>JBGAGU010000016.1:0-78395 GCA_044226505.1 Opitutaceae bacterium
GATCCTGCTAGCGCACGGAGTCCAACCTCCGAGAGCCAATCGATCTGACGCAAGGCAGGGAGAGGCGGGCGGCCGCCCGCCTCTCCCGTTCACCGGCCGAGGGGAGCTGCTTTATGGCCTCTCCCCTCGGCCGGCGAACCGACAAGAGCCAACGCGCACAGTGACGCCGCGATTTCGGGCGGGCGGTGCGCGCTCCACCTGGCCCTTTCAGTCCAACAATACGGCTTGAGCCGAAGTGCGGGTGGCTCATCTTGCACGTTAGGCGAAATACCGTCTACTGGCTCGGCCCCCTCCAATCATGAAAGCACCTCAAGATGTTAAGTCGGCTGTCCTTTTCACGCTGAGCCAGTTCGCTGAAGCGTATGCCTCACGCGATCTCGCCAAGATTCGTTCCTTATTCGTTCAAGATTCCGATCTCGTTCTATACGGAAGTGGCGCTGATGAAAAGCGACTCGGCGTGGCAGAAGTGGAGGTGCAGGCAAAGCGTGACTGGGCGCAGACCGAAGCAGCTAAGATCTCATACGAGTGGACTTCGGTTTCGTCTGCCGGGTCTGTTGCGTGGGTTGCCACCGATGCGACCTTCAGGCTTAAAGCCGGCGGCCAAGACCTTACGTTCCCTGTTCGTGGGACGATGGTGCTCGAGAAAAGAGCCGACAAGTGGCTTATCGCCCAAGCGCACTTTTCCTTTCCGGCACCTGACCAATCGCAAGGCGAGTCGTTTCCGACGAAAACGGCCTAACAAGGCGCCAGCAACGGTGTTCAAGAAACAAGCTGAAAGTGCAGGTTTCTGAGGAGGCGGTCGAGGAGGACGGTGAGCTTGCGCATGACGGCGGTGAGGGCGACTTTGGCGGGCTTGCCGCGTTCGCGGAGCCGCAGATAAAACGCTTTGAGGAAGACGTTGTGCCGGGTGGCGGCGAGGGCGGCCAACTGGCCTGGGCGTCGCCGATGGGCCCAGCTCCGGTGCGTTCACCTGCCCCTGCCCTCGTCGTAATCGCCTACCACTCCATCCTCGCCTTCGGCTCGGGCAGCGGGAGCTCGTCGAGCTTGCCGGCGGCGGACACGACCTCGTAGGCGGTGCGGAAATGGAGCTTGGCAAACTCGCCGAGCGCCCGCGCGCCGAACTTGGCGATGATCTCGGCGCCCTGCGTCTTCACGAGCGGGCCGGCGCCTTTCTGGAGCTTGCCCCCGAATTTTTTCCCGAGCAGCACCATCTGCCGCTGAAATTCCGCGCGCGCGATCACCGACGCGGCGGCCACCACGGGATCGGACTCGGCCTTCGTCCGCATCTTCAGCTCGAAATCCTTCACGCCCTTCTTCGCCAGCTCGCGCTGCACGAGCGGCTGCTCGCTGAACTGGTCGAGCAGGCCCCACGGCACGCGCTTGGCCGCGAGGGCCTGCTCGAGCGCGGTCGCATGCTGCCAGGCGAGCAGGCGGTTGAGGTTCGCGCCCGGGCGCGACATCAGCTCGTTGTATTTCGGCATCCCGCAGAAGCAGGTCCGCACGACGGCGCCCGCGGTGTTGCGGATGACCTCCTCGAGCTTGAAGATCTGAAGCTCGGCGATCTTCTTGGAGTCCTGCACGCCGGCCTTGCGCCAGGCCTCGATCGCGCCGCGGTCGGCGATCACGGTGGCGGCGATCACCGGGCCGAAGAAGTCGCCTTTGCCGCTCTCGTCGAGGCCGGCGTGCGACTCAAACCAATCGGGGTGCAGGACGTCGTCGTAGCCGAGCTGGGCGGCGCCGATGACCTCGGGCTCGAGCGTGTCGCGGACAAAGTCCTCGGTGCCCTTGCCCGCGATGACGGCCTTGCCGCTCGTGTAGGCCGAGACGTTGACCTTCAGGTGGTCGGCCTTGAAGGCGAAGCGCGTGTAGGCGACCTCGAACGGCGTCCAGCCGCGCGCGACGCAGATCGCGCGGAGCTTGTCCATCTGGGCGTCGTCGAGCTTCACCGTGTAGGAGGCGAGCTGCTTGGGCGCGGCGGCGGCGTCGGCGGATTTCTTGGGCATCGGATGAAGGCCGCAAAAAGGCGCGGAAAGCGCAAAAGGAAATCCTCGCGGCCGGACCGGGGTATTTTCTTGCGCCCTCCGCGCCTCCTGGCGGCGAATCCTCCGAATGCCGCAATCAAATGCTTCCGCCCTCGTCGCCGCGGCCCCGGAATTTCAACGCGCGCTCCGCTCCTGGTATCGCGCCCATGCGCGGCCGCTGCCATGGCGCACGGCGCCATCGCTCTACCAGACGGTCGTGAGCGAGTTCATGCTGCAGCAGACGCAGGTGAAGACGGTGCTGCCCTACCTCGCGCGCTGGCTCAAGGAGCTGCCGGACTTCGCCGCGCTCGCCGCCGCACCCGAGGCGCGCGTGCTCAAGCTCTGGGAGGGCCTCGGCTACTACTCGCGCGCGCGCAACCTCCACCGCCTCGCGCAGCAGGTCGCGGCCTGGCCGGCGATGCGGCGCGCGCCCGAGGACTGGCGGGAGTTGCCGGGCGTGGGGCCCTACACGGCCGCGGCGATCACGAGCATTTCGTTCGGCGCGCCGGCGGCCTGTGTCGACGGCAACGTCGTGCGCATCCTCGCGCGGCTCACGGCCGATGCGACGGAGTTTCGCGACAGCGCCACGGCCTCGAAAAATTACGCGCCGCTCGCCGCGGCGCTCCTGCCGGCCGAAAATCCCGGCGATCACAACCAGGCGATGATGGAGCTGGGCGCCACCGTGTGCGTCCGGAAGAAGCCGCTTTGCCTCACGTGCCCGGTGCGCGCCTTCTGCGCCGCCGCGCGGCTGGGCCTGCCGGAGGATTTTCCCCGGCTCGCCGCGCGGGCCATCGAGCGACGCGAGGTCACGCGCGTGTGGTGCGAGCGCGCCGGGGCGCTGCTGCTCCACCGGGCCGCCGCGACCGCCCGGCGCTTCGCCAACATGCACGAGCTCCCGACGGCCGAGCAGGCCGGCGTGCGGGAAGAAAAGGCCGCGCAGGGCGAGTTGCTCGCGAAAAAAAAGCGCGGCATCACGCGCTATCAGATCACGGAGTCGATCCACGTCGCGGCCACGCCGCGGGGAAAACGGCGCGCCGACCTCGTATGGGTGCCGCTCGCCGCGCTCGACACGATCACGCTGTCGGGGCCGCATCGACAGTGGGTGGAGGAGATTCTGGCGGCGCGGGCCACCGGCAGCAGGGCGGGTCTGTGACCCGCCCTCGAACACTCAAAGCGCGAAAGAGCGGGTCACAGCCCCCCTGCTACATGAGTTCCTCGACGCGACGCTTGGACTCCAGCACCTGGGCCGTCGTCGCGCGCGGGCTCAGCTCGAGCGTCAGCAGCTGGTCCGCGCGCCAGAAGCGGCTCACCATCGCAAAGTCGATCCGCCCGGCGCCGAGGGGCTGATGGTCCTGGCCGGCGGCGCTCACGTCGTGGAGATGGAAGCCGAGCGTCCGCGGGGCGAGCGCCTCGAGGTGCGCGCGATGATCGAGCGCACCCATCCCCTCCTTGATGTCGGCGTGGCCGGTATCGTGCCAGTAGCCGAGCGGAGCCTCCGGGGGAAACCGCCCGAGAAACTCAGCGAAGTCCGCGTCGAACGGCAGCTCGTCGAGCTTCTCCCGGTTTTCGAAGCCGAGGCGCACGCCGTGCTCGCGCGCATGCTCGAGCACGGCGGCGACGCGCTCCTGCACGCAGGCCCAGTGAAACGGCGCGCGCTTCCGGAGCTTGGCGACCGCCTTTTCGAGCCGGGCGCGCCACGCGCGGTCGTGCGGATCACGCCCGGCGCCGGGATGGGCGCGGAGATGCCGTCGCAGCGCGCGCGTCGGGTTGAGCAGGAAAAAACCCACGCTGCCGAGGTGGCACACGAGCACGCGCGCCCGCACGGTGGCCGCAAACTCGATCGAGCGCCGCGTGTGCCGCAGCCATTGCTCCCGCTCGCCGCGGTTGCGGGAGGAAGGCTGGAAGAGATTGGGCGCCGCCTGCGTCACGCCCGCCGGCAGGGGACAAAAGTTGTGGGTTGAGCTGATTTTCACCACGCCCTCCTCCACCGCCTTGAGGATGCCCGGCACCAGCGTGAGGCGGATGCCGTGGCTGAGCTCGACATGCGTGAAGCCCAGCCCCGCCATCTCGCGCAGCATCGCATGGCCGTCCTGATGGCGGTGCGAGCACCAGCTCGTGGAGAGGGCGAGGATCGGTTTCACACGGACGGGCCTGCGATACGGGCGGGGACGGCGGGGGATTGCACGGCGAAAATCCGGGCAAAAAAAGGCCGCGCCCCACGAGCATGGCGGCGCGGCGAAAGAAAAATGGCGGGAGGCTTACTCCGCGTGGCGGCGGCGCAGCATGGCGGTGAAGGCCATGACCTTCTCCTTGCGGCGGCGGCGCTCGCAGGGCTTCTCGAAGTAACGCTTGGCGCGGGTGCCCTTGATGATGTTCTCGCGATCGAGCTTCTTCTTCATGCGGCGCAGGGCGCGGTCAATGGGCTCGTTCTTGCGGATCTTGATTTCGATGGACATGAGGACGGTTCGGGAAACGGCTGTTGGTGAAACGAAAAGCGGCTAACAAGCCGGGCGGCGCACCCGCCGTCAACGGCATTTTTCCTCAGCCTTCCACCCCGCGCAAGATGCGCAGGATGCGCCAGGCGCAAAGATCCACGATGTAGAGGTATTCCTGCACGCGCCAGCGCCGCCAGTCCGCCCCGTGGTCCTCCGCCCATTGCTGCCTCACCCGGCGCCGTTCGTCGATGCCTTTGGCGCCGCGATGCCAGATCTCGGCCTCCATCGCCTGCATCTGCGCGCGAAGCTCCTCCGGCATGTCCACCGAGCGCAGGCGCACGATTTCCCGCTTCACCTGCCGCACGAGCGCCTCGTCCGCCGCGCCGGTGCCGGCGCCCGCGAGTATTTCCCCGCGATGGGCGCGCACAAACTCGAGGATGGGCTTTTCATATTTCCAAAGCGCCTTTTCGGGATCCATCCAGCTCAGCTCCAGCGCCATGCGCTCGGCGTCATTGGCCGGGCCCAGGGGATCCAACGGAGGTTGCTCGACAGGGTCCATGACCTGATGGAAGGGGGCGGAAAGTTGCACGATCTTTCCGCGGCTGGCTAGTGCCGTTTCGGCTTTTCCGTTGACCGTCTGCGCAGGCCCCGCGACGGTCGCACCTTATGCTGAAAGCTGGCATCGTCGGCCTGCCCAACGTGGGCAAATCCACCCTCTTCAACGCCCTGACCCGCTCCCGCAAGGCGGAGGCCGCCAACTACCCGTTTTGCACGATCGACCCCAACGTTGGCGTCGTGACCGTGCCCGACGAGCGCCTCTACGTCCTGCAGAAAATCGCCAAGACCGGCGTCGTCATCCCGGCCGCGATTGAGTTTGTGGACATCGCGGGGCTCGTCGCCGGCGCCAGCAAGGGCGAGGGCCTCGGCAACCAGTTTTTGGCGAACATCCGCGAGGTCGACGCGATCGTGCAAGTCGTGCGCTGCTTCGAGGACAGCGACATCGTCCACACGATGGGCGGCATCGATCCCGTGCGGGACATCGAGGTCATCACCACCGAGCTCGTGCTCGCCGACCTCGACGCCGTCTCGAAGCGGATGATCAAGACGCAAAAGTCCGCCAAGGCCGGCGACAAGGAGGCCATCGCCGAGATGGCGCTGCTCAACAAGCTCGAGCCGCACCTCAACGCCGGGAAGACCGCCAACACGATGCCCGCCACGGACGACGAGAAGGCCGCGATGAAGCTCCTCCAGCTCCTCACGGCCAAGCCGGTGCTGTTCGCCTGCAACGTCGCCGAGGGCGACCTCGCCACCGCCGAGCAAAACCCGTTCGTCCAGAAAGTCGCCGGCTACGTCCGGACCCACCACGACGCCGCCTACGTGCCCATCTCGGCCAAGATCGAGAGCGAGCTGATCGATCTCGCGCCCGAGGAGGCAAAGGCGTTTCTCAAGGACCTCGGCGTCGACGACTCCGGCGTCTCCGCCCTCATTCGCGGCGCCTACGCGTTGCTTGGCCTGCAGACCTATTTTACCGCCGGGGAAAAGGAAGTCCGCGCGTGGACCATCAAGAAGGGCTGGAAGGCCCCGCAGGCCGCCGGCGTGATCCACACGGATTTCGAGAAGGGCTTCATCAAGGCCGAGGTCGTGAGCTACGCGGACCTGTCCCGCCTGGGCAGCGTCGCGGCGGCCCGGGAAGCCGGAAAATACCGGCTCGAGGGCAAGGAATACGTCTTCGCGGACGGCGACGTCGCCCTCTTCCGCTTCAACACCTGAGCGCGGCTTCCGCGCCGGCGCGCTTGGAGTTCGGCGCAACGTTGCATTTTCACGCTCGTCAGGCGCGGCGTTGCGTTCGTCCCGTCCATCGCTGAACCTCCGCCCCGTGTCTATCGCGCGTGTCTTCGCCGCCGCGGCGCTGGCCAGCGCCACGCTCTCCGCCCACCCCGAGATCGAGGCGGGCCTCGCGCGCCTCAACGCGGAGATCGCCGAGCGCCCCGCCGACGCCGAGCTCTACCTGCAGCGCGGCGAGCTCTACGCGAAGCACGAGGACTGGATTTCCGCGGAAGCCAACTATCTCCGCGCCGCGGAAATCGCGCCGCGCCACCCCCGCCTCGCGCTCGCCCGGGGCGAACTCGAACTCGCCGCCGGCCGCCCTTCCGCGGCCCGGGCGCTGCTCGACGCGGCGCTCGCCCGTGATCCGCGCGACGCGGCGGCGCACGTGCTGCGCGGCCGCGCGCATCGCGCGCTGGGATCGGATGGCGCCGCCATCACCGATTTCGACTCGGCGCTTTCCCTCCTCGCCTCGCCGCCGCCGGAACTCTTTTTGGAGCGCGCCTCGCTGCTCCCTCCCGCCGCCGCGATCCGCAGCCTCGACGAGGGCGTCGCCCGCCTCGGTCAGGTCGTGACGCTGCACCTCCGCGCCCTCGCCCTCGAGGAATCGCTGGGCCGCATCGACGAGGCCGCCGCCCGCCTCGGCCGCCTCGCCGCCGAGAGCGAGCGCCCGGAAACCTGGCTCAAGCGCCGCGGCGATCTCTTCGCGCGCGCCGGGCGCGGCCGCGAGGCGCGCGCCGCCTACATCGCGGCGATCGCGGCGATCGAGAAACTCCCGGACTGGCTGCGGGCTTCGCCGGACACGGCGCACCTCGCTTCCGAGCTCGCGCGCCTCACCGCCCCTTCCTCCTGATTCTTACCATGACACTCCGCCCGCTCCTCGCCTCCCTCCTCGTGCTGCCCGCCGCGGCGGCCTTCTCGGCCACCACGATTGTGCGCGGCCCCTACCTCCAGTCCGCGACGCCCACCAGCATGGTGGTCCGCTGGCGCACGGATTTCGCCGAGGCGTCCTTCGTTTCCTACGGCACCGAGCGCAACAAGCTCGACAAGTCCGCGAAGGCCGAGGGCATCTCCGCCGAGCACATCGTCCAGCTCACCGGCCTCGCCCCGGGCACGAAATACTTCTACACCATCGGTCCGGTCGCGGTGAAGCCGCCCGCCGCCGACGGCAAGGCGAAGCCCGCGACCGAGGCCGAGGACGCCCCCGGCAAGAGCCCGATCAACAGCTTCACCACGCCCCCGCCCGTCGGCCCCGCGCAGCCCATGCGCATCTGGGTCCTCGGGGATCCCGGCACGAAGAACGCCACGCAGGCCGCCGTGCGCGACGTCTACTACAAGTTCACCGGCGATCGCCCCACCACCTTCTGGCTCCTCCTCGGCGACAACGCCTATCCCGATGGCACCGACTCGGACTACCAGAAGGCGATCTTCGAGATGTATCCCAAGACGCTCGCCACCTCGCCGCTCTGGTCCTGCCTGGGCAACCACGACGGCAAGAGCGCCAACTCCATCACGCAGTCCGGCGCCTACTACGACATCTTCACCCTGCCCACGCGTGGGCAGGCCGGCGGCGTCGCCTCCGGCACCGAGGCCTACTACTCCTTCGACTACGCCAACGCCCACTTCGTCTGCCTCGACTCCCACGACTCCGATCGCTCGCCCGACGCCGCGATGGCGCAGTGGCTCAAGGCCGACCTCGCCGCCACGACGCGCGACTGGATCGTCGCGTTCTTCCACCATCCGCCCTACACGAAGGGCACGCACGACTCCGACAAGGACACCGACTCCGGCGGCCGCATGAACGACATGCGCGACAAGTTCCTGCCCCTCCTGGAACAGGGCGGCGTCGACCTGGTCCTCACCGGCCACTCGCACGTCTACGAGCGCTCCTGGCTCATGGACGGCCACTACGGCAAGAGCACGACCTTCGACCCCGCGCAGCACCTGAAGCAAAAAACCTCCGGCCGCGCCGATGGCGACGGCATCTATCGCAAGCCCCGCGCCCGCACGCCGCACGCCGGCGACATCAACATCGTCACCGGCTCCGCCGGCCACGCGGGCAGCAAGACCAAGCCGCCTCCGCTCAACCATCCCGCGTTCTTTCTGTCGCTCAACGAGGCGGGCTCGACGGCCATCGATATCGACGGCCTGAAGATGGATGTCGTGTTCCTCAACGAGGAAGGCGCCAAGCGCGACTGGTTCACCATCGTGAAGGAGTAAGGCCCCGTCGGCCGGCGCGGCCCCCGCCGCCGCCTTGGAGAAGACCAGCGTTGCGCGGCTCCCGCCCGCAAACCAGCCTTGGCCCGCCCTCATGAGCGACGTTTCCTCACCCTTGTCCGCCCCTCCCGAGTCCCTCGACTCCGCCATCCTGCGGCTGTTGATGGACACGATCCCGGACAAGATTTACTTCAAGGACCTCCAGAGCCGCTTTGTCCGCAACAACGCCGCCCACGCCCGCTCGCTCGGCGCCACCTCGCCCGCCGACTGCGTGGGCAAGACCGACGCCGATTTCTTCTCGGCCGAGCATGCGCAGCAAGCCCGCGAGGACGAGGCGCTCATCATCCGCACCGGCACGCCCGTCATCGGCAAGATCGAGCGCACCACGCTGCGCGACGGCACGCGCCGCTGGGCCTCCTCCACCAAGCTCCCGTGGCGCGACAGCACCGGCGCCATCGTCGGCACATTCGGCATCTCGCGCGACATCACCGCCACCAAGGAGGCCGAGGAAAAGCTCACCGAGGAGCGCAACCTCCTCCGCACGATCATCGACCACCTGCCCAGCCGCCTCTACGTGAAGGACACGCAGTCGCGCTACGTGCTCAACAACCGCGCGCACCTCGCCGTGCTGGGCGTCGCGACGCAGGCCGGCGCGCTGGGCAAGACCACGATCGACTTCTTTCCCGGCCCGCGCGGCGAGCAGGCGCTGGCCGACGATCGGCAGGTGCTTTCGGGCGGCCCGCCCATCCTCAACCAGGAAAAATCCGACTTCGCCCCCGCGGGCGCCGTCCACTGGTCGCTCGTGACGAAGGTCCCGCTCCACGACACCAGCCGGCGGCTCACCGGCCTCGTCGGCATCAGCCACGACATCACGCGCCGCAAGGTCGCCGAGGAGGCGCTCCGGCACCGCACCGCCGAGATGGAGGCCGATGTCCGCATGGCGCGCCAGGTGCAGGAGGCGTTTCTCAACCGCGCCTACCCGCGCTTCCCGGAGTTCGCGCCCGCCGCGGCGAGCGCGCTCCGCTTCGCCCACTGCTACGTGCCGGCCACCACGCTCGGCGGCGACTTCTTTGATCTGCTGCGGCTCTCCGACACGCGCTGCGGCGTGCTCGTGTGCGACGTGATGGGCCACGGGGTGCGCGCGGGCCTCCTCACCGCGCTCATCCGCGGCGCCGTCGAGGAAATGGGCGCCAGCGCCGGCGATCCCGCGCACGTGCTCGGCGAAATCAACCGCCGCCTCATGCCCGTCGTCGAGCAAACGGGCCAGCCCGTCTTCGCCACCGTCTTCTACGGCGTCATCGACATCGCCGCCGGGACGCTCTCCTGGGGCAGCGCCGGCCACCCGCCGCCCCTCGTGCGGCCGCGCGCCGCGCCCGTGCTCCGCCTCGCCGCCGATGATCCGGAGCCGGCCGCGGGCCTCATCGCGGACTTCGCCTACAGCGCGCGCACCTGCGCCTTCGGCCCGGGTGATCTGCTCTTCGCGTGCACCGACGGCCTGCTCGAGGCCGCCGACGCCACCGGCGCGCAATTCGGCGAGCAGCGCCTCGCCGCCTTCCTCGCGGCGCATGACAACCTCCCCGTTGAACAACTGCTGGAGCCGCTGCTCGCCTCGATCGCCGCGTTCACCGGCCAGGAGGCCTTCGACGACGACCTTTGCGCGCTCGTTGTGCAACGCGCCTGAGCCCGCCGCCCGGCGGCGCCGGCCTCAGCGGGACGGCGCAGCGACCGTCTCGACCGCGACCTGCGTGATGCCCGCGCGCCGCACCTCGTCGAGCGCGAGCACCGCGGCGCCGAGCGTCGCCCCGCGGTCGCTGCTGATCATCACGCGGGGCAGCGCCGTTGAGCTTCGGAACTCCTCGAGCCGCGGCCGCAGCTCGGCCACCGCGATGGATTCGCCCACGGTGTCCGCGCCCCGGCGCCAGACATACATGCCGTCGGCGGAAGCTTGGATGGAGACGAAGTTATCGCCCGGCTTTTCCTTCGAGTCACCGGCCTGCGCCAGCGGCGCCTCGACGCTCTTGATCCGCTCCAGCGACAGCGTGAAGAGCACGAACGTCGCAAGCAGGAAGAAAATCACGTCGATGAGCGGGATGATCTCCACGCGAGCCTTCTTCGTCTCGGCATCAAAAGTCTCGTAGGCATTCATGGCGGGGCGGGGTTTCAATCCCACCACGCGCGACCGGCTGATTTCTTAGAGACCCTCGAAAAAGGCAGGGCGCGCCCCAGCGGTCCCGCCCTACCTTGGCACGGGCTTTTCCGACGCCCTCCTAGCGGCCGATCAAAAAATCAGGGCAAATCCTGAAACTCCGCATTCCGCCGGATGAACGCCGCGACATACGAGCAGGCCGGAACGACCCGCCGCTTTTCCGCCCTCGCCCACTCCAGGCCGGCGCGCACGAGCTTCTCCGCGAGCCCGCGCCCGCGCAGCTCCGGGGGCACAAACGTGTGCGTGAAGATCACCGTGTCGCCCGCCAGCTCGTAGTCGGCCACGGCGGCGCGGCCCTCGGTGGCCAGGGAAAATCGCCGCGCCGCCGCGTCGTGGATCACCTTCGTCTCGTCCGCGCTCATGGCTTTTCCTCCGGCGCCTGCTGCGCCCAGTGCGGCGCCAGCAGCCCGCCGGCGAACAGCTGCAACGCGTGGTAGATCATAATCGGCAGCAGCACGAGGCCGGCGGCCGGATGGCCCGCCAGCAGCACGCGCGACATCGTGACGCCCTGCGCGAGGCTCTTTTTGGAGCCGCAGAATATGAGCGCCATCCGATCGGCGTGCCCCAGCCCGAGCGCCCGCGCGCTCCACATCATCGTCAGCACGGCCACGGCGAAGAGCGCCGCCGACACGAGCATCACCCCCGCCAGCAGCATCCATCCGTGCCCCGCCCACACGCCCCCGACAAACGAGTCGCAGAACGTTGCGTAGATCAGGAACAGGATCAGCAGGCGATCCGTGAGCTGCAGCCTGGCGCGGTGGCGCGCGGCCCACTCGGCGAGAAAGGGACGGCACACCTGCCCCACCGCCATCGGGAGAATGAGCAGCCGCGCGATGTCGAGAATCGACTGCCCGAGGTCGCCCTGCGCTCCCGCCACCCCGCCCAGCGTGTGCAACCACAGCGGCGTGAGGACCACGCCCAGCAGGCTGGAAAGCGTGGCGTTGAACACGGCGCCAGGCACGTTGCCGCGCGCGACCGCGGTCAGCGCGACCGACGACGAAATCGTCGAGGGCAGCGCGCAAAGGTAGACGAACCCGAAGGCAAGGTGGGGCGAGAGCCACGGCCCGCCGAGTTTCACGATCACGAGCCCCAGCGCCGGAAACAGCAGGAATGTCCCCGCCTGCACGGCAAGGTGCAGCCGCCAGTTGAGCGCGCCACCCTTGAGCGCCGCCAGCGGCAGCGTCAGCCCATAGACGAAGAACGCGATCATCACGCCGAATTTCGTGACGAGCTCCGCATGCAACGGCCCGCCCGTCGCCCCAAGCGCGGGCGCCAGGGCCGCCAGCGTCACGGCGCCAATCATGGCCCAGAAGAACCAGTCGGGCCGGAGTCGTCTTGCGGCGGGGGCAGCCATCGCGGATCAGCCGAACCTGGCCTTCACCTTGGCCCACACCGCCGCGAGGTCCTCCCGGCCTTCGATCTTCAGCGCCCAGATGGCGGCGCCATAGACCGCGACTCCGGTGGTCACGACGAGCAGCACGCCCGGCAGGTCCGCGGCCTTGCGCGGCGGCTGCAGCTGCGTCCAGCCCCACCACGCCGCCGCCACGATCACCCCCATGGCGGCGCTGGCGCCGAGCACCTTCCCGAGATCACGCGCCAGGTGATCGAAGCGAAACTCCGCGTGCCGCCGCGTGAGCGCGCGCTGGAGCCACCACGCCTGCGCGACAATCGCGACGTTGCCCGCGATCGCGAGGCCGACGGTGCCCAGCGGCCGCATCAGCGCCGCGCTCAGCGCGAGGTTGACCGCAAAGCTGAGGACCGCGGCGTGCACGGGCGTCGTCGTGTCCTTCTGCGCGTAGAAGGCACGGAGCACGAGGTTCACAAACGAGAAGAAGGGCAGCCCGACCGCATAGGCGATCAGCACGGGCTGCATGATCGCGGTGTCCGCCGCGTCGAAGGCGCCGCGCTGGAACAGCAGCCGGATGATCGGCGTCGCCAGCACGGCGAGCCCCACCGCCGCGGGGACGTTGATCACGAGGATGAGGCGCATGCCCTTGCGATAGGCCGCGGCCAGGCCGGGCAGATCGCCCGCCGCCGCGAACTTTGAGATCAGCGGGAAAATCACCGTCGAGATCGCGACCGCGAACACGCCGATGGGCAGCTCCATCAGGCGGCCCGCGAGGTTGAGGACCGTGACGGCCGAGTCGTTGAGCGAGTGCCCCACGAAGCGCGACACCGCCATGTTGATCAAGTAGACCGCGGAACCGAAGACGGTCGGGGCCATCAGCCGCAAAATCTGCCGCAGCGGATCACCGACCGAAAAATCGGGCCGCGGCCTCCAGCCCTCGGCCACGAGCGCCAGCGCGGGCACGATCATTTGAAGCGCGCCGCCGAGCAGCGCGCCGGCGCAAAGCCACATCATGCGCGCCGGCAGGTCGGCGGCCCAGCCGCCGTAGGCCGCGCCGCCGAGCAGCGCGAGCATCGCGACGTTGAGCCAGATCGGGGACAGCGCGGGCTCGAGGAAACGATCCAAGGTTTGCAGCGCCGCGCTAAAGGCCGCCGCGAGGCACACGCAAATCAGGTAGGGAAAGAGGATGATGGCGTAGTCCGCCGCCTCAAGCCAGCGGCGCACGGTCCCGGCTGGCAGCCCGATCGCCTGCAGCTCCGGGCCGAGGTGCGTCGCCCCCCAGAGCGCGAGCATCGAGAGCAGCACCACGCCGCCGCAGGCCAGCAGGAGCCAGCTCGCCACGTTGTTCACGAGCGCAAACGCCCCGGCGCGCTGGCGGGTCCGCAGCTCCTCGTTCAGGGTGGGCACAAACGCCGCGGTCAGCGCCCCCTCGCCCAGCAGGCGGCGAAAGAGGTTGGGCAGCGTGAACGCCGTGTAGAACGACGAGGCCAGCGCCGAGGTGCCGAACACCGCCGTCACCAGCATGTCGCGCGCGAGCCCCAAAAAACGCGACACCAAGGTCGCCGTCGCGACGACGCTGATGTTTTTGAAGCTCTTGGACACGTGCGCGGAGCTTCGCGAGGCGGCGGCGGCGTTGGCAAGCCAGACGAAAAGCTACCGCTTCTCCAGCGCGTCGAGCGCGGCCGTCGCCGCCGCCTCGAGCTCCTGCGCATCCCGCCAGTCCTGCGCGAAAGCCTCGCACGCGGCGTCGCGCCTCGGCGCCTTCGCGGCCCGCGCGGCCAGCGCCTCCGCCAGCGAAAGGCCTGCGTTGCGGTAGAACGGATGCAGCAGCGGGATCACCCGGGCGAGCTCGCCGGCGCGGCGAGCGAGCTCCGGCTCCACGATGGGCTCCGTCCCGCGCGCGATGACGGCTGACAGCGGCAGCACGACATCCTCATCAGCCCCGTGGCCGGCGAACACGAACCGGATCAACCCGCCCAACTGCCCGCGCGACTCGCCCGCCGACAGCGCCGGCAGCGTGCGCGCCCGCACGGCATGGTGCCAGCCCACCTGCCACCACAGCTCGCGGTCCTCGGCCGCAAAGCGGCCGGCATAGCACTCGGCCAGCGCGGCCTCCGGATCGTCGCCGCGGAGCAGGCGCGAGAGGAAAGAGGGCCATTCGCGGGCGCGGCCGGAATCGTTCTGCAGCGCGGTGAGCAGCCACACGGCGGCGGCGGACAATTCGGGCGGCGGCTCCCCGCCGTGTCTCCACCGCAGCAGCGCGGCCAGCGCGGGCGGCGCCCGGCGCTCGCTCGCCTGCTTCAGCGCATCGAGCTGCGCGGCGTCGGCGCGCGTGCGCCACCAGCCGGCGCAGGCTTCCTCCAGCCAGCGCGGCACGGCGAGGCGCTCGTTGAGCCCGTGGCGCGCGACCGCCAGCCGCAGCAGCAAGCCCTGCGCGATGGCGCGGCGTTGCTGCGCCGCGGTGGCGTGCGCATCGATTCGCACGGACACAATCCCCCCCGTCTCCGCCGTCACGGCAAACGGCTCCGCTGCGCCGGCGACGGCACGCACATAGATCGGCGTCGGAAAATCCGGCGGCAGATCGAGCGGCGCCGCGAGCCCGCGCCACGCTTCCTCCGCCTGCGCGGCCAGCCCATGCGCCACGGCGGAGTCGACCGCCGAGAATTCGAAGCGCCCGGGCGCAGTCTGGACCATCACCGGCACGGCCTCCGCGGCCCGGCCCCAGCCGGCCTGCAGCAGCACCACGAGGGCCGCCGCAATCCAGCCGGCGCCCGAGGCACGATGTCCGCGGGTCCGTGGCGGCCGGCGCGCAAATTCTCCGCGTCCAGGCCGCGCACGACCCGCCCTGCTCACGGCATCGTGAGCTGAATCGAGCCGTTGGCCACGGTGACCTTGGCGACTTTTTTCCATGCGGCCGTCAGCTCATCGGGCAGCGGCTGGGCGAGAAATCGCTCGCGCGCATGCGCCCCCAGCCAAGGCAGGCGGTTCACCGGCAGCGACCCGACGTGCAAATCGGCGACCTCGTAGCGAAACGTGTCGCCGTCCTTCACGAACTGGCCGTTGGCACGGACGGTCACCACCGAGCCGAGGCCCATGACGTTCACCGTGATCGGCACCGCGATCTGAACGTCGTTCTCGCGCAGGCGGAAGTTTGGCGTGCCGCGCACGAACGCGTCGGGCTCGGGTTCCGATGGCGCGGGCGTCCCCTTCGGCGCCGGCGATTTCGGCGCGGGCGTCGGTTTGGCCTTGGCCGGGGGGGCGTCCTTGCCCGGGGCCGGCGCCTTCTTTCGCACGGGCGCGGGACCGGCGAGCACGTTGAGCTCGTCCTCCGTGAACGTGACCGACTGGCCCTCGAGAAAAGATTTCTTCTTGGCGGGCGCGAGGCGCGCCTTCTCGGGAATGCGCGAGCCCTCGACCAGATAGACCTCGCCCGCCTTGCGCTCGGCTTCCGCGGGCATCTCGCTCACGACCGTGACCGGGCGGAAGGGCAGCAGCACCACGCCAAGCGCGACGCCCAGGGCGACGCTCAGCGTGGCGCCAAGTATCACCTCGGCCCAGCTCGGGCCGCGGGCGACGCGGTAGATGCGGCGGTCAATGCTCATGGCGGTGAAAGGGGACGATGGGTGGCGCTGAAAGCGAGTTGGCGCGGCGGGTCACTTCTTGGCGGAGTCCGTCGCGGGCTTGGCGGGAGCGGCGGGCTTCGCCTCGGCGGCGGGCTTGGCCTCGCCGGACTTCGACTCGCCGCCGGATTTTTTCTTGTAGTCCGTGATGTAGAACCCGGTGCCCTTGAAAATCAGGCCGGCGCCGCCGCCCACGAGCCGCTTCAGCCCGGTCTTTTTGCACTTGGGGCATTTCGTGAGCGGTTCGTCGCGCATCGACTGAAACTGCTCGAATTCGTGTCCGCACTTCTGGCAGGCATATTCGTAGGTCGGCATGTCGGAGATGCGCGCGTTATGGGCGGCGCCCACGGCGTTGGCGAGTGCGGAGTGCGGCGCAGGCAGGTTCGCAAATTTTTTCTTTGCGGCGCAACGGGCGCGGCGCGCTACTCGCTCCCCCGATGGACTTCGCCGCCGAACTCAAGCGCCATGCCGCCCGCGTCGAGCGCGGCCTCGACCGCCTCGTGCCCCGCGCCGACACGCGGCCGGCGCGCCTCCACGCCGCCATGCGCTACAGCCTCGAGGCCGGCGGCAAGCGGCTGCGCCCGGTGCTGGCGCTCGCCGCCGCGGAACTCTGCGGCGTGGCCCGCGATGATGACCGCGCGCTGGCGGCCGCGGTCGCGCTCGAGTGCCTGCACACCTACTCGCTGATCCACGACGATCTGCCCTGCATGGACAACGACGACCTGCGCCGCGGCCGGCCGACCGCGCACAAGCAGTTCGACGAGGCGACCGCGCTCCTCGCCGGCGACGCCCTCCTCACGCACGCGTTTGCGCTGCTTGCCGAGCACTACCCCGGCCCGCTCGCCGCCCAGCTTGTCCGCGAGCTCGGCGAAGCCGCGGGCAGCCGCCGCCTCATCGGCGGCCAGATGGAAGACCTGCTCGCGGAAAAAAAATCCGACGCCACGCCCGCCGAGCTCGACTTCATCCACCTCAACAAGACCGCCGCCATGATCGAGGCCTCGCTGGTCATCGGCGCGCGCATCGGCGGCGGCGGTGACGCGGACATCGCGGCCTTGCGCCGCGCCGGCCGCCATCTCGGCCTCGCCTTTCAAATCATCGACGACATCCTCGATGCGACGGCCGACACCGCGACCCTCGGCAAGACCGCTGGCAAGGACGCCAAGGCCGGCAAAGCCACCTACGTCCGGCTGCACGGCTTGGCCGCTTCGCGGGAGATGGCCGACACCCAGACCGCGCACGCCCTCGCCGCCCTGCGCGCCACCCCGGGCGACGCCGTGTTTCTCACGGCGTTGACCGCCAACATCGCTTCACGCACGCGCTGAGGCAGCCTAGCGCATCCGCGCCAGGAACCACAGCGCGAGGACCGTGATGCCGGCATTCGGCAGCCACGCCGCGACCACGGGCTCCACGGCGCCCTTCACCGCCAGCGCCGTCGCGGCGCTGTTGAAGACGTAGTAGAGGAAGAACAGTCCAATCGACTTCGAAACGCCCACCGCGGGATTCACGCGCACGCCCGTCACCGCGAATGGAATCGCGATCGCGATCACAATCAGCGGGCCGAGCGTGTCGGCCATCAAGCCGTGGAGGCGCACGGCATACGCCGGAAGCTTGGGGCTGTGCTCAAGCTCGAGGTGCCGTGTCAGGTCGCGCAACTCATGCAGCGAGAGCGACGTCGCCTTCCGGTCGATGAGCAGCATCAGCTCCGGGTCCTCGCGATAGGCCGGCTCGAATCGCTCCTCGAACGGCCGGTCGGCCGTGAGCTCGCCGGTCTCCGCCGCAAACTCCAGCGCGCGCCCGGCCTTGAACACCCAGCCGCCGCGCTTCCCGTCGAACCACCCCTCCGCCGCCGTCAGCCGCGACACCTCCCGGCGCTCGGAATCGAGCACCGAGACCGACACCCCGTAGGCGCGCTGCGTCGCCTTGCTGAAGCGGTTGAAGAACCACATGCGCCGATCGAGCGGATTGTCGAACGCCACGCTGAACACCGCGCCCACGCGGTCCGCGGGCAGCGCCTTGCTGGTCTGGCTGCGAAATTCGATTTCATCCTTCATCGCCCGCGATTCCTCGACCGACCACGGCACGACCGTGGCGTTGAGCCACCAGGTCAACCCGCAGCACAAGACCCCGACGGCCCAGATCGGGGCGGTCAGCCGCGCAAAGCCCGCGCCCGCGGCGCGCATCGCGGTCAGCTCGTTGGCGCGGTGGAGCTTCCCGAGCGTGTAGAGCAACGACACGAGCAGGCCAAAGGGCAGCGCGATCGCGAAGTAGCCGGGGACGCTCACGCCCACGTAGCGCCAGAAGACCGCGCCGCGCGCGCCCAGCTCCCGCAGCTGGCGGAAGTCGTCGTAGAGCACCTGCACCAGCATCAGGCCGCAGCACGCCACCAGCACGAGCCCGAGCATGGCGAGCCACTCGCGCAGGAGGTGCCGGTCAAAGGTGTTCACGTCGCGGGATGAAACGGGGCGCGCCGCGCCACGGGAAGCCCAAAGGAGTCGTGGCCGAGGCGCGTGCCCGGCGTAGCCTCGCGCGAAGCCGGGTCCCGCCTCAGTGGATTTTCCCCGCACCGCGAGGCGGGGCGCCTCGGCCACGACTGCGATTGACCGCCCGGAGAAAGGTTTTCACCGTGGCCGATTCATCCGATGGCCACGCAGTCCCCCGACTACAGTTTCCTCCAGATCGAGCCGCATTGGCAGGCGCTCTGGGAAAAGCAGGGCGCCTTTCGCGCCGACAACGCTTCGTCGAAGCCGAAGTTCTACGTGCTCGACATGTTCCCCTACCCGTCGGGCGCGGGCCTGCACATCGGCCACCCCGAGGGCTACACCGCCACCGACATCCTCGCGCGCTACAAGCGCACGCGCGGCTTCAACGTCCTCCACCCCATCGGCTGGGACGCCTTCGGCCTGCCCGCCGAGCAGCACGCGGTGAAGACCGGCACGCACCCGGCCTCCAACACGCAGAACAACATCACCAACTTTCGCCGGCAGATAAAATCCCTCGGCTTCTCCTACGACTGGGATCGCGAGGTCGACACCACCGACCCGAAATATTTCCGGTGGACGCAGTGGATTTTCCTGAAGCTCTTCCAGCGCGGCCTCGCCTACGTCGATGAGCGCCCCGTGTGGTGGTGCCCCGAGCTGCGCACCGTGCTCGCCAATGAGGAGGTCGTCGACGGCAAGTCCGAGGTCGGCGGCTTCCCCGTCGAGCGCCGCAATCTCCGCCAGTGGGTCCTCCGCATCACCGCCTACGCCGAGCGCCTGCTCGCCGACCTCAAGGATGTCGACTGGCCCGACTCCACCAAGCGCATGCAAGAGGCCTGGATCGGCCGCAGCGAGGGCGCGGAGATTTTGTTCGCGCTGGAAAACAAATCGCTCGGCCAGCTCAAGATTTTCACCACGCGGCCCGACACGCTCTTCGGCTGCACCTACATGGTCATCGCGCCCGAGCATCCGCTCGTCGACGCGCTGACGACCGCGGATCACAAGGCCGCCGTCGAGGCCTACCGCAAAAAATCCGCCGCCAAGAGCGACCTCGAGCGCACCGACCTTGCGAAGGAAAAAAGCGGCGTCTTCAGCGGCGCCTACGCGATCAATCCCGTCAACGGCCAGCGCGTCCCCATCTGGATCGCGGACTACGTGCTCATGGGCTATGGCACCGGCGCGATCATGGCCGTCCCGGCGCACGACGAGCGCGACTACGAGTTCGCGCAGCAATTCTCGCTGCCCATCCCGCGCGTGATCGCCGGCCCGAAGGGCGACGAGCCGCTCCCCTACGTCGGCGACGGCACGCTCATCAACTCGCCCGGCTACGACGGCCTGGCGTGGCCCGACGCGAAGAAAAAAATCACCGCCGATCTCGCCGCGCGCGGCGTCGGCAAGGCCACCGTCAACTACAAGCTCCGCGACTGGCTCTTCTCACGCCAGCGCTACTGGGGCGAGCCGTTCCCCATCGTGTGGGTGAGCGAGGCCGACTACCGCCGCGCCGCGACGCTGCGCAAGGATTTGCCCGCGCAGCCGGTCACGTTTGTCGAGGATGGCGTCACGCAGTTCGCGCTCCCGCTCCCCGACGCCGCGCTGCCGCTCACGTTGCCCGACGTGCAATCCTACCTGCCGAGCGGCAACGGCGAGAGCCCGCTCGCCAACGTCACCGACTGGCTCGAGATCTGGCTCAACGTCGCGACCGGCGCGAGCGTGCCCGCGTCGCACGCGCGCCCCGCCGGCGATGCGTGGGTGCGCGGCCGCCGCGAGACCAACACCATGCCGCAGTGGGCCGGCTCGTGCTGGTATTACCTGCGCTTCCTCGATCCGAAAAACGCCGATGCCTTCGCGTCGCCCGCGGCGCTCAAGTATTGGGGCGTGCCCGATCTCTACGTCGGCGGCGCGGAGCACGCGGTGCTGCACCTGCTCTACGCGCGCTTCTGGCACAAGGTGCTGTTCGATCTCGGCGTGGTGCCGCAGGCCGAGCCGTTCACGAAGCTCTTCCACCAAGGCATCATCCTCGGCGAGGACGGCGAGAAGATGTCCAAGAGCCGCGGCAACGTGGTCAACCCCGACACCATCATCGCGTCGCACGGCACCGACACGCTGCGCCTCTACCTCATGTTCCTCGGCCCGCTCGAGGCGATGAAGCCGTGGAACCCGCGCGGCATCGAGGGCGTGCACCGTTTCCTCCAGAAAGTCTGGCGCGAGTGCATCGCCGCCGACGGCAGCGTGAACCCGAAGATCGCCGCCGGCGCCGCCGAGCCCGCCGATCTCACCAAGCTCCTGCACGAGACGATCAAGAAGGTCGGCGAGAAGATCGAGACGCTGCAGTTCAACACCGCGATCTCGGACATGATGGTCTTCGCCAACGCGCTCCAGAAGGCGCCCGCCGTCACGCCCGAGACCGTGCGCGCTTTTCTACAGGTGCTCGCGCCCTTCGCACCGCACATTGCCGAGGAACTCTGGGCGCGGCTCGGGGGCACCGGCCTCGTGATGCTCGCGCCGTGGCCCGCCTACGACGCCGCCAAGCTCGCCACGACGGAGGTGAAGCTCGTCTTCCAAGTGAACGGCAAGCACCGCGGCGATCAGCTCGTGCCCGTCGGCCTCGCCGAAGACGCCGCCGTGAACCTCGCGCAAGCCAACGCGGGTGTCGCGCCGTTCCTCGCGGGCAAGACGGTGAAGCGCATCGTCTACGTCCCCGGCCGCATCCTGAACATCGTCGTCGGCTGACGCCAGTGGCGCTACGGGCGCACGACCGCGCCCGTGTCCGCCGACTTCATCGCGGCGAGGCACACGGCGAGGCTGCGCAAATTTCCCGCCGCCGAGTTCTCCGGCTCGCGGTCTTCCTCGATCGCCCACGGCAGCTCGCCCATCCGGCCGCGGAAGCCGTCGTCGAGCCACGCGCCCGCCAGCTCCGCGCGCCCCCGCCCCGCGGCCGTCGCAACCTCGATCGCGGGCACGGCGCAGATCGGGCCTTCGCCGCGGCCTCGCCGAAGAACTAACACGCCGCGTCGAACCAGTGGATGCCGAAGTCGTGCCGGATCAGGTGGTGGATTTTCTCGAAGGCCGTGCCGATCTCGCCGATCAAGCCCGCGCGGATCGCGTGGCGCGCGTAGCTCCGGGCGCGTCGCGATGGCCACGACCTCCACGCCTGGCGTCGCAAGCACCTCGGCCACGCTCGCGCACACTTTACCCTGTGGGAAAAACTCCGCGCGCCGGCGGCGCGTAGTCCAGCACAGGGGTCGGTGTCTCGCGCGCTGCCGCCGCCTTGAGATCGTAGTTCTCGGCCATCGCTCCGGTTCAGTCCAGCAGCTTCACGGTCTTCCGGAGCTGCGCGCTTCGCACCGCGGTGTCGATGATCTGCTGGCCGATGCGCGCGATCTTGGGCGAGAGCGGGCCTTCGATTTTCAAGCCGTGTTCAAGGCAATGCAGCACATGGTGGATCGGGTTATGGTGCGGCGGCGCGATCACATCGACCGGCAGCACCTCGCCCTCGGGCTTCGACTCGGTCTGCACGCGAATGGTCGGCTCGTAGTCGTAGCTCGCGATCGTGCCGCGGGTGCCGACGACCACAAAGCCGCACTTGGGCTGCGGCTGCTGCCGCCACGGATCGGTGAACGTGCCCCAGCGCGTCTCGAATTTCGACAGCCCCGTCGCGTAGCGCGCGACGACCACGCTGTGCTCGTCGACCTCGAGCCCGCGCGGCTGATCCACGACCGCCGTCACCTCGGTCGGCGCGCGGCCGCGCATGAACCACGTGCCGAGCGTCGTGCCGTAGCCGAGGTAATCGAGCAGCGATCCGCCGCCGGCGGATTTTCGGTAGAACCAGCTCGCGGCCTTTTCCCGCGCCGTCTTGGCCATGACTTCGACTTTGCCGGCCGTGTGCCGGAGCGGGCCACGGTTGCCGCCGTAGAAATGCACCTCGATCACGTCGCCGATGCGGCCTTCGTCGATCAAGCGCTTGGTCGTGATGTGCGCGGGCACCCAGCGGAGCGGCCAGTTGATCACGAGCTGGCGGCGCGCCTTTTTCGCGGCGGCGATCATCGCGTCGGCCTGCGCGAGCGTGGCGGCAAAGGGTTTCTCGACGAAGATATGGGGGCGATAGGCCGCGACGCGCTCCGTCCACAGCGCGTGCTCCGCCGTCGCCGGGCAGAGGATCACGAGGTCCGGCTTGGCCGTCTCCATGCACGCGCGCCAGTCGGTGAACACGCGCTCCGGCGCAATCCCGAGCGCCGAGATCGCCGGCTGCATCCGCGCCGGCTGCTCGTCGCACACGCCGACGATCTCCGCCTGCGGGTGCTCGTGCGCCATGCGCAGGAGGTCGCCCATGTGCATGTGATCGAAGTTGATTCCGGCGATTCTCCAGCGGCAGTTCATGGCGTGGGCTTCAGAAAAGCTGCGAACTTCTACGGCAAGGTCCAGCGTTCCCCCGCGCGCAAGACGGCGTGCGGTTGACCGAGGCGCGTGCACTCGGCGACAAACGTCGCCGGGCTCGCCGTGTTGAAGGCGAACATCTCGTAGTGGCACGGCGCCACCCAGCGCGCGCCAATGTCGTGCGCGAGCCGCGCGGCCTCGGGGCCGTCGAGGTTGCCCGACACCCGCCGCTCCGGCGCGCGACCGTTGATCGGCAGCAGCGCCACGTCGATCGCGGCGCCGCGCAGTCGCTCGGCCATGCCGGGAAAGCGCAAGGTGTCGCCGCTGTGGTAAATCGCGAAGCGCCCGGCGCGCGCGATGAAGCCCGCGTATTCGGGAGAAAGCTCCTCGTGCGCCGCCGGGACCGCCTCGAGTTCCCACGCGCCGAGCCGCACGCGCTCGCCTTCCCGCAACGGCGCGAAACGGGACGACATCGCGGCTCCGAGGCGTTGCGCGGCGAAGGCGACGTTGGCCGCAGGCAATACGAGCCGCGCGCCCGGCGCCGCGGCGAAGAGCGGACTGAGCGTCTCCGCATCGAGGTGATCGGTGTGATTGTGCGTCGAGGTGACGACCGACACAAAACCCAGCCGCGCCGGGTCGATGACGCGCTCCGTCATGCGCACGTGGGGCTTGTCCGTTGTCGCGTATTTTTTCGTGAGCGAATCGCTCAGATAGGGATCGAAAAGGAGGAACTCGCCGGCGTGCAGCACGAGGAAGCCGCTCTGCCCGAGCCACCAGAGCGCGAGCCGGTCGCGAGCGAGGTTTGCGCGCGCCTCGGCCACGTCGGCGAGGAAGGCGTCGTCGCGGAGCGCGGGTTGAATCATTGGACAGTAGAAGATGAACAGGAGGAAACGGAGATAACGGAGAAGAAAGTCCCTCTCTGTTTCCTCAGTTGCCTCCTGTTCAATCCAGTTGGTTCAGAGCCCGAGTTCCTTTTTCACCGCGCGCACGCCGGCGACCATGTTCTTCAATTTTGGCTGCGCGGCCCAGCGCGCGGTCTGGCTGAGGCCGCAGTCGGGCGCGAACACCAGCCGCTCCGCCGGCGCGTGCCTGAGGCACAGGCGCACGCGATCGGCGATGTCGGCGGGCGTCTCGACGTAGTAGCTCTTCACGTCGACGATGCCGACCGCCGCGTCCATGCGCTCCGCGATGCGCGCGATGATCTCGATCTCGGCGAACTCGCGGCTCGCCATCTCGACGTGCATCTCGTCGCACTTGAAATCGAGGAAGGCGGGGAACATCGGCGCCACGCGCCGCGGCGCGATCGCGCGGCCCTTGTAGTTGCCGAAGCAGAGGTGCGTGCAGACCCGCGTGCGGCCGGCGACGGACTCGACCGTGCGGTTGAAAAGATCGACGAAGCGCCGCGGGTTTTCCTTGTGCGCGTAGCAGCTCATCGAGGGCTCATCCACGCTCACCTCGCGGCAACCGGCGGCAACGAGGTCCTCCAGCTCCTTGCGCACGAGCGGCAGCAACGCCTCCGCCACGGCCCAGCGATCGGGATACTGCGCATTGGGCACGAGCCGGCCGCTGAGCGTGTAGGGGCCGGGCACGCTGGCCTTGAGCGTCGGGCCGCGGGGCGCGAGACGCTGGAGGCGCTTGAACTCCTCGACCGCACCGAGCCCGCGCGGCGCGCGCAGCTCGCCGGTGATCGCATGGCGGCCGCGTTGATCGTGCGCGGGCGGGCCGAAGCGCCGCGGCGACGCGCCCTCGAGCGCGATGCCCTCGACGAAGCCGTAGAAGGACAAATTGAAATCGAGGCGCGTCTGCTCGCCGTCCGTGATCACGTCGAGGCCCGCGTCCATCTGATCGTGGACGGCGGCGATCACGGCGTCATCCTGGACTTCGCTCACGTCGGCGCGGCCGAACTCGGCGAGGTGCTTGCTCGCAAACTCGAGCCAGCTGGGAAACGGGTAGCTGCCGATGACCGACGTGCGCAGGGGGCAGGACTTCATGGGAAAATGAGTGTGGCCGGGCGACGCGACGCATGACAAGCGCCCAACGCAGCGGCTTCGTGCGGAGATTTTCCGCCGCCGGGATTGCGCTCGACCCTCCGCGTCGTAGCGTCTCCTCACCCCTCGGATCGTCCCGATTCGACCCACCCCACTCCCATGCGTCCCGTCCGCGTGCTCTCCCGGCTATTCGCGTGCGCCGTTTTTTGCGATGGCGCGGCTTTCCTCATCGCCCAGCAAACCCCCGCGCCCGCTCCCTCGCCCCCGCCCGAGTCGGCCGAGGAGGCCATCGAGCTCTCGCCGTTCTTCGTCGCTGAGAAACCCAACCAAGGCTATTACGCGTCGCAGACGCTCGGTGGCGGGCGCCTGCGGCAGGAGATCAAGGATCTCGGCTCGTCGATTCAGGTCGTGACGCGCGAGTTCCTCGACGACCTCTCCATCACCGGCGTCGAGGAGCTGATGCAATACACGACCGGCACGGAGGTCGGCGGCATCCTCGGCAACTACACCGGCTTCTCCGGCGGCGCGGACAACGAGACCTCCACCGGCAATGCCCGCCGCAACCCCGACGGCACCTCGCGCATCCGCGGCCTCGCCGCGCCGGATCGCGCGCGGATTTTTTTCTCACCGACATCCCCTTCGACAGCTACAACACCGACCGCATCGACGTCAACCGCGGCGCCAATTCGTTTCTCTTCGGCCTCGGCTCCCCCGCCGGCCTCACCAACACGGGCATGTCGCGCCCGCGCTTCCGCGACGAAAACGAGCTTAGCACCCGCCTCGGCAGCGGCGGCAAGGTCCCGTCCGCCCGCGCCTCGCTAAAAATTGATCGCGTGCTGCTCAAGGATCGCCTCGCGGTCGAGTTCGCCGCGCTCACCGATCGCACCACCTACCGCCAGGAGCCGACCTACAAGAACGACACGCGGCAATACGGCGCGCTGGTGCTGCGGCCGTTCAAGCACAGCGACACCGTCATCACCGGACACATCGAGAACGGCACGGTCCGCGGCAACGCGCCCGACACGCTGCTCCCGCAGCAGAACCTCGACACGTTCCTCAACGATCCCGTCGTGGGCCGACTCTCGGTCAACGCCTGGAGCAACCTGCAGCGCTGGGGCCACGTCGAGGGGCCGACCGCCGCGCAGCGGGCGCTGCTCCCGCCGGCCGAGCAGGCGCGCTACCCGGTGCGCAACACGCCCACCGCAAACTCGCTCGCCACCACCGCATGGCAGAACGGCGCGTGGGGCCTCATCTACGACGGGCGCAACGGCGCGCTGCCGAGCTTCGCCTACACCGACCAGTTCCGCGCCGCCGACTATGCGCAGCGCGATCCGTTCTTCTCGCCGAACCGCACGTCCGGAGGCCAGCCCTACAGCCCCTACCACGGCAACCTCGGCGACATCCGCGGCACGGGCTGGCTCGATCAGGGGTTCACGAACCTGAAGACCTTCGACTTCAGCCGCGCCTCGCTCGGCTGGGACAACGACTACTTCACGCGCGACTTCGTGAACTACAACATCGCGCTCGAGCAGACCTTCCTGAAGGGTCGCGCCGGCTTCGAGCTCGCCTACGATTTCCAGGACATCTACCGCCGCGACTACGTCATGATGAACGGCCCCAACGTGAAGGTGATGTTCGACAACCAGGAGACGCTCTGGCTGCCAACGGATCCCAATTACCGCACGTCGGGCGTCGTCGCGCCGATGCCCAACCCGAACTACGGCCGGCCCTTCGTCCTCGCGAAGCCCACGCGCCGCACGACCGATCAGCAGCGCGAGGCGGCGCGCTTCACGGGCTTCGTCAAATACGACTTCAAGCAGCACGTGAAGCGTGGGTGGCTCGCGAAGCTCCTCGGCCGCCACACGCTCACCGGCCTCGCCGACCGCTCGGTGTTCGACGAGAAGGTCGTCAACTACCAGATGAACTCGTTCGGCGATCCCGATCCGGCGCTCAACATCGGGGCGGCCAACGCGCGCCAGACGAGCAACGCCGTGCGCGTCGTCTCGAACTATTTCTACATCGGCCCCGCGCAGACCCGCGCGTTCACGGACCGCGCGTTCACGCTGCGCGACTTCACGCTCACGCCGGCGAAATACCAGGTCCAGACGCCGCCCGACTACTCCATCCGCAAGCTCTCGTGGAGCTTCGGCCCCGAGGCCACGCCGGGAAACGTCGGGCTCGACTCGCGCATCAACGGCAACGAGGGCTTCGTCTGGGGCAACTTCCTGCCGCGCGAGGCGCCCACGAAGAACTATCGCCTCGAGCACACGCAGGTCCGCTCGTGGGCGCTCAACTCGCAGTCGCACTTCTGGGACGGCCTGCTCGTGGCCAACCTCGGCTGGCGCACCGATCAAGTGACCACGCAGCTCAACACCGAGGCCCCGCTCGTCGGCCCCGACGAGACGCCCGACCTCACGCCGCAGGCGTTCAAGGTGGAAAACGGCACCATCACCAAGGTCTCCTCATCGGTCTTCGGCTACGGCGGCGTGCTCAACTGGCCGCGCAAGCTGATCCGCCTGCCGGAGTCGGTTCACGTTTCGTTTCACTACAACCAGTCGGAAAACTTCGTGCCGGCGACCAACCGCGTCGACGCCTACCGCCGGCCCGTGCCGTCGCCGGCGGGCGTGTCGAAGGACTACGGCGTCACCGTTTACCTCTGGGACAACAAGGTCGTCGCGCGCCTCAACCGCTACGTCTCCACGCTCGCGCGCGCCAGCGCCAGCGTCTCCGACCTGTTCAACAACACGAACCAGCAAATCTTCAACCACTATGGCTTCCTCAACAGCGCGCTGCTCGCCATCGACGCCAACAACGACGGCGTGATCGACCAGGCCGTGCGCGACCGGACGGTGCCGGCGCCGGGCCAGACGATCGATCAGGCGCTCGCGGCGCAGTATCCCGGCTTCGCGCAGGCGCGCGCGGCGCGCGACGCCATCGCGCCGTATCTCACGCCCGAGCTGAAGACGGCCTACAACTACCGCATGGCCGCCGACGGCACGTCACTCACGCAGTTCGCCGGCACGGTGACGGACACCAACGACATCGAGTCGCGCGGCTTCGAGGCCGAGATCACGCTCAACCCCACGCGCAACTGGCGCATCGCCTTCAACGCCTCGAAGACCGAGACCTCGCTCACCAACGTCGCGCCCGCCCTCACCGCGTTGCTGCAAAACATCTGGCTCCCGCAGCTCGCGAAATACGGCGGGCTCGACTGGAACATCCCCACGCAGCCGGTGAACGGCAACACGGTGAACCAGCAGGTCAACGCGCGCCTCCTCGAATACTACGCCGCGAAAGGCCAGGAAGGCCGCCCGTCGAACGAGCAGCGCAAGTGGCGCTTCAACCTCGTCGCGCGCTATGCCTTCTCCGAGGGCCGCCTGCGCGGCTTCTCGCTCGGCGGCGCCGTGCGCTGGCAGGACAGCTACGCCGCCGGCTACCCGCTGCTCGACGATCCGCGCGGGTTGATTTTGCCCGACGTCGATCACCCGTGGCGCGCCCCGCCGGAGGCGAGCTACGATCTCACGTTCGGGTATCGCCGCCGCATCCTCGGCAACCGCGATTGGACCGCGCAGCTCAACCTGCGGAACCTGCAAAACCTGCACAGCGATCGCGTGTCCGCCGTCCGCTACCAGCCCGACGGCACCGTGGCCCGCGCACGCTTCGACGCGCCGTTCCAAGTTTTGCTCACGAACACGTTCAAGTTCTGACTGGGCGCAGCGGCGGGCGTCCCTGCCACCGGAGCAGGGCGGGTCACAGACCCGCCCCACCTCAGACCTCGGCGGGCAGGGAGCCCGCCGCTACATCGCGTTTCGCGCCGCGCCGATCGCGCCGGACCATTCGCCGAGCGCCGCGGGCACGATCGGCACGCGATGGCCGCCGGGGCGCCACTCGTAGCGATCCAAGTTTTTCGCCAGCGGCGCGAACAAGGCGTCGCCCGCCCGCGCGATCCCGCCGCCGATCACGATGATCTCGGGATCGAGGATGTTGATGTAGCTCCCGATCGCGCACGCGAGGTCGCGCACCGAGCGCAGCCACACGGCGCTCGCCGCGGCGTCGCCCCCGAGGTGCGCGGCGACGAGCGCCGCCGTCGACGCGAACCGCCCGCCCGTGCGCGCCGCCACCGACCCGTCGCCAAACCGCATCTCGATTGCGCCGGGCATGCCGATGATGCTCTCCGGCCCGTCGGGATCGAGCGAGAGGTGCCCGAGGTGGCCGGCGCGGCCGATGGCGCCGCGCATCAGCCGGCCCTCGCTCAGGATCGCCCCGCCGATGCCGGTGCCGAGCGTGAGCAGCACCACGTCGCGCCGGCCGCGCGCGGCGCCGCACCACGCCTCGCCGACGAGGGCCGCGTGCGCATCGTTGAGCACGGGCACGAGGTCGCGGCGGCCGAGCGCGGACGCCCAGTCGATGCCCACGATGCCGGCGAGCTTGCCGGGGCACGACGCGACGCTGCGGCCGTCGCGCGCCGCGAGCCCGCAGGTGGAGAACCCGATGCGCTGCGGCGCGCCGCCTTGCGCGCGCGTGAAGTCGTCGACGAGCGCACACGCCGCTGCGATCCATTCGGCGGCGGTGCCCGCGGTGGCGCCGGAGGGCTGCGTGCCACGGTGAAGCAGGGAGCCGTCGGGCGCGACGGCGGCGGCCTTCAGGTTCGTGCCGCCGATATCGATCCCGAGCGTCCAGCTCATGCGTGGAGATGCGCGAGGCTGCGACGGTAGCCCTCGTAATACGCCTCGAGCTGCTGCTCCGCGGCGTGCGCGGTGGCGTCGCCGACAAACTGGTGGCTCGGCAGCATCACCGGCTGGTGGCCGCGCGCGAGCAGGCGCTCCGCCGTCTCGCAGCGCAGCATGTTGATCAGCATCGCGCCGGTGACGGTGGAGGTCGGCCCGGTGCGCCACGCGAGGCCCTTGATCTCGGTAACGCAGTCGCCGGCGGGGCACTGGTTGTCGAGCACCACGTCGGCCACATCGATCAGCTTTTTCCCGGAGGAGTGCGTGGGCTTCGACTGCGAGCAGTGCGCGACCGACACGATGCCGATCACGGGCAGGCCGCGTTTCTTGGCGCCGAGCGCCATCTCCACGATCAGCGGGCGGATGCCCGAGGTGGAGATGACGATGAACGCGTCGTGCGGGCCGAACTTGAAGCCCGAGAGCAACTGCTCGGCGTAGCCCTCGATTTTCTCGAGGAAGAGCGGGCCGCGCAGGCCGTTCATGCCGACGGTCGCGCAATGCTGCGACACCGCCTGCTCCGCCCACGAGTAGAAGCCCACGAAGCAGCCCTGCCGCGGCGCCATCTCCTCGCACATCATGCGCGAGTGGCCCGCGCCGAACATGAACACGAGCCCGCCGCGCGCGATGCTGTCGGCGCAGATCTCGGCCGCGCGCCCGACGGCGGGGAGCTGGGTGGCCCGCAGCTTCGCGAGCAGTTGTTGGGTCTGGTCAAAGTAGTCGGCGGCGGCGCTCATCGTTGGGAAGGGAAGCGGACCGAAACGATTCGCGTGATGTGCGCAACGCAAATGGCGCGCGCAGTCGAATTCGTAGCGGAACGCGCAAGCGTTTCGTGGGCCGGCGAAAGCCTCACGGCTTCCGCTACGCCGAGCCGCGCGCCCTACGGCTTCGCGTGCTGTTTGAAAAACGCCACGATCAGCGCCGGTGCCGTCGGCGGAAATGCGTGCGTGCCCGGGTGGATGAACGTGTAGACCGGCGCGCCAAGCGGCGAGGGATAGCGTGTGACCAGCTTTTCCCACGGCTCGCCGGCTGCGCTGCATTGGTTGAGCTTTTTCAGCGCGGCGATCGTCTGCTGCTGCCACGCGAATTTCACGAGCTCGTCGTTCTCACCCGCGACGTGCAGCACGGGCTTGGGCTTGAGCGCGGCGAGCTGCCGCATCCCGGCCACGGCCGCCGAGGGCGCCAGCGCGGCAAACACGTCGCCGCGTGCCGCCCACAGCAGGTAGGTGAAGCCGCCGCCATTGGAGTGGCCGGTCGCGTAGATGCGCTTGTCGTCCACGCGGTAGTCGGCGCGCAGGCTCGCGAGCACGGCGTCGAAGAACTTCAGGTCGCGGTCGCCCTGCTCGCCGGCGTTGGGCTGCCAGCCGGGTTTCTTGCCCTCGGGATCGCTGAGGCGGCCGGGGGTGTTGAGGCCCTGCATGTAGACGACGATCGCCTCGGGCCAGAGCGTGTGCACGTGAAACGAACGCGCGACATTCTGCATCGAGCCGCCGTGGCCGTGAAACGCGAAGACCACGGGCGCCGCCTGCGCCTTCGCCGTCGCGGGCACATGCACGAGCGCCTCGCGCTTCACGCCCTCAATCATCCACTCGCGCCGGGCCGGAACCTCGGCGGCGGAGGCAGCCAACGTCGCAAAGGCAATCAGCAGGACCAAAAGCAGGCGGCGCGCGACCGGGGTGTTTGCGTTCATGGGCGAGGATGCGACGATGACGCGGCAGAACGCCACCCCGTAACACCCGATCGTCGAACCGGCCGACGAGTTTTGCCTCGCCGGTGCTCGCGCCAAATCCATGCTTGCCCCACGCTTTGCACCCCGCCCCGCCCGTGCTCTCACGCTCCCTTGCTGGTAATATCCTGATCGCTTTCGCCGGGTTTGCCGCTGCCGTGCAGGCCGCGGAAACGCCCGAGGTCGCGGCCGTCCGCACCTTGGTGGGCAAATACTGCCTCGATTGCCACGACGCGGGCACGCACAAGGGCGACCTCAACCTCGAGACGCTCGATGCGCGCAACCTCGCCGCGTCTCCCGCCACGTGGGAAAAAGTCGCCCGCAAGCTCCAGCATCGCCAGATGCCGCCCATCGGCGAGGCGCGGCCCACGGCCGCCGACTACGACCGCGTCGTCACCGCGCTCACCGGCTCGCTCGATGCCGCCGCGGAAAAAAATCCGCAGCCGGGGCGCACCGACACCTTCCGCCGCCTCAACCGCACCGAATACCAGAACGCGATCCGCGACCTGCTCGGCGTTTCGATCGACGCCACCGCGCTCCTGCCCAACGACGAGCCGAGCCACGGCTTCGACAACGTGGCCGTCGGCAACCTCTCGCCCACCCTGCTTGATCGCTACGTCTCCGCCGCGCAGAAGATCGCGCGCCTCGCGCTCGGCACGCCGGGCAAGTCGCCCGGCGGCGAGACGTTTCGCGTGCGGCCCGATGTCACGCAGGAGGAGCACGTCGAGGGCCTGCCGCTCGGCACGCGCGGCGGCATCCTGATTCCCTACCAGTTTCCGCGCGACGGCGACTACGAGGTGCAGGTGCGCCTCCAGCGCGATCGCAACGAGCAGGTCGAGGGCCTCAAGCGCCCGCACGAGATCGAGGTGCTGCTCGACCGCGCGCGCGTCGCCGCCGCCACGGTCAAGCCGCCCGGCGCGGACAAGAACGCCGAGGTGCTCGACCAGCACCTCAAGTTCCGCTTCCCCGTGAAGGCCGGCCTGCACGACGTGGGCGTCACCTTCCCGAAGGATCCGTCCGCCGTGCTGGAGAACGAGCGCGCGCCCTTTGCCGCGCGCTTCAACTACCACCGCCACCCGCGCACGTCGCCGGCGGTCTTCCAGGTCACGGTCCTCGGGCCCTTCGACGCGAAGGGCCCCGGCGACACGCCGAGCCGGCGGCTGATCTTTGGCGAGGCTGGCGTAGTAGGGCGGGTCTCTGACCCGCCCTCCGTCGAAAACTCAGCGCGCGAAAGGGCGGGTCAAAGGCCCGCCCTACCCCAAGCCTCCGCTGACGAAGCCCGCGCCCGCGCCATCCTCGCCCGCCTCGCGCGCCGCGCCTACCGCCGCCCGATCACCGACGACGACCTGCGCAAGCCCTTGCAGTTTTTCCGCGACGGCTCCGCCGAGGGCGCGGGCTTCGAGGCCGGCATCGAGCACGCGCTCACCGCGATTCTCGTGAGCCCGGAATTCCTGTTTCGCGTCGAGGCCGATCCGAAGAACGCGCCGCCCGGCGCGGCCTATCGCGTGGGCGACTTCGAGCTGGCTTCACGGCTCGCGTTTTTCCTCTGGAGCAGCCTGCCCGACGCCGCGCTGCTCGACGCCGCCGAGCGCGGCGATCTGCGCGACCCGCGGAAACTCGAGGCGCAGGCGCGCCGCATGTTGGCGGACGAGCGCGCGAAGAACCTCGCGACCAACTTCGCCGCGCAATGGCTCCACCTCCGCGGCCTCGCCGCGATCACGCCGGACGCGCGGCTCTTCATCGACTTCGACCAAAACCTGCGCGACTCGATGCGCCGGGAGACCGAGCTGTTCTTCGAGCACGTGATGCGCGCCGACCGGCCGATCACGGAGCTGATCAGCGCGGACTACTCGTTCCTCGATGAGCGGCTCGCCAAGCACTACAAGGTGCCGCACGTGTTCGGCAGCCAGTTTCGCCGCGTGTCGTTTGCCGAGGACTCGCCGCGGACGCGCGGCGGCCTCTTGCGCCACGCGAGCATCCTCACGGTCACGTCCTACGCCACGCGCACGTCGCCCGTCATCCGCGGCAATTGGATCCTCGCCAACCTCGTCGGCGAGCCGCCGCCCCCGCCGCCGCCGAACGTCCCCTCGCTCGATGAGGCCGTGATCGCCGCCACGCTCCCGATCCGCCAGCGCCTCGCCAAGCACCGCGAGAATCCCGCCTGCGCGAGCTGCCACAACGTCATGGACCCCGTCGGCTTCGCGCTGGAAAACTTCGACGCCATCGGCCGCTGGCGCACCGAGGAGGACCACCGCCCCGTCGACGCGAGCGGCGGCTTCTCCGACGGCAGCACCTTCGACGGCGTGGCCGGCCTCGAGCGCGCGATCCTCGCCCGGCCGGAATTGTTTGCGGGGACGCTCGCGGAAAAGCTGCTCATCTTCGCGCTCGGCCGCGGCATCGAGACGACCGATGCGCCGGCCATCCGCGAGATCGTGCGGCGCGCGCGCGCGGACGATTTCCGTCTCTCGTCCGTCATCCTCGGTATCGTGAACAGCGTGCCGTTCCAAATGCGCCAGGCGCCCTGAAACCAAACCGTTTTACAGGAGGAAACCGAGATAACAGAGCTTCGCTTCATCACCTACTTTCTCCGTTTCCTCCGTTACCTCCTGTAAAACAAAACTCCCAATTTCCCCGCACCATGGCCTCCGTCCTCACCAAAACCGCCCTGCCCCGCCGCACGTTTCTCAAGGGCGTCGGCGCCTCGCTCGCCCTGCCGATGCTCGATGCCATGGTGCCTGCCGCCACCGCCGCGACCAAGACCGCGGCCAAGCCCGCCGCGCGGCTCGGTTATCTCTTCATGCCGATGGGCTGCGACACGACGCGTTGGACGCCGCGCGCCACCGATGGCACGCTCTCCACGCTTTCGCCCATCCTCGAGTCGCTCGCGCCGCACCGCGACCAGCTCACCGTCCTGACGAACATGGAGCTGCGCAACGCCTACCCCGGCTCGCACGCGACCTCGAACTCCTCGTTTCTCAGCGCCGCGAAGGCCCGGCACACCGAGAGCAACGACTACTACCTCGGCACCACCGCCGATCAGCTCGCCGCCCAGCAGATCGGCCGCGAGACGCAGCTCCCCTCGCTCGAGCTCGCGATGGACCTGCTCCAGACGACCGGCCAGTGCGACAACGGCTACGCGTGCGTTTACCAAAACAACCTCTCATGGTCCTCGCCCACCACGCCGCTCCCCTACGAGGCGCACCCGCGCGTGGTGTTTGAGCGGCTCTTCGGCGAGGGCGGCAGCGTGGCCGAGCGCCGCGCCGCGCTCCGCCGCCGCGCCAGCCTGCTCGACTGGGTCACCGAGGACATCGCCAGCCTCAAGCGCCGCCTCGGCCCCGCCGATCAGGCCAAGGTCGCCGAATACCTCGACACCGTCCGCGAGGTCGAGCGCCGCATCCAGAAAGCCGGGGCCGACGTCGCCAGCAACGCCCTCCCCGCCGATCTCGACCGCCCGCTCGGCGTCCCCTCCGCCTACACCGAGCACGCCAAGCTCATGCTCGACCTGCAGGTGCTCGCGTTCCAAGGCGACATCACGCGTGTCATCACCTTCCAGCTCGCGCGCGAGACCAGCAACCGCACTTACCTGGCCGAGACCGGCGTCCCCGATCCGCACCACCCGCTCTCCCACCACGGCAACGACCCCGCGAAGATCGAGCGCATGTCGAAGATCAACGCCTTCCACGTCTCGCTCTTCGCCTACTACCTCGACCGCCTGAAAAACACCCGCGACGGCGACGGCACGCTGCTCGACCACACGCTGCTCCTCTACGGCTCCGGCATCGGCAACCCCAACGTCCACGACCACACGAACCTCCCCACGCTCGTCGCCGGCGGCCGCGCCTTCGGCGTGAAGGGCAACCGCCACCTCAGCTACAAGGAGCCCGTCCCGCTCGCCAACCTGCACCTCACGCTCCTCGACAAAGCCGGCGTGAAAATCGACTCTTTCGCCGACAGCACGGGCAAGGTGAATGACTTGTTCATGCCGCTGACGGTGTGAGATTCTCCATCATGCAAGCCTCAGAGAAAATGAACTCACGAGTCTTGGTCCTTTCGGCTCTGGTGTCGCTCGGAGGCTCGGGACTGTGGGTTTTTCTTCTCTCATCAGCCATGCAAGCCAAGCGTGATGGCATCGGAATGTTGATTCTGGGTGGTTACGGATTAGTGGTGTCGATGTCAGCTTTCGTTTCAGCGAAAATTTTCAGCCAACATAAATGGCAGGCTGCTTGTGCGTCGCTCGCTGTCTCGGCTAGTGTAGTATGCTTGCTCGGAGCAACGGTCGCTTGGCATCACTACGTCACCACAGGATTAAGATGAACCACAGAGGCACAGAGACACAGAGCAGACCCAATCCCGCTCGGCCTTTCTCCGCGCCTCTGTGCCTCTGTGGTTCACTTCTGGTTCCCTCATCCGCAGCGCCCGGAATTATTGGCCACAAAAAACACAAAATGCTCCGTCCTGCCGGCGCAAATCTTTCGTGCGCCTATAGGCGCATTGCAGCTTTCAATCGCCCTCCGATTTTTGCGTTTTTCGTGGCCAATCTGTTTGGGAGATTCCGTCGCCCCGCCTCACCGCTTCCCTTCGCGCTCACCCTCGTCCTCGCTCTTTGCCTCCTTTCGGTCCCTGCCGTCGCTTCCGTCCCTGCTCGCTCCGCCCTCGCCGATGCCGTTGAGCGTCGCGACACCGCCGCCATCCGCGCCCTCCTCTCTGACTCCGCTATCGACTCCGCGCAGGCCGACGGCACGACTGCGCTGCATTGGGCCGCGCGCAACGACGACCTTGCCACCGCCCAGGCCCTCCTCGCCGCGCGCGCCAATCCCAATTCGCAGAATCGTTACGGCGTCACCCCGCTCTCGCTCGCCTGCACCAACGGCTCCGGCCCGCTCGTCGCCGCACTGCTCGACGCCGGCGCCGACGCCAACCTCGCGCTCCGTGGCGGCGAGACGCCGCTGATGACCGCCGCCCGCACGGGCCGCCTCGCTGCCGTGTCGGCGCTCCTCGCCAAGGGCGCACGCCCCGACGAGAAGCTCGCCGCCGGCGGCCAGACCGCGCTCATGTGGGCTGCGCACGAGGGCCACGCGCCCGTCGTCGGCGCGCTCATCGCCGCCGGCGCGGATTTCCGCTCGCCCGTCGCCGAGACCGGGTTCACCCCGCTGCTCTTCGCCGCGCGCACCGGCCGCGCCGAGGTCGTGCGCGTTCTCCTCAAGGCCGGCGTCGATCTCAACGAGGCCTCGAAGCCCGCGAAAAAACCGACCAGCAAGCAGCCGCGCGCCGGCACGAGCGCGCTCATCATCGCGATCGAGAACGGCCACTTCGAGCTCGCCGCCGAGCTGCTCGACCGCGGCGCCGATCCCAACGACCTGCGCTCCGGCTACGCGCCGCTCCATGTGCTCTCGTGGGTGCGCAAGCCCGACAGCGGCGAGGACGACGGCCAGCCCGTGCCCGACGGCTCCGGCCTCTTCACGAGCGATGACCTCATCAAGAAACTCGTCGCCAAGGGCGCCGACGTGAACCTCCGCCTCACCGGCGGCCCGAGCGGCAGCGGTCGCATCGCGCGCAAGGGCTGCACGCCGTTCATGCTCGCCGCCGACACCGCTGACACCGCCTACCTCAAGCTCCTCCACTCCCTCGGCGCCGATCCCACGATCAACAACGCCGACAACTGCACGCCCCTGATGGCCGCCGCCGGCCTCGGCACGCGCTCCGTCGAGGAGGAGGCCGGCACCGACGAGGAGGCCTGCGAAGCCGTCGAGTTTCTCCTCTCGATCGGCGCCGACCTCAACGCTGTCGCCAACACTGGCGACACCGCGATGCACGGCGCAGCTTTCGCGAATTTCCCGAAGGTCATCAAGCTCCTCGATGCGAAGGGCGCAAAGCTCGAGGTCTGGAACACGAAGAACAAGCGCGGCTGGACCCCGCTGCTCATCGCCGAGGGCCACCGTTACGGCAACTTCAAGCCCGGCTTCTCGACCATCGCGGCCTTCCACGAGCTTTTCCGGAAACACGGCCTCGCCATCCCGCCGCCCACGCCGCGCGTCGAGCGCCAGGGCTACGCCGATCCGTAAGGCCATCCGTCGTAGCGGCGGGCGTCCCTGCCCGCCGTGGGTCGGGAAACGACGGCAGGAGTGCCGCCGTTCCTTTTTTCCGGTCCCGGCCCGGCGGCGCATCGTCGGAACGGGGGCACTCCTGCCGTCGTTCCCGCACGTTCGGCGGCTGAAACGCCGCCGGAATTTGGACGGATATCCTGAGCCGGCGGGCAGGGACGCCCGCCGCTACGCCGAGCCGCCCGGTGCCGCCCCGCCTCACTGCTTCTTCTTCGCGCCCTTCGTCGGCGGATCACGCGGTGAGTCGCGGTCGGCGTCGGTCAGCAGGCGCGGCGTGCCGAAGACCTTGCCCTCGTCGGCGTTCGCCTTCATCCACCCGTCGACCTCGGCGCGCAGCTCGGCGAGCCGCGCGGCCTGCCGCGGATCGCCCGCGAGGTTGCTCAGCTCGCGCGGGTCGGCGCGCAGGTCGTAGAGTTCCTCGGCCGGCCGCTCGTGGTAGCGCCGCACGACCGCCGCCGCGCGCGGGTCGCTCTTCGCCGCCGCCACCCACGAGTCGAAGTAAAGCGGCGCATCCGCGCCCCGCACGAGGTCGACGTGCGTCGCGTAGTAGAACTCGGGGTGCAGGTTGCGGATGTATTTCCACTCGCCCGTGCGCACGCTGCGCGTCGGGTAGATGTTGAAGCGCCCGTCGCTGCTGTGCGTCGTGAAGATGCGGTCGCGGTGCGTGTTCGTCTCGCCGCGCAGCACGCGCGCAAACGACGTGCCGTCGAGCCCCGCCGGCGCCGGGCCGCCCGCCACGTCGATGAGCGTCGGCAGGATGTCGAGCCAGCTCACCATCGCGTCGGTGCGCGCGCCCGCGCGGATCTTGCCCGGCCACACGGCGATCATGGGCGTGCGGATGCCGTCGTCGTAGAGGCTCCACTTGCCGAACGGCCACTGCGCGCCGTGGTCGGAAGTCGTGAGAAAAAAGGTGTCGGGCCCGAGCACCTCGTTGGCGGCGTCGAAGACCGCGCCCAGCTCCGCGTCCATGCGGCCGACAGCGGCGTAGTAGCGCGCGCGGGCCTCGCGCGTGACCGGCGTGTCCACGTGCTGCGCAGGGACGCGCACGTTGTCGGCGACGTAGCCTTCGCCGGACTTCGGCCACGGGACGTGGGGCCAGTTGGTGCCGACGAAGAAGGCGAGCGGCTTGGCGCTCTTGCGGGCGCGCAGCCACTCGATGGCGGCGGAGACGGCGATGTCCTCGTGGTATTTGTCGTGCGCCCAGTGGTCGAAGCCGTAGTCGGCCGTGTGCTGGTAGTGCGAGACCTTGCCGAAGGCCACGACCTCGTAGCCCAGCTCCTGCAGATAGGCGGGCAGCTTCTTCAGCTCGGCGCGCGGCTTGGAGTGATTCGCCTCGGCCCCGTTGCGCGGCGGCACCAGGCCCGTGAGCAGCGCCGCGCGGCTCGGCGCGCAGCTCGGCGAGGCTACAAACGCCCGGTCGAACACCAGCCCGGCGCGCGCGACCCGGTCCATGCCGGGGGTCTTCACGTCGGTCGAGCCATAGACGCTGGAATCCGCGCGCGTGTGGTCATCGGTGATGAAGACGACGAGGTTGGGCCGCGCGGGCGTGGCGGCGCGCAGGGCAAGCGCCGCGGCGACGAACATGCACGCCAAGAGGAGGCAACGGTGTGGCATAATCGGCATAGCATTTAAAACCGCACCACGAGGCAAGTGTGGTCGCTTGCCGGACCCGCTGCGCCTCGCCCGAGGCGCGGGAACGCCGCATCCCCGTCGAAAAACACCGCGGGAATTTCCCGTTGACGCACCTTCCCCGGGTGCCTTTGTTCGCCGCTCCTCCAGTGGCTCGGTAGCTCAGTTGGTAGAGCAGAGGACTGAAAATCCTCGTGTCCCCGGTTCGATCCCGGGCTGAGCCACCACTTTGGAACCCGCCGCATCGCAAGGTGCGGCGGGTTTTTCTTTCACCGCCGCGGCAGCCAGACGCTCATCTCGGCGTCGCCCCGGTTGCCCCACGCGAAATACGGCGTGAACGTCAGCGGCACCTCGCGGCGCCCCTCTGGCGCCACCTCGCGGTAGAGTTCCGTCGCACCCCAAGGTCGGGGCGTCGCGACCAAACCCTTGGCGGAAATGGCGCGCACCGTTGTCCCGGCGATGGCGAGCCGCCGGCGGGTGAAGGTCGCCGGAGCCGCATCGGCGGCCAGCGCCACGTCCGCCAGCCGCACGTCCGCCGGCAGGTCGGTGGACTCGCTGCAATACACCAGGGGGCCGCAACGCAGCGCGACTTGGTTGAGCGTCTCCTCCACGAGCGGATTCGCCTCCCACAGCACGGGGGCAAACTCCAGCCGCAACGCGACCACATCGCCCACGCGCCATGCGCGCCGCACCTCGGCGTAGCTCCCCGGCGCGAGCGGCATCGCGACCTCGCGGCCGTTCACGCGCAGCGTGGCGGCACCCGAGCGCAGCCAGCCCGGCACGCGCAGCCGCAGGGCGAGCGCCTGTTCCGGCGCCGCGTCAAACGTCAGCTTGACCGAACCGTCCCACGGGTAGTCCGTTTCCTGCCTCACCTTGAGTCGCGCCCCGCCCGGCAGCGAGGTGTCGAGCACGCTGGCGGCGTAGAGGTTCACCCACAGCGCGCCGGGCGACAGCGCGTAGACGTAGTTGTGCGCCTCCGCGATCGTGCGCACCGCGTTGGGCGGGCAGCAGAAACTGGACTTGATATTGGGGGTGCGGGTGCGCGACCAACGGAGCGGCACGGTGAAGTCGCCGAGCTTCCGGAGCGGGTTGACGTAGAAGTAGCTCTTCCCGTCGAGGCTCACGCCGGGCAGCACGCCGTTGTAGAGCGCCTGCTCGAACAAGTCCGCATAGCGCGCCTCGCCGGTGAGCGTGAGCATCCGCCACATCCACATGGCGTAGCCGATCGTGGCGCAGGTCTCGTTGTGGGCGGTGAGGTTCGGGAGCTGCCAGTCGCGGCCGTAGGCCTGGTGCACGGTCTTGATCGCGGAGTGGCGCGTGGAGCCGTCGGGCGAGGCGCCGTCGTAGAGCGCGCCGGTCATGCCCGTGAGGTAGAGCTTGCGCGCCGCCACGTCGTCCGAGATCGCGACAAGGGGCTTGAGCAGCGATGCGTCGCCCGTCTCCGCCACGAGGTCGGCGACGCCCGCGTAGAGGTAGTTGGCGCGCACCGCATGGCCGACGGCCGCGGTCATCGCTCGGAAAGGCACCCGATCCTGGTTCTGGTCGCTGGCGTAGGCCGTGCCGGGCACGCGATCGCGCAGCTCGACCAGGCGCTGCGCCAGCGCAAGGTGCCGCGGATCGCGCGTGACGCGGAACAGCTCCACGAGCCCCATGTAGTGCGACGGGCAGATGGCGTTGCGCGCGAGATCGTCGGGCGCGGTGTCCGCCAGCCGCCCAAGGTAGTCGGCCGCCTTCCGCGCGCATGCCAGCAACGAGTCCTTGCCGGTCGCGCGGTGGTGCACACACGCGGCCGTCATGAGGTGGCCCATGTTGTAGGTCTCGAAATGCTCGCGGTCCTCCAGCTCGCGCGCCCCCGCGTCGCCGGCGCGCTGCGGGATGATTTTTTGCGTGTGCAGGTAGCCGTCCTCCCGCTGCGCCCGGGCGACGACGGCGATGATCTCGTCCATCTGCCGCTCGAGGGCGGGGTCGCGCGTGACGGCGTAGATTTGCGCGAGCGCCTCGAGCCATTTCAGGAAATCGCCGTCGTTGAAGGGCGGCCCGTGGAACTTGCCGTCGCGCCCCCGGCCGAGGCCCGCCGCGATGAGAAAGTTCGACCACGCGTGGCTCTCGTTGTCGTCGCGGAAAATCGCCCACAGGTGCGGCGCCATCGCGTCGCGGCAGACGGCGAAGCGCTCGCCGAGCAGGCCGCCCGACCACTTCACGTCGCCCAGGCCGACCATGTGCATCGCGGCGTGCGGCGAGCGCGACGTGTCGACCAAGGCGCCCTCCCCTGCAAGGGCCAGCGACGTGGCGAGAAAAAAACCGACGGCCGGGCAATGCTTCATGCGCGGGGCGCGGCGGCTAGGGCGTGACGTTGACGATGACGCGCGCGTAGCGCGTGAGCCGCGGCGCGCCGTGGTCCGTCACCGCGAGGATGATGTGCATGGCGCCGGTGCCGGGCGGCATGACCCGGGCCGTGGGCACGATGAACGAGGCCCGCGGCTGGTCGTGGCCCTTGATTTCCAAGGGCTGGCCCGAGCGCGCGCTCGAGAGCGGAAAAGTGCCGGCCTCGTTGTAGTAGAACCATTCGTAGGAAAGCGCATCGCCGTCGGGATCGCTCGTGCCCTCGGCGCTGAGGTCGACGCGCGCGCCGCGCCGGGCCGTGAGCACGGCGGCGTGGGCGAGCCGCGGCACGGGCGGATGGTTGGCCTGCGCGCGCGCCTTGATCGTCCAATCCATGCGGGCGGCGAAATCATTTTGATAGGCCGCGCGCCAGCGCCAGATCGTGGCGTGGTTGTCGTCGTGCCAGCGGCCGTCGATGCCGAGCACTTCGTCGGCGGCGTCGCTCCAGAAAGGACGTGTCTCGGGCGCCGCGTGCCATTTCTGCGGCCGCGGCGTGTAGCGCTCGTAGCGCCCGCCCCATCCGCCCCACTCGGGATGCTCCGGATCGCCCAGGCCGTTGTCGATGAGGTTGAGAAAGCTCGGCGTGTCGCCCTCCATCAGGAATTCCCAGCGCGGGTATTCCGCGCCGAGCGGTCCCTTGCGGCGGATGTTGATTTCGAGCCACTCGTTGGTCACGAGCGAGAAGTCGGCGCCGGCGCTGCGCGCATGAAAATAGTCGCCGCTGATGCCGCTCCACGTCGCGTGGTGGTAGGCGCCGCCGGCGTTGAAACCGGGGCTCGCGATGTAGAACAACCCGGGGAACTCCCGCCGCAGCCACGGGCCGGAGTCGTCCTGATCGGAGATCGTGTAGACGCGGAGCCGGGCGACGAACTGCGCGAGCGCGTCGGCGGGGCGGGTGGCGCGCACCTTCCACAGCGCCTGGGCGAGCACGCTCGGCCCGCCCCACACGGGCACCCACACGGGGCGCGGGTCGTCGCGATCCACGGCGCGGATCAGAAGCGCGGAGGCGGGCGAGTCCTTGCCGGCGCCGACGCCTTCCATGCCGTAGACCGGCAAGCCCTCGGTCACGCGCGCGAGCAACTGCTCGCCCGAGGGGAAGCCCGGCTCGTGGAGCTCGAGGTTGTCGCGCACCTTGGCGTAGGCGGCGACGATTTGCCGGATGCGCTGCGGGGCGACGCGCGTCTTTTGGTGCGTCGAGGTCGTGGCGGCGAGGCCCTCGATCTCGAAGTGGTTTGCGTAGGTGAGGAAGCGCACCAGCGACATCGCGTCGTCGGGCTCGTTCTCGATGTCGGTGAGGACAAAGACGCGCGGTTTCCCGGCGGCGCGGAGCGCAGGGCTGCAAGCCAGCGCGCCGCCCAAGGCGAGCCGCAGGAGCAGGGTTTTCATGGTTTCGGCGCCTGGCCGCGGGCGATGCGGGCGGCGAAGTCGCGCAGGTATTCCTCGCGCCACCGGCTGATGGTCCTCGCCCCCTGCTGCGAGCCCTGCGCCAGCTCGGGCGCGGGGTTGTCCGTCCACCAATTCGGCGTGCGCGCCGAAGGGCGCTGCGCCGCGTCGGACGGGGCAAGGAACGAGGTGAGGCCGCCGGTCTTGCCGTCGAGGCCGGCGACATCGCTGTGAAGGGTGTAGGTCCACGACTTGGCGGCCTTGGGTGAAAACCGGAAGCGCAGGTTGCCACGCGCGTCGACGAAGCCGGCGATCATCTGGTTCTCGATCGCGAGGTGCGCGCGGTGCGAATGGTTTACGCCGTGGCCCGGCGGGAGCTCGATGTCGACGATGGCATATTGCTCGACCCGATCGGCCGTGGTCGTGAGGCGGTTGAAGACGGCGCGCGGACGCTCCCATGCGCGGACAAAGCTGCCGCCCCAGTTGGGTTGAGCCGGGTCCTCGGGGTTTTTCCCCAGCACAAAATAAACGGACGGCGTGTCGCCCATCTTCATCTCGCCGTCGCGCCACTTGGCGAGGTAGCGGCCCAGCGCGCCGCGTCCGGCGACGTGCGCGGCGACAAACGAGGAGTTGCCCAAATCGCCCCCTTGGTTGCCCCCGGCAAAAAACCCGCTGTAGGTCGAGTTGGCCTCAATCATCCAAATCGCGGGATGGTGGCGCTCGATGTAATTGTAGGCGTGCGCGCTCCACTTCTTGTTCGGTCCCCCGATGAAATAAACCCGGAGCTTGGGCAGGATGTCGGGCGCGTCGTGCAATGCCTGCGCGAGGTCGTCGATGCCGCCCCACACGAGCACCCAGAGCGGGCGGGGATCGGTGCGGCGCGCGCAGCGCACGATCCACTCCGAGCCTTCCGTGGGATCGCCAAAGCCCGGATCGTCGAGCGCGTCGAGCGCGCCTTGCTTGGTGATCGCGCGCAGGTGCGACGGCGCGGGGTAAAGCGCGGCGTGCGTGCGGAGGTTTGCGTAGTCCTGCTCGTAGGCATCGATCACCTCGAGAACGTGGCGCTTGCGGCCGGGCCCATAGGGCGAGGCGATCAAGCCCTCGAGGTCCAGCGCATCGGCATACACGAACAGGTGCGCCATCGACTGATAGTCGTCGGGATCCGTGCCGCCGATGTCGGAGGACACGATGACCCGCGGGCGATCCGCGGCCGATGCGACGGACGCCAGTCCGATCAGGGCGAGCAGGAGACCAAGGCAAAAGTTCACTGCGCGAGCTTCCACCCCGCCCACGTGGCGGCGAGGCAAAGCGAGACGGACAGAACGACGTTGGCCGCAGCGGCGCCCACGTGGCCCTTCTGCACCAATTCGATGCTCTGCCAGCTGAAGGCGGAAAAGGTGGTGAACCCACCGCACACGCCCACCACCCAGAACGCCTGGCCTCGCGCCCCCGCCCCGCCCTGGCCGGCAAAACGCGCCATCAGCCACCCGATGAGCAGGGAGCCGGCGACGTTCACCACGATGGTCGCCCAAGGCAGCCGGCCCGCAGGGAGGGCCTGGCCCGCCAGGGCGCGCAACACGGAGCCCAGCGCGCCGCCGAGCGCGACGAGGCAGAGCGTCGCCGGGCTCACGGCTTCGGCGCCGGAGCGGCGGCGGCCTGCCGCTTGATGAGCGCCGTGCGGAGATACGTGTCGGGGACCGCACCGCGCTGCGCGGTCAGCCAGATGGACGAGAGCATTTGCGCGCCCTCGAGCAGCCGCGCCTCGATGAACGCCTTGGCCTCGTCCGCCACCACGCCCTTCTCGCCGTGCCCGAGCTTGCCGGCCTTTTCCAGAACATAGAGCGGCTCGACCTGCGCATGCTCCGCGAGGACGTAGTCCATCACCGCGACAAACAACGGATCGCGCCCATCCGGGCGCGCCGCGAGCGGGATGGCCTGCGCCTCGCTTACGCGCGAGGCCAGCAGCGGGGCGCGGATGCCGGCCTTGGCGATGATGCCGCCGTCCACCCAAGAGTGCAGGCCCGGCCATTTGGAATATTCCCGGGGATTGTCGCCGACCCAGCCGTTGTGGTGCTTCGTGGTATGCAGGGGCTGCGCGCAGTCGCCGACATAGTGGCCCATGACGCCCATCACGTAGAGGATGCTCGCCTGCGCGTTCATGATCTCGTCGGGCGTGCCAAGTTCCTCGAAGACCTTGAGCGCGGAAAAACCGGAGCGCAGCTTGCCGAAGTATTCCGTAATCGCCCACGGCGCAAAGCCCGGCCACTCGCGCGTGTGGTCGGCGTTGCGCGCCGGGTCGATCGGGGGGAAATTTTCGGGATGCGCGGCGCGGCCCGCGGCGAATTGCACGATGAAATCGTAGCGAAACGAGGTGAGCGACCGGGGGTCGATGCCGGCCTCCGGCAGGTATTCGATGTCGATGAAGTGGTCCGTCCAGCTGCCGCCCGACTGCTTCAAGGTGAGGTCCGGGACATTGCGCCAGCGGTCGGGCTCGCCGGCGAGGTAGGCGATGCGCTCGGTGTGCGCGACGGCGTGGACAAAGGACGGGAAGTCCTTTGGCAGCGACGCGAGCGCGAGGGTGTTGACGATGCGGTGGCCCTCATAGTCCCACGCGCCCAGCCGGGCGCAGGCAAGGAAGAGGGGAATGGCGCAGAGGCGGAGGCGAGTCATGGGGGAAAATCAGTCGGAGTTCCGGGCGACCGCCGCGGCCGGCGAGCGCGGCTGTGCGGCCGCGACCGTGGCGGCGTAGTCCCGAATGCCCGCGGCGAGCGCGGCGGCGATTTGCTGGCGATAGGCGGTGGTGGCGATTTTCTTTGCCTCGGCGGTGCTGGTGAGGAAGCCGCACTCGACCAGCACGCCCGGGCAGTCGAGGCCGCGCAGCACGCCCCAGTGGGCGATCTTCTTGCCGCGATCCGTGGCGTGGAGATCCGCGACGAGACGGCGGTGCAGGCCGTGGGCGAGGAGCGAACTCCAATGGTCGTGGCGGTTCACCGGCATGTCGGCCTTTTCCAAATGCGGGTCGGCGCCGCGCGGCGCGCTCCACCACTCCGCGGCGTGCTGCGTGGCCGGCGCAAACGTGAAAACCTGCGCGCCGGAGGTGGTCGTGTCCTTTGGCACGGCATTGAAGTGGATGCTGACGAACAGGTCCGCGCGCTGCGCGTTGGCGATGTCCGAGCGCTGGCCGAGTTCGAGGGCGATGTCGGCGTCGCGCGTCAGCACAACACGGAAACCGGCCGCCTCGAGCAGCGGCTTGACCCGGCGCGCGACGTCGAGGGCGTAGGTCTTCTCGTTGGCGCTTGTGCCGTTGTCCTTTCCGCCATGGCCCGGATCGAGGACGATCACGCGCGGCGCGGCGCGCGGCGCCACCCCATAGCCCGGGCGCGCGATCGGCGTGAGCGCGCGCTCGGCGTCGATGCGGCTCACGTGCAGCTGCCCGCCGGCCGCCAGGATCGGATCGCCCAGCACCACGCGCAGGCCGTTGACGGCCGCCTCGCGGCTGTCGTTTTCCAAATCGATCTGCACGTTTCGCCCGCTCAGCCGCGCTTTGCGGCCGCGATCCGTGTTGGAGACCTTGAGGCCCAGCCGCGCGGCGAACTCCGCGACATTCACGTAGTCCACGCCGCGAATCTTTTTCACCACCGGCGCCGGGCTGGCGGTCAACGCCGGCAGCTCGCCTGCCGGCGGAGCGCCGGGCCGCGAGGGCGCCGCGCGCCCGACGGGGTCGGCCGCAGGGGCGCACGGCACCAGCGCGACGATCAGGGTCGCAGTGACAAAGCTGGGCAGCGCCGGGTGCATGGCGGCGCAGACGCTACGCAGACGACTCAGGGATTCGAGCCCGAAACAGGGGCGGAGCCCGCGGACTTGTTCACCGTCGGGGGGGCATCTGCCTCTTCCGTCTCATCCACCTCGGCCGCCTCGTCGTGATCGTCGGTCAAATGATACTTGGGCTTGCGCTTGTTGACCGGCAGCGGGGTGAGCATCACGTGGATGTTGCGCCCGATGAGCTTCGGCTCGGTGTCGGGATGGCCCATGCCGACCAGCTCGGCGACGGCCCGTTTCATCACGTCGAAGCCAATCTCGGTGTGCGCCATCTCGCGGCCGCGGAACTTGAGGCGCATCTTCACCTTGTTGCCATGGGCGAGGAACTCCTCGGCGTGGCGGAGCTTGGTCTCAAAGTCGTGTTGCTCGATGCGCGCGGTGAACTCGATCTCCTTGATCTTGCTCGCGACCGACTTCACGTGCGACTGCTTCTTCTGCTCCTCGTAGACATACTTGCCGAAGTCGAGGATGCGGCAGACCGGCGGGGTCGCATTGGGCGCGACCTCGACCAAGTCGAGGCCGTTTTCCAGCGCGAGGTTGATGGCCTTGGCAGTGTCGAGGATCCCCAGCTGCTTGCCCTCGGGGGAAATCACGCGCACCTGCGGGACCTTGATGCGGTGGTTGCGGCGGATCGCCGCGAAAGGGTCGACATTGCGACGCTGGTAAGAACCGGGACGGTTGTTGCCGCCGCCGGCGGAGGGAAACGAATTGGCCATCAAATAGGAGTGATCGTGTGTCTGGTCGGCAACTATCTCGCGCGAGCCTCGCCCGGGAGCAAGGGTTTATTTAGACGGAGAAACTCTCGCCGCAGGAGCAGCTCGCCTTGGCGTTGGGGTTGGAGAACTTGAATCCGCCGGACACCAACGCCGACGAATAGTCGAGATGCGTGCCCTTCAGGTAGAGGGCGCTCTTACTGTCCACCACCACGCGCGCGCCAGCGCTGCGCACGAGAATGTCGCCGCGCTTGGGCTCCGGCACAAAGCGAAGCTTGTAGCTCAGGCCATTGCAGCCGCCGCCGCTGATAGCGACGCGGAGAAACTCCCCCTGCCCTTCGCGCGCAATGAGCGCGGCGACCTTCGCGCCGGCGGCGGGCGTGAGCCGCACCAGGTTCTCGTTGCCCTCCCGCACGCCGTCCGGCAGGCCGGTCGGCGAAACCGGCGCGGGCGCGGTGGCGGCGGAGTTTTCCATGCGCCCACGAAAGGCGCCCGGCCGCCCGGCGCAAACTTTTCGCGGCACGCCCTTGCCTGCCCGTGCCTTTTCACGCTTAACGAACGCATGCCCCCCTCCCCCCGCCTCTTTCTCGCCGCACTCGCGCTCCTCGCGCCCGCCGCCCGCGCCCACGACGTCCCCGCCGACATGCTGACGGCGGCCAACGCCTTCCTCGGCGCGCTCAATGCCGAGCAGCGCAAGCTCGCCACCTACCCGCTGACGGACGCCGAGCGCGAGAACTGGAACTTCGTCCCCATCGCGCGCAACGGCCTGCCCTTCAAGAAAACCTCCACCGACGCGCAGGCCCTCGGCATCCAGCTGCTGCGCACCGGCCTCAGCCACTCCGGCACCGCCAAGGCCCAGGCGATCATGCAGCTCGAGATCCTCCTCAAGGAACTCGAGAAGGCCAACCCCAAGCAGAACCGCGATCCCGTGAACTATTTCGTCACGATCTTCGGCGAGCCCGCGGCGGACAAATCCTGGGGCTGGCGCTTCGAGGGCCACCACCTCTCAATCAACTTCACCATCGTCGACGGCAAGCACGTGTTCTACGCGCCGTCGTTCATGGGCACCAATCCCGCCGAGGTGCGCTCCGGCCCGCGCAAGGGCGAGCGTGTGCTCGGCGAGGAGGAGGATCTCGGCCTCGCCCTGATCAACTCCCTCGACGAGTCGCAGCGGAAGATCGCCATCTTCGCCGACAAGGCGCTCACCGAGATCGTCACGACCAACAAGAAGCGCATCGATCCGCTCGCGCCCGCCGGCATCGCCGCCGCGCAGCTCAAGCCGGCGCAGCGCGAGAAACTCCTCGCCCTCGTGAAAGCCTACCTCGGCCGCGCCCGGCCCGAGCTGGCCGAGGAGAGCTTCGCCCAAATCTCCGCCGCCGGCCTCGAGAAGATCACGTTCGCCTGGGCCGGCGCGCTCGACCGCTCGGGGGCGACCTACTATCGCATCCAAGGGCCGACGTTCCTCATCGAGTTCGACAACTCCCAGAACAACGCGAACCACGTGCACAGCACCTTCCGCGAGTTCAAGGGCGACTTCGGCCACGACCTGCTCGCCGAGCACTACGCCAAGGCGCACGGGAAAAAATAGCGGCATCGCCCGCTCCGCCTCCGCCCAAACTTTTCCGAAAAAAGATCTGGACGGCGAAAAGACGATGCGCACGTTCAGCGTCGCATCAGGAACGAGCCGGCCCTCAAAAAGCCGGCTCCGCCAACCGGGCCGGGAGCGGCCACGGTGGATCGGGGGAAACCCCGGATGTGCGCTTCCCTCCTCGGGCAGCGAACCAAGAACGCTCCCGAAGACGAAACCGACCTGATGCCCATCCGGTCGGTTTTTTGTTTTCCGCCCCTGACGCGCGATCGCTCAACCACGAACCATCACGCATCATGAACACCCTCGCCTCCCTCACCGGCATTCGCGTCCGCGCGGAGAACCCGAACCATCACCTGTGGAACAACCACGGCACCTGGTTCCTGCACTACACCGTGCACCCCACGCCGTTCACCAAGGAGCGCGTCCGCCGCTCCCTCGGGACCAAGGACGTCGCGATCGCCCGCGAGCGCCGGGACGCTTTTTTCCGCCAGCTCACCACCGAGGCCGCCGCGCCGAACCGCGCGCTGATTGGCAAGGCCGTGGCGGCGTAGTCCCGCGAGCGATCGCGGGCCGGCCGCGCGCGAAGCGCCCGGCCCACCTCAGCTGATCCGGCACGGCAGCAGCGCCGCGTCCTGCATGCCGTGGATGATCTTCTTGTCGGGCGGGCAGAACGTCGCGAGCGCGCCCGACAATTTTGCCTGCCCGCCGGTCACAAAATAATACGGGCACAGCCGCAGCCGGCCGTCGCTCTCGCGCACGGCCGGAGCCGCGCCCGCCTCCAGGCGGTAGAGCGGATGCCCCACGCGGCGCGGCTTCTTGTAGATTTGCAGGACGTGGAGATTCACCGGCGCCAGCGCGATCGCGCGCTCGACCCCTTGCTGCCACTCCTCGCGCGAGCAGTCGCTGCCGAGCACCACGCTGCGCGCGCCCCACGCGGTCTCGTGGTAGCCGCTGATCTTGATGATGAGATCGCGCTCCTTCTGCGAAGCCCCGATGAGATCGCGCCAGTCGCTCAGCGCGCGGCCGCCCGCGCGCGGGCCGTCCAGCACGGCGCCCGGGGGAAGCGGCGCCGGATCCATGATCCACGAGGGCGGGATGAGCGCGCGGAGGAGCTTGAGCGCCCGGCCGCTCAGCGCCTCCGCCCAGAAATCCTGCAGCAGGTGGTGGTGAAAGAGCGCCAGCGCGAGCTTCTCCTCCTGAAACGGCCGCATCGGCGGCGCGATCGCGACCTCGCCCGCGGCCCACGCCTCGAAGATGAATTTCTGCGTGCGGATGTTCTCCAGATCGAACAGCTCGAAGAACCGGTAGAGCACGTCGATTTTCTCCGGGTTGCCGCCGGCGTCGAAGAACAGCGCGTTTTCCAGCGGGAAGATTTCCTCGGGCCGCAGGCAGAAGACACGCCTGCCGCGCAACTGGAGCTGCTGCGCGAGCCACTGCATCTCGGGCCGGTAGGTCGCGGCCTCGTCGCTCACGACCAGCGCGACCAGCGGGTTGCGCTGCCCGGGCCGCAGCGCGGCGAGCGCGGCGTGGAAGCTGGCGATCATCGCGTCGTCGGCGCCGAGGATCGCCGGGGGCGCGGCGCCAGCATACAGGCGGTTCAGGAACGCGGTGAGCCCGATGCCGCCGGGCACGGAATCGAGCTCGGTGAGCACGAAGCCCTCGTCGGTCAGCAGCAAATCGGGCCGCAGCACGGGCGGCAGCGCGCCGCGGTTCCTCGAATCGCGCGCGTGCGCGACGAGCGCGGGCGGCTTGCCGCGGTCGAGGTAGTCGGCGACCCACGGCGCGAGCAGCGGCTTGTTGCGCAGCAGGTTTTTCCCCGCCGCGGAGCGCAGGTAGAGCGTCTCCAGCGCCTGATGAAACTCCACGCACGCCGCGCCGATCGCCTCGAGCTGCGCGACTTGCTCCGCGGCCAGCGGCCACGCCTCGGGCGAGAGCTGCCACGTCTTGGCCTCGAACAACGGCTGCGCGGCAAGCGCGGCGTGGATTTGCTCGTAGGAAAGAGTGGGCATGGAAATTGGGGCGCGGGATCAGGTGCCAGAAGCAGAAACAGAATGTTCAGGTTTGAAATCTGAGCTCCGACATCCGGCCTCCGGCTTCCTCCCCTTTACTCCTCCATCTGGATATCCTTGTTCCGATGCCGCGGGCAGCCGGCGCGGAGCCAGGCGTTGACGAACCGGTCGAGGTCGCCGTCGAGCACGCCCTGCGTGTCGCTCGTGCTCACACCGGTGCGGAGGTCCTTCACCATTTGGTAGGGCTGGAGCACGTAGCTGCGGATCTGGCTGCCCCACCCGATTTCGCCCTTCTCGCCGTAGAACTTGTCCATCTCGGCGCGCTGCTCGTCCTGCTTTTTTTCGTAGAGGCGCGACTTCAGCACGTTCATCGCGGTGGCGCGGTTCTTGATTTGCGAGCGCTCGTTCTGGCAGACGACGACGATGCCCGTCGGCAAGTGCGTGATGCGCACGGCGGAATCCGTCGTGTTGACGCCTTGGCCGCCCTTGCCGGACGAACGGTAGACATCGACGCGGATTTCGCTGTCGGGGATGTCGATGTTTATCTCGTCGTTGACCTCGGCGATCACATCGACGGCGCAGAACGAGGTGTGCCGGCGCTTGTTCGCGTCGAACGGGCTGATGCGCACGAGCCGGTGCACGCCGCGCTCGGCCTTGGCGTAGCCGTAGGCGTTCTCGCCCTTGATGAGAATCGTGGCCTTGGTGATGCCGGCTTGATCGCCGGCCTGCACGTCCTGCAGCTCGGTGGCAAAGCCACGTCGCTCGGCCCAGCGCGAATACATGCGAAACAGCATGTCGGCCCAGTCGTTGGACTCCGTGCCGCCGGCCCCGGACTGAATCGAGAAGATGGCGTTGTTCTTGTCGAACTGACCGGTGAGGAACGACGCAATCTCGAGCTTGTCGAGCTCCTCGACCATCGTGGTGACGGTCGTCTCCAGCTCCTGCTCATAGGTCTCGCGCTCCGCGGGCGTAGCGGCCTCGACGAGTTCGACCATCACGCCGATGTCATCCACCTTCTTGCTGAAGGCGACGACCGGGAGCACGGCCTTCTTCAGGCCGTTGAGCTTGGCAATGTGCTTCTGGGCCCGGTCATTGTTGTCCCAGAAGGTGGGCGCGCCCATCTCGGCCTCCATCGCCTCGATCTCGCGCTGCTTTTGTTCGCAGTCAAAGAAACCTCCAGAGATGGCCGGCGCGCTTCTTGATGTTCTCGATGTGATTGAAGGTCTCGGGTGCGATCATGGCAAAGGGGCATGAGGGAACGGAGCTTTGCGCAAAGCACAAGGCCGCAAACACCGCGGCGCTCACTTCAGCTCAAGCCGGGGGGTCTCAACCTTGAACGTGACGCGCCCCGGGGTCGTGTCCACCGACTCCCCATCGGGCTGCGGCGTGCGAAACACGAGCCGTGTCTCGCCGGGCGCGACATCGAGCGCCGGCAGGGCCACCACCTGGCGGGCGCCGCTGAGCGCCAGCTTCAGCAACGGGCGCCCCCCCGCGAGCACGGCGAGGTCGCGGGGTTTGGCCGATTCGGCGAGAAACCGCAGCTCCACGCGAACCGATTGCGCCGCCCGGTTGCTCAGAGTGACGGTGGCGGCTTCGCCTCGCGCCCAGCGCCAGCTGGTCCGGCCATCCCATTGCTGCGGCGCCCAACCATCGCCGAAGGCCGCCGCCACCGGCACACCGGAGGGGACGGCAAATTCCACCGGAGCAGGCGGAGTGTGCGTGATTGCGACGCGGTCGAAATAGTTCAGCCCGAAAGGCACGAAGCAGTTGCCCAGCAAAAACCAAATCAACCACGCGCGCGTGGGGCGCATCGCCAGCAGGAGGTTGAACCCGAGCGTCATCGGCAACGCGTGCCGTGTGATCGTGAAATGGCTCTCCCACGAAAGGAAGCTGATGCACGAGAAATACAGCGCCGTCACGGCCGCCCAGCGCCAAAACGGGTTGCGCCAGTCTCGGTGCAGCGCGACATAGACGATCTGCGTCAGCGTCGCCACGATCGTGAGCAGCGCATGCAAGTCGTAGCTCTTGTAGAGCTCGAACCACCAGCGGTGCCAGCGGATCTGGCCATGCGGCATGGTCACGCTGAGCTCGCCGAGCTTCTCCATCATGCCACGAAACGGCGCGGCGAGGTTGCCGCCATCGAAGCCCACCTGCCGTCCCCGGAAGACCCACAGCACATAGGCCACCCACAGCGCAATCGGCACCGCGGCGATGAGGCCGCGCACAAGGTTCTTCCGGATCGCCTCGCGCCAGGGCGGGCCGATTTCCGCGAGGCCGACGAAGCCAATCAGCGAGGTGGTGCGCGCGAGCGCCGCGAGCGCAAGCCACGCCGCGCCCGCGGTCCCGCCCGTCATCAACGCCGCCAAAATCAACGTGAAGGCCGGCAGGTCCGTGAGCGCGGCGTGCATCGACTCGATCGCGCCGCACGTGGGGAGGAGCGCCGCAAAACCGGCGAGCCCCGCCCACCCGAGCGGCGCGAACAGGCGGTGCGCCAGCCAGGCGAAGCCGATCCAGAAGATCAGGTTGAGCGCGGCAAAGGCGTTGAGCACCCAAAACGGCTTGCCCAACCCGATCATCCACGCGAGCCACGAGAGCAGGATGCGCTGACCGCGATACGGCGGATCGTCGAGCGCCACGTGCAGCCGTGGATCGCGCAGCAGCGGATCGAGCGCCATCTCCGCGTAGAGCTGCCCGTCAAAGCCCCAGCGGTGCGCGGGAAACGGATCGATGAACTTGGGCGTGGCCTTGAACACCGCGAGCCCCCGGTCGTCGAACTCGCGCCCGATGCGGAGGAACTTGGTGATGCCATGCTCCGGCGTCCACACGCGCACGTAGACGCTGAGCAAAAACGCAAACACCACGAGCGCGACGAGCGTGAAGGCCCAGCGCGGAGGCGGAGGAAATTTTTGCGGCAGCCGAAACACGGCTGCCAGACGTCGAAAGGCCGCACTTGGTTAGCAAGCGGGCGCAGGCAACGGAAGCGCCAGCAGCAACGGGACCGCGCGGCCCCGTTCCCTCGCGCGAGCGCCAGGGGCCCTTTATGTCCGCAGCGTTCCCGCAGCCTTCTCGGCGCGGTAGCTGGCCACGGCTTTTCCCACGCCGTCGCGCAGCGCAATCTGCGCGTGCCAGCCGAGGGCGGTGAGCTTGGAGACGTCCATTAGCTTGCGCGGCGTGCCGTCGGGCTTGGTCGGGTCCCACGCGATGCGACCTTGGTAGCCGACCGCCGCCGCGACGGTCTCGGTCAGCTCGCGGATCGTGACGTCGGTGCCGGTGCCGACGTTGATCCAGTCGGGCGGGTTCTGAAGCTTCAGCAGGAACGCACAGGCATCGGCGAGGTCGTCGACGTGGAGGAACTCGCGCCTCGGCGAGCCGGTGCCCCACGCGCTCACCTCGGGGAGATTTTTCTCCCGCGCCTCGTCGAAGCGACGGATCAGCGCGGGAAGCACGTGGGAGTTCTGCGGGTGGTAGTTGTCGCCGGGGCCGTAGAGGTTGGTCGGCATGGCGGAGTGGAAAAGCACGCCGTGCTGCTTCCGATAGTATTGCGCGAGCTTGAGACCGGCGATCTTGGCGATCGCGTAGGCCTCGTTGGTGGGCTCGAGGGCGCTGGTGAGGAGGCAGTCCTCGGGCATCGGCTGCGGCGCGTGCTTGGGATAGATGCAGGAGCTGCCGAGGAAAAGCAGGCGCTTCACGCCATGCCGGTAGGCGGAGTGGATGGTGTTCGCGGCGATGGCCAGGTTCTCGAACAAAAACTCGGCGGGATAGGTGTTGTTGGCGTGGATGCCGCCGACCTTGGCCGCCGCGACAATGACCGTGTCCGGCTTCTGCGCCGCGTAAAACGAGTCAACGGCCGCCTGGCTCGTGAGATCGAGCTCACGACGCGAACGGAGCAGCAGCGCGACGCCAGGCTCAGCGCGAAACCGGCGCACGAGCGCGCCGCCGACCATGCCGTTGGAGCCTGCGATGAAGAGTTTCATGTGAGGATGCGAAGGTCCACAGGACGAAGGAACGGCGCGGAAGCAAAACCGGCTTGGGGTCCTGCCGCGTTTTCCGCGTCCGCCGCGGGAAGAAACCCAAATCTCATCACGCGAACGGAGCCCGCGACACCGCGGGCAGCCTGGCGATCTGGGCCTCGCGCTTCGCCAGCTCGAGGTCAGCCTCGGTCATGATTTTCACGAGCTCCTTGAACCGCACCTTCGGTTCCCAGCCGAGCTGCTTCTTTGCCTTCACCGGATTCCCGATGAGCAGGTCCACCTCGGCGGGGCGCTCGTAGCGGGCGTCGTATTTCACGTGCTTCTGCCAATCGAGCCCGAGCAGGCCGAAGGTCTCCTCGATGAATTCCTTCACGGTGTGGGTCTCGTTGGTCGCGACGACGTAGTCGTCGGGTTGGTCCTGCTGGAGCATCACCCACATCATCTCGACATACTCCTTGGCGAAGCCCCAGTCCCGCTTGGCATCGAGGTTGCCCATGTAAAGCGATTCCTGGAGACCCAGCTTGATGCGCGTGGCGGCACGGGTGATCTTGCGGGTGACGAACGTCTCGCCGCGCCGCGGGCTCTCATGGTTGAAGAGAATGCCGGACGAGGCGTGGAGATTGTAGCTCTCGCGGTAGTTCACGGTGAGCCAATGCGCATACATCTTGGCGCAGCCATAGGGCGAGCGCGGCCAAAACGGCGTCGTCTCCACCTGCGGCACCTCCTGCACCTTGCCGAACATCTCGGACGACGACGCCTGATAGTAGCGGCATTTCTTGACGAGCCCCGCCTCGCGAATCGCCTCGAGGATGCGCACGGCGCCGACGCCGGTGACATCGCCGGTGTATTCCGGAATGTCGAACGACACGCGGACGTGAGACTGCGCGGCGAGGTTGTAAATCTCGTCGGGCTGCAGGCTGTAAAGGAGCTTCACCATCTGCACGCCGTCGGCGAGGTCGCCGTAGTGCAGGTGGAGCTTGACCCCGTTGATATGGGGGTCGCGATAAAGGTGGTCGATGCGGCTCGTGTTGAAGGTGGAGGCGCGGCGGATGACACCGTGAACCTCGTAACCCTTCGCGAGCAGGAACTCGGCGAGATAGGAGCCGTCCTGACCCGTGATGCCAGTGATGAGCGCTTTTTTCATGCAGCTAAGACGTTAAGCTTAAAGTGTCCTGCATCGGCACCCGCAAGGCTGGGCTGGAGCCAAAAACCGCGCCACGCCCCGAACCCGGCCGAGAAACGCATGATTCAAAAATGCCCTTGCTTCGCCACAGGCACGATCTTTACCTCTGAACCTTTCACCCATTCGGAACCATCATGGCTAAAGTTTGCTTCATCACCGGTCGCCGTCCCGTCAAGGGCTCGATCATCAACCGCAAGGGTCAGTCCAAGAAGAGCGGCGGCATCGGCACGCACGTGACGAGCAAGACAAAGCGCTACTTCCGCCCCAACCTTCAGCGCATCCGCATTCGCATGCCCAATGGCGGCACCAAGCGCGTCTGGGTGTCGGTCAAGGCCATCAAGGCTGGGTTGGTCGAGAAGGTTGTCGGCCGTGTGACCCAGCCGAAAGCGCCGGCCAAGTAAGCCGCGCCTCGCTCCGGCTCCCCTTTTCGCGCCCGCCGCCCCAAGCGGCGGGCGCATCGTTTCTGGACGGAACTGGCTAGAGCGAGCGGAAGACAATCGCGGCATTCTGCCCGCCAAAGCCGAGGTTGTTGCTCAGCACGGCGCGAATCGTCGCGGGGCGCGCGACATTGGGCACGTAGTCGAGGTCGCAGTCGGGATCAGGCTCGTCGAGGTTGATCGTCGGCGGGATCATCTGCGCCTGAAGGGTCTTCACGCATATGACCGACTCGATGCCCCCGGCGGCCCCGAGCAGGTGCCCGGTCATGGATTTCGTGGAGCTGATCGCGACGGAGCGGGCATGGCTGCCGAACACCTGCTTGATGGCGAGCGTCTCAAACTTGTCGTTGTAGGGCGTGGAAGTGCCGTGGGCGTTGATGTAGTCGATCGCCGTGGGCGGCAGCGCGGCGCTGGCGAGAGCCCGCTTCATGGCCATCGACAGCCCCTTCCCCTCCGGGTCCGGCTGCGTGATGTGAAACGCGTCGCAGGTCGCGGCATAGCCGGCGACCTCGCAGTAGATGCGGGCGCCGCGCGCGCGGGCGTGCTCGAGCGATTCCAGCACCAGCACGCCGGCGCCCTCGCCCATAATGAAGCCGTCTCGGTTGCGATCGAACGGCCGGCTGGCCTTTTCCGGCGCGTCGTTCCGCGTGCTCATGGCTTTCATCGCGCAGAAACTCGCATACGCGAAAGGCGTGATCGCGGCCTCGCTGCCGCCGGCGACCATCACATCCGCATCGCCACGACGGATCATGTGGGCCGCTTCGCCCAGCGCGTGCGTGCCCGTGGCGCAGGCGGACACGATGCCGAAGTTGGGCCCGCGGGCGCCGAGTTCGATGGCAACGAGCCCGGAGCACATGTTGCCGATCAGCGAAGGGATCGTGAACGGCGACACTTTTCGCGGGCCGCGCTCGGCCAGGACGCGCAGCTGCGACTCAAACGTATACATGCCGCCGATGCCGGAGCCGATCAGGACGCCCACGCGGTCGCCATCCTCGCGCGCCATCTCCAAGCCTGAATCCGCCACGGCTTGCTTCGCCGCCACGAAGCCAAAATGCGTGTAGCGATCGTTGCGCCGCGCCTCCTTCGGGTCCATGTGCTGGGAGGCATCCCAGCCCCGCACCTCGGCGCCAATCTGGCTGGCAAAACTCGAGGGGTCGAATTGCGCCACGCGCCCGATTCCCCCGCGGCCCGCCACCAGGCCGGCCCAAAACTGCTCGACGTTGTGACCGAGCGCGGTGATGGCCCCCAACCCGGTGACTACGACCCGACGCCCTGATGATGGTGTTTCCATGCCTGAGCGGAAAGTTTCTGAAAACAAAAAGGCGCCCTGCCAGACATTTCCACTTGGGAAACCGGCGGGACGCCTTTTGCGGTCAAGAAAATCGGGTTAGGACTGGCCGGCCTTGCCCTTGATGTAGTCGATCACTTGGCCGACCGTCTGGAGCTTTTCCGCGTCAGACTCGGGAATCTCGCCCTTGATCTCGTCCTTGAATTCTTCCTCGAAGGCCATGATGAGCTCGACTGTGTCGAGCGAATCGGCGCCAAGATCGTCCAGAAAGGAGGCGGTCGGCGTAATCTGCTCCTCGTTCACGTTGAGCTGATTGACGATGATCTCCTTGACGCGTTGTTCGATGGTTTTTTGGTCGGCCATTTGCGGAAATTGAGAGGAGGAAGCGAAGTCGAGCGGAGGGTTCACATCGCCATACCACCGTCAACGTTAAAAACTTGCCCGGTGATGTAGCCGGCCTCCTCGGAGCAGAGGTAGGTCACGAGGTTGGCGATGTCCGCGGATTCGCCGAAGCGCTTGAGCGGCACCGCCTCGAGAATTTTGGCGGACGCCTCGGGGTTGTTCACAAACTCCGTCGTCATGTCGGTTTTGATGAAGCCGGGGGCGACCGCATTGACCGTGACGCTGCGGGCCGCGAATTCCCGGGCGAGGGTCTTGGTGAGGCCAATCATGCCGGCTTTGGCGGCCGAGTAGTTGGCCTGCCCGGCATTGCCCATCACGCCGCTCACCGAGGTGATGTTGACGATTCGTCCCCACCGGGCGCGTGTCATCGGCCGGCCGAGGAGCTTGGTCCAGTGGAAGCAGCTGGTGAGATTGGTGGCGATGACGTCATTCCAATCCGCCTCGCTCATGCGGAACAGCAGGCCGTCGCGCGTGATGCCCGCGTTGTTCACGAGGATATCAATCGCGGGGAATTCCTTTTGCAGCGCTTCGGCGGCCTGGGCGACTGCCGCGCCGTTCGCGACATCCACGGCCAGGGCTTTCGCTTTGCCGCCCGCCGCGGCAATCGCGGCGGCGGTCGCGCCGCACGATTCGGCGGACTTTGAAACGCAAATTACAGTGACGCCATGGCGCGCGAGCGTCTCGGCGATGGCCTTGCCGATGCCTCGGCCGGCGCCGGTGATGAGCGCAGTGCGGTTAGTGAAGGTGAGCATGATTCGAAAAAGTAGCTGGGAGCGGGCAGTCGGGGGCGAGGAGAAAATTCTCCGGCGCACGCCGTGCGCTCCCTCGCCCGCGCGATCGCGTCAATACACGTCGCGCTGATAGCGGTCGTCCTTCTTGAGCTGCTTCACGAACACAGCCGCTTGCTCCGGCGCCATTCCGCCGTGCTCGGACACAATGGCATGGAGCGCCGCGTCCACATCCTTCGCCATGCGCTTTGCATCGCCGCAGACATAGAAGTGGGCGCCGCGTTGGAGCCAGGCCCATATCTCCGCGGCGTTTTCGCGCATCCGGTCCTGCACGTAGATCTTGGCCGCTTGGTCGCGTGAGAACGCCGTATCGAGGCGCGCCAAGTGCCCGCTCGCCTGGTATACGCGCCATTCCTCCTCGTAGAGAAAATCCGTGGCGGAACGCTGATCGCCGAAGAAAAGCCAGTTTCGCCCGGTCGCGCGGGCCGCGACTCGTTCCTGAAGGAAGGCCCGGAACGGCGCGATGCCGGTGCCGGGCCCAATCATGATGCAATCGCGCGCGACGTCGACCGGCGGCCCGAAGTGCGAGTCGGAAACAAACACCGGCACCGGAGTTGAGCCAAGCTCCACCCGGTCCGCCAAGAAGGTCGAGCACACGCCGCCCCGGACGCGCCCGTTGGTTTGGTAGCGCACCACCGCGATCGTCAGATGGACCTCCTCAGGATGGACCAGCGATGAGGACGCGATCGAGTAGAGCCGCGGCATCAGCTTGCGCAGCAAATCAACAAATTCCTGGGGCGTGAGCCGCGCGCTGGGAAACTCGATCAGCAGGTCCAGAAACTCCCGCTCCTCCAGCCAAGCCGGCAGCGCCTCCTTCGCCTCGGGCGCAAGCAGCGCGGCGAGCTTCGCTTTTTCCACCGGATCGGCCGCCTTGTCGGCCAGCACCTCCAGCGCTTTGCGCGTGGGCTTCGAGAGCGCGAGGCGATCGTGAAGCACCTCCCGCAGGGGCAGGGGCGCCGGCAGCCTCAGCGCCGCGGGCGAGACCGGCTCGCGGCCCGTCGCCCCAAGTTGCCGCAACACGTGCTCGACTTCCTGCGGCGCGTTGGCGGGAAAGATGCCGAGCGAGTCGCCCGCCTTGTAGGCCAGTCCGCTGCCGCGCAGGTCGACGACGAAGTGCCGCGTCTCCTTCGCCGATCCGGGCCGGTTCAACAGCCGGTTCTCCAACAACCGGGCCGGAAATGGACGATCCTTGGTGTAGGCGGAGCCTAGATCGGGGGCGCTCATCGGGGGCGGATGAAGCGAGCCACCGCCGGGCCATGCAAGCCCGGTTTAGCCCGGCACCCGCAGGCTTGCGCCGGCGCACGATTTGCCGCCGATTGTCGGGATGGCATCCGCCGAGCCCGTCCGCATTCAAAAATTCATCGCCGATTCCGGGCGTTGCTCGCGCCGTGCCGCGGAGATCCTCATCGCCCAGAACGAAGTCTGGGTGAATGGCGCTCCCGCCACGCTCGGCCAGAAGATTACCCCCGGCGTGGACAAGGTCACGGTGAGCGGCAAGCCCATCCAGGTCGCGCCACAGCGCCGCGTGACGGTCGTTGTGCACAAACCCCGCGGCCTCGTGTGTTCCAACGATGATCCGCATCACGAGGGCACGGTGTTCGACTTGTTGCCGCGCGAACTGGCCAAGCTCCGGTTCTTCTGCGCCGGCCGGCTCGACCTCGAGAGCGAAGGCCTGGTCGTGCTGACGACCGACGGCGACCTCGCCAACCGGCTGATGCATCCCTCGAACGTCGTCGTGAAGCGCTACCACGTGGTGCTGAAGCAGCCGTTCCCCGCGTCACGCCTGCGGGCGCTGGTGAAAGGCGTCGTGGTCGAGGGCGAGCTGCTCAAGGTCGAACGCGTTGCCCTGGTCAACGCCGAGGCCGGGGAATCCTCCGTCAGCCTCGATGTGCACATGCATCACGGCAAGAAGCGCGAGATTCGCCAGCTGTTTTCCACGCTCGGCTACGACGTGCACCGGTTGCGCCGCTACCAAATCGGCTCGGTGCAGTTGAAGGGCCTGCCCTTGGGCGCGGGAAAAGTGCTCTCGACGAAGCAAATCGAGTCGCTCTTTTTGAGTCCGCCGACGCCTCGCGCCCGATTCGAGGTCTCCTCCGCAACCGCCCGTCCCAAACGCCCGATCGTTTCCACCGATGAAGACTAGCTTCCTTTTGTTCGCTGCCCTTGCGCTGGCCGGCGCGCTCCCCGGCGCCACGCTCGCCGTCACGACGGCGGTTCACACCCAGCCCGACAGCACTTCACCCGCGATCACGTTTCTCAAGGCCGGCGCGGAGCCCGTGGCCAGCGCCGGAGTCGTCGCGCCGGCCGGCTGGATGGCGATTGATTTGCCCGGGCCGTTCGAAGGCTACGTCGAAAACAAGGATCTCAGCAAGAGCCTCGACGTGAAGCCCGGCGCCAGCATCCGCCTGGCTCCGCGCGCCAATGCGGGCGTGCTCGTCGTCGCCGAAAAGGACGACAAGGCCACGATCACCGGCCTGCGCGGCAAATGGACGCAAATCAGCCTCGAGAAAAAGCTCGTCGGCTACATCAACCTCAGCGTCCCCGCCCCCGCCGCTCCGGTCACCGCCGGCAGCCAGCCCGTGGCGACCGCATCGGCCACCACCGGCGTCGCCACGCCCGGCCAAGCGGTAGCCGACGCTGGCGGCGCGGCGCTCCCCCGCCAATTTGCCGGAAAATTTGTCTCCACTCGCCGGCCCCTCGCCCCGCGCCGTCCACACGACTACGCCCTCATCAATGAGACCGGAGCGCGGTATGCGTATCTGGACGTCTCCCGCCTGCTCTCCTCGGAGCAGATGGAAAAATATCTCGACAAGGAAGTGATCCTTTTCGGCGCGCCCCAGCCCGCCGCCGACGGCAAGGAAATCGTGGTCGTCGTCGAGACGATGCGGTTGAAATAGCGCGGCATCAGCCGCTCCGGGGGCAGGCCAAGCCGGTCCGCCATGCCTCAACCGGTGCCGAGCGGCTGAGCTTGCGCGCTTCACTTTATGGAACTGATCGACGGAAACCAAATTGCCACCGCCCTCGTTGCGGAGCTGAAGGCCGAAATCGCCGCGTTGCCCGGCCGCAAGCCGTGTCTCGCGCTGGTGCGCGTGGGCGATGATCCCGCGTCGGTTTCTTACGTGCGCAAAAAGGAAAAGACCGCCGCCGAAATCGGCCTCGAGAGCCGGATCATCCTGCCGCCGACCACGATTTCCCAAGCCGAGCTTTTTGCGCTGCTCGATGCGCTCAACGCGGATCCCGCCGTGGACGGCATTCTCGTGCAGTCGCCGCTCCCCAAGCATATCGACGAAGTCGCGGTGTTTCGACGGGTCGCGCCGGAGAAGGATGTCGATGGCTTCAACACGATCAATCTCGGCAAGGTCGCGCAGGAGGACGAGACCGGCTTTGTGGCCTGCACGCCCGCCGGCATCATGGAGCTGCTGGCGCGCAGCGGCGTTGATCTCAAGGGCAAGCATGTGGTCGTGCTTGGCCGCTCCCTGATCGTCGGAAAACCCGTGGCCCTGCTCGCGCTCCAAAAGAAAGCCGGGGCCAATGGCACCGTGACCATCTGTCACTCCGCCACCGCAAACCTCCCCGCGATCACGCGGCAGGCCGACGTGCTCATCGCTGCCATCGGCCGCGCCGAGTTCGTCACGCCCGACATGGTGAAGCCCGGTGCGGTCGTGATTGATGTCGGGATCAACCGCGTGCCGGACGCCACGAAGAAAACCGGCTACCGCCTGACAGGCGACGTCGCCTTCGATCGCGTGGCGCCGCTCTGCTCCAAAATCACTCCCGTCCCTGGCGGCGTCGGTCCCATGACCGTCGCGATGCTCATGAAAAACACCGTAAAGGCCCGGCGCCTGCGCGCCTAGTTCGGGCCCTCTTTTCTTCAACGATTGGTGAAAGTCCGCCGTTGGCGGCCTCGCAAGCGGACAGGGCGAAAGTCGCGTGGTCAGGTGCCCGATGGGCATCACGCTCGCCTACTTCCGCATGTCCGCACCCTCCATTCTGGTCGTCGACGACCAGCCCGTGAACGTTCAGCTCCTGAAGCGCAAACTCGAGCGCGAGGGTATCCGCGTCCACGCGGCCTTCAGCGGCGCCGAGGCGCTCGAATTCGTGCGCTCCGAGCGTCCCGATCTAATCCTGCTGGACGTCATGATGCCCGACATGGACGGACTCGAGGTTTGCGCGCGCCTCCAGGCCAACGAGGCGACGCGCGGGATCCCGATCATCTTCATCACGGCCCGCACCGGTAAGGAAAGCCGCATCGAGGGCCTCGGGGTCGGCGCGGTGGACTACATCACCAAGCCCATCGACCTGGACGAGACGCTCGCCCGCGTGCAGACCCAGCTCCGCTTTGTCGCGATCAATCGCCAGGTCGTGGAGCTGACGCGCCGGCTCGAGGAGTCGCGCAAAGCCGCGACGATCGGCGCCGTCACGCAAGGCATCGCCCACAATTTGAACAATCTGCTCGGGGTCGTCGTCGGCTACCTCGAGCTCGTGAAAGCCTACCACGACAAGCCTGAGCAGGTGAAAAAGAACGCGCAGCACGTCGAGGAGGCCGTCCACCGCATCGTCGCGATCATCAAGCAGCTCAGCACCCTGGTCGTGAAGTCGCGTCCGCCCTCGATCAAGGCGGGCCTGCAGCGCCTGCTCGAAGGCGGCGTCGCCCGCTTCCAGCAGGATCACCGCGTCGCCACCGCGGCGGTCACGATCGAGAATGCGCTCCCCGACTTGGCTTTCGACACCAACTACGAGGTCTTCGAGGACGTGCTCGCCAAGGTCCTCGCCAACGCTTGGGAGGCCTATCCCGCCAAGCACGCCGGCCCCCGCCCCATCGTGATCAGCACGCGCGTCCTGGAGACCGGCGACGAGGGCAAGTTCATCGAGGTGCGCGTCGCTGATCGGGGCCGCGGGCTCGCGGCCGACGTCCGCGACAAGATTTTCGAGCCGTTCGTGAGCACCAAGAACACCGTGGGGGTCGGCATGGGCCTCACGGTCGCCCGCCACGCGCTGCGCAATCTCGGCGGCGAGGTCAGCGTCGTCGACAACATCGATGGCGGCGCCACTGCAATTCTCACGCACCCGCTTGATCTCAGCCGGGTGGCTGTGCTGGCATGAGGATGCGCCCTGCGCGCTCTCCTCATGCCCTCCATCGCATTCCTCGGCTCCGGCAACATGGCCGGCGCCATCGTCGACGGCCTCCTCGCCAAGCATGCCGCCACCCCTGCCGACCTCGTCTGCCTCGGTGGTGACGACGACACCGCGGCCAAGCTGAAGGCACGCACCGGCATTGCCGTCGCCGCTTCACTCGAGGAACTGCTGCGCAGCGCGGACACGCTCGTGGTCGCATTCAAGCCCCAGCACCTCGCCTCCGCCGATCCTCGGCTCGCCGGTCTCACGGCCGGCAAACTCATCGTCTCGATTCTGGCGGGCAAACGCATCGCCAGCCTCGCGCGCGCGTTCCCGCAGGCGCGCAACATCGTCCGCACGATGCCCAACACCCCCGGCCAGATCGGCGCCGGTATCACCGCTTGGTGCGCCCGTGCCCCGCTCGCGGAGAAGGATCGCGCCATCGTGCGATCGCTCCTCGATTCCCTCGGCGCCGCCGTCGAGGTGCCCGAGACGGACCTCGACGCCGTCACCGGCCTGAGCGGCAGCGGGCCGGCCTATGTGTTCGAGTTCGCCGCCGCGCTGCGCGACGCCGGCCTCGCCGCCGGCCTGACACGCGAGGCTTCGGAAAAACTCTCCGTCGAGACGCTCCTCGGCGCCGCGCGCCTCCTCGCCCGCAAGCAAATCGATCCTGAGATCCTGCGCGATCAGGTCACCTCGCCCAACGGCACCACCTACGCCGGCCTGCAGCGCATGAAGGCCGGCGATTTCCGCGGGCTCATCCGCGAAACCGTGCTCGCCGCGACGGCGCGCTCGAAGGAGCTTTCCCAGGATTCCTGAATCACATGAGTTCCTTAAACGGCCGCATCCTCGTCACCGGCGGCGCCGGCTTCATCGGCAGCGCCCTCGTCTGGGCGCTCAACCAGCGCGGGCACTCCGACATCGTCATCTCCGACTTCCTCGGCACGGACGAAAAGTGGAAGAACCTCGTCGCGCTGAAATACGCCGATTACCTCGACGCCGGTGAATTGCGCCGCCGCGTGGGCGCCAACACCGCGGGCAAATTCTCCGCCGTGTTTCATCTCGGCGCCTGCTCCGCCACCACGGAGAAGGACGCGGGCTACCTCGCCGACAACAACTACGCCTACACCAAGGAACTCGCCGCGTGGGCGCTCGCGCACGACGCGCGCTTCATCTACGCCTCCTCCGCCGCCACCTATGGCGACGGCGCCCAAGGCATGGACGATCGCGACGACAACCTCGCGCGCCTGCGCCCGCTCAACATGTATGGCTACTCGAAGCACCTCTTCGATGTGCATGCACAGCGCGAGGGCTGGCTGCCGCGCATCGTCGGCGTGAAGTATTTCAACGTCTTCGGGCCGAACGAGGATCACAAGGCCGACATGCGCTCGCTCGTGAACAAGGCCTACCAGCAGATCCTCGCCACCGGCAAGGTGCAGCTCTTCCGGAGCCACAAGCCCGAGTTCAAGGACGGCGAGCAGATGCGCGACTTCCTCTACGTGAAGGACGCCGTCGAGATGACGATTCACTTCGCCGAGAAAGCCACCGCGGCCGGCGGCCTCTACAACCTCGGCAGCGGCGAGGCCAACACGTGGCTGACGCTCGCGCGGGCGATTTTCGCCGCGCTCGGCCGTGCACCCGCCATCGACTTCATCGACATGCCCGAGGTGCTCCGCGGCAAATACCAATATTACACCAAGGCCGACATCGCGAAGCTCCGCGCCACCGGTTACACGCGCCCGATGACGCCGCTCGCCGAGGCCGTGCGCGACTACGTGCAAGGCTACATGGTGCCGGGGAAAAAGCTCGGGGAATGAGGTGGCGCGAGGCGTTAGCCCGCGCAGCGGTGCGACCCGCTCATCCCGTCCCTGCGCGGGCCAAAGCCTCGCGCTACCGCCACTCGTGCCGCGGATATCGCCGCGACAATTCCGTTTTGATCTTCGGGTATTGCTCGCGCCAGAAGTTGGTCAGGTCGTCCGTCACTTGGATGGGCCGCTGGTTGGGCGCGAGGATCTCGAACTTCACCGGCACGCGGCCGTGGCCGACGGCGAACTTTCCCTCGATGCCGTAGAGCTCCTGGATGCGCGCGCTCAGCACCGGCGGGCCTTCCTTGGCGTAGGTGAGGCGCGACTTGCGGCCGTTGCCCATCACGAGGCGCTCCGGCACGTAGTCGTCGAGGACGGCGAGCTGCTCGGCCGTCAGCCAGTCGCGCAGCACCGGCATCACCGGCTTGTCCTTGAGATCGCGGTAGCCGAGCTCGCCGTAGCAAATCTGCTCGATGAGCGTCGCGCGATCCGCGTCGGTGATTGGGTTGACCTCGAGCTCGGGAAACCACTCCGCCAGCCGGTTCACGCGCACGATCCATTGCTCCACGGTGTCGTCCCAGGCCTCGAGCTTCAGGCGGCCGGCGAGCACTTCCTTCGTCAGCAGCGCCGCCGCCTCGTCGAGCGGCGCCTCCTCGCTGCTAGATTTGCTCTCCAGCACGAGATCGCGGAAGCGTCGCTCGCGGCGCGTGACGACGCGCTTGATCTGCTCGTCGTAGGTCACGCTGCGCGTCTCGCGAAAATCGTCGGGGAAAATCTCCTTCAGCCACGGCTCCTCGATCGCGGTCGCGAGCGAGAGCAGCGTGCTCACCTCGCCGTCGCCGCGCCCGATCTCGCTGATCTCGGCGGCGACGAGGAGCGTCGCCTGCTGGATCGCGCTCTCGCGCGCGAGCACGCCGCGGCGGCCGTGCACGAGCTCGCAGCGCAGCGTCCCGCGATCGAGCCGGCGCGCGAGCTGATCGGAAAAACCGGCGAGCACGCACTTGCGCACCGCCGCGCCGTCGATCCGCTTCTCGGCCACATCGAGCCCTTCCTTCGCCGCGATCTCGAGGAACTGCTCGAACAGCGGCCCGACCTGCCGCGCGCCTTGCGCGTGGATGCCGAGGCGCCGGCACGCCTCCAGCGCGTAGCTCGCCTGCTCCGCGTGGCGCCACGCCCGCATGAGCAGGAAGAAATCGCTCTCGGTTTCCTCGCCGAGCAGATCGTCGCGCGCCTCCTCCGTGCGCTTGTCGACATTGCGGATCAGAAAGCTTCGTCCCTGCGTGAGCGCGGCCATGAGCGCGACCGGCCGCACGCAGCCGCGCTCTTCCGCGGCGAGGAACATGCGCGCGTAGCGCGGGTGCACGGGGAAGCGCAGCATCTTGCGACCGGTCTCCGTAATCCGCAGCATCGGCTTGGCTGGAGACGCGGCGCCCTCGCCGCGTTGGCCCGAACGCGGCGAGGGCGCCGCGTCTCCAAAAGACAGCGCCCCGAGGTCGGCGAGCAATTGCTCCGCCCGCGCCAACCCGACCGGGTCGGGCTTCTCCAGCCACGGAAACGCAAACACGTCGTCGATGCCGCTGGCCTTCAGCGTCAGCACCACCTCCGCGAGATCGAGGCGCTTCACCTCGGGCAGCTCCTGCGGCGCGCGCTGCCCATGCTCGCGCTCGGTCCACAGGCGCACGCACAGGCCCGGCGCGGTGCGGCCCGCGCGGCCCGCGCGCTGATCGGCGCTCGCCGCGGAGATTTTCTCGATGAGCAGCGTGTTGATCCCGCGGTGCGGATCGAAGCGCGCGACGCGCGCCAGCCCGCCGTCAATCACGGCGGTCACGCCGTCGATGGTGAGCGAGGTCTCGGCGACGTTGGTCGAGACGATGATCTTGCGCGCGGAGGTGCGCTCGACCGCGCGGTCCTGCTGCTCGGGCGGCAGCTCGCCGTGCAGCGGAAACACCACGAAGTCCCGCAGCCCGCGCTCGCCCTCGATCGCCTGCACCGTGCGGCTGATTTCGTAAGCGCCGGGCATGAACACCAGCATGTCGCCGTCGGTCGCCCGCGCGACGCGCTCGCACTCGCGGGCCGCCACATCCCACACGGGCTCGTGCTCGAAGTTCACCGCCTTGGCCAGATACTCGATGCGCACCGGGAAACTCCTTCCCTGCGACACCAGCACCTCGCACGGCGCGAGGTAGTTTTTCAACGCCCCCGCGTCGAGCGTCGCCGACATCACGACGATCTTCAGATCGGGCCGCGTGCCCTGCTGAATCTGCACCGCGCGCGCGAGCGAGATGTCGCCGTAGAGGTGCCGCTCGTGGAACTCATCGAACACGATCGCGCTCACGCCGCGCAGCGTGGCGTCGAACGACATCTGCCGGAGCAGGATTCCCTCCGTCACGAAACGGATCCGCGTGCGTTCGCTCACGCGCGACTCCAGCCGGATTTGGTAGCCCACGCCCTCGCCGAGCCGCGTGCCGGCCTCCTCGGCGACGCGCTTCGCCAACATGCGCGCCGCGAGCCGGCGCGGCTGGAGCACGACGACCTCGCCCTTTTCGCCGAGCAGCCCGTGCCGCCAGAGCATCTGCGGAATCTGCGTCGATTTGCCGGAGCCCGTCGGCGCCTGCACAATCAACCGCCCCTGGGCGCGCAGCGAGGCGACGACAGCGGACTCAAGTTCGTAGATGGGCAGCGAGCGCGGCGACATGCGGACCGGCCACGCTGCGCGTGCCGCGGGCGAGGGCAACGCTTTCCCGGGTTGCGCCGCCGGGCCGCTACGCGCCCTGCCAACGCGAGAGAAGCTCGGGGGAGGCCCCCAGCCGGTAGCCCACGGTCACCAAACGATTCGCCAGCGTCGTGCGCAGGGGCCCGAGCCGCTGCCAACGCTGCGCCGTCACGCCGGCGGACGTCGGCGTGATCACGATCGCGCCGAATCGCCGCAGGCGGCGCAAGAACGCGAAGTCGCGCGCCGGCGCCGGCGCAAGCGGGGCAAAGGCGCCGACCCGGTCCAGCAGGTCGCGCCGCACGAAGAGGCCGTGCTCGGCGCACGGCAGCTGGCGCCGGGCGCGCGCGTTCATGCTGCGCTCAATCCAGCGGCGGCCGCGGCCGTCGCCGGCGAGCGCGAGCGCAAAGGCACCGGCCGCCACGCCGGGACGCGCCAGCGTCGCGCGCACCTGCCCGGCGTAGTCTGCCGGCGGAATCGAGTTTGCGGGGAGGAACAGCAGGTGCTCGCCGGAAGCAAACGCCACCCCGCGGTTCAACGGACCGATCCCACCGGCGGGCGGTGGTTCGACGATCATCACGTCATGCGCCCAGGCGAGCTCGGCGGTGCGGCCGGTCGCCGACGCCACGAGGATGATCTCGTGCGGCGCACCGGCGCACGCGGCCGCGAGCGTCGCCTCGAGTTTCGGTTCCTCGCCCATCGCCGCGATCACGACGGTGACGCCATCGCGCCCGTCCGCCCGCGCCGGCGGCGACGCCGCCCAAGCCTGAAGATCGAAGGGCACGTCGACGACGTGGAGTGGCCGAAGACGGCCGACCGTCGCGGGTATGGTGCGTGCGGCCGCAAGCATCTGGGCAAGCAGCTCCCGCTCGCCCCATCGGATGCCGCGAAACAACGCCGGCAACGGCCGGCGCAACGCCAGGAGATAGAAGCCGCCGTCGATCGCCGGGCCGAAGACCGCATCGTGGTTGGCGAGCTTTTCCTGCGCGGCCGCGAGGTCCTCCACCGAGAAGCCGGGGCAGTCCGCGGCCATGACGATCACTTGCGGCGCGCCTTCGGCGAACGCCGTCTCCACCGCGCGGGCGAGCCGGGCGCCTCGTCCATCTTCCGCGGCCTCGCGCAATGCGACGCCGTCACCCAGCCAAGCGCGCGCCGCCGCCTCGTCGGGGGCGCCGGCCACGCGCGCCTCTATCGCGGCCCCGGAGGCCGCGGCGAACGCCCGGGCCTCACGCAGCGCATGGGCCACAAGCCGCCGATGCAGGGCGCAGGCGCCGCGGGCACCGAGCGCCGGCACCAGCCGAGGCTTGGTGCCGGCGAGCACGGGATACTCGAGCAGGAGGATGAGGCGTGGCGGCATGTGGCGCCCGGGGGACCGTCATCGGCCGGGGCGGGTTCCGTTTCAACGCCGGCCCGCGGCGAAGGCCCGCGGTGCGCGGTGAATAACCGGTGAGCGGTTTTGCTCCCAAGTTGTTCACCTATTTCGGCAGTGAATCGAATGTGCAGAACATCGGCTTCATTTTTTTCCCGTCGTGCCTCACGTTCCTGCTCGTTCCTTGATAGAACAGTCGAAGGCGCAGCGGCCTGAAAGACGCCGCTGAAAGCACGGCTGGGATAATCCCGGGCGACCGGGGAATGGCGGGAGACAACTGGTGTCCCCCGCCCCTCCCGATGGCGAAAGCCAGGCGAGAGGCATATGTCACCAGTTCCTCTGGCCGGAGTCGTGTCCGGTCAGTCCACCCACGAAGAAGGAGCTGAGCCGCGAGGCGCGATTAGAAACCGCGCCAAACGGAGTCAGGCCCACGGGGCGTTTCGACCCGTGCGCCGACGCAGTCACCCCAGAGGGTTTTGGTTGCTACTGCGCAGACCAGAACGCAGTCGCGATTTCCGGCGGGACGACCCCGCCAAAAGGCCCGGCTCGCCGCACGAGCGGGGCGCGCAAGGAAGTCGCGGCGGCGGGGAGAGAGCGGGCCTAGGCAAAGCCCGTCAACCTCCTCGATGGGGCGGTCCCGCAAAACGGGATCACCCCGCTGCAAAAGCGAAGGCAACCTGAGAGGTAAGAGGTCAGACCCGTAGCGCGGGGCCAACGGCCGGCCAAAAGCCGGCGCCGTCCCCGTGGTAGCGGTGCAGACGCGAGACAATGGAAATTGCAGGCGTGTCCGCACCGCGTCCGGCGAGCCGCTCCTGGCAAGGAGCGTCCGAACCGGGCGCAGAGGCCTCACTCGAAAATTCCCGATCGGCGACGGTCGGGACGGTCCCGCCATGAGACCGATGTCTCCGCATGCCGCGGAGAGTGGCGTCGGGAAGCACACCGCCCGCGAAAGCGAGCGCGTCCAAGCGTGTGCGAAGGGGGAAGAGCGCGTGACGCACGCCCACACCCGCAAATTGGCCCCGGAGCCCTCAACCAGCTCCGGGGCCTTTTTGTTTTTCGGCGCGGCGCCCAAGGCCGCGCGGCCGGCATGCCCAGTCGCAGCGCGAACGCCGGCGAGCCGCCACACGCATCCTTGCGGTCGCGCGTGCGACTTACCTTCCTCTTCACATGCGCTCCCCCCATCGCCCAATTTCCCTCGTCAGCATCTTCACGCTCATCGCGCTCGCCCCGCTCACACTCCTCGCCGCCGACAAAGCCCCCGCGCCCAAGGCCACGCCCTACCCGCTCATTATGGGCCCGATCCGCCTCTGGGACGGCGCCGCCCCCGGCGCCCTCGGGGATACGGCGAAGGACATCCCGACGCTTACGCCCTACCGCCCCGCCCCGGGGAAAGCCAACGGCGCCACGATGCTGGTCCTCCCCGGCGGCGGCTACGGCAATCTCGCCGAGCACGAAGGCACCGGCTATGCCGAGTTCTTCGCGCAGAACGGCATCACCGCCTACGTCCTGAAATATCGCCTCGGCTCCAACGGCTATCGCCATCCCGTGATGCTCAACGATGTCGCCCGCGCCGTGCGGCTCGTGCGCACCTTTGCAAAGCGCGATGGCCTCGATCCCGCGCGCATCGGCGTCATCGGCTCCTCCGCCGGCGGCCACCTCGCCTCCACGATCGCGACGCACTTCGATGCCGGCAAGCCCGACGCGGCCGACGCCGTCGAGCGCGAGAGCTCCCGTCCCGACCTGGCTGTTCTCTGCTACGCCGTGATTTCGTTCGGCGAATTTGCCCATGCGGGCTCGCGCAAGAACCTGCTCGGCGAGAACCCGCCGGCCGAACTCGTGAAGCTGCTCTCCAACGAGCTGCAGGTCACCAAGGACACGCCCCCGACCTTCCTCTGGCACACCGCCGAGGACAAAGGCGTGCCCGTCGAAAACTCGATGCTCTACGCCGCCGCGTGCCGGCGCGCGGGCGTGCCGTTTTCCCTGCACATCTACGAAAAGGGCTCCCACGGCCTTGGCCTCGGCCGCCCCGAACGGCCCGCGCCGCCTTGGGGCGACCAGCTCCTCTATTGGTTCAAGGAGCGGAAATTCACGCCCTGACGCATGCTGCCGCGCGGAGGCCGCCCGCCCGCGCCGAGTCCTGCCGATGCCGTGCGAGATTGAGCGTCGGCGGCGCCCCTCCGAGGCTCAGTCTTTTCGCGCTCCGCCCTCCGCCCTAATCGGACCGAAGTTCCCGCTCTCGGCGGCCTTCACAAAGCTCTCCGTCACGCTCTTCAACTCCTCCCACCGGCGGCGAATGGTGCGGGCCTCGTCCTTGGAAATGGTGTTGTCAGCCGAGGCGGTCGCGATGGTGGCAAGCATGTCGGCGAATTCTTGCACGATGCCATTGGTCGCGGGGATCACGTTGCCGGTGGGCGGCAGGTTGTGGGGGTTGCGGATGTAGAACCCGTCCGCCTGCTCGCACACCCATTGGGCGACGCGCGCGTCGCCACTCGCGCGCACCAGCTGCCCTACCCGATCAAGGGGGCTGGTGGCGCCGCTGCCGCTCTCATCCTCCGGCGGCTCCGCCCACTTGTAGATCAGCGAGAGCGACAGGTGCATCTCGGCCGCGATTTGCTTGGCGCTGGTGCGCTTGAGCACTTCTTTCATCACCTCATGGGCTTGCATCGGCCCCGAGCGTGCTCCGGCGGAAACGGCACGCAACATTGTAAGTGATCTCCGGACGCGGAGCTGCTTTGATCACCCCGTCATGGATGCCTTCTCGATCTACCTCATCTGCTTCGGGGTCGGGCTGCTGTTTACCCTCGTGAGCGCGCTGACCTCGCATGTCTTCGGCGGACATGACGCGGGGCACGCCGCCGGTGACGCGCACGGCGGCCATGCGCAAGGCCATGCCGAGGGCGGTGGCGGCGCCAGCGACATGCCGGGCTTCGCACCGCTGAGCCCGACGACGATCGCGACCTTCATCACGGCGTTTGGCGGGTTTGGCATGGCGCTGACGAAGTTCAGCCCCACCTCAAGCCCCTGGATCAGCGGCCCGATCGCGGCGCTCGGCGCCCTCGCCACCGCGTTTCTTGTTTTCCTGCTGTTCCGCGCCGTCTTCACGAAGACCCAGGGCACCAGCGAGGGGCGCGTCTCCGAGCTCGCCGGCTCGCTTGCGACCGTGATCTCCCCGATCCCGGCGGACGGCGTCGGCGAGATCGCCTACGTGCAAGGCGGCACGCGCTACTCCGCGCCCGCACGGAGCGACAACGGCTCCACCGTCGCCAGCGGCGCGACGGTGAAAATCGTGCGCATCGTGGGCACGCAGTTCTTTGTGGCGCGCGCCTGAGCGCGGCTTCGCTTCATTTTCCCCCGCTTCATCCATGAAACTTCCGCTCCTCCTCTCCGCCATTGATTTTGGCAGCCTTGGCTTTCTCGCGCTGGCCGTCATCGGCATCGTCTTTGTCGTCGTGCTCGCCTGCATCGTTTGGGCGAGCCGCTACACCAAGGTCGGCCCCAACGAGGTCCTCGTCGTCTCCGGCAAGCAGCACCGCTTCACCGGCCCCGACGGCAAGACCACCGTGCGCGGCTTCCGCGTCGTGAAGGGCGGCGGCACGTTCATCTGGCCCGTCGTCGAGAAGGCCGACGTGCTCTCGCTCGAGCTGCTCACCATCGATGTGCAGACGCCCGAGGTCTACACGAGCAAGGGCGTGCCCGTGAAGGTCGACGGCGTCGCGCAAATCAAGGTCAAGGGCGACGACGTGTCCATCGGCACCGCCGCCGAGCAGTTCCTCAGCAAGGGCACCGAGGACATCAAAAACATCGCGATGCAGACGCTCGAGGGCCACCTCCGCGCCATCCTCGGCACGATGACGGTCGAGGAGATTTACCAGAACCGCGACGCCTTCGCCTCCAAGGTGCAGGAAGTCGCCGCCGGCGACATGGCCAACATGGGCCTGAGCATCGTGAGCTTCACGATTCGCGACATCCGCGACACGCAGGGCTACCTCGACGCCCTCGGCAAGCCCCGCATCGCGCAGGTGAAGCGCGACGCCCAGATCGCGCAGGCCGAGGCCGACCGCGACGCCGCCATCCGCACCGCGCAGGCCGCCCAAGCCGGACAGGAGGCGAAGTTCGCCGCCGACACCAAGATCGCCGAGTCCAAGCGCGACTACGAGGTGAAGCTCGCCGACTACAACGCCTCCGTGAACCAGAAGAAGGCCGAGAGCGAACTCGCCTACGACCTCCAGAAATTCAAGACCAACCAGCTCGTCAAAGCCGAGGAAGTGCAGGTCAACATCATCGAGAAACAGAAGCAGATTGAGCTGCAGGAGCAGGAAATCCGCCGCAAGCAGCGCGAGCTCGAGGCGCAGGTGCAGAAGCCCGCCGATGCCGAGCGCTACAAGGTCGAGACCCTCGCCACCGCGAAAAAATTCCAGCTCGAGACCGAGGCCGCCGGCGCCGCCGCCGCGCAGAAGGCCACGGGCTTCGCGCAGGCCGAGGTCGTCAAGGCCACCGGCACCGCCGAGGCCGACGCCAACAAGGCGCGCGGTCTCGCCGAGGCGTCCGTCATCGAGGCGCAGGGCCTCGCGACCGCCGAGGCGATGCGCAAGAAGGCCGACTCGTTCAAGGAATACAACCAAGCCGCCATCATCCAGCTCATCGTCGAGGCGCTCCCGCAGATCGCGGGGCAAATCTCCGCGCCGCTCGCGAAGACCGAGAAGATGGTCATCATCAACGCCGGCAACGGCCCCGGCGGCGGCGCAAGCAAGCTCACCGGCGATGTCACCACGATCCTCTCGCAGCTCCCGCCCGTGCTCGAGTCGCTGACCGGAATCAAGTTCGAGAAACTGCTCGAGCAAGTGCCGGCCCTGCGCAACGCGATGGACAAGAAGGAGGGTTGAGTTTTCGACCTTGCTGGGGACGCGGCGCCCTCGCCGCGTTCGCGCGCTCATCCGCGGCGGGGACGCCGCGGCTCCAGCCAAGGCCAGGTTTCCCACGGCCGGAACTTCCCATTCCGCCTTTTTTGTCGTGCGTCCTCCGCGCCAGCTCTGGCTTACTGCCGCCCCTTCTTCACCCGTCCCTTCCCAATGAACATCCACGAGTATCAGGCCAAGGCCCTCTTCGAGAAATTCGGCGTGCCCGTCCCCATCGGCGCTGCCGCGAAAACCCCCGAGGAATTCATCACCGCCCTCGCCGCCCTGCCCGAGGGCCCGACCATGGTGAAGTCCCAGATCCACGCCGGCGGCCGCGGCAAGGGCACGTTCACCGACGGCTTCAAGGGCGGCGTGAAGTTCTGCAAGACCAAGCACGACGCCAAGGAGATCGCCGGCAAGATGCTCAACAACACCCTCGTCACGCTCCAGACCGGCCCCGCCGGCCGCAAGGTCCAGACGATCTACTTCACCGCCGCGAGCGACATCAAAAAGGAATACTACCTCGCCATCCTCCTCGATCGCGCCTCGTCCAAGCCCGTCATCGTCGCCTCCACCGAGGGCGGCGTCGAGATCGAGAAGGTCGCGCACGACACGCCGGAAAAAATCCACAAGGTCATCGTCGATCCCGCCTACGGCCTCGCCGATTTCCAGGTGCGCGATCTGATCTTCAAGCTGGGCTTCACCGGCGCCGAGGCGAAGAACGCCGGCAAGCTCATCCGCAACCTCTACACGATGTTCTGGGAGACCGACGCCGCGATGGTCGAGGTCAACCCCCTCATCACCACGCCGACCGGCGACGTGCTCGCCCTCGACGCCAAGGTCTCCTTCGACGACAACGCCCTCTTCCGCCATCCCGAGATCGTCGCGCTGCGCGATCTCAACGAGGAAGACCCCAAGGAAATCGAGGCCTCGAAATACTCGCTCAGCTACATCGCGCTCGACGGCAACATCGCCTGCCTCGTCAACGGCGCCGGCCTCGCGATGAGCACGATGGACATCATCCAGCACTACGGCGGCACGCCCGCCAACTTCCTCGACGTCGGCGGCGGCGCCTCGAAGGACCAGGTCATCGCCGCCTTCAAGATCATCCTCGGCGACAAGAACGTGAAGGGGATCCTCGTGAACATCTTCGGCGGCATCATGGACTGCAACGTCATCGCCACCGGCATCGTCGAGGCCGTGAAGGAAGTCGGCCTCAAGCTCCCGCTCGTCGTGCGCCTCGAGGGCAACAACGTCGCCGCCGGCAAGGCCACGCTCAACGCCAGCGGCCTCAAGCTCGTCTCCGGCGACACCATGGCCGACGCCGCGCAGAAGATCGTCAAACTCGTCGCCGCCTAATTCTTATTTAACCACGGAGCGCACAGAGGCCACAGAGCCACGCAGATCGTCTTCTCCGTGTCCTCCGTGCTTTCTGTGGTTCAAAACACACTTTCAAAATGGCTATCCTGATCACTCCCGAAACGAAGATCCTCATCCAAGGCATCACCGGCGAATTCGGCGCGCGCCACACCAAGCTCTCGCTCGACTACGGCACGCACGTCGTCGCCGGCGTCACGCCCGGCAAGGGCGGCCAGTTCTTCGAGCACGCGGGCCACAAGGTCCCGATCTTCAACTCCGTCGCCGACGCCAAGCAGGCCACGGGCGCCACCGTCTCCGCGATCTTCGTGCCCCCGCCGTTCGCCGGCGACGCGATCCTCGAGTGCGTCGACGCCGACCTCGATCTCGCCGTCGCGATCACGGAGGGCATCCCGGTCAAGGACATGATCCGCGTGAAACGCGCGATGCAGGGAAAAAAGACGCGCCTCCTCGGACCCAACTGCCCCGGGGTCGTCACCCCCGGCACCGGCGAAGGCAGCAAGGGCGGCTGCCGCATCGGCATCGCGCCCGGCTACATTCACAAGCGCGGCCACGTCGGCGTCGTCTCGCGTTCCGGCACGCTCACGTATGAGGCGGTGTTTCAGCTCACCTCGAAGAACATCGGCCAGACTACGTGCGTCGGCATCGGCGGCGACCCCGTCAACGGCACGAGCCACCTCGACGTGATCAAGCTCTTCAACGCCGACCCCGAGACGCACGGCATCATCATGATCGGCGAAATCGGCGGCACCGCCGAGGTCGAGGCCGCGCGCTGGATCAAGGCCAACTGCAAGAAGCCCGTCGCCGGCTTCATCGCCGGCGCGACGGCCCCCGCGGGTCGCCGCATGGGCCACGCCGGCGCGATCGTCGGCGGCGCCGAGGACACCGCCGCCGCCAAGATCGCCGTCTTCAAGGAATGCGGCATCGAGGTCGCCGCGACCCCGAGCGACATGGCCGATGCGCTGCTCCGCGCCGCAAAAGCCAAGGGCGTGACGCTGCGCTAACCGAACACTGCAATCAGACGTCAGAGGGCAGGAGCCGCGACCCAAGTCGCGGCTCTTTTTTTCAACACGCTCGATCCCCCCCCGACATCGTTGTGTTTCAACCTCGACCACCCTTGCATGCGGTCATCATGAAAAGTCATCGCCTGCTCCGCTTTGTCGCCCGTCGTGCGCTCTTCGGCGTGATTTTCTGGCTATGTGCCTCGGCGCAGGAGCAACCCCAGCGCAGCGCAAGCCCACGCGTGTTTTGCCTGAGTCGAGAGGGTCTGGCCGAGGCACAGGCCCTCGTCGCCCGCGATGATCCTTCGATTCGTTTGTCGTTAAAGCGCCTCATCCACGAGGCGGATCAGGCGCTCGATGTCGGGCCGTTTTCCGTCGTGCTGAAGAGCCGCGCGGCGCCGACCGGCAACAAGCACGATTACCTGAGCGTCTCGCCGTATCACTGGCCCGATCCGGAAAAACCCGACGGCCTGCCCTACAAGAACCGCGACGGCTTCACCAATCCCGAGTGGTGGCAGGACTATGATCGCGTGCCGCTCGAGCGGCTTGTGCAGGCCGCGGAGACGCTCGCCCTCGCCTACACGTTCACGGGACGCGAGCACTACGCGTCGCGCGCGGCGCACCTTGTGCGCGTGTGGTTCCTCGATCCGGCGACGGCGATGACGCCCGACTTGGTGCATGCCCAGATCATCCCGGGCGCCACCACGGGTCATACGCAGGTGATCGACACGCGTTTCCTGCCGCGGCTCATCGATGCCGTCGGCCTGTTGGGAGTCGGCAAGGCGTGGACGGAAAAAGATCAGGCCGGGCTCGTCGCGTGGTTCCGCGTTTTCCTCGCCAACGTGCGCCGTCGCGCCGACGACGAATACCGCGCGTCCGTCCACAACATCGCGAGCTTCTACCACGCGCAGATGGCCGCGATGGCGCTGTTCGTCGGCGACGAGGCGCAGGCGCGCGAGCTGATCGAGCGGACGAAGCCGCGGCTCGCGCTCGCGGTCGAGGCCGACGGCTTTTTCCAACGCGAGCGCCGCCGCACACGCTCGCTCAGCTACAGCAGCTTTCACCTCTACGCGCTCTTCAACCTCGCGACGATGGGCCGCGCCCTCGGGATCGACGTGTGGAATTATGCGACGCCCGACGGCCGCGGCCTGCGCCGCGCGCTCGACACCGTGGCGCGCCACGCCGGCCCCTACCCGCCCAAGGCCTGGCCGCTCTCGGAGACCGGCCACACCAAGGGCGACTGGTGGGATCCATTCCACGATCAACTGCCGGTGGTGCTGCACCACGCCGCCATCGCCTACGGGGAAAAATCCTACGACACCCAGGCCGCCAAAATCCTCGGCGCGACGGACGGCCTTGAAATCAACCGCCTGCACCTTTTCTGCGGCCTGCCCCTCATCGGCCAGCAATCGCTCTCAGGCTGGCTGTTCCACCCGAGCAGCGTCGAGTAGCGGCGGGGGGGGGGGC
>JBGAGU010000005.1:0-364987 GCA_044226505.1 Opitutaceae bacterium
CCCCGCCGCGGCCGGACGCGGCGGGGGCGCCGCATCCCCAGAAAAAGAAGGCCACGCCGAACGAAATCCGGAAATTCCGCGAGCAAGTCGGCCAGTTGGAAAAGAAAGTGTCCGAGCTCGAGGCGAAGCAAAATGAGATCACCGCGGCGCTCGAGGATCCGGCGTCCTACGCCGACAAGGGCAAGTTCCACCACCTCAACCGCGAGTTGAGCGTGATCGTCGACGAGATCGCCGCTGCGACCAAAGCGTGGGAAGAAGCTGCCACGAAGCTGGCGGAGATGGAAAAGGGTTGAGGTAGCGCGAGGCTTCAGCCCGCGCAGGGACGGGAACCAAGCTTAACCACGGATTGCACAGATGAACACGGATGGGTTTCCGCAGCCGAGAATTCCCCGTGTTCATCCGTGCGATCCGTGGTCCATGCTCCGGGTTTTTCGCGCGGGCTGAAGCCTCGCGCTACTACTTTGCCGCTTTGCCTCCGCCGCGTTTTGCCCTTGGCTCGCGCCTTCATGCCCAACGCCCTCGCGCGCGAGAAATCGCCCTACCTCCTCCAGCACGCGGACAACCCCGTGCAGTGGCTGCCGTGGGGCGAGGCGGCGTTCGCCCGCGCGCGGGCCGAGCAGAAGCCGATTTTCCTGAGCATCGGCTACTCGACCTGCCATTGGTGCCACGTGATGGCGCACGAGTCGTTCGAGAGCGCCGCGACGGCCGAGATTCTCAACGAGCACTTCATCCCGATCAAAGTCGACCGCGAGGAGCGGCCCGACGTGGACAAGGTTTACATGGCCTACGTGCAGGCGATGACCGGCCATGGCGGCTGGCCGCTGAGCGCGTGGCTCACGCCGGAGCTGAAGCCCTTCTACGGCGGCACCTATTTCCCGCCCGAGGATCGCGGCGGCCGCGCGGGCTTTCCCCGCCTCCTCGAGGCCATCGCGCGCGGCTGGCGGGACGAGCGGGAGAAACTTGTCGCCGAGGGTGATCGCGTGATCGCGACGCTGCGGGAGCATTTTGAAGGAGGCGGGAGGCAGGAGACGGGAGACGGGGAGACGCGGCGACAAGGAGAGGGAGAGAGTGCGCTGGCGGACGCGGCAGGCAGGGCCTTTGAGAAGGGTTTCGAGCATTTCTACGAATCCTTTGATCCGGCAAACGGCGGCTTCGGCGGCGCGCCGAAGTTTCCGCGCGCCTCGAACCTCAATTTCCTTTTCCGCGTCGCGGCGCTGCAGGGACTCGGCAGCGAGATGGGCGCGGAGGCGGTGCGCCTCGCGGCCGCCACGCTGCGCGCGATGGCGCGGGGCGGCCTGCACGATCACATCGGCGGCGGCTACCATCGCTACTCGGTGGACGAGGCGTGGTTCGTGCCGCACTTCGAGAAGATGCTCTACGATCAGGCGCAGATCGCGATCAACTGCCTCGAGGCGCGGCAGGCGACGGGCGACGAGCGCTTCGCGTGGATGGCGCGCGGCGCCTTCGACTACGTCGCGCGTGATCTGACGGCGCCGGCGGGCGGGTTCTACACCGCGGAGGATGCGGACTCGCTCATCGCGCAGGGCAGGCCGGAGCACGCCGAGGGCGCGTTCTACGTGTGGACGGCCACAGAGCTTCGCGTCGCGCTGGGCGAGGACGCGGCCTTCGTGGCCGCGCATTTTGGCGTCGAGGAAAATGGCAACGTCGCCGCGCACCTCGATCCGCACGGGGAATTTCGCGGGAAGAACATCCTTGCCCAGCGCCGCTCGCTGGCGGAGACGGCGCGGCAGTTTTCGCTCGGGCCCGAGCAGGCCAACGACCGCTTGCTTTCGGCGCTGGCGCGCCTGCGCGCGGCGCGCGCGAGCCGGCCGCGCCCGCTGCTGGACGACAAGATTCTCACCGCCAACAACGGCCTGATGATTTCCGCGCTCGCTCGCGGGCATCAGGTCCTGGGCGACGCGGCGTATCTCACGGCGGCCGTCCGGGCCGCGGGGTTTGTGGAGCGCGCATTGTTCGATCCCGCGCGCGGCGTCCTCTTCCGCGGCTGGCGCGACGGCCGTGGCGCAGCGGAAGGCTTTGCCGAGGACTACGCCTATTTCGTCCAGGGGCTCCTCGATCTGCATGAGGCGTCGTTCGACGTGCGCTGGCTGCGCTGGGCCGACCAATTGCAGACGACAATGGACGGGCTTTTCTGGGACGCCGAGCGCGGCGGCTATTTCAACTCCGCGGCGGGCGACGCGAGCATCGTGCTGCGCTTGAAGGAGGACTACGACGGCGCCGAGCCGGCGCCGAGCAGCGTCGCGGCGATGAACCTCCTCCGCCTCGCCACGCTCTTGAACGACGATGCGCGGCGCGAGCGCGGCCGCCGCACCATCGACGCGTTCCGCGCGCAGTGGAGCCGCGCGCCGCACGCCATGCCGCAGATGCTCTGCGCGGCCGAGCTCGCGCTCGAATCCCCGCGCCACATCGTGATCGCGGGCGATCCGGCGCGGGAGGATTTCCACGCGCTCGTGGCGGTGATTCACGAATCGCTCGGCCCGCGCCGCGCGCTGCTCGCGGCCGACGGTCGCGAGGGGCAGGCGTGGCTCGCCTCGCGCGCGCCGTGGATCGCGGCGATGAAGCCGATCGACGGTCGGGCCGCGGCCTATGTGTGCGAGGATTTCGCCTGCCAGGCGCCGGTCACGTCGCCGGCGGGATTGCGTCGTTTGCTCTGGCCCGCGCCGCCGGTGGAGGAGGGCGCGTGAGCCCGCCGCGCATCCTGTTTTTCGGCTACAGCGAGGTCGGCTACGAATGCCTCTCGCTGCTGCTGGCGCGCGGGGACAACGTCGTCGCCCTCGTCACGCACGAGGACAACCCGCACGAAAAAATCTGGTTCAAGACCCCCGCCGTCGCCGCGCGGGAGAAGGGCATCCCCGTCTTCACGCCCGAGTCCGTGAACACCCCCGAGTGGCGCGAAAAGATCGCCGCCCTCGCGCCTGACCTGATCCTCTCGGTCTATTACCGCCACATGATCGGCACGAAGATCCTCGCGCTCCCGCGGCTGGGCGCGTGGAACATGCACGGCTCGCTCCTCCCCAAATACCGCGGCCGCGCCCCCATCAACTGGGCCGTGCTCCATGGCGAACCGCGCATCGGCATGACCCTGCATCGCATGGTGAAAAGCGCCGATGCCGGCGCGATGGTCGATCAGGAAGGCGTCGATATCGGCCCGCGCGACACGGCGGAGCAGGCGTTTCGCAAGGTCCTGCCGTGCGCGCGCCGCGTGCTCGCGCGGCAAATCGACGCGCTGCTCGCCGGCGCCGCCCGCGAGACGCCGCAGGACGAAACGCAGGCCTCCTACTTCACCGGCCGCAAGCCCGAGGACGGCCGCATCAACTGGGCGCAAACTTCGCGGCAGATTTTCAACCTCATCCGCGCCGTCACCGATCCGTATCCTGGGGCGTTCGTCGATGTCGGCGGCGCGCGCCTGATGGTGTGGTGGGCCGAAACGGATTCGCGGGAGGTGCAGCGTCTCGTAGGGCGGCCGACGAGCGCCGGTCCTGCGAAAAGCAAGCCGCTCCCCGGAGAGGTTCTCTCCGTGGCCCCGCTCGTGGTCGCGACCGCGGAGGGTGCGTTGGAACTCACGAAGACCGAATGGCGCGGAGCGCCTGCGCCGACGTTGCGCGTGGGGCAGCGACTCTGAGTTTTTCCGTTTCCCAATCTGCCGCTTTCCCGATTTTCTCCCGCCATGCCTCTTCGCGTCCTCATCCTCGGTGCCAACGGCTTCATCGGCAGCTCGCTTACGCGCGCCATCCTCACCCAGAAGGACTGGGAGGTCTACGGCATGGACATCGGCTCGCACAAGCTGGAGGACAGCCTCGGCGATCCGCGCTTCAAGTTCGTCGAGGGCGACATCACGATCAACCGCGAGTATATCGAGTATCACGTGAAGAAGTGCGACGCCGTCATCCCGCTCGTCGCCATCGCCAACCCGATCCAATACGTGAAGGACCCGCTGCGGGTCTTCGAGCTCGATTTCGAGGCCAACCTCGGCGTCGTGCGCCAGTGCGCGAAATACAAGAAGCGCGTCATCTTCCCCTCGACCTCCGAGGTCTACGGCATGTCGCCCGACCGCCAGCTCGACGAGGCCACGAGCCCGCTCGTCTACGGCCCCATCGAGCGCCAGCGCTGGATCTACGCGTGCTCGAAGCAGCTGCTCGACCGCGTCATCTACGCCTATGGCGTGCGCGACGGCGTCGACTACACGCTCTTCCGCCCCTTCAACTGGATCGGCCCGAAGCTCGACGACGTGATGGAGCCCAAGGAGGGCAGCTCGCGGCTCTTCACGCAGTTCATCTCGAACGTGATCTTCAAGAAGCCGCTCCAGCTCGTGGACGGCGGCAAGCAGACGCGCTCCTTCACCTTCATCGACGACGGCATCGACGCGCTCCTGCGCATCATCGAGAACAAGGACGGCTGCGCCTCGCGCCAGATCTTCAACCTCGGCAACCCGCGCAACGAGGTGAGCGTGGCCGAGCTCGCGAAGCTCATCATCGCGGCGTTCCGGGACTATCCCGGCTACGCGGAGCACGCGAAGGCGGCGAAGACCACCGTGGTGCCGAGCGGGAAATATTTCGGGAAATACTATCAGGACATCCAGAAGCGCGTGCCCTCGATCGCCGCGGCGAAGCGGCAGCTTGGCTGGGCGCCCAAGGTGAACCTCAAGCAGGCGATCAAGCGCACGCTGGACTATCACCTCGCGCACAAGGACTACAGGCTGGAGTAACGCTGCGCCGGTAGCGGAACGCGTGAGCGTTTCGCGAAAGCCTCACGGCTTCCGCCACGAATCCACCCATGCCCGTCCGCCTCGCCCTCAAAGTCGACGTCGACACCGATCGCGGCACGCGCGAGGGCGTGCCGAATCTCGTCGCGGACTGCCGCGAGTTTGGCGCGCCGGCCTGCTTCCTCTTCTCGCTCGGGCCGGACCAGACGGGACGCGCGATCACGCGCGTGTTTCGCCCGGGTTTTTTCAAGAAGGTCAGCCGCACGAGCGTCGTCTCGATCTACGGCGTGCGCACGCTGCTCAACGGCACGCTGCTGCCCGCGCCGCACATCGGCCGGCGCAACGCCGACACGATGCGCGCCGTGCGCGACGCGGGCTTCGAGGTCGGCATCCACTGCTTCAACCACTACCGCTGGCAGGACTTCGTGCAGACGATGACGCAGGCGGAGGTGGACGCGGAGTTCGACGCGGCGCGCGCGGAGTTCCGCCGCATCTTCGGCGCCGAGGCGCACACCGCCGGCGCGGCCGGCTGGCAGAGCAACGCCCGCAGCCGCGTCGCCTACGAGCGCGCCGGCCTGCTCTACGCGAGCGACACGCGCGGGGGCGCGCCATTTTTCCCGCGGTTCGACGGGCAAGTTTTCAACACGCTCGAGATCCCAAGCACGTTGCCCACCTTCGACGAGCTGATGGGCCGCCCCGAGTTTCCCGACGAAAAAATCGTCGCGCACTACCTCGCGCTGCTGCGCGAGGACCAGGCGAACGTGCTCACGATCCACGCTGAGATCGAAGGGATGGGGCGGCGCGCGCTATTTCGCGAACTCCTCGCCGCGTGCCGCGCGCGCGGCGTGCACTTCATCCGTCTCGACGACCATGCGCGCGAACTCCTCGCGCGCCGCGCGGCGATCCCCGTGCGCGATCAGGTGATGGCGGAGATCGACGGCCGCAGCGGCACGGTGGCGGCGCAGCGTGGGTAGGGCGGGTCTGTGACCCCGCCCTTTCGCGCGTTGAGTGTTCGCCCCGATGGCGGGTCACAGACCCGCCCTACTTGTCCCTCTATTCGATCCGCCCCTCGTCGAACTCGATCAGGTCCGGCACGCTCTTGATCTCGTCGATGCGGTCGGCGCAGCCCATCGCGGTGAGGGCCTGGAGGAGAAATTCGCGGCCGTTGACGGTCATGCCCATCTGCACGAGCCGACGGTTCCATTCCGCCGCGCGCACGTCGACGGGCAGGAGGCGCTTCAGCTTGGCCTCGACCTCCGTGTCGTCGGCGGACTCGAACACGATTTGCTCCACGGCCGCCGGCTCGATGCCGAGGTGCTGCGAGAGGAAGCGGTCGCAGCCGCGCTTGTAGTTCTTGGCGTAGCTCGCGGGCAGCGCGCCGTGCGCCTTCACGTAGCGGCATTTCGCGAGAAAGCGCGGCAGGTAGAGCAGCCCCGTCGCCGGGTGCGCGAGATAGGGCGACGGCAGGCACGTGAGCACTTCGCCGGTGGAGCCGGGAATCGGTTTCGAGGGCACGCCCCACCGTCGCGACGCGCGGCCCGTCGCGTCAAGCCGGCCGCGACGCGAGCCAGCCGTAGACGAGGGCAAAGGCCGCGCACTCGGCGTGCAGCAGCACGAACCCCGCGCGCAGCAGCGGCGTGCGCAGCTCCGGCCACACGCGCAGCCACGGCAGCACGACGAGCCGTCCGCCCCACCAGAGCGCGATGCCAGCGCACACGATGCGCGCGGCGATCGAGCCGCTGACCAGCTCGCGCGCGAACGCGAGGCTCACGATGCCCGCAAACCCCATGGCCGCGCCGATGAAGACATTCTGCGCGACCGCAAAGCGGCGGTGGACCTCGGGCAGGCGCGAAAGGTTCTCGTCCCAGCCGGGCGGGATCGGCGTGAAGTGCGCCAGCGCCACCGTGAGCAGATGAAGCGCCCCCGCCGCTCGCACGCCATGGGTCCAGAAAGCGTCGTCCATGGCGATCACGCCGCGGCGCGGCGGCGGCGCACGGCGGCGGCGAGCGTGTCGAGCACGGGGAGCGTCTGCTCCCATGCGAGGCAGGCGTCGGTCACGCTGCGGCCATGCACGAGCGGGCGCGCCGCGAAGTCCTGCGCGCCGCCGACGAGGTTGCTCTCGAGCATGACCGCGGCGATCGCGCGTTCGCCCGCGGCGAGCTGGGCGGCGAGATCGGCGGCGACGAGCGGCTGCCGCGCGGGGTCCTTGCCGCTGTTGGCGTGCGAGCAGTCGATCATGAGGTGCGGCGGGAGGCGGTGCTTCGCCAGGAGCGCCGCCGCCGCCCGCACGTGGTTGGCGGAGAAATTCGGCCCCGCGGTCCCGCCGCGCAGCACGAGGTGCGTGTGCTCGTTGCCCGCCGTGCCCAGCGCGGCCGGCGCGCCGTCGCGCGTGAGCGAGGGAAACCAGTGCGGGTGCCGCGCCGAGCGGATGGCGTCGACCGCGACCTGCACGTCGCCGTCGGTGCGGTTTTTGAAACCCACCGGCATCGAGAGCCCCGATGCCAGCTCGCGGTGCACCTGGCTCTCGACGGTGCGCGCGCCGATGGCGCCCCACGCGACGAGCTCGGCGTAGTATTGGCCGAGCGTCGTGTCCAAAAACTCCGTCGCCACCGGCAGGCCCGCGGCGATGACGCCGAGCATCACCTCGCGCGCGCGCCGCAGCCCGAGGTTGATCTGAAAGCTGCCGTCGAGCAGCGGGTCGTTGACGAGGCCCTTCCAGCCGACGACGGTGCGCGGCTTCTCGAAATACACGCGCATCGCGATCAGCAGGTCGCCCGCGTGCAACGCCGCCGCCTCGCGCAGCCGCGCCGCATATTCCAGCGCCGCCGCCGGATCGTGGATCGAGCACGGGCCGACGACGGCCAGCAGCCGGTCATCCGCGCCGGTGACGATGCGCGCGACGGCATCGCGAGCCTGCGCGACGAGGGTTGCCCCCGCGTCGGGCAGCGGCAGCTCCGCGGCGAGCGCGGCCGGCGTGACGAGCGGCGTGGTCGCGCGGATGCGCAGGTCGACGGTGCGGGTGGGCATGGGCGCGGCCTGTTGTAGGCCCGCCCGCCGGGCGGGCAAGGCGCGACGCGCGAGGCGAAAAACCCGGCCGGCGGCCCTACAGTCCGAGGATTTTTCCCGCCTCGTCGACCAGGGCCGAGGCCGCCAGCGACGGCCACGGTGCCTTGGCAACGCCGAGCTTCGCGGCGCGCGCACGCAGGGTGAGCCACGCCAGCGACGCGGTCTCGCCGCTGGCCGCACGCTCGCCCGCGGCGCGCAAATCGACCTCGACCGGGGCGAGCTGGTCGGCGGGCAGGATATTTTTCTCGGCGAGGAACAGCCCGAGCGAGGCGCCGAGCGTGTCGAGCCACCCCTGCGGTTGCGCCGGAGCCGCCCACGCCTGGCCGGTGGTGGCGGGGGTCCACTCCATGTAGGCGCGCAGTTGGGCGAGGAGCTGGCCGAGCGCGGCATCGGCGCCGGCGGGCGTCCAGCGCGCGGCGAAGGCCTTGCGTTCGCGGAAGGATTTCACCTCCCACACGCGCAGCGTCACCTCGTGGTCGCCGTCCTTGGCGCGGAGCGCGCCGGTCACGATGTAGTCGAGGCCGCCATCGGTGGTGTCGACCAGCTGGCGCAGGTTTTCCAGCGACCACTCCGCGCCGAAATCGACGAGCCGGCCCGCGCCGGGGGCGGTGGTGAGCAGGCCCACCGCGGCGACGGGCGCATAGGCCGAGGAAAAATAGAAAGTCTCCGCCAGCCAGAGCGGCAGCGCGCGCGAGAGACGCCCGATCCCGTCCTCCGGCGGCGCGTTCTCCGGCAGCGCGGCGAGGTTGGTGCCGCGGCCCGGCAGCGCGAGCTGCGCAAACGCGACGCGACGCAGCCGGCCTTCCTTGTCCGGCAGCACGCGCGTCCCGAGGGCCTCGAGCCCATAGGCCCAGATCGGCTTGCTGATCGTGACGAGGCCGATTTTGGGCTCATCGCCGCCCGGCCCGCGCGGCGGCGCCGCGGGAGTTGCCGCCGGCCCGATCATCATCTCCGCGATCGCGTTCGAAAAGCCGTGCAGCCGCTCCTCGAGCTCCGGCCGGTTGAGCGCGAAGAGGATGTCGAGCACGTGCTGCGCCGCGTCGGCGTTGCCAACGGCGAGGTAGGCTTGGAGCAGGTTGAGGCCGGTCGCGGGCCCATGCCGGTCGGCGGCGTAGCGCGGGGCGATGAGCTCGACGATCTCCGCCACGTGCCCGTGCGATCCCAGGTCGCCCGAGATGGCGACGAGCACATCCGCGCGGTCGCCCGCGCCGGCGGCGAGGATTTCCTCATAGATCGCCATCGCGCCGGGGAGATCCTTCGCGTCGAGCCGCTCGCGCGCCGCGGCGAGGCGGGGCTTGGTGGGAGAAGACGGCGCAGCGGACGGATGCGCCGGGTTTTCCGCCGCGGCAGCGGCTGCCGTGGGCGCGGGTTTCCGCGTGGCAAAGCGATCGAAAAATCCCATCGCGCGAGCAAAGGCGGGCAGCCCGGGCTGGCGAACCTGTTTTCAGCGGCGGCTCCGCGGCAATCCCGCCGGCGCGGCAATCTTCTCCGGCGCCACCCCCGCGCGCGTCGCGATGAGGGCGCAGACCTTGGGGACATACATGCGCGTCTCGGCGGGGAGTTTCTCGGCGATGGCGGTGTAGCTCGCGGCCTGGTGCTGCGCGAGGGTGCGGGCGACGCGGCCTTCGCCGGCGTTGTAGGCGGCGAGCACGAGCGCCCAGTTGCCGAAGCGGCCGTGGAGCTGGCGCAGGTAGCGCGCGGCGGCGCGCGCGGATTTCTCCGGGTCGGTGCGGTCGTCGGGCAAAAACGTCGAGAGGCCCATCGCCTTCGCGGTGTCGGGCATGAACTGGAACAAGCCCTTGGCGCCGACCGGGCTGCGCGCATTGGGATTGAGCGAGCTCTCCGCCTCGGCGAGCCAGACGAGCTCGGGCGGGACGCCCTCGGCGGCGAAGGCGGCGCGGAGGCGCGGCATGAGTGCGGCGGCGCGCGCGGGCGCGGGCCGCGACTGCACGCGCGCCAGCCACAGGTGATAGTGCGGCACGGGCTCGTAGAGCTTCGGCGAAGGCACCGACGGCCCGGGCGGCTGGGGGGCCAGCGACTGCTTCGCGCCCTCAAAGGAATCGATGCGCTGCTCGAGCCAATCGGCGAGGTCCTCGTAGCCCGGGACGAGCCGCAGGGCGTTCACGGCCTCGCGGCCCTCCCGCGCGCAGTCGGCGAGATCCTGGAGCGAGTCGCCCTCGAGCGCCCGCTGGAATTTTTTCACGAAGGCGTCCCAGCGCTCCTTGGTCGGCCACTCGAACTGCGCCTTGATGTCGGCCGGGGCGAACAGCTCGAAGAGCTGGCGGCCGGTGACAAAGAGTTGATCCATCTCGGCGGTGAGCGCGCCGGGCGGCGCGGGCTGGGCGGCGCGGAGCGGGTGCGCGAGGGCGAGCGAGAGGGCGAGCGAGATCGAGCAGATCCTTTGAACGGGAGGAAAGGGCGGGAAAGTGGAACGCGCGGGAGCCCTGGCCCCGTTTCCCGCGGTGAAATCGGATCGCTTCAAGTTCATCGATTCAGCGCCCCGAGCACGGCGGCTTTCAGCTTCAATTCCGGCCTCCGCTCCGCGAGCGCCGGCGGATCGTCGCCGAGGTAGGTCTTGGCGTTCCTGGCGATCCAATCGGCGGTGACGAGGCGGTAGGTGCGGCCGGGCTCGATGGGGCCGCGCACCGCGGCGACGAGATTCTCGCCGCCGCGGTCGGCGAACGGCGTCTCGGGGCCTTGGTTGGCCCGGGCGAGGATTTTTTGCAGCCACGCGCCGCTGACCTCGGCGGCGTAGAGCGGGCCGTCGAAGCGCACGCAGGCGTCGAACGCGTAGCGCGTCACGTCGCCGGCCGGCAGGCCGGCGCCGAACGTCGTCGCGCCCACGAGCGCCGCGTCCGCGTCCGCCGCGGCGCGCGCGGCCTCGACGGCAAAGCGCGCGGCGTCGCCGGGTGCGAGCGCCCGGGAGGAGCGGCCGACGACCATGGCTTCCTCGGGCGTGAGATTCTTCCCCAGCGTCTCGCGCACGAACTTTGCCAGCGTGGGCTCGGCGGGATCGCCGGCGCGGAGCGGCACCTGCTCCACCGCCCAGGCGAATCGGCCCGCCGGATCGCGGCGCAACCGTGCGATGGAGGCGAACTCCAGCCAGCTCCCCGAATGGAAATAGACGGTCCGTCCCGCGCGGTGCACGAAGCGCAGGTGATCGTGCGCTCCCGCGAAGAGCGTGCCGTCGGGCACGAGCGGCAGCATCGCCCGGTCGGCGCGGAGGCCGGCGTGGCTGAGGACGATGGCGGGCACCGCGGCCCCGGGCTTCAGCCACAAGGCAAAATTCTCCCGCGCCCACACGACCGGATCGGCGAGGTCGAGCTGCGGGCGGATGGCGACCCGCCAGGTGGAGAGCTTGTCGGTGGTCACGCCGACGACAGTGACCGTGTGCGCGCCGAGGCGCAGCGCGTGCGTGGCGGGCGCGTAGTTTTTCCCGGTCGCGGGATCACGGAGGTTGCCGCTGACCACGCGGGCCCCGGCGGCCTCGAGTTTTTTTACCGTCTCGGCGACGTCGAAGAACTCCGGCTCATGGTTGCCGAGGTTGACGACCAGCGGGGCGCGCGCGGCCAGCGCGGCGAGGAGCGCGAAGTCAATCGCGCCGCCGGTGCGGCGCGCGACGGCGTTGCCGTATTCCATCGTGTCGCCGTTGAGCAGCACGGCGAGCGGCACGCCGGGATGCTCCGCCTTCAGCCGATCGACGCGCGCGACGAGCTGCGCGCTGCGCTCGTAGGCGGAATGCATGTCGCCCAGCACGACGAGCATCGCCTCCGCCGGCTCGGCGGCGCGCAGCGCGGAGAGCAGAACGAAAAGAAAAAGGACGCGGCGCATGAGTCGGCCCGTCCACGCTGCACAACCCCGCGGAAAAATCACCTCCGCACTTTGCTTTCGTCGTATGGCCGGCGCGAATGGGACGGGTCTGTGACCCGCCCTGCCCGGGCGTTCCGCTCAGCCTTCCCGCTCGCCCTCCAGGATCACCCGCATCGAGTCGAGCCGCAGGCGGGCGGCGGCGATGGCGGCGCGGGTGCGGTCGAGTTGCTCGCGGGCCAGCGCGATTTCCTCGGGGCGGATGTGGTCGTTCACCTTGGCGAGATCGACGAGGCGCTGGATATCGGCCTGCAGGGTCGCGGTGGCGCGCTCGGCGGCGGCGGCCGTGAGGGCGCGCGTGCGCGTCCCGGCGCTCTCGGTGGCGGACTCGACGAGGGATTTGAGCACGCCGGCGTTGAAGCTGCGCTGCTCAAGGAAACGGTGCGGCGGCTCGTCCTCAAAGTCCGCCGCGATGCGCCTCGCGTCGCGCGCGTCGGTGAGATCGTTGCCGCGCAGGTCGACGAGCACGCGGACGGGCGTGGGCGCGAGGAAGCGGTCCACTTGCCAGCGCGCGTCGGCGACGGCTTCGAGCACAAAGACGGCCTCGAGGAGCAGGTTGGGCTCGTCCGAGAGGATGCGGCCAAACGCGGTCGTGCCCGCCGGCGAGTCGATGAGCAGGTCGATGGCGTCCTGCACGAGCGCGTGGTCGGCGGACAGGAAGCGGATGTCCTCGCGCGCGATGGCGCGGCGGCGGTCGAAGGTCGCGAGCATGCCGTCGGCCGGGATCGAGGGGAACGACTCGATGTAGGCGTGGCTCGGGTCGAGGAAGACATCGCCCTCCTCGTGCTCCTTCACGCGCACGCCGAAGTGATCGAGCAGCGCGAGGAGGAACGCCCGCAGGAAGGGATCGGCGTCGGCGGCGCGCACCTGCGCGATCACGCGCTCGGCGACGGCGCGGTTGAAGGAGTTGAGCTCGAGCAGGCGGTCGCGGCCGCGGCGCATTTTCTCCGCGAGCTCCGCGCGGAAGGCGGCGGTCTCGGCGAGGAGCGGCTCCAGCCTCGTGTCCGTCCTGCCGTCGTGGGCGAGGGCGAGCTCGAGCACGCGGGCGCCGAACTTTTCCTGGCATTCCGTGCCGCCGGCGAGCGAGGTCTCGAAGGCATCGAGCCCGCGGTGATACCACGCGGCGACGACCGCCTCGGCGCTGCCGGCGAGGTGGGGGACGTGAATCTTAATCGTCTGCGTCTGCCCGATGCGGTCGAGGCGGCCGATGCGCTGCTCGAGCAGGCCGGGGTTGAGCGGCAGGTCGAAGAGCACGAGGTCGTGCGCGAACTGGAAGTTGCGGCCCTCGCTGCCGATCTCGGAGCAGAGGAGGAGCTGCGCGCCGCCCGGCTCGGCGAACCACGCGGCCTGCCGGTCGCGCTGCACGAGCGGCAGGCCCTCGTGGAAGAGGCCGATGCTGACGTTGGTCTTTTCCTTCAGCGCGGCCTCGAGCGCGGCGACCTTGCGCTGGCTCTTGCAGATGAGGAGGACCTTGCGCGCGCGGTCGGCGAGGAGGAAGGCCACGAGCCAGTCGACGCGTGGGTCCTCCTTGAAGGAGTGGCGGATGCCGGCCTCCGCGCCGGTCTCCTCGGCCTGCAGCTCGCGCGCGGCGCGGGCGAGGAGCGCGAGGTTGCCCGCGGGGTCGAGGGGCTCGGGGCAGTATTGGCGGCGCGGGAAGCCCGTCATCGCGGCGCGGGTGTTGCGAAACACCACGCGGCCCGTGCCGTGCTGGTCGAGCAGCGTCTGCAACAGCGCCTCGTGCGCGCCGGGCTGGCCCGCCGCGAGCGCGTCGAGGTGCCGCGCGAGCCGCGCGGGATCGCGGTGGAAAAGTTCTTCCAGCGCGGCGCGGTCGGCGGCGGCGAGCGGCTGGCGCGCGACGATTTTTTCCGCGATGGCGGCGACGGCGCCGAAGCCCGCGGCCTCCGCGCGGAACTTTTCGAGGTCCGCGTAGCGGTGCGGGTCGAGCAGGCGCAGGCGCGCGAAGTGCCCGGTGAGGCCGAGCTGCGTGGGCGTGGCGGTGAGCAGCAGCAGCCCGGGGCTCGTGGCGGCGAGGCGCTCGACGAGCGCGTAGCCGGGGCTCGCTTGCTGCGGCGTCCAATCGAGGTGGTGCGCCTCGTCGATCACGACGAGGTCCCAGCCGGCGGCCAGCGCCTGCTCGCGACGGTGCTCGAGGTGCGAGAGAAACGTGACGCTGCTCAGCGCGAGCTGCGCGGCGTGGAACGGGTTCTTCCCGGGGTCGCTCGCCTCGCAGTCGGCGCAGCGCGCCTCGTCGTAGATGCTGAACCAGAGGTTGAACCGCCGCAGCAGCTCGACGAACCACTGGTGCGTGAGCGGCTCGGGCACGAGGATGAGCACGCGCCTTGCCCGCCCGGTGATGAGCAGGCGCTGCACGATGAGGCACGCCTCGATGGTCTTGCCCAGGCCCACCTCGTCGGCGAGGAGCACGCGCGGGATGCGCCGCGCCGCGACCTCGTGCAGGATGTAGAACTGGTGCGGAATCAGATCGAGGCGGCCGCCGAGGCAGCCGCGCACCTCCGACTGCCGGAAGCGCGCCTGCGCCTGCAGCGCGCGCAGCCGCAGGTCGAACACCTCGCCCGGATCGGTCTGGCCCGCGAGGAAGCGTTGCGGCGGCGAGCTCGCGCCCGCCACGTCCGACACCGCGTCCTCGCGCACCCGGCGGCCGCCGCCGACGTAGGTCAGCAGCCCGTCGGTTTCCTCCACGCCTTCGATGACGAGCGAGCCGCCATCACGCGTCGCGACCGTCTCGCCGGCGGGAAACTGCACGCGCTTGAGCACGCTGGTGCCGAGCGCGTAGAGCCGCTTTTCCCCCGTGGCGGGAAACGCGACCGCGATGCGCTTGGCCGCGCGATCGACCGACGCGACGACCCCGAGCCCGAGCTCCGGCTCGCGCTCACTCACACAACGTTGCCCGACGACGCCCAATGACATGGCGGCATGAGGCCCGCCCGCGGCGGCGGGCCAAGGAAATTCTTCGCGCGCAGCGCGGGCCGCCGGGGTCGAACGTGAGCCCCATCATGGATGCGCTCCAGCCTCGCTCGGGGGGCGCGACGCCCGCGGGGAGGACGCAGCGCGCGGGCGGGGCGGGGCTTTTCAAGCGGGCAGGGTTTTTTCGATCCGACGATCGGGCACGAGCCAGATGCCCGCGACGACCACGTAGAGCGCGAGGCTGGGCCACGTCTGCCAGAACGCCAGCGGGATGGCCGTGGCGTAGATGACGACGGAGATCTTGCCCTTGAAATCGGAGCCGATGGCCCGGGCGAGGTGCGAATCCGCCGCGTGGCCGGCGAGCAGCGTGCGCACGAGAATCCAGTAGGCGGTGCCGGCCATGATGAGCACGCCGCCGTAAACGGCGACCGTCCACGGGGCGAAGTGGTTCTCGCCCATCCAGTCCGTGGCGAAAGGAAACAGCGACAGCCAGAACAGGAGGTGGAGGTTGGCCCAGAGCACCCCGCCGGTCACGTGCTTCACCGCCTGGAAAAGATGGTGGTGGTTGTTCCAGTAGATGCCGACGTAGACGAAGCTCAGCACGTAGCTGAGAAACACGGGCGCGAGTTTCGCGAGCGCGGTGAGGTCGGTGCCGTGCGGCACCTTCAACTCCAGCACCATGATCGTGATGATGATGGCGATGACGCCATCGCTGAACGCTTCAAGCCGGCCTTTGTGCATGCGGAGAGGGGAACAGCGGGACGAAAACGATCAAAGTTTTTTGATGATGGGGTCTGCGCCGCCACGACCGGCGCCCGCCCCGGCGTCACCGGCTGAGGAATCCCCGCGGCGGCTGGGGGGTCGGCAGATCGAACGGCAGCGTGCGCGGCGTCACGGTCACGTCGGTCGTGAGCTTCAGCGGCGCGGGGCCGCCGAGGTCGAAGGTCAGCTCCATCACATAAGCGCTCCAGCCTTGCGCGGGCTTTGCCACGCTTGCCGTGAAAACGCCGTCGGCGCCCTCGACGGGCGTGGCTTTCCAGTTGGGCCCGAAGCTCTCGAGGCGGAAGTCGCGCGCGGCGGGGTTCGTCGCCTGCCAGAGGAGCACGGAGGTCGGCTTCGTTTTCGCGGTGACGGTGAGCGCGCCGTCGGCGCCGTGCTTCCACGCGAATTGCGGCAGCGCCGTGCGGTTGAGGATGGCGTGGTGCCACGCGAGGAGCGTGGCGTTGGCGTCGCTGTTGCGGAGCGAATGGTCGGTGTTGGGGATGTAGCGGAGGTATTTCACGCCGGGCAGATCCTCGAAATAGAACTGCGAGGAGTCGGGCAGGAAGAACTGATCGCCGCAGGCGTTGATCAGGAGCTTGGGCAGCGCGAGGCGGTCGCGGTAGGAAAACGGATCCTCGATCGCGTAGAGCGCCTTGGTCTCGGGCGCGGTGTGCCACTCGAGGATGCCGTGGCGGACATAGTCGCCGACGGAGGGCGCGTAGAAGCCGTAGGCGCGGTAGTGGTGGCGGAACGAGGCCTCGACGTTGAGGATGTCGATCACGAGCGGGCAGATCGCGACGACCCGGCGATCGACGATCGCGGTGGTCCAGGTCGTCCAGCCGCGCTTGGAGCCGCCGGCGACGACGAACTTGTCCACCGTGGCGCGGCCGCCGTCGGCGCTGGCGAGGAACTCCATGACGGCGTCCATCGTGCGCACCGCCGCCTTGGTCATGGGCAGGCGCGCGGGCCAGCGCTCGTCGCCGGTGCGGAGGTATTTGTCCCACGAGTAGGCGATGAGATCGTCCTCCTTCCGCGGCTGGCCGTCGCCACCGAAGGTGAGCGGCTGGTTGGGCACCATGCGCAGCTCGACGACGACGGACTGGGTGGCCTTGGCGAGATCGCTGAGCGCGCGCGAGGGTTTCGGCGGGAGGCCCGGGGCGTTGGAGCCGCCGGTGATCATGAGGAGCGCGGTGGCGTGCGCGAGGTTGGCGGGCTTGGCGATTTGCACCCAGTGGCGCCATTCGGGGCGGTCGACCTCGGCGGGCGTGAGCCAGTGCTGCGAGACGAGGTCGAGCGAGTAGGTCGTGACGCCATCCTCCGGCACGGTGGCGGCGAGCGTCCAGTGGTAGGCGGGATCGGGCGCGGCGATGTAGCGGTCGAGCGCGGTCTCGGTCGCGCCGCGGCGGCGGTGATCGGCGGCGAAAGTCGCGGCGCTGGCGACGAGGAGGATGAAAGCGAGCCGGGCGAGACGGGGCAGGCGAAGCATGCGGGGCGGTGGAATCGGGGTGCGGCGATGCCGCTGAGGGCCTACTTGGCCGGTGCGCGCTCCGCGCCGTAGGTTTTGACCAGGTAGTCCGCGATCGGATCGAGGGCGTTGTCGGGGATCGGGGCGCCGAACGTCTTCTGCATCTTGGCGACGGTGTTTTTCCAATAGGTGCGCGAGGATGCCGGCGGCTGCGTGAGCACGTAGTCCGCGGAGTGGCAGGTGAAGCAAAACGCGGTGGCGAGCGCCGCGCCCGGCAGCGGCGAGTCGGCGAGGCGCGCGGTCTCGGCGGGCAGGGTGATCGTGACCGGGCGCGGCTTTGCCTCGGCGGCGAGCGCCGCGCCGGCGGCGGACCCGAGCAACAGCACTGGGAGGAGGAGGGTTTTCATACGGCTTCGATGCGGACCGGCTCGACGCAGTTGCGGGCATAGCCGGCGGGATTCCAGAGCGGCTCGAGCGGCTGTGATTCGCCGAGGCGGTTGAGCGCGCGGGCCATCAGGGTATGCGAACCGCGCGCGGCGGGGGTGAAGGGAATCGTCCACTCGCGAAACGCGTAGCGGCCTTGATCGGCGCCGAGCGTGGCGGCGCGCCAGGAGCGGCCGCCGTCGCTGGAGAACGCGACCTCGCGGAGGCCCAGGCCGCTGTCGAAGGCGATGCCGCGCACGCGCGCCTCGCGGCCGGCGGGCAGCGTCGCGCCCTCGGTGTGGCTCGTGATGAACGAGCGGATCGTGAAGCGCGCGATGGGCACGGTCTTCTTGGGCGTCGTGCCGGGCTCGATCGCATGGTTCGGCGTGTCGGGCAGGCGGTAGGCGCTCGCCTGCCAGAAGCCCGTGAATTCGCCGCCGAGGACCTCGATGTCGTGCACGTGCTTGACCCAGTAGGTGCCGAAGTAGCCGGGCACGACGAGGCGCAGCGGGTAGCCGTTGAGCACGGGGAGGTCGGCGCCGTTCATGCCCCAGGCGAGCATCACCTCGCCGTCGAGCGCGTGATCGACGTCGAGCGCCTTCACGAAATCGGGCGTGCCCGGCAGCGGCCCGCGATCGAGGCCGTCGAAGGCCACCTGCCGCGCGCCCGCGGCGACGCCGGCCTTTTCGAGCACGGCGCGCAGCGGCACGCCGGTCCAGCGCGCGCAGCCCATCGCGCCGTGGCCGAGCTGGCCGCCGTTGACGCGGGGCGTGAAAAAGCCGCGGCTGTTGCCCGAGCACTGGTTGACCGCGACGAGATCGACGGGCGTCGCGAGGCGCTTCAGCTCGTCGAGCGAAAGGGAAAGCTCGGTGCCGACCTTGCCGCGCACGCGCAGCCGAAACGCCGCCGGATCGATCGAGGTCGGGATGTCGCTGAGATGGTAGCGGACGAAGAAGGCGTCGTTGGGCGTGAGCAGGCCGTCGTTGAACACGGCGAACGGCGTCTCGAGCTGCGGCGGCCGCGCGGTGAGGCGGAGGAGCGGGCGCTTCTGCGGGTAGGCGACGAGCTCGCGCTCGCCGTTGGCGAAGGGCAGCGTGACGCGCTGGGCCGCGGCCTCGGCGGCGCGGGTCAGCGCCGCGCGGCTGAGCGCAACGCCGGCGGCAAGGAGGCCGGAAGTCCGGAGAAAACGACGGCGGGGGTGCATCGCACGAAGGCTGGAGGAGTCGGCGACGAGCGCAAGGCTGGGGCGCGTGCCGCGGATGTTTTGCCACTTGCCGGTCCCTGAGGATCGGCGGAAAAGAAATAGACCCATTGATCGCGCCAGCCGCGCCACGTATCCCCCATGAAAACCGCCGCCATCGCCAAACGCCTCGTCGCCCTCTGCCGCAAGGCCCAGTGGGAGACCGCCCAAACCGAGCTTTTCGCCGCGAACGCCGTGAGCATCGAGCCCATGGCCACGCCCGATTTCCCTAAGGTCACGAAGGGCCTGCCGAAGATCGTCAAAAAGGGCCGCAAGTTCGGGGCGATGGTCGAGAGGATGTATTCGCTCAAGGTCTCGGCGCCGGTGGTGGCCGACAATTCCTTCGCCTGCACGATGGCGATGGACGTGAAGATGAAAGGCATGGACCGCTGGAAGATGTCCGAGCTGTGCGTCTATCAGGTGAAGGACGGGAAGATCGTGTCGGAGCAGTTTTTCCTCTGAGCGCGGCAGGGGCGGCTCAACCAGCCGCCGGGGCGAGCGCGGTGATCTTCTCGCGGAGGTGGGTGCAGCGCGACTTCGACTCGGCGTTGCGCACGGCCATCGCGTAGGCGGCGGGGTCGCCGACAAGGAAGACCTTTTTCTTCCCGCGCGTGATCGCGGTGTAGAGCAGGTTGCGCTGGAGCATCATGAAGTGCGCCTTCAGCAGCGGCACGATCACGACGGGATACTCGCTGCCCTGGCTCTTGTGGATGCTGATGGCGTAGGCGGGCGCGAGGTCGCCGAGCTCGCCGCGCTCGAAGCGGTGCCGCTCGCCCTCGAAATCGATCTCGAGCGCGCCTTCCTCGCCGTCGACCGCGGTGATGGTGCCGATGTCGCCGTTGAAGACGTTCTTGTCGTAGTTGTTTCGGAGCTGGATGACCTTGTCGCCGGCGCGGAACTCGGCGCCGGCGGCGCGCAGGCCGCGCCCGTGGGGGTTGAGCGCGGCTTGGAGCTGGGCGTTGAAATTGCCGACGCCCGCGACGCCCTTGTGCATCGGCGCGAGCACCTGCACGTCTTGGATCGGGTGCGGCCACCTGAGCTTTTGCGGGATGAACTCGGTGACGAGCTGGACGACCTTGCGGACGCAGTCCTCGGCCTCGGTGGCGGCGATGAAGTTGAGGTCGGCCCAGACCTGCGCGGCCGAGACTTCGCCGGCGACCGGCGGGGCCTTGGGGTCGCCGCCGTTGATCGCGTGCGCGACGGTGACGATCTGCGACTGGCCCTGCTGGCGGAAGATGACGGAGAGGCGGGTGACGGGAAAGGTGGGCGCCGCGGCTCCAGCGAGGCCGCTGACGGCAATGAGGTCCTTCAGCACATTGCCGGCGCCGACGCTCGGGAGCTGATCGGTGTCGCCGACGAGCAGCAGATGGGCGCGCGACGGGACGGCCGAGAGCAGCGCGGCAGCGAGGCGCGAGTCGAGCATCGAGGCTTCGTCCACGATCAGGAAATCGGTGGCGAGGGGCTTGTCCTCGTTGGCGAGGAAGCCGCCGGCCGCGGCATCGTAGCCGAGCAGGCGATGGATCGTGGTGGCGAAGCCCCCGGTGGTTTGCGTGAGCCGCTGCGCGGCGCGGCCGGTGGGCGCGGCGAGGTGCACGCGGACCTGCTTCGCCTTCAGGATTTCGACGAGCGCGCGGAGGATGGTGGTCTTGCCCGTGCCCGGGCCGCCGGTGAGGATCGAGAGCTTGTGGGCGAGGGCGGCGCGGAGGGCGGCGCGCTGGAGTTCGGCGAACTCGAAGCCGGCCTTTTTCTCCGCCCACGCGACCGCGGCGTCGATCTTGATGGGCGGCAGGCCGCTGGCGACGCGCGTGAGGCGCGCGACGGTGCCGGCGATTTTCTGCTCCGCGCGATCGTGGTGCGGGAGCTGGATGAAGGCGGAGCCGGGGAGGGGAGTGGCCTGGGTTGGAGCCGCGGCGGACGGCCAATGCCGCACGAGGGACTTGTTTTCGACCAGCGCGGCGATGCGGGCCTCGACGAGCGCGGAGTTGGTCTCGAGGAGCTGCGCCGTGTGGTCGCGCAGATCGGCCTCGAGGAAGGCCGTGTGGCCCTCCTCCTGCAGCGTCTCGAGCGCGTAGATGATCCCGGCATCGAGGCGCGGCGCGGCGTCGTTGGCGAAGCCGAGGTTGATGGCGATGCGGTCGGCGGTCTTGAAGCCGATGCCGTCGACCTCGCGGGCGGCGCGGTAGGGCTCGGTGGTGAGGATCCGCTGGGCGCCGGGGCCGAAGTGCTGCACGAGCTTCAGGCATTGCGCGGGCGTGACGCCGTAGGTCTGGAGGAAAATGTAGAGCTCGCGTTCCGTGCGCTTCGCGTCCCACGCCTGCTTGATGGCGGTGGCGCGTTTCTTGCCGATGCCGTCCACGTCGCGCAGGCGGCCGGATTCCTCGCTGAGCACGCGAAAGGTGTCGGTGCCGAAGGCATCGACGATTTTGTTCGCGTAGACTTTGCCGATGCCGGGCACGAGGCCGCTGCCGAGGTATTTGCGGATGCCGTGGACGGAGGCGGGCAGCTCGCTCCGGAACGCGGCGATCTTGAACTGCGCGCCGTGCTGCGCGTGGCGCGTCCACTCGCCGGCGAGGTGGAGCGTCTCGCCGCACTCCACGCCCGGCAGCGCGCCGACGATCGTGACGAGCTCGGCGCGGGCCTTGGCGTCGGCGCGCGGGGCGGGCGGCAGGTCGGGGCGGAACTCCGCGATGGTGTAGTGGTTCTCCTCGTTGAGGAAAATGATGCGCTCGAGCACGCCGGTCAGCGTGGAGGCGGAGGAGTTGGGCGGCGGCGGAGGCACGGGCGGGGCGAGGTGAAGGGGCTTTGCGCGACGATGCAAACCGGTGTTGCCCGCGGGTGAGGCGCCGGGGCAGGCTGCGCGGGATGGATCATTCCAACTCCAGCGCGCTCCTGCCCGTCATCCAGCTCGCGATTACGCCGGTGATTCTCATCTCGGGCGTCGGCGCGCTGATGCTCACGCTGACGAACCGCATGGGCCGCATCGTCGACCGCACGCGCGGGTTGGCGGAGAAGGTGCGGACGGGCGGCGGCGTGGAGCGGGCGCACTATGACAACCAGCTCGGCATCCTGTGGCGGCGGGCGAAGCTCATCCGCATCGCGGTCACGCTGGCGGGGCTGAGCATGCTGTGCTCGTGCGTGCTGGTGATGGCCATCTTCGCGGATGCGTCGATGGCGCGCGACTTCGGCACGCCGCTGATCGTGATCTTCCTCGGCAGCGTGCTCTGCCTCGGGGCGGCGCTGATCGCGTTCCTGCGCGATGTGTGGATGTCGCTCTGGGCGCTGCGCCTCGAGGTCGAGCGCGCGCGGGGGCCGATGGAGGGCTAGCGCGCGGGCGCCGCCGCGAGCGCGCGCTGCAGCGCGACGAGATCGGGAAAGACGGCGTCGGCCTGCGCGGCCCGCAGCGCGGCGGCGTCGTGCGTGCCGGTGGTGACGCACCAGCAGGGGAAGCCGCCGTGGTGCGCGGCCTGCACGTCGAAGGGCGAATCGCCGACGAGCAGGGTCGAGTCCGCGCGGGCCCCGATCTGGGCGAGCACGTGGGCGGCGAACTCGGGCTGGGGCTTGAGCCAGGGGGTGTCGCGCGCGCCAAAGACGCCGCGCAGCAACGGCGTGAGGCCGAGGTGATCGCAGATGCGGCGGGCGTGCTCGCCGCGCTTGTTGGTGAAGACGGCGAGGGCGACGCCGGCCGCGTGCTGCGCGCGCAGCAGCTCCATCGCCCCGGGCATGAGCGTGACGTCCTCCAGCAGGATGGAGTCGGAGTAGGCCACGTGCAGCGCGACGCCCTCGGCGATCTTGTCCGGGGGCAGGAAATGCGCCATCGCTTGGTGGATGCCGCCGCCCACCGCGCGGCGCACCTGCTCCATCGTCGGGGCCGGGCGCCCGAGCCGCGGCAGCGCGTGGCAATAACCGCGATGAATGGTGGTGAACGCGTCGACGAGCGTGCCGTCGAGGTCGAGCAGGAGCGTCGCAAAGCGGGACATGGAGGCCGTGATTGCGCACGGGGCCCCGGGCCGGGGCAAGCCCGGCGGCGGAATTTTCCGCGCCCCGGGGAACACCGCGCGGGCGATGGGGACGAATCGCCGCATGGACCCCCTTCCGGCCCGCGCGCGAGATTTGGTTTGGCGCGGGCGGGCCTGACCGGTGAAGTCGCCCGCGATGCCCGAAGTCGTGGAAACAGGGGAGGCCCGCGTCACTGCGACCGAGCGCGGCGGGGCGCTGGAAATCGCGGCGGGCGGCTGCTGGCAGGTCACGACCCGCCGGCCCGCGCCGGCGCGGCTGCTTGGCGAGCCGCGCCCGGCCTCCGTGCGGCTGACGGTGGCGGGCCTGCGCGAGTGGGACTCGTCGCTGCTGCTGTTTTTCTTCGAGGTGCAGGAATGGTGCCGTGCGGCGGGCGTGCCCTGCGACGCTTCCGCGCTGCCCGAGAAGATGCGCGGCCTGCTCGGGCAATTTGTCTCGGCCCATGGCGCGGGCGCGCCGGTCGACCGCTCGGAGAGCCTGCTGCGGCGGATCGGCCTCGCGACGCAGGGGATGATCGCGCAGTTGCGCGGCATCGCGCAGTTCGTGGGCGAGTGCACGCTGGGCGCGGCGCAACTCGCGCGCAACCCGCGGCGATTCCGCTGGGCGGACTGCCTCAGCGAGATGCAGCAGTGCGGGCCGATGGCGGTGCCCATCGTGAGCCTGGTGAGCTTCCTGGTCGGCGTGACCCTGGCCTACATCGGCGCGATCGTGCTGCGGCTCTACGGCGGCGACATCTACGTCGCCGACATGATCGGGCTGGCGATGGTGCGCGAGATGGGCGCCGTGATGACGGCGGTCGTGCTCGCGGGCCGCACGGGCGCGGCGTTTGCCGCCACGCTCGGCAACATGCAGGCCAACGAGGAGGTCGACGCCCTCGCGGTGCTCGGCATCCGCCCCGTGCAATTCCTCGTGCTGCCGCGGCTGCTCGCGCTCTTCGTGATGATGCCGCTGCTCGCGCTCTATGCCAACGCCCTCGGCATCCTCGGCGGCATGGTCGTCGCCTACGGGCTCCTGTCCATCCCGCCCACGGCCTACTGGGTCGAGATGCTCACCATCGTGAACCTGACCGACCTCGCGACCGGCGTGATCAAATCGGCGGCGTTCGGCCTCATCGTGGGCTTCGCCGGCTGCCTGCGCGGCCTGCAGGCGGAGCGCAGCGCGGCGGGCGTGGGCCGCGCCGCGACCTCGGCGGTCGTGACCGCGCTGCTGCTGCTCGTGGTGGCCGACGCGATCTTCGCGGTGATCTTCAACCGCCTGGGCTGGTGACGCGCCGATGAACCTTTCCCCCGCCTCCTCCCCCGCGATCGAAGTGGAAAGCCTCCGCGGCGGCTACGATGGCGAAATCGTGCTCGACGGCGTCACGTTCTCGGTGGCGCGCGGCGAGATTTTCTTCGTGATCGGCGGCTCGGGCTGCGGCAAGAGCACGCTGCTGCGCCACCTCGTGGGCCTGAGCCTCCCGGTGTCCGGGACGGTGAAGTTTTTCGGCCGGCCGTTTTCCGACGCCACCGCCGCGGACCGCCACGCGCTGCTCAAGACCTTCGGCATGCTCTTCCAGGGCGGCGCGCTCTGGAGCTCGCTCACGCTGCGGCAGAACGTCGCGCTGCCGCTCGAGCACTACACGCCGCTCAGCCGCCGCGAGATCGACGACCTCGCGAACCTGAAGCTCGCGCAGGTGGGCCTCGCCGGCTTCGAGGACTACTTCCCCTCCGAAATCAGCGGCGGCATGAGGAAGCGCGCCGGCCTCGCCCGCGCCCTCGCGCTCGACCCCGAGATCGTGTTCTTCGACGAGCCCTCGGCCGGGCTTGATCCGGTGACCTCGCGCAAGCTCGACGACCTGATCCTGCACATCCGTGAGACCTTCGGCACGACCATCGTCGTGGTCTCGCACGAGCTGGCCTCGATCTTCTCCATCGCCGACCGCGTGATCATGCTGGACCGCGCGGAGAAGGGCGTGATCGCCACGGGCAAGCCCCGCGAACTTGCGGCGAACAGCCGGGACCCGCGCGTGTCGGAGTTCCTGCGCCGCGACAGCCACGATGCCCTTGCCCAGTGAACGCCCTCCCTTGCCCCCTGCGCCGCGCGCCCGGACCGCGGCGCGCGGAAAAACCTTTGCCGCCCGCGCCCTGGCTGCGCGAGGCTTGGGCGCGATGCGCCCGTTGCCGCGATGAAGACCAAGTTTAGCCCAACCGTCGTCGGGGCGTTTGTGCTCGGCGCGCTGCTGCTCGGCATCGTGGCGCTGTTTGCGTTCGGCGGGTTCAACTTCTTCGCGAAGCCGCAGCGCTTCATCGTGTATTTCGACGAGTCCGTGCACGGCCTGGACCAGGGCTCGCCGGTGAAGCTGCGCGGCGTGCGCGTCGGCCGCGTCGTGGACCTCGCGATCCGCTACGACGCGCCGCGCAACCGCTCGGTCGTGGCCGTGGTCTGCGAGTTCAGCAAGGATGTGATCAGCGACAACCGCGGCCTGCCAATCAACGTGAGCGACCGCGCGGAGCTGCAGGCGATGGTGCAGCGCGGGCTGCGCGCGCGGCTCGAGGTGCAGGGCCTCGCCACCGGCCTGCTCTTCGTGGGCCTCGATTTCCTCGATCCGAAGGAATACCCGCCGTCCGTGGCCGTGCCCGACGACCGCTTCGTGATCGTGCCCTTCGTGCCGTCCGCGATCGCGGAGTTCCAGGCGAGCCTGACGGAAATCCTCGCGGGCCTGAAGAAGATCGACTTCGCGGGCCTGTCCAAGGGCCTGACCACGCTCATGGCGGATGCGCGCCGCCACCTCGAGGGCATCGACATCCGGGGCGTGACGGAGCAGTGGAAGCGCACCGGCGCGCAGATCGAGGCGCTCGCGAGCGGGCCGGAAATGAAAGGCACCTTCGAGAACCTCAACGCGGCGGTGGTGGAATTGCGCGCGACCTTCGCGCGGCTCGACAAGCAGATCGACCCCGTGGCCGGCGACGCGCAGGCGACGCTGGCGGAGATGCGGAAGGCCGTGCAGGCCTTCGCCGAGGCCGCGGGCGGGGTGCGTTCGTTTGTGGCCGCGCAGTCCGGGCTCGGCGACGAGGTGGCGGTGACGCTCGCGCACCTCGGCGAGGCCGCCGAGGCGGTGCGGCGGCTCGCGGATTTCCTCGAGCGCAACCCGAGCGCGATCATCACCGGGCGCAAGGCGCCGCAGTAGACCCTTCCCATTTCTCCCGCCATGAATGCCCGCGTGAAATCCTGCGCCCGCCCCGTGCTCCTCGCCGCTGCGTTGCTCGCGTGGGCCGGCTGCTCCATCGTGCCCGAGGCGAAGACCGACCCGATGCGTTTCTACGTGCTCGCCACGGCGGCCGCGGGGTCGGCGCCGGCGGCAGGCGCGCCGGCGCTGCAGCTCCGCGACGTGGAGCTGGCGGGCTACCTGCGGTCGCGCCCGATGGTCGTGCGGCGCGGGGAGAACGAGCTGGAGTTTCGCGAGTTTGCGCGCTGGGGCGAGCCGCTGGAGGCGGGCATCGCGCGCCTCGTGCGGGAAGAGCTGCTGGCGCGGGGCGCGGCCGGCGCGGTGCTCACCACCGGTGCGCGCCGCGACGGCGCGAGCGTCGATGCGACGCTGACCCTGCGCGTGCTCGCATGCGAGGGCCTCGCGGGCGGCGCGGTGGCGTTTCGCGCGCTTTGGGAGGTCGCGCCGGCGGGGCCGGAATCGAAGGTGCCCGCGGCGCGCGGCGATTTCCGGGCGGCCGGCCTGCAGTGGGACGGGAAGAGCGAGGCATCGCTCGCGGCCCAGCTGAGCAAGGCCGTGGCGGCGCTGGCGGGCGAGATCGCGGCGGAATTGGCGAAGAAGTAGCGGCGGGCGAAGGCATTCACGCCATCCCTCGGTGAATCTGCCGAACGAAAATTCAGATTTGTTTTGTTGGAGTATACGCCGCGAAAGCGTCGTTCGACCAAGTGATGAATTCTGCGATCGAAAATACCACGATTCGTTTTGATTTTGTCGGATCGTATTTTTGCTGAAGCACGGCGTCGGTGAGCCATTTCACCGCCTGAACGCGCGCGCCCTTGGCTTCCATCAAGATGATAATGTTTTTTTCAGGAAGCGCTTCGACGCAGCTTAGGTATAGGTAAGGAAATTTTTCATCCACGGACCCGCCGCTCGCTTGGTATTTGCATTCGATGCGGCATACGAAGTCCCCATTAGCTGGAAATGCTGCGGTCGGGGAAAGATCGGCGCAATGCAGACGAAACTCAGTCTTACCTCTCGTGCCATAGATCGTCTGGTAGGGCGGCCCTTTCACGAGGTAGCGGCGCGGCAGAGATAGGTTTTTTCGCAGGTATTTCTCGTAATCGCTATTGGTGAACACCTCGAAGCCAAACGCCTGAGGTCCTGCAAGTGTGCTACGGACGATCCCTTCGAGAATTTGCCCCGACTTGTTCGCGCGCTGACCGTGCGAACTCATAACGCCATCGCGAGCGGCGCAATTGAATAGACGACTAGCAGTTCAGCCGCTTTCGTGCGCGTTGCCCCGTCACAAGAAATGAGGCGGGATACCTGAAGCTCGATCAGGTTAGTCGCATTGGCGTAAAGCTCGCGAGTGACGGGAGTGTCATGGTTACTGACAACGACCGTGGCGCCACGTGATGCCGCAGCTTCGCAGGCTTCCACCAAATCTAATTGATCCGTGTGAGTAAACCCGCCCTTTGCGTAACCGGTGAAGTTGGCAGTTTCACTGGCTGGCGAATATGGAGGATCGCAGTAAACAAAATCACCATGGCCGGCATCGGCAATAATGGTCCTGAAATCAGAGCATCGCAATTCTGCCTTGGCGAGCAAATCGCTCATGTGCGCGAACTCTTCGGATGGAAAATAGGGGGCGTCGTATTTGCCGAAAGGCACGTTGAAGCCGCCTTTGCTGTTGTAGCGGCAAAGGCCGTTGTAGCCGTGCCGATTCAAGTAGACAAAAAGGCAAGCCCGCCGAAACGGATCGCGTGTCCTGTTGAACTCCTCACGCAGACGATAAAACGAGGCCTCGGTGTTGTTGCCGGAAGAAAAAAGGCGCCGGCACTCGGCAACTAAAACTTCGGGATCGGCTGCAAGGCTTTGGTAGAGGCCGACTACATCTGCATTCGAGTCGGCCAATAGATTCCTTTCGAAGCCGAGATTCAACGCCACTGCGGCCGACCCGAGAAATGGCTCCACAAGTCTCCTCGAGTTCGGCGGCACAAGCGCGAGAATATGAGGCACGAGCTTTGTTTTGGCTCCCGCCCATTTTAGGATTGGTCTCAGCGAGGACACGCTAGAGCACAATCTGCAAGGCCCGGCGCCGTCAAGCGCGCCAGTCTGCGGTAGAATGGCGGGGAGACCGAAATGCCAAAGACGTAGGCGTGCTACACTCGCAAGAACTCCCACAGCTCCGCCGCGAGCTTCCCGCCGAAGCCGTCGACTTCCCCAATCTCGGCGGCGCTCGCGGCGCGGAGCTTGTCGATGTCCGCGAAACGGGCCATGAGCGCGGCGCGGCGCACGGGGCCGAGGCCGGGGAAATCGTCGAGCACGCTCTCGCGGATTTTCCTCGAGCGCAAGTCGGCGTTGTAGGTGTTGGCGAAGCGGTGGGCCTCGTCGCGCAGGCGCTGGAGGAGATTCAGGCCCGCGTGGTTCAGCGGCAGGTTGAGCGGCGGCCGCTCGTCGGGAAAGATGATCGTCTCGTGCTGCTTCGCGAGGCCGATGAGCGCGGGCGGCGGGAGGTCGAGCGCGACGAAAGCCTTGAGCGCCGCGCCGATCTGGCCGCGGCCGCCGTCGATCACCACGAGGTCGGGAAACGGCTTCCTTTCCTCGGCGAGGCGGCGGTAGCGGCGGCCCACGACTTCCTCCATCGCGCGGAAGTCGTCGTTGCCGACGAAGCTCTTGATCTGGAAGCGGCGGTAGTGGTCCTTGTCGGGCCGGCCGTCGGCGAAGTGCACCATCGAGGCGACGACGAACGTGCCGGAGATGTGCGAGATGTCGAAGCACTCCATCGTCCGGGGCGGCGCGGCGAGGCCGAGCGCGCGTTGCAACGCCTCCAGCGACTCCATGTCGCCCTCGGGCCGCGTGTGGTCGGTGCGCTCGAAGCGCCGCGTCTTGCGCAGCGTCTCCTCGAGGGCGAAGACGACGTCGCGCAGCTCGGCGGCTTTCTCGAATTCCTGCCGGCTCGCGGCGGCGGCCATCTCGGCGCGCAGCGTCTCGAGCCACTCGCGCGACTTGCCCTCGAGGAACGTGCAGGCGTCCTCCACGCGGCGGCGGTAGTTTTCGGCGGTGACGATGTTCTCCGTGCCGTAGAGCTCTTCGCGCACGTCGTCGTAGAGGCGCCACGAGCCGTCGGGGAGTTTCTGCGGCGAGCTGTCGGCCAGCAGGATGCCGAACTGCCGCCGCATCTGGGCCAGGGTCTTGCGCAGCAGGCCGCTGTGCGCGAACGGCCCGAAGTAGCGCGAGCGCTCCTCCTTCTTGATGCGCGTGAGGCGGAACCGCGGCAGCTCCTCCGCCGGGTCGACGCGCACGAGGAGGAAGCGCTTGTCGTCGGTGAAGTCGGTGTTGTAGCGCGGGCGCCACTGCTTGATGAGCTTGCCCTCGAGCAGCAGCGCCTCGGGCTCGGACTTCACCTCGATGATCTCGACGTCGTGGATGAGATCGATGAGCGCGCGGATCTTGGGCTGCGCGATGGTGCGCGCGCGGCCACGCTGGAAATAGGAGGAGACGCGCTTCTTCAGGCTGCGGGCCTTGCCGACATAGATGATGCGGCCGAGGCGATCCTTCATCAGGTAGACGCCGGGCTTGTCCGGCAGCGCGCGGACCTTCTCCTTCAACGTGATCGGCTGGGAGTCGCTCATCGCGGCGTCGGGCGCGGAAACATCGCTGGCATTTTCGGAGAATCCGCCTAATTTCCCGCCCCGCAAGTATGGTTTCCGCCCACAACTCCGACGGCGCCGCCCCGCGCCGTCCCGTGCCCCAACTCCGCTACGAGCTGCTCACGTTGGGCGACGAGCTGCTCCTCGGGCTCACCGCCAACGCCCACCTCACCTTCATCGGCGCGCAGCTCGGCCGCCGCGGCGCGCTGCTGCAACGCAACGTCACAATCACCGACGAGGCCGACGCCATCGCGGCGCAGTTCCGCGAGAGCTGGGCGCGGTCGGATGTCGTGATCACGACCGGCGGCCTCGGGCCGACCTGCGACGACCGCACGCGCGACGCCGTCGCCGAGGTGCTTGGGCTGCGGCTCGTCTTCGACGAGTCGATCAAGCGCGCGATCGAGGAGCGCTTCGCGCGGTTTGGCCGCAAGATGACCGACAACAACCTGAAGCAGGCCTATGTCTTCGACCGCGGGGAAGTCTTGCCCAACGCCAACGGCACGGCGCCGGGCCTCTGGGCCGAGCGGGATGGCAAGGTGCTCGTGATGCTGCCCGGCCCGCCCAACGAGCTCCAGCCGATGTGGATCGATCAGGTCGTGCCGCGGCTCGCGGCGCGCGGGCTGCTGCTGGAGCGCGAGGCCTACGTGCAGCTCCGCACGGCGGGCGTCGGCGAGTCCGCGCTCGAGACGAAGCTGCAGCCGATCTTCGATCGCGCGGGCCCGGCGCTGAGCGTGGCCTTCTGCGCCCACCAGGGCGCGGTCGATTGCCGCGTGAGCTCGCCGAGCGGCGGGCTCGCGGCGTCCGACCTCGAGCGCGTCGCGGCGGAGTGCGTGGCGCAGCTCGGCGACGACTTTGTCTGCTACGGCCACGATTCGCTCGCGCGGATATGCGCGGAGCTGTTGCGCGCGCAGGAGAAAAAGCTCGCGGTGGTCGAGACCGCGACCGGCGGGATGCTCGCGCAGGCGTTCACCGAGGTGTGCGGGGCGTGCAAGTTTTTCGCCGGCGGCGTCGTGTGCTGCACGAACGACGCGAAGATGCAGCTCCTGGACGTGCCGGAGTGCCTGCTGCTGCAGCATGGCGCGGTGAGCGACGAGGCGGCGGTGGCGATGGCGACCGGGGCCGCGGAACGGCTCGGCGCGGACTACGCACTCGCGGTCACGGGCTTTGCCGGCGCGGCCGAGGCTGGCGCCGCGCCCGGGGCGAATCCCGTCGGCACGATGTTTATCGCGCTCTTCTCGCCCGCCGGCGTGTGGTCCAAGAAGCTCAGCTACCCGGGCCCGCGCTCCGCGGTGAAGTCCCGCGCCGTCAACGCCGCGCTCGACTGGCTGCGGCGCGAGTTGCTCCGCGCCCAGCGCGGCGAGGCGACGCCCGCCCGGCGCATCGGCGCCATGCAATGATCCGCGCTTGGCTGGCGCTGGCCGTCGCGGGTGCCGCGCGCCTCGCCGCGGCCGAGGCCGCGACGCAGGTCGGGCCGGCGCAAGGAAAGCTGCTCGTTGTCGGCGGCGGCGCCATGGCGAAACTCTGGCCGGTGTTCCTTGAGCTCGCCGGCGGCAAGGACGCGCCGATCGTGGTGATTCCCACGGCGGCGGACACGATCACGGGGGACGATTCCGCCACGACGGCCTTGCGTGCCCTCGGCGTCGCGCACCTCACGCAGCTCCACACGCGCGATCGGAAGGAGGCCGACACCGAGGCCTTCGTCGCGCCGCTGCGCGATGCCCGGGCCGTCTGGATCAGCGGCGGACGGCAGTGGCGGCTCGCCGATGCCTACCTGGGCACCCGCACGCTCCGCGAGCTGTGGGCGGTGCTCGAGCGCGGCGGCGTGGTCGGCGGCAGCTCCGCGGGCGCGACGATCCAGGGCAGCTACCTCGTGCGCGGCGCGCCCTCGGGCAACACGATCATGATGTCGCCCGGGCACGAGGAGGGATTTGCGTTCCTGCGCGCCACGGCGATCGACCAGCATGTCGACACGCGCAAGCGCGCGGAGGATCTGCGTCCCGTGCTGCGGGCGCACCCGACGCTGCTCGGCATCGGGCTCGACGAGGCCACCGCGATCATTGTGCGCGGCGACCGTTGCGAAGTCGCGGGCGCCGGCACGGTGCGGTTCTTTGCGACGCCCGACGGCGCGCCGGCCTTGCTGACCGCCGGCGCCACCTACGACCTCGCGGCACGCGAACGGCGCCCGTGAGGCGAGGTTGAGCGCGGGCTCAGCGCCAGTGGGCGGGCACAAAAGCCGCCGCGCCGCCGCGTGATTCCCAATGGGACGCGACGTAGGTGGTGGCGTTGGGCGGCGGGATCTCCCAGTGGCCGGTGGTCCAGGCGTAGCCGCGGCCATCATAGGTCCAGTAGCCGGGAATCCAGAGCGCGCTGGGCGCCGGCGGCGCGGGAATCGTCTCGGCCGGCGCGGGAGGCGGCGGAGGCACCGCGCGGGCGGGCCGCTCGCGATAAACGTAGCCGGCGCGCGGATCGTAGAGTGTGCCGCGCTGTTGATCGACGCTGTTGCCGAGCGTGCCACCGGCGATCGCGCCGGCCGTGCCGCCGAGGATGGCACCGCCGAGCGCGTCGCCACCGCGGCTGTTGTGCCCGATGATCGCGCCGGCGATCGCGCCGAGCGTGCCACCGGTGACCGCCCCTTGCTGCGTATTGGGCCCGGTGCCGACGCAACCGCCGAGCAGCATCGCCGAAGCGAGGACGGGAACGAAGCGGAGAAGCGCATTCATGGGCGCGCTGGGTCTCGGGTTGAGGCGCGGGGCGCGCTAGTGCCGATGGTGAAAGCCCCCGCCGTATCGATAGCCAAAGCCGAGGCGCAGCGACACCGGCGGATACCAGTAGAAGGGCGCGCCGTAGTAGTAGGGGCTGTCGTAGTAAACGACGCGCGGCGCGGGTTCATAGACGACGGCCGGCGGGGGCGCGACCGTGGGCGCCGCCGCTTGCAGCGATTGGTAGGCGACGGTGTTGGTCGAGCCATCGGCCGCCTGATAGACCACGGTGACCTGCGTCGCCGTGGTCTCAATCTTTGCGATGGTGAGGTGCTGGGCGGCGGCCGCGGCGGTGAGTTCGTTCACGGTTGGCAGCCGCGGCGCGTGGATGATGCGGTTGGGCGCCGGCGTGGCGGCGGTGATGGCCGGCGCAGGCGAGGGCGTGACGACGGGATCGGGTGTCTGGGCTCGGGCGGACAGGCCGCCAGCGGCGAGGATGAGCGCGAGAAAGCGGGTTTTCATGGATGGCCTTTCGACACTCCATGGGACTTTCGATTGAGCGGAAAGTTTCACGCGTCCGGCCGCAAGCCTCCGCGGCTCAGGGATTTTGTTCCCGGCCAAATCACCGGGTCGGGCGTCGACCGCGGCTTGGCGCGCCCCTAGGCGTCGCAGATCTGCATCGCGCGCCGGAGCGACCCAAGATGATCAGGGCGGGCTGGGGAATACTCGAAGGCGACGTAGCCTTGGTAACCGGTATCGGCGATGGCGCCCATGATGCCGGCGTAGTTCAGCTCCTGCGTCTCGTCGGGCTCGTGCCGGCCGGGCACGCCGGCGACGTGGTAGTGCGCGAAGTGCCGGTGGTGCCGCTTGATCGTCGCGATCACGTCGCCCTCCATGATCTGCATGTGGTAGATGTCGAAGAGCAGCTTGAAGCGCTCGGAGCCGACGCGGTTCACGAGCTCGACGCCCCACGCGGTCGAGTCGGCCATGTAGTCCTTGTGGTTCACCTTGCTGTTGAGCAGCTCGAGGCAGACGTTGACGCGATGGCGCTCGGCGAGGGCCATGATGCGCTTGAGGCCGAGCGCGCAGTTCTCGAGTCCCTGCTCCTTCGAGAGGCCCCGCGCGTTGCCGGAAAGGCAGATGAGGTTGGGGAAGCCGGCGTTGGCGACCTTCGGGATCGTGTCGGTGAAATAGCCGACGAGCTTGTCGTGCTCCTCCGGCCGCACCCAGGTCTCGGGATAGTTGGGCTCGTGCACCTTCGTCATCGCGCAGGTGAGGCCGTGCTTGGCGAGCGTCGGCCAATTCTCCGGCGGCATCAGATCGATGGAGGTCGCGCCGGCTTCCTTCGCGAGGAGGCAGAGCTGGTCGAGGCTCTTGCCGGGGAAACAGCTGCGGCAAACGGAGTGGCGAATGCGGCCCTTGGGGCGCGCGGGCGTGGCTTCCGCCGCCGCGAGGCGCGCGCCGAGCGAGGCGGCGACCGGGGTGGCCGCGAGCGTCCGCAGGAGATCGCGGCGGGGGAGCGGCTCGGCTTTCACGTGGCGAAGGTCCACCCCGCGCGATACTCGCGGCGAAGAAATTGATTCGCCGCGGCGTCGTTGGTGACGCGGCCGGCGGAGGCGTCGTAGTCGAGCTTTTTGCCCGTGCGGTAGGCGACAAGGCCGAGGGCCATCGTCTCGGTCATGAGGCCGTTGTAGTCGAAATTGCAGCAGGTCTTGAGGCCGCCCTTGCAGGCATTGAACCACTCCTGCTGGAAATCGCCGATCGGCGGCGTCTGCGCTTCCTTCGCGCGCGGCGTGAAGTAGCTGAGGTCGGCGGTGTCGCCGAACGGCAGAATCATCCGCGTGACGAAATCCGCCACGAGGTAGCCCTTGGTGCCCTTGAACATCACGCCGTGATCGATCTTGTTGAGATCGACGAAAGGCTTGGGCGACGACGGCATCGCGCCGCCCTGATACCAGCTCACGCGGATCGCGGGACGCCAGGCGTTGGCCGCGAGATCGAAATGCGCCTCCATCTTCACGGGCGTGACATCGGGGTTGAACGGATCGCCCTTGGCCTCGATGGCGGTGGGGAGGCCCGCGTCGAGCGCGTTCCACGCGAGGTCCATGGTGTGCGCGCCCATGTCGCCGACCTGGCCGGCGCCGAAGTCCCAAAACATGTTCCACTGGAGGCAATTTCCGTTGGGCTTCTTCTTGAAGTTCTCGAAGTAGCCGGGGTTGAACGGATGCTCGCGCGAAGGCCCGAGCCAGAGATCCCAGTTGAGAAAAGCGGGCGCGGGTCCGGCCGCGGGATAGTAGCCGGGCTTGGGCAGCTGGCGGTTGCCCCAGACGAAGACATTGCGCAGCTCGCCCACCGCGCCGTCGCGGATGAGCTCGCGCACGCGGGCGAAATTGGGATTCGCGTGGCGCTGGGTGCCGGCCTGCGTGGCGAGCTTGTCCTTGTGCCTGAGATAGGTCGCGCGCACGAGCCGCGCCTCCTCGACCGTGAGGCCGATCGGCTTCTCCATGTAGACGTGGAGGCCGCGGTTCATCGCCGCGACGGCGATGAGCGCGTGATGATGATCCGGCGTGCAGCAGAGGACGGCTTCAAGGTCCTTCTGCTCGAGGCAGAGGCGCCAGTCGGCGTAGGTCCTGGCGGCGGGGAACTTGGCCTTGGCCTCGGCGAGGTTGTTCTCGTCGACATCACAGATCGCGACGACGTTTTCGCCGGCGAGGCCGGCGTAGTGCGCGCGGGCGCGGCCGGCGGCGCCGATGAGGGCGATGTTCAACTTGTTGCCGGGGCGCGCGGCGCCGAAGAGCGAGGTGCGCGGGAGAATCAGCAGGCCCGCGCCGGCGGCGGCGGTGGAGTGGAGGAAGTGGCGGCGGTTGAGGGGATTTTTGGAGTTCATGTTTTGGCGGTGGAAAATTTTTCTGAGCGCGGAGGGGACACGAATGATCGAGAGGCGAAAAGGCCGAAGCCGGGGTTGCGGCTAAAATGTCCCCTTGAGCCCGATCGTCCAGGCGGCGGAGTAGTCGTTGCGCTGCACGAAGCGGCCGTAGGCGGGCGTGCTCGGGCCGTAGGCGTAGGCGTTGTCGGTGACGTCGGTCACGTTGCGGAAGCCCACGAAGAGGCCGACGTGCCGGCTGAAATAATACTCGCCGCTGAGGTCGAGGTAGAGGCGCTCGCCGTCGTAGTTGTAGGTGCCGGGCTCGATGCCGCGGCCGGAGATCGCGGCCTGGCGGATGCGGCTGCGGTAGTTCCAGTTCGCCTTCACGCTGTAGCTCGGGCGCGAGAGGCCCACGCCGAAGCTGCCCGTGAGCGGGAAGAACGTGCTGTTGAAGCTGCCGCGGCCGGCGTCGCCCTGGATGCGCTGCACGGTGGAGTTGGCGAAGGGTTCACGCCGCGCGCCCAATGCGGGAGAAATGTGAGCGCCTGCCGGTAGCTGAACTCGAGGCCATGGGAACGCACGGTGCCGGGGAGATTGTAGTTGGTCGAGACATAGTAGCCGTCGTAGGTCGCGGGATCGAGGTCGTAGAGCGCGAGGAATTCCGGCGTGGCGCGCAGCGAGGTGCTGCCGAAGAAGTCCTTGAAATCGCGGCGATACGCGCCGATCGAGGCCTGGCCCACGCCGTCGAAATAATACTCGAGGCGCACCTTCACGGTCTTCGCCGACCACGCCTTGATGCCGGCGTTGCTCACGGTGATCGGGTTGCCCGGGACGGGGCCGCCGTCGGTGTCGGGCAGCGTGATGCCGTTGGCGTATTGCGCGAAGTTGGGCCGGCCGAGCGACTCGTAGAACGCGGACTGGAGCCGGAGGTTGTCGCGGAAAAGCCAGGTGGCGTTCAGGCTCGGCAGCACGCGCAGGTATTCCTTGTCGGTCTTGCTGCCGCGCTCGATGAACGTGAGCCGCGAGTAGGCGAGGTTGCCGGTGTTGGCGGGCATGGTGAGCAGCGCGCGGCCCGCGGCGTCGCGGAGCACGCGGCCGCTGGCGTCGCGCTGGTAGTTCAGCGTGGGATCGGTGAGCGGGCCCTTGCCCTGCGCGTTGGTCTGCTCGGCGCGGAAGCCGCCCGTGAGCTGGAGGCGGCGGTTGAAAAACGCCGTGTCGCCGCGCAGGTAGAGCGACGAGATCGTCTCCGCCATCCACTTCGAGGTGCTGACCTGCGAGCGGTAGATCGTGTTGGCGTTCGACGTGAGGAAGCCCGGGTTCTGCTGCCAGTAGGTGTAGAGCTCGGAATTGTCGACCCACTGCGCGCGGGGGAAACCGTAGGGCAGCGGGCGCTGCGAGAGATTCTCGTCGAGGAAGCGGGCGGCGTTGGTCCCGCCGGCGAGGCCCGCGCCGTTGGGCGTGAGCGCGATCTGCGGGCCGCGGATGTCACGGATGAGCTGGCGCACATCGAAGCCGCCCTTGAGCGTGAGCGGCGTCTCGCGCACCATGAACGTGCGCTGGAGATTGCCGTAGGCCGTGTTGCGGAACGTGAGCCAGTTGTCCTCCTGGTAGTTGGCGGAGGTGAGCGTGTAGTTCGCGAGCGAGTAGGGGTCGACCGGCGCGCCGGTGGCGCCGTCGGTGACGGTGATGCGGTTCGGCCGCAGGTAAAAGATGTCGTCGAACGCGATCGTGACGTTGGTGCGCTGCGCGACGGAGTTGCGCAGGATGCCGCGCGCAACGTCGCGGTTGTGCTGGCCGGCGTAGGAGTAGCCGAGGCCGGCCTCGGCCTTCCAGAGCGCGCCGTTGTGCCGGTAGGTGAGCGACTCCATCGAGGTCGTGCCGAGCCAGTAGCGGGAATTCACGTCCTCGAGCTGCAGCGTGCCCGCGCCCGTGCCCGTCGCGCCGTGCGTGAAGGTCGGGCCGAAGTCGCGGGCCGACGCGACGCGGTTGATCGTGAACGTCATCCGGTGCCCGATGTGATCGACCGTGATGTAGGTGTAGATCGTGGAGAACGAGAGCGTGTCGTGCGGCGAGAGGCGGAAGTCGAGCGTGAGGCCCGCTGATGTGGTCTTGTTGAGCCGCAGGTCGTCGTTGATCTGCGTCTGCGTGAGGTAGGGCTTGTCGAACGACGTGTCGGGAAACGCCGCGCCGTTGGTCGCCGTGTTGGCGCCGCGCCACTGGAGCGTGATCACGTCGTTGGGCACGTATTGCGTCGCGCCGTTGGCGGAGAACGTGAAGCCGAAGCTCCGGCTCACCGGCACCACCGCGCTCAGCTGGAAGCCCGGCGTGATCTTGCGATACGGATCGCGGAAGCTGGGGCCGGGCGTCTTGTTGTAGTGCTTGTCGCTGTCCTTCATCATCTCGTAGACGCTGTAGGTGACGGTCGGCCGCGAGCGCTCGAAGGCGCTGCGCGGGATCATGTTCACCGAGCCGCCGAGCGCGGAGCCCTGCGACTCCGGCGTGGGCGACTGGATGACCTCGATGCGCGACATGTTGTTGATCGAGATCTGCTCGAAGTTCGTCTGCCGGCCCGTGCCGCCGCCCGCGTTGCTCGCGAGGTCGAAGCCGCCGACGGTCACGGGCACGTTCGCGGTCGGCACGCCGTTGATCGAGACCTCGCGCGCCTCGCCCGCGCTGTAGGTGAGCATCACGCCGGGGAGGAACTTGATCGCCTCGCCCGGCGTCCCGTCGACGATCGTGCCGAACTCGTCCGCGGTGACGACGTTCTTGATGTTGGGCGCCACGCGCTGCTCGTTGATCGCGATCGCGGCGCCGTCCATCTCCTTGGACGTCGCGACGACAAACTTGGACAACGCCACGACCTCGCCCGCGGCCGCGCCCTTCGCGGCCGGGGCGCCGCCGAGCGTGATGTCCCTCGTCGTGGTCTGGCCCGCGGTGACAACCACCGCCTCGGTCGTCGACGCGGCGCCGATGAAGTGCACGCGCAGCCGCACCGTGCCGGCGGGGACGTTCGCGAGCCGGTAGTAGCCGCCGGCATCGGTGAGCGTTTCCAACGCCGTGCCCTCGATCGCCACGCGGGCGTTTTCCAGATAGCCGCCGTGCGCCGCGCCGAAAACGCGGCCCTCGATGCCACCGCCGGCGGCGGTTTGCGCGACGGCGCAGGCGGTGAAGGAAACGGCGAAGGCGAGCGCACGCAGCAGGCGCAGCGCGACGGGATGGACGGCAGGGTTTCTCATGGCAGGGGCGTGGGGTAAGGGGGAGGGTGCGAGCCTGCGTCGCTCGCACGGGAGACTGGCGTTGGGGGCTGGGGCGGTCGGGTGCGCGCAGGCGGCGCGGCGCGTGGCTCAGAGTTCGCGCACGCGGATGTTGCGGTAGCGCACGAAGCCGCCGGCGCCCGCGTCGCCGCCATGGACCTGGAGGCCGATCTTTCCGCGCACGGGATGCTGCGACACGGGCTCGGTGAACGTGAGAATCTGCACGCCATTGACCCACGTCGTGATCGTCGGCGGATCGCCGACGATGCGGGCGCGGATTTCGTTCCATTGGCCGTGGTGCCAGAAGAACGGCCACGCCTCGGGCAGCACGGGGCAGGGCTGCCGGTGCTCGTTGCGCACGATGAGCTCGGGTTTGTCGCCGAAGGTGAAATTGCGCTCGCCGCGGCGCTTCCAGATGCCCTCGCCGAGGATGCCGCCGAGCGTGCCGCCCTTGTGGTAGTCGATGAGGCACTGGTAGGCGCGGCCGTCATCGGTGCAGCGGAGGAAGAGCCCGCTGTCCGGGCCGAAATCGTTGTTCGTTTCGAGCGCGACCTCGACGTCGCCGAAATCCGCCTCGGTGAGCAGCAGGCCGCCGTTTTTCGGCGAGTCTTGGGAGCCGAGGATCGCGCCGTTTTCGGCGACCCAGCGGCCGCCGGTCCGGTTGCCGCTGGCCTTGCTGTGGGAGGACTTGGCCGTGGGCTTCCAGCCGGCGAGCGAGCGGCCGTCAAAGATTGATTTCCAGGGCGACGACGCGGGCTGCGCGCGGAGCAAGGCCGGCGCTGCCAGCGCCGCGAGAGTGAGCCAGCGCAGGGTGTCGCGGCGCGTAGGGAGTAGGGCGGGGTGCGGCTTCATGGTGGGAAGGGCGTCTAAGCCGCCGGGACCTCCCAGCCGCGGCGGTAGGATTTGGTGAGGAGGGCGTGCGCCTCGGCGTTGTTGGTGATGCGCAGGTTGGCGGCGTCCCATTGAAGCACGTTGGCGGCGCGGGCGGCGTGCTCGTTGTGGCCGCGCTTCGGCTTGGGGGGACGGCACGCGCGCGTGGCGACGTTGCCGAGCTGCACGGCCTCCGCGAGCGGGCCGGCATAGTCAAAGCCCGAGGTGGTCCTGATGCCCGCGATGACGGCGTCGATCCAACGGTGCCAGTGGCTGGGCAGCTTCTCGACCCTCGGGTAGGCGAAGCCCTTGAAATTTTCGGCGGGGTAGAGGCGCGGGGCGTTGGGGTGCGGCAGCACCATGTTGCCCTTTTCGCCGATGAACAGGCAGCCGGTCTCGGGCAATTCCAGCTCGGGCGGGAGCTGCGCGATTTTCTTTTTCGGGCGCAGGCCGCCATCGGACCACGTGACGGCGATCGTCTTGCCGGCGGTGAGTTCGTTGCCCGGAAACTCGTAGCGCACGGTCTCCTGCACGGGCCAGACCTGGCGGTTGATGCCGCTGTTGTCGGCCGCGATCGTGAGCGGCGCGGTGAGCCCCAGCGCGGTGAAGATCGGATCGAAGACATGGCAGCCGAAATCCCCGAGCGCCGCGCCGCCGCCGAAGTCCTGCCAGTCGCGCCACGCGAACGGATGGTAGACCCCGAGGGCAAACGGCCGCGCCGGCGCCGATCCCAGCCAGAGATCCCACTCGACGCCCGCGGGCACCGGGTCGGGCGCGGGCGGCTCGACCATGCGCGTGCGCTCGTTGCCGGTGAGCGCGCACCACGCGTGGACTTCCTTCACCTTGCCGATCGCGCCCTCGCGGATGAGGCGCGTGGCGAGCCGATACTCGACCGACGAGTGCGACTGCTGGCCCATCTGCGTGATCACGTGCTTCTTCTCCGCCCAGAGCCGCAGCTGGCGGCACTCCCACACGGTGTGCCCGAGCGGCTTCTGGCAGTAGAGGTGCTTGCCGCGCCGCATGGCCTCGATGCCGATGAGCGCGTGCATGTGGTCGGGCACGGAGACGCTCACCGCGTCGACGGTGTCGCCGAGTTTTTCGAGCATCACGCGGAAGTCGGCGAAGTGTGGAACGCCGGGCACCGTCTCGTCGGCCTTGGCGAAGCCCGAGCGGTCGATGTCGCAGAAGCCGACGTAGCGCACCTGGGCGTGCGAGGAGAAGTTGTGCACGTCGGTGAAGCCCTGGCCGCTGACGCCGATGGTCGCGAGCTGCACGCGGCCGTTGAGGTTGGCGGCGCGCACGACCGCGGGGAAACCCAGCGCGGCGCCGGCGACGGCGGACTGTTTCAAAAATTCACGGCGCGAGACGGGAGCGGGGGCGGGGTGCATGGGGCGAACGAAACCAATGCGCCGCGCCGCGTCAAAGGTTCCGCGTGGCGCACGCGGCCGCCTACCCGATGAGATTCCTCAGCGCCGCGAGATATTTGTCCCGCGTGCGCGCGATCACCTCGGCGGGCAGGCGCGGGCCGGGCGGCTTCTGGTCCCACTTGATGGCGAGCAGATGGTCGCGCACGAACTGCTTGTCGTAGCTCGGCGGCGAACCGCCGGGCCGGTATTCCGCGGCGGGCCAGTAGCGCGAGGAATCGGGCGTGAGCACCTCGTCGATCAGGAAGAGGTTTCCGGCGGCGTCGGTGCCGAACTCGAACTTCGTGTCGGCGAGGATCATCCCCGCCTGCCTGGCGCGATCGTGGCCGAAGCGGTAGAGCGCGAGGCTGGCGGCCTTGACCTGCTCGTAAAGCGCGGCCCCGACGATCGCCGCGCCCTGGGCATCGTTGATCGGCTCGTCGTGCTGGCCCTTGGGGGCCTTGGTCGTCGGCGTGAAAATCGGCGCGGGGAGCTTGTCGGCCTGGCGCAGCCCGGGTGGCAGCGTGATGCCGCAGACGGCGCCCGTTTTCTGATACGAGCTCCAGCCGCTGCCAATCAGGTAGCCGCGGGCGACGCACTCGATGGCGAGCGGCCGGAGCTTCCGCACAATCATGCTGCGAAGCTGGAGATCGCGGCTCGTGATCCCGCGGCGCGCGAACTCGCCCGCTTGGTCCGGGAGCAGGTGGTTTGGGATGAGCCCGCGCGTCTGCGCGAACCACCAGTGGCTCATCTGCGTGAGGATGGCGCCCTTGCCCGGGATGCCGTCGGGCAGGATCACGTCAAACGCCGACAGCCGATCCGTCGCGACCAGCAACAGCGCGTCGCCGAGGTCGAAGATCTCGCGGACCTTGCCCGAGGCGATGCGGCGAAACGGCAGGCCGTCGACCGTAGTGACGGCGGTCGGAGGCAGCGCGGTGGCGATTTCGGCAAACGTCATGCGCGCTGGTTTGCAGGCAAACGCGGCGTGCGGCGAAGCGAATTTTCGGGCATGACGCGGCCGGCCGCCCAAGAAAAATGCCCTTGCGCGGCGAGACGGGCTACCTAGGGTGCGCCGCTCCACGGTTAGTCCCCATCGTCTAGCCTGGTCCAGGACACTACCCTTTCACGGTAAGAACCGGGGTTCGAATCCCCGTGGGGACGCCAATTTCTAAACCCTCGCAATTAAACGAATTGCGAGGGTTTCTGATTTTTATTCATAAAAGTAAGAATGCCAGTAAGAATAAATTCGTCAAGACACGACGACGTTTGGCGATGACGTAGAGTGTTGCCGTGCGCCTCTTTTGGTCGCGGAAAAACGCAGGTGCAGAGCACACTGGGTTTCCGGCAAGCCTACCCGGAATCCGCTAGGCGGGCATCCTGAATCACGGCCGAAAAGGTGCGAGCGGCGCGATGTTTTTGGAGTAGAAAACAGCCCCCGCAGGGCCGATTAGTTTAGAGATAACCAGCCTCCCTGAAGGAGAAAAAACCGCGCCCTTGTGGATCGGATTTCGCGTCGCCCACGATGACGTGATCGAGCAGTTCGATTTGGAGAATCTTGGCCGCTTCACGCAGCGTGCGAGTGACGTGGACATCCGCTGAACTTGGAGCCGGATCGCCGGACGGATGATTGTGCGCAACGCAAAGTCCCACTGCATTCGCCAGAAAGGCACCACGGAAGACCTCTCGGGGCGAAACCAACGTTCCGGTGGCTGTTCCCAACGTGATGAGGTGACGGCCAAGGGGATGGTTTTTCCGGTCGAGATAAACGCAGTAGAACGCCTCCTGCATGGGATTTTCCTCAAAGGCTGAACGTAGGTAGTCGGCAATCTTCGAGGGAGTGTTGAGCTGAACCTCTTCACCAAGTGAAACGAGGGAGTAAACCATTTTGGCTTCGTAAACGCGCATGTTGAGCGCTCGCGCGAGCTGCGTTCCCTTATTCAACTTCGTGTTGAGTGATCGCGGGTGCTGCCCGATTGAGCGCCCGCTCGGGATGGGCGAAAGTCAAAGCGCTGGATGGAGCGCCGAGGCCGTGTCCCGTTGCGGGACCAACGAGGGGGAAGCGGAATGATTGCGCGTGGTGGAGATCGCACAGCGATACGACCTTGACCGCCCATAAAATGGGGCGCTACCGGACGGGGCAGAGCTAGAAGAATTCGAGCGTAGCGAGCATCAATCTGGTGATCCCGCTTGCATATTCTCAAATAGGTATATTCCTTTCAAGGTATGAAGCTGAACGCATTCAAGAATTACCTTCTCGAGCAGCCGGAAAAGACCGTCCGTTTCCTCTTGCCCGACGGCGATGCTATCCCGGTCCGTTTTCACGTGACGGAAGTCGGGCACGTTACGCGCCGGTTTATCGACTGCGGCGGCACCGTTCGCCAACTCGACTCCTGCCTTCTCCAGACCTGGGTTCCCGACGGCGACGGCGAGCACCGGCTGACTGCCGGCAAGCTCGCAAAAATCCTCGACCTCTCACGGAAGGTCCTTCCCGCGCAGGACCTAGATGTGGAAATCGAATACGATTGCTGCGTCGTTGCGCAATACGCGGTGAAGGAACCGACCGTCCAAGACGACGCGCTCACCTTTTCGCTCGGCAACAAGAAGACGGATTGCCTCGCACGCGAAGCGTGTGGCGTCGAGTCGGCGGCTGCCGAGTCCGGATGTTGCGGTGGCAAAGGCTGCGGCTGCGGTTGAATTTTCGCCATGAGCTTGGTGCAAATCTATCAATGTCTCTGTGACCAGACGCGGCTGCGCATTCTGTCGCTGCTCGCGGAGGGGCCGCTCTGTGTTTGCCATTTTCAGGATGTCCTGGGTGAACCGCAGGTGAAGATTTCGAAGCACCTCGGTTACCTAAAAGCGCGCGGGATGGTCGAGGCGCGGCGCGAGGCAAATTGGATGATCTACAGTTTGCCGGCGAAGCCCTCGCGCGAACTGAAGGTCAACCTTGCCTGTCTTCAGGACTGCGCCCAGGAGGACCCGGTTTTTCGCCGCGATGCGGAAAGACTGAGGAAGTCGCGCTGCAAATTCGCCGAGTCGAGTCCGATCTGCTGTCCGCCTTCGGCAAAACAAACTTCTCATGAGCACCGTTAAACCCACCGTTCTGATTCTCTGCACCGGCAATTCCTGCCGGAGCCATCTCGCTGAAGGAGTTCTGCGCGCGGCGGCAGGCGACGTGCTGAATGTAGTCAGCGCGGGCTCGAAGCCCGCCGGTTACGTGCATCCACTGGCAATTCGGGCAATGAAGGAAATCGGCATCGACATTTCGGCGCATCGTTCCAAGTCGTGGAACGAGTTCATGACTGCGCCGGTGGAGACCGTGATCACGGTGTGTGGCAACGCCGATCAGGCGTGCCCGATTTTTCCCGGTCAGGTAAATCGTTATCACTGGCCGTTCGACGATCCGGCGCATGCCACGGGAACGGAGGAAGAGCGATTCGAGGTGTTTCAGCGCGTGCGAAATGAAATCAGGCAGCGTTTCGAGGCTTACGCGGCCGGCAGGCGCGATGCAGCAAAGGCACGCATCGCAAAGCCGGTAGAGGTGCAGGAATGAAGCTGCCGGCTTGGTTCGTCGGCGAATTTTTCGGCACGTTCATTCTCGTCTTTTTCGGCTGCGGGAGCGTCGCGACGGCCGTGTTGACCGGCGCGCAAGTCGGCATTTTTCAGGTGGCAATCGTGTGGGGCATCGGCATCGCTACGGCGATCTACCTCACCGGCAGCTTGAGCGGCGCCCACCTCAACCCGGTGGTGACGATCGGGCTGGCGGTGTGGACAGATTTTCCGTGGCGATCAGTGATGCGCTACATCGCCGCGCAGTTTCTCGGGGCCTTCGCTGCGAGCGCGGTCCTGTTTGTCATGTATCGCGGCACGTTGTCCTCGTATGAGGCCGCCCATCAAATCACGCGTGGCGCTCCGGGTTCAGAAGCCACCGCCATGATCTTCGGGGAATTTTTTCCGAATCCCGGTGGTAAGCCGTTTACCGACGAAATCCGGCTAACCGTTTCGCACCCGGCGGCGTTCTTCGTCGAATTCGTTGGGACAGGCATCCTGATGCTCGTGATCCTCTGCGTGACAAATACGCGGAACGAATCCCGTCCGCAGATTCTCACTGCGGCGTCGATTGGACTTACGGTGACGATCCTAATCTCCCTGCTGGGACCGCTAACGATGGCCGCGTTCAACCCGGCTCGGGATTTAGCCCCGCGTCTTTTCAGCGCGCTGGCCGGCTGGGGCAGCGTGCCGTTCAGCGCCAATGGCATCGGCTGGTTGACCGTGTATGTGATAGCTCCCGTGCTCGGTGCGCTTGGCGGAGGTGCACTTTACCGGTTTTGCTTCGCTCCCCATTACGCAGCGCAGAAAGCGTGATTTTCCGTCGGGTTGCCTTCTGAACGCTGAGATCGGAGCGAGTCGGTCGTAAATCGAAGGCGGGCGAGAGAAGACCTCAGACGAGATCGCAGCCGAACGGAACTCCTCCGGAAATTTCCTCGAAGCCGAGCGCCAGCCAAAACGCGCACCCAGGGTCATTGCCTTTGGCAATCAGGATCAGGACGCGTTTGATTCCGCAGGAGCGAAGTCCCTCGGCGCATTCTTCGACGAATTTTCTGCCCAGCCCTTGGCCACGCTGGTCGGCCGCTACCGCCAGATGGTAGATGAGCCCGCGCCGACCATCGTGCCCGCAGAGCACGGCGCCAACGATCCGGCCGTCGCTGACGGCCACCCGACTCAGGTTCGGATTACGGCTTAAATAGCGCGCGATACTCTCCCGGTCGTCTCCCTCCGCGATCTCCACGCCTTCAGACTGCTGCCAAAGACTCACGACCGCATCGTAATCTTCTGCCTGAAATGCTCGCAGGATGGTCGAAGCAGGCATTCCGCCAGCTCACCTATTTCAAACCCGGACCGCAAACGCCAAACCGTCCCGGTTCGCTTCCGCTGGGGCTAACCACGCCCAGAAACGCAAGAGGCCCGCTCCGACGGAGCGGGCCTCATCGGTTCTGAATTGCGGTCGGCTACTTTCCGAAAGCCTTCAGACGCGCGCTGAGGACTTTGATGTCCACTTCCGCGCCGGTGACGGTGGCGCGCGCTTTGGCCAACCGCACCTCGGCTTGAAGGAGTTCCTTTTTCAACTTCGTGAGTTCGTCGGGTGCGTCACTACCGCGCGAACGCGCGGCGGAAATTTCCAAGGTGCCATTGTTCATGATATGTGACCGGCGAGGCCGGTGATTGATGATTTCTATTCGGAATGAATTTCCAGCCGAGTGGCCGGATGACGTGATTCAGTCGCGCAGCCCGCAGATGACAGCGCCGCGCCTCTACCGGAGACACGGGATGGCACCTACCGAAAAAAGGGGAGCGGCCAACGAGCCGCTCCCTCCTGACGTGTTCAGTTGTTCGCGAACTGACTCGCGAGTGACCACAACGATTTGTTGAGCTTCTGGCCTTCGCCGATTCCTGCGACACCGCGAGTTTGATTGCGCCGGATGCCCATGCCCGCGGTGTAACCCAGGTAGCGGTCGCCGCCACGAATCAGGTGCTCTTGCACGACGTTGAACGTCGTCCAGAGATCGGTCGCGGCATCGCCATAGCGCACCGGGGTCAGCAGTTTCTCAGGGCTGAGGAGCTTTATCACCGGTTGCTCCGCATCCCAGCGCAGCGCCGCCGCCCGGCGAGCGAACTCGATCCGCGTTGCCTGCGGGAGTTGGACTGCCTGCCACTTGGCGATAACCTCCAGCATGCGCGGCGTGTTCTCGGCCACGGATTGCGCTGCCTTCGCAAACGCCTCGGCGGAAACGTCCATGTGCCGGATAGAGACATGGGCAAAATCCGCGTCGGCCACGGTTAGGCCGTTGCGGCAAACCAACCGGTAAAGACCGGCGTCGATCCGGTAGGAGCGGCTGCCATCGTGCGCGTTTTGCAGAATCATTTCCGCGCGGGCGGTCCCGACTTGAAACGCTCCCGCCTCCAGATCGGCGCGACGCGCGAAACGAATCTCGTGCATCTGGAATCCGATGCGGTCCTCCAAGCGCACGCGTTGCTCGGAGGCTTTGACGGGCTCCCAGCCTTCGGCTCCGAGCAGGGCAACGACCTGCTGGGTGGAAACGAACGTGTAGCGGGAGGAAACGCCGGGCCGTGCGTGCTCGGCGAAAATCGAGGGAGCGCAGCGGCGGAGATCATGGGACGAAAGCGCCTTGAAGACGCGGGCGGGTGAAACGAGAACGGAGTCGGACGTGTGCATGACTTTTATGGACTAATCAGCGCCCCAACGAGGGCGCATGTGTAGCGGGCCGCGCTACGCGGACCCCACCCGAGCCGAACCGAAAATCGGCCGCCCCGGAGGGATGCCGACGTCCAGCACCGTCAGCGCAAGGTGGAGCGCAGCGCAGCGAGCAATACCTTGAGGCGCGGACAGGCATAGGCGCTCGCGCCGAGGACTGCCAGCCGGCGCAGGTGCTACAATCAGGCAGCCCTCTGGGTGTGGCTTTGCTCACTACGCTTGGGCGCGAGCGGCGCAACGAGAGCGAGCAACCCAGCCCCAGCGGCGACTGAGCGGTCAAAACCCATGACGAGCGGGCGGGGCCGGCGCTGAGGACGCGACGTGGAGCGGAGAGACCGAAAGGGAGCGCAGGTGGAGTCGGCGCAGGTCGGAGCGCGGTAAGCCGCCGGTGTCGCGTCCGCAGCCTGCGGAGGAAAGCGATCCCGCCGAATGGTCGCGCTCGGGTGACGAATCGGCGGAGGCGGCGTGAGCGTGGAGACCGCAGCCGTCTCCAACGCAGCGCACGTCGGTCACGCAGCGGAACCCAAGCGCCGGAGCGGCGGTCCCGGCCGCTCGCGCTCGAAGAATTCCGGCGCAGCCGGCGTCGGGGCGTTGCGGGGTGCCCCCCCTAGAATGGGGAGGGCGAGACGCAGACTCGACCGCGGGGAAAGACTTTTTCCCGCCGATTTCTTGACTACCGATCAATTAACTTGGACGCACTGCACGAGCCTATGCTTGCCGCTTCACCCACACCATCAATCGAGTTTCGAGTCGCCGGGTTCGTTCCCAACGCCAATTCTCAAGGGCTGGTTTTGGAGATCGTCAATCAAGCGATGACCGCGATGGGGCTCACGGGAGCGGATGTGCGGAAAATCATAATCACCGACAACGAAGGATATGGTCCCGCCATAAGACAATTCGCCCCGAGTGGGGGCTACACAAACGATGGTGTCTATCAGGGCATCGGAAAGATTCTGCCGGAGATCACCAACGGCGTGTATTTGGGAGGTAATCTCGTGCTACATTATTGTTTGATCGGAAGCTTTGTAGCGGAACAGAAACCCGAGCAACCGGAGGGCGAACTCGAAGCGATGCGTTACGGCTTCTATCACGAGTTCGGGCATTGCGTGGACTATCGTCGGCGACCCGCTCAGCACGGCGCAAAAAGTCCGATTGCCACAAACTCACCGGCCCTCCGCTGTGCCGCCTATAACTGGGAAACATTCCTCAGCGAATATGCCGCGTGTTTTTTCTCAGCGACGTTCCTGCCGCCCGTTGGGTATAGATATTTTGCGCGCGCGAGTCGTTTGAATTTGGAAACGTATCTGTCGGGACTCGCCACCAAGCGCAGCCAATATCAACTCGGGATGGGGCCGCTCACCGCAGTGCGAGATGCAGCCCTGGATGCTTTCTGGCGAGGGCTCATCGAATACGGTAAAATGTATGCATTCCTGAACGGCAATGAGGCGCTCGACCCCGTGAGGGACATGCCGGCTTGGCCGGCGCGGAACGGCTCAGCCGCGAAGATTCTCTCGAAATTCTCCGAAGGCCTTCGAGCAGCCTGGACACGCTATCCGCAGTGTGAGGCTGAATTTGAGCAGTTGGTCAGAGAAACTTGGTTTGCCCTTTCGGAGGCAGAAGGCTTCCGCTTCGAAGTGAGGTCGGAGGGCGATTACCTTTGGCTTTCGTGAGGAGGTCTAACCGTGGCCTTCGTAGAAGAGCGTGTCGACCATGGCGACACGCGCCTCCCACATAGTTTGAGCGTCAGGATTCCCGTTGGGTCGCTGGCTTTGCCGCCAAGGGATGTCGATGAGCGACGCAGCTACAGTGTCCCAATATGTCCTCGGCAATGTCGTCGGCACAAAACTTCCTGAAAGCCCGCTTTGGGCGCACGAGTTGATACATGTGGGACCGCTTCCTCGATGATCTTCGATATCGTGTCTTCGACTTGGCGGCGCATGAAATTGACTTCGCGACACCGGCGCTGAGATTGGTTCTCATGCGTCGGGCCGGTTCGCTAATCGCTCTCCTGTTGGTGATCCTTTGGTTGCCGGCGACGCAGCGTTGCGCACTCGTGGCGGCGGGATTGCTCCACCCGGACGGCGCACAAGACGGCGCGGAATGCGACTGCCCGCCCGGCACTCCGTGCGGGAAAGACGACTGCCAAAATCTTGAGCAAAATCTCGCCCCGGCCACGTTCAATCAACTCGGCGTCGCGGTGCCGGAGGCGGTGCTTTGCACGTGCCACATTTGTTTGCGGTCGTCTGAACTGAGCCCGGTTGCGGTCGCCGCAGCGAAGCCGCGATTCTTCATCGAACCGTTTGCGCTGGCTCGACCTTGGCAATTCCAGCGCCGCGCGGCGCCGTATCCGCGCTCTCCCACGTCGGCTTAAACTCCGATCCCCGCCGGATCGCATCGTCACATCGTTGGTGTCGCGGCGCAACGCGCCGGACACTGTGCTTCTCCGAATGGCCGACTGCCCTTTCACATCTTTCCTTCATGTCCTCTTTCCTAAAACTTTCCGCGCTGCCGATCGGCACGACCGCTGTGGTGCGCGAATTCTCGAAAGCCGGCACGGCCTCCGTCCGGCTGCGCGAGATGGGCCTCCTGGCCGGCACCAAAATCGTGCTCGTGCGGGCGGCACCGCTCGGCGACCCGCTCGAAATCACCGTCCGCGAGTATCATCTCACGCTCCGCAAAAGCGAAGCCGAGCAGATTCTCGTGGAGCCCTCCCCATAACGCTGCCGAGCACACGACCATGACTCGTCCCACTTTCCCATCGGCAGGATCGTCAACTTCGTCCGCCTCGCGCCAACCGATCTACGGTGTCGTCGGCAATCCGAACTGCGGCAAGAGCACGCTGTTCAACGCGCTCACCGGCCTGAAACAAAAGGTCGGCAACTATCCCGGCGTTACCGTCGAGAAGAAGGTCGGGATAGCTTATTCACAACATGGGCAGCCGATGACGGTGATCGATCTGCCGGGCGCGTATTCTCTCGCCGCGCGCTCGCCGGACGAAGCCGTGACCCGCGACGTGCTGCTCGGTCGCCGCAGCGACACCCCGCAACCCGACCGCATCCTTTGCGTCGTCGATGCGACGAATCTCGAAAGGAATCTCTACCTCGTTCATCAGGTTCTCGATCTCGGCCGCCCGGTCATCCTCGTCCTCAACATGATGGATTTGGCGGCCGAGGCCGGGTTTGACATCCGCATTACCCGGCTCGAACACGAACTCGGGATTCCCGTGATTCCTTGCGAGGCGGTGAACGGCAAAGGCATCATCGAATTGAAACTCGCGATGAGTCGCGCGGAGCTGCTCCTCTCGCGACATGCGTGGAATATTCCCGCGCCCATCGCACCGGCCGTGGCGGAATTGCAGGCGTCGCTTTCGGAGGAAGGAAAAGCTCCGCTCATCGCCCGCGCCGAGGCGTTGCTGCTGCTCACGGATCAGGATTCCGTGCGCGTCGCGGGCTCAACCCCGCTCAGTGCGCGCACGCAGGAAATTCTCACCGGCTGGCAAAAACGCTGGGAGACGGCAGGCACCGATTGGGCCGGCACACTGGTCAACTCGCGTTACGAGGCGATCACCCGACTCACCGCCGCAGTGGTTTTGCGCGCGGGAGAAACCGGCCCGACCCGCAGCGACCGCATCGACGACGTCGTGACGCATCCGGTATGGGGCTGGCTCGTCCTGGTGGCGGTGATGGGGACGCTGTTCCTGAGCATCTTCACCTTTGCGCAGGTGCCGATGGACTGGCTCGACGAACGCGTTTCACTGCTGGCGGATTGGGTGAAGAACGCCATGCCCGCCGGCGATCTGCGCGATCTGATCACCGACGGAGCCATCGCCGGCGCGGGCCGCGTCCTCGTGTTCGTGCCGCAAATCTTGATTCTCTATTTCTTCATCGGGCTGTTGGAAGACACGGGCTACATGTCCCGCGCGGCCTTTATCATGGACCGCCTGATGAGCCGCGTCGGATTGAACGGCAAAAGCTTCATCCCGCTGCTCAGTTCGTATGCGTGCGCGATTCCCGGGGTCATGGCCACGCGCACCATCGAAAACAAAAAGGATCGCATCATCACGATCCTGATTGCGCCGCTGATGAGCTGTTCAGCGCGACTGCCGGTGTATCTGCTGCTCATCGCCGCGCTGTTCCCGACGGAGAACGTGCCCGTGCTGGCCAAGGTCGGCATCATGCTCGGGATGTATGCGCTGGGCACCTTGGCCGCTTTTGGTTTCGCGTGGCTGTTCAAGCACACTCTCTTGAAAAGCGAGGTGCCGCTGATGATCATGGAATTGCCACCCTATCGCCTGCCTTCGCTTAAGGCGCTCGGCTTGCGGATGGTGGAACGCGGCTGGATTTTCATCCGCAAGGCCGGGACGGTGATTCTTGGGGTGTCAATCGTCCTTTGGTTTCTGGCGGCGTATCCCAAAATGCCTGAAGGCACGCCACCGGCGGAACAGCGCGCCCATAGCTATGCCGGCATGGTCGGCCACGCGTTGGAACCGGTGATTGCGCCGCTAGGCTTCGACTGGCGCGTGGGCGTCGGCCTGCTGAGTTCATTCGTCGCGCGCGAAGTATTCGTCAGCGCGACCGGCGTGATCTTCGGCGTCGAAACCGATCCGAAGGGCGATACCCTGCCGCTGCGGGCCGCATTACAAAAAGCGCAGTGGCCCGACGGCCGGCTGCTGTTCACTCCGCTCGTGTGCATCAACCTGATGATCTATTACGTGCTCGCGATGCAGTGCCTGAGCACGACCGCGGTGGTGAAGCGCGAAACGAACTCGTGGGGATGGACCTTGTTTCAGCAATTCTACCTGACCGCCACGGCATGGCTCGTTTGTTTCGGCGTCTATCAACTCGGGCGCGCGCTTGGCTGGGGGTGACATCGCGCTGGGCATCTATCGAGCGAGCGCCACTTCCGTCAGCGCAGCCATCGCCAGTGCTCTCTGGTCGCGGCTCGGATCTTCTCAGGCGAAACGGCCAGCGCTGCACCTGCCGGAACAGCCGCCACTTCGATTCGCCTGTAAAGGTGGAGACGACGAAGGAGCACGACCTTGACGGGCGAGTCACAATTGGCGGCGGGCAGGGCGAGTCCCACGCGCGTGAATTGATTACCGCCTACGTCTATGTTCTCCAACCGATCCCACCGGTCGCGATTGTCCCGCTTGACGCGCGGCTGAAAAACACAAGCCTGCCGTGCCGATGCGTCGTTTGCTTCCATTGTTCAGTCTGCTGCTGCTCGCCACATGGCTGCCGGCGACTGAGCATTGCACGCTGGAGGCTGCGGGCTTTCTCATCGAGACCTGTCCCGATAGCTGTTCGAACACGCCCGGCGAAAAAGACGGCTGCGATACCGTGGAAAACGGTGCCTACAAACTCTCCGGCGATACGCTGAAAGTTCCCGCACCCGACCTGTTCGTGTGCCTGTGCCAGCTTTGCCTGCATCAAATCCAATTGGATGCGACGCGTGAACTGGTCCTTCCGTCCGCTGCGCTCTATGAGCGACCGCGCGATTGGGTTCCGAGCTGGCAGTTCGTGCGACGAGCGGCTCCGCCCTCGCGCGCTCCCACACTGCTTTGCGCCTGATTAGTCCCTGCGCGGACTGATCGGTGTTTTCTTCGTTTGCGCTACGCCTGCGGGCGTCGCGTTCCCGGGCCGTGTTGCGCCCGTATTTTCCCGTCTGCGTTTCCACCATTTCCATGAAGATCCCACTGTCCCTCTTTTCCTTCCGCTCGCTGGGCGGACTTCTCCTCATCACTCCGTTCCTGCGCGCCGCCGACCCCGCGCCCGCGACCTCGCCGGCCGAAATGATCGCCGCTGTCCTCGCGCAGCATCCCGAGCTGAAATTCTACGAGGCCGAGCTCGACGCCGCCAAAGCCGGCCGCCGCACCGCGGGCGCGCTCGCCGATCCCGAATTGGCCGTCTCCGTCGGCCGCAAAAAAGTGCGCGATCCGCTCGGCACGCTCGCGGGCGAGGGCACGGCGTGGTCGGTCTCGCTCACGCAGACCTTCGAGTGGCCGGGCCGGCTCGCGCTGCGCAAGAGCATCGCTAATCGGCAGGTCGAGCTGGCCGAGCTGGGCCTCGCGCGTTTCCGCGCCGCCCTCGCCGCGCGCACGCAGGTGCTGCTCTACGGCACCGGCGTCGCCGCCGAAAAAATCTACGCCGCGCGCGAGGTCGCCGGGCGCTTCGAGGCGCTGCGCGAGCTGTTCGTCGCGCGCGATCCGGCGGGGCTCACGCCGTTGCTGGAGACGCGCGTGATCGAGGCGCAGGAAATCGCGCTCCGCGCCCGCGCCACCGAGGCCGAGCTGGCCGGGCAGGCCGCGCTCATCGAGCTGAATCAGCTCCGTGGCACGCTGTGGGACGCCCCGCTCCGCGCCGGCGGAGCGCGGCTACGCTTCAACCAAGGGCCGGAACTGCCGGAGCTGCTCGCCGCGGCGCGCGACAAGAACTTCGACTTCCTCGCCAAGCGCATTGAGCTGGAGCAGCAGGGCCTCGCTGTCTCGCTCGCGCGCAATGAGCGCCGCCCCGCTGTGAGCGTCGGGCCCTATCTCTCGCGCGAGACCGCTGGCGATCGCGAGACGACGTTCGGGCTCGGGCTCTCGGTGCCGCTTCCCGTTGGCCCGCGCACGCGTGGCGCCGTGGATGTCGCCGAGGCGCGCCGCCGCCAGGCCGAGGTCGCGATCACGGTCGCCGAGCGCGCACTTGAGCGCGAGGTGCGTATGGCCTTCGTGAATTTCAACGCGCGCCTCGCCGCCGCCGCCACGTGGTCGCCCGACGCCGTGCAAAAATTCCGCGACGCCGCCGATCTGGCCGACCGCCACTACCGCCTCGGCGCCGTGCCACTCGCCACCTACGTCGATCTGCAAACCGCCTACCTCGACGCCGTGGACGCGCTGCTCGACACCAAGCGCGCCGCGCTTGAGGCCGGCCTCCAACTCCAGCTCCTCACCGGCCTCGACTTCAAGGCAGTGGACCTCTCGCCATGACGCCGCGCTTTGTTCACCTTTACACCGCGGGCGTTGCGCTCTTCCTCCTCGCCGGCTGCGGAAAAAAATCGGGTGGCGAGCACGCCGGACACGATCATTCCGAGCACGCCGGCGGCGGCGAAGCGCCCAGCGTGACCTTCAAGCCTGGCCGCGGCCTCCAGCTTCCGCCCGAGGTCCTGAAAGCGCTCGCGCTGCGCACCGCTGATGCCGAGGAACGCCCACTCGCGGCCGAGCTGCGGCTCGACGCACAGGTGTTCGCGCTCGCGCCGCAGGTGCTCGCCGTCGCGCGGGTGCCCGCTGCCGCGGTCGCGCGCTGGGAAAAGGCCACGTTTCCCGCCGCCCGGCTCCGCCGCATCGATCGGACCGCCGAGCGCGCCACGGGTCTCGTCGATCTGGTGTTCGCGCTCGCGCCCGCGTCGCATCCACCCGCACCGGGCGACGCGGTCGCGCTCGTCGCCACACCCGCCGCGCAATCCGCACCGGTGCTCACGGTGCCGCGCTCCGCGGTGCTTGAAGCCGCGGGCGGCACGTTCGTCTTCGTCGTCAACGGCGCCACCTACCTGCGCACCGCCGTGAAGACCGGCGCGCGCTCCGCCGACCACGTCGAGATCACCGACGGCCTATACGCCGGCGACACTGTCGTAACCACCGCCGTCGATCAACTCTGGCTCGCCGAACTCCGCCTCACCAAGGGCGGCGGCCATAGCCACTGAACCGCGGCCACTCTCATTTTCACTTTTCCTCTCAGTTCGCCTCTTTCCGATGATCGATAAAATTCTGGAGTTCGCCCTACGCCAGCGCGTCTTCGTGCTGCTCGCCGCCGTGGCGCTCATTTTCGTCGGCGGCTGGTCCGCTGTCCGTCTGCCCATCGACGCCGTGCCTGACATCACCAATGTGCAGGTGCAGATCAACACGTCCGTCCCTTCCCTCGCGCCCGAGGAGATCGAGCGGCTCGTCACCTACCCCATCGAGGTGGAGATGGGCGGCATCCAAAATCTCCTCGAAGTCCGCTCGCTCTCCAAGTTCGGCCTCTCGCAGGTCACGCTCATCTTTGAAGAGGGCACCGATATCTATCGCGCGCGCCAACTCACTGGCGAACGCCTGCAAGCCGTGCTCGAGGAACTGCCGCCCGGCGTCACGCCCAAGCTCGCGCCCATCACGACCGGCCTCGGCGAAATTTACCACTACGTCGTCCGCTACAAAAAGGATTTCGCCGCCGCGCCCGCCGATCCGACCGAGCGCCTGCGCCAGCTCAAGCTCGCGCAGGACTACATCGTGAAGCCCGCGCTCCGCACCGTGCCCGGCGTCACGGAGGTCAACACCTCCGGCGGCTACGACAAGCAGTTCGTCATCCTGCCCGATCCGGCGAAGCTCACTGCCGCCGGCCTCACGCTCGGGGAGGTCGCCGGCGTGATCGCAGAGAACGTCGCCAACGCCGGCGGCTCCGTCGTCGAGAAAGGCGGCGAGTCCGTGACCGTGCGCGCCGTCGGGCGCGTGCAGACCGCCGCGGAGATCGCCGATCTCCCGCTCAAGTTCACCGGCCGTCCCGCCGCGCTCCGCGTGCGTGATGTCGCCGAGGTCGCCATCGGCTCCGGCGTGCGCACCGGCTCCGCCACGCACGACGGCGAGGAGGCCGTGCTCGGCTCCACCCTCATGCTCATCGGCGAAAACAGCCGCCTCGTCTCCGGTCGCGTGCACAAGCGCATCGGCGAACTGCAATCGAAGCTCCCGCCGGGCATGGTCATCGAGACCGTCTATAACCGCACCGATCTCGTGAACTCCACCATCGGCACCGTGGAGAAAAACCTCCTTGAGGGCGCGGTGCTCGTCATCGTCGTCCTCATCGGCCTGCTCGGCAACTGGCGCGCGGCGCTCATCGTCGCAACCGCCATCCCGCTCTCGATGCTCTTCGCGATGACGGGCATGGTGCGCTACGGCGTCTCGGGCAACCTGATGAGCCTCGGCGCGGTGGACTTCGGCCTCATTGTCGATGGCGCGGTGGTGATGGCGGAAAATGTCGTGCGCCTGCTTGCCCACCGCCAGCACCAGCTCGGGCGGCTGCTCAACCGCGAGGAGCGGCTGCACACCATCCTCACTGCGTGCAAGCAGGTCGGCACGCCTACGGTCTTCGGCGTCGCGATCATCACCATCGTATATCTGCCGATGTTCACGCTCACCGGCGTCGAGGGAAAGATGTTTGTGCCGATGGCCTTCACCGTCGTCTTCGCGCTCCTCGGCGCGCTCCTTTTGGCCCTCACGGTGGTGCCCGTGCTGTGCTCGTATCTCATGACCGCCAAGGTCAGCGAGGAGGACAATTTCCTCATCCGTTTCGCCAAACGTCTCTACCGCCCCGTGCTGCTCGTGAGCCTGCGGTTGCGCTGGCTGCTCACGGCCGTCGCGGTCGGTATTTTTGCGCTCTCGCTCTGGGTCTTCACACACCTGGGCGCGGAATTCATCCCGCAGCTCGACGAGGGCTCGCTCGCCGCGCAGATGATCCGCACCACCAGCATCGGGCTGAAGCCCTCAGTCGAGATGCAGACGGCCGCCGAGAAGCTCATGTTGGAAAAGTTTCCTGAGGTCACCCACACCTTCGCGCGCGTCGGCACCTCCGAGGTCGCGACCGATCCGATGGGCGTCAACGTCGGCGACAGCTACATCCTCCTCAAGCCGCCCGGCGAGTGGCGCAAGATCGACGGGCGCACGATCACGAAGGATGAGCTGACTAACCTCATGTCGAAGGAGCTGACCACGCACTTCCCTGGGCAGAGCTACCTTTTCTCACAGCCCATCGAGCTGCGCTTCAACGAGCTTCTCTCCGGCAGTCGTGCCGACATCGCGATCAAGGTCTTCGGCGACGACTACGACACGCTTGAGAAAGTCGCCGGCGAGGTGCGCGAACTCGTCGAAAAAATTCCCGGCGCCGCCGACGTCGAGTTCGATGCCGCTGGCAAAGCCCCCGTCCTCCAAGTCGCGCTCAACCGCGCCGCGATGACGCGCTACAACGTCCACGCCGACGAGGTGAACAAGGTCATCGAGACCGCCTTCGCGGGCCGCGAGGCCGGCATCATCGTGGAGGGCAACCGCCGCTATCCCATCGTCACCCGCCTGCCCGAGGCCGCACGACAGGATTTCGCGGGCGTCGCCCGCCTCCCCGTGCGCACCACCGACGGCAGCCTCATCACCCTCGGCCAAGTCGCAGACGTGAGCGTGACCGAAAGCGTCAACACGATCAGCCGCGAGGCCTTCCAGCGCCGCATGGCGATTCAGGTCAACCTCCGGGGGCGTGACGTGCAGAGTTTCGTTGAGGAGGCGCAGCAAAAAATCTCCGCCGAAGTGAAACTCCCGGAGGGCTACTTCGTGGAATACGGCGGGGCATTCAAAAATCTGCAGGAGGCCCGCACGCGCCTGATGATCGTCGTGCCCGCGGCACTCGCGCTGATCTTCCTGCTCATCTTCATGGCGTTTGGCAGCGTGCGGCAGGCGCTCATCGTCTATAGCGGTATCCCGCTCGCCGTGACCGGCGGCATCTTCGCGCTGTGGGCACGCGACCTACCGTTCTCGATCTCGGCGGCGGTCGGCTTCATCGCGCTCTCGGGCGTTGCTGTGCTCAACGGCGTCATGATGATCTCGTTCATCAACCAGCTCCGCGAGGAGGGGAAAACCGTGCGCGACGCCGTGATCGAGGGCGCGCTCACGCGGCTGCGGCCCGTGCTCATGACCGCGCTCGTCGCCGCGCTCGGCTTCGTGCCGATGGCGCTCGCGCATGGCTCCGGCGCTGAGGTGCAGCGCCCCATCGCGACCGTCGTCATCGGCGGCATCATCACCGCGACGTTTCTCACCCTCGTCCTCCTGCCCACGCTCTACTGCTGGTTCGAGAAGGACCGCGCTCTTTCCGTCCCGGAAAATCCAAAAACCGTCATCACCCATCCATGAAAACCATCCGCCATATCGCCCTCGTCTCGTTCACGCTGCTCGCCTCGGCAGTAGCGTTCGCCGCCAAGCCTATCTCCGGCCCCAAGGGCGGGAGAATCCTCACCACCGCCGCGCCGCACGCGGAGTTTTTCGTCGAGAAAGACCGCAAAGTCACCGTTACCTTCTACGACGCGAAGCTCCAGCCGCTCGCGCCCGGCGCGCAGGTTGTCTCCGCCGTCGCCGAGGCCAAGTCCGGCAAGGCCACGCTCGCCTTCGACAAGACCGCCACCGGCTTTGCGTCGAAGACCGCGCTCCCCGAGGGCGACGACTACACGGTCGTCGTGCAAATCCGCGAAGCCGCCGGCGCCAAGCCAACCAACTACCGCGTTCTCTTCCACGACGAGGTCTGCGGTGAGTGCAAGCGCGCCGAATACGCCTGTGTGTGCGACGACGCCGGCGGCGAACACAAGCACGACGAGAAAAAGAAATAATATGAAGCTCATCGTCGCCTTCATCCGTCGCGCCAAGGAGGAGGCCGTGCGACAGGCCCTGCGGGAGCTCAAGGGGCTCTCGGGGGCCTCTTTTTCCGACATGCGCGGCTTCGGCCGCGGCCGAAGCCACGCCGGTGCCGAGGACATCGTGGGAGCCGCACCGCGCGTGCGCGTCGAGGTCATGGTCAGCGACCTGATGGCCCCGGCGGTCGAGTCGCTCATAGCCGACACCGCGCACACCGGACTGCGCGGCGACGGCAAGATATACGTGCTCCCCCTCGCGACGGCCCGCCGCATCAGCACCGGAGAGACCGGGCATGATGCGATCTAGTATTGAGCCACTCCCCGCTTTCCCGATCCCAAAGATCATCGGACTAGCTCCTGAATGAAATTGAAACCTGCCATGCCAACCCAGCCCAACAACCGCGCCGTTCCTTGATCCCCAGGATTGGGAGCGGTGCATGAAAGCAAACGCCATGAAAACCATCATCACTCTCCTGATTCTGCTCGCCGCCCTGATCACGGGCGGCTGTGCGACTGCGGCCCGCCGCCAAACCGCCCTGACCGCCGCCCACTACGGCACCGCCCCTGCCGTGCTCGACAAACTCGAACTCGGCCAGCGTCTCGCCTTGGCCGACATCGAGGAACTTGGCCGGCGCGGCGTGCCGGACACTACAATCCTCGCTCACCTCCAGCGCAGGGGGGATGCTTATCAGCTCACGGCAGCGCAAATAACACGGCTGCGCGAAGCAGGCGTCGGGGACAAAGTCATCAACTACCTGCTGGACTCGCGCGCGCAGTCGGCTTGGCGGACGCGGAGCCGCTATCCGGTTTATCGGGGCGGGCGCGGCTCCTTTGGCCACTCGGGGTTCGGTCCGGGAGGATTCGGCGGGCGCCACACGGGCCGGCATCGCTAACCACAAGCTCCCGGCATGAGCGATTCCGATAACGAGAGCCATGACCACAGTGGCGAGTCCTGCGACCACGCTCACCGGCCGTGGCAAACCTACAGCCTCGCGCTCTCCGGCCTGCTGGTCGGCGCGGGGCTTTTCGCGCAGTCGGTGAATCTCCTGCTGCGCGTCAGGGTCGCTCTGCTGGCCGCGGGCGCGATTGCGACGGGCGGTTGGTTTTTGCTGCCGAAGGCCGGGCGGGCGCTCTTGCGCTTGCGGCCCGACATCAACCTCCTCGTCGTCCTCGCGGCGATCGGCGTCGCCTTCATCGGCGAGTGGATCGAGGCCGCCGCCGTCGTGTTTCTCTTCGGCGTGGCCGAGTGGCTCGAAGGCTGGGCCGACCGCCGCGCCCAGCGCGCCTTCGAGGCCTTGCTGGAAATCGCGTCAAAGCTCCGCACCGCATGAAAAAGCCTCAGTCCAAACGCGAACTGTCGCACCGCAACGAAGCGACCAACCTATTCGTCCTAACCGGCGGCGCGGCGGTTGGCCTGATTGGTGGCCTCGTCGTCGGCCTGCTCAAACACCACACCCTGCTTTTTATGCAATTGGGTGGGGTCGTCGGAATTTCGGCCGGCGCGCTGGTCGAGGCGGTTCGTTTTTTTTGGCGCAAACGAGCCGACCAAGGTCCGTCCACGGAAGCCGGTCGCCACAACCCCCGATGACGGGCGCGCGCTCAGTCGACGTAGCGTTCGAGCACGCTCAGGAGTTCGCGCAATTTGCGGCGCGCATCGGCCGGGGAAGCTGCCTGCTCGATGCAATGCTCCATGTGCGAGTGAATGAGCTTTTCGGACAGGGCTTTGATGGCCCGCCGCGCCGAAACCAACTGCATGAGCACCTCAGGGCAGTCGTAGTCCTGGGCCAGCATCCGCTCCACCGCATTGAGCTGGCCCGTGATTTTGCGCAACCGGGCGGTCAGGGCCTGGGTTTCCTCTGGGGGATGGGACTCGGCGTGATGGCTGGACATGGGCCGACCCTGCGCCGGAACGCCGCCCGCCGCGAGCCGATTAGCGGACTTGCGAGGTATGGGGGGAGGGGGCATAGGTGATGCCAATGAACTCCACGGTCCTCACCACCATTGCCCTCACCGGCTTCACCATCGCGTTCCTGCACGCGGCGATTCCGACGCACTGGCTGCCGTTCGTTCTCACCGGTCGCGTGCAGAAATGGAGTCGCAGCAAGACCCTGCTGGTGGCGGCGATTTGCGGGTCGGGCCATGTGCTCTTCACGGCGGTGCTCGGCTTCCTCGTAGCATGGCTGGGCTTCGCACTTAACGAGCGCGTGGGCGCATGGTTCCCGCGCATTGCGGGCGGGGCGCTGCTGGCGTTCGGGTTGTTTTACGTCTACCGCCAGTTTTCCGGTCACAGCCACGGGCACAGCCACATGTTTGGCGGACATCACCATCACGATCACAAGGGTGACGATCATGAGCACGGGCCGCATGGCGGGCCGTTGGTAGATACCGGACACGGGAAAATCGAACTGAGCGTGTTTGAAACCGGAGTGCCGCCCCGCTTCCGGTTGTATTTTACCGATGCGAGTGATCGCGAGGCGGCTCCGTCCATGCCCGGCGACATCGCCCTGAGCACGCTCCGGCCCGACGCCACGAACCAGAAATTCACCTTCAAGGCCGGACCCGGCTATCTGGAATCGAACGAGGACATCCCTGAGCCGCACGAATTCCGGGTGTTTCTCGAACTCGGCCACGGAAACCACGTTCATAAGCACGAGCTGGAGTTCGTCGAAGATCACCATCACGGAGAACATGGCCATGACCATGCCGAGCCGGAGGTGAAGCCACCCGCACCGGTGAAATCCGATTGGGCGGCGATGGTGAGCCTGTTTGTGCTGCTCACCTTCTCGCCGTGTGAAGGGTTCATCCCTGTTTATGTTTCGGGTGTGCGCTACGGCTGGGGTGGATTCGCGCTGCTGACGGCGATCCTTTCCATTGGCACCGTGCTCGGCATGGTGGTGTTTACTTGGCTGACATTGATCGGCCTTGAGAAATTGAAACTGAAATGGGCCGAGCGTTACGAGAGCGGCGTCCTCGGCGGATTGCTCTGCGTGCTCGGCCTGTTGGTCATCTTCCTTGAGAAGTAACGAAGCGCATCATGGCCTCACACGATCATCATTCCGGGCACGACAGTCGCGATTGCGGGCACGATCATGGTGGGCGTGAGGGCCACGATCATGATCACGCCGGTTGTAACCATGAGAACAGCGATAGCCGCGCTGTCACGGTGAGCCTTGCCGTCTCGGGTGTGCTGGTCGGCGTGGGCCTACTGCTGCATTGGCTCGAACTCGGCCCGGCGCTGCTAGCCACGGGGGTGTTTGTGGCCGCGATTGTCGGCGGAGGTTGGATGTTGCTGCCGGGAGCGTGGGCTGCCGTGCGCTCCATGCGTCCAAACATTAGCTCGCTGATGGTCATTGCTGTGGTGGGCGCGTCCGTCATCGGCGAATGGGCGGAGGCCGCCACGGTGGTGTTTCTCTTTGGGATCGCCGAGTGGCTCGAAGGTTGGGCGGATCGCCGGGCGCGGCGCGCCGTCGAAGCGCTGCTCGAAATCGCCCCGACGAACGCAACTGTGAAACGCGATGGCGAGTTTGACGACGTGCCGGTGGCAGACGTGCGAGTGGACGAAACGGTCGCCGTGAAATCCGGGATGAACATCCCGCTCGATGGCGAAGTGCTAACGGGCGAATCTTCGGTCAACCAAGCGCCAATCACCGGCGAGTCGGTGCCGGTGGAAAAAAAGAAGGGCGACACGGTTTTCGCCGGCACGGTCAATGGCGAAGGCGCGCTTGAAATCCGTGTCACAAAGGTGGCGGGTGACACGACGCTCGCCCGCATCATCCGGCTCGTGAAGGAAGCGCAGGAACAGAAAGCGCCGACGCAGCGTTTCGTGGATGTGTTTGCGCGGTATTACACACCCGCCGTCACAGTAGTGGCGCTCCTCATTTTCCTGATCCCGCCGCTCTTCGTCGGCGGCGAATGGTCGCAATGGCTTTATCGCGCGTGCGTGCTGCTCATCATCGCGTGCCCGTGTGCGCTCGTGATTTCAACCCCGGTCAGCATCGTCGCCGGCCTCACGGCCCTCGCGAAGCGCGGCGTGCTCGTGAAAGGCGGAGCGCACTTGGAATCTATCGCGAGGCTCAAGGCGCTTGCCGTGGACAAGACCGGCACCATCACGGAAGGAAAACCGCAGGTGCAGGGGGTTGAGATCGTCGGCCGGGTTGTAGATTCGGAAGTTCTGCGAATCGCCGCCGCGATTGATGTCCACTCGTCCCATCCGCTGGCGAAAGCCATCGTCGAGCACGCGCATAACCGCAGGATAGATTTTCCCCGCGGAGAGAACTATCAGGCGCGCAGCGGGCGCGGAGCTGAGGGTGTCATCGAAGGCCACGCTTACTTTGTCGGCAATCACCGCTTCACCCACGAGCTGGGCGTGTGTTCGGAGGAGATCGAGCGTCGCCTGTCGGCCATCGAAAGCAAAGGTCAGTCGGTGATCGTGGTTGGCCACCGGCCGCACGGCGACTGTGCGGGCGAAGCGCTCGGCGTCATCGAGGTCGGCGACACTGTGCGGACCAACGCAGCGGAGGCGATCCGAGCGTTGCACGCTGCGGGGATTACATCGGTGGTGATGTTGAGCGGCGACAATCAACGGACCGCGGACTCAATCGCGAAACAAGTCGGCATCGACGAAGCGCGCGGTGACTTGCTCCCCGCCGACAAAGTCGCGGCCGTAAAGGCTCTCCGTGAAAAACACGGCTCGGTCGGCATGGTCGGCGACGGCGTGAACGACGCCCCCGCGATGGCGACGGCCACCATCGGCATCGCGATGGGTGGTGTGGGCACGGACGCCGCTATAGAAACAGCGGATGTAACCCTCATGACAGACGACCTCGGCAAAATCGCCGAAACGATCCGGCTCGGCCGGCGCACTCTGGGAATTATTCGTTTTAACATCACCTTCGCGCTCGCACTCAAAGCGATCTTTCTCGTCCTGACTCTCATCGGGCACGCAAGTCTCTGGTTGGCGATTTTGGCGGACACGGGTGCAACTCTTCTTGTTGTGGCGAATTCACTGCGGCTGCTTCGCTCCCCCAATTCGCACGCAGTCGGCTGACAAAAGTTCGAGGGTTACGGGGTTCTGCCGCGTATCACGATTGCAACCGGGTGAGTTCCATCCGGCCAATCGAAATACTCATCATGAAAACCCTCTCGAAATCTCTCCTCGTCTCCGTTCTCGGCTTCGCTTTCAGCGCGGCGGCCATCGCCGGCCCCGGCCCGCAGTATTGGAATCGCTCTTCCTCAACACAGGCTCCAACGGCCGCCAAGCCAGCCAACGACGGCTCCACCCTGACCTGCGATCACATGCTCGTGCGCAACACCGGTCCCGGTCGTGGGAGTCCGGCGTGGATTTCGGTGATCTGCACGGCAGAGATGTTGCGAACCGACGAAGCGTGCCGGAGTCAGTGCGGCGTGGCTGCTCCCGCCAAGCCTGTGCCCACTGAGCTGACCTGCAAACACATGCTCATCCGCAATACCGGACCGGGTCGCGGGTCACCTCAGTGGATTTCGGTAAATTGCACGCCCGAGATGCTGAAATCGAACCCGGAGTGCCAGAGTGCCTGCCGTTCGTAAGCGCGTCGCTCGCGAAAAAAATCCAAGGGATTTTTCCCGCTACGGCGTATCACGCTCAAAACCCGACCTCAGTTACCGATCCGCCACTACCATGAAAACTCTCGCCAAACTTATCCTCGTTGCCTCCCTCGGTGGCGCTTTTAGCGCGGCGGCCAACGCTGGCCCCGGCCCGCAATTCTGGAATCGCCCTGCCGCCACGTCTGCGACCGTGACGGCTCCGGCCCGCCCGGCGATGCCACCGGCCGGCTCCGGCCTGATGTGCAGCCGCATGTTAGTGCCCAAGGGCGCGGTCTACAAACAAGCGCCTTACTCGGTCGTCACCTGCACGCCCGAGACGATGAAGAACGACTGGCGCTGCCAGCAGGCGTGCGCTAGTGCCGCCAAGGGTTGAACTCACGCCATCAGCTTTCGTCCGGCACTCAATCCACCCAATAAAGGACGAATCCTCCACCGCCATGAATAACGACCAAGATCCAAAACTGCGGGAGGTGCTCGCCGCATGGCAGGTCTCGCCGCCACCGGCCCCCGGTTTCAACGCCGCCGTCTGGCAGCGAATCGCCGCGCAGGAAGAGCGCGCCTCGGCCGGCATTTGGGCAACGTTGCGCGACTGGTTTCTCGTGCAACTACCCAAACCCGCCTACGCCTCGGCGCTGCTCGTCCTGACGGTGACGCTCAGTATCACAGCTGCCAACCTGCGGGCCGGTCAGATGCGCGAACAACACCGGGTGGAGTCCGCCCGGCAATATCTCGCCTCGATTGATCCGCTCGCGATGGCCGTGAGTCCGGGAATGTCGCGATGAAGAAGCTGATCATCCTGCTGGCCCTCGTCGTCGCGATCGGCGCGACGACTTATTTGGTCTGCTATCGCCGGGCGATGGTCGCAGTTGTCACGCCCGACGGCACGGATGCCGAGCTGGGCTGGCTGAAGCGGGAGTTCGCACTCACGCCGGCGCAATACGAGAAGGTGCTGGCGTTGCACCATGCGTATCGCCCGGTGTGCGCGGATCATTGCAACCGCTACATCGCGGTGCGTCGGCAGCTCGACGATTTGCTCAAAAAGCAGTCGGCATGGTCCCCCGAGGCGGGCGCGGCCATTGCCGAACAGGCACGCCTCCAAGGCGAGTGCCACGCCTCGATGCTGAAATACGCCTACGATGTGGCCGCGTGCATGTCGGCCGAACAGGGCCGCCGCTATCTGGACATGATTAAGATGCAGCTCATGGAGGGCGATCCAGCCGGGATGTTTGCTGCCTCCCGGTGAGCGATTCCGAGACATCTCCCGACGACGGTGTCCTGATGGCCCGTCTGCAAGCGGGGGATGATCACGCCCTGACGGCGTTGATGAATCGCTGGCAGATCCCGCTGCGTCGTTTCATCTATCGCTCCCTGGGCAATGAAGCGGATGCGCTCGACGTGGCGCAGGAAACATTTGTCCGGGTGTATGCGCACCGCGCGAAATTCCGCCCCGGTGCAAAATTTTCGACCTGGCTCTTTTCCATCGCGCTCAATCTCTGCCGCGACGGCATTCGCCGCCGCAAGGTCCGCCCGGCCATGCCGCTCGATGAAGCCGGCCTCGCGGCGGCGAGCGACCGCATGGCGGACGCTTCCGAGGGGGCACCCGACTCGGACTTGGTTCGCGCCGAGACCGCGCACACGGTGCGGTCGGCCGTTGAAGCGCTACCCGAACCGCTGAAGACGGCGGTGCTCCTCTGCGAATACGAGGACCTGTCTCTCGCCGATGCCGCCACGGTCGCGGGCTGTTCGTCCAAGGCGGTCGAGACTCGTCTGTATCGGGCGCGCGCAGTGCTGCGGGAATCGCTGGCCGCTTTTTTCAAGAAAGGGTGAGGGTTTTGGTCCGGCACGGCGTATCACCCGCCGCAACCATAACCATCAACTCAGTTACACCCATGATCCGTCTATCCCGTCTGTTCCTCCTCGTCGGTTTCGTTCTCGGCGTCGCGCGCCTCGGCGCGGCCGATTCCATGAACATGAAAAGCGATATTCTTGCATCCTACGTGAAGATTTCGGCCGCGCTGGCCGCCGATGATTTCGCCGCCGCCAAGACCGCCGCTGCCGCCGTGGCCGAGCACGCCGGGATGAGCGACATGAACAAGGCCATCGCGCCGAAAGCCACGGCGGTCGCCAAGGCCAAAGACATCGACGCCGCCCGCAACGCCTTCAAGTCACTCAGCGCCGCCGTCGAACCGCTGGCGAAGGGTGAAAAGGGCTACGTCGTCATGAACTGCCCGATGATTCACGCCGATTGGATTCAGACCTCGCAGGACGTGAAGAATCCCTACTACGGGAAAATGATGCTCACCTGCGGTGCGCCGAAATCAGCGAAGTAACGCGAAGAAGAAATAACCTATGATGCGCGCGCAGTCCTTCTTCTTTCCGGTTTTGGCGTTGGCGATGGGCTCGCTCGCGGGCTGCGCCGGCACGCCGATCGCGGCGGAGAAAACTGCGCGCGATCAGATTGCTCGCATCGGCACGGAACTTCGGCCACGCGCGACGAAACCGGCGTTGCCCGCTCTGGGACTCGGTTCGCCGCCGGCCGAGTTTATCCGTTACGCCGTCCTCAATCACCCCGCGGTCGAGGCCGCATATCATGACTGGCGCGCCGCCGTTTTGGACATCACGCGCGCCCGCTCGCTGCCTGATCCGCAGTTTACCTTCGAGGCCGACATCACCGACACGCTCATGACGTTCATGCCGGGCGTCATGTTCGATTTGACGGCACCCCGCAAACGCGCGGCGTTGGGCCGTGAGGCGGCCGCGACCGGCGATGTTGCCTACCGCGCTTACGCGGCAGTGGTGTCTCGCACGGCAGCGGAGGTGCGCAAGGCCTGGATCGAACTCGCCTACGCGCAGGAGGCGCGCGGGCTCTACATGGACTCCGTCCGCATTTTGGAGCAGGCCCTTGCCCTCTCGGGTGTGGACTACGCGACCGGACGGATGATGGGTTCCCTCGAAGCGCAGGTTCGACTCAAGAACCAGATCGCGGAGCATCACACTCACCACCTGGTCCTGACCGACCGGCTGGTGGCGGCGTGGGCGCGATTTAAGGCGGCGCTCGGGATTACTCCGAGCGACCCAAACCCAGCCTGGCCGCACGCCACGCTTGAAGCGACGGCTCTGCCCGACGACGACGAATTGTGGCGGCGGTTGCTCGCGCGAAATGCCGAACTGGCGAAAATGCGTGCGATGGTCGCGATGGCTGTCGCCTCGGTCGAAACCGCACGCACGTCGCGCACGCCCGATTTTAGTCTCGGTGCGATGGCGGACCTCCGTGCGAATCCGCTGCTGGTGCGTCCGACCGCCACGCTCACGCTGCCGGTGTGGCGCGACAAGATCGCCGCGACCATCGCCGCCGCCGAAGCGCGGCACGACGCCGCCATCGCGCGCGTGAGCGCCGAGCAACTGACGCTCGCGGCCGAGTTGGCCCAGTCGCTCTTCATGGTGCGCGACGCTGACCGGATGATCACCTACATTGACGACACCGCCTTGCCGAATCTCTCGCGCCTCGCCGCCTCCGTCGAGGCCGGCTATCAGTCCGGCAGCGGCAGCGCGGCGATGATCACGGATGCGCAGCACATGCCGGTGCTGATGCGGCTGGAGCGACTAAAAGCGCTCCAAGAACGGGAAAACGCCGTGGTCGATTTGCTGCTGCTCACCGCCGATGCCGCACCGTCGGACGTTCCTCTCTTGGCTGACGCGGCAACGCCGCCGCGATAAAATTTTCCGTCCGATGAAATTCCGCTTTCCCTTCAATATCCTGCGCGTCGCGTTGCTGGTCGTTTTATCCGCGACCGGTTTGCTCGCCGCCGAGCAGCTTTGGACCTGCGGGATGCACCCTCAAATCATCAAGAAGCAGCCCGGTCCGTGTCCGGTTTGCGCGATGGCGCTGACGCCGGTCCGGGCAAACACCGGTGGCGGCGGGGAGCGCAAGATCAAGCACTACAAATCGACCATGAGTGCGGAAGTCAGCCCCAAGCCCGCCAAGGACTCGATGGGCATGGACATGGTGCCGGTTTACGAAGGCGGCGATTCAAGTGCGCCCACGATTCAAATCGATGCCGCCACGGTGCAGCGGATGAATCTCAAGACGGAACTCGTTACGCGTGGGCCGGTGAAGCGCGAGATTCGCAGCGTTGGCAGCGTGGCCTATGACGAGCGCACGTTTCGTGACATCACGATCAAATATGAGGGGTGGCTGGAAAAACTCCACGTCAACGCGACGTGGACTCCCGTGAAGACCGGTGACCCGCTCTTCGAGATCTATTCGCCCGAGCTCTACAACGCCCAGCTCAACTACGTCGTGGGCAAGCGCGGCGATAGCCCGCAGGGCGGACCGCTCACGCGGGCCGCTCTCGCGCGCCTCCAGCTTTTCGATCTGGCACCCGAGTTCATCGCGGACTTGGAGCGCGGCGGCGAGGCGCGGCGCACGTATGTCTATCGCGCTCCCGCCGATGGGATCGTCGTGGAAAAGATGGCCGTCGCCGGCCAGATGATGAAGCCGGGCGAGCGCATCTATCGCCTCGCCGATCTGTCGTCGGTGTGGGTTCACGCGCAAATCTACGAAAACGATCTGGCCTTTGTCCGGGCCGGCCAGTCCGCCACCGTGCGCACCACCTTCGGCCGTGCGCGCGACCTCACCGGCGAAGTGGCGTTGATTCTGCCCCAAGTCTCCGAGCAGACGCGGACCGCGACTGCGCGGATCGTGCTTCCGAATGCGGAGGGAGATTTGCGGCCGGGAATGTTCATGGACGTGCGGCTTGCGGTGCAGCTTTCCGATTCCGCCGTGCTGGTGCCGGAAACTGCGGTCCTCCGCAGCGGTGAGCGCAACACGGTCTTCATCGCGCGCGACGGCGGCAGTTTCGAGCCGCGTGAAATCAAGCTCGGCGCGCGCAGCCAGGATGGCCGTTACGAGGTTATTGAGGGACTGGCCGACGGCGAACGCGTGGTGACCTCGGGGCAGTTCATGCTCGATTCGGAGAGCCAGCTCCGCGAGGCGATCCAAAAAATGCTCAAGACGGGGGATGCGACGCCGGCCGGCGCGATGAAACTGGCCGCCGCCGAAATACCGGTGCCGGAATCGCTGAAGACTCTCGCGTTCGCGATGGCCGACGCCGCCGCACCGCTCGCGGCGGACGACTTGGCCGGATACCGAAAACAACTGCCAGTGGTGCGCGCCGCGCTGACCGCCTACCTCGAATCCGCGCCGCAGAGCCCGCTCGCAAAATTCAAGGACAGCCTGCCGGAGCCGGTGGACTTCGACGCCGCGCGCCGTGCCTTCGAGCCTGCGAGCACGGCGGTCGCCGATGTGGGCCGCGAGCACCATCTCCATCATACGGCCAGCCTGCACGTTTTCGAGTGCCCGATGGCCCCCGTCGCCGGCAAAGGCCGCTGGCTGCAACGCACCGGCGAACTGAAAAATCCGTTCCTCGGATCGCGGATGCTCACGTGCGGCGAAGAGCTGAAGTAACCCTACCGCTTCAGCTGCCATGCTCCAGCGCATCATCGAGTTTTCGCTTAAGAATAAGTTTCTCGTCGTCGCGGGCACGCTCGCGCTGGTGTTCGGCGGCGTCTTTGCGCTGCGTAACATCCCGCTGGACGCGATCCCCGATCTGTCGGACACGCAGGTCATCATCTACACCGAGTGGCCGGGGCAGGCTCCGCAGATCGTGCAGGACCAAGTCACCTATCCAATCTCGACCAAGATGCTGTCGGTGCCGTCGGCGAAGGTCGTGCGCGGCTATTCGTTCTACGGATTTTCCTTCGTCTATATCATTTTTGAAGACGGCACCGATCCCTATTGGGCGCGCAGCCGCGTGCTCGAATACCTGAGCGGACTCCAAGCGAGCCTGCCCGCGAATGTGACTCCCCGGCTCGGGCCGGACGCCACCGGCGTCGGCTGGGCGTTCATGTATGCGCTCAACTCGCCGAAGCACGATCTCGCCGAACTTCGCTCGATGCAGGATTGGTTTCTGCGTTACCAGCTTTCTAGCGTCGAAGGCGTGGCGGAAGTGGCATCGGTCGGCGGGTTCGTGAAGCAATACCAGATCACGGTCGATCCGATCCGGCTCCAGGCCTACAATCTGTCGATCAGCGAGGTCGCGATGGCCGTGCAGAAAAGCAACGGCGAGGTCGGCGGGCGCTCGATGGAGCTGGCGGAAAAAGAATTCATTCTCCGCGTCCGCGGCTACATTCAGAACGTGGACGATCTCCGCAAGGTCGCCGTGGGCCTCGGACCCGGCGGCACGCCGATTCGGCTCGGCGATGTCGCCAACGTGCAACTCGGGCCGGACATGCGCCGCGGCATCGCCGAACTCAACGGCGAAGGGGAAACCGTCGGTGGCATCGTTGTCGTGCGCTACGGCGTGGATGCCCGCGACGTGATCCAAGCCGTGAAGAAGCGGCTCGACCAAGCGATGTTAAGCCTGCCTGAGGGAGTGAAAGCCACCGTCGTTTACGACCGCACCGCGCTGGTGGACCGTGCGGTGAAGACACTCCAGGAGAAATTGATCGAGGAGAGTATCGTCGTCGCGTTCGTGTGCGTGCTGTTCCTCCTGCATTTCCGCAGCGCGCTGGTGGCCATCGTCATCCTGCCGGTTGCCGTGCTCGCCTCGTTTTTGGTGATGTATGGGCAGGGCATCAGTTCCAACATCATGTCGCTCGGCGGCATCGCCATCGCCATCGGGGCGATGGTGGACGCGGTGATCATCATGGTCGAGAACGCGCACAAGCACCTGGAGCATGACGCCGGCAAGAAGCCGCATTGGGACATCATTCGCGATGCCTCCATCGAGGTCGGCCCAACGCTGTTTTATTCGCTACTCGTCATCACGGTCTCGTTTCTCCCGGTATTCACGCTCCAGGCGCAGGAAGGCCGGCTCTTTAAGCCGCTCGCGTTCACGAAAACGTATTCCATGGCGGCGGCGGCTTTGCTCTCGATCACGCTCGCGCCCGTGCTCATGGGCTTCTTCATCCGCGGTCGCGTCCCCGCCGAGGAGAAAAACCCGGTCAACCGGTTACTCATCTGGCTCTATCACCCGTTGCTAGACTTGGTGATCAAGTTCCGCTGGGCCGTGATCATCGGCGCCGCGATGATCGTCGGCTGGGTCTTCTTCCCGTGGAATACGTGGGTCGTGGATCGGATGCCCGACGGTCGCGTAAAGGAAATCGCCGCGAAGGCCGGTGTAGCTTTCCCCTTTCAAAATCTCGGCTCCGAATTCATGCCGCCGCTCTATGAAGGCGACCTGCTCTACATGCCGACGACGTTTCCCGGCATCTCGCCGACGAAGGCAAAGGAGGTGTTGCAGCAAACGGATCAGATGATTCGGGCCTTCCCGGAGGTGCAAAGTGTGTTTGGAAAGATCGGCCGGGCGGAAACGGCGACAGACCCCGCACCGATGGACATGATTGAAACCACGATCATGCTGAAGCCGGAGGCGGAATGGCCGGAGGTCGATATTCGCAACATGGATGGCACGGTGATCGCGCATCGCCGCCGGACGCCGGATGAGCTGACGCAAGCCATGAACGTCGCGGTGCAAATTCCCGGCCTCACCAACGCGTGGACGATGCCCATCAAGACGCGCATCGACATGCTCGCGACCGGCATCAAGACGCCGGTCGGCATCAAAGTCGCCGGCCCCAGCCTGCCGGAACTCGAACGGATCGCGGGCCAGCTCGAAGCGCTGATTCATGGCGTCCCCGGCACGTCGAGCGTGTTCGCCGAGCGCGTGATGGGCGGCAACTACGTCGAGTTCGACATAGATCGTGACGCCATCGCGCGCTACGGGCTCACCATCGGCGAAGTGCAGGAAGTGCTGCAAGTCGCCCTTGGTGGGATGCCGCTGACGACGACGGTCGAGGGACTTGAGCGTTATGGCGTCATTCTGCGCTACGAACGCGACTACCGGGAGAACCTCGAAGCGCTGCGGGAGATTCGCGTTCCGGTAAAGACCTCGGGGTCACCGAATGCGATGAACGCTGCCCCTTCAGTGGAAATGGCCCAAGTGCCGCTCGGCCAGCTTGCGAAAATCCGCGTGGTCGCCGCGCCGATGGGCGTGAAGAGCGAAGGCGCGGTGCCGAACGCTTGGATTTATGTGGATGTCTCCGGCGTGGACATCGGCCGCTACGTGCGCAGTGCGCAGGCGGCCGTCAATGCCGCGCTCAAGCGCGGCGAAATCAAGATGCCCCCCGGCTACAGCATTTTTTGGAGCGGCCAGTTCGAATACATGGAGCGCGCGCACAAGCGGCTCGCCATCGTGATTCCGCTCACGCTGCTGATCATCGTTTTCATCATCTACCTCAACACGAAGTCGTGGATCAAAACCGCCATCGTGCTTCTCGCCGTGCCGTTCTCGCTCGTGGGCGCGTTCTGGATGTTGCACCTATTCGACTACAACATGAGCGTCGCTGTCTGGGTCGGCATCATCGCCCTCGCCGGCCTCGATGCCGAAACCGGCGTCGTGATGCTCCTCTATCTGGACCTCGCTTATGAGGATTGGAAAAAGACAGGCCGGTTAAAAACCACGACCGATCTCCGCGACGCGATCTACCACGGCGCCGTCAAGCGCGTGCGACCGAAGGCGATGACGGCGGCGGTGATCATCGCCGGGCTGCTGCCGATTCTCTGGAGCCACGGCACGGGCGCGGACGTGATGAAGCGCATTGCCACTCCAATGGTTGGCGGTGTGGCGACTTCGACCCTCATGGAGCTGCTGGTTTATCCGGCGATATTTTACCTGTGGCGAAAACGGGGTCTGCTGACTTCGACCGCACAAAGAGTTTAGGCCGCAGTAAAAGACGAAGGGACATATCTTCCGGAGTTCAATAAAACTTCATTGGCCCATTCGCTGACGACGCTGATGCTGCTCACTTAGCGTAGCCTCGCTAACCAACTCCCATCGTTACGAGCGTGCGGGTTCGTCGCACAGGTGCGGGAGCGGAGTGCAGGCGACAGGCCATGAGCGAAGGAAGGAGTCGGCGCAGGTGGAAGCGCGGAAGGCCACCGGTGTCGCGACCGGAGCCTACGACTGGGAGCCATCCTGGCGAATGGTCGTGCTCGGACAACGAATCGCCAGAGGCGGCCGATAGCGCTGGAACCAAAGTGTCTCCGACCGCAGCGAATGGCCAGAGCCGAAATCAGAGCGGGAGCACCGAAGCGATGACCCCGCACGCTCGCGCTAGAAACTCCCGGCATCGGGGCGTTGCGGGGTGCCCCCGCTAGAATGGGGAGGGCGAGACGAGGACTCGAACGCGGGGAAAGACGTTTCCTCGTAAGCGAAACGACCCGGTGAGCGTTTCGAGCGCGGCGTCTTCGGCGATAGCATGCTCGAGGCTCACTGCGCGAGTGGATCAAAGTTTCCAGCACTTCTGATAGTTTGGCCCGTCAGATTTCGGCTTAGCCTCAGGAGGGAATATTTGGATCGTCAGCGGTATCGGAAAATCAGCGCCAATGATCGCGGCTTCACCTGGTTTCAGGTTTGGAAGGAAGGACGAAGCGGAGCGGTCGATTTCCCCGCATGCTCGTTCCACAACCTCACGGTCACGGTCGTTTGTCAGTCGGTGAACGACGAGCGTTCCCATCTGGCTCAATACCCCTTCTGTGATGTCGCGCGGGCGCTGTGTGGTCAGGCAAATGTTCAATCCAAACTTTCGGCCTTCCTTGGCGATCAGCTCAAACGCATCAAGCCGCGCCACGGCGTCTTCGCCACCAATTTGTCTCCCGAGGAAATTGTGCGCTTCATCGACAACAACAACGACGGGCGATGCTGAAAACGTGCCGCCACGTGCCATGTTTAATAAATGCCTTCCGATAACATTCGCGACGATCTCGCGCGCCTTGAACTCGTATGAGACCCCGCTCAGGCAAATTCGTAGCAGCCTCTTGTCGTTGGCGACAAATTCACCGATTGCAGCGGTAAGGGCGGGGTCTGGTGAGTTGAAGACGCAGCCAAACGACGGGGAAGTCAGAACTGCACTGATCCGAGACATGAGGGACAAGCAGTAGGAAACCTCGCCTGAATCACCGCCCCATTTCGTCGTGTCTTTCACTCCTTTCCCAATTCCAAATCCCTCTGGATAGACACACTCCTGTTCGATCTGCGCTATAAGTTTCGTCACGTCGAACTCCTGACGAGGATCATCAAGTTTTGCTGCGACGCCCGCCTGCTGTTCTGCTGCAATTACTAGAGTCTTCGACTGGTCAATTTTCTTGATGATTCCGTTTGTGGCTACGCCGGGCGCCAGCTTGGCCAAACGCAGGCTGCGCATGGCCGCACGCATTTTTGGCCCCTGCACCTTTCCTGCGGGTTCGAATAAAGCGATAAAGTCAGACTCGACGAAGCAAGTTGGAGGGAGTGAACGCGCTTGCGAAGCGGCGGCGGTGTTGACGGGACTGCCGAGGTGGAAGTGGGTCACGAATGATCCAGAGAAGCCCCGATACTCGCCGGTCGCGTCTAGGAGGATGATCTTGGTTTTGTGTTTCAGGCATTCCTCGATGACGCGTGCCGTCGTCCAACTCTTACCGCCTCCGGTTGTCCCAAGAATTGCACAGTGTCGCCCGAATAACTTCTCGGGTCGAATCGACACGGCACTTTCAAGCGCGACATCAATGGAGCCCAACTTTAGAAGGACCTTACTATCGGGACTTCCTTCCGGCTCCATCAAGCTCGGTAGATCGGCAACAAAGTTGTGTGGTGCCGCGTAAACTCGGTCGCCAAGCCGAGGATAGGATTCGACGCCAGCAGTGACGCGGAGTGAGTCCATCGCAACCGAGCCAAGGAGTTGGATTGTCCCTACGGCATCAAGGTCCGGGACTTTCGAATGGGACGCATCGACCGAACGGCGCTCGGATTCGGGTAGGTGGATTTCTACAACTCGCCCGAGCAGAAGATTCATCTGGCCTTCAATCAGAACAAATTCCCCGACCTCGCCCTTGCCGTAACGGCCTCCGAGGAAATGTGCGCCGCTGGGTGAGCCGGCATCGTTCAAGTTGAACCGCACTGCCTGAGCGGAAACCGACGATAGGACTCCGATAAACAATTCGGGACGTAGAAGTCCTCTTGGGAACGCTTCCTCTATGTTGGATGCCCCGCTCATTTGGTGCCCGCTAGCAGTTTGATGTCACGAGTGAGGCGCTGAGCGGGGGTGAGTGATTTGAGATCCGGAATCATTTCCACGAAATCCCCGAAGTTGGCGTTAATCAGCCACACGTCGTCGCCTTGCTTGGCTAAACTGAAGAGCGTTTCCCAATACTTGTTCGGCTCCTTCGGACGAGCGGTGAGGTCGTCGGCTGATGGGTTGACGATAATCAACCGCAGGTGCGGATTCGTCCGCACAGCGGCGAGGATCGGCTCGGACAAATGATTATCGTTGAAGCCAAAACCCGTAACAATGAGGCAAGTGTTTGGTTCGCGGAGCACCGAGAAATACTGCGACACCAATTCGAGATGGGGTTGCACGTAAGACTGCTGATACTTCCCCTTTGCTGGGTAAATCAGGCAGGCGGAATCTGGATTCGGTTTCGGATCCACTTCGATTTCATTCTCCGCCTTCCGGGACCAGTTGACCGATCCGTGAAGCTTATAGATGTGGAAGACACCTTCGAGGGGTGTGCCAACTTCATCGCCTGAGGTTGGCCTGCGGACGATGTCATAGAGAAAGAAGCGGGGATCAAACTGTCGCGGTTGCGTGAATGAAAACCCATCGAGAACAACTAAGCCCTGCCGCCCTGCGGCAGTTTCAAAGCACAAGTCGTAGTTGGTCGTGAAAAGTTTCAGCCGAGAGTCACGGACACGGCGGCGGGAAAGCCGGTGAAGGAATGTGCGATGAGCAGCCAGTTGGTTTGCATCCGCCGGTTCGATGAATTCGGAGCACTTTTCCAAAATCACCTTCTTTGAAGCCGTGATGAAGCTGGTCACGTCCGCACTGCTGTTCACCTGTAGATACGCTTCGCAACGGGACAAGAGAGCTTCGATGTTCTCCTTCTCTCCGGCGACGTTGTATCCAATCTCTGCGATTACCTTCGCGGCTGCCGGAGAAACCGACCGTGCGACCGCTCCCGTTCCGGGGTTGGCATTCACGCAATAGTCCCAAAGGTGCCACATCGACGGCCCTTTGGTGACTGGTCCAAGGGACGTTCCGCTACCAGCGAGCACCGCGACGTGCTGCATTTGAAGAGAGGAAAGCAGAAAGCTCTTCAATTCATCTTTAGCAGCCTTTGCAGCCGACACTATCCTTTGTTCTTCAGCGGGGTCCGTGCCTGCCGGAACATCGGGCTTCAGGTCCTTCCATCCGGCCGAGTCAGGCCCGAAGAACATTGGCTTGCCAGACGTTGAAACGGCTACAGGTGTGGCTGGCGGTGGTGGCGGAGTTGGTGCGGCTGGTGTGCTCATAGGGTTGGCTCAGTAAGCACCTAGCGATGCTACGCAACCGTAGGGGTTTCTGTAACCAGATAGCAATGCTTGGGTTGGAGCCTTGTCGGGCGGTCCTGCGGCCGTTGGACGCAGACGGAACTGACCATGCCGGTGGCTACGAACCAGAGCTTGAGCGGGATTTTGGCGGTTGGCATTAGTTGTTCTTACTGCCGAACCGTCTCCGTGAACTAGGACGGTCCTGTCATTGCCCCATCTGCTGCCCACGTTTCTGAGTCTCGGTGATCTTGTTGGTGGCGGTCTGAGTGGCGGCGATGCGTTCGCTTGCCTGTTTGATGAGAGTTTCGGCGGCCTTGGTGTCGCCGGATTCGACGAACGCTTTCACCGCGTGCTTGGTTCGGATGTGGTCGGCCGGTCCCATTGCCTTCACGCGGAGTTTTTCCGTGATGACCCGTAGCGCGTCGTTTTCCTGCCGGAGGGCGAGCAAGGTTTGGACGCTGGGTTCTGTGGATTCTTTCGGGTTCATCGAGGTCGGGGGTTAGATGTGTAAGACATCAGTTGGGACGGAGGCTAACTTTCTTGTAGCCGTTCGTGCAATGGCGCACGATCGCGGTGTGATCAGGAAGGTTTCGTAACTCGTGCGGTTTGATCAAAAACTCCTCCACGCGTTGATACGTGTGGGCGATGTGGTCTTGGTGAATCGTTCGTGATCCGCGTTCGATCCAGTGCTTGCCGAGCGCGTTGGCGCACCGCAGCGCGTCGGTTTCGGATGCGGCGCGATACATGAAGAGATTCTTCAAATTGAGCGCCAGCACCTCCGCCTGCTCCTTCGTCTGAGGTGGAATCAGCGACTCGAAAGCCTGTGCGGATACAACCAGCATCAAGAGACAGTCGCGCAGGCGGTCGATGACGTTGAAATCGCTCGTGCCGTCGTGGCTCGCGGTGATGGCGTTTTGAAATTCGTCGCCGATGAAGATGAGCTGATTCAGAGCGTATTTCTGGTGCGGCGGGAGCGCGTAGCGGCGGAGGGCGTGCCGGTAGAGAAGCAGTTTCGCGACGGTGAAGACATACTGCCGCTCCGTCGTGTAGTCTTGTGGCACGTCGATGCAGAAGATCTTGCCGCGATCTGCGTCGGCAATGGAGCACGTGTCGGGTTCGTTGGAGCTGAAAATCTCCGCGATCTCCGGCGTGCCGAGGTATTCAAGGTAGTTTTGCGAGGTGCCGATTTCACCGGCGCGCTGCTCCTTGGCCTCATGCTTGAGGTAGGTCTGCTCGAAGGTTTCCGCGAGGCGGATGCGGCGCTCGGTCGGGTCGAGTTCGGTCAGCTTGTCCAAGGCGATCTTCAATTCCTTCTCGGATGTGAGTAGGTCGTAGGCGTTGGTCGCCGTGACCGGCCGCCCGATGTCCGCCAAAAGTTCAAAGGCGCGTCCGATGTGCGCAGCGCCCTTCACCTTGAAGAAGCTCTTTTCGTCCTTCGGATTCAGGGCGGCGGCGGTATCTACCAAAATGCGGGCGCGGGTGGTGAACGGCAGCCGGGTGTCGCCCGTGACGTTGAGCCGGTGGACTGGCTTGTCGGTTTCACCCACCAAACGCGGGCGAAGGCGGATGATGTCAGCCTGGCGGCCGTATTTCTTGGCGAGCCATTCGAGGTGGAACCATTCGTCGCCCTTGTTCGCCATGACCACACCGCCGAGCGTCGGATTGCGGCTGATGAGCGCGGCGAGGAGGCCGTTCATGCCGGAGGTCTTTCCCGAACCAGTATCTCCCGAGAAGAAGAAGTGCCGGTTGGCTTTGTCGCGCGTCCAACGAAACCCGGCGAACGCGAGGACAACCTGCCACCGATCCGCGACGATCTTTCCGGCTGGATCGCGAACCCAGCGGCGGTGATCGGCGTAGTAGAAGAGAAGCGCGGCTAGGCTGCAAACGACGGTGCCCGCTGCGATCCCCCACGGACTCGGCAAACGCCACGCGCCAAACACTCCGGCGGCGGAGATGATGAGGGCGAACGGGAGCACGAGCGGTGCGCGCAAACCGGGTTCGTTGTGGCGCAGGTTCCGATGGATAAACCAGCCCGCGATCCCGAGCAAAACACCCGCCAAAGCGAACGCGCCAACCGTGACGGCGTGCGGATTTTGCAGCCATTGGCGGATCAAAACTTCAGGTGCCGGGAGTCGTTTCATCGTGCGTCGTTGGGCCAAATACACACCCAGCGGCGGTTGGTCGCGAGGTGCGCCGCCTACCTAAAAAACGGTAGATGCGAAATGCCCGGTTCGTGCCGACTTTGGTCCGGCAGTCAAATCCCCGAACTCGTTAGGGCCTTGCGTCTGTTCCCAAAAAGCACGGAGGACTCGCGCGCACCAACCCGGCTCATCGAAGCCAACGACCCCCGAAAGACGCCTCGAAAACGTGGAGGCGACTACACCGATTGCGGTAGGCCGCCTACACCAAACGCGGAGGGCGCGCTCCGTTGAGGGCGACAGTGCGTTCGACCGTGATGGTTCGCATGATCACGGTCGGAATCATTCGCAACGGAGCCAACTACCTTTCGCATCATCTGCGAAAGAACGACTATTGGGCCGAAGGAGAGAAAGCGGTCCTCGGCGAGTGGATCGGCGAAGGTGCGAAGGCGCTCGGGTTGTCAGGCGAAGTTACCGACAAACCATTCGAGGCGCTGCGGCTGAATCGCCACCCGCTCACGGGCGAAGCGCTGACGCCGCGCGATCAAGCCAAGCGGGTCGCCTTTTTCGACATCCAGCTTTCCGCGCCAAAGGACGTGAGCGTGCTGGCCATGGTCGGTGGCGATGACCGGGTGCGCGTGGCTTTCACGGAATCGGTCAAAGTCGCCCTCGCGGAAATGGAACGCTTCGCGGCGGTCCGCGAGCGCCGGGGCAATGCGGCAATGAGCGAAGAGTTCCGGCTCACGGGAAACTTTCTCGGCGCGATGTTCCTCCACGACACCAGCCGTGACCTGGACCCGCAGCTTCACGTTCACGCCGTGCTCGCCAACGCCACGTGGAGCCGCGAGCGGAACCAGTGGCTTGCGCTAAAACAAAACGAGATGCTCCGCGCCTCGCCGTATCTGCGGCAGGTGCTCTATCGCGAGTTGGCAGGTCGTCTTCGGTCGCTGGGCTACGAACCCTACGAGATGAACTCGAAAGGGTTTTCCATCCGTGGCGTCGAACACCTGCGCGAGCGCTATTCGAAACGAACCAATCACATTCAAAAACTCGCCGATGCCTTCGCAGCGGAGAAAGGCCGCAGGGCGACGAAGCGCGAAGTCGAAATCCTCGTCCGCGAATCCCGTGAGGACAAGTTGACCGAAGTCGGCACGGCGGAGGTTCGGGCACGACAACGCGCGGAGTTGAATCCAGTCGAAGCACAAAAACTGGACGCACTCGTTCACGCCGCGCGCTCGCAGTTGCCGCGCGAACAATGGTCACACGGCATCGCTCAGACGGTGCTGGCGGCAGCGCTGCGGCACGTTTACGAGCGAAGCAGCGTCGTGAGGGAAGGTGCAGTGCTCGGGGCCGCGCTCGAACTGCATCCCGACTTCTATCGCTGGCGCGACCTCCGTCAGGCGTTGGAGACGCACCCCGACGCGATCCGCCACCAAGGCGAGATGACGCTCCGCATGATCCGCCACGAAGAAACTGCCACGGTGCAGCGCGTCGTCACCGGTAGAAACCAACGTTTCCCGATGGGTGATGCGACGCACCTGCCTGAAAAACTCACGCCCGGTCAGCGCACGGCGGCCGATGCGATCCTCGGCAGCCGGGATTTCATGAGCGTCCTGATCGGCGACGCCGGCACCGGCAAGACGACTGTGCTGACCGCCATCGAAGGCGCACACCTCGCGTCCGGTGGGCGTCGCTTCATGCCACTCGCGCCCACGACACGGGCTCGCGATGCGATGATCGAAAGCGGTTTCGACAACGCCGACACCGTGCAACGCTTCCTCGTCAGCGAAGCGATGCAGGCGGAGGCGGTGGGCCGCGTTGTCCTGGTCGATGAGGCGGGGCTGCTGTCCACGCAGCAACTCGACCAACTCACCAAAATTGCGAGCGAGGTCCGCGCTCGCGTGCTGCTGGTGGGCGACACGAAGCAGCACTACAGCGTCGAACGCGGCGACGCGTTGCGGAACGTGATCGAACACTCCGGCACGCCGGTCGTGCGTCTCGCGGAGGTGCTGCGGCAGCGCAACGAAGCCGACCGCCGATTCAGCTGCCTGCTCGCGTCCGGCGAAGTTGCGGAGGCCTTCGCGTTCGCGGATCGGCGTGGACTCATCCGTGAAACCGAAAACGACGACGCGCTCTTCGCCCGTGCGGCCGAGCACTACGTCGGCAATCGACAAAAGAAAATCGAGACTCTGGTCGTGATTCCGTTCTGGGACGAAATCGAACGCTTCAACGCCCACGTCCGTCCGGCGCTGCGGCAGGTCGGTCTGCTCGGTGAAACGGAAGTCACGCGCGAAGCGGTGAAGCCGCTCGCGTGGACGACAGAGCAGAAGGCCCATTGGAATCACTACCAACTCGGCGACCGGCTGCTGTTCGCCCGCGACACGCGCTTTTTCAAACGCGGCGTCTCGGCCGAGGTCCTCGCTATCACCTCGGACGGGGTTTGGGTGCGCGGACCGAAAGGACGCGAGGCGAAGATCACGCGCAAGCAACGCGCCGCCTTCGATGTGGGCCGCGTGCAGGCGCTCGGCGTTGCCGCTGGCGACCGGTTGTTAATTCGCGGACGCAACGATGACGCCGGATTCGCGAACGGAGATTTCAAGGAGGTCGCGAGCGTCGATGCCGCCGCGAACAAAATTGTTTTCACCGACGGACGCGAGTTGCCGCCGTATTTCGCCGCGTGGACCTACGGGCACGCACTCACGTCCTATCGTTCGCAAGGCAGCACCTCTGAGGAGTCGTTGTTGGTGTTGGGTGAAGTGGCCATGCGGGCGCTGGCGCGCCGCCAATTCTACGTCGGCAACACCCGCTACCGTGGTGCTCATGCCATCTACCTTTCCAACAAGGTGGAAATCCTGAGCCGGTTGGCCCGCCCCGATCCAGGCCGGGAACTGGCCACGGAGTTCATGGCTCGGTATCACATCGTTGAAAACGAGCGACTTGTGCCACGTGCGCTGCACCACTTCAGTCCGCAAATCCGTGCGGCCTACCTCGGTGCGGCGGCGGAGCAGAAACGGGGTGCGACCCACGGTGAATACCTCAGTCTATGACACCAACCACTGTTCTCCGAAAGCCAAAGCTGCATTTCGACACAGCGGCCCACGCGAATCATGTCACATTTGACGACGGCAAGACGCTTCGTCGCAACATCCCTTGGTTGCACTATGTGGAGGCGCGCTGGGAATACGGCGAACCCGACATCCTCAGGATTGAGATTGGCGGATGGCTGGTCGTGATACGCGGTCACAACCTTGGGCCGCTCTTTCTGGCGGTGGAAGATCACTCGCTCATGCGGTTGCGAGCCCAGCCTGAACTTAGTCAGGACCGGGAGCGAGAGATGGATACCTTTGCGATCGACCTTCGCTTTAACAAACCGCCCGCGCGGACTGCTGAAGCACAAGGATCGTTTTTTCTGTAACGGAAAAATAACGGCTGCGTGCTTGGAATCCTGCGGCGAGAAATGCGATTTCCTCGATCCGACGGCGAACTGCACCGGTTCCTTTCGTGCGATCGATTTTTCGGTCGAGACGAGCGGTCCAGTGACGGAGTCGCCGAAAAGCATTCACGCAGTTCATCCGGCGCACTTCGACGCGCCAGGTGGAATGCAGGGAAACGGTCCCCTCAAGTGCCGGCACAAATGAATAACAGCAAATGAACATGACAATCCTGACCCTTGTGACGCCCTATGTGGCGTTCGTGACCGGTGTGGCGATGATGGCGCGCGCGTTGCACCTCTATGCGGAAAGCCGTTCGCAGTCGGCGGACGGTCGCGGGCGCAAGCTCGTGTTGCTAGGCTTCACCGCCCTGGCCCTGCCGTCACTGGCCCGGGCCGCGGCCGTGGATCTCAGAACCGCGACCGAATCGGGCAACGCCATCATTATGTATTTGAGCGGAACCTTCGCCGCGGTCGGCATCGTTGCGGCCGGTGTCGCCATGATGATGGGCCGGCAATCCATCGCGAAGTGGGCCTTCGCGGGGGCCATGGTGAGCGGACTCGCCTTCGCCATCGTGCGCACGATGTGGAGCAACATGGGACTTGAAGCGTCGGGCGTCGGCACCTTCGCCCCCTGAGCCGGGCCCAACCCGCTCCGATTCCATGAACGGCACGCACCTCAACGAGCACGACGCCAACCAAGGCGCCCAGTCCTCCGGCGAGTTCCTGGGCATGACCGGGAACTCCGGCTGGTATCTGTTGGGTTCCGGTGGCGCGACGATCCTGATGGTGATCTTCCTTTGGGGGATCTTCGGGATATCGCTGCTGTTGTGCCTGCTGGTGGGCGTCGTGCTCTGCGCGCTTTCGGTCACCTATGTGTTCACGCTGAAGAACAACAAGCCGGAGCACTACGACACCGACTTCTTCGAATCCGCGTTGGTCGAGTCGGGGCTGCTCTCCTTCCAATTCGGTCCGCGTGCCCGGCGGCCGGCGAATCCTTTCACCGTCGCCGGTTCGCCAGTAACTCCCGAGGTTGAAGTGCGCGAGTTGGTCGTTAGCCCGCCCCAAGGGGGCCATGGAATGGCCCGTCATTCCGGCGCAAACGCTCGTCCGGGTGGTATGCTAACCGGCAACACGGACGCTGAGTTGGAGAAGCGCGAGCAACCGGTCGTGGCGCGCGCCGACTACGAACGGCTGCAGGAGCAACTCACGGTCACGGAGGAAAGGCTGGAAGAAGCCTTGGCCGAACACGGGGAGAAAGTCGCATGAGAACCGAACCCGTAGACGGCTACTTTGGCGAAGACATGATTGTCTTCGAGGGCCTCCATCGCGGCGGCTTCATCGCACGCGGATTTGAGGTCATCGCTCCCGACCTAGAGCACGCCGATCCCGTGCATCACAACGCATTCGAGTCCGATCTGGTCGCGTTGCTATCGGTGCTCAAACCCGGCTGGCGGATGCAGGTGCAATGGACGAACGATTCCGACTTCCGGAAACCGCTACAGCGCTACCGAGAAGACACGGCCAAGCACGCGACCAACGAATGGAGCAAGCGTCAGCGCAACGAGCGGTTCGTGCGTTACTGGCGCATGGTCGAGTCGGGCGCGCTGCGGCGAGAGCGACTCCGCCTGTATTTCACTACGCCGGTCGATGCGGCCGCGCTGGGCAAGCATGCCGGCCGGCTCACGCAGGAGGCCTTGCTCGGCACCTACGCCGAGCAGTTCAACCAGATCGGGCAGTTCCTGCAGGCGCTCTTTGGCGGGAGCGGGGGACAGGTGCGGCCAATGACCGATGCCGATCACTTCCAGCACTACTTGGAGTTCCTCAATCCCTCGCTGCCGGAACAGAAGGTCACCGATCCGTTGGAGTTCTTCGATCCGCAGAAGTCCATCCAGGAAAACTGCTGGCTCGGCGAAGGCCGTCCGCTTGAGAAGCCGGACACAGGCTTCTACCTTGATGGCTGCTACCATGGAATGCTCGTGCTCAAGTCGCTGCCGAAGCGGACGCGTCCGAGCCTCGCCTACCTGCTTACGAAGTTGGGATTCCGGGACTACGCGATCACCGTCAACGTCGAGTCCGTCGATGTGGAGGAACTGATCGAGAAGGAACAAAAGGAGCTGAACCGCGTCGAGGGCGACTACGAGAGCCTGAAGAAGGTGAAGCTGCTCGCGGCCCTGCGCACGAAGGCCGCGAAGATCGCCCGTTACAGCAACGGCGACAATTCACCCTACCGTATCCAATATATCATCCGCGCGTGGGATCGGAACCGGGAGGACCTCCGAGCGAAGCTGACCGCGCTCAAGGCGGCGGTCGGCAGCATGGAACGGGCGCAGGCCTACGAGCCTGCCCTCGAACCCTCCGCGAGAAACTTCTTTTACTGCACATGGCCGGGTTGGTCGTTCAGCCGCTACGATTCGCTCTGGCATGACTACGACGACGCGCTCGTCGCGAACATCCTGCCCTTCTCGTCCACACCGGTGGGCCACCTCGAGCAGGCGGAGTTCATTTTCGAGGGTCCCAACGGGAACCTTGTCGGCGGACGGACGTTTGTTGGCGAAGGCAACAACCAGACGCCCCAAAACGCGGTCGTGATCGGCACCACGGGTTCCGGCAAGAGCGTCAACGTCATCGACATTCTGACGCAGACGGAACCGTTCTACGCCTACACGATGATCGTGGAGGAAGGTGAGTCCTACACCACCTACGCCAAGACGGTCGATCCTGCCGCGGAGCCGATCATCGTCCAGGCGAACGGCAAGCTGACCATGAACTACCTCGATACGCGGGGCCTGCCGCTGTCCGGGTTGCACCTAAGCGCGGCGGCGGCGCTGCCGATGCTGATGGTCGGACAGTCGAAAGACGAAGACCGCAACAAGCTGCGGCAGGCGCTCCTCGCGAACGCCATCGGCCGCCTCTACGAGGATTTCGCTCGGTGGTATTTCAACCGGTATCCCGAGGAGACGGTGGCCATGGCCCGACGGGCCTATGCCCTCGACCTGTATCGGCGGACCCGGATGGGGCCGCAGGCGACGGGTCTCGATGCGTTCCTCGAGTTCGCCGAATGGGAGCAGCAGCGGGGCGATGAGGCGGCGGCCTTCGCCGCTGCGCCCGACGAAGGCGACGTGGTCCGGTTCGCGAAGGACGGGGCCGGCGCGCAACAAGTCCGCGACCTCGTGTTCGCACGGCTCACGCCGGCCGAAATGCCGCAGCATGGGCAGTTGCAGGAACTGCTTTCGGCCGAGGCGTCCGGGCCGCACGCCGAGGAAATGCGCTACCTCGCCACGCTACTGGAGCCGTGGTCCGCAGGCGGCAGCTACGGCGAACTTTTCGATGGGGTCTCGAATGTCTCGCTCACGGGGAAGATCGCGCACTTCGAACTCGGCTACATCCCGGAGTCGGCGGAAGAGCTGAAAGCCGCGGCGGCGTTCCTGATCGCGAACTATACCCGCTCGCACATGATGCGGCTGCCGCGTGCGCTGCGGAAGCGAAACATCTTTGAGGAAGTCGCACGGTTCTCGCTCGTCCCATCCGGCAGGAAGGTGCTGCGCGAGTCCTACCAGCAGCTCCGCAAATACAATGTCTGGAACGTCGCGACCGTGCAGAACTACGAGCAGTTCAAATCGTCTGACATCCGCGGCGCGGTCCTCGGCAACAGCCGCATCCTGTTCCTGCTCCGCCAGAGCGACCGCTCCGACATCGAGGATTTGAGCCGGGACTTCCCGATCCCCGAAGCGGCGAAGGATGCCGTCATGAGTCACCCCGAACCGGAGAAGCTCATCGGGACCAAGTATGCGCAGTTCACCTACTATCACACGGACGAACGCCGTCCCTTGATCGTGACCATGCGCAACGTCGCCTCGCGCGAAATGCTCTACTGCGCGTCGAGCTCGGGCGCGCATTTCGATCAGCGCGCGAAGGCGCTGCGCGGAAACGGCAACGTGGTGGACGCCATCATCGCCAACGCCTAACGCCGTGAAAACCAATCAAGAAATCCGGCGCGAAGCGCGGCGAATGGCGGTGCTCGGTCACGACTATCGGGACGAGCATAGAGGCACCTCCGGGAAGGTCGTCCCGCTGCCGCGCGTGCTGGCGCAGCTTCCCGATGTGCAGGTCGCGCACACAGCCGAGAACGGCGGACAAGGTTCGACGCCTTGGCTCGTGATCCGTCACCGCCATATCGAGGCCGAATTTGAGGACGACGCCCTGATCTTCCGGCTCATCGAGCGCGAGAGCGTGGCGGGTGACGGCACGAGCCCGGTGCGGATGCGTAAGGCAGCCGAGGTCATGGCGAGCCCTTCTGGCTTCGATGTGCTTCAGGCGGGATACGCGATGGTCGAGGCAGACCGCTTGTTAGAACGCCTCGCGCCTTACGCTGAGCCCATTGCGGAACAGGACGGTCGCGAGCCGGCGACTGAACGGGAGGTCGCCGAAGTTGAGGCGATCATCGAAAACCATCTGCTCCCGCCCTCCGACCGCCTGCGGTCAAAGGCGGATATTGTGGAGTTCCTCGAAGGGCGGTTGGAGGCGGGCGTCTTCATCACTCACGCCATCGACCGGTTGTGTGCGCGCGAGGGACAGCGTCAGGGCCACACCCAGCGCCACGAACTCAAACTCACGATCAACGAATCCTGATCCTCAACCCAAGGCTACCTATGCAACGATTCCTAGACAGTCTCTCGTTCTCGCAACCGTATCTGGTCGGCCTGCTGATTGTGATACTGGTTGTCCTCTTCTTGCCGGGCTGTGCGACGGCGAGCGCCGATTCGGCCGGGCAGACCCGCAACTTTGCCACGACCGCAGCCACGACGGCTGGCGGGGCTTACGTCGGTGCCCGAGAGGGCGACGGCAAAGCCAAGAACGCCGCGGTCGGCGCAGCGGCGGGATTTGTGGTTGGTGAAGCCATCAACTACTTTAACAACAAGGCGCAGCGGGAGGCGTTTCTCGCCGGCTACGAAAAAGGCCAGTCGAACGCGGTGAAGCAGCAATACTGGATCGCCCGCGACAACCAGCGGCCCCGAACGGATGACGGCTACGAGGAGGCCTACTACGAGATCCCGGTGCCCCCCAGCGATCGCGACGGCGTGCGTCGCGAGCCCACGACCCGCGTCATCCGCGTCGTCATGCCCAAAGAGGAGGCCGGCTCATGAAAAAGGCATTTGCATTCATCATCATGGTGGCGGTCTCGACGGTCACCGCGTCGGCGCAGCTTGTGGTATTCGATTTCGCGAATCTCGCGCAGAGCATCACGAACTACGCCGCGATGACCGAGCAGATCGCGAAGCAGGCGGCGCAGATCGAGAATCAAGTGCAGCAAATCCGGCAGTTTGAAACGCAGCTCAAACGCATGGGCGACATGGCAACCGTGCGTAGCCTAATAGGATTCCCGGAATTCCGCGCCGATCTCAGCCTGCCGACGCAGGTCAGGAAATGGGCGGAAGGACTGGCCCGAGTCGATGGACGCGGCCTGTTCGGTGACTCCCGCGGCGGGATATTCCCGGAGGTTCAGGTGCGGTTCCATGATTTTGACGGGGTCCCAATCGCCCGCGACCCGCAGATCTTCAAACAGTCGCACGACATCATCGTGACGATCGATGAGTTCAAAGCCGTGCAGAGTGACGTTTACACGCGTCGCGAAGATTTGAAGCGGGCCATCGCGAACACCAGCGAGGCATTGCAGGCGGCAACAACGGAGGCCGAGGAGCAGAAACTCGAAGCGGTGCTGAACGCTCAGTATGGTCAGCTCAACGCCGTCGATGCCGAGGTCGTGTTGAGCGCGGCCCAGGTCCAAGTGAAGGCGGCGGAGGCCATCGCGATGAGCAACGCTCAAAGCGACGCCGAGACTGAGGCTCGGCGTCAACTCGCCCAACAGGAGGTCAAGAAACTCTCGACGGCCTTCAAACCCCGCTACGAATGCCTGCTGCAATACGTGACCGAGCGTTCGCTGACACCGTGACCGGCGAAGTCTTCAGGACCGTTTGATCACAATCCGCCCATGTTAACAAAACACGTCACCGGAGCCGCGCTTTTCGCCCTGTTGTCCGCAGGTTGCGCGGACCAGGAAAGGGAGGCACGCCGCACCAAAGAGGAAGCCGAAGCCAAGGTGCGAGCCGAGGCGGTCCGCAAGAAAATGGACGCCCTGCCCAAGGCTTTCAAATCGGCCCCTTTCTTCAAGTTGAACGAGCCTGAGAAGAAATTGGATCCAGCGCCCGCACCAAAAAAAACCAATCCCTAACGCCGCTCAAGAAATGGCCGCACCTGGTGGCAGCATCCTTCCCGCATCCTACTTCGATGGCTTGTCCACGTTGTGGGGCGGGTGCGCCTATCTCGCGAGTGCCATCGTTTCGGTCGGCCTCGTCGTTCATACGTTGCGCAGCCGACCCGATGCAGGCACCTTCATCTGGCTGCTCGCGAAGGTATTTCTCATCGGACTGAGCACCGTCTTCCTCCGCGAGTGGCTGATGCGGCTCAGCGACATCGTTTTCGCCTTTGCTGCCATGATGGGCGTCGATCCCACAACGGTCGATGACCGCTTCATCGTATTCGTCGCGGGAAAAACGGCGGCCAGCCCGAATTCGAGTGTCTGGGACATTATCTGGGGCACCAAGTCCGTAGGCACTGCCATCTCATACGCGTTCCTTTGGCTCTTCGGCTGGCTCTCGTGGGGTGTGCAGTATGTCGTGAAACTCATCGGTGGTGTGCTGCTGACGGCAGGCTGGTCGCTGAGCCCGCTGTTCTTATCGCTATTCATGCTGCGACCGATGGTCGGCGTAGCACAAAAATACATTCTGGGGCTCGTGGCCCTCGTATTCTGGCCATTCGGCTGGGTGATGGCGGCGGTCGTCACCAACGCGTTGTTGGACGCTGCGGCGACCGCGAATCTCGTTCCGGTCATTGCAACGGGTGCTCCGCTCGCGGCCCCCGCCTTGACGATCCTCTTGGTCGGTTCGTGGATGCTGATCAGCTCCGCCCTCGCGCCGTGGGTCACGACAAAGGTCTTGCTGATGGGAGCCAATCCGGCTGCCGCCATGGCGGGAGGCGTCGGTGGCGTGTTGCAATCTGCATTTTCCGGCGGAGTCGGCGCTGCCGTGTCCGCTGCTACCGGAGGCGCTGGCGCGGCGGCTGTGATTGCGGCGGCGGCAGGTGGTGCGGTGGCTGCCGGCGGCGAATCTGCTGCGCGCGGCGGCGCGTCCGCCCGCACCACCAGTTCCGCGATCGGCGGTATTTCCGGATTCTATGGCGGCTCTTTCATGCGCCGACACACGGCGGCGGCTGAAGCCTCAGCCTCCGCACAGCGCCAGCGGGCGGAAGCGAGTGAAGCATTTGCCTCAGAGTTTTCCGAACACGTCCGTGGTCGTAGGCGGAGTCGAAGCGGCTTCGACAAACAGCCGCATCAACACGACCCAAACCAAGCCGCGGTCGACATTGAATCCAATGCCAAGTCTTAGCCAAAGAATCACCAAAGCTTCGGCCGAATCAACCCAAGCCCACCGACGCATCCTTGCGGCGGAGAAGAAAATCGCACGCGCGTTCATCGGCATGATACGCGCCGATGAAGCGTCAGAAAAAGAGCCTCCTCCTATAATCCCAACGCCTCCGAAAATCCAATCGCAGAGGAAATAATCCACATGGTCGCCAACGCAGAAACCACCGCTCCGGTCGCGCCTCGGTCCGCACCGGCCTTCGGAAAACCGAAATCGTCGCTGCTGGCGATCTTTGACCGGCAGCGGCGCCAGTCGATGATCTGGTTCCTAATCGCGGTGGCCGCGTGGGTTTGGTCGGCGTGGGACCGCCAGCAACTCGTCGAGCAACTGACCCGCAAGCGCGAGGTCGTGATGATCGACAGCCTCGGCACCTACTATGTCTCGCCGGTCGTGGACATTCAGCAGGCGAAAGATCTGCACGCGATGCAGACGAAGCTCGCGTGCAAGGCGCTCTTCGAACGCAACCCGGCGGGCTTGGACAATCCTGAATTGTTCAAACAGCTCTTCCTCCGGGAAGCGGCGCAGACCGCACAGGCTTCGCTCAACCGGACCAAGCCCGAATTCGAAGCCAAGTCCCTCCATCAAAAAGTGGAGGTCGGTGTGCCGGAGATTCTGAGCACGCGGGACAACGCCTTCTACACGTCAGCTGACGTGCAGCTAATCCGCGTCGGCTCGTATCAGGGAGCGCCGATCACGGAGGTGCTTCGCTACCGGGTGAAATTCAAGTTCTTGGTGAACCCGGACCTGACCCGCAACGGGCGGTTTCCGACCGCGGTCGCCACGTTCCAGGTGGAGCCCATCAAGACGTGAGGACGCGCCATGTTGAAATCCCTATCACTCTTCATCGGCCTTGCCTCGGCGCTCGCAGCGCAAGCGATCCGCGAGGCCACGCTTGATCCGAAGCAGGCGGTGGACCTGCTGGTGTCCCGCGAGGTCACCACCGTCATGTTCCCGGGTCCGATCACTGCCGTGGCGGGAGCGGACATGTTGATCGAGGGTGGGAAGCAATCGGTGGAGGTCGAGGAAGGCACGCCGTTGCGCTTTCATGTCTCCCATGCTCCCGGATCGAACTTCATTTTGGTGCGCAGTCTCCAGCCGGATGCCGTCGCGCGATTGACCGCAATCTACGACCGCTCCGCTTATGTGCTCAACCTTCGCACCGTCGCGGCCGATTCCACGGCAAGCGTGATATTCCGGCCCGTGGCGCAGGCCGCGGCGGTGCGGGTGGAGACTCCGCCGGAGCCCGTGAAGTTCTCGCCTCGCATCGGGCTCAGCTTGCTGGACCGCGCGCGGGCCTATCCGGTGTTGGCGAAGTCGCTGCCAAAGGCAGTCGAGGGCGTCACCTTCCGGGCGCAGAACCGAAAGATCGAGTTGCCTGACGTGGAGGTGACCGTTCAGGAGGTCTATCGCTTCTCCAAGGAGGACGCCGTGGTGTTCTTGCTCCGGCTCAAGAATTCCACGGACCGAACGGTCGATCTCGCGCCGAGCACCTTTGCGGCCCGGGTCGCGAACGAGAAGTTCGAGCAATCCATCGCCAACGGACCGCGCCGCCTCGGCCCGGGCGAGAGCGCCGAGGCGGAGTTCGCCGTCGTCGGCATGCCGGACGGCACGCGCAACGATCTCAGCGCGGACAATGTGTTCACCGTTTTGATCAACACCTCGCGGCGAGAGGCCGTCGCAACGACGGAGCCCACGACACCGACAGCAACGGAGGCGCCGAAGTCATGAACCCGCGCAACATCGGCAATTTCCTCAAGAGCAAGTTCGGGTTGTTCATCGTGTTCGTCGTCGTGCTGTTTTCCGGTCTGGCGATTTACGGACGCCAGCAAGCACAGGAACGCGAGGCGGCGAAACTCGCCGCTCAGAGCACGAAGAAAGTAGAACTCGGACAAATTCGGGTGCCGTTGGATCAGGGCCTCGAAAGCGGCCTGCCGCAGCAAGCCCGGCCGCCGGTGGTCGCCCAAGCGGGCGAACCCACCACGGCCGGCGGTATCGTGCCTTTCCGACCGGCGGCGCCCGTGGCCACGGTCACGGTGAGCCAGAAACCGCACACGGCGACGCCGGCGCCGGCGCCAGCGCCCAAACCGCGCAAGATTCGCTACGCCTCGTTGCTCGCGTCCTATGAGGCACCTCCGACTCGGTCGGAGCGCGCCGTTCCCCCGCCGCCGGAGAAATTCATGCCGTTCGGCACGCTCTTGAAGTGCAAACTCGTGAACACGATCGACAGCGCGAATCTGGAGACGCCGGTCATCGCGGTGCTACTCGAAGACGTTTGGCAAAACGGCAAGAAGGTCATCCCTGCGAACACGCTCGTGCATGGCACGGCGCGCGCCGGGCGGCTGCGCGACCGTGTGAACGCAGCCGGCACCTGGCGCTTCGTCTGGCAGGACGGCCGCGAGCTGGCGTTCAACGGCGTGGCGCTGGATCGTGAATACGAACACGAGATTGACGGCTACGGAATCACCGATGGTTCGGGCGGCATCAAAGGCCGTGTGATGGCGACGGATGACTTGCAGGAATTGAAGCTGCTGGCGTCCGCCGCGCTGAGCGGTTTTGCGCGCGGCACGCAGGACCGGACGCAGACCGCCTTGGGAACGACGATCACCGGCTCGGTCTCCAACGGTGTGCGTGAGGGCGTGGGCGACGTGTTCGATCTCTACGCGAAGCGCACCCTGAAAGACATCGAGGAAAACGGTTACTTCGTCCGCGTCGCCGCCGGAAAGGAGTTTTACGTCTACGTCCTCGAGTCGGTCGATCCGCAAAAGGCCAGCGTGGCGGGTGTGAAACCCCCTCTTCCCGCGCCGTCGGAATCCGCTGCGTCCCGGCCAGCTCCTCAACACCCATCACAAGGATAACTATGCGAGCCCTCTGGTATATTCTTCCTGCGGTTCTCCTCGCCGGTTGCGCGACGAATCAGCCGGTCGCAGTCCAGCCGCCGCCGGTTGCGCCCGTGGCTGCCCTCGTTCCGACCAAAGCGGTGGAGACGCGCTATGACGTGCGCGGTTATCGCGAGCGGGCGAATCCCTCGATTCGCCACGAGGCCCACGCCGTCTATCGCCGCACCATCGTGCCAGCAAACGCTGCCGACGACACGGGGACCGTGCCACGCACGACTTATGCCCCGGCAAGCTACGCACCGCTTTCCGGGGAGGCTGAAGTCGCGGCCGAACTCGCCACGCAAAAAGCGATCACGGCGGAATTGCGGGCGATGCAGGCCGCGATGGCCGAAGCCGAGCGCCGGATGCAGGCTCAGTATGCGCAACTGGTTCGGCAGAGCGCGGAAGCGGCGAAGCTCCGCGACCAGCTCGAAGCAGAGCGCGGCCGACTCCGTTCCGCGGTGCCGACCGCCGCGTCGGAACCCGCGGCAGTGAAGGCTACGCCCTCCACTGAAGCGAAGTGGTGAAAGCCCGTCGTGCGTATCCCCGCCGAACAACTCGATAAACTCCGGACCCTGCCGGATCGTCTCAAGGCGGTGCTCACGGGGCAGGATATCGCCATCGATCTTGTCGCCGAGCGGCTGCAACATGGTGAGCTGGGGCTCACCGTGCCCGGCCGGCCGAAAGCGAGCTTCCTGTTTCTCGGCCCGACCGGCGTCGGCAAGACGGAACTGACCCTGCGCTTCACGGAAGATCTGCTTGGCCCGAATCGCGTCGTCCGACTCGACATGTCGGAATACCAGACGGCGGAGCGTCTCGGATTGCTGCTCGGGACCGCCGATGAACCGGGACGGATCGCGGAGGGATTCGATGCGTGCGCCGGTAGCGGCACGCTGCTCTTCGATGAAATCGAAAAGGCGCATCCGCGGGTCTTGGACGTCCTGCTCCAATTACTCGATGCCGCGCGGCTGACGACCGGCCGCAACCGGGTGCTGGATTTCTCGGCGTGGTATGTGGTCCTCACGAGCAACATTGGGGCGCAGCGCATCATGACGCTCCGGAAGTCGAAGTATGAGACGATGGAGCGGCTCGTGCGGCAGGATGCGCAGCGGGAACTGCGGCCGGAAATCTTCGCCCGCATCACGCTGCCGGTGGTGTTCAACAAACTCGACTACGAGGCGCAGTGCGCCATCGCCGCCGGGCTGGTGGAGAAGGAATGCCGGACGTTGGCCGGGCTCGGCTATCGCGTTTCCTCGGAACCATCCGTGCAAGGAGTTGTGGTTAGTCGCGGGTATCACGAGCGGCTTGGAGCGAGGCCGATGCGTGATGCCGCCGAACTCCTGGTTCGAAACGCGCTCGCGCGCGAACTCCTGCGCGGGGGCGACGGTTCGGGCCGACTGCTGCCGCATTCGGACGGGATGAAACTGCACCTGAACCCCGCCGCGTCATAGCCATGCTGCCCAAAAAAGCCACGCCACGCATCCTGGTTCTGAAGGGCGACAAACTTTACGGGGAACTGATCAGCCGCCACATCAAAGATGTCTGGCGGAATGCGGATGTGCGTGTGTTTCAACTCGGGTTCGACGCCCTCGATTCCATTCAGGCCCAGGTGCCGGACCTTTTTATCACCGGAGTGAAGATCGATGACATGGACGGAGTGGAGCACTTGGAGCCGTTCATCGAAACGGCGCTGCCGATCCTCGTGCTCACCTCGCGCAAGGATGCCCGCACTTTCGATCTATTGCGCAGCATCCGCTACGATGGGCTTTACGACGGACACGCGGAAGGCCTGGAAAACCTGCCGACCGCGTTGCAACAAGTCATCCAGCGTCGGCTCTACGTAAGCCCGACGATGCTGCCGAATCTGAAGCGCCCGAAGAACATCACGCTCGATGCGCTCACGGAGAAAGAGCAAATGGTGCTCTCGGTCATCGGCGACGGCTCCGATGACCAACAGGCGGCGGAACGGCTCAGGCTTTCGCCCTACACCGTGAACACGCATCGGAAGGCGATCATGGCGAAACTGAAGCTGCACCACAAAGGGCAGCTCATGCTGTATGCGCTTCAGAATGGGTATATCTGGGTGACGGCACAGCGCATTCACTACCCCGGATTCCAGCGTAGTCTCCAGGCGACCGCAGTCGTCGCGAAGGCAGCGCCGACGGAGCGCGCCAGCGCGTAAGCCTACGAAGGCGCAAAAAAGGGGCCGAAGCCCCTTCGTTCAGTCTTCATAGGGAAGCATGAGAGTAAGGACCGGGGCCGTGGTGTCGCCCGGGCCGATGTGCAGTTTCAGGGTGTGGGTCCGCCCGGTGATGATGACGCTGAACCGGACCAACTCCAGGTCCGTTGCGCTGCGGATGGCGAGCTTGGCCATGGTGGAGATGTCGTGGCAAATGCCGGACACATCCTGGCCGGGCTGTTGCAGCGCCTCCTCGATGATGGCCCACACCGCCGACGTGCAGGCGAAGGGGTATTTCCAGTGTTGGCGGATGGAGTCGGCCTGGCTCAGGTCCACCAGGACGCCGTCCTCGATAGCTTGAGCACGGGAGTAGGAGTAGATCGTTTCCCCGAATGTATTTTCACAGGACATGGTTTGATGCCGTTCGGCCCGTAGGGCGTGCGTCACGTCTCGTGACCTTATCGCCCACTGCCGATTGGCGATTTTCGCCCCACACCCGAAAGTCAAAGCGGTGGACGGAGCGCCGAGGCCGTGTCCTGCGCAGCGGGACGCAACGAGGGGGAAGCGGAGTGTTTCCGCGGGGTGGAGCCGCGCAGCGGACTACCTTGACCGGGTGTAGAATGGCGAAACCAGCGGCTGGCAGTCGCTAGAAGCTTCGAGCGCAGCGAGCGTCGGTTTGGGCGGCTTCAAGACGAGCGGTATCCGCGCTAGATCGCAGGGGAAGGCTCCGTAGGGTCTATGATTTCTTACTCCAGGCTTTGATCTTTGCCTCGCACCGATCCACCGGTAGCCGGCATTCGGGGAGTAGCATCAATCCGCGCAGCTTCTCGACTGCCACCGAAGGGGGTAAAACTGCAGGATGCTCTTTCGTGCCCTCCACCATGACATCGAAGAGGCGCAATATGCCACAGGCGGTCACCTTCGCCTTCTCTGCGGTCGTCCGCAACAGGCGATCTCCGGTCGCAAGCACGGCGTCGGCGCCCAGCGATTTCGTGAGGTTCAGGGCCGAGACATCGGCCAAGCTGAGACCGCGGCTAAGCCTTTCGCGTTCTCGAACGACTTCCTCAAGCTCGCTCGGCGTAAGATTTTTGATGCGGAGTTTCTTTGCGGCAACGTAGGCTTCAAACAGCGCCCGCTGCTCCGGTTTTCCGATCTCGTAGGGATAAATCAAATTCGTCGTCCATGTTTCTACCCCGGTAGCAAACCAAGCCTCAACGGTCTTGCTGAGTGCGAGGTCTATTAGAATCGAGGCATCGTGAACGACGAACTTCATTCGACAATAGGGACGGCTTCCTTTCGGAGCACAGATATGTCCGTTCCGAGCAGGCCGGCGCCACGCGACAGCGAAATGTTACCCTCGGAGATTCCGCGCAACACGATGCGTTGAAAGCGACTCGGCTCCTCGGCATAGAGACGATTCACTTGGTCATCGCCGGGCTCGATCACCTTGCCGTCGCGACGCCACGAATTGACCGTATACATTTGAAACCGCCGGAACGCGTTGTCGCCGACGATGCCGATGTCATGCAGGGCGTAAACGATGCCGCAAATGGACATGCCGAAGCGCACCTTGGCCGCGAGCAATTCCTGCTCGGTAATTGAAGTCCGGTCATTGCCGAAGTATGCCTTGAGGGCCGAAGAGGGCATCAAGAACTCCGAGGCGAAGGGGTTGATTAGGTTCTTCTCCAGATCCTTTTCGGTCAGCCCAAGTTTCTTGCCCCAAGCATTCAAGATGACGTGACCGAATTCGTGAGAAATCGTGAGTCGCTTTCTCGTAACCGGGAGATCGATACGCTTTCCGACCGCAATCGCATCGAAGCCCTCGATCTGACACCCATCGAAGTTGTGGCTGGGTTCGTCGATTTCGATCACGCGGAGGCCGCGTTTCTCCAGTAACTCAACCACGGAAGGAATTGGCTGCTCCCCAAGGCCCCACAGGGTGCGAAGTTTTCGCGCCAGCGAACGCGCTTCGGAGGCACTGCCGTGCCGAGGAAAATCTTTGTCTTTGAATGGATTTTCAAACCTGACTTGGTCGCCAACAATTTCTTCGGCTTCGAGGTAGTTCTCCAACTGCGAGCGAACATTTTCTAGCACGCTGAAGGTGGCTTTTTCCGCGAAGGCCTTTCGCTTTCGGAAACTCACATGCTCGACTGACACGCGTTGGGGCCGGAACAGGAATTCTGGAGGCACGCCCAAGGCCGCGCAGAGGCTCGCCAGTATGTCGCCTGAAGGTTTGGCGTCGCCCTTTTCGTATTTCGCGAGAGAAACGTGGCTGACAGCGGGTTTCATTTTTTCGCTGAGATCACGAAGCGTGAATCCGCGCAACAAACGCGCCTGCTTGAGGCGTTGACCGAAGGGAGAGACGGGGGTGTCGGGAGCCATGTTAACAACAGAAAAAGATTCACTACCCCTGTCAACCGAATTGCCGAGGTGAGAACCCCCAGTTACGCCAAGCGCCAAACACATGAAGTTAACAAGCGTGTTGACTTTTAAATCTATGTTAACCAGTGTCGGCTTGTTGAAACGAGGGCGGCCCAGCTTTCGCTGGGCCGCTAGAAATCCAGCAGTTTTGCCACCGGATCAGATGTGAGAACCTGAGAAGAAGGCGAAATCGCAGGCCGTTGCAATCCCGAATCCGGCGGGTGGGTCCGGATATTTCGCCATGAATACTCCCATCAACTCCGGCGGGCACTCGCCCGCCAAATGGTTTTTCACGGTCGGAGACGTGCGCATCCCTGCGCCGCGACGACAAATCAGTGAAGCCATCATTCGCGCGCAGGCTTCAGTGCCGGCGGACCGCGTGATTGTCCGTGAACATAATTCTCCAAGTGATGAGGTGATCGCCGACGGTGCCCCTGTCGATCTCGCGCGAGGGAATGTCTTTTACACCGTGCCGCGTTGCGAGGTGCGCCCCGCGGCTCCTTGCGAGGCTCCTCCGAAGTTGGCCTTCTCGGTCGACGACGTAGTTGAGGAAGTCCTGATCGGCACGCAAACCGGGCAGAGCCTGATCGAACTCTTCGCAATTCAGCCCGGCCGCCTGCTGATTCGCGACTTGGAGTCTCCGAATGACCAACCGATCACGCCAACGGCCCAGGTGCATTTCGAGGATGGCCCCGTATTCTACACGCGCGAAGGCAATCACGACGAGGTGGGGATCAAAATCGATGGCAAGGACTACATGGTGAAGCCGGGCGAGTATGCCGTGCCTGACATCAAGCGGATCGGCGGCGTGCCGCCGACGCTGCAACTTGACCAGATCGTCGATCAAATCTTCAAGCCGCTGCCGGACACGGCCACGGTGTGCATCAAAGGCGGCGAAGTTTTTGTTAGCAGCCCTCGCACGGCCTGCTCCTCCTAATGAACTACACTGCCGATGAAGTCGCAGAGCTCAAAGCGCTCTGCCCTGAAGCGGCGGAAGGCAAAGAAGGCAGCACCACGGTGTTGGTGCTGCCTTCCCTCCATCTCCCGCCTGGATGCGTCCCACCCGTGGTAGACGCGTTGTTGTGGCCTGTCGCACGTGACGGTTATCCCAGCCGACTATATCTGTGTGATCGAGTGGTGAAACCGGGGGCGGCGCAGCCGAACTGGAATTCTAACGTGCGTATCCTCGAGCGAAATTGGCACGCTTACTCGTGGAATCTTAACCGCACCGACCTGCGCCCGGTGCAGATGATCGCGGAGCATCTACTAGGCCTAAAATGAAGGTAGAAATTCGTATCGCTGGCCCCATTTACGCGGCTGCCATCGCCGATCTCAACGGGCCGCATCCATTTGCCGCGGAGCGAGTCGGTTTTTTTTCAACGGCGCTAGGGAAAATCTCTCCCGACCATGTGTTGCTGCTCGGGCACAGTTATTCGTCGGTGCCGGACGCGCACTACGTTGACGATCCATGGACGGGGGCCTGCATTGGATCCGACGCGATTCGTGCTTCCTTGCAACGGGTGCTCTCCACCGGTGCCGGACAACTGCATGTGCATATTCACGATCACTACGGGCATCCACGCCCAAGTGGCACGGACCTTCGCGATATGCCGCCGCTGATCAAAAGCCTCAGCGTGACTGGTCCGAACTGCGCTCATGGCGCGATCATTTTTAGCCGTGATCGCGCTTGGGCGCAGGTGGCAATCCCCGGTTCACCACGCTTCGTTGAGGCTGCCACCGTCGCGGTCGTTGGATTCCCGTTCCTCTTCCTCAAGCGATGAAAACTTCTTCTGACTCATTTTCCCGGCAATCGTTTCTCGGCCTCAACTCTCAGGAGCAGATCGCGAACTGCTTAGTAGGAATTGCTGGCCTTGGTGGCGGAGGCTCGCACATCGTTCAACAGCTGGCTCATTTGGGATTTCAGAATTTCGTTCTCTTCGACCGAGATCGGATCGAGGCCAGCAATCTAAACCGGCTTGTCGGCGGCACCGCGGACGATGTGGCGAACCAGCGACTGAAAGTGGAGATTGCCCGACGCCTGATCCTAGGTATCCGACCCCATGCACAGGTGGAAACTGTGGTCGATGTTTGGCAGAATCGAGCCGATCTGCTCAAGCGCTGCGACGTCATCTTTGGCTGCGTGGATGGCTTTGACCAGCGGCGTCAGTTGGAAGCAACCGCGCGCCGCTACATGATTCCTCTCATTGATATCGGTATGGATGTTCTGGTGCTCGATGGCGCCCCTCCCGAAATTTCCGGGCAGGTGATTCTTTCCATGCCCGGTGAACCATGCATGACGTGCATGGGGTTTCTTGATGATGCCTCGCTGGCACGCGAGGCGGCGCGGTATGGCGATGCCGGAATCAACCCGCAGGTCGTCTGGTCCAATGGCGTGCTGGCATCAACGGCGGTGGGACTCGCCGTGGATTTGGTTACCGATTGGAGCAAGACGCTGCGCAAGCACGCCTACCTCTGTTATCGTGGCAGCACTGGCACTCTCAGCCCGCACGTGCGGTTAGGATACCTTCCTCCAGGCCCTTGTCCGCACTTTCCGGCTGAAGGAGTCGGCGACCCCCGACTGCGTCCCCTGTAGGCACAACAAAAAGGCGGCCGGGTTACCGGCCGCCTTGATCGCGAGTGTCACTCGCTCTGCTCGGATTTCAGTTCCGTGAGACGGTCGAAGATGAACGTGTGGGCTTGGTCGGCCAGCTTGGCGACGAGCGGGAGGTCATCACGGCCGAAGCTGTCGGTGTCGTGATATTTCTTGGCGTCGTCCACATAGGTCCGGGCGAAGGTTACGTTGTAGAATTTCTTCTGGTCGGCTTCGTTCTCCCACACGGCGGCTTTGATCCGGCCGAAGCGGAAGGTTTTCACCGGTAGCTTGGCGCTGTTGGTGGGCTTGGCAGACGAGGCGGGTTGAGCGGTCTTGGAGGGCATATAGTTACTTTTTTGATTTTGAGGAGCGGGATTGCTCTCTCGCCCCAAGGCGGGGGTGCCGACCGGGACGAGGGGACGGTTGGGGGGATTCCTTTCAAGGAGGACCCGAACGCTCCCTGTCCGCGCAGCGGCGGCGCGGTTGGAGGGGCCGCCAGAGAGAGCGAAAACGCTCCCGGAAAAAAGAACGCGCCGCCATGGCGGCTTTGCCCTGAAGAACGCGGACCGCTCGCAGCCATGACCGCATGCAGCGCTGCCGGGGTATTCCGTGCCTCCACCGGATCGATGAGTCGGAGAATGAAGCCCTGGAAATTCTGCAACGGTCTCGCCCGGTCCGGGGCGACGACATCTCACGACCCTGCCGGTGGTGATGACTCGCGCCAACGAGGACGAGCCACACGGTCAGCGTGACTCGCGGAGCTGAAGTCCGCAGTGACCTCGCCTGACGGTCGGCCGGTCCCGGCGCTTTGGGTGCGCAGGCACCGCTCGGTTTGTAGGGAGTCGCATGACTCCACTGTGATTGATCGGCAGGTTTCGGAGCCTACCGAATCCGGTGTAGGAATCGCCCCGCGATTTAGGCAGGGCCGCTCGATTGAGGATGGCGCCGGGTGGCGCAGAGATGGATGCAGCGAAACCCAGCTCATCCATGAAGACAAACCGCACGACTTTATCCATCAACCTAATCGAAGAATCATGAACGCGACCCTTCCTTCTCCCACCGCTTACATGCCTAGCGAATCGCCAAAACCGGAATGGCTCCGTCTGCCGGCTCCTGGTAGCCGGTGCCGGTTCACGGGACTATCCCGGAGCACCCTCAACGAATTGACGATCCCCGGCCCGGCTAACGACGGCACCCCTCCTGTCAAAAGCGTCGTCCTCCGGAAGCGGGGTGCCCTGCGAGGTATCCGGCTGATCAGCTACGACAGCCTGATGAGCTACCTCAACAAATTGGTCTGAAGTCGTTTATGGACAAGTTCTCCCTGAGAACCCTCGGATCCTCATGGCGGGTTTTTCGCCTTGAGTCATTGTTACGTATTCACACCATAAGTTTAGAAGTGAAAACAGAACGTAACACCACGACTCTCCTAAAGGCTGCCGGCGACCACGCCAGCCGTCTGGAGGTGTTCCGCGCGCGCGACATGGTAATGGCTGGCTACCCCCGCGAGTATCTGCGGCGGCTGGTTAGCCAGGAGGCGGTTCGCCAGCTTGGTCGTGGGCTCTACGCCTCGGCAGGTTTCGACGGCGACCAAAACCAATCGCTGGTCGAAGCGGCCAAGCGGGTGCCGCGCGGTGTCGTCTGCCTAGTTTCCGCGCTGCAGTTCCACGGGATTGGCACGCAAGCGCCGCATCAGGTGTGGCTCGCTCTGCCTCGTGGCAGCAATCGTCCGCGCGGCATGAGTCTGCCGCTGCGCTTCTGCCAGTTTTCCGGTTCGGCCTACACCTTCGGGATCGAAGAACACACCCTCGCCGGGGGAACCGTGCGGGTTTACTCACCTGCGAAGACGGTGGCCGACTGTTTCAAGTATCGGCAAAAATATGGACTCGATGTTGCGGTCGAGGCGCTGAGGGAAGGCTGGCGGGAAAAGAAATTCTCTATGAAGGATCTCGCGGCGGCAGCGGCGGTGTGCCGCGTCAGCCGAATCATGCAGCCCTATCTGGAGATGCTTACATGAGTGCCGCACCGAAGAATCTGGCGGCATCGGTGAAGGCGCGATTGCAGAACGAAGCCGCCCGCCGCGGCGACGATTTCAACCTGCTGCTTCTGCGCTACGGGATCGAGCGGCTGCTGTTCCGACTGAGCCAGTCAGCCTATGCCGACCGCTTCTTGCTGAAGGGAGCGATGCTGTTCGTCGTTTGGGACGAGAAGACGCATCGACCAACACGGGACCTCGATTTGCTGGGCTTCGGCCCCTCGGAGAAAGAGGACCTCCAAAAGCTGTTTAAGGAGGTGGTGACGCTGCCGGTTGTCGATGACGGCTTAGTGTTCGATGCCGCTTCAGTTCGCGCCGAGGAAATTCGGGAGGACAAAACCTATGGCGGTGTGCGCGTCCGGATCATTGCCAAACTCGGGCCGGCAGAGGTGCCTGTTCAAATCGATGTCGGCGTCGGTGACGCGGTTACACCCGTGCCAGAAACGGCGATTTTTCCCGCGCTGCTGGATTTCCCGGCGCCGCAGGTGCGCTCGTATCCTGTTTACACGGTCGTGGCGGAGAAATTCCAGGCGATGGCGAAGCTCGGCATGGCCAACACACGGATGAAGGACTTTCACGACGTGTGGTTTCTCACGCAACGATTCCAACTTGATGGCTCCACGCTCCGCCGTGCGATCGAGGCGACCTTCGCCCGCCGGCAGACGCCGCTGCCCATGTGGCCGGACCCGTTGAGCGACGCGTTCGCCAACGACGAGACCAAGCAAACGCAGTGGGCTGCGTTCATTCGCCGCAACAGCCTCACTGGCCTGCCTGGAAAATTTGCGGAAGTGGTCGTCGCCGTGCGGGACTACCTGACTCCCGTGCTGCGAGGGTGAGCCGTCGCACGAGGCCTCGTGGGGCTTAAACTAGGGTGGGGAGTTTGCGGATCGCCTTTCGCTTGGTCTCATCATCGACGTGGGTGTAGTTACGGCTGACGAGTTCAGATTCGTGCCCGATGATGTCGCGCACCACCGATTCCGGCACTGCGGCTTTCTTGAGCCACGTTGTCGTGTTGTGCCGGAGGCTGTGGAAGGACAGCTCGCTGACCGTGCGCTTCACTGAGTGCCCCCGGCCGCTGTTCTTGTCCTTGGGCCGGGCATCGGTCAGCTTGGCTTTCACGAGGAGCGCGTGAAACTGCGCTGAGAGTCGGCGCGATTCGCCATCCGCTTCTTTCCGTTCCTCGTAAGCCTTCGGGAAAACCGGGGCGTCTGGGTCTCGGGGCTGGTGATTTTTGAGGTAAGCCAGAAACGGCACGGCGATGGGAATGACCATGTCGCGCCCCGTCTTCTGCGAACGGAACGTGAGCAGTTCCTCCGCCAGGTCGATCCGGCGGCCGGTGAGTGACGCCAAGTCGCCCAAGCGTTGCCCGGTGTAGAGGCCGCCGAGGATGAGGCCCTCCCATTCGCCATCGGCAACCGCGAACAGCGTTTTCAGCTCCTTCTCGGTGAACGGCCGGCGCTCTGGGGCGTCGGAGGACTTACGTTCCTCGAGCGTGCGCACGGCCGCGCCCGGATTGTCGAGTCGCAGGCCGTCAATGACGGCCTGATGGAATGCCACCCGCAGAATCTTCAAGTCCGTGTTGGCCGTCGAAACCGACAGCTCTGCGACGGTCTTGTCCCGCAGCGCCGCGAGGTCACGCTTGTGGACGTAGGCGATGTCCCGATCCGCGCGGTCCCCGAGAAAAACGAGGAGCTTGTCCACGGCGTTCTGATACCGTTTGTGGGTGCCCGGACTGGTCTCGCTTTTCTTGTTGGTCATCCAATCGGTGAGGAATTTCCGGACGGTGGCGTGGTAGAGCTGCTCACCGTGGATCTGCTCGAAGATGTCGGAGACGACCTTGCGCGCCTGGGCCTCGGTGAGCTTCATGCGGTAGGCCGCCTCGAATTTCTGGGCCATGAGCGTGGCCTTGTTTCGGTCGGTGAGTTTCGTGGAGCGCTTAAGCTGGCGTCCGTTGTCATCGGTGAAGCAGGCGGTCCAGAACTGGCTTTTCGGGTGTTTCCAAACGGACGACATGGTAAGAATGAGAGTAAGAATGACGCGGATTATCAAGAGTGACGTTGAATTCGTAACTCGTTTTATAGTAACGTAAGTGACTTTGCTGCAATAGGCTGAGTCGAGACCGGGGTTCGAATCCCCGTGGGGACGCCAACTTAAGTTCTTATCCATAAGGACTTAGTTTTTCGACGAAGCTAGGTTGCCCGGTTGACTGGACAACCTAGACAATGAAGCACTCTAAGTTCGTTGTCAGCCCGTTCGAAAACCGGAACGGGTTCACGTCGTGGCGCGTGGAAGGCTATTTCAACGGCGTCCGCATTCGCCGGAACTTCAAGACGCGCGAGGAAGCCGCCGCCGAGAAGTCCGCGCTCGAAATCAAGGCGCTCAACGCCGCCAACGGTCAGCATACCATCGCAACCATCTTGACCGCCGAGCAAGTGCGCGAGGCCGAAGCGATCTTTCATCGGTTGAGCGGCAAAGGTCGGGCGCTGTCGTTCTACGTCGATTTCGCGCTGGCAAACTACCGCGAGCCGGAAAAGCAAAAGCAGCTGGCCGACGCGGTCGCCGATTATGTCGCGGCCAAGAAACACGAGTTTAGCAGGATCAGATTTCGCCGCCGCAGATGCAGCGAATCCGCTGGGATTTGAAGCTGCTGGCGGAGGCCTTCCCGCGCAAGGCCGTCGCGGAAATCACTCCAACCGCGCTGACGGAGTTCTTAGAAAAGGACAGGCCCGGCATGAAGACGCACAACAACCGGCGCGGCATCCTTTCGACGTTCTTCAAGTTTTCGTTCCAGCGCGGCTGGATCGTGGAGAGTCCGATTCCGAAGGTGCCGCACTACCGCATCCGCAAAAAGCGTGGCTGCGCACAGACGTTCACCGCTGAGCGCGCCGCGAAGCTCATGGAGTTTCTGGAAACCTATGACGGCGGCAAGTGGGTGCCCTATTTTGCGCTCTGCCTCTTCGCCGGCATCCGGCCCGGCGTGCCGCACGGTGAAATCACGAAGCTGATGCCCGAAGCCGTCGATGATAAGGTGGGAGTCATTAACATCAGCGCCGAAGTCTCGAAAGTCCGCGAGCCGCGCAAGATCACCATCCAGCCGAATCTCGCCGCGTGGCTGCGCGCCTATCCCCTCAACAAATTCCCGATCATCGTCGGGAATTTCAAGAAGCGGCGCGACCGGTTCGCCAAGGAGTTCGGCCTGACGCATGACGTGCTACGGCACACGTTCATCTCGATGTTCGTCGCCAAATTCCGGTCGATGGGCGAGGCGGCGCTGCAAGCCGGCAATTCCGAGAGCATCATCCGCAAGCACTACCTCGATCTTAAGAGCCCCGCGGAGGCCGAACAGTTCTTCGGCATCATGCCGAAGCGGATCGCTGCGCCCCTGATGCTGGTGCAGGCAGACCCGCCGGTTGACGCGCAACAGGTGGCGTGAATCCACCTCCTGCTCCCTCCGATCCTACCTCAAGCCAGCTCACGGACATCCTCGGCCTGCGTGCCAGCGGCCTTTTCCCCACCGGGAAAGAGCCCTCGGTGCGCACGCTGCGCGAATGGACCCGCCTCCGCCGCATCCCGCACCACCGGGTCGGTCACTTCGTCTACTACGATCCCACCGAGGTGGCGGTGCATATTCGCACCAAGCTGAAAGTCCCCGCGCGAGGCTGATTGCCCGCCTGCGAATCCAGAAAAGCGACACACGTGTGTCGTTTTCCACCCTGCACGAAATGCGCCCGTCACCCGGGCCAAGCGCCGGGCCTATTTCAAATCGAACCGCGGCCGTAGAGTGGCCGCGCAACTTCCCACAACCATGAACGAATCCCCCGAACCCTTCTTCACCGAGCCGTCCGATCCCCGCGCCGAGGCGCGCGCCCTTACCCTCGAAGTCACCTGTCGCCTCCTGATCTGGATGGCCGATGCGCCCACGCTCGAAGACCGTGGCCTGCGCGCCTCGGTCGCGCTCTACTGCGTGCGCCCCGACTTGATCGACCACGCGACGCTCGAGCGCATCGGCGAACTCGCCGGTCGCAGTCGCCAGGCGGTGCACAAGCTGGCGGACAGCTTCCGGCTCACCACCGGATTTGATCCGTGAAAACCACTAGCGCCCCGTCCGTCGCGCGCGAGATCAACCGCCTCCACGCGGAGGCGGTCCAGTGCGCGGCGGACTCGCGCGCGGCGCTCGGGGCCGCGCTATCCGCCGCATGGGAAGCCGGCCGCCTGCTGATCGGGGAAAAGCAGCGCGTGCGGCGTGCGATGGGCGGCGGCGCGTGGCTGACGTGGCTGCAACAGCACTTCGACGGCACGCCGCGCACCGCGCAGCGCTACATGCGGCTCGCGCAGGGCGAGCCAGACAGCACCGCGCTGCACGGCCTGAGCCTGCGGCAGGCCTACGTGCGGCTCGGCATCGCCACCGAGCCCAAGTCTCGTGCCAACCGTGCCCCGCTAGAAAAACTCCCCGCGCACGTGCGTTTCGCGCACAAGCTCGTCGTCGCGCTCAAGCCCTGCGCGCACCTGCGCCGTGTCACGCCTACACAGTGCGCGGCCTACCGGCAGGACTTGCGCCCGCTCTACGAACTGCTCCGTCCTTTGTTTGAACAAAACACCTCCGGCCTCGCGTTCCCCGGCCAAAGCCCCACGTCCCGCCCATGAACCCGCCGTCCCGCTTGTCCCGCTCCGATGCGCTGTTCCGCCAGCTCGCGCACGATACGCCAGAGAGCGCAACCGTCGGGCAATTCATCTCCCTCTATCGTTACTCGTCCGAACTGCGGAATTGGCTGCGCGAAGATTTTGCCCACGAGGCTAAGTTGCGTGCACGCTTTCATGTGTTGGCGATGTGCGATCCCGCTCCCGCCATCACCTGCTTCGCAGAACTCGCCGGCGACGCCATCGCGTGGAACGAAGAGCGCCGGCAACTCAAGGCTCGCGTGCCGGATCGCCTCTACGGCGGGCTCACCTGCGGCGAGATCGAGCAGCTCATCCTCCGTCATCAGGCGGGAGGAATCGACTGCGGTGCGTTCCTCCTCGCGCAGGAGTGGCGGCAGGCCGGCGCGTCCGCGACCGCGTCGCCCGTGCTCGGGCGCGCCGCCGTCGCGCTCGTCGAGGCCGCGCTGCGGGCTGGCGAATTGCGCCTGTTCCGGCATCTCGCCCAAGCGGCCCGCCTGCTTGAGTCTCTCCAAGACAAACGGAAACGCCGCGCCGCTGTCGGCTTCGCCGACTGGTGGAAGCTCCAGGCCCTGCTCTTCATCCTGCGCCACCCGCGCCCGGCCTACCGCACGCGTGGCCTGCGCGCCCATCTCGCAACCCACGGCCTTGCGATCAGCACGAAAAACATCCGGCGTTTCTGCACGCGCCTCGGCCTCGCCCGCGACATGCGCGCCGGCCGCCCGCGCACCCGGACTGCCACCGACGACGCCAAGCCCGGCCCAGCGCCCCGGCAACGCAGCGCCCCCAAAGGCCGCTCCTCCCCGTAGCCATAAAACCACCACTCCTTCGCCGCCCCGAATAGCCGCGCCTCCCCCGCGACCGTCAAGCTGGAGAGCGCAGCGGAGCTTGACGGTTGCGACACCATGGGCGCGCCGGGCGGTGAACAAATCACCGGCGGTTGACGTGCCGCCACGGTCAAGATGCAGACAGAAGCAATCATCACCACCCTCCTCGCCGCGGCGACCCTCCTTAAAAAGTCAGTGCAGGTCGCAGCCTGCGAGGCCCTCACCCACGCCTACAAAACAGCGAAGGATTATCTGCGGCAAAAGTTCGGCGAGGACACGGAAGCAGCCAAGGCGTTGGAGATGGCGACGGACAAACCAGAGTCCGAGAGCAGAAGAGCTCTGTTGCTCGAAGAAGTCGCGCCCGCCGATTTGGAAAACGATCCCGAACTGGCCCGTCTGATGGATCGGCTCTCGGCGCTCGTGCCGCCATCCCTCCGCGCCGACTGGCAAAGTGTCCATGTCGCCGGGCGCGGCAACACCGTGCAGGTCGCAGGACGCGACCTCATCACAACCAAGCGGCTCGTGCGCCGCAGCGCGATCACACCCGACGAACGGCACCTGTCGGCAACGCAGCAGGCGAGTCTCCGCCGCCTCATGGCCGTGCTGGCGCAACGCCTCGCTGGCGAAGCAGGCCGGCCCAATTTCGCCGCCGCGCACCGGATGCTGCAGCACCACTTCGGTGTCGCCTCATATTTACTGATTCCCCGCGAGTGCCACGACGACGCGGTGGATTTCCTGCGCCGCCAGTGCGCGATGCACCGCTCCCGCCTGCGCCACCGCAATCCGTCCGCCTACCAAGGCGATTTCCTCCGCGCCATCCACGCCCGGCGCGACGCGCTCGGCTGGGACAAGCCGCGCCTCCATCGCTTCGCGCTCGAAGAGCTGGCCCTAAAGCGCCCTATCGCCTCGCTCAAGGAACTCGGCCCAATCCAACTCAAATCGCTCGCGGCGCTCATGCACCGCGAGGCCGCAGGCGCGAGGAAATGAGTTTTCCCCGCGCCCGGTGCGTGGGACACGATCACTCGCGATCCCGCGCGCGTTCGCGCCACGAGTAGCAGCCGCGACCGTTAGCCGGCACGATGAGGTAATCGACGAACTCGATGTTCATCAGCCGCGCCGTCTCGCGCAGTGTCCAAATCAGCCGGACATCGGCCATCCCCGGTTGCGCCGTGCCCTCCGGTTGCGTGCGCAGGCAGGCGAAGGCCCGCGCCTCCGCGAGCAGGAGCGGCAGGAACACCTCGCGCATCCCGACGCGCGCTGCGACCAACACGCCAGCCTTGATCCGCGTCCGGCAAATCGGCCGCCGGTTCGGATTGAGGCAGGCGATCCAAAAAGTTTCCTCCCGGGTTTCCGGCGTGCCGGCGGTCAGGTAGGTCACGAGTTGCCGGGTCGTGGCCAGCCGGTCGGCGGCGTCGATGTGCAGGACCTGATGATGGAGCATGGCTTCATGAATGTGCATGTTTTGTGGAAACCGCGCAGCGTCCGCGTCCCGGCGTCGTGCTAGGCGGTCAGCGGTCTGCCCGATTGCCCCGCCGCCAGGCACACGCAGGCAAAGGCCCCGCGCCTGCGCGCGCGGGCCGGGGTGGAGGCGCGCCCCGCGCGCACAACCTTGCCGCGTGTGCGACACTGGAAAACACGGGCAGTCTTTCCCCGCGCCGTTGCGCTGGTGTCCCTATTTTCCGAGGGGCTTCCGAGCGCCGGTGCGCGCCAGTCCAGCGCCGCCGCCCCGAGGCTCGGGCCGGGCGACGCGAGGGCGGCCGGTGCGACGGCGGGCCGCCAAGTCGGACGCGGGAGCAGCCGGTGGCCCGCAGCGACGAACGCGCCCGAGTCTCGGGGCGCGTCGGCGGTGGCACCGCGGCCACAGCACGGGGGCGCGCCGCGCCGCGCGGCGTGCCCTCGTGCAGCGTCGGAAATGACCTCGGGCGTCGCTCCGCGCCACGGTCATTTCGGTGCGCGCCATGCGCACATGGGTTGACGGGATCACGAGGAACGACCTGCGCTGCGTCGCACTTACGCCCGTTCAAACCTTGCGGTTTCCCGCAAGGAGTAACGCGTCTGGCATCAAAAAGAACGTGGCTACGTTCGTAAATGAAGACCGCCGTGTCGGCCTTTTCCTCATGCTCACTCCCAAAGCTCAACTGAGCCTGCGCAACGCCAAGGACTACTTCCGCGAGCATCTCGGCGTGGGCGACTACTACGCTCACGACCATGCCGTCGCGGGCGAATGGCTCGGCCTCGGTGCCGAACGGCTGGGCCTCCGAGGGAAAGTAAGTGAAGCGCACTTTTTGCGCTTATGTGAAGGGCAGCATCCGGCGACGGGTGAACGCCTGACCCAGCGTATGAACACGAAGCGAATCACAGATGACGGCCAGACCGTGGTGAACCGCCGCGTCTTCTACGACTTCACGATCAGCCCGCCGAAGTCGGTGTCGGTCGTCGCGCTGCTGCAGGATGACCGCATTTTGGCGCTGCATGATCGAGCGGTCCGGCACGCGGTGAGCGAGCTGGAAAAATTCGCGGAGACGCGGGTGCGCACAGCAGGCGAGCGTGGCGAGCGCCCGACCGGCAACATCGTCGCGGCGACGTTCCGGCACGACACGAGCCGCGAGCTGGACCCGCACCTGCACACGCACTGCGTTGTCCTCAACGCGACCTTCGACCCGACGGAGCAGCGGTGGAAGGCGCTTGAAGTGCAGGGCATGTATCGCGCGCAAAAATTCGCCGAGAACCTCTACTACCACGAACTCAGCCGCGGGCTGCGGTCGCTGGGCTACGCGATCGAGAACAACCCGCGGGATTTTGAGATCGTGGGTGTGCCGGCAAGCGTGATCGCGCGCTTCGCGAAACGGCACCGGCAGATCGACGACGAAGCACGGCAGCGCCTCGCGCGCGACGGTGGTGACGCAAACACGATCCGGCGGCAGGTCGCACGCGATGCCCGCAAACGGAAGATCAAGGAGGCGACCGCCGCCACGCTGCGACCCACGTGGGCCGCGCAGTTGACGCCGACGGAAGCCACGGCACTCGACACCTTGCGGACAGTGCAACCACAGGCAGCCAAGCCGGCCGATCTGCCGGCGATCACGGCGTGGGCCGACGAGCATCTTTTCGAGCGGCGCTCCGTGGTGAACGATTACGAACTTCTTTCCGCGGCGCTCGCGCGCGGCCGGGGCGAGGATTTCGATCTTGCGACGCTGCGCGACACCATCGAACGGCGCGGCTACCTGCAAAAACCCGGCACACGGAAGCTCACGTCGCCCGAAGCGCTGCGATGCGAGCTGGATGTTGTGCTCGCGGCCAAGGACGGACGCGCGTGCCACGGCCCGTTGAGTCCCGGCTACATTCCTGCGACGACGCTCTCCGAGGAACAGAGGGCCGCGGCCGAAAAAATCCTCGGCAGCCGCGACTTCATCTCGCTGTTCCGGGGCGGCGCGGGCACGGGGAAAAGTTTCACGCTGAAGGAAATCGAGCGCGGGCTGATTGCCGCCGGCCGCCCGGTGGTTGTGCTCGCGCCGCAGCGCCAGCAAGTGCGCGATTTGCAGGCGGACGGATTGCCGGCGGAGACGCTCGCGCAATTCCTCCAAGCCCGGCAGCTCGCGCGCGGCGCCGTCGTGATCGTCGATGAGGCCGGCCAGATCGGCGCGCGGCAGCTTCGCGAGCTGATCCGGGTGGTGCAGGGCCACGCGGGCCGGCTCATCTTGTCAGGCGACACGCGCCAGCACGGCGCGGTCGCGGCGTCTGACGCGTTGCGCGCGATTGAGAAGCACGCCGGCCTGAAGCCCGCGGTGCTGCGCACCATCCGCCGACAGGACCCGAAGCTCGGCGCGGATGCCGTGGAGCGCGGTTTCATCCGCGGCTACCGGGCGGCCGTGAAAGCCGCCGCGGAAGGCAACCTCGCCGAGTCGTTCGCCCGCCTCGAACGCCTGTGCTGCATCCGGGAGACGACGCCGGAACACCGCCGCGAGACGGTGGTGGAGGAATTTGTGTCCGCGATCGGCCGCGGCGAGAAGACGCTCGTCGTTGCGCAGACGCGCGAGGAAGTCGCCGCGGTCAACGAGGCGATTCGCGAGAAACTCCGCACCGCCGGAAAGCTCGGCGCGGAGCGCACGCTCGCGGTGGGCCAGCCGCTCGATCTTGGAGAGGCGCAGAAGCGCGATCCGCGGTATTATCAGCCGGGCCAGCAGGTCTTCTTCCTCAAGGCGTATGGCCGCTTTAAGAAAGGCGACTACGGCGAAGTCGCCTCCGCGAATGAACGCGGACTCGTCCTCATCAAGGACGGACGGCGCTCGCCGTTCAGCTATCGCCACGCGGATCGCGTTACAGTCGCCGCGATGGCGCCGATGGCCCTCGCGCCGGGGGACCGGCTCCAACTCAAGTTCAACGGCAAGTCGGTTGAGGGCGCGGCGCTCCACAACGGCGAACTCGTGACCGTGCGCCGAGTGCGCGCCGACGGCGCGCTCGTCGTCGCGGACGACCGAGGCGGGCGCAAGACGCTTTCGCCTGCGCAGCGCCTCTTCACGCGCGGCTACGCCGTCACGTCGTATGCCTCGCAGGGCAAGACCGTGGACACGGTCATCCTTGCCGACGCCGGCCACCGCGCCGCGACCAACGCCGAGCAGTGGTATGTGACGATCTCACGCGGACGAAAGCGCGCGCTCGTGTTCACGTCGGACCAGGAAGCGCTGCGCGCGGCGGTGGAGCGCCCTGGCGCGCGCGAACTCGCGCTCGATCTGAAGCCCGCGGTGCCGCCCGCGATGCCCCGGCCTGCGCTCACCTTGAACCAACGAACGCGCGACCTGCTCGATCGCCTCCGCGTGCAACGCGTCATCGCGATGCTGCGCACGCGCGCGGCCCATGCGCGCAAAATCAGGATCACCCGATGAACACCCTGCGCCACGCCCTCGAACTGCACCGCGCCCGCGAAGCGGACGCGGGCCATCTCTGCTACGCGGCGAATGCCGACACCGCGGCGCTCGTCGTCGAGACTGGTCACGGCATTCGCTGGTTGCTCCCGTGGTCACATTTCCTGCACGGGTGCCACGAGACGAAATCGGGGCATGAGAGCTTTGTCCTCACCTTCACGCACCATGAGGTTACGCTGCGCGGCCGGAGCCTCGGCCCGCTGGCCGCCGAAGTGGCGAGACTGCGGCTGGAAAAAGTCCGCGCCATCGCGGAGGACTATGGAGATGCGGCGAGTGACGAGCCGTTGATTTTGGAAATCCATGTTCAACCCGCGGAGCCTCCGCCCGCGGCGGCGACACCCGCGCCCGGTCAAAGCAACCCCGCGTCGCGGAATGAGAACCAAGTCGGCGTCGCCCCTGAAAAGTCTGGCGCGGCGATGATCAGATGATCGGCGATTTCGACCATTCGGTCCGCAGCAAGGGTTCGGAGTTGCGCAGCCAGCGCGTGGTCGGCGTGGTTGGGCGTGGTATCGTCGCCACGGCAATGCGGGACGATCGCGACGCGCCGAGTCGAGCGTTGCCGGGCGATCCGTCGGACCTCATCCGGCTCGGCGAGGCTGCCGGTCAGCGTGCCGAGCACGACGCGGGTGCGTCCGGTGGGTTGCCCGCGTCGGTCGAGGCAGACGATCCAAATGCTGTCGTCGCAGGTCTCCTCCCAGAAGGCATCTTCCATGTAGCCGGCGATTCGGGCCGGCGAGTCCGGCAGGCCGCCGAGCCGCCGGTGGGTCAACGAAGTTGATGGCTTGGTTTCATAAGCATGCATGTGCGGGGTGAAACCGGGCGGCGTCCGCGCTCCGGCGAGTCGCCGGGATGTCGTCGGTCTGCCCGATTGCCCCGTCCGGGCTCACGCCAAGGCAAAGGCCGGTCGCGCGGCTGCGCGATCGGCCGGGGTGGAGCGGCGCGCAGCGCCGACGACCTTGCCGGCGTGGTAGGCTCGGGAAACCCAGCGGGCAGGTTCAGTTCATCGGCGTTTGCGCATAGGCGATCTCCGCGAATTTCACCGCCATCCGCGGTGGAATGCCAAAGCCAGAGAGGTTGGTATTCCAATCAATCGTCCCGGAGTGAACACGCGCTGGTCGGGATATAGTGCGGATGAATTCCCCGCTTTCCCGAAAGGGGGGAATTCGCGCCTTCGTGCGCAGTGGCAGTTGACGCGAACTTCTACCACCGATCAGCCGCCGCTTCGGAGCCGGGCGATTGGTGGCCGTTTCAATCCGCGCCCCGCTCTCGCGAGCAGGGCGATGGCGGGCGGCGTCAGGTTGAAGTCGGCGGACGGGTTTCAATCCGCGCCCCGCTCTCGCGAGCAGGGCGATAGGTTGGGCGTGACGAGCGTGGGCGAGTTGGAAAAGTTTCAATCCGCGCCCCGCTCTCGCGAGCAGGGCGATGCATGGAGCGGAATCAGCGCAGCGGCGCCCACGCGTTTCAATCCGCGCCCCGCTCTCGCGAGCAGGGCGATATTGCCGGAATAATACGCCCAACACCAAGCTGAGGGTTTCAATCCGCGCCCCGCTCTCGCGAGCAGGGCGATGGTGGGAAAAACTGCAACCCTACGGCCGAGACATGGTTTCAATCCGCGCCCCGCTCTCGCGAGCAGGGCGATACCTGAACCCGAGCGCGCCCGGCGAGCTGCACGTGTTTCAATCCGCGCCCCGCTCTCGCGAGCAGGGCGATCGCCGAGCACGCGCTGGCGGTAGCCGACCTGGTTGTTTCAATCCGCGCCCCGCTCTCGCGAGCAGGGCGATGCTTCCCGACCTACTATCCGACCGCCGCCTACCTGTTTCAATCCGCGCCCCGCTCTCGCGAGCAGGGCGATGAGCGACGCGAAGAAGCCGAACTGGAGCTGCTCGGTTTCAATCCGCGCCCCGCTCTCGCGAGCAGGGCGATGAAGATCGCACGCCTTGTCGGCCAGTTCCTGGATGTTTCAATCCGCGCCCCGCTCTCGCGAGCAGGGCGATCGGCGGAGGCCGGCAACGGCAGCGACGACGGCGTGTTTCAATCCGCGCCCCGCTCTCGCGAGCAGGGCGATCTGAGAGGCCGTCTTTTCGACGCTGCGGGCATTTGTTTCAATCCGCGCCCCGCTCTCGCGAGCAGGGCGATCCGCGCGCCTCCTATGGACCTCCACTCGAAAAAAGTTTCAATCCGCGCCCCGCTCTCGCGAGCAGGGCGATCAGCGGGACAACGCGGGCGAGCGCGCGCAGGACGTTTCAATCCGCGCCCCGCTCTCGCGAGCAGGGCGATTGCTCACCAAGGATGACGAGATGATCTACTCTGAGTTTCAATCCGCGCCCCGCTCTCGCGAGCAGGGCGATGCGCCGTCTCGAGCCGTGCCTCACCTTACTGGCTGTTTCAATCCGCGCCCCGCTCTCGCGAGCAGGGCGATGATTGATCTGCGGTGCTTTCACGTCCTCGACCTGTTTCAATCCGCGCCCCGCTCTCGCGAGCAGGGCGATGCATCAGCGCTAGACACGTCGACTTCATGAACACGTTTCAATCCGCGCCCCGCTCTCGCGAGCAGGGCGATGCTGGACTGCATTCATGGTCGCTTTGCCGAATTTGTTTCAATCCGCGCCCCGCTCTCGCGAGCAGGGCGATCCGCGGCCCTCCGCGTGATCGGCCGCGCCGAGGAGTTTCAATCCGCGCCCCGCTCTCGCGAGCAGGGCGATCCTCACTTTCCGTCACCGCAACCGTCGAAAATGGTTTCAATCCGCGCCCCGCTCTCGCGAGCAGGGCGATGCCGCGCCCCATGCGTGCCCATTCGACATCACGCTGTTTCAATCCGCGCCCCGCTCTCGCGAGCAGGGCGATGGGTAATCGGGGTGCCTCGCCGCAAACGAAGAGGAGTTTCAATCCGCGCCCCGCTCTCGCGAGCAGGGCGATGCACCGCCCTGCCGCTCTCGTGCGATTTTTTCCATGTTTCAATCCGCGCCCCGCTCTCGCGAGCAGGGCGATCAAACCAGAACACCCATGAGCATCAGAACACTAGTTTCAATCCGCGCCCCGCTCTCGCGAGCAGGGCGATTGATGCCCCCGTCGGCACATACGACAAGCCACAGGTTTCAATCCGCGCCCCGCTCTCGCGAGCAGGGCGATGCGGGCCTGCCAATCCGCCCAAGCGCGCAAGTAGGTGTTTCAATCCGCGCCCCGCTCTCGCGAGCAGGGCGATGGTGAGCACCTGCGCTTCGGTGAGAGTGGACCAGGTTTCAATCCGCGCCCCGCTCTCGCGAGCAGGGCGATTCCCTGCTCGGGATTTGATTGGTTCTAAATTGATGTTTCAATCCGCGCCCCGCTCTCGCGAGCAGGGCGATCCTTGTCGTCGGTCGTCTCGCCGAGCTTGCGGGCGTTTCAATCCGCGCCCCGCTCTCGCGAGCAGGGCGATGCCAGCAAATTAAAGTTTCAACTCAATCAGTGATAGTTTCAATCCGCGCCCCGCTCTCGCGAGCAGGGCGATACCGCCAGACTCGCCAGCAAGGCAGCCGCACAAGGTTTCAATCCGCGCCCCGCTCTCGCGAGCAGGGCGATCCCGAGAACTGCCGGAACCCAACTTGAAATGGAAAAGGTTTCAATCCGCGCCCCGCTCTCGCGAGCAGGGCGATAAAGCAAGGTTCCGTTCATGCTGGACGCGAAGGGGTTTCAATCCGCGCCCCGCTCTCGCGAGCAGGGCGATGCCTTGCCGAAATTGGCGGGCGGCCGGGGGATTTGTTTCAATCCGCGCCCCGCTCTCGCGAGCAGGGCGATGGCGGACCGGATTTGGGCCGGATTGCCAACCAGTTAGAACGGCGAATTCGCGAAACCTGTCAAAGAACGAAATCACTGCAGTTATCCTATTGGCCGTGAATTTCGTAGACTCTGACCATTCAGTCACCTGCGGCCCATCGCGAATCGGCGCGCTCGCCGGCAAGGCCGATGGTTCGCGATCGTTCGTGCCTCACAGCAACAGCGGGTCTTCGACGACGTTTACCGGCCGCGTGACGCCGTAGTGTTCGATTCGGTCCTTGCTGGATTGGTCGATGAAATACACCCGCAGTGAATCCTGCGCTGGGTCAATCTCCGCAAGCAGGCGCGCGCGCAGTTCGATCCACTCCTTCTGGCCAAGTTGCATCTCGAAGACCGATTTTTGCACTCGGATACCGAACGAAGTGCACACTTTGGCCACACGGCGGAGACGGCGGGTGCCTGCGCGCTCATCGCCAGTGGCGACATCGTAAGTGACAACCAGGAACATAGCCGATTCAGGTGAAGATGTGAGGTATGTAGGGGGTGTCTCCACGCAAAGCCCGGGCAAGCAGGCGGGCTTGGATGAAGGGTAGTTGCGCGTGCCGGACTTTCTCGCGAAAGAGCGGATGTGCCAGCTCCTCAGTCTTGCGCTTTTGGTAGGCCGCTACCACGGCCTTTCGGGCGGAGTCGGTCAGCTCAAATGCTCCGCCTTCGCGCGAACTAAAATCCGGGACTTTCAACTCCCCCCTGTTGAGCAACGTGAGCGCGAGGCGCTCAGCCCACGGACGAAACTCCTCCATCAAATCAAGCGCCAGCGATTCGCGGCCCGCCCTGTCCGCATGCAAGAGCCCCACAAAAGGATCAAGTCCAACCGCACTGAGCGCTGACACACAGTCGTGGCGGAGGAGCGCATAGAGGAAGGAAAGCAGACAGTTGACGGCGTCGCGCGGAGGGCGGCGGCTGCGGCCTTCAAAAGAAAACGTGGCGCGTAAGGCCGGCCGCAGGTGCCGGGCGAAGACCCCAAAATGCAGCGCAGCCGCCCGGCCCTCCACGCCACGGATGACGTCGCTGTCATCGGATGTGCGTTCTAGCTCGCGAAGCAAGGCAGCAAGGAGGTCCGCTGCGGTGCGGAGCGCGGTCGCGTCGTCCTCTCCGGCGGCATCGCGGGCGCTGCGCGAAAGAAGCCAGCGGGTGTTGTGGATTTTCCCCGCGACAAACGCCCGGGCCAGCGGCGCGGATGTTGTGGCGGAGCCAGCGGCACGATGCTGGGCCCGACGCAGCAGCACCGAGCCTTGTGGCACACCCTCGACGCGCGCCTCCAATCGCCCCCAGTCGGTGAAGAAACAAACCGATGCTCCATGTTCCCAACACAATCGGAGCACGGCCGGCGACAGATAGATGTCGGCGCCAAACACGAAAACGGATTCGAGATTGTGGATGGGCAACGAAAGCTTGAGCTGGCGTTCTTGCTCGATCCGGACGGCGAGGCCGTCGCGGTGCACGGAGAGCCCCGGCGTGAGGAGATAAAGGACGTTTTGCAGGGTTTGGGCCATCCGTGGGTGGGATCAGCTATATTCGCGCGGGGCGAAGATTGCGACGACACGCCTAGCGGTGGCTTCGGGCAGGCACACGCCGCGCAGAGAGCAGCCGTCGCATTGGGGTTTCAATTCGGCGGGCGGGGCGGCGGATTGCGTGAGGCTGGCGCGCAGGGCGTCGAGAGTCTCAATCGTGAGGGACCTAAGCGGCGCGTCGAAGACGACCTCGACGCGTCGGGCGGAAGCGGCGTGGTAGATCAGCCCGGACTCGATGCGGAGGCGGAGCATTTCCTCCAGGCACAGGGCCTGGGCGCAAAGCTGGGCTTGATCGTTTGCCCAACGGCGGGCGGGGCCTTTCTTGTATTCCACGGGCCGGGCCGCGACGATGCGGCCGGTGGCGAAATCGCGGCGGACTTCGACGAGGTCGGCTTTGCCGGTGATGCGGAGAGTGTCGGAGAACAGCGGGAGCGCGCGCAGGAGTTCCCAACCCGCGCGGTGTTCATATCCTGGAGTGTCGACGTTCTCGTGCGCGAGATCGCCGAGGAGAGTGTGTTCGTTGTCCACAAACACGCGCTCGGCGTGGATGAGGTAGGCACGCCGGGCGCAGTAGAGGTGATGGTTGAGCGCCGAGAGGGGAAGGCTCTCGGGGGCGGCGGACGGCGCGCGCTCAGCCGGGGGAGGTCCGCTCATGGCGGGTCAGAGCAGTTCGAGGATGTCGACGTTGGCCGGGATGCCCGTTCGGTCGAGAGACACCTCGTAGTCGGCGTAAGTGCGGGGGATTTCGATGCCGGTTTTGCGGGAAACTTTGAGTGCTTCGAACAGCCTGTGCGCGGGCGCGTTGCCGAGGGCGCTCTGGTGTTTGAAAACAACCAGCCGGCGCGGGGCCATGAGCCCGCGCGAAGCGGAGCGGTCGTGATCGAACATGCCCTTGAGGGCATCCCAGAGCAGTGCCAGATCGGTTTCGCCAAATCCGGTGCCGGCGGCTTCGTGCGCGGAGACGAAACCGTGAGCGAGGTAGAGACCGTAGGGGACGATGGACTTGCGGCCCATGGTGCCGGTGAGGTTGCCGTCCTTCTTGATCTGAGCCTCGGCATCATCCTGCGTGGTGACGGATTTGCGGGTGATCGTGATTTCCTGCTGGAAGATGCGATCGATGGAGCGCGCGAAGGTGAGTTGCACCGGTCCGCGCACCTGGCCGCAGTTGTTTTCCTTCATCGACATGACAGCCCCGAAGGTGCGGACGTCCCAGAAGTGGGCGCACATCCACTGACGGGCCTTCACCTGGTCGGAGTATTTCTTGTCGGCGGACTTGGCGCCGATGGCGGTGTAGGCTTGCTCGTGAAGGGTATTGAGGACGCGCTTTTCGGGGCCGCCCTTGGTTTGAAAGTAGATTTCAAAGCCGGGCTGGGCGGCCTCGGGTGAGGCGGCTTTGGCGAGGAGCACGTAGTCGCGAATCTTGCGCTTGAGGGCGCCGTCGGTGACGAGACCACGATAGGTTTCGGGATCGACGCGGGGCAGGTTGCCGGCGTCGGGATCGCCGTTCGGATTACCGTCCTGAACGTCGAAAAGGTAGATGAAATCGTAGCGATTGGTGATGGGCTGGCTCATGGTGGTATTGGGAGTTTGAGATTTCAGAGCGGAGATGAGGGAGGCTAAATGGGCAGGCGGGGTTGGAGTGGTTACTCGGCGGAGGTTTCGTCGGTGGCATCGTCGGCCTCGGGCTTTTGTTTCCGGGCGAGGAGACGCTGGTAGTAGAAACCGAGGGCAAACTCGCCTTGCTCGGCCGGGTCGTGCGTGGCCTTGAAGCCGCCCTGTTCGACGATGCCGCCGACGATTTCCGTCAGTTGCTCGTCGAACCAATGGGCGAGGCCGGGCGAGTCTTTGCGGATCTTGGAAAGGTGGGGTTGCGCTTTGGCGACGAGTCCGCCGAGGACGGCGGCGGGCGTGGCGGAGGCGGAGCTGTAGAACTTGTCGATGACGGAGGCGTTGCGGTCGCCGAGGGCCTTGGACTGGATGCCTTGCAGGACGCGCAGGAGGCGGCCGGAGCGGAAGGCGCGGGTATGTTGGATGGATTGATCGATGTCGGACATGGTGGTGAGGTTGAGTTCGGGTTGTTGGAAATAACGGCGGCGAAGGAGGAGTTGGATGAGAGCGGCGCGGTGTGGCGGGCAGTCGCCGGTGGTGGCGATGCGGCGGACCGCAACGGAGACGAGCTCCAGCGGCACGGGCTGCTTGCGGCCGAGAAGGGCGCAGTTGAAAAGCTGCGTGCGGTAGCGCGCGAGTTCGGGACCGGAGTCGCCTTTGCCTTCGAGGGCGGAGACGAGGCAAAGTCGCGACCATAGAATGCCTGAATGCCCGAAGGTCTCGCTCAACCGCCATTTGTTGAAGTCGTCCCCGGTTTCGGCGAGGCGACGGCGTTTCTTCGGGTCTTTGGGTTTGTCGCTTGGATCGAACAAAGGTCGGTCCAGTGGGATGGTCAGATCGGCGAACCATTGTTTGACGTGCTCGACGGCAGCGGGGAGCGGTTGATCGATCCAGCCGCGGATGACGCCGCGGGCGGAGCTACCGCTGAGCGCGAGGCAGTAGAAACGCGCGGCCGCGGCATCGGCTCCAATATCAGGCGAGGGCGCGCCCACGTCGATACTACCGAATGTTTTTTTGGCCGCGATGGGCGAGTCGGAACGCGGGGTGATGGGCGCGGCGGTGGCGATGGAGGCAGAGAGCCAGTCGCCCGCGTCGCCTTCCTCGATGGCCTTGGCGGGGTTGGCGGTCACTTCGGGTCGGTCGCACCAGAAGAGAAAGATCGTGTCGGCGGTGCGGTGATGGTGATCGGGGTGGGCCTTGTCGCCGAGGTAATTAATGGCGCGGATGTAGCCCTCGACAGCCGCCTCGGACATCGGGCTGACGAGCGACTTTTCGAAGCCGTAGGAGCCAAAGGCCGGCTTATCGCTGGAGACGAGCGCCACGCCGCCGGGCAGACCGCCGGGGGCGACTTTGATGCGCGTTCCGTGCGTGCGCACGGGTTCGCAAAGCACGCCCGTGACCATGCAGGGAATGAGCGGCTCGGTGGAAGTGGTGGCTTTGGCGGCGCGCTCGGCGGCGCAGCGGTCGCGCCACCAAGTCTTGAGCGCAGGCCACTCCACGAGATAGCCGGAGTGACCATCGACAGTAAACGTTACCCAATCGGAGACCTTTAGCTTGGCGGCGTCGAAAGCGATTTTGATCGCGACGCGCAGGGCTTCGTCGACGCCGAAGGAAACAAGGAAGCTGACGACGGCGCCGACACCGGGATGGTTGGTCGCGGCGTGGACGGCGCGGAGTTGATCGACAAAGAGAGTCTGGGTTTCGACTGCGAGGCGGTTGGCGTTTGGGTCGAGCCCGGGGATGATGCGGTTGGCAGTGTCGGCACCGAGGCACGCAATAGCGGCGGAGTTGCGCGCAGCGATGCGGGAAACCGGCTTTTTAACCGGCTCCTTTTTGTCGCCGACGGGAAACACACCAATGAAGGAACCGTCGGCGCGGAGGTCGATGCGGGCGTGGATGGTCTGCTCGGTGAAATCGAGGTCATCGAGCAGCCCGTGCGAGAGCGCGAAGCGGTGGAGGGCGGGGAAGATCATGGCTGGGCGCGGCGGTAGAGGTTTTGGCGCATGGCGGTGACATCGAGGATGCCGCCGACGAGTTTGGCCGGGGCGAAGAGCGCGCGCTCGGGCGGACGGGCACCGACGGGGCCGTCGGTTGAGAAATCGAGATCGTAGAGCATGACGCCGAGGTCGCGGTCTTCGGCGACGGGCGTCTCGGTGCCGTCCGGCGGGGCGAAGAAGGCGGCGAATTCGCGGATGCCGAGGCAGGGCTGGCGCACGCACTGACCCTGTGCGGCGCGGCGGGTGAACATCTCGCGGTATTTGGCGGGCGGATCGGCGGGCGTGGGGTTTTTAACGATGAGGCGGGCTTCGAGCAGGTAGGCGACGTCGCGCAGGAGCACGCTGTTGCGCTGGGTGCGGTTCTCGCCCTGCACGTCGTCGCGACCGGCGGAGTCCACGAGGTAGGGTTCGAAGCTGGACGGGTCTTTCATCCAGGCATTGACGCCGCCGGCGCCTTTGACGGTGACGGTGCCTTGAATCTCGTTGCGGCGGATGGAGGTGAAGCGGATCGGCTTCAGGACCATTATGCGGTCGAGTTCATAACGAATCTGGGGTTTCCAGAAGATCGCCTCGAGGATACCGCGGGCGGCGGAGGGAGTGATGACGGGGTAGGTTAGGCGTTCGACGCGTGCCTCGGGTGTGGTGAAGCAGGCGAGGTCGCCCCAGACTTTGAGGGAGATCGGGATGGCGGCGGACATGGGTAGAGGGATTGGTTAGAAGATTGTGTGTTCCCCGGTGAGGACTCCGGCGGGGTTGTAGCCGAAGTGGGGGTCGTAGCCGTGGTGGGTGACGAAGAGGCCGCAGTGGAGCTGGCGAAGGATGCCGGCGCGCAGGCCGCGTTGGACTTCGGAGGCGCGGAGATTGAGCGAGAGGCGGGCGATCTGGCGGCGCTGCTGGCGGGTGGGAGGCTGAAAGCCTTGGTCTTCCAAGGTGACGATCCAGGCGCGAGCGTCGTCGTTGCACTCGGTGAGGACGGACTCGGTCGGCTCGTCTTCGTCGATCCAGCGGTATTTGAGGCCGATCTGGCGGTGCAGGCGCTGGCGACGGAGGTGGGCGATGTGGTGTTTGTCGCGCTCGGTGTCGTGGTAGAGCTCGCGAAAGTAGGTGCGGATCGAGTCGGGCGAAATGTCGCCGCCGTTGCCGGGCGGGAGAAACTTGGCGGCCAATGACGTGGCGCGTGCGTAAATGCCGGGAGGGAGATGGGCGTCGGCGAGGGCGACGACCTCGACCTCGCCGGGCGTGGGGTGGCCCGATGCGTCGGTGAGTCGGCCCTCGCGATTGCAGCGTCCGGCGGCCTGCAAAATGGCGTCGAGCGGGCCGAGGACGCGAAAGACTTTGGGGAAATCGAGATCGACACCCGCCTCGATCAGCTGGGTCGAAATCACGAGGCAGGCGACTCCGGGCGTGGCGAGACGCGCGCGAATGGTGTCGAGCACTTGCTGGCGATGCGCCGGGCACATGAAGGTGGAAAGGTGAAAGACATGGTCGCCGGGCGAACGGGCCTGCACGGCGTCGAAGAGTTCCCTCGCGGTGCGGCGGGTGTTGACGATGGCGAGGGCGCGCGTGCTGGCGGCGACGCCTTCGGCGAAAGCGTCCAGGGAAATCGGCGCGGGATCGTGGCGGATGCGGGTGCGGCGGAATTCGGGGCGTGCGTGCAGGCGCCATTCCGGGGTGGCGGGGATGATTTCCGTGATCGCAGGAAAGCCTTCAGGAAAAAACTCACGTCGCTCGAACGCGGGCTGGGTGGCGGTGCAGAAGACGAGCGAGGTTTTGCCGTAAGCTTGGAGGGCTTGGAGCGTGGCCAGCGAAGGGGCGAGCAATTCGGGCGGGAACGTCTGGCACTCGTCGAAGAGCACGACCGAACTGAGCAGGCGGTGCAGTTTGCGCACGGCCGAGGGGCGATGGCTGTGCAGGCTCTCGAAGAACTGGACGTTGGTGGTGACGATGAAAGGCGCGTCCCAGTTTTCAGCGGCAAGCTTGGCGCGGGCGGCGATGGATTCCGGATCGTCGTCGGATTCGGCGGCGGTGTGCCAGTCGGCGAGGCTGTGGTGTTCGAGCACATATTTGGCACCGAAGATCGAGGCGAACACGCGAGCGTTTTGCTCTATGATCGACGTGTAGGGTATAACATAGATGACACGTGCGAAGCCGCGAGCCGCGGCGTGATGAAGGGCGAACGCGGCCGAGGCCAGTGTCTTGCCGCCGCCGGTGGGCACGGTGAGCGAAAACGTGCCGGGTGCGGAGTCACGCCCCACCTCCGTGCAACGCGTGGCGATGCGGGTGCGGAGCTGATCCAACGACGAGGGCCGGGGGCGTTGGGCGAGGCGGGCGAGATGAGCGTCCAACTTGATGCGCAAATCGACGGGCGTCGCGAGCGCGGGGGCCGAACGCACTTTACCGGCGACCCGGAGAAAATGCGCCTCGGTATCCAGAAAGTCGGCGTCGCAGAGCGCGGAGAGCAGCAGACGAAGGGCGAGGTCCCCGGCGGTGTCGCCCTCCGGCGATGATGAGGTTGCGGATGGTTTCGGCGGCGGTGGGAGATTGTCCTCGCGATATGCGGCGTAGAGCTGCTGGAGGATTGCGCGCCCGTCGGAAGTTAGCAGGCGGTTGAGCGATGCGGCGAAGGCATCGTCTTCGTCGTGCAACCCCGCATGATGGCTGGCAATGAGGTTGGCCAGATGTCGAATGGTCGCGAGTGCCGCGGCCCCGTGGATAGCATGGGGTGTGCGCGGCCGACCGTGCGCGAGGTAGCTTTGGAAGTCAGGTTGGTATTTCCCCAGATCGTGTAGCAGGCCCACGACAGAGGCTTCGGCGGCGGCGTCGGGGCCCATCGGGTCGGCGAATTTCGCGGCCAGCTCGGCAACGTTACGCAGGTGCGCGGCGAGGGGCTGCCACTTGCCTGATTTTTCAGGGAGCGGTTTCCCATCCGGTCCGTCGGCAGTATGGGCGTAGTAAATCATTCGCGAGGTGCGGTGAGTTCGCGCATGATGATAACCGAGGGGTGAGACATCGGCAGGCCCACGTTCAAAGTCACTGCTTTCGCGGCGCAGGACGAATGCTTCACACCGCACGATTCGCATCCGGTCTTATGCCAGAAGCCGCTACCAGCATTTTCTAGCTTCCTAAGCTCATTAGCGTGACCGAGTGGATCGGAAAGTGTCATGTCCGATCGCCTAATTAGTATCCTCGTCCGTGCAACCGAGCGCCAGGAGGCCAAGAACACGATCATCGTCAACCGAACAGCATTTCAGTTGTTCGCAGATGACGACGGTTGCAGAAAGTCGAGTCTAGCCCGCCTCCGTAACAAAGCGGCGTTTTCAATAAGTTCATGGTGCCACTGCATCACGCGAGCGATCATCTCCTGGCTCGGGACGACGACGACGTTTGCAATTCCTCCTTTCCCCACAAGGGAGGAATTCGACCAACGGACGGCGCCACTCGAATTTAAGCCGCACTGAATTGGATTGGTGGGCGCTGGGCACAAAGATCCCAAAACGAACCTGACGTGGCTTGGGGTGAGGCTAATGAGGCTAATCTGACGATGTGGCTCCGCGTCTCGCGATAACGATTTCGCCTCACGATCTGACGGGCGTTTCACGCCATCGACTTGCGCCCTCTCGGAAAAGTGAATTCGAGAGATATTAGCCTCAGTTATTTTCGGATTTCAGAACCCGTGGGGACGCCAGCCTTTTTTTCCGCGCTGAAATTTTGCATCAGGCGGAACAGCGGCGATATTATGACGGCTCCCATTGTTTCGGTGTCGAACGTAACGCCCTCAGGAAAAAACCGCGATGGGAGCTGGCGTCGCGGTGCGGTATCCGCCCGCAGCCAACCGAGGGAGTGACTTCCTGAACGCCGCGAATCAGGAGGGATTAATCAAACGGCGCCCGCCCCTTTCCGTTCGTCGAAGGGATGGTTCTTTGCCGCGGCGTCTTTCCCTCAATTGTCCTTTGGCACCGACACAGCCGACGCGGTGATTTCGATCACGACATGCTTCATCAACGGCTGGTCGCTTTGGGCACTGAAGTCGCCGATCGCACACAGCGCGTTCAATTCCGGCATGTATCCCATGGCGCAGCCCCGCGGCACGTCGTAAGGAATGGCGCGGAAGCCTTGAAGGTGACGCGTGGAGCCGTCCTTCGCAAAGCTCGTGAGGTCCACGAGATCATATTTTTTCAAGCCACGTTGACCCATGTCGTCTTCGTTCATGAAAATCAGGGTGCGGAGATTCTTGACGCCCCGGTAGCGGTCGTTGTCCGAATAAATGCTCGTGTTCCATTGATCGTGTGAGCGCATGCTGCCGAGCAGGAGGCGCCCACTTGCCGGCCTAGCGTCCGCCAGCGGCGCGAGGGAGAAATTCGCCCGGCCCGTGGCCGTGTGGAAATCCCGTTCGCGTGCCGGCTGGTGCAACCGGAACCCGAGCGGCTGCCGCACACGCCGATTGAAGTCCTCGAATCCTTCAATCGCTTCCGCCATCTTGTCGCGAATCTTGTTGTAGTCGGCGGCATAGTCCTCCCAAGGCGTCGGGCTGTGGCGCAAGGACGCCCTTGCCATTCCGGCGATGATCGCGGCCTCGGAGCGCAAGTCCGGCGAACAGGGTGCCACCATGCCGTAAGACAGGTGCACCATGCTCATCGAGTCCTCGACCGTGAGACCTTGAAGGCCCTCCCGGCCGTGATCCTTTTCGGTGCGCCCGAGGCAGGGAAGAATCAAGGCGTCGCGGCCGTGGACGAGGTGGCTGCGATTGAGCTTGGTGCTGACCTGGATGGTCAGGTCGCACTTTTGCAGGGCCGGGAAGGTGTAGGCGGGGTCCGGAACCGCGCGGGCGAAATTTCCGCCCAGGCCCACGAAAATTCCCACCTCCCCGCGCATCATGGCGGGAATGACCCGCACCGTATCCAGCCCGTGTTCGCGGGGCGACTTGATGCCGCAGGCCCGGTCGAGACGGGCCAGCCACTTTTCATCCGGGCGATGATCGATGCCGCAGGTGCGATTGCCCTGCACATTGGAATGGCCGCGGATCGGGCTGGGGCCGGCGCCCTCGCGTCCCAGGTTGCCGCGCAGGAGCAGCACGTTGACAATTTCCCGGATGGTATCGACGGCGTGTTCCTGCTGGGTGACGCCGAGACACCACGCGATGATCGCGGCCTTGGACTTGCGGTAGATTTCGCCCAACTCGCGGATTTTCCCCGTCGATACCCCCGATTGCCGCTCCAGTTCCTGCCACGAGATTTCATCGAGCATGGCCAGATAGGCCGCGACGCCCGCCGTGTAACGCTCGATGAACGGCCGATCGATGGCGTTGGGGTCCGTGCGCGCGGCCTCGTGGAGATGTTTGGCAACGCCGCGCATCAAGGCCATGTCGCCGCCAATCCGCGGCTGGACGTTGAACGTCCCCACCGGCGTCGAGCGAAACAACGCCATGTCGACCAAGTCGTGGGGAATGATGGTGCGCCCGGCCGCCGCTTCGATGAGCGGATTGATGTGCACGATCTGGGCGCCCCGTTGATAGGCTTTGGCGAGCGACGTCAGCATACGTGGGGCATTGGAGGCCGCGTTCACGCCCATGATGATGAGGCAGTCCGCCTGGTCCCAATCGTTCAAATCGACGGTGCCTTTTCCCGTGCCAATGGCCGCGTGCAGCGCGCGGCCGCTGGCCTCGTGGCACATGTTGGAGCAGTCGGGCAGATTGTTCGTGCCGAGCTCGCGGGCGAAAAGTTGGTAGAGAAACGTGGCTTCGTTGCTCAGGCGTCCCGAAGTATAGAATGCGGCCTGATTGGGATTTTTCAGGCCGCGGAAGTGGTGCCCGGCAAGCGCGAACGCCTCGCTCCACGTGATGGGGACATACTTGTCGGAGGCGGCATCATAACGCATCGGCTCGGTGAGACGCCCCGCGTCTTCCAAGGCGAAATCGGTCCACGCCATCAGCTCGCGGACCGGGTGTCTGGCGAAAAAATGGCGGTCAACGCGCTTGGAGCTCAGCTCCCACGCGGCGTGCTTGATGCCGTTCTCACAAATGTCGAGCCGCAGGCCTTTGCGATCGTCGGGCCACGCGCATCCCGGGCAGTCGTAGCCGCCGTTCTCGTGGTTCATCTTGCGGACGATCCGTGCTCCGTCGACGAGCGCATGCTGCTTCAGCAAGATCTTTGAAACGCTGGCGGCCGCTCCCCAGCCCGCGGCGGGGTGGTGATAGTTCTCCTGGGAAAATGCGCCGCCTGAATTCGGGCCAAAACCAAGCGCCGGCTTTGCGGTGGTGGCACCGACCGGTTTCGATGCCGGATCGGGGGACGGCGTTTCCGGGGCGTTCATGGGGCGGGATTTCCGGAATGGAGCGCGCGGTAAAAAACAGGCACCTGCCAATCGGCATAGTTGGCATCAAAGGCGCGCAAGACACTGAGCACCCGCTGGCGAAAGGTCGTCTCGATCAATGCGCCCTGGCCCGGCCAGATCTTGAAGCGCACGCGAACGATGGGCCACGTTTTTTGATCGATGGAGGCAAGCGGCTCGAGGATGCCGGCCTCGAAAATCAGTCCGCTGAACTGGCTCTGCATGCCTTCCACGACCGCCTTTGTGGCGCGAATGACTTTCTCCCGATCCGCTCCATCGGGAATCTGGATGTCGGCATAGGCGAAGATTCCGCCTTCGGGGAACCGGCTTACGTTGGCGATCGTGCGATTGGGGATAAATACGATCTGATTGTATAGGTTGGCGATTTTGGTGAAACGGAGGCCAATCTCCTCCACCCGGCCGACGACCACCACCGTGCCCGCGATTTCCACCGTGTCGCCGACATCCATCGCGTCGGAAAAGAGCAAGGTAAGCCCAACCACCATGTCCTGCACCAAACTCTGCGAACCGAAGCTGATGGCGAGCCCCACGATGGATGCACTGGCGAGATACGCGGCGAGGTTTACCCCCGCTTCCTCGAGCATCAGTCCCACCGCGACAAAATAGACGCCCGAGGTCGCGGTGTTGGCAAACAACCCGAGTATCGTCGCAACTTTCGGCTTTTGCGCGACCGACCAGATCCGTCCCTTCGACCTGTGGCCGGCGATGACCAGCCACTCGCTGGTGGCGCCAATCGCCCAAATCAGCACGTGCGCCGCCACCGCGGCGACCGCCACCAGCAGGATGCGCGACGAGGTGGACGACTGCTGCTTGAACAGCAAATCGGAAAGGTGACTTAGCACCGTGGTGGCCTGGTTGGGCATGAGCGTTCAGCGGCGCGTGAGCGCACGCAATTCCTCGACCTCGGCCATGAGCTTCAGAATGAGCTCGATCCCGGTGAGGTTTACGCCGCACGCGGTCCGCAGGTATTGGATGCGCTGGAGGGTCCTGATGGCGTCCAGGTCGAAATAAAATCCGCCGTAGTTCGGATCGCGGAACGGCGTCACCATGCCGCGACGGCAGCAGACGAGCACGACATGCCGGGGCAGGCCGGCAAGGTGGGCGGCGGTATCGATGGGGAAAAGAGCGTCGGATGCCGGCGCGAAAACCTGCATGGCGAAGGATTCGGTGGCGGAATTCATGGGAATTATGGCACGGGGAAATGGCGTCGCGGCTTCGTCCGCGGCTAAAGGACTTGCCCGAGGAAATGGCGGATGGCGGCCGCAGGCAGGAGGCCAGCGTTGCGGGCGATTTCCTGCCCCTGTCGGAAAACGACGAGGAGCGGGATGGAGGTGGCGGCGAAATGGTGCGCGGCCGCGGGCAGCGAGTCAGTGTCTACCCGCGCGACAAGCCAGCGGCCGGTTTCCTCCAGCGCGACTTTGGCCATCTCCCGCTCGATGAGCCCGGATGAGTCGCACGTTGGCGCCAAGAAACCGACCAGCACGGGGAGTGCGGAGCGGCGGAGCAAGGCAACCAGGGCGCCTTCGCTCCTCAACTCAACCGGTTCATCCGGAAAACGCAGATCGCGATGGCAATTGGCGCAGCGCGCCCGCGCGTCCAAGCCTTCGAGCGGCTGATGATGGTCCTGTCCGCAATGGGGACAGGCCATCCTCAGGCTGCGTTCATCACGTGAAACCGCGTTCACGGCTCGCCTTTCCGCGGATTGAAGTGCGAGGCGCGGGCGAGCTCATTCCACAACTCGCGCTCCCGGCTCGTGATTTCCGCCGGCACGCGGATCTTCACGACGACATAGAGGTCGCCTCGTTCGCCGCTCTTGCTGGTGGGCAGCCCTTGGCCGCGCACGCGCAAGTGGCGGTCGCCGTTTGTGCACGGCGGAACCTGCAGTTTCACCGCACCCGTGAGGGTCGGCACCGAAACCTGGGCGCCTAGCACCGCCTCCCACGGGGCCACGTCCAATTCAAAATACAAATCCGTGCCGCGCACCTCGAAGTCCGGATGCGCCGCGAGCCGGACGCGCAGGAAGAGGTTGCCCGCCTCTGCCCCGCCCGATCCTCGCCCTCCCTTGCTCGGCACCCTGATGCGCCGGCCTTCGGTGGCGCCCGGCGGGATGCGGACGGTGAACGTCTCGGTTTCGGGTTCGCCCGTCGCCTGATCGATGCGCTGCAGCGAAATCTGGCGCGAGGCTCCATGCAGCGCCTCGGCCAGGGTGACGAGGATGTCGCCCTCGATATCGGAACCGGGCATGCGCGGTTCGCCAGCCCCGGCGCCTTCCCTCCCGGCGCGCCGAAACAGATCGTCGTAGCCGGCCGCTTGGCCCCGCCCCGCGCGCCCGCCGAAAAACTGCTCGAAAAAATCGCTGAAGCCGGTGCTCCCGCCAAAGTGAAATTCCTGGCCTCGCGCGGCTCCTGCGCCGCGGCCGCCCGCCGGGTCCTCTGGTTCCGGCACTCCGGCTTGCTGCCAATTGGCGCCCAGCTCGTCGTATTTTTTCCGCTTGTCAGGATCGCTGAGAACTTCGTTCGCCTCGTTGATCTCCTTGAACTTCTCCTCCGCCACTTTCTTGTTCTTGGCAACGTCGGGGTGATATTGGCGCGCGAGCTTGCGGAACGCCTTCTTGATCTCCTCGGCGGTGGCGTCGCGCGAAACCCCTAGCACCGTGTAGTAGTCTTTGAATTCAATCGCCATGGTGAACGCTTTCGCCGGCGCTTGGATCGTTCACGACGACGCGCGCGGGCCGGATAATCTGTTGGCCAAGGGCGTGACCACGTCGCCGCACCTCGGGCACGACGTGGACGGCCTCCTTGGGGTCGGGCCGAACCGAGACTGACTCCTGCCGATTGGGGTTGAAGACCACGCTCGCGGGATCGTCAGGCTGAAGGCCGTGGCGTTCCAACCGCGGGATCAGCTCGCGATGCGTGAGTTCGATGCTGCGACGGAAATCTTTGCCCGAAGCCGGCGCGGAGATCTCCAGCGCCAGTTCGAGGCGGTCGACCACCGGCAGCAGTTCGCGAATGACCGCGATTTTTTGCCCGGCGTCGCGCGCCGTTCGTTTGCGGAAATTGTCGAAATCGGCGGCGAGCCTTTGGGGCCGGGGGCGAGGCGCGAGGAGCCCGCTTGCAAGCGCGGCGTGTTCTGCGGCCGTGTTGACGGACGCAGAAGGGGCAGCCGATCCCGGCTGGAGATCGAGCTCGGAGATGCTAGTCATGCGAAGGCCCTGCCGGAGACGCCGGTATGCGGGCGGTGGCGCCAGGTTGCGCGAGACTGCGGGCAAGGTCGATGGGCAGGCTTGGACGCTGATGAGCGATGGAAATCATCCGGACGTCTTCGTTTTCACGTGGCCCCATGGCATGTTCCATCACCCCTTGATCCCTTTTGCCGGTGACGGTTTGGCCGCCTTTCGATAGGCGATTGCGCAGGCGGAGGTGAGCACAACCAAGCCGCCCATCAGCAGGAATGCGTGATTCAATGTGCGCTCAACATCGATTCGGGTGTGGTCGGCGAGTGCCTTCAGGCTGGCGATGCGTTGGTCGAGGGCTGGCGCCTCGGTCGTCGTGTCGGCGGTTTTCAGCAGCGTGTTGAGCTGGTTCGCCATCGCGGTAATTCGCTCGGCGGTCTGCGCGTATTCCAGGATATTGAACGCGCGCGAATTTGGGTCCGGCGTCTTGTTCGTCGGTTCACCGATGCCCAGTTGTTTCATCAAGGCCCCGACGGTGGTGAGCATCGTGTTCAGGGAAACCGACATTTTGTCCGCAGAGGTGAGCGCAAGGTTCACCTCGCCGGCGAGACGGCCGAGTTTGTCCTCCTGGTTCTTGAGCACGTCGACGAGGGCCACACGCGCCGCCGTGAACCGATCGGGCAGTTCAGCGGCAATTTTGCTCGTGGATTCGACGGCGGTGCTGATTCGATCGACGCCGGCGAGAAGGGAGGCGGTTTCCTTTCGGCCGAGTATCTGTTCGCTCAGCAACTCGAGCTGCCAGCTTACGACGAAAGGCATGCGCTGGGATGCGAAAAGCGCGCGCTCCGCAAAAAGTCGCGTGCGGGTGATCTCACGCACCGCGGGATCCAGGCCCGCAAAGGGATCCAGATTAAGCAGGGAAAGAATCTCCTCCAGCCCGCCTTCCGCCTGGCGGCGTTCGCGAGCGAGCGAAGAAAACAGCTCTGGCCGGACCACGAAAGGGTCGTCCAACGACGAGTTTTTTATGCGCCGCTGCTCGATGGCGTCACGAAGTTGTTTCTGCTGGCTCGCGCCAAGCACCTCGGCCGCGATCTTCCAAGCGTTGGCCTCGAGGCGGCGGGCGGCGTCGCGCCATGGGTCGAAAACCGCCGGAGCGGCGGATTTCGCGGCGCGTTCCTCGATCGAGGCATGCATGAGGGTCGCCATCGAGACAAAATCGATCAGGTTGGCGACGGGACTCGAGCCGGTGGTGATGCTCAGGGCGGTTGAATTCAACGCGAGCTTCCATCGCAAGGCCTCACGGCGCGCCTTGGCCGTGTTTAGGCCACTGGCGTATTCGTCGATCGCCAAGGTCGTGCTGCTGATGAAGTCCTCGGCGTAGTGCAAAACTTCCGTCTGCAGCGTCGCGGGGTCGGCGGGAACCGATCGCGAGTGCGGCTCGACGACCGCTTCCACGACGGTGACCGGCAAACGAGCGGTCGTTTGCAGCGCGTTGCATCCGTTCACCGCCAGCGTCAGCGCAGCCAAGGCTGGGATCGTGAAGGCGCGGGGGAGGTCTCGCCGCCATGGCGGGATTGAAGGCCTCACGCGCCCTGGTCGGCCGAGCGCCCGTGGCTCGGGCTCGCGGGACGACACCTGCTCTGCGGGAGCCGAAGGGTGGGTTTCAAAATGTGCAGCCATCGATTGCGGTGATGTTGTGTCGGGCCTCGCTCATGCCAAAACGAAAACAGCTGTTCGCCCAGCGGGATGCCGCGCGGGTCCGCATCGCTAGTGCCGCGGCGAACCGGGACGGGTGGTCTCAAACAAGAACCACGCGCGCCGTTCGGTTTGGTCGATCCAGTTCTCGAGCAGGCTGGCCGTCGCGATGTCGCCATGCTCATCACACAAATCGTGGGTAGAGCGCAGATGGGTGACCAAGGTTTTGTTGTCCTCCAAGAGCTCGGCCAGCATGTCGAGCGGTTCGACATAGGAGGCATCGTTGTCCGTGATGCGCTGGAGCCGCGCGATATGGCCGATCGAACGCAGCGTCGTGCCACCCACTTTGCGGACGCGCTCGGCAATGTCGTCGGTCATCGCGAGGAGCTGGTCACCGTGCTCGTCCATTAGGAGATGGTAGTCCCGAAAATGCGGCCCGCTCATGTGCCAGTGAAAATTTTTGGTCTTCAGGTAAAGCGCGAAGACATCGGCGAGGAGCGCGTTGAGCGCCGCGCTCACGTCTTTCGTGGCGCTGGGGGTGAGGTCGGTCGGCGTGGCCAGAGGAGCCTCTAGCTTCGCCGTGAGTTTGGCTTTTTTGGTTGGGTTCATGATAGAGGATTGTTTGAGGGCCGGCGCCCGGCTGTTCATTGGATGGGAGCGGCAAGTCGGGCCAGCCGCACGGCGAATCGGAACCACCACGAGCGTTCGTCGAAGTCGGCCGCGGTCATCCGGCGGGCGTGGGCGAAATCGGTTTCGAGCATTCGGCACACATCGTCGGCGAACCCCGGATCCTGCACGATCGCTGTGATCTCGAAATTCAGGCGAAAGGAACGGTTGTCGAAGTTGGCCGAACCCACCGTCGCCACCGTTTTGTCGATTAGCATCACCTTCTGGTGCAGGAAGCCGTCCGTGTAGCGGTAAAACTTGACCCCCGTCTTGCTCGAGTCGTCGAAATACGAAAACGCGGCGAGGTAAACCAGCAGGTGATCCGGCTTGTCGGGGATGAGGATGCGCACGTCCACCCCGCGCAGTCCGGCCAATTGCAACGCCACCAACACCGACTCGTCGGGGACAAAGTAGGGGCTGGCGATCCAGATGCGCGACTGGGCGGAGTTCAACGCATGCGTGAACATCAAGGCGGCGGTTTCCAGTTCGTCCGCCGGCCCCGAGGGCACGATGAGCACGGGGAGGTTCCCCGCCGGCGACGGTTTGGGTTTCCAATCCAGCGCGGGGAGGGTGTTGGTCGCCCAGTGCCAGTCTTCCACGAAGGACAATTGGGCGGCGAGCGCGGCCGGCCCAGCGATGCGGACGTGCGTATCGCGCCAGTGGCCGAATTTTGCGCTCTTGCCGAGATACTCGTCGCCAACGTTGTGCCCGCCCATCCAGGCGACGCTGCCGTCCACGACTACGACCTTGCGGTGATTGCGGAAATTGATCTGAAGGCGATTGCGCGATCCCTTGCGTGTGTGGAAGTCGTGAACCGCGATGCCAGCGTCACGTAGTTTTTGGAGATAGGCCCGGGGCAGGTTGTGGCAGCCGACCTCATCGTAAAGGAAGTAGATCCGCACGCCGGCTTTCGCTTGCCGAACAAGCCGCTGTTGCACCTCCCGGCCAATCTCGTCGTCGTGCACGATGAAAAACTGGAACAGGATGTAGGATTGCGCCGCGTCAATCCCGCTCAGGATGCTCGCGAAGGTCGCCTCGCCGTCGACGAGCAAGTCGACGGCGTTGCCCCCGAGCATCGGCATTTTCGCGAGACGTTCGGTCAGGCGCCCCGGTTTTCCCTCGGGGGAAACATGGTGGGCGTCCGCGGATTCGAAGGCTTTCTGAACCACGGCCCTCAGTTGCCAGGCATGGGTCTGTTGCGCCGTGACGTATCCGTGAAAACGGCTCCGCCCCAGAATCCAGTATGCCGGCACCGCCAGGTAAGGGCAGAGGATCAGGCAGGCCACCCACGCGATTGTGCCTTGCGGCGTGCGGGTGCTCATGACCGCGTGCACCGCCGAGGACGCGCCCAGCAGGTGGCAGGTGACGATCAGGATGGTGAGCAGCATGCTTCAATTTGGGCGGGGCGGGGATTGCGTCCCGTTGTTCGCTGGGGATCAGCCGGCGACTTCGACTGCGACTTTTCGGGCTTTGAGCGCTTCCAAAACGGCGACCTCCGCCTCGTGCAACGCGATGGCCGCAGCGATGATCGCCTCCACGGCCTGCTGTTCCTTTTGGTCGGCGTGTTTCTCGAGTTTCTCGATCGCGTGGTCGGTTTTCCAGTCCTCGTATTTCGTGGTCAGTTCTTTCTTCTTCTGCTCAAGGAACTGGCGAAGGTTGTGTCCCGCCCGCCCCACCTCCTCCATCTTGGCCTCATATTTCGCCACGGCGTGTTTCCACCGCTCGTCCAATCCGGCGATTTTCTCTTCCACCGCAGACGCGAGATGCTGGCTCGTTGCGACCAGTCCGTTTTCAACGTTCTTGATTTCGCCTTTTAAGCGGTCGATGCCCTGTTCCAGTTTGTTGTTCATAGAGAATAGAGAAAGCTGAAGCCCAAAGCCTTGGGTTGGTTAAGCGGCATCCTGCCCAGGCCGGGCTTTCAACCCGAGCATCAGGCGGGTGATGCCGGCGCAGAAGATGGCAGCACCAACCAAAGTGCAAGTGAACCTGTGGGCCAGCCGGTAAGATTTTTGGCCACCGCCGGCCCGTGGCGGGACAACAATACGGAGGAACGGAATCGGCGGGCGGGGCGTTTGCCCGATCGCGATCGATGATCAGGTCGACTCGCGGATCACCAACTCGGCCTCGTAGCGTTTTTCCCGGGCGCCGGCCCGGCTGCCGCGCGGGTTGGCCACCAGCAGGTCGGCCAGATCTTCCGCCATCGTTTTCAGCGGCTGGCGCACGGTCGTGAGGCTCGGATGCAGGAACGCGGCCTGATCGATGTCGTCGAAGCCGGTGACCGCGACGTCGCGCGGAATTCGGAGCCCGAGTTCAAAGGCCGCCTTCATCACGACCATGGCGATCACGTCACTCGTGCAGACGACGGCCGTCGGTCGCGGCGTGACGCGGAGCAAGGCATTCGCCCGTTGCACCACGCTGCCCAGGGAGGGCGAGCCCAGCGAGACCCGGGCCGGATCGAAGGCGAGGCCGTTCGCGCGCAGCGCAACTTTGAAACCCTCGAGGCGGTTGTCGATGTTGAGGTTCTCGGGCAGGCCGCCGAGGAACCCCACGTGCTCGTAGCCCCGTTGGGCGAGATGCCGGACCACTTTGCCCACCGCGTTCCGGTTATCGAGGTAGAGGTGATCGAACTCGATGTCGCGGCGCTGCCCGCCTGTCACCACGACGGCGCGCCCGCGACGATGCAGTTGCTGTAGCCGCGCGGCGATTTCCGCGCTCATGATGCCTTCGCTGACATCGATGGCGACGCCGTCGACGTTGTAGCGTTCGAGGAGCGAAATCGCCGCAAGCATGTCGGATGGATCGCCGAAGGAGCAGGCGACCAGGCTGTGGTAGTGGCGCGTGGCGAGCGCGTCGTGCACCTCCTGGAGAAATTTCGTGTAGAAAGGATTGTCGATGAACGGCACCAGCACGCCGATCAACTGGGAGCGGCCGGTGCGGAGATTGGCCGCCTGCTGGTTGCGGACGTAGCCCAGCGTCTGCGCGCAGCGCAGCACCTTGTCGCGCGACTTCGAGCGCCGGCTGGCGCCATTGAGGATGCGCGCGGCCGTCTTCGGCGAGACTCCGGCCGACTCAGCGACTTCGTAGATGGTGGCCATCGATGTCTCTAGAAGCGGAGTCCGATGGTCGAGGCAAGTCCAAGGCCGCGCGGGCGGACGGTTGGGAAATTTATTGACACCGATGTCACTTTGTAGGCGACTTCGCCGCCCACCGCATGCCCGCCGCATGTCCACTCGTCGCCAAGCCGTCGCCGCGATGGCAATGATCCCCGCAAGTGCGTTGCCGCGCGGCTGCCTGCCACGGATCGCGACGGCTGTCGGGGGCCTGATCGGCGGCTTGGGACTCTTGCTGTCGGCGGCGGACGTCGGCGCGGCGGAGGCGCGCACGCTGGCGCAACTGGAGGCGAGCTTCATCGCTCCGCCCGATGCAGCGAAGCCGTTCTGCTGGTGGCATTGGATGAACGGCCACATCTCGCCGCCGAGCATCACCCGCGATCTCGAGGCGATGAGGGCGGTGGGCTTCGGCGGCTTCACGCTGTTCGAGGAGTCGGACAAGATCCCGCGCGGGCCGGTCGCGTCGATGAGCCCCGAGTATTTTGCCGCGTGGAAGTTCACCGCGGCCGAGAGCGACCGGCTTGGGCTGGAGTGGGGTTTTCATAACTGCCCCGGCTGGTCGTCCTCGGGCGGGCCGTGGATCACGCCGGAGCAGGCGATGAAGCACGTGGTGTGCAGCGAGACGAAAATCCACGGCGGAGCCGCCGCGCCGCTCATCCCGCTGGCGCAGCCGTCGGCGAATTTCGATCCCTACGATCTGCCGGCGCTGAAACGCCAGCCGGTCGACTGGTATCGCGACATCGCCGTGATCGCGTTTCCGACTCCGGCGGACGACGCGTGGCGGCTTGACGGCTGGATCAACCAGGCGGGATTCGTCACCAACCATCGGGCCAGGAAGCGTCCGAAGGCCGCAGGCGCCCCCGCGGCGGCCGCCATCGATCCGCAGCGGATTGTCGTGCTGACCGACAAGCTCGACGCCTCCGGGCGGCTGGCATGGTCGCCGCCCGCGGGCGAGTGGACGATCCTGCGCTTCGGCTACGTGCCGACCGGGCACAAGAACCACCAGCCGCCCGACGACGCCTCGGGCCTCGACTGCGACAAGCTCAGTCGCGACGCCGTCGACTTTCACTGGGCGCATTTCATCGATCGCGTGCTGACGGCCGCGCGGGCGGGCGGTGCCGGGCGGCTCGATACCGTGTTGATCGACAGCTACGAGGTGCTCACGCAGACATGGACGGCGGCGATGCCCGCGGAATTCCGCCGCCGGCGCGGCTACGATTTGCTCGCGTATCTGCCGTGCCTCACGGGCCGGGCGATCGGCGATGCGGAGCGGACGGAAAAATTTCTCCACGATTTTCGCCGCACGATCTCGGACTTGGTCGTCGAAAACTACTACGGGCACTTCGCCGAGAAATGCCGGAGCGCGGGCCTGCGGCTGGCCGCGGAGGCCTTCGGCTACGACAGCATCTTCGACGAGATGGCCGCCGCGGCCAAGGCCGACATCCCGATGGGTGAATTCTGGTCCGGCATCCAGGGCTTTCACCATTGGAGCATGAAGCTCGCCGCGTCGGCCGCGGACCTGAACGGGCTTCATCTCGTCGGCGCGGAGGCATTCACCGCGGGCCGCGAGCAAGCCGCGTGGAACCACCACCCTTACTCCCTCAAGGCGCTGGGCGATTATTTTTTCTGCCGCGGCGCGACGCGTTTCTACATCCAGGCGAATGCCCACCAACCGTGGGCCGACGCCATCGCGCCGGGGATGACACTCGGGCCGCACGGGATCAACTTGTCCCGTGGCGAGACGTGGTGGCGACAGTCCCCGGCCTGGCTGGCCTATCTCGCGCGCTGCCAGTCGCTGCTCCAGCAGGGCCAGCTCGTCACCGATGTCGCGCTCTACTACGGCGAGGATGCGCCGGCCACGCTCTGGCCGAAGCCGCCCGTGACGGCGGATCGCTACGGCATCCCGTGGAACGTCGACGGCGATATGAGCCCGGATTTCTGGCAACGCGTGCCCGACGGTCACGATTTCCACGTGCTGCACGCCGAGGCGTTGCTCACGTTGCGCGTCAACGCCGCGCGCGAACTCGAGTCGCCGCACGGCTGCCGTTACCGCGTGCTCGTGCTGCCCGACGACGATCGGATGAGCCCCGCGATCCTCGCGAAGCTGGAGGAATGGGTCGAGGCCGGCGCAACCGTCCTCGGGCCGCGTCCACGACGCAGCCCAGGCTTGGCGGCCAGCGCCGGGGAAGACGCCGACGCGATCGTGCGTGCCCGCGCGAACCGGCTCTGGGGCACGATCGACGGCGCCACGATCAAGCGCCAGCGGACGGGCCAGGGCTTCGTGTGGTTTGGCGCGACGCTCGGCGAGGTCCTCGCGGCCTCGGGCATCGAGCCGGATTTTCGCTACGCCGAGCTGGCCCGCGGCGACAGCGGCAAGCCCGTGAAGCTCGACTACGTTCACCGCCGCGGCGACGGCTGGGAATTCTACTTCGTCTCCAACCAGCGCAACGAGCCCGCGAGCGCGCGCGTGACGTTTCGCGTCGCCGGCAGCGCGCCCGAAATCTGGCGCCCCGAGACGGGCGAGATCGCGATCACGCCGCCGTGGCAGCGAACCGATCACGGCGTCGCAGTCGTGCTCAACCTCGGGCCGGCCGAGTCGTGCTTCGTGGTCTTCCGCGCGACGGTGCCCGCGCGCACGACGATCGCGTCCGTGACGCATGAGGGGCGCGACGCCATCGGACGCGCGATCGCGCAGACGACCATCGAGGGCGAGACGGTCGCGCTGCGGGCGTTCGCGCCCGGCGAGTTTGCTGCGCAGGCCGCCGATGGCCGCCGGGCCGCGGCGCGCGTGGCCGCGTTGCCCGCGCCGCGCGATCTCAGCGAGGATTGGACGTGGACGTTTCCGCCCGGCCGAGGTGCGCCGGCGCAGGCAAAAGTCGCACGCCTGGCCTCGTGGACGGAGCACCCCGACGCGGGCGTGAAGTATTTCTCGGGCACGGCCACCGCCACGAAGGAATTCGACTTGAGCGCCGCGGAACTCGCGAACGCCCCGGCGATCGATCTCGATCTGGGCGACGTGCGCGTGATCGCCGCGCTGAAGATCAACGGCCGTGATTTCGGCGTGCTGTGGAAGCCGCCCTTCCGCGTCGATGTGCGCGCGGCGCTGCGGTCGGGGCGCAACACGATCGCCGTGGAGGTGACGAACCTCTGGCGCAACCGGCTCATCGGCGACGCCCGCGCGACCGGCTTCACCAAGGCCGAAGCGCGCCGGTCGATGCAGGCGGACTACTTTGCGATCCCCGCATGGCTCGCGCGCGGCGAAAAAAATCCCGACGCCCGCGCGGTCGCCTTCACGCCGCCCCGCTACTACGGCGACAGCGATCCGCTGGTCGAGTCGGGCCTGCTCGGGCCCGTGCGGTTGATTTTCGGCCAGACGGTCGAGCTGATTTTGCCGCGCGAAAACTCTCCTTCTCGATGAAACTCACGCGACCTCACATCCTCCGTCTCGCCTTCGGTCTTTTTCTCCTCGCCCGCGTCGCGTGCCCGGCGGCGGAGACGGCGGGCGCGCGCGCCAAACCCAACATCCTGTTCATCGTCGCCGACGATCTGAACGACTGGGTCGGCTGCCTCGGCGGCCACCCGCAGGTGCAGACACCCAACATCGATCAGCTCGCCGCGCGCGGCACGCTGTTCGCGGACGCGCATTGTCAGGCGCCGCTCTGCACGCCGTCGCGCAACAGTTTTCTCACCGGCCTGCGGCCGACCACGCTCGGCTCCTACGGGCTCAAGCCCGGCATCCGCGAACTCGCGCCGGCGAAGGAGGCCGTGACGCTGCCGCAGGCGTTCCGGCGTGCCGGTTACTTCACGTGGATCGGCGGAAAAGTTTTTCACGACGGCACGGTGACACCCGCGCAGCGCCCGCAGGAAGCCGAGGCGTGGGGCCCCGCGCCTCCAGCCAGGCGCCCGGCCAAGTTCATCGCCTCGCTCCCGGAATCGCGGCATCCCGCGATGGACTGGGGGCCGTTTCCCGAGCGCGACGAGGATCAGTGCGACTACGTGATCGCCAGCGCGGCGGCGGAGGCGCTGCGGACGGCGCCGGCGGACCGGCCCTTCTTCCTCGCGTGCGGATTTCGGATGCCGCACGTGCCGTGCCTCGTCCCGCAAAAGTGGTTCGACCTCTACCCCGACGCCACGCTCAAGCTGCCGGCAGTGCGCGACGACGATCGCGACGACACGCCGCGTTTCTCCTGGTATCTGCATTGGAAGCTCACCGAGCCGCGGCTGAAGCTGCTCCAGGAACGCCACGAGTGGCGCCCGCTCGTCCGCAGCTACCTCGCGTGTGTGAGCTACCTCGACGCGCAGGTCGGCCGCGTGCTCGCGGCGCTGGAGGCGAGCGGCCGCGCGGCCAACACGCTCGTCGTGTTCACTTCCGATCACGGCTGGCACCTCGGCGAAAAGGGCATCACCGGGAAAAACTCGCTGTGGGAACGCGCGACCCGCGTGCCGTTGATCGTGGCCGGACCGGGCGTCGCCGGGGGCGCGCGCTGCGCCCGCCCGGCCGAGCTGCTCGATCTATTTCCCACGCTGCTCGATCTTGCGGGACTGCCGGCGACGCCGGGCCTCGAAGGCCACACGCTCGCGCCGCAGTGCCGCGACGCACGCGCCCCCCGCGCCTGGCCCGCGATCACCACGCACAACGCCGGCAACCACGCCGTGCGCTCGGAGCGCTGGCGCTACATCCACTACGCGGACGGCTCCGAGGAGCTCTACGATCACGAGAGCGATCCGAACGAGTGGACGAACCTCGCGGCCCGGCCCGAGTTCGCCGCGATCAAGCGCGAGCTGAAGGCGTGGCTGCCGGCGCACGAGTTGCCGCCCGCGCTGCCCAACGAAAAACGCGTGCTCACCTACGACGCCGCGACCGACACCGCGACGTGGGAGGGCGAGCCCGTGCACCGCAGCGATCCCATTCCGCAGGGACTTTATTCCTACCCATGAAATTCGCCTCATCTCTGACCTCGTTCTTCCACTGGCTGGCCGCGTCGCTGCTCGGCGCCTCGTCCGCGATTTCGCTGTGGGCCGCCGAGCCGCGGCCGGTTCCGTGGGATCTGACGGCGCTGGCGCATGTGCCCAAAACTTATCCGGCGACCGCGACCGCCGAGGGCGTGCGCGGGCTGTATTTCGAGGGGCTGCCGTGGAAGGGAAAACCCACGCGCGTCTTCGCCTGGTATGGCGTGCCGAAGACGGCGGCGGGCGCCAAGGTGCCGGCCGTGGTGCTGCTGCATGGCGGCGGCGGCACGGCGTTCGACGAATGGGTGCGCATCTGGAATTCCCACGGCTACGCCGCGATCTCGCTCGCGCTCGAGGGCCAGGACGCCGGCGGCGACCGCATGCCTTACCCACGGCACGCATTCAGCGGGCCCGAGCGCGCGGGCATCTACGAGGACATCGATCTCCCGGTGGCCGACCAGTGGTATTTCCACGCGATGGCCGACGCGATTCTCGCCAACTCGCTCCTGCGCTCGTTTCCGGAAATCGACGCGAACCGCATCGGCGTCACGGGCATCTCGTGGGGCGGCATCATGACGACCGGAATCGTGGGCGTCGATCCGCGCTTCGCCTTCGCGATTCCGGTTTATGGATGCGGTTTTCTCAGCGAAGTGCCGCGCCTCAAGGCCGCGCTTGAGAAATCCGGCCACACCGCGCGCTACCTCGAGTTGTGGGAGCCCGTTAATTTTCTCGGCCGCGCGACCCTGCCGATGCTGTGGGTGAACGACGCGAACGACCTCAGCTTTCCGCTCAACGTGCATGCCAAGACCACCGCGCTACCCCGCGGCCCGTCGACGATCAGCCTCCACGTCGGGATGCGCCACGGCCACAGGCCCGGCTGGTCGCGGCCGGAGATCTACGTGTTCGCCGACAGCGTCACCAAGGGCGGCGAGCCGCTGGCGCGCATCGAGGAGGAGGGTCGCGACGGAGCGCGCGCGTGGCTGCGGTATCGCTCCCGCCGCGCGGTGAAGAAAGCCGAACTGGTCTACACCACCGAGCCGAAGGATTGGGTGCAGGCCGTCTGGCAGATTCAACCGGCGCGCCTCGATGAGGCCACGAAGCGCGCGACGGCCGAGCTCCCGCCGGGCACGCGCGGATATTTTTTCAACGTCATCGACGACCGCGACCTGCTCGTCTCGACCGCGATGCGGCAAGTCGCGGCGGGCGAAGGCAGCCGCCCGTGACGGCGCGTTTCCGTCCAGCCACGAGAATCGGTTCCCCCTCCCTTGTCCTAGCCCAAAACCCCCAATCCCATGCACCCCTCAGGCCCCGGCCGGCGTCCGGCAATCTTCAACGGGCGGGTTGTCCCGGCCGCGCTTTCCCTCGCGCTTTCCCTCGCGCTCTCCCTCGCTGCGCATTCCGCGGCGCAGACCATCGCGCCCCCGCCGCCGAAACCCGCCGCGGAGCAGGAGCCCGTCGTGCTCACGCCGTTCACCGTCGGCCCCGAGAGCAACCAAGGCTATCTCGCGGGCAGCAGCCTCACCGGCAGCCGCATGGCGACCGACATCCTCGACATCGCGGCGCCGACCACGGCGTTCACCGAGCAGTTCTTCATCGATCTCGGCGCTTTCACGATGGCCGACATGAGCCAATACATGGTGAGCACCGAGTTCGACTACGGCGAGTCGAGCGGCGTGCAGAACGTGATCAATGAGGATGGCCGCGCGCTGCGCATCCGCGGCCTGCTCGCGCAGACGGTCACGACCAATTTCTTCAAGACCTCGGTGAACAACGTCCGCTGGGACATGTTCAGCATGGACCGCCTCGATCAGACGCGCGGCCCGAACTCCGTGCTCTTCGGCCTCGGCTCGGCCGGCGGCATCCAGAATCTCTCGCCCAAGCAGGCGCAGCTCGGCGCCCGCAGCCTGCGCGTCACGCTGGCCGGCCGCTCGTATCACGGGATGCGCGAGGAGCTCGACGTGAACATCCCCCTTCTCAAGGACCGGCTCGGCGTGCGCTTCGCCGCGGTGAATGAGAACCGCGGGAGCTGGCGGCACCACGAGTATTCCGACGAGCAGCGGGTGTTTGGCACCGTGAAGTGGCAGCCCACCGCCGCCACGCAGCTCAACCTGGAGATGGAGAAGGGGCACATCGACAAGGGCACGCGCCGCACCTACACCGCGAAGGACGCCTACACGCCTTGGCGTGACGCCGGGCGAAACCTGTCCGCGACCGCCAGCCCCGCGCTCGGCGTGCAGATCCTCAGCAACAACGCCTACGCCGTCCTCGATACCGCGACCGGCGCGATCCAAAACTGGCGCGGCAAGACGACCTCCGCGCGCAAGACCACGGTGGACGGGCAAAACGTCGCCCTCGCCGACTTCAGCGTGCTGCCGAAGGAAGTCTCCATCCTCGGCCCGGGCTTCCTCCAGCCCACGGACTATCTCCGCCGCACGCTGACGGTCGCGCACGCGTTCGCCAAGAATTTCAACGCCGAGTTCGCGGCCTTCCGCATGGACCAGACCCGCGTGCTCATCGACTCGCCCGACGCCACCACGCTCTTCCTCAACGCCGACCCCAACCCCGCGCTCCCCGACGGCCGCCCCAATCCCAACGCTGGCCGCGCCTACCTCGAGACCCTCCCGCAGATCAGCAACCGCTTCTACCGCGACCAGGCGCTGCGCCTGAGCGCCGCCTACGATCTCGATCTCGGCCGCTGGGGCCGCCACCGCCTCGCGGCCGTGGGGCAGTATGCGGACTCGAACAGCTACCTCGACGCGACGCGCGAGGTGGTGATCAACGACCCCTACAATCCCGCGCCCGAGAATCTCCAGAATTCCGTCTGGCGCCGCACCTATGTCGACCTCGCCGGCCCCGCACGGAACATCGTCTTTGCCGACTGGAGCCGGCAGGACATCAACGGCCTCCCGATCGCCGGCTCCGCCACCGCGCCCGGCAAGGGCGCCATCCGCACGCGGCTGATCCCGTTCAACGCCGCCACGCAGATCGTCTCGAACTACGGCTGGTCCGAGATCGCGATGTTGCAGAGCAAGTTTTTCGGCGGCCGCCTCACGACCACCATCGGCGGCAGCCATGACGAGCTGACGAACTATTTCTCCACCCAGGGCCGCACGACGCCGCTGCCGGGGTTCACGACGGGCTTCATCACCGTGATCCCCGGCGCGGTGCCGAACCGCACGACCGCCGAGAACGTGTCGTTCAGCGCCGTCTGCCACGTCACGAAGTGGCTCAGCGTCTTGTATAACCAGGCGGAGAACACCGCCGTCCCGCGCTTCTCCGGCTCGCTGCACAGCGCCACCGGCCGCCCGCCGCCGCCGCGCGGCAGGAACCTCGACGCCGGCCTCAAGCTCAACCTCCTCGACCGCCGCCTCTACGTGACCGCCACGTATTTCGAGACCTCCGCCGAGCGCGACTTCGACGCCGGCGGCGTGCTCGCAGCCGACGTGAACCCAATTTGGAACGCGCTGGACGCCGCCGGCGTGCTCGCCCGCAACGGCCTGCTGCTCGGCAATGTGCTCGACACCACGACCGGCTCGACCTTCGACGGCATCGCGCGCGGCGTGGAGCTCGAGGCCACCGCCAACCTCACCGCCCGCTGGCGGCTCTTCGCCAATTTCAGCCACACCGACGTGAAGCGCGCGAACATCGGCCGCGAGATGACCGCCTACCTCGCCGCGCAGCGGCCATTCTGGGAGGCCAACGGCAGCGTGCGCCTCGTCAGTGCGGTCGGCGGCGCGACGACGGTCGGCCAGTATCTCGGCGTCCTCGATCAGCGGGCCTACAACGAGTTTGTCCTTGCCGACGGCCGTCGCGCCGCCGGGCAGATTCCGGACAAGGCCAACTTGCGCACGACCTACGAGTTCGCCGCGGGCCCGCTCGACGGCTTCTCGCTCGGCGGCGGCGGGCGCTGGCTGGGTCGCGGCGTGCTCTCCTACGATTCCGCCCGGGATGCCTCGGGCCGTGTCGTCACGACGCAGCGCCACGGGCCAGAGCAATTCCTCGCCGACCTGAACCTGGCCTACCGCGGCAAGGCCGGCCTCCTCCGCCGCGACGTGCGGTGGTCGGTGCAGCTCAACGTGAACAACGTCTTCGACAACCGGGACTTTGTCCCGCTCTCGATGTCGCGCGCGGGCGAGCTGATTCTCTACCGCTTCAACCCGCCCCGCGAGTGGCTGATTACGACGCGCTTCAACTTTTGAAAATGCGCCATCACCCGATGAGGCTCCCGCAGGGACTGCTCCAGGTGCGCGCCACCCTCCTGGTCGGGTTTTTTTCCGCCCCTCGCCCCTTTCCATGAATCCCCACCGCTACTCCGTCATCCTCGGCAATCTCGGCAACACCTGCGACCGTTTCCTGCCGACGGGCTACAAGCAGGCGATGCCCAAGCGCGAGATGATCGCGCTCGCGGCGTCGATTCCCGGCGTCGCGGGCCTCGAACTCGTCGGCGGCTGGGACATCACGCCCGACAACGCCCCCGAGATCGGCGCCCTGCTCGGCGAGCACGAGCTGGCCTGCGTCTCGATCATCCCGGACCTGTTTTCGCGGCGCGAGTGGGGCAACGGCAGTTTCTGCGCGCGCGACGCGCAGGTCCGCCAGCTCGCGATTGATGAGACGCAGCGTGCGGCGGAGATCGCGAGCCGGCTCGGCTGCCCGCTGCTCAACCTCTGGCTCGGGCAGGACGGCTACGACTATCCGTTGCAGGGTGACTTCGCGCGGCAGCGCGGCTGGATGGTCGAGGGCATCCGCGCCGTCGCGGAGCGCTGGCCGCGGCTGCGCTTCGCCCTCGAATACAAGCTGAAGGAGCCGCGCATCCGCTCCTTCCAGGCGCGCGCCGCCGACACGCTCCTCATGGTGCAGGAGATCGGCCTGCCCAATGTCGGCGTATGCATCGACGTCGGTCACGCGTTCGTCGCGCAGGAAAACGTCGCCGAGTCCGCGTGGCTCCTGCATCACTACGGCCAGCGGCTGTTTCACCTTCACTACAACGACAACTACGGCCACTGGGACGACGACATGATCGTCGGCAGCGTGCACCTCGCGCACTACGTCGAGCTCTTCTACTGGCTGCGCCGGATCGGCTACGCGGGCTGGCACTCGATGGACCTCTATCCGTATCGCGAGGACGGCGGGCGCGCGGTGGCGGAGAGCGTGGCGTTCCTGCGCGATCTGGAAAACGCGATGACGCCGGAGCGGCTGGCCGAAATCGGCGAGCTGATCGCGCGGGGCGATGCCACGGCGTCGGTGCGCTGGATGCGGGAGTTCGTCTTTGGCCGGCGCGCGGCGGACGCAAAGGCGCACGAGAGCGTCTCCAGACTGGCGCAGGCGAAATGAGACCAGCGATGCGATCGATCATCATCAGCGCTTTGGCGTGCGTGGCGACGGCGCTGCTCGCGCCGTCACAACTGCACGCGGCGTCGGGCGTGGCGGACCTCGAGGCGGCTTTTCGCCAACCGCCCGCGGCCGCGCGTCCGCAGGTGTGGTGGCACTGGATGAACGGCAACGTCTCCCGCCCCGGCATCACCAAGGACCTCAAGGCGATCAAGCAAGTCGGGCTCGGCGGCGTGACGCTCTTCGAGGAATCCGATCGCATCGCGGAGGGGCCGGTGCGCTACGCGAGCGACGAGCATCTCGCGCTGATCCGGTTTGCGGCGGACGAGTGCCAGCGGCTCGGGCTGGAATTTGCGTTCCACAACTGCCCCGGCTGGTCGTCCTCCGGCGGCCCGTGGATCACGCCGGAGCAGGCGATGAAGCATGTCACATGGAGCGAGACGAGCGTGCGCGGACCGGGCCGCGTCGCGGTCAGGCTGCCGGCACCGCCCACCGAGGTGAACCCGAACGAGCTGCCCGCCTATCGCTACAAGCACTACCCGTTCTATCGGGACGTCGCCGTGATCGCGTTTCGCACGCCGGCGCGGCCCGACGTGCGGCTCGACGATGCGCCGGCCAAGGCCGGCTTCGTCGCGCGCTACGGATTGAGGGAGCAGACGCGCGACGTGCCGGCCGGCGCCACGATCGAGCGCGACTCGATCCGCGTGCTGCCCGCGGTGAGCGATCCGGGCGGCGAGCTCGCGTGGGACGCGCCGCCGGGCGAGTGGACGCTCCTGCGCGTCGGCTACGCGCTCACCGGCGTGCACAACCAGCAGCCGCCGACGACGGGCCGCGGCCTCGACTGCGACAAGCTGAGCCGCGCGGCGCTCGACTATCACTGGGAGCATTTCGTCGGGCGCGTGATCGCGGCGGCGCGCGCCAGCGGATCGCGCGCGCTCACGACCGTCGCGATCGACAGCTACGAGGCGGAGACGCAGACGTGGACGCCGCGGATGCCCGAGGAATTCCGGCGGCTCCGCGGCTACGATCTGCTGCCGTTCCTGCCCTGCCTGACCGGGCGGATCGTGGAGTCGGTCGAGACGACGGAGCGGTTCCTTTGGGATTTCCGCCGCACGATCGCCGACCTCGTGGCGGAAAATTACTACGGGCATTTCGCCGCGCGCTGCCGGGCGGAGGGCCTGCGGGCGGCGTTCGAGGGCTACAGCTACCACGGGATCTTCGACGACTTCGAGGTATCGCGGCTGGCCGATGTGCCGATGGCGGAGTTCTGGGCCGGCATTTTCAAATACAGCCACTGGAGCGCGAAGGTCGCGGCGTCGGCGGCCGACCTCGGCGGGCGGCACATCGTGGCGGCGGAGGCGTTCACCGCGGGCGGCGCGGATGCGGCGTGGCGCTGGCACCCGTATCTGCTGAAGGCGGAGGGCGACCACTATCTCGCGCGCGGCGTCACGCGGCTGCACTTTCAGGCCAGCGCGCACCAGCCGTTCGGCGACGACGCGCGGCCCGGCATGACGATGGGGCCGCACGGCATCCAGATGAACCGCCACAACACCTGGTGGCCGCAGAGCCGCGGCTGGCTCGACTACCTCGCGCGCACGCAGGCGATGCTGCAGCAGGGGCAACTCGTCGCGGATGTTCTCTACTACTATGGCGACAACGCGCCCACGACGCTGCGCACCAAGCCCTATTCGGCGAAAAACCCACGCGGCATCGAGTGGAGCGCCGACAACGACACGGCGCCCGACCTGTGGACCGACCTGCCGGCGGGTCACGATTTCCACGTGTGCAGCGAAAAGATCATCGCCGAGCTCGCGGTGAATGAGCGCGGCCAGCTTACGCACCCGAGCGGCGCGCGTTACGAGCTGCTCCTTTTGCCTGACGACACGCGGATGTTCCCCGCCACGCTGCGCCAGCTCGCGGCGCTGGTGGAGGCGGGCGCGACCATCGTTGGGCCGCGTCCGCAGCGCACGCCCGGCCTGCAGTTTCGCGGCGCGGGCGACACCACCGTCCGCGATCTCGCGGAGCGCATGTGGGGGCCGGCCGGCCCGGCGCAGGCGGCGCCGCACTCGTTCGGGCGCGGACAGATCGTCTCCGCTGGCGCGCTGAGCGAAGTGCTGCGCGCCCGCGGCGTCGCGCCGGATTTTGAATATCACTCGCGCCGCGCTGGCGACGCGAAGCCGCCGCGTCTCGAATACCAGCACCGCCGCGTGGCCGGCGCGGATTTCTATTTCGTGTCGAATCAGCGCAACGAGCCCGCGGCCGTCCGCGCCGTGTTTCGCATGTCGGGCCGCGCGCCGCAGCTCTGGCAAGCCGAGACAGGCGAGCGCGCGCCCGCCCTGCGCTGGCACGCCACGGACGACGGCCGCAGCGCCGTCGACCTCGAGCTGGGGCCGGCGGAGGCGTGCTTCGTGGTGTTTCCCGATGCCGCGACCCCGGCCCGCGCCGGCATCGCGCGCCTCGAGCGCGAGGGCGTCGAGGTGACCGACCCGGCCACGGCGCGTCTTGTGGCGGACGCGGGGCGCGTGGAGCTGCGCGCGTTCGCGCCGGGCGCGTATCGGCTCGGCGAAGCCGCGGGGCGCAGCCGCACGCTCGACGTGGCCCCGCCGCCGGCGCCGCTCGATTGCTCGCGGGACTGGAGCGTGACGTTCCCGAAGATCGAGGCGCCGCAGCGTTTCGCCCAACTTGCCTCGTGGACGGAAAGCGCGGCCGACTCCATCCGCCATTTCTCTGGCACCGCGACCTACACGCGCACCGTGCAGATCGATTCGGCGCAACTCGCGCGTGACACGGTGGCCGAGCTCGACCTCGGTGACGTGCAGGTCGTCGCCGAGCTGCGCGTGAACGATCGCGACTTCGGCGTCCTGTGGAAGCCGCCGTTCCGGCGCGACATCACCGCGGCGCTGCGCCCCGGCGCGAACACGCTCACCGTCCGCGTCACCAACCTCTGGCGCAACCGCCTGATCGGCGACGCCCGGATCGCCGGCCACGACAACGAGGCGCGCCGCCGCGAGATGATGGGCGCCGCCGCCGTCTACGCGATTCCGGCGTGGGTGCGCGCGGGCCAGCCGAATCCCGACGCGCGCCTCTCCACGTTCACGACGTTCCCCTACCTGCTCGCTTCCGATCCGCTCAGCCCGAGCGGGCTGCTCGGGCCGGTGCGGCTGATTTTTGGCCGCCGCCTTTCCCTCCCATGATCCACCGCACCTCGTTGTTTCTTCTCGCCGCGTGCAGCGGCCTCGCGGCCTTCGGCGCGCAGCCCGTGACGACCGGCGAGCGTCCCATCGCGCGCATCCTCGCCCCGGATCTCGCGCCGCTCGCGCGCCCCGCGTCCGGCAACGGCTCGACGCGGCTCGTCACCGCGGACGTCCGGCAGGACGTGCGCCTCTACAAGCGCACGCGCCAGGCCGAGCTGAGGCTGTTTGTGTTTCAGCCGCCCGCGGGCGCGCCCGCGGACCGCCGGCCCGGCATCGTTTTCTTTTTTGGCGGCGGCTGGAAAAACGGCACGCCCGCGCAGTTCTTCGCGCAGGCGGAGTATTTCGCCGCGCGCGGCCTCGTGTGCGCGCTCGCCGAGTATCGCATCATGAGCAAGCACGGGACGACGCCGGATTTCTGCGTGCGCGACGCCCGCTCCGCGCTGCGCTGGTTCCGCGCGCACGCCGGGGAGCTCGGCGTCGATCCCGCGCGCATCGTCGCCGCTGGCGCCTCGGCGGGCGCGCACCTCGCGGCGGCCACCGCCACACTCGACGGCTTTGACGACGAGGCCGACGACCTCGCCGTCTCGTGCCGCCCCGACGCCCTGCTCCTCTACAACCCGCCGCTCGATCTCACGGGCGTCGGCCTCCGCAACACGACCGCGGTGAACATCGACCGCGAGCTCTCGCCGCTCCTCGCGCTGAAAAAAGGCCTGCCGCCCGCGCTCCTCCTCTATGGCGACGCCGATCCGCTGATGAAGGGCGGGACCGCATTCCAGCGCCGCGCCGCGCAGCTCGGCGATCGCTGCGAGCTGTTTTCCGCCGCCGGGCAGAAGCACGGTTTCTTCAACACGGAGCCGTGGCTCACGAGCACGACGCGGCAGGCCGACGCGTTTCTCGTCTCGCTCGGCTACCTCAGCGGCGCGTCGCCGCTTCCCCCGACCCACGCCGCCCTCGATCGTCAAACCCCATAGCCCATGCCAACCTCGCCCTCGCACGCCCCGGTTCGCCCACGCCTCCACCCGCTGCGCGATGTCGCCCTCGTCCTCGCTGTCCTTTCCACCCTGCACGCCCAGACCGCTCCCGCGCCCGCACCCGCGAAACCGCCCGCCACCGAGGAGCCGATCGTGCTCACGCCTTTCGCTGTCAACGCCGACAATGACAAGGGCTACCTCGCCGGCAGCAGCCTCGCGGGCAGCCGCACCGCGACGAGCCTCAAGGACATCGGCACGCCCGTCACGGCGTTCACGCAGCAGTTCCTCGACGACGTCGCCGTGACCGACACCACGGCGCTCGCGCGCTTCATGGTCAGCACCGAATACGACGGCGGCGACATCGCCGGCCCGCAGAACTTCGTCGTCAACGATGCGCCGACGCTGCGCGTGCGCGGCCTGCCCGGCGGCAAGACCGCGATCAATTTCTTCTCCGTCGACATGCGGTTCGACACGTTCTCCCTCGATCGCGTCGATCAATCGCGCGGGCCCAATTCGATCCTCTTCGGCATCGGCGCGGCCGGCGGGCTCATGAACGTCACGACGAAGGAGGCGCAGCTCTCGCGCCCGCAGACGCAGCTCCAGTTGACGGGCCGCTCGTGGCACGGCCTGCGCACCGTCCTCGATCACAACCAGCCGATCGTGCCGGGCCGGCTCGCGCTGCGCCTCGCCGCGGTCAACTCCGAGCAGGAGACGTGGCGCAACTGGGAATACGACGATCAGCGCCGCTGGTTCGCCACGCTCAAGTGGCAGCCCGACTCGCTCACGCGCGTCACCGCCGAGGTCGAGGCCGGCCGCGTCAACAAGGCCATCAAGCGCAGCTACACCGCCTACGACGCCTACACGCCGTGGGTCGCGGGCGGCCGCGTGCTCTCGACGACCGCCAGCACCGCGCTCGGCGTGCAGGGCCTCGGCGCCAATCCCTACGTGGTCTTCGACACCACGGCGGGCACGATGCAAAACTGGACGGGCAAGACCACGTCGCTCCAGCGCAGCTACGGCAACATCCCGATCGCGCTCGCGGACTTCCGCCTCCTGCCGCGCGAGACGACCGTCTACGGCGCGGGCAACGACAACATCACGGAATACACACGCGTGATGGGCTCCGTCAGCCGCACGTTCTTCGGCCACCTCGCCGCGGACCTCACCGCGTTTCAGCTCCGCCGCCACATGCTCGTCTACGATCCCGCGCCGACGCCAAGCCTCTACCTCTCGGTCGACACCAACGCGACCCTGCCCAACGGCCAGCCCAACCCCAACGCCGGCCGCCCCTATTTCGACAACCAGCAGTCGATCATCGATCGCTTCCTGCCGCAGGACGCCGTGCGGCTCAACCTCGCCTACGATTTCGGCCTGAAGTGGCTCGGCCGGCACAAGCTCGCGGGCGTCGGCCAGATTGCGCACGACGAGTTCAACGGCGTGACCTCGCGCGAATACATCACGAACAACCCGTTCAACACCGCCGCGCCGGAGAACACCAACAACCGCATCTTCCGCCGCACCTACGTCGATCTCTCCGGCCCGTCGCACAACATCGTGATGCCCGACTGGCGCAAGCAGCCGCTGCACGGCCTCAACGTCGCCGGCGCCACCGCCGCGCAGAGCCGCGCCGCGGTCGATGTCGCGTTCATCCCTTTCAACACCTCGACGCAGATCACGAGCAACACGACCTCGTCGGTGATCGGCATGCTGCAAAGCACTTTTCTCCACGAGCGGCTGCACACCGTCTTCGGCGTGAGCCAGGATCGGCAGGAGACCTATGCCTCGACGCTCGAGCGGCTGCCCGCCGTGGCGCCGTTCACGACCGGCGTCGTCTACGCGAAGCGCGGCCTCGCCCCGAGCTACTTCACGGCGAACAACGTCTCGTTCAACGGCGTGTTCCAGCTCACGAAGTGGCTCGGCCTCGCCTACAACCAGTCGATCAATTCCTCGCTGCCCGCGGGCGGGCTGCTCGACACGCCGAACGGCCTCCCGCCCAAGCCGCGCGGCCGCAGCCGGGACTACGGCCTCAAGTTCGACCTGCTCGACCACCGCGTCTACGCGACGCTCACGTATTTCCAGACCTCCGCGAACAAGAACGCCGCGTTCAACGGCGTGCGCGCCGGCGACATCAACCCGATCTGGAGCGCCCTCGACTCCGCCGGTGTGCTCGCGGCCAACAACCTGCGCCTCGAGAAAGTCCTCAACCAAACGACGATCACGACCTTCGACTCGGTGGGCGAGGGCGTCGAGTTCGAGCTGATCGCGAATCTCACCGACCGCTGGCGGTGGTTCGCCAATTACAGCGACAGCAAGATCCGCCAGTCGAATTTCGGCGAGGAGATGCGCGCCTACATCGCGGCCAACCGGAAGTTCTGGGAGGCCAACGGCAGCGTGCGCCTCGTCTCGCCCGTCGGCGGCGCCACGAACATCTCGCAATACCTCGTGAGCGTGCTCGACCAGGCCGTGATCACGCAGCTCGATTTGCCCGACGGCGGGTTGCAGCGCGGGCAGGCGCGCCGCGCCGGCAACGTGCGCACGAACTACGAGTTCGCGCGCGAGGGGCTGAAGGGCGTGACGGTCGGCGGCGGCGTGCGCTACGAGGGCAAGGCCGTGACGTCCTACTCCGCGACCTACGACGCGCGCAGCAACACCATCGCGCGCGCCGCGCTCTACCGCGACCCGCAGGCCTTCCTCGATCTCAACGTGGGCTACAAGCGCAAGGCGCGCGTCTTCAACCGCGGCGTCGACTGGTCGGTGCAGCTCAACGTCAACAACGTGCTCGACCGCGACACCCTCGTGCCCCTGATCACGACCGAGAGCGGCGAGATCGTCACCTATCGCTTCCCCACGCCGCGCGAGTTCATCCTCTCGACGCGCTTCACGTTTTGAACCCGACCCTCCTGATTATCGCCATGAAAAACATCCTCCGCTTCGCGTGCCTCGTTCTGCTGGCCGCGGCCGCGCCCGCCGCCGAGCGCGCCGCGCCGCCCGCTCCGGTCCCGGGCCTGCGCGTCTACACCGTCGGCCACAGCTTTCATTTCTGGGTCGCGCCCATCCTCCGCGAAATCGCCGACCTCGGCGGCGTCAAGGGCCACGTCGTCGCGGGCGTCGCGTATCGCGGCGGATCGACCGTGCAGAAAATCTGGGACGAGGCCGCCGGCGCGCAGGCGCGCGAGGCGCTCGAGAAGGGCGGCATCGACGTCCTCACCCTCGCGCCGATCTGGATGCCGGACGACGGCATCGAGAAATTCGTGAAGCTCGGGCTCGAGCACAACGCAAACCTCCGCGTGACCGTGCAGGAATACTGGCTGCCCAACGACGAATATCATCCCGTCTACCCGCTCGATACGCGCAAGGTCGTCGATCACAACGCCACCGATCTCGCCGCGCTGCGCGAGGCCAACCGCCGCTACGAGGCCGACGTCGAGGCGCAGGTGCGCGCGCTGAACCAGCGCCTCGGCCGCGAGGTCGTGTTCGTCGTGCCCGTGGGCGCGGCGAGCATCGCGCTGCGCGAGAAGATCGCCGCGGGCAAGGCGCCGGGGCTCAAGGTCGCGTGGCGGCTCTTCGCCGACTCGTGGGGCCACCCGACGACGCCGCTGCGCGTGCTCGCGGCGTATTGCCACTACGCCGTCATCTACCGCCGCAGCCCCGAGGGCCTGCCGTTGCCGGGCGAGTTCCTGCGCAACCAGGAATACGCCAACGCGCAGTTGAACCGGCTGCTCCAGCAGATCGCGTGGGAGGCGGTCGCGAACCACCCGTTCACCGGCGTCGTCGCGCCGGGGAAGAAATGAGGACACCGGTGGCAGCCGCGAGCGCCAGCGGGCCGTGATCCGTCTGCTCGCAGCTGCCAAAGGCCAACCCACCTCCCGTTCCACCGCTTTCGATCCACCCATGAACCTCTTCTTCCTGCTGCCCCGCCGGCCTCGCGGCGGGCTGCTCGCGCTGCTGCTCGCGGGCCGCGCGCTGGCCGCCGACTCGTTTCCCGCGCCGTTCAACACGGAGCCGACGCCCGGCGGCCCGATGCCCGCCGCGCAGTCGGCCGCGGGCGTGGCGCTGCCACCGGGCTTCCGTTGCACGGTGTTCGCCGCCGAGCCCGACGTGCGGCAGCCGATCGCGATGGCCACCGATGCGCGCGGCCGGCTCTGGGTCGCGGAGAGCTACACCTACGCGGAGCGGCCCGTGAATTTCCAGCTGGAGCTGCGCGATCGCATCGTGATTTTCGAGGACACCGACAACGACGGGCGCTTCGACAAGCACACCGTCTTCTGGGATGGCGCGCAGCGGCTCGCCAGCATCGAGGTCGGCCTCGGCGGCGTGTGGGTGCTCGCGTTGCCTAATTTGCTTTTCATCCCGGACCGCGACGGCGACGACCGGCCTGACGGCCCGCCGCAGGTCGTGCTCGACGGCTTCGATTTTGAGCGCTCGCGCCACACCTTCGCCAACGGCCTGCGCTGGGGACCGGATGGCTGGCTCTACGGGCGTCATGGCATCCTGGGCACGTCGCTCGTCGGCGCGCCCGGCACGCCGGAGGCGCAGCGCGTGAGCATGAACGTGGGCGTGTGGCGCTACCATCCGCAGCGAAAGACCTTCGAGGTCGTGGTCGATGGCACCACCAACCCGTGGGGCATGGACTGGGACGAGCACGGCGAGGGCTTCTTCATCAACACCGTGATCGGCCACCTCTGGCAGGTGATCCCCGGCGCGCACTACCGCCGCATGTCCGGCCCGGATCGCAACCCGCACGTCTACGAATTGATCGAGCAGCACGCCGACCACGTCCACTGGGCCGAGAACGAGGTCTGGACGGACGTGCGCAAGGGCGTCACCGCCGCCACCTCGGACCGCGGCGGCGGCCACGCGCACACGGGCCTGCTGATCTACCAGGGCGGCCAGTGGCCCGCCGAGTGGTCGGGAAAGCTGCTCACGATCAACTTCCACGGCCGGCGCGCCAACGTGGAGCGGCTCGTGCCGCAGGGCAGCGCGATCATCGGCGCGCGCGAGCCGGATGCGTTTCAATTTCCCGACCCGTGGTTCCGCGGCATCGATCTCATCGCGGCGCCCGATGGCGGGGTGTTCGTGTCCGACTGGAGCGACGCTGGCGAATGCCATGACAACGACGGCATCCACCGCACGAGCGGCCGCATCTTCAAGCTCAGCTACGGCCCGCCCACGCCGGCGCCGGCCAACCTCGCCACGCTGCGTTCCACCGAGCTCGTCGCGCTCCAGCGCAGCCCCAACGGCTGGCTCGCGCGCACCGCCCGCCGCGCGCTCGTCGATCGCGCCGCGAGCGGCGGCGGCCTGCGCCACGCGCTCGAGGAACTCGCGCTGCTCGAGACGACCGCCACCGATCCCGTGCACCGCCTCCGCGCGCTCTGGGCGCAAAACGCCATCGCGCCCATCGCCACGGAAAAACTCACCGCGCTGCTTGCCGACCGCGAGGCCCACGTGCGCCGCTGGGCGGTGCGCTTGCTGGTCGACGACCGGGGCCGCAGCCTCCCCGCCTCGACGGTGGAAAAGCTTTCCGCGCTCGCCGCGAGCGAGCCCGACGCCACGGTGCGCCTCGCGCTCGCGTGCGCGTTGCAACGCCTGCCCGCCGAGGCCGCCGCGCGCGTCGCGGCCCCGCTCGTGCGCCGCGCCGAGGACGCCGGCGACCACAACCTCCCGCTCATGCTCTGGTATGGCATCGCGCCGCTCGCCGACGCGCCGGGCGGCGTGCTGGAGAATCTCGCGCGCGCGGCGCGCATCCCCACCGTCGCGCGCCTCGCCGCGCGCCGCCTCGCCGAGGAGATTGCGACCACGCCCGCGCGCCTCGACGCGCTGCTCGCCGGCGCCGCCGGCGCGCCCGCGGAGATTCGCGCCGCGGTGCTCGACGGCGTCGCGCAGGGCCTCGTGGGCCGGCGCGATGCGCCGCGGCCCGCCTCGTGGGAAAAGCTCCGCGCCGCCTACACGACGGACGTCGCGCCGCCGGCCGCGGTGCGCTTCCGCGAATTGAGCGCGCGCTTCGGCGACGCGCGCGCGCAGGCCGAGCTGCGCGCCGCCGCGCTCGATTCCGCTGCACCCCTCGCGGCTCGCCGCGCCGCGCTGCAGGTGCTCGCCGACATCCGCGCGCCCGCGCTGCGCGCCGTGTGCGAGCAGTTGCTCGGCGCCGCCGCGCTCACCGCGCCCGCCGTCGCGGGGCTGGCGACCTTCGACGATCCCGCGATCGCGGATCGCATCCTCGCCGCGTGGCCGCGCGTCGCGCCGGTCGATCGCGCGGCGGTGATCGGCGTGCTGGCGACCCGCGCCGCGTGGGCGATGAAGCTGATCGACGCGCTCGAGGCCGGGCGCGTCGAGCGCGCGCACATCGGCGCCTACCACGCGCGGCAGATGCGCGCGCTCGGCGATCCGGCGCTCGCGCGGCGCGTTGAGCAGGCATGGGGCCGCCCGCCCGCGGAGGTCAGCGACCGCGAGGAGCGCGCGCAGATGAACCTCTGGAAGCAGCGCCTCACGCCGGCCGTGCTCGCCGAGGCCGATCGCCCCAACGGCCGGATTATTTTCCAGGGCCGCTGCGCCTCGTGCCACCGCCTCAACGGCGCCGGCGGCGACATCGGCCCCGATCTCACCGGCGCCGCGCGCGACAACCTCGCCTATTTGCTCGAAAACATCATCGCGCCCAGCGCCATCGTGCCCGACGCCTACCGCCTCGTCTCGCTCACGCTCAAGGACGGCCGCACCGTCGCCGGCATGGTGCGCGAGCGCACCGCGAGCGCCGTCACGCTGCGCACGATGACCGAGACGATCGTCGTGCCGACCGCCGACATCGCACGCGAGGAAACGTCGCCGACCTCGCTCATGCCGCCCGGCCTGCTCGACGGCCTCGGCATCCCGCAGGTGCGCGACCTGATGGGTTTCCTGATGCACCGCGAATAAGAACGGCAGGCATGAACCCGGCGACTTGGACCTCTGAGGTAGGGCGGGTCTGTGACCCGCCCTGCCACCGGCCACCGTCCTTCGTGATCTTTCAAACCCAACGATGCCTTTTCCTTTCATGAACACACTCCGCCTCCTCGTTTCGTCTCTCGCGCTCGCCGCGTCGGCGCTCGCCGCCACGCCGCCGCGCCCCAACGTCATCATCGTCCTCACCGACGACCTCGGCTACGGCGATCCCCGCGTCTACAGCCGCGATTCAAAGATTCCCACGCCCGGCATGGACCGGCTCGCGGCCGAAGGCGTGCGGTTCACCGATGCGCACACGCCCTCCGCGGTCTGCACGCCGACGCGCTACGGCCTGCTCACCGGGCGCTACTGCTGGCGCACGCGCCTGAAGCGCGGCGTGCTCGACGGCTTCAGCCCGCCGCTGATCGAGCCGGATCGGCCGACGATCGCCTCGCTGCTCAAGGCGCAGGGCTACCGCACGGCCTGCTTCGGCAAGTGGCACCTCGGGATGCAGTGGACGCGCCGCAACGGCGAACCGGAGACCTCCGATCGCGTCGAGCCGCCCGCGACCGGATTTCGCTCCGGCGAGAACATCGATTTCTCCCAGCCGGTGCGGGGCGGGCCGCGCGATGTTGGCTTCGATTATTATTTCGGGATCTCCGCGTCGCTCGACATGCCGCCCTACGCGTGGATCGAAAACGACCGCTGCCTGGTGGGCGCGTCGACGATCGCGCCCGAGCATCGCGAGCTTTTCCTCAGCGCGGGACGGGGCGTCGCGGCGCCGGACTTCAAGCTCGACGCCGTGCTGCCCACGCTGAAGGCGCGCATCGTCGCGTGGATCGGCGAGCAGGCGCGCACGCGCGCGGGCCAGCCGTTCTTCCTCTACCTGCCGCTGAATTCGCCGCACCTCCCGGTCGTGCCGAGCGCGGCCTTCGCGGGGAAATCGGGCGCCGGCGCCTACGCCGATTTCGTGATGGAGACGGACGACTGCGTGAGCGGGATCGTCGAGGCCCTGCGCCAGGCCGGCACGCTCGACAACACGCTGCTCGTGTTCACGTCCGACAATGGCGGGCTCTGGCACGCGTGGGACCCGGTGGAGACCGACGACGTGCGCAGCTACAAGCCGACGCCGCGCGGCCAGTTCAACCGCGAGCACGGCCACCAGAGCAACGGGCCGTTGCGCGGCACCAAGGCCGACATTTTCGAGGGCGGCCATCGCGTGCCGCTGATCGTTTCGTGGCCGGCGCGCATCAAGCCGGGCGCCGTCTCCGCGGTGCCGGTCGAGCTCACGGATTTGTTCGCGACGATTGCCGAGGCGACCGGCAGCAAGCTGCCCGCGGGCGCGGCGCCGGACAGCTTTTCGTTCCTCGGCGCGCTGACCGGCGCGGGCGTGCCGACCACGCGGCCGTTCCTCGTGCACCACTCGATCCGTGGCGTGTTCGCGGTGCGCGAGGGCGACTGGAAATACGCCGAGGAGCGCGGCTCGGGCGGATTCTCGTCGCCGAATGCGGTGAAGCCCGCGGCCGGCGAGGCGACGGCGCAGCTCTACAACCTCGCCCGCGATCCGCAGGAGACGAGGAACGTCTTCGCCGACGAGCCCGCGCGCGTGGCGCACTTCGAGCAGTTGCTCGCCGCCGTCAAGCGCGGCTCGGGGCTCAGGCCGTGACGGGGCGGGGATCAGGCGAGGATTTCCTTCACGACCTCGCCATGCCCCTCGGTGAGGCGGAAGTCGCGGCCTTGGAAACGATAGGTGGGCCGCACCGCGCCGGCTAGGCCGGGAGCTTGCGCCGCGTCTCATCCCGCAAGGCGTTTGTCCCGGCGGTCCGAACTCGGGGGAATGCCAACCCGGCCGGGTCGAACAACGACCGGAGCGGGCCCGTCGTCGTGAACGACGGTCGTCACGGATTCCGGGCGAATTTCTCCGCGGCCGCCGCCAGCGCCCCGTCATCGCCCACGTTTCCGGGGAAGACGACGTAGTCCAGCTCGGGCCAGCGCGCCTCCGCGCCCAGGCGCCAGACCGGCACGCCCGGCAGGATTTGGCCGCGCACCAGCGCGCGCCGCACGCCGAGGCCGCGGGTGGCGACATCGCTCGACGTGATTCCGCCCTTCGCGACCACGAAGCGCGGGCGGATCGCCAGCGCGCGCACGATTTCAACCAGCGCGTCCGAGACCGCGCGCCCGATGGCGAGGGCGGACATGACCCAGCCAAACTGCGTGTCGGTGAGGCCGAGTTCCCGGGTGATCGGGCCCTTGGCGGTCGAGATGCAGACGCGGTCCACGTAGAGGAGCACGGCGAGCAGGAACGTGCCGAGGACGACGAGGGCGCGGCGGGGCATCGGAGTTTCCGTGGGCCGGGAATCGCGCGAATCAGCCGGTGAAGACGGCCGGATCGACACCCTCGGCCGCAAAGGCCCGGACCGGGCAGCCGTCGCCGGCGGCGAGCTTGAGCGGCAGGGCGGCGAAGAACACGCGCGGCTGGGCGAGCTGGTCGAGCTGCGCCAGGCCCTCGACGATCGTGACGCCGCCGCCGAGGAGGATGTGATGGATGCGCGTGACCTCGGGGAGATTGGCCACGTCGGCGACCGAGGGCGGCTCGACGCCGAGGATTTTCACGCGGCGCGCCACGCACCACTGGGCCAGCTCTTCCGAGATCCGAGGCAGGCCGTCGCGGTAAACGGCGGGGTCGGCCGCGTGGCGGTGCCAGTCGGTGCGAAGCAGGAGGCTTTCGCCGCGCGTGAAGGCCTGCGCGACGGCGCCCAGGTGGGCGACCGTGAGCAGCGTCCGCGGCACGCAGGGCGCGAGGTTTGCGATCCACGCCGGGCCGACGCAGCGGGCGAGCGGCTTCGTGTCGATTGTCTCGGGCCCGACGCCGAAATGCACCTGCGCGTCCATGTGCGTGCCGGGGTGGGAGAAGAGGTGCCAGGTGGCGGCGTTCCATCCGTCGCGGGCGAGGGTGTGCTTCGGCTCCATCGCGACGCCGCGCTGGCCGGGCGTGAGCGGAAGCGTGAGGTCGACGAGGCGCGGGGCGGGCATGGGGCGGAGGGGAAGGAGGCTACGGTCTCGGCAGGATTTTTTGCGTCGGGTCGGCTTCGCGCGCCGGCAGATCGATCGGCTGCGCGTGGCGGGCGAGGTCGCCCGTGAGGATGCGCACGTTGCGGTAGCGGATCAGGTCTTGCTCCTGCGCGGCGTCGCCGTTGGCGGGGAAGGAGTGGATTTTGAGCGCGATCGGGCCGCGCGCATATTTGTCGTGGAGGAGGTGCGCGGTCGGCACGCCGTTGACCCAGACCTTGAGCGCGCGGCCGATCGCCTCGATGCGGAAGCGGGCCCACTCGTTGAACCGGTAGGCGGCGCGCGCGCGGTCATCGCCCTCGAGCGTCTGCAGCCAGAGCCAGTTGCGGCCGTAGTCGTCAAAGATGCCGCCCGTCCAGCGGCGGGTCGTCGACGGATCGATTTTCACCTGGTAGCCGTGCAGGCGCACCGTGGCGTCGGCCGGTGTGTCGACGCAGCGAAAGAGGATGCCGGTGTTGAAGCCGCCGGTCTGGAGGCACTCCAGCTCGAGGATGAAGTCGCCGAACGATTCCTCCGTGCAGAAAAACGTGTGCTCCGGCGTGCCGCGCACCATGTGGCCGGTGAGCGCGCCGGCCTCGACCGCGGTCCAGGCCTTCGGCGCGGCGCCGACGATTTTCCAGCCGGTGAGATCGCGGCCGTTGAACAGCGAGCGCCACGCGGGTTCCGTGCGAAAGCCGATGAGGCCGCGAGCAGCGCGACGAGGAGGCGCGGGGTTTTCATGTCAGCGCCTGGCAGACGAGGTTGCCCATCTGCGCGGTGCCGAGCTTGCCGCCGAGATCGGCGGTGCGGTTCGCCGGATCGGCGAGCACCTCCTCGACGGCCTGCTCGATCATCCGCGCGCCGCGCACGGCGTCGGGCGCGCCGAGCCACTCGATCATCAGCGCGACGGAGAGGATCGTGGCGATGGGATTGGCGATGCCCTTGCCCGCGATCGTGGGGGCGGTGCCGTGCGACGGCTGGAAGACCGCGTGCTGGTCCCCGATATCCGCCGAGGGCGCCATGCCCATGCCGCCGATGATGCCCGCGCCGAGATCGGAGAGGATGTCGCCGAACATGTTCTCGGTGACCATCACGTCGAACGAGTCGGGCCGCTGCACGAGGAAGAGCGCCATCGCGTCAACGTAGACGTGCTCCGTCTGCACCTCGGGGAAATCGCGCGCGACCTCGTCGAACACTTTGCGGAAAAACGCCATCGAGGGCAGGACGTTGGCCTTGTCCACGAGCGTGCATTTTTTCCGGCGGCGGCGCGCGAGCTTGAACGCCTCGCGGCAGATGCGCTCGGCGCCGCGGCGCGTGATGCGCAGCGTGTCGGCCTCGAAGTCGCGCCCGGCCGGGCGCGGCGTGAGGCGCTCGGCGAAGAGGCCCTCGCAGTTCTCGCGCACGATCACGAAGTCGATGGGGCGCTGGCCGGGGCCCGGGCCGAAGCCCTTCAGCGGCGTGTGGGCCTCGTGGCGGAGCCGGATGGGGCGCACGCCGTTGTAGAGATCGAGCTGCTCGCGCAGGTCGATCTGGGGCGTCATCTCGACGCCGCTGGGCCAGCGCACCTCGGGCAGCCCCATCGCCCCCAGGAGGATGGCATGCGCCTCGCGGATCTTCGCCAGCGTGGCGGGCGGCAGCGGATTGCCGGAGCGCAGGTATTCCCCGGCGCCGACGGCATGCTCCGCGAAATCGTAGTGCACGCCCGGGAGCATCGCCTCGACGGCGCGGAGGACTTTCACGCCCTCGGCCACCACCTCGGGCCCGATGCCGTCGCCGGGAAGAACTGCGATGCGAAATGTCGTCATGGAAGGAAGCGGAACAGGCGACAGCATCAGGGCGCGCGGCGCGCGATGGCGAGCCAGTCGTCGGCGCCGGGCGCGGTGAGGGCAACGATGGCGCCGCCGCGGATTTTTCCGGCGGGCCGGGATGCGCCACCGTCGCGGGGGTTGAACCACGCCAGCGAAAACTCGCCGCCCGCCGCCGCGAGATCGAGCGGACGCGCGCCGCCCTTGGGCAGATAGACGAGGTAGAGCGCGCCGGCCTGCGCGAGGCAGTAGGCGGAGTTGTCGTGCGCGGCGTTGCCGACCAGCTCGTCGGCGTTGGTCATGTGATCGAGGGGGATTTTCTCGCGCGCGAAAAACTCCAGCGCGATGCGGCAATAGTCCCACGAGCGATCGCGGCTGCGGAAATCCTCGAGGAGCAGGTCGTTTTCGGCGAGCTGGTAGCCGAAGTCGTATTCCACGCCGCCGCCGCCGGCCATGAGCGTGCCCCAGAGCGTCGCCTTCCGGATGTCGTGGAGGTCGTAGCCAACGTCCTTGCCGGAGCTGCTTCTCCCCGCGAAGCCGCGGTAGCCCGGATCGGGCGGCACGCCGAGGCCGGCGGGGTGCTGCTCGTCGTTGCACACGACCCACGGGCGGCCGGCGGCGGCGGAGGCGCGCACCCACTTCAGCACCTGCTGGTGCGCGCGGTGCCACGGGTTTTGCGCGGAGGCGCCGGTGAGCACCGGCTGCGAGCCGAGCAGCGCCTCATGCACGCGATCCTACTGCTGCGGAAAGCTGTGGATCACGATGAGGTGGTGATAAGGATCGGTGTCGGCGATGAACTGCGCCATCGCGCGCTGCTCCTCGGGCGACTGGGTGTTCTCCTCGCCGAGGTTCCAGTTGAGCGCGAGCGCGTGGCCGAAGCGCGCGATCAGCTCGCGCAGGTAGAGCTTGCGCTCGGGGCCGGTCGCGCCGCCGTCGAGCGACTCGGGCACGCGGCCCGGCCGGCGCTCGGCCCCGATGCGGTCATCGTCGTTTTCGTTTTCCTGGAGCTTGAAGTGGAGGAAGAGCCCGAGCCGCGTGGCGTGATCGAAGACGATGCCCCACTGGTCGAGCTTGGAACAGTCATAGTGGAATTTCTCGTCGCGCGCGATGAAGGGCCAGACGTTGTCGCCGTCGCCGGCGGCGTTGTAGGTGAGGAACGAGCAGGAATTGGCGCCTTTCGCGGCGAGGTAGTTGAGCGCGCCGATGAGGCCCCGGCCCTTCTTCGCGGCACCCCACGTGGGATCGCCGGGGCGCCAGTCGGCGACGTGGGGCGACCACGTCTTGAGCGGGACGTTGCGCTTGAGCGCGATCGTGTCGTCGAAGTCCGTGTGGGCGAGGAGCGTCTCGGGCGCGTCGGCGCCGGCCTTGAGAAACGGCGCGCCGGTGCCGGACGTCGCGGAGGTGTGGGCGGCGCGGCCATCCACGGCGAAATGGCCGGGCACGACGTAGCGCGGCGCGCCGGACTCGTGGGTGAAGATGACGCTGAGCGCGAGGTCGGTGAAGGGATTCGGGACCGTGTCGGTCTCGGCGGCGAAGGGCCCCGCGAGATTGAGCGTGACCTTGTGCCACTGCTTCAGCTCGCCGGTGATCACGACAAGTCCGTTGCCGTCGGGCTGGCGGGCGACGGGCTTGCGGATCGCGGCCTTGTGCGCCGCGGCGACCTCGAGCTGCGCGGCCTCGCGGCCGGGATCGGTTTCGCCGGGCGCGAAGCCGGTGCCGGGCCGCGCGGGCGGCGAGTCGGCCGCAATGGCGCGGGCGACAGCGGCGAAAAAAAGCGTGGCGGCGACGCGCGGGCGCCTGGGCGAGGAGGGCAGGGTGGCTCGGAGGTCCGGGCGGCGCGGCGAAGCGCCCCGGGAAGATCCGGCAAGGCCACCGAATCAGGCGCCCCGCCACCATGAGAAGCCCGGTATTTCTTCGGAGATTCTTGCGCGCGCCGCGGCCGACCCACGTGGCCCCGCGCAAGGTCGCCGTCCGGACCACGCCTCCCGGCTCACTCCGACTTCGCGGCCTTCTTCTTGTTGACGGCTTGGTCGGCGTTGCGCTTGGCGGCGCGGCCGGTGAGCGGCCAGTTCGGATCGTCGGTGTGCGCGGCCTTCATCAGCGCCTCGGCCTTCGCGACCAGCTGGGGATTTTGCGCGGCGATGTTTTTCGCCTCCGCCGGATCGGCGGTGAGATCGTAGAGCTCGATCGCCCGGTCATGGCGCGGCTTCACGGCCTTCCAGTTGCCGAAGCGCACGGCCTGAATCGGCATCTGCTCGTGCAGCTCCCAGTAGAAATACTCGCGCGTCGGCGCAGGCCCGCCCTTCAGGAAGGAGACGAGCGAGAAGCCGTCGGGCTTGAAGCCGGCGGGGAGCTTCGCGCCGGCCAGCTCGGCGGCGGTCGGCAGGAAGTCCCAGAACGCCCACGGCTCGTCGCGCACGCGGCCGGCGGGCACGACGCCGGGCCAGCGCGCCAACGCCGCCTGCCGCAGGCCGCCCTCGTAGAGCTCGCGCTTGTAGCCGCGCAGGCCGTTGCCCGCCTGGTCGAAGAGCTTGCCGACCTCGGAATCCGGCGAGAACGACGAGCCGTTGTCACCGGCGACCATGACGAGCGTGTTTTTCTCCAGCCCGAGCTCGGCGAGGAGATCGAGGATCTGACCCACGTCGCGGTCGAGGCGCGTGACCTGCGCGGCGTAGGCCTTCTGCGTGGGCGTCCACGGCTTGTCGGCGTAAACGCCGAGGTTGTCGATCTCGTGGTTTCCGTGCGGGAGCGTGATGGCGTAGAAGAGGAAGAACGGCTGGTCCTTTTTCGCGCGCACCCAGTTGAGCACATCCTCCTGGATCAGGTTCTGCGCGTAGATGGGGCCGACGCCCTTGCCGGTGTTGCCGGGGAGCGGGACGCGCTGGCCGTCGCGGTAGAGGAACTCCGGGAAATACGAGTGCGCGTGGCGCTGGCAGTTGTAGCCGAATTGATGGTCGAAGCCCTTCTTCAACGGGCTGCCCGTGGTGTCGAACATGCCCATGCCCCACTTGCCCATGACGGCGGTGGCGTAGCCGGCGGTCTTCAGGATCTGCGCGACGGTGACGGTGCTCGCGGGCAGCGGGAGCTGGCCCTCGACCGGCATCTCCCAGTTGCCGCGCACGGGCGCGTGGCCGCTGTGCAGCCCGGTCATGAGCGAGGTGCGCGACGGCGCGCAGACCGTCGTGCCGCAGTAGGCCTGCGTGTAGCGCGTGCCCTCGCGCGCCATGCGATCGAGGCGCGGGGTCTGGATCAGTTTCTGGCCGTAGACGCCGACATCGCCCTGCGCGAGATCGTCGCTGAGGACGAAGATGAGGTTGGGCGGCGCGGCGAACGCGAGCGGTGCGGCGAGGGCGATGAGTAGGCGGAGGAGAGGACGCATGGGGGGAGTAAGAAGAAAAAAACGGCGGCTGGAAAGCCGTCGTTCCGTTGAACGCACGCAGCGCGGATCAGAAGTTCATCCGCGCGCTCAGCACGTAGGTCGTCGGCGGGTTGAGCGCGGCCCGGAAGATCTGTCCGTCGGGATCGCGGCGGACGAGCGTGTAGGAGCTTTGCTGGACGAGATTGTTGGCGTTGAGCTGCACCTCGATCGGCACGCGGCCGAGCCCCTGCGGGAGGCGCGTCTTGTAGCCGATGAGCGCGTCGGCCTCGCGGCGCGGGCGCGCGCCGCGCGGAAGAGAGCGCTTCGTGCTGGGCCGCGAGGGCCAGGAGCTGGCGAAGCTCGCGCGTTGCGAGTGAGCGCGCGCTCCTCCAGAAACTCCGCCGACCTCCCGCTTCCCATGACACCGCGTCTCCCCGTCTCCCCCTCTCTCCGTCTCTCCTTCTTCGCCCGCCTGCTCGCCGCCGCTGCGTTCGTCGGCGTCACGTTCGTGGCCGAAGCCGCGCCCGCCAACGTCCTCCTCCGCGTCCCCGCCGGCCAGGCGCAGCCGCCCGAGCTCGCGCCCCTGCTCGCGAAGTGGCGGCAGTCCGGCCAGGTCGCCGACGCGCTGCTCCTCACGCGCGGCCGCGCCGAGAACACGCAGAATCCCGACCGCAAGCCGCAGTTTGAGACCTTCGTCGTCCTCGAGTTCCCCAGCGAAAACTCCGCCGACATCTGGCAGCGTGAGGCCGCGCCGTCGCTCCCCGCCGGCCTGATCGTGCGCCGCGCCGATGCGCTCGCGCACGGCGAGCTCTCGCCGCGCGACTCGAACCGCTCGGTCTTCGTCGTCAACACCTACCGGCCCAAGGTGCCCGCCGCCCGCTTCGGCGAGTTCGTCGCCGGCTACATCAAGCCGCTCTACGAGGCCATGCGCGCCACGAAGCACCTCGTGCGCTACACCGCCTACCTTGAGCGCGGCGAGACCGGCCAGGTCGACGCCCTCAATGTGCTCGAGTATCGCGACCCCGTCGCGTTCGCCGCCATGGGCGCGATGAAATCCGGCCTCCGCGACAAGCTCACCGCCACCGTCCCGACCTACGCGGCGTTCGACAAGATCAAGGACACGCTGCGCGTCGACGGCTTCGGCACCACCGCCACCTACACCGAGCTGCCGGCACCCGATCTCAGCGCGCTGCCGGGCTACCAGCCCGAGGCGAAAATCGTCGGCGCCGTGCGCATCTGGGGCAGCGAGCTGAAGAACGCCGTGCCGTATCTCGCGGAGGGCTTCATGCGCTTCCACCCCGAGGCGCGCGTGACGACGAGCCACATCCCGAGCAGCGAGGGCGGCCTCGCCGGCCTCTACACCGGCATCGCGGACGTCGCCCCGATGGGCGACGACGCGAAGATCACCGACCAGATGCCGTTCTTCAACGCCTTCGGCTACATGCCCACCGAGATCTCCGTGGCGACCGGCGGCTACGAGAAGCGCGGCTCGCTCTTCGCCTGGGCCATCGTCGTGAACCGGGACAACCCGCTCGACGAAATCTCGATGGATCAACTGGAGCGCGTCTTTGGCAGCGAGCGCAGCGCCGGCTGGGAGCTGCGCGACCACAACTGGCTCTTCACCTCGCGCCTCGGCCGCGGCCGCGAGACCAATATCCGCACCTGGGACCAGCTCGGCCTGAAGGGCGAGTTCGCCGGCAGGGAGATCATGACGTTCGGCTACGCCGCGCCCGGCTTCGCCGTCTCGATCGAGCGCGCGCTCTTTGCCTGGTCGCACAAGTGGAACGGCAACTTCATGGAGTATGTCGAGGCCAAGCAGGCCTCGCCCGACGCCGCCGGCCAGGCCGTGGCGAGCGAGCGCCCGCTCGAGCAACTCGCGGGCGACAAGTTCACCCTCGGCATCGCCGCGCTGATGCACGCGAAAAACTACCCGCACCTGAAGGTGCTCCGCGTCTCGCCCCGCGGCGGCGGCCCGGCCGTCGCGCTCACGCCCGACAACGTCGCCAACCGCACCTACCCGCTGATCCGCGACGCGTATTTCTACGTCAACAAGCCGCCCGGCGGAAAACTCGACCCGCGCGCGCGCGAGTTCATGCGCTTCGTGCTCAGCCGCGAGGGCCAGGAGATCATCGCGCGCGTGGGCTACTACTACCCGCTGCCCGCGGGCTACCTGAAGGAGCAGCTGCGCAAACTCGATTGATCCCAACGCGCATGGCGGCGCCTGAAGCCGCTCCCCTTGCCCCGATGAAAGCCAAAGTCGTTCTCCGGTCCCTCGTGTCCGCTGCGTGCGTCGCGGCCGCCGAGGAAAAATCTCCACCGGCCTCGCCATGCAGGAGGCCCGCGCCGAGAACCTGAAGATCAAGGGCAAGAAGCCCTACTACGCCGCCGACCAGTTCGACCTCTCCGCGCTCCCCGCCTACCAGCCGAAGGAAAAAATCACCGGCACCATCCGCCTCTGGGGCAGCAACGACATCGTCGATGGCAACGTCGGCGAATACTGGGAGAAGGAACTCCAGAAATTCCATCCCGGGGTGAAGTTCGACTACCACATGCTCACGACGCGCGCCGCCGTGCCGTCGCTCGTGTTCGGCGTCTCCGACCTCGGCATGGGCCGCAAGATCAAGACCGAGGAACTCCAGCTCTATTAGCGCTACAAGAACCGCAGCCCGCTCGAGATCGTCATCGCCACCGGCTCCTACAACGTCACCGGCTGGAACCCCGGCTTCGGCATCGTGGTGCACAAGGACAACCCCCTCACGCGGATCGACTTTGAGCAGCTCGACGGCATCTTCGGCGCCGAGCGCCTCGGCGGCTGGGTCGGCACCGACTGGCACCCCGAGGCCGCGCGCGGCCCGGAGAAAAACCTCCGCAAGCGGGGCCAGCTCGGCCTCACCGGCGAGTGGGCCGACAAGGAGATCATCCCCTGCGGCCTAAACCAGCGCTACAGCCAGGCCACCACGATCTCCGACCTCATCCTCGGCGGCAGCGACAAGTGGAACGAGCGCCTGCGCATCTACGCCAACCTCGTCGGCGATCCCAACACCGGCGGCTCCAACATGGGCTTCGGCCGCCTCAAGCGCGGACTCCACCCTCGCGCAGCTCGACGGCATCTTTGGCAGCGAGCGCAGCGGCGGCCTGCGCGGTTTCAAATGGTCGCCCGAGGCCGCGCGCGGCCCGGAGAAAAACCTCCGCACCTGGGACCAGCTCGGCCTCGCGGGCGCGCCGTGGGCCGGCCAGGCCATCTAGACCTGCGGCCACGCGCCGTCGGGCGCCTCGCGTTTCTTCCAGTGGCACATCCTGAAAAACTCCGACAAGTGGGCGCCCAACTACCGCGGCTACGTCGAGACCGGCAGCAAGATGATCGGCGAGTCCGACCAGGCGGCGCGGCGGCTCGGCCTCCGCTCGATGCTGGAAAACGAACTCGCCAAGAACCCGCTCGGCATCGCGTGGACCCTCATGCCGCAGGCGAAGGGCATCGCCGGCCTCAAGCCGCTCGCGCTCGCCCGCGACGCGCGCGGGCCGTTCGTCGCGCCGTCGATGGAGACGTTCCGCGACCGCAGCTATCCGCTCGTGCGCAGCATCTACATCTATCTGAACCGCAAGCCGGGCACGGCGCTCGAGCCGCGGCTGCGCGAGTTCCTGCGCTTCATCGTGAGCGCCGACGGCCAGCGCATCGTCGCCGACGGCAGCGGCTTCCTCCCGCTCCCCGCCGCGCACGCCGCCGAGCAGCGCGCGAGGCTTGATTGATTGCCGCGGGCACCGACACTTTCCCGCCCCATGAACCCCGCGCTGCGCAAACCCCTCGTTGCCGCCCATCTCTGGGCCGGGCTGATCGCCGGCCTCGCTTTCATCGTCGTGGCCGTGAGCGGCGCGCTGCTCGTCTTTCGCCCGCACCTGGAGCGCCCGCTCGACCCGGCGCGCTTTGTCGTGGCGCCTGGCGCGGCGCGGCTCGCGCCGGAGGCGCTCGTGGCCCGCGCGCAGCAGGCGAATCCTTCGGCCGAGCTGGAGAGCGTGCGTTTCCACGGCGATCCGACGATGCCGTTTCTCGTCTACTTCAAGGACAAGCGCTACGTGCACCTGAACCCTTGGAACGGCGAGGTGCTCGGCCTGCGTGCGCGCTACGGCGAGAGCTACGGCTGGGTCGAGGGCCTGCACAAATACCTCGGCCTGCCGCCCTCCGACCTCGGCGAGAAGATCAACGGCACGTTCGCGCTCGTCCTCATCGGTGTGACGCTCACGGGCCTGGTCGCATGGTGGCCGGCGACCCGGCGCGCCCTGATGCGCGCGCTGAAGTTCAATTTCCGCCTGAGCGGCCGCGCCTTTCACCTGAATTTCCACCACACGCTCGGCTTCTACGCGGCGGCGCTGCTCCTCGTGAGCGCGGTGACGAGCCTGCCGATCGCGTTCGACGCCGTGCGCGCCGGGCTCTATCCCCTGAGCGGCTCCGTGAAAGCCGCGCTGCCCAGCGTGGCGAATCCCGCGGCGCCGTTCGTGGGCTTCAACGCGATCGCCCGGGAGGTGGAGCGGCTTTATCCCGGCGCGCGTGAGATCTACCTCCCGCTGCCGAAGGAAGGCCGGGTCGCGGCCTACACGATCGAGCGCGACGGCCCGCACGCGACGGCGCGGTCGTATGCGTGGCTCGACGGCGGCACCGGCCGCCTCTTGCGCGCGCAACCCTACGCCGAGGCGCCGCGCGGGTTCAGGATCTACTACTGGATGATGGCGCTCCATCTGGGACATGTCGGTGGATGGCCGGTGAAGATCCTCCTGCTGCTCGGCGCGCTCGCCGTGCCCGCCCTGGCGTGGACAGGCGCCGTGAGCTACCTCAAGCGGCGGGCCGCGGCGGCGGCGCGCAAGGCGGTCCCGGCGAACGGCGCCGCCGCCTAAAGCGAAATTCAGCCTGCGTTCAACGCGGCTTCACGCCCCGCGCCGACATTTGGTTTCCACCACCCCATGCCTCCCGCTCCCGCCCCCTCCTCCCGCGATCCCAACGAGAAATTCTGGCCGCACGGCTGGTGGCGCCTGATGGAGCTGCGCATCGGCGTGCTGCCCGTGCCCGTGGCGGTGCTGCTCGTCGGCGTGCTCACGGCCTTCGTGGTGACCGGCAAGTTTCCCGCGTCGGGCAAGACGCCCAACGACGTGTGCACGATGATCGCCGTGCTCGCGGTCGGCGGCTTCCTCTGCGGCGAGCTCGGCAAGCGCCTCCCGCTCGTGAAGGAGATCGGCGGCGCGGCCATCTTCGCGACGTTCATCCCGTCGTTCCTCGCCTACAAGGGCTGGGTGCCGCCGGTGATCGTGCAGACCGTGACGGACTTCACGCGCAACACCAACTTCCTCTACCTCTTCATCGCCTCGATCATCGTGGGCTCGATCCTGAGCATGGATCGCACGGTGCTGATCCGCGGGTTCCTGAAGATCTTCGTGCCGCTCGCCGCAGGCTCGGTGGCGGCGGCGCTCGTCGGCACGGCGGTCGGCGCGGCCCTGGGGCTCGGCGCGCGGGAGGCTTTCTTCTACATCGTCGTCCCCATCATGGGCGGCGGCGTGGGCGAGGGCGCGATCCCGCTCTCCATGGGCTACGCGGAGATCCTCCACTTGAAACAAGGCGACGAGTTCGCGCGCGTGCTGCCGCCGGTGATGCTCGGCAGCCTCACCGCGATCCTGCTCTCGGGCGCGCTCAACTTCGTCGGGAAAAAATTCCCGCACCTCACCGGCGAGGGCCGCATCCAGCCCGGCGAGAGCGACGAGCTGCACGCGCAGGAGGAGGAAATCACGGGCCACATGGACGTGAGCCACATCGCCGCCGGCGCGAGCATCGCGATCACGCTCTACCTGCTCGGCGTCGCGGCGGGCACGCTGCCGCCGGAGATGTTCCGGTTTCCCGCGCCCGTCGTGATGCTCTTCCTCGCCGTGGCCGTGAAGATCAGCATGGCCGTGCCGCCGCAGCTCCAGCACGGCGCGGGCATCGTCTACAAATTCTTCCGCACGGCCGTGACCTACCCGCTGCTCTTCGCCATCGGCGTGGCGATGACGCCGTGGGACAAGCTCATGGCCGCGCTCCACCCCGCCAACCTGGCGACGATCGTCGCCACCGTCGTCACGCTGATGACGACCGGCTGGTTCGTCGGCAAATGGGTGAAGCTCTACCCGATCGAGGCCGCGATCGTGAACGCGTGCCACTCGGGCCAGGGCGGCACGGGCGACGTCGCGATCCTCACCGCGGCGAACCGGATGCAGATGATGCCCTTTGCGCAGATCGCCACGCGCATCGGCGGCGCGATTACCGTCACGCTCGCGCTCATCGCGCTGAAGGCGATGAGTTGACCGGCGCGCCGCGGCGCGCGATCAACGGCGCATGACCATGCCCGGCAGCGCGCAGCGCTTCGAGTCGCGCGCCGCGCCCTACGCGCGGTATCGCGCGACTTATCCCGCCGCGCTCATCGCGCATCTCGCCGCGGCGCAGGGCTGGCGCGCGGGGCGCACGGTGGCGGACGTCGGCTCGGGCACGGGCATCTTCACGCGGCTCGTGCTGGAGCGCGGGCCGCGCGTGCTCGCCCTCGAGCCCGGCGCGGCAATGCGCGCGCAGGCGGAGCGCGGGCTCGCGGCGTTTCCGGGATTCGTGAGCGTGGACGCGACGGCGGAGGCCACGACGCTGCCCGGCGCGAGCGTGGATGCCATCGTGTGCGCACAGGCCTTCCATTGGTTCAACCACGAGCGCACGCGCGCCGAGTGGCGGCGCATCCTGCGCCCCGGCGGCGAGGCCGCGCTCGTCTGGAACCTCCTCGACGACCGCGACGCCATGACGCGCGACTACGTCGAGCTAATCTACGCCGCTTCGCCCGACGCGCGCGCTCAGGCTGTGCGAGCCGATGCGCGTGGCCGTCTCCTGGATGAGCCGCGGCGGCCGCAGCGCCACGCGGCTGACGCCGTAGCCGATGGCGATGCTGACCACGAACATCACCGCGGTGAGGATGTAGAAGTTCCGCTCGTAGCCGAGCATCACGAGCTGGCGGATGTGGCGCTTGGAGGTGGCGATGAGGACGGTGAGCGGCCCGAGCGCGAAGCGGCCCGCGCGCAGCTCGCCGAGGCCCTCGACAGAGGCGTTGAACACATCCTCGCCGGCGGTGACCGGGACGGGGCGGTCGCGCAGGTTGCTCGAGCGAAAGACGGCCGTGCCGGCGTGGTCGTGAATCTCGACGTAGAAGAGCACGGAGTCGTTGGCCATCGCGCTGCGGAGGTGGCCGCGCAGCTCTTCGGGCGTGAGCGCGGCGGCGTCGGGCCCGAGGCGGGCCTTCACCTGCTCGAACTCCGCGGCGTTCATCAGGTCGAGCGCGTGGATGGCATGGCGCTCGAGGAAGTAGCGGCCGGCGAAGAAGAGGCACGCGAACGTCAGCGTCGACGCCAGCGCATGCCAGAGCGAGAGGCGCGCGCCGATGGATTTCATGGGCGAGCGGTGGACGAGGCGCCTCGCCTCGTGGCCTGGCTGAAACGAGGCGAGACGCCTCGTCCACGGCCGAACGCGCCCGCGTTCATGGCAACTGGTAGCCCACGCCGCGCACGGTCTTGAAGAGCGGCTTGGCCGAGTCGAGGTCGAGCTTGCCGCGGAGCTTGCTCATGTAGACGTCGAGGAGGTTGGTATCGACGTCGTAGTGCACTCCCAGACTTTCTCGCTGATGAGCGTGCGCGTGAGGATGCGGCCCGGGTTCTGCAAAAAAATCTCCAGCAGCGCGAACTCGCGGCTCGTGAGCTCGACGGGCGCGCCGCCGAGCGCGACGGTGCGGCCGAGCAGATCCATGCGCAGCGCGCGGTGCTCGAGCACGGTTTCCTTGGCGGCGCTCTGCCGGCGCATGAGCGAGCGCACGCGCGCGAGCAGTTCCTCGAACGAAAACGGCTCGGGCAGGTAGTCGTCGGCGCCGAGGTCGAGGCCCTTGATGCGGTCCTGCACGGAGTCGCGCGCGCTGAGGATGAGCACGGGCTCGTTGAAGCCACCCTTGCGCCACTCCTGCAGCAGCGCGAGCCCGTCGCCGTCGGGCAGGCCGAGGTCGAGGATGATGGCGTCGTAGCCGGTTTCGCAGAGCGCGTCGCGCGCCTCGCGGCAGCCCTGCGCCCACGTGGCGGTGTAGGCGTGCTCAGCGAGGCCTTTCCTCAGGAACTGGCGAGGCGGCGCTGATCTTCGACGATGAGGATTTTCAAGGACGGACGCAGGCGGGTGCGGCGAAAGGAGACGAAGCGTCGCCGCGGGCGCGAGGGTAAACCGGGCTGAAGAAATTTTCAGCGCGCCTTAATGCGGGCTTCAGGTCACCCGGGAAAGGTCAAAAATCGCGACTTCCGCCGCTTGCGCCTCACGGCCGTCTTGCCCAAACCAGCCCCCGAAAAAAACATGCCCGTCCTCCAGCTCCCGCGTTCGGTGCCCTGCGCCGCCCTGCTTCTGATTTTGGCCCCCGCCGCCTTCGCCCAAGGCTCGCCGCCCATGAACACCGACGATCCCGGCACCCCGGGCAAGGGCGGCTGGGAGTTTAACCTGGCGCTTTCGCAGTCCCGCGGTGGTGGCAGCCGTGACACCTCCGCGCCCATGTTTGAGGTGAACTACGGGGTCACGGATACGGTCAAGCTGAGCTATGCGCTCGACTGGCTGAGCTCGAAGCCGGCGCGCGGCCGCAGCGAATCGGGCCTGTCGAATTCCGAGATTGGCGCCAAGTGGCGCTTTCTTGATCGCGGCAAGGAGGGCGCGAAGGCCAGCGTCGCCCCGGCGCGCTCGCCTACGACTACCGCCCGTTCTATTTCGAGGCGACCGTCACGCACCTGCTCGACGGGATGCCCGGCTACGCCGGCAAGTTCCCGATCACTTTCAACGCCGACGCGCTGCACAATCCCGGCGCGCCCGCGAACAACAACGCCTGGACCGCCGGGCTCACGCTCGGCAAGGCGGGGAAGGCCGGCCAGTGGGAGGTCGGCTTCCGCCACCACCACGTCGGGGCGGACGCGTGGTGGGAGGAGATGCTCGACGGCGACTTCGGCGCCTACTACCGCAGCGTGCCGCCGGGCTGGAACACCGACCCGGCCTCGCTGGCGGGCGGCTTCAGCGGCGGCACCAACCTCCGCAGCAACGTCATCCGCACGAGCTACTCGCCCTACGACTACCTGCTGATCTCGGCGAACCTCTTCATGAACGACCTGATCAAGAAAATCCCCGCCGGCACGACCGACACCGCGGGCAAGCGATTCCAGTTCGAGGGCACGGTGCGGTTCTGACGGGGCGTCGAAAAAGGCGCGATGTTCGGCAGGTAGGAGCCCGCTTGCGGGCGATGGCTTGAGTGGCGGCGCGCTGGCGCTTGTCGCACCCATCGCGCGCAAGCGCGCTCCCATCGCCATGCTTTTTCGACCGCGGCGGCCGCTCAGCGCAGCGCGCCGGTCTGGTAGTCGAGGATGGTGCGGCGCACCCGATAGCTGAAATCAGCCGTGGTGCGGGCGATCTCGGCGGAGGTGCGCGCGAGCTCGGCCTGCGTGAGCTCGACGGTCGAGCTCAGGCCCTGCTCGAAGCGGCTGCGCGCCAGGGTGAGCGCGGCCTCGGCGTTTTCGAGCAGGCTCTGCGTGAGCGCCATGCGCTCCCGGGCGTGGCCCGCCTCGAGCCACGCCAGCCGCACGTCGCGCACGACCAGGTTGGAGCGATCCTGGAGCGCGGCCTCGGCGGCCTCGGCCTGGGCGCTGGCCTGGCGCTCGCGCGAGCGGTAGATGCCGCCCGCGAAGAGGGGCACGCTGAGGTTGAGGGCGCCCGCGGAGTATTTCCGCTCGAAGCGGGGATCGTCCATCGGCGTGTAGCCGGCGGAGGCCACGAGCGAAAGCGTGGGGCGGGTCGCGTCGCGGGCGGCGCGGGCCGCCGCGCGCAGCGCCTCGGCCTCGGCGCGCTGGCGCTGGAGCTCGGGGCGCGCCTGCAGGGCCGCGGCGGCCAGCGGCTCGGCCGCGGCGGGCAGCTCGCCCGGCGCCGCGGGGACCTCCAGCCGCCCGCCCTCGATCGGTTCCGTGGCGCCGATCAGATCGCCGAGGATGGCGGCGGCCACCCGCCAGTCCTTCTCGCTGGAATCGACCAGCAGGCGGGCCTCGTCGACGGCGACGCGCGCGAACCGCACGTCGAGCTCCGACTTCAGCTGCGACTCGGCGAGCACGCGCGTGCGCTCGAACTGCGCCTGCCGCGCGGCGAGGGTCTGCCGCGCGACGGCCTGCACCGCGTGCGTGCGCAAGGCGTCGAAGTAAGCCGCGTCGACCTCGAGCAGGAGCTGCGCGCGCGTGGCGAGCGCGTCCGCCTCGGCCGCGCGCGCGCGCTGGCGCGCCGCCTCGTTGAGGCTCGCGGTGCGGCCGAAGTCCGTGACGAGCAGGCTGAGCGTCGCGCCCACGCCCACGTGGTCGAAGATCTGGGAGTTGCTCAGCGTGCCCGAGGTGATGCGCGTGATCTGCTGGCCGGAGCGCACGAGCGTGGCGTTGGCGCCGACGAGCGGGAGGTAGGCGCCGCGCGCCTCGATCTCGCCCTCGTGCGCGATGAGCGTGCGCAGGCGCGCGACGGTGATGCGCGGGTGCGCCTTGAGCGCGGCCTCCCGCGCGGCGGAAAACGTGAGGGCCGGCTCGGCGGCGGACAGCAGGCCCGCGAGCGCGAGCGCGAGCGCGGGCAGGGCGAGGCGTGGCAGCTTCATGAGTTTTCCCGGATGGGGGCGGGGGCGGAGGCGGGCTGCGGCGCGCGCTTCCGGTGGACGAGCAGGTAGGCGGCCGGCACGATGAAAACCGTCAGCACGACGGAGACGGCGAGGCCGCCGATGATGGCGCGGGCGAGCGGGGCGTAGGCCTCGCTGCCGGCGCCGAGCGCGAGCGCCATCGGGATCAGGCCGATCAGCGTGGCGAGCGAGGTCATCAGCACGGGGCGCAGGCGCACCCGGCAGGCCGTGATGACGGCGTCCTGCAGCGGCATGCCGTCGTCGCGCAGCCGCCGCGCAAACTCCAGGATCAGGATGCTGTTCGAGACCACGATGCCGACCATCATGACGACGCCCATCAGCGACATGACGTTGAGCGTCGTGTGCGTGAGCCAGAGCATGAGCAGCACGCCGGTGAGGCCGGTCGGCACCGCGAGCAGGATGAGCAGCGGATCGACGAAGGACTCGAACTGCGCGACGAGGATGAGGTAGACGAGCAGCGTCGAGAGCAGCAGGCCGAGGCCGAAGCTCTTGAACGAAGCCTGCATCGCCTGCACCGAGCCGCGCACGTTCACGCGCAGGTTTTCCGGCAGGTGGGTTTCCTTGATGATCCGATCGATGTCCGCGGCGACCTTGGCAAGGTCCTCGCCCTTGGGCGCGACGTAGATGTCGATCACGCGCTTGAGCTGGTAGTGGTCGATTTCGGTGGGCGCCTCGATCCGGCGGATGTCGCTGATGGCGTCGAGGCGGGCGGACTTCGCCTGGCCGGCCCCGCGCAGCGGCACGGCGGCGAGGTCGGAGAGGTTCTTCACCGTGCCCTCCGGGTATTGCACGGTCATGAGGTAGTCGTTGCCGCTCTTCGGATCGACCCAGTAGCTGGGCGCGATCATCTGGTTGGAGACGAGCGCGGAGATGAGGTTGCCGACGACCTCCTTCTCGCTGAGGCCGATCTCGCTGGCGCGCAGGCGGTCGACGTTGATCTGGAGCGAGGGGGCGTCGACATCCTGCGGGATGAGCACGTCGCTGACGCCGGGCAGGGCGCGCACCTTGTGGCCGATCTCGACGGCGATGCGGTGGGCCTCCTCGAGGTTCGAGCCCGTCACCTGGATGTCGAGCGGCGCCGGCAGGCCGAGGTTGAGCACGGCGTCGACGAGGCCGCCGGTCTGGAAATACGCCGAGACCTGCGGCAGGTCGCGGGCGAGCCGCGCGCGCATGCGGTCCATGTAGGCGAAGCTGCCGACCTTGTGGCCGGGCTGCAGCCCCACCTGCACAAAGGCGGTGTGCGGGCCCGAGTTCGGCGTATACATCGAGGAAAAGCCGGGCGTGACGCCGATGTTGGAGACCACGATGCGCAGCTCCTCGGCGGGCACGACCTCCCGGGCGATCGCCTCGACCTTGGCGACGAGCTGCTCGGAGGTCTCCAGCCGCGTGCCGGTGCGCGCCTTGAGGTTCACCACAAACTGCCCCGGGTCGGTGCGCGGGAAGTAGGCCTGGCCGATGAGCGGGTAGACGCCGAGGCTCAGGATGAACAGGCCCGTGATCCCGATGACGGTCGCGGCCGGGCGCAGCAGCGTCCACCGGAGCGAGCCCTCATAGCCGCCGAGCATCCGGCCAAACGCGGCGTTGAACCCGTGGTAGAAGCGCTGCCACGCCGAGCGCGGCGGCGCCGCCTCGCCCTCGCCGTGGCCGTGCCCGCGGATGAACTTCGCGCAGAACAGCGGCACCACCGTGATCGCCACGACGTAGGAGGCGAAGAGCGAGAGGATGACCGCGAGCGCGAGCGCGGTGAACAGGAACCGGCTCACCCCGTAGAGAAACGTGACCGGGAAAAACACCACCACGGTCGTGAGCGTGGCCGCCAGCACGGGCAGGGCGACCTCCCGGCCGCCCTTCTCCGCGGCGGCCTCCGGCTTCTCGCCCAGCTCGATGTGCCGGAAAATATTCTCGAGCACGACGACCGAGTTGTCGATCAGGCGCGAGAAGGCCAGCGCGAGGCCGCCGAGCACCATGACGTTCACGGTGTTGTCGGCCGCCGAGAGCGCGGCGAAGGCCGCCAGCACCGAAAGCGGGATCGAGAGGAAGACCGCGATCGTCGCGCGCATGCTGCCGAGGAAGACCAGGATCATCACGCCCGTGAGCGCCAGCCCGATGGCGCCCTCGTGAATCAGGTTCTCGATCGCGTTGCGGACGAAGACCGACTGGTCGAAGACGACCTTGGCGGCGAGCTGCTTCGGCACGTCGAGCAGGCGCGAGAGCGCGTCCTTGATGCCGTCGACCACGGCGATGGTGTTGGAGTCGCCGCCTTGCTTGAGCACGGGCAGGTAGACGGACGGCTGGCCGTCGACGCGCACGATGCAGTTCTGGATCTGGGCGGCGTCCTGCGCGACGCCGACGTCGCCCACGAGCACGGGCGAGCCGGCGACGTTCTTGAGCGGGAGGCGGTTGATGTCCTCGACGCGGTTGACCTGGCTGTTCGCGAAGAGGTTGTAGTCGAGCGGCCCGATCTTCACGTCGCCGGCGGGCAGGATGAGGTTGGCGTCGTTCACCTGCCGGACCACGTCCATCACGCTGAGCTGGTGCGCCTCGAGCTTCAGCGGATCGACGTAGACCATGATCTGGCGGTATTTGCCGCCGAAGGGCTGCGGCACGGAGGCGCCGGGGACGTTGGCGACCTGGTTGCGGACGTTGTATTGGCCCATGTCGCGCAGCTGCGCCTCGTTGAGGCCCTCGCCCTTCAGCGTGATGAGGCACACCGGCAGGCTCGACGCGTCGAACTTCAGCACCACCGGCGGCAGCGTGCCGGGCGGCAGGCGGCGCAGGTTGGCCATCGCGAGGTTGGCGATGGTGGTGACGGCGGAGTCGGCGTTGCTGCCGGGCTGGAAGTAGACCTTGATCAGGCTCACGCCCGGCAGCGAGCGCGACTCCATGTGATCGATGCCGCTGCCGAGGGTGAAGAAGCGCTCGAAGCGGCTCGTGATGTCGTTCTCGATCTGCTCGGGCGGCATGCCGGAGTAGAAGGTCGCGACGACCACCACCGGGATCTTGATCGGGGGAAACAAATCGACCGGCATCCGCACGAGGCTGGTGAAGCCGATCACGCACGCGATCAGGCACGCCACCAGGATGAGGTAGGGGTAACGCAGGGCAAAGCGGGACATGATGAAGGAGGGAAGGGTGACGGGGGCGGGAGGGCGCGGCGCTTCAGCCGCGGCCGAGGTCTTGCACGGCGGCGCGCAGGGTCTCGATCGTGGCGTGCGGCGCGCGCGCCGCGGCGATCAGCGCGCGCTCGCGCGCCTGGATTCTCGCCGCGGCCGCGGGCAGCGCGCCCACGATCTCGTGCGGCACGGCTTGCACGCCGTGCAGATCGCCGTGGAGCAAGTCGCCGGAGCGGATGGCGAGGCCGTTGATCTCGATCGGCCGGCCGGTCTCGACGATGTGGACGTAGGCGTGCGACACGGCCACGCCGTTGGCGAAAAGGTGAAACCCCATCTGCTCCACCGCCGGGAGATCGCGCACGGCGCCGTCGGTCACGGCGCCGACGCAGCCGAGCGCGCGCAGGATGCTGGCGTGGACCTCGCCGAGGAACGCGCCGCGGCCGCGCTCCGAGCTCGCGTCCTGCACGACGATGATGCGCGGCGCGGGCACGGAGAGGACGTAGTCCCACCAATCGGTGCCCTCTTGATAGGCGGCGGCGCCGGTCTTCGGCGGCGAGGCGCCGCGGACCTTGAGCGTCACGGCATGGCCCACCATCGGCGGCAGCTGGGGAAAAAGGCAGCGCAGCCCGCCCGAGGCGAAGCCCTCGTTGCGCAGGCGGACGTTGAAGGTCTCGATGGCGTTCGCGAGGGTGCAGGCGTCCAGCTGGCGCAGCGCCTCGAGGTGGCCGGGGGGATGCGTGGGGTTCATGGCGCGGCGGCGGGCTCGATCCGCTTGGCGGCGACGGCCTGGCCGGCGCGCACCTGCGTGCGGCTGCCGATCATGACGAGTTCGCCCTCGCTCAGGCCGGAGAGCACCTCGTAGTGCGAGGGAGTCTCGAGCCCGAGCTTCAGCGCGCGTTCCTCGATGGTGCCCTTGGCGTTGACGACGAGCGCCGTCGGCTGCTTCGTGCCCGCCACGGCCTCGACGGGAATCGAGAGCGCCTTGGGCCGCCGATCGACCTTCAGCAGGACGGTCGCATACATGCCGGGGATGAGCGCGAGGTCGGCGTTGGCCACGTCGGCCTCGGCCGTCATGGTGCGGGTGTCGGTCGAGATGCGGCGGGAGAAGCGCGCGATGGTGACGCTCCGCCGCCCCAGTTTCCCCCCGAGATCGACTTCGCAGCTTTCGCCGACCTTGATGGCGTCGAGGTAGGAGAGGGACAGCGGGAAGCTCAGGCGGAGGCGGTGGTTTTGGGAGAGCCGCACGAGCGGGAGCGCCTGGGAGTGCGAGGAGGTGCCGGCCTGGATGAGCGCGCCGGGATCGGCGTAGCGCTTGGTCACGACCCCGTCGAACGGGGCGACGATGCGCGTGTAGGATTCCATCGTGCGCACTTTTTCGCGCTCGGCCTTGGCCTCGGCGAGGGCGGCGGCGGCGGCGGCATCCTTGGCTTCGGCGATGTCGAGATCCTGCTGCGCGATCAGATCGGGTTGGGCGCGGCGGGCGTTGGCGAGGCGGGTGAACTGCTGGTGGGCGTCCTTGTAGCTGGCCTCGGCCCGCGCGGTGGCGGCGTCGCTTTTCGCGAGGTCCTCGCGCAGCTCGGGCACCTCGAGCGTCGCGATGACGTCGCCGGCCTTCACGGTGTCGCCCAGGTCGACCTTGAGCTCGCGCAGGTAGCCGGAGACCTTCGCGTGCAGGTCGACCTCGGTGTAGGGCTTGAACTCGGCCTGCACCGCGAGCTCGCGCGCCAGCTCCTCGCGCGACGGCGGCCACGGCGACGACGGTTGCGGGGCCCGCCGGCGCGGGCTCGGCGGCCCGCGCGCGCGGGAGCAACAATAGCAGCGCGGCGCCGGCGACGCGCGCCGCGGGGAGGGCGGGGGGGGACAAGGGGAGTTTCATACCAGCGGGTTTAGTTTGCGGCCAAGGGGTGTCCGGCCAGCGGCAGGCGCACGCGGAAGCAGCTGCCGCGGCCCACGTCGCTCTCGACCTCCACGCGCCCGTGGTGCGCGGTGCAGATCGACTTCACGATCGAGAGGCCGATGCCGGCGCCGCCGACCTCGCGGCTGCGCGCCGGATCGACGCGGAAAAAACGATCGAACACGTGCGGCTGGGCGTCGGGCGGGATGCCGATGCCGCTGTCGACCACCTCGAACACCGCCTCGTCCGCGCGCGCGGCCACGCCGAGCCGGACCCGCCCGCCGGCCGGCGTGTATTTGATCGCGTTGTCGAGCAGGTTCACCACCACCTGCTTGATGCGCGCCGAGTCGCCCTCGACCGGCACCGGCGCCGGTGCGTCGCAGGTGAGCGTGAGGCCCTTGTCCTCGGCGAGCAGGCACATCTGCTCGGAGGTGGTGGCGACGAGCCGGGCGAAGTCGAACCGCACGTGCTCGGTGTGCCCCTGCCCGGCGTCGAGGCGGGAGAGCGCGAAGAGGTTCTCGACGATGCGCGCGAGGCGCTCGGCCTCGTCGAGGAGGTTGCCGGCGGTGTCGCGCACGCCGGGCGCGAGATCGGGGCGGCGCACCATCGCCTCGAGCTCGGCGCGCAGCACGGTGAGCGGCGTGCGCAGCTCGTGCGAGGCGTCGGCGAGGAAGCGGCGGTTGTGCTGGAACGCGTGGTCGAGCCGCTCGATCATGCGGTTGAGCGCCTGCGAGAGGTGCTCGAACTCGTCGCCCGAGGGCGGCACGGGCAGGCGCTCGCCGAGGCTGCGCGAGGTGATGCGCTCCGCGCTGGCGGCGATTTCCTCCACCGGCCGCAGCGCGCGGCGCAGCAGCACCACGCTGCCGCCGAGCGCCACGGCGCCCACCGCCGCGAAGCCAATGGCGAGCGAGACGAGCAGCCGCCGCATCTCCGACAGCGCGGAGGCGAGCGACTCGCCCGTCTCCACGAACACATCCGGCTGGGCCGCCACCGTGGCGACGATGACCTCGGTGCCGTCGGGCTGGAGCTCCTTGCGGTGGCCGGCGCGGAGCGGCGGCGGCGCGATCGCCGCGGCGTCGAAGCTGCGGTCGCCCGGCTGGCCGGACTGGTAGAGGAGGGTGCCGTCGGCGCGCGCGACGCGCACGAAGCGCCCGCTCGCCTCCGGCGCGAAGTTCGCGGTGATCTCGGCGGCGAGATCGCGCGCGGGCGTGAGCGGGGCGCGCCGCAGGAGGAGGGCGATGCGCTCGGCGCGGCGCGCCTGGGCGGTGGCGAGGTTTTTCTCGGCGTAGTGCCGCAGCCCGAGGTAAAGCAGCGCGCCCGCCACGGCGAAGACCGCGACGAGCCACGCGGCATACCAGAGCACGAGGCGGTAGCGCAGCGAGCGCGGGGTCACGGCGCGGCCTCCTCCTCGTCGCTGAGGCAATAGCCCGCGCCGCGCACGGTGCGGATGAGTTTCCGCGGGTGCGGCAGGTCGACTTTCTCGCGCAGGTGGCGCACGTAGACGTCGACGATGTTGGTGAGGCCCTCGAAGCTCTCGTCCCACACGTGCTCCAGGATCATCGCGCGCGTGAGCACCCGGCCGGAATGGGCCATGAGATACTCGAGCAGGGCGTATTCCTTGGAGGTGAGCTCGAGCCGCCGGCCCGCGCGCCGCACCTGCTGGCCCAGCCGATCCAGCTCGAGGTCGCCGACGCGCAGCACGTGCGTGCGGCTGGCGGGCGGGCGGCGCAGCAGGGCCTTGATGCGCACCAGCAGCTCGGCGAACGCGAAGGGCTTCGTCAGGTAGTCGTCCGCCCCCGCCTCGAAGATCCCGACCTTGTCCTCCGTGGAGTCGCGTGCGGTGAGCACGAGCACGGCCGCGGGGCTCTGCTGCTTGCGCAGGCGGCGCAGCACGTCCGTGCCGCTGAGTTCCGGGAGCATCAGGTCGAGGATCACGACATCGTAGTCGCACTGCGAGGCCATGTCCCAGGCGGCGCGGCCGTCGTGGGCCACGTCGACCGCGTAGCGCTCGGCTCTCAGTCCGCGGGAGATGACGTCGGCGACCTTTCGTTCGTCTTCGACAAGCAGCAGGCGCATGGATGAGGCCGTGACCTTAGCAAGAATGCGCGCGGGAATCTAGGGGGCGGCAGATTATTTTCCGTTCAGAAGGCGCGGCGCGGCGCCGGCCAGCCCGGCGCGCAGCCGCGCGATCCCCGCCGCGGTGGCCTCGTCCGCCGGGTAGCCGGCGCAGGCCTCGAGCGCGGCGAGCGCCTCGGCCGGGCGGCCGTGGCGCGCATAGGCGGCGGCGATCGGCCAGGCCACCGCGGGATTATGGACAAAGGCCCGGGCGCCGGCCCCGAGCTCCGCGAGCTCGGCGGCGTTCGGCGCGAGCTCGCAGCGCGCCCAAGCCTCGCCGAGCAGCGCAAACGCCTCGGGCAGCGGCGGCGCCAGCTGCGCCGCGCGGCGCAGCGGCTCGAGGACGGGCGCGAGTTCGGTGAAGGAAAAGAGCTTCGTCTCGGGCGTGTCCCGCCGCAGCTCCGCGAAGCGCAGCCACGCCAGCTCGTGGTGCGCGCGGGGCCGCGGCACGCCGGCGGCGCACGCGGGGTCGAGGTATTGGCGCGCGCCGGCGGCGTTGCCGGCGTCGAGCTCGACGAGCCCCATCGTGGCGAGCAGCCGCGGATCGCGGTCGCCCGCGTCGAAGGCCCGGCGCAGGGTGCGGCGCGCCTGCGCGATGTAGGGCTCGCGCACCTGCGGCAGCCGGCGCTGCACGTGCGCGATGGCGAGGCGTTCCCATTCGCCGCGGATGCGGGCGACTTGGTTGGGCGTGGCGCGCGTGACCGCGAAGTCCGCGGCCGGCGGCGGGGGGCCGGGCTTGATCCAATGCGTCTCCTTGACGGCCTTCGGCAGGTAGTCGCTCAGGCGATCGCGCAGATCGGCGAAACCGAAGCCGAAGCATTGCTCGAACACGTCCTCGGTGACCGGGCCCTCGGCCGCGCGGGCGGCGAGCCGCCACAGCGCCGCGCGCGTCGCCGCGCCGCCGAGCAGGGCCCAGCGGAAGAACAGCTCCTGCTGCGCGGCGCGGATCTCCGCGCGCCGGGGATGCCGGTTTTCCACCGCGCGCGCCGGCTCGGGCGCGAAGAGCTCGCCGGCGGGGAGCAGGGCGCGGGGGCGCTGCGCGTCGGACGCGAGCGCGGCGCTCTCGCGCGCATCGAGCCAGACGAGCGGCCGGATCGTGATGGGATCGAGCACGAAGTCCGCGTCGCGCCAGATGCGCTCCACGCCGTCCACCAGCCACGCGGGCAGCTCGGGCACGCGGCCCTTGAGCAGGAAGCGCACGTGGCCGGGCGCGATGCTGAGGCCCGCGGCGTTGAACTGCGCCTCGTCGAGGTAGACGATGGAGGCGTGCAGGTCGCGGTCGGTCAGGCGCATGTTGGGCGCGATGTTGACGCGATCGCCGCGCGGCGCGGCGCGGCCCTCGGCGCCCTGCAGCTCGCGCTGGATTTCGGCGCTGACGGTCTGCTGGAGGTTCTGCGAGTAGAGCACCAGCAGCGTCGGGACGTCCGAACGCGGCAGGAACTCCGCGGGCACGAGCGCCTGCACGAGCTGCATCTTCTCGAGCCAGGCCTCGACAAACTGGCGCGTGGTCGAGTCGGAGCACCGCGAAAGAAACTCGGCGCCGCCGACGCTCACGTAGAGCCACGGCGCGCTGGACACCGTCTCCTCGACCATCATCGGCGGGAGCTCGACGGTGCCCTGCCCGCGCAGGCCCGATCCCGCGAGCGCGAGTCCTGCGATGATCGCGAGCCGTCTCACGGCACCGCCTCCACCGGGTCGGGCGCCGCGGCGTGGTCATGCAGGTGCAGGCCGAGGAACTCGCCGATCCTCCGATACGCCGCGGCGCGCGCCGCAGGCTGGCCCACGGCGGAGCCGGGCTCATGCGCGGGCTCGGCGAGCAGCAGCATCGGCGTCGCCATCGACTCCGCCTGGGCCCGTGCGGGGAGTTTCGTCCCCTGCCTCAACGTGTGCTCGATCCATTCCGCAGGGAGGCATTGCGCCGCGGCGGGCGTGCGCAGCCACGCCTGCAGGTCCGCCGGGGCCGCGACGGCGACGCCGCCGCGGAAGAGCGCGGGCTCCAGTTGCAGCGCCCGCCGCGCGAGCCAGCCGCCGAAGCCGTGGCCCATCGCCGCGATCCGCCCGCGGTCCACGGTGCGCGCGCCGCCTTGCGCCGCGAGCCACGCGATGGCGGCGCGCGCGTCGTCCACCGCCACGCGATCGATCGCAGCGCGCAGCGCGGCGCGGTCCTCCTCGCGCACGCCGGCGACGGCGCGGTGGTTGAGCCGCGCGACGGCGAAGCCGAGATCCGCCAGCACCTGGGCCTCGGGATCGAACGGGGGCTGGGCCTGGCCCGGGAAGCCGCGGGGAAACACCACGACGAGCGGAGGTGCGGCGGCGCGCGGCCTCGCCGGCCACGTGAGCCAGGCGGAAAGTTTCGCGCCATCGGCGGCGGCGAACTCGTGGAAGCGCGTCGCGTTGAGCTTTGCCGCCGTGAGCCATGGCGCGCGCTGGAAAACCTCGACCATCAAATCCTCCGTGCGCTGCCACACAAAGATCCGCCCGGGATCAACGCCGCCGGTGACGCGCACCAGCAGGCGCGCCCGCGTCTCGCTCCAGTCGAGCAGCTCCACCGTGCGCCGGGGAAATTTGCGATCGAGCTCGCGCTGGATTTTTCCCAGCTCGTCGTCGCGCCAGAGGGTGACGGGCTGCGCACCGGCCGCGTGGCGCTCGCCCACGGTCTTGAGCCGGAACCAGTCGTAGACGTGCGGCGCGCCCGGCGGGGCCGGCCACTCGTCGCCAAACGCCTGCACGTTGCCGGTGCGAATATCGACGAGGTGACGCAGCGGCATGCTGTGGGCGCCGTGCGTGCCGACGATGATCTGCTCCCGGTCGCGCGGGTGAAAGCCGAGGATGTCGAGGTGCGGCATGCGCCAGCCGACGGCGTCGACGCCCTTTCGCGTCGCGGTGAGTTCCTGCGGCGTGCGCAGGAAATCGGCCAGGGTCCGCCGCGCGCCTTCGGGCGCCTCCTGGAAATCCTTCGCGTCGACGAGCGCGCCACGCTGCCGGCCATCGGCGTCGGTCGCGAGAATCGGCGAGATAATCACGGGGCCATCGGGATTGGGCGCGAGGCGGCCTTGCGCGTCGGTGACGGGCGGCAGCGGCACGACGCGCGCGACCGGGGCGAACACGAGGCGGTTGTCCGTCGCCCAGCGCAGGAAGCGCAAACCTGCGGGCGGCTCCTCCGCGCTTGTCGCCTCCCTGCGTTCCGGCGCCACGGTTACGATCCGTCGCGGTCCCGTCGGCTCGACCCCCAGCATCACGATTGTGAGTTCGCCGCCCGCCGGCGCGGTGTAGGCAACTCGCCGTCCATCGGGCGAGAGGGCGGCCCATTCGCCAAGGGGCGGGCGGAAAAGCGCCTCGATCCGATCGTCGGAGGAAGCCGCGTGGGCGAGCCCGGCGGCGCAAGCCGACGCGATCAGGCGGCAAAGGCGGGGTGACCTCACAACCTCGCCAGCTCAGCCGGTGCCGTGCCGCGGATCAAAAGGAAAACGAGGCCCGGCGCGGCGCCGCGCGCGGCCTCGCTGGAATAGGGCCCGGGCGGCCGGCTACGGCGCGCGATCGGGCGGGAGCACGCGGAATTTCAGGTGCGATACACCCGCACCGCTGAGCGTGCGAATCAGCTCGAGCCTCGTCAGCCCAGGGTCGAGCCCGTCGAACAGCCGCTCGCCGCGGCCGAGCAGGAGAGGGACGACATGCAGGTCGATTTCGTCGAGCAAGCCCGCGGCGAAAAATTGGCGGACCGTGTGGGCGCCGCCGCCCAGCATGACATCGCGCCCGCCGGCCGCGGCGCGCGCCTGGGCGAGCGCTGACGTGATGCCGTCGGTGACGAAATGAAACGACGTGCCGCCCGCCATCACCAGCGGCGGGCGCGCCTGGTGGGTGAGCACAAAGACCGGGTGGTGAAACGGCGGGTTGTCGCCCCACCAGCCGCGCCACGGCTCGGGGCCCCACGTGCCGCGGGTCGGGCCAAACATGTTGCGGCCCATGATCGTGGAGCCGACGTTCACCCAGGCCTCGCGCAGCACGTCGTCGTCGACGCCCGTCTCGCCGTCCGCGCCGCCGTGCATCGCGCGAAAGGTCCGGGTGCGAAATGCCCAGGCATGCAGCTGCACGCCGCCCTCGCCGAGGGGATGCTCGGCGCTTTGGTTTGGCCCGGCGACGTAGCCGTCGAGCGACACGGCCATGCGGCAGCGGAGTTTGCTCATGGGGGCGAGGCGAATCGGCGGACGAGCGGGACGAAGGGGAGGCTGGGGATTTCCGCCTCAGTTCGGAATCTCCGGCTCCACGAGAGCGGCGAGCTGCGTCAACGAGTCCTGCCAGCCGAGGTAGCACATCTCGGCGGGAATCACCGCCGGCACGCCGGCCTGCTCGATGTGAAGCTCGGTGCCGCAGAGCACTTTTTTCAGCAGGACGGTGACCGTGATTTCCCCGGGCAGGTTGGGATCGTCGAACTTGTCCGTGTAGCGCAGGCGCTCGCCGGGGACGAGCTCGAGGTATTTGCCGGCGAACGAATGGCTGTGGCCGTTGGTGAAATTCGTGAACGACATCCGGAACGTGCCGCCCACCTTGCCTTCAAGATGGTGGACCTTGCAGGTGAAGCCGTGCGGCGGGAGCCACTTGGCCATGCCGTCGGCGTCGAGAAACGCACGGTAGACTTTTTCGGGGGCGGCGCGGAGCACGCGGTGGAGGCGGATGGTGTTCGTGGCGGTGGACATGATCGTGCGGGGCTTTTCGGGTTGAAGTGCGGTGGTTCAGCTACCCTACGAACGAGCCCCTGCCAAGCGGACACGCGCCGCATGATTTCAAGCCGGGGCTTAGTCGGCGCGCCCCGCGTCCGCGGCGTGGGATTTGGCGAGCAGGCCCGATTGCACGAGGCGCTGCGCGAGATCGCGGGAGAACGCGGTCGCGCCATTCACGTTCAGGTGCTGCGAATTGTAGAACAGATCGCGCTGCTGGCAGATGGAGGAGCCGCTGTAGTCCCAGAACCTCGCGCCGGCCGCCGCGCTGATGGCCGTGAACTGGGCGAAGACCTCGGCGCGGTTTTTGGTGATCGCCTGCATTTCGGCGTATTCGGGCGAGTAGACAAACACCAGCGGCACGCCGTGCTGGCGGCAGAGTGCGGCGATGGCCGCCACGTCCTTGAGGCCCTGCGGCTCGATGCCGAGCGTGACGCCGTCCGGGTTGCTCGCCTTGAATTTCTCGAAGTCCCCGGTCCACGGCGTATGCCGCGCCTGATAGCCCAGCACGCGATCCTCGCGCGGCTGCCGGCCGACGAGGGCCTGCAAGCCGATGAGCCAGGTGAAGCGCATGTCCTCGACCGCGTAGCCGTAGAGCGGCAGCCAGCGCCATTTCCACGCCTGGGGATAGACGTGGCGCACGACGGAGAAAATCTCCGGCTGGTCGAGGTAGGGCAGGTATTTCGCCGGATCGTAGATTTCGTGCGAGGTGAGGAAGGCGTAGGGATCGAGGTTGTGGATGACGAGCGCCGGCTTCGCGTTGAGCCGCAGGTAGGCCTGGAGGAAGGCGAGCTGCACATCGGTCTGCGCGCCGTTGAGGCCGAGGTTGAGCGCGCGGCGGTGCGTCGCCTCGCCGATGATCTGCGCGTCGTAGTGCGTAAGCGCGCGCGAGGAGCCGCTGATGACGATTTCCGCGTTGGCCCGGCCGGCGACGACTTGATTCGTGATGCCAAAATCCGACGTCGTGACGCGATGCAGGCCGGAGTCGATGGCGCGCTGGATCGCGCACGCGAGCACGGCGCCGATGAACAGGAAGGCGAAAAGCCGCAGCACGTTGCGCTGCACCGCGTCGGCGCGTGTCACCGCTGGCCGCGTGGCCAGCCGCCAGACGTAGCTCGCCGAGGCACCCAAGGCGCGAAACTCGTCCCGTGGAGACATCGCAGGTCGGGGCGCCTCGTCACCGCGCGGAGCGGACCAGCGCCAGGACGGCGACCGCCATCGCGATCAGCCACGCGACGGTGGAGACGAAGGGCAGGATGCTGCCCGAGGCCGGCGCACGATCGTCCGCCGCGGGCGCGGGCACCGCCACCTGCGGCGGCGGGCCGACGACAAGGGCCACGGCGTGCGACTCGGTGTGCGAAAGGCTCAGCGCATGGGGCAGCGGCGCGCCGCCCGCGCCTAGGTTGCGAAACGACACGGCGCCATCCGCGGCGCGCACGACCTCGAGCGCGGAGAGCGGCGCGGCGCGCAGCGCGGGCTCGGCCTTGTAGAGCGCCTCCTTGGCGCACCAGCGCGCGGCGAAGTGCATGCGGGGATTCTGCTGCAGGATGCAGTAGGCCATCTCCGCCGGCGAAAAGTGGCTGCGATAAAACTCGTGCTCCCGGTAGTCGCCCGTCTCCGGCAGCGCGGCGACCGCCTCGATGTCCACGCCGCAGCGCAGGGGCGCGCTGAATGCGGTCGCGCCGGCGACCGAGGTTGCGGCCGGCGCGGGCGCCGGTGCGGCGGGGGCCGGCGTCGCCGCGGGAACCGGCGCGGCCGGCTTCGCCGCCGCGGAGATCGGATCGGCGTCGGCGGCGGGGCCGAACACGGCGGCCTCGAGCTCGCCGAACGTGCGCGCGAGGTGAGCCGTGCGGCTGTTGATGCCGAGCTCGCGGCGGATGGCCGCGGTGAGCGCGGCGCGCTTGAGCGAACCCTTGAGCGCGGGGACTTCGAGGGAGAACTCCGCGGTGACGGCGTCGCGCCCCACGCCGCCGAGCTTGGCGACGATGTCCCGCAGGGAATCGGTTTGGCTCGTGGTCATGTTCAAAGGTTCGGGGCGTAGGTGGCGACGCGGTCGCGGAGCTCGCACAGGAAGCGCGCCGCGGTGCGGCCCTCGGTGAGCTGGTGATCGAAGGCGAGGATGAGGTTGCACGCCCGGCCCGTCGCCTCGGCCGTCGCGTAGTCGGCCCCGATGCCCAAAATCGCGGACTGGCCTTGGTTGATCAGGGGATGAAAGCTCACGACGCCTTCCGAGGAGAGGTCGGTGATCGTGAAGGTTCCGCCGGCGAGGGCCGCGAGCGGCAGCTCGTCATTCACGTAGTCGAGCAGGCGATCCTGCATCTCGCGCCCGATGTCGGGCAGGCCCTTGGTGTCGGCCTGCGCGATGACCGGGACCTTGAGGCCCTGGCCGCCGTCCACGGCGAAGCCGACGTTCACCTGCTCATAGTAGTGGGCGCGGCCCTGCGCGTAGTAGGCGTTGAAGACGGGATATTTCTTCAGCAGGCGGGCGGCCTCGTAGACGATGACCGGGGCGGCGTTGCCGCCGAGCGCCGGGCTTTGGTCGACGGCGGCGCGCAGGCCGGCGACCGGGCAGGGCACCGTGACGACGCTCGCGAGCGTGAAGGCCGAGCCCGAAGCGAGGTATTTGATCTCGACGCGCTTGAGCCGCGGGAGCTCCTCGATGCGGACGGGCACGCCCGTGGCGGCGATCGGGCCGGGCGCGGCCGTCTCCGGCGCGGCGCGGCGCGGCAGATCGGGCGCGGCTGAGACGGGTGCGGCGGGCGGCGGCGCGGCTGGCGCACGGCCGGACTTTTGCGCGAGCAGGGCCTGCACATCGGCCTCGCGCACGAGGCCCCTGCCGGCGAAGAGTTCCCGGGCAAGCCCGTGCTGCGCGATCAGGTCGAGGGCTTTCTTGCTGAACGTGGTCTCGCCGGCGGCGGCGGCGGGTTGCGCGGCCGCGGGTTGCGGCGCGGGCTCGGCGGGGCGCGGCGCGGGCGCGGCATCCGGCAGCGCCGCGTTGGCCGTGGCGGTGATGTGGCAGAACACCACGCCGACGGGCAGCTCGCTGTTGACCGCGGCGCCGTGGCGCAGGAAACCGGCGGCGGGCGCCTCGATCTCGGCGGTGGATTTGCTTGTCTCGATGATGGCGATGGGCTGGCCGGCCTTCACCTCCGCGCCGTCCGCGGCCATCCACTCGACCAGCAGCACGGACTGATCGTTGACCTGTTCATGGGGGATGCGGACCGGATGGATCATGGCGAGGGGGGCTGCATGAGTTTCAGCGCAGCCTGCGCGATGCTCTCGGGGTTGGGAAGCGTTTCCCGTTCCAGCGGGCCCGCCGACGGGATCGCGTGGCGGCGCGAGGCGAGGCGCGAGACGGCCTTGAGTTGGCCGGGCGCGCGCTCGCACAGCGCCGCGACCACCTCGGCGCCAAACGCGGCGAAGGCGAGGCCCTCCTCGACGACGAGCAGGCGGCCCGAGCGGCGGACGGAGTCGAGGATGGGGGCGAGGTTGAGCGGATAGATCTGCACCGGGCACACGATCTCGCAGACGAGCTCGTGCTCGTTGAAGAGCCGCTCGGCCGCGCGCTCCACGTCCGGCAGCATGCCGCCGTAGCACACCATCGTGAGGTCGGGCGCCGCGCCGGGGCGGAGGCGCACGGCGGGGAAGGCCTCGTCGCTGAACTCGAGCGCGTAGCCGGCCGGCAGCGGCTCGGAGAGGCGCAGGCCGTAGAGGAGCTTGTTCTCGATGACGAGCGTGGGCCGGTCGATCGTGGCGAACAATTTGTCGTAGATGAGGCCGGGATCCTGCCGCGAGTTGAGCGCGAGCATGAGCGTGCCGGGCAGGCCCATGAAGTGCTTTTCGACCGACTGGCTGTGGGTCGGGCCGTAGCCGCGCTTGCCGCCCATGGGCGTGCGCACGATCAGCGGCACGGCGACCTGGTCGTCATACATGTAGCGGAACTTGGCCGCGTGGTTCGCGATCTGGTCGCCGGCGAGAAAGAGGAAATCGCCGAACATGATCTCGACCACGGGGAGAAGGCCATGCAGGGCCATGCCGTTGCCGAGGCCGACGATGGCGCCCTCGCTGATCGGGGTGTTGTGGACGCGGCCGGAAAACTCGTCGCTGAGGCCGCGCGTGGCCTTGAAGGCGCCGCCGTAGGGGCTGCGGACATCCTCGCCGAAGAGCACGATGCGCGCATCGCGGCGGAGGTTGCGCGCGAAGGCGGCGGCCAGCAGCGCGACGAGGCGATCGTTGGCCGGCGCGGCGGCCTTCGTCCATTGCACCGGGCGGAAGGCGTCGGCGTCCTCGTCGGTCGCACGGAGCGCGGCGGTGGGGGCCTGCAGCGCGGCCTCGGCGGCGGCGTTCACGCGGGTGGTGAGCTCGCGCTGGATTTCCTCCGCGACGGCGGGATGCGCGGCTTGAAAGGCGGTGAGCGGGTCGCGGGCCCACGCGGCGTCCAGCTCGGCCTTGTCGCGGATGTCGTCGCCCTTCGAGTGCGCCATCAGGCGGTAGGTGTCGATGCGCAGGAAATGCGGCCGGCCGCTGGTGCGCACCGCTTCGACCGCGGCGCGCGCGCGGGCGACGAGGGCGAGCGGCGCGTCGGTGTCGCCGACGCTGGTCTCGATGCCGAAGGCCGAGGCGCGGGCGCAGATGTCGCCGGCGAGCGTCTCGGGCTGGGCGGTGCTCTGCGAGTAGCGGTTGTTTTCCAGCACCACCAGGAGCGGCAGCTCCCACTTGGCGGCGATGTTCAGCGTCTCGTAGAGCGCGCCTTCGCCCAGCGTGCCGTCGCCGATAAAAACGACCGCGATGCGGCCAGGGGCGCTTCGCTTCAGCGTGTAGGCGAGGCCCGCGGCCACGGGCACGATCCCGCCTTGGACGCCGTTGCTGAAGAAGCCGTCGGCGCAAAGGTGCTGGCTCCCGCCGCGGCCGCCGCAGACTCCGGAGCGCTTGCCCATGACCTCGGCGATGAGGCCCTCGACCTTGCCCGTGCGCGCGAGAAAATGGCCATGGCAGCGATGGTTGCTGAAAACGAGGTCGCCGGGCTTGAGGGCATCGGCCACGGCCACGCCGGAAAACTCCTGGCCGATGCAGGTGTGGACCGTGCCGAACAGCTTCCCCTCGGAGAACAGCGCGAGGAGCTTCTGCTCGACGGCGCGGATGGTGAAGGCCGTCCGGTAGAGGGCGAGCTCGGCGGGCGCGAGGGCCGGAGGCTTGGCCTTGGGTTCTGCGGTGGTGGTCGTCACGGAGGAAGTGGAGGCCGGCGATGCCCGGAATTGGGCACAGTCTGCGCCATGATTATCGTTAGAATTGGAAATAAATGAACTGCTCGTTGCGGAAGACGCCGAGGAGCACCATGCCGTAAATCCAGGCGAAATAGAAGGCCCAGCGCGGCAGGAGCGGTGCCCGCCCCAGCAGGCCGGAGAGGCTCACGCGGCGGTTGAGCAGCTGGACGGCCTCCAGCACGATGATGCCGGCCACGGCCACCGGCATCTGCCGCAGGAGGAATTGCGGCGTGGAAATGGCGCTGAAATCCCAGCCGCGCCAGAAATGCGTGAGAATGTAGCCGACGTCGGGCAGCGAGTTGCCGCGGAACAGCACCCACGCGATGCAGGTGAGCCCGAACGTCGCCGCGATCCGGATCGCGCCGCGCAGCGTCGAGTCGTCGGCGATGCCGATTGCGCGGTAGAGGCGGTTGCGCGGCTCCTCGGTCAGGCCGCCGGCGAGGAGGTAGACGCCGTTGAGCAGGCCCCAGATGACATACGTCCACGCCGCGCCGTGCCACAGCCCGCTCACGCCAAACGTAATCAGGATCGCGATGGCCCAGCCGGAGGAGCTGCGGAACTTCTCCACGAGCGGATCGTAGAGGTAGTCGCGGAACCACGAGGAGAGCGAGATGTGCCACCGCCGCCAGAACTCCGAAATCGAGCGCGAGTAGTAGGGCGTGTTGAAGTTCTCCATCAGCTTGAACCCGAGCACGCGCGCCGAGCCGACCGCGATGTCCGAGTAGCCCGAGAAGTCGCAGTAGATCTGGTAGGCGAAGAAGAACGTCGCGAGCGTGAGCTGGAGGCCGTTGAAGCTCTGCGGCGCGCCGTAGACGTCGTTGACGTAGAGGGCGAGGCGATCGGCGATCACGACCTTCTTGAAGAAGCCCCACGCCATCCGGCGCAGGCCGCTGGTGACCCTTTCCCAGTCGAACTCATGGTGCTGCCGGAACTGGACCAGCAGGCCCTGCGGGCGCTCGATGGGGCCGGCCACGAGCTGCGGGAAGAACATCACGTAGGTCGCGTAAATCACGAAGTCCTTCTCCGCCTTTTGGTGGCCGCGGTAGACCTCGATGACATAGCTGAGGCTCTGGAACGTATGGAAAGAGAGCCCGATCGGCAGGATGATCTTCCAGCGCGGATCGCCGATGTCCCAACCCAGCAGGTGCGAGACCGCGGCCAGGTTCTCCATGAAGAAGTTCAGATACTTGAACACCAGGAGCACCGCGCAGGTGGAAAGGATGCTGCCCACGAGCCACGCCTTCCGCCCGGGGCCCGAACTCCGCTCGATGTAGATGCCCGCGACGTAATCGATCAGGATCGTGACCAGCAGGATCAGGATGTAGATCGGGATGAAATACATGTAAAATACGCAGCTCGCCACCAGCAGCAGCGGGGTGCGCACGTTCCGCGGCGCGAGGAAATAGAGCGCGCAGAACGCCGGGAAAAACAGGGCGAAGGTCAGCGAGTTGAACAGCATGGCGCGCTATGCCGGCTCGGCCGCACGGCGGCGCGCCGCATGACTGGCCGCCGCCCGCAAAACGGACGGCCGCAATCGCTGGAACTCGGTCATCATGAAAGGATCAAGGTCGGCCCGAATGCCCGAATCTGAAGCGATGCCCCGGGGTCGGCGGGCGTTCGCGCGGCGGCAGGCGAGGTCCCGCCCCCAAGGGGGATTTTTGCGCGAGGAGAGCCACTTCCATTCATCCATGAATCACGAGTGGTGAGCCGCGGAGCAAAAGGACGCGGGCGCGGGAGGTCAAAGCCCGCTTTGCGCCTTTTCGCACCGGCGTCCGCTCAGGCGAACAGGCTGCGCACCGCCCGGCCCTTGCCATCCGCGGTCACGTAGAACGGCCGTTTCTCCACTTCGTAGCCGTGGTCCGGCGGGATGCCGAGCGCGTGGAAGATCGTCGCGTGCAGATCCGGGATCGTCACGGGGTCCTTGATGGTCTTGCAGGGGCGCTCGTCGGCGGTGGCGCCGTGCACGTGGCCGCGCTTCAGGCCGCCGCCAAACATCAGCACGCTGCCCGCGGCGGTGAAGTGCCGGTGCATCCCGTAGTGCTTCGGATCCTCGATGCGCTGCGGCACCTCGACTTGGTTCTTCACGCCCTTGTCGGGCTTGCCCTCGACCATCATGTCGCGGCTGAACTCGCTCGCGAGCACGATGAGCGTGCGGTCGAGCAGGCCGCGCTCCTCGAGGTCGCGCACGAGCTGCGCGATGGGCGCGTCGATGGATTGCTTCATGCCGACGAGGCGCGAGTGGCCGTTCTCGTGCGTGTCCCAGTTGAGGAAAGGGATGTATTCCGTGGTGATCTCGATGAAGCGCGCGCCGACCTCGCAGAGCCGCCGGGCGAGCAGGCAGCCGAGGCCGAAGCGGCCGACCATGCCCTCCTCGTATTTCGCGCCAAAGCGATCACGCGGCGTGTCGAACCGCATGCCGGGCGTGTAGCCCGGCACGTATTTGCGCGCGTTCTCGATCGGCTCGAGCGCGAGGTCGAAGGCCTTGGCCGCGGGCGAGCTCAGCAGGCGGTGGGCGTTGTCGAGCGAACGCAGCAGCGACTCCTGCTGGAAGCCGCCGGCCTCGCGCGCGACCGGGCTGGCCTCGAGCAGGCGGCGGTAGAACTTGTCGCGATCCTCGAAGCGGCCCGGGCCCATGCCGGCGGGCGGGCGCACGGCGTCGGCGGCCTGCTCGGGAAACGCGACGTTGAACGGCCCGTATTCCGCGCCGAGAAAACCGCCGGTCGTGAAAGCCTTGATCTCCTCGCCCTCGCCGAGGTCGAAGCGCTGGCCGATGTTGATGAACGCCGGCACCGCGGGGTCCGCCGGCCCGAGCGTGCGCGCGATCCATGCGCCGAGGTGCGGCGCGGCGACGGTCTGCGGCGGGATGTAGCCCGTGTGCCAGTTGAACTGGTGCCGCGAGTGCAGGATGAAGCCGAGGTCGGCGGCCTGCATGCCGCGGACGAGGCACGCGCGGTCCATGACCGACGCAAGGTTTTCGAGCCCCGCGGAAAAACGCACGCCGTCCACCGCGGTGGGAATCGAGGGGAACGTGCTGAGCACGTCGTTGGGATCCATGCCGGGCGTGAACGCAGTGTAGCGCTTGGGGTCGAAGGTCTCCGTGTGCGCCATGCCGCCGGCCATCCAGAGCACGATCACGCGATCGGCGGTGGACTTGATTTTTTCCGCGGGCGCCGCCGCGAGGAGCGAGCGTGGCGCGGACGCGGCGAGGGCGGCGAGCGTGGCGGCGGACGCGCCCTTCAGGAAATCGCGGCGGGAAAACGGATCCGCGTGCGCGCGGCGGTGGGCGTGCGAGGCGAGGAGGCGGGCGGGATTCATTTGAAGTAGGGCGGGTCTGTGACCCGCCTTTTTTCGGGTGGGATGCGGAGAGCGGTTTGAAAGTTGCGGGAGGTGGCGAGGGCGGGTCACGGACCCGCCCTGCTTTGCTTTGATCACCGGATCAGTTGAAACTCCGGCAGCATCGCGAGGCCCCAGAGAAAATCCTCCACGCCTTCCGGGCGCGCGGGCGTGCCCACCATCGCCGCGATGAGCGAGGTCTCGGCGGCGCTCGGCGCGCGGCTCAGCGCATGGCGGAAGATTTCCTCCGGCGGCCGCGCGGCGAGCTTGGCGGAACATTGCTTCAACAACGCGGCGAGCGTCGCGCCGTTGGTCAGCTCGAGCGCCTGCAGGGTCGTCGCGTGCGCCTGCCGCGCGGTCATGGTCTGCTCGCGGTTGGGGCGGCCGAGCGCGAGCATGAGCGGATCGGAATTCACGAGCGACGCGCGCCCGACGGGCAGCGTGTCGCGCGGCGCGGCGGCGAGGACGAGGAACGAGGCGCCGACGCGCCACGGCTCGAGCTCGACGCTGCCAAGCTCGACGGCGGGCGCGGGCTGCGGCCGCGCGAAACGCTCCTTCGGCGCGAAGCGATCGTTGGTCGTCGGCACGTTGTTGAGCTGCGCGGTCCACGCGCCGTCGGTCACGAAGTCGGCGTCGCCTTTCGGCGTGCGCACGCGCGCGTAGAGGATGAGGCCGGCGGGCGAATCGGGATCGGGTAGCTTGTCGGTCTTCACCGACGCCAAGCGGCCTTCATCCGGGAGCAGGTTGGCGACGGTGATCTCGATTTGGTTTTCGCCGGCGCGGAGCGCGGTGCGGAGATCGATCCAGTCGGGCTGGACGGCGTTGCGGCGGCCGGAGGTGGCGGCGTCCTTGCCGTTGATTTTGATCGTGTAGTTGTCGTCGGCGCAGACGGCGGCGTGCGCCTCGGTCGGCGCGGCGGGGAGCTTGATCGTGCGGCGGAAAACGTAGGTGGCGGGCTGTGCGTTCCGCGCGGCGCCGGCGACGCCCCAGATCCATTTCGGCGTGAGGGGCAGAGAGGGCGCGGTGGCGGTGAGCGCAGCGACGCGATTCAGTTTCGCGTCGGCTTTGGTGCGCGGCAGCGACGCGAGCGTGTGCAGCGCGTCGGAGAATTGCTCGGCGGTCAGCCGGCGCACGGCGGGGCCGCGGAAGACGAAATTTTCCTCCGTCTCGCGCGCGGGCACCGACGGCAACTGGTAGGCGCGCGAGGTGAGGATGCGCGCCATCGTGTGCTTCAGGTCGTAGTCGTGCGCGACGAGGTCCTCCGCGAGCCAGTCGAGCAGCGCGGGCGACCACGCGGGGCGGTCCATCTCGTCGAGCGGCTCGACGAGGCCGCGGCCGAGGAAGCGTTCCCAGAGCCGGTTGACGATCGTGCGCGGCAGGCGGCCGTTGGCGCGGCCCGTGATGATCTCGGCGAGGCGGCGTTTGCGCGCGGCGGGATCGAGCGAGGCGTCGAGGCCGCCGATCTCGGCGTAGAGGAACTTCACCTTGGCCTCGTGGCCGGTGGGCTTGTCGCACTCGGCGATCTCGAGCGGGGTGGGCGAGTAGATGGCGGCGAGGCCGTAGGCGTCGGCGAGGGTGTATTCGCTGACAAAGCTGTCGTGGCACGAGGCGCACTTGAGGTTCACGCCGAGGAAAACCTGCGCGACGCCGTGCGCGGCCTGCATGGGCGGCACCTGGCTCGCGTTGACGACGCCGCGCCAGATGATGCCGTTGGCAAAACCCTCCGCCGCCGCGCCGGGATCGACGAGCTGCGCGACGAAGCGATCGTAGCGGAGGTTCTGCGCGAGCGCGGCGTAGAGCCAGGGCGTGATCGGCTTGCGGCCGCCGTCGGTGTAGCCGGGGCCCTTGTAGTCGTTTCGCAGAAGATCATTCCAGAACGAGAGCCAGTGCTCGGCGTAGTCCTGATCGCGGGCGAGCAGCCGCGCGACGAGGCGGGCGCGCTTGTCGGGCGCGCGATCGGCGACGAAGGCATCGAGCTCTGCGAGCGGCGGCAGCAGGCCGATGGTGTCGAGCCAGACGCGGCGGGCGTAGGTGGCGTCGTCAACGGTTGCGGGCCACGCGATGCGATGCTGGGAAAAATGGGAATCAATGAGCCGATCGATGGGAGAGGTGAGATCGGATCCGGCGGGCGCCGGTGGATCGACGAGGGCGGTGGAGCGGAGATTGGCGGGCTCGTGCTTGAAGAACGTGATCGCCCCGGGCCACGGCATGCCCTGGTCGATCCACGCGCGGAAGACGGCGACCTGCTCGCGCGTGAGCTTCTTGCCCTTCTTCGGCATCACGCTCTCGGGATCGAGGCCGGAGATCATCGCGACGACCGGCGCCTCGGCGCTGCGGCCCGCGGCGGCCGGCGCCCCATGATCACCACCGGTCATCCAGTCCGCGCGCGTTTCGAGCGAGAACGAGCCCTTGGCCTTGCCGCGCGCGTGGCATTGCACGCAGCTCGCCTCGAAGAGGGGTTGGATGTCCCGGGCAAAATCAACGGTCCGCGCGACCGGTGGCGGGAGCTGCGCAAGCTTGTCCGGCGGCAGCGCGGCCCGGGCGGCGGTGGCAAGGCAAGCCCAGGCGGCCAGCGAGCGGGCGGCGAAAAGACGCGGCGACATGATCACAAGTGTGGGACTCCTCCGCGGCATGGCGAGCCCGCGGCGTGTCAACCTCGGCATGGACAACGCCGCCCCGGCTTGGTTGCGTGGGCGGATGCTCCGCTGTCCCCCCGCGTCCCTGGCTCTGCTGGCATGGGCCGTCGCCTTGATCTCCCCGGTCGCGGCGCAAACCGCGCCGGCCTTCACGTTGCAACCACCGGCCGCCACGCCGGCATTTGTCGGCGACCCGCTGACGCTCATGGTCGCGGCCGCAGGCGATGCGCCGATCACTTTCCAATGGCACAAGGACACCCTGCCCATCGCGGGTGCGACGGGCACGGTGCTCTCGTTTCCCGCGCTGGGGCTCACGGACTCAGGCGTCTACTACGTCACCGCGACCAATCCGGCCGGCTCGACGTTGTCATTTACCGCGGCGGTCTTTGTCACGAAGCGGTCGCAGACGATCACGTTTGAGCCGACGGTCACGACCGCGGTGGCGGGCTCGAGCATCCCGCTCGTGGCGACCTCGAGCTCAGGGCTGCCGGTGACGCTGGCGCTTGTCTCGGGCACGGCCTCGCTCTCGGGCGGGCTGCTCACGGGCGACGGCGGCACGGTGGTGGTGCGCGCGACGCAGCTTGGCAACTCCCTCTGGGCGGCGGCCGATGCGGTGGATCGCACCTTTACGTTCGCCACCGGCGGGATCGCTCCGGCCATCTCGAGCGGGCTGGTGGATCAGACCGTGCTGGCCGGGACCGCGGTCACGCTGCGCGCCGCGGTGCTCGGCTCGCCCACGCCGGCCCTCGAATGGCGGAAAGATGGCACGCTCATTCCCGGCGCGACGGGGAACACGCTCACGTTTGCGAGCGTCGCGCTCAGCGACGCCGGCCGCTACACGATCACGGCGACCAACCTCCGCGGCACCGCGACCGCCACCGCCACACTCGTCGTCCGCGCCGCGCCCGTGATCGCGACTCCGCCGGGCAGCCGCGCGGTCGCGGCGGGCGAGGGCGTGAGCTTCACCGTGGCCGTGACGGCCTTTCCGGCGCCCACCTACCAGTGGCGGCGCAACGGCACTGCCATCGCCGGGGCGACGCGCGACACGTTCACGCTCGCGAGCGCCGGGCCGGCGGATGCGGCGCGCTACGATGTCGTCGTCACCAATGCGCTGGGCTCCATCACAAGCGCCGTCGCCACGCTGACGGTGACGGCGCGGGATTTTTCCGGCGTCTACCTTGGCAATTTCACCGGCGCGGCCGGCGATGTCGCCCTGCTGGTGCGCGCGGATCGCACGGCCGCGTTGATCGGCCATCTGCCCGGCGCGGCGAGCGGACTCGCGGTGAGGGATTTGCGGCCGGACTTCGGCGGCAATTTCTCCGCAACCACCACCACGTTGGGCGGGACGCCGCGCGCAGTCGCCGTCACGGGAACGTTTGACGACGTGACCGGGACCGTAAGGGGCCAGATCAGCGCCCTCGGCGCGGCGTTCACCGCCACGCGGGTGGCGCCGGCGGGGACGGCGGCAAACCTCGCGGGGCTTTATTTGCACGCGCTGGTGGGCAGCGCGGCGGGGCGCGGGTTCACGCTGGTCGCGGGCGACGGGCGGGCGCTCGCGCTCCTGGCCAACGGCACGGCGATCGACTCGGCGCGCGGAACCCTCACGCCGGCCAACCGGCTGACGGTCGCGACCGCGGCGGCGGCGGCGCTCGATCTTGGTTTCAACGACGGGCTGGTGGCCGGCACCCTGCGCGTCGGCGCCACGGCCGGCCCGATCGCGGGCGCGGCGGAAGGGCTCACGGGCGGCGAGCGGCTCGTCAATCTCTCGGTGCGCAGCCTGACCTCGCCGGGCGTGGCGACGCTGATCACGGGCTTCGTGATCGGCGGCACGACGGCGAAGCAAGTGCTCGTGCGCGCGGCCGGGCCGGCGCTCGCGGTCGCGCCGTTCAACCTCCCCGGCGCCCTCGCCGATCCCGCCCTCCAGCTGTTGCGCGGGAGTGCAGCCATCGCGCAGAACGACAACTGGGGCGCCCCCGCCGCCAACGCCGCGGCGATCACGGCGGCGGCCGCGCGCACGGGGGCGTTTGCGTTTCGCAACGGCAGCGCCGACGCCGCGCTGCTCACGACGCTCACGCCCGGCGCCTACACGGTGACCGTGGGCGGCGGCACGGGCACCACGCTGGCCGAGGTCTATGAGGTGCTTGAGACCGCCGAGGCGGCCGGGGCGCGCCGGCTCGCAAACGTCTCCGCGCGCGGCGTGGTCGCGCCCAACTCCGCGTTGATCGCCGGCTTCGTGATCACCGGGGCGATGCCGGTGCGCGTGCTGCTGCGGGCGGTGGGGCCGACGCTCGGCGCGGCGCCCTTCAACATCGCGGGCGCGCTGCCCAACCCGGACCTCACGCTTTTCCGCGGCGCGGCGGTGGTGAAGGCCAACGACGACTGGTTCCGCGATCCGGATGCGGTGCTGGTGCGCGATGCCGCGGCGCGCGTGGGCGCGTTTGCGCTGGGGGCCGCGAGCACGGACGCCGCCATGCTCGTTTACCTCGAGCCCGGCGCCTACACGGTGCAGGTTGGGGTGCCCGCGGGCACGCCGGTCGCGGGGCAGACGGGTCTCGCGCTCGTGGAGATCTACGAGGCGCCGTAAAAAAGCAGGGCGGGTCTGCGACCCGCCCCCGGCTCGAACACGCGGCGCGCGAAAGGGCGGGTCACAGGCCCGCCCGTCATTATTTCTTCGGAATCTCGAGCTTCACGGCCGGCGCAGCGTCGCCCTTCTTTTCCTCGGCGGCTGGGGCGGCGGGCGCGGGCGCCGCGGGCAGCGTGGCCCGGAGCATCATCGCGCGCTGGGACCACGGGTTCGTGCGCGGGTCCGGATCGATTTGCATGAGCTGATCGGTGAACTTCTGCGCGTCGGCGGCGTTGCCCGCCTCGACGGCGAGGCCGACGAGGTTGTAGGCGGCTTCGGCGCGGGCGGCCTTGAGCTGCTTGGTGTCGTCGGCGAGCGCCTTGAGCTCAGCGGTGGCTTCGGCGGCCTTGCCGGTCTGGAGCTTGGAGAGCGCGCGGCCGAGGCGGGCGCGCGCGCCGAGCGGGCTGTCGGCGAGGATCGTGGCGGCGCTCTCGTAGCCGGGGAGCGCCTCGGCAAACTTGCCGGCGGCGTAGGCCTCGTCGGCGAGGCGGAGCTGCGCGATGCCGGCGAGCGTGTGGCCGGGGTTCGCCGCGGCAAAGGCCTTGAGCTGATCATTGGTCGTCGCGGCGGCGTAGGCCTGGCCGATCCGCGCGTCCTTCTGGCGGGCGAGGTAATCCATCAGGCCCTTGCCGGCGATGGCGAGGACGACGACGATGCAGGCGCCGATGACGAGCTTGGCGTTGTTCTTCCAGAACAGATTCACCTTGTCCTCGAACGTGGCCGCGGGCGATGCATCGGCGGCGACGAGGTTGCGGTCGTCACCGGCGGGCTTCGGGGCGGAGGGAGTGGCGGGCGTGCTCATGCGGACGGGTGGTGGTTTTTGGAACCGGGGACGAAAACACCTGCGCCGGGCCGTGTCCATGCCGGAAACGGGGCGGTGGCGCAGGTTGTAGGCGGGTGCCCGCCCGCGAAACGCGTGCCTTCGCAACCTGAAGCCCGCGGGGTGAGGGCACCCCGCCTGCGTCAGTCAAACACCACCGTCTTGTTGCCGTAGACGAGCACGCGGCTCTCGAGGTGCCAGCGCACGGCCTGGGCGAGGACGTTCTTCTCCAGGTCGCGGCCCTTGCGGATGAGATCGTCGACGCCGTGGCGGTGCGTCACGCGCGCGACGTCCTGGTGGATGATCGGGCCCTCGTCGAGGTCGCGGGTGGCGTAGTGCGCGGTGGCGCCGATGAGCTTCACGCCGCGGGCGTGCGCCTGATGGTAGGGCCGCCCGCCCGCGAACGCTGGCAGGAACGAGTGGTGGATGTTGATCACCGGCACGCCGCAGCGCTCGAGGAACTCCGCCGAGAGCACCTGCATGTAGCGCGCGAGGATCACGAGATCGGCGCGCAGCTCCCGGAGCAGCGCGAGCTGGCGCGCCTCGGCGGCGGCCTTGGTCTCGGCGGTCACGGGGATGTGGTGAAAGGGCAGCCCGTAGCCCGCCGCCGCGCCGGCGAGGTCCGCATGGTTGCCCGCGATGGCGACGATCTCGCAGGGGAAATCGCCCGCCTTCCACCGCAGGATGAGATCGTGGAAGCAGTGGTCGGCCTTGGAGACGAGCACGACCACGCGCGGGCGGCGGCTGGAGACAGTCATGCGCACCTTCATGCCGAGCGACGCCGCGAACGCCTCGAAGTCCCGCGCATCGCGCTCCGCCACACCCTCGGCGCCGACGGGCTCCCACTCGACGCGCTGGAAAAAAATCCCCGCCTCCCTGTCGCGGTGCTGATCGGCGTGGAGGATGTTGCCCCCGCGCGCGAAGATCCAACCGGACACGCGGGCGACAAGGCCGGGTTGATCGGGGCCGTGGAGGAGGGCGACGAGGGTGGCGGGGGACATGATGAGAGAAACTACGGCAGACCTAGTAATGAGCACGCACCTGAATCAGCTCGCAGCCGAGCATCTTCTCGAACTGCGCTAATTCGTTTCGCGAAAGGTTCTCTCCAATTCCGGGATCGAGGATGCTCAATTCAAACCGAGCAAATGCGGCCGGCCAATCAAACTGAAGTGAAGTAAGCGGAGCGGAGCGACCGCAGCACGGCATTTTTGTGACGATGTTCTCCGCCTTTTCATCATCGATCCTATCCATTGTGTCATACCACCAACCTAGGTTGGTCGATGCTGACGGGTCATCGTAAAGGCGCAGCCGTTGCGAACAGACAGGGCAGATGACCGTTTCGAGGTTTTCACCTTGGTCGATGAACACGACATGGCCGTGGTCACGCGCCTCACAATCACTACCCGCCGGCAGCAAAGATTGAAGAGCACCGACGGCTTTCGTTTGAGCTGCCTTATCCGGCACAAAGTTCGGCTTGTTCGGCACCAATCTTAGATAGTCCGCTGACATAGTTTCTGAGGCAGTCGTGAAGGCGAATGAGCGGGTGAGCTAGGGCACCAGCAGCACCTTACCTGTCGTCGCTCGGCCCTCAAGGGCGCGGTGGGCGTCGGCGGCTTTTGCGAGCGGGAAGGTCGCGCCGATGCGCACGCGCAGCGTGCTCTCGGCGATCCACGTGAAGAGCTCGGCGGCGCGGCGCTCGAGCTCGGCCCGCGTGAGCGTGTAGTGCGCGAGCGTGGGGCGCGTGAAGTAGAGCGAGCCTTTCTGCGAGAGGAGGAGCGGCTTGAACTCGGGCACGGGACCGCTGGCGTTGCCGAAGGAGACCAGCAGGCCGCGCGGGCGCAGGCTGTTGAGCGAGCCCTCGAAGGTCTCGCGGCCCACGCCGTCGTAGACGACATCGACGCCGCGGCCACCGGTGAAGGCGCGGGCGGCGTCGGCGAAGTTCTCGCGCGTGTAGAGGCACACGGCATCGGCGCCGGCCTCGCGGGCGAGCGCGGCCTTGGCCTCGGTGCCAGCGGTGGCGAGCACGCGCGCGCCGCGGCGCTTGGCGATCTGCACGAGGAGCTGGCCGGTGCCGCCGGCGGCGGCGTGGATGAGCGCGGTGTCGCCGGGCTTGAGCGGCCAGGTGTCGCACGCGAGGTAGTGCGCCGTCATGCCCTGCAGCAGCACGGCGGCGGCGAGCGGCGAGGTCACGTCGGCGGGCACGCGCACGAGCTGCGCGGCGGGGGCGAGCGTCTCCTGCGCATAGGCGCCGGCGGCCGAGACTGTGGCCACGCGATCGCCGACGCGGAAATCCGCCACGCCCGCGCCCACGGCGGTGATGACGCCCGCGGCTTCTTGCCCGACGGTGAAGGGCAGCGGCATCGGGTAGAGCCCGCTGCGCTTGTAGGTGTCGATGTAGTTGAGGCCCGCGGCCTCGACACGGAGACGCACCTCGCCCGCGGCGGGCGCGGGCACGGGGATGTCCTCGAGGCGGAGCTTCTCGGGGCCGCCGGTTTCGTGGATGCGGATGGCGTGCATCGCTCGTTGATCGCGGGTGGGGCGGTCGCTGGCAAGCGGCGTCTGCCCGGTGCGGAGCTTTGGGGGCGGTTCTCAAGCGAGGGAAAAGGTAGGGCGCGACCGCTGGGCGCGCCGTCAGGAGGTGCGAATCGACGACGCGCTCGCGGCGGGCCCAGCGGTCCCGCCCTGCCGTAAACCCGAGCGTTTCGACCCCCCTGCCAGCTTTCCGACGCATGTTGGCGGAACAGAGAGGCAGGCGCGAAGCGTCTGGAGCCGCGGCGCCCTCGCCGCGGTCGGGCCGACGCGCCGGAGGCGACGCGTCCCCATCGCCATAAACCCGAGCTGCGACTTGGCGCGCCTCCCGCGAAAATGCGCGCCGCGCCGGCACGCCGGCCTTGCGCGCCGCGGGGCGAGCGCAATCTTGGGCGCATGAACCTCCGCCTGTTTCCCGCCGCCCTGCTGTTCTTGATCGCGCCCGTGACCGGCCTGCCGGCGGAGCCCGGCGCGGCGGCGGCGCCGGCGACGCAGGTGCAGAAGCTGCGCACCGTGCCGCATCCCGAGCGCCCGGGCGCCGAGATCGTGGTGGTGCAACTGGACTTGCCGCCCGGGGCGGAGTCCGCGGCGCACGGGCATCCCGGCCTCGTGATCGGCTGCGTCGTCAGCGGGGAATTTGAATTCCAGATCCAAGGCGAGCCGCTGCGGCGCCTGCGCGCGGGCGACACGTTCTACGAGCCGCCGGGCGCGGTGCACCTCGTCTCGCGCAACCCGAGCCGCACGCAGCCCGCGCGGGTCGTGGTGTTCATGGAGCATCCGGCCGGCAGCCCGCTCGTGAATCCGCCCGCCAAGGCGGTGCACGGCCATACGCCGTGACGCGCTCCGGCGAAAAAATCCCGTCCTCAACCATGACTTCGCCGATCGCCCCCTCGCGGTTTTTCCTGCTGTTTCTCCGCGTCGCGCTGGCGGTGGGATTTTTGTCCGCCGTCGCGGATCGCCTCGGGCTCTGGGGGCCGCCGGGCACGCCCGGCGTGGCGTGGGGCGCGTGGACACCCTTCGTCGCCTACACGGCGAAGCTGAATTTCTTCGCGCCCGCGCCGGTCGTGGCCGCGCTTGCCGTGCTGGCGACGGTTGCCGAGATCATCCTCGGCGTCGCGTTGCTGGCGGGTTGGTGGCTGCGCTCCACGGCGGCGCTGAGCGCGCTGCTGCTGCTCGCGTTTGCCGCGGCGATGACGGCCAGCGGCAACGTGAAGGGCGCGCTGGACTATTCCGTCCTCACCGCGACCGCGGCGGCGGCGCTGCTCGCGGCGTGCAGCCCCGACGATGCGCTCGCGCGGCGCGTGCGGAAAATGATCGGGCGGGCGTGACGTGAAGTTCTTCGCGAGCGCTGGCTTAAAGTAGGGCGGGTCACAGCCCCGCCCTTTCGCAGGCTGAGTGTCCGAGCCAAGGGCGGGTCACAGACCCGCCCTACCTCACGCTCAGCCCACTACATTCACGTTGCCCTTGTATTTCTGGATCGGGCGGACGCCGACGTGCTTTTCCTTGAGCGCCTTGATGCCCTCGACCGCGGCGGCGGCGCCGGTGATCGTGGTCATGATGCACACGTTGCTCGCGTAGGCGGCGGAGCGGATCGCGTTTTCGTCGCGTCGCGGGATCATGCCGCCGGGCGTGTTGATCACCATCTGGATCTGGCCGTTCTTGATCAGGTCGACGGTGTTGGGGCGGCCCTCGGCGATCTTGGCGATGCGCTTCACGGGCACGCCGGCGTCGGCGAGCGTCTTGGCGGTGCCGCTCGTCGAGTAGATCACGAAGCCGAGCGCGACGAGGTCGCGCGCGAGCTTCACGGCGCGGGCCTTGTCGGCGTCCTTCACGGAGAGGAAGACGTTGCCCTTGACCGGCAGGCCGGGCTTGGCGGCGGCCTGCGCCTTGGCAAACGCCACGCCGAGATCCTCGTCGAGGCCCATGACCTCGCCGGTCGAGCGCATCTCGGGGCCGAGCGCGATGGTCGCGCCGGGGAAGCGCACGAAGGGAAACACGGCCTCCTTCACGCACCAGTGCTTCGGCGTCTGCTCCTTGGTGAAGCCGAGGTCCTTGAGCTTCGCGCCGGTCATCACCTTGGCGGCGAGCTTCGCGAGCGGCACGCCGATCGCCTTGGCGACAAACGGCACGGTGCGCGACGCGCGCGGGTTCACCTCGAGCACGTAGAGCGTGTTATCCTTGATCGCGAACTGCACGTTCATCAGGCCGACGACGTGGAGCGCCTTGGCGAGCGCGTGGGTCGCGCGGCGCACGGTGGCGAGCATGTCGGGCGAGAGCGTGTGCGGCGGCATCACCATCGCGGCGTCGCCGGAATGCACGCCGGCATACTCGATGTGCTCCAGCATGCCGCCGATGACGGACTGCTCGCCGTCGCTGATGCAGTCGACGTCGAGCTCGATGGCGTCCTCGAGGAACTTGTCGATGAGCACGGGCTTGCCGGGCATCACGTCGAAGACCTGCCGCACGACGGCCTTCAGCTCCTCCTCGCTGTAGAGGATGAACATGCCGCGGCCGCCGAGCACGAACGACGGGCGCACGAGCACCGGATAGCCGATCTCGCCGGCCATCGCGATCGCCTCGGGCTCGCTCATCGCGATGCGGTTGGCGGGCTGCTTGAGGCCGAGCTGGTTGAGGATGTTGACGAAGAGCTTCCGGTCCTCGGCGATCTCGATGCTCTCGGGGGAGGTGCCGATGACGTTGACGCCGTTTTTCTTCAGCGCGGTGGCGAGGTTGAGCGGCGTCTGGCCACCGAACTGCACGATGGCGCCGTCGCACTTTTCCTGCTGATAAATCTCCAGCACGTCCTCGAGCGTGAGCGGCTCGAAGTAGAGGCGGTCGCTGGTGTCGTAGTCGGTCGAGACGGTCTCGGGGTTGGAGTTCACCATCACGCTCTCGTAGCCGATCTCGCGGAGCGCGAAGCTCGCGTGCACGCAGCAGTAGTCGAACTCGATGCCCTGCCCGATGCGGTTGGGCCCACCGCCGAGGATCATGATCTTCTTCTTGCCGGTGGGCTTCATGACCTCGTTCTCGTCGCCGTAGCTCGAGTAGTAGTAGGGCGTGAAGGCCTCGAACTCCGCGGCGCACGTGTCGACGAGGCGGTAGGTGGTGTGGACGCCGCGCTTCTTCCGCTCGGCGCGCATCGTCGCGAGGTCGGTCTTCAGGATGTGCGCGAACTGGGCGTCGGAGAAGCCGAACTGCTTGGCGCGGCGGAGGAGCGTGGTGTCGATGTTTAGCTGGGGACGCGGCGCCCCCGCCGCGTTTTCACCCGACCGCGGCGAGGGCGCCGCGGCTCCAGCTTTCAGTTGCTCCTCCATCTCAAAAATCTCGTGGAGCTGGGTGAGGAACCAGCGATCGATCTTCGTGAGATCGAAGATGCGCTCGACCGAGTAGCCGGCGCGGAAGGCGTGGCGGATGTAGAAGACGCGCTCGGCGTTGGGCGTGCCGAGCTTGGCATTGAGCACCTTCTCGTCGATCGGCTCGTCGCCGCCGTGCTTGCCGCCGCCGCCGAAGCCGCGCGCGCCAATCTCGAGGGAGCGGAGGCACTTTTGCATCGACTCCTTGAACGTGCGGCCGATGGCCATCGCCTCGCCGACGGATTTCATCGCGGAGGTGAGCGTGGCGTCGGCGTCGGGGAATTTCTCGAAGGTGAAGCGCGGGATCTTCGTGACGACGTAGTCGATCGTGGGTTCGAAGCTCGCGGGCGTGAGGCGCGTGATGTCGTTGCGCAGCTCGTCGAGCGAGTAGCCGACGGCGAGCTTGGCCGCGATCTTGGCGATGGGGAAGCCGGTGGCCTTGGACGCGAGCGCGGAGGAGCGCGAGACGCGCGGGTTCATCTCGATCACGACCATGCGGCCCGTGTCGGGATCGACGGAGAACTGGATGTTGGAACCGCCGGTCTCGACGCCGATCTCGCGGATGACGGCGAACGAGGCGTCGCGCATCACCTGGTATTCCTTGTCGGTGAGCGTCATCGCCGGCGCGACGGTGATCGAGTCGCCGGTGTGCACGCCCATCGGATCAAAGTTCTCGATCGAGCAGATCACGACGCACTGGTCCTTGTGGTCGCGCATGACCTCCATCTCGTATTCCTTCCAGCCGAGCAGGCACTCCTCGACGAGCACCTCGTGCACCGGCGAGAGATCGAGGCCGTTGGCGACGATGCGCTCGAACTCCTCCTTGTTGTAGGCGATGCCGCCGCCGGAGCCGCCGAGCGTGAACGACGGGCGGATGATGAGCGGGAACATCGCGAGCGCATCGGCGGCGGCGCGGGCCTCCTCCATCGACTTGACGGTGCGCGAGCGCGCGACATCGAGGCCGATCTTGAGCATGCACTGCTTGAAGATCTCGCGGTCCTCGCCCTTGGTGATCGCGAGGGGCTTGGCGCCGATCATCTCGACGCCGTATTTCTGGAGGATGCCCTTCTTATCGAGCTCCATCGAGAGGTTGAGCGCGGTCTGGCCGCCGAGGGTGGGGAGGAGCGCGGAGGGCTTTTCCGCGGCGATGATTTTCTCGAGGAACTCGACCGTGAGCGGCTCGATGTAGGTGACGTCGGCAAACTCCGGGTCCGTCATGATCGTGGCCGGGTTGGAGTTCACGAGGATGACGCGGTAGCCCTCCTCCTTGAGCGCCTTGCACGCCTGGGTGCCGGAGTAGTCGAACTCGCAGGCCTGGCCGATGACGATCGGCCCGGCGCCGATGATGAGGATGGACTTCAGGTCGGAGCGCTTGGGCATGGACGTAGATTTCAGCGAGGGTTGGGCGCGCCGAAACGCGCGGCAAGCGGGAAGTCGCGCGCGGGCAGACTTTGCGATGGCGCGGAGGGGCGCGGCGCGACGGTGGGGCGATGCAGCGGCGACGACCGCGCCTCGTGCCGAGGCACCAGCGGCCGTCTCGATTCAGCCCGTGCGATGGCGAAGCTGCGCCGGCGCAAAGGCGCAGCGCGGGCTGGCGCTAGCCAACGGCCCCCGGCCCCGGCGCGAATCGGCGGATCACAAATCCAAGGGAGCCCCGCAGGGACTCACGCGGCTTCCGCCCAAAGCCGGGAAAAGAGCGTGACGGGGCGGGCGGCGGCGGGGCCGGTGGGGCGCGGCTCGTCGTCGCCGCCGAGCACCGGGGCGCAGGCCGGCAGCTCGATGTTGGCCCAGAGGGCTTGCAGGCGGGCGAGCTCGCGGGGGGACAAGACGGTGCGGCCGTGGTGGGGGCGGGAGTTGGATTTCATCGGCGGGAGTCTAGCGGCGGGGGTAGGACATTCGCTGTCCCAGCCAAAAAATCGCTCCACGGGCGGCGCGCCGCCGCTACGCGACCTTGACCAGCTCGATGCCGAGGATTTTCGCGGCAAGGGCCCGGTCGCCGTGGCACGCGTGCAACACCTGATCGACGTATTGCTTCTCCTGGCCGGAGAGGTATTCGCGGAGCGTCGGCCATTGCTGCACGTCGCGCAGGCGCAGCGGGAGCTGTTGGGACGTGACGACGCGCGTCTCGGCCGTGGCCGCGACCTTGGAGATGACTTGCGCGAGTTCCGTCAGGTTGCCGGGCCAGCCGTAGGCCGCGAGCACGCCGAGGGCGTCTTCCGTGAACTCGAGGAGAGCGCAATCAAACCCGGGGTTGGTGGCCTGGGCGGCAAAGTGCCTCGCGAGGAGCGGGATGTCCTCGGCGCGCTCGCGCAGGGGCGGCACGTGAACCGGCAGCGAGGCGACGCGGTAGAAAAGCTCGTCGTGGAACTTGCCTTCGTCCACGAGCTGCTCGAGGTCGTGGCTGGCCGTGCAGACGAGGCGGAAGCCGTGCGCCGTGTTGCGAAGGACGCTGACGAGTTCCTTCTGCACGCTCTCGGCGAGAGACTCGAGGCGTTGGAGGAAGAGCGTGCCGCCCTTCGCCTGCTTCACCCACGCGCCGCCCTCGCCATTCTCGCCGAGCAGGCCGTCGCGGAAGCCGGCCTCGGTGCTGAGCGAGCAGTCGATGCGGACAAAGGCGTCCTCCGGCGCGCCGGTCGAGGCATGGAGCATCGACGCGATGGTCGACTTGCCCGTGCCGTTCTCGCCGACCAGGAGCACCGGTGTCCGCACCGTGGCGAGCTTGCGCACCTGCGCGACGAGCTTGGTCAGGCGGGCGCTTTGGCCGACGAGGCGATCCTCGATGTCGACGCCCTGGGCGCCGGCGCCGGTGGCGCTGGCCACGCGTTCGGATTGGAATTTCCGGAACTCCAGGCCGCGGCGCAACGTCGCGAGCAGTTCGTCGACGCGGAAGGGCTTTTGCAGATAGTCGAAGGCCCCGAACTTGAGCGCCTGCACCGCGCTTTCGGCGGAGGCGTAGGCGGTCATGATGATCACGACGGCGGAGGGATCGGCGGCCTTCAGCTGGCGGAGGAGCGAGATGCCGTCCATCGGCTTCATGTCGATGTCGGCGAGCACGAGGTCGAACTTCTCGGTCTTGCAGCGCGCGAGGGCCTTCTCGCCGTCGGTGGCGAAGGCGGTCGCGAAGCCCGTGGGCGCGATCACCGCCTCCAGCATCTCGTGGATGGAGACGAGATCGTCGACAATGAGGACGGAAGGCATGATGCGGGAACGGCGGGTGTTGGGGAGCGGTGGCGCTGGGCCTGTTCAGCGGCGCAAATGCGCGTCAGTTTAGCCCGCCCGCGACGGCGCCGAGTTGGAAGATGGGGAGGAACATCGCCATGACGATGCCGCCGACGACGATGCCGAGGAAGACGATCAGCATCGGCTCGATGAGCGACGTGAGCGCCGCGACCGTGGCTTCGCACTCCACGTCGTAGAAGTCGGCGGTCTTGTTGAGCATGCCGTCGACGTTGCCGGTGGACTCGCCGGCCTTGACCATGTGCTTCATCATCGGCGGGAAGAACGGATTGGCGCCGAGCACCTCGGAAACCTGGCCGCCTTGGCTGACGTGCTTGGCGATGTCCTCGCAGGCATCCTCGATCTGGACCTTGCCGCTGGCGGCGGAGACGATCTCGAGGGTGCGGAGGATGGGCACGCCCGAGCGGATGAGCGTGGCGTAGGTGCGGGCGAAGCGGGAGAGCGCGATCTTGTGGATGAGGTTGCCGAAGATCGGGGCGCGCACCATGTAGTGGTCGCGCATGCGGCGGCCGTTGGGCGTGGCGGTGAACTTGCCGTAGCCCCACCACAGGCCGTAGACGAGCAGGCCGATCGCCCACCAGTAGCTCTTCATGAATTCGGAGACGTTGATGAGGAACTGGGTCGGCAGCGGGAGCTTGGCGCCGAAGTCCTTGAACATGTCGGCGAACACCGGGATGACGAAGATGAGCAGCACGTTGACCAGCGCCACGGCGAGGCCGATGACGGCGATGGGGTAGGTCATCGCCGACTTCACCTTTTTCTGGAGCTTGACCGTGGACTCGAAGTAGCTCGCGACCTTGGCGAGGATCTCGGCGAGGCCGCCGCTCGCCTCGCCCGCCTCGACCATCGAGACGAACAGCGAGGGGAAGGTCTTGGGGAATTTCTTCACCGCGGAGGAAAACGAATTGCCCTGCGAGATGTCGGCGCGGACGTCGCGGATCACGATGCGGAAGCACGCGTCCTCGGTCTGGTCCTGCAGCGCCTCGAGGCATTGCACGAGCGGCAGGCCGGCGTTGAGCAACGAAGCGAGCTGCTGGGTGAAGATGGCGAGCTCGCCGAGCGGGAGCTTGTAGTTCTTGGCCTTCTTCTCGAGCGCCTTCTGCTTCGCCAGTGCCTGCGCGGCCTTCACGTCGCTGGGTTTGCGGAGCGCGCCCTGCCGGGCCTGAAAAGGGCTGGTGGTGACCGAGGTGATCGTTGCCATGGTGACAGCCAGAAAACGGCACGTCAGCGCGCGCGGCAACCGACATTGACCTCAAGGCGCGTAACAAACCGATGAAATTGCCCGGCCGCCTCCGCCAGCACGGCGCGGCAGCCGATTCGATGAGCGGGCTTGACCGAGGCGGGCCGCGCGCGAAGCTCGCCGCACTGCGCCATGCGGGCGTAGTTTAGTGGCAAAACTCCACTCTTCCAAAGTGGTCTCGTCGGTTCGATTCCGTCCGCCCGCACCATCCCGCGAAGCCGGCAAACGCGAAGCGTGACGCGGCTGGCGGAGCACCCACCTGCGAGCGAGGTGGCCACGCTCCAAATCCGTTCGGGCGGGATGCGGAACGTGCCAGAGGAGCCGGCGGCATTGGCCGCAATCGGGCTGATGCGGTCGTGGGGCATTGAGACTCCGCACGTTGACGCCGAGATTCCAGACGATCGCGGCGCGACGGAGCCTGTCCCGAGTGCGAACCGAGTGGCACCCGTGAGCCATGCGCCTTGGCCAACGGGCGACCAAAGGCGCGTGATGGCCGCCCGGCCAGTCGAGTTCGCTGAGCATGCCGGCGGTGTCGGCGCGCAGCGCCAAGGCGGCCCCTTCCCGGTCTAGCGCGAGGCGCCGCCGAACCAGACGGCTGGATCGATCACGCGGCCGAGGAGGAAAAATTTTCGCTCGGGATACCAGAGGACCGCACGGCCATCGCGGACCGTGAAGCTCGCGTAGAGCGCGAGGTCAATGCGACCGGGCGTGCCGGGTTTGCCGAGCGCCACGTCGTCGTGCTTCATGAAGAGGCGCGGCTCGTCGAACCAGACGGGCTGATCGGCGCCGGGTTGGAAGCGGCCCGCGACCAGGTAGACGGGGCGGCGGTTGAAGCTCGTGTCGGTGGGCTTGTAGCCGAGGTAGTGGCCGTCGTTGTTGTGGATGAAGAGCACGTAGCGGCCGCTGCCGGCGGTGTTGCCGCCGATGTCATACATCGGGCAGGGCGAGAGCGGGTGCTTGAGCGGTTCGCCGCCGTCCTTGCGCAGCATGCGGCGCGGCGCGGTCCACGTTTCGCCGAGGTCGGCGCTCACGCTCCAGAATGGGCTGCCCGACGCGGTGCGCATCGTGCAAAACAGGCGGCCGTCGGGCAGCTTCACGACCGTCGGCTCCTGGCACGCGCTGACCTGCGGGTGGCCGGGAAACGGCACCGTGAGCGCCTGGTCGTTGGCGGCGAACCAGCTGATCTTGATGTCGGCGACGGCGGGATCGGCGTCGATGTTTTCAAAACGCATGAACTCGACGCGCGAGTCGGCGGAGATCCACGAGCCGGTCGGGTTCTTCGTGACGGCAAAACTCGTCCAGCGCGTGAAGCCGGCGAAATATTTCCCGTCCTTCCCGAGGCGCAGCGGCTTTTGCCAGCAGAGCATGTTGGGCGGCATCGTCGGGTCGGGATTGTCGCGGTTGCTGCGCGCCACGGGGATGCGCTGCGGCGCGGACCAGGTGCGGCCGAGGTCGTCGCTGAAGATGCCGTCGAGCCAGCCGGTGTGGTGGGGGAAGTTGTCGAACTTGCCGATGTGCTGGCTGTAGAGGACGTAGATGCGGCCGGACCGGCTCACGAGCGGGTAGCCCCAGCTCGCGATCGGGCCGTCGCCGGGTTTCCTCGGGCCGGCGATGATGCTGGGCTTGGTCCACGTCGCGCCGTTGTCCGTGCTGCGCGCGAACGCGATGTGTTGATCAGGCTGCGACTCGGCGGAGCTCTGCGTCCACACGGCGAGGAGCGAGCCGTCGGGATGATCGGTGACGAGGAAGTGCTCGTTGCCGGTGTCGTTGACGGAAGTGTCGGTGACCTCGGGCACGAACACGACGTAGTCGGGGTGGGTGATGTGCAGCTGCGAAGGGATGCGGGCCTTGAGGTCCGCGGGCGACGCGATCACGGGGAGCGGCGGGCGGGCGGGAGCCTTGGGCGCGGCTTTCGTGGGCTCGGCGGCGGAGGCCGGGGCGAGCGCGCCCATCAACAGGAGTGCGGCGGAGGAGGAGAATCGCGGGAATTTCATGGGAGGAAACGATGGCAAGGATGGCGTAGCGTGGCCCGGCGGGCGCCGTGGGTCAAAACTCCGCCTTGAAACCGGCATTGATCCAGGCGCCGTTGTAGGTCTGAAGGCTGCGGCGGGTGGGTTGGAAAAGGTATTGGCGATTGGGCTCGTCGAAGAGGTTGGCGACATCGCAGTAGAGGCGGACGCGGGGCGTGAGGGCGTAGCTCACGCTCGCATTCACGATCCGGCGCTCGTCGATGTAGGCCAGGAGGGCCGCGTTGGTGGAGTAGACGTTGAGGTAGCGCCCCGTGTAGTTCCACAGCACGCGGGTCAGGAGTTTTTTCCAGCGGAACGTCACGCCGGCGTTGCCCGAGAGGGGGACGAAGAGCGGGATCAGGCCCGTCGTGCGCGGGCCGACGCTGCCGAAGTCGCCCTCGGGCAGCACGCGCGTGTAGTTGGCCATCACGCCGAGGCCGCGGAGGATGCCGGGCAGGAACTTGAACTGCTGCTGATAGTTGGCCTCGAAGCCGCGGACGGTTGCGCCGCCGACGTTTTGGTTTTGGACGATGGTGTAGCCGGCGTAGCTGCCGTCGAAGCCGTTGTTCGCCCCTGGGGGGACAGACCCCGACGTCGTGCTGAGGATGTAGTTTTTGATGTCCTTGCGAAACGCCGAGACCGTGAAGACCCCCATGGGCTCCCAATAGTATTCCAGCGAGGCCTCGAACGAGCGCACCGCCTGCGGCTTGATCGACGGGTTGGCGATGGTGACGGTCTGGGTGGTGGCGTTGACCGTCTCGAGCGGCACGAGGATGCCAAACGCCGGGCGGCCGAGGCTGTTGGTGTAGTTGAAACGCGCGATCAGGTTGCGGGAAAAAGTGTAGGTGAGCAGGCCGTTGGGAAACCAGTTGGTGTAGGCGCCCTGCACGCGGCGCGGGTTGTTGAAGTCATGGTCGGCGCGCGCGGTTGGGTCGGGATATTGCGCGGTGGTGCCGAGCGGCACGGACTGCACAAACGCCTTGCTGTGGATGCGGGTGTTTTCCACGCGGACGCCGCCGGTGAAGCGCAGGTTCCGCACCCATCTGCCGCCGCCCATGAGGTAGGCCGAGTTGACCTGTTCCTGCACGCCGGAGGACTGCGTGTAGTCCTGCTGCCGGCGGAAATAGAGATCCTCGATCCAGCGGGCGGGGTTGTCGCGCACGTCCGCCGCGATTTTCGCGACATCGACAAACGGCGTGGCCATGCCCGAGCGGGCCTTGAAGCCCGGCAACAGGAACCCGGAAAGGTCCGAGTCATTGCGGCCCGTGGCGGGGTTCACGCCGGCGATGCCATCGGGCCCCGCGTAGGTGAAGCGGCGGTCGCCGCCGGCGATGTTGGAGCCCTCGGAGCGCAGGCGCGCGCCCGCCTTCAGGAAAGTCCTCGTGCGCGCGTCGAGCTGATACTCGGCGTTGAACGTGAGCGCGTTGATGCTGTTGAGCCGCTTGCGGCCCTTGAAGGTGAGGAGGTGCGTCGGGTAGTTCGTGATGTTGGCGACGCTCGGGCCGGCGGTCTGCGTCCACGACATGGTGCCGTTGGGGAGCCGCTCCTGCACGAAGCCGATGCCGGTGATCGTGGTGGTGAAGATGCCCCCGGACTCGCGGTCGTTCTGCTCGGTGTTGGCCTCGCCGTGCATCGCGTTGTAGTCGATTTTGAGCGCGCCGTAGGTGTGCACGAAACCGAGCGAGCGCTGGCGCTCGAGGTCCTTGAAGCGGTTGCCCTCGGAGGAGACGGTGGCGGTCGAGGTCGTCTGGGCCGTGACCTGCGCGCGCCGTTCCGTGAAGCCGGGCAGCACGGCGCCGGTGCCCGTGGGCTGGCCGGCGGCGTTCAGGGTGGCGACGGTGGCGGCGTTGGCCGTGCCAAAGCGGAAGAAGCGAAACGCCGGCTCGTAGGCGTTGTTATACATCACGGTGGCGAACGCCGAGACATTGGGCGTGAGCTTGTAGTCCAGCCGCAGCATCCCGCCGAGGGTCTTCCGCAGGTCGTAGAACTCGTAGATGTTGGTGTTGGTGATGATGGCCGGCGCGGTGGTGACGGCCTGGTAGGTGTTGTTCGTGTTGAAGCCGCCGACGGCGTTCTCGCGGTAGGTCAGGTTGAAGCTGATCGCCAGGTTGCGCTCGCCGCCGAGCACGCTGAAGCGCTCGCGGTAGGTGTAGGCGCCGAACCCGTGCAGCGCGCGGCTGCGCTCAAACGGATTGTGCGCATAGAACGGCGGCGCCCACTTGGCGGTGAACTCGATCTGCTGGTGGCGCTTGTCGCCCAGCCGCGCCGCGCTGCGCGTCTTCAAATCGATGAGCCCGCCCGGGCCGTCGGAATCGAGGTCGGGCGTCGGCGCCTTGATCACCTCCATGTCCGCGAAGAAACCCGAGGGCAGCTGGTTCAGCGTGAACTGCCGCGCGCGCGGCGCGGTGCTGACCATCTTGTTGCCGTCGATCGTGACGGCGTTGAGGTTGTAGTCGAAGCCGCGGATCGAGACGCGGGTGACGATGCCCTCGTCGCCCACGATGCCGCCGACGCCGGGCAGGCGCACGGCAAGCTCGCCGATCTCGTTGTTGAAAAGATTGCCGTAGGCGTCGAACGACGCCGCGACGCGCGCGCTCTCGGCGTTGCGCTGGCGGGTGACGGCCGCGGCCATGCCCTCGGGCTCGGCCACCGCGTGGTAGGCGCCCATCTGGTAGACCTCGGAACGCAGGGCGAACGCGGACTCGGCCGTCCGCTGCGCGGCGACGCGGACGGTGGCGCGCGCCGTGTCCAGCCCGGAGTAGGACACCTCAAGCGCGTGATCGCCCGGCGGCACGCGGTGAAAAGCATACGCGCCGGTCGCATCGGTGATCGTGGAGAGCCCGAGCGCCGGGATGGAAACCACCGCGCCCTCCAGCATGGCCTTGGTCCCGGCGTTGCTGACATAGCCGCGGATCTGGCCCGCTGGCGTCGAAGAGGGCGCCGCCGGCGCGGGGGATTGCGCGAGGACGCGCGTGCCGGCGGCGGCGGCAAAGAGCACGAGCGCGAGGATCGTGGCGGGGGTGGTTTTCATGGGCGAGGTGTGGGGTTGCGAGGCGAGGCAGCGCGAGTCGTTGCGCCTTGGAAAACTACCTGGGTTCGGCCGCAGGGCCGCGGCTCGCGTCGATGACGCACCAGCAAAGCGCCGCGGCGAGATAGAGCCCGCCGATCACCTGGAGCGGAGCCTGCCAGTGATCCCCCGTCCCGGAGCGCTCCACGAGCCATGCAATCAACGCGGGCGAGACAATCCCGCCGATCTGGCCGGCGGTGTTCATCACCGCGCTGCCGATGCCGGAGCCGGCCGGATTCAGCTCGATGCACGCGGACCAGGACGCCGCGAGGGCAAACATCGAGGCGCCCGCGCCGAGCGCCAGCAACACGGCGGCGAGATGCGGGGCCGCGGCGTGGCGCGAGGCGAGCAACATCCCGGCGGCGGCCACCAGATACGCGGAGCCCCCGACGAGCGCCCGCCCGGCGCGCAGGCCGAATTTCCTCCCGAGCCAGTCGGTCGTGACGCCCCCGAGCAAATCGGCCGGCACCGCCAGGATCATCGGCAGGCCCGCGTAGAGCGCGAGCGACGCCGTGGAAAGCCCCAGCGTCTGCAGAAACGACGGCAGCCACGTGATGACGAAGTAGAACCCGTAGGTGTTGGCAAAGGCCACCACGCAGAGGAGCCAGAGATCCCGCCGCGCCAGCACCGACGCCAGCCCGGCGAGCGAGTGCACCGCCAGCCCGGCCGGGCCCGTGTTGCGCTGGATGTAGTCCAACTCCGTCGCGTTGACGTCCGGATGCTCGCGGGGGTGGTCGCGGAAAAAACGGTGCCAGCCGCAGACCCACGCAAAGCCCGCCAGGCCGAACATCACGAAGACCAGGCGCCAGCCGACCAAGCCCGCCAGGAGCAGCGCGAGGGGCGGCGTCAGGCCGGCCGCCAGGTGCGCTCCGGCAAAGAAGATGCCCTGCACCCGCCCGCGCTCCGGCGCCGGGATCCAGCGGGAGAATGTCCGCATCGCGCCCGGCCACGCGCCCGCTTCCCCGGCGCCGAACAAAAACCGGATCGCAACCAGGCTCGGGTAGTTCCACGCCGCCGCGGTGAGCATCGTGAAGGCCGACCACCATGCGACGATCCGCGTCAGCGTCTTTCGCGGCCCGATCACTTCCGCCCACCAGGCGGTTGGCAGCTCGAACAGCGCGTAGGCGAACGCAAACGCGCTGAAGACCAGGCCCATCTCGCGCATGCCCAGCCCGAGGTCCCTGCGGATTTCGCCGGCCAGCACGCCGATGCACGCCCGGTCGAGGTAGGTCACCATCGCCAGCGCCACGCACCAGCCCGCGACCCGGTGGCGCACGCGCGTGGCCGGCGGGACGCCCGGGCCGGCAAAGGCCGGAGGCGGAGAGTCCGCCGTGGACGGAGGCGAGGCGCGAGACATGGGTGGGCGGTCTGTTCGTGCCGTGGCACGGGAATCGCCGCGGCGGCCAAAGCGAAGCGCCGCCGATCGCCGGGGCGACGCCGCCGACGCTTTCCAGTAAAATGCCGCATCGCGGACGACGTGGCTCGGCGATGGCGGGGCATCGTCGATGCCGCCGCCCAGGTGATTGAGCCCCGGGGCGGGCCAGCCGCGGGTCGTGGACGGCGTCGGGCGCTCGGCTCCGCTGAAGCGCGGCGACGTAGACCGCGTCCAGTGAGTCTCATCGCCTGCGCGGGCGTGCGCAGGATGCGTCACGGGAAAAAGAGGCTGCGACCGTGGTGAGGCCGCGCGAGAGGCGCTTCACCCGCGCGCGGCGGCGGGATATTCGTGACACAGGAAGTGCTGGCGCGGCGCGTCCTCGTCGAGGGCCGGGTAGCGCGTCATCGGCTCGAGGAAAAAGTTGTCATGCCGGTCGTCGCACACGCTCGAGACTTCGCCGCTCACGGTGTAGCCGATGCCGTCGAGGCGGTGGCCGGTGCCCTCTTCGCCCCAGAATTGGTGGATCGTGCGGGGAGGAATGCAGACGCTCTCGCCGGGGCGGAGGCGGACGCTCTCGCCGCTCGCGAGCGACGTCGCGCGACCGTCCACCACGACGGTGAGGCGGCCCCGGGCCGGATGATCGTCGGCGCCGGCGAGCGTGAGCTGGACGATGATGTTGCCGCCGCCGCGGTTGATGATGTCCTCGCGCTTCGTGCGGTGGAAATGCGCCGGCGCCCGCTGCCCCTCGGGATCCAGAATCAGCTTCTCCGCGTAGCTCTTCGGGTAACGCGCGGAGCCGGCGCAGCCGTTGCGGAGCGTGAAGAGCGTGCGCCCGATGCGGGTGAAATCATGGCTGCCGAAGTCGGTCACGTCCCAGCCGAGCATGCAATCGCGCACCTCGTCGAGATCGGGGCCGGCCCGCTCCCACTCGGCCACGCCCCACGACGCCAGGGGCGGCAGGGCGACATTGAAGTGGGCGAACACACGCCGGGCCGTGGCGATGCAATGCTCCACGGTGGAGCGCTTGAGTTGGGAGCGGCTCATTCCCGCAGCAAACACCCGCCGGCCGCGGGCGGCGAGGCGGCGGAAGTTTTCCCGTAAAATGTCTACCTCGCCAGCCGCGGCCGCGGCCGCACCGTGGCCCCGTCCTGCCAGTGGCCCTTGATCGTGACGATCTTCTCGTGGTGCGGGATGCCGTGCTCCTGCGCATGGAGCTGGCCGACCAGCAGATCGACCGATGCTCGTCCCAGCGCCTCGGGATCGGAATCGAGGCCGGCGAGCCCCGCGAGTTCCGGCGACCAGTCGAGGTGCACGAGGCCCACGTCGGCCGGCGCGCGCAGGCCGAGCGCGCCCGTCCACGCCGGCACGGGCAGATCCGAAAACAACAGCGCCTCGGGGCGGTGCGCGGCGAACCATGCGCCGAACTGGGCGCGTTCGCCGCCCGGAGCGGCGATTAGCGGCGGCACGCGCTCGCCCGCCGGCTGGTCGCGCTGGTGCACGTGCAAACCGGCGAGCCACGCGCAGTCCACGCGGTTGTTGTGCTCCTCGCTGAGCACGAGGCCGAGGCGGCGGTAGCCGCGCCGTGCCAGCTCGGCGGCGACCAGCCGGATATCGTCATAGTGCGACGAGATCACCCGGTGCAGCGCCGGCTCGACGATCGTGACGCCCTTGGTGACGGCCGCAAAGTGCTTCCAGCCGAGGGCGAGCCGCCCGCCCGGGTGGGGAAGCGAGTGGAGGATCAGGCCGCGGATGCCGCGCGCCACGAGGATGCGCGTCATGCGCGCCGCGGTCATGCCGGGCTCGGCGAGCCAGAACTCGTCGAGCGCGTAGCCGAGCTCACGGGCGCGGGAGAGCGCGCCCGCATGGAAGCGGCGATGGTTGGCCGCCTCGCCCCAGCCCTTGCGCGTGGGCCAGGCGGTGATGAAGCCGAGCGCCGCGTGCGCCGGCCGGGCGCGCACCGTGCGCAACCGCGCCATCAGCTCGCCGAGCGTGGCGTCGCGCCGGTAGCCGAGCTGCGCCGCGAGGCGCTCGATCCGGCGACGCGTGGCCGCGGGCAGGCGGCGATCGCGGCGCAGCGCGAGCGAGACCGTCGTGTGCGAGACGCCCGCGCGGGCGGCGATGTCGCGGAGGGTGGGGGGCATTTTACGGGAAACGGAAAATCAGGTGGCCCAGCCCGCCGCGAGGCGCAAGATCGGGCGCATGATCGCTGGCATCGGATGGCGGCTGGCCCTTGGGCTCTGGGCGGGGAGCGGCGCCGCGGCATGGGCGCAGATCGTGGCGGAGAAGGTGCCCGCCGCCCCGCGGGCCCCGGCCGCCGACTGGCGCAACATCGAGCACGGCGCGATCATCCCCGACGAGGAATACGTCGACCAGCCCTACATCGTCCGCACGGACGACGGCGCGTGGCTCTGCGTGCTCACGACCTCCGCGGCGGGGGAGGGGGCGTCGAGCTCGCACGTCCTCTCCACGCGCAGCACGGATCACGGGAAGACGTGGTCGCCGCTCCTCGCGCTCGAGCCGCAGACGCCCCCGGAGTCGGCCTACGCGACGCTGGTGAAGACGCCCGCCGGCCGCATCTACGCGTTCTACAATCACAACACCGACAACATCCGCGAAATCCCCAGCGAAACCCGCGGCGGCGCGCCGGTGAAGCGCGTCGATTCGCTCGGGCATTTCGTGTTCAAATTCACCGACGACGGCGGCCGGTCGTGGTCGGCGGCGCGCCACGAGATGCCGATCCGCGAGACCCAGATCGATCGCGACAACGTCACCGGCGGCAAGGTGCGCATCTTCTGGCATGTGGGCCGGCCGCTCGTGCACCGCGGCGCGGTGTTCGTGCCGTTTTCCAAGATGGTCGGCGTCTCCAACCTCTCGCGCTCGGAGGCTTATTTCCTGCGCAGCGACAACCTGCTCACCGAGCGCGACCCGACGAAAATCCGCTGGAGCACGCTGCCTGACGGTGAGTCCGGCCTGCGCGCGCCGAGCGGCATCATCGCCGAGGAGCCGAGTGTCGTAGCGCTCTCGGATGGCTCGCTCTACTGCACATATCGGACCGCGGCCGGACGCGCCGCGCACGCCTACTCGCGCGACGACGGGCGCACGTGGACGCCGCCGGCGTTCATGACCTACGCGCCCGGCGGCCGCGAGGTGAAGCACACGCGCGCCGCCAACTTCGTGTGGCGCACCGCGGATGGCCGCTACCTCTACTGGTTCCACAATCACGGGGTCCCCAACTTCACCGGCCAGCGCAACCCCGCGTGGCTCGCCGGGGGGCGCGAGGTCGATTCGCCCGCGGGAAAAATGATGGAGTGGTCGCAGCCTGAGATTCTCTTCTACGCGCCCGACACCACCACGAAGATGAGCTACCCCGACCTCGTGGAGGAAGGCGGGCGCTTCTGGATCACCGAGACGCAAAAGGCCGTCGCGCGCGTCCACGAGGTGCCCGCGCAGTTTTTCGAGGCGCTCTGGTCGCAGCCCGACACCCGCGCCGTCGCGGCGCGCGGAAAAATCGTCGACCTTGCCGGCGCCGCGTGCGCCGCGGGCCGGGCCGCAAGGCTCCCCGCGGCCCTCGATCTCGAAGCGACGCCCGCCGCGGGCGGGCTCGCCGTCGAAACCTGGCTGCGCCTCGACGATCTCGCGGCGGGCCAGGTGCTGCTCGATTCGCGCGACGCGGCCGGCGGCGGGCTCGCGCTCACGACGACCGATCGCGGCACCGTGCAGCTCACGCTGCGCGGCGGCATCCGCGCGCCGGGCACCGACAACGCCGTCGTCGCCGAAACGAGCTGGGATTGCGATCCGGGTTTGCTGCGCGCGGGCGCGTGGCACCACGTGGTCGCGCTCGTCGACGGGATGGCGAAGATCATCGCGTTCGTCGTCGACGGCCAGCTGTGCGACGGCGGCCGCGCCCGCCCCTACGGCTGGGCGCGCCTGCCGCGCGACCTGCGCACCATCCCGACAACGACGTCGCTCCGGCTTGCGCCGTCGCTGCGCGGCGAACTCGGCGCCGTGCGCCTCTACAACCGGCGCCTCGCCGTTTCCGAGGCCGTCGGCAACTGGCGTGCGGGCCGCGAGGCCGCCGCGCCCAGATAGTTTCCCCGCCATGAAGACCCCCATCGCCCCCGCGCTCCTCGCCGCCGCGCTGATCGCCGCGGCCGCCTCCCTCGCCTCGGCGCAGACCGCGCCTGCGCCCCCGGCCGCCGGCAAGCCCGAGGAGCCGACCACACTCTCGCCCTTCGTCGTGAACACCGACCGCGACGCCGGCTTCGTCGCCGCCAGCTCGCTCGCCGGCGGCCGCCTCGCCACGGATCTCGCCGACACGCCCGCGGCCTACTCGGTGCTCACGCGCGAGTTCATCGACGCGCTCGACATCACCAACCTCGCGACCGCCCTCGAGTGGACGGTCAACACCAACGCCAACACCGACAACGGCGCGCTCCAGAATTCGCAGGTCAACAACCTCGTCACGCTCAGCCGCGGCGTCACCGCCGGCACGCCGCAGCGGAATTTTTTCCCGTTCGGCGTGAACTTCGACAGCTACAACCTCGATCGCTTCGATTTCTCGCGCGGCCCCAACTCCATCCTCTTCGGCAACGGCGCGCTCGGCGGCTCGGCCAACGTCGTCACCAAGCAGGCGCGCTTCGACCGCCCGCTGCGCGATGTCACGACGTCGTTCGGCTCGTTCGCGACCTACCGCACGACCCTCGATGTGAACCAGCCGCTCGGCCGCCGCGTCGCCGTGCGCGCCAATGCCGTGTGGCAGGACGGCGGCGGCTGGCGCGACCGCGACTACAACAAGATCCGCGGCGCCACGCTCACCGGCACGGTGCGCCTCGGCGCGCACACCGAGCTCCGCGCCGAGGGCGAATACGGCGAGATCAACCGGCAGGCCGCCTTCATCAACATCAACGACAGCTTCGCGGGCTGGGACGGCGCCTCGACCTTTGACACCCCGCTCACCGCGGCGCCCGCCAATGCCAATGCCCGCGGCGTCGCCCGCAACGCCACCACCGGCTACTACGTCTACGCGCCCGCCTCGGGTTTTGCCGGCCTGCTCAACTACCAGAACTCCGCCATCACGCTCGGCGCCGGCGCCAACAATCAGGTGCCGATCGCCGGCCGGCTCTACGTCGGCGCCACGCCCAACGCGTCCGCCACCAACATCCTCGACTCGCTCAACCTGCCCGATGGCCGCTTCGCCAACGCGCTCGCCGGCTCGGCGTTTCGCCGCCCGCCGCGCACGTTCACGCAGTCGTTCGACGCGCCGAGCTTCTGGCAGCGCTACCGCGACGCCGCCCTGTTCCTCAACCACACCGTCGGCCGCTCGCTCTTCATCGAGCTCGCCGGCGACATGAGCCACAGCTTCCGCTACGCCGAATACACCACGACCAACGGCCTCGCCAACACCCTCATCGACATCAACCGCAACCTGCCCAACGGTGCCGCGAACCCGAACTTCCTCCAGCCCTACAGCGAGGCCGTGCGTGCCCGGCAGATCCGCCACTACACGTTTGGCAACCTGCGCGGCGCGGTCGCCTGGGTGGGCGACACCCGCCTCGGCGAGTTCAAGATGAGCCTGCTGGGCGGCCTCAATGACCAGCGCACCATCGCGCGCTTCATGCAGCTCAACGCCCTGCTCGCCTCCGACCCGCGCCTCTGGCCGCTCGCGAACCAGGTTCGTTACCGTTACTACTGGAATCAGAAATCCCGTCCGCTCCCCGAGCTCGGCCGCATCCAGCTCGTCGATCCGGTGCTCGGGCTCAACCGCGAGGTCGCGACCGCCTACCAGCCGTTGCCCGCCCAGCCCGCGCTCAACTCCGAGGGCAACCAGACCTACCGCTACGCGCAGGCCGCGGTGAACGCCCACTTGCTCAAGCGCCGCCTCGTCCTGCTCGGCGCCGTGCGCTTCGACGGCTACGAAAACAAGTTCGGCTACAACCAGAACTTCGGCGACTACCCCGCGAACTGGGACGGCACGTCGATTCTCTACCGGCCGGCCGCGCCCGCCGACTACGGCACGCTCACCTACATCCCGAAGGATGCCGCCGGCCGCGCCACCGGCCCCGCCGCGCCCGCGGCCACGCGCCCGCGCGACGCCAGCGGCTTCCGCCTCGCGCAATACGCCAACGACCGCTTCCAGGACGACTACAACTTTCCCACCCTCCGCGACCACCAGATCACCTACTCCGGCGGCGGCGTGTGGCACACGCGCCCGTGGCTGGGCTTCTATTCCAACTACGCCCAGACCTTCACCATCCCGCCGCCCAACGCCACCGTCACCAACGAGGTGCTCGCCGCCACCGTCTCCTCGGGCGTCGACGCCGGCGTGCGCTTCAACCTCCTCGACCAGCGCGTGCGCCTCAGCATCAACCGCTACTTCACGCGCCAGAAGGACCAGCCCTCCACCGGCCCGATCGCGGGCAACATTTTCAACGCGATCATCACGGCCAACGCCATCGGCGACTTTTCCGACGCCGGCACCAACAAGCGCAACTTCCCGCAGACGCCGCCCGCCTTCATCCAGGACCGCCGCCAAGTGCGCGCCAACGGCTGGGAAATCGAGCTCGTCGCCAATCCCACGAAGTCGCTCCGCCTCTCCGCCAACTTCGCGATCTCCAATGTCGACGCCTCCAACGCCAGCGATCTCACGGCCGCCTACGTCGACAAGAACCTGCCGCAGCTCCGCCAGATCATGCTCGATGCCGGCGCCACCATCAGCGCGGCAAATGTCGCGGCGCTCGACGCCTCCGTGCCCGTCAACCAGCGCTCGCCCGACATCAACACCGCCGTCGCCAACTGGAACTCCATGATCGCCGCGCGCGCCGGCATCGTCGCCGCGACGCAGATCATCCAGCGCACGAAGTCCGCCAACGTCTACGCCGACTACACCGTGGCCGAGGGCCGCTTCCGCGGCCTGCGCCTCGGCGGCGGCGCGCGCTACCGCGGCCCGATCGTGATCGGCAACCGCGGCGCCGACACCATCGTGAATCCCGCGAACCCCGCCGCCGCCATCGACGATCCGAGCGTGGACGCGTTCACCCCGATCTATTCCAGCGGCTACACGCTCGCGACCGCCACGCTCGGCTACACCCTGCGCCTCGCGAGGAACCGCCCCGTGGTGCTCACGCTGCGCGTCGACAACGCCCTCGACGAAAGCAAGCCGCACTACATCAACACGCTCGTCCGCCCGCCCGGCGGCGACGTGACGAATCCCGCCCGCGTCTCCACCCCGCGCGACCTGTGGTATAACGTCCCCCGCAGCGTCACGCTCACCGCGAAGTTCGCCTACTAGCGGGCGGCGGTGAAGCGCGCCGGCCCGGGTTGCGGCGGGCCGGCCCCAAGGCGTTTGGCGCCCGTGCTGGGCGCCGTGGGAATTGCGTCGCCGCCGCGGCGCGCCCGGCAAGGCTCCGGCGCGTGAACCTGGTCCTCCTCGAAGCCGCCGAACTTGGCCGCCCCCTCCCGCTGGCGGATCGACGGGCGCGCCATGTGCTCGACGTGCTCCGGCGCCAGGCCGGCGACACGTTTGACGCCGGCGTGATCGACGGGCCGCGCGGCAAGGCCACGATTGCCGCCGTCGACGGCGAGGCGATCCGGTTTTCCTTTCACGCCACGATGCCGCCCGCGCCGCCCGGGCCCATCACGGTGATCGTCGGCCTGCCGCGGCCGCAGACCGCGCGCGATGTCCTGCGCGATGCCACGACGCTGGGCGCGGGGGCGCTGCACTTTGTCCGCACGGAAAAGGGCGACGCCAACTACGCGCAGAGCTCGCTGTGGGCCACGGACGAGTGGCGTCGCCACGCCATCGCCGGCGCGGAGCAGGCGTTTGCGACCCGGCTGCCGGCGGTCTCGCACGGCGCCGCGCTCTCCGAGGTCATCGCGGCGCTGCCGTCCGACGCGACCCGGCTCGCCCTCGACAACTACGAGGCCGCGGCGCCGATGGGCGAGGCGCCGCTGCCGCGCGGCGTGCCCGTGGCGCTCGCGATCGGCGGCGAGCGCGGCTGGTCGGCGGCGGAGCGGACGCTTTTGCGCGCGCAGGGCTTCATGCTGGTGCACCTCGGCGCGCGGGTGCTGCGGACGGAGACGGCCTGCGTGGCCGCGCTCGCCATCGCGCGGTCGAGGCTGGGGCTGCTTTGATCGCTCAGGGCGCGCGCCGGAAGAAGGCCGCGGTCGGCTGCCGGGCGCCCTTGCCGAGGCGCTTCAGCAGCGTCCAGCCGCTGGGCGCGAGATCGATTTCGCCCGGCAGCTCGAAGACCACGATCGCCTCCGGCTGCGGGGCGAGCACGGCGGCGAGCCTTTCAAACAGCGTCGGCGCGATCCTCGCGATGAGCGGGTAGGGCGGATCGATGAAGACGAGGTCGGGCGGCGCGCCGCCGGCGAGCGGCACCGTGCGCGCATCGGCCTGCACGACGGCGAGGTCGTGCGGGTCGCGGCCCAGGCTCTTGCAGACGGCGGCGAGGTTCGTGCGCACGCACGCGGCGGCCCTGGCGTTCTGCTCGACGAAGACGCCGCCGGCCGCCCCGCGGCTCAGGGCCTCGAGCCCGTAGGCCCCGCTGCCGGCGAACAAGTCGAGGAAGCGCGCCCCGGGCACGCGCGCGCCGAGGCTCGAAAAGACCGCCTGCCTCATCCCGTCGGTCGCCGGGCGCACGGCATCGCCCGGCGGCACCGCGAGCGGGATGCCGCGCGCCGCGCCGCCGCTCAGGCGCATGGCGGGCGCAGTTGCGCGCGGAAGGAAACGGCTTTCATAGGTGGCCGCGCATGACACCGCCGCCCTCGGACCACTTCAACGGGAAAACCTTTTTCCAGCCTGGGCAGGGCTCGACCGGCGGACGCCGGCGCGATTTGCTGAAGTGGCGGTTCTCCCGCTCCCCGGAGGCGAAGCGCTGGCCCGCGCGCGTGCCGATCGCGCCGCAGCCGCCGGCCCCCGCCCCGCGCGCCGGGGAGATCGTCGCCACCTGGATCGGGCACGCGTCGTTTCTTCTGCGCACCGAAGGATGCACGGTGCTGATCGATCCGGTCTTCTCCGAGCGGGCCAGCCCGGTGGCATGGGCGGGCCCGCGGCGGGTGCATCCGCCGGGCGTGGCGCTCGCGGACCTGCCCCGGGTGGACGCGGTGCTGCTGAGCCACGACCACTATGACCACTGCGACATGGCCTCGCTGCGCGCGCTGGCCGCGGGGGCGGCGCGCACGGCGGCGTTCATCGCGCCGCTGCGGCATCGCGATCTCCTCGCGGCGGCGGGCGCGAGGAGTATCACGGAGCTGGACTGGTGGGCGGGGCACGCGCTGGCCCCCGAGGCGACGGTGACGCTCACGCCGGCGCGGCATTGGAGCAACCGCCTCGGCACGCCGCGCAACCACCGGCTGTGGGGCGGGTTCATGCTGACGCTCCGGGCGAGGCGGATCTGGTTCGTCGGCGACACGGGCTACGACGGCGAGATCTTCCGCGCCGTGCGGGCCCGCGTCGGCCCGCCCGACCTCGCGCTGGTGCCGATCGGCGCCTACGAGCCACGGTGGTTCATGGCGCCGATGCACATGAATCCCGCGGAGGCCGTGCAGGCGCACCGCGAGGTGGGCGCGCGGGTGAGCGTGGCGATGCATTGGGGCACGTTTCAGCTCACCGACGAGGGCCGCGACGATCCCCCGGCGGCGCTGGCCGCGGCGCGCGCGGCGGCGGGGCTGGCGCCGGACGATTTCCGCATCGTCGCGTCCGGCGGGAGCGTGGTGGTGTAGCCGATGGCGTGCGGGGCACGGAACCCGGGCGCGTTTCCGCCCTCCCATGCGGCAACATAGCGTTTGCACCGTCTTCCCGTCGTCCCACTCTCCTGGCCCTTCGACTCTTCGCATGACCGTTCCGTCCGCGCCGCTCCTTTGCCTCGTCGCGCTCGGCCTCGCCGCCGCGGGGCCGGTGCGCGCGCAGCCGGCGCAGCGGGAGGCGAACCTCTGGCCGTTCAGCGTGCGCTATGCCGACGCGGCCGGCGCGCCGGAATCGTGGGGCGGCGCGGGGCCGTTTCTGTTTCGCCAGCCAGTCCGCGAGCCCGAGGGCGGCACGGCGCGGGGTTTCCGGCCGCTTTGGGTGCAAGTGAACGATGCGCAGGGCACCCTGCGCGCCGGCTACGTGCTCTATCCGCTGCTCAGCTATCGCACGGACGGCGTGACCTTCCAGTGGAGCTTCTTCGAGCTGATCCGACGCTGGGGGCGGCACGCGGGCGCGCCGGCGGCGACGAGCACGTTTGAGGAGAACGAGGAGTTCGAGGTCTTTCCGTTCTGGTTCTCGCGCCGCACCTCCGACCCGGAGCGCAACTACCGCGGCCTCTTCCCGATCGCGGGCACGGTGAAGGACAAGCTCACCCTGGAGCGGCTGTCGTGGACGCTCTTTCCGCTTTACGTGGAGAACGACAAGCGCGGCGCGACCACGCGCTATTTCCCGTGGCCCTTCCTGCGCACGACGAGCGGCGCGGCGCACGGCTGGGGCGTGTGGCCGCTCTACGCGACGGTCGAGCGCCCCGGCGAATCGCGGCTCCAGACCTGGCTCTGGCCGCTGGGCTACGACTCGTGGCGGCAGCCCGCGCCCGACGCCCCGGCCGGCACGCCGCCGCGTCACGACGTGGGGGCGCTGCCGTTCTACGCCCGGAGCACCGGGCCGGGGCTGGTGAGCGAAGATTGGTTGTGGCCGTTCTTCGGCTACACGCGCCGCACGCAGCCGCAGGAATATCGCGAGACCCGCTGGCTCTGGCCCCTCTTCGTGCAGGGCCGCGGCGGCGAGGACAAGCTGCTCAACCGCTGGGCGCCGTTCTATTCCCACTCCATCTCCCGGGGCGTCGAGAAGCACTGGTATCTCTGGCCGCTGGTGCGCCACGCCACGTGGGACGATCACAACGTGATCCGCGAGCGCACGCAGTTCCTCTATTTCCTCTACTGGCGCGAGGCGCAGCGCCTCCCACGCCGGCCCGGGGCGCCCGCCGCGCAGCTCACGCATGTCTGGCCGCTCGTCAGCACGTGGGACAACGGCGCCGGCCGCAGCCAGTGGCAGCTCTTCAGTCCGCTCGAGGTCTTCTTCCCGGGGAACGAGAAGGTCCGCCTCGCCTGGTCGCCGTTCTTTGCGATTGCCCGCCACGACCAGCGCGCGCCGGGCGACACCCGCACCTCGCTGCTCTGGAATGCCGTCACCTGGGAAAAGCGCGCCGCCGAGGAGCGCAGCGAGTTCCATCTCGGGCCGCTGCTTGACGTGACCCGCCAGGGCACGGCGAAGCGCATCGCGCTCGGGCGCGGCCTGCTCGGCTGGGAGCGCCGGCCCGAGGGCGGCTGGCGGATGTTCGCGTTTGATTTTCCCGCGAAAGCGGAAACCCCTTCCCCCGCGTCCCGCTGACATGAACCAGCTCCTCCGCATCCTCGAAGGCATCGGCAGCACCGTGCAGCTCCTGCTGCGCGCCGCCTCGTATGCGCCCTCGCTGCCGCGCCAGATGGGCCGCCTGATCGAGCAGTGCTACCTCATCGGCTACACCACGCTGCCCATCGTCGCGATCCTGAGCTTTTTCATCGGGAGCGTGCTCGCCCTGCAGGCGGGCTACTCGATGCAGAACTTCGGGGCCAAGCAGTTCATCGGCGCGCTCGTGGGCCTCTCGATGGCGCGCGAGCTCGGGCCCGTCATGGTTTCCATCCTGCTCACGGGCCGCGTGGGCTCGGCCATCGCCGCCGAGCTGGCCTCGATGAAGGTCTACCAGGAGGTCGACGCCCTGGTGACCATGAACATCCCGCCCGCGCGCATGCTGGTGCTCCCGCGGCTGGCGGCCGTGCTCCTGATGATGCCCGTGCTCACCATCATCGCGAACCTCGTCGGCTGGTTCGGCGGCGCCATCATCTCCTCCGCCACGAGCTTCATCGCGATCGACCCCGCCTCGTATTTCGCGACGATGCGGCAGCAGATGAAGTTCGAGGACGTGATGAACGGCCTCGTCAAGGCCGAGGTCTTCGGCTTCGGCGTCGTGCTCGTCTGCTGCAGCATCGGCCTCGCCACCCGCGGCGGCCCGCGCGAGATCGGCGGCGCCGTCACGCGCGCCGTCGTCGTCTCGCTCATCCTCATCCTCGTGCTCGATTACTTCGTCACGAAGGCCCTCATGTGACCATGCCGCCCCCCGACACCGACACGACCGACCTCGAGAAGCCCCTGGGCGGCGCGACCGCCGTGGGCGTCAAGGTCGAGAACCTCTCCAAGTCCTTCGGCAAGTTCGAGGTGCTCAAGGGCGTCTCGCTCGAGGTGAAGCCCGGCGAGATCTTCGTGCTCATGGGGCCGAGCGGCTCGGGCAAGAGCGTGCTCCTGAAGCACGTCGTCGGCCTCGAGCTGCCCACCGCCGGCCGCGTGACGATCGACGGCCTCGATGCCGCCGACGAGACCACGCGCGAGAAGGTCCGCATGGCCCTCGTCTTCCAGGCCGGCGCGCTGTTCAACTCCCTCTCCGTCTACGACAACCTCGCGCTTTACCCGCGCGAGCACCGCCTCGCCAAGGAGGCCGGCATCCGCGAGAAGGTCATGCGGGCGCTCCAGATCCTTTCGCTCGAGTCCGCCGCGCAGAAGCTCCCCGCCGAGCTCTCGGGCGGCATGAAGAAGCGCGTCGCCATCGCCCGCGCGCTCGTGATGGAGCCGCAGCTCATGCTCTACGACGAGCCCACCAGCGAGCTCGACCCCGTGATGTCCGCCACCATCGCCGAGATCATCGCCACGCTGAAGGACCAGTATCGCGTCACGAGCATCGTCGTCTCCCATGATCGCGACCTCGCGCTTGGCATCGCCGATCAGGTGGGCATCCTGATGGGCGGGAAACTCGCCTACCTCGGCACCGCCGCCGGGCTCCGCCAGCCGCAGGAGCCGCGCATCGAGGAATTTCTCAAACCGAAGATCGACCTGAAGAATCCCCGTTTCAAACGACTGGAGAACCAACCATGAACAACCCGCAGCAAACCATCCGCGTGGGCCTCTTTTTCCTCCTCGGCCTCGCCCTCATCTGGGTGACGTTCGAGACGCTGACCGGCGGCAAGGTCCTCAAGGACGAGGGCTACATGCTCCTCGCCGGCTTCGAGACGCTGAAGGAGCTCAAGGAAGGCGACGAGGTGCGCATGGCCGGCGTGCGCATCGGCGAGATCAAGGCCACGCGCCTCGGCGCGCGCCGCGCCGAAGCCATCCTCCGCATCGACGGCGACGTCGCCGTCAAGTCCGACGCCGCCGCGGTCATCGTCATGGCCGGCCTCCTCGGCACCAACTACGTCTCCGTCGACCTCGGCAGCGCCGGCGCCCCGGATCTGGTCCCCGCGGACAAGCGCCATACGCCGCGCACCTTCGCCGCGCGCTTCCTGCCGTTCCTCCGCAAGGAGCCCGAGCCCGTGGCCGAGATCCGCACCCGCGTGACGCCCGATCTCAACGCCGTGATGACGCAGGTCGGCGCCATCGGCCAGAAGCTCGAGGCCGCGCTCGGCACCCTCGGCACGGCCTTCACCGGCGACGGCAAGAACCCCGGCCTGATCCAAAAAATCGACGGCTTGGTGACCGAGAACCGCGAGAAAGTCTCCGCCACCATGAGCAACCTCCAGGCGATCACCGACAAGGTGAACAAGGGCGAGGGCACGCTCGGCCGCCTCATCAGCGACCCGAAATTGCACGACGACCTCGTCGCCACGCTCGCCGAGATCAAGGGCGGCGCCGCCGAGGCCAAGACCTTCCTCGCCAACGCCCAGTCGATCGTCGACCAGGTGAAGGCGGGCAAGGGCGCCATCGGCACGCTGGTCTTCGACGAGAAAATCGGCGACGACATCCGCAGCTCGGTCGCCACCCTGCGCAGCGTCTCCGACAAGATCGGGCGCGGCGAAGGCACGCTCGGCAAATTGCTCAACGACGACAGCCTCTTCCGCGACACGCAGGCGATCATGAAGAAAGCCGACCGCGCCCTCGACGGCCTCGACGACACCGGCCCGATCACCGCCGTGGGCGTGGTGTATCGCGGGCTGTTCTGAGCGCGGCGGCGGGTAGCGAAAGAGGTTTACGCGACCCGCGCGCTGGGCTGTATTGGGTCGCGTAGCTTTTTCTCCCCTTTCTTCGCCCATGTTTTCCACCGGCCCGGTTTTTTCCGCCTCACGTCATCTTGCGCGGCTCGCGGTGCTTCTTGCCCTGCCCGCCCTAAGCCACGCGCAGACGCGTTACGTCATCACCAATCTCGGTGGCCTCGGTGGCGCGACGACGCAAGCCAACGCGATCAACGCCTCGGGTGCCGTGGTCGGTTTCGATGCCACGTCGTTTCAGGTTGCACGGCCCTTTCTCTACTCCGGCGGCGTCATGACCGCGCTGCCGACGCTCAACAACCAGCGGAACGAAGCGACGGGAATCAACGCCGCGGGCGTCATCGTCGGCACCAACACGACATTTCCCAATGCAGATTTCCGCGGCTTCATCATTGCCAACGGCGTCCTCACGGACCTGGGCGCGAACACGACGGCGGTGGGCATCGCCGATGACGGCACGGTTGCCGGCAATTCCTTCCCGCGCGCGTTCGTGCGGTCGCCGACTGGTGTCGTGACGCTGTTCGGTCAAGCGATTGGCGCAAGCACGGTGGTGCAAGGCATCGGCGCCAATGGCGTGGTCGTCGGTTACGTGGAGACCGCAAACCGCCGCGCTTTCCGCTACGCCAACGGTGTGCTCACCGACCTCGGAGCGCTCCCCGGTGCCCTCTACAGCTATGCCTACGGCATCAACGCCGCCGGCGTCGCCGTGGGTGCATCGAGCACCGGCAACAACACCACGACCCACGCCGTCATCTTTTCCGGCGGCACCGTCACCGATATCGATCCCACCGGTGGTAGTCTCGGTAGCAGCGCGTTCGGCATCAATTCCGCCGGCGTGGTTGTCGGGCAAAATTCCGCCTTGCGCGCGTTCGTCTACACCGCCGCCACCGGCATCGTGGATCTCAACACCGTCGTCACCAATCTCGCCGCCGCGGGTTTCGCCAACCTCATCTCCGCCACGGCCATCAATGACGCCGGCCAAATCGTCGGCTATGGTGCCCTCGCCGGTGGCGGCACGCGTTTTGGCGCCTTCCGGCTCGACGTGACGACCATCCCCGCCGCGCCGACGATCACGGCTGGGCCGCTGTCGCACACCGTCGCGCCGGGGAGCAGCGTGGTGTTTTCCGTCACGGCGACGAGCACGGCGCTGCAATACGAATGGCGTTTCAACGGCAACGTGATCGCGGGCGCGACTGATGCGACCTATCGCGTCGCCGCCGCCGCCGCGGCCAACGCGGGCAACTACACGGTCCGTGTCTTCAACGAGGGCGGCACATCTCCCGTGAGCGCGCCCGCCACGCTTGCCGTCACGCCCGGAGTCGCCGGCCGCCTCAGCAACCTCTCCATCCTCACGCAGCTCTCCGGCGCGGCGGACTCGTTCACGATGGGCTACGTCGTCGGTGGCGATGGCACGAATGGGCAGAAGCCGCTGGTCATCCGCGCGGCCGGGCCTTCTCTCACCCAGCTCGGCGTCGGTGGCGCGCTCGCCGATCCGAAGCTCGAGCTCTTCGCCGGTCCGACTCCGACCCTGCAAAACGACAACTGGGGCGGGTCTGCCACGCTGTTGGCGGCGATGGACGCGGTGGGCGCTTTTCGTTTTACCGGGCCGACCTCGCTTGACGCCGCCCTTGCGCCCAGCACGACCTCGCGCGACAACTCCGTGAAGGTCTCGCCGGTGGGCAACATCAGCGGCACCGTCATCGCCGAGATCTACGACGCCACGCCGACGGCGAGCTTCACCGCGGCGACGCCGCGGCTCGTCAACGTCTCGGTGCTGAAAAACATCGGCACGAGCCTCACCGCGGGCTTCGTCGTTGGCGGCAACGCCTCGCGCACGGTGCTCCTCCGCGCGGTCGGGCCGACGATCGGCGTCGCGCCGTTCAATGTCGGCGGCGTGGTGGCCGATCCGCAGCTCGTGCTCTTCAACGCCGCTTCGGTCAAGATTGCCGAGAACGACAACTGGGGCGGCACCGCCGCGCTCACGGCGGCGTTCGCCTCGGTCGGCGCCTTCCAGCTCTCGGCGCCCACCTCGCGCGACGCCGCGTTGCTCATCACCCTGGCGCCCGGCAACTACACGGCGCAGGTCAGCGGCGTGGGCGGCACGAGCGGGGTGGCCATCGTCGAGGTCTACGAGGTGCCGTGAGCCCGCCCCGAGCGTGAGGACGAGCCCCGAGCCGAACGCGATTTTCCCCCAGGCGACCGCGCATGCGAACCCCACGTCTCTTGAAACTCCGCCTCCGCTCCGGGCCCCAGCCGGGCGCACGGCGCCTCGAGTCCTGAAGAAAGCGCCGCCCCAGCATTTTTCCCCATGACCATGAAATTCCCGCTTCGATTCCTGCCTGCCTGCCTGCTCGCCGCCGCCGCGCTCCGCGCGCAGGCGCCCGCCATCACCGGTTCCGCGCTCCCCGGCATGGAGCGTTTCGACACCGCGGTCACCGGTTTGCTCACGCGCTTCAGCAGCCCCGGCGCACAGCTCGCCGTGTCGTATCAAGGCCGGCTCGTCCTCGCCCGCGGCTACGGCATCGCCGACCGCGAGGCGGGCAACGTCCCGGTCCAGCCCGATTCGCTCTTTCGCATCGGGAGCTGCTCCAAGCCGCTCACGAGCCTCGCCATCCTCGCGCTGATCGAGCAGGGCAAGCTCACGCTCGGCACGCCGGTTTTCCCCCTGCTCGGCCTCACGCCGCTGCCCGGCGCGACCAACCTCGACGCCCGCCTGCAGACCATCACGGTGCAGCACCTCCTGAATCACACCGGTGGCTGGGACCTCAACATCAGCGGCGACCTCTCCGTCAACTCCACGCAGATCGCCACGGCCGCCGGCGTGCCGGCGCCGGCGGATCCCGACACAATCATCCGCTTTCATCTCGGCCGGCGCCTCGATTTCGATCCCGGCACGCGCTACGCCTACGCCAACATCGGCTGGATCGTGCTCGGCCAGATCATCGAGAAAGTCAGCGGCCAGTCGTATGGCGATTTCGTGAAGGCGAATGTCCTGGCCAAGGGCGGCGTCTCGCGCGGCGTGCTCAGCCGCTCCCTCCTCGCCAACCGCCAGGCCGGCGAGGTCCGCTACTACGACTATCCCGGCGCGCCGCTGGGCTTCTCGGTTTTTCCGCCGACCAACGCGCTCGTGCCCCAGCCCTACGGCTCGTTCTGCCTCGAATCCCTGGCCGCCGCCGGCGGATGGGCGATGTCCGCGGTCGACTATGTGCGGCTGCTCAACGCCCTTGATGGCACCAAGCCCGGCCCCGCCGCCATCATCAGCCCCGCGTCGATCGACTTGTGGACGACCCGCCCGCCGGCGCCCGTCTCGGTCGGCGCGCCGACCTACATGGGGCTGGGCGTCGAGGTGCAGCCCGACTCCGGCGTGGGCACCAAGGCGACTTGGTTTCACGACGGCACCATCCCCGGCACCCGCGCCTACATGGTGCGCTTCTCCGGCGGCTGGTCGTTCATGATCCTCTTCAACACGCGCACGCAGGTCGACAACATGGTCACCGACATCAGCAACGCGCTCAACCCCATCTTCAGCACGCTCACCCCGCCCGCGACCGGCGATCTCTACGCCTCGGTGCGGCCGGAAATCATCACGCCGCCCGCCTCGCAGGCCGTGAACACCGGCGCCACCGCGACGATCACCGCGACGATCACGAGCCTCACGTCGCCGACTTTCCAATGGCTCCGCAACGGCGCCGCGATCGCGGGCGCGACCAATGCCGTGCTCACGCTGCCCGGCGTCAGCGCCGCCAGCGCCGGCGCCTACAGCGTCGTCGTCACCAACCAGGCGGGTGCGACCACGAGCCCGGCCGGCACGCTCACGGTCAACGCCGCGCCGGTCGCGCCCACCATCACGGTCAACCCGCAGTCGCACACGGTGGCGCCGGGCAGCAGCGTGGTGTTCTCGGTCGTGGCGACGAGCACGGAGCTGGCCTACCAATGGCGCTTCAACGGCGCGGCGATCCCGGGCGCGACCGACGCGACCTACCGCATCGGCTCCGCGGCGGCGGCCAACGCCGGCGCCTACAGTGTCGTCGTCTCCAACTCCGGCGGCTCCGCGCCCCCGAGCGCGCCCGGCAACCTCACCGTGACCGCCGGCGTGGCCGGCCGCCTGATCAACCTCTCGATCCTCACCTCGCTCTCGGGCGCGGGCGATTCGTTCACGATGGGCTACGTCGTGGGCGGCAGCGGCACGAGCGGGCAGAAGCCCCTCGTCATCCGCGCGGCCGGCCCCTCGCTCACGCCGCTCGGCGTCGGCGGCGCGCTGGCCGATCCGAAGCTGGAGTTCTTTGCGGGCCCGACGAAATCGGGCGAGAACGACAACTGGGGCGGCGGCGCCACGCTGCTGGCCGCGATGGACGCCGTGGGCGCCTTCCGCTTCAGCGGCCCCGCGTCGCTCGACGCCGCCGTGTCGGTGAACGTCGCCGCCGGCGACAACTCCGTGAAGGTCTCCCCCGTCGGCAATATCTCGGGCCAGGTCATCGCCGAGATCTACGACGCCACGCCCGGCGCGAGCTTCGCCGCCGCGACGCCGCGGCTCGTCAACGTCTCCGTCCTGAAAAACATCGGCACGAGCCTCACGGCCGGCTTCGTCGTCGGCGGCAACGCCTCGCGCACCGTGCTCATCCGCGCGATCGGGCCGACGCTCGCCGGCTTCGGCGTGGGCGGCACGGTCGTCGATCCCCAGCTTGCGCTGTTCAATGCCTCCTCGGTGCGCATCGCCGAGAACGACAACTGGGGCGGCTCCGCCGCGCTGACCGCCGTCTTTGACTCCGTCGGCGCGTTCCGGCTCTCGCCGGCGGCCTCGCGCGACGCCGCGCTCGTCCTCACCCTCGCGCCCGGCAACTACACCGTGCAGGTGAGCGGCGTCGGCGGCGCGACCGGCACCGCCCTCGTCGAGGTCTACGAGGTGCCGTAGGCGGGAGGCGCGGGCCCGCTCAGCGCAGCCCGCGTTGCAGGCGCTCGATTGCGCGCAGCAGGCGCAGGAACTTCCGCCCGAACGGCGTGAAGCGATACTCCACGTGCGGCGGGATGACCGGGAACACCCGCCGCTCGAAAATCCCGAAGCGGATCATTTTTCGCAGGCGCTCGTTGAGCACCTTGGCGGTGAGGCCGGGCACCGCGCGCTCCATCGCGCCGGGGCGGTTCACCCCCTGCCGCGCGAGCTCCAGCACGATCAGCGACCATTTGCAGCCCACGATCGACTCGACCATCGCGGCCACGCCGTCGGTGCGCACGCGCAGGGGCGGCGAAGATTTTTTCCTGCTGGGTTTCGACATGTTAGACCGGAAGGTTACCTCCGCACCAAAAAGTGCCCGCTGTTCGGCGGACGGGCGAAGGCGTAGAGTGTCGGCGCGGCCGGCGCGTTTGCCAAGCCGTCTCAACCATCAAGTCCGATTCCCATGAAATCCAAGGCTGTCTTCTACCATGCCGGCTGTCCCGTGTGCCTCGATGCCGAGAGGCAAATCACCACCGCGCTCGACCGCGATCGCTTCGAGATCGAGATCGTGCACCTCGGCACGGCCAAGGCGCGCGTCGCCGAGGCCGAGCGCGCCGGCGTGAAATCCGTGCCGGCGCTGCTGCTCGGCGGCGTGCCCCTGCACCTGAATTTCGGCGCGCCGCTCTCGGCCCTGAAGTAGCGCGCGCTCCCGCCGGCCGCGGCCCAGCCGCGGCTGGCCAAGGGCGGGCGCGGCGTCCAGCGTGGGCGCCGATGAACTTCCCGTTGCGCGCCTGCCTTTTCGCCGCGTCGCTCGCGCTCGCGGCGCCGCTCCCCGCCCAGCCCGCCGATTGCGCGGCGTATCTCGCGCCCGTCGTCGCCGAGCTGGAGCGCGCGTGGCCGAAGAACCGCGCCGTCACCATCGTCTGCCACGGCCACAGCGTGCCGGCGGGCTATTTTCGCACGCCCGTCGTCGACACCTTCAACGCCTACCCGCACCTGCTGCACCGCGCGCTGAAGGAGCGGTTCCCGCTCGCCGTGATCAACGTGATCGTGACGGCGATTGGCGGCGAGAACGCCGTGAAGGGCGCGGCGCGCTTCGAGCGCGACGTGCTGCCGCTGCGGCCCGACGTGGTGCTGATCGACTATGCGCTCAACGATCGCGGCGCCGCCCCCGGCTTCGGCCTCCCCGCCGCCCGCGCCGCCTGGGAGTCGATGATCGAGAAGGCGCAGGCCGCCGGCGCCAGGGTCATCCTGCTCACGCCGACGCCCGACACCCGCGTGAAGTCCGACGGGCCCGACGATCCGCTGCGCCGCCACGCCGCGCAGGTGCGCCAGCTCGCGCTCGAGCATCGCGTCGGCCTCGTCGACTCGCTCGCGCGCTTCGACGCCGAGGTGCAGGGCGGCGTCCCGCTCGCGGAGCTGATGTCGCACGTGAACCACCCCAACGCCCGCGGCCACGCCCTCGTCGCCGCCGCGGCCGCGGAGTGGTTTCCCGCGACGCCGGCCAGTCGCTGACCACCACGCGGGCGAATCTCATGCCGGCGATCACGCTGCACGATGCCCGCACCCTCGCGCCCCGGGTGGAGCACCTGCTCGCCCGGTTGATGCCTCAGCTCCGCCGCCTGCTGCCCGCGGCGGATATCGAGCACATCGGCGCGACGGCGATTCCGGGATCGATCACCAAGGGGGATGTCGATCTGTGCGTGCGGGTCGCTCGCCCTGAGTTTCTCGCCGCATCGGGCGTGCTCGCGGCTCATTTTGCGGTCAAGCAGCGGGAGAACTGGACGCCGGATTTCGCCAGCTTCGGCGACGACATCGGGTTCGAGCTGCCCGTCGGCCTCCAGCTCGTCGTGCGCGACTCCGAGGCCGATCAGTTTGTTTTCCTCCGCGACCATTTCGCCACCCACCCCCGGGCATTGGCCGACTACAACCACCTGAAAACCCGGCACGCGGCCGGAGGGGCCGACGCCTACTGGCAGGCGAAGAACGCGCTCTTCGCAAGAATCCTCGCCACCCGATCGCCGCGTTGAGCCGGCCCGCGCATCCCGGCGAGCTGGGCGCGCTCCGGCTCGTGCCGCTGGAGCCGGAGCTGCCGCCCGCGCTCGACGCGGAGCGGCGCGTGGTCGCGTTCAAGGACGAAATCCACGCCTTCGCGAAGCCCGGCAACCGCGCGACAATCCTCGAGGTGACAACGGCCGACGGCACGACCGCGCGCCGCCCGAAAGTTTGGAACGTGCAACTGCGGGAGGCGCCACGGCGTCACTCGTTGCCCATGCACTGCAGGCGCCCGCTCCTCACCGCCGCCACGTTCGCCCTGATCGCCATCGTCGCGCTGCGCGCCGCCGATCCCGCGGTGCCTGCGCCACCGCCCGGGCACCCGCGGCTCTACTTGCGCGCGGCCGACGTCGCAAAGCTCCCGGCGCGCCTCGCGCATCCGGCGCTCGCGCCGGTCGTGGCGCGACTGGAGCGCAACGCCGCGCGCTCGGCGCAGGCCCGCGTCGAGTGGCAGGCGCTCCAGCAACTCGTCCATCCCGACGCCGCGGCGGCGCGCACGATCATCACGGACACGCTCGCGTTGCTCACGGCCTGCCAGCTCGCCGATCGGCAGGACGCGTGCCGCGAGACCGGGCGCATGATGGTGACCGGCGCGATCGTCTACGACTGGCTCTACGCGCGGCTCACGGCCGAGGAGAAGCGCGCGTTCATCGTGCAGCTCGTGCGCCTCGCGCGGACGCAGGAGTGCGGCTATCCCCCGACGCGCGGCGGCTCGGTGACCGGCCACGCGTCCGAGGCGATGATCATGCGCGACCTGATCTCGGCGGGCATCGCGATCCACGACGAGGAGCCGGAGATGTATCGCGCGGCGGCGGGGCGCTTCTTCCGCGAGCACCTGCCGGCGCGCAACTGGTTCTATCCGGGCGGCGCCTACCACCAGGGCGATTCCTACGGCGCGCACCGCTACTCGTGGGATCTGTTTCCGCTCTTCATCTTCGACCGGCTCGGCGCGGGCAACGTCTACCACGCCGCCCAGCGCTTCGTGCCTTACCTGTGGGTCTACACCACGCGGCCCGACGGCCAGCGCCTGCGGGCCGGCGACACGTTCAAGCACAGCACGCCGTGGGGCCAGCCGTGGAACGAATTCGGCGGCACGCTCCTCACCGCGAGTTATTACGGCGACGGCGTGCTGCTGAGCCACGCGTTGAAACAGGACGGCGCCAACGCCCTCGAGCCGATCTTCGAGCTGCTCTGGCGCGATCCCGATCTCCAGCCGCAGCCGGTCGCGTCGCTGCCGCTCTCGCGCTACTTCGGCTCGCCGTTCGGCTGGATGGTCGCGCGCACCGGCTGGGGCGACGACGCCGTGATCGCCGAGCTGAAGATCAACGAATACAACTTCGCCAACCACCAGCACCTCGACGCGGGAGCCTTCCAACTCTACGCCCGCGGCGCGCTCGCGATCGACTCGGGGCTCTACGAAGGCGGCGCGGCCGGCGGCTACGGCAGCCCGCATCATCGCAACTATTATTGGCGCACCATCGCGCACAACTCGCTCCTCGTCTACGATCCCGCCGAGAAATTCGGCTCGCGCGGCGACTACGGCAACGACGGCGGGCAGCGCCTGCCGGCCAACAACCGCAGCGAGCCGGCCACGCTCGACGCCCTGCTCGCGCCCGAAAAAGGCTACCGCACCGGCTGCGTGCTCGCGCACGGCTTCGGCCCGGACGCGGCGGCGCCCGCCTACACGCTCCTGCAGGGCGACCTCACCGCGGCTTACAGCAAGAAGGTGAGCGCGGTCACGCGGTCGTTCGTCTTTCTCAATCTGAAAAACGCGCGCGTGCCGGCCGCGCTCATCGTGCTGGACCGCGTCGTGAGCGCCGATCCCGCGTTCAAGAAATTCTGGCTGCTGCACACGCAGGAGGAGCCGGGCGTCGACGGCCCGGCCGCCACCGTGGTTCGCACGGAGCATGGCGCGCGCGGCCAGCTGAACCTCGACGTGCTCCTCCCCGCCGCCGACAACGCCGACCTCCGCAAGATCGGGGGCCGCGGGAAGGAATACTGGGTCTTCGGCACCAATTGGGCGAACGACGTCGACGCCGCGCGCGAAGCCCGCACGTCGCACGAAACCGGCCTGTGGCGCCTCGAGCTCTCCCCAAAGCTCGCGGCGGCCGAGGACCTTTTCCTCACGGTCATGCAGACGACCGATCGCAGGTCGCCCGCGCGCCTGCCCGTGCAACGCATCGACGCCGGCGAACGCGTGGGTTGCACGCTCGCGGCCGGCGACGCCACGTGGCTCGTGCTCCTGCGCAAGGACAGCGCGCGCTCCGCCGCGCCGATCGCCTTCGCTGCGACCGGCGCGGCGCGCTGCCGGGTGCTGCTCACCGACCTCGCGGCGGGCCGCTGGGAGGCGCGCCGCGCCGGTGCGCGCGCCGCCACGACTTTCGAAGTCGATGGCGATTCGGGCGCGGGCTGGTTCGAGGGTGACGCGGGCGAGTGGAGTGTCGCGCCCGCCGCGGGACGCTAGCGATTCGTCACCGCGCGTGCTTCAGCAGCCACGCGTAGAGCTCGGGGTTCGCGTAGCTCTCCGTCCATGAATCGTGCTTGGCCTCGGGGTAGACGGTGAACTGCACGTCGGTGACGCCGGCTTTTTTCAACGCGTCGACCATCTGCTGCGATTCCTCGAGCGGCACGGTCGGATCCTTGGCGCCGTGAAAGACCCACACGCCCAGCGTGGTCAGCTCGGCTTTCCGCTGGCGCGCCACGCGGCGCACGATGCCGGGCTCGCCGCCGCCGCAGATCGGCGCGATGGCGGCGAAGCGGCCGGGGTTGCGCATCGCGTAGCTCCACGTGCCATAGCCGCCCATGCTCAGGCCGGTGAGGTAGACGCGCCTGGCGTCCACGCGGTGCTTCGCCGCGATTTCGTCGAGCAGGGCGCCGATCGCGTCGTCATCCCAGTTCGCGCCCGCGGGGCACTGCGGCGAGACGACGATGAAGTTCTCGGCGAGCGCGCGGCCCGCGGGCGAGAGCGGCGACTCGCGCAGCAGCTTCGGCGGGCCATGCACGGCGACCTTCCAAACGTCGGCCCCGCGCTCGCCGGAGCCGTGGAGAAAGAGCAGCACGGGCCATGGCTTGTCCGCCGCCGCGGCGTAGCCCGAGGGCAGCGCGAGGAGATATTGGTAGCCGACTTTCTTGGTGATGGTCTTCTCGAACGAGGCGACCGCCTGGGTCTCGGCCGCGCGGGCAGTTGACAGCGCGGGCAGGCAGCCGAGGGCCGCCAGGATGAGGAGGGATTTTTTCATGGGGGAAAATCAGGTGCCGTAGAGCCGGTCGCCAAAATCGCCGAGGCCGGGCAGGATGTATTTGCGGGCGTTGAGCGCGCGGTCGAGGGCGGCGGTGTGGATGATCGTGCCGGGGTGGTGCCGCTCGACCTCGGCCACGCCTTCGGGCGAGCTCACGATGCAGACGAGGCGCACATCCTTCGGGCCCTTTTCCTTCACGATGCTCAGCGCCTGCACGGCGGAGCCGCCGGTCGCGAGCATCGGGTCCACCACAAACGCGTGCCGGCCCGCGAGCGGCGGGAGCTTGCAGTAGTAGCTGCGGGCCTTGGCCGTCTCATGATCGCGCTCGAGGCCGATGTAGCCCACGGCGACGTCGGGGAAGATGTCCGTGAACGGCTGCACCATGCCGAGCCCCGCGCGCAAGATGGGCACGACCACGAGCGGCTGGTGCGCGAGCACGCGCGCGGTGACGGGCTCGAGCGGCGTCTCGATCGCCTTGGTCTCCGTCTCGACGTCGCTGGTGGAGTCGATCGTGAGGAGCAGGCTGAGCTGGTAGGAGAGCGTGCGGAACGTCGCGGGCTTCGTGGTCTTGTCGCGCAGGTGCGTGAGGATGTGCGCGGCGAGAGGATGGGAGAGGACGCGGAGCGGCATGGGGCAGGCGGATGAGTTGGAGCGGAGAGCGGGGGCGGCGCCGAGACTAAGGCCGGAGCGTGAGCGTATGCTGCGTCTTGCCGGGCAACAACGGCGTGGGCTCGCCGCGGAGCCAGGCCTCGTGGCCGGCGCGGAAAAATGGCGAGAGCGGGTGCGCGCTCTGGCCGCCGGGCATGTGAAAGATGCCCTCCTCCTCGCGGCCCGGCGCGACCACGAGGCGCTCGCTCGGGCCGTGGCCGGACACCTGCGCGCGCGGCATGTCGTGGTCGCCGGCCAGGGGATCGGCGGGCAGGTTGAGCCAGCGGCCGAGCCACGGGTAGGCGCGGCCAAAGGGATGCTTCATTTGCAGGCGGTTCACCCGGCCCCAGGCGGCCTGCGCGAGCGGATCCCCCGCCTTTTCGATCGACGCGATCGTGTCGTCGACGGCGGCCGCGAGCAGGTCGTCCCAGGTGGCGAACTGCGGGTCGAGCAGGTGCGCGGGCTTGGCGCGCAGCATCGCCCAGCACGCGTCCTCGGTCTGGAGCGCGCGACGGGCGTTGAATTCCGGATAGGCTTCGACGCAGGGCGCGAAGATCGGGGCAAACACCCGCGCGTGGACCGCCGCGCGGAAGGTGCGCACCAGGCGGTAGCTGACGGCGTCCGGGCTGGCGCGGCCCTCCCACTTTTCGGCGGCGGCGCGCAACTCGGCCCGGCGCGGCTTTTGCGCGGTGACGGCCGGCGTGAGCGTGTCCAGCAGCAGCGCGTGCCACGGCGCCAGAAACAGCGCGCGATCGTCGAGCTGCACGGCGAGCAGATCGCGCGGCGTGGCCTTTTCGAGCGGCGCGAGCGCGTCGCGGAGCTGCGCGGCGCGCGGCGCGCGGTGGAGCTCGCCGTCGCCGATCTTCGCGAAGGCCTCGCCGCCCACTTGGCGTTGGTTGGCGGACCAAAGGCGGCCGGGCAGCACGGATGCCTCGCCACGCACGACGGGCACGGCGTCGGGCGGGAGCAGCCCGTCCCACTTGCGATCCCCGAACGTCCATGGGACGGGCAGGCGGCCGTCGTAACCCACGCGCTGCGGCAGCCGGCCCGCGATCGTCCACGCGATCGCGCCGGCGGCGTCGGCCACGATGAGGTTGAGCGCGGGCGTGCCGGCGCGGTGCGCGACCGCGACGGCCTCCTCCGCCGTGGCGGCGGACTCCATGTCGAGCAGGCCGAGGCTCGTGGCCTCCGGATCGTGCGCGACCCAGCGAAGCGCGAGCGGGCGCTTGCGGTGGTCGCGCGCCTCGATGATCGGTCCCCAGATCGTCCAGGCATACTCGGCGGCGACCCGCTCGGCGCCCTTCACGCGAATGGTCTCCTTGCGCGTCTCGATGGCGACCAGCTCGCTGCGGCCGGGCGCGGTGTAGAGCGAAGGCGCGATGCTGTTGGTGTCGACGATGACGAGGTCGCTGGTGTCCGCGTAGCTCACGGTGAGGCCCCAGGCGACGCGGCCGTTGCTGCCGACCACGACCGCCGGTGCGCCCGGCAGCGTGACACCCGCGATGCGCCGGCCGCCGTAGTGCAGCACGGCGCGATACCAGGTGTTGGGCACCGCGTGGTCCAGGTGCATGTCGTTCGCGAGGAGCGCGACGCCCGTGGCGGTATGGGCGCCGGCGAGCGCAAAGGCGTTGGAACCGGTCACCGCCTCGGGATCGCGCGGAAAGAAGGGAAACGGATCGCGGGCCGGCGCGGGCGGCGGGAGCGCCACGGTCTTTCTTTTCCGCAGGTCGATCGCGCCGGGGCCGGGCATGGGCGCGATCGGCGCGGTGGAGCCGTCGAGCGCGGCGTCGCCGGGGGTCGCGACCGGCGCGAAGAACGCGAGCGCGTCCTGCCCGAGCTGGTCGCGCAGGGTCATCAGCGTGAGCTCGTGGGCCACCTGCTTTTCCTGGAACTCGATGGTCATCGCGTAGGCGACGAGGAACGTGTCCTCCGCGCGCCACGGCTGCGGCGGCTCGCGGAGCACGAGATACTCGAAGGGCGGCGCGCCCAGCGCGGCGAGGCCGGCGTTGACGCCGCCCGTGTAGGCCTCGAGCACCGCCCGGTGCTCCGGCCCGAGGCGCGCGAGCACCTGCTGCGCGAGCCGGCGGAAGCCGTGCCGACGCGCCGCTTGGTCGCGCGGCAGGGCCTTTGGGCCGAAGACCTCGGCGAGCTCGCCCGCCGCCACCCGGCGCAAGAGGTCCATCTGGAAGAACCGATCCTGCGCGTGCAGCCAGCCGAGCGCGCGGGCGACATCCGCCCGCGTCTCCCCCCGAATCGTGGGGACGCCCAGCGCATCGCGCTCGACGGTCACGGCGGCGCCGAGCCCCGCGACGGCGGCCTGGCCGTCGAGCTGCGGCAGGCTGGCGCGGAGCCGCGCATAATACCAGCCGGCGGCGCCGAGCGCCACGAGCAGCAGCACGCTGCTGGCGCTGGCGAGGAGCCGCAGGCGTTTGGCGACCTCGGGGTGCATGGCTCAGTAGCCGAGCGCCGCGCGGATTTCCGCGACGATCGCCTCGGGGGCCTTGGCGATGTCGACGGTGAGGGCCTGGCTCGGCGGCTCGAGCCGCTCGAACTGCGACTTCAGCAGCTCGGGGCGCGCGCCCTGGGGCCGGCGGCTCATGCGGTCGAGGATGAGCTGATAGTCGCCCGCGAGGTGGACGAGCCGCACCTGCCCGCCCGCCGGAATCGCGCTCGCGCGGTATTTTTCCTTGAGCGCCGAGCAGGTGACGACCGCGCTCTCGCCGCGCGCCAGCGTGCGCTCGATGTGCGCCCGGATCGCGGCGAGCCACGGGGCGTGGTCGTTGTCGTCGAGCGCGAGGCCGGCGCTCATCTTGGCGACGTTCTCCTTGGGATGAAAGTCGTCCGCGTCGCGAAACGACCAGCCGAGCGCCGCGGCGAGCATGAGGCCGATGGTGGTCTTGCCGCTGCCGGAGACGCCCATCAGCAGCGTCACGCACGGATCGCGCAGCTCCCACGCGCGCGTGAGCACCGGATCGCGGCCCTCGTCGAAGTCGAGGTAGTCGAACATCGTCGTGATCGGCTTTGCCTGGAGCCCGCTCTCGCGGATGCGCTTCTCGAGGATCTCGGCCGCGGGGTCGCGCCAGCCGCGCTTGATCATGAAGCCGCACCAGACCTCGCATTCCTCGTCGTCGCGCCGGCCGCCGCGCTGCTCGGCCCACGCGAGCAGCTGCGCGTCGCCGAGGTCGCCCGCCAACGTCCGCGCCTGCAGCTCGTCATGGCGCACGCGGAGGAAGGCGCAGCAGCGCGCGTCGAAGCCCTTGCCGAGGTTGGCGTGGTAGTCGGCGGGCAGCTGGCCGGCGGCATGGAGGCGGATCTTGTCGAGCATGCGGCCGAAATAGACGAGGCGGCCGACCTTGGCGTAGGGTGAGCGCAGGCCTGGGACGGAGGGCATCCGGTTAACGTGGCGCAAACGCGCGAAAACCGAAAACAAAATTTCCACGCGGCCCGCGCGGCCCTCCCGTGATAATAATTCTGGCGGTCGCGGTGCGTTCGCTTACTGCCATCCCTCCGATGAAATCCGGCCTCAACCTCCGCCCCGCCACCGCCGCCTCGCTCGATCTCGTCTCGCTCGGCGCGCTCATCCACCGCCTCGACCCGGGCATCGTCCCGTTTCGCAAGGCGACGGAGTGCGCGATCCACGTGAGCGGCGGCGAGTTCAACGTCGCGGCCAACCTCGCCGACTGCTTCCGCCTCCGCACGGGGATCGCGAGCGCGATGGTGGACTACCCGGTGGGCGATCTGATCGCGGAGCGCGTGCGCGCGATGGGCGTCGCGCCGTTCTACAAGCGCTTCAAGCACGACGGGGTGCACGGCCCCAACATGGCGACGGTCTACAGCGATCGCGGGCACGGCGTGCGCGCGCCGGTGGTTTTCTACAACCGCTGCAACGAGGCCGCGGCGCAGCTCAAGCCGGGCGACTTCAACTGGGGCGAGATCTTCGCGGGCGGCGTGCGGTGGTTCCACAGCGGCGGCATCTTCGCGGCGCTCTCGGCCACGACGCCCGAGGTGATCGTCGAGGGCCTGCAGGCGGCCAAGGCCGCGGGCGCCGTCACCTCGTTCGACCTCAACTACCGCGCCAAGCTCTGGAACATCGCCGGCGGCCACGCCCGCGCGGTGGCCGTGCTCGATCGCATCATCCGGCACGTCGATGTGCTCGTCGGCAACGAGGAGGACCTGCAGCTCGGCCTCGGCATCCCCGGCCCCGAGGTCGCGGCGAAGTCAAAATTGGATCCGAGCGCCTTCCTCAGCATGATGGGCAACGTCACGAAGAAGCACCCGCACATCCGGGTCGTCGCGACGACGCTCCGCGAGGTGCACTCCACCAACCGCCACTCGTGGGGCGCCGTGGCGTGGATCGACGGCCAGACCTTTGTGTCGCCCGCCTGCGAGCTCGATGTCGTCGATCGCGTGGGGGGGGGCGACGGCTACGCGGCGGGATTTTTCTACGGCCTGCTCAACGGCGAGTCCCCGCAGGAGGCCGTCAACCTCGGCTGGGCGCACGGCGCGCTGCTCACGACCTTCCCCGGCGACACCAGCATGGCCACGCTCGAGCAGGTGCGCGCGCTGGCGCAGGGCGGCTCCGCGCGGATTCAGCGCTGACGCCGCGTGCGCCAGAAGTAGATCCCGGTGGCGAGCACGCCGAGCAGCCACGTCGGGAAGTTGACCCAGAGCTGGTGGAACGGCGTCCGGTAGTTTTCGCAGGCCCAGATCACGAGCACGTGCTTCACCGCGATCAGGATCCAGCAGATGAGGATGAAACGCATCGTGCGGGGGTTGCGCTGCACGGTATCGTCGTGCACGCGCACCGCCTCCACGAACGGGTTGTGCTCGTGCTCCGGCGGCGGGCGGCCCGCGATCAGGCGGATGAGGGCGGCGAACATGCGCAGCCGTGAGCTTGGTGCGCGTCCGGGGAAATGCAAAACGGATGCTCGGGCGGCCAAAAATTCGCTTTTGTTCGGCCGGGCGGAGGCATACCTTGGATTAAAGGGTCTCTCAGCGGTGCCCGATTGCCCCTCGTCGCGGCCTCCCGGAAGGAATTTTCCCATGCACACACGGATTGTGGTTCAGGGTTGCCTGGCGCTGGCGCTGCTCACGGCGTCCGGCTCGTTGATGTCGGCTGCGGATATGGCGGCGGCGCCGGTGCCGCTGTTGCCGGGCCTCGGGGCGCATACGCGTCCCGTCGCGACCAAGTCCGCGCAGGCGCAGAAATATTTTGATCAAGGGATGAACCTGCTCTTCGGGTTCAGCCATGGGGCGGCGATCCGCTCGTTCCAAGAGGCGGCCCGGATCGACCCGGAGTGCGCGATGGCGCACTGGGGCGTCGCGCTCGCCTGCGGGCCGCACATCAATTTCCCGATGGTGCCGCCGCCGCTCGCGGAGCAGGCGTGGGCGGCGCTGCAGCTCGCGCGCCGGCATGCCGCGACGGCCAAGCCCGCGGACCGCGCGCTCATCGAGGCGCTGGGCCGGCGCTATGCGATGCCGCAGCCCGAGGACCGCGGCCCGCTGGATCGCGCGTATGCGGACGCGATGCGCGGGGTGTGGCAGGCCTTCCCCAAGGACGCCGATGTCGGCGCCCTGTTTGCCGAGGCGATGATGGACCTGCGCCCGTGGGACCAGTGGACGCCCGAGGGCGAGGCGCAGCCGGGCACGGTGGAAATCGTCGCCACGCTTGACGCGACCATTGCGCTGAATCCGCGGCATCCGCTGGCCAACCACCTCTACATCCACGCGGTCGAGGCCTCGCCCGCGCCTGACCGCGCGATCCCGTCGGCCAACCGCCTGCGTGATCTCCAGCCGGGCCTCGCGCACAACGTTCACATGCCCTCGCACATCGACATCCGCGTGGGCCACTGGCAGGAGGCCATCGTCGCCAACCTCAAGGCCGTGGACGCCGACGCACGCTTTCGCGCGATCGTCGGGCCGCCGCAGGACATGCTTGTGGTCTACGCCGCGCACAACCGGCACATGCTCGCCTACGCCGCCATGATGACGGGTCAGCGCGAGCTCGCGCTGAAGCACATCCGGGCGATGGTGGCCGAGGCGCCGGCGGCGTTTGTGAAGGAAAACGCCATGGCGGTGGAAGGCATGGTCGCGCTGCCCTACGAGGTGATGATCCGCTTCGGCCTCTGGGACCCGATTCTCGCGGAGCCGGATCACCCCGACTACATGCCGTTTAGCCGGGCGTTGCGCCGGATGGCCCGGGGCGTGGCCCTGGCTGCGAAAGGCGACACCAAGGCCGCGCGCGCGGAGCAAGCGGCCTACCTTGAGGCGACAAAGCGCGTGCCCGCCGAGGAGACGCTCGGCAACAACACCGCGCAGGGTATCCTCGCCGTCGCCACGCCGATGCTGGAGGGCGAAATCCTCGTGCGCGAAGGCCGGGCCGACGCCGGCATGGCCAAGCTCCGCGAGGCGGTGAAAGTCGAGGACGCGCTCAAATACAATGAGCCGCCGGGCTGGATTCTGCCGGTGCGACACTCCCTTGGCGCGACGCTGCTGAACGCGGGGCGCTTCGGTGCGGCCGAGGAGGTCTATCGCGAGGACTTGAAGCGGCTGCCGAACAACGGCTGGTCTCTCTTCGGCCTCGCGCGCAGCCTGAAGCTGCAGAACAAGACCGCCGAGGCGACCGAGGCGGAGGGGCGCTTCAAAAAAACCTGGGCGAAGGCCGACACGCCGATCACCTCGTCGTGCCTCTGCCAGCCGGGCCAGTGAGCGGCAAAGGTCGGCATTGAACGAATCGCGCGCGTCGCTACGCTGCGCGCGCATGGCTTCGACTCCCCCCTCCGCCCAGCCTCCGCCTGAAACCGAGCCACCCCGGCTGGGCCGGGCCAGCGCGGCGGCCGCGGGAATAAAGGCCGTGGGCGTGACGGCCGCGCTCGTCGGCCGCATGGGCGTGCCGCGCGGCGTGCGCGCGCTCCTCGAGGTGAACCAAGCCGACGGCTTCGACTGCCAGTCGTGCGCGTGGCCGAGCCCGGACCGCGACCGGCACACGTTCGAGTTCTGCGAGAACGGCGCCAAGGCCGTGGCCGACGAGGCGACGCCGAGGAAAATCGGCCGTGAGTTTTTCGCCGCGCACTCGATCGCGGAGCTCGCCGATCAAAGCGACCACTGGCTCAACGCCCAGGGCCGTCTCGCGGAGCCGCTCGTGCTGCGGCCCGGCGCCACGCACTACGCGCCCCTCGCGTGGGCGGAAGCGTTTCAGCTGATCGCCGCGGAGCTGCGTGCGCTGCCCGCGCCCGACGCCGCGGCGTTCTACACCTCGGGCCGCACGAGCAATGAGGCGGCGTTTCTGTGGCAGCTCCTCGCGCGGCAGTTTGGCACCAACAACCTGCCTGACTGCTCCAACATGTGCCACGAGTCGAGCGGCGCCGCGCTCAACGAGAGCATCGGCATCGGCAAGGGCACGGTGACGCTCGAGGATTTCGAGCAGGCCGACGCGATCTTTGTGATCGGGCAGAACCCGGGGACGAACCACCCCCGCATGCTGTCCGCGCTCGCCGCCGCGAAGGCCCGCGGCGCCACCCTCGTCTCGATCAACCCGCTGCCGGAGATCGGCACGGAGCGGTTCAAGAACCCGCAGGATTTCCTGAACCCCCTCAAGGCGCTGGCGACGCTCGCGGGCGAGGGCGCGCGGCTTTCCGACCTGTGGCTGCAGCCGCGCATCGCCGGCGACCTCGCGGTCTTCAAGGGGATCATGAAGGCGATGCTCGACGAAGAGCACTGGTGGCCGGTGCAAGCTCTCGATCGTGAATTCATAGATGCTCACACGCACGGCTTCGAGGCGCTGGCGACGGACCTTCGTGCGACCTCCTGGGAGGAGATTGTGGAGGCGGGCGGGGTGCCACGTGATCAAATCGAACAAGCCGCTGAGATTGCGGTGAAATCGCGCGCGACCATCTGCTGCTGGGCGATGGGGCTCACCCAGCAGCCGGAGGCGGTGGCGACGATCCAGCAGGTCGTGAACTTCCTGCTGCTGCGCGGGAGCATCGGCCGGCGCGGCGCCGGCGTGTGCCCGGTGCGCGGCCATTCCAATGTCCAGGGCGATCGCACGATGGGCATCTGCGAGAAGATGCCCGACGCGTGGCTCGATCGGCTCGACGCGGAGTTCGCGATGAAATCCCCGCGCGCGCACGGCCACGACACCGTGGACACCATTCGCGCCATGGCCGACGGGCGCGTGCGGGTTTTCGTGGCGATGGGCGGGAATTTTTTGTCGGCCACGCCCGACACGGAGTTCACCGCCGCCGCGCTGCGGCGTTGCGCGCTTACGGCGCACGTGGCGACGAAGCTGAATCGCGCGCACCTCGTCACCGGGCGCACGGCGCTGATCCTGCCGTGCCTCGGCCGCAGCGAGCGCGACCTGCAGGCGGGGGGCGAGCAGTTCGTGACGACGGAGGACTCGATGGGCATCATCAATGCCTCGCGCGGGAAGCTCGCGCCCGCGGCGCCCGGGCTGCGCAGCGAGGTGGCGATTGTGTGCGGCCTCGGCGAGGCGCTCGGGTTGCGCGCGCCGTGGCGGGACTTCGCCGCCAACTACGATCTCATCCGCGAGCGGATCGCGCGGGTCGTGCCGGGCTTCGAGGACTGCAACGGCCGCGTGCGCGCCGGGCCGTTCCACCTGCCCAACCCCCCGCGCGACCGCCGCGAGTGGCGCACGGCGACGGGGCGCGCGAACTTCACGGTCGCGCCGGTGCCGCGGCGCACGCTGGCGGACGGCGAGTTCGTGATGATGACGATCCGCACGCACGATCAGTTCAACACGACGGTCTACGGGCTCGACGATCGCTATCGCGGCGTGTTCGGCGGGCGGCGGGTGGTGTTCATGCATGCGGACGACATCGCGGCGCTCGGCCTGGTGCAGGGCCAGCGCGTCGATCTCACCAACCGCCACGGCGGCGCGGAGCGCGTGGCGCGAGGCTTCATGGTCGCGCCCTACCGGATTCCGCGCGGCTGCGTGGCGACCTATTTCCCGGAGGCCAACGTCCTCGTGCCCCTCGGCAGCACCGCGGCGAAGAGCAACACCCCGACCAGCAAGTATGTCGTCGTGAGGATCGCGGCGCGGCAGGCCTGACGCGGCGGCGGGAATCCGGCGGCAGGCGCTGGCGCGGGAACAATTTGATGCTATCGTTCGTCACACGCTCCATCATGAAAACCTCGCGCCTTCTCCTCGTCAGCCTCCTCGCCGCGAGCCCGGTTCTCGCGCTGCAACCGCCCGGCGCCCGCACCGTCGCGCGGGCCGAAGTCCTGTTCCTTGAGCCGGAAAAGTTCACCGACGTGCGCGACAACATGACGGGCGACTACAAGCGCACCACCTATCTCGACCAGCTCCGCGACTACCTGCTGGAACAGGCGAAGTATTTCGTGCCCGACGGCCACACGCTGAAGGTGACCTTCACGGACATCGACATGGCCGGCGACTTCGAGCCGTGGCGCGGCCCGCAGTTCAGCGACATCCGCATCGTGAAGGATCTCTACCCGCCCACGATCAAGCTCACCTTCCGCCTGGTCGACGCCGACGGCAAGGTTGTCAAGGAGGGCACGCGCGAGCTGCGCGACCTCGCGTTCATGATGAAAATCACGATGGGCTTCCGTGACGACCCGGTGCGCCACGAGAAGGCGTTGCTCGACGACTGGCTGCGGGCGGATTTCCCGCGGGTGCGAAAGAACTAGGCCGGCGCCCGCGGCGCTTCCGTTTCCCGGCACGGGCGGCGTTTGACTTCGCGGCCCGTGCTTTTTCTGTCGCGGCCTTGAGCACGCCGCCCCCCGCCGCCGCCGACCGCCTCGACAAATGGCTTTGGGCGATGCGCGTCTTCAAGACGCGGGCGCTGGCGACCGACGCGTGCCGCGCCGGAAGCGTGGCGGTAAACGAGCTGGTGGCGAAGCCCGCGCGGGCGGTCCGGGCGGGCGAGGTCGTGACGGTCAGGCTGGGGCTCTTCACCCGCACGCTGCGGGTCGTGGCGGTTCCGCGTTCGCGGGTGGGCGCGAAGCTGCTGCCGGAATTCTGCGCCGACCTGACGCCGCCCGAGGAACACGTGCGGATGCGGGCGCACACCGTGCAGCAGGTGCTCGCGCGGGAGAAGGGCAGCGGGCGCCCGACCAAACGCGACCGCAGGCTGCTGGACCAGCTGCTTGACTAGGCGCCGGCCGGCGCAGCGGGCGGGCGCGGTTTCGTTTTGCGCCCGCCGCGCCTTTTTGCGGCCATCCCCCCGGATGAACGCCTTTTCCAAGTTCGAGACCGAGCTCGCGGTGCGGCCGGACGACATCGACCTCTACCAGCATGTCCATTCGACGCGTTACCTCGAGTACGTGCTGGCGGCCCGTTTCGAGCAGATGGAGAAATGCTACGGCATGTCGATGCAGGCGTTTGCGGACCGCGGGCTGGGATGGTGGATGACCTCGGCCCACATCGACTACCGCCGCCCGCTGGGCTGGGGCGACCGCATGACCGTGCGCTGCTGGATCGTGCACTTTGCCGAGAATGGGTGCCGGGTGGCCTTCGAGATTGAGAAGAAGCCGGCAGGCAAACGCGTGTGCGAGGGCCACACGGACTACGTCCTCGTCAACCTGGCCACCGGCCGCGCGACGCCGATCCCCGAGGACGTGAGGGCCAAATACTCCATCTAGCCGACGGGCGGCGCGGCTGGGAGGGGCGAAAATTCCCTTGCCTATCACGGGGCCGTGGGCAGCGTGCAGGCCTTCGTTAGAGACTACGTTAGGTGACAGCATCTGGTGAGTCGTTGGCTGAGCGTATGGCTTAAGTGATGATTTCGAAACCCAATGGTGGGAACGGACTGGCAGCGGACGGGCGATCTACGAGACATCACAGATGAGCAATTCCAAGCTATACGTCGGCAACCTGTCGTTCAAGACGACCGAGGATGAGCTGCGCCAGGCCTTCGGCCAATTTGGTGCCGTGACCGACGTTTATGTCGCCATGGACAAGATGACCGGCCGCCCGCGCGGCTTCGCGTTCGTGACCATGGGCACCGCCGATGAGGCCAAGGCCGCGGCGGAGAAGATGAACGGCACCGATCTCGGCGGCCGTCAGCTGACCGTGAACGAGGCCCGCCCGAAGGAAGAGCGCCCGGGTGGCGGCTTCGGCGGTGGCGGCGGTGGCCGTGGCTTCGGCGGCGGCGGCGGCTACGGTGGCGGCGGCGGTGGCCGCGGCTTCGGTGGCGGCGGCGGTGGCGGCGGTGGTTTCCGCGGCGATCGCGATCGCGGCGACCGTCGTTACTAATCCGTCGGTTTCCAACCCAGACGAATTTCGAGGGACGAAGCTCCTCCGGGGCTTCGTCCTTTTTCTTTTTCAGCCCAGACCAGCCATGTCGTTCAAAGCACTCAACCTCTCCGATTCCGTCCTCCGTGGCGTGCAGGCCGCCGGCTACACGGACCCCACGCCGATTCAGCTGCGGGCGGTTCCCGTCGTGCTCGGCGGGGGTGACCTCGTCGGCTCCGCGCAGACCGGCACGGGGAAGACCGCCGCCTTCGCGCTGCCGATTCTCACGCGCCTCGGGGCGCACCGGCGCAATGCCGCGCCGCGCGTCCTCGTGCTGGAGCCGACGCGCGAACTGGCGGCCCAGGTTGAGACGGCCTTCCGCGACTTCGCGCGGTTCACGGATATCCGCGCCGTCGCCGTTTTCGGCGGCGTGGGCTACGGCGTCCAACGCACCGAGCTGAAGCGGGGCGTCGACATCGTGGTCGCCACGCCCGGGCGCCTCATCGACTTCCTCAAGACGGGCGAGATCACGCTGCGCGACATCTCGATCCTGGTGCTCGACGAGGTGGACCGGATGCTCGACATGGGCTTCCTGCCGGTGGTGAAGGACATCATCATGCGCTGCCCCAAGAATCGGCAGACGCTCTTCTTCTCGGCCACCGTGCCCCCCGAGATCGCGGCCGTGGCCTCATTTGCGCTGCGCAACCCGACCCGCGTGGAGGTGGGCGTCAACCGCTCGGTCAACCAGTCGGTCAACCATGCGATTTATCCGGTGGCGTATGAGCAGAAGTTCGAGCTGCTCGAGGCGCTGCTGGCCAAGACCGATTTCGACAGCGTGCTCGTGTTTTCGCGGACCAAGCATGGCGCAGACAAGATTGCGCGCCGGCTCAAGGCGGCGAATCACTCGGTCGCTGTGCTCCACGCCAACCGATCGCAGAACCAGCGCATCGAGGCGCTCGCGGGCTTCAAGAGCGGCAAATACGAGGTCATGGTCGCGACCGACATCGCCGCGCGCGGCATCGACGTCGCGGGCGTGACGCACGTGATCAATTACGACGTGCCGGAGAACCCCGAGGATTATGTCCACCGCATCGGCCGCACCGGCCGCGCCCAGGCCGTGGGCGACGCGTTCACCCTCGTGACGCCGGAAAATTTCTCCGACCTGCGGGACATCGAGCGTTTCATCGGGCAGAAAATCCCGGAGCTGAAGCTCGAGGGCTTCAACTACATGCCGCTGGGCGCCCCGCGCCCGAAACCGGTGCCGGGCCAGCAGCGAGGCGGCGGTGGCTTCCGCGGCCCGCGCCGCGGCGGCGGCCAGCGCGGAGGCTTCGGCGGCGGCGGCGGGCAGGGGGGCGGCCACCGCTTTGGCGGCCGGCGCTAGTCATGCCGAGCGTAGCGGCGGTTGAGAAACACCTCGCGGCGCTGCGCGCATGCGAGCGCTGTCCGGCCATGCACCGGCCCGCGGTGGTGGGCCGCGCCGTCGCCAGCCGCGTGCTGCTCGTCGGCCAGGCGCCGGGCGACAAGGAGCCCAGGCTGGGCCGGCCCTTTGCCTGGACAGCGGGAAAGACGCTATTCAAGTGGTTCGATGGCGCGCTCGGCTGGACTGAGGACGAAGTGCGCGACCGGATTTACTTTGCCGCGGTGTGCCGGTGTTTCCCCGGAAAGAGAGAAGCCGGGGGTGACCGGGTGCCCGCGCCCGCCGAGATCGCGGAGTGCGGCGCGTGGCTGGAGCGGGAGTTTGCCCTCCTGCAGCCGGCCCTTGTGCTGCCCGTCGGGAAGTTGGCGATTGCGCAGTTTCTCGGCGAGCGGCCGCTGGCCGGCACGATCGGCAAGAAATTCAAAATCGATTATCGCGGGCACGCCGCGGACTGCATCCCGCTGCCACATCCGAGCGGCGCGTCGCCGTGGCATCGCATGGAGCCGGGCAAGACGCTGCTCGCATCGGCGCTCGCGCTGGTCGCGAGGCACCCATCGATCGCGGCCCACTCGGGTCGCTGATCCCGTCGGGCTGTCCAGCGGGGCCGGCGACAAAAAAGCCGCGCTCGGCAAGCGCGGCTTTTTGGCCCCTGCGATCTGCAGGTAGGCTCAGACCTCGTAGGCCGGGAGCACTTTGTCGACCCGCACCTTGTCGAGGCGCGCGAAGACCGGCACGCCGTTGTCGTGCGGGAGCGCGACCTCGCCCTGGATGAGAGGCTGGGCGTAGCGGATAAACTGGAAGTTCATGCTCACGCCGTCCTCGTTGATCCATTCGCGGGGGAGCTTCTTCACGGAATTGGCGACGTCACTGAGCGGCGCCAAGCCAGTCTCGGTGGTGTATTGGTCGCCGTCGCCGCGGAGGAGGGTCACCATCTTGTCGGTCTCGCCGTTGATGGCGGCCTCGACGGCGGCTTGTCCGGCGAGGAACGCCTCGTTGGCGTCCGTCTTCGAGGCGACGTGCGCCCCGCAGCGCTGGAGCAGGCCGGGTTTGGCGACACGGAATTTCACGCCAGGCATCGCCTGGCCCAGGATGTCGGCGAGCACGTCGCCGGCGCCGCCGAGCGTGGCGTGGCCAAAGGCATCGGTCGCGCCGTCGGCCGCGACGTAGTTGCCGTCGCCGTCGACCAAGCCCTCGGCCACGACGATGAGGCAGTATTTCTCGCGCTTCAACACCCGGCGGATGTCCTCGACGACCTTCTCCTGGTCGAACGGGATTTCGGGCAGGAGGATGATATGCGGCGGGTCGTGGGGATGGTCGCGACGCTTGGCGAGGGCGGCGCCGGCGGCGATCCAGCCGGCGCTGCGGCCCATGACCTCGATAATCGAGACGAGATCGCCCTGGCCCATGGCCTCGTTGTCGCACGCGACTTCGCGCACCGCCGTGGCGAGGTATTTCACGGCGCTGGCGTAGCCGGGCGTGTGGTCCGTGATCGGGAGGTCGTTGTCGATGGTCTTCGGCACGCCGATGACGCGCAGCTCATAGTTCTGCTGCTGCGCAAGCTTGGAAATCTTGTCCGCGGTATCCTGGGAATCGTTGCCGCCGATGTAGAAAAAGTAGCGGATGTTGTGCGCCTTGAAGACCTCGAGCACGCGCTCGAAATCCTGCTGCTTCTTCAGCTTATACCGGCAGGTGCCCAAGGCGGCGCCGGGCGTGTGCTTGAGCGCGCGGATCTGCTGCTGGGACTCGGCGGCGAGGTCGATCAAGTCTTCCTGGAGGATGCCGAGCACGCCATTGGTCGTGCCGTAGATTTCCTCGATGCACTCGTGGTTAAGCGCCTCGGAGATGACGCCCGCGACGCTGGCATTGATGACGGAGGTGGGGCCGCCGGACTGGCCCACCAAGACGTTTCCTACGAGTTCAGCCATGACAGATGTGGTTTGAAAGTGAGGGAATGTAACGAACGTGAAGGGCCAAGGAAGCGGGCCGCGCGGGACACTGGCAAACCCAAATTTCCCGATGACGCGTCGCGGGGTCCGGCGCGAATTCGTTTGCCCGGCAGTAACCGCGCCGCGAGCGTCTCGTCCTTGCTGCCCAACATGAAATCCTTCCCCGTTTCCCTTCGATCCGCCCTCGCCGCCGCGGCGCTGGCCTTGGTTTCCGCCGCGCCCACGCTCGCGGCGGACGAGACACCCACCATCTCCAACGACGCCGCCGTGCAAAAGGACCTCGCCGAGCTCGATCGCGCGTTGAACACCAATGCCAAGCTCGAGGAGGCGCTCCGCCTCAACCTCGACAAGCTCTCCGAGCAGTCCTTCCGCGTGCAGAATCCGGATGTCGACGCGTTGCTGAAGAAGCTGCCCGGCCTTGAGAAGGCGCTGACCGTCGACCGCCACTTCCTGCTGCGCCGCGCGATCGCGCGGCTCGTCAGCGTCAAGGTCGCGCGTCCCGACGCGCTGGCCCTCGACAAGTTTCTCCGCGAGCACCCGGACATCCAGCGCCCGCTGGAGCGAAACCCCCGGCTGATCATGGACACCAAGTTCCACCTCGATCACCCGCAGCTCGCCCGCTTCCTGGAGGCCCACCCGGTCCTCAGCACGCTCCTGCTCGAGCAGCAGCAGAAGAAGGCGGCGAAGAAGAAGCAGCAGTAGTAGGCGGCGCGGGGAGGCGGCGGCGGGAGTGCCGCCGTTGTCCCTACAGCAGCCGCCCGGGCCGGTAGTCCGCCGCGCCCTTGTGTTTCTTCGCGAGCGGCCGCACCTCGGCGAGAAACGCGTCCACTTGGTGGGGCGCCGCGCCGACGAAGCGCGCGTTTTCGGCCAGGATCGCCTGCAGCGCCTTTTTTCCGAGCCCGATGCGTTTGTCGGCCGCCAGGCGCGAGAGCAGGTCCGCGTCGCCGCCGGAACGCAGCGCCTTCGCCGCGGCCAGCGCGTGCTCCTTGATGGCCTCGTGCGCGGTCTCGCGGCCGGCGCCGTGCTTCACGGCTTCCATCAGGATGGTCGTCGTGGCGAGGAAGGGCAGGTTGCGCTCGTTCTCCGCCGCGACGGCCGCGGGGAAGACCTCCATCTGCCGCAGCACGGTGAGATAGGTCTCGAGCGCGCCGTCGATCGCGAAGAACGCATCCGGCAGCGCCACGCGGCGCACGACGGAGCAGGAGACATCGCCCTCGTTCCACTGGTGGCCGGCGAGCGCGCCCGTCATCGCCACGTAGCCGGAGAGGATCGTCGAGAAGCCGCAGATGCGCTCGCAATTCCTCGCGTTGACCTTGTGCGGCATCGCGGAGGAGCCCACCTGCCCGTCCTGGAATCCTTCCGTGAGCAGCCCTGCGCCGGCCATCAGCCGCAGCGTGGTCGCGGCGCTGGCCGCCGCCGCGCCGACCTGGTGCAGCCCGCTCACGACGTCGAAGTCGAGCGAGCGCGGATAGACCTGGCCGACCGCGCCAAGCGAGGCATGGAAGCCGAGGTGCCGCAGCACCCGCGCCTCAAGCTGGTCGACCTTGCCGAAGTCGCCGCCGAGCAGCGTCAATTGATCGAGTTGCGTGCCGACCGCGCCCTTGAGGCCGCGCACCGGGTAGCGCGCGAGCAGTTCCTCGATGCGCCCAAACGCGATGAGCAGCTCCTGGCCGAACATCGCGAGTCGCTTGCCGAGCGTGGTGGGTTGCGCCGGGACATTGTGCGTCCGCCCCGTGATCATCAGGTCGCGGTGGGCCTCGGCCTGCCGCGCGAGCGCGAGGAGCGCCGCCGCGGCCTTGAAGTGCGTGAGCTTGAGCGCGCGGAAAACCTGGAGCTGCTCGACGTTCTCCGTGAGGTCGCGGCTCGTGAGCCCGAGGTGGATGAACTGCCGCTTCGCGAGGTCGGAAAACTCCTCGATGCGCGCCTTCACGTCGTGGAGCGTCACGCGCTCGCGCTCCGCGATGGCCGCGAGATCGATCCGCGCCTTCACTTTCTCGTAGTCCTTGATCGCTTCGGCCGGGATCGGCACGCCGAGGTCGCGCTGGCCCTTCATGACGGCGATCCAAAAGTCGCGCTCCAGCGCGACCCGGCCGTGCTGCGACCAGATGTCCTTCATCGCGGCGGAGGCGTAGCGCTCGGCGAGGACGTTGGGGATCGGCGCGGCGGCGGGGGAGGGCGGTTCTTTCACGGAGGAAGGATCGTGTATGCGCCCGTGGCGCACGATGGCGAACGCAAAAACGGAAGCGGCCGGTCACCGTGGCGCTGGCAGGTGGTTCCCGAGGCGCACAAACAGCGCGTAGGCCAGCGCGGCGGCGGCGGCCATCAGCACGTGCCACGCGGCATGGCCTTGCACGGCGCCATCCGGTGCGCAGAGGCAAAGGCCCGGGCGATCGTTGAGCTGGCAAAACGCCGCGGCCGCCACGACCAGTGCGAGCAGCCCCAGGCGCAGCAGCAGCGGGCGCACCGGGAGGCGCCGCCGCGCGGAGAAAAGCACCCCCAGCGCCAGCAGCACGAAGATCACGGCGATGCCCCCGATGGTGGTGTAGGTGGAGTCGAACGGCTTCACCCCGGCGAGGCGCACGTCGTTGCGGAAGACCGCGGCGATCATCGCGAGCGCCCCGCCCGTGGCGCCGAGGGCGAGCTGCGCGGCCGGGTTGAGCCGGGCGATCCGCGGGCTGACGGCGGCGGCGCCCACGCAAACCAGGGCGAACGACACCCAGCCCATGGCCGCGACATCGACCGTGCGCCATGCGGGCGACAGCGAGGCGTGGTAAAGCCCGCTCGCCAGCCCGAGCGCCACCAGGGCCGCGCCAAGCAGGCGGGCGAACGCGCTGCGGTCGCGCGCGAAGACCAGCGCGCCCACGAGCACGAAGGCGAGGTTGCTCCAGGTGTTCTGCGGCTCGCGCACGACCGCGGTGGCGATGCGGGCATGATAGGCGCGCATGAACGTGTTCTTCACCGCGGGCGGCAGCGTGGCCGCGTCGAGCGCCTCGCACTGCGCCTTTGGGGCTTCCGGCTCGCCCCATGCGAAGCGTCCGGCGGCCCACGCCGCCAGCCCCGCCGCGCCCAGCGCGACGGCGAGGACGAAGGCGAGCGCGGGTTTCACGCGGCCAGGCAGCGCACCGCCATCTCCCGCAGCACCTCCTCCTGCTCGTGCGGACGGCGCACGATTTCCTCGAAGGCCGCGATCAGCTCCTGCTGATTGTCGATCAGGCGGCGCAGGGTCGGCAGCTTCGCGCTGCCCGCGAGCTTGCCCAGATACCACGGGTTCTGGGTGAAGAGGTTGAACGAGCTCTTCTCGGAGGCGCCGGCGAACTTCGCGCCGTGCGCGGCCTGCGCCCGCGGGAAGCCGTCCAGCCCGCGCGGGCCCACGCGCACTTCGCCGGCATCGACGAGCGCGCGCACCTGCAGCAGGATGCGGTTGCGGTTTTGCAAGGCGCTGATGACCGGCCGGGCGTCGCCGCCGCCGAAGAAGTGCCGGTGCAGCGCCGCGAGCGTCCACTTGAGGTCGCCGCTGAAAAATGCCTCGGCGGCCTCGAAGAAGTCGCCTTCGGCGACGTTGGGCGTCAGCTCCGCCACGTGCGCCTCCTCGATGGGCGCGCCGTCCGCCACGTAGGTCGCGAGCTTGCGGGTCTCCTCGACGACGAGCCGGGTGTTGGCGCCGGCCCTGGCGAGCAGCAGCTCGACGGCGCCGGGCGCGAACGCCGCGCCGAGCGACCGCGCCTCGGCGAGCGCGACGCCCGCGAGCGCCTCGCCCGCATGGTCGCCGTCGCCGCCCACGAGCGCAAAGTCGGCGTGCTTCTCGCACCATTTCGGAAACGATCGCCGGCGATCGACCGGCGCGGCGGTGATGAGCACGGCGGTTTCCGCCGGGTTCACGCTTTCGAGGATGCGCTGCAGATCCTCGACGAGCTTGAGCGTGCTCTCGGCGCGGCCGGTCACGGTGTCGGCCAGGAAGTTCACGTCCTTGAGCCACACCACGCGCCGGCCGCCGAACATCGCCACGGTTTGCACGGCCTCGCGGAACCGGTTCACGGCGGCCTCGACCTCGCTCACGTTGGCCGCGAAGCCGCTGAGCACCTCGCGGGAAAACTCATCGGTCACCTCGGCCGACAGCCCGGCGTGGCGCGCCTGGCCCGCGCGCCCCACAAGGAAGTCGTCCCCGCCGCAGATGAAGGTGAATTTTTTTTCCGCTGCCATGCGGCGGCACTCTGCCCGCGCACCGCGGGCGGCTGCACGAAAAAAACGCGGGGCGCATGAGGGGCAACCCGCGGGCATCATGCCGGCGCGCCGGAAATTTCTTTGGCAAAGCGGCCTGAAGGGCGTCATACGGCTGACCGTGCAAGCAGGCCTGCCCAGGCAAATCGTCCGCCGGATACTGGTGTTCGTCCTCGCCCTTGCTGCGCTCTTCGCGGGGGCGGCATATTGGGTGAGCGGCGTGGAGCGGTCGATTCTGCGCGACATCATGGCGAGCGAGACCGCCGAGCACGGCGTGCTGTTCGATCGCGTGCTCGAGCTGGCGGCGCGGCCGTTGGAGATGTTTGTCGAGTCCTATGGCCGGCGCACCTCGTTCACGCGGCCCGGCGATGCGTCCGCCGTCGCGGAGGCCGGGGATGTGCTTGCGGCCGGCGTGCGCACCTTCCGCCTCGACGGCGCGTGGGTGCTCAACGCGGACGACACGGTGCGGCTGCAGGCCTTTGGCGACTCGGCGAGGGTGTCGCCGCTGCCGCCCTTGCCTCCGCTCGCGGAGCGCGGCAACCGCCTGCGTTATTTTTTCGAGCGCGCGGGAGTCCCGCACCTGCTTGTCGGTCGCCGCCTCGCCGGCGACGGGCGCGCCCCCGGCGCGCCCCGGGGCTGGATGATCGCGGCCCTGCGGCTCGATCCGGAGGCGATCAACCTGCCCGCCATGCCCATCGAGGGACGCGTGGTGATTTTGCCGCCCAACCCCTCGGCGGAGCGATCGCCCGAGGCGTTCGTGCAGATTGACCGGCCGCTGCCGGGCTTCGACGGCGTCCCCGTCGCGACGCTGCGGCTCTACTATCGGCCCGACGAAATCGCGATCATGGCCTTCGGCGTGCAGCTCAAGCTGCTCATCATGGCGGTGTTTGTCTGCGCCGTGCTGGGGCTGCTGGCGTTCTGCCTGTGGCGCTGGGTCATCCGCCCGGCGGGCTTCATGCAGGCCTCGCTCGTCACGGGCGACCCGGCGCACCTCCGCCCGCTGCTCGAAAGCGGCGGCGATTTTGGGCGGCTGGCCGGCTTGGTGCGCGACTTGATCGAAAGCCGCGCCGCGCTGCGCAAGAGCCTCGACGAGCGCGCCCGGCTGGATCGCGATCTGCACGACGGCGTCATCCAGATCCTCTACTCCTCAGGCATGGCGGTGACGCATGCGCGCGCGCTCCTGGAGACCGATCGCGAGAACGCCCGGCGCCTGCTCGACCAGGTGCAGGCCGAGCTGACCGCCACGATTGGCGAGGTGCGGGCGATGCTGGCCGGGCTGGCGCCGGAGGCTGCCGGCCGGCGCTCGTTTGGCGAGATCGGCACGGCCGTGCTGGAGCAGGCGCGCGCCGCCAATCCCCGCCTGCGGCTGGCCGTGCGCGTGGACGAGTCGCTGGCGGCCCGCCTCTCCCTCGCGCAACGCGCGCAGCTCCTGCAATTCGCGCGCGAATGCGTGAGCAACGCCGCGCGTCACGCCGGCGCCTCCGAGCTGCGGCTGGTCTTCGAGGAAGGGCGCGAGGGCCCCTGTCTCGAGATCGCCGATGATGGCGCCGGCTTCGAGCTTGCGACGGTCCGGCAAGGGCGCGGTTTGCCAAACCTTGCGCAGCGCGCCCAGGGTCTTGCGGCCGAGCTCCGGATCGAGTCCGCGCCGGGCCGTGGCACGCGCGTGCGCCTCATTCTTCCCAAAATCAATCATGAGCCAAACGATCAAACTCCTCGTGGTGGATGACAGCGCGCTGACGCGGCATGGCGTGCGCTCCGCGCTCAGCCCGCACGCCGCCCGCACCGGCATCGCCATCGTCGGCGAGGCGACCAACGCCACCGAGGCCGTGGCCGCCTGCGGCCGGCTCCAGCCCGATGTGGTGCTGATGGACGTGCGCCTGCCGGATCGCTCGGGAATCGAGGCATGCCGCGAAATTCTGGCGGCGCCGCGCGCGCCGCGCGTGCTGATGCTCACGGCGTTTGCCGACGACGACTTGGTCTACGACGCCGTGCTCGCCGGCGCCCACGGCTACCTCATGAAGGAGCTCGAGCCCTCCGGCCTCGCGGACGCGATCGCCGACGCCGCGGCCGGCCGGCCGGTGATTACCTCCGAGATCGGATCCGTGGTGACGCGCGTGCTGCGGGAGCGCTCCAGCGCCAGTCCGTTCGAGGATCGGCTGGACCGGCTTTCGGCGCAGCAGCGGAAGGTGCTCGCCTGCGTCGCGGACGGACTCGGCAACAAGCAGATCGGCGAGCAGCTCGGGCTCAGCCCCAACACGGTGCGCAACTACCTCGTCGGCATCTTCAAGAAACTGTCCGTGCGCCGCCGGGCCCACGCCGCGGCGATCTACATCCAGGGCAAGGCGCGCCGCAAGTAGCGGCCGCGATCGCCGCGCGGGCGGGCCGCGGCGCGATCTCCGGCGCGGCGGGTTCGTTTGTATCTGGTTTGTTGTGTCAATCGAACCGCCCCTCCGGCGCGGGAGGAACTCTTACGGTTTTTTGCGGTTAGCACGCTTGTCGATTGCCCCGTTTCCCCACTCGGTTTTCGCATCGGATGAAATCCAATTTCAAGTTGTCGCGCGGATTCTCGCTGGCCCTGCCGCTGGCGCTGGCGTCGACCCGCGCGTCCGCCGAGCAGGCGGTCGCCTACAAATACGCGGACTACCGCGAGGCGGCCGGCCGCGTGCAGGTGCAGACGCAGAGCGCGCTGCTGGAGTCCGACCTCGGCCTCGCTTGGCGCGCGAAGGTCACCGGCACGATCGACGCGCTCGCCGGGGCCACGCCCAACGGGCAGCCGGCCCCCGCGGGCAGCGATCAGGTGCCGCTCTCCGTCATGCATGACCGGCGCAAGGCGTGGACCGCCGATCTCTCGCGCCAGTTTGCGCGCGTGAACCTCGGCGTCGGCTTCGGCAATTCCCGCGAGAGCGACTACGTCTCCAACGGCTGGTCGATCAACGCGCTCACCGATTTCAACCAGAAGAACACGACGCTGCTGACGGGCGTGGCCGGCACGCACGACGACGTGAAGGTGTTTTTCCAGCCCGCCTACGCGCGGAAGCGGACAAACGACGTGATTGTGGGTGTGACCCAGCTCCTGGACCGGCGCACCGCCGTGACGCTGAACTTCACGTGGGGCCGCGCCACCGGCTACCTCAGCGATCCCTACAAGCTCGTGCAAAAGGACATTGAGATCGTGCCGACGGTCTTTCTCAGCCAGACTTACCGCGAGAACCGGCCGGGCGCGCGCAACAAGGGCGTGATGCTCGCCGCGCTGAATCACTCCTTCGCCGAGCTGCACGGGGCCTTGGATGCCAGCTACCGCTACTACCGCGACACCTTCGGCACCGCGGCCCATACCGTGGACGTGGCCTGGCTGCAGCGCTTGGGCGACAAGGTGCTGCTCAGCCCGGGCGTCCGGCTTTACCAGCAGGGAGCGGCCGACTTCTACCACTACGACCTCAATCGCACGGACATCACGCCGCTGCGCGCCCCGCTGCCCGGCGGCCCGCACTATTCGTCGGACTACCGCTTGTCGGCGATGCGCACGGCCAACCTCGCGCTCAAGCTCATCTGGGATGCGACGCCGCTGTTGAAGGTCGACGCGGCGGTCGAGCGCTACGCGATGCGCGGGCGCGATGGCGTCACCCCGCAAAGCGCCTATGCCCGCGCCACGGCTTTCACCGTTGGAGTCCGGCTCAGCCGATAAGGGAACCAACCATCAGGAGGACATCGCATGATGCAATCATCACCATCCGCGCGTCGCCGCACGCGCTTACTCGGCGGCCTTCTCGCATCGCTCGCCCTGCTCTCCCAAGCATGGGCGCAGCTCAAGACGGGGGATATGTTTCCTCCGCTGGCCTCGGCTGCCTTGACGGGCGGCAGCGTGCCCGCGACCGAGGGCAAGATCCTCGTGGTCGATTTCTGGGCCTCGTGGTGCGGGCCGTGCAAGGCATCGTTCCCTGCGCTCGGCAAAATCGCCGCCGACTACGCGGCGCGCGGCGTCGTGCTCGTGGGAATCAGCGTCGACGAGCAGGCCGGGGCCTACGCCGCATTCGTGCGCAAGCACGCGCCGCCGTTTCCCGCGCTCCACGACGCGAAACAGAACCTGGTGAATGCCGTGCGCGCGCCGGCGATGCCCACCACTTACGTCATCGACCGGCGCGGCCGCGTGCGGTCGATCCATGCCGGATACCACGGCGACGCGAGCGACCGCGTGCTGCGGGCGGAGCTCGAGGCGTTGCTGGCCGAAAAGGGCGCGGCGAATCCGGCGGACTAGCCCGCGCAAAACCAACCCATCCTTTCCGATGAACCTGAAACGCGCCGTCCTTTCGTTGCCTCTGGCCGCCGCCGTGCTCTTGTCCGCCGGGTGCGCCGGCACGCAGCTCGTGCGCGTGCAGCCGTGGGAGCGAGCCACCCTCGCGGATTTCACCATGCGCCCGGATCGCGACCCGCTGCACACCGCGCTCTCGGAGCACATCTATTTCTCTCGCGAATCCGCCGCCGGCGGCCGCGGGGTCGGCGGAAGCGGCTGCGGCTGCAACTGACGATATCGCCCGCGCCTGACGCCGTTTGAGACCCGGGGCTTCTCCGCCCTTGGCCCTGCCATGCCCAAATTTTCAACGCCATCCTTATGAATGCCCTCGCTGCCCGTCTCCCACGCCTGCACTGGCTCAATTTTTCCGGTGCCCTGCTCATCGCGCTCCTTCAGCGCACGCCGGTGGTGCGCATGCTCGCCACGGCGAGCGACGTCATCCTCCGCTCGCCCGCGGCGACCTTGCTGAAATCCGCCGCTTCGGCGGCGGCGGCCCTGGGGGCCGTGCACAGCTTGGCGGGGGCGACGACGCTCAGTGCGTCCACCCCGAGCCCGGCGGCGGCGACCGTGGGCACAGCCAAGACGATCGCCTACGGCATGGTCGGCACGGAGTCGCAGCCCAAGTCGTGGACCGTCGGCGGCAGCGTGCCGCCGGGCATGACGTTCACCGGCGGGGCGACGAGCGGCGTCGTGAACACCCCCAGCGGAGTGCTGACCTTGAGCGGCACGCCCACGACGGCCGGAAACTATACCGTCACGATCAAGGCGTGGGAGAACGCCAACGGCAGCGGCAACTCCTCCGCCACGTTCAACTACACGGTGGCAGTCTCGGGCGGCAGCAGCACCGCCCCGGCCTTCAGCACCCAGCCCGCCTCCCAGACGGTGACCGCGGGGGCGAATGTCTCCTTCACGGTCGCCGCCACCGGCTCGCCGGCGCCGACATTGCAGTGGCAGAAGAACGGCGGCGCGATCGCGGGCCAGACCACGGCGACGCTCTCGCTCAGCAACGTGCAGGCCGCGGATGCCGCGAGCTACACGTGCGTGGCGACCAACTCCGCCGGCACCGCGACGAGCAATGCCGCGACGCTGACGGTGAACCCGGCGGCGACCGCCCCGGCCTTCACGACGCAGCCGAGCTCGCAGAGCGTGACGGCGGGGGCCAGCGTGAGCTTCACGGTCGTCGCCACGGGCTCGCCGACGCCGACATTGCAGTGGCAGAAGAATGGCGGCGCGATCGCGGGCCAGACCACGGCGACGCTTTCGCTCAGCAACGTGCAGGCCGCGGATGCCGCGAGCTACACGTGCGTGGCGACCAACTCCGCCGGCACCGCGACGAGCAATGCCGCGACGCTGACGGTGAACCCGGCGGCGACCGCCCCGGCCTTCACCACGCAGCCGAGCTCGCAGAGCGTGACGGCGGGGGCCAGCGTGAGCTTCACGGTCGTCGCGACAGGCTCCCCTGCACCAGCGCTGCAATGGCAGAAAAACGGCAGCGCGATGGCCGGGCAGACGGCAGCGACGCTCTCGCTCGCAAACGTGCAGGCGGCCGATGCTGCGAGTTACACGTGTGTCGCGACCAACTCCGCCGGCACGGCGACGAGCAACGCCGCCGCACTCACCGTGAACCCCGCGGCGATTGCCCCGGCCTTCACGACGAACCCCGGGCCTCAAACCGCAGTGGTGGGCGCGAGCGTCACGTTCACGGTCGTCGCGACGGGCTCGCCGACGCCGACATTGCAGTGGCAGAAGAACGGCGGCGTGATCGCGGGCCAGACCAACGCCTCGCTCTCGCTCGCAAACGTGCAGGCCGCGGATGCCGCCAGCTACACGTGCGTCGCGACCAACTCCGCCGGCACGGCGACGAGCAGCGCCGCCGCGCTCACCATCAATGCGCCGCCGGCCTTCACGACCCAGCCGGCCTCGCAGACCGCGCTCGCGGGGGCGAATGTCACCTTCACGATCGTGGCGACCGGCACCCCGGCGCCGGCGCTCCAATGGCAGAAAAATGGCGCCGCGCTCCCGGGGCAGACGGGAACGTCGCTTACGCTAAGCTCGGTCGCCGCCGCCGACGCCGCGAACTACGCCTGCGTGGCCACGAACACGGCCGGCTCCGTCACCAGCTCCACGGCCACGCTCACCATCACCGCTGCGCCGGTGGCGCCCGCGTTCACGACGCAGCCCGTCTCGCAGACGGTGAATGCAGGTGCGAGCGCCACGTTCACCGTCGTCGTCACCGGCACGCCGACGCCCACACTGCAGTGGCAGAAGAACGGCGCGCCCATCGCTGGTGAGACGGGCACCGCGCTCACGCTGGGCAGTGTGTCCGCCGCCGACGCCGCGAGCTACGCCTGCGTGGCGACCAATGCCTCCGGCACCGCCACGAGCTCGGCCGCGACCCTGACGCTGGGCGCCGTGTCCCCCGCCTTCACCACCCAGCCCGTCTCGCAGACGGTCAACGCCGGCACCACCGTCACGCTCACGGTCGTCGCGACCGGCTCGCCCGCGCCGGCGCTGCAGTGGCGCAAGAATGGCGCGGCCATCGCCGGCCAGACCACCGCGGCGCTCCTCCTCGCCAACGTGCAGGCCGCCGATGCCGCCGCCTACACGTGCGTGGCCACGAACGCCTCCGGCACGGCCACCAGCGCGACCGCGACGCTCACGGTGAACCCGCTCGCCGTCGCTCCGGCATTTGCCACCCAACCCGCCTCGCAATCCGTCAACGCGGGCAGCAACGTCACGTTCACCGTCGTCGTCAGCGGTTCGCCGGTCCCGGCCTTGCAGTGGCGGAAAAACGGCGTCGACCTCGCCGGCCAGACCGCGGCCACGCTGTCGTTGACGAACGTGCAGGCCGCCAGCGCCGGCGCCTATGCGTGCGTCGCCACCAACACGTCCGGCTCCGCGACGAGCGCCACGGCCAACCTCTCCATCAACGCTGTGCCCGTGCCCGATGCGCCGCCCGTGTTTACGACGCAGCCGGTGGCCCAAACCGTCACGGCTGGGACGGGTGTGACCTTCACGGTAGTGGTGACAGGCTCGCCCACGCCCACGCTGCAATGGCGGAAGGATGGCGTCGTGTTGCCTGGCCAAAACAGCGCGTCCCTCGCGCTCACGGGTGTGCAGGCCGCCGATGCCGGGGCCTATGCTTGTGTCGCCGCGAATTCCGCCGGCACGGCCACGAGCGCCGCGGCGAGCCTCACCGTCAATCCCGCGGCCTCCGGCCCCGGGAGCCGCATCAGCAACGTCTCCGTGCGCACCACGCTCGCCGCCGCGCAGACGCTCATCGTCGGCTTCACCATGCAGGGCGGGGGCAAGCCCGTGCTCATCCGCGCCGTCGGCCCCGGCCTCGCCAACTTCGGCGTGCCCGGGACGATGGAGGACCCGAAGGTCCTCCTCTACAAGGATGCCACGCTGCTCACGCAGAACGACAACTGGGGCGGCGCCGCTCAGCTCACCACGGCGTTCGCGAGCCTCGGCGCGTTTCCGCTGACCCCCGCCAGCCTCGACGCCGCGCTCATGCGCAACTGCGAGGGCGGCAACACCGCGCAAGTCAGCGGCCCCGCGGGCGGCAACGTGCTGGTCGAGGCCTACGATGCCGGCACCGGCACCAGCCCGCGCCTCACCAACGTCTCCGCGCGCAACCAGGTCGGAACGGGCAGCGACATCTTGATCGCGGGCGTCACGCTCGCCGGCACGGGCTCGAAGAATCTGCTCATCCGCGCGGTCGGCCCCACCTTGGGCGCCTTCGGGGTCCCCGGCACGCTCGTCGATCCCAAGCTGGCGGTCTACAATTCCTCCGGCGTCGTGATCGCGGAGAATGACGACTGGTCCGCCGGCCTCGCCGGCACCTTTGCGAGCGTGGGGGCGTTTGCGCTTGCGCCCGGCTCAAAGGACGCCGCGCTCACGATCACGCTGCCGCCCGGTGGCTACACCATCCAGGTCTCCGGCGCCGACGGCGGCACGGGCGAGGCGCTGATCGAACTCTACGAGCTGCCCTGATCCCGGCGCCCGCCCCGCGCGGCCATGATCGAAAACGTCGTCATCATCGGCACCGGCTGCGCCGGGCTCACGGCCGCGATCTACACGGCGCGCGCCAGCCTCAACCCGCTCGTGCTCGAGGGGCCGCTGCCGGGCGGGCAGCTCACGACGACGAGCGAGGTCGAGAACTTCCCCGGCTTCGCGCACGGCGTCGACGGCTTCCAGCTCACGCAGCAGATGCGCGAGCAGGCGACGCGCTTCGGCACGCGCTTCGAGCAGGCGCTCGTGCAGTCGGTCGATTTCTCGTCGATGCCGCGCAAGCTCGTGACCGCCGAGCGCACCATCCTCGCGCGCACCGTCATCATCGCCACCGGCGCCTCGCCGCGCATGACCGGCATCCCCGGCGAGAAAGAACTCTACGGCGGCAAGGGCGTGACCACCTGCGCGACCTGCGACGGCGCGTTCTACCGCAAGATGGAGGTCGCCGTGATCGGTGGCGGCGACAGCGCGGCGGAAGAGGCGCTGTTCCTCACGCGTTTCGCGAGCAAGGTCCACCTCGTCCACCGCCGCGACACCCTGCGCGCCTCGAAGATCATGGCCGACCGCGCGACCTCGCACGAAAAAATCGCGTGCGTGTGGGACAGCGTCCCCGTCGAGGTGATGGGCGTGAAGGAAAACGCCGTGAGCGGACTGAAGATCAAGAACGTGAAGACCGGCGCCGAGCGCGTGCTGCCCGTGAAAGGCATCTTCGTCGCGATCGGTCACATTCCGAACACGGGCCCCTTTGCCCCGCCGCTCGCCGTGGACGAAGGCGGCTACTTTTTGCCCGAGCCCGGCTCGCAGGTGCGCACCAGCATCCCCGGCATCTACGTCGCCGGCGATTGCTCGGACCATGTGTATCGCCAGGCGATCACCGCCGCCGGCATGGGCTGCCAGGCCGCCATCGAGGCCGAGCGCTGGCTCGCCGAGCATCACGGGTAGGGCCGGAGTTCGCTGATTTTTCCCACCTTTCACCCCCACCATGAAACGCTATCGCTGGGTTGTTGCCGTCCCATGGCTCGCGCTGCTGAGCCTCTCAGAGTTGCGAGCGGACGATCCCGCGCCCGTGCAGGCCTCGCTGGTGGCGGCGGAGACCTCGGTGCAGCCCGGCCGCCCGTTCACGGTGGCGTTGCGCCTGCAGCATGCGGAGCACTGGCACACTTACTGGCGGAATCCCGGCACCGGATTGCCCACGACGCTCGCGTGGGAATTGCCGCCCGGGTGGCGCGCCGGCGAAATTCAGTGGCCGGCGCCAATTGTGCTGCGTGACGCGCGGGGCGGCATCGTGGGCCACGGCTACGAAGCGGACGTGCTCCTGCCGGTGACGCTGACTCCTCCGGCCGATCTGGGCCGCGATGAAACGATCGAGCTGAAGGCGCGTGCGACGTGGCTGATGTGCCATGAGTCCTGCGTGCCGGGCAGCGCGCAGCTCGTGCTCCGGGTGAAGCTGGCCCGATCCGACCCCGAGCCTGATCCTGAGTTTGGCGCCAGAATCTCGGCGTCGCTCGCCACCTTGCCCCGCGCGGATGACGGTTGGTCGGTCGCCGCCACGCACACGGCGGGAAAAGTGAGGTTGCAAGTCTCGCGCTCGCGCGAAGGGGGCCACGCGCCCCGCGGCTTGCGCTTCTTCTCCATCGATGGCGCGGTGGCCCACGATGCACCGCAGGTGCTGGAAACCGATGCCCGGGGCGGGAGCGTGCTGACGCTGGAGCTCTCGCCGGAAACGCCCGCAGGCCTGACCCGCCTGGTGGGCGTCCTGACGGCGGAAAACGGATGGCGCGCCGATGGCTCGCTGCCGGGCCTGTCGGTCGATGCGGGTTTATTGTCTTCGGCGCCGGAACCAGCCGCGCCGGTGAACCTGCCGGGCACCCTGGTGCTGGCATTTCTCGGTGGGCTCGTCCTCAACCTCATGCCGTGCGTGTTCCCCGTGCTCGGGCTCAAGATCCTCGGCTTCGTCAACCAAGCCGGGCACCAGCGGCGGCGTGTCGTCGCCCATGGGTTCGCGTTCACCGCCGGGGTGCTGGTCTCGTTCTGGGTGCTGGCCGGCGCGCTCGCCGTGCTGCGGGCGGGCGGCAGTCAGCTTGGCTGGGGTTTTCAGCTGCAGTCGGCCGCGTTTGTCTATGCGCTGGCGATCCTGCTGTTCGTCTTCGCCCTGAACATGAGCGGCGTGTTTGAGTTTGGGCTGCGCGCGTCCTCGATGGTGGCCAACGCCCGCTGGGTGCAGCGCCGGAAGTCCGAGTATGCGGAGTCCCTGTTGACCGGGGTCCTCGCGACGGCGGTGGCCACGCCATGCAGTGCGCCGTTTCTTGCGCCCGCCCTGGGCGCGGCGTTGGCCGTGCCCCCCGCGGAGTCGTTTGCGATTTTCACGGCAATCGCACTGGGCCTCTCCACGCCTTATTTGCTCCTGTCCGCGTTTCCCCAGGCCGTGAAGCTGCTGCCGCGGCCCGGCGCGTGGATGGAGACGTTCAAGCAATTCATGGCGTTCCCGCTTTACGCGACCGTCGGCTACCTGGTGTGGGTGCTGGCCGCGCAGACGAGCGAGGAGGGGTTGCGCGGGGTGCTGCTCAGCCTCGCGGCGATCGCGCTGGCCGCTTGGATCTACGGGCGGTGGACGGCGCCCGGGGCCTCGGCGGCGCGCGTGCGGTTCGGCTTCGCCGGATTGCTGGCCGTGGGGACATTCGGCCTCTGGATGGGCTGGCCGCGGGAAGGTGCCGGCGCGGGCGGCAGCGGCGCCGGGGGTGCGCCGCAGATCGTCTGGGAGCCGTGGAGTCCGGAAGCCGTCGCTCGGCTGCGGGGCGAAGGCCGCACCGTCTATGTGGACTTCACCGCGCGCTGGTGCGCCACCTGCCAAACCAACAAGAAATTCGTCTTCGGCTCGGCCGAGCTGAGGCGCGTCTTTTCCGAGCAAAACGTCGCGACGCTGCGGGCCGACTGGACGGGCAAGGATCCGCGCATCACCGCGGAGCTGGCGCGCTACCGCCGATCGGCGGTGCCGTTTAACTTGATTTGGAAGCCGAGCGTCGATGCGCCCGTGATTTTGCCCGAGATATTGACCGCCGGCGCGGTCCTGAGCGCGCTCAGGGGCGAAGTGGGCGCCGGCCAATAGGCGCGATCCGGCGGCTGCCCTTTCACCAAGTTTGGGCAGGCTGGAAAAAAAGATGGCGTGTCCCGGCGGTCCGCATGATCAATCGGCCCACGGGTGAACGCGGCTGCGTATCTCGCGTCTCACGCCCCACATTTGCGTCGCCCTCTCCAACCTCCTCCGTCCGCCGCCACGCCTTGGTTCCGGCGCGCCTTGGCGCGCCGGCATGGCGGCGTGCTGCTTTTCGTGGGGCTTTTCCTCGCGGTGGCCGCGGCGACCCGCCTGGCGCTCCTCGCCAAATCCGCCGGCAGCCTTTCGTTCGACGCCAGCCTGCCCGGCGCCCTGGCGCTCGGCGCGATTTTTGACCTGGGTGCGGCGGTGCTGTTCGCCGCGCCGCTGGCGCTGCTGCTGGTCCTGCTGCCGGCGGCCTTTTTCGAGCGCCGCTGGGCGCGAGGACTGGCGGTGGCGGGGCTCGGCGCGGTGCTGGCGCTGCTCGTCTTCGGGGCCGTGGCCGAATGGGTGTTTTGGGATGAGTTCAGCGCGCGCTTCAACTTCATCGCGGTCGACTACCTCGTCTACACCAAGGAGGTGGTCGGCAACATCCGCGAGAGCTATCCCATGCCGCTCATCCTCGGCGGTGTCGCGGCCGCCGCCGTGCTTGGCGCCTGGCTCATCGCCCGGAGCCTCTGGTGGCGCATCTGGCTTGCGGCGCCGGCGGAGTCGCTGCGCCGGCGCGCCGTGCACGGGGGCGCGTGGCTCGGCGCGGCATTGGTCGTCGCCGTGGCGCTCGACTCGGACCAGATTCCGACCTTCGCCAACAACTACCACCGCGAGCTGGCGAAGAACGGCCCTTGGTCGCTCGTCGCCGCGTTTCGCGACAACGAGCTCGATTACGAGCAGTTCTACCTGACGCTGCCGATCGACGACGCGTTTCGGCGCCTGCGCGCCGAGCTGGCCCTCGACGGCAGCGAGCTCCTCGCGCCGCAGGCGCGGGACACGCTGCGCTTCGTGCGCCGCGAGGGCCCCGAGCTCACGCCCAACGTCATCCAGATCACGGTCGAGAGCCTGAGCGCCGATTTCCTCAGCACCTTCAACCGCGCGTCGCGCCTCATGCCGGAGCTGGAGCGCATCGCGGGGCGCAGCCTCGTGTTCGAGCGGTTCTTCGCCACCGGCACGCGCACGGATCGCGGCATGGAGGCGCTCACGCTGGCGATCCCGCCCACGCCCGGGCGCTCGCTGGTGAAGCGCCCGCGCAACGACAACCTCTTCACGCTGGGCTCCGTCTTCCGCAGCCGCGGCTACGACACGGCGTTCATTTACGGCGGCTACGGCTATTTCGACAACATGAACGCCTTCTTCGGCGGCAACGGCTACCGCGTGGTCGATCGCGCTTCCGTGGCCGGCAGCGACATCACCTTCGCCAACGCCTGGGGCGCCTGCGACGAGGACCTCTACCGCTGGGCGATGCGCGAGGCCGACGCGGCGCACGCCGCCGGGAAAAAATTCCACCACTTCGTGATGACCACGTCGAACCACCGGCCCTTCACCTACCCGGAGGGCCGCATCGATTTGCCGCCCCAGTCCTCGGGCCGGGCCGGCGCCGTGAAATACACCGACTACGCCATCGGGAAATTCCTCCGCGAGGCCGAGACGAAGCCGTGGTATCGCGACACGGTTTTCGTGATCGTGGCCGACCATTGCGCGTCCGTGGCGGGCAAGGCCGCGCTGCCCGTCGAGAACTACCACATCCCCCTGATTATCTTTTCGCCCGGCGGGCACATCCCGCCGGGCCGCGTCCCGCAGCTGATGAGCCAGGTCGACTACGCGCCCACGCTGCTGGGCCTCCTCAACTGGAGCTATGCCTCGCGCTTTTACGGCTGGGATGTGCGCACGGCGCAGGGCGAGCGGCGCATCCTCATCGGCAACTACCAGAAGCTCGGCCTCCACAAGCCGGGCCTCCTGAGCGTGCTCATGCCGGTCAAGCGCGTGGTGGAGTATGACTGCGCGCCGGGCACGTTCGCATTGACGGAGAGGCGGGAAGCCCTGTTCACGGCCGAGACCATCGCCTACTACGAGACGGCGAGCTATCTTTACCGCACCCAGGCCTACCGCGCCCTCACGCCCGAGGAGCAGGCCGAGCATGCGCGCCGCGCGCGCGCCGGCGCGACCGCCAAGCTTTCCGCACCATGAGTGACCCCACCCGGGCCCACGGCGACTCCGTGCCGTGGCGGCGCGACCTGCTCTGGCTTCTGCTCGGCTTCGGCGCGCTGCATTTCCTCTTTCTCGGCAGCCTGCCGCTCGCCAACCCCGACGAGGCGCGCTACGGCGGGATCGCGCGCGAGATGACCGTCGTCGGCGACTGGGTGACGCCACGGCTCAACGCGGTGCCGTATTTTGAGAAGCCGCCGCTCGTCTATTGGACGGTCGCCGCATCGCGCCTGCTCTTTGGCCCCGGCGAGTTTGCGGCGAGGCTCACGCCGGCGCTCTTCGGGCTCGGCGGCATCCTGCTCGTCTACGCGGCGGGCCGCCGGCTGTGGGGCCGGCTTGCCGGCCTGGCCGCGGCGATCGTTCTCGGCACATCGCTGCTGCACTTCGCGTTGTCGCGGATCCTGCTGCTCGACATGACGGTGTCGGCGCTGATGAGCGCGACGCTCGTGTGTTTTCTCCTCGGCGTGCGCGAGCCGCCGGGCGCCCGGCGCCGCTGGCTCTTCCTGGGGCTCTACGCCAGCGCCGCGCTCGCCACGCTCGCCAAGGGCCTGATCGGCGTCCTCATCCCCGGCGCGGTGATGTTCCTCTGGCTGCTGGTGTTCAACCAATGGCGCCGCCTGCTCCCGATGCACCTGCCGTCGGGCCTCCTGGTGTTTTTCGCGATCGCGGCGCCGTGGCACGTGCTCGCGGCCCAGCGCAACCCGGGGTGGGCGCGCTTCTATTTCGTGCACGAGCACTGGGAGCGCTTCACGACGACGGCGCACGGGCGCTTCGAGCCGTGGTGGTTTTTCGCCCCGATTCTGCTGCTCGGGCTTTTTCCGTGGACAGGCTTTGTCGCCGGCGCGGTGCGCGAGGCGATCGCGGGCGGGTGGGCGCGCCGCAAGGAAAATGCGGACGTGTGGTTCCTGCTCACCTGGGCGGCGTTCGTGTTCCTGTTTTTCTCCAAGTCCCAGTCGAAGCTCATCCCCTACATCCTGCCCGTGCTGCCGCCGCTCGCGCTGCTCACGGGCGCGTGGCTCGCCCGGCGCTGGGAAGACCGCGCGTCGGCGGCGTTGCGCGTCGGGCTGGGGGCCTCGGTCTTCTTTTGCGGGCTCATGGCGGCGGGGCTGCTGTGGTATGCGCTCAAGCCCGGCGCGATCGCGGATGCCGCGCAGGCGGCCGCGGTGCGGCCCTACGGCCTGGCGCTCGCCGGCGTGCTGCTTGCGGGCTCGGTGGCCGCGCATGTCCTCGGGCGTCGGAACGGCGTGCGCGCGGGCTTCGCGGCGCTCGTGGCGATGACCTGTGTGTTCTACGGCATTGTGCTCCTGGTGCGCCCGCATGTGGAACGTCCCAGCACGCGCGACCTCGCGCGCTTCGCGCGGGCGCGGATGCAGCCCGGGGATCGGGTCTACCACTACTGGGCGTTTTTCCATGACTTCGTCCACTACACGGAGCGCCCCGTCGGCCTCGTGAGCTACATCGACGAGCTGGAGGTCCAGTTTCTCGACCCGGCGGAGCGCGCCCGTCGCTTCATCGATGACGCCGAGCTGCGCCGCCAGTGGGCCGGGCCGGGGCGCGTTTGGCTCGTCGTGCGCAACCGGGACATGGAGAAACCCAACTCCGTCTTCGCCGACCCCGCGTTCCATTATCATTTGATCACCGCCACGCCCGCCTACAGCCTGCTGAGCAACCAGCAGTGACGCCCGCGCCTTTCCTCCCGCTTACCCGCCCGACCATCGACGACGAGACCATCGCCGGCGTGGCCGAGGTCCTCCGCTCCGGCTGGATCACCTCGGGCCCGAAGGTGAAGGAGCTCGAGGCCAGGCTTTCCGCCCACTGCGGCGGCCGCCCGGTGCGGGTTTTCAACTCCGGCACCTGCACGATGGAAATCGCGCTGCGCATCGCGGGCGTCGGCCCCGGCCACGAGGTGATCACGACGCCGCTTTCCTGGGTCGCGACGAGCAACGTCATCCTCGAGGTCGGCGCGCGCCCGCGGTTCGTCGACATTGATCCGGTGACGCGGAACATCGACCTTGAGCAGATCGAGGCCGCCATCACGCCCGCCACCCGCGCGATCCTGCCGGTCGATCTCGCGGGCCTGCCGGTGGACCGCGATCGCCTCCACGCGATTGCGAGGAAGCATGGCCTGCGCGTCGTCGAGGACGCCGCGCAGTCCTTCGGCAGCAACTGGCGCGGCCGGCCCATCGGCGCGACGGGCGACTTTGTTTCGTTCAGTTTCCACCCCAACAAGAACATCACGACCATCGAGGGCGGCGCGCTCGTGCTCAACGACGAGCGGGAGGCCAGGCTCGCCGAGCAATACCGCCTGCAAGGCGTGGTGCGCACGGGCTTCGATGGCATGGAGGTCGAGATCGTCGGCGGGAAGTTCAACCTCACCGATGTCGCCGCGCGCGTGGGCCTCGGCCAGCTCCCGCATCTTGCCGCCTTCAACGCCAGGCGCACCGCGCTGGCGCGCGCCTACTTCGAGTTGCTCGACACGCCCGCGTTGCGCGCGCTCGGCCTCGGCCTGCCGCCGCGCGACTTTGCGCAGACCAACTGGCACATGTTCCAAGTCGTGCTGCCCGGCGAGCGGCTCACGATTCCGCGGGCCGGCGTCATGGAAAAGCTCCACGCCGCCGGCATCGGCAGCGGCGTGCACTATCCCGCCATCCATCTTTTCGCCGTCTACCGCCGCCTCGGCTGGCAGGAAGGCGACCTTCCGATCGCCGAGCGCGTGTGCCGGAATATCCTCACCCTCCCGCTCTTCCCCGCGATGAGCGAGGCCGACGTTGCGCGCGTGGCCGGCGCGCTCCACACGATCCTGCCCGCCCACCGCAACGCATGAGCGCCACGCCCCAGCTCTCGATCGTGATTCCCGTCTACAACGAGGAGCTGAACCTCCCCGTGCTCTTCGCGCGCCTCTACCCGGTGCTCGACGCCCTCGGGCGCCGCTACGAGATTCTCTTCACCAACGACGGCAGCGCCGACCGCTCGCTCGGGCTGCTCCGCGCGCAGCACGCCGCGCGGCCCGACGTCACCCGCGTGATCGATTTCAACGCCAACTACGGCCAGCACATGGCGATCATGGCGGCGTTCGAGCGCGTGCGCGGCGACACCATCGTGACGCTCGACGCCGATCTGCAGAACCCGCCCGAGGAAATCCCCAGGCTCCTCGCCCAGATCGACGCCGGCCACGACTACGTGGGCGGCTTCCGCCTCAACCGGCAGGACTCGTTTTTCCGCACCTACGCCTCGAGGCTGATCAACTTCGTGCGTGAGAAGACCACCAGCATCGAGATGACCGACCAAGGCTGCATGCTCCGCGCCTACCGCCGCCCGATCATCGACGCCATCGTGCGCAGCGGCGCCATCAACACCTTCATTCCCGCTCTGGCCTACAGCTTCGCCGGCAACCCCGCCGAGGTCGGCGTGAAGCACGAGGAGCGGCACGCCGGCGTCTCGAACTACTCGTTCTACAAGCTGGTCCGCCTCAACTTTGATCTCATCACCGGCTTCTCGATCGCGCCGCTCCAGTATTTCACGATGTTCGCGCTGGCGAGCGCGGTGGGCAGCCTGCTGCTCGTGGCGGTGCTGTTTGTGCGGCGGTTCCTGTTCGACAACCTCGACCGCGACACCTTCGGCGTCTTCACGCTGTTTGGCATCCTGTTTTTCCTCCTCAGCGTGGCGATGATCGGCATCGGCCTGATTGGCGAATACGTCGGCCGCACCTACCAGGTCGTGCGCGCCCGCCAACGCTACCACGTGCGCGAAGTGCTGGAGACGCAGCCATGAAAATCCTGGCCGTCGAGGACAACGCGGTCGCCCGCGCGGTGCTGCGCCAGGCGCTCCAGCACCTCGGCCACGAGGTGCTCGAGGCGGCGGACGGCGAGGCGGGCTGGGCGGCGCTCCAGCGGCAGGACGACGTGCGCGTGGTCGTGAGCGACTGGACGATGCCGCGCGGCGACGGCCTGGCCCTCTGCCGGCGGATCCGCGCGCGGGCCGGCGGAGAGTATGTCTACTTCATCCTGCTCACGGCGCGCGACGCCTCGGAGCAGAACCAAGCGGACGCCGCGGACGCGGGCGTCGATGACTTCCTGAGCAAGCCGCTCGACGTTTCGGATCTCTGGATGCGTCTGCGTGTCGCCGAGCGCATCCTCGGCTACACGCGGCAGGTCAGTCAGCTCGAGCGGCTCATGCCGATCTGCAGCTACTGCAAGAAGGTCCGCGACGATCAGAACTACTGGCAGCAAATCGAAGGCTACATCAGCAAGCGCACGGGCTCGCACTTCAGCCACGCCATCTGCCCGGATTGCTACGAGCGCGTCGTGCTGCCGGAGATTGAGCAGCTCCAGCCCGTGCCCAAGCCGCCCCCCGCGCCGTGAACGACGAGCGGCTGCAGCGCCTCGAGGAAAAGATCGCCTACCTCGAGCGCCATGTGACGGAGCAGGACAAGGCGATGCTCGAGCTGGCCGACGAGATCGCCGCGCTGCGGCGCGAGCTGCGCGCGTTCCGCGAGCGCGGCCCGCGCGCCGGCGGGCCCGAGGGCGGCGAGGAGCTGCCGCCGGAGCGGCCGCCGCACTACTAGCGCGGCGCGCAGCGCGCCTAGAATCCCGCCGTGACTTCCTGCTGATAGCCCGGATCGAGTGATTGCGCCCCCAGGGCGGCGCACTCCAGTTCGTCGTTCTTGTAGAGCTTGAAGCGCACCGGGACCGTGGCGTCGTTGGTTTCCCAGCGCCACTTGCCGATTGAGACAAATTGCAGCGGCACGCCCTTGTCCCAGCTTAGGCCAGGTCCCTCGCCGCGGATGAAGAGCCGGTTGCCAATGCCGATGTAGGCGGTGGCGATGAGGCGCGTGGCGCCATCGGAGCTGAGGGTGCGCTCGCCGCCGCCGTTGGCGCCGGCCGCGCCGGTGTCGCCGAGATCGAGCCCGAGGCTCGGTGTCTCGGGGGCCGGGTCCGTTTTCGCGACGCGTTTCCGGAGCGCGGCCAGCGGATCCGCCGAAGGGGTCGAGGTGAGGTGGCTCGCAAACGGATCGGCCGTGCCTGGCGCAACGGGCGTGACCTCGACGATTCGTGCGGCGGGAATCGGCGGCGGTTCCTCGATGCGCACGGCGGGCACGGGCGAGGCGGCGGGCGCCACGGGTGCGATGGCCGGCGAATCCGCGGGCGCATCAGTCGCTGCGGTCGGGTCGCGGCGCGGCTTGCGCGGGCGCTTGGGCGCGGCCTCGGGGGCGGTTTCGGCGGCGGCCTCCGGCGCGCTCGGGCTGGCCGGCAGCGGCGCCGGTGCCGGGGCCAGGGCGACGGCCGGCACGACTGGCGGGCTGGCCGCCAGCGACTCGAGCCGCGCGATCCGCGCATCAATCTCGCGCGTGAGGCCGGCAAGGTGATCGCGCGTCGCGCTCTCGAGCCTTGCCCATTCCGTCGTGAGCTTCGACACGCGCTGCGAGACGCTGTCGAGCCGCTCGCTTTCCGAGGTGCGCAGCGCGAGGAGCTCGCGCTCAAGCTCCTCCTTTTCCGTGTCGGCCACGGTGGCGAGCTGCGCTTGAAACTCCGCGATCTTTTCCTGCATCCGGTGCGGCAGCTGGTCGGCCTGCTTCAGGTTCTTGTGCGCGAGGTCGGCGATCCCGTGGAGGCCGGTGGCGGCGATGCCGATCTGCTCGGCCGCGGCGGAGACGGTGGCGGCGAGGGCCTCGAGCGAGCGCTGCCGGTCGTCGAGCGCGATCTGCTTGGTGCGCTCGTGATTCGCCACGAAGGGCGCGCAGAGCAGGATCGCGCCGAGCCCCACGCAGGCGGCGATGGCCGCCACCGCGGTCCACGACGGCGTGACGCCGCTCGACATCGCGAGGTAGCCGGCGGCGGCGAACAGCGCGACATCGGCCAGCAGGAAGGGCCACACGGGCAGGCGGGGATGCGAGGCGGGGGAGTGCATGGAGAGGGAGGCGCGCCGCCGGGGCGGGAAGGCGTGGCGCGCGGACGGCGGAAAGTTTGTGCGGTGCGCCGCCGCGCGGCTCAAGGGGAAAACTCCCGTGCATTCGGGCGTTGAGCTGCGGCGCCGGCGGCGTTTGTCTCCGTGGGCGCGATGAGCTCGTCCCCTTATCTCCGCATTGAGCGCGATGACCGCGGCGGATCGCGGCACTATGTCGTCCACACGCTGGATCCCAAGTTCGCGCTGGAGCTGGCGCCGGACGCCGCCGCGCCGGACCGCGTGGGCCGCGGCGTGATCAAGCGGCTGCGCGTGCCCAACTCGTGGGCGGGGGACTATGGCAAATATGCGCGGCACATCGCGGCCGCGCAGGAGTTTTTCGCGGCGTCGTTCGCCGCGCCGGAGGCGAAGGACCCAACGCGGCGGACGGGCCGCTAGGCCAGGTCCTGCCAGGCGGTCGCGCCCAGCGAGAAGAGCAGCCCCAGCCGGAGCGCGCCCTCGAACGTCAGGATCACCAGCACCCAGCGCAGGGCCGCGCCGCGCCGCAGCGAATAGCCGATCATCGAGACGAGCAGCAGCCCGGCGCCGTGAATGCGCGCATCGGGCACGGTCAGCAGCAGCAGCATCCAGAGCCAGTAGCCGATCAGGAGCATGCTCCAGCAAAAGGCCATGAACTCCCCGGGGCCGAGCGCGCGCGGATCGGAGCCCCGCGCGATCTGCTTGAGGCCGAGGTAGCGCTCGCAGATCACAAGCTGCCAGATCTCGAACACGAGGAACAGCGGCACGAGGAGGAGCAGCACGATCACGGGGGGATTTTCGGCGCACACGGGGAGCGAGGCAAGTGCCGCGGCGGCGGGCATCCCGCCCGCCGCTTCAGTAGTATCCCCCGGGGCGCCTACCAATCCTCGAGCGCCGCGGCGATCCGCTTGCAGGAGGCGCGCAGAATCTCGAGGCGGGCGAAGCGCTTGTTCTCGGCGGGCACGAGGTGCCAGGGCGCGGCGGGCTTGTCGGTGAGCGCGAGCATGTCGCCCGCGGCGATTTCATAGGCGGCCCGCTGGCGCCGATTGCGCCAGTCCTCGGCGTTGATCTTGTGGCGCTTGTAGGCGACCAGCTCGCGCTCGCGGAAGCGGCGCAGCTGCTCCGCGGGCGAGATGTGCAGCCAGAATTTCAGCACGATGATGCCGTGCGCGGCCAGCTGGGACTCGAAGTCGTTGAGTTCGGCGAAGGCGCGGCGCCACTCGTCCGTCCGGCAAAAACCCTCGATGCGCTCGACCAGCACGCGCCCATACCACGAGCGATCGTAGATCGTCACGCGGCCGGCGCGCGGCACGTGGCGCCAGAAGCGCCAGAGGTAGTGGTGGTCCTTTTCCTCGTCGGTCGGCTTCGCGATTGGGATGACGCGGCAGTCGCGCGCATCGATGGCGCTCGTGAGGCGGCGGATGGCGCCGCCCTTGCCGGCGGCGTCCCAGCCCTCGAAGACCCAGACGATGGAGCGGCCGCGCTGCGCGGCTTCGCGCACGGCTTGGTTGAGCCGGCCGAGCCACTTGTCGCGCTTGGCCTCGTAGTCCGCTTCCGAAAGCACCTGGTCGAGTGGCAGCGCCTGCAGCCTGCGCCGGCCCGCGGGGCGGCGCGGCGACAAGCGGCGCGGCTTGGCGGGCGCGGCGCGCTTCTCCTGCGCACGCAGGTGGCGCCGGAACCGCGCGAGCAGCAAGTCGGCGATCGCGAGGTTGCGGGCGCGGGGATCGGCGGCGGGGACGATGTGCCAGGGCGCGTCCGTCCGATCGGTGGCGTCGCGCAGGCGCGCGGCGAGCTTTGCGCGCCGCTCATAGTCACGGTGGTGTTTCCAGTCCTCGTCCGTGACGCGCCACGCGGTGTCCGGATCACCCTCCAGCTCGCGCAGGCGGTCGCGCTGCTCGCGCCGGCCAAGGCGGAGCCAGATTTTCACGAGCAGCGCGCCGCCGTCGGCGATCAGGCTCTCGAAGTGCGCGAGGCGGGCCAGCGTCGCGTCGAACCGCTCCAGCTCGCGCGGCGAGCGCGGATCGGCGGCGAGCGCATCGCCGGGCCACCCGCCCGCATAGATTGCCATGCGGCCGCGCGGCGGGAGCGCGCGCCAATAGCGCCACATCGGCGGGCGGTCGCGTTCCTCATCCGTGGGCTCGTGAAAGGCGTGCGTCTCGACGCCGCGCGGATCGAGCCAGCCGTTGAGGACGTTGACGACCTCGCCCTTCCCCGCGGCGTCGTCGCCGGCGATGACGAGGAGGACCGGGAACGGCGCCGCTTGCAGGGAGAGCTGGAGGCGGATGAGCGCCTCGCGCAGGCCCGGCGCCCGCGCCTCGTAGGCGCGCTTGGTGATCCGGGCATCGCGTCTCGCCTTCGCCATGCGCGAAAGAAGTGGCGGCGGGCGCGGGAGCTGTCGAGCCGAAGGACAGGCGCCTCCGGCCGGTGCCGCCTCGCCCGGCGGCCAACCCGCCCGGGCTTAGTTGTAGAAGATCGCCTCGTTGGACTGGAAGAGGGCGTGAGCCAGCTTGGTCCAGGCATCGAGCGGCTTGGAATTCTCATACACCCCGCCGACCTGGGTGTTGAAACGCCCGCCGCCTTTTTTCCCGGCGGCCATCTCCGCCATTTTCTTCTTGGCGGTGCGTGCCTGATCGCGCGGTGAAGGCTGGGACGCAGGCTCGGACGAGGCCAGCGCCACGGCGGTGCCCGTGGGATTGGACTGCACATATTTCAAGCCGAGCTCGACTTCCCGGGCCGTGGGCCAGCGTTGGAAAATGGCGAGATAGAGCAGCGTCACGCGCTGGGGATCGTCCTTCAGCTCGGCGAAGGCCGGGCGGTCGACCAGCTTGCGCGCGGTCTCGATGACCATCGGGCTGTTCATGAGGAAGAGCGCCTGCTGGGGCACGAGCGTCTCGTAGCGGCGGCCCGAGGGCACGTCGGGGTTCGGGAAATCGAACTGCGTGAGGAGCTCGGGCGGATTCGTGCGATCGATGATCGTGTAGATGGCGCGGCGGTGGGCGAAGCCATCGCTGCTGATCGCGACGGGCTTGCCGCCGTAGGTGAGGTCGAGGTTGCCCGTGATGGCGAGCAGCGAGTCGTGCAGCTCCTCAAAGTCCATGCGGCGAAGATTGTAGCGCCAGAGCAGCTTGTTGTTGGGATCCTGCTCGGCGAACTTCGGGTTGTTGAGGCTGCTTTGCTGGTAGGCGGCGCTCGTCACGATGAGGCGGTGGATCGACTTGAGGGACCACTTGTTCTCCACGAAGGTCGCGGCCAGCCAGTCGAGCAGCTCGGGGTGCGTGGGCGCAGAGGACATGTTGCCAAGGTCGTCGGGCGTCTCGACGAAGCCGGCGCCCCAATGCTGCTGCCAGAGGCGGTTGACCATCACACGGGCGGTGAGCGGGTTCTTCGGATCGGCGATGGCCTTGGCGAGCTGGAGGCGGCCGGAGCCCTCGTGCCACTCGGCGCGCTTCTTGGGATCGGGCGACAGGATCTCGAGGAAGCGGCGCGGCACGATTTCGCCGCGGTTTCCAGCCTCGCCACGGAGGAGAACCGGATAGTCGATGGAGCGGCGGCCGGGGGTGACTCGCGCCACGTCGTAGAGCGCGTTGGCGCGGGCCGGGGAGCCGGGATGGTTGATCTCGAGGTCGTTGATTTCGCGGGAGAGCTCGCCTTCGCGGCGCTGGAGTTCCCGCTGCTTTTCGCGGCGGTTGGTGTCCATCGCGGCGGCCTTGGCCTTGCCCTTGCCGGCGCCGGCCATGCTGCGGCGGAACTCCTGCTGCTCGGTGGTGAGGTCCTTGCGCTTCTTCTCCAGCTCGGCGGCCTTGGTGGCGTAGTCGATTAGGTCGGGCGTTTGCGCGAGGTGGGAGTTGAGCGTCGGTAGCTCGGCGGGCTGGAGGCTGTTGGCGAAGACGCCGTAGAGGGAGTAGTAGTCCTTGGTGGGGATCGGGTCGAACTTGTGGTCGTGGCAGCGGGCGCATGCCACCGTGAGGCCGAGGAAGGCCTTGGTCGTGACATCGATTTGGTCGCCGATGATGTCGTCGCGGCGGCCGTTGAACTGGTTGCCGAGGGTGAGGAAGCCCTGCGCGGCGAGGGGCCAGCGGGTGTCGATCGTGCGGCTGGCGTTGACCTCCACGGCGGGCATCTGCACGGCGTCGTCGGGGCTGGGGGCGGGCTTGGCCGCGACGGCGGGCTTCACGGCGGCGGAACCCTTGGGCTTGGCTTGCGCCTGCTGTTCGAGGTGGGCGGAGAGATAGTCGCCGGCGATCTGGGCGAGGATGAAGCTGTCGTAGGGCAGGTCGGCGTTGAAAGCGTTGATCACCCAGTCGCGGTAGGTCCACGCGTGCGGGTAGCGCAGGTCCTCGCGGCCTTTGGCGTCGCCCTTGGTGTCGGAGTAGCGCGCGACATCGAGCCAGTAGCGGGCCCAGTGTTCGCCGTATTGCGGCGAAGCGAGGAGCTTGTCCACCAGCTTGGTGTAGGCGTCGGGCGAGGTGTCCTTCACGAACGCCTGCACCTCGGCCGGGTGCGGCGGCAGGCCGATCAGATCGAAATAGATGCGGCGAATGAGCGTGGCCTTCTCCGCGGGCGAGTTGGGCGTCATGCCATTGGCCTCGAGCCGCGCGAGGACGAAGTTGTCGACGGGGTTCTTGACCCAGTCCTTGTTCTGCACCGCGGGCAGATCGGGTTTCTTCACGGGCTGGAAAGCCCAGTGGTTCTTGCCGACGCCGCCGTAGCTCTTCGCGATGCCCTTGGCGGCGGCGGTGCGCGGGTCGGGCGCGCCGCGGCGAACCCACTCGGTGAGATCGGCGATTTGCTGATCGGTGAGCTTTTCGCCCTTGGGCGGCATCTGAAGATCATCGTCCTTGTAGCCGACGGCTTGGATGAGCAGCGACTTGCCCGGGTCGCCGGGCACGAGCGCGGGGCCGGTGTTGCCGCCCAGGAGGAGCGCCTCGCGCGTGTCGACCAGCAGGCCGCCGCGGATCTTGTCGGCCTCCTTGCTGTGACATTTGTAGCATTTGTCGGCGAGCAGCGGGCGGATCTTGGACTCGAAGAACTGGAGGTCCGACGCCGAGAGCGGCTTGGCCGCAGGGGCGGGATCGGCGGCGCGGAGCGAAGCGGCGAGCGTGCACGCGGCCACGAGGGCGCTGCGCAACACGGGGAGGGCCGGGGTAAGCTTCATGGTGGTCAGGCGAGGATGGGCTTGATCACGTTGCCCGCGACATCGGTGAGGCGGAAGTCGCGGCCGTTGAACCGATACGTGAGCTTCGTGTGGTCGAGGCCCATGCATTGGAGAATCGTGGCGTGCAGATCGTGCGGGTGGACCTTGTCCTTCACCGCCGCGCCGCCGAATTCGTCGGTCGCGCCGTAGACGGTGCCGCCCTTCACGCCGCCGCCGGCCATGACCACGGAGAAGGCCTTGGCGTTATGGTCGCGGCCGGCCTTGTCGTTGTCGGTGGCGTTGCGATCGCGCGTGGGCTTGCGGCCGAACTCGCCGCCCCAGACGACGAGCGTGGAGTCGAGGAGACCGCGCTGCTTGAGGTCGGCGAGGAGGGCGGCGAGCGGGCCGTCGATTTCCCCGGCCTTGGCCTTCATGCGGGTCTCGATGTCCTGGTGGTGATCCCAGCCGGTGTGCCACACCTGCACCATGCGCACGCCGCGTTCGATGAGGCGGCGGGCGATGAGGAGCTGCTTGCCCTGCTCGCTGCCGCGGGGGCCGCCGCCGAGATTGATGCCGTAGGCGGCGCGCACGGCTTCCGGCTCCTTCGTGATGTCGAAGGCGTCGAGCGACTCGGCCTGCATGCGAAACGCGATCTCGTAGCTCTCGAGGCGCGTCTCGAGCGCCGCGTCGCGCTGGAGGTTTTGCGCGTGGAGCTCGTTGAGCTGGTGGACGAAGTCCATCTGCCGGCGCTGCTCCTTCGAGTTCACATACGTGTTGCGGATGTTCTGGATCATCGCGGGCACGCTGGGCGCCTGCGTGTTGATGCTCGTGCCCTGGAAGACGCCAGGCAGGAAGGCCGACTGGTAGTTGGCCGCGCCGCCAGGCGGGAGGCCGCCGCCGCGCAGCGCGATGAAGCCGGGCAGGTTTTGGTTCTCCGTGCCGAGGCCGTAGACGAGCCAGGAGCCCATGCTGGGCTTGGCGAGACGGAGCGAGCCGGTGTTCATGAACACCGTGGCGACTTCGTGCGCCGGAATATCGGTCCACATCGAGCGGATGACGGCGAGGTCATCGGCGTGCTGCGCGGTCTTGGCGAAAACCTCGCTGATTTCGATGCCGCTCTGGCCGGAGGGCGTGAACTTGAACGGCGAGCCGAGGCCGATGTCGCCGCCCGGGATGGTCTTGCCGTTCATCTTCACGAGCGTCGGCTTCGGATCCCAGGTGTCGAGGTGCGACGGCGCGCCTTGGGCGAAGATGTGGATGACGGCCTTGGCCTTGCCGGGGAAGTGCGACGGGCGCGGCGCGAGCGGGCTGTTGAGCGCCACCTTGGTGGCGGGCGCGGCGACGAGGTGGCGCGGGTCGAGGATGCTGGCGAGGGAGAGCGCGCCGAGGCCCATGCCCATGCGGCTTAGCATCTGCCGGCGCGTGAGGAAGTAGTCCGCGAGATCGGTGGAGACGCCGCAGCAGGGGTGCTCTTGGGAGTTCAAATGCGAGGACATGGGATGGAAAATTTGGGGGTTTCGATGCCTTGGCGTTTCATGCCGCAGAGACGCTGGGAGGCAGGGGCGGTTTCAGGGGTTTTTCTGGGGCAGGAAAGGAGTTCTACTACGCGGCCGGATCATCGGGACGCAATGCCGATGAATTAACAGGCTTTGACGGCGCTCGGGCGGCCTCGCAGCGTCGCATCTCCTTCATGCACCCCGCCCCTGATGCCCCGGCGCCGTCAAAAAAACGCGATACTCTCTATCTTCAGGTCCTAGCCGCCATCGCGCTGGGCATTTTGGTGGGATGGCAGAAGCCGGAGTGGGGCATCGCCCTCCAGCCGCTCGGTGACGGCTTCATCAAGCTCATCAAGATGATCATCGCGCCGATCATCTTTGTCACGATTGTGGGGGGGGTCGCAGGCGTGAGCGATCTCAAGCGCCTCGGCAAGGTGGGGGTGCGCGCGTTGCTTTACTTTGTCACGCTCACCACCGTCGCGCTGGTCATCGGCCTCGTCGTCGCGAATGTCGTCCGGCCCGGCGCCGGCATGCACATCGACGCCGGCAAGCTCGATACGAAGGACGTGGCCGGCTACATCCGGCAGGGCGAGTCGCAGAGCGCCGTTGCGTTCTTCCTGCACCTCATACCCAAGACCTTTGTCGGCGCCTTTGCGGAGGGGGAAATCCTGCAGGTGCTGCTGCTCGCGCTGCTGTTTGGCTTCGCGCTCGCGCATCTTGGCGAGAAAGGCCGGCCGGTGATGGACCTGCTTCAGCGCTTGGCGCAGGTCCTTTTCCGCATGGTGTGGATTATCACGCGCCTGGCGCCCGTCGGGGCGTTTGGCGCGATGGCCTACACGATCGGAAAATTCGGGCCGGAGACGCTGAAGTCGCTCGGGCTGCTGCTGCTCACGGTCTACATCACGTGCGCGCTCTTCATTGTGGTGGTGCTTGGCGGCGTGGCGCGCGCGGCGGGCTTCCGGTTTTGGAAAGTGATCCGGCACATCAAGGACGAGATTTTCCTGCAACTTGGCACATCCTCCTCGGAGGCGGCCATGCCGGGGCTGATGCAAAAGCTGGAGGGCATCGGCTGCGGGAAGCCGGTGGTGGGCGTCGTGGTGCCCGCGGGCTACTCGTTCAACCTCGACGGCACCTGCATCTACCTCACTTGCTCCGCGCTCTTCCTCGCGCAGGCGACCGACACGCCCATGACGCTCATGAACCAGGTTGGCCTCCTCGCCGTGATGCTCCTGACTTCCAAGGGCGCCGCCGGCATCACGGGCAGTGGATTCATCGTGCTCGCCGCCACGATCTCCAAGACCGGCGACATCCCGCCTGCCGCGCTCGCCCTGATTTTTGGCATCGATCGCTTCATGTCCGAGATCCGCGGGCTGGCAAACCTCGTCGGCAATGCCGTCGCAACGCTCGTCATCGCGAAATGGGACGGCGAGCTGGATGAGCAGAAGGCGCGCGAGATTCTCGCGAAGCCGCCGGCCTAGTTGCCCATCCGCGCCAGCTCGGCTTGGGCGAGCGTGTGCGTGAACCTCATCCGCTGGTTCGCCGCGACGCTCCGCTCAAGCAGCGGCTTCGCGCCGGCGTGGTCGCCGTCGAGGATTCGCCTCATCACGGCGAAATAGCAGGACTCGCTCGTGCGCGTGAGCGGCGTGCTTCCGGCCGTGGCGGCGGATGCGGCGAGAAAGGCCGCCTCCGTCATCTCGCCGAGGAGGAAGCGCCCGGCGGTCTTTTCCCAGCTGTCGGGCCACGCCGCGACGGCGCCGGCGAAATCACCCCCCGCCGCCGTCGCATCGAGGCGGCGCCGGTTGAGCCAGCGGAAAAGCTGGGTGTAGGGCGCGCGGCCCAGCTCGGCCTCGTAGTCCGCCGCGGCGCCGGCGTAGTCGCCGAGCGCGGCGCGCACGCAGGCGCGGTTGGTGCGGGCGCCGGCGTAGTTGGGGCTCTGCCCAATCACGCGGTCGAGGTCGGCGAGCGCGGCCGCGAGATCGCCGGAGGCGCGGAGCGAGACGGCGCGGTTGAAGCGCGCGGTGGTGAAGTTGCCCGCCAGCCGGAGCGCCTCGGTGAAGTCGGCGATGGCCTTGGGGTTGTCGCCCTGCTGCTGGCGCGCATAGCCGCGGCTGTTGAAGGCCGCGTTCATGTTCGGCGAGAGCGCGATGGCCTGATCGTGGTCCGCGATGGCGGCGCGCCAGTCGCGGCGGGCCTCATGCACGAGCCCGCGGTTGAAGTAGCCGCCGGAGAGCTTGGGGGCGAGGGTGATGGCGCGGTTGAGATCGGCGAGCGCGGCGGGGTAGTCGCGCTGCGTCCGGCGGATGATGCCGCGCTCGATCAGCGCCGCCGCGGGAGCGGGGTGCAGGGCGATCGCCTTGTCCGTGTCGGCCAGCGCGCCGGGCAGATCGTTCTGCGCCGCGCGGAGGCTGGCGCGCATGACGTAGGCGTCGGGATCGCCGGCGATGGCTTGGTCGAGATCCGCCCGCGCGCCCGCGAGGTCGCGGCGGCTGCGCTTCGTGGCGGCGCTGCGCATGAGCGCGGTCGTCTCGGGCTTGGCCTGCGGGGCGACCCGCGGCGCGGCGGGAAGCGAGGCGAGCGGCGACTGGAGCTGGAGGCCGCGGTCGATGTCCGCCAGCGCGCCGGAGCGGTCACCCTTGGCTTTTTTCGCCTCGCCGCGGTTGCGGAAGGCCAGCCCGAAGTCCGGCTTGAGCTCGATGGCCCTGGAGTAGTCGGCGATCGCGCCGTCGAGGTCGCCCTTGAGTTGCTTGGCGTAGCCGCGGTTGTTGAAGGCGTCCGGCCCCTGCGGATTGAGGCGGATCACGTGATCGTTGTCGGCGATGGAGCCGGCGAAATCCCCCTTTTGCTGGCGGACCATGGCGCGGTGGAAGAGCGCGAGGAGATCATCGGGGAGGGCCGCGATGGCCTGATCGAAATCGGCGAGCGCGGCGTCGAGGCGGCCCTTGTCCTTGTGGAGGAGGCCGCGGTTGCGATGGGCGTTGCGCGTGCGCGGGTTGAGCTCGATCGCGCGGTCGAAATCGGCGAGGGCGCCCTCGAGGTTGCCCTTGATCATGCGGAGGTAGCCGCGGTTTTGGTGGGCGTCGGCGTTGAACGCGTTCGCCGCGATGGCCTGGGTGGCGTCGGCGATCGCGCCGTCGGTGTCGCCCTGGTTGGCGCGGGCGGCGCCCCGATTTTGGAAAGCGACGCTGTCGCCCGGGGCGAGTTCGAGGGCGCGGTCGGAATCGGCGATGGTGCCGTCGAAGTCGCCCCGCGCGAGACGGGCGGCGGCGCGCGTATTGAAGGCGGCGTGGCTGGCGGGGGAGAGCTCGATGGCCTTGGCGGCGTCGACGATGGCGCCGTCGATCGCGCCGAGCACGAGCTTCGTGGCGGCACGGCTCACGTAGGCGGCGCTGCTGGCTGGATCGAGGGCGATGGCGTGGGTCGCGTCGGAGAGGGCGCCGTCGAGATCGCCGCGCGCTTGGCGGATCACTCCGCGGCCGAGGAAGCCGTCCGCTTTTTTCGGCTCGACCACGATCACGCGCTCAAAGTCGGCGAGCGCGCCGTCCGCGTCGCCGCGGTTGAGCCGCGCGTAGCCACGGCGGAGAAAATCGTCCGCCGTGACCGGCTCGGCGTCGGTCGCGACGGCGGCGGGCGGGACAGGGATGACCGTCATGACGCTCGCGCGCGCGGCGGGCAGGAACTCCGCCGCCGCGCGGTTCACGTCGTCGAGCGTGAGCGCGTCGAAGGCCGCGGGCGCGGCGCGAAAATATTCCAACGCCGCCGGCGCGGACTGCGCGACGCCGACGATGTCGTCGAGCCAGGCGTCGTTGTCGCGACGGCGTTCGGCCAGGCGGGTGCGCAGGGGTTCGCGCAAGCGGGCGAATTCCTCCGCCGTGGCGCCGCCCGCGGCCAGTTGACCGGCGAGGGCGAGGGCGCGCTCGGCGAGCTCGGCGGCCTTCTCGGGTGGAAAAGTAAACTGCGCCACGGCGGTCAGCGTGTCGGTGCGCGCGTCGAGCCCGCTGAGGTCGCAGAGGGGCGTGTAGGTGGCGCCCAGTTCCTGGCGCAGCGTGCGGTGCAACCGGTCCTCCAGGATTTTGCAGGCGAGCGTGAGCGCGGATCGTGGGCGCGAGGCGAGGCCGGGGCCCACGGGCCAGGTCAGGCGCACCGCCGCCGCGTCGTCGGCGAGGGTTTCGCGCAACGTGTCGCGCGCGGGCGCCGCGCGCAGGACGGGGGTGTCGCGCGTTTCGGGCGCGGGTCGGTTCGGCATCGCCCCGAGGCTGGCCGCCGCCTCCGTGGCCACCGCCGACGGATCAAAGTCCCCGACGAGGCCAATCTCAACGGGGCCGCCCACCCAGTGGGCGCGAATCCAGCCGGCGAGCTCGCTGAAAGGGTAGCGCTCGATTTCCTGCTGCGTCGGCGTGCGCAGCCGGGGATCGTCGCCGTAGATTTGGGCCAGCGCAGCCTGCTGCGCGCGGCCGGACACATCGGCGCCCTGGGTGAGGGAGCAGGCGGCGTAGGCGGACTGTCCTTGGATGAGGCGGAGCGGGTCGATCTTGGCGTCGGACAGCTCCGCCGCGATCAACTGCAGGGCGAAGGGCAGCTCCGAGGTGGGGCCCGTGGCCTCGAGCAGGTAGCTGTGGTCGTAGGTGGCGTGGAGCGTGACGGCGTGCAATCCGAGCAGCCGGGTGACTTCGTCGCGCGTATGGCGGCCAAGATCGCTCTCGGCCAGAAAGTGCACGGCGAGGTGCGGCAGACCGGGCTGGGTGTTTGGCGCGTCGGCCAGGCCGTGGCCGAGCCGGGCGACGAGCCGGAAGCGCCTGGGCTCGAGGGTGCTCGCCCGGAGGTTGAGGCGGGCGCCGTTGGCGAAGGCCACCAGTTCGAGCCCGAGGTCGGGCTCGGTGCGGCGCTGCCTGATCGCGCCGGGGCGGCCGGACTTGGCGTAGCGAAACTCGAGCGGCGGTGCGGCTGCCGGCTCGGGGTCGAGCGCGCGCGCGGCGTGCGTGTGGTAGGCGGCGAGCATCGCGGCCGTGCTGCCGGCCGGCACGCTGGCCCGCGTCAGCAGGAGCTGGAGGTGCTCGGGCGCAAAGATGCGCCGCACGGCCGCGCGGGCGGCTTCGGCCGTGAGGCCTTGGCGACGCGCTTCAAGCGCCGCCAGCATGGCCGCCGGGTGCTGCCAGCGGTTGCCGTCGCCCAGGGCGCCGGCGATTTGGCTGGCGATCGCGGCCGGAGGCTCGGTGGCAAACGTGTCGACGCTGGCGCGAGCCCAGGCGAGCCGGGTGGCCACCTGCTCCGCCACCTCGGCCTCGCCGAAGCCGCGGTCGCGGGCGCGCCTTAGCTCCATTTCGAGGACCCGCACGGCGCTCTCCCAGTCGTCCGCGGCGCTGCTGAGGCTGAGGCCCGCGGCGGAGGTGCCGAGCGCGCCGCTGGAAAAATGAAAGGTGCCAAAGTGCCCGTAGCGCGCCGCCTCCTGCTGGCGGCGCGCGGCAAGGCGGCGGTGCAGCAGGGCGACGGCGAGCAGGGTGTCGTCGCTGGGCTCCCGCTCGTCCGCCGGGACGGGCAGGGCGGCGGCGAGCACCACTTCGGCGCCCAAAATCGTGGCGCTGGAGATGAAGTGAGCTCGCGTGGCCTCCGCGACCGGGGGCGGCGCGAACGGCGACGGCGGCACCGCGGTCTCATCGGGCTGCAGCGAGCCGAGATGGGCCGCGAGGAGGTCTTTCGCCGCGGCGGGCTCGACGTCGCCGACGATCACGACCGTCATCCGCGCGGGCGAGTAGCACCGGCGATAGAACGCGCGCAGCGTGTCAGCCGCCGCGCGGTCGAGGGTCGCGGTGGCGCCGATCGGCGCTCGATCCGGTAGGCGTGTGCCGGCGAAGAGCGCGGCGAAGCGCTGCTCGGTGATGTGGCTCGCGTCGTTCACGCGCGCGGCGAGCTCGCTCAGCACCACGCCGCGCTCGCGGTTCACCTCCGCGGGATCAAAGGTCAGCCCGTCGGCGAAATCGCGCAGCACCGCGATGGTGTCGCCCAGCCGTGCGGCGCGCCCCGCGGGCAAATCAATCTTGTAGATCGTGTGCGAGTAGCCGGTGAAGGCGTTGAGGTCCGCGCCGTCGGCGAGGCCGATTTCCTGGAAGAACTGGCGGAGTTGGCCGGGCGGATGGTGGCGGGTGCCGTTGAAGGCGAGGTGCTCGACGAAGTGGGCAAAGCCGCGCTCGTCGTCGCGTTCGTCCAGCGAGCCGGCGCGGACCACGAGGCGCACGCTCGCCGCGCCGGGATCGCGCCGATGCGGGACGACGATGCAGCGGAGGCCGTTGGGCAGCGTGTAGTCGTCGGGCGCTGCCGCAGCGGAGTCGGCCGGACGCAACGCGCCGGAAAAAACGGCCACGGCGAGCGCTGCGAACGCGAACGTGCGGGCAGGGGCCGGCGTGGCTGATTTCATGGGGCGATGGGGCGAGGCCCGTGCGGTTGAAGCCTGAGGCGCGCAGGCTCGAGCTGGGCGATCGGGGTGGATGCGGAGCAAAGGCGCGAGCGCGGGAAACGCGAGGCGATGTTTCACAGCCGGTGCTCGGCGAGGTAGGGCAGGACCCAGCGCGCGGTCGCGGCGGCAAGCGCGCGCAGCGCCGCCCGCCGATAGAGCGGGAGGTGGTTGGCCCAGACGGCGGCGAACTCCACATGCGCCACGGCGCCGCGGTTGAACTTGAAGGCCCCGGCCCCGGCGCTGCAGTGAAAGGTCGTCCCGCGGGCCTCCGTCGTCTCGAAGGCGCGCAGCATGAGCAGGCGGTAGAGCCCGTCCCCGAGGGGCGCGTCGAGGTCGTAGCCGAGGACGGGCGTGCAGCTCACGCGGTCGCGATGCGCCAGGCCGACCATGCCGGCGAGGGGCCCGCCGCGCGCGGCGCGCAAACCGGTGATCTCGAGGAAACGCGTGGCGTGGGCGGCGGCGAAGAAATGCGGCGTATAGTCGGGGTTGTGGCGCGGGTAGCGCTCGCGATACAGGCGTTGGAACAACGCGCTGGCCCGGGCGAAATCGTCCGGCGAGAAATCCGCCGCCGGCACCCAGCGCCACCGCTCCGCCGTCGCGCGCGCCAGCTCCAGATCGCGGCGCGGATCCCGGTGGCGGCGCCATGCGCCCGAACGCGGATCGGCCACGATCCAGACCTGGCGTGTGGGCAGGAGCAGGAAACCGGCGCCGACCAGCTCCGCGAGCAGCGGTGCGTGCAGCGGCGGCGTGAGCGATCGCACGACCACAGGCAGGCGGGGATCGGCGCGGACCAGCCGGTCCGTGGCCGCGGTGATGGCGGCGGCGTTGAAATCCGCGGGATGAAGGTTGGTCGCGAGCAGCCAGTTGCCGAGGAAGTTGCCGCCCGAGAGGCCGCCGGCGGCGACGATTTGCTCGGCGGCGTGCGAGGCGGCGACGTAGAGCGGCTGGAGCCAGCGCGACATCCGCACGATGTCGGTCTCCGCCCGCGCGTAGGGCCCGTAGGAGTTGCGCAGGCTCGCGACCCACGAGGTGCCCCCGGCGCCGCGGCGGTTGCTCACCAGCGGGGTCGCGCGCCCGCCGCAGGCCACGCTGGAAATCCCGACGTCGGCATTGGCGATGAGCGGCTGCGGCCCAAGCAGTCCGTGCCGCAGGAAGTCCTCCCACGCATCGGCGGGCGATGCAGCTTGGGCGGCCTCAGCCATGGAGAGGCTCGCCGTTCCACTCGATGTCGGCGGTGCTGGCCGCGGCGAGGCCGCGCCCGGAGCGCAGCGCGCGCCAGGAGAGCTCGCCGAGCGCGCGCAGCTGCGCAAACGCCGAGATGCCCGCCTCGGCCTGGGCGTCGCGCGCGGAGCGGAGCAGGGCGCGGGACTCGCCGCGCAGATACGCCCGCGGCTGGCCCAGCAAGATTGGGAGCTTCAGCGCGCTGGGCGCGGCGAGCACGGCCGGGGTTGCCGCGCCCTCAAGCAGGGCGGCGGCCAGGGCGGCGGGCTGCTGCGCCGCGAGATGCACGCCGCTTGTGCCGCGAGGATTGCATTCGAGGGCGACGAGGCGGCCGGCATCCGCCATCGCATCGAAGGAGATTTGCCCGGTGAACTCCGTCGCCGCGATGAAGCGCGCGGCGAGCGCGCGGAGGCCCGCGTGGTGCACCGGGCGAAAACACAGGCTCGCGCCGAGGCCGTGGCGCAGCGCCGGCTCGTAGGCGACATGCAGCAGCAGCCGGCCGCGGTCGGCGACGTTGTAGAGGCAGAACTCGCGGCCTTTCAGTCGCGTTTGGGCGAGCCAGGGTTGCTCCGCGCTGGGTAGGATCGCCCGCAGCCTCGCCCGTGTCGGGCCGATGAGGGTGCGGGTGGCGAAGCGCGAGAATGCGGGCTTCAGCACGAAGTCCTCGGGCCTGGTGATCGCGTCCAGATCCTCCCGCGAAGCGATGGCGCGGGACTCGGGCGCACCGTAGCCGAGCTCCGTGGCGAGCGCCGCGAACCTAATCTTGTCATGGAGGCGCGCGAGGGTCGCGGGGGTGCTGGTGCAGACGCGCACCGTTCGCGGCAGCCTCGGCGCGCCGGCGGCCAGCCAGAACACCTCCTCCGAGGTCGGGATGATCGCGTCCAGGCGCAGCTCGCGGCAGGCGGCGGAAAGCGCCGCGGTGAACGCGGCCGGGTTTGCCCGCGGCGCCGGCATGCGGAGGTTCCCGACGATGAACGGGCTCGCCGCCCCCACGGGCCAGCGGAGGCTGTCCGCCGTCCACACGCGATGCCCCGCGAGCGCGCACGCGCGCGCGAGGTCCGCCGCGATCGGGGCGCGGGCCCCGGTGATCAGGACGTTCATGCGGGGACGACGCGGGCTTGGGTCTCCGGCGCGTGGCAGGCGAGCACGTCGTGGGTGCCGGCGCGGCGCAGCTCGCGCAGCCGCCGCACGGTTGCCGCGTAGGCCGGGGCATCCCATTGCAACTGGGCGACGGGCGCGAGCAAGTCGACGCCGCGATCGACCTGCGCGAGGTGCCAGTAGGCGTCGGTGGCGTAGAGCAGCGGGCGCGGCTCGCCGGGCAGCAGGATGCCGAGGTGGCCCGGCGCGTGGCCCGGCAAATCAACCAGCGTGATCAACCCGTCGCCGAACAGATCGTGCGTGGGAAATGGCAGGGAGGACGACGGCTTGAAGCGCGTGGCCTCAATCAAGCGGGCCTTGCCCGCAAGCCATGGCGGCACGAGCGCGGGAAGAAAGGCCGCGCGCACTTGGCGCAGCGGCCGGAGCGCGGCCAGCGTGCGCCAGGCCTCGGCGTGATGGTGAAACGTCGCGGCGGGAAACTCCGCCAGGCCGCCCGCGTGGTCGGCGTGAAAATGCGTGACGATCACATGCCGGATCGACTCCGGCGCGAGGCCGGCGCGCCGCAGCACGTCGGTCGTCGAGCCCGCCATCGTGGCCGGCGTGGCCCAGCGATAGAGCCGGTGGGGCCAGCCGCGCGTCGCCTCGGGGAATCGCCCGCCGTAGCCGGTGTCCACGAGCACCCAGCCTTCCTGCGGATGCCGCACGGCGAGGAAGACCGCGTGAAACTTCACCCAGCGCCAGGTGCGCCGGTCGATGAGCGCCAGCAGCTGCCGGCAATGGCCGCCGTTGAGAAAGCGGACCTCGAGGCTCACAGCGTGAAGATGGCGACGCCCTGGGAATAGCCGGCGGCGGTGCCGATCAGCATCAGCCGCGATCCGGCCGGCAGCGCCGCGCGCGCCGCGTGAAGCACAAACGGGATGCCGGCGGCGACGAGGTTGCCATGTTCCGCGACCGTGGAATGCAGGCGCCCCGGCGCCACACCGAGGCGGCGCGCGAGCAGTTCAATCGAGGGCGCGGAGGCTTGATGGGGGATCACATGGAGCTCCTCCATCGTGGCGCCGGAGGCGGCGAGCGCTTCGCGCACGAGCGCCGGCAAGTGCTGGCTCGCGAACTTGTGCACGCCCTTGCCGTCCATCTCGAACTGGTAGCGGGCGCGGTCCGCCGGCGTGAAGTGATAGGAGGGCAAGCGATGCCCGCCGCCCTGCACCTGGCAAAGCTGCGCGCCGGCGCCGAACGTCTGCAGACGAATCACGCAGCCTGGCAGCGGGGCCCGCGCCTCCACGACGACCGCCGCGGCCCCGTCCCCCATCAGGTGCGCGCTGTCGGGATCCGCCCAGTTCACGCCGCGCAGCGGCGTCTCCGCGCACACGATGGCCGCGCGGCGGTGTGCGCCGGCCGCAAAGAGTCCGTTGGCGACCTGCAATGCGGCGACAAAGCCCAGGCAGCTCGCGTGCACGTCCAGGGTCGCGCAGCCCGCGGCCTCGGCCCCGAGGGCCTCCTGCAACAACGCGGCGTTGCTGGGCACCGGTTGCTGCAGCGTGAGGCTGGCATCAATGAGCAGATCGATGTCCGCGATCCGCAGGCCGGCGGCCGCGACGGCCGCGCGGACGACATCGCTGCCGAGCGTCGTGCCGTTCTCCGGCTCGAGCGCCTCATGCCGCCACCGCACACCGGTGTGCCGGAGGGTCCACCCGGCGGGCAGCCCGGCGCGCGAGTCGAGCGCCTCCGCCGCGATGGCGCGGCGGGGCAGGGCACGGGCCGAGCCGACAAGACGGAAATGCTGCTGCATGAAACGGGGCGGGTTGAGCGGGCGACCATTGGACGAAACTGCGGCGTCCGCCATCAAGCGCGATCGCGGGAATCGAGGTCACGCGGCCTGGGCGAGCGATGGTTCGGGCTGGCGCAGGCGCGGGCACCGGCCCTTCACGGCGCAGGCGCCGCACGCGCAGGCCGCGGCGGGGGTTTTCGGCGCCGCCGGCGGAGTGGGTCGGGCGCGGGCGGGAAGATATTCCGCCAGCCAGGCGGGGCCCGGGCCGGCGCCGCGGTTCGACGTGTCCTTGCGGTGCGCGATGCCGGTGGCGCGCTCGATGAGCCACTCGGCGCGGTCCCAGAAGCGCAGCCACTCGAGCGCAGGGTTCAGGGCGTTGGTGATCGGGCAGTAGTAGGTGTTCTTGGGATCCGTGTGATGCAGCGCGTGCTGGCGCGGCGTCTGGAGCACCCGGATATCCTGCAGGAACGAAATGAGCCGGCCGTTCTCCGCGCGCGTGCGGTGCGACCACTTGTGGACTTGGTTGGCGTTGACGCTGACGGCGGCGAAGAGCCAGAGCTGCCACGAGAGCACGCCCCACCAGGCGGCGGCGCCGAGGAGCGCGGCGCTCAGCAGCACGAGGTCCCACGAGCTTTGCCACCAGGTGAGCTTCGTGAAGAAGCGCGGGTAGTGGTGATGCACGATGTTGGGCCGGATCAGCAGCGGGCCGACGACGGGCGTGTGCTCGGTGCCGTAGGCGTCCTCAAGCCAGTGGATGACGCCCGCGATGAAGTCCGCGAGGAGGACGATCCCGCAGACCTGGGCGAGGTTGAAGAGGAAGGAGCGCATGTTGGTTTTGGGTTTCGGGCCGCGTCGCGCGGCCTTGCTCCCAGAATACCAGCGCGCCGGCCGGGGCGTGAGTTGATAAATCTGATGGGAGGCATCGGAAATTCCGATGAGGGCGCGTTGCGCGGCCGGGCCGCCGGAATCAGCGTTGCCTCGCGCGTCGCGGTGGGTGTGCTCACGGTCCGCGCGCGATGAACGTCCATCACCTCGAGCTGTTCTACTACGTGGCGAAGCATGGCGGCATCAGCGCCGCGGTGCGGCACATGCCCTACGGCATCCAGCAGCCGGCGGTGAGCGGGCAGATGCGCGCGCTGGAGGAAAACGCCGGCGCGGCCCTTTTCGTGCGCAGCCCCTTTCGGCTCACGCCGGCCGGCGAGCGGCTGTTCGCGCACGTGCAGCCGTTTTTCGCCGGGCTGGACGGCCTCGCGGCCGAGTTGCGCGAGGGCGCGAAGCCCGAGCTGCGCATCGGCGCCTCCGAGCTCGTGCTGCGCGATCATGTGCCGGCCGTGATGCAACGCGTGCGCGAACGGCACCCCAAGCTGCGCCTCACGATGCGCTCCGGCTACCAGACGCAGCTCGAGGCCTGGCTCCGCGACGGGCAGATCGATCTCGCCGTGGGCCCGGTGGACGCGCGCGCGCCGGCCCGGCTCCGCCAGCTCCGGCTCGCCTGGGTGCCGCTGGTGCTCTTGGTGCACCGCCAGTGGCCGCTCAAGGACACGGACTCGCTCTGGGCCGCAAAAAAGATCGCCGAGCCGCTCGTGGGCCTGCCGGCCTCGACCAACGTGATGAAGAATTTCCAGCGCGGTTTGAAGAAGCTCGGCGTCACGTGGGCGCAGGCGGTCGAGGCGACGTCGATCGAGCTGGTGACGTGCTACGTCGCCAACGGCGAGGGGCACGGCGTGAACCTCGCGATCCCCGGCGCCATTCGGCACCGCGACGTGCGCGTGCTGCCGCTCGAGGGCTTTGAGCCGATGACGATGGGCCTGCTGTGGCGCGGCGAGCCCTCCGAACTGGTGCGCGCGGCGATCATCGAAATCCAGCGCTACTCGCACGCGACGTGGCCCGCGTGGGCGATTGCGGACAAGCTGCCGTAGGAATCACGCCGCGAGCGGCGGCATCGGCACGTCGAGGGCGGCGGCGATGGCGCGGAGCAGCTCGAGCTCGCGGGGGTGAAGCTGGCCGTCGGCGGCGGCCGCATGGGCGGCGGCGGCGAGGGTGCGGCGCTTGATCGGGAGGGTCGCGAGGGCGAGCTTGTCGAGCGCGGGGCCGAGCGCAGCGAGGTCGCCGGCCGGGGCGAACCGGAATTCCGCGCCCGTGTCGCGCAGCTGCGTGAGGCCGGCGCCGAACGCGCGCTCCGCCCCGGGGCCGTCGCCGGCCGTTTCCTGCGCGACGGCGGAGAGGATCACGGAGATTTCGGGCGCGACCGCGTGGAACGCGTGAAAGCGCGCCGCCGCCGCGGCCGGAGAACGGCCCTGCGCGAGCGAGTGGCGGAGCAGTTGTTGCAACGCCAGCTCGAAGGGTGACACCTTGCCGTCGGCGCGCACCAGCGCGTCGAGCGTCGCGAGGAATGGCTCGGCCGCGGGCGCGGGGATTTGCCGCAGCGCGGGCAGGGCGATTTGGAGGAGCGGCAGCTTGTGCTCCGGGCGCAGGCCTTGCAACGCGGGCTCGAGCTCCTCGAGCAGCCGCAGGATTTCGGAGCCGTCGCGTCCGGCGATGAGGAGGCGTTGTCGCGTCCGCACCGCCGGGTCGGGGTCGAGCAGCAGGCCGTAGGTCAGCAGGCGGGCTTCGCGCGGGGTTTGCGCCGCCAGCCGCAGGCGATCGGGCACCGCGTCGAGCAGCGCCTGCGCCTGGTCGATCGATTCGGGCGAGAGCGCGCCGATCGCGCCGACCGCGGCGGCGGGGGTGACGGGCAGGCGGGGCGGCGCGGGCCGCGCGGGCGCGAGCCCCGCGCTCGCGAACGACTCGCGCTCCACGTCCACGACTTCGGCCGGCGCGAAGAACTTCCCGTCAAACTTCGGATCGATCGCGCGCAGGCGCTCGTCGAGCGGGGGGTGCGTGGCCCAGAGCCCGCCGAAATACGAGCGGAAGCCTTGGGCGAAAAAGAAATGCCCGATGGCGGTGCTCCTCGACGACTGCAGGGTGGAGCCGAGCGCGTAGCCGCCGATCTTCTTCAGCGCGCCGGAAAGACCCGCGGCGTTGCGCGTGAATTGCACGGCCGACGCATCGGCCAGGAACTCCCGCTGCCGCGACACCGCGGCCTGGATGAGCCGCCCGAAGAAGTAACCGATGTAGCCGATGAGGAAGAGCGCGAGCCCCGCGCCCAGCGCGACGAGGAGCAGGGCGTTGCCACCCTTTTCGTTGGAACTGCTGCGCGCGCCGCGCAGGCTCCAGAGCAGGCCGCGCCCGGCGAGCCCCACCACGAGGATGCCGAAGATCAGCGCGGCGAGGCGCAGGTTGAGCCGCATGTCGCCGTTGAGGATGTGGCTGAACTCGTGGCCGATCACGCCCTGCAGCTCCTCGCGGTTGAGTTTCTCCAGTGTGCCGCGCGTCACGGCCACCGCGGCGTCGGCGGTGGTGAGCCCGGCCGCGAAGGCATTGATCGCCGCCTCGTCCTCCAGCACGAAGACCGCGGGCATCGGCACGCCCGACGCGATGGCCATCTCCTCGACGACATTGAGCAGCCGCCGTTCCTTGAACTCCGTCGTGCGGGGATCGACCCGCCGGCCGCCGACGCTCGCCGCGACGGCGCTGCCGCCGGCGGAGAACGACAGCCATTTGAAGAGCGAGGCTGATCCCACGACGAGCAGGGTGCCGGCGGCGACGAGGCCCAGCACGTCGGGTTGCCAGAGCGCGACCGCGCCGGCGCGTGGATCGAGCCGGCCGTAGGGCGACTGCGCCGCCGCTTCCCCGGCGGCATAGTGCAGCAGGAAAATCGCCGCGAAGTAGCCGGCGGCGATCATGCCCGTGACCGCGAGCGCGAAGAACAGCAGCAGGCGCGAGGTGCGCTGCTTGGCGCGGGCCTGGGCTTCGAAGAAATCCATGCCGGCGGGAGGCACGGCGCGGGCGGAGCCCGGCGGGCCGCTACTTGATCTGCCGCACAAAGAGCGGCGTGCTGCCCTCGTGGCGCCCGTTGAGCGCGAGGTCGATCGCGTATTCGCCGAAGGTGTCGAGCTTGAGCCCGGCGATGTTGGCCACGACTTGGATCGTGTTGGTCAGCCCGTCAGGCGGCATGGCGACGTTCACCGTCAGCTCCATCGGGGCGAGCACGGCCTTGCCGTCGTCGTCGACGATCGTGAGGCGCAGCGGGTGCGAGCCCGCCTCGGCCTTGTCGAACCGGAGCTTCACGGCGAGGCAGCAGTGCGGATGCACCGCGGGCACCTGCCGCGCGAAGATGGAATCGAAGATGCCGACGACGCTGAGTTTGCCGCCGTAGTCGGCGGCGAAGTCGCAGAGGGTGAGAACCTCGATTTTCACGCGATGGGAAGTGGGCTTGGTTTAGGAGAAACTGACCTTGGGCGCATTGCGCTCCGTCGGATCCTCAATCTTGAAGAGCTCGGCCGGGAGGAAGCCGAACATGCCGGCGAAGATCACGTTGGGGAAGGTCTCGCGCGTCGTGTTGTAGCCCATCACGGCGTCGTTGTAGGCCTGGCGCGAGAGGGAGACGTTGTTCTCCGTGTGGGTCAGCTCCTCGGTGAGCTGCATCATGTTGTTGTTGGCCTTCAGATCGGGATAGGCCTCGGAGACGACCATGAGGCGGGAGAGCGCGCCGCCGAGGCCGGCCTCGGCCGACATGAGGCTCTTCATGGCGTTGGGATCGGCGGGGTTGGCGGCGGCGGTCTGCGCGGCGGCCTGCGCGATATTGCGGGCCTTGACCACGGCCTCGAGCGTCTCGCGCTCGTGCTTCATGTAGCCCTTGGCGACCTCGACGAGGTTGGGGATGAGATCGTAGCGGCGCTTGAGCTGCACGTCGATCTGGGCGAAGGCGTTTTTGAAACGGTTCCGGAGCTCGACGAGCTTGTTGTAAATGCCGGCAATCCAAAGGCCGAGCACGACGACGATCAGGACCAGGACGCCGAGGGTGATCAGGACGGGAGACATGGTGGAATGGATTTCGGTCCCACGGGGGAGACGGGCGGAGTGTGCGGCGCCGGCGGGCACGCGCGAGCCGGATCTTCCTACAACGCGGTTGATTGTTTCCAGTGTGGTCGCAAGGTGTGCGGCACGTGAGTCGTCGAGGAAAATTTTCATCGCTGGCGGCGGCGGCCGTGCTGTGGGCCGCGGTCGCGCGGGCGGCGGAGCAGGGCTTGCCGCCAATCATCCCGCCGGCGCCGCTGGCGGGCGCGGCGCCGGCGGCTTCGCCGGCGGGCGCGGCGGTGGCGCTCGCCGCGGCGGAGCGCGCGCATGATCTCGGCATGCCGGCGCTGGCGGCGGACACCTATCGCGAACTGATGGAGGCGCCGGGCGCGGATCGCGGGGCCATCGGCTTGGCGCTCGCGACCGCGCTGCTCGATGCGGGGCGCGCGGCCGAGGTGGAGCCGGTGCTCGCCGCGCTGCCCGAGCCGCACGGCGCGGCGTGGCGGCTGCGCATGGGTCTCGCCGCCCTCCAGCTCCGCCGGCGCGCGGACGCGCAGGCGCAGTGGGACGCGATCAAGGCGGAGGAGCTGCCCGAGGCAGACCGGCCGTGGCACGCGTTCCTCACTGGCGCGCTGTGGGACACGGCGACGCCGAGCGACGTCACGAAAGCGAACCAATTCTACAAGCAGGCGGAGACGACCGCCGCGACCGAGATCGCGCGGGCGCGGTTCCAGCTCGCCGCCGAGCAGGTCCGGCTGCGATTGGCGGGGACGCCGACGGAAGCGGCAATCGCCCAGGCCCGGGCCAACGCGGACAGCCTCGCGGGACGCCCCGTGGGCTACGGCTTCGAGAAAACCTACGCGATCATGCTGGCGGCCGCGGGCCGGATCTCCGAGGGCGTCGACCGGCTCCAGCGGGTGCTCGTCGCCATCCCCGCCCGGGATCGCGCCCCGCGCGACGAGCTGCGCTTCACGCTCGGCCTCATCGGCGATCGCGGGCGGGGCGGGGCGGGGCGCAACGCGCTCCTGCAAGTCTTGGAGAGCAGCCAGAACACCGAGCGCCAGCGGCAGGCACTGCAACTGCTCGCCGAGGCCGCGAAGACCGAGGCGGACCGCAAGGCCCTCGTGGCCGAGCTGGGAAAGCTGATCGCAGGCCGGCCGCCGCATCCGATTTTGGAAAATCTGCTGTTCACGCGCGCGCAATTCGCGCTCGGCGAGAAGGACTACGCGCGCGCCGAGGCCGACGCGGGCGCGTTGCTGAAGCAGTTTCCCCTCTCGGCGCTGCGCGCGCACGCGCTCGGCCTGCTCACGCAGGCGGCCTGGGAGCAGCAGCGCTACCGGCTCGCGGCGGACTACGCGCGGCGCGCGCGCAAGGACACCGCGCCGGGCGGCGCGCCCGTCGTGATGTCGCCCCGGGTGCGCGCGGACCTCGGCGTGCTGGAGGCGGAGGCGTCGTTTCGCGCGGGGGATTTTCGCAATGCGGCCGATGCGATCGCCGCGGTGCTGCGCGACCGCGCGCCGGCCTTGGAAACCCAGCGGGTGTCGGAGCTGATGCTGCTGCGCGTGCTCGCGGAAATCAGGACGGGCTCGGGCGAGGCGCCGCGCGTGCTGGACGAGCTGGCCCGTGATCCCGCCTTTGGCGTGACGGCGCGCTGGCAGGCGGAGTGGGGGCTGGCGCGGGCGTTGCAGGTGCAGGGCGAGGCCGGCGCGCGCGAGGCCTACGCGCGCGTCCAGCGGCTGCTGGCGGCGGGCGAGGCGGAGGCGGCGGCGCTGCCCGCCGAGCTGCGCGCCCGCATGATGTGGCTGCATGCGCAGCTCGCGTTCGACAACGGCGCCCTGGCCGACGCGGTGCGCCTGGTCGAGGCGCTGCTCGCCACGTCGTTCGAGGTCGAGCCCGCGCTCAAGGCCGAGATTGCGAGCGTCGCGCAGCGGCTCAAGGCCCGCGCGGAGTTTGCGCAGGGCCGCGAGGCCGCGGCGCTCGAGACGCTGCGCCGCCTCCGCGCCGAGCACAAGAACACCGACGCCGCGATTTCCTCCTACCTCATCGAGGCCGAGCACTACGCCGCGCAGGAAAAAATCGACGAGGCGCGCCGCGCGCTCATCGGCCTGACCGACAACGCCGACCCCGACTACCGCAACAGCCCGTGGGCGCCCTACGCGCTCTACCGCCTCGCGCTCCTCGCCGAGCGCCTCGGCACCGACGAGAGCCTCCGCGAGGCCAACCGCCGCATCGAGGAGCTGATCGACCGCGTGGAAAAAAGCGGGGAGGATCACGAGCTGATTTTCGCGGCGCGCCTCAAGCAGGGCGACATCCTCTCCAAGCGCAACGACTTCGCCGCCGCGCAGCGTGCGTATGAGTTCCTCGTCAACCGCTACGCGCGCCGGCCCGACGTGGTGTATGCGCAGCTCGCGCTCGCGAAATGCCGCAACGCCCAGTCCGCCGCCGATCCCGACCGCGCGCACACGAACGCGGCGCGGCTCCTCTTCGAGCAGCTGCGCGATCGCTTCGATGCGCCGGTCGACGTGCGCGTCGAGGCGGGCTACAACCTCGGCGCAATCCTGCTGCGCGAGGGCCGCACGGCGGAGGCCGCGCTGGTGTGGTGGCGCGATGTCATCGAGGCGTTCCCGCTCGACGCGTCGAGGCCGCTCGGGCGCGATGCGAAACGCCCCTATTGGCTGGCGCGCACGTTGTGCGACCTCGGTGATGCGCAGGAAAAGCTCGGTCGCACCGAGGAGGCGCGGCGGGCCTACGAACTCGTGCTGGAATGGAAGCTGCCCTTTGGCGAGGAGGTCGCCCGGTCGCGGCTGCAGCAGCTGGCCGCACCGCCGGCCAAGCCCGCGCCATGAGGCGCATGCTTTCGAGTTTGCCGCGGACCGACTAAGGCCAACGCTCCCGCACGATGCCCGGATTCGATTTCACGCTGCTGGCGAGGGGCGGCCCCATGCTTTGGGTGCTCGCGGGTCTCGCGCTGCTTGGCCTCGTGCTCTTCACGGAGCGCGTGCTCTACCTGCACCGCGGGCAAATTCGCGCCAAGTCGTTCGTCGAGGGCGTGCGCAACATCCTCGCCAAGCGCCGGCTCGTCGAGGCGCTCACCGTCTGCGAGGAGGCGCCCGGGCCCGTGGCCGCGGTCGTGAAGGCCGCGCTGCTGCACGCCGACGAGCCGGCGGATGCGATGCGTTTCCACGTGCAGGAGGCGGGCATCGTCGAGCTCCCGGCGCTGGAGCGCCGCCTCGGCGCCATCGCGGCGGTGGCGCAGGTCGCGCCGCTCGTCGGCCTGCTCGGCACGGTGCTGGGGATGATCGAGACGTTCCGCGCCTTCGAGCAGGGCGGCCACTATGCGATGGCGGGCTCGATCTCCGCGGGCATGTGGCAGGCGCTGATCGTGGCGGCGGCGAGCCTGATGCTCGCGATCCCCGCGCATCTCGCGCATCATTTCCTGGCGGCGCGCGTGCGCGCGATTGTCCGGGACATGGAATGGTCGGGCAACGAGATCATGCGCTATCTCCAGACCGAGTATCGCGGCGCCGCGCCATGATTACGCGCCCGTTGGAGCTTTCGTCGCGCTTGCGGCCGGAACCGGGGAACCTCGACTGGTTGTTCTTTGTGAACGCCGGGTTGCTCGCGCTGTTTTTCGCGCTCTTCGGCTCGCGGTTCGTGCTCACCCCGGGGCTCACGCTGGCGACCGTCGCCGGCGCCAACGCCAACGCCAAGGCCCCGACGCACGTGATCAGCGTCGTCGATGCGACGCAGGTTTTCACCAGCGACGGCCTGCGCAAGCTCTCCGACCTCAAGGGCTGGCTCGCGCAGCAGGCTCGGGCGACGAAAACCACGCCCCTGCTGCTGGTGCGCAGCAGCGCCGACGCACCGCTGGCCGTGTTGGCGGAGATCTCGAGCGCGGCCAATGCGACGGGTTTCGAGGTGCTGCTGGCGGCCAGCGAGCCCGCCAAGACGGGCGAAGGACGGCGCTGACATGGCGGCGAAGACGCACGGCAGCTCCCGCGCCCGCTGGATGGTCGCGATCGCCGTGGCGTTCGGGGCATTGGCGGGCGTGACGCTATTGTTCCGGGCCCCGCCCATCCCGTCGGCGCCAGCGTCGCCCGCGTCCGGAAAATTCGTGGTGCAACTGGCGCCGCCCGGCGCGGCGGACGCCGTGCTGCGGCAGGAAGCCGAGTTGCGCGACTTGCGCCCGCTCTTTTTGCCGACGGCCCGAAGCGCCGCGGTGCGCGAGCCGCGCCGTGAACCGGGCCGCACGTTTCTCGACGACACGGAGCTCAAGCTGAAATTTTCCGACGCCGAGCTTCATGTCGATCCGCCGGTCGTCGCGTTGAACGGCGTTCCGGTGGGCAAGGCCTCGGCTGTCGATGCGCTGACGCTTGACACCGACTTGGCGGGATTGACGGGATTTGGGCGGAGGCCCGGGAGTCCGCCCGATTTCAAGCCGCGAGGGGGCTTTGTAGAGGTGGTCGCGACTCGCGACGGCGCGACGATACTGGCGGAGCCATTGGCCGAAGCCGCCCGGCCCGCGAGCGCCCGGGCTTGGGGCCCGATGGAGTTTGTCGCCGCGGTCGACTCGATCGGTTTGACCGGCCCGCTGGTCCTGACCGAGGGCTCCCGGATTGAGGAGGTCGACGCGCACTTCCGGAGGTATCTCACGCAGGAGTTCCGGATCGGAGCGCGCCTGCCGCCGGGATTCTATCGCATCACGGTGGCGCCATAGATTTTTGCGGGATTCCCAGAATTTGCTGTTGACGGTGCCAAAAGCCGATTGCACTTTCACCGGCTCTTTTCGTTTTTTGCACTCCCTTGTTCTGCCCAGATAGCTCAGTTGGTAGAGCACCCCCTTGGTAAGGGGGAGGTCGACGGTTCAAATCCGTTTCTGGGCTCCAGGGTCAAAAACACGTCGGTCCTGCTTCTACGACGCTAATTCAGAAGCCGCATTTCCATCATCACCCAAACATCCGTCTCCCATGGCTAAAGGCACATTCGAACGCAAGAAACCGCACGTCAACGTCGGCACCATCGGCCACATTGACCACGGCAAGACCACCACGACCGCCGCGATCCTGGCGGTGCAGTCCCGCAAGGGCCTGGCCGAGGTCAAGGCCTACTCGGACATCGCCAAGGGCGGCACCGTCCGTGATGCGACCAAGACGGTCACCATCGCCGTGGCGCACGTCGAATATGAGACCGGCAAGCGCCACTACGCGCACGTCGATTGCCCCGGCCACGCTGACTTCGTCAAGAACATGATCACCGGTGCCGCCCAGATGGACGGCGCCATCCTCGTCGTTTCCGCGGCCGACGGCCCGATGCCCCAGACCAAGGAGCACGTGCTGCTCGCCCGCCAGGTCGGCGTGCCGAAGATTGTCGTCTGGCTCAACAAGGTCGACCTCATCGAGGACAAGGATCTGCTCGAGCTCGTTGAGGAAGAGATTCGCGACCTGCTCACCAAGTATCAGTTCGACGGCAAGAACGCCAAGATCGTGCGCGGCTCCGCCACGGCTGCCTTGGAGGACAAGCCCGAGGGCAACAAGGCCATCTCCGATCTGATGGACGCCATCGACAGCGAGATCGCCGAGCCGGTCCGCGAGATGGACAAGCCCTTCCTGATGTCGGTTGAGGACGTCTTTTCGATCACCGGCCGTGGCACCGTCGCCACGGGGCGCATCGAGCGCGGCGTGATCAAGGTGAACGACACCGTCGAGATCGTCGGCCTCAGGGACACCACGACCTCGGTCGTCACCGGCATCGAGATGTTCCGCAAGCTCCTCGACAGCGGCCAGGCGGGCGACAACGTCGGCATCCTCCTCCGCGGCGTGGACAAGGACGGCATCGAGCGCGGCCAGGTGCTCGCGGCCCCGAAGTCCATCACCCCGCACAAGAAGGCCAAGGCTGAGATCTACGTCCTTTCCAAGGACGAGGGTGGCCGCCACACGCCGTTCTTCACGGGTTACCGCCCGCAGTTCTACTTCCGCACGACGGACGTGACCGGAATCGTCAACCTGCCCAAGGGCGTCGAGATGATCATGCCGGGTGACAACATCTCGGTCGACATCGAGCTCATCGTGCCCATCGCGATGGAAAAGACCCAGAAGTTCGCCATTCGCGAAGGCGGTCGCACCATCGGTGCCGGCCGTATCACCGAGATCACGGAGTAAAGGTTACAATTACCTCTTCCGGCGACTCTCGCCGAGGCCTCCCGCGGGCCTCGGCTGCGTCGTCTAAAGGACCAAAAAACAGGCGCGTAGCTCAATTGGTAGAGTAGCGGTCTCCAAAACCGTTGGTTGGGGGTTCGATTCCCTCCGCGCCTGCCAGCAATCAACCCGCATGAAAAATCCGTTTCGCAGCATCCGCATCTTCGCCGGTGAGACCTGGGGCGAGCTGCTGAAGTGCCAGTGGCCGACCCGCACCGAGCTGCGCGATTCCACGATCGTCGTGGTCGTCGCCGCCGTGCTCCTGGGTCTCTTCACCAGCATCAGCGATTTTTCCCTCTACCAGCTCGTCGACCTCTTCACCTCCTGGGTGAGCTGAGGTCCCCTTGCCGCCCGCCCCCACGACCATGCCCGCTCCCACGATCGCTCCGCCCGGCGCCCAATGGTTCGCGCTGCACACGCTCTCCGGTCAGGAGGGCAAGGTGAAGACCTACATCGAGAAATTCAAGAAGGCCGAGGAGCTCGACGACTACATCTTCGAGATTCTTCTGCCCACGGAGGTGGTGTCCGAGGTCAAGGGCGGCAAGAAGACGACCAAGGTGCGCAAGCTCTACCCGGGCTATGTCTTCATCCAAGCGAAGCTCTATGGTGAGGACCAGAAGCTGATCAACAAGCCGTGGTATTTCGTGAAGGAAACCACCGGCGTGATCGGCTTCGTCGGCGGCGATCGCCCCGCGGCGCTGCGCCAGGCCGAGATCGACGAGATTTACGCCCGCATCGAGGCGGCGAGCGGCAAGGAAGTGCCGAAGGTGCAGTATTCCGTGGGCGAGGATGTGAAGATCACCGATGGCGCGTTTGCCTCGCTCACCGGCCGCATCGACGAGATCGATCCGGAGCGCGGCCGCCTCAAGGTCTCCGTCTCCATCTTCGGCCGCTTCACGCCGGTCGAGCTCGAATATTGGCAGGTGCAGCGCTCGACGGAGTGAGCTCAGCCCGCCTGAACTTTTTTCAACATGGCCAAGAAAATCCAAGGTTACATCCGCCTCCAGTTGCCCGCCGGCGCCGCGAATCCCGCGCCCCCGGTCGGTCCCGCGCTTGGCGCGCAAGGCGTCAACATCATGGCGTTCTGCAAGGAGTTTAACGCGAAGACCAAGGATCAGAACGGCATGATCCTGCCGGTGGTGATCACGGTCTACACCGACAAGAGCTTCACCTTCATCCTCAAGTCGCCGCCGGCCTCGGTCCTCCTCAAGAAGGCGGCGAACATCGCCAGCGGCTCCGCCAAGCCCAACCAGGACAAGGTCGGCAAAGTCACCAAGAAGCAGCTCTTGGAGATCTACAACATCAAGAAGGCCGACCTCAACGCCACCACTCCCGAGGCCGGCATCAAGGTGATCGCCGGCACTGCCCGCAACATGGGCATCGAGGTCGTCGACTGAATTCATTTCGCGTCAGGGGCTCCCGCGCGGCGGCTCGCCGCGCCAAGCCGCTCTCGCATCACGCAACCATCCGCGGGAGGCCCATGGCCGTTCGCACCGCAACCAGCCCAACATGGCAAAAAAGAAGCCCAGCAAACGCTATCGTGCCGCCCTCCAGGTGGCCGATCTCGCCAAGGATTATCCGCTCAAGGAAGCGGTCGAGATTTTGGCGAAGTTCCCCAAGGCCAAGTTCGACGAGACCGTGGAACTTTCCTTCCGCCTTGGCGTTGATGCCGCCTCCGGCGAGCAAAACGTCCGCGGCACCACGCCCCTGCCCAACGGCTCCGGCAAGAAGGTGCGCGTCATCGTCTTCACCGACGATGCGCCGAAGGCGCTTGCCGCCGGCGCCGACGAGGCCGGCCTGGCCGAGCTCATGAAAAAGGTCAGCGATGGCTGGCTTGATTTCGACGTCGCGATTGCGACCACGGAGGCGATGAAGCAGGTGCGCACGCTCGCCCGTGTGCTCGGCCCCAAGGGCCTCATGCCCAATCCGAAGGCGGGCACGGTGACCGACGATGTCGCCGCCGGCATCAAGGCCGTCAAGGCCGGCCGCGTTGAGTTCAAGATGGACAAGACCGCCAACATCGGCGTCGGCGTCGGCAAGCGGTCGTTCACGGCCGCCCAAATCCTCGAGAACGCCGCCACGGTGCTCGAGGCCGTCGGCAAGGCCAAGCCCGCGACCTTCAAGGGCGGCGTGTTCATCAAGAGCGTCAGCATCTCCTCGAGCATGAGCCCGAGCGTGCGCATCGCTTCCACCGAGTTCTCGAAATACTGAGGAGCCCGACCATGAGAGCCGAAAAACAATACCTGATCGCCGAGGTCGACTCACACCTCAAGAAGTCCGACTACGTCATCCTGGCGAACTTCACCAAGGTGACCGTCGCCGACACCGCCGAGCTGCGCAAGCGCCTCGCCGCGGAAAAGGCTGAGTTCCACGTCGTCAAGAACAGCTCCCTCCGGGTCGCCGCCAAGGCGCTCGGGCTGCCCGAGTTCGAGTCCGCGTTGAGCGGTCCCACCGCCGTGATCGTCGGGGGCAAGAACTCCGCCGGCGTCGCCAAGATCCTGAAGAAATTCTTCGAGGAAAAGCAGAAGCTCGAGATCAAGGTCGGCGTGATGGACAAGAAGCTGATCTCGGCCGCCGACCTCTCCAAGATCGCGGATCTTCCGTCGTTCGAGGCCCTGCGTTCGCAGTTCCTCGGCCTTCTCAAGAGCAACGCCGGCGCATTCGTGCGCCTGCTCGACGCCAAGGTCAAAAAAGACCAGCCCGCCGCCCCGGCCGCCTGACCGCAGCCGTCGCCCAATCCCAACCTTCAATCCAAATTTCCCCGGCGCGAGCCGGGAAAAGCCAAACACCCAAAGGGCCGGCTAGGGGACACGTCCCTTAAACGCGTTTCACCTCCCGAAACCGCTAACACGCCCGAGGAGCAGTCATCATGAGCAACATCACCAAGGATCAAGTCATCGAGTGGCTTTCGGGCCAGTCGGTTCTCGAACTCGCCGCGCTGGTCAAGGACCTCGAGGGCAAGTGGGGCGTGTCCGCCGCCGCTGCCGTCGCCGCCGCCCCCGCGGGTGGCGCCGCCGCTGGCGCCGCCGCTCCGGCCGCCGAGGCGCAGACCGAGTTCACCGTCATCCTCAAGGATGCCGGCGCGAACAAGATCGGCGTCATCAAGGAAGTCCGCGCCATCACCGGGCTCGGCCTCAAGGAGGCCAAGGACCTCGTCGAGGGCGCCCCGAAGCCGGTCAAGGAGAACGCTCCCAAGGCCGAGGCCGAGGACATCAAGAAAAAGCTCGAGGCCGCCGGCGCCAAGGTCGAGCTCAAGTAAGCCCCGCGAAGCTTGGCGATTTTCGTCGCACAACTTCCGTTTTTCACAGGACAGGCCGCGTCGCACCGCGGCCTGTCCTTTGCCTTTTCGTTTTCTGTTCTTTCGTCCGCTGTCCGCTTCGCGCGCTGATTTGTCCGGCGCGCTTCCTTTTCGCACCGCAATCTCTACCGGGAAACTCCCATGGCCGATCGTCACCACACCGAACGCGCAAACTTCGGCAAGCTCCGCGAAGTGATCCAGCCGCCGAATCTCATCGAGATTCAGATCACCTCGTATCTCGAATTCCTCCAGAAGGGCGTTCCCGAGAAGCAGCGCAAGCCCCAGGGCCTCGAGGCCGTGTTCAAGGAGGTCTTCCCCATCCTCAGCTACGACGAGCGCCTCACGCTCGAATACGTCTCCTACAACCTCGGTGATGCCAAGAACACCGAGCTCGAGTGCCTGCGCGAGGGCATCACCTACTCGGTGCCGCTCTACGTGAAGCTCCGCCTCCGCGAGGAGGACTTCATCAAGGACGAGGACATCTACATGGGCGAGATCCCCATGGTGACCGAGCGCGGCTCCTTCATCATCAACGGCGCCGAGCGCGTCGTCGTCTCGCAGCTCCACCGCTCGCCCGGCATCGCCTTCGAGGTCACGCCGCACGCCAACGGCAAGCCGCTCCACTCCTTCCGCATCATCCCGGACCGCGGCACCTGGCTCGAGGTGCAGTTCGACAACAACGACCTGCTCTACGTCTACCTCGACCGCCGCCGCCGCCGCCGGAAATTCCTCATCACGACCCTGCTCCGCGCCATCGGCTACTCGAGCGACATCGATCTCCTGAATCTCTTCTACGAGATCAAGGACCTCAAGGTCTCCAAGGCGCTCGACATGGAGAACGTCTCCACGCTCGTGCTCGTCGAGGACGCCATCGACGCCCAGAAGGGCGTCGTGCTCGCGCGCGCCTTCGAGCCGCTCACGAAGGCGATCGTCCGCACGTTCGAGAAGCACGACATCACCACGCTCCGCGTGATCGACACCTCGGTCGACGAGGGCGCGATCATCCGCGCGCTCAAGAAGGACCCGACCCGCAACGAGGAGGAGGCCCTCAAGGAAATCTACAAGCGCCTCCGCCCCGGCGAGCCGCCGACCACGGCGAACGCCAAGGCCCTCCTCAAGCGCCTCTTCTTCGATCCCAAGCGCTACGACCTCGGCCGCGTGGGCCGCTACAAGGTCAACCAGAAGCTCGGCCTCAAGGCCGACCTCGAGCAGCGCATCCTCGAGAGCGCCGATGTCGTCGCCGCGACCAAGTATCTTGTCCGCCTCAAGCGCGGCGTCGGCGTCGTCGACGACATCGATCACCTTGGCTCGCGCCGCGTCCGCACCGTCGGCGAGCTCCTCGCCAACCAGTGCCGCGTCGGCCTCAGCCGCACCGAGCGCCTCGTCCGCGAGCGCATGACGATGTATGACCAGAGCGTCGACTCGATCACGCCCCAGAAGCTGATCAACCCGAAGGCGCTGACGACGGTGATCCGCGATTTCTTCGCGCGCAGCCAGCTCTCGCAGTTCATGGATCAGATCAACCCGCTCGCGGAGGTCACGCACAAGCGTCGTCTCTCTGCGCTTGGGCCGGGTGGTCTCAATCGTGAGCGCGCCGGCTTCGAGGTCCGCGACGTCCATCCGTCGCACTACGGCCGCATCTGCCCCATCGAGACGCCCGAAGGCCCGAACATCGGCCTCATCAACTCGCTCTCGACCTACGCCCGCGTGAACGAGTTCGGCTTCATCGAGACGCCCTACCGCGTCGCGAAGGACGGCCGCGTCACCGACAAGATCGAATATCTCACCGCCGACCAGGAGGAGGGGAAGGTCATCGCTCAGGCCAACGCCGAGCTCGATGAGAAGAACCACTTCGTCGGCAAGGTCACCGTGCGCCAGGACGGCAACTTCCTCGAGGTGCCCGCCGGCGACGTCCACCTGATGGACGTCTCGCCCAAGCAGGTGATCTCGATCGCCGCGGGCATGATCCCGTTCCTCGAGCACGACGACGCCAATCGCGCGCTCATGGGCGCCAACATGCAACGCCAGGGCGTGCCGCTGCTGCAGGCCGAGGCGCCGTTCGTGGGCACCGGCATCGAGGAGCGCGTCGCCCGCGACTCCAAGATCGTCGTCGTCGCGGACGAGGCGGGGATCGTCGCGTCCGTTGATGCGAAGCGCATCGTCGTCACCAAGGACGGCGAGCTGCCGCGCAACCTCAAGACCGACGCCAAGAATCACACGCACGTCTACGAGCTGCGGAAGTTCATGCGCTCGAACGCCGGCACCTGCTTCAACCAAAAGCCCATCGTCAAGCAGGGCCAGAAGATCAAGGCCGGCCAGATCATCGCCGACGGTCCCTCGACCGACCAGGGTGAGATGGCGCTCGGCCGCAACGTGCTCGTCGCGTTCATGCCGTGGAACGGCTACAACTTCGAGGACGCCATTCTCATTTCCGAGAAGTGCCTCCGCGAGGACATCTTCACCTCGATTCACATCCAGGAATTTGAGGTCACCGCGCGCGACACCAAGCTCGGGCCCGAGGAAATCACGCGGGACATCCCGAACGTCGGCGAGGAGGCGCTCAAGAACCTCGACCACAACGGCGTCATCCGCGTCGGCGCGGAAGTGAAGCCCGGCGACATCCTCGTCGGCAAAATCACGCCGAAGTCCGAGACCGAGCTCGCGCCCGAGGAGAAGCTCCTCCGCGCGATCTTCGGCGAGAAGGCCGCGGACGTGAAGGACACGTCCCTCATCGTCCCGTCCGGCGTCACCGGCATCATCATGGACGTGAAGGTCTCCTCGCGCATCGACAACCAGGAGGAGAAGCTCTCCCCGTCCGATCGCCGCCGCCAGGCGAAGCAGATCCAGGAGGAGTATAAGACGCAGATGGACAAGCTCCGCGAGGGTTTGACCGAGGCGCTCTCCAACATCCTCCTCGGTGAGAAGATCCCGCTCGACGTCATCAACGGCGAGTCGGGCGAAATCATCATCCCCGCCAACCGCAAGATCACCAAGACGCTCCTGCGCAAGCTGGCTGCCGTCTCGAAGCACGTGCAGATCGATCCGTCCCCCGTGCGGATCAAGATCATGGAGATCATCGGCTCGTATCAGACCAAGTTTGACGAGCTCGAGACCGACCGTGAGCGCAAGATCGGCAGCATCGAGGCCGGCGAAGGCTCGGGCGACGGCTCGATCAAGCAGGTCAAGGTCTACATCGCCACCAAGCAAAAGCTGGAGGTCGGCGACAAGATGGCCGGCCGCCACGGCAACAAGGGCGTCGTCGCCAAGATCGTGCCCGAGGAAGACATGCCGTTCCTCCCGGACGGCACCCCGGTCGAGATTTGCCTCAACCCCCTCGGCGTGCCCTCGCGCATGAACGTGGGCCAGGTGCTCGAGACGCACCTCGGCTGGGCCTGCAAAAAGCTCGGCCTGAAGGTCGCGACGCCCGTCTTCGACGGCATTCCCGAGAAGAAGGTCCGCGAATACCTCCGGGACGCGAAGCTCCCGTCGACCGGCAAGTCCACCCTCATGGACGGCCGCACCGGCGAGAAAATTGATCAGGAGGTCGTCGTCGGCTACATCTACATGATGAAGCTGAACCACCTCGTGTCGCACAAGATTCACGCGCGCGCGGTCGGCCCTTACTCGCTCGTCACGCAGCAGCCCTTGGGCGGCAAGGCCCAATACGGCGGCCAGCGTTTCGGCGAAATGGAAGTGTGGGCGCTCGAGGCCTACGGCGCGGCGCACACGCTCCAGGAACTCCTCACCGTCAAGTCCGACGACGTGCAGGGCCGCACCAAGATCTACGAGTCGCTCGTCAAGGGCGACAACACGCTCACGGCCGGCACGCCCGAGTCGTTCAACGTCCTCATCAAGGAAATCCAGTCCCTCGGCCTCGACATCAAGCTCCAGAAGCGCGACGCGCTGAGCTACGGCACCTGAGCCGCAGCCCTGCGCCCGCCTTCATCCTTTCACACCACTTCAGGGAGACATCACCATGATTCAACCCAACGAGACAGCCGCCGTGACCCGCAACGACGCGCGCGACGCCATCGGCGAGGAGACCGCCGCGTTCGACTGCGTGTCCATCACCGTCGCGTCGCCCGAGACGATCCGCAAATGGTCCAAGGGCGAGGTCAAGAATCCCGAGACGATCAACTATCGCACGTTCAAGCCCGAGCCAGGCGGCTTGTTCTGCCAGAAGATTTTCGGCCCGGTGCGCGACTACGAGTGCGCCTGCGGAAAATACAAGCGCATCAAATACAAGGACGTGATCTGTGATCGCTGCGGCGTCGAGGTCACGATCGCCCGCGTGCGCCGCGAGCGCATGGGCCACATCGAGCTCGCCGTGCCGGTCGCGCACATCTGGTTCCTCAAGTCGATGCCGAGCCGCCTCGGCCTCCTCCTCGACATGACCGCGCGCTCCCTCGAGCGCGTGATCTACTACGAGAACTACATGGTCATCGATCCGGGCAAGACCCCGCTCGAGCTGAAGCAACTCCTCACCGACGTCGAATACCGCCAGGCCCTCGACGAATATGGCGATGATTCCTTCGTCGCCAAGATGGGTGCCGAGGCCGTGCGCGATGCCCTCGTGAAGACCGACATGGAGGCGACCGTCGCCGAGCTGCAGGAGCAGATGCGCGCGACGAAATCGAAGCAGATCAAGAAGAAGCTCTCGAAGCGCCTGAAGGTCATCCAGGGCTTCATCCACTCGAAGAGTCGTCCGGAGTGGATGGTGCTCGAGGTGCTGCCCGTCATCCCGCCGGACCTGCGCCCGCTCGTCCCGCTCGAGGGCGGCCGCTTCGCGACCTCCGACCTCAACGACCTCTACCGCCGCGTCATCAACCGCAATAACCGCCTGCGGAACCTGATGCAGCTGAAGACGCCCGATGTGATCATTCACAACGAGAAGCGCATGCTGCAGGAAGCGGTTGACGCGCTCTTCGACAACGGCCGCCACGGCCGGCCCGTCACGGGCGCCGGCAACCGCCCCTTGAAGTCCCTCTCGGACATGCTCAAGGGCAAGCAGGGCCGTTTCCGCCAGAACCTCCTCGGCAAGCGCGTCGATTACTCCGGCCGCTCGGTCATCGTCATCGGCCCTGAGCTCAAGCTCAACCAGTGCGGCCTCCCGAAAAAGATGGCGCTCGTCCTCTTCGAGCCGTTCATCATCCGTCGCCTCAAGGAACTCGGCTTCGTGCACACCGTCCGCGGTGCGCGCAAGATGATCGAGAAGAAGTCTCCGGAAGTCTGGGACATCCTCGAGGAGGTGACCAAGGGCCACCCGGTGTTGCTCAACCGCGCGCCGACGCTCCACCGCCTTTCGATCCAGGCTTTCGAGCCCACGCTGATTGAAGGTGAAGCCATCCGCATCCACCCGCTCGTCTGCACCGCCTATAACGCCGACTTCGACGGCGACCAGATGGCCGTGCACGTGCCGCTTTCGCTCGAGGCCATCCTCGAGTGCAAGCTCCTGATGATGGCGACCTCGAACATCTTCTCGCCCTCGTCCGGCAAGCCCATCCTCACGCCGTCGCAGGACATCGTCCTCGGCGCCTACTACCTCACCATCGAGCCGCGCACCAAGCCGAGCAAGAACCAGCGCGTGCCGCTGCTCGCGGGTCTGCAGGAGGTGCTCTACGCCAAGGCGGACGGCGCCCTTCGCGTCCACGACTGGGTCGAGGTGCCCAATCCCGATTTCGGTCGCGAGACGGTCTATGGCGACGCGAAGCGCAAAGTGCTTCGCACGACCGTGGGTCGCGTGATCTTCAACCAGATTTGGCCCGCGGGCCTTGGCTTCGTGAACTTCCCGGTTCCGAAGGGCAAGCTGGGTGATTTGATCCTCAACACCTACAAGCAGTCGGGCAACGTCATCACCGTCGAAACCCTCGATCGCCTGAAGGAACTCGGGTTCCAGACCGCCTTCCAGGCCGGCATCTCGATCGGTATCGACGACATGATCATTCCGGACACGAAGAAGGAAATCGTCTCCGAGTCCCGGAAGAAGATCGCCGAAGTCGAGGGCCAGTTCAACAAGGGCATCATCACCGATGGCGAGCGCTACAACAAGGTGGTCGACATCTGGACGAGCGCGACGGACCAAATCGCCAAGCAGGTGTTTTCGAAGCTCGAGAACAACGATGGCCGCCCCGAGGTGAACCCCGTCTACATCATGATGGATTCCGGTGCGCGCGGTAACAAGCAGCAGGTCCGCCAGCTCTGCGGCACCCGCGGCCTCATGGCCAAGCCCTCCGGCGAAATCATCGAGCGCCCGATTCTCTCGTCCTTCCGCGAGGGACTCACGGTGCTGGAATACTTCATCTCGACCCACGGCGCCCGCAAGGGCCTCGCCGACACCGCGCTCAAGACCGCCGACGCCGGCTACCTCACCCGCAAGCTTTGCGACGTGGCGATGGACGTCATCATCGCGGAGGACGACTGCGGCTCCCGCGACGGCGTGTGGAAGAAGGCCATCTTCGAAGGCGACGACGAAATCGTCGGCCTGAAGGAGCGCATCATCGGCCGCTTCTCCAGCGACGACGTGCCCAATCCGATCAGCCCTTCGGAAATCCTCGTCGGCTCCGGCGAGCTGATCACCGAGGAAATTGCGGGCCGCATCGACGAGCTTGGCATCGAGCGCGTCAAGGTCATGTCCCCGCTCACTTCGATCTCGAAGGGCGGCATCGACGCGAAGTCCTACGGCATCAATCCCGCGACGAACAAGGTCGCGAAGATCGGCGACTCCGTCGGCATCATCGCCGCCCAGTCGATTGGTGAGCCCGGCACCCAGCTCACGATGCGCACGTTCCACATCGGTGGCGTCGCGTCCGGCGGCTTCAAGACCCCGGAAATCCGCGTCAAGGTCTCGGGCAAGATCAAGTATCGTGGCCTCCGCCTCGTCGAGACGGCAGACGGTGGCTCGATCGTGCTCAACAAGACCGGCACCATCCAAGTGCTCGACGCCGACGACAAGGAGCTGGAAGTCTACAACATCGTCGTCGGCTCCTACCTCCACGTTGCGGATGGCGAGAAGATCGAGAAAGGCGCGGTCCTCGCGCAGTGGGATCCCTACAACGTGCCCGTGCTCTCCGAGAAGGGTGGATCGCTGCACTTCAAGGACATGATCCCCGGCGTCACGGTGAAGCGCGAGCTCGACGAGTCGTCTGGCCGCATCGCCACCGTCGTCATCGAGCACAAGGAGGACCTCAATCCGCAGATTGAAGTGCGCGATGCGAAGAACAAGCCGCTCGCCGCCTACTCCATCCCGGTCGGCGCCCAGATCGCAGTCAACGAGGGCGACACCATCGCCCCTGGCGCGCTGCTGGCCAAGACGCCCCGCCAGGCGTCCAAGACCAAGGACATCACGGGCGGTCTTCCACGCGTCGCCGAGCTTTTCGAGGCTCGCCGCCCGAAGGATGCCGCCGAGATGTCGCGCATTGACGGCATCGTGTCGTTCGAAGGCACGGTCCGCGGCAAGCGCAAGCTCGTCGTGAAAAACGAGGAGACCTCGCAGGAGGAGGAGCACCTCATCGCCACCGGCAAGCACATCATCGTGCAGCCCGGCGATGTCGTGCACAAAGGCCAGCACCTCACCGAAGGCGCTGCGGATCCCCACGAGATTCTCGAGATCCTCGGGCCCTCGGCACTCTACGACTTCCTGATCTCGCAGGTGCAGGAAGTCTACCGGCTCCAAGGCGTGACGATTAACGACAAGCACATCGAGATCATCATCCGCCAGATGCTCCGCAAGGTCCGGATCACCGATCCGGGCGACACGGAAAACTTCTGGGGCGAGCAAGTCGATCGCGCCACGTTCCTCGCGGAAAACAAGCGCATCGAGGAGGCCGGCGGCAAGCCGGCCGAGGCGGAGCCGATCCTCCTCGGCATCACGAAGGCCTCGCTCGAGACCGAGAGCTTCATCTCGGCCGCGAGCTTCCAGGAGACGACGCGTGTCCTTACCGATGCGTCAACTCTCGGAAAGGTAGACCTCCTGCGTGGTTTCAAGGAGAACGTCATCATGGGTCATCTCATCCCGGCGGGCACGGGCCTGCCGACCTACAAGCAGCTCAAGATCACGCTGCCCTTTGGGGGTGAGTTGCCCGTCGAGGAGGCCAAGCCCGCCGAGGCCGCCACAGCGAGCTGAGGCTCGGCGAACGGGATTCAATTGGTTCACAAGAGCCGCGGACGATTTGTCCGCGGCTTTTTTGCGATTGGAGAATTGGAGCTTGTGATCCCGTGACAACGGCCAACGCTCTACCTTCCATATCGTCTGTTCTCGCGCGTTGCCGGGCCCGCCGGTGAACGCTTTCACTCCGCGCTGATCGCTCTTCCGCAACCGGCGCCCTTCCAAATCCACTTTTCGCGAGAAAGTTCTTGCCGAGCTTTCTGTGCAAAGTAGCGTCCCACCCTTTTCGTCTCTTCTCACTGTAATTTTTCTCTCGTATGCCGACCATCAACCAACTCGTGCGCAAAGGCCGCCGCAAGGTGACTGCCAAGTCGAAGTCGCCGGCTTTGGATGGCAATCCTTTCCGCCGCGGGGTGTGCGTGCAGGTCATGACCCGCACGCCGAAGAAGCCGAATTCGGCCATCCGCAAAGTCGCGAAGGTCCGCCTCACGAATGGCAACGAAGTCATTTCCTACATCCCCGACGAGGGCCACAACCTCCAGGAGCACTCGATTGTCCTCGTGCGCGGGGGCCGTGTGAAGGACTTGCCTGGTGTTCGCTATCACATCGTCCGCGGCACGCTCGACGCCACTGGCGTGGAGAAGCGTCGTCGGTCGCGTTCGAAATACGGCGTGAAGCGCCCGAAGGCGGCGAAGTAATTCCGTTTCGTTTTCACACCCACTTTTTCCTCGCGCCATGTCACGCCGCCACAGAGCAGAAAAACGCCAAGCGATTCCCGACGCCCGCTACAACAGCACGCTGGTCGCCCATCTCGTCAACATCATCATGAAGGACGGGAAGAAGAACCTCGCGCAGAGCATCGTGTATGGCGCCTTTGAGAAGGTCTCGGAGAAGCTCGAGAAGGGCGATCCGGTCGATCTTATGCTCGGTGCGCTCGAGAACGCGCGCCCGCGCCTCGAGGTGAAGAGCCGCCGCGTGGGTGGTGCGACCTATCAGGTGCCCGTCGAAATCTCGTTCGAGCGCCAGGAGTCCCTCGCGCTGCGCTGGATCGTGGATGCAGCCGGCGGCCGCAAGGGCATGCCGATGAAGGACGCCCTCGCCGCCGAGATCATCGACGCCTACAACAACACGGGCACGGTCGTGAAGAAGAAGGAAGACACGCACAAGATGGCGCAGGCCAACCGCGCCTTCGCCCACCTGCGCTGGTAACCGTCCGAGGATTATTTCCATGTCCGCTGTCGCCGCTCCCAAGATTACGATCGTCACTGACAAAGCGAAGATCTCGCCGGTCAACCACAAGGACCGCCCGTTCCCGCTCGAGTGGACGCGCAACATCGGCATCGCCGCGCACATCGACGCCGGCAAGACCACGACGACCGAGCGCATCCTTTTCTACTCCGGCGCCGTCCACAAGATGGGCGAGGTTCACGAGGGCACGACCGTGACCGACTGGATGGAGCAGGAGCGCGAGCGCGGCATCACGATCACCGCGGCCGCCATTTCCTGCGCGTGGAACGCGTCCTGGGGCCCCTGGAAGGGGATCAAGCAGCGTATCAACATCATTGACACGCCTGGGCACGTGGATTTCACGGCCGAGGTCGAGCGCTCGCTGCGCGTGCTCGACGGCGCCGTCGCCGTCTTCTGCGCCGTCGCCGGTGTGCAGCCCCAGTCCGAGACCGTGTGGCGCCAGGCCAACAAATACCGCGTCCCCCGCATCGCCTTCATCAACAAGATGGACCGCGTCGGCGCCGATTTCTTCCGTGCCGTCTCGGAGATGCGCGAAAAGCTCAAGGCCAACGCCCACCCGATCTTCCTGCCCATCGGCAAGGAGGAGAACTTCACCGGCCTCGTCGACCTCGTGCAGAACGTGGCCTACTCCTTCGAGGAGGACCCGCAGGACCAGCTCGGCCTCAATCCCAAGACCATCCCGATTCCGGCGGAGATGGCCGCGCAAGCCAAGGAATACCGCGACAAGCTCATCGAGGCGGTCTCCGACTTCGACGATGCCATCGCGGAAAAATACCTCGGCGGCGAGGAAGTGACCGTGGCCGAGCTCATGCTGGGCGTGCGCAAGGCCACGATTTCGCTTCAGTTCACCGGCGTGGTGCCCGGCTCGGCCTTCAAGAAAAAGGGCGTGCAGCGCCTGCTTGATTGCGTCGTCAACTACCTCCCGAGCCCGATCGACGTGCCCCCGATGAAGGGGCAGGACAGCGACGGCAAGGAGGTCGAAGCCGTGGTCAACGACAAGAGCAAGATGGCCGGCCTCGCCTTCAAGCTCTGGAACGATCCGTTTGTGGGTCGCTTGGTGTTCTTCCGCATCTACACCGGCACCTTGCCCAAGGGCATGTCCGTCTACAACCCGCGCACCCGCCGCACCGAGCGTGTCTCGCGCCTCGTGCTCATGCGCGCCATCGAGCGCGAGGAAATCGAGCTCGCCTATTCGGGCGACATTTGCGCCGTCGTGGGGGTCAAGGATGTGATCACCGGCGATACGCTTTGCGACGAGGATTTCGACATCCGCCTTGAGCCGCCGTCCTTCCCGGAGCCTGTCATTTCGATGTCCATCGAGCCGAACTCGAAGGCCGATCAGGAAAAGATGGGCAACGCGCTCCAGCGCCTCGTCGCCGAGGATCCCACGTTGCGCGTGAAGACCGACCCGGACACTGGCCAGACCATTCTCGCCGGCATGGGCGAGCTGCACCTCGACATCATTCGCGACCGCATGAAGCGCGAGTTCAAGGTCGAGGCCACCGCCGGCAAGCCGCAGATCGCCTACCGCGAGACGATCACCAAGGCCGCGGAGGCCGAGGGCAAGTTCATCCGCCAATCCGGCGGCAAGGGCCAATACGGCCACGTCGTCGTCAAGATCGAACCCAACCAAAAGGGCAAGGGCGTGGAGGTCGTCAACGAGATCGTCGGCGGCTCCATCCCGAAGGAGTTCATCAAGCCGGCTACGGATGGCATCCTTGAAGGCTGCAACAACGGCGTGGTCGCAGGCTACCCGGTGGTCGATGTCATCGTGCGGATCGTCGACGGCTCGTTCCACGAGGTCGATTCCTCGGAACTCGCGTTCAAGATGGCTGGCATCTTCGGCTTCAAGGAAGCGATGAAGAAAGCCAACCCGATCCTCCTTGAGCCAATCATGGGGGTCGAGGTCACCACGCCCGAGGACTACCAAGGCGACCTGATGGGTGATATCAACCGCCGCCGCGGCCAGATTCAGGGCATGGAGAACAAGGCGGGCGCGTGCATCATCAACGCGTTCGTTCCGCTCGAGATGCTCTTTGGCTACGTCACTGACATCCGCTCCCTCTCCAAGGGCCGCGCCAGCGCCGGCATCACGCCGTCGCACTTTGAACAAGTCCCGAACTCGCTCCTCGCGAAGATCGTCGAGACTTCCTCCAAGGCTCCCGCCCGCACCTGATCCCTCGTTTTTTTCGCCATGAAAGGCCAGCGCATCCGCATCAAACTTCAAGGCTTCGACTATCGAGTGATCGATCAGTCGGCGCAGGACATCGTCGAGACCGCCAAGCGCTCCGGTGCCCGCGTGTCCGGCCCCATTCCGCTCCCGACCCGCATCGAGAAGCTCTCGGTCAATCGCTCCCCGCACGTCGACAAGAAGTCGATGGAGCAGTTCGAGACGCGCACTCACAAGCGCCTGATCGACATCATTGAGCCGACGGCGCAGACGGTCGACGAACTCAAGAAGCTCAACCTGCCCTCGGGCGTGGACATCACCATCAACGTCTGAGCCCGCTTCCACTCGCCGCGCATTATCCGCACCCGGATTCCCTTCTTCTACAGTTAGCAGTTGCCTGTGTGCCTTCCGGCACCGCCAGGCCCTCGCTAAAGTAGGTCCGAACAACGGAACCATCCACCTACCGCTTAGCCCATGCTCTCCGAAATCTTAGGAAAAAAAATCGGCATGACCCAAGTCTACGATGCACAGAACGTGCTCGTTCCGGTCACCGTCGTTGAAGCCGGCCCCTGTCCGGTTGTTCAAGTCAAGACCGCCGACAACGACGGTTACGATGCCGTGCAAATTGGCTTCTCCACCAAGAAGCCGAAGAACACCGCCAAGGGCGAGCTGAACCACGCCCAAAAGGCCGGGCTCGAGGTTGCTCCGCGCGTCCTCGCCGAAGTCCGCCTCAAGTCCGCTGCGACGGTGAAGGTCGGTGACGTAGTAAAGGCCGACGCTTTCAAGGAAGGCCAGCTCGTCGATGTCATCGGCATCACCAAGGGCAAGGGTTTCCAAGGTGTCGTGAAGCGTTTCCGCGTCGCGGGCGGCCCCGCCTCGCACGGCTCGATGTTTCACCGCCGCATCGGCTCGATCGGCATGCGCCAGACTCCCGGCCGCTCGTGGAAGAACCAAGCGATGCCCGGCCATATGGGCCAGGAGCGCCGCACGGTGCAGAACCTTCGCATCGTGAAGGTGATTGCCGAGAAGAACCTCATCTTGGTGAAAGGCGCGATTCCCGGGTCCAACGGCTCGGATGTGATTGTGCGTTCCGCCATCAAGGGCCAGTGGGCGCTGCCGGTTTCCGCCGCCGCGCCCAAAGCTGACAAGGCCGCGAAACCGGCCGCCGCCGCGAAGCCCGCGGCCGCCGCGAAACCCGCCGCCGCCAAGAAATAAAGGAGAAGCACCGACATGAAACTCACCGTTTTCAGTTCTGACGGCAAAACCAGCACCGAGAAGGAATTCGACGGCATTCCGGTCTTCGAGGGAGACAAGGGCGTGCAGGCGGCGAAGGAAGTGATCGTCGCGATCATGGCCAACCGCCGGCAGGGAACCCACTCGACCAAGACCCGTGGCGAAGTCAGCGGCGGCGGCAAGAAGCCGTGGCGCCAGAAGGGCACGGGCCGCGCGCGCGCGGGCTCGATTCGCTCGCCCCTGTGGGCGGGCGGTGGTGTCACCTTCGGGCCCAAGCCGCGCGACTACTCGAAGAAGGTCAACGCCAAGGTGAAGCGTCTGGCGTTCAGCCGCGCGCTCTTCGATCGGGCCGTCTCCGGCGAGATTGCCGTGATCGAGGCCTTCGACGCCGCGATGAAGAAGACGAAGCAAATCAACGAGGTGCTCGGCCGCATCGCCCCGAAGGGCCGCCTGCTGCTCGTCGATGCGCCGTTTGCGACCGAGACCATGCGCGCCTCGCGCAACATCGATCGCGTCTGCCTGCAGAGCGCCGCCATGCTCAACACGCGCGATCTCGCCGACTATTCCAAGATCATCGTCAGCGCCAAGGCGCTCGACGCCATCATCGCCCGCACCAAGGGAGGCCAGAACTGATGCACCCGATTCACATCCTCAAGCACCTCCGGCTCACGGAAAAATCCAACCGGCTCTCGTCCGAGCTTGGCCAATACACGTTCGAGGTCGACATCAACGCCACCAAGCCGCAGATCGCGAGCGCGATTGAGCAGGTCTTCAAGGTCACCGTCCGTCGCGTGAACACGATGACGATCGGCGGCAAGCCGAAGCGCACCCGCCAGGGCCGTCCCACGACGCGCTCCGACTACAAGAAGGCAATCGTGACGCTCAAGGCCGGCGACAAGATCGAGCTCGTCTGATCCCGCGCGCCCAACCGGAGACAACGCCATGCCCATCCAAACATTCCCCCCGATCACGCCGTCCCTGCGCTTCACCGCGCTCAACAAGCAGACGGGTCTGACCAAGAAGCGCCCGGAGCGCAGCCTGACCCTGAGCTTCGCCAAGAGCGGCGGACGCAACTGCTACGGCCGCATCACGTCGCGCCATCGCGGCGGCGGCCACAAGCGGCTCTACCGCATCATTGATTTTCGCCGCGACGTGCGCGACGTGCCCGCCAAGGTCGTCGCCCTCGAATACGATCCCAACCGCACGGCCAACATCGCGCTGCTCGCCTATCCGGACAACAAGAAGTCCTACATCGTCGCGCCGAAGGGCCTGAAAGTCGGCGACACGATCTTCGCGTCCGAAAAGGCCACGACGAACGACTTCACCGTCGGCAACAACTTCCCGCTGCTGATCATCCCCCCGTCGACCCGCGTGCATTGCGTCGAGCTCATCCCGGGCCGCGGCGCGAAGCTCGCCCGTTCCGCCGGCTCCAGCTTGGAGCTGGTCGCGATTGAGGGCGAGCGGGCTACGCTCAAGATGCCCTCGGGCGAACTCCGCTACGTGAATGCCCGTTGCCGCGCGACCATCGGCGAGGTGGGCAACGAGGACCACAATCTCCAGTCCCTCGGCAAAGCGGGCCGCAAGCGCTGGCTCGGCATTCGTCCCACCGTCCGCGGCATGGCGATGAATCCCGTCGACCACCCGAACGGCGGCGGCCAGGGCAAGTCCAAGGGCGGCGGCGGCCGCCAGCACCTCGTGTCGCCGTGGGGCCAGCTCGCCAAGGGCTACGTTACCCGCCGGCGCTCGAAGCCTTCGACCGCCCAGATCATCGTCCACCACAACGGCCGCAAGCCGCGTGGCCGGAAATAATCCCGCCCCTCCCGCACCATGGCACGTTCAATCAAGAAGGGTTTCTTCATCGACTACCACCTGCTCGAGAAAATCGAGAAGGCGGCCAAGTCCGGCTCGAAAAAACCTATCCAGACCTGGTCTCGCCGCTCGACGATTACGCCCGACTTTGTGGGTCTCACGTTCAGCGTCCACAATGGCAAGGCGTTCATCGCCGTGTATGTCACGGAAAACATGGTGGGCCACAAACTCGGTGAGTTTGCCCCCACGCGTGTCTTCAAGGCGCACGGTGGCATGACCCGCAAGGAGATCTGAGGTTGTTGCAACTCGTCCCCGTCATGCGCCGCCTTTTCCCAGCCAGCTTGCTTGCTCTTGCCGCCTTCGCGCCCTTTTCGGTGCGGGCGGCGATGGGCGCGGCCTCGGCCGAGGTTGTCGCGGTGCAGCCGGCGCGGGTGGCCGACCTCATTTTGCTCGATCATGGGTTCGATGCCGGCCTCCGCCAAGGCATGGTTTGCCGCGTCACGCGCGGCGCCGCCGAGATCGCGGAGATTGTGTTGGTCGAGCTCCGGCCTGCCTGCAGCGCCGCCCTGATCGTATCGATGGCGCCCCGGCAATCCATCCGTGCCGGGGATCGCGCCACCGTCAAAGTCCTTAAAACCTGAATCAGACCGTAAACCAAAAGGGTAGGGCGCGACTTCGCGTCCGCCGCTATCGCCGGCCCCGGCCGGAATCCTCCGAAAAAACCATGGAAGTCCAAGCCCTCACCCGCAACGCGCGGATGTCGCCCAAGAAAGTCCGCGAGGTCGCCCGCATCATCCAAGGCCGCAAGGCCGTGGATGCGGTCAACTATCTCGAGCTCATCCCGCGCAAGAGCGCGCGCTTGATCAGCAAGACCCTGAAGAGCGCGATCGCCAACGCGGAGAACAACAACAACCTCGCGGCCGACACCCTGACGGTTAAGTTTGCCCTGATCGAGAACGGCCCCGCGCTGAAGCGCTTCAAGGCTGGCGCCCGTGGCACGGCGATGCCGCGCAAGAAGCGCATGTCGCACATCCGCATCGTGCTCTCCGACGGCCAGACCAACTCCTAATCGCACTTCCATGGGCCAAAAAACCAACCCGATCGGTTTCCGTCTCGCTGTCCGCCGCAACTGGCAGTCCCGCTGGTATGCGGGCAAGAAGGATTTCGGCAAGCTCCTCGCCGAGGATCAGCTGATTCGCTCCAAGCTGATGGAGAAGCTCAAGCAGGCCAGCGTGCCGCGCATCTTCATTGAGCGTGCGTCCAGCCGCGTCCGTGTGAAGATCTACACCGCCCGCCCGGGCATCGTCATCGGCCGCAAGGGCCAGGAGATCGAGAAGATCAAGGAGGAGTTGGCGAAGCTCACCGGCAAGGAAATCCTCCTCGATATCCAGGAAGTGAAGAAGCCCGAGATCGAGGCGGCGCTGGTGGCCGAGAACGTGGCGCTCCAGCTGGAACGCCGCATCGCTTTCCGCCGCGCCATGAAGAAGGCCGTGGAGATGGCGATGGCGCTCGGCGCCGAGGGCATCCGCATCCAGTGTTCGGGCCGCCTTGGCGGCGCGGACATCGCGCGCCGCGAGTGGCAGCGCAAGGGCCGCGTGCCGCTGCACACCCTCCGTGAAAACATCGACTACGGCTTCGCTGAGGCGCTGACCGTCTACGGCAAGATCGGCGTGAAGTGCTGGATCTGCAAAAAAGAGTCCGACAACAACTGAACCTTTTAGAACGCCATGGCTCTCGCACCCGCACGCACCAAATACCGCAAGTGGCAGAAAGGCTCCCGCGCCGGCAACGCCAAGCGCGGCAACACGCTCGCTTTCGGCGAATTTGGCCTGCAGTCCCTGACGCGCGGCCCGATGACGGGCCAGCAGATCGAAGCCGCCCGCGTCGCGATCTCCCGCCACCTCAAGCGCAAGGGCAAGCTCTGGATTCGGGTCTTCCCGCACAAGCCCGTCACGAAGAAGCCGGCCGAGGTGCGCATGGGCCAGGGCAAGGGCCCGGTCGAGTTCTACGTCGCCGTGATCAAGCCCGGCGCCATCCTGTTCGAGCTCGCCGGCGTGCCCGCCACCGTGGCCAAGGAGGCCTTCCGCCTCGCTGACGCCAAGCTTCCGTTCCACTGCCGCTTCATCCAGCGCGCCTGAACCAAAAACTCCGCCCTGGCTCCGTCATGACTTCCAAGGAAATCCGAGACCTCTCGCCCGCCGAGATTACGACCAAGGTTCGCGAGACTCGCGACCAGCTGCTCCAGCTCCGCTTGCGCAAGCACACCGGGCAGGTCGAGAAGACCCACGAGCTGCGCGCGCTCCGCAAGGACATCGCCCGCCTGCTCACCATCCTCAACGCCAAGAACCGCGCCGCCGCCAAAACCGCGCCCGTCGCCTCCAAAGCCTAATCGCCTCGCCCATGTCCACCGCCACTCCCGGCCAGCGCAACAAGCGCCGCACCCAGATCGGCTTTGTCTCGAGCCGTTCCGGCGACAAATCGATCAAGGTGATTGTCGCCTACAAGACGCCGCACCCGCTTTACCAAAAGGTCGTCAACCGCCAGACCGTGCTTCACGTCCACGACGAGAAGAACGCGACCAAGGTGGGTGACAAGGTCGAGGTCATGGAGACCCGTCCGCTCAGCCGCCTCAAGCGGTGGCGCGTCGTCGCCATCCTGCAGAAGGCGATTGCCGCCGACGGCGTCGCGGTCAGCGAGACCGATGTCGCCGCCGCCGTGCCGACCAAAACCACGAAGGCCGCCGACGCCGCCGTGCCGTCCTCCTAATTCTTCCAACCCTCCAAATTCAGGAGACTGCCATGATTCAATTGCGCTCGATTATCGAAGTCGCTGACAACACCGGCGCGCGTCGTGCCGCCATGATTTCCAAGATGGGCCAGAACACGGCCACCGCGGGAGTGGGTGACATCATCACCGTCCACATCAAGGAGAGCACCACCGACGCGACGGTGAAGAAAGGCGAGGTCGCCAAGGCCGTCATTGTCCGCACCCGGCATCCGGTGCGCCGGCCCGATGGCAGCTACCTGCGCTTTGACAGCAATGCCTGCGTCATCATCGACGCCACGAACAATCCGCGCGGCACGCGCATCTTCGGGCCCGTCGCGCGCGAGCTGCGCGCGAAGAACTTCATGAAGATCATCTCGCTCGCGCCGGAGGTCCTCTGACCATGAAGAAAAAATTCCACGTCAAGCGCGGCGACTTGGTCGTCGTAATCGCGGGCGCCCACAAGGGAAAATCCGGCAAGATCCTCGAGATGCTCCGGGCCAAGGACCGCGCCCGCGTCGAGGGCGTCGCGATGATCAAGAAGCACGAGAAGAAGTCGGACAAGAACCCGCAGGGCGCGATCATCGAGCGCGAGGGTTCCATTCACGTTTCCAACCTCATGCTCAAGGAAGTCTACGACGCCAGCCCGCGCCGCCAAGCCGCGCGCGCCGCCAAGTCCGCCACCTGATTCCGCCGCGAAAGCGCGCTTGCCTTCCGGGTGGCGCGCATGCGTTACTCGGCCCTTTTCCACTTTAATACCTTCACGTCATCGCTTCGCGGTCGGCAATCGCGAGGCCATCTCCCATGAGTTACACTCCCGTCCTGAAGAAGATTTACCTCGAGCAGGTTGTGCCCGAGCTCAAGAAGAGCCGCGGTTACGCGAATCCCCACCAAGTGCCGCGCTTGGTCAAGATCAACCTTAACACCGGCATCGACGCCGAGGCCGACAAGAACCAGATCGCGGATGTCCAGCGCGACCTGGGCCTCATCGCCGGCCAGAAGCCGGTTCTCAACCGGTCGAGCAAGGCCATCGCGAACTTCAAGCTCAAGCAGGGCCAGGTGGTCGGTTGCAGCGTGACCCTTCGTGCCAACAACATGTGGGAATTCCTCTACCGGTTGCTGGCGGTGGCGTTGCCCACCATCCGCGACTTCCGCGGCGTGCCGTCGAAGCTTGATGGCCAGGGAAACTACAATCTCGGCATCAGCGACTTCACCATCTTCCCGGAAATCACCGTCGAAAACGTGAAGAAGACGATGGGGCTCGACATCACCATCGTGACCACGGCCGAGACCGATGACGAGGCGCGCGAACTCCTCAAGCTCCTTGGCGTGCCCTTCCGCCGTTCCGAGGCCCAGGCCCCCAAGGCCACAGCTGCCTAACCAATTTTTTCGCCATGCCGAAGACCTCCGCCATCGAGCGCAACAAGAAGCGCATCAGGCTCGCCGCCAAGTTCGCCGCCAAGCGCGCCGAGCTGAAGGCCGTCCTGAAGAATCCCACCGTCACCGACGAACAGTTCTTCGACGCACAGAAGAAGCTGCAGAAGCTCCCGCGCAATTCCTCGCCCACCCGCATTCGCAACCGCTGCTCGCTCAGCGGCCGGCCGCGCGGCTACAAGCGCAAGTATGGCGTGTCGCGGCTCACTTTCCGCGAGCTGGCCCTTGCCGGCAAGATCCCCGGCGTCGTCAAGTCGTCCTGGTAATATTTTTCGGCTCGCGGGTGTCGGATATGACCCGCGGCCGTCCGACCCAAATCATCCAACATGACCGATCCAATCAGTGATTTCCTGACGCGTCTTCGCAATGCCTCCAAGGCGAGGCTCGACGATTGCGTGATCCCGCATTCCAAGCTCAAGGAGAGCTTGGCCGCCATCCTCCTGGCGGAAGGCTACATCTCCGGCCACAGCAACGGCTCGGACGCCCGCGGCCACAAGACGCTCGTCGTGAAGATGAAGTATGTTGATGGCGCGCCCGCCCTCACCGGCCTGACGCGCGTATCGACGCCCGGCCGCCGGCTTTATTATGGCTACGGCGATGTTCCGCGCGTGCTGAATGGGCTTGGCATCGCGATCGTCTCGACCTCACGCGGCCTGATGAAGGACGCCGACTGCCGTCGCCACAAGGCCGGCGGGGAACTCCTCTGCAATGTCTGGTGATCGCGTTTCGCGATTTCCTCCCGTCACTTTAAAAAAATGAGCCGCATCGGCAAACAACCCGTTCCCATCCCCGACAAGGTCAAGGTCACCATCAACGGTGGCCACGTCTTGGTTGAGGGTCCCAAGGGCAAGGTCGAGAAGACCTTTGCCTCCGCCGTCAAAGTCAGCGTCGCCGACAAGAAGGTCACGTTCGCCCCGGTGGACGACAGTCGCTTCGCGCGCGCGATGTTCGGCACCGCCCGCTCAATCGTCGCCGGCATGGTCAAGGGCGTCACGGATGGCTATACGAAGGAGCTCGAAATCCAAGGCGTCGGCTTCAAGGCCAACCTCAAGGGTTCGCAGCTCGACCTCGCGTTGGGCTACTCGCACCCGATCATCATGGATATCCCCTCGGGCATCAAGGTGACCGTTACGGATCAGACCAAGCTCAAGGTCGAGGGCGCGGACAAGCAGCTCGTGGGTGCCGTGACCGCCGAAATCCGCAGCCACTACCCGCCGGAACCCTACAAGGGCAAGGGCGTGCGCATCGTCGGTGAGCGCGTCCGTCGCAAGGAAGGCAAAACCGTCGCCTAACGAGACACACCATGAGCAAGAAAAACATCACCAAGGCGCGCCTCCTCCAGAACCGCCGTTGGCGCATCCGCAAGAAGGTCAAGGGCACCGCCGCCCGCCCCCGTCTCGCCGTGCGTTTCACCGGCAAGCACATCTACGCGCAGGCGATCGACGACGACAAGGCCCACACCTTGGTCTTCCTCTCGAGCCTCGATCCCGAGCTGCGCGCTCAGAAGCTCAAGGCCAACGTCGCCGGCGGCAAAGCCTTGGGCACGGCGTTCGCCACCAAGGCCAAGTCCGCCGGCCTCGGCCTTGTGGTCTTCGATCGTTGCGGCGCCCTCTATCATGGCAAGGTCAAGGCCTTCGCCGAAGCGGCCCGCGAAGGCGGCCTCCAATTCTAAGCACGCATGAGCACCGAAAATTCCGCGCCCGAGGCCGCCGCCCCTGAAGCCGCCGCCCCCGTTTCTGATCGTCCTGCCCGTGAATCTCGCTCCTCCGGACGCGGCCCGCGCCGTGACGGACCCGGTGGTCCCCGCCGCGAAGGCGGCCCGCGCCGTGATCGCGACAACCGTGACGGCAAGCCCGAGGGCGATGGCCCGACGATGATTGAGAAGGTCGTCTTCATCAATCGCTGCGCCAAGGTCGTCAAGGGTGGCCGCCGCTTCTCCTTTGCGGCGCTCGCCGTTGTCGGCGACGGCAAGGGCAAGGTGGGCATTGGCTACGGCAAGGCCAACGAAGTGCCGGATGCCATCAAGAAGGGCACCGCCAACGCCCACAAGCACCTCGTGAACGTGAAGCTCAAGGGCGACACGATTCCCCACGACGTGTTTGGCCAATACGACGGCGGCAAGGTCCTCCTGAAGCCCGCATCGCCCGGCACCGGCCTCATCGCAGGCGGTGGCGTGCGCGCGGTGCTCGAGGCTGCTGGCGTGAAGAACATCCTCACCAAGTCGATGGGTTCCTCGAACCACATCGCCGTGGTGCACGCCACATTGAACGGCCTCCTTCAGCTGCGCTTGGCCGAGACCATTGCCGCGACGCGCAAGGCCGGCTGATCACGCCGCTTCGACACCCTTCATCTCCGAGTCCTGCCGCGGTTCTATTTCGCGGCCGGGCGCCCTAATTAGGAACCATCATGAGACTCCATCAGCTTAAGAACGTCAAAGGCGCGGTGCATCGCCGCAAGATCGTCGGCCGCGGTGAAGGCAGCGGCCGGGGCAAGACCTCCGGTCGTGGCGGCAAGGGCCAGACCGCGCGCAGCGGCGGCAGCATCCGCCCGGGCTTCGAGGGCGGCCAGATGCCGCTCTACCGCAAGCTTCCGCGCCGCGGCTTCAACAATGCGCGTTTCCGCGTCGAGTATCCCGTCGTGAATGTCGGCGATCTGGACCGCCTTGACGCTTCGGTCACGAAGGTCGGGATCGAGCAGCTGATCGCGGCCGGCTTGGTGCGCCGCGGCGAGACCACGGTGAAGGTCCTCGGCGAAGGCGAGATCACCCGCGCCCTCACGATCACCGCCACGAAGTTCTCCGAGTCCGCCAAGGCCAAGATTGAGCAGGCTGGCGGCCAGGCCATCGTCGGCTGATTACAGCTTTTCCCGTGTTCTCCGCCTTCACGAATTCCCTGAAAATCCCCGAGCTGCGCTCGCGGATTTTCTACACGCTGTCCCTGCTGTTCGTTTCGCGCGTCGCGTCCCACATCCCGCTCCCCGGCATCGATCCGCGGCCGCTGCAGAACTTCTTCGCCGAACAGTCGGCGGGCGGCGCCGGCGCTCTGATTGGCCTCTACAACATGTTCACGGGCGGCGCCCTCATCAAGGGTGCCATTGCCGCGCTGGGCATCATGCCTTACATCAGCGCGTCGATCATCTTCCAGCTGATGACGGCGGTCGTGCCGGCGCTTAGCCGCTTGCAACAGGAAGGTGACGTCGGCCGCCAGAAGCTCACGCAATACACCCGCTACGCCACCGTCCTGATCTGCCTTATCCAAGGCACGCTCCTGCTGCTGGCGTTGCAGAACCCCGGCCAGCTTTTCTCCGGCTACAGCATCGAGCAATACGGCCCGATCGTGATCGTGGACAAGTGGAGCTTCATCCTCACGTCCGTGATCTTCATGACGGCCGGCACCATGCTGCTCATGTGGCTGGGCGAGCAGATCACCCAGCGTGGCATCGGCAATGGCGTCTCGCTGCTCATCACGGTCGGCATCCTGGCCGATATTCCCGGTGCCGCCGCGCAGACTTACCAGCTCTTCGTGAAGCCCGTGGGCGCCGGCACGAGCCTGGGCGTCCCGCAGGCCATCATCATGATCGCGCTCTTCCTCATCGTGACGATGGGCATCATCGCGGTGGTCCAGGGCCAGCGGAAGATTCCGGTGCAATACGCCAAGCGCGTAGTCGGCAACAAGGTCATGGGCGGTCAGAGTTCCTTCCTGCCGCTCAAGGTCAATTACTCGGGCGTCATGCCCGTCATCTTCGCGAGCGCGATTCTGCTCTTCCCCCAGCAGATTTTCTCGTGGGTCGGCGCGCACTTCCAGCTGAAGTTCCTCACGGATTTCTCGAACGAGCTTTTGCGCGGCAATTTCTGGTATTACTTCCTCAACACGATCCTCATTCTTTTCTTCAGCTATTTCTGGGTGTCGGTGATGTTCAAGCCGATCCAGATTGCCGACGATCTGAAGAAATATGGCGGTTACGTCCCGGGCGTGCGCCCCGGTGATCTGACGGCGCAGTTCCTCGACTTCATCATGACGCGCCTCACGCTGGCCGGCGCCGTCTTCCTCACGGTCATCGCCATCATGCCCGACGTGCTGCTCTTCGAGCTCAACGTCCCCACGCGCATCGCGTATTTCTTCGGCGGCACCGGCATGCTGATCACGGTTGGCGTCATCCTCGACACGATGCGCCAAATCGAGACCTTCCTGCTTCAGCGCCACTACGACGGCTTCCTCAAGAAGGGTCGCATTCGCGCCCGGAGCGCCAATCCTCAGCAAGGCGTGACCGGCGAGGCGCTCAGCCAGGAAGCGGTCATGAAGATCGCCTATCCGATGCTCGGGCTCCTGCTGCTTGGCACGGCGATCTGGGCCTACAAGGCATTTTTGAAATAATCCTTTACTCCTTTGCCCGTGGCCGGCATCACCGACCCCTTCGTCGGCTCCGGCCCCGCGGCCAAGGCCAAGATCATTCTCCTCGGTTCGCCGGATTTTCCCGCAGAAAACCTGATGCACCGGGTTCGTTCTTTGAACATTGAGCACGTCTCTCCCCCGCGCCTAAGGGCGCCGGAGATTTCGCGCCGCGCGGCCGCCGCCGCCAGTGAAGCCCCGGTTTTGGCGCTCATGCGCCGCTGGTTCTTCGCGCGCAAACCTGATGCGGGTTTCGTCCTGAGCGAATTCCCGGCTACGCTGCTCCAAGCCATAGTGCTCGACGAATGGCTCGATGCTCGTGATGAGGCGCTGACCGCGGTCTTCGCCTGTCCCGGCGCAACGGATCCCGTTTCCCAGCACTATCGCACCCTCGGTCTCCTCCGCGAGGAGGCCGACCTCGCGCTTGCATGACCATCCCGATCAAAAACAAGGATGGGATCGCGAAAATGCGCGAGGCGTGCGCCGTCGCCGCGACTGTGCTGGAACAGCTCAAGCCGCTGGTGAAGCCCGGCGTCACGACCCAAGACTTGGAAGAAGCTGGCCGTGAATGGATGGCCAAGCTCGGCGCCCGCAGCGCCTGCTACGGTTATCAACACGGCGCCCGCCGCTACCCGGCCCACACTTGCATCTCGGTGAACGACGAAGTGGTGCATGGCATCCCTTCGTTTCGGCGCGTCCTCCGCGAGGGCGACCTCGTCGCCCTCGACATTGTCGTATGGCACGAGGGCTACGTCGGCGACAATGCGTTTACGGTTGGGCTTGGGCCGTTGTCCCCGCTGGCGGAAAAGCTCATTCGCGTGACGCGCGAATCCCTGGAGCTTGGAATCCGGCAGGCGCAGGTCGGCAACCGCATCGGCGACATCTCGGCTGCCATCCAGCAGTTCGTCGAGGCCCACGGGTTCAGCGTTGTGCGCGACATGGTCGGACACGGCGTTGGCACGGCGATGCATGAGCCGCCCGAAATCCCGAATTTCGGCCGCCGCGGCACGGGTGAAAAAATCAAGCCCGGCATGACGCTCGCGATCGAGCCCATGGTCAATGCCGGGGTCTACAAGACGAAGACGCTCTCCGATGGATGGACGATTGTGACGGCCGACGGCGCGCCCTCGGCGCACTTCGAGCACACCGTCCTCACCACCGATCACGGCCCGGAAATTCTCACCCTCCCGCGCGCCGTGCCTGTTCAAGTTCACGCATAAATTTCTCCCACTTCTTAACACTCAACTCTCAACCAGACACACCATGCCTCGTCTTCTCGGCGTCGAGATTCCCGCGAAAAAGAAAGTCGCGTATTCCCTCCGTTACATCAACGGCATCGGGCCCTTCCGTGCCGACCTGCTCGTCAAGGAAGCAGGCCTGAACCCCGACATGCGGGCGCAGGACCTCACTGAGGAACACCTGAACAAGATTCTCAACATCATCACCGAGCACAAGTGGGTGCTCGAGGGTGACCTTCGCCGCGAGATTGCGGGCAACCTCAAGCGTCTCCAGGCAATCAACTGCTACCGCGGCATTCGCCACCGCCGCAGCCTGCCCGTCCGCGGCCAGCGCACGAAGACGAACGCCCGCACCCGCAAGGGCCCGCGCAAGACCGTCGGCGTCACCAAGGCCAAGGAAGTGTAATTCCAGCAACCCTCTCCCAACATGGCCGAAGAAAAGTCCGCTCCGAAGAAAGAGAAACCCGCGAAGCCAGCCGCCGAGGGCGCGCCCGCCGGCGCTCCTGCCGAGAAAAAGGCCAAGGCTCCGAAGGCCGCCGCCGACAAGGCCGCGGCGCCCGCCGCTGCCGATGGCGCCGCTCCGGCGGCCCCTGCCGCGGATGCCGCGCCGGCCAAGCCGGTCGAGATGGTCCACGGTGTCGCCCGCCAGCCCACGGCTGAAGAGCTCCTCAAGGAGGAACTTGGCGTAATCAAGGTCCGTAAGGCCAAGGGTTCAAAGAACGTCACCTCCGGCATCGCCCACGTCCTCGCCTCCTTCAACAACACGATCGTCTCGATCACCGATGCGAAGGGGGCGGTCATCGCCACCTCGAGCGCCGGGAAGTGCAATTTCCGTGGCTCCCGCAAGTCCACGGCTTACGCCGCGCAGGTGGTGGCCCAGGATGCCGCGCGCAACGCGATGTCGCACGGCCTCAAGGACGTCCAGATTCGCGTCTCCGGTCCCGGCCTCGGCCGCGACTCCGCGATTCGCGCCCTCCAGGCCATCGGCCTTGAAATCACCTCGATCATCGATGTGACGCCGATTCCCCACAACGGCTGCCGTCCGCGCAAGCGCCGTCGCGTCTAACCGAACAGGCCGCGCGACCAGAAACCATCGGGGCGAAAGCAACCCTTTCGTCCGAGTCTCAGGTCCCGGTCAGCAAACCAGTCCTTCCGTCATTTAGTTCCATAGCCCTTTTTTCTCATGGCTCGCTACACCGGCCCCACCACCCGCATCAGCCGCCGCTTCGGCCAGCACATCCTTGGCTCCGGCAAGGCCTACGAACGCCGCCCCTTCCCGCCTGGTGTCCACGGCGCGAAGATGAAGCGCAAGGTTTCCGAATACGCCACCGGCCTCAACGAGAAGCAGAAGCTCCGCGCGATTTATGGCCTGCTTGAGCGCCAGTTCCGCCGGGTCTTCGCGATCGCCAAGAAGGAGCGCGGCGTCACCGGCGAGCGTTTCCTGCAGCTGCTGGAGACGCGCCTCGACAGCACCGTCTATCTCCTCGGCCTCGCCAAGAGCCGCGCCGCCGCCCGCCAGTTCGTCAACCACGGTCATATTCGCGTCAACGGCCGCAAGGTCGACATCGCCAGCTACAACGTGCAGCCCGGCGATGAGATCGAGGTCAAGAACGCCCCCGCCTCGCGCCAGCTCGCCACCCGCTGCCTTGAGGAAAACCGCATTCGCAATGTCCCCGGCTGGCTCGCCATGAACGCCGAGGCCTTCAAGGGCTCCGTCGTCCGCCTCCCCGCGCGCGAGGACATGACGCAGGACGTCAACGAGCAGCTCATCGTCGAGTTCTACTCGCGCTGAGTCCTCCACCGCCTCCACAATCCTCAACTTCTCCGCCTCCCGCCATGCCCAAACGCCTCGGAAAGTTCGAACTGCCCAGCAAGCTCACCAAGATCGAGGAGGGCGCCACGCCCACCTACGCCAAGTTCATCGCCGAGCCTTTCGAGGCCGGCTACGGCCACACGGTCGGCAACTCCCTCCGCCGCGTCCTGCTCAGCTCCATTGAGGGCGCCGCCATCTCGTCGATCAAGATCTCGGGCGTGAACCACGAGTTCCAGTCGATCGACGGCGTGGTCGAGGACGTCACCGACATCGTCCTCAACCTGAAGAAAATCCTGATCGTCTCGACCAAGCGCGAGCCGATTTCCCTTCTCATCAAGGTCACCAAGACCGGCGCCGTCACCGCCGCCGATATCCAGGCCGATGCCAACATCACCATCGTCAACCCCGATCAGGTGATCTGCACGCTCGACCACAAGAAGAGCTTCGAGGCCGAGATCGAGATCAAGACCGGCCGCGGCTACTGGCCCGGCGAGGCCAACAAGAAGGAGGAGCAGGCCATCGGCGTCATCCCGATCGACTCGCTCTTCTCCCCGGTGAAGCTCGTCAAGTATTCCGTCGAGGCCACGCGCGTCGGCCAGATCACGGATTACGACAAGCTCATCCTCGAGATTTGGACCGACGGCCGCATCACGCCGGACGACGCCCTCAAGCAGTCCGCGTCCATCCTCAAGCACCACCTCGACGTGTTCGATCGCGTCTCGCAGGAGGAATACGAGTTCGAGAACCAGCAGTCCGAGGTCAGCGAGGAGCAGAACAAGCTCCGCAAGCTCCTCAACATGTCGGTCAACGAAATCGAGCTCTCCGTCCGCGCCGCGAACTGCCTCAACAACGCCAACATCACCACCGTCGGCGAGCTCGCGATGAAGACCGAGCAGGAGATGCTCAAGTATCGCAACTTTGGCAAAAAGTCCCTCAACGAAATCAAGGAGAAGCTCGAGGCCCTCGGCCTCTCGCTCGGCATGAAGTTCGACGAGCGCCTCCTCGACACGAAGAAGGAAGGCTGAGCCCAACCCGCAGGCGGCGAGCCGTGGGCCAACGCGCTCCGCTCGCTGCCGACCACGATTTCGGTTCCCGCGTCGTTCGTTGCCGCCCCACGCTGCGGCCGGATTGCCGATCGGGACCGACCCAGAAAGCACCACCATGCGTCACAACAAACATCACGCTTCCCTCGGCGTCACCCGCGAGCACCGCGAGGCGATGCTCTCCAACCTCGGCGCCGGGCTCATCGAGCACGGCCGGATCGAGACCACGCTGGCCAAGGCCAAGGCCCTCCGCCCGTGGATCGAGAAGATCTTCACCAAGGCCAAGAAGGCCGGCGCCATCCCGCGCGTCGAAAAGAAAGGCAAGATGGTCCTCGCGCCGCGCGCGCTGCACCTCCGCCGCCTCGCCCACCGCGACCTGCGCAATGAGGACATGCTGACCAAGCTCTTCAACGAGACCTACAAGGAATTCGAGAAGCGCCCGGGCGGCTACACCCGCATCTACAAGCTCGGGCCCCGGGGCAGCGACGCGGCCAAGATGGCCCTCATCGAGATCGTCAAGGCCGACGACCCGGGCTATTCCAAGCGCAAGCAGCGCCCGGCCAAGGCCAAGAAGGCCCCCAAGCAGGCGGCCCCGGCTGCCGAGGCTCCCGCCGCGCCCGAGGGCGAAGCGAAGGCCTGAGCCGCGCCTTCGCGCCGCTTCCCTGAAGTTCAAGACGCGCCGGGCTCGCCCGGCGCGTTTTTGCTTTGTCTGGCGGCGCGGGTGGTCGCAGGGATGTGCCGCCTCCGATGTTCGACCTCACCACCGCCACTGTGATTTACTGCGTGCTGGTCGCCGCGGTGTTCCTGGGCCTGTGGCTGTGGTATGACCGCCGCGACCACCGGCGCTTTGAGCTGGAGCGGCGCAAGCGCGCCTTCCACTGCATCCGTTGTGACGCGCTCTACACCGCGCCGGCCGCCACCGAGGTTTGCCGTTGCCCGAAATGCGGCCACGAAAACGCCCGCCTGCGCTTTTAGGCGCGGCTACAGGGCGCCCTTGATCGCGGCGATGCGCGCCGCGTAGTCGGCGGCCGTGAGCAGGACTTTTTGCGCCGGCATCATCTCGAAGGGCGCGCCCCATGCCGCGCCGCCCTCGTATTTCGGCACGAGGTGCATGTGCAGGTGCGGCAGCTTGTCCGAGTAGGCGCCGTAGTTGATCTTGTTCGGGCTGAAGGCGGCCTGGATCGCGCGCGCGGCGCGCGCGACGTCCTGCATGAAGAGCCCGAGCTCGCGTTCGGGCAGCTCGAACAGTTCGTTCACATGCGCGCGATAGGCGACGACGCAGCGCCCGCGGTGCGTCTGCTCCTTGAACAGGTAAAGCGTCGAGGCCTGCAGCGGCGCGATTTCGATCATCAGATCGTGGAGGCGCTGATCCTTGCGGCAATATTGGCAGTCGGGCAGGGTGCTCATCCGTGCGACCGTGGGGATAATTCCGCGCGCGGCGATGGAGAAGTTTTGCGCGGCGGCCTAAGCTCCGCCTTCCTCATCCGTCATTTCCCCCGTGCTTGCCGCTCCTGCCAGTCCCGCCCCCGATCCGTATGCGCCGCGCCTCACGCTGCTGGAGCGCCACGGCGAGCGCGTCGCGGCGGCGGCGGTGTTCCTGCTGACGATTGTGCTCGCGGTGCTGGCGTTTCCCCCGGCCAAGGCGCCGGAGTTCGCCTATGCGATGCTGACGCCGGGGATTTTCTGGGCCTACACGGGGCCGCGGCTCAGGGTGTATGCGTGGACGATGCTCGCCGCGCAGGCGGTGGCGTGGACGATTCTCCTCGGATGGCTGCACCATGTCACATGGGCGGGCCTCTTGCTGCTCGGGCCGTTTGTCGGCGCGTGGGTGGGCTCCTGGTATCTCGCCGCATGGTGGGTGCTGCCACGCATGATCGGGCGGCCGACGCTCACGCGGCTTTGCGCGATGCTCGGGCTGGCGGGCGCGTGGGTGGTGATGGAATGGACCCGCACGTGGCTGCTCGGCGGCTTCCCATGGCTGCCGCTCGCCGCGAGCCAATGGCAACGCGTGGCGATCCTTCAGGTTGCGGCATGGACCGGAGCGCACGGCGTCTCATTTGTGCTCGTGATGATGAATCTCGGCTTTGCCGCCTACGCGCACCGGCTCCTGCGCGAACGCGCCGCGGGCCTGGGCAAGCGCAGCCAGGAATTTCTCCTCGCGCTCTTCCTGCTGCTCGCCTGCGTGTCGGTGCACATCACGGAGGCGTTCAACCGCCGCGGCTACGCCCAGCCCTTCGCGCGGATCGCGCTCGTGCAGCCGGCGATTCCCCAGGAGGTGAAATGGGATCCCGCGCGCGCCAACGGCATCCTCGAGGTGCTGCAGCAGGTGACCTTTGACGCCGCCACCTCGCGGCCCGACCTGATTGTGTGGCCGGAGGCCGTGACGCCGCTCGCGGTGCGCGGCGACCCGGCGATGCAGGGCTTCGTCGAGGGTGTCGTCCGCCAAACCAAGATTCCGCTCCTGCTCGGCTCCATCGCCGTCGAGCAGCGCGGGCAGCCCGGCGAGGCGTGGCGCAACGGCGCCTTTGTGGTCACGCCGGCGGAGGGCCTCACGGAGCAGGGCTACGCGAAGCGCCGGCTCGTTCCGTTCGGCGAGTTCGTGCCCTTGCGGCCGGTGCTCGGCTGGCTCGAGAAATTTGTGCCGATTGGCGGCGACTTCGCGCCGGGCGAGTTTGCCTCGCCGCTGCTCGTGCCATTGCGCGGGCAGCTCGTCCCCATCGGGCCGCTGATTTGCTATGAGGACATATTCCCCGACCTCGCGACGGCGAGCGCGCGGGCCGGCGCGGGGCTGCTCGTCGTCCTGACGAACAACGGTTGGTTCGGCGAGGGGGGCGCCTCCTATCAGCATGCCGCGCATGCCGTGCTCCGGGCGGTGGAGACGCGGCGCCCCGTGCTGCGTTGCGGCAATGCCGGCTGGAGTGGCTGGATTGACGAGTTTGGCAACGTGCGCGCGACCGTCACGAACGACCGCGGCTCGATTTACTTCCGCGGCGCGCGCACGATCGAGGTGAGCCGCGATGCGCGCTGGGTCGACCGGATCACATTTTACGCGGAGCACGGCGACTGGTTCGTGATCGTCGCGGCGGGGCTGGCGATGTTCGGCGTCGCGGCGCTCAAGCTCGGCGAGTAGCCCCGCGGGACGAACGTCGGGCCAGACTGTCAGGGGCCGGCGGCATTTGCGCCGGCTGGCGACGGGCGTAGCGGTGGGGTGTCCCCCGTTGCGCGCCCTGGCGCATCCCGCCCCCATCCCGCCCCTCGCCATGATAACCTCCGTTCGTCCGTCCGCTGTAGTTGCGCGGCCCGTGCTGCCGCTGCTGGCCCTTGCTTGCGCCGCCTCGCTGTGGGCGCAGACCGCGCCCGCGCCCACCGCCACCGAGCTCGCCAGGTATGATCGCAACAAGAACGGCCGGCTTGATCCCGAGGAACTCGCCGCGCGCGACGCCGACCTCGCGGCCGCGCGCAGCCCCGGCGATGTCGTGCAGCTCACGCCCTTCCAGGTTACGACGACCAAGGACTCCGGCTACTTCGCCGAGAACACCCTCGCCGGCTCGCGCCTCAACACCAACCTCGCCGATCTCGCCGCCTCGATCACGGTCGTGACCAAGCAGCAGATGGAGGACACCGCGTCGCTCGATATCAATGACATCTTCAAATACGAGGCCAGCACCGAGGGCTCCGCGACCTACACGCCCTCGGTCGTCGATCGCGGCACGGCCAAGGACACGGTGGCGGGCTACAGCTTCGGCAACAACGGCGACACCACGACCAACGCGCAGTCCAACCGCGTCCGCGGCCTCGCCGCGCCCGACGCCGCGATCAACAATTTCCCGACCAACAACCGCGTCCCCTTCGACGCCTACAACACGCAGTCCGTCGAGATCACGCGCGGTCCCAACTCCCTCCTCTTTGGCCTCGGCACGCCCGCGGGCATCGTCAACCAGACCTCCGCGCAGGCGCTGCTGAACAAGGACACCAACCAAGTCGTCCTCCGCACCGACCAATACGGCTCCTTCCGCACCTCGCTCGCGCTGAACCGTTCCCTCATCCGGGACAAGCTCGCCGTCTACGGCGCGCTGCTGTTCAACGACCAGCAATTCCAGCGCAAGCCCGCCGGCGATCTCACGCGCCGCCAATACGGCGCGGTCACCTACAAGCCGTTCGAGAAAACGGTCATCCGCGGCTTCGCCGAGAACTATCGCAACGACGCCAACCGGCCCAATTCCCTCACGCCGCGCGATTTTGTCAGCTCCTGGTTCGCCGCCGGCCGCCCCGCCTACGATCCCACCACGCGGCAGATCACGATCCTCGACACCGGGCGCGTGCTCGGGCCCTACGTCTCCAACGTCAACTCCCCCGGCTACGTCGCCTCGGTCAACACCATCCTCGGCGCCGGCGCGCCCGGCACGCTGAACAACCCGCTCTTCGTGCCCGGCATCCAGTTCGAGGACACCACGCGTCCGCTGCGCCTCATCGACAACGGCCAGTCGATCGCGTTCTTCCAGCGCAACCCGGTCTTCTACGCGCCCGCGCAGACCAATCCCGCCACCGCCACGCCCACGCCCGCCTCGCTCGGCTACACCGCCGGCGATCCGCGCTTCCTCATCCTCGATCGCCAGTGGTCCTCCTCGGTCAACCTCCCGATTCCCACGACCACGATCAACGGCCGCACCTACACCTACGGCAGCTACCAGATCCCCGGCGTGACCAACAAGTCGATCTACGACTGGACGAAATACAACCACCTCCAGACGAACTTTTCGCAGGCGCGCGCCGCCAACTACAACCTGGAGATCGAGCAGCAGCTCCTGCCGAACCTCTTCTTCAGCGCCGGCTGGCTGCGGCAGGACATCGACGGCTTCGACAACTACACGATGAACCAGCTCACCGGCGCCACGATCCAGATCGACACGAACGTGAAGCGCATCGACGGCACGCCCAATCCCTACTTCGGGCTGCCCTTTGTCTCCGAGGGCGTGGGCGGCGGGCTCGACACCTTCTACTCGCCGCAGACCGACGACAACTACCGCGCGATGCTCGCCTACGATCTCAACCTGACGAACAGGTCCGGCATCATCAAATGGCTCGGCCGCCACCGCCTGCTCGGCCTGTGGTCGCGGCAGGATTCGAGCAAGGCCGTCGAGCGCTGGCGCAACAACTTCGTCGATGGCGACGCCGACGCGAAGCTCCGCTACGTCGCGAACCTCGCGCTCCCCGGCCAGCAATCCGCCCTCACCTCGGCGCTCATGCGCAAATATTATCTCTCCAGCCCCGGCAACCCGCAGGGCGTCTCGACGCACTCCGCGGGCTTCTACGGCAACCAAGGCTGGAACGGCCCGTTCACCTCGCAGGTGCAGGTGTTCAACCACACGACGCAGCAGTTCCAGAACGACACCGTCGTCGAGCAGGCGCTCTTTTCCAGCGCCGGCAGCTTCCGCACGCGCCGCGAGGTGAAGAGCTGGACGCTCGCCGCGCAGAGCTACCTCTGGGAAGACCGCCTCATCGCCACGCTCGGCTGGCGCCACGACGATTACCGCGCCCGCATCACGACGGTCGGCGCGATCACCGATGTGCTCGGCAAGGTCACCTCGCCCGCGCTCACCAACGCCGAGCTTTTCACCACCAACTCCACCGGCCTCGTCAACCACGATGTCGTGATGAGCCGCTGGGGCCGCTGGGACGCGCTCAAGGGCGACACCAAGACGCTCGGCGCCGCCTTCCGTCCGCTCCGCGGCCTCGGCTTCGTCTCGCGCGCGGTCGGCAACGACTCGTTCCTCTCCGAGCTGCTGCAGGGCACCACGCTCTACTACAACAAGTCGGACAACTTCAACCCGCCCGCCACCTACCAGACGGACTATTTCTTCAAGCCGCTCCCCAAGCCCACGGGCAAGGGCACCGATGTCGGCGTCGGGTTCAACCTGCTCAAGAACAAACTCGTCGTCCGCGTGAACTGGTATGAAAACCAGAGCGAGAACGAGCGCACTGGCGCGGCGAGCACGCTCCTCACGCGCCTCGCCTATTCCGACACGACGACCGGCATCCCGTGGGCCAGCGCCGTCCAGCGCATCCGCAACGGAATCGCCGCCGGCCGCACGCTCGACCAGATCATCTCCGTCGCCAACTGGAACACGGACAACGTCAACAATGTGTCCGACACCGCCAACCAGCAGAAAATCTACGACCTGATCAAGCTGCCGCTGAACTACTACAGCGGCCTCAGCTCCGGCGCCACGCAGGACAGCAAGGTCAAGGGCACCGAGCTGCAGGTGACCTTCAATCCGACGCCGAGCTGGACGATGAAGGTCACCGGCAGCAAGCAGCAGAGCACCTACAAGAACATCGCGCCGCAATACGACGCCTGGCTCGCCGAGCGCCTGCCGAAGTGGACGACGAACTCCGCGCCGGACATCCCCGACTTCGTCGATCCCACCACGAGCCGCCGCTGGTCGCTGAAGAATTTCTGGACCGGCTACGGCTACGCCAGCGTCGCGCAAATCGAGAACACCGACGGCAACACGAGCGCGCAGGCCTACTTCAACAACGTCGTGCAGTCGCAGGTCGCGCTCGCCAAGGCGCTCGAGGGCGCGCGCTCGCCGCTGGAGCGGCAGTATCACGCCTCGTTCCTCACCAACTACTCGTTCCGCGAGGGCCGGCTGAAGGGCTTCGCGATCGGCGGCGCCGAGCGCTGGGAATCGCGCGCCGCGATCGGCTTCTTCGGCAAGGTCGGCGACCCCATCAACTCGCCCACCGTGATCAACCTCAACGACGTCACGCGCCCCGTCTACGACTCCGGCAACTTCTACACCGATCTCTGGGTCTCCTACTCGCGCAGAATCTACCGCGACAAAATCAGCTGGAAGATCCAGCTCAACTGCGAGAACGCGACCGAGGGCGGCCGCCTGATGCCCACGCAGGTGAACTTCGACGGCACGCCGTGGGCCTTCCGCATCATCGACTCGCGCAAGTTCACGCTCACCTCGACCCTCAACTTCTGATCCGGTCGTGACCGAGGCGTCTCGCCTCGTTGCCTTGGCCGGCGTCGAAAAGCCTGGCCTGAGGTGGGGCCGCTGCTCCGAAGCGGCCTGGGTTCCCGGTGGCAAATCGCCCTCGAATCCAGGCGGGCTCGGCGAGCGAGCCCCACCTTCTCGATGTCCCCATAAAACTCCCTTCGGCTGCGGAGGGAGTTTTTGTTCGTAGCCCCGGCTTCAGCCGGAATGTTGGAGGCGCGCCCCATGTCTCCGCCGAGCCCGACTCCGACTGCGCCGGCTTTCCCCCGCTCGCCGTTCCTCGCGTCCGCGCTGCTCGTCGCCGCCATCGCGCTCGCCTACTGGCGCGCGCTCGATGCCCCCTTCCTCTTCGACGACGCCGACGCGATCGTGAACAACCCCACGCTGGGCCGCGGCGTGATCGCCGCGCTCGCGCCGCCCGCCGATGGCAGCGCCGTCACCGGCCGCCCGCTCGTCAACCTCACTTTCGCGATCGACCGTGCGATCTTCGGGGAAAACCCGCGCGGCTACCACGCGACCAACCTCGCGCTCCACATCTCCAGTGCGCTGCTGCTGTTCGGTCTGTTGCGCCGGGTTTGTTTCGGAGGGCTGCCGCTTGTCGGCAGGCCGTCGCGGTTGTCAGGTGCGCCGCGTGACGGCCCGGCGGCGAGCGCCGGCCCTGCAAAACTCATCGGCCCACTCCTCGTCGCCACGCTCTGGTCCCTGCATCCGCTCCAAACCGAGACGGTCGTCTGCATCGCCCAGCGCACGGAGCTGCTCTGCGGCTTTTTCTACCTTCTCACGCTGTATGCGTTCGCCCGCGGCAGCGCGGTGCTTCAGCCCGCCTCTCAGGGCGCACCTGCGCGGGTTGAAGCCTCGCGTTGCGCCTGTCCATCGGCCGCGGCTTCGCGTGCCTGGCTCGCGCTCTCCGTCCTCGCCTGCCTGCTCGGCATGGCGGCCAAGGAAGTCATGGTCACCGCGCCGCTCGTGGTGCTGCTCCTCGATCGGACGTTTGTCGCCGGGTCGTTTGCCGCCGCGTGGCGTGCGCGGCGCGGCTACTACCTTGCGCTCGCCGCGACGTGGCTCCTCCTCGCCGCGCTTGTCCTTTCCGCCGGCGGGGCGCGCGGCGCCGCCGCCGGTTTCGATCGCGGGATCTCGGCGTGGAGCTATCTGCTCACGCAGGCCGACGCCCTCGTGCGCTACGCGCGCCTCGCGTTCTGGCCGCACCCGCTGGTGCTCGACTACGGCGCGGAGGTCGCGGGCGGCCTCGGCGACGTTGGTTGGCAGGGCGTGCTCGTGCTCGCCGCGCTGGGCGCGACCCTCTGGGCGCTCGTGCGCCGCCCCGCGGCGGGATTTTTCGGCGCGACGTTTTTCCTGATCCTCGCGCCGAGCTCGAGCTTCGTGCCGCTCGTCACGCAGACGATCGCCGAGCACCGCATGTATCTGCCGCTGGCGCTGCTGATGGCCGGCGGCGTCGTGCTTCTCCCGCTTCGCTTCCGTTGGTTGCTCTTCCCGGTCGCGGTCGCCATGGCCGTCGTCACCGTGCTCCGGGTGCGCGACTATCGCGATGCCGTCGCGATCTGGGGCGACACCGTCGCGAAACGCCCGCTCAATCCCCGTGCGCACCACAATCTCGCGCTCGCGCTGCAGGCGCGCGGGGACGCCGGCGCCGCGCATCGTCACTTCGCGCGCACGCTCGAGCTCGACCCCGGCTACGCGCCCGCGCGCTACAACTGGGGCGTGGCGCTGCTCGCCCAAGGGAAGTTCGGGGAGGCCAATACCCAGCTCGCCGAGGCGGCGCGACGCTCGCCGGCGCTGCGCCGCGAGGCGAAATTCGCCGACGCCCAGTTCGAGCTCGGCCGCCTCGCCGAGCGCGAGGGCAATCTCGCCGCGGCCGAGGCCAAGTTCCGCGAGGCGCTCGATCTCGCGCCCGACCATCTCGGCGCGCGCTCGCGGCTGGGCCTGCTCTTCGCGCGCTCCGGGCGGCTCGAGCCCGCCGCCGCGCAATTCCGCGCCGTGATCGCCGCGCGGCCCGGCGATGCGGAGGCGCACGCCAACCTTGGCAACGTCCTCCTGCTCCTCGGCCGCCCACGCGAGGCGCTCGCGAGCTATGAGACCGCCGACCGCCTCAAGCCCGGCGACCCCCGCACGGCGGAGAACATCCGCCTCGCGCGCGAGGCGCTGCGTTGATTTTTTCCCGCGCATGCCCCCTCGCATTCCCGCGCCCGTCCTCATCGCCTTTGCGCGCGACCTCCTGCTGCGCGCCGGCCTCGAGGCCGACAAGGCGGCGGCGGTCGCGGAGATCCTCGTCGAGGCCGATTTGCTTGGGCACACGACGCATGGCCTCGCGCTGCTGCCCGGCTATCTGGCCGAAGTGGAGAAGGGCGCGATGACCAAGGCCGGCGAGCCTCGCGTCGTCGCGGATTTTCCCGCGGCCGTCACGTGGGACGCCCAGCGCCTGCCCGGCCCATGGGTGATCGGGCGCGCGCTCGAGCTCGCGATGGCCCGGGCGGAGCGAAACGGCCTCTGCACCGTCGCGATCCGGCGCAGCCACCACATCGCGTGCCTGGCGGCGTATCTCCGGCCGGCGACGGAGCGCGGCCTCATGGTGCTGCTCACGTGCTCCGATCCCAACGTGTGCAGCGTCGCGCCGTTTGGCGGGCGGCGCGAGGTCTTCACGCCCAACCCCATCGCCGCCGCGTGGCCCACCGCCGGCGATCCGGTGATGCTCGATTTCTCCGCCTCGATCACGACGAACGCGCTCACCAAGCGCCTGCAGGCCGAAGGCAAGAGATTCCCCGGCGCGTGGGCGCTCACCGCCGCCGGCGAACCCACCGACGATCCGGCCGCGCTCTCCGCCGCTCCGCCCGGCACGCTGTTGCCGACGGGCGGCCTTGATCACGGGCACAAGGGCTACGCCCTCGCGCTGCTGGTCGAGGCGCTCACCGGCGCGCTGGCGGGTCACGGCCGCGCCGATCCCAGGGAAGGATGGGGCGCGACCGTGTTTCTCCAGGTGATGAACCCGGCGTGCTTCGGCGGCGCGGCGGAGTTTCGCCGTCAGGCCGAGCACGTCGCCGCCGCCTGCCGCGCCACGCCGCCGCGCCCCGGGGTCGGGCGCGTGCGCCTGCCGGGTGAAAATGGCTTGGCGCGCCGGCGCGAGCAGCTGGCGCACGGCGTCGCGCTGCATCCGTCCATCCTGCCCGCGCTCGCGCCGTGGACCGTCAAGCTCGACGTGCCCTTGCCCTGAGTTTTCCGGGCTGCTCGGCTTGCCCCGCATGACTTCCGCCCAACACCGCCGCGCCCGCGAGGCGCTCGATTCCTTCGCCGTTGAGACGCCCTCGTGGGGCTTTGCCGACACCGGCACGCGCTTCGGGAAATTTTTCCAGGACGCCGCCGCGATCGATCTGGGCGACAAGCTCGCCGACGCCGGGCACGTGCATGCGCTCACCGGCTGCTGCCCCACCGTCGCGGTGCACGTGCTCTGGGATTTCAAGCCCGGCGAGGATCCCAAGGCCGTCGCCCGCCTCGCCAAAAAACACGGCGTGAAGATCGGCGCGATTAACCCGAACCTCTTCCAGGACCAGTGCTACAAGTGGGGCTCGTTTGGCAACGGCGACGCCGCGGTGCGCGCCGCCGCGCTCCGCCACTGCCTCGACTCCATCGCGATCGGCAAGGCGGTCGGCAGCGAATACCTCTCGCTCTGGTTCGCCGACGGCACGAACTACCCCGGGCAGGACGACATCCGCGCGCGCAAGGCGCGCTTCACCGACGCGCTCCGCGCCTGCCACGCCAAGCTCGGCCCGAAGCAGACGATGCTCGTGGAATACAAGCCGTTCGAGCCCGCGTTCTACGCGACCGACATTGCCGACTGGGGCATGGCATTCCTCCTCGCGAAGAAAGCCGGGCCGCGCGCCAAGGTGCTCGTCGACACCGGCCACCACTACGTCGCGCAGAACATCGAGCAGATCGTCGCGTGGCTGCTCGACGAGGACATGCTCGGCGGCTTCCACTTCAACGACCGCCGCTATGCCGACGACGATCTTACGCTCGGCTCCATCGACCCCTACCAGGTCTTCCGGATTTTCCACGAGATCCACGCCTTCGCCGCCGACCGCGGCCGCGCGCCGAAGATCGCCTACATGATCGACCAGTGCCACAACGAGAAGCCGAAGATCGAGGCCACGATCCAGACGGTCGTGATGGCGCAGGAGCTCTACGCCAAGGCCGCGCTGGTCGATCACGCCGCGCTGCGCCGCGCGCAGGCCAAGGCCAACGTGGTCGACGCGGAACTGATTCTGAAGCGCGCCTTCTTCACCGATGTGGCGCCCGCGCTCGCGTCGTGGCGCAAGGCCAGCAAGCTCCCGCTCGACCCGCTCGCCGAGCATCGGCGCCAGGGCTACGCCAAGGCCGCGGCGGTGGAGCGCCGGCGCCGGCGCCGCGAGCTCGGGCTCGCGGCGGGTGGCGCGGCCTTCGCGTGACACCCTCCGGTGGCGGCCAAATCTCCTCGCGGTGAACGCAGCGCGGCCCACGTTGGGCGCCGCCGTCGATGACTGCCGCCCCCGCCGATTCCCGCTCCCGTGCGTTCGCGATGCTGGTGCTCGCGAATTTTTTTTGGGGGCTGAGCTTCCCGCTCATCAAGTCGATCGCGCTGCTCAACGCGAAGCTGCTGCCGCACGCGGGCACGTGGTTCACGGCGGTCATCACGCTCGCGCCGCGCTTCCTGCTCGGCACGCTGCTCATGCTGGCGCTGCGGCCGCGGGACATCTGGCGCGCGACGCCGGCCGAGTGGCGGCAGGGCCTGATCATCGGGCTGTTCTCGTCGGCGGGGATGCTGCTGCAGACCGACGCGATGCAATTCACCGCCGCGAGCACCTCGGCGTTCCTCACGCAGTTCTACGCGATCTTGATCCCGGTGTGGGTGGCGGTGCGGGCGCGGCGCAGCCCGGGCGTGATGGTGTGGACGTGCTGCGCGCTCGTGCTCGTGGGCACGGCGATCCTCGGGCAGTTTGATTTTCGCGCCCTGCATCTCGGCCGCGGCGAGGCGGAGACGCTGCTCTCGTCGCTCTTTTTCATGGGGCAGATTCTCGCGCTGGAACGGAAGGAATTCGCGGGCAACCGGCCGGAAAGGATCACGTTCGTCATGTTCGTGACCGAGGCCGCGGTGTTCGGCGTGCTGGCGGCCGTGGTGGCGCCGGACGCGGCGGCGCTCGTGGTGCCGTGGCGCTCGGCGCCGTGGCTCGGGTTCACCGGCGTGCTCACGGTGCTGTGCACCTATGGCGCCTACTCGCTCATGAACGCGTGGCAGCCCAAAATCACCGCGACGGAGGCGGGGCTGATTTACTGCATCGAGCCGATCTTCGGATCGGTGATGGCGCTCTTCTTGCCGGCGATGTTCTCGGGTTGGGCCGGCATCGCCTACGAGAATGAGACCGCAACCTGGACGCTGCTGGTGGGGGGCGGGTTGATCACCCTGGCCAACGTGCTGCTCCAACTGCGGCCGCCGGCCAAAACCTGAGCCGGCGGCTACGGCTTCGGTGCGGGCTGCGCCGGCGCCGTGGCGGCGGGGTTCGCGGCGGTGGAGCTGCCGGCGGCGGGCGAGGTCGTGGTGTGCTCCGTGGTGCTGAACGTCATCACCTGCACGGTGCCGCCGGCGGGGCGCTCCACGGGGATGCCAAAGTCGGAGACGGGCGTCCCGTTGACGATCACTTGGCGCTGGGCGGAACCGGTGGTGACGCCCGCGGGAAGAACGGGATAGACGCTCTGCTGGCCGCCGAGCGCGAATGTGACCGGCGTGCTGGCGGTGGGCTTGGTGGAATAGGCCATGCCGCTGGAAAGCTGGCTGATCCATGGCGAGCTCTGCGCATACGCGGCGCCGGCCTCGGCACCGAGCGCGCGCGTGACCTCGTTTTTGGCCTGCGCGCCCAGGGCCTGAATCTGGCTGCGGCGCTCGGGGAAGGACACGGACGTGTCGGCGTTGATCCGCTGCGACTCGGTGGCGAGGGATTCGCGCAGGGCGAGCACGGTGTCGGTGGTGGCGGCGGGGAGCTGGAGGCGGGAGGCCAAGCCGTCGAGATTCCGCGCGTCGGTGTCGGCGGCGCGACGCAACGCCGCATAGCGATCATCGCCCACGGCGGCGCGGAGGTCGGCGTCGAGCTGGCGCTCGGCCGCGGCCCGGGCCGCGAGCTGGTCGGGTGAGATGCGGCCGGTGAAGGCCTCGCGCGGGAACTTTTCGTCGAAGGCCTTTTGCAGCGCGTAGATGCTCTGGAACTCGGCCTCGGTCTCGATCGCGTCGCCGTAGCGGCTGCGAACGGCGGCCGCGCTGGGCGAGGTGCGAAGGTCGTAGGCCAGTTTTTCCTCGGGTGAGAGGAGCGCGGCGATATCTCGCTCGCGCTCGGCGCGGAGCAGGCGCAGGCGCTCGCGATCGGAGGGGAGCTGGATGCCGCTCGCGGAGAATTGGGTGAACAGGTCCTCGTAGTCTTCGAGGATTTTGCGGAGCTGGTCGCGCTTGGCGGCCGGGAGGAACGAAAGCTGCGCCGCATCGCCGCCGCCGAGGTCGAGGCCGAGCGTCGCGCCGAGTTCGCGGCGAGCGGCGAGCTGGGAGTCGCGCGGGCCGCCGCGCGTGCGCCACCATTTGGCGTCATGGGCGGACGGTGCCTGCGCCGCGCGGGCTTGGTCGGCGATGCGCGCCAGGCGGCGGCCGAGCATGAGCTCACGGACGACCTGATTCGGCACCCCGGCGGCTTCCAGCGCAGTGGTGTCGCCGGCCGCAAGCGCCGCGCGCAGGGGATCCGGCGCGGGAGCGGTGGCGGTCCGGGCCGAAGGCTCCGCCCGTGCCGGTGGGGACGGCGAGCGCGTGACGGCGACGGCGACAAACGCGACGTTGGCCAGCAGGGAGGCGGCGAGGAGGGGAAGGATGGGTTTCACGTTGCGGGCGGGGGTGAGCGTCGCGGAGGGGAGGATTTGTTCAGTGATTTTCGGCCGGCCGGCGGAAGCGTCCCTCGCGGAGAAAGTGGGCGGTTTGCGCCGCGGTCTCCACGCGCCAGGCGATCCAGGTGTGCGAGAACGGCACCACGAGATGGTCGCGCTCGCCCGCGAGATGCGTGGAGGCGACGCTGATCTTGCCGTCGTGCGGCGCCGGCACGGCGGACCCGAACAGCTGCCCGCCGGATGCGTCGCCGGCAATGATCCCGAGGTCGACCGTGGGCGCAGGCCACGGCCCGAGCGCGGCCGGCAGGGCCTCGGGTGTCGTGCCGAGGCGCGCGAGGTTGGGGCCGACGAGCCAGCGGACGGGACTGGAGCCCGCGAGCCGGTCGGGAATTTCGCTGCCGGCGTTGGGTGGCGCGAGCATGACGACGCGGCCGAGGTTGGCGGACGCACCGTGCTCCCGCAGCCACAGGCGCACGATGACGGCGCCCATCGAATGCGTGACCACGTGCAGGCGCGATGTCGCGGGTGCCGCCGCGAGCTGCGAGGGCAGCCACTCCGAGGCCAGCTGCTCCAGGGTATTCGAGCGCCACGGATAGGATGGGTTCACCACCACGAAACCTTCGCGTTTCAGGGCGGAGGCCAGGGCATTCATCGACCAACTCGTGCGCCCGAGCCCGTGCAGGAGCAGGACGGTCTCGGCGGCGCTGGAGGCGGCGGGCATCACCACCCACAAACCCGCGATCAGGGCAAAAAGTTTCACGCGAGTGCGACCGCGCCGAGCCTTTCAGGTGCCCGCGAGCTGGGCGCGCGCGCGCAGGGAAACGACGGCCCGGAGCGTCGCAGCGCCGAGCACGATCGCCCCGCCGACCAAGGCCCAGCCCGAGGGGCGTTCGCCAACAAACACCAGCACCCACACCGGGTTGAGAATCGGCTCGATGACGGGAATCAGGATGCACTCGAGCGCCGTCACGTGCCGGATCGCGCGGGCATACAAAAGGTAGGAGACCCCGAGCTGCACCACGCCCAGTGTGGCGAGCGCGAGCCAGCCGGCCGGCGGCAGCGGCGGCGCCGCGGCAATCGCGGGCAGCCCGACCACGAAGGCAACCGTGTTGCCGAGGATGATCGACTCGACGGGAGAGCCGTCCTTCTGCTTGCGGAGCGCGATCGTCATGGCGGCGAAACAGAATCCTGAGGCGACGGCGAGGGCGTCGCCGGGGTTGAGCCCGAGCGTGAGGCCGTCCTTGAAAAACAGCGCCATGCCTCCGAGGGCGACGACAATGGTGAGCCAGTCCGCCGCGGTGGCGCGCTCGCCGAGCAGCCACGCGCCCAGCAGCGCCACCCAGACGGGCGCGGTGTATTGGAGCAGGATGGCGTTGGCGGCGCTGGTCAGCGTCGTCGCGAGGCAAAAGAGAATCGTGCACGCCGCGTAGCCGGCCGCGCCGACAAACAGGTCGCGGGAAGGGCGGAAGCGCAGGCCGCGGTGCGTGGCGAGGAGGAAGAGCGCGGCAATGGCGCCCCGTCCGCCGGCGACGGCGAGGCCCGGCCAGTGGGCGGAGACAGCCTTGATGAGCACGCCACCGAGGCTCCAACACAGGGAGGCGACGACCAGCAGGAAGACGGAGCGGCGATGATCGGAATGCACGCGAGGCTGTCGGAGTGCGCGGACGTGGGAAAAGTCGCAACGAGAAAGAAATCGCGCGGGCGCCACGGGGGCGACAGCCTCGCGCCGATGAAATGGCCGGCGCTCGCAGGCGTGCTCGCGATTGGAACTATCGCGGTTTGCGTGCGGTGCGGACAAATGCGCGACACGACGAAGCCGCCGGGCTTGGGAATCGCAACTGCGGTCCCCCGTGGGGAACCCCGACATGAAGTTGCGATCGCGATGCCCGCCGCGCCGGCGGTGCGCCCAGCGTTGACGGTGGCGGAGAAGGCCGCGCGCGTGGCCAGAATCCGCAGTGACTACGACGCCATGCGCAAGGGCGTGGCCGACGAACTGGCCGCGGTGGGGGCGGCGCCCGCGGCGGGGCCGGGGCCGTTCACGGACACGCGGGTGTTTCTGCAGCGGCTCGTGCTGCTACAGCGCGAAGAGCGCACGGATCTGGCGCAGGTGCTCGACGCCGCCGAGCTTGAGGATCTGGAGCTGCGTGAATCGCCAGCCGGTCAGCTCGTGGCGCAGCGGCTCGGTGGCACGACGGCGACCGAGGCGCAGCGCCGCGCGGTGTTCCGCCTGGAGCGGGATTTTGACGAGCGGTTCGGGTTTGCCTTCGACCTCGCGACCGAGGCGCTGGCCGAACGCGCCCGCGTGCGCCGTGAGACCGACGAGAAAATCCAGGCGGTGCTGGGCGAGGAGTTGTTTCGCGAGTGGCGGGGGGCGGCTTCCCGCTAACGCGCGGCGAGCGTGCGGCCTGGCGGCGGCACCCGCGGCGGGCGCAGCACGGCGTGATTGACCGGGCGTTGCTGATCCACGGTGAGCGGGGGAAGCGGCGGCAGCGTCTCATTTCGCGTCTCGCCAAGCCAGTGGCGGGCGAGGGTGCGGAAATCGTCCCAGCGCTCGGCGATAAAATGATCGCGGCCCGTCATGGCGAAGCCGTCCCCGAGCAGCGGGCCCGCGGCCGCGACTTGTTTCAGCAGGCTGCGCCACTCGGTGAGCAACCGGTCGAGGTCGCCGCGGCCGGCCGTCTCGATCTCGGCCAGCACCTCGCGCGTGCGCGCATGTTCGGCCACCAGGGCGCGGACGGCCTCGTTGGCGCCGGACCCGTAGTGGAGCGGCAGGCCCTCGTGCAGCCAGCCATCGATGGTGAGGCGGCGGTAGGCGCGGGCGCAGACCTCGGCGAGGCGGCCGAGCCAGCGGGGATTGGTGCCCGCGAAGCGCTCGCCCCCGAAGAGGTTGGCGGAGTCGAAGATCAAGTCATCGAGCGGATAGCGACGGTCCTCAAGCGCGGCAGCGAGCGCGAGGCCCTCCGGGCCGAGGAAGCACGAGACGATCTCGCCGCGCACGGTGAGCTGTAGCCGGCGATCGAGCACGCCCGCGCGTTGCCACTGCCAAAGAAGCGTCGGCGCGGGCTGCAGCGCGAGACAGTCCGCGCGGAGGGTGCAGGCCGTGCAGCCGGGGAAAGGCTGGCGCTCGCGGCGGACGAGCCGCGCGCGGCCGGTATCCGTGCGCTCGCCGCAAGGCAGCGTGGCGGGGTTGAGGAGCGCTGTTTGCTCCGCGCCGAGCGGGATGGGAAACTCGGAGAAAAACCGGAGTGACTCAGCGCGCGCGAGGTCGGTCGTGGGGCAGGGGGGCGGATGAGCGCGGAGCCGGCGGAGGAAAAAGGCCCACGGCAGCGGGGCCGCGCGCTTGAGGCGGAGGGGCGCGGCGCGTTGCAGGCGCGGGGTGCTGCTGCTGACCAGCACATAACCGGTCTCGTCGAGTCCGCGGCGTCCCGCCCGACCGATCATCTGGAGTAGATCGTGCGGCGCGATTTCGCGCTCAAGATGATCGTGATGATAGCTGCCTGACGTGATGAGGACGGAACGGAGGGAAAAATTGATGCCCGCGCTGAGGCCGAGGGTCGCGACCACCGCGCGGAGCTGGCCGGCCTTGGCCAAGGGCTCGACCAGGCCGGCGCGCTGCGCATAGCTGAGGCCGCTGTGGTGATAGGCAACGCGGGCCCGGAGCAGCCGGGCCAGCACGGGCCCGGCGAGCTGGTCCTGCTCCGGAGCAAGCGTGAGAGGATCGGCGAGGGGAAGTTCGCGGCTGAACTGCTTGGCGAGGCGCTCGGCGTCGGCGCGATGGGGGGCGAATACCAGAACGGGACCGAGATTCTCACGCAGGGCGCCGGCGACGCGACGGGCCCAGAAGCCCTCGATGCAGCGCGGCAGGCCACGGATAAGGTCGTCGGCCTCGACTTCCTCCAGCGGCACGGGACGGTCGTGATGTTCGACTACGGCGGTTCGGCGCCCAAGCCGCTGGAGCCACGCCGCGACGTCGGCGGGATTGGCCACGGCGCCGGAAAGAAGCAGAAGCTGGAGCGAACTGGGCGCCGAAAGCAGGACGCCCTCGTAGTGATTGCCGCGGTGGGGATCAGCGAGCCAGTGATATTCGTCGACGACCAGCAGCTGAAACGGCTTCGCGTCGAGCGTGGCGCGCGAGACTGAAAATCGGTCCCTCGGCGATTCGCCGTGAACGGGCGCGACGATTTGGCCCTGCACCGCCTCCAGTGTGGCGACCACCACCGGCGCCTCCGGGCGCACGCAAAGGTCGCCGGTGACAATGCCGACATCCCAGCCGCGTGCGCGCCACTCCGCGAATTTGTCGTTCGCGAGGGCCCGGGTGGGGACGGTAAAAAGAGCGCGGCGGGCAAACGCGTTTTGCTCGGCCCACCGCTCGAAGATGTAAGTCTTGCCTGCGCCGGTGGGCGCCGCGACGACGACATCCCGGCCTTCACGAAGGGAATTGAGCGCAAGCGCCTGCCAACGATCGGGCAGGACGAGTTTTTGCAGGCCGGCGAAAGCGTCCGAGAGCACGTCGCCACGGTGGGTGCGTGCCCGCCTGGGTCAAACCCGCCTGAGATGCGGCTTGAATCCCGCAAAAAAAAAGACGCCGGATGCAGGTGCATCCGGCGTCTTGGGCGTAATGTCAGCTAGAGAATTAGGCGACCATCCGGCGCTTGAGGCCCGCGAGACCGAGGAGGCCGAGGCCGAGGAGGATGAGCGAGGAACCGGAATCCGGCACGCCCGTGGTAGAAGGCGGCGCACCCGTCGTGATGGTGAGCTTGATGCCATCGTTGTAGTAATGGCAGTCCGGGTCGAAGCCCAACGCAAAGTTCTGGCCGTTGTTGTAGTAGTTAATAAGCGAGGTCAGGGCGGAAGGCGTGAAAGTGTAGGTGTAATTCTGCGAGACGAAGGTCGAGTCGACAAACGTCGTGAGCAGAATGCCCTGACCGGTGAAGTAGTCGCTGATGTTGCTGGCTCCGGTATTGCCTTCCCAAGTGGAGGTCACACCAGCGGGCGCGGAGTCCAGCAAGTGGATAAACAGCGCATTCGTTTCGTTTTTCCAGTTGCGGATGTTGGAAAACGAGAGCGAGGCGCCGGTGATGACTTGACCGCTGGGCACCGTGAATTGCGTGCTCGAGATACCCCATGTGTAGGCGTAGTAGTGATCGAGGTCGTAGAGGTCGGCCGGCGTGGGGCTGAGATTGAACGTCGCGGCAGTGACGGAGCCGACAGCCACGAGACCGAGAGCGCTGAACTTGAGTAGGTTTGCGATTTTCATGGAAGTAAGAGTGATGCTGCCCTTTTGTAATCACGACGCGTGCCACGCATCAAAATAGTTCGTATCTCATTGTATTTCAATATACAAAAAAATAATTAACGATTTACGAGAGGATTTGTCCTCAACGAATCTGTAACGCCCGCCGACGTTCTATCCAACGAATTGCCTTAGTTGTTTCGCTCGAACTACAGACTCCGCCTTCGCACGGGGTCGCCGTAGGAGCGTGGAATACAACTCAAGCGACTGTTGCGGTTCGATGCTCGTGTTGCCCGGGTAGGGCAAACTGTCCTCGGTGAGCTGCGGCTCGGCGGCGCGTCGCGCCCCGCCCTTTGGCCGCCGTTTAATTTGAACCGCTCTGGTTCAGCGCCCCGAGCACGATCCCGGGGGTCAGAATTTCCGGCAGGACAACCGGTGACTCCTTCCCCGGAAACCACACCACGTTGAACGGCACGGCCGACCGTCGGTAGCGGCCCAGCTCCTCGGTAATCTTCGGGTCTTTTTTGGTCCAGTCTGCGCGCAGCGCGACGACCTTCTTTTCGGCGAAAAGCCGCAGCACCGCGTCCGAGCCGAAGACCAGTTTCTTGTTGGTCTGACAGGTGGCGCACCACCGGGCCGTGAAGTCCACGTAGATGATGCGGCCCTCGGTCCGGTGTTTTTCCACGATCTCCGGGCTCCACGGTTCCCATGTCACGGCTGGAGCGTTGGTGGTGGCCAGGTCCGTCGCCACCGCCGTGCGCGGCCAGCCCAGCCATAGGCCGGCGGAAACCAACGCAATCAGGCTGGCCACCCCGAAGCGCACCCGTCCGCGCGAGGCGCCGGGCGCGGCCCAGCGACCGTAGGTCCAGACCCCCATCGCGATGAGCACGAGGCTGAACAGCGCCATCAGGAAACCCTCTTCACCCAATTGCGCCGCCAGCACCCAAACCAGCGCGCCCACGGTCGCGTAGAGCGGGAAAGCCATGAACTGCTTGAAGGTCTCCATCCATGCGCCGGGTCGCGGCAGCAGTTTCACCGCGCGGGGGAAGATCGACAGGAGCAAGTAGGGGGCGGAGAGCCCGATCGCGATCGCCGTGAAGATGGCGAATGACTCCGCCGTGGAGACTGCCAGGGCCGTGCCGAGCGCTGGCGCCAGAAACGGCGCGCTGCAGGGTGTGGCCACCACGGTCGCCAGCACACCCGTGAAGAACGATCCGGCGTAGCCGTCCTTTGCTTGCAGGTTCCCGCCGACCGCCGTCGCTCGCAGGCCAAACTCAAAGACGCCGCTCATGTTCAGCGCAAACACGAGCATGAGCACCGCAATCGCATAGACGAACGGGGCCGATTGGAGCTGAAATCCCCACCCGAGCTGCTCGCCGCCTGAACGCAGCACCGCAAGCGCGCCAGCCAGGGTCCAGAAGGACAGCAGCACGCCGAGCGTGAACACCAAGCCATGCACCACGACCGCTCGGCGCCTTTGCCCGGCTTGGTTCACGAAGCCGAGAATCTTGATGCCCAGCACCGGAAAAACGCAGGGCATCAGGTTGAGGATAAGCCCGCCAAGAAAAGCCAGCAGCAGCGTGCCGGGCAGACTAGCGGCAGATGGCTCGCTTGCGCCGACGGGAGCAACCGGCGCCGACGCCGCGCCAAGAGGGGAGGAGCCCGCGGCAATATCCGCGTCGACGCGCAGCCCGCGCAGCTCCCCGCCGCGCACCCAGCTGGTGGCGGAGGTTGCGACCCCCGACAGTTTCCTCGCGTCGGCTGGCGCGTCGCTTGCGATCGGCAAGGTGAGCACCCACGAGCCATCCGGCGCGCGTTTGGCCGATTGCGGTTGATCGTAGGCGGCCAGGCCATCCTCAGTGAAAAAATGCACGTCCTTGGGCTCACCCGCGCCGCCTGCGGCGGGCGTAAGCGTGAGGGTGAGGACCTTGCCCGTGCGCTCCGCCCGCGCCGTCCATGCTGGATCCGCTCTCGGCAAGGCGGCGACCACGGCGCGGATTTTTTCTCCCCATGCCGCGTCGGGCGCCGGGGGCGCGGCCGCGACGGACAATCTCAGGCTTACATCGGCGCCGCCGGGCACGCAGATTTCCTCGCACATCAGCCAGTCGGCGCGCGCCGTCAGATCGATTTCGCCCCCGGCCTGCAGATCGGCCGGCGGCGTGAGGGTGACGGGCAGCAGGAGCTCGCCCTCGTAGCCTTGGCCGACGATGTTGCCGCGCTTGTCCTTCAGCAAAATCGGCGCAGGCCACTGGATCGGTCCGGCGGTCCAGCCCGCGGGCAGTTTCCACTCGATCGTCGTGGGCAGGCCCGTGCCGGGATTCACCCAGTAGGTGTGCCAGTGTGGATCGTGAACGAGATGCAGTGCCACCGTCAGCGGCTTGCCGGGCTGAACCGCGGGCTCGGCGGAGACCAGCGCGGCCTTCACGTGCGTCGGCGTGGCGCCGAATGCCGGCAACCAGAGCAAGCCGAGGAGAAAGAGGAAGGTGCGCCGCAGCATGGTGGAGGTGAGGACGGACAGGGAGCGTGGAGGTTTTCGTCCGAGGCGCAAACCCCGCGCTTTGTTCCTGCGCTGGGGCGGCGCGTGCTTTCCCGTTTGCGCCTGCCTCCGCGGCCCGGCTAGCACCTACCCGTGCTCCGCCGTCTCCTGCCTTCGCTTGTCCTCGCTGTTGCGGCCGTGCTGGCAGGCTGCTCGACGTCGGCCGAGCCCAAGGCTGACGCGGCTAACTCGCGCGCGGCCCCGCGCGACGCGTATGTGCTGCTGTCGGGCGGTGGATCGCCGCTCTCCAACAATTACTCCCAATATGTGCAGGCGCGTGCGCTCGCCGGATACTTGCGGGGCGCCTGCCCGCCGGACGGGGTCTGGATTTTTTTCGGCGCCGGCAACCGCCCCGATGTTCCGCCCGCCTTGGCGGACGTTCGCCGGGCGACGCGCCGCGACGGGCTGATGCTCCCGGCGTGGGAGCCTGGTGTCCTCGCGGGCAACCGGCCGGCGACGCGCGAGAGTTTCCTCCGCGCGCTGCGCGACGAGATTCTGCCCCGCGTGCGTGACGGCGGCACCTTGCACCTGTTCGTCGGTGATCACGGCGAACTCGCCGGCAAGGATGAGGCGCGGGAGAGCGCCATCACGCTGTGGCAGCTCAAGCCCGGCCGCCGCGGCAACTGGCGCACCGACGAACGTGAAATCCTGGGCGTCGCCGAGCTGCGGCGCGTGCTCGCCGAAGGACTGGGCCGTGGGCGCGTGGTCTTTGCCATGACCCAGTGCCATTCGGGCGGCTTCCATGAACTCGGCGTCGCGCGCGAGCCTGCGCCGCCACGCACGTGGTTCGCCCGGGTGCCGTCGTGGCTGGAAGGCAGGCGAACGCAGCCGCGCCTCCCCATTGCCGGCTTCACCGCGACGGATGAGGACTCGCCCGCCGCCGGCTGTGAACCCGACCCGGACCCGCTGCGCTGGGCGGGCTACGAGCGCTTCTATCCCGAAGCCGTGCTCGGTCGCGATCTCTTGGGTGGTGTTGCGCCGGGCCCGGCTGCTCCGACTTACCTCGCCGCCCACGAGGCCGCGACGCTCGTTGACCGCACCATCGACAAGCCCCGCGCGACCTCCGATCACCTGCTGGCCTCGTGGGCGCGGGTGATCGAGACGCGACTCGGGGGCACGCTGGATGTCTCCGCGCCGATCCTGCAGGCGGCTTCCGCCTATCAGCGGGCCGTCGACACCGGCCGCTTGTCAGTCCCCGCCGCTGATCCGGCGCTGCGCGAAAAACAGGCGCAGTTCGCGCGCTTCACGGCGCGCCTGGCCGAGCAGCTTCCTGCGGCGAAAGACCTCCTGCTCGCCGGCACCCGCGCCCAACTCGACGCGGCGGCCCGCGGTGGTGGCGAACGCCCGGCCGGTGGGGGACCTCGGGGCGGCGCGCGCCGCGGGCAGCTCGCCGAGCTGCGCAAAGTGTGGAGCGAGACGCTGCGCCCCGCCTGGAAAACCGCGGTGCTCGGCGGCGCCGTTCCCGGGCTCGCCGGCGGTGCCCTGGAACTCGAGAAGCACCTGCTGCAGCTCGAGGACGACGGCCGCGAGCTGCTGCTCCCGCGCGGTGGCGACGACACCGTGCTGGTCAACGAAATCTACTGGCGTTCGGGCTACGCGCACCCCGCCACGCTCGACCGTGCCCAAGCGGAAGCGGCGGCCCGCTGGGGCATGGAACGCCGCACGCGCATCACCGCCTGGGGCCGAGCCTCCGCCGATCCCGCGGTCCGCGCCGCGGCGGAGAAGATCGGCCCGGCCCCCGCGCTCGCCGACGAACCGCCGCGCCGCCTCTTGCGCCAAACCGCGGCCGAGCGCGCGCTGTATTACCGCCGGGTCCTCGCCGCCTGGGAGTTCCTGCTCGCCACCGATGCCCGCGACGCCCTCGCCGAGCTTCGCGCCGTCCTGGAGCTCGAGCGCACCGCGTTGCCCCGCGAGTAAGAGCAGCAGAAATCCCAATTGGCGGTGTGTGATGGCTACGACCGTGGCGGCACAGTTACCAAGCGCGGCGCGCTAGGGGACGTCTTCAAAATCACCTGAGCCAGAGGAGAGAGCAGGCGAGCGCGACGAAAGCGGCGTAGGAAGTGACAGTCTGCTCGTAGCGGGTGGCGAGGCGGCGGGCGGACTTGAGGCGGGCGAAGCAGTTCTCGA
>JBGAGU010000006.1:0-363562 GCA_044226505.1 Opitutaceae bacterium
GGTCTGTGCCCCGCCCTTTCGCGCGCTGAGTGTTCGAGGGCGGGTCACAGACCCGCCCCACTGCCAAGCCCCGGCGGGCGGAGACGCCCGCCGCAACAGTGCCGAGGGGCGGCGCGGCCGGGGGCGGCCCGCGAGGGGCAACGGACCCGGCCGCGCGCCCGGTTCAATTCTCCAGGATGTAGATGAAGCGCGTGCCGACCTTCTGGAAAAGGCCGGTCGTGAGATCGCCATCGTCGATGCGCTTGTCGATGAGCAGCATCTGGGCGTCGGTGGTGGTGACGCCCGTGGTGGCGATGGCCGCGGTCACGCCGCTGTTGTTGAAGTCCCAGTTCCAGCGGCCGCCGATGGAATTGACACCCGTCCAGGCCGAGGCGCGGAAGTCGCCGGCCATGCCCGCGGGCACGACGCCGCTGCCGGCGTTGGGCGGCCAGCCGCCGTTGACCACCGAGTAGGACTCGAAGGCCTGGGCAAACACGCGCAAGTCGGAGACGAAGCGGTTATTCTGCGAAGCTTGGCGGGTCTTCTGGATGGCGGGTAGCGCGAGCACGGCCAGGAGGCCGATGATCACGGTGACAATGACGATCTCGATGAGGTTGAAGCCCGCGTCGCGGCGGCGGCGCGGTGGCGCGGACGAGTGGAGGAATGGCATGGCGGGTAGCTGACATGGACGAATGATGGATGATATGCGCTGACCCGCGTGAGTGTTCACGAAGGGGGATTCGACGCAATTTCGCCGGGGTAAAGCGGCGATGAAGCTGGGGTGCGTAGGACCGCCCATCGCCGCCTGCGCAATCCCCGGCGCCGCCCGAGGCTCAAGTTTTTCCTTTGCGCGCCGGCACGCCGGCCCCAAACACTCGGCCCCTTTCCCATGAAAATCGTCCTCGCCTACTCGGGCGGCCTCGACACGTCCGTCATCGTCAAGTGGCTCCGCGAAACCTACGACGCGGAGATCGTCACCTTTGCCGCCGACATCGGCCAGGAGGAGGAGCTGAAGGGCCTCCCGCAGAAGGCCCGCGCCACCGGCGCCTCGAAGCACTACACGCTCGACCTCACGGAGGAGTTTGCGCGCGACTTCATCTACCCGATGATCCGCGCCAACGCGGTCTACGAAGGCCAGTATTACCTGGGCACCTCGATCGCGCGCCCGCTCATCGCCAAGGCGCAGGTGGACATCGCGAAGAAGGAGAAGGCCGACACCGTCGCGCACGGCGCCACCGGCAAGGGCAACGACCAGTGCCGCTTTGAGCTCACCTACATGGCGCTCGATCCGCGCCTCGCCATCATCGCGCCGTGGAAGCTGGAGAACTTCCGCAAGGAATTCCCCGGCCGCGCCGAGATGATCGAATATTGCGCGAAGCACAAAATCCCGGTCGAGGCCTCGCTCAAGAAGCCCTACTCGATGGACCGAAACCTCCTGCACATCTCCTACGAGGCCGGCATCCTCGAGGATCCGTGGTTCGACCCGACCACCAAGGAGAACAAGGGGATGTTCAAGCTCTCCGTCTCGCCCGAGGACGCGCCCAACAAGCCGGAATACGTCGAGCTCGATTTCGAGAAGGGCAACTGCGTCGCGGTGAACGGCAAGAAGCTCTCGCCCGCCGGCGTGCTCAAGGCGCTCAACAAGCTCGGCGGCAAGCACGGCATCGGCCGCGTCGATCTCGTGGAGAATCGCTTCGTCGGCATGAAGTCGCGCGGCGTCTACGAGACGCCCGGCGGCACGATCCTCATGCAGGGCCACCGGCAGGTGGAATCGCTCACGATGGACCGCGAGGTGATGCATCTCCGCGACTCGCTGATCCCGAAGTATGCCGAGCTCGTTTACTACGGGTTCTGGTTCGCCCCGGAGCGCGAGGCGCTGCAGGCGCTCGTCGACGAGAGCCAGCGCTACGTTTCCGGCACGGTCCGCCTCAAGCTCTACAAGGGCAACGTCATCACCTGCGGCCGGAAGTCGAAATACTCGCTCTACGACATGAACATCGCGTCCATGGAAGGCGTGAAGTCGTGGTATAACCAGAGCGACTCGCAGGGCTTCATCCGCCTCAACGGCCTGCGCCTCCGCGCGCGGAACCTCGCGCAGGGCGGGCCGAAGGTGTGAGTTTGAGGTAGGGCGGGTCTGTGACCCGCCCTACTTCAGGCCGGTCGCGCGCAAACACGATGCCGCTGCATCTCTTCGTTCACGGCTCGAGTCCGCTGACCTGCAAATCGCCCGGGTGGGCGATGGTGAACTTGAGCGGGACCTCGCGCTTCTCGCCGGGCTTGAGGTCCAGCGTCCACTTGAGCGTGCCCTCGGCGGTGGGCTTCTGCTCGGTCTCGGGCGGGGTGGTGACCTTCACCACGATTTTCTCGTAGCGGGAGACGGGCACGTGATCGGAGACGATCACGCGCACGGGCACTTTTTTGTGATTCGTGATCGTGGTGAGGTATTCGTAGGTCACGCGTTTGCCGCTGCCGGTGAGGCCGGTGTCCTCGAGCAGACGCTTCGTGCGCGTGTGCTTCACGGCCACGCCTTCGTCGGCGCCGAGCGCGAGGTCGAACTTCTCGCCGGGCATCACGGTGCGGAGCGCGCTCGTGGCGACGAACGTGCCGTCGAGAAACACATTCATCGCGCCGGCGAGCAGGGGAAACTCGGAGGAGTTTGTCACCTTGGCGTTGAGGAACGCGGCGGCGAGGCGCTTGGGTGTCGTGGCGTATTCGAGCGTGGCGGTGAGCGTGGCGGTCGTGACGGGGACCTTCTGGGGGGAGTTGTCGTTGGGCACGGTCGTGGGCGCGGTGAGCTTGAAGGATGCGCTCGTGGCGGCGGTCTCGACGGTGGCTTGGGCGAGATTGGCGTCCTTGAAGCTATCGCTTTCGGAGGCCATTGGCGCCGACGCTGCGCGGGTTCTGTTGCCAGAGGCCGAACTCACTGAAAAAGCGTTCAACGACACGATTCCTTCCGCCGGCATCGGCCGCGGCCGAAACACATCCACCACCCAATTCCCAATCTCCGGCGCCGCGCCGCCGAGGCTCGGGCGCGCGGTCGAGAGCGTGAGGGCGACATTTTTCCAATCCTCGCCGGTGTTCTGGCGCACGACCCCGAAATAGGAGAGCTGCACGCTGGCGTCGCTGGAGTTGGCGCGCACGTCGTAGCTCGGCGTCCAGCTTGCGCCGGGCACGGTGTAGCTCACGGCGAGGTCGAGCTTGCCGGCGGTGGCGGCGTCGAGACGCACCGTGATGCTCTTGGTGCTGCGGCGGCCGCCGGCGCCGCGGAGCTCGGCGAGCTGGCGCTCGACGGCGGCGAGGCGGAGCTGCAAAGCCTCGCGCTGCTCGTCGAGGCCGGCAATCTCGGCGGAGATTTTCGCGCGCTGCTCGGTCACGAACGTGAGCGCCGCGGTGATCTCGCTCACGCTGGGGCGGGGGACGTCCTTGGCGGCGGGGGAGAGCAGGGCGGACTCGGTCTGGTCGATGCTCTTGCGCTGGAGCTCGAGGAGCTTGGCGCGGTCGTCGAGGGCGCGGCGCTCCTTGCCGAGGGCGCGGAGTTGGTCCTCGAGGGCCTTCACGCGCTCGTTGGGCGTGGACTCCGTGTGCGCGATGCGGGCGGCCACGTCGAGGATGGTCGCCTGGGCGGTGCCCCGGCCGGAAACAGTGAGCGACTGGTCGTCGAGCGCAGCCGGGAGTTTCTCAAGCACGACCTCGTGCGCGCCGGCGGCGAGATCGAGGGTTGCCGTGCGGGTGACCACGGCGCGGTCGGTATAGACCGTCACCGCGCCGATGGCGGAGGGAGCGACCGTGGGCGCGGCGACGGCCAGCCCGGGGAGGCATAGCGCAAGCAGGCAGGCGAGACGGGTTTTCATGGGAATGGCGGGAGGCTGCACGAAGGGAGAAGACACTCCAATGGGGAAAAGCTTAGGCGATTTTGAGGTAGGGCGGGTCTTTGACCCGCCCTCAGGCGCGAACACTGAGCGGACAAAAGGGCGGGTCACAGTCCCGCCCTACCTGAGCGCGAGTTATTCACAGCCCGTTTTTTCCGGAACCGCCGCGCCTCGGCGCCTGTTGTTATCGGTCTTGCCCACGGTTCCCCCGTGTCCTCTTATCTGCTCCCCTTTATGCCAATCGTTCCGTTTTTCCGGCCGGCCGGGCGTGCCTTGCGCTTGGCCGCCGCCCTCGTGGCTGCCGCTTTTTCGCTGGTTCTGGCTCAGACGCCCTCGGCGGCCGACGGCTTCGATCCCAATGTCGACGGCAACGTGTTCGCGGTCGTCGCGCAGCCCGATGGCCGGCTGCTGATCGGCGGGCAATTCACGGCGGTGGGCGGGATCACGCGCAACAACCTCGCCCGGCTCAACCCCGACGGCACCGTCGACGCCACGTTCAACCCGAATCCCAACGGCCCGGTGCGCGCCCTGGTGGTCCAGCCAAACGGCGCGATTCTCCTCGGCGGCGACTTCACCACCCTCCAGCCCGGCGGTGCCGGCGCGACCACCACCCGCAGCCTGCTCGCGCGCCTCAACGCCGATGGCTCGATCGACGCCGGGTTCAATCCCAACCTCGGCGGCGACATCCAGCCGCAGGTCCATGCGCTGGCGCTCATGCCCAGCGGGCAGATCGTGGCCGGCGGCACCTTCACCAAGGCCGGCGCGTTTGATCGGAAATACCTCGCGCGCTTCGATGCGGGCGGCGCGCTTGACCGGACCTTTGATCCCAACCCCAACGGCTTCGTCCTCGCGCTGGTCGCGCACGTGGAGGGCAAGGTCGTCGTGGGCGGCGGCTTCACCTCGATCTGGCCGGCCGGCGACGCGGTGCCCTCGGGGCGCAACCGCATCGCGCGGCTGAATGCCAACGGCACCATCGATTCCGAGTTCAATCCCAACGCCAACAACGCGGTCACCGCCCTCGCCGTGCAGCGCGACGGCAAGGTGCTCCTCGGCGGCACGTTCACCACGCTGCAGCCTCCGCCCCGGGCCGCCACGGCCTCCGACCCGGGCTTCGACGGCTCCATCGTCAACCGCATCCGCTTGGCCCGCCTGAATGCCGACGGCACGCACGACTCGGAGTTCTATCCGCGCATCGAGGGCAACGTCGCCGCGATCGCCGTCCAGGGCGACGGGTCGATCCTGGTCGGCGGCACGTTTGCCTCCGTGTGGGGCCGGGGCTTGGTCGAGACCGCGCGCAGCAACGTCGCGCGCTTCACGGGCGACGGCTCCCTGGACGACGGCTTCGCGCCGACCATAAACGCCGCCGTGGCCGCGATTGCGCCGCTGCCCGACGGGCGCGTGGTGCTCGGCGGCGCGTTCACCCGCGTGTTCCCGCGCGGCGCCACCACGCCGCTCCTGCGCAACCGCCTCGCCCGCCTCAACGGCGACGGCTCCTTCGACACCAGCTTCGAGCTCGATGCCGGCGGCCGCATCCTCGCTTCCGTCACGCAGGCGGACGGCCGGATCGTCGTCGCGGGCTCCTTCACCAGCGCCGGCGGCGCCACGCACAACTACGTCGCGCGCCTCAATGCCGACGGCTCGGTGGACAATTCCTACGCCCCCGACTTCAACGGCCGCGTCTACACGCTCGCCTACGATGCCGCGGCCAACAAGGTGATCGTGGGCGGCGCCTTCACCACCATCGGCGGTGAGAATCGCCAGCACATCGCGCGGCTCAACGCCAACGGCACCATCGACTCCGAGTTCTTCCCCGAGCTCGACGGCCAGGTCGGCGTCGTCGTCCTCCAGCCCGACGGAAAAATCCTCGTCGGCGGCTCCTTCATCAACGTCAAGGGCTTCGGCGCCGCCACGGCCGTGCAGCGCGCGAATCTGCTCCGGCTCAATCCCAACGGCTCGCTCGACAGCGCCTTCGACCCCGAGCCCAACTCGTCGGTCGCCGCAATCTTCCTCCAGAGCGACAGCAAGATCGTGATCGGCGGCTCTTTCACGACCATCCAGCCCGGCGGCGCGCCCACGGTCACGACCACCAATGGCGTCACGACCACCACGATCAGCACCGCCACCATCACGCCGCGCAACAACCTCGCCCGCCTCAACGCCGATGGCTCGCTCGACACGACGTTCAACCCCACGCCCAACGGCCAGGTCAGCGCCATCGTCGCGCAGTCCGACGGCAAGCTGATCCTGGGCGGCGCGTTCACGGCGCTCAACCCGGAGAAGGCCCCCACGGTGACCATCAAGAACGCCGATGGCACCACCACCACGACCACCGTCAGCACGCGCAACCATATCGCGCGCCTCACCACCGACGGCTTGGTCGACACCACCTACGATCCCAACGCCAACGGCAACGTGCTCGCCCTCGCGCTCCAGTCCGACGGCAAGCTGCTCGTCGGCGGCGCGTTCACGACCTTCCAGCCCAACGGCGCCGCCGACTGGACGCTGCGCAAATACGCCGCGCGCCTGAACACCGACGGCACGGTCGACTCCACCTACAACCTCGACATCAGCGAGCTCGGCGGCAATCGCGTCGACTCCGTCCGCATCCAGGCCAATGGCACGGTGCTGCTCGGCGGCTCCTTCACCTCGCTCCAGCCGATCGGCAGCGCGCGCATCGCGCGGAAGAACTTTGCGCGCCTCACGGCCGCGGGCGCGGTGGACACGGCGTTCGACGCCAGCACCGGCGGCAGCACCGGCGCCGTGGTCAACGCCCTCGCCGTCCAGCCCGACGGCCGCGTGATCGCCGCCGGCAGCTTCGGCGATCTCGGCGGCGCGCGCAGCACCAACATCGCGCGCTACCGCGCCGAGGGCGCCGCCGATCCCGAGTTCAGCAACTCGCTCGCGACCGATGGCGCCATCAACGCCGTCGTCGTCCGCCCCAACGGCGCGCCCGTGCCCTCGCAGCTCCGCGGCCTCGCCTGGCTCAATGCCGACGGCTCGCTGCGCAGCGCGTTCGCCCCCGTCGCCAACCTCAGCGGCGAGGTCCTGGCGGTCGCGTTCGACGCGAGCGGCCGGCTGCTGGTCGGCGGCACGTTCACCGATCTGAGCAACCTCACCGGCGGCAACCTCGTCCGCTTCAACGCCAACGGCACCCTCGACCAGACCTTCAACCCCGCGCCCAACGGCCAGGTCGCCGGCATCGTGATCCAGCCCGACGGGCGCATCGTGATCGTCGGCGCGTTCACCTCCGTCGGCGGCGTCACGCGCAACCGCATCGCGCGCATCGACGCCGACGGCGCGCTCGACGTCACCTACGATCCCAACGCCAGCGGGCGCATCGCCGCGGCGGTGCTCGAGCCGGCGGGCACGCTCATCGTGGGCGGCGCGTTCACCTCGTTCACGCCCAACCTCGCGGCGACCGCCGTCACCCGCAACTACCTCGCCCGCATCAAGGCCGACGGCTCGATCGACGACTACAACCCCACGCTCAACGGCGCGGTCGCCGCGCTCGCGCTCCAGCCGGCCGACGGCAAGGTGGTCGCCGGCGGCTTGTTCACCAGCGTGCAGCCCAACGGCGGCACCACGGCCTTCACGCGCAACTTCCTCGCGCGCCTCAACCCCGACGGCACGCTCGACCAGAACTTCGATCCCAACCCCAACGCGCCCGTCTCCGCCGTCGTCGCGCTGGCGGGCGGCCAGTTCTACCTCGGCGGCTCGTTCACCACGCTCACGCCCGCCGTGACCGGCACGTCGCTCACGCGCAACAACCTCGCCCGCGTCAACAGCGACGGCGCGGTCGACCTCACCTTCAATCCCAACGCCAACGGCGCGGTGACCTCGCTGGCGCTGCAGGCCAACGGCGCGCTGCTCGTGGGCGGCGTGTTCACCACGCTCCAGCCCGCGGGCATCGCCGCCGCCATCGCGCGCAACCGCGTCGCGCGCCTCAACGCCGACGGCACGCTCGATCTTGCCTTCAATCCCGACGTGAACGGCTCGGTCAACGCCGTCGTCGCCGGCCCTGGCGGCACGGTGATCCTGGCCGGCGGCTTCGCGACGCTGCAGCTCAACGCGTCGATTTACGTGGGCGGCCTCTTCAACGCCATCGGCGGGGTGCCGGCGGCGAACCTCGCCGCGTTGAACGACAACGGCTCGGTCAACGCCACGTTTCAGCCGCGGCCCAACGGCGCGGTCAACGCCCTGCTCGTGCTGCCCGACGGCCGCACGATCGCCGGCGGCGCCTTCACGACCATCGCGGGCGCGAGTCGCAACCGCCTCGCGCGGTTCACGGCCGACGGCGCGCTCGACACCGCCTACAACCCCGGCTCGGTCGGCGCCGTGCGCGCGCTCGCCCTCCAGCCCGACGGCAAGGTGCTCGTCGGCGGCGCCGCGGGCCTCGTGCGGCTCAACGCCGACGGCTCGGCCGACGCGTCGTTTGCCGCGGTCTCGGCGGCGCCCGTCACCGCCATCGCGGTGCAGGCCGACGGCCGCATCCTCTACGCCGTCAACCAAGCCTCGCTCGCGCGCGTGCTGCCCAACGGCGCGGCCGACGGCTCGTTCGCCGCGGCGGCCGGCTCGGTGCTCTCGCTCGCCGTGCAGGCCGATGGGCGCATCATCGTCTCCGGCTCGCCGAACCGCCTCGTGCGGCTCAGCGCCAGCGGCGCGGTCGACACCGCGTTTGCGCCCGCGCCCAACGGGCCGGTCACTGCGGTCGCCCTGCAGGATGACGGGCGCCTGGTCGTGGCCGGCGGATTCAGCGCCGTCGGCGGCCAGCCCCGCGTCGGCATCGCGCGCCTCGCGGCGACATCGCCGGCGACCCAGCAGATCGGCGTGACCGCCAACCGCGCCACCATCATCTGGAATCGCGGCGGCACGGGCGGCGACGTGGGCGCGGTCGTCTTCGAGCGCTCCGCGGATCGCGTCACATGGACGCGGCTCGGCGAGGGCGTGCGCGTGGGCGGCGGCAGCGCCGACTGGCAAATCAACCTGCCCGCCGCGCAGGCGCTGCCGGCGAGCGGCCTCTTTTACATCCGCGCGCGGGGCCTCGCGCCCTCGGCCGGCGGCACCTCGTCGGGGCTCTTCGAGTCGGTCCGCGAATTTAATTTCGCCAACCCGCTCGCCGCGCCCGCCTCATCCTCCGTGCAGACGCCGGTGGTCGCGTCCGCCGCGCCCGTTTCCCCGGTCATCGATCCTGTCACCGGCATCGCGGCGCGCGCGACCGTGACGATGGTGCCGGGCGAAGGCACCGTGGAGATCTTCGCCACGCAGGCGCTCACGGTCGCGGTGCAACCCGGGCCCCGGCTGGCCAACCTCTCGACCCGCGGCCGCGTGTCGGCGAGCAGCCCGCTCATCCTGGGCTTTGCCATCGCGGGCAGCGAGTCGCGGCGCGTGCTGGTGCGCGCGGTCGGCCCGGGCCTCACGGGTTTCGGCGTCGCCGAGGCGCTCCCCGCCACGCGCCTGCAGGTCTACAACGCCGCGGGGGCGGCGCTCGCGGCCAACGAGGGCTGGGGCGGCGCCGCCGAGCTCGCGCAGGCGGCGGCGGCCACGGGCGCGTTTCCGCTCGCGCCCGCCAGCGCCGACAGCGCGGCGGTGCTCACGCTCGCCCCCGGCAGCTACACGATGCACGTCCTCGATTCGCGGGGCGCCGGCGGCGTGGCGCTCGCCGAAATCTACGATGCCGGCACGGGCGACGGCGCGCGGCTGGTCAACGTCTCCAGCCGCGGCGCCGCGGGCAGCGGCGCCGGCGCGCTCATCAGCGGCTTTGTCGTCGCGGGCGGCGCGCCCGCGAACAACGTGCGGCGCGTGCTGCTGCGCGGCGTCGGGCCGGGCCTGGCGCGGTTCGGCGCCAGCGGCACCGTGGCCGACCCGGTGATCTCGCTCTACGATGCGGAGGGCCGCGCGCTGGGCTCCAACGACAACTGGGTCGCGAGCCTCCCGACCATCAGCGCGGCGGCGGCGAGCGCGGGCGCCTTTGCCCTGGATCCGGGCAGCAAGGACGCCGCGGTGCTCGCGACGCTGCCCGGCGGCGCCTACACCGTGCAGGTGAGCGCCGCGACCGCGGGCGCCGCGCTTCTCGAAATCTACGAGGTGCCGTGAGGCCGCGCCGCCGCGGAGCGGAACGGCCTCCCGTTCCCCCCCCGGCCCACCTTTCCGGCGGCGCGGAGAGATTAGGCTCGGCAACCGCGCGCGCATTTGGAATGGGTTGGCTTCCGCGCCGGGCGCGGAGCCACTATGTCACTTTGGGAATACAAGGTTATCACCAGCGGGAAGGGCGGATTCGCCTCGCCCGCGATGATGGAGAAATTTCTCAACGACCTCGGCCGCGAGGAATGGGAAATCATCCAGTTTCACACGCAGGCGGACAATTTCCTCGCGTTCACCGGCCTCGCCCGGCGCACCACGCAGCGCGATTGGACGCTGCAGGACGCCGCCGCCGCCGCCGCCAAGGCCGAGGCCGACAAGCTGCGCGCGGAGTTCGAGGCCAAGTTCAAGGCCGGCACCAGCCAGGGCGCGGCGCCGGTCGCGGAGGAGCGCCCGGCCAGCCTCGTCGAGGAGAAGGCGGCGCCGGACGACGGTTTCCGCAAGCCCGTGGACACCTCGCGCGACGACGACCCCGAGGCGCACGACGACGACAAGGCCGACGATTGGGACAAGCTGACCGCCGCCGAGGAGGACGAGCTGCCGACGTTCTTTGACGCCATCAAGCCGCACCTCCGCCGCAACCAGCGCGGGCCCGGCCAGTCGGTGGGCGTCGAGTTCCTCGCCAAGAAATGGGATCAGTCCGAGGAGGACCTCAAGGGTGCCTTGGTCGAGTGCGGCTTCGTCATGCCCGCCGACGAGGACAGCAAGCCCGAGTATCTCGAATACGACGGGGACCTCTACTGGCTGAACATCAACCGCCGCGGCGAACTCTGGATCAACACCAAGGAAAAGCCGCGGCAGGTCTTCCGCACCGCCAAGGGCCTGCGGATCGAGCCGCCGGCCGACGAGGCCGCCAAGGCCGAGACGGCGGGCGGCAACGCGGAGGCGGGCGAAAAGCCCGCGGAGGCCGCCGCGCCTGGCTCCGAAACGTCCGAGCCGAAAGCCGAGGTCCCCGCCGAGCCCCTGCCGGCCGGCCCCGCGTTGCTTGAGCGCATCCGGCCGCACATGCGCCGCAATCGCCGTGGTCCCGGCGGTTCGGGCAGCACGGCCTTCCTTTCCCGCGCGCTGCACACCAACGAGGCGGCGCTCAAGGAGGCGTTTGCGGCGCTCGGCCTCGCCTTGCCCGCCACGCCCAGCGACAAGCCCGTTTACCTCGAGGCCGGCTCCGAGTTCTGGTGGCTCAATCTCGACTCCCGTGGCGGCCTGTGGATCAACGCCCGGGAGCGGAAGTCCGGCGAGTCGCTCGCGGCGGCGGAGGGCGCCCCGGCCGCCGCCCCTGGCGCGGACGCGCCAGCGGCCGAACCGGCCCCGGTGCCGGCTGCGACCGAGCCTGCGCCGGTCGCGGCTCCGGTGGCCGCGCCGACGGAGTCCGGCGCCTCGCCGCTCGCGGCGGTGCGCCTGCTGCTGAAGGAAACGCGCACGGGCTCCGTGGCCGGCAAGGTCGAGCGCCTCGCCGCCGAACTCAGCCGCACCCCGGAGGAGCTGCTGGCCACCCTGACGGCCGCCGGTCTCAAGGTGCCTGACAAGCCCCGCGAAAAACCGGTGTTTGTGCCGCACGCCGACGAGATCCTCTGGCTCAACAAGAATTCCCGCGGCGAACTCTGGCTCAACGCCAAGGCGTCGAAATTTGCCGACGAGGCTGGCGGCGACGACAACGAGCCCGGCGAGGAAGAGGCCGCGGGTGCCGAGGCCGACAAGCCGCGCCGCTCGCGCTTGGTGCGCGGCGGACGCCGGCCGGGCGGTTCCTCCGCCTCCGAGCGCCGTGAGTAGCCGGAACTACATGCTCGCGCAGCTCGACACGGTGCCCGCCGTGCCGTGCCCCTGCGGGATGTCGCGCCGCGGCTTTGCGACGCCGGACAACCCGCTCGCGACCATCCACCTCGTCGACATCTCGATCGATGCGCGCACGCACTATCACAAGAAGATGACCGAAATCTACCTCGTGCTCGAGGGCGAGGGCTTCATGGAGCTCGACGGGGAGCGCATCCCGGTGAAGCCCATGACCTCGGTCTTCATCAAGCCCGGATGCCGCCATCGGCTCGTGGGGAAATACAAAATCATCAACACCGCCATCCCCGCCTTCGACCCGCACGACGAGTGGTTCGACTGAAGTAGGGCGGGTCTGTGACCCGCCCTACTTTTTCTCCCCGAACGCCGCGCGCAAATACGCCAGCACGGCGCGGCGCTGCGGGACGGGGAGCATCGCCTCAAAGGGCGGCATCCCCTTCGTGTCGAGCCCGCCCGCGATCACCTTGAGCAGCTCGGTGTCGGGCTTGGCGAGGCGGGACTTGTCGTCGCGAAAGTTCGCCGCGCCGCCGGGGATGCCGCGGCCGTCGGGCTGGTGGCAGGCGACGCAGTAGAGGCGGTAGATTTTCTCGCCCTGCGCCACGAGCGCCGTGGGCGTGGCGCCGGCCTTGGCATCGGCCTCCTTGGCGCCGGCGGCGCTTTCACCGGGGTGCGGGAGCCGGGTGGTGTCGCCGGTCACCCGCGCGCCGTCGAGGAGGCGGTTCGCCGTGTAGTAGGCGAGCGGGTTGGCGAGCGGCTGTTCGTCGGCGGTGCGCAGCGCGGCGAAGGAGATTTCGTAGACGAAGCCGGGCTTCAGCTCGGCGAGCACAAGGTCGGCGGCGAGCCCGTCCGCCGCGGGGCGCGCGGCCACGACAGGCACCTTCTCCTCGTCGACCCACGGCGAGCCGTATTTGGACTGGTAGTAGTAGCGAAAGCGCGTGACCTCGAAATTTGCCGCGGCGGCGAGCGTGGCGGCGCGCATCGGCCGCGTGAAGCTCACGCGGAACCCGCGCTCCGTGATCGCGATGGCGCGCACCTCGGGCGGCACGGCGCCGTCGAACACGACGCGCTGGATGCCATCGGCCCCCGCGCCCCAGCCGGCCGAGGCGCCGAGATACAGCGAGCCGTCGGGCGCAAACGCGCCGCGCGTGGTCCCCGCGATCAGTTTTTCGCCGGAGGCGAAGGGCGCGTTTTCGTTGCGACCTAGGAACGGGAAACACGCGCCCTGCCAGGTGCCCGCGACTTGCTCGAGCGACGCGCGCACGACGATCCGCGCGTAGTCGCCCGCGAAGACCTGCCCGGCAAACGGCCCGAACTTCCCGCCCGTGGTGTCCCACACCGGCTCGCCGCCGGAGACGCCCATCGGCCCGTGCGGGAAGACCACGGCCGGCCCCTTGTAGCGCTGCCACGCCTTTTCGATCGTGAAGGTCTTCGCGTCGAAGCCCGGCTCCCATTTCAGGCCGGCGACCTCGCCGTGGAAATCCCCCGGCGCCACGTGCAGCAAGCCGCACGAGGGCTTGAACTCGCCCTGGTTGTCGTTGACGAAGAGTTCCCCCTCGGGGCTGAGGCCGATGCCGTTGGCTTGCCGGAAGCCCGTCGCGATCGGCGCGAAGGAGCCGTCGGGCGCGATCTTGATCGCCCAGCCGCGCCACGGCGTGTCGGAGTAGGGCCCCGCGGGATCGAGAATCGGCGTGGGATCGAGCGTGCCGCGCACCTCGCCCGGCGTGATCGCGAGCTTGTCGCCGCGCGAGCTGAGGCCGACCACGCCGAGGAAATTCCCGGCGGCGTCGCGACGCAGGCCGAAGAAAAACTCGTGGTAGTTGTGCGAGATGCCCCACTGGCCGCCGAGAGCGTCAAAGGTCTCGGCCACGCCGTCGCCGTCGGTGTCGCGGCACGTGAGCAGCTCGGGCCGGTGCGCGACGTGGACGACGCGGTCGGACTCGACGACGAGGCCGAGCGGCTCGTTGAGCCCGCGCGCGAAGCGGCGCCACGCGCCGTTTTGCGGGCGCATCCACACCTCGCCGTAGCGCGTGCAGACCACGAGCGTGCCGGTGGGCGAGAAACCGAGGCCGACGATCCCGCCGCGCAGCTCGGCGGGGCGCGGGATATTTTCGATGCGATAGCCGGCGTGGACGGCGAGGGTGCCGGCCAAGAGCGCCGTGAGGAGTCGGAATTTCCGCTTCATGGCGCCGCCGGCTTGAACGCGTGCTCGATCACAAGCGCCCCGCTGGCCTCGCGCGTGAGCGCCGCCGCGGGCCGGCCCTCGACCACGTGGAACCACGCGGCATCCGCGCCCGCGCCATCGAAGCGAAATGTCCGCCGCAGCCCGGCGCCGCCCGGCAGCGCCGCGATCGTCTCGCGCACCGGCGCGCCGTCGATCGTGTAGCGCAGCTCGACCTCCGCCGCGCGCAGCGTGTAGCCCTTGAACTCGATCACTGGCACGCGCCGCGGGTCGCCGCGGCGCAGCGGCGCGGGGCCCGTCTCGCGATACACGACCGGTCCGCCGAGCTCGGCGGCCTTGATGAGCTTGTTCACGGGCCGGACGTTCGCGAGGTCGAGGAAGCCGCCTCTCCACGCGTAGTTCACGCCGCCACGCACGGGGTCGTAGCAGAAGTTGACGCCGCCCGGCAGGCCGAAGGCGAAGCTGCTCGCGTGCGCCTCGGGCAGCATGGTGCGCTCGATCAGCACCTCGGCGCGCGCGGCGGTCAGCGCGGCGAGCGCGCATGCGGCGATGATGAAGCGGGTAGAATTCATCGGGGCGGGAGCCAACGTGCGCGCGTGGGCGCGACCGGCAAGCCCGGAACGGGCCTGTAGTCGTGGCCGAGGCGCCTCGCCTCAGTTCCGGGCTTTCGATGTTCGCTTCCCACCAAGGCCAAACCACGAGGCGGGACGCCTCGTCCACGTCGCGACTTGCGGCTCGTCTTCGCGGAGGCGCCGCGCACAGTCGGCGGACTTTCGTTTCCCGATGAAAACTTCCCTCCGCTCGCTGCTCACGCTCTCCGCCTGCGCCACGCTCGCCGCCTTCGCCGCGCCCAACGAGGCCTTCCTCGGCCGCTGGGCCCTCACGCTCCCCAACGGCGCCGCCGGCTGGCTCGAGATCAAAAAGGAAAAGGGCTACTACGACGGCGCGCTCCTCTGGGGCGGCGCCAGCGTGCTGCCGGTCTCGAGCGTGGTGATCAACGACGACACGCTCATCGTCACGCGCACGCGCGACGTGCAGCGCAAGGACGCCGCGGGCAAGGTCGTGCGCACCCAGCAGTTCACCGAGGCCATCACCGCCAAGCTCGACGGCCCCGACCGCCTCGCGCTCACGCAGCTCAACCCGCGCAACAACGGCACCGGCTACGACAGCGCGCCGTTCACCGCCCAGCGCTGCCTCCCGCTCCCGCCGCGCCCCGATCTCGCCAAGGTGAAGTTCGGCGCGCCCGTCGCGCTCTTCAACGGCACGGACCTCGCCGGCTGGGTGAAGAAGGAGCCCAGCGTCGAGAGCGCGTGGGTGGTCGAGGGCGGCGTGCTCACGAACCGCGTGCCGCCGCACGCGCCTGGCACGCCGCAGAAGCGCACCGCGAACCTGCGCACCGAGCGCGAATTCGAGGACTTCAACCTCAAGCTCGAGGTCAACGTGCCCGCCGGCAGCAACAGCGGCGTCTACCTCCGCGGCATCTACGAGATCCAAGTCTTCGACTCCTACGGCAAGCCACTCGACTCGCACAACATGGGCGCGCTCTACAGCCGCATCACGCCGAGCGTCGCCGCCGAGAAGCCCGCCGGCCAGTGGCAGACGCTCGACCTGACGCTCGTCGACCGCCACCTCACCGTCGTCCTCAACGGCACCACGATCATCGATAACCAGCCGATCATGGGCTGCACCGGCGGCGCGATGTGGAGCGACGAGTCAAGGCCCGGCCCGATCTACCTCCAAGGCGACCACGGCACGGTGTCGTATCGGAACATGGTGCTGCGGCCCGTGGTGAGGTGAGGGTGGTTGAGAACCGCGCAAGAAAGCCGCGGCTCGAGTGGATTGTGAGCGAAGCGATGGAGCCGCGGCGCCCCCGCCGCGGTTCTTTCAAAATTGCAAATCATGCAGTCTTCCACGCCACGGCCATTCCGTGGGCGTCGCGCAAAGCCCCGCGCGGACGGGATTGTTCGCTATGTAGTCCCATTTTTCGGAGTAGTTCTCGGCGGAGCGCAGAAAACGATCAAAGTAGTCGCGCTGCCAAAGCGGTGGCGTGATGAGGCCAGCAGCCTTGAGGTGTCGCGCGCTGAGTGATTTCCAAGCCTCGATCCATTTTGCGAGCGGCTTCGCTGCGCTGTTCGAGCGGGCGAAAAGATGCAGATGGTCGGGCATGAGCAAATAATCGCCGACAAACCAGCCGTCGATCTCAGCCGAGCGGCGCCAAATTTTGGTAAGGCAGTCGAACGCGGCTTGATTAGCGAGCAGGGCGCGTCGGCCGTGAACGACGGCAGTCAAAAACACAATCGGCTGGCGTGCGAACGGCAGCAAGTGCGGCAGATGGCGACGCTCGGCCATGAGAGGACGGTGAAAGCGGTGGTATGAACCGCGAGGAATTTTCGATGCAGCGGCATACGAATGCCCTTAACGCGGCGAGGGCGCCGCGTCTCCAGCCAATCCTTTGCTGGGCTACTTCTTCTTCGCACTCGGATCCCCCGTCGGCGGCGGGGCGCGGTCGGTGGCGGCGGGCGGGCCGAGGAGCTCGGTGAGGATCGGTTTCAACGCGTCGGCCCAGAGCTGGTAGCCCTTCAGCGAGAGGTGGAGCTGGTCCACCGTGACGCCCTCGGCGAGCACACCGTCCTTGTTCGCGAGGCGGTCGTTGATGCTGAGGAAGCGGATGGTTTTTCCGTCGGCGAGGCGGGCGAGGTTTTGGTTGATGCGCTCGATGCCGGGGACGAGGCCGGGCGCGTCGTTGCGCGGAAAGATCGCGGTGACCACGAGCGTGGCGCGCGGCGCTTTTTCGCGGCAGGTGGCGACGATGGCCTGCACACCGCGCGTGATCTCGGCGACCTTGGCGTCGTCGGGTGGCGTGCGGCCGACATTGTTGGTGCCGGCGAGGATGACGATCACCGTGGGGTTCACGCCGTCGAGCTCGCCGTTTTGCAGGCGCCAAAGGATGTGCTGCGTGCCGTCGGCGCCCCAGCCGAAGTTGGCGGCGTTCCAGCCGTGGAAATTCTTTTTCCAGTGCGCGAGGAAGTCGGGGTAGTCGGTCGCGCCCCAGCGGCGCGTGATGGAATCGCCGACGAAGTAGAGATCGATGCGGCCCTGCTTCGCCTTGGCAAGGAGTTGCTCGTGTGCGAGGCGGGAGTTAGCGTCGGCGCGCGGCTCGGGCACATCGGCGGCGGCGTGGGCGAGGGAGATGAGGGCGATGAAGCCGAGCGACAGGGAGACGATGCGAAGAAGCATGGTAAGCAAAAATTGTTGTAGCCGGCCTCGCTGAGGCCGGGCCGGGGTCGGCGACCCCGGCTACAGCATTAGCGCGCCGGCGGCGTGTGGCCGATCAGCGTGTTCGCCCACGCGATGAAGTGCCGCATGTTCGTGCGGTCCTCGTGGCCGCCGTCGTGCTGGCGCCACGCGAGCTCGCCGTCGAGCAGGCCGTGGTTCACGGGCGGCATCTTGGCGACGCGGTAGTCGTCCTTGTCGCCGAGGTCGCGCGCGCCGAGCAGGCGAAACGCCGGCCCCGCCGCGACCGTCGCCATGTAGCTGCCCTGCTGATCCAGCCAGTTCGCGTCGCCCTTTTCCGGGATACCATAGCTGATGAACGTCGGGCGCGGCGCGCAGAGCGCGATCAATTGGTGCGCATCGACCGGCAGATCGCCGGCGTTCTTGCTGCCGAATGCCGACTCCGCCGTGCCGTATTTCAGGAAGTTGCCCGCCATCCAGCGATACTCGCCGGAGCCGGTGAGGTTCTCGACGGCCTCGCCGAAATTGCGGCGGTGAAGTTTCGCGCCGCCTTCGCCGCTCGAGCCGACGAGCACCATCCGAAAACGTGGATCAAACGCCATCGTGACGAGCGCGGCCTTGCCGTAGCGCGACACGCCCTCGATGCCGACGCGCGCCGCATCGACCGCGGGATCATGTTCAAGGTAGTCGAGCCCGCGCGAGGCGCCCCACGCCCACGCGCGCAGCGAACCCCAGTCGTCGGGTTTCCGCGGCTGGCCCTTGTTGGCGAGGCCGATGATGCCCTTGGTGAGGCCCGCGCCGTTGTCGGCCTGGATGCTCGTGGTGGCGATCGAGACGTAGCCCCAGCCGGCGGCGATGAGCTGCTCCGTGGAGGGCGGATCGACGAAGACCGGCGCGGCCTTGCCCGCGCCACCGCGCCCGGGCGGCGTCTCGCCGGGCATTCCGCCAAAGCCAAACATCATCAGCACGGGCACACGGCCGGGGGCGTTGGCCGGCACGACCACGGCCATGCGGATATCGACCGAGATCGCCGGGTGCGCGGAATTGTCGGCGTGGCCGACGACTTGCCTTGCGATGACGGGAACGCCGCCGACCTCGGTCACGACGGTCCTCGTGATCTCCCAATTGATCTTCGGCGCGTTAACCGGCACGCGGCCGACCACCTCGCGCTCGAAGTCCTCGACGATCTCCGGCCGGCGCACGCTCCACCACTGCTCGGCGGTCGCGATCGTGGCGCCGTTTTTCGCGACGAGCAGCGCGGGCAGGTTGGGAAACGGATTGGCCTTCGCCGGATCGTAGTTGGCGGGATTGGCGACATCCGGACCGGTGCGGCCGCTCGGGCCGGGCCGGAGCCGGGTGATGCCGAGCTGCCGCATCATATCGGCGTGATCCTGCGCCGTGGTCCACGCGTTGGGATCGGCTGCGGGTGCGGCAGGTTGGGCGGAGGCGAGGCCTGCACCGGCGAGCAGCGCGAGCGCCGCGCCGGTGCAGCGAGCGAGGGGTTGCATGGGCTATGGGGTGGGGATAGGGGACTGACGCTCTCCCCATGAAAAAGAACCATCCCCCGTTCGGGCTAGGCACGCGGCGTTCGTTTTTCGGCCGGATCGCCGGCGGTGCGGCGGCGCTGTCGGTGTTGGTCCGCGGGCGCGCGCAGCCTCCGGCGCGCAAGCTCGGCCTCGCGATCGCCGGCCTCGGCGGCTACGCGACGGGGCAGCTCGCGCCGGCGCTCAAGCTCACGCAGCACGTCGAGCTGCGCGGCGTCATCACCGGTTCGCCGGACAAGGGCCGGCAGTGGGCGAAGGAGTTCGGGTTTCGCGAGGACTACATCTACCACTACGACAAGATGTCGCGCCTCGCCGACAACCCGGACATCGACATCGTCTACGTCGTCACGCCCAACGCCCTGCACGCCGCGCACACGAGCGCCGCCGCGTGGGCCGGCAAGCACGTGATTTGCGAGAAGCCGATGGCTGTCAGCGTGGCGGAGTGCAACGCGATGCTCGCTGCGTGCCGCGCCAACCGCGTGAAGCTTTCCGTGGGTTACCGCGTGCACTTTGATCCGTTTCACCGCGAGCTGAAGCGCCTGGCGCGGGAGAACACGTTTGGCGCCCCCATGAGGATGAGCGGCGCGAACGGTTTCCGGATGGGGCGCAAGGTTTGGCGCGCGACCAAGGCGCTTGCGGGCGGCGGGCCGCTGATGGACATGGGCATCTACTGCGTGAACGAGGCGTGCCTCGTGATGGGCGAGGCGGCGCCGGTGGCCGTGACGGCACGCGAGCACCCGAAGACGCGGCCGGAGATTTTTTCCGATGTCGAGGAGGGGCTGGACTGGACGATGGAGTTCGCGGGCGGCACGCGGGGCGAATTCATGACGAGCTACAGCCAAAACGTCGGGCACTTCCGCGCCGAGGGGGAACGGGGCTGGGCCGAGCTGAATCCCGCCTTCCCCTATGGCGGGATCCGGATGACGACGAGCGCAGGCCCGGTGGCGATCGCGGGCGTGCGCAGCCAGCAGGCGCTGCAAATGGACGATTTTGCCCTCTGCGTGCGCGAGGGCCGCGAATCCCCGGTTTCCGGCGAAATGGGCCGCCGTGACATGGTGATCATCGAGGCGATCTACAAGTCGGCGGCGGAGGGCGGGAAACGAATCGAAATCAAGGTTTAAGGCGGCCAAAATTCTGGCGAAACATCCCCCCCGGCGCGGCGTCTAAGGCGCTCATGAACCCCCGCTTCTGTCGCCGTCATGTCATAGCGCCTGGTGTGGCGCTCCTGATCTTTTCGTCCGCGAGCGGCTTCGCCGCGAGCGCCGTCCCCAACGCGCCTTCGGTCGCGCCGGCGCCCATGGTGGATGCACCGCTCGCGCCTGCCGCGAGCGATGTGCCGGGCGAGTCGCCCTCTGCGCAGCACGCCTGGGTGCCCGGGCATTGGCGCTGGAGCGAGGGAGCCTACGTGTGGGAGAGCGGCCGCTGGGAAGTCCCGCCCTCGCCGAGCGCGGTCTGGCAAGCCCCGCAGTGGCGCAAGGAGGCCAACGGCTTTGTGCTCGTGGAAGGCCGCTGGGCCGACGTGCAATCGGTCGCGCCCGCTCCCGTCGCCGCGCCCACGCCGGCGCCCGCCCCGGCGACGGTCGTGCGCGCCGCGCCTTCCCCCGCCGTCGCGCCGCAGGAAATCTACTCGACCATGCCGCCGCCACCCCTGCAGCAGGAGGTCGTGGTCGCCCGGCCTTCGGCCGCCCACGTCTGGATTGGCGGGCATTGGGGCTTTCGGGCGGGCCGGCACATCTGGATTGGCGGCCGCTGGGAATTGCCGCCGCGCTCCAACGTCGTGTGGGTGGCGCCGCGCTGGGAAGCGAGGGGTTCGCGCTACGTCTACGTCGCCGGCTACTGGCGCGACGCAGTGATGGTGCAGGCGCCCGCGCCCCAAGTTGTGGTCGCGGCCTCGCCGGCGCCCGGCGTGCCGATCGTCGTGGCGTCGGCGCCGCCGCCGCCGCGCGTCGAGGTCGTGTATGCCCGCCCCTCGCCGCGCCACGTGTGGATTCCCGGCTACTGGGCCTGGGGCGGCCGCCAGCACGTCTGGATCGCCGGCCACTACGAGCTGCCGCCGCGCGGCCAGCGCGTGTGGATCGAGCCGCGCTGGGAATTCCGCGGCGGCAGCCACATCTTCATCGAGGGCCGTTGGAGCCTCTGAGAAAAAAGCCGGGCGTTTTTCGCCCGGCTTTTTCGCAGGCCTCAGCTCGCTGAGGCCGTCTTGCGGAGAAAGGCCTGACCAAGTTCAGGCCCGGCAAGAAACGCCCTTCAGAACTTCTTCGTGATGTCCACGTAGAGGAAGCGCGGCAGGAAGTAGTTCGTCGATTCCGCGTAGCCCGTGGACGCGGCGGTGAGCGGCGGATTGCGATCGAAGAGGTTGTTGACGCCGAGCGTGAGCTTGGTCGCGGCGGGCAGATCGTGGCTGAGCTGGAGGCCGGCGATCGTCTGCTGCTTCACGCGCAGGAGGCTCGGGGCGGCGTCGGCGTAGCCGTGGATGTAGTCGCCGGTCACGACGGCGCCGAGCTTGCCGTGGCTCCACGCGAGCGAGGCGTTGCCCCGGATGCGCGGCACCTCGTAGGTCGCGACGGTTTCGACCGCCGCGAGATCGGGGCGCGTGCGGATGACCGCATGATAAACGGTGCTGCCGGCGGCGCGGGCGGTGAACTTGCCGAAACGCTGCGTGGCGAAGCGGTATTCCGCGCCGAGGTCGAGGCCGCGGGTGGCGGCCGTGCCGTAGTTGCCGGTCACGGTGCGGATGCGGATGAGCTCGCCGGGCAGGTTGTTGGCCGTGTCGCCGGCGGTGGGCGCCGCGCGGTCGACGAAGCCCGGGAAGAGCGTGGGATTGGCGAGGATGATCGCGGGGGTGGCGGGCGCGCCGATGCGGTCACGCACCTCGACCTTGTAGTAGTCGAGCGAGAGGGAAAGGCCGGGCGCAAACTTCGGCTGGAAGAGCAGGCCGTAGTTCCAGGACTCGGACTTTTCCGGACGGAGGAGCGGGTTGCCGCCGGAGACGAGCTGGCGCTGGCCCGTGTTGGTGTCGTTGGCGTTGGAGCCGGGCCGGCCGGCGCGGAGCGGATCGGCGATGTTGAAGACGATGCTCGTCGTCTGCGGCTGGTAGAGCTCGGCCAGCGACGGCGCGCGGTAGCCCTTGCCCCATGAGCCGCGCAAGGTGAGCTGCGCGTCGACGGGCTGCCAGCGGAGGCCGACCTTCGGGACGGCGGTGTTGGTGAAGCCGGCGTCGCTGTAGCGCTCGGCGCGGCCCGCGGCGTTGAGCTCGACGAGCGCGAGCGCGGGGACATTTTGCGCGGCGCCGAGCAGCGGCGCGCTGAATTCCGCAAACGCCGCCGACACGCGGCGCGAGCCCTTGGATTGGGCGACGGGTGTGGATTGGTTGAGCAGCTGGTCCTGCGTGCGCTTGTCGCGGAAGCGCTCCTCGCGCCACTCCGCGCCCGTCGCGAGGTTCACCGTGCCGGCGGGCAGCGAGAACACGCTGCCGGTGCCCTTGGCGCTGATCGCGTTGAGCTCGGTGAAGGCGTCGCGCGTGCCGTTGGACTTCAGCTTCTCGAGCGTGGAGGCGCTGTTGGTGACCGCGGCGTTGGTGAAGAGATTGAGCGCGGTGGCGCGGTTGGTGTCGGCGAGAGCCGCGTTGACCGCGGCCTGCGAGAGCCAGCCGGACGGAAGCGCGTTGTGCGAGGTCGCGCGATTGTAGAGGGCGGAGGCGTCCCAGGCCCAGGTCTGGCCGGCCTTGCCTTTCACCCCGGCGACGAAGCGTTGGAAATCATTCGTTGTCTCGGTCGCGCGCGGCCCGGCCTCGGTGAAGCGATAGATCAGCGTGGCGCCGGCCACCGGATCGTTGGTCACGGCGACGCCGAAGGGATTGAAGGGATTGCTGGCCGGGACCGTGACCGTGTTGAGGTTGGTGATCGGGCTCGGGGAGAGATATTCGAGGTTCTTGTTCTTCTGGAAATTCCACTCGGCGTAGCCGGTCGTCGTGGCGCTGAGCTCATAGGCGAGCGTGGCCAGCGCGCCCCAGCGCGTCGCGCGCGGCTGAGGCGTGAGCGCCTCGTTGATGTTGTAGCGATTCTGATTCGCCGTCGCGGGTGTCGTGTTGAAGCGCAGCTGCGTCGTCGTCGCGCTGGTGTCCACCGTGAAGGTCCGCGCCGCCGCCGCCGTGCCCGCCGGGATCACCTGGCCGGTGATGGGATTCGTCGCGCCCACGGGCACGACAAACGTGCCGGGGTTGCCGCCGTTGGAGAGTGCGACGAGCTTGGGTGAGAGCTCGCCATATTGGATTTTCGCCTGATGGAGGTAGTTCGCGAGGACGAAGAGCTTCGTCTTCCCATCCTTCGCGCCGGTGTAGAAGCTGCCCTTGACGGTATTGGCGGCGATGCCGCCGGGGAAGTCGCCGTAGAACGCGCGCGCCGTCGCGCCCTGCACGTTGTCCTTGAGAATCAAGTTTACGACGCCCGCGACCGCATCGGCGCCATAGACGGCGGAGGCGCCGTCCTTCAGCACCTCGACCCGCGCGATGGCATCGGCCGGGATCATGTTGAGATCGGCGAACTGGATTGTGCCGAGCGCGGCGGCGCTGCCGCCTTGCGCGAACGGCGCGGGTGCGAGCCGGCGGCCGTTGAGGAGGACGAGGGTGGAGTTGGCGCCGAGCCCGCGCAGCGAAACCGAGGCCGTGCCGGGCGAGGAGGTGTTGACGCGATTCTCGCCGAAGCCGTTGGCGCCGGCCTCGGGGATTTTCCTCATGAAGGTGAACAGGCTGCCCGTGCCCGCCTGCTCGATCTCGGCCGCGGTGACGACGCGGAGATTGGCCCCGCCGACGGACTCGCCGGCGCGGAGGTTGGAGCCGGTCACGGTGAAGGCCTCGAGCGTGACGGTTTCGGCCGTGGGAGCCGAAGCGCCAAACAGCGCGGGCAGCGCGGCGGCGAGGGCGAGGAGGGTGGCGGTGGTTCTTTGGTGCATGGTGCGAACAGGTGGAAAGGAAGATACAAGTTTACTTCAGCCCCGTCGCAAGCGCGGCGTTGATGCGGCGCGTGATGTCGCGCATGTGCGCGCGCACCTCGGCGGCATCGATCGTCAGCAGCTTTCGATCCTCCATGATCACGCGGCCGTGGATGATGGTCGTGCGCACGTCGCGCGGGCTCGCGGCGTAGACGAGCGCGGAATAGACGTCGAAGAGCGGCACCATGGCCGTGCTCTCGTGATCGACGAGGATCACGTCGGCGAGCTTGCCGGGCTCGAGCGAACCGAGATCCGCCTCGCGGTGGAGGGCCCGCGCCCCGCCCATCGTGGCCATCTCGACGACCTTGATCGCGGGCATCACGTTGCGGTCCTTGCGGTCGAGCTTGTGGACCTTGGCGACGTAGCCGAGCTGCCCGATCAGATCCAGGGTGTTGCCGCTCATCGGCCCGTCGGTGCCGAGGCCGACGCGCAGGCCGTCGTCGAACATCTTCAGCGCGGGCGCGACGCCCTTGGCCGACTTGATGTTGGCGACCATGTTGTGCGCGACGCCGGCGTCGCGGGCCTTGAGCAGCGCGATGTCGGAGTCGGTGACGAAGATGCAATGCGCCGCGACGAGCCGGCGGTTGAGCAGGCCCACGGAGTCGAGGAACTCGACCGGCGTCATGCCATGCTCCTTGCGCAGCAGCTCCATCTCCTCGGTCATCTCCGCGAGGTGCATGAGCACCGGCACGTCGAGCTCGGCCGAGAGCCTCGCGATCGCGCGCAGGTGCGCGGCGTCGACCGTGTAGGGCGCGTGCGGCGAGATCGCGGGCGTGATGAGCGGGTCGCCGCGCCATGCCCTGGCAAACCTCTCGGCCAGCGCGAGGCCGCCATAGGGCTCGGGGGCATCCGGCGCGGGAAAGTTGATCACGGTCTGGCCGAGCACGCCGCGCATCCCGGCCTTTTTGACGTCCGCCGCGAAATCCTCCTCGAAGTAGTAGCTGTTCACCAGCGTGGTGACACCGCCCTCGATCATCTCGACGAGGCCGTGGAGCCCGCCCCAGTGGACAAACTCGCGGTTCATCAGGTTCTTCTCGAGCGGGAAGATGAACCGCCGCAGCCGGTCCGGCACGTCGTCGCCCAGCCCGCGGAACACGGTCATCGGCGCGTGGGTGTGCGTGTTGATCATGCCCGGGAGCACGAGGGCGCCGCGGGCATCGATGGTTTTCCGCGCCGTGTAGCGCGCCGCGATGGCGGCCGGGCCGACCGCGATGATGCGCTCGCCGCGGATGATGACCGCACCCTCCTCGATCACGTCCTTCGTCGCGTTCATCGTCACGACATGCGCGCGGGTGATGAGGAGGTCGGCGGGCTCGGCGGCGAAGGCCGACAGCAGGCCCGGAAGCAGCGCAGCAGTGAAAAGTCGTTTCATGGGTGGGTGAATCCTACCGGGAACACAGCTGCCGGAACAGCTCCTTGAACCGCGCCTCGTCAATTTGCCGCTGCACGCGGGCGCGGGCCTCGCCGAGGCCGGGCTCGGCGCCGGGCGCCCAGCACACCATGTCGCCGTAGCCCGCGCCGCGGTCGAGGTTGACGTCGATGAAGAGATCGTCGTGCCGCGTGACCAGCGACTCGTCGAGCCACGTGGCGGCGGCGACCTCGTCCCACATCGGGCGGCCGCGCTGGCCGAATTGATCGAGGTAGCGGGCGAGCGGCGTGCCCGCACGCGCGATGGCGGTGAACAGCTCCGGCGTCGAGCGCACCTCCTGCGACACGTCGATCGGCGAGCATGTGACGCGCGGCCACGGGGCGCGGAAGACGATGCGCGCCGCCTCGGCGTCGAAGCGCACGTTGAATTCGCGCCGCGGGGTGTGCGCAAACTCGCGCGCCTGCGTCCGCGGCTGAAACGAGCCGCCCATGAAGTGCAGCTCGCGCACGAGCGTGGGAAACTCCGGATCCAGGCGGCAGGCGAGCGCGAGGTTGGTCAGCGGGCCCGCGGCCCAGAGGGAAATCTCGCCCGGGTGCGCGCGCGCGAGCCGCACGTAGAAGCTGGCGGCGCGCTCGGCCGAGGGCGCGGCGGCCGGATTGCCCTCGGGCAGATCGCGCGTCTCGCGGGGGTCGGCCCACTTGCCGGGGCGCGCGAGATCCCAGGCGCCGTTGTAGACGAGCTTGCCGTGGCGCTTTTCCCACCGGGCGGTGGCGGCCGGCGTGGCGACGAGCGGCATCTGCGCGCCCGGCACGACCGGAATGTCGGCCCGGCCGATGATCTCGAGGAAGCGCAGCGCGTGGCGGACTTGCTGGTCGCGCCAGTGGTCGCCCGTGGGCACGCACACCCCCAGCACCTCCGTGTCGGCCGACTGCACGAGCAGCGCCACCGCCTGGAGGTTGCTCGTGGCGGGGCCGAGCGTGTCCTGGTCGATGATGACTTTGCGGCGGGCGGCCATGCGCGGCGAGGGAGCGGAAGGGAAAGTTGGCGTTGCCTCGCGCGCAAGGCGGCGGCGAAGGTGAGCCGTGGACTATCTGCGCCTGATCGACCGGAGCAAGCTGCACTACAAGCGCAGCGACGTGACGCCGATCTTCGCGGAGCCGGCGGCCTTCGCCGCCTTGGTCGACGACCTGATCGCGCCCTGGCGCGGTGAAAAAGTCGACCGCGTGGTGGGCACCGACGCGCTGGGCTTCATCGTCGGCACCGCCATCGCGCTGCGGCTCGGCGTGGGCTTCGTGCCCGTCCGCAAGGGCGGCAAGCTTCCCGTGCGGCACGAGCGGGTGTCTTTCAAAGACTACTCCGGCGCGGAGAAGACCTTCGAGCTGCGCGCCGATCCGTGGCCGCCCGGCACGCGCGTGCTGCTGACGGACGAGTGGATTGAGACCGGCGCCACCGTGCGCGCCGCGGTCGAGTTGGTCGAGCGGGCGGGCGGCGTCGTGGCCGGCATCGCGGCGATTGCGTTTCGGAAGAACGAAAAGACCGCCCCGCTCTGGGCGAGGTATCGCTGCCACGGCGTCTGGCCGGAGCAGGCTTGAGCGCGGGCCTCTTTTGCGCCTCGTTCGTCCTTGCTTCCTCATGAACAAAGCCCTCCTCGCTCTTCCCCTCGTCAGCCTCGCCGCCGTCGCGTTTGGCGCGCCGGCCGAAAAGAAACCCGTCGTCTATCCGCTCGGCTATGATGACACGCCCCCGATCTTCTCCGGCAGCAAGTGGAAGGTCCACGACATCGCCCGCCCCGCGCCGCCCACGGTCAAGCCCGGTGAAAAGCCCGGCGCGGCGCCGGCGGACGCGATCATCATCTTTGACGGCAAGAACACCGACGCGCTCATCGGCAAGGACGGCAAGCCCTGCCCGTGGAAGATCGACCACGGCGAGCTGATCGTCGACGGCGGCGACGTGTGGTCGAAGCTTTCGTTCGCCAGCTGCCAGTTCCACATCGAGTGGAAGAGCGACCCCAAGACCGAGGGCAACTCGCAGAAGAAGGGCAACGCCGGCGTCTTCTTCATGGATCGCTACGAGTGCCAGATTCTCGACTGCGACAACAACCCCACCTACGCCGACGGCATGGCGGGCGCGGTCTACGGCCAGACGCCGCCGCTCGTGAACGCGGTGCGCAAGGCCGGCGAGTGGCAGACCTACGACGTCATCTTCACCGCGCCCAAGCTCGCCAACGGCAAGGTCGTCGAGCCCGCCCGCATCACGACGATCATCAACGGCATCGTCGTCCAAAACAACACCGCCCTCCTCGGGCCGACCCTGCACAAGAAGGCGACGAGTTGGGACGGCAGTTTCCCCGAGAAGGCCCCGTTCCGCTTCCAGGATCACAAGAACTCCATCCCGGATCGCTTCCGCAACATCTGGGTGCGGCCGCTCTGACGCGCGGCGCCGCTCCGCGGCCGCCGGTCCCGTCCCGCGGGAAACCGGCAGCATCCTCGCTCCGCCGGCTGCGTCTCGCCCGGTGCCCCGCCTGTGATGCCTGCTTGCCCCGCTGTCCTTGTGCCTCCGCCGCTGCGCGCGCTGCTCGCGGCCGGGGCGCTGGCCGGCGCGGTGCCGGCGGGCGCGCAGGTGTTCAGCGACACGCCCTTTGCGCGCGTGGTGTTTTTCCCGTCGACGCCGCCGATCTACGGCGCCGCGCTCACGAACCAGGGCAGCCGGTGGCCCGGCTGGCGATACGGCCGCAGCCTCACGCCGCCCGACGGCCTGGCGGCCTTTCTCCACGAGCCGTTCTATCCGGCGCTGAGCACGCGCCTCTTCAACCTGAAGCTCGATCCCAAGATCGAGGCGCGCCTCCACGCCTACCGCGTCGCGCGCGATCGGGAGACCACCACGCTGCTCAACTGCCTCGTCCCGCCCGACGCCGCCAGCGACGCCATCGACGAGGCGGCGCTGCGCGCGCTGGAGGCGGAGCAGACGCCGCGCCTCGTGGCGCTGGAGGCCGAGGCCGAGCGGCTCAGGGCGGATCTCCTGTCGGACTACTTCTGGCGCGTGAACATCGATTGGAGCGCCGGCCGCCGCTGGAAGCTTGATCCCCGCAAGGGCCACACCGACGCCGCCGAGGCGGAGGCGCAGTTCCAGGTGGTGCGCGCCGCGGCCCATTACCAGCCGGGCCTGCTGCCCGCGCAGCGCGGCCTGCTCCGCGAGCGGGCGATCGAGCTGCGTGGCGCGGCGCGCCAGGCCCGCGGCCTGCCGGGTGATCGCGCCGACAGCGACGCGATCTTCTTTTCGCCGGAGACGGCGCGCTTCCGCCTGCCCGCCGGCGCCTCGCCCGCCTTGCGCACCCAGCTCGCCGCCTACAACGGGAAGAAGGCCGCCCTCAAGCGCGAGCTGCACGCCGCCGTGATCGCGCACGACGGCGCGGACAAGGCGGAGCGCAACGCCGCCTTCGCCGCGCTCGCGGACAAGCAGTGGCCGGAGATCGTCGCGCTCGAGCACCTGGCAGAGGAGATGCGCGCCGAGCTGGCGGGCCGCCTCGCGCCCACCGCGCCGCCCGCGCCGCCGTGGGTGCCCGCGCGGCTCTTCGAGGAGATCAATTCCTACAACGCCGATCGCGACGTGTTCTACGGCGAGCTCAAGGTTTTCACCGATCAGGCCGCCGCGGGAGCCCCCTACACGGTCGAGGACAACGAAGGCGCCGCCGCGGCCCGGCGCACCGCGGCCCGCCGCGCCGCCGCCCGCGACTACATGGAGCGCAACGCCGAGGCCTTTGGGAAACTCGAGGCGCGCTACCACGCGATCCGCCGGAGCCTCGCCGCCGTCGCCGAGGGCCAGATCGACCGCAAGACCGGCAAGCCGCTCAGCGCCGACACCCTGCTGCGGGCGCACGCCGCGTCGATGGCGGACTTCGACACCTTTGGCCGCGAAGCGGCGATCTACGCGCCCTATCGCGTCGCCATGTTGCAGCCCGGCCTCTCGCCCGAGCAGCGGCGCCTGCTCTTTGGCAACGCGCTGCGGGGCCTCGCGCAGCCGCTGCCCTTCGGGGAGTTTTTGCCGACCGCGTCGGAGAAGCGGCCGGTGCCGGTGCCGTAGCTCGCGTCTGCCGGGCCGGCGCTTGTCGCCATTCGCCGCAAACAGCTTGGCCCCGCGCGCGCTTGCGGCCAGCGTCGCGGCGCGTTCGTTACCGACCTCCTCGCCATGCACCGCTTCTCCCGTCTCCTGCCTTCCGTCGCCTGCCTCCTGTTTTGCACCGCCGCCCGCGCCGCCGCGCCCGCGGGCTACACCTATGTGAAGACCCTCGACGGCATCACCGAATACAAGCTCGCCGCCAACGATCTCGCCGTGCTCCTGCTCGAGGATCACTCGGCGCCGGTGCTCACGTTCATGGTCACGTATCGGGTCGGCTCGCGCCACGAGGTCACCGGCACCACGGGCGCGACGCACCTCCTCGAGCACCTGATGTTCAAGGGCTCGAAGAATTTCCACCCCGGCATCGGCAAGGGCTTCGACACCGTGATGGACAAGATCGGCGGCATCAACAACGCCACCACGTGGTTCGACCGCACCAACTACTACGAGAACCTCCCCAGCGATCACCTCGCCATCGCCGTCGAGCTCGAGGCCGACCGCATGAGGAACCTCCTGCTCCGCGAGGAGGACCGCAAGCCCGAGATGACGGTCGTGCGCAACGAATTCGAGCGCGGCGAAAACGATCCCGCCGAGGCGCTCGACAAGGAGGTCAACGCCATCGCCTACCTCGCGCACCCCTACCACCACCCGACCATCGGCTGGCGCTCCGACATCGAGAAGGTCTCCATCGCCAAGCTCCGCGAGTTCTACGACACGTTCTACTGGCCCGACAACGCGACCGTCACGATCATCGGCGACTTTCAGGCCGACGCCGCGCTCGCGCTCGTGAGGAAGCATTTCGGCGCGATTACGCGCGCGCCGCGGCCGATTCCCTCGCCCTACACCGAGGAGCCCGCGCAGACCGGCCCGCGCCGCGTGACCGTGAAGCGCCCCGGCGAGGTCGGCGCCGTGCAGCTCGCCTACAAGGCGCCGCCGGCGCTCCACCCCGATCATGCCCCGCTCGAGATTCTCGCCGGCGTCCTCAGCGACGGGAAGAACAGCCGCCTCTACCGCGCGCTCATCGACACCAACCTCGCCATCAGCGCCGACGCCTCCAAGGGCTACTTCCACGATAACACGATCTTCTCCTTCAGCGTCCTCGTCTCGCCCGGCGTGAAGCACGAGCAGGTCGAGCGGACGCTGCTCGCCGAGGTGGAAAAACTCCGCGCCGCGGGCGTCACCGCCGACGAGGTCTCGCGCGCCGCCAACCAGCGCCTCGCCCGCCTCGCCTACGCGCGCGACGGCTCCTTCGCCATCGCCGGCCAGATCAACGAGGCCATCGCCGTCGGCGATTGGACGCACTACATCACGCTCGCCGATCAGCTCCGCGCCGTCACCGCCGCCGACGTGAACCGCGTGATCAAGACCTATCTCGTCGAGGATCAGGGCACGACCGGCTGGTTCGTCCCGATCGCCGAGGGCGGCGCCTCCGGCGAGAAAACCGGCGCGCCCAAGCGCCTTGGCGCCCCCGGCCCGTATTATTACCGCGAGCCCTCGGCCTCCGCTGGGGACGCGGCGCCCGCGCCGCGTCTTCCCCTCGCGCGCGCCACCGAGCGCGGCCCGCTCGCCGCTGCCGCCGCCTCTTCCTCCGGCGGCGCGCTCATCGCGCCCAACGTCCGCCGCCGCACCCTCGCCGGCGCCGATGTGCTCACGCTCAAGACCAGCATCAAGGACGTCGTCACGCTGCGCGGCGCGCTCGCCGCCGGCGACGTGTTCAACCCGCCCGGCAACTCCGCCGTCGCCGATCTCACCGCGGGCCTCCTCGACAAGGGCACGGTCACGCGCGACAAGTTCGCCATCGCCGCGCTGCTCGAGCAGGCCGGCGCCACGCTCGGCTTCGGCACCGACTCGCACGTCGCGAACATCTCGGGCAAGTTCCTCCGCAAGGATCTCGCGCTCGTGCTCGCGCTGCTCGGCGAGCAGCTCCGCGCGCCGCGCTTCGACGCCGAGGAGCTCGCCAAGCTCAAGAAGCAGTTCGCCGGCCAGCGCCGCCGCGCGCTCGAGGAGACCGACTACCGCGCCGAGGAGGCCTTCGCCCGCGCCGTGTTTCCCGAGGGCCACCCGAACCGCCCGCCCACCACGGAAAAATACCTCGCCGATCTCGAGACCGCGACGCTCGAGCAGGTGAAGGCGTTCCACGCCGCGAACTACGGCCCGGCCTCGCTGCGCCTCGTGCTCGTCGGCGACGTGGACGACGCCGCGATCGACGCCGCGCTGCGCGATGCGTTCTCCGGCTGGAAAGGCGGCCACGGCTTCGAGGCGGCGAAGCCCGCGCCCGCGCTCGCCGCCAGCCGCACCGAGACGGTCCCGATGCCTGGCAAGACCAGCGTCTCGCTCTTCATCGGCCAGCCCTCCGGCCTGCGCTACACCGACGCCGATCGCCTCGCGCTCAACATGGCGACCTCCGTGCTCGGCAGCGGCTTCTTCACCGCGCGCCTGCTCGACATCATCCGCAACAAGGAGGGCCTCACCTACGGCATCGGTGCGCAGCTCACCGGCGACACCTACACCGACGGCGCGTGGGCCATCCGCGGCACGTTCGCGCCCGACCTCCTCGACAAGGGCCTCGCCTCGACGCGCCGTGAGCTCGCGCGCTTCGCCGCGGGCGGCGTCACCGCGCGGGAACTCGCCGATTTCAAGATCACGCTCACCGGCACCTACAAGGTCCAGCTCGCCACCACCGGTGGCGTCGCGGGCACCCTGCTCACCACCCTCCAGCGCGGCCTCGGCCCCGAGTGGGTCGACGAGTATCCCAAGCGCCTGCAAGCCCTCACGCTCGAGCAGGTCAACGCCGCGATCAAAAAGCACCTCGTGCCCGACAGGATGGTGACGGTGCTCGCGGGCACGCTGCCGGAGAAAAAGTAAGGCCGCGCGAGGCTTGGGCCCGCGCCGGCTGGCGAAGGCCCCGTCCGGTTCCGGCGCGGGCTGAAACCCCGCGCGGTTTTGGAGCCGCGGCTTGAAACTTTACGCGCCGTTGACGCCCGGCGCGCCGATTTGCCTTTGCCGGAGCCCGGCCCCGGCGCACCGTTTCCCCGCCACCGATGAACGTCGATCTCACACCGATCCAGCAAGCCGCCGATCCGCTCTGGCAGCAGATCAAGGCGCTGTTCGCGGAGCACCACTTCATCACGATCGTGTGCGGGTTCTTCGCGGTGCTGATGATCGTCAGCTTCTACCGCTTCCTGAGGAACATCAGCCCCGCGCTCGTGGGCTTCGCGCTGCTGCTGATCATGGCGGTGCTCTTGATGCACTGGACGCAGACGCGCACCGAGCCCGAGGTGCTGAAGCCCTTCATCGACGGCCTGGCGCCCTTCTTCCCGACGGTGCCGGCCAAGGCCTGATGGCCGCCGGTTAGTTTCGCGCCGGCCGCTCCGCGGCGTGGGCGTTGCCCATCCTGCACCGGGGCGCGAGGCAGGTGATGCGGGGGGACAGCCGCCGGCGCCTGCGCTTTTGCGAGACGTGGAACAGCGTCGAGCGCGTCGTGCTCAAGACCGAGCGCGCGCGGCGGCAGGAGATGCTCGAGCGGCACTCGATCATCAGCTTCACGGAGTCGCACCGAGCGCGGCGCGGCGGGTTATTTCCCGATTTTCTTCAGGGCCGCGTTGATGCGCGCGGGGTCGCAAGCCTCGGGATCGTAGTCGGGGCCGAGCCACTCGCGCCATTCGCGGCCGAGCTCGGTGTGCGGCTCCTTCAGGCAGGCGAGCATGTCGTGGTAGGCGTCGATGCCGCCGCAGTCTTCCGGCGGGCCGGCCCGCTCGCCGCCGAGGCACGCGGGGTAGTGGTGCCCGCGCTCCACGGTGCCGATCTTCTCCAGCTTGATCTCGACCTGCCAGCCTTCGCCGAAGTGGTAGCCGTAGGTGAAGCGCCCGTGATGCTCGAGATCGAGCTCGGCGAGGGTGATGTCGCGGTCGTCCTCGATGGTGAGCTCGTCGCGCTTGAGCGGGTTGCCGTAGCGGAGGTCGTCCAAGTTGAAGGCGTGCGTCTGGTAGTCGAACCAGTCGAAGGCGACCTGGATGGCGTCGTGCAGGCGCGAGAGCCACATCGACTCGCGCACGAGCAGGCGGCGCCAGACCGGCGGCTCGCAGGCGACCACCTGCAGGCGCAGCAGCAGCGTGCGCTCGACGGGCTTCTTTGCGCGCACCTTGGAGCCTTTGCCTTCGTGGAGACCGATCATGCAGCCGGCCAGTGTGGGGCGCTCGTGTCCCCGCGTGCAAGCGTCGCGCGGGGCCCCGGCGGGGCTCAGGCGGTTGAGCGTCGAGAGCTGGGCGTTGAGGGAAAACCAAACGGTGTATTTCGCCGCGGCGATCTCGTCCGGGCCGCCCGCCTCCGGGAACCGGCCTCTCAACCCTCAGCTCTCCACGGCCTTGTTCCTCAGGGCTCCAGCCACACGTCCTTGTAGTTGTGGAAGCCGAGCGGCGAGTCCTGCCAGCCGCGCACGGACGGCGCGACGAGCGTGGTCCGCGAGCCCCAGTAGATGGGGGCGATGGGCATGCGCTCAAGCAGGTAGGCCTCGGCGCGCTGGAGCGCGGCGAGGCGCGCGGCGGCCGTGGGTTCCAGCGCGGCGGCGGCGATCATCGTGTCGTAGGCCGGGTCGGCGAAGCCGGTGCCGTTGACGCCGTTGCCCGCGGTGAAGATCGAGAGGTAGGTGAGGGGGTCGGGGTATTCGGCGATCCAGCGGCCGCGGGCGATGGCGAAGTCGAGCACGGCGTTGTCGATCGCCTGGAGGAGGATCTTGAACTCCTTCTGGATGATCGTGATTTCGATCCCGAGGTCGCGGCGCCACATCTGCTGCACCGCCTCGGCGATGCGCTGGTTGATCTCGGAGGAGATGGTCGTGAGCTCGACGCGCGGGAAGCCACGGCCCTCGGGAAAGCCGGCCTCGGCGAGGAGCTTTTTCGCCGCCGCGAGATCGTGGGCGAGCGCGGCGGGCGGGGTGTAGCCGGCGAGGCCGGGCGGGGTGAGCGCGTGGGCGGGCGTCTGGCCGCCGCGCAGGATGTTTTTCACGATGGCCGCGCGATCGACGGCGAGCGCGAGCGCGCGGCGCACCCGCGGGTCGGTGAACGGGGCGCGCGTGGTGTTGAAGCGGAGGAAGTAGCTCTCGAAATACGGCTCCACGCGGAGCAGCGCGGGCGCGTCCTGGCGGTAGGCGTCGAGCTTGGAGAGCGGCACGTCCCACGTCGTGTGGAGCTGGCCGGCGCGGAAGGAGAGCTCCTGGCTCTGCGTGGACTCGCTCGGATAGAAAACGATCTCGCGCAGGCGCACGCGCGGGGCGTCCCAGTAGCGGGGGTTTTTCTCCACGGCGATGTGGGCATGGTCGCGCCACTCGCGGAGGCGGAAGGGGCCGTTGCCCACGAGCGGCGCGGCGCGCGACCACCTGGCCGTGCGGTCGTCGAAGCGCGCGCCGCCGCGCTCGACCGAGGCGGCGTGGACGGGGAAGCAGACATTGGTGCGCAGCACGGCGAGGAAATACGCCGTCGGCTGCGCGAGGGTGATCTCGAGCGTGAAGTCGTCGGGCGCGCGGAAGCCCACCCGCGCGAAATCCGTGACACGGCCGCGCGCGAAATCCTCGGCGTTTTTCACGGGGAAGAGCGCGTCCTTGTATTCCGAGCCGAGCGCGGGCGAGAGCGCGCGGCGGAACGAAAACATCCAGTCCCGCGCCGTGAGCGCGTCGCCGTTGGACCACTGCGCGCCGCGGCGGAGGTGAAACGTGTAGCGCAACCCATCGGCGGAAATCTCCCAGCGCTCGGCGGCGCCGGGGCGGGGCGCAAAGGTCCGCTCGTCGAGGGTGACGAGACCCTCGTAAAGCGCGGAGAGGACGTTGTGGTCGACGGTGCCGCCGGCGAGGTGCGGATCGAGCGACTGCGGCTCGGCGCCGTTGCCCACGTGGAGGATGCCCGTGCGGTTGCCTTGGGCGACCGCCGTCTCGCGCCGGGCGCAGGAGGCCAGCGCGGCGAGCGCCATGAGCGGGAAAATCGCGAGGTGGAGAGCGGGTGGACGCGAGGGCACGAAGCCGGAGGTTGCAGGCCGCGGGCCGGAAGGGCAACGAGGGTGGTGATGAAAGCCTCCCTCTTTGTCCGTCGGGCCGTTTTGCTGGCTGGCCTTGTGATCGGGCCCGGACCGCTCGCCCGGGCGGCCGAGGCGTGGCGCGAGCTTTTCAACGGCAAGGACCTCACGGGCTGGAAGGCCAACGCCTATCCCGACTCGTGGTCGGTGGTCGATGGCGCGATTCGCGCGCATGGCACGAAGCAAAGCTCCCACCTCTTCTTCGTGGGCGACGGCAAGGCGGACTTCGTGCGCTTCAGGAATTTCGAGCTCGAGGTCGTCGCGCGCGGCGAGCCCGAGGCCAACAGCGGGGTTTTTATCCATACCGACTATGCGACCCAGTCGGAAGCGCTCCGCCTCTCGCACGGATACGAAATCCAGCTCAACAGCACCGCCAAGGAAAAGCGCAAGACCGGCAGCCTCTATGCCGTCGTCGACCTCGACAAATCGCCGGTGGATGAAACGAAGTGGTTCACGGTGCGCATCACCGTGCAGGACCAGCGCATCGTTGTTCAGCTGAACGGGACGACCGTCGTGGACTACACCGAACCACCGGATGCGAAGGCCCAGCGCACGGCCGAGCGCAAGGGGCGCGTGCTCAATCCCGCGGGCGGGGCGATCGCCCTGCAAGGTCACGATCCGACCAGCGTATTTTATTTCAAGAGCGTCCGGATTCGCCCGCTGCCCTAGCCGATCGCCGAGGTGGACGGGAGCCGGTCATGAACCTGGCGGCTCGCCCCCGATGGGCACGGCGGGTCTGTGGCCCGCCCTGCCACGGGCATGCGCCCGCGATGAGATCGTGAGAGCCTCCAGCGCCTAGAAGTCCGCCGTGCCCGGCGTGCGGGCAAAGGGGATGACGTCGCGGATGTTGCCGACACCGGTCACGAACATGAGCATCCGCTCGAAGCCGAGGCCGAAGCCCGCGTGCGGCACGCTGCCGTAGCGTCGCAGGTCGAGATACCACCAGTAGGCTTTCTCGTCGAGGTGGTGCAGCGCCATGCCTTCGCGGAGCTTGTCGAGCCGCTCCTCGCGCTGGCTGCCGCCGATGATCTCGCCGATGCCGGGCACGAGCAGGTCCATCGCGGCGACGGTCTGCCGGTCGGGCGCGCAGCCATCGGTCTGGCGCATGTAGAACGCCTTAATCGCGCGCGGGTAGTTGTAGACCGTGACGGGGCACTTGAAGTGTTCCTCCGTGAGATAGCGCTCGTGCTCGGCCTGGAGATTGGCGCCCCACGAGACGGGATGCTCCCACGTCTTGCCGCTCTTCGTGAGAATCTCGACGGCCTCGGTGTAGCTGCAGCGGACAAATGGCTTTTCGAGGACGAAGTCGAGGCGGGCGAGCAGGTCCTTGTCGACGAACTTGCCGAAGAACTCGAGGTCGGCGGCGCAGTGCGTGCGCGCGTCGCGGATGAGATATTTCACGAACTCCTCGGCGAGCGTCATGTCGCCCTCGAGATCGCAGAACGCCACCTCGGGCTCGATCATCCAGAACTCGGCGGCGTGGCGCGAGGTGTTGCTGTTCTCGGCGCGGAAGGTCGGGCCGAAGGTGTAGACGTTGGAGAGCGCGTGCGCGAAGATCTCGCCCTCGAGCTGGCCGCTCACGGTGAGGAAGGTCTTCTTGCCGAAGAAGTCCTTCGCCGCGTCCACGTGGCCCTCCTCCGTCATCGGCGGGTGCGCGAGGTCGAGCGTGGTGACGCGGAACATGTCGCCCGCGCCCTCGGCGTCGCTCGCGGTGATGATGGGCGTGTGGACGTAGAAGAAATTCCGCTCCTGGAAAAACTGGTGCACCGCGTAGGCGAGCCGCGAGCGCACGCGAAAGACCGCGCCGAAGAGATTGGAGCGCGGCCGCAGGTGCGCGATCTCGCGGAGGAACTCGAGCGTGTGGCCCTTTTTCTGGAGCGGGTAGGAGGCGTCGGCCTCGCCGAGGATGGAGAACGAGCCCGCGACGACTTCCCATTTTTGCCCCTGGCCCTGCGAGGGCACGAGCCTGCCGCGCACCTCGATCGCGGCGCCGGTGTGGGCGCGGGCGATCTCGGTCGTGTAGTTGGGCAGCGTGGCGTTGGCGATGACCTGGATGCCCTTGAGGCAGGAGCCGTCGTTGAGCTCGATGAACGAGAAGGCCTTCGCATCGCGACGCGTGCGGACCCAGCCTTGGAGCAAGATGGCGTCGGCGGGCGCGGCGGCGTCGAGGGCGTGCTTGACGAGGGTGCGACGGAGAGCGGGGGCGGACATGCGGAGCGGTGCTGTCGCGCAACGAAGCGGGCGGCGCGGGGCGTGGCAAATCTGGAAACGCCCGCCGCCGCGGGACGGCGGGAGTCCGCACGGGTTACACGGTTAATTTTTTGTTCGTCACAAGAAGATTGAAACAGGGCGGGGTGAAGTTCGTCTACGGGCGCATGAACCTCGAAACCTCTTCGCTCCTGTCGGTCTGGATGTTCTTCTCGCGTCGCGAATGGATCGCGGTGGCCCGGCTGGCGGGCCTCGGTTGGTTGGCGGTTTCCCTTTCCGGCTGCATCGTGGCGGAGCGGCCGCGCCACGCGCATGCCGTCGCCGTGGTGGCCGCGCCTCCCCCGCCGGCCGTCGTGGTCGCGACTCCGCCCGCGGAGACGGTCGTGATCGTGCGCGAGGCGCCGCCGGCGCCGCGCAAGGAAGTCATCATCGAGCGGGAGCGCCCGTCGGCCGCCCACATCTGGATCGCGGGCCACTGGCGGCATGATGGCCGCTTCTACGTGTGGGTGCCCGGCCATTGGGAGCGTCCGCCGCATCCGAAGGCCGTGTGGATCGAGCCGCGCTGGGAGCGGCGCGACACCGGATTCGTCTTCATCGCGGGCATCTGGCGGTGATCAGGCAGGGAGCAGGGCGGGTCTGTGACCCGCCCTGCTCGCTTCCCGCCGGCGCGCGTGACGGATTTTTCTCCGCGCCGCGCCGTGTTTTTGCCAGTGGACGGGCACGCGGGAAACGTCCTTTCTCTTGCTGGTTCGCCCTGAAATCGCGCGGGGCGCCCGCATGACGCCATTTTCCCTCGCCTCCGTTTTCTCCGATCGCCGGTGCTGGCTTTTCGTCGCCGCCGCGGCGGGGGCGGTGGTGCTCGGTTTCTTCGCCATCCCGGACAAGCCGGCGATCACGTTGGTCTCGAAGACGGGTTTCTGGTTTGTGCTCGCCGCATTCGCGATCTGGGTGTGGGCGCTCTGGAAAACGTTCGCCGCCGATCTGCGCGCGTGGGATTGGCGCGACGTTGACTGGGTTTCGGCGCTCGTCGTCGCGCTCGGCGGCACGGTGCTGCTGGTGCACGAGGCCTTCGGCTTCAAGATCGTGATGGATGAGATCATGCTCCTCGGCACGTCGATGAGCATGCACTTCGACAAGACGGCGATCACGCCGCTGCGGGGCAACGACATCCAGGGCGCGTTCGTGATCATCGAGGGCATCGTGGACAAGCGGCCGCTGTTCTTCCCGTTCCTCGTGTCGCTGGTGCACGACGTCACGGGCTACCGGCCGGAAAACGCCTTCGTGCTCAACGCGGGGCTCACCTTCGGCTTCCTGGGCCTCGTGTGCGCGCTCGGCCGCCGGCTGGCCGGCCGCGCCGCGGGCTGGCTCGCGGTCGCGCTGTTCGCCGGCCTGCCGCTGCTCGCGCACAACAGCACGGGCGGCGGCTTCGAGCTGCTCAACCTCACCATGATCGCGGCCACGCTGCTGCTCGGCGCGCGCTGGGTCGAGCGGCGCGACGACGCGTCGCTCACGGCCTTCTGCTTCGCGGGCCTGCTGCTCGCGCAGGTGCGCTACGAATCCGTCATCTACCTGCTTCCCGTCGCGCTGCTCGTGCTGTGGGGCTGGTGGCGCGAGGGCCGGGTGATCCTGCCATGGCCGGTGATCGTCGCGCCCTTGCTGATGATCCACTATCCGCTCCAGCACCGGATTTTCGACGTGCGCGCGAGCGCGTGGGAGATGGGCAGCAAGCCCGGCACGACGACGCCGTTCTCGTTTTCCTACATCGGGGAAAACCTTGAGCACGCCGTCACGTTTTTCTTTTCCGACGCCAAGGACCAGCCCAACTCGCTCGTGTTCTCCGCGCTCGGCGTGCTCGCGGTGGTGCTCTGCCTCGTGCTCGTGGCGCGGCGCGTGCGCGCGCTCCCGGAGCAGCCGCCCGCGATGCTGGCCGCGCTGGCGTTCGGCGTCGGGCTCGCGCTGCAGTTCGCGCTCCTCATGTGCTATTTCTGGGGCAAGTTCGACGATCCCGTCATCCGCCGACTCAGCCTGCCCACGCACCTCGCGCTCGCGCTCGCGCTCATGATCGTGCTGACGGAGATCCGGCGGCCGGCGGTGGTCCGGGCGCTGCTGGCGCTCGCGGTCGTGGGCCTGCTGACGCGCGGCGTCCCCTCGATGGCGGCGCACGCCTACAGCCAGGAATACCTCGCGGGCCGCGAGACGGCGTGGCGGCGCGCGTTCATCGCCGCGCAGCCGCGCTCCGACTACCTGATGATCGACAACGACTCGGCCCTGTGGATCGCGCACCGCGTCTCGGCCACGCCGACGACCATCGCCAAGGAGCGACGCGAGCACCTCGCATTCTTCCTGAAGAACCGGACGTTCTCCGACATCTTTGTCTTCCAGCGGCTCCGGCTCGATCCCGCCGAGGAAGGCAAGAGCCGCCTCCGCGAAGGCGACGATCTCGGGCCGGCGTTCGTGCTGGAGACGGTCATCGAGGAGCGGATGCATCCCGAGTATCTCTCGCGCATCAGCCGGGTGAAGGAGATCAAGGAGGGCGACGCCACGATCTCCGCCGCGACCGCGACGCCGCCCCCGACAAACATGAGCCGCGCCGAAATCGAGAAGGCGCGCCAGCTCTTCCTCGAGAACTTCATGAAGAAGCTGCCCTGAGGCGGGCGCCTCGCCGCTGATGACCTCACGCCTCGGCCAGCTCCTCGGCGATCGCGCGGCCTGGCCGCGGCTCGCGGTGTTCGCCGCGGCGGGTGTCGCGGCGGTGGCCGTGGGGTTCAGGTTGTTTTCCCCGCGGCAAATAGAACGGCTGATCGTGCAGGGCGGCTATCCGTTCATCCTGGCGCTGTTCGCGGCCTTTGGTTTTTTCGCGCTGCGTGTCGCGGTGCCGCGGCGCGAGGCTTGGCTCGGCGCGCTGCGGCGGCCGGGCTGGGGCGCGGTGGCGGTGCTGGCGGGGACGATCTTCGCGGTGTGGAGCGACGCGTTCGCGCACAAGGTGCTCTTCGACGAGTATGTGCTGCAAGGCACGGCCTGGCACATGCACGCGACCAAGGAGATCGGCGCGCCGATCCGCGCCTACGATTTCGCGGGCACCTGGCTCGCCGTGGACACTTTCCTCGACAAGCGGCCCTACTTCTTCGCGTTCGTGGTTTCGCTGCTGCACGACTTCACGGGGTTCCGCGTGGAGAACGTCTTCGTCGCCAATGTCGCGCTCACCGCGCTCACGCTGGGCCTCGTGTGGTGGCTGGCGCGGCGCCTCACCGGCCGCGCGGCGCCCGCGGCCCTGGCGGTGGCGCTGCTCGCGACGCTGCCGCTGTTCGGCCAGAACGCCACCGGCGCCGGCATGGAGATGCACAACCTCGCCATGATCGCGGTCGCGATGGCGTGCGCCACGCTGTGGCTGGAGCGGCCCGATCCCGATCGGCTCGTGCTCCTCGTGCTGGCCGCCGCGTTGCTGGCGCAGTGCCGCTACGAGTCGGCGATTTTCACGGTGCCGATCGCGCTTGTGATCGCCATCGGGTGGTGGCGCGCGGGGCGGGTGGTGCTGCCGTGGGTCGCGTGCGCGGCGCCGTTGCTGCTCGTGCCCTACGCGTGGCTCGACCGGTTCGTGCAATCGAAGCCGGTCCTGTGGCAGTTGCGCGAGGGCGAGACGGCGCGCTTTTCCCGGGGCTACGTGGCCAACAACCTCGAGGGCGCCTGGCGCTTTTTCTTCAGCACCACCGCGGACCAGCCCAATTCGCTCGGGCTCACGCTGGCGGGGGCGGGGGCGCTCGGCGTCGCCGCGTGGGCGATCCTGGGCTGGCTGCGCCGGGCGCGCGGGGAGCGGCCCGCGTGGGCGCCCGCGCAGGTGGTGGTCGCGCTGTTCGGCGTCTTCATCGCGGGCAACCTCGCGCTGCTGATGTTCTACTACTGGAGCCGGCTGGATGAGCCCATCGCGGCGCGGTTCGCGCTGCCGCTCTGCTTCGCGCTCGCGCTCATGGTCGGTTGGGCGGCGCACCGGCTCGATCAACGCGGGCGCGCGACGCGTCTCGTCGCGGCCGGGCTGGCGGTGTGGGTGCTCACGCTCGGCGCGCGGGCCTACGCGCATCGCTTCTACACCGAGCACAACCAGGTGATGCACGAGCTCGACTGGGAGCTGGAGCAGGTGCGCGCGCACCGCGGCCCGGTCCTCGTGATCACGAGCAAGGCGACGATGCCCTACCTGCTGCAGCGCATCCCGGCGTTGAACACCTCCATCGCGCGCGGGCGCGGAGCCGAGATTACCTTTCATCAAAGGCTGGGCACCTTCCACGAGGTGCTCGTGGCCCGCGTGCTCCGGCCCACCTCGGCCGAGGGGGACCTGGCGGTTGATCCCGATGACGCGCTGCCGGAAAATTTCCAGCTCGAGCCGCTCGCGCGAAAGCGCTTCGGCGGCCGCTGGATTGAGATCTGCCGGCTGACCGCGATCAACGCGGAGCGGGCGCCGGGGCAGTAGCGCCCGGCCCGGCGACCGCCGCCTCGATCAGCCGCCGCCAGGCCTCCAGCGAAGGCCCGGTGGCGGCGGCGATTTCCGCGGCGTCGAGCCGGTAGATCCGGATCGAGTGGCCGATCGTCGCGTCGGCGCGGCGCACGCGGAGGTAGTGGCAGAGGCGGGCGAAGCGCAGCTCCTCGTAGCGCCGCCAGGCGGCGCGCCAGTTTTCCGCCGGCACATCGCGCAGCAGAGCGGCGCGGCGCGCGGGGTTGTCCTGGAACGCGAGCAGCTCGGGCTCGGTGGCGCGGAGCCGCTGGTATTCCCGCTCGAGCTCCAGCGTCCAGTCGCCGCGCACCTTGGAGTAGACGTGCTGCAGCATCGTCGCGCCGATCGCGTAGACGCCGGGCTCGAGCGCGTGCCAGCGCCGCGGCGCGCCGACCTCGGGCAGGGTCGGCAGCAGCGTCGCGCGGATGCCCTCGTAGGCGGGATCGCCGGTGCCAAAGTAGGAGAGGAAGATTCTCTCGCCGCGCGCGTGGCCGTCGATCCAGCGCTTGAGCCCCGGCAGGTCCTGGCCCCAGTCGAGCGAGCTGTCGACGAGGTGGCGCCAGCCGTTCTCCGAGCCCCCGACGAGCTGGTTGAAGTAGGCGAGGTAGTGCGGCCGCGCACGCAGCGACTCGCCCGCGTGCCAGAGCGCGAGGCCGGCGATGGCGGCGCATGCGAGCGGCGTGCGCCAGCCGAGCCAGCGGCCCAGCCAGCCGGCGGCGATGAAGAGCACGGGATAGGTCGGCAGGATGTGGCGGTGCCCGATGTTGAGGTGGCTCGCCAGCGACGTCGCCCAATATACCCCGAACAGCACGGCGAGCGGCAGCAGCGGCCGCAGCGCGGCGATTTTTTTCCGCGTGGCCGCGAGCGCCCCAGCGATCGCGCCGCCCGCGAGCAGCAGGAGCAACGGCAGCGTGGTCTTGATCGCGAACGCGTAGGGGAAGAACGACACCCAGCCGCCCACGCTGTAGTCGCCCGCCATGAACGCGCCGCGCGCCTTCGAGAACTGCAGCACGAACGCGAGGCCGTAGAGCCACGCCTCCGGCAGCGCGTGGTGGTCGCGGAGCCAGGCGATGACATCGCCCGTCGCGCCCATGCCCGGCAGAATCCACGGCCAGCCGTGGTTGAAGCTCGCGCCGGCCGCGAGCTCCGGCGCGAATGCCCCGAAGCGAAACCCGTAGAACGCCCAGATGATCGCCCACGTCGCGGCCGCATGGAGGAGCGTTGAACGCGCGAGGCGGACGAGCGGCGGCTTCCAGCCGGCGGTCTTGGCTTCGCCAATCGCCCAGCCCACCCCGATGAGGGCGAGCATGGGCGGCAGGAGCACCGCGGAGAACTTGGCGACGAATGCCAGGCCGAGCGCCGTCGCGCTGATCGCGGCCCAGCCGGCGCCGGGTTTTTCCAGGTGCCGCCACCATGCGCCCACGGACGCGACGAAGCAGAACGTCATCACCATGTCCGAGGTCGCCAGCGCCCCGTGGGCGAGGAACGCCGGGCAGAACACAAACAGCACGAGGGAGAGAAACGCCCCCCGCCAGCCGAAGAGCGCCCGCGACCAGAAGAACACGATCAATCCCGTCGCCGCGCTCACGAGCGCGATCATCGCGCGGCCGAGCCAGACCCACTCGTCGGTCAGGAGTCCTTGCCGATAAAAAAAAGCGTGGCCGTGGTTCCACACGTCGGCGGTGCGCCATGCGGGGGTGCCGGTCGGCGGCGGCGGCACGCCCGCGAGCGTCATCGGCAGCGCGGCGAGGCGCTGGGGCAGGTTGCCGTTCTCGGGCTGGAGCCGATAGTCGCCGAGGGTGTTGTAGGCGTGGCCGGCATCGTGGTGCGCGATCTCGTCGGAGGTCATGCACTTTTCCGCCGTGGCGGTGACCGCGAGGACCGCGTGCAGCAGCGCGAGCAAAATGGCGAGCGTCGTGAGAAACGGCCGCGAGGGCTGCCACCGCGCGCTCACGGCTTCGGCGCCTCCCCCGTCCCGCTGTGGACGATCCAGTTGCCCGAGGGAATGGCGGGCGAGCCGGGCGGCAGCATCCTGCGCGCGATGCCCCAGTCGGTCCAGTCGCTGCGGAAGGCCATCGCGCGCATCGCCGGGGGGAGTTGCGCGGCGGCGTGTTCGTTGCTCGGCCAGTTCTTCCCCATCAAGCGCACATAGAGGCCGTCCTCATCGTGATAGTAGCGGTGATCGCTGTAGAGCGTGACGAGCGGATGCACCGGGAACCAGACCGCGCGCGGGAAACGCGCGGCGATGCGGGCGGCCTCGGCATAGTCTTCCACCTTGGGGCGGAACGGCAGGTCGGCCTCCGCAAGCACGCGCCCGGCGGTGATCGCCACCGCGGCAAACGCCCCCGCGGCAGCGAGCGACTTCAACCGGGCCTCCGGCCACGGCGCGGTGAACAGCGCGACCAGCACCGGCGGCAGCCAGAGGACGAAGCTGTGAATCGAGTTCGTCCAGCCACCGAGCTTCATGAGCCCCGCGAGGCCGAGCGGCAGCGTGCAAAGCCACGTGAGCGCGGGCAGAAGGAGCATCGGCCGCGCAAACGCCCGGCGCGCGAAAGTCATCGCGACGAGCGGGACGCCGATCTGCAACGCGAGCACCCAGCCCACTTGCGCCAGCCGTCCCGCCGGATCGGGCGCCCATCCGAAGCTCCCGGGGATTTGCACGAGCGTGAACCACAGCCCCTCCCAGCCAAAAAGCAGGATCGCGCCGCCGCCGAGCACCGCGCCCGCCACGGCGCACCGCAGCGCGTGCCACCCCGCCGCCCCGCGGCCCGCCGTGACGCCGAGCCACACGATCTGCGCGAGCGGGATGCCGAGCGCGATCTGCTTGCAGCCGGCGGCGGCGGTGCCGGCGAACGCCGCGAGCCACAGCGCCGATCCGCGCCCGGCGCCGCGCACGAGGAGCAGCATGCCGATCAAGCCGCACGCGATCGCGAGGTTGTCGGAGAAAATCACCGAATAGTGCAGCTCCGGCCAGATCGCGAGCGCCAGCACGAATGCGACGGCGCGCGCGGCACGCGAGTCGCGCGCCGGATCGGCCGCGGGCCAGGCGAAGCCCACGAGCGCGAGCGGGACGAGCGTGAGCGCGAGGTTGAGCGCGCCGGCGACGAGCAGCGCGCCCGCGGCGGTCGAGGCCCACGTCGCCGGCCAATGGAAGAGCAGCGGCAGCGGGCCATACATCCACGTGTTGATCGTGCCGGCGCTGGCGGTGGGGTAGGCGGGCCAGCCCTGCGCCAGCGCGATGGTCGGCGCGAGGCGCATGTCGTTCCACGGGATCGAGGGGAACCGGCAATACCGGCTCCACAGCCACGCGGCGAGCAGCGCCCCGGCGACGATGAGCGCCGCATTCGCGGCGAGCCGCACGGCGGGCGGGGCCGGGCGTTCGGGCGGAGCGGCGATCATCGGGGCAAAAATTTTTGCCGGGCGCAGGGGAGTCGAGCGGAAACTCGACCCCGAGGGGCCGCCAGCGGCGGGTTTCGCAGGCTTTTGCACTTGGAGCGCCCCGGGGACTTCCGCAACGTGGCCGTCACGCCCGAAATGGACGCCGCCGAATACGCCAACATCGCCGCCTTGGAAGGGGAGCATTGGTATTACTCGGGCAAGCGGCGCTTCGTGCGCGCGTGGATCGAGCGAGTGCGGCCGCCGGCCCGCGGCGACCTGCTGCTCGACTGCGGCGCGGGCACGGGGCTTTTCGCGCAGGAGATGGAAAAGCTCTGCCGCGTGATGGTGCTCGATGACCACGAGGAGGCGCTGCGGATTTTGCGCACGCGTTTTCGTCCGGAGCAGATCATCAGCCTGGCGGGTGATCAGGTGCCGCTGCCCGACGGCGCCCTGGAGTATGTGACGGCGCTCGACGTGCTGGAGCACGTGCCTGACGACCGCGCCGTGGTGCAAGGCTTCCGCCGGCTCCTCAAGCCCGGCGGCCTCGCGGTCGTGACCGTGCCGGCCAGCATGGCGCTGTGGAGCGACTGGGACGTGGCGCTGCACCATTTCCGCCGCTACGACCGCGCGCAGCTGCGCGCCCTCTTTCCGGCGGAGGAATGGGAAATCGTCCACGCCAACTACACCAACGTGCTCGTCTATCCCGCGGTCTGGGCGGTGCGGAAGTGGCGCGCGTGGCGCGGCGCCGGGAAAAAATCCGCGGCGGCCGGCGCGACGGTGCGCACGGAGGACCGCATCCCGGCGCGGCCGATCAATGCGCTGCTCCGCGCGCAGTTTGCGCGGCCCGCGCTCTGGCGCGTGCCGTTTCCCTTTGGCGTGAGCCTCGTGCTCGTCGCGCGGCGACGCTAGGGCGCGAGGCGCGCAAGGCCCACTTCGCGACCCGAGGCGCCGCGCAGCACGATCGTCGCGCCGGGCGGGATCGGGGCGTGCTGCTCGCGGCGGAAGTAGACGTGCAGGATCGCGGGGCCGCCCGGCTGCAGGGGCCACGCTCCGGGCTTGGCCGGGCCGGAGGCCTCGCCGCGGGGCGTGGCGGGTGCCGACTCGAGCCGGGCGTTGGTGGCGTCGAGCACGACGGGCTTGGGATCGCGCGCAAGGATTTCGATGCGGGCAATCGGTTCCACGGGCGGCGCGAGCAGCGCCAGCCGCAGCAGCGAGCTCTCGGCCACGGCAGGCGCCGCGGGGTCGTTGAGCGTGAGGAGTTCGGCCACGAGAAACGGCGCGATCTTCCGGCCGCGGCGGACGCGGAACTCGACATCGTCGAAGGCGAAGGCCGGCTCATAGTTCGCCATGATGTAGTCGAAGAGCGCGCCCTTGGGCGCGAGATCGCGGTCGGCGAGGAACTTGAGGTGGCCGGGATAGACGACGACGCACGCGCGCGGGTGGGCCTCAAGCTCGCGCTGGATCGCCTGCTGGCGCTCCGGGCTGAGCAACGAGAACCAGTGCGTGACGTTGGCCCGCGTGGGCGGCGGGACGCCGCTCCAAAGATTGAGGCTGAAGGTGCCCGGCAGGGAAAACAGCCGGTCGGCGTGGGCGGCGGCGTTGTGCGCGAGCACGCGGAAAAGCGCGGCCGAATTGTCGGGCAGCCGGATGGCCTCGGCGCCGGGGAGGCCGATACTCTGACCGCTCGGATAGCGCGCCGCGACACCCGCGAACTCCCATGAAACCTTGAGGGCAAGCAGCGCGACGGCGACGCGCGCCGCGACGGTGGCCGCGCGTGCGCCGGCGCGCAGCACGCCATGCCCGGCGAGCCACGCCGCGGCTTCCCACGCACCCATGACCGCCAGCGGAACGACCAGCACCGTGCCCCACGCAATCTGGCTGCCGGGCACGGGAAACGCATGGAGGCTCTGGCCGAGCAGCAGCAACACCACCCACCCGCGCGCCTGCGCGCGCAACGGCTCCTCGCCCTCGAGCCGCCAGGCGAACAGCCACAGGCAGGGCAGTGCGAAACCCAGCGCATGGTAGCCGGGATTCACCGCAGGATAGCGCGCGAGATCGATGGCCAGAGCGCTGGCGGCGATGAGGCGCAGCGCCGCGACGAAAATATCCGCGCCCGTGCCGCCGCGTCGTCGCAGCCAGAGCGCCACGCCGCACAGCGCGACTGAGCCCGCGGCCATCGCGTCGATGCCGGGGGGCCAGAGGAAGCGCAGGTTGAAATTGATCGAATGCCGCAGCGGCCCGAGCAGGAAGCCCTCGATAAAGTCCGACGGGCCCGTCCCGCGGGCGAGCACCACGCCAATCACGACGACCGCCACAAGCATCGCCACGGCGAGACCGCGGAGCGCCTCGCGCCAGCCGGCGCGCGCCGTCGCGTTCGCGGCGGTCGCGAGCGTGACGGCGACCGCGGAGGTGGCGAAGACGACGGCGTAGTCGCGCACCCATTCGGTGCCGAGCAACGGGCGCATGAGGGCAAACGGCAGCGCCACACCCACGGCGCCGACGAGCCACGGGGCCGTGCGGCGCACGCGTTCGTCCTGGTGATGCAGCAGCAGCCACGCGACGGCGGAGAATGCCGCGAAGACGCCGATGTTGATCTTGGTCAGCAACAGCACGGCGACGCCCGCGCCGGCGAGCCCGGCCCAGCGAGGGATTTTTTCCGCGAGGATCGCGCGGTGGCCGAGCACCGCGAGCAGCGCCGTCACAAACACGATGAGCCCGCCGGGGTGCGAGGGCTCGCTGGCCATGACCCAGAGGAAGACAAAGGTCGTCGCCAGCGTCGCGGCGCGCGCAATCACGCTTCGCGTGACGGCGCCGACGAGCATCGCGCATGCGACGGCGGTGCCGGCCCAGGCGCCCAGCGTGATGAGCCGGCCGCTGAGGTGCGTGATCGGCATGCCGATCGCGTGGAGCGCCGAGTAGAGGACGAAGGGCAGCGGGCCGTATTGCGTGTAGACCTCGCGGTAGAGTCCGCCGCCCTCGGCAAAGTCCCGCAGCGAGTGCAGCACGTAGCCCTCGTCGTCATAATACATGAAGGTGCTGAAGAGCACCATGGCGGCGGCGGTCGTGAGCGCGGCCGTCGCCAGCGCGAGCGCGAGGGCGTCGCGCCGGCCGGATCGGGCGGGTGCGGGCGTCGCGCTCACGGCCGCGGGCCGCGGGCCGACGGCTTCACGATGTAGTGGGGCCGGCGCTTCACCTCGTCGTAGATGCGCCCGAGGTATTCGCCCAGCACGCCGATGCCGACAATCTGCACGCCGCCAAGGAACGTGATGAGGCCGACCAGCGACGTGAAGCCCTGCTGCGAGGTCTCATAGCCGAGCAGCCGCCACACGATGAAGAACAAGCCGGCCGCAAAGCCGAGGCACGCAATCGCGATCCCCGTGTAGGTGAGGACGCGCAGCGGCATGTGCGAGAAGCTGAAAAGCCCGTCGAGCGCGTAGCGCACCAGCCGGCGCAGGGTTTGTTGCGGCTGCCCTGCCGCGCGCTCCTGCCGATCATAGGGCACATCGGCCGTGGGAAACCCAATCCACGCGCGCAGGCCGGGGAAGAAACGGTGGTGCTCCGGCAGCGCATTGAAGGTCGCCAGCGCGTTCTTGCCCAGCAGGCCGAAGGTCCCGGTGTTGGGCTCGATCGGGTAGTCGACGAGCTTGCCGAACATGCCGTGGAAAACGTCGAATCCGACGCGCCGCAACCCGCCCTCGCTCCGGGTGCGCCGCAGCCCGCGCACCACTTCGGCGCCCTCGCGCCAAGCCGCCACAAACTGAGGGATGATTTCCGGCGGGTCCTGCAGGTCCGCGTCCATGGTCACGACGGCATCCGCGCCCGTGGCGTGCGCGAGGCCGGCGGAGAGGGCGCTCTGAAATCCGAAATTGCGCGAGAGCTCCACCAGCTCGAAGCGCGGATCCCGCGCCGCGTGCGCGCGCACCAGCTCGGCCGTGCGGTCGCGGCTGCCATCATCGACGAGCACCGCGCGCCACCTGCAGTCGAGATGCGCATCGAACAGCGCGGTGAGCCGTGCGAACAACTCGGGCAGCACGGCCTCCTCGTTGAACACGGGCGTGACGACGGTGATCGCGGGCAAGGGCACGAAGCCGAATGAAGGTTAGAACGCGGGGGCCACGCAACGCCGTTTCTGGTTGTGGCCCGAAACCCGGAAGGGGCGCTCAAGTCCCGGCGAAATTTGACGTAGCTTGCAGGTTGAAACAGCGTCTAGCCTTGCGCCCATGAAATTTGCCGCCCGCCTTGTTGCCTTGCCGCTGCTAGCCGCGGCGGCGCCGGCGGCGGACAACCATGGCAACCCGCTGCCAAAGGCCTCGCCTTTTCAGCCAGCCGGCGCCGTGCCGACCCAGGCTGCGGCGGCCAACGAGACCATCGAGTTCGCCGGTGTCAGCACGATTGGGAAGAAGACCGAGCTGATTTTCAAAAACAAGGCCTCCAGCAAGACCTCTTGGCTGGTGAAAGGTGACACGAGGGACGGCATCACGCTGCTGAACTACGACGCCGCCAAGGAGCAGGCCGTGGTGAAACACAACGGGGTTGAGAAAGTCCTGAGCTTGCGCAAGGCCACCTCGACGGCGGCCGGACCGAAGCCCGTCGCGCCGCTGCCCACCGGTTTCAATGTCCCTTCCGTGGTGCCCGCCGCGATGCCTGCGCCGACGCCGGTGCAGGCGCAGGCGCCCCTGCCCGCAAACCCCGCCGCCGTGCCGCAGACTGAGCAGCAGAAGCAGGAGACCGAGGCGCGCATGCTCGTGAGCGACCTCCTCGAGATCGGCATGGCGCAGCGGAAGGCTTACGAGGACGCGCAGCGGAAGGCCGCGGAAGGCGGCAACGCGCAACCCGCGCCCGCCGAGCCGGCGCCGAAGCAGCCGTAGCTCTGCCGCGGGGCGCCTTGGGCGATTTTCGCCGCGAATTTCCTCAGGCCGGCTTTCGGCCCCAGCCGTAGACCCAGAAGTCAAGTCGGCCCGCGACGTGTGCGTCCTCGAAGCCGGCCCGCTTGAGGTAGGTCTCGATTTCGGGATGCGTGGAAGCCTTGGAAATCTGCGCGGGGCGGTCGCCCGGCTTGAAGCCCAGGCTCTCCTCGAAGACTTTCCAACCGGCCGGCGAAGCGAGGTCGACATTGTCGCAGTAGAAGCGCCCACCGGGCTTGAGCACGCGCTTCGCCTCGAGGACGTAGTTGTAGCGATCCCACTCCTCCAGGTGCATGAAGACCACGGTCGTGTAGACGACGTCGACCGACGCATCCGCGATCGGCCGAAGGTCGTAGCCGGAGATTTCCTGGAGGCGGATGTTGGGGAGGCCGATCAGGCGGCGGGCGGCGAGGCGCAGCATGTTGGCGGACACATCGCAGCCGATCCATTGCTGCACGAAGGGCGAGAGCACGCGGCCCACGCGGCCGACCCCGCAGCCGATCTCCAGGAACGTGTCCTGCGGGCGCACGCCCACGGTGTCGCGGAGAATGTCGAGCGTGTCCACGGCGTCGGCGTGGAACTTGTCCTCGTCGGTGTAGCCCGAGACGACGAGGTAGGCGTCCTCCTTGGAGCCGGAGAGGGAATTCCAGACCGATTTGTAGTCCCCGCGGAGCTGACTCATGGGCGCAGTGAAAGTGAAAGGCCGAGCGAAAGGGAAGGGAGAATATCCGCCCGGGTGAGAAGTTTGCCCTTCACCCCCCCTCTCACTTTCACTTTCACTCCCCGGATGCGCATCCTGATTTCCGGCGTCTGCGGCTTCGTGGGCAGCACGCTCGCGCGCGCCTTCGCGGAGTCGGGCGCGCGCCATGAAATCGCGGGCTTCGACAACTTCATCCGCGCTGGCAGCGAGACCAACCGCGCCGAGCTGAAACGGATGGGCGTAAAGCTCTTCCACGGGGATCTCCGCGCCGCGAGCGACTTGGAGGCGCTGCCCAAGGCGGACTGGGTGATCGACGCCGCCGCCAACCCCAGCGTGCTTGCGGGCGTCGACGGGCGCACGAGCTCGCGCCAGCTCGTGGAGCACAATCTCGGCGGCACGGTGAACCTGCTGGAGCTTTGCAAGCAGCACCGCGCCGGCTTCACGCTGCTGAGCACGAGCCGCGTCTACTCCATCGCGCCGCTGGCGGCGCTGCCGGTGACGATTGGCGAAAACGCGTTCCACCTCGCGCCGCGCGCCGCGCGCCTGCCCCCGGGGGTGTCTGCCGCCGGTGTGAGCGAGGAGTTTTCCACCCAGGCGCCCATCTCCCTCTACGGCGCGACCAAGCTCGCCAGCGAGGCGCTCGCGCTCGAATACGGCGAGGCGTTCGGGTTGCCCGTCTTTGTCAACCGCTGCGGCGTGCTTGCGGGGGCGGGGCAGTTCGGCCGCGCCGACCAAGGCATCTTCGCCTACTGGATCAACGCGTGGCTGCGCCAACGCCCGCTCAGCTACATCGGGTTCGGCGGCCACGGGCACCAGGTGCGCGACTGCCTGCATCCGCGCGATCTACTGCCGGCCCTGGAAAGGCAGCTCGCCGCGCCCGCGCTCGCCGCGGCGGATCGCGTCGCGAATTTCTCCGGCGGCGCGGCGTCCGCGATGTCGCTCCGCCAGCTCAGCGAGTGGTGCACGGCGCATGTCGGTCCGCACAGCGTGAGTGCCGACACCACGCCGCGGCCCTTTGACATCCCGTGGATGGTGCTCGATTCCGCGAAGGCGGCCCGCCTCTGGGCGTGGCGCCCGGTCACGCCCGTCGCGGCCATCCTCGCGGAAATCGCGGCGCACGGGCGTGCGCATCCGCAGTGGTTGGAACTTTCGTCGCCAATTTGAAGCCCAGCGTCTCATCGCCCGGAGTCGCGGCGCCGCTCGCGCTCTTTTCCGTCGTCATCCCCGCGCGCGACGAGGAGGAGTCACTGCCCGGCACGCTGCAGGAAATCCACGACGCCTTCACGGCCGCCCGGATCCCGCACGAGCTGGTCGTGGTCGACGATGGCAGCAAGGATCGCACGTGGGCGGTCCTCCAGGAATTGCAGCAAAAGTTCCCGACGCTCGCGCCGACGCAAAACGCCAGCGGCGCCCACGGCTTCGGGCGCGCGATTGTCTGGGGCCTCGACCATAGTCGCGGGGACGCGGTCGTCATCATGATGGCCGACGCCTCGGACTCCGCGGGCGACGCCGTGAAATACTGGCGCCTCCTCAACGAGGGCCACGATTGCGCGTTCGGCAGCCGCTTCATGAAGGGCAGCGAGGTCGTCGACTACCCGCGGGTGAAGCTCTTCGTGAACCGCATCGCCAATTTCCTCGTGCGGGTCGGCTTTGGCATCCCGCTCAACGACACCACCAACGCCTTCAAGGCCTACCGCCGCGCCGTGATCGACGGCTGCCGCCCGCTGCTGGCGCCCCACTTCAACCTCACCGTCGAGCTCCCGCTGAAAGCCATCGTCCGCGGCTACAACTTCGCCGTCATCCCCATTTCGTGGCGCAACCGGAAATACGGCGTCGCGAAGCTCAAGATTAAGGAGATGGGCAGCCGCTATTTCTTCATCTGCGCCTACGTGTGGCTCGAGAAATACTTCAGCCGCGGCGACTATCGCCGGAAGTGACGGGGCGGAGGCGGGCACGGCGGGACGCCGGAGCTTTTCGTTGGCATGGGACGCGCAACTAGTATGAAAGCTGCACTACCACACATTCATCGCACACCCATCGCGACCAGATCCCACCGTCCTCACACCATGAAACCGTCCCCCGTATCCATTGCCAGCGTCATCGCTTTCTGCGTGGCGCTGGTTTTCTCCCCCCTCGCGTTTGCGCAGGGTATTGTGACCTCCGGAATGACCGGTGTCGTTCGCGACACCGGTGGCAAGGCGGTCGTCGGCGCGGCCGTCACCGCCACCCATACGCCCACCGGCACGACCTACACCGCCGTGACCGGCGAAGGCGGCCGTTACAACTTCCGCGGCCTCATCGCCGGCGGACCCTACACCGTCTCGGTGAGCAGCCCTTCCATCAAGCCCGCCGAGCGCACTGACCTGCTCACGCAAATCGGCACCGAACTCGAGGTGAACTTCGCCGTCACGCCCAGCACCGGCGAGATCGTGACCCTCGACAAATTCACCGTGAAGGCCGACACCAACGAGCTCGACGCCTCCGCCACCGGCGCCGGCAGCACGTTCAACGCCGCGCGTCTCGCCGCCAAACCCTCCTCCCAACGCTCGTTTGCCGACGTCATCAGCGCCTCGCCGTTCGTCACGTTGCGCTCCCTGTCGAGCGCCAACGACCGCGAGGAGGCCCACATCACCGCGCTCGGCCAGAACAACCGCTACAACTCCATCCTCATCGACGGCGCGCGCATCAACGACCAGTTCGGCCTCAACGGCTCGGGCCTCGCCTCGTTCTTCAATCCGCTCTCGGTCGACACCATCGAGCAGCTCTCCGTGCAAGTCTCGCCTTACGACACGCGCGAGAGCGGCTTCACCGGCGCCTCCATCAACGCGGTCACGAAGAGCGGCACCAACCAGTTTCACGGCACCGCCTACTACCTCATCTCCAAGGACCACATCGCCGGTTTCCGCGGCCAAGGCCCCGATGTCGCGCCCGGGCCCACCCAGGGGACCGTGCCCGCCCTCAAGCGCACCACTTGGGGCGCCACGCTCGGCGGCCCGATCGTGCCGAACAAGCTGTTTTTCTTCCTCAATTATGAGAAATTCAGCCGGGTGACCGCACCCTTGCAGGCGGGCTTTTATCCCTCGGCCGCCACGGTCGCTGCGGTCAATGCCCGCCTCGCCCAAGTCAACAGCCAGAGCGGCAAATCATCGCCCTGGGGCGAACTTGGCGGCGGCGGCACCAATGAGGCGAAGGATGAGAAGAAACTCGCCAAGCTGGATTGGAACATCCTGCCGGGCCAGCGCCTCTCCCTCCGCTACAGCCGCACCGAGGGTGAAGTGCCGCAGTTCGGCAGCTATGCGTCGACCTCGTTCACCTCCACGATAACACCCCTCGCCGGCATCGCCACCACGGCCTACACGTCCAATTTCTACGCCCAGGGCCGCAAGGAGACGACCCTCGCCTCCACGCTGGTCAGCCAGTGGTCATCCAATTTCAAGACCGAGATCCGCTTCAACACGGTGCAACAGGACCAGCTCACGCCCACCGTCGCGACACTTCCCGAGGTTCGTATTTTCGGCCTGTCCGGTCAGGACCGCAGCGGCGTCAACATCACGAACGGCGTGCTGGTGATTGGCACGGACATTAACCGCCACGGAAACCAGATATTCGTCGATACCAAGAGCTATAGCGCGACGGGTGACTACCTGATGGGCAATCTCACCTTCAGCGGTGGTTTTGACCGCGAGGAGAACGATTATTCGAATTTGTTCCGCGCCGGCTCCTATGGCGTTTTCGACTTCGCCAACCTCGCCGCCTTTCAGTCGGACACGGCCAGCGGTCTCGGTCGCTCCTACTACGCGACCGGCACGCCCCCCGCCGACGTCAGCAAGTCCGCCGTCACAGGTATCTTTGGCCAGGCGAAGTGGAACGTCACTTCGCGGCTGACGCTCCTCGCGGGGCTGCGCTACGACATGGTGGAGAGCGGCACGCGTCCGCCCTTCAACCAGCTTTTTCTCAGTCGCTTTGGTTATCGCAACGACGGGACCGTGGACGGCACCTCCACCGTCTCGCCACGCTTGAGCTTCAACTGGACGCCCACCGATGACCGCACGCTGCAGGTCCGCGGCGGCGTCGGCCATTTCCTCGGCCGCGCGCCTTGGGTGTTTTTCTCCAACTCCTACTCCAACCCCGGCATCGGCCGCTTCAATATCAACTCCACCACCGGCAGCCTGGTCAGTTACATGCAGTCGACGTTCGATCCGGCGAATCCGATTGGCACCGCCTCGACCATTCCTCCCGGCGGTCGTTATGAAATCAACCTGTCCGACGACAAAATCCGCCTGCCTTCGGTGTGGCGCGGCAACCTCGCCGTCGAGCGCCGCCTCCCGTTCCTCGATTCGATCGCATCCGTGGAGTATATCCAGACCTACAACGTCAAGACGCTCTTCATAACGAACGACAACCTGCTTCCCACGACCATTGGCGCGGATGGCCGCCAGCGTTTCGCCGGCAATCCCGGCGGTGCCAACACGGCCGTGGTTCGCTTCCCGGAGTTCTTCAATGTCTACCACGTCAGCCAGCGCAACACCGGCGAGTCCCGCTACGTGACGCTGATGTGGGACCGTCCGATGAAGGACCGCTGGGCCGCGAACTTTAGCTACACGCGCGGCCGCTCGACCGAGGCGCAGGCCTTCGGGCAGACCACCGCCTCCGGCACATGGCAGCGCAACCCTGTCTTCAACCAAGGTGCCGTCGAGGAGGCGCACTCCGATTTCGAGATCAAGGACCGCGTCCAGCTCACGCTTACGCGCGAGTTCGAGTTCGCCAAGAAGTGGCGCACCTTCGCGTCACTCTACTACGAGGGGCGCACGGGCAATCCCTATAGCTTCGTCTACACCTCGGATCTCAACGGCGACGGTCGCGCCGACAACGACCTCGTCGCCGTGCCCACCGGCGCCAGCGACGCGCGCTTCGACTTCTCCGGCATGAGCGCGGCCACGCAGGCGGCGTATTTTGATTTCCTCAACACGAGCGGCCTCGCCAAATACGCCGGCGGTTACGCGCCGAAGAACGCCTTCACCCAACCCTTCGTGAACCGCCTCGACCTCAAGGTCTCCCAAGCCGTCCCGCTCTGGCACAACATCGGCGTCGAGGTCTTCTTCGACTTCATCAACCTCGGCAATTTCCTGAGCAAACGCCTCTTCAACTACTACGAGGAGGCGCCCCTGCTGCAAAACGATGTTTTCCGGCGCCGTGCCCTGGGTGGGGCGACCTACAACGCCGCAGGTCGCATCGTGCCGACTTACAACCAGCCCGTTGCCGGCAGCCAGTTCGTCATCGACAACGTGCAGTCGCGCTGGCGCCTGCAGTTCGGCGCCAAGGTGAAATTCTGAGCGAGTGGCACGGGCAGCTTGCCCGTGGGTCTTCTCACTGCCGCGCCCGCCAACCGGGCGCGGCTTTTTTTGCTGCGACCGCGGGCCGGAGCGACCCAGGCCGCCTTCGACGAGACCATGTGTCCCCGCCCCTTGCGTTGAGTCCGCAAAACCCGCTCCGCAAAAACCTTGTTCGCCTTCCGCCCATCCGTTTCCCTCCCCGTTCCATGATCTACCTGCTCGGAGGCTCCGGCTACGTCGGCACCGCATACCAGGCCCTGCTCACGCGCAAGGGCATCCCCTTCCGCAACGTCCGTCGCGCCGAACTCGACTACACGAATGGCGATGTGCTCCGCTCCGCGCTCCTGCGCGACAAGCCTGCGTTCCTCATCAACGCCGCCGGCTACACCGGCAAGCCCAACGTCGATGCCTGCGAGCTGCACAAGCATGAGTGCCTCTTCGGCAACGCCGTGCTCCCCGGCATCATCGCCGACGCCTGCGCCGCCGCCGGCGTGCCGTGGGGTCACGTCTCCTCCGGCTGCATCTTCACCGGCTCCCGCCCCGATGGCCGCGGCTTCACCGAGGCCGACACGCCCAACTTCACCTTCCGCACCAACAATTGCTCGTTCTACTCCGGCACCAAGGCCCTCGGCGAGGAGGTCCTCGCCGGCAAACCCAACCTCTACATCTGGCGCCTGCGCATCCCGTTCGATCAGCACGACAATCCGCGCAACTACCTCACCAAGCTCATCCGCTACTCGCGCCTGCTCGAGGCCACCAACTCCGTCTCGCAGCTCGAGGAGTTCGTCACCGCCACCTTTGCCTGCTGGGAGAAGCGCGTGCCCTTCGGCCTCTACAACGTCACCAACCCCGGCCACGTCACGACCCACCAGGTCGTGGACGCCATCAAGCAAAGCGGCGTCGCCAAGAAGGAGTTCTCCTTCTTCAAGGACGAGTCCGAGTTCATGCACCTCGCCGCCAAGACCCCGCGCTCCAACTGCACGATGGATTCCTCCAAGCTCGCGGGCGTGGGCATCAGGATGACCGAGGTCCACGAGGCCATCGCGCGCGACCTCGCCCGCTGGCAGCGCGCCGCCTGACCGTTCCGGCGGCTCGGTCTCTCAACGCTCAGCCCTCAACTCTCAACTCGTCCGTGAACATCCTCGTCACCGGCGGCGCCGGCTTCATCGGCAGCAACCTTGTCCGCCTGCTCGTCACGACCACGCCCCATCGCGTGCTTAACGTCGACAAGCTCACCTACGCCGGCAACCGCCACTCCCTCGACGACCTCGCGAACAATCCCAACTGCCGCTTCGCGCAGGCCGACATCTGCGACGCGGCCGCGATGGCCAGGCTCTTCGCCGAGTTCCAGCCCGACTGGGTCATGCACCTCGCCGCCGAGAGCCACGTCGATCGCTCGATCGATGGGCCCGGTGCGTTCATCCAGACCAACGTCGTCGGCACCTTCACGCTCCTGCAAGCGGCGCGCGGCCACTTCGACAAGCTCGCCGGCGCCGCCAAGGATCGCTTCCGCTTCCTCCACGTCTCGACCGACGAGGTCTACGGCTCGCTCGGCGACACCGGCCTCTTCACCGAGCACACGCCCTACGATCCGCACTCGCCCTATTCCGCGAGCAAGGCCGCTTCCGACCACCTCGCGCGCGCCTGGGCCGATACCTACAAGCTCCCGGTCCTCGTCACCAACTGTTCCAACAACTACGGCCCCTACCAGTTTCCCGAAAAGCTGATCCCGGTCGTGATCCTGAAGGCCCTGCGCGGCGATCCGATCCCGGTCTACGGCAAAGGCGAGAACATCCGCGACTGGCTCTACGTCGTCGATCACGCCGATGCCCTCCACACCGTCATCGCCAAGGGCGCGCTCGGGCAGACCTACAACATCGGCGGCAACAACGAGCGGAAGAACATCGATCTCGTCCGCCTGCTCTGCGCGCTCCTCGACGAGCTGCGCCCGCGCGCCGACAAAAAATCCTACGCGCAGCAAATCACCTTCGTCACCGACCGCCCCGGCCACGATCTCCGCTACGCCATCGACGCCTCGAAGATCAAGCGCGAGCTCGGCTGGACGCCGAAGCAGGACCACACCTCCGGCTTCCGCCAGACCGTCCAGTGGTATCTCGACCACCAGCCGTGGTGGCAGTCGATCCTCGACGGCTCCTACAAGCTGGAACGCCTCGGCAAGGCCTGAATCTCCCCATGAATCGCAAGGGCATCATCCTCGCCGGCGGCTCCGGCACGCGCCTCTACCCGCTCACCATCGCGGTCTCCAAGCAGCTCATGCCGGTCTACGACAAGCCGATGGTCTACTATCCGCTGTCGGTGCTGATGCTGGCCGGCATCCGCGAGGTCCTGGTGATCTCCACGCCCACGGATTTGCCGCTGTTCAAGAAGCTCCTCGGCGACGGCGCGAACCTCGGCCTCAAGCTCAGCTACGCGGAGCAGCCCAGCCCCGACGGCCTTGCGCAGGCCTTCCACATCGCCGGCGACACCGGCTTCCTCAAGAACGAGCCCGCCGCGCTTGTCCTGGGTGACAATCTTTTCTACGGCCACGATTTCGTGCGCTCGCTCGAGCGCGCGGGCGCCCGCGCCAGCGGCGCCACGATCTTCGGCTACCATGTCGCCGATCCCAAGAGCTACGGCGTGGTCGAGTTCGCGGCCGACGGCCGCGTGCTCTCCCTCGAGGAAAAGCCCGCGCAGCCCAAGTCCAACTACGCCATTCCCGGCATCTATTTCTACGACGCCGATGTCGTCCGCCGCTCGCGCACCCTCAAGCCCTCCAAGCGCGGCGAACTGGAGATCACCGATCTCAACCGGCTCTACCTCGACACCGGCAGCCTCCACGTCGAGCTGCTCGGCCGTGGCACCGCGTGGCTCGACACCGGCACGCACGACTCGCTGCTCGAGGCCGCGCAGTTCGTCTCCGTGATCGAGAACCGCCAGGGCCTGAAGATCGCCTGCCTGGAGGAAATCGCCTTCCGCAAGGGCTGGATCGATCGCGCGGGCCTCGACGCCAACATCGCCAAGCTCGGCAAGTCCTCCTACGGCGCCTATCTCAGGCGCATCGCCGACGAGAAGCCGTAGGCTTTACGCCGCCGCGCGCGGGCTGCACGCTGGCGCCGAGTGCAGGTCAGCTTCATCATCCCCCTCTACAACTGCCTGCCGCTGACGCAGGCGATGCTTGCGAGCCTCCGCGCCACGCTCCCGGCCGGCCTCGCCCACGAGATCATCTTCGTCGACGACGGCAGCAGCGATGGCACGCGCGACTGGCTGAAGACCCTCGCCGCCGATCCGGCGGTTCGCGTCGTCCTCAACGAGCGCAACCTCGGCTACGCCGGCGCCAACAACCGCGGTGCCGCGATTGCCCGCGGCGAGTTGCTCGCCCTGCTCAACAACGACCTCGTCCTGCTGCCGCGCTGGCTGGAGCCGATGCTTGCCGCGCACCGCGCGCTCGGCCCGCGCGCGGGCCTGGTGGGCAATCTCCAGCGCGACGCCCGCACGGGCGCCGTCGATCACGCCGGGCTCGTCGTGAACCTCTGCGGCAAACCGGTCCACGCTTCCGCCGGCCCCGGTTTTGTCGTCCGCCTCGTCCGTCCCTTGCGCCGCGTCCCCGCCGTCACCGGCGCCTGCGTGCTCATCGCGCGCGACCTCTGGCGGAAGCTCGGCGGCTTCGACGAGGCTTTCGTGAACGGCGGCGAGGACGTCGATCTGTGCTTCCGCGCCGCCGCGGCCGGCCGCGTCAACGCCGTCGCGCTGCGCAGCGTTGTGCGCCACCACATCAGCGCCTCGCCCGGGCGGAAGGCGCGCGACGAGCAAAACTCCTATCGCCTCGCGCTGCGCTGGCGCCGCGAGCTCGTCGCCGCGGCCGACGACGGCTGCCGTGCGTGGTGCCGCGGGTATCTCGCGGCCCTGCTCCCGGAGCCGCCGTCCGCCGACTGGCGCCGCGCCGTCTGGGCGCTCGCGTTTCTGGCGCGCCTGCGCCGCGTGCCGCCGCCGGATGCGATCGCCGCCGTCGAGGCCGGCCTCGCGCGCGAGTTCGCCCACTGGGAGCGCACGCTCGGCCCAGCCAGTAGGGCGGGTCTGTGACCCGCCCTTGGTCCGGACACTCGGCGCGCGAAAGGGCGGTTCACCGATCCGCCCTACTCCCCGCTCCGGATTTCCTCCCGCACCACGGCCTGCGGCCGCTGGTTCACCGCGAGGAACATCCGGCCGATATATTCGCCGATGAGGCCGAGCATCACGAGCTGCGTGCCCGAGAAAATCAGCAGCGCCGCCATGATCCAGCCCCAGCCCGTCGCGGGGCCCGTGTCGTTCCACCACAGCCACGCCACCAGCAGGAGCGCCACCACCCCGCAAGACGCGATCGCGAGCCCGAGCAGCGTCGCCGCCCGCAGCGGCAGCACCGAGAAATTGATCCACGCGCTCAGCCAGAGGCGCACGAGCCGGCGCAGGTTGTAGGTGCTCGCGCCCGCCGTGCGCGCCTCATGCCGCACCGTGATCGAGCCGATGCGCTGCGTGACCTGCAGCAGCAGCCCGTCGATGTAGGGAAACGGCCCGGCGTAGCCCACGACCTCGCGCGCGGCGAACGCGCTCACGCACCGGAAGCTCGAGAGGTAAAACCCGTGCGGCTTGTCGAGCGCCCAGTCGGTCATGCGGTTGGTGAAGCGGCTGCCAAAGTTCCGCCACGCCGAGTGCTTCTTCTCCTCGTAGTGGCCGAACACCACGTCGAGCCCGTGCTCGACCGCATGTTGCCACAGCCGCACCGCCTCGGCCGGCGGGTTCTGCCCATCGTCGTCGAGGTTCACGATGTGCGCGCCCCGTGCGCGCCGCCAGCCGGTGAGCACCGCGTTGTGCTCGCCAAAGTTCCGCGCGTGCTCGACGAGCCTGATCGGCACCTTGGCGGTGCGCACGAGGTCGCGCGCGGCGCGGCTCGTCGGCTCGCCGCTGCCGTCGTGCACGAGGACGATCTCGTGGCCGCCGGGGATCGCCAGCCCCTCGATCTCCCGCACCACGGCGCCGATGGTCTCGGCGCTGTGGTAGAGCGGGATGACGAAACTGAGGGCAACGCTGGACATGAGGCAGGCCCTCGCACGCTAAGGCCAGCGCCAGGTGCTCGCCATCCCAAATTCCACGCCGCAGCGCGAGACGCGCGGCGCTCAGTTCTTCGGCCGCAGCGGCCCTGGGCTGCTGAACACCGGAAGCCCCGCTTCCGCAGCCGGAGCTGACACCGTGCCCTCACGGAGCCAGGAGACTCTTCGGCCGCCGCCTTCAATCGCCACATCATGCGCTTTCAGGGTGACGCCGTTTGCGCGAATCGTGGTTTCACCGCGGCACTTCATGTTTCCGGTGAACTTCTCGACCGTGATCTCCGGCGCCGTCACCTCGACTTTGGTGTCCTTGAAAATCACCGTGGCGTCCTTCGCCACCACCGTTTGATCGGTCGTCGTCACCGATTTCGCCTTGAGCAAGGCGGGGGCTGCATCGGACGGCACTTGGGCCGGCAGCGCGGCTGACAGAATCCCAACGAGGAAAACCCATTTCATGTTCATGGCGCGATGGGGCTGAGGTTGGCTTTTCGAGCGCCGTGCTCGAAATCACACGTAGAATCGAAGCTCTTTCCGGTAATACGCCAGCGTCCGGGCCAGCGCCGTGCGCAGATTGGTGCGCGGCTTCCAGCCGAGCTTTCGGGCAATCAGCCGGCCGTCCGCGAAGTAGTCGCCGATGTCGATTTTCTTCCGGTCGCTAGGAAATTCACGCACGGCAAACGTGCCGCTCCCGTTCAACGCCACGAGCATCTCCGCGAGATCGCGCAGCGAGATCGGCGGCGGGCCGCCGAGGTTGAACACGCCGCCGATCGCCTCGGGCCGCGCCGCAGCGAGGAGGAACGCCTCCACGGCGTCGTCCACGTAGGTGAAGTCGCGGAGCTGCTCGCCGCCCCACACCTCGATCGGCTGGCCTTCGAGCAGGCGGCGGATCCACACGCCGACGAAGGTCTGGCGCGCGTCCTTGATGCGCATGCGGGGGCCGATGGTGTTGGTGAGCCGCAGCGCCGTCGCCGCGATGCCGTGCACGCGCGAGTAGAGCAGGTGGAACGACTCGCCGGCGATTTTGTTGATGCCGTTCACGTCGACGGGCCGCAGCGGGTGCGACTCGTCCACGGGCAGGTAGTCGGGCTTGCCGTAGATCTGCCGCGTGCTCGCGAAGACGATCCGGATCGCCGGGTTGTGCAGCCGGCACGCCTCGAGGATCGCGAGCTGCGCGCGGCAATTGATGTCGAGGTCCGTCTGCGGATCGGCCATCGAGTCCATGTGGCTCGTCTGGCCGGCGAGGTTGAAGAGAAAATCCTGCCCGCGCACGAGGCGCGGCAGCCGCGGCCAGTCGCGCACGTCGGCGACATGGACCTTCACGCGCGCCGCGAGGCCGGCGAGGTTGCGGCGGTTGCCGCCGTATTCGGGCACGAGGCTGTCGACGACCGAGACGCGCGCGCCGAGCGCGACGAGCGCGCGCACGAGGTTGGAGCCGATGAAGCCGAGGCCGCCGGTCACGAGCACGCGTTTCCCCGAGAACACGCGGCGCAGGGAAATCGGCTTCGGCATCGTGCGCGGAGCAAACACGCCGCCGCTGCGCCGCGCCAACCCAAATTCTAGCGCTGCGCCGCGACGCGCAGGCGAAACACCGCGATGCCGAACTCGCGCGGATCCCCCGCCACTCTCGCGGGCGGTTGGTCGCTGCGGAGCAGAAGCGTCGAGCGGCCCGGTGGCACCGTGACGACCGGCAGCGTGAGGGTGCCAAGCTCCCTCGAGATCGCGACGAAGGGCGGCGCATCGCCGCCCTCGCGCTGGAGCGTCACGCCATGCGACGCCGGGCTCCAGCCCTCGAGCGTGCAGGTGAGGGTGAGCGCGTGCGGCTGCGGGTTGTCGACGAGCAGCGTCGCGGTCCCCTTGGTCCACTGCCACTGCTCGCCGCCTGCCCCGCGCTCGGGCGCGTGCCAGCCGGTGCCGGGCCGCACGCGCACGAACGTCGGCGTGCGCGTGTCCACGAGCGCGAAGCGCGGCGTGATTTGCCGGCGCGCCGGGCCCGGCGCCTCCAGCGCGACGATGCCCGCCTCGAGATCCCATTCGCCGCGCAAGGGAGTGTCGCGCCGGCCCTCGTAGGTGTGCGTCAGAAAGAACTGCTCTTTGCGCAGCAGGAACGCGTTCGCCCACAGCCGCGACCACATGTCGGACTCAGCGAAGATCAGGTTCACGGACTTGACGTCCGCCATGGCCTCGATTTTCCGCAGTTGCCGCAGCTCGCCGTCCACGAGCAGCGGCGGGCGCGCCATTTTCCAGGCGAACATCCCGCACGCGATCACGTTGCCCAGCCCGATGACGGCGACCGCGCCCACGACGAGCGGCCACTCCAGCAGGCGCCCGCTGCGCCGGAGCGCGATCCAGCGGCAGAGCGCGGGCAGCAGCAGCGGGAAGAAGACGGCGAAGAGCTTGTAGGCGTCGTAGCTGGCGTTGGTGCCCCGCGCGGCGCCGCGCACCTGCAGCCAGAGGTAGGCGGCGAGCACCGGCACGGTCAGCGCGACGACCGTCCACGCCACGCGCGGCCGCGTGGCCCACGCGCGCACCACCGCCCACGCGAGCAGGCCGACGACCATCGTCGTCAGCACCCAGCGGAGCCCGAAAAAATCCCACGCGGCCAGGTCGCCGCCCTGCACGAGGCCGAGCCAGCCCTCGGCCGTCAGCGCGGGCACGCGCCAGCCAAAGTCATATTCGCGCAGCAGCGAGAGCCGCTCCGCCAGCCCCGCGACGCGCCCGTAAGCAAACGCGCCGGCGGCCGCGAGCGGCGCCAGCATGGCCGCGGTCCAGCCCCCGAAGCGCCGCCACTCCCGCCGCCACAACGCCAGCCCGCCCGCGTAGGCCGCCGCCGGCACCAGGCAGACCAGCACGAAGAAATTGTAGCTGCCGAGGATGAGCCAATAGCCGACCGCGAGCACGGGCGCGAACTGCACCGCGCGCCGGGCCGTGAGCCGTCCGCGCCAGAGCGCGACCCCGGCCCAGGTGAGGAGCGTCACCGCCTGCGCCGCCAGCAGCTGGCCCGGCGCGACATGCGCCACCGCATACCACAGGATCGGGCTCAGGGCGAAAAGCCCGGCGACCACGAGGCTGCCCACGTCGTCGTGGCCCACCACCGCGCGCGCCGCCCAGAACGCCACCGGCACCGCGCCCGCGAGCAGCACCGCCGTCATGAGCGACCCGATCTCGTGCGGCGCGCAGCCGAGCACGCTGCCGTTGAGCGCCATCAGCGCCGAGGGCGTGAAGTGGTTCAGCCGGATCCAGTAGTCGAAGAAGTTGTCCACGGATTGGACGCGCACCACCTCGGCCAGCCCGAGGAATCCCCCGCGATCCGTGCGGGCAAACTCCATCAGCACACGCGCGCCCGCCGCGTAGTCCGCCGCATCGCAGCTCCCCAGCGAAATCGTCGTGAGGCCGCGCGAGGCAAACACGAGTGGCAGCGTGAGCAGCGCGAGGCACCCCGTCGTGATGGCCCAGACGACGCCGAAGCGGCTCACGTCCGTCCATGCGCGCCGCCCGCCATGCCGGCGCAATGCCAGCGCGAGCAGCGCGGCCGGGATGAGCTCGCTGGCGGCCGCATAGGCATTGGTCCCGCGCAGGCCGGCGTGCGCGCCGAGCCAGACGACGGCGGATTGCAGGGCGAGGCCGCACGGCACGATGAGCACCGGCCACAGCCGGCGCCACGGCCGCGGCATCACGAGCAGCGCCGGCCCCGCGCCCCAGAACAGCACGTGCAGCAAGAGCGCGAAGGCGACGGCGACGTGGAGCATCGGGCTACGGCTTGCGCGCCGCCGCGAAGACCGACGTGCCCCACGCCCAGGTGCCGCCCATCCGGCGCCAAGCGTGCTCGATCGCCATGAGACCGCGGAAAGGCGCCTGCACGAGCGCGGAGTATTCCTTGACGTCGCTCGTGTCGCTGGCGGTGCGGAACAGCTTGCGCTTGGCCCACACGACGGGGAACGGGAGCGCGTTCCAGTGCGTGGTCCGCACGCCGGTGAAGCCGGCGCCGGCGAGCAGCGCCGCCATCTCCGGCCGCGTGTAGCGGTGCTTGGTCTGGCACGAGTCGTCGTGATACGACCACATCCACATGTAGGCGGGGCAATTCACGACCACGACGCCGCCGGGCTTGAGCACGCGGAAGAACTCCCGCGCCGCGACCTCGGGATTCTCGACCTGGCAGACGACGTCCGCGGAGACCACGGCGTCAAAGCTCGCGTCGGGAAACGGCAACTCCGTGATGGAAGCGACCCGCACGTCGACGCCCGGCCCGCAGCGCTGGCGGGCGAGTTCGCAGGCGAGCGGCATGAAGTCGATGCCGCTCCATCGCCAGGCCGGCTCCAGGGTGCGAAAGCGCAGGATCATGCCGCCCGTGCCACAGCCGGCGTCGAGCACCGCGGCGCCGCCTTTGATCACCGGCGACAAGGCTCGCCGGACATGCGCATGCAGCGACCGGAAATACCACATGCGGTCCTCGACCTCGGCGAGCTTCAGGTATTCGTCGGCGTTCATGGTCGGCGGACCCGCAACACCGCCAGCCCGCCCGGCCGATTTCAACGCCCAATCTCGGCGGCCTGCGGCCCGCTGGGGGGCGTCGTGCGGCCCGCCATCGGGCCCGCCGGGTGGATCACGATCGACGACTCCTTCAGGGCGAAGGCGCGAAGCTGGTAGCGCCCGGGGCCGGCCCGGTGCGCCGGCTCGGATGAGCGCAGCGCGAAGCGGTTCACGCCGGGCGCAAGCGTCAGCGCGGGCAGGTGCAGCTCCACGGGCGCTCCGCCCACCTGCAGCGTGCGGACGATGCGACCATCGTGCTCGAACACCACGGAGCGGGGCGTCGTCGCCGCGATCGACAGGCGCAGCTCCGCCGTCAGCGGGGTGGCGTGCGGGTTGAAATACGACAGCACCGCGTCGCCGTTGGCCCAGCGCAGGCCGCCCTCAAGGCGAGGGTGCCAGCCTTGGCCGAACGTGAGCGTGCGGCCGAGGGGCAGCGTGGGCTGCGCGGTGGGGTTGAGCACGATGATCACCTGCTGGCCGCCGGCGCCCGCGAGGCGCCGGGTGTAGCCGAGCCGGGCCAGCTCGCTGAGGATGTGCTCGGCGCGATCCTCGTAGCCCTTGCGGTTGAGGTAGAGCGCCGCGAAGCCGTAGCTCTCAAGCCGGCGGACCAGGTCCGCGACCGGGAGGTTCTCCAAGTCGCGCTGCCAGCGGCTGCGGGAGCGAAATTTCGCCGCGCCGTAGCTGAAGCGCAGCGACTCAGTCACCAGAAACGGGCGGAAATGCTCGTAGTCGGCGAGACGGTGGGGCGGCACGACCTCCGGGAAACCCAGCACGGGGATTTGAAACACCATCGCGCCCCGGGGCAGCGCGGCCTCGAGCTCGACGCCGAGCTTGAGGTCCGAGGTCGCATCGACCGCCATCCGCGCGCGGACCTCGGGGGGCCAGCGCCGGGGCAGCTGATCAAACACGCCAAAGGCCGCGATCCCGAACGCCGCCGCCAGCCGCCACGGCGCGGCCCATCGCGCCGTGAGCCGTGAGAGCCGGACCATCAGGAAGACGAGCACCAGCGCCGACAGGAATATGGCGGCGCGGTTGGTCGCGCGGAAAACCTGAAAGCCCGCGAAAAACGCGAGGAGGTTGGTCACGCCGCCCACCGTCGCGTAGGCGAGCAACCAGCCCGCCGACAGAGCCTGCCCGGGGAGGGGCTCGCGCCGCAGGAGCCGCCGCACCGTCGCGGCCGCGAGCCAGGCGAGGCCCGCCACACCCACGACGCCAAGGTAGGGCATGTAGCCCTCGCCGCGCCAGTCCGACCAGCGGTTGTAGCGGTCGCCGAAGGAGGCCAACAGCTCGATGCGGTGGTATTGGGGCGGGATGAACAGCTCGAGCGGCTTGAGCGCATAGCGCTCGGTGCCTCCGTAGTTGCGCGTCAGCAGCGGCAGTCCCTCGGGCTCCTGCACGTGGAGCCAGGTCTCGGCGTTGGTCAGGGCGAAGGCGGCCAGCGCGACGAGGCCGGCGGCGAGCCCGATGCCGAGGTTGGCCCGCCGTCTTCCGCCAAACCACTGCGCGACCAGCGCCCAGAGCAGCAGCTGGCCCCAGAAAAAGAGGTAGTAGGGGTTGCTTACGCCCAGCGCGAGCGCCACGCCGAGGCACAGGGCGGCGCCGGGGCTGCGCCACTCCAGCCGCCGGCTCTGCGCGACGAGCCAGACCGCCAGCAGCCCGAGCGGCACCGTCCACGTGAAGACGAACGAGAAGTGCGCCAAGCCGCGGTGGAACGTGTGATACGTGTAGGCAAACAGGAGCGCGCCCGTCCAGGCCCACTCCCAGCGACAGCGCAGCCACCGGGCCGCGGCGTAGAACGCCAGCGCGGCCGAGAGCTGCGCGAGCAGGAGCCCGGCGTTGGCCGCGGCAAACAGCCCGATCGCGGCGGCGAGGCCGCCGAGCAGGAGCATGAGCGGCTTGTCGGGCGTCGGGTAGGCGTTCCAATGCGCGCCAAACGGCGCGCCCAGCCGCTCGATCACCTGCGGGGCAAGCGGCCAGGTGTCCCCCTCGGCGGCGGCCTTGATGCGCGCGAGGATTTCGTGGGCGTCGCCCACGTAGTCCGTCGGCAGCCGCCACTGCGCGGCGGTCCAGCGCTCGTAGTGCGCGGCCCAGATGAGCGCGGTTGCGAGCAACAGCGAGGCGGCGCGCCAGATCGTCGGCGTGCGCGGGGCGGTGGAGAATGTCGGCGGGGGTGATGGCACGCGAGGCGGAGGTGCGTGCTCGGGGTAGGTCGCAGCTGGCGATTGCTAGCAACGGATCGCGCGCCGCCGCGTGCAAGCCCGCAGATCGCGCGCGTCCCGCCGCCGGAAAGTTTGCCAAGCCCCGCGCCGCCGCCTTCGCTCGCGCGCGTCCATGCCCAACCGCGACCGCACTCCCCCCGCCGGCGGCGCCTTTGCGCGGCGCTTCACCGCCTACGCGGGGTTGTTCTTCGACGAGTTTGACGCGAACTCGGCCTGGCTCCGCGAGCGCGGGGGCGTGCGCCTGCCGCCGCTGGCCGAGCCCACGTCGCTCGTCATCCGCGGCGAAGTGCGCGCGCATCCGGCGGCGCGCGGGCTCGAGCTCGGCGCGCCGAGCCTGCGCGTCGGCGTCAACGGCCGGCTCGCCGCGCGCCTCGACGCGCCGCCCCCCGGGCCGTGGGAGGTGCGCGTCGCCGTGCCGGCGGGCCGCGACACCGTGCTGCGCTTCGAGCTCGGCGGCGTGGGCCGCGCCAACTTGCTCGCGTGGCTCGGCCGCGTGACGCGCCTGCCGTGGTGGCAGCGCTTCCGCGCGCAGCACAAGAACCGCCAGCTCCGCGTCGGCACGATCGCGACGGAGGCGGGCGAGATCATCTTTGATTTCTCCAAGCGCCACGCGCCCTACTCCGCCGACTTCGCGCGCCGGCACGCCAAGCTCGGGCTCAACATCGCCGGATTCCTCACCGCCGACCTCGGCGTCGGCGAGTCGGCGCGCTGCATGGTGCGCGCGGCGGATGCCGCGGGCATCCCCGCGGCGCTGGTGCCGCTGAGGCTGCACTGCAAAAACCGCCTCGGCGACCAGACCTACGCCGCGCGCCTCTCCGACGCGAATCCCCACGGCGTCAACGTCGTCCACCTCGATCCGCCGGCCGCGCGCGACCTCGATCACCATCATCCGCGCTTCCGCGCCGGGAAATACAACATCGGTTACTTCGCCTGGGAGCTGCCCGAATTCCCCGACGGCTGGCTGCCGAGCTTCGACTACTTCGACGAGATCTGGTGCCCGAGCGACTTTACCTCGGCGGCCGTGGCGGTGAAGTCGCCCGTGCCCGTCCTCACCATGCCGCACGCGATCGGGTTCGCGGCGCCGGCCGAATCCACCGCCGATCTGCGCGCGCGGCTGCGGCTGCCGCGGGAGGCGTTTCTCTTCCTCACGCTCTTCGACCTGAACTCCTACGCGGAGCGCAAGAACCCGCGCGCCGCGATCGAGGCCTTTCGGCGCAGCGGCCTCGCGGGGCGCGGCGCGGCCCTCGTGCTCAAGATGCAGAACGTCGCGGGCAACGAGGCCGACTTTGCCGCGCTGCGCGAGAGCGTGCGCGATCTGCCGGGCACGGTGCTGCTCACGGAGACGCTGGCGCGCGCCGACATCTACGCGCTCGAGGCCGCGTGCGACTGCTTCGTGTCGCTGCACCGCTCGGAGGGCTTCGGCCTCGCCGTCGCCGAATGCATGGCGCTCGGCAAGCCGGTGATCTCGACCGACTGGTCGGCGACGGCGGAGTTTGTCTCGCACGACAACGGCTGCCCCGTGCGCGCGCCGCTGATCACGCTCGACCGCAACCACGGCCCCTACGCCAAGGGCGCGACGTGGGCCGATCCCGACCCGACGCATGCGGCGGAGTGGATGAAAAAACTCTTCACGGATCGTGCGCTCGGCGCGCAGCTCGGCGCCGCGGCGAAGCGGACGATCGCGGAGCGGTTCGCCCCCGCGGTCATCGGCGCGCGTTACCGGCGCCGGCTGGAGAGCATCGCCACGTTCTGAGTCAGCGTGCGAATTGCCGCTTCAGCGCCTCGCAGCTGAAGACCTTCTCCGCCAGATCGAGCGGGCGGTAGAAATAGTGGTTGGCCGCCTCGAAGCCGAGGCGGGAGTCGGCGCGCGCCAGCGGGTAGAGCCGCCGCGCGAGCGCGATTTCCTCGTCGAGGCTCGCGAGCAGCGAGGAACGCGCCGCGCCATCGTGCGCATCCTTGGCCAGGGCCTCGCGCGCGACGACGAAGCGCCCCTGCTGCGCCACGCTGGCGAAATGGCACCACGCCGCCTCGGCGATCGCGCGCTCGCGCTCCGCTTCCGCCCGCTTGTCGGGATCCGCGAGGGCCGCGGCCCTCCGCATCGGCTCCAGGCCCCGCGCCCAGCCGTCGGCGGTCTTTTGGAACTGCGCGATGAAGTCCGCCGGCGAGTAGGCGCCGCGCCAGCGCGCGAGATCGTCGAACGGATAGCAGGTCATCGTCGCGGCGTAGCCGGTGCGGGCGGCGTAGAGCAGGTTGGCCGGGCCCACCTGCTGCGGCGCCGAATAAAGCCCGAGCCCGTAGGGAAACTCGCGGAAGCCGGCGCTGAAGGCCGACCAGGCGCGGCGCGCCTCGGGCGCCGCCGCCCGGCCGAAGCGCTCCACGGCCAGCTCCGCGAGCGCGGCTTCGGCCGTCGCGTGCCGCCCGTCGATCAGGCCCTGCGCGAGGCGGAGGTTTGGCGAAGGGTAGCCGCCGAGCGACCAGCTGAGCATCAGGCCGTCGACGCCCGCCCGCGCCAGCCCCACGCAATGCTCCGCGATCAAGTCCATCGCCGGCAAGTAGGGCAGCGCCGAAAGCTCCCAGGTGTTGTTGAGCGCGACCTTGGCGACCGTCTGCAGGCCGCGCTCCTTGGCGACGGCCCAGTGCCGCTGGGCGCGCGGGCCGGGGCCCGGCACCGAAATGGAATACTCGCCCACGCGCCCCTTCACCGCGCCGCGCTCGTAGGGCTGCGCCCATTCGCTCACCGACATCAGGGACACGTCCGGCGGCAGCGCGCGGACGTGATCCGTGGCGTCGCCATGCTTCGCCCAGCCCCAGTCCCACGCGATCACGCGCGCCGTCGGGTTGCTGCGGTGCACGCCCTCGGCCATGACCGCGTGCAGCTCCGCGATGATTTCCGCGGGTGTGCGGCTGCGGCAGCGCGGGCACTCGGCCTGACGGAAATGGGAGGAACAGTTCGTCGGGTTTTCCGAGGCGCTGATGGTGAAGATTCCGCCCAGGCCCGGGACCTCGCGGAACACGTGCGCCAGCGCGTCGCCGATCCAGCGCCGCACGCGGGCGTCGGACGTGCACATGTCCACCAGGTCGAAGCCATTCCACCCGCGCACGCCGGCCATCTCGGGCCGCGTGGCGAAGAACGCCGCCGGCATCGCCCGCGGCTCGTTCATGTAGAGGTAGAGCTTCACGCCGTGGCGCGTGGCCTTCGCGACGAGCGCCCGCAGCGCGGCCAGCCGCTGCTCGTGGCCTTCGCCAAACTCCGGGAAATCCGGCCCGCCGGGCGCCAATTGGCGCAGCACGACGTGCAGCCAGACGCCGTTCACGCCCTGCGCCGCGAGGCGCGCGAGCAAGCCGTCCGGATACGGGTCCACCGCGGTCGGCTCCGCCAGCGGATCGCCGTAGGCGCCGAAGTAGGAGAAGATGAAGCGGAGCTTGCCGTCGGCGGGGGCCGGCGCCGCGCCCGGCGGAACGCGGCTCAGCTCCTCGGCAAACGCCAGCGGCGCCTCCCCGGTCGCGCGCAACGGCCCGCCGAAATGCCGGGCCAGCTCCGCGCGGATCCCGGCGGCGCGCGCGCGGGCTGTTGCGTCCGGCTCTTGGTAGCGCAGCGGCTCGCAGGCGGGCTTGGCGCTGCCGAGCTTGAGGCCGAGGGCGTCGTCCTCCTTGAGGCGAAACTCAAGCTCCCCGCGCGTCATCCCGATGAGCCCGAGCAGCTGGTCCTCCGGCAGCAGGTGCCAGTTGCGCCGCACGACCGTGATGTAGATTTGCCGGCGCACCGCGGCGGAGGGCGCGCGATTTTCCCCGAGGCCCATCGCGGTGGCGATGCGCTCAATCGCCTCGGGCGGCGCGCCGACCGTCCGGGCCAGCGTGGGCGTGTCGACCAGCTCCCAGTTGCGCCAGACGAACGCGTGCAGCCGGTCGGGGAAGTGCTCGAGCATCACGGCCGGCGGGGGCTTGCCGGCGGGCAAAAGTTCCGCGGCGGCGCCCGCCGTCGGCAGGCCGAGCCCGAGGACCGCGGACGCCGCGCGGAGGAGCGCTCGTGGCCGCGGGGTTTTCACGCCAGTTTCCTCAGCCAGATCTGCCCGCCGCCGCCGCGGGCGCAGAGCGGCATCTTCTCGCGGAACCACGCGTGGCGGGTGTTGAAGAGCCAGCCGGTGAAAAGCTCGATGCGGTAGTCGCGGTTGTGCATCAGGAACGCGCGCAGCAGGTATTGCTCGTTCCACGCGCGGCCCTCGTCGAGCCATTCGCGCGGGTATTCGAGGTTGCCCGCGACGTCGTGGATGTGGACCAGCACGCCGGGCGCCAGCGCGGGCAGCACGTCGAAGTAGAGGCGGTTCACGTCGCTGCCAATCTTGCTGACGTGGGAGGAGTCGATGAACAGCACGTCGTTCTCGCCGAGCGCGCGGAACGGATCGAGCGGCACCTCCTGCACGCGTTGCTCGATGAGCGTCGTGCGGCGCTCGTCGCCGGCGCGCAGCAGCGGGCGCAGGCGCGCCATGTCGGGATCGATGAAGGTGAGGTGCACGCCGCCGCCGAAGGCATGGTCGTTGAGGTCGAGCATGGCCGCCGAGCTGAAGCCCGAGCCGACCTCGACGATGCGGCGCGGCCGCGCCTCGCGCAGCATGCACCAGAGCATGATCGCGTCGAAGTGGCCGTAGGAGGGGTTGCCCAGGAAGAACCGCCGCCCCTCCGTCTGCGCCTCGGGGAAGGGCTGGTCCGGGTAGAACGCCGCGAATCGCTCGAGCCGCGCGAGCTGGCCCGCCTCGTTGAGGTCGATGCCGGGGAAGGGCGGCCCGAAGCCGCCGCGGGCGAAGGCCTCCGCCACCTCCTCGCGCGAGGGCAGCGGCGAGTAGAAGTGGCCGGGCGGAAAGAACCGCGCCCAGTCCGCCTGTTGGGCGCGGAGCTTGTCGTTCTCGGCGCGCAGCCGCTCGTTCTCCCGCCGCAGCAGCGGGGAAAAAGGCAGGTGACGACGCCAGTGGCCGGGGCTCTTGCTCATGCGCAGTCAGCGTGGGGCCGTCCGGGGCGTGACGACGATTTCCAAATTCATCACCCGGAACGCCAGCTCCCGGGGATCGGTGCCGGCCTTTTCGGCCGGCCGGTCGGTCACGAACGTGAGCACGGTCTCGCCGGGCGGCAGCTCGAGGCCGAAGTTCATCGCCGCGAGCTGGGGTCCGGCCTCGCCGCTCCACAGCAGCGCCTCGCCGCGGAACACGCGCACCACGCGCGCCCCGCCGACCGCGCCGACGCGCCCCTGCAGGACCGCGTGCAGCGGCGCCGCGGAGGAGTTCACCAGCCGCAGCTCGGAGCGGCCCGTGCTCCAGCGCCACTGCTGCTCGAGGTGGCGCTCCGGGCCGTGCCACCCCGCGCCCGCGTGCACGCGCACCGCGGCGCGCGCGTGGCGGTCGCCGCGCACGTTGTGGAATTCGTGCGGCGGCGAAAATTCAAACACGCTGGCCGCCACCGTGAGGTTCCCCGCCAGGAGCACCGGCAGCCAGCGCCAGCCGCGCGGCACGAGGAGGTTGAACGCCAGGGTCATCGGCAGGAGCACGCGCGTCGAGGCGCCGGGGTAGCCCTCCCACACGGGCGTCGACAGAAATGCCATCATCACGGCAAACGCCGCGCCCACGCGCCACCACCGCTCGGCCGGCCGCGGCCGCGCGAGCAGGAAAAGCCACTGCACGGCGAGCGCGACGACCGTGACGAGGGTCGCCCAGTGCAGGGCGCCGGCCTGCCGCGAGGTGGCGTCGTGCCACGCGGCGGCGAATTTCTCCGCGTAGCCGGCGAACGGCAGCGTGAAGTTGCCCAGGCCCGGATCGTCGGCGGGGCCGAACTTCCACCGCACGTAGCCCATCCACAGCGCCAGCGGCAGCGCGATCAGCCCGATGGCCGCGAGCGCGCGCGGCCAGGTGCGCGGCGCCCTGGGGTCCACGTCGACCCCGGCGCCCGCGAGCAGGCTCGTCTCCTTGCCCAGGCCCGCGAGCGCAAGCGTGACGCCCCCCGCGGCGCCCCGCCCGTCCTCGAGCCAGCGCAGCGCGAGCGCGACAAGCAGCAGGCTTGGCCCGTCGACGAGGGAATGCCGCACGCTCATGCACAAGCCGTGGGAAAACATCACCGCCGCCCAGCGCAGGAAGTTTTCCCAGCCCGTCGCCGGAAACCACCGCAGGAGCGTCCACGCCAGCGCCAGCCAGCACAGCACGTTGAGCAGCGCGTGGGCCTGCACGACCCACGCGGGCTGGCCGAGGCCCAGCGCCCACGCCGCCCAGCAGAAGAGAATGCGCTTCGCTCGATACGGCAGGTTGTCGATCGCCTTTTTCAGCTCGGGGTTGTCGAGCGTCGGATAGAGCGCGAGCTGCACGTAGTAGGCGCCGTCGTAGCCCGGCGAGCCCTCATAGACGTAGTGCGGCGCCTCGCGGAGCGCGGTGACCTTGGTCTCGTTGAGGAGATCGCCGATGGAGATGAGGCTCGAGAAGCCGGTGTCCGGATGCCAGAACTGCGCGACGCACCACAGGAAAAGCGCGGCCGCGCCGGCATACGCGATCCGGACGCGGGGCGAAAAAAGGCGGGGCAAAAGGCCGCCGCGAGGCTGGGGCAGGGGGGCGCTCATCCGCCGCGCGGGGAGCGCTTGTCTTCCAAATTTCTCACGCGCAGTTTGCCGCGCATCACAGAACGCGAGCAACCCATGTCAAATCCGAACCCCCCTGCCGCCCGCCCCCTCGCGCGCGCCGCGGGATTCGGGCTCGCGGTGCTGGCGCTCTACGCGCTGCTGCTCGCGCGGAATTTCTCCCCCTACGCCGGCGGCGCGGACTCCTCCGGCTACCTCAACAGCGCGCGGCTGCTCGCGAGCGGCCGGCTCATGGCCGACCTGCGCGTGCCGGCGGAGTTTGGCCCGCCGGAAAACTTGCTGCGACAGCAGTTCCAGCCGCACGGCTTCGTGCCGTTCGAGGGCAACCCGCGGCTGTCGCCCACCTACGCCGTGGGCCTGCCGCTGCATCTCGCGCTGGCGGGCAGGCTGTTCGGCTGGGCGCACGGCCCCGTGGCGGTGGGGGTGGCCGCCGCGCTCGCCGGCGTGGTGCTGATGTATGCCGTCGCGCGCCGGATCGGGCTGGATCCGCCGCTCGCGGCGGCGGGCGCGGCGACCCTCGCGGCCTACCCGGTGTTTGTCTTCATGGCGATCCAACCGCTGAGCGACACGCTGGCGACCGCGTGGTGCCTGGCCGCGATCGCGGCGGCGCTGCGGGCGGAGGCGGCCCCGCGCTGGGCGCTCGCCTGCGGCGCGGCCGTGGGCATGGCGGTGCTCGTGCGCGCGACCAACGCCCTCATCCTCCCCGCGGTCGTCGTGGCGCTCGGCGGGGATTTCCGGCGGCTCGCGTTCGCCGCGCTCGGCGGCCTGCCGGCCGCGCTCTGGCTCGGCTACTACAACAGCGCCGTCTATGGCAGCCCGCTCCAGACGGGCTACGTGAACATCGGCGAGGCCTTCGGCTGGCGCTACGGCCTCCCGACCGCGCTCCATTTCGCGCAGTGGCTCGCGCTGATGCTGCCGGCCGCGCTGCTGGCCTTGCCGCTCGTGGCGCTCGTCCGCCGGAACCGGCCGGCGCGCCTCGGGCTGGTCCTCGCGCTGTGGTTCGGCGCGTTTGCGGGGTTCTATGCCTTCTACGAGATCTCGCACGAAGTCTGGTGGGACCTGCGCTTCATCCTGCCGGGCACGCCCGCGTTGATTCTCGGCGGGCTGCTGGGCCTCGAGGCGCTCGCCCCGTCCCGCCTGGCCCGCGCCACGCTCGCCGCCGGCCTCGCGCTGTGGGCCGCCGGCCTCGGCTGGTTCTGGATCCAAAGGCACCACCTGCTGCTCACCCAGACCTACGAGCGGGCCTACGCCGACGCCTCGCTGGCCGCGCGCGAAAAATTCCCCCGCGACGCCCTCGTGATCGCGGGCATGCACAGCGGCGCGATCTATTACTACACGGACTTCGCGGTGCTGCGGTGGGAGTTTGTCCAGGCGCACGAGTTTGATCGGTTCCGCGACCTCGCGCAAAAGGCCGGCCGGCCGATCTGCGCGGTGCTGTTCGATGTCGAGGAGAAGGAGGCGCTGCGCGAGCGGTGCCGCGGCGAGTGGACGCGGCTCGCCACGCTGAACAACATCGCGCTCTGGCGGCTCGAATGGCCGAAGCCATGAGCGCCGGCGGCCGAGCGGGACCCTGGCTGATCCGCGGCGCGGGCCTCGCCGCGGTCGCGCTGTTTCTCGCGCTCGTCGCGCGCTTCTGGCACCCCGTTTTCGGGCTCACGGTTTTCTACCAGCTCGACGCGCCGAACGACGGCCTGAAGATCACCGCGTTTCGCGAGCTGCCCGTCTATGTGCACCGCGACACCGGCGGCTACGACGGCCTCTACTACGCGCAGATCGCCCACGACCCCTCGCTGCGCGATCGCGAGCTGCCGCGGGCGATGGACAACTTCTCCTACCGCGCGCGGCGCATCCTGCCGCCGGCGCTCGCGTGGCTCGCCGGCCTGGGCCGGCCCGCAGGGATCATCGCCGCCTACGCGTGGCTGAACGTCGCGGCCTGGCTGGCGTTGGCGGCGATCCTCTGGCGGCTGCTCGCGGTGGCCGACGCGCGCGGCTGGGTTGCGTGGGCCGGCGTGCTGTTTTCCGCGGGCGCCCTCGGCTGCGTGCGGCTCGCGCTCACCGATCTGGTGGCGCTCACGGTGCTCGCGGGCGCGATGCTCGCGCTGGAGCGCGGACGCGAGCGCACCGGCGTCGCCGCGCTCGCGCTGGCCGGCCTCGCGCGCGAGACGTCGCTTGCCGCGCTGGGGGGCGCGCTCGCGGCGCCGTGGTTTTCGCGGCGGAATTTTCTCCGGGCGGCGTGTGCCGTCGCGCCGCTCGCGGCCTGGCTGGCCTATGTGCGCTGGGTCATCGGCCCGGCCGACGCGGGCTGGGCCAACTTCACGCTGCCCGCCGCGGGGCTGGTGGAGAAGCTGCAGGCTGCCTTCGCCGCGCTCTCCACCGTCGCGGACAAGCCCCTCGCGTGGACCACGCTGCTCGCGACCATCGCGTTGGTCGCGCAGGCCGCCTACGTCGTCACGCGCCCGCGGCCAGGCGATCGCTGGTGGCGGGTCGGCGCCGCATTTGCGGCGATGCTGCTGTTGCTCGGCACCGCCGTCTGGGAGGGTTTCCCGGGGGCGGCGACCCGCGTGCTCCTGCCGCTCAACCTCGCGGTCAACGTCCTCGCGCTCCGCGCCCGCGCCCCGTGGGCGTGGCTGCTCGCGGCGAACCTCACCGTGTTCGCCGGCCTGCTCGCGCTGCGCGACGTGCCGCGCGATGCGCGGGAACTCGCCGCGCGCAGCGCCGGTGGCGCGAGCGCGATCGTGCGCTACGGGGACGGTTGGTTCGGCCGCGAGGCCGCGGGGCGGCGCACCTGGCTGTGGGCGCGTGCGCGCGGCGAGCTGGAGGTGGAGCAATGGCGGCGCGACGGGGCGCCGCTGCGGCTGCGGTTCTCGCTGCGGGCGCTGACGCCGCGCACGGTCGTGCTGCGCCACGAGGGCCGCGAGCTCTGGCGCGCGGAGATCGGGCCGGCTTTTTCGGCCCACGCGGTGCCGCTGCCCGCGGCGGCGGGCCGCGTGTTCACCCTGGAGTTTTCCTGCGCCGCGCCGCCGGTGCGCGAAAGCGCCGCGCCCGGCGCGCGTGAGCTCGGCTTCGCGCTTTATGATTTGCGGCTCGCGCCGCCCGCGCCGTGATCGCCCGCCATGCCTGCGCCGCTGCTCCTCGACCTCTCGCACACGAGCCACACGCGCGCGCGGACGGGCATCCAGCGGGTCGCCCGCGGGCTGCTCGCGGCGCTCGGCGACGGCGCGCTCCCGATCACCCACGATCCGCACGCGAAGGCGTGGCGTCCGCTGGAGCCTTGGGAGCGGGCGAACCTCGCGGCGCCCGGCGGCGCGGGCAAGCGCGGCGCGCGCTGGCCGCTGCGCGCCCGGTTGCGCGGGCGGCTCCAGCGTGCACTGGGCGGCAAGCGCGGCGCATGGCCGGCGCATGCCGGGCTGGTGGTGCCCGAGGTTTTTTCGCCGGGGGTGGCGGCGGCGCTGCCCGCGCTCCTCGCCGGGGCGCGCGGGCCGCGCGTGGCGTTGTTTCACGACGCGATCGCGCTGAAGTTTCCGGAGCTTTCGCCGGCCGGGACCGTCGGCCGCTTCCCGGCCTACCTGGTCGAGCTGCTGGCGTTCGACGGGATTGCCGCGGTGTCGGAGGACTCGCGGGCCTCGCTCACGGACTACTGGGCTTGGCTCGGCGTCGCCCTGCCGCCCCCGGTGCGCGCCATTCCCTTGGGGATAGCACCGCAGGTTTCTCCGGCCGGCGGTGAAAAATCCCCGGCCGCCGCGGGGCCCGTCGTGCTGTCGGTCGGGTCCATCGAGGGAAGAAAAAACCACCTCGCGCTGCTCGAGGCCTGCGAGGCGCGCTGGGCCGCGGGCGATGTTTTTTCCCTGCATCTGGTCGGGCTCGCGCAACCCCAGACCGCCGGGGCGGCGCTCGGGCGCATCCGCGAGCTGCAGGCGGCCGGCCGGCCGGTGCGCTACGACGGCCCGGTCGACGACGCCGCGGTCGCGCGCGCCTACGCGGCCTGCACCTTCACCGTGTATCCCTCGCTGGTCGAAGGCTTCGGCCTGCCCGTGATCGAGAGCGTGGCGCAGGGCAAGCCTTGCGTCTGCTCCGCGCGCGGCGCCCTCGGCGAATCCGCCGCCGGCGGGGGTTGCCTCGCCCTCGATCGCGTGGACGCCCCGTCGCTGGCGGCCGCCATCGGGCGGCTCCTGCGCGCGCCGGAGGAATGCGCGGCGCTGGCCGCGGCGGCGCGGGCGCGGCGGCTGCGCACCTGGGCCGACTACGCGCGCGACCTCGTTGATTGGATGGCCGGATTGCCGCGCCGCTGAAGGCGGCCGCCGGCGCCCGGCCAGCCTTTGCATTTGCCAACGGCATGGGCGCTGCTCACGGTTTCGCCCGCACATGGCGCTCTCGTTCTTCACCAAAAACCGCAAGGCCCTCCAAGCCCGGTGTCGCGACGACTACGCGACGAAGATGCGGCTGAAATACGCGCCCTACTATCACGCGATGGAGGCCCAGAAGGGCACGACGGTGAAGCTGCAGGGCAAGGAGACAATCATGCTCTCCTCCAACGATTACCTGGGGCTGTCCTTCCACCCCAAGGTGATCGAGGCGGGCCGCGCCGCCATGCTCAAGTGGGGCACCAGCACCACCGGCGCCCGCACCTCGAACGGTTCGCGTGCCTACCATGTCGAGCTGGAGGAAAGGCTCGCCGCCTTCCTCGGCCGCGAGGCCTGCCACATCCACGTCGCCGGCTACCTGTCGTGCCTGTCGAGCGTCGCCTCCTTTGCGCAAAAGGGCGACGTCGTGCTCGCTGACAAGAACATCCACTCGTGCCTGTGGGACGGCATCCGCCTCTCGATGGCGACGGTGGAACGCTTCTCCCACAACAGCCCCGACGACCTGCGCGAGGTGCTCGCGGCGGTGAATCCCGATGCCCCCAAGATGCTCGTGATCGAGGGCGTCTACTCCATGGAGGGCCACATCGCGCGCCTCCCCGAGCTCGCCGAGATCGCGGAGGAGCACGGCTGCTTCACGGTGCTCGACGACGCGCACGGCTTCGGCGTCCTCGGCCGGCAGGGCCGCGGCACGGTCGATCACTTCGGCCACAACGACAAAGTGGACGTGATCTGCGGCAGCCTCTCGAAGTCCCTCGCCAGCACCGGCGGCTTCGTCGCCGCCTCGCGCGACATCATCGAGTATCTCCGCACGCACTCGAAGCAGACGATTTTCTCCGCCGCCATCAGCCCGAGCCAGGCCGCCTGCGCGCAGGCCTCGCTGGAGATCATGCAGTCCGAGCCGCAGCACCTCGAGCGCCTCTGGGCCAACACGAAGAAATACCGCGCCATGCTCAAGTCCCTCGGCCTCGACACGTGGGAGAGCGAGACGCCCGCCGTGCCGATCGTGCTGGGCTCGAAGGAGCGCGTCTACCCGTTCTGGAAGGCCCTCCTCGACAAGGGCGTCTTCACCGTCATGTCGATCGCGCCCGCCGTGCCCGCCGGCAAGGACCTCATCCGCACCGCCATCTCGGCGATGCACACCGACGAGCAGCTCGAGAAAATCGCCGACGCCATGGCGTATGCGGTGAAGAAGCTGTGACGTGATCGCGCGGCCCAGCCGCTGACAGGCTCGGGCCCAGGCGCACCGATCGCCCAACGAAAGTGCGGCGCCGGCCCTGCCCGTGTTGCGGCGGTCTCACGTTAGACGAACGGGCAGGCTGCGAGATATGTTCGGTGTGCCGTTGGGAGCACGACGGGCAAGCTGACGTTCATGCCGCCGAAGCCTGGGGCGGCTCGAACGGCGACCTCTCGCTCGAGGCGGCCCGCGAAAATTTCAAGCGCCTCGGCGCCTGCGAGGCTGACGGCCTTCCCCGGGGTTTTCCCACCGACGGCCGACGAGAAACCCAGGTAGTCGCTACCGCAGCGGCAGCGGCTTCTCCTGCACGCTCTCGCGCAGCATCTTCATCAGCGCCTGGTAGGGCGCGGACGTGGTGTCGTTGCTGAAGCAGCGGAAGATCACGACGACGCCGCGCCATGCCTTCAGGCCGGCCGTCACATGGATGTATTCTCCCGGCGGCAGTTTCTTTTGCCCCAGGAGCTTGGCGTCGGTGAAGACGCAGTAGTTGCCGGCGCCGGTCTTCGGCTCGAGCTCCTCGAACTGCATGCCCTTCTCCGTCGAAGCGCCGACCATGTCGGAGAACATCTCGACCATCTGCTCGCGCCGTGCGCGCGCCGTGCCGAAGCGCCCGTCCGGGTCCGGCAGGAAGCGCAGCTCGAGGCTGAACTTTTCCTTCGGGTCCGCGAGCCGCAGGATCATCATCCCGTTCTCGTCCTGGTTGAGCGCGGAGCCGAACCCCTCGGGCACGGCGATCGAGACGCGGCGGTTCTCGAACAGGAACACCGATTCCTCGCGCGCCTTCGTTTCGGCGGCGAGGCCGCCGGCCGCGGTTCCGGCCAGCAGGAGCCCAAGGAGGAGTTTTTTCATGCAGGGGACGGACGGCGGAAACGGTGGCACACGAACGCCGCGGCGTCCATCAGCGCGCGGCCTTTGTGCCGCTGGCCAGCAGGGTCTCGAAAAACGGCTCCGCCGCCTCGCGCGCGACGGTCGTGACCTCGACCTTGGCAAAGCCGGCTTTCTTCAGGAAGCCGTGCAGGGCGCTCTCCTTGAAGCCGAGCCACACGTCCGCGTAGATCTCGCGCGCCTTCTCGAAGCTGTGCTCGTTGAGATCGAGCACGACGATCTGGCCGCCCGGCCGCAGGATGCGGCACGCCTCGTCCACCGCCGTTTGCGGGTGGCGGGCGTGGTGGAGCGCCTGGCTCAGGATCGCGAGGTCCACGGACTGCGCCGGCAGCGGCACGGCCTCGATGTCGCCGAGCTTGTAGGTCAGGTTGGAGAGGCCGTTCTTGCGGGCGAGCTCGGCTCCGACCTCGACCATGCGCGGCGAGTTGTCGATGCACCAGACCTGCCGCGCGCGGTGCGCGAGGAGCTGCGAGAGCAGCCCCTCGCCCGCGCCGAGATCAGCGATGTCGATCGCGGGGGTGAGCCGCAGCGCGAGGTGGCCGATGGCCTCCCAGGAGCGGCCGGGGCAGTAGTGCTTCCCGAGCCGCCCGGCGATGAGGTTGAAATACTGCTCCTGCGTGCGCCGGCGCTTCTGGAGGATGCGGTCGAGGTTCTCGCGATCCTCGCCGATGACGGGGAGCTCGGCGACGGACTCGATGGCCGCGCGCACGAGCGCCGCCGTGCGCGCGGCGAGGTTCGGGCGCAGCGAATAGAACGCATTCTTCCCCTCGCGCCGATCCGCGACGAGGTTGGCGGCGCGCAGCAGCGCGAGCTGCGACGAGATGCGCGACTGGCCCATGCCGAGGATCTCCTGCAGCTCGGCCACCGAGAGCTCCTCGCGCGACACGAGCGCAAGCAGCCGCACCCGTGTCGGGTCGGAAAGTATTTTGAGGATGTCCCACGAGGCGTCCACGGCGGCCGACGCTGGGGTCCCGGAGGCGAAAGGCAATTTCCCTCGCGCTCAACGCGTGCGCCACGTCGCGACCAGCTGCCACGCGCCGAACCCGGCGATGATGGCGCCGGAGGTGACATTGACCCAGCGCAGCCCGCCGCGCTCCAGCCGCGCGCTCCTGGCGGCCGCGCGCGGCGCGGGTGCGCGCAGCGTCTGGGCGCCGAGCCACAGCAGGAACAGCCCGCCTCCGATCTGCAGCCAGCGCTGGTGGGCGAGCAGAAACGTGGTGAGGGCGCCGAGGCCGAGCGCCGCCACGACGCCGTAGATCGCGGCGGCCGTCGCCGCTCCGAGGCCGGACACAAATCCCGCCCAGCGGCCCTCAGCCAGCGCACGGCGGATGCACAGCAGGCCGATGGGCCCCACGGGCGCGGCGATCGATATGCCGATGACGACTCCCTTCCACACGCTGACCATCCCGCGACGCTGCTAGCCGCGGCGCGAAAGACAATTTCTGTCGCCTCAACCGCGGCTTCGGGCGGCGCGCGCAGCGCGGAGCAGTGCGATGCCCAGCAGGAGCGCGAGCAGGATCAGCCAAGCGAGCTCAAGGCCCACCCAAGTGTCCCCGAAAAAGACATGCTTGAAGTGCTGCTTCGCGTTCCAATTGACCTGCGCGGCGCGTGAGTAGCCCCCGAGCGGCCCGCCCTCCGGCGCCGCGCCCAGCCACTGGTCGATCAGCAGGCTCTGGCAGCCGAACTGCAGCCCGATGCCCAGCGCGAAGTCCACCGCCGCCCCGGCGACCACGAGGCGCCGCCAGCCGGCGCCCAGCGCGTCCCAGCGCGCGGCGAGCAACGCGAGGCCGCCGAGCGCCAGCGGCTGCAGGCAGATGTGCGCGAGCCCCCACGTGTCGCGTCCCCCGTGCACCATCACGCCGAGCAGTGCGATGGCGACGATGCCCGCGGCCCAGCCCGCCCGCGATCGCGGGGCCGCGGAGCGGGCGCCTTGCGCGAGCGCGGCCAGGACCGCGAGCCAGGCGGCGCTCCCGCAGAGGAAAAACAGGTTGAGTTGGTAGAGGCTGAACCACCAGTCGCGCCACCGGCCCCATGCGTGGCGCTGCGCGAAGAAACCGTAGTCCACCTCGCGGAGGAAATGCGGCACGAGCGTGTCGCGGACGTTCAGCGCCGCGGCCTGCAGCTGCGCGCCGAGGCCCGGCGCCGCGTCGGTCACGCTCGTGTTGGTGAGAAACGTCCCGCGCCAGCCGTAGGCTGCGAGCGCCCAGCCGAACCACAGCGCCAGCACCGCCGCACCCGCAAAGGCCGCCACGGCCGTGCCGCGCCACCATGCGGCGTCGCGCCAGCGGCCGCGCGCGAGCCACACCGCGGCGAACACGAGCGCATACGGCCCGGCCGAGTAGTGCGTGAGAATCGCCGCCGCGAGCGCGAGCGCCGCGAGCACGCCGGCGCGCGGGGCGTCCGCGTCGCCCGCGCGCAGCAGGAAGTGAAACGCCGCCAGCGTGAAGAACGCCGCGTGGAGCTTGGTCCACGCAAAGGTCGCGTTCTGCACGAACATCGGGTTCGCGATGAAAAGCACGGCCAGCAACGCGGTGGATTGGTAGGCCCGGCCGGTGGCCGGTTCTCCAGCGTCGGCGCGGCCGAGCCGCCGCGCGAACACCGCCGCCGGCAGGAACGCGAGGCTCGCCAGCCACGCGCACGCGAGCTGGTAGTGCGCGAAGTCCGGCTTCGTGAGTGTCACGAGCGCGCCGAAGGCCACGTTGGCCAGCGGCGGGCGCGACGTGAGCGGGTCGAAGCCGTTGAAGAGGATGTCGCGGGGGCCGCGCTCCAGGAAAAACACCGTGCGTTGCCAGTGTCCGAACCAGTCGCCCACCCACGCGCCGCCCGAGTAGCTCACGATCAGCGCGAGCCAGGCGACGATGGAGGCCGTCACCACCGCCTGCGCGATCACCACGTCGCGCGCGTCCGGCTCGCGCCACAGATCGCGCAGGGCGCGCCAGCCCATCGCAAGCCCGCCGAGCGCCATGCCCGGCAGGATCCAGAACACGGCCCGGGGCAGGGCGCACACGTGGATCGTCCAGCCGGCGACGAAGATCGCGAGCCACGACAGCACCACGCTCGCCAGCAGCCGCTCGGGCGCGGAGCCCGCGAGCCGCGCCGCGATCGGCCACGCGGGGCCGAACGAGAGCAGCGCGAAAAGCAGGAGGCTGCCCAGCGTGTCGGCGATCATGGCGGCGTGCGGAATGGGGGTCGGCGCCGCCGGCGTGCCGCCGCCTCAGCGGAAGAAATTGTATTTCGTGATCGCCCAGAGGGCGCGGAAGCCGTCGCGCCAGCCGATCTTCTTCCCTTCCTCGTAGGTGCGGCCGTAGTAGCTGATGCCGACCTCGTAGATCGGCACGCGGAGCTTCGCGACCTTGGCGGTGATCTCGGGCTCGAAGCCGAAGCGGTTCTCCTCGATCGTGATCTTCTGAATCACCTCGCGGCGGAAGACCTTGTAGCAGGTCTCCATGTCCGTGAGGTTCAGGTTGGTCGCCATGTTGGAGAGCAGCGTGAGGAATTTGTTGCCCATCATGTGCCAGAAGTAGACGACGCGGTGGGCGTCGCCGCCGGCGAAGCGCGAGCCGAAGACGACGTCGGCCTTGCCGTCGACGATGGGCTTGAGGAGGCGCGGGTATTCCTGCGGGTCGTATTCGAGATCGGCGTCCTGGATGATCACGGCGTCGCCCGTGGCGGCGGCGATGCCGGTGCGGAGCGCGGCGCCCTTCCCCTGGTTGACCTCGTGGTAGAGAATTTTGGAAACGAGCGGCGCGATCTGGGTGCGGAGCAGGTCGCGCGTGCCGTCGCGCGAGCAGTCGTCGACGATGATGATCTCCTTGTCGGCGACGGGGGCGTTGCGCACGCGGTCGACGATGAGGCGGATGGTCTTGGCCTCGTTGTAGCAGGGGATGACGACGGAGAGTTTCATGCGCGCGGACGAAAGCGGCACGCTACGGCGGCCGGGGGCGAACGGAAGCCGATTTTGCCGCCGGGCGGGGCGTTGACCTGCGCGGGCTGTTGCCCCGAGGATCACGGGCCGACATGCCGCAAAGCGACCGCCTCCCCGGTTTCATCCGGGCCCGCCTGGAAGGGCGCCCCACGCTGCGGCGTGCGATCGACAATTCGTTCTGGCTGTTTGCGGACCAAATCCTGCGCATGGCGCTGGGGCTCGTCGTGGGCGTCTGGATGGCGCGGCACCTCGGGCCGGAGGATTTTGGCTGGCTCAACTACGCCATCGCGACCGTCGGGGTCGTGGGCTCGCTGACGTCGCTCAGCGTCGGGCCGATCGTGGTGCGCGAATTGGTGCACGAGCCGGCGGCGGCCGCCGGCTGGCTGGGGACCGCGTGGGCCTTGCGCGCGGCGGGCGCGGCGGTGGGGTTCCTCGCGTGCGTCGTGATCGCCTGGCGGCAGGGCGCGCCGGCCTCCGCGCTCGTGGTTGTGGTGGCGGCGGGCATGGTCGTGCAGGTGCCCGAGGTCGCGGACCTGCTGTTCCAGGCCCGGGGCCAGGCGAAGATCTCCGCCTGGGTCCGCATGGGCGCGTGCCTGGGCGCCAATGCCCTGAGGGTCGCGCTGCTGCTGGCGGACGCGCCGTTGCCGTGGTTCGCCGTCGCGGTCACGGCGGAGCTCGGGCTGGCCGCGATCGGCTGGTGGTGGGCCGCGCGCCGCGCGGGCCAGGGCTGGGCCCGGTGGCGGCCGGAGCGGGCCCGCGCGGCGGCGCTGCTGCGCGCAAGCTGGCCGCTCACGCTCTCGAGCTTCGCGATCACCACGCAGGCCTACGCGGACCAGCTGGTGCTCGGGCTGATGCTCGGCGGCGAGGAGCTGGGCCAGTATTCCGCGGCGCTGCGGATCGTGACCGTCTTCGCGTTTGTGCCGATGGTGGTGCAGACGGTCGCGGCGCCGGAGATCACGCGGGCGAAGCGCGACGACGAAACGCTTTACCGGCGGCGGCTGCACAGCCTTTATCGCCTCATGCTCGGCATCTTTGCCCTCACGGCCGGCCCGCTGGCGCTGCTCGGGCCCTGGGCGGCGCGCCTGCTCTACGGCGGCGCGTATGCCGGGGCGGCGGCGCTGCTGCCGTGGCTGGCGCTGCGGCTTTTCTTCACGAACTACGGCGTGGCGCGGAGCCTCTTCGTGACCAACGAGGGGCTGTTCCGCTTTGCGCTGGTGACCGCGGTGGCGGGGGCCGGGCTCAACCTCGCGCTGAACTTCGCCCTCGTGCCGCACTGGGGCGCGCGGGGCGCGATCGCGGCCTCGACGGCGTCGTTTGCGCTGACGATCTTCGGCCTCGAGGTGCTCGACACCCGTGCGCGGCGGAACCTCCGCCTGATGCTGCGCGCGATTTTCCTGCCGTGGCGGCCGTTCGCGCCCTGAACCGCCATGGGCCTTTTTCGCATGGGGCCGCCGACGGCCCTGATTCTGGCGCTCAAGCCGCGCATGCACGCCGAGGATTTTGTCGAGACCGGCACCTACCGGGGCGACACGGCGGCGTGGGCGGCGGGGCACTTCGCGCGCGTCGCCACCATCGAGCTTTCGCCGGGCTACCATGCGGCGGCGGCCGCGCGGTTTCGCGGCCAGCCGCAGGTGCGCGTGCTGCTGGGCGACTCCGGCGCGCGCCTGCGCGAAGTCGCGGCGGCGCTGGCGCGCCCCGCGATTTTCTGGCTCGATGCGCATTGGAGCGGGCTCGACACCGCGGGCCGCGAGACCGAGTGCCCGTTGCTGGCCGAGCTGGCGGTCCTGAACGCGACGGCCGTCACGCACGCGCTGCTCGTCGACGACGCCCGGCTCTTCGCCGCGCCGCCGCCGCGCCCGCACCGGGCGGAGCTCTGGCCCGACCTCGGCGCGGTGATTGACGCGCTGCGGGCGGGCGGGCGGCGGCATGTCGTGCTGTTTGAGGATGTCCTCATCGCCGTGCCGGCGGCGGAGCGGGATTTTCTCGCCAGCTGGGTGCAGGACGCCCTGGCGGCGCAGCGCGCCGAGGGGCCGGTGCGCCGCTGGCGGAAAAAAATCGGCCGCGCGCTGGCGGGCGCGGGCCCGGCCGCATGAAGCCGCGCGACCGCGCCCCCCTCTGGCGCCGCGCGCTGCGGCAGCTCGGCCGGCAGGCGCTGCGCGTCGCCGAGAACAACGACGATCCGCGCTTCTCCCGCAACGGCGAGGCGTGGCTGCTGCGCGAGCTGATCGCGGCGCAGCGCGCCGCGGGCGCGGGCCGGCCCTTTGTCGCGATCGACGGCGGGGCGAACCGCGGCGAGTGGAGCCGCGCGGTCTTCGCCGCCGCGCGCGCGGCGGGGGTGGAGGCGGAGGTGCATGCGTTTGAGCCGGCGCCCGCGTGCGTGGCGGAGCTGCGGGAAAAACTCGGCGGCGAAAAGGGTTTCCACCTGAACCCGCAGGCCGTGAGCGATCGCGCGGGCGAGGCGACGCTGCACGACGGCGGCGCGGGCAGCAGCCAGGCGTCGCTGGTGACCCGCGCGGAGCACACCGGCGGGGCGACCGCGGCCATCTCGGTGCCGCTCACCCGGCTCGGCGACTATCTGGCGGCCCGACGCGTCGCGCGCGTCGACCTGCTGAAGCTCGACGTCGAGGGCCACGAGCTCGCCGCGCTCCGCGGCCTCGGCGAGCGGCTGGGGCCCGAACAGATCGACGTCGTCCAATTCGAGTATGGCGGCGCGGCGCTGGATGCGGGCACGACGCTGCGCGATCTCTACCGGCTGCTGGAGGCGCGGGGTTATTTGCTGGCGAAACTGTTTCCGCAGGCGCTCGAGCTCCGCGACTACCGGCCGTGGATGGAGCACTACGCCTACGCGAACTACGTCGCCCTCGCGCCGCGCTGGCGCGCCGCCCCATGAGCCGCCCGCCGCACCAGATCATCTACACGCACGGCGGCGGCCGGCTCGGCAACCAGGTGATCCGCTTCGCCCACTGGATCGCGTGGGCGCTGGAGCACGCGGGCGAGGTCGAGGTGCTGGACCTCGCCTTCTGGCCGCACGCCCGGGACTTCGCGGTGTGGCGCGCGCACCCCGGGTGCGTGTTTCCGATTCGCGCCGGGCGTGCGGATCGATGGGCGACGCGGTTTCCGGGGATGCTCCGTGCGCTGGAGAAAAACAGCCGCCTGCCGCGCGCCGTGCAGGCCGCGGGCCGGGTGTGGCCGGGCCGGCAGGCCGTCGACCTCGACGTCGCGCGCGAGGAGAGCCTGGCGCTCGACGCGGATTTCCTCGCGCGCGCGAGGCGACGTGCCGTCACGTGCGTCTGCGGCTGGAAGATCGCGAACTGGGCGCTCGTCGAGCGGCGCGACGCCGCCGTGCGCGAATGCTTCCGGCCCGCGCCGGAGCACGCCCAGGCCGCGGCGGAATTCGTCGGCGGCCTGCGTCGCGCGCACGATCTCGTGATCGGGGTGCAGCTCCGCCAGAGCGACTATCGCGCGTGGCACGACGGCCGGTTCCTCTTTTCCGCCGAACAGTATGCCGCGTGGCTGCGCCAGATCGCGGCGCTGCACCCGGGGCGTCGCGTGGCGTTTGTCGTGACCTCGGAGGTCGCGCAGGAGCCGGGGGTGTTCGCGGGCTTGCCGGTGTTTTTCGCCGGCGGCTCGGCCAACGCCGGCGGCCCGGCGATCCGCAGCTGGGCCGAGCTGGCGCTCTGCGACGTGATCGTGAGCCCGCCCAGCACTTTTTCCGCGACGGCGGCCTGGGTCGGGGGCGTCGCGCTCTGGCCGCTCGCCGCGGCGGACCAGGCGATGGCGCTCGCGCAGATTTTTTCCGGCGGGATTGTCGCCGCGGCGCGCCATCCCCTTTTCTCGCTGGCCGTGAAATGATGCGCCCGTCCGCCGACATCCCCGTCGTCCTCTTCGCCTACGCGCGGCCCGACCACCTGGCCCGCACGCTGGCGAGCCTGCGCGCCAACGCGGTGCCGCGCCTCGTGGCGTATGCCGACGGCGCCAAGGGCGAGGGGGACGCCGCGCGCGTCGCCGCCGTCCGCGCGCTGCTGCGCGGCGTTGATTGGTGCGACGCGCGCATCGTCGAGCGCCCGCGCAATCTCGGCCTGGGGAAAAACGTGCTTGCGGGCGTGGGCGAGGTCGCGGCCCAGGACCCGGCCTTCGTGGTGTGGGAGGACGACCTCGTCGCCGTGCCGGGCGCCTATGCGTGGGTGTGCGCCGCGCTGCGCCGCTACGCGGGCGATCCGCGCGTGATGAGCGTGACGGCGTGGACGCATCCGCGCGTGACGCCGCGCGACGCGGGCGCGGCGCCGTATTTCGACGCCCGCGGCGAGTGCTGGGTCTGGGGCGCGTGGGCGCGCTCGTGGCTCGGCATGGCGGAGGAGACCGCGCGGCAAAAGCTCGCCGCCATCGCGGAGCCGGCCGCGTATGGCGCCGATTTGCCGCTCATGGCGGAGCGCGAGCAGGCGCAGAACATCTGGGCGGTGCGCTGGCTCTACCACCACCTGCAGCATGGCGGGCTCTGCGTGCGCCCGCCGTGGTCGATGGTCGAGCACATCGGCTTCGATCCGCTGGCGACCAACGCGGCCGGCGCGACGGCGTGGGCGAATCCGCCGCTGCGCCCCGCGCCGCCGGTCCCCGCCGCGTGGCCCGAGCCGCGCGAACATCCCGCGTGCCGCGGGCTGTGGCGCGCCGCCAATCCCCCGCCCGGCTGGCGGGGCCGCGCGCGCCGGCTGCTCGCCAAGCTGGGCCTGCGATGAAGGCCGCGCTCCGCCAGCTCGTCCCGCGCCCGTTGCGCCGCGCCCTGCGCCGCCTGGTGCGCGCCCCGATCTATCGCGGCGACCACGCGGGCTGGGCCGAGGCGCGGCGCGCCGCCCGCGGCTACGCGGATCCGGCGATTGCCGAAAAAGTGATCGCCGCCGCGCGCGCGGTGCGCGACGGCCGCGCGGCCTGGGAGCGCGACACCGTGTTGTTTCACGAGCCCGCGGCCAACGCCCCGCTGCTGCGCGCGCTGCGCCACGCGGCGGCGGCCAACGGCGGGCGGCTGCGCGTGGCGGACTTCGGCGGCGCGCTCGGCAGCACGTGGTGGCAGCACCGCCCCTGGCTCGCCGACCTCGCCGAGGTGAGCTGGGCCGTGATCGAGCAGCCGGCGCTCGTCGCGGCGGGCCGGCGCGAATTCACGGCGGGGCCGCTGCGCTTTTTCCCCTCGCTCGACGAGTGCGCCGCCGCGGCGCCGGCCGACGTGCTGCTGCTCTCCAGCGTGCTGCCCTACCTCGAGAATCCCCGCGCGCTGCTCGCCGCGGCCCTCGCCCGGCCCTTCCGCCACGTGGTGGTCGACCGCACGGGCTTCGTCGCGCGCGGCCGCGATCGGCTGACCGTGCAGCACGTGCCGCCCGCGATCTACGACGCGAGCTACCCGTGCTGGTTTTTCGACCGCGCCTCGCTGTTCGCGGGTTTTTCGCCCGGCTGGCGCATCGTCGAGGAATGGGCGTGCGACGACGAGGCCGACATCGCCGCCGAGCACCGCGGCGTCCACTTCGAGAGGATCGCGCCATGAGCCTCGCCCGCCTGCGCGCCCGCTTCTGGCGCGAGCAATACGAGCCGACGTGGCTCGGCCTGCTCGTCAACCCGTTCTGGTTCGCGCGCCGCGGCCTGCTCCACGGGCTGCGCCGGCACTTTCCCGCGCTGACCGGCGAGGTGCTCGACGTGGGCTGCGGCCACAAGCCCTACCGCGCGCTCGTGCCCGCCGCGCGCTACGTGGGCCTCGACATCGACAACGCGTTCACGCGCCGCGTCGGCGCGGCCGAGGTGTTCTACGACGGCGGCGCGTTTCCGCTGCCGGACGCGAGCTTCGACGCCGTGCTCTGCTCGCAGGTGCTCGAGCATGTGTTCACGCCGGAAAAGTTCCTCGGCGAAATCCGCCGCGTGCTGCGGCCCGGCGGCGTGCTGCTGCTGGCGGTGCCCTTCCTCTGGGACGAGCACGAGCAGCCGCAGGACTTCGGGCGCTACTCGTCGTTCGGCCTGCGCGCGCTGCTTGAGCGCAACGGCTTCATGATCGTCGAGCAGCGGAAGAGCATGGCGGACTTCGGCGCGGTGGCGCAGCTCGCGAGCGCGTGGCTCTTCAAGGTCGTGCGGACGCGCAGCAAGTGGGTGAACCTGGCGACGCAGCTCGTGCTCATCGCGCCGTTGAACGTGCTTGGCGCGCTGGTGCGCCTCGTCACGCCGCGCAGCGAGGATTTCTACCTCGATAACGTCGTCCTCGCCCGCAAAGCGTGAACCACACCTGCACCTATCATGATCGCGGCTACCTCGCGCAGGGGCTGGCGCTCTGGCGCTCGCTCGCGGCGCGCGATCCGCAGGCGCGGCACACGGTGCTGGCGCTCGACGACGACACCGCCGCCGTGCTCCGCGCGATCGGCGGCGAGCGGCTCGCCGTGGTCGAGCTGCGGGAACTCCTCGCGGCCGACCCGGCGCTCGCCGCCGTGCAGGCGGGCCGGTCGCGCAAGGAGTTCATCTTCGCGCTCACGCCCTGCCTCGTCCGCCACGTGCTCGAGACGAACCACAGGGTCCAGCGGCTGCTCTACCTCGACGCCGATCTGTTTTTCTTCGGCGATCCGGCGCCGATCTGGCACGAGCTCGGCGGCCACGCGGCGTTGATCACGCCGCACCGCTATCCGGCGTGGCACGACGATTCCGCGCGCTACGGCCGCCACAACGTGGGCGTGGTCGGCTTTCGCCGTGACGCCGCGGGCCGCGCGGTCGTCGACTGGTGGCGCGCGCAGTGCCTCGCCTCGACGGCGCTCACCGCCGACGGCACGCACTACGGCGACCAGAAATACCTCGACGAATGGCCGCGGCGCTTCGCCGGCGTCGCGGAGTCGCGGCATCCCGGCGTGAACCTCGCGCCGTGGAACTGGGCCGGCCACCGCTGCGCGATCGCGCGGGACGGCGGCGTGACGGCCGACGGCGCGCCGCTGGTGGTGTTTCATTTCGCGCAGTTCCGCCGCGTGAGCGAGGCCTGGTTCGATTCGGGGCAGCTGGAATATGGGATCATGCCCCGGGCGCTGCGCTCGCGGCTCTACGGCGAGTATTGGGCGGCGCTCGAAAGCGCGGAGACGGAGATTCGCGCCCGGCTGCCCGGGTTTGCGATCGCGCGGCGGGGCTGGCGCGAGTCGCTCGGCCCGTGGCACCTGGCGCTGCTGCGGCTCTGCTGGGGGCAGTTCTGGTGGCGCGCTGGCTCGCGGTGGATCGCGGGACGCTTCGGGCTCGGTCGTTTCTCGGGCCGTGCGATGGGCTGGTATCGGCGGCGGCAGGGAGGCGGAAAATGAAGCTCCTCGTCGTCACGCCCACGCTCGGCCTGTCGCCGTGGCTCGCGGAGACCGTGGCGAGCGTCGCGACGTGCGCCCCGGGCGCAGGGCATGTCTTCGTCGCGCCTGCGGCGGCCGTCGGCGCGCTCGCGAGGAGATTCCCCCGCGTGGCGGCCGTGCCCGAGCCCGGCGGCGGCATGTATGCCGCGATCAACGCGGGACTCGCCGCGGCGGGCGGCTGGGATGCGTTCACCTACCTCAACGACGACGACGTGCTGCTGCCGGATTTCTCCGAGGTCGTGCGCGCCGTCGCGCCGGCCGTTGCCGAGCGCGCGCCGCTGGTCGCGCACGGGGGCGTGCGATTGATCGACGCGCGCGGCGCGCGGCTCGGCGCGATTCCGATTTCGCCCGCGCCGGCCCTCAACCGCGCGCTCTACGCGCAGCGCCTCGAGCCCGTCTATCAGCACGGCACCGTCGTGACGCGGGGCGCGTTCGACGCCATCGGCGGCTTCGATGCGGCGTTTCGGTTTTGCGGCGACTCGGAGTTTCTCGCCCGCGCCTGCGTGCGCGGGATGCCCTTTGCCTGCGCGACGCGGCGCGAGGTCGCGGCGTTTCGCCTGCGCGCCGGGCAGGCGACGAAGAATCGCGCCGCGATGCTGGCCGAGCGCACGCGCGTGGACGAAAAACTCGGCCTGCTCACGCCGCCCGCCGCCGGCGGCCTGCGCGCCGCGCGCTGGCGCTTCCGCCTCGCCAACCTCGCGATCTACGCCGAGCGCATCCGGCGGCACGGGTTCGTGTCCTTTGACACGCTCCTGGAGCGCGGCGGTCAGTCGTAGGTGTTGGTCGCGAACGGCGGGCTGTCCGCGCGCGCAAACGCGAGGTCCACCTGCCAGAGCGCGCCGTCGCGCGGGCGCCGCATCGGATCCGCGAGATCGATGCAGCGGAAGCCGCGCGGCTCGAGCCACGCGCACAGCTCATGGAAGCGCAGGCAGCCGGGGGTGAGTGGGAAATTGTAGGCCTCGATCACGAGCAGCGTCGCGGACTCCAGCGTGCGCGCCGCGCCGCCGAGCACGGGCAGCTCGTGGCCGTGGGTGTCGAGCTTCAGGCCAAAGGGCCCGCTCAGCCTTCGCGCGGCGATCGCGCGGTCGATCGTCTCGACGGGCACCGTGCGCGTGCCCGCGGCGCCGGGCGCCGCGACGCCGCTGCCGTCGAGCTGCGGATCGACGGCGAAGGCGATCTCGCCGGGCGCGGCGCCGGCGGCGGCGGCCACGTGCGCGAAGCCGTGGCTGCGCTCCAGCGCGCGCAGCGCGGCCGCGTGCTCCGCGAGCGGCTCGAAGAGGAGGAACTTCGCGCGCGGGAAGCGCCGCTGCGCGCGCCGCGACCACACGCCGTCCGACGCGCCCACGTCGATCCACGTGGCGACCTGCGCGCCGCGATCCGCGGCGCGGGCGAGCAGGCCGTCCATCTCGAACGCGCGGTCGGCGCGCGCGAGGTGGAGGCCGAGCGGGTGCAGCAGGGCGTTGGCGGTGCGCTGGAGTTTTTGCCGGAAAGTCTCAGCCATGGGGAAAGCGTGCGGTCACGGCGCCGCGGGGCGCGCGGCCTTGAGTTGATAGAGCGTCTGCGGCGGGCCGGCGTAGGGCTCCTGGTAGGGCACGCGCAGCACCGGCGCGTAGTCGCGCGCGAGCAGCGCCTGCAGGGCCGGGCTGCCGTAGCCCCCCGTCACGACCCACCGCGGCGGATCGCGCTCGAGGGCGGCGAAGGCCCGCTCCGCCGTGGCGGTGAACGCAGCGCCGAGATAGCGCGAGCGGCTCAGCGCGTCGACCTCGTCGCCCATGTCGATCGCCTCGCCGCGGTAGCGATCGCGGTGCAGGTGCAGGTCCTCGCTGTAGATCGGCGCGCCCCCGGCGCGCTCGCGGCAGACGGCGAGGAACGCCTGCGCCTGCTCCGCGGACGAGGCGAGCACGGCGCGTTGCCGCGCAACGCCGGCCCACGGCAGCCCCGCGATCAGCAGCGCCGCCCACGCCCAGCGCGCGGGCCACCACGGCACGCGCGTCCAGTCGATTGCGCGCGCGAGGTGGATCGCGAGCAGCAGCCAGAACGGCGCGAAATAGTGCAGCCCCCCGCCGCCGTGGTTGAGATGGTAGGCGACGCTCGTCGCGAGCCAGAGCAGCGCGAGCAGCGGCAGCCACACCCACGCCTGCGCGGCGCGCGGCACGCGCTCCGCGGGAAACGCGAGCGCCAGCGCGACCCCCGCCAAGGCGCCCACGTGCAGCAGCCAGTGGCCGGCAAACAGCGCCGCGGGCCACAGCTCGAATTTCCCCGCCGCCGTCGCGCCCCAGCCGCTCGCCGCCGAGAAAAAGCCGAAGAAATGCCGCCAATAGAGATCGAGGTCGCCGTGAAATTGAAGGGCCAGCACGAGCGCGGGCGGCACGATGAAGCCTAGCGCCAGCGCCCCGCCCGCCGCCAACAAGGCGCGGCCGCGTTGCCCGGGCGCGATCGCGATCCACGGCTCGAGCGCAAAGCCCAGCGCGATCGCGCCCACCGCCGGGAAATAGCGCCAGTTGGCCAGCAGCACGAGCGCGCCGAGCGCGCCCGTGGCGGCGTGGCGCCACCACGACCGTGCGCCCGCGGCGCAGGCGATCATGGCGGCGAGCAGCGCCAGCGCCGTCGGATCGGAGCGCCCCAGGAGAAAATGCGGCGGCTGCAACCCGAGCAAAAACAGGTGGAGCCCGCCGGCCCACGCCAGCGCCGCGGCGGGCCGCAGGGCCGCGCCCCGCCAGAACGCGAGCCAAAGCGCCGCGGGCAGCAGCACCACAAAGCAGCGGGTGACCATCGCTGGCGTGAGAAACGGCAGCGCCGCCGCCACCGCCTCCTTGAGCCAGGGATCGAGCGGGCCGTGGTTTTGGTTCACGAAGGCCACCCGCGCGTGATCGTAGATCGAGACGCCCGCGCGCTCCGCGAGCACGTGCAGCCAGACGGTGCCTTCGCGAAACTCGAGCTCGAGGGGAAAGGTCCAGGCCTCGAAGGCGGTCGCCCAGCCGAGGGCCGCGAGGGCCGCGGCGCCGAGCAGGAGCAACCGGCGCGTTGCAGGCCCGGCCGCCGGCCGGGCCGCCGGCCCAATGGGCGGGCCCGCATCGTCGCTTGCGCTCATGACGCGGGGCGCCGGCCGAGGCGCACGATTTTTTTCCGCAGCCAGCGCACGAACGACAGCGCGTCCCACGGCGCGCAGCGCCACGCGGGGAAATGCCGGTGCCGCACCGTGATCTCCTCGCGGTAGCCGCGCCACGCACCGCGATCGCTCAGCCCGCCGGCGCCGCACTCCGCGACGCGCAGCGGCATGGGCCGGAACCGCACGCGGTGTTTCCAGAGCCGGAGGTTGAACTCGTAGTCGGCCATCACCGTGAGCGCGGCGTCGAACGCACCGTTTTCCGCGAAGAGCGCGCGCCGGTAGAGCGCCGCCTGGTGGTGCACGAAGTTGCGCGCGAGCGGGGAGAACTCCGTCGCGAAGCGGTAGACGCGCCCGTCCGCAAACGCCGCCTCGCCGGCCACCACGCCCGACTCGGTCTGCCGCGTCCAGTTGAGCGCGGTGCCCATCACGGTGTCGCCCGCGATCCGATCGTCGGCGCCGAGGAAGTAGACCCAGTCGCCGCGCGCGGCGGCCACGCCCTTGTTCATCGCGTCGTAGACGCCGCGGTCCGGCTCCGCGATCAGCGTGGCGAGGCGCGCGCGGTTCGCGTCGAGCCAGGCGCGCGTGCCGTCGGTCGAGCCGCCGTCGACCACGATCAGCTCGAGCGCGGCGTCGCGCTGCGCCCACACGCTGGCGAGCGCGGCGCGCAGGCGGTCGCCGGGGTTCTTGCAGGCGACGATGACGCTGAGGGCCGGCGCGTGGGACATTGCGTTTCAAAAAAGCATTTCGCACGGTCGGGGCGTGTCCACGCCGGAGTTGCCGCTCCTCTCGATCGTGATCGTCGCCTACAAATCCCGCGACGAGATCGGCGCGTGCCTCGCCTCGCTGCCGCGCACGCTCGAGGGCCGCGCCGTCGAGATCACGGTCGTGGACAACTCGCCGACGGCCGAGGCCGGCGTGGGCGAGATCACGCGGCGGGATTTCCCGCACGTGGACTACGTGGCGGCGCCGGAGAACCTCGGCTTTGGCCGCGCCAACAACCTCGGCTACGCGCGCACGCGGGGGCCGTTCGTGCTCTTCCTCAACCCCGACACCGTGAGCAACGCCGCCGCGCTCACGCACTGCCTCGCGCAGCTCCGTGCGGATCCGCGCATCGGCCTCATCTCGCCGCGACTCGAGCTGGCGGACGGCGCGATGGACCTCGCGTGCCGCCGCTCGATCCCGACGCTGTGGGACGGGTTCTGCCGGGCGAGCGGGCTGGCGGCGGCGTTTCCGCGCGCGGCGTTTTTTTCCGGCTACAACCTCACGCACCTCAGCGCCGACGGCGTGCACGACGTCGGCGCAATCAACGGCGCCTTCATGCTCGCGCCGCGACGCGTGTTGGAGCGCGTGGCGCCGGGCGGCGAGGTGTTCGACGCAAGTTTCTTCATGTATGGCGACGATCTCGACCTGTGCATCCGCGTCGCGCGCGCGGGATTTCGGATCGTGTTCGACGGGCGGGTGCGGATTACCCACCTCAAGGGCGTGAGCGTCGCGCGGGATTTTGAAAAAATGTCGCAGGCGATCTTCGATGCGAACCGCGACGTTTACCTGAAGCACTTCAACCCGCGCGGCTCCGCGCTCGTGCGCTGGAAATACACCGCGGCCTTCGGCGCCTGGAAACGCCTCGCGCGGCTCAAGGCGCGGCTGCGCGGGCACCGGCGGGTGCGGCCGCTATGAACGGAAGAAATCGCGGCGTGGCGGCCGTGGCGGGCGCGGTTTTCCTCGCCGTGCTCGCGGCGCAGCTCGCGCTCGTGGCGGCGTGCGGCACCGACATCCCGTTTCAGGATCAATGGGACGCGGAGGGGAGGCTCTACGCCGCGTGGCGCGACGGCACGCTGACGGCCGCGGATCTTTTCCGGCCGTGGAACGAGCACCGCATCGTGTGGACGCACCTGCTGAATCTCGGGCTTTTCGCGGCGAACGGCCAGTGGGACCCGCTCGTGCAGCTCGCCGCCATCGCGCTGCTGCGCGCGGCGATCGCCGCGGGGCTGGCGAGGGCGGTCGCGAGGGATTTGTCCGCGCGCGGGCGCATCGCCGTCGCGGCGGCGGTGACGGTCGCGTTCCTGCCGCACCTCGCGTGGCACCATGTGCTGTGGGGCTTCGAGTCGCAGATCGACTTTGCGCTGGGGTTTTCGCTGCTCGCGCTCGGGCTGCTGGGCGCGGAGACACGGTCGGCGCCGCGCGTGATCGGCGGGCTGCTCGCGGGCCTCGCCGGCCTGCTGGCGATGGGCGCGGCGGCGCTGGTGCCGGTGGCGCTGCTCGGCCTCGCGGCGCTGCGCGCGCTTGAGCGCCGGCGCGTGGCGTGGGCGGAGGTGTGGCCGGCCGCGCTGCTGCTCGCGGCCGCGGTGTGGTGGCGCACGGAGGTGCCGGCGCACGCGGCGCTGCGGCCGGCGAATGCGGGCGAGTTTCTCGCCGCGGCGCTGCGGGTGCTCGGCTGGCCCCACGCGCAGGTGCCGCTCGCGGCGCTGGCGATCAACGCGCCGCTGCTGCTCCTGCTCGGGCTGCGCCTTGCGCGCCGGCGGGCCGCGGCGCGCGGCGAGGATTTCGTCGTGCTGGTCGCGGGCTGGAGCGTCGCCTTGGCGCTGGCGACCGCGTGGGCGCGCGGCGGCGGCGCGGAGCTCGCGGGCGGGCTGCCCTCGCGCTACGTGGATTTCGCGGTGCTGCTGCCGCTCGCCAATGTCTGGGCCGCGGTCACGCTCGCGCGGGAAACCGCCGCCGCCACGCGGCCGCGCTCCGTCCTGATCGCGGGCGCCTGGGGCGCATTCCTCCTCGCCGGTTGGATCGGGCTCTCGGCACAGGTGTGGCGGGGCCTCGTGCTCCCGCGCGCACGCGACCGCGAGGCGCCGGTGCGGCTCATGCGCGCGTTTCAGGCGACGCGCGACGCGGCGGTCTTTGCCGGCCAGCCGCTGCTGCTCGTGCCGCACCCCAACCCCGCCGCCGTGCAGGCCGTGCTCGACGATCAGCGCCTGAAAGGCGCGCTGCCGCCGTCGTTGCAACCCGGGCAACCGATGGGGCCGTTGTCGCGGGTGTTGCGGCCCGGCGTCGGACGACGGGCGCACCCTGAGGGGATTCGTCAGTAGGCGTTCCGGTTCCGCCACCGCACGAAGGTCAGCAGCATGATCTGCAGGTCGAGCCACACGCTCCAGTTCTCGATGTAGTAGATGTCGTGCTGCACGCGGGCGGCGAGGTCGGTGTCGCCGCGCAGGCCGTTGATCTGCGCCCAGCCGGTCATGCCGGGCTTGGCGAGGTGGCGCGGGAGGTAGTGCGGGATTTCGCCGGAAAGGCGATCGACGTGATACGGTCGCTCGGGGCGCGGGCCGACGAGGCTCATGTCGCCGCGCAGGACGTTCCAGAACTGCGGCAGCTCGTCGAGGTTCCACCGGCGCATGAAGGCCCCGATGCGCAGCAGCCGCGGGTCGTCGCGCGCCGTGCTCTGGCGGGCGGCGTCGCTCGCGGCGGCGTCGGGCGCCATGCTGCGGAGCTTCCACATCGTGATCGGGCGGTGGCCGGCGCCCACGCGCTGCTGGCCGAAGAACACCGGGCCGCCCGGCGACTCGCGCTTGATGAGCGCGGCGAGCACGGCGACGAGCGGCGCGGAGACGGCGAGGCCGACGAGCGCGCCGGCAAGATCGATCAGGCGCTTGAGCGCGCGGTTGAACAGCCGGCGGATGGCGAGCTCCTCCACGCCGAGCACGGGCACGCGGCCGATGGTCTGGAGGTGCAGGCCGCTCAGGAAAATGTCGAAGGCGCCCGGCACGATCTTCCACTCGACGTAGGCGCGCTCGCAGGTCTCGACGATGCGCTGCACCTCGGCGCGCGGCAGATCGAGGCGGGTCAGGATCACGACGTCGATCGGCTCGCGGGCGAGGATGGCGTCGAGCTGCTGCAGATGGCCCAGCAGGCCCGGGCTGCGATCCGCAGGCGTGGGCGCGATGGTGCCGGCCAGCGCAAACGGGTGCGCGGCGTCGCGGGCGATTTCGTCCGCGAGGGCGGCGGCGTGGTCGTTCCAGCCGATCAGCGCGACGCGGCGCCGGAGCTTGCCGACCAGGGTGCCGCGCGAGATCACCCGGTAGGCGAGCGAGCGCCACAGGCCGAGCGTCGCGACCACGCACACGAACGCGACCACGACGAAGAGCCGCGAGATCGGCGGGTCGAATTTCAAGACGAGCGAGACCCCGAGGTAGGCGACGAGCCAGAGTGCGGCGCCCTTGAGGATCACGTTGAGGCTCTGGTAGCGGCGCAGCAGCAGGCGCGTGTCGTAGAGGCCGAGTTGCGCAAACGACACGATCAGCAGGCCGACGCCGAGCAGCAGCAGCGGGAGATAGGTGGAAAAGCGGGCCTCGGGCACGGCGATGCCGAGATGGGCCAGCGACGACTCGTAGCGGAACCAGTAGCCGAGGGCGAGGCCGCCGAAGGCCGCGACGATGTCGCCGCCGAGGAGCGTCAGCGGGAGGATCGTTTCACGGAGAGGGTTGGCGGGGCGGGGCACGGCGGAGGGTCAGGGTTGTGGCATGGGCGGCACGGTGGCGGCGAGCAGCTCGACGAGGACAGGGGAGGGCAGCCAGCCTTTCGCGGGCAAGGCCGGATCGGGCGCGGTGGCGCTTTCGCGGACGACGAAGACATCGGGCGGCACGCGGAGGTCGAGGTTGCGCATGAGCACGGGGTAGCCGGGGCGCGTGCGGCGGTAGGCGCGCCCGGGGCCGTCGGGCACCTGGCCGGGCGCGAGCGCGGCGACGCGGTCGAGTTGCGCCGCGGCCCACGAGCCGGCGGGGACGCGCGCGCGGGCGAGCGGAATGAGCGCGGCGAAGTGCGCGGCCGTCGCCTCGCGCAGCGCCGCGATCGCCGGATCGCGCCAGTAGGGCGACGAGAAGAACGCGGGGTCGTTGAGGCCCTCGAGCGCAAAGGCCCGCGCGGCGCGGTCGCTGCGCGCCTGGTTGAGGCACGCGAGGCCGAGGCCGAAGTAGACGCCGCCCTTGTCGGGCACGAGGCGCGCGGCGGCGCGGAAATGAACCTCGGCCGCGATGGGATCGGCGGCGACGAGGAGCCACGCGAGGTTGGAGTGCGCGATCTCCTGATCGGGGTTGAGGGCGAGGGACTCCCGCAGGAGCGCGACGGCGCGGGCGTCGTTTTCCGCGGTGCGCTCCACGGTGAGGGCGAGCGCGCGGGCGTTGAGCTCCGGCGCCGGATCGCGGCGGCCGAGCAGGACGACGAGCGCGAGGCATGCGAGCGCCAGGCCCCCGGTGACCTGCGAAGCACGGGCGCCGGCGGGCTGGGGCCGCGGCGTCGCGAGCAGCGCGCCGAGCGTCGCGACGGCAAACACGAACACCGGCACGTCGAGCTGCCAGTCGAAGAGCGCAAACGCCGCGTAGCCCGCCAGCGCGACGGCGGCGGCCGGCTGGCTGGCGCCGCCGCGGGCGGCGAGCGCGAGCAGCGCGAGCGCGGCGCCAAGGCCGACGGCGCCGAGCTCGGCCCAGATTTGGAAAGGCGCGCCGTGGAGCTGGGCGGCGAGTTCCACGCCGCCGTCGAGCCCCGCGCGGTAGCGGGGATAGGCGAGCGGCGTCGCGCCCGGGCCCCAGCCGAGCAGCGGGCGATCCGCGCCCATGCGCAGGCCGGCGGCGGCCATCGCGGCGCGCTGGACGTTGCTCACATTGGGCGGCGCCGCGGGATCGGCGGGCGCGAAGAGCGCGCGCGTGCGGGGGTTGGCGGCGATGAAACTCACGCCGACCATCACGGCGGCGACGGCCAGCAGGATTTTTTTCCCGGCCGGCCACGGCGCGGCGACGATCCCGAGCGACAGCAGCACGGCGAGCCCGGCCAACGCGCCGCGGCTGCCGCTCGTGAAGAGCAGGGCGAGCGCGAGCAGCGCGCCCAGCAGGCCGCTGCACCGCGAGGCCCGATCGGGGCGGCACGCGACGGCGATGGCGCAGGGCAGCAGCAGCAGGCCGAGGCCGGCGGTGTAGTTGGAGTGGCCGAGCGGGTAGGGGTTGCGGCCCGCGAGCACCGCCGCGAAGCCGGCGTCGGAGCGCCAGGCGAGCCACAGCGCGAGGCTCGTGGCCGCAACCAAGGCGAGGCCGATCGCGAGCGCGGCGAGCAGTTGGCGCCGCCGCGCCCCGAGCCGCGCCGCGTCCCGGTGGAGCCAGTCGAAAATCGCCAGGAAAAATGCCAGCCCGGCCAGCAGGGGGGCGCTGGCCAGCAGGCTCGGGCCCGGCCACGGGCTCGCGAGCGCCGACCCCGCGATGCCGCCGGCCGCGGCGAGGATCGCCCACGTCCACGCGCGCGCCGGGAGGACCAGCGGCCGCACCGGATCGAATGCGCGCAGAATCACGATCAGCGCGGGCGCGAGCGCGGCGGCGGCGAGGGCCAGCGACCAAGGCCACGCGTGCATGCGCGTGGCGCCCGGGTTGACCAAGGTGATGAGCGCGAGCCCGCCGAGGCCCGCGGCCCAGAGTGCGCCGAGGAGCATCGGGGCGGGAGAGGCGGCGCGCGTCATCGGGGGCGCGATGAGAGCGGCGCGGCGCAGGCGCCGCAAGCCCGGCGGAGTTCTTGACGGTCGCGCGCGCGGGCGGGCAGGCTCGCGCGATGAGTCCGGAGACCACGTTGCCGCCCGCCCGCAAGCTGCCGATCGCGAAGATCGTGGTCGCGCTCGTGGTGCTCGCGGTCCTCGGGGCGCTGTTGCTGCGCAGCGTGGGCCTCGCGCGGATGGTGGCGTGGTTGGACCTGTTCATCGCGCTGATCCGCGACCTCGGGCCGTGGATGTTTTTCACGGCGATGGCGCTGCTGCCGGCGGTGGGCGCGCCGCTGTCGGCCTTCAACTTGGTGGCGGGCGAGGCGTTTGCCCCGCAGATGACGATGCCGGGCGTGGTCGTGACGGTCGCCGCCGCGATCGCCGCCAACCTCGCGATCACCTATTGGCTCGCGCGCTTCGCGCTGCGGCCGCTGCTCACGCGGCTCGTCGCGCGCTACGGCTACTCCATCCCGCGGCTCAACGCCGGCAACGCGCTGACCGTGACGCTGCTCGTGCGGCTCACGCCGGGGCCGCCGTTTTTCCTGCAAAGCTACCTGCTGGGGCTCGCGGAGGTGCCGTTCCGGCTCTACATGATCGTGTCATGGCTGGCGGTGCTGCCGCTGGCGCTCGCCGTCGTGCTGCTCGGCAAGGCCGCGCGCGAGGGCAACGTCGGGAAAATCGCGGTGGTGATCGGCCTGATCGTGGTGGCGGTGGTGCTGGTGCAGGTGGCGCGCCGCTGGGCGGCGAAGCGTGAAGGCTGAGCCCGAGGCCGACGCGCCGCGCGCGGAGAGCGTGAGCGAGTTCACGCGGCGCGTGAAGGTGCTGCTCGAGTCGGGCATCCGGCCGGCGTGGGTGCGCGGCGAGGTGTCGAACCTGCGCGCGCAGGCGAGCGGGCACGTCTATTTCTCGCTCAAGGACGCGGGCGCGCAGCTCAGCGCGGTGATGTTCCGCGGCGACGCGGCGCGGCAGGCGACGAAGCTGCGCGACGGCCTGCAGGTCGTCGTCTACGGCGAGGTGAGCGTGTATGAGGCGCGCGGGCAGTATCAGCTGATCGTGCGGATCGCGATCGACGACGGGGTGGGGCGGCTCCAGCGCGAGTTCGAGGCGCTGAAGGCGCGGCTCGCGGCGGAGGGCCTGTTCGCGGCCGAGAGAAAGCGCCCGCTGCCGGCGCTGCCGCGCACGGTGGGCTTCGTGACGTCGCCGACCGGCGCGGCCGTGCAGGATTTCCTGCGCATCGTGGTGCGCCGCGGCTGGCGGGGGCGCGTGGTCGTGCTGCCGGCCAAGGTGCAGGGCGAGGGCGCCGCGGCCGAGATGGCGGAGATGCTGCGGCTCGCGGCGGCGGAAAACCGCTTCGACCTGCTCGTGATCGGGCGCGGCGGCGGAAGCCTGGAGGATCTGTGGGCCTTCAACGAGGAGGCGCTGGTGCGCGCGGTCGCGGCGAGCCCGGTGCCGATCATCTCGGCGGTCGGGCACGAGATCGATTTCACCCTGTGCGACTTCGCCGCGGATGTGCGGGCGGAGACGCCGAGCGCGGCGGCGGAGTTGATTACCAGCCGGTTTGTCGACGGGCTGGAGCGCGCGCGGCAGGCGGACGAGGCGATGGCGGGCTGCGTCGCGCGCGCCCTGGCCGCGGCCGCAGAGCGGCTCGATCACGCCCGCTCGCGGCTGCGCCTGCTCGCGCCCGCGGCGCAGATTGAGCAGGGCTGGCTCCGGCTCGACGATTGCGCCAACCGCCTCGGGGCCGCGCTGCGGCACGGCGCGCAGCTCCGGCGCGAACAGCTCGCGGGCGCGCGGGCGGCGCTGGCGCGGGCATCGCCGGAGCTGCGGGTGCAGGCGGAGTCGCAGCGGCTGCTGGCGCTCTGGAAGCGCCTGCAGGCCGCGAGCCCGCGCTCCGTGCTCAACCGCGGCTTCGCGATCGTGCGCGACGCCGCGGGCCGGCCGGTGACGCGCCGCGCCGCGGTGCAGCCCGGCGCGCGCCTGGCCGCGGAGTTTGCCGACGGCACCGCGCCGCTGCGCGCGGAGTGAGGCGAAATGCGCCCGCGCCCCGGCCCGGCGCGACCGGCGCGGGGTCTCGCGGCCGCCCGGTGCAGTTTCCGCTTGGCACGCGGCGGCGTTTAATAATTATCAGCCGCGGCTGTTTCCCCCGCCGGCGCCCTGGGCCGGACCCTCACCCTCTCATGCAAACCCAAACCCTGCTCCCCCGGGCCGCGCTGGCGGCCCTGGTGCTCGCGGCCTCGGCCGCGCGCGCCCAGAACAACGCCCCCGCGCCGGGCGACGACGTCATCCGGCTCTCCGAATTCCAGGTCTCCACGACCGCGGACAAGGGCTACCGCGCCGGCAACTCCGTCTCGGCCACCCGCATCGACACGCCGATCAAGGAGCTGCCCTTCGCGATCAGCGCGTTCACCTCCCAGTTCATCGCCGACATCGGCGCGCGCGATCTCTTCGACGTGGTGCAATACGCGCCGTCGGTCACGAGCGCCGGCCGCGAGTTCAACGCGGGCAACGCCGTCTACACCATCCGCGGCTTCGACCAGACGCCGCAGCACAACGGCTTCGTGGGCGAGGCCTACATCGACACGTCGAGCGTCGAGCGCGTCGAGGTCGTCAAGGGCCCGTCGTCCGTGCTCTACGGGCAGGTCGCGCCCGGCGGCACGGTGAACTACATCACGAAGCGCCCCGGCGCGAAGCCGTTCAGCGTCTTCAACGCGCAGGCGGGCACGCACGGCTTCCTCCGCACCTCGCTCGATCTCAACCAGCCGCTCGCGGGCCAGACGCTGCTCTTCCGCTTCAATGGCGCGTGGGAAAACGGGCTCGAATACATCACCCCGGGGAAGCAGCGCACCACCGTCCTCGCGCCGGTGGTCACGTGGCGCCTCACCGAGCGCGTCGCGCTCACGGTCGACTACCAGTGGTTCTCGCGCCGCGAGACGCCGCCGTTCAACCACTTCAAGCCGAACATCGAGGTCGTCGCGCTGCCCGGGGCCAACGGCCTGCTCAGCGCCACCGGCGTGCTCGTGAAGCCGGACAACAGCGACGCCGGCTTCCTCGGCTACTACCCGCTCTCGCGCACGTTCAACTACGTCTCGAACAACGACCACCGGTTCTCCGACTTTGAGTCGATCAACGCCGAGCTCACGGCGAAGCTCTCCGACCACTGGGGCGCGCGCGCCAACTTCAACTGGAACAAGCGCCGCGTCGCGCAGAAGCTCACGGGCCTCGGCGCCGTCAGCATCACCGTGCCGACGCGCTACTACCCCGCCGGCGCCACGCTCCCGATTTCCGCGGCAAACTACCTGATCGCCGCCAACGCCTACGCCGCGGACCTGCTCAACAACCCGAACCTCGCGCTCGACGCGCCCGCGGCGCAGCTCGGCCGGCGCAAGCGCCTCCAGGAGGACTTCGGCCAGGGCAAGGCCTCGCAGGCCGAGTTTGCCGGCAACTACACGCTCGACGGCGTGAAGCTGAAGCCGCTCGTCGGCGCGTTTTACAACGAGTCGCGCGGCTACGGCCGCCAGCGCCAGACCGCGACCGCGCAGTTCTTCCCCGTCTGGGACATGAAGAACCCCGCGACGTGGGACTACACGACCGACTTCGATCCGGCGACGCTGCCGTTCTCGACCAACAACCGCTCCGTCACGCGCAACAGCGCCGCCTACGCCGTGCTCAACGCCAGCCTGCTGCAGGATCGGCTCATGGTGGTCGCGGGCGCGCGCTACAACAAGTCCACGGGCTCGACGGACAACTTCCTCGCGCCCGCCACGAGCCTCGCGAAGGTCTCCAACAAGAAGACCACGCCGCAGCTTGGCCTGGGCTGGAAGGCGACGCGCGACCTCATGTTCTACGGTTCCTACAGCGAATCCTACGTGCTCAACGCCGCGGCCCTCACGTTTCAGAGCGTGCCGATCGGCCCGGCCAAGCCCACGACCTCCAAGGGCTACGAGCTTGGCGTGAAGACCGACTTCCTCAACGGCCGCGTCTCCTCCACCGTCGCCGTCTTCCAAACCGACCAGAAGGACCGCATCCTGCGTTTCAACTCCTTCACCCCGACCGGGGTCACGGTCACGAACAACATCCAGGGCACGCTCGACCGCAGCAACGGCATCGAGGCCGAGATCACGTGGTCGCCGATGGACAACTGGCAGATCTACTTCAGCGGCGCGATCAATGACATCCGGGTCAAGCAGGTCCCGGCCGGCGCCGAGGTCTACCTCGGGTCGCACCCCGAGGCCACGGTCAAGGCCCTCGCGAACCTCTGGACGCGCTACACCTTCTCGAGCGGCCCGCTCAAGGGCGCCTGGGTGGGCGGCGGTTTCAACCACACCGGCCGGAAGGCGCAGCGGGTCAACAACCCGAAGCTCTTCCTCCCGGCGGAGACCCTGTGGAACTCCGCCGTCGGCTACGACTGGAAGTGGGACGGCCATCCCGTGTCGGCCGCGCTCAACTGGATGAACATGGCGGACGAGGAATACTTCCCCGCCAATCAGCAGCGCGGCATGCCGGGTCGCGCCGTGCTGTCCGTAACGACGAAATTCTAAGCCGGGCCTGCCGGCGGAGCGATTGGGCGCGGCAAAGGACGGCGGGCCGGACACGGCCCGCCTTTTTTGCTTGCGGGCGGCGCCTGGCCATACGCGGGTCTGCGTAATGACGCCGACGCGGTTTTCCGCTATGCTGGGTGACTCGCCTCATTGATACCATGAAAATGCCCGCCCTTCTCCTCCGCCCGTTGCGCGCGCTTGCGCCTGCCGCGGCCTTGTTCCTCGGGCTCGCCGCGCCGCGAGCCTTCGCGCAAAGCGCCACCGCCGCCGACATCGCGCCGGCCAATCTTCCGGGCAAGACAATCACGCTGAACGCCTTGGTCGCCGTGGCGCCGTTCCAAGGCACCGGCATCTTCACGATTACCTTCACCGCGACGACCTACACGATGCCAGTCGCGGCCGGCAATCCGGCCGCGTTTTCGGGCACCTACACGGCCGTGAGCCAGAGCGGCAGCACCTTGATCCGCCTCAACGGATACCTCGTGGGCGGATCGCCGGTGCAGCTCGTCCTCGTGCCGCAGGCCGCGGCGCTCGTCCCCGGCGCCTTCGAGATGTTTGCCGATGGCGTCCTGTCCGCCAAGACCGGCACGTTCACCGTCAGCGGTGGCGGGGGCGGCGGGGGCGGCGGATCGGGTGCGCCGGTCATCACGAGCGCGTCCACGGCGACCGCGACGGTCGGCACGCCTTTCTCCTACCAAATCACGACTAGCCCGGCGGCGACCTCCTACACCAACACCGGTGGCAATGCTCCTGTGGCGATCAGCCCGGGCAGCGGGCTGGTCACGGGCACGTTCACGACCGCGGGCACGTTCACGTTTTCCTTCACCGCCCTCAATGCCGCTGGGGCGAGTGCGGTGACGACGGTCACCGTGACCGTGACCAGCGGGTCGACCGGCGGCGGCGGCTCCGGCGGATCGAGCGGCACGCCCGCGACCGCGGTGCGCGCCTTCGGCTGGAATCTTTCCGGCCAGACCACGGTGCCAAGCACGCTGACGAACATCGTCCAGCTCGCCGGCACGTCGCAGGGCTCGTTTGCCCTCAAGTCCGACGGCACGCTCACCGCGTGGGGCGCCGGCGCGACGACCGAGGCGCCGACGGCCGGCCTCGCCGGGGTCTCCGCGATCGCCGCGGCGAGCAACGCCGCCCTCGCGCTCAAGACCGACGGCACCCTCGTGCAGTGGGGCCTCACGGGCGACGGCCAGCGCACCAATTTCCCGACATCCGGCACCTTCACCGCCATCTCGGGGCGCTACTTCCATTTTCTCGGCGTGCGGTCCGACGGCACCGTTGCGGTCTGGGGCAACGACCCCGCCTTTCCGCCGCTCGCGCAGCCGCCCGCCGGACTCACGGGCGTGAAGGCCGTCGCCGCCGGTGTCGGCTTCGACATCGCGCTGAAGGCCGACGGCACCGTCGTCGGCTGGAATTCCACCAACGCCACCTATGCCCAAAGCGCGACCGACAAGGGCCAGAGCCGCCCGCCGGCGGGCCTCAGCAATGTCGTGGCCATCGCCGCGGGCCAGTTTCACGCGCTGGCGCTGAAGGCGGACGGCACCGTCGTCGGCTGGGGCGGCACGCGGACCGGTGCGGCCAACTCCTTCACCGTGCCGGCCAACGCGCAGAGCGGCGTCATCGCGATCGCGTGCGGGCTGGAGCACAGTGTCGTCCTCAAGAGCGACGGCACGATCGTCGCTTGGGGCGGCAACAGCTTTGGCGAGACGATCGTGCCCGCGGGCCTCGCGGGCGTCACGCGCATCGCCGCCGGCGAGTATTTCACACTCGCGGCGACGGGCGGCACCGCGCCCTCGCCCGGCACGATTGGCGGCGGCACGGGGGGCGGGGGCGGCGGCACGGCCGCGCAGCTCGGCGCCGGCCTCGTCGCGTATTACAAGTTTGAGGGCAACGCCAACGACAGCGTGACCTCGGCCACGGGCACCTTGCAGGGGGGCGTCACGTATGCCGGCTCCCGCACGGGCTTCGGCCAAGCGGCGTCCTTCAACGGCGTCAACCAGTTCATCAGCATCCCGCACAGCGCGGCGCTCAACGCCGGCGCCACCGGCCTCTCCGTCTCGCTCTGGATCAACACCGCCAATCCCAAGGCCGCGACCAACGGCTCGCGCCTGCTCGACAAGGCGACCAGCGGCACGGCCGATGGCTGGGTGTTCGACACCTACGACATCGCCCGCCAGTCGCGCAACGTCGTGCGCGTGGCCTCCACCACGATCGGCGCGAACTCCTCCGCGACGTTCACCGGCGGCGCATGGCAGCACCTCGTCTTCACCTACCTCAACGGCACGGTGAACTTCTACGTGAACGGCGTGGCCGCGGGCTCCGGCAACGTGGGCGCGCTCGTCAACAATACGCTGCCGCTGCAACTCGGCGCGCCCCGCGGCGCGCTCGCCGGCGGCGAGTTTTTCGCCGGCCTGATGGACGAGCTGCGCATCTACAACCGTGTGGTCACGGCCGACGAAATCGCGGCGCTCGCCTCCGGCGATCAGTCGACGACCGGCGGCGCGCCGGTGTTCGCCGCCGCCCCCGTCAACCTCGTCGGCTACCGCAACAAGGTCGGGCAGGTCTTCGAATTCAACGTCACCGGCGCCACGGCGGGTGCCGTCTGGGGCACGGATGTCTACACCGACGATTCCTCCGTCGCCGCCGCCGCCGTGCATGCCGGTGTGCTGCGCGCGGGCGAGACCAAGTCCGTCGCCATCACGATCCTCCCCGGGCAGTCCAGCTACGCCGCCTCGGCGCGCAACGGTGTCTCCTCCGCCGCGTGGGGCGCGTGGAGCGGCAGCTATTCGTTTGCCGGCGCCGGCGCCGTCACCGGCACCTCGGTGGCCAGCGCGCGGCCCGCGGCCGCGCCCGGCTTCACGGCCGGCGCGGGCAACCTCGCGGTTGGCGGGCGCTTTGTCTGCCCGATCCTCGTGACCGGCGGGGGCGTCTACACCTACCAGTGGTATCTCAACGGCCTCGTGATCGCCGGCGCCACGGCCAACCCCTACATCGTGGAGTCCGTCACCACCGCCAACGCCGGCACCTACTCCGTTGATGTCACGAACTCGCTCGGCACCACGCGCATCACGGCCGGCAGCCTCACCGTCGGCGCCGCGGGTTCGCCGGTCATCGCCTTGCAGCCGATTTCCAAGGTCGTGGTCCCGGGCGCGACCGTCACCTTTGCCGTCAACGCCAGCGGCTCCAACCTGGCCTACCAGTGGTTCCGCAACAATGTCGCCCTCGCCGGCGAGACCGGCGCGATCCTGCGCCGCGACAACGTCAACGCCGCCGATGCCGGCACCTACACCGTGCGCGTCACGAACGCGGCGGGCTCCGTCACCAGCCTCGGCGGCACGCTCACGCTCAACGCCAACGCCTCGCGGCCGGCGAACATCTCCGTGCGCACCAATGTCGCCACCGGCGCGATCGTCACGCCCGGCTTTGTCATCCAGGGCGGCGGCACCAAGCGCGTGCTCATCCGCGCCGTCGGCCCCGGCCTCGCGCAGTTTGGCCTCGGCGGCGTGATGGCCGATCCCAAGTTCACGGTCTTCCAGGGCCAGACGCAGATCGCGACCAACGACGACTGGTCCGCGGCCAACATCGGCCAGGCCTTCACCGCGACCGGCGCGTTCCCGATCACCGCGGGCTCCAAGGACGCCGCGCTCGTCACCGACCTCGCCGCCGGCAAGGACTACACCGTGCAGGTCACGAACGCCACGGGCGCCGGCGGCATCGTGATCATCGAGGTCTACGATGCCGATGTGCTCACCGGCGCCAGCACGAGCAAGCTCGTCAACGTCTCCGTGCGCGGCCAGACCGCGCCCGGCGCCGACGTGCTGACGCTCGGCCTGGTGATCGGCGGCCAGGGCCAGCGCACGCTGCTGGTGCGCGGCGTGGGTCCCACGCTGGCGGCCTTCGGCGTGGGCGGCACCGTCGCCGATCCGCGCCTGCAGATCTTCGACAGCCAGCAGCGCGCGATCCTCGCCAACGACGACTGGGGCACCGCCGACTTCGTCAACGAGCTCGCGCTCGCGAGCAGCTACGTCGGCGCCTTCAACCTCGCCCCCGGCAGCAAGGACGCCGCGACGCTGACGCTCCTCGATCCCGGCGCCTACACGATCCAAGTGAGCGGCGCCGAGTCCGCCCCGCGCGGCGAGGCGCTCGTGGAAGTCTACGAGGTGCCGTGAGGCGCTGACCCGCTGGGGAGGCCGGACCTTGGTCAGGCCCCTTTCCCAAGCGGGCCCAGCAAGCTGAGGCCCATAAAAAAGCCCGCCGAAACCGGCGGGCTTTTGCGTTCTGAAAATAACCGCAGCCTCACGGAATCGCCGGCGGCCCCTTGTAGGTCGCGTCGCCGAAGCCGAGGATGGGATAGAAAACGAAGCCCAGCAGCGCGAGGCCGACGCCGAAGCCCGTGCCTTTGCCGAAGGCCTTGGCGACATCGATGCTGATGATGATCGCGATCACGATGCTCACGATCGGCACGAGGAAGAGCAGCAGCCACCACCACGGGCGGCCCGCGATTTTGGTCAGGATGTAGAGATTGTAGATCGGGATGATGGCGGCCCAGCCGGGATGGCCGGCCTTGGTGAAGACTTTCCAGATGCCGGCGATCACCAGGACGATGACCGCAAGCCAGAACAACGGGAACAGGTTCGACATGGACGGGAGACGTTGAGGATTGAAGTAGGACCCCGCTCCGCAAAAGGGGATCGGGAGTGGACGGCCTTTCCCTGCCTTGATCGCGTCGCGCACTCAAGCCTCAAGACGGAGGCGCCGTCCAGAGCACCGAGCGACCAATCTCAGCGATCGTGCGCCGGCCCGTGAGGGCCATCGCCATCTCAAGCTCGCGCCGCAGGAGCCCGATGACGCGCGCCACGCCGTCCGCGCCGCCGACCGCGAGGCCGTGCAGGTAGGGGCGGCCGATTTGCACGGCGCTGGCGCCCAGCGCAATGGCCTTCAGCACATCGGTGCCGCGGCGGACGCCGCCGTCGATGAGGATGGGCACGCGGCCGCCGACGCGCGCGGCGACCTCGGGCAGCGCGTCGATGGTGGCGGGCAGGGTGTCGAGGTTGCGCCCGCCGTGGTTGGAAACGATCACGCCGTCGGCGCCGTGGTCGATGGCGCGCGCGGCGTCGTCGGCGGTGAGGATGCCTTTCAGCAGCAACGGCCGCCGCGTGAGCGTGCGCAGCCACGCGATTTCCTTCCACGTGAGCCTCGGGTCGAGCATGGCGCTGTAGATGGTCTCCTCGGTGGGGCGGTGGCCGCCGGTGGCGGCGACGAGGCCGCGCAGGTTGGCGCGCTCGACGCCCGGGGGCAGCGCGAAGGGCGTGCGCGTCTCGCGGTGGCGGGGGCCGAGCACCGGCGTGTCGACGGTCACGACCAGCGTCTCGTAGTTCGCCGCCTCGGCGCGGCGCACGAGCTCGCGCGTGAAGTCGCGGTCGGGCTGCACGTAGAGCTGAAACCACTTCGGGTGCGCCGAGGCCGCGGCGACATCCTCGAGCGTGGTCGTCGCGGTGGTGCTGACGACGAGCGTCGCGCGCGCCGCCGCCGCGCCGCGGGCCGTGGCGACTTCGCCCTCGGGGTGCGCGAGCTTGTGGTAGGCGCAAGGCGCGAGGAGGATGGGGAAGGCGTGCTCGCGGCCAAACAGCGTCACGCGCGGGTCGATGCGCGACACGTCGGTCAGCGCGCGGGGCCGGAGGCGGAGGCGGGCGTAGGCCTCGTGGTTCCAGCGCAGCGTGTGCTCGTCGGCGGCGCCGCCGCTGAAGTATTGCCACGCGACCTCCGACATCCGCGCGGGCGCGGCGCGCTCGTAGTCGGCGAGATCGGCGAGCAGGTGGGGCGGGGGCGGGTTCATGCCGGCGGCTGAGGCGGCAGCAGGCGGGGCTTTCGGTTCGGCGGCAAGCGCGGAGCCGCCCGCGGCGGCGAGCAGGCCGGAGGTGCGGAGAAGTTCGCGGCGGGTGAGCGGCATGGGGTGGGACCAATCAGGATGCGGGGGAGCGCGGGCGGCGCAGCCGCAGCGCGTGAAAGACCGTGGCGACCATGCCGGGGTGCGCGGGGATGAGCAGCACGATGACCATTTCCTCCGCGCCGGCGAGGACCTGGAGCGCGATGGCGGCGTGGAACGGCGCCGCGCTCCATTCCGCGAGCAGGGGCACGAGCGAAAGCGCGCACGCGACGGCCCCGGCCTTGGCGAGCCAGGTGTGGTAGCACGGCGCGCGGCCGAGGCGCACGAAGCCATACACCACCACCGCAAAGAACGCCGCGAGCCCCGCGACGATCCACGGGAGCTCCCGGCGCGCGATGGCCGGCCACAGCACCGCGATCCCGGAGAGCCCGGTGATCATCGTCAGGTAGTCGGCGGCGCTGTCGAGCTTGCGGCCCAGCTCGGTGTGGGCGTCGAGCCGGCGCGCGAGGAAGCCGTCCAGCGCGTCCGTGCACAGCGATGCCGCCAGCAGCGCGACGAACCACGGCCGCGAGCCCGCCAGCGCGGTCGTGAGGAGCGCGGGCGCGAGGGCGAGGCGCGCGCCGCTGAGGAAGTGGGGCCAGCGCTTGGGGTTCACGTGGGGCGTGGGGGGCGCCCGATGCCTAGACGCGCACGCGCTGCCAGCCGAGCGGTTTTTTTGGCTCCACGGTCAGCCAGGCAAAGCCCGCCGCCGATCCGCCGCGCGGGCCGCTGATCGCGCCGGGACTCAGCCAGCGCACCCCGGCCGTGTCGGTCTCGTCACGCGGCACGTGCCAGTGGCCGTGCAGGACGACCTGCGCTCCCGCGGGGGCGCGCGCCGGCGGAATGTGCTCGAGGTGAAACCGCACGCCCGCGCGCTCCAGGTCCAGCGTGGGCGGCCACGGGTGGTCGTCGCAGTTGCCGGCCACGACGCGGAGCGGCGGGCCGAGCGCGCCCAGCTCGTGGATGATGGCCGGTTCGCACACGTCGCCGAGATGCCAGATTTCGTCGGCGTCGCGGAGCTTCCTCGACACCGCCTCGGGGAGCCGGTCGTGCGTGTCGGAAAGGACGGCGATGCGCATGGCCGCCACCTTGGCGCGGCGCGCGCGGCTTGCACAGTGGTTTTTCGCGCCGCCCGTTGCCCGCGCCGCGCCCCGCCACCTCGCGATCGATTTCGATGCCTGATTTGCCTCCGTCGCGCAGCGGGAGCGGCCGGCTCCGCCGCCGGCCGCAGAAGGCCGCGATGCGCCTGCGCCACACCGGCGATTTGTTCGAGCAGGAAAAGGCGCCGCCCCGCGCGCGCCTGAATGCGGCGGGGGACGAGCTCAACGAGCCCTTCGGCAAGCACTCCGTCGATTTCGGCGGCGCGCGCGGCGCGAAGGACTGCGCGCCGATGCGCAGCGCCGAGCCCGAGATTGAGGAGATCGACGTGGCGCGCGGCCGGAGGCTCAGGCCTAAAAAAGAGCCATAGTGGATGCTCGCGCCCGGGCTCGGAGATTGTTCTGCTGCCTGCCTCACCCCTCCTCCCCCATGCCTTGCCTGCCCGTGCCCCGCCGCCTCCGGTTTATTGCGCCGCTTTTCCTGCTGTGCGGCCCGTGCCTCGCCGCCGCCGCGCCGCTCTTCGACGGCCGCACGCTCGCTGGCTGGGAGGGCAGCACCGCCCTTTGGCGCGTCGAGGACGGCGCGATCACCGGCGAAATCAAGGCGGACGCCAAGGTGGAGAAGCACGAGTTCCTCCGCTGGACCGGCAGCGAGTCCGGCGACTTTGATCTGACGGTGGAGTTTCGCCTGAGCGGCCGGCCGGGCGCCAATTCAGGCATCCAGTTCCGGGCCGAGCGCCTGTCCGACGGCAGCACCCGGGGCTACCAAGCTGACATCGACCTCGGCACGAAATACCTCGGCATGATCTACGATGAGGGCACGCGCGGGCCGCTGGCGGAGCGCGGGGCGCGCGTCTCGATCGCGCCGGATGGACGCCGATGGGTGGAAAAATTCGGCGAGCCGGCCGACTACGCGGCGCTGTTTCGCCCCGCGCCCGAATGGAACACCTATCGCATCCTCGCCTCCGGTTCGCACATGGAGGTGTGGGTCAATGGCGTCCGCGTCTCCGCGCTCGATGATCACCAGGGCGACGCGGCGCGCTACGCGGGCAGGTTTGCGCTCCAGCTGCACCGCGGCGCCGGCCCGGTGAAAGCGCAGTTTCGCAATTTCCAACTGACATCGCTCGGCCGCACCGCGCTGCCGCCCGCGCCGAAGGCCGTGGCGGCCGCGAAGGCCGCCGCGCCGGAAAAGAGCATCGGCGTCGTCCGCAAGAACGGCGACCCGCCGCTCAAGCGCGTCGCCGGCGTCGACGATCTTTCGCGGCTCAGCTCCAGCCCCGTGCTCTGGCACCTGCGCGACAACCCCGCGAAGCCCACCGCGGTGAAAAACGCCCCCGGCCAGAAGCTCGTCGCCGGCATGAAGCTCCAGCCCGGTTTCCAGGCCGAGCTCCTCGCCGCCGAGCCCGACCTGCAGCAGCCGATCGCATTCTGCTTCGACGACCGCGGCCGCATCTGGGTGGCGGAGGCGTTCAGCTACCCGAACAAGCAGCCCGAGGGCAAAGGCAAGGACCGCATCCTCATCTTCGAGGACACGCGCGGCGACGGCTCCTTTGCCACGAAAAAAGTCTTCGCGGAAAACCTGAATCTCGTCTCCGGCCTCGAGGTCGGCTTCGGCGGCGTGTGGGTCGGCGCGGCGCCGCACCTGCTCTTCATTCCCGACGAAAACCACGACGACATCCCCGATGGCCCGCCCGTCGTGCTGCTCGACGGCTGGGGATTTCAGGACACGCACGAGACGCTCAACAGCTTCACCTGGGGCCCGGACGGCTGGCTCTACGGCTGCCACGGCGTCTTCACGCACTCGCTCGTCGGCAAGCCCGGCACGCCCGACGCGGCGCGCACCAAGATCCGCGCCGGCGTGTGGCGCTACCATCCCGTGCGGCACGAGTTCGAGGTCTTCGCGCACGGCGGCAGCAACCAGTGGGGCCTCGACTTCAACGCGCTCGGCCACCTCTTCATGACGCATTGCCGCAGCTTCTGGGGCCAGGGCGGCACGACCTACGTCGTGCGCAACGGCCACTACTGGAACCAAGCCAACGCCGACTACGCGCCTTTCGTCTCCAACCGCGGGCCGGATTTCGCGCCCGAGCTGAAGAACTATCTCCTCGCCTCCGCGCGCTACGACAGCGGCGAGGGCGGCGCGGGCAAGCCCGGCACCACCGCCGTCTACGGCGGCCACTCCCACGTGGGCACGATGATCTACCTCGGCGACAACTGGCCCGACACCTACCGCGACCACCTCTTCACGCACAACCTCCACGGCCACCAGCTCAACCACCAGCGCAACGAGCGCATCGGCTCCGGCTACGAGACCTTCCACGCCGGCTACGACCTGAGCTTCGTCCCCGACTCCACCTACCTCCCCGTCGATCTCCAATACGGCCCCGACGGCGCCGTCTACTCGATCGACTGGAGCGACAACCAGCACTGCCACAACCCGCGCGACGAGGTCTGGGATCGCACGACCGGCCGCCTCTACCGCGTCTCGTGGGCCGCGACCTACAAGCCCACCAAGGTCGACCTCGGCGCGATGACCGACGCCCAGCTCGCCGCGCTGCACACGCACAAGAGCGAGTGGTTCGTGCGCGTCGCGCGGCGGCTGTTGCAGGAGCGCGCCGCCTCGCGCGCGATCGATGCCGGTGCCCTCGCCGCCCTGCGCGCGCAGGCGGCCGACACGCGGGCCGAGGTTTCATCGCAGCTTCGGGCGCTTTGGACGCTGCACGTGATCAACAATCTCGACGCGGCCCGCCTCAACGCCGCGGTCGCCCACGCTTCAGAATATGTCCGCGCGTGGGCCGTGCAGCTCGGCACCGAGCGCGCCGGGGCCCTAGCGGTCTCCGCCGGCACGCTGGCGGGCTTGGCCAAGAACGACCCGTCCGCCCTCGTCCGCCTCGCCGTCGCCAGCGCCGTGCCCGCGCTGCCGCCCGCGCAGCGCTGGCCCGTCGCCGCCGCCCTCGCCCAGCACGGCGAGGATCGTGACGACCGCTATCTCCCGAAAATGATCTGGTTCGCCCTCGCGCCGGCCGTCGCCGCCGATGTCCCGCGCGCCCTCGATCTCGCCGCGCGCACGCCGCTGCCCTCGCTCGCCGACTCGATCCTGTGGTTCGCCGCGCGCAGCGCCGCGGGCCGCGATCAGATCGCCGCGCGCATCGGCGATTCGTCGATGGCGGCGATGAACGCCGCGCGGGCGCTGCGCCTCCTCGCCTTCTCGCTCGAGACCGAGGCCGGGCTTCCCATGCCCGCCGCATGGCCGCAGGTCACCGCGCGCTTCGCCTCTTCCGCCGATGCCGCCGCGCGCGGCGCATGGGAGCAGCTCTCCGCGCTCTTTGGCGACAAGGCCGTGCTCGCGCCCATCCGCGCGCGCCTCGCCGATACCGCGACGCCGCTCGCCGAGCGGCGCCGCGCCCTCGACCTCCTGCGCCGGGCCGGCGACACGGAGTCCACCACGCTCCTCGTGAAGCTGCTCGACGACGCGCAGCTCCGCGGCGCCGTCATTCCGCTCCTCGCCAACGCGGCCGACACCAGCGCGGTCGCCGCCGGCCTGTTGAAGAACTTCTCGGCCTTCAACGCCCCGGACCGCACCGCCGCGCTCGCCGCGCTCACGAGCAAGCCCGCGCTCGCCTTGCCGCTCCTGCAGGCCGTCGAGTCCGGCGCGTTCGAGCGGAAAAACCTCACCGCGCTCCACGCCCGCCAGCTGCGCAACCTGCGTTCCGGCGAGGTCACGCGCGCCCTCGACCGCGTGTGGGGCCGCACCGGCGAGACGAGCGCCGACGCCAAGGCCAGCATCGCGCGCCTCCGCGACGCCTACCGCGGCGCGCCGCTCTGGAGCTACGACGCGAAGGCGGGCCGCGCCGTGTTCGAGAAAACGTGCGCCTCGTGCCACGCGCTCGATGCCGGCGCCGCCGCCGGGAAGCTCGGCCCCAACCTCAACGGCACCTGGCGCAACGGCCTCGACTACTTCCTGGAGAACATCGTCGACCCGAATGCCGTCGTCGGCACCGAGTTCCAGCTCAACCTCGTCACGAAGCGCGACGGCACCGTCGTCTCCGGCATGATCGAGCGCGAGAGCGACACCGCCCTCGTCGTGCGCACGATGACGGAGACCGTCACCGTGCCCAAGCCCGACATCAAGAGCCGCGAAGTGACCACGCAGTCCCTGATGCCCGCCGGCCTCCTTGAGGCCCTCCCCGAGCGCGAGGCGCTCGAGCTGCTGCTCTTCCTGACGACCGAGCCCCGGTAGAAAGCGACGGGAACTATGCTGCGGTCCGTTTTGCCATGATCCCCGACGCGCCGATGACACGGAGAAACTTTGTCCGCACGACCGGCGCGGCGTCGGTCGCGCTCGCGCTGTCCACGCGCTTCGCCTTCGCCGGCGAGCCCGTGTCGTCCCGCAAGGTCCGCGTCGGCATCGTGGGCGGGCGGTTTGGGGCGACGTTTCAGTTCCATGAACACCCGAACTGCACCGTCGAGGCCGTGAGCGATTTGCGCGCGGATAGACGTTCGGCGCTTCAGAAAGTTTATCGCTGCACCAAGGCCTACGAGTCCCTCGATCTCTTGCTGCGCGACCGGCAGGTCGAGGCGGTGTTTCTCGCCACGCCGGCGCCCGATCATGTGCGACACGTCGTGCAGGCGCTCAAGGCCGGGAAGCACGTGCTCTGCGCGGTGCCGGCGGCGATGACGCTCGAGGAATCGCGGCTCCTCCTCGAGGCCGTGAAGGCTTCCGGCCTCACCTACATGATGGCGGAGACGAGCGCCTGGCAGCAGCCGACGATCTCGGCGCGGAAATTTTTTCAGGAGGGAAGATTCGGCACGCTCTATCACACGGAGTCGATGTATCACCATGCGGGGCTCGAGAGCCTGTTTTTCGAGGAGGGCAAACCCACGTGGCGCCACGGCTTCCCCCCGATGCACTATCCCACGCACTGCACGGCGCACCTCGTCACCGTGACGGGCGAGCGGCTCACCGAGGTTTCCTGCCAAGGCTGGGGCGACGATGACCCGCAGCTCAAGGGCAACCCTTACCACAACCCGTTCTGGAACGAGACCGCCCAGTTCAAGACGAGCGGGGGTCACACCATGCAGGTGCAGGTCTGGTGGCGCGGGGCGCACCGCGGCGGCGAGCGCGCGCGCTTCTACGGCGACAAGATGAGTTTCTTTTTTCCGGACCCCAACGGCCTTGGCGCGCAAATCGTGCGCTCGGGCCAGCAGACGGAAAAGGACAGCGGCGGCTTCGAGCGCGCGCTCCCCGCGTTCGAGAGCTACCCCGTGCCCGAGTGGTGGGCCACCGATCTCCTGCCGGCGCCGCTGCGCCACAAGAGCGGGCACGAGGGCTCGCATACCTTCATCACGCACGAGTTCATCGACGCAATCGTCCGCGGGCGAAAGCCGCTGGTCGATGTGCACACGGCCCTCGCCTGCACGGTCCCCGGCATCATCGCGCACCAGTCGGCGCTCAAGGGCGGCGAGCGCCTGAAGGTGCCGGGCTTCGACGCGTGACGCGCCCGGGCCTGTCGTTCCCGACCATGCCATCGCCATTCCTCACCCGCAGCGGCGCGGCGATTTTGGCCCTGATGGCCGCCGCGAGCCTGGCCCTGCGCGCCGCCGCCGCCGCGGAGCGCCCGCCCAACATCGTCCTCATCTACACCGACGACATCGGCTACGGCGACGTCGGCTGCTACGGCGCGACCAAGGTCCGCACGCCGCACATCGACCGGCTCGCGCGCGAGGGGCGGCGCTTCACCGACGCGCACTCCGCCTCCGCCGTCTGCACGCCGTCGCGCTACGCGCTGCTCACGGGCGAATACCCGTTCCGCGCCGACAGCTGGGCGCCGATTTTTTCGCGCGCCGGGCTGATCATCGACCCGGCGAGGACCACGATCGCGAGCCTGCTCAGGCGCGCGGGCTACGCGACCGCGTGCGTCGGCAAGTGGCACCTCGGCTTCGGGCCGAAGGGCCGGCCGCCCGACTGGAACGCCGTGCTCAAGCCCGGCCCGCGCGAGCTCGGCTTCGACTGGTTCTACGGGCTGCCCACCGTGAGCAGCCACTCGCCGTTCGTCCTCGTCGAGAACGACCGTGTGCTCGGCCTCGAGCCCGCCGATCCGCTGGTGTTTGGCGGCGTGCCGCCGACGCGGGAGTTTCCCGAAAAAATCCTGACGGCCAACCCCGTCTCCGGCGGCAAGGCCGCCCACGCGCTCTACGACGACGAGCAGCTCGGCACGCAGTTCACGGAAAAGGCCGTCGCCTGGATCCGCGGGAAAAGGGCCGCGCCGTTCTTCCTGCTCTTCGCCACGCCGCACATCCACCACCCGTTCACGCCGCACCCGCGCTTCAGGGGCACGAGCGAGGCCGGCCGTTACGGCGACTTCATCCACGAGCTCGACTGGATGGTCGGCGAACTGCTCCGGACGCTCGACGAGCTGAAGCTTGCCGACAACACGCTCGTGATCTTCACGAGCGACAACGGCGGCATGCTCAACGAGGGCGGGCAGGACGCGTGGCGCGCCGGCCACCGCGCCAACGGCGACCTCCTCGGTTACAAGTTCGGCGCGTGGGAGGGCGGCCACCGCGTGCCCTTCATCGCGCGCTGGCCCGGAAAAATCCCCGCCGCCTCGGCGTCCGCGCAGCTCATCTCGAGCATCGACCTGCTCGCGACGTTCGCCGCCATCGTGCGCCAGCCGCTCGCCGCCGCCGACGGCCCCGACAGCTTCAACATCCTCCCCGCCCTCACCGGCGCGCCGGCCCGGCCCATCCGCGATCATCTCGTGCTCGCGCCGTTCACGCCGAGGAACATCGGCCTCCGCTCCGGCCCGTGGGTCTACATCAGCGCGCAGGGCGACGGCGGGTTCGCCGGCATCCGCGGCGGAGCGGGCAGCGTCGGCTTCAGCCAGCGGGTGAACAGCGACATCACGCCCGACGGCAAAATCAAACCCGACGCCCCGCCCGACCAGCTCTACCACCTCGGCGACGACCTGTCGCAGGCGCGCAACGTCGTGCGCGAGCAGCCGGAGGTCGCCGCGCGCCTCCGGGCCGAGCTTGCCGCGCATCGCGCCGCGGCGCGCACCGCTCCGCTCCCATGAGAACCATCGTCGCGCTTCTGCTGCTGGTGGCGCCCGCCGCCGGCCTTCGCGCCGCCGCGCCCGCGAAGCCCAACGTCATCGTCATCCTCACCGACGACCAGGGCTACGCCGATCTCGGCTGCTACGGCTCCCCCGGCATCGAGACGCCGCACCTCGATCGGCTCGCGGCCGAGGGGCTGCGCTTCACCAGCTTCTACGCCGCGCCGTTCTGCGGCCCCTCGCGCGCGCAGCTCATGACCGGCTGCTACGCGACGCGCGTGAACCACGCGCGCAATCCCTCGCCCAACTCCAGCTACGGCCTCAACCCCTCCGAGGTCACCATCGCCGAGCTGCTCAAGTCCGCCGGCTACGCCACGATGATGATCGGCAAGTGGCACCTCGGCGACGCCCCCGAGCTGCTGCCCGTGCGGCAGGGCTTCGACACGTGGCTCGGCCTGCCGTTTTCCAACGACATGTGGCGCTACCACCCCAACATGCCCGAGCGCGAAAACGAGGACGCCCTCATGCGCGCCACGCGTGAGCGCGCCGCCTACACCGGCTTCGCGGGGCAGGGGACGCCCTATCCGCCCGGCGGCGGCTTCCCCAACGATCTGCCGCTGATGCGCGACGACCGCGTCGTCGAGATCAACCCCGACCAGCGCCAGCTCACCACGCGCTACACCGAGGCCGCGCTCGAGTTCATCACCGCGCAGAAGGAAAAGCCGTTCTTCCTCTACCTCGCGCACGCCATGCCGCACGTGCCGCTCTTCGTCTCGGAAAAGTTTGCGGGAAAATCGCGGCGCGGCCTCTACGGCGACGTGATCATGGAGCTCGACTGGAGCACCGGCCGGATCATGGCGCGCCTGAAAGAGCTCGGCCTCGACGAGCGCACGCTCGTCGTCTTCATGAGCGACAACGGCCCGTGGCTCCAATACGGCATCGACGGCGGCTCCGCCGGCCCGCTGCGCGACGGCAAGGGCACCACGTGGGAGGGCGGCGTGCGCGTGCCCGCGATTTTTCGGTGGCCCGGGCGGATTCCCCCCGGCCGGCGCACGGGCGCCGTCGCCGCCAATTTCGATCTGCTCCCGACCGTCGCGCGCCTCGCCGGCGCCGCGCTCCCGGTGGATCGCACGCTCGACGGCCGCGATCTCTGGCCGGTGCTCAGCGGCGCGAGCGAACGCAGCCCGCACGACTACTTCCACTACCTCGCGGGCAGCGCGCTGCCGACCGTCGTGCAATACCGCGGCATCCGCGACGACCGCTGGAAGCTCACGGTGACCGTCGCCAACCACCGCCTCGCCGCCGCCGAGCTCTACGACCTCGGGGCGGACGTCGGCGAAAGATTCGACCGCATGAAGCAACACCCCGAGATCGCCGCGCGCCTGTTGCCGGCGGCGCAGGCGTTCTACGACGAGCTGCGCGCCAACATCCGTCCGGCCGGCCGCCGCGCCGCGGCGACGAAATAGCCCTTCTCCCGCCATGACCTCTGTTCACCCCCGTCGTCGTTTCCTCCGCTCCGGCCTCGCCGGCATCTTCGCCGCGGCCGTCGCGCCGCGTTTCATCCCGGCGCGGCTGCTCGGGCAGGGCGCTCCCTCGAAGCGCGTCACGCTGGGCTTCGTCGGCGTCGGCGTGCACGGGCTCGGCGTCAATCTCCGCTCGTTCCTGCAGGAGGACGACTGCGTGGCGCTCGCGATCTGCGACGTGCAGAAGGCCAAGCGCGACGCCGCGCTCGCCGAGGTCCATCAGCACTACGGCAACCGCGACTGCACCGGGCACGTGGATTTCCGCGAGGTCCTCGCGCGCCGCGATCTCGATGTGATTGTGATCTCCACGCCGGATCACTGGCACGTGACGATGGCGCTCATGGCGCTCGAGGCGGGCAAGCACGTCTTCTGCGAGAAGCCCACGCTCACGATCGCCGAGGGCCGGCGGCTCGCCGACGCCGTGCAGAAGAGCGGCCGGCTCTTCGCCGTCGGCCTCGAGGATCGCTCGGTGATCCAATACCACATGATGGCCGAGGCCGTGCGCAACGGCGCGATCGGCCGCCTCCGGCACATCACCTGCGGCCTCCAGATCAAGGAGGCGCTGCCGCGCGAGGCGCCCGCGCCCGTCCCCGCCGACATCCACTACGAGCTGTGGCTCGGGCCCGCGCCGTTCCGGCCCTACTCGCCGTCGCTGCTCCACGCGCAGACGTGGCGGCAGATCCGGGATTTCTCCGGCGGCACGCTCACCGACTGGGGCGCGCACCTCGTCGACACGGCGCAGGTGGCGAACTTTTCCGAGGACTCCGGCCCGGTCGCCGTGAGCGGCAAGGGGGAGATTCCGCCCGATGCGATGAACGACGTGCCGCGCACCTTCGCGCTCGACTACACGTTTGCCAACGGCGTCACGATGCACGTCGTCGCCGGCACGCCGTCGATCCGCTTCGAGGGCGCCGACGGGTGGATCGGCAACAAGGGCTGGCTCGGCCGCCTCGAGGCGAGCGACCCCGCCATCCTGCACCGCAAATACGATCCCAAGACGAGCAAGCTCTGGCCGCGCCGCCCGCGCGAGCAGCGCGATTTCCTCGACTGCCTGAAGAATGGCCAGCCGCCGATGTATACGGCCGAGGCGCTGCACCGCCTCAGCACGACGCTCCACCTCGGCGCGCTCGCGATGGAACTCGGCCGTCCGCTCAAGTGGGATCCGGTGAAGGAGGAATTTCCCGGCGACGCCGCGGCCAACGCCCTCCGCTCGCGCGCCATGCGCGACGACTGGCGCAAGGCGTGAGGGACGAAAGAGGCGGGGCGCGACCGCTGGGCGCGCCGCCCGATTGTTCGCATTTGCCCCGTCATCGCGGCGGGCCCAGCGGTCGCGCCCTGGCTTAGCCGGCGTTCCGATGTGGTCTGCGAGGTTCCGCGTAGTTGCACCCATCGGCCCATCCGCAGTGATCGCCGTTGAATCCGCCGGGCGAGGCGGCACAACCGGTTGCAACCCCGCCGGCGTTCTGCGTCGGCGCCAACCCATGAACCGCTGCCTTCGCCGCCTCCCTGTCGTGGCCGTCGCATGCGCGCTTGGTCCCTGGGGGCGCGCGCAGCCGGGGGCCGATGCGTGGCGGCGCTTCGCCGCGCAGTCGCACGCGGTGCTGGCCGAGCTGCACCGCGCGGAGCGGCCCGCCGCGGGCGACGCGCCCGCGGGCGTCACGGACCTCGCCTTCGCCGATCTCTTCGGCCCGGTGGGCGACCGCGGGCTGGAGTATTCGGCGAAGCTCCGCGCGCTCGAGGGGCGCGCCGTGCGCCTCACCGGCTGCATGGTGCGCGGCACGGCGCGGCTGCCCGGCGCGTTCCTGCTCGCGGCCCGCCCGGCGACGGACGAGTCGGGCGGGCGCTGCGCGCCCGACGTGATGCCCGCGGCCATCGTCCAGGTCATCCTTGCGCCGGCGTCGGATCGGCCCGTGCCGTATCGGCCGGGCTGGCTCACGGTGACGGGCCGCGTCGAGCTCGGCCCGCGGCGCGAGGCCGATGGGCGAAACTCCTTCGTGCGGCTCATGTCGGACCCGACGGCCGCGGCGGCCTTCCTCGCTCCATGAGCCCGTTTGCGCGCGCCCTCTCCCGCCTCGTGTTGATCGGGGCGGCCGCGTCGTCGCTCTGCGCCGCGCCGCGCGTGCTGCGGCTCACGCCGCCGAGCGGGCTGTTTTCCTTCGGCGATCCGAAGCCGCCGATCATCGCGCGGTTCCTGCCGGGGCAGCGCTTCGATCTGCAGGCCACGCTCGCGCCCGACGCGGGCGAGGCGATCGTGGGCGTGGCGTTCTATGTCGACGATCGGCTTGTGCCCGGCGCAATCACGCTCGTCGTGGCCGATGCGCCGGGGATGCCGGCGGGCGCGGTCGTCGCCACGCTGCGCGCCTATTCGCAGGCCTCGCCCGGCGTGCATCGCCTCACCGTGAGCGTCACGCAGCTGCCGGGCGGCCAGTCCGCGGTCGCGCATGGCAACTTCGAGGTCGTGCCCATGGCCGCGACCGCGCTGCCCAAGGTGAAAAACATCATCCTCCTGATCGGCGACGGCATGGGCATCGCGCACCGCACGGCGGCGCGCGTGATGCTCAACGGCGTCAGCCAGGGCAAGGCCCTCGCGCCGCTGGCGATGGACACGTTCCCCGTCTCCGGGATCGTGCAGACGGCCTCGCTCAACGCCATCGTCACCGACTCGTCGCCCGGCGCCGCCAGCTACTCGACCGGCAACAAGAATGACAACAACGAGGAGGGCGTCTTCCCCGACGACACGACCTCGGCCTTCGACAACCCGCGCATCGAATACCTCGGCGAGTATCTCGCGCGCACGCTGGGCAAGTCGCTCGGCCTCGTGACCACCGCCGATGTCTTCGACGCCACGCCCGCCGCGATGGCCGTGCACACGCAGGACCGCAGCACCGGCACCGGCATCTGCGACCAGTATCTCGACGAGGCCGTGCCCAAGGCCAACCTCGCCGTGCTGATGGGCGGCGGCCGCAAGTGGTTCCTGCCCGCGAGCACGCCCGGCTCCGGCCGCACGGCCGACTCCGACTACACGCTGCCCGCCGAGCTCGCCGCGGGCTGGGGCGTGAACGCCGGCGCGCGCGATCCCGAGCGCGACCTGCTCGCGGACTTCCAGGCCGCGGGCTTCGCCTACACCGCCAACGCCACGCAGCTCCGCGCGCTGCCCCCCACGGCGGGCAAGCTGCTCGGGCTCTACTCGTTCACGCACCTCAACGCCGTCGCCGATCGCATCGACGGCCGCCGGGGCAGCAGCGCCGTGGTGGACGACTACGGCTTCCCCGATCAGCCGATGCTCGACGAGATGGTCGACGCCGCGCTGCCCGTGCTCGCGAAAAACCCCGCCGGCTTCTTCCTCATGGTCGAGGGCGCGCTCATCGACAAGCAGGCGCACGCGATGGACGCCGACCGCTGGATCCTCGAGGTGATCGAGTTCGACCGCGCGGTGGCGCGCGCCAAGGCCTTCGCCGCCGCCAACCCCGGCACGCTCGTGATCGTGACCGCCGATCACGAGACGGGCGGCGCCAACCTCATCGGCGCCTCGCGCGTCACGCAGGCGAGCCTCGCCGCGCGCGCGGCCTCGGGCGGCGGCGCCGCGCAGCTCCGCGATCCGGTCGTGGGCACGTATGAGGAGGCGGGCTTCCCCGTCTACCGCATCCTGCCCGACGGCTATCCCGCGACCACCAACCCCAACCGCAAGCTCCTGATCGGCTACGCCGCGGCCGCCGATCGCTTCGAGGATTGGCAAAGCACCGCGCGGCCGCTGCGCGACGGCAACCACCCGTTTGTCGAGAGCGCGCCGCTCAACACCTATCCCGCCACGCCGCAGGCGCGCCGCGCCGCCGGCGGCTTTTTCCTCGCCGGCCAGGTGCCCGGCACCACCGCCGTGCACACCGCGTCCGACGTGCCGCTCTCCGCCTACGGCCGCGGCGCCGCGCTCTTCGGCGGCGTGATGGACAACACCGATGTGTTCTTCCGCCTCATGACCGCGGTGCTCGTCGGCTCCGACAACACAATCGCGGATCGTTGAGCGCGCCCTGGCGCGCGGAAAAAACGGTTTGGCGTTTCGCGCCCGGGCGGCAGGCTGCGGACCCACCCCGCAACCCGCCGTGCTTCTTCGCCTCCCGCCCCACTGGCCCCGTGTCCTGCTTTTGGCGGTTTTTGCCGCCTCCGCCTTCGCCGCCGATCCGCGCGGCGACAATCCCAACGCCAAGCTCCTCGCCGCCGCCGATTCGCGCGCGCTCTTTCATCTCCCGCCCGGGTTCGAGATTCAGCTCGTCGCCGCCGAGCCCGAGATCGAGAAGCCCTTCAACCTCGCGTTTGATTCCGCGGGCCGCGTATGGGTGACCGGATCGAAAATCTACCCGTGGCCCGCGAAGCGCGACGCGCTCGGCGAGCCCATCGCGTCGTTTGAGAAGCAGTGGGGCGACACCGGCCTGGCGTTTCGCGCCGCCTCGACCCCGCCGGAGCCGCCCGAGCGCGGCGTCGACACCCTGCGCGTGCTCTCCGACTTCGATCCGGCGACGGGCCGCGCGCGCAGGTCGGAGGTGTTCGCCGATGGCCTCAACATCCCGGTCGGCGTGCTGCCTTTGCCCCGTGCGCCCGGCGCGAAGGGCGACTCGGTGATCGTGTTTTCGATTCCCGCGATTTGGAAACTCACCGACACCGATGGCGACGGCCGCGCCGACGTGCGCGAGAAGCTCTACGACGGCTTCGGCTTCAAGGACACGCACGGCATGTCGTCGAGCTACTGGCTGTGGTTCGACGGCTGGGTCTACGGCACGCACGGCTTCGCCAACGCCAGCGAGGTCGTCGATCGCGCGGGTCGCGTCGTGAAGCTCACCAGCGGCAACACCTACCGTTTCCGGCCCGACGGCTCGCGTTTCGAGGTCTTCGTCAACGGCCAGACCAATCCCTTCGGCCTCGCCTTCGACGCGCGCGGCGATCTCTACACGGCGGACTCGCACTCCAAGCCCGTCTACCTGCTCATCCCCGGCGGCTATTACGAGGGCATCAATCGCGAGCACGACGGCCTCGGCTTCGCCCCCGCGATCACGACGGACGATCATGGCTCCTCCGCCATCGCGGGCATCGCGCACTACAGCGCGACGCAATTCCCGCCGGAGTTCCGCGACAACCTCTTCAACGGCAACCCGGTCACGCGGCGCATCAACCGCACGCGCCTCGAGTGGCGCGGCTCCACGCCCGTCGCCGCGCGCCAGCCGGATTTCCTCACGAGCGACGATCAAGCGTTCCGCCCCGTGCAGGTGAAGCTCGGCCCCGACGGTGCGCTCTGGATCGCCGATTTCTACAACCCGATCATCGGCCACTACGAGGCCCCGCTCACGCACCCGGCGCGCGACAAGTCGCACGGCCGCATCTGGCGCGTCGTGTGGCGCGGGCTCGATGGCGGCGCACCCGCGCCCGCGTGGCCGAACCTCGCGAAACTGAAAACCGCCGATCTCGCCGCGCGCCTCGCCGACGAGAATCTCGTCGTGCGCTCGCTCGCCTTCAATGAGCTCCTCGCGCGCGCCGACGCCGCGGCAGCGGCCGCCTCGATTCAGTCCGCCGTCGCGCGGCTCATCGCCGGCGCCGATCCGCGCGCCGATGGTTCCGCCGCGCTGCCGCTCCTCTTCGCGCTCGATCGTCTCGGTCGGAGCGATGACGCGCTTCTGCGCCGGGCTTTTGATCGTCCCGGCAGCGACGTCGCCCACGCCGCGCTCCGCGTGCTCGCCGCGCGCGATTCGCTTCCCGCCTACGCCGAGGAACTGTTCACCGCGATCGCAGGTGGGGCGGGCTCTCCGAGCCGACCCAAGTTTCGGCCTGCGAATTCCCCTGCAATGCAGGCTCGCTCGGAGAGCGAGCCCCACCGCACTACACCGGGCTACACGTGGCGCCTCATCGCCGATGCGCTCAACCGCCACCCGCAGCCGTGGGGCGCGCCGCTGTTGCTCTCGATGCTCGCCCGCGCGCCCGAGGCCGACACCGAGCTTGTCTATTCGCTCCGGCTCGCGCTCAAGACGCACGCGCAGGAGGCGGACTCCGCCACGCTCGCGCAATGGGCCGCGGCCAGCGTGGCCGACGCCGCGCGCGTCGCGGACCTCGCGCTTGCGCTGAAGACACCCGCCGCCGCGCGTTTCCTGCTCGGCCACGTCCGCGCAGCCAGGACACCCGACGCGCGCATCGGCGACTTCGCCAAGCACATCGCGGCCAACCTTCCCGCCGATGAGTTCGAGTCGTTCGCCGCGTTGCTGAAACCGCTCGCCGCCGCGCCGGAGCTGCAGCGTCTTGCCGCCGCCGAGGGGCTTGCCGCCATCGCCGCGAAAAAGGACCGCACGCTGCCGCCCGAGGTTTTCGCCTGGATGCAGCGCGAGCTCTTCGCGCAGCTCGAGGGCCGCGCCGCCGAGTCCGTGCGCGCCGCCAACGCCCTCCGCCCGCTCGACCTCCCGGAGAAGGAGGCGCCGCTCCGCCGCCGCGCCCTCAGCCGCGCCGCGGACAGCGCACGCACCGCGGCTTTGCGCGCGCTCGCGCCCGGCGCGCCGGAGTCGGAGGAGGTTTTCATCGCTGTCCTCGGCTCGAGCGCCGCGCCCGCCGTCCGCCGCGTCGCCGCCGAGCTGCTGGGCGCGGAGAAATCCTCGCCCGCGGCGCGCGCCGCGCTAGCCGCGGCGTTTGCGGGCGCGCCGGCCGACCTGGCGCTCACGGTGGCCGTCGCCCTCGCCAAGTCCGACGCCGGCGCCGCCGACCTGCTCGACCTCGCCGCCGCCGGCAAGGTGCGTCCCGCGCTGCTCAAGCACCGCTACGTCGCGCAGGCCCTGGAGAAGCGCCCCGCCGACCTCCGCGCGCGCGTCGATGCATTCACGCAGTCGCTTCCCCCGGAAGACGCGCGGCTCGACGCGCTCATCGCCGCGCGGGTCGGCGCCGCCGGCAACCACACGCCCGACGCGGCGCGCGGCGCGCCGCTCTTTGCCCAGCACTGCGCGAGCTGCCACCGCTTCCGCGATCAAGGCGGCAACCTCGGCCCGAGCCTCGACGGCATTGCCTCGCGTCCGCTCGCGCGCCTCGTCGAGGACATCCTCGACCCGAGCCGCAATGTCGACCCGGCGTTCCGCCTCGTCACCGTCACCCTGAAAAACGGCGAGACGAAATCCGGCCTCAACTTGCGCGACGAGGGCGACCGCACGCTCCTCACCGACCCCGCGACGCAGCAGCCCATCACGCTGGCGAAGCCCGACATCGCCGCCACGGCCGTCTCGCCCGTGAGCGCCATGCCCGCGATCTTCGAGTCCGCGCTGTCCGAGAAGGAGTTTTTCGATCTGATCGAGTTTCTCCGCGCGCCGGTGAAATAGGGTGGGCGAGGGCGGGGCTTCGCCGCGCATTGCCACGGGGTGCGCACCGTCTTCACCATCGGCTCGTCTTTGCCCCACGGCGGCTGGCTGCCGCCGCAAACCACCCCATGAATTCCCGCCGTCTTTACCCCGCCGTCGTTCATGCGCGCGCGCTGCTGCCCGCGCTGCTTTTCCCCGCCACGATCGCCTTCGCCCAGTCCGCCCCGCCTCCACCCGCGACCGCTGCCGCGAAGGACGCCGACGTCTCCGTCCTCGCCGAGTTCAAGGTCTACGACAAGAAGCCCGTGCCGTTCACCGACGCGAACATGGACATCCCGCGCGGCGTGAACGACGTCCAAGCCTACTATATCATCGGCGCCGAGGAGATCGAGAACGCGGGCAAGGCCAACCTCGACGAAGTGCTGCGCGACAATCTCACGCAGAACACCGTCGTGGAGACCTTCTCGCAGGTCGACCCCAACAGCACCTCGCTGCTCAACCAGATGGGCGCCACGAGCCAGGTCAACCTGCGCGGGCTCGGCACCGCGCAGACGCTCATCCTCATCAACGGCCAGCGCACGTCCAACTTCGCCAACCGCGGCGCGACCTTCCAGCCCGACACCAACGGCATCCCGCTCGCCGCGATCGAGCGCGTGGAGGTGCTGCCCGGCAGCGCGTCCGCGATCTACGGCGGCACGGCGGTCGGCGGCGTGGTCAACGTGATCCTCAAGCGCAACTACACCGGCGGCCAGGTCAGCACCACTTACCAGAACACCTTCGAGACCGACGCCCCGCTGCGCACGCTCAACGCCATCTTCGGCACCTCGCTCGGCCGGGGCGGGCGGACGCACCTCACGCTCAGCGCCAGCTACACCGACGGCCGCCCGCTGCGGCTCAAGGACCGGCCGTTCATCGTGGACTACTTCAAGCGCGCCGTGGCCAACAGCCCGGCGACGTTCTACACCGCGACGCAGCCCTTCCTCAGCGGCGCCACGCCCAACATCGCGCTCAGCACCGGCGCGCTCAACGGCTTCACCAACGCGCAGACCGCCACGCTCACGCTGAAGGCCACCGGCCAGGCGCTCAACTCGCGCTTCACCTATGTCCCGTATGGCACGACGGCCTCGACCTCCGCGGCCACGCTCGCCGCCGGCCTCCTCGCCAACGCGGGCCGATACAACCTCGACTTCGCCCGGTCGGTCTACCGCGGCACGGAGAGCCTGCTGGCGCATGTCTCGCGCAAGCAGTCGCTCATGGCGCGCATCGACCACCAGCTCACGAAGTCGATCAGCCTCTTCGCCGACTTTTCCTTCAACAACAACAAGCTCCTCGAGGCCGAGTGGGATCCGCTCGGCAACAACAACTACCAGTTCGGCGTGCCGGGCAACGCGCCGACCAACCCGTTCCGCGAGAACGTCGTCATCACCGTGCCCCTGCCGGCGAACCAGTCGGCGCACAACGACGTGCTCAACCAGGTGGCCAACGCCGTGATCGGCGGCGTGGTGAAGCTGCCCGCGGAGTGGCGGCTCGCCGCCGACGTGAACTACTCGGTCAACGCGCAGAAAGTCTCCTACGCGCTGATGAACATGGCCAACACGACGACCTTCGGCGGCTACCAGGGCCTGCTGTTCAACGGCGCCATCAACCCGTTCGTCGACACCTTCGCGAGCCCGATCAATTTTCAGCAATACTACGGCGAGTGGACCGGCTACAACAAGGACACCATGCTCGACTACAACGTGCGCGCGTCCGGGCCGCTGTTCCGCGTGTGGGGCGGCCGCCCGACGCTCACGGTCGGCTCCGAGGTCTACACCGAGCGGCTCCCGCAGGCCTTCGTCGGCGGATCGTTCCCGCCGGTTCCGCCGGCCGCGAGAAACCCGACGAACCAGTATTCCTATTTCACCGGCCAGCGCATCTCGACCTACGCCGGCCACGCCGAGATCAGCGTGCCGCTCGTGTCGGGGCGCAACGAGCGCCCGCTGCTCCGGGCGCTCGAGCTGCAGGCCGCCGTGCGCTCGGAGTATTTTGAAATCTACACCGATCCGGACGCGCGCGTGAACCTGTTCCCCGACGCGGTCCCGCCGCGCGAGACGCACAGCGCCGTCATCAGCCGCAAGGATGTCGCCAAGTTCCACGCCACGCGGCCGACGGCGGGCTTCAAATACCAGCCGTTCCGCGAGGTGACGATCCGCGCCTCCTACGCGACGGCGTTTCTGCCGCCGACGTTCAGCCAGCTCACGCAGCGCGTGAACACCGCGGGCGTCGCCCCGGCCACGCCCACCGCCGTGTTCTTCGACCCCGTCACCAACTCCAGCTACGCCTCGCTGAGCGTCGCCGGCAACAACCCGAGGCTCGGCCCGGAGAGCTCGAAGAACTGGAACTTCGGCGTCATCTGGGAACCGCAGGGCGCGCTGAAGGACCTGCGCTTCAACGTCGAATACTGGCGCATCGACAAGCAGGACCTCATCCGGAACGTGAACAACGTCCAGCAGCTCGCCAACATGGGCGACCGCGCGCCCGAGGGCAGCGTCGAGCGCGACCCGGCCACGAAGCGCATCACGCTCTTCACCTTCACCAACTACAACGTGGGCGACGGCATGACCGACGGTTGGGACGTCTCGGCCGACTACCGGAAGGCGACGCCGCTCGGCGTATTCGCGCTGCGCACGCGCGCCACGCTCACCGACCACCTGAAGCTCCCGCCCGCGATCGGCTACGCGCCGCTCGAGTATCGTGACTACGTGAACTCCGGTGGCGTCAACCAGACCAAGACCACCACCACGCTCAGCTGGGGCCACGGCTCGTGGCGCGCGACGTGGACGACGACCTACCAGGGCGGCTACAAGCAGGCCGGCGCGCCCGGCGACCCGATCTACCTCGGCGCCGCCAACCCCACGCTCGTCACCACCAGCACCGGGCCGCAGGGCGGCAACACCGTCGCCTCGCAGACCTACCACAACGCGTCGCTCTCCTATGCGTTCGGCGCGAAGGGCGACGCCGCCTGGCTGCGCCGGCTCACCGTGCAGCTCTCGGTGAACAATGTCTTCGCCGCCCTGCCGCCCTTCGACGCCGCCGCGGCGCGCGCGCCGTTTTTCTACAGCCGCTACGGCAACATCCGCCTCCGCGACTATGTCCTGCGGGTGAAAAAAGATTTCTGATCGCCGAGTCCGTCCCCATCCGTCCCCTTCGTCCCATCCACGCCATGCCGCGCCTCCTCGTCCTGTTTTTCTGTCTCCTGGCCCCCGTCTCGTGCCTCCCGCTCGCGGCCGCGCAGCCGCCCAACGTCGTCCTCATCCTCGCCGATGATCTCGGCTGGACCGACATCGCGCCCTTCGGCAGCGACCTCCATGAGACCCCCGCGCTCGACCAGCTCGCGCGCGACGGCATGAAGTTCACGCAGAACTACTCCGCCTGCACCGTCTGCTCGCCCACGCGCGCCGCGCTCATGACCGGCAAATACCCCGCGCGCCTCCACGTCACCGACTGGATCCCCGGCGCGATGCCCGACAACCCGAAGCTGCTCGTGCCCGATTGGACGAAGTTTCTCCCCACCGACGAGACGACGCTCGCCAAGGTCTTCAAGGCCGCCGGCTACGCCACGGCCCTCATCGGCAAATGGCACCTTGCGAAAGTCGGCACCCACGAATCCTACCCCGAGGCCTTCGGCTTCGATCTCAACATCGCCGGCACGGACAAGCCGCAGCCGTCGACCTACTACGCGCCCTACAAAATCCCCACGCTCCAGCCCGAGGGACCCGAGGGCGAGTATCTCACCGACCGCCTCGGCGACGAGGCCGTGAAGTGGATCGAGGCGAACAAGGACCGCCCGTTCTTCCTCTACCTCCCGCACTTTGCCGTCCACCTCCCGCTGCAGGGCCGCGCCGATCTCACGGAGAAGTATCAGAGGAAAATCGCGGCCAAGGGTGCCGACACGCTCAACCACAAAAACCCCGGCTACGCCGCGATGACCGAGAGCATGGACACCGCCATCGGCCGGGTCCGCGCCAAGCTCGCGGAGCTCAAGCTCACCGAGAAGACCATTGTCATCTTCACCTCGGACAACGGCGGCCGCGTGCCGACCACGTCCAACGTCCCGCTCCGCCTCGGCAAGGCGTCCGCCTACGAGGGCGGCGTGCGCGTCCCCCTCATCGTCTCGTGGCCCGGCGTGACGAAGCCCGGCAGCGTCAGCGACAACCCCGTCATCACCATGGATCTCTTTCCCACGCTGGTGGAGATGGCCGGCCTCCCCGCGGCCGCCGCCCGCACCGCGATCGACGGCGTGAGCTTTGCCCCGGTGCTTCGCGGCGGCGCGACGCGCACGCGCGACACGATGTTCTGGCACTACCCGCACCACCAGCACTACCAACTCGGCGGCGCGATGCCCTACGGCGCGGTCCGCTCCGGCGATTTCAAGCTCGTCGAGTTCTTCAACGACATGCACGTCGAACTCTACAACATCCGCGCGGACATCTCCGAGAAGACGGACCTCGCGGCGAGCAACCGCGCCAAAACCGAGGAGCTCCGGAAAAAACTCCACGCCTGGCGCACCGAGGTCGGCGCGCAGATGCCCACGCCCAACCCGAAGCACGATCCGGCGCGGCCCGAATACACGCCGCCCGCCGGCAAGGCGAAGAAACAGCAGACCGGCGACTGAGCGCCCGCGCGTGCGATGAATTTCCCCGGCGAGAGTGCGCCTGACAGCGTTTGTGTAGCGGCGGGCGTCCCTGCCCGCCGAGGTTTGAGTGGACGCCCTGAAGCCGCGGGCAGAGCCGCCCGCCACGGCCTGAGGCTACGGCGTTTTCAACCCGCTCTCGCTTCCGTGCTGCTCGCGCTGCTGGCCTCGCCCCTCCCCGCGCAGCCCGATCGGCTCAACGGCCGCGTGTTCGCCACGCGTTCGCCGGTCCTTGGACAGCACGGCATGGTCTGCACGAGCCAGCCGCTCGCCACGCAGATCGGGCTCGATGTGCTCAAGGCCGGCGGCTCCGCCGTCGACGCCGCAATCGCGGCCAACGCCGCGCTCGGCTTGATGGAGCCGACCGGCTCCGGCCTCGGCGGCGATCTCTTTGCGATCGTCTGGGACGCGAAGGCGAAGAAGCTCCACGGCCTCAACGCCTCCGGCCGCTCGCCGCTCGGGCTCTCGTTCGCGCGGATGCAGGCCGAGCTCGCCCAGCTCGGCCGACCGACGATCCCGATCCGCGGGATGCTGAGCGTCTCGGTGCCCGGCTGCGCCGACGGCTGGTTCGAGCTCCACGCGAAATTCGGCCGGCGCCCGATGCGCGAGGTGCTCGCGCCCGCGATCCGCTACGCCGAGGACGGGTTTCCCGTCACGCAGTTCATCGCCCACCTCTGGGCGCGCGAAGTGCAGGCGGCGCAGGCCGAGCGATTCCCCGGCGCGATCCTCGAGGTGTTCGCACCGGGCGGGCGCGCGCCGCGCGAGGGCGAGATTTTCAAGAACCCCGCGCTTGCCCGCACCCTGCGGCTGCTGGCGGAGGGCGGGCGCGACGCCTTCTACCGCGGCGAGATTGCGGCGCGCATCGACGAGTTCATGCGCGCGCACGGCGGCTGGCTGCGCAAAATCGACTTTGAGAAACACACCTCCACCTGGGTCGAGCCCGTGGCGGTGAACTACCGCGGCTACGATGTCTTCGAGCTGCCGCCCAACGGCCAGGGCGTCGCCGCGCTCCAGATGCTGGCCATCCTCGGCGGCTACGATCTCGCGCGGCTCGGCCACAACTCCGCCGACACGCTGCACCTCATGATCGAGGCCAAGAAGCTCGCCTTCGAGGACCGCGCGAAGTTCTACGCCGATCCCGACTTCGCGAAGGCCCCGATTGCCGGCCTGATTTCCCAGGACTACGCCGCCGCGCGCCGCCGCCTGATCGATCCCGCGCACGCCGCGCTCGCCTACGACGCGGGCCACCCGCCCCTCAACGCCGGCGACACGATCTACCTCTGCACGGCCGACGCGGAGGGCAACATGGTCTCGCTCATCCAGAGCAACTACATGAACCTCGGCTCGCTGATCGCCGCGCCCGGCCTCGGCTTCGGCCTGCAGGATCGCGGCGCGATGTTCGTGATGCACGATCCCGCGCACGCCAACGCCTACGCGCCCGGCAAGCGGCCGTTCCACACCATCATCCCCGGCTTCGTGATGAAGGACGGCGGGCCGTGGCTGGCGTTCGGCGTGATGGGCGGCGCGATGCAGCCGCAGGGCCACGTGCAGGTGCTCGCCAACCAGATCGACTTCGGGATGAACGTGCAGGAGGCCGGCGACGCCGCGCGCTGGGTGCACGAGGGCTCGTCCAACTTTGATTGGCCGAAGATGCGTGACGGCGGCTTCGTGCGGCTCGAGAGCGGCGTGCCGCACGAGGCGGTGCGCGAGCTCGTCTTGCGCGGCCACGACGTGCGCGCCGGCACGCCGACGGACGGCTTCGGCGGCTACCAGGCGATCCGCTGGGATCCGGTGAACAAGGTCTATTGGGGTGCGAGCGAGGGCCGGAAGGACGGCCAGGCCGCAGGGTATTGAGCACGGCTCCGGGCGGTAACGCAGATTGTTTTCAGGCAGGGCGCGTTTTGGTGAAAAATCGCACCGCGCTGTTGACGCGTGCGCGTGAAATTGTCACCGGTGCCACTTAATAGTTACAAGTTCCTCCTCCCGCTTCGAATGTTGGACCTCGGGCAGCAAACCCTCCTTCCCTTCCTAGGTCATCCGTCCGCGCCGCCCGCCTCCCCGCCGGCCGCCGCCGCGTCGGCCTCCGCGCGGCTCGCCTTCGCCGAGCCGCTCGTGCTGGAGCGCAGCGCCCGCTCGCTCAGCTACCGGCTCACGCTGCGGCGCGACGGCACGGCCGTCGCCACCATCCCGATTCGCGGCACGGAGCGCGAGGCGCGGCGCTTCGTCGAGGAGAACCGCGCCTGGCTCGAGCGCGCCCGCCTGCGGCTCGCCCGCCGGCCGCGCGCCGCGGAGGTGTGGGCCGTCGGCACGCACGTGCTGTGGCGCGGGCAGATGACCGAGGTGCGCGTCGCCACCGCGGGCGAGCGCCCGCAGGTTTGCCTCGCCGCGGATGTGTTTCGCGTCCGCGCGCTCGAAGGCGATCTGCGGCCGACGCTCGAGGCGCACTTTGCCCGCCGCGCCAAGGTCGAGCTGCCGGCGCGCACGTGGGAGCTCGCCGCGGTGACCGGCGTGGAGGTGAGGCTCGTGACCGTGCGCAACCAGCGCTCGCGCTGGGGCTCCTGCTCCGAGCACGGCACCATCTCGCTCAACTGGCGGCTCGTGCAGACGCCCGACTTTGTGCGCGACTACATCATCTACCACGAGCTGATGCACCTGCGGGAGATGAACCACAGCGCGCGCTTCTGGGCGCGGGTCGAGGAAGTCTGCCCCGGCTGGCGCGAGGCCGAGCGCTGGATCAAGCGCAACGGCGCGCTCGTCGGGCTCTGACCAAGCAAGGCGAAAGTCGGAAGTCGCCGGTGGCGGAACGGCGACGGGCGTTGGTTTTCGCCTTCCGCCTTGTTTTGGTCACCGCCAGTCGATCAGCTCCACCTCGAAGATCAGCGTGGCCTTGGGCGGGATCGAGCCCTTGCCCTTTTCGCCGTAGGCGAGCCAGTAGGGGATGATGAGCGTGCGCTTCTCGCCGCGCTTCATCGTGCGGAATGCCTCGTCCCAGCCCGCGATCACCGCGCCCGTGCCGATGCGGAACGTGAACGGCGCGCCGCGCTTGTAGGAGCTGTCGAACGGCGTGCCGTCGAGCAGCTTCCCGTCGTAGTGCGCGATCACCTCGGCGCCGATCGTGGGCGTGGCGTCGCCCGCGCCCTGCGCGCGCACGATGTAGCGCAGGCCCGAGGGCAGCTTGTGCGCCGTGGGGAAACGCTCCTGCAGGATGCGCTCGTCCTCCGCGCTCCATTGCGGCTGCTGCCGGTCCAGCGCCTCGCGCATCGCGCTGTTGATCGGGCGCCCGGGATTCTGGCGCCAGAGGATGCCCGAGCGGGTGACGAACGCCGCGAGCGCGAGGAACAGGCCGAGGCCGAGGATGACGTAGAGGCTGCGCATGGGAGGAGGATGAAAAAATGGGCCGGAGGCAGGGACCGCGGATTACTTTTTCCCGAGCAGGTCGAGCGCCGCGGCGCTCATCGCCGCGATGCCCGTGCGGATCGTCGGCTCGGGCAGCGGGGCGAACTTGCTCGAGTGCAGCGACGGCAGCGGCGCGCCGGTGCGCTCGCTCTCGGCGACCTTCGCCGGATCGACGGCGCCGAGCCAGAAGAGGCAGATCGGCACCTTGTCCGCCGTGCGGCCGAGCTCGCTGAAGTCCTCGCCGCCCATGACGGGATCGACCCCGCGCACGTTGTTCGCGCCGAGCACCGCGGCCATCGCGGCGTGGACGCGGCGCGTGAGCGCCGGGTCGTTGCGGGTGGCGGGCGTGAACTGGCTGTTCACGAGCGTGACGATCGGGTGCAGCTCGTCGGGCAGCCCCGCGGCGATGGCCTCGCCGCGGCAGATGCGGCGGATGGCGGCGATGGTGTGCTCGCGCACGGCGTCGGAGTAGGAGCGGAGCGTGAGCTGGAGCTTCACCTCGTCGGGGATGATGTTGTGCTTCGTGCCGCCGTGGATGGAGCCGACGGTGACGACCGCCGGATCAATCGGGCGCGTCTCCCGGCTCACGATGGTCTGGAGCGCCATCACGATGCGCGCCGCGAGCACGATCGGGTCCTTGGTGGTGTGCGGCCACGCGCCGTGGCCGCCGAGGCCGCGCACGGTGATGTCGACGCTGTCGACGTTGGCCATCGCCGGGCCCTCGACGGTGCCGACGGTGCCGGCGGGCAGCGTGGCGCTGTCGTGGAGCGCGATCGCATAGTCGGGCTTGGGAAACTTGGTGTAGAGCCCGGCGGTGAGCATCGCGCGGGCGCCGGTGCCGATCTCCTCGGCGGGCTGGCCGATCAGCACGAGCGTGCCCGACCAATGGTCGCGAAGCGCGGCCAGCGCGCGCGCGGTGCCGACGAGGCACGTCATGTGGATGTCGTGCCCGCAGGCCTGCATCACGGGCGAGTCCTGCCCGGAAAGGTTCTTCACGCGCGCCGCGCTCGCGTAGGGCAGGCCGGTCTCCTCCTGCACCGGCAGCGCATCGAGATCGCTGCGGATGAGCACGACGGGGCCGGGGCCGTTTTTCAGGACGCCCACGACGCCGTGGCCGCCGAACTTCTCGGTGACCGCGAAGCCCGCCTCGCGCAGCCCGGCCGCGACCTTGGCGGCGGAGCGTTCCTCCATGAGCGAAAGCTCGGGGTGCGCGTGCAGGTCCTTGTAGAGCGCGTCGAGCATGGGGTAGTCGGCGGCGATTTTTTTCGCGACGAGGTCCTTGGCGGCCTCCGCGGCGCCGAGCGGGGCCAGGGCGGCGAGCAGCGAGAGGGCGTTGAGGGCAAATAGGCGGGGATGCATGGGCCTATCCTGCGCCCATCCCGAGGCGGCGGGCAACCAGTTCCCGCGCGGTCGCGCGCAGCCCAAGGCCAAGGATCGTCGCGGGCGAGCCGGGCCTTGCCGGCGAGCAGCGAGAGGCAGGCTCCGCCGGGCGTCAGCGTTGCGCTCATGCGGGCTGGGCGCGCTGCCAGCGCACGAACGCCGCCACGCCCTCGCGCAGCGGCACCGAGGGCGGGCCGAGCGCGGCGAGGGATTTCTGAACGTCGAACGTCTTTGAGTAGGCAAACACGCCGACGCCAAACCGCGTGATCGGCGGCTCGCCAAGGAATGGCAGCGCGCGGTAAACCGCCTCGAGCGTGCCGGCCAACGCGAGCGCCCGGCGCACGGGCAATCGCCGCGCCGGCGGCGGGATGCCGAGCTCCCCGAAAATCTCCAGCAGCAGCGCCATGATCGCGACGGGCTCGGCGTTGGTGAGGTTGAAGTCGCCCGTGACCGCGGGGTCGCGCGCGGCGCGCAGGATGTAGTCCGAGAGCGTGTCGATGTAGATCAGGTCGCCGCGCGCGGGCGGGCCATCGGTCGTGAAGTGCGGCAGCCGCCCCGCGCGCGCGGCGGCAAGGATGCGTGGAAACAGCACGGTGTCGCCCGGCCCGAACACCGCGCGCGGCCGCAGGATCGTCCACGGCCCGGCGTAGCCGCGCACCAACTGCTCGCCGAGGAACTTGGTCTCCGCGTAGGTGTTCACGAAGGCCGGCCCGATCGGCGACGCCTCCGTCAGGCCAAGCTGGTGCGCGTTGCGATAGAACACCGACGAGGACGAGATGTAGACGAGCTTGGGCCGGCCGCGCCGCTCGCAGAACTCGATCACGCGCCGCGTGGCTTCGATGTTGTGCCGCAGGAATTCCGCGCGCGACCCCCAGGGCGACGATCGCGCCGCGGCGTGCACCACCACGTCGGGCGCGAACGGCAGATCAAAGCTCCGGCTGAGATCGACGGACGCGTAGCCCGGCGCCGCCGGCGGCCGGCGGCCCACGCCGAAGACTTCCCACCCACCCGCGGCGCGAGCGCGCTCGGCCAGCTTGCGGCCCACAAAACCGGAAGCGCCCGTGATGAGGAGCCGCTGAGCCACGGGATTACCGAGGTTCGAGGCGCTGAATCAGCCCGTCGAGGATCGCGTCGGTTTGGAGCTTCACGCGCTGGGCGGGCGGGGGTGGCTTGTCGGCGGGGGCGGATTTTTCCTGCTGTTCGTAGGCCGCGTCGCCCTCGGCGACCGCGGCCTTCAGGAAGGCCTCCTTCACGCCGTGAAATGCGCCGTCGTCACCGAGTTCGGCGGGCGTCGCCACGCGGCCGAAAAAGGGCGTGGTGGATTCCCCGATGAGCCACACGCGCCAGTCCGGATCGTCGGCGAAGTAGGCGGCGACCGCGCCGCGCCGCTCGACGCCGAGCTGGGCGGCGAGAGCCTTCATGAACTGGCCGGGCGCGCGGTCTTCCGCGGCGGACGGGGATTTCGCGAAGACGCGCGCCGCGATGCGGATGCCCGTCGCGCGCTCGAAGTTGGCGAGCTTGTAGTTGAAGTTCCTCGCCCGCGGCGGCTCGGCGGGGAGGAGCTTCTGCGGATCGTCGAAGTGCGAGGCGGGCGAGGGCTCCTTCGTGGCGAAGGGCAGGTCGGAGTATTTTTTCGCGGCGGCGGCCAGCGCGGCGAAGGTCGCGGCATCGGCCTTGAACGCGCGCGCGGCGGCGCCGACGCGCACGATTTTGATCGCGACGGGATCGTCCTGCCGGATTTGCGCGAGGACCTCGAGGCCGCGCACGGTGCGGCCGAAGACGCTGTGGAGATAGTTCAGGCGGTTTGTCGGCGCCAAGGTGACGAAGAACTCGCAGCTGTTGGTGTCGGGGCCCGCGTTGGCCATGGAGAGGATGCCCGCGGCGTCGTGGCGGAGCCCGGGGACGAATTCATCGGGAAAGCGGTGCGGGATCGGCTTGGCCTCGTCGTCGGTGTCCTTGAGCCCGGGGTTGCCGCTCTGGATCACGAAGCCCGGGACGACGCGATACCAGGTGAGGCCGGTGTAGAACGGTCGGCCGTCCTTCGGGGCGAGCGTGCCCTCGGCCAGGCCGGTGAAATTGACGCACATCAACGGCGCCTTGGTGTGGAACAGCTCGACCGTGAACGCGCCGCGCGGCGTCGTGAACTCGGCGTAGAGGCCGTCGGGAAGCGCCGCCGCGGCGGCGCGAAGGAAGAGAGAGGACGTGAGAAGGAAGAAGAGCGCGGCGGCGAAGGGGCGCAGGGTTTTCATTTGGGATCCGTGTGATCGATGAGGCCCGAGACGACGATCTCGGCGGCGGAGAACATCCGGGCTTGCGGCGAGCGCGCGGCGTTTTCCGGCGAGCCGGGGTCGGGCGCGGGCGGCTTGAAGCCGGCGGGCGCGCCGACGAAGGCCCACTGATTCTCACGGAGGAAATAGCAGGCGAGGATCGCGCCGGGCGGCAGGCGCAGCCGGGCGGCCATCGCCTCGGCCGCTTGCTGCGGGGGCTGGTTCGCCGGCTCGTCGGGCACGTCGTCGAGCAGGCGCACGAAGATTTTGCGCCCGGTGAAGCGCGCGAGGTTGGCGAGGCGGTTGCGCAGGTAGCGCGCCTGGAAGGGCTCCGGGCCGTTGCTGAGCGAGGTGCGGTCCTCGAAATACGGCGGGGTGGTGGGCGGGAGGCGGGCGGCGAGCTGCGCCAGCGCGGCGTCGTCGGCGCGGAAGGCCTGCGCGGCGGCGCCAACGCGGAGGATTTTCACCGCGGTCATGGCGTCGCCGCGCTGGATCTTGGCGGGCACGTCGCCGCCGCGGATCACGCGGCCGAAGATGGCGTGGTTGAAATCAAGGTAGCGGGCGGGGCCGAGCGTGATGAAGAACTGCGAGCCGTTGGTGTCGGGGCCGCTGTTGGCCATCGAGAGCAGGCCGGGGCCGTCGTGGCGGAGGCCGGCGGCAAACTCGTCGGGGAACTTGTAGCCCGGATCGCCCCGGCCCGTGCCGGTGGGATCGCCGCCCTGGATGACGAAGCCGGGGACCACGCGATGGAAGACGAGGCCATCGAAATACGGCTTGCGGGGCGCGGGGCCGAGCGTGCCCTCGGCGAGGCCGGTGAAATTCGCCACGGTGAGCGGCATCTGCTCGAAGAACAGCTCGGCCGTGATGACGCCGCGGGGCGTGGTGAACTCCGCGTAGAGCCCGTCGGGCAGCGGCTGCGCGGGATCGCGCTTGGCGATTTCGGCGAGGCGCGCGGCCTCCGCGGCGCGGGCGGCTTGCGCCGCGGCGGCGGCTTCCGCGGCGGCGCGGGCGGCCGGGTCGTCAGCGGCGGGAGGCGGGACCGTGGCGCACGCGGCGAGGAGCAGGGCGGCGAGCGCGGAGGCGAGGGCGCGTTTCATCGCCGGCACGTTGCGCGGACGGCCGCGGCGCGACAACGAAACTCTCGGCGCTCAGGGCAAAAACGAGCAGATGTATTCGCAGAGCCCGCTCTTCACCGCGATGGTGAAGCCGCTGTTGGCGGGCACGTCGAAATGCGTCCCGGCGCCGTAGGTGCGCGACTCCTTGCTGTCCTTTTGCGTGACCACGCACTCGCCCGCGACGATCTCCATGCGCTCGGCGGCGCCGGTGCCGAAGTAGTAGGAGCCGGGGCGGATCAGCCCGAGGGTCTTCTTCGACTTGTCGGCGAGGAGCACGGTGTGGCTCACGACGTTGCCGTCGAAATAGACGTTGGCCTTGGTGTGGACGGTGACGCCGGCGAATTCCTTGGGAAGGGAGGACATGGGAACCGAGTCGATGCCGGCGCCGCGCGCGGCTGGCAAGCGCGCGCTGCGAGCCGCGGCCTCGCCGAGAACGGCCTCGCGCGCGGGCCGGGGCGCGCCAGATTCCGGGGATGGTCTCGCGCCTGTCGCCCCGGGTTTTCCTGGCCGCCGCCCTCGGCGCCGCGCCCGCGTGGGCGCAGGAAAAGGCCGCCGCGGCCAACGTGATGACGCCGCCGGCGGCGAAGGCGGGCGCGGCGAAGGCCGAGTTGGCCGCCGCCGCGAAGCAGGGGCCGCAGTGGCCGTGAAAATGGAGTTTCCCCCAGCTGAATCCGGCCGATGGAGGGAGCATGGAGTGTCGCATTTTGGCGTTGTTCGTCGCGCTGTTGCCCGCGGCCGTGGCGGCCGGGGCCGAGGCATCGGCGGAAATCGCCGTGACCACCACGACCAAGCTCGAACTCGTGAGCAACGGCCGGCCCGGCGGCTCCGTCGGCCTGCGGGCGGGCGAGAAGCTGCAGCTCGTGGAGGTGGACGGCGACTCGGCGGTCGTGCGCTACCGCACGCTCAGCGGCCGCGTGCCGCTCGCGCATACGGACGCGGTCAACCGGGTCGTGACTCCGCTCGAGCCCGCCGCGCCGGCCGCGAAGCCGGCCGCCGCCGCCATGGAGCCCAAGGCGCCGGCCGCGCCCTACCTCCCGGCCGGCGCGATCGAGCGGGCGTTGGCGGGCAAGTTGGTCGCGCTGGAAAACGGCGCGGTCCGGCCGCACGCCCCGGCGCGGCTGGCGGGCGCGAGGTTTTTCGGCGTCTATTTTTCGGCGAGCTGGTGCGGCCCGTGCCGCGCCTTCACGCCCCAGCTCGTCGACGCCTACGGGAAAATTCGTGCGCTCTACCCCGAGTTCGAAGTGGTGTTGGTGAGCAGCGACAACTCCGCCGCGGACATGGTGGCCTACATGCGCGAGGATCGCATGCCGTGGCCCGCGCTCGCCTGGGCCGCGACGAAAAGCGCGCGCGAGATCACGCGCTACGCCGGGAGCGGCATCCCGTGCCTCGTGCTGGTGAACGCGGAGGGCAAGGTGCTCGCCGACAGCTTCCGTCGCGGCAGCTACGTCGGACCCGACAGCGTGCTCGACGAGACGTGGAAGGTGCTGCGCGAGTATCGGAAGAAAAACCCGCGGCCGAAGGGCTGACGGCGCCGCGCCGGGCGGCTACGGAATCCGCAGCATCTTGCCCGTCGTGAAACTGCGCTGATCGCTGAGCACGTCGGCGTTGGCGGCGACGATCTCCTGCCAGCGCGCGGGCGTGCCGTAGTAGCGCTGCGAAATCGAAGAGAGGGTCTCGCCAGGCGCGATGCGGTGCGAAAACGCGGGGCGGCCGGCCGCGGGATTCGCGGGTGCGACGGCGAGGCTCGCGCGCCGGACCGATTCCGCGAGCGCGGCGGGAGCGCGGGCCGGGGCGGAGCGCGGCGCCGCGGCGGGCGGCGGGGAGAATGTCGCGCCGGCCGCGATGGACGCGGCGGCGGGCTCGGGGATTTGCGACCGCAGATCGTCGCGCTCGCGGGCGAGCGAGGCGTAGGCGCGGAGCACGACGGCGAGCTTCTCGTCGGTCTCGGCGCGGGCGGCGTTGGAGCGCTCGATCTCCTCGCGCGTGGCGAGCGTGGCGGCGTGGCGCTCGAGCGCGGCCTTCTCGGCCTGGAGCTGGCGGATCCGATCCTCGAGCTCGCGGGCGGCGGAGGCGCCGGAGCGCAGGCCGGCGAGCTCCTCCTTGGCGGCGGAGAGCTGCTGGCGCGCCTGCTGGGTGTCGCGCCGCGCGGCGTCGAGCTCGGCCGGATCGATGCGCTGGCCGGCCTGGGAGAGCGCGAGGGCGCCGCGGAGGCGGATGTATTCCGCGTCGTAGGCGGCCTTGTTCTTGGTGGCGTCGGCGGCGGCGACCTGCGCGGCGCGCTCGAGCATCGAGACTTCGTTTTGCAGGCGGGCGACCTCGGTGTCGCTTTTCAGCCGGAGCGCGTCCGCGTTGGTGCTGGCGGCGACGGCGGTCTCGAGCGCCGACTTGGTGCGGGCCAGTTCGTCGCGCATGGCGGCGAAGCGCTCCTGCAAGGCGGGCAGCTCGATGGCGCGGGTGCCGAGGGCGGCCTTGTCGGCCTCGAGCTGGCGCACGCGGATTTCCAGCTCGCGGGCGGCGGCGGCCTGCTCGCGCAGCACGGCAAACTCCTGCGCGGCGTTGGCGACCTGCTGGCGCGCTTCGGTCGCCGCGCGCTGCGCCGCCTCCAGCTCGGCGGGTGAAATCTTGGGCGCGGCGTCGGCGCTGGCCAGCGCGGCGCGCAGGCGGGTGAGCTCGGTCTCGCGGGCGGCGTCCTTGGCGTCGAAGTCGATCGCCGCGGCCTTGGCGGCGCGGTCGAGCATCGCGATCTCGTTTTGCAGGCGCGCGGCCTCGAGCTCGGCGCGGTTCCGCTGCTCGGTCGCGGCGGAGCCGGCGGCGAGCAGCGCCGACTTGGCCTGGGTCAGCTCGCCCCGCGTCTCGGCCAGCTGCTGCTCCAGCTCGGCGATGCGGCGGGCGCGGTCGTCGGCCTCGCCGGCGGACTTGGCCTGGCCGGCGGCGAGCGCGGATTTCTCCGTCTCGAGCCGGCGCACTTGCTCCCCGAGCGCGCGCGCGCCGGCCGCCTGGGCCTCGCGCGCGGCCGCCGAATTCCGCTCCGCGGCGGCCGCTTGCGTGCGGAGCGCCGTCACTTCCTCGCCCGCGGCGGCGAGCTGCCGCTGGGTTTGCGCGTGCTCGCGGCGGGCCGACTCGGCGGCGGCCGCGGCGGCGCGCAGCTCGTCCTGCGCGGTCACGAGCTGGGCGCGCACGGCGGCGAGCTGGGAATCGGCCTGCGTGCGGGACTGGCCCAGCGCGTCGCGGGCGGCGCTGAGCTCGCGCTCGGCGGCCGCGGCTTGCGCGCGCGTGGCCGCCACCTCCTGCGCGGCGGCGGCGAGCTGCTGGCGCTGCGTCTCGGCGTTGTCCCGCTGCGCGGTTTCGGCGGCGGCGAGGGCGGTGCGGAGCCTGGCGAGCTCGGCTTCCCGGGCGGATGCGTCCTGGCCGGCGCGGGCGGCGGCGGCCTGCAGGTCGCCCTGCAATCCCGCGACCTGCGTGCGGAGCGTGGCGATCTGCGCCTCGGCCTGCGTGCGTGCCTCGGCCAAGCTGGCGGCCGCCTGCGAGGCGCCGGCACTGGCGGTGGAAAAGGCGGACTTGGCCTGGGTCAGCTCCTCGGTGGTGGCGGACAATTTTTTCTCCAGCGCGGCCAGCTTGGCTGAATGCGCCTCGGCGGTCGCGGCGGCGGCGGCGATTTCCTCGGCGCGCGTGGCGCGGGCCTTTTCGAGCTCGCGCTCGAAGGCGCCGGCGCGTTCCTGGGCGGCGGCGAGGGCCGCGCGGGCCTTGTCCAACTCCCCGGCCTGGGCCGCGGTGGCTTTCTCCGCCGCGATGCCGGCCAGCCGCAGATCGTTCTCGCGGGCGCCGAGCTGCTCGCGCAAGGCGGCCAGCTCGCGGCCCCGGGCGTCGCTCTCAGCCGCGGCCTTCGCCGCGGCGGCCGACGCCTCTTCCCTGCGGGCGGCGAGATCGCGCTGCGCGGCGGCGGCCTGCACGCGGAGCGCGGCGAGTTCCTGCGTCGCGGCGGCGAGTTGCTCGCGTTGCGCCGCGGTGGACTCGCGCAGCGTGGTCTCCGCCGCGGCGAGGGCGGACTTGGCCTGCGCCAGCTCGGCGGCGGCGGCGGCGACGGTCTGCTCGAGCCCGGCGAACTTGCCCGCCTGCGCATCCTTGGCCGCGATGGCGGCGGCCAGCGTGCTGCGGAGTCGGCCTGTCTCCTCGGCCTGCTGCGCGAGGAGCTTCTCCGTGGCGGCGCCCGCGGCGCGCAGCTCACCCTCGCGGGCGGCGAGTTGCTCCCGCAGCGCCGCCAGCTCGCGGCTCCGCGCTTCGTTTTCGGCGCCGGCCTTCGCCGCGGCGGCGGACAATTCCCCGGTGCGCGCGGCGAGGGCCGCGCGCGCCTGCCCAAGATCATCGCGGGCCGCCACGAGATCGCGCTGCGCGGCGGCGGCCTGCACGCGGAGCGCGGCGAGTTCCTGCGTGGCGGCGGCGAGCTGCTGGCGCTGGGCCTCGGCCGCGCTGCGCTGGCCGGACTCCGCGGCGGCGAGCGCGTCGCGCAGCTTGGCCGCCTCGGATTCGGCGGCCGTGATTTTTGCATTGGCGGCGGAGAGCGCGGCCTCGGAGCGCTCGCGCGCGGCGGCGGCGGCCTGCGCCTCGCGCTCGGCGAGGGTGACCTGGGCGCGCACGTTGGCGAGCTGGGCCTCGCCTTGGGCCCGGGCTTCGGCGGCCTTGGCGGCGGCCTGCGCGAGCGTGGCGTTGGCGGAATCGAGGCCCGCGCGGGTTTGCGCGAGTTCGGCGCGCGAGGCGGCCAGGCGTTCCTCCAACGCGCCTTGCGCGCGGGCGGCGGCCTCGTTGCCGGCGGCAAGCTTGGCGCCGGCGGCGGAGGCTTCCTGCTTCGCGGCGTCGCGCTCGATTTGCGTCGCGGAGAGCTCGCGGGTGAGCGCGTCTGCCTTGGCGGCCAGTTCGGCGCCGCGGGCGGCGGCCTGTTTCGCTTCCTCGGCAGCGGCGAGGCGCGCGGTGTCGGCGGCGGCCTTCAGCGCGAGCTCGTGCGCGGCCATGGTCTCGCGCGCGGTGGCGAGCTCCGCCTGCATCTGCGCGGCCGAGGTGCGGCTGGCGGCGAGCTCGGCGGCCTGCGCGGCGAGGCTGGCCTGGTGTTCGCGCAGCGCGGCCTGGACGCGCCCCAGCTCGTCGCGCAGATCGGGCCGGGCCGCGAGCTGGCCCTTCAGCTGCTCGATCTCCTGCGCGGCCGCCGCGAGCGCGGTGGCGAGCTTCGCGCGCTCCTGCTCGTTGGCGGCGAGCTGGCCTTGCAGCGCGCGCGCCTCGTTCCCGCCCGAGGTGGGCATGGGCGGCTCGGCGCGCGCAGCGGGGGCGGCGATCGCCGGGCGAAAATTGGGGCTGACGGCGCGCAGCGCCTCGAGGCGCCGCCGCGCCGCGGCGAGCTGATCCGCGGTGAGCGTGCGGGCCGCGGCGTCGAGCGCCGCGCGATCCGCGCCGGTCTCGGCCGCGAGCGTGAGCCACACGAAGGCCTCGACGACCGCGTCCGCGGGAGCCTGGCGTCCTTGGGAGTAGGCGAGGCCGAGGTTGTAGCTGGCGACGGCGGCGGCGCGATCGGCGGCGGACTTTTCGGCGGCGGCGGGAGGCGCGTCCGCGGCAGGGAGCAACGGAGGAGCAGCGACAGCAGTGAGCAGCGCCAGTCGGGCGAACTTCATTGATGCACCGCAGTTGAGGCCGCGCAAATGCCGAGCGCCACAAAATTCCGCAACGATCTTGCAGGCGCGGCGCCGCACAACGCGCTTGGAAATTCCGCGGCGCGCGCCACGGTGGCCGCATCCCCATGAAATTCCCCGCCGCCCTCGCGTTCGTCGCGCTCGTTTCCCCCGTCGCCCTGTCCGCCGCCAGTCTCTTCGACGGCAAGTCCCTCGCCGGGTGGGAGGGCGACTTGAAATGGTGGCGCGTGCAGGACGGCGCGCTCACCGGCGGCTCGCTCACGGAGAAGGTGCCGCGCAACTTCTTCCTCGCGACGACGAAGTCGTTCCAGAATTTCGAGCTGCGCCTGAAGCTGAAGCTCACGGGCGTGCCCAACACCGGCATGATCAACAGCGGCGTCCAGATCCGCAGCGTGCGCGTGCCGCAGGACACGGAGATGAGCGGCTACCAGGTCGACGCCGGCGACGGCTGGTGGGGCAAGCTCTACGACGAATCGCGCCGCCGCAAGGTGATCGCCGAGCCGGTCGACGCCGCGGCGGCCGCCGCCGCCGTGAAAAAGGACGACTGGAACGAATACCTCATCCGCGCCGAGGGCCCGCGCATCCGCGCCTGGCTCAACGGCACGCCGACGGTCGACTACACCGAGATCGATCCCAACGTCGCGCTCGACGGCCGCATCGCGATCCAGATCCACAGCGGGGGCATGGCGATGGCGCAGGCGAAGGACATCCAGATCGAGGAGCTGCCGCCGACGCCCGGCGCGCCCACCTGGGCCAAGGTCGGGCTGCCGAAGGCGCCGGATCCGACGGCGAAGAAAAAGAAGGCGGCGGCGGCCGACGGTGGCGCGCGGAAGGCCCCGTAAGGCGTAGGCTCCGGCCTTCGCGGCGACGCGGCGCTTGACCGGCTCCGCCGGTCCCGCGAGAACCGCGCGATGAAACTATTCGGCGCGGCGGTGGCGATGGCCTTGGGACTGGCGGGCATGCTCCGCGCGGCGGATGCGCCGGCGCCGGCCGAGAAGCCGAAGCCGTTCCACGAGCGGCTCGCCGAGGCGGGGGTGAAGCTCACCGCCGGCCCGGCCAAGGTCGCGCTCGGCAAGGTCGCCGAGCTCAAGGTGCCGGCGGGCGCGCACTTCGTCGGCCCCGACTCGATCAAGCTCTACTACCAACTCACGCAGAACCAGCCCAACGGCAATGAAGTGGGCGTGCTCCTCGCCGGGAGCTATTCGCTCTACTTCGACTACGACGACTCCGGCTACGTGAAGGACGACGAGAAGAAGGAGCTCGACGCCGACAAGCTGATGAAGGCGATGACCGCCAACGAGGACGAGGTGAACGAGGAGCGCAAGCGCCGCGGCTGGGACGAGATGAAGATCAAGGGCTGGGCGACGAAGCCCTACTACGACGAGAAGACGCACAACCTGAAGTGGGCGATCAACCTCGCGACCTCGCAGGACAAGTTCCAGGAGCTGTTCATCAACGAGAGCATCCGCCTGCTCGGGCGCGGCGGCGTGATGAACGTGACGCTGGTGAGCGGGGGTGGCGCGGCCTTCAAAGCCGCGGAGATCGAGGCCGACAAGGTGCTCGCGGCCAACTTCGCCTACATCGACGGGCAGAAATATTCCGAGTTCAAGCAGGGCGACAAGGTGGCGGCCTACGGGCTCTCGGCGCTCGTGCTCGGCGGCGGCGCGTTCGCCGCGGCGAAGCTCGGGTGGCTGGCCTCGCTCGGCGTGTGGTTGGGCAAGGCCTGGAAGGCGGTCGTGGCCGGCCTGATCGCGGTGGGCGCGGGGATCAAGAAGCTCTTCGGCAAGGTCACGGGCGCGAAGGCCGACGACGCCAAGCCGCCCATGGCCTGAGCGCGCGCCCATGTCGGAGTGGGCGTCATTCATCGCGGTTTTCTGGCTCCTGTGGGCGATCGACGGCGTGAAGATCGCGCCGCGGGCGATCTTCACGGTGGCGGAGGGTTGGCTGTCGTTCGGCGGTTGGCGTTGGCGCGCGCCGATTTCGGGTCGGTCGCGCCGCGGCTGGACTCGCTTTTCCCGCATCAGCGCCCTGGGGCCGTGGCCGAGTTCGTGGCGGGTGACGGCGGCGAATGTGCCGCTGGCGATCTCGCCGCGGGGAATTTGCAACCGCCCCGTCGGCGCGGCTGGCCGGCCGACGGAGGCGCCGCACCTTGCCCGCGCGTGGGCGTGGGAAGATTTGCGCGAAGTCACCGTGGCCGACGGCTGGTTCGTGGTGAATGGAGCCAGGTTTTGCCGAGACACCGGGCACCTCACCGCGGCGGAGCTGCTCGCCCTGGCGAGGCTGCCGCCGGCGGCGCGGGAGGCGCGCGTGCGCGCGAGGGTGCGGCGCTGGATCAGGCCGGCTCACCTGCGGCGGCGGTTGCTGGCGCTGGCGGGGCGCACGAAGTGGGCCGTGAGAGCCAGCAGCGTGGCGTGGACGACCTATTTGTGCGCGACGTTGCTGGTCCTGGCCGCGACCGCCCCGGAGGAGATGCAGGACCGGCTGCCGAGCCAGATGCACGAAATCTTGTTGGTGAAGGTGCTGCCCTGGGTGCTGCTGCTCGGCTGCGTGGCGCATTTCGCGGGCGTGTATGCCGCCTGGCGGGCGACGAAGCGGCTGCCGGCGGTCGCGGCGCAAAAGCGCGGGATGAACCTGTTCACCGCGCTGCTCATGCCGCCGCAGGCCCTGCGGCTGCGGGCGCTGGTGGGCGAGGGGTTTTTCCCGGCGCAGCACCCGCTCGCGGTCATCCTCGCCTTCGGCCGTGAGCGCGCGCGGCGCGAGGCGGCGTTCAATGTCCTGGCCGACTTGCAGTGGCCGATTGGCGATCTCAATGACCCGCCGGTGGCGCGTGAGATTCTGGCCTGGCACCGGGCGGCGTTGCGCGCCGAGATTGAGCCGCACCTGCGGGCGGCAGGGCTTGCGCCGGAAAGCTTGCTGGCGCCGCCAAAGGCGAATGGCCCGGCGGCCTGTGCCTATTGCCCGCGTTGCGGCGACCAGTTCGTGGCGGGGAGGGATTACTGTCCCCAAGGGGTCAAGTTGCAGGAGTTTTGCCGGTCCCCCGACGGCTCAACGCCGTGAAACCTTGCGCGGGAGGCGGTGTCGCACAGGTTCTCCCGGCCATGAAACTCCTCCTTTCCCTCGGTATGGCGCTTGGCGCGATGGCGTCGGCGCAGGCACAGGTGTTCCGTCCACAGATGAGCGGCGGGCATGGAGCCCCGGCGGGCCCGGCTCCCGCCGCGCACGTGACCGCTGGTCCGCGAGCTCACTCGGACCATGCTTTCCGGCCGCACTATGTCGCCGTGCCCTACCGTGGCTACGGTTACAGCCGCTACTATTCCTCGCCGGTGTATGGCTACTACGACGGCTATTGGCCCTATGACTACCCTTACTACGGCGTCACGGGCTACGGCGGCTATTATGGTGGTGGCAGCGCGGCCTCGAACGGCCTGCTGCTCGGCGCGCTCGCGGGCGGCATCATCGGCAACAACAGCGGCGAGTTTCGCCACAGCGGGTGGCGCGGCGCCGCCTGGGGCGCGGGCCTCGGCTGGCTGCTGGGCGCCGTGGTGGATGCCAATCGCCGGCCCGTGACGTATGCCTACCCGAACGCGGCAAGCGTGGTCCCGGCGGCTTCCGCCGCGCCGGTGGCGCCTGCGCCCGCGGCGACGACGGCCCAGCCGGTGACGATCATCAACAACTACTACGGCAATGCCGCGCCGATGAGCGGGGCCAACGCGTTGTTTGGCCGCTGAGCGCGCGCGTGCCGCGGTGCGGTTGAATTTTTCCGCGGCGATCGTCGTCCCTTGGCGCCCACCGCCACTTTTGCCGGCAAGGCGCGTCACCCTCACCGTTCCATTTCCTTCCACCATGAGCACCAAGTCCCTTCTCCTCTTTGCCAGCGTCGCGGCGTTGCCGGCGTTTTTCGCCGGCTGCGAGACCACCCAAGGCGTGAGCCAGCCCGCCGGCGCGCCGGTCGTCATGATGCGTCCCGATGAGCGCGGCGCCGTCGCCGGCACGGGCATCGAGTCGCAGGACATGGTTTCCGTCACCGACAAGATGGCGCGCAGCATCCTCGCCATCCCGCAAATCGCCCGCGCGCAGGTGCCGCCGAGCATCGTGCTGGATCCGGTGGTGAACAACACCCGCTTCCCGATCAACAAGGACATCTTCCTCACGCGCATCCGCACCCAGCTCAACTCCAAGTCCGCCGGGCAGGTGAGCTTCCTCGATCGCGAGATGATGCGCACGCTCGAGCGCGAGCGGGAGCTCAAGCGCACCGGCCAGGTCACCGCCAGCGCCGACCCGCGCGGCCCGAGCGAGTTTGGCGGCGCGGACTATTTCCTCACGGGCAAGCTCGACGGCATGACCACGCGCACCTCCGCCGGCACGAGCGACTATGTCCTCTACAGCTTCCGCCTGACCGACGCGCGCACGAGCCGCATCGTCTGGGAAGACACCGCCGAGATTAAGAAGCAGGGCCTCGAGGACGCCGCCTACCGGTGAACCCGAGCCGCCAGCTCTTCGCGGGCGCCGCGCTCGCGTTGCTGTGCGCCGGCTGCGAGACGCTGCCCGAGGAGGCCCCGGCGGGCGGCCCGCGCAGCGCGCTCCCGGCGGCGACCGTCGCTGATCGCCGCCCGCCCGTGCCGGAGCGCGATCGGGTGCTCTACGACTATCGCACCGCCGCCACGGCGCTGCGCGCCGGCGACTACGACGAGGCCAAGGCCCGCCTCGACGATGCCATCGCGCGCATCGGCGGCATCATCGCCAACGACGCCGATGCGGAGCGCGCCCGGGGGCTTTTTTCCCCCGAGAGCACCAAGGTGTTCATCGGCGAGCCCTATGAGCGCGTGATGGCCTACTACTACCGCGGCCTGCTCTACTGGCGTGACGGCGAGCGCGACAACGCCCGCGCCTGCTTCCGCTCGGGCCAGGTGATTGATAGCAACCCCGGCTCCACGCCCGAGAGCTATGCCGCCGACTACGTGCTGCTCGACTACCTTGACGGCCTGGCCTCCGCCAAGCTCGGCGCCGATGGCCGCGATGCGCTGGCCCGCGCCCGCGCCCACGCCGGGCCCAAGCTTTCGCTGCCCGACTACAGCCCCGCCGCCAACGTCCTCCTCTTCGCCGAGTATGGCTACGGCCCGCGCAAATTCGCCGGCGGCCAGTATGGCGAGCAGCTGCGCTTCCACGTCGAGGATTCGCCGTCGCGCTCCGCCCGCCTCGTGCTCGACGGCGGCCGCCGCGTGGTGCCGCTGCCCGCCTACGACGACCTCGGCTACCAGGCCACCACGCGGGGCGGGCGCGTGATGGACCACATCCTCGGCAACAAGGCCTACTTCAAGGCCGCCGCCAACACCGCGGGCGACGTCGCCCTCGTCGGCTCCGCCATCGCCAACGACCAGGCGCGCCACCGCGAGCGCCGCGGCAAGGACGACAACGAGGCCGACGCCGCCGCCCTCGGCCTCGGCATCCTCGGCGTCATCGGCAAGATCGCCTCCGCGGCCACCCACGCCGAGGCCGACACCCGCCAGTGGAACAACCTCCCGCAACGCCTCAGCTTCGCCGCGCTCACGCTCCCGCCCGGCGACTACCTCGGCCGGCTCGAGTTCCTGGGCCGCGACGGCAACGTGCTCGTCTCGCGGTCGCGGCCGGTGAAGTTCACGGTCTCCGCCGGCGACCGGGACACCGTCGTTTTTTTGAGCGAACTTAAGCCCTAGTTCGCAGTCACACCGTTTCCCGTTCGCGCCTCCGCCGTTGTCACCATGAAAACCAACCTGTTCGCCTTCGTCCCCGCCGTCGCCCTCGCGCTCCTCGCCGGCTGCGCCACCCAGCCCGGCCCGTTCGCGCCGCTCGACACGACGAAGTTCACCCTCGAGAACACCGACCGCTTCGTCCTCCTGGATCAGCCGGCGCAATATTCCGTCACGTGCACCGGCCTGCAGGAGCGCCCGCTCGCCGACGGCCGCCTCGAGGTCGTCGCCAACGTCAAGAACCGCGAGGGCCGCCGCATCGAGGTCCAGATCAACTGCGTGTTCAAGGACGACCAGGGCTTCTCCACCGGCGACGAGACGCCGTGGCAGACGCTCATCCTTTCGGAAAACTCCACCGAGGCCGTGCGCTTCACCGCGATGAACACCCAGGCCCGCAAATACACCGTGCGCGTCCGCCAGGCGCGGTGAAGCCGCAAGGAAACTTCCCCGCCCTGCCCTGCTGAGCGCCGCGAGGAACCCACGCGTTCGATCATCCGCCATGTTCGCGACCGTGGGTTCCTCGCCGCGCCCAGCATGACAAACCGGCCTGTTGGCCCGCCACATTCTCAACGCCTTCCCGCCATGAACCGCACCCTTCTCCTCGCCCCGTTCGCTGTCGTCGTCGTGCCGCTTCTCTCCGCGCAGTCGCCCGAGCAGGCTCCGCCGATTCCCCCGCCGGTCGTGCAGGCGCAGCCGCGCCCGGTGCCGGCCAATCCCGCGATCGGCCCCAACTTCGGCCAGCAAAGCTACGCGCCGGGGCCCGAGACGCTCGTGTCGCGGCAGGCCGCCGACGGCGTGCTCGAGGGCTTCCGGAAAGCCTACGTGAAGGACGGCGCGCCGCGCGTCGTGATCTACGTCAACCGCGCGCTGATCGACACCGCCTCGGGCCTCGCCGTCACGGGCCGCACCGAGCAGTTCGAGCAGGCCGGCGACGCGCGGAAAATCACCGGCACGCACACCTATCGCGCGCAGCCCCCCGCCACCGCCACGCTCGCCGACCAGCAGACCGTCCGCGAAATCGAGCGGCTCTTCGGCCGTGTCTTCCGCCACGGCGGCGCGCAGCTCGCGGATCAGAAGGTCGCCGCCTCGCTCCTGCCCGACACGCCCGGCGCCCACCTCGTCGGCGACGCCGCCGCCAAGGATCGCAAGGCCCTCGCCGACATCGCCGACGTCGCCGTCGAGATCCTGATTTCCAGCCGCAACCTCGCCGTCCCCGAAGTCTCCGGCGACGCCGCCGTGGCCGTGCCCGACATCCAGGCCACGGCCATCCGGCTCAAGGACTCCGCCATCGTCGGCCAGGCCGCCGCGAGCGACATCGTCGGCAAGGGCGTGCAGGCGGGCCGCGCCGCGCGGCAGTTCAGCGCCGCCGACATCACCGAGGCCACCGCGATCGCGTTGATCGAGGACATGCTCATCGGCAAAAAGTAACCGGCTTGCGCCGGAGCCGCGGCGAAGGCGCCGCGGCTCCGGCAAAGTCCGCTAGCGCGCTACGGTTTTTTCTCCGCCGCGATCGGCAGCAGCGGCGGCAGCGGCACCGCGGGGATTTCCGGGACCACCAAGGGTGGCGGCGCCAGCGGCGGAATCGCGGGCTTTAGATCCGCGACGGCCTCGAGGATGCGCGGCGGGACCCGCGAGGCGCGCGGGTGCACCAGCCCGAAATACAGCGCCGCGCCGCCGACGAGCAGCAGCGCGATCAGGTAGAGGCGGTCCTTGAGGGGCATCGGCGATTGCGCGGCGAGCGTGGCGGCGGGTCACCCCAGGGCGAGGGCGATTACGCCCGCGCTCATGGCGAGCGCCGCCCAGATGCGCCGCCGGCCGTCCGCTTCCTTCAGCACCTTTGCCCCGAGAAACGTCCCGACGGCGATGCTCACCTCGCGCGCCGGCGCCACGTAGCTCACGGGCGTGAACTGCATCGCCGTCAGCACCAGCACGTAGGCGGTGGGCGACAGCAGCGCCATGCCGGCGATGTAGCGCTTGTGCTCGCGCCAATGCCGCGCCGCCTCCGCGCGCCGCGGGATCGCAAACGGCGTCACGAGCGCCAGCACCGTGAACGCCGTCCCGCCGTCGTAGATCACCGGCGGGATGCCGCGCGCGTGCACGCCGTGCCGATCCCAGAGCGTGTAGGCGGCGATGAAGAGCCCGCTCGCGATCCCGTAGCGCATCGCCCGCCGCAGGTGCGCGCGATCCTCATGGAGGAGCCGCGTGCCGTCCGTCAGGAAAAAAATCGCCGCGATGATCACCGCGCCGCCGGCGATGGCCGTGGGTGAGGGCCGCTCGCCGAGGATCGCGATGGCCGCGACCGTCGAGAGCAGCGGCCCCGTGCCGCGCGCGACCGGATAGATGAGCGAGAAATCCCCGCTGCGGTAGCCGCGCTGGAGGAAGAGCGAGTAGCCCGTCTTGAGCACGCCGCTCCCCGCGATCCATGCGGCGTCGGCCCACGAAAATTCCCACGGCCGCACCCGCGCATGGATCGCGAGCGCGGGCACGTAGAGCGAGCAGATGACGATCGTCACGACCCAGACGAACGGCAGCCCGCCGCCGGCGCGCTTGGCGCAGAGATTCCACGTCGCGTGCAGCACGGCGGCGACGAGGACGAGGGCGAGCGCAAGCGCGGTCATGGGCGCGAGATCGCGGCCTCGGGCCTGGCTTCCAGGATTTTTGCGTCCATCGCGGCGGGATCCGCGTCGCTCCGCTCGACCGGCTTGGGATGGAGCGTGATCGTCGCGGTAAAGCGAATCGGGGTGGTGAGCGATTTTCCGTCGGCGTCAACGGGCGGCTGCATCGTCCCGCGCAGGGCAAACGATCCATCTGGCTGCGGCTCGATCACCACGTCCGCGAGCGCGGCGAAGGTCTTTCGCCAGTTCTCGTCCGCGCCACGCAGCTCGGCGATTTCGCGGACCGATGCCGGCCAGTGTCCTTCGCGGAGGCGAAACGCACTTAGGCCCACGCCGACGAGCGTGACCGGTTTCAGCAATGCCGTGACATAGTCCGTGACCCCGGCCGGGGGCGGAACATGAAAGGTGAGCGAGGTCGAGCAGCCGCCCGTCAGGACGAGGGCGGCCGTGGCGGCGGCGATGCGCGCGGTGCGTTTCACTGGGCGGTCGGCGCGTGCTTCACGTGCGTCTCCAGCCACGTCTCCATTTCCCAGAGCATGTGCAGCAGGCTCTCGCGGGCGCGGTAGGCGTGGGCCTCGTGGGGGAGCAGCACGAGCCGCGTCGTCGCGCCGTGGCCCTTGAGCGCGGCGTAGAAGCGCTCGCTCTGGATGGGAAACGTGCCGGAGTTGTTGTCGGCCGCGCCGTGGATGAGCAGCAGCGGCTCGTTGATCTTGTCGGCGAAGTTGAAGGGCGACATCGCGGCATACACGCCGGGCGCCTCCCAGAAATTGCGGCGCTCGTTCTGGAAGCCGAAGGGCGTGAGCGTGCGGTTGTAGGCGCCGCTGCGCGCGATGCCGGCGGCGAAGAGGTCGGAGTGCGCGAGGAGGTTGGCGGTCATGAACGCGCCGTAGCTGTGGCCCGCGACGGCGATGCGCCTCGGGTCGGCGACGCCGCGGCGGACGAGCTCGTCGACGGCGGCCTGCGCGCTCGCGACGAGCTGCTCGACGTAGGTGTCGTTGGGCCGCTTGCCCTGGCGCGCGACGATGGGCATCGCGGGATCGTTGAGCACGGCGTAGCCGGCGAGCAGGAAGGGCAGCGGGCCGCTGGCGCTGACGCGCGCAAAGCGCTCGGGCGTGGCCTTCACCTGCGAGGCGGCTTCCTCGCTCTGGAACTCGCGCGGGTAGGCCCAGAGCAGCGTCGGGAGCGGGCCCCGCGCGGGCGTCCACTCCGGCGGCAGGTGCAATGTGCCGGAGAGGTCGACCCCGTCGGCGCGCTTGTAGCGGATGACGTCCTGGGTTGCGCCCCGGAGCTGGGGGTAGGGATGGGGAAACGCGGTGAGCGGCCGCAGCTCGCCCGTGGCGAGCGTGCGCACGAAGTAGTTCGTCGGCTCCTCCGGCGACTCGCGCGCGACGACCGCGCGCGTGAGCGTCGCATCGGCAAACGCGACGAACTCCTCGTAGTGGGGCGGGGCCGAGCGCCACGCGCGGCGCGTGGATCGCGTCGCGAGATCGAATTCGTCGAGAAACGGCCGGTCGCCCTCGGGGGAGGCGCCGGCGCCGGTGAGGAAAATTTTCCCGCCGTCGGCGCTGCGTTGCACGACGACGCGGCCCCGGGCGTCGCGGCCCGTCACCGGCCGGCCGGGATCGGCGTAGCGGTCCTCGGTGTTGCGCTGCCAGAGGAGCGTGCGCCCGCCGAGCGGTTGCGCGGGCGACACGGCCCAGGTGCGCGCGGTGCGCGTGGTCGCCCACGACTCGGTGACGAGCGCGAGCGCGTCGTCGCACCACTGCACGCCGACCACGCGATACTCGAAGCGCTGCTGCTCGACGGGCTTCGCGGTGAACGGCGCGGCGAGCGTGAACCACGCGTCGCGGGCGGTGGTCTTGTTGTCGGCGAGCTTGGCGTTGCGCGGGAGCGACTGCACCCAGCTCAGCGTCGCCGGCGCATCCGCGCGCCACGCGACCGAGCGCGGGCCGGGCGTGATCGCATCGCTCGCCGCGCCCTCGGAGAGCGGGCGCTCGGCCACAAGGTGCTCGCGCCGTCCCGCGCGATCGAAGACCGCGACCGTCGTGGGAAAGCGGCTCGACGGCACGAGATACGAGAACGGCCGGTGGAGCGTGGAGACGATGAGGTGCCGCCCGTCGGGCGAAGGCGCGACGAACGAGAGCAGCCCGCGCACGGCCAGCGGCGTGAGCGCGCCATCCAGCGCCACGAGCGCGAGCTCGCTCGCGCCGTGGTGCTCGAAGAGCCGTTCGTCGTGCGGGCTGGCGAGCAGGCCGTCGTAAGTGCGGGCGGCCGCGCGCTTGCCGAGGTTCTCCTGCGCGACCGGGCCGGCCGGCGCGGCGGAAGCGATCGGCGCCGCGCCGCGCTCGGGCGGCACGCGGCGGATGAGCAGCGTGGCATCGTCGAGCCAGACGAGCGGATCGCCGAGCATCGCGTTGAGGATCGGGCCGGTGAGCCGGCGCGCCTGCGCCTCCGCGGCGACGGCGAGCCAGAGTTCGAGCCCCGTGCCGGTGACGACGGCGAAGGCCACGTGCCGCCCGTCCCGGCTCCACGCCGGATCCGTGACGCGCGCGCCCGCGGGCAGGCCGGAGATGCGGCGCGGCGGGCCACCGGCGAGGGACTGGAGCGAGAGCCCGGTGTAGGTGGTCGCGCGGCTCGGGCCGTTGGTCGCGGGATTCACCCGCAGGCCGGCGAGCCGCAGCTCCGGTTGCGCCAGCTCCGCGATCGAGGGCGCCTCGGGCCGATCGAGCAGCAGGAGCCACTGCCGATCCGGGCTCAGCACGGCGACGGGCGGCGTCGGCGCATCGACGATGGCCGCGAGCGCGGGCGAAGGCGTGCGGTAGCCGTCCGCGGCCGGGGCCCGCAGCGGCTGGAGGAAAATGGCGAGCGCCAGCAGCGGCAGTCCGCGGCGGGGGAGGGCAAGCATGCCCGCAGAGCGTGGCGCCCGTCCCGGGCTGCGCAACTTCTCCCTCGCCGCGGCGACTCTCCCGGTGTCGCCTCGTCGCCCCATGAATTCCCCCGCCCCGCGGCTCTCGCGCCGCCATTTTCTCCAAGCCTCCGGCCTCGCCGCCGCCGCCTTCGCCGCCCACTCGGCCGCGCCTTCGCTCCGCGCCGCCGCGCCCGGCGGGCGAAGGAAGATTCCGATCGGCCTCGAGCTCTACGCCGTGCGCGGCGAGATGGCCAAGGACCTGCCCGGCACGCTCAAGGCCGTCGCCAGGATGGGCTACGAGTGCGTGGAGTTCTACTCGGCGTATTTCGCGTGGAAATTTCCCTACGCGAAGGAAGTCCGCGCGATGCTCGACGATCTCGGCCTGCGCTGCCACTCGACGCACAACGCCGCCGCGTCGCTCACGCCGGGCGAAACCATGGACCGCGCCATCGAGCTGAACCAGATCCTCGGCTCGCGGCTGATCGTGCAGGCCTCGCCGCCGCGCGTGACGGGCGGTGTCGAGGGCTGGAAGAAGGCGTGCGAGCTGTGGGCGACCGCGTCGGAGAAATTTGCGCCGCACGGGCTCGCGGCGGGTTTCCACAACCACGCGACCGAGTGGGCGAAGATCGACGGCGAGACGCGCATCATGGATGTGATCGCGGCCAATACGCCGAGGGAGTTCACGCTCCAGCTCGACGTCGGCACCTGCGTCGCCGCCGGCGCCGATCCCGTCGCGTGGGTGAAGGCGAATCCCGGCCGCATCCGCAGCGTGCACCTGAAGGACTGGGCGCCCGGCACGAAGGAAGAGGAAAAGGCTTACCGCGTGCTCTTCGGCGAGGGCGTGACGCCGTGGAAGCCGCTCATCGCGGCGCTCGAGAGCGTGGGCGGCGTGGAGTTCTATTTGATGGAGCAGGAGGGCAGCCGCTATCCCGAGCTGGAGACGGCGGAGCGGTGCCTCGCGATTTGGAGGAAGATGCGCGGGGCGTAGTCGTGGACGAGGCGGCCCGCCTCGTGGATTGGTGATCCTGAAAGCACGTCCGACGTTCGCCTGAAGCGGACGTGTGCAGTTGAAGGTGAAACCACTGCCAAGCGCCGGAGACCGAGAGGTGGACCGTGCGCTCCGCGCGCGGTCAAAAACACGTCCGCCGGCCGGCCGCGCACGGAGTGCACGGCCCGCCTCGGATAACTGCACCGCCGTCCGTCTGAGGCGGGACGCCTCAGCTCCAACTCTGCACTCGCTTACTTCTTCCCCGCATCCCTCGCCACCGGCTTCACATACGTGTCGAGCCACTTTTCCGTTTCCCATAGGAGATGCAGGACATTCTCGCGGCCGCGGTAGCCGTGCGACTCGTGCGGGAGCTGGATGTAGCGCGTCGTCGCGCCGTGGCCCTTGAGCGCGTTGTAGAAGCGCTCGCTCTGGATCGGGAAGGTGCCGGGGTTGTTGTCGGCGGCGCCGTGCACGAGGAGGAGCGGCGTCTTGATTTTGTCGGCGTGGTTGAAGGGCGACATGGCCGCGTAGACCTCCGGGGCCTGCCAGAGCGTGCGCTCCTCGCTCTGGAAACCGAAGGGCGTGAGCGTGCGGTTGTAGGCGCCGCTGCGCGCGATGCCGGCGGCGAAGAGGTTCGAGTGCGCGAGGAGGTTGGCGGTCATGAACGCGCCGTAGCTGTGGCCCGCGACGGCGACGCGCCTCGGGTCGGTCACGCCGCGGCGCACGAGCTCGTCGATCGCGGCCTTGGCGCTGGCGACGAGCTGGGGCACGTAGGTGTCGTTGGGCTCGGCCTGGCCCGCGCCGATGATCGGCATCGTGGGATCGTCGAGCACGGCGTAGCCGGCGAGGAGGAAGGGCAGCGGGCCGAGGGGGCTCACGCGGATGAAGCGATACGGCGACTCCTTCACCTGGCCGGCGGCGTCGGCGTCCTTGTATTCGCGCGGGTAGGCCCAGAGCAGCGTGGGCAGGGGGCCGTCGAGCGGCGTGCGGCCGGGCGGCAAGTAGAGCGTGCCGGAGAGCGCGACGCCGTCGGCGCGCTGGTAGGTGATCACTTCCTTCTTCACCGCGGCAAACTGCGGGAACGGATTTGGGAAACGCGTGAGGGGCGTGAGCGCCTGCGCGTCGTCGGCGCCGCCCAGCGTGCGGATGAAATAGTTCGCCGGCTCGGTGACCGACTCGCGCGAGGTGATGATGCGCTTCATCCCGTCGTCGAGGTGCGCGACAAACGTCTCGTAGTGCGGCGCGGTGCTGCGCCAGAGGCGGCGGGTCGTTTTCGTGGCGACATCGAGCTCGTCGAGGAACGGGCGGTCGCCCTCGGGCGAGGCGCCGGCGCCGTCGTAGTAGAGCTTTGATTTGTCGGCGCTCGTGAGCAGCACGAGCCGGCCGAAGGCGTTGCGCGCGAGCACGGGCGAGCCGGGGGCATTATAGCGATCCTCGGAGGAGCGGTCGAAGAGCAGCGTGGGCGCGGCGCCGGGCGAGCCGGGGGCAACGAGCCAAGTGCGGATCTTGCGCGTGCGATGCCACGACTCGGAAACGAGGGCGCGCTGGTCGTCGCCCCAGGTGACGCCGCCGACGCGGAAGGCGAACTTCTGCTGCGACACCGGCGCGCCCGTGAACGGCGCGGCGTGGGTGAACCACTCGTCGCGCAGCGCGGCCTCGCGGCCGGCGTCGCCGCCGTCGAGCGCCTGCATCCAGCTCAGCGTGGCGGGCGCATCGGCGCGCCACGTGACGCTGCGCGGCCCGGTGCGCACGGAGCCCGTCGGAATCGGGATGCTCTCCGCGAGCGGCAGATCGGCGACGGTGTGGAGGAGCTTCCCCGCGCGATCATGCACGGTGATTTTCGTGGGGAAGCGCGTGACCGGGACGAGATACGAGTAGGGCCGCGACCACGTGGTCACGAGCAGCAGCCGGCCGTCGGGCGACGGAGCGGCGTTGCCGATGAGGCCGCGCAGGCCGAGCGGGGAAACTTTTCCGTCGGTGGCGACGAGCGCGAGCTCGGCGGTGGCATAGTGCTCGAAGAGCGCCTCGTCGTGCGCGCTCGCCAGCATGTCGGCGTAGGTGCGCGCGGGGCGCTTGCCGGTGAGATTCTCCTGCACGACCGGGCCGCTCGGGACGGTGGGCGCCGCGGGCGCGGCGCCGCGGCCGGCGGGAATGAGCGAGACGACGAGCGTCGTGTCGTCGACCCATGTGGGGTTGTCGACGACGCCGTTGAGCGCGCGGTCCGTCAGTCGACGGGCGCGGGCGGCGGCGATCTCGATGAGCCACAGCTCGAGCCGCTGCGGCAGGGTGACGGTGACGGCGAGATGACGGCTGTCGCGCGACCACGCGAGGCTCGTGATGCGCGCCTCGGTGGGAAACCCGGTCACGCGCCGCTCCGTCCCGCCCGCGAGGGGCTTCACGATCAGGCCGGTGTAATACGTCTCGCGGCTCGGGCCGTTGGTCGCGGGATTGATCCGCAGGCCGGCGAGGCGCAGCTCCGGCTCGGCGAGCTCGGCGACCGGCGGCAGCGACGGGCGCTCCAGCAGCAAAAGGTTCCGCCGGTCCGGGCTCACGCTGACGAGCGGCGTGAGCGGCGCATCGACGATCGCGGCGAGCGCGGCGCTCGGGGTGCGGTAGGCCGTGTCGCCCTGGGCGCGGACAAACGGAACGGCGAACAGCACGGCGCAGGCGGCGAGGAGGGGAAGACGCATGGCGCGACGCTGGGCGGGCGCGGCGGGGTTGGCAACGGCGGCAAGTAGCGGCGGGCAGGGCCGCCGCCGCGACGCCGAAACACATCGACGCTCCGCTCGCTTCGCCCGAATTTCGGGCCGCATGTCCCGTCCCGTGCTCCTCCGCGAACTCCGCCCGACGCTCACGCTCGCGGCGCCGATTGTCGCGGGGCAGCTCTGCCAGATGCTGATGGGCGTCATGGACAGCGCGATGATCGGGCACGCGGGCGCGGTGCCGCTCGCGGCGTCGGCCTTTGCGAACAACGTCTTCAACATCTTCTTCATCGTGGGCGTGGGCCTCATGATCCCGGTGGCGATTTTTGTCGCGCGGGCCCGCGGCGCGCGGGCGCCAGCGGAGGCGGGGGACTATCTGCGCCACGGCGTCGCGCTGGCGGTGGTGCTGGGGGTGGCCGAGACCGCCGCGATGGCGGCGCTCGCGCCGTGGCTCGGCCATTTCGGCCAGCCGGCGGAGGTGGTCGCGATCGTGACGCCGTTCTTCCTGCTGTTCGCGGCGTCGCTCGTGCCGTTGCTGGTCTACCTCGCGCTCCGCCAGTTTGCCGAGGCGATGGGCCGCCCTTGGGCCCCGATGGTGATCATGCTGCTCGGGGTGGGGCTCAACGCGCTGCTCAACTGGGTCTTCATCTTCGGGCACCTCGGCGTGCCGCCGCTCGGGCTCACCGGCGCCGGCCTCTCGACGCTGCTCTCGCGCACGCTGGGGGCGGGGGTGATCCTTTGGTGGCTGCGGCGGGATGCGCGGATGCGCGAGGCCTGGCCGGCGCGCTGGTTGGGCCATTTCTCGCGCGCGCGGTTTCGTGAAATGCTGGGCGTGGGCCTGCCGGCGGCCGGCATGCTCTTCTTCGAGGTGACCGCGTTTGCGTGCTCGGGCCTGATGGTCGGCTGGCTCGGCGCCGCGCCGCTCGCCGCGCACCAGATCGCGATGTCCTGCGCCTCGCTGGTGTTCATGGTGCCGCTGGGCCTCTCGATGGCGGCGGGCGTGCGCGTGAGCCACGCGGTGGGCTCGGGGGAGCGGGCCGCGGTCCGGCCGATCGCGTTGGGCGCGCTCGGCGTGGGGCTGGCGGTGATGGGCGTGTTTGCCGTCGTGTTCGCGCTCGGGCGCGGGCCGATCGCGGGCTGGTTTGTGCACGACGCGCCGGTGATCGCGATTGCGGCCCAGCTGCTCGTGGTCGCGGCGCTTTTTCAACTGGCCGACGGCACGCAGGTGATCGCGGCGGCGTGCCTGCGCGGCGTGACCGACGTGAAGGTGCCCGCGCTCATCACGCTCATCGCCTACTGGGCCATCGCGCTGCCGCTCGGCTACGCGCTCGGCATCCGCGGGTCGCTCGGCGCGACCGGCGTGTGGCTGGGCATCGCGGGCGGGCTGACGTTTGCGGCGGTGTTTCTCACTTCGCGGCTGGCGCGATTAACGCGGGGGTTGAAGAACTCGAGGCGCAGTGACGGCGTGCGGTAGGGCGGGTCTATGACCCGCCTTTCGCGCGAATACCCAGTGCGTAAGAGGGCGGGGCAGAGACCCCGCCCTGCTTGAAGGCGCCCGCCGCTACACGCCGAGCTTCGCCTTCACTTCCGCGAGCGTGAGGCCGTCGATGCGGACGAGCTTCTGGCGCGAGGTGTCGCCGCGGAGGACGGTCACGGCGCGGCGCGGGAGGCCGAGGGAGTCGGCGAGGAATTCGCAGAGCGCGGCATTGGCGCGGCCCTCGACGGGCGGGGCGTGGATCTTGACCTTCAACGCGTCACCGAGCCAGCCCACGACCGCGCTGCGCGGGGCGTTGGGGATGGCTTTGATGGGGAGGGTGCAGGAGGTAGGCACGGAGTTTTGAACCATTGATGAACACTGATGCGCACCGATTCAGAGAAGAACGGGTAGCCAGCTAGTCGATTATGCCTCTGTTAGCTCGATGCGATGGCCAAACGGATCATCAATGATCGCGCGCAGGCCCCACGGAGAATTTTTCGGAGGCGAAATCAGAATGCCGCCGCTGCTGGACAAGCGTTGAACCACATCAGCGAGACGGCTGACACGAAATCCGATGCGGACATGCTGGGTGGAATTTTCTTCCGAAGCCTGCGGATAAATTTCGAATACCAGTCTGCCAAGCTCGGCTGCGTGATGTTCAGGCCCTTTGCCGTGAGCGTGCTTGGAGAACGACATTCCAAGCAACGAGTAGAACTCCACTGCCCGCGGTGGATCAGGAACGCGAAGCACCACCAGATTGAGGACAGGGGTGATTGGCTGCATCGATCCGTATTATCCCAGCGCCTCCGCAATCGCGCCGATGATTTCCTCCACCGGCTCCGTGCCGATGCAGAGGCGGAGGAGGTCGGGGTCGAGTTTGCTCGCGGCGAGCTCGGCGAGGCCGGCGGGGGTGGTCACGAGATCGTAGTGCGCGAGATACATGAAGGGGCAGATGAGCGTGGTCTTCATGCCGAAGCTCGGGCCCTTGGGGAGGCGCAGCTTGTCGTGGAACGGCTCCATCGGGCCGCGCAGCGTGAAGGTGATCATGCCGCCGGTGGCGTCGGGCGCGCGGGCGAGGCGGAGGTAATTTTCGCGCGAGGCGGGGTGCAGGGCCCAGAAGACGTCCTTGATCTTCGGGTGCGCGGCGAGGAAGGCGGCGACGCGCGCGGTGTTGGCGTGGATTTTTTCCAGCACGGCCTCCGTCTCGCCGATCTGCGCGGCGAGGCGGGCGAGGTCGCGGGAGTAGACCGGATCGAGGTGGGCGACGGTGCGGCGGCGGAGCTCGGCGGCGTCGGGCGCGGCGGGGTTGAGCGCGATGAGGCCGGCGGTGAGATCGCCCTCGCTGGCGGTGTATTTGGTGAGGCTGGAGACGACGGCGTCGGCGAGCGGGAGGAGGTCGAGGTTGAAGGGGGAGGCGACGGAGGGATCGACGTGGAGGTGCGCGCCGTGGCGGCGGCAGAGGGCGGAAATCGCCGCGAGGTCGGGCGTCTGGATGAGGGGGTTGGTCGGCAGCTCGGCGAAGACGCCGGCGATGCGCGCGCCGTGTTTCGCGAAGATGCGCGCGATGCCCTCGGCATCGAGCGGGTCGCGCACGTAGACGTAGTCGGCGGGCGCGCCCGTGAAATTTTTCAGGATCGCGATGGTGTCGAGGTAGAGCCAGCCGAGCTGCAGCCACACCGTGCGCCCGCGCGCGGCCTGAATCTCGGCGGAGGCGCGGAAGGCGGCGTGGATGGCGTTCATGCCCGAGGGGGCGAGCAGCAGATCGGCGTCGGTCGCCTGCGGAAGCGCACGGCGCAACACCCGCCGGATCTCGGCGGTCGCGTCGCCGGAAAATGCTTTTTCCGCGTGGGGCGCGGCGAGGAGGCCGAGGCGCACGAGCGCATCCTCGGCTTCGCGCGAGGAGAGGAAGCCGCCGATGTTTTGGAGAAAGGTCTTTGCGCGCGCGTAGGTGTCGGCGTTCGTCGCGTGCGAGACCCCGTGGAGGCCGGCGTGCGCGAACAGCCCCGCGCCCGCCGCCGCGCCGCCGAGGTGCGCGGCGAGGCTGCGCGCCATGCGCTCCGAGCACGCGAGCCAGAGCGTGCGGCCGGCGAGCGCGGGCTGCGTCGCGATGAAGTGCGCCACGAGCTGCCGCGCGAACGGGTGCACGACGAAGCGCGGGTAGCCCGACGTGAGCGCGCGCATCGTCTCGGGGTTTTTCTCCTCGTAGCCGCGCACGTCGCGCATGGTGGGCAGGCTGCACGAGACGGCGTGGGGGCTGGGCGGGATGCGTTGGCCGAGGGGGAGATGGGTGAAGGGCACGGGCGGAAAGGTGAAAGGCGAAAGGCGAAAGTTGAAAGACCGAAGCGCGGTGCAAGGCGGCGCTGTGTCACCGGCGTCCTGGCCCGGCCGGCGCGGGCCGCCGCTGAGTTTCAATTTGCGCCCGCGCTCCGCCGCGCGTTCAACGGGCGCGCATGAAACTCCTCTCGTGGAACGTCAACGGCGTGCGCGCCGCGCTCGGCAAGGGCCTGCTCGACTGGATGGCCGCGGCCAAGGCCGACGTCATCTGCCTCCAGGAGGTGAAGGCGACGCCGGGCGACGTGCAGGGCGTGGCGTGGCCCAGGGGCTACGAGCTGATCTGGAACGCCGCGCAGAAAAAGGGCTACAGCGGCACCGCGCTCTTCGCGAGGCGGAAGCCCCTCGGCGTCACCCTCGGCCTCGGTTCGCCCGCGCACGACGCCGAGGGCCGGGCGATCACGGCGGAGTTCGACGACTGCTACGTCGTCGGCGTCTATGTGCCCAACGCGCAGCCCGAGCTCGTGCGCATCGGCTTCCGCCAGGAGTGGGACCGCGCGCTGCTCGCCCACGCGAGGAAATTGGAGAAGAAAAAGCCCGTGCTCTTCTGCGGCGACCTCAACGTCGCGCACGAGGAGATCGACCTCGCGCGGCCGAAGGAAAACGTGGGCAACCCCGGCTTCTCCGATCAGGAGCGCGCGGGTTTCCGCGACTACGTCCGCGCGGGCTTCGTGGACACGTTCCGCCACTTTGAGAAGGGCCCCGGCCACTACAGTTGGTGGACCTACCGCGCCAACGCCCGCGCCAACAACGTCGGCTGGCGGATCGACTACGTGATGGCGAGCGCGTCGCTCGCCCCGCGGCTCAAGCGCGCCTGGATCGAGAAGGACGTCCACGGCAGCGACCACTGCCCGGTGGGGGTGGAGCTGAAGTGAACGCGCTGTCCGCCGAGCTGAAGGCGCTGATGCTGCGCACGCCGGGGCTCACGCTGGCCGTCGCGGAGAGCCTGACGTGCGGGCGCGTGCAGGCGCGGATCGGCGAGGTGTCGGGGGCCTCGAACTTTTTCCTCGGCGGGATCACGGCCTACACGCTCGACGAAAAAGTGCGGCACCTCGGCGTGGCGCGCGCCGCGGCGAAAAAGGTGAACTGCGTGTCCGCCGCCGTCGCCGAGGAGATGGCGCGCGGGGCGTGCAGCCTCTTCAGCAGCGATCTGGGGGTGGCGACCACGGGCTACGCGGAGCCGTCGCCGGCCGAGGGCGTGGCCGCGCCGTTTGCGTGGTGGGCGATCGCGCATCGGAGGCGCGGGAAATTTGTCGCCGTGAGGAGCGGCCGCGTGGAGTGCCCGGGCGCGACGCGCGTGGATGCGCAGGCTTTTGCGGCGGATGCGGCGCTCGCCGAGCTGGTCGCGTATTTGCGCGGGTGACTGGTTTCGTTGTAGGCGGGGTGCCCTCACCCCGCGGCGTGCGATGCGGGGTGAGGGCACCCCGCCTACAACCTGAAGCCCACTACGCCGCCGGTGGCTTCGGTAGCAGCTTCGCGACCACGCCGAGCAGCACCGCGACCACGAGGGCGAGCGCGCCCCAGAAGAGGATGCTGTTGGGGCCGCGCAGCACGCTGGTCGGCCAGGCCTCCGCCCGCAGCGCTTCCTCGGGGCCGAGCGTCGCGGCCTCCTTCGTCGCGGCGAGAATCTGCCCGGCCACGAGCGCGAGGTCGTAGCGCGGCGTGGCGGCGCCGGCGTGGCCGTAGTAGAGCGCGACGGGCGCGGCGTCGGCCTTGAAGAGCAGGCGCGCCACGGGATGCGCGGCGGTGACGGGGCCGAGGGCGATCGGCGGGTTGTCGCCGTTGTCGGTCTCGAGCACGAGCATCGCGGCCGTGGGCGGCGCGGACAACGCGAGGGTGAGCGGGCGCTTGTCCTCGGGCGTGTGGCTCCACTCGGCGGTGGCGAGCGTGCGCGCGTGTTTTTCGCCGCGAGCATCGGCGACGATCTCGAGGAGGCGCAGCTGGCGCTGAAACAGCGCGGCGGGCGAGGCGAGCGTGAGGCGTGTGAGCGGCAGGCCGGCGCGCGGGAGCGCAATCTCCCAGCGGCTCGTGCGCGGGCGCCTCGGGTCGTCGGCGGGCCTGGCGGTGAGTGCGAGCGTGCGGGAGAGGTTCGGGCGCTCGAGCAGGAAGGGCACCTGCGCGCCGTCGCGCACGAGCCGCAGGTCGCCGAGGCCGCGCTGCGCCCGCGCGAGCACGTCGAGGTCGAGCTCGAGCTGCTGCACGCCGGCGGCGGCGACGCGCACCGCCTTGCGGAAACGCCACGGCGCGACATCGAGCGCCGCGCCCGTCAATGCGACGCCCGCGAGCGCCTCGGGCGCGCGGTAAGCGGGGTTGGGCGCGAGCGGGCCGGGTGTGAGTAGGCCGGCCATCGGCACTTCTCTCGCGCGTAGGCGCGCGACGTCATAGCGCGGCGCGGCAACCTGCGGATGCCCGCTGAGCAGCGTGTAGGCACCGGGCACGGCGGCTTCGAAAAGCAGCGTCACGTCAAAGCGCGTCAGTCTGGCCTCCGTGATCGCGAGGGGCGGGCTGTCGTCGTTGGCGATGTGCAGGATCACTTCGCGCGACGGCGCGGAAAAATCGAGCGGCACCGCGAGGCGGGCGATGGGCTTGTTGTCGTCGATGGCGACGCGGTAGATCGTGCCGGTGGCTGCGGCGCGCTCGGTGGCGGACTCGTCACGCAGCTCGCGCACACCCACCGTCACACGGCGCGTAAAAAGCCGCTCGGGCGTGTCGAAGGTGAGGGTGTCGAGCGGGACATGCGCCGCGCTGAGGTCGAGCGTGAGCACGGTGTCTCCGGCAAACTCCTCGCGGCGTGCGATGCGCATGGGAAGCGCTTTCCCGGGGGCGATCGCTCCCGCGAAGGGAGTGAACATCGCGCCGGTGAACGGCACGGGCCGCGACCGCGCATCATCGAGCGTGATGCGAGCAAACCATGCGTTGGGCTGGAGCGAGAGGCGCTCCACGCCCGATTGCCGAAAAAACGGGACGCCATCCTCGGCGATCGTCCAGCGGGTGCCGTCCTCGGATGTTTCGATCCGTGCCCGCTTCAGGAATTCGCGGGCGGGCGTCACGAGCGTGATTTCGCCGAGGGGAGGCGCTCCGCCTTCGATCACGAGTTGGGTGGCCGTTTCCGTGAGGGTGGCCCGAAACGACTTCACGGCGACGGTCTGCACGGCGGGCCGCGCCGCCTGATGGATCGCAAACGCCACCTCGCGCCCTGCGGAATCGAGCAAGCGCAGGTCGCCCCGGTCGGGGCGCGCGGCGTCGAGTGTCTCGGGTGGCAACACGACGACCGCGATGCCGGCGCGGGAGACATCGATCGTCTGTCGGTTTTTCCACTCCGCGAAATCCGCCGCGCGCAGCGGCGCGCAGGCGACTGCGAGCAGCGTGAGGAGCGCGGGCGCGGCGCGAAAAAGGCTACGAAGGGTCGGCGGGTTTCTTGTCATGGCCGGGCTGGAAGCGCTGGTAGGCGAGCGACGCGAGGATCGCGATCACCGCGACGCCGAAGAGCGCGCCGATGCGGTAGAGGGCCTCGAGGCGCGCGAGGTCGTGGAGGAACAGTTTGAGCAGCGCGACGCCAAGCAGCGCGAGCGCGGCGTAGCGGCCGAAGCGAAGGTTTTTCCGGAAGCTCGCGAGCAGCAGCGCAAGCGCGAAGACGGCCCACGCGATCGTGTAGGTCATGTCGCGCGCGAAGTTGCCGGAGAACTCGAACACGAGCATGCGCGCGCCCGGCGCGGCGAAGAAGTCGGCGATCTCGACGTTGAGGAGGAGGAAGGAGAGCACGGTGCCGAGCGTCGCGAGGAGCGCGGGGGCGTCGACCTCCAGCACGCGATCGCGCGGCGGGGCGAGCAGGCGTGCGCCCGCGAAGAGGCACGCGATGGCCGTGCCGTAGGCATAGAGCCACCAGTTGAGGATCGCGCCGGCGCGCGGGTGGTAGGACAGCACGGCGGGGTTGAGCGCGAGGCGCCCGAACGCCGCGAGGAGCAGCGCGACGCCCGTGAGCCGCAGCCCGCCGTGCGGCACGCGGTGGAACAGCCAGAGCAGCGCCGCGCCCTCGAGCGCCCATGCGACCGTGAGCCACTGCCGCTCGAGCTGGATCGGGAAAATAAGCGTGATGAAAAACAGCGTCACGCCCCCAAACCACGCGAGCTGGCTGAGCCGCGCGCGCGCGTCGGCCACCGGCGCGCGCAGGATCGCGCCGAGGCTCGCGAGCGGCGGCAGCGCGAAAAGCGCGGGCAGCGCGCCCATGAGGTCGTTGGGATGCGCGCGCCGGATGAGGTCGTAGGCCAGCGGGAACTGCACGACGCCGGCGAGCGCGGCGACGACCCACGGACCCTTGAGCGCCGCGAACGCGCGCCGAAACAGAAAGGGAAAAACCGCGAAGACCGCCAGCCAGCCGGCAAACCATGCGAGCGCGAGCGGGCTGTCGGCCGCGGCGGCGTTGCGCGCCCGCCAGGCGTATTCCAGCGCGGCGACGCCCGCGAGCGCGCAGGCGGGCAGCCATTCGACCCCGGCCTTGTGACCGGCGCTCGAGGCAGGCGGCTCCTCGCCGGAGTCGAAGGCCCTGGGCTTGGCGAAGGGCCCGGCCAAGACGCGCGCGAGCCCGAGCGTCAGCGCGGTGAGCAGCAGCGCGAGGCCGAAGATCGCCGAAGGGTTCGCCATGGGCAGCCGCTGCGTCATCATCACGAGCAGCACGAAGGGCAGCAGCGCCGAGACCGCCGGGATCTGCGCGCGCGGATCGCGGAAAGGCGCGGCCGGGGCGTCGCCGCGCCCGCCGAGCTTGCGCGCGAGCCACAGTCCGGCGCCGAAGAACACCACCGCAAACCCGCCGACGACGAAAAGAAACGTTCCCTCCATCGGCCCGTGCGGTGCAGTGGTTGTGCCTTGAAAGAGCCACACGCCCGCCGCCGCCAGCGTGAGCACCAGCGCCGCGGCGACGCCCACGACCGACAGCGTGACCGCGGCCAGCCCGATCGCGATCAGGTCGATGAGCAGGACGGCCGGCCAAAAAAGCAGCGAGACGCCGTCGAGCCGCGCGAGCGGCCCGAGCATGAGCAGCAGCGCGAGCGCGGGGAAAAGCTGGCTCCATTCGCGGGGCGCGGCGTCGGGCCGGCGGCGCGCCAGCACGAGCGGGAACGCCGTGTGCAGCGCCGCGTGCGCGAGGTAGGCGGCGAGCGCCCACGGCAGCAGCTCGGCGGTGAGGCGCGCCCCCGTCCACGCCGCGAGCAGCGCGAAGACCGCGAGGCCCGCGGGCAGGTGCAGGCGCGCGAGCTTTTCGTCGGCCCACGCCAGCGCGAGCAGCGCGAGGTCCGCGGCGAAGATGAAGCCGAAGAGCGGCCCCGCCCGCTCCGCCACGCCGTGGTGGGCGAGGAACATCGCCGCGAACCCGAACGCCACCACCGGAAACGTGATCGCGCAGCCGCGGAGCGGGTCGGACAAGCGCGCGAGCCGGCGCGCGGCAAGATACGCGGCGAGAAAAAGCGCGCAGAACCCGAGGCCCACCGCCATGGCGATCGGGGCTTTTCGCGCCTCGAAGAATTTTTCCGCCCAGGCGATCTGCATGAGCACGGTGCCGGCGGCGCCGAGCGGGAGCAGGAAATCCCAGCGCCGGTGCAGCGCCACCGCGATGAGCCCGACGTCGAGCAGCGCGAGATAGCCGAAGAGGCCGCCCGGGTTGTCCACGCCGGTCGAGAGCAGGATCGGCGTGAGGAAGCCGCCGAGGATGCCGAGCACCGCGACCACGCGCGCCTCGAGCCGCACCGCGAGCAGAAAGGCCGCCGCGGTGATCAGCGACATCAGCAGGAACGTCGGCACCAGCCCGAAGAACGCGAAGTGGTAGTGCGCGTTGCACGCGAAGGTGACGCCGTAGAGCGAGACGATGCCCGTCGCGATGAGCGTCTGCGCGGTGACATCGTAGCGGTCGCGCGGGATGCGCAGCCCGCCCGCCACAAGCCCGATGGCGCAGAGATAGCCGATCGCGACGCGCACCTCGGGCGGGATGAGGTTGTGCTCGAAGGAGTATTTGACGAAAAAGGCCACCGCGAGGAACGCCGCGAGCCCGCCGAGCCACGCGAAGAGCTTCGCGCCCATGAAGCGTTCCCAGTCCACGGGCTTGCGCGGAGGCGAGGATGGCGGTGCGGCGCCAGGGGCGGGCTCGGGCGAGGGCGGCGGGTGAGACGCGATCGGAAGTGGCGGCGGAAGCGAGGGCGACGGTTCCACGGCCGGCTCGGCGAGCGCGGGTGGCGGCGGGCGTGCCGCCGATCCGGGCGGCGCGACGGCATGGGGTTGCTCCTCGGCGACAGGCGGAGCGGGCCTCGCCACGGGATCACCGACGACGGGTGCAGGCGGAGGCGCGGCGGCCGGGCCCCGTTCGCGCAGAAGCCGCAGCTCCAGCTCGAGCTCGCGCAGGCGCTCCGCGACCGCGTTGTTTTCCCGACCGAGCGTCACGATGCGGACCACGATCCAAATCGGGAGCGCGACCAAGGCCAGCACGAGGAGAATGCCAAACAGTGGGCCCATGGCGCGTGGCCCGGACGATGGCAGTGCGCCGTCTTGGGACGCAAGCATCGGGCGGCCGAGCGGGGTTTCCCCCTTGCCCGTCGCAGGGCGCGCCGCTATCGCTCATGCGCTTCCTTTCCCCATGAATGCCAGCAAACTCGCCTTGAATCCGGGCCGCGCTGCGTCAGTGCGCGGGCTCGCTTTGATCCTTGTCCTTCTCGCGTGGCGTGCGGCGGCGGCGCCGGCCAGCGAGGCGCCGGGTGTGCTCACCGCCTACACACCCAGCAACGCGGTGCCGGTCGTGACGCTGTTCCGCGGCACGTTCAACCAGGGCGGCGACATCGCCACCGTGAGCCTGGCCAACGCCTCGGCGTCGGAATTCAACCTCCGCGCAGGCACGCACTTCACCGCGCTCTACAATTTCTTCGCGCGGCCCTCGACGCTGCCCGCGTTCAACAACAACACCCTGGGCCTCCAGCTCGCGATGGCCGGCCGCGCCGACGTGTTCACCGAGGAGTGGAGCGCCGACGGCACCGCGATCCATTTCTTCAGCTCGCCCGCCGGGATCGAGCGCCGCTTCACCGGCGCGACCGCCGCCGTGGCGGCCAACGCCTACCGCGACTACTTCTTCTCCGCGCAGGGCTCGGCGGACTTCGATCGCATCCAGCGCACGGTCTTCGGGATTTTTTCCGCCGTCGCCGCGAGCGCCAGCGTGACCGACGGATCGCCCACGGCCGCCACGGCGGGCGTGGCGACCGGCACCTTTGAGCAGTTCGGCTTCGAGCCCCTCATCCAGGGCCTCGACCCGGCGGCGACCACGCCGGGCTTCTCCGGCGGCTCGTGGAAATTCACCGTGCACGCCGACAACTCGCGCTTTCATTTCGACATCCCCGGCGGCGGCCGCGTGCGTGGCGACAACACGCGCGTCGCGGTGCCGTTTGTCTTCACGGCGCTCGGCCGCTGGGGGCTGCAGGGCACCGGGACCCTCCAGCGCACCAAGATCGAGGGCATCAAGACCTACGGCCCCGGCGTGACCGTGGGCCTGCCATTCAAGCTGCGCGAGTCCTCCCCGGCGCAGGCGTGGCGCTGGGTCGCCACGCCCAGCACGACGTTCACGTTCGACTGGGCCAAGGATGGGGTCACCGGCAACCACGGCACCAACTTCGTCTGGACGGCCGGCGGCACCAATCTCCTCGAGTATCGCTGGAGCCCCACGCTCGTGTTCTCCGGCGTCTCGCAGCTCACGTTTCACAACACGCTCACCGCCGACCTCGATTTCCTGCCGCCCGGCACCGCCCGCATCAGCCAGTGGCTGCTCAAGAACGGCGTGCGCGCGCGCTGGACGGCGAGCGCGCGGCTGATCACGGAGGCGTTCTTCGTCGATTCGCAGTTCCTCCGCAGCGCGCAGGTGAAGAATTTCCGCACCTACGGCCTCGGCGCCGCGACGCCCGTGTGGCGCGACCACCTCCTCGGCGTCAACGTGAAGATCGACGAGGGCAAGCGTTTCTACGGGTGGAACGTGGGGCTCACGACGAACTGGTCGTTCTGAGCGGCGGGCCGGCCGGCGTTTTCCACCTTTGCAATTCGCCGCGTTCCGGTTTTCTCGGCAGGCATGGTCAAAGGCCAGAAAGTCGTCTGCGTGAACGACACATTTTCCCCGACAATCCGGGCGCTCTACAAGGAGCTCCCGGTGAAGGACAACATCTACACCATCCGCGAGGTCTTCCTCGGCCGGGAGAAAATCGTGAAGGGCGGCGACACCGCCACGGTGGGCCTGCTGCTCGAGGAACTCGTCAACCCGCGCGATCCATTCCACCAGGGCGAGCAGGAGCTGGGCTTCACCTCGGAGCGCTTCGCGCCGCTCAACGAGCTGCCCGACGAGACCGAGAAGATCGAGGAAGAGGTCGGCGCCGGGGCCTGGGTGCCGGCGTGACGGCGGGCGGAACCGCCCGCCCTACTTTTCCCCGCGCTCCCGCACCCACGCCGCCACGATCTGCGCGAGCACGTCGAGCGGCACGTTGCCGTTGCGCAGGATCAGGTTGTGGAATTCCTTCACCGAGAATTTCGCGCCGAGCGCCGCGCGCGCCTGATCGCGGATCGCGAGGATGCGCAGCTCGCCGATTTTGTAGGCGCACGCCTGGCCGGGCATCACGACGTAGCGCTCCACCTCGGAGACCAGGATGCCGTAGTCGATCGCCTGCTGGCGCGTCCATCGCTTGGCGTGCAGGCCCGTGTCCACGACGAGGCGGCGCGCGCGGAAAAGCTCGCTGTCGAGCTGGCCGAGGGCGCCGATTTTGTCGCCTTCATACCAGCCGTTCTCGGCGGCGAGGCGCTCGGCGTAGAGGCCCCAGCCCTCCGCATGGGCGGCCAGCCCGCCAAACACCCGGTCGCGGCGAAACGCCGGCAGCTCCGTGCTCTCCGCCTGGAGGGCGATCTGGAAATGGTGGCCGGGCACGGCCTCATGGTAGGCGAGCGAGCGCATCGAGACGATGCGGAACGGCGCGCCGGGCAGCGGCACCCAGAAGACGCCGGGCCGCGTGCCGTCGCGCGCCGGGCCCGTGTAGTGCGCGGCGGCGCTCTTCTCGGTGAACGGCGGCTCGCGGCGCACGTCGCACGGCGCCTTGGGCCGCAGGTCGAAGATCGCGGCGGCGCGCTGCTCCGCGTCGCGCACGATGGCGGTGTAGCGGGCAAGCAGGGCGGGGCGCGGGTCGGCCTCCTTGGGCTGCTGATCGAGGTTCAGCTGGGCGTAGCGATCCTTCACGGAGCCGGCCGTGTAGCCGAGCTCCCGGAGGAGGGTGTCCATCCGCGCCTCGATGCGCGCGACCTCGCTCAGGCCGAGCGCGTGAATCTGCTCGGGCGTGAGCGTGGTCGTGGTGTTGCGGCGCAGCGCCGCCGCGTAGGCTTCGGCGCCGCCGGGCAGCCGCCAGAGCCCGGCGTCGTCGGCCGCGCGCGGGAGCTGCTCGTTGAGCATCGCCTCGATGCGACGGAAGGCCGGGATGATCTGGGCGGTGACGATTTTCTCCGCGGCGGCCAGCGCGGCGGCGCGCGTCGCGGGCGGCAGGTCCTTCACCCTGGCGGCGCGTTCCCCCAGGGAGGCGACGAGGACATTTTTTGCCGGTTCATCGGCGAGGAAACGCCCGAGCTGCGCCAGCGTCGCCGTGACAATGAACTTTGGCGGCATGATCCCGCGGGTCGCGCGGTCCCTAGCCTGCGCAATGCCCTCGTCAACCTGCGGCGCGACCAAGGCGAGGCGCGCGAGGTAGTTCTCGATGTCGCGCGCGTTGCGGATGGGGTGCGTCTGGCTGAGGAAATTCACGAGGCCGACCTGCAGGCCGCGGAATTGCTCGAACACCAGGGCGTGGTCCGCGAACGGCTCGCCCTCGACGATGTCGTCGAGCTGCCACTTCAGCATCGCGGCCGAGGCCCGGCCGGTCTCGCTGAGGCCCCGCGCATCGAAGCGCGCCAGCTCCGCGAGCCCGCGACGGGCGAGCGCCACGCGGGCCGCGCGCGCCTCCTGGGTGATGGGGGTGAGCTGGCGGTCGAGCGCATCCTGCTCCGCGCCGGAAAAATACTGCTGCGTGGTCGCGGCCGTGGGGTTGGCGCGCATCCAGTCGTCGGCGAGCCGTTGCGCAAACTGCTCGAAGGCGGCGTCGGCGGCCGCGAGGGCGGGTGCGAGCAGCAGGGAAGCGGCGGCGAGGGCGGGGTGAACGCGCAAGGACATGGCGGCGAGGCAAGCACGCGGCGCGCCGTTGTCGAGGAACGTGCGACGGGCGGCGGCAAGGGGGTGGTTTGGCGCTTTCCCGCCGGCGCGCCATGCGCTACAGGTCGCGCCCATGCTTCCCCGCGCCCTCCACGGAGTCTTCCTCTCAGCCGCCTTCGCCGCCGGTGCGGCGACGGCCTCAGCCCAATCCGCGCCTCCGTCCGCCGCGGGGGCCGAGGTGCGCGCGCGGCAGGTGATTTCCGATCCGCGGTTTCGCGCGATGGTCGGCGTCTACGAGCGCGACCACGAGCGCTTCGTCGCCGAGTTGATCAAGCTCACGGAAATTCCCGCGCCGCCATTCGGCGAGGAGCCGCGCGCCCAGGCCTACCTCGCCATGCTGCGCGAGGCGGGGCTGGAGAACTGCGAACGCGATGCGGAGGGCAACGTCATGGGCCTCTGGCGCGGGCGATCGCGCGGCGCGGTGCCGCTGCTCGCGGTGGCGGCGCACCTCGACACCGTGTTCCCCGAGGGCACCGATGTGCGCGTCAAGCGCTCCGGCACGCGCCTCGTCGCGCCCGGCATCGGCGACGACACGCGCGGCCTGGCGCTCCTGCTCGCGCTGATCCGCGCCATGCGCGAGGCGAGGGTCGAGACGGCGGCCGACATCCTGTTCATCGGGAACGTCGGCGAGGAAGGGCCGGGCGATTTGCGCGGCGTGCGCTACCTTTTCACCAAGGGCCCGTGGAAGGATCGCATCAAGCGCTTCATCACCGTCGATGGCGGCAACCTCGACATCGTGACCAACTCCGGCCTCGGCAGCCTGCGCTACAAGGTCACCTTCAAGGGCCCCGGCGGGCACAGCTGGGGCGCGTTTGGCAACGTGAGCCCGGCCTTCGCCATGGGCGATGCGATCGCGCGCCTCGGCCAGCTCAAGGTGCCGAAGAGCCCGAAGGTCTCCTACAACGTCGGCGTCGTCTCCGGCGGCACGTCGGTGAACTCGATCCCGTTCGAGACGGCGATGGAGATCGACATGCGCGCCGTCGATCCCGCGGCGCTCAAGGACATCGACGGGAAGTTCAAGCAGATCGTCGCGGACGCCGTGGCCGCGGAAAACAGCGCGCGCTCCACCGCCAACGGCAGGATCACCGCCGACATCAAGCTCATCGGCGACCGCCCCTCCGGCACGACCGCCCCCGGCACCCCGGAGCTGCAGCAGATCGCGGCCACGATGCGCGCCTACGACAAGACGCCCCTCTGGGAGACCAACAGCACCGACGCGAACATCCCCATCAGCCTCGGCATCCCGGCCTTCGCGATCGCGCGCAACTCCGGCCACAAGGGCGGCCGGGGCCACTCGCTCGACGAGTGGACCGACGTGGAGAAGACCCAGGCCGTGAAGGATTTTGAGATCACGGCCGCGATGATTCTCAGCATCGCGGAGTTGCCGTAGCCCAAGCGCGTTTCCCGCCCGGTGACCCCGAATCCTCGGGGGCGGGTGAAATCCCCGCTGCCCTCGGCCCGGGCGGGAAAGCCGGGCGCGTGTTTCTTGTTTCTTCTTTCCGCCGTTTCTTCTTTGTCGGCCCGGTGATTGAGGCCCGCCAGCTCACAAAAGTCTTCCGCGACAAAAAGCGCGGGGAGATCCGCGCCGTCGACGACATCTCGTTCCGCGTCGCGCCGGGGCAAATCTACGGCCTCCTCGGCGCCAACGGCGCGGGCAAGACCACCACGCTGCGCCTCCTCGCCACGCTCCTGCAGCCGAGTTCGGGCGGCGCGACGGTCGCAGGCCACGACATCGTGCGCGACCCGCAGGCGGTGCGGCAACAGGTGGGCTTCCTCGCGACGAGCACCGCGCTCTACGGCCGGCTCACCGCGCGCGAGTTGCTGGCCTATTTCGGCCGGCTCAACGGCCTCGAGGCCCCCGTCATTGCCGCGCGGACGCAGCGCCTCGCCGACGAGCTCGGCATGCACGACTTCCTCGATCGCCGCTGCGAGAAGTTCTCGACCGGCATGAAGCAGAAGACCTCGATCGCGCGCACGCTCATCCACGACCCGGCGGTCATGATTTTCGACGAGCCGACCCTGGGCCTCGATATCATGGCGGCGCGCACCATCGTCCGCTTCGTGCGCGAGTGCCGCGATCGCGGCAAGACGGTCATCTACTCCACGCACATCATGAGCGAAGTGGAGAAGCTTTGCGATCGCGTGGGCATCATCCACGGCGGCCGGCTGCTCGCCGAGGGCACGCTCGCCGAGCTGCGCGCGCGCTACGGCGAGCAGGATGTCGAGGAGATCTTCGTGAGCGCCGTCGGCGCCGGCCCATGAAGCTCGCCGCCGTCCTCGCCGTTTACGGGAAGGAGCTGCGCGAGATGCTCCGCGACCGCCGCGCCATCATTTCGATGGTTGTGGGGCCGACGCTTTTCATGCCGGCGATCATGGGGATCGTGTCCTTTTTCGCGGTGAAGACCGTGAAGGAGGCGGCGGCCGCCGTCCCCACGGTGATGATCCTCGGCGGCGAGGACTCGCCGGCCGTCACGGCCGCGCTGCGGGCGCACGGGAAAATCTCCTTTGTGCCGCCCAGCCAGGACTGGGAGAAGCAAATCGCGGACAAGAGGCTGCGCGCGGCCGTGAGGATCCCGCCCGGCTTTGATCGCGCGATCACCCGCGGCGAGCCGATGGCGGTCACCATCTCGCACTATGCCGGCGAGCTCCGCTCCGGCAACGCGGTGAGCGAGCTGCGGCGCTTTTTCGACGCCTACGGCGAGAAGATCGTCGCGGCCCGCCTCGCGGCGCACGGCCTCACGCCCGCGGCGATCAAGCCCTTTGAGCAGAAGACGGAGAACGTCGCGCCGCCGGAGAAAGTCGGCGGCAACGCCGTCGGCGGGCTCATCCCCTACTTGTTCCTGATGCTCGCGTTTGTCGGCGCGATGTATCCCGCGATGGATCTGGCCGCGGGCGAGAAGGAGCGCGGCACGATGGAGACGATCCTGTGCAGCCCGGTCGCGCGGCTCGACCTCGTGCTCGGGAAGTTCCTCACGATCCTCACGGCCTCCCTCGGCACCGTGGCCTGCTCGCTGGTGTCGATGGGCCTCACGCTCTCCGTCGGCGGCCCGCTGCTCGCGCAGCGCATCGGGGGCGGCGACGGTTCCGCGGCGCGCCGCGCCGCCGCGCAGATCACGACGATGACGACGATCGATCCGCTCGGGCTGGTCGGCGTGCTCGCGCTCGTGCTGCCGATGGCGGTGCTTTTCTCCGCCGGGCTTTTCACGCTGGCCCTCTTCGCGAAGAGCTTCAAGGAGGCCCAGACCTACGTCTCGCCGCTCATCATCGTGATCATCTTGCCCGCGGTGATCGGCATGCTCCCGGGCGTGGAGCTGAACGCCCGCCTTGCGCTCGTCCCGATCCTCAACGTGTCGCTGGCCGGCAAGGAACTCGTCTCGGGCGCGTGGCCGTGGGGCCACCTGGCGCTGATCTTCGGCTCGTCGTGCGCCTACGCGGCGATCGCGGTGGCGCTGGCGGTGCGGACGTTCAACCGCGAGGGCGTGCTGTTCCGGGCGTAAAAACCCTGCGCAATTCCCGCGGGCCCGCGGTGCGCGCGGTAAAGCGCGGGTAAATGCCGGGCGGACCTATGGCGCGGCTCCGGGCGATCCGCTAAGGTGGCGTGAGCGCCAACCGCGTTTCCCGCCATGGACACCATCGTCAAATTTCCCACCGCCGAGGCTGAGCTCAAGCTCGCCCGTCCCTCCTCCGAGAAGTGGGCCGCCACGCTCGCCGAGGAGCGCCTGCGCCTGCAGGAGGATCAGGAGTCGCTGCGCGAGCGTGAGAACAACCTCCGCGAATACGAGGCCCGCCTGCGCATCCTGCAGGCGGAGATCGAGTCGGGCCGCACCACGGCGCCGATGCCGATGCCGATGTCCGCGGCCGCGCCCGTGCCCGCGAGCTCGCGGTCGACGCCGCCGCTTTTCCAGCGACCCGCCAGCCGCGTGCCGTTTGGCGACGAGGTGGCCCTGCAGGCCGCCTGGGAAAAGCTGCACCGCGCCCGGGAAATCCTCGAGGCCGAGCAAAAAAACCTGCGCGACGATCGCATCTCGCTGCAGGACCTCGACGTGATGCTCCGGCAGCGCATGGAGGAGCTCGCCGAGCGCGAGGCCGTCGTCGCCCAGCGCGAAGCGATCCTCGCCGCGGCGGCGGCGCCGCTCGAGCCCATCCCGGAGGGCGAGCCCGAAGTTTCCGCGGTGACGCGTTTCACCCGCTCGGTCTTCGGAGGCGGGCGGCGCGTGAGTTGAATTTTTCCATGCTGCGAGGGGCAGCGTGGATGGGGAACGGACGCGGCGGTCGCAAGACCGCCGCTTTTCCTTTTTGCGCAACGCCCGCGCCGTGTGGGAGGAAATTCAACTTGCACCGCCCGCGCGCGGTCCCCATCAACACGGCCCGATGCAGGTTTCCGCCAAGTCCAATTGCGCCAAGGTCGCCGTCGCCATGACGACGACGAAGCGCGCCCGTTGGCACGGGTCGGCTTGGCGACGAGGAACGTGCGCACCTACCGCGCACCACGGCTGAAAAAGCCCTGCTCCCATCACCGCCAAGCCCGACTCAAACCCGAGTCGGGCTTTTTGTTTTCCCGATTTTTCCGCTTCCCACCCCGAAACAAGACTCAACCCGCCCAAGCCATGCCCGCCATCATCCTCGAAACCGTCCCGCCAAGCAGAGCCGCCGTCCGGCCCGCGCCCCGAATAGCCCCGGGGCCGGCGCTGGACCTGCCCGTCGTCTCCTTCTTCGGCCGTTCGCTCGCCGAATACGCCCAGTTCCTCGCGCTGGACCTGCCAGCGCTCAAGGGGCGGGACGTGCTCGATGTCGCCGCCGGCCCGTCGTCCTTCACCGCCGAGGCCTGCGCGCGGCGCATCGACGCCGTCGCGGTCGATCCGCTGTATGGCGACGAGGCCGCGGCGCTCGCGGCGCGCATCGCGGCGGACTACGCGCGGATGTTCGCGCAGATGCGCGCCAAGCGGCGGCTGTTTCGGCTGAGAAGCTTTCCGTCGTTCAACGCGGCCGAGCAGGACCGGCGCGCCGCGGCGCAGCGGTTCCTCGCCGACTACGAGGCGCGCATCTTCAACGGGCGCTACGTCGGCGGCGCGCTGCCGCGGCTGCCGTTCTTCGACGCGACTTTCGACCTCGTGCTGTGCGCGCACCTGCTGTTCGTCTACGCCGCGCGCCTCGATTTCGACTGGCACCTCGCCGCCTGCCGCGAGCTTGTGCGCGTGAGCGCCGGCGAGGTGCGCATCCACCCGGTGTGCGGTCCCGACGGCAAGCCGTATCCCGGCCTGGCCCGCCTGCGGCGTGAGCTGCGCGAGGCCGGCATCGGGAGCGAGGTCCGTGCGGTGGACTACGAGTTCTTTGCCGGGGCCAGCTCGATGCTCGTGCTGCGGAGGGCCGCAGCATGAGCGCCGCGGCTGGAATCGCCCGCACGCCCGAGCCGCCCTATTACGCGGTGATCTTCACGTCGAAACGCGCCGCCGACGATGGCCGTGCCTACGGCGCGATCGCCCAACGCATGGTCGATCTCGGGTCGCGTTACGACGGCTTCCTCGGAATCGAGAGCGCGCGGGGCGCGGATGGCGTCGGCATCACCGTGAGCTACTGGCGCGACGAGGCCGCCCTCCTCGCGTGGAAGCGCGACACCGAGCACGAGAAGGCGCAGCGCGGCGGCCGCGAGGCATGGTATGGCGCCTACGCGGTGCGCGTCGCCCGCGTGGAACGCGCCTACGGGTTTGCGCGCGAGCGGGCGACCTGACACGATCGCGCGCATGTTCCCCCAGCACATCATCGCCCGCAAACGCGACGGCCACGCGCTCACGCGCGAGGAAATCCAGGCGTTCGTGCGCGGCGCGACCGACGGCTCGTGGGCCGACTACCAGCTCAGCGCATTGCTCATGGCGGTCTTTCTCAAGGGCATGACGCCCGAGGAAACCGCGCACTACACGGAGGCGATGATGCGTTCCGGCGTGGTGGCCGATCTCTCGTCCGTGCCGGGCATCAAGGTCGACAAGCACTCCACCGGCGGCGTCGGCGACAAGGTCTCGATCCCGCTCGCGCCGATGGTCGTGGCCTGCGGCGTGCCCGTCCCGATGATCAGCGGCCGCGGCCTGGGCCACAGCGGCGGCACACTCGACAAGCTCGAGTCGATCCCCGGCTTTCGCACCGACCTCTCGCTCGAGGCCTACCGGGCCCAAGTCGCGAAGATCGGCTGCGCGCTCATCGGGCAGACCAAGGACCTCGCGCCTTCCGACAAGAAACTCTACGCGCTGCGCGACGTGACCGCGACGGTCGAGTGCATCCCGCTCATCTGCGGCTCCATCCTTTCCAAGAAACTTGCCGAAGGCATCGATGCGCTCGTGCTCGACGTGAAGTTCGGCCGCGGCGCATTCATGAAGACGCTCGCGGAGGCGCGGCAACTCGCGGCGGCGCTCGTCGCGGTCGGCCGCGCCGGGGGGAAGAACGTTCGCGCCCTCCTTACCGCGATGGACCAGCCGCTCGGCCGCGCCGTGGGCAACGCGCTCGAGGTCGCCGAGTCGGTGGCATGCCTGCGTGGCGCGGGCCCGGCCGATCTCATGGAGGTGACCTATGCGCTCGGCGCGCACATGCTGATGCTCGGCGGGGCGGCGAAGGCGGAGGCCGAGGCGCGCGCGAAGCTCGAGCGCGTGGTGCGCGATGGCAGCGCGCTCGCGAAATTCCGGGAGATTGTCGCCGCGCAGGGCGGCGATGTGCGCGCCATCGACGATCCGGCGCGGCTGCCGCAGGCGAAATTGAAGGTGCCGCTGCCCGCGCTGTGCGCCGGGGTGGTGGGCGATGTCGACGCGATGGGCGTGGCGCTCGCCGCCCTGCGCCTTGGCGCGGGGCGCGCCAAGGCCAGCGATCGCATTGATCCGGCGGTAGGCGTGAGCGCGCTCGTGAAAATGGGCGAGCAGGTCGCCGCCGGCGCGCCGCTCTGCGTGATTCATGCGAACGACGAGGCGGCGTTGGCCGACGCGCAGCGCATGCTTGCCGTGGCGATCTTCGTGGGCGAAGAGCCGCCACCGGCGGGGCCGCTGGTGGTGGAGATTTTGTAGCCGGTCTCCCTGCAAAAACGTCACGCGCGCCGCACGGCCTCCGCCTCATCGATGGTGCGGGGCCAGTCGCTCTTGAGCAGGCGCGAGAGCGAGCGGTCGGCGAGGAGCTTGCCGCCGGTCTGGCAGCGGGGGCAGTAGTTCACCTCGTTCTCCGCATGCACGATGCGCTGCACGGCGGTCGCGCACACGGGGCAGTCCTGGCCAAACTTGCCGTGCACGGCCATCTCGGGGCGAAACGCCGTCACCTTGGCGGGCCACGCCGCGGCCGCCTCGCGGCGGAGGCGCTCCGTCCAAAGCGTGAGCGTGTCGCGCACGGCCGCGTGCAGGCGCGCGATGTCGGCCGGCGCGAGCTTTTGGGTGAGCGCGACCGGCGAGAGCCGCGCGGCGTGGAGGATCTCGTCCGAGTAGGCGTTGCCAATCCCGCTGAAGAGGTGCGGATCGGTGAGCGCGCGCTTGAGCGTGTGGTTGCCCCGCGTGAGCGCGGCCGCGAACTCCGCCGCCGGGCACGCGAGCGGGTCGAGCCCGCCGGGATCGTGCGCCGCGAGCGCGGCCTCGCCGGCGACGACGTGCAGCGCCGCGCGGCGCTTGGTGCCGGCCTCGGTGAGCGTGAGCGTGCCGGAGTCGAAGACGAAATCCGCGAGCGCGTTGCGGGCCGGCGGTTTCGCGCCGGCGCCGGCCCATTGAAGCCGCCCCGCGATCATCAGGTGCAGCACGAGCCAGCGATCGCCCTCGAAGCCAAGCACGATGCGCTTCCCGATCCGCCGCAGCGCCGTCACGCGCCGCCCGTGCAGCGAGTCGATCGGCGGCGCCGCCGTGCGCAGGAGAAACGCGTGCGCGATTTTGATCCGCTCCAGCGCGCGCCCGAGCACGCGCGGCGTGAGCGCTTCGAGGTAGGCGGAGATGTCGGGGAGCTCCGGCATGGCGCTCCGCGACTCAATCGCCTACTGCCCCAGCACCCACGCAAAGATGAGCGGCGCGACGATGGTGGCGTCGCTCTCGACGATGAACTTCGGCGTCTTGGCGCCGAGCTTGCCCCACGTGATCTTCTCGTTGGGCACGGCGCCGGAGTAGCTGCCGTAGCTCGTGGTCGAGTCGCTGATCTGCGCGAAGTAGCCCCAGAGCGGCACGCCGGTGCGGCCGAGGTCCTGGTGCAGCATCGGCACGACGCAGATCGGGAAATCGCCCGCGATGCCGCCGCCGATCTGGAAGAAGCCGATCGAGCCCTCCTTGTTGCGGAGGGTCCTGGCGTTTTTCGTATACCACTCGGCGAGCCACACCATGTATTCGATGCCGGTGCGGACGGTGTGGACGTGCTTGATCTCGCCGGTCACGCAGCGGCCGGCATACATGTTGCCGAGCGTGGCGTCCTCCCAGCCGGGGACGATGATGGGGAGGTTTTTCTCGCAGGCGGCGAGCATCCACGAGTTCTTCGGGTCGATTTGGTAGAGCTTCTTCAGCTTACCCGACCGAAGGATTTTATACATGAACTCGTGCGGGAAGAAGCGCTGGCCGCTTTGGTCGGCGGCGACCCATTCCTCGGCGACGGCGGCCTCGATGCGGCGCATGGCCTCGCCCTCGGGGATGCAGGTGTCGGTCACGCGGTTCATGTGCCGGTCGAGGAGCGCCTGCTCGTCGGCGGCGGTGAGGTGGCGGTAGTGCGGGACGCGCTCGTAGTAGTCGTGCGCGACGAGGTTGAAGATGTCCTCCTCGAGGTTCGCGCCGGTGCAGACGATGGCGTGGACCTTGTCGCGGCGGATCATCTCGGCGAGGGTGAGGCCGAGCTCGGCGGTGGACATGGCGCCGGCGAGGGTGACGAGCATCTTGCCGCCGGCGGCGAGGTGGGCCTCGTAGCCCTTGGCGGTGTCGACGAGCGCGGCGGCGTTGAAGTGGCGGTAGTTTCGCGCGACGAACTGCGACACGGGGCCCTTCTTCGCGGCGAGCGCGGCGTTGATGTCCTCGGGGCGTTTCGTCTGGCGCTTGGATTTCATGGCAGGTGTGACGCGAGACTTAGCGGGCGGCTGAAACGCAACGCCACAAAAAACCTTCGCGTCGCGCGGCGGCCGGGTGGTGGAGTGCCGCCCCATGATCGCCGCGTTCTTTGCCGCCCTGTTCTTCGCCCTCACGGGTGCGTGCGGCCGCGCGAACATCCGGGCCAACGGCCCGGTGCGCGCCAACCTCGGGCGGCTGGGCGTCGCGGCGGCGGTGCTGGGGCTTCTGGCGCACGCGACGGGCGGCGGGCTCGCGGGCGCGAGCGTGGGCTGGTTCATGCTCAGCGGCGTGCTGGGCATGGGCATCGGGGACCTGGGCGTCTACGCTGCGCTGCCGCTGCTCGGCTCGCGGCTCACGGTGCTGATGACGCAGTGCCTCGCCGCGCCGCTGGCGGCGCTGGGGGAGTGGCTGTGGCTGGGCACCCGGCTCACCGCCGCGCAAGTCGCGTGGGGCGCGCTCATCCTCGCGGGCGTGGCCGTCGCGATCATGCCGAGCCGTGCCAGCCCGCCGCGCGTGGCGGTGCGGCCGGTGGGGTTTGTTTTCGGCGTGGTCGCGGCGCTGGGGCAGGGGCTCGGCGCGCTCGTCAGCCGCAAGGGCGTGCTCGTGGCGAGCGCCGCGGGCGAGACGGTGGCGACGCCGATCTTCGGGCTCACCGCGGCCTACCATCGGATCTTGGCGGGGCTCGTGTTCGCGCTGCTGTGGTTCGCGGTGCTCCGGCAGCTCGGCCGGCTGCCGGTGCCGGAGACGCCGCCCACGAGGCGGCATGGCGCGAGGTGGATCCTCGCGAGCGGCTTCACCGGCCCGATCCTCGGCGTGAGCTGCTACCAATGGGCGCTCGCGACGACGCCCACCAACATCGTGCTGCCCATCGCCGCCACCGCGCCGCTGCTCGCGATCCCGATTGCGTTCTGGCTCGAGGGCGACCGGCCGCCGCGGCGCGCGATCCTCGGCGGCGTGCTCGCGGTCGCGGGTTGCGCGGCGCTCACGCTGGCGCGGTGACGCCACGCGCGACTTCCGCGGTTTCCAAGGCATAAAAAGGGGCGGTGCAGGTTCGATCACGCACCGCCCCGGGAAAAAAGCGCGGGGCCTCAGCGCAGGAACGCCTCGTGCAGCCCGCCGTCCACGGTCACGATCTGGCCGGTGGTCTTGCTGAGGCGCTGGCTCACGAGGAGGAAATACGCCTCCGCCTGATCGGCCGGCGTGATCGGCGCCTTCGTGAGCGTGCGGTCGGCGTAGAACTGCGCCAGCTTCTTCACGAGCGACTCCGTCGCCTCGTCGTCGGTGTAGGGGATGTTGTATTTCGCGAGCGAGCCGATCACGCGGTCGCGGGGGAACATCGCGCTGCCCTGCACGACGGTCGCGGGGGCGACGCCGTTGACGCGCACGAGCGGCGCCAGCTCGATCGCGAGCTCGCGCACGAGGTGGTTGGCGGCGGCCTTCGAGGTGTCGTAGGCGACGCTGCCTTTTTTCGCGACGGCGGCGTTGGCCGAGGTCGTGAGCACGAGCGCGCCCTTGAGGCCTTGCTCCTTCCACGTCTTGAACGCCTCGTCGCCGACGATGTAGCTGCCGGTGACGTTGACGCCGAAGGTGAAGGCCCACTTGTCGTCGGGGATGTGGCCCGTGGTGTCGCTCGGCCAGAAGACGCCGGCGGTGACGCAGATGCTGTCGAAGCCGCCGTAGGCGAGCGCGACGTCGTCGAGCATCGCGCGCACGCTGGCGCGGTCGGTGATGTTGCACGCGAGGCCGAGCGCCGGGCCGCAGTTGGAGAGGCCCGTGCCGGCGACGCCGATGCCGAGGCCGTATTTGTCGGTGATTTCCTTGGCGGTGGCCTGCGCGGTCTCGAGCTTCATGTCGACGCACACGATGTGCGCGCCTTCCTTCACGAGGCGGTGCGCGGTTTCCTTGCCGATGCCGGAGCCGGCGCCGACCACGATGATGATCTGGCGCGCGAGTTCCTTCTCGGCGGGCATGCGCTTCAGCTTCGCTTCCTCGAGCAGCCAATACTCGATGTCGAACGCCTCCTGCTGGGGCAGCGCGATGTATTTGTCGATCGCCTCGGCGCCGCGCATGACCTCGACGGCGCAGTTGTAGAATTCGGCGGTGACGCGCGACTCGGACTTGTCCTTGCCCCACGCGATCATGCCGAGGCCGGGGATGAGCACGACGGTCGGGTTCGGGTCGCGCATCGCGGGCGAGTTGGCGTGCTTGCACTTCGCGTAGTAGGCGGCGTAGTCGGCGCGGTAGGCGACGAGGCCGTCGGCGAGCTTCTTCTTCAACGCCGCGACATCCTCGGCCTGCGGGTTCCAGTCGACGTAGAGCGGCTTGATCTTCGTGCGGAGGAAATGATCGGGGCAGCTCGTGCCGAGCTCGGCGAGACGCGCGGCGTCCTTGGAGTTCACGAAGCGCAGGATCTTCGCGTCGTCCTGCACGGTGCCGACGAAGCGCTTCTCCTTGGAGACCTGCCCGCGCAGCCACGGGAGGATCGCGGCGAACGTCGCCTTGCGCTTCGCCTCGTCGAGCGTGGCGTATTTCGCGCCGCCGAAGGCCGCGGCGTCGCCGCCCTTGGCCGCGTATTTCGCCTCGATGTAGGCGGCCGCCTTCTCGATGCAGTCGAGCGTGTAGGTGTAGCACGCCTTGTCGTCGTTGGCCCACGAGATGAAGCCGTGCTGGCCCATCATGATCGACTTCGCCTTCGGATTCGTGCGGCAGATCTCCTGCATCGCGAGGCCGAGCTCGAAGCCGGGCCGCATCCACTTCACGTAGGCCATCTCGCCGCCGAAGATTTCCTGGGTGAGCTTCTGGCAATTCTGCGACGCCGCGACCGCGATGATCGCGTTGGGGTGCATGTGGTCGACGAACTTCGCTGGGATGAACGAGTGCAGCGGCGTGTCGATCGACGAGGCGCGCGGGTTCAGGTTGAAGGTCGCGTGCGCCTGCGTGCCGACCATGTCGTCCTCGGCCTGCGACTTCAGGCCCTTGTCGGGGCGCGCGCCGTAGAGCGACTGCATGGCGATCAGCTTCTGCTGGTAGAGCGACGAGAAATTCTCGCGCGTGCTCGTGCGCAGATCGCCGCCGGAGCCCTTGACCCACAGCACCTCGGTGGGCTGGCCCGTCAGGGGATCCTTCTCGGTGATTTTCGACGACGTGTTGCCGCCGCCGGTGTTGGTGATGCGCTGGTCGCTACCGAGCAGGTTGGAGCGGTAGACGAGGCGGCCGACGCCATCGAGCGAGGCGGCCTTGGCATCATCCCAGAGGAAGTTGACGTATTTGTAGGAGCTCATGATTGGAGTTGGAAATGGGCGGGAAAAGAAATCAGAGGCCGAGCGCGCGCTGGCGATAGTGTTCGTCGGGCCGGCCAGCGATGCGGGCGACCTGCGCGGCGGAAAGGAAACGCGGCTTCCCGCCCGGGAGCGCCGCGGCGCCGGCGAAAATTTCCGCGGCCTTCACGCACATGAGCGTCGCCGCGAGGACCGCCTCCGGTGTCGCGCCGAGCGCGATGAGCCCGTGGTTCTCAATCAAGATCACGCGCGGCGCGGCGCCGGTGCGCCGGATGAAGGCCCGCACTTCCTTGCGGATGCCCTGCGCGAGCTTCAGCCCCGGATCGAGGTAAGGCACGAGCACGCTCTCGCGCCCGCAGCACACGATTTCATCCGGACAGAGCCGGCGCGTGGCAAAGGCCCGCGCGTGCCGCGTGCAGAGAATCGTGTTCACCGCGATCGGGTGCGTGTGGCCGACGTAGTTCACGTCGGGCAGCGTGAGCAGCCACGCATGGAAAATCGCCTCGACCGAAGGCTTCTTCGCCATCGCATCGACGCGGGCCGCAAGCAGGGCCTCGTCAACGATGGCATCGGGCACGTTCTTCCGCGCCAGCAACGCCACAAGCCCCGCGGCCCGGCATGCCGTCAGCCCCAGCGGGGACAGTGTCGCGAGGCTCGCCCCGCTGGCCTTGACCAGAAAGGTGCCTGCCCCGGTGCGGGCCGACGTGTTGCCCTCGCCGAGGATCGCGAGCCTGCGATCCTCCCGGCCGAGGTCATGCGAGAGCGCTAGCAGGCGCTCATGCGGCGTGGTCGGCACGTGGGAGGTGGCGTTGGACACGGAAGGAAGAAAGGCGCGGAGTAACGCCCAAAATCTTCCATTCTGTCAATGGAGAGTTGCAATATCTTCCAATATCTTCCACGCCTGCTCTTGAAAATGACCTCCGACGAACGCCAGTCCCGCATCGCGGCGCAGCTCCAGAAAGCGGAATTCGCCTCCTTGGAGGAACTGGCGCGCCGGCTTGGGACTTCCGTCTCGACCGTGCGCCGCGATGTGTCGGCGCTCGCCGAGCGTGGCATCGCCCGCCGCACGCATGGCGGCGCGCGGCTGGCGCAGGCGCCCAAGGGCGATGAGTTTGTCTTTCACATCCGCGACACCCGCGAGGTGCGCGAAAAGGAAGCCATCGGCCGCGCCTGCGCCGCCCTCGTGCAACCGGGGCAGAACGTGATCATCGACGGCGGCACGACCTGCTTCCACGTCGCGAAGCATCTCGGCGACAAGGTCGCGCAGGTCATCACCAATTCGCTGCCCGTCGCCAACCTTTTCGCCGGCTCCAACCGCCACGAGGTCCACGTCGCCGGCGGCGTCATCTATCCGCGCCTCGGCGTGCTCGTGGGGCCGGACGCCGTGCAGACCTTCACGCGCCTGCACGCCGACCTCGCGATCCTCGGCGGCGGCGGCATCGCGGCCGACGGCATCTACAACTCGCACGCCCTCCTCGTTGACATCCAGCGCGCGATGATCGGCGGCGCGGCCAGGGTCGTGTTCTGCTTCGACCACACCAAGTTTGAGCGGCGCTCGCCATTTTTCCTCTGCGACTTTGCCAAGGTCGACGCCGTCGTGACCGATGCAAAGGCCCCCGCGCAGCTCGTGCGCGAGCTGCGCGCCAAGGGCATCGAGGTCGTCATCGCCTGAGGTTGCCGGCCCGGCGCCCCACGGCGCGCGGAAAGCCCGGGCTTGAACAAAGCCACGCGCACCGGTTGGTTCACGCCTTTCGCCGCCGCGTCGCGCTCACAAATTTCCCAGCCATGATCCGCATCAACGAGAACTACACCAAGCTCAAGGCCTCCTATCTTTTCAGCGACATCGCCAAGCGCGTCAGCGCCTATGTCGCCGCCAATCCCGCGAAGCCTGTCATCCGTCTCGGCATCGGTGACGTGACCGAGCCGCTGCCCAAGGTGTGTCTCGACGCACTCCATTCCGCGACCGACGAGATGGGCGTGCGCGCCACGTTCAAGGGCTACGGCCCCGAGCAGGGCTACGCCTTCCTCCGCGACGCCATCGCGCAGCACGACTACGCCGCCCGCGGCTGCAAGATCGAGAGCGACGAGATCTTCATCTCCGACGGCGCCAAGTGCGACTGCGGCAACATCCAGGAAATCTTCGGCCACGACATCAAGCTCGCGATCCCCGATCCGGTTTATCCCGTCTACATCGACACCAACGTCATGGCCGGCCGCACCGGCGCCAACGTCGATGGCCGCTACTCCGGCGTCACCTACCTCGATAGCACGCCCGCCAACGGCTACGTGCCCGCCATCCCGAGCGTCGCGACCGATCTGATCTACCTCTGTTTCCCGAACAACCCCACCGGCGCCGTCGCGACGAAAGCCCAGCTCGCCGCGTGGATCGCCTACGCGAAGAAAAACAAGGCGATCATCCTCTTCGACTCCGCTTACGAGGCCTACATCCGCAATCCCGAGATCCCTCATTCCATCTACGAGATCGAGGGCGCGCGCGATGTCGCGCTCGAGTTCCGCAGCTTCTCGAAGACCGCCGGCTTCACCGGCACGCGCTGCGCCTACCTCGTCGTGCCGAAGACCGTCGTCGCCTACGACGCCGCGGGCAACGCGCACCCGGTCCACGCGCTCTGGAACCGCCGCCACTCCACGAAATTCAACGGCGTCGCCTACCCGATCCAGAAAGCCGCCGCCGCGATCTACACCGCCGCCGGCCAGCAGCAGACCAAGGCGCTGATCGATTTCTACCTCGGCAACGCGAAGCTCATCCGCGACGCGATGACCAAGCTCGGCTTCAAGTGCACCGGCGGCGACAACGCCCCCTACCTCTGGATCAACACCGGCCGCGACTCGTGGGAGTTTTTCGATCTCTTGCTGAACAAGGCGCAGGTCGTGTGCACGCCCGGCGCCGGCTTCGGCAAATGCGGCGAGGGCCACGTGCGCATCAGCGCCTTCAACTCCCGCGAAAACGTCGAGACCGCCCTCGCGCGGATCGCCGCGGCGCTGAAGTAAACGAGAGGCCGGCTGGGGACGCGGCGCCCTCGCCGCGTTTCCCCACCATCTCCGCGGCGAGGGCGCCGCGGCTCCAGTTAAAACAAACTCATCTCCGCATCACCCGATCCGCGAAGTCGCAGTAGTAGCCCCAGTCCTGCGGCTTGATGTCGTGGGGGCCGGGGCGGATGTGATACGCGAGGCCGTCGCCGAGCGCGGGATGGTTGACCGCGGGCCATTCGGCGACGCCGAGGCCTTTCTTGCCGAAGAGCGCGTAGACGGGCTCGGCGTGCTTCGCGGCGAGGAATTCGCCGCGCGGGTCGGCCCACTTGTCGTCCTCGGCGCTCGCCACGTGGACCGGACGCGGCACGATCAGCGCGATGAGCTCGTGCGCGTCGACGGGCAGCGCGGCCTCGCGGGCGTTGTAGGCGCGGAAATTTTTCGCGAACCAGAAGGGGAACGACGCGTTGATGCGCGCCACCGTCTCGCCGAAGATGCGCTTGTTGAGCGCGGCGCCGCCCGCGCCCGAGTCGTTGGAAATCACCAGCGCGAAGCGCTCGTCCTGCGCGCCGGCCCAGAGCGCGGCCTTGCCGAGGCGCGAGTGGCCGTGCACCGCCACGCGCTTGCCGTCGATCTCGGGATCGGCGGAGAGCACGTCGAGCGCGCGGCTCAGGCCCCACGCCCAGATGCCGATGGCGCCCCACGCATCAGGCGCGCGATCGTTGGCGGCGCCGGTGTGGAAGAGCGCGCCCACGTCGCCGGTCAGCCCCTCGTTCCGGTCCTCGCAGAGGTCGCCATAGTAGACCGACGCGGTCGCGTAGCCGCGGGCGATGACGTTCTCCACATCCCAGCGCGAGGCGTGCGCGCCGCGCGTGCCCTCGGTGACGCGGTTGTTCACGATCTTGAACTCGGGGCTCGGGCGCATCCAGCGCGTCGAGAGCGCGATGCCGGGATCGGCATTGACGCAGTTGTTGCCATAGTAGTTGAGCCCAAGGAACGCCGGCCAAGGCGAGTGGGCGCCCGCGGCACCGGCGGGTTGATAGATCAGGAGGTGCATGCGCGGGCCGTCCTTTTTCTCGGTGAACCACACGGTGATTTCCTTGCGCACGGCCTTGCCCCCGAGCGCGGCGCGATCCACCGCGATCGTCTCCCAATGCATCGCGGCGGGCCGGCCGGCGGGCGTGCGGCCGTAGACCTCGCGCGCGAAGAGCTCGAGCAATTCGGGCCGGCGCTTCGCGCGCCACGTCGCGGCGTCGCGCACGCGCGAGCCGTCGTTGGCGACGAGCGGATCCGGCAGCGTGTAGGGCGGGACCTTGGCCTCGTCGTAGTTGACGCCGGCGGGCTGGGCGGCGAGGGGTGCGGCGAGGAGCAGAATGGCGGGGAAGAAGCGCGGGGACATGCGCCGACACTGCCGGCCCGCGGCCCGCGCGCAAGGCCGCGCGCTTTCCCGCTCGGCAACGTTCGTCCGCCGGCTAGCGTCCTGCGCCTCGATGCGCCCTACGGTTCGCTTCACTTTCCTCGCCGCGCTGCTCGCCGCGGCGCTGCGCGGCGATGTCACGCTCGCGCCGCTCTTCACCGACGGCGCCGTGCTCCAGCGCGGCAAGCCCGTGCCGATTTGGGGCCGCGCCGAGCCGGGCGAAAAAATCACCGTGAGTTTCGCCGGCCAGCGCCGCGAGGCCACCCCCGACGCCGCCGGCCGCTGGCTCGTGCTGCTCGAGCCGCTCGCGGCGACGGCCCAGGGCGGGGACCTCACGGTCGCGGGGAAAAACACGCTCGTGCTGCGCGACGTGGTCGTCGGCGAGGTGTGGCTGGCCTCAGGCCAGTCCAACATGGAGTGGCCCGTGAGCCGCGCCGCCGATGCGGCCGCGGAGATCGCGGCGGCGGATTTCCCGCTGCTGCGCCACGTGAAGATCGAGCGCGCGGTGGCGGAGGCGCCGGCCGACACGGTGAAGACCTCCGGCTGGCAGCGCACGACGCCGCAGACGGCGGGGGCGTTCACGGCGGTCGGGTATTTCTTCGCGCGCGATCTGCACCGGAAGCTCGGCGTGCCCGTCGGCGTGATCAACAGCACGTGGGGCGGCACGCCGATCGAGGCGTGGATGAGCCCCGCCGCGCTCGCGGGCGACCCGCGCTTCGCCGTCGTGGCGGAGCGCTGGCGGGGCAACCTCGCGGCGTTTCCCGCGGCGCAGGCCGCCTACGACGCGGACCTCGCGGCGTGGACCAAGGCCGAGGCCGCCGCCAAGGCGCAGGGCGCGCCCGCGCACGCGGCGTGGCTCAAAAAGAATCCCCGCCCGCGCGCGCCCCGCGGCCCCGGCGATCCGTGGACGCCCGCCGGCCTCTTCAACGGCATGATCAACCCGCTGCTCCCCTGCGCGCTGCGCGGCGTGATCTGGTATCAGGGCGAGAACAACGCCGAGCGCGCGGCGGAATACCACGCGCTCTTCGCCGCGATGATCACGGCGTGGCGGGCGCACTTCGGGCAGGGCGATTTTCCATTCCTCTGGGTGAGCCTCGCCAACTTCGCCGTGCCCGCCGACGGCGGCGAGCGCGGCCGGTCGTATGCGTTTCTCCGCGAGGCGCAGGCGAAAACCCTCGCGCTCCCCAACACCGGCCAGGCCCTCGCCATCGACCTCGGCGATCCGAAGGACATCCACCCGACGAACAAGCAGGAGGTCGGCCGCCGGCTCGCGCTGCTCGCGCGCCACCGCACCTACGGCCTCATCACCGACGACACCGGGCCGACCTTCGCCGGCGCGGCGCGCGAGGGCGCGGCCTTGCGCGTGCGCTTCACGCACGCCGCGGGCGGGCTCGTCGCGCGCGACAAGCCCGTGCAATCGCTCGAGCTCGCCGGTGCGGACCGCGTGTTTCATCCCGCGGAAGGCCGCATCGAGCGCGACACTCTCGTCGTGAAATCCGCCGCCGTGCGCGAGCCCGTCGCCGTCCGCTACGCGTGGACCAACTCGCCCGAGGCCAACCTCTACAACGGCGCCGGCCTCCCGGCCGTGCCGTTTCGATCCGATGCGTGGTGAAGAGCGGGCATCGGGAATGATCGCCGGCCTGCACCGCGTCTAATTTTGCTCTCTTTTGTCCGTTCAGCCCGTGATGCCCGGCCCGACGCATCGCCCACCCCCTGCCCCATCGCCCCATGCCCCGTCTTCTCGCCCCGGCCTTTCTCATCACCATCCTTTGCACCGTCGCCTGCGCTCAATCGTCCCGTCATCCGCTGGGCCCGGACCTCGTCACGCTGCTCAATTTCGAGCGCGAGCACGCAGGCGGAAAGCCCGCCGGCTGGGGCGGCGGCCCGGCCGAGACGCTCTTCATCGACGACGCCATCGTCCACTCGGGCAAGCACGCCGCGCGCATCGCGCGCACACCTGCGAGCAAGGGCGCGTTCTCCTCGCTCACCGCGTCGGTGCCGCTCGACGCGGCCGGCCAGCGCATCGAGCTGCGGGGGTTCTTGCGGACGGAGAACGTCACGGAATTCGCCGGCCTGTGGATGCGCGAGGATGGGTTGGAGCCGAACCTCGCCTTCGACAACATGCAGCGCCAGCAGCTCAAGGGCACCAACGACTGGCGCGAGTATTCGATCGCGCTGCCGCTCCACCGCGATGCGCGCACGCTCACCTTTGGCGTCCTCGTCGGCGGCACCGGCACGGCGTGGGCCGACGACCTCCGGCTGCTCGTCGACGGCAAGCCAATTTGGGAAGCGCCGAAGGCCATGCACGAGGTCACAGTGCTCGATCGCGATCGAGAGTTCGAGGCCGGCTCGAAAGTCGAGCTGCGCGATCCCACGCCGCAGCAGATTGACAACCTCGCCACGCTCGGCCGCGTCTGGGGTTTCCTGAAATACAACCACCCGAAGGTTACGTCGGGCCAGCTTCACTGGGACTACGAGCTGTTTCGCGTGCTGCCCGCCATCCTCGCCGCCGCGGATCGCACGGCGGCCAACGAAGCCTTGTCCGCGTGGATTGATCGCCTCGGCGAACTCAGGCCCGATCGTCAGCCTGCGCTCCCGGCTGACCTTCACCTGCGCCCCGACCTCGCCTGGCTCGACGACCGCGCCGCGCTCGGCGAGCGCCTCTGTGCGCAGCTTCGCGCCGTGCATGCGGCGCGCGCCGCCGGCGACAAGCAGTTCTATCTTTCGCTCGCGCCCAACGTCGGCAACCCCGTCTTCGATCACGAGCGCGCCTACACGCAGCTCACGTTTCCCGACGCCGGCTACCACCTGCTCGCGCTCTTCCGGTTTTGGAACATCTACCGCTACTGGTCGCCCTACCGTGATCTCGTCGAGGGCGACTGGGATGCCACGCTCGCGGAATTCATCCCGCGCTTTGCCGGCGCCGCCAACGCCGCCGACTATCAGCGCGAGCTGATCGCGCTCATCGCCCGTGTGCATGACTCGCACGCGAACCTCTGGAGCAACCTGCGCGAGCAGCCGCCGGCCGGAAACTTCCACCTGCCCGCCGTCATCCGTTTCATCGAGGGCCGCGCCACCGTCGTGCAGGCGCTCGCCACGGCCGCCGACTCCTCGCCCGCCCTGCAGCGCGGCGACGTGATCCTCGCGCTCGACGGCCAGCCGGTCGAGATGCTCGTGAAGGAGTGGTCGCCCTACTACGCCGCCTCCAACGAGCCGACCCGCCTCCGCGATCTCGCGCGCAACCTGGGGCGCGGTCCCGCCGTCCCCGCGAAGCTGCGCGTGCTGCGCGAAGGGCAAGCCGTGGAGATCGAGGTGACGCGCGTTCCCGCCTCCGCCGTCGCCGATCCAAGCCAAGGCCGGCACGATTTGCCCGGGCCGGCGTTTCGTTTGCTCTCGCCCGAGGTCGCTTACTTGAAGCTCTCCGCGGTGAAGCTCCCGGAGATCGGCAGCTACGTCGCGCAGGCGCGCGGCACCCAGGGCTGGGTCATCGACATTCGCAACTATCCGTCGGCCTTCGTGGTGTTCGCGCTCGGATCGCGCTTCGTCGAGAAATCCACCGAGTTCGCGCGCTTCACCATCGGCGCGCCCGCGAATCCGGGCGCGTTTGCATTCACCAAGCCGCTCGCGATCAAGCCCGAGGCGCCGCGCTACGCCGGCAAGATCGTGGTGCTCGTCGACGAGGTCTCGCAGAGCAACGCCGAGTATACGGCGATGGCGTTGCGCGCCGCGCCCGGCGCGATCGTCGTCGGCAGCACCACCGCGGGCGCCGATGGCAACGTCTCGCGCCTCCCCCTCCCCGGCGGCCAGCACACGATGATCAGCGGCATCGGCGTGTTTTATCCCGACAAGCGCCCCACGCAGCGCATCGGCATCGTGCCCGACATCGAGGTGCGCCCGACGCTCGCCGGCATCCTGGCCGGCCGCGACGAAGTGCTCGAAACGGCGCTGCGCCAAATCCTCGGGCCGGAAAAAAGCGACGGGGAAATCCGCCGAGTGATCCCGAGCCGGGACTGACCAATGCGGGCGCTCGCGCCGGTTTTTCCGTTGGCGCAATCGTCGCGAGAACATTTATCGCTTTCATCCGTGCAAACCTTGGTGCTTCGCCCTCCGCCCGAGGCCAACCTCTACAACGGCGCCGGCCTCCCGGCCGTGCCGTTCCGCTCCGATGCGTGGTGAAATCGCAACTGGCCGTGACGTGGCGGCGGGCGTCCCTGCCCGCCGGTCTGGAAGCTCTCATGCATGCTGCGAGAGGAAGCTGCCGGAAGTAGGGCAGGTCTGCGACCTGCCCTGCGAACACGCTGCGCGCGAAAGGGCGGGTCACAGACCCGCCCTACTCCGGCGGGCAGGGACGCCCGCCGCCACGCGGAGCCGGCTCGCGGGCGGCGCGCCGCTGCTCGCGCTGGGATTTCTCACGGCGATTTCGTGCGAGGTGGCGCGCGCGCAAACCGTCGTGCTGGCGCCTGAAGTCGTCTCCGTGGCCAAGCTCCCCCAGGCACCGGAGAACACCGCCGTCACGGTGCATCGGATTCAAGTTGGAGCCTTGCAAGACACGCCGGCAGTCGCACTTGACGGCGTGTTGCGGTCGGTGCCCGCGTTCAGCCTTTTCCGCCGCAGCGACAGCTTTACCGCCAATCCCACCGCGCAGGGCGTGTCGCTCCGCGGCCTCGGCCCCAGCGGCGCGAGCCGCTCGCTCGTGCTGCTCGACGGCGTGCCGCTCAACGATCCCTTCGGCGGCTGGGTCGCGTGGACGAAAGTCCCGCGCGAAAGCCTCGCGCGCGTCGAGATCGTGCCAGGCGGCGGCGCGACGGCGTGGGGCAACGCGGCGCTCGGCGGCGTGGTGCAGGCGTTCACGTTTCCGGGTCTGGCGCCCTATGACGCGGGCAACCCGCTCTCGCCGTTTCTGCAAACGACCGGAAGCCACGGTCCGCACGGCCGGGCGGTAGCAACCTTCGGGGATTTCGGCACGCGCGGGGCCGAGATTTTCGCCACGCAGCCCGCTGGTCGTGGCGCCGTGCAGTTGCTCGGTCGTGCTTTTGCGACCGACGGATTTTCACTCGTCGCTCCTGAGCGGCGTGGCGCCATCGACATCGCCGCATGGAGCCGGCACCGCTGGCTGATGGCACGCTGGAGCACGCCCATCGGGGAAAAGCTGGAATTTTCCGCCACCGTCCGCGGCTTCGAGGAATCGCGCGGCAATGGCACGCCCTACACGCGCAACGGATCGCGGGAAAAATTTCTCTCCGCGGAGCTCTCGGGCGCGGGCGGCAAGGACTTCGCGTGGCACGCCGGCGCCTATGCGCAGGACCAGTCGTTTGCCTCCACGTTCAGCGGCGTGAACGCCACGCGCACCGCCGAGACGCCCGCCAGTGATCAATTCGCGGTGCCGGCGACGGCGCTCGGCGCCGAGTGGACGGGCATATGGTCGCACGGGCACGACGTGCGCACCAGTGCCGGCGCTGACGTGCGCACGGTGCGCGGCGAGACGCGCGAGCATTTCACGTTTGTTGCCGGCAACTTCACGCGGCTGCGCGTCGCGGGCGGCAAACAGATCGTCGGCGGGCTCTTTGCCCTGCATGAGCGCCCGCTCACGGGCGACGTGACTCTCACGCTCGGCGCGCGCCTCGACCGCTGGTCCGACACCGACGGCCATCGCCGCGAAACGGATCGCGTCGCCGGCACGGTGTTCCGCAATGATCTCTACGCCGACCGCGATGGCACGGAGTTCAGCCCGAGCGCCGGGCTGGTGTGGCGGCCACGGAACGATTTCCGCGTGCGCTCGAATGCCCAGCAGGCGTTTCGCCGGCCCACGCTCAACGAGCTGCACCGGCCCTTCCGCCAAGGCGCCAATGTCACGGAGGCGAATGCGGCGCTCAAAACGGAGCGTGTTACGAGTGGCGAAATCGGCTTCGAGTGGACGCTGCGCGAACCACTGCCTCCACCACCGTTCCAAGGTTTGAAATCCGATGGAACACTGGTGTTGCCCCCCTTCCACCCTCCCGAGCCGCGACGCATCTTGACTGTCTCTGCCACCGCCTTCTGGAACGACCTCCGCGATGCCGTCGGCAACGTCACGATCGCGCGCGGGCCGGGGACTTTTCCGATTGTGGGCACGCTCGCGGCGGGCGGGCTGGGGCGGCAGCGGCTCAACCTCGAGCGCACGCGCACGCAGGGCTTGGAGCTTTCGGCAGCGTGGCATGTGCGCAGCACATTCTCCTTCACGGCCGATGCGCTCTTGAACGACGCCACGGTGCGGCGCGCGTCGGTCGCCCCTGCGCTCGTCGGCAAGCGGGTCGCGCAGGTGCCGCGGCGGAGCGCGGCGCTCGGCGCGTCATGGCGCGCGCCGGGACAATTCACCTTCACGCCGCGCGTGCGTTGGATCGGGCGGCAGTTTGAGGACGACGAAAACTTGCTCCGGCTGGGCGAAGTGGTCGTCGTGGATCTCGGGGTGACTCGTCCGGTCACGAAGCAGATCGAGCTTTTCCTCAACTGCGAGAACCTCGGCAACGCGCGCGTCGAGACGGGACGCAGCGCGGATGGCGTGGTGAATGTCGGCACGCCGCGGCTGATGCTCGGCGGCGTGCGCGGGCGGTGGTAGGATGTAGCGCGGTCAGCCTGACCGCGTTCTCGGCGTCCGAGCACGGTCAGGCTGACCGTGCTACGTTTCGGCTGGAACCGCGGCGCCCTCGCCGCGGATTAGCGCGCCACGAAACGCGGCGAGGGCGCCGCGTCCCCAGTCAAACCGGACGCACTGCTGACGGCGCGCCCAACGGTCGCGCCCCACCTTCAGAACCGGAACTTCACGCCGCCGGTGTAGATCGCGCCGGTGTAGGTGTAGTCCTCGGGGCGGCCGGAGGTGGACGCGTGCCAGGAGGTGACCTCGCTCGTGAGATTGCGGCCCTCGAGGTAGACGGTGAAGCGCTTGTTGAGGCGGTAGCTCAGCGAGGCGTCCCAGCGCGTGGCGCGGTCGTTGATCGAGTTGGCGGTGAGGCCGCCGGCGGTGCGCACAAACTCGTCGATGAAGTTCACGGCGACGCGCGCGGTGACGCCGTATTTTTCCCACCAGAGCTGCGCGTTGTAGACCTTCTTGGGCTGCTCGGGGAGGAAGCCCAGGCGCACCGGGCGGAACGTGGCGCTCGTGCCGGGCGTGAGCTCCTCGAGCGTGGACGAGCCTTTCACGAAGGTGGCGTTGAGGTTCACGCCGAAGCCGTCGAGCGGCTTGGGGAGGAACGAGAGCGCCTGCTGCCAGGAGAGCTCGAGGCCGTCGGCCTTGCCGGAGGAGCCGTTGCGCTCCTGAAAGTAGAGCGTGTTGGGCTGGCCCGCGATCTTGAACTGCGAGCGGTAGATGATGTCGCGGAGATTTTTCCTGAAAATCGCGGCGGACACGACGCCGCTCTGCGGGAGATAGTATTCGAGCGAGAAATCGAAGTTTCGCGATTGCTGCGCCTTGAGCTTGGCGTTGCCGAGGAAGACCTTGGTGACCTCGGGATAGTCGGCGACGGTCGCGCCGCCCGTGCTGGACTCGGACTGCGTGTCGTCCACGGCGCGGTAGGGGATGAGGTCGCCGTAGCTCGGGCGCGAGAGGGTGTTGGTGACGGCGAAGCGCGCGACGGCGTTGGGATGGAAGCGGTAGTTCAGCAGCAGGCTCGGGTAGTAGTCGTCATAGTGCTGCTTGCCCTTGGAGGCGCCGAGCGGGTCGGAGAGCCAGTTGTAGCCGGTGCCGGTGCGCTCCCAGCGCACGCCGGCGATGATCTCGAGGCGCTCGATCTTGGTCGTGCCCATGGCGTAGGCGGAGAGGACGTCCTCGTTCACGTCGTAGATGCGCGCATCGGTGGTGCGGATCTCGGAGCCGGGGAGCGCGGCGAAGGCGGCGCGGTTGTTGCGGAAGTAGCCGATCACATCGGCGAGGCTGGCAAAGGCGCCCATCGTGGGCTGCGTGCCGCTGAGGAGGTTGCGTTGCTCGGCGGCGAGGGGAAACGCGGCCATCGTCGGGACGTTGGCGGCGGGCGGGCTGTAGTCCTCGATGTGCGGGCGCGACTCGCGGTCCTTGCCGCGGAACTTGGCGCCGGCCTTCCACTGCACGGCCTGGCCGGCGATGGGCTGGGCGAAGGCGTAGTCGAGGTTCGCGGTGAGGTCGCGCTCGTTGTCGTTGCCGTCGATGAAGCGCACGGAGTTGAGCTTGCGATCGGCGAGGCCGGCGAGGAGGCCGTTCTGGCCGGTGGCGATCTGCGTGACGGTGACGGCGGGGAGCAGGGCGTTGCGGCGATCGAAGGTCCAGGAATAGAGCCGGCGCTCGGTGGTGGTGGGAAAGTCGAAGATGTAGCGCTGGCGGGTGGCGGTCTCGTCGGCGTTGCTGGTGCGCACGCCGTAGGTGAGCGTGCCGCCGCTGAGCAGGCGGGTCTTGCCCTCGAAGCCGAGGCGCAGCGACTCGATCTCGCGGTCGCCGTCCTCGAGGTAGTGCTGGAGGCGCACCTGGTTGCCCGTCTGGAGCTGCGCGGTGGAGGCCGCGCTCCAGCGGGACGTGGCGCGGACGCGGAGGCGGTAGCGGCCGCCCTGCGTGTCGGTGTCGCCGTAGAAGGTGCGGAAGTGCAGCTCGGTCGTGTCGGACAGCTTCCAGTCGAGGTTCACCGTGGCGCCGAGCTTCTTGATGTGCTGGAATTTCAAGCGCGTGTCGTAGGCCTCCATGGCCTGGTCGCCGACGGCCGGGATCGCGCCGAGCGCGCCGCTGCCGGAGTTGCCGACGGGAATCTGCGTGGGGTCGTAGTAGGAGAACTCGTAGTCGTTGAGGTTCCGGTGCTCGTTGCGGTAGGTGAGCGTGGCGGCGAGGCCGAGCGTGCGGTTCTTGTCGAGCACGTCCATGTAGGTGATCGAGCCGGCGCGACCAGGCTGGCGGCGGAAGCGGTTGGAGATGTATTCCACCTTGCCGTTGATCGTGCGCTCCTTGAGGTCGAATGCGCTGCGCGTGACGAGGTTGATCGTGCCGCCGAAGGCATCGAGGTCCATGTCGGGCGTGAGCGTCTTGATCACCTCGATGCCGCCGACCATCTCCGCGGGGATGAGCGAGAGATCGACGGCGCGCGTGTCGTATTGCACGGAGGTTTCCTCGATGCTGCCGCCGGAGGCGGTGAGGCGGTCGCCGTCGAGCGTGACGGCGTTGTGCTCGGCGGAGGCGCCGCGGATGTTGGCGAACTGATCGTCGACGACGTTGACGCCCGGCAGGCGCGCGAGCGCCTCGCCCACGGTGCGGTCGGGGAGGTTGCCGATGGCGTCGGCGGAGATGATGTTGGAGATGCGCGCCGAGGTGCGCTGCTGGTTGATGGCGCGCGACTGGCCCTCGCGCACGGACTCGACGTTGACGGCGGCGAGCATGACCACGCCGGGCTCGGCGAGCAGCGCATCGGCGCGCACGATCTGGCCGTCGGTCACGCGCACGGGGGCGGTCTTGGGCTCGAGGCCGAGGTAGCTCGCCTCGAGCGTGTAGCTGCCGGCGGGGACATTGGTGAGGAAGAAGGCCCCCTCGCGATCGGTCGCGACCTCGCGGTCGCCGGGCATGAGCCGGACGGCGGCGCCGTGGAGCGGCGTGCCCTGCGTGGCGTGCTTGAGCGTGCCGGCGATGGAGCCGTCGGCGAAGGCGGCGAGCGGGGCGAGCAGGAGCAGGGCGGCGCCGAGCAGCGCGAGGGATCGGAACACGGGCGTGGAGTGGTTCATGGTGCGGGCGAGGGTTGGGCCGAACTTGAATGCCGCGCGCGGCGCAAGCGAGTGCCTTTTGATCGCGTGGCGCAGCTTGCGTCGTGCGGCGCGTGCGGAATAATTCCGCGCGCCACCCCTCCCACCGCCATGCATCTTCGTTTCCCCAAGGACTGGGAACTCCCCGAGTCCGCCGCCACGCCCGAGTCCGCCTACCACAATCGCCGCGCCATCCTGAAGACGCTGGGCCTCGGCGCCGCCGCGCTCGCGCTCGCGCCGCGCGGCCTGCGCGCGACGACCGCCGGCTTCCCCACCAAGGTCAACGCCGACTACCGCGACCCCGCGCTCAAGCCCACGAGCTACGAGCACATCACGAGCTACAATAATTTCTACGAGTTCGGCACCGACAAGGCCGACCCCCGTCCCAACGCCAACAAGGGCTGGAAGACCGAGCCATGGACCGTCGAGATCACCGGCCTCGTCAATAACCCGCTCAAGATCGACGCCAACGATCTCGTGACGAAGATGGGCGGCGCGGAGCAGCGCGTCTACCGCTTCCGCTGCGTCGAGGCGTGGTCGATGGTGATCCCGTGGGACGGTTTTCCGCTGGCGAAGCTGATCCAGTTCGCTGATCCGAAGCCGGAGGCGAAATTCGTCACGTTCACGACCTTCAACGATCCGAAGAACGTCCCCGGCCAGCGCAGCGGCGCGCTCGACTGGCCCTATTTCGAGGGCCTGCGCCTCGACGAGGCGATGCACGACCTGGCATTCATCGCGACCGGCATCTACGGCCGGCCGATCCCGAACCAGAACGGCGCGCCGCTGCGCCTCGTCGTCCCGTGGAAATACGGCTTCAAATACGGGAAATCGATTGTGAAGGTCGACTTCGTCGCGAAGGAGCCGGTGAACACGTGGAAGGCGATGCAGGCGCGCGAGTATGGCTTCTACGCCAACGTGAACCCGACGGTCGACCACCCGCGCTGGTCGCAGGCGAGCGAGCGCGTGATCGGGGCGCCGGGCGCCTTCGGCGCGCGGCAAAAGACGCTCATGTTCAATGGCTATGAGGCGCAGGTCGCCGGGCTCTACAAGGGCATGGACCTGCGGAAGAATTACTGAGCGATCCAGCGGCAAGCGCGCTCGGCTCGTAGCGGAACGCGTGAGCGCTTCGCGCGAAAACCTCACGGTTTCCGCTACTCCTGATGCCCCTCCTCGCCAAACTCCTCCGCTCCAAGCTCGTCATCTGGATTCTCCTGATCGCGCCGGGCGTGTGGGCGCTCAAGCCGCTGTTCTTCCCGGACCCGAGCGACGCCGACCCGCTGAAGTCCACGCTGCTGCACCTCGGCCTGATCGCGTGCGTCACGCTCGCGACGGTGCTCGCGTTCACGCCGCTGCGCGTGCTCTGGCCGAAGTGGGATGTCGCGCAGGCGCTCAACCGCCACCGCCGCCTCGTGGGCGTGGGCGCGTTTGCTTACGCGCTGCTGCACTTCACCGCGCAGCTGCTGCACGTCTATGACGGCGGCTTCGGCACCTTCTGGAAGGAAATCCAAAAGCCCTTCCAGCTCGTGGGCCTCGTCGCGCTCGTGATTTTGTTCGCGCTCACGATCACGAGCCTCAACGCCGCGATCCGTTGGATGGGCGGCAAGGCGTGGAAAAACCTCCACCGCCTCGCCTACCTCGCGGCCGCGCTCGCCGCCTACCACCAGGCGATCGCGCGGAAGATTTTCCCGATGCAGGTCGTGTGGATTTTCGGCCCGCTCGCGTTGCTGGAGATCGCGCGGGTGTGGAAACAGCGCGCCCGGCGCGCCGCGTAATTTCCGCGCGCCGCGCGCGGTCCGGGCGTGAAAAAGGCCGGGAGCATTCCCGGCCTCGGGTCCTGCGTGGCGCGGCGCGGCTTACGCCTCGCGACGCGAAATCCGCGCGAACGAGAATAAGCCAAGGAGCCCTAGCCCGAGCAAGGCGGCCGTCGAGCTGCCATCGGGGACGCTGCCGCCGACCGTGGTGCCAAACGTCGAAATGTTGGCGCCAGACGTGGGAACGATGAAGGTTTGAAAGTTCCCGCTCGCCGGGGTTGCTCCCGCGAAATTTATCGACGTCGACAACGTGCCCGCGGTGAGCACGACCGTGTCGCCGACGGTTAGGGCAGGAAGCGCGCCTGTTTTATAGAAGAAGAGGTCGTTCGAGGCAACAGCACCTGCCGCGAAGCCTGAACTCACGGAGTTTACCGTTTGAGCTGCGCCACCGTTTACCGAATAGGTAATGCTCCCGGTGACAGCCCAAGCGATAGCCCCGAAGAGGTCGCCCGCTCCTTGGAAAACGAAGAAGGGGCCAGGCGCGGTTTGGGTAATCGTGTAGGTCACGGGATTCGGCAGCGTGAACGACAGCGGCGTGCCGCTGCCGCCCGAAATATTCAGGACAACGCCGAAGGCCGGCGAGGAAGCGCCCAAGCCGAGCGCCGCGAGGACGGCGAGGCGGGCAAAGGTCGAGCGGAGATGCGCGAAAGGAATGAGTTTCATGATGGGGGTCCTTGTTTCTGGGAGGAGTGACAACGGGGCCGCGTCACCGTCAGCAACTCCTGATCCAGAGCCAGAATTCAGGGGGAAGGGGGGGCGGTTTTCAGGGGGAGAAAAATATTTTCGTCACGCCGTGGTCTCACTCCGTGCGCACCGAGAAGTGTAGTATCGTCTGACATTTTTCCCTGAATTGCCAGAATCCCGACACCTCTCCCCCACTCCCCGCCGGGACACGGAACCCGAAACGTCCCCGAGATCCCACAAGTGAGGAAACAGCGCCGCAAGGCGGCAGGAAAATTTTTGTCGTGCGGCCGCCCTTCACCGTGCCGCGGCCAGCCGCGAGGGCCGGCTCTAGCGTGTCACCGCCGTCAGGAACCACTCGATGGCAAACAGCGTGAGCTGGCCGGCGGGGCCGTGGAGGTTGAACTCGCAGCCGTGCGCCGCCCAGGGCAGCGCCACGTAGGCGTGCGGCACCTTCGCCTCGGCCAGCCGCGCGGCGAGCCGTTCGCTGTGGCGGTGCCACGTGAGCGCATCGAGCCCGCCGTGCACGAGGAGCGTGGGCGGCGCGCGCGGGGTCACGAAATTGATCGAGCTCGCCGACTCGTAGCTCGCCCGCGCGGTCGCGGGTGTGCCACCGAGGAAGCGCCGCATGAGCGCGGGCGATTGGATGGCGTCGTCCTCGTGCGCGTGCTCGTAGCCGAACACGAGGTCCGACGGCGCGTAGAGCGCCACGACCCCGCGCACCGCCGGATCACCCGACGCATAGGCGACGACCTGCGCGATCTGCCCACCGGCCGAGCGGCCGAAAAGGACCAGACGGGACGGGTCGATGCCGAGCTCGACGGCGTGCGATTTCAGGAACGCAATCGCCGCCAAGGCATCCTCCCGCGGCGCGGGCCAGCGATGCTGCGGCGCGAGCCGGTAGGAAATCGCGGCGACGGCGTAGCCGAGGCGCGCGATCGCGTGGTTCACATGGGCGAGCTGCGTGCGATCGCCGCTTTCCCAGCCGCCGCCGTGAATCATGATCACGCACGGCGCGGCGGCGCGGGGCGCGGCGTAAAAATCGAGCGGCAGCCCCGGCGCGACGGCCAGCGTGCGCACCGCCACCGGCGCGCCGCCAAACTCAAACAGCTCCGCCGGCGAAAACGCCGCGCGCGTGGGCCCGCCCGGACCGAAGGCCGCCGTGAGCTTCCCCGGCAGCTCCGCCCCGAGCCGCGAGGCCTGCCAGGCGGGCTTGAGGCAGAGGCCGCACGCCGGCAGCGCGAGCGCGAGGGTGGCCGTCGCCCAAGCACCGGCGCCATGGCGGGCGAACCACGCGAAGAGGGCGAGCAGCAGCGCGAGGGCCGCGAGCCATTGGCCGAACTCGCCCGCGAGCACGCCGAGCCGCCAGGGCGCCCAGTTGGGCACGGGAAAAACGGTCAGCAGGCCCAGGGCGAAAAGCCCGAGGGCAACCAGGAGAACAAGCGCGCGCGCCATGCGGATGCGATGATACGCGTGGAAAAAGCCGCCGGCCGCAAAAACTTTTGCGCCGCCCGTGGGTTTCGGTCGCGATGACGTTCCCACGATGATGCGTCGTCTTGACCAGCTCCTCGCCAGCCTCGGCTACTGCTCCCGCCGCGAGGCCCGCGCCTGGATTGATGACGGGCGGGTCGTCGTCGGGGGCGATCTCGCCGACGATCCGGGCCGCAAGGCGCTGCCCGCCGACGTGCGCGTGGACGGCGAGCCGCTCGATCACCCGGACGGAATCCTGATCGCGCTGCACAAGCCGCTCGGCCTGGTGTGCTCGCACGACGAGCGGGAGGGACCGAGCGTGCATGCGCTGCTCCCGGAGCGTTGGCGCCGACGCAATCCCGTCGTCACCACCATCGGCCGCCTCGACAAGGAGACCAGCGGCCTGCTGCTCCTCACGGACCAATCGCCGCTCGTGCACCGGCTCACGTCGCCGAGGCACAAAGTCCCCAAGCTCTACCACGCCACCCTCGATCGCGACCTCGCGCCGGAGCTGGTGGCGCTGTTCGCCAGCGGCACGCTCCGGCTCGACGGCGAGCGCGAGCCCTGCGCGCCGGCGGACCTGCGCATCGTCGGGCCGCGGGTGGCCGAGCTCACGCTCACCGAGGGAAAATACCATCAGGTGCGGCGGATGTTCGCCGCGGCCTGCGGCGCGACGGTGCTCACGCTGCGGCGCGAGAAGTTCGGCGATCTCACGCTGGGCGATCTCGCTCTGGGGGTGTGGCGCGAGCTGCCACTCGATCTTTTTGACCACTAACCCGGGCCACAATTTGGGGAAATGAGGGGGCATTCATTCCAGATCACTCCCCAAAATTGTGGCTCGGATTGGCGGTGAAAGAAGAACGCCCCGACGGCGCCCCGTATTTCCCACCGGCACAGTGCGCTCGGCTTTGACTCGGCGCACAGACGCGCCTGCGCTCGCGACATGGACCCGCTGCCCGCCCTCGCCGAAATCGAGTCCGCCGCCCCGCTCGTGCGCGCCGCGGGGGTGCCGGCGACGCCGCAATTCTCCTGGCCGTTGCTCAACGCCCGGGCGGGCGGCGAGGTGTGGGTGAAGCACGAGAACCACACGCCGCTCGGGGCGTTCAAGGTGCGGGGCGGCCTGGTCTACCTCGAGGGGCTGCGCCGCGCGCACCCCGAGGTGCGCGGCGTGATCGCGGCGACCCGCGGCAACCACGGCCAGTCGATCGCCTTCGCGGCGCGGCGCCTCGGCCTGCGCGCGGTGATCGTGGCGCCGCGCGGCAACAGCATGGAGAAGAACGCCGCGATGCGCGCGCTCGGCGCGGAGCTGATCGAGCACGGGGAGGACTTTCAGGCGGCGCTGGAGCACTCGCGCCACCTCGCGGCCGAGCAGCACCTGCACGCCGTGCCGTCATTCGACCGCGCGCTCGTCGCGGGCGTGGCCACGGGATCGCTGGAGTTTTTGCGCGGGGTGCCGGACCTCGACGCGGTGTATGTGCCCATCGGCCTCGGCTCGGGGATCTGCGCGATGATGGCCGCGCGCGACGCGCTGGGCTTGCGCACCAAAATCGTCGGCGTGGTGTCCGCCCACGCGCCGGCCTACGCGCACGCGTTCGCCAGCGGCCGGGCCGAACCCGCGCCGGTCGCGACGCGCATCGCCGACGGCGTCGCGGTGCGCCAGCCCCACGCCGAGGCGCTCGCGCACGTCCGCCGCGGCGTCGAGCGGGTCGTGGCGGTGACGGACGACGAGGTGGAGGCGGCGATGCGCGCGCTGTTTTCCGACACGCACAACGTCGCCGAGGGCGCGGCCGCGACCGCGCTCGCCGCGGTCCTGCGCGAGCGCGCGGCGGGGCCGCGCCGGCGCGTCGGCTTCGTGCTCACGGGCGGCAACGTCGATCGCGCGGTGTTCGCGCGGGTGCTCGCGGCGGCGTGACAACGTTCTTTCTTTTCCCGGCGGGTCCGGGCATGAAGGCGCCCGCATGGAACCGTCCCTTCTCAGCAGCGCGCAAAAGTCCCGGCTCCGCAGCCTCGGGCAAACCCTCGCCGACGGCCTCGACGTCGGGAAAGCCGGCCTCACGCCCGCGCTCGCGGCGGAACTCGAGCGCCAGCTGGCGGGCCGCGAGCTGGTGAAGCTGCGCTTTCACGGTGCTGATCGCCACGAGCGCGCGGCGCTCTGCGATCAGATTGCGGCGGAATCGCGGTCGCACTGCGTCGGCGCGGTCGGGCACACGGCGCTTTTTTTCCGGCAAAACCCGGACCCGAAGGCGCGGCGCATCGCGCTGTAGGGCAGGGGTGGCGCGCGCCGGCCCTTATTTTGGCGCCGGCGGCTTGGGCGCGGGCGGCGCCGTGTCGAAGTCGAACTCGTTGCGCGATCCGATGGCGCGGATGATCGGGTTGCTGTCCTTGAGGAATATCTTCGGGTCGGCGCGCGTGCCGAGGATGTCGAAGCCCACGCCGAAATACTCGCCGTCCACCTTGAGCGCCTCGTCGGCCAGGCCGTAGCTGGCGGACTTCAGCTTGATGCGATCGATCAGGCCGGAGCCGGTCAGCGTCAGGTCGGTGATGGTCAGGTTTGTTTTGCCGAGCGCGAGCTTGCCGATGGAAAACTCCTCGATCGTCGGCGAGTCCTGCACGGAGCGGCCCGACTTGCGCGCGAGCAACTGCAGCACGTAGGGCGCGCGGATCATGATGGCTCGCCGCAATTGCAGCCGTCCGCTCAGCCACTCGGGTTCGCCGCGCCGCAGGTCCGCCTCGAGCGAGACCGCGCCGCCCGCGACGATCGTCGGCACCTTCGCCAACTGCAGCACCAGCGATCCGAACTGGCCGGGCGCCGGCGGCGTCTGGTTCCACGGCGCGGCGAGCGTGCGCATCCACACGGACGCATCGGTGATCGAAAACTTGAAGACTTGATGCTCCAGCGGGCCCGTGAGCGTGGCGTTGAGCGCATCGTCTTTCCCCACGAGGGAAGAGAGGGAAAATTCCGCCGGCCAGTTTTGCGCCAGCCGCGTGTGCAGCTCGAAGGCCCGCGCGTTGTGGCCCGGGCCGAACGCGATCTCGCCGAGGCTGGCGTCGATCCTGAGGGTGCCCGGTGCGTCCTCCGCGGCGACGGGCGGCGCGGCCGCCGCCGCCGGGCGCGCGGCGAGGGCATCGGCCGCCGCCAGGCCGGCACGCAGCAGCGGCCCCAGGTCCAGATAGGAGCCCGTGACGGAAATCTCGCGGTGCAGCGCGCTCGGTTGCCGATAGCTCGCCTGCAAGCGGGTAAGCCCGTGGTCAAAGCCCGTGACCTCGATCACCTCGGGCTGGTGCGTGGCCGCGCTCAGCCGCGCGCGGCCCGCCACGCGCATCGGCGCGCCGAGCCACGCCGAGGTCTCGACGGAAAACCCCGGGCTCATGGGCTGATCCGGCGCGAGCGGCTGGGCGAGGCTCACGCGCGCGGCGATCGTGTCGGGGATGGCTTTGACGGGGAGCGGCAGCTTCAGCTTCGTCCGCCGCAGATCGAGGGCGATCCCGGCCGTCGCGGTCGCGAGGTCGAGCGGGGCCTCCACGGTGAGTTCGCCGCCGAGCGTGCCGGTCGCCAAGTCGTCCGGGGCAAATTTCCATGCGCGGTTCGCGGCCACCAGATCCGTTTCGAACTTCGCCTCGAGCTTCGCGGCCGGGGCGGCGCGATCCAGTCCGTCCACCTGCGCGCGGGCGCTCGTCACGCGCGCGCCCGGCACCGCGATGTCCTGCAGTTCCACCGTCGCCCGCGGATAATCCACCGTTGCGGTCAGGCGTCCGAGCGCGACGGGACCAGGCACGGCGGCGTGGACGACGTCGAGCGCCGCGAGCCGCGCCTCGCCTTGAAGGCGCGCGATGGTCAGCGGCGTCGGCGCCGCGGGATCGAATTTCACGCTCCCCTCGAAACGCCCGCCGAGAAAATCCCCGCCGCGCAGCGCCGATTCAGCCATGCGCCGCAACTCCGGTTGCACGCGCGCCGGCCACACCTCCAAGAGCGGTCGCAGCGAAAACGGCGCCAGCTCGAGGCGGCCGTTCACCGCGTGCGGCGGCGCGGTCGTCGCCGTGACATCCGCCAGATCAACTTGCAGCCCCGCGGCCTCGAGCCGCAGCGATTTCACCTCGGCCCGCCCTTGCGCCGGCTCGTAGCTGGCGTCGAGGGCGAGGGCCTTGAAGGGCACCGCGCCATCGCCGAGCGCCGCCGGCAGCTTCACGCGGCCCGCGCCCGCGCGGAGCTCAAGATCGCCGCGTGAGAGGTTGCCGTCGAGGCTCGCGCGCGCCGTCGCCCGCAGCGAGACCGGAAACTCGATCAGCTCGGAGCCCAGGCCTTCGGCCAGGACCAAGCCGAGCTGCGCGGGCTGGAATTCCTCCACCGTCACGCTGGCGTCGACCGACGCCCCGGGCTCCGGCAGCGTCGCGCGCGCGGCCAGCGCGAGCCGCGCGGCGTTGAGCCGCAATTTCGCCGTGGCTTCGGCCGACATCGACGTGGGCTGCCAGCCCTTCGAGGGAGCGGCGGCCGCAGCCGCCTTGAAGCGCACGACGAGTTCGTCGAGCGCGACGGCGCGGGGCGGCAGCTGGCGCGCCGTGAGCGGCGCCCACGTCTCCGCGGGCAGCCATCGCGAGAGAAAGTCTCCCGAGAGATTCGCCAGGCGCGTTTCCCCCTCCGCCGCCATCTGCGCCGCGCCGAGCTCCGCCTGGAAATTCACGAGCTCGAGCCTGGCTCCCTCCGTGAGCTCGAGCCGCGCCGCCGGGATGCGCCACGCGCGGTCGAACCGATCGCTTTCCGCCTGCACCTCCAGGCGCCGCACCTCGATCGCCGGTCCCTTGCCTTGCGCCGGCTTCACGGAGCCGCTCCCCGCGGAGAACGTGAGCCGCGCCGCCCGCGGCTCGCCCGCGGCCGTGACGGCGGCCTGCGCGGTCAGCGACAACGGCAAATCAAACCAGCCTGCGGGAGTGCCCGCAATCAGCGCCGCCGGCCAGCGACCCGGGGTGAAGGCGGGCAGCGTCACCTCAAGCTGGATGTCCCCGCCTTGCTTGGCTTGGCGCGCGCTCCAGGCGCACGCCAAGGTCTCGGGGCCGAGCGCAAACGTCGCCTCGCCTTTGAGCTCCATGGCCTGGGCCGACCACACGCCCGCGGTGTCCTGCGCCACTTCGCCGCGCCCCGACAGCGTCAGCCGATCCAGGGCGAGCGCATCGATCGCTTCGTCCGTGAGCGGGAGGCGCGCCCGGGTCTGCCGCGCGAGCAGGCGGCGCACGTCCGCGCCCTTCAGCCCGCGGGCTTCCAACTGCCAGCGGGCCTGCGGGCGATCGCCGAGCGCGGCGTCCAGTTCGCCCACGTCCAGCTCCAGCGCACCGGCGCGCACGCGGCCGCGTTCCAGCACGACGCGGCGGGTCTTGGCGTCCATCCGCCCACGCAGCTCGAGTTGATCGAGCCGGATGTCCTCCGCCGCAAATTCACGCGGCGCGACGATGCGGGCGTTCGTGAGGGTCAGGCCGACGGCGGCATCCACCACGCCGGGCCCGAGCAGATCGAGGTGGCCGCTCGCGTCCAGCGCGACCACGCCCTGAAACGGCAGCGGCGGCGCCCCGGGCAGCGCGGGGATCGCGTCGGTGGAGAAGGCCGGGAGCGCGAGGGAAAAGTCGCCCCGCAGGCTCCGCGGCTCCAGCGCCGCGCGCGCCGTGAGCCGCGGCGCGGCCCCGTCGCGGCTCAGCGGCAGATCGAGCTCGAGGGTGAGCGACCCGGCGGGCTCGCGCGCGAGCGTCGCGCGGAGCGGCCCGACCGGGAGTTGCGCCGCGCCGGCCGCGTTGCGCAGATGCATGGTCGCGCCCTCGATCACGACCCGCGTGGCCGCGCCCGGCGCCGGCAGCACCGGCCCGAGCGGCGAAAGGTCAAGCGGGGCGGCAGGGCCCGCCGGCTTGGGGGAGGCGAGCAGCGCGAGCGCCCCCTCCGCCGTTTGATCCAGCGTCGCGACCGGATCGCGCAGCAGGATTCTGCCCGGGGCGAACTGGCGGCGCCACAGGCCGGCCTTGGGCACCTCGACGATCAGTTCGCGCCACCGGGCCAGCGGGCGGCCCTGCGCGCTCGCGTCAAGCCCGCGCACTTCCAGCGCCGCGAGCGGCTCGCCCCAGCGCCAGCGGAAGACCACCTCCTCCATCGCGACGCGCAGCGGCCCGCCGGCCGGCAGCGCGCGGGCGAGGCCCAGCCGCACGGCCCAGCCCAGCGGCACCGGAAAAAAGGCGACCCACGCCCACAGGGCGACCCCGGCCGCCAGCGCCGCGCCGGCGCACCACCGCAGCGCGCGCCGCCAGCGGGAGCTTCGTTGCCGGTGCTTCACGGGACAAGAACGAGCCGGCCCGCAAGGCGGGCGGCCCGCTCAGGCGCTTACCACCGCCACGCCGACGAAAGGCCGATCGAGTAGGCTTTGAAGCGGTCGCCCGTGTCGTAGTTCGCGCCGAGGGTGAGGTTGTAGCTCGGCGTCGCGCGGAAGGACAGCGAGCCGCCATAGGTTTGAAAGCCTTTCACCGCGGCGGCCTTCAGGAAGCGGGTGTCGACGACGAAGAAATCGCCGATGACGCGCGGGCTGAGGGGCGTGACCGCGCGCACGCCGTTCTTCATGATTTGCTGGTCGATCTTGGGATCGAAATGATAGTCGCCGTAGTTGATACCGATGCTGCGGTGGAACGTGAACTGGTTGATCAGGCAAAGGACGAGCTTGGGCGCGACCTTGTAGTCGATCGTGTTGGTGGCGCCCGCCTGCCAGAGCAGCGCGCCGCCCGCGAGATCGGCGGAGCCGCGGAGGCCGATGCCGGCCAGCGGCGTGAGGCGCCAGTTGAACGGGTTGTCCTTGTTCATCACCTGAAACCGAATCGGGAGCGCGAAGTTGATGCCCGCGCCAGCGACCTGCGCGCCCTCGACCTTGAGGTAGCCGAGCGAGATCGGCGTGACGAGGCGCACGCGCTCGCCGAGCGCGACGTTCAGGCCGGTGAGGGAGAAGTCGTAGTTGTTGCCCTTGAAGTCGCCCGCCTCGAATTTGCCGGCGTTGAAGCCGATGCCGAAGCCGCCGTAGCGCGGGTTGCCGCCGGTGGCCGCGTCGATGCCCGCCAGAATCTCGTCGGCCGGCGTGAAGCCCTGGCCGGTGAAGGTGCCGGCGGCGGCGACGGCGGTGGCGGAGTTCGGGTTGCCGTCGGTGACGGCGAGGGGCGATTTTTCCGCGATGGCCTTGAGGAAGCGCGCGATCGTGTCGGCGCCGTTCTTCTGGAAGAAATCGTCGATCTGGTCATCGACGTCCTGCTTCGAGGCGCCGGTGAACGTGCGGCTGAAGCCGATCGGCGTGAGGCCGTAGGTGACCGCGGTGCCCGTGGCGTTCGTGTTGAACGTGACCGCATTCGGCACGCCGAGGAACGTCGAGCTCGCCGTGTAGGCGCGGCCGTTGAGGGCGGAGAACTGGCCGTTGGTGTTGATCAGGCTGGAGACGAAGTCGCTCAGGTTGGAGCCGCCCGCGGTGACGGTGACGGGCGAAGGGCCGGCGGTGACGGCGACCGCCTCAAACGGCTTGCGGGCAAAGGCCGCGCCGGAGGCGAGGGCGAACAACACGGCACAGGCGGCTGAAACGGGAAGTTTTTTCACGGGAGGGTTCTGCGGTTGGGAAGCGGGGAGTGAGGTCAGGCGCGCGGGTGCGCGCCCCGGGGAGCTTCCCTGATTTCGCGGAAATGCGGAATACGCACGCTTGCGTATGCGCGCCCTGCGTCGCGGCGGGCCGCCGGGCCCGCGGTGGTGGGGCGAGCCTCCTGAGCCGGCGGGCGGGCCCGCCCGCCGCGGCTTAGAACTGGTAGCCGACGACCGTGCTCTTGCCCTTGAAGTGGAAGACGCGGTTCAGCGACTCGTCGACCATGTAGTCGGGCTCCTTTTCCTTGAGCGCGATCTCGCGGTCGGTGTCGCCGGTCGCGAGGTTCACGCCGACGACGCCGATGTCCTTCTCCAGTTTCGTGAGGATGTAGCTGTAGCCCTGCGAGGCCTTGGACTGGCCGCGGCGCGCGAGCTTCTCGGTGTAGCTGTTGTAGCTGGAGAGGTTGCTGTGGATGGTGTTCACGCCGCTGTTGTAGCCGCTCGTGCCGATGCCGCCGCTGGTCGCGGCCTGCGCGTTGCCGTAGACGGCTGCGGCGGCGGTGACGGCGAACATCGCGACATTGGCGAGCGCCTCGCTCGGCGCCGCGTAGAAGAGCGACCACTCGGAGGTCCGGCCGACGGTGTCGAAGGCGAGCAGGTGCTGCTTGCCCTGCGCCACGACGCGGTTGCCCACCAGGTTCATCGCGACCGGCACGTCGAGCAGGCCCTTGTTGGCGGAGGCGACGCCCTTCACGAGGCCGCTCACGCCGCCCAGCGCGCCGAGGCCGATTTTGGCGACGCTGCCGACGCCCATCTTCCGCTTGAACTCGATGGGTTGCTTGAACGCCTCCGCGGGCGTCGCGCCGGAGGCGTCGATGCCGTAGATGTGCGCGCCATCGGCGAAGACCACGGTCTTCGCGTCGCCGCCGGTCACGACCATGTTGGTGATGCCCTCCTTGGCCTTGTCGAAATGGTAGAGCGACTTTCCGTCGGCCGGATCGAGCACCACGATGCCGAGCGGCTCGCGCAGCTGGGCCGTCTTGCCGTCGGAGAAATTGCCGCCGTAGCGCGAAAAGATCTTCCCGCCGACGATCTCGAGCTGGGCGACGATGGCGTTGTCGCGGGCCTTGAAGAGGCCGGCGAAATCGGAGATGCGGTCGCTCTTCCAGATCGTGGAGCCGTCGCGGCGGTTGATGGCGTAGACGCTGCCGCCGCCGGCGCCGTAGATGCGGTCGCCGTCGATGCGCAGCGGCGCGTAGGTGCGCTTCAGGCCCTTGTTGCCCGGGGGGAACTCGACGCCCCACTTGGTCGCGCCCGTCGTGAGATCGATGCAGTGGACGCCGAGGTAGCCGACATACATCTCGTCGCCGTCGACCACGGGCTCGTGGTAGCCGGAGAGATCCATCGTGGGGATGAACCTCCCGCTGTTGTCGGCCAGGTGCAGGGGAATGCCGCCGGCCTTCGTGAACTTCACCGACCACTTCCGCGCCCCCGTCGCGAGATCGTGCGCCATGAAGTAGATCCCGTTTTCCTTCTGATCCATCGTGTTCACGACGAAGATCACGAGGTTCTTGTCGGGGACCGGGATGGTGCCGTGGTATTGCGCGAGCATCTGCGGCGTGGTCCACACATTCTGGCCGGTGAGGTAGTCGATGGCCATGCAGGTGACCTTGCTGTTCATCATCCCGTCGTAGGTATTGCAGATGAGCAGCGGCGTGCCGGGGATTTCGCGGGCGTTGTTGCGGTTGGACTTCCTGATGTCGTCGCGGCGCCACGCGATCTTGCCGTCCTCGGGCGAAATCGCGACGAGGGCGGCGTCGGTGCCGACGAGCAGCGTGCCGAGCGCGGTGAGCTGGTGCCATTTGGCGTCGCCGCCGAGGGGCGTGGACCAGAGCTCCTTCGCGGCGGTGGCGGCGCGGAGCGGGGCGGCGGACAGGGCGAGCGAGAGGCAGCCGAGGAGGAGCGGGAGCGATTTCATGGTGGAGCGATGCGGCGATGGTCGCCGAAAATCGCCGCGGGCGAAATACGCAGGCCTGCGTATGGGGGGCGACGGGGTGGTTGACACGCGGCCGGCCGCGCGCCTCCTTCGCGGCGTCCCGCCTCGTGAGAGGCCCAACCTCCACCGCCAACCCCCGCAAACGATGACCGAGATTGTCCTTTCCCGCTTCTCGCTCCCGCCGGTTGGCCCCGCGGCGCGCGGCTAGACGCCCGCACGCAAACACGCTCGCTTGAGACGCAGGCCGCCCGACCGGGGCGGCCTTTTCGTTTTCCGCGCACTCCCGCCGGGCGGCAATGCGCGTGCCCGGCCTGCCTTCCTTTTTTCCATCTCCCTGTCTCATCAGTCTCCTGTCATCTGCCATGAATCTCACTGCCCTCGGTTGGGATGATTTTTTCTCCGGCCACTTCGCTCCTTTCGCCGCCGACGGCCTCTTGCCGGCGCGCGTCGCGCTCGAGCACCGGCACGCCTATGCGCTGCTTTCCACCCGCGGCGAACTCACCGCGGCGTGCACCGGCAAACTGTTGCACACCTCGGCGGGTCGCGGCGGCTTGCCCGCGGTGGGGGACTGGGTGGCCGTGCGCCCCCGGCCCGGCGAGGCGCAGGCGGACATCCACGGCGTGCTGCCCCGCAAGACCAAGTTCTCCCGCCGCGCCGCCGGCGACGCCGCCGTCGAGCAGATCGTGGCCGCCAATGTCGACACCGTGCTCCTCGTCACGGCGCTCGACCAAAACTACAACGTCCGGCGCATCGAGCGCTACCTCGCCGCCGCGTGGGACAGCGGCGCGCAGCCCGTCGTCGTGCTGAACAAGGCCGACCTGCACCCCGCGCCCGCCGCGGCGCGAGGCGAAGTCGAGCCGCTCGCGATGGGCGCGCCCGTCGTCCCGCTCAGCGCCGCGCGCGGCGACGGCTTCGGGGCGCTCGCACCCTGGCTCGTGCCGGGGCGCACGCTCGCGTTGCTCGGCTCCTCGGGCGTCGGCAAGTCGACCCTCATCAACCGCCTCCTCGGCGCCGAGCGGCAGGCCACCGGCGCGATCAGCGAGGCCGTGGGCAAGGGGCGCCACACGACCACGCATCGCGAGCTGATCGTCGCGCCGGCCGGGTGGCTCGTCATCGACACGCCCGGCATGCGCGAGCTGCAGCTGTGGGAGGTGGACGAAGGCGCGCTGGAAACCGCGTTTGCCGACATCGCCGCGCTGGCGGCCCGCTGCCGCTTCACCGACTGCGCCCACCGCACCGAGCCCGGCTGCGCCATCCAGGCGGCGCTCGACGATGGCACGCTCGATTTCGATCGCTGGCAGAGCTTCCAGAAACTCCAGCGCGAGCAGGCCTACGCCGCGCGCCGCGCCGATCCGCGGCTGGAGCGCGAGACCCGGGCGCAGTGGAGGAAACTCAATCGCCAGCTGCGCGCGACGCAGCGGCGCAAGGACGGCGATGAGTAGCCCCCCGCCGGATGCGCCGCTTGACCCCGCGCCCGCGCGCCGCGCACAGTCGCGCGCCCCAATCCCCCCGTGAGCGCCCAACCCTCTCCCGCCCCCGCGTCCGCTGCGCCGTCCGTCCCCGCCTGGAAATGGTGGATCGTCGTGATGATGCTGCTGGCGACCGTGGTGAACTACGTCGACCGGCAGACGCTCGGCTCGCTCGCCACGTTCATCAAGCGGGACTTCAACCTCAACGAGCAGGGTTACGGCGAGCTCGAGGCGTGGTTCGGCTACTCCTACGCGGTGTTTTTGATCGTCGCGGGCTGGATGGCCGATCGGTGGAGCCTGCGGTGGCTCTATCCGGCGGCGCTCCTGGTGTGGTCGCTCGCGGGGTTTGCGACGGGCTTTGTGGAGACGGTGTTCCAGCTCCATGTTTGCCGCGCGGTGCTCGGCGCCGCGGAGGCCTTCAACTGGCCGGTCGCGGTGGGCGTGATCCGGCGGATCATCCCGCGCGAGTCGCAGGCGTTTGCCAACGGCCTCTTCAATTCCGGCATGACCGTCGGCGCGGTGGTCACGCCGCTGCTCGTGCTCGCGTTCGTCGGGCCGATGGGCGAGGGCTGGCGCGGGCTTTTCATGGTGGTGGGCGCGACGGGCGTCGGGTGGATTGTCATCTGGCTGCTCGGCACCCGCGGGGAAAAGGCCGTGGAGATGGCGCACGCGGCGCCGGTGGAGGCGACGGCGCCCGCGAGGCACGTGCCGTTCACCGCGGTGTTCGGGATGCGGACGTTCTGGATCACCGCCGCCGTCGGCATCGCGGTGAACATGGCCTGGCACTTCTACCGCGTGTGGCTGCCGCGCCACCTGGTGGTCGACCTCAAGTTCGACGATCGCGAGCTCCAATACCTGCTCATCGGTTTCTATCTCGCGGCCGATGTCGGCAGCATTGCGATCGGTTTCCTGGTGAAGCGGCTCGCCCGCGATGGGCGCTCCGTCGAGCGCGCGCGCAAGATCACGCTGATGATCGCCGCCGTGATGTGCCTCGCGGCGACGCCGCTCCTCCTCGGCCTCGATCGCGGCGTGCTCGTCGTGCTCTACTGCATCGTGGGCGCGGGCATCCTCGGCGTGTTCGCGATGTTCTACACCTTCGTGCAGGACATCGTGCCGCAGCACACCTCGAAATGCCTCGGCCTCATCGGCGCCTCGGTGTGGTTCATCAACTCCCGCCTCCATCCGCTCGTCGGCCACTACGCTGACACGCATTCGCCCGCCATCGGCAAGTTTGCCCCGATGATCCTCGTGGCCGGCGTGCTGCCGCTGCTGGCGGCGCTGTTTGCGCTGACGTGGCGGGAAAAGCCCGCGGCCGCCTCCGCCGGGGCGTGACACCTCCTCGCGCCGCGTGCGATATTCCCGCCTTCTCATCTGCCTGCTGCTCGCGTGCGCGCCGCCCGGCGCCGCGGCCGCGGCGGCCTTTGACCCCGAGGCGGGGCTGCCGCTGATCAAAAATTTCCCGCCGGAGGTCTACCGCGGGCACAGCCAGATTTTCGCCACGGCGCGCGCGTCGGACGGCGTGATGTATTTCGGGACCTACGGCGCGGTCGTGTCGTTTGACGGCGAGCGCTGGCGGCAATTCCCGCTGCCCGGCACGTGGACGCGGGCACTCACCTTTGGACCAGATGGCCTGCTCTACATCGGCGGCGGCGGGATGCTCGGCCGGCTCGAGCCCGCGCCGGACTCGGGCGAGCTGCGGTTCGTGTCGCTGGCCGGGCATTTCCCCGGGAAGCTGGCCGGCGATTTCAGTGTGTGGAGTGCGGTCGCGATCAAGGATCGGATTTTCTTTGCGACGGATGGCGTGGTCATCGAGTGGCACGGCCGGGGCCCCGCTCCCTTTAACTGGCGTGGCTTTGCCGGCCAGCGCCCCGCCGTGCGCCTCGTCGGCGACGAAGCGTTCTGCCACGTGGGTGACGAGCTCCTGCGTTGGCGGGAGGGCAACTGGCAGCCCTTTGCCCGCGATCCGCGCCTCGGCGCCGCGCGCCGGCTCACGTTGCTGCCCGCGGAAAACGGAGGCGTGCTCGCCGCCCTCGACAACGGCACGCTCCTGCGCGCGGCGCCCGATGGGGCCCTCGCGCCCTGGCCGACGCCCATCGACGATTTTCTGCGCCGCACCGGCATCCGCAACGGACTGCGCCTTGCGGACGGCAGCTACCTCGTGTCCACGGCGGGCGAAGGGCTCGTGCAGCTCGCGGCCGACGGCGTGCCCGTGCGCCGGCTGACCGCGGCCTCGGGCCTCGCCAATGCCGCGACCTACGGCCTCGGCCTGGGGCGCGACGGGCACGTGTGGGTGGAGACGGCCAACGGCGTCTCCGCCTTTGATCCGCTGGTGCCGTGGAGCCTGTTTGACGCGCGCAATGGCCGGCCCGACGCCATCGGCGGCGACGTGCTCCGCGTCGGCCGCGAGATCGTCCTGGCGATGTCGGACGTGCCGCCGCTGCGCCTCGCCCCCGCGCCCGATGCGCTCGGCGCCGCGCAGCTCCAGCCTTTTTCGCGCACGGCCTCGGGCCGGCTGTCGAATGGCGTCCTCCTCCACGGCGCGCTCCTCAGCGGCAGCGAGCGCGGCGTGATCCGGCTCGATGGCGAGTCGCGCCTCGTCCGCGCCACCCCGAGCCCGTGCGAGGACATCTACGCGGTGCAGGCGCTGCCGGGAGTGCTCGCCGTCGGCATGCTGCGCGGCCTGGAGTTCGTGCGCCTCACGCCCGACCTCGTCGCGACGCCGCTCGCGCGCGTGCCGGACTTCGAGCTGGAGACAACCAACCTTGTCGAGACGCCGGGCCGCACCGTCTGGGCCGGCACGACCGCGGGCGTCGCGCTGCGCGTGCGGCTGCGGCCCGACGGCACGATGGCGGGGCACACGCGCTTCGACGCCGCGCACGGCCTCTCCGCCGAGGGCGGCTGGGTGAAGCTCGTCGTGCTGCGCGACGAAATCCTCGCCTGCCAAAAGGCCGGCGTCTTCCGCCTGGACGCGACCGGCGAGCGCTTCACGCCCGATCCGCGCTTTGCGGGGCGATTCCCCGCCGGCATCAACACGCTCCCGATCGAGACCGACGGGCGCGATCGCGTGTGGTTCCAGGTGCGCCGGCCTGACGGCGGCTTCGAGGTGGGCACGCTCGATCGGCTCGAGGCGGCGGCGCCGCGCTGGACGCCGTTTCCCGAGGTGCTCAACGCGGCGCTCGGCTTCAGCGGCGCCCGCATGCTCACCTGGCTCCCCGAGGCGGGGCGCGACTGGCTGTGGATCTCCGGCACGCGCAGCACGGTGCGCCTCGACCTCGGCGCCCCGCTGCCCGCGCCCGCGCCGCCCGCGGCCGTGATCAGCGAAATCGTCCGCGGCGCGCACCGCTGGCGGCCGGGCCGCGCCACGCTCGCGCTGCCGTTCAGCCGCGAGCCGCTCCGCCTGCTGTTTGCGAGCCCGGCGGCCGTCGCCGCCGGCGTCACCTATGAGACGCGGCTCCTCGGCTATGACTCGGCGTGGACGCCGGCCGCCGCGCCCGAGGTCACCTACACCAACCTCTTTGGCGGCCCGTTCATCCTCGAGGTGCGCGCCCGCGACGCGCGCGGCCGCGCGGGCGAGACGGCGCGCGCGGCCTTCGCCATCGCGCCGCCGTGGCACCGCTCGGCCGCCGCCTATGCGCTCTACGCGCTGGCCGCGAGCATGGCGATTTTCGGCTTCGTGCGCTGGCGCCTCGCCCGGGCCGAGCGCGAGCGGCGGCGGCTGGAAGACCTCGTGGCCGTGCGCACCGCGGAGCTCGCCGCCGCCCGCGACCAGGCGGAATCCGCCAGCCGCGCCAAGAGCGCCTTCCTCGCCGCGATGAGCCACGAGCTGCGCACGCCGCTCAACGGCGTGATCGGCTACGCGCAGCTGTTGCAGGCCGACCCGCGCCTTGCGCCCGAACAGCACGCGCGCGTGCGCATCGTCCACCAGAGCGGCGAGCACCTGCTCCGCATGATCAACGACGTGCTCGACCTCGCCAAGATCGAGGCGGGCAAGATCGAGCTGCGGCCCGCGCCGTTTGCGCTCGGCGATTTCCTCCGCGACCTCGCCGCGGCGCACGCCCCCGGCGCCGCGGCCAAGGGCCTCGCCTTCGCGCTCGAGCCCGCGCCGGAGCTGCCCGCGACGGTGGTGGGGGACCCGCAGAAGCTCCGGCAAGTCCTCGACAACCTCGTCGGCAACGCGATCAAGTTCACCGCCCGGGGGAGCGTGGCGCTCCGCGTCTCAGGCTCGGGCGACGGGGCCGGCCTGCTCTCGTTTGCCATCGCCGACACCGGCCCCGGCCTCTCCCCGGCGGACCAAGCGCGCCTCTTCCAGCCCTTCGAGCAAGCCGCGGCGCGCGCCGATGCGCCCGGCACCGGCCTCGGCCTGGCGATCAGCCGCGCGCTGGTCGCGCGCATGGGCGGCGCGATCACGCTGGTGAGCGAGGTGGGGCGGGGGAGCGTGTTTTCGTTTTCGGTGGCGCTGCCGGCCGCCGCGGGCGCCGCGGCGCCGGCCGGGCAGGCGGCGACCGTCATCGGCTACGACGGCCCGCGCCGGAGCGTGCTGGTGGTCGACGACCAGCCGATCAACCGCCGCCTCGTCGTCGATCTGCTGGCGCCGCTCGGCTTCGCGTGCGCGGAGTGCGCCTCGGGCGACGACGCGCTCGCCCGGCTCGACGGCGCGGCGCCGTGGCCCGATCTCATCGTGCTCGATGTGCGCATGGCGGGGCTCGACGGCCTCGCGGTCACGCGCGCGCTCCGCGGCCGGCCGCGGAGCCGCGGCGTGAAAATCCTGCTGATGTCCGCCTCGGTGCTGGGTTTTGATCCCGCGGCGGGCCGCACGGCGGGCGCGGACGATTTCCTGGCGAAGCCGTTTCGCGTGCCCGACCTGCTCGAGAAGGTCGCCGCGTTGCTTGCGCTCCGCTGGCAAACCGCGCCGTCGCGCCCGCGCGGCGAGCCCGGGACGGCGGCGCCCGCCGCCGCGCCGTTGCCCGGGGCCGCGTGCGCGGCGCTGCGCGACCTGCTGGCGCAGGGCGACCTGGAGGCCTTCCGTGCGGCGCTGGCGCGCGTGCGCGCGGAGCACCCCGGCGTGGCCGCGCCGTGGGACGAACTCGACCAGGCCGCCGCCAGCTTCCAGCTCGGGCGCCTGCGCGAGCTGCTGGGCTGAGGCGATCGGCCGCGCGAGTGCGCGCGAGGGCGCGCCGGGCGATTGACGCCCCGCCGCCCGGCGCGCTCTCCTCGCGTGTGTCCGCCCCGGTCCTCCGCCTTCTCCTCGCCGCGCTGGCGCTGGCGCCCGCGCTGCATGCCGCGGCGCCGGGCGAGGTCGGGCGCCCGCTGCTCCAGGTGTTCACGCCGCGCGACTACCGCGCGCACCAGCAGATCTGGATGGGCGCGCAGGCGCCCGACGGCACGATGTGGTTTGGCAACAGCCAGTCGGTCCTCAGCTATGACGGCACGCTCTGGCGCCGCCACCTGCTGCCGACGAGCTTTGTGCGCGCGCTCGTCATCGGGCCGGGCGGGCGCGTGTTCATCGGCGGCACGGATGAGTTTGGCTTCATCGCGCCCGGCGCGGACGGCGCGCCGGCCTACACGTCGCTCGTCGGGCAGCTCCCCGCCGCCGTCCGGCCGCTCGGCGTGATCTGGAGCATGGCCGCCGTCGGCGACGCGGTGTGGCTCGCCACCGAGGCCCGCGTGCTGCGATGGCGGGAGGGCGCGTTCGCGACCTGGCCGCTCCACGGCAAGCCGCGCCAGGCGCTCATCCCCGCCGGCGAGGAGCTGTATCTTCATCGGCAGGGCGGCGGGCTGTTCCGCTTCGACGGCCACGAGTTCGCGGCGGTCTCGACGGCGCCGGAATTCGCGCAGGCGCCCACCGTCGCGCTTGAGCCGCAGGCCGGCGGCCGCCTGCTCGCGCACCTCGGCGGCGACAAATTTTTCCTGCTGCGCGACGGCCGGCTCGAGCCGCGCCCCACGCCGCTCGACGCGTTTCTCGCGCGCACCCAGCTGCGCGCCATGACCCGGCTGGCCGACGGCACGCGCGTGATCGCCACGCCCACGCAAGGCGTGATCCTGGCGGACGGGGACTTCAATTTCCTCGCGCGCGTCTCGTCCGCCAACGGCCTTGAGAGCGACTCGATCCTCAGCCTCACGCGCGATCGCGAGGGCGGCGTCTGGATCGGCACGGGCAACGGCGTGGTGCGCCTCGAGCCGAGCCCGCGGCTCTCGTTCTTCGACGCCACGACCGGCCTGCCCCGCGGCCTGGTGCGCGATGTCACCCGCCACGCCGGCTCGATCTTCGCCGCCACGCCCGAGGGCGTGGTGCGCCTCGTGCCCGCGCAGGCCGGCGCCGCGGCCAACGCCCGCTTCGCCCCGCTCGCCGGCGGCCCCGGCGTGTGCTGGTCACTCGCGAGCCATCCCGCCGGCCTGCTGATGGCGACCGACAAGGGCGTGCTGCAGCTCGCCGACGGCGCCGCGTCGCCCGAGCTGATCTTTTCCGCCGCCGACGGCGTGAGCAAGATCGCGCGGCTCCCGCGCCATCCGGATCGCGTCTTCGTCGGCCGCTTCAGCGGCTTCAACGTCCTGCGCTTCGAGGACGGCCGCTGGCGCGACGAGGGCGCGGTGCCCGGCCTCGCCACCGAGGTGCGCACGATCGCCGAGGGCGCCGACGGCACGCTGTGGCTGGGCACGCCGACACGCGGCTTCATCAAGGTCACGCGCCCGGCCGGCGCGGCGGACGGCGACTGGTCGAAGGCGACGTTCACCGGCTATCGCGAGGACCGCGGCCTGCCCAATGGCCAGGGCTGGAGCCACGTCTACAATGTCGGCGCCGAGGTCGTCTTTGTCACCGATGCCGGCACCTTCCGCCACGACGCGCCGGCCGATCGCTTCGCGCTGGCGGAGCGCCTGCAGATCCCCGGCCGCCACGAGCGCACGCAGCTCTGGCCGCTCGCGCCCACCGATGGCGCGGACAGGCTCTGGGCCCAGGCCGACACGCAGGGCGCCGAGGATCTGCCGGGCCTGATCGGCGAGCTGGACCTCCAGCCCTCCGGCCCGGCGCGCTTCACGCCGCTGCCGCGAAAAATCCTGCCCCGCATCGCGTATGGCGGCGCCCGCTTCCTGTTTTGGGAGCGCGACGCCCGCGGCGAGGCGCTCTGGGCCAGCGGCCCCGACGCCCTCGCGCGGATCGATCTCGCGGCGCCCGCCCCGCCCGCCGCGCCGTGGGGCGTGGTGCTGGACGACTGCACGCTGCCCGACGGGACGCACCAGACGCCCGCGCCCGACCGCGCGTCCACGCAGTTCGGCTACGGCCTCGGCCCGCTCACGTTCAGCTTCAGCGCGGTGCGCTTCGGCGCCGGCCCGGGGATGAGATACCAGACGCGCCTGCGCGGCTACGACGACACGTGGTCGCCGTGGTCGGCGCGCACGGAGGCGACGTTCACCGGCCTGTGGGGCGGGCCGTTCACCTTCGAGGTCCGCGCGCAGGATCCGGATGGCAACGTGAGCGAGCCCGCGGCGTTTGCGTTTGCCGTCACGCCGCCCTGGCAGCTGCGGCCGCTGGCGTTCGCGCTCTACGGCCTGCTGGCGATCGGCGCGATTGCGCTCTTCGTGCGCTGGCGCCTCGCGCGCGCCGGGCGCGAGCGCGTGCGGCTCGAGGGGATCGTGGCCGAGCGCACCCGCGAGCTCGCCGCCGCGCGCGACGCCGCGGAATCCGCCAGCCGCGCCAAGAGCGCCTTCCTCGCCTCCATGAGCCACGAGCTGCGCACGCCGCTCAACGGCGTCATCGGCTACGCCCAGCTCCTGTCGGGCGACGCGCGCCTCGCCGCCGACCAGCGCGAGCGCGTGCGCATCGTCCACCAGAGCGGCGAGCACCTGCTCCGCATGATCAACGACGTGCTCGACCTCGCCAAGATCGAGGCGGGCAGGATCGAGCTGCGCCCGGCGCCCTTTGCGCTCGGGGAGCTGATCGACGAGGTCTGCGCCGCGCACCAAAACGCGGCCGCGGCCAAGCGCCTCGCGTTTCACCGCGACTGCGCGGCCGACCTCCCCGCGTGGGTGGAGGGCGACGCGCAGAAGCTCCGGCAAGTGCTCGACAACCTGATCGGCAACGCGATCAAGTTCACCGCGAGCGGCGGCGTGACGCTGCGGATCTCGCGTGCCGGCGAAGCGCTCGCCTTCGCCGTGGCGGACACCGGCCCGGGCATCGCGCCCGCGGACCAGGCGCGGCTCTTCCAGCCCTTTGAGCAGGCTCGCACCGCGCGGCCCAGCGCCCCCGGCACGGGCCTCGGCCTCGCGATCAGCCGCGCCCTCGTCGCGCGCATGGGCGGCACGCTGGCGCTGGCGAGCGAGCTCGGCGGCGGGAGCGTGTTCTCGTTCGCCCTGACGCTGCCGGTCCACGTGGCGGTGCCGCGTCCCGCCGCGCCGGTGGTCGGCGGCTACGAGGGTGCCCGCCGCCGGGTGCTCATCGTCGACGACCATGCCGTCAACCGCCGCCTGCTCACCGACCTGCTCCGGCCGCTGGGCTTTGCCTGCGAGGAAGCGGACTCGGGTGCGGCGGCGCTGGCGCGCCTCCCGGCCGGGGCCGGCGCGTGGCCGGACCTCGCGATCGTCGACCTGCGGATGGAAGGGATGGACGGGCTCGAGCTCACGCGCCGCCTGCGCGCCCTCCCGCACGGGGCGGGCGCGCGGGTGCTGCTCACCTCGGCCTCCGTGATCAGCTTCGATGCCGCCGAGGCGCGCGCCGCGGGGTGCGACGACTTTCTGCCCAAGCCCTTCCGCACGGAGGACCTGATTGAGAAGCTCGGCGCGCTGCTCGCGCTGCGGTGGATCCCGGCGCCCCGGCCCGCCTCGCGCGATCCGTTCGGGAAGGCGCCGCCGGCCGCCGCGCCCCTGCCCGAGGCCGCGCGCGCCGTGCTGCGCGACGCGCTCGCGCAGGGCGATCTCGAGGCGTTTCGCGCCGCGCTGGCCCGCGTGCGCGCGGAGCATCCGGCGTCGGATGCGCTCTGGGATGAACTCGACGCGGCCGCGGCGGGCTTCCAGCTTTCGCGGCTCCGCCAGCTGCTCGCCCTGCCATGAGTTCCCCCGCCGTCCTCGTCGTCGACGACACGCCCGCCAGCCTCGGCGTGGTGTGCGACGCGCTGCGCCGCGAGGGCGTGCGCGTGCTGCTGGCCGACAGCGGCGCGGCCGCGCGCGCGGTGCTCGCGCGCACGGCGCCGGACCTCGTGCTGCTCGACGTGGTGATGCCGGGCGAGGACGGCTTCGCCGTGTGCGCGGCGCTGCGGGCCGATGCGCGCTGGCGCGACCTCCCGGTGATTTTCCTGACGGCCATCGACGAGCCGGAGCAAAAGGTGCGGGCCTTCGCTGCCGGCGCGGTGGACTACGTGACCAAGCCCGTGCACGTGGCGGAGCTCGTCGCGCGCGTGCGCGTGCAGCTCGAGCTGCGCGCCGCGCGGCGCAAGCTCGAGGCGCAGAACGCCGAGCTCGAGGCCGAGGTGGCGATCCGGCTCGACGCGGAGGCGCAGCTCGCCGGCTCGCTCGACCGGGCGGTGGTCGTGCTGGCGCGCGGCGGCGGCCTCGTCTTCGCGACGCGCCTGGCCCACGGCCTGATGGCGAAGTTTGCCCTCGCGCCGGCGGCGCTGGCGGCGGGCGGGCGCTTCGCGGCGGCGGACGGCGCGCTGCAAGTCCGGTGCTTCACGGCGCCCGGCCACGACGACACCGTGATGCTGGCGCTCGAGGAAGAGCACGCGCCGCCCGGCCCCGCGGCGCTCTGCGCGCTCGGCCTCACCCCGCGGCAGGCCGAGGTCGCCTACTGGGTGGCGCAGGGCAAGACGAACCCCGAGATTGGCGTCATCCTCGCGGCCAGCCCGCGCACAATCGACAAGCACATGGAGCGCATCCTCGCGCGGCTCGGCCTCGAGGGGCGCGGGGCGCTGATGCTGCGGGCGGGGGAGGCGCTGCGGGTGGGGCGGTGAAAGGAGGGCGGGTCTGTGACCCGCCCTCGGATTTGTTTTCGCTTTTGAAGCCCGCGTGAGGGGCGAAAGAAAGGGCGGGTCACAGACCCGCCCTACTTCAATACTTCGGAAACTTCAGCCACTTTGCCCCGGCCTTGCCGCTCTTCACGGCGGTCTCGATGAAGGCCATGCCGGCGAGGCCGTCGTCGATGTTCGGGAAATCGTAGCCTTCCTTCGGCGCCTTGCGGCCCGCGATCGCGTCGGCCATCGCGGCGCCGGCGCTGCGATACACGTTCGCGAACGCCTCGATGAAGCCCTCGGGGTGCGCGAAGGGCGTGCGGATCGCGGCCTTGGCGGCGTCGCTGTGGTAACTGTTGCCGCGGCGGTGGATTTGCTGGGGCTCGTCGTGCTTCTTCCAGATGAGCTCATTCGGGTTTTCTTGAAACCACTGCAGCGAGCCTTTGGTGCCCCAGACGCGGATGTTGATGTTGTTCTCGTCGCCGCTCGAGATCTGCGAGGCGAACAGGATGCCCTTCACGCCCTGCGTCCAACGCACGAGGCAGTTGCCGTCGTCGTCGAGCAGGCGGCCGGGGATGAACGTCGTGAGCTCGGCGCAGATTTCCTCGACCTCTAGGCCGGTGATGAAGCGCGCGAGGTTGTGCGCGTGCGTGCCGATGTCGCCCATGCAGTTCGAGACGCCGGAGACGTTCGGGTCCATGCGCCAGTTGGCGATCTTGCTCGGCTTGGCGTCCTCGAACGAGCCGGACGCGTAGCCCTGCGGATATTCGACGACGATCTTGAGGAGCTTGCCGAGCTTGCCCTTGCGCACCCAGTCGCGCGCTTCCTTCACCATCGGGTAGCCGGTGTAATTGTGCGTGAGCGCAAAGACCTTGCCGGATTTCTTCACGACCTCGCGGAGCTTGAGGCCTTCCTTGAGCGTGAAACAGAGCGGCTTGTCGCACACGACGTGGAAGCCGGCCTCGAGAAACGTCTTCGCGACGGCGGCGTGCGTGTTGTTGCGCGTGACGATCGAGACGAAGTCGATGCGCTGGTCGGCGGGCAGCGCCGCCTCGGCCCGGGCCATTTCCTGATAGGTGCCATAGACGCGCGCCGGATCGAGGAAGAGATCGGCGCCGGAAGCTTTCGACTTCTCGGGGTCGGATGAGAAGCAGCCGGCCACGAGATCGATTTCGCCATCGAGGCGGGCGGCCATGCGGTGGACGGCGCCGATGAAGGCGCCCCGCCCGCCGCCGACCATGCCCATGCGAAGTTTGCGGTTAAGTTTCATAGGAGGATGGAGAAGAATGGGTGATGGAAGAGCAACGAACTCTAGCTCGAATGGCCGACTAGGCTTTGGGGTCGACTCCAAATTCACGTTGGCGGCGTGACCACCAGATCGCCCAACCCATCCAAAGTAACAGCGCTCCGATGAGGCCGACAATTGACGCCGCGCCCTGAAGGAATGCGGTCGCGTTCATCACAGAAAATAGCAAAGGAGTTCCAATCGCTCCGGCCGAGAAAAACATGAAGACCCATCCGCCATACCAAGCCCATTTCTTACGTTTCTGGATGCCGTATGCGCCTGCCGCACAGACGAGAAAAAAGACTGCGACGTAAAGCGGCGTGAGCATCGGCATAGCTTAGGCGGCGCCACTATCGCCTCCATCTTCTGTCAGTTTGAATGGCTCGCGCGGCGTTTTCTTGGTCTGGAGCTTTCGCCAAGTCACGCCAAGGGCGACGGTAGCGCAGCAAAACAGAGGGGAATAAATCGTCAGGTGTTCGTTGCGAGTGAGTTCGCTGCCGAAAGCTCTACCATAAAACCAAACATAGAGCGCCGCAGGCACGGACGCGACCAAGCCAAGACCGCCCCCGACAATCATGAAGGTCTGCGCGATCTCCTTCATTTTTGTCCGCGATAGCTTGTCGGCCTTTTGCGTTCGTCCTCACAGCGCCACCGGCTTCCCCGTCGCCGCGGACTTGTAGGCGCCGTCGATGATCTTCATCAGCGAGAACGCTTGGTCGGGCGTGTTGAGCGGCTTCTCGGTGCCCTCGAGCGTGCGGATGAAATTCACGGCGCTGCGCACGCGGCCCATCGTCTCGTCGGCGGGGACGATGATGTCGCGGTTCACGTGGCGGCCGTTTTCCAGCGTGTAGAGCTGGCAGGCGTCAATGGCGGTGTTGTCGAGGCCATCCGTGCCGAAGAGGCGGCGGACGAGGCCACCGGCCTTGGTGCCTTGGAACGTGACGGAGACTTCCTCGCGCTGGTTCATCTCGGCCCACGAGACGGCGAGCGACATCGACTGGCCGGTCTTGAAGGTGACGAAGCCGTGCGCGGCGGCCTCGACGTCGGTCGTGCCCTTGGCGACATCGGGGATGCCCCACGGGCCCTTGAAGGCCTTGTTGTCGATGTGGTCGGCGTAGGTGCGCGCGAGGATGTGGGCGGGCTCAGGATAGCCCATGAAGTGGAGGCCGAGGTCGACCATGTGGAGGAGGTCGATGAGCGGGCCGCCGCCGGAGAGGGCCTTGGTGGTGAACCAGCCGCCGAAGCCGGGGATGCCGGCGCGGCGAATCCATTTGGCCTGGCAGGTGTTGATGGTGCCGATGGTGCCGTCCTTCACATACTCCATCATCGCGTAGCTCTCGGGACGCGCACGGTTGTTGAAGTTGAACATCAGCGTGCGCTTTGCCTTCGCGGCGGCGGCCTGCATCGCGGCCATTTCCTTGGCGCTGAGCGCGGGCGGCTTCTCGCAGAACACGTGCTTGCCGGCCTTGAGGGCCTGGAGCGCGAGCGGCGCGTGGAATTTGTTGGGGACGATGATGGAGACGGCGTCGAGGTCCTTCTCGGTCGCGAGCATCGCGGCGACATCGGTGTAAACCTTGCCGATGCTGTGCTTGGCGGCGGCGCGCTCGGCGGCGGGCTGGCTGACATCGCAGAGGGCGACGATGTCGGCGCCGGCCTCGCGGAAACCCTTGGCGTGATAAGCGGCCATGCCGCCGGCGCCGATGATGGCGATCTTGGTGCTCATGTGAAAACGGGTAGAAATTTTTTAGCCACAGAGCTCACAGAGCGCAGACACAGAGAGCACTGAGAAAAACTCTTCTGCTCTCTGTGAACTCTGTGTCCGCGCTCCGTGCTCTCCGTGGCAAAGATTGTTACTTCTTCTGCTTGTCGAATTGCGCGTCGAACACGATCGCGCTGCTCGGGAAGTCCACCTTGCGCACGAAGGCCGCGGCCTCGGTCGCGCCGTGCACGCGGTCCATACGGCTGTCCTCCCACTCGACGGAGAGCGGGCCGCGATAGCCGACGTCGTTGAGGGCGACGATGATTTCCTCGAAGTTGATGTCGCCGTGGCCGAGCGAGCGGAAATCCCAGTAGCGGCTCGGATGGCCGAAGCTCACATGGCCGCCGAAGACGCCCACCGTGCCGTCGCCGTGGCCCCACCACACGTCCTTCATGTGGCAGTGATAGATGCGGCTGCCGAAGGTGCGGATGAACTTCACGTAGTCGACGCCCTGGTAGCCGAGGTGCGAGGGGTCGTAGTTGAAACCAAAGCGCTTGTGGCCCTTCACCGCGTCGATCGCGCGCTGCGTGCTCGCGATGTCGAACGCGATCTCGGTGGGGTGCACCTCGAGGGCGAAGTTGACGTTGGCCTTGTCGAAGGCGTCGAGGATCGGGCCGAAGCGCTTGCCGAAGTCGGCGTAGCCGGCGTCCCAGAACGCCTGCGACGTGGGCGGGAAGGCGTAGATCGAGTGCCAGATGCTGGAGCCGGTGAAGCCGTTGACCACGGCGGGGAACTCATCCTTGGAGCCGCGGCCGGGCTTGGCGTCGAAGAACGCGCGGGCGGCCTTGGCGGCGAGCGCGAGCTTGCGCGCGGCGCGCTTGCGCACGCCCTCGGGATCGCCGTCGCCCCAGACATCGGGCGGCAGGATCGACTTGTGGCGCTCGTCGATCAGGTCGCACACGGCCTGGCCGACGAGGTGGCTCGAGATGGCGTAGCAGGTGAGGCCGTGGTCCTTGAGCAGCGCCCACTTGTCGTGGACGTATTTCTTGCTGTTGGCGGCGGCATCGACGTCGAAGTGGTCGCCCCAGCAGGCGAGTTCGACGCCGTCGTAGCCCATCTTCTTGACGAGCGGGGCGAGCTTTTCGAGGGGAAGGTCGGCCCACTGGCCGGTGAAGAGGGTGCAGGGACGAGGCATGGGGAGGGAGGGATGAGGGAGTGAAGGGAGTAAGGGAACGGATGCCACGGGCGAGAAAAAATCCGTATTGGTGCAGCGGAGTTCCCAGTCATAACTCGCCCGCGATGTTCCGCTGCTACTCCACCCTCGGCTGCCCCGACGCCACGCTCGACGCCGCGCTCGCGCTTGCGGCGCGGCATGGCATCGCCGCCGTGGAGCTGCGCGCCCTCGGCGGCACGGTCGATCTCGCGGGATATTTCGCGGCGGAGTTCGGGACGCCGGCGCGGCTCGCGGAAACGATGCGCGGCTCGCCGGTGCGCATCGTGGCCTGCAACGCCTCGCTGAAACTGATCGGGGGCACCGAAGCCGAGCGCGCTCAGCTCGTGGCGCTCGCTCCCTGGGCCGACGCCGCCGGCGCGCGCTGGCTGCGAGTCTTCGACGGCGGGAAGAACGCCGACGCCGCCGAACTCGCCACCGCCGCAGGCACACTCGCCTGGTGGCGCGCGCAGCGCGCCGCCCACGGCTGGCAAGCGGACATGATGATCGAGACCCATGACTCGCTCATCACCGCCGGCGCCATTCGGCGTTTCGTCGTTTCGTGCCCGGGCGCCGCGATCCTCTGGGACGCGCACCATACGTGGCGCAAAGGCGGCGAAGACCCGGTCGCGACGTGGCATGCCATCCGCGCGGGCGTGGTGCACGTGCATGTGAAGGACAGCGTGCCCGTCCCGAGCGCGCGGCACCCCTTCACCTACGTGCTGCCCGGCGACGGGGGCTTCCCGATGGCGCCGCTGCGCGCGGCGCTGAAGGCCGGTGCCTTTGCCGGCCCCGTGAGCCTTGAATGGGAGAAGCAGTGGCACCCGTATCTGCCGCCGCTGGAGGACGCCTTGGACATAGCGGCGAGTCGAAATTGGTGGTGAAGCGCAAGAGAAGGGGAGACGGACGGAGGGAGAGAAAATGCCTTCCGCGCACAATTTGTCTCGTCTCCCCGTCTCTCCATCTCCCCCTCTCTCCCTCGCTTCCTCTCCCGCCATGCTCACCATCTGGACCAACGCGCTCTTTGCCGACGCCGAGAATCGCCTCCTCGCGGAGGGCACCCGCCGGCACAAGGTGGTCTACGCGCCCGACTCGACGAAGTTCTTCCTCGGCTCCGCCGCGCCCGATCCCGCGCTGCTCACGGCGGACATCGCCTTCGGCCAGCCCGATGTCGCGCAGTGCCTCGCCAACCCCCGTCTCCGCTGGATCGAGGTCACCACCGCGGGCTACACGCGCTACGACACGCCGGAGTTCCTCGAGGCCATGCGCGCGCGGGGCACGGCGTTCTGCAACGTCTCCGAGGTCTTCGCCGACTCGTGCGCGCAGCACGTGCTCGCGATGATGCTCGCCCTCGGCCGCCAGCTGCTCGCCTCGCACAAGGACCAGCTCGGCCCGCGGGGCTGGGAATACGCCGAGCGCCGCTACAACTCCCGCAACCTCACCGGCCAGACCGTCGTGCTCCTCGGCTTCGGCGCGATCGGGCGGCGGCTCGCGGAGCTGCTCGCGCCGTTTGGCATGACCATCATGGCGGTGCGCCGCCAGACGCGCAGCGAGCGTGGCGTGCGCGTGATCCCCGAGGAGCGCGTGAGCACGGCGCTCGCCGAGGCCGACCACATCGTGAACATCCTCCCGGACAACGCGGGCACGCGCAACTACGTCAACGCCCGCCGCCTCGCCTGCTGCAAGCCCGGCGCGCGTTTCTACAACGTCGGCCGCGGCTCCACCGTCGATGAGCGCGCCTTGCTCGAGGCGCTGAAGTCCGGCCGCATCGCCGACGCGTATCTCGACGTGTTCGCGACCGAGCCCTTGCCGGCCGACAGCGAGTTCTGGACGCACCCGCGCTGCCACATCACGCCGCACACCGCCGGCGGGCGCCACGATCAGGACGAGGCCATTGTGCGGCACTTCCTGAAAAACCTCGCCGCCTTCGAGTCCGGCGGGGCGATGGTGGACCGGGTCGTGTAGGTGAGGCGCAAAGGTGGGGCCGGCCAGCCCGCCCGGCCTAGCTCTTCACCACCTTGGTCGCCGCGATTTGATCGTGGAGGCAGCGCTCGTCGTCCCGGAAAATCAGGCACCAGTCGACGAGGTGGAAGGCCGGCCGGAACAACAGCGGGCCGACAAACGGGATCATCGAGCAGGCAAACCCAATCGCGGTGATCAGCAGCTCGCGCATGAGCCAGCCGTTGACGAAGCCGCAGGGGCTGCCGTCCGCCTTGACCACGCGGATGCCGAGGAGGCGCTTCCCGATGGTCTGGCCGCGCACCGAGAGCATCCAGATCTGCACCGCGAGCAGCGCGAGCGAGAGGAGCAGGATCAGGCCGACGCCGAGCGCGATGCGCGCGCCGTTGAGCTGGCTGAAGTCGGGCTCCTGCCCCTGGCTCGCATCGACGATGATCCGAAAGAGCTCCGGCAGCTCCGTCCCGATGACGATGCCGCCCGGGATCGCGCACACGAACTCGAGCGCCCAGTCGATGATGCGCGCCATCAGGCGCGCGCCGCGATCCGCGCGGGGCCGATCGTTTGCCGGCGCCGGGGGCGGGGGGGGCACGCCGGCCGCGGGCGCGGCGTCCAGCGGCGGCGGCTGCGCGGCGGGCGGCGCGAAGTCCTCAAATTCGCCCAGCCGACGCCACTCGGCCGAGCCGTCGGCCCGGGCCTTGGTGTCGAGGTTGGCGCGCCCGGCCTTCATCCAGACGCGGATCTGATCCGCGGTGACAGGACCGTATTCCCGGCCGTCGCCGCCGATGATGGTGAACATCCGGCGAGCGAAGACAGCCGCGGGCGGCGCGTCAACGGCGGCGACGGCGCGCGGCGGTCCGGCCGCGCGCGCGATGGGCCCCGCGAACGGGGCGGCGCACACTTTCGTGCGGCGCTTGGTTTCGCCTCGCGGTGGCGGCGCGGCGGTGTTGCAAACGGATCCCTCCGTCATGCGCTTGATTGTTTTTCCCGCCCTTCGACTCCTCCTGGCCGCCGGGCTCGGCTGGCTGGCTGCGGCGTTCGCCGCCGATGGGCCGAAACAGAAAAAAGCGGACGACCTCGTCGCGCAGGTCGGCGACGGCTACCGCGGGATCTGGTATATGAACCAGCCGACGAAGGACGAGCATCACTACAAATACAGCGGCGGCTTCGCCACCTATCCGCAGCAGCATGTGCCCATCGCGATCTATGCGCCGGCGGTGCGGAAGACGTTCTTCGTCTTCGGCGGCTCGGCGGGCCACCTCTCCGAGACAAAGGACGAGCTGCAGCACCTCGTCTCCTACTACGATCACGCGACGGGGATGGTGCCGCGGCCGGTGCGATTGCTGCAGAAGCGAACCGAGGATGCGCACGACAACCCCACGCTTTCCATCGATGCGGATGGGTTTCTCTACGTGTTCTCTTCGGCGCATGGCGTGTCGCGGCCTTCCTACATCCATCGCTCGAAAAAGCCCTACGACATCGCCGCGTGGGAGCTGCTGGTGACGACGAACTTCTCCTACACGCAGCCGTGGTGGCTGCCGCAGTCGAAGCGGTTCCTTTTCCTCCACACGCTCTACAAGAACGGTGAGCGCACGCTCAACTGGAAGACCTCGCGCGACGGGCGCGAGTGGACCGCGCCGCGGCTCCTCGCGCACCTCGAGATGGGCGACTACCAGGTGTCGCAGCGGCAGGGCGGCACGGATCGCGTCGCGACGGCCTTTGATCTCCACCCGAGGCGGGGGCGCGCGGGCACCGGGCTGAACTACCGCACGAACCTCTACTACGCCGAGACGCGCGATGCGGGCGCCACCTGGACGGCCACCGATGGCCGCCCGCTCGCGCTGCCGCTCACCGAGGCCGCCAATCCCGCGCTCGTGCGCGACTACCGCGCGGAGAACCTCAACGTTTACCTGAAGGACATCGCCTTCACCGCCGACGGGCACCCGGTGATTCTCTACCTGACGTCCAAGGGCTACGAGCCCGGCCCGGCTTCCGGGCCCTACCAGTGGTGGACGGCGCGCTGGACCGGCCGCGCCTGGGAGTATCGCGCCTTCGCCGCCTCGGACCACAACTACGATCACGGCTCGCTCTACATCGAGGCGGATGGCACCTGGCGCGTGATTGCGCCCATGGCGCCGGGGCCGCAGCCGTGGGGCACCGGGGGCGACATGGAGCTGTGGACAAGCGCCGACCAAGGCGCGACCTGGCGGAAAGTGAAGGCGCTGACGCACGACTCGCGCTACAACCACACCTATGCGCGCAAGCCGGTGGACGCGCAGCCCGACTTCTACGCGCTCTGGGCCGACGGCTCGCCGCTGGAGCCCACGCCTTCGTCGCTCTATTTCGCGACCAAGGACGGCGCCGTCTTCCGCCTGCCCGCGCGCATGACCACCGAGTTTGCGCAGCCGGAGCGCGTGCCCTAGCGGCGATGGCCGCAGGCCGGTGGGAGCGAGCGTGCGCGCGACGGCAACGACTGTCCGATTCCGCGGCGCAGGGCGCGCGGTCACCATCCCGCGCGCGGCGCGTCTCGCCGCGCAACCTGCCCATGAAGCCTTCGCTCCGCCCGCTGTGGTTTTCCCTGTTTCTCGCCGGCCTTGGCGCCGCGACGCCTGCGCCCGCGCTGCCCGCGTTTCCCGGCGCGGAAGGCTTTGGCGCCGCGACCCCCGGCGGACGCGGCGGACGGGTGATCTTCGTCACCAACCTGGATGATTCCGGCCCCGGCAGCCTGCGCGCCGCGTGCGAGGCCGAGGGCCCGCGCATCGTGATGTTCCGCGTCGCCGGCACCATCGCGCTGAAAAAGCCCATTACGGTGACGCATCCTTTCCTCACCGTGGCGGGCCAGAGTGCGCCGGGCGACGGCGTGTGCCTGCGCGACAGCTATTTTGGCATCGCGACGCACGACGTCGTCGTGCGTTTCCTGCGCAGCCGCCTTGGCGACCAGACCCGCCAGGAGGCGGACTGCATCGATCTCCTCAATGGCGCGCACGACTGCATCCTCGATCACTGCTCGGCCACGTGGTCGATCGACGAGTGCCTCTCGACCTCGGGCAACAACCAGAACTGCACCATCCAGTGGTGCCTCATCGGCGAGTCGCTGAACAACAGCAAGCACGCGAAGGGCAAGCACGGCTACGGCTCGCTCGCCCGCGCCAATGGCCCGATGTCATGGCACCACAACCTCTGGCTGCACAACGACGCGCGCAACCCGCGCCTGGGCGACAACTATGGCCGGGGCGGCCTTTATCCGACCTTCGACCTGCGCAACAACGTCATCTACGACTTCGGCGGCACGGCCTCGGGCCTCACGCAGGGCACCCTCAGGGTGAACTACGTGGCCAACTACCTGCGCCCCGGCCCGAGCAGCCGCGCGCCCAAGCCGATCTCGGTCGGCCATCCCTCCGAGCTCACGTATTTCATCCGCGACAATGTGCTCGAGGGCAACGAGGCCCTGAGCGCCGACAACACGCAGTTCTTCACCACGGTCGAGTGGGAGGGGAAGCGCGAGGTGCGCACCGTCGACACCCCCTTTGCCGCGCCGGCCGTGAGGACCGTTTCCGCGAAGGAGGCCCTGGAGCTGGTGCTTGCGACGGTGGGTGCCTCGCGCCCGGTGCGCGATTCGGTGGACACCCGCCTGATCGGCCACGTGCGCACCCGCGCGGGCAAGTTGATCGACTCGCAAGACGAGGTCGGCGGCTGGCCCGTGCTGAAATCCGGCCCGCTGCCCGCGGACGCCGACGACGACGGCATCCCCGACGCGTGGGAACTCGCGCATGGCCTCGATCCCAAGGACGCCGCGGACGCCCGATCGCTGGCCAGGAGCGGCTACACCTGGATCGAGGAGTATCTCAACGACCTCGCGGGCGCGCGCTGAGGCGAGCGGCGCGCGGGGCCGAGAAATCGGGGGTTGCCTTCCCGGGCCTGAAAATTTCAGTCAGGGCCGCGCCGGGGACGCTGCCAACGTCCGCCGGCGTTTGTTCCTCCCCCTGCTGCCCCCGTATGTCGCCGCTGCGACGCATCGTCCCCACCGGCTTGCCGCCCAGCGCCGCCCCCTTGCTCTGGGGCGCGGCGGCGCTCGTGCTTGGCGCGACGGCGCTGCTCGTCGCCCGCGCCGACAGCTACGATCTCGGGACGCTGGCCGGCTACTTCGCCTATCTCGCGGCCTATGTCGTGCTGCCCGGGGTCGTCGGGCTGTATTTCGTCAACAAGGGCCCGCTCTCGCTCGGCCTCGCGATTGCCCTGGGCGTGCCGACCGGGTTCGCCATCGAGATTTTTTCCTACATCGCTTGCTCGGCCCTTGGCGTGCGGGAGATTTTCCCGTGGACGCCGCTGGTGTGGGCGGCGCTGGCGGCCCTGGCCTGGCGGGTGAAGGGCGAATGGCCGGTGCGCGTGCGGCTCACGGCGCACCATGCGGGCCTCGCGCTGGGGGTGGCGGTGGCATTCCTCGCGACGGCGCTGGCCGCGGCAGGGCAGATGTTCGCCGAGTCGCCGCTGGCGGACGGCCTGCCGACGCGCGCGATTTTTCACGACTGGGTCTACCTGGTGAGCCGGGCCGCGACCATCAAGCACCACTGGCCGCTCGACGACCCCAGCCTCGCGGGCACGCCCCTCCAATACCACTACTTCATGATGGTGCACGCCGCCGCCGCGTCCGCGACCGTGGGCGTCGAGGTGGCCGAGGTGCTGCTGCGCCTGGTCGCCATTCCGCTCGGGCTGGTCCTGGTGGTGCAGGCGTGGTGGCTCGGGCGCGCCGTGGCGCGCAGCGCCTGGGCGGGCGTCGTCGCGGCGTTGCTCGTCATTGTGGCGGGCGAGGCGTCGTTTTCCCCGAGCTATGGCGCGCCGGTGTTCCTCGGGCTGTTCGTGCGGTGGCTCTTCGTGAGCCCCACGTTTTTCTTCGGGATGATTTTTTGCGGCGCGTTGCTCATCGCGATTGCGCGCTGCACGCGGCTGGCGCGCTTTGATCCGGGGCATGCCGCATGGCTCGTGCTGCTCGGCGCGACCGCCACCGGGGCGAAGGGCACCGTCGTGCCGGTGTTCATCGGCGCGCTCGGCGGGTGGGCGGCGTGGCGCTGGTGGCGCGAGCGGCGGCTGCCGTGGCGGGTCGTGGCGTTCGGGATGCTGCTGACCGTGGCGTTTGCGATCGTCTATCTCCCGGCGATGTCGGCGTGGCGCTCGGGCGATGCGGCTTGGCGGCCCTTTCACATCTTCGAGCTCACCGCGTTTTGGAAAACGCAGCTTCCCGCGTGGCGCGGGTGGCTGGCGCAATGGCTGCCGGCGGGCCTGGCGGGGCTCATCGCGAGCCTCGGCTGCGCGGCCGTGGTGGTGGCGGGCACGCTGGGTGTGCGGCTGCTGGCGATTCCCTTCCTGTTGGGGCGCGGCGGGCGGCGCCGCGACGCCCCGCTCGCGGGCTGGCTCGGGGCGTTCTGCGCGGCGGCGCTCGGCATGGGGCTGCTGATGGAGCTGAACAGCCACGGCGAGCTCTACCTTTTCCTCATGTGCCGCCTGCCCTTGGCGGCCCTGGCGGCGGGCTTCCTGGTCCACGCGGCGCGACGCACGGCGGGCTGCTGGCTGTGGATGCGCCGCGCCGCGTCGCCCCGGAGCGCGCGCGAAATCGCCCTGGCCGCCGTGGCGGGCGCGGCGGCGCTCGCGTTGTTGGTCCAGACCACGAGCTGGGGCCGGCGCAACTACGACGGCCTGTGCGAATGGCTCAGGACGCCGACGGACCTGAAGCCCGACGCCACCATGCACGACTTGCGCGAAGCGATGCTCTGGATCCGCGAGCACACCGAGCCCAACGCCGTGCTCGTGGCCAACGCATTCACCCCGGAAAACATGAAAAAGGATCACTGGGGCGCGCTGGACCGGACGCTCATGGGCGTGCACTTCTACTACTCGGCGCTCTCCGAGCGGCGGCTGTGGTTCGAGGGCCCGGCCTATCACACCGACGCCACCCGCCACCGCATCCGGGCCAACATGGCCTCGAACTTCTTCTACCGCGGCGGCGAGCTGCCGCCGGCGGTCGTGAACGGCGGCCCGAGCTACATCCTGCGGGACCGCAGCCTGCACGATGGCGCCGAGGTGCCCAAGGCGCAGGGCCGCCTCGTCTTCACCAACGCGCGCATGGACATCTACCGCCTCGCGCCCGTGGACATCTCGCAGTAGCGGGCGCGCGCCGCGGCGCGGCGTCAGGTCCGCGGCGTGTGGATCGTTTGCTTGAGATCCGCCGCGAGGTGGCGGCGGAAGGTCGCGAGGTCCTTCACCGCGCGCAGCGCGATGAGCTGGCTGGCGAGGTTGCCGACGGCGGTGCCTTCGAGGGCGAAGCTCACCACGGGCAGGCCGCTCGCGTCGGCGGTGGCCTGGCAAAGGAGGCGATTCTTTGAGCCGCCGCCGACGATCAGGATGCGGCGGAATTTCTTCCCGGCCATCTTCTCAAAGGCTCGCATCGCCTGCGCGTGGCCGTGGCCGAGCGACTCGCAGATGAGGCGCACGTAGCCGGCGAGAGTCTTGGGCACGGCGAGCTTCCGTCGCTTCAGCTGCGCATCGATCGCGGCCTTCATCGAGGCGGGGTTGCCGAACTCCGCGAAGGCCATGTCGAGCGGCGCCGCGGGGGCGGGGAGCTTTTCCGCGGCGGCGATGAGGGCGGCCCACTCCTTGTCGTTCGACGGGCGCGACGCGAAGTCCTTCAGCGTGCCCTCGAGCATCCAGAGGCCGATCACGTTTGTCAGCGGGCGGTAGCGGCCGTCGCCGGTGCGCTCGTTGGAGATGCGGGCGGCGAGGGCCTCGGTGCCGAGCACGGGCCGGTCGCTCTCGAAGCCGACCAGCGACCACGTGCCGGAGCTGATGTAGAGATCGGAGCCGTCGGGCGCCGCGGGCATCGCGTCGTAGGCGGCGGCGGTGTCATGGCCCGGGACGACAATCACCTGGGTCCGCGCGAGCGCGGCCGTGCCGCCCGCGACTTCCGGCTTCAACCGCCCCAGCTTCGTGCCGCTGAGCACCGGGGGCGTGAACCACGGCGCCGGGATGCGGAAATGATCGAGCGCGGCGCGGGACCAGCCCGTCGAGTGCACGTCGATGAGCTGCGAGGTGCTCGCGACGGTGAACTCGTTTTCCATCCGGCCCGAGAGGAGGAAATTGAAATAGTCCGGGAGAAAGAGACAGCGGGTCGCGAGGTCGGTGATGGCGGGGCAATGGGCGACGACTTCCGCCAGCTGCAGCGAGGAGTTGTAGAAGACGTTGGGGATGCCGGTCGCCGCGTAGAGGCGGTCGAGCGCGGCGCGGGTGTTGGCCAGCCGCCTGAGGCCGGGCTGCGTCCGCGCGTCGCGATAGGCGTGCACGGGGAAGACCAGGCGGCCCGAGTCGTCGACCAGCGCGTAGTCCACCCCCCACACGTCGACGCCGACGGAGGCGAGCGTGGCGCCGCGGGGGAGGGCGGCGGCGGCTTTGCGCAGGCCGGCCTGCACCTCGTGCCAGAGGCCGGCGACATCCCAGTAGTCGTGCGCGCCGAGGCTGCGAAACGAATTCGGAAACCGGTGCACCTCGGTGAGCGCCAGGCGGTCTTTGGCCCAGCGGCCGAGGATGACGCGGCCGCTGGTGGCGCCGAGATCGATGGCGGCGGAAAAAACAGGGGAGGGCATCGGAGGGGGGCGAGGCGGGGGATGCGGAGCGGCGGGGCGCACAGGCAAGCGGGCCCGCGCGGGATCGTCACGGCATTTTCGCGCCGCGCCCCCGCCTGCCCGCGGCCGGCCTTTCGCCGCGGGGAAATTCGTTTGCCAGCCTTGGGCGTCCTCGCAGCGTTTCCACTTCCTCCATGCTCAACTCCGAGCGAAAGCCCATCACCGGCAAGCGCGTCCAGCTCATGGCCACGTGCCTGTGCGACGCCTTCTACGACGACGTGGCCGCCGCGACGGTCGAGGTGCTCGAGCACCTCGGCGTCGAGGTCGCCTTTCCCGAGGCGCAGACGTGCTGCGGGCAGCCGGCGTTCAACGGCGGCGACTGGGCCGCTTCGCGCAAGGTCGTGCGCCACACGGTGAAGACCTTCGCCGGCGACGAGCCCGTCGTCGTGCCGAGCGGCTCCTGCGCGGCGATGATGTTCCACGGCGCGGTGCTCGAGTTTGAAAAGGAAAAGGACGTGGGCGAAGTCGAGGCGCTCGGCCGCCGCACGTGGGAGCTCGCGGACTTCATCGTCAACGGCCTCGGCGTCACCGCGTGGTCCGGCCGCTACGAGGCCACGGTGGCGTTTCACCGCTCGTGTCACTCGCGCGGCACCAAGAGCGGCGAGGCCGCGCTGACGCTGCTCCGCGCGATCGCCGGGGTGCGCGTCGTGGAGTTCGGCGAGGGCGAGCAGTGCTGCGGGTTCGGCGGCACGTTTTCGGTTTCCTTTCCCAACATCTCCGCCGCGATGGGCACCCTGAAGCTCGATCACGTGCGCGCGGCCAGGCCCGACGTCTTTGTCTCCGGCGACATGAGCTGCATGATGCACATGGGCGGCCTCGCCGCGAAGGCGGGCCAGCCGATCAAGACGCTGCACCTTGCGCAGGTGCTGCGTGACGCCCTCAAGGGCGGGCCGCGCTGACGCCATGCGCTTCCAGCAAATCGATCAGTTCGCCGCGGAGCTGCGGGCCGACACCCGCGCCTCGGTCTACCAGAGCACCAAGACCACGCACGAGAAGCGCACCAAGCTCCTCTTCGATCAGTTCGCCGATCCCAACCGCCTCCGCGAGCTCGCCGGCGAGATCAAGCAGCACGCGATCGAGAACCTCGACACCTACCTCCCGCAGGTGGAGGAAAAGCTGAAGGCCAGCGGCGCGCAGGTCCACTGGGCCGCGACGGCGCAGAGCGCGTGCGAAAAAGTCCTGGCCATCATGCGCGCCCGCGGCGCGACCAAGATGGTCAAGGCCAAGACCATGGTCAGCGAGGAGATCGAGCTCGCGCACTTCCTCGAGAAGAACGGCTGCGAGGCCCTCGAGACCGACCTCGGCGAGTTCATCGTCCAGATCGATCACGATCACCCGAGCCACATCGTCCGCCCCATCATCCACAAGAACCGCCGCGAGATCGCCCGGAGCTTCGAGCGCGAGGGCCTCGGCGCCTACAACGACGACCCCGAGACCATCACGCGCCGCGCGCGGCATTTCCTCCGGCACAAATACCTCCAGGCCGACGTGGGCCTGACCGGCGCCAACTTTGTGTCCGCCGAGAGCGGCCGCATCGTGCTCGTGACCAACGAGGGCAACTCCCGCTTCTGCCTCGCCGCCACCAAGTGCCACATCGCGCTCATCGGCATCGAGAAAATCGTGCCGCGCGACCGCGACCTCGGCATCCTGCTCAACCTCCTCGGCCGCTCCGGCACGGCGCAGGACCTCACCGTCTACACCGAGTTCATCGGCGGCCCCAAGGCCGCGACGCAGCCCGACGGCCCCGAGGAGATGCACGTCATCTTCGTCGACAACGGCCGCACCGACGTGCTCGCGACCGAGTGCCGCGACATCCTGCGCTGCATCCGCTGCGGCGCGTGCCTGAACGTCTGCCCGGTCTACCGCCAGGCGAGCGGCCACGCCTACCGCAGCGTCTATCCCGGTCCCGTCGGCGCCGTGCTCTCGCCGCTGCTCGCCGCGGAGAAATTCCCCTCGCTCGCCGATCTGCCGAAGGCGTCCTCGCTCTGCGGCGCGTGCAACGAGGTCTGCCCCGTCAACATCCCGATCCCCGATCTCCTCCTGCGCCTCCGCAACAAGGCCAAGGAGGAGGGCGTGCCCTCGCCCGGCACGCCCCCGATGGGCGCGTGGGCCTTGCTGGCCTCGCAGCCGGCGGCGTGGAGAGCGTCGCTGTTCGGCGGCAAGCTGATGAACCACCTGCCGGCAAAAATGATCCCCGTCCCCGCGCTGCAGGCGTGGGCGGAAAAACGCGAGCTCCCGCGCTGGCGCGGCGGCGAGTTCAGGAAATGGCTAAAAGCCCGCAAGGGTCGGGCGGGACCGCTGGGCCCGCCGTCTGGATCAGAGGTGGCCCACGGCGCGCCCAGCGGTCGCGCCCTGCCTCCCGCCCCATGAGCGCGCCCAAAAAATTCGAGCCGTTCATCCCCGACGGCGTCCTCATGCGCGAGTTCACCGCTCGCGCGGTGCTCACCGGCGTCGTGCTCGGCACGGTCTTCGGCGCGTCGTCGCTCTACCTGGTGCTCAAGGTCGGCCTCACCGTGAGCGCCTCGATCCCGGTGGCGGTCATCTCGCTGGCGCTGTTCCGCGGGCTCTCGAAGCTCGGCGTGCGCGACTCCACGATCCTCGAGAACAACATCACGCAGACGGCCGGCTCCGCGGGCGAGTCGATCGCGTTCGGCGTGGGCGTGACGATGCCGGCGATCATGATCCTCGGCTTCGACCTTGAGCTGGCGCGCGTGATGATGGTCGCGGTGCTCGGCGGCCTGCTCGGCATCCTCATGATGATCCCGCTGCGCCGCGCGCTGATCGTCAAGGAGCACGGCATCCTCAAATACCCCGAGGGCACCGCGTGCGCCGCCGTGCTCAAGGCCGGCGCCAACGACGAGGACCGCCGGCTCGCCTCGCCCTCCGCGCAGGCGGAGATGAAGGCCGCCGAGGCGGCGGGCCTCGGCAAGTCGCCGGGCGCGAAGGTCATCTTCACCGGCTTCGGCATCGGGCTGCTCTACAAGACGCTCAACATCGCGTTCAAGGGCTGGAAGGACGCGCCGGAAAAGGTCTTCGGCGCCCCGCTCAAGTCCGGCTCGGTCGCATGCGAGATTTCGCCGGAGCTGCTCGGCGTGGGCTACATCATCGGCCCGCGCATCGCGGCCATCACGCTCGCGGGCGGCGTGCTCTCGTATCTCGTCCTCATCCCCGCGATCAAGTTCTTCGGCGAGGCGCTCGTCGCGCCGCTGGCGCCCGCCACGGCGAAGGTGATTGCGCAGATGTCGCCGCACCAAATCCGCAGTGAATATGTGCTCTACATCGGCGCGGGCGCGGTGGCGGCGGGCGGCATCATCAGCCTCTTCCGCGCGCTGCCGACCATCCTGCACGGGATCAGGATGGGCTTGCGCGACGTGGGCCTCGGCGGCGGCGGGGCGCGCGCGACCGGCGACGCGCTCCCGCGCACGGATCGCGATCTCTCGATGAAGTTCGTCGCCATCGGCTGCATCGTGCTCCTCGCCGCGATCACGCTCGCGCCGGGCTTGAACATGAATCTCCTCGGCGCGCTGCTCATCGTGGCGTTTGGGTTTCTGTTTGTGACGGTCTCGTCGCGCATCACCGGCGAGGTCGGCTCCACCTCCAATCCCATCTCGGGCATGACGGTCGCGACGCTGCTGCTCACCTGCCTCGTGTTCCTCCTCGTGGGCTGGACGGGCGGGCCGTATTACGTGACGGCGCTTTCCATCGGCGGCATCGTGTGCATCGCGTCGTCCAACGGCGGCACGACCTCGCAGGACCTGAAGACCGGCTTCCTCCTCGGCGGCACGCCGAAGTTCATGCAATACGCGATCCTGCTCGGCGCGTTTGGCTCCGCGATCCTGCTCGGGCCAATCCTGATGGTGCTCAACGAGGGCGGCACAATCTACCAGCGGGTGGAGAAGGTCGCGCCCGCCGGCCTCAGCACCGACGCGACCAAGCTCGATCAGGGGAAACGCGAGAAGCTCGCCGGCGTGCAGGCGGCGGACGACACCCAGTCCTACCTTGTCTGGCAAAAGACCGACGCCGCGGGCGGCCCCGCCGGCCGCTACCTCGTCGACGACGCCGGCAAGGCCGTCTGGCTCGTCGACCCCGGCATCAACGGCAACGTGACCGAGCGCCCCGACGGGTCGAAGCCGCAGAAGTTCACCGCGCCCAAGGCCGTGCTCGTCTCCTACATCATCAAGGGCATCCTCGATCAAAAGCTGCCGTGGGCGCTCGTGCTGCTCGGCGTGATGATCGCGGTGACGATGGAGCTGTGCGGCGTGCCGTCGCTCGTGTTTGCGGTCGGCGTCTACCTGCCGATCTCGTCGTCGGCGCCGCTCTTCGTGGGCGGCGCGGTGCGCTGGCTCGTGGACCGCTACTGGAACCGGCAGCCGCAGCGCGCGCACCTGACCGAGGAGGAGCGCGCCGCCGAGAGCGACAAGAGCCCCGGCGTGCTGCTCTCCTCCGGCTACATCGCCGGCGGCGCGATCGCGGGCATCATCATCGCCATCACGCAGGGCGTGCCCGGCATCAACCGAATCGACGCCGTGCTGCAGGAGTGGGCGGAGAAGCACAACCCGTTCTTCGAGGGCCCGTGGTCCGACCTGCTCGCGCTGATTCCCTTCGCGGCGATCGTCGTGCTGCTCTACCTCGCCGGCAAGGAGCGCTGGCTCTCCGCGCGCAAGTCATGAGCACCGATCGCGAGGCCATCTTCTCCCGCATCCGCGGCGCGCTCGCGCCGCTGCACGAGCGCGCGCCGCTGCCCAACTACGACTCCGAGATCGCCGTGATGCGCGGGCTGATCGCCGGGCGCGATCCGGTGGAGCTGCTCGCGGAGCGGATGAAGCGCGTGGGCGGCCTTGCGTTCACGGACGGCGCGGCGCTCGCCGCCCACCTGCGCACGAACGGCTGGAAACGAGGCTACGTCGACCCGGTGCTGGCGCCGCGGCTCGTGCCGTTTTTCTCCGGCGGCAATTTCACGATCGAGCATGAGTTCGACCGCACGCGCGTGGACGACTATGCGTTTGGCGTCACGCGCGCGGCGGGCGCGATCGCGGAATCGGGCACGATCATCCTCAACGACACGACGACCTCGCGGCGGCTGGGCGCCCTGGCGCCGTGGGTGCATGTGGCGGTGGTGGAGCGCGCGACGATTTTTTCAGATTTGCCGCAGGCCGTCGCCGCGCTCGGCGCGGAGCGCAATGTCGTGTGGTGCACGGGGCCGTCCAAGACGGCGGACGTCGAGGGCATCCTCATCGAGGGCGTGCACGGCCCGGGCGTGCAGATCGCGTTCGTGGTTTGAGCTGGGGCCGCGGCGCCCTCGCCGCGGAATCGGGCGAACGCGGCGAGGGCGCCGCGGCCCCAACCATCAGCCGTCACGGATCGAGATCGTAGATCTCGACGAGCGCGGTGCCGGTGGTGTCGCCCACGCCGGAGACGACGACGGTGTAGCCGCCCGGCGGCAGGCGGAGCAGGACGGCGGCATCCTTGCTGCCGGCGGGCAGGGCGAAGGCGCCGGCCTGGGTGAATGCGGCCGAGAGCGCCGCCGCGTCGTTGCCCCAATCATTGTTCGCCGCGACGGCGAAGTCCTTGCCGAGGGGCTGCACGGAGAGCTGCGGGTCCGCGAGCACGCCGCCGACGCCGAATTGCGACAGGCCCGGACCCACGGCGCGAATCAGCACCTGCTTCGGCCCGGTGCCGCCGATGACGAAGCCGGGCACGAGGGCTTGGGCCCCGGTGCCGACGAAGCCGCTGGTGGAGACGTTGACGAGCCGCGTGGCGGAGGTGAGCGCTTCCTCGTCGTAGACCTCGGCCAGCGCCAGGCCGGAGGCGGCGGCATTCTTGGAGGTGATGCGCACCGTGTAGCCGGTCACGCCGGAGGCGCGAAGCGCCGTCTCGACCGAGGCGTCGCTGGACGAGGCGGCCATGAGCGGAAACGCGCCGACGCGCGAGAAGGCGCCGGTGAGCTCGGCGCCGCCGCCCCAGTTGTCGTTGTTGGCGATGGCGGCTGTGCTTCCCAGCGGAATCACGTCCATGACGGGATCGGCGAGCGTGCCGCCGACGCCGAAGCCCGCGAGGGTGGGGCCGACGGCGCGGATGATCACGGACTTGGTGGCGTCGCCGCGAAGGACGAAGCCGGGCGTGAGCGTGCCGTTGGCGGGGACGAAGCCCCGCGTCGAGACGTTGATGATGCGGCTCGGGCCGGAATCGGCGACGGTGACCGTGGCGATGTCGGACCTCACGGTGCCGGCCGGGTTGGTGATCTCCGCGCCGTAGAAGCCCATGGTCTCCGCCGTCGCGGCGGCCAGCGCGAGCGTGGCGTTCGTTGCGCCACCGAGGGCGGCGCCGTCCTTCTTCCACTGGTAGGAAAGGCCGCTGCCGGTGGCGGTGACGCCGAGGGTCACGGCGGTGCCGGGCGCGACGTGCTGCGAGCGCGGCTGGGTCGCGATGACCGGCGTGGCGACCGCGGGCGGGTTGATCGTGAGCACCGCGGCGTCGCTCGTGACGATGCCGGCGGTGTTGGAGACGACGACGGTGTAGGAGCCGGCGCTGGCGGCGGTGAGATTGGAAAGGACGAGGGTGTTCTGCGTGGCGCCGGCGATGTCGGCGCCGTCCTTTTTCCACTGGTAGGCGGGGGCGGGCGTGCCGGTCGCGGCGATGCCGAGCGTGAGGGTGGCGCCGGCATTGGCTGATTGTGAGGCCGGCTGCACCGTGATGGTCGGGCCGACGGCCGCTGCGCCGGCGATGACAAATGTGACGGTGGCCGGGCCGAACGCGTCGCCCGAGCCGTTGATCTTCTCAAAGGCGAGGATCGAGAGCGTGTAGGTGCCGGCGGCGGTGGGCGTGCCGGAAATCGTGCCGGTGGAGGCGTTGAGCACGCCGTTGGCGGCGGTGTTGAGCACGGTCACGCCGGGCGGAAGGGAGCCGGTGAAGCGGAACGAACCGGGCGGCACCGCGGCGCCGGTGACGGTGAAGACCACCGGCGTGATGGCCGTGCCCACGGTGCCGAGGACGCTCTGGCTGCTAACCACGAAGCGCGTCGCGCCGGCGAGCGAGTGCACGGCGCCGAGCGAGGCCGCGGTGGCGAACGCGGACCGGACCAGCGCGACGATGCGGGAGGACGCGGAAAACTCGCCGCCGCCGGCCGCCATGCGCAGGAGAGGAGTGCGTTGGAGCAGAATCAGCAAACCGGCGACAGGCAGGTTGAGGCGGCGGACGAGTTTCATGAGGATGGCCGGGACGGAATGAGGCGCGAAAACGGGTCGCGTAAAGACCGGGCGGAACGCCTTTGGTTCAAGAAACGATTTTGAGATTTGCGTAACGGTTCGGTGAGGCGCCGGATCGCCTCACTCGGCGAGGAGCGGGCGCGTCTCGTCGCGCGTGAGCTTGCCGTCGTCGTTGAGGTCGAGGACGAGCAGGCGGCCTTTGGCGGCGAGGATTTCGTAGGGGGAAAGCTCGCCGTCGCCGTCGATGTCCAGGGCGGCCATCACGGGATCAACCGGATGGGGGCGGCTGCCCGATGCCGCGGGCGTGACGGCGTCGCCGGCGCGGCCGGGATGGAGCTCGGCGAAGGACAGCGTGCCGTCGGCGTTGGTGTCGAGCAGGCGGAGGCTGGCGGCGGCGTTGCGGATTTCGTGGAGGGAGAGCTCGCCGTCGCCATCGGCATCGAGCGCGCGCAGGAGCGCGCTCGGCGCGCGATCCGCGCGTTGGCGATGATGATCCGAGAGGGCGGGAGCCTGCGCGGTGGCGAGCGTGACGCCGGAGAGGGTGAGGGCGAGGGAGAGGAGGCTGGCGAGTTTCATGGCTGATTGGGTCGCTGGCGCCGCCGTTGCCGGCCTGAGTGGCCGGCGATCAAGCGGAGCGTGCTGGACTGGGCTGATTAGACGCCGGGATTGTTGGCGGATTGTTTGGCGGAACGGGAAAATTGTTAGGCGCGTGCAAAGGTCACGCGCCCGCAGCGGGGGTTGGTGGCGGGGCCTTTCAGTTGTTGGTGGCCGGCGGGAGCGGGCGCAGCTCGTCGCGGGTGAGCTTGCCGTCCTTGTTGGCGTCGAGCGCGGCGAGGCTGCGCGGCGCGTTGGCGATCTCCGCGGCGGAGAGCGTGCCGTCACCATCGGCGTCGAGCGCGAGCATCACCGGATCGCCCGGGCGCCCGGCGCCGTCGGGACGCCCGCGGCCGCCGCGCGGGCCGTCGGCGGAAGGCGCCGGCGCGTCGGCCGGGCGCGCCGGGCGGAGTTCGTCGCGGGTGAGCTGGCCGTCATGGTTGGTGTCGAGCGTGAGCAGCGCCGCGGCGGCGCTGGCGATTTCGGCGGCGGAGATTTCGCCGTCGTGGTTGGCGTCGAGCGCGCGGATCAGCGGACTGGGGCCGCGGCCACGCGGGCCGCGACGCGGAGTGTCGCCGCCGGGCGGCTGCGCGGAAGCGAGCGCAGCGGCGGACAGGGCGAGGACGACGGAGACGAGGTGGGCTGTCTTCATGGGACTTGGCATCCTGCTTCGCGCTCCGGTGCCGGTCGTGGTGGCCGGCGATCAGCGGGGCGAGGCGGGACTTGCCAAGGAAGACGCCCCGATTGTTGGCCTTCCGTTTGGGGAAACGGGAAAATTGTTCGGGCGAGGTAAACGCGGCGCGGGCTCAGGCCGCGGCGCGCCAGCCGCGGCTGCCGGGGCGGCGGGTGTCGGTCATCTCGCCGACCATCGTGCGGAGGAACGGCCGCACACGGTGCAGGCGGACCTTGACGCTCGCGAGCGAGAGGCCCGCGCGCTCCGCGATGTCGCTGTAGCTGTCGCCCGCGACGAACTGCGCGACGAGCGCGCGGTCGATCGGGCCGAGCCGCGTGAGCGCGCGATCGAGGGCCGCGAGGATTTCCGTGCTCGCGCCGTGGTTCGAGGGATCGGCGATGCGGTAGACCTCGTCGTCGAGCGCGACGGTGGAGGGCCGGCATTGGCGGCGGCGCAGGAAGTCGAGCCCCGCGTTGCGCGCGAGCGTGAAGAGCCACGACTCGAACACCGCGGGATCGCGCAGGCGGCCGAGGCGGCGGAACATCTTGATGAAGACGATTTGGGTCACGTCCTCCACGGCGTCGGGCTGGCGGACGATGGTGCGGACGAAGCCGGCGACGCGGCGCTTGTAGCGGCGCATGAGCTCGGCCTGGGCGTCGGCCTCGCCGGCCTCGGCGCGGCGCACGAGCGCGATGAGGGCGGCCTTGTCATCGGGGACGGAGGGCGCGGCGCAATCGGCAGCCGGGGCGCCCGCGGAGAAGTGGTCGGGATTCGGGTGAATCATGGCGCGGCCAGCGTGCCGGCGCCGTGTTTCGGGATTATTTCGAGGGGGCGGAGAATTGTTAAGGCCGTGTAAAGGCCGCCTCGGGATGGCTAGCCCGCGTGCTCGTCGAACCGCAGCAGGCGCGCGCTGTTGAAGATGACGAAGAACGCGCTGAACTCGTGCAGGAACGCCGCCGTGATCGGGCTCACGAGGCCGAGGGCGGAGAGCGCGACGAAGAGCGCGATGAACCCGAGGCCCCACAGCAAGTTCTGGTTGATGATGCGCAGCGTTTGGTCCGAGAGGGCGATGAACCGTGGGAGGTGCCGGAGGTCGTTCCCCATGAGCGCGACATCGGCGGTCTTCACCGCCACGTCGCTGCCCAGCGCCCCCATCGCGACACCCAGGTCGCCGGCGGCCAGGGCCGGGGCGTCGTTGACCCCATCGCCCACGACGAGCACGCGGTGGCCGGCGGCCTTGAGCGCGCGGACTTCGTCGAGCTTTTGGGCGGGCAGGCAATCGGCGCGGAAGCGCGTGATGCCCGCCGCCTCCGCAATCCCGGCGGCGACGGCGGCGCGATCGCCGGTGAGCATGACGAAATTCTCGATGCCGAGCGCGCGGAGGCTTGCGGCGGTCGCGCGGGTTTCGGCGCGAATGGCGTCGGCCAGCAGGATCACGCCGGCAAAGGCTCCCCGGCGCGCGAGAAAGAGCGTGGACGCGTTCGGCGCATCCACGGCGGTCGCCGGCACGGCGACGCCGAGCGACTCGAGCCACGCACGCCGGCCGACGGCCAACTCCCCGCCGCGCACGCCATGGCCGGCGACCTCGTTGATTGGCAGCGAGCGATCGATCGCGAGGCCGCGACGCTGCGCCTCGGCGACGACGGCGCGCGCGACGGGATGCGTCGAGTGCGCCTCGAGCGCGGCGGCGCAGGCGAGCACGTCGTCCTCGGCGAGGCCCGCGGCGGGCTGCACGGCGAGCACGCGGAGCTGGCCCGTGGTGAGCGTGCCGGTCTTGTCGAAGACCACGGTGTCGATCGACTGCGCGGCCTCGAAGAACCGCGGGCTCTTCACGAGGATGCCGAGCCGCGAGGCGACGGCGAGCGCCGCCACCATCGCCGACGGCGACGCGAGCACGAAGGCGCAGGGCATCGCCACGATGATGACCGAGATGGCGCGTGACACGTCGCGCGTGAAGAAGAGCACGAAGCCCGCGATGATCAGCACGAGCGGCATGTAATAGCGCGTGTAGTCGTCGATGAGCCGCATCACCGGCGCGCGCGAGGTCTTGGCTTCCTCGACGATCTGGGTGACGCGGCCGATGACGGTGTCGGGGCCCGTCTGGCCGACGGTGAACTCGATGGCGCCGGTGAGGTTGGTGGTGCCCGCGTAGATCGTGGCGCCGGGCTCGGCGTCCACCGGCAGCGACTCGCCGGTGATGGAGGCCTGGTCGAGCGTGGTGGAGCCGGCGGTGATTTTCCCGTCGGCGGGCACCGTGTCGCCCGGCAGCACGCGCACGCGGTCGCCCGCGGTGAGCTGCGCGGCGTCGATCCACTCCTCGGTGCCGGCGGGGCCGGCGAGCCGGCGGGCCTTCACGCGCGAGAGGCGCGCGAGCGAGCGCACGGCTTCCTCGACTCCCAGGGTGGTATGCTCCTCCAGGATTTGCCCGACGATGAGAATCGCGGCGACGATCGTGCCGGTGGCGTATTGGCCGGTGGCGAAGCACGCGAGGATCGCGAGGGCCACAAACTGATCCATGTAGTATTTGGTGGCCTCGAAGCCGTCGGCCTTGAGCGAGGTGAGGCTGTCGATCAGCACGGGCGCCGCCGCGAGCCCGAGGCCGGCCATGGCCCAGAGCGAGAAGACCTCGGCCTGATCCGGGCGAAGCCATGAGGCGGCGCCGCTGAGCGCGAGGCAGAGGAGGCCCAGCGCAACCAGGACGAGGCGCAGGTGCAGCGCGGCGGGCCGCGAAGCCGGTGCGGCGGGGGCGGAGGGGGCGCTCATTTCGGATCGCGGAGGAAGACGTTGAGCGTGCCGCCCCCGGGAGGGAGCAAGGTTTTCGTCCTTAGCCGGGGCAGCACCTGTTCGAGCGTCTCGGCGCGGAGCCGGGCCTCGACCAGCGCGGGCGCGGCGCGGTGCTCGGCGAGGAGCGCGAGGAAGGCCGCCGACTCGCCGCGCGCGCGCGCGACCAGCTCCCGCGCCTCGGCGCCGGCCAGCTGCCGCGCGCGGAACGCGTCGCTCTCGGCCCGCGGCACGGTCTGTGCGCGGTAAGTGCGCGCCTGCTCGAGCGTGGTGCGCGCCTCGACCTGGGCGCTGGTGACATCGGCAAACGCGGCGGCGGTGGCGAGCGGCGGCGTGAGCGCGTTGACCTCGAAGGCCACCAGCTCGAGCCCGAGGCGCAGCGCGTCGAGCCGCTGCTGCGCCAGTTCGCGCACGCGCGTGCGCAGCGTCTCGAGCCCGGAACCGAGCGCGTCGTCGATTTTCGTCCGCGCGAGCACCGCGGTGGCGGCGTCGAGCAGCGCGCCCTCGATGAGGACGGCGTGGGCGTCCGGCTGCGCGGCCGAGGCGTAGGCAAACGGATCGGCGATGCGGTAGCGCGCAGTGAGGCGGGCCTGCACGATGTTGGCGTCGCCGGTGAGGGTGTAGCCATCGAAGACCGGGTGGAGGCCCCTCCCGCTCGCGGGCGGCGTGGCGGCGAGGCCCGCGTTGGCCTGGGGCATCACGGCCAGGAGGGAGGCGGGGATCTGCGGGGAGGCGGCCGATGCGGGGACGGCCGCGGCCGGGCTGGCGGCTTCCTCCGGCGCCCAGGCGTTGAGAAACACTTCGTGCTGCGTGCGCGTGGGCACCTTCACGACGCGATCGATCGGCGGCGGCAGCGCGAAGCAGAGGCCGGGCGGGTGCAGCTCGCGCTGCAGGCGGCCGAGGCGGTAGACCAGCGCGTCCTCGTTGGGCGCGACGCGCGTGATGCCCGAGCAGAGATAAAGCCCGACGAGCCCGACCAGCAGCCAGCGCAGCAGCCGGATCGTGGTCGCGAGGGCGCCGAGGAGCGCGTGGCCGGAGCTGACGCGCGCGGCACGGCGGCGGGCCGACTGCGGGGCGTCGTTGCTCATTTGTTCGCCGGCGCGGCGGGCTTGAGCTGGTTGAACGGCGCGGTGTCGGTGTCGAGGATCAGCGTGGTGTTTTCGCGGGCGACTTTCCTCAGCGTCTCCAGCTCGCGGAGGAAGGTGTAGAACTGCGGGTCCTGCGCGTGGGCCTCGGCGTAGATTTTCGCGGCCTCGGCCTCGCCCCGGCCGCGCGTCTCCTCGGCGAACTTCTGCGCGTCGGCCAGCAGCACGGTGCGCTCGGCGTCGGTCTTGGCGCGCAGCTCCTCGGCCTCGCGGCGGCCCTCGGCGCGGAACTTGGCCGCGTATTGGCCGCGCTCGGCCTTCATGCGCTCGAAGACGTAGAGCGTGTTGGCCTCGGGCAGCGCGATGCGCTTGAGGCCGACCTGCTCGATGGCGATGCCGAACGCGGCGAGCGCCTGCGGGCGGATGGCCTCGGCGAGGCGCGCCTCGAACTCCGCGAGCTTGAGCTTCGCGGGATCGGTCGAGACGAGCTCGGCGAAATCGTAGCGGCCGAGGAGCGCGTTGCGCGCGCTGGTGGCGAGGCTGTCGAGCTTGGTGGGCGCGGCGGCGGGCGTGCCGAGGGCCTGCAAAAACTTCAGCGGATCGGCGACGCGCCACGCGACGAACACCGGGAGGATGACGTTGCGCTTGTCCTGCGTGAGGGCCTCGGAGAGCCGGGTGTCGTAGAAGGCGAGGCGCGCGTCGAAGCGGTTCACGGTGTCGACCGGCCAGGGCCACTTGAAGTAGAGTCCCGGCTCCGTGAGCGTGCGCACCGGAGAGCCGAAGCGCGTGAGGACGGCGGACTCGTTGCCCGCGACCTGGAAGCTGAACATCGCAAAGCCAAGGATCGTGACCACCACGACGGCGGTGAGCGCGCGGGTGAGGAGCTGAAGGAGCGGCATCGGATGCGGGAGGTTGGGGATTTCGAGAACAGCCGGACTCAGCGGGCCGGGGCGGGGGCCAGCGGCCCGGCGGTGTCGGCGCCGAGGAAAAAGTTGACGCGGCCCCGGGCGGCGCGGGGGTAGAGCACGAGCTGCCGGACCTCGGCGAGCGCGGCCTCGATGGCCTCCAGCCGGCGGCGGGTCGTGAACAGCTCCGGCTGCGCGCGATAGGCGGCGAGCGGCGCGAGGAAGCGCCCGGCCTCGCCGCCGGCGCGCGCGCGGCGCTCCGCCGCGGCCGTCTCGGCCTGGAGCCGGATTTGGGCGGCGCTCACCTGCGCGGCGACCCCGGCCTGCACCACATACGTGCGCGCGAGATCGACGAGGGCGCTGCGGTGTTCCTCGGCGCTGATGACGTCCTGGTAGGACGGCGCGACCGCAACGGGGGGATGCACGTCCTTGAGCCCGACAAACACGATCTCGATGCCGAGCCGGTGGCGATCGCACGCGCCTTGGAGCGCGGCGCGGAGCTTCTCCGTGATCTCCACGCGGTCGGTCGTCATGAGGCCGAAGGCCGTGTGCGTGGTCGTGAGATCGAGGAGCGCGCGGTAGCCGAGCGCCTCGAGCGCGGCGCGCGCGTCGCCGGCCTGGCGCAGGAACGCCACCGCGTCGCGCACGCGCCAGTGCACGGGGACGTTGATCGTGAGCAGCTCCTCGCCCTGGCCGACGAGCAGGTTCTGCTCGCCCTCGAAATGCTTCTCCGTCCACAGCACCGGCCCCGCGAGGTCACGCTCGAAGCCGAGCGCGATCTCCTGCACGCGCTCGGTGGGCACGACGACGACGCGGCCCCACGGCCACGGCGCGTGGAAATGCAGCCCCGGCGGCAGCGCCTCGGGCGCAAACGCCCCGCTCCGCACGAGCACGCCGCGGCTGTCGACCGGCACGCGGGTCGCGGCGGTCGAGAGCCAGAGCCCGAGCGCGCCGAGCAACGCCAGCGGCGCGGCCAGCAGGCGCGCGAGCCGCACGAGCCACGTCTCGCCGAGGCGCACGCCGAAGGTCCTTTCCAGCGCGGCCGCGAGCGAGCGCAGCGGGCCGCTCTCGCCGAAAAGCGCCGGCAGCAGCACGCTGCGCCCGAACACGGTGTCCGCCGCGCGCAGCCGCGCCGGCTGGTAGAGCCGGGCGAGCGCGTGGAGCGCCGCCTCGGCCACGAGGGCGGCGGTGGCGAGGTTGATCGCGGCCGCGACGGGCCGGAGCCAGTTGTGCTGCGTATAGAGCCGCGCGAGCAGCGCCGCGAGGGCGAGCGCGTGGGCCGCGGCCAGCAGGCGCGCGAGCGGCACGAGCGCCGCGATGATCGCCGAGGCCGCCTCGCGCGCGACGGCCGCCCCGAAGGTGCCGAGGAAGTGAAGCCCAAACCCGAGGATCGCGAGCACCACGGCGGCGAGCTGGAGCTGCGTCGTCGTCGCGCCGGTCGCGACCAGCGGCGGCTTCAGGTGATGCCACGCGGGCACGGCGAGCGCGGCGAGGGTGGCGAGCGCGCAGAAAATCCCGCGCAGCCCCCACGGCAGCCGCGGCAACCATGCCGCGATCGCGACGACGAGCGCCCACGCGGCCAGCCCGCCCAGCGCCGCGAAGACCCCGAGGCCCGCGCGCCACGCCAGGAAGAGCGCCGCCGCCGTCGCGAGCGCGAATGCCCCCGTGAGCGCGGCGAGCGTGCCGCGCGGCGGCGGGTGCGGATCGGAATCGGGCATGGAGGCGGCCACGGCGAATCGGGCCGCCGGTTATCTGCGGGGCTTTGCGCCGCGTTTCAAATGCGATTCCGCGCCGGCGATCACTTCTTCTTGTTCGCCGCGGGCCGCGCCTGGGGATCGATCACGATGTCCTTGGCCGCGATCCACGCGGCGGCGCCCGCGGCGTCGGTGCCGCGCTGGGGCGCGATCACGGTGGACTCGAGCGCGTCGCCCTTGAGGCCGCGCTGCACGCTGTCGCTCGCGAAGGTCGCGCGCTCGTCGTCGAAGGTGAACTGCGAGGTGAGCACCGTCGTCCCGCCCAGCTTCACCTTGAAGTGGAAATGCCGGATGCGGCCCGTGTAGAGGCCGGGCTTGATCGTGCGGAAGGAGTAGCGGCCGTCGGCGCCCGTGACGCTCTCGCCGTAGAACTGGAAATCCGGATCGCGCTTCGCGACGTTCTTGTCGCCGGAGTGATAGTAGACGCCGCCGGCGTCGGTGTGCCAGAGCTCGACCTTGGCGCCGGCGAGCGGCGCGCCAGAGAGATCGCGCACGACGCCGGAGAGGAGAAACGGCATGCCTTTCACGGCCTCCTTCGCGCCGGCGAGCCGCGTGAGATCGTTGTCGCGGTTGGCGGCGGGGATGGGCGGCAGCGTGTTGGTGGAGTTGAAAGGGTAGAACGGGCCCTCGGTCACCTCGGCGGTGCGCACGGGCGCGGCGCCGAGGACGGAGGCGAGGGCAAGCGGAGCGCAGAGCGCAAGGGCGGGCGGGAGTTTCATGGGGGTGGGTGGATCGAGGGTTGGCAGCGCGCGAACGCGCGGGCGAGATCATTGCGGCCCGCGTGGGCGTGGTGTCAGGCGAAGCGCCGCGCGAGCGGCACGCCGCCGACCGGCGAGAGTTGCAGGCGCGAGCGCAACGCGGTGAGCGCGTGCGGCGCGGGCGCCACCGTGAAGGCGGGCTTGGCTGGCGAGCCGGCGGTCGGGCTGGCGCAGCGTGCGAGCGGGCCGCGGACGCAGTCGCCGGCGGGCGGGCAACGAGGATCGGTTTTCATGGGAGTGAGGGGGCTTGAAGCAGGGCGGGTCACAGACCCGCCCGGCTTTTCGTTGCGACGGGGGCGGTGTCTAGTGCAGGTCGTGGATCTCGACCAGCGCCTCGCCCGTCGCGCCGTCGACGCCGGAGACCACGACCGAGTAGCTCGCGCCGGCGGGCTGCGCAGTGATCACGGGCGCGCTGGCGGAGGTCACGGTGATCGTGCCCGTGGCGTGGATCACGATCTGCTTGGCGGCGAGGAGCGCGGTCGCGCCCTCGAGCGAATCGAGGCCCGTCGCGGGCGAGAGCAGCGTGCGACCAATGGTGCCGGCGGCGAGGAGCGGCTGGGCGACGTTGTCGCCGGCGAACGAGGCGCGATCCTCCTCGAACATGAACTGCGAGGTCAGCACGGCGGTGCCGTTGAGGCGGACCATGAAATGAAAGTGCCGGATGCGCCCCGTGTAGAGGCCGGGGTTGATCGTGCGGAAGGACCAGTTGCCCGCGGCGTCGGTGGTGGTCGTGCCGTAGCTCTGGAAATTGGCGTCGCGGCGCGAGTAGGTGTTGTCGGCGGAGTGGTGGTAGACGCCGTTGTTGTCGGCTTCCCACAGCTCGATCTTCGCGCCGGCGATGGCGGCGCCGGCCGTGTTGACCAAGGTGCCGGAGAGCAGGAAGCGCGTGCCGCTGGCGCGCGTGATGTTGGCGCCGACCTGCGTGAGATCGTTGTCGGCGTTGACGAGCGCGGTGGTGTCGAGGCGCTGCGTGGAGTTGAACGGATAGTAGGGGCCCTCGGTCGTGGACGGCGTGAGGGCGAGCTGCGCGAAGCCGGCGGTGGGCAGCGCGACGACGAGGCGGATATTCCTGGCGGAGAACATGCCGCCATGATGCCGGCGCGATATTGGCGCCGTGTGTGCCCGGAGGGGCTTTTTTGTTAAGCGGGCTTTAAGCGATGGTAGGGCGGGGCGGTGACCCGCCCTGCTTGCCTCAAGCCGCCTTCAGGCGGATCTCCGCGCGGAAGCCCTGCGGCTCGCGGTTCGCGAAGCGCACCTCGCCGCCGCACGCGGCGACGCTGTGGCGCACGATGGCGAGGCCGAGGCCCACGCCGCCGCCCTCGCGCGTGCGCGCGAGCTCGGGCCGGAAAAACGGCTCGCCCAGCCGATCGAGATCAGCCGCGGGCACGCCGGGCCCGTTGTCCTCGACGATGAGAGAGACGCGGTCGCCCTCGCGCGCGGCGCGCACGGCGATGGGGCCGGCGGCGCCGGCGTAGCGGAGGGCGTTGCGCACGAGGTTGCCCACGGCGCGGCCGAGCACCTCGGCGTCCGCGTGCGCGGCGAGATCAGCGGGCACATCGAGCGTGACCCTGCCGTCGCCGCCCTCGCGGTGGATGGCGGCCTGCGCGAGCGGCTCGAGCGGGGTCGGGACGAGCGCCACCTCGCGGGCCTGCATGCCCGACTTGGTGAAGGCGAGGAGCTCGTTCACGAGCGTGCTCATCTGCTGCACCTCGTCGCGCACGTCGGCCACGGTGTCCGCCAGATTCCTCGGCGCCTGCTCCGCGAGGATGCCGGTCGCCATCTGGAGGCGCGCGAGCGGCGAGCACAGCTCGTGGGCGACGTCGCCGAGGAAGCGCTTCTGGCCGTTCATGTGCGCGTCGAGGCGCGCGGCCATGCGGTTGACGGAGTCGCCGAGCTGGCCGATCTCGTCGCGGCGGTGGGCGGCGACGCGCGTCTCGAACTTGCCCTGCGCGATCTGATCGGTGGCGGCGGTGAGCTGGCCGAGCGAATGCGTGATGCTGCGCACGAGCGGCAGCCAAAAGATGACCGAGAGCAGCAGCACGCCGCCGCCGCCGAGCAGGAGGGGCTGGAGGTTCAGCAGGCTGAGGAGGCCCCAGAAAGAGCCGACGCGGGCGACGAGCTTGGCGGGCATGAAGCGATTGCCGCGCTCCGCGGAGATGAAAGGCACCCGCATCCCGATCCAGTAGCCGACGGGCGACCCGCCGCGCACCACGAAGCGCCCGGGGAAACGCTCGCCTGTCGAGTCCGGCGGCGGCCCGCCGAAGCCGGGGCCGCCGGGTCCACCCGGGCCGGGATCGCCGCCGCGGCTGAAGCGACCGCCGCCCGAGGGCGGGCCCTTGTCCGACGGCGGCCCTTTTTCACCCGGATCGCGTTTGCGCGCGGGATCGAATTCGCCGTCGGGCGGCGGCCCGCTGCGCCGGCCGCCGAAGCCACGCCCGCCGAAAAACCCCGGCCCGCGGAATTCCATGCGTTCCTTGACCTCGGGCGGGAGTGTCATCGGCGCGCCCGCGATCTGGCTCTCGTCCAGCCCGAAGAGCGCGAGTTCCGCGTTGTGCGCCGCGCCGAAGCGCGTGAGCACCGCGGTGCGCGCCTCGCCCGTGGCCGCGGAGGCCTCGCCTGTGATCACGTTGAACAGCGCCTGCGCGCGATCGCCGGTGGGGCCGGCCACCAGCGCGCCCCAGCCGAGCCCGCCCTGCACGATGAAAAACCCGAGGCCGAGCGCCGCCAGCAGCAGCAGGTTGAGCATCAGCCACAGCGAGACCTTCAGCGAAAGCGGGTAGGAGACCTTCATCGTTGCGGCGGGGTAGACGCGGCGAATCGAGCGGAGTTAGCCGCGCGCGGCGAGCCGCAACGTTAACCCGGCCTTAACAAAATCCCCGGCGCGCGCACACACGCACTTAACCGCGTTGCGCCAGTGTCGGCGGCGGCCCCTGGCCTGCCCCATGAAATCCCCGCCCTCGCTTCCGCTCGTCCTCGCGCTGGCCGTGCCCGCCGGCGCTTTCGCGCAGTCCGCCGCTCCCGCCGATCCCCGCCTCACTTCGTGGCTGATCGCGCCGTCCGCCAAATACGCGCGCATCTACGAGACCGACGCCGCCAGGAACGCCGGCGCCGCCGTCACCACCTGGAACCGCGCGCAGGGCGTGCAGGCGACGCCTTCCTATGCCGGCGTGATGCAGGTTTCCTACTCGGCCAGCTGGGTCTACCTGCGCTCCTCCGGCCTCGGCTACCATGTGATGGGCCCGTGGTATCTCAACGCCGCGCACACGCAGCCGTTCCCCAATTTCCCCGCCAACCAAAACGTGCTCTACCGCATCCCGCGCACGCCCACGGTCGCCGCGACGAAGACGCTCACCGGCGGCGGCGCCATCGGCTACTTCGTCGACGGCGTCGCGCTCTTCGACAACCGCGACACCTTTTCCTACGCCAACGCCAGCGCGCAGGACGCCGATCCCGCCAACGGGCTGCGCGGCGACGCCGTGTGGAACCGCGACGCCTACTTCAACGAGGGCGTGACCTTCGACGCCGCCTACGCGCACCAGGCCGGCCCCCAATACCACTACCACGCCAACAGCCCCGCGCTCCGCTACCAGCTCGGCGATCATGTCGAGTTCAACGCGACCACGAAAAGCTACGCCGAGAGCACCGCGCCCGCGACGCGCCACTCGCCGATTCTCGGCTGGGCGGCCGACGGCTACCCGCTCTACGGCCCGCATGGCTACGCGAGCGCGATGGACGCCACCAGCGGCCTGCGCCGCATGATCTCCGGCTATGTGAAGCGCGACGGCGCCAACGGCACCGCCAACCTCGCCACCGCCGGCCGCGCCACGCTCCCCGCGTGGGCCGCCCGCGCGCAGAACCGCGCCGCTGCGCTGCCGGCCAACCTCACCGGCCCCGCCGTCAGCGCCACCCACGCCATCGGCCGCTACCTCGAGGACTTCGACTACCTCGGCGACCTCGGCAAGGCGCAGGGCACGGACTTCGACCTCGACGTCTACAACGGCCGGTTCTGCGTGACGCCCGAGTTTCCCGACGGGACCTACGCCTACTTCATGTCGATCGAGGCCGATGGCACGCCGAAGTTTCCCTACAACCTCGGCCGCTGGTTCAACGGCACGCCCTCCGGCGGCGCGGTCAACGCGATCAACGAGACGGTCGCCGAATCCGTGCGCGGCGGCCAGGCTTTGGCGATTAACGTGACGGCCGTCGCGGCGGGCAGCGGCGTGCTCGTGAGCTGGAACTCCGTCGAGGGCGGCACCTATGCGCTCGCGACCTCCGCCGACGGCGTGAACTTCACCACGGTCGCCACCGGCCTCACGAGCGCCGGCCTCACCACGACCTGCAACGCCCCGGGCGGCGCCAGCTACTACCGCGTCACGCTCGCCGCCGTCGCCACCTACGACACCCGCGGCACCGGCGGCCTCAGCGGCGTCAACGGCGCCGGCACCGCGACCTACGCCACCGTCGGCGCGAGCGGCACCGCGCGCCTCGTCAACCTCGCCACCCGCGCGCAGATCGGCGGGGCCGCCGGCACGCCGATCACGGGCTTCGTGATTGGCGGCACGGGATCGAAGCGCGTGCTTGCGCGCGCGGTCGGCCCGGGCCTCGCGGCGTTTGGGATCACGGCGGCGCTCGCCGATCCCGCGCTCGCGCTCGCGCTCGTTGCCGGCGCCGCGACCGTCGCGAGCAACGACGACTGGCTCGCCGCCGATGCCGCGACGTTCACCGCCGTGGGCGCCTTCGCGCTCGCGAACGGCAGCCGTGACGCCGCCATCGTGTCCACGCTCGCGGGCGGCGTGTATTCCGCGGTCGTCGGCGCGAACAGCGGCACCGGGGTCGCGCTCCTCGAGGTCTACGACGCGGAGCCGGCCGAGTCGCCGGCCGCGCGCCTGGTCAACGCCAGCACGCGCGCCTTCGTCGGCCCGGGCGAGAGCGTGCTCATCCCCGGCTTCGTGATCAGCGGCACCGGCACGGTGAAGCTCCTTGTCCGCGCCGCCGGCCCCGCGCTCGCGGCGTTTGGCGTGACTGGCACGCTCGCCGATCCGCAGATCGCGCTGTTTGCCGCTGGGAATTCCCCGGCGCTCGCGGCCAACGACAACTGGTCGGGCGCCACCAACGCCGCCGCGATCAGCGCCGCGGCGGCGAGCGCCGGCGCGTTTGCCTTTGCCAACGGCAGCCGCGACGCCGCCGTGCTCGTCGATCTCCCCGCGGGCAACTACACCGCCATCGTCAGCGGGGTGGGCAACGCGACCGGCACGGCGCTGGTGGAGATCTATGTCGTGCCGTAGCCGCGGCCGGGGCGCCCTGTCCCGGTCCCTACTCCGGCCCCACCATCATGTAGCCCGCGGAGCGCACGGTGCGGATGTATTTTGGCTCCTTCGCATCGTCGCCCAGCTTTTTTCGCAACGAGGAAACATGCACGTCGATCGAGCGATCAAACACGTCGTAGTTGCGGTCGCGGCACTCGTCGAGCAGGGCCTCGCGCGATTTCACGCGGCCCTTCGCCTTGGCGAGGCTCGCGAGCAGATCGAACTCGACGGGCGTGAGCGTGAGCGGCGCGGTGTCCATGACGGCGGAGCGGGCGTCGAGGTTCACGCGCAGCAGGCCCACCACGAGCTCGGTCGGCGGCTTTTGGGCGGTGCCGTTGGCGGCGGCGGTCGCGGCGCTGCGGCGCAGCACCGCGCGCAGGCGGGCGAGCAGCTCGCGGGTCGAGAACGTCTTCGGCAGGTAGTCGTCGGCGCCGACCTCGAGGCCGACGATGCGGTCGGTCTCGTCGCCGCGCGCGGTCAGCATGAGCACGGGCACGGCGGACTTGGCGCGGATTTTCTTCAGCACCTCAAAGCCATCGATGCCCGGCAGCATCACGTCGAGGATGATGGCGTGCCACGGCTCCTCCGCGGCGGTGGCGCGATCGACGCCGTCGGGGCCGCTGTGCACGGCGGTCACGTCGAAGCCCAGCGGCTGCAAATAGGCCGTGACGAGCCGGCAGAGCTTGCGGTCGTCATCGATCATCAGGAGCCGGGTGCGGCCTTCGGGGCTGTCGGTCATGGGCAGGTTGTGGGAAAAGTTCACCGCTGGCGCAACTGCGCGCTGGCGATCCTGGCGCTCGGCGTCGCCGGACCGTCGGCCGCCGCCGATCTTGCCATCCGGATCGCGCCGCGCTGGCGCGGCGCGGACCTGGAAATTCCCTCCGCCTCCCTCGCCAACGACCACAGCCAGCCGCTGCGGCTCACGCGCGCCGCGCTGCTGGTCTCCGAGGTGGCGTTGCGGCGCGCCGACGGGGGCACCGTGCGGCTCGAGGGCCAATACGGCTTGGTCGATCTCGGAGGCGGGAAGCGGGAGTTCACGGTGCGCGGCGTGCCGGCGGGCGACTTCGTGGGACTTGAATTCCGCGTGGGCGTTCCCGCCGCCGCCAACCTCGGCGATCCGGGGCGCTGGCCGGCGGGCCACGCGCTCAACCCGCTCGCCAACGGCCTGCACTGGAGCTGGCGGGGCGGCTATGTGTTCGCGGCGCTGGAGGGTCACTGGCGACCGTCGGCCGGCTCGCCGGCGGCGGCGCGCGGCTTCTCGTTTCACCTCGCGACGGCGGCGCGGCTGATGACGGTCGGGTTTCGGGCCGACTGGAAAATGGCCGGCGACACCACCATCGACCTGGCGCTGGATCTCGCGCGGGTGCTCGCGGCGCACCGCCTGGCAGCGGACGATGGCTCCGAAAGCACGCACAGCGGAGACGGCGACAGCCTGGCGCCGGTGCTCTCAGCCGCCTTGGAGCGGGCTTGGTTTTGGCTCGAGGCGGGGCCGTCGCGCGGGGATGGGCGCCCGGTGGCCGTCGTCGCGGCCGAGGGATTCGGCGTGCCGCTCCCGTTTTCCGTTCCACCCGGGTTCCCGCAGCCGGAGCTTCCCGTCGACAACCTGCCGACCGCCGCGGGCGTCGCGCTCGGCGAGAGCCTGTTCCACGACGCGCGTCTCTCCGGCAACGGCACGCAGTCGTGCGCCGCGTGCCACGCGCCGGCGCAGGCGTTCAGCGATTCCGTGCCGCTGAGCCGCGGCGCCACGGGCGCGAGGGGCAGGCGCAACGCGATGCCCCTGTTCAACCTCGCGTGGCACTCCGCCTTCGCGTGGGACGGCGGCCGCAGGCGCATCCGTGATCAGGCGCTGGCGGCGTGGACGAGTGCAATCGAGATGGCTGCGGATCCGGCGCGGGTCACCGCTGCGCTCGCGCGCGACCCCGCCCTTGCGGGGAAATTCCGCGCCGCGTTCGGCACGCCCGAGGTCTCCGCGGACCGCGTGACGCTCGCGCTGGAGCAATACCTGCTCGTGCAGGTCGCCGCCGACTCGCGGTTCGATCGCGCGCTGCGGGGCGAGGCCGGGTTGAGCGCCGAGGAAAAGCGCGGCTTCGAGCTCTTCATGCTGGAATTCGATCCCGCGCGCGGGCGGCGCGGCGCGGATTGTTTTCACTGCCACGGAGGCGCGCTGTTTTCCGACTACGGCTTCAAGAGCAACGGCCTCGATCGCGAGAGCGCCGACAAGGGACTCGGCGGCGTGACGCAGCGGAACGGGGATCACGGCAAGTTCAAGGTGCCCTCGCTGCGCAACGTCGCGCTCACCGCGCCTTACATGCACGACGGCCGCTTCGCCACGCTCGAGGAGGTCGTCGCGCACTACGACCACGGCGTGCAGCGGGCCGCCGCGCTCGATCCCAATCTCGCCAAGCACCCGCCCGCCGGCCTGGGCCTCGGCGCGGAGGATCAACGGGCGCTCGTGGCGTTCCTACGCGCGCTAACCGAGGAGCGCCTGCGTGCGTCCTTGCCTGCCAGCCCAGCCAAACCCGCCCCATGAAAATCCGCCTGCTGTGTTTCAGCCTCGGCGTCGCCTCGTGCGCCTGCGCCCATCCGAATCACGAGCAGCTCCGCACCGTGCCCGCGCCCGCCACGCCGCCCGAGGTGAGCATCACCGTCGAGGGCGGCCTGCGAGTCATCCGCGCCAACGGCATCCCCGATCACGCGACGGGGCCGTTTCCCGGGCGCGGCAACCCCAACACGATTTCCCCGCAGCGCCACGAGTATCGCATGACGACCACGCCCGCGCGCGCCGAGCGCCCGACGCCGATCGGCATGAACATCTTCGGCGTGGCGGTGAACGGCGTCGTCTTCGATCCCGCCGCCGCCGAATGGTGGAACGACGACCGCGGCAGCGGCTGGCAATACGAGGCGCTCGGCGGCGGCCGCAACCTCGGCATCGACGCCGAGCACGCGCACGTGCAGCCCACCGGCGCCTACCACTACCACGGCTTGCCGGGCACGCTGCTCGCGCGCCTCACCGGCGGGCAGCCCCGCATGGTGCTGCTCGGCTGGGCCGGCGATGGCTTTCCCATCTACGGCCCGTGGATTCCGACGGCTGCGGCGGATGCATCCTCGCCGCTCAAGCGCGCCGCCGCGAGCTACCGGCTCAAGACGGCCGACCGCGCCGGCGGCCTGGGCGGCAAGCCCGACGGGACGTTTCGCGAGGACTGGGCATTCGCGGCCGGCGTGGGCGATCTCGATGAGTGCAACGGGCGCTTCGGCCCGACGCCGGAGTTTCCCGCCGGCACCTACTACTATGTGATCACGGATGATTTTCCCTTCATCCCGCGGCTGTGGCGCGGCACGCCGGATCCCAGTTTCGTGCGCCGCGGTGCCGGCCCGCCGCCAGGTGGCAGGAAAAAGAAAAAGGGCCCGCCCTGAGGCGGGGAAATCGCGCGCGGCCTAGGGGTGCGCCGGTTTTCCCAGGCGCTTTTCCAGCGGCCTCAGCCATTGGCTCAAGGCCGGTTCCTGGAACAGGGCGCGGTGGTCGGCCGGGACAAAATGCACTTCGGCGTCGGGCGCGAGCAGCCCGCTCCAGGCTTGGAAGCGCGGCCCGGGATCAGGAAAGACCGCCATCATCGGGCCCTGGTGGCGCTCGGCCACGTAGCGCACGGCCATCCGGCGCGCGCTATACCAGAAGGCGGGCCAGCGGTTCTTCGGCACGATCAGCTTGGAAACTGGGTTCGGGCGGTGGCCGTGCAGGTGCACGAGCTGGAAAATGAGCCACTGCTTGAGCGGATTGTTGCGGCTGTGCCAGCTCACGCGGTCGCCGATGTAGCCCAGCATGCGACGGGGGTTCTTCGTCATGGCGGCGGCATGGCGCCCGAGCCGCCGGGCGATGGTCTCATCGAGCGGCGTCACCTGGCCCTCGATCGCGTGGCCTTGGGGGGCGTCGGCCGTGCGGTAGGGCAGCATCGGATCCAGGAGGAACAGGAAATCCACGGTTTCACCGGCGAGCCGGAGCTGCCGTGCGAGCTCGAGGGCGACGAGCCCGCCAAACGAGAATCCCGCCAGCCGATAGGGTCCGGCGGGTTGGATGCGTTTGACGTGCCCCGCGTGTTGCCGGGCGAGCTGCTCCACCGAGTCCGATTTGATGAACCCGCTGCCCTGCGCCCAATGCGAGATGGAATAGAGCGAGCACGGCGCCTCCCAGGCCCCCCGAATGGCCAGGCGGAGATCGACGTTGGAAAAAAACAGCGGCCGGCTGCGGGGGACTTCGACGAGAGGGAAAAGATAGTTCGACTCGAGGGAATCCTTGGTTCGCTCATTCGTGCGATCGACGCGCGCCGCCAGCCGCCGGAGCGTCGGCGCCTCGAAGGCCGTGTGCACCGGCAGCGAGATCCGGAAGATCGACTCGATCTCGGTGATCATCTTCACGGCGGCCAGCGAATCGCCGCCCATCGACAAAAAATGATCGTCCGGCGCGACCGTGTGGACTTTCAGCAGGCGGCGCCAGATCTCGGCGATCAATTGCTCGGTCTGCGTGAGCGTTTCGGACGCCCCGGCGTCGGGGCCGGCCTCCGGCCCCGGGGCCGCCGCGGCGCGAGCTCGAATTTCCGCGCGGTCGACTTTTCCGCTGGGCGCGAGGGGCAGCTGGTCGAGGAAAACAAACCGCGACGGGATCATCGCCGCCGGCAGCCGTGAGCCCAGCCAAGCGTGGAGTTCCGGCGCCGCGATCGCCTGGCCGGCGCGCGTCACAATCGCCGCGACGATGGAGCGTGACCCGGCGCCTTCGAACCAAGTGGCGGCCGCTTGGGCGACCGCAGGGTGCCCGAGCAGGGCGGACTCCACCTCCCGCGGCTCGATGCGGACGCCGCGGATCTTGAGTTGATCATCGTTGCGCCCGAAGTATTCGAGCTGGCCGTGTCGGTTCCACGCGACGACGTCGCCCGTCCGGTAGAAGCGTTCGCCCCCGGCTCCGCGGGTCACGAATCGTTCGGCGGTCAGCGCGGGGTTGTTGCGGTAGCCGCGGGCCACGCCGGCCCCGCCGATGTGGAGCTCGCCGTGTGCGCCCGGCGCCGCCTCGCGCCCGGCGTCGTCGATCACCGCGATCGTGGTTTGCCTGATCGGCTTTCCGATGGGCGCGGAAATGACCGAGGTGCCGTCGTCCGCCGCGGCGTCTGCGGACAGCCGGTGCGCGGTGGACCACACGGTGGTCTCGGTCGGGCCGTAGAGATTCCACGCCTGCTCGCCCATCGCGGCGATGCGGCGCGCGAGGGCCGGTGACACGGGCTCGCCGGTTGTGATCGCGACGCGCACGCGGGGGAAATCCGGCGCCTCCGCCAGCATCACCGACCAGACGGACGGGCCCATCTGCAGGACGGTGACGCCGTGTTCGCGGAGATCGGCGGCGAGCCTGCCCGGGTTCAACCATGCCGTCCGATCGCGCAGCAGCAGGCTGCCGCCGGTCGCCAGCGGCAGAAAAATCTCGGCGACTGAAATGTCGAAGCCGATCGTCGACGCCGCGAGGTAGCGATCCGTGGCGGTGAAGCCGAGGAGATCGCGGGCGGCGATGAGGAGGTTCACGACGTTGGCGTGCTCGATCTCGACGCCCTTCGGGGCGCCGGTGCTGCCGGAAGTGAAGAGGATGTAGGCCAGCCGGCGACCGCCTGGCGCCGAGGGGGGCAGGCTGCCCGGGCCGGCCGCCGGGGCGCGGCCGACATCGGCAAATTCGAGGGTGGAAAGCGGCGCGGAGTCGCCGAGCGCTTGCCGCATGGCGGCGAACGAGGCGGCCTCGCCGAGCACGAGCCGGCACCCTGAGCTTTCCAGGATGCGGCGGTTGCGCTCCGCCGGGTCGCCCGGGTCGAGGGGGACGTAGGCGGCGCCGGCGTGCATCACGGCGAGGAGCGTCGCGATCAGGTCGGCCGAGCGGGCCATGAGCACGCCCACGGGTTGCTCTGGATCAGTCTGGCGGGCGCGGAGCACCTGGGAAATTCCCGCCATGCGGCCGGCCAGCGCGGCGTAGGTGGTCGTGCCTCCCGCATCGATGATCGCGGTGGCCGACGGGCGGGTGCGCGCCTGCCGGAGAAAAAGCTCCGCCACGTTCAGAAGGGCGAGCGCCTCGTCGCCGTCCGGTGGAATGGCCTCACTCATGGGGCACGGTGGCGTGGGGTTTCAACCTGACGCCGAAGTTTGACGACGGCTCCCAGTGGTAGGCGCCGCGAATCGGCCGGCCGTCAGCCGTGGGCTCGACGGTGTAGCCGCGGGCGAGTGCGCGGAGGAACTCCACGCACATCCGGACGGACATGTCGCCGAACGGGCAGCGATGGTGATCAAGGCCGAACGGCGCGAACTCCTCGGTGGTCGGCGGCTTGGCCAGGAATCGCTCGGGGTTGAATTCAAAGGGGTGCGGGAAGATTTCCGGCGACTTGTGCGATTCCCACAGGCAGACGCGCACGGTGGCGTGCTTGGGGATCAGATGACCGTCGAAGATGAAGTTGCGCTGCACGCGGCGCATCAGCCGTTCGCTCTGGTCGGTCCGCAGCGTCTCGAGCGTGAAGGCCTCGGCGAATGACTTCTCCGTCGCGGCCCCGGGGGATTCGTGGCGGATCCGGGCAAGGAAATCGGGCCGTTCGCCGGCGTGCTTGGTGAGCCACCGAAAAAGGGCGTGGGTGTCGTAGCGCCCGGTCTCCACCATGTAGATCAGGTTGCCCATCATGTCGGCGTCGGGCATGCCGTCCTCCACCATGCGCCCGAGGACGCTTTGCCGGGCTTCCGCGGGCAGATCGGCGGGAGGGCCGGAGAAGCATTTCAGCAGGAAGTCGCGGATATCGACGAAGGCCTCGCGCTGGCGCTCGGTCACGTTCCACACCAGCCCATGCGGCCCGAGCTTTTGGTAGCCGGCGACGAGCCGATCGAACGCGGGTGTGCCCGGGGTCGCGCCGAAGAAAAGCCGGATCATCATCTCCGTGGTGATCCGGCTGAGCGTGGCGACGTAGGCGTCGGCGCCATTGAGGTGCTCGTGCTCCCGGGCGGCGTAGTCCGCGAGTCCGCGCGCCGCGCTCGCGGCGAGCGCCGCGGTGGATGCGGCCAGGTCGTCCGGCTTGATCGCGCGGTTGAGCAGGCGGCGATACTTGCGGTGATCCTCGCCCTGCATCTGGCGGAGGAACCCCTTGGGAAAAAGGCTGCTCACGTCGAGGGTCATGGGCCGAAGCTCCGCGCTGTGATCGCGCAGGAGGCGGCGCCCGAGGGAGAGCCCGACGACGCAGACGTAGAGTTCGCCCCAGCCGATGGCCTTGAAGATCGGGCCGATCTGCTCCGAGCGGCGGAGGATGAAGGCCCGGTCGGCCTTTTCCTCCTGCTCGAGGCTCACCAGCTTTCCGGGCGGCAAATGGTGACGGGAGACTGCGGCCCGCGAGAATGCATAGACAATCGAGCGGTGCGGCAGCCGGCGACGCAGGGATTGCTGAAATTGGGCCAGCATGCGGGGCTGCTTTTGTGGCGTGGCCGGGGAGAGGGGTAAATTGAAATCACCCGCACCGCCCCGGCCCTACTGCGTAGCCGCGCTATTCCTCGCCGTCCCAGTAGTCGGCCTCGGCCAGGCGGAAAAATTTCCGCGGCTCGCGCAGGCCCCATTTGCCGGAGTCGGGGTAGTGCCAGTAGTCGGCGGGCGGGTTGTCGGCGATGAGCAGGAATTCCAGCGCGGCGTCCGCGGCCGCCGTGATTTGATGCGCTTCGCGGGGCGGATGCAGCGCGACGTCGCCCGCCGCGACCTCGTGCGTGCCCGCGTTCGTTCGCACGACGCCGCGGCCCGACGTGATCCAAAACAGCTCCCACTGCGCCGCGTGCGAATGGAACGGGCAGCCGCATTGGCCGGCCTCGAGCCGGCTCAGCTCCAGATCAAACGGGTGGCCGCCGAGGCCGGTCGCGGTGTTGCGCTTCGCCCCGAGCGCGATCGAGAGCTCCTTGCTCGCGCCGCGGAATTTTTTCCCCGGTGATTCCCACGCGTCCCACGCGAGCGAATCGAGGTGGAGCTTGCGTTGCGCAAAGGGCGCGACCGGCCCGGTGGCCATGGTTTTCAACCGGTAGCCCGAGTCGCCGGCCGCGGGCAGCGTGTCCTCGCCGTCGAAGTAGTCGACGTCGGCGAGCCGGAAGACTTTCCCCGGCGGGCGCAGATACCATTTGTCCGAGTCGGGGTAGTAGCCGCCGTCCATCGGCGGGTTGTCGGCGACGATGAGCACCTCGAGATCTGCGGCCCCGGTGTTGGTGAGCTGATGCGGCGCGCCCGGCGGGTGGAAAAACACGTCACCGGCCCGCACGGCCGTGCGGGCCTCCGCGGTGCGCACGAGTCCCGTGCCCGTGAGCACAAGAAAGAGTTCCGATTGCGCGAAGTGCTGGTGAAACGGGCACACGGCCGCGCCCGGCGGGATGCGCCGCACCTGCACGTCAAACGGATGCCCGCCGCCCCAGGTGCCGACGTTGCGGATGGCGCCGAGCGCGAGCGAGACGTTGCGGCTGAACGAGTGGAACTTGCCCGTGGGTGATCGCTGCTCGTCCCACGGGAGCGAGGAGACGTGGACGCGGTGCATGCGTCGATGCAAGGAAAGCGTCGCCCCGCGGCAAGCAGCGCGCGGCCGGCGCACGCACAGCGCCCCGCGTCGGCGCGCGCTACACCTTCTCCTCGATCACGGGATTCGTGAGCGCGCCGATTTTCTCGATGTCGATCGTGACGGTGTCGCCGGCCTTGAGCCAGATGGGCGGATTGCGCGCGAAGCCGACGCCGTGGGGCGTGCCGGTGAGGATCACGGTGCCGGGCAGCAGCGTCGTGCTCGCGCTCAGGAACTCGATGATCGCCGGCACGTCGAAGATCATGTCGTCGGTGTTCCAGTCCTGGAGCGTGTCGCCGTTGAGGATGGTGCGGATGCGGAGGGCGTTGGGATTCGGGATCTCGTCGCGCGTCACGAGCACGGGGCCGAGCGGGGCGAAGGTGTCGAAGGTCTTGCCGCGGCACCACTGGCCGCCGCCGCCGTTGCGCTGCCAGTCGCGCGCGGAGACGTCGTTGGCGCAGGTGTAGCCGAGCACGAAATCGAGGGCGTCGGCGCGCGACGCGTTCTTGCAGCGCCGGCCGATCACGACGGCGAGCTCGCACTCGTAGTCGACGGAGGTGCTCGCGAGCTTGCGCGGCAGCTCGATGGGATCGCCGGGGTTCTGGGCCGCGGCGGGGTTCTTGATGAAGAGCACGGGATGCGGCGGCGTGGGGCTGTTGCTCTCGGCGGCGTGGCGCTTGTAGTTGAGGCCGATGCAGGGGAGGAACACGGGCGCGACCGGCGCGAGCAGCTTGCCGGGGGCGACCACGCGATCGGTCACGCGGAAATCGCCGTAGATGTCGCCCGTGATCTCGCGGGCGGAGCCGTTGGGTTGGAGCGCGGCGTAGGCCGGGCCGGCGGGGGTGAGGTGGCGGATGATGCGCATGGGGAGGAGGCCGGAGTTGAAAGTTGAAGGGTGAAAGTTGAAAGACGGAAAACGGCTCGCGTGCGGTGGCGCGGCGGGGCAGCGTGCGCGCATGGCCGCCGGAAGATCCCCCGCCCGGAAACTCGCGCTCCTCATCGGCACGGTGAAGGGCGTCTTCCTCTACCACGGCGACGCGCGCCGCGAGAAGTGGACGCTCACCGGGCCGCATCTCGGCGGCTGGGAAATCTTCGCGCTGTGCGGCGACGCGCGGCGCGGGCGCATCCTCGCGGGCACCACGACCTGGCAGCACGGATCGACGATCCGCATCTCGGACGACCTGGGGAAAACATGGCGCGGCGTGAAACGCGACCCGGCCTTCGCCAAGGGCGGCAAGGGCGTGAAGGCCGAGCTGAAGCACATCTGGCAGATCGTGCCGGGGCACGCCTCGGAGCCGGGCACCTGGTTCGCCGGCGTGGATGACGCGGCGCTCTTCGTGAGCCGCGACGACGGCGAGACCTGGACCGAGCTGAAGGGCCTCACGCGCCATCCGACGCGCCCGCGCTGGACGCCGGGCGCGGGCGGCCTGTGCCTGCACTCCGTCGTGGTCGACCCGACCAACCCCGCCCGGCTTTGGGTGGGCATTTCGTCGGTGGGCGTGTTTCGCACGGAGGACGGCGGCGAGTCGTGGCAGCTCTGCAACCGCGGCCTGCCCAACATCGCGCCGGGCTTCATCAAGGATCCCGACATGGGCCGCTGCGTGCACAAGCTCGTGCTCGACCCCGTGCGGCCGGGCGGGCTGGCGATGCAGTATCACGGCGGCGTGTTTGTGTCGGCTGATGCGGCGGACTCGTGGACGCGCATCTCCACGGGCATGCCGCATGAGTTCGGCTTCCCGATGGCCGCGACCGCGCGCGGCGATCTGTTCGTGGTGCCCTTGCTGGCGGACACCAATCGCGTGGTGCCCGACGGCGCGCTGAAGGTCTGGCGCAACCGCGGGCGCGGCCGCGCCTGGCGCGCGCTCACCAAAGGGCTGCCGCAGAAGGAGCACTTCGTGGGCGTGCTGCGCGACGCGATGGCCGCCGACACGCTCACGCCCGGCGGCGTCTACCTGGGCACGACGGGCGGCGAGCTCTTCTACTCGCGCAACGACGGCGAGGCGTGGACCCGCCTGCCTGGGTCATTCCCCCGGATCACGGCGCTGAAGGTGTGGGAGCGATAAGGAAGGGGCGCGCCGCGAACGGGCGGCGCCGGCTCATTCCTTCGCCTTCTTCGCATTCTTCTTTTTCGCGGCGCCGTCGGTCGGGAGCGGGCCGGCCAGCGGCGGGCGCTCGAAGGCGAGGCCGTCGCCCGTCACGCGCGGATCGCCGGCGGCGCGGAGCGTGGCCATGAGCCGCTCGCCCATCTCGGCCCGCGTCTTGGCGTAGGCGGGATCGCTGGCGACGTTCTTCACCTGATGCGGGTCCTTGCGCAGATCGTAGAGCTCCTCGCCGGGCCGCGGGCCGAAGGCGTGGTCGTAGAACCACTTTCCCTGCGGATCATCGCGGTGCAGCACGAGCCAGGCTTTCGTCGGGCTCGAGTCCATGTCGGCGAGGCCGATGCGGGTGTTGTCCTCCAGCACGGCCTGGGTGGCGGTGTGGGCGCCCTTCACGTCGCCCATCGGCATGCGGGTCTCGGCGAAGTTGCGGATGTAGACGAAGTCCTGCGTGCGCAGCGCGCGCATCGGGTAGGGGAGGAAGCCCGCGCGCGCGTCCTCGACGTGGCGCTCGCGCCCCGAGATCACCCACGAGCGCGAGGGGTCGATCTGGCCGGAACGATCGGACTGAAGCAGCGGGAGCAGCGAGCGGCCGTAGAGGCCCGCGGGCACCGGCGCGCCGCCGATCTCCATGAACGTGGGCGCGAGATCGGGCAGGCACACAAAGTCGTCGACGACGCGGCCGGCCTGGCCGCCCGGCACGCGCATGACGAGCGCGACGGCGGTGCCGTGGTCGTAGAGGTTGCACTTGCCGGAAGGCACGCCGGGCATGCCGTGGTCGCCGCTGAGGACGATGAGCGTGCGGTCGAGCTCGCCGGCGGCCTCGAGGCGCGCGCGCAGCACGCCCACGTAGGCATCGACGGCCTGGCACTCGCCGAGGTAGTCGGCGACATCCTCGCGCACCTCGGGCACATCGGGCAGGAAGCCGGGCATCTTGCCCTTCAGCGCGTCGGGCTCGATGCCCCAGAGTTTTTTGCCGGAGCCCTTGATCCACTTGCGGTGCGTGGTGGTGGTGCCGAAGAAATAGTGCCACGGCTGGCCGGGCTTCCGGTCGGCGAGGAAGGCGTCGAAGTTGTCGCGCACCTGCGCGAGGATTTCCTCGCGCGCGGCGGCGACGCTCATGCCCTTCTCGACGCGGTCGGTGGCCTCCTCGGAGAAGTTGTTCGGGGCGCGGCCGGCCTTCTCGTAGGCGTATTTCTGCCCGCCGAACGGCTGGTCGGCGGGCGTGCCGGGGCTCCAGACCTTGTAGCTCTTGCCGATGTGGTAGCCGGCGTCGCGGAGCAGCAGCGGGAAGGTCGGGATGGAGTCGTCCCACACGGCCCCCTGAAGAATCGCGCCGCGGCCGGTGTTGAAAAAGTAGCGGCCCGAGAGCAGCGAGCTGCGGCATGGCGTGCATGAGGGCGCGTTGACGAACGCCCGGCGAAACGCGACGCCCTCGCGCGCGACGCGGTCGATGTGGGGCGTCCTGATCGCGTCGTTAATCGAGGGCACGCCGTCGATGCCGGAGTAGACGCTGGCGTAGCGGCCCCAGTCGTCGGCAAAGACGAAGAGGATGTTCCAGCGGGGCGCGGCGGCGCTGGCGGCGGACACAAGAAGGGCGGCGAGGGCGAGGAGGCGGAGTGAGGACATGATGAAAACGGGCGGGGAGGGTGAGAGGGAGCGACAGGGAGACGGCGAGAACAAGCAGAGGATGCGCGGGCGTCGGATCAAGGCCCTGGCACAAACGCCAGCCGCAGCTCCTGCACGCGCGGATCACGCTCGGGGGTGAGCGTGAAAAAGACGCGGACGCGGCCGCGCTCGCCGATGAGATCGAAGGCGCCGCGGAGCTGGTTCTCCGGATCGACGTCGCCGACGGACCGGATGGCGCCAGCGGGCGCGAGCGCGGCGCGCGCGTGGGCGCGCCACGATTCGAGCGGGCGATCGAGGAAGAAATTTTCCGCGACGATTTTTTCCGCGAGCGCCGGCTCCCAGGCCTGCACGAGCTGCGCGACCTGCGCCGCGCGCGCGGCGAGGATCGGCGAGGGCGGGAGCGCGCGGCGCGGGAGCCTCGCCTTCTCGATGAGCAGGTCGCCCACCTTGCCGTTGACGGCGCCGGTGCCGGCGTAGGTGAGGTTGGCAAACGAGATGACGGCGAAGCCGTGGTCGGGATAGAAGCGCCAGTTGCTGCCGAAGCCGGGCAGGCCGCCGCTGTGGCCGACGCGCACGGTGCCGCGGCTGTCGAACGACCAGCCGAGGCCGTAGCCGTAGGCGTTGACGAAGGGCTGCGCGCTGCCGTCGAGGGCCTTGGCCTGCGCGGCGAGGCCGGAGAACATCGCGGGCAGGTGCATCTCGCGCAGCGAGGCGCGGCGCGCGATCGGGTTTTCCGGATCGTCGCGCGGCGGCCACGCGGCGAGGTGCAGCGCGACGTAGCGCGCGAAGTCGTCGATCGTGGTGAGCAGGCCGCCCATCGCGCCGTAGGTGCCGTCGTGCAGCAGCGGCTCAGGGTCCCACGCGCCGGCGGTGCCCTCGCGGTTCCGGTAGCCGAGCGCGAGCTTCGCGGCGGGCACCGCGGAAAATTCCCAGGCGGTCGCGTTCATGCCGAGCGGGCGGAGGATTTTTTCCGTGATGTGGCGCTGGTAGGGCTGGCCGGAGACGCGGGTGATGATCTGGCCGAGCAGGGCGTAGGCGAGGTTGCTGTATTCGAAGGCGACGCCGGGCGCGTTGGACAGGGCGAGGCCGTCCCGGAGGAAGGCCTGGAATTCCGCCACGGTGTCGGCGAGCTGGCGGTCGCCCCACGGGTTGTCCTCGGGGAAGCCGGGGCTCATCGTGAGCAGGTGGCGGATCGTGATCGGCGGCGCGTCGGTGGTGAGCGGGGCGGTGCGGGCGAGCTCGGGCACGTAGTTGGCCACGGGATCGGAGAGCGTGAGCTTGCCGGCGTCGCGCAGCTGGAGGATCGCGAGGGCGGTGAAGCTTTTCGTCATCGACGCGATGCGGAAGCGCGTGTCGGCGGCGGCGGGGATCTTCTTGTCGACGTTGGCGAAGCCGACGGCGCCGCGATGGACGAGCTCGCCATCGAGCACGAGACCCCAGACGAGGCCGGGGTAGCTTTTCTTGGCCGCGTAGTCGCGGAACTCGCGATCGATCTCGGGCAGCAGGGCGTCGAAGGCCGCCCGGCGCGCGGAGACATCGGTGAAGCGCGGGGTGACGTGGGCGTTGGGCGAGGCGCGGTCGGCGGCGGCGGCGCGGATGGCCAGGGCCAGCAGGAGCACAAGGGTGGCGGGCTTCATCGGGGGGATTGGCGTTGCGAGGAAAGCGTCCGCGCGGCTGAAATGCGCCGCACGATGACGACATGCAAAGCCCTCCTGATCGGCTTGGCGATGGCGATTCCGCCGGCGCTGGCCGCGGCGGCGCACGCGCCCGTCCGCGCGCTGAAGGTCACCGTGCTCTCCACCATGCTCGCCGATGGCGAGGAGCTGGGCGAATGGGGGTTTGCGGCGCTCGTGGAGGCGGACGGCAGGAAGATCCTTTTCGACACCGGCGCGAAGACCGACGTCGTGCAGAAGAACCTCGGCACACTCGGGCTCTCGCTCGCCGACGTGCCCGACGTGGTGCTGAGCCATTGGCACTGGGATCACATCGGCGGCTTCATGACGCTGCGCCGCGCGGCGATGGCGCAAAATCCCGCCGCGCTCGCGCGCACGCACGTCGCCGCGGGCTTCTTCGCTCCGCGGCGCGGCACCCCGCCCGGCGTGGAGCTGAACCGCATGATCGCGGTGCGGCCGGAGTATGAGGCCACGGGCGGGAAATTTGCCGTGCACGAGCGGGCGGCGGAGCTGCATCCGGGCGTGTGGCTCACCGGCCCGGTGCCCCGCCGGCACCCCGAGCGCAACTGGAGCGGCGACACGCGCCTGCTCACCGCGGCCGGCGAGCGCGAGGACACGGTGCCGGACGACATGGCGCTCGTCATCGACACCGCGCCCGGCCTCGTGGTGATCACGGGTTGCGGCCATGCGGGCATCGTCAACATCGTCGAGCACGCCCGCGCCACGGTGCGCCCGGCGCGCGTGCACGCGCTGCTGGGCGGCGTGCATCTGTTTCGCGCGAGCGAGGAGACCCTCGCGTGGACGGCCGGCAAGTTGCGCGAGGCGGGCGTCGATCACCTTGTCGGGGCGCACTGCACGGGCATCGAGACCGTGTGGCGCCTGCGCGAGCTGCTCGGCCTCGACCGCAGCCACGGCGTGGTGGGCGCGGTGGGGCAGACCTTCGAGCTGGGCAGGGGCATCGACGCGCGGGTGATTGCACGATGAGGCCGCGCGGCTTGGTGCAGGTGTGGCGGGTCAGGCTGGGCGGCGCAGACCGCGCGGCGGATGAGGCGCTCCTGAGCGCCGGGGAAAAGGCGCGCGCGGCGCGCTTTCGCGCGGCCGGCGACGCGGCGCGGTTCATCGCCTGCCGGGCGGCGCTGCGCCGCGTGCTCGGGGCGCACGGCGGCGCCGCGCCCGGGGCGCTGGAGATTGCGGCCGAGGCGGGCGGCAAGCCGCGCCTTGCCGACCCGCGTCTCGCGTGGCTGCGCTTCAACGTCAGCCACGCGCGCGACGAGGCGTTGATCGTCGTGGCGCGCGATCGCCGCGTGGGAATTGATCTCGAGGCGGTGTCGGCGGACGGGATGCGCGGCCTGCCGCTGGCGCAGGTGATGTCGGTGGCCGAGCGGGAGGAATGGGGCGCGTTGCCGGAAGCGAGGCGGGTGCGGGCCTTCTTTGGGCTCTGGGTGGCGAAGGAGGCCTACGTGAAGGCGTGCGGCGACGGCCTCGCGCGCCCGCTCGCCGCGATCACGGCGGGGTGGCGGCGGAGCGCGCGCGGGAGGCGCGTGCGCGACGAGGCGCACCCGGGCGACGCGCGGACGTTCCGGATTTTTCCCGTCGAGGCCCCCGAAGGGTTCCTCGGGGCCGTGGCGATCGAGGATCCCGAGGGCGAGGCGCGCGTGAGCGTCGGCGACTGGCCGGCGGCCGGCGCCGCGCCTGCGTAGTTCCTCGCATCGCGCCGCCGAGGATGCGCCTCGACAGTGCCAGGCCTCCCCGGATGATGCCGCGCCGACCATGGACGACATCACGAGAATCGTGCAGGAGATGTATAGGCGCTATCCCTATCCCTCGCGCGAGGCCGGCATCCGGAAGCTCACCGAGCTGCACAACCTGCTTCAGCTTTTCGCGCACGAGGCCGCCTTCGACTTCCGCGGGAAACGGATGCTCGACGCCGGCACAGGCACCGGGCACCGCCTCGTCGAGGCGGCGCGGCACATGGCGGAGACCTCCTTCGTGGCGGTCGATATGTCGGAGGCGTCGCTCGCCGTCGCGCGCGGCCTCGCGGCGGACGGCGCGCTGCGCAATGTCGAGTTCCAGCCGCGCAACCTGCTGGGGGACCTTTCCGGGCTCGGGCGCTTCGACGCCATCACGTGCCTCGGCGTGCTGCACCATCTCTCGAATCCCGCCGCGGGCCTTGCCAACCTCGTCGCGCGCCTCGAGGACCATGGCATCCTGTTCCTCTACCTCTACGGCGCTCCCGGCGGCCGCGAGCGGATGCGCCGGAAGCAGATCGTGACGACGCTGATGGAACGCCGCGACGATTTCGAGGGGGGCCTGCGCCTGATCAAGGAGCTCCAGTTCGAGAGCCTGGAATACGGCTGGAACCTCACCGGCGTCGACGGCCCCGTGAAGGACGGCCTGCTCGTCGACGCCTATCTCAACGTCAACGAGGCCCTCTACGACTCGCAGGCCATCGCGGCGCTGATGCGCGGCTCGGGGCTCGCGGGCTACACGCTGTTCGGCATCAGCTCGGCAAAGGCCGGCTACCTCTTCGACACCGCGCTCGGCGGCGGCGCGACCGGCGTGCCCATCACGGAGGCGGGAAAATTCCTGCCCACGCCGCACACCCGCGCGTGCTACGAGCGCCTGCCGCTGCCAAAGAAGATCGAGCTCGTGGAGGCCTTCTACCAGCCCAACGGCTACACGCTCGTCGCGTTCAAGGGCGAGGCGCACCGCCGCCTGCCCGCCGGCTGCCGGCTCCTGCGCAATTTCCTTCCGCTGGGTTGAGCGCGGGCGGGGTCGCGCCGGGCGGCGCGATCACCTCACAGCAGCAGGTCGAGCACCGGCTCGCCGAGGATGCGGGCGAACGGGAGGAGCAGCAGCGCCGCGCCGCAGAGCGCGGACTGCGCCGCCCGGCGCAGGGACGCGACGACGCCGTGCATCGTGGCGCCGAGCGTGGCGACGTGCGGCTCGCGCCACATCGTCCAGTGATCTCCCGGCACCTCGTGCACCGTGAGGCCGCCGCGGAAGAGCCGGCTCCAGCCGAGGCGGCCGTCGTAGTCGCGCTTCTCGCCGTAGGTCGCCTGCGCGGCGCGCAGCAGGAAGCCGCGCGCGGCGATCGGGCGCGGCCGATAGCGGCGCAGCGCGACCGTCCAGATGCGATCGTAGACTTCCCAGGGGACATCGCCGCCCACGAGATGCACGGACTCGGGGGCGTTGCGGCGGGCCTCGGCGAGGGAGAGGTGGCGCCGGCGCTCCTGCCGCAGGCGGCCCTTTGCCGAGCGCCACTGCTGGCCGAGCCCCTTGCGGTAGACGCGGCTGGCCTGGCGCAGCGTCCAGTATTTCAACCGGCGCCACTTCGGCAGGGTGATGTCGGAGTCGAACAGGAAGACGGCCTCGACCGAGATCCCGGCGCGCTGCAGCCGGTGCGCCACCTCCAGGGCAAGTGGCCCGCCGTAGGAGTAGCCCGCCAGCATGATTTTTTTCCCGAGGTTGCCGCCGGCGATCAGGGCGGCGTGCGGCGCGGCGAGCTGGCCGAGGCTCGGCAGCTTCCCGAGTTCCAGCCGCGCGGAGCGCGCGAGCAGTTCCGCGTCCCACGGGACGTCACTCACGAAGAACGGCTCGTGGTCCTCGAGCTGATCCGCGAGGCTGAACATCTCGAGGCCGGTGTTGAGGAAGACGATCGGGACGCCGCCGCGCCCGGCGCGCACGGTCACGAGCTTGGGCCCGGGCGGCGTGCCGGCGGGGGCGCGGAGCACCGCCGCGAGGTCGCGCACGGTGGGCTGCTGAAAGAACGTGAGCACATCGATCTGCGCATCGAACGCCCGGTTGATCTCCGCGAGCAGGCGCACGGCGACGAGCGAGTGGCCGCCGAGGTCGAAGAAGTTGTCCGTCGCGCCGACGCGCGGCAGCTCGAGGATCTGCTCCCACAGCCGCGCGAGCCTCGCCTCGGTCTCGTTGCCGGGGGCGACCGGGGCGTCCGCGACCGCCGGCGCATCCGCCGCGAGGGCGGGCAGCGCGGCGCGGTCGACCTTGCCGTTGGGCGTGAGCGGCAGGGCGGGCAGCACGCTGAACGCCGCCGGCACCATGTAGTCGGGCACGCGCGTGCGCAGGAACTCGCGTAGCGCGGCGACGGTGACGCCGGCCTTGCCGGTGGCGACGTAGGCCGCCAGCTGCCTTTCGCCGAAACGATCGTCGGGCGCGAGCACCGCGACGGCCTGCACGCCCGGGCAGGCGGCGAGCACCGCCTCGATCTCGCCGGGCTCGATGCGGTAGCCGCGCACCTTCACCTGATGGTCGATGCGGCCGAGGAACTCGAGGTTGCCGTCGGGCCGGTAGCGCACGAGATCGCCCGTGCGGTAGAGGCGGGGGCCGGCGTCGGGATCATCCGCGACGAACGGGTTGGCGACGAAGCAACGGGCGTTGAGGTCGGGGCGGTTGAGGTAGCCGCGCGCGACGCCGTCGCCGCCGATGTAGAGCTCGCCCTTCTCGCCGATGGGCACGGGCCGCATCGCGTCGTCGAGCACGTAGAGCTGCGTGTTGGCGATCGGTCGGCCGATCGGGATCGCGCCGCTGAAGCGCTCGCCGCGCTCGACGGAGTAGACGCAGCAGCCGACGACCGTCTCGGTGGGGCCGTATTCGTTCACGATCACGGTGTCGGGCGAGTTTTCCTGCCAGAAACGTATGCTCTCGCCGAGCAGCGCCTCGCCGCCGACGATGAACGACTGTGCGCAGCCCTCCGCCTCCGCCGGCGGCAGCTGCTGGCTCAGGAGCTTCAGGTGCGCGGGCGTGATCTTGACGAGGCTGAAGTTTTTCCGCGCGCGCAGCGCATGGCTGAGCGCCTCGAGCCCGCGCTCCGCCGACACGATGAACACGCAGCGCCCCGCGAGCAGCGGCGCGAAGAGCCCCGTGATCGTGAGATCGAAGGAGAGCGAGGAGTGCACGGGCGCGCCCGCGCCCTCGGCCACGCGGTAGGCGTCGACGGCCCAGGTGAGGTAATTCACGAGCCCGCGGTGCGTGATCATCGCGCCCTTGGGGCGGCCGGTGGAGCCGGAGGTGTAGATGATGTAGGCGAGGTGATCGGGGCTCGCGGCGCGCGCGGGGCCGGCGCCCGGCGCGGCGTCCGCGGGCGGCTCCTCGTCGAGGCAGAAGGCGCGCGCGGGACCCGCGGGCAGCGTGGCGAGCAGGCGCCGCTGCGTGAGGACGACCGGCATCGCCGCGTCGTCCATCATGAATTTCAGCCGATCCGAGGGATAAGCCGGGTCGAGCGGCACGTAGGCGCCGCCGGCCTTCAAAATCGCGAGCAGGCCGACGAGCATCTCGAGCGACGGCGCGACGCAGATGCCGGCGAGCACATCGGGCCCGATGCCGGCGCCGCGCAGCACCCGGGCCCAGCGATCGGCCCGCGCGTCGAGCTCGGCGTAGGTGAGGCTGTGGCCCTCGAATTCCACGGCGGTCGCCGCGGGCGTGCGCCGTGCCTGCGCCTCGAACAGCTGGTGGAAGCAGGCGTGCCGCGGGTAGTCGGTGCGCGTGCGGTTCCACTCCACGACTTGCGTGTGGTGGTCGGCGGCGGAGGGCCGCGCCGCGTTGCTCGGTGTGCTCATTCGGGAAGGTGGGTCGGGAGGGACGATCCACATGGCACGCCGATCCCGAAGGCCGCGCGATGAGTGGATCTCATCATGCCTGTCTCGGATCAGCGGCGCGGGGATTGAGCGAAAAACACCATGGCCGCGGCAGGCGCGCCCACGTCCCCGGAAAAACCGGATTAGATCGGCCGCGGCGGGGAAGACTGAAATGGAATCGCCGGGCCGCGCCCGGGGCGATTGGCGAAAAAGGGAAAAGCATGCATCGTTCGCCCGTCGCCGTGCTGCCCAGGCGCGGCGGCTTGGCTCGGCAACCCCAACCAGAGCGGCCACCCCCAGGAGGAAACATGACGACCTCGACGATTGTGCAATATCTGCTGACCTCCCTGGTGGCGGGCGTGCTGGGCGGCGTGGCGATGGAGGTGGTGATGTGGCTCATCGGCCGCATCGCGGGCGCCAAGGGCAACATGATCCTCGCGCTCGGGAGCCTGCTCACGAGGTCGCGCGACAGCGGCTATCGGGTCGGGCTGATCGTGCATGTCTGCGCGGCCGCGGCCTTCGGGTTCGGCTACACGCTGCTGCTGCTCAAACTCGGCGCGACGGAGCTGCCCAAGAGCCTCGGCCTGGGCCTCGGCGTCGGCGTGGCGCACGGGCTGATCGTGAGCTTGGGGCTCGTGTGGGTCGTCTCCGACCGGCACCCGCTGAAGGAGTTTCAGGGCGCGGATTTTCTTGTGGGCCTGAGCCACCTGGCGGCGCATGTGGCATTCGGCGCGGTGGCGGGACTGGTGGTGGGGGTGTCGCCGTTGTGAATTGAAGCGGGGAAATCCCCGCGCCGCCGGGTTGACTACGGATTTCGAGGGTGACTCCGGCGCCAATCGTCCTCCGCTTTTTGGAGTAGTCCCGAAAGTGCACTGTAACGTCGCCCGTAGAAATCGGCGGTGGCAACGGGTGTGCCCCCATGATGGGTGGGATTTGCCCCGTGCTGCAGCAAAAGCGCGGCCATCTCAAAGTGACCGTGCTCTGCGGCTGAGATGAGTGGCGTGGTGAAAACATCGCCGTCTTCGTGCGGGTCGACCCATGCCCCCGCGGCCAGCAAGTCCCGCGCGATTTGAAGGTGATTGCCTTCCGCAGCGAAGGACAGCGCGGTCCGGCCGTAACGGTCCCAGATATTTATGTCCACGCCCTCTGCGATCAGCCGCGCGACGGTTGGGCGATCACCGTGGTAGGCGGCCGACCACAGCGCGCGGACGGGTGTGTCGGTGCGTTCTTGCATCGAAACACCTGCTCGTTTGTCAGCTCGGCCCCCGCCGGTGGCTTCGTGTCGTCGCCGAAGGCGGCAGTTCGCTCAGGCCTTCGGATACTCGTAGCCCTTGCGATACTCGCGGCGGAGGAGCTTGTTTGCGGCGGGGTCGCCGACGATCTGCTCCTTGGCGCCGTCCCACTCGAGGCTTTTCCCGAGCTTGAGGGAGATCATGCCGAGGAGGGCCATGTTGGTGGCGAGGTGGACTTCGCCGATGTCGCTCACGGGTTTCAACTTTCCGTCGCTGCGGACGGCGGCGAGGAAATCGGCGAAGTTCTCGCGGATGTTCTGCGAATCGGGATCGTGGAGCTGCGCGGGTTCGCTGATGACCGGTTGGCGCGCGTCGGTCGGGTAGAAGGTCCAGCCCTTCTGCCAGCCCATGTGAAACGTGCCCTTGGTGCCGTAGAAATAGCAGCCGACGTTCTCGCCCTTGTCGGTGTTGTTGCCGGCGAAACGCCGGTGCTCCCATTGCACGGTGAGCTTGTCGAACGCGTAGGTCGCGACCTGATGATCCGGCGCGTCGGTCGTCTGCTCTTTCGCGGTGAAGATCACAGGGCCGGCGATGGGACGGCCGCCAGAGGAGAAGATGCGTTTCGGGTATTTCTCGCCGGTCACCCAGAGGACTTGATCGAGCCAGTGGATGCCCCAGTCGCCGAGCGTGCCGTTGGCGTAGTCGAGGTAGTTGCGGAAACCCCGCGGGTGGATGCCGCGGTTGCCGGCGCCCTGCGAGGGGTTGCGTGGATCGCCGCCGTTGAAGGGGCGCAGCGGCGCGGGGCCGCACCACGTGTCCCAATCGAGCTCCTTGGGCACCTCGACGGTGGGCAGCGGCTTCTCGGGGCCGCCGCCGTAGTTCACGAAGCAGCGGACCATGCCGATGTCGCCGGCCTTGCCGGCGCGGAGAAACTCGCGGCCGCTGACGTTGTGCGGCGAGATGCGCCGGTGCGTGCCGACCTGCACGACGCGGCCGGTGGCGCGCGCGGCGTTCACCATCGCGCGGCCCTCCATCACCGTGTGGCCGATCGGTTTCTCGACGTAGACGTGCGCGCCGGCCTTGACCGCCGCGATCATCGGGAGGGCGTGCCAGTGGTCGGGCGTGGCGACGATGGCGATGTCGGGCTTCGTCGCGGCGAGGCACTCGCGGTAGTCCTTGAAGAGCTTCGGCGTGTCGGCGCCGGCGGCGCCGTTCTTCATCGTCGCCTCAAACTGCCGTGCGTCGACATCGCAGAGGCCGACGAGCTCGCACGCTCCGCTCGCGAGCGCCTCGCGGAGGATGTTGTTGCCCCACCAGCCGCAGCCGATGAGGACGGTGCGGAATTTCTTCGCGCCGGCCTTGTCGGCGGCGCGGATGGAAAACGGCACGGCGGCGAGCGCGGCCGTGGCGGCGGAGTTTTGGAGGAAGGTGCGTCGGTTCATTTGGGGGACGAGGGGAAAAGCTTTTTGAACCACTGATGAACACTGATGGACACTGATGCAGAACAACGATCCGGCATCAGTGGCGATAAGTGTCCATCAGTGGTTCACTCTCAGGCCTTCAGCCCGAGCCCGATCTCGCGGCGCAGGTAGGCGAGCGATTTCTCGAGATCGGCCTTTTGGAAATTCTGCGTCGCGAGCGTGCGCTCCTTCGGGTCGGCCGGTGGCGTGAAGGCGGGCGGGATTTTTTTCCCGCGCCTCGCGAGGGCCTCGAACTTCGCGAGCTTCTCGGGGCGCTGGTCGTAGTGCTGCCAGAAGTCGGGCTGCTTGTATTTGAACTCCCGCGGCCCGCCCGAGATCGTCTCGATCATGATGGGGACCTTGGGGCAGAGCTGGGCCCAGCGCGCGGCGTATTTTTTCCAGTCGATCAGGCCGTCGCCGGCGGCGGTCCATTGCACGGCGGCGCCATCGGGCGTCTCCCACACCATGTCGTCGCGCAGGCTGGAGCAGATCGTGACGGGGCCGAGGGTCTCGAGCACGTCCATCGGGTCCTCGAGGGTCCACGCGGCGTTGCCGGAGTCGATGTTGCAGCCGACGAAATCCGTGCCAGCGGCCTCGATGAGCTGGCGGCATTCCCACGAGTGCATGTCGCCGGAATGATTCTCGATCGCGACCTTCACGCCGGCGGCCTTCGCGTCGGCGCGGCAGGCCTTGAGCACGGCGACGGTGTCGCGGATGCGCGCCTGGATGCCGCCCTCGGTCTTGCGATCCTCGCTGTTGCCGAGGATGACGCGGTAGACGGGCGAGCCGAGCGCCTTCGCCACGCGAATGCCGAGGCGCAGGTGCTCCTCGGCGGTGCCGCGGTTGGGGCGAAAGGTCTTTGACGTCGGGCAAATGCTCCAGCCGCCGGCGTAGAGCTGCACGCCCGCGGCCTCGGCCTTGGCGCGCACGGCGCGGAGCGCGGCGTCTTCGAGGCTATCGTAGGCGTCGAGGTCGGAGATGAGCAGCGAGTCGCACTTGAGCTGCGCGGCGTAGTCGATGAGCGCGGGGGCCTTCCATTGCAGGGCGCGCACGGCGAAGTTGTCGTAGCCGAGGCCGATCCTGGGCTTCGGTGCGGAACCGGCGGCGAGCAGCGGGCGCGAGGCGACGGCGGCGGAAGCGGTGGCGAGGCCGGCGAGGAAGGAACGGCGTTGCATCATGGGGCGGGTGAAGGACGACACAGAGTCGAGAATGTTTTGTTGAGCGAAGCCATGCTAGAAACGCTCACGATCCTATGCGACGGATTGAAGTAGGGCGGGTCTGTGACCCGCCCTTTTCATGACCTGAGCGTCCGCACCGAGGGCGGGTCACAGACCCGCCCTACTTGGCAAACAGCTCCGTCACGGGGACAATCTTCACGTCCTCGCGCCGGATTTTCAGCGGGAAGGCGGCGATCTCCTTGTCGGCGGCGAGCACGGCCTCGGACTTGGGCGACGCGTAGGTGATGGGGCTGGGCGCGTCGGCGGCGAGCGCATCGGCGAAGGCCGCGGCGTCCTGCGTGACAGCCACGATCTTCAGGTTCGCGAGCTGCCAGTGTCTTTTGATCGCGGCGTTCACCTCGGCGAGCGTGAGCTCGTCCATCAGGCGCCGGTATTGATCGAGGTGCGGCTCGCCGAGGCCGTAGAACGCATCGTCGATCGCGTAGCCGAGGCGCTCGCTCGTCGTGGACGCGTAATGGAGCACGTATTTCTTCAGGAACTCGCGGCGCTCCTCAAACTGCGCGGCGGTCATGCCGTTCTTGATCAGCAGATCGACTTCGCGGAGGGCGGCGCGCAGCGCGAAGTGCCGCGCCTCGTGGGGCACGGGACGGATCCACAGCTCGAAGAGCTGGCGGCGGCGCGGGACGTTCTGCGGGGGCGTCATGCGCAGGCCGCCGTTGGGGTAGTGCTCGATGTAGGAGTAGTCGCCGTAGTTGAGGCCGCGCTGCTCGCGGATGACTTGGAAAAGACGGCCGCTCTGGTTGCGGTGCTCCCCGAGCCACGAGTTGGCGATCGCGAGCGCATACCAGTCGCGCGAGCCGCGCACGACGGAGAGCGGGAACCCGGCGCTGATGGCGGTCGAGGCGGTCGGTTTTTCCACGAGCGTGACGCTGAGGCCTTCGAGCGGCTTGGGCGCGGGCGCGGGTGTGCGCGCAGGCGCGCCGGCGGGAAGTTTGGCGAGATCGGCTTGCAGGCGCGCGAGGACGGTCGTCGCGGTCACCTGATCGGCGGTGCCGGTGATCGCGGCGGCGGGACGATCGAGGAGTTTGCCGGCGGGCGGGGAAATCGCGCCGCCGAGGCCGATGACGACGTTGTCGCGCGTGTAGTGCGCGGCGTAGAAGGCCTTCACGTCGTCGAGCGTGATGCCCTTCAGCGACGCCACCGTGCCGGCGCCGAGATGGCCGTAGGGCGTGCCGGCGAAAATCTCGCCGTAGAGCACGGCCTTGCCGAGTTCCTCGTCGCTGGCGAAGCGGAGCTGATTCTCGATCTGGTTGAGCGTGCGGCTGCGGAGGCGGTCGAGGTCCTCCTGCTGGAAGGCCGGCGCGAGCACGGCGTCGCGGAGCAGGGGGTAGTAGTCGGCGAGGTTGTCGAGGTGCGTGCGGCCGGTGATGACCGTCATCTCCATCGACGACGACGCGCCGTAGCTCGACGCCAGCGGGAAGAGCTTGTCGAGGATCTCGTCATAGCGGTTTTGCCGGGTGGCGGCCTCGGTGAGCATCGCGGCGGTGAGGGCGGCGAGACCTTCCTTGCCCGCGGGATCGTCCTGGGCGCCGACCTTGAACCAGAGGCGGAAGGAGACGGTGGGGTCGTTGGCGACGGGGAGGAGGATGGGGGCCGACGAATCGCGCGGAGCGGCGGCGAAGAGCGGGAGCGCAGCGAGCGCGACGAGGGCAAAAACACGGCGGCTCATGACTGGCCTCCCTTCAGCACGATCACGTTGCGGCGCTCGGGGACGAAATATTTTTTCGCGGCGTTCATGATGTCCTCGGCGGTCACGGCGTCGGCCGCCGCGTAGAGGCGGTCGACCACGGCGATGTCGCCGCTGAGGGAGATGAAGCGCGCGAGCGCGCCGGCCACGGCGTCGGGCGTGTCGAGGCCCATGAGGAAGCTGTATTTGTTGCGGCGCTTGAGATCGCGGAGGCGCGCGGCGTCGACAGGCGTGGCCTTGAACTGCTCCAGCGTCTGGTTGATTTCGTCGCGCACGGCGTCGATGTCGCCGGGCTGCTTGATCATCGCGTAGATGGTGAAGAGGGGCTGGTCGCGGTTCATCGGGATGTTGGCGGCGAGCAGCTGCACGCGCTGTTCGCGGAGCAGGAGGCGCTTTCGCAGCTCGCTCGTCTCGCCAAACGCGAGATCGTCGAGGAGGAGCGCGGCGACGTAGTCCTTGTTGGCGGGATCGAAGGCGTCGCCCTTGTAGGCGACGGCGAGGATGGGGAGCGTCTTGCCCGGGTAGGAAACCTCCGCGGTGCGCTCGGCTTTCTGCGGCGGCTCGGGCGTGACGGCGGGCGCGGTGTAGCCCCGGGCCCAGCCGCCGTAGTGCCGCTCGATGAGCGCGAGCGTGGGCTTGGGCGCGAAGTCGCCGGCGATCACGAGCACGACATTCTCCGGGCGGTAGAAGCGCTTGAAGAACGTGAGGCTGTAGTCGAACTGCGTTGGCATGAGCTTGATGTCGCGCTCGAAGCCGATGGTCGTGTGCTTGTAGGTGTGCGTGGTGTAGGCGAGGTCCTGCATGCGCTCGTGCAGGAGCGAGAACGGGCTCGCGATGTTCTTGCGATACTCGCCGTAGACGGCGCCGGCCTCGGTCTGGAAGACGATCTTGGGGTAGGCGAGGTTTTGGAAGCGGTCGGCCTCGATCTCGATGACCTTGGGCAGATCGGCGGTGGTGAACTTGAGGTGGTAGGCGGTGTGGTCGTCGGTGGTGTAGGCGTTGGTGTTGGCGCCCATCTTGGTGACGATGCCCTCGTAGACGGCCTGCGGGAATTTCGGCGTGCCGCGAAACATCATGTGCTCGAAGAAGTGCGCGAAGCCGGACTTGCCCTCCTCGACCTCGTCGCGGCTGCCGGTGCGCACGACCGAGTAGTAGGCCACGACGCCGGGGCTCTGCATCGGGATGAGAAACACCGTGAGGCCGTTGGGCAGCGTGTGCTGCTCATAGGCGTAGGGGAAGACCCGCGGGGCCGCGGCGCCGGCCGCGCCGGCGGCGATCAAGGGCGCGCCCGCAAGGGCGGCGGTGAGCGCAAGGAGAGGGGAAAGACGCATGGGAATCGCCGAGCAAACGCGCGGCGGTCGCGGCGTCAAACCGCGGGCGGCGGGTCAGCGCTTCTCCGCGTCGCGCGCGTGGAGCTGCGCGGCGAGGCGGTCGCGCTCGGCGGTGAGCGCGTTCTGCTGGGCGCGCATGTCCTCGACAAAGGTGTCGAGCGCGCGGTTCAGGCCCGCGACCTCGTCGGCGCCGCGCGGGCGCGGCAGCACGGCGAGCACGTCGCCGCCCCGGATGCGGCGGGCCGCGGCGGCGATCGAGCGCAGGCGCCGCGCAGTGCGGCCCGCGGCGATCCATGCCACGAGGGCCGCGGCGGCGGCGAGCCCGGCGCCGAGGATGGCAATGGTGCGTTGCAGGATCTCGACGGGCCCAAATGCCAGCTCAAGGGGCTGGCGCACCAGCGCCACCCAGCCGAGCCCGCGGTAGTCGCGGAAGCCGCGGCTCCGCGCAAAGCCCGTGTAGAACGGCGCGCCATGGCCGGGGTCCTCCACCAGCGCGCCGCGCGCCGCGCGGCCCTCGGGGAGCGCAGGCGGCGCGGGCGGCTGCGTCCACCCGGTGACGCCCGAGTCCAGCAGCACGTCCTGGTTCGAGTCGTAGACGGTGCCGCCGATCCGCTCGCGCAGCAGGGTATCGGGCACGACGGAGTAGAGCACGTCGCGCGACCAGTTCCACCGGATGCTCGCGGCCAGCACGCCGCCGAACTGGCCGGTGTCGTCCGTGAGCGGCACGGCCACGTCGAAAAAACGCGTGGCCGCGGCGCCCTCGTCGTCCGCCGCGGCCACGCGCGCGAGATCGGGGCGCTCGCGCGGCGGCCCGACGTGCGGGCGTTCCTGCGCGCCGCGAAACCATGGCTGGGTGGACGCGTTGGCGCCTTGTTGCAGCCCGCCTGTCGCGGCCAGCACGCGGCCCGTGGCGTCGGTGACGCCGAGCCAGGTGAAATCAAACGCCCCGTCGCGCAGCGCCTCGAGCGTGCGGCGGGCCTCCGCCGGCGCCGCGGCCGCGCCGCGGATCGCGGGCAGGCGCGCGGCCAGCGTGAGCGCGCGCTGCCGCTCGTAGATGGCGCGGTCGAGCTTGTCCGCGAGCTGGACCGCGAGCGACTCGAACCGCGCGCGCCGCTCGGCCTCGATCGTGCGCTGGAAAAATGCGCCCGCGCCCCAGCTCAGCAGCGCGGTGAACGCCACGGCCGTGCCGCCCGCGAGCAGCGCCGCGCGCGCGCGCAGGCTGCGCCGCGGATCAAGGGGGTGCCACCACGCGGGTTCGGCGGAGGGCGCGGCGGGGACCGGGACGGGGTTTTCCATCGCAGGCAGGACGCACGCTGGGGGCGCGCGTCACACGGCGCGCCCGCGGCGGGGTTCACGGCATGGGAAACGGCTTGGTGCGCTGGCAAAGCTGGAGCGGCACCCCCCACGGATCGCGCATCATGATCAGGAGGGAACCGTCGGGCTGCGGTTCCTCGAGGAAGAGCGTGGCGCCGGCCCGCTCAAGCCGGGCGCGCTCCGCGCGCGCATCGGCGGCGACCAGCGCGATATGGAACAGCAGCGGGTGCGCCTGCGCGTAGGCGGGGTAGGGGGCCTTGGGGTTGGAGTAGAGCTCGACGATGATGCGGCCCGTCTCGTCGGCGAGGAAGTGCATGAACGGCGCATCCTCGCGCCGCCGGGCGACGGTGAAGCCGGCGTGCTCGACATACCACTGCGCGTGCGCGCGCACATCGGGGACATTCAGGGCAAAGTGCTCGAATTTCATGAAAGCTGAAATGAGTCGGCGCGGACGTCGCGACAACCCTGCTGCGGCGGGTCCGCGGACACGGCTAGACGTCCCAGTAGACAATCCGCCCGCACTGGTCGCAGGCGGGCAGGGCGGCGAGAGGGTCGACGTTCTTTCCCCGGGCGGCGGACTCGACCTCGCTGGAGACCTTGAGGTGGCAGCCGCCGCACTTGGCGTCGCGGACCGGCACGACCACGGGCATCTGCCGCGCGGCCACGCGGTCGTAGTGCCGGAGACGGAGGGGCTCGACGGGCGCGCGGGCGGCGGCGACCTCGGCCTGGGCGGCCGTGAGCTCGGCGGTGAGGCTCGTCTCGCGCTCGCGCAGGGTCTTGATGCGCGCCTCGTGGCCCGCGATGTTGGCCTTCAGCTCGGCCTCGGCGGCGGCAAATTTCTTCTTCGCCGCGTCGATCGCATACATGACCTCGAGTTCCTGGCCCTCAAGATCGCCGATGGCCTTCTCGGTGCCCTCGATCTCGTGGCCTAGGGCCTGGTATTCGTCGTTTTTCTTAACGAGCGACTGCTGGGTCTTGTATTTCGCGAGCTTGGCCTCGGTGGAGCCGATGTCGTTCTCGAGCGACTTCTTCTTCACCTCGAGGCCGTTGAGCTCGTGCTTCGCGGCCTCGATGGCGGCCTTTTCGGCGGCGATCTTGGCCTGCACCCGGGCGATGTCGGCGGGGACTTGCTTGAGCTGGCCCTCCAGGCTGAGGCGCTTCTGGTCGCGATCTTGCAGGATGAGCAGGGCTTGGATCGCGGGGGTGAGCATGGGCCGCCACTGTGCCGCCGGGGTCGGATCGGTCAATGGAAAGCTCGCGGGGCGCCCGCGGATGGCGCGCTGACCCGCCGTCCTGACCCTCCCTGCAACCGCAAGCCTTTTATCGCGAAAAGAAGGCCGTTTCCGGGGCGGTTTTTTCCGCAGAAAACCCTCGCCTCCCCGCGCGATTCGGCGGACATTTTTTCTTTCATTTTCGCGCCCGAAATCCCTCGCCCAACCACCTTCATGTCCGATTCCGCCGACTCCCCGGAGATTCCGAAGAACCAGCCGATCAGCGGCGCCTACGACTCGTCGCAGCTCGGCAAGCTCGAGGGCCTCGAGGCCGTCCGCAAGAAGCCCGGCATGTATATCGGCGGCACGGATGAGCGCGCGCTGCACCACTGCGTCTCCGAGGTCCTCGACAACTCCGTGGACGAGCACCTCGCCGGCCACTGCAAAAAAATCCAGGTCAACATCCACGTCGACGGTTCCATCTCGATCCGCGACGACGGTCGCGGCATCCCGGTCGACATCCACCCGCAATACAAGATTCCCGGCGTCGAGATGGTGCTCACCACGCTCCACTCCGGCGGCAAATACGGGCAGGGCGGCTACAAGTTCTCGGGCGGCACGCACGGCGTCGGCGCCAAGTGCGTCAACGCCGTCTCCGAGTGGTTTGAGGTCGAGGTCTCGCGCGGCGGCCAGGTGCACCACATGAAGTTCGAGCGCGGCAAGACGGTGAAGAAGCTCGAGGTCATCGGCAAGGCCCGCGGCACCGGCACGCTGATCACGTTCAAGCCCGACGCGGAGATCTTCAAGGAGACGACCGTCTTCCAAGGCCCGCGCATCGCGCAGCGCCTGCGCGAGCTGGCGTTCCTCAATTCGGGATTGGAAATCGTCTTCACCGACGAGCGCCCTGCCGAGCCGAAGCCCGAGACGTATTACTACAAGGACGGCGTCGAGGAATTCGTGAAGCAGCTCAACACCGGCAAGACCCCGCTGCACCCGAAGCCCGTCAGCATCGCCAAGCAGACCAAGGTCAAGACCGACGACAAGGAGGCCGAGATCCACGTCGAGGTCGTGCTCCAATACAACGACACCTACAACGACCAGGTCCTCTGCTACACCAACACCATCCACAACCCGGATGGCGGCACGCACCTCTCCGGTTTCCGCTCGGCGCTCACGCGCGCGATCAACCAGTTCGCGAAGGCCAACAATCTCCTGAAGGACAAGGATCCCCAGATCACCGGCGACGACGTGCGCGAGGGCCTCGCCGCGGTCATCTCGATCAAGCACAGCGACCCCAAGTTCGAGTCGCAGACCAAGGTGAAGCTCCTCTCGCCCGAGGTGGAGAGCATCGTCGGCTCCGTGAGCTACGAGGGCCTGATGCTGACCTTCGAGACCACGCCGGCCGTCGGCAAGCGCATCGTCGACAAGGCGCTCAACGCCGCCCGCGCCCGCGAGGCCGCGCGCAAGGCCCGCGAGACCGTCCGCAAGGGCGCGCTCTCCGGCGGCGGCCTGCCCGGCAAGCTCGCCGACTGCTCCGAGCGCGACCCCGCGCTCACCGAGCTCTACATCGTCGAGGGCGACTCCGCCGGCGGCTCGGCGAAGCAGGGGCGCGACCGCCGCTTCCAGGCGATCCTCCCGCTCCGCGGCAAGCTCATCAACACCGAGAAGGCGCGCCTCGACAAAGTCCTTTCCAACGAGGAAATCCGCACCCTCATCACCGCCTGCGGCACCGGCATCGGCGAGGGCGACGAGGCCGTCGGCGGCTTCAACGCCGCCAAGGCCCGCTACCACAAGATCATCATCATGACGGACGCCGATGTGGACGGCTCCCACATCCGCACGCTGCTCCTCACGTTCCTTTACCGCCAGATGAAGGGCCTCATCGAGCGCGGCTACGTCTACATCGCCCAGCCGCCGCTCTACAAAATCAAGCGCAAGAAGCGCGAGCAATACGTCGACAACGACGAGCAGCTCAACCGCATCCTCCTTGAGCTCGGCGCCGAGGACATCGTGCTCACGCGCACCGCCGACAGCCACGCCTTCTCGCCCGCGCAGATCGACAAGCTCGTCGAGGGCCTCGCCGCGCTCGAAAAGCTCGGCGCCGGCGTGACGCGCTACGGCGCCGCGCTCGCCGAATACCTCGACGCCCGCGACGCCGCCACGCACGCGCTCCCGCGCTACGTCGCGCGCATCCGCGCCGGCAACAAGGAGAGCCACCACTTCCTCGCCGACGAGCACGCCCGCGCGCAGTTCCTGCAGGACCACAACCTCAACGCCGACCTCACCGAGCAGGCCGAGAACGGCGCCTCGTCCGCCACGCCCTTCAACGGCGGCAGCAAGCCCGCCGTGCCCGCGCGCCGCGTGACCATCCACGAAATCTACGAGAGCACCGAGATGGCCAAGCTCCTCAAGGCCGTCGCCGCCGCCGGCCTCGACACCGCGACCTTCGCCGCCACGGAGGCCGCGCGCTTCGCCATCACCGAGAACCCCGGCCAGAAGACCGAAAACAAGATCGAGCTCCGCAGCCCCCTCGAAATCGTCACGACGATTCGCGCCAACGGGCGCAAAGGCCTGAGCATCCAGCGCTACAAGGGCCTCGGCGAAATGAACCCGAAGCAGCTGTTCGAGACGACGATGGACCCCGAGAAGCGCCGCCTCCTCAAGGTCTCGATCGACGACGCCGCCAAGGCCGACGCGCTCTTCACCCTCCTGATGGGCGACGAGGTCCCGCCCCGCCGCCAGTTCATCGAGGACAACGCGCTCAACGTCCAATACCTCGACGTCTAAGACGCTGAACTCTTACAGGAGCAAACGGAGGCAACTGAGCTGCTCCGTTCCCTCTGTTTCCTCCTGTAGCCCCAAATTCCTTTTCCGCTCTCGTGTATACCGCGTCCGAAAAACTCTCCTCCGCCAGCATCACCGACATCATGCAGACGGCCTACATCGACTACTCGATGTCGGTCATCATCTCGCGTGCGCTGCCCGATGCGCGCGACGGCCTGAAGCCCGTCCAGCGCCGCATCCTCTACGCGATGCTCCGCGAGGGCCTGCTGCACAACCGGTCCTTCGACAAGTGCGCCGGCGTCGTCGGCGAGGTGCTCAAGAACTACCACCCGCACGGCGACTCCTCCGTCTATGACACGCTCGTGCGCCTCGCCCAGCCGTGGGTCATGCGCTACCCGCTCATCGATCCCCAGGGCAACTTCGGCTCCGTCGACGGCGATCCGCCCGCGGCCTACCGCTACACCGAGGCGCGCCTCAAGGATATCGCCGAGGAACTGCTCAAGCACATCGAGGAGGACACCGTCGACTTCGCGCCGAACTACAAGGAGTCCACCACGGAACCCACCGTCCTCCCCGCCGCGCTGCCGAATCTCCTGATGAACGGCTCCACGGGCATCGCGGTCGGCATGACGACCAACATCCCGCCGCACAACCTCGACGAGATCATCGACGCCACCTGCGCCATCATCGACCGCCCGACGATCACGCTCGACGAGGTCTGCGGCATCGTGAAAGGCCCGGACTTTCCCACGGGCGGCACCATCTCCGGCCGCGAGGGCATCCTCAGCTACCTGAAGACCGGCAAGGGCATCGTCCGCACGCGCGGCAAGGCCCACACCGAGGAACTCAAGGGCGGGATGGAGCAGATCGTCATCACCGAGATCCCCTACAACGTTAACCGCAACACCCTCGTCACCCGCATCGCCGAGCTCGTCGGCGAGAAGGAGATCGACGGCATCCGCGATCTCCGCGACGAATCCGACGAGCAGACGCGCATCGTCATCGAGCTGAAGCGCGGCGAGCAGGCCAAGGTCGTCATCAACCAGCTTTTCCAGAAGACCGCGCTCGAGTCTTCCTTCGGCGTCACCCTGCTGGCCCTCGACAAGAAGCGGCCGAAGCAGATGAACATCCGCGAGCTCATCGACTGCTACATCGAGCACCGCCGCGATGTCGTCACCCGCCGCACCAAGTTCCGCCTCCGCGAGGCCGAGGACCGCGCCCACATCCTCGAGGGCTACATCATCGCCCTCGATAACCTCGACGACTTCGTCAAAATTATCCGCGCCTCCGCCAACCGCGAAGAGGCCAAGGTGAAGTTGATGGCCAAGTATCCGCTCTCCGAGCGCCAGACCGACGCCATCCTCGAGCTCCGCCTCTACCAGCTCACCGGCCTCGAGCGCGGCAAGATCGAGGCGGAATACATCGAGCTGATGAAGCTCATCGAGGAGCTGCGCTCCATCCTGGCCTCCGAGGCCAAGCTCCTCGCCTTGATCAAGTCCGAGCTGCTCGAGCTGAAGGCGAAATACACCTCGCCGCGCCGCACCGAGATCATCGGCGACGCCAGCGAATTCCGCATGGAGGACGTGATCCCCAACGAGGGCTGCGTCATCACCGTCTCGCACCTCGGCTTCATCAAGCGCACGCCCGTCGCCGAATACCGCTCGCAGCGCCGCGGCGGCAAGGGCGTGATCGGCGCCGAGACCTACGAGGAGGACTTCGTCGAGAACCTCTTCACCGCCTCGACGCACGACTACATCCTCTTCCTCACGAGCATCGGCCAGTGCCACGCGAAGAAGGTCTACGACGTCCCCGAGGGCACGCGCACCGCCAAGGGCAAGTCCGTCTCGAGTTTCCTCCGCCTCGCCGAGGGCGAGAAGATCGCCGCGATGATCTGCGTGAAGGACTTCGCCGCGGACCGCTACCTCGTCATGGCGACGAAGAAGGGCGTGATCAAAAAGAGCTCGCTTGCCGACTACGCCAACTGCACGCGCGAGGGCGGCCTCATCGGCATCAACCTCGCCGAGGGCGACTCCGTGATCGGCACCGTGCTCACGACCGGCGACAACGAGCTCATCCTCGTCTCGCACCAAGGCCTCGCCGTGCGCTTCCGCGAGCGCGATCCGGAGACGGGCGAGGATCTTTTCCGCCCCACGGGCCGCGCCACCGGCGGCGTCACCGGCATGCGGTTCAAGCTCGAGAGCGACCACCTCGACGTGATTGAGGTCGTGGACCACGCGGCCAAGTTCCTCGTCGCGAGCGAAGCCGGCCTCGGCGTGCGCACGCGTTTCGAGGACTATCGCCTTATCAACCGCGGCGGCTCCGGCGTCTGGGCGATCACGCTGCCCGAGGACGGCTCGGTCAACCTCGCCGGCGCGCTCAGCGTCCGCGACACCGACGAGATCATGCTCCTCACCGCCAAGGGCCAGAGCATCCGCTGCCCGGTGAAGGACATCCGCGAGACCAACCGCGGCGCCAAGGGCGTGAAGCTCCTCACGCTCGCCGAGGGCGACAAGCTCCTCAGCATCGCGCGCATCGTCGAGACCGACGAGCAGCAGGCCGCGGCCGAAACGCCGCCGCAGGCCTAAGGTAGGGCGAGGCGTCCACGCCGAGCCGCGGCTCACCGCGGACAGTTCGCCCTGCCCACGCACGCGGAAACGACACTCGTTTCGGCTGACCTTGCCTCGTCGCCGGATTGCCGTCGCCGATCCGGGCCACCTTCACGCGGCCCCGCACGCCCTCGACCGTCATCCACGACGCGCCGAGCGCGTCCGGCGTGATCTTCACCGCCGGGCTCGCGATCGGCGGCGAGACCTGCGTGCCCTCGCCGGCCGACTGCCACTTCTGCCCGTTCTCGAGGGGGAAAATCGGGCGGCCCGACCACCCGCGAAACCCGCCCGCGATCCGGCTATCGACGGTCGAGGATTCGATTTGCGCGCCCGGTGTGAGCCGCACCTTGGCGCGTGCCAGCGGGCTGGCCTCGGCTTTCTTCGCCGCCGCTTCCTCGGCGGCCTTGGCCTTCGCGTCCGTCGCGAGCCTCGCCGCGCGCGCCGCCCTGGTCGTCGCGGATCAGCGCGTCGAGCCGTGCGAGCTCCTCCGGCGGGAGCCGGGCGAGCCTGGCCGCCGAAAAGTCCCCCGCTGGGATCGACCTCGAGAATTTCTCCTCCGCCGCGCGGGCGAACAGGGTCGCCGCCACGCACGCCGCCGCCACGAGCATCCGTTTCATGCCGCGAACTCAGCGCCCTGTTCGCGCCCGCGCGACGCCATGTCCCGTCCGCCGCGCGGCGCCATTCTTGCCGGGTTCCTTTTTTCTCCTTTCCTCCTCGGCCCTTCGCCATTCGCTGTTCGTCGCATGGCCGGCCGCATCACATCGCTCCTCGATCCGTCGCGCATCGTCCTGCAAGTGCAGGGCACCAAACGCACCGCCGCGCTCAACGAGATCGCTCGCCTCCTCGACGGCCATCCCGACGTGGCCAACTTCGCCGGCTTCTACGACGAGCTGCTCGCGCGGGACCGCCTCGACACCACGTGCCTCGGCAACGCCGTCGCCCTCCCGCACGCCCGCACCGAGCACGTGCGCAAGATCGTCATGGCCGTCGGCCGCAGCGATGCCGGCATCCCCTTCGACGTCAACGGCGAGATCGTGCGGCTGTTCTTCGTGCTCGGCACGCCGAAGACCAAGCCCGGCGATTACCTCGCCGTCGTCAGCGCGCTCTGCAAAATCCTGAAGGACCCGGCCGACCGCGCGACCTTCCTCAACGCGCCCACGCCCGAGGCCTTCATCGCCGCCATCGCCGCGGCGGAGGCGAAGCTGGGGCTTTGAAAGGTGGAAGTCGAAACGCGGCAGGCGAACCTCCGGGCCGCCAGGTTTCGCCTTTCGACTTTCGCCTTCCCCCTTTCCGCTTTCACCTTCTTCGTCGGTTTCCGTGATCCGCTCCTTCATCTTCAGCGACGGCAAGCTCGTCGGGCAGGACCTCGAGCTCGAGGCGCTGCGGCTCGTGCGCGGCGACAAGGGGCTCCTCCTCTGGGTCGACCTCGACAATCCCACGCCCGAGGAGACCAAGGCCGTGCTCGAGGGCGTGTTCCAGTTCCATCCGCTCGCCATCGAGGACTGCGTCCAGCCCAACTCGCTGCCCAAGGTCGAGGATTACGAGGAGTATCTTTTCATCGTCACCCACGCCGTCGATTTCACGCGCACGGAGAAGTTCAACACCACCGAGCTCGATCTCTTCCTGGGCAAGGACTACGTCGTGACCTTCCACACCGCGCCGCTGCGCTCCGTCTCGTCGTTGATGGATCGCTTCGCCAAGGGCACCGGCCCCGTGCCGCGCGGGCCGGACCGCATCGCGCACACGTTGATTGATCTCCTCGTGGACAACTACGCGCCCGTCGTCGACGAACTGCGCGCCGAGCTGGAGGAGCTGGAGGAGCACGTGCTGGCGAAGGAGTCCGACTCCGGCCACAAGCGCCTCGTCAACGAGCTGCTCCACGTGCGCAACGACTTCACCCGGCTCCGCCACATCGTGCGCCCGCAGCGCGACGTGATCGACCGGCTGGCGCGCGGCGACTCGAAGCTCATCCGCGCCAAGCTGCTCCCGTATTTCCGCGACCTGCGCGACAACCTCGCGCGCCTCGAGGACACCGTGGCCAGCTACCACGAGCGCCTGATGATGGCCTTCGACATTTACCTCAACAAGGCCGCCTTCGAGGCCAACGAGGGCATCAAGTTCCTCACCGCGCTCACCGCCATCACGCTGCCGCCCGTGCTGGTGGGTGGCTGGTATGGGATGAACTTCGAGCACATGCCCGAGCTCAAGTCGCCCCACGGCTATCTCTACGCGTGCCTCCTCACGCTGGTCTCCACGATTGGGATGGTGATCTACCTGAGGAAGAAGCGGTGGTTCTGATCCGCCGCGGCCGCGCCGGCCGCCTCAGCCGCGCGCGAGGCGCTCCGCGAGGCGCGTGCGCACGGCCGGCCACTCGGCTGCGATGATGGAGAAGACCACGGAGTCGCGCACCCAGCCGTCGGGCAGCACCATGTGCGCCCGCCAGACGCCCTCGCGCACCGCGCCCAGCCGCGCGATCGCGGCCTGCGAGCGCACGTTGCGGGCGTCGGTCTTCAGTTGCACGCGGTTGAGGCCGAGCGTCCCGAAGGCATGGCCGAGCAGCAGGAGCTTGGCCTCGGTGTTGACGGCGGTGCGCCACACCCGCGGCGTGTGCCACGTGTAGCCGATCTCCGCGCGGCGATGGGCCTCGGAGTGGTCAAAGAGCGCCGTGCCGCCCACGGGCTGCCCGCTTGCCGTCTCGACGATCGCGAACGCCGCGGCCTCGCCTCGCGCCTGCAGCGCGCCGAGCGTCGCGCACCATTCGCGGACCGCGGCACGCGGGTCCGCGTGCAGGAACGTCATCCACCGCCACACCTCCGGCACCGCGCCGCCCGACTCGAGCGCGGCGTGGTGCGCGGCGGACAGGGGCTCAAGCCGCACGTGGCGGCCGGTGAGGGTGACGGGGGCGAGTTTCATCGCGGGTGTGGCGGCGGTCCGATTTGCCGGCGGCGGCACGGTTCGCGGCAACGAAAAACCGTCGCGACACGAACCCGGTGGCGCGCCGTCGGGGCGAAATTTTGCGCCGCGATGGGGCGCCGCGGTTCGCAATCCTTTTGCCGGTTGTGTTGCGAGGTTGACCCCGCAAGGCGCCGTGGCTGTCGTCCGCGTCGAATCCGATGCCGGTCCCCTCTGTCCCGATCGCCAGTCCCGAGTGCGCCCTGCGCGTCGCCTTTGCGGGTGCGCCCGCGGCACCGGGCGACGCGCTGTCGATTGGGGCCCGTTGGCTCGCGGGCCAGCCGGCCGAGGAGATCTTTGCCGGGGCGGTGCCGACGGGCGCGCGCGACGAGGTGTCGGTGTTTCGCTCCGGCGGCCTGGTCGTCGGCCTGGCGCGGGAGCCGTTCGTTCCGGGGGAACTCGCGGCGCGGACGCAGGCCCTTTACCGCCGTGTCTTCGCCGCCGCCGGTGGCGCGCACCTCTGCCGCATCTGGAATTACATGCCGCAAATCAACGCGCACACCGGCGGCCTGGAGCACTACCGGGCTTTTTGCTCGGGGCGCTCGCTGGCGTTCGAGGACGAGTTTGGCCCCGGTTTCCAGGCGCGTTTGCCGGCGGCCTCGGCCGTGGGCACGGCCGGCGACTGGCTGGAGGTGATTTTCGCGGCCAGCGAGGAGCGGCCGCGGCATTTCGAGAGTCCCGTGCAGGTGCCCGCCTACCGGTATCCGCCGGAGCACGGCCCGCGGTCGCCGAGTTTCGCCCGCGCCACGGCTGTGCGCGAGGGCGGGGCCGCGTGGGTCTTCATCTCCGGCACCGCGGCGATCAAGGGCCACGAGACGGTCGCGGCCGGCCAACTCGGCCCGCAGCTGGACTGCACGCTCGAGAATCTCCGCCTGATCGGCCGCGCCGCCGGGCTGGGCAATGCGCTCGGCGCCGGGCGCGTCGCGCGCCGGCACTTCAAGGTCTACCTGCGCCACGCGACTGATCTGGCCGCGGTGCAGGCGCGCCTCGGCCGCGAACTGCTTGGGCCAGGTGATCGCGTCAACTATCTGCACGCGGAGATCTGCCGCGCGGATCTCGCCGTCGAGATCGAGGCGACCGTCCGCACCTACGCCTGACCGGCCCTACGCGCCCAGCAGCGCGCGCAGCCGGGCGGTGTCCGCCTTGCCCCGCGCCGTCAGCGGGAACGCCGCGAGCGTGACGATCTTCCGCGGGATTTTCCACGCGGCCAGCCGCTCGCGCAGCGCGGCGCGCAGGGCTTCGCCGGGAACATCGGCCGCCACCGCGGCGGCGAGCGACTCCGCCCGCGCGGCGTGCGGGGCCACAAACGCGTCGCGCACGCCGGGCAGCGCGCGCAGCGCCCGCTCCACCTCCGCCAGATCGAGCCGGCGGCCGGCGATCTTCACCGTGCGACCGGCGCGGCCGAGCAGCACGACCTCGCCATCCGCGGTGAACGCCACGCGATCCTTGGGCCGGTGGGCACCGGGCGTGCGGTTGCCGAGCGTGAAGGCGGCCGCGCTCGCGATCGTGACGGTGCGGCCCCGGCCCGGCGTCAGCCGGACGCCGGGCAGCGGCCGGCCGACGCCGCGGCCCGCCAGCGCCGATTCGCCCGTGCGGTCGTAGGTGATGCCGCCGGTCTCGCTCGAGCCGTAGAAGGCGTGGATTTTTTTCCCGAAGCGCGCGTGGAACGCCGCCGCCACCTCCGGGGCGAGCGGCGCCCCCGCCGAAATCACGGTGCGCAGCGGCGCAAGCTGGGCGGGCGCGAGCTCCGCCGTCGCCAGTGCGCGCAGCAACGCGGGCACGGCGGGAAACACCGTCGGCCGCCAGCGCGCGACCGCCTCCGCGATGGCGTGCGGCAGCGGCGCGACGCCGGTGACCAACGCCGTGCCCTGCGCCAGGAGCGGCACGACCAGGTTGCCCAGCCCGTAGGAGTGCCCGAGCGGGATCAGGGCGAGGTTCACATCGTCGCCCCGGATGCCCATGCCGGCGCAAACCTGCCTGCCGTCCGCGAGCATCTGCGCGTCGGTGAACGCGAGCGCGCGCGGCGTGCCGGTCGAGCCCGAGGTGAGCTTCAGCACCCGCCGCGCATCGCGCGCGCGCCGGGGCCGGGCCGCGACGGGCTCGAGCGCCGCGCCGCGCCACAGGCCCGCCGCGCCGATCGCCGTGGCGATGGCGCGCTGCGCCGCGATCGGCTCGCCGGCGTCGAGGGGGGCGATGACCGCGCCGGCGTGCAGCAGGCCGAGGAACACGCGCCACCATTCGACGCCATTCGGCTCCGTGAGCACCACTGTCCGCCGCGCCAGATCAGCGCCGTGCTGCGCCTGCCACGCGCGGCCGAGGGCATCGAGATCCGCGCGGGTCCAGGCGCGATCCATCGCGGCGTCGATGAGCGCGACGGCGTTTGGCGCGGTGCGGACCGTCTGCGCCCAGCTCGACAGCAGCGTGGCGCTCATGCGGCCTTGCGCCGCGCAAGCGGCTCCAGTTCGACGACCAGCAGCGAGGTCACCACGATGAGCGCCACCGTCATCCCCAGCGCGTGGATCACCGGGATGCGGCTGAAGCCAAGCACGCCAAACGAGGCCGCCGTGGAGAGCGCGGAGAGCCGCACCGGCACCGGCGGGGCGGCGCCGGCGGTCGCGTTGTCCGACGAAAAGATCGCGTAGTTGTGCGAGAGGCAGACGCCGAGGAACGCGCCGAGCAGGTTGAACAAGTTGAGGGTTTGTCCGGCGAGCCCGAGGGCGCCGAACACGAAGAAGCACGCGCCGGCCGGAATCACGGCGATGCGGAGCCCGCGCCGCCACGGATAGATGGCAAACACGCTCGCGATCACGAGGCCGAGCCCGACCAGGCTCAGCCGCAGCGCCGACCAGCGGTAGCGCGTGAACAGCTCGTTCAGCGAGGCGAGCTGATCCAGCCCGATGGTGTGCAGCTCCGGCGGAGGGGGCGGCATCGCCGGCTGCTCGACGACCGTGAGAAACCAAAACGGCGCGGAAGCCGTGTGGCTCAGCAGCGCGAGCGGCCCGCGCAAGGCGCCGCGCAGTTCCGCGGCGAGCGCCTCGTAGGCGCCGGCCGGCCGGGCGCGCGCCTCGTCCCACGCGGTGAAGAACGGCTCGAACGACTCCGCCGTGAAGCCGCGGGCCGCCATCGCCGCGCGGAATTCCGGCGCGAATGCCGCGAGCCCGGCACGCCGGGCCTGCCATGCGGCCCAGTCCGCGGCGGTCGGCAGCAGCAGCCCCACGCTGCCCGCCGGTTCGCTGCGGCTCGCGAGAAACGCCCCGAGCCGCCGCCGCGCCTCCGCGAGCGTCCCGCCGTGCGTGAGCCAGATGGACCGCTGCGCCGATTCGCCGAAGAGCGCGCGCACGGCGGCGTCGTTGGCGTGGAGTTCCGCCGACGGCAGGTCGAGCTGGCGCACGTCGTCCCGCCAGCGCAGGCGCAGCGGCCCGAGCAGGGCCACGAGCACCGCGGCCCCTGCCAGCCACCGCACGGCCAGGCGCGCGAAGTGGCCGCGTCCCGCCAGCCCGCCGATCACGCGGCCCTCGAGCAGCGGGCGGTCGAGCTGCGCGAAATAGAGCATCGCGGCGCCGAGCGCGCACAGCAGCCCCGCGGAGACGAAGACGCCGATCTGCCGGATCAGCGGCAGATCGGAGAACAGCAGCAGCGAAAAGCCGATGACGGTCGTGAGGCAGCTGGCGAGCAGCGGCTTCAGCAGCCGGCGCAGCTTCTCGCCGTAGGGCTCGTCGGGCCGCAGCGAGGGCTGCATGTAGAGGTAGAACCCGTAGTCGATCGCCACGCCACTGAGCAGCGAACCGATCACAAAGACGAGGATGTGCAGCCGGTCGAAGAGCAGCGTCGAGATCGTCCACGCCCCGGCGATCGAGAGGAGGATGATCGGGACGAGGTGCAGGAGCTTCCAGGCTTGGCGCACGAGCAGGGCCGTCACGCCGAGCACCGCGACGAGCGACAGCGCGTTGAGCAGGCTGATCTCGGACTCGATGCGGGCGCGGCTGGCGGCGGCAAAGCGGCTGACGCCGGTCCAGCGCAGCACGAGGCCCGGCTGCTCCGCCTGGGCCTTCGCGATCGCGTCGAGGACGGGGGCCTGGCCCTCCTCGGCGAACGGCGACGCCCGCGCGAGCGCCCACACGAGGGCGTTTCCGCCGGCCGGCGTGCCCGGCGCGGCGAGCCAGCGCGCCTGCTCCGCGAGCGCCGGCACGAGCAGCAGCGGATCGCGCGGGAGGATTTCCTGCATGGCCGCCGCCTCCGGCCGGGCGAGAAATGCCTCCAGTTCGCCGGCGGCCCGGGCCGCGAGCCAGCGGGGAAATTCGTCCGCCTTGCCGCCCGTCGCGGCGAACTCCCGCTCGCGCGCCGCCAGCCAGGTGGGCAGCAGCCACTCAAAGCGGTGCTCGAAAATCGCCTTTCCCAGCTCCGTGTTCGCCGCCGGGTCGCCCATGACGACCGCCTCGCTGAAGGCCGGCGAGGCGCGCAGCGCCGCGGCGAACGCCTGCGCCGCCGCGGTCGGCGGCGAGCCGGGCGCGCGGGGATCGGCGAGCGCGAGCAGCACGACGCGGGCCGGCGCGCCCTGCGAGAAGCCGCGCACGATCCCGAGCTCCGCGGACTGCTCGGCGGCGGGCATGAGATCGAGGACGTTGGTCGAGATCTTCGCCGTGTGGTCGAGTCGCAGCAGCCACGCCGCGCACCCGGCGGCGAAGGCCAGCAGGGCGAGGCGGGCAAGGAGCTTGGAGCGGGACGCGAGGCTATCCACGGCCCGCGACTATCGGAAGAAACGCTTCAGCGTGTCACCGGTGAAAAGCACATCCTCCGCCGTCTCGCGGATGGCGATCTCGATGCGCTGGGCGGGCGACTTCACCAGCTCGATGGCGCGCAGCTCGCCGCCCTCGCCGCGAATCGTGAGGGTGCCGAGCATCGCCGTGAACGCCGGATCGCGGGCGACAAACGCGAGGGTCCACGCCGCGCCCTCGCGCCGGCCGTGCACGGCGAAGTCCGCGTTGAGCGCCGCGAGGTCGAAGCGCAGCACGCGCACCAGCGCGGAGGTCGCGGCCTGCGCGCGGCTGTCGTTGGGCGGCGTGCGCTCGCGGCCCTGGTCGTCGCGCAGGAGCAGGCCCTTGGCGTCGGCAATGAGCGTGCTCTGCTCCGGCGTGAGGTAGCGCAGGCTCAGCCCGAGCTCCGGCACGATGCGCACCTCGCCGGTGAGCACGACGGGCTCCTTGCGAAACGGAAAGTAGCGGCGCTCCGTGAACTTCGACTGCCGCGTCTTGTTCGGCGCGAGCCGGGCGAAGAGATCGCGCCACGCCGGATCGTGCGCGGGGTCGGCGAGGAGGGTCTCGGGCGTGAGCGGCAGCGGCGCGGCGGCGTGGGCAAACAGGAAAAGCGACGCGAACAGGAAGACGCCGCCCGCAACCTTCAGAAAGGCCGGCCACGGATGGACCCGGACAAGCACGGAGGGAGAAAACATGGGAGGCAGGTGGTGGTGATTGGCCCTGACTGAAACCGTGCTCATCCGTGAAATCCGTGGTTAATTTTTCCGGGTCGCGCGCACCCGTCGCACGGAGACCCAGCGCCAAAGCAGAAGTTGCACGATGAGGCGCGTGTGGAGCCAGATCAGCTTCAGGTTGTCGCGGAGATAATTGAAGTGCGAGACCCCGCCGTCGGCCTTGGCGAAGTAGCGGCAGGGCGCGGGCAGGTTCACGGTCGGCACGCCGGCCCAGAACATCCGCACGGCCACCTCCGGGTCGAAGTCGAAGCCGCGCGCGCGGCGCGTGGCGGCGAGCGCGGCGCGCAGCGCCGCGGCGGGATAGACGCGAAAGCCGAACAGGGGATCGTCGATGCCGGGCCCGAGGATTTCGAAGCGCGCGAGGCCCACGCTGAGCTTGCGCCCGTGCAGGCGCTCCAGCGGCACCTCCGGGCCGAAGACGGGCCGGCCGAGCACGAGCGCGGCGGGCCGCGCGCGCGATGCCGCCATGAACGGCCCGATGTGATCGACCGGGTGCTGGCCGTCGGCATCGAGCGTGAGCGCGTGCGTGAAGCCGGCGGCGAGCGCGGCGTCGACGCCGGTGGCGACGGCGGCGCCCTTGCCGCCGTTCCGCGGCCGCACCATCACGCGCACGCGCGGATCGGCGGCGTAGTCTCTGGCGACCTTGGCGGCGCTGCCGTCCGTGCTGCCGTCGTCGACGATCCAGACGGGCGCCCAGTGCGCGAGCGCGGCGGCCACGGTGGCGGCGAGGCGGGGGCCCGGGTTGTAGCTCGGGATGAGCACGAGGTGCGTCGCGGACGGCGTCATGTCACGGCGAGGGCCGAGGAGAGTTGGCGCGTGGCGCGGGCGGTCAACTGCACGGCGTTCTCGCCCGGACGCGGTTCGAGCTCGCCCACGAGCGCCACGTCGACGAGGGCCGGGCACACGGCCGGCGGGCGCCACCAGGGCGCGCCCTTGGGCGCGAGGTCGCGCGGCGCCCGCACGACGATCGCCCGGACGGGCACGCCGGCGCGCGTGGCGATGAGGGCGAAGCCGGCATGGAGGGGATTGAGCGCCACGCCCGGCGCGGTGCGGGTGCCCTCGGGAAAGATCAGCACGGAGCGCCCGTCGGCCACGCGCTGCGCGACATCGCGGATGAGGTCGACGCCGTTGTCGCCCGCGGCGTAGCCGGCCATGATGGCCGCGGGCCCGAGCGCCGGGTTGCGCATCAGGGCGGGCTTGAAGATGCAGATGGTGTCGGGCAGCCGCGAGAGGATGAAGGTCGCGTCGAGCAGGCCCGGATGGTTGGCGATGTAGACGGCCGGCCCCGCCATCGCCTCCGGGGTGAAGCCGTGGAAGCGCACGTAGACCATGCGCGTCGCGTGCAGCCAGCCGCACCAGCCGGCGAACAGCCGCCGGATCGCGCCCCGCACCGCGGGGCCGTGGCGCGCGCGGTTGCGCGACAGGAGCAGGGGCATGCAGACGACATTCAGGCCCACGCCCACGAGGCCGAACACCGCCCAGGCGAGCGCGTTGGCCGGGTAGTGGTAGAGCCGCAGCAGCGGGCGCGGGAGCGTCATGGCGCGGGCGGGTTGAGCGGCGTGAAGTTGAACCAGAGCCGCGGGTCCGCGCGCAGGAACCCCTCGAGCCGGGCGAGGAACGCCTGGAAATGATCGCGGGCGCGGGCGAGGTTGGCGGCCTTGCCGGCGTCGTCCGGCTGGAAGAGCGGCGAGCTGTGAATCGTCGAGCGGCCCGGTCCCGCCGGCAGCCCTACGCTGAGGATGACGGGCCGGCGGAAAATCAGCGCGAGGTGGTAGATCGTGAACGGGAACAGGCGGCGCGCGCCGAGGAACTGAAAAGCCTCGGTCTTGGCGCTGAACTCGAGGCGATCGCACTTCAGCGCGACGGAGCCGCCGGCGGCGATCGCGTCCTTCAGGGCGAAGAGGAGGTTTGAGGGGTCGTTGACCCAGATGAACGTGATCCACGCGGCGAAGCGCGCGCCGAGCACCTCGGTGTCGTGCGAGTTGCCGACCCGCTGGCGCACCATGAAGACGCGCCGCCGCTCCTGCGGCCCGATCAGGAAGCCCGTGAGGTCCGAGTGCCCGACATGAAACGTGCCGAGCAGCGCGGGCTCGCCGCTGGCCAGCAGCGCCCGAAACCCGTCCGCATCGGGCGCGAGATCGCCGCGGTGGGCCTGGCCGCGCGCCACGCGCAGCCGGAGCATGAGGAATTCCTCGAAGGCGAAGAAGTGCCGGAGCACCTCGCGCCACGACGGCGCGCGGCCCGTGACGGCCGCGAGGTAGGCGCGCGAGTGGGCGCGCTGCGCGGGCATGTTCACCAGCGCGATGGCGGTGCCGAGCCAGCGCAGCGGCCGGAAGATCGCCTCGGGCAGGACGGCGTCGCAACCGCAGAGGAAGCGGTAGCCCCAGCTCGGGCCGGGGTTGCGCACGGGCAGCGTGGGCGGGGGCGTGGCGGCCGCGCTCATGACGGCGGCCACGCCACGTCGAGCCGCAGGCCCGGGGCGGCGACTTGGCCGAGGGGGCGGCGGGCGCGCAGCGCGTCGAAGAACTCGGGCAGCGTGAGGGCCCCGGCGCCGGAATCCCCGGTGGGCGCGAGCGAGACGCGCGCGAGCGCGCCGCCGGGCTCGCGGGTGAGCGCGAGGGCGAACGCGAAGGTGCGATCGCTGGCGGCGCGATGGTCGAGCAGCCACGTGCCCCGCTCCTCCCCGCCGCACAGCAGCACCCGCGGGGCGGGCGCGAGCAGCGCGGCCTGCATGGCGTGGGCGACGAGCTGGGCGCGGCCGGTGAAGGGGAAGAATTCGCGGACCGCATGCTGCCGCCCGATCAGGGCCTGTTGCACGGCGCTCGGGTGGATCGAGGTTTGGAAGAGCGTGGGGCTCGCGGTCGGAAAGCTGTCGAGGTAGCCTTCGAGGGCGCACGTTTCCGCAAAGCTCGACGCGTAGACCACGGCGTCGTCGGCCCGGGGGGCGAGTTCGTCGAGCGCGGCGCCGATGAGCAGGCCGAGCTGCGTCATGCGCCGCGTCGCGCCGCGCGGGAAGCGCTCCTTCAGCCGCTCGCGCGTGGCGGCGAGGTCCTCGGCGCCGGCGTCGGCGAGGCTGAGGGCGTGGACGTAGCGCTCAAGCATGGCTGAGAACGAACGCGGCGTGCGCGCCGCCAAAGGCGTTGCTGGTGCAGACCACGCCGTCCGTGCCGCGGAGATCCAGCGGCGCGAGCGCGACGTTGTCGCGGAAGCCCGGCCCGGTGCTGCCGAGCGTGCCCGGCGCCCGGCCCGCTCGAATCGCCTCGCAGGCGAGCGCGAGCTCGACGAGGCCGCAGCTCCCGAGCGTGTGGCCGAGGCTGCCCTTCCAGCCGGTGAGCGGCGCGCCGGGAAACGCCGCGGCGAGCGCCTCGCACTCGAGCCGGCCGGCCTCGAGCGTGCCGGTGCCGTGGCCCTTGAGCCAGGCCCGGCGGCCCGCGAGCGCGGCGGCCACGGGCGCGAGGCACGCGGCGAAGCCCGCGCCGTCGGGCCGGTTGGCGGTGAAGTGGTGCATCTCGTTGTGCAGGCTTTGGGCCGCGATCGTGAAATCGCCGGCGCCGCGCGTGAGCACGGCGAACGCCGCGCCGTCCCCGAGCCCGATCGAGCCGGTGGCGCGGGCGGCATAGGGCGCGGGGAAGCCGGCGTTGAGGATTTTCAGCGCGTGGAAGCCGCCGGCGACAAACGGGCTGATGAAATCAAACGTGAACACGAGCGCGCGCTCCGCGAGGCCGGCGGCGAGCGCGCGGGCCGCCAGCAGCAGCCCGAGGTGCGCGGACACGCACGCGTGCGAGAGGGTGTGGACGTTGGCGCCCCAGCCGAGTTCGCGCGCCAGCCACTCGACGCTGCGGTGCGGAGTGCCGTAGTCCAGGTGCGCCGGATCGCCGTGGCGGCGGAAGGCGTAGAGGCTGCCGACGCCGAAATTGCTGCTCGTGACAAACACCGGCCGGCGCGCCGTGCCCCAGCCGTCGGCCGGGATGGTGGCGGCGAGCGCGCGCACCGCCGCGAGCCAGTTGGGCGGCGCGGTCTCGTCGAAGCCGCGCCCGGGCACGACGGCCAGCGGCACGGCCTCGCCGCCGTCGGCGCCGAGCACGGGCCGCGCGCGCAGCGCGATCTCGCCGCGCAGGAGGGCGGCGTGGGTGGCGCGGGCGTCGCCGAGGGCGGTGACGCAGCCGGCGCTTTCGAGGCGGACGGAATCGGGGGCGACCATGCGCGGCGGGAGGCGGGCCGCGACGGAATCAGCGCGGCAGCCGCGCCGGATCGGCGCGGGCCCGGATGAACTCGGCGAGGTGGGCGATGCTGGCGAGCGCCAGGCGGGATTCCTCGCTGCTGCCGATCTTGATCCCAAACTCCTTCTCGAGCGTCACGACCAGCTCGAGGGCGTCGATGGAGTCGAGGTTGAGGCCGGAGCCGATGAGCGGCTCGTCGTCGGCCATCTGCGCGGGCGTGATGTCCTCGAGCTTGAGCGTCGTGACGATGAGGGTCTTGAGGCGGGCGATGAGCGGATCGGGCATGAGGGACGGCCCGAGCGAAAACAACCCCCGGGCCGACCGCAAACGCGATGATGAGGAAAAATCAGGCGGGGCCGCGCGCCAGCACGTGGCACACGTTGCTGCCGCCGAAGCCGCTGCTGTTGTTGAGGACGATGCGCGGTGCCTCCGCCAGCGTCGCGCGCGGGAGATCGAGGCCGGAGCAGGCCTCGTCGGGTGCGGTGAGGTTCGCGTTGCCGGGGATGAAGCCGTCGCGCAGCGCGAGCGCGCAGAACGCCGCTTCCATCACGCCCGCCATCGAGAGCGGATGGCCGGTCAGGCCCTTGGTGCTGCTGATGCGCGGACTGGCGCCGGCGGCGGCGAAGACCGCGCGCAAGGCGAGGGCCTCGGCGCGATCGCCGGTGGGCGTGGAGGTGGCGTGGGCGTTGACGTAGTCGACGTCGGCCGCGGACACGCCGGCGTCGGCGAGCGCGCGGCGCATGGCTGCGGCCAGTCCGAGCCCCTCGGGATGGGAGACCGCGACGCTGTGGCCATCGGCCGCGGCGCCCCAGCCGGCGAGCTCGGCGTAGATGGGGGCGCCGCGGCGGCGGGCGGTCTCGGCCGCCTCGAGCACGAGGCAGACGGCGCCGCCGGCGGCGACGAAGCCGTCGCGCGCTTGATCAAAGGGGCGCGAGGCCGCCGCGGGATCGGCGCACGAGGAGAGCGCGCGCATCGCGGCGAAGGGCAGGATGGTCTCGGCGTTCACCTCCTCGGCGCCGACCACCAGCATGCGCGCCTGGCGCCCGAGGCGGATGTCGTCCAGCGCGCAGCCGAGCGCGTGGCTCGACGAGGCGCACGCCGCGACGAAGCCGCCCACCGCGCCGCGGATGCCGTAGTGGGAGGCGAGGTTGAAGTTGAGCGTGCCGGCGATGGAGCTGACGACGCCGAGGGGATTGCAGCGTTCGCCGCGCGCGGCCGTCATTTGCGCGACATGATGGTGCAGCAGGAACGCCGAGCCGGCCGAGGCGCAGTAGAGGCCCGTCGCGCCGTCGGTGATCTGATCCCGGCCGAGCTGGGCGTCGGCCAGCGCCTGCTCCACGGCGCACACGGCGTAGACGCCGTGCGGCGCGAGGGCCCGCAGGGTCTCGCGCGGAATCTCGTAGCGCGCGGGCCAGCGCCAGTCGCGCCAGCTCGGCGACGTGACCTCGAAGTCCGGCACGGTCCCGGCGACCTTCACCGGCACCGCGGGGTTGTCGAAGAACGAAACCGGCGCGAGGCCGGGGCGCAGCGCCCGCAGGCTGGCGGTGACGGCGGCGCGGTCGTGGCCGATGGGCGTGATGAAGCCGAGGCCGGTGACGACGGCGGAGCGATTCATGCGCGCGGCAGCGTCGCGACCTTGTGCCGCACGAATGCCCGCAGGTCGGCCACCGTGCGCACGCGCAGGATTTCGGCGTTGGTGACGCTGACCTTGAGCAGGTCCTCGAGGAAAAAGACCATCTCGGCAATCGCCACGGAGTCGAAGCCGAGATCGCCCATGAGCGTCGCGTGGTCGGCGAGGACGGCGTCGGCGCGCGGCATGTGGTCGGCGACGATGGCCAGCACCAGCGTGTCGGCCGCGGCCGGATCGCGCGTGGCGGCGACGCGCGCATAGGCGCCGCGCACCTCGGCGGAAAAATGCCGCAGCAACGTGTCGGCGGCATCCGGCAGCACGACGGGCTCGGGCGGGGGCGGAGAGATGCGGGGGTTCATGTCGGCGGCGCGACCGGAGCGGCGGCGGCGAGCGGCGCGGGGTGGGCGGCGGGCGCGGCGACCTTGGAACGCGCAAACCACGTGCGCCAGCCTTCCCTGAGCTCGAGGCCGAGCCAGGCGAGGAGCGCGCCGGCGACGCGGAGCCGCAGCCGGCGATTGAACTCATAGCTCGTGAAGCCGACGAAGCGCCGGTCGTTGTGCCGGCCGAACACGCCGCGGCGGTGGCGCGCGTCGCCGATGGCGGCGAGGCGGCGGTTGTAGAGCTGCATCACGCGGAAAGGCCATTCGGCGCTCGCGTGGGTGAACGGGGGCTTCTCCAGCAGATGGTGCCCGTGGATGAACGGCGGCGTGACGACTCCCAGGTAGTAGAGCCCGAGGTCGAGGCGGAAGGCCAGCGTCATGAGCTCCTGGTCGCCCATGTAGCAATATTTGTCGCGGTAGAGCGCGCGGAACCAGCGATCGTAGCACCGCGTGAAGCGGGCGTTGTGCTCCGCCACCCGCGGCGCGATCGGCCGGCCGCGGAAGCTCTCGTGGATCAGCGCGGCCGCCGCGCTCGTGGTGAACGTGATCCAGTCCATGCCGGGGGAGTAGAACGGATCGATGAAGCCCGCGGCGTCGCCCACGAGCACGGCGCCGTCGGTGGCGAAAGTCGTGCTGGAGTAGGCGAGGTCGCGGCGGAAATGCACGTCGCCTTCCTGCCACTGCGCGCCCGCGAGCAGCTCGCGCGCGACCGGGTGCGTGCCCAGCATCGCCCGCAGGCGCTCGCCGAGGCTCGGGCCGGGCGGCAGCTCGGCGAGGCGCTGATCATAGACCACGCCGATGGAGACGTCGCCGCCCTTGAGCGGGATGAACCACGCCCACCAGCCGCGCCCGATGATGTGGTTGGTCGCGGTCGAGCGCAGGCCGCGCGCGCGCACGGCCCAGCCCGGGTATCTTGCGGCGAGTTCGCGGCTGTCGAGCGAGCGCACGCCGGTCCAGCGGCTCCAGCAGGTGGCGGTGGGGTGGGCGGGGTTGGGCGTGAACCAGCCTTCCTGCCGCGACAGAATCGCGGCGAAACCCGAGGCATCGACCACCCAGCGGGCGGTCGACGTGCGCGGCGCCCCGCCCCGATCGTCCCAGTCGATGGACTGCGCGCCGCCGTCGGCGAGCGTGACGCGGCGGATGCGCGCGCCGCGCTCCACGTTTGCGCCCTCCGCGGCGGCGGTGGCGAGCACGTGCTCGTCGAGCACGGCGCGGTCGACCTGGTAGCCGGGCAGGCGGACATTGTAGCGCGGGCCGGTCTCGCTGCATTGGTCGAGGGCGCGGGCGTTTTCGTTGGCAAACCAGAAGCGCATCCCCTGCTTCGGCAGGTGGTGCTCGAGCAAGTGGTCGGTCAGGCCGAGGACGCGGCCAAGGAAGAGCGCGCTGATTTCCACGGTGGACTCGCCGACGCGGCGCTTGAACCGCTCGGATCGCTCCAGGATGAGGACGCGCAGGCCGGGGTTCCTTCGGCGCAACAGGCAGGCGGTGGCCGCCCCCGCGAGGGCGCCGCCCATCACGATCACGTCCCAGTCGGTGCGCGGGGTTTGGTCCACGCTGGGATGAAAGTTCGCGCCCCGGCTGCGGCAACCGCAAATCAGCGCGCGGCGGCGGGGGCGCTGAGCGCCGCCGGGGCCTCGGTGCGCTTCACGAGCTTCCAATGCCGCTGCAGGCGGCAGACCGTCAGGAAAACCTTGAGCCGCCACCACAGCGGCCACGTCAGCCGGGCGTGGCCCGCGAGGATGGAGTTCAGGCCGCGCGGGAGATCCCATGGCACCTGCTGGCACATGAAGACGTCGAACGCGTCCTCGTCGTAGAAGGCCGCGATGAGCTTCTGGAAGACGCCGGCGTGCCGCTTGATCGCGCGCGTGTAGCCGCGCCGCTCGCGCGCGGTGAGGCCGCGCCCGGCCGCATGCGCCCGGGCCACGAGCTCGGCGGCCTGCTGCGCCGACCACATGGCCATGAACACGCCGGACGAGAAAATCGGATCGAAGAATCCGGCGGCGTCGCCCGTGAGCACGAGCCGCTCGTCGGCCAGCTCGCGCCGGAAATAGCTGTAGTCGCTGATCACGTGGAAGCCCGTCGCCGGGGTGACGGGGCCGAGGAGCTCGCGGAGCTTGGCCGAGCCGGCCACCGTGTGGCGGAAGAACTCCTCGGGGCCCTGCCGCGCCGCGCGAAAGGCCGCGACCGTCGTCACGAGTCCGACCGAGGTCCGCTCCGCGTCGATCGGGATGATCCAGAACCAGCCGCCGGCGAGGCGCACGATCAGGATATTCCCGCCCTCGGGGCCCGGCGCGCGGGCGACGCCGCGCAGGTGGCTGTAGATGGCGATGCGTTTCTCCAGCACCGGCGGATCGAGCGCGCGCTTTTGCGTGGAGGTGAGCCCGGGATCCCGGCCGGTGGCGTCGATGACCCATGGGGCGTGGATCGTTTCCTCGCCCGCGGGGCCGGCGAGCGTCGCGCGCCAGCCGGCGGCGTCGCGCTCGAGGTGCCGCACCGCCGTCTCCATCCGGACGGTGGCGCCGCGTTCGCGCGCGTGGTCAAGCAGGAGGGCGTCGAAGCGCGCGCGCTCGACTTGGAATGCGCTCTCGAGTCCGGGCACCAGGCCTTCGCGAAAGACGACCTTCTTCGCCTCGCTCCCGTCGGCGCGGTGGAACTCCGCGCCGTATTTCGGGATGAAGCCGGCCGCCGCGATTTTCTCGAGCACGCCCATCCCGGCGAGCAGGCGGTTGCCGGCCGGCAGCAGGGACTCGCCGATGCAAAAGCGCGGGAAGGCGGACTTTTCCGCGACGAGCACGCGCAGGCCCTGGGCGCGCAGGTGGGTCGCCGCGCAACTGCCCGCGGGGCCGCCGCCGATGACGAGGACGTCGTGTGCCGGCGCCGCGCTCACGACGGGGCGGAGGGCGCGGGGGCCTTGGTCGCGACGAATTCGCAGAAGAGGCCCATGAGGCGCTGGCACTTCACCTCGGCGAAGCCCGCGGCGCGCATGGCGGCCAGAATCTGCTCGGGCGGCACCGCCGCATCCATCGTTTCCCAATAGTAGCGCATCATGTCGCGCGCCGCCTGGCTGCCGGTGAAGAGCCGGGTGAGCCCGGGGTAGATTTTCCCGAAGTAGAGCCGGAAGAAAAAATTCCCGACGCGGCCCGCCGGCTTGGTCACCTCGAGGATGAGCGCGCGCCCGCCGGGCCGGAGCACGCGGTGGTATTCCCGCATCGTCCGCTCGAGATCCGCCACGTGCCGCAGCGCGTAGCCCATCGTGAGGAAGTCGAACGACGCGTCGGGCAAGGGCAGGGCATCCGCGTAACCCTGGATGAAGCGCGCCGGCAGTTTCTTCTTCGCCTCCGCCATCATGCCCTCGCTCGGATCGAGGCACGTGATGTGTTCCGCGGTGCCGAGCAGGCGCGCGGCCTCCACGGCCATCAGGCCGGTGCCGCAGGCGACGTCGAGGAGGTGCATGCCCGGCCGCAGCCCGTGGCGGCGCTGGACCCAGCGCCGGTAGAAGCTGCCGCTGCCCAGGAAACCCCAGCCCGTCACGCTGTCGTAGTGCTTCGCCGCCGCGTCAAAGAGACGGTTCACGAAGACCGGCTTCTCCTCGGCGCGGGCGTAGTGCGGCGTGATGGGCGGGTGGGGGAGCACGCCGCGAGTGAACGCGCGCGGAAACGGACGGCCAGCGAAAATCCCCGGGGGCGCGAGATCCCGTCGATCAGCCCCGGTGGACGGCCCGGGGCCCGGTGGCCGCCTTTTCCCCGGTCCCCATCAGGATGGCGATCGTCCGGCGCACGTTGCGCTCCAGCGCCCCGGGGGTCTTCAGATGCGCGAGATACCGCACGATTTCCTTTTGGCGGCTGGGCGTCTGGCGCGCCCACGCGCGGCGCGCCGCCGGGTTCCGCCGCAGGGCCAGCGCGAAACGCGGCGGCAGCGCCTGCGCGGGGCCGCCCCGGTAGGCCTCGTCAAACGCGATCTCGATCCGCACGCGGTCGCCCACCTGCGTGCCGGAGGCGGCGCGCAGGTCGCCATGCAGGTAAAGGTAGAACCCGCCGTCGCCGGCGGGCATCAGGTTGATGCGCCACGGCGCGCGGGGCCGGCCGTCGACGCGCACGCGCACCGGCATCGGCCGCCTCCACCCGGGGCGCAGCGCGGCGGCCTGCCGGGCGCTCACGGGCACATAGGGATTGATGCCGCGCAGCTTGATCGTGGAGGAAAAGCGCACGCCCGCAGCTTGGGTGGACGGCGCCGCGGGCGGCCATCGTTTTCTGGTTGGCGGGGCCGGCGCGCGGCGCTTCAACCCACGCCACCACGATGGCGATGCGCTTCAGCATTCTTGGCAGCGGCAGCGCGGGCAACGCGGCGTTGCTCGTGACCGAGGGCGCGCGCGTGCTGGTCGACGCCGGCTTCTCCGCGCGCCGGCTGGGCGCGCTCCTCGCGCCGCTCGGCGAGTCGCTCGAGCGCATCGACGCGATCTTCTTAACCCACGAGCACGGCGACCACGCCGCGGGCATCGAGGGGCTGAGGCGGTTCCCGCACATCCGCCTCTTCGCCAACGAGGCCACCGCGCGCGCCGTGCAGGCCGGCCTCGGCCACCGGCCCGACTGGCAGGTCTTCCAGACGGGCTCGCGCTTCGTGTTTCGCGACTTGCAGGTCGAGAGCTTCGCGGTGCCGCACGACGCGCAGGAGCCGGTGGGCTTCCGCTTCACGAGCGGCCACGACGGCGATCTGTTCGCGCCGCGGCGCTCGCTCGCGTGGCTGACCGACCTCGGCCACGCGCCGCAGAACATCCGCGAGTGCATCCGCGAGTGCGAGGTCGTGGTGGTCGAGTCCAACCATTGCTCGGCGATGCTGCAGGCGGATCCCAAGCGGCCGTGGTCCACCAAGCAGCGCATCTCCGGCCGGCACGGCCACCTTTCCAACGCCGCGGCCGGCGAGCTGCTCGCCGCGGTGGCGAGCCCGCGCTGGCGGCGCGTCTACCTCACGCACCTCTCGCGCGACTGCAATTCCGCCGCCGCCGTGCTCGCGGCCCTCGCCCCCGTGCGCGCGCTCGCCGCGGTGGCCGCGTGCGAGTTCGCGGTGGTCGGCCCGGGCGAAGGAACGCCTTTCTACGACTTGCGGTAGGGCGGCGCGCCGGCGCGCCCACTTTTGCTCAATGCCCGCCTTCGCCCCTGAGGTTCCGGTGGTGCGAGATGCTATACATGATCAGCGCGCCCGTGATCGCGAAGGGCACCATGAAGTAGAAGAAGTAGGTGTAGCCCGTGCGGTCCAGCACGCGGCCCAGCACCCAGATCGCCCCCGCCGCGCCGAGGTATTGGAACGAGTTGATGCACCCGGAGGCGAAGGCCGCCATCTTGCGCCCGCCGATGTCCATCGCCGCCGCCGGCCCGAGGAGTGAGTGCGTCGAGTTGACCGTGAAGGAAATCGCCACGAACGCGACCGCGATGGCCGTCGGCCCCTTCAGCTGCGCCGCGATCAGGATCACGGTCAGCTCGATCACGTAGATGCCCATCGCCACCGGGGCGCGCCGGCCATCGAAGAACCGATCCGAGACGACGCCCGAGATGAGCGAGCCGGCCGACGCCACGAACGGAATCAGGAACGCGACCGCCTGGAAGGTCCCCGATTTCATGTCCATGTGGTGCACTTCCTGGAGATAGCGGGGGAACCACTGGTCCACGGTCTGCCGCACGGCGCCGGTGCACGAGTAGGCGGCGGCGATGATCCAGACGAACTTGTTGCGGATGACCAGGCGGAAGGTCTCGCCCAGGTCGCCGCGCGCGTCGGCGTCCTTGTGATCGGCCTCGTGCTTGTAGATGCCGTGGTAGCCCGCCTCCTCCGGCGTGTCCTTGACCACGAGCGCAAGCACGACGGCGGTGATCGCGGCGATCCCCGCCGGCACCCAGAAGGCCCACCGCCAGTGGAGCGGGGGGATTTGCACCATCCCGAGAAAGAGGAAGCCCGCGAGCAGCGACGGCACGAGCCAGTTGTTGCACAGCCGCCCGAGGTTGATCATGAAGCCGAAGATCCCGGCGAAGGTGCCGCGCTCCTTCGCGCTGAACCACGAGGCGTTGACCTTGATGAACCCCGGCGCCCCGAACGACTGAAAGTAGCCGTCGATGCCGCGGATGAGCGCAAACAGCCACAGCAGCCCGGCGAAAGACGCCGCGCCGAACGCGAGGTTCATCAGCACCGTGCCGGCCGCGCCGATGAGCATGGCCTTCTTGCCGCCGAGCTTGTCGGTCAGCAGCCCGCTCACGATCTGGCCCAGCGCATAGGCCGCGAGCTGGGTCGAGATGATGTTGCTCATGTCGCCCAGCGAGAAGCCGAACTCCTCCGCGATCGCCTTGTTCGCGAGCGGGAAGTTGTAGCGGCACATGTAGAAGCTCGTGTAGAGCAGGCCGATCACGCCCCAGTTGAGCCCGCGGCGGGCGCGGAAGCCCGGCGGCAGCGCCGCGGGCGTGAGACCGCTTTCCCCATGAGAAGCTGGCGACGAACTCATGGGGCGGGCGTTGTAACCGAAAGCGCGCGGCCTGCACGGAAATTCGCCGCGCGGCGGGCGCCCGCGCTTTTGTTTGCCGGCGCCCGGCGCGCTTCCATGTTCGCCGCCATGCCCGCCGACGCCTTTCGCCGCACCAAGATCATCGTCACGCTCGGGCCCGCGACGGAGAGCGAGGCGATGCTGGAGCTGCTCCTCCGCGCCGGCACCGACATCGTGCGCCTCAACATGGCGCATGCGAAGCACGACTGGACGCGCGCCGTGATCCGCCGCATCCGCGCCGTCAGCGCCCGCGTGGGGCGCGACGTGGCGATCATGATGGACATCAAGGGCCCGGAAATCCGCACCGGCGACCTCGAGGCGCCCATCGAGCTCAAGGCGGGCGAGATCTTCGACTTCACCGTGCGCCCCGGGATGAACGAGGCCGCGGGCGGCGGCGCCGAGGAGGTGCGCTCCGTGGGCGTCAACTACCAGGATCTCGCCAACGACATCAAGGTGGGCGACGCGGTGCTCGTCGACAACGGCCTGCTCCGGCTCGAGGTGTTGGAGAAGAACGACGCCCGCATCCGTTGCCGCGTCCTCATCCCCGGCGAGCTGAAGTCCAAGCGCCACATCAACCTCCCCGGCGTGAAGGTGAACCTCCCCTCGTTCACCGAGAAGGATCGCGCGGACTCCACGGTGGGCCTGGAGGAGGGCATCGACTTCCTGGCGCTCTCGTTCGTGCGCGAGGCCAAGGACATCGCGCTGCTGCGGTCTTTTCTCGAGGGGAAGAAATCCAAGGTCCGCATCATCGCGAAGATCGAGGACCAGAGCGCCATCGCCAATCTCAACGAAATCGTCGCCGCCTGCGACGGGCTCATGGTCGCGCGCGGCGACCTCGGCATCGAGTGCCCCTTCGAGGAGCTGCCCGTGATCCAGCGCCAGGCCGTGCGCGCCTGCCTCGCGCAGGGCCGGCCCGTGATCGTGGCGACGCACATGCTCGAGTCGATGATTGCCCAGCCCGTGCCCACGCGCGCGGAAATCACCGACGTGGCCAACGCCGTCTATGAGCTCGCCGACTGCGTGATGCTCTCCGGCGAGACGACCATCGGCAAATACCCGCTCGAGTGCGTGCAGATGCTCGACACCATCGCGCGGCGCATCGAGCGCGAGGCGGACGACGACTGGCACGAGCCCGCGGTGTTCACCGGCGAGCGCATGAAGGTGCTGCACGCCGCCGTCGTGCTCGCCAACGAGATGCCCAACTCGAAGCTGATCACCTTCACGCGCCACGGCTTCATGGCGCAGGGCCTCGCGTTGCTGCGCCCGTCGCATTCGCCGATTCTCGCCTTTACGCCGGCGCCGGAGGTGTTCCGGCAGCTCCGGCTGCTGCGCGCGGTCGAGCCCTGGCTGATGCCGCTCGCGCCCGAGCCCGCCGAGACGATCGAAAACGCGATTGCGATGCTGCGGCGCGCCGGCCGCCTCGCCGTGGGCGACAAGATTGTGATCGCGACCGACATCGTCGCGCAGGACCGGCTCGTCGACAGCATCCAGTTGCGCACGATTCGGTAGGCGGCCACCCGAGGCGGGGACCGCATTTTGGCCTTGGCCCGCTGCGTAGTTTCCAGCGCGCTGTTACCGGTGCGGGGCGCGGGCGTCTACCCGCTGCAACGCACCCCGGCGCTTTCGTCACCCGACTTGAACCGCACCTTTCGCACCGCATGAAAACCCCGCGTCTCGCCCTGCTCGCGCTCTGCGCCTTCGCCGCCCTCCGCGCCCAGACCCCCAGCGTCTCCAATCTCTCGACGCGCGCCCAGGTGGGCACGGGCGGCAACATCCTCATCACCGGCTTCAACGTCGGCCCGGGCGGCTCCAAGCAGGTGCTGATCCGCGCCAGCGGCCCGGCGCTCACGGGCTTCGGCGTGGCTGGCGTGCTGGCCGATCCGAAGCTCGAGTTGTTTTCCGGCTCCACCAGGATTGCGGAGAACGACAACTGGGGCACCGCCATCGCGCCGGCGGCGCAGGTGACGGCCGCCCACTTCACCGCCGTCGGCGCGTTCAACTGGACCGCCGGCTCGCGCGACGCGGCGCTGCTTGCGACCCTCGCGCCCGGCGCCTACACGGCGCAGGTCAGCGGCGTGAACAACACGACGGGCGTCGCGTTGATCGAGGTCTACGAGGTCGGCCAGGGCGCGGCGCGCCTCACCAACATCTCGACGCGCGCGCAGGTCGGCACCGGCGGCAACATCCTGATCCCCGGCCTCGTGATTTCGCCGGGCAGCGGCACGCGCCGCCTGCTCATCCGGGCGGCGGGCCCGGCCCTTGGCGCCCTGGGCGTGGGCGGCGTGCTCACCGATCCGACGCTGGTCGTGCTCAACGCCAGCGGCGCGACCGTCGCCTCCAACGACAACTGGGGCACGCCCGTCGGCGCCGGCGCGGCGAGCGAGGGCGCGCTCGCCGCGGCGTTCACCAACGCGGGGGCTTTCAACTTCGCCAGCGGCAGCCGCGATGCCGGCGTGCTCGCTGACTTCAGCCCCGGCAGCTACACGATTCAGGTCAGCGGCGTCGGCAACTCGACCGGCGTGGCGCTCGTCGAGGTTTATGATGTTTCCCCCGCCGGCGTGCCCGTCGTCACCATCGCGGCGACCAAGCCGTCCGCCAATGAGAACGGCACCGCAGCTGGCGAGTTCACGGTCAGCCGGTCGGGCGACACTTTTGGGCCGCTCACGGTCAACTACGGCGTGAGCGGCTCCGCGACCAACGCCGTGGACTACTCGCCGCTGCTGGGCTCCGTGGTGATTCCCGCCGGCGCGGCGAGCGTCACGATTCCGCTGGTGCCGCTCGCGGACACCACGATCGAGCCGACGGAGACCGTCACGCTCACCCTCGCTGAAGGCGCGGGCTACGCCCTTGGCGCCGCCGTCTCGGCCACCGTCTCGATCGCCGACAGCCCCGGCACGCTTTTCATCGCGACGCTGCGGCCGGGCAGCGGCGCGACCTCCTCGGCCGCCAGCGGCCTCGCGACGATCGTGTTGAGCGCCAACGGCCAGGTCGCCTCCGTCAACGTCACCTTCTCCAACCTCAGCTCGGCCGAGGTCGGCGCCCACCTGTTCCTCGGCAACAGCACCTCGTCCGGCGACTACGTGCTCAACCTCCCTCTGGGCCAGGTCAGCGGCACCTCGTGGACCATCGCGCCCACCGGCACCTACACCAGCACGCAGATTCTCGACGCGCTGCGCAGCGGCCTGATTTTCGTGGGGCTCGACACCGCCAACTATCCCGCGGGCGAGTTGCGCGGTTCGTTCATTGCGGCGACGGGTTCGCAGGCGTTCACCGCGCCCCCCGCGCCCCCGGCCGTCTCGCTCACCAACGTCACCGCGACCGATGCCGCGCGGTTCCTGACGCAGGCGACCTTCGGCCCGCGCAAGGCCGAGATCGACTCCCTCACCGGCGGCTCGATCTCCGCGTGGTTCGACGCGCAGCTCACCATCCCCGCCTCGCTCCACCGCCCCGCGGAACTCGCCGAGTGGAATGCCCAGAAGGCCGACGCTGCGGCTGCGGGCCGTGATCCCGCCGATGTGCAGAACGCCCTGGCCTTCCGCCGCCGCGCGTGGCATCAGGTCGTGCTCGCCGCGCCCGACCAACTGCGGCAGCGCGTCGCCTTCGCGCTCAGCCAGATCCTCGTCATCAGCGACGATCCGTTCGGCAACGGCCAGACCGAGGGCATCGCCAACTACTACGACATCCTCGTCAACGGCGCCTTCGGCAACTTCCGCACGCTGTTGGAAAACGTGACGCTCAACCCGATCATGGGCTCGTATCTCTCGTCGCTGCGCAACGCGAAGGCCGATCCGGTCGCCGGCACCTTCCCGGACGAGAACTACGCCCGCGAGGTGATGCAGCTCTTCTCCATCGGGCTCGTGCAGCTCCAGCCCGACGGCACGCTCAAGCTCGACGCCCAGGGCCTCCCGATCCCGACCTACACCAACACCACGATCACCGAGGTCGCGAAGGTTTTCACCGGCTGGGGCTACTTCAACCTGACGGCCGGCGCCACCAACAATCTGAACCAGTTCCGCGGCGCGCGGGCCGACTACATCAACCCGATGATGCTCTACGCCGTCGCGCACGAGAACGCCGCCAAGGACATCCGCCCCGTGCTCGGCGCCGCCATCCCGGCGAACCTCGGCGGCACCGAGGACCTCAAGCGCATGCTCGACGCGCTTTTCAACCACGCCAACTGCGCGCCGTTCATCTCGCGCCAGCTCATCCAGCGGCTCGTGACCGACAATCCCAGCCCGGCCTACGTCTATCGCGTCGCGCAGAAATTCGAGAACAACGGCTCGGGCGTCCGCGGCGATCTCGCCGCCGTCGTGCGCGCGATCCTCACCGACTACGAGGCGCGCTCGACCGCGGTCTACGACGATCCGGGCTACGGCAAATTGAAGGAGCCGCTCCTGCGCTTCACCGCGCTCGTCCGCGGCTTCAACGCCGCGAGCGCCAGCGGGCGCAACTCAATCGAGGTCTACGGCGCGCTGAACCAGGGCGCGCTCGAGTCGCCCACGGTGTTCAACTTCTTCGAGCCCGGCTACGTCTATCCCGGCCCGCTCGCGGCCGCCGGCCTGGTCGCCCCCGAGTTCCAGATTACCAACGACACGACCGCCGTCACCGTCCCGAACTACCTTCGCGACACGATATTCCGGGCGCCGAATCTCACGGGCATGAATCTCGTGCTCGACTTGACCGCCGAGCAGGCGCTCGTGGGCAACGTCCCCGCGCTGCTCGACCGGCTCGGCCTCGTGCTCGCGCAGGGCCAGCTCAGCGCCGGCACGCGCGCGCGCATCACGACGGCGCTCGCCGCGCTGCCGGCCACGGCCTCGGCGCTCGAGCGGGCGCAGACGGCCGTGCTGCTCGTCGCCACCTCGCTCGACGGCTCCATCCAAAAATAACCACCCCATGAATTCGTCCCGCCGCCAATTCCTCGGCCAGTCCTGCGCCGCTGTCGGCACCACCGGCATCCTCTCCACGCTGGCGCAGCTCCGCGCCATCGGCGCCGTCGCCAACGCCTCCGGATCCTCGTCCGCCGCGCCCGCGACGGCCGGCGCCGTGCCCGCCGACTACCGGGCCATCGTCTGCATCTTCCTCGCGGGCGGCAACGACGCCAACAACCTCATCATCCCCACCGGCTCCGCCTACAACGCCTACTCCACCCAGCGCAGCGTGATCGCGCTGCCCAACAGCGGCCTCCTTTCCATCACGCCGCGGACGAGCGACGGGCGCGCGTGGGCGCTGCACCCCGGCGTCACCGAGCTGCGCGCGCTGTTCAACGCCGGCAAGTGCGCGCTCCTCGCCAACGTCGGCACGCTCGTCGAGCCCACCACGCTCGCGCAATACAACGCCGGCACGGTGAAGCTCCCGCCGCAGCTCTTCTCGCACAACGACCAGCAGGTCCAGTGGCAGAGCAGCGTGCCCGACCGGCCCTTCACCACCGGCTGGGGCGGCCGCACCGCCGATCTGCTGGACGCGCTCAACAGCGACCCGAAAATCTCGATGTCGATCTCGCTGGACAACTTCAACAACTTCGAGGTCGGCCGCAACGTCGTCCAGTATTCCGTCAGCCCCGGCGGCGTGATCACGTTCAACGGCAGCGCCGGCCGCGCGGGCTCATCCGACGCCGCGCGCTACGCCGCGCAGAAGGACCTCTACGCCGCGGCCAACCCCAACCTCTTCGCCGCCGCGTTCGGCAGCCTCTCCGCGGATGCGATTGGCAGCAGCGAGCTGCTCAGCGCCTCGCTCGCCGCCGCGCCCGCCCTCTCGACCGTCTTCCCGGCGAACACCGCCCAGAGCCCCAACAAGCTCTCCGATCAGCTCAAGATGATCGCCAAGCTCATCTCCGTCTCGGGCGGCCTCGGCCTCAAGCGCCAGATCTTCTTCGCGCGCCTCGGCGGCTGGGATCTCCACGCGGACCAGGTGGACGACGTGAACCACGCCATCGGCGCGCACGCCTCGCTCCTCTCGCAGGTCAGCTCCGCGATGAACGCCTTCTACAACGCCACCGTCGAGCTCGGCTGCGCCGATCGCGTGACGGCGTTCACCGCCTCCGACTTCGGGCGCACCTACAGCTCCAACGGCGACGGCTCCGACCACGGCTGGGGCAACCACCAGATCATCGTCGGTGGCGCCGTGAAGGGCGGCGACATCTACGGCAAGATGCCCGACCTCACCGTCAACGGCCCCGACGACACCGGCCGCGGCCGCTGGATCCCGACGACGAGCGTGGACGAATACGGCGCCACGATCGCGCGGTGGTTCGGCGTGAGCGACACGAACCTGAGCACCGCCTTCCCGAACCTCGGCCGGTTCGCCAAGCCAAACCTGGGGTTTCTGTAGTTCGTGGCTGAGGCGTCCCGCCTCAGTGCCTTTGCTGAAAATCAATCCACACGAGGCGGGACGCCTCGTCCACGACTGTGCCCTCGCCGTGGGGCGCGCAATCTGCTCGGCTCTTCCGCATGAAGCTCCTCGCGCTGCTGCTCGCCCTGGCCGCCAGCTCGTTGCTCGCCGCCGAGCCGTTCGTCAAGTCCCCGCGCGCCACGCGCGAGCCCTTCGCCGTCGCGACGTTTCACTGCCTCGGGCTCTACTGGTCGCCCGCGGGCGGCGCGGCGGACAAGCTCGCGCACGTCCGTTTCCGCCCGCAGGGCGCACCGGAGTCGGCGTGGCGCGAGGGCTACCCGATGCGCTTCCACCCGATCGCCGGCACCGACCTCGATCTCGCGGATTACCGCGGCAGCCTCGTGCACCTCATGCCCGGCACGACCTACGAGATCGAGTTGTCGCTCGCTGGCGCGGGCACGCGCGCGCGGCTGACGGCGGCGACGTGGGGCGAAGAATTCCCTCAGGGCGAGACCGTGCGCGTCAGCAGCGGCGACCAACCGCTCGCGATCACGCAGTCGGGCCGGCCCGGCGCGTATCGCGTCTACGACGGCCGCGGCGCGACCATCGACGTGAAGCACCGGCACGACCCCTGCATCACGATCAACGCCTCGCATGTAATCGTTCGCGGCTTCACGCTGCGCGGTTCGGGGGACGCCGCGCGAAAGACGAGAAGCTACTCCCACGCGATCAACATCCTCGGCGGCGAGGACATCATCATCGAGGACTGCGACATCTCCGACTGGGGCCGGCTCAACCCCGAGACGGGCTTCGCCTTCGACATGGAGTCCGCCATCGGCTCGCGCGCGCCGGGGTTGAAGCGCCTCGTCGTGCAGCGCTGCAGGCTGCACCATCCGACCTTCGACGGCAGCAACTGGACCGAGCCGAAATACCCGACGCACTCGATGGGCACGCAGGCGATCAGTTTGTTCAACACCGCGGGCAACCACGTCATCCGCTACAACGAGTGCTTCACGGACCTGGAGCACATGTTCAACGACATTGTCGGCGGCGGCAGCAACGGCAGCTTCCAGGGCGCGCCCGGCCCCGATTCCGACGTCTACGGCAACTTCGTCAGCCACTGCTGGGACGACGGCCTCGAGATCGAGGGCGGCAACCGCAACACCCGCGTCTGGGGCAACTACATCGAGCAATCGCTGATGGGCATCGGCAACGCCGCGACCTCCATCGGCCCGCTCTACGTCTGGCGCAACGTCGTCACGCGCAGCATGCAGAGTCCCGGCGCCGGCGGCGGCAACTTCATCAAGATGGGGTTCGCGGGCGGCGAGGAGTGGATGACCGGCACGCAATACATCTTCCACAACACCGTCTATCGCGGCGACGGCTGGCTCCCGACCGGCGGGCTCGGCGGCACGCGCATCGTGAAGCACGTGACCTCGCGCAACAACCTCCTCCACGTGCGCGAGCCGCGAAATTCCAGCGTGAGCAACAACCGCGCGAACGTGAACAACAGCCAGGACTTCGATCTCTTCAACGGCCAGTGCCCGCCTGATCTCGAGCCGCACGGCGTGCGCGGCGAGCCGATCTACGCCGACGGCGCGGGCTTCGACCGCGCGACGCTCACGGGGCGTTTCCAGCTCGCGCCCACGAGCCCCGGCGTCGCGGCCGGCGAGTGGCTCCCGAACTTCAGCGACGGCGCGCCCGGCTCGCGCCCCGACATCGGCGCGCACGCGCGCGGCGCCTTGCCGATGCGATTCGGCGTCGGCGCGCGCGAATGAGCCCCGCGAGTTCAACGATTTTCTTTTCCACCCATGAAAACTCCCCGCCTCGCGCTGCTTGCCGGCGCGCTCGTCGTGCTCACGTCCGTTTCCTTTGCCGCCGATCCCGGCGGCTTCCGCGATCTTTTCAACGGCAAGGACCTGACCGGCTGGGTCGACGTGAATACCTCGCCCGACACGTGGCTCGTGCGCGACGGCCTGCTCGTCTGTCGTGGCAAGCCGATCGGCGTGATGCGCTCCGAGAAGCAATACGAGAACTTCATCCTCCACATCGAGTGGATGCACCTCGAGCCCGGCGGGAACTCCGGGGTCTTTCTTTGGTGCGATGCCAAGCCCCAGGAGCGCACGCGCCTGCCCAAGGGCCTCGAGGTGCAGATGCTCGAGCTCGAGTGGCCGTTCCTGAACCGCGAGAGGGACGGCACGCCGCGCCCGCTCGCCTACGTGCACGGCGAGCTCTTCGGCGCCGGCGGGCTCGAGGTCGTGCCCGACAATCCGCGCGGCAAGCGCAGCATGTCGTTTGAGAACCGCTGCCTGCCGCGCGGGCAGTGGAACACCTACGATGTCGTCGCCGTCGACGGCACGGTGAAGCTCTCCGTCAACGGCAAGTTCGTGAACGGCGTGAGCCAGGCCTCGGTGCGCAAGGGCTACCTCTGCCTCGAGTCCGAGGGCGCGGAAATCCATTTCCGCAGCATCAAGATCCTCGAGTTGCCCGGCGGTCGCGCGACCGGCGATCAAATCGCGCCGGTGGTGAAGTAGCGGCTGGCGCGGTCAGCGACCGGCCGCAGCCGGCGCGCCGACGACGAACCACGGGCGCGCGGTCACGTCGGCCTTGAGGAAATCGAGCAGCAGGCGCGCGACCTTGGCGCGGCCGGAGTCGCCGGGGTGCGTGCCGTCCGCCCCGAAATCCGCGGGCTCGTAGCTGAGCGCGCCGGAAGCGGGGTTCGTCGCGCCATCGGCCCAGAGATACGGCCCCCAGAGGAGCAGCGGCGATCTTGCAGCGCCGCGCGCCGGATCGAAGTTCAGCTCCGCGCGTCCCGCGATCTGATCCTGGATTAGCCGCCGGACCGCGAAGGCGGACTCGTAGGCGTAGGGCTCGGGATTGAGCGCGGTCGTCGCGTAGCCGGCGTAGATGCGGCTCGAAAGGTAGACGATGCGCAGGTTGGGGAAGCGCTTCTTCAGGTGGCCGAGCGCGACGACGAGGTGCTCGCGCAAGACATCGGTGTGCTGGGGAAACTCGCCGAGCCGCGCCGGCCCGGCCTCGGCTTGCTTCATCCACGCGACTTGGATCTGCGCGGCGCTCAGCCCCGCGCGCGCGATGCGCTCGTCGACCTGCGTCCAGAGCGGCGCGCCCGCGTCAGCCCAGCGCGCCCCCGTCTGCCCGCCCTGTGCGCCATCGACGAGCACGACGCGCGGCGATTTCCGCGGATCGCGCGCGGCTTCCTGCATGAAGCGGGAAAATTCCTGCGTGGTGTTCGACATGCCGACGGAGAGGAAGCCGATTTTCCCGTCGGCCGCGGCTTGGCCCGCGGTGTCGCGCGGCCGGATTTGCTCGGACTCGCCCATCGCCGCGGCGAGATGTGCGGCGGGTGGGGAGTTTTTTCCGCCGCCGTAGAGCCCGCCGTCCTCGCCCTTGTAGGTCGCGGTGCCGAGTTTGGGCAGGGCAGTGAGGTGTTCGGTCCACTTTGGCGGAGGCGGCGGGAGTGCTGGGCCGGGCGCACCTTTGCCCGCGCCCTGCTTTTGCTTCGCTTGCTTCGCGCGCTCGACGTAGGCGCGGTCCTCCGCGGAGACGGCTTCGCCCCGGCGGTTGCGCTCCATGATTTGCCGGGCCCGCTCAAAATCGATCGGCGGCTCCTGCGCGCGCGCCGCCAGCGCGAGGAGCGAGCAGAGGACGAGACCGGCAAGGCGGCGCATGGGGAGAATCGCGGGGTGGGCGTCGTCGCGATCTCGCCGCGGCGCCGCGCGGACGCAAGCCGCGGCTTCGCCGTTGACCCTTCCCGCGCCGCCCGCGACGGTGCGCGGCCCGATGATCCTCCGCCACCAGCCCTACACCCTCGAGCTGCGTCACGCCTTCGGCATCGCGGCGAGCACGCGCACGAGCACGCCCGCGACCCTCGTCGAAATCGAGCGCGATGGCGTGATCGGCCACGGCGAGGCCGCAATGCCGCCGTATCTCGGTGAGTCGCAGACGACCGCCGCGGCATTTTGCGAACGCGCCCGGCCGCTGCTCACGGCGGTGCGCGATCCGTTTCAGCTCGAGGAAATCCTGCCGGCCCTCGACGCGCTCGCGCCGGGCAACACCGCCGCGAAGGCCGCGCTCGACATCGCGCTGCACGACTGGGTCGGGAAAAAACTCGGCGCGCCGTGGTTTCGGCTCTGGGGCCTCGACCCGGCGAAGGCGCCCGTCACGTCGTTCACCATCGGCATCGACACGCCGGACGTCGTGCGCGCCAAGACCCGCGAGGCCGCGATCTACAAAATCATCAAGGTGAAGCTCGGCCGCAGCCCCGCGGGCGACCGCGAGATGATCGAGGCGATCCGTTCGGTCACGGCTGCGCCCATCACCGTCGACGCCAACCAAGGCTGGAAGGATCGCGACGCCGCGCTGCGCATGATCGAGTGGCTCGCGGGGCGCGGCGTGGTGTTCATCGAGCAGCCGATGCCGAAGGAGCAGCTCGACGACACCGCGTGGCTGCGCGCGCGCAGCCCGCTGCCGCTCATCGCCGACGAAAACTGCCAGCGCCTCGCCGATGTGCCGCGCTTGGTCGGCGCGTTCCACGGCATCAACATCAAGCTGATGAAGTGCACCGGCCTTCGCGAGGCGCACAAAATGATCCTCCTCGCCCGCGGGCTCGGCCTGAAGGTGATGCTCGGCTGCATGACCGAGACCTCGTGCGCGATCAGCGCCGCCGCGCAGCTCAGCCCGCTCGTCGACTGGGCCGACCTCGACGGCGCCGTGCTGATCAAGAACGACTGCTTCGACGGCGTGACGATCGTGGAGGGCAGGCTCACGTTGCCCGATCGGCCGGGCCTCGGGGTCGTGAAGAAATGAAGCGATGACAACGCGCGCGCTCATCCTGTCGCTGCTGCTCGCCTCCTTGGCCGGCGCGCAGCAGCCGTTTCCCGGGCTGAAGTTCCATGCCCCGCCGCGCGCGCTGGCGGCGGGCGCGGTGACGGAGGACTGGCCGCACTTCCTCGGGCCGCACCTCGACGCGACTACGCGCGAGACCAAGCTCCTCGATCGCTGGCCCGCCGGCGGTCCGAAGCTCGTGTGGGAAATGGAGCGCGGTGAGGGCTACGCCTGCCCCACGATCGCGGAAGGACGGCTGGTTTACTTCCATCGCCTGGGCGATCGCGAAACGGTCGATTGCCTCGAGCCGGAGACGGGAAGGCGCTTCTGGCGCTTCGATTACGCCGCGAGCTACGAGGATCGCTACGGCTTCAGCCCCGGCCCGCGCGCGAGCGCGGTGATCCGCGGCGGCCGCGTGTTTGTCGCCGGCGTGACCGCGCGGCTGCACTGCCTCGATCTAAAAACCGGAGCCGTGCTCTGGAAACGCGATCTGCGCGCGGACTACGGCGTGCCGCAGGGGTTCTTTGGCTACGCGCCGACGCCGTGCGTGTGGCGCGACCAATTGATTGTGACCGTCGGCGGGAAAAAGGAGGGCGGCGCGCCGGGCGTGACGGTGGCCGCGCTCGAGCAGGCGACGGGAAAGACCACCTGGACCACCATCGATGCGTGGGGCGCCGACTACGCCTCGCCCATCGTCGCCCAGCTCCACGGCCGCGAGGTGGTGCTCGCGGTCGTGGGCGGCGAGAGCCGCCCGGCGATCGGCGGGTTGCTCACGATCGATCCGGCGGACGGGCGCGTCCTCGATCGCTTCGCGTGGCGCGCGCGCACCTACGAGTCGGTGATCGCGGGCACGGCGTTCGCGGTGGACGACCGGCAGGTGTTCATCTCGGAGTGCTACGAGAAGGGCGGCGTGCTGCTGGAGTTCGACGAGCAGATGAAGTCGCGGCCTCTGTGGACGCAGCGCGACTTCGGCCTGCACTGGATGGCGCCCGCGAAAATCGGCGGGCACCTCTACGGTTTCGCGGGCCGCAACCCGCCCGACACCGAGTTGCGCTGCATCGATCTCGCGACGGGGAAAATCGCGTGGCGCGACGACACGCGCTTCGAGGAAGGCGGGCGCGTGCAGAGCTTTTTCCGCGGCACGCTGCTGAGCGCGGGGGAACGGATTTTCGCGCTGGGTGAGGACGGCTTGCTCGCGGAGTTCGAGCTGTCGCCCCAGGGCCTCGCGGTGCGCCAGCGCGCGCGGCTCTTCAGCGCGACCTCGACATGGACGCTTCCCGCGCTGCACCGCGGGCTGCTCTACGTCGCGCAAAACACGCCCGACGCGCGCGGCGGCCACGCGCCGCGGATTCTGTGCTACGACTTGCGCGGCGAGTAGGCGGAGCGGCTGCGCCCGAGCAATTGGCTCGACCGCCTTGGCGCCCCGGCAACACTCGACAGCACCCTGCGGGCCTATAGCTCAACGGTTAGAGCAGAGGACTCATAATCCTTTGGTTCTGGGTTCGAATCCCAGTGGGCCCATGCTTCGCTTGGGTGGTTCGTGCGCGGTGCGTGCCGCCGGGGATGAAGGGACGACGGGGATTGGGCCGGCTGGCGGACGGGGCTACGCATGGCGCGGCCATGCCTTTTTCGGCCGAGCTGGGTGCGATTCCGGCGGAACGAAAAGTCGTTCCGCTACGCCGCCGAAAAGATTTTTCTAAGAATTTCCCCGCCCCGGTGTCTTACTCGCCGGGGCCGCTGCGCCCCGCCACCCTTGCACCCATGGAACCGGTTGCCGCCGTCCGCGTCGCCTTGCCGCCGCACCCCTCGCCGGGGGCGGCGGTCTTCGTCGCCATGAAGGACGGGGCCGAGCGGCCGAGCCTCGCCGCGCTCTTCGCCGCGGAGGAGGGCGGGTTGCTGCGGTTCGCGCTCGGGCTCGTGGGCCGGCGCCCGGTGGCGGAGGAGCTCGTGCAGGAGACGTTTCTCCGCCTGCACCCGATTTGGGCCGAGGTGGAGAACCCCCGCGCCTGGCTCTACCGCAGCCTGCGCAACCTCGCGCTCAACCACCTCCGCGACCGCAAGCCCGAGTCCGCGCTCGCCGACGACACTGCCCCCGCCGAGGCGCCGCTCCCGGCCGAGCAGCTCGGGCGCGACGAGGCCGTCGGCATGGTGCGCCTGCTCCTCGCCGAGCTCGCGCCCGAGGACCGCCGCCTCATCGACCTCAAATACCGCGAGGAGCTGCGCTACGGGGAAATCAGCCGCCGCACCGGCCTGAGCGCCGGCAACGTCGGCTACCGCCTGCACCACCTGCTCAAGGACCTCGCCGATCGCCTGCGGCGCGCAGGCGTCGAGGACAGCCGCGGCTGAACGACGGAGGACACACTCATGCACAACGACGAAACCCAACCGCCGGCCGGCCCGCCCCCCGGCCCCGACGCCGAGATCGAGGCGCGCGTGGTCGCGTGGGTGCTCGGCGAGGCCTCGGCCTTCGAGATCGCCGAGCTGGAGCGACTCGTGGCCGCGCGGCCCGAGCTCGCCATCTTCAAGCGCCGCCTCGAGGCGGTGCACGGCCTCGTGGGCGAGGCGGCGCGCCCCGAGCCCGCGGCGCTGCGCCTCGCGCCCGGGCGGCGCGAGAAACTGCTCGCGACGATCGGCGCGGGGGCGAGCGAGGGAGAAATCACCCCGGAGCACGCGGCTGCCGCGGCGACGCCGTTGTCGCTGCCGCTGCTCGGCGCGCGCGGCAAGGGCCGGCGCGTGCCGGCGTGGGCCGGCATCGCGATCGCGGCGGCGGCGTGCGTGACGGTGGGGCTGTTTGTGATGCAGGAGCGGACGCTTTCCTTTGAGAAGGAGCAACGCGCGGTGGCCATGAAGCGCGAGGGAGAGGCCAAGGTCATGGCGAATGAGAAACGCTGGTTCGAGCAGGACGCGGAAGAAAAGCAGAAGGGGGCGGTCGGCGCTGCGGGGGGCGACACGGCGTCGACTATGGCGATTCAAATGCCCGCGCTTGAGCCGCGCTCGGCGGATGACTTGGCGGGCGTGCGGCAGCAGCTCGTGGCCAGTGCGCCAACGCCGAGTGCGCCGTTGAATATTTTTGGCTTGGGCTCGTTTGAGGCACCGAAGGGGATTGTTCTGACGGATTCGGCAAATTCGTTTGGGCCGGTCACTGCAACGGCGAGCAAGCCGACCACCGCGACCGACCGCTCGGCCTTGGTTTGGAGTGGCGGGAACTTCAATATCGCACCGGCCGAGGTTTACAATTTTCAGAGCCCTATCGGAGGCGCCGTGCTCGACAAAGTGGGCTATGGAACCAGTGGTGCCGACACGGCGACGGTTCCGGGCAGCCCGGGCTCTGGGGGCAAAGTCTTCGTCCTCGCCGATGGCTCCATTCACGTGGGCGGCGATGCGAATATCAACACGCAGGGCACGTTCCTCTCGACGATTTCTGATACCAGCGACTTCGCCTTTACCACGGGCGGCAGTCTGGGGTTCTCAGGCGCCTCGCAGAGTCCATCTTCGAGGCAAGTTGCCACGGGCTCGCGGGGCACTTGGTCCGGTTCCTCCACCCTCAACAACGTCGTTTCCCTCAACGGCGACCTCATCGTCAACACTCGTTCGACGAGTGATTCTGGTCTGAATCTTGCCGGGACGGGCGGCCCCACGGTGATGGATGGCAATCTCGCCGTCATCAACCGGGACGGTGTCATTGCGCAAGGTCGCACGCTGACGGTGGGCGGCGCGGCTGTCGGTGCCGGCCTCGCTCCGACTGGTGTCAATCTGACCGCCGAAAACAAGACAGTGGCGATCACCGAGTCGAACACGCTGAATCTCCGCGACGTCACGATGCCGGCTGGTGGAAATGGGACTCTGACGTTTTCCCGGCTGAACGGCGCCATCATCGACACAGGTCTTGGTGGCGTGAAAGCAGCGCCAGGCGCTGCGAGAGAGGGGCAGTCGCCGAATGTTGTCACCCTCGCAGCAACCTACGGGAGTATTTCTATTGCGCCGCAGACCCAACCTGTGCCGAGCGACATCGTGAAACTCGACGCGTTTGTCGTGAACGAGAGTCCGACCACAGGCTTCGCCGCGGCGTCGACCCTCTCGGCGAGCAGGCTGCCTGAGCCGCCTCCGGCGTTTGGGGATCGGCTGGGCGGCCTGAGTTTCTCCAGCGCGGGCACTGGAACTGCGTTGCCTGCGCTCCGTGTGCCCGGGACGTCGCGGGGCAAGTCGGCGGCTGGCGCCGCGGACGCGCCTCGCTCCGCTGGCGGTGGCAGCGACTTGGCTTTTCTTCGTGGCGAGGCGGATTTCGCGACCGCGCCGGCCGCGAAACTCGCGGCGATTGCACCCGCCGAACGCGACGCGCTCACGCTGAGCGCGTTCACGGTGAGCACCGATGCCGGCAAGCGCGCGCGCCGCGCCGAGCCGGCGAAGGCGAGGGTGGACGAGGACAAACCCGTCGTCCGCCCCGCGCCGGCGCGCGTGGTGCCGCCGGCGGATGCCGAGGTGCGCGCGGCGCAGGAGGCCACGTCGACCTTCTCGCTGCACGTGGGCGACGTGTCGTTCCGGCTCGCGCAGGCCGCGTTGGCGCGCGGCGAGCGGCCCGATCCGGCGCGCATCCGGCCGGAGGAATTCTACAACGCGCTCGACTACGGCGACCCCGCGCCGGGCGCCGCGGAGAAGATCGCGTGCCGCATCGAGCAGGTCGCGCACCCGGTGCTCCAGCAGCGCAACCTCGTGCGCATCGCGCTCAAGGTCGGCGCCACGGGGCGCGGCGCGCAGACGCCGCTGCGCCTCACCGTGCTGCTCGACACCTCGGGCTCGATGGAGCGCGAGGACCGCGCGGCCACCGTGCGGCGCGCGCTGGCCTCGCTCGCCTCGCTGCTCGGCCCGGCGGATCGCGTGACGCTCATCGGCTTTGCGCGCACGCCGCGGCTGCTCGCGGAGGCGCTGCCCGGCGAACAGGCGAAGTCGCTCGCGCGGATCGCGGCCGGCATCCCGGCGGAAGGCGGCACCAACCTCGAGGAGGCGCTCCGGCTCGCCGGCGAACTCGCGCGGCGGCACCGGCTGGCGGGCGCGCAGAACCGCATCGTGCTCCTCACCGACGGCGCGGCCAACCTCGGCAACGCCGTGCCGGCGCAGCTCGCCGCGGCCATCGAGGGCCTGCGCCGCGACGGCATCGCGCTCGACGCCTGCGGCGTGGGCCTCGACGGCCTCGACGACGAGATCCTCGAGGCGCTCACGCGGCACGGCGACGGCCGCTACACGGTGCTCAACGCCCCCGAGGATGCCGACGCGGACTTTGCCAGGACCCTCGCCGGCGCCTTCCGCCCCGCGGCGGAAAACGTGAAGCTCCAGGTGCGCTTCAACCCCGCGCGCGTCGGCGCGTGGCGGCTCATCGGCTTCGAGCAGCACCGCATGAAGGCGGAGGATTTCCGCAACGACGCCGTGGACGCCGCCGAGCTCGCCGCGGAGGAGGCCGCGGTGGCGCTCTACCAGATCGAGCCGCTGCCGCAGGGCGAGGGCGAGATCGGCGAGGTCTTCGTGCGCTTCCGCGATCCGGCGGGCGGCGGGATGGTGGAGCGCTCGTGGTCGATTCCGCACGAGGCGCGCGCGCCGGGTTTCGCGCGGGCGTCGCAGTCGATGCGGCTCGCGGGCGTCGCGGCGCTGCTCGCGGAAAAGCTCCGCGGCGGCACGCTCGCCGGCCAGTTCAAGCTCGGCGAGCTTGCGCCGGCGGTCGCCGTGCTGCGCAGCCACTACGCCAACATCCCGCGCGTGGAGGAGCTGACGACGATGTTCGATCGGGCGCGCTCGCTCCTGCGCGAGTGAAGGCACGCGCCGGTTTCTAACCACCGATGAATGCAAATGGACGCAGTCGCCGGATCACTGCACCTGGCGTTTCCGGTGTTTTCTCCTCCGGGTTTGGCGGCGTCCAGCGGCGGTTCTTTTCCTCCGCCTAAGAATCGGCGCCCGGAAACGTTCCCACCCCGGGCCGCGCGTGCGGCCTGACAAATCACTGACAATCCGCTGACGCGGCCGTGACACCCACGCCGCGCCGTTTTGGGAGAATCGCATCCTCATGAAACCGCTCCATGCCCTTTTGCTCGCCCTCGCGCTCGCGCCGCTCGCCGCGCCGGCCGCCGATTCCGCCACCGTCACCACCACGCTCGCCCCCGAGGCCGGCCGCCTCGTCGTCGAGGCCCGCGGCGTGCCGCCCGCGCCCGCGCCGATCTTCACGGCGGCCGTCGAGCAGGCCGTGCGCGCCGCCGGCGCCGCGATCACCGGCGAGCTGCGCGTGAAAATCCGCGTGGTGCAGGGCCGGCCCGAGTGGGTCACGCTCGGGCTGACGGGCGACGGCGACGTGACGGCCGTGACCGGCGCGGGCGTGCGCGACTGGGCCGTGCGCCACGCGGACGGGAAACGCCTCCTCGACGTGCGCACGCCGGCGGCGGGCAAGGGCGGCGCGGCGGCGGAATTTGAGTTCGTCGTGACCACGCGCCTGCGCCGGGACGCGACGGCGGGCGCGATCGCGGTGCTGCTCGCGGCGCCCGGCGACGCCGCGGGCTTTGCGTCGCGGGTGACCGTGCGCCCCGAGGGCGCGGTGGAGGTGCGCGCGGCGACGGCGGCGGGGCTGACGCCGTTCGGCGAGGGCCTGCAGTTCTTTGCGACGGGCGAAGCGCGGCTCGAGCTGCGCGTGGCGCCGCGCGGCGCGCTGCAGGCGGAGGCGGAGCTGGCCGATGCCCAGCTCATGGGCCGGGTGGACGAGGCGGCGCGCAGCGTGGCGTTTCGCCTGCGCGCGCAGGCGCGCGCGCAAAAGGCCGGCGCCCGGCTGCGCTTGCTGGCCGGGGCGGCCGCGCCCACCGGGGCCACCGCGGGCGACGGCTGGCGGCTTGAGCTCGTGCCGCTCGGCGGCGGCGAGTTTGGCTACGATCTGGTGTGCGAGCGCGAAGGCGCGGCGGCCGTCGACCTCGCGTTCGCCGCGGCGCTGCGCACGAGCGAGGACTGGCGGGCGATCGACTTCACGATGCCGGCGGGCGCGGTCGTGCCCCTGCGCCTCACGGGACTCCCGGAGGAGGTCGGCTTCAAGGTTGACGCACCGGTCGTGCCGCGGCGCATCGAGGGCGAATGGCGCGGCTTTCTGCCCGCGGATGGCGCGGCGGCGCTCGCGTGGCGGCACGCCCGCGACGCGGCCGAGGGCGCGCTGGCCTTCACCAGCTCGGAGGAGACGGAGGTCCGCGTAGCCGCGGGGGTGTGGCGGCAAGTGTCGCGCGTGGCGTTCCGGATTTTGCAGGGCAAGCTCGCCGCCGTGCGCGTGCGGCTCGACGGGCCGGGCGAGATCCTCGGCGTCGAGGGGCCGAATGTCACCGGCTGGGCCGTCGCCGCCGAGGCGGATGGCCGGGTGCTCGACGTCCGCCTGAGCCGGCCCATCGCGGCGGAGGCGACGCTCGCGATCCGCGCGCAGGCGGAGCTGGGCGCGTGGCCCGTGCGGGCGGAGCCGCTGCGGCTCACGCCGCTCGGCGGCGTGCGGCACTCCGGCCTCGTGCGCGTGGCGGGGCGGGGCGGGGTGCGCCTGGAGGTGACCGACGTCGCCGGGCTCACGCAGCTCGCGCCCGCGCAGTGGCCCGGCGCCGCGATCGAGGCGGAGGCGCGGCAGGTGTTTGTGCATCGTTTCGCCGCGGCGGGCTACGGCTACCGCGTGCTCGCGACGCAGGTGCAGCCCGAGGTCGCCGTCTCGGCGATCACGCTCTATGAGCTCGGCGAGGCCGCGCGCGTGATCGAGGCGGCGATCGAGCTCGATGTGCGCGAGGCGCCGCTGCGGGAGTGGACGGTGCGCGTGCCGGGGGACTACACCGTGGTCGCCGTGCAAGGGGCGGAAGTGGCCGACCATGTGCCGGAGAGCGCGGGCGAGGGCGGGCGGCGCGCCGTGCGCGTGATTTTCAAGAACCCGATCGAGGGCCGGCAGTTGATCGCGCTGCGCCTGGAGGCGAACCAGCCGGCCGCGGCCGGGGAGTGGCGGCTGCCCGCGCTGGAGTTTCCCGGCGCCAAGTCCGTGCGCGGCCACGTGGGCGCCGTCGCGGCCCCGGGCTTCCGCCTCGCGCCGCTGCGCGCGGAGAGGCTCACCGAGGTGCCGCTCGCGTTTTTCCCGCGGCAGACGCCGGGCCTGCAGCAGGCGTGGCGGCTGCGCGACGCGGACTGGAGCGCCAACCTGCGCGTGGAGGCGCTCGGCCGCAGCGTGCAGGCCGACGTCTTCCACCTGCACACGATCCGCGAGGGCGCGGTGCAGGCGAGCGTGCTGCTGAACTTCTTCGTCGTGGGCGCGCCCGCCTCGGAGTGGCGCCTGGAAGTGCCGGCCGACGCGGGCAACCTCGACGTGACCGGGCAAAACGTGCGGCGCGACTGGCGGCGCGAGGGCAACGAGCTGGTGGTGTCGCTGCACCAGCCGGTGCTCGGCGCCGCGACGCTGCTCGTGACGTTCGAGCAGCCCCTGAGCGCGCGCGGCGGCGTCATCGCGCCGGGGCGCGTGCGGCCGCTGGGCGTGCAGGCCGAGCGGGGCTTTGTGCACGTGGTGAGCCCGCAGCAGGTGAGGCACGAGGTGCGCGCCGCGGAGGGCGCGCTGCTCAAGCTGGAGGCGGGCGAGCTGCCGGCCGAGTTCCGCCTGCTGTCGTCCGCGCCTTCGCTGGCGGCCTGGTACTACACCGCGCGGCCGTTCTCGCTCGAGCTCGCGATTGAGCGCTTCGCGGCGGGCGAGACCGTCGAGCAGGTCGTGGACTTCGCGAGCCTCGCGAGCCGCGTGGCGCGCGACGGCCAGGTCGTGACCGAGGCGACGTTCTTCGTGAAGACCCGCGGGCGAAAGGCGCTGCGCCTGGTGCTGCCCGCCGGCGTGAAGCTGTGGGAGGCGCGCGTCGACCACGAGGCCGTGAGCGCCCGCGTCGACGGCGAGCAGACCCTCGTGCCGCTGCCGGCGCGCGCGAATCCCAACGACCCCGTGACGGTGGCGCTGCGCGTCGGGCAGGCGGCGTCGGGCGGCGCGCTGAGCCTCGTCGCGCCGCGGGTCGTCGGCGCACCGACCGTGATCAGCGAGTGGAGCGTGCGCAGCGAGGAGGGGCGGCAGCTCGTCCCGCGCGGCGGGTTGCAGCCGCTCCGGCCGGTGCTCCCCGAGACGGGCTTCGAGTGGCTGGCGGAGCGCGGCGGGCCCGGGCCCTGGCTGCTGCTGGCGACGGCGGCGCTCGCGTCGTTTTTCAGCCGCGCGGGGAGCGGGTGGCGGCGCGGGGCGGGGCTGGGCCTCGGCGTCGTGACGATCGCGGTCGCGGGGCTGCTCGCCGGTGCGGCGGTGTTTCAGCAGCGCGACAATCTCGCGGAGCTGAACTTCGCGACGACGGTGGTGCCCGCCGGCGCGACGATCACGCTGGCCCTCGATCATGTCGCCAGCTGGCGGGCCGCGCTGGACGGGTGGGGCCTCGTGGCGATCGGCGCCGGCCTGGCGCTCGTGGTCGCGGGCGTGTGGCGCGGCGCGCTGCGGGTTCCCGGGGCGGCGGCGCTGGCGGCGGGCGTGCTCGCGCAGCACGGCGGCGCGGCCGTGTTCTTCCTGCTCGTGGGTGCGGCGGTCGCGCTGCGGCTGCTGTGGCCGATGGTGTGGTCGTGGCGGCGTGCCGAGCGGTTCGCACCGGGCGCGGGTCCGGCGACCGCGGTGTCGTTGCTCGCGCTCGCGGCGATGTTCGTCGCGGATCCCGGCGAGGCGCGCGCGCAGGAGGCGGACGCGGCGAAGCCCCTGCAGGCGGTCACGCAATCGTGGTCGCTCCGGGCCGGGCGGCTCCTGGCCGAGGCGGAGGTGACCGTGCGCGGCCAGATCGGCGACAGCTTCCTCCTGCTGCGCGGGCCGGCGGTGCTGACGGAGTTCAAGGGCGACGGCCTGCGCGTCGCCAAGGTCGGCGCGAACTATCACCTGGCGGCGGAGCGCGAGGGCACGCTGACGGCGCGGCTCCGCTACGAGCTGCCGCTGCCCGACAAGGTGGAGCAACTCCCGGTCCTCACCGGAATCGCCGCGACGCAGCGCGTGGCCGTCGAGCTGGATCAGGGCGGGTGGGAGTTCGTCTCCGACGAGGCGGTGCACGCCACGGCGATGGCGGCGGAGGAGCACCGGAGCGCGGCGACGCTCGTGCTGGCGCCGCACACGGCGGCGACGATTCACTTGCAGCCGCGGCGGCGCGACGTCGCGGCGGAGGCGACGATCTTCTTCGCGGAGACGGCGAGCCTCTTTGTGCCGGGCCCCGGGGTGGTGAATGGCCGCGCCCGCGTGACGGTGCGGCCCGTGCAGGGCCGTGTCGCCGCGGTGGAACTCGAGGTGCCGCCGGGCTTCACCGTGGGCGAGGTGGGCGGCGGCCCGGTGGGCGCGTGGCGCTTTGATCCGGCCACGCGCCGGCTGCGGGTGGCGATCGAGCCCGCGCAGGCGGATCCGTTCGCGTTTGCCGTGGAAGCGCAGCTCGGCGCCGGCGAGCCGCCGTATGCGCTCGCGCTGGAGCCGTGGCGCACGCCGGGCGCGGCCGGCGCGGGCGGCGTGATGGCGCTGGCCTTCGGCGGCGACGCGCAGCCGGAGGGCGTGCGCGCGGCCGGGCTGGCGCCGGTGAATGCGCAGGACTTCGACGCGGCGCTGCTGCCGCGCGCCGGCGACGGCCGGCCCGCGGCGATGGTCCTGCACGCCTGGCGGCACGGCGCGGCGGGCGGGAAGGCCGAGCTCCGCGTCGCGCCGGTCGCGCCCGAGGTGCGCGCCGCGAGCCGGCAGACGCTCACCCTCGACGACGATCGGATGGTGATGGCGGTCGACCTGCGCGTGGCGATCGCGCGCGCGGGGATCTTCAAGCTCAGCTTCGCGCTGCCGGAGGGCCTGGAAATCGAGGCGGTGAGCGGCGCGGCGCTCAGCCACTGGACCGAGGCGCAGGAAAACGGCCAGCGCGGGGTGACGCTGCACCTCAACGGCCGCACGCTCGGCGAGCAGGCGTTTGCGCTCGCGCTGGCGGGGGCCGCGCCGAAACCGCAGGCGGCGTGGGCGTGGCCGCGGGTGGCGGTGCGCGAGGCCGCGCGCCAGACCGCCGAGGCGATTGTGGTGCCGGGGCGCGGCCTGCGGCTCCGGGCGGTCGAGCGCGAGAAGGCGACGCCCCTCGATCCGCGCGAGCTGGGCGCGGCGCAGCCCGGCGCGCTCGCGTTCCGGCTGCTGCAGGACGACTGGTCGCTCAAGCTCGGCATCGAGGCGCTCGAGCCGTGGGTGACCGTGCAGGCGTTGCAGGAGGTGACGGTGCGCGAGGGCCAGACGCTCACGCGCCTCGCGCTGCGCAGCCGGGTGGAGAGCGCCGCGGTGAAGTCCCTCCAGCTCCGGTTGCCGGGGCTCGGCGAGGAAAGCGCGCGCACCGTGCGCGCCACCGGCGCGGCCGTCGCCGAGATCGTGCGCGTCGCCGCGGCGCCGGACGCGTGGGAAATCCGCTTTCAGCGCGGCATCGCCGGCGAGACGGACGTGCAGATCGAGTTCCAGGGGCCGGCGCCGCGCGACAATGGCCGGGAGGAGATCGCGGCGCCGGAGTTCCCGGGCGCGCGGCAGGTCGTGCAGTTTGTCGCCGTGCGGAGCGGCGGGCGGCTCGAGCTCGCCGCCGGTGATCCGCCGCGCGGCTGGGCGCGCGCCGACTGGGGCGCGGTGCCGGCGGCGCTGCAGGCGCGCGGCGATCGCAGCGCGCCGGCGTTGTGCTACCGCGTGGCTGAGCCCGAGGGCGCGCTGGCGCTGGCCGTGAAGCGCCACGACCTCGCCGGGGCGCCCAAGCTCCGCGTGACGCAGGGCGAGCTGCTCACGCTGTTTTCCCCCGCGGGCGCCGCGCTCACGGCCGTCGACCTGAAGATCGACGTGCTGGAGAAGGGCAGCCTGCGCGTGCGGCTGCCGGCGGGCGCGCGCCTTTTCAACGCCTTCGTCAACGGCGGGAGCGTGCCCGTCGTGCGCGAGGGCGACGCGTGGCTTTTCCATGTCGCGGCCGACACGGCGACGGGCCGCGTGGCGGCGGTGCGGTTCGCCTATGGCGTCGAGGCCGCGGCCGGGCGCCGCGTGACGCTCGCCGGCCCGGGGCTCAGCGTGCCGCTCGAGGATGTGACGTGGCGGGTCGTGGTGCCGCCGGGATTTGCGCTCGCGGGGCACGACGGCGCGTTGCAGCTGCGCGAGGAGCGGGGCACGGCCGGCTTCGGCCTCGGGGACTACACGTCGCTCGTCGGGTCGAGGCGGGCGGCGGAGACGAAGGACGCGATGACGCTGCTCTCGCAGGCCGGCGCGTGGGCGGCGGCGGGCGAGCAGGAGAAGGCGGCCACGGCGCTGAGCCAAATCTCGAACGGCAACACCCTCGACGCCGCGGCCAACGAGGATGCGCGGGTGCAGCTCCGCAAGCTCAAGACCGAGCAGGCGGTGCTCAGCCTCAACACGCGCCGTCAGCGCCTCTACCTCGACAACCGCGCCGACGCCGCGCGCAACGATCTGCTGGAGCAGGCGGCGGGGCAGAACCCGTTCATGCAGGGCCGGCTCAACTTCAAGCCGCAGCAGGCTGAGCAGCTCCTCCTCGGCAACTCCGCCGATGAAATCGCGTCGCTGCGCGGCATCGCGGCGCGCCTCGTCGATCAGCAGCTGGCGTCGGAGCCGGCGCCCGGCGCGATCGACGTGACGCTGCCGCCGCGCGGGAGCGTGCTGACCTTTGCGCGCGCGCTCCAGGTCGACGGCGCGGCGCCGCTGGAGCTCACGCTCGCGGTGCGGCCGGCGCCGCCCGGCGGCTGGTGGGCCGGCGTGATCGCGCTCGGCGCCATCGCGGGCCTCGCGGCGCTGGAGCTGCGGCGGAAAGCGGCGTGAGTTTGCGGGGTGGGCCGCGCTCTCCGAGCGCGGCCGGTGGTCGCGGAAACCGAAGGCCCAGACGCGAATTCCCCGGCGATTCGTCCCATGGGCCCGGCGCGGAGAGCCGGGCCCACCTTCCGGCTTGATTACTTTTTCTCCGCCGCCGGCCGCGGCAGCACGGGGAGCCCGTTGCCCGGCACGATGAGCGGGCCGGCGAGAAAGACCTGCGGCGACTGCGGATCGACGGTCACGAGCACCGCGTGAAAGTCGCGGTCGCCGAAGGTCTCGAGCCGCGTGACGTTGGGCACGGGCTCGGACTTGCCCTCGAACCGCATGCCGTGCTCGAGGCGGAAGCGGTGCTCGTCGGCGTGCACCAGCAGCACGGGCCGGGCAAAGGCCCGGGCCTCGGCCTCGACGGTCTTCATGAAGTTCTCGAAGCCCGGGCGGTAGCCGCCCGCCGCCGTGTCGCGTGGGAAGGGCTGCGCCTGGAAAAACAGCGCGAGGCCGGGGGCGCGGGTCTCGCGCGCCGCGGCGAAGGCGGCGCGCACCCACGCGGCGTTGGCGGCGTCGCGCGCGCGCCACTCTTCCATCGCGCCCGGGACATTCGGCTGGCGGTTGTTGCTGCTGCCGACGACGTGGACGGTGGCGAACACCACGCCGCCGAGGACCCAGCGGGCGTTCTCGACGAAATCGGAAAACTCCGGATCGCGCCGCTGCGTGACGAGCGGGAGCGGTTTCCGGCCGAGGCTTTTTTCCTCGGGGAAATACATCCGGCGGATCGCGGCGAGGCGCTCGGTGGGCGTGTAGCCGCCGGCCTTCTCGGTGTGCGTGTCGGTCCACTCGTTGTCGCCGGGCGTGTAGACGAGCGCGGTGACGAAGGTGTTGAAGTCCTCGCGCCGCCGCAGGAGCAGCGCGTCGGTCGCCTTTTCGTCGCTGGCGATGGTGTCGCCGAGGTGGACGGTGAACGCCGGGGCGTGGCGGTTGATTTCGGCGATGACGCGCGCGAAGCGCGCGTCGGCGTCCGGCTGCCGCGCGTAGGGCATGCAGCCGAGCGCGGCGAAGGCGAAGGCCGGCGACGCCGCCGGCGCGGGCTCGGCCGCGCGCAGCGGAGCAGCGGCGAAAGCCAGGACGGCGGTGGCAAGGCGGATCAAGGGGCGGCGTGGGTTCATTGGGGAGAGGCTGACGTTCGTGCCGGCGATCGGGTGCTGCAAGCCCGGTGAGGGTTCACCGGAACGTCACGGCGCCGCCACACAAACGCGATATGCGCCGGCTCTACTGCCGGGCACGCAGCGTGAAAATCGCCCCCGGCACCGAAACCTTCCCGCCCGCAATCAACGGCGTGGCGATGACGTTCGGCGTCGTCGCGCGGGAGCCGGGGCGGCGCGGGCCTGCGGTGACGGCCCGTCGTCCGCGCCGCGAGGATCTGCCGGCGGGTGAGGCGGCGGGGGCGCTGCAGTCCTGGGAGACGGTCGTCGGGCGCTGCGAGGCCGATCTCATCGCGCGGGCTGCGCGGGGCGCGAGGCGCGCCGCGCCGGTGTTTGCATGAAACCTCGCGTCCTCATCCTGACCGCCGGCTACGGCGAAGGGCACAACGCCGCCGCCCGCGCGCTGCTTGCGGCCTGCGAGGCGCGGCATGGCGCGGGCGCCGCGGAAAGCGCGGACGTGTTCGCGCTCGCCGCGCCGCGGCTCAATGCCCTCGCGCGCCGCTCCTACCTCGGGTTGATCAACCGGGCCCCGCGCCTGTGGCGCGCCGCCTACGCGTGGCTCGACCGCTCGCCGCACGCGGCGCGGATGCTGACCCTGCTCGGGCGCGAGACGCGCGTGCTGGCCGAGCTGGTCGCGCGCCGCCGGCCGCGGGCGATCTGCGCGACCTACCCGGCGTATGCGTTCATGCTCCGCCGGCTCGCGGCGCGGGGCGTGCCGATCCCGCCGTGGTTCAACGTCGTGACCGACTCGATCAGCATCAACTCGCTGTGGTGGCGCGCGGGCGCGGCCGGCTGGTTTTTGCCCAACGCCGACTCGGCGGCGGTGATGCGCGCGGCGGGCGTCGAGGCGGCGCGGCTGCATGTGGCCGGCTTTCCGGTGAGCCCGTTCTTCCACGCGCACGCGGGGCAGCTGGCCCCGCCGGCGCTCGGCGCGGGCTGCACGCCGCGCGTCCTCTGCATCGTCAACTCGCGCACGCGCGCCGCCGCGGAGACGGCGCGGCGCTTGATCACTGGCACGGGCTGGTCGCTGACCTGCACGGTGGGCCGCGACGACCGGCTCCGCGCGGAACTTGAGCGCCTCGCGGCGGGCCGGCCGCATCCGACGACCATCCTCGGGTGGACCCAGGAGATCCCGCGGCTGCTCATGACGCATCACGTCGTCATCAGCAAGGCGGGCGGCGCGACGACGCAGGAGGCGCTCGCCGCACGGTGCCCGATGATCGTCAACCAGATCGTGCCGGGGCAGGAGGAGGGCAACTACGAGCTGCTGCGGCGGCACGGCATCGGTGCGCTGGCGGAGACGCCGGGTGCGGTCCTCGCGGAGCTGCGGCGCGCCTTTCAGGGCCACGGGCGCGTATGGGCGCAGTGGCGCGCGGCGCTCGAGCCGCTGTGTCGGCCCGCGGCCGCCGACGTGATCGCCGCAGCGGTCGCCGACCTCGCCGAGGAGCAGGGGGAGACGGAACCCGTGCCGCTGCCGCTGCGCGCGGCGATCGCCTCCGCATGAAGACGCGCTTTATTTTCAATCCCTGCTCGGGGCGCAACCGCCGCCGGCCGGGCTTCGCGTCGTTTGTCCGCGAGTTCATCGCCGCGCAGGCGCGCGACGCGGAGTTCGCCGTGACCGAGGGGCCGGGCCACGCGACGGCGCTTGCGCACGAGGCCGCGCTGGCGGGCTGCGAGGTGGTCGTCGCCGTGGGCGGCGACGGCACGATGAACGAGGTCGCGCAGGGCCTGCTCGATACGCCCGCCGCGCTCGCGCTCGTGCCCTGCGGCTCCGGCAACGGCCTCGCGCTCCATCTCGGCCTGCCGCGCACGCCGCTTGCGGCGCTGCAGCTCGCGACGGGCGCGGGCGCGCGCACCGTGGCGGTCGACACCGGCGTGGCCAACGGCCGGCCGTTCTTCAACGCGATGGGCCTCGGCCTCGACGCCGACGTGAGCCGGCGCTTCAACCGCCTCGTGCGCCGCGGCCTGCCCGCCTACGTGCGGGTGGTGCTCTCCACCCTGCGCGCGCTGCGCCCCGAGCGCTGCGTCATCACCGCCGGCCCGCGGCGCGAGGAGATCGCGGTGCTGCTCATCGCCGTCGCCAACTCCGATCAATACGGCAACAATGCGCGCATCGCGCCCGGCGCGCGCGTGGACGACGGCCGCCTCGACCTCGTCGCGATCCGCGCGGGCGGCTGGGCGCGCCTCGTCGCGCTCGCGCCCCGGCTCTTCCTCGGCAACCTCGACCGCAGCCCGCTGGTGATGCGCCTCGGCGGCCCGCGCTTCGTGATCGATCGCGTGGCGCCGGGCCTGATCCACACCGACGGCGAGACGCACGAGACCGGCGCGCGCGTCGAGATCGCGGTGCGCCCGCAGAGCCTCCGCATGGTGATCCCCGCGGCCTCGGCGGCGGTCGCGCCGGCCCGCACGGCGCCGCGCGCGCGCTTCGCCCTCCAGCTCCCATGAAGCTCGATGTCCGCACCGTCATCCTCTCGGACGTGCACCTCGGCACGTCCGACTCCAAGGCACGTGAGGTGAACCATTTTCTCCGCCAGACGCGCTGCGCGAAGCTGATCCTCAACGGCGACATCATCGACGGCTGGCAGCTCCGCCGCGGCGGGAGCTGGACCAAGGCGCACACGCGCTTCGTCCGCATCGTCCTGAAGAAACTCGAGAAGCGCGGCACCGAGGTTGTCTACCTGCGCGGCAACCACGACGACATCCTCGCGAGCTTCCTGCCGCTCGCCTTCGAGAACTTGCGCATCGTCGAGGACCACGTGCACGAGACGTCGCGCGGCCGCTACCTCGTGCTGCACGGCGACGTGTTCGACACGATCACGAAGAATTTCGTGTGGCTCGCGCACCTCGGCGACTGGGGCTACCATTTCCTGCTGAAACTCAACCGCGCCTACAACGCTTGGCGCGCGTGGCGTGGGAAGGAATACTGGTCGCTCAGCAAGGCGATCAAGGCGCGCGTGAAGCAGGCGGTCAGCCACGTCGGCGACTTCGAGGCGCACATCGCGCAGCTCGCGCGCGAGCGCGGCTGCGCGGGCGTGATGTGCGGCCACATCCACACCGCCGCCGACAAGATGATCGGCGACATCCACTACCTGAACTCCGGCGACTGGGTCGAGTCGCTCACCGCCATCGTGGAGCACTGGGACGGGCGCATGGAGCTGATCGAATTCACGCAGTTCCTGCGCGAGCATCCGATGGAGGAGGAGGATGGCGCGGAGGCTGAGGCCGTAGTCGAGCTGGCGGAGGCGTGAGCGCCCGCCCGGTGTCGCCGCCAGGGCGCGGCGGCGGCGATGATTCAGTGACGCCGCGGGTTCCCGGTCGGGGCATTGCGGCGCGCCTGCGCGCCAGGGGCAAGAGGGCGGGCAAAACCACACGCCCCGCGGCCGCGCGATCACGGACGAATTGCCGGGGGAAGTTGCCGGATCGTAACGCGCGCGTAGCCGGCCCGTCACGCGCGCGGCGCATGCTGGCGCGGTGAACCTGATCCACCCTTCCCATTGTTCCCGTCCCTGCGCGTCGCTCGCGATTTCATTCGTGCTGCTGACCGCGTCCCTTCCGGCCCAGGCGACCGGCGCCGCCAAGGCGGCAGCCGACGACTCCGCCCGCATCGTCCGGCTCCAGGAGTTCGAGGTATCCGAGGCGCGCACGTCCGCGCAGTCGATGGCGCCCACCGACAGCCGGCTCGACGTCACGCAGCCCGAGTCCGTCATCAGCCTCCAGGTGATCCAGAACCAGATGGCGCCCACCGCCGACTACGCGATGATCGCCCTGCTCGCACCGAGCGTGTCGATGACGGCGACCCCCGCCTCCAATGGCCCCGGCCTCAACGAGACCAAGGCCGCCATGCGCGGCTTCAGCGACGGGCAATACAACGTCACGATCGACGGCATCCCGTTTGGCGACGGCAACGACTACACGCACCACACCACGAGCTATTTTCCCGCCAAGCTCCTCGGCCGCGTGACCGTCGATCGCGGCCCCGGCACCGCGAGCACGATCGGGATGGCGACGTTTGGCGGCACGCTGGCCCTCGAGACCAAGGACCCGAAGACGACCGCGTCGTTCGTGCCCACGCTCAGCTACGGCTCCTGGGGCACCAAGCTCGCGCATTTCGAGGCCAACACCGGCCTGCTCCCGAAGACCAACGGCGGCTCCCTCATCGCCAGCTACCAATACATGGACACCGACGGCTACCGCACCTTCGGCACCCTGCGCCGCAACACGTATTTCTTCAAATACCTCCAGCCGCTCGGCCCGCGCACGGCCCTCACGGTCATGGGCGAATACAACAACATCAAGTTCAACAACCCCAACGCCTCGCCGCTCACCGGCCAGCAGATCCTCACGCTGGGCCGCAACTTCGGCTCCACGAACGATCCCGCGTCGCCCGACTACTACGGCTACAACTACCAGATCAAGCAGACCGACACGGCGTTCATCAACCTCGACACCGACCTCGGCGGCGGCTGGCGCGTGGCCAACAAGGCCTACACGTTCTCCTACGACAACAGCAGCCACGAGTCGCCCGCGGCCAACGATGGCGCGACGCTTGACGCCGCGGGCAAGGTCGTCCCCGGCAAGGATCTTGCCGGCCGCTTCAAGGTGAACGTCGTGCGCGCCATCGGCGACACGCTCGCCGTCTCGCATGGCGACGATCACGGCGTCTTCAAGGCCGGCGCGTGGTTCGACTATCAGTTCGGCCCGCGCTACCAATACGCGATCGACTACAACACCGCCAACGCGCAGCGCCTGGGCCTGGCGCCGTTGCCCGGCGGCTACCTCGATCCGCTCGCGCCGTCGACGAAGGGCGGCTGGGTCTACAACATGCACTACTACACGCGCACGTGGGAGCCCTACGTCGAGTATGCGTGGCGCCCGGTGGAGAACCTCACGTTCACGCCCGGCGTGAAATACATGTGGGTGAAACGCTCGATCGAAGCGCCGATCAACCAGACGAAGAACCTGCTGCCCGCCTACTACAGCCAGGTCTACTCGAAGGCTCTGCCCGTCGTGCTCGCGAACTACCGCATCGCGCCGCATTGGTCCGCTTACGGCCAGTTTGCCTCCGGCCTGCTCACGCCGCCGCTCGCCTATTTCCAGGAGGACAATCCCCAGAGGAACGTCGTCGAGCCGCAGACCACCACGAACTACCAGCTCGGCACGGTCTACAAGACCAACCGCTTCAACGGCGACCTCGCCGGCTACTTCATCCGCTCGAAAAACCTGCCCGTCACCACGCCGAATCCCGCCACCAACTTCACCGACGCCACCGGGAAGGTCTTCAGCAGCCCCAACGACACCATCACCTACACCGCGAGCGGCGCCTACTATTATGGCGTCGAGCTGCAGGGCACGTTTTACCTCGGCCGCGGCCTCGGCGTCTACGGCAACGCCTCGCGCAACTACGCCACCTACGAGAAATCCAAGCGCCGCATCGACGGCATCCCCGAGGCGACCGCGGGCTACGGCCTCGTCTACGACCAGAAGGGCTTCTTCGCCTCGTTCCTCGCGAAATACACCGGCCAGTATGCGCTCTACACCGCCTCGGCGCCGAGCCCCGACAAGCCGCTGCCCGCGGGCACGCTGGTGGTGAAGCAGGGCGGTTTCCCGATGCATGACCTCGCGCTTGGCTACGGCGCGAACCTCGAGCGCGGGAGCTTCCTGAAAAGCTACAAGTTCCGCCTCCAGATCAACAACCTCGCCGATCGCGATGTGGTGCTCATGAAGTCCGCCAAGGCCACGGCCGGCGCGGTCAACCGGCTCACGAGCACCTACAATCCGCTCACGCCGCGCGCCTGGTTCTTCACGTTGTCCGGCGAGTTCTAAGCCCTCCCGCCCGTCTCGCCCCATGCCCGCCACCGCCGACCTAGTCGCGGCCCCCGAGGAAAGGATCCTCGCTTGCCTCCTGGTCATCGCGCGCCGCGCCGATGCGCTCTCGTGGGGCCGCGCCGGCTCGCCGGCGGTGGATCGCGTCGTGTGGCTGCAGGCGGAGCGGGAGTTTTTTGAATCGTTCCGGCCGGCGAATGTGACGGAAACGTGAACTCTCTCGCGCCGGCGAAAACACGCTGAACGTTTTGCGCCGCGCCTCGTCTTTCGCGGCGTCTGCAGTTTGCAGGGTTCAGGTCAGGAAAAAAGGAAGGCCGCCTAAAGGGGTTTGGGCGGCCTTCCGCATTTCCGGGCGCGCCAGCTTTCGTGCGCGCTTTGTCACCTGGCCGCCATGCGTTCGTAACATTCGCCGGGCATGATGGACGTCCTCCGCCGGTCCTTTCGGCGAATTTCCAACCCGCACTCCCAGCCACATGACTCCCTCGTTCCATTTCCGGCGGCTCGCGCTCACCGCGTGCCTCCTCGGCTTCTTCGGCCCCGCGTCCGCGCAGGACAGCGCGGCGCTGGTCAACGCGCTCATCCGCAAGGGCATTCTCACGAACCAGGAAGCGGAGGACATCCGCGCCGATCTAACGCGTGAGGCGGCGGCCGTCGTGCCGGCGCCGGCCTTCGCGCTGAACAAGTCCACGGAGCGCCTTAGCGTCGGCATGCGCATGCACGTCCAGTATGCGAATCTCGGGACCGAGATTCAGGGCAACCCGACCAACCCGGTCTACACCGATCATTTCTTCACCCGCCGGATGTATCTCACGCTGCGGGCCGGCCTCGGCGCCGACTGGGACGCGATCGTGACGTTCGACTTTGCGGGCCAGAGCTATGACGACGCCAACATCGGCTGGCATCCCACCGGCGACCTCAATTTCTACTTCGGCCTGCGCAAGGTGAACAACTGCTACGAGGAGCGCGCCTCGAGCGGCAATATCAAGGCGATCGAGCGCTCGTCCGTGACGCGCTATTTCGTCGAGTCCAACAACGGTCGCCGCCTCGGCGCGGGCAGCTACCGGATTGGCGCGTTCCTGGAGGGCAAGCGGGATCTCTCGAACACGCTCACGCTGAACTACACCGGCGCCATCACCTCGCCCGAGCGCAACGAGACCTGGACCGGCGCCGCAGGCGCGGGCGACAACACCAGCAACCATGTCGCCTTCTGGGGCACCGTGGGCTTTACGCAAAAGCTGGCCAACGGATCGGTCGTCGCCGGCGTCGGGTCGGCGTTTCTCCCCGACCAAGGTGGCTTCGGCACGGCCAACCTCGGCCGGGGCTTCGACCTCACGGAATACTCGGTCTACGCCGACCTCACGCTTGGCCGGTTCAGCTTCCTGGGGGAATATCTCACGGCCAGCGTTGAGCGGGGCCGTGCCACCGTGGGCAATGGCGATGCCACGCCGCGCGGATTCTTCCTGCAGCCGTCGGTGCTGGTCACCGACACGGTCGAGGCCGTCGTGCGTTACGCTTGGCTCGATTCCGATCGCCGCGGGGTCAACCTGTCCGACGTGGTGCGCTCAGCGCCCGGCGGCGGCACCATGAACAAGCTGACCGAGTGGTTTGCCGGCGCCAACTGGTATCTGAAGGGGAACGATCTCAAATACCAGGTCGGCGCCGTCTATGGCAAAACCAAGGACACCCTTGCTGGCGGGGCGGCCTCGGCCAAGGCCGTCGGCCTCCGCTCGCAGCTGCAGATGCAGTTCTGAGTCCGCCACCATTTCCCTCCTCTCTTTCATCGCACCATGAAAAACGCCCTTCTTCTCCTCGCGGCCCTCGCCGCCGCGTCCGTCGCCTCCGCCCAAAAGCTCGTCATCAAGGGTTCCGACACGCTCGGCGCCAAGCTCGTCCCCACGCTCGCCGAGGAATACAAGGCCGCGCACCCCGGCGTCTCCTTCGAGATTGCCGCCGAGGGTTCCACCACCGGCCTGGCCGCCATCATCGATGGCACGGCGCAGATCGGCATGAGCTCGCGCCGCGCGAAGCAGACCGAGATGTCGGCCGCCGCCGCCAAGGGGGTCACGCTCAAGCCCCTCATCGTCGCGCACGACGGCATCGGCATCGTCGTGAACGCCGGCAACCCGATCGCCAAGCTCACCAAGCGCCAGGTCGAGCAGATCTTCTCCGGCGACATCACCGATTGGTCCGCCGTCGGCGGCAAGCCCGGCAAGATCTCCATCTACACGCGCAACACCTCATCGGGCACCTATTCCGACTTCAAGCAGCTCGCGATGAGCAACCGCGACTACGCCAGGTCCTCGCAGAAGATGGCCGGCAACGAGCAGATCGCCGCCGAGGTGGGCAAGAATCCCAACGGCGTCGGCTACGTCGGCCTCGCCTACCTCTCCGCGCCCGGGGTCAAGGTGGTCGCGGTCGACGGCCAAGTGCCGACCAAGGAGACGGTGCTCAAGAACATCTATCCCTATTCGCGCCCCACGTTCTACTATACAAACGGTGCGCCGGCCGGTGAGGCCGCCAAGTTCGTCGAGTTCACGCTCAGCCCCGCGGGCCGCGCGATCATCGAGAAGGTCGGCTTCGTGGCGCCGGAGTGAGGCGTTTTAAGCAGGGCGGGTCGCAGGCCCGCCCTGCTGCCGCCCCGGCGCGCGTCACCTCATCGTAACAGTCCGTCCCTTGACCCTCCCCATTCATCGCGCCGTCGTGATTCCCACCGCATGACCGAGACGACTCCACCGCCTCAGGCCGCCGCACCCCGGTTCGACGTCAGGAAGCGTCGCCTGCGCCTCCTCGGGTTGACCGTGGACGACACGATCAAGGCGTTCTTCGGCGGCAACGCGTTTGTCGCCGTCGTCGTGCTTGCGCTCATCACGGTCTTTCTTTTTCGCGAAGGCTTCGGGTTTTTCGGGCAGAACCGCACCAACCTGGAGATCTACCGCGCCGCCGGGCTGGAGTATGTCGATTTCATCCGCCGGCAGACCGATGATCACACGGCGCTGACCCGCTACCTGTCCGACGTGCGGTTGCGCCAGCTGGCGATCCTCACTGGGCGCGAGCGACGCACGCCCGAGGAGGCGGCGGCCATCCTCGCGCCGTTCGACGCGTTTGCGGACCAGTTCGCCGCCACCGTCGACCCGTTGCGCGCGATGCTGTCCGAACTCACCGAGCAGGCGACGGCGATCAAGACCAAGTTCGCCGTCACCGAGGATCGCCGCGAGGAGCGCCGGCAGCTCATGGCCGCGGGCAAGCTCGCCGAGGCAGACGCCGTGAAAATCGACACCATCGACTTTGCCGCCGAGCTGAAGCCCATCCTCCTCCAGCTGCCGGCCTACCGGGAGACCAGCCGCGAGTTCGCCCGGAAGCTGATCGCGTTGCTCGACTCCACGCCGGTGCTGCCCGCGCCGGAGCTGAAGCCGCGGATGGAAATGCTGAAGAAACTCACGCGCGACTACGTCGCCGGCTTCCCCGCGATTGAGCAGCAGATGGAGGCGTGGGATTTCCGCCGGCCCGTGGCGTGGTGGCAGACGTTCACGTCGTTCGTCTTTGGCCGGCAGTGGCTGACGGCCAGTTTCTGGCAGGACTGGTATGGCATCTTGCCGCTGTTCGTGGGCTCGCTGATGGTGTCGGCCGTGGCGCTGCTGCTGGCCGTGCCCCTCGGCGTGGGCGCCGCGATTTACGTCAACCAGATCGCGTCGGCGCGGGAGCAGCGGCTCATCAAGCCCTGCATCGAGTTCATCTCGGCGTTTCCCTCGGTGGTGCTCGGGTTTTTTGGCATCGCGGTGCTGGGCGAAGTTTTGCGCGCATGGTCGCAGGGTGCGCTGGCGCTACCGGCATGGTTGCAGAGTGTCCCAGTGCTTTCGCATGTGCTGCAGGCGCCGTTGTCGGTGTTGAACTGGCTCGCGCAATTTGTGCCGGGCTTCCCGTTCAGCGAGCGGCTCAACATCCTCACGGCCGGCTGCCTGCTCGCGCTGATCGCGGTGCCGACCATCTTCACGCTCGCGGAGGATGCGCTGAACAACGTGCCGCGCGCGTTGCGCGAGGCTTCCTACGCGCTCGGCGCCTCGCGCCTGCAGACGATCTTGAAGATCACCGTGCCCGCCTCGCTCTCCGGCATCATCTCCGCCGTGCTGCTCGGGCTCGGCCGCGTGATCGGCGAGACGATGGTCGTGCTGCTCTGCGCGGGCAACCGCATCGCCATCCCCGATTTCACGCAGGGGCTCGCCGTCGTCACGGATCCGGTGCACACGATGACGGGCATCATCGCGCAGGAGATGGGCGAGGTGGTGCGGGGCAGCATCCACTACCGTGCGCTCTTCGTCGTGGGCCTCGTGCTTTTCCTCCTCTCGCTCATGATCAACTACGCCGCGCAGAGGATCGTGCGCCGCTACCGGATTTCCATCGGATGAGCGCGCCGGCCCACCTCTTCCGCGCCCCGCCGGGCGCCCGCCGGGGCGAGCGCGCGGTGTTCTGGCTCTTCCGCGCCGCCACCTACCTCGTGCTCGCGTGCGGCGCGGCGGTCTTCCTCGACATCTGCGCCAAGGGCTCCCGCACGGTGTTCAAGGCGGAGGCGCCGTTCCTCAACACCGCCTTTCTCACCCAGGCGCCCGAGTCGCTCTACCTCTTCGAGTGGAACGGCGAAAAGCGCGAGATGGGCGACCGCGAGTTCCGGGCCTTCAAGGAGCGCAACCCCGCCGCGGCGAAAATCGCCACCGAGAGCTACGTCTATTCCGCCGGCGGCATCTGGCCCTGCATCGTCGGGACCGTGCTGCTCGTCGTCGGCTCGATGACCATCGCGCTTCTGCTCGGGGTGAGCGCGGCGATCTACCTCAACGAGTATGCGCGCGACGGCGCGTTCATCCGCTTTGTGCGCCTCGCGATCCTCAACCTCGCGGGCGTGCCTTCCATCGTGTTCGGGCTTTTTGGCTTCGGCATGTTCGTGATCTTCTTCGGGTGGAACGTCTCGCTGCTCGCCGGCTGGTTCACGCTCGCGTTCATGGTGCTCCCCGTGGTCATCACGGCCAGCGAGGAGTCGCTCAAGGCCGTGCCCAAGGGCTTCCGCGAGGGCTCGCTCGCGCTCGGCGCGACCAAGTGGCAGACGATCCGCAAGAACGTCCTGCCCTACGCGCTGCCCGGCATCCTCACCTCGTCGATCCTCGGCATCGCCCGCGTGGCGGGCGAGACCGCGCCGATCATGTTCACCGCGGCGTATGTCGTGCGCGACAAGCTGCCGTGGGAGGTGGAGAAGCTCGGCGACTTCTTTTTCCAAGGCGTGATGGCGCTGCCCTACCACATCTACGTCGTCAGCTCCAAGATTCCCCAGAACGAGTATACCGAGCGCGTGCAATACGGCACCGCCTTCATCTTCCTGCTTTTGGTCGCGCTCATCGCGACCGCCTCCATTTTGCTGCGAAACCACCTTCGCGGCCGCTACAAATGGTAACCGCCGCTCCCGCGCCCATGGAATCCAGCCCTTCCGCCTCCGCCCTCGCAGCTTCCGTCGGCGGCAAAGCCGCGTTGCCCCGCGCGACCGCGCCGACCACGCTTGGCGCGGGCGGCCCTCCGGCGCCCGCCCAGGAAATCATCGTCGATATTGACGATGTGGACTTTTTCTACGGCGCCACGCAGGCGCTCCACGACATCACCCTCGCGCTCGAGGCGAAGAAAGTCACCGCCTTCATCGGCCCCTCCGGCTGCGGCAAGTCCACGCTCCTCCGCTGCCTCAACCGGATGAACGATCTCATCGACGGCACGCGCGTCGCCGCCGGCACCATCAAGATCCACGGCGTCGACATCTACCAGCCCGACGTCGACGTGATCGAGCTGCGCAAGCGCGTCGGCATGGTGTTCCAGAAGTCCAATCCGTTTCCCAAGTCGATCTACGAGAACATCACCTACGGCCTCCGCCTCCACGGCCGCCCGACCAAGGCGCGGCTCGACGAGGTCGTGGAAAAGTCCCTCCGCGGCGCCGCGCTTTGGGACGAGGTCAAGGACCGCCTCGACTCCAGCGGCCTCGGCCTCTCCGGCGGCCAGCAGCAGCGCCTCTGCATCGCCCGCGCCATCGCCGTCGAGCCCGAGATTATCCTGATGGACGAGCCCTGCTCCGCGCTCGATCCCGTCGCCACCGCCAAGGTCGAGGAACTCATCCAGGACCTCCGCTCGCGCTACACGATCATCATCGTCACGCACAACATGCAGCAGGCCGCGCGCTGCTCGGACAAGACCGCCTTCTTCTACCTCGGCCGCCTCGTCGAATACGCCGACACGCGGAACATTTTCACCAATCCCGCCAACCCGCAGACCGAGGCCTACGTCTCCGGCCGCTTCGGCTGATCGCCATGACGCACTACAACGAAGAACTCACCAAGCTGAAGGAGAGCCTCCTCGCGATGGCCAGCCACGCCGAGTCCGCCGTGAGCCGCGCCATCCGCGCGCTCGTCGAGCGCGACGATGCCATCGCGCGCAAGGTCGAGGAGGACGACAACATCCTCGATCAGTTCGAGATCGAGATCGACGACACCGCGATCCACCTCCTCGCGAAGGCCCCGCTCGCCACCGAGCTCCGCCTCATCACGGTCGCGATGAAAATCTCCCACAACCTCGAGCGCGTGGGCGACGAGGCCACCAGCATCGCGCGCCGCGCCCTGGACCTCAACACGGAGCCCCAGCTCAAGCCCTACGTGGACATCCCGCGCATGGCCGCGATGTCGCTCGAGATGCTGCGCGACGCCATCACCGCCTTCGTCAACCGCGAGCCGGAACGCGCCCGCGCGGTGATCCCCCGCGACAAGGACGTCGACGATCTCAACCGCCAGCTGCACCGCGAGCTCTCCAGCTACATGGTCGAGCGGCCGACCACGATCACGCGCTGCCTGCGCCTCATGGTGATCTCCAAGGCCATCGAGCGCATCGCCGACCACGCCACGAACATCGCGGAGGAGGTGGTCTACCTTTACGAGGCGAAGGACATCCGCCACGCCGACCAGAAGCGCCCATGAAGAAACCCAAGATTCTCGTCGTGGACGACGAGCCCGATGCGCTGGAGGTGCTGGGCTTCAAGCTCAAGGAGGCCGGCTGGCTGCCGCTCCTCGCCAAGGACGGGGCGCGCGCCCTCGCCGTCGCGCGCGATGAGCGGCCCGACCTCATCGTCCTCGATCTCATGCTCCCCGAGGTCGACGGCCTCGAGGTCTGCAAGCTCCTCCGCCGCGATCCCGCCACCGCGGCGATGCCGATCATCATGCTCACGGCCCGGGCCGCGGAGATGGATCGGGTGATCGGCCTCGAGCTCGGCGCCGACGACTACGTGACCAAGCCCTTCAGCCCCCGCGAGCTTGTGCTCCGGATCAAGAAGCTGCTGGCGCGCGCGCAGGCCGCCGAGGAGCCCATCGCGGTGCTGCGCCTCGGCGATTTGGAAATCGACGGCCCGCGCCACGCCGTGAAGATCGCGGGCGCCGAAGTGAGCCTCACCGCCACCGAGTTCAAGCTGCTTGAGCTGCTCGCGCGCCGCCGCGGGCGCGTGCAGACGCGCGACCGCCTGTTGCAGGACGTGTGGGGCTACGACAACCCCATCGACAGCCGCACGGTCGACACCCACATGCGCCGCCTGCGCGAGAAGATCGGCCCCATCGCCGAGCAGCTCGAGACCATCCGCGGCGTGGGCTACCGCTACAAAGCCGAGGCGTGAGCGCGCTCGTCATTGTCCTGCTGGCGTTGGTGGCCGGGCTGGCCTGCGCGGCTTGGTGGCTGCGCGACGAGCTCGTGAAGGAAAAGCGGCGGCAGGCGGGCGAGCTTGCGGCCCAGGCCGGGCGGCGCGAGGCCGAGCTCGCCGCGCAGGCCGAGCGCACGGCGGCGCTCTTCGATCGCATGGTGGAGGGCCTTGTCGTCGTCGGCGCGGACGGCCGCATCCGCATCGCCAACCGCGCGGCGGGCGCCCTGTTCGGCTTTGCGCCGCCCGCCGCCGGCCGCACCGTGCTCGAGGCGACGCGCCATCACGAGGTCGCCGCGCTCGCCGCGCGCCTCGAGCACGAGCCCGAGGTGCTGAGCCACGAGCTCCGCATCGAGGGGGTGACCGAGACGCGCTTCCTGCAGGTCAACGCGCTCGCGCTGCGCGCGGCCTCCGGGGGGGCCGACGGTGCCGTGCTGGTCTTTCACGACCTCACGCGGCTGCGCCAGCTCGAGGCGGTGCGCCAGGAATTCGTCGCCAATGTCAGCCACGAGCTGCGCACGCCGCTCTCGCTGATCAAGAGCGCCGCCGAGACGCTCATTGACGGCGGCAAGGACGACCCCTCCGTGAACGGGCGCTTCCTCGAGCTCATCGACAAGCACGCCAACCGGCTGACGCTGCTCATCGACGACCTGCTGCTGCTCGCGCGCCTCGATTCCGGCCGGCTCGAGCTCAAGCTCCGCGCGGTGCCCCTGGCCGCCGCGACGCAGGAGGCGCTCGACGACGCCGCAGGGCTGGCGCGAACCCGCCGCGTCTCCCTGGAGAACCGCGTGGCCGCCGAGGCCACCGCCCACGCGGACCCGGAGCGCCTGCGGCAGGTGCTCGCCAACCTGATCGACAACGCGATCAAATACGGCCGCGAGGGCGGCGCCGTGGTCGTGGGCGGCCGCGCGCTGGACGCCGCGCGCGTGGAGCTGACCGTGCGCGACGACGGTCCTGGCATTCCCGCCGAGGCGCGGGCGCGGATCTTCGAGCGGTTCTACCGCGTGGACAAAGCGCGCTCGCGCGAGCAGGGCGGCACCGGCCTCGGCCTCGCGATCGTGAAGAACGTCGTGCAAGCCCACGGCGGCGAGGTGCGCGTCGAGAGCGCGCCGGAGCAGGGCACGGTGTTTTTCATCACGCTGCCCGCCGCGAGGCGGCCCGATCAGGCGGAGACATAGGCCGCGCGCGCGGGCACATGCACCAGCTCGCGGTCGGGCAGGATGCATGCCGTCAGGGCGCCGCCCTGCACGCAGGCGGTGTCGATGCCCAGCGACCAGCGGGCCCGCGCCGGCTCGCGGCGGGGCGTGTGCCCGTAGATCACGAAGGGCGGACCGATCCACCGTTCGGACCAGTGCGGGGCGTCGGGATACTCGGAGCGCTTGCGCGGTTCGCCGTCGGGGCCGATGACCTGGATGCGGGTGACGACGCGCGCGGGCTGGTGCCGCCACGGGCGGCCGGGGAGAAACCCGCCGTGCACGAGCACCGTGTCGAGCTCGGGCACGTGGTGCATCAGGGGCATCCCGGCAAGATAGGCCCATGCCTTGTCGTCGAGTTGCTTCAGCGTGTCGTAGTCCGCGCGCTTCAGGTGCGAGGGATCGCCGGTCTTGCGGAAGTTGAGGAGCCGCAGCTCGTGGTTGCCGAGCAGCGCGCGGTGCGCGTGCCGCCGTGCGAGCTCAATCACCCGGCCGCTCGCGGGCCCGCGGTTCACCAAGTCGCCGAGCAGAATCAGGCGGTCGTGGCGCGTGAGGGCCAGCTTGTCGAGCAGCGCCTCGAACTCCGCGGCGCAGCCGTGGATGTCGCCGACGGCGATGACACGGCCCTTCAGCACGGGCAAAGGGGCCGCGAAGGCGGCGGGAAGGAAGGCGCGCGGGACACGGCGGGGCAGGATGGGCGATGCGGGGTGGGTTTCGAGCGCGGATTCAGGGGGTCGCCGCAATGTCACCGTCCGTTGCGTCAAATGTAACATTTGCGCGTTTGCGCGGCGCGGCGACGGTCGCTTCACTCGGCAGCACCCGTCTCCCTGCGACCATGAAAATGAAGCGCCGCGCCTCCGCCAAGTCGCCCAAGGGCCTGCCCGCGCTGCGGACACGGTTGATGCTCGCGCGCACCCGCGCAGCGGAGCTGGGAGCCGCCGCCAAGGAGGCCAAGGCGGACTACAAGCGCGCGCGCAAGGCCCACAAGCAGGCGAAGAAAGACGCAAAGCTCGCGCGCAAGGAAGCGAAGGCGCTGCGGCGTGAGCTCAAGGCGGCGACCCCGGCGCGACGCGCCCGGCGGCGGCCGCTGCGCCTGCGCAAGGCCCCGGCCGCGGCCATCACGCCGGTGAATCCCGATCCGGCGCTGGCGGTGGCGGGCCTGACGGAGAGCGGCGGGTCGGCGCCGACCACCTGAGGCCGGCGCCGCTCACTGGCGCCAGGGCCGGCCGGCGCGGTAGGCGGCGAGGCGCTGGCGCAGCGGCTCTGCCGCGTTTGCATCGGCCGCGGCGAGCGCCCGCTCGGCGATCCCAACCGCCTCGGGAAATCGTCCCAGCTCCGCGAGGGCCGCGGCCTGTGCGCTCAAGATCGCGGCGTCGGCCGGTGCGGCGCGGGCGAGGGGTTCGATCAACGCGAGCGCGGCCCGGCCGTCGCGCAACCCCTCGTCGCGCGTCGTGGCGAGGATCCAGGCGAGGGTCGCGTCGTCGCGGCCGCTGCGCTGCAATGTGCGGATCGCGAGGGCGTCCGCGCCGAAGTCGTGGAAGGCGGCCCCGGCGGCCGCGAAGAATTTTGCGTGCTCGGCCGGTGGCGTGCGCCGCCCGGCTTCGGCGAGGATTTTCTCCGCGGCGGCGAAGTCGCCCTCGGCGGCAAGGGCGAGCGCGGTCCAAAAGAGCCGCTCGGCGTCGGTCTGGTCGAAGGCGACGCGATACAGGCGGGCGGTCCGCATCGCCTCCTTCAGGCCCGGCGGCCGGCGATACGGGATCGGCTGGAGCCAGCGGGGCAGGTCGCCGCCGGTGGCGAGGCGGTAGCCGAGGGTGCGGCGCGCCTCGTCGGCCCCGGCCTGCGGGCGGAGGAGCTGGAGGTATTCGCCGAGAAAATTGGCGGCCGAGAGGTGCGCGACGTGGGTGACGCGGCGCGCGCGGAGCAGCCGCTCCGCCTCGGCATCGGTGGTGGCGCAGAAGATCTCCGCGGCGGCGCGGAGGCCGGCGGTGTTTTCCCAGTAGAGCGTGCCCAGCGAGGCGCAGCGCGCGTAGTAGCCGATGCCCGCCGAGGCGTTGGGGCTGGCGAGCAGCGTGATCGCGCCCCCGGGTTGATCGCGGCGGAGCGCCGCCGCGAGGTCGCGGTAGAGCGGCTCCGCCAGATCGGTGGCGCTCACGGCGCCGCGGCGGTTGTCCGCCCGGTCCAGGGCGACACGGCCCACGGCCGGCAGCACGAGGAGCGCGCCGACGGCGATGCATGCGGCGGAACGGCGCGCGGCGGGCACGAGCGCCAGCAAGGGGAGCAACAGGGCGAGTTGCGCGGCGCCGGTGTTCTGCCACCAGCGCATCTCCATCACGGACATCGCCGTGAGGGCGCCGACGACGAGGGTGAGCACGCCGGCAGCGAGCGCCGCGCGATCGCGCCGCCGCCAAAGCACCAACCCTCCGACGACGAGCAGCGCGCATGACGCGAGGTCGAACGCGACGAAGCGGAGCCCGAACTGAGCCGCGATGGCGGGCAGCGACTTGCCCTCGGCGACAAAGTGCCGCAGCTCGCCCACAAAAGGATCGCCCACGGCAAACACCGCCCGCCCGCCGATCAGGATAGCGAGGGGGGCGGCGCAGGCCGAGACGACCGCGAGGGCGACGCGCCACGCCGGCGGCCGCGCGACGGCCCACGCGCCGCCGAGCGCGACGAGCTCGGCGCCGCCCCACCAGAGCAGGGCGTGGAGCGGGTGGTTCACCTCGAGGCGCAGGCCGAGGTGCGCCGGCGCATACTCGATCAGCCAGAAGACGATGCTCGCGCCGGCGCCGACGGCGCCCCAGAGGCGCCAGCAACGGTGTTCAGGAAACAAGAATAAACTGGGGATTTTTGAGGAGGCGGTTGAGGAGGACGGTGAGTTTGCGCATGACGGCGGTGAGGGCGACCTTGGCGGGTTTGCCGCGTTCGCGGAGGCGGAGGTAGAACGGCGGCGCGGCCGCCGTGGATGTGGCGCTGGCCGCGGAACTGCCCGCTGTCGTGGTTGAGCGGAGCGACGCCGACCAGGGCCGACGCCTGGGCGTCGCCGATGCGGCCCAGCTCCGGCAGGAGCGCGAGCACGGTAAGAGCCTATCCGGATAATCCCGGGATCATTTTGCGGCGGGCGGAGTCGAAGGCGGGGCATGGCCAGAAAGAAGCTTGGATACCGGCTGCCAGACGAAGTGTGGGCGCGGCTTGAGCCGCTGCTCCCTCAGCGGGTGAACCCGCACCCGCTGGGCGGCGGCAAGCCGCGCCGCGCGGACCGGGACTGCGCGCATGCGATCTTCTTTGTGCTGCGCACCGGCTGCCAGTGGGAGGCGCTGAACGCGACCGGGATCTGCCCGCACAGCACCGCGCACGACCGCTTCCAGGAGTGGGTCGCGGCCGGCGTCTGGCAGCGACTGTGGCGCGTGCTGCTGGAGGAATACGACGAGCTGCACGGCCTCGACTGGTCTTGGCTGAGCGTGGACGGGAGCATGACCAAGGCGCCGCTGGCGAGCGTGGGGGAAAAAAAGCGGGCCCAATCCGACGGACCGCGGCAAGCGCGGGGTGAAACGCAGCGTGGTGACGGAGGCGAGCGGCGTGCCCGTCGGGGTCGCGGTGGCCGGGGCCAACCGCAATGACCACCTGTTGCTGGCCGAGACGCTAGCGGCCATCGTCGTGCCGCGACCGCAGCCCACGCGCACCAAGCCGCAGGGCCTGTGCCTCGACAAAGGCTACGACTACGCGAGCACGCGCACGGTGGCCGCGCAACTCGGGCTGACGCTGCACCTGCGCACCCGCGGCGAGGAAGCGCAGGCCAAACGCCACGGGGCCAAGGCCCGGCGCTGGGTGGTGGAGCGCACGCACTCGTGGCTCAACCGCTTCCGCCGTTTGCTCGTGCGGTGGGAGAAAAAGGCCGTCAACTACGAGGCCATGCTCCACCTCGCCTTAAGCGCGCTCACGCGGCCCACGCCGGCCACCTGCTGCAACCGCTGGGCTTTGGCGACGAGTTCCGCGTGCGCGGCGATATGCGCATCGATCATCGCGTCGAGCGTCGCGAGTTGTCGCTCCAGCTGTTTTTGCCGTGCGTGCGAGAGCTTCACCAGCGCGGGCAAGCGCGCGTGTTCGCGGCGGTTGAGTTCGTCGGTGATGAGCGCGACGAGCTCCTGTCGCGCGCGCACCAGCTCGGCGAAGTCGGCCTCGCCCTCGGCCGGCGGTGAGTCGGTGGGAGGGCGCAGTTTCTCGCCGTAGTCCCGCAGGATGGACGCATCGATGGCGTCGGTCTTGGCCAGCCGGCCGCAGGCGCGCGCGAAGTCGCGAATCTGCCGCGGATTGATCACGCTGACGGCGATGCCGGCTTGGTGCAGCGCGGTGACGAGGGCGTGCTCGTAGCCGCCGGTCGCTTCGCAAATGACGTGGACCGCACCGAGCGCGCGCAACTTCACCAGGAAGGCTGCGTGACCCTGGGCGGTGTTGGCGGCGGACCAGACTTGGCCGGGAAACTGGATTGCCAGGGCGAGCTTGGCGACATCCACTCCGATGAACAGGGGGCAATCTTGGCTGAGCATAATAATCTCCTTCTTGTCAGGCGAGCTGACGACCTTCCGGCCGCCGCTCTGGCAACGGTTCGAGTTGAGTGGCCGGTGTGCCCCGCGCCGATCCTGCTAGCGCACGGAGTCCAACCTCCGAGAGCCAATCGATCTGACGCAAGGCAGGGAGAGGCGGGCGGCCGCCCGCCTCTCCCGTTCACCGGCCGAGGGG
>JBGAGU010000007.1:0-360185 GCA_044226505.1 Opitutaceae bacterium
AAGGCCTTCTACCTCCGCCTCCGCGAACGCGGCAAACCCGCCAAGGTCGCCCTCACCGCCGTCATGCGCAAACTCACCGTCCTCCTCAACCGCCTCCTCAAAAATCCCCAGTTTATTCTTGTTTCCTGAACACCGTTGCTAGCGCCTTGTTCGGCTTTTGGGTCATAGCGCCATCCACAAGAACAGCGGCTTCTTCGCGCTTCGTGCTTCACGCGACACCTGGACCAAGGTCCGAACAACCTCGACCACATCGCTGGGTCTGAAGCGATCGAGCTTGAACTCCTGAATCTGAGCCCAGCGTTCGCCCCAACTCACTATCTGCTTCTCATCGAGCCCCACGAAAAATTCCTCGAGTGCTGGAGCGAACCGAAGAATCCACGGCCCTTCGTCTGAAAGATCAGCGACGCTAGGAAAACTCTTCAATCCGGCATCAACGCTTCGACCGTGCACCATGCTCAACAACTGTTCGAGCTTCACGACGTCCACGCCTTTGATGTCTACCCCTCGGAACTTCGACAACGGCTGATCTTCTGGTGTGAGCGACTTCGCTTCAGCTTCGGTCGCGATAAAGACGTTGGTAAGCGGCATGGCAAAGGCGGTATTAGCGAGAATCAGGAACGCAACAGAGAGGACCTTCATTTTTTGCCGAACAGGTAGTGACCAACTTCGCTTTGCTCATCTCGGTTGGCTAACTTGGGAGCACGGTTTTTAGGTTCAAGGGCGATTTGCTTGAGCGATTGAAGGATGCGAAAAATTTGAGGACTCGTTGTTCTTGCTGAACCAACGGCGTGATATTTTTCAAGGTGCGCGCTTGATTTGGAAACGCACGCTAGCGGCTCCCTTGAGTTCAGTTATGTCCGCAGTCCCTTGCGCGTCGACGGTGAGCGTTCTGGCTACCGTGCGCGCCCCGATCACTCTCCACCCTTCCGGCACGCGGGCGCGGAGGAGGACGCGTTGCGGCGGGTTGCGCGCTGGGAGCGTGACCTCGGCCACGATTTCGCCGGCGGCGAGTTTCGATTCCATGCGCACGGAGACTTCGCCGAAGGCGGTGGGGGCGCGCTCGACGGTGATCGTCTTGCCGTCCTCGAGCCAGCGGCGCGGGGTGGCGAAGCAGAGGCGCAGCGTGTCGGGGCGGCCGTCGTCGTCGAGGTCCCAGTCTTGCACGAGGAGATGGCGGAGCAGGGAGAGCCAGTGGGCGTTGGCGGCGCTGTTGGGCGGGCAGTAGGAGACGCGCCCGCGTGCGTCGTAGGGCGTGACGGCCATGCCTTCGCCGGCGACGAACGTCTGGCGCGTGAAGCCTTGGGCGAGCATCCCGTAGAAGGCGACGAGCGCGCGGTCAGGGTCGTCGCGGCGCAACGCATCGAGGGCGTAGCGCGTGCCGTAGAGCGGGTTCACGCGCTGGTCGCTTGGCCAGAAGTTGAAGGTGTCGCCGCCACTGCGGGTCATGCCCATGAGCAAGCCGCCGTGTTGTTCTTGGAAATGCGGAATCCACGCCTCGCGCGGATCGCCGGGCGGGAAGAGGCCGCTGCCGACGGTGTAGCCGATGATGATGTTCCAGTAGCTGCCGATGCGGCTGTGCAGGATGGGGGAGTGCACGGGCTCGGCGCCGAGGAGCGCGCTGGGGATGAACGGCGGCTCGGTGTCGCGGCGCACGCTGCGATCGATGGCGGCGAGCACGGTGGCGCGGGCCTCGCGGGCGACGCCGAGGAGGCGGGCGGACTCGGCGGTCTCGCCCAGCTCGCCGAGCAACGCGCCGAGGTCGCGGAGCGCGCGCCAGCCGTTGGCATTGGCGCCGAGGGCCTGCACGGGCGTGCTGATGTCGCCGGCGTAGCGGCCGGGCGGGTAGAGGCCGTGCGGGCCGGTGCGGGTGTCGGCGAGGAGGCGCGCCTCCTTTTCCCAGCGCGGGCGGAGCGCGTTAACCGACGCGGTGTCGCGCGTCTGCCACCAGTAGCGCACGACATCCGCGATCTTGAAGCCGGCCTGGTGGTGCTCGAGGCCGCGGCGCGTGAAGTCGAGCAACGGCGGAAGCAGCCGGCGGGTGTCGGCGGCGTGGCCCCACATCAAAAACGCGAGCGCGGCGTCGCTGCCCTCGGCCTCGTAGAGCTGCTCGTATTGGTTGCCGGCGCTGTAGAACATGCGGTCGCCGTTGATGAGGGAAAAGTTTTGCGCGAGCAGCGCGCGCCACGCGGCGTTGACGAGCGGCTCGGGCACCGCGACGCGCGCGCCGCGGTCGACGAGCGCGCGCCACGTGGCGACGGCGGCGGCGCGGTGCGCGGCGTAGTCGAGCGGCGCGGAATAAAACGCCGCGAGGGCCCTGCCTTCAGGCAGCGGTCTCGTCGCGATGGCGACGGTGGCGGACGTGCCCGCCGTGAGCCGCGCCGCCGCGCGCTGGCGGTCCCATTTCCACGCCGCGTCGAACATCGCGAGCACCTCGCCGCGATCGTTGAGCAGTTTCTGCCCTTCAAATTTCAGTGGGCCGCGCTCGTCGATGGTGATGGTGACGATGCCCGCCGTGCCCTGCGCGAGATCGAAGCGCGTGAAGACCACGCCGTGCGCCGCGAGCGTAGGCTCGGTCGCGGCGAAGGCCTCGACCCGGTAGATCTCCGCCGGGCGCGTGGTCGGCCGGTGGTCGAGCGGCACGGCGCCCTCGGATTGCACGGGGGACTTGTGCTCGTAGCGCACCTCGACGATCGGCAGCCAGCCCTCGGCGAGCGCGGGCTCGCTCGTGCGCTCGGGCAGCGTGCCGAAGAGAAACTCGTCGGGCCCGACGCGGAATGCGAACGGCGTCGCGCCATCGTGCCAGCTCCGTGCGCCGCCGCGCAGGTTGACGCCGCTGCCGTTGGCGATGAGGCGGGCCTTCACCGGCGCGTTGGGCGCGCTGAGGACGATGGGGTAGTGGCGGAAGTCGGCGTTGACGTAGCGCGGCGGCGGCAGGAGCGGCGCGAAGAACTCGTAGCTCGGGCCGTTGGGCTGCGCGATGGCGGCCTCGCCCCAGAGATCGCGCTGGGAGGCGAGGGCCTCGTCGAGGGTGGGCAAGGCGGCAGCGAACGCCGAGCCCGCGGCGAAGCCGAAAAGGAAAACCGTTTTTGTCACAGAAAGCACAGAGGAGGAGCGGAGGTCACGGAGCGTTTGTTGCAGGGCGGGCGCTTGTTGCCGGGCCGCAGCGCGGATTGCGGAGCGGCATCGCGAGGAGCCCCAGCGGGGCGAAAACGTGATAGCCCAGGGCGAAGCCGTCGGTTGAATCTGCTCGCGCCCCGTTGGGGCTCAAGTCCCCGCCATGCTCTGCAATCGGCATCACTCCGTGCCCTCGGCCTGGTCCTCTGTGCCCCCTGTGTCGCACGGTTTCCTCAGAACGTCCCCTTCACGCCGAAAATCCACAGCGCGCCGTAGCGGTCGCGTTGGCGGAATTTGGCGACGTCGGGCAGGCCCGGGCCGTCGCGCGAGAAATCCTCCGGCGTGTCGCCGAGGTTCCGGATGTTGCCGAAGAGCGCGAGGCGCCGCGTGAGGCGATACTCGCCGACGAGGTCGACGAAGAGCCGCTTCGAGCCGAAGACATACGTGCCGGGCGGGATGCTCGCCCCCGCGATCGCGGCGCGGCGGTGGCGGCTCTTGTAGTTCCAGTTGATTTTGAAGCTCCACGCCTCGCGGTCGAGGCTCACGCCCCAGGCGGCGGTCTTCGGGATGAAGTTGGCGAGGTTGTCGGCCTCCTCGCCGGTGAAGCGCTGGACGGAGCCGTTGGCGAAGACCTGCACGCCGCGCGCCCACGCGGGCAGGAAGGTGAGCGCCTGCTTGTAGGCGAGGTCGAAGCCCTCGGCGCGCACCGTGCCGGGGAGGTTGCGCTGCGTCGCGACGTCGAACCGCCCGTAGGTCGCGGCGTCGAGGTCGTAGAGCGCCAGGAACTCAGGCGTGGCGGCAAACTGCGTGCTCCCAAAAAAATTCTCGAAGTCGCGCCGGAACGCGCCGACCGAGACGAGCCCCACGCGCTCGAAATAATACTCGAGCGACACCTTGGCGGTCTTCGCGGACCACGGCTTGATCGAGACGTTGCTGACGACGATGCGGTTGTTGGGGCTTGGCGCCTGCGAGTCGTCGGGCAACTGCACGCCGCCGGCGTATTGGGAGTAGATCGGGCGCCCGATCGACGTATACCACGCGGCGCGCGCGACGAGGTTTTCGCGCAGCGCGTAGCTGGCGTTGAGGCTCGGGAACCAGCGGAGGTATTCCTTCGCGGCGTGCGCGCCGCGGTCGAGGAAGGTGAGCCGCGAGACGCCGAGGGCGTCGGTCGCCGGCACGATGGGCACGGGCTGCACGCCGGCCAGCGCGGCGTTGCCGTCGACGATGCGGCCGGCGGAGTCGCGCTGGTAGTTGCGCGTGGGATCGGTGAGCGGGCCGTCGGCCTTGATGTTGGTCTGCTCGGCGCGGACGCCGCCGGTGAGCTTGAGGCGGCGGTTGAGCAGCGCGAGATCGCCGCGCACGTAGGCCGACGAGATCACCTCCTGCGCCCACGTGGAGAGCTGCACGGCGGAGCGGTAGATGGTGTTGGGGACGGTGGTGAACGCGGCCGGGTTCGACTGCGCGAGGTCCCAGAGTTTCCAGCCGGAGAGGCGCTGGATCTTGGGAAAGCCGAACACGCCGTCGCGATCCGAGTAGCCCGGGTCGAGGAACGGCGCCGCGCCCTCGTCGCCCGAGCCGGCGCGGCCGTCGGGGCCGACGTAGGTGTAGGTCATCGCGCCGCCGCGGTAGTCGCGCACGGACTGGCGCAGGTCGAGGCCGCCCTTGAGCGTGAGCGGGACGGCGCCGAGCAGGAAGTCGCGCCGCGCGTTCACGTAGGCGTTGCGCTGCACGTCGGTGGTCTTGTTGGCGAGGCCCTCGCCGGGGCCGACGCCGAGGACGTTGCCGGCGCTATACATGTTCCCGGTGCCTTGCGTGACGGTGTAGGTGGAGAGCGAGTAGGGGTCGACGGGCGCGCCGGTCACGCCGTCGGTCACGGTGATGCGGCCGGGGCGGAGGTAGAAAATGTCGTCGAACGCAATCGAGACGTTGGTGCGGTTGGCGACGGTGCCGCCGAACTGGCCCTTGCCCATTTGGTAGACCTTGCTCTCCGACGCCGAGAGGCCGACGCCGCCCTCCATCTTCCAAACCGGGCCGTCGTGCCGCCAGACCAGCGAGGGCGTGAAGTTTTGGTTGCGCCGATCGCGATCGTTGGAGGTGGAGAGCGTGAGCGTGCCGGCGCCGGTGCCGCGGTCGCCGTGGGTAAACGAGGTGGAGAAGTTTCCCGGCTGCACGCGCAGGATGCCGAAGTTGAGGTCGCGCTGGTTGTATTGCGCGTCGAACGCCGTGGCCTGCAGCGAGAGCGAGACGCGGTCGGCGCGGCCGAGGCGCCAGTCGAGCGTGAGGCTCGCCGACGAGCGCCGCGACTGGCGCGGCTGGTCGCGGACGAGGTAGCCGGTGAGGTAGGGCCGGTCGGGCGTCGTCGCGGGAAAGCCGGTCGTGCCGTTGGCGGCGACGGTCGTCGGCACGCTCACGCCGCGCCAGTCGGCCTGCACGAAATACGTGGGCTGGTATTGCTGCGAGGTGCCGCCGGAAAGCGTGAAGCCGAAATTTTTGCTCACCGGGTTCACGAGGGAGAAATCGAAGCCGGGATGGACCTTGCGCGTCGGGTCGCGGCCGGGGCCGGCGCTCTTGCCGAGCGAGCGCACGTCGTCGCGCATGAGCACGTAGGCGTTGGTCGTGAGCTGCGGCCGCGCGCGCTCGAACGCGGAGCGCGGCACCATGTTGACGGAGCCGGCGAGGGCGTTGCCGGGCATCTCGGGCGTGGGCGAGTGCAGCACCTCGATGCGCGCGAGGTTGTTGGTCGCGACGTTCACCAGCTCGACGTCGCGCGCGGTCGGCGCGGTGGCGGTCGTGCTCGCGAGGGGAAAGCCGTTCATCGTCACGGGCACGTAGCCGCTCGGCACGCCGTTCAGGGAGATGTTCATCGCCGCGCCGCCCACGTAGTCGAGCGCGACGCCGGGCACCGTCTTGAGGAGCTCGCCGACATTGCCGTCGGCCATCGGCCCGAACTCATCCGCGGCGATCACGTTGCGGATGTCGGCGGCGAAGCGCTTCTCGTTGATCGCGATCGCGGCGCCGTCGATCTCGCGGGAGGCGGCGACGGTGAACTGCCCGAGCTTCACCACGTCGCCGGGGCGCGTGAGCGTGAAGTCGTGGGTGGCGGTCGCGCCCGCGTTGATCGTGAGCGTCGCGACCTCCGGCGCGAGGCCGGTGAAGGCCGCGCGCACGCGCGCCGGGCCGGCGGGCACCTCGGGAAACGCATAGCGGCCCGCATCGTCGGTGAACGCCTCGAGCGCCGTGCCCTCGATCGTGACGCGGGCGCGCTCGACATAGTCGCCCGTGGCGGAGTTCGCCACGCGGCCCTCCAGCGATCCGGCGGAGGGCGCCGCGGCGCGGAGGACGGGACACAGCAACGCGAGCACGAGGAGGATCCTGGGTATCATAGGGAGGCGGGGCGGCCGCCAGACGATGGCACGCGGGCGGACGAGACAAGATGGCGTCAGCCCGCGCCGGCAGGGGACACCACGTTCGGCGCGGGCTGAGGCCTCGCGCCACCGGGACGCCCGCCGCGGCGCACGGAGCCGGCTACTGCGGGATCGGATCGCCGCGCTTCACGGTCTTGCCTTCCCACACCGCCTGGTCGGTCGCGGGATCGTAGGTGAGCACGCGCTGCGCGCTGTTGGGCGCGGGCGGGCGATCGATCGTGGGCAGCCAGCGGCGGTGCTCGGCGAGGACCGCCGCCATCTCGGGCTTGAGCGCGAGGTTCGTCCACTCGCGCGGATCGTTCGCGTGGTCGTAGAGTTCCTCGGTGCCATCGGCGTAGCGGATGTAGCGCCAGCGCTCGCTGCGGACGCCGTGGTTGCCCTGGTTGTGGCTCGTGATCGCGGGGCGGGCGCGCTTCGCCGAGGCGTCCCGCAACTGGGGCACGAGGCTCAGGCCCTCGAGGTCGGTGCGGGGGGTGAGGCCGCAGAGCTCCACGAGCGTCGGGTAGATGTCCATCAGCTCGGCGGGCTGCGTGCAGCGGCCGCCGCGCGCGACGCCGGGGCCGGCGAAGATGAGCGGCACGCGGGTGCCGTTGTCCCAGAGCGTGTTTTTGCCGGTGATGGCTTTCTCGCCGAGGTGCCAGCCGTGATCGCCCCAGACGACGACGATGGTGTTTTCCGCGAGGCCGGCCTCCTCGAGCGCGCGGAGGATGCGGCCGATCTGCGCGTCGACGAAGCTCGTGGCGGCGAGATAACTGCGGACGAGGTTGCGCCACTGGCGGTGTTCCTCGACCCACTTCAGGCGCGGCTCGGGCAGGTCCCAATGGAGATACCACGAGAAGCGCGGCGTGTCGCCGCGGTCGTCGCGCTGGATGACGGGGAGGATCGAGTCGTCGTCGGGGTAGAGGTCGGCCCACTGCTGCGTGATGTAGATCGGGACGTGCGGGAGGAAAAATCCCGCGGCGAGGAAGAACGGCTGATCCTTCGGCATCGCCTTGAGCTGATCGACGGCCCAGCTGGCGACCTGGTAGTCGCCCTTGTCCTCGTCGCGGTGCGGAAACACGCCCCAGTCCATGAGCGGGTTGTTGCCCATCGGGGTGTCGCCGATGAGTTTTTTCCCGGGCCGCGCGCCCACGCCGCCCGCGGAGCCGATCACGTCGAACTCGGGCGCGGTGGCGGGGCCGGTGGCGTCGGCCTGCTTGTTTTTCCCCTTGGCCTTGCCGGCCCCGGCGCCGGGGCCGCCCGCGCCGCCGTGGTAGATTTTTCCCGTGGAAAACGTGCGATAGCCGTGGGCCTTGAAGTGCTGCGGCAGCGCCACGCGATCGCGCCACTCGGGCAGCGTGCGGAACCAGGGCGCGAGGCCGTAGATGCCGGTGGTGGTGGGCCGCAGGCCGAGCATGAGGCTGGTGCGCGAGGGATTGCACAGCGGGGCCTGGCAGTGGGCGTTGAGCAGCGCGGTGCCGCGCGCCGCGAGCGCGTCGAGGTGCGGCGTCTTCGCCAGCGGGTGGCCGCCGAACGCACCGACCCAGTCGTTTTGATCGTCGATGGCGAGGAAGAGGACGTTGGGTTTTCCCGCGGGGGCGGCGACGGCCGCGGCGGCGACGAGAAGCAGGCAAAGAGGCGCAAGCGCGAGGGAGCGACGGTGCATGGGGGGAGGATGGACGGGGATGGAGGGGAAATGGCGGGCGGCCAAGCGCGAGGGAGCGGAAGACGCGTGGCAAGGATCACCGCGGGGTCTCGGCGAAATACTCGCGGAACACGGTCGCGAGGCCTTCGCCGTGGCTTTGCCAGTGGCGGCCGAGGGCGCGACCCTTTGGCCGGCCACCGTGATGACGGTCGCGTTGAACTCGTGCACCGCGGCGTCGAGGCCCCGCGCGCGAGCCAGCCTTCGCCGGGCGCGCCGGTGGCCGAGAACGAAGGCGGCGGCGAGGGCAGGGCGCATGGGAAAAGCGATTCTCGGCCCCATGGCGTCACGCGCCGGGCACGGCCTTGGCCATGCGCACGACGGGCAGCGTGAGCCCGCCGGCCATCGGCACGGCGTAGCGCTCCTCCGCCACGTAACCGTGCCGCGCGTAGAGCGGCTCGCCGGCGAGCGTGGCGACCATCATGATCCGCGTGAAGCCCGCGGCCCGGATCGCGTCTTCCGAGGCCCGCAGGATCGCGCTGCCCACGCCGCGGCGGGCCCAGCCGGGATGGACGAAAAACGCGCGCACCCGCGCGGCATCGCGCGCGGGATCCAGGAAACCATCCTCGCCCTGCCGGCCCCGGTCGCCGCCGAACTGCGCCTGCCGCCGGCTCCAGCCGCCGCAGCCGACGAGGCCGTCCCCGGCCGCCGCGACGAAATAGGTGCCGTCGGCGATGAGCGCGCGGTCCACGCCGAACACCGGCCCGAGCGCCGCGGCCATCTGCGCGGGCGAGTAGTGCGCGGCCTGGAGCGTGCGCACCGAGAGGGGAATCAGTTCCTCCAGCGCGGGTGCATCGTCGAGAGTGGCGAGGCGCACGGTGAAGGTGGAGGTGGATGAGGACGAAATCATCGGACAGGAGAGTCGTGGACGAGGCGTCTCGCCCCGGGCCTGGCCGATACTCACGGAGGCGGGCCGCCTCAGCCACGACTATTTCGCGGCGGCCGACGGTGTAAGCACCAAATTCGCGAAGTGCCCGCCCTGGCCCGACTCCGCGCCGCCCCAGATGCCGACGCGGCCGGCGCCGCGCGCGGTGAGCGACTCGACTTCGAGCGAGGGCTTCGCCGCGCCGTTGACGAAGACGCGGATCGATTTTCCCGCGATCACGATCTTCGCGTGGAACCACGCGTCGCCGTCGGGCGCGGGGGCGATGGGCTGCTCGTAGCGGCCGGTGCGCTCCTTGCGCAGGCGCGACCACGTCCACTCGGGGTGCGAGATGTATTGGACGGCGTGGCTGGCGTTGTCGGGGTTGGGCGCGCGGAAATTGAACGGCCGGAAGTAGACGCAGTCGTAGGTCGTGTCGTCCACGCCGCGGAACGCGATGCCGAGGAAGTTGGTTTGCGGGGGCGCGCTCTGCCCGAGGATGTCGGCCTCGATCGTCCCATCGGCGAACGTCGTGCCCTCAAGCCACACGATGCCCTTGGCCTTGAGCGCGGGCCGGCCCTTGGCGTCGGCGACCCATGAGGCGGCGGTGTTGGGCGCGAAGCGCCAGCCGTGCTGCGCGGGGGCCTTCGTGAGGTCGGGCGTGAGGGGCGCCGCGACCGCGAGCGTGGCGGCGAGCAAAAACAAGGAGGCGGGACGCGGGTTCATGGCGGTGCCGGCGGTTGGTTTTCTAAGGGAGGCGGCGCGACGCCACGATTCCCAACGCGCGCCGCAGGTAAAGCCCGGGCTTCGGCTCGCGGGCGACGCCGCGCGGCACCGAGGGTTCGGGCAAATTCCCGTTCGCGGCGAACGGCGGCTTCATTCCGCCGGCGGCGGAGCGAGACAAACCTCGGGCGTTTCTTCCGCGCGGCGACGAGCGCCTGGGCGCCGTTTGCGAGGTTGACGCCTCGGCGGTGAAGGCGAGGGTGGTCGGGCTTGTGCGGCGAACCCCTCGCTGCGCGTCCCCCAGCTTCGCCGGCCATGCACCCCACGATCCCTGCCGCGTCCCTGCTTGCCTTGCTCCTGCCCGCCGCGCTCGTCGCGCAGGCGGTCGCGCCGACGACTTCGGCCGCGCCCGCGGCGGCATCCGAAGTCGTCGAGTTGAGCCCGTTCACGGTCAACACCCACAACGACCTCGGCTACGCCGCCGAGAACACCCTCGCGGGCAGCCGCCTCAACACCCGGCTGCGCGACACCGCCAGTTCCGTCGCGGTGTTCACGCGCGAGTTTCTCGACGACCTCGCGATCACCGACCTGGCGCAGCTGCTCGAGTATTCGGTCAATTCCGAGATGGACACGAATTCGCAGGGCGCGTCGTCCGAGCAGAACCGCATCATCGGCGGCCACGCGCTCTCCGCGGGCATCCAGGTGCGCGGGCTGCTCGCGAGCGTGGGCCAGGATTTCTTCACGAGCATCTCGCCGACGGATCCGTATCGCGTCGGGCGCATCGACGACGCGCGCGGGCCGAACAGCATTTTGTTCGGCATCGGCCAGCCGGGCGGCCTGCTGAACCAGTCGTCGAAAATCGCGGCGACGCACCGCGACAGCGGCCAGTTCCGCTACGGCCTCGGCTCGTGGGCGCGCCAGCGCGCCGAGCTCGATCTGAACAAGGTGCTCGTCAAGGACCGGCTCGCCCTCGCGGTGTCGGCCCTCCATCAGGAAAACGGCGGCTGGCGGATGTTTGATTTCCAGGACAAGCGCCGCCTCTTCGGCGCCGTCACGTGGCGGCCGGCGCGCAGCGTCACCGTGACGGCGATGGGCGAAAGCGGCCGCGACAAGACGGCGGTCGTGCGCTCCTTTGGCGACGCCGAGCAGGTGCTCGCGTGGTATGACAACCGCCAGGCGTCGGGCGTGGCCGCGGTCACGTTTACCCCCGTGGGCACCACGGCGGTGACGGCCGCGCAGCAGGCGGTGGGCGTCACCAGCCGCGACGGCACCGTGGGCGGCAACAACCACCGCGTGACCTACATCGAAAACGAGGGCGTGTTTTTCGACGCCATCGGCACGTTCATCTCGAGCAGCTACAACAACGCCGCCGTCCGCGCGCCCGATGGCACGCGCGGCGCGACCCTCGGCGTCCTGCGCCTCTACGATCCGAAATTTTTCCCGCTCAACGGCAATGCCGTCGGCCCCGGCATGTATCGCGACCAGTATCTCCACAACTACACCGTCACGCTCGACTGGCAGCCGACGCGCAACCTGATCTTCAACCTCGGCCAGAACTACCAGTGGACGGCGGCGCAGGTGAACCTGATGAACGGCACGCTGCCGATGCTGCGGGGTGATCCCAACCGCACGCTCGGCGTGGGCGGCCCCGCCAATCCCTACGCGGGCCGGATGTATTTCGACGGCACATGGACGCGCGACGTCCACAGCGGCGACAGCCGCGAGTCGCGTCTCTCCGCCTCCTACACGCTCGAGACAAAGTCGAAATGGCTCGGCCTGCACCGCCTCGCTGCGTCCGTCTCGCGGCAGGACGTGCACGATCGCCGCGCCAACTCCTGGCTCGTGCTCGCCGGCCGGCCGTTCAACGCCGACCCGAGCAACGCCAACAACCGCGTGACCGTGCGAAACTACCTCACCGAGGGCAGCTACGAGACCTACCGCGCCGGCGACTGGCGCGCGCTGCCCGCGACGGTCAACTTTGGCGGCCGCGCCTACCCGACCGCCTACGCCAACGTCGCCGGCGGGGGCGCCGACAACGGCGGGATGCAGCAGAAGCTCGACTCGAAGATGGCCGCCACGCAGAGCTTTTTCCTCGGCGGCCGCCTCGTCGCCACGCTCGGCTACCGCGAGGACCGGGTGAAGAACATCCAGCTCGCTTACCTCAACGACCCGATCCAAGGCGACGTGATCGACGTCGATCCCGCGCACGGGAAGCCGAATTTCTTCGGCGGCCAGACGCGCACCGCCGGGGTGGTCTATCACGCGACCGGCTGGCTTTCCCTCATCGGCAACCGCTCGTCCAACGTCGGCATCCCGCCGCTGGCGCGCACGGTCTTCCCCGATGGCAACCTCTCGCCGCTCTCAAAGGGCGAGGGCAGGGACTTCGGGCTCGGCTTCGACCTGCTCGATGGGCGGCTCAACGCCCGCGTCGTCTATTTCACCGGCAAGGAAATCGGCCGCGTCACCCAGCCCTTCACGCCGACGCTCACGGCGGCGAACACCCGCGTCATGGATGCGTTTGGCACCGTGCTCGTCGGCGCCGGCCGCCCCTACACCGCGGCCGAGTGGGATCCGATTCGCCGGCAATACACGCCGGGCGCCAACTCCGTCCGCTCGGACTTCGATGCCTCCGGCTACGAGGCCCGCCTCACCGCCAACCTCACGCGCCAGTGGCGCCTCGTCGCCAACTACTCCTATACCGATTCGGGCCGCGTGGAGATGGCGCCCGAGGCGGTCGCGTTCTACGGCTTCAAGCGCGCCGACGAGGTGCTGCTCACGCAGCCCGTGACGCAGGACGCCGCCGGCCGCTACGTGATCAACCCCGGCGCGATCGAGGGCGGCGGCGCCGTCGCAAAATGGATCGAGCTCGGCGCCAAGTCGCCCAACGCCAACCCCTCGGCGCTCACGACCGCCAACGGCTCCACGATCGCGCGCGAGGTGTTCGATCTCGTCGAGGCGTTCAACGACGAGCGCCTGGCCCAGATCAAGCGCTGGGGCGTGCGGCCGCACAAGGTCAGTTTCTTCACCGCCTACGATGTGCGGGGCGGACGGCTGGAAGGGTTCACCATCGGTGCGGGCTGGCGCTGGCGCAGCGCCAACATCATCGGCGAAAACGCCAAGGGCCAGGAGATCTCCGGCAAGCCCCTCACCGCGGCCGACCTGATGCTCGGCTACACGCGGAAATTCCGCGGCCTGCCGGGGCGCTTCCGCTTTCAGCTGAACGTCTCCAACCTGCTGAACCAGGACGACATCATCCCCTCGCGCCTGGCCACGTCCGCCGCCTTGCCCGGTGGCTACGTGCTCCCCGGCGGCCGCGGCGTCGCCTACACGCGCTACGATTTGGTGCAGCCGCGGGAGTTTCGGTTCACGACGACCTATTCGTTTTGAGCGGGCCAGCGGGGCCGCGTGACTGGTGCCTACCCAAAGGAGCCTGCCACAGCTGTCCGCGCCGGTTCTTACGCCCGGGAGAAGCGCCGCGCCGAATTCAACCTGGGGCGTCGAGTCTGAAACTATCCATCATTTGGCTCATCTGCTGGACCGCCGGCGTCGCAACTACCGCCGTCTTTGGTAAGACCAAATCCACGATCTTTGCTCTGGCGCTTGCGCCACGCCAGCGACGATGGCCGCGCAGCAAAACAAAGGACTGTAGAGCGTCAGCATCTCCTTTGTGGTAAGATCGCCGCCGAATCCTCGACGTAAGAGCCAGCTGTGTAGCGCGGCTGGGACGCACGCGAACAAGCCAATGCCTCCGCCTAGAATCAGAATCGTTTGCGAGATCTCTTTCTTGATTCTCCTAACGATTCATCGTGAGCTCCGCGCACCGCTGGCGGGATTTCCGGCGTCAGTGGGACGCTGGATAGACGTGGGCGCTGGTGGAGGCGCGTTGCTTGGGCTCATGCCTGGCACATCACATATTTCTAGATGATAGCTATTGGTGGAGCTTGGACGGACAAAGCTCAGGCCTCGAAGTTGGGCAAACAACAAGGCAACCTGTTTCGTCTTGCTGGGCGGAAAAAACACGACGTAGACGTCGACCTGAGGCTCAACGTTAGAGCCGGTGGTAAATGTGCGAATCCGTGCCCGAGTGGCAATCTGTGCCGCTATCGCTTCCATCGATGGATTGGGGTGAGCTTCGGCTACTCCGCTCATCTTCACTTTGGCTCCGGCAGCTGCACGGGCGTCAAATACCACATAGCTAACTATGGGTAAGTCCGCGATAGTCTTCCATAGATCGGGAGGACAGAGAACTTCTAGCTCGCGCCTGGGCAGCTTCTCAGTCGTGCGCAGCGTGCGCGCCGCCTCCATCGAATGACAGAGGCAAACACCAACCATCAGGAAAACCAGCGGAATGATTTTTCGGATGTTTCGCCGAAATGTGCGAGTCGACCCCACTGCGTTTTTCCGAAACACGGCGTTGGTTGCAGAGGCCATATGGTTCAGAATTTTTCTGGGACGAATTTCGGGTCGGGTGATGTCGAAAAGATCCGCACAGTTCCGAATCTCATATGAGGACAACCGGACGGGCCGGAGAATCAAGATTGAGCTAATGCGGCGGAGGAGGCGCACCTGGATTCGGCTTGTCATCGGTCGCACCGGGCGGCGTTTTCGCGCCGTGGATTCGCCCCGATCCGAGCATGCCGTCTGGTTCGCCGCCGAGGTGCAGCCGCTCGAGCCGATGCTGCGGGCGTGGCTGCGGGCGCGCTTTGCGGCGCAGGTGGAGGTGGATGACGTGGTCCAGGAGGCGTTCCTGCGCGTGCTCCGTGCGCGGGAGGCCGGGGCGACGATGCGCTCGCCGAAGGCGTTTCTCTTCGCCACGGCGCGCAACCTCGCGCTCGACCGGCTGCGCCGCCACGACCTTGCGCGCACGGAGTCCATGGGGGAAATGGCGGACCTGGACGTCTTGGATGAGGACGCCGACATCCCCGAGATCGTCGCGCGCCACCAGGAACTCGCCCTCTTGACCGAAGCCATCCAGTCGCTCCCCGCCCGCTGCCGGCAGGTCTTCACGCTGCGCAAGCTCTACGGCCTGCCGCAGCGCGAGATCGCCGCGCGCCTCGGCATCTCGGAGAGCACCGTCGAAAACCAGATCACGATCGGCATCGAAAAATGCACGGAGTTTTTCGCCGTGCACGGCGATCGAAAGGACCGGCCGTGAGCGCCCGCGACGACTCCGCGGAGGTGCGGCGCGCCGCCGCGCGCTGGCTGGCCCTCCACGACCGCGGGCTGTCGGGCGCGGAGCAGGACGCGTTTCTCCAGTGGCTCGCCGCCGACCCGCGGCATGGCGAGTGGTTTGCGCGGCATCGGCGCGGCTGGCGCCGGCTGGACGGCATCGCCGCGTGGCAGCCGCAACACGGTGCCGAGCCCAATCCGGACGTGCTCGCGCGCCCCGCGCGGCGCTCCTGGTGGCGCCACCCCGCCACGCTTGCCGCGGCCGCCACCGTCGCCCTGCTGGCCGGCGGCCTCGCGCTCGCGCCCCACCGGCCGGCGTCCCCCGCCGCCGTCGCGGCCGCCCCCGCGCCGGCGAGCGGCGGCTACGAGCGCCGCACGCTGGAGGACGGCTCCGTCGTGGAGCTGACCGGCGGCGCCGAGATCGACGTGCATTTCACCGCCGCGGCGCGCCGCGTCGCGCTCCGCCGCGGCGAAGCGCTGTTCACCGTCGCGAAGAACCCCACGCGCCCCTTCATCGTGCACGCCGCCGGCGTCGATGTCCGCGCCGTCGGCACCGCCTTCAACGTCCGCCTCGCCTCCGCCCGCGTCGAAGTGCTCGTCACCGAGGGACGTGTGCAGGTGGCGCCGCCCTCCGCGCCGGGCGAACCGCCCGTGGTGAGCGCCGGCCAGCTCGCCGTGGTCGCCCTCGCCGGCGGCGCCCCGCAGGTGAGCCCGGCCTCCGCCGCCGCACGCGCCCGGGTGCAGGCGTGGCAACCGCAGTTGCTCGACTTCGCCTCGACCCCGCTCGCCGAGGTGCTCGCCGAGCTGAACCGCCGCAACCGCACGCAACTCGTGCTCGCCGATCCTGCCCTCGGCCGGCTTTCCATCGCCGCCTCGATCCGCTCCGACAACCTGGAGGGTTTCGTGCAGCTGCTGTCCACCACCGCGCGGCTGCGCGCCGAGATCGAGACGCCCTACCGCATCGTGCTGCGCGCCGCCGAGTGATCGCCCCGCGCCCGGATTTTCAGGATTTTTTGGGGGAAAGCGCGGGGTCGCCCGTCTTGTTAGCAACCTAACCCCCAACCGTCGGCCGTCATGCCGTTTCCCATTTTCAAGGCCTGGCACTGCCATCGCGGCTGCGCCTTGGCCCGCTGTCTCCTGGTGCTCGTGCTCACCGCGCGGGTCGCCGGAGCCGCCGCCCGCACCTTCAACGTGCCGGCCGGCGAAGCCATCGAAACCCTCCGCCTGATCGCGCGCCAGGGCGGCGCCGAGATCGTTTTTCTGGTCGAGACCGTCCGCGGCGTCCGCACGCCCGCCGTGCGCGGCGAGATGACGCTGCGCGAGGCCCTCGACCTCCTCGTCGCCCACACCCCGCTCATCATCACGCAGGATCCGCGCACCGGCGGCCTGCGCGTCGAACGTCAGCCGCTCCCTGCGCGCCAGCCGTCGGCGCCCCCGCCGCCGAAACCCACTTCCACCATGCCGACCAACAAGCAAACCCGCTCCCTCTCCGCGTTGCTCGCCGCCATTTTCTCCGCGGCCCCGCTCGCCGCCCAGACGGCGCCGTCCGCCCTGCCGGCCGAGACCGTGCAGCTCTCGCCGTTCGAGGTCACCTCGTCGCGCGACACCGGCTACACCGCCACGAACTCCCTCGCCGGCGGCCGCCTCGTCTCGCCGATCCAGGAGATGGCGGGATCGGTCTCGGTGCTGACGCGCGAGTTTCTCGACGACATCGCCGCCACGGACCTCGTGGCGGCCTCGCAGTATTTTCCGAGCTCCGTGCCGGGCAATCCCGCGAGCATGAACGACTATGCCGTGTCGCTGCGCGGCTTCCCCTCGGGCTTTCTCTACCGGAATTTTTTCATCAGCTACGTCAACCCCGACAGCTACGTCACCGAGCGGCTTGATGCCGCGCGCGGCCCGAACGCCCTCGTGTTTGGCGACACCAAGGCCGGCGGCACGCTCAACCTTTCCACGAAGCAGGCGAAGTTCCGCAACTTCGCCCAGGCCACCTATCGCTACAACAGCGAGGGCGGCTTCGGCCGCACCACCCTCGACGCCAACTACAAGCTCAGCGACAAGGTCGCCGTCCGCGGCGGCGCGCTCTACCAGGACGAGAACGACTGGCGCGACTTCACCTACGTGCGCCGCAAAGGCGGCTTCGCCACCACCACGTGGAATCCGTTTCCGAAGACCACCGTCCGCCTCGAGGGCGAACGCTACGTCCAGCGCCAGTCCTCCCCGTGGCTCGGCTCCGTGCTCCGCGACAGCCTGAGCGGCTGGGATCGCACGACCTCCTACACCGCCGCGAACCAGGCGATCGTCGCGGGCTCCGGCACCTCGCGCATCGGCGCCAACTACAAAGTCTACATGCCCGGCACCGGCCTTGGCGTCGTCGACTGGACGGGCTTCGCGCAGACGGCGGGCACGGGCTACCAACTCGACACCTATCGCCCCGCCTACCTGGCGCCCAGCGTCCCCACGCTGCCCTATCGCGGCTACGATATCCGCGTCGGCGACGGCGCCGACGTGAAGCTCGACTACGCCACCGCCGCCGCGTTCATCGAGCAGCAGGTCGGCGACCACCTCTTCCTCGAAGTCGCGGGCAACTTCGCGCGGCAGGAACGCGTGCAATACCAGCTCGCCACCGAGGGCCTGCTCGTCGACGTGAACCGCAACCTGCCCGGCGGCGCGACCAATCCCAACTTTGGCAAGCGCTACTCCGAGGCCGGGCCGTTCTCCTTCACGAAACAGCGCAACACCCTCTACGAGGTGCGCGCCACCGCCGCCTACGCCACCCGGCTCGGCGATTGGTCGGAGCATCGCTTCCTCGTCGGCGGCATGTTCCGCAACGACGCCTATCGCGACTACACCATCCAGACGATCCTCGACGTCCCCGGCGCGAGAATCGGCAATCCCAATGCCAACGCCAACGCGATCCGCGTGCGCATCTACGAGGATCAGCGCGGCATCGATCAGTCGCTGCCGTCCGGCATCAAGCAGGGCGTGTGGAATTTTTTCCCGGGCGAAGACAAGGACCTCGGCTCGGGCCAGCTCGCGGCGTCGTCGCGGTGGTTCGCCGACGGCCGGCTCATCACGCTCGTCGGCGTGCGGCGCGACAAGCTCCGCAAGAAAGCCACCGTCGCCCAGATCGATCCGGCCACCGGCGAATTCTACGGCTACCTCGAACGCTACACCGGCCCCGCCGCCGCCAATCTCTCCGGCGCCGGCAGCCTGAACGATTTCGATCCCGTCACCACCCGCAACGCCGGCGCCGTCTACAAGCTCACCTCGTGGCTCTCGCCCTACGCCTCCTACTCCGAGGGCTACGACACCGCCGTCGTCGGCTTCCTCCTCGATCCCGCCACCGGCATCGCCAACGTCCCGCTCCCCGCCAAGCAATCCAAGGGCAAGGAACTCGGCGCCAAGTTCACCCTCCTCCAGGGCCGCGTGACCGGCTCCATCGCCTACTACGAAAACACCCAGACGAACGATTCGAGCACCGGCGTCACCGTGCCCCGCACGCAGATCAACGCCATCTGGAACGTCGTCGACAACGTCGCCACCAGCCCCCGCCAGCTCCCGACCGCGCCGAGCGAGATCATCGACTACAAGGGCACCGGCGTGGAATTCGAGCTCACCGCCAACCTCACCAAGGACTGGCGCCTGATGTTCAACCTCGCGTTCCCCGAGACCGAGCGCCAGGGCGGCTGGACCCGCTCCCTCGACTACATCGCGCGCAACCGCGCCGAGTGGCAGCGGACGCTTGATGCGCTCACGGCCGCCAACGACGCCCGCGCCACCGCCTTCCGCACCAATCTCCAGCAGATCGACAGCGCCGTCGCCTCCGTCGCCAACGGCCTGCCCCTCGCCGGCACGGTCAAGCACACCGCCAACCTCTACACCAACTACGAGTTCACCCGCGGCGCGCTCAAGGGCCTCCGCCTCGGCGGCGGCGCGAATATCCGGGGCGAGCGCTACGTCGGCTATCAGTCGCGCATCGCCACCGATCCGAAATCGTTTCAGCGCCTCACCACCAAGGGCACCGCCACGCTCTCCGCCTCGGCCGGCTACCGCACGAAGGTCTTCTCCCGCGCGGTCAACTTCCAGCTGAACGTCGAAAACCTCCTCGACGAGCAGTTCAAGCGCTATACCTCCTTCAATACCGTCACCACCCCCGCCGGCGACGTCGTGTTCAACGGCAACAGCTACGGCCTCCAGGCCCCGCGCCGCTACATCCTCTCCGCCGACGTGAAATTCTGATCCGGCCGCATTTGTCCCCGACCCACCCATGACCACCCCACGCCCCGCCACCCCGTCCTATCCCGCCGCCACGCTCCTCGCGCTGATGGCGGCGTCGTCCGCGTTCGCCCAGGCCGCCTCCGTCCCCGCCAAGCCCGCGACCGACGAGGCCGTCACCCTCTCCCCCTTCGAGGTCCGCACCGACAAGGACACCGGCTACACCGCGACCAACACGCTCGCCGGCTCGCGCCTCAACACCACGCTGCGCGACACGCCCGCGGCCATCTCCGTGTTCACGAAGGAATTTCTCGACGACATCGGCGCCATCAACGTCACCGAGGCGCTCGAATACGGGCTCAACGGCTCCAGGGACACGACGGACTACACCGGAAACGTCGCCAGCTCCAACGACCTCGTTTTCCAGCTGCGCGGCTTCACGGGCGCGTCGCTCGGGCGAAACTATTTCGCGTGGTCGCTCTCCTCCGACAGCTACAACATCGAGCGCCTCGATTTCGCGCGTGGGCCCAACTCCATCCTGTTCGGCATCGGCGGCCCGGGCGGCATCATCAACACGTCCACGAAGCGCGCGCTGATCGGGCGCGACACCAACGAGCTGCGCCTGCGCGTCGGCAGCTGGGACGACTACCGCGGCACCGTCGATGTCGGGCGCACGCTCGTGGCGGGCAAGCTCGCGGCGCGCGTGAACCTGCTCTGGCAGGACCGCAAGGGCTGGCGCGAGTTTGATCGCCTCGACCGCACGGGCGCGGCGCTCGCGGTCACCTACCGGCCGTTCAAGCACACCGAGATTCGCCTCGATTCCGAATACGGCGACGTGAACCAGGTCGTCTCGCAGCCTTGGCCCGCGCAGGAGCGCCTCCAGCCGTGGCTCGACGCGGGCAAGCCGATTTCCCAGACCTTCGGCGCCGCGGTCGCCGGCACGGCCAACAACACCTCGCGCATGTGGATCTATGATCCGTTTGGCGGCGTCGGCCCGATCTCTTGGTTCGGCGGGCGCCTGACCAACACGGGCCCGACCTCGCCGGCGCTCGGCAACAACACCGTCGCCATCACCGATTGGTCGCTCGTGCCGCGCAAGGCCACGCTCAGCGGGCCCGGGTTCACGGGCGATTTCTTCTACTACAACACCGGCCTGTTCCTTGAGCAGCGCGCCGGCGACCTCGCGATCGAGCTGGCGTGGAACCGCCAGAGCGAGCAACGCGAGCAATACCGCCCGCAGGTCTTCAACGACGTCGCGCTCCGCGGCGATCCCAACGCGCGCCTGCCCGACGGCCGCGTGAATCCCGGCGCCGGCAAATACTACACCGACGGCCAGCTCCAGGTGGACTATCGCGACCAGGTGCGCACCGACTGGCGCTTCACCGCCTCCTACGCGCTCGACCTGCGGAAGCGCAGCGAGTGGCTCGGCGCGCACACCCTCGCCGGCCTGCTCACCCGCCGCGAAAACGAGGGGCGCGACGACGGCTACAACGAGGTCAACCTTACGCCCGATGGCTCCGCCAACTACCCGCGCGACTTGACCAATGGCAACAACGCCATCCGCCGCCGCTCCTACCTCGATTTCTCGTCCGCCAATCCCGACCTCCGCGGCATGCACGACCCGCGGCGCTTTGCGATCAACAACGTCAACGGCGTCACCTCGGGCCTCGTGCGCACGCGCGACGCCAGCCGCAACGACCTCACGCGCACCGACTCCGAGATGATTGCGAGCCAGAGCCGCTGGTTCGGCGGCCGCCTCGTCGTCACCGCCGGCGCGCGCGTGGACAAGCAGGCCGTCTGGGGCAGCACCGCCGATCTCAACGGCAATGGCGACATCAACGACGACCGCGATCCCGTCTCGCGGCTTTTCCCGAAGCGCCGTCGCGTGGCCAACGCGACGCGCTCGCAGGGCCACACGAGCACCTACGGCATCGTCTACAACGTGCTGCCGCAGCTCGGCCTTTTCTACAATTCCGCGAACAACTTCGTGCCGCAGTCGGACCTCGACATCTTCGGCCGGCTCCTCGGCAACCGGCGCGGCGAGGGCAAGGACATGGGCGTGCGGCTCGCGCTGCTCGACAACCGCCTCAGCGGCTCGATTTCGCGCTACGAGACGACGGAGGTGAATCGCTCCGTGGGCCGCGACAACGCCTACATCAACGCGATGAACGCCATCTGGCAGGCGCTCGGCAAGGTGGACAAGTTTGCCGACACCGCGTCGCGCGACTCGCAGGACACCGCGGGCAAGGGCTGGGAATACGACCTCACCGCCAACCTCACGCCCAACTGGCGCGCCTCGTTGAACTACGCGCAGACGAGGCAAATCACGACCAACATCCAGCCGCGCAACCTCGCCTACGTGGAAGCCAATCGCGCCGAGTGGTCGCGCAACCCGACGATCATCGTGCCGACCGGCTTCGGCCTGCCGGCCAACGCCACGATCGCCACCGCCATCTCGACGATCGATGCGCTCTACGCGGGCTTCAAGCAGAGCGAAGGGCAGACGCGCCGCCAGCTCCGCCGCGACACCGGAAATTTCTTCACGAGCTACACCCTCCGCCGCAGTGACAGCTGGCTCAACGGCCTCACGGTCGGCGGCGGCGTGCAATACCGCGGCGACGCCGTCGTCGGCTACGACGCCACCCGCGGCAACGCCCCGCTCTACGGCGGCGCCTACACCGTCGTGAACGCGATGACCGCCTACAACCTCCGCCTCTCCGGCAAGCATCGCGTGCGCCTCCAGCTCAATGTCGACAACCTGCTCAACCAGGAGAAGCTCCAGGTCGTGGACGCGGATCAGATCCGCGCCTACCGCTATGTCTTCCAAACCCCGCGGCGCTGGAGCCTCACGAGCACGCTCACGTTTTGAACGCCATGCGGCCGCCTGGGCGCGCCGCACGTCGATGCCCCGCCGTCTGCTCCGCCCCCGGCTCGCCGCGGCGCTCGCGCTGGCCGCCGTGCGCCTCGTGGCCGGCGAGCCGGCGCGTCCAAACATCCTGTTCATCCTCACCGACGACCAGGGCTGGCCCACGCTGGGTTGCTATGGCAGCAAGCTCGTCGCGACGCCGCACCTCGACCGGCTCGCGGCCGAGGGCGCGCGGTTCACCGACGCCTACGTGATGCCGCAGTGCACGCCGACGCGCGCCGCGCTGCTCACGGGCCAGCACACCGCGCGCAACGGCCTCTGGCACGTCATTCCCTGGTATGGCGCGCCGTGGGCGCCGGTGCGCGAGCCGGCGTTTGCCGAGCAGCTGCCGCGCGCCGCCTTCACGTTTCCCAAGGCCCTCCGCGCGGCCGGCTACGTCACGGGCACGGCGGGCAAATGGCACCTCACCACCAACGCCGACGGCAACTACGTGGCGCTCAAGCCCGAGGCCGCCCCGCACTACGGCTTCGATTTCTCGGCCCCGCCCGGCCCCGGCTCGCAGAACGAGGGCGACAAGCACGTCGACTACCTGACCACGCAGGCCATCGCGTTCATCCGCCGCGAACGCAGCCGCCCGTGGTTCTTCTACCTCGCGCACCACACGATCCACAACACGGTCGCGGCGCCGCCCGCGCTCGTCGAAAAATATCTCGCGCGGGGCGCGCCCGCCACCGGCCTGCACAACGCCACCTACCTCGCCGCGATCGAGCACATGGACAATGCCGTCGGCCGGCTCATCGCGGCGCTCGAGGAACTTGGCCAGCGCGAGCGCACGCTGGTCGTTTTTCTCAGCGACAACGGCGGCGTCTACCAAGGCTTCGACGTGAAGCCCTTCACCCAGGGGCCCGGCACCGCGACCGAGCTCCACGTCGAGCAGGAGCAGTTCAGCAACGCCCCGCTGCGCGCCGGCAAGGGCTCCGCCTACGAGGGCGGGATCCGCGTGCCGTGCATCGTGCGCTGGCCCGGCGTCGTCGCCCCGGGGCGCGTCGTCGCCACGCCGCTGCATGTCGTCGACTGGGCGCCGACGCTCCTCGCCGCCGCCGGCGCCGTTCCGCCGCCGGGCGCCGTGCTCGACGGCACCGACCTCGGGCCGCTGCTGCGCGGCCGGCCGCTGCCCGTCCGCCCGCTCTTCTGGCACCTGCCGCTCTATGATCTGCGCTGGGGCGCCACGCCGTGCGCGGTGATTCGCGAGGGCGACTGGAAGCTCATCGACTACTTTGGCGATTCGTTCGACGGGCAAAATCGCCACCGCCCCGGCGCGCGCGTCGAGCTCTTCAACCTCCACGACGATCTCGGCGAAGCCGCCGACTTGGCGGCGCGCGAGCCGGCCCGGGCCCGCGCGATGCAGGCCGCGTTGCGCCGCTGGCTGCGCGACATGGGCGCCGAGATTCCCGGCGCCAACCCCCACCACGATCCCGCTCGATCGCTGCGCGAGGTGCGCGAGAAGCCGCCGCACCTCCAGGCGCCTGCCGTCGCGCGCTAGCCCCCCGCATCCTCACGTCATGAAAACCCTCCTCGCCCTGCTGCTCACGCCGGTGGTCCTCGCGGCGGCCGATCCCGCGCGCCGCCCCAACATCGTCCTCATCGTCGCCGACGACCTCGGCTACGGCGAACTCGGCTGCTATGGCGGTCGGGACATCCCGACGCCTAACCTCGACGCCCTGGCCGCCGGCGGCGCGCGGTTCACCAACGGCTACGTGACGGCGCCGTTTTGCGCGGCGTCGCGCGCCGCGCTGATGACCGGCCGCTACCAGACGCGCTTTGGCTTCGAGTTCAATCCCATCGGCGTGAAGAACGCCCTGCCGGGCATCGGCCTGCCGGTTGCCGAAAAGACGCTCGCCAACCGCCTCAGCGACGCCGGCTACGCGACCGCGCTCGTCGGCAAATGGCACCTCGGCGGCACGGCGGAATTTCACCCGCAGCGCCGCGGCTTCGACGAGTTCTTCGGTTTCCTCCACGAGGGCCACACCTACGTGCCGCCGCCATGGGACGGCGTGGTGTCGTGGCTGCGCCGCCGCGCGCTGCCCGACGGCGGCAAGGGCCGGTGGACCTCGCCCGACGGCCGCATCATCTGGAGCACGCACCTCAACAACCACGAGCCCGACTACGACGCGGACAACCCCATCCTCCGCAGCAGCCAGCCCATCGACGAGCGCGCCAACCTCACCGATGCGTTCACGCGCGAGGCCTGCGGCTTCATCGCGCGCCACCGCGCGCAGCCGTTCTTCCTCTACCTCGCCTACAACGCCGTGCACAGCCCCATGCAGGGCGCCGACGCCTGGCTCGCGAAGTTCGCGCACATCCCCGACATCCACCGCCGCATCTTCGCCGCGATGCTCGCGCACCTCGACGACAGCGTCGGCCGCGTCGTCGCCCAGCTCCGCACGCTCGGCCTCGAGGAAAACACGCTGATCGTTTTTCTGAGCGACAACGGCGGGCCCACACGCGAGCTCACCTCCAGCAACGCCCCGCTCCGCGGCGAAAAAGGCCAGCTCTACGAAGGCGGCATCCGCATTCCGATGGCCGTCGCGTGGAAGGGAAAAATCCCCGCCGGCCAGACGCTCGCGCAGCCCGTCATGGCCTTCGACCTCACCGCCACCGCGCTCGCCGCGGCCAGCGTCACGCCGCCCGCCGTCGGCGCGTCGCCCGACGGCGCCAGCCTGCTCCCGCTCGTGCGCGTCGAGACGACCGCCGCGCCGCACCCGGAGCTCCACTGGCGCGTCGGCAAGAAAAACGCCTCGCGCGCCGGCGACTGGAAAATCATCCGCGACGCCGACGGCGCGTGGGAACTCTACGATCTCGCGCACGATGTCTCCGAAGCGAGGAACCTCGCCGCCGCCGAACCCGCGCGCGTCGCCGAACTCGCCGCGCGCTGGGCCCAGTGGAACGCCCAGCAGGCCGAGCCGCGCTGGCGGTGAGTTTCGCGTTTGGCAGCGCGGGGTGTTGCCGTCCCAATGCGGTGCCCGTCTTTCCCATGACTCCCGCCCCACGCCGGCTCGCCGGCTTCCCCTCGCTCATTCTCTCCGCCTGCGCCGCGGTCGCGCTGGCCTTCCTCGCGCCGCGCGCCCTCTATGCCGCCGCGCCCCTCGCGCCCAACCTCGTCCTCATCTTGGCCGACGATCTCGGTTATGCGGACCTCAGCTGCTACGGCGCGAAGGATATCCGCACGCCGCACCTCGACCGGCTCGCGCAGGAGGGCGTGCGCTTCACGGATTTCTACGCGGAGAACGTCTGCACGCCCGCGCGCGCCGCGCTCATGACCGGCGCCTACCCGAAGCGCGTCGGCCTGCACAAGGCCGTGCTGCCGCCGACGACCAAGGAAGGCCTACATCCCAACGAGATCACGCTCGCCGAGCTGCTCAAGGGCCGCGGCTACGCGACCGCCGCCATCGGCAAGTGGCACCTCGGCCTGCTGCCGGAGGTGCTGCCGACGGCGCAGGGTTTCGACTCCTATTTCGGCATGCCCGGCCCCAACCACGGCGCCTCCGATCTCTACCGCGGCACCACGATGATCGAGAAGCGCGACGCCGTCGTGCTCGACCAGCTCACGCAACGCTACACGGCGGAGGCCGTGCGCTTCATCCGCGAGACGAAGGACAAGCCGTTTTTCCTCTACCTCGCGCACAGCGCCACGCACGTGCCGCACTACGCGTCGGAGGCGTTCCGCGGCAAAAGCGCGGCGGGTCTGCAGGGCGACATGACCGAGGAGCTCGACTGGAGCTGCGGCGAAGTTTTCCGGACGCTGCGCGAACTCAACCTCGAGCAACGCACGCTCGTGATCTTTGTCTCCGACAACGGCAACCACAGTCGCGCCGCCCCGCCGCTCCACGGCGGCAAGGGCAGCACATGGGAAGGCGGCCTGCGCGTGCCGTTCATCGCCCGTTGGCCCGGGGTCATACCGGCGGGCTCAGTCTGCCGCGAACTCGCCACGCTGAAGGATATGTTTCCGACCTTTGCCGCCCTCAGCGGCGCAAAGCTGCCGACCGATCGCGTCTACGACGGCCACGACATCGGCGCCCTGCTGCGCGGCGAGCGAGGCGCGAAGTCGCCGACGGAGCGCCTCTACTATTACGGCCGGTCCGGCCAGCTCTTCGCCGTGCGCGAAGGGCCGTGGAAGTTGCACCTGCTTGCGCCCGAGGAGCGCTGGTGGGGAAAAATCGCCGGCGGCGCCCTGGTCGAGACCAAGCCCGCGACGCCTCCGCCGTGGCTTTATCATCTCCCGGACGACATCGGCGAAACCCGCGATGTCGCCGCCGCGCACGCCGACATCGTCGAGCGGCTTACCCGCGCCGCCCGCGCGTTTGACGCCGAGGTGACGCAGAACAGCCGGCCCGTGTATCAGGCGCCGCAGTGAGCGGGGAATTCGCCGCCAGCTCGTCCGGTCGGTCCAATCCCCGGCGCCCGCGGCCGATCTCCCGTCTTGGCAGGAGGGAGCCGCTTGGTGCATGCTGTGCCTTGCGATGTTGCCCCGTCGTTTGCGAACCGGCCTTTTGGCGTTCTTGGTCGCCCTGGCGCCCACGTGGGCGGCCCCCGTGGATTTTGCGCGGGACATCCGTCCGCTGCTCGCCGGCCGTTGCTACGACTGCCACGGTCGCGAGGAAGCCAAGGGCGGATTTTCGTTGGTTGCGCGTGAAGCGGCCTTGCGCGGCGGCAAGTCGGGAGTCCCCGCGCTCGTCGCCGGCTCCGCCGAAAAAAGCGAAATCTACCAGCGCGTAGTCTCGCCGCATGAGGATGAAGTCATGCCGCAAAAGGGTGACCGCCTGAAGCCCGCCGAGGTCGCATTGCTGAAGCGCTGGATCGACGAAGGCGCGGTGTGGCCGGATGACGTGAAACACTGGGCGTATGTCGCGCCGACGCGGCCCCCGCTTCCCGCCGTCGCCGAGGGCAGGGCGAAGGCGGGGCAGGGCCCCGCAAACCCGATCGACGCCTTTGTCTTCGCCAAGCTCGCCCAGGAAGGCCTCGCCTCCTCACCGGAAGCCGACCGCGCCCGCTGGCTGCGCCGCGTCTCGCTCGATCTGATCGGGTTGCCGCCTTCGCTCACGGAAGTCGCGGCCTTCGAGGCCGACACTGCGCCCGGCGCGCACGAACGCGTGGTCGACCGCCTGCTCGCCTCGCCGCACTACGGCGAACGCTGGGCCCGCCCGTGGCTCGACCTCGCGCGCTACGCGGACTCACACGGCTTTCAACGCGACGATCTCCGCGAGTCCTGGCCCTACCGCGACTGGGTGGTCCGCGCGATGAACGCCGATCTGCCGTTCGATCAATTCACCCTCATGCAGATTGCGGGCGACCTTTTGCCCGGGGCCGATCCGAGGACGAATCCCGATCCGCTGATTGCGACGGGCTTCCACCGCGCGGCGCCGACCAACGTCGAGGCGGGCACGGATCAGGAGGAGGGCCGCGTGAACCAAGTGATCGACCGCGTGAACACCACGGCGACCGTCTGGCTCGGCTCGACGCTGGAATGCGCCCAGTGCCACAACCACAAGTATGACCCTTTCACGCAGCGGGACTACTACCGGCTCTTTGCCTACTTCAACCAGACGGAGCGCGAGACGGCGTTTGCGACGGCGAAGGCCACGGCCACGCTCGCGTTCACCGGCCCGTTCGTGTCGCTGCCCGACGCGGCCAACGACGGCAAGCGCGCCGGCCTCGAGGCCCGGCTGAGGAAGCTGGAGGGCGACATCGCGGAGGCCACCGCGCGCGTTCGCGCCCAGCTGCCCGCGTGGGAGGAAACCGCGCGGGCCGCGCTGCTCGAAGCGCCGCAGAGCCATGCGCTCGACGTTGTGGCGTTTGAGTCGAGCGCGGCGTCGCCGCACCGCGTGCTCGGGGACAAGTCGGTGCTCCTCTTCGACGATGTGCCCGAGAAGGACACCTACACCGTGACTTTGAAAGTCACCCAGGCCGGCATCACGGGCTTCAAGCTCGAGGTGCTCACCGATCCGTCGCTGCCGGGCCATGGTCCCGGCCGCGGGGACGCGGCGCGGCCCAATTTCGTCCTCAATACCGTGTCCGCGACGGCGGCCGCGGCGGGGCGTGGGCCGACTCCGCTGAAGTTCGCCCGCGCGACCCAGTCGTTCGCGCAAAGCGGGTTCCCCGCGTCGAACTTGCTCGACCCCAAGCTCACGAAGGGGTGGGCGATCTCGCCGCAGTTCGGCCGCGACCACTGGGCCGTGCTGGAACTGGCGGAGCCGCTCGACGCTTCGGCCGGCGCGACGGTGGTGTTCACGCTTGCCCAGAATTTCGGGAGCGGTCGCACGATCGGCCGCTTCCGGCTGTCCGCCATCACCGGTCGCGCCGGGGCGAAGCCGGTGCCCGCTGACGTGGCGGCGGCGCTGGGAATTCCCGCGGGCCAACGCACCGAGGCGCAGGCGGCGGCCCTTCTCGCCCATGCCGTCGCCCAGGACGGTGCGGTCGCGGCGTTGCGCCAGGCGCGCGCGAAGGTTGAGCAGGAACTCGGCTCGCACGCCGGTCCGCGCACGCTCGTCATGCGCGAGGTCGCCGAGCCGCGCATGACGAGCGTGCTCAAGCGCGGCAGCTTCCTCGATCCCGGCGAGCGCGTGGCGGCGGGCGTGCCGGAGGCGTTGCACGCCCTGCCGCCGGGGGGGGCCGGCAACCGCCTTGACCTCGCGCGCTGGCTCGTCGCGCGGGCAAACCCGCTCGTCGCGCGCGTGACCGTCAACCGCTGGTGGCAGGAGTTTTTTGGCGCGGGGCTCGTGCGCACGCCGGAGGATTTCGGCGCGAAGGGCGAGGCGCCCACGCATCCCGAGCTGCTCGACTGGCTCGCCGTGGAGTTCATGGAGGGCGGTTGGAGCATGAAGCGCATCCACCGGTTGATCGCGCTGTCGGCGACCTATCGCCAATCCTCGCGCCTCACCCCCGAGCTGCTGGCGCGCGACGATCAGAACCGCCTGCTCGCGCGCGGCCCGCGCTTCCGCCTCGAGGCGGAGGCGATCCGCGACAACGCCCTCGCCATCGCCGGGCTGCTCTCGCCGAGGCTGGGCGGCCCGCCGGTGCGGCCGTTTCAGCCGCCAGGCCTCTGGGACAGCAAGGTTGGCGGCGACCGCATCACCTACGACGTGAGCACGGGCGAGGACGCCCACCGCCGCGGCCTCTACACCGTGTGGAAACGCGCGTCGCCCTATCCGAGCTTCGTCAACTTCGACGCCACCGCGCGCACGGCCTGCACGGTGCGCCGCTCGCGTTCCAACACGCCGCTGCAAGCCCTCACGCTCCTCAACGATCCCGTTTACGTCGAGGCCGCCGCGGCGCTGGCCCAGCGCGTCGCGCGCGAGCTGCCCGACGCCACCGATGCCGCGCGCCTGCGCCACGCGTTTGGCCTGTGCGTGGCGCGCGCGCCGCTCCCGGCCGAGCTCACCGCGCTTCGCGAGCTGCTGGCGGCTCAGCGCGCGGCGAAGGATGACAGCGCGGCTTGGCAGGCGGTCGCCACCGCGCTGCTCAACCTCGACGAGACGATCACGAAGAATTGAGAGGGAGAGATTGAGAGAAAGAGAGACGGAGAGAACGGACCAGCTGCCTTCACCTCGACCATAGCCACAGGCTTTTCTCCTCCTCTCTCCATCTCTCCTTCTCTCCGTCCTTGTTCATCATGCATCCAATCGAATCCCGCTTCCAGCAGGTCACACGACGGACTTTCCTCGCGAATTCCGGCCTGGGCTTCGGCGCGATCGCGCTCAACCAGCTGCTCGCGCAGTCCCTGTTTGCCGCCGCGCCGGCCGCCGCGACGGTGCGCCAGCCGCACTTCGCCCCGCGCGCGAAGCGCGTCATCTACCTGCACATGGTCGGCGCGCCGTCGCAGCTCGACCTTTTCGACCACAAGCCCGCGCTCGCCGCCTATGATGGCAAGCTGTGCCCGGACGAGTTCATCAAGGGGAAGCGCTTCGCGTTCCTGCGCGGCCATCCGCGCATCGCCGCGACGAAATTCGCCTTTGCGCGCCACGGCCGGGCCGGCGCCGAGCTGTCCGAGCTGCTGCCGCACCTCGCGGGTGTCGCCGACGAGATCACGATCGTGCGCTCGCTGCACACGGACGAGTTCAACCACGCGCCCGCGCAGCTCATGCTGCACACCGGCTTTGGCCGGCCGGGCCGCCCCAGCGGCGGCGCGTGGGTGACCTACGGCCTCGGTTCCGAAAATGCCGACCTGCCCGCCTACGTCGTGCTCCAGTCGGGCCCACTCGCCGGCGCCGGCACGCAGCTCTGGTCGTCGGGCTTCCTCCCGAGCGTGCACCAAGGCGTGCAGTTCCGCACGAGCGGCGAGGCGGTGCTGTTTTTGGAAAACCCCAGGGGCATCGCGCCCTCCGACCGCCGCCAGGTGCTCGACACCGTGCGCCGGCTCAACGAGGCGCAGCTCGCCGATGTCGGCGATCCCGAGATCGCGACGCGCATCGCGCAATATGAGCTGGCGTTTCGCATGCAGGCCTCCGTGCCGGAGCTCATGGACATCTCCAGGGAGTCCGCGGACACGCTCGCGCTCTACGGCGCCGAGCCGGGCAAGTCGTCCTTCGCCAACAACTGCCTGCTCGCGCGCCGCCTCGTCGAGCGCGGGGTGCGCATGGTGCAGCTCTACGACGCCGACTGGGATCACCACAACAACCTCGCGACGCGCCTCCCCGCCAAATGCAAGGACGTCGACCGCGGCATGGCCGCGCTCATCCGCGACCTCAAGCAGCGCGGCCTGCTCGACGACACGCTCGTGATCTGGGGCGGCGAGTTTGGCCGCACGCCGATGGCGCAGAGCGACACCGGCACCGGCGTCTCTACCAGCCCCGGCCGCGACCACCACAAGGACGCCTACACGATGTGGCTCGCCGGCGGCGGCGTGAAGCGCGGCGTGTCCTACGGGGCGACCGACGAGCTGGGCTATCACATCGCGGAAAACCCCGTGCACGTCCACGACCTCAATGCGACGCTGCTCCACCTCCTCGGCCTCGACCATGAGCGCCTGACCTTCCGCTACCAAGGCCGCGACTACCGGCTCACCGATGTGCACGGGCAGGTGGTGAAGGGGCTGCTGGCGTGATGGAATTTCCGATGGCCGCAGGCGTCGGCGGGTGGGCGGGGCAACGTCGTTCGCCGGCGCCTGCGGCTACGGTTTCGGCCAAAAAAACACACCTTGATGCCGCTGGTATTTCGGGCGGTTCCCGCGGTGGGCCCGTCCGAAAACAAAACGGCACAGGCGCGAGGCCTGTGCCGCTTGAAAAGCCTGCGCGATGCGTCGCCGCTTACTTCTTGGCCGGCATGGCCGGCGTCGCCGCGCCGCCCTTGATGTCGAGCAGCTCCACCTCGAACACCAGCGTCGAGCCGGGGGGGATGCCTTGGTTGCCCTGGTCGCCGTAGCCCAGCGCGGGCGGGATGTAGAGTTTGATTTTGCCGCCCTTGGTCACCTTCTGGATGCCCTCGGTCCAGCCGGGGATTACCTGGTCGAGCTGGAACTCGGCGGGCTCGCCGCGCTGCACGGAGGAGTCGAAGACTTTGCCGTCGAGCAGCGTGCCGGTGTAGTGGACCTTGACGGTGTCGGTCGGCTTCGGCGCCGGGCCGGAGCCTTCCTTGGTGATCTCGTAGTGCAGGCCGCTGGGGAGCGCGACGACGGCCTTGTTTTCCTTGAGCTTCTTGAAGTAGTCGGCGTTGGCCGCCTCGTTCTTCGTCTTCAGCTTCGCGAGGTAGGCGCTCTGGCGCTTCTGCATGAAGTCGTCCATCGCCGGCCCGATTTTCTCGAGCTCGAAGGGCGAGTCCTTGCCGAGCGCCGCGGAGCGGAAGCCCTTGATCAGCGTCTCGAGGTCGGCGGCGCTGAACTCGAGCTCGGTGAGGCCCACGCGCTTGCCGATAAACCAGCCGAACTCCTCCAGCAGCTGCGCGTCGGTGAACGACGGCGCCGGCGCGGGCTGGCCCGGCAGCGTGACCTGCGGCGTTGACTGGGCGTGCAGCGCAGCGGCGCCGAGCGCGAGGAGCGGGAGGGTGGCGAGGAACTTCAGTTTCATGGAGAGAAGGGAAGGGGAGTCACGCCCCCGGGGAGTTTGTGCCGTGATTTTCGGCGCGAAAGGGGGGAACGAAGGGGAAAGCGCCCCCTGAAAGCGAGCGCCTTTTTGCCCTTCCCACGGGCTTTCGGTTCCCGCTTCATTCCCGCCCTGCCATGAACCCCGATCAATTTTGGACCAGCGACGACGGCAAGATTCTCTCCGTGAAGCCGAAGGATGACCGCACGGTCGTGCTGAACCTCGGCTTCTGGCCGCGCCATCCCGGGGAGTTCGAGTTCGTGAGGGAGCAGATCGCGGCGCTCAAGTTCACGGAGCGCAGCTCGATGGCGCGCATCGGCATCGAGATGGCGCTGCTCGGCGCGCCGCACATCGCGGGCAACCGCGTCGAGCTCGAGGTCGAGGCCTTCATCTACGACTCCAACTTTCCCAACGCGCCCTACTGGAAAAAGCTCATGCGCGTCGGCGCGCCGGTTGGCCGCATCTTCCACGCCCCCGCCGCGGCCAAGCTCTCCACCGGCGAGATCCGCGCCGCCCTCGACGAGAACCGCCTCAAGCTCCCCAACACCATCAGCATCGACTCGGCCGGCCGGGTCTTCCTCACGCCGCACCAGGTCACCTACACGCTCCAGCCGCGCCTGCAGCGGCACGACTTCGAGCGCATCGTGGCGGGCCATGCCGGCCGCGGGTTCATCGACCGCGTGCAGATCCGGCACGACGCCTCGCCGCTCGTGATTCCCCCGCACTCCGGCATCCTCACGAGCTGCTCGATGTATCTGCGCGAGCACTTTGTCGTGCTCAACCAGGGCGCCGGAAACTTTGGCATCCACACGAGCGCGGTGCTGCTCGATCCGATCAAGACCTTCGGCACGAACGTCATGCTGGAGATCTACAACCCCGGCGACCAGCCGGTGGTCAACCCGATGGTGTCGGTCGACATCTTCCGCGCGCCTGAGTCCGAGGATCCCGAGCTCAAGCCGCTCGCCAAGAAGCGCACGCGCCTGCTCGCCACCGCCGCGGGGCTCTACAAGTGCCTCGATGAAAACCCCGCCGCCGCCACCGCGGAGGCGAAGCCCCGGACCAAGATCACCGTGCGCGACCAGAGCGGCGCCATGGAAAACCGCAGCGTGATTGTGCGGGCCAACGAGGACCTGAAGAAGTTCCTCGAGGGCGAGGCCTGCCCGGTCGGCAGCCGCACCATGATCCAGGCGCTCGACAACGCGCCCGAGAACGCGGACACGCTGGTGCTCGACTACTTCCCGGACCTGCTGGAGCAGATTGAGCTCTTCACCCGCCTGGGCGATGCGAAGATCAAGCGCATCATCTTCCGCAAGGCTTCCCGCACGCACGGCTACTTCCTCTCGAGCAACGCCCACGCGCGCCTCGACGCCTTCAATGCCCTCGGCCTGCAGCTGTATTGGTATGACGAGCAGACGAAGGACCTCTACCTCCATACCTACCGCAAGGAGCACGGCTTCTTTGTGCGCGAGGAGATGACGCGCCGCTTCCAGGAGGCCACGGTGCTCGCCTTCTACGGCTCCGCCTGGGGCCTCGAGCAACAGGACACGGATCGCATCTCGTCGCTCGTGGAGAAACTCACGAGCTTCATCGGCTCCAACCTCGGCGTGCTCACCGGCGGCGGCGGCGGCGTGATGCGCCTCGCGACCGAGCAGGCGCGGGCCAAAGGCGCGCTCACCGGCGCGTGCTTCCTCGAGCTCGAGGCGCAGCCGCCGGAGCTGGGCGTGGATTTCTTCAACACCTTCCAGGAATCCTCGCGGCACTTCCGCCAAAAGTGGTTCGAGGCCGCCGATTTTTGCATCTTCAACGTCGGCGGCGTGGGCACCCTCGAGGAGGTCGGCATCGAGATGTGCAACCTGAAGCTCGGCATCCGCCCGCGCGTGCCCTATGTGTTCTTCAACGCGAAATTCTGGGACGACCTCCGCCGCCAGCTCGACACGATGATCGCGACCAAGCGCGCGCCCGCCTGGATGCGCGACTACGTGCTCTTCACCGACGATCCCGACGAGGTCGTGGCGTTCTACCGCAAGAAACTGCAGGTGCTGTGATTCGCCCCGCCTTTTCCCCATCGTGCCGCACCTGATCCTGCCTCGCTCCGTCCTCGTCGTCGGCTCCGGCGGCCGTGAACACGCCCTCGTGCGCGCGCTGCTCGCGTCGCCCGCCCGGCCCCGCGTCGTCTGCGCGCCGGGCAACGCCGGCATCGCCGACGACACCGTGTGCCTGCCCGTCGCGGCCGACGACGTGCCGGGCCTCGTGGCGCTCGCCCAGCGGGAGAAAATCGAGTTTGTCGTCGTCGGCCCCGAGGTGCCGCTCTCGCTCGGGCTCGCGGACAAGTTGATCGCGGCGGGCATCCCGGTCTACGGCCCCAAGGCCGACGGCGCGCGGCTCGAGGCGTCGAAGATCTTCACGAAGCAGATTCTCCTGAAGCACCGCATCCCGACGGCGGCGGCGGCGTTTTTCCACGCGGTCGCGCCGGCGCTGGCCTACCTGCGCACCCGCCGGATCCCGATTGTGATCAAGGCGGACGGCCTGGCAGCGGGGAAGGGCGTGGTCGTCGCGCAGTCGTTCGCCGAGGCCGAGGCCGCCGTGCGCGAGATGCTCGAGGGCGGAAAGTTTGGCGCGAGCGGCCGGCAATTGCTCATCGAGGACTGCCTCTTTGGCGAGGAGACGTCCATCCTGGTCGTGGTCTCCGGCCGCGACTACGCGATTCTGCCGACCTCGCAGGACCACAAGCGCATCGGCGACGGCGACACCGGCCCCAACACCGGCGGGATGGGCACCTATTCCCCCGCCGAAGTCGTCACGCCCCCCCTGCTGGCGCGCATCGATCGCGAGATTGTCCGGCCATCGGTCAACGCCATCGCCGACGAAGGCATCGACTACCGCGGCACGCTTTTCATCGGCCTCATGCTCACGCCCGAAGGCCCGAGCGTGATCGAATACAACGCCCGCTTCGGCGATCCCGAGACGCAGGTCGTGCTGCCTCGCCTCGCCAACGACCTGCTCGGGCTCCTCTGGTCCGCGGCGCGCGGCGAGCTTGGCCGCGCCAAGATCATCGAAAAGCCGGAGCACGCCATGTGCGTGGTGGTCGCCGCGAAAGGCTATCCGGACGCCCCGGCGAAGGGTGATGTGATTGTGCTGCCGCCCCCGGCCGGCCTGCCGCCCTCGGTCTCCATCCTGCACGCCGGCACGGCGCGCAACGCCGCCGGCCAGCTCGTGATGAGCGGCGGCCGCGTGCTCGGCGTCACCGCGCTCGCGCCGACCCTGCGCGAGGCCGCCGCCCGCGCCTACGCGGTGTGCGACGCGATCCAGTGCGAGGCGAAGTATTTCCGCCGCGACATCGGCGCGCGTCAGCTCAACCGCTCATGATCCGTCCACTCGCCCTGCTCCTCCCGGCGTTTGTCCTCGCGGCCGCGCTGGCCGGCGCCCCGCTCGAGCGTGACCTCGGCCAGCGGCTCGCGTATGTGCGCGTGAAGCACCTTCCGGCCGACTTGCCTTCGCAGGCCGAAGGCAAGGCGCCGCCGCTGGTGGTCGACGTGCGCTACGTCGAGGCCGACAGCATGGCCGCGACGACCTTCGCGGCGTGGGTGCGCTTTCGCGCCGCGCCTCAGGCCCCGGTCTTCGTGCTCGCCAATGCCGCGACCTCGGCCGTGCTCCTTGATGCCCTGGCCCAGCACGGCCCCGGTTGCCTCACGATTGGCATCCCCGGCGGTCGCTTCCGGCCCGACAGCGCGGTGGCCGCGGAAAGCGGCGACGAACGCCGCGCCTACGACGCGCTGGAGCAAGGGACCGCGGTCGAGGCGCTGCTCGCCGATTTCCCCGACAAGGTGCGCAACGACGAGGCCAGCCTTGCCCGGGGCCAGCCCGGAGCGGGCGAGACCCCGGCGGACCCGCTCCCGGATAACCCGGCGCCGCGCCGCGGCGCGCCGTTGATCGATGCCGCCTTGCAGCGCGCGGTGCACCTGCACCGGGCCCTGGTGGCGTTGAAAAAGCTCTGAGTCCGGCTTTGCGTTTCGCGCGAAAGCGTGTCCTTTCGGTCCCCGTGTCGTCCCCTGGAACCATCGTCGTCGTTTGCACGGCCAACGTGTGCCGCAGCCCGATGGCCGCGGCGCTGCTCCAGCACGCGCTGCGCGCGGAGCCCGAGCCGCTGCGCTCGCTCAAGGTCGTCTCCGCCGCCGTCGCCGGCGGGGGGGGCGACGTGGTGTCGGAGAATTCCGTGATCGCGCTGCGGAAAGTCGGCCTCGACGTTTCCGGCCACCGCAGCCGGCCCCTCACGCAGGCCATGCTGGACGACGCCCTGGCCGTGATCGGCATGACCGAGTCGCACCGCGCGATGATCATGCTCCAGGGGGCGCCGGCGCCGGGAAACCTTTTCCTTTTCCGCGAGTTTATCCCCGGGAAAGTGGACCGCGAGATCGGTGATCCCTACGGCGGGCCGCTCAAGGCCTACGAGGCGGCGCGCGACGAGATGGTCGAGGCGATCCCCTCGCTGGTGGCGCGCCTTAAGACGCTGATCAGGGGCAAGCCCGCGTGATTTTTGATTTTCGATGCTCGATTTTCGATTCTAGCTGGGGCCTCCTGCGCCTTCGAAAATCGAAAATCCACAATCGAAAATGTCCCTTAACGCCGCCCCCCTCCGCACCCTCGATCCCGAGATCCACGCCATCATTGCCGCCGAGCTCGGCCGGCAGCAGAGCCACATCGAGCTGATCGCCTCGGAGAACTTCACCTATCCCGCGGTGATGGAGGCGCAGGGCAGCGTGCTCACCAACAAGTATGCCGAGGGCTACCCGGGCAAGCGCTGGTATGGCGGCTGCGAGCACGTCGACAAGATCGAGCAGCTCGCGATCGACCGCGCGAAGCAGCTCTTCGGCGCCGAGCACGCCAACGTGCAGCCCCACTCCGGCTCGCAGGCCAACTTCGCCGTCTACACCGCCGTGCTCGCGCTCGGCGACAAGATCCTCGGCATGAACCTGAGCCACGGCGGCCACCTCACGCACGGCAACCCGGCGAACTTCTCCGGCAAGCAATACGCCTTCGTGCAATACGGCGTGCGCGAGGACAACGGCCTGATCGACTACGACGAGCTCGCCGCCATCGCGCAGCGCGAGAAGCCGAAGATGATCACCGTGGGCGCCAGCGCCTACTCCCGCGTGATCGACTTCGCCCGCATGGGCGAGATCGCGCGGAGCGTGGGCGCGCTGCTCTTCGCCGACATCGCGCACATCGCCGGCCTCGTCGCCGCGGGCGTGCACCCCTCGCCGGTGCCGCACGCCGACTTCGTCACGACCACGACGCACAAGACCCTGCGCGGCCCGCGCGGCGGCCTCATCCTCTGCAAGGCGGCCCACGCGAAGGCCATCGACTCCGCGATGTTCCCCGGCGGCCAGGGCGGCCCGCTCATGCACGTGATCGCCGCCAAGGCGGTGTGCCTCGGCGAATGCCTCAAGCCCGAGTTCAAGGCCTACTCGGAGCAGATCGTGAAAAACTCCCGCGCCTTCGCCGCCGCCTTCATCCGCCGCGGCTACAAGATCGTCTCCGGCGGCACGGACAACCACCTCTTCATGATCGACCTGCGGACGAAGTTCCCGGAGCTGACCGCGAAGAAGGCGCAGGAGACCCTCGATCTCGCCCACATCACCTGCAACAAGAACACCGTGCCCTTCGAGACGCGCAGCCCGTTCCAAGCCTCGGGCATCCGCCTCGGCACGCCCGCGATCACGACGCGCGGCTTCGTCGAGAAGGAAATGGACGAAATCGCCGGTTGCATCGACACCGTGCTCGCCGCCATCGGCACGCCGGGCGAGGCCGCGGCGTTGGAGACGGTGAAGAAGCGCGTCGCCGTGCTCACGGCGGCGCACCCGCTGCCGTATCGGATGTAGTCTCCCGTGCGCCTGCCCGCCCTGCGGCGATTCGCCCTCTCGCTGCCGCACACCACGTGGGTCAGGCAGTGGGGCGAGTGCCTTGTCTTCAAGGTCGCCGGCAAGATGTTCCTCATCCTCGCGCTCGACGGCGAGACGATCGACGGGGTCGTCTTCAAATGCACGCCGGAGGAGTTCGACGAACTCACTGACATCGACGGCATCACGCAGGCGCCCTACTGCGCCAAGCGCCACTGGGTCCGCGTCGGCGACCTCGCGGCGCTGCCGGCGGCCGAACTCGAAGGCCGCATCCGTCGCAGCCACGACCTGGTGGTCGCGAGGCTCCCAAGGAAAACTCGCGTGCAGCTCGGCCGGTAGGCCGGCCGCTTTGCGCCTTGGCGTGCGCGCCGAGATTTCTTTTCGTTAACGCACCGCTGTGTCGCGCCCTTCCGAATCCGCCTCCGCCCGCCCGCTTTCGCTCGGCGTCATTTTCCTCACGCTCTACATCGACCTGATTGGGTTCTCGATCGGGTTTCCGCTGGGGCCCGACCTGCTCGCGCACTACCTGGCGCGCGAAGGGCACGGCGGGGTGCTCGGCTGGCTGGTGGCCCAGACGGACGCGCTGGCGCAGGGCTTCGGGATCGCGAGCTACGCGCCGGTGCTGTTTGGCGGCGTGGTGGCGTCGGTGTTCTCGATCCTGCAGTTTGTGTTCGCGCCGTTTTGGGGCGCGCTGAGCGATCGGCGCGGGCGGCGCGGCGTGCTGCTCTTCACGGTGGCGGGCACGGCGGTGAGCTACCTGCTGTGGGTGGTGAGCGGTTCGTTCTGGGTTTTCCTCGTGTCGCGGGTGGTGGGCGGCGCCTTCAGCGGGAACCTCTCGGTGGCGACCGCGGCGGTGGCGGATGTCACGACGCGCGCGGAGCGGTCGAAGGCGATGGGGCTCGTCGGCGCGGCGTTTGGCCTCGGCCTGCTCACGGGGCCGATGCTCGGGGCTTTCACGGTGCAGCTGAACCTCGCGGGGAAATTCCCCGCGCTGGAGCGCTTCGGCATCAATCCCTTCTCGATGCCCGCGCTCGTCGCGCTGGCGATGTGCCTCCTGAACCTCGCGTGGATCACGGCGAAGTTCCGCGAGACGCTCACGCCGGCGGCCCTGGCGGAGGCGCGCGAGCCGCGGCTGCGCAACCCGCTCGCGGCCATCCTCGGCCTCCATGATCCGGCGCTGCGGCGCACGAACCTCGTCGCCTTCGTCTTCTCGGTCGCGTTTGTGGCGATGGAGGCGACGCTCACGTTCCTGGCGACGCAGCGGTTCGGCTACACGGCGCGGGAAAACGGCTACCTCCTCGGGTTCCTCGGCCTCTGCGCGATTTTCACGCAAGGCTTCCTCGTGCGGAAGCTCCTCAAGGTGATCGACGAAATCCGGGTGCTCGCGCTTGGGCTCGCCGCCGCGATCGTGGGGTTCATCGTCGTCGGCTTCGCCGCGGCGCCGTGGCAGCTCTACGCGGGGGTGGGCGTGCTCGTGTTTGGCTCGAGCCTCGTCAATCCCGCCACGAGCGGCCTCATCTCGCTCTACTCGACGACGGCCGAGCAGGGGAGGGTGTTGGGAATTTTCCGCTCCCTGGGCTCGCTGTCGCGGGCCTTCACGCCGGTGCTCGCGGGCGTGGTGTTTTGGGTGCGGGGGTCGCTGACGGTATTTGTGGGCGCGGCGGTGCTGGCCGCCCTGGCCTTGGTCCTCGGGCTCCGCCTGCCGAAACCCGCAAAATGAGGCGCCGATGGTTACAATGCCTGCTCGCCGCGGGCGTCGCGCTCCTCGCCGGCTGCGCCGTGATGCCGAAGCGTCGCCCGCCGGAGCCGGGCCGCACGACGCTGGGCTCGCCGCTCGTGATCCTGCCGGCGCAGACGATCGGGAACTATCTCCTGCTCGAGGCGAAATGGGACCGCAACGGGCCCTACCGCTTCCTGATCGACACCGGCTCCTCGGTCACGCTCGTGACGCCGGCGCTGGCCAAACGCTATCCCGGCCGCGTGCGGATCGCGCCGGCGGCGACGCGCGCGCGTGTGACCGGCGCGGACGGCAGCGTGTCGGAGCTGCCGCGCGGCTCCCTGCGGCAGATCGAGCTGGGCGAGGCGAAGTTCGAGGACGTGGAGGTGCTGATCTACGACTGCGCGGCGCTCTCCGCGCACCTCGGCGTGAAGATCGATGGCGTGCTCGGGTTTCCGCTGTTCCGGGACACGGTGCTCACGCTCGACTATCCGGGCAGCCGGGTGCTCTTGCAGGCGGCCAGCGACCGGCCGCTGTTGCCGGGCTCGACGGTGCAATTCGACGATTCGCACAAGACCCCGGTCATCCCCGTGAAGATCGGCGACCGGACGGTGCTGGCCCTGATCGATTCAGGCAGCGATGCGGTGTTCAGCCTCAACCCGGTGGGCCTCGCGCCGCGCTTTGTGAGCGGCCCGCTGGAGGGGGGCACCGTAGGCACGCTCGGGGGGGAGCGCACGCGGCGCGTGGGCCGGCTGGCCGACACGCTCGAGATCGGCGCGCATGTGTTTCGCGAGCCCGTGGTTGACCTGACCGACGAGCTGTCGGCGATTGGCGGCGGGATGCTGCGGCATTTTGCCGTGAGCTTTGACCAGAAGCGCGACCGGGTGACGTTTTTTCGGGACAGTCGCGCGCCCATTCGCACGGCTGCGCCGCGCAGCGCAGGCGTGAGTTTCAGCAAGACTCCGGCTTACTGGCGGGTCTCGGGGGTCGTGCCGAAATCCCCGGCCGAGGCGGCGGGGGTGCAAGTGGGCGACCTCGTGACGCGCATCAATGGCGAGCCCGTGGCCAAGTGGGAACTCAGGCGCTACGAGCAGTTGGTGGCGACCGCCGCCGACATCGGCTTCACGTTCCTGAACGGCACAGTCGAGGCGGAAAAACGCCTGGGGGTGATTGATCTCGTCCCCTGAGGCCGGCGGCCCGTCGGGCGCCCCCGCCGGGCGAGCGTTCGCCGGTGCCGACGCTCAGCGTCATCCCCGAATAAATCCTTGTCATGGGCGCCCGCCGCCGGATTGGCTTTTCCGCTGGCTCGGACGCTTAGCTCAGTTGGTTAGAGCACCTCGTTTACACCGAGGGTGTCGGGGGTTCGAGTCCCTCAGCGTCCACCATTCCCATTTTTCACCAAAAACTCCATGCGACACACGATCTCCGTCCTCGTTGAGAACAAGTTCGGCGTGCTGGCCCGCGTCTCCGGCCTGTTTTCGGGACGCGGCTTCAACATCGACTCCCTCAATGTCGCGCCCACGCACGACGCCACGCTCTCACGCATCACCGCCGTGCTCAAGGGCGACGAGGCCCAGCTTGAGCTGTGCATCCGCCAGCTCCGGAAGCTGATCAACGTCGTCGACGTGCTCGACTTCAAGGACGGCCAGTCCGTGGACCGCGAACTCGTGCTCGTGAAGGTCAAGGCCGACGCCCAGACCCGCTCCGAGATTGTCCAGATCGCCGACATCTTCCGCGCCAAGATCGTCAACCTCGCGCCCGACAACCTCATCATCGAGCTCACCGGCTCCGACGAGAAGGTGGCGGCGCTCCTCAGCCTGCTCACGCCCTTCGGCATCATCGAGCTGGCCCGCACCGGCCGCCTGGCGCTCAAGCGCTGACCGGGCGCTCATCTTTCCGCCGTCCCATCCCTCCACTTTTTCCAACCCATGCCCGCCAAAGTCTACACCGACAAAGACGCCGATCTCGGCGTGTTCGCCAACAAAACACTCGCCGTCCTCGGCTACGGTTCGCAGGGCCACGCCCACGCGCTCAACCTCAAGGACAGCGGCTGCAAGGTCATCATCGGCCTCTATCCCGGCTCCAAGTCCCGGCCCGTCGCCGAGCAGCACGGCTTTGAGGTCGTGGACACCGCCGAGGCCGTGCGCCGCGCCGATGTCATCATGGTCGGCCTGCCCGACATGAAGCAGGCGGATGTCTACCTGAAAGACATCCTCCCCAACCTCTCGAAGGGCAAGACGCTCCTCTTCTCGCACGGCCTCAGCGTGCACTTCGGCCTCATCAAGCTGCACAAGGACATCGACTGCATCATGGTCGCGCCGAAAGGCCCCGGCCACATGGTCCGCCGCCTCTACGCCGAGGGCAAGGGCATGCCCGCCCTCGTTGCCGTCGCGCAGAACAAATCCAAGCGCGCCCTCGCCACCGCGCTCGCGTGGGCCAAGGGCATCGGCTCGACCCGCGCCGGCGTGCTCAAGACCTCGTTCAAGGAGGAGACCGAGACCGATCTCTTCGGCGAGCAGGCGGTGCTCTGCGGCGGCGCCAGCGCGCTCGTGCAGGCGGGCTTCGAGACGCTCGTCGAGGCCGGCTACCAGCCCGAGATGGCTTACTTCGAGTGCCTCCACGAGCTGAAGCTCATCTGCGATTTGATGTATGAGTCCGGCATCGCCGGCATGCGCTTCTCGATCTCCGAGACCGCGAAATACGGCGACATCACCCGCGGCCCGCGCGTCGTGAACAAGAAGACCAAGGCCGAGATGAAGAAGATCCTGAAGGAGATCCAGACCGGCAAGTTCACGCAGCAGTGGGTCAAGGAATACAAAGGCGGCCTGAAGAACTACCACAAGCTCCTCAAGGCTGGCGAAGCCCACAAGATCGAGAAGACCGGCGCCTACCTCCGCTCGATGATGCCTTGGATGACCAAGAAGAACATCAAGGGCGTGCAGGCGTCGTATTCCTGAGCCAGGCGATTTGCCAAAGCGACGGAGGCGCAGAGCATGGCTCTCTGCGCCTTCTGTTTTTCCAATGTCCAAGCTCGTCCTCGCCACCCGCAAAAGCCCGCTCGCCCTCGCTCAGGCCGAGATGGTGGCCGCGCACCTGCGCCATCAGCTCGGCGTCGAGACCGAGCTGCGGAAAATCGTCACGATCGGCGACAGGCAGGCCGACTGGTCGCTCGAGCAGAAGGGCGGCAAGGGCCTGTTCACGGGCGAGCTCGAGGCCGCCGTCGAGCAGGGCAAGGCCGACGTCGCCGTCCACAGCGCGAAGGACCTGCCCGGCGACATGTCCGCCGCGCTCGCGATCGGCGGCTACCTGCCGCGCGCCGACGCGCGCGACGTGCTCGTGCTGCGCGCCGGCCTCGACGCGCCCGCCACGCTCGCGACCGGTTCGCCGCGCCGCCGCGCGCAAATCGCGCGGCTGTTTCCCGCGGCGGCCTTTGCCGAGCTGCGCGGGAACGTCGACACCCGCCTCAAAAAAATCGCCGAGCAGCGCGTGGCGGACGGCACGATCCTCGCGGCCGCCGGCCTCAAGCGCCTCGGCATCGAGACCTGGCCGGGCCTTGACTTTGCGCCGCTCGACTTCGACCAGATGGTGCCCGCCGTCGCGCAGGGCGCCATCGCGGTGCAATGCCGCGTGGACGACGCCGCGAAGTTCGCCGCGATCTTCGATGCGGCGACGATGCGCGCCGTGACGATGGAGCGGGCCTTCCAAGCCGCCCTGGGCGGGGGTTGCCACACCGCGCTCGGTGCGCATGTGGCGGGCGATACGCTGCACCTTTTCCACGAGCAATGCGGCATCGTGACCGTGTCGCTTCGCCCGGAGGATTTCTCGGACCCCGCGGCCATCGCGATGCACGTGCTGCGCGACCTTCATTTGATGCCATGAGTGCCCGCCTTCCGCTTTCTGGCCGCCGCGTGGCCGTGACCCGTGCCCGCGAGCAGACGCCTGAGCTTGCCGCCAAGCTCGCCGCCCTCGGCGCCGAGGTGATCGAGCTGCCGCTCATCACCGTGACCAAGCACATCGACAAGCACACGCTGCACGACGTGCTGAGCGAACTCGGCGGCTACGATTGGATCGTGTTCACGAGCGCCAATGGCGTGCGGTTTTTCTTCGAGGAGTTTCACCGCATCTTCGACGACATCCGCTCGCTCGGACTCCTGCGCTTCGCCGCCATCGGGGACACGACGGCGGCAGCCATTCGCGCCGAGCACATCAAGGTCGAGTGCCAGCCCAAGGTCGCGACCGCCGCCGCGCTGGCCGATGAACTCATCGCCACCGGCAGCCTCGACAGCGCCAAGCTCCTCGTGATCACGGGCAACCTGAACCGCGACGAGCTCGTGACCAAGCTCGAGGAAGCCCGCGCGATCGTCGACCGGATGCAGGTCTACCAGACCGAGAAGACCGATCTCAGCGCCGATCCCGTCGCGGCGGATTTTCGCGCGCGCGGGGCCGACGCCGTGCTCTTCGCGAGTTCCTCCGCCGTGCAGTCCTTCGTCGATCAAGCCGCCGCGCTCAAGCTCGCGAAGGACGCGAAGCGCCCGCTCGCCGGCAGCATCGGCCCGCAGACGAGCGAAACCATGAAGGCCGCCGGCCTGCCGATCGACTTCACGGCAAAGACGCCGAGCCTCGACGCGTTGGTGGAGGCGTTGGTGAAGAAACTGGGCTAGTCCCGATGATCGACGGCATCCGGATCAAGGTCTGCGGGCTCACCTCGCTCGTCGACGCGGAGTTCGCCGATCGCTGCGGCGTGGATTACCTTGGGTTCATCCTCTACCCGAAGTCGCCGCGTTTCATCGCGCTGGAGACCTTCCGTGCGATGGCCGCGCGGCTGCCGGAGCGACGCAAGGTGGCCGTGAGCGTCGAGCCCGGCGCCGGGGAGCTGGGCGCGATGGCGGCGGCGGGTTTCGATTTCTTCCAAGTGCATTTCCGCCCCGAGATCGGCGCGGCGCGGGTGGCGGAGTGGGCCGGCGTCGTGGGCGCGGACAAACTGTGGCTGGCGCCGAAGCTGCCGCCGGCGGCCGATGTCGACGCCGCGCTGCTGCCGCACGCGGACTATTTTCTCCTCGATACGTTTCACGCCGACAAATTTGGCGGCACGGGCACGACCGGCGACTGGGCGAAGTTCGCGCGCCATCAGGCCGCGCACGCGGACAAGTGGTGGATTCTCTCCGGCGGGCTCAGCCCCGACAACATCGGCGAGGCTCTGCGCGCAAGCGGCGCGAAGTTTGTCGATGTGAACAGCGGCGTGGAGTCCGCCCCCGGCGTGAAAGATCAAGGGAAGCTGAAGCGCTTCATCGTGCGTCTGCACGAGGCGGCCGTGAAGTAGCGGCGGGCGCCCCTGCCCGCCGGGGTTTGTCGAACGTTCTGAGCCGGCGGGCCGGGACGCCCGCCGCAACGGATTACCGACGCAGCGCCCCCTCGTGCTCGAGCAGCTTGCGCTTGAGCGGCTCGCCGTAAGCGAAGCCCGTGAGCGAACCGTCGGCGCCGATCACGCGGTGGCACGGCACGATCACGCAGACGGGATTCGTGGCGTTGGCGCGGCCGACGGCGCGCGAGGCGTTCGCGTTGCCCAACTGCGCGGCGAGGCCGCCGTAGCTGCGCGTCTCGCCGAACGGGATCGCGCGCAGCGCGGCCCACGCGCGCTGCTGAAACGGCGTGCCGCGCGCCGCGGTCTTCACCGAGAATGCGCTTCGTTTGCCCGCGAAATACTCGCCGAGCTCGCGGCGCACGGTGGCGGTGCGCCGTGCATCGCGGACGAGGTCGCCGGCGGGAGCGCTTTTCCGCAGGCGCGCGAGATCGCCGAAGCACGCGGCGACGACGGCATCGTTGTCGTCGAGCGCCACGCTGAACGGTCCGTGTGGCGTGGGAAAGGTGTCGTAGATGTAGCTCATGACGGTAGCGGGTGTGGGAACTGCCAGAGGTGCGCCGTGGCGAGGCTGCGGTAGGGGGAGAACACGGCCATGAGGCGGCGGGTGGCGTCGATGTCCGGGCGCTCGTCGAGCTTGAACACGGCCTGGAGGCCGCTTGTCACGCCGGTGTCACCCAGCGGCACGCAGTCGGCGAACCCGAGCGCGCGCATCATCACGTAGTTCACCGACCACGGGCCGAGACCGCGCACGGCCAGTAGTGTCCGCTCGGCGCGCGTCGCGGACATGCCGCGCAGCGCGCCGAGGTCGAGCTTGCCCTCCGTGATCAGCCGCGAGGTCGCGATCACGTAGTCGGCTTTTTGCCGGGAGAATTGCAGCGGCAGCAAGTCGCCCGGCGCGAGGGCGGCCACCGCCTCCGGAGCAGGCGGCGCGATCAGGCCGCCGGCGAGCGGTGTGCCCGTGCGCTCGATGAGCCGGCGCTTGAGCAGGCACGCGAACGGAAGGTTGATCTGCTGGCCGATAATCGCCCAGAGCAGGCCATCGTAGATCGAGTGGGTCTGCGCGAGGCGCAGCTCGGCGCGGCTGGCGACGAGGCGCGAGAGCCCGATCTTTTTGGCGAGCTGGGCAAAGGCCGCCGCCTCTTGGTCGAGGCCGAGCAAGCCGACCACGAGCGCATGGGCTTCGAACGCATCGCCGCCCTTGACGGTGACGGCGATGGCGTCCGGCGCCAAGGCCAGCGAAAGCAGCGCCGGTCCGCGGTGCAGGCGCACCGCCGCGGTGTAGTGGTTGGCCTCGAGGCGCTCGGTCACGCTGTGGCGGTCGCGGCCGAGGGCGCGCTGCAGATAGCCGAGTGGGTATCCCTTCGGCAGGTTGAGGTGGAAGACTTCCGTCGCACCCAGCTCGCGATAGGCGGCGGGCGTGAGGCCGTTGAGCCGGCGAAAGTGCTCGTGGAAAACCGAAATGGACTCGAAGCCCGCGTCCCCCGCGAGCGTAGAGAGCGATCCGTCGCCCGCGCGCAGCCGCCGTTTGGTGGCGGCGATCCGCGCGCGCAACAGCAGATCAGCCGGCGTGGTGTGGTAGTGCTGGCGGAACAGCTCGAACAATCGCGTCGCGCCGAAGCCTGAGCGCCGCACGATTGCGCGCACGTCGCCGAAGTCGGCGGGCCGCGAGCGGATCTCCCCGACGAGGGCCTCGATGTCCTGCAGGACTGGATCAGCGCCCCGGGCGAAGTCGTCGGGATGGCATTTCCTGCACGCCCGCAGGCCGGCGGCGCGCGCCGCCTCGCACGTGGGAAAGAAGCGTGTGTTCTCGCGCCTCGGCTTGCGCGCCTTGCAGGCGGGCAGGCAATAGATGCCCGTGGACGTCACGCCGAAGAAGAAGCGGCCGTTGCAGCTCGCGTCGCTGGCGAGCACGCGCGCATACATCGTGGCATCGGTCATTCGCATGGCCGGAGGCTAGCACACCGGCGCGCCGCCGTCGTCCGGATAATTCCGGCGCAATTCTCCGCCGCTATCCGGCCGCCGGCTCGACCAACGGTGCCGGCGCGACGGCGGCATTTGTCGCCGGCTCCGCATGGATGCCCCGCGCCAGCGCCTCGAGCTGGGTCACCGCGGCGCGCAGCGTGGTGGCGGTGCCATCGGGGCGGCTCGCTTGCAGGCGCCGGCCGAGTTCGGCCGCAGCGGAGCGATGCTGCCAGACGCCGACGAGCACGGGCGTGCCCGGCAGGCGCTGCTTGACCCGGCTGCACATTTGGCGCGCCGCGTTCACCGCCGCGGGAGGCAGCGCCGAGATGAACGTGGCGCGCACCTCCGGCCGCTCGAGCGCCTTGATGGCCTCGTCAACCGGGGCGGCGAGCGGCGTGACCGCGGCATGTATCCCGTGCCGGCGCAAGAGGTGGCAGAGCAGGGCGGCGACGATCTCGTCGGCCTCGTCGCGGGCCGGCAAACCGATGATTGCGGGAATCGCGGGCATCGCGACGGGACCGGCCGATCGGCGTTCGGCGGTCTCATGCTCGAGCTCGTCAATCAGATCGCGGCACGCCTGGAAGATGAAACGCTCGCGGGTCTCGGACAACGCCCCGCGGTGGCGGTCTTCCTCGGCGAGGAGAAGCGCGGGCACGAGCACGTCCTCGTAGAATTCCTCCAGCGAATGCGCGGCGATGTGCTTCGCGGCGAGGTCGGAGATCTCCTCCGACTCCATCGCGAACATCCGCTCGTAGAGCTGCGCCGGGGGCTCGAGCGCGGGTGCGCTGCCCAGGAGCGTGCCGAGGAATCGCATGCCCGGCACGTGGTTGCCCATCACAAGCACGCAGACGGTGAGTGGCGTGGCCAGCACCAGGCCGGCGGCGCCCCACAACCACGTCCAGAACACCACGGCGACCAGCAACGCGAGGTTGGAGATGCCGGTGCTTGTGCCATAGAGCACGACTTCGATGAGATTGTTGCTGATGAGCTCCATCGTGATGAAGAGCCCGAGCGTCCAGGCGAACAGGGTCCATCCGGGCTCAACCGCGAGCGAAAGGGCGAGGGGAAAGGCAGCCGCGATCCAAGGGCCCGCGAAAGGGATGAAGCGCAGCAGCGTCGCGAGCAGGCCCCAGAGCGGCGCGTTGGGGATGCCGATAAAAAACAGGCCGGCGCCAATCGACACGCCGTAGATCGCGTTCACGACGAGCTGCATCGCGAGGTAGCGCGAGACGCGGGCGGCCGCGTCGTCCACGGCCTGGGTCGCTGCATGGAGGTGGCCTTGGCTGACCAGCCGGATGAAGCGTTCGCGCAGATCCTCGCGCTGGAATAGGATCGCTATCACGAACACCACGACCACGCCCGCCGTGCCCAGCGGGCGCACCAAGGGCGAGATGAGATCGCGCGCGATTTCCCAGGGGGTCGACTCGCTGGGCTTCACCTCGACGGGCACGGGCTTGGCCTCGCCCGAGGCGGGCGCCGCTGGCGCGGGGCCGGCGGGCGCCGGCGCCTTGAACTCACGGCGCAGGCTCGCGACCATCTCGGACATGCGGTAGGTGAGCGTGGGCGCAAACGGGGTCTTCAGAGCGACGACTTTGGCGCGGATGTTGCCCTCGTAGTTTGGCAGTTCACGCATGAGCCCGGCCGCCTGCGCGGCGACGAGCCAGCCGAGGCCGCCGATGGCGGCGAAGGCGAGCGAGACGCTCAGGACGATGGCCAGGGCGCGAGGCACGCCCCAGCGCGCGAGCCGGACAACGAGCGGCGAAAGGAGAAACGCCAGCAGCAGCGCAAACGCGATCGGCAGCAACACCGCCTCGGCCAGCCGTAGCATCGCCACGACGAGGGCGAACGCGGCCAGCCGCGGAAACCACGGCGCAGGCGCAGGATTGTCGGTGATCGGCACGGGAGGGAGCGGCTGGAACGGGCCGGGGCCCGTGCGAGTGACAAATCCCGCCCCGACTTGTTCGGCGCCGGGCATAAAATTGATCGGGCGCATCGACTGCGTGGGCGGAACCGATGCGTCCACCCGGGGCGCAGCCAAGGCAGGAGCGCTGACCACCGCGATCGATTTCGCCCCGCGAGCGAGCGGCCCTGCCTAGGGTTGCAGTTTGCGGAGCGCGCGTTCGATTGCGCCGCCGTCGTGCAGCGCATTGGGCGGAATGGGGTAGTCGGCGGTGAACACGCGCAGCTGCGCGGCCGGCTCCAAGGCAACGCGCGACTCGTCGATCTTGCCGTCGGGTCCCGTCACCGCCGCGAGGTTGAGGCCGAACTTTGCCGCGACAAAGCGGTAGAGCGCGGCGCGCTTGGACGGGCCGTAGTCGTGGCCTTCGTCCGCCAGGTGCACGTTGGCGACCTGCCCGGCCGCGTTGTGGTAGGCGTAGATTTTCTGGAGGAAGGGGAACTCGATCTTGGGGTTGTGCTGGGTCCAATCCTTGCCGTCGGAAACGAGCAGGAGGGGGCGCGGCGCGGCGAGCGCCGCAATCATCGCGTTGTTGGCGAAATGGTCCGCGCTGCGGTGGATGGGGAGGCCACTTTCGCAGGCGCAGCCGCCGAAGAAATAGGACGACACCATCACGACCGGGGCGGCGAGGGTCACGCGCGGGTCCAGCGCCGTGAGCAGGAAGGTCTGCGTGCCGCCGCCGGACTCGCCGCTCACGCCGACGCGCTTCGGGTCCGCGCCGTCGAGGCCGAGGAGAAAATCGAGCGCGCGCATTGAGTTCCACGTCTGGATGGTGACGGCGAGCGGCTGCTTGTGCGCTTCCTGGCCAAGGATCGCCATCGACTCGCCCGCGGCGAACATGTCGATCGAGAACACCACCGCGCCCATGCGCGCGAGGCTCGCGCAGCGGCTCTGCATCGTGGGCGAGAAGCGCGCGTGGCTGTCGTAGTCCTCGGGCTTGTTGATGCGCGCGTAGTGTCCGTGCGTGGAGAGGATGACGGCGTGGGGCGGCGGAGTGTTGAGCGGGCGGTAAAGGTTTCCAGTGACGAAAGACCCCGGCACCGACTCGAAGGCGACGTTCTCCACGGTGTAGCCTTCGTGCACCCGGCGCTGGCGAATGACGGCGTTGAGCGGCGTGCGCTTGGGCCAGGGCGCCAGTCCCGCGCCCTCCTGAATGCGTTTGCGCAGGTGGGCGGCGTAGGCGTCCCACGACGCGCGGTCGGGGAACTGCTTCAGCACGGCATCGAGCGTGGCCTGGCCTACCTCGGGTTTCAGGTAGTTGCCCTGGGTCAGGGCGGGACCGCTGGCCGGCGGCGGGGGGATGCCGGCCGGAAGCCACGGAACGTCGGCACGGGCCCCGAGGGCAAGAAGCGAGGCGAAAGCCAACGAGCGAACGACGGGGATGCGTTTCATGGGAGGGTGGGGTGCGCGGCATGAAATCACGGTTGCGCCCGGCAATGCACGATCTGATTTTGCGCGCATGGCCACGACCTATGATACGCTGCGCGCCGACATTATCACCGCGATGAAGGCTCGCGATACCGCCACGACGACGGCGCTCCGCACGGCCGACGCCGCCATCAAGCGCGCCGCGATGGATGCGAACAAGGATGTCGACGAGGCGCTCGTCGTGACGACGATTCGCAAGGCGGTGAAGAACCTCAGCGACGCCCGGGCGGAATTTGAAAAAGGCGGCCGGCCCGACCTCGTCGCCGCCAACGACGCCGAGATTCGCATTCTCGAGAAATACCTGCCCAAGGCGCTCGACGCCGCCCGGCTCGACGCGCTCATCGCCGCCGCGATTGCGGAGACGGGCGCGGCCTCGAAAAAGGAAATGGGCAAGGTCATCGGCGCACTAAAGAAGCACCCCGACGCGGCGCTCATCGACTTCGGCGCCGTAAGCAAGCTGGTGCAGGCCAGGCTCCCCTAGGCGGGCGCGGCGACGCGGTGAGAATCCTGCGAATCTCGGCGGCGGCCGCGCCGGCTGTCGTCGGCGTTTTGCCTATTGATACAGCTCGGCGTTGCGGTTACTCGCATCTCCGCCCGGAATCCCGGCGCCCAAACTCTCAATGAGCCTCACTGCCACGCATCTTGTCCGCTTCCTGATTGGCGCCGCCTTGGTTTCGTTGCTGCCGGTCGCCGCGCTCGCGCAGATGACGGCCAGGATTGTCCGGATCACCGGCAATGCGCAGCAGGCCGCCATCACGGCGCCAAATGGCGCGCGCTCCGTGGCCGCAATCAACCTTTCGATTGCCGAGGGCTCCACGATCGAGACGGGCGATCGCGTGGATGTTTACGTCGAGACCTTTCCCGGGGCCGTCGCGACCATCCGGCAGAATTCGCGGGTGAAGCTCGTGGGCCTGCGTCTCATCAGCGCCGGCGCCGAGGCGGGCAAGCGCAGCGCCGAGCTCGACCTCGAACGCGGCAAGATCATCTCGACCCTCGATGCGTCGAAGCAGTCCATCACCAAGTATGGCATCAAGACCCCGCGGGGCGTCGCGGCGGCCCGCGGCACCGTTTACGGCGTGAGCGCCGTGGCCAACGGCACGTCGGCCTTTGTCGTCGATGGAAACATCGTGATCGACCTGGGCGGGGGGCAGTCGATTGCCATCCCCTACGGGCAGGCCGCGCTGAACAACGCCGGCTCGGCTTCCGCCCTCGCGGCGCAGGTCGCGGCGTCGCCCGAACTCGCGGCGGATCTGCTCGCCGCCGTGCAAGTCGTCGCGGCCAACGTCGCCAGCAACACCTCCGCCGTCGGTGGCCCGGACGTCGCGACGGCGATGCTCCAGGCGGTGGTCACCGCCGTTGTGACCGCTTTGCCCGGTCAGGCGGGCGCGGTGGTGCAGGCGCTGGTGCAGGCCATCGTCACGCCCGGCTCCGCGACGAGCGGCAGCACGCAGACCATGCTCAGGGCGGTTTCCGCGGTGACCGCCGCGGCCGTGCAAGCGGTGACCGCGGCCGGGGGCACGCTCACGCAGTCCTCGGCGGCGGCCCAAGGCGCAGCGCAGGCGGTGGCACAGGTCGCGCCGGGTGGCGCCGGCAGCGGCACCGTGCTGGGGCTTCTCAGTGTCATCGGCGATGTCGCCGCCGGAAGCGCGATCCTTGGAGCCGGCGGCTCGGCCAACGCCTCCGTTGTGACGACGGCCATCGTGGGGGCGGTGAACGCAGGCGCGGCCACCGGCAGCGGCCCGGCGCCGACGGTGAACATCGTCGCGACGCCGAACAATTCCAACAACACCCTTCTCGTCACCACGACGGTTTCAACCGCCAGCGGCGGCCCGAGCGCGAGTTCCTCGACCACGATCTCCAACGCCGGCGTCGGCCAGGTGACCACGCAGGTCACGGAATCGGGTGGCACGACGACCAACACGACCACGCCTCCGACGGGCACGCCCAGTTCCACGAACGGTGCGCCGTCATCGCCGCCCCCGTCGCAGACGATCACCCCTTTCACGCCGATCGATCCAGCGGCCAACGTCAGTCCTTCCGGGCTGTGAGCGTGGGGCGGGGTGATTTGGCGTTCCCCGGGATCGCCGCCTGAGCGCTGGCGCCGTGTCGCGGCGGAGCCGCGCGCTTTACTCGAGGAAACTCGCTTGCTTGGGCGCCTTGGCAGCGCGCCTGGCGGCTTCCTCCTCGGGCGTCGCATTGAGATGGCGCGGCGGCTTGGCCGCCTTCGTGGCGACCGCGGCCTCGCGATCCGCCACGATGCGATCGCAAATCTGGTGGAGATGCAGGCGCAGCCATTGCGCCGTGCTTGAGCCGGCGCGGTAGTCGGCCGGGCCATAGCCGTGGATGCGGCCCGACTGGAGCAGCCGATCGTTCTGCGCGAACTCCTCGGGTTTTTCCGGGTTGTAGACCGCGTAGGCGCGGCCGCCGCCACCCTTGACGACCGAGAAGCTCGGGACGTCGCTCGGGCCGTCGGCGATGTAGATCATGTTTTGCAGCGGGATGCGGCGATCCTCGGCCGCCATCTTGGAGTTCACGTCGATCGCGGGGTTCTTGTTCGTGCCCTTGTTGATCTCGAAGATCGCGCGGGTCTTGGTCGTGTTGTCGATGACCATGCCGATCTGCGCGATCTCGGCGCTGGCCTCGATGGCGAGTTCCTTCTGCTTGAGGAAGCCGGGCTGGAGCGGGTTCTCGACAAACTCGCAGGCCCACACGCCGTCCACGTGCGGCGCGATCGCGCTGCCACGCACCATCGGCGCGATGCCGGTGCTCACGATGTAGTGCTCCAGGGAAATCTCGTGCTTCACATACTCGGGGCGCTCGGCGACGAACTTTTTCGCGAGCCCGAAGAATTCCGGCAGGCCGGGGTAGAAGTGGATGTCGGCGCCGCAGTCCTTGAGAATCTTGTTGTTCAGCCCCGCGAGCGGACCGGCAAGCACGTAGGTGAGCAGGTGGTTGAGGTAGGCGATCTCAGGGGAGAGGTGGTAGCCGCGGTTCCTGTAGTGGCCGGCGAGCTTGTTCGTCTCCTCCCAAAACGTGGCCTCGTCGATGCCGTAGCGCCGGAAAAGCGGGGACTGCATGTAATCCGGGATTAACGTCTTGTCGAAGTCCCAGATGCACGCGATGGTGTTTTGAGTGAACAGTGTCGTGGCCATTGCTGATCAGCACCGCTAGGCTAGCCGCCTCGCGCGATGCCGGCCGCCATCCGAAGCGCAACGGGCGGCCCGGGCAATGCGCAAATCGCCCGCCACGTCTTCGCCTCTCCCCTTCATGGACGCACTCCCCGATCTCGCACCGTTTCAGCGCCGCCTCGACGAACTCGCGGCGCAGATGGCGGAGCCGTCGTTCTACGCCAACGCGCGCCGCGCCGCCGACGTGACGCGCGAGCACCAAAAGCTCACGCAATTGGTCGCGGAGCACGACGCCCATGCCCGGACCGAGCGCGAGATCGCCGAGGCGCAGGCGCTCGTGCGGGACGCGAAGTCCGATCCCGACTTGCGCGAGTTGGCGACCGCCGAGCTGCCGGAGCTCGAAGCGCGCCGCGCCGAACTGCGCGAGCGCGTGCTGCGCGCGATGATCCCGCCCGAGCCGACGGACTCGCGCAACACCGTCATGGAAATCCGCGCCGGCACGGGTGGCGACGAGGCGAGCCTGTTCGCCGCGGAACTCTTCCGCCTCTACTCGAAATACGCCGACGGCCGCGGCTGGAAAATCCAGCCGATGAGCAGCAGCGGCTCCGAGCGTGGCGGGCTCAAGGAGGTGATCTTCCTCATCACGGGCAGCGATGTCTACAAGCAGCTCAAGTTTGAGAGCGGCGTGCACCGCGTGCAGCGCGTGCCTGTGACCGAGGCGAACGGGCGCATCCATACCTCAACCGTCACCGTCGCCGTGCTGCCCGAGGCCGAGGAGGTGGACATCGACATCAACCCGCAGGACCTCGAGATCACGGTGCAGCGCGCGAGCGGCCCGGGCGGGCAGGGCGTCAACACCACCGACTCCGCCGTGCGCATCATCCACAAGCCCACCGGCATGATCGTGTTTTGCGCCGACGGGCGCTCGCAGCAGAAGAACAAGGCGAGCGCCATGGCCGTGCTCCGCTCGCGCCTGCTCAAGCTCAAGGAGGAGGAGGAGCGCGCCAAATACGCGGCCGCGCGCAAGAGCCAGATCGGCTCCGGCGATCGCAGCGAGCGCATCCGCACCTACAATTTCCCGCAAAATCGCCTCACCGATCACCGCATCGGCCTCACGCTCTACTCGCTGCCGCAGGTGATGGAGGGCGCCATCGAGCCCGTCATCGCCGCGCTGCAAAAGGCGGACCACGAGGAGAAGCTCGCCGCGCTCACCGGCCACGTCTTCACGCCGCGCGCCCTGGTGGCGACGGACGACGACTGAGATGCTGACCGTCCTCGAGATTATCAAGCGGACGACGGAGTTCTTCGCCGGCAAGGGCGTGGAGTCGCCGCGGCTCAACGCCGAGCTTCTCATCGGCCACGCGCTCGGGCGCACGCGGATGCAGCTCTACCTGGAGTTTGAGCGCCCGCTCGCCGAGGCCGAGCTGGAAAAAATCCGCCCGCTCGTGCGCCGCCGCGGCCAGCGCGAGCCGCTGCAATACCTCATGGGCGAGGTGGAGTTTCACGGCCTGAAGCTGAAGGTGGACAAGCGCGCCCTCATCCCGCGGCCCGAGACCGAGTTGCTCGTCGCGAACATCGTCGCCCTCTGCGCCGCCAACCCGCCGGGCCGCGTCCTCGACCTCGGCACCGGCACCGGGGCGATTGCGCTGGCCCTAGCCGTGGCGTTTCCCGCAGCGGCGGTCACGGCGGTGGACGTGAGCGCCGAGGCGCTCGCGCTCGCGCGCGAAAACACGGCGGCCGCGGGCATGGCGGGACGCGTGACTTTCCGCGAATCGGACTGGTTCGCCGCCGTGCCGCCGGAGCCCTGCGAGGTGATCGTGGCCAATCCACCGTATCTTTCCGCGGCCGAGACGGCGGCGACCGCGCCCGAGGTGCGCGGCCACGAGCCATCAATCGCGCTGACCGCGCCCGGGGATGGGCTCGATCACCTCGCGCGCATCATCGCCGATGCGCCGCGGTTCCTGCGCGCCGGGGGATTGCTCGCGCTCGAAACCGGCATCGCCCAGCACGCGCGGCTGCGGGAAATGACGGCCGCAGCGGGCTTCGCGAAAACGGAATCACGCCAGGATCTCACGGGCCGCGATCGGTTCGTGTTCGCGTGGCGGTGAGGCGCCCCCAGGCGCGCATTTTTTCCCGTCTCACCCGCCCGACTTCGCCGTCAACGGCGCGTGGTTGCTCACCCACAGCTCGCGGTTGCGGCCGAGGTCGACGGCGTCGCTCAACACGCGCAGGGCCTCGCGCAGGTGGACGTCGGCCTTGAGGTAGGTCTCGTTCTCATCGGCGTCGAGATCGTCGTCCTCGTCGTCGTCCTTCTTGGGGGCCTTGATTTTCTTGGGCGGCGGGCCGCCGAGGTAGAAGGGCTGGAAGGCGAAGTCGCTTTTCGCGATGCGATCCTTCTCGGCCTTCATCTCCTTGCGGAAGGCGTCGTCGATGACCTTCTGGCCCTGGCGCTCCGCGAGGTTGAGCGAGACGTTTTTCTGCTCCTGCCGGGCCTTGAACCACTCGACGTTTTTGCGGAGGTAGGCGAACTCCTCGAGCTTCGCCTGGCGGGCGAGGCTGGCGGCCTTGAGCGGCGAGAGGATTTTCGGATCGAGCGGCGCGCCGTCGAATTCGCTGGTGGCGATGCTGTCCCACACGAGCGCGCGGGGCAGGTCGCTCTCGCCGATTTCGAGATAGTCCTCGATGGAAGGCAGGGTGATGTCGGGCACGACGCCCTTGAGCTGCGTGGAGGCGCCGCTGGGGAGGTAGTATTTCTGGATGGTGAACTTCACCGCGCCGGTCTTCTGCGGGGAGAACGCGAAGGAGCGGTTGAGCTGCCGCATCTCGACGACCTGCTGCACGGTGCCTTTGCCGTGCGTGGAGCTGTCGCCGATGACGATCGCGCGGCCGTAGTTCTGCAGCGCGCCGGCGACGATCTCGGAGGCCGAGGCGCTGAACCGATCGACCAGCACGGCGAGGGGCCCGGCGTAGGCGATGGAGGCATTCTTGTCGCTGTCGACGTGGATTTCACCGGCGAAGTTCTTCACCTGCACGACGGGACCCTTGCTGATGAACAGCCCGGCGAGGTCGATCGCCTCCGTCAGGAAGCCGCCGCCATTGCGCCGGAGGTCCAGGATTACGCCCTGCACGGACTGAGCCTTGAGCTGCTCCAGGAGCCGGGCGACGTCCTTGGAGGCGGAGCTGCGCTCGGAGTCGGTGTCGCCCTCGTCGCCCTCGCTGTAAAACGCGGGGAGGGTGACGACACCCAGCTTCTGCACGGGGGCCTGGGGTGTGGCGCCGGGGAGATCAAAGACGGCGGCGCGGGCGCGGGCGGAGTTGAGCTTCACGTTGTCGCGCACAATCACGATTTCCTTCCGCACGGAGGTGTCGGTGGCGTCGGCCGGTTGCACGGTGAGGTGGACCTCGGAGTCTTTGCGGCCACGAATCTTTTCCACGATCTTGCGGAGCTTCATGCCGACGACCTCGACGGGTTCCCGGCCCTTCTCCGCCACCGCGATAATCTTGTCGTTGGGCTTCAGCTGGCGGCCGAGGTCGGCGGGGCCGCCCGGGACGATCTCCTTCACGACGCAGACATCGTCGTCGAGGCCGAGCACCGCGCCGATGCCGACGAGCTTCAGCTTCATCTGGATGCCGAAATCCTCGAAGGTGGAGGCGGAGAAGTAGCTGGAGTGCGGGTCGTAGAGCTTGGCGATGGTGGTGAGAAAAAGCTCCGCCAGCTCGGTGCCCTCGATTTCGCCGAGGTTCTTCAACATGCGTTCGTAGCGCTTGCGGATGACGGCCTTTGCCTCGTCGGGTGTCTTCTTGTTCAGCTGCTCCTCGAGCAGCTCGAACTTGAGGCGCCGCAGCCACAGCTCATCCGAGGCCGCCGCATCAGCCGGCCAATCGGCATCCTTGCGGTCGCGGCGGTAGGTGTCGGGCGCGGAAAAATCGAAGCTGCCGTTGAGCTTCTCAAAGATCCACGCGATGCGGGCCTCGACGCGCTGCTGATACACGTAGAAGATCTCGTAGGCGGCGTTGATGTTGCCGAGGAAGGCGGTGTTGTAGTAGATGTTCTTGCCGTAGTTCGCGGCGAAGTTGTCGCGGTCGGTCGCGAGGAAGAACAGCTTCTGGCCGTCGAGCTCCTTCATGTAATCAGGGACGACATTGGCGTAGTCGGAGCTTTTGACGGCGTCGTGGTTGTAGTGGAGCTCGTCGAGGAGCTTGGTGAGCGCGGCGGCTTCCTCGCCGAGCGTCTTGGAGGTGGAGAATTGCTTGCGGTCGCCGCTGGCCGCGCCGAAGGCCGCCGCAGCGGACAACGCGAGGAGGGCGATGATCGAGACGAAGGGCCGGAAAACGCGGGTCATGGTGGGATGGGATGCGCGCGGAGCGAAAATGTTTCGGGACATGCCGCGGAATCAGCGGCGGGGAAAGTTGTGGCGGGCCTCGTCCAGGAGGCGGCGTTCGGCGGGAGTGAGCGCCGCGAGGCCGTGGCTGTTGATCTTGTCGAGGATGAGATCGATCTCGGCCCGGAGGTCCTCGGGGGAGGTGGCGGGTGGCGCGAAGTCGAAGCCCGGGGCGGCGAGATCAGGCTCGGCGGCGGAGCCGGGCAGCCAGCGGGGCAAAGCCACATCGCCGCGATCCTGGGGGTTGAACCACCGGGCGTTGTGCAGGAACTTAAAGTAGATCAATCCCGCGAGCATGCCGCCGAGGTGCGCCGAATGCGAAATCGTGAGGTCGAAGGGCAAGGCGGTCCTTGGCAACTCGTGCAAGAAAAGGCCCAGGAGGTCGAAGGCGGCGAGCGCGAGGACAACGTGCTTGGGCTTGAACGATACCGGCCAGAGAAAGAACAGCAGGAAGCTCATGCGCCGGTCGGGATTGAAGCCCGCGAAGAGCACGAGCAGCCCGCAGATCGCCGCCGTCGCTCCCATGTGCAGATCCCCGGGGCTCTGCCAGTGGACGGCCAGCCACGCGAAGGCCCCGAGAAGGTTGGCGCCGAAAAAGAACCCGACAAAACGCCGCGCGCCGAGCAACGGCATCAACTCGCGGCCGAGAAACCACAGGAGCAGGCTGTTGCCCACCGCGTGCAGGATGAAGCGCGTGCTGTGAAAGAACGTGTGACTCAGCAACACGCCGCCCCAGCTTTGGCCCAGGCCCTTGACGCTCAATGCGGCGATCTCCTCAAGGCGTTCGCCCGCGCTGCCCGACCAGTAGCTGAATGAGATTTGCAGGACAAACCCCGCGATGATGGCCGACAAGAGCCACGTGAGCGCCGAGGTTTTTTCGCGATGGTATTCGCCCCGCATATAAGGCCGCTCGGCTAGCATCGCGGCGACGGTAGCGCAGCCCAGGCCAAACACAAGCCGGCACCTCGGAATGTGTTGCCACGCTTTTCCCCGAGCCTCGGGCGCTCGGCGCTTTCGTTTCGAGGCGGTCAGAAGGGCGAGATTGCTCTTGCCCGGCACCCCGGCGGTGAGCGAGTCTGAACGTTCGCGGCCGTTAGTCGGTCAGGTTGGCGTCCCGCCGCGCGCTCCCGCCGATCTGTCACGTCAGTTAAACCATCAACCAATCCGGCTGCGCTTTACGGCGCGGCCGAACCCGCCGGACGGGTGCCCGTGGAGCAGGCACGCGGCCGGCGATTCAGTCAGGCAAGTCATGAGTTCCATAATGCAAGAGCTGCTCGCGCAGTCGTCCTTCGACAAGCTGAAGGAGGGCGCGATCGTCCCCGGTGTCATCACCGAAATCCGCCAGAACGATGTCGTCGTCGACATCGGCGGCAAATCCGAAGGCGTCATCCCGGCCAACGAGTTCATCGACATCGGCGAGCTCCAGATCGGCTCCACCATCGATGTGATGGTCGACAAGCTGGAGGACAAGTTCGGCGCCCCGATCCTGTCGTTCGACAAGGCGGAGCAAAAGAAGAACTGGGACAACATCCTCACCAAGTTTCCCGAGGGCTCCGTGGCCGCGGGCCGCGTGAAGGCCAAGGTCAAGGGCGGCCTCATCATCTCGATCGGCGTCGATGCCTTCATGCCGGCGTCGCACATCGACATCCAGCCCCCCAAGAACCTCGACCAATACGTGGGCCAGACCTACGACTTCAAGGTCCTCAAAATCAACCTCGAGCGGAAGAACATCGTCCTTTCCCGCCGCGAGCTCATCGAGCAGCAGCGCACCGAGAAGCGCCGCAACCTCCTCGACTCGATCCAGCCCGGCCAGGTCCGCAGGGGCGTCGTCAAGAACATCACCGACTTCGGCGCGTTCATCGACCTCGACGGCATGGACGGCCTGCTCCACATCACCGACATGTCGTGGGGCCGCATTTCGCATCCCTCCGAGATGCTCAAGCAGGGTGAGGAGATTCAGGTCATGATCATCGAGGTGAACCGCGAGAAAGAGCGCGTCTCCCTTGGCCTCAAGCAGACCACCAAGAACCCGTGGGACGAGATCGACCGGAAGTTCCCGGTCGGCGCCAAGGTCCATGGCAAGGTCGTCAACCTCGTCCCCTACGGCGCGTTCATCGAGATCGAGCCCGGCGTCGAAGGCCTCGTGCACATCACCGAGATGTCCTGGACCAAGCGCATCACCAAGCCCTCCGAGCTCCTCAAGGTCGGCCAGGAATTGGACGCGGTGGTCCTCGGCATCCAGAAGGAAGAGCAGAAGATCTCGCTCGGCCTCCGCCAGCTTGAGCCCAACCCGTGGGACATGGTCCGCCACAATTACCCGATCGGCGCCCGCGTTCGCGGCAAGGTCCGCAACATGACGACCTACGGCGCCTTCATCGAACTCGAAGAGGGCATCGACGGCATGGTGCACGTCTCCGACATGAGCTGGACCCGCAAGGTCAACCACCCGTCCGAAGTCCTGAAGAAGGGCGACGAGGTGGACGCCATCGTCCTCGACGTGGATTCCGGCCAGCAGCGCATCAGCCTCGGCATGAAGCAGCTCGCGACCGACCCGTGGAGCGATATCGACTCGTTCTTCAAGATCGGCGACGTCGTGAAGGGCACCGTCACCAAGATCACCTCGTTCGGCGCGTTCATCGAGCTGAAGGACGGCATCGACGGCCTCGTGCACATCTCGCAGATCAGCGAGGAGCGCATCGACAAGGTGAAGGACGTGCTCAAGCCCGGCCAGGAAGTCACCGCGCGCGTCATCAAGATCGACCGCGAGGAGCGCCGCCTCGGCCTTTCGATCAAGGCCGCGAACTACTCGGAGTCCGAGCTCGCCGCCGAGACCTCCGCTTACGAGCAGCTCAACCGCAGCGCCGGCAACGACATGATGAACCTCGGCGACATCCTCGACGAGGCCGCGAAGAAGGAGTAATTCCTTCGCGCGCAGGTCGCGCACAATTCAAAGGCCGCCGCCCGTATGGGTAGCGGCCTTTTTTTTGCACCGGTGCCTGCGGGGGAACGCAGGCTCCAGGCCGCGAGCCTTGGAGCTCGCATCGGATCACGCGGGCGCTTCGCGATCTTCCTAGGAATTCAGGCAGGCGGCGAGTCGCGCAGCCATGGGATCGCGCAGCAGGTTCGCGTGATCTGCCGGCACGTGGACGATTTCAAGGCCCCCGGGGCATAGTTCCCGCCAACCCAAATCCGCGGACAGCAGACCATGCCAGTCCGGCTGCCAATGGGCCCGAATCAATGTCACCGGTCCCGAGTAACGCTCGACTGGAAATTCACGGCTGAGCTGAACGTTGACTGCGAAGGCTCGCTCGTAGGGATCGGGGCCCCGGGGCTTCGCTCTCGGCTTGTCGAGCCATCGTCCCCACAACGACCAGTGCAACTGGGCCAGATACATCCCATAAAGGATGGGCCATCGCGGCACGCCTCGCGGCCAGAGCAAATAGGCCAGGCCCATGATCAACCGCCTCGGCTTGCTCTGCGTGCGCGCGACCCACGCCTCTTCGCGCGGCCCTCGCTTGGCGTAATACCGCGAGCAATCGAGCAGGTAGACACGCTGTGTCCCGCCGATCGCGGCTTTGATTCGTCGCGCCGCCTCCCATGCCACGAAGCCTCCCATGGAATAACCGCCCAGATCGAATTCGCCGTCGGGGTGCCATCGTTGCAGCGCGGGCGCCACGCGGTCCGCGATCTCGGCAATCGACGCGGCCGTCGAGCCCCCGGGCGCATGGCGATCGAAGCCTTCGATCACCCAGATTTCGCGCTCGCCGTCGCAGTGGGCGAGGTCGCGGAAAATCCAGGCATCGTGGTTCCACGGTGGCAGAAGATAGAGCGGCCGGCGGCCCGGGCCTTTCCCTGCATGCAGCGGGACGCGCTGCACGCTGTCAGTCACGGCTGGCGGGACGCTGTTTTGCAGGCAGCGCCGGAACGTCCGCAATGTGGGCGAAGTCAGCAGGCAGCCTGCCGGCAACTCACGGCCTTGCATCTGTGCCACCGCCGCCATGAGTTCCGTGGCTGCCATCGAATCACCGCCGAGCGCGAAGAAATCGTCGTCCTCGCCGATCGTCGGAACGCCCAGCACGCGCTGCCAGCAGGCCCGCAGGGGATCGTCCGCGCGCGGGGAATCCGAGCTGCCGCCGGTGGGGGTATTTTGGGTTTGCCCGAGCCAGAGGTCCTTTAGGCGGCGCCGTGCCAGTTTTCCCGTTTCGGTCAACGGCAGCGCGGGAACCTCCATCACTTGGTTGGGCACCATGTAGTCCGGCAAGCACCCGCGCAGATACTCGCGCAGATCCATGCGCGGTGCGTCGTTGCCCTCACGACGCACCCAAAGCCCGATCAGCATGTCGTGTCCGCTGTTTCCCGCCGGCGTCGCGAAGACGGCGGCGTCGCGCACGGCCGGATGCTTCAGCAGCGGGCCTTCCACCTCGGCGGCCTCGATCCGGTGCCCGCGCACTTTCATCTGATCGTCCTTGCGGCCCAGATGGACGAGCTGCCCATCCGCCGTGAACCGCCCGAGGTCGCCGGTGCGATGCTCGGTTTGCCGCGGTGCAGGGAGCCGGCCGCCGGGCAGCGCATGCAGCTCGTCCCATGGCCCCGGGGAGATGAAGACACTTTGAATGGCGATCTCCCCGGTCTCGCCCGGCGCCACGGGCCGGCCGTGCTCGTCGAGCAGGCGCAGGGCCTTGCCGGCCACGGGAAAACCGACGCACACCTCGGCGGGCGCAGGCTCGTCCGCGCGCAGATAGGACTGGGCGATCGTGCGCGTCTCCGTGGTCGCGAGCGCGTTTTGGAGCACGCACCTGGTCGAGAGACGCGTGCGGAAGTGCTCCACGTCGCTCAGGCGCAAGGGCTCGGCCCCCAGTGACAGCATGCGCAGTTGCGGCAGGTTCCGTCCGGGCGCGAGCACGCTCACCAGCCGGCGAAACGTGGTGACGCTGGCGGTTGAGACCGTGATCTGACGTTTTGCCAAAAAATCCCGCAATGCCTCCACGGTGTTTCGCTTGAGATCGAAGACGTGGACGGAGGCCCCGGTGAGCAGCGCGCCAAACACCGGCGAGAGGAATGCGCTGAACGAGGGCGAGAACAGGAGGTCGAATCGATCCGCGATCGTGATGCCCATATCGCGCGTCTGGCGCCCGATGTCGAAAAGCACGTTGCGATGCGTGTGCGTCACGATTTTGGGCGCTCCGGTCGAACCCGAGGTGAAATACAAGGCTGCAAAGGACTCCGGGCCGGGGGGCACGGCAGCCATGTCCCCCGCGACCTTCGCTCCGTCGACAATCACGGGCAGACCGAATTGCGCCGCCCGCCCCGCGAGTTCTCGTAACGAGATGATGCGGGTCACCCCAGCGCCGGCCACCATCGCCCGAAGCCTGGCTTCCGGGTAGGCGGGATCGAGCGACAGGTAGATTCGGCCGGCACGAAGGACGGCCAGCACCGCTGCAATGTGGGCCGCGCTGACGGGCAGGAAAACGCCGACCACCGCATGAGGGTCCGTCGATGACGCCTGAATTGAAACGGCAAGGCCTCGGGAAACATTTTCCAGCGCAGCATAGTCCAGCTGCAGGCCGTCATCGGTGACCGCCAGCGCGGAGGGAGCTTGTCGCGCCACGGCCTCGAAACGGCGCCCAATCGAAGTTTCCGTCTCACTCCAAACTTCTGGAGCTATTCCGGACTGATCAGAAATGTTACCGCCAGACGGCAGTCGGCTTGGGAAAAGCGAGGACAACTTCGCGGCGAATTTGCCAAATTTTGAGGTGTAGAACCAACAAAAATTACCGAAATATAGGGCTGTTAGTCGTGCCAGCAGATTCCCGCATCGCCAATTCCATGCCCATCGCCGACCTTGCGTTGGCGCGACGCTTGGCGCGCGCGATCACGGCCTACGAGCGCTTCCGGTTGGGGCTCTACCGCGCCCGACCGGGAAATCCCGACCGCATCGAGGTGCGCGAGATAGGCCGGACGACGGCGATGCGCTTCCCCGCGGTCGGCTATTTTAACCAGGTCCAAGGCTTCGCCGTGGAGGACTGCGCGCGCTTGCCCGACTTCGCCCGCTTCTACGAGGGCAGCGCGAATAGCTACAAGATCCAAGCGGCGCCCGACACCGATCGCAACGCCGTCAGCCGGCAGCTCATCGCGGCCGGATTCACCGTCAGGACGAAAACGGTGCGACTTGCGCAGGCCCGGCCGGCCCCCGCGGCCTTGCGCTGGCCGGCGGGGCTCACCGTTGCGCCCCTCCAAGCGGGCGAGGTCGACGAGTTTTTCCGCATCTATCTGGAGTGCTTCGGTGCGGCGCCCAGCGGCTGGCCTGCCGCCTTGGAGAATATGCGCCGGCTGCACGGCCAGCCGGGGCTGCATTGCCTTTTCGCCCGCCATGAAGGCCGTCCCATCGGCCTCGGGATGGTCTATCTGAACGAGGGCGTCGCCTATTTTTGCGCTGGCGCCATTCTCGCGCCGTGGCGGGAGCTTGGGTTCCAATCGGTGCTGATCAATGAGCGTCTCCGCATCGCTTCGGAGGCAGGCTGTGATCTGGCGGCGAGCTGGACTGAGGATGGCAGTGTCAGCCATCGGAACCTCCTCCGGGCGGGCTTTGCCCTGTCGTATCACGATCCGGTCTGGCTCTCGCCGTGTCAGGGCAGGCAATAGCCGCGGAGCGAAGCACGCTGGCCTCCCGTTCGCAGTGGGCTGAGAAAAGTGATGCCACCCCATGCGGCGATTTTTCACGAGAGCCTATTGGAGAAGGAATCTGCCCAGGTTGCGATCGCCGGCGGGGCGGTCACAGCTGGCGATCAACTTCATCTTCCGGCTCTGGCCCCGCATCGCCGGGCCCGCTTCGCTTTATCGCAGGACGCTGACGCGGCGGGTGCGCCTCGTTGCGGTCGTCGGCTCGCTGGGCAAGAGCACGGCGGCGCGAGCGGTCGCGGCGGCGCTGGGCCTTCCCGTGCGCCGCGTGTCCGAGCGCAACGAGTTTACCTTTGTCGCGTTGGGCGCCCTGCGCGTCCGGCCGTGGCACCGCCATGCCGTGGTGGAGGTTGGCATCGGCATGCCCGGCCAGATGTCGCTCTACCAGGATATGTTGCGGCCCGACATCGTCGTGGTGACCTCGATCGCGACCGATCACATGAAGTCGCTTCGGACGCTCGAGGTGACGCGTGCGGAAAAGGCGGAGATGTTGCGGGAACTGCCGGCACGCGCCCTGGCGGTGCTGAACGGCGACGATCCGAATGTGCTCTGGATGCGAAGTCAGACTCGCGCCCGGGTCGTGACCTGCGGCTTCGGGGAGGGCAACGACATCAGGGCCAGCGACGTGGTGTGCGACTGGCCACGCGGCACAATTTTTCAGGTGCAGGCACGCGGACAGACGGCCATGGCCCGCACGGGCCTCATCGGCCGCAAGTTTGTCTACTCGGCGCTCGCGGCGATCGCGGTGGGCTTGGAGGAGGGCATGGCCTTGCCCGGGCTCCTGCGCGCGCTTGCGGATCTGCAGCCCACGCACCAGCGCCTTGCGCCGGTTGTCCTGCCGTCCGGAGCCGTGTTGTTGCGCGACGAGTTCAAATCATCGCTTCACTCGGTGGATGCCGCCTTCGACACGCTGGAGGAAGTTCCGGCGCGGCGGAAAATCGTGGTGCTCGGCGACGTCACGGACTATCCGGGACAATCCGGCGACACTTACCGCCGCATCGGCGATCGGGTCGGCCGCATCGCGGATCGCGCGGTTTTCCTGGGTGATCACGCCAAGACTTACGCGGCGGCGGCCTTTCGCGCGGGGATGCCCCGCGAACGCATCACGAAGGCCAAGGACGATCTGCCGGCGGCGATTCGCGCGCTGCCGCCGGACTTGGGCGCGGGCGATGTGGTGTTGATCAAGGGGCGCTCCAACCAGCGCCTCGGTCGCATTGCCCTCGCGCTCCAAGGTCGTCGCATCAAATGCCTCATCGACTCGTGCCCCCTGTTCGAGTCGGTTTCGTGCGACCACTGCGGGATGCTGGAGCGCGGTTGGCCGCGTCCGGGAGCGGCGCGGCGGTAAACGTCAACAGGCGTCGCCTTGGGAACAATGTGCCCGCGCCGTTAGTTGGCGCCGGGCAGCGGCTCCGGCTCGAACCAACGCCGCAGGGAAACCGGCAGCGGCGAGGCAGGGTGTGCGACGGCGGGCAAGGGGGAGGGCCGCAGCCGGAACCACGCGGCGATGAATGCGGATTGACCGCGATAAGCGGGCACTTCCGCCGGCCGGCGTGAGCTCAGCACAATGAACCGATCGTCCGCGCCCCGGATCAGCAGGGAATGCTTTTCCAAAAAGCGGCGGGCTGCCGGATGCGCTGGATCAATCAGCAAGCGCTTCGATGCGATGCGCTCCTGACCGGGGAGAAGCCGGCCGCCCCAGGCGGTCTTGTAGGAAAATAGGCCATCCTCAAGGGAGGAGGTCGCCGTGCCTAGCAGCACCTGGCTGAGGCCGAGATCCCGCGTGCGGCAAATGCCGAACCAGTAGATGGCCGCCACTACGCCGGCCTTGAGCAGCGCGGGATCACCGTTGCGCCATCCCAGCCGGCAGAGCTTGTAGCCGCTGGGCGTCGCCCGTCCCAACGCCATGGCCACACATTCGTCCGACCGAATGATCCGAATCCATTCGGCGCCTTTTTGCGCGAGCAACTGCGCGAGTTCGTTCGGTTCGGAACACAGCCCTTCGTCGCCGTGGCGCCCTTGGATTGAAGGCCGGTGGAAGCTCTCGTAGAATTCCCCCACGGAGGCGGACGAGTCGCTCGTCTCCAGACGGTATCCTTGCTTCCGAATGAGCCGTAGGTTTTCAAAGGCGGAATGGCTCAATTCCTTGACGAACTGATCGGCTGAGGCCGGCAGCGGGATGGTGAGGTGTGTCCAAAGGTCGAATGCTAGGATACGTCTTCAAAATCGCATGGAACCAAGAGCGCGAGGGAGGATCGGAGCGCACGCGATGATCCCACGACGACGGAGCGAAGCCCGGTGGCAGGGCCTAAAGAAATCAACTCCGCGCTGAGCGGAAAAACCGCAGGCGGCCTCGCCAAGCGCCGCGGCCGGCCCCGGCACGAGGACCGGCCCTACGTGGAGGCGAGGCTGTGGCTGTTGCGCACGGGCTGCCCGTGGCGGGACCTGCCGGCGCGCTTCCCCCAGTGGCGCAGCGTCTACACCCGCTGGCGGCGCTGGGTGCGCGCCAAGCGCTGGGCGCGCGTGCTCGCCGCGCTCGCGGCCGACCATGACCCCGAGACCTACGCCGTCGACGCGACCTACGTGCGCGTCCACGCCGACGGCACCCGCGCCCGCGGCGGCTACGCCGCGCAGGCCGTCGGCCGGTCGCGCGGCGGGCTCACGAGCAAAATCCACCTTTTGACCGACGCCCTCGGCAATCCCGTGCGCTTCGTCTGCGACCGCGGCTACGATGCGGACTGGTGGTGCGAGCGCTTGCGCGCCGCGGGCCACGTCCCCGTCGTGCCCGGCCGGCGCTCGCGGCTGGTCCAGCCGGCCTACGACGACCCTCTCTACCGTGCACGCCACCTCGTCGAGAACTGCTTCGCCCGCCTCAAGTCCGCCCGTCGCCTCGCCACCCGCTACGAACAGACCGTCCCCTCCTACGCCGCTTTCGTCTCTCTCGCCTGTTCTCTCCTCTGGCTCAGGTGATTTTGAAGACGTCCCCTAGCGTCTCGGCCTGCAGCGCGGGCGGCACCGCCCAAGGGTCCATCGCCACGAGTCCCAGCTCCCTCGTTAGCCGTCCGATTTGCCCGGCCATGCCGAATGACCGCCAGGTGGAGGAGACGGCGACCGCTGGCCGGGACATTTCCCCTAGGTAGCGTCGCATGAACCAAGAATGGGCGCCTGCATCACCCACGCCGGCGAACCCCGCGGCGCCGTCGCGGCGCCGCACGACGTGGATGGTCCGTCGGGCACGCCAGCGGAAAAGCTCGACCTGCGCGGCGGAGTGGAGCCAGCGGAGCAGCTCAGGGAGCGGTTTCATGGGTTGGTGGTGAGGCCAGCAAAAGGCGGTGCCGTCCGGTTCGCGGTGCGATACCCGGCATTTGCGGGCATCGGCACCGGTGCAGGGAGACTGTAGGGAGAACTCCTCCGGGGTGGAGCTGTTTCTTGGGTTTACGGTCTGAGCCGGGGTGAGCCGCATCGCCCGTAATGGGGGGAACCTCGGCGATCTCGGTGAAGGCCGCGAAGAATCGGACCGAGCTTCAGGATTCTCTCCTTCTTGGGGGTGGGGAGAAGTGATGGCGGCGTGCCCCACCGTCGTAGCGAATGACGGTCTTTTTCCAACCACGGCGTCCTCACGGGCTGGGCGGGCGGTCCGCGCGCTTGTGCTTGGGGCGCGGTTTCGGATGGGAGAGCGCCAGGCAAGTGTCGGCGTCACGCCGCGGGCTCTACGACAAGCCCGGAGCGGCTACAAATTGAATGGTGGCCAAAGGGGAGGGCGAGGCGTCCGCCCTGCCGCGTCTTATCGAGGATGGTTCGCCCTGCCCGGGCAACACGCGCAGCGCCGCGGCTGATCAAACCGCGCCGGAACAAATTGGGAGGCGACCACGGACGGTGAGAAAATCGGCGCCCGCGCATGGCGCGCCCTTGAGTGAAATCCGGGCGGCCAAGGAAGTGCGCGGGGCTCATTTCCCCGCAAAAGCAAAAGGCCGACCTTGCCGGTCGGCCTTGAGACGTTTGGCCCCGCTTTCCGGGCCAAGGACGCGTCAGTGCGCTAACTCCACCGCAGATCCGTCCGCGTGAGCGGCATCTGGCGGACGCGCTTGCCGGTGGCGGCGAAAATCGCGTTGCAGATGGCGGGCGCGACCGGGGGCAGGGCGGGTTCGCCAAGGCCGGTGGTCGGATAGTTGGTCTTGAGGAAGTGCGTCTCGATCTTCGCCGGCGCGTCGGTGATGCGGATGAGCGGATAGTCGTTGAAATTGCTCTGCACGACCCGGCCGCGTTCGATGTTGAGTTCCTGCATCATCAGCACGCCGAGGCCGTCGATGACGGAGCCCTCGACCTGATTTTCCGCGCCGCTGAGGTTGACGACCTGCGCGCCGATATCGACGCCGGTCACGAAGCGGTCGACCTTGAGCTGGCCTTCCCTCGAGACGGAGACCTCGGCCACCTGCGCAAAGTAGCCGCGGTGGCTGAAGTGAAACGCGATGCCGGCGCCGGAGCCCTTGGCGAATTTCTTTTTCCCCCAGCCCGCCTTTTCCGCGGCGAACTTGAGCACGTTTCTCATGCGCGCGACGTTGTAGCCACCGCCGCCGCCCTTGCCCTGCGAGCCGCCGCCCGGGGGCATGTCGTCCTTGGCGCCGAGCAACTCGAGCCGCAGCTCCAGGGGATCGCGGCCGCCGGCGTGGGCGAGCTCGTCGATGAACGAGTGGATCACCCACGCAAACACGCAGCTGCCCGGCGCACGCCATGGGCCCATCGGCCAGCCGGTCTCGAACATCGTCTGCTCCGCCTGGTAGTTCGCGACCCAGCGGCCGGGGAACTCGTCGCCGCTCAGGCTGCCGCCGCTGCCGGGGTTGCCGCCCTGGCCGAAGGTGAAGAAGTGATTCTTCCACGCGACGACCTTGCCCTGCGCGTCGATGCCGCCCTTGAGGAAGTGCAGCCCGCCGGGCCGGTAGTGGTCGTGGCGCAGATCGTCCTCGCGGCTCCACGTGAGCTTCACGGGGCCGCTGACCTTCTGCGCGATGGCCGCGGCCTCGATCAGGTAGTCGGCGCTGATGCGGCGGCCGAAGCCGCCGCCCGCGCGGTTGAGGTGCAGCTTGATCTTGTCGCTGGGGACGCCGAGCACGCGGTTCACCATCGCGGCGCCGGCGCCCGGGATCTGCGTGGGCGACCAGAGCTCCATCACGCCGTCCTTCCAGTGCGCCGTCGTGTTCTGCGGCTCGAGGTTGGCGTGCGAGATGAACGGATAAACATATTCCGCCTCGACGACCTTGGCGGCGCCGGCGAGCGCCGCATCGACATCGCCGTCCTTGCGCAGCGTCTTCGCGCCGGGCTTGGCGGCGTCGGCGCGGGCCTTGGCGACGAAGCCATCCCAGCTTTGCTCGGCGACCTTGCCCTCGTCCCACTGGACCTTGAGCTGCTTGCGCGCGCTGAACGCCGCCCACGTGGAGTCGGCGATGATCGCGACGCCGGGCATGAGGCCCTTCACGTCGTTGGTGCCCTCGAGCACAAATGCATCCTTCACCCCGGGCAGCATCTTGATCTGGTCGAGGTTGGCGCTGACGACCTTGCCGCCAAAGGCGGGGCATTTTTCGTAGACGGCGTAGCTCATGCCGGGGAGCTTCACGTCGATGCCGAAGAGCGGCTGGCCCGTGGCGATCTTCACGCTGTCGACCTGCGGGACACGCGTGCCGAGCAGCTTGAAATCCTTCGCGGCCTTCAGCTTCACCGCCTCCTTCGCGGGGACGGGAAGCGACGCGGCCTTCGCGGCGAGCTGGCCGTAGGTGAGCTGCTTGCCGGAGCTGTGGACGACACTCGCGTTCTCCGCGCGGCACTCGGCGGCGGGCACGCCCCAGGTTTGGGCGGCGGCCTCGACGAGCATCGTGCGCGCCGTGGCGCCGAGCAGGTGGAAATTGTCGTAGTTTGTGGGCGTGGACTGACTGCCGCCGGCGCTTTGGTTGCCGTATTTCGGCGTGTCGAAGTCGCCCTGCTCGATCGTGACGCTCTTCCACGGCACCTCGAGCTGCTCCGCGATGATCATCGGGAGCGAGGTCTTCACGCCCTGGCCCATCTCGGGTTGCTTGGAGACGATCGTGACCTTGCCGGAGGGCGCGATGCGGATGAAGGCGTTGGGCGAGAAGTCGCCGCCCATCGCGGCGTCGGCCGCCGCGGCGTCGCGGCCCGTGCGGATGTAGAACGCGAGCGCGAAGCCGCCGCCGGCGAGGCCGGTGAGCTTGAGGAAATCGCGGCGCGAGGTCGGGGCGGAGAGGAGTTCCGTTTTCATTGCGCGGCCTCCTTCCCGCCCGTGGAGGCGAGCTGCGCGGCGCGCTTGATGCCTTGCCGGATGCGCGTGTAGGTGGCGCAGCGGCAGAGGTTGCCCGCCATCGCGCCGTCGATGTCGTCGTCGGTCGGCTTGGCGTTGTCCTTGAGCAGCGCGGCGGCGGTCATGATCTGGCCGGCCTGGCAGTAGCCGCACTGCGCGACGTCGAGCTCGCACCAGGCCTGCTGCACGGGATGGAGCTTGGCCGGCGAAGGCGCGAGGCCCTCGATGGTGGTGACCTTCATGCGGCCGACGGTGGAGACGGGCGTCATGCACGCGCGGGTGGGCACGCCGTTGAGGTGGATGGTGCAGGCGCCGCATTGGCCGACGCCGCAGCCGTATTTGGTGCCGACCAGCTCGAGATGATCGCGGAGCACCCACAGCATCGGGGTCTCCGGCGCCACGTCCACGGGGCGGGACTGGCCGTTAACGTTCAGGGTGTATTTCATGATGCGGGGAGGGGAACCGGCGCGACGTTCGCGCCGGAAGACGACCGAGCTAGGAGGCACGGGCGGCCGCGCCGTGGCGAACAAAAATTCAGCCCCGCACCTGGCCGGCCCCCTCGATGAGATACTTGTAGCTGCACAGCTCCGGCAGCCCCATCGGGCCGCGGGCGTGCAGGCGATCCGTGCTGATGCCGATCTCGGCGCCGAAGCCGAACTCGTAGCCGTCGTTGAAGCGCGTGCTCGCGTTCCAGAACACCGTCGCGCTGTCCACTTCGGCGAGGAAACGGCGCGCCGCCTCCTCGTCGGCCGTCACGATGGCGTCGCTGTGGTTCGAGCTGTCGCGGTTGATCGTGGCGATGGCGGCATCGAGCGAGCCGACGATCCGGATGGCGATCACGTAGTCGAGGAACTCGGCGGTGTAGTCCGCCTCCGCGGCCGGCGTGGTCGCGACGCCGGCGCGAGCGAGGATCGCCGCGCTCGCGGCGTCGCAGCGGAGCTGGACGTGCCTGGCCACCAGCGCGCGCGCAACGGACGGCAGGAATTTTTCCGCGACGGACTGATGCACCAGCAGCTGCTCCGCCGCGTTGCACGCGCTGGGGCGCTGGACCTTGGCGTTGAGGGTGATGGCCTCGGCCATCGCGAGGTCGGCGGCTTGATCGACGTAGACGAAGCACACGCCCTTGTAGTGCTTGATGACCGGGATGGTGGAGTTGGCCGCGACGTATCGGATGAGCGCCTCGCCGCCGCGCGGGATGATGCAGTGGATCAGCGTGTCGAGCTTGAGCAGCGCGGTCAGCGCCGCGCGGTCGGTCGTGGGCACGAGCTGCACGGCGTCCGCGGGCAGGCCGGCGGCCTGCAAGGCGCGCTGAATCAGCGCGGCAAGCGCGGTGTTGGTGTGGAAGCACTCCTTGCCGCCGCGCAGGATGGAGGCGTTGCCGCTCTTGAGGCAGAGGATGGCGCAGTCGACCGTCACGTTGGGCCGGGACTCGTAGATGATGCCGATCACGCCGATGGGCACGCGGACCTTGCGGATGCGCAGGCCGTTGGGCCGCGTGGTCTCGTCGAGCAACGTCCCGACCGGATCGGGCAAGGCGACGACCTCGCGCACCGAGGCCGAAAGGTGGCGGAGCCGCTTCTCGTCGAGCGTGAGCCGGTCGCGCGCGGCGGGGGAGAGCGCGGCGGCCTCGGGCGAGGCGAGGTCGCTGGCGTTGGCGTCGAGCAACACGGCATGCGAGGCGTCGATGAGGTCGGCGAGCGCGGTGAGCGCGATGTCCTTCTTGGCGCGCGGCGCCGTCGCCAGCACGAGCGACGCGGCGCGGGCGCGTTGGGCGAGGGCGGTGACGAGCGAGGTGAGTTCCGAGGACATTTGGCCGCCAGCGTCCGACAAAAGCGGCGGTTCGCAAAGTGTTTTTGCGGGTGGGAGCGGCGGAGGCTCCACGACCGGGAGGGGCGCGGCGATCCAAGGCTCGGCGCGGGGCGCGAGCCGGTGAATCAGCCAAAAGCCCGTGGCCAGCAGGGCGAGGCCGAGGCCGTCGAACCACCACGGGTGAAAGACCGCGGTGGCCGCGCCATCCTCCGGCACGAGGTTGAAGCCCCGGATTTGAAAGGGCAGGCGATCGCTCGGGATGTAGGTCGCCGCGTTGCTGAGCGCATGCGCGACGAAGCACAGCCCCACGGAACGAGTGCGATGATAGAGCCACCCGAGCGCGAGCCCCATGAGCAGGGTGACGGGAAGCTGGGCGCGATTGAAATGCGCCGCGCCGAACGCGGCCGCGGAAACCGCAATCGCGATCCAGGGGCGCCAGCGGCCCAGCAGGCCGCGGAGCAGGATGCCCCGGAACACCACCTCCTCGGTGAGCGGCCCGATGCCGACGACGAGCAGGGCGCCGGCCCACGCGGCGCCATCAAGAAAATCGAAGCCGGGCGTCTCGGTCCAGGCCGCCAGCGTCTCCTCGCTCATGGTCGCGCGCATGAGGTTGTCGATTTCGGAGAGCGCGATCGTGTTGCCGAGCACCACGGCGACAAACGCCACCGGCAGCCACAGCGGCGAAAAGCCCGCGTGCCCGAGGTCCCGCCACGAGTCGCGCGTGAACGCGCGGAAAACGAGGACAGCCGCGCCCGCGGCGAAAATCTTCGCCACGATCGCGAGGCCGGTCACCACCAAGGGGTCCAGCATCAAGGCAACGTCGACCCCGGCGACCGCGAGGATCCCCTCCACGGCCTGCACGATTTGATAGAAAAGCCATTCCCCGCCGATGGCGACGCCCAGGACGACGAGCGCAATGGGCAGCGTGAATCGGGCGGGAGCGAAGATGGTGCGCGGCACGCGCAACGTTCACTCAGGTTTGCCGGGGGGCGTCACCCGAAAACGAGTGCGCGCGGCGGCACGGCGGCCTTGGGACGAAGGCCGCTTCCCACTCAGGAATTGCATTCACCGGCCGATGAAGCTCTTTCCCACGCCGCATGGCAGAGCCCTCAATTCCCGGCGCCGAGGCGGCGCCTGCCGCCACCGAAGCCACCGTCCCGTCGTCGGTGGCGGGCTCTGGCGGGCGTTTTCGCGGGCTTGGGCGGGTCGTCTTTTTTTTCGCGCTCATCGCCGTCCTTGCGGGCCTGCTTCACCTTTTCCTCAACGCTGGGCTGCGCCGCATCCCGACCGCCAAGTTTGGCGCGTTGAACCGCGTCGTCGAAGGCCGCGTGAATGCCGACGTCGTCATCGGCGGCTCCTCGCGCGCGCTCGTGCACTACGATCCGCGGGTGATTCGGGCCGCGACGGGCCGCTCGGCGTGGAACCTGGGGATGAACGCCGCGCACATCGATGTGCAGCTTGCCGTGCTTCGCACCTATCTCCGCCACAACAAGCGGCCGGCCGTCGTGATTCAAAACCTCGACACGTTCAGCCTGGAACTCACGCGGCGCGGCGAGATTTACGATCCGGCGTTGTTCACGCCCTACCTTGGCGAGCCCGACTTGAACCACGCGCTCCTCGCGATCGATCCCGCGGTTTGGAAATGGCGCCACATTCCCCTCTACGCCTACGCGGTCGAGGACATGAACTTCACGTGGGTGCGGGCGCTGGCCGCGTGGGTGGGCGTGCACCCGGCGGAAGATTATTTCTCCGGCTTCAATCCCCAGGCCCTCGCGTGGACGGAGGATTTCGAGCGATTCCGGGCGTCGTTGAAGAATGGCGTGACCCACCGCATCGACGAGGGGGGCGTCGCGGCGCTGGCTGAGCTGCTGAAGCTGGGCCGGGAGCAAGGCATCCGCATGGTGCTGTGCTTCGCGCCCGAGTATGCCGAGATGCAGGCATTGGATCGAAATCGCGCCGAGGTGTTCGCCCGCTTTCGGGCGCTCGCCGCGCAGCATGGCGCGGAGTTCTGGGACTTCAGCGACTCGCCGCTCTGCCGCGACCGGGAAAATTTCTACAATTCGCAGCATCTGAACGCGGGCGGCGCCGCCAAATTCTCGGCCGAAGTCGCGCAGCGCCTCAAGCCGCTGCTGCCCTAGTCCGTGGAGCCGGCGCGCGTGGTTGCAACGCGCCGCCCGGGAGTCCATGCCATGGGCATGAACGGTGCGATGCGAGGATCCTGGAAGTGGGCGGTGATCGCGGGCGCAGTGGGCGCCGCGCTGGCGGCCGGCGCCGCCGAGCGGCGCGCGCCGCTCCCGCCGGAGCAGGCCCGCGCGAGTCTTCGCGTCGAGCCGGGGCTGCGCGTCGAGCTCGTCGCGGCCGAGCCGCTCACGGTCTCCCCGGTGGCCTTCGCGTTCGACGGCCCGCGGCGGATGTTTGTCGTCGAAAACCGCGGCTACCCCGATCCCAAGGAGGGCAGCATCGACACGCGCGAGGGACGCGTCGCGCTGCTCGAGGACACCGATGGCGACGGCCGCATGGACAAGCGCACCGAATTCGCCACCGGCCTCGGCCTGGTGAACGGCATCGTGCTGTGGCGCGGCGGCATGTTCGTCACCGCGGCGCCGGACATCCTCTACTTGAAGGACAACGACGGCGACGGCATCGCCGACGAGCGGCGCGTCGTCCTGACGGGCTTCGACATCACCAAGACCGCGCAAATCCGCGTCGCCTCCCCCACGCTCGGGCTCGACGGAAAAGTCTACGTCACGTGCGGCCTCAACGGCGGCAAGGTCACCTCCCCGCTGCATCCGGAGCGCGCGCCGGTCGTGTTCACGGGCCAGGACGGCCGCTTCGATCCCGACACGCTGGTGTATGAGAAGACGGGCGGGCGCGGTCAGTTCGGGCTGGCGTTCGATGCGTTTGGCCGGCGTTTCGTGACCGACAACCGCCGCCCGATCCTGCACGTGGTGCTCGAGCCGTGGCATCTGCAGCGCAATCCGGACTTCGCCTTCGGCGAAACCATGCAGGAGGTCTCGAAGGTGCAGGCCGAGGCGAAGGTCATGCCGATCAGCGGCGCCTCGATTACGGCGGACTTCATCCCCAAGCTGATGGCTGCGCCGCACACCGGCACGTTCACCTCGGCCTGCGGGATCACGATATTCGGCGGCACGGGGCTCACGCCGGCGCACCCGGGCGACGCCTTCATCTGCGAGCCCGCGCAGAACCTCGTGCAGCGACAGACGCTGCGGCCGGACGGCGCGACGTTTCGCGCCGAGGCGCGCTGGGAGGGCGGCGGCGAGTTCCTCGCCTCGACCGACGTGTGGTTCCGGCCGGTCTTCGCCGCGGGCGGCCCCGACGGCGCGCTCTACGTCGCCGACATGTATCGCCGCGAAATCGATCACCCGCGCTACGTGCCGGAGGAGGCGCGCGGCCTGCTCGACTTCGAGTCGGGCAAGGATCGCGGCCGCATCTGGCGCGTCGTGCGCGACGGCCCGCGCGGCGAAACGAAGACGCCTGCGCCCGACGATCTCGTCGCCGGGCTGGAGTCGGCGGACGAGTGGTGGCGCGCGCGCGCGCAGCGTTTGATCATCGAGCGCAACGCGCAGGACCTCGCGCCGGCGATCGCGAAGGTCGCGGCCCGGGGCAAGCTCGCCGAGTCGCGCACGCGGGCGCTATGGACGTTGAGCGGCTTGAAGGAACTCAGCGGCGAGACCCTCGCCGCCGCGATCGTCGACCGCGACGCGCGGGTGCGCGAGCAGGCCGTGCTGCTCGCGGGCGGGCGCTGGGCGGCGCCCAAGGATCTGTCGCGCGGATTCCTCGCGGCCGCTGACGACGAGGACGCGCGCGTCAGGTTTGTCGTCGCGCTGGCGCTCGGCGCGGCGAAGGACAACGTCGGTGTGCCCGCGCTGGCGGCCATCGCGCTGCGCGATGGCATGGATCGCTGGGTGCGGGCGGCGGTGCTGAGCGGTGTCGCGGGAAATGCGCTTCAGGAACTGGCGGGCGAGTTGCGCCGCGGGCGCGATCGCCATCCCGGGAGCTATGCGTTGATGATCGAGCAGGTGGGGCGCATCTACGGCACAAAGTCGTCCGAGGCGGCGTGTCGCGATTTCCTCCGGCCGATTCTCGCGGAGGGCGGCCCGCCCTTGGCGAGCCTCGCCGCCGTCAACGGCCTCGCCGAAGGGCTGCGCATGCGGAGCGGGAAGAAGCTGACGCTCGACTCGCTGGTTTCCGGCCCGGATCGCAGGGGCCTGGCCTCGCTCTTCCTCGCCGCGGGCCGGCTGGCCGCCAATGAAAGCGCGCCGAAGGCTGACCGGCTGGCCGCCCTCATGCTGCTCTCCCACGGTGATTTCGCGGCGGCGGGCGACGCGCTCGCCCGCGCGCTCGGCGCGCGCCAGCCGCCGGAAATCCAGCAGCAGGCCATCCGCGCGATCGAGCGCCTCGGCGATCCACGCGGCGCGGAGCTGCTCGTGGCGAAGGAAAACTGGGCGGGCTTCACGCCGCCCGTGCGCGAGGCGGCGGTGGCCGCGCTCGGCGCGAGGCCGGCTCTGACCGCCGCGCTCTTCGCCGCCATCAAGTCCGGCGCCGTCTCGCCGCTCGAGATTTCGGCGACGCGGCGCGCGCAGCTGCTCAAGCACAGCGATCCCGCGCTGCGCCGGGAGGCCGAGGCGATTTTTCAGCAAGTCGAGTCCGGCGATCGCATGAAGGTCTACCAGCGCCTGCGCGCGGGTTTCGCGCCGGGCGCGGATATCGCGAACGGGCGGGCGGCGTTCACTCGCGTGTGCTCGGCGTGCCACACGCACCGCGGCGCCGGCGGCAAGGTCGGCCCCGATCTCACGGGCGTGCGCAACCAGCCGGCAGACGCGCTGCTCCTGCACATCATCGTGCCCAACTACGAGGTCGCCCCGAACTACCAGACGACGACCGTGACGACGCAGGACGGCCGCACGATTGCGGGCGCGCTCGTGTCGGAGACGGAGACGAGCCTCACGCTCCGCACGGCCACCGGCGCGGAGGAGACGATCCTGCGCAGTGGCGTCACGTCGCTCACGGCCACGGGCGTGTCGCTCATGCCCGACGGCCTCGAGCAGGCGATGACGCCCGACGAGCTCGCGAACCTGATCGGTTTCCTGAAGAGCGCGGATTGAAGTTCCGCGGGACGGGAAGCCCTCCCGCGACGCGACGAGCGCCCGCGAGCCGGCGCGCCACCGGCTCGCTGCCGTCCGCCGCTGCGAATCGCCCGCTTACTGCGTCTTCAGGTAGGCGACGACGTCGGCCACGTCCTGCGCGGAGAGGCCGAGCTGCTCGGCGCTGAGCATGAGCGAGCGGCCGAGCGGTTGGCGGCTGCGGATCTTGCCCGCGGGCACCATCTGCGTGAGGCCGCCCATCGACTGCACGATCACGGGATCGCCGTTGCTGAGCACGATGCCGTGGATCTCGCCGCCCTCGCGGAGGCTGAGGATGGTGCCGTCGAAGCCGTGCGCGATTTCCGCCGAGGGATTCACGATGGCGTTGATCACGACTTCGGTGGCCTGCGCCCGGGCGAAGCCGGTGAGGGCGGGGCCGTAGTCGTTGCCCTTGCCGCCGATGTTGTGGCAGAGGAGGCAGGCCTGCGCCGTGACCGCGCCCTTGGCGGCGTCGCCCCTGAGCCGGGCGATTTCGGCGGGCGGGGGGAGCTTTGAAGGCGCGGGCTCCGGCACGACGCTCGGGGAGATCGAGACGGCGGCGGGATCGTAGAGTCCGCGCTGCTTGAGCTGGGCGTCGATGCCGGCGTCCTTCCAGCGGATATCCTTGTAATTGAGGAGCCACCACATCGCGTGCGCCTTGGTCATGCCGGAGGCCTTTTGCGCCACGTCGAGCAGCGCCATGGCCGAGGGCTTGGTGGCGATGAAGCCGAGCGCCGTGACGGCCGCCAGGCGCTCCTTCTCGGTCAGCGCGGCGGCGGTGGCGCGCGTCGCAAAGGCCCCCTCGGCGCCCACGGGCGTGAGCCGCCAGATCAGGTTGGCGTAGGTGGCGGGCCACTTGGCGGCGTCGGCGCTGGGCGCCTGCTTCGCGAGGGCGGCATAGACCTCGGCTTCCTTGCCGCTGCAACCGGTGCCCCAGGCCTCGAGGTAGGCGCGGTCCTTGCCGTCGTAGCCCTTGGCCAGGGTGAGCAGGAGGTCGCGCGCGCCGTCGAAGCCCACGTCGCGCAGCGCGATCGCGACGTCGCGGCGCACCGCCGGCGAGGAGTCGCTCGCGAGCGTGCGGGCATGGTCGAGCACGCGGTGGTTGATGCGGCGGAGGGCGCGGAACGCGGCGACGCGCATCTGGGCGTCGCTGTTCTTCAGCTGCGCCTCGACCTGCGCGACGCCCTGCGGGCCGAGTTGCGCGAGGAGGAACACGGCGCGGCCGCGCACGAAGGGATTCTCGTCCTTGAGCAGCGCGGCGACGGGCGCGACGGACGCGGCGCCGGCCTCACGGAGCTTCATGAAGCCGAGGGCGCGCACATTGATCGCGGGGTTCTTGAGCGCGGCGATCTGGCCGGCGGTTGTGGTGAGGTCGATTTTCGGCGTGGTGAGCTTTTTGCCCTTGGGGGTGATGCGGTAGATCGCGCCGGCGAAGCTGGAGTCGAGCGCGGCGTGGCCGCCGGACCGTGGGTCGAACCAGTCGGCGACATAGATCGCGCCGTCGGGGCCGACCGCGACATCGGACGGGCGGAACCACGTCTTGAAGTCGTCGGCGCGCAGCTTGCCGCGCATGCCGTCGATGCCGGCGAGGTCCTGCTCCTTGTTGGTGGTGAGGAACTGGAAGCTCTCGAGCTTGTAGCCCGCGCCGTCGGCCTTGGGGAAGTAGCCGTAGACGACGTTGCGCGAGGTCTCGCAGCTCAGCAGCGCGCCGCGCCACTTGGCGCCGAGCGCGTCGCCCTCGTAGGACACGATGCCGGTGGGCGCGCCGTTGCCGTAGACGTCGCCCGCGGGCACGACGCCGGGATCATCCTGCCGCCACTCGGCGATCGCGGTGGTCTGGCCGGGGCGCTTGTCGGCGCTCCAGGTGCGCTTGCCGTCGCGCGAGGTGAAGCCGAAGTTGCCGTATTCCTGGAGGAAGGCGGTGCGGGCGGCGGGCGGGTCGTCGTTGTCGTTGTTGAACACGTCGCCGAACGACGTGACGGTCTGCTCGTAGCTGTTGCGGAAGTTGTAGCCGATGGGCTCCACGTTGGTGCCGTCGGGGTTCATGCGGTAGGCGGTGCCGCCGACCCAGACGTGGCCGTCGTCGCTCTTCTCGCCGGAGAACTCGGGCGGGCGGGGGTTGGTGATCGGGATGCCGCCGCCGCTGCGCGCGCCGTCGTAGGCGCTGCCGACGCGGAAGGTGCGGCCGGACTTGTCGGTGAAGAGCGCGCCGCAGTTGCCGTGGTTGAAGTAGAGCTTCCCGTCGGGGCCGAAGGTGACGGAGTGCAGCGAGTGGTCGTGGTTGCGGCCATCGAAGCCGGTGAGCAGCACCTCGCGCTTGTCCACCGCGGGATCGAATTTCCCGTCACGGTTCACGTCGGTGTAGACAATCAGGTCGGGCGCGCAGGAGACGTAGATCTTGTTGTCGACGACTGCGACGCCGAGCGGCGCGAGGAGGGATTTCTCCTGCACGAAGACGCTGCTCTTGTCGGCGACGCCGTCGCCGTTCGTGTCCTCGATCACCATGATGCGATCGCCCTCGGGATCGCGGCCGGCGTGACGGCGATAGTTGAAGGCCTCGGCGACCCAGACGCGGCCCTGAGCGTCGATGTCGATGTTGGAGGGATTGCGGAATAGCGGGGTCCGCGCCCAGAGCTTGACCTCGAGATCGTCGGGCAGCGCGAACATGCCCGGCGGGATGAAGGGCTGCGGCGGATCGATGAGGGTTTGCGGGGGCGGCGGGCCCTTGACCTCGCCTCTCTTGGGCTGGGCGAGGGCGGAGGAAACAAGGGCTGTGGCGGTGAGCGCGACGGCGAGCCGCGTCGCAGGGCGGAGGGAGGGGATCATTGCAGGGAGAAGAAAACAGCGGACGCGCGGGTGGCAATCGTCCGTTTTGAGCCGGGGCCCGAGCGCGCCAAGGGAGGGCAGCCGTTCATGGCTCCTCGTGGAGTTCCATGAGCACCGTGCCCGCGGCGGAATTGGCGGCGTCGTCGCAGGGCGGGAGCGTTACCAGCATCGCGCCGTCGCGCGGATCGAGCTATCGTATCCGAATCAACTCCGGCGTCGCCGGCACGTCCTTGATGATCTGCGAGGGCTCGGGACCGACGCCGAGGTAGCGGAGATTGGGCAGCTTTTCGGGGGAGGGCCACTCGCCCCCCTCGTAGGCGACATCAAGGATGCTCCGCATCATCGCCGAGACATAGCGCTGCGCGGCGCAAGGCAGCTCATAGAAGTGGCGGATGCGTGAAATGTCCTCGGCCCATCCGGTGTGCCTCGTGTAGACGGGCCGGAGGGCCTTGCGCACGGCTTCGTTGCGCGGGACGTGGCGGATGATTCTGCCCGCGGCATCCTGGTAGGCCGTGCAAATCAGGAGTTCGCCGCGCCACTCGCCGGAGTGGGTGAGGGCGTCGGACTTGTTGATCATCACGTCCTGGAAGCCACCGTAGCGGAGGGCGTCGCCCTTTTCCACGGCGTCGAACCACCCGACCATCCGCTGACGGCCGGTGCTGGTGCCAAACTCGAGCTGCTTCAGCTTGGCGGCGAGCGGGTGCGCGTCGTCCATCTGCGTGAGGAACGTGTGCGTGCCCACCTTGGTGTCGTAGGCCTTGGCGACGCCGAAGGTGTGGATGCGCTGCACGGGGATGCCGGCGCTCTCGAAAAACTCCGGCGTGTAAGTGTGCGAGGCGGTGACGTTGGGCGAGAAGCCGTGGCGCTTGTCGAGCCAGTAGGCCTGGCCAAACTCGCCGATGATCGTGCGGCCGGCGTGCAGCTCGTGGAGGATGAGCTCGCGGACCTCGCCGATGTTCTTGGCGAGCGCAGTGCCGGCGTTCCAGTAGGTGGACGTGAGCGCGTCGAGGTTGAGCGTGAAGGGCGCGGCGCCGCGGAAGCGCGTGAAGTCGAACTCGTCCTTCGCAAACACGCCGAGCTCGATCGCCTCGGCATTGGCGCGCTGCTCGGCGGCGGTGAGCTTGTCGAAAAACGACGCCCACGTCGCCTCGCTCACGCGGCACACGTGCTGGATCGTGCGGCATGCGCGGTCGGCGCGCGCGGCGAGCTTGCGCGCGAAGAAGTTCGGGCCGCCGAGAAAATCGGAAAACGTGATCTGCTGCTGGCCGACCTCGTCGAGGTAGGCGGGCGTGATGCCGCGGCCGGTGGAGCCGCGCGGCTCCTCGGCGAGGACGTTGACGCGATAGTCCTCCCACGCGAGGTCGAGCAGCCGGTGCGTGAGATCGGAGACGAGCGTGCGCTCGTCGATGAGCAGGCGGGGGAGGATGGCGTGGCCCTTGCGCTCGAGCGGCTTCGTTTCCCACCAGATTTTCCGCGGATCGGCGACGACGCCGCTGCCGATGCAGAGGTGCGCGGCGTCGCGCACGACGACGCCGGCGGGGAGGAGGTTGAGCTTGATGCCGCCGGCGGTGTGGCCGGAGTTGGCGCCGCCGTTGACCTTGAGCACGACGGAGACGGGATGCGCGGTGCCGCGCAGCTCGTCGGCGACCTCGGGGATGAGGCGGCCCTTGCCCTCGTCGCCGAGGGAGATTCCGACGTCGGCGATCAGCCGGCTGGAGAAAGGGAGCAGGGACATGGTTGCTGAGGAATCACGCAACCGAGCCCGCGGGGAGCCCTTGTTGCCGGAAAGGAAAAGCGCAGCGCGGCGGGGCAGGGCAAACAAAAATCCGTGCGATGACGCACCGGGGAGTTTTTCCTCGGCACGTGCGGAGGACGCGTGGCACGTTTGGGCGATGAACTCCACTCCGCCGAAGATCGCCCTCGTCACTGGAGCTGGCTCGGGCATCGGCCGCGCGGTCGCGACGGCGATGCTGGGCGCGGGCTACGCCGTCGTGCTCGTGGGACGGCGGGGCGAGGCGCTCACGGAGACCGCGAGCCTTGCGGGCGCGCCGGCGGATCGCGTGCTCGCGGTGCCGGCGGACATCACCGACGAGGCCGCGGTGCGCGGCGTGTTTGCGCGCGTGCGCGAGCGGTTCGGGCGGCTCGACGTGCTGTTCAACAACGCCGGCATCAACACGCCCGCCGTGCCCTTCGAGGATCTCGCGGCCGAGAACTGGCGCGCGGTCATCGACACGAACCTCACCGGCGTCTTCCTCTGCGCGCGCGAGGCGTTCCGCCTCATGAAGGCGCAGGCACCGCGCGGCGGCCGCATCATCAACAACGGCTCCATCTCCGCGCACGTGCCGCGGCCGGGCGCGGCGGCCTACAACGCCGCGAAGCACGGCGTCTCGGGGCTGACGAAAACGCTCATGCTCGACGGCCGTCCCTTCGGCATCGCCTGCGGCCAGATCGACATCGGCAACACCGAGACGCCGATGGCCGGCCGCATGAAAAAAGGCGTGATGCAGGCCGACGGCCGCATCGCGCCCGAGCCGACGTTCGACGTGCGGCACGTCGCCGACGCCGTGCTCTACATGGCCGGTCTGCCGCTCGACGCGAACGTCCCGACGATCACGGTGATGGCGACGACGATGCCCTATGCGGGGCGGGGGTAAAGGGCGCGGGCCGGCCCGCCGCGGCGAGCGTCGGCGCGCTCACGAGAGCCACCGCTCGCTGGCGATCGCGGCCGCCCTTCGGGCGAAGGGCGCGCCGTTGGCCAGACGGGCGCGAGGTTTGACAAAGCGCCGCGCCGCGCGTGACCGTGCGCCATGCGCCTCCGGTTTCTCGCCGCCCTGCTCTTTCTTCCGCTTATGACCGCCCACGCCCAATCGCTGCACGACATCGCCGTCACCGACATCGACGGCAAGGCTGGCACGCTCGCGCCGTTCAAGGGCCGCGTGCTCCTCGTCGTCAACGTCGCCTCCGAATGCGGCTACACCGGGCAATACGCCGGACTGCAAGCGCTCCATGAAAAATTCTCGGGCAAGGGCCTTAGCGTGCTCGGTTTCCCCTGCAACCAATTCGGCGGGCAGGAGCCGGGCAGCGACGCCGAGATCAAAAAGTTCTGCTCGGCCAGCTACCGCGTGACGTTCCCGATGTTTGCCAAGATCGACGTGAATGGCGCGAACCGGCATCCGCTTTACGCCGCGCTGGCGGGCAAAGGTTCGCCGACGCCCGGGAATGTGAAGTGGAACTTCGAGAAGTTTCTCGTCGGGCGCGATGGGCGCGTGCTGAAGCGATTCGGCTCGGGCGACGAGCCCGACTCACCCGAGATGGCCGCAGCGATCGAGTCGGCGTTGGCGGCCAAGTAGGCGTGGCCCCCCGGGGGGCGCGCGTGCCGGGATCCGACGCGCGGGTCCGGCGCTGGTGGTAACCAGCCTAGAACCGCCCGCTGATGCCGGCGGTGATGGTCGTCCCGCCCATGTAGAATTGCGACAGGTTGTCCGGCACGCCGCGATACCACGACTGCGGTTCGTTGAACACGTTCTGCACGTCGATGGTGAGGCTGAGCGCCGGGCGCAGTTGGTAGGCGGCGCCGATGTTCACGATGGTGCGCTCGCGCGTGTATTGGTTGGCGCCGGAGCCGGCCGCGGTGAAATTGCGCAGGTAGGTGCCGGTGCGGTTGAGGTTCACCCGCGTGCCGAAGCGCTGGTAGCGCCAGCTCAAGCTCGCGTTGGTCGTGCGTGGGATGAAGCCGGCGACCGCGCCGGTGCTGCGCACCACGCTGCCGCCGAAGTTGCCGTGGGTGTCGAGCAGCGTGTGGTTGAACGACACGCCGAGGCCCTTGAGCAGGCCGGGGAGAAACGTGAACTGCTGCTGGTAGCTCAGCTCCCAGCCCTGGATGTAGGCGGTGCCGACGTTGTTTTGGCTGAAAAGCTCGAAGCCGGCGTATTCGCCGCCGTAGCCGTTGTCGGCGCCGGTGCCCACGCGGCCGAGCGAGGCCGAGACGAAGTAGTCGCGGATGGTCTTGTGAAACCAGCCGACGCTCAGGCTGCCGACGGGCTCGATGTAGTAGTCGATGGTGGCATCCCAGTTCTTCGAGACCTGCGGCTTGAGGCTCGGGTTGTTGATGGTGAGCGTGCGGGCCGCCTCGTTCGGCGTCTCGTTGGGCAGATAGCTGTTCATGGGGGCGCGGCCGTAGCTCGTGGACCAGCTGAGGCGCCCCTTCAGATTGGCGGTGAAGTCGTGGGTGAGGTGCGCGCTGGGAAAGAGCTTGGAGTAGTCGCCGTGCAACTCGCGCCGCGCGCCGTAGTCCCGGGCGGCGGAGCCAACCGGGTCGGCGAGCTGCTGCGCGGGGGTGGAGGGCGTGCGCACGCGCACCCAGCCCCAGCTGTCGTCCTTGGTCCATTCTTCGCGGGCGCCGGCGAGGTAGCCGGTGTGGCCCAGGCGGCCCTGGACCATCACATACGCCGCGTTGACCGTCTCGAAGATCGCGCGCGTGCCGGTGTAGCGGTTCTGCTCCGCGAAGTAGCGATCCTCCGTCCAGAGGTTGGGATCAAGCGGCGTGCGGCCGCGGGCGATGGCGTTGGCGTTCCACGCGGGGATGCTCAGGCCCGTCTTGTGGTCGCCAAAGGTCTGGATCGAGGGATCGGTGGGGAGCTGGGCGGAGTTGGTGCCGGTGAAATTGTAGCGGCGGGATTTGCCGCGATCCTCGGACTCCTCCTGGCGCCAGCGGAAGCCCGTCTTCACCGCGAGGGGCTGGGTGGTGGGCAGCGTGTAGAGGAAGTTCACGCGGGCCTCCTTGGGCTCGTGAAATTGCTTCGTGTCGGCGAAGTTGAAGCTGTTGGGCCGGTAGTTCGCCGGGTTGCTCCAGCTCGGGCCCGCCGTCTGGATCACGCGCGGGTAGAGGTCGGACGCGGTGCGATCGATGCGCCAGCCGACGTTGGTGAGGCGGTTGACGAGCACGCCGCCGTCGCCGCCGGAGCTGTTGATGTGATCGAGCGAAAAGGCGGTGCCGTAGTCGATCTTGAGCGGGCCGTATTCGTGCTCGACCTCGAAGGAGATGTGGCGCTGCCGATGGTAGAACTGCGACATCTGCGAGGTGATGTCCACGGTGGAGCCCGCGGTGGCGCGCACGTCGGTGATGCGATCCGTGAAGCCGGGCACGATGCCGCTGGTCGCGCTGGGCGCGGTGGTGGCGTTGCCGGTGAAGAGCCGGAGGCTGTAGCGCAGGCGGAAGCGCTCCATCGCGTCGTTGTAGATCGTGTTCAGCGAGAGCTTCGTGTTGGCGGACAGGCGGAAGTCCACCTTGGCGTTCACCGAGGACTGCTTGCGGTTGTTGTAGTTGTCCTGGGTGTTGTAGTCCCAGAGGTAGGCGGGGGTGCCGGCGGCGTTGTTGCTCTGGTAGTCGCGCGTGGTGCTGAAGTAGCCGACGGCCTGCTCGCTGTAGAAGAAGTTGAGCGCCACGCCGAGGTTGCGGTCGCCCTTGAAGGCGTCGAACACCTGCTGGTGCGAGACGTTGAGCAGCGGGTGGGTGCGGTGCGCCTCGCGCATCGGGATCTGCTCGGTGCCGGGCGGCGCCATGCGCGCGGAGAAATTGTAGCTGGTCTGGCTGCGCTCGCGGAGGGCGAGGGGCGAGCGGCTCTTGAGGTTGATGGAGCCGCCGAGGGAATCCATGCCCTTGTCGGGCGTGTGGCCCTTGATGAGCTCGAGCTGCTCAAACATCGAGCCGGTGATCGTGTGGATGCGGGTCTGGCGCTGCATGCCGCCCTGGCTCCCCATCAGCGCGCCGTCGATCGTGATGGTGTTGAGGCCGGCGCCGATGCCGCGGATCGTCATGGCGTTGAGGTTGCCCTCGTCGTTGACGTTGCCGGCGACGCCCGGGAGCAGGACCGCGAGCTCGCTCGCGTTCATGTTGGGCAGGTTGCCGAAGGCGTCGATCGCGACGACGTTCTTCACGTTGGCGGCGTTGCGCTGCGCGGTGATCGCGGAGGCCTGGCCCTCGCGCTCGCCGGTGACCTTGAAGGTATCGAGCTGGTAGATGGCGCTCGTCAGGTCGAAATTGCGCGTGGCGCGCTGGCCGGCGGCGACGGCGACCGTGGCCTTCATCGCGTCGAGGCCGAGGTAGGAGACGACGATTTCCTGCTGGCCGGCGGGCACGCCGATGAGGTGGTAGCGGCCGGTGTCGTCGGTGAGCACGACGGCGCCAGTGGCGGGCACCTCGACCTTGGCGCCTTCGAGGAGCTTGCCGGTGGCGGCGTTGCTGACGGCGCCGGTGATTTCGCCGGTGGCATCGGCGGCGCGCGCCGCGAACGCCACGAGAAAAAAGCCCACGCTAACGAGTGAGAGAGCGGCGCGCAGCCGCGAGCTTGAGGGGGAACTGATGGTCATGGGGAGGAGGGGTTGCGCCGCGGCGACAAACAGCGGCGAGGGGACGGGCAAACCGAACGGGCGCCCGCGCAAATGGCAAATCCTGAAGTTCACGCGGGCGGAATTCGCGGGCGAGCAAACGGCTGGCCTTTTCCCCGGATTCGGTTGCCGTCGGTGCCCCTCACATGAATCGCCTGCTGCACCTCCTCATGCCTGCCATGCTTGCTGTCACCGCTCCGGCCGCGGAGTCCTTTGTCTATTTCGGCACCTACACAGGCCCGAAGAGCCAGGGCATCTATCGCGCGCGTTTCGACTCCGCGACGGGCCGGCTCGGCGCGGCGGAATTGGCCGCCGAGTGCAGCTCCCCGTCCTTCCTCGCGGTTCACCCCAGCGGAAAATACCTCTATGCCATCGACGAGAAGGCCGACTCCGCCAAGGACCCGGCCCGGGGCGTCGCCGCCTACGCGGTCGACGCGCGGTCCGGCGCGCTCACGCTGCTCAACGAGCAGGGCATCGGTTCGCGCGGGCCGTGCCACCTTGAAGTCGAGGCCACGGGGCGCACCTTGCTCGTCGCGAACTACGCGGGCGGGAGCGTGGTCTCGCTCCCGATTTCCCCGGATGGAAAGCTCGGGCCCGCTCGTTCGCACTTCACCCATGCGGGCTCGAGCGTGAACCAGGCGCGACAGAAGGAGCCGCACGCCCATGCCATCGTCGCCTCGCGCGACAACCGCTTCGCCTACGTGCCCGACCTCGGGACGGACAAGATCATGATTTACCAGCTCGACGCCGCGAAGGCCACGCTCGCGAGCGCGACCCCGCCGTTCGCCACGCTGCCGCCGGGGTCGGGGCCGCGGCATATCGCGTTTCACCCGGGCAACACCTTCGCCTATGCCATCAACGAGATGCTCTGCACCATCGCGGTCTTCGCCGTCGACCTGAAGACGGGCGCGCTCTCCGACGTGCAGTCAATCTCGACCCTGCCGCCCGGCGAGAGCGTGCAGCGCGGCCAGAGCACCGCGGAGATCATCGTGCACCCCAACGGGCGTTTCGTCTACGGGTCCAACCGCGGCCACAACACCATCGTCGCCTACGCGGTCGACCTGAAGACCGGCAAGCTCACGCTCATCGGCCACGAGTCCACGCAGGGAAAGACGCCGCGGCACTTCGCGATCGATCCGAGCGGACGGTGGTTGCTCGCGGAGAACCAGGACTCCGACACGGTCGTGGTCTTCCGGCTCGATCCCAAGACCGGCAAGCTTGCGCCCGCGGGCCAGAGCCTGGCGGTGCCGTCGCCGGTGTGCGCGGTTTTTGTCCCGGCGAAGTGATGGCGCGCAAGCGCAGGAGGGCGGGTCTGTGACCCGCCCTTTCGCACGCTGCGTTTTCGCACTGAGGGCGGGCGACAGACCCGCCCTGCTTCAAATCTCCCCCAGCCGCACGCACGCGACCTCGCGCGTCGGGTCGGCGCGCAGGAGCGCAGGCACGGCCGCCTTGCACTTTTCCTGCGCGTGCGGGCAGCGCGGGTGGAAGGCGCACCCCGCGGGCGGATTGATGGGGGAGGGCGGGTCGCCCGGAAGCACGAGGCGCTGGCGCGTGCGCTCCGCGTCGGGATTGGGCGTGGGAATCGCGCTCACGAGGGCCCGGGTATACGGATGCGCCGGGCGCCCGATCACCTCGGAGGCGGGGCCGAGCTCGACGATTTTTCCAAGATACATCACCGCCACGCGGTCGGAGATGTGCTTCACCACGGAGAGGTCGTGCGCGATGAAGATGAGCGCGAGGTTCATCTGGCGGCAGAGCTGCGCGAGCAGGTTGAGGATCTGCGCCTGAATCGAGACGTCGAGGGCCGAGACCGGCTCGTCCGCGATGATGATCTTGGGCTGCAAGGCGAGGGCGCGCGCGATGGCGATGCGCTGGCGCTGGCCGCCGGAAAATTCGTGCGGATACTTCTGCATGAAGCGCGGCGCGAGGCCGACGTGCTTCATCAGCTCGGCGACGCGCGCCGGCACTTCCGGCGGCGGACAGACCTCGTGCACCCGCAGCGGCTCCGCCAGGGTGTCGAAGATTGTCATCCGCGGGTTGAGGGAGGCATACGGATCCTGAAACACCATCTGCAGGTCCCGGCGCACCGCGCGCACCTCGGCCGCGGTGCCGGTCGTGAGGTTCTTGCCTTCGAGGACCACGGTCCCGCCGGTCGTGGGCACCAGCTGCATGATGGTGCGGGCGAGCGTGGACTTGCCGCAGCCGGACTCGCCCACCAGCCCGAGCACCTCGCCGGCGGCGACGCTGAGCGAGACCCCGTCGACGGCCTTCACCGTGCCCGCGGCGTGCTTGAAGATGAAGCCGCGCGTGAGCGGAAAGTGGGTCCGGACCTCGGTCAGTTGGAGAAGCGGGTTGGGCATGGGCGGGCGCGGCGGGGCTTCAAATCTCGCCGGCCTGCACGCGGAGGCAGGCTTGGGCATGCTGGGCGGCGATCGGTTGCAGCGTGACGGGCGTCGTGCGGCAACGCTCGGTCGCGGATTCGCAGCGCTCGGCGAAGGCGCAGCCGGCCGGGAGCTTGGAGACATCGGGGGGGAGGCCGCGGATGGTGTAGAGCTCGGCGCCCTTGGCCTGGAGCGCGGGGATCGAGCGCTGGAGCGCGCGGGTGTAGGGATGCCTCGGCTGGTAGAAGAGCGTGCGCACGTCGGCCGTCTCGACGATGCGGCCCGCATACATCACCTGCACGCGATCGCAGAGGCCGGACACGACGCCGAGATCGTGCGTGATGAAGATCACGGCCATGCCGAGCTCGCGCTGCATCTTTTTGATCAACTCGAGGATTTGCGCCTGCACCGTCACGTCGAGCGCGGTGGTGGGCTCGTCCGCGATGAGCAGCTCGGGCTTGGTGATGAGCGCCATCGCGATCATCACGCGCTGGCGCATGCCGCCGGAAAACTCGTGCGGGTAAAGGTGGATGCGGCGCGCGGCGTCGTTGATGCCCACGGCCTCGAGGGCCTCGAGGCCGCGCCGGAGCGCCTCGGCCCGCGGGAGTTTTTCGTGGATGAGCAGCGGCTCGATGAGCTGATCCGAGACGCGCAGGTAGGGATTCAGCGACGTCATCGGATCCTGGAAGATCATCGCGATGCGCTTGCCCCTGATGGAGCGCGACTGCGCGGGCGTGCAGCGCAGCAGGTCGGTGCCGTCGAACAGCGCGGAGCCGCCCTCAATCCGCGCCGGCGGCATCGGCAGCAGGCCCATGATCGAGTAGCAGGTGACGGACTTGCCGGAGCCGGACTCGCCCACGATGCCGAGCGTCTCGCCGCGCTCGACCGAGAAGCTCACGCCGTCGACCGCACGGTAGACGCCGCTGCGCGTGTGGAAGCTGGTGCGGAGATCGGTGACTTGGAGAAGAGGCACGGTGGCGGAAGACGCGGGGACGGCGAGAGGGAGGGGCGAGGAGGAATCAGGAGCGTGGGGAAGGAAGCATCTCGCGCAAGGCTGCGGCGACGGTGGCGGGCGCGAGGTCGGCGAGGTCGCCGCCGCCGGTCGGCGGGCAGCCGGGCGGCTGGAGAATGCGAAAGGGCGCGGCGAAGACCGGCCCGGTGCGCACGGGGTTCGTCGGGCCGAAGAGCGCGAGCAGCGGGACTCCGAGGGCGTTGGCGAGGTGCATGCCGCCGGTGTCGTTCGTGACCAGGAGGCGCGCACCGCGAAGCTGGGCGGCAAAGGCGGGCAGATCGGTCTTGCCCGCGAGGTTTTCCACCCGGGCGGATTCAAAGCCGGCGGCGACGGCCTCGGTGATCGGGCGATCGCCGGCGGTGCCGAGGAGCACGCAGCGTTCCCCGGGGAGCGCCGCGATCAGCGCGCGCCAGTGCGGGACTGGCCAGCGTTTGGCGGGGGTGTTTTCCGAACCGCAGATGAGCGCGATGGGCGGCGCCGCGGCCGGCGGGAGATCGAGCGATGCAAGCGGCGTGCGATCCGCCGGGGCGGCGAGTCCGAAGGCCCGGAGGAAGGCATCCCAGAGGGCGAGCTGATGATGGGCCTGCTCGTCGAAATCGGCCGGGGCGCGATAGGCGTGCGACAGCAGCGGGCGCGATTTTCCGGGACGCACGATGCCGAAACGCTGGCGGCAGCCCGCAAGCCGCGCCTCGAGATCGCCGCGCAGCGAATTCGTGAACAGCAGCCACACGTCCGGGAACTCGCGGCGCAGTTTCCAGAAGTGGAGAAAGTAACCCGGCCCGCGTGCCGGCAGGGCGCGCGTGTGGTCCGCGATGCCCCAGGATTCAAGGAGCGGGATAAACTGCCGCTTCCCCACCAGTGTGATCTCGGCGTCCGGGCGCGAGGCGCGAATGGCACGGAGGAGCGGGAGCGCCATCACGACGTCCCCAAGCCAGTTTGGCAGGCGGATCCAAATGCGCGTGCGACGGGGCAGGGTGGAGAGCCCGCGGCCTTTGAGATCGGCCGCAAGGAGATTGCGCTTCGCTTCGAGGCGGAGCCGCTTCCCCGGGATATCCTGGTTGCGCCAGCGATCGTGCGCCCACAGCCACGAGGCGCAGAGGTTGTCGTCGGCGCTGAGCAGATTTTCGAGCCAGCGGTTGAGGCCGAGCGTGACGGCGTCGCTGGTGCCGTCGTGCGGGAGGGTGCGGGTGCCAATCTCGACGCGCCAGAAAGCGAGGCGCCGCGGGAAGATGCCTACGACGCGGGCGTCGAATTTCTCCGCCAGCAGGCCCGGGAGCTCGGTGGTGGAGCAGACCCGGCCAAACAACGTCGTGAGCGCGCCCTGCAAGCCCGCGTTTTGATCGAAGAGCACGCCGACCAATCCGCCGCGGCGGAGAATTTTCAGCGCCTCGGCAAAGCCCTCCCGGCGGGAGAGCAGCCTCATGCCGAACCGCTCGCGGGAGCGCTTGATGAAGGCGTCGGCCGCCGCGTTGTCGAGGGGCCGGTAGATGACCCCGAACTCGGGGAAGTCCCCCGACACGGCGAGCGGCGCGGCGGTCTGCACTTCCCAATAGGCGATGTGAGGTGAGCAGATGAGCGTCGGCCGCGGGTTGCGCGTGTGCGTCGTGTAAAGATCCAGCAGCTCAGGGGAAAGCGTCACGATGCGGCGCAGCCGTGCTTCGCCCAGGAAGGGCGTGGCCAGCGACAGCAAGCCGGTCTCGACCAACCGGCGGCAGCTCTCCCGGCCCATGGCGCGGTGCCAGGCGATGGGCTTTTCCGGGAAGGCGTGGTGGAGATTGGAGAGGATTAACCGCCGGCGGCGAGGCAGGAGGCAGTAGATTGCGCCGCCGAGGGCCACGGCGGTCGCGCGCAGGAGCGGTTCGGGGGTGAGGGCGACCAGCCGGCCGAGAAACTTGAGCAGAAAAAGCAGCACGCGCGCGGGTTGATTGCCGGGCGGTGCGCGGCGAGGCAAACCACAAGCGTAGATTTGGCGTTTGATCTTCGCGCGGGTCGCGCGTGAAACATGGGGTTCGTCGCGCGAGGGAACCGCCTGGGGTCTCAACGCGGTGAAGCCATGCCTGAACTGCTGATCATCAAGCCATCGTCGCTCGGCGACATCGTGCACGCCCTGCAAGTCGCGACCTCGCTCAAGGCGCAGGTGCCGCGCCTGCGGATCTCGTGGGTCGTGCGGGAGATTTTCGCGCCCATCGTGCGCGCGTGCGAGGCGGTCGATCACGTCCATGTCTTCGAGCGCGCGGCGGGGGCCAAGGGCTTCCTGCGGCTGACGCGCGAGCTGCGGAAGACGACCTACGACTACGTCTTCGACATGCAGGGCCTGCTGCGCACGGGCCTGATGACCTCCCGGGCCGACGCGAAGCGAAAGATCGGCCGGTCGGACGCCCGGGAATTCTCCGGCGTGTTTTACGACGAGAAGGTGCCGCTGCCGGCGAATGGGAAGCGCAGCCATGCGCTCGACATCCTGCTGCAGTTTTGCCCGGCCATCGGCGCCAAGGCCGAGCTGCAAGGCACGCTGAAATTCCGGGCGGCCGACACGCTCAACCTGCGTTTTGCCGACTCGCGCGGCGGCGGGAAGCCAATCGTGATGTTTGTGGACAGCCGGCGCGCCGAGAAATGCTGGGGCGGCTTCAAGGAGCTGACGGAGCTCCTCGTCCGCGAGGATCGGAGCCGCAAGGTCGTGTGGGCGGGCAGCAGCTACGTGCACGACCGCGGGGCGTTTCCGCCGGCACAGTTCTTCAACCTCACGGGCAACACCAGCCTCGTCTCGCTGCCCGCGCTGGTCAAGCGGGCGGATTGGGTGGTGGCCAATGACAGCGGGCCGATGCACCTGGCGGCGGCGCTGGGTGTGCGCGTGCTCGCGATCTTCGGGCCGACGGACCCGCGGCTTTTCGGGCCTTATCCGCTCAATGCGCCGGGCAATGTCGTGGTGCAGGCCCCGGTGGGCGACCTGAAGCTGCTTTCGGCCAAGGAGGTCTACCAGCGCTTTGTCCGCGCGCAGGCGCGGTTCAAGTGAGGGTTTGATTCCGGGGCGCCGAGCCGTTCTGCTGGCAACTCCATGCTCGATCCGAAGCTCCTCCGCGAAACGCCCGACCTCGTGCGGGCGGCGATTGCCAAGAAACACCTCGACGTCGACCTCGACGCCGTGCTCGCGATCGACGCGGCGTGGCGCGCTCAGCTGCAGGAGGTCGAGGGGCTGCGCGCGAGGCAGAAGGCAGCCAACACCGCGATGGCGGCGTTGCCGAAGGGCTCGCCGGAGTTCGCCGCGAAGGTCGGCGAGATGAAAGCCGTGTCGGCGCAAGTGAAGGAACGCGAGGCCGCGCTCAATGAGACCGAGGCGAAGTTCAAGCAGGCGATGCTGTCGATTCCGAACCTGCCGCACGCGAGCGTGCCGGAGGGCCGCACGCCCGAGCAGAATGTGGTCTTCTCGACGCATGGCGACGTGAACGCGGTGTCATCCGCCGCCAAGCCGCACTGGGAGATTCCGGGCTTCGACAAGCTGTTCGACTTTGCGCGGGGCGCAAAGGTCACCGGCGCCGGCTTCCCGTTTTACGTCGGCGACGGGGCGCGGATTGTGCGCGCGCTGCTCCAGTTCTTTTTGGATGAGGATGTGAAGGCCGGCTACACCGAGGTGAACCCGCCGATTTTCGTGAACGCCGCGAGCGCGACGGCGACCGGCCAGCTGCCCGACAAGGAAGGCCAGATGTATGAGACGACGCCGGACCACCTCTACGCGGTGCCGACGGCCGAGGTGCCGCTCACGAATTTCTTCCGCGACGAGATCGTCGAGGAGGCCGCGCTCCCGATCAAGCGCTGCGCCTACACGCCCTGTTTCCGCCGCGAGGCCGGCAGCTACGGCAAGGATGTGCGGGGGCTGAATCGACTGCACCAGTTCGACAAGGTCGAGCTGCTGAAGTGGGTGCACCCGAGCTCAAGCTACGACGAGCTCGACCAGCTGCGGAACGACGCCGAGCGCCTGCTGCAAAAACTCGGCCTGCCGTATCGCGTGCTGCTGATGTGCGGCGGCGACCTTGGCTTCTCGCAGACCAAGAAATACGACCTCGAAGTGTGGTCGGCGGGGCAGAAGCGCTGGCTCGAGGTCTCGAGTTGCTCGAACTTCGAGGCTTTCCAGGCGCGTCGCGCGCAGATTCGCTTCCGCACCAAGGAGACCGGCAAGCCTGAACTGGTGCACACGCTGAATGGCTCGGGGCTCGCGGTGCCGCGCGTGCTGGCGGCGCTGCTCGAAAACAACCTCCAGGCCGACGGCCGCGTGAAGCTGCCCGCGGTGCTCGTGCCGTATTTCGGCAAGGAGATTCTCAGCTTCGGTTGAGGCGGTTTGGGCGGCCTCGCTTGTCATCCTGGATGCATCGAGGACTTCGTGGCCGCCAGCGCCCCAGGCCCACGGCGGGTGGAGCCCTCGACCGCGCCTAGCATGAAAAAGCAAAAGGCAAGGGCCGCGGACTGGCCGGCGATTGCCCAAAGGGTTGCCGCGCTGATCCCGCACGCACGTTTGCATCCCGGCGCGATGGGGACGGCCTGGGAAAACGTCGTGCGGGCGCGGCGCAAGGATGCGCGCTTCCGCCCTCGCTGGGCGGTGGCGTTTTCCGGCGGAGCCGACTCGCTGGCATTGCTGCTGATTCTTTGGGCGGAAGGGGAGGGACGATGGGGCCGGGCCTTCACGGTGCTGCATTTTAATCACCGCCTGCGTGGCCGGGCTGCGGATGCCGACGAGGAGTTTTGCGGGAAGGTGTGCGCCGCCTTGGGGCTCAAGTGGGTCGCCGGCCGCTGGCGCGCGCCGCGCGCGGACGCGAGCGAGGCCGAGGCGCGTGCCGCGCGGCTGGCGTTTTTCGATCGTGAACTCCGGCGCCGTCGCCTCGACCACCTCTGGCTTGGCCATCAGCAGGACGACATCGCGGAGACGATGCTCATGCGTCTGGCGCGCGGCAGCGGAGCCGCGGGCCTCGCCGCGCCCCGTCCGTCCCAGCTGATGCCCGGTGGCCGCTGGCACCTGCGCCCCCTGCTTTCCTTGCAGAAGGCCGAAATCGCCGCGGCGTTGCGCACCGCGGGCGCGTGCTGGCGAGAGGATGCCTCCAACGCCACGGATCGATTTTTCCGCAATCGGGTGCGCCACGAGGTGCTCCCGGCCTGGAGCAAAGCGGCGCAGCGCGACGCGATTGCCGGCGCCGCGCGGTCCCGCGAACTGTTGGAGGAGGATGACCAGGCGCTGGAGGCCTGGCTCGGGGCCCTGCTTCCGCGCATCCGCACGGGCGGAAAGCTGCCGCTCGCGCCCCTCATCGGCAAACCGCGCGCGCTGTGGCGCCGCGCGTTGCACCGCTGGTTGCTGGCGCAACCGTTGGCGGGTGACCTCTCGCGCGCCGCGGTCGACGCCTTGCTCGACGCGATATTGCGCGGGCCGACCCGACAAAGCGCGGGCCGGGCTGGATTCGCGGTGAGCGACGGCCGGGAGCTGCGTTTCCAACGGGCCCGAAAATCCCGGTCGTGATTCCTCCGGCGCGCAAATTGACTTCCGCGGCCGGAACATCCACCGTGCCCCTCAATCCCAAACAGTAAATGTCCGAACCCGATTCCAAAAAGACCCGCCGGCCGCTCAAGAACCTGCCGCCCGATCGCTTTCAGCCCAAAATGCTGATCTTCTGGCTTGTGTTGGTCGCAGCCGTGTTGGCGCTGCTCTTCACCACGACCAACACCGGCAACCAGCCGGAGACGCTCACGATTCAGGACGTGGTGGAGCGCGCGGAAGCGCACAATGTCGACATGGCCGCAAAAAATCAGGCGGTCATCCGTCCCGACCTCAGCGGCGGGCGCGATTGGCACACGATCACCGGCTACAGCCGCAAGGACGCTGACGCCCAGTATCGTGCGTTCCGGGCCTCCGGCCGCATAACCGACGCGAACATGGAGCGCCTGCAGAAATCGAAGGCCTTCGTCGAGCAGCCGACGCAGACGATGCTGACCTCGTTCATGTTCAACCTGCTCCCGATCGTTCTCGTGATCGGGCTGCTGTATTTCCTGTTTGTGCGCCAGCTCCGTCAGGCGGGCCGTGGGGCGCTCAGCTTTGGCAAGAGCCGCGCCAAGCTCCTGACCCGCGACCGCGATCGGCTTACCTTCGCCGATGTCGCCGGCTGCGATGAGGCCAAGGAAGAGGTTTCCGAAGTCGTCGAGTTTCTCAAGGACCCGAAAAAGTTCACCAAGATGGGCGGCCGCATCCCGAAGGGCATCCTCATGGTCGGCCCTCCTGGCACCGGCAAGACGCTCCTCGCCAAGGCCGTCGCGGGCGAGGCCGACGTGCCGTTCTTCAGCATCTCGGGCTCGGACTTCGTGGAGATGTTCGTGGGCGTCGGCGCGAGCCGCGTGCGCGACATGTTTGAACAGGGACGCAAGAACGCTCCTTGCCTCATCTTCATCGACGAAATCGACGCGGTGGGCCGCCAGCGTGGCGCCGGGCTCGGTGGCGGCAACGATGAGCGCGAGCAAACCCTCAACTCCATGCTCGTTGAGATGGACGGGTTCGACACCACCGAGGGTGTCATCATCATCGCCGCGACCAATCGTCCTGACGTGCTCGACAGCGCGCTCCTTCGCCCCGGCCGCTTTGACCGCCAAATCTACGTCGATCTGCCCGACATCGTGGGGCGGGAGCAGATTCTCCGCGTCCACGCGCGGAAGATCAGTCTCGCCGATACGGTCGACCTCGCGGTCGTGGCGCGCGGCACGCCCGGACTATCCGGCGCCGATTTGGCCAACTTGCTCAATGAAGCGGCGCTCCTCGCGGCGCGTCGCGGCAAGAAAAAGGTCGAGATGGTCGATGTCGAGGATGCGCGCGAAAAGGTGCTGTTCGGCCGTGAGCGCCGCCGCGTGATGGATGATGCGGAGAAAAAACTCACCGCGTGGCACGAGGCGGGGCACGCCGTGGTGCAGGCCGTGCTCGATGATGGCACGGTTCCCGTGCACAAGGTCACCATTATCCCGCGGGGCCAGAGCCTCGGCAGCACGACCTTCATCCCGACGAAGGATATCCTGACGCGCCCGATGAAGAAGCTGCTCGACCAAATTGCCATGGCGATGGGGGGGCGCATCGCCGAGGAACTGGTGACCGGCGACTTCAGCAACGGTGCTTACGGTGACATCAAGCAGGCGACCAAGATCGCGCGCGCCATGGTCTGCGACTATGGCATGAGCGCGCTGGGGCCCATTTCGCTGGCGGACAACCAAGACACGGTCTTCCTCGGCCGCGACATCACGCGTTCGCAACACGTCAGCGAGGATACTGCCCGGAAGATTGATGCGGAGGTGTCTCGCATCATCAGCGAGCAGTATGATCGGGCGAAGGAGATCATCACCGGCAAACGCGATGCCCTCGACAAGATCGCCGCCGCGCTGCTCGAGCACGAGACCATCGAGGGCAAACACGTGCTCGAGATCCTCCAGCATGGCGAAATCAAGTCACCCGTGGTGCGCGAGTTGCCGCCAAAGTTGGTGGAAAAGCCCGCGGAGAAAAAAGCTGCGGACAAGCCTGAGACGCCTCCTGGCCTCGCGGCGGCGCCGAATCCGGCCTGAGCGGCGTGTTGCTGCGAGGGGTGGCGTTCCTGCGCCGCCCCCTTTTTTTATCTCGGCGCAACGGCCGTAAATCCGCCTTGGATTGTGTCGGTCCTGCGTCAACTCTCATCCCGATACCTATCATGAAGATTTGCTGCATCGGCGCGGGCTATGTTGGCGGGCCCACCATGGCCATGATCGCGCTCAAGGCGCCTGGTATTGAGGTGCGCGTCGTGGACATGAATGCCGCGCGCATCGCCGCGTGGAATTCGAGCACGCTTCCAATCTACGAGCCGGGGCTCGACGAGGTCGTTCGCCAAGTGCGTGGTCGCAACCTGCATTTTTCGACCGACGTTTCGGGCGCGATCGCGGCGGCGGACATCATATTTGTTGCGGTCAACACGCCGACCAAAACTTACGGTGTTGGCGCGGGCCGGGCGGCTGATCTGCGCTTCATCGAGTCAGTCGCCCGCACCATCGCGGAGCACGCCACCGGTCCGAAGATCATCGTGGAGAAATCCACGATCCCGGTGCGCACGGCCGAAACCATCAAGGACATCCTCGCGGCCAACGCGCGAGGGCACCGCTTCGAGGTCCTCTCCAACCCCGAGTTTTTGGCCGAGGGCACGGCGATTGCCGACTTGCATTCGCCCGACCGCGTGCTCATCGGCGGCGAGCGAACGGCGGGAGGGCAGGCGGCGCTGCAAAAGCTCGTCGAGGTCTACGCCCATTGGGTCCCGCGCGATCGCATCATCACGACCAATCTTTGGTCGTCCGAGCTTTCGAAGCTCGTCGCGAATGCCTTCCTTGCCCAGCGCATCTCGTCGATCAACTCGGTTTCGGCGCTTTGCGAGGCGACCGGTGCGGACGTCGACGAGGTGGCCCAGGCAATCGGCAAGGATTCCCGGATCGGCCCGAAATTCCTGAAGGCTTCCGTCGGTTTTGGCGGCTCGTGCTTCCAAAAGGACATCCTGAACCTTGTCTACCTTTGCGAGCATTTCGGGCTTCCGGAGGTTGCCGCCTACTGGGACGCAGTCGTGAAGATGAACGACTGGCAGAAGCGCCGGTTTGCCGCCAAGATTGTCCGTTCGCTTTTCAACACGGTCGCGGGCAAGAAAATCGCCGTGTTGGGCTTCGCGTTCAAGAAGGACACGAACGACACACGGGAGTCTCCTGCCATCTCCGTTTGCCGCGATCTGCTTGCCGAGCAGGCGAATGTGGTCGTTTACGATCCAAAGGTTCCGGCTGAGGAGATTCGCGCGGATGTGCTCGGGAAGGACGGCAGGAATGAGCGGCTTACGATTGCGAAGTCGGTGGAGGAGGCGGCGCAGGACGCCCACGCGCTCGCAGTGGTCACGGAATGGGATGAATTCAAACGCGTCGACTTCGAGCGCATCTTCGCGGCCATGCAGCAGCCTGCCCATGTCTTTGACGGGCGAAATATCCTCGATTTGCCCCGCCTTCGCAAAATCGGGTTTCGCACCTACGGCGTGGGCAAGGACGGTTCTGGCGAGCAGCGCTAGACAAAGGGCCGCCCCCCGTCACAACAGGGGGCGGCCCATACTCTTTTGGCGTAATGTCCCGCCGATCTCCTCAGCGGGAATCCGGGTCGCGGCGTTTGCGCCGGCGCTCGACGAGGCGCACCGGTTCTTTGGGCGGCGGTAGCACGTGAGTCACAAGAAACCGGCGAATGCAGGCCATCGGCGAAAGATGGGTGGGAAACAAGGGGGCGAAAGCATGCATGGCGGTATGGTTGAAAGATGCCGTTGGTGCGCCGTGCGCTCAACGTGTAATTCCACCGCGGACGCGCGGAGAATGCGTAGGGTCAGGTGCCTCGGTGGTGAGTGTCCTTTTCCCATTCTTTCCTGAACGTTGGGTTCTCGTCGGCCTTGGCGGTCCAACTTTGAGCGTTCGGGGATTGTCGGTGGCGGCGTCAAAATTGCCCTTGCATCCGGCCGCGGCCCTCTCTGTTTTGAACCTTTCCTTCCATGCAAAAGACCAAAAAGTCCATCGCCAAGCGGTTTAAGCTCTCCGCCCGGGGCAAGCTCATCCGCCGGACGCCCGGCTTTCGGCACCTCTTGGGTGCAAAGAGCACCAAGTCCAAGCGGCGAGCGAGCCGCGACAAGCTAGTCGCCGAGGGCCATGCGCGCCCCCTCAAGCGTTGCCTGCCCTTCGGGCTCTGATTCTCGCCCACTGAGAAACCTTAACTTCGCCCGCGGGTGATATCTCAGCCGACCTGCAGGCGTCCAACCTAACAAGGAATACCAAACATGGCTCGTGCAACCAATGGCCCAGCGTCGCGTCGTCGGCGCAAAAGAATGCTGAAGTATGCCAAGGGCTACTTCGGAAATAAGTCGAAGCTGTTTCGCTATGCGAAGGAAGCAGTTCAGCACGCGTGGCAATACGCCTACGCGCATCGTAGGAAAAAGAAGGGCGAGTTTCGCTCCCTTTGGATCGTGCGGCTTAACGCCGCCTGCCGCGCGCAAGGCATAAGCTATAGCCGCTTTATCGAGGGTCTCGCCGCCGCCAAGATCGAGCTCGACCGAAAGGTCCTGAGTGACTTGGCGATCCGCGACGAGGTCGCCTTTGCTGCGATCGTGCGCCAAGCGCAGGATGCGTTGAAGGCCAAGGCCGGCGCCGCCGCCAAAAAGGCCTGAGCCACCTCAGCGCGAGCCCGGGTAGGCTCGCCTCCTCGTTCAACACTTCGGAGGACGGGTCCCGCGCCGCGGGATGCCGTCCTTCTTTTTTGCCCGGGCCACGATGACGCGGATTTTTTCCGTGTCTTCCGCGTGCTCCGTGGCCCACTTTCATCACTCGCCGTCATGCAAGACCAACTCCTCGCCCTCCTCGCCAAGGCCGCCGCCGAGTTCCCCGCGCTGAGCGCGCGCCCAGAATTCGAGGCCGCCAAGGCCCGCTACGTCGGCCCGCACGGCGAGCTCACCGCTCTGATGAAGCAGATGGGCGCGCTCCCCAAGGAGCAGAAGCCGATCGTCGGCAAGCTCATCAACGAGGCCAAGGGCCAGCTTCAGGTGCACATCGATGCCGCGCTCGCCCGCATCGCCGAGGCGGAGCTTGCCGCGCAGCTCGGGCCGGCCGTCGATCCCACGCTGCCGTCGCCCGATGCCGCCGCGGGCACGCACCATCCGCTCACGCTCGTGCGCGAGGAGATGTGCCGCATCCTGCGCAAGGTCGGGTTTACCATTGCCGACGGACCCGAGGTCGAGACCGAGTATTACTGCTTCGACGCGCTCAACACCCCGAGCGATCACCCGGCGCGCGATGAGAAGGACACGTTCTATTTCCCCGCCTCCGCGCGCTTCGGCAACGTCTCGAAGAAAATCCCCGCCGAGAAATACCTCCTGCGCACGCACACCTCCTCGGTGCAGATCCGCACGATGCTCAAGGGCGAGCCGCCCATTCGCATCGTCTCGCCCGGCCGCGTTTACCGCCGCGACACCACCGACGCCACGCACAGCGCCAACTTCCACCAGCTCGAGTGCCTCTACGTCGATCGGCACGTCACCGTCCGCGACCTCAAGGCTTTGCTCGACTACATCTTCGCTTCGCTCCTCGGCAAGGATACCAAGACCCGCTTTCGCCCGCACTACTTCGGCTACACGGAGCCGAGCTTCGAGGTCGACCTGAGCGCCTCGCACCTGCCCAAGGTGAAGAAGCCTTGGATCGAGATTGGCGGCTGCGGCATGGTGGATCCGACCGTGTTCGAGGCCGTGGGCTACGACCCCGAGGTGTGGACCGGCTACGCCTTCGGCATGGGCCTCGAGCGCCTCGCGATGCTCCTCTACGGCATCGATGACATCCGCTACTTTTACCAGAACGACCTCCGCTTCCTGAAGCAATTCGCCTGAGCCTCGTCGCATGAAAATCTCCCTCAACTGGCTCCGCGACTACGTCGATCTCAACGCGTCCAACGACGAGATCTCCCGCGCCATCACCTTCCTCGGCTTCGAGGTCGAGGGCGTCCACTCGACGGGCGCGCCCAAGCTCGATCAGGTTGTCGTCGGCGAGATCCTCACGCGCACCAAGGTCCCCAATCCCAAGAAGGAGATCTCGCTTTGCACGGTGGACGTCGGCCCCGCCGGCGGGGTGAAGTCGATCATCTGCGGCGCGCACAATTGCGACCCCGGCCGGCGCGTGCCGGTCGCGCTCCCCGGCGCTGTGCTGCCCGGCGGGTTCACGATCACGCAGTCGAAAAAATACGGCCACGAGTCGCAGGGCATGATGTGCGGCCCCGACGAGATCGGCCTGCCCGCCGGCGACGGCCTGCTCATCCTTTCGGGCCAGCCCGCGCTCGGCACGCCCATCAACCAGGTGCTGCCGCCCGGCGATACCGTCTTCGACGTCGAGATCACGCCCAACCGCCCGGATTGCCAGTCGCACCTCGGCATCGCGCGCGAGCTCGCCGCGTGGTTCAAGCTCCCGCTCCGCTACCCGCAGGAGAAATTCCGCGGCGATCTCGCCGGAGCTGCCGCACGCGACGATCTCCTTTCGGCGGTCCGCGTCACCGCGCCGGAGGACTGCCCGCTCTATACGGCGCATGTCGTGACCGGCGTGAAGGTTGGCCCGAGCCCGGAGTGGATGCAGCGCCGCCTCGCCGCCGTCGGCCTCCGCCCGATCAACAACATCGTCGATGTCGGCAACTACGTGATGCTGGAGACGGGCCAGCCGCTGCATGCGTTCGATGCCAGGAAGCTGGGCGGCGCGCAGATCGTCGTGCGCCGGGCCGCCGTCGGCGAGAAAATCACCACACTCGACGGCAAGGAGCGCGTGCTGACCGAGCAGATGCTCGTGATCGCGGATGGCGCCAAGCCCGTCGTCATCGCCGGCATCATGGGCGGCGAAAATTCCGGCGTTTCGCCCGACACCACCGACCTCGTGCTCGAGTGCGCGATTTTCAACAAGCACTCCATTCGGCGCACGTCGCGCCAGCTCGGCCTGGCCTCGGACTCGTCCTATCGCTACGAGCGCGGCGTCGATCCCCATGCGGCGCTCGAGGCGGCGTGGCGCGCCCTCGACCTCATCGTCGAGACGGCGGGCGGCACGATTGCCGGGCCGGCGCACAAGATCGGCGGGGACGTGCCGTGGCAGCGCGAGGTCGTGGTGACGCATGACTTCATCACGGAAAAACTCGGTTTTGACATCCCTGCCGCCGAGATGCGCGCGGCCTTCGAGGCGCTTGAGCTCACCGTCACGCGCGAGGTGCCCACCGTGCACCCGGCGCGCGGCCCGGCCTGGACCGTCTCGATCCCGAGCTGGCGCGACGACCTTGATCGCCCGATCGATCTCGTCGAGGAGGTGCTGCGGCTGCACGGCACGGAGAAAATCCCGGCCGCCGTCGTGAGCGCGCCCGGCCTCGTGGGCGACGACGATCCCGTCGCGCTCTTCAACCGCCGCGTGACCGACTACCTCGTTGGCCACGATTTCCACGAGTGCGTGAACTATACGCTGCGGCCCGCCAAGGAGGCCGCCGCTTGGTCGCCCGCCGCGGCGGTCGAGACGCTCGCGCTCGCGAATCCCTTCACGGAGGATCAGTCGCACCTCCGCTCCACGCTCGTCGGCGGGTTGCTTGAGTCGCTCAAGCTGAACCAATCGCGCGGCGTCGCGGCCTCCCGCCTCTGCGAGACGGGCCGCGTCTTCCTCGAGCGCGGCGGCCAGAAGGTCGAGTGCGTCGCGGTCGCCTTCGTGATCGCCGAGGCCACGGGCGAGCGCACGTGGCTGAGGCGCGAGAGCGCCGATTTCTACACGGCCAAGCATCACCTCGGCGCCATCGCGTCAGCGGCTGGCATCGACTTCGCCCGCCAGCCCCTCGTCGCGGCCGACGCCACGCCCGGCTGGCAGGCCGGGCACTCCGCCGCCTCGGGCAACATCGAGCACGGCTGGTCCGCGCAGATCGGCCTGCTCAACCTCGCCCTGCTGAAATCCCTCGGCATCGAGGGCCGCGTGCAAGCCGGCTGTTTCGCCATCCTGCCGGAGAAGCTCTCCGCCGGCGCCGCGCGCCGCCGCTTCGCCGAGTTCAGCCTTTTTCCCGCGGCGCTGCGCGATCTCGCGCTCGTCGTCGATCAGGCGACGCCGGCCGCCGAGGTGCAAAAAGCCCTGGCCAAGATTGCGCGCGCGGCGACGGGCAGCGCGTTTGCGGTTGAAAGCGTGTCTGTCTTCGACGTCTACCGCGGTGCCGGCCTGCCCGACGGCAAGAAGAGCCTGGCCTTCTCGCTGGTGTTTCGCTCCGCCGAGCGGACGCTGACCGACGACGAGGTCAACGGGGTCTTCGAAAAAGTGCAGGACGAGATCGTGAAGTCCACCGGCTGGCAGGTGCGCAAGTAGGCGCGATTGCGTGGCGTGGGTGTCCCGCCCATGTCCGGCGGCGCGTCTCGCCTCAACGGGCGAGACGCCCGTGCCACTCCCATCATCGCTCCGCTGCCGATGATCGTGCGGTCGAATACCCAAGCGGCTCGGCGTGGCCGCGGGCCTCCGTGCCCGCCGATCTCGCGCCCCCCGAACACTGAATGGTCGGCAGGCAGGGACGCCGGCCGCTACCCGGAGCCCGTTCAGTATTCTACTTCACCCGGCGCGCAGCGCTGGTTCTTCGGCTCAAGACGACAAGCGATCTCACGCGACTACTTTCCCAATCACATTCCCGGCCACGTCCGTCAGCCGCTGGTTGCGGCCGTTGTGGCGGTAGGTGAGGCGCGTGTGGTCGAGGCCGAGGAGATGGAGGATCGTCGCGTGCAGATCGTGCACGTGCGCTTTCTCGCCCTCGGCGCGCAGGCCCACGGCGTCGGTCGTGCCGATGACCTGCCCGCCTTTCACGCCGCCGCCGGCGAGCCACATCGAGAAGCCGTGCGGGTTGTGGTCGCGGCCGTTGCTGCCCTCGCTCATGGGCATGCGGCCAAACTCGCCGCCCCAAATCACGAGCGTGGAGTCGAGCAGGCCGCGCGACTTCAAATCCCTGAGCAGGCCGGCGACGGGCCGATCGCTCGCGGCGCAGAGCCTGGAGTGGTTGCCCTCCATGTCGGAGTGGCCGTCCCAGCCGTTGGTGTCGCCGCAGTAGAGCTGCACGAAGCGCACGCCGCGCTCGACCATGCGGCGCGCCAGCAGGCAGCGCAGGCCGAACTCCGCGGTCACCTTTTCGTCGAGGCCGTAAAGCGCGCGCGTGGCGGCGGATTCCTTGCGGATGTCCACGACCTCGGGCGCGTGGCTCTGCATCCGATACGCCAGCTCGTAGGCCGCTATGCGTGCGCCGAGGTCGGAGTCCTCGTCGCCTGGCGCCAGGTTCTCGCGGTTGAGCCGATTGATGAAATCGACCGTGGCGCGCTGCTGCGCGGCGCTGACGCCGGCGGGGGTGTTGAGATTGAGGATCGGCGATTCCCCGCCGCGCAGGATGGTGCCTTGGTAGGCGGCGGGCATGTAGCCGTTGCTCCACGCGGGCGCGCCGCCCTTCACCCAGCCGGCGGGATCGGGCATGACCACAAACGCAGGCATGTTCTGGTTTTCGCTGCCCAGGCCGTAGGTGGCCCATGCGCCAAGGCTCGGCCGGCCCATGAGAATCGAGCCGGTGTTCATCTGGTAGACCGACTCGGGGTGGGTGACGCTGTCGGCGTGGCAGCTGCGGATCACGCAAAGGTCGTCCGCGCAGCCGGCGATGTGCGGCAGGAAATCGGAGATCTCGATGCCCGACTGCCCGCGCGGCCGGAACTCGCGCAGCGGGGCGAGCAGCTTGTTCTTCGCGACGGCGCGGCGGGTCTTGAACGTGCCGAACGACTCCGGGATCGGCTGGCCGGCGAGGCGGATGAGGTCGGGCTTCGGATCGAGCAGGTCGACGTGGCTCGGGCCGCCGGACATGAAGAGGAAAATCACGCGCTGCGCCTTGGCGGCGAAGTGCGGGGCCTTGGGCGCGAAGGGATTGGCCGGCGAGGTGGCGGGGCTGCGCGCGGAGGCGGCGAGCAGGCCGTCCCGGCTGAGCATCGCATTCAGCGCAAGCAGGCCGAAGCCGCCGCCGGCGTGGCGCAGGAAGGCGCGGCGCGAGGTCGGCCCGCGGTGGGATCCGCCGGGCCCGGGGCAAGGGTCAGTCGACATAGACAAACGCGTTGAGGTTGAAGAGGCCGCGGCAGAGCTCGGCGAGCGGCGAGTGGGCGAGGAATTCCAGCGAGAGCCGGCGCTCGGTGTCCGTCGGCGTGCGGCCGACGATGAGGCGATAGGCGAGCGTCACGCGCGCCTCCGGCGTGGCCGCCTCGCGCTCCAGGCGATCCGCGGTGCGTGCGGCGGCGGCGAGCACTTCGTCGGCGTTGAGCAGCGTGAGCGACTGCGGCGCGGTGGTGCTGCGCTCGCGCGCGGCGCAGCTCAGGTTGTTGTCGGGCGCATCAAAGACCTCGAGGAATGGAAAGCGGAGATTGCGGCGCGCAAAGATGTAGAGACTCCGGCGGGCGTGATCCTCGGGGCTGGCGCTGGTGATCCAGCCCTTGGCGCCCTGGTAGAGCTCGCGCGGAATCGGCGGGAAGACGCCGGGGCCGCCGATCTTGGCGTTCAGCTGCCCGCTGATCGCGAGGAGGCTGTCGCGGATGACTTCGCCCTCCAGGCGCAGGCGGCTCATGCGCGAGTAGAGCCGGTTCTCCGGATCGCGCTCCAAGGTGCCGGCGGCGGGCACGCTCGACTGGCGGTAGGTGGCCGAGAGTAGGAGCGTGCGATGGAGCTGCTTGATGCTCCAGCCGCGCGCGACAAACTCCGAGGCCAGCCAGTCGAGCAGGGCGGGGTGGGTGGGTTTCTGGCCGTGCGTGCCAAAATCGCTCGGCGTGGCCACGAGGCCGCGGCCGAAGTGATGCCGCCACACGCGGTTCACCATCACGCGCGCCGTCAGCGGATTCGCCGGGCTCGCGATCCAGTCGGCCAGCGCCGCGCGCTTGGCCGAGGCGGCGGGAGGCGCGCCGAGCACCTCGGGAAACGCGGGCGCGACCTCGGCGCCGGGCTGATGATAGTCGCCCCGGTGCAGGATGTGAGTCCTGGCGGGCGGGCCGTTTTGCAGCGCAAGCGAGGCGGGGAGGGGCGCGGGCTTGGGAAACGGCTTCAGCTGCTCCTGCCATTTCAGGAGCGCCTCCTTTTCGGGTTTCTGCAGCGCGGCGGCGATTTCCCGCGGCGAGACATCGACAAGGTAGAGGGTCTCCAGGACCAGGTTCTCCTGCTCGGTGGTGCGTTGATCTTGCGGCACGCCGTGCGCGATCTGCGCCTCCGGCGAAAGCGTCCTGAGCTTGCGGGCGAAGATGGCCGCCCGCGCGGGTTGCTCGATGGCGTCGATCTGCGCCTGGATGCCCGCGGTCTGCTCGCGGTAGCGCGCGAGCGCGACGTCGTGGGTGGCGCGCTCGGCGGCAGTCGGCACGGGTAGATCCTTGTGGAATTTCGCCGGCGTGAAAAATGCCTGCAACGCATAGTAGTCGCGCTGCGCGATCGGCTCGAACTTGTGATCGTGGCAGCGCGCGCAGCCGGCGGTGAGGCCAAGGAAGGCCAGCGCGGTGGTGTCGGTCATGTCGTTGAGCGTGTTGCGGCGGCGCTGCACTTGGTCCGCGGAGTCCACCATGTCGGGACCGAGGAGGTTGAAGGCGGTTGCGATGAGCGCGTCGGGCTCGCTAGGAAACAGCTCGTCGCCGGCAAGCTGCTCGCGCACGAAGCGATCGTAGGGCTTGTCGGCGTTGAAGGCGCGCACGACGTAGTCCCGGTAGCGCCAGGTGTGGGGCCGCACGGCGTCCTCCTCGAAGCCGTCGCTCTCCGCAAAGCGCGCGAGGTCGAGCCAGTGCCGGCCCCAGCGCTCGCCGTAGTGCGGCGAGGCCAGCAGCCGATCCACGACGCGCTCGTAGGCGTCGGGCGCCGTGTCGCTCACGAACGCGTCGATCTCCGCGGGCGTGGGCGGCAGGCCGATGAGGTCGAGCGTGACGCGACGGAGCAGCGTCGCCTTGGCCGCGGGCCCCGCTGGCGCAAGCCCCTGGCCCTCGAGTTCCGCGAGGACAAAATGATCGACTGGAGTCCGCGGCCACGCGGTGGCCTTCACGGCGGGCGGTGCAGGACGGCGCACCGGCTGAAACGCCCAATGCGCCCGGTCCGCGTCCGTGATGGCGAATTCCTTCTTGGCGGCGGCGGTCGCGGGCGCGCCGGGCGATTGGTTGAGCGGCCGCGCATAGGGCGCCCCGGCGGCAATCCAGTCGGCGAACTGGCGGATGGCGGTGTCGGGCAGCTTGTCCTCCTTGTGCGGCATGCCCGGTTCCTCGAGATGCGCGACCATCCGGTAAAGGAGACTCGCCTTCGGGTCGGCCGGCACAATCGCCGCGCCACTCTCGCCGCCGCGGAGCAGCGCCTCGCGGGTGGCGAGATCCAGTCCGGCTTTGGTCTTCTCGCCGCCGTGGCACCTCACGCAGTGCGTCTCGAGCAGGGACATGACGTCGTCGGCGCCGTGGCCGGCCGGAGGTTGGTCCTGCGCGCCCAGCGTCGCGCCGCAAGCGAACGCGCATTGCAGGAGGACGGTGCGTCTCATGGGGCGGGGTGCGACCAGCCTCGCGGCTCCGGCGCGGGAAATCAACGCGCCACTCGCGCCGCCGCCGTGGATTTGCCCGTTGCGTCACGCGGCGCCGTTTGCCCTACTGCGCGCTTTTCGCCGCCCATGTCCTCGGCCCCCCAGCTCAACATCGACCATGTCGCCAAGCTCGCGCGGCTCGCACTGACGCCCGAGGAAAAGGCGCAGTTTGCCGCCCAGCTCGGCAGCGTGCTCCACCACATCGAGCAGCTCGCCAAGGTCGACGTCACCGGCGTCGAGCCCAGCGCCCACGCCTTCGCGGTGCACAACGTCTGGCAGGCCGACGCGGCTCGCCCCGGCCTGCCGGTCGCCGATGCGCTCCGCAACGCCCCCGCGCAGCGCGAACACATGATCGTCGTGCCCAAGGTGGTCGAATGAGCGCGCTCCATTTCCAGACGATCGCCACGCTGGCGGACCAACTCGCCGCGAAGAGAATCTCGGCCGGGGAGCTGGCGCAGGCCGTGCTCGCGCGCACCAAGCTCACCGAGCCGCGGGTGCATGCGTTCAATTCCTTTGACGAGGCGGATGCTCTCCTCGGCGCGGCCGCGTCCGACGCGCGCCGCGCCGCTGGCCAGGCGCGCGGCCCGCTCGACGGCATCCCGATCGGCCTCAAGGACGTGATCGCGGTCAAGGACCAGCCGCTCACCGCCTCGAGCAAGATGCTCGCGAGCTTCGTTTCGCCCTACGACGCGACGGTCACGACTCGCCTGAAGGCCGCCGGCGCGATCCTGCACGGCCGCCTCAACTGCGACGAGTTCGCGATGGGCTCCTCGACGGAAAGCTCCGCCACGGGCCCGACCGCCAATCCGTGGGATCTCTCGCGCGTGCCCGGCGGCTCCTCCGGTGGCAGCGCCGCGGCGATCGCGGCCGGCTCCGCGATCGCGACGCTCGGTTCCGACACCGGCGGCTCCATCCGCCAGCCCGCGGCGTTTTGCGGCATCGTCGGCCTGAAGCCCACCTACGGCCTCGTCTCGCGCTATGGCCTCATTGCTTACGCCTCGTCGCTCGATCAGATCGGGCCGTTCGCGCGCACCGTCGAGGACGCCGCGATCATGCTCAATGCGATCGCGGGCCACGACGAGCGCGACTCGACGTCGTTCAAGACCGACATCCCCGACTACCGCGCCGAACTTACGCGACGCCGCGGCCCGTGGAAGCTCGGCATCCCGAAAGAATATTTTGGCGAGGGCCTTGACCCTGAAATCGGCGCGGCGGTCGAACGCGCAGTGTCGTTCTACAAAGCGCAAGGCTGCGAAATCCGCGAAGTGTCCCTGCCGCACACGCAATACTGCCTCGACACCTACTACATCATCGCGACCGCCGAGGCCTCGTCGAACCTCGCGCGCTACGATGGCGTCCGTTACGGCCACCGCTCCGCGAAGGCCAAGGACATCGTCGATCTTTACTTCCAGTCGCGCGCCGAGGGCTTCGGCGCCGAGGTCAAGCGCCGCATCATCCTCGGCACGTATGTGCTCAGCTCGGGTTACTACGACGCGTTTTACCTGCGCGCGCAAAAAGTCCGCACCCTAATCCGCCGCGATTTCCTCAACGCCTACAAGGAGGTCGACGCCCTCATCACGCCGACTTCGCCGATCCCCGCGTTCAAGATCGGCGAGAAGAGCGACCCGCTCGCGATGTATCTCTGCGACATCTATACGATCGGCGTGAACCTCGCGGGCCTCCCCGCGATTAGCGTCCCGTGCGGTTTCACGCGCAGCCAGTTGCCGATCGGCTTCCAACTCATCGGCCAACCCTACCGCGAAGCCGACCTCCTCGCCGTGGCCCACGCCTACGACCGCGCGCACGAGTGGAACGCGAGGCATCCGAGCCTGTGATTTTTTTGCCACAGAGAGCACAGAGCTCCGACACAGAGTTCACGGAGGACGAGCCTATGCACGATGGGATCAATCAACTGACAGAGCAGATTATTGGCGCGGCTATCGAAGTGCATCGGGACCTTGGACCGGGATTGTTGGAGTCGGCCTATCAGAAGGCATTAGCGCATGAGCTGCGACTTCGCCGCGTCGCCTTTGAGGAACAGAAACTCTGTTCTGTTCGCTACAAAGATCTCCTCATTGAGGATGCCTATCGACTTGATTTTCTTGTTGGTGAAAAAGTGGTAGTCGAACTCAAGACCGTCGATGCTTTGCTCGACGTTCACGAGGCGCAGGTGCTCACCTATCTCCGCTTCTCCGCCTGTCGGATCGGGCTCCTTTTCAATTTTCGAACGACTCTCTTGACCAAGCACGGCCTGCGGCGCCTGGCTCTGTGAACTCTGTGTCCGAGCTCTGTGTCCTCTGTGGCCAAATTCTGAAAAAATGAATTACGAAGCCGTCATCGGCCTTGAAGTCCACGTCCAGATCAAGACCGCGTCCAAGGTCTTCACGCGCGTCGCGGCCGGCTACGGGCACGAGCCCAACACGCTCACCGATCCCGTCGTGCTCGGCCTGCCCGGCGCGTTGCCGGTGATGAACAAGGCCGCGCTCGACGCCATCATCAAGGCCGGCCTCCTGCTCGGCTGCGAGATCGCGCCCATCTGCAAATGGGACCGGAAGCAGTATTTCTATCCCGACTCGCCGAAGAACTACCAGATTTCGCAATACGACCAGCCCATCTGCCTCGGCGGCGCCGTCGAGATCGAGCTGCCCGGCGCCGCGCGCAACGTCATGGGCGAGCACAAAAAAATCCCGCTCACGCGCATCCACCTCGAGGAGGACGTCGGCAAGCTCAACCACGGCGCCGGCGACTCGCTGGTCGACTACAACCGCGCCGGCACGCCGCTCATGGAGATCGTGTCTGATCCCGCGATGCACAGCGCCGAGGAGGCCTACGCTTACCTCACGTCGCTCCGCGCCACGATGATCTACGGCGGCATCTCCGACTGCGACATGGAGAAGGGCCAGCTCCGTTGCGACGCCAACATCTCCATCCGCCCCGTCGGCGAGGCGAAGCTCGGCACCAAGGTCGAGCTGAAGAACCTCAACTCGATCTCCTTTGTGCGCGACGGCATCGAGCACGAGATCAAGCGCCAGATCGCCGTGCTCGAGCGCGGCGGCACGATCGTGCAAGAGACGCGCGACTACGACGGCATGGCCGGCACCTCGCAGTCGCTCCGCAGCAAGGAGGAGGCGCACGACTACCGCTATTTCCCCGATCCGGACCTGCTGCCCGTCGAGGTCGATGGTGCCTGGAAAGCCCGCCTGCAAGCCGAGTGCCCCGAGCTGCCCTTTGCCAAGCAGCGCCGCTTCATGGCCGACTACGCGCTGCCCTACACGCTCACGTCCGTGCTCGTCTGGGATCGCGCGCTCGCCGATTATTTCGAGGAAGCCGCGAAGCTCAGCGGCAAGCCGCAGGCCGTGGGCAACTGGATCGCGAACGATCTTTTGCGTGAGTTGGCGAGAGCTGGAGACGCGCCGCCCCCGTCGCGTTCCTCGCCCGACCGCGGCGAGGGCGCCGCGGCTCCAACAATGCACCCGCTCGCAACGTGCAAGGTCAGTCCGGCCCACGTCGCCGCCCTCGTGCAGCTCGTCGATTCCGGCGCGGTGCTCACGAATGCCGCCAAGGAAATCTTCGCCGACATGTTCGCCACCGGCGAGATGCCCGAGGCCATCGCCGAAAGGCGCGGCCTCAAAGCCGCGCCCACCGACAGCAACGAGCTGGAGCAATGGTGCCGCGACGCCATCGCCGCGAATGCGAAGGCCCTCGCCGAGTTCAAGGCCGGCAAGGACAGCGCGATCAACGCCTTCAAGGGCCCGGTCATGAAAGCCGCCAAGGGCAAGGCCAACCCCAAGCTCGTCGATGAGACTCTCCGCGGCCTGCTCGCGGCGATGTAGCGGAAGCCGTGAGGCTTTCGCGGCCCGGACGAAACGCTCGCGCGTTCCGCAACAAACCGGAACGGGCCGAGCGCCGCCTCGCCTGACATTTCCCTGACAACTCCCTGACCGTGCGCTGACAACCGGCGCGGCGGTTTGTGGTTCACTCGGTGCGTCGAAACCAACGACTCATCATGAAAAACTCACTGTTGTCCTCTCTCGCGGTCGCGCTGCTGGGCGCGACGTCGCTCTCGGTGGTGGCCAAGACTGCCGCCGCTGCTTCCGCCGATTCCGTTCGTCTCCGCGTGGACGTCGATCGGTCGGTGCTGCCGGCCAATGCCACGGAAAAAGCCGTCGTGAAAATCGGGCTCGATTGCGTGCGGCCGCCGCGCCGCGATCAGCGTCCGCCAGTCAACCTCGCGCTCGTGATCGATCGCTCGGGGTCGATGGGTGGCGATCGCATTGCCAAGGCCCGCGAGGCCGCGCTCGAGGCCGTGCAGCGCCTCGCACCGGACGACATCGTGTCGCTCATCGTGTTCGACACGACGGTGCAGACGCTCGTGCCCGCGCAGCCGGTCGGCGACGGCCGCGGGCTCGAGCGCGCGATCCGTGGCATAGAAGTCGCGGGTAACACCAACCTCTACGGCGGCGTGGCGCGCGGTGCCGAGGAGGTGCGGCGTCACATCGAGGACCGGCGTTTTGTGAACCGCGTTATTTTGCTCTCCGACGGGCTCGCCAATGTCGGCCCGAGCTCGCCCGAGGAGCTGGGCCGGTTCGGCGCGTCGCTTGTGAAGGAGGGCATCTCGGTCACGACCATCGGGCTCGGCCTCGGCTTCAACGAGGACCTTATGACGCGCCTGGCGCAGCGCAGCGACGGCAACACCTATTTCGTCGAGCACAGCCGCGATTTGCCGCGCATCTTTGCGGCGGAGCTGGGCGATGTGCTGAGCGTCGTGGCGCGCCGCGTTGTCATCGAGATCGAGTTTCCCGCGGGCGTGCGGCCGATCAATTTCGTCGGGCGCGACGGCGTGATCCGCGGGCAGCGCGCGGAGCTGACGCTCAACCAACTCTACGGCGGACAGGAAAAATTTGCGCTCGTGGAGGTGGAGGTGGCTCCGTTGCGCGCCGGCGCCGAGATCGAGATCGCGCGCGCCCGGGTGAGCTACGACGACGCGCTCAACCAGCGCGCGGCCACGCTCACCGCGCAGCGCCGCGTGCAGTTCAGCACGAGCCAGGCCGCGGTCGTGGCTTCCGCGGATCACAAGGTGCAGGCCGACTACGCGGCCAACGCGCTCGCGCTTGCGAAGGATGAGGCCGTGGCGCTCGTCGATGCGGGTCGCCGTGACCTTGCGGCGGCGAAGCTGCGCGAGCGCGCGGAGGAGATGCGCGCCATGGGCAGCACCTACTCTAACTCCGCCGTGCAAAAGGCGGCGGCCCCAGCCGCGGCCGCCGCGGAATCCGTCGAGAAGGATGGCTTGAGCAACGCGGAGCGGAAAATCTTCCGCGCCGATAGCGCTGCGACGCGTGCGCAGCAATCGACGGGCTCGCGGTGATCGATTGAGCGGCGGGCGTCCCTGCCCGCCGCGGTTTGGAAAGTAGGGCGGGTCTGTGACCCGCCCTTGGTGCGAACACCCAACGCGTGAAAGGGCGGGTCGCAGACCCGCCCTGCTCGACGCCGCTTCCCGCCTTTTCAACCGCAACTGTTTCTCTACCGTGCCCGCCGTGTCGCCCGTCTCGCGCCGCATTTTCCTCTACTGGCTCCTGCTGCTGGTGCCGACGCTCGTGGTCGGCGGCGCGGCCATCGTGCTGCTCCAGCGCGAGCAAGCGCGGCTCGTGGAGCGCGGAGCCTCGGCGGATGAGGCGCGGCGCGCGGCCATGGCCGCGCGGGCGAGGCTGATTGTGGAAAACGTCGAGCTGCTCGTGGGCGACGTGGAGATGGGCCTGCTCGACACGCTCGCGGCCGAGCCCGCCGCGGGGCTGGATGCGTTTCTGGAAAATCTGGAGCGGACCAACCCGCTCGTGCGCGTGGCGTTTCGCGCCGCCGCCGATGGGCGCATGCTTAGGCCGAGCGCGCTGACCGGCGGGGAAAAGGCCGCGTGGTCGCTGCGTCCGTTCGGGGCCGTTCCGCCGTGGGGCGGGGCGGCCGCTCCCTCCGACAAGAAGAAGGAGCTGGAGCTAAAAGTCGCCGAACCCGCGGTGCGCGAAAAAATCTCGGCCAACGTCCAGCAAGTGCAGTCCGCGCGGCGGGATTTGCAGGACTTGGCGCAAAACCGATCCGCGGCGAACAACATTTTTCGATCCGAGAGCGCGGGCGCCGCGCCGTCCGCGGGCATCGGCGCTTCGGCCGCCTCCAAGTCGGCGTTCGCTGAGCAGCCGGCGCTTCGTGCGCCGGCCCCGGCGGCCGCATTGGCAAGCAAGGATGCCGCCGCGCCCGATCGCCGCGGCTGGGTGACGGCGACGGTCGATGGACGCCTGCGGCTCCTCGGCTGGTTGCAACCCGGCGGCGCGGGCGAGGTGCGCGGCGTCGAGCTGGAGCTGGCCGCGTTGATCGCGCGGCTGGCGGGCGCCCTGCCCGCCGACATCGAGCGGGGCGACGGCTATGCGCTCCGCGACGAACTCGGCCGGACCCTGCATCAAGCGGGGACGATTCCGGCCGGGGCCGAGCCGATGCTGCGTGTGCCGCTCGCGGCGACGCTATTGCCGGGCTGGGAAGTCGCGGCGTATTTCACGCCGGGCTACCGTGACTCGGCAGGTGGCCTCGGCTTCTTCGGCCTCGGCGTGCTGCTCATCGCGATCTTCGTGGCGGCGATTCTGGCGGGCGGCTCGCTGCTGCTGTGGCAGGCGCGGCGCAGCGAGGAGGAGGCGGTGCAGAAAACGTCGTTCGTCGCCAACGTCTCGCACGAGTTCAAGACCCCGCTCACCACGATCCGTCTCTACGCCGAGCTGCTCGAGCAGGGCCGCGTGCGCGACGCCGCGCAAGGCGGCGACTACCTGCGCACCATCGGCCGCGAGACGCAGCGCCTCGCACGCCTCGTCAACAACGCGCTCGATTTCAGCCGGCTCGAGCAGGGGAAAAAGAAATTCGCACCCGAGCGCCTCGACCTCGCCGCCGACCTCGCGCGCCTGCTCGATACGCACGCTCCGCGCATCGCCGAGGCGGGGCTCACGCTGACTCGCGACCTGCCGTCGACGCTGCCAGTCACGACGGATCGCGATGCCCTTGAGCAGATCGTGCTCAACCTGATCGACAACGCGTGCAAATACGCGAGCGCGGGCGGGGAACTCACCGTGAGTGCCACGGTTAAAGACGATCATGGCGTCGTCGTGCGCGTGTCCGATCGCGGGCCCGGCGTGCCGACGGAGCATCGCGAGCGGATTTTCGAGAAATTCCACCGAGTCGATGACACGCTCACGGCGGAGAAAACCGGCGCGGGCCTCGGCCTCAGCATCGCGCGCCAGCTCGCGCGCGGCCTGGGCGGCGACTTGCGCTGCGAGGCACGGAAGGGCGGGGGCGCGGAGTTTATCCTTAAGCTGCCGTGAAGACAGTTTGTTTTACAGGAGGCAACGAAGGGAACGGAGAATTCTCCATTTCCTCCGTTAACTCCTGTGAGAAATTCAATGCCTTGAAATGAAAGCCCGCATTCTCATCGCCGAGGACGACGCCAACATCCGCCTCGGCCTCGTCGCCACGCTCGAGAGCGAAGGCTACGCCGTCACGCCCGCGAGCGACGGCGCGCAGGCGCTGAAGCTGTTTCCGCAGGAGAAATTCGATCTCGTGCTGCTCGACGTGATGATGCCCAAGGCCAGCGGCTACGACGTGTGCCGCGAGCTGCGCGCCCGTGGCGCGCGCACGCCCGTGCTCTTCCTCACCGCCAAGGGCGAGGAGATCGACAAGGTCGTGGGCCTCAAGCTCGGCGCCGACGATTACGTGACCAAGCCCTTTGGCGTGCACGAGCTGCTCGCGCGCGTCGAGGCGCTGTTGCGGCGCTCGCGGGGCAGCCACGAAGCGAAACCACCCGAGTTGCCTCCGGTCTTTCCGCTTGGGACGGCGACGATCGAGCGGAAGAAATTCACCGCCCGCGTGGCGGGCCGCGAGGTGGCGCTCACCGCGCGCGAATTGAAGCTCGCCGAGGTCTTCGCCGCGCACCCCGGCGAAGTGCTGACACGCGACGCCTTGCTCAACGCCGTCTGGGGCGTCGATTACCTCGGCACCACGCGCACGCTCGATCAGCACGTCGCCCAGTTGCGGAAGAAAATCGAGACGGACCCCGAGGCGCCGTCCGTCATCATGACGGTGCACGGCGTGGGCTACCGCTACACGGGCTGAGCGTTTTCCTCGGCGGTTTTGCGAGCCTTGCCGGCCAACGAGTCGTAGCGCAGGAAGCCCGGCAGCAGCAGCGCAATCACGCCGGCGCCCACCAAGCAGGCGGCTCCGCCGCACGCGATCCCGGCGCGCAGGCCGAAGAGGGTCGCCGAGAAGCCGACCTGCGCGTTGCCGAGATACGGTCCGGTGAGATAGCTGATCAGCTCGATGCTCGCCATGCGGCCGCGCAGCCGGTCGGGGATCGTTTCGTTCCAGATGGTCATGCGGAAGATGCCGCTCACGCCATCGGCTGCGCCGGCCACGAGGAGAAACGCGAGCGCGAGCCAGAGGTTCGCGGTGCTGCCAAAGCCCACGATCGCAAGGCCCCACACCGCCACGGCGAGGATGATCGCGAGACCGTGGCGATGCACCCGTGCCGTCCAGCCCGAGGTGAGCGAGACCAGCAGCGGCCCGAGCGAAAACGTGGCGTAAAGCAAGCCCACCGAGGCGCCGCCGTGGTGTTCGGCGATCGCCGGGAAAAGCGCGATCGGCATCGCGAAGAACATCGCGTTGATGTCGATCAGGTAAGTGCCGATCAGCTCGGGGCGCCGGCGTGCGTAACGCAGCCCTTCGCTAATCGCGGCGAAACCCGGGCGCGCCGCATTGGCGGGCACGGGCACGGACCGCATCATCAGCAGCGTGGCAATCGCGACAAGATAGGTGGCCAAATCGATCGCGAAGGCGGTGGCCGCACCGGCGGTTGCCGCGATGACGCCGGCGAGCGCCGGGCCGGCGACAAACATCAGGCTCCGCAGGCTCGTCAGCGCCGAGATGGCGGGCAGGTGCTCCGGCGCCACGAGCCGCGGCGTGAGCGACTCGATGGCGGGACGATGAATCGCGTTGCAGCCGGCGAAGCACGCCGCGCCGACGTAGAGGATCCACACCCGCGGCTCGGGCAGGAGGGCGTTGGCCGTCAGCAGGGCGCAGCACGAGGCGAGTCCGATCTCGGCGGCGAGGATCAGCTTCCTCCGATCGAGGGCGTCGGCCAGCGCGCCGCCGGCGAAGGCGAGCACCAGCATGGGCACGAACTCCGCGAGCCCAAGCAGGCCGACATTGAGCGTCGACTTCGTGAGCTGAAACATCTGCCACGGCAGCACGACGAAGCTGATCGCCGAGCCGAAGGCGGAGATGAACTGTCCCGTGAACAGCAGCCGGTAGTCGCGCGACGCGCGCAGCGGCGAGAGATCGATGGCGAAGCGGCCGAACGAGCGGCGCAGTCGCGCGCTTACACGTCGCACAGCCTCACCGCCGCGCGCAGCGACGTGAGCGCGTCGCGCTTGGGCAGGAATTCCTGGCCGACGAAGCCCTTGAAGCCGGTCGCCTTGATCGCGCGCATGATCGCGGGGTAGTTGAGCTCCTGCTGGTCCTGCGGCTCGAACTCGTTGCGGCCGGGGTTGCCCGCGGTGTGGTAGTGCGCGATGTAGCTGTGGTTCGCCTTGATGGTGGCGATCACGTCGCCCTCCATGATCTGCATGTGGTAGATGTCGTAGAGCAGCTTGAAGCGCTCCGAGCCCACGCGCTTCACGAGCTCGACGCCCCAGGCGGTGTGGTCGCACATGTAGTCCTTGTGGTTCACCTTGGAGTTGAGCAGCTCCATCACGAGCGTGACGCCGCGTTTTTCCGCGAGGCCGACGAGGCGCTTGAGGCCGACAGCGCACTTCTCGAGGCCTTGCTGGTCGTCCATTTTTTCGCGGTTGCCGGAGAAACAGATGAGGTTCTCGAAACCGGCGTCGGCCGTTTCGCCGATGCGCTTGCGGTAGAGCTCGACGAGCGTGTCGTGATGCTCGACCCGGTTGAAGGCCTTGGGAATGCCGCCGACGTTCACGCCCTGCGGCGTCTTGCCGGTGGGGTTGCTGACCATCGCGCAGTGCAGGCCGTGTTTTTTAAGCGTGGGAAAATCGTCGGGCCCGAGCAGCTCGACCGAAAGCAGCCCCATGTCCTTGGCCGCGGCGGCAAACGGATCGAGGGCGATGTCCTTGAAGCACCACTTGCACACGGATTGCCGGATGGGCCCGGTGGCCGCGGGCATCGCGGCGGCGGCCGCGGCCTTGGCGGCCTCCGCCCCCCGGGCGCGGGAAAGCGAGCCGGCAACGACGGCGGCGCCGGCGATGGTGCGGAGGGCGGTGCGGCGGGAAATGGAGGTGCGCATGGAGGGAAGGGTGGGGGGGGGCGAAGTTCCGGGCGCCCGGGGGCTTTGGCAAGCGCTCACGCGGAGGGTCCGCGGCGGCGCCCCGCGCCCCTACTTGGCCGGAGGCTCTGTCGGCACGACGCCGAAGAACTCCACCATGTGGCTCACCTCGCCGTAGCCGCGGGCGCGCAGCTTCTGCTGCACCTCCTCGATCGCGCGCCGCAGCTCGCCGGCCAGCTCGGGATCGAGCGTCTCGACGCGTTGCGTCGCCTTGCAGTAGAGGTGGTAGCGCTCCGGCTGCTCGAGGATCAGCTCGTAGAGCGCCGTGCCGTTGTGGAAAAACGAGCGGCGGACCAAGCCCAGCTGCTCAAATGCCGCCATGCTGCGGTAGATCGTCACGAGATCACAGGCGGCCGCGCCGCCGACATCGGCGTGAATCTGCTCGATGGTCGCGGGCCGGCCGCGCGCGGCGAGGGCCTGCACCATTGCGAGGCGCTGCTTGGTCACGCGTCCCCCGGCGCCGCGCAGCCGCTCCGCGGCGACGGCCAGCAAGCCCGACACCGCGGCGCCGCGGCGGCTCTGTTCCCCCGCAAAAGGCTGGTTGGTCTGCGTGGAGGCGATCATGGGGTGGAGGCATGTTTGGGAATAGGGACGGGGCCGCGAGCGAATTGTTTGGGGTTTTTTGCCCCTCGTTCGCGGGGGCGAACGGTGGGATTGCGCGCCGCCGCCGAACGTGCCATGATTCGAGAAGTGCCATGCCAAATCCCGACTTCGCCGATATCGTCGCCGTCATTTGCAAGGAGGACCCGCGCTTCGACCGCCGGGCCTACGACTTTGTGCGCCTCGGGCTGGACCAGACGGTGAAGGAGATCCGCCGGAAGGATGCGTCGCGCGCCGAGAAGAACCGCCACGTCAACGGCCCCGAGCTCGCCGACGGCCTGCGGGTCTACGCGCTCGACCAATATGGGCCGCTGGCGAAGACCGTGCTCAATGCCTGGGGCGTGAAGCGCTGCCGCGACTTTGGCGACATCGTCTTCAACCTGATCGACCACGGTGTCTTCTCCAAGACCGACACGGATCGCCCGGAAGACTTCGCCGACGTGTTCGATTTCGACGACGCCTTTGTCCGGCCGTTCCAACCCGCCCGCCGCCCGCGCGGTGCGTCGGCGGCCGAGGCGTTCGGCGCCGCCTGAGCGGGTTTCGCTCGAGAGCCGGGCCGGGCGGCCGGCTCACGCGGCAGCATTTCATGTCCAAGCTCACCTCCGCTTCCTCCGATCTGCGTTTGCTCGAGGCCTTCTGGCGCGAGCCGGTCGCGCGCACCGTGCTGCCCAACGGGCTCACGTTGATCGTCAAGCGCGACGCTTCCGCGGCGCTCGCCTCCGTGCAGGTGTGGGTGAAGACGGGCAGCCTGCATGAGGGCGCGCACCTCGGCGCCGGGCTCTCGCACTACCTTGAGCACATGCTCTTCAAGGGGACGGAGCGCCGCGCCGGCCGCGAGATCAGCGCCACGGTGCAGGCGCACGGCGGCTACATCAACGCCTACACGACCTTCGACCGCACCGTCTACTACATCGACCTGCCGAGCGAGCACACGGGCGTCGCGCTCGACTTGCTCGCGGACGCCGTGCTGCGCTCGACTCTCCCCGCCGAGGAAGTCGCGAAGGAGAAGGACGTCATCCTCCGCGAAATCGCGATGACGAAGGACGACCCGGACAACCGCCTCTGGGACGCGCTTTTCTCGACGGCCTTCCGCGAGCATCCCTACCGCCAGCCCATCATCGGGCATCGTGATGTGTTTTCCGCCGTCACGCGCGACGATCTCCTGGGCTACTACCGCGCGCGCTACGTGCCCAACAACCTCGTGGTCGTCGTCGTGGGCGACGTCGATCCGGCGGTGGTGCGCGCGGAGGTGGAGAAGCACTTCGGCGCGGCGCCGCGCGTGCGGCTCGCGCCCGTGCTCGTGCCGGAGGAGCCGGCCCAGCTCGCGCCGCGCGCGGAGCACCGCTTCGAGGATGTCGAGATTGTCCGCGGGGTGCTGGCCTGGCCGATTCCCGGGCTCGCGCACGAGGACTCGTCCGTCCTCGATCTGCTGGGGATGGCGCTCGGCCACGGCGACAGCTCGCTGCTTTGGCAGGAAGTGCGGGAAAAGGCCGGGCTGGTGCACACCATCGATGCGTCCGCGTGGAATCCCGGCACGACGGGACTTTTCTGCGTCTCCTTCACGTGCGACGCGGACAAGCGCGCCGCCGCGGAGCGCGCGATTCTCCGGGCGATCGAGCGGGCGGCGCAGCGCGGCTTCACCGCGACCCAGCTGAAGAAGTCGGTGCGCCAGTTGGTCGTGGGCGAGATCAACTCGCGCAAGACCATGAGCGGCCAGGCCTCGCGCCTGGGGATCGCCGAGGTGGTCGTTGGCGACCTCGATCACAGCCGGACCTATTTCGCCAGGCTCGGCGAGGTGACGCCCGCCGGTGTGCGTGGCGCCCTGCGCCGCCATCTGGTGGCCGAGCGCCTCATCGCCGTGTCATCGAGCCCGGCGGCGAGCGCCGGGCCCGCCGCGGTGATGGCGCCCGCGGGCGCCGGGCAGCCGGATTTTCAGGAGATCACCCTCCCCAACGGCGCCCGCCTCTTGCTCCAGCCTGACACCCGGCTGCCCAACCTGCATCTGCGCCTGCTCATGCAGGGCGGCCCGATGTTCGAGACGGCCGGCAAGCGCGGCGCCACCGCCCTCTACTCGACGATGCTGACCAAGGACACGCGCCGCCGCACCGCCGCGCAGGTGGCCGAGTTTATCGAGCAGGTCGGGGGATCGTTCTACCCATTTTGTGGCAACAACAGCGTGGGCCTCGCCGCCGAGGTGCTCCCGCCGGACGCCGATCGCGCGATCGCGCTCATCGCGGAGGCGCTGCTGGCGCCCGCCTTCAAGGCCGCCACGCTCACCACCGAGCGCGATGCGCAGGTCGCCGCGCTCCAGCAGGACGACGACGATGTCGTCACGCTGGCGAGAAAGCGGCTGCGCGAGAGGTTCTTTGGCAACCACCCGATGGCGCTCGATGCCCACGGCGACCAGGCGGGCGTGAAGGCGCTCACCCCCGCGGATCTCACGGCGCTGCACCGGCGGCTCTGCGTCGGGCCGAACGTCGTGCTCGCCGTCGCCGGTGATTTCCAACCCGCGAAGCTGGCGCCGAAGCTGAAGGCGTTCCTCGCGAGGATCCCGCGGAGCGCGGAGCCGGCCGAGATCTGGGACGAGGACACGATGGCGGCGCTGCCCGCCGCCGCGGGCGACTTCACGCAGCAGGAGCCGCGCGAGCAGGCGGTGGTGTTGCAGGCGTTCCCGGGCTCGCGCGTGAACTCCGCGGACTTTTACGCGGGCGAGTTGCTCGACGAGCTGTTCAGCGGCATGGCGTCGCGGCTCTTCGAGCGCGTGCGCGAGGAGAAGGGCCTCGCGTATTTCGTGCGGTCCGGGCGCGTCACGGGGCTTGATGCGGGCATGTTCTACTTCATCGCCGGCACGCAGCCGGGCCGCGAGGCCGAGGTGCTCGCCGAAATCGACGCCGAGATCGCCCGCGTCCAGCGCGGCGAGATTGAGGCGGTCGAGTTCGCGCGCTGCGTCACGCGGCTCAAGGCGGCGCGGCGGCAGGCGCTGCAGACCAACTCCTCCCGCGCGATGCAGGCCGGCCTCAACGCCCTGCAAGGCCAGCCGATCAACGAGTGGAAAAACTACGATGCACGCGTCGAGGCGGTGACGGTCGCGGACCTCGCGGAGTTCGCGAACCGGCGGCTCGCGCGCGAGCGGCGCGTGCAGCTGGTGGTGCGGCCGTAGCCCCCGACCTTTCGGTTGCGTTCGCCACCGCGTTCGGCCACGGCTCTTCGCTTCATGAAGGCTTCCGACTTCTTCTCGCTGCCCGCGTCGCTCGCGCGCTTCGCGCCGCACTTCCGGCCCGACGTGGCGCCGTGGGAATGGCTGAGGCAAATCGGCGCCGCGTGCGCGACCATTGAGGGCAACACCGCCGGCCGCGCGATTCCCCCCGGCGTGCGGCTGGAGGGCCCGGTCTGGCTGCACCCGGACATCAGGCTGCCCGCCTACTGCACGATTGTGGGGCCCGTGTGGATCGGCGAGAAGACGGACATCAGGCCCGGCGCCTTCATTCGCAACAACGTCATCGTCGGCGAGGGCTGCGTGCTCGGCAACGCGTGCGAGTTCAAGAGCTGCCTGCTGATGGACGGCGTGCAGGTGCCGCATTTCAACTACGTGGGCGACTCCATCCTCGGCAACCGCGCGCACTTCGGCGCCGGCGTCATCTGTTCCAACCTCCGCCTCGATCAGCAGCCGGTCGTGGTGCGCGCAGGCGATGCGACCTACGAGACCGGCCTGCGGAAATTCGGCGCCATCCTCGGCGATCAGGCCGAGGTCGGCTGCAATGCCGTGCTCAACCCCGGCACGGTGCTCGGCCGCCGCGCGCTCGTCACGCCCACGGTGGCCGTGAGCGGCTACATCCCCCCGGCGACGATCGTGCACGCCCGGCCCGCGATAAAGCTGATCCCGCGGCGGGACTGAGGTCGCGCGGCTCGTTGGATCGGCAAATCACAAATCATAAATCGCAATTCGTATTTCCTAATGCCCCGCACTCTCACCGGCATCACGCCCTCCGGCACGCTCCACATCGGCAATTATTTCGGCGCGATGCGCCCGGCCATCGACGCGCAGGCGGCGGGCGACTGCTTCTATTTCATCGCCGACTACCACTCGATGACGTCGGTCACCGACGCCGCCGAGCGCCGCAAGAACACCCTCGGCATCGCGCTCGACTGGCTCGCCTGCGGCCTTGATCCCAAGGTGAGCGTCTTCTGGCGGCAGAGCGACGTCCCCGAGGTCTGCGAGCTCATGTGGATGCTCGGCACGCTCGCGCCGATGGGCCTGATGGAGCGCGCGCACAGCTACAAGGACAAGACGGCCAAGGGCATCTCGCCCAACTTCGGCCTCTTCGCCTACCCGGTGCTGATGGCCGCGGACATCCTGCTCTACGACACGCACCGCGTGCCCGTCGGCAAGGACCAGAAGCAGCACCTCGAGATGACGCGCGACATGGCGATCAAGTTCAACGAGGCCTACGGCGAGACGCTCGTCGTGCCCGAGCCCGTGATTCGCGAGGACGTCGCCGTCATCCCCGGCCTCGACGGCCAGAAGATGAGCAAGAGCTACGGCAACACGATCGAGATCTTCGGCGACGAGAAGGCGCTGCGGAAAAAAATCATGGGCATTGTCATGGACTCGCGCACGCCCGCCGAGCCCAAGCCCGACGCGGACAAGAACCTCGCGATCCAGCTGCTGAAGCTCTTCGCGCCGCCCGCGGTCGCGCAGGACTTCGAGGACCGCCTGCGCGCCGGCGGCCTCGGCTACGGCGACTTGAAGAAGGCGCTCTTCGAGCACTACTGGAACCACTTCGCCGCCGCGCGCGCTCGCCGCGCCGAGCTCGCCGCGAATCTCGATCACGTCGACGCCGTGCTGCGCGACGGCGCGCAGCGCGCCCGCGCGACCGCCGAACAGGTGATGGGCCGCGCGCGCAAGGCGTGCGGGTTGCGGTAGATATGGTTTGATGTAGGCGGGGTGCCCTCACCCCGCGCTCCTTTCGGTTGCGCTACGCGATGCGCCTTCCGCACGTCACGCTTTTCGCTCGAACGCCCCTCTATTTTTTCACCGCAGGTATCGCTCGACGAAAACCGATGCTCGCCGGTGCAGCGGTGCGCGAGATACTCACCGCAGTCCGGAGGGATTCTGCCGAGCACGATGGTTGGCTTGTTGGACGCCATGTGCTGATGCCAGATCACGTGCATTTCCTCGCTTGTCCTGCCGCTCACGCGAAGTCGCGCTCGGCATGGTGCAAATCGTGGAAGTCGATTTCGTCGCGACGCATCGTGCGGACACTCGGCGTGGCACCGCCGATCTGGCAGGCCGACACCTTCGATCATATTTTGCGCAGCGCTGAGTCCCAGGCGGAAAAATGGTCGTGTGTGGCGGCGAATCCGGCGCGAGCTGGCTTGGTGGCGAAAGCGGAGGATTGGCCGTGGCAGGGCGAGATTCATTCGCTGGCATTTTGAGCATCGAGGGACATCTCAAATCACCCGCCCGGCCGGCGGCTGGAGCGCGGCGATGCGGTCCATGATGCGCTCGCTGGCGAGTTGGTAGCGCTCCTTGCCGGCGTCGGGGGCGTCGTAGTCGGCGGGGAGCATCGGCGGGCCGTAGACCACGCTGACGGGCGTGCCGAGGCGCGGCAGCGTCCCGCCTTTGCCGAGGGCCTCGAACGATCCGAAAATCCGCGCGGGCACGACCGGCACCTGCGCGCGGCAGGCGAACAGGCCGACGCCCGGCTTCGGCGGCTGCAAGCGTCCGTCGCGCGAGCGCGTGCCCTCGGGAAACATGATGATGATCTTCTCCTGCTTCAGCGCCTGGAGCACGCGCTTGATCGCGCTGACATCCGAGCCGCCGTCGCGGTCGACCGGAATGACGCCGACCGCGTCGAGCCACCACGAGGTGAATCCGCCGGTCCAGAGCGTCTTGCGCGCGAAGAATGTCACCTGCCGCGGCAGGTAGGCGCCGACGAGAAACGGATCGAGGTGGCTCGCGTGGTTGGAGGCCAGCAGGAATCCGCCGGTGCGCGGGATATTTTCCAAGCCGACGACCTCGCCGCGGAAAAACGCCGCGTAGGAGGTCATCGCGAGGTAGTGGGAGACGCCGTAGACCGGCTCCATCCCCATCTGTGGGAACGCGACGCTCATGCCGAGGTGGCGCGGTTTCCTGCGCCCGCGCTCATGCGGCGCCGAGCCGCACGGCGATGGGCCCGGCCATTTGCTCCACGACCTGCGCGAGCGTGAGGCGCGTGGTGTCGATGTAGGTCGCGCCGGGCGGGCAGATCATGGGCGCGGTCTTGCGCGACGAGTCGATCCGGTTGCGCTCCTTGATGGAATCGCGCTGGCCCTGGCGGGCGCGGCGTTCCTCGGCCACGGCCTCGTCGACGTGGAGGAAGAAACGGAAATCCGCGTCGGGAAAAATCACCGAGCCGATGTCGCGCCCGCCGAGCACCACGCCGCGGAAGCCGCGCGCCCGCGCGAAGCCGGCCAGGCCGCGCTGGTAGTCGAGCAGCGCCGCGCGCACCTCGGGCAGCGCGGCGAAGAGCGAGACGCCGGCGTTGACGGCCTCGCTGCGGATCTCGGCCTCGGGCACGACGCGACCCCCGATCTCCATCTGGGCGTCGCGGCCGGCGAGGCGCGTGCCGAGTTGCAGCGCTCCGACGGCGCGGCGCACCGCGGCGGGATCCGAGGCCGCGACCCCGCGGCGCAGGAACTCCGCCGTCGCAGCGCGGTAGAACGAGCCGGTGTCGACATGCAGGAGGTGGAAGCGCTCGGCGAGCAGCGTGGCCGACGAGGACTTGCCCGTGCCGGCGCCGCCGTCGATGGCGACGATGATGAAGGGGAGGGCGGCGGGCGCGGTCACGGGGCGAGCGAGTTTTGGCGCACCGTTTCCAGCAACTCGAAAAAGTGCGGAAAGGTCTTCGCGCAGCACGCGGGATTCTTGATCGACAGCCACGGGCGGCCGTCGTCGTGGAGGTCGTGGCAGCCGAGGATGCCGAAGCTCATGGCGAAGCGGTGGTCACCGTAGGTCTCGATCTCGACGCCGGGCTTGAGCGGCCGCGGCGTGATCGTGAGGGCGTCGTGCTCCTCGACGACGTGCTGGCCCAGCTTGGTGAGCTCACGGGCCATGCCGGCGACGCGGTCGGTCTCTTGCTTGCGCGAGTGCGCGATGCCGGTGATGCGCGTCGGGCCGGCGAGCAGCGGGGTGACGGCCGCGAGAGTGAGAAAAGTGTCGGAGAATTGACTGAAATCCTGCGTGACGCCGCGGAGCGGCGCGCGCGGCGACGCGGTGACATCGACATCGCCGCGCGCCGCGGCGACGGTGGCGCCGACCCGTTCAAGCACGGCGAGAAACTGAGAATCGCCCTGCAAGCCCTGCGCCGGCGGCAGGAGATTCGAGACATGGACCGTGCCGCCGACGGCGAGCGGCAGCGTGGCGAAGTAGCTCGCCGCCGTGGCATCGGGTTCGATCGCGTAGCTCGCGGGTGGCGCGTAGCGGCCGAGCGGCACGGCGATGGCGTCGCCTTGGCGTGTGAGTTTCTGCGCGTAGCCGAACTGCGCCATCTGGTTGATCGTCATCGCGACAAACGGCCAGCGCACGCCGCCGACGAGCGTGATCGTGATCGGGGCGGCGGCCAGCGGCGCGACCATCAGCAGAGCGGAGAGCAGCTGGCTGCTTTCGCTGGCATCGATGCTCACGGCGCCGCCGCGCAGGCCGCGCGCGTGAATCTCCAGCGGGAAAAATCCTTCCACGCCCGTGCAACGCACATCAGCGCCCAGCGTGCGGAGCGCGTCGATGAGCGGCTTCATCGGCCGCTTGCGCATCTGCGGCACACCGTCGAGGCGATAGACGCCGCGTGGCGCCGCGGCACAGAGCGCCGTGAGAAAACGCGCCGCCGTGCCTGCCAGCCCGACGAAGAGATCGACGGGAGCGCCGCCGCCAGAAAACCCCCTGGCCTGATCGGAGACGCGCAGCGTGTGGCTCGCCTCGTCGGCGACGACGGTGAAGCCGAGTTTGCGCAGCGCCTCGGCCATCAGGTGCGTGTCCTCGCTGGCGAGCGCGCCGGTGAGGGTCACGGGCCGGTCGCCCAGCGCGGCGAGCAGGAGGGCGCGGTTGGTGAGGCTCTTTGAGCCCGGCAAGGTCACCGCGCCGCGCGCGGGGCGCGTGAAGGGCGTGATCGGCAGGACATCGGGCAGCGGCATGGATGGCCGAGCGTCGCGAACCGACGTGCGCGCGCCAAGGAGTTTTTCGCGCAGGCTCGACAGGAACGCGCCGGGCCGGCTGCAATCGCCCCATGAAGACCCGGGTGTTCGCTCTCCTCTTGCTGGCCTTGGTTCCGGCTGGACTCCACGCGGCGGAGTTTCGCCCCGACATCGAATATGGCCGCGCCGGCGGCGAGGCGCTGCTGCTCGATGCGAGCGTGCCCGACGGCACGGGGCCATTTCCCGTTGCGATTCTGATCCACGGGGGCGGCTGGAGCTCGGGCGACAAGAAGGGCAGCGACAAGCCGGGCAATGGCGCCGACATCACGCCGTGGTTCGAGCCGCTCACGCGTGCGAAGTTCGCCTGGTTGTCCATCAACTACCGCCACGCGCCCGCGCACCGCTGGCCGGCATGCATGGAGGACGTCAAGACCGCGGTGCGCTGGGTGAAGGCGCATGCGGCGGAGTTCAAGGGCGACCCGGCGCGCATCGCGGTCTTCGGGCACTCGGCGGGTGGTCATCTGGCGATGATGCTGGCGACGCTGTCGGGCGACGACACGCGCGTGCAGGCGGCGGTGGGCTTCGCCCCGGTGACCGATCACGAGCAGGATCTGCCGCAGCGCGGCGGACTGAGCACGTCGCTCCAGCAACTCCTCAACCTGCCGAAGGAAGTGACCCCGCAGTCGCTGAACGCCCTGCGCGCGATCTCGCCCGTCAATCGCGTGCGCGCCGGCATGCCGCCGGTATTGCTGTTGCACGGCGACGCGGACAAGACCGTGCCGCTCGCGCAGTCGCTCGCGTTTCAGAAACGCGTCCGCGCGGCGGGCAACGTGTGCGATCTCATCGTGCTCAAGGACGCGCCGCATGGCTTGCTCGCATGGGAAAAGGCGCAGCCCGACTACCGACCGCAGCTGATGGCGTGGCTGGAGAAGACGCTGGGCAACGGGAAATGAACAACGAGTCGCAAGGCACTTTGTCATTCTGAGACGGGAACAATGAACGAGCCCTGGTGGCCGCAGGCGTCCCTGCCTGTCGCCCCTGCCGTGTGCGAAAGCCCGGAGTCGGCAGGCACGGAGGCCTGCCGCTACGTCGAGCCGCGTCCCTCTTCGCCCCGACGATCATTCGCAGCGCAGCGAAGAATCCAGCGGGGGAGCGCGAAGCCGCCATGCGATGCGTGTGTCGCAAGGGAATCTTCGCCGCGCGCAGAATGACAAGCTTGGGGCCGGTGCGGCTCACCCATATACCTCGCGCAGCGCGGCGGCAGTGGCGCGCAGGCGCTCGCGGAGTTCCTTCGGCTGGAGCACCTCGGCGTGGGCGCCCCACGTGAGCACCCAGCGCTCGATCTCGGGGAGCGCCCCGAGGCGGAGCGTGAGCTCGAGGCGCCCGTCGGCCAGCTCGCGCAGCGCCTGCGACTCATGCCATTCGCGCTCGCGGATGCGGTCGGCCACCGTCGCCGAGAAGCGGACGACGACGCGGTAGTCGCGGTCGCCGCCGAGCACGCCGAGGGCGCTGGCAAAGAATTTTTCCGGGGAAAAATCCGGCGGACGGATGAACTGCCTCGCAGAAACGGCGATGTTGGAGATGCGCGGCAGCGCGAAGGTCCGCAGCGCGTCGCGTGCGCTGTCGAAGCCCACGAGATACCACAGGTTCTCGCGATGGGACAGGTGCCAGGGCTGCACGCGCCGGCGCTCCGGTCTTTTCTCGCCGGGCTTGCGGTAGTCGAACTCGACCTCGTGCTGCCGGAGCGTGGCGCCGCTGAGGGCGTTGAAGACGGCGAGGTCCGCCTTGCCGAGGCCGACGTTCCTGAACGAGACCGACTGCAGCTCCTCCGCGGGCGAGAACGTGATGCGGTCCTTGAGGCCCGCGGTGAGCTTGTCGAACGAGTGCTCGAGCTGCCGGTGAAACGGCGTGCCGCGGTATTGCTCGAGGGCCTTGCGCGCGACGAGGAGCGCGAGCAGCTCGCCCTCGGTGACCTGCACGGTGGGGAACGCCGAGACCGGATGCGTGTAGCGGTAGGCGTTGAGCCGCGGATCAAACTCGATCGGCAGATCGAGGCGGTCGCGCATGAACGCGATGTCGCGCACGATGGTCTTGCGCGAGACCTCGAGGTGCGCCGCGAGCTTGGTGCAGTTGGTGAAGGCGCCGCGGCGCAGATCCTCGTGGATGCGCAGCATGCGCTCGAGCGGCGGGCGGGAGAGAGGGGAGGCGGAGGACATCGAGGGAGGGGGGAGGTGGAGGATGGGAGATGGCGGGGGTGCGAGTGGCTTTGGCTGGAGCCGCGGCGCCCTCGCCGCGGTCGGGCGCGCTGGGATTTGCGAAAAAACGCGGCGAGGGCGCCGCGTCCCCAGCGACGCAGCGGCGTCGAGGCGAAAGTTTTTTCGGCCGTGGGACAAGCTTTGTCCCACCCCGGGGCGTAGAGTGCGCGCATGAACTCCCCTCGCTATCGCCTCCGCTCCGGTCTTCGTGCCGCCAGCCGCCCCGCCACCCTGCGCCGCCGGCCCGCCGCCGCCGCGGCGATCCCCGCGCTCACGTGGATTCACGACGGATTCCGCCACCGCGTGTCGGTTTGGCCCGACGTCGACTTTGAGCGCGAAGTGGCTCCGGACGAATGGATCGCCGACGAGCCCGGCGAGGCGGCCCTGGCCTCGGCCGCGCTCGGGATCGGCGCGGTGCAGTGGCGCGCCTGGTTGGAGTATGCGCCGGCGGAGGTGCGCGAGTTTCTCCTCGGCTTCGGTTCCGGTCGCCTCGCGGCCCTGCACGTGATCGTGCGTTGCCCGGAGCTGAGGGCGGAGCTCGCCGAGGCGCCGGCGCTCGCGGTGTTTCTCGCTGCGCACCGCTCGCTGCGCGGCGGCGAGGCGGCGGCGTGGGCGGAGATCGCCGCGGTGTTCGAGCGGGAGGGGATTTTCGGGGTGCTGCAATGGCTGGGGTTGCCGGCGTCGCGGCAGACCCTCGCGATCCTGCGTCAGATCGCCGAGCCGGACGTGCCGCGGCGCCTGTTGGAACCGCTGCGCGCGGCCCTGTGGGAGCCCGAGGCGATCTGGGCGCTCGAGCATGCGCCGCGGCTCACCGACGAGCGCATCGCGGCCACCTGCCACGCACTGGCCGCGTAGCGGCGGGCGTCCCTGCCCGCCGGAGCAGGGCGGGTCCGTGACCCGGCTTTTCCGCGTGGGGTGTTCGCACCAAGGGGGCAAAGACCCGCCCTGCTTTTCAAACCTTGGCGGGCAGGGACGCCCGCCGCTGCACGGTGGCTTGACGGAAACGCGCGCGGCTCGTCCGTTGGCCTCATGAAAATCGTCATAACCGGGGTCACGCGCGGGCTGGGCCGCGCGCTCGTGGAGGAATTTGTCCGCGGCGGCCACACCGTCATTGGCTGCGGCCGCAGCGGTGAGGCGATCTTCGATCTGCGGATGACGCACCTTGCGCCGCACGATTTTTCCGTGCTCGACGTGGGCCTCGACAGCAAGGTCGCGATCTGGGCCGCCAAGGTGCTGGAGAACGACAGCCCGCCCGACCTGCTGATCAACAACGCCGCGATTATGAACCGGCTCGCGCCCGTGTGGGAGCAGGACGACCGCGAGTTCACGCGGCTCGTGGATGCCAACATCCGCGGCACGCAGAACGTGCTGCGGCACTTCGTCCCCGCGATGGTCGCGAAGAAGCGCGGCGTGATCGTGAACTTCAGCTCCGGGTGGGGCCGCAGCGTGGCGCCGGAAGTCGGGCCCTACTGCATGTCGAAGTGGGCGATCGAGGGTCTGACCAAGGCGCTCGCCGCCGAGCTGCCCGCCGGCATGGCTGCCGTGCCGCTCAACCCCGGCGTGATCGACACGGACATGCTGCGCTCCTGCTGGGCCGACGGCGCCGCGAGTTTCCCCAAAGCCGCGCAGTGGGCGAAGGCGGCGGCGCCGTTCATCCTGAAGCTCGGGCCGAAACAGAACGGACAGTCGGTGAGCGTGGGTGGGTTTGAGGATTGAGAGCCGTTTTGTTTCGATTCACGGCACCTCGTAGACTTCCAAGAGCGCGACGCCGGTGCTGCCTCCTGCTTGCACAGTCCAGTTGCCGGGCAGCAATGTGACGAGCATGGCCGAGTCGCGGCTTTGCTCGACGAGGCGAAACGCGCCGACGGCCTCGGTCGAGGCTCGGATTTCGTCGCTGTTGGTTTCCAAATTCCATGCGCCGGCAGTGTGATGGAGGAGGCCGCGCGCGGTATAGAGATCGAGCTGGGGAGCGGTGATTGTTCCGGCCACGCCGAAGGCCGCGAGGCCCGGGCCAATGGCGCGGATGAGAACACGGCGGGCGGCGGCACCGTCGATCACGAAGCCGGCGATGAGTTTCGCCGCGCCGGGGCCAGACTGGCCGAGGGCGGAGAGGTTGAGAGCGCGCGCAGTCGTGTCGGCTGAAGAATCGAGATCGTAGACTTCAGCGAGTGCGAGCGCCGATGTGGCGCCGAGGTTGCGGGTTTGCGCGGTGTAGTTTCCCGGCTCGAGGGTAAGCAAGAGCGCGGAGTCGGCGCTACCGCTGGCGAAAGGAAAGGCCCCCGCGCGCGCGGTGGCCGCGGCGATCGCGGCTGAATTGGCGTTGGTGCTCCAACCGGAGTTTTTTGCGAGCGGAGCGCCAGTGGCGTCGCGCACCGTGATCGCGACTTGCGATGCGCCACCGACGAGCCCGACAGTGGCGAGCGCGGGGCCCGCGGCGCGGATGAGAACTTGCTTCTTTTGCGCACCGTTGATGACGAAGCCGCACGCGAGATCCTCCGCGCCGGGGCGCAGCATGGCGCGTGCGGAGAGGTTGAGGAAGCGGCTGGCGAAGACCGGATCGGATTGGAGGATGGCGAGATTTTCGCCGACGACGAAGAGCGTGTTGCGGTGATAGAGGCCGGCGAGGAGATTGCCGCCTGTGCCGGAAGGGAGCGTGAACCACGGGCCGGCGTCGCTCGCGGCGGAGACGATCCTCCCGCCTTCGCCCGTGGCGAAGAGCGCGCCCGCGCCCTGCGTGAGGCCGCGGAAACGCGCGGCGGTGGCGGTCGTGCCGAGGCTCGCGTTCCAAGTGGCAAAGGTGTCGCCGAGGGCGGTGACGATTTTGTCCTGCCGCACGGCGGCGACGACGCCGCTCTGGCCGATGGAGACGAAGTGCGCGTAGCTGTCGACTGCGACGGTCGCCTCGAGATCGCTGATGAGTCCGGCGATGGGCAGGCGCGTCCACGTGAGCGCATCGGGCGAGGTGAGGAAGACGCCGTTTTGTCCGCTCGCGGCGAAGGCGCCGAGGCCCTCGTGAAACGCGAGGCCATGCAGCCACGTCGTCACGCCGGAGGAAACGGGTGCCCAGAGATCGCCGTCGAATGACGTGACGATCGCGCCACCTTCGCCGACGGCGACGAAGCGGCCGGCGGCGAAAAGGACGTTGTTGAGGCGTTGCGCGGTGCCGGATGAAAACGCGGGCGTCCACGCCGCACCATCGGGCGAGCGCAGGATCAAGCCGCGGTCGCCGACGACGACGAACTGCCCCGCGCCGTAGGCGGCGCCGACGAGCCAGTTGCTCGTGCCGGACACGCGCGGTGACCACGTGACGCCTGCATCGGTCGAAACGAGAATCACGCCGCTATCGCCGACCGTGACGAGCGTGTCGTCGTGCGCGGCGATGGCCCAGAGCAAACCGCCGCCGCCGCGCGCGTGGCGGACGTTGAGCGCGGTGCGCACGGGCGCGGCGACGCTAAGCGTGGCGGGCGCGGAGGTGACGGAGCCGGTGGCGTTGGTGGCGGTGACGGTGTAGGCCGCATCGGCGCCGCCTTGGACGTTGGCAACGGTGAGCGTCGCGCTGGTCGCACCAGGGATTGCGACGCCGTTGCGGTTCCACTGGTAGGTGACTCCGTCGCCGGAGGCTGTGACCGCAAACATCGCATCCGCGCCGGGCGCGACGGTTTGATTGGCGGGCGGCGTGGCGATGGCGACGACGGGGCTGAGCTGCCAGTTGAGGCGAAAGGGGACGGTGGGATAACCGTATTCTCCCACGGCAAAGTAGTAAGTGTTGCCTGCGGTGACAGCGATGTTGAGCGCGTAACTTGGAGGAGCGTAGCCCCACGCGACTTGCCGGAGGTTGGCGAGGCTCGTGCCAGTGTAGGCGGCTACCACGAGTCGATCATCGGCTTTCGAAATCGTGGCGAGTCCGCTGATGGGTGGAGTCCAGCGATACCAGACGAATGCGGGGTTGGAGCGGCCCGGGGGGTAACTTTTGTGCGCTGGCTCGTTGGCTTCGCCAGTCGCGTCGACGTTCGTGCCGTTGATAGAACCGCTGGTGCCGGAGAGGGCGATGGCCTCGGTGAAGTTGTCGTTCGGCGGTGGGGCGAGAATCTTGAGCGTGACCGGCACGGTCGTGGAGCTGCCGGCGCTGTTGGTGACGACAGCGGTGTAGCTCCCCGCGTCGGTGCGCTGCGCGTTGGCGAGCGTGAACTCCGCGCCCGTGCCGCCGGGAACGGCCACGCCATCGCGAAACCAGCGCACGTCGGCCGGCGACGCACTCAGGACGGTCACGGAGAATTTCACGTCGGTGCCGAGGCGTGCGGCAAACGTGTTGGCGGAAGTGAAGTCCCTCGGGGCCGAAGTGAAAACGCTGGCACTGCTGGGCTGAGCAGCGAGCGACCAAGAGAAGGAGAAATTGTCTCCAGAGCCGACGAACTTGCCCGTTCCGTCCATGTAGGTGCTGGGGTCGCCACTAATGGCGATGCGATAGGCTGTGCCGGCCCGGGCAACAAATTGGAGATGCACCCCGGATAACTCACTCGGCACGGTTTGTGGCACACGCACGAGCTGCGCGAGGGTGTCGCCCGTGAACGCTTCCATCGTCGCCCAAAAAAGCTTGGGGCGGCAGAAAAAATCAGCGACGCCATCGATGGTCGGTGTCCAGGAATACCAGATCGAATCTTGGAAGCCTGGCGCGCCATGGTCGGACTCGCCGGCCTCAAGGGTGGCACCGCTGTTGTTGGCGGTTGCGGTGCCGGAATTTCCGGCGAGCGGGATGGCGTTGGCGAAATTGTCGTTGGGAATCAGCCGCCAGATCACCGTGCCGGTGGAGTAGATTCCTGAGCCAAACGCGAGGGAGTAGGTTGTGCCGCGCACCGCCGAGAATCGAACGTAGGAGCCAGTTCGTCCGGGGGTGACACGGGCGAGTGTCGCGAAGGAGTCGCCGGTGTAAGCTGAGCCATAGGTATATTCCGGGCCGACAGAGAAAATCGCGGTGCCGTCTTGCGGCGCGGTCCAGCGATACCAAACAGAATTGGCGGTGGCGCCTTCTTCGTAATGCGTGGGCTCATTGGGCTCGGCGGTCGCGCCACGCATGTTGATGGTGAATTGACCGCTCGTGCCGCTGAGGAGCTGGGCGTCGGTGAAATTGTCGTTGAGCAGGGTGGGATAGATGGCGAGCTGCACAGTCTTGCTGGTGACCGACTCGCTCGAATTTGAGACGACGACTGAGTAGGTGCCGGCGTCGCCATTTTGCGCGGCGGCGAACGTGAGCGTCGCGCTTGTCGCGCCAGCGATCGGCGTGCCGTTCTTCAGCCAGCGGTAGGAAATCGGGCCGGCGCCAATCGCGGTGGTGAAGAGCCGCAGCGTCGATCCAAGGGCAACACCGCTGCCTCGCGCGCTGGGTTGCACGGTGATGACGAGTTTGTCGGAGGGCGTGCCGCGTTTGAGGTCGTAGGTGTCGGTAATGAGGAGATTGCCGGCGGGGTCGAACGTGAGCGCGCGCGGGCCTTCGGTGACGCCCGCCGCGCCGAGGCCGAGATCGTAGTAGGAGATGGCGTTGCCGCCGATGGTCGTGACCTCGCCGGCAGGTGATACTTTGCGGATGATGCGGTTGCCGCTGTCGGCGACGAAGAGTTGGCCGCTTTTTTCGACGGTCACGCCTTGCGGATAGGTGAAGCGCGCGAGGCCGCCGGTGGCGTCGAAATTTCCGCGGCTATCGGTGCGGCCCGCGACGAGCGAGACGAGGCCGGCGGGCGTAAGCTTGCGGATGACGTGGTTGGAGGAGTCGGCGATAAAAATATTTCCAGCGGCATCGACGGCGAGGCCTTGGGGCGCGTTGAATCGCGCGAGCGCGGCTGGGCCGTCGGCGCTGCCAGTCACGCCCGGCGCGCCGGCGAGCGTGGTGACGACGCCGCCGGGAGTGATTTTGCGAATCGTGTGGTTGCCCGTGTCGGCGGCGAAGAGGTTGCCCGCGCCGTCGATGGCGAGGCCCTCGGGCGCGGTGAAGCGCGCGGCGGCAGCGGCGCCGTCGGCCGCGCCCGGAATTTCGAGCGCGCCAGCCAACGTCGAGACGTTGCCATCGGGCGTGATTTTGCGGATAGCGTGATTGCCGGAATCGGCGACGTAGATATTGCCGGCGGCGTCGAGCGCGAGATTGCGCGGTGCGCGGAAACGCGCGGTGCCAGCCGGCCCGTCGAGCGCGCCGGCGCCGGGCGCGCCGTAGCGCGCGACGATTTTTCCAGTGGAATCGAGTTTGTAGACGACGTGGTTCCACGAGGAGCCGACGTAGATCGCGCCGGCGGCATCGACGGCGATGCCCGCCGCGCCGGAAATTTCCGAGGTGACGTTTGGCGCGGGGGCGGACGCGACAGCGAAATTGTAGGATTGCGCGCGCAGCGTCGTGGCGCACGCGGCAAGGGAGAGAGCTAGGAAGGCGGAAAACCGACTCACATGATTAGGGAATGAGGGCGGGCGTGACACAGCGATTGGAAATCCTACGTGACGTTTTCTGCCATCAGAACGATAGAAGCGGCGGACACGAGCGCGGCTCGTGCGCTAGCGCCGGGGTTGAGCGTGACGAGCAGCGCGGAATGGCGGCCGTTGGCGGCGACCGCAAACGCGTCGGCATCGCGCTCCGTAGTGCGGGTGGCAACGATGGGCACCGACGCGATGGCGTTGGCTGAACTTAGCAAGGTGCCAGTGTCGCCGACGATAACGAGGCCTACGTTACCTTGCGCCATGTCCCACAGGTAGTCTCGCTGAGCCGCGTTAGAATTTTGATTGCGCAGTGTTCACGTGGTCTAGGCCCGACTCATGCAAGCGGCGGCAAGCAGGAGAAAAACAGCGGCAAGGAGACGACGCGAGAGGCGGACATTCACGAGGCAAGCGGGATGGATTGATGTGCGTGGAATGCGGGAGGCTCGCAAGCCATGACAACCCAACCCGATTTTCCTGCTATCCGAAAAATAATTTTCCGGCGGTGACGCGCCCCTTCACGGCACTTCATACACCTCCACGAGCGCGGTGCCACTCGTGTTGTTCACGCCGCTGACGACGCAGGTGTAGGCGCCGGCGGGGAGGGAGAGGAGGAGCGCGGCGTCGCGCGAGCCGGGGGCGAGGGGGAAGGCGAACTGGGTCGTCGCGGCGCGCAGCTCGGCGAGGTTGACGTTGGTTTCCCAGTCGTCGTTGGCGGCGACGGTGCGGCCCGCGCTGTCGACGACGTTGAGCGTGGGGTTGGCGAGCGCGCCGGTGACGCCGAAGCCGGCCAGGGTGGGGCCGACGCCGCGGATCAGAAATTTCTTCGTGACCGCCGTGCCGGTGCCCGCGCTCACGAAGGCGGGAATCATCACGCTGGCGCCGGGGCTCACGAAGCCACGCGAGGAGAGGTTCACGAGGCGGCTCGACGCGGAGTCGTCCTCGTAGATCTCCGCGAGGGCGATGCCGGTGGCCTCGGTGCCGTCGACGACCTTGCCGTTGATCACGACGGTGTAGGCGCCGGGGGCGAGCGTGAGGATGCCCGCGGCGTCGGCCGAGCCGCCGTCGAGCGGGAAGGCGCCGAGGCGGGCATTGGCGCTAGCGATGCCGGGCACGTCGTTGGTCTGGCCCCAGTCGTCGTTGGCGAAGATCTGCGTGCCGGAGCTGTTGAAGACGCGGAGGACGGGATCGGGCAGCGTGCCGGCGACACCGAAGCCGGCGAGCGTGGGGCCGACGGCGCGGACCATCACGCGCTTGTTGCCGGGGCCCGAGGCGACAAAGCCGACGATGAGTGGCGAATCGGCGCGGCCGGCGTTGCCGCGGGTGGCGAGGTTGATGAAGCGCATCGTCTCGTCCACGCCGACGTGCGCGGTGACGCTGGAGGCAAACCCGAGGGCGTTGCGGGCGACGACGGTGTAGTCGCCGGTGTCGGCGGCAGTGGCGCGCGCCACGATGAAGTTCTGGCTCACGGCGCCGGAGACGGCGGCATTGTTTTTGAACCATTGGAAGTTCATGCCGCTCGTGCCGCCCACCGTGGTGGTGAGCGTGATGACCCGCCCCGTGTTGGTCTGCAGTGGCGCCGGTTGCTGGATGAAAAACGGCGGGGACGGCACGATGCGCACGAACAGCGGCTGCGAGGTCGATGCGCCCGAGGAATTGGAAACGGTGACGGTGTAGACGCCGGTCTGCGTGACAATGCCGGCGGCGATTTCGGGGGACGGCGGGTTAAGCGCGCCCGTGCCGCCAAACGGCGAGGCGTAGCCGAGCGACAGCTGCGCGCTGCCGACCGCGACGAGCGGGATGGGCAGCGGCGCGCCGGCCGCGAGCTCGCGGTAGAGCGAGCCGGTCGGGAGAAAGACGGGGGCATTGGCGCCACCGAGGGATTGCGCGTTCAAGCGCGCGATCTGCGCGCGGGCGAGGCCGTTGACGCGCGCAAAATCGCCCACGACGACGGCGCGTCCGTCGGTGAGCGGAAGGATGAGGTTCGCAACCGTCGCGGAGCCGGCGGCGGTGGTGAGGCCGCTGCCGGGATTGTAGGTGGCGTCGACGGAACCGTCGTTGTTGAGGCGTGCGAGCTGGCTGCGCCCGAGGCCGTTCAAACTTACGAACGAGCCGGAGAACCACGTCTCGCCGCCGGAAGTGATGGCGACCGCCGTCACGCTCCCGCCGTTGAAGGTAAGCGCGGCTGAGCCATCGAAGAGTCCGGCGGGGGAGAAGCGCTGAAGTATGCCGCCCGTGCCGAAGACCACGACCTGAATGCGATCGTCGGAGAGAACGCGCAGCGCGCGGATCGTGGCGTTGAGGCCGAGGGCGATGGGCGCGAACGTCGCGTCGAGCGTGCCATCCGAGTTGAGCCGGACGAGGTTGAGGGTCGTGATATTGCCGGGGGGCGAGCCCGCACCGGACACGACGACGATGATTTTCCCGTCGGACTGGAAATCGCAGGCCTGCGGCGTGCCGTAGCTGGTGGCGGTGCCGTTGATGCCGGTCGTGATCGGCGTGCGCGTCCACGTCGGATCGGCCGAGCCGTCGGGCCGGAGGCGCGCGAGCGTGGTCGAGCCGTCGTGGACGATGATGCGCCCGTCGGGCTGCACGAAGAAGCGCGGGTCGGCCGCGCCGGCGGGCGCAGGCCAGTTGAACGAGGGATCGACGGAGCCGTCGGCGTTGAGGCGCGCGAGGCGCGGACGGGCGGCGCCGTTGATGGACGTGAACGAGCCGCCGGCGAGGATCCGCCCGTCGGGCTGCACGGCGAGCGCGGTCACGGCGCCGTTGGGATCGAGCGCGCCGGGCTTGAACGATGTGTCGAGCGAGCCATCGGCGTTGAGGCGGGCGAGGCCGAACTGGGGCTGGCCTTGGTTGAGGAGGAGAAAGCTCCCGCCAAGGAGCAGCTTGCCGTCGGGCTGCGCGGCGAGGGTGCGCGGAGCGACGTTGAGCGGCGCGCCGAGGTTGAAGCCGGCATCGACCGGATCGGCGGCGGGAAACGTGGCGACGACATTGAGCGCGGCGGCCGAGCTCGCCGCGGCGCCCGCTGCGTTGGTGACGATGCACGAGTAGTTGCCGGAATGGGCAATCTGCACGCTGGGGAGGAAGAGCGTTTCGGCGGTCGCGCCGTCGATGACCAAGCCGTCCTTGCGCCACTGGTAGGCGAGGGGAAGCGAGCCGCGCGCGGAGACGGCGAAGGCGACGTTGCCACCCATGGCTTCGAGCACGGGCGAAGGCTGCGTGGCGATCGACGGGGCGGAGAGCGCCGCCGCCGACTGCAAGATCGCGCCCTCGGTGCCGACGGCGATCGCGGAGTCCGGGCCGGCGGCCACGGCGAGGAGAATGGAGTTGGCGGGAAGACCGGTGGGCCGTGGCGTCCAGCCTACGCCGTCGAACGATGTCGCGAGCCCGCCGCCCGCGACTGTCGCCGTGCCGGTGAGGATGAACTGGTTGTTGAAAAACGTGACGGCGCGCGCCGAGAGGTCGGTGGTGGTGGGCTGCTGCGTCCAGTTTGCGCCATCACGCGACGAGTAGGTGACGCCCGCGAGTCCAAGCGTGCCGACGGCGACGAATCGCCCGCGCCCATACGCCAGACCCTCGATCTGGCCGGCGCCCGGGACGCGGTTGACCCAGCCAATCCCGTCGTAGGAGGACTGGATGCCGGTCAGGCCTGTGCTGACGAAGGTCGGTGCGCCGTAGGCGAGACCGCGCAGGTAGCCCGTGCGCGCGGTCGTTCCAAAACTCCACGTGAGGCCATCGAGCGACGTCCACCGTCCCCCGAGATCGTCGACCGCGAGCCAAGTGCCATTGCCCCACGCGACGTTGTTGATGCGCGTGGCATTGTTGACGCGGGGCGTCCACGTGACGCCGTCGGGCGAGGTGAGGATGATGCCTTGGCGCTCGGTTTGCGGTGGCGTGCCGCCGGTCACGACAAAGAGGCCGTTGGCGTATGCGACGCTGACGAGCCAACGCGTGGGAAAGCCGGAGTCCCGCTTCGTCCACGTGATGCCGTTGGGGGAGGTGAGGATGGTGCCGGGATCACCAACGGCGACCCAAAGACCGTTACCGTAGGCGATACCCCAGAGATTGACGGTGGTGCCAGACACCCGGGGTTGCCAATTTTCCTGGGCCCACATCCCGGTGACCAGCAGTAAAAAGGCGAGGATCGGCCTGGGGAGTTTCATCGGGAAGACGGTGACGTGATCGCGGACTACTCGGGTGATTGGCAAGCGAGGGATGTCGGTGCTGTGCCATTTGATGTTTACAAGACGAAATATGTTTCCCTCAAGGCGCGTGAGGATGGGGTTACTACGGAGGACAGGCTGTCTTCGGCGGATATGCTTATCAGTTAATCAATAAAGCACGCTGGCCACAACGCGCCGTCCTGACCCCGGTATTATCTGCCGTGACGGTGGCCCGCCTAGGCGTTTGGCGTGCCGATCCGTTGGCAGGTGTTGCCGTGGCCAGAGGCAGCGCGTTGGGGGCAACGCGCTCCATCGAACAAGAGGCCGGTCGTGCGAAAGCCCGAGGCCTAGTGCCGCGCGGGGGACTGCTCCGCGGTTGGTTCGCGCAAGTCGGCGCGGGTGACAGGCACCAGAAAGCCGGTGTCGCCCACGACTGGCCACGAGCGGAGCTCGAATGTCTCGAGGAACTTCAGCATGCGCTGCCGGCGGCGTTCGCGGCTGAAGAAGGAGGTGGCGGCGCTGAGATTCGTGGGAGGCAGGGTCTGCATGGTGGGTCACTCGAGGATCGCAGACCGTATGCCAGCGGGCGGCGTGGGCGTTTTCCCGCTCTGAACGAGAGGTAATTTGGCCGCCGGCCGACCGTGGCCGGAGACGGGAGCCGGCGCGCGGTGTTCCCCAATCGGGGGGCGCGGACTGCGGACATTTCCCCATTTTTGGTCAATGTGCGCCACGGTTGACGGCGCGGGCGGCGGCGTCGGCTTCGAGCCCCCGGATGCTCTCGCCGACGGCGCTGATGTTCCAGTTTTCCTTGGCGGTGGCTTCGGCTGGCCTTGGCGCAAGCCGCGCGACCGCGACCTTGCGGGCGATGAAGGCCTGCACCTCGCCGAGGGTGCGGAGCTGGGTGAGTTCGTCGTTGGCCACCGTGATCGGGAGCACTTCCTCGGCGAGCATCACGATTTCCATCATGGTGAGCGAATCCAAGCCGAGATCCTCGCGCAGGCGGAGCGTCTCGGCGCCGTCGTCCAGCGCCGGACGGCGGCTGCGCTCGACGAATCGTTCAATCACGCCGTTCACGAGAACGCGGAGGTCCTCGGGCAGGCCCGTCTGGCGGAACTTGCAGGCGGCGTAGTAGGTGGCGGGCGAGCAGCGCTTGAGGGTCTCGCGCAGCGCCGGATCGTCCTGAGGATCGGGGTGGGTTTCTGTGTTCACGGCGGGTTCTTGCCCAGCATGACAAGCGCCGGATTCAAACCCGCCATTGGCGCGGGAGAAAATTCGCCGGCCGGCCCTCGCGTCCGGGCTGCCGGCGCGTTACGCCAGCAACGGCTTCACCACGCGCCCGTGCACATCGGTGAGGCGGTAGTCGCGGCCTTGGTGCCGGAAGGTCAGCCGCGTGTGGTCGAGCCCGAGGAGGTGCAGCGCGGTGGCGTTGAAATCGTGCACGTGAACCGGATCCTTCGTGACGGTGAAGCCGAACTCGTCGGTTTCGCCATGCACCATGCCCGGCTTCGCCCCGCCGCCGGCGAGCCACATCGTGAAGCAGCCGCCGTGGTGGTCGCGGCCGTAGTTGGCGGCCTCGAGCTTGCCCTGGCTGTAGCTGGTCCGCCCGAATTCTCCGCCCCAGATCACGAGCGTGTCGTCGAGCAGGCCGCGCGCCTTGAGATCGCGCACGAGCGCGGCGCAGGGCTGGTCGACGTCGCCGCACTGGAGCCGGAGGTCGCTCGGGAGATTGTAGTGCTGATCCCAGCCGCGGTGGTAGAGCTGGATGAAGCGCACGCCGCGCTCCGCGAGCCGGCGCGCGAGCAGGCAATTGGCGGCGAAGGTGCCGGGTTCGCGCGCCTGGGGCCCGTAGGCGTCGAACGTCGCCGGCTTTTCGTCGCGGAGGTCGAGCAGGCCCGGCACGCTCGCCTGCATGCGGTAGGCCATCTCGTATTGGGCGATGCGCGTCTCGATCTCGGGATCGAGCTGGCGCGCGGCGGCGGCAGCGTTGAGCGCGCCGACGGCATCGAGCTGGTCGCGCCGCGCGGCGCGATCGACGCCGGCGGGGTTGGACAAGTAGAGCACCGGATCGCCGCTGGTGCGGAAGCTCACGCCCTGGTGATTCGAAGGCAGGAAGCCGGAACCCCAGAGCCGCGCGTAGAGGGGATCGGCCTGCCGCGCGGCGCTGCCGCGGGAGAGCAGCACGACGAAGCCGGGCAGATCGCGATTCTCGCTGCCCAGGCCGTAGCTCGTCCACGCGCCGAAGCTTGGCCGGCCCGGCTGCTGGTGGCCGGTCTGGAGGAAGGTGACCGCCGGATCGTGGTTGATCGCCTCGGTGAACATGCCGCGGATCACGCAGAGTTCGTCGGCGATTTTCGCGGTGTGCGGCAGGAGCTCGCTCACCCAAAGCCCGTTTCCGCCGTATTGCTTGAAGGAAAAGACGGAGGGTGTGACGGGAAACTTCGACTGCCCGCTCGTCATCGTGGTCAGCCGGACCTTGCTGCGCACGGAGGGTGGCAGGTCTTCGCCGCGGCGCCGCGCGAGCTCGGGCTTGTAGTCAAACAAGTCGAGGTTCGACGGCCCGCCGTGCATGAAGAGATAGATGACGCGCTTGGCCTTCGGCGCGAAGTGCGGCCCCTGCGCCGCGGCGCCGAACACCGACGGCCCGATGAGCGACGAGAGCGCCGCCGCGCCGATGCCGCCGGCGGCGCGGCCGAAGAACTGGCGGCGCGTGAGGGCGAGGTTGGCCGGAGGAGGGTGGGCGGGATCGAAGGTGTTCATGGCGTTGAGGCGCTCAGCGCCGCGTGATCACCTCGTCGAGATTTAGCACGGCCTGCGCCACGAGCGTCCACGCCGCAATCTCGCCGGCATCGCGATCGCGGCCGCGAGGAGACTCGCCGACGGCGAGGAGCTTTCGCGCCGACGCCGGATCCGCTTGAAAGCGCGCGAGCTGCTTCGCCGCCAACGTGACCAGGGTGGCGGACTCGGCGGCGGAAGGTGTGCGGGCGGTGGCGCGGCGGAAGAGGTGCGCGGCCCGCCCCGCGGGCGTCGTCGCGGCCTCCAGCGTGGCGGCGGCGAGCACCCGCGCGGCCTCCACAAACGTGTCGTCGTTCAGGAGCACCAGCGCCTGGAGCGGGGTGTTGGTGCGCGGGCGCCGGACCGTGCAGCTCTCGCGCGTGGGGCCGTCGAAGAGCTGCACGGCGGGCGGCGGCGAGCTTCGCTTCCAATAGGTGTAGAGCGAACGCCGCCACAGCCCGTCGCCCGAGTCGCGCTCGTAGGTGAATTCGCCGTTGAAGGAGACGGCCTCCCACAAGCCGGGCGGCTGGTAGGGCTTCACCGGGGGACCGCCGACGCGGTCCACGAGCAGGCCGGAAATCGCGAGCGCTTGATCGCGCTGCATCTCGCCGCTCAGCCGGAAGCGCGGGCCTCGCGCGAGCAGGCGATTCTCGGGATCGCGCTCGAGCAGCGCGCGCGTGGGGATCGAGCTTTGCCGGTAGGTGGCGCTCGTGACGATGAGGCGGCACAGGGCCTTTGGATCCCATGTGCGTGCAAAGTCGGCCGCGAGCCAGTCAAGCAGCGCGGGATGCGAGGGTGGATCGCCCTGCGCGCCGAAATCGTTGGGCGTGGCGACGAGTCCTTCGCCAAAAAAAGCCTGCCAGAACCGGTTCACGGCCACGCGCGCGGTGAGCGGGTGGCCGGGCGAGACGAGCCACTGCGCGAGGCCGAGGCGGTTGCGCGGCGCGTCGCCGGGCAGGGGTGGGAGGACGGCGGGCACGCCGGCCTCCACCGCGAGCCCCGGCTGGTCGTATTGGCCGCGCATGAGGACGTGGGTGGCGCGACGCTTCTCGACCTCGTGCATGACGAGCGTTTTCGGCAGGGTGCCGCGGTGATTCTCCTCGGCCGTGCGCGCCTCGGCGAGGCGGGCGGCGGCGGCTCGCGCCGCCGGCTGGCCATGCCGCTCGACGTAGTAGTCGACGAGCATCGCCTTTTGCCTGGCGTCGCGTTTCTCGGGCTGCATCGCGAGCGGCGTGTGAAGCCGGTCCGCCCAATACCAGGCGCGCACCTCCGCCGCACCCAGCGCGCGGTCGAAGAGGCGGAACTCGTCGAGCTGGCCGTAAAAACCAAGGCCACTGTCGCGCCGGCCGATCTTCAGCGGGGCGGGATTCGCCGTGGGGCCGGAGAGGTTGTCGCGTTTGATTTCGAACGGCGCCTCGACGCCGTCGGTGAAGATGTGGAATCCGCTCGCACGACCCGAGCCGTCGTAGCTGACGACGACGTGGTTCCAGTCGCGCCCCTTCATGGGCTCCTTGGTTTGAACCTCGATCGCGCTGGCGACCCAGCGGTTGATGAGGTTCACGTGCAGCCAGCCCTTCATCCAGACGACCTCGAAGCCGCGGCGCTCGTGCTCGGGCTCGGTCTTGGCGAGCACGCCGTTCAGCGAGCCCGACGCCTTGAGCCACAGGCCGACCGTGAACGGCCGGTCCGCGGCGATGGGAAGATCCCCGGGCAGTTCGGCGTGCTGCATGCCGTCGAAGCTGCCGGCCTGACCCGCCAGCCCGGCGACGCGGGGGAGGTTGCCCTGCTCGTTGAGGCCCGGTGCCCGGGGAGGAGAAGCGGCGCCGGCGGAGTCGGCCGCAGCCTCCGGCTCGAAGTCCACATGGGCGAGCAACCCGGACGCGGGGGCGTGCAGTTCGCCACGGGCCGCCGAGGCTTCCCACTCCGCGATTTCGGGCGCGAGGGCCCTGGCGGTCGCGGCGAAGGCCGATTCGGCGGTCTTGCGGGCGGCGGCGAGGCGCGCGGCCTCCGCCTGTTGTGCCGGCGTGGTGACGTCCATCACGGGCGGGGGATCGTCGGCCTTGAGGAGGCCGCTTTCGACCGTGTTGTTGAAGAAGGCGAACAGCTGATAGTAGTCGCGCTGCGAAATCGGGTCATACTTGTGATCGTGGCAGCGGGCGCAGCCGACCGTGAGGCCGAGGAAGACGGTCGCGGTCGTCTCGAGGCGGTCGGCGACGTATTCGACGCGATACTCCTCGTCGATGAGGCCGCTCTCATTGCTCATCGTGTGGTTGCGATTGAAGCCCGTCGCAATCTTCTGCTCGAGCGTGGGCGCGGGCAGCAGGTCGCCGGCGAGCTGGTCGACGATGAAGCGGTCGTAGGGCAGATTGCGGTTGAAGGCGGCGACCACCCAGTCGCGCCACGGCCACGCCTGCCGGCCGGCATCCCGGAAAAATCCGTTGGTGTCGGCGTAGCGCGCGGCGTCGAGCCAGTCCACGGCCATGCGCTCGCCGAAGCGCGGCGACGCGAGCAGGCGATCCACCGCGCGTTCGTAGGCGTCGGGCGCGCGGTCAGCGAGGAAGGCGTCGAGCTCGGCGAGCGTCGGCGGCAGGCCCGTGAGATCGAGGCTCACGCGCCGGAGCAGCGTCGGGCGATCGGCCTCGGCGGAGGGCGCGAGTTGCCGGGCCTCGAGGTGGGCGAGCACGAATCGGTCGAGGGCATTGCGGGGCCACGCGGCGTTCCTCACGGAGGGGAGCGCGGCCGCCGTCGGCGGCACAAACGACCAGTGCGGCGCATACGCCGCGCCCTCGGCCACCCATTGCCGCAGCGTGGCGATCTGCGCGGGCGTGAGCTTCTTCCCGGAGTCGGCGGGCGGCATCGGCTCGTCGCGATCAGTGAGGCGCGCCACGAGCTCGCTGTCGCCCGGATGCCCGGGGACGATCGGCACGAGGCCGGATTTGGCGGGCTTCGTCGCGACCGCGCGGTCGTCGAGCCGCAGCCGGGCCTCGCGCGCGTGCTCGTCGGGGCCGTGGCACTTGAAGCAGTTGTCGGCCAGGATGGGCCGGACGTCGCGGTTGAAGTCGACGGGCGGCTGTGCTGCGCCCGCGGCGGAGGCCGCGGCGGACGCGAACAACAGGCGCCGAATCGCATTCATGCCGCGTGAGTCACCGGCCGAGCGCCCAGCGCACGCCGTTCATGAGGAAGCGGCGAAATTCCGGGTTGGCGAAATCGCCGGGCCCGCCGATCGAGGTGAAGAAGACCCGGCCTTTTTTCGGGCCCTGGAGGCGCGTCCACGCGATCGGCTCCGGGGCGTTTTGCAGAAACGTGCCGATCAGCAGCGGGGTCGTGTCGGCGGCCAGCGGGCTCACCTTGTAGAGCGTGGTGGGGCTGGTGAGCTTTTCGATCGTGATGCCGCGGAGAATGGCGTGTGAGGCGGCGCCGGGCGCGAGTTGCATCGTCGTCGGGCCCTCGCCCCGATGGTGGCCGGTGTAGTTGCCGCCGAGGATATCGGGGTCGAAGGTCGTCCACGTCGCGAGGCGCGGATCGGTGATGGTTTCCTTGGGCAGCGGCGAAAACGCGTGGCAGGCGGTGCGGATGCCGACGAGCGGCTTGCCCGCGGCGAGGAACGCGCGCACGGCGTCGAGCTGCTCCTTGAGCGGCGTGCGTCGCCGCACGCTCACAAACAGGAGGTCCGCGTCGCGCAGCGCGGCGCCGAGGCCGGGGAAGTCGTTTTTGTTCTCCTTGCTCGCGTGGATAATCGTCGCGCGATGGCCGGCGGCCTTCAGCTCCTTGGCGGCGAAGTCCGGGAGCGTCTCCCAGGTTTTGTATTCGTCCTCGCCGATCATGAGGACGATGTTCGCGGCGGGGGCGGCGGCCTGGGCGAGCAGGAACAGGACGAGGGAGAAGAGGTGGCGGGGGGACATGGTGAGCATCGTTGAGCTTGACGCAGCGGGGGACGGATCGACGCAGCGTTCGGCGGGGTTTGGGGCGGGGTGCTACAACTTCAGCAGCCGCTCCCGGATCGGCTTGGGCACCCACGCGGCCTTGATGCCGAGGTCGGCGAGCACGACTTGCGCGGCATTGTAGCCGGGCAAGCCCGTGATGTTGCCGCCGGGATGGCTGCTGGAACCGCAGAGGTAGAGGCGCCGCATCCCCGGCGCGCGATATTGGCCGGCCCCGGCGAAGGGCCGGTTGTAGCCGATCTGGCCGTGCGTAAAGGCGCCGATCAAAAGGTCGCCCTCGCGCATGTTTGGGAAGGACCGCTCGACATCGAGCGCCGAGCGCGTGAACGACGAAATGACGGCGCCCTCGAGGTTGGGCGCGTGCTTTTGCCAAAGCTTGAGCATCACCCGGCCGTGCTTTTCTCGCTCGCGGTCCCAGTTGCGGGCATCGCCGCGCAGCCGGTAGGGCAGCTTTTCCCACATGAACGCCGTGTGGCAGCCGGCCGGCGCCTGCGTGGGATCAAAGAGCGTCGGGCACGCGCCCCACATCACGGTCGGCGGGATCGTGCCGCGCTCGTGGTGGCGCACGATCCCGGGATACTGCGCGACATCGTCGAGGCCCATGATGACCATGAAGGCGCGCCTGAGCCCGGGGTAGGCCTTGGCGGCGGTGTAGGCCGGGGCCTCGCGGAGATTCAGGTTCAGGGAAAAAAGCGGCGCGATGAGGTTGTAGCGGAAATTCTCCGCCTGCGCGCGCACGGCGTCAGGCACATCGCCCGCGGCGAGCAGGTCGAGAAAGGTCTGGTGCGGGTTGAGGGAGGAAACCACGAACCGGCGCGCCTTGATTTCCTCGCCGTCGGACGTGATCACGCCGGCGGCGCGGCCGGCCTTCATCACGATGCGCGCGGGCGTGATGCCGGTGCGGATTTTTCCGCCCGCCGCGCGGACCGCGGCCTCGAGGGCGCGGGCGAGCGCGGCGGTGCCGCCGCGGGTCATCTGCGCCTTGACCGGCGAGGCGAGCAGCGCGGCGATGTGGTGCCCGAAGCCCTTGGCGCGAAGGTCGACCTCGCGGAGACCGTTGAAAAACAGAAGGCCGGCGCGGATCGTGGGATGCTCGAACTCGCGCTGCACAAATTCATACGGGGAAGCCTGCGAGACCTCCAGCAGCCGGCGACCGCCGGCGGTGCGGGCGAGCAAGGTGCGGCGCTCGTCCGGCGGCAACGGGGGCGAGAACGCCTCGGGCGCGACGATGTCGCGCACGATGGGCACGAACTCCTCGTGCCAGCGGCGGAGCGTGTCGGCGTCCTTGTGGCTGAAGGTGGCGAAGGACCGCACCGTCTTCGCGAAATCGGTCCACCATTCCAGCGCGCGGCCATCCTTGGTCAGGAGCGCGACGTTGAGCTCCGGCTGGAGATAGTGCGCGCCGTGCCGCTCCAGCGCGAGGTCGCGATACCACGGCATCGAGGTGATGGCGCGTTGGAAGAACGCGTGGGTGTTGTGATGGAAACCCGGATGCCGCGGATCCTCGAGCGTGCTGAGGCCGCCGCCCACGACGTGGTTGCGCTCCAGCAGCAGCACATCGAGCCCGGCCTGGCAGAGGTAGGCTTGGAGGATGAGGGCGTTGTGGCCGCCGCCGAGGATGATGCCGTCGTGGGTGTCACTCATGCGCTTCGTGGTAGAGCCGGAGGTAGTCGGCGGCGCTGGCCGGCCGAGGGTTGGTCCGGGCGGAGAAATCGAGCGTCGCGGCCTCGGCCAGCCGCGGCAAGGCTTCGCGCGGCACGCCGACTTGGCGGAGCGACACCGGCAAGCCGAGGCGCGCCGTGAAATCACGCGCCCAGGCCGCGAGGTCCGTGCCGGGGCGGAGGCCGAGCGCACCGCGGAGCCGCGCGTATTTTGCGGCGCAGGCGGGCTCGTTGAAGCGCAGCACGGCGGGCAGCAGGATCGCGTTGGCCGTGCCATGGTGAACGGTCAATCCTGGCAGCGCGCCGAGCGGGTGGCTCATCGCGTGCACGGCGCCGAGTCCTTTCTGGAACGCAAGCCCGCCCTGCAGCGACGCCATCATCATCTCCCGCCGTCCGATGAGATCGCCGCCGTCGGCGCAGGCGCGGGGCAGATGGGCGGCGGCGCGCGCGAGGCCGTCGAGCGCGATGGCCTCGGCGGGCGGGTTGTCGGCGGGGGAGAGGAAGGTCTCGATGCAGTGTGCAATCGCATCCATGCCCGTGCCGGCGGTGAGGCGGGGCGGCAGCGAGACCGTCAGCTCGGGGTCGCAAATTGCCAGGCGGGGGAGGAGGTGCGGGCTCACGATGGCGCGCTTGTGACCGTCGGCCATCACGACCACGGTGGCGCGGCCGACTTCCGATCCGGTGCCTGCGGTCGTCGGCACCGCGATCACGGGTGCGACGGCGGGTGTCACCAGGTCCATGCCCCCCGCGACCGCGGCGTAGCGGGTGAGCGGCCCCTTGTGGGTCGCAAGCAGCGCCGCGCCCTTCGCGAGATCGAGCGGCGAGCCGCCGCCGATGGCGACGATGCTGTCGCATCCGCGCTCGCGGTAAAGCGCCGCCGCGCGCGTCACGGCGGCCTCGGTGGGATTCTCCGGTGTGTCGGCAAACACCCGCCCGTCGTCGAGCGGCGGCAGCCACTGCGCGAGGCGCGAGAGCAGTCCCGCGAGCCCCCGATCGGTGACGATGAGCGGCGCCTGCAAGCCGAGCCGTTTCAGCTCCGCCGGCAACAGCCGGATCGCGCCGCAATCGAAGTGGACCGGGACGAGGTAGTGAATCAGGGCCATGCCGCCGGGCGCTCCGCTCAGGCCAGCCAGCGGTCGCGGTTTGCCGCCACAAAGTCGTCGTCGATGAGCGCCGGATTCTCATGGCACACGCGCGTCAGCTCCTCCGCCTGGCCCGGGGACAGCACCTCGCGGGGATTGAGGCAACGGTTCGTCGGGACCAAGCCTTGGCGGCGCAGCACTTCGAGGATTCCCGGAATGCACCCGTGGAACGCATGCGCCGGATCGAAGAGCGCGGCGTTCATGTCGGTGACGGCGTTGGCCCGCGCGAGCCAGGTTCGTTCGAGTGGCGCGTCCGCGCCCAATGCCTTGATTTCGGCGAGCAGGGCGACGGCGTTTCGCGTCCACACGCCCCAGTGGCCGAGGAGGCCGCCGACGATCCGGCGCGTGACCGGTTGTCCGTCGCGCGTGAAGGTGAAAGGCGCGAGCAAGTCGGCCACGATGGTGTCGTCGTTCCCGGTGTAGAGGGCCACGTCGGTGCGGCCCGCGGCAATCACGGCGCGCACCACGTCGAGGGTCTGGTAGCGGTTGAACGGCGCGATTTTGATCGCGACCAGCTCCGGAATCTCGGCGAACTGCCGCCAGAACGAGAGCGGCAGCACGCGCCCGCCCACGGCGGGCTGGAGGTAGAACCCGACGAGCGGGATGGTGCGCGCCACGCAGCGGCAGTGGTCGAGGATGGCGGCCTCCGATTGGTCGCGCCACGCGCCAAGGCTGAGCAGGCCGGCATGGTAGCCGAGCTCGCGCGCGAGCTCGGCCTCGGCCACAGCCTGGGGCGTCAGGCCGCAGATGCCCGCGATCATCGCCACCGGACGCGGCGTCCGCCGCTGTTCCTCGGCGAACGTGCGAGCGGCCAGTTCAAGCACGGGACGGAAGAGCCCGTGCTGGGGCAGGCGGATTTCGAATTGGGTCGAGTGCACCCCCACGGCGAGGCCACCGGCGCCGGCGGCGAGGTAGTAGCGCGTGATCGCGCGCTGGTGGCGCTCGGAAAAGCGTCCGTTCGCATCGAGCGCGAGGGGATGGGCGGGGATGGCCTGGCCGGCCAGAAGGTGGGAGCGGAGGTCCATGGCGTCTAGAAGGTGCCGTCGCGCACCTCGAAGTGCGTGGGCTTGCCGAGCAGGTGCCCGCCGTCCCGCAGGTGCCCGGCGACTTCCGCAATCATGGCGTCGAGGCTCGTCTCGGGAGGGCCCAGGAGCCGGTAGGATTCCGCGGGGTCGATATGCCACGCGGTCGGCTGCGGCGCGCCCGTGAAGACCGGCGTGCGCCCGAGGAGGGCGCCGAATTTCTCCGCGACGATGCGCGTCGTGATCTTGTCGCCGGTGACGTTGAGTTTCCTTGGCGGCGACGATGCGTGCTCCAGGCACTGGATGGCGCGCGCGCAGGCGTCGCGCTGCCAGATGACATTGATCACCCCCATCCCGAGGCTGATCGGCTGGCCGGCGAGCACGGCCGAGCCAATGTCGACCAGGACGCCGTAACGGCGCTCGACCGAGTAGTTCAGGCGAAACAGGAGCGCGGGCGTGCCATGCAGCCGGGAGTAGTGCGTGAACACCCGCTCCCGCCCGATGCAGGTCGTCGCGTATTCGCCCAGAAACCCCGGCGGCGCGTCCTCGCCCGAGCCCGGTCCGGCGGCGGGCGCGAGCGGATACACGCAGCCCGTGGAGAACACCACGATGCGCGAGCCGCGAAAGCGCCGCGCGGCATGCGAGGGCACGACGGTGTTTTCGATCCAGGTTTCCTCTGGGGCGCCGGAGGTGCCGAATTTCTGGCCGGCGAGATACTGCACGTTGGCGGCGTCGGGGAGGCGCATCACGGCGTCGAAATCGGCGAGGTCGCACGCGATGGGCTCGACGCCGAAGCTCTCGAGCAGCGCGCGGGCGCCGGCGTCCCGGAAGCGGGCGACGCCGAAGACGCGGGTGTCCTTTTTTCCCGCGGCGTCGAGCGCACGGCGCGTCATCGCGGCGAGCGTGACGCCCATCTTGCCCGAGGCGCCGAGCACCAGGTGGTGGCCGGCGAGCCGCCGGGCGGTGGCGATGGCGCCGGCGGTGGGCGTGGAAAGTGCCGCCTCGATCTCGCGATCGGTCGCGGGGCGGGGCGGGAGAGAGGGGGCGGCATGCATGCGCGGGAGAGGGAGCAAGTAAGCGTTTGGTTACTTGAGGCGCCCGAGGCAAGCCGGACAATCCGGTGTCGTTTGGGTCGCGCAAGGAAGGGCGGTGCGCACGCCGCCGCCGCGGTCAGGTTTGCGGAAGCCTTCGATCGGCGGGGCCGGTGGCGCCGAAAGCCCCGGGTCAGCGTGCGGCGGCATTCTCGGTCGGCTTGGCCTCACCCGCGTCGTCATGATGCCGCCAGAACCAGCGGGCCATCGCGGGGAGGAGGACGATGGCGCCGGCCATGTTGACGAGGAACATGAACGTGAGGAGCAGGCCCATGTCGGCTTGGAATTTCAAATTGGAGAACACCCACGTGCTCACGCCGATCGCGAGCGTGAGGCCGGTGAACACCACGGCGGCGCCGGCTTCCTTGAGCGCGACGAGCATCGCGTCCTCGAAATACTCGCCGGCGTCGAGCGCCGTCATCAGCCGCGCGAAGATGTAGATGCCGTAGTCGACGCCGATGCCGACGCCGAGCGCGACGACGGGCAGGGTCGAGGTCTTGAGGCCGATGCCGAGGTAAACCATCAGCGCGTAGGCGAGGTAGCTCACGATCGCGAGGGGCAGCACGATGCAGAGCGCGGCGCGCCAGTCGCGGAACGTGATCAGGCAGAGCGCGATCACGGCGCCAAAGACCCAGAGCAGGATCGGCTTCTCGGCGGCGGCGACGACCTCGTTGGTGGCCGCCATCACGCCGGCGTTGCCGCTGGCGAGGAGGAACTTCGCCTTGGGCGAGGGATTGCCGGCGGCAAAGGCCTTGGTCGCCTCGGTGACGGCGGTGAGCGTCTCGGCCTTGTGATCGGCGAGGAAGATCAAGATCGGCATGGCGCTGCCGTCGGCATTGAGGAGGCCGGTGGCGGTCTCGACGGGCGAGACGACCTGCGCGAGGGCCTGCGGGTTGCGCGGGAGGATGCGCCACTTGAGCGAGCCCTCGCTGAAGCCCGCGTTGAGGAGCTTGGCGCGCTCCGGCAGCGAGATCACCGTCTGCACCCCGGGCACGGCGCGGATGTGCCCCTCGAACTGATCCATGAGCGAGACGACGTCGTGATCGACGCAGCCATTGGGCCCGGTCTCGACGATCACGGAGAGCACGTCGACGCCGATGCTGAACTTCGTGGTGATGACGTGGGTGTCGCGGTTGTAGCGGGAGTGCGGGCGCAGCTCGGGCACGCCTTCCTGCGTGTCGCCGATGCGGACCTCGTGGGATTTCCAAAAGGCCCAGCCGCCAAGCGCGAAACAGCCGAGCATGATCGCGATGGAGGGCTTCGGCTTCATGAAGTCCACGAGCCGTTCCCAGAAGCGATCGGAACGGGCGCGGCGCTCGGCCACCCATGCGGCGTAGGACGGGGGCAGGCGGAGGTAGGAGAGGAGCAGCGGCAGCAGAAAGAAATTCGTGATCACGATCACGCTCACGCCCAGGCTGGCGGTGATGGCGAGCTCCTGGATGACGGGGATCTTGATCACGAGCATCGTGATGAAGCCCACGGTGTCGGTCAGCAGGGCGACGATGCCGGGCACGATGAGCTGCATGAACGCGGACTTCGCCGCCTGCGCGCCGGCCAGGCCCTTGAAGACCTCGTTCCTGAACGTGCAGATCTTCTGCACGCCGTGGCTCACGCCGATCGCGAAGACGAGGAAGGGCACGAGGATCGAGAAAGGATCCATCCCGTAGCCGAGCCACGTGAGGCCGCCGAGCTGCCAGACCACGGCGACGAGGGAGCACACGACCGGCGCGGCGGCGAGTTTCCAGCGCCCCGCGTAGTGCCAGACGAGCAGCGCCGTCACGACGATGGAGATGCCGAACAGGACGAGCACGCCCTGCGCGCCGTCGCTCACGTCGCCGATGATCTTGGCGAAGCCGATGACATGGACGCGCACGGCGCCATGGGTGTCCTTTTCGACGCGCCGGCGGATCGACTCGAGCGCGCCGGCGACCTTGGCGTAGTCAATCCTGGCGCCGGTGCGCGGATCGATTTCGAGCAGCTGCGCGCTGACGATCGCGCCGGTGAAGTCGTTGGCGACGAGCTGGCCGAGGCGGCCGGACTTGAGGATGTTCTCGTGCACGCGCGAGAAATTTTCCGGCGTGGGTGAGAAATCGGCGGGGATGACGTTGCCCGCGGAGAGGCCGTCCTCGACGACCTCCATGTAGCGCACGTTGGGCGTAAACAGCGACTGCACCTGCGTGCGATCGACGGCGGGGAGGAACGCGACCTCGTCCGTGGCCTTCCTCAGCTCCGCGAAAAACTCCGGGGTGAAGATGTCGCCCTTTTGCGCCATGAGCGCGACCAGCACGCGGTTGGCGCCCCCGAAGTCGCGCTGGTGCTTGATGAAGGTGCGGATGTAGTCGTGGGCGAGCGGGAGCGTCTGGTTGAAGCTGGCGTCGACGCGGAGGTTGAGGGCGTAGTAGCCCATCGCGGCCGTGAGCAGCGCGAACACGGCGATGAGCGGCGTGCGCCAGCGAAACATCCAGGTGGTGAATTGCCCGAGCATGGCGGATCAGCGAAAGCGATTCTCCGTGGTTCGTGGCCTTGGCGGGAGCCGCGGCGGGGGCGCGGCGTCCCCGGCCGATCCAGTCGCCACACAATCAACGGGGTGCTTCATGGTGCGCGGGCGGGCTGCGGTTTCACGCCGGGCAGGGCGGCCGCGAAGTCGAGGAGCGTGGCCCCGGCTTCGCCGACGGCAAGGAGCTGGCCGTCGGGCAGCTCAAGCAGCTCTGCGATTGCGGCAGTCGGCGGCGCGGGTGACGCGGTGAGGGCGCCCGCGGGCTCGCCGCCGATGAAGAGGGCGCGGGCCTGGCCGGCGAAGACCATGGTGCCAGAACGGAGGCGCACGGCCGTCGCCAGCAGCGCGGGCGTGGAGGTGGCGAGCCTGCTCCAGGACTGGCCGTCGTCCACGGAGCCGTAGGCGTGGCCGCGGAGGCCGTGCGCGATCAGCGTGAGCCGATCGAGCGGGAGGATGCCGTAGAACGAACCCTCATAGGGCGCGGCGAGGCGGGCCCAGGTCGCGCCCTGATCCGTTGAGCGCAGGAGCGTGCCGCGTTCGCCGGCGAGGTAGAGCGTGCCGCCGGGCCCGCGGCTGATGCGGTTGAGATGCGCGTCGTCGTCGGAGATTTTTTTGCGCGTCCAGGTTTTGCCGGCATCGGACGTGGCGACGAACAACCCGTAGGCGCCGACGGCGATCGCGCGCCGCGCATCAAGCGCGATCACGTCGAGGAAGGAGTCCTGCAGGTTTTCGCCTTGGAAGTTTTTCGTCCAAGTCTTGCCGCCGTCGGTCGTGCCGAGAATCAGCGCGTCGTGGCCGACGGCCCAGCCGGTGCGCGGCGCGGCCTGCGTCGCGAAGGCGACGCCCGTGAGCGTGGTGCGCGCAGGCGAGGCGATGCCCTCCCACGTGCGGCCGTTGTCTTCCGAGCGCACGATGGCGCCGCGCTCGCCGACCGCGATGACGGCGGGGCCGCTGAGGGCGGCGTCGAGGAGGAGGGTGCGGGGGGCGGGGGCGCGGCGTGGCCGATGGCAAGCGCGAACGCGACGCCGATGATCGTGGCGGCGGGCGTCCCTGCCCGCCGAGGTTTGACGAACGGCCTGAACCGGCGGGCAGGGACGCCCGCCGCCACGCGGAGGCGTTCTTCTGAATCGACGGTGCGCACCGGCACGAAAAAGGGCGGGTCGCAGACCCGCCCTACGGGGGACTCACCGCAGGCCCTCGCGGCGGAGGCTGTCGGGCGTGAAGTCGGCGGGCGTGAGCTTCGCGCTGAAGTCATACATCGCGTTCTCGTTGTCGAGGCCCACGGCGAGGTAGCGGCCGTTTTGCAGATCGAGGTGAACCTCGAGGGTGCTCCAGAAGGTCTGGCCGTCGTAGTATTGGATGCAGTGCGCCTCGGAGACGCGCCACATCTGGCTGCGGGCGTCATACTGGTCGGCGGCGAGGATCTGCCAGGAATCCTCGTCGATGTAGAAGGTGCGGCGCGCGTAGAGGTGCGAGGTGCCGGGCTTGAGCTTGGCGTCGACGACCCAGACGCGGTGCAGCTCGTAGCGCGCGAGGTCGGGGTTGGGATGCAGCGGCTTCAGGATGTCGGCATTCTTCACCTTGTCGCTGTGCAGGCGGTAGGAGTTGTAGGGCACGATCATCTCCTGCTTGCCGACGAGGGTCCACTCGTAGCGGTCGGGCGCGCCGTTGAACATGTCGAACTGGTCGCTCGTGCGCTGGCCGTCGGCGGCGGTGCCGGGGTTGTCGTAGGCGACATTGGGCGCGCGCGTGACGCGGCGGCGGCCGGCGTTGTAGACCCAGGCGCGGCGCGGCTCCTTCACTTGGTCCATCGTCTCCTGCGCGATCAGGATCGAGCCCGCGAGGCGGGCGGGGGAGGTCACGGCCTGCTTGAAGAAGATGAGCGTGTTGGAGTCCTCGAGTTCCTTGGCCGTGATGTCGGGGCGCGTGTAGTTGAACAGGAACTCGTCCTCGAACTTCACGAGCTGGTAGCCGCCGCCGCGCTCGACGGCCGCCTGGTCGATGTGGCGCACGGCGGCGACGCCGCGGTAGCGGGTGAGAAAATTCCACACGACCTCGAGGCCGTTCTGGGGCAGCGGGAACGGCGCGCCGAGGATGGCGCCGCTGATGCCGTTGCCGTTGGAGACGAGCTTGGCGACGGTCGCGTTCCGGCGCGTGGCGTCGTAGACGGGCTGCGGGTAGGCGGCCGTGCGGTGCGAGGGATAGACGGGCAGCTTGTAGCTCGGGTAGGCCTTGAGCGCGGCCTGCTGGCCGGCGGTGAGCTTGGCGGCGTGTTGCGCGGCGTTGGCGCCGGTCACCGTGTAGAGCGGCTGCTCGCCGCCGAACGGATCGGGATGGTGCATGCCGGGCTTGTAGCCGGCGGGCGCGGTCCTGAGGCCGCCGTCCCACGCGGGGATGGAGCCATCGGCGTTGCCCTTGGCCTCGGCGCCGAGCGGCGTGAGGTCCTTGCCGAGGCGCGCGGCGTCGGACTCGGGCACAGCGGCGTGATTGAGCAGTGAGGCGAATGGGGCACATAGGACCCACGGGAGCGCGCGAAGGGGAGGGCGATTTTTCATGGCGTGATTTTCGGGCGCGCGTCTCAGAAGGAGAATTTCACGGTGGTCGCGAAATAGTCGCGATCGCCGAGGAGATTGTAGCGGCCGGCGCCGAAGAAATTCACGTAGCGCGCCTCGAAGGACCAGGCGTTGCGGAAGGTGAACTCGACGGCGAGGTTCACGCTGCGGCGGTCGCGGATGTAGTTGCCGAGCGGCAGCGGCGTGTTGCCCTTCACGTCGTGCGAGTAGGCGAGGCTCGGCTGCATGTTCACGTTCGGGAAGATGTTGTTGTAGTCGAGGCGGCCGAGCACCTGGTAGCCCCAGGAGAACTTGTCGGCGAATCCCTCCGAGGGGGTCGCGAGGAAGGTCGGGAAGCCCGCGCCGTTCATCGCCGCCTGCGAGCCGGCGGTGAAGGTGCCGGAGCCGTCGTAGCGCAGCGTCGATTTCGACGGGAGGTTGACCCAGACGCCGCCGACCTCGCCGAGCAGCGTGAACTGCTGCGACCCGAACATGGGGCCGAAGACCTTGGTCATCGTGGTCTGCGCCGTCCACACGCGGTGGCGGCGGAACCCCGGGATCTCCTTGCCGTATTGGCCGAGGTAGTTCCCGAGCTGGTTGTTGGCGCCGAACTGCGGCGCGAGCGTGGAGAGCGCGGCGAAGAGCAGCTCGACGTCGTCGACCTGCAGCGGCACGTCGTCCTTGAGCGCGACTTCGCCCTGCCAGGAGATGCCGGTCTTGCCGACCGACGTGTTGAAGCTGAGGCCGTAGAGCTTCAGGCCTTCCTTGTATTCCGTGAAATAGCGTCCGCTCGCGGCGGCGGTGAGCAGCGCGATTTGGCGCGCGCCCGCGATGGCCGCCTGCACCGAGGCGGAGTTGAGCGTGGCGATCTCGACGGGCGTGAGGGTTTGCGGCGCGAGCGAGGACTTCACGATGATCTGGAAAATCGCCGCGGCCTGCGGGCCGGCCTGCGCGGCGGGCACGCCGCCGCGGATGAACGCCGCCGTGAGCGGTCCGGTGAGGTCGGTGTTGACGGCGGTCGTCGGCGTGCGCGCGCTGATGACGGGCGAGCGGCTGTTGTAGCGGGCGTAGTAGAAGCCGAACTCGGTCTTGTTGAGGTGCTCGGCGACCCAGCGCGCGGCGATGCCGTATTGGTTGAAATTGCCGGCGTCGCGGTCCTTTTCGCGGGTGATGGCCCCGATGGTGCTGCCCTGGTCGGCGATGCCGCCGAAGCCGAGCCAGACGTTGCTGCCGCCGCGCGTGGCAAAGTCGTTTGTCGAGAAATAGCTGCCGGCGGGCTCAAGCTCGTTGCGGCGGAACTCGAGCAGCATGAACGGCTCGACCGTGAGGTTCGGCGCCACGCCAATCGAGGCCTTGACCATGTTCACGGGCAGCAGCGCCTCCTTCAGCTCGGCGCCCGGCGTGCGGAGTTTCGAGAGGTCCGCCGAGTTCACGACGTTGATGCCGTTCGGGATGAAGGTGCTCTCGCCGAGGCTCAGCACCTGGCGGCCGATGCGCAGCTCGAGCGGCATGGCGGCGCCGACGGTGAATTTGGCGCGCGCGTAGAGGTCGAGCAGCTCGGCCCCACGCACGACGCGGTCCTTGGCTTGGTCGGAGAGCGGCGTCCGGAGCGTGTCGTCCGCCTTGAAATCCTTGAACCAATAGCCCCGGGCGAGGGCGCCGAAGTCGCCCCACTTCAGCTCGAGGTCGTGGCTGCCCTTGATGAGCTGGGAGGCCCAGCCCTTCTCGTAGTTCAGGTTGCCGTCGTCCGTGTTGACGGAGTTCTGCCGGCCCGCGAGGCCCTGGAACGAGTTCGACGTGCCGTAGAGATCGACGTCGGGGTTCTTCAGGCGGTAGAGGCCGCCGAGCGAGAGCGTGGAGTCGAAGCTGCCCTTCACCTCGCCAAAGGTGAACGTGAAGGCGCCGGCGGGCGCCGCGAGCAGCGACAGCGCCGCGAGCGCGGCCAAGGTGCGGCTGGCAACGCGGGAAGACGGAGGATGATTCATGCGGGCAGAGGGGTCGGAAATGTCCGCAGCGGAGCGCGCGGGTCGGGAGGGACGGGGCGAGAGCAAACGGGGGCGGGGTGCCGTGAGCAAGAGCGAAGCGGACGGTGGCACGCGCTGCGGCTTTGACGCATGGCGGAAAACCCCCACGGTGCGGGTCCGTTTCATGCAGGCCGCCACCCACATCCACGTCAAAGGCGCGCGCGAGCACAACTTGAAGAACCTCGAGCTGCGCCTCCCGCGCGGCAAGCTCGTGGTGATCACGGGGCCCAGCGGCTCGGGCAAGTCGTCGCTCGCCTTCGACACGATCTACGCGGAGGGCTACCGGAAATACATCGAGTCGCTCAGCGCCTCCGCGCGCGCCGCGCTCGACCAGCTCAAGCGGCCTGACGTCGATTTCATCCACGGCCTCTCGCCCGTGCTCGCCATCGAGCAGCGCACCGGCGGCGGCGGCCCGCGCAGCACCATCGCCACCGCCACCGAGATCGCCGACTACGCGCAGCTCCTGTGGGCGCTGGCGGGCCAGCAGTTCTGCCCCAAGGACGGCGGGCGCGTCGTGCAGCGCTCGCTCGACGACAACGTCGCCCGCGTGCTCGCCGAGTGCGCCGGCGAGCGCGTGATGCTCCTCGCGCCCTTCATGACCGCGAGGCCGAGCGTGCTGCGCGACGAGCTGCCGCGCCTGCGCCAACGGGGCTTTCAGCGCGTGCGAGTGAACGGCGAGGTCAAGACCCTCGATGACGCGGACGTCATTCCTGGTGGCACCAAGGCCGTCACCGTCGATCTCGTGATCGATCGGCTGGTGGCGGTCGTCGAGCAGCGCAGCCGGCTGGCGGACTCGCTCGAGCTGGCGTTCCGCGAGGGCAAGGATCGCGCGATCGTGCTGGCGCAGAAGGGCGCCGACGCGCCGTGGCGCGAACTCCCGCTCAGCCAATCGCGCGCGTGCGAAATCTGCGGCGACATCTTCGAGAAGCTCACGCCGCGGCACTTCTCGTTCTCGCACCGCGAGGGCGCCTGCCCGACGTGCGACGGCATCGGCCGCAAGCTGCGCTTCGATCAGGAGCTGATCGTCGCCGACCCCGACAAGAGCGTGCGCGAGGGCGCGCTCAAGCCGTGGCGCATCGGCGGAAAAAATCTCATCATCAAGCACAACGCCCTGCTGAAGCAGCTCGCCGAGCAGCTGCCGTTCGATCCCGAGGTGCCGTGGAAAAAACTCCCCGAGGAAACGCGCAAGGCGATCCTGTTTGGGGCGGGGGAGCGCGAGTTTGCCTTCAAGCTCCGCCGGATGAGGGAGGCGAAAGCCATGCTGTTTCCCGGCGTGATCGCGGATCTCGAGGAGAGCTTCCGCCACACCGCGAGCGACGGTTTCCGCGCGCGGCTCACGACCTTCATGGTGAGCGGCGAGTGCCCCGAGTGCCACGGCACGCGGCTGAACGAGCGCAGCGGATGTGTGTTTGTTGGAGCCGCGGCGCCCTCGCCACGGTCGGACGCGGCGAGGGCGCCGCATCCCCAGCAAGCCGTCGACAAGCTCTCTTTTCCCCAATTCCTCGCCCTCGATGTCGCCGCCGCCCACGCCGTCGCGCAGTCGCTAGTCGCCGCGCACGGCGCCGATTCCGCGCTGCGCGAGGTCGTGACCGGCGTGGAGCAACGGTTGCATTTCCTCCTCGAGACGGGCCTCGGCTACCTGACGCTCGATCGCGACTACGGCACGCTCTCCGGCGGCGAAGCGCAACGCGTGCGGCTCGCGACGCAGCTCGGCATGGGCCTCGTCGGCGTCATCTACGTGCTCGACGAGCCGAGCATCGGCCTGCACCCGCACGACAACCAGAAGCTCCTCGACACCCTCGTGGCCCTGCGCGATCGCGGCAACACCGTGCTCGTCGTCGAGCACGACGAGGACACGATGCGCCTCGCCGACGAGTTGATCGAGCTGGGCCCCGAGGCCGGCACCGAGGGCGGGCAGCTTTTGTTTCAGGGCACCCCGGACGCGTGCATGAAACTGCCCGCGAAAGTCTCTCGCACCGGCGCCTACCTCTCGCGCCAGCTTTCCGTCACGCGCGACGCGAAACCAAAATCCCCCGACGACGCGTGGCTCACCGTCCGCGAGGCGCGCGCCAACAACCTCCGCGGCATCGACGCCAAGTTCCCCATCGGCCTGCTCACGTGCGTCACCGGCGTGAGCGGTTCCGGCAAGAGCACGCTCGTCCTCGACATCCTCGCCGCGCAGGCCGCGCGCAAGTTGAACGGCGCGAAGACGCTTCCGGCCAAGCACCGCCACGTGGAGAACCTCGATTTCTTCGAGAAGCTCGTGCAGGTCGATCAGGAGCCCATCGGCCGCAGCCCGCGCTCCAACCCCGCGAGCTACGTCGATCTCCTCCCGCTGCTCCGCGATCTCTACGCACAGGTGCCGCTCGCCAAGGTGCGCGGCTACAAGGCCAGCCGCTTCTCGTTCAATGTCCGCGGCGGCCGTTGCGAACGCTGCGAGGGCGACGGCGCCATCAAGCTCGACATGCAGTTCATGCCCGACGCCTACGCGCCGTGCCCGAGCTGCGGCGGCCGGCGCTTCAACCGCGAGACCTTGGAAATTCTTTTCCACGGCAAGTCCATCGCCGACGTGCTCGACCTCACGGTGCGCGACGCGATCAAGCTCTTCAAAAACATCCCGCGCGTGCTCGACAAGCTGGCCACGCTCGAGGCCGTGGGCCTCGGCTACCTCACGCTCGGCCAGTCGGCGACGACGCTCTCCGGCGGCGAGGCGCAGCGCATCAAGCTCTCGCTCGAGCTGAGCAAGCGGCAACAGGGCTCGACGCTCTACATCCTCGACGAGCCGACGACCGGCCTGCACTGGACCGACATCCAGAAGCTGATGGACCTGCTCTTCAAGCTGCGCGACGCCGGCAACACTGTGATCATCATCGAGCACAACCTCGACGTCATCAACCTCGCCGACTGGCTGATCGACCTAGGCCCCGGCGGCGGCCGCGACGGCGGCGAACTCATCTACGCGGGTCCGCGCGCCGGGATCGAGGCGTGCGAGCGATCGCTCACGGGAGCGGCGCTGAGGCGATGGTCCAACGCCCGCCCGCGATAATTTAGCGCGGCGCATTCAGGCGAAAATCGCCTTGAATCCCGCCTGCACAAAATGCCGGTCGCCGGTCAGTGCGACGGCGAGACCGCGTTCGCGCATGACCACGAAGGACAGGCAGTCTGTCAGCGACCATTGCTTGTCGTCGTGCTCGTGATAAAGTGCGAGCGCGCGATCAAGACGTGCGCGATTTGCCGGCACCACCAGCGCGCTTTGCCGCAGAAGCGCGAAGTAGTCCTGCACCAGAGGGCGAAAGCGCGAGCCAGCAAGGCTGTTGGCTAGCTCGACCAGCACGAGGTCGGTTGTGACCAATGACGCCGACTGCGTCTGTGACCACGCGAGCACGCGCACGTGATGCTGATCGTGGCGGTTGACCCGAGCCTGAAAATAAAACGTGTCCGCGAACAGAGGGGTCATCGCGCCGCTCGCTTTGGCACGCCATAGAGATAGTGGTCGTGCTGCGAAGCAAGGTCGGCGGGCAGGTCATCGGCACGTCCGTCAAACGCCTTCAGTCGCTCGAAAAGCGTCCGAGCCGCAGCGGCTTTGCCTGACTGGCTGCGAAGCTTGGGCTGACGGCGCGGAGTCTTAATGACGGCGTCGGATTTCATGGAGCGAAAACTATGTTCTGATACGGGCGAGTCAACGGCGGCATTGCCGCAGGTTAGGTGACGAATTGCGGATGCAATTCCACTCGTCGCTCAAACTCCGCCCGCTCCGACTCCGCCAGCCCGTTGGGATATTTCGATCCGCTGCGGCGCCAGCGGGCGAGCCAGTCGGGGCCGAGGAGGCGCGGGGAGTCGGCGCCGTTATTGCGGCCGTCGAGGCGCGTGAAGGCGACGGTCGTCGTGGCCTTTGGCCCGGTGCCAACGCCTTCGGCGACGTAGAAGCCGGCGAGTAGCAGCGCGACGCGCACGGCGGTGCTGGCGGAGTAGGTGTAGAGTTCGGCGGGCCGCGGGGCGCAGTGGTGGTGGATGCGGGCGAAGACGTCCGATTGCCAGAGCGCCGTGTCGGTCTTGGAGGAAAACGGATCGTAGAAGATCAAGTCGGGCGCGGGCGCGGTCTCGAGGTGGGCGAGGAAATCGCCGTGCAGCAGCCGCCAGTCGATTTGGCCGGAGGCGTGCCGCCAGTGTCCTTCGCGCAGGAGGGCCTGTGGCGCGCCGTGGCGGAGGTGGGGAAAGTGCGAGGCGTGGCGGGCGGCGAGCGCGAGCGAGTCGAGGTCGCGTTCGAAACTGACCATCTGCAACGGGCGCAGGGTGGCGTGGTTGTCCCCGGCCGCGGCGAGCTCGCGCTCGGCGCAGTGGAGGGCGGCCATCGCGTTGGACGCGGCGCCGAGGCCCACGTCCCAGATCACGAGCGGTTGCGCGTCGGCGGGGTCGCGCCGGTGCAGGCGCGCGGCGAGGCGCGATTGCTCGACGTAGAGGCGGTTGGCCTCGTCTTCCGGTGCAGACACGGAGTGCATGACCTCGCCGGATCTGAGCTGGCGGATGCTAGAGAATCCCTGCGGCGAGGTGTGAATCTCGTAGTCGCCGCGACGCGGAGCTCGCCGCACGCGGGCGCGCGCGGGCGGCACGGCCGGATTGTCTTCGTCGTCGCGCACGAGCTCGAGCCGCTGGCGAGCGTAGTAGGCGGGGAAGTCGCCGCCCAGGATGTGCGTGCGCATCTCGGCCATGAGCCGCTGGTAGAACGCGAGGTTGTGGGTGGCGAGCAACTGCCAGCCGAGGCTCTCGTCGGCCTTGATCAGGTGATGGAGATAAGCGCGCGAATAGTCGCGGCACGTGGGGCAGGCGCACTCGGCATCGAGGGGCGCGTCGGAGAATTTGTGCACCGAGCGGCGGCAGTGGATGCGCCCGTGGGAGGTGAACGCCGTGCCGCGCTGCGCGAGTTGCGTGGGGATGATGCAGTCGAACATGTCCACCCCGCGGTGCACGGCCTCGAGGATATCGATCGGCGTGCCCACGCCCATGAGGTAGCGCGGGAGATTCTTGGGCAGGTGGTCGGTGGCGAGGTCGGCGAATTCGTAGCGCTGCTCGTGGGTTTCGCCGACGGCCAGGCCGCCGATCGCGAGGCCGTCGAAGGGCAGCGCGCGCAAGAACTCGGCGCTGCGGATGCGCAGGTCGCGGTGACACGCGCCCTGCACGATGCCAAAGAGCGCCTGCGGCGAGTCGCCGCGTGCCTGCAGCGATCGCTCCGCCCAGCGGTGCGTCAGGTGCATGGCGGCCTCGGCCTCGGCGTGCGACGCCGTCGATGCGATGCACTGGTCGAGCACCATCATGATGTCGCTGCCGATGGCGCGTTGCATCGCGATGCTGGTCTCCGGCGAAAGGAAATGCACCTCGCCATCGACATAGCTGCGAAACTGCGCCCCGGCCTCCGTGATCACCCGATCGGCCTCGAGGGAAAAAATCTGGAATCCGCCCGAGTCGGTGAGCACGGGCCGGTCCCAGTTCATGAAGCGGTGGATGCCGCCGAATTTCTCGAACACCGCCGCGCCCGGCCGCAGCAGGAGATGGTAGGTGTTGGCGAGGAGGACCTGGGCGTCGATGGCTTTCAGCGTCTCCACGGTCATGTTCTTCACCGTGGCTTGGGTGCCGACGGGCATGAAGACCGGCGTGCGCACCTCGCCGTGCGCCGTCTGGAAACGTCCCGCGCGCGCCTTGGAGCCGGGCGATTCTTTTTCGAGCGTGAAGGCGAGGCGGGACATGCGTGGCGGGAAGCGGGCGATTCACCTGTGGGCGCCATCCGACGAATGCAAGGCGGCACGCAGTCTGGGCGCGGGTGAGCATTCCGGGATTGCGACGGCTTGGCGACGCGGCCCAGTGTGCGGACGAATCTCTTTACTCCCCATGTCGCGTTTCCCCCTGGCCCTGCGTGTCCTGTTTGCGTTCGCCGCGTTTGCTTCAGCCGCCCGCGCCGCGCATCCCTTTCTCTGCACCGATTCCGTTGCCGGGAAAATCGCCCTCGTCTCCGCGGAGGGGAAAGTCGAGTGGGAGGTCGCCTACAAGCACCCGCAGGATTGCTGGCGGCTGCCCAACGGGAACTTTCTTTTCTGCCACGTGCGCGGCGCGATCGAGATGACGCGCGACAAGCGCATCGTCTGGGAATACCAGTCGCCGGAGAAAACCGAGGTCCACGCCTGCCAGCCGCTGCCCGATGGCAACGTCATGGTCGTCGAGTGTGGCACCTGCCGCATCATCGAGGTCGATCGCGCGGGGAAAATTGCCAAGGAGGTCAAGCTGCCGGTGCCCGCGGCGCCGGTGAAGCTGCACAACCAGTATCGCGGCGTGCGCAAGACCAAGGACGGCCACTACCTCGTCTCGGCCAAGGGCGAGAACAAGGTCCTCGAGCTCGACGGCACCGGGAAAATCCTCCGCACGATCGCCGTGCCGGGCGACGTGCATGAGGTGCTGCTGCTGCCCGACAAGAATCTGCTCATCGCGCTCGGCGACGGCCACAAGGTCATCGAACTCGACCGCAACGAGAAGGTCGTGTGGGAGCTGAACGAAAACGAAATCCCCGGCCACCCGCTGCGGCTCATGGCGGGGATGCAGCGCCTGCCCAACGGCAACACCGTTTTCTGCAATTACCTCGGCCATGGTCATCTCGGCCAGCAGCCGCATGTCTTCGAGCTGACGCGTGACAAACGGGTCGTGTGGTCGTTCGCCGACCACGTGAATTTCAAGACGATCAACCAGATTCAGCTCCTCGATATCCCCGGCGACGTGACCAAGGGCGAGATTGTCCGCTGACTTCCGTCCTCCAGCTCGGAACCCATGAAAATCCACCCCGCGATTTTTTCCCTGGCGGTGATCGCCGGCGGCGCCGTGTCCGGCGCGGAATCCTCGCCGACGATTACCGTCACGAGTCCGATGCGCGCGCCCGAGTGGGCGAAACTCGAGCGCCGGTTGCTCGCCGAGCAGGTGCCGCTCTGCCTCGAGTTCGCCAAAAAATACTACGACGAGCGCGGCTACGTGCAGTGCTTCCTCCGCTGGGGCGCCAACGACGGGCCCGACGACGCGTTCGAGAACACCGCCGACTGGCCGCAGCTCCACGCGCTCGGCGCGAGCGACGAGATCCTGCGTGTGTTTCTCCAGACATGGAACGGGATGATCCGGCAATACTCGGACGCGAAGACCGTCGACGTGCCGGCCGGTCGCGACGGGATGTATTTCAAGGAGTTCTCCGCGCAGGCCGACTGGATGCACCATGGCGAGGGCCTGCGGACCTTTAACCTCCTCGGCCTCTCGGCGCCCGCGCTGCCGATCTACCAGGAGCGCGCGCGACGCTGGGCCGGCCTCTACATGGGCGAGGATCCCGCGGCGCCCAACTATGACCCGAAGCTGAAACTGATCCGCTCGATGCAAAATGGCTCGAAGGGTCCGATGCTGCGCCCGGCCACGGCGCTCGACTGGGTCGGCGATCCGTTCGTCGTGTCGAAGTTCGTCGCCGGCCACGGCGAGAGCACCTACGCCCAGTTTCTCCAGCACTACGAGCCCTACCACGACGTTGCGGGCGATCACTTCATCAACCTCGTCGCGACCACGCTGCCGACCGACGCCTACCTCCTCGCCAACGAGCCGAAATACAAGCAGTGGCTCGTGGATTACATGGACGCCTGGCTCGCGCGCATGAAGGCCAACGGCGGCGTGATCCCGAGCTACGTCGATTATCGCGACGGAAAGATCGGCGGCCCCGAAAACAAGTGGTGGGGCAACGCCTACGGCTGGGGCTTCTCGCCGGTGAATCCCGTCAACGGCCGGAAGGAAAACCGCAACCGCATCCCGCGCGCGATCGTGGGCTTTCACAACGCCATGCTCGTGACCGGCGATCAGAAATACGCCGACGCGTGGCGCACGATGATCGATGCCGTCAACTCGCACGCGCGCACGACGGCCGACGGCGCCAAGGAATACCCGACGATGTTCGGCGCCGAGGGCTGGTATGGCTGGCAGCGCACGCCGTGGGCCGTTGGCGCGCTCGAGGTCTGGTATTGGTCGCAACGCGCCGAGGACCGTGCGCGCGTGCGCGACAGCGACTGGCTCACGTTTCTCGACGGCAAGAATGCCGATTTCCCCGAATCCGCGCTGCGGCGCGATCTCGCGGCGATGGAGCGCAAGGCCGCCGGCTACCGGCGCGACACGTCGACGCCCGACCGCCGCCTCGCGGACAACATGATGGATTTCAACCCGGCTTCCGTCGTCGCGCTGCAGCAACTCATGTGGGGCGCGATCCCGCCCGGCCGCGCGGGCGAGCTGATGAACGCCCGCGTCCGCTATTTCGATCCCGAGCGGAAGCGCGCGGGGGTGCCGGAGGATGTCGGCGCGCTCGTGAGCGAGCTCGGCGGCGCGCGCACGGTCGTCACGCTCGTGAACCTGAGCCCGAGCGCGACGCGCACCGTCGTCGTGCAGGGCGGCGCCTATGGCGAGCATCGCTTCGAGTCCGCGGAGATCGCGGGCCGCACGGAGAAGATCGGCGCGACGAGCTTCACCGTGAAGCTCGCGCCCGGCAGCGGCGCGAAGCTCACGCTGGCGACCAAGCGCTACGCCGCCGCGCCGACCGTGATGTTCCCGTGGGATCGCAAGTGACGCCGCTGGCCGGCGACCGCGCCGCCCGGTCTTCGCTGGCCGAGCTTTTTCCCGACGGCGACTACCGGTTTCATCTCACGCTGAAGCGGTGCGAGCCGCGCGAGTTTTTCGCGGCGCGCGACGCGAGCGGCGCGGTGCTCGCCGAGCGGCGGCGCTGGATTGCGGCGGAGCCGGCGTGCTATGCGGCGCTCCAGCCGGAGGGTGAACCGCTGCTGGCGGAGTTCGATGCGCTCTGTGCCGGCTGGGGTTTGCTGGAGACGCGGCGCCCTCGCCGCGTTTCGCCCGACGCGGGCGAGGGCGCCCGCGCTTCAGCGGACGTTCTCCGCGAATTCGGCGGGTCCCTTGAGCCTGACATCTTGTTCCTCTCACCCGATGCGCAGGGCGACCTGCGCTTGCGCGGCGGTGCATTGGTTTTCCCGACGGGCTGGGCGCTCACCGAAGAAATTGGCCAGTCGCTCGACGCCATCCACGGCGTGGTGCCGGGGCTCAATCCCGCGATGGGGGCGGCGATCCGGCAATTCCTCGCGCGGCTGAAGCCGGGCGCGGCCTTCCTGCGCGACAACTGGGGGCTCGCGACCACGGATGAGCTGAACCTGCATCCGGCGCGCGCGCTGGCCGCACCTGCGCCGCCCGTCGCGCTCGAGCGGCTCTGGCTGCGCGTGGAGCATCAGGCGCTCGTGGCGCTGCCGGAGACCGGCGGGGTGCTCTTCGGCATCCGCATCGCGCTGCACCGGCTCGACACGATCGCGGGCACGCCCGCGGCGGCAGGCTTGCGTCGCGCGCTGGAGACGATGCCGGCCGATCTTGCGGCCTACAAGCGCCTCGACTCCGTCCGCGCCGAGATCGCGCGGCGGCTAGGGTAGCGCGGGGCTTCAGCCCGCGCGGGGGCTGAAGCCTCGCGCCACCTCGGCGCCGTCACCGCTTCTCCGCGACGCCGCCGCTCCACTTGAGCTTCGTGCGCACGACGGCGAAGTGCGAGTAGTCGGCGCGCTGGGCGAGCGGCAGCCTGGCTTTGGCGACGGTGATCTCGACGGGGGAGTGCGCGGAGACCTTGAGATCGCGCTGGCCGTCGAGCGCCACGAGCAGCCGGCGGCCCGGGGAACGGTTGAAGACCCGCAGCTCCACGCCCTCGCGGAAGATGATCGAGCGGTTGCTCAGCGTGTGCGGGCAGATGGGCGTCATCGCGATGACGCCCGCCGCGGGATGCAAAATCGGGCCGCCCGCGGAGAGGTTGTAGGCGGTGGAGCCCGTGGGCGTGGAGAAGATGAGGCCGTCGCAGGTGTATTCGGTCACGAGCTCGCCGTCGGCCACGACCTCGAGGCGCACGATGCGGGAGTTTTCCTCCGCCTTGATCAGCACGTCGTTGAGCGCGAGGTCGTGGACGCCGGTGCCGGTCGAGCAATCGAGCATCGCGCGGCGATCGATGCGGAACGCCCCGCCGAGCAGCGCCGCGAACTGGGCGCGCGCCTCCTCGGCCGAGAACGTCGTGAGGAAGCCGAGGCTGCCCCGGTTCACGCCGATGATCGGCACCTGCGCGCGGGTGGCTTCGCGCGCGGCCCCGAGCAGCGTGCCGTCGCCGCCGATGACGCAGCAGGCATCGCAACCCTTCAGCGCGCCGGCGCGCAGCGGCTGCCGCGCGGTGATGCGGGAGGCCACGCCCTGGGCGCGCGCGATGGCGGCGAGTTCCCGGGCGAGCGCGTGGGCGCCGTCCTTGCTTTCATTCACCACGAACACGAGCTGGCGGATCGGTTTCATCGGCGCGCGGACGTTACCCGGTTTGTTTGCGCAGACATAGCAAAAACTCCCGGTTGCCGTCGGCCCCGGCGATGGGCGAGTCGATGTTGCCGGCCACCACGGCGCCGGGCAGCTCACCCGCCGCAAAATCGCGCACGGCCGCGAGCGTCGCCTCCTGCACGGCGCGATCGCGGATGACGCCGCGGCCCTTGTCCACCTCGGCCTTGCCGGCCTCGAACTGCGGCTTCACGAGCGCGACGAGCGTGCCGCCCGCGCGCAGCACCGGCCACACGGCCGGGAGCACGGCCTTCAGCGAGATGAACGAGAGGTCCATCACGATCGCATCGAACTCCACGCGCGGCAGATCGACGGCGCGCAGGTGGCGGGCGTTGAGCTGCTCGAGGTTCGTCACGCGCGGATCGGCACGGAGCTTCGCGTGGAGCTGGGCGCGGCCCACATCGACGCAGACGACATCCGCCGCGCCGGCCTGCAGCACGCAGTCGGTGAAGCCGCCGGTGGAGGCGCCCACGTCGAGCACGTGCGCGCCGCGCAAATCGAGGGCGAAGTGCGCGAGGGCCGCGGCGAGCTTCTCGCCGCCGCGGCTCACGAAGCGCGGCGGTTGCTCGACGGTGAGCGCGGTGTCCTCGGCAAATTCCTTGCCGGGCTTGTCGAGCCGCTCCGTGCCGCGCAGCACGCGCCCGCTCATGATGAGGGCCTTGGCCTGCGCGCGCGAGGCGGCGAGGCCGCGCGCGACAAGGAGTTCGTCGAGACGAAGTTTTTTCTGCCCGCTGCTCACGACTTGGGGGGGCGCGAGGCTTCAGCCCGCGCACGGTTACGCTGAGGCGCGGGCTGGAGCCTCGCGCCACCGGCGAGCTTCTGCCGCGCCGGTGACCAGCACGTCGTGCGTCCGCCGATTTCGGCGCGGCGGAGCGGCTTTTTGGTCTTGGGGCAGATGCCGCCGTCATCCCAGCGGTGCCAGAAGAGCCACGATTTCGGGATGTGCGCGTTGAGATCGGGCGGCAGGTAGTCGCCCCGGCCCGCGATCGTGTCGAGCGCGCGACGCGCGACGCCGCGGCACTCGCGCCAGAGCGTCCGCACCTCGGCGGGCGTCAGCGATCCCGCGAGCCGCGCGGGATGGATCGCGGCGCGCCAGAGGATTTCATCGGCCATCCAGTTGCCGATGCCGGGGAACCGCTCCTGCATCAGCAGCACGGCCTTGATGGGGGCGCGCGCGCGGCGACGAAGAAACGCGGCGACGGCCGCGCAAGAAAATGCCGGCGAGGTCAGCGCGGGTGTGATGCTCGTCCACCACGGCGGCGGCGCTTCGCCCCGGTGAAATCGCACGAGCCCGAACATGCGCGGGTCGGTGAAGACGAGGGCGCATTTTTCCATCACGAGGATGAGGTGATCGTGCTTGCCGGGCATGTGCGCCGGCGGCGCGACGGTGAGTTCGCCGCTCATGCCGAGGTGGACACCGAGCCAGTGGCCGCCGCTGAAGCGAAAGAGCATCTGCTTGGCGCGCGCCTCGGAGGATTCGAGCGTGGCGCCCGTGAGCGCGCGGCGGAATGCCGGGAGGTCGATCCCGAGGAGGATTTTCTTGCCGTCGTGGGCATGGACGCGGACGACGCGCTGCCCACGCGCGGCCTGGGTCCAGCGCTTGCGGAAAAATTCAACCTCGGCGAGCTCGGGCATGGCGGTTTGGAAGGTAGGAGCGCGCTTGCGCGCGATGGGATGCTTTGGGCGGTCGAATCGCGCGCAAACGCGCTCCTACCGCAGCGTCGCGACCAGCTCCACGAGGCTCGGAAACACCCGCACGCCGGGCTTTGCCAGCGCGGCCCAGCCGGCGGCATCGTGCTTGCCCGTGCAGACTGCGGCGGAATTGACGCGGGCGTTGAGGCCGGCGTCGATGTCGCTCTCCCGGTCGCCCACCATCCAGCACTGCGCGGGGTCGAGGCGATGCTGCGCGATCATTTCCAGGAGATAGGCGGGCGAGGGCTTGCGGTAGCGCGACGGTTGGTCGGACGACTCGGGCGCGATGCAGATGCCGTCCCAGATGGGCCGGGGCAACGCGAGGAGCTCGTCCATGCGTGCGTTGCAGCGATGCACGTCATCGAGCGTGTGGTAGCCGCGGCCGACGCCGGACTGGTTGGTCACGATGAAGAGCCGGTAGCCGAGCGCTCGGGCATGCGCGAGGGCAGCGGCCACCCCGGGGATCAGTTCCACCCCGGCCGGATCGGCGAGGTAGTGCTTGTCGAGGATGAGCGTGCCGTCGCGATCGAGGAAAAGGGCCTTGGACATCGCGCGCGTCAGCGGTGGTTCACGTAGTCGGTGAGTTCCTTCGGCGTGACGGTCGCGGTGCCGAGCTTGCCGACGACGACGCCGGCGGCGGCGTTGGCGAAGTGCGCCGCGTCCTCGAGCTTGGAACCGGCGGCGAGGGCAAGGACGAGGCCGGCGAGCGCGGTGTCGCCCGCGCCCGAGACATCAAAGACCTCGCGTGCGGCGGTGGGGATGGTGCGGACAATCTTGCCGTGCGAGCTCAGCAGCATGCCATCCTCGCCGAGCGTGATCACGAGGTGCTTGGTGGCGTAGAGCTCGTGGAGCCGCGCGCAGACCTCGGCGGCGGGAAAGGGCGTGTGCGGCGGGAGCGTGAGGCCCGCGAGCTCCAGCGACTCGCGCTTGTTCGGCGTGATGAGATCGAGGCCGTGGAAGGCGAGCTTGCGCTTCGGCTTCGGATCGAGCGCGACGAGCTTGCCGGCGGCGCGGGCGAGCTTGGTGACGGTGGCGACGAGGCTGTCCGTGATGATGCCCTTGGCGTAGTCGGAGAGGATGACGGCGTCGCAGGCCGCGATTTCGTCGGCGAGCAGCGTCTTGGCCTTTTCCGCCGGGAACTGGTAGGCGGACGGCGCCGCCTCGCGGTCGAGCCGGCAGAGCTGCTGGCGTTGCACGAGCACGCGGGTCTTCAGGATGGTGGGGGCGTCGCCGGGCGTGGGGACGGTGGCGATGTTCTTGCCGTGGAGGATGGCGGACAGGCGGATGCCCGCCTCGTCGCGGCCGATGAAGCCGGCGACGGTGCAGGTGGCGCCGAGCGAGGCGATGTTGAGGGCGACGTTGGCCGCGCCGCCGGCCGTCCACGTGTCCTTCGCGATGTCCACGACCGGCACGGGAGCCTCGGGCGAGATGCGGGTGGCGTCGCCCCAGATGTAGTGATCGAGCATCACGTCGCCGACGACCAGGATACGGAGGCGGGAAATTTTTTTGAGCAGGGCGGGCAGGTGCTTCATCGGAATTCCCATTCGTAGTGGTAGCGCGACAGCATCTTCGGCGCCCTGGCTGTGATCTGAACCACATCCTCGATGCGGCAGGCCCCCACGCCGGGGTAGTAGAGCCCGGGCTCGACGGTGACGACCGAGCCGTTGAGCAGGGTATAGTCGACTGCGCCGCTCATCCGCGGCGGCTCGTGCACGGCGAGGCCGAGGCCGTGGCCGGTGCCGTGGAAAAAGCCGACGGAGCCGCGCGCGGTGCGCCGCGTGGCGAAGCCACGGGCCGCGAACTCGGCCTCCACGCGGCGATGCACGTCGCGGCCGTTCACGCCGGCCCGGATCCCGCCGAGCGCCTTGAGCTGAGCGGCGCGCACGGCGGCGACGATGGCGCGCTGGGCGTCGCTGGCCCGGCCGCGGAGAAAGGTGCGCGTCATGTCGCCAAAGTAGCCGGTGTCGGTGACCCGCGGAAAGATGTCGACGATGATGAGCTCGTGCGGGCGCAGCGGGCCGGAGCCGCGCTCGTGGGGATCGCAGGCTTGGTCGCCGCCGGCGACGATGGTGTGGGCGGAGACGGCCCCGGCCTCGAGGCATGCGACCTCGATGGCAAACTTGAGCCGCTGGCTGGTGAGCGCTTGGCCGCGGTGAACCAGGCGCCGCCCGACGGCCCGGCTGGCGCGGAGCATCTTTTCCGCGGCCGCCAGCCCGAGCGCGCTGCAGCGGTTGCCTTCGCGAATCGCGGCGATCTCGGCGGCGGTCTTGATCTCGCGCTCGGGAAACAGCGCGCCCGAGGCGATCGTGAGGTCCAGGCCGAGCCCGCGGAGCTTGCCGTAGAGGGAGGCGGGAAAATCCTCCGGCACGGTGAAGCGCCGTTGCCCGCAATCCCGCGCGGCGAGCGCGATTACCTCGGCCGCGCCGGTCCGGCGCCGCGGCCACTTGGCGCGGGCGCGCGCCACATACGGCTCAAGGGGCAGCACCCGATCGAAGCCCGAGGTGCGCCGCACGCGGCCGAACTCCAAGGCGCTCACCAGCGCGATTTTTTTCCCGCCGGCCGCGAAGGCCGCGAACGGATCGTGCATCGCGACGCGGCCAAAATGGAGCATGTCGGCGCTGCGCTCGGTATCGGCGTAGAGGAGGGGAGGCGGGACGTTTTTTCCGGGCACGGAAGAGTTGAGTTGCGGCAGAGCGGACATTAGCCACTGCCCCCGTGAAAAACGCAAATCCGGTTTCGCGGGCCGGCGCCCTTGTCGCCGTCGCCGCGCTTTTCCTGGCCGGATGCGGAAAGCCCGCCGCAAGTGGGCGGCCGAGCGTGCCGCCGTCACCGGCGGTGAGCGGCGCCACGGGCGAGCCGGTCCGCTACACCTGTGAAGTGATCGCCGCGTGGCCGCATGATCGCGGGGCGTTTACGCAGGGGCTGGTGGTGCGCAACGGGGACTGGATCGAGAGCACCGGGCTCAACGGCCAGTCGACGCTGCGCGAGGTCGAGCTCAAGACCGGCCGCGTGCGCAAGCGCGTCGCGCTCGCCCGCGAGTTCTTCGGCGAGGGCCTCGCCGTGCTCGGAGACCGGGCCTATCAGCTCACCTGGCAGAATGGAAAGGGCTTCGTCTACGATGCGGACACCTTTCGGCTCGAGCGCGACTTCGCCTACGAGGGCGAGGGCTGGGGCCTCACGACCGACGGCACGAGCCTCATCCTGAGCGATGGCACGAGCCGCCTCCGTTTTCTCGACCCGACGACGTTCAAGGTCGCGCGCACCGTCAGCGTCACCGCCGCCGGCAAGCCCGTCGACCGGCTCAACGAGCTTGAGTGGGTCCGCGGCGAGATTTTCGCGAACGTGTGGATGACCGACGAGATCGTCCGGATTGATCCGGGCAGCGGCCAGGTGCGCGGGGTGATCGACTGCGCGGGCCTCTTGCCGGCGTCCGAGCGCGCGGCCGAAGGCGCCGTGCTGAACGGCATCGCCTATGACGCCGCGTCGGACCGGCTGTTTTTTACCGGCAAATTGTGGCCCAAGATTTTCGAGGTGCGGATCGTGCCGGCGACAAAATCCTGAGTTGTGGCCGTCGGGATTCCGCTATGCTCGCCGTTCTTCCCATGAAATTCACCACGATGCTCGGGGCGTCGCTGCTCGCCTTGCCCCTTTTGACGGCGCAGGAACCGGCCAAGGCCCCGGCCGAGGGCACGCTCACGCAGTTCCTCGATCGCAATTCCAAGGAGGTCGGCCCGCAGGTCGCGCGGCTCACGCAGGAGGTGTTCATCCTCAAGACCGAGCTGATCGTGTCCAACTTCCGGCAGGAATACGGCGAGCGCGTGCGGATGCAGCGCGTGAACTTCCCTGCCAACACGGCCGACAAGGAGGCGATCCCCGGGTATGTGTTCACGCCGGCGAAGATGACGGCCGGAAAAAAGCACCCGGCGCTCGTGATGGTGCATGGCGGCAACCACATCCAGCTCAGCGCCGACTGGTTTCCATGGATCGCGGCGGCGGTGGAGCGCGGCTACGTCGTCATGTATCCCGAGTATCGCGGCAGCTCCGGCCACGACGAGACGATCTACGAGAACAACTACGGCGTGACCGATCTCGCCGACGTGCTCGCGGCCTCGGCCTACCTCGCGGGCAGGGACTTCGTCGATCCCGCGCGGCTCGGCATCCTCGGCCACAGCCGCGGCGGCATGATCACGCTGCGCGCGCTGGAGGTGGAGCCGAAGCGCTTCGCCGCCGCGGTGCAGCTCGCGGGGCTCTCGGACATCGTGTCGTTCATGGGCTACAAGTCCGAGGCGCGGCGGCAGGACATCGCGGCGCAGAAAAATTTCGGCGGCAAGCTGCCCGACAAAAACCTGCCCGCCTACATCGCGATCTCGCCGGCCTTCTTCGTCGAGAAGATCGAGACGCCGGTGTTCCTCATGTCGACGACGGGCGACAAGACCGTGCCTTACCAGCTCCACAACAAGCGCGTCATCGAGGCGCTCAAAGCCTACGGCAAGACCTTCGGCGAGCACCTCTACCAGGATGCGCCGGGCGGGCATGAGTTTCCCTTCGTCGACAGCGAGGAAGGCCGCGACTGCCAGCGGCGCGCCTTCGAGTGGTTCGCGAAATACCTGAAGCCCTGACGGCCCCGCCGCCCTTTCACCTGACCAACTCATGAAAACCTCCCCTCGTGTCTTGTTCGCGCTCGCGGTTTCCGCGGCGAGCGCCTTCGCCCAAAGCCCCGCGGGGCCCGGCGCCGCCGTTGCGGATGCCAAGGGCCTGCCCCCGGTCACGCTCGAGAGCTTCAACGTCGCCGACAAGCGCCTCCAGAGCTACCAGGCGGAGAGCGTGCAGATGGGCGCCTACCGCGATGTCGATCCGGTGGACGTGCCGCTCACGATCAACGTGCTCACGCGCGAGGTGCTCGACGCGCAGGCGGCGCGCGGCCTGATGGACGCCCTGAAGAACACCGCCGGCGTCTCCCGCGCGCAGATCACCGGCTCCGTCTACGACAACCTCGCGATTCGCGGCATCCTGATCGAGAACCGCGGCAACTACCGCCTCAACGGCTCGCTCCCGATCGTCAACCTCGCGGACATCTCGATGGAGAACAAGGAGCGCGTCGAGGTGCTGAAGGGCACGTCCTCGCTCTACTACGGCTTCATCCCGCCGAGCGGCGTCATCAACCTCGTCACGAAGCGCGCCACCGCCGCGCCGCTCACCAATGTCACCCTCACGGCCAACTCCGCGGGCGGCTATGGCGGCGCGCTTGACGTCTCGCGGCGCTTCGCGCCCGGCAACGCCGTCGGCCTCCGCCTCAACCTCGCGGCGAGCAGCGAGGAGACCGGCATCGACAACTACGAGGGCGATCGGAAATTCGCGGCGCTCGCCGGCGACTGGCGGATCACGGACAAGCTGATCCTGCGCGCGGACTTCGAGCACCTCGACAAGAACGTGACCGAGCAGAGCGCCATCACGCTCCCGGCCGCGATCGCGGGCGTCGTCACGCCGCCGCCGCTGCCCTCCAACAAGCAAAACCTCGGCGGCGACTGGCAGCGCTACGACGCCACCATGACCAACTGGTGGGCGCGCGCGGATTTCATCATCAACCCGCAGTGGACCGTCTTCGTCGAGGCGGGCAACGCCCACACCAACCGTGATCGCATCTACGGCCCGTTCACGTTTGCGGCGCCCCAGGCCACGAGCATCGGCACCACGGGCAATGGCAGCCTGAGCATCCAGTTCTTTCCGGGGCAGGACTACCGCAACAAGAACTACCGGGCCGAGACCTTCGGCCGCTTCCTCACCGGCGGTTTGCGCCACGATGTGTCGGTGGGCGTCACCAGCAACACCCGCCGGGCCAACGCTCCCAGCCGCGGCGCCGTGGCGATTCCGCAAAACTATTACCGCCCGGCCCCGCCGGCGGCGGTGGGGCCCGCCATCAATGTCATCACGCAGGTGCCCACGCGCATCCGCGACTTCGGCTACTACGCGTCGGACCGTGTGTCCGCGTTCGAGGAAAAGCTGCAGGCCATCGTGGGCGTGCGTGCGACGGATTACACGAGCACGACCGCCACGACGAACTACGACATCACCGGCCGCACGACGCCGTTCTACTCGCTCGTCTTCAAGCCCACGCGGAACACATCCCTCTACGGCAGCTACCTCAGGGGCCTCGAGGCCGGCGGCAACGCGCCCGCGGGCACCGTCAACGCCGGCTCGATTCTCCCGCCGCTCACCTCGAAGCAGAAGGAGATCGGCGCGAAGGCCAAGGTGCTCGGCGGCCTCCTCGCGCAGCTCGGCGTCTTCGAGATCGAGCGCCCCAGCACCTTCATCGATCCGGCGACGAACCGCTTTGTGCCCAACGGGCTCGCGCGCTTCCGCGGCTTGGAGCTCTTTCTTTCCGGCGAAGTCACCAAGAGCGTCTCGCTCATCGGCTCGCTGCAGGACCTCGACGCGCGGCAGGTGAAGGCGCTCAACGCCACGACGCAGGGCAAGAACCCGGAAAACACCGCGCGCTACACCGGCTCGCTTTTCGCCGAGTGGCGCACACCGGTGACGAACCTCGCGGCCTCGCTCGGCGGCTACTACACGGGCCGTCGGGCGGTGAACAACACGAACCAAGGCTACATCGGCGGCTACACGACCTGGTCCGCCGGCGTGAGCTACCGGATGAAGTTCGCCGACACGCCCGTCGTGATCCGCGTCAACGGCGACAACCTCACGAACAAGAACGCCTGGGCCGCCGCCGGCTCGAGCCTCCTCGGCGTGACCGCGCCGCGGCTGCTGAAGCTGGGGGTGACGGCGAGTTTCTGAGCGAACCTATCCTGGCTTTGCGCCCGGCTCCAGGCCGGAAGCCTGAGATTTGAAGGGGGGCGGGTCTGTGACCCGCCCTTTCGCGCGTTGAGTTTTCGAGGGCGGGTCACAGCCCCGCCCTGCGTCCGTCGCTGCCGCGCTTATTCCTTCGGAATCTCGTTGTCCGTGCGCAGCACGAGGACGGGCGTCTTCGTCTTCACCCAGAGGTCGGCCTCCTTGAAGGCCTTGGCGGGCACGTTCTCGATCGCCTCGCCGATGGTCTTCACGGGCAGGAGCCGGCCCTTCTTCGTCGTGTTGAAATCGTAGGCGCTGCGAAGGACGCGGTCGAGCGTGGTGGCCACGCTTTCGTTTTCCGGGAGCTGCAGCACCCAGCCGACGAAGTCGTGCTTGGGCAGGCGCCCGTCGGGATCGCTGACGAGGATGGCGAACTGCTTCTTCACGGGCGGCGGCTTCTCCTCCTCACCGGGGTCGGGCTGCACGGCGAGGTTCAGCTCCTCGACAATGCGGCGCAGGATGGCGGGGGAGATTTCGTTCTTCTTCAGGATCTCGGCGACCTTGTTGACCTCGATTTTCGGCATGGTGTTTTGCGGCGATGGAGCGCACGAAAGGGCACGAATGAATGCCAAAGTAAAGGCCGGCGGGGGCGACGAGTGGTTTGACGTCGTGAACGAGCGCGACGAGGTGCTGCGACGCGAGACGCGGCGCGTCGTGCACGCGACCGGGCTCTGGCACCGGGCGGTGCACATCCTGGTGTTCGATGCGGCGGGGCGGGTGTTTCTCCAGAAGCGATCGATGCTCAAGGATCTTTCGCCCGGGCTTTGGGATTCCTCCTGCTCGGGGCATGTCGACGCCGGCGAAGACTACGACACGGCGGCCGTGCGCGAGCTGGGCGAGGAAATCGGCGTGCAAATCGCACCGCCGCGAGTGCCCGAGCGCTGGATTCGTATCGAGGCGTGCGAGGAGACCGGCTGGGAATTTGTCTGGGTTTACCGGCTCCATGGTGCGGCACTCATCGTCGTCGATCCGCGGGAGATTCAGTATGGCGAGTGGGTGGAGCCGGCGGAAGTATCGGCTCGGTTGGCGGCACGGCCGGCGGAGTATTGTCCGTCATTCCGGCTTATCTGGCGACTGGCGGCGGGACTACAGGTCAGGTGAGGGCCGGTGGCGGCGCCCGGCGATGCGCCCCGCGCCCTGCTCCTCGCTGAGCCGCTTCACTTCGTTGAACTGCTTGAGCGAGATCAGGCGTCGCGGGACGCGCTTGCTCGCCTCGAAAACCAGACGCGCGCGGTCATCGTCGTCGGGAAAATGCTCCTCCCACGGCGTGTGATGGCCTTGGTGGCGGCGCCAGGCGATGTTTCCGCCGTGGACAGAAACGTTCACCTGATACTTGCGCCCCTCGGCATCCTTGTTCCACCAGCCAAACTCGATGCTCATGTGCGTAGATGGCGCGAAGGCTCAGGCCTCGGCGAGCGGAAATTCCGCGATGGCCGGGCCGGCGCGGAATTCCCCGCGGCGCATTGCCACGGCCCGCACCAGCAGGTGTGACGAAGCGACGTCGACCGCCCAGCCCCCGAGGGGCGGGCAAAATGAACCGGTGTTGATCACGGTTGGGCGCCCCGGCACGCGGGTGATGCCGGGACGATGGGTGTGGCCAACGATGACAAAGCGGGCGTTGGGCCGGTGACGCCCGGCGAATTCCGCGGCAAGCCGTGGGCCGTCGCGCCATGCCCGGAGCACGCGCGTGATGCGGGTGGGCGGCCAGACGGTGTCGCCGAGGAACTGCACGAGGTATTTCCACGCGTTGCGCTCGGCCTGGTGCCGCTGCGGAACGGAGAGGGCCGCGCGGCGCACGGCGGCCAAGCGCGCCTCGGGGTCGTCGCGGAGCGCGGGTGCGAGCGTCGCAAGCTCGGCGGCGAGGCGGGCGCGCAGCCGCGGTGCGTCGTTGCCCCATGGCACGATGTCGTCAAAGAAGACGTCGCCATGCGTCACCCAGATTTTTTTCTCCGCGAGGTCGAGCTGATGCAGCGGCGTGAAGTCAGGGTCGTGATTGCCGGAAAGGAAGGTCACGGTCCGGACCCGTCGCGGGAAAAAATCGAGCACGGCGGCGCGGCAGTCGGCGGTGTGGGCGGGATTGGGGCCCGGCCGGGTGTCGAGCGTGTCGCCGTTCAGGACGAGGTGGTCGACGCCGTCGAACAACGGGCGCAGGACCTCAAGCCGCGAAGCGCGGCTCGCGTGATCGCCGTAGTGGAGGTCGGAGATGATGCGGAGGAACGGGGGCGGCACGCGCCGGCGAGGAAAGCGCCCGGCGCAAGGGGGGCAATCGGGAAGACCCTGCGCGTGCTGGCCGCGGGATCGACGCTGGCGTGCGCATGGGGCGCGGGCGCGTCCGACCGCGTGGCGGAGATTGCGGCGTTGCATGGGGCGGCCATGGGTGGCGCGGAGCGCGTCGCGGCATTGAAGGCGCTGCGCGCTACCGGGGAAGGGGAGGCGGGGGGCAAGCGCGTGCGCTTTGTGCTTCTCGCCGCGCGCCCGGATCGCGTTCGGCTTGAGACCGAGGCAGAGGGGCGGCGGTTGGTGCAGGGGACGGATGGAGCGGAGCCGCCGTGGGAGCTCGACACGGGAGCTTCGCCGCCGCGCGGTGGAACGATGGGGGCCGCCGCCGCGCGACTGTTTGCCGCCGACGCTGAGTTCGACGACCCGCTGGTGGCCGGGCGGGGGCGGGCCTATTCGATCGACGAGGCTGGGTTTGTGGACGAAGGCGGCGCGAGATGGCCACGGGTGCTCGTCACGTGCCCTCGCTCGGAGCCTTTTCACCTCGTGCTGGATCCCACGACATATCTCATCGTTCGGCGAATCGAACTCCGGGGCTCGGCGTTGGGACGCAAGACCGAGGTCGTCATGCGCTATGGCGATTTCCGGCTGGTCGCGGGGGTGGTGTTGCCGCACGTCGTCGAGGTCACCGCGGACGGCCGCCTGGTGCAGCGCACCCGCATCGACCGCATCGAGGCCAATCCGGCCCATGACCCCGCGGTATTTCGACGGCCGGCCATCGCGGAGAAATTGTGATTGCGCCGCGTGGCGCAGCGGTGTGTCCTGACCGTTCAACCCACCGAAAACCATGCAAGAACAAGTCACTTTGGAGTGCACCGAAGCCAAAAAAGAGGGCAAGCCGGCCTCGCGCTATCTCACGTTCCGCAACAAGAAGACCGTCACGGAGCGCATCGAGAAGAAGAAATACAACTGGTTCCTCCGCCGCCACACGCTCCACAAGGAGATTAAGTAAGGCGCCTCGGGCACCTGCACTTTTTTCCAAGCCGGGCGTCCAGCCCGGCTTTTTTGTTTTTTTTTGGGCGGGAGCGTGCGCTGATCAAGGGGGCGTCGGCGTCCAAGCGGGCGCGCGCTTGCCCGTTCGAGCGCGGCTCAGGCCGCCGGCTTGTCGGTTTCGCCCGGCGATTGCTGCAGCCGCGCACGGCGGGCGGCGCGCCAGTTTTCGCGATGCTTCCGGATCCAGTCGAGCAGGGCGCGCTCGAAGCCGATGTCGTAGCCGAGGCGCTCGGATTCCAGCCACTTGTGCTTCAGAATCTCCTCCCGTTCAGCGAGAAATTCCTGGTAGAGGCTGGAATTTCGCGCGAATTCGTGGGTCATCGTGGGCTCCGGCTTGGACGGACTCATGCGGGTCGCGGGAAATCAGAGCAACGCGCCTCCCGCTGTCAATGCCGGCAATTCCCCGGTTGCTACGGGCGGGGCGCGGGGCGCTGCAGCGTGGCCAGGAGGGCGGCCGCGATGCCGCGAAAAACCTCGCCCGCCGCGCCGTGCGGCGCGGCCACGACCGTCGGCACCCCGGTGTCGCCGCCGGCGCGAATCTCCGGAATCAGCGGCACTTGGCCGAGCAGCACCGTGCCCAGCCTTTCCGCCGTCGCGATGCCGCCACCGCTGCCAAAGAGCTCGTGCCGCGCGCCCGCGGGATCGAGAAACCAGCTCATGTTCTCGGCGACGCCGAGGAGGGGCACATTGACCTTTTGAAACATGAGGCCGCCTTTGCGCGCGACGTTCGTTGCCGCCGGCTGAGGCGTGGTCACAAGCACGGCGCCGTCGAGCGGCAGGGTCTGCACGAGCGAGAGCTGGGCGTCGCCCGTGCCCGGCGGCAGGTCGACCAAAAGGAGGTCAAGCTCCCCCCACTGCACATTCTGCACGAACTGCTGGACCGTCTTCATGATCATGGGGCCGCGCCAGACCACGGGGGTGTTGTCATCCACAAGAAAGCCCATGCTCATGACCTTCACGCCGTGGCGTTCCATCGGCACAAGCATGGCTTCCGCGCCTTCGCCCTGCACTTCGGGACGGCCGCTCAGCCCCATCATGAGCGGGACGCTGGGCCCGTAGATGTCGCAATCCATCAGGCCGACCCGGCCGGGTCGGCCTTGCTGCGCGAGCAGCTGGGCCGCGGCGCACGCGAGGTTCACGGCGAACGTGCTCTTGCCCACGCCGCCCTTGCCGGAGGCGATGGCGACGGCGTGGCGGATTTTTTTCGGCGCGCCGCCGTTCCCCGCGAGGTTGCCCCCGGCGGCGACATGGCCTGCGGCGGCAGGCGCGGCCTTGGCGGGCGTGACCGCGATCTCGACAAGGATCTCGCGCACGCCGGGCTGGCCGCGCAGCGCGCGCTCGATGTCGGCCTTGAGCTGGAGCGGCGCCTTGGGGTCGCTGCTGGTCAGCGCGAGGGCGACTTTCACGGTGCCCTCGAAAAAACCGGCCGAGCGCACCAGCCCGAACGACACGATGTCGCGGCTGAAGCCGGGATACTTCACTTGCCGGAGCAGTTCCTTGATCGCGTCGGAGGTCACGGTGAGTTTTGGATTGTGAACAAATAAAAATTGTTATGCCGCGTTGCGGTGCAAATAGAAATGTCCCATCACGACACGTCGCTGTCCTTCATTTTCCATCATGCGTAATCTCTCCGTCTTCGCCCTGCTTGTCATGACCACGCTCGCCGCCGTTGGGGCGCCGGCGGGCAAACTCGGCTCGGTCGATATTATCGTCGACGGCAGCATCCCTGTGCGCGTGACGGCCAGCACATCCGATCTGCAGGATCTGGCGCGCAAGGCCTTCGCGGCCCACGGGCGCTACCGCGACGCCGACGGCAAGCCGGCCTACGACATCAAGTTCAGCCTCGTCACCCCCACGCAGGTGCGCGTGGACATCCTGCAAGGCTCGTCCGCGACGCCTGTCGCCTCGCAGATCGCGACCGGCACGACGCAGCGTCAGGCGCTGCTGCGCGCGGCGGACTTCGCGGTGGAGAAGACCAACGGCCTTGGCCTGCGCGGCTTCTTCACGGGCCGCCTTGCTTTTGTCTCCCAGCGCAGCGGGCGCGGCGACGTGTTCATCTCCGATCTTTTCCTCGGCGAGGCCAAGCAGATCACCCACGACAACGCCCTCGTGCTCACGCCCCGTTGGGCGCCGGACGGCTCGCGCGTCATCTTCACGAGCTACTTTCGCATGGGCGCGCCCGACATCTACACGGCGGACACCGCGACCGGCCGGCGTGAGACCATCGTGAGCCTGAAAGGCACCAACACCGGCGCGCGGTTCAGCCCCAACGGCCAGCAAATCGCGATGACGCTCACGGGCGGCGGCTCGCCGGAGGTCTATGTAGCCAACGCACAGGGCAAGCAAATCGCCGCGCGCACGCGCTCCGATGCCGCCAAGTCATCTCCTTGCTGGTCGCCCGACGGGAGCCAGATCGTGTTTGCGATGGAGCCGGGGCCGCAGCTCTACCTCATTGGCGCCGGTGGTGGCGCGCCCCGTCGCCTCAATGTCGGCCACACCTACGCCGCCGAGCCAGACTGGAGCCGCACCAAGCGAAACCTCATCGCCTGCACCGTGCGCGTGCCCGGCGGAACCTACCAAATCGCGGTGCACGATCTCAGCACGGGCACGACCAAGGTGGTGTCCAAGGCGAGCTTTGACGCCATCGAGCCCTCGTGGCTCGCCGATGGACGTCACCTCATCTACACGGCGCGTGATCGCACGAGCACCCAGCTTGCGGTGCTCGACACCGAGACCGGCCGCAGCAGGGCGCTCTCGGATTTTGGCGCCGCCGCGCTTCAGGCGAGCGTTTGGACCCCCTGAGGCGAAAGATTCGGGCGGCGGGCTGCGAGGTTTTTGCCCGCATGCAAAAACGCCGCGCCCAGGCGGGCGCGGCGTTTTGCGCGAGGACTGCGGGACGATTATTTCATCGCGGCGGCGTAGTTCGCGGCGGCCGCCTTCCAGTTCACGACGTTCCACCAGGCCTTCAGGTAGTCGGGACGGCGATTCTGGTAGTGGAGGTAGTAAGCGTGCTCCCAGACATCGAGCCCAAGCACGGGCTTGCCCTCGATGCCGGCGACGGCCTTGCCCATCAGCGGGCTGTCTTGATTCGCGGTCGATCCGATGGCCAGCTTCTTGTCCGGGGTGACGTAGAGCCAGGCCCAGCCTGAGCCGAAGCGGGTCGCGCCCGCCTTCTCGAAATCCTCCTTGAACTTGGCGAGCCCGCCCAGCTGGGCGTTGATGGCGTCGGCCAGCGCGCCGGTCGGGGCGTCCTGATCATGCGGCCCCATGATTGTCCAGAAGAACGCGTGGTTGCTGTGGCCGCCGGCGTTGTTGCGCACGCCGCCGCGGATCGCCTCCGGGACTTTCGAGAGATCGGCGATGAGGGCGTTCACATCGAGGGCGGCGAGCGCGGGGTGATCCTTGAGGAGGTTGTTGGCGTTGGTGATGTAGGCTTGGTGGTGCTTGCCGTGGTGGATTTCCATCGTGCGCGCGTCGATGTGCGGCTCGAGGGCGGTGGGTGCGTAGGGCAGGGCGGGAAGCGTGAAGGCCATGAGGAGTGATGTGGTTTTCTGAGGTTGATGGAACGAAGCCGGGGTAGCCAATGAGGCATCGGGCCGCCATTGCGTCAACTTTCCGGTGCGTCAGCCGTGGGGCCGGGAAAAACCCCGGTCATCCTTTTTCCTATGACAGGGATGGCGCGGTGGAGTGCCTCGCCGACAATCCGCGCGAAAGGCCGCCTTCCGCGGGGACGCCTTTGAACTCTCGCGCATCTGCCGCACGTGCTCATGGGCAAGTGCAACGCAGTGATCTCGGCGCGCTGGAAAGGTTGGCCTGGGCCGCGCCGGCCGAAATTGGGCCGGCGGCGGGATTGTGGCTCGCGCGTGTCGTGGCTCGACGCTGGGTGGGATACTATGCGATTGGCAGCAGCTCGAAACCCCGTCGATAGGGCTTGCGGATGAAGCGAGCCAGCTCAGGGGCGTTGACGGCGGTCATCGATTGCGCGTTCCATTCGATCGGTTTTCCCGCGTGCACGGCGAGCAGGCCGACCAGCAAGGCTTCGGTGAAGGGCGCGGAATACCAAAATCCCGCCTTGGCGTCCTGAGGCCGGCCCGCTCGGCACGCGTCCATCCATTCGCGGAGGTGGCCGACGCTGCGCGGAATGGTTTTGGGCGGCCGCTCGAACGTGCGCATCTTGGCCTCCGGCACGATGCGGGGCGTCCCCGACCAGCCGGGCGCGAGCAGCACGCCCTTGGTGCCGACGAAGTAGGCGCCGTTGTCGTAGAGGGAGCGGTTTGCCTCCAGTTGCGCGGGGCGCGGCGGCGTTTTTCCTCCGTCATACCACACGAGTTTGATCGGGCCGCGCCGGCCCTTCGCGGGAAAGTGGTAGGTGATGATGCTCCACTCCGGAAACGAGTCTGGATTGGTCGACGCCGTGGTCGCTTCGACCCAGTCGGGCGAGTCGAGATCGAGGGCATAGAATGCCGAGTCGCAATGGTGCACCGCCATGTCACCCAACGCACCGTTGCCAAAGTCGACCCAGCCGCGCCACTGCATGGGGCAATAGTCGGGATGGTAGGGCCGCGCGGCGCTGGGCCCGAGCCAGAGGTCCCAGTCGAGTCCGCTGGGCACCGGTGGAGTCGCGGCGGGGCGCCGCCGGCCCTGCGTGGACCAAAATGCTCCGGGACGATCGGACCATACATGAACTTCGCTGACGGCTCCGATCGCGCCCGCGTCGAGCCATTCCTTGGTCAGACGGATGCCCTCTTCGGCATGGCCCCATTGGCCCATCTGCGTGACGACGCCAGATTCGCGCGCGATGCGCCCCATGACGCGCGTCTCCTCAATGGAATGCGCCAGGGGCTTCTCACAGTAGACGTGCAAACCAAGCGCCATGGCGGCGATTGAGATGTGGGCGTGACAGTGGTCGGGCGTCGCGACCACCACAGCGTGGAGGTCCTTTTCCCTGGTCAGCATCAGCCGGTAGTCCCGGTAAAAGGGCACCCCAAGGTGGAGCTGGAGCGTCGGCTGCGCATAGGTGAAATCGACATCGCACAGCGCGACAATCTCCACGTCCGCGAAGGCGGCGAGCTCCGCGGTCACCTCGGCGCCCCGGCTGCCGATGCCGATGCAGCCGATGCGCATTTTTTCCCGGGGGGAGATTCGGCGGGCCTCGCGCAGGCGCAGTTTCTTGTCGCAGCCATTCAGCCAGAAGCCTGTGGCGGCGAGCGATGTTGACTGGAGAAAAGTGCGCCGGGTGATCCGGGGCTTGGTCGTCATCGGGGGTCGGTCCGGGCAGGACGGCTTGCGCGCGCAAAAGGATACAAAGACCGCACGCGGAATCCATGGCATGGCCGCCAAGCCCGACGCGCGCCCCATCGGACCGGGGCGCGCGGCGTGTCAGGGCGCCTCGTGGCGCTTGAGCCTGAAGAAGGCCTGCAGCAGCTCGCGACACTCGCTCTCCAGCACTCCGCCGGCGGTGAGCTCCACGTGGTGGTTCACGCGGGGGAGATCGTTGAGGTTCGTCGCGCCGCCGAGGCAGCCCATCTTGGGATCAGGCACGGCGTAGCACACGCGTTGGACGCGTGACATCAGCATCGCACCGGAGCACATCGGGCAGGGTTCCTTGGTCACGTAGACGGTCGCGCCTTCGAGGCGCCAGTCGCCGCGCGCGCCGGCGGCCTTGGTGAGGGCGAGCATCTCGGCATGGGCGGTGGGATCGCGGGCCGATTCGACGGTATTGTGCGCCGCCGCGACGACCTCGCCGCCGATCGCGATCACGGCTCCGATCGGCACCTCGTCCTGCCGCCACGCGTCAATCGCCTGGTTGTAGGCGAGGCTCATGAAAAACGCGTCGTCGCGGACGAGCTGCGAGGGGAAGCGCTTCTCGAACGGGCAGGACAGCGCGGAATCAGTCATGGCGTCCCGAGCGCAGCATGCCTCCGGCCGTGGTTGCGAGGATGAACCGCGCGGCCGCCGGCGCCGGGCCGCCCGTCCCTACCAAATGTCGAGACTGGCGCGGACCACCTTGGCCGCGAGCGCATCCGCGAGGAGCGGCAGGAGTTGGTATTCGGACTGAAGCTGGCCGCCGTCGGTAAACGCCTCGCGCGTGGCGGCGACGGGGCGGTTCTCGAAAATCACGCGGTTGCCCTGGGCCGTGCGCAGGGTGCACAGGGCCTCGAGCGTGATGTTGAATTTGCGCGCCAGCCCGGTGTCGCCCTCGCGCACCGCGGCGACCTCGCGGCGGTAGCCGGTGAGGACGACGGAGAGCGTGGCGTCGGCCGCGGCGGGGGAGTTGGCGAGCTGCACCCGGGCGTCCCGCGCAAACTGATCGCGAAGTTGGGTCGAGACGACGGCTTGCGCCTGGGGGAGCAGCGTCTTGTTGGTCACCGGCTCGACGTGGAGCGTGCGAAACGCGGGCGCCGCCCCGGTGCCGAGGCGGTAGTGGCTGCAACCCGCGCCGAGCAAAAACAGCAGCGGCGCGCCCAGCGCGAGGAGAAGTATGCGGATCATGCGAGCGGGCGCGGCCTGCGCGCAGGCGCGGGGCAATCAGAAGAACAGGAAGCGCTTCTTTTTCGGCGCCGGCGCGGGCTCGCCGGGCTGCGTGGGCGCCGGCTGGCCGGAGGCCTTGGCCTCGACCTCGGCGAGGCGGGCTTTTGCCTTCTGCGCGACGGCCGACTCGGGATAGGCGGTGATGGCCTCGTTGTAGAACACGCGGGCCGCCTTGAAATTCGAGCGCTTGTAGAAATAGAAGTCGGCCATCCGGATTTTGCTCTCGGCCAGCATGGTCTTCATGCCATCGAGCCCCTTTTCCGCCGAGGCGATGTTGGTGTCGCTGGGGAAGAGCAGCATGAAATCGGTGAAGTAGGTGATCGATTCCTTGGTCGCGCCTTGGTCGTAGTAGGGGCCGTCGACGAGCGAGGCGTGCATCTGCGCGAGCTTCAGGTAGGCGTCGGGCGCGAGCAGCGTCTGCGAGTAGTTGTTGATGAAGCGATCGAGCGCGTCGATGGCGTCCTCGGTGTTGCCCAGCTTCTGGTGGCCGCGCGCGACGTTCATCAGCGCGAGGGGCGCGTAGTCAGAGTAGGGGGCGTTGGCGATGACGGTCTCGAAATACTCGAGCGCCTTGTCGCGCTGGCGGAAGCCCGGCAACAGGCCCCACAGCATGCGGCCGCGCGCACCGTCGAGCAGCGCCGAGGCGATCCGGTATTGTTCGCCCACGATTTCATTGAACCGGCGGGTGTTCGGGTAGCGCGAGAGCACCGACTGAAAATCCTCAAACGCCTTGGTGTATTCCTTGCGGCCGAGGCGGAGCTTGGCCGAGCGATAGAGGGCCTCGGGCGCGTAGATCGAGTTGGGGTATTTCTTCGCGATCGACTGGTAGGACTTGATGGCGGAACGATGGCTGCCGGCCTCCTCGTCAGCCCGCGCCTTGTTCATCTGCTCAAGGGCGTTTCGACCGTCGGCGCCAGCCAGGCCGGCCAAGGCGCCGCCCTCAACCAGCCAGCCGGTCGAGGCGCTCCACACCAAATCGGCGCGCGCCGCAACCGCCAGAAAACCTAGGAGGGGAATCAGTAGGGCAAGAAACAGGGGCCGGCGACGGGCGGAAACGGGACGCATGCGGAAAGGGATTTACCAGCGAACCAGCGCACTTCCGTAGGTCAAGCCCGCCCCAAAGGAGACGAGGAGCGTGAGGTCGCCGGGCTTGATGCGCCCGGCTTGGCGCGCCTCGTCGAGGGCGAGCGGGATGGAGGCCGCCGAGGTGTTGCCGTAGCGATCGACGTTCACGAAGAAGCGATCCATCGGCAGCTCGAGGTAGTCGGAGATGGCCTCGATGATGCGGAGGTTGGCCTGATGGGGAATCACGAGCGCAATCTGATCAGGCCGCACCTGGTGTTGTTCCAGAATATCCCGCGCCGCGTCGTCCATGCCGCGGACGGCGAGCTTGAAGACTTCCTTGCCCTTCATCCGGATGCAGTGCTCGCGCGCCGCGATGGATTCGGCGGTGGAGGGAGCCGCGGTGCCGCCGCGCGGGATGAACAGGAGGTCCGCGCTTTCGCCCATGGTCCCGAGCCGGGCGCCGACGAAGCCCCGCCCGCTCCCCGGCACCGCGCCGATCACGGCCGCGCCGGCGCCGTCGCCAAAGAGCACGCAGGTCGTGCGGTCCTGCCAGTCGACGATGGCCGAAAGCTTTTCGGCGCCGATGAGCAGCGCCCGCTTGTAGCGGCCGGAGGCGATCATCGCGCACACCATGTCGAGGCCGAACACGAAGCCCGAGCAGGCCGCGTTGAGATCGAAGCAGGCGGCGGTGGCCGGGACGCCGAGCTTCGCCTGCACGAGGCAGGCGCAGGCCGGCATCGGCAGATCCGGCGTGAGGGTGGCGACGACGAGCAGGTCGACCTCGGCGGCGGTCACCCCGGCGTTGGCCAGCGCGCGCTTCGCCGCCTGGACGGCCATGTCGGAAGTCTGCTCGCCGGCGGCGGCGATCCGGCGCTCGCGGATGCCGGTGCGCGTGCGCACCCACTCGTCGGAAGTGTCCACCATGTGGGCAAGATCGTCGTTGGTGAGGACGCGCTCGGGTGCATAGGAGCCGGTGCCGAGGATGACGGTGGAGGACATTCAGGAATCGAAGGCGTAAGCGGAGCGCGCGCCGCGGTGCGGCGCTGCGCGGGGCTCAGGTGAGCACGGGCTGCGCGAGCAGCTCATTGGCGCGCGCGATGTCGGCGCCGATATGCTCGTTCATCCCCGCTTTCACGAGCTCGTGGGCGGCTTGGATGGCGCTGCGGATTGCGCGGCGGTTGGAGGAGCCGTGGGCTTTCAGAATGTGGCCGTTCAGCCCGAGCAGCGGCGCGCCGCCATAACGCTCGGGGTTGATGCGCTCCTTGAGGGCGTTGAAGGCGCCTTTCGAGAGCAGCGCGCCGGTCGCGCGCATGGGATTGGCCTGCAGCTCCTCCTTCAGCATCGACGAGAAAAAGCGCACGAGCGACTCCCAGCTCTTGATCATGATGTTTCCCACGAAGCCATCGCAGACGACGACGTCGACGTGCTCGGTGAAAACATGGAAGCCCTCGATCGGGCCGGCGTAGTTGATGATCTCGCCGGTGCGCCGCAGGAGATCATTCGTCTCGGTGATCAGCGCGTTGCCCTTGCCCTCCTCGGTGCCGATGGTCATCAGGCCGACGCGGGGCTTTTTCACCCCGAGCATCACGCGGCAAAAGTGGCTCCCGAGGATGGCATTGTGGACGAGGTGATCGGGCTTGGCCTCGGGGTTGGCGCCCGCGTCGATCAGGACAAAGTGGCCGCCTTCGCGGGGGCAGATGGCGGCGAGCGCGGGGCGTGCGATGCCCTCCATCGGCCTCAGGCGCAAGGTGCCGCCCGCCATCAACGCGCCGGTGTTGCCGCAACTCACCACGACATCAGCCTCGCCGTTTTTGACCAACTCGATGGCCCGCACCATCGACGAGTCCTTCTTCCGCTTCAGGGCGAGGAGGGGCTTGTCCTCCATCGTGATCACTTCGGAGGCATGGTGCACCGCGAGGCGGGATGAGCGCCGCAGCCCCGCTTGGGACAAAAGGGGGCCGAGGACGGACTCGTCACCGACCAACGTGATCGAGTAAGGGGACTGAGACTGGTTCTGCGCGAGCCGGACGGCAGCCACCACCTCGGCCGGGCCGAGGTCTCCGCCCATTGCGTCCACCGCGATGCGGCCGGTGGCGCCGGAAGTGATGACCATCGCCGCGATGGTGGGGTTTGGAACCGCGGCGGGTCTTAGACCTCGACCGTGAGCACTTGGCGGCCGCGATACATGCCAGTCTTGGGATTCACGTGATGGCGCTTGTAGTAGGTGCCATCGGCGGAGTCGCGGTTGAATTCGGGCGCCTGAAAGGCATTGGCCGCGCGGCGGTTGGCGCTGCGACGTTTGGATTGCTTGCGTTTCGGATTGGCCATGGGAGGAGGTGCTGGGCCGGCGTAAAAGAGCGCCGGCGAATTGCGTGAAGGGGCGGGAGTAAAGGGCGGGCCAAGGGTGCGTCAAGCGCCATGATGGCCGGCCGCCCGTTCAGAACCGATCGCCGTAAAAATAGAACGTCAGGACGCCCGCCAGCACGAGCCGATACCACGCAAACATCGCGAGACCGTAGCGCATCAGCCACGTGACCAGGAAGCGCACGCAGATCGCGGCGGTGATCGTCGCGACGACCGCGCCGAGCGCGACGTTTTGCCAGCCGAAGACCTGAATCATGGCGGCGCCGCCCTTCATGCTCTTGTAGATCGAGGCGGCGGTGAGCGTCACGAATCCCAGGATGAAGCTGAACTCCGCCGCCTTGCGCGGATCCAGCCCGGCGAAGTAGCCGCCCACAATCGTCATCATGGAACGGCTGGTGCCGGGGATGAGGGCGGCGCACTGCATCAGGCCCACGCCGCCCGCGCCGACGATTGAGATCTCCTCGCGCTCGATGCGCGTGCCGGCCATCAGGTTTTTTCCATACCAATACTCGGCGAAAAACATGAGCAGCGCGCCGCACACCTGGGCGATAATCACGGTCTTCACCGAGAACAGGTGCTCGTCGATCCAGTCGTGCGCGAGGAAGCCGATCAGCGCCGCCGGCACGAACGCGACGATCACGTTGACCAGCAGCCGCAGTCCCGCCGGATCGCGGCCCAGCAGCCCCATGAGCATCGAGACGATGCGGTTCCAGTAGAGCAGCGCGACGGCGGCGATGGCGCCGAACTGGATGACGACCACGTAGGTGCTGGAGGCCAGCTTCATGGTCAGCAGTTCGCCGGGGCGGTTCTCCTTCGGCTTGCGGTGCCAGAGAGGCTGGCCGTCGGGACCAAAGAGGGGATCGGAGGAATCGAGGCCGAGAAGCTTGTCCGCGATGATGAGGTGCCCCGTCGACGAGATGGGCAGGAACTCCGTCACGCCCTCGATCACGCCGAGGATGAGGGCGTCGCTCACGCTGAGTTCGGCGGTCGCGCCACTGGCGGTGGCGACGGCCGGGCGGGGCGGGGGTTTGGGCGGTTCGGCGGCGGCGAGATAGAGCGGGGTGGCAAAGGCCAGGAGGCCAAGAAGCAGGTTTCGCACGCGCGGGGTTTTTCAGTTTTGCCCGGCGGGCGCAAATTTATTTGCGGCGCGCGCGCGGGAGCGCTGACTGCTCCGCGCACCATGCCGCCTCTCGCCGAACTCACCGCGCACCTGGCCGCGCGCCACGAACTCGCGCCGGCCCAAGTGGCGCAGGCGGCGGCGGCGCTGGCCGACACGGTGGAGGACGACGAGGCCAAGGCGGAGTTCCTCGCCGCGCTGGCCCGCAAGGGCGAGACGGCCGCGGAGGTCGCGGCCTTCGCGCTGGAGTTTCGGGCGCGCGCGCTCAACCCCGGCGTCGAGCCGTGGGCCGGGCGCGCCATCGACGTCGTCGGCACCGGCGGCGATCATGCGGGGGGATTCAACGTCTCCAGCCTCGTGGTGCTGCTGTTGGCGAGCGCCGGCGTGACGGTGATGAAGCATGGCAACCGTGGCATCACCTCCAAGTGCGGCAGCGCCGATCTCCTCGCCGGGCTTGGCGTGCAGCTCGATGCGCCGCCGGAAAAGTTGCGCCGCGCGCTCGACGAGCTCGGCTTCGCGTTCTTCTTCGCGCCGGCTTGGCATCCGGCGTTCAAGCACATCGCCCCGGTGCGGAAGGCCCTGGCCGCGCGCGGCCAGCGGACGGTTTTCAACATCCTGGGTCCGCTCATCAATCCGGGCCGGCCCGCGCATGTGCTGCTCGGTTCGTTTTCGGCGGCCTGGGTGTCGCGGCTGGCGGACGCGATGGAGGCGCTGGGCGTCAAGGCCGGCCTCGCCGCGCACGGCGTCATCGCCGCCGATCGCGGCATCGACGAGCTCACCACCGCGACCGTCAACCGCGTGCGGGGCTGCGGCGTGCGACGCCGGCTCGACGCGGAGTGGCGCGCCGAGGACTTCGGCCTGGAGCCGGCGCCGTTTGCCGATCTCGCCGGCGGGGATTTGGCGACCAACCTCGGGCTCGTGGAGGCGCTGCTCGCCGGCCGCGCGCCGCGCGGGCTGGCCGACACGGTGGTGCTCAACGCCGCGGTGGCGCTCTGGCTCGTCGGGCGGGTGCCGACGGTGCGCGACGGCCTGGCGCCAGCGCGCGACCTTTTGCTCGGTGGCGCGGTGAAGGCCAAGATCGCCGCGACGCGGGAGTTCTTCTCGGCATGAAACGACAGTATTTCGGCACCGACGGCGTGCGCGGTCCCTATGGCGGGCCGGTGATCAACGAAGCATTTGCGGCGCGGCTTGGCTGGGCGGCGGTGCAGTGGCTCCGTGGCCCGGGGGAGCGCCGCGTCCGCGCCGCGGAGGCGCTGCGCCCGGCGGCGGAGCGGCGCGTGGCGCCGGGCGTGGGCCAGGTGTTCATCGGTCGTGATACCCGCGCATCCGGCTCCTCGCTTGAGCTGGCGGTGGCGGCCGGCCTGCGCGCGGCGGGCGCGGAGCCCGTTTCGTTGGGCGTGGTGCCGACGCCCGCGGTGGCGCGCGCGGTCCGCGCGACGGGAGTGCGGCTCGGGGTGGTGATCACCGCGTCGCACAATCCGGCGGGAGACAATGGCATCAAGTTTTTCGGCCCGAGCGGCGTCAAGCTCACCGACGAGGACGAGGCGCTGATCGAGGGCTACCTTGCCGTCACTCCGCCCTTGCCCGCCGCGCCGCCGCCGCCGCCGTTTGCGGCGGTCGACGACTACATTGCCGCCGCGGTGGCGCTTTTGCCCGCGGGCGCGCTGCGGGGCTGGCGCGTGGTGGTCGACACGGCCAACGGCGCGACCTGCGCCACGACGCCGGCCGCGCTGCGAGCGCTGGGCGCGGAGATCGTCGGCTTGGGCGACGCGCCCGATGGGCGCAACATCAACGCCGGCGTCGGCTCCGAGCATCCGGAGCAGCTCGCGGCCCGGGTGCTCGCAGTGGGGGCGCGCATCGGCCTCGCGCACGACGGCGACGGCGACCGCTGCGTCCTCTGCGACGAACGGGGCGCCGTCCTCGACGGCGACGAGATTCTTACGATCCTCGCGACCCGGGCGCTCGCGCGCGGGGCGCTCGCGAACGGCACGCTGGTCGTGACGCGGCAGAGCAACCTCGGCGTCGATGCCGCGCTCGCCGCCGCCGGCGGCCGCGTGCTCCGCACCGACATCGGCGATCGCTACGTGATTGAGCGGATGCTCGCGGAGGGCGCCACGCTGGGGGGCGAATCCTCCGGCCACATCATCTGCTCGGAGGTTTCCCCGACTGGCGATGGCCTCGTCGCCGCGCTGAAGGTCATCGAGGTGATGCTCGCCAGCGGCCAGCCGCTCTCCGTGCTGCGCGGGGCGCTGAAAAAATTCCCGCAGCTCACGGCGGCGCTCAAGGTGCGCGAGAAGCGCCCGCTCGACGCGCTCGCGCATGTGCCCGCCGCCATCCGTGCGCTCGAGGAGGAATTGGGCGCGCAAGGCCGCGTGCTCGTGCGCTATTCCGGCACCGAGGCCAAGCTCCGCCTGCTTGTCGAGGGGCCGACGCCCGCGGTCGTCGCGGCGGGATTGGCGAAACTCAAGGCGGCGGTCGAGGCCGACGGGCTGCTTTGAGCGACGGGTTTCCGCGACTCGCGACTCGCAAGAAAGTTACCGGAAAATCGCATCCGCGCGCATCTTTGCGCGGCTGCGGCTGTCCTGCTGCGCAGCGGGCAATCTTTCGTTGACCGCCTTTCCGCGCCGCCGTTTCGTTTTCCTCCACCATGCCCGAGATCCCCGTCGCCTCGCTCGACCCTCGCCACCAAAAATTGATCGAGAACGCCCGCGTTGCGCTTGAGCGCGGCAATCTCGACTACGTGCTCGAGGTGACCGCGCAGGTGCTGAAGATGCAGCCGGGGTGCCTCCCCGTGCGCCGCCTGCAGCGCGTGGCGCAGCTCCGCGAGGCGCGGGGCAAGGGCGGCGGGTTCATGGGCAAGGCGCTCAACACCTTTTCCACCGCGCCCTTCATGTTCGGCGCAAAGAAGGAGCCGGCGAAGCAGCTCGAGATCGCCGAGAGCCTCCTCCGCAAGGATCCCAACAACGTGCCCGCCCTCAAGCTCCTCGCCGAGGCCGCGGGCGGCCTCGGCCTCCTCGAGACCGTGGCCTTCGCGCTCGATGCGGTCCGCGAGCTCGAGCCGGGCAACCGCGCCAACCTCCTCGCGCTGGGCGAGGCGCTGCATGCCGCCGGCAAGCCGGCCGAGGCCCTCAAGATTGCCGACGAAATCCTGCGCGACAAGCCGACCGACGCCGACGCCCAAAACCTCATGCGCAAGGCTTCGGTCGCGCAGACCGTGACCAAGCACAGCTGGGACAACCAAGCGAGCTACCGCGACAAGCTCCGTGACGAGGCGCAGGCCGTCTCGCTGGAGCAATCCGCGAAGGTCGTGACCGGCGACGCCATGACGCAGCGCCTGCTCGAGGAGGCGCTCGCCCGGGTGGCCAAGGAGCCCGCCAATCTTGTCCACTATCGCAGCGTTTCCCAAGCCTACCGCCAGCTCGGCAACCTTGACGAAGCCCTCGCCTGGGTGCGCAAGGCAAGGGAGCAGCCCACCGGCAAGACTGACGCCGCGCTTGAAAAGCAGGAGAGCGAGCTGGCGACGGCCGTCGTCGAGAAGCACATGAAGGACGCCGAGGCGGCCGTCGCCGCCGCTCCGGCCGACACCGCCGCGCAAGCCAAGCTCGCCGCCGCGCGGAAGGAACTCGCGGACTTCAAGCTCGCCGAATCCAAGCGCTACGTGGAGCGCTATCCCAACGACCACGCCGCGCGCTACGCGCTGGGGAATCTGCTCCTCGAGGCGGGCCAGGTCGATCCGGCGATCGCGCAGTTCCAGCAGGCGCAAAAGGGCCCGCAGGTGCGCGTGGCCTCGCTCGTCGGCCTTGGCCGCTGCTTCAAGGCGAAGCGCCTCTATGACCTCGCGGTCACGCAGCTCGTCGCGGCAAAAAACGAGCTCACGACCCTGGACGATGCGAAGAAGGAGATCATCTACGAGCTCGGCGCCTGCTACGAGCTGATGGGCAAGGCCGACGCCGCCATCGAGGAATTCAAGGTCATCTACAGCGAAGATATCGGCTTCCGCGACGTGGCGGAAAAGATCAACGCCTTCTACGCGAGGTAGGGCGGGCCTGCGACCCGCCCTTGGTTCGAAAGCTCAACGCGTGAATGGGCGGGTCACAGGCCCGCCCTGCCTCAAACCTTTTCCCCATGAAAACTCCCCTGCGTCTTTCCCTTCTTCTGCTGGCCGCCGGCGCGCTGCTCCGCGCCGATCAAAGGACCGGCACGCTCGACTTCCAGTGGATCGATTCCGAGGGCGGCGGCTCCACCCTCATCGTCACGCCCGCAGGCGAGTCCGTGCTGATCGACACCGGCAATCCCGGCGGCCGCGACGCCGCGCGCATCATTGCCGCCGCGAAAAGCGCCGGCCTCGCGCGAATCGATCACGTCATCATCACGCACTGGCACATCGATCACTTCGGCGGCGCCGCCGAGGTCGCGCAGTCGATCCCGTTTGGCACCATCTACCAGCGCGAGCTCCCCGCCGGCGATCCGGATGGCCGCGCGGCGTCGTCATTCCCCCTCCAGATCAAGCCATTCCGCGACATCCCGGCCAAGCGCGTCGCCCTCGCGCCCGGCACGGTCATCCCGCTCAAGTCCGGCGCGACCAAGCTCGAGCTGCGGTGTCTCGCCGCGGACCAAAAGTTCGTTGCGCCGACCGCGGAGCAGTTGAAGACGCGAAACCCGCTCACCGGGACGGTCGCGGCCAAGGACAAGGACACCAGTGACAACGCGAACAGCGCCGTTTTCGTGCTCGCGTTTGGCGCGTTCCGCTTTTTCGACGGCGGCGACCTGACGTGGAACAACGAGGCGCGGCTCGTGACGCCGCACAACCTCGTGGGCGCGGTGGATGTCTACCAGACCAATCACCACGGCCTCGATGTGAGCAACCATCCCGTGCTCGTCCAGAGCTTGATGCCCACGGTCGTGGTGATGAACAACGGCCCGAAGAAAGGCGGCGGCCCGGGATCGTTTGCCGCCATTCGCTCGGCCCAATCGGTGCAGGCGCTCTACCAGCTGCACCAAAGCCTCAATGTCCCGGCGGAGACCAACGCGCCCGCGGAATGCGTGGCCAACCAGGGCAATCTCACCGGCGCCGACGCCGCCAAGTGCGCTGCCCACACGGTGAAGCTCTCGGTCGCGCCCGATGGCCGGAGCTACACCGTGAGCGTGCCGGGCACGGGGCATGCCCGCACCTACAAGAGCCGCGCGCCTTAGCGCCGCAGGGCGGCCTCCGGCGGCGGGCCGAGACTCAAGTTTCGCGGCCTTTGGGTCGATTTCGCCGGGGTGAACGTGTGCCTTTGCCCTCCCGCCGCCGCGGCGCGCTTGACCTTCATTGAAGGCTGGCCGCTGCTCGCGGCCTCCCCCCGATGAAAGGCATCATATTCAACCTGCTTGAGGAAGTCGTGACCCAGCACCTCGGCGCCGAAACCTGGGACCAACTCCTTGCCGACGCCGGACTCGACGGCGTGTTCACCTCGCTGGGCAACTACCCGGACGAATACCTCTTCAAGCTGGTGGGCGCGGCCTCCGCCGCGCTTGGCAAGCCTCCGGCCGAGATTGTGCGATGGTTTGGCGCCAAGGCGATGCCGCTGCTCGCGCAGAAATATCCCCAGCTCTTTGCGCGGCACACCTCGGCGCGCGCCTTCATCCTCACGCTCAACAGCATCATCCATCCGGAGGTCCGAAAACTTTACCCGGGCGCGGATGCGCCCGATTTCGTGTTCGACGCCTCGTCGCCCGATGCGCTCGTGATGCTCTACTTCTCGAAGCGCAAGCTCTGCGCCCTCGCCGAGGGACTGAGCGAGGGCGCGGCCGAGCACTTTGGCGAGACGGTGAGCATCCGCCACCCGCAGTGCATGCACCGGGGCGACGCGTGCTGCCGCATTGAGCTTTCGTTCCTGAAGAAGCTGCCCGGGGCATGAACGAGCCGGCCGCCGATCTCGTCGCGGAAAACGCCCGCCTGCGCACGCGCCTCGAGCGCGAGCGGCGCACGCGCGCCGAGGCGGAGCTGCTCGCCGAGCAGGGCACCCGCCAGCTTTATGAGCGGCAGCAGCAGCTTGAGTTGCTCAACTTCATCGCCGAGTCCGCCAATGCGGCAATCACCCCCGAGGCGTGCATGCAGGTCGCGCTCGACCAGTGGTGCCGCTACACCGCCTGGCCGGTGGGGCATGTCTACCTGACGGCGGAGGATGCGCCGCTGCGGCTGGTGCCCACGGCGCTCTGGCACCTCGATGCGCCGGAACCGTTCGCCGACTTTCGCCGCCTCACCGAGGCGACCCCGTTCATGCTGGGCGACGGCCTGCCCGGGATGGTGTTGGCGACCGGCCAGTCCCACTGGATTGAGGATGCCGCCCTGTCGGACAACTTCCCGCGTGGCGCCGCGGCGGCGTGCTTTGCCGTGCATGGCGCATTTGGGTTTCCGGTTCGGGTTGGCGGCGAAATCGTCGCCGTCTTCGAGTTCTTCTCGCCGCGCGTCGAGGCGCGCAACGATGCCTGGGTGGCGCTGTCGGCCCAGGTGGGCGCGCTCCTCGGCCGGGTCTTCGAACGCCGGCGCGCACGGCGCGAGTTCGAGCGGGTGCAACAGCAGCTGATCGCGACGTCCCGCGAGGCGGGCATGGCCGAAGTCGCGACAGCCGTGCTGCACAATGTGGGCAACGTGCTCAACAGCGTGAACGTCTCGGCCACGCTCGTGCTGGACCGCCTCCAGCAGTCGTGCGCGACCGGCCTGACCAAGGCGGCCGCCCTCTTGCGCGACCATCGGGGCGACCTCGCGCACTACCTGACGCAGGATCCCCGCGGGCGCCTGCTCCCCGCCTATGTCGAGGCCATCTCGGATCAGCTGAAGGCCGAGCACGAGGCCTTGGCGAAGGAGGCGCACGGGCTCCAGCAAAACGTCGAGCACATCAAGCACATCGTCGCGATGCAGCAGTCCTACGCGACAGTCTCCGGCGCGAAGGAGATCGTCGCGTTGCCCGAGCTGATGGAGGACGCGCTTCGGCTCTCGGCCGCCGCGCTGGAGCGGCATGGCATCGAGATAGTCCGCGACTACGCGTCGGTCCCCTCCGTGCTCGCCGATCGCCACAAGGTCCTGCAGATCCTCGTCAACCTGGTGCGGAATGCCCGGCAGGCGCTCGAATCCCGGGCCACGGGCCGCCGCCTCTCGCTGCGCATCGCCGCCGAGGACAACGCCGTGCACGTGGAGGTGGCCGACAACGGCATGGGCATCGCGCCGGAGAACCTCGCCCGGATTTTCAACCACGGCTTCACGACGAAGAAGGACGGGCACGGCTTCGGGCTCCACAGTGGCGCCAATGCCGCGCGGGAGATGGGCGGCAGCCTCACGGTCCGGAGCGACGGGGCGGGGGCCGGCGCCACCTTCTCGCTCGTGCTGCCGCTGAACCTCGCCGCCGCGCGCGCGGCGTAGCGACGGGCCCGCGCCCTCGGTGGCGGGGGGTCGTGCGGCGACAATAGTTCCGGCGAAGCGGTGCGGCCGTCACGCGGTCGCCCGCCGTTCGGCCACCCACACGGCGGCGGCCATGAGCGCGCCCCCGAGCAACAGGCGCGGCAGGTCGGCGCGTTCGCCGAACACCAGCAACGACACGGCGACCGCCAGCGGGATCTTGGCGTTGTTCATCACGGCCAGGGTCCCGGCGCGCACGCGCGTCGCGCCGCGGTTCCACAGGAAAAAGCCAAGCCCTGAGGCCACGACCCCGAGATACAGCAGCACGCCGAGGTTTGTCGCGGTGAGGGGCAGCGCCGCAAAGTCCGTCCGCGCGATCGAAACCGGCAGCGTGACCGCCACCGCGCCCGCGTAGAGCAGCGCAAACACGTCGCGGTCGCCCGGCGCAGCCGCGCCCGCGCCGGCGCGCAGCCGGCGGTAGAGCACCTGCCCGAGCGCGAACGCCGCGTTGGAGAGCTGCACCAGCAGCACGCCCGTGAGCGTGCCCGCGGTCGGCGCCGTTTTCACGACGATGCAAGCCGCGCCCGCGACCGCGATCAGCGCGGCGAGCAGCGCGCGGCCGCGCAACCTGCGCTCGAACGCATCCGCCAACAGCGTGACGAGGATCGGTGTCGTGAGCGTAAATACCGCGACCTCATGCGCCGCGAGAAACCGGAAGCTCTCGTTGTAGGCCAGATACATGAGGCCGAACTGCACCGCGCCGATGCCCGCGAGCGCGGCCGCCGTGCGCGGCGCGAGGCCCCGCCGCCGCAGGAACGGCGCGAAGACGAGCAGCGCGAGCGCGAGCCGCGCCGCCGACAGAAACGCCGGATCGATCCCGCGCAGGTTCTTGATCAGGCCGAAGGAGAAGGCCCAGAGCAGGGAGACGAGGAGGAGGAGCGGCACGACGCAATCCGGGCAGGTCGCCGACCGGGCGGCGATGCGGAATTCCCCGGGCATCCGGCGGCGGCGAGCCCGCGACTCGGCCGCGCGGTCGCGAGCAAGCTCGCTCCCACGGCTCGGTGCCGGCCAAAGGCCCCCTCACCAATCCACCATCATCGTGAAGCGGAAGCTCCGTGGCGCGCCCCACTGCCCGGTGGTCGTGGTGGCGGAGAGGTAGTAGTCCTTGTTGAACACGTTGTCCACGTTCAGGGCGAAGGTCGTCATGCGCTCGAAGAGCTTCGCGCGGTAGCCGGCGAGCGCGGTCGCGACGAAATATTGCGGAGACCAGAGCGACTGCACGGGCTGGCCCTGCACCACGACGGCGTTCCCACGGAAGGTCGGCTGGCGCCAGTTTGCGCCGCCGCCGACGTAGAGGCCTTTGAGCGCGCCGCGGCTGAATTCATAGCGCGTGAAGATGTTCGCGCGCGTCTTCGTGTAGCCGGCGTTCGGCACGCCCTCGGGAAAGGTGAGCAGCAACGCGTCGAGCAGGGGAGTGGGCCGGCTGAGCGCCCTGGCCTGCGCCTGGAAGCCGTGGAGCAGCGGCAGGCGCTCCTCGGTCACGAGCTTGTTGGTCGCGCCGTTGAGAATCAGGCGCCATGTGCGCGTGAGGTTGGCAATCAACTCGAGCTCGTAGCCGCTGGTTTTGAGGTGCTGGTAGTCGGTTCCCGCCGCATTGAAGGTTGTCGGGAAAATCGCGGTGAGCTCGTCCTTCACGTTCTGCGCAGGCGCCGGGGAGATGCGCGAATTGGGCTGAAAGTTCGAGTAGTAGGTCGTGTTCATCTCGATCCGGCCGCCGAAGAGGCTCAGGCGCATCGAGAAGTCCGTGCCCTCGCCGGTCTGGATTTCCTGCTTCCGGCCCGGCGTGAAAAGATCGCTGCCCTCGCCGGCGGAGATGCGGAATGATTGCGCGTGGTTGGCGGAGAACGCGAGGGTGTCGTTGAGGCGGAGGACGACGCCGTAGTTGGACCCGTCCACGCTGTAATTCACAAACGCGGGGTTGGGCGTGGGGGCGAAGGCGCCGGGGACGAACTCGTTCACCCACGTGTTCTTGATCGGCTGAACGAGGCCGACGGTCGTCCGCATGTTGAAGTGATCCTGTCGGTAGCCGACGAGGGTGAAGAGGTGGTTGTTGAAGTAGCTGCCCGAGGCGCCGACGCCGACCGACGGGATGTAGAATCGGCGCTGGATGAAATTGCCGGTGGCGGGCACGCCGTTGGACATATCCGGAAACCACGCCGAGACACCCGGCACCGGGCCGAAATCGCCGGTGATGCCCGGGCTGTCCCCGTCGCGCAGATAGTAGCGGCGCATGAAACGGTTGTTCGCAAACGTCGCGCGGTTCGCGGTGAAGGCCGCCTGCGTGACCGCCGTCTGAATCGTGCCCTGCCACGCGGGATTCGCGGGATCGATGTATTCGCCGTATTTCGGCTTCTTCTGGCCGGGGTTGTCCTGGTGCTGCTGCACGTTGAAGGCGAACTGCTGTTTCATCCACCTCGTGTTGAGTTCGTAGATGGCGGAGAGGCGCAGGTCCCGGACGATGTTGCCGCTGAAAAAATCGGTGCGGAAATACTCCGTGTAGAGCTGGTTGAAATTGGGATTCACGGTGCCATTGGGCAACGTGGGCGAGAGGTCGCGGAAAATATTGCGGGCGGCCGCGATGCCCCGGATGTCCGTGTTGCGATTGTAGAAGTTGCCGGACAGCAGGAGGTGGAGGTTTTTGCCGACATGCTGCTCCACCTCGAGCGTCACGGTGTCATAGTTGTCCTTCGAGGTGTTGCTGGGCCCGGCGACATGCAAGCCGCGCGGCACCACCGATGCGTCGACGGCGGTGAGCCCGGTGCCGTTGCTGCGGCGCTGGCCGGTGGCGCGATAGTAGACGCCCGTGGCCGGAATGTAGATCAAGCCGCCGGTCGCGGTGAGCGTGGAGACGTTGGAAAACGTGTAGTTCTCCAGGAAGAGCCCCATCGAGTTGACGGCCGTGGTGGCGGAGTGCTCGGCCATCACGCTGATGGAGGTCTGGCGGAACGGCCGGTAGGTGATTGCGCCGTAAACGCCGCGGATGTTGCGGAATTGGTTGTCGGTCCAACCCTCGCTGTTGCCGACCGCGCTGGCGACGCGCACGGCGAGTTTGTCGCGCACGACGATGCGGTTTATGTCGAGTTCGGCGCGGCGAAGGTTGTGGGCCGAGGTCTCGTCGCCGCCGACCATCAGCTTTGCGCGCGTGAGGTTGCGCGTGAACCGGCCGCGCTTCGTCACCAGGTTGTTGGCGCCGCCGAGATCGGCCTCGCCGTAGAGGAACGCATTGGGGCCGCGCAGCAGCTCGACGCGCTCCGTCGTGAACGAGTCCATCGGCGAATACCAGATCCAGCCGTTCCGCAGCGCGAAGCTGTTGCGGACGCCGCGGAAGATGAGCTGGTTGGGCTGCGCCGGATCGGGGCTCTGCTCGCCGGTGACGAACCACCGCGACATCTCCTCGATGTTGAGCACCGCGAGATCCTCGATCAGCTGCGCGTTCATGATCGAGATGGAGTTGGCGACGTTCTTCAGCTCCTGCACGGTCCTCATGCCGGCGGTGGTCTGCATGGACTCGTAGCCGAGGTCCTTTTCATCCGAGACCGTGAAGACGCTGAGCTGGACGGCGTCCTGCTGCCTGGCCGCCGCCGCGGCGGCGGCGGGCGCGGCGGTCTGGGCCCGCAGGGACGCAAGGCAGGGCAAACCGGCAAGGGCTGCGCGGAGCGCTCGCCGGAGGGAGGCGGTCATGACGACGCGCTGCGCTTACAGCTCGGTCGACATCGAGAACTTGAACGTCCGCGGGTCGCCCCAAGAGCCGCTGCCGATGGCGGCGGAGCGATAGTATTCCTTGTCGAAGACGTTGTCGACGTTCAGCTGGAAGGTCGTGGGCCGGTTGGCGATCTTCCGGTTGTAGCTCACATAGACGGTGTAGACCGTGTAGGCGGGCGACCACATGTTGATCGTGGGCGAGCTGGCCAGGCCCGAGTAGTTGACGGTGCCGCGGTAGGTGCGCAGGCGCCAGTTTCCACCGCCCCCGACGGCGAAGCCGCGAAGCGCGCCCTCGCTGAACTGATAGCGGCTGAAAAAGTTGCCGCGCGCCTTGGTGTAGCCGCCGTTGGGCACGCCCTCGGGGATCGTCAGCAGGAGGTCGTTGAGGATGGGCGTCGGCTTGTTCAGCGCCTTGGCCTGGTCGCGCAGCGACTTGAGGATCGGCACGCGATCGGTGTTCACGACCTTGCTGGTGGCGTAGGAGGCGGTGAGGCGCCAGTTGCGCGTGAGGTTGGCGATGGCCTGCACCTCGTCGCCGCGGGAAAGCGTGGTCTGGTAGTCACCCGTCGCCGTGGGATCGAAGGTCGTCGGGAAAATCGCCGTGAGCTCGTCGCGGAGGAGCTGGGTGACGCCGGGCACGGCATAGCGGGCGTTGGGCGTGAAGTTTTTGTAGTGGACGACATTGAGCTCGAGCCGGGCCCGGCCGCTGCTGTCGGGGAACAGGCTGAAGCGCGCCGAGTAGTCCGTGCCCTCGCCGACGGGGATGCCGGAGAGTTCGCCGGAGTTGAAAGTCGCCGCGCCCTGTCCGACGGAGATGCGGAACGACTGCGCGTAGTTGGCACCGAACGCGATCATGTCGTTCACGCGCAGGACGCCGCCGTAGTTGGCGCCGTCGACCTTGTATTGCACGAAGCGGTTGGCGGGCGTGTTGAATGCGTCCACCGGGTCCACCTCCCACTGCGCCTGCGCGCGGAGGAGGCCGCGCTCGGTGCGCATGTCGAAATGATCGCGGCGGTAACCGACCATGGTGTAGAGGTGGTGGTTGAAATACTCGCCCGAGGCGCCGACGCCCCAGGAGGGAGTGTAGAAGCGGCGGCTGATGAACTGGCCGTTGGCTGCCCGGCCGGCGACATCAGGCCATATCACGGACTGTCCTGGGATCGGTGAGAGGTCGTCGGTGCGATCGCCGCCGATGCCGTCGCGCAGGTAGTAGCGGCGGTAGAAACGGTTGGCCGCGAAGACGGTGCGGTTGGCGGCAAATCCGGTGGCATTGATCGCGGGGTTGATCACGCCCTGCCAGTTCGGGCTCGTGGGATCGATGTATTCGACATACTTGGGCTTCTTTTGACCGGGGTTGTCCTGATGCTGCTGGACGTTGGCGATGAACTGCTGGGTAAACCACGACGTCTTGAGATCGTAGACGGTGGAGAAGCGGAAATCGCGCACGATGTTGCCGTCGAGGCTGCGAGTCCGGAAATACTCCGCGTAGAGTTCGTTGAAGTAGGGGTTGGGTGTGCCGTTGGGCAGGAGCGGGCTGCGGTCGCGGGTGATGTTGCGCGAACTCACGGTCCAGTTGTCGATTTTCTGCTGATAGAAATTACCCGTGAGCTGGAGGTGCAGGTTTTTCCCGATGTGATGCTCAGCCTCCATCGTGAACGAGGTGGAGTTGTTCTTGTAGGTGCTGTCCGGGCCGTTGAACTGCGCGGACTTCGGCAAAAGCGTCGTGTCGGTGATCGCCACGCCGGAGCCGGTGCTCGTCACGCGGCCCTGTGCGCGAAAGCCGGTTTTTGTCGCGGTGTTGTAGATGTAACCGACGTTGCCGAGCGTTGCGGTCCCCGCGCGGACGAAGGCATCGACCATCATGCCCTGCGAGAGGATGGCCCGCGTGCGCCCGTGCTCGGCCATGAGGCTGATCGTGGTCGTGCGGAACGGGCGGTAGGTGAGGGCGCCATAGAGCCCCGTGAAGTCACGCCGCACATTGTCGATCCAGGACTCGCTGTGCGAGGAGACGGCGGCGAAGCGCGCGGCCAGTTTGTCCTTCACGAGACGGCGGTTGAGATCGATTTCCGCACGCTGGAGGTCGTTGCTGCCGAACATGAGCTTCACGCGGGTGAGGTCGCGCGTGAAAAGGCCGCGCTTGGTGACTTGGTTCTGGGCGCCGCCGATGTCGGCCTCGCCGTAGAGGAAGGCGTTCGGGCCGCGGAGTTCCTCGACGCGCTCCGTGGAGAAGGCGTCCATCGGCGAATACCAGATCCAGCCATTGCGCATGGCGTAGGCGTTGGGGATGCCGCGCAGGATCACGCGGCTCTGCACCGTGGCGTTGGGATCCGGGTTGGATTCGCCTGAGACCATCCACGTCGCCATCTCCTCCATCGTCGTGAGTCCCAGATCCTCGATGAACTGCGAATTCATGATCGAAATCGAATTCGCGAGGTTCTTCAGGTCCTGCACTGTCCGCATGCCGGAGGTGGTCTGCATGGACTCATAGCCGATATCCTTGTCCTCGGTGACGGTGAAGCGGGTGAGTTGCACGGCCTCGTCCTTGCCGGTTGGAATGGGGGGGAGGGGCGAGGGGGCGGGAACAGTCTGGGCGTTGAGGCCGCTGATGGACAGCAGCGCGAGCAGCAGGGCGCGATTTTTCATGGGCGGTGGTCTGGGTTGGTGGCGAGGTTTCGGCTCGCGCAGGGTCGTGGCCATCCTCGGGCGATCGCAGTCCGATTCAAGCGCGAAGATGGCGCAAGTAACCATCAGGATACTTCCCCGCAGTCGACGTTTGACGCCGCGGGCGGCGGCGGCCGAAGTGACGGGCCATTTCCGCCTCGTTGATGCCGCCTTCACTCGCACCCGCCACCCGCCCCACGATGTATTTCATCGGCGTCACGACCGGCCAGTCGTCGATCAACGCCGTCTTTCCGCGCTGGGCGGAGCGGCTTGGGCTCGGGGAGTGTGCGCTCCAGGGAATCGACTTCCCGCTCGGTGCGCCGGCCGCGGATTACCGCGCGGCGGTGGACTTCATCAAGCGCGACCCGCTTTCGCTCGGTGCGCTGGTGACGACGCACAAGGTCGCGATCTTCTCGTCGTGCGCGGAGCTCTTTGACGAACTCGATCCGCTCACACGCTCGCTCGGTGAGGTGGGGAGCATCTTCAAGCGCGCCGGCCGCCTGCACGGGCGCGCGGTCGATCCCGTCACGTCGCGCCACGCGCTCGCCGCGCAGCTTGAGCCGGCGCACTGGCGCGGCGGCGGAGCGGCGCTAATCCTCGGGGCGGGCGGGGCCGGCACGGCGCTGGCGTGGCACCTGGCGAACGATGCCCCGGCGGCGGGCCGCCCGGTGCGGATCCACGTCGTGGACCGTGCGGCGGCGCGCTTGCAGCACCTGCGCGGGCTGCATGCGATGTGGAGGGAGGCCGCACCGTTGGAAACCCATCTCGTCGATCGCGCCGCGGATGCCGACGCGGTGCTGGCGCGGCTCCCGGCCGCCTCGCTCGTGGTCAACGCCACGGGACTGGGCAAGGATGCGCCGGGCTCGCCGCTCACCGATGCCGCGCGGTTCCCGGAGCGCGGCATCGTCTGGGAGTTCAACTATCGCGGCGACCTCGTGTTTCTCCGGCAAGCGCGCGCGCAGGCCTCAGCCCGCGGCCTGCAAGTCGCCGATGGGTGGAGGTATTTCCTTCACGGCTGGACGACCGTGATCGCGGATGTGTTCGATGTGGAGATCCCGCCGCACGGCCCGCGCTTCGACGAGCTCGGGCGCATCGCCGCGGCGGTGCGGTAGCGGCGCAGCCGCGGTGAACTCGCCGGATGCCGCGGATTTTGCCGCCTCCGTTGTCGAGGTTGAAGTAGGCGCTGAATCTTTCGTGCGCGGGCTGCTTCACGCGTTCGCCGCTGGGCGGCGAGGGGGCTTTTTCAACTCGGCGGCGGCGAGGCGGGCGGCCGCGTCGTGCCAGGCGCATCGGAAACGGCCTCGAGAGGCACGCCTGCCTGGCACAAGGGGCACGCCACGGGCGGCCACACGCCGAAGGCCAGCGTCGCAAGCGCCTCGAGCGCGAGCCCATGGTCCGTCGCGAAGCGCGCTGCGTTGCCCCCAAACACGTAGAGGGCCCCAAGGACGACCACTTGGGCGCCGTGCGCCTTCAGCTCCGCAAATGTCCCGCGCACGGCCGAGCCGGCGCTGATCGCGTCGTCGACGATGGCGATCCGGAGGCCGCCGACGCGCGCGCGTTGCGCCGCTGGCAGGGTGTAGCGCACGGGAAAAAGGCCGGCGGCTGCCGTTGGCGGCGGCGCAAAGCGCTCCGTGAAGAAGGCGGCCGCTCCGACGGCGGCGGCGACGCGGTCGGCGAGTTCGGCGCCGCCCGTCATGGGGCCGCATACCGCGTCGATTCGGTGCGGCGCGAGGCGCCGCGCGAGCGCCGAGACAAACGGCTGCAGCCGCTCGCGCTGCGCCAGCACGCGATCGAGGTCGAACCACCGTTCGCTGTGGTAGCCCGACTCCGTGCAAAAATGGCCGGTGCGGCCGGCCAGGAGATCGACCAAGCCGTCGGGCGCCCGCTCCTCGGTCATGCTGACAGATTGTCCTGCGAACGGGCCATCGCGCCGATTTGCTCGGTCAGGCCCCGGGCGCGAAGGCAGGCGTTGCGCGCTTCCTCGAGAAAGGGCCGGGTCGGGTGGTCGGGCGGCAGCAGTTCCATGATCAGCTCGTTGTAACCGACGATTCCCGTAAGCGCGTTATTGAGGTCGTGCGCCAGCTTGCGGGCCTGCCGATGGGTGTCGGCGAGTTTTTGTTCAGCTTCGTGCGCGCGGCGCTCAAGCTCCGCGTGTTTCGGGTCGATACGGTCGTGGGGGAGGCTGGGCGCGGCGGCAGGCTCGGCGGATTTCCTCGGCATCGTCCCATGCAAGCGCACCGGTGGTGATCTCCGCAACCCTGCAGCGGTGGCGCGCCATTAACCCGCTGAGCTGCCCGCCGATAACCTCCGTGGGAATCGCGGCCTGCGAAGGCTGCGTCTGTCGTGATGCTACAAGTCAGAGAATACCGCATGGCCGGGCTTCTCTTCGCGTTCGGCGCTGCGCTGATCGCGATGAGCTGGGCGCTGCGCACCCTCGTGATGAGCGTGCTGCCCGATGCGAGCGCCGACTCGCTCGGCTGGATGATCCTGCTCGCGGGGGTGATGGCGGCGGGGGCGGCGTTTTCGTGCGGCAGCGCGTGGCAGCGCCGCGCTGAGCGCCGCGATCGGCGGCGGCAGGATGCGTTGGTCGACCGCGCCGGCTTTGTCGTGATTGCGACGGACGCGGTCGGTCGGATCGAACGGTTCAACTCAGTCGCCGAGCACGCGCTGGGCGTGCGGCGCGAGGCCGTGATCGGCCATGCGATCCTTGCGGCCGTCCGCGAGGGGGGCGCATTCCAGCTCCGCCTCGTCATGGAGGGCGCGGAGGCTCGTCCGGCCGCGTCGGTCGATCTCGGGGAGATGGCCGTGCCGGCGGGAAATGATCATTCGGCGCACGACTGGAGTTTCGCGCGCCCCGACGGGGCGCGGCTCCCCGTGCGCGGCTCGATCCTCAAGGTCCCTGACCGCCGGGAGCGCGCGCGGGGCTGGCTCCTCGTAGTGGGCGACACGCGCGCGGAGCGCGCCGCGGAAGCGAGCGTTCGCGCGACGGAAGCGCGCTTTGCCAAGATCGCCGCGCAGGTGCCGGGCATGCTGTTCGAACTCCGGCAAGATGCGGAGGGACGGCGTTCGTTGCCATTCGTCACCGAGGGCATTCGGCAGATCTTCCGGCGATCGCCGCAAGACGTGCAGGCCGACGCCGCGGGGTTGCTCGACGTGGTCCATCCGGAGGATGTGGAGCGGTTCACCGAGTCGCTCGATCGCTCGGCCAAGACGCTGACGCACTGGGACTGCGAGTATCGCGTGCGCTTCCCCGACGAGACGGTGCTGTGGCTGCAGGGCACGGCCCAGCCCGAGCAGCAGGCGGACGGTGCCATCGTGTGGCACGGCTCCATGCGCGAAATCACGGGGCGCAAGCGGGCGGAGCAGGCGCACGAGGAGAGCCGCGTGCTGCTGCAAAGCGTGTTCTCCAGCGTCGACCTCGGCGTCTTCGTGGTCGAGGTCACCAGCGGCGGCGGCTTTCGCTATGCCGAAATCAATCCCGCCTATGAGCGGCTGACCGGCTTTTCCGCGGCGGACATTCGCGGCCGCAGTCCGCGCGAGCTCGCGCCGCTGATTCCCGAGGAGCTGGGCGAGGCGCTGTGCGCGAGCTTTCGCCGCGGCACCGAGTCAACCGGCCCCATCGAATACGAGGAGCCGTTCAACGTCCGCGGGCGCTCGCTCTGGCTCCTCACGCGGCTCACGCCGCTGCGTGATCCGGCGGGCAATGTCGTCCGGCTCGTGGGCCGCTCGCTCGACATCACGGAGCGCAAGACGATCGAGCTGCGCTTCCAGTCGCTCACCGAGCGCCTGCAGCTTGCGACCGAGGCGGCGCAGGTGGGCATCTGGGATCATGACTTCGCCCAGGAGCGGCTCATGTGGGACAGCCGCATGCACACGCTCTACGGGATCGCGCCGCGGGACTTCGCCGCGTCCTTCGCCGCGTGGAGCGAGCGCGTGCATCCCGACGATCGCGAGCGCGTGCTCGCCGAGCTCCAGAAGGCGATCGACGGCAAGGCGGCGTTCAACACCTCGTTCCGCATCGTGCGGCCCGACGGCCAGGAGCGCCAGATCCGCGCCCGCGCGCACGTGCAGCGCAACTCCGCGGGCCGCCCCGCGCGCATGGTCGGCGTCAACTGGGACGTGACCGCCGAGCGGCGGGCCCAGGCCGACATCGAGCGCGCGCGCGACCAGGCCGAGGATCTCAACCGCCAGCTCGAGACCGCGCTCGCGCGCTCGCAGCGCCTCGCGCAGGAGGCCGAGGCGGCGACGGTCGCGAAGTCCGAGTTCCTCGCGAACATGAGCCACGAGATTCGCACGCCGCTCAACGCCGTCCTGGGCATGAGCAGCGTGCTGCTTGGGACCGACCTGACCCCGGAGCAGCGCGAATTTGCCGAGACCATCCGCTCAAGCGGCGACGGGCTGCTCGACCTGCTCAACGACATCCTCGACTACTCAAAGATTGAGTCGGGCCGGCTCGACCTTGAGGTGCGCTCGTTCGACCTGCGTGAGTGCGTCGAATCGGCGCTCGACGTGCTGGGCGCGCGCGCCGCCGAAAAGCGGATCGAGCTCCTGGGCGAGCTTGCGCCCGGGGTCCCGGAAGCGGTGGCGGGCGACGACACGCGGCTGCGGCAGGTGCTGGTCAACTTGCTGAGCAATGCCGTGAAGTTCACCGCCGAGGGGCAGGTGGTGGTTGGCGCCGAGGTTGTCTCGCGCGGCGCGGAGACGCTGCGCCTGCGCTTCGCCGTGCAGGATTCCGGCATCGGCATCCCGGAGGATCGGATGAACCGGCTCTTCAAGTCGTTCAGCCAAGTGGACGCCTCGACGACGCGCCAATACGGCGGCACGGGCCTGGGCCTCGCGATCTGCAAGCGCATTGTCGAGCTGATGGGCGGGCGCATTTGGGTCGAGAGCACGCCGGGGCGGGGCAGCACGTTCTTCTTCGAGGTGGAACTCGGGGCGGTGACGGAGGCGGCGAAGCCATTTGCGACCGGCACTTCGCCGGTGCTCGCCGGGCGCCGCGTCATGGTGGTCGCCGCCAATCCCGCGTGCCGGCGGGTGCTCACGGCCCAGTGCGGCGGATGGGGCCTCGCGCCGCAGGCGCAGGCCTCCGGGGCTGAGGCGATCGCCGCGCTCGAAAGCGGCGGCGCCTGCGACCTCGTGATCATCGACGCGGATATGCCGGGCCTCGACGGCGCCGGGACGATTGCACGGCTCCGGCGCAGTCGAAATACCGCGCGGTTGCCGGTCGTGCTGCTCGTCCGGCCCGGTCAGGCGCGCGCCAGCGACGAACTCGGCATCGCAGCCACGGTTTCAAAGCCGATCAAGACGGCGGTGCTGTTTGAGACGCTGGTGGGAATTTTTCATGGGCGCACGGCCATGCTCACCGCGCCGGCGAACGACGACGCGGCCCTGGGGCAGGGGCACCCGCTCTCGATCTTGCTGGCGGAGGACAATCCTGTGAACCAGCGCGTCGCCACGCTCATCCTGCAACGCATGGGCTACCGAGCTGATGTCGCGGCCAATGGCCGCGAGGCGGTCGAGGCCGTGGCGCGCCGCCGCTACGATCTCGTGCTGATGGACGTGCAGATGCCGGAAATGGACGGCTTGCAGGCGGCGCAGGAGATCTGCGCGCGCTATCCGCGCAGCCAGCGCCCGCGGATCGTCGCGATGACCGCCAACGCCTCGACCGGAGATCGGGACCAATGCCTGGCCGCGGGCATGGATGACTTCCTGCCCAAGCCGGTGCGGCAGGGGGATCTCAGGGCGGCGTTGCTGGCGACCCCGGCGAAATGTGCGGCGCGCGACGCGCTGGTCGCGGATTCGAGCGCGGCGTGATCGCCGCCGGCGCGGCGGCCGCCACGGAAAAGAAAAAACCCGCCGGTGCAACCGGCGGGTCGTCTCGGACGGGAGGGCGGGATCTCAGGCGAACGCCTTCGGGATCTCCGCGCCGAGGTCGACGGCGTGCGGATGGTTGCGCTTCACGCGGCGGAGCTGGTGGCGCCGCTGCAGCATGCGATCCAGCTTGTCGACGAGCATTGAGACCGCCTTGTGGCACTCGTCGGCTTGCACGGCGGCGTTCATGTCGGGGCCTTGGATCTGGATGTGGCCCTTGGCGGTGAACTGCACGCCGGAGGTTTGGTTGCGATCGCATTCCAGTTCCACGCGCACCCGGACGATGCGCTCCTCATGGCGAAACAACCGCTCCGATTTCTCGCGCACGAACGTCTTGAGGGACGGGGTCAGCTCGAGGTGAATGCCGGAGACGATTACTTCGTGTTGGTTTTGGCTGTTCATGTTTCTGCGTATGGGTTCGGTTGACGCGATGCCGGGACGCAGCCCGGCACCGCGGTAAAAATTGAATCGCCCTTACTCGTCGTGCCCTCGCTCAGCGAAGCGCTCCAACCATTCGCGGCCGTCATCGTGACGGGCGGATCTTCCGGTATTGGAAAATCATTCATCAGGCTGGCCGGAACGGTGGGGGAGGCGTCGGTGATTTGCAACCTCTCGCGACGCGCGCCGCCCAAAAATATTTTCCCTAATGCTGAGATAAGATTGAACCATTTTTCATGCGATTTCACTCAAGCCGGCGCGATCGAGCGCGCGGCGCGCGACCTCATCGGGGTGATTGAACGGGCGGCGCCGCGCGGCCGGGTGCTGCTCATCAACAACAGCGGCATCGGGGCGTTCGGGGCGTTTGCGGACAGCGAGCCGGCGCGGCAGCTCGAGCTGATCGACGTGAACGTGCGCGCGGTCGTGGACCTGACCTCGCGGCTGCTGCCGCTGTTGCGCGCGCGGGGTGGAGCGATTATGAACGTGGCCTCGACCGTGGCGTTCCAGCCGACGCCGTATGCCGCGACCTATGGCGCGACCAAGGCCTTCGTGCTGCATTGGACGCTGGCGCTCGATCACGAGCTGCGGGGCACGGGCGTGCGCGCGATCGCGGTGTGCCCGGGCACGACCACGACGGATTTTTTCCGCGCCGCCGGCGCCGCGCCCGGTGCCGAGGCGAAGGCCTTCGCGATGACGACCGACGCGGTCGCCGAGGCGGCCATTCGCGCGCTCGGGGCCGGGCGAAGCCAGGTCGTCACGGGTTGGTTCAACAAGCTCTACACGTTTGCCGGCGCGCGGCTGCCCAAGCCGCTCGCGGCGCGCGCGGCCGCCCGGGCTTTGCGCGGGCGGCGCGGCGGCAAGGCCGGCGCGTGAGCGAGGCGGATGATTTCCTTTCCCAGCGCGCCTGCGCCTGGCCGCGCCGGCCGCGCGGTCAGTCGCCGGTGCGCATGATCGCGCCGGAGGAGGTGCCGGGGTGGATTGTGTTTGAGGACGACCGGCTGCTGGTGGTGAACAAGCCGGGCGATGTCGTGTGCCATCCGTCAAAAGCCGGGCCGTGGTCGAGCCTCGTCGGCGCCCTCCGCGAGCACGCCCGGCTTCCGACGGTCCACCTGGTTTTTCGCCTCGACCGCGAGACGAGCGGGGTGGTGGTGCTGGCGAAGGATGCGCGCATGGCCAGCCTCCTGCAGGTCGCGATGCAACGGCGCACGATCGGCAAGCGCTACCTCGCGATCATGACGGGTGAACTCAGGCAAACCGTGACAGTCGATCAGCCGCTGGGGGACGACGTGGGCAGCCCGGTATTCGTGAAATCGGCCGTCGTTGCGCCGGGCGAGGGGCAATCGGCGGTGACGCATTTCACCCCGGAGGCCAGCGGCGGCGGCTTCACGCTGGCGAGCGTCGTCACGGAGACCGGTCGCAAACACCAGATTCGGGCGCACGCGCAATGGCTCGGGCACGCGCTGGTGGGAGACAAGATCTACGGGCCGGATGCGCGGCTCTACCTCGATTTCATCGACCACGGATGGACCGGGACGCTCGCGGAAAAATTGCTCCTGCCGCGACAGGCGCTGCACTGCGCGGAGATTGACCTGCGCGCGACGGGCGTGCCGCGGGTGTTCACCGCGCCGCTCGCGGAGGACATGCGCGAGTTCCTGCGCCGCCGCGGGATCGCGGCAGTCGGTTAACGGCCGGCCAGCGCCGCGCGCAGCACGGGCTCGAACACATCCGCTTGGCGCACGAAACCCATGTCGCTGGGGTGCGAGCCATCGGTCGCGCCCTCGGCGTCGTGGCCGAGCAAATCGTCGCCGGGGACGTAGTGGAGGTTCCTCACGCCCTCCCGTTGCAAGGTGGCAAACGCCTCGCGGAGCGCGGCGTGGTTGTCGGTGTGGTGCTGGTTGCGGGCGGGCAGGATCCAGAAGTTCGTGTTGCGCCGGTCCTCGACGAGCACGATGGGCGTGTCGGGCCGGGCGGCGCGGAGCTGCTTGACCAGCGGGACGGCACGTTCCCGCACCAGCGCGGCGCTCATGTTGGGCAGGCAGTCGATCACGTAGACCGCGGCATCGATCTTCACGAGAAGGTCGCCGACGGCGGCGTCCATGCGGCCGTTGCCGGAAAAGCCGAGGTTGACGACCGGAAGGTCGAACCGGCGGCCGAGAATCGCGGTGTGAACCATGCCGGGGCGCGAGGCGCTCGCGCCTTGCGTGATGGAGGTGCCGTAGAAAACGATGGGCTTTGCGGGCCGCGGGGCGAGCGGCTCGAACTTCGTCTCGGGCGGCACGCCGACCGACAGCTTGTCGACGCCGTTGTAGAGGGGAAGATAGACGGCGTATTCGCGCAGGCCGGGCTTGAGGCCGGCGATGATCTCCTGGCGCACGGTCTGGCCGTCCGGTCGGGTAACGCCGACCCAGCGCCATTTGCCGGCGTCATCGCGCGCATAGAGGTCGAGGCCACTGGCGCCGATGGCCGTCATGTTGGGGCCGGCGAGCCGAGCTTTGTTGAGCGTGTAGTCGGCCCAGAACACCGTCGCGTCGCTGCGAAAGCGCACCATCATCCCGGCGCTGTCGCGGCTCAGGCCCCACACGGCGGCGGTGACCTTGCCCTCGGCGGCGGCGGGGAAGCGATCGAACCACCGCTTGCGTTCCATCTCGGCGAAGGCACGGCCCTCCACGCCCCAGGTCGCGACATCGTGCCACGCGAGGGCGGGCTCGGGCGCCTGCTTGGCCTTGGCGGCCGGGGTTGATTTCTTGGCCGCGGGCGCTTGGGCGAGCAATGCGGGGACGGCGATCAGGCTCGCGAAAAGCAGGCGGCGAAACGAGGAGCGGGCAGGGGAAACCATGAGCCAACGCTGCCAGCGTGGGCTTGCGGCGGTCAAGCGGGACGAGACGCGCGGGCACAGCCGTGCGCCGCCGACGGCGGCACACGCGGACCGCGATTGCACGGGGCCGAGGCGGCGCATACTGCACGGGTCATGAAATCCCTGCTCAACGACGGCGCAGCGCGTGCCATCCGCTACCTGGAGAACTTGGATCGCCGCGGCGTGGCGCCGACACCCGAAGCGGTGGCCGCGCTGCGGGGGCTCGACGGGCCGTTGCCGCAGAAGCCGAGTGACCCGGCAAGCGTGCTGCGCGAGCTCGACGAGATCGGATCCCCCGCGACCACGGCGATGGCCGGGCGGCGGTTCTTTGGCTTCGTGATCGGTGGATCCATCCCGGTGACCCTCGCCGCCAACTGGCTCGCCGGCGCGTGGGACCAGAATGCAGTGCTCGGCAAGGCGGCGCCGAGCGCGTCGATGCTCGAGGAGATTTCGCTGCGCTGGCTGCTCGATCTCCTGCAGTTGCCGCGCGAGTGCGGAGGGGCGTTCGTCACCGGCGCGACGATGGCAAACTTGTGCGGCCTGGCCGCCGCGCGGCACGCGGTGCTGCGGCGCGCGGGTTGGAATGTCGAGGCCGACGGCCTGTTTGGCGCGCCCCCCATCACCGTGGTGATCGGCGCGGAGGCGCATCCCTCGGTGACGAAGGCGCTCGGCCTCCTCGGCCTCGGCCGCTCGCGGGTCGTCGTCGTCCCGGTTGACGGCCAGGGCCGCATGCGCGTCGACGCCCTGCCCACGCTCGCCGCCGCGACTCCCACGATCGTGATTGCGCAGCTTGGCAATGTGAACACCGGCGCGTGCGACGACGTCGCGGCGATCGGCCGGCGCGCGCAGGCCGCGGGCGCGTGGGTGCATGTCGACGGCGCCTTCGGCCTCTGGGCCGCGGCCACGCGCACGCAGGCGCACCTCGTGGATGGCGTGGGCCGCGCGGACTCCTGGGCGACCGATGCGCACAAGTGGCTCAATGTCCCCTACGACAGCGGCCTCGCCTTCGTGCGCGACCCGCATGCGCTCAAGGCCGCGATGGCGATCACGGCGGAATATCTGCCGACGGACGGAGGGATGCGCAACCCCAGCGACTTCACGCCCGAGCTTTCGCGGCGCGCGCGCGGCGTGGAGATTTGGACGGCGCTGCGCACGCTGGGCCGCGAAGGCGTGGCCGCCATGATCGAGGCAAACTGCGCCCAGGCGCGGCGCTTTGCCGATCACCTGCGCGCCGCCGGCTGCGAAATCCTCAACGACGTGGTGCTCAACCAAGTGCTCGTCGCCTTCGGCGGGGCGGAAAAGACCAAGCGCGTGATTGAGCGCGTGCAGCGCGACGGCACCTGCTGGGCGGGCGTGACGGTCTGGCAGGGCCGCACGGCGATGCGGATCAGCGTGTCGTCGTGGGCGACGACCGAGGCGGACGTGGACAAGAGCGTCGCCGCGATCCTGCGCGCGGCGCAGGCCGCGAGTTAGGAGCTGACTCGGCGGGCGCAGGCCGTAGCGTGCCGCCCCATGACGATTACGCGCGCGGCGGGCCTCACCACCAAACGCGGCCCGGCGGAATATTTCACCGGGGCCGTGCTGATCGACGAGCTGGGCGCGGGCACCGGCACCTCGCGCGTGCGCGTGGTGCGCGTGTCGTTCGAGCCGGGGGCGCGCACCGCGTGGCATACGCACCCGCACGGCCAGTTGCTGCACATCTTGAGCGGCGTGGCGCGCGTGCAGCGCGCCGGACAGGCGGCCGTCGAGGTGCAGGCGGGCGACTCGGTGTGGTTCGAGCCGGGCGAGCGCCACTGGCACGGCGCCGCGCCGACCGGCGCCATGACGCACCTGGCGGTGCAACTCGCCGACGATTCCGGCAGCGCCGCGACTTGGCTTGAGCCCGTGAGCGATGCCGACTACCGCCTCGAGGGCTGAAAAATTTCCCCCGCCATCCTGTGAAATCCCTACGCTTCCTCCTGCTTCTGACCGCGTTGGCGCCGACCGCATTCGCCGCGTCCGGCGCGCTGCGCGCGGGCGCCTTCGCCGCAGACATCACCCCCGTCGCCTTGCCCTCGCCGATCAACGGGGGCATGAAAGGCGCGTTTGCCAGCGCCGTGTCTGATCCGATGCATGCGCGCTGCCTCGCGCTGAGTGACGGCGCCACCGAAATCATCCTCTGCGTGATGGACTCCTGCATGGTGCCGCGCGAAGTGTGCGTGGAGGCCAAGCGGCTCGCGGCTCAGGCCACGGGCGTGCCGGCGGCGCGCATCTTGATCAGCGCGACGCACTCGCACAGCTGCGCGACGATGACGCCGGTTTTCCAGAGCGATCCCGATCCCGCGTATGTGGGAGCGCTGCCCGCGCGCATCGCGGAGGGCATCATCCGCGCGCACCGCAACCTCGAGCCCGCCGAGATCGCGTGGGGCGCCGACGCCGACCCCACGCAGGTCTTCAACCGCCGGTGGTTCGTGAAGGACGGCGACAGCTACGAGAACCCCTTCGACGGCAAGGCGGACCGCGCGTGGATGAACCCGGGTTACCAGAGCGCGCGGGTCCGGGCGCCGGCGGGGCCGGTCGACCCGGAGGTGGCGATCCTGGCCGTGCGTGCCCGCGCGGGCGGCCGCCCCCTTGCGCTGCTGGCCAACTACAGCCTCCACTACGTCGGCGGCACGCCGGCCATTTCGGCCGACTATTTCGCGGCGTTTGCGCGCGAAGTCGGCGCGCGCCTCGGCGCCGGCGATGACCGCTACGCCGGGAAGCCGGCGTTTGTCGGCATCATGAGCAACGGCACGAGCGGCAACATCAACAACGTGAACTACGCCGCGCCTGCGCCGACGCCGCGCCCCGCGCCCGGCGAGCAGATTGCGCGCGTCGCGCGCAGCGTGGCCGACGCCGCCTTGCGCGCGTGGGGCAGGCTGGAGTGGCGCGCGACGGCGCCGCTCGTGAGCGCGGAGCGCGATCTGACGCTGGCGGTCCGCAAGGCCGACGCCGCCGAGCTGGAGCGCGCGCGCCGCATCGTGGCGACGACGCCGCGCGACAAGGACGGGCAGTTCAGCGATCGCAAGGCGATCTACGCGCTCGAGGCGCTCGCGCTCGACAAGTATCCCGACCGCGTGCCGCTCACGCTGCAGGCGCACCGCATCGGCGGCCTCACGATTGCCGCGATCCCGTGCGAGGTCTTCGTCGAGATCGGGCTGGAGCTGAAGGCGGCCAAGCCGCTCGAGCGGCATTTCACCATCTCGCTCGCCAACGGCTACAATGGCTACCTGCCGACGCCCGCGCATCATGCGCTCGGCGGTTACGAGACGTGGCGCGCGCGGAGCAGCTACCTCGAAACGGAGGCCTCGGTCGCCATCACAAAGACCCTCCGCGAGCTGCTGCGCGAGGTTGCGCGCTGAATCGGGCGCGCGGGTCGCGTGGCGGCGGGATTCCTCCGCCCGCCGTGGCTCGGAAAGTAGGGCGCGCCTGCGACCTGCTCTTTCGCGCCTTGAGTGTTCGCACCAAGGGCGGGTCAAAGCCCGCCGCGGGTCGGCCTGCCCGCCGCGCCGTGATGGCTTCGACGCCGTCTCAGTCCAGCGGCGCCTTCTCGAAATCCGTGTCGCTCACCCAGGGTGCCTTCACTTTTTCGCCGCGCATGTAGCGCTCGTAGAAGCCCACGTTGGCCGGGTTGGCGTGGAGGTATTTGTCGAACACGTCGCCGCGGCCGAACATCCGCGGGTCCTCCTGCGCCTTCAGCTCGGCGTGCATCCGCGTTTGCAGCGCCTTCAGCTCGGCGGCGTGCGCGGCGATCGTCGCGAGGTTTCGCACGCAATCGCGGTCGGCGCGCAGGTCGTAGAATTCCTCGGCGGGGCGCTTGCCGAAGCAGAGCGCCCACGGCAGGTCGGCGGGATTTTTCCGGTGCGCGTCGAGGATGAAGGTCTTCGTCGCGCCGGCGTCGACGTTGAGGTAGCCGGTCTCGGGGTTGCACGCGGGCCAGCGCGAGGGCTCGAAGTTCTGCAGATAAATCCGCTCGTGCGTCACGATGCCGCGAATCGGGTAGCCGACATCGCCGGGCCGGCCGATGTCGTGGCGCTCCATGCCGATGAGGACGTGATCGCGCGCGGGGTTGACCTGGCCGCCGCGCGGCGCGCGGAAGATGTCCGTGAGGCTGCGACCCGGCGACGGCGCCATGCCGGTCTGTGCCCAGGTGAGCCCGGCGAGCTCGACAAACGTGGGCGCGAGATCGATGAAGCTCACCATGTCCTCGACGGTGCGGCCGGCGGCGGCGATGCCCGCGGGCCACATGGCGGCCATGGGCACGTGGTTGGAGTATTCGTAGGCCGAGCCTTTGCCGCGCGGAAACGGCATGCCGTGGTCGCTGGTCACGATGACCAGGGTGTTGGCGAGCAGGCCGCGCTGCTCCAGCGCCGCGAGCATCCGGCCGAGATGGCGGTCGAAGTGCTCCACCTCGTAGGCGTAGTCGAGGAGTTCGTTGCGCACGGTGTCGTTGTCGGGCCAGAAGGCGGGCACGCGGTCGATGTCGCCGAGCTTTTTCCCGCCCTTGGCGACGCCACTGCCGAACTCATACGCGCGGTGCGGCTCGATCGCGCCATACCAGAACGCCCAGGGTTTCCCGGCGGGCGCGGCGGCGAGGAAGTCGTCGAAGTTGGCCGCGTAATCGGCATTGCCGATGCCGGTGGTGGGCGGCGTCAGTTTCTTCGCGTTGAACGCGCGGCCGGTGAGCTGGCGCGGCTTGCCGGCGGCGTCGTTCGCGACGCCCGGGCCCCAGCCCTTGGTGGTGTGACCCACGAACCAGCCCTGCTCCGCGAGCGCCTCGCCCCAGCCCTTGAACTTCGCCGGGAAGTAGCAGATGTGGTTCGCGGCTTCCTCCAGCTGCCACGAATTGCGCCCGGTGAGGATGCACGCGCGCGACGGCGCGCACTTGGCGTTGGGCGTGTAGGCGTTCTTGAAGAGCACGCCCTCGCGCGCGACACGATCAAAGTTCGGCGTCTTGACCCAGCGCGTGCCGTAGGCGCCGGCGTGGGCGCCCCAGTCGTCGGCGATGGCGAAGAGGATGTTCGGCGGCGTCGCGGCGCGGGCGACGATGGAGGCAACGAGGGGCAGGAAGAGGGCGAAGACGAAGCGCATCATGACAGTCACGCAGCGTTGTCCGCGGGGATGGGGAGGTAAAGCCCGCGCTTGCCAGGAATGCCGCGCGCACGGCGAGACGCAGTCGCCGCGTCACGCGCGAAGCTCCGGTCACCAAGAGAACCGCAGGAAGCTCCAACCTTGGCGCGGATTCCACCAACCGCCCAGCTCCGCGCGGACCCGCCCGAAATCCTTCTTGTAGGCCGTCCCGCCGCTCACCGGGGAAAATTTCTCCGCCGCTTCCTTTTGCTCATCGCGCTCGATCCTCAGCACGAGGCTGCGGTGGCGACTCGATTCGACCTTGAAGGGCTTCATCAAAATGGGCGGCACGTCATCGGCGTTTTTTTCTTCCGCGGGCTGGATCGGCGAAGGCGGAGGCAGCGACTCCATGATTTTGGCGCGGAGCTTCTGGCGCATCGTCTCAGGGGCAGGCTCCTCTCCACGCGCGATCGCGGTCACAAGGGTGACAAGGAGCAGCAGCGCTTTCATGGGGCAGTGGTGCGACCCGCCCCTCCGCGGGGCGTTCCGCGTGACCGGGCGCAAAGACCGGCCGGAAGCGCCCCCGCTTTGGGCGCCGACGCGCGGAACTCAACGTCTCTTTGAGGCGAGTTCCAGCACCGGCACCGCCGCGAAGCCGAGGCTCGGTGCGCCGCTCTGGCCGGCGGCATGGACGCAGGCATTGAGCGCGTCGCGCCACGGTTTGGTTTCACCGATCACGCGGAGCGCGACGGCAAAGTTGTCGGTCCACGTGCCGGTGTAGCCCCGCGCGAGCGTCTCGGCGGCGGCTTGATCGAGGCCGCGGCGCAGCGCGTCGAGGAGGCCGGGACGAAACGCATGATCGGCGGGCAGGGCGCGGAGCAGTTCGAGCAGCTCGCGGAGGAGGATGTTGTGATAGACGGCGCACGCGTTGTGCGCGTCGAACCAACGCCCGCCGCGCATCTGGCCGGGCAGCACGCCGGCGTCGGCCTTGCGCACGGCGGCTTCGAGATAGCGCGTGTCGCCGGTCGCCGCGGCCACGCGCGCGAGCAGGCCGACACTGAAGGCGTTGTAGTTCCAGTTGGTCACGAGCGGACGCGCGAGCGCCCAGTCGGCGGCGCGGCGGGCGGCCGCGAGATGGCGGTCGTCACGCGTGAGTTCCCACGCGCTGACGAGCGCCCGGCCGCAGAGGCCGTGATCGAATTGCAGGCCGCCGTCGGTGTGGTCGTCGGGGATCCAGCCGTCGACGACGATGTCGGGCCGCTCCTTGATCGCGCGGGCGACGATGTGGCCGACTTTCTCGCGGGGGTTCAGCCCGGGGCCGACGGGAAATGGAAACACGCCGCTCGCATGCTGGCGGGCGACGAGCCAGTCGGCGCCCGCGCGCACGTGCCTCGCCAGCGCCTCGCGCTGATCCGGAAACAACAGCGCGGTGCGCGCGAGCGCGTCGAGCGGCCAAGCGGCCTCGCGCAGCCCCGCGGCCATCACGCGCGGATCGCCGGAGGGATTTTTCGCCCACGGCAGGCCGCGCAGGCCGCGCTCGATTTCGCGGAGCCAGTGCGCGCGGAGCTGCGCCGCGTCGAAGTCCCGGGTGTCGGCGGGCGGAAAATAGCGGGTGGCGGTCTCGGGGTTGCCGGCCCACGGGCCGAGCGCGGCGATCGCCTGCGCGGCCGCGGCGCGCGCGGCGGCGGCATCCTGCGCGGCGAGCGCGAGCTTGGCGGCTTCGAGCGCGGGCCGGGTGCGCGCGGTGATCTCGGGCGGCGGGCGCTCGCCGGGAGTCTGGGCGCGGAGCGAAGCAACGGCGGTGACGGCGAGGAAGAAAGCGCGGCGAAGCATGCCGAAGGGCTAGGGCACGAGCCACACGTAGACCAGCACGCTCATCACCGCGCCGGCGGCCGCGGCAATCACGCCGCTCACGAAGCGCCGGCGCACAAAATAGATCAGCACCATCCCGGTCAGGGACACGACCACCATCAGGACGGCCGAAAGATCGATCACGAGCGACCAGCCCGGCCCCGTGTCGCGGCCCTTGTGGAGATCGTTGATGATGGCGATGAATCCCATGCGCGTCTCGTTCAGCTCGAACCTTCCCGTGGCACGATCGATCGTCGCGTCGGCGGCGTAGCCGGGGCCCTTGAAGGCGACGGCGCATTGCGCCTCCTCGATGCGGAACTCCGCCACGAGGCCCTTCACGCCGTGCGCGCGCCGCAGCTGCTCGGCAATTTCGAGCTTGGCGACCTTGGCGTCGTCGCCCGGCGCGAGCCATTTTTTCTCCAGCTCGCCGCGGCGCTGCGTGACGGCGGCGCGATCGCCGAAGAGCGCCTCGGCGTGGTTGAGCGTGAGGCCGGTGATGGCGAAAAAGAACAGCAGCCCGAAGCTGACCATCGAGAGATAGATGTGCAGCCAGCGGAAGAGCGCCGCGGTGCGGCGGCGCCACCAGCCCTCGGCGTGCGCGCGCGGCGCGGATTCGGCGGCGGGAGCCATGCGCTAGCGCGCAGCCTTGCGCCGGTAGTCGACGGAGGCGGAGGCCAGCTCGACGTTGGCGGGGAAGTCCACGTGCGCGGGGCCGGAGAAATCCAGCTCGTGGCGGATGAGCTGATGCGTGCCATGCTCGCGCGCCACCTCGATGCAGAGGGCATATGCGCCGGGGGCGAGGGGCTGGCCCGCGGCGTCCTTGCCGTCCCACTTCACCGTGTAGTTGCCCGGCCCGCGGGTCGCGCTGGCGATGGTGTCGGCGATGTGCGTGCCCTCGGCCATCGCGCGCAGGCGGTCGGCCTGGCTCCAGGAGCGCAGGTCGGGCAGCCAGCGGTTGCCGTGATACCAGAGGGTGATCGTGCGGACGGGAAAGTGATCCTTGTCCTCGATCCACACGGCGACGAAGGGGCGCTTCGCGCGCCCGCCGCCCGGCGAGGCGATTTGGAAATTGATCGCGATCTCCGTGTCCGATCCGGCGGAAGGGGCGGCGGGGGAGACCGCGCCGAAAACCGGGGCCGCGGGGCGCGGGGCCTCGAGCGCGCGCCAGCCGGCGCTCGCGACCTGCTCGCCGTCGGCGAGCACGAGCAGCCACTCCGCGCCCAGGCGATCGGCGAGCTGCGCGCTCTCGGCGGGCGGGAGCACGCAGAGCGCGGTGGCGAGCGCGCCGGCGTCGGTGGCGCGCACGGCGACGACCGTCGCGCTGCGGATGTGGTCGACCGGGCGGGCCGTGCGCGGATCGACGAGGTGCGAGAGGTGCCGGCCCGCGAGCTCGACGCCGCGGCGGTAGCCGCCGCTCGTGGCGATCGCACGGTCGCGCGCGACGAGGTGCGCGAGCGGCAGGTCGTTTTCCGCGTCCGCGGCTGGGTCGGCGAGGGCGATGGTCGCGGCGGAGTCGCCGCGGACCACAATGTCGCCCCCGATGTTCACGACGGCGGCCGAGACCGGGCCGGCGGCGAGGGCCGCGGCGCACGCGCGGTCGATGATGTAGCTTTTCGCGAAGGAATTGAGCACGAGCGGCGCGGCGGTGAGGTGCGTCGCCGTGCGCGCGACGGCATCGAGCGACCAGTGCCTTTGCTGCGCGAGCGCGGCGGCGGCGGCCAGCTCCGCGGCGGCGGGCTCGCGCTGCGTGCCCGCGGCGTCGGCCCACAGGCGGCCGGCGACGGCGGCGGAGGCGTTGAGCGCGCCGCCGGTGCGCTCGCGCCAAGCGTCGAAGAGCGCGAGCACCTCGAACAGCTCGGGCGACACGCGGCGGGGCTCGCCCTGCGTGGCGGACCACTGGCGAAACTCGCTCGCGGGATCGTAGCTGCTCAGGATCTTGGCGAGCCGATCGATCTCGGCGAGGGCGGCGGCTTCGGCGGCCTCGGCGGCGAGGGGGTCGGGCGCGGCGAACCGCAGCTCCAGCGACGTGCCGAGCACGTGCTCATGGTTGAAGACGTGCCACGCGGGCGTCGCGGCATCCGCGGTGGCCGCGGCGGCGAACAGGCTGATGGCGAGGACGGCGAGGGGAGCGCGCATGGCGGGTCAACGACGCTCGTTGCCGTTGCGATCACCCTCGCGGCTGGCGGCGGCGGCGGCCTGCGCGCGGGCGAGCTGCACAATCTCGTCGCGCGAGAGAAAGCCGTCCTTGTCGAGGTCGCCGCGCTCCATCATGCCGGCCATCCGTTCGGGCAGCTCGTCCTTGGAAATCTTGCCGTCGCCATTCTTGTCTAAGGCCATCAGGCGCGAGACCATCTCGTCGGCATTTGCGCCCGGGGCGCCGCGTCCGCCGGGCCCGCGCCCGCCCGGGCCGCCGCGGCCCTCGAAATTGGGGCGCACCTCGTCCTCGGTGATTTTGCCGTCGCCATTCCGATCCAGTTTCTTGAGCGAGGCGGCGGCGTTGGCGATTTCCTGCGCGTCGATCACCCCGTCGCCGTTGGTGTCGAGCGCGGCAAAGATTGGGTTGAAGCGGCCGGGCGGCGGGCCGCCTTCAGGGCGGCGCTCCTGGGCGGAGGCGAACAGGGCGAAGGCCGCGACCGCGGCGGTGGCGAGGAGAAGCGAGGGGAGAGGTTTCATGCGCAAGGTGGTGCATGAGGCCTGACGACCAGGCGGGCCGGAAGTTAGCCAATCGAACTGTCCACGCTACTTCTTGGCCGCGGGCGCCGGATCGAGCTTGGCGGACTGCCAGGCGAGGAAGCGCCAGGTGCCCTGCTCCAGGCGGTAGGCCGCGAGCACGCTGAGGTAGAGCTCGTTGTAGGGCGGGGTCTTCCCAAGTTGCACGCGGCAGCGCGCCGTCATGTGGACGAGGCCGGGCGCGACCTCGCGAAAGTCGCGCTGCTCGTAGGTGATGGCGTGGTAGACCGAGCGGCCCTCGACGATCGCGGGGATAAAGGAGGCCTTGGTGTCGTGCTTGCCGTTGGAGTGGACGTAGAGGAGGTCGTTGGAAAATGTGGCCGCGAGCTTCTTGGCGTCGGCGGAGACCATGGCATCGACGCGCGCATCGTCGGCGGCGCGCCACGCGGCGGGATCGCCGGCCGCGTGAAGATGCGGGCCCGCGACAAACACAGACAGGGCAAGCAGGAGGGATGGGAAGCTTTGGATTTTCATGGAAGGAGGAGGCGGCGGAAAAGGAAAACGGGGAGGGAGGCGAAGGAAAATCTTGCGCTACGCCTTGGCTCGGCGGGCTGGGGCGATACGGCGTGAGCCTTGCGCTTCAGCGCGCCGCGCCACCGCGAGGCCGGGCAACCGCTACGGTTGCTTCTGCGCCTTTTTTTTCGGCGTCACCGAGCCCGCCGGAGCCGGCGCGTCGGGCCAGACGTGCATGGTCGCCGTTACCTCGCGGTAGAGCGACTCGAGCTTGGCGGAGAGTTCCCTGAGCTTGGCCGGCTCGGTGGCGGACACGTCGCGGGCCTCGGCGATATCGTCGGCGACGCGGTAGAGGGTGAAGTCGGTGAGCTTGGCGGCGCGCACCTGCGGGGCGTTGGCGGCGTTGATGTTGGTGAAGCGCGGCAGCGCGCCGCCGTCGAGGCGGGCGAGGAGCTTCCAGGGGCCGTCGCGCAGCGCGGCGCGCTGGTCGTTGAGCGCGTTGTAGTAGAACCAGAACAGCGGTTGCGCGCGGCGCACGGGGCCGCCGCCGAAGAAGCCGCGGAGGTCCGTGCCGTCGAGCCTGAGGTCGGAGGGGACCTTGGCGCCGGCGAGCGCGGTGAAGGTGGGCAGCAGGTCGAGCGAGCTCACGGGCTCGGCGCTCACCTGGCCGGCCTTGATGCGGCCGGGCCAGCGCCAGATGCCGGGCACGCGCACGCCGCCCTCGGTGGTCCAGAGCTTCATGCCGCGGAGCGGACCGGGCGAGCCGTAGGAGCGCTTGCCGGCCGGGTAGCGGAGGAGGGTCTCAGGGCCGTTGTCGCTGGAGAAATAGACGAGCGTGTCGTTGGCGACGCCGAGGCGATCGAGCGCGGCGAGGAGCTTGCCGACCGCATCGTCCATGTTGGCGATGTTGGCGAAATACTGCGCCTCGTCCTCGTTGCGCGCGACGCCCCGGTAGGCCGCGACGAGGTCCGGCGGCGACATGACGGGCTCGTGCGTCTCATGGAACGCGACGTAGGCGAAGAACGGCTGCGCCGGCTTCGCCGCGCGCTGGCGCTCGAGCCAGCCGATCATCTCGCGGGCGACGATCTGGCAGCTGAAGCCCTCGAGCGGGCCGGTGGGCGAGCCGTTGCGCACGAAGTTGCGCGGGTTCTCGTGCGAGGGGATGGCGTTGTTCTGCGTGGCGAACCAGTGATCGAAGCCCGCGTCGCCCGGCTGGGGCTGCGCGGTCGTGTTGAAGGAGGCGTTGCAGTGCCACTTGCCCGCCTGCGCCGTGGCGTAGCCGGCGGTGCGCAGCAGGCGCGGCAGCGTGATCTCCTCGCGGCGGAGGTGCGTGAGGTGGCGGCTCTGCGCGCCCGACAGCGGCGAGCTGACCTCGGGAATCCAGTCGAAGACGCCGGCGCGGTTGGGGCTGCGGCCCGTGAGCAGGCCGACGCGCGACGGCGAGCAGACCGGCGCCGGCGCATAGGCGCTCGTGCAGCGGGCGCCTTCGCGCGCGAGCCGGTCGAGATTCGGCGTCTTCACGTGCGGGTGCCCGAAGCACGCGAGATCGCCGTAGCCGAGGTCGTCGCAGAGGATGACGAGGAAGTTCGGGCGCGATGCCGCCGGCTGGGCGGCGGCGAATGACCAGGTGGAAAGGAGGAAGAGCGCGAGGAGCCGGTGCATGGGAGCGGGATTTACGGCTTCTGCTGGATGAAGGTGTGGATGCCCTTCTTGTTGCTCGAGAGGATGTCGGGGCGGCCGTCGCCGTTGAGATCGGCGACGGTGATCTGCGTGCCGACGCCGCTGTCGCGGTCGACGAGGTGCGGGATGAACTCCGCCTCGCGGCCGTTGCGCTTCAGCTCGAACCAATAGAGCACCGCCGGCGCGCCAGGCTCGGCGTCCTTCGCCGGGCCGTGCGCCCAGAAGCGTTTGCCGGTGACGAAGTCCATGAGGCCGTCGCCGTTGATGTCCGCCGCGACGAGAGCATGCGGCTGCGTGAATTTCACGCCGTGGGGGTTGTCGGTTTCCTTGGTGTTCACGAGCAGGTGCTCCTGGAAGCCGATGTCTCCCTGGCCCGTGCGCACTTGCTCATACCATGCGAGGCCGTAGCCGTGCGCATCCCAACTCGTGATCACATCATTGAGACCGTCGCCGTTGACGTCGTAGACCAGCATCTGCGCCCCGCCCCGGATGCCGGTGGGAGAAAACGGAAAGGCGTGGAATTTCCACTCGGCGCCGCTGCGATAATCCTTGGGCTGCTCCCACCAGCCGTCCTTCTCGAGGATGTCGGGCTTGCCGTCGCCATTGATGTCGCCCGCGCCGTAGCCGTGGGTGTAGCGGAAGTATTTCTTCGGGTCCGCGGGCGAGATGGCGCGAAAGGTCGCCTTGGCCGTGGGGTTTTTCCAGTCGACCTCGCCAAAGCCGAGCCTGCCGGCGGAAAACGCGAGCAACTCGGGCTTGCCGTCGCCGTTCATGTCGAAGATCGCGGGCGACTCGCCGTTGGCCTCGTCCATGAGGACGTGCTTTTGCCAGTGGCCGGTCGCGCCTTTGCCTGGATTGCGATACCATGAGGCGTCCTTGCCGGGCCAGGTGAAGACGAGGATGTCGGTCCAGCCGTCGCCATCGAAGTCGTAGGCGTAGGTCAGGAAATAGTCCGAGTAGCTCTTCTCGCCGTCGAACGGCTTGGCGGGCGGCGCGGTGAACTCGTGGCGCTCCTTGAAGTCGGGGCCGGCATACCAATACGGCCCCGCGGCGAAGTCCGGTTTGCCGTCGTGGTTGAAGTCCGCGACGCACGCGCCCTCGGACCAAAACGTGCTGGTGATTTGCGTGCGCTTGAAGGTCGGCGCGGCGGGTGCGGCCAGCAAGGGTGCGGCAATGGATGCGAGAGCGAGGAGGACGATGAATTTCATAGGGTGGGGCGAAACCGCGGCGAGGGCGCCGCGGCTCCAGTTGGAAAACGAAAGCACCAAGTTGCCGAATGACTCAGAACTTCACCTTCGCGAGATAGCGCAGGCTCTGCGGGATCTGCTCCACGGAGGTGGGCGACTCGTCCTCGATGAAGTAGTATTTCACGCCGGCCTGCTTCGCCGCGGCGAGGATGGCGGGCCAGTTCATCTGGCCGGTGCCGAGCACGACATCGTTCCTCACGTCGGTCTTGCCCGCGAGGCTGCCGGTCGCGACGCCCTTCTTGAGGTCCTTCAGGTGCACGAGCTGCCAGCGGCTGCCATACTTGTTGAACAGCTTCACCGGATCCTGCCCGGGAAACACGACCCAGCAGATGTCCATCTGGAAGCTCACCGTCTTGGGATCGGTCTCCGTGATGAGGAGGTCCATGAGCGTGCCGTTGCCATGCGGCTGAAACTCGAAGCCGTGGCAGTGGTAGAAAAATTTGAGCCCCTGCGCGGCGAGCACCGCGCCCGCCTTGTTGAACACCGCGACGATCTCGCGCGCCTGCTTCTCGTCGAGCGGCGCCTTGTGGTCGGCCCACGCGCAGCCGGCGTATTCGAGGCCGAGGGCCTTGGCCTCGGCGGCGACCTTCTCGGGCTCGTCCTTGAAGCGCTTGTAGGGGAAGTGGCCGCTGACCGCCTTGATGCCGCGCTCGCCGAGGAGCTTCGTGAGCTGCTCGGGCGGGAGATTGTAGGTGCCGGCGAGCTCGGCGTATTTGACGCCGAAGCCCTTCACGGTTTCGAGGGTCGCGGGCACTCCGTTCGCGGTGAACTGCGCGCGCAGCGAGTAGAGCTGGAGGCCGACGGGCCCCTTGAACGAGGCGCCGATGCCGGCCTCGGCGGCGCGCACGGGCGCGAAGGCGAGCGCGAGCGAGGCGAGGAATAGGGCGGGGCGGAGGAGGTGCTTCATGGAAAACGAGAGGGGTTGTGTGGGCGAGGGGAAGACGAGGAAGCAAGGCTTCCGGGTGCGCGTCGAGCGCGATTCGCGCGCTGCGGTGGCGCGGAGGTCGGCGGCTTTCCAGCCGCCGATTTTTCGGGCTGGTCCGCCGTGCTACGGCACGCCCGCCACCTGATCGAGCCGGCGCCGCAGCTCGCTCAGCTCCGCCGGGCTCGCGCGAAACATGTTCGCGGGGAATTTCCGCAGCGCGAGAATCTCGCGGTAGGCCGCGGCGCCGTCGCTCGATTCCAGTTGCAGGCCGGCGAGGTATTGCAGGCGCAGCGTGCGGTCGCGGTTGATCTCCGCTCCGGCGAGCCAGGCGCGCAGGTCGGCGAGGTTGCCCGCATACGTCGAGAGCAGGTCCATTGGCGTGCCGAGACCCAGCCGGGAGAGCACGCGCCGCGCGTCCGCGTAGTCAGGATGGGCGAGGCGCTGCGCGAGCTCCGGGAGATCGATGAGCGGGGCGTCGGCCTGGCCGAGCATGACGGTGTCGTAGCCGCTGCCGTCGTCGTCGTTGCCCCAGATGGTCCCTTGCGGGAAGACCGTGAAGAACGTCGCGATCTCGCTCTGCACGACGGCGCGGTCGGACTCGTAGAGGGGCACCCACTGCGTCACGAGGCCGCCGGGCCTCAGCCGTGCGCGGCAGAGCGCGAAATACTCCTGCGAGTAGAGCACCGCCGAGCCCTTCACCCACGGATGGATCGGATCGGAGGTGATGATGTCGAACTGCTCGCGCGTCGTGGCCATGAAGTGCCGCGCGTCGTCGTGCACGATCTCGACGCGCGGGTCGCGGACGACGTGGTTGTTCTCCGCGGCGAAGTGCGTCGCGACCACGCGCGGGATCAACGGCTCGATGTCGCAGATCACGATGCGCTCGACGCTGGGATGCAGCACGAATGTCCCCGCGGTCACGCCCGCGCCGCAGCCGACGATCAACACGCTCCTGGGGTTCGGGTGCAGCAGCGCCGGGATGTGGCCGAGCATGAGCTGAAGGCGCATGTCCTTCTCGAGGCTCGAGGCCTCGGTCTTGCCGCTGACGTGGAAAAACCTCGCCCCGCCCGGCGTCTCGGTGACGGCCACGGTGGCGTTGACGCCTTCGCCCAGGAAAAGCGGCCGCGCGCCGTAGTCGGTCGTCGCGACTTGCCGGCCGTAAGCCACGAGCTTCCACGGCAGCGGCGGAAGGAAAAACCAGGCGGCGGCGATGGTCGCGGCGCCGGCGAGCAGCACCGGCGCGCGGCCCCACGCCAGGGCGGCCGCGACGACGCACCCGACCGCGAGCGCCAGCTGCGTGTGCTGCGCGCCGAGCACCGGCACGAGGGTGAGGCCGGTGAGGACCGCGCCGACGATGGCGCCGAGGGTGTTGGCCGCGTAGGCGCGGCCGACGAGCCGCGCGGCGTCCTGCCCTGGCGCCGCCAGGCCCGCGAGCGCGAGCGGAAAACTCGCGCCCCACAACAGCGCCGCGGGCAGAATCGCCACCGCGCACCGCAGGAGATCGAAGCGGAACTTCGCCGGCATCGTGACGGAGAGGTCCACCGGCCAGCCGGGCAGGACGCGTGTCATCGCCTGCGCCGCCCAGGCGATGGCGGCGACCTGCAGCAGCTGGCAGACGGCGAGCCAAAGCCGGGGCCGCGCGGTCACTCGCGCCAGCGCGGAGCCCGCGCCGCCGCCGAGCGCCAGCCCGGCGAGAAACACCGCGAGGATCAGGGAAAACGTGTAGACCGTTGCGCCCAGCAGCAACGAGAGCACGCGCGTCCAGATCACCTCGGCGGCCAGCGCGCAGAATCCGGAAACCGCGATGGCGCCCAGCACCGTGCCCTCGGCGGCGGGCGCCGGAGCGGCGGCGGGCGGCACGGGCGCGGGCCCCGGAGCGCGCCGCGCAATCGCCCAGGCGCCGAGTGCGACCGCGAGATTGAGCGCGACGGCACAGAGGGTGGCGATGGCTGTGTCGTGCACCCGCAAAAGGTAGAAGCCGGCGAGCAGGCCGCCGGCCACGGCGCCGAGGGTGTTGCCGCCGTAGAAGAAACCCAGCCATGCCACGCCGCGGGGCGTGGCCTCCACCCAGCGCGCGATCGCGGGGAGCGTCGCGCCCATCAGGATCGTGGGGGGCAGCAAGCAGACGGCGCACACCACCGCGCGCAGCGCCAGGCCCGGGGCGCCATGCCCGAGGAGCGTGGCATACGCGTGGCCGGCGAGCGGCACGACGACGAGCACCGCCAGCCCGCACGCCGCGAGGCCTGCCTCCAGCAGCGCATACACGCGCAGCGGGTGGCGCGACGCTGGCAACCAGCGCGGCAGCAGCACGCTGCCCAGGCCCATCCCGCCCATGAACGTCCCGAGCAGCACCGCGAGTGACACCGCCGATGAGCCGATCACGAATTGCAGCAGCTGGAACCAGACGATTTCGTAGATGAGCGCGGCGCAGCCGCTGCCGACGAACAGCAGCAGGAGCAACGGAAGGAGACGCGAGGGAAGCACAGGTGGGAAGCGGCGTGAGCGGACGCGCGGAGGGCGGGAGAGTTACGTTGCGCGGGGTGGGCGTCGAGCCGGGTTGCATCTTGCCGCGGCCCGGGAAGCGCGGGAGAGTCGCGGCATGTGCCCCAGGCTGTTCCCCCTGCTTCGCCGTGACCTCCGGTCACTCCTGCACGCGCCGCTCCTGTTGCTGTTTTTCTCGGCCCTCGCCGTGGGGGCGGACTTCCGGCAGGTGAAGCTTGAGGGGGCGATCGTCTCGCTGCCGCCGGGCTGGCAAACGCACGGCGTGGAGATTCCGATTTGGCTGCACCTGCACGGCGCGCCCGCGGTGGTCGAGGCGCAGGTGGCGGCCGCCGGGGCGCCCGGCGTGATGGTGAACGTCACGCTGAACGGGCTCTCCAAGGTCTATGCGGATCGCTTCGCCGCGGCAGGGGCGCTGGCGGAGTTGCTGCGCGCCACCGAGGCGGCGCTGCGCGCGGAGTCGGCGGACCAGCCTTGGCGCGCTGGGCGGCTCACGGTGTCGTCATTCAGCGCGGGCTTCGGCGGCGTGCGCGCGATGCTGCGCGACGCGGCGGCGTTTGAGCGCATCTCCGCGCTCGTGATGCTCGACTCGATCTACTGCGGCTACACCGGCGACCCTGCGCGCAAGGACGTCGATCCGGAACTGATGGCGGGCTTTGTGCGCTTCGCCGAGGCGGCGGCGCGGGGCGACAAGCGCCTCGTCATCTCCCACTCCGCGCAAGTGCCGGAAGGCTACGCGAGCACGACCGAGACCGCCGATTATTTGATCAAGAAACTCGGCGGCACGCGGACGGCCGAGGCGCAGGAGTGGCCCGGCGGCCTGAGTCAGCAGAGCGTGTTCAAGCTCGGCGGCTGCGAAATCCTGGGCTTCGCCGGCACGGCCGCGGACGACCACCTGCGCCACCTGCGCGCGATGGCTTCGGTGGCGGAGCGCGCCTTGCCGCCCGCCGACCCGGGCGTGGCCTCGTTCGCCGACCTGCGCGCGCGAATCGATCGCATCGTCAATCATCCGCGCTCCGCGGCGGCGATCTGGGGCGTGAAGATCGTGTCGCTCGACTCCGGCGCGACGCTCTACGAGCACCACGCGGACCGGCTGATGAGCCCGGCGTCGAACAGCAAGCTCTACGCGGCGTCGCTCGCGCTGGACCGCCTCGGCGGCGACTACCGGATCGCGACGCCGATTTTCGGCACGGCAAAACCCGACGCCGCGGGTCGCCTCGCGGGTGACGTGGTCGTGAGCGGGCGCGGCGACCCGAGCTGGAAGGCGCGCGGCAGCGCGCGGAAGTTCGACGAGATTTTCGCGCCCTTTGCGGAGGCGTTGAAAAACGCGGGGGTGCGGCACATCATCGGCGACCTGGTGGCCGACGCGACGTGGTTCCGCGGCCCGCCGCACGGCTCCGGCTGGACCGCCGACGATCTCAACGACTACTACGGCGCCGAGATCTCCGCGATCGCGCTGGAGGAAAACTACGCCGAGCTGCGCGTGACGCCGGGCGCCGCGGCCGGCGCCGCGTGCGCCGCCGAGTGGGTGCAGCCGCACACCGGCCTCGTGATCGACAACCGCCTCGTGACCGTCGCACCCGGCGCCACGCGCCGCGTCGAGGTGCGCCGCCTTGCCGGCGAGCACACCGTCCATCTCTTCGGCGAGATTCCGTCGGGTGAGAAGGCCGCGCTACTCGACGTGCCGGTGCCGCGCCCGGCGCAGTGGTTTGCCGCGGCGCTGAAGGACGCGCTGGCGCGCCGTGGCATCCGGGTGGACGGCGTCGCGCGCAGCCTGCGCTGGCCCGATGCACCGGCTACCAGTGACGCGAGCGTGAAGCTCGGCGAAGTCATTTCGCCGCCGCTGCGCGATCTCGTGAGGACCTTCATGAAGCCGTCGCAGAACCTCGAGACGGACCTGATCTTCGGCCACGTGGGCGAGGTGTTTCGCGCGGCCGACGCGCCGGCGCGGCTGACGACGGAGGACTCCGCGCTGCGACTGGAGAAGGAGTTTCTCGCGCAGCTCGGCGTGCCCGCGGCCGACGTGCGTTTCGAGGAAGGCTCCGGCCTGTCGCGCAACAACCTCACGACCGCCCGCGCCACGATCGAACTCCTGCGCGCGATGGCGACGCATCGCGAGGCGGCGGCGTTTGCCGACGCGCTCCCGATCGCGGGCGTCGATGGCACGCTGCGGCGGCGCCTGAAGGGCACGCCGGCCGAGGGCAACGTGCGCGCGAAGACCGGCACGCTCCGCTACGCCAACGCGCTCTCCGGCTACGTCACGACCGCCGCGGGCGAGCGGCTGGCGTTCAGCCTCCTGCTCAACCGCTACGTGACGCAGGCCGGGCGCAAGGCCACCGACGAACTCGATGCGGTCGCGGCGCTGCTGGCGCGCCTGGCGGTGCGCAGCGCGGCGGTGAAATCGACCGCGGCCGCCGGCGCGGCCCCGGCGGCGAGGCGGCCCAATATTCTCTTTGTCATCTCCGACGACCAATCGTGGCGGCACACGGGTGCGGAGGGCTGCACGTGGGTGCGCACGCCCGCCTTCGATCGCGTGGCGCGCGAAGGCGCGCGGTTCACGCATGCGTTTGCCGCGAGCCCGTCCTGCACGCCCTCGCGCAGCGCCGTGCTCACCGGCCGCCCCATCTGGCAGATCGGCGAGGCGGGCGTGCTCTACGGCACGCTGCCGCCGGAGCACGCGCCGTTCACCCATGCGCTTGCGGACGCGGGCTACTTCGTCGGCTTCACGGGCAAGGGCTGGGGACCGGGCGAGTGGGACGCCGCAGGAATGAAGCGCCACCCGCTCGGGCGTGAGTTCAACGCCCGCCTGCACGCCCCGCCGCCGCACCCGGCGATCGATGCGCGCGACTACGCGGCGAACTTCGCGGATTTCCTCCGGGAGCGGCCCGCGGGCGCGCCGTTTTTTTTCTGGCTGGGCGCGACGGAGCCGCATCGCGTCTACGAGCAGGGCGCGGGCCTCCGCGCTGGCAAGCGCGCCGCCGATGTCAACGTCCCCGCCTGCTGGCCCGACACCCCGGAAGTCCGGGGCGACCTCCTCGACTACGCGCACGAGATCGACTGGTTCGATGCGCAGCTCGCGCGCGTGCTCGCGCAGCTCGAGGCCGCCGGCGAGCTGGACAACACGATCGTCGTCGTCACGAGCGACAACGGCATGCCCTTTCCGCGGGCGAAGACCACGCTCTACGACCTCGGCGTCCGGATGCCGCTCGCCGTGCGCTGGCCTGGCCACGTGCCCGCCGGCCGCGTGATTGATGACCTGGTGAGCCACACGGATTTCGCGCCGACGTTGCTCGAGGCGGCGGGCGTCAAGCCGATGGCCGGGCCCGCGGGCCGCAGCCTGCTGCCGATCCTCGCGTCGACACGCGCCGGCCGCGTCGATCCCTCGCGCGACGCGGTGTTCACCGCGCTGGAGCGGCACACGTGGTGCCGGCCCGACGGCGCGGGCTACCCGATGCGCGCGATTCGCACGGCGGAGTTTCTCTACATCCGCAACTTCGCGCCCGATCGTTGGCCGACGGGCGGGCCGGAGTTCGTGTCGTCGAACAAGACCTTCCACGGCGACGTCGACGGGGCGCCGATCAAGGACTTCATGGAGACGCCGGAAAACCAGCGGCGCTTTCCGCGGGAGTTTGCGCTTTGCTACGGCAAGCGCCCGGCCGAGGAACTCTACGACGTGCGCGCCGATCCCGAGCAGCTGAACAACCTCGCCGCCGATCCGGCGCACGCCGCGACGCGGGAGAAACTCTGGCAGCGCCTGCGCGCCCACCTGGAGCAAACGGGCGACCCGCGGATGCGCGGTGAGGATCCGTGGCAGGGCTACGCCTACCGGCAGACCGTGGGCTTTGGCGCGACGTTCAACCGCACGCTCAGCCAGGCCGAGCGCGACGCCGCGGCGGGTCGCGCGGCGCACAAGCCGCAGTAGGAGCTAAAACGAAAGGCCCGCCGGCCGGCGGGCCCGTTTCAGACTGAGCCGGGACGGCTCAGCTACGGCCAAGGTGTTTTGAAAAATGTCGCCGCCGCTTGTGCTGCCCGGGTAGGGCGAACCGTCCTCGGTGAGCCGCGGCTCGGCGGGACGCCTCGCCCTGCCATTTTGGCCACAGTTTTGTTTGAACGGCTCTGATTACCACACGCCGCGGAAACCCAGCTCGTAGATCGGGTCGCCGTATTCGGCGTGGTTGATTGGGCGTGCCTGCGACGCCATGTTGATCGAGCGGCCGAAGACATTCCGCACTTGGAAGTAGGGCGTGTATTTCCGGTTCCACTTGTAGTCGAGGCGCAGGTCCACGAGCGCGCGCGGGGCTTGGTAGGAATACTCGAAGAAGTAGCGGTTCACCGTCTCGTTGCTGTAGCGGACGGTGTTGCGGTTGGCGGCCTTGAGGACCTTGCCCGTGTAGTTGAGCGTGCTGGTGACGCCGAGCTTGCCGACGCTGTAGTTGAGCGTGGCGTTGAACGCGCGCTTCACCGCGGCGATCTGGAGGTTCTGGTTCACCTGGTGGAGCAGCGCGGCGTTGAGGTTGGGATCGCTCGCGGTGTTGTTGAGCACGCGGTTGGTCTTGATGGGATCGACGCTGAGGAGCGTGGCGTTGAGCTGGAGGCCGAGGGTGTTGAACGGCTTCGGCAAGAAGGAGAAGTTCTGCGAGTAGCCGAGCTCGACGCCGTTGTAGCGGCCGCTGTCGGGGATGTTGAACTTGTAGCTCACGTCATACTGATCGAGCGGCGCGCCGAACTGGCCCTGGGCCAGCCCAAGCGTGGCCAGCGTGCCGCTGTCGAGGGTCTGCGTGGCGTCGATGATGGAATTCTTGAAGGTCTTGCGGAACACCGAGGCCGAGACGTAGCCGGAACGGCTGAAGTAATACTCGAAGCCGAGGTCGTAGTTCACGACGGAGAAGGGCTCGATGTTCGGGTTGAACACATTGACGCGACCGCGCGCCGTGCTGGTGGGATCCGTGATGGTGGGCGCGCCGGGCAGGAGGTCGCTGTAGTCGGGCAGGCCGATGGACTTCGCGGCGCCAAAGCGCAGCAGCAGGTTTTTCGTGGGCTCGTATTTCAGGTTGAGCGAAGGAAACCAGCTCTTGTCCTCAAACTTGCCGGGGATGATGCGCGGCAGGGTGGAGAGGCGGTTCTCGATGTCGATCGAGCGGTCCTCGTGGCGCACGCCGGCGACGACGAGCAAGTTTGTCAGCGGGCGGACATCCACGCGCGCGTAACCGGACTTCGTGGACTCGTCGAAGCGCGCGAGGGTGTCGCTGGCGGGCGTGTAGGGCAGGTAAGCGGCACCGCCGAGCTGCGTGTAGGCGGAATAAACGCTGAGGAAGTTGTAGGCCGGGAGACCGTAGCCGATGCCGTGGTTGGAGAACCCCGTGTCGACGAGGCCCGCGAGCTGCGCGCCGGTGATGGCAGAGGCGCCGCCGAAGCCGGTCGCCGCGGTGGTGCCCGTGCGGTTGAAGACGCGATTGTCGATGTTGCGCGTGGTCTCGTCGTCGCGCACGCCCACCTTCGCCGTGACGGGCAGGCTGAGTTTCAGCGGGGTCTTGAAATCGACCGAGATGCCGTCACGCGTGTCGACGCCCGTCTGCGGGCGACTGCGGATCTGCGTCATGGTGAACTTGGACACGTCGCGCAGATCGACTGCGGCGCCGGTAGCGTCGGTGATGGTGTATTTCGGGACGACCTCGCCGACATTCTCAAAGCGCACGGTGAGGCCGGTGCGCTGCATCGTGGCGTCGGAGAACCACGAGCGGGACGTGTCGCGGTATTTGCTGTAGGCCTGGCTCCAATAAGTGCTGGCCTCGAGGCGCGCCCCATCGCCGAAGTCGTGCGTGAGCGCGAGGCCGGAACTCCAGGTGACGCCGGACTTGGAGCGGTTGATGGTCTGGAAGGTGACGTTGCCCGCGCCCGCCGCGCCCTGATAGACGCCGCCGTTGCCGAACGCGACCGCGCCGGTCGTGCCCAGCGCCGCGAGGTTGCCGGGCGTGATGGTGGTGGTGCGGTCGGTGAACAGCAGGTCGTAGTAGTTCCACTGGCCGTTGACCGAGAGCTTGGTGCGCTCAGCGAGCTTGTAGTCGACCTGGCCCGAGAGGGACTGGCGGCGGGTGTCCTTCTGCTCGTTCTGCAAGTTCCAGTTGTTGATCCACGGCGTGTCGGGCGTGCCGCCGCTCGCGGGGTTGTATTGCCAGGAGTAGGAGGAGCGCGGGTAGTTGTTGAAGAGCTGGGAATTCTTGTAGGCGACGTTGAAGCCGAGATTCTCCCGCAGGCGCGACGCGTAGTTGAAATCGACGCCAGGAAGAATCTTGCGGGTCTTTTCCTGGCCCCAGCCCTCGGTCTTGCGAAGATAGAGATCGGAATCAGTCGCTTGGAAATAGGCACGGTAGGTGAAGAGACTGCCCTGCCGGTCGAAGGCGCTCTTGGTGACCAGATTGATCGAGCCACCGGTGCTGGTGGCGGGCATCTCGGGCGTGAGCGTCTTGAAGACCTCGATGGTCTCGACGTTGTTGATCGCGACCTGCTCGAACTCGAAGCGGCGGTTGAGATTGCCCGAGGTGGCGCTCGCGATCGGATTGCCGTTCATCGTGACGTTGGTGAAGGCGGTGCTCATGCCGCGCAGCGTGGCGGCGCGGGCGTCGTTGGCGTTGTAGTCGATGCCGACGCCGGGGAGGAACTTGATGTATTCGGCGGCGTTGCCCTCGGCGATGTCGCCGTATTGGTCGCCGGCGGCGACGACCTTCAGGTTCTCCGATGACTTTTGCAGCGCGATGGCCTGCGCCATGCCTTCCTTGGTGCCGGCGACCTTGAACTCGGACAACGTGACGACTTCGCCGGAGCCGAGCTGCACCGTGGCGCTGGCGGTCTGGCCGGCGCTCACGACGACCGGCGACGACTTGCGCTCGAGGCCGGGGTAGCTGACGACGAGGGTGCGGGCTCCCGCCGGCACATCGCGCAGCACGAAGCGGCCTTCGCGCTCGGTGACGGCGCGCAGGTCGGTGCCGTCGATCGACACGTCAGCGCCCTCGAGGAACTTGCCGGTCGCGGTGTCGACGACCGTGCCAGCCACGGAGCCGGTCGCGCCTTGCGCCCGGGCAGCCGGAGCGGAGGCGAGGGAAATGATGAAGCCGAAGAAAGCGGCCCAAGCGCCAAGGCGCAGGGCGGGCCGCGAGACGATGCGATCGAGGGGGAGGGTGGGTTGCATGGGGATTCCAGAAGGAAGGGCCGGGGGATGGACGAAAAAAGCGGCGGTTTGTTTGCCAAACCGCCGCGTGAACAGAAAAAAACTTCCGGCAGGGATCAGAAGGTGCCCTTGACGCCGAGCGTGTATTGCACGCCGAACTCCTCGCGACGGTAGGTGCGGCTCCAGCTCGGGGTGACGACCGGCGCGTAGCGCTGGATGTCCTGCGCGACGTTGGTGAGGTTGCGGGCGTTGAGGAAGAGCCCGAGCTTGCCGCTGAAGCGATACTCGAAGTTCACGTCGGTGTAGACGCGGGGCTTGTAGTATTCGTAGAAGCCGAGGTCGCTGCGAGCGACGCCGTTGATCGTGACGGTCTGGGCGCCGAGGCGCTGGCGGCCGCGGTAGTTCCAGTTCACCTGCGCGCTGAACTTCGACGTGCCGTATTTGAGGCCCCAGCTGCCGCTCTCGCGGATGAAGTTGGAGAAGTCGGCGAGCGTGGAGCCGACGAGGTGCATCTTCTGGCCGTTGGCGTAGACGGTGAACTTGTTGTTGGCCCACTCGGGGAGGAAGCGGGCGGAGAGCACCTGCGAATAGTTGAACTCGACGCCCGTGATGCGCGCGTCGCCGACGTTGAAGCGGCTGCTCACGTTGAACTGGCCGTTGCCGTAGAGCTGCGGCTCCGGCACGCCGAGCTCGGTGAGGAGCGCGGTCGTGGCGGGCACCGTGCTGGTGCCGGTGAAGTTGCTGAAGTCCTTGCGGAACGCGCCGACCGAGAAGACGCCGGTCTTCGCGAAGTAATACTCGAGCGAGAGGTCAAAGGCCTTCACCTGCGTGGGCTCGAGACCGGAGTTGTTGACGGTGATGGTGCCGGAGGTCGCCGTGCTGTCGGGCAGCGTGAGCGAGGGGATGATGAGGTTCATGTCGGGCCGGCCGATCGAGCGGGTGACGGCGGCGCGCGCGATCAGGTCGGGCTGCACGTTGAAGGAGAGGTCGAGGCTCGGGTAGAAGCCGTCGTAGTCGCGGACGGTCTTCAGCGTGCGGATGCCGAAGCGCGCGGCGGCGGCGGCCACCGGGTCGGTGATGCCCTTGGAGGCATTGAGGTTGTTGCTCGGGCCCTGCGCCTCGTCGTGCGTCTTCTCGTAGCGCACGCCGGTGACGAAGCGGAGGCGGTTGTCGAGCACGCGGCCGTCGGCCATCAGGTAGCCGGCGGTGATGCGCTCCTGGAACCAGAGGTTGTTCGTCGACATGTTCTGGATGAGCGTGGCGGCCGAGGGCGCGCTGAAATACTCCGGGTGCGCCTTGTAGAGGATCCAGAAGCGATACGGGTCCGGCACGGGTGTCTGCGGCGTGCCGTGGAGGAACGGGCCGCTGGAGTATTGCGGATCGAAGAGATCGTAGAGGGAGACACGATCGTCGGCGGTGTTGGCGACCTTGTCGGGGCCGACGAAGGTGAGCGAGCCGGGGTTGTCCTTGCGGATGTCGCGCGTCTGCTGGGTGACCTGCGCGCCGGCCTTGATCGAGAGCGGGAAAGCCGTGGGCAGATCGCGGCGCGCGTTGAAGCGGGCGTTCTTGAACAGGTCCACGGAGTCGGCCGGGTTGAACGCAGCGGTGCCGACATTGTAGTTGGCGGGATCGGCGAGGTTGAGCTGCGTGGTGCCGGTGTTGTTGAAAACCGTGATGCGCGGGACGAGGTAGCTGCCCTTGTCGAGGTCGTCGAAGTTCACCGTGGCGGCGCCGGTGCCGTTGGCCGCGGGGTTGCCGCGGAGGTTGAAGCTCACGTTCTCGAAGTGATCATCCTGGTAGTCGTGATAGTGGTTGGTCGCGTGCGAGAGGGAGATGCCGGCGTCGAGCTTCCAGAGCGGGCCGTTGTGGCGCCAGTTGAGCTGGGGCTGGTAGGTGTAGCCGTATTTGTGGCGGAACGAGGTGGCGTTGCTCATCGAGCCGGCGCCGAGCGCGCCGTGGAAGAACGTGCCGTTCACGAGGTCGGCGGAGATCGGGGCGACGTTGCCGAGGGTGGGCGTGACGTTGCGGTTGCCGAAGAACGCATTGTAGAAGCTCCACTGGAAATTGAACGAGAGCACGTCGCGCGGAGCGAAGCGCCAGTCGAGCGTGGCGCCGATGGACTCGCGCTGGTTGTTCTTCGGGCCGTCCTGCGCCTGGTAGGAGCGGAGGATGGGATGCTCGGCGGAGGAGCCGGCCTGCGCGCCGGTGCTCGGGCCCCAGTTCATCTGGTCGCGGTGCTGCGGGTAGAAGATGTTCGATTCGAGCAGGCTGATGGTGTAGCCGAAATCCTTCGTGACGGGCGCGGTGTAGACGAGGTCGAAGCCGGGCTTCACCTTGCGCGAAGCCTCGTTGCCCGGGCCGCGGGTCTTGGAGAGGTCCTTGTCGTCGCCGTTGGCGCTGAGAAAGGCGCGGTAGTTGAGCGACGGGCGCGAGCGCTCGAAGGCGGAGCGCGGCACGAGGTTCACGGCGCCGCCGAGGGCGTTGGCGCCTTGGTCGGGCGTGCGGGACTTGGAGACCTCGATGCGCGAGGCGTTGTTGAGCGAGACCTGCTCGAGCTCCTGCGTGCGCCCGGCGTTGGAGGAGTTGGCGCTGGCCATCGGGTTGCCGTCGATCGTGATCGGCGTGTAGTTGGCGGCGACGCCGCGCACCGAGATCGTGCGCGCATCGGGCGAGACGTAGTCGATGGTCACGCCGGGCAGGAACTTCACGAAGTCGCCGATGTTGCCCTCGGCGATGTCGCCGTAGGCGTCGGTCGAGACGACGTTCTTGATGCCGCCGGCGAAGCGCTGCTCGTTGATGGCGATGGCGGCGGCGTCGATCTCGCGCTTGGACGCGACGGTGAACGCGTCGAGGCGGATGACGTCGCCCTCCTTGCCCGCGGTGTCGGTGGCGGAGAGGTTGAAGTCGCGCGTCGCGGTCTGGCCCGCGGTCACCGTGACGGTGATGGTCTGGCTCGCGAGGCCGGTGTAGAAGACGCGCACCTGCGCCGCGCCTGCGGCCACGCCGTCGAGGCGATAGACGCCGGCCTGATCGGTGAAGGCCTGGAGCGTGGTGCCCTCGACGGTGACGCGGGCATTGGTGAGGTAGGAGCCGTTGGTGGCGTTGAGCACGCGGCCCTCGATCACGCCGGTCGCGCTTTGGGCGAGGGCGAGGGTGCCGAGCGCAAGCGCGGCGACGAGGGCGAGGACGGTAGCCCAGGCGCCAGAGCGCGCCCGGGGCGAAACTGCGGGACAAGCAGGGTGGTTCGAGGTCATTTGGGTTTTGAACGGGCGCTGCGCCGCACGGGACGCGAGCGCGCAGCAAACACGCTCGATCTCGTGCGCCGCCGCGGCAAACGCCGACGGGGACGATTTGTGCACGACAGTCAGGCAAACGCCCGGTTTCGGCGCTTGAGGCCGGCGCAATTCACCCACGCCGGGAAGTGAGCCGCCGGCCTGCCGGGCTATTTCTTCTGCTGGTCCCAGCCCTGAGCCTTGATTACGCGGCCGAGCCCCACCAGGGCCGCGTGATCGGCGGCGACAAAGCCGAAGCGGGCCAGGTATTGGAACGCCCGTTCGACGCTCTCGATCTCACGGCGTTTTTTCTCCAGGTCCGCGGCGGAGGCGGACCTCAGCCCGGCGAGGTAACCCGCCGCCAAATCATCGACCTGCCGCGCGGCGGCGGAGTCCTTGGCGTAGACGAGCGATTCGGCGAAGCGCAGCAGCTGCGCCACGGACCCGGCGGGCAGCTTCTCCGCCTCGGCCCGCAGCGTCGCGGCGACGGCCTGCCGCTTCGCGAGCGCGGCCGCCGGCGTGAGCGCGCCGTCCGTGCCGCCCTCGATGGCGCGCGGCGGGAGCGGGCGATACCAGATGTTGCGGAAGCGGACGGGATTGCCGTGGTCCTGCAGCTTCAGCGGGCCCTGCGCGGGAAACGGCCGATCGGGAAACCGCTTCATGTGGCCGCCCGGGCCCTCGATGGGCGTGTGGTCCTGCACGAGCACGCCGTTGCAGAACACCGTCACGTAGCCCTGATCGACGACCTTGCCGTCGCGGTGAATCGGGCGGCGGAAGATGATGTCGTAGACTTGGAATTCGCCGGGCGGGCGCAGCGCGTTGGCGAGCGGAGGGTTGATGCCGTAGACCGACCCGGCGAAGCCGTCGGCGTAGGTGGGGTTGTTGTAGTTGTCGAGGACCTGGACCTCGAGCAGGCCCATCAGGAAGACACCGCTGTTGCCGCGGCCCTGGCTGTCGCCCTGCACTTTAACTGGCGCGGCCCACTCGACGTGAAGCTGGCAATCGCCGAACTGATCCTTGCTCCGGATTTGGCCGGACTTGGGCACGCACTCCAATGCACCGTCGCGCGCGACCCACTTGGTGGGGGAGGTCGGTTCGCCCGGCTTGGTGTCGGCTTCCCATTTCGCGAGCGAGGCCTCGGTGCCGTCGAACAGCACCACGGCGTCCGAGGGCGGCTGTCCCGGCTGCGTGGCCGTGCTAAAGGTGCCGGGCTCCACGCGCGGCGGCTGCGGGCGATTGCGATCGTGGATGGCCCACGGGTGCGTGGCGTCGGGCGGATCGCCGTAGAAGGGACTGCCGGTGGAGACGGCGGCGACGACGGAGGTCGCAACGAAGAGCGGGGCGAGGAGAAGTTTCATCGGAGGGTGGAAAAGAAAACGCCCGCATCCGACTCGGTGGATGCGGGCGGGCAAAACAAAAACGCGGCGGGGGCGCCGCGTCCCCAGCGATCAGCGCACCACGCGTGCGCCGCCGCCGCCGAAGGTCTTCTCGACCTCCTTGCGCGTGGCCATCGACGTGTCGCCGGGCGTGGTCGAGGCCAGCGCGCCGTGGGCCGCGCCATACTCGACCGCCTTCTGCGCATCGTTGAACTCGAGGAAGCCGAACTGCAGCCCGCTCGCGAACGAGTCGCCGCCGCCCACGCGGTCGAGGATCTCGAGGTCGGGATATTTGCGGCTCTCGTGGAACTTGCCGTCGTGCCAGAGGATCGCGCTCCAGTCGTTGATCGTCGCGCTCTTCACGGCGCGCAGCGTGGTGGCGGCGACCTTGAAGTTCGGGAACGCCTTCACCGCCGTCTCGATCATGCCCTTGAAGGCATCGAGCTCGATCTTGCTGATGTTGTGATCGACGCCCTTGACCTCGAAGCCGAGCGAGGCGGTGAAGTCCTCCTCGTTGCCGATCATCACATCGACGTATTTCGCGATCTCGCGGTTGACCTCCTGCGCCTTTTTCAGGCCGCCGATGGTCTTCCAGAGCGAGGGTCGGTAGTTCAAATCGTAGCTGACGATCGTGCCGTGCTTCTTCGCGGCCTTCACGGCTTCGACCGTGAGCTCGGCCGTCGAGGCGGAGAGCGCGGCGAAGATGCCGCCGGTGTGAAACCAGCGCGCGCCGAGCTTGCCGAAAATGTTCTCCCAGTCGAAGTCACCGGGCTTGAGCTGCGAGGCGGCGGTGTTGCCGCGGTCCGGGTTGCCGACGGCGCCGCGGATGCCGAAGCCGCGCTCGGTGAAGTTGAGGCCGTTGCGGACGGTGCGGCCGATGCCGTCGTCCTCGCGCCACTTGATGAAGTCGGTCGCGACGCCGCCCTGCATGATGAAGTCCTCGACGAGGTGGCCGACCTCGTTGTCGACGAAGGCGGTGCAGACGGCGGTCTTGTAGCCGAAGCATTTCCGGAGGCCACGGGAGGTGTTGTATTCGCCGCCGCCCTCCCAGACCTTGAATTCGCGCGCGGTGCGAATGCGGCCCTCGCCGGGATCGAGGCGAAGCATGACTTCGCCGAGGGAGATTTGGTCAAAGGCGCAGGACTTGGCGGGTTTGATCGTGAGGCTCATGGGTGAGAGGAAAAAGGAGGAGCAGCGAAGAACGCCCGGCGCCGAGGGTCAACAGCACTGTGTGCCTGACGGCGAAAGCGCTAAGAAACATCCGGCTGGAACGTAAATGAAAGCTCGCGAGTGTCGGTCATGTTTCCCGGCAGTTTTTTCCCCTCCCTGCATCCCCATGAAATCTCGTTTCCGCTTCCGCGGCGCGTGTGCGTTGCTCTTCGTCCTGCCTCTGTGCGCTCTCGCCCAAGATTCGGCCAAGGCCCGCATTGACGCGCTGCGGGCCGAACTCGAAGCGATGCACAAGACCGATCAGGCGCACCGACTACAGACGACTAAGGTCGAAAACGAGCATGGCCGAAATTCGTCCGAGATGGCGGCACTCTGGGCGACGCAGATGACGAGCGATCAGCATAACATCAAGCGGCTGGAGGAAATCATCGCGGAAATCGGCTGGCCGAAGCGAAGCGCGGTGGGCGAGCTCGCGGCCCAGGCGGCGTTTTTAATCCTGCAGCACTCGGATATTGTTTATCAGAAAAAATACCTGTCGCTCGCGCGCGAAGCGGTGGCGGCGGGTGAGATGCGCGCCTCCAGCCTCGCGCTGCTGGAGGACCGCGTGTTGCTGCGCGAAGGCAAGCAGCAGATTTACGGCAGTCAGGTGACACGCAACGCCGTCGGCCAATGGGAGGCTCGCGATCTGGCGGATCCGGATAACGTGGACAAACGACGCGCGTCCGTCGGGCTGCCGCCGCTGGCGGAGTATCTGGAGCGCTTTGCGCAGCGCAGTGGTGGGACGGTGGCCGACAAAAAAGCCACCCAACCTGGGCCGGATGCCCCGCCGCTCACTCAGGCGCTTTTCGCTGCGACGGATGATGACCGGGCGGCCCACGCGAAGCTGACGGCGACGAAGCCCGAGGGCGGCGAGGCGGGGGTGCAGTTTCAATTTGCGTGCCGCGATTTCTGCGCGCGGTTTCCTGACAGCCCGCTGTATCCCGTCGTGCGCCTGCTGGCCGTGAACCGGGTGGCGTGGCTGCGCGGCACCGAGCTCGAGCGGCTCGGGGACTGGCGGCCGGGCGAGGCCGAGCATGACCCCAAGCTTACGCGAGTGCAACGCGCCACGGCTGCGGTCGAGAGGGGCGTGCAGGACGCGGATCGGCGCAACTGGACGACGCGGGCCGATTGGGCGCCCGAGCGGTTCCAGGCCGCGGTCGCGGTCGCGCGAAAATATGCGGACGTGCCGGCCGTGCGCGATCGCCTGCTGGGGCTCGCGCTCGATGTTTCGCCGCAGGTTGCGTTGCCCGTGCTGCGAGAACTTTATCCGGACGACGCGATCGTGGCCGCCGGCATAAAAGTGGTCGAGGCGATCGGGCGGCCCGGCGAGTTTCAGCTCACGGGCATCAACGGCGAAAAGATGGGAGCGGCGGATTTCCGCGGCAAGGTCACGGCGCTGGTCTTCGGCTCGACGAGCGCTTCCTTTCTCGGAAACACGGTCGCCAAGCTGCGTGACTGGGTGGAAAGTGAGTCGGCGCAGAATTTTGCCGTCGCGTGGGTCAGCTTCGATCGAGAGCGCTCGGACGCCGAGTCATTTGCCCAAAGTCATCCGTTCCTCACGGCCGTGCATTGGGACGGACTCGGTTGGATTTCTCCGCTCGCTCAGCAGTATCGGATCAACCGGTCGCCCTACTACCTGCTCCTCGATCGACAGGGCGTCCTGCGGTTCCGCGGCTTGTCGCCGAGCGGCGCGATCGCCGAGGAACGAATCAAGACGCTGCTGGCGGAACCGCGGGCGAACTAGCGTGCGCATAAGAGCCGACTATTTTGCTAGTCCCGAGTAACGTGCGCTGCGGTGGTCGCAGGTGGCTTTGGCCGATTCAGCGAACGGTTTCAACCGCCGCCGCTGACTGCTTGCTGTTCGGATTTATAATGTGGCGGCCAATCGGAATGTAGTAGGACTCGCTGGGGACTGTGGGACTGGCATCGTCAACGCGCAGGACAGCGCAGTCCGCATCCCGTCGACTCAGGAAGAAAGTCTTGGGAAGAGCTATGCGACGATTGGGTGGGACCGTAATTTCCGTCACCTTTTTCACGCGGTCGGGTTGGATGAAATTGAGAAGTTCCTTGAAGGTCAGATCGCGGTCCTTGGGAATGGGCTGGGTCGAAATATGAAGCTTGCAGCTCGGATCTCCCCCGGTTGCTGCGCGTGGCTCCAGTGTGATTGAGACCTCGACAGAACCGCTTTCGCTCGCCCTGACGGAAAACGAAAATGGCAGCGAGTGTTCTTGGAGGAATTCCGGCGTAACTACGCGCGCGATGATCCCGGCCATGAGTGTGCCGGTTGAGCCGGACAGAAGCCCTGCAAGCAGCAGGCTACGCAGCAGAGGTTTCACGCGTTATGGGTAGCGCGATCCAGTCGGTGAGTCTAGGGAACGTCTTCAAAATCGCATGGAACCAAAAGCGTGGCGGAGGATCGGAGCGCGCGCGATGATCCCACGACGAGTGAGCGAGGCCCGGTGGCAGGGCCTAAAAAAATTAACTCCGCGCTGAGCGGAAAAACCGCAGGCGGCCTCGCCGCGCCGCGGCCGGCTTCGCGGCACGACGACCGGCCCTACGTGGAGGCGATGCTGTGGCTGTTGCGCACGGGCTGCCCGTGGCGGGACCTGCCGGCGCGCTTCCCCAAGTGGCGCAGCGTCTACACGCGCTGGCGGCGCTGGGTGCGCGCCAAGCTCTGGGCGCGCGTCCTCGCCGCGCTCGCGGCCGACCACGACCCCGAGACCTACGCGGTGGACGCGACCTATGTGCGTGTTCACGCCGACGGCACCCGCGCCCGCGGCGGCTACGCCGCGCAGGCCGTGGGCCGTTCGCGCGGCGGGCTCACGAGCAAGATCCACCTGCTGGCCGACGCTCTCGGCAACCCAGTGCGCTTCGTCGTCACCGGCGGCGAGCGCAACGACGTGACACAGGCGCCCGCGCTCCTGCCGCCCGGCACCGGCGCGCACGTCGTCTGCGACCGCGGCTACGACGCGGACTGGTGGCGCGAGCGGCTTCTCGCCGCAGGCCACCTCCCCGTCGTGCCGGGCCGGCGCTCGCGCCTCGTCCAGCCCGCCTACGACGAACACCTCTACCGCGCGCGGCACCTCGTCGAGAACTGCTTCGCCCGCCTCAAGTCCGCCCGCCGCCTCGCCACCCGCTACGAGCAGACTGTCACTTCCTACGCCGCTTTCGTCGCGCTCGCCTGCTCTCTCCTCTGGCTCAGGTGATTTTGAAGACGTCCCCTAGCGTCATGATTGCTCATGGTGAGCACGAGCTGATGAAAGGTCTTTTGTTGGAGACGCGGCGAGGGCGCCGCGTCTACAGCAAATCTTGACTGGGGTGAGAGCGCTTGATCTCGCGCTGCGGAAACGCTCAGAGGCTGAACGTCGCCGACAGGATGAACTGGCGCGGATCGATGATGCGGAAGGCCCAGGGGCTGCCGTCGGGGTTGACCGAGAGTTTCTGGAGGCGGCCGGACTCGAAGACGTTGTTCACGTTGAGCTGGAGCCGGCACGAGACCTTGTCGCGGAAGAAGCGCAGGCGGTAGCCGGCGCTCAGATCGAAGTAGTCGCGCGCGTGGTCCCACACGGGCTTGTTGGGATCGAACTCGCGCACGATGCCGTCGGCGTCGGGCGCGGCGCCGAGGAAGCCGATGGAGGCCTTGTCCTCCCAGCGCACGCCGGCGCCCACGTCGAGCGGCTTGAGCCAGCGGTTGTCGGTGAGGCCGGCGAGGCGGTAGTTGGTGACGACGGCGGCGCGCCACTCGCGCGTCTGCGTGCGGCGCTTGCCCTGGAGGGCGGTGGCGAGCTTCAGGTTGGCGAGGACGTTGTTGATGTAGAAGTCGCGCGGGATGGTGCCGTTGGCGCCGCGCGTGGTCCACCAGTTGGCGCCGGAGACGGGATCCTTGACGGTGGTCCACGTGGGCATGCGCGTGTCGATGTAGGATTGGACGGCGGGCGAGAGGATGCCGTTGAGCGGATTCGACTGCGTGACGGTGGCCTTGGCGCGGAGGTTGGGCGTGGGGTTGAAGATGATCTCGATCTCCTTGCCGCGGGAGACGGCGTTGCTGGCGTCGCCGTGGGTCTTGTTGATGTGGCTGCGGAGGTAGTCGTAGTCGGCGCCGGTGGCCTTGAGCGTCTCCGCCACGAGCCGCGTTTGATCCCAGCTCGGGTTGAGGATCTGGAGCTGCGCGAGATACCAGTCGGTGAGGCCGGGGTCGCCGGAGGCGCTGCGGCGGTCCATGCGAATCGCGCGCTGCACGATCGTGTTGAGGTCGCTCGTGCTGCGGCCGATGTCGATCGTCTCGTATTGCTTGGCGACGATGACGAGGCGGCCCTTGAAAAAGTTGAACTGGAAGCCGTAGTCCTTGGTGCGGCCGCGCGGATCGGGCAGCGGCATGCCCCAGACATCGTAGGTGGCGGCGCCGGGGCTGAAGCTGTTGGACTGGCTGTAGCTGAGGTGCAGCCAGGGGAGAACTTTCACGACGGCGCCGGCGTTGGTGGTCTGGCCGCGGTTCTGCACCCAGTCGTTGGCGCCGAAGGTGTAGATGGGCGCGGTGTCGTAGTAGCCGTTGGTGGCGGCGGTCGGGTTGGTGGCGCTGTTGGCGTCGCGCGAGCGGCTGATGTCCTTGCGCGCGCCGAAGAGCGGGACGATGCGCCCGTCGAGGAGGAAGGCCTGCCACACGCCGCCGTAGGTCGAGAGCAAGCGGCGGAGCGGGCGGTTGGCGTCGTAGTATTCGTCGAAGGTGACGGGCTCGTTCACCCACTGGTTGGTGACGCCGTTGAGGTAGCGCAGCGTGTAGGTGTAGGGCGGCGAGCTGGTGCGGGTGGGCGCGTAGTCGATGTTCTGCGCGGTGGCGTCGCCGACGTAGTAGCGCGGGTAGAGGCGGTAGCCGGAGCTGTTGCGGCTCGCGGGTGCGCCGCCCATCCACGAGTTGGTCGACGAGATGGTGTCCTGGTAGCCGAGGTTTGCGGAGTGGATCGCGCGATACTCGCCGAAGCCGGTCACGCGATGGCGGCCGAGCCAGTGCAGGAAATTTTTCTCGCGCGAAAGATCGAGCTCGTAGGCGAGCGTGCCGCGGTAGTTTTCATTCTGGTTCCAGCCGCGGCGGAAGCTCGGCGCGGAGCCGCCGATGTAGGGGCGGAGGAAGTAGGGATTGGCCGTGCCGTCGAGCAGGCGCTCGTTCACGTCGATGAACGGCTGGAGATTCGTCGCGCCGGCCCCGAGGAAGCGGCGGTCGTAGCTGGCGGTGCGCTCGTAGAGCCACGCGGCCTGCAGCGCGAGCGTCTGCCGCGTCGAGCGCAGGAAAAACTGATCGAGCTGCACCGCGGAGGTCTCGCCGCGCACCTGCGCGAAGTTGGGCGCGGAGAGGTTGACCGAGGTCCAGTCGTAGAGCGCGCGGCTGGAAATCTGCGCGGGGTTGTAGAGCGGAAACGCGGTGGAATTGCGCAGGTAGAAATTGCCATTTTGCAGCAGGCGCAGCGTGCCGGCGGCGTTGGTCGGCCCGAGGCCGGTGGCGGCCGGCGTGCGGCTGATCATGAAAAGGCCGATGCTGCCGTTGGCCTCGACGTAGGCGCTGGGGAGGTTCTGGAACGCGGTGTCGGACACGGCCAGGCCGTAGGGCAACAGCGTGGCTTCGTTGGCGGTGGTGACGTTTGCGATCGGCGCGCGGCCATCGCGGAAACTCACCGTCTGCGTGATCGGGTTCCAGGTCGGCTGGCCGCTGCCGACCCAGTCGGTGATCGTGTCGCGCGGCGTGAGGGAGTTGGGCCGGGTGTTGAAATTGCGGTAGGACTCGAAGCTCGCGTAGACCGTCGTGTTGGCGAACGGCTTCGCCGCGAGCGCGCCCTGCAGGCGGCGCGTGGTGTCGCGCGAGGGCTTCCGCTCGTAGCCCTTCTCGTCGTAGAGCCCGAGCACGCGCACGGCGAGGCGGTCGCGCCAGAGCCGGCGGTTGAGATCGAAGTTGGCGCGCCAGCCGCCGTAGCTGTCGGCGCGCGTGGCGAAAGTGCTGAGGTCGCGCGTGAGGTTGGCGCGGGCCTTGATGACGTTGACGCCGCCGCCGGTGGCGCCGAGGCCGAAGACGGTGGAGTTGGGGCCGCGCGAAATCTCGACGGCCTCGACATCGTAGGTGTCAAAAGGGAGCGAGGTCGTGAAGCCGTTGGCGGCGTTGTTGGCGGCGCTGAGGCCGCGGACGCGCGTGGAGCCCTGCGGATCGTTTTGCACGCCGTCGGTCACGACGCCGCGGTCCACGCTGAAGTTGGTGAACTGGAACGTGCCCTCGGTGTTGAGCTCGTATTTGAAGATGTCGTTGATGTCGACGGCCGCGGTGTCCTCGAGCTGCTGGCGCGTGACGACGGAGAGCGAGGCGCCGAGATCCTCGAGCGCGGAATTGAGCCGCGTGCCCGAGAGAGTGGAGATCGCCTGATAGCCGCGATCGGCGGAGCTGTTCACCTGGAACGGCGAAAGCACGACGGTGCCATCCTCATTGGTGGTGGGGGCAGTGGCCGTGGGCTGGGCGAGGGCGAGGGTGTCGCCAAGGAAGGCGAGGGCGGCGAGGGTGAGCGGGCGGAATGGCATGGCGAAGGATCTCTAGTGCCCGGCGCGGGTCGCAGTTGCGACGAGTGCGGCGTCGGTCCGTCAGGCACGGGCGGGCGGCGCGGAAAATCTGCGGCCGCCCCATGCTCGCGGGCGTTTGCGTGGCGGCGGGGGGGCCCCCCCCCCCCGGGCCGACCTTGAAGTCGCTGAGCTTCCACTTCGCCTTGCGGGCCTCGGCGGCGACCTCGTTGAAGGCGTTGATCTCGGCTTCGCTGAAGAGGAGGCCGCCGTTCTTCGCGCAGCGCGCGGCGGCCTGCGCCTCGAGCTGGCCGGGCAACATGCAGCCTTCGTTGCCGTGGCCGAGGATGTCGGCGATCACGGCCTTGACATTCTGCGTCTGGTTGCGGCCTTTCGCGAAGGCGCCGGCGCTCATCGCCTCGGGCTTCCAGACCTGGAAGAAGAACGTGCACGTGCCCTTGTCGTCGCCGACTTTGTCCCAGCGGTTGCGAATGGTCGGGATCGAGCCGCCGATGAACGCGCTGACGATTTCGTTCATGAGCGCGAGGCCGTAGCCCTTGTGCGCGCCGAACGGCACGAGGTATTTCGCCTTCGTGGGATCGGTGGTGGGCTGGCCTTGCTCGTCGACGGCGGCGCCGGGCGGCAGCTGCTTGCCCTCACGCGCGAGCTGCTGCACGCGGCCCATCGCGACCACGCTCGTCGCCCAATCGATCACGATGGGGTAGCCGATGGCGTCGGTGGTGGGGAAGCCCCACGAGTGCGGGTTGGTGCCGAGCGTCGGAAATTTGCCGCCGAAGGGCACGACCTCCGCGAGCGCGGCGGTGCAGTTGGTGTAGGCGATGTAGCCGCGCTTCGCGGCGTCCATCACGTAGCCGCCGCCCCAGAGGTAGTGGAAGGCGTTGTCGACGGAGACCATGCCGACGCCGTATTTGTCGGCGAGCTTGATGGCGGCCTCGATGGCGGCGTAGCCGGTGGCCTGGCCGAGCTTCTTGTTGGCGTTCCACACCTGCGAGGCGCGGAAGGGCGTCTTCACTTTCTCGAGCTTCGCCTTCGGCACGCAGCCGCCGGCCGCGGAGCCGAGGAAGTGATCGAGGTGGAGCGCCTTGAGGGCATTGTGCGTGCGGATGCCATGGCGCGAGGCCTCGGCGCAAAAGCGCGCGCCGGCCTCGGCCTCGGCGGTGGAGTAGCCGCGCTTTTTGTAGGCGGCGGTGACGAGGGCGTTGTGCTGCTCCTCGGGGACGACGTAGAAGATTTCGGACATGGGAAGATGGGTTTGATTTTACAGGAGGAAACCGAGGAAACGGAGAATGGATTTTGGTCCTCAGTTCTCTCCGTTTTCTCCTGTGAACAGGTTTGGATGACTTAGACCACGCGCTTCACCGGCACTTCCGGATTCACCTGCGCGAGCGGCTTGTCGCCGTGCATCGCGAGGATGAGGTTCTTCACGGCGGCGACGGCCTGGCGCTGCACGCTCTCGGCGGTGCGCGAGCCGATGTGGGGCGTCACGATCGCGTTGGGGAGCTTGAGCAGCGGGTGGTCGGCGCGCGGCGGCTCCTCGTCGAGCACGTCGGTGCCGTAGCCGCCGACCTGGCCGGACTTGAGGGCCTCGACCATGTCGGCCGTGTGGACGATCTCGCCGCGGGCGCAGTTGAGGATGAGCACGCCCTTCTTCATCTTCGGGAAACTCTTCGCGCTGATCATGTCGCGCGTCTCGGGCGTGAGGTTCGTGTGCAGCGAGATGTAGTCGGAGGCGGCGTAGATCTCGTCGAGCGTGGCGGCGCGCTTCACGGCGTTGGCGGCGGCGAACTTCTCGTCCCAATAGACATCAAAGGCGATCACCTTCATGCCGAAGGCGCGGGCGCGGAGGGCGACTTCCTTGCCGATGCGGCCGAGGCCCACGATGCCAATGGTCTTGTCGAGGAGCTCGTGGCCGGTCTTGCGCTTCCAGCCGCCGGCGCGGGTGGAGTCGGTGTGGAAGAGGAAATTTTTCTCGAGCGCGAGCAGGAGCAGGAAGCAGTGCTCGGCGACCGTGGTGTGGTTGACGCCCGGGGTGAAGAGCAGCGGCAGGCCGAACTCGGTGCACGACTTCACGTCGATCTTGTCCACGCCGATGCCGTATTTGGAGAGCACCTTGAGCTTCGGGCGCGCCTTCTCGAGGACCTTGCGCGTGATCAGATCGTCGCCGCAGATGTAGCCGTCGACATCGCCGACGAGCGCGAGGGTGTCGGCCTCATTGAGCGGACCGCGGGCGCGGATGACTTCCCAGCCGGTGTCGGCGAGGAGCTTGTGGTGCTCGCCCGGCGTGTCTTGGAACGAGGTCGTGGTGAGGAGGATTTTGGTCATGAGCGAAATGAGAAGCTGGGTGGAAAGTCATCGCACAGGCGTGCCTGGGATGGAAAGCGAAAGTTTGCCGGCATGGCGGCCAATGATGCCTGTGCGTCATGCGCGGTGACGGGACTGCCGCGGCGATCGTGCGGAGCCGGTGGCAGACCATGCGGATCATGCGCGCGGGCGCGCCAGTCCCGTGTCGGGGAACGGGCCGTCAGGGTGCGCAGCGGCCCGAGTGGGATTCCGCCGTCGCGCCGCTGGGCTCTACTTCGCCAGCAAGGTATTCAGCTCCGCCTGCGCGCGCGCGAACTCGGCGCGGATGGCTGGGATAAAGGTGCCCGCGCCATCGAGCCCAAGCGTCCGCGAGCGGTGCTCGAGCTGCGCGGCGGCGGCTTTGAGCGCCAGCGCGCCGAGGTTGGACGAGCTGCCCTTGATGCTGTGGGCCGCGCGCGTGAATGCGGCGACGTCGCCGGTGGCGAGGGTCTGCTCCAACTCGACGATGCGCAGCGGAGTGTCGGCGAGGAAGATGCCGATGATTTCGCGCAGGAACTCGCCGCCATCGTCCGGGTTGAGGGCGCGGAGATCGGCGATGGCCTGAGGATCGATGACGACGGGAGCGTGGAGGATTTCCATGGCGTGGCGGCCTCAGGCGGCCCACTCGAACGAAGTGCTCTGCTCGATCTCCTCGATGGTGGTGAGGCCAAGGAGGACCTTCTTCAGCCCGTCGTAGCGGAGGGGCTTGTAGCCGGCCTTCGCGGCGGCGCGGCTGATATCCTGGGCGCCCTTGCCGTCGTTGATGAGCGTGCGAACCTCCTCGGTGACGAGGACCAGCTCGTGAAACGCGACGCGGCCCTTGTAACCGGTGTGCCGGCACGCGGGGCAGCCGCGGCCGCGGTAGAACGGCACGTCGGTCAACCCCTCGGTGTGGAAGTAGCGCTCGAGCACCTCCGGGCCCGGCTGATAGGGCTCCTTGCAGGCTTCGCAAATTCTCGCCGCCAGGCGCTGCGACAACACGCCGATCACGGATGGCGCCACCATGTAGGGCGCGACGCCAATCTCCATCAGGCGGGCGATGGCCTGCGGGGCGGTGTTGGTGTGCAGCGTGGCAAAGACGATGTGGCCGGTGAGCGCGGCCTCGGTGGCGATCTTGGCGGTCTCGAGGTCGCGGATTTCACCGATGAGGATGACGTCGGGATCCTGGCGCATCAGGGCACGCAGGACGGTGGAGAACTTCAGGTCGATGTTGGCGTTGACTTGGCTCTGGTTGACGCCGGGCATCTGAATCTCGATGGGATCCTCGATCGTGCTGATGTTGATGCCAGGCGTGTTGATTTCGCCGAGGGCCGCGTAGAGGGTGGTCGTCTTGCCGGACCCCGTGGGGCCGGTGACAAAAATGATGCCGTTGGGGTTCTGGATGAGCCGCCGGAACGGCGTCAGCATGCTCTGCGACATCATCATCTTCTCGAGCGTGAGCATCGTCTTCTTGCCCGCCGAGGCGAGGACGCGCACGACCGCCTTTTCCCCGTAGGCCGTGGGAATGGTGGAGACGCGGAAGTTCGACGCCTGGCTGCCCAGCTGGACGGAGAAGCGGCCGTCCTGGGGGAAGCGCGACTCCGCGATGTTGAGATTGCAGAGAATCTTCAGGCGCGAGAGCAGCGCGCGGTGGAGCTTGCGCGAGTAGGTGAGGACTTCGCGGAGGTTGCCGTCGATGCGGAAACGGATGCGGCACTGGGTCTCGTGCGGCTCGACGTGGATGTCGGTCGCGCGCTCGCGAATCGCGAAGAAGATAATCTCGTCGAGAATCTGGACGAGGGCGTTGTTCTCCGCGAGGGCGGCCACCTTTTCGCCGGCGATGTCGGGCTTGTTGAAGAGGCTCGAATTCTCGAGCTCCGTGAGGCTTTCCTCGATGCCCTTCTCCGTGCAGTAGTGGATCGCGATGGCGTCGTCGATTTCGCGGGGCAGCGCGAAGACGGGGCTCACCGGCACCTGCGTAATCTGGCCGAGGCGGCGCACGAGCTCGGCGTCCGCCGGATCCGCCATGGCGACGGTCAGCACGCCGTCGATGAGATAGAGCGCGATGACGCGCGCCTTCTTCGCGACCTCGACCGGGATCTTCTCCACGGCCTCCTCGGTGATAATCGAGGCAAAGGGATCGACGTAGGCGACGTTGATGGAGTCGGCCCAATAGCGGCACGCGTCGTCCTTCGAGAGGTATTTCTCGTCGATGATCGCCTGCAGCAGGGCGAGGCTTTCGCCGTGGCGCGCGGTGAGCGCGGCCACTTCCTGCGCGAAGTCAAAACGGGGGAGCGTGCGGACACGCTCGAGAAAGGAGTTATTTCTTTGGTTTTGCACGGGCGGCCTTGGCCTTGAAGAGCTTCTTGATGTCCTGCTGGTCGAGCTTCTCCATGGCGAAGGCGCTGGTCGCGCGCTCCGCCTCAATCTCCGCGAGTAGCTCGCGGAGGGAGTATTTGACCTCGGTCAGGGTGTGGCTGGTGACGGGAGCGTGGTTCATGGTGCGGCAGGGGCCTGTTCGTCGGCGCCGAAGCACGCCTCGATGGTCTCGGTGAGCGCTTGGGCGATCTCTTCCTTCGGGGTGTCCTTGCGAATGTAGTTGGCCGCGCCGAGCTCCAGCGCGGTCTCAATGCTGTCGCGGTTGACGAGCGAGGTGAGCATAATCACGACGCAGTCGGGATTGATTTCCTTGAGGCGACGGAGCGCCTCGAGCCCATCGATGAGCGGCATGTTGACGTCCATGAGCACCAAGCCCGGTTGCTCGCGCTCGTAGATGGCGATGGCCTCCTCGCCATTGCTCGCCTCGAGGAAGGTCCGGTGGCCGAGCTGCCGCAGGATGAGCGAGACGTATTTGCGGATATGGGCCTCGTCGTCGACGACGAGTATGGTGCCTTTGAAGCTCATGCGGACAGGGGGAGGGTGAAGCGGAACTCGCACCCGCGGTTGGGGAGATTTTCGGCGATGATCGTGCCGTGGTGCGCCTCGACAATTTTGCGGACGATGGCGAGCCCGAGGCCGGTGCTCTTCTCACCGCCCGTGGGCTTGCTCGAGAGACGGCCAAAATCCTTGAAGAGCTTGTCGCGCTCGCTGTCCGGTATGCCCGGGCCTTGGTCGCGCACGGCGACGCTGCAGATGCCAAGTGAGGCGTCCGTGCCGGCCAGCACAGTGATGGCGGAGCCGGGCGGGGAGTATTTCACCGCGTTGCTCAGCAGGTTGTCGATGACCTGCTTCATCTTCGCCGGGTCGATCGACGGGGTGATTGGAGTGGGCGGGGGGGCGAAGGTCACGTGGGTCTTCTTCTTCGCCGCCTCCATGTTGGTCAGGGCCACGGATTTCGCGACCAGCTCGCCGAGATTGTGGGGCTTCACGTCGAGCTTCAGTTCGCCGGACTCAATCGTCGCGACGTCGAGCAGCTCGTTGACCATGTCGAGCATCGACTGGCTCGCGCTGTGGATGGTCTGCACCATATCGAGTTGATCCGCGTTGAGCGGGCCGAGGGCGCCGTCGCGCAGGAATTCCGCCAGACCCCGGATTGAGGCGAGCGGGTTGCGCAGGTCGTGCGCGCACATCCCAAGAAAGCGGTTTTTGGCGGCGTTCGCCTTTGAGAGCTGCTCGAGGAGGGCTTGGCTCTGGAGGTGCGAGCGAATGCGCGCGAGGACTTCCTTGGGTTTGAAAGGCTTCGGGAGGTAGTCGACACCGCCGGCGCTCAAGCCCTTGACGACATCCTCGGACTCAGTCTTGGCGGTGATGAAGATGACGGGAGCGCTCTTCTCCCCAAAGGTCTGCTTGAGCCGGCGACAGGTCTCGAATCCGTCGATGCCCGGCATCAGCACGTCCATCAGGATGAGATCCGGCTGAAAGGTCTTGTAGAGTTCGATTGCGCCCTCGCCGGTGTGCGCCTCGGACCAGACGTAGCCGTCCGTTTTCAAGATGCCCCCGAGGATGCGAATGCTCAGCCGATCATCGTCCACGATGAGGATTTTGCGCCCGGCTAGACTGAGCGGAGTGGAGGTGTTCGATACGGCCATTGCGGAGGAACGTCTGGAGGTAACGGCGCACCGACAGGGGAACTTACGGAGTGAATTGCGAAAATGTTGGGAAAGACCTTGTCCGGACATCCCCCTCGGCAAAATTACGCATCACGGAATCGTCATATGTTGATATTTCGTCTTGCTGCACTGGACGGGTGATGGTTCCTTCCGCCACTTTCTTACATATGGGCAAATCATTCGTTTTTTCCTCCGAGTCCGTTGGCGAAGGTCATCCCGACAAGGTCGCCGACCTAATTTCCGATAGCGTCCTCGACGCTTGCCTCGCGGTCGACCGGACCAGCCGAGTCGCGTGCGAGACCATGGTGAAATCCAACATGGTCATCCTCGCTGGCGAAATCACCACGGCCGCCAAGCTCAACTACGAGTCGATCGTGCGCGCCGCGATCCGCGATATCGGCTACGTGAACAACGACGACGTGTTTCACGCCGACCAGGTCTTTATCAACAACTACCTGACCAAGCAGTCGCCCGACATCTCCCAGGGCGTCGATGCGAAGAAAGCCAAGGGCAAGAAGACCGCGGAGCAGGGCGCCGGCGACCAGGGCATCATGTTTGGCTACGCCTGCACCGAGACGCCCGAGCTCATGCCCACGCCAATCATGTTTGCGCACCGCCTGGGCCGCGCGCTCACGAAGATTCGCAAGTCCGGCAACGTGCCGTGGCTGCGCCCCGATGCCAAGTCGCAGGTCTCCGTCCGTTACGAGAACGACAAGCCCGTCGAAGTGGTTAACGTGGTCATCTCCACGCAGCACACCGCCGATGTCGCTCACGCCACGATCGAGAAATATCTCATCGAGCATGTGATCAAGAAGGTGATTCCGGCGAAGATGCTCACGCGGAAGACCGAGTATCTCATCAACCCCACCGGCCGCTTCGTCGTCGGCGGGCCGCAGGGCGACTCCGGCCTCACCGGCCGCAAGATCATTGTGGACACCTACGGCGGCTGGGGCCGCCACGGTGGCGGTGCCTTCTCCGGCAAGGACCCGTCCAAGGTGGATCGCTCGGCGGCCTACATGGGCCGCTGGGTCGCGAAGAACATCGTCGCCGCGGGCCTCGCCACGCATGCCGAGATTCAATTCGCCTACGCGATCGGTCACCCGAAGCCCGTCTCGGTGCGCGTCGAGACCTTTGGCACCGCGCTCCTCGGCGTCTCCGACGAGCAGATTACGGATGCGGTCACGCAGGTGTTTTCATTCAAGCCGGCCGACATCGTTTCGTCGCTGAACCTGCTCCGCCCGATTTATCGCCAGACGACCAACTACGGTCATTTCGGCAAGGCCGGCCTCCCGTGGGAATCCACCTCCAAGGCCGCCGCGCTCAAGGCCGCCCTCAAGCTCAAGTAAACTCTCCGCCATCGCCATGCCCGCCGCCGCTGCAAAAGCCAAGAAAGCCGACTATCACGTCAAGGACATCTCCCTCGCGGACTGGGGCCGCAAGGAAATCGCCATCGCCGAGCACGAGATGCCCGGCCTGATGTCCGTGCGCAAAAAATTCGGCGCGAAGAAACCGCTCGCGGGCGTCCGCATCACCGGCTCGCTGCACATGACGATCCAGACCGCAGTGCTGATCGAGACGCTCAAGGAACTCGGCGCCGACGTGCGCTGGGCCTCGTGCAACATCTTCTCGACGCAGGACCACGCCGCTGCCGCGATCGCCAAGGCCGGCACGCCGGTCTTCGCGTGGAAAGGTGAGACGCTCGAGGAATACTGGGATCTCACGCTGAAGGCGATTTCGTTTCCCGGGGGCAAGGGCCCGCAGCTGGTCGTCGACGACGGCGGCGACGTCACGCTGCTCATCCACAAGGGCTGCGAGCTCGAGGAAGGCTCGGACTGGGTCAACACCAAGTCCGGCTCGCATGAGGAGCAGGTCATCAAGAACCTGCTCAAGAAGGTCCACAAGGCGGACCCGCTCAAGTGGACCACGCTTGCCAAGGAGTGGCGCGGCGTCTCCGAGGAGACCACCACCGGTGTGCATCGCCTCTATCAGATGCTCGAGAAGGGCAAGCTGCGCGTCCCGGCGATCAACGTGAACGATTCCGTCACGAAATCGAAGTTCGACAACCTCTACGGTTGCCGTGAATCGCTCGCCGATGGCCTCAAGCGCGCCACCGACGTCATGATCGCCGGCAAGGTCGCCTGCGTTTGTGGCTACGGCGACGTGGGCAAGGGCTCCGCGCACTCGCTAAAGGGCTTTGGCGCGCGCGTCGTCGTGACCGAGATCGATCCGATCAACGCGCTGCAGGCAGCGATGGAGGGCTTCGAGGTCAACACCATCGAGTCCACGCTCGGTGTCGCCGACATCTACGTCACCACGACGGGCAACAAGGACATCATCACGCTTGAGCACATGCGCGCGATGAAGGACCAGGCGATCGTCTGCAACATCGGCCATTTCGACAACGAGATCCAAGTCGATCGCCTCAACGCGTCCGACGCCAAGCGCGTCAACGTGAAGCCGCAATACGACATGTATACGTTCCCGAAGGGGAACAGCATCTACCTGCTCGCCGAGGGCCGCCTCGTGAACCTCGGCTGCGCCACCGGCCATCCGTCGTTCGTCATGTCGAACTCCTTCACCAACCAGACGCTCGCCCAAATCGATCTCTGGAAGAACAAGGACACCTACGCGATCGGCGTCTACCGCCTGCCCAAGCACCTCGACGAGGAGGTGGCCCGCCTGCACTTGGAAAAAATCGGCGCCAAGCTGACCAAGCTCTCAAAAGCGCAGGCCGAGTATCTCGGCGTGCCGGTCGAGGGGCCCTACAAGCCCGAGCACTACCGGTATTGAGCCCGGGTCCGTTTCGGCTCCTCCGCCGCCAGGGCGGGCCGAACCGGAGAAGACTTCAAGCCCGCAGGAAGCTGCGGGCTTTTTCTTTGCGGCAACCCACTCACTCCTCCGGCTTCAGGGTGTGCAGCGGTGGCAGCGTCCGCAGTCCCGGCACGGCGCGCGCGATGGTGGCGACGACTGCGATCGTGCCGATGCCGCCCCACACGACGGCGCCCACGGGGCCGATGAGCGCCGCCATCAACCCGGCGCGCAGCGCGCCAATCTCGTTGGAGGAGCCGATGAAGATCTGGTTCACGGCGGTCACGCGCCCGCGTAGCGTGTCGGGCGTGAGCAGCTGCAGGAGCGACTGGCGCACGACCACGCTCACGTTGTCGAACGCCCCGGTGAAAAACAGAGCGGCGAGCGAAAGCCAGAAGGACGTCGAGACGCCAAACGCGATGATGGCGGCGCCGAAGCCCGCGACCGACCACAGCAGCGCGCGTCCCGGGCGCTCCAGCGGGGCGCGATGCGCGAGCCACATCGCCATCGCAAACGCCCCGAGCGAAGGCGCCGCACGCAGCCACCCGAAGCCGATCGGGCCCACGTGGAGGATTTTGTCGGCGTAGATCGGCAGCAGCGCCGTCGCGCCGCCGAGCAGCACCGCGAAGAGGTCCAGGCTGCTCGCGCCGAGAATCACTTTTTTCCGCCAGATGAACTCGCCGCCCGCGAGCACGTCGCGCCAGGTGCGCTTGGCGTTCGCGGGCCGCGGGGTCTGGAAATACCGCACGCGCCGCAGGGTGACGAGAAACGCGAGGTCGAGCGCCGCGCCGAGGGCGTAGACCGAGGGCACGTCGGCCACGGCGATCAGAAATCCGCCGAGCGCCGGTCCCGCGACGGTGGCAATCTCGAAGCCGCTGGCGCTCCAGGTCACCGCGTTGCTCAGGGCATGCGTGGGCACCAGCAGCGGCGTGATGCTCGAGCGGGCGGGCCAGATCAGGATGCGCGCGCAGGCCTGCACGAGCAGCAGCAGGTAGACGAGAGGCAGGGCCGGTTCGTCGAAGCGCAGGGTGTCCGGGCCCGCCTGCTGTTCGAAAAACTGGGCGACGTGCAGCAGCGTGCCGTTGGCCCACCGCAACGGCGCGAGGTCGGGCACCGCGCCGCGCTCAAACGTGAGGACGGCCAGCGCGAAGTTCAGCGCGGCGATCACCGCGGTGCCGATCGCGATGAGCCGGCGGCGGTCATGCCGGTCCGCGAGTGCGCCGGCGGGGAGCGACAGCGCGAGGAGCGGCAGCACGTTGACGAGGCCGACCAGGCCGAGGGCCGTCGACGAGTTGGTCCAGCGATAGACCTGCCACGTCGCCGCCGCCACCACCGCTTGGCGGCCGATCAGGGCCACGAAGCTCCCGATCAGGTAGCCGCGAAACGTCGGCACGCGGAGCGCGGCGTAGGGATCGTGGGCAGGGGGCGCGGCGGACATGGGACGGCTGGAGCGACGCAAATCGCGGCCCGTCTGGCGAGCCGCTTCCCGCGTCCCGAATTGCATTGAACCGCGTTCGCGCGCCGCCAACACCTGCGCGCAGTCATGAGCGCCCGCCTTCGCATCGTGTTCCTCGGTTCCGATTCCATCGCCCTGCCGCTGTTGAACTGGCTGGCGGGCGAGGCGGCCGCCGCCGTGGAGGTCGTGGGGGTGTTCACGCAGCCCGATCGCGAGGTGGGCCGCGGGCAAAAGGTGCAGCCCAATGCCATCAAGCTCTGGGCGCAGGCGCGGGGGCTGGGGGTGTTTCAGCCCGAGAGACTGACGGAGGAGGTGCGCCTCCAGCTCGCGGCGCTGGGGGCGGACTTGGGCCTCGTGATGGCCTACGGCCATATCCTGCGCGACGACGTGATCGCCACGCCGCGCCTGGGCATGCTCAACCTCCACACGTCGCTCCTGCCCAAATACCGCGGCGCCTCCCCCATCCAAACCGCAATCGCCTGCGGCGAGCGCGAGACCGGCGTGACGTTGATGCGCATCGTGCGCCGCCTCGACGCCGGCCCGATTGCGGACGCCGAGCGCGTGGCGATCGGGCCGCACGATACTGCGGTCGAGATTGACGCCCGCCTCGGCGCGGCGTGCGTGCCCTTGCTGCGCCGCGTGCTGCCGCGGATCGCCGGCGGCACCCAATCATTCACGCCTCAGGCGGAGGCCGACGCGACTTACTGCCGCAAGCTGACGAAGGATGACGGCGCCCTCGATTTCTCCGCGCCGGCGGCGTCCCTCGCGGCGCGCATCAACGGCTTGTTTCCGTGGCCTGCCTGCACCGTGGAGCTGAACGGCCAGCCCATAAAGGTCGGTCTCGCGGACGCCGCGCCGGAGGGCAGCGCAGGCTCGCCTCCCGGAATGATCCTCGGGGTGGACGACCTGGGCCTGCGCGTCGCGACGGGCGCAGGCACGCTGAGGCTGCGCCGTCTGCAGCGCCCCGGGGGGAAGATGCTGCCCACGGTCGAGTTCGTGCGCGGCTTCGCCGTCGCCGCGGGCGCGCGGCTGCCCTCAAGGCCGATGACCGCGCTGGTTGAGCGGCGTTGAGCGTCTAGGGCGTGCGCGTCGCGGCCGGCGCGCGGGCTGCCTGCAGCTTTTCCCGCGCGTCGGCGGGCACGTCGAGGCGGTTCACGGGCAGGTAGGTCAGAATCACGATGCGCTGCTCGGAGACCGGCACGGCGATGCGGGCGCGGGTGGCGCGGCGCACATCCTCGATCTTGACCTCGTAGTCGCGAATGACGCCGCCGCGGAGGTTCATGGTCAGCGTGATGCTCGCGGCGGGCTCGGTGTTCTCGTCGTTGGGCTTCGCCGGATCGCCCGCGCGGCTGCGCAGGCGCGCGATGTAGCCCTCGCCCGTGGCTTCGTAGTCCACGTTGCTGCTGGTGAGCAGCGGCACGAGTTCCTGGTCGGGCCGGCGGACGTTGGGGCGGTCGGCGCGGCGCAACCAGACGTAGCGCGGCGAGGCGCCTTGGCCGCGGAGCCGTTCGTCCGCCTGCGCCGTGAGGATCTCGCGCTCGGTGAGCCAGCCCTCGGGGGTGAGGGTGACGCTCGCGCCATCCGCCGCGATGAAGGTGTCGAGCCGCAGGCCGTCGGCCCATTCGCGCTGGAGCAGGGCGTCGCCGTTGCGGTCGAGGCGGCCCTTCACGTTTGGCGACAGGTTTTGATCGACGGTGGTGACGGTGCCCCGGCGCGTCTCGAACTGCTGCACCACGGGCCCGGGGTCGGCGTTGATGATTTCCCACGAGTAGCTTTTTTGATCGCGCAGGCGTTCGAGCGCGGTGGCGAGGGCAGGGGGCGGCGCCGCGCGGACGGAGACCAGCGCGGCGGCGGCGAGCAACAGCAGGCGGGCGGAGGCAGGCATGGGGTCGGGGCATCGTCGCCACCGCCTGCGCGGCGTCAATTCCGCCACGCGGCGCGACGGGGAACACAAGCCGCTTGTTTTCGGAAACCGATTCCCCAAGCTGCGCCTTCATGTGGAAAAGTCTCCTCGCGGCCGGCGCCTTGTGCGCCGCCGCCTCCGCCCAAACACCGGCCCAGATTGAGGCCGCGAACTTGCGTGAGGACGTGCGCGGGCTCGTGCAGCGCGTCGGCGAACTCACGCTGCGCCTGGAGCAGCTCGAGCGCGACAACGCGGAGCTGCGCCACCGGGTCGCCGCCGCCGACAAGGGCTACGCCACGCTCGCACAGGTGCACGCTTCGGTCAGCGAGGCCGCCGCTTCCCTCCGCGCATCAATTGCCAGCGCCAAGTCCGAGACCTTGCAGCTGGTCGCCGGGCAGCTGGAGAAGCTGGGCAAGCAGACCAACGCCGCGCTCGACTCGCTCGCCAAGTCCCAGGCCACGCGGCCCGTGGTGCAGACAACTTTTTCCGAGGATTTCCCGAAGGAAGGGGTGAGCTACACGGTCCAGAAGGGCGACTCGCTCGCCGTCATCGCGAAGAAGACGGGGACGAGGCAGCAGGACATCATCAACGCCAACAAGCTCACGGATCCTTCTCGCATCACGGTCGGGCAGACGCTCTTCATTCCCGGAGGAAAATAATCACCCCATGTCGGCAACTCCCAAATCCCGTCTTGGCCGCGGACTCGGCGGCCTCATCGCCGCCGCAAAACCGGTGGCCGTAGCTGCGCCCGCCCCGGCGCCCGCCGCCAGCCCGGCGGCCGCGAGCCCCAAGGTCGCTCCCGTCGCGACCCCGGCGCCGGCGCCCGCGCCCGCAGGCGCCCCGGGCTACCTCGAGATTTCCGTGAGCCAAATCGAGCCGAGCCCCTATCAGGCGCGGCGCGAAATCACGCCCGAGCAGCTTCGCGAGCTCGCCGACAGCATCCGCTCCGAGGGCCTCCTCCAGCCGATCGTCGTGCGCAAAACCGGCGAGAAATACCAGCTCATCGCGGGCGAGCGCCGCTGGCGCGCGTTCCAGCTGCTCAAAATCAAGGCCATCCCGGCGCGTATCGTCGAGGCCAGCAACGCCTCCTCCGCCGCGCTCGGCCTGATCGAGAATCTCCAGCGCGAGGGCCTCAACCCGATCGAGGAGGCCCACGGCTACGCGAGCCTCATCCGCGACTTTGACCTCACGCAGGAATCCGCCGCCGAGCGGGTGGGGAAGGGCCGCGCGAGCGTGGCCAACTCCCTTCGCCTGCTCTCGCTCGACCCCGATTTGCAGGGCTTCGTCGCAAAAAATCTCCTCAGCGTCGGCCACGCCAAGGTCCTGCTGGGCATCGCCGACGGCGCGCAGCGCGCGCTCCTGGGCCGCCGTGTCATCGAGGAGGGCCTGAGCGTCCGCGCCACCGAGAAGCTCGCGCTTGCCGCGAAGAACAGCGCGGGCGCGCGCCCCGTCGCCGCCAAGGGCGGCCTCACCGCCAAGGACGCCGCGACCGTCGCCGGCATCGAGAAGAAGCTCACCTCGCACCTCGGCGCGCGCGTCGCCGTGCTCCACGCCGCAAAAAAGGGTCGCATCGTGATCGAGTATCGCGGCAACGAGGATTTGCAGCGGCTGCTGGAGAAGCTGGGCGTGGAGGCGTAGGCGCTGCCCGGCGCCGGTTGAAGCCGGTGGTGGCGCACCCGCCGTGGCGGGAGCGCAGAGGCCATGGCCGCGGGCACGCCGGAACCCGCGATTGACAATCCCGGTCACCCTGTGCCCTGCTGATCCACTTTCCTTCATGAGCATCCTCCTCGGCATCCTCACCTTTGTCCTGATCCTCGTCTCGCTCTTCCTCGTGCTGCTCGTCCTCATGCAGAAGTCGAAGGACGGCGGCATGGGCGCGGCCTTGGGCGGCGGCGCCGCCGAGGCGGCGTTTGGCGCCGACACGACCAACGTGCTCAGCAAGTCCACGATCTACTCCGCGATCCTCTTCTTTGTGCTGGCGCTCGCCCTCTACCTCGGGCGCATCTATGAGCACAAGCATGCCGCCGCCGCGGCTGGCAGCGCGCTGCCCTCCATGCCCGCTGCCGCCGCGCCGGCCGCCCCGGCCTCCACGGCCGCTCCCGTCGTGACGCTGCCCCCGACGCCGGCGGCGCCGGTGCCGGCGGGCGCGACCGCGCCGGCCGCTCCGACGCCCGCGCCCGTTTCGGCCGCCCCGGCGACGACGACCCCTGCGCCCGAGACGCCGAAGAAATAACGCGTCGCCATGCCGACCGCTGGCAAAGTTGCGCCCGCCTGTTTTCGGCGGGCGTTTTTCTTTGGCTGGGTCTTGGCGGCCGCCGCGGCGCTGCGCGCGGCGGATTTGCCGCGCGTCGCGCCGGAATTGGCGCAAATCGGCAAGCCCGACGCCGCCGAGGCCGCGCGGCTCATCGAGCAGTTTCGCACCGCGGGCATCCCGGGCGACTATTACCTCGAGTTCGAGCTGCGCGTGCTGCTCCGCCGCAGCGACGGCCCCGTGCTCACGGGCCGCTGGTGGGGCACCCGCAACGACCGCGGCGCCCTGAGCCGCATCGAGATCACCGACGCCGCGGGCGCGGCGCATCGCTTCGTCCTGCAAAACGGCGACGGCGCGACGGTCTGGCGCTTCGTCGCCGGCCGTGCGGCGCCGCTTGGGCCGGCGGACTTGCTCGGGCCGCTGGTGCCCGGCGTGGAGGTGACGGCCTTCGACCTGCTGATGCCGTTCCTGTATTGGCCCAACCCGACGGTGGAGAAAATCACCCGCATGATGGGCCGGCCTGCGCACCAGTTTATTTTTTCCGCGCCCGCCGCCTTTGCGGCGGCAAACGGGGGCATCAGCGCCGTGCGCGCATGGCTCGACACGCAGTTCAACGCCCCGAACCGAATCGAGCTGATCGGCGCCGACGGCCGCGTGCGCCGGACCTTTGAGCTCCGCGATTTGAAAAAAGTCGGCGGCCAGTATCTGCCAAAGGCGATGGACTACCGCAATGAGCAGACCCGCGACAAGACGCGCCTCCAGCTCACCGGCGCGGCCCTTGATTTGCGCCACCCGTCCGCGCTCTTCGATCCGGCCACCCTCGCGCAGGCCGCGGCGCCGATTCCCGCCGCGCAGCTCACGCGCATCGAGCCATGAAGCGCCGGCCCCCGCCCCGCGCGGTGATCTTCGATTTCGACGGCACGCTGATCGACAGCCTGCCGCTCGTGCTCGCCGCGATCACGCACGCGGTCGAGGGCCACGGGCCCAAGCCCACCATGGAGATCTTCGCCGGCCTTGGCGGTCCGCCGGAGCGTTTTCTCGGGCCGCTGCTGCACGACGAGCGGCACCTGCCCGTCGCGCTCGGGCGGCTGGCGGCCTTTCACCGCGAGAACTCGCACCTCCTGCGCCCCTTCGCGGGCGCGGACGGCGCGCTCGCGGCGCTGCGAAGCGCGGGCGTGCGCACGGCGGTCTGGACCGGCCGCGATCGCCAGTCCGCGGAGCGCCTGCTCGCGCTTCGCGGATGGGCGGGGCAGTTCGGCGCGTGCGTGTGCGGCGACGATCTCCCCTCGCACAAGCCCGACCCGGCGGGGCTGCGCGCGATCCTGCGCGCGCTCGCGGTGGCGCCGGAGGAGGCGCTCTTCGTGGGCGATGCGGATGTCGATGTGCTCGGCGGCGCCGCGGCCGGCGTGGACACGCTGATGATCCACCATGGGCGCACGGTGCCGCCGGAGGTTGCGGCGCGGGCCTGGCGGCTGGCGGCGTCGCCGCCGGAGGCATACGCGACGGTGCTCGGGCTCGTGGCCGATGGCGCGGCGGCGCGCTGAAAATTTTCATTGCCGCGGGCGCGGCGCGGGTGCCTGCTCGCGCTTCCTCCTTTCCAGCGTATGGCCAAGAAATCCCGCAAACCCTCCGCTCCGCTCACCTTCGATCTGCCCGAGTCGCTGATCGCCCATATCGAGTCCTGCCGCAAGGGCCATGGCTTCGCGACCGCCAGCGAGGTCGTGCGCACCGCGATCGGCGGCTTCGACTTCGAGGGCTGCCAGCCCGAGCGCGATCCGCACCGCCAGATTTCCGTGCGCATCGCGCCCGAGCAGCGCGCGATGCTCAAGCGCTATGCGCGCATGAAGAAGGCGAGCGTGGGCGAGCTCCTTCGCCTCGCGCTCGAGGCGCTGCCCGCTAGGGGCGCGAAGAAGAAGAAATGAGCGCGCGCTCATCCTGACGACTCACGGCGGCCCAATCAGGCCGCCGTTTTTCTTGCCGCTGTGCCGGCCGCCCCGACAGGGCGCTTGCCTTTCGCGGGACGCGCTCCTTTCGTCGCCGCGATTGTCCATGAGCAATTCTCCCGCGCCACTGTCCACCTGGGCCCGCAATGTCTCGCCTTCGCCGACGCTTGCCGTCGATGCCAAGGCCAAGGCGCTCGCCGCCGCCGGCGAGGACGTCTGTGGCTTCGCCGCCGGCGAGCCTGACTTCGACACGCCCGAGCACATCAAGGAGGCGTGCATCGCCGCGCTCAAGGCCGGCAAGACGAAATATGCGCCCACGCCCGGCATCGAGCCGTTGCGCCAGGCGATCGTCGATCGCTACCTCGCGGAATACGGCCTCAAGGCCGCGCCCTCGCAGGTCATCGTTTCCCCCGGCGGCAAGTTCAACTGCTACCTCGGCGTGCTCGCGACCTGCTCGCCCGGCGACGAGGTGATCGTGCCCGCGCCGTATTGGGTGAGCTATCCCGAGATGGTGAAGCTCGCCGGCGCCGTGCCGAAGTTCGTGCTCGCCGACGACCGCACCGGCTTCCGCCTCACGCCTGCGATGGTCGAGTCCGCCATCACGCCGCGCACACGCCTCCTCATCCTCAACTCGCCTTCGAATCCCACTGGCGCGGTCTATTCGCGCAAGGAACTCGAGGACATCGTGGCCGTCGCGCTGAAGCACAACCTCTACATCCTCTCCGACGAGATGTATGAGCACCTCGTCTATGACGGCGCGAAGCCGACCTGCATCGCGACCTTCTCCAAGGACGTCGAGGCGCGCACCATCACCGTCGCCGGCTTCTCCAAGACCTACGCGATGACTGGCTGGCGCATCGGCACCACGCTCGCGCCCGCGCCGATCGCCAAGGCGATCTCCGAGCTGCAGAGCCAGATGTCGAGCAACGTGACGACGTTTGCCCAGTTCGGCGCGCTCGCCGCACTGAAGGAAAAGGAAAAGACCGCCGCCGCGCTGAAGACGATGATGACGGCCTTCGATCGCCGCCGGAAATTCCTCCACGCCGAGCTGAACAAGATTCCCGGCATCAAGTGCCTGCTCGCCGAGGGCGCGTTCTACCTTTTCCCCAACATCACCGCCTTCGGCTTGAAGGACCTCGAATTCTGCAACCGCCTCCTCGATGTCGAGAAAGTCGCCGCGGTGCCCGGCAGCGCGTTCGGCGCCGAGGGCTATCTCCGCCTCAGCTACGCGACGAGCGACGAAATCATCCAGAAGGGCCTCACGCGCCTCGCGCGCTTCTGCGCGACGCTGAAAAAGTGATCGAGTCGCTTGCCGCATTTTCACTCCGCTAACTGCCCGTCGCCATATGCCCCCGCTTGTCATTCTGAGCGCAGCGAAGAATCCACGCCTGCGCCCGCGGCATGGTGTTAGTAGCCATGGATTCTTTGCTGCGCTCAAAATGACAAACCGCGTTGAACTCGCGGCCTAAGTTTTCGTTTCCCACTACCCATTACCCTCAAAAACCCACGACCATGCGCTTCGGTATCAATTCCTTCCTCTTCGCCTCCCCGTTCACCAACGCCAGCACCAAGCTGTTTCCCCAGTTCGTGAAGTGGGGCTTCGATACCGTCGAGCTTCCGATCGAGGATCCGTCGCACATCGATCCCGCGGTCGTGCGCGCGGCGCTCGACAAAGCGGGCCTCGCGTGCGGCTCGGTCTGCGCGTGCATGGGCCCGGGGCGTGATTTCCGCGGCACCGCCGAGGAGCAGCGAACCGCGATGACCTACTGCAAGGCCCTCATCGACCAGGCCGTCGTGCTCGGCTGCCCGCGCCTCATCGGCCCGGTCTACAGCGTCGTCGGCAAGGCCGATGCCGTGGAGCCTGCCGCGCAGAAGACCGAGTGGGCGCTCGTCGTGAAGAACCTCAAGGAACTCGCCGCCTACGCGCACGCCAAGGGCATCACGATCTGCGTGGAGCCGCTCAACCGCTTCGAGACGGACTTCCTCAACACCTGCGATCAAGGCCTCAAGCTCATCAAGGCCGTCGGCAGCCCGGCGCTCAAGCTGCACCTCGACACGTTCCACATGAACATCGAGGAGAAGAACCAGGCCGCCTCGATCCTCAAGGCGGGCAAGCACCTCGGGCACTTCCACGCCTGCGGCAGCGACCGCGGCACGCCCGGCAATGACCACATCGACTGGAAGCCGATCGTGAAGGCGCTGAGGAAAATCGGCTACAAGGGCGACGTCGTGATCGAGAGCTTCACGACCGACGTGAAGGTGATCGCCCGCGCCGCCGCCATCTGGCGCAAGATGGAGCCCACCCGCAACGAGATCGCAGTGAAGGGGCTCAAGTTCCTGAAGAAGGCGTTCAAGTAAGGTGAAGTCCGCAGGGCGTGGACTCCGCTCCGCGCCTCATTGAAGGGCCGCGAGCCTCGCCTTGACCCAAGGGCTCATATGGACAGCATCCTGTCCATATGAACGCCGTCACCTACACTGCCGCCCGGGAGAACCTCGCTGCCACGATGAACAAGGTGTGCGACGACCGGGAGCCGGTCATCATCACCCGCAACCGCGATCAGGCCGTGGTGATGATCTCGCTGGAAGATTTCAAGGCCCTCGATGAGACGGCGCACTTGATGCGGAGCCCGGCGAATGCGCAGCGATTGCTCGCGGCGATGCGGAGTTTGGAAACGGGCAAAGGCAAAGTGCGGAAATTGAAGGAAGCCTGAGGTCGGGCGCAGCGGTCATGCAACTGGTGTTCGCACCGCAGGCGTGGGCCGACTATCTGCACTGGCAGTCAACCGACCCCAAGCAGGTGAAACGAATCAACCTGCTGCTGAAGGAAATTATCCGAGAGCCGTTTGGTGGAATCGGCAAACCCGAGCCGCTCCGGCACGCCTTCCAAGGCTGGTGGTCCCGCCGAATCGATGGCGAACATCGGGTCGTCTACAAAGTAGTCGGTGATCAGCTTTGGATCGCGCAGTTGCGCTACCACTATTGATCGAACCAACGGGCGCGGGGTCGCCTCATGGGATTCAGTTTTTCCGAGCAAGACGTTCCTCGGCGGCTGAGTGCATCTTTTCCAAAGTTGAGCGTTGGGTCTTCGCAAGGATCTTCTGCAAATTAACATTGGCATCTGAAGTATTTCCGGCCGAAGCGACGACCGTGTCACCCTGCTTCACAAGGACTACCCAGCCGAATGGCCGCATTCCTGATACTTCCGACCGGTCGTCGGTGAGCTTCGCCAGCATTTTTCTGAGCACTATGCTGGGTGAAAGGGTCACCACTTGAACGGACCGCGATGGCGGCACGGTGATGGGTCGTTTGTGATAATGATATAGTTCGAGCGCAGATGGGCCATCAACACGCTGCCCGATCAAAAAGAACTCAACGTTCACATCGACATTTCGTATACCTGAGTGCTTGAGACTTGCGACAGCGCCGCGCGCATTCCGCGCCTCCCGCTCAACCCAGTAGCCGAAAGTTGACCGCCATGTTTCGATATGATCGGTGATTTGCTCGACCCGAACTTCCAAAATTATCCGAACCGGCGTTTCGGCCGCGTGCGCTACGCCGACTAACGCGAGCATCAGGAACAGGTATCTACGCGAAGCTGGCACTACGAAGCCAGAAAGCTGAATTCCCGGTGTCGAACAAGCGGTAATTCACCACCCGTAGCTCCGCTTGATCCTCAGCGGCTGGTAGAGATCGCTCGGCAGTTCCGTCAGGAATCGGCTCGGGCTTTGGAGCATCGCGGGGCCGCCTTTCGTGTTCACCTTCGGAAAACACAAATACAACTCGTCGCGGGCGCGCGTGACGGCGACGTAGAAGAGGCGACGCTCTTCCTCGACGTCGCCGGCCTCGATGGCGCGGCGCAGCGGGAATGATCCGTCGGCGAGGCCGATGAGGAAGACGGCGGCGTATTCGAGGCCCTTGGCTTGGTGCACCGTGGTGAGGCGCAGCGCGTCGGCGTCGGGATCGGCGGAGCGATCGCTCGTCTCGCTGTTGAGGAGCATGATTTGCGCGAGCAGCTCCTGCATCTCCTCATAGCGGCTGGCGAAGCCGATCATCGACTTCAGGTCGTCGAGGCGGGAAACGTAGTTGGCGTAGGCACCCTTGAGGTAGTCGCCATACCAGCCGTCGATGGCGATCTCGACGGCGTTGTGGGGCTTCATCGTGCGCATCATCTCCTTCACCTGCTGCAGCGAGGCGACGAATTTGGGCCACTCATCCTTGGCGTCCTTCGGGACCTTGCTCGCGACGTCGTCCGTGCCGAGCGCGTCGAGGAAATCCTGCTGCATCAGCTTCGCATGCTCGAGCGCGGCGGCGTGGAGTTTCTGGGCGTTCTTGTCGCCGACCTTCGGCAGCAGCACGGCGATGCGGTTCCACGCGGCGGTGTCGGACGGGTTGTAGACGAAGCGCAGCAACGCCACGAGATCGCGGATGTGCGCCTGCTCGAAGAACCGCACGCCGCTCGTGATCTGGTAGGGAATCTGGAGGCGCGAGAGCTCAAGCTGGATGTCGAGGGCCTGAAAGTGCGCGCGGTAGAGGACCGCGATGTCGCTGAGCGCGCAGCCCTCGTCGACGAGGCCGCGGATGCGCTGCACGATGAACTGTGCCTGCTCGCGTCCGTCCATGGCTTGGACGAAGTAGGGCTTCTCGGAGTTGGCGCGGTGCGGGCGCAGCTCCTTCTCGAAGGCGCGGCCCTTGGGCTGGGCGAGGAGCACGCCGTTGGCGAGCGCGAGGATCTGCGGGGTCGAGCGGTAGTTGGTCTCGATGCGGTGGATGATGGTGCCGGGATGACGATCGGGAAACGTGAGGATGTTCTCCACGTTGGCGCCGCGCCACGTGTAGATGCACTGCGCGTCGTCGCCCACGGCCATCACGCGGTGGTGCGAGCCGATGAGATCGACGATCTGCGACTGGAGGACGTTGGTGTCCTGGTATTCGTCCACGAGCACGTGACGGAAGCGGTGGATGAAATACTCGCGCGTGGTCTCGGATTTTTTCAGGAGGTCGAGCCAGTGCTCGAGCAGGTCGTCGTAGTCGAGCACGCTGGCCTCGCGCTTGGCGTCGGCGTATTTCTTCGCGAAGAGCGGCAGCCGCTCGATGATGCCCTCGTGCTGCGGGAAAAAGCGCTGCGTGGTCTCACTGAGCGGGAGCTGGGTGTTGCGCGCCATCGAGAGGAGGGCATGGAGCGGGCCGGGCTTGGGGTGGGTCTTGTCCTTGAAGAAGCCGCGGTCCGCGGCGTCGACCGCGTCGCGCAGCAGCCCCTCCGATTCCTCGGCGTCGAGAATCGTGAACGTGCGCGGCAGCCCGATCGCCTCGCCATACATGCGCAGCGCGCGATGCCCGATGCTGTGAAACGTGCCGCCCCAGAAGCGCCCGGGCTCGACGCCCGTGAGCTCGTGCACGCGATGGAGCATCTCCTTGGCGGCCTTGTTGGTGAAAGTGAGCAGCAGGATTTCGCCTGGCCGCACGCCCTGCGAGAGCAGGTAGGCGACGCGATAGGTGAGCGTGCGGGTCTTGCCCGAGCCCGCGCCGGCGAGCACGAGCAGCGGGCCGGGCTCGGCGGTGACGGCGGCAAACTGCTCTTCGTTCAGCGCCGCGCGGAAGTCGATCGGTGGAAAGCCGGGCGAGGCGTGCGGGTGCGGAGCGTCGAGCGTGAAATCCATGAAAGGCGAGGGGAGATGGCCGCAAAGAGCCCGGCGCGGGGCAAAGAAAATCGCGGGACGAAAAATCGGCTAATGAACTCGCGGCTGGCGTGTCTGAGAAGTGGCGGTAGTTGCTTTTCACCAGCCTCCCATGAAAACGATTCTTCTCCTTGCGGCGGGCGCCGCGCTCGCGACTGCGACCAACGCGCAGCCGGCCCTCACCATTTACAACCAGAACTTCGCGGTGGTCCGCGAGCGCGTGCCCCTCGATCTCAAGGCGGGCGTGAACGTGGTGAAGTTCACCGGGGCGACCCGCATGCTGGAGCCCGATTCCGTCGTCCTCCGCGATCCCAAGGGGCGCGTGGCGCTGCGCGTGCTCGAGCAGAGCTATCGCGCCGACACATTGTCGCAGGGCTTCCTGCTCTCGCTCCACGAGGGGAGGGAACTCGATTTCCTCGTGCGGGACCAAAACGGGCGCGAGAATATCGTGCACGGGAAAGTCATTCGCAGCGGCCATGCGCCTGGTGGTGCCGGGGGCGAATCACCGATTGTCGAAGTGGACGGCAAGCTGCGTTTCTCCCTCCCGGGCGAACCAATTTTCCCGACGCTGAGCGATGCCGGCGTCCTGAAGCCGACGCTCACTTGGCAGCTCGAGGGCGAGCGCGCCGGCAAGCTCGACGCCGAACTCGGCTATGTGACCGGCGGCTTCAAATGGGAGGCGGCCTACAACCTCATCGCCCCGGAAAAGGGCGACACGCTCGATGTCGTCGGCTGGATAACGGTGGCCAACACAAGCGGGCAGAGTTTCGCGGATGCGACCATCAAGCTCATGGCGGGTGATGTGCAGAAAATTCAACCGGCGGCACCTAGGATCATGTATTCCGATGCGGTGCAGCTACAGCCGTTTTCCGTGGGAGCCGCAGTCACGGAGAAGGCGTTTGATGAATTTCACCTCTATTCACTGCCGCGCCCCGTGACCCTTCGCGACCGCGAGACCAAGCAGGTGGAGTTCATGCGCGCGGCCGGCGTGCGGGCGCCGGTTGCTTACGTTTACGACGGTGCTCGGCACTCAACCAAGGTCGCCGTCATGCGTGAGTTTCGAAATAGCGAGGAAATCGGGCTGGGCTTGCCACTGCCCAAGGGTCGCACGCGCTTCTATCGCAAGGACGACGCCGACGGTCGCATCGAATTTGTCGGCGAAGACATGATCGATCACACCGCCAAGAACGAATGGGTGAGGGTGAAAACCGGTGACGCCTTTGACATCGTGGGTGAGCGACGGGCGCTGGATTTGAGCGCCAGCATGTCGCAAGGGCGGGCGGAGCAGCGCTTCGAAATCAAGGTGCGCAACCGGAAGGCAGCGCCTGTCGAGGTCAAGATCGTCGAGCACCTCTACGGCATCGGTTGGGAAATGATCCAAAAGTCCGATGACTTCATAAAACGCGACGCGACCACGATTGAATTCAAGGTCGAGGTAAAGCCCGACCAAGAGCGCGTCGTGACCTATCACGTGCGTTACGACTGGAAATAATCGGGACGGCTGCTCGTGCGCTAAGTCCGAGATTCTGAGCTACAGCAGCACCAGGTCGTTGCGGTGCACGACCTCGAGGCGCTTGCGGCTCGGGTAGCGGGCGGCGACGGCGTCGCTTTGCTGCCCGGCGATGGCGGGGATTTCCTCGCTGGCGTAGGCGGACTTGCCGCGGGCGAAGATGGCGCCGTCGGGGCCGGCGATGTTCACGATGTCGCCGGCGGCGAACTCGCCTTGCGCCCCCGTCACACCCACGGCGAGCAGGCTGCGGCCCTGCTCGCGCAGCACGGGCACGGCGCGGGCGTTGACGAGGACCGTGCCGGCGGGGCGTTGGAAATAGGCGAGCCACCGTTTCTTCGATTCCATCGGCAGGCCGCTCGGGACGAAGAACGTGCCGGGGCCGCGGCCGGCGAAAAGTTTTTCCAAGATGCGCGGCTCGGAGCCGCTCGCGATGAAGACGCCGCAGCCGGCCTTGGTCGCGAGCTTGGCGGCGGTGATTTTTGAAATCATGCCGCCCGTCGCGGTCTCGCTCGTCGTGCCGCCGGCCATCGCCTCGATCTCGGGGGTGATGCGCTCGACGACAGGGACGATTTCCTTCGTGCCCTGCATGTCGATCAGGCCGGGCGCGGTGGAGAGGATGACGAGGTGCTGCGCCTCGACGAGGCTCGCGACCATCGCGGAGAGCGTGTCGTTGTCGCCGAACTTGATCTCGGCGGCGCTCACCGTGTCGTTTTCGTTGATGATGGGGACGGTGCCGTAGGCGATGAGCTGGCGGAGCGTCTCCTTGACGCCGAGGTAGCGCGTGCGCACGCGGAGGTCGTCGTGCGTGAGGAGCACCTGCGCGACGGTGAGGCAGTGCGGCGCGAAGCCTTCCTGCCACACCTGCATGAGCCGCGACTGGCCGATGGCGGCGCAGGCTTGTTTCTTCGAAATGTCCTTCGGTTTCTTCGTGAGGGCGAGCGCGCCCATGCCGAGGCCGACGGCGCCGGAGGAAACGACGATGACTTCCGTGCCGCGCGCGCGGAGCGCGGTGATCTCGGCGCAGACGGCGGCGATGCGCGCGGTGTCGAGCTGGCCGATGCCGGTCGTGAGCACGCCGGTGCCGAGCTTGATGACGACGCGGCGAGGGGCCCGATCTTGCACAGATGATTTCACAGGAGGTGGCGGAGAGAACGGAGACTCCCCGAAGGCGAGGGATTTCTCCGCGGCCTTCGTTTCCTCCTGTTCAAAGCCGAGAGCTTAGACCGTCAGCAATTCCTTTTCCTTGTGCGCAAGGTGGGTGTTGATGTCGGCGATGGCCTTGTCGGTCGCGGTCTGGATGTCCTTTTCACCGCGCTTCGCCTCGTCCTCGGGGAGCTTGGCCTTCTTCAGGGCCTCGATGGCGTCGCGCCGGACGTTGCGGACGTGGACGCGGCCTTCCTCGGCGAGACGGTGGGCGTTCTTCACGAACTCCTGCCGGCGCTCGCGGCTCATCTCGGGGAGCGGGATGCGGATGACCTTGCCGTCCGGCACCGGGTTGAAACCAAGGTTCGCGGCCTGGATGCCGCCGATGATCGCCTTGATGAGCGAGGCATCCCACGGCTGGATTTGGATCAAGCGGGCGTCGGGCGTGGAGATGGCGGCGCAGCTCTTGAGCGGCTGCATGGAGCCGTAGGCCTCGACCATGACGGTCTCGACCATCGCGGGCGTGGCCTTGCCCGTGTGGATGGAGCTGAACTCGTGCAAGGTGTGGTCGACGGCCTTCTTCATGCGGGCTTGGGCGTCGGTGAGAATCGGATGGGCCATGGTGGGTGAATGGTTGAGAGTTGGGGGCTGAGAGTTGAGGGAACGGGGCGCCGAGGCGAGAAGCGAGTGGTTCGGATCCCTCCAATCCGCGGCTCGCGGCCATCAACTGTGCGCGCGCGGCGCGCGCTCAGTTGTGCACGAGCGTGCCGATTTTCTCGCCCATGATCGCCTTGCGGATGGCGTGCTCGTCGCCGAGGTCGAAGACCACAATCGGGACGTTGTTGTCCATGCAGAGCGAGAACGCCGTGGAGTCCATGACGTTGAGGCGCTGCTTGAGCGCGTCGGCGAAGGTGAGCTGATCGTATTTCACCGCGTCGGGATATTTCTTCGGGTCCTTGTCGTAGATGCCGTCGACCTTGGTGGCCTTCATGATGATGTCGGCATGCATCTCGGAGGCGCGGAGGGCGGCGGTGGTGTCGGTCGAGAAGTAGGGGTTGCCGGTGCCGGCGACGAAGATGACCACGCGGCCCTTTTCCAGGTGGCGCATGGCGCGGCGGAGAATGAAGGGCTCCGCAATCTGGTTCATGGGGATGGCGGACTGGACGCGGGTGCTGACCCCCAGCTTCTCGAGGCAGTCCATCAGCGCGAGGCCGTTGATGACCGTGGCGAGCATCCCCATGTAGTCGCCGGTGGTGCGGTCGACGCCGCGCTGCACGCCGTTGAGGCCGCGGAAAATATTCCCGCCGCCGATGATCACGCAGACCTGCACGCCGAGGTCGTGGATCTCCCTCACCTGCGTGCAGACTTTCTCGAGCGTGGCGGGGTCGATGGGGTCGCCCGACTTGCCGCCCCGGAGCACCTCGCCGGAGAGCTTGAGGACGACGCGTTTGTATTTTGCGCGCGGATCGACGGACTTCGCTTTGCTCATCGTCGCCGAAGAAACGGCCCGGGAAAATCCGCGTCAATCCCGGGATTTTTTCCGCGCGGCGGCGGCGCGCGCGGGGGCGCGCCGAAATCCGCTCGCCGTGCATCGTTTCCGCGGCATCAACGTCGATTCCCCTCCCCGAGATCGCCGCCATGATTCCTTTGCGCTTCGTCCCCATCGCCGTCGTTTCGCTCCTGGTGGCCGCGCCGCTCGGCGCCGCCAACTGGCCCGGCTGGCGCGGGCCCAACGGCGACGGCACCACGACCACGGTGAAAAATCTCCCCGTCACGTGGAGCCCCACGGAAAACGTGAAGTGGAAAGTCGAGCTCCCGGCGTGGAGCGGCTCCTCGCCGGCCGTGTGGGGCGACCGGATTTTTCTGAACTCGCCCTCGAAGGAGGATCCGGCCGCGGCGGCGGCCGCCGCCCCCGCGCCGCAGCCGGGCAAAAAGGCCCGGCCGCGCCCCGCCGGCGGGCGCGGCCCCGGCGGGCAGGAGATTCTGCTGCTCTGCCTCGATCGCGCGACGGGCCGGGAGCTGTGGCGCCGCCCCTACGATCGCGGCAACGAGATCAAGATGAAGCACAACATGTCGTCGCCCTCGCCCGTGACCGACGGCAAGTTGGTGTGGGTCGTGTCGGGCAACGCCCAGGTCGCCTGCTTCGACTTCGCGGGCGACCTCAAGTGGACGTTCGATATCCAAAAGACCTTTGGCAAAATGGGCATCCAGTTTGGCTACGGCTCCTCGCCGCTGCTGGTGGACGGCAAGTTGATCTTCCAGATGCTGCAGGGGCTCTTCACGGATGATCCTTGCTATCTCTTCGCGCTCGACGCGGCGACGGGGCGGAAGCTCTGGCAGGTCGAGCGGCCGACCGACGCGGAGCACGAGAGCCCCGATGCCTACTCGTCGCCCGCGCTGCTCGTGCGCGACGGAAAGAAGCAGTTCGTCGTCGGCGGGGCGGACTATGTGACGGGCCACGATGTCGAGACGGGCAAGGAGCTGTGGCGCGGCGGCGGCCTGAACCCGACGAAGAACCGCAACTTCCGCGTCATCGCCTCGCCGCTCGTGAAGGACGGCATGATCTTCGCGCCGACGCGCGTGAAGCCTTTCATCGCGTTTCGCGCCGGCGGCGCCGGCGACATCACGACGAGCCATCGCGCGTGGGTGTGGAATGAGCCCGGTTCGCCCGACGTGCCGACGCCCGTGAGCGACGGCGAACGCCTCTACATGGTGGATGACAAGGGCGCGTTCACCTGCGTGAACGCGAAGACCGGCGAGCGGCTCTACGGCCCGGAACAAACGGGCATCGGCACGACCAGCTCCTCGCCCGTGCTGGCTGACGGAAAAATCTACATCATCAGCGAATCGGCCGAGACTGCGGTCGTGCAGGCGGGCCCGGCCTTCAAGTTGCTCGCGAAGAACTCCCTCGACGGCAGCTACACGCTGGGCACGCCGGCCTTTGCCGATGGCGATATTTTCATCCGCACGGGCACGCATCTCTACTGCGTGACCAAGCGCTAACCGTTTCCCCGCCGCATGACGAACCTCCAGCTCGCAATCCACTTTTTCTTCCAGATCGCGGTCATTCTCCTCGTTTGTCAGGTGGTTGGGATCGCGGGGCGGCGCGCGGGGCAGCCGCAGGTGGTGTCCGAGATGATCGCCGGTGTTTTGCTCGGCCCCTCGCTGTTGGGCTTGTTTTGGCCCGACGTGTCGAAGGCGCTCTTTCCCCCGGAAACCCTGCGGGTGCTCTTCCCGGTTTCCCAGCTCGGCCTGGCGATCTACATGTTCGTGGTCGGGCTCGAGTTTCGGTTGGATATTGTGCAAAAGCAGGCGCGGGCCGCGGTCGCCGTCTCAATCGCCGGGATGGCGGCGCCCTTTGCCCTCGGGGCGGCGCTGGGTTGGTATTTCCATGGCCATACGACGCTTTTTCCCGAGCGCACGAAGCTGACCGAGGCGGTGATCTTCATGGGGGCGTCGATGTGCATCACGGCATTTCCGATGCTGGCCCGGATCATCCATTTCAAGGACTTGGCCGGGACCACGATGGGCACGGTGGCTTTGGGCGCCGGGGCGATCAACGATGCCGCGGCGTGGGGGCTGCTGGCGGTCGTGCTGGCCAGCTTCGATGGGAAATTCTCCCATGCCGCGCTGAATATTGGCGGGGGGATCGGCTATGTGGCGCTGGCGCTATTGGTCGTTCGGCCGGCCCTCGCCTCGTGGGGCCGGTCAGTGGATGCCAGGGGCGAGTTGTCCGAGCGGGCGTTTGTGCTGTGCCTGGCGCTCATGGCCGCCGGGGCATGGTTCACGGACCTCATCGGGCTGCACGCCGTGTTCGGGGCGTTCATCATGGGGATGGCGTTGCCGCGCGGTGTGGTGGCCCGCGAACTGATCGCGCGGATTCAGCCGCTGACGGTCGCGTTGTTGCTCCCGCTTTTCTTCACCTATTCCGGCCTCAACACCCGCATCGGCCTGATCGACTCCCTCTCGCTCTGGCTCATGGCGGCGCTCGTCATGTTGGCGGCCGTCGCGGGCAAGGGCGGCGCGTGCTGGCTTGCGGCGCGCGCCACGGGCCTGCCGCAGCGCGAGGCGCTGGGCATCGGCGCACTCATGAACGCCCGCGGCCTGATGGAGCTCATCATCATCAACATCGGCCTGCAACGCGGCGTGATCTCGCCCGCGCTCTTCGCGACGCTTGTAATCATGGCGGTCGTCACTACGCTGATGGCCTCGCCGATATTCGACCTTCTCGTGGGGAAAAAGGAGCCCCTGGCCGAAGCGGCGTAACTTCCCCCATTCCCCCGCGACTTGCGGTGTGTCCCGCACATGAAATTCATTGGCCTCAGCGACGATTCTTCCGCGGCGCCCCCGCCGCCATTGCCGGTTGCCATGCTGGGCGTGGGCGCGGGGCTCGCGACCGTGTGCGCCGCCGGTTTTTCCGTGTGGGCCTATCAGCTGATCCGCGCGGAAATCCCGCAGTATGCCGTGATCGCGCTGATCATCGTGGGGCTCGGGGGATGGGTCACGGGGCGCATCGCGGTGCGCCGCGGGGCGCCGTGGAGTTTCCCCGCGTGCTTCGCGATCGGCTTTCTGGCCTATGCGGCGCTGTGGTCCGTGGCGTGGTTTGCGTTGCGCCGCCACATGCCCGGGGCGGATTTCGTCGGCTCCGTCGCGGGCCTCGCCGCGCTGGCGGTCGTGTGGCACGCGGCGTTCGGGCGGATGCGCGGGCTGGGGGTCTCCGTGCTGGTGCTGCTCGCGTTGCACAGCGCCGGCTACTACGCGGGCGGCCGGTTGCACGTGATGGTGGAGGGGCCGGCGGGCAAGCTGCTCTGGGGCGTGATGTATGGCCTCGGGCTGGGCGCGGGGATGGGCTGCGTGCTCTGGGGCCTGCAGGTGCCGCGGGCCGGCGCAGCCACCCGCGCCACCGGAACGTAGCTTGCGGTCGCCGGCCGTCGCCCTAGGTCTTTCATCATGATGACTCGCTCCGATTCCTCCTCCTACGATGCCATCATCATCGGCGGAGGGCCCGCGGGCGCCACCGCCGGAGCGCTGCTCGCCGAATACGGGCACCGGGTGCTGATTCTCGAGCGCGAGAAGTTCCCGCGCTACCACATCGGCGAGTCGCTGATTCCCTTCACGTTCCAGCCCCTCGAGCGCATCGGCATGATTCCGCGGATGAAAAGTTCGCACTTCGTGAAGAAATTCAGCGTGCGCTTCGTGCAGCGCGACGGCCAGAGCGCGCAGCCTTTTTATTTCTTCACCCGCTACGACCGCGACACCGTCGCGCAGTCCTGGCAGATCCTGCGCTCGGAGTTCGACCAGATGATGCTCGACAACGCGCGCGAGAAGGGCGCCGAGGTGCGCGAGCAGGTGACCGTGACGGGGCTGCTCACCGAGGGCGATGCCGTCGTCGGCGTGGAGGCGCGCGACGCCGCGGGCCGCACCCAGCAATGGCGCGCGCCCATCACGCTCGATTGCACCGGCAAGGATGCCTTTGCCGCGAACCGCAAGGGCTGGCGCATCAAGGATCCCTATCTGAACAAGATTGCGGTCTGGACCTACTACAAGGGCTCGACGCGCGGCGAAGGCATCGACGAGGGTGAGACCACGGTGGCGTTTGTGCCGGAAAAGGGCTGGTTCTGGCACATCCCGCAGCACGATGACATGGTGAGCGTGGGTGTCGTCGCCGAGGGCAAGTATCTCACCCGCGACGGCGTGAAGGATCCCCGCGCCATCTTCGAGCGTGAGGTCGAGCAGAACCTCTGGATCAAGGATCGGCTTTCGACCGGGCGATCCACGGGCGAATATTGGGTGACGAGCGAGTATTCGCGGCACTCGCGGCACTGCGCGGCGCCGGGTCTCCTGCTGGCGGGCGACGCCCTGGCCTTTCTCGATCCGGTCTTCAGCAGCGGCGTCATGCTCGCGCTGAAGAGCGGGGTGCTCGCGGCCGACGCGGTCCACGAGGGCCTGGTCGCGGGCGATCTTTCGCCGGCGCGCTTCGGCGCCTATGGGGCGTCGCTGCGCACCAGCGTCGAGAACATGCGCAAGCTCGTCTATGCCTTCTATCAACCGGGCTTCTCCTTCAAGCAAGTGATCGAGCGGCATCCCGAGGCGGCGGGTGACATCACGGACTGCCTGTCAGGCGACGTGAACAAGGATTTTTCGCGCCTCTGGGCGCAATTCCGCGAGTTCGTGCCGCTGCCCGGCGACCTGCCCTACGGCGAGCCGCTCATGCCCGGGCCGGCCGCCCGCGCGCCGTGATTTCCCGGATGCGCTGACATTGCGGCCCGCCCCAGGCCGCGCCGGGTTAGGAGTTTCCCCGCCGACCCCGATGAAAACCAAATACCCCGCCGATCTCGCGCTCCGCTGGATCGGCCTCCTGCTCGCGCTCGCCGGCGCGGCGCGCGCCGCCGACGGCGCCATCACCGGCTCGATCAGCCACGCCGCCACGCGCAACCTGCTCGAAGGCGCGCGCGTCGAGATCGCCGCGCTCGGGCTCTCGGCGCTCACCGACAACATCGGCCGCTACGTCCTCGCACCCGTGCCCGCGGGCGTGCACGACGTCGCGGTCTCCTACATCGGCCTCGATACCACCACGGCGAAGGTCGCGGTGGGCGCGGGCCAGCGCGCGGTGCACGACTTCGAACTGGGCGCGGGCATTTACCGGCTCGCCGCGTTCAAGGTCACCGGCGAGCGCGAGGGTGACGCGCTCGCGATCACCGCGCAGCGCAATGCGGACAACGTGAAGAACATCGTGGCCATGGATTCGTTCGGCAACCTCCCGAACATGAGCGCGGGCGAGGCCGTGCTGCGCCTGCCGCGCGTCGCGGGCAGCCCCACCGGGCCCGACATCGGCCACACGTCATGTCATGAAGCCGCCGAGCGGAGGAAAGTCCCCGCGCGGCCCGACGGCCGCTCGCCGCTCTCCGCCGCCGGCCCGCGCTGGGAGCACCTGTGGCTCGTGGACAACTTTGTCGCCAAGCCGCAGGCCGCGCTCACGCTCGCGTGGACCAACGGGCCGCTCTTCACCGTCGGCCTCGTGCAGCGCGGCCACAGCGACGAGACGATCCGAAAAATCCTCGGCGAAAACGCGCTCCGCGTCGCCCGCGCCAACTGGACGCCGGTGCCGGGCTGAGCCGCGGCGGAGCGGCTTCCCGCCCCGCTACGAGGCGCGCTCCGGCGCGCGCACCACCCATGCGGCGAGCCCGAGCGCCGCGACCACGGCGGCCAGCGCGTAAAACACGGCCGCATAGGAGCCCGTGGCGGCGTGGCATCGCGCGAGCAACAGCGGGCCGACGGCGGAGGCGAGCACGGTCAGCATCTGCGCCATGCCCGTGATGCGCCCGAGGTGCGCGCGGCCAAAGGCCCTGGCCCAGTAGCTGAAAAAGATCACGATCACGAAGCCGCCGGCGAGGCCCATCACGGCCGAAAAGGCATCGACCTGCGCGAGCGTGCGCAACGACGGCAGGCTCGCCAAGGCGAGCGCGAGCAGCGTCATCGCGAGGGCCATCAGGCGGTTCATGCTCCAGCGCGAGGCGAGCCATCCGCCCAGGAAATTGCCGACGAGCGAGAGCAGCGCGACGATGACGAGGCTGCGGTGATAGGTGCCGGCGGCGAAGCCGCGTTCCGCGAGGATCGACTCGTTGAAGAGGCCCACCCCCGAGGCCACGAGGTTGTAGACCGAGCTGGCGAGCGCGAAGACCCAGAACGCCGGCGTGCGCAGCGCCGCGCCGGGCGTGAAGCCCTCGTTCGCGCCTTCGTTGCGCGCCGCCGGATCGTTTTCCTGCGCGAGGCCGCAGTCCTCCGGGCTGCGGCGCGCGAGCCACACGGCGAGGAGCGCGAGCCCCGGCAGCAGGCACCAGCCGATGGCGGCCCACGCGGTGCGCCAGCCGTCGCGTTGCACGATTTCACCGACGACCGGAAACGCCGTCATGAAACCCATGCTGAGCGCGATCGAATAGACGCCCATCGCCAGCGGCAGCCGCCGGCGGAACCATTGGCCGACCATGGCGAGGCTCACGACCGAGAGCGCGCTTTGCCCGAGCCCCCGCGACAGCACGAGCAGCGCAAACATCGCCGCGGCGCCGGTCGTGACGCTCATCAGGAGCACCACGGCGCCCAGCAGCGCCGCGACCGTCGCCAGCACGAGGCGGCTGCCCAGCCGATCCTGCAGGCGGCCGACGCCGATGCAGCAGAGCGACCCGAGCAACGTGGCCCAGAGGTTCATGCTCGCGTAGTCCACGCGGCTCAGCCGCAGATCCGCGAGCAGGGACTCGGTGATGAGGCCAAGGCCCTGGGTGCGGCCCGGCAGCGTGCCTACCATCGCCAGCGCCGCGAGGCCGACGACGACCCAGCCGTAGTAGAGGCGCGTGCGCGCGAGTAGCGCAGGGAGCTTGGAGGGCAGGGTGGCGGGTAGCGTCATGCGTGCGTCGGGGGCGAGGGCAGTGAGGCGGCGCTATTCGCCGATGCACCACAAAAACTCCTGCCGCGCCTCGCCCTTCTTCGCGGCGCGGACGTAGATGCGCCCGCCGCAGATCGCGGGCGTCGCGTAGGCCTCGTCGCCGAGCTGGCTCTGCGCGAGCAGCGCGAACTTCTGCGGCGTCGCCTCGAACACGCTCGTCACGCCGCGCAGGCTGGTCGCGTAGATGCGCGAGCCGACCATCACGGGCGAGGCGTAGAAATCCCGGTCCACCTTCTCACGCCACAGCTCCTCGCCGGTGTCGGACTTCCAGCACACCGCCTGGCCGGCGTCGAGCACGGCATAGACGTGGCCCTCGCGCACAAGCATCGCCGGGACGTAGACGCGCGTGGGGTTCTGCCAGGCGACCTTTCCCGACCCGTCGGCCTCGATGGCGGCGACGTGGTTGCGCGGGTAGCCGCCGCTGATGAAGATGCGCTGCCCGTCGCTCACGGCGGTCACGACCGTCTCCTCGGTGGAGCCCTCGACCTCCCAGAGTTTCCTGCCGGAGATCGGGTCGAAGCTCGCGACGAGATTGCAGCCGCCGATCACTGCCTGGGCGCGGCCCGCGGCGCGGACGACGGCGAGCGACGGATAGTTGGCGATCTTCGGGCGCGACTGGGTCCAGAGCACTTTTCCGGTGCGGCGGTCGAGGCCGGCGATCGTGCCGCCGGCGCGGCTGTCGGCGGCGATGAGCACCACGGACTCGTGCACGACGGGCGAGGCGCCGAAGCCCTGGTGCACGGCGTAGTCGGCGCCCCGCGTTTGCCAGAGAATCTTGCCGGAGCGGTCGAGCGCGGTGGTGTGAATCGCCTTGGCGTGGAGAAAATTGATCAGCAGCCGCTCGCCGTCCCAGGCGACGGTGGAGGAGGCCGCGGAGGAGTTGCGGTGGTTGCCGGATTCAAGCGGCCCGCGATGCACGGCCGTTTCCCAGAGCGGCTGGCCCGTCGCGCGGTCGTAGGCGAGCACGAGCTGCTCGCTCGTCGCGGTGTCGGCGGTCGCGAGATAGATCCGATCGCCGACGACGGTGGGCGAGCTGTGGCCGCGACCCCGCACGGGCGCGCGCCAAAGCACGTTCTCGGTTTCACTCCACTTCAACGGCGCCCGTTCTCCGCCGGCGGCATGGCCGTCGCCAGTCGGGCCTCGCCACGCTGGCCAGTCGGCCGCGAGGGCGCAGAGCGTGGAAAGCAGCAGCAGGGCGGCGAACGGGCGGGGGAGTGGCATGGGTGGGTGAACCGCAGGACTCCGGCCGAAACCCGACCGCGCCGCAAGCGCGACGCGCGCGGGAATCGCTTTGACCGCGCATCGCGGGGGGCCTGTCCTGCGTCAGGTGTCGGCGTCGTTTCGGCCTCGCGCCGCATTTCCCCCCCATGAAGACAAAGCCCAGCGCCGCGTTTCCGCTCCTGCTCGCCCTTGCCCTGCTCGGCCCGCGGGCGGGCGCGCAGGAGTGGACGCGCTTTCGCGGCCCCAACGGCACCGGACTCGCGACCTCGAAAGGCGTGCCCGTCGCGTGGACGGCGCAGGATTTCCGGTGGCGCGTGCCGATTGCCGGTGCCAGCCACTCGCAGCCGGTGATCTGGGGCGACAAGATCTTCCTCCTCACGGCGCTCGACGCGGGCAAGGAGCGCGTGCTGCTCTGCCTCGACAAGCGCGACGGCCGCGAGCTCTGGCGCCAAGGCTATGTCCTGCCCACGCATCGGCCCGGCAACAAGAACTCCGGCTATGCCAACACCTCGGCCGTGGTCGACGCGCAGAGGGTGATCGCGTCCTTCGTCTCGGCGGACCATTTCTGGGTGCGGGCGTTCGACCATGGCGGAAAGGAACTGTGGAGCCGCGACCTCGGGCCTTTCCTCTCGCAGCACGGCCACGGCGCCTCGCCCATGATTTTCGAGAACACGGTGATCATTCCCAACGATCAGGACGCGGAGAGCTTCGTGGTGGCGTTGGATCTGAAGACCGGCGCGGAGGTTTGGAAATCCCGCCGCAACGCCGGCAAGAACACCAACATCGCGGCCGCCTACTGCACTCCGGTCCTGCGCGAGGGCGCGGGCGGCAGGGCCGAGCTGCTCCTCACCAGCCAGTCCCATGGCGTCTCGTGCCTCGATGCGCGCACCGGCGCGGCCATCTGGGAAGCGCCGGTCTTCGACAAGCGCATGATCGCCTCGGCGATCGTCGCCGGCGAATTGGTGATCGGCAGCTGCGGCTCAGGCGCGGGCACGGGCAACTATCTCACGGCCATCAAGCTTGGCGGACAGGGCGACGTGAGCAAAACCCACGTCGCCTACACGCTCCGCCGCGCCACGCCCTATGTGCCCACGCCGCTCTTCCTCGACGGCACGCTCTACCTGATCAGCGATGGCGGCATCGCGAGCGCCGTGGAGGCGGCGACCGGCAGGGAAATCTGGTCTGAGCGCCTGCCCGGGGCCGAGTTCTTCGGGTCGCCCGTGCTCGTGGAGGGAAGAATCTACGTGCCCTCCGTGAAGGGCGAGATGTTCGTGCTCGCGACCGGCGACAAGTTCGAGCTGCTGGCGCGCAACCCGATCGGGGAGGGCACGCACAGCTCGCCTTGCGTGGACGCGGGCCGCATCTACGTGAAAACCTTCACGCACCTCGTGTGCATCGGCGCGAAATGAGGCCCCGCATCGTGTTCCTCGCGTGGGCGCTGGCCCTCGCCCCGCTCCGCGCCGACGACTGGCCGATGCTCGGCGGCTCGCCCGGGCGCAATCTGGTCTCGCGCGAAACCAGCCTCCCCACCGAGTGGAATCTTGAGGAGAAGAAGGGGCCGCTGAAAAACGTGAAGTGGGCGGCGCCCCTCGGAAAGACGACATGGGGAACACCCGTCGTCGCGGGCGGACGGGTGCTCATCGGCACTGACAGCGGCTCCAGCGTTCCGACCGAGCAGCGCGGCGTGCTCAAATGCTTCGCCGAGGCCGACGGCAAGTTGCTCTGGTCCGCCACGCACGAGAAGCTCCCGAGCCCCAGCCAGGACGACGGCTCGATCGGCCTGACCGGCACGCCCTGCGTCGCGGGTGATCGCGTCTACTACATGAGCAACCGCGCCGAACTCGTTTGCCGCAAGGTCGTCGACGGCACGGAAATCTGGTCGCTCGATTTGCGCGCCAAGCTCGGCGTCCTGCCCAACCAAGCCTCGTCGTCGTCGCCGCTGGTGGCCGGCGACTTGGTGTTTGTCGTCACCGGCCACGGCGTCGACCACAAGACCGGCAAAATCAAGGACGCCGCCGTGCCGAGCTTTCTCGCGGTGAACCGCCATACCGGCGCCATCGCATGGCAGGACGCCTCGCCCGGCGCAAAGATCATGACGGGCCAGTGGGGTTCGCCGGGCTATGGCGTGGTTGAGGGCGTGGCGCAGGTGGCCTTTCCCGGAGGCGACGGCTGGATGTATGCCTTCGAGCCCGCCAGCGGAAAGCTCCTCTGGAAGTTCAACGGCAAGGCGCACGAGAAGGCGTCGCCTGACGGGGAGCCCGCGACGCAATTTCAGTTTGTCGCCGCCCCTGTCTTTGTGGGCGATCGCGTGTTTGCCGCCATCGGCGAGCCCGAGGCCAGCACCGGGGCGGGTGCGCTGCGCTGCCTCGATGCCCGCAAGCGCGGCGATGTCACGGCCTCGGCCGAAGTCTGGCGGACAGGCGGCGACGATTTCAGCGACAGCATCTCGATGCCCGCGGTGCACGATGGCCTGGTCTTCGCAGCCGACACACCGGGCTTTCTCAGCTGCTTGGACGCCGCGACCGGGCGCCGCCTTTGGCAGCACGATCTAAAATCCAACATCTGGGGCTCGCCCCTGGTCGCCGACGGCAAGGTCTACATCCAAGGCGCGGAGGGCAACGTCGTCATCCTCGCCGCGGCGCGGGAGAAGAAGCTTCTCGCCGCGCACACGATCCCCGACGGCGGCCATGGGACGGTCGTGGCGGCCAACGGCGTGCTCTACCTCACCGGCCAGAAGCAGCTGTTCGCGATCGCGGTGCCGAAATAGCCGCGCCATGCGCCGCCATCTTCATCACGCGATTGCATGGTTTGCCGTGGTCGGCGCGATCGGCGCGGCCGACGAGTGGCCGGAGTTCCGCGGACCGACAGGGCAGGGCCATGCGGCCGCAACCGGCCTGCCGCTCGAGTGGTCCGCCACGAAGAACGTCGCCTGGAAGACGCCCGTGCCCGGCTCCGGCTGGTCGTCGCCGGTGGTCGGCGGCGGCCAGGTTTTTCTCACCACCGGCATCGCGGGCGGCGGCGACTCGGTCTCGCTGCGCGCGCTCGCCTTTTCCGCCGTCACCGGGGAGCGGCTGTGGGAGACGGAGGTGTTCGCGCCGGCCGAGAACGCGCCGCAGCCGAGGCACGAGAAGAACAGCCTCGCGAGCCCCACGCCGATCCTCGCGGGCGATCGCGTCTACGTGCACTTCGGCGCGCACGGCACGGCCTGCCTCGACCGCACGGGGAAAATCCTGTGGCGCAACGGCCGCAATACCTACGACTCCGTGCACGGCAGCGGGGGCTCCCCCGCGCTGGTCGGCGACCTGCTGATCTACGGCGCGGACGGCGCAAGGGGCCCGGCGGTCATCGCGCTCGACCAAGCGACCGGTGACGTGCGGTGGCGGACCGAGCGCGTGGCCGAGGTGCGGCAAAAATTTTCGTTTTCCACGCCGCTGGCGATTTCCGTCGGCGGGCGCACGCAGGTGATTTCGCCGGGCAGCGGCGCGGTGATGGCCCTCGACCCCGCGGATGGCCGCGAGCTCTGGCGCGCGCGCTACGGCGGCGGCTACTCCGTGGTGCCGCGCCCGGTGTTTGCCCACGGGATGATCTTCATTGGCACGGGCTACAACCGGGCGGACTTGCTTGCGGTGCGGGCTGGCGGCGCGGGCGACGTCACCGACACGCACATCGTGTGGCGCACGAGCAAAGGCGCGCCGCTCACGCCCTCGCTGCTCGCGGCCGGCGACGAGCTCTATGGCGTCGACGACAAGGGCGTCGCGACCTGCTGGGATGCGCGCACGGGCGCCGTGCACTGGCAGGAGCGCATCGAGGGCAACTATTCCGCCTCGCCCATCCTCGCCGAGGGACGGATCTATTTTCTCAACGAAAAGGGCGTCGCGACCGTGGTGAAGGCCGGCCGTGCGTTTGAGCGGCTCGCGGTCAGCCGCATCGGCGAGGACACGCTCGCCTCGATGGCGGCCGTGCCCGGCGCGCTCTTCATCCGCGGCGACAAGCATCTCTTCCGCATCGCCGGCCCCCGCGGCTGATGGCTTGCGGCACGGCTCGGGCCGGCTTTGCTGGCCGCGTGCGCCCCGTCCATGCCATCACGTTCATCGCGCTGCCCGTGGCTTCGCTCCTGGCCGGGGAGAATTGGCCGCAGTTCCGCGGTGCCAACACCTCGGGAGTGTCGGCCTCGGGCCGCCCGCCCACCCAGATCGATCCGAAGGCGGGCGCGGCGTGGAGCGTCGAGGTGCCGTGGTCGCCCTCGTCGCCGGTGATTTGGGGCGACCGGATTTTTCTCACGACATTTCACGACGGCCAGCTCGAGACGCGCTGCCATGATCGCGCCGATGGAAGGCTGCGCTGGGCGCGCGGCGTGAAGCCCGAGGCCGTCGAGGATTTTCACCGTTCCGACGGCAGCCCGGCGGCGTCGTCGCCCGCGACCGACGGCCGGCGCGTGGTGAGCTACTTCGGATCGTTCGGCCTGATCTGCCACGATCCCGACGGCAACGAGCTGTGGCGCCATCCGCTGCCGCTGGCGCTGAGCGCCGGCCAATACGGCTCGGGCACCTCGCCGATCCTCGTGGGCGACACCGTGGTCCTTTGCCGCGATCTCTACCGGTTCTCGGCGCTGCTCGCGCTCGATGCGCGCACGGGAAAAAAGCTCTGGGAGACGCCGCGCCCCGAGGCCTCCGGCAGCTTCGGCACGCCGGTGCATTGGAAAAACGACGGCGTCGACGAGATCGTCGTCGCGGCGAACTCGCGGCTGAAGGGCTTTGATCTTCGCACCGGCAAGGAGCGCTGGCTGGTGGAGAACGTGACGGGCTACGTCTGCACCTCGGCCTTTGTGGCGGACGGGATGCTTTTCTTCGGCGGATTCTCCAACGACACCGCCGACTCGCCGCTGCCGACGTGGGACGAGTTCTACAAAAAATACGACAAGAACGGCGACGGCATCGTGTCCTTCGGCGAAATCGACGAGGCGAGGATCGACTACTGGCGCGGCGTCGACGCCAATCGCGACGGAAAATTCTCGAAGGAGGACTGGGACATCATGAGCGCGGAGGCCAAGGCCGTGCGCTCGGAGAACGTGATGCTCGCCGTGAAGCCCGGCGGCACCGGCAACATCGGCGACACGCATGTCGCGTGGCGCTATCGCAAGGCGCTGCCCTACGTGCCGACGCCGATCTACTACGAAGGGCGCATCTACTTTGTGCGCGATGGCGGGATCATTTCGTCGCTCGATGCGAAGACGGGCGAGCCGCGCTATGCCCAGGAGCGCCTGCCCGCGGCGCCGGGCTCCTACTACGCGTCGCCCGTGGCGGCGAACGGCCGGCTCTACGTCGCGTCGGTCGCCGGCAAGCTCACGGTGATCCAGGCCGGCGGCGAGAAACCCGAGGTGCTGCACCAGGCCGAGTTTGGCGAACGCATCCTCGCCACGCCCGCGCTCGCGGGCGACGCCATCTACGTGCGCACGGACAAACGGCTGTGGGCCTTTGGCAAATAGTCCGGCGCGCCGTCACGCTCGGCGGGGTGGCGGCGGCCATCGCGGGGGCGCGGGCGGATTGGCCCGCGTTCCGCGGCGGGATCGCGCAGGGCGTCTCCGCCGAGCGCGGTTTGCCCGTCGAGTGGGGGACGGAGCGAAACGTCGCGTGGCGGCAAGCGGTGCCCGGCGTGGGTTTGTCGTCGCCGGTGGTGAGCGCGGGGCGCGTCTTCGTGACCTCGGCGCTGCGCGACGAAACCGGCTCGCCGGGCGTTTTTCTTTTTTCGTTTGTCGCCGGGAGCGGGCGGATGGAGTGGCGCACGCTGCTGTTTCCGACGGGCGAGCTGCCGCCGCGCGAGGGCCACGAACGCAATGTGGCGGCCAACGCCACCGTCATTGCGGAGGACGGGCGGCTCTACGCCTACGTGGGCCACCACGGCGCGATCTGCCTCGGGCGCGATGGCACGGTTCACTGGCGGACGAATCGCCTGCGCTTCGATCCGGTGCCGCCCAACGGGTTTTCGCCGCTGGTTTCCGACGGCCTCTTGGTCTTCGCCGCGGACTGTGCGACGGCGCCGTTCGTGATGGCGCTCGACCAGCGCACGGGCCTGCCGCGCTGGAAGGTCCCGCGGCTCGTGCCAGGCAAGATGAAGTTCACGCTCGGCGCCCCGCTCGCCATCGCGGCCGGGGGCCGCCGGCAAATCGTCGTCGTGGGGGCGGGCGCGGTGACGGCGCATGATCCGGCGGACGGGCGGGAGATCTGGCGGGTGCGCGTCGCCCGCGACAGCGCCGGGCCGCAGCCCCTGTTCGCCCATGGGCTGCTCTTTGTTTCCGCCGGCTACTTGCGCACCGACCTGCTCGCGATCCGGCCGGACGGGAATGGCGACGTGACCAACACGCATGTCGTGTGGCGCGTCTCGAAGGGCGCGCCGCTCACCCCGGCGTTGGTGGCCGTGGGCGACGAGCTGTTCGGCGTCAACGATGCCGGCGTCGCCACGTGCTGGGAGGCCGCCACGGGGCGCGTGTGGTGGCAGGAACGGCTGCCGGGCAACTACTCCGCCGCGCCCATCGCGGGGGACGGCCGGATCTACTTCCTCAATGAGGAGGGCCTCACGACGGTCGTGCGCGCGGCGCGTGAATTCTCCGTCGTCGCCAGGAATCCGCTTGGGGAAATGGCGATTGCGACGCCGGCGGTGAGCGACGGGGCGATTTTCATCCGCACCGCGGGCCACTTGTGGTGCATCGGCGGCGGGCCGAGGTAGGACGGTCCGGCGACCGGCGTTGGCCGGCTCAGTTCGTGTCGCGCGCGACCTGCGCCGCGAGTTTCTCCAAATCAAGCGACGCGCCCGCGGCGGGGAACGGATGGGCGAGCAGATACCAGTGCTCCGTGAAGCTTGCGCTGCCGCCCGGCGGGATCGTGTTGCGCGGGCCGTGCGGCTCGAGCTCGACGGCGGGGACCACGCTCGCCTGCGGATACCAGAAGCAGAGCGGAAAGCCGGCGACCTCCGGATAGACCGCGTCGCGCGGCGAGGCGTAGCGCTTCACGAAGGCCTGGCCGTGCGGCATCACATAGGCGAACCAGCCGGCGAGCGTGTCGAAGCCGAGCTTCGGGAAACGCGGCGGCCCCAGCACCTCGAGGAACGCGCCGCGTTGCCGCACGTTGGCGTCGGTGGGCTTGAACAGGATCGCGGCCTCGCCGCCCTGGGCATACATGATCCAGCCGTTGGGATAGCGGCGGGTCTCGGGCGTGAGCGGCACGACGCCGATGCCGCCGTGCACGGCGAAGGTGCGGCTCCAGTGCGACCAATGCCTCGTTTCGCGCGAGACATTGCGGATGGTCTGCTCGCAGGAGAGGTGCGTGCCCTTGGCGTCGAGGCGGAATTCGCGGATCAGCTGAACGCCGGTCGCGTCGTCGGGCTCGCTCGTGAGGCGAGCGGCCCGCGGGCCCGTCGCCTCCGCCGTCCACGCGCCGGCCCAGAGTTTCTCCCGGCGCGGGATGATTTGCTCCGGGCCGATGTCGAAGCGCCCCGCGCTCGACGGCGCCTTGGGGCCGCCGGGCGTGCCCCATTTGATCTCCGCGGGGTCGAGGTAGAGCGCGTTCTTGCCGCGCCACTCGTATTCGAGCACGCGCCCGCCGACGTGGTGGCCGAGCGTCACGCGCGTCTCGCCGTTGGAGAGCTCGAGGCAGTCGGGATAGTTGAGCACCGTCACGCGCCGCACACCCTCGGGCAGCGGCGCCGCGGCGAAGACGGCAAAGGGGAGCAGCGAGCAGAGGGCGCGGGCGGGGAAACGAAGGGGCATGGCCCATCGTGAGCGCGGAAGCGCGCGCGGGCGCAACCGCGAACTGCGTCAACGCCGGCCACCGCGGGCTTGCGCGGACGGCGAGTCTCGGGCGCAGTGGAGGCGATGAGCATCCGCCCCGCGCTCCTGCTGGCGACCGCGTTGGTTTCCGCCGCCGTGATCGGCGCGGCCGATGGCAACTGGCCGCAGTTCCGCGGCGTGGACGGCGCGGGCGTGGCCGCGCCCGACGCCCGCCCGCCGCTGAAGATCGGGCCGGCGGAAAACGTGAAGTGGAAGACGGAGGTGCCTTGGTCGCCTTCGTCGCCATGCGTGTGGGGCGAAAGGATTTTCCTGACGACCTGGGCCGAGCCGAACCTCGAGGTGCGCTGCCACGACCGCGCGACGGGCGCACTGCGCTGGACGCGTGCGCTCAGGCCGGATCAGCTCGAGGATTTCAACCACTTCGATGGCAGCCCGGCGGCCTCGACGCCCGCGACCGACGGCGTGCGCGTCGTGAGCTACTTCGGATCGTGGGGGCTCGTGTGCCACGATTTCGAGGGGCGCGAGCTCTGGCGCCGCCCGTTGCCCTGCGCCGTGAGCGGCGGCCGGTTCGGCACCGGCACCTCGCCCGTGATCCACGAGAGCGTCGTGCTGCTGAACCGCGACCAATACCAGTTTTCCACGCTGCTCGCCGTCGACGTGAAGACGGGCCGCACCATGTGGGAGGCGCCGCGCCCGGATTCGAGCGGCAGCTTCGGCACGCCGGCCCTCTGGCGCCAGCGCGGGGGAACGGAGGTCGTGCTCGCCGGATCGGCGCAGCTCAAGGGTTACGACTTCGCGACCGGCGCCGAACGCTGGTCGATCGCCAACGTCACCGGGACCGTTTGCACCACGCCGGTCGTCGGCGACGGGTTGCTGTTTTTCGCCGCCTGGTCGCCGGGGCAGTCGGATTCGCCGCGTCAGACCTGGGAGGCCTTCCTCAAGGCGCACGACAAGAACGGCGACGGCGTCGTCGACCTCGAGGAGATCGATGTGGCCCGCCGCGACTACCTGCGCGCCTTCGACCGCAACCGCGACGGCAAGATCACGCCGGAGGATTGGGCGCGCATCAAGGCCGGGGACGCGCGGGCTGAAAACGTCCTGATTGCCGTCAGGCCCGGCGGCCGCGGCGACATCGGCGAGACGCACGTGGCGTGGAAATATCGCAAGGCCCTGCCGTATGTGCCGAGCCCGCTCCACTACCAGGGGCGCCTTTACCTCGTGCGCGATCAGGGCCAGATGACGTCGCTCGAGCCGCAGACCGGCGAGCCGTTCTATGCGCAGGAGAAACTCGGCCCACCGGGCAACTACTACGCTTCGCCCGTTGCGGCCGACGGCCGGATTTACGTCGCGTCGCTGCCGGGCAAGCTTGTCGTGGTGAAGGCCGGCGGCGCGAAGCCGGAGGTGCTGCACACCGCGGACTTTGGCGAGCGAATCCTCGCCACGCCCGCGCTCGTCGGAAAAAATGTCTATCTGCGCACGCAGACCAAGCTGTATGCGTTCGAGGAATAGAACCGGCGCCCGCCAGCGGGCCGGCGGCGCGCCACGCCAACTTCCCATGAAAACCATCGTGCTGCCCCTGCTGGCCGCGAGCGTCGCCTCGGCCGCGCCCGCCCTCACCGTCACGCGCGACGTGCGCTACGTCGCCGAGTCCACGCATCCGCGCCACGTGCTCGACATCCACGCGCCCGCCGGCGCGAAGGGCCTGCCGGTCATGTTTTGGATCCATGGCGGTGGCTGGCAGGCCGGCGACAAGGGGGAGGTGAAGGCCAAGCCCGCCCTGTTCACCGAGCGCGGCTTCGTCTTTGTCTCGACGAACTACCGCCTGCTGCCGCAGGCCACGATGGGTGACATCATCCGTGATGTGGCGGCGGCCTTCGCCTGGACGCACGCCAACATCGCCCGCTACGGCGGCGACCCCGCGCGCATCCTCGTGGGCGGCCACTCCGCCGGCGCCCAGCTCGCCGCGCTGCTTTGCACGGACGAAAAATACCTGCGCGCGCACGGCCTCACCTTCGCGCCGATCAAGGGTTGCATCCCCGTGGACGGCGACACCTTCGACGTGCCCGCGATCATCGAGGTCGCCGAGGTGCGCGCGCGGGCGCACGGCTTTCCGCTGCCGACGGCCGGCCACCGCCAGAAATTCGGCAACGATCCGGTGCTGCACCGGGACTTCTCCGCCGTCACCCACATCGCCAAGGGTCGCGGCATCCCGCCCTTTCTCATCCTTTTTGTGGTCGGCCATCCCGACACCACCGCGCAGGCGCAGCGCCTGGCCGCCGTCCTGAAATCGGCCGACGTGCCGGCGCGGCTGTTCGGCGCCCGTGATACCGACCACGTCCGGCTCAACGACAACCTCGGGGAACCGGGCGATCCCGCGACGGCCGCGCTCGCGGAGTTTGCGGCGGCCGCGGTGAGGTAGCTGCGCTCGCCGGAGGAACCAAAACGCCCGCGCCGCCGACGCGCGCAGCCGCTCAGAGCGCGTGCAGCGCGCTCTTGCTCACGGCGAGCGCGGCTTCCTTCACGGCCTCGCTCATCGTGGGGTGCGCGTGGATCGTTCGCGCCAGGTCCTCGGCGCTGCCGCCGTATTCCATGTGCGCGACGACCTCGCTGATGAGCTCGCCGGCGTTGTGGCCGAGGATTTGCGCGCCGAGGATCCTGTCGGTCTTCGCGTCGGCGATGATCTTCACGTAGCCGTCGGTGACGGCGGCGGAGATGGCGCGGCCGTTGGCGGCGAAGTTGAACTTGCCGACGTTCACCGCGCGGCCCGCGGCCTTGGCCGCATCCTCGCCGAGACCGACCGACGCGACCTCCGGGCTGGTGTAGATGATCGCGGGCACGAGGTCCCAGTTCACGTGGCCGGCCTTGCCGGCAATCCACTCGGCGACGGCGACGCCGTCCTCCTCGGCCTTGTGCGCGAGCATCGGGCCGGCGACGACGTCGCCAATGGCCCACACGCCCGGGGCGTTGGTGCGGAGGTGGGCGTCGACCTTGATGCGCTTCTTGTCGTCGAGCTGGACGCCGATCTTCTCGAGGCCGAGGCCGTCGGTGAACGGGCGGCGGCCGACGGCGACGAGCACCTTGTCGGCCGGGAAGGAGAGCTTCTCCGGGCCGCGCTCGGCGGTGAGCACGCCATTGGCGAAGCCGGTGACCTTGGCGCCGACCTCGATCTTGAGGCCCTGCTTTTGGAGGAGGCGGGTGAAGTTGCGGACGATATCGTCGTCGTAGCTCGCGGCGATCTTCGGAAGAAACTCAACGACGGTGACATCGCTGCCGAGGCGCGCCCAGACGGAGCCGAGCTCGAGGCCGATGGCGCCGCCGCCGACGACCACGAGCTTCTTCGGGACGGAGGAAAAGCCGATCGCGTGGTCGGAGGAGACGACGGCCTGGCCGTCGAACTTCATGAACGGCAGCTCGACCGGCGCGGAGCCGGTCGCGATGACGATGTGCTTCGCCGCGAGGCGCTGATCGCCGACGGCGATTTGGCCGGCGGAGACGAAGCTCGCGGCGCCGGTGACGACCGTAATCTTCCGGGCTTTGGCGAGCTGGGAGACGCCGCCGACGAGCTTGGTGACGACGTCGTCCTTGCGCTTCAAAAACGCGGCGAGGTCGAGCTCGACGGCGCCGAGCTTGATGCCGTGCTCGACGGCGTGGTGCTTCGCCCACACGAGATGCTCGCTGGAGTGCAGGAGGGCCTTCGACGGGATGCAGCCAACGTTGAGGCAGGTGCCGCCGAGGGTGGCGCGCTTTTCGACCAGCGCGACCTTGAGCCCGAGCTGCGCGGCGCGAAACGCGCACACGTAGCCGCCGGGGCCGGCGCCGATGACGATGAGATCGAAGGATTCAGAAGACATGGGAGATAGGCGCAAAGTCGCGGAGAAACGCAAAGGATCGCGCAGAATGCATGGATTTCGACTTGGCGAATCTTTGCGGCTTTGCGCTGAGGGTTGGGGTCAGATCCCGATGATGAGCCGCGCGGGGTCCTCGATGGCCTGCTTCACCTTCACGAGGAAGCTGACAGCTTCGCGGCCGTCGACGAGGCGGTGGTCGTAGCTCAGGGCGAGATACATCATCGGCCGGATGACGACCTGGCCGTTGACGGCGACGGGGCGCTCCGTGATCGCGTGGAGGCCAAGGATGGCGCTCTGCGGCGGGTTGATGATCGGGGTCGAGAGCATCGAGCCGAAGATGCCGCCGTTGGTGATCGTGAAGACGCCGCCGCTGAGATCGTCGAGGGTGATTTTGGATTCGCGGGCGCGTTTGGCGACGTCCGCGATGGCCTTCTCGATCTCGGCCATGCCAAGGCTGTCGCAGCCGCGGATGACCGGGACCATGAGGCCCTTCTCGGTCGAGACGGCCATGCCGATGTCGTAGTAGTGGTTCTCGACGATCGTGTCGCCGTCGATCTGGGCGTTGACGCCGGGGACCTCGCGCAGCGCGTGGACGACGGCCTTGGTGAAAAAGGACATGAAGCCGAGCTTGAGGCCGTGCTTCTTGACGAAGTCGTCCTGATATTTGGCGCGCAGCGCCATGACGGCGGACATGTCGACTTCGTTGAAGGTCGTGAGCATGGCGGCCTCGTGCTGGGCGGAGACGAGGCGCTGGGCGATCTTCTGGCGGAGGGGGGACATTTTCCTCCGCGTCTGGCGCTCGCCCGTGGCGACGGGCGCGGGCGGTTTCGCCGCGGGGGCTGGCGCGGCGGCCGCGGCGGCGGGCTTCGGCTCCGTCGCGGCGAGCAGGTCGCCTTTGGTGACGCGGCCGGCTTTGCCGGTGCCGGGGACGGTCGCGGGATCGATGTTCGCTTCGGAGGCGAGGCGGCGGACCGCGGGGGATTGCTCGACGCTCCTGGCGGCGGCGGGCGCAGCCGGGCTCGCGGAAGCCGGTCCCGTGGCCGCGGCGGCGACCTCGGTGTCGATGGTCGCGACGACGGCGCCGATCTTCACCTCGGCGCCGGCGGCGGCCTTGAGGGAAATTTTGCCCGCGGCGGCGGCGGTGCCTTCGCTCGTGATCTTGTCGGTCTCGAGCTCGAAGAGCGGCTGGTCCTTCTTGACGACCGCGCCGTCGGCGACGTGCCACTTGGCGAGGATGCCGGAGGCGATGGATTCGCCCATGGGCGGGATTTTGACTTCGATGAGCGGCATGGCGGAAGTGGGTTAGATCGTGAACGCCTGCTTGAGCAGGGCGGCGAGTTCGAGTTTGTGCAAGGCCAGCGAGCCGACGGCGGGCGAGGCCGAGGCGTCGCGGCCGGCGTAGAGCGCCTTGCGGCCGAAGATTTCCTCGAGCTGCGGGGCGATCCAGGTCCAGGCGCCGTTGTTCTCGGACTCCTCCTGCGCCCAGACGAGGCGGGCGGAGGCGTATTTTTTCGCGAGATCGGCGAGGCGCCGGCGGTGGAGCGGGTAGAGTTGCTCGATGCGCACGAGGGCGACGTCGGCGAGCTTCTGCTTCGCGCGGTGGTCGGCGAGGTCGTAGTAGACCTTGCCGGAGCAAAGGATGACGCGCGAGGGCGCGCGCGCGGTGCCGGTGGCGAACTGCGCGTCGTCGATGATCTCGGTGAAGGCGCCGCTGGTGAACTCCGCGAGGCGCGAGACCGCGGCGGGGTGGCGGAGGAGGGACTTGGGCGACATCACGATGAGCGGCTTCTTCACGTCGCGCTTCACCTGGCGGCGCAGGGCGTGGAAAAAGTTCGCGGGCGTGGTGATGTTGGCGACCTGGATATTGTCCTCGGCGCAGAGCTGGAGGAAGCGCTCGAGGCGCGCGGAGCTGTGCTCGGGGCCCTGGCCCTCGTAGCCGTGCGGGAGGAGCAGCACGATGCCGCTGGTGCGGCCCCACTTCGATTCGCCGGCGGCGAGGAACTGGTCGATCACGACCTGCGCGCCGTTGGCGAAGTCGCCGAACTGCGCCTCCCAGATGCAAAGGAGCTCGGGGTAGTCGAGCGAGTAGCCGTAGTCGAAGCCGAGCACGGCGGCCTCGGACAGGAGCGAGTTGTAGACGCAGAAGCGCGCCTGCTGCGGATCGAGGTTCTTGAGGGGCGAGTAGAGCTCGTCGGTCTCCATGTCGTGGAGCACGGCGTGGCGATGGCTGAAGGTGCCGCGCTCGCAGTCCTGGCCGCTCAGGCGGATGGGGGTGCCTTCAAGCACGAGGGAACCGAAGGCCAGCGCCTCGGCGAAGCCCCAGTCGATGGGGCCGTCTTCGCGGTGCGCCGTCGCGCGGGCGTCGAGGAAGCGGCGGATCTTGGGGTTGGGCTTGAAGTGCGCGGGCAGGGCGGTGAGGCCGGCGACGACGCGGTCGATGATCTCGCGCGGGGCGCCGGTGGGCACGGGCTTGAAGTGGTAGTCGGGCTGGATGACGGCGGTGGAGCCCTCGAACTTCCTGGCCTCGGCGGCGGCGGCGCGCTTGGCGGACTTGGCGACCTCGGAGGCCTTGGCCATCTCGAGGTTCTTCTCGAGGGCGGCCGAATACTCGGCCTTGATCGCCTCGGAGTCGGCCTCGGTGATCACGCCGTCGGCGACGAGCTTGCGCGTGAGAATCGCGGAGGTGAGCGGGTGCGCGGCGATTTTCTTGTAGAGGAGCGGCTGCGTGAAAGCCGGCTCGTCGGTCTCGTTGTGGCCGTGCTTGCGGTAGCAGAACATGTCGATGACGACGTCGCGCTGGAACTTGACGCGGAACTCGAGCGCGAGGCACGCGGCGTGGCAGACGGCCTCGGGGTCGTCGCCGTTCACGTGGAAGATCGGCGCGTCGATCATCTTGGCGACATCGGTGCAGTAGCGCGTGGAGCGGGAGTCGCGCGGGAGCGTGGTGAAGCCGATCTGGTTGTTGACGACGATGTGCAGCGTGCCGCCGGTCTTGTAGCCTGGGAGCTGGGAGAACTGCAGGGTCTCGGCCACGATGCCCTGGCCGGCGAAGGCGGCATCGCCGTGAATCAGCAGCGGCAGGACCGCGGTGCGTTTCTCCATGTCGCCGCGGATGCGCTGGCGGGCGCGGGCCTTGCCCTCGACGACGGGATTGACGATCTCGAGGTGCGAGGGGTTGGGCGCGAGGCGGACCTCGACCTTGGAGCCGGACGCGGTGTCGAGCACGGCCTCGTAGCCGAGGTGGTATTTCACGTCGCCGTCGCCGCCGACCTGCTCGGGGATGTAGTTTTCCGAGAACTGCTCGAACAGCACGTCGAAGTGCTTGCGCATGACGCTCGTGAGGATGTTGAGCCGGCCGCGATGGGCCATGCCCATGACGACCTCCTCGACGCCGTGCTGAGGGCAGTGCTCGATGATGGTGTCGACGGCCGCGACCATCGTCTCGCCGCCCTCGAGGGAGAAGCGCTTCTGCCCGACGTATTTCGTGTGGAGGAAACGCTCGAAAAGCTCGGCCTTGTGGACGCGGCGCAGGATGCGGATCTTTTCGGCGGTGGAAAAGCTCGGCTGGTTGCGCGAGGCTTCCATGCGGTCGCGGAGCCAGTGGCGCACCTCGACATCCTGGATGTGCATGTATTCGACGCCGATGTGGCCGCAGTAGGTGGCGCGCACGGCGGCGATGATGTCGCGGAGCTTCATCTGCCCCCCGCCGAGGTAGGTGCCGACGTCGAAGACGGTGTCGAGGTCCGCCTCCGTGAGGCTGAAATTGGAGAGCGTGAGCTTCGGGTGCGGCGGCGGCGGCTCGCCGAGCGGATCGAGGTGGGCCTCGAAGTGGCCGATGGCGCGGTGGGTATTGATGAGCCGGTGGACGTGCGACTGCTTGAGGCTGTCGATGATCGGCGCGCCGGCGGCGGAGGCCGCGCCGGCGCCGGCGAGCGCGTCGACCGGCAGGCCGCCATTGGAGGCGAGCGTGAAACCTTGGAAAAAGGCACGCCACGTCGGATCGACGGAATTGGGATCGGCCAGCCACGACTCGTAGGTCGCCTCGATGAGCTCGGCGTTGGCGGCAGTGGGAAGGGAAGGGCGGTTCATGAATGCGAGGGCGCCGGCGGCCGGGGCCGCAGGCATGGGCAAATAGGAACTGTCAGTGAACCATGCCGGCGAGTGCGAGACAAGCGCGACGGTGGGCGTCGCCGGGATTGCAATCCGCCTTAACGTGGGTCACAGCCGGATTAGGACTCCCTACATCGCACGATGGAAACTGAAATCAAGGATTCACTTGCCACCCTGCTCGCGGCGATCAAGGCCGCCGATGGCCAGACCGTGGCGGCCGAGATGGCCCGGCTGGATGAGATGGTGGCGCGCACCCGGGCGGGGCTGCACCCGCAGTTGGTGCATTTCTTGGAAAACCGCAGCTACGCCAAGGCCGCGATGTTCCTCGGCGGCGACACCGGCATCCCCGTCGGCGTGTGTGGCGGGCGGGCGGGGCGCAAGTAAGCCCGGGACCCGGAACCGGACCGACGCCATGAGCACGGGCAGGATATCCACAAACGGCGGGGAAAATTTGGGCCAGAATCCCTTCGGCGCGTTGACTGGCGCGGGCCTCCCCACCGCGGCCAAGCCCGACGTCCGCGGCGGCGAACCCGCAAACCGAAGCGTGGCGCAGCCGGCGCCGGCCAAGAATCGAGGCCGCGTGGACATTCGGCGCGAAACCGGCGGCCGCGGCGGCAAGACCGTGACCGTCGTCGATGGATTCACCGGCATCGGCCTGCCTGAGAAGGAGGCGCTCGCCAAAAAAATGCGCGCCGCCTGTGGTTGCGGCGGCACCGTGAAGGATGGCGTGATCGAGATTCAGGGGGATCAGCGCGAGACGATTGCGCGGATCCTGACGGAGGCCGGTTTCAGGCCGGTGATGGCGGGAGGATAGAATTTACGGCCGGCCACGCGGCGCGTGGAAGCGGCGCCGGGCGGGTTCCGGCCGCGCCGGACGGCTCGCGTCATTCCACGGTCACCGACTTCGCCAAGTTGCGCGGCTTGTCGACATCGCAGCCGCGTTCGACGGCGATGTAGTAGCTGAGCAGCTGCACAGGAATCGACGCGACGATCGGCAGCACGGCCTCGTGGCTCCGCGGGATCAGGATCACCTCGTCCGCGAGGCCGGCGGGCAGCTCGGCGTCCTCGGTGACGATGGCGATGATCGGGCCCTTGCGCGCCTTGATCTCCTGCATCGAGGAGACGACCTTGTTGAAAATCTCGTTGTTGGGCGCGAGGAAGACGCTCGGGCACTTCTCGCTGATGAGCGCGATGGGCCCGTGCTTCATCTCGGCGGCGGGGTAGCCCTCGGCGTGGATGTAGGAAATCTCCTTCAGCTTCAGCGCGCCCTCGAGCGCGATGGGGAAAAGCGACATGCGGCCGAGGAAAAGCATGTCGCTCACCTGCGCGTAGCGCCGCGCGATCGCCCGGATATGCGGCGCCTGCGCGAGGGCCTTGCGCACGAGGTCCGGCGCGCCCTTGAGCGCGTTCACGATCTCGGTGCCCTCGGTGAAGCTCAGGTCGCGCATGCGGCCGATGTAGAGCGCGAGCATGGCGCCAATCAAAAGCTGCGAGGTGAACGCCTTCGTCGAGGCGACGCCGACTTCCGGGCCCACGTGCTGGTAGATGCCGCCGTCGGCCTCGCGGGCGATGGTCGAGCCGACGACGTTGTTAATCGCGAGCACCTTGTAGCCCTTGCGCTTGGCCTCGCGCAGGGCGGCGAGCGTATCGATGGTCTCGCCCGACTGGCTCATCACGAAAAAGAGCGAGTTGCGGAACAGCGGCGCGTTGCGGTAGCGGAACTCCGAGGCGTAGTCGCACTCGACCGGGATGCGCGCAAAGCGCTCGATCAGGTGCTCCGTGACCATGCAGGCGTGCAGCGCGGTGCCGCAGGCGCAGAACATGAAGCGGTCCACCGTGCGGAACTCCCCGGGCGTGATGTTGAGGCCGCCGAAGCGCGCGGTGCTGCCATCCTCGGAGAAGCGGCCGCGCATGGCGTTTTCGAGCGCGGTGGGCTGCTCGAAAATCTCCTTCTCCATGAAGTGCGCGTGGCTGCCCAGCTCGGCGTCGGCGATGGACCAGTTCACCTTGTCGATGACGGGCTCCACGGTGCCGGCGCTGAGGGTGGTGATGGAAAAGTTGGCCGGCGTGAGATGCGCGATCTCGCCGTCCTTCAGATAGACGACCGTCTGCGTGCGGCTCACGATGGCGGACACATCGCTGGCGACGAGGCTCTCGCCATCCCCGAGCCCGAGGATCAGCGGCGAGCCCTTGCGGGCGGTGACGAGCTCGCCCGGCGCATCGAGCGCCATGATCACGATGCCGTAGGTGCCCTCGGCGTGGCGCAAGGTCTTGCGCACGCTCTCGACGAAACGGCTGTCGCCGTTGGCCGGCGCAGGTTCCTTCGCGTAGTGGTAGGCGACGAGGTTGCAGAGCACCTCGGTGTCGGTCTCGGACTTGAAGGTGTAGCCCTTGGTCAGCAGGAATTTTTTGATCTGGGCGTAGTTCTCGATCACGCCGTTGTGAATCAGGGCGATCTTCCCGTCGCTGCTGACGTGCGGATGGGCGTTGGCGTCGGTGACGCCGCCGTGGGTGGCCCAGCGCGTGTGCCCGATGCCGTGCGTGCCGTGGAGGCGGTGCTTGGCGGCCTCGGTCTCGAGGTTGGCCACGCGGCCGGTCTTCTTGGCGACCTCGAAGCGGCCGTCCTGCATGACCGCGACGCCGGCGGAATCGTAGCCGCGATACTCGAGGCGCTTGAGGCCCTCGATAATCAACGGAGCCGCTTTTTGCTTACCGACGTAGCCGACGATGCCGCACATGAGAAGTTGGAAAGGTGATTTTGCTGGGGACAGCGAGCGTGCAGCGCGTCCTATGCCGCGCTGCGCGCCGATGCGCCCCTAATCCCACGGTAATCGACTCCCGGGCTGGGCGCTTGAGCCGCGGCATGCGACGCGCCCGCAGCGGGTGCCGCGACGGTGATAATTACGAGAAATTGCTGGCGAATCGCAGGGCGGGCGCAACGGTGGGGTCCGTTCCGCCTCAGCCACCCTGCCATTTCCCTTCATGAGAAAAAATCTCACCACGACCCAGAAACGCGTGCTCGCCGTCATCATGGGCGGTGGACGCGGCACACGTCTCCATCCTCTCACCCAGGAGCGCTGCAAGCCCGCGGTCCCGCTCGCGGGCAAATACCGCCTGGTCGACATCCCGATTTCCAACTGCCTGAACAGCGACATCAACCGGATGTTTCTGCTGACGCAGTTTCAAACGGCCTCGCTGCACCGCCACGTGCAGAGCACCTACCACTTTGATCCCTTTGGCGGCGGCTTTGTGGACATCCTCTCCGCGGAGCAGACCGAGAAGGGCTCCGACTGGTATCAAGGCACGGCGGATGCCGTGCGGCGCAACCTGATCCACTTCCGCAGTTTTCCGCACGACCTCGTGCTCATCCTCTCGGGCGACCAGCTCTACCGGATGGATTTCCGCCGCATCATCGAGGAGCACACGGTCAACCACGCGGACGTGACCATCGCCTCGATTCCGTTTCCCGTCTCAAAGGTCGCCGGCCTCGGCCTCATGCAGGTCAACGACGATCAGACCATCGCCCGCTTTGTCGAGAAGCCCAAGGATCCCGCCGTCATCAACAGCCTCACGCTGAGCCCCAAGCTCGAGGCCACGCTCCAGACCAAGTCGGCCGAGAAGCAGTGCCTCGCCTCGATGGGCATCTATGTCTTCAACCGCCAGGCCCTCGCCGACGCGCTCGACAACACGATGACCGACTTCGGCAAGGAGGTCATCCCGAGCCTGCTCGGGAAAAAGAAACTCTGCGCCCACATCTTCGAGGGCTACTGGGAGGACATCGGCACCGTGCGGGCCTTCTTCGAGACCAACCTCGCGCTGGCGCAGCCGTTGCCGCCGTTCAACTTCTTCGATCCCTCCGCGCCCATCTACACCCAGGATCGCTACCTGCCGGCCTCCAAGCTGAACAAGTGCGCCATCGACCACGTCGTGATTGGCGACGGCTCGATTCTCACTGACTCCGCGTTGAAGCACTGCGTGCTGGGCATCCGCTCGTTCATCGGCGAGGGCAGCCTGCTCGAGGACACGATCGTGATGGGCTCGGACTATTACGAGACGGACGCGCAGCTGGCCGAGAACGTCGCCAAGGGGCGGCCGCACCTTGGCGTCGGCAAGCATTGCCGCGTCAAGGGCGCCATCCTCGACAAGAACACCCGCATCGGCGACGGCTGCGTGCTGATCGCCGACGGCAAGGCCGACGGCACCTACGCCGACGGCCGCGTGGTCGTGCGCGACGGCGTCCTCGTGGTGCCGAAAAACGTGAGCGTGCCTTCCGGCACGGTGGTCTAGGCCGGCTTCCGGCGCGCCGCGCGGAAAATTAGGGCGGCGCCGGCTGCGGCGAGAAACACCGAGTAAAAGGTCCCGCGGCTAAGGCCGAACATCAGCGGCGCATCGGGCTCGCGGAATACTTCCCCGATGGCCCGGGCCAGCGCATAGGCCAGGAGATACTCGCCGCTCAGCCGCCCCGGCTGAGCGCGCGCCACGTCGCTGCGCCAGAAGCGCCATTGCATGAGCGCGAGCAAAAGCGCCCCCTCGAGCGCCGCCGCATAGAGCTGGGATGGATGCCGCGGCACCGCCATCTGCCCGAGTGCGCGGTCGATTTCGTTGTGTGGGAAAATCACGGCCCACGCGACGTCCGAGGGCTTGCCGACGAGCTCGCCATTGATGAAGTTGGCCAGGCGTCCGAAGAGAAATCCGGCCGGAACCGTGGTCACGACGAGGTCGGTCACCTGAAAAAAGGGCACCTGCCGCTTCCGGGTCCACCACCAGAGCGCGAGGATTACGCCGATGAACCCGCCGTGGCTGGCCATGCCGCCTTCCCAGACGCGGATCAGCACCAACGGATCGGCGAGCACCGAATCAAGCTGATAGAGCAGGAAGTAGCCGAGCCGGCCGCCCAACAGCACGCCGATGATCAGCGTCGTGACGAGGTCGGTGATGGTGTTCGGCCCGAAGGGCGAGCGATTCGATTTCCAGTAGAGCCAGAGCAGGGCCACGGAAGCCGCGAACCCCGCGAGGTAGGCCAGGCCGTAGTAGCGAATGCCGAAGTTCTCCGAGAAACGGATCAGGAATGGACTCCAGTCGTGGACCCAATGGGCGAGCGGCATGGGAAAACGGAGCGGCGGCTCCGGCGCTACTTCTTCTTGCGCCCGAAGGGCGCGCCGCTGCGGCTGGTGGGCAGGGCGCCGTCGGCGGCGAGTTCCTTGATGACGGTCGTGAGGTAGGGGATGAGCTGCTTCTTGCGGCTCACCACGCCCGGCATGTCGAAGATCTCGTTCTTCTCCACATGGGGGTAGCTGATGCGCTCGATGATCGCGGACTCGCCTTTCACGAGCAGCACCGAGTTCTGGGTGTTGATGTCGGTGACGAGCAGGGCGGCGAAGGTGAGCTTCTCCTCCTCGCGCAGATCCTGCACGGCCTGCGCGATGGGCTTGGCGTGCTGCCAGAAGTTGCCGAAGCCCAGCTCCTCGACCTGGGAGACGGCAAACTTGATGCCCTCCTCCTCGTAGATCTTGAAGTCCGAGCGCACCACCCGCTCCGGCGGGCTCGCCAGAATGACGGAGCCGGAATTGAAGATCTCGTCCGCGAGGTGCTTCGAGTTGACGCCGGCAATCTCCGAGAGCCAGGCGAGCATGAGGGCGTCTTTGCCGGTGGTGGTCGGGCCGTTGAGGTGAAGCGTGTCCGAGATGAGGCCCGACATCATGATGCCGGCGATCGCGGGCGACGGGAGGATGTTCTCCCGGCGGAAGAGATCGGCGACAATCGTGCACGTGGAGCCGACCGGCTCATTGATGAACAGGATGGGTTGCGCGGTGTTGATCGAGCCGAGGCGGTGATGGTCGATGATTTCGGCGATGGTGACTTCGTCGGCGCCGGGCACGGCCTGCGTCAGTTCGTTGTGGTCCACGAGCACAAGGCGGGTGGGCACGGGCTTGAAGATGTCGCTCTTGGTGACGATGCCGATGAGCAGGCCGTCGTCGTTGGTCACAAGCAGGGCGTGGTTGGTGACCGTGAATTTTTTCCGCACGTCGACCACCCGGTCGTCGGCGTGGGCGGTGACGAGGGTGCGCTCGATCGAGCGCTCGATGCTCGAGGCCGTGCGGACGACCCACGCGGTGGTAGCCGAGTCGTAGGGGCTGACGATGACGCTGACGCCGGCCGACCGCGCGAGGGCGACCGTCTCCTCGTCGATCGCCAGGTTGCTGGTGATGACGAGCGCGCGGATGCCGAGCTCGATGGCGCGGCGTTGCACGTCGCGGCGGTCGCCGACGATGATGATCGACTGGCTGGCGGGGATTTGCTCGCGCTCGGAGATGCTCCAAAACGAGCGGATATCCATGGTGCCGAGGCGGACGAAGAAATCCTCGACCTGCTTCTCGTTCACGAGGTGAAGCGGCCGGGCCTTCAGGGCGCGGGCGATGCTGGCCAGGGACGTGTGCACCTGCCGCATCAGCCGGGGCTCGCTGACGCGCGGGACAAACACGCTCCCCAGCTGCGCGTGTGAGACGGTGCCGACGGGCCTCTTGCGCGCAGTGGTGACGGGAAGGAGCGTGATGTCGTGCTGGTCGAGGAGCTCAAGGGCCTCCGCACAGGTGGCGTTCTCGGTGACGGAGATGACGGGCGAGGTCATCAAGTCGCGCACGCGGGGCGAAACGTCGCTGAGATAATGCGGGAGGGGCTGGTGAAAGCGCGCGAGGATGGTGTCGATTCGGGCGTTGGAGTTGCCGCAGCGGGCGGCCACGTAGCCCCGGTCGCCGCGGGCCTCCTTGAAGGCGGCGTAGGCGATGGCCGAGCAGATGGCATCTGCGTCGGGATTGCGGTGGCCGACCACATACGTGGGGGTGGGGGGCTTGGGCGCTTGCGCTGTGGCTGGCGGCGTCATGAGTGAACCGGTGACGATGGCGCGGCCATGCCGGCGGGGGAAGCAACAAAAAACCCGGCTTCGTCGGGGAACGAGGCCGGGTCGTAAGGAGGAAGCCGGGGCGGCGGCGCGAAATCAGGGGCCGCGCTGGGCGAGGGTGCCGTTGGCCGACCCGACCATGCCGCCCGCGCCAGAGGTGGGCGGGATGCCGTAGACGCGGGCGCTGAGGTTCGCCGAACTCGTGTTAAACGGGATGGCCTGAAGCACGTTGACCGGACGAGTCGTGCTCGTGCTGTTCACGTTGTTGGACAGGAAAGGGCTCGGGTTGGGCGAGTTGGTCGTGTTCGGGAAAAACGAGACGTTGCCACCCAGGAAGGCGATGTAGCCGCCCGTGCTCTTGTAGACGCCGCTGGTCTCGCTCCAGAGGCCGGTGTTCTGCAGGCCGCGGGTGTAGATGACGGGCGTCGTCGCCGGGTCGCTCATCTTCACCCCGCCGACGAACTCCCACGAGGGCGAGCGGCCCTGCGTAAAGCTGGCGTGGAGCGTGTTGCGGGCCGCGCTCGGGTTGATGATGAATTGAACGGGCTGCGCGGCGTTGAACGCGGGGTCGTTCTTGGCGAAATAGAACGCCGGATCGGTGAGAATGTTGTTCTTGGCCAGAATCCCCGGCCAGAGAAAGGCGCGCTGCGGGGCGTTCAGGACGTTGGTGGCGATGTTCTGCGGATCAGGCAGCAAGTCGCGGTTGTCGGCGGCGTAGATCTGGGCGGCCTTCAGGATTTCGCGGATGTTATTGCCGTCGACGGCCCGGTTCGCCTTGTCGCGCACGGTGCCGACCGTGGGGATCACGATCGCGGCGAGGATGCCGATGATCGCGATGACGGTGAGCAGCTCGATGAGGGTAAAGCCGGCCGCGCGCGCGCGACGGCCATGGCCGGGACGACAAGGATTGGAACGCATGGTGAGTGGAAATGGGGGCTGGGTGTCGGGGAAGACGCAGCGGTTTGCGGACAGTTTCGGCTAAAAATCGCGGGCACAAGCAGAAATTCCCCGCGACGGACTCGACAAAACTTTTCCCGGCCGCCTACGCTGCGCGACGATGAAGATCTATCTCGATGGCAAGTTCGTCGACAGCGCCGATGCCAAGGTGTCCGTGTTTGATCACGGGCTGCTCTACGGCGACGGCGTCTTCGAGGGCATCCGCCTTTATGGCGGCAACATCTTCCGCCTCGAGGAGCACCTGGAGCGCCTGGAGTATTCCGCGAAGGCCATCATGCTGAAGCTGCCCCTGACGCGCGCGGAGCTGAGCGAGGCGACGTGCGAGACCTGCCGCCAAAATGGCCTGACCGATGCCTACATCCGCCTCGTCGTCACCCGCGGCGTCGGCGACCTGGGCTTGGCGCCTTGGCTTTGCCCGAAGCCCTCGCTGTTCATCATCGCGAGCAAGATTTCGCTCTACCCGAAGGAATACTACGACAACGGCCTCGCGATCGTCACGGTGCCGACCCGCCGCATCAACCCGGCGGCGCTCCCCCCGACGATCAAGTCGCTGAACTACATGAACAACATCCTCGGCAAGATCGAGGCCAAGCAGTTCGGCGCGCTCGAGGCGATCATGCTCAACGATCAGGGCTATGTGGCCGAGTGCACGGCGGACAATGTCTTCGCCGTCCACAAGGGCGAGATCGTCACGCCGTCCGCCTCGCAGGGCGCGCTCAAGGGCGTGACGCGGTCCACCATCATCGACATCGCGCGTGACTTGAAGATTCCTTTCCGCGAGGCGGACCTGACCCGCTACGACATCTGGGTGGCGGACGAGTGCTTCCTCACGGGTTCCGGCGCCGAGGTGATCCCGGCCGTGAAGCTCGACGGCCGCGAGATCGGCGATGGAAAGCCCGGCCCAATCACGCAGCGCGTTTTGGCGGAGTTCCGCCGGCGCGTGCTGGTCGAGGGCACGCGGATTTGAGCACGCGCCGCGCGCCCGTTCATCGGCGCGAGGCGACGATTCTTGAGCCGGGAAAATCGGAGGCCGAACCGGGCTGCCTACAGTTTTTGGGGCGCGTCACGATTGCACGGGTGGCGCGTCCTGACGCGCCGCAACGGCCCGTTCCGTGGCGTCGCACGCGCGCACTTGCCAGCGAGGCGACCTGTGGCATGGTCCGTGCAAACACTCCCTCTGTCATGGCCAACCCGCTCAAGTGCGATCTCTGCTCCAAGCCCGCGACCGTGCATCTCACGCAGATCGTGAACAACAAGGTTCACAAGATGGACCTGTGCGAGGCCTGCGCGCAGGCCAAGGGCGTGACCGATCCGGGCGGGTTTTCGCTGGCGGACCTGCTGATGAAGGCGTCGCTCAATCCTGAGGCCGGCTCCGCGGGCGCGGCGGGCCTGAAGTGCGAGCGCTGCGGCTTCAGCCAGATCGATTTCAAGAAGCACGGGCGCTTTGGCTGCCCGGCCTGCTACGAGACCTTCCGGGGCATCGTCGAGCCGATGCTGGCCAACATGCACAACGGCACGTCGCACGCGGGCAAGGTCCCGACGCGCGCCCTCGAGCGCAAGTCCCTCTACGACCGCCTCACCAAGCTCGAGCTCGATCTCACCGAGGCCATCAAGAGCGAGCGCTACGAGGACGCCGCGCGCACGCGCGACGAGATCAACCAAGTGAAGCAGGCCTTCAAGCCCGGCTCCACGCGCTGACGCCATGACGATCAACACGCTCATCGACTCGCCCTCCGAGCTCACGGACTCGTCGAGCGCCAGGACCGCGATCGTGCTGATGACGCGCATCCGCCTCGCGCGCAACCTGGCCGACCAGCCTTTTCCCGGCTGGGCGAAGCCCGCGCAGCGTGAGACGACCTTCAAGGCCTGCCGTGCCGCCGTGGCCGCGACGGCGCCGATGAAGAAAGCCTTCAACCTCGGCATCGCCGAGTTGAGCGAGCTCGAGCGCCAGATTCTGGTCGAGCGCCACCTCATCAGTCGCGAACTCAGCGGCGCCAAGGGCGGCGCCGGGGTCGTCATCAGCAAGGACCAGACATTCTCCGTCATGGTGAACGAGGAGGACCACCTGCGGATCCAGGTGCTCCGGTCCGGCTTCAACCTGAAGAAGGCCTGGGCGGCCATCAACGACCTCGACACCGCGCTCGAGGAGTCCCTCGACTTCGCCTTTTCCCCGACGCTCGGCTACCTTACCGCGTGCCCGACGAACCTCGGCACCGGCATGCGCGCCTCGGCGATGATGCACCTGCCCGCGCTCGTGATTTCGAACCAGATGGAGAAGATTGTCCGCGCGGTGAACCAGCTCGGCATGGTGGTGCGCGGGCTTTTCGGCGAGGGCTCCGATGCGAGCGGCTCCATCTTCCAGATTTCCAACCAGACCACCTTGGGCGAGTCGGAGGAGGAAATCATCAAGCGCCTCTCGTCCGTGCTTCAGTCCATCGTGGAGAACGAGCGCAACGCGCGCGAGAAGCTCCTCGAGGCCGACGCCGGCAAGCTCCTCGACAAGATCGGCCGCGCCTACGGCATCCTGCAGCACAGCCATGTGCTCAGCTCGAGCGAGGCGATGAACCTCCTTTCGCTCATCCGCCTCGGGGTGGACCTGGGCGTGTTTCCCGATGCGAGCCGCTCGCTCGTCGACCGGCTCTTCATCGAGGCGCAGCCCGGCCACCTCCAGCATGTGCAAAAGGGCGAGTTCGAGCCCGGCCAGCGCGATGTGCTGCGGGCCGCGCGGGTGCGCGCGGAATTTGCCAATTTCGCCCGCCCGGACGTTAATTTCACCAACCAAGAGAAAAACTAACACCTCAGACGCACGACCATGTCCCAGGAACCCATGAACAACTTCACCCCCCGCGCGCAGCAAGTGCTCGCGCTGGCCCGCAAGGAAGCCGATCGCTTCCATCACAACTACGTCGGCACCGAGCACCTCCTGCTCGGCCTGATCAAGCTGGGGCAGGGCGTGGCGGTGAGCGTGCTCCAAAAGATGGGCCTCGATCTCGAGACCGTGCGCGCCGCGGTCGAGAAGCAGGTCGGCACCGGCCAGGAAACCAAGACGCAGAACAGCGTGCCCTACACGCCGCGCGTCAAGAAGGTCCTGGCGCTCGCCGGCCGTGAGGCCAAGACCCTCAACCACTCCTACGTCGGCACCGAGCACATCCTCCTCGGCCTCCTGCGCGAGGGCGAGGGCGTCGCCGCCCGCGTGCTCAAGTCGCTCGACATCGACATCGAGCGCACCCGCAACGAAATCCTGCGCGAGCTGGATCCGCAGTTCTCCGGCTCGCAGCCCGGTGAAGGCGGCGGCGGCGGCGAGGAGGCCGCGGCCGGCGGCGCGCAGCGCCCGGGCGCGCAGGCCGAGGACAAGAAGGAAGTGAAGACGCCCGCGCTCAAGGCCTTTGGCCGCGATCTCACGGAGCTCGCCCGCAAGGGCGAGATGGACCCGGTCGTGGGGCGCAAGAACGAGATCCGCCGCGTGATCCAAATCCTTTGCCGGCGCACCAAGAACAATCCCGTGCTCATCGGCGAAGCCGGCGTGGGCAAGACCGCCATCGTCGAGGGCCTCGCCCAGGAGATCGCGCTCGGCCACGTGCCCGAGATCCTCGCCGAGAAGAAAGTCATCACCCTCGACCTCGCCCTGATGGTCGCGGGCACGAAATACCGCGGCCAGTTCGAGGAGCGCATCAAGGCCGTGATGGATGAGATCAAGCGCGCGAAGAACATCATCCTCTTCATCGACGAGCTGCACACCATCGTGGGCGCCGGCGCGGCCGAGGGCGCGATGGACGCCTCCAACATCTTCAAGCCCGCGCTCAGCCGCGGCGAGCTCCAGTGCGTGGGCGCCACCACGCTCAACGAGTATCGCAAATACATCGAGAAGGACTCCGCCCTGGATCGCCGTTTCCAGTCGGTGAAGGTTGAGGCGCCGTCGGTGGAGGACGCCGTCCTCATCCTCAGGGGCATCCGCTCCAAATACGAGGATCACCACAAGGCCACGTTCACCGACAAGGCGCTCGAGGCCGCCGTCAAGCTGTCCGACCGCTACATCACCGGCCGCTTCCTGCCCGACAAGGCCATCGACGTGATGGACGAGGCCGGCTCGCGCGCCCGCATCGGCGCCCTCAACCGCCCGCCCGACATCGAGGCCCTCACCAAGGAAATCGAGTCCGTCTGCGCGGCGAAGGAGAAGGCGATCAGCGACCAGCATTTCGAGGAAGCCGCCAAGTTCCGCGACCAGGAGAAGCAACTGCGCCTGCGCCAGGATCAGATCACCGAGCAGTGGAAGAAATCCCGCGACGAGAAGCGCGTGACCATCGACGAGGACCTGATGATGCAGGTCGTCGCCGACTGGACCGGCATTCCGCTCTCCCGCATGGAGAAGAAGGACAACGAAAAGCTCCTCTCGCTCGAGGCCGAGCTGCAGAAGGCCGTCATCGGCCAGGACGCCGCCTCGACCTCGATCGCCCGCGCGCTGCGGCGCTCGCGCGCCGACCTCAAGGATCCGCGCCGCCCGATCGGCTCGTTCCTCTTTGTCGGCCCGACGGGTGTCGGCAAGACGATGCTCGCGAAGCAGCTCGCCGCGCAGATGTTCGGCAATCAGGACGCGCTCATCCAGATCGACATGTCGGAATACATGGAGAAGTTCGCCGTCTCCCGGCTGGTCGGCTCTCCTCCCGGCTACGTCGGCTACGAGGAGGGCGGCCAGCTCACCGAAGCCGTGCGCCGCAAGCCTTACGCCGTCATCCTTTTTGATGAAATCGAGAAGGCGCACCCCGACGCGCTCCAGCTCCTGCTCCAGATCATGGAGGACGGCCGGCTGACGGATTCGCTCGGCCGGGTGGTCGACTTCCGCAACACGATCGTGATCATGACCTCGAACGTCGGCGCGCAACTGCTGCAACGCCAGACCTCGATGGGCTTCGCCGCGGCGCAGTCGAACTTCAGCGACGCCGAGAAGATGCGCGAGAAGGTGCAGGAAGAGGCCAAGCGGGTCTTCAAGCCCGAGTTCCTGAATCGTATCTCGGACATCATCTTCTTCCGTCCGCTCGCGAAGTCCGACCTCGTGAAGATCGTCGAGCTTGAGACGGCGAAGTTCGCGAAGCGCCTCACCGAGCGCAAAATCACGCTCGAGTTTGCGCAGGAGGCCAAGGACCTGCTCATCGAGAAGGGCTACGACGAGAAGATGGGCGCGCGTCCGCTGCGCCGGGCCGTGGAGCACTACCTCGAGGATCCGCTCGCCGAGGCGCTGCTGAAGGGCGAGGTGCGCGACGGCGAGCCGGTGCTCGTCGCGCGTGATGGCGACAAGCTCGTCTTCAAGCAAAACGCCCCGCCCACGGCGCAGAGCGAGCTGGCGACCTGAGCCGCGCGGCGCATTCTGTCCCCCTGTGAAGCCCCGTCTCCCGCTGATCCCGGAGCCGGGGCTTTTTCTTTTTCACGCCCGGGGCCTTGCGTTGCGGTCCGCGTCCGGGCGGCCCGCTTGGCGCCGGTCGGTCGGCTCGCGCGCGAGGCCTCGGCGCTTTTGGCGGGGCCGCGCCGGGCTCGGGGTCGTTCTGGCCTTTCTGCTCATGGCCGGCGTGGCGCCGGCGCAAATCCCGGTGAGCGAGGCGCTCAGCGCCCCGCTCCCGGCGCGGCTTGCCTCGGTGCACGCGGCGGCGCAGCGCGACGGATGGGCGCTACAGACCGCGATGCTGCGTGCGGCGGCCTTTGGCGCCTACGAGCGGGAAAAATTTCCCGCGGCCGAGGCGTGGTTGCGCCTCGCCCAGTGGTCGGCGCTGCTGGGGCAGGGCGAGGGAGAGTTTCTCCCGCGCTGGCTCCAGGCCGTGCAGGCGGCGCGCGTGGCGCATCCGAACATGGCTCGCTCCTATGAGGCTCGCCCGCGGCCGCTCGCCGCGTGCGTCTCGCCCGAGCTGCAGGCCTGGCTGGTGGGGAACGCCGCGCTGTCGGCCGAGTTCTTCGACCTCCTGGCGCCGGTGGACTACCTGCCGCGCACGCTGGAAATCCTGCAGGAGATCTTCCGCGCCGATCCCGCGCGCTTCAAGGCCAACGCCAGCCTCGCGGTCGCGATTGCGGTGGTCTACGACGTGCCGCCGCCGCCCGTATTTCCGCACGGTCAGGTTACCCCGGAGGCGCTGCCGCGCCGCTTTGCCGCGCCGCAGGAGGCGTTTGCCTGGTGGACGAAGCAGGACCGCGCCGGCCGCACCCTGCACAAGCTGGGGCGGCTCGGGGCCGATGAACTCAAGTTTGTCGTCGATGCGGTGGCGCCGCTCTCCGAGCTGGAGTGGGCGCAGGGCGCCTGGGCGCACCCGCTCGGTCAGCTGCCCGCTGCCTACCAAGCCATTCGCTATCGCAACGATCGCCTCGCTTCCGGCGCGATGGTGTGGCCCGGCCGCACCTATCGCCTCGCGGACATCCTTTCGACCGGTGGCATCTGCCCCGATCAGGCGTTTTTCGCGACGCAGGTGGGCAAGGCCCGGGGCGTGCCGACCATTCTCATCTACGGCGCCGGCGCCGACGGGCGGCACGCGTGGTTTGGCTACTACGATGCCAATCGCAAATGGCAGCTCGACGCGGGCCGCTACGCCGAGCAGCGCTTTGTCACCGGCCGGGCGCTCGATCCGCAGACGTGGCGCGAGTTCACCGATCACGAGCTGCAGTTTCTGAACGAGGGATTCCGCGCGCTGCCGGCCTTCCGGCAGTCGCACGTCCATGAGATTTTCGCGGCCGAGTATCTGGCGGCGGGGAAGGGGCGCGCCGCGGGCGCGGCGGCGCGCAAGGCCGTGAGCTTCGAGCGCCGGAACCAGCCGGCGTGGGAGACGCTCATCGCCGCCGCCAAGGCGGAGGGGCGCGACGCCAAGACAACCGAGGCGCTGCTGCGCGAGGCGGCCTTGGCGTTCCAGCGGTATCCGGATCTTGAGGCGCTCTACGTGAATCGCACGGCCGAGAGCCTGCGGGCGCGGGGCGAGACCAGCGCCGCCGAGGCCGAGGTGCGGCGCGTCGCCGCCAAGGGCAAGCTCACCGGCCGCGCGGACCTCAGCGTCTCCCAGGCGCGCGACAGCGTGCGCCGGGCCATCGCCACGCAGCCGTTGCCGGAGCAGGTGCGCGCTTACAACGCCGCGGTGGACAACTACGGCCACGGCGCTGGCATCGGGTTTCTGGACGAGGTGGTGGCGGGCTTCGTCGAGCACCTTCTCGATCTCAATCAGAAGGCCGAGGCGCGCCGCGCGCTCGATCGCGCGCGGCTGGCGCTCAAGCCCGAGCCGGGCAGCCAGCTCGCCGGGGAGTTTGAGCGGCTCCTGCGCGCGGTGCAGGCGGCGAAGTGAAGGAGGAGGTGGGGCCGCTTTCCCGAAGCGGCCTGAGTTGGCGCGTGCGTCCGTGATCATGGGAGGAAACAGGGCTCGAAGCCAGGCCCGCTCGGGGAGCCGGCCCCGCGCTCGGAAGCATGGAACTAGCGCCCGCCCGTCGCGTCCCTTTTTCCCGTTGCCGGCCCTGTAACGTTCCCGCATCCCTCGCGTCCAAACTTTCATGCCGCCCCTGCGCCATCATCGCCGCGCCGCCGCGTTCACGCTCATCGAGCTGCTCGCGGTGATGATGATTATCGCGATCCTCGGCGCGATCACGCTGGGGGTGGTGCGGTCCTCGAAGCAGCGCGCGGCCATCGCCCGGGCCAAGGGCGAGCTCGCCGCGCTCGCCGCCGCCTTGGAGCGCTACAAGGCGCACTACGGCGACTACCCGGAGACCGGCAACGCCGGCCAGGCCACGCCAATTGTCGGCGCGGCCATTGCCGCCAGCCAGGCGCAGGCCCTTCTGCTCAACGCCCTCATCGGCGTCTACGGCCCGACCAACTTTGCCACCCGCATCAACGGGCCCAACTTCCTCGAGATCTCGAAGTTCAAGCTGGAGATCGAACTCACGACGAACACGGCGGCGACCTTCGGCCAGGCGCAGGGCACGCCGCCGACGAAACTGGCGGTGGCCAATTGCCTCCTCGATCCTTGGGGCAACCGCTACATGTATTACTACAAGCCCGCGCCGGCCGCCGGCCGGCCGCCGACGAACACCTGGCGGGCGCCGGCCTATGTGCTATATTCCGCCGGCCCGGACGGGCAGCATGTCGCGCCCGCCACCGCGACGGGCCTCTTCACCGGCACCACCCAGACCACCGGCACGAACGCCGACAACATCTTCGCCTCCCCGTGAACACGCTTGCAACTTCCGCCCGTAGCCCCGCGTGCGCCCCGCGCGGTTCTGCCGCCGCGGCGTTTACCCTGATTGAACTGCTCACCGTGATGGCCGTCATCGGTATTTTGGCGGCGATCCTTGTTCCAACGGTCGCCGGTGCGCGCACCTCGGCGAGCAAGGCGCATACGCGCGCGCAATTCAGCCAATGGGCCGCCGCCTTCGAGCAGTTCAAGCAGGAGTATGGCGCCTACCCGCAGCTCTCGACCAACGGCGCCCAGAAGCTCGTCAATCCCCAGGGCACGCCGACGCAGGCCTCCGGCAACCACCTGTTCCATGACATCCTCGCCGGGGTGCGCCGCGACGGCTCGGCCTTGCCCGCCGTCACCACCGGCAACCCGACGCCCGCCGCCGGACAGAACACCCGCCGCATCCGGTTTGTCTCGTTTACCGACTCTGATTTCGTCCTGCAGGCCGATGTCGCGGCGGGCCGCGCCACCAACGCCCAGCTCAACTTCATCCGCGATGCGTTCTACAACACCTCCATCGCGTGCGTCGCCGACTCCAACCTCGATGGCGTGATCAACGGCCGCGACTCCACGGGCGGATTTCCGCCGGTCGCGGTCGCGGGCGGCACGACGACGATTCGCCCGACCACCGTCGTCACCACCGGCACGACGGGCGGCACTCACGCCGGCGTTCTCTTCTATTGCGCCCCGCCCGGAGCCACGACCGAGAACGACCTCATCATGAGCTGGCGATGACCGTCGTGCGCCGCAGCCACTGGCGCGCCTCGCGCGGCGCCTTCACGCTCCTCGAGTTGATGGTCGTGGTCGCGATCATTTCCTTCGCGGCGCTGGGCTTCGCGCTGGCGCTGGGCGATTCCGGCGGCAGTGCGCTTGCCACGGGGCAGACGATGCTCTCGACGATGGTGGGCACGGCGCGCGCGCAAGCCGCCGTCAACCAGACCGAGGCCCGCCTCCTCATCTACGCCACGCGCCCGCCGGGCGGCGATCCGGAGAAATATCTCAGGCTCATGCAAGTGGTGCGCGCGGAACCCGCCGGCTCGAACACGTGGGTTCCGGCCAGCGCGGTCGTGACGTTGCCGCGCGGCATTTGCGTCGTGCCCGCGAGTGTCACGGGGCTGCTTGCCGCCGGCGTGACCTGGCCTTCGAACCCGCCGCTGCTCTCAACGCTCGGGGCGGCGTTCAATCCCGGGCAAGTCACCGGCACGCCGTTCGCCACGCCGGCCACGGCCTTCTACCTCGAGTTCAGGGCCGACGGCACTTGCCCGCAGGTCGGTTCCCAGTCCTACGCGCGCCTGCTCGTCGGCACGACGACGCTTTCAAACAACCAGCCCCAGTTCACGAACAACGCCGCCGTGCGCGGCCTGATCATCCGCCCTTCGGGCGCGATCACGTTCGTGAACGACGCCGCCAATTTCTGACGATGCGCCGGCCTTTCCCCACACGCCCACCCGGCGGCGCGCCGCGCCGGAGCTCCGACGGAGCGCAGGCGGGCTTCAGCCTGATCGAGGTTGTCGCGGCGGTGGGCATCTTTGCGATCGGCATGGTGGCGGTGCTGGGGTTGTTCGCGCCGGTGGCGCGCTCCGTGGCGGACACCTCCGATGCCGATCGCGCGGCGCGGGTGGCCGACGCGCTCCAGCTGAAGCTCCGCGGCATGGCGCAGGCCGATATCGTCAAGCTGCTCAAGGTCAGCACGCCCGCCGGCCACGACATCACGGTAGCCGACGCCCGCTCCGACTACGACCTGGCGCGCGATGCACAGCTGCTCTTCGCCAATCGCGACGGCACCAAGGTCGGCGCCTATGCCGACGCGATCTGGGTCGACCCCAGCACGCGGCGCAATTCCGACCGGGAAAAATTCTTCGAGATCGCCCTGATTCGCAACGAGGCCATCTCGCGTGCGCCCTACACTACGACGGATGCCGGTGGCGCGACCGTGACGGTGGATCCCGACGCCACCGCGCCGTTCATCGCCTACACGGCCCGCATCCGCTGGCCGGCCTTTGTGGGCGACGGCTCGCCGACGGGCACCCTCCAATTTGGCGCCAATCCCTCGGGCCCGGTGCGCTTTGACCACGGGAAGAAATCCGTGCTGTTCTTTTCCGGCACGGTCACGCGATGAGGAGATTCGCATCCAGTCCGACCGGTCCTGCCTTGCGGGTTCTTGCGCGCGCCCGGGGCTTCACGCTGGTCGAGGTCCTCGTCGCGGTCGGCATCACCGCGCTGCTCGCCGGGTTCATCGTCGCCATCGTGGCGAACGTCTCGGGTTTTTGGAGCCGCACCTCCGGCCGCGTCTCCGCGGAGGCGCAGGGCCGCTTCATCCTCGATCAAGTCGCGCTCGATCTGCAGGCCGCGCTCTACCGCGACGACGGCGCGGCGTGGCTGGCCGCGACGATCCCGGCCAACACGAACAACACCGGCCTCTGGAACACCAACGGCGCCACCACCGCCGCGATCAAGCCCGCCAACGGCGCCGGCTCGCTCCAAGGCATCGCCACCGGCGCGCTCACCGACGCGCGTTTCGGCGTGGCGGGGACGTGGCTGCGTTTCTTCACGACGCGGCGCGGCGCCAACTCCGGGCTCACGACGGCCTCCGCGCCGGTTGCGGTGAGCTATCAAATCGTGCGCCGCGCGATCTCTGGCGTCGAGACGCGCACTCCCGTCGATCGGCGCTACCTCCTGCACCGGGCCGAGGTCCGTCCCGGCCGTCCCACCGCGACGAGCGGGAGCGTGGGCGTGCTCGAGACGGGCTTCGATGTCACCGCCGCCGCCTACGGCGCGGCCGCAAACCCGGCCGTGGGCGATCCCGGCGAGCTCCGCCGGCCGACCATCAACAGCGTGATCGGAGAAAACGTCATCGACTTTGGCGTTCGCCTCTACGTGCGCGACGCCGCGTCGCCCACCGGCCTCCGCCAGGTCTTCCCGGCGACGAACACCACATTGACCTACATCGCGCGTTCCCCGGCGAGTGCGACGGGCGCGACGGACCCCTTCCCGGAGGTGGCCGATATCATGGTGCGCGTGCTCACCGACGAGGGGGCCGGTGTCATCGCCGGCTATGAGGCCAACCCGCAGCGGATCACGGCTCCCGTCGGCGTGACGGCGCAGAACTACTGGTGGCAGCTGGCGCTGGCCAATTCGCAGGTCTTCACGCGCCGCGTCGTGTTGAAGGGAGGCGCGCTGTGAGCGCCCAGGACCAAGGGACAAGGGCCCAAAAGACCAAGGGACCCATGAACCCGCGATCATCGGCCGCCGCGCCTCGCGACCGCTCGCCGCCGACAAACGCGAGCGGCTCGAAGTCCCTTGGTCCCTTGGTCCGCCGCGCGCCACTGCGGCAACGCGGCTTCGCCCTCCTGATCACGCTCACGTTGCTGGCGTTCATGGTGCTCCTGCTGGTCGGCCTCGCCACCTACACCCGCGTCGAGACGGCCATCGCCGGAAACTCCCAACGGCAGGCCCAGGCCCGGGAGAACGCGCTCTTTGCCCTCCAGGTTGCGCTCGGGCAGTTGCAGAAAAACGCCGGCCCCGACACGCGCGTGACTGCCACGGCCGAAGCCGTCGATGGGGTCAACGCCCAACGGCGGCACTACACTGGTGTGTGGGATGCCACCGCGGCGGACTCCACACCCGTCTGGCTGGCGAGCGGCCTCGAGACGGGTGCGGCGATCAACGTCACCAGCGCCGTGGCCAACGGCGTCACGCTGGTCGGCCCGGCGACCGACGGCACCGCCTTTGCGGCCAACGGCAACCCCGGGCCGAACAACACCGTCGCGGCGCTCCAAAATCTCACGGCCCCGGGCGTGCCGGGGACGACGGGCGCGCCCGTCATCGGCCGCTACGCCTGGTGGGTCGGCGATCAAGGCGTGAAGGCGCCGGTCGCCGTGCCCGATACCTCGTCGAGCGTGACCTACCCCCCGTTTGACTCGACCGAGATCCGCTCGCGCATCCGCCAGCAGATCGCGATCGGGGCGGGTGCGGCCGACACCGCGGGCGCGCCGGTGTTTGAGCCGCGCGACAACAACAACGCGAATCTGGTCGCCAGCCAGAAGATCGCCGCCGCCTCGCAATTCGCGTTCCTGCGCAATCCCGCCAACGCCCAGCTCGGGCTCGCCACGGTGCGGCAGCGATTCCACGACTGGTCGCCCGACAACTTCGCCGTGCTCGCCAACACCAAGCTCGGCGGCCTGCGCCAGGACCTCTCGCTCAAGCCCACGCTGCTCGGCGGCGGCTTCGCCGCGTGGGCCGACTACACCGCCAACCTCGAGCCCGCGGCGTCGCCCGCGGCCGACTCCAGTTCCGCGCCCGTCGCTCCCCCCGAACTGCTGCGGCGCCGCTATGTGATGAAGGCGCCCACGACGACCGATGGCGCGACGGTTTCGGTCGCGCCCGTGCTCAGCCATTTCCTGCTCGGGTTCAACGTGCGGTCCGCCAATCAGTCGGCGGCGGATTCGGTGCCGCTGCAGGTTCGCGCGCACTGGGCCGTCTCGCTGTGGAACCCCTACACCTCGGCGCTCGTGCCCGAGACCAAGCTGCGCCTCGAGATCGAGAACCTGCCCACGATTCAAATCGACGACGAGGAGCAGGTGCGCGGCAACGCCGTGGCGCGCGTCTCGCTGCCCACGCTTTTTGGTTCGCCGCTCGTCATCAGCCTGCCCTGGGACGCGGGCGTGTCCTCCAGTTCATCCGCGGCCTCCTCCGGTCCTCTCGACGATCGCGCGTCGTGGCTGCCGGGGCGCGTCTATTCGTGGGTTTCCGCGCCGAACAGCACGGGCACGGCCCCGGGAAAGTCGGGGTATGAGTCGGTTTTCTACTCGCGCAACCTCAACGCCGACTCGGGCGAGGGCGTGGTGGTCGACGTGCCCGGTTCCCCGCTGGTCAATGGCGACCACATCAACGATGTGCATGATTTCACGGCCTCGCGCACGCTCACCCTCAAGCTCTACGCCGAGCGCGCCGACGGCGATGTGCTGCTGGGGACCTTCACGTCGCCGGCGTTCGAACGCTTCACGACCACCCAGCAGAAGTTCAGTCAGAACTCCTACCAGTTTGCCTATGTCTTCCGCCTCAAGGAAGGCACCGAGGATCCGCAGTGGCTTGCCACGGACGGGCGCGACTTCCGCTCGGGCGCGCTCGATTCGCCGGCCTTCGCCTACGAGGCCTCGGTCGCGAACCCGGAAAACCCGGCGAGTTTCTACGACTACCGGACCATCTCGTCGCCCGACCGGCTGCTCGATCGGGAGGCCAACGCCTACTCCTACAACGAGGACACCCCGCTCTTCGAGCTGCCGCGCGCGCCGCTGCTCTCGGTCGGCTCGCTGCAGCACCTCGCGCTGCCCGATCGCCGGCCCTTTGCGATCGGCAATCCGTGGTCCGGCGCCACGCAGCTGAATGGCGTCCCCGTCGCGGAGCTTTTCGACCGCTATTTTTTCTCGGGGCTCGCGACCGGAGTTTCGCCCTCGATCGTCGGTGGTTCGCTGCTGCTCCCCAATCCCCGGCAGAAAGTCCTCCGCGATCCCGTGGGCGGTGCGGCGGCCACGGAAGCCGACCTGCGAGGCGCGGGTGATGCGCAATCCTCAAAGTTTCTCCTGCAAGGGTCGGCCTTCAACCTGAACTCCGTCAGCGTGGCCGCGTGGGCCGCGGTGCTGCGCGGCGTGCGTTTCCCGGCGCCGCAATCCTTTGTCTACCTCGACGCCTCTCCGGACACGGGCACCGCGCCGGACAGCGCGACGCAGGCGCTGCAGACGAGCGACGCGGCGTTCCTGCGGTTCGCGCAGTCGGCGCAGGAGACTTACAAGGCCGAGCCCGGCCTCGCCGGCGGCTCGGATCCCTCGGCGGCGAACACGCACCTCTTCCGGCGGGGCTTGCGCGTCCTCAGCGCGGCGGAGGTGTCCTCGCTCGCCGCGCGCATCGTCGCGCTGGTGCGCACCAAGCTCGCGGCGGCGGACGGCGGCGGGCCGTTCCGCAGCCTCGCGGAATTCCTCGCGCCGTCGCCGCTCTTTGCCGCCACGGATGCCGACGGCAACCCGCTCGCCGCGCGCAGCCTGCTCGAGGCCGCGATTGCCGACGCCGGCATCAACTCGGCCATCGCCGAGTTCAGCTCCCAATGGCTGACGCAGGCCGACGTCATGACGGCGCTCGCGCCCGTCCTTTTTCCGCGCTCGGACACGTTTGTCGTCCGCGCATATGGCGAGGCGGTGAATCCCGCGACGAACGCGACCGAAGGCCGCGCGTGGTGCGAGGCATTGGTGCAGCGCCTGCCCGAGTATTTCGACAGCTCCCAGCCCGCCGAGACCGCGCCCGCGGACCTGAACGCCCTCAACCAGGCGAACGGCCGGCGCTTCAAGATCGTCTCCTTCCGATGGCTCACGCGCTCCGATATCTAGTTGCGTGCCTTGTGTCGTGGGCGTGCCTGCGGGCGCAGACCCCGCCGGCGTCGGCGGTGCGTTTCTCCGTCTTCGCCGCCAAGCCGATCGAGGCCCTCGCTTTTGCGCCGAAGCCCGGCGCGCCGCCACAGGTGATCGAGTTTTCCCCGACGGCGCGCTCGGCGCGGCTCGAGTATCGCGGCGCGATGCCGCTGCGTTTTGTGGATGCGGCGTCCGGTGTCGTCCTCGCGGAGGCGGTGCTCCCGCCGGAGATTCGCGAGGCGCTGCTGCTCTTTTCACCGATGGAGGCCGAGGCGTCCAAAGGCGGCCTGCGCTATCGCGTCGCGGTGATCGACGACAGCGCCGTGCGCCACGGTCCCGGCGGCCTCGTGGTGCTCAATCTAAGCGGCCTCAGCCTCGCGGGCACCATCAACGAAAAGCCGATCACGCTCGCGGCCGGGCTCAACCCGGCGGTGCCGATCGGGCGCACGGCCAAGGTCGTGCTGCGCGCGACCGCCAAGGGCCGCACGTTCCAGTCCTACGCCGGCACGGTGCAACTCGGGGCAAGGGAACGCGCGTTGTTGATTCTGTTTCCGCCGTTCTATCGGACCTCGCTCGAAGTCCAGTCGCGGCTCCTGCTCGATCAGCCGCCGGGCGCGGATGCGCCGAAGAAAAGCGGAGCGGTGGCGCCGACGAAACAGAAATGACGGGCGCGCTCCGAAGCGACGGGCCTGCGGCGAAATTTTGGTTGGATTTTGCGGAATGAGCCCGGGCGGTTCGCGCTGGTTTTCGCCAGAGTAGCTCCGTGGCAGAGCCGAGGATTCAAAATTCGAAAGGGTCATTTCCCCGCTTTCTCGCGTCGTTTCGAAAGCGATGTTTTCAGAGGTAAATCGAGCTTTTCGGCGTCCTCACGGTTTCCCGGTTTTGCGCTGATTTTAGGCTGCACGGTAGAAATGGACTGTGGAAAAATTCCACCGCCATTGGCCGCGTTTTGCTCCCGCGCCTTTGCGGATCGCCTTAACCTCGTTCGAGGAAACGGGTGTGCCGATGAGCATCTAGGCGTTGGCCCTTGGCGAGCCGGAGGGCGCGGCGGAGGCGTTGAAGTGGCTGAAAGGCACCCGGGGGCCGGGCGAGCCGCACGTCTGGGGGGGGCGCAGCGCCGAGCATCGGCAACTGCGCGAGGAATTAGGGGAGGAGACCCTGCGGCGGCTCGCGGCTGGGCTTGGCGCGGATCTCGACGGGTTGCCGAAGCCAAAGTCTGCCCCCGTGAAGGTGAAACTGGCGCAGCCATGAAGCGGCCACCTCGGTATCGAATGGCTGGTCGGCCAGGCGCCTTGGCATGGGCCAGCCAGCGAGCGTCAGTCAGTTTGTGCGCGGCCACCGGCTGTCGAACGGAAACGTGCCGCCGGCACCCAATCCAGCTTTATCAAGAGCCAAGATGTGGTCCCTTCGCGTGGCCCAAAGGTGGAGTAGTTCCGATGTCCTTCTCGCCGCCACGCGCACCCACTGCGCACCAGATGGAAAATCGCGTTAAGGATCGTGCGTTTCAGATGCTTTTCCCGTCGCCCCGGTTGGCGCGCCCGGGGAATGAATGGATCGAGGATCGTCCGTTCCGCATCGTTCAGATCGCTCGGATACTTGCTTTGTCATCCTGACTTTCGGTCGGACCTCCCGCGCCTTGGCGATCGGATTCGGGGCGTTTTAGACGCCCTCTAACATGTGGTCGGCAGACCTCCTATGGTTAATCCAATCGACGCCCCGAGCGATCACGGGCACCGGCACCTTGGAGGGCGCTCGCCGCGTATTTTCGCCGTTGCGGCTGCCGTGGCGGTCTTTTGGGTTTGGGCATGCCTCGCCTCAATGCTCCCCGCAATCTCATCCTCTTCCTGCTGGCGTTCGGCGGCCTCATTGGACTTCGGGTGGGCGCCGCGCCGGCGCCGACGGCATTGGATCGGTTGACGGTCGCCGCCTGCTCGCTGCCGAACCATTCGCTGACGGCGGCCCTCGAGCAAATTCATGCGCTGGGTTTTAACGGCGTGGAACTGGCCACGTTTGCCGACAATGAAAAAACCAACGCCCCCGACACCTACCCTTGGGTCGTCATCGAACAACTCACGCCGGAGGACCGCGCGCGGTTGAAAACACTGGTCGGGCGTTTTCGCTACGTGTCGATCCATCTGCCCTATGGGAAGAAGATGCGACCCCTCGCGCCGGACCCCGCGATCCGCGAGGCGTCGCGCCGCGAACTCCGCCGGTCCATCGACGATGGTGCCTTCCTCGGCGCCTCGCTCGCAAACGTCCACGTGCTGACCGAAGAGGGCATGGCCTTCGAAACGGCACGTCCCGAGTTGATCGCCCTTTACCGCGAACTAGGCGACTATGCCGCGCAACGCGGCATGCGCCTGGCAATCGAGACCACCCGGCCATATCGCGCCTCAGAATACCTGGCCATCGTCGCCGGCGTCGCCCACCCGAATGTCGGCGGATGCGTGGATACCGGTCACACGCATTTTTTCCAGGAGCTCGCGGTGAAGCGTGCGGATCGCCCCGCGCCCGACTCCATCCGGGCCTACAACGACCTGCTGATCCATCTCGTGACACAGCTCGGTCCGAAGCTTTTTCACCTCCATCTCGACGACGTGCGGCGCATCGACTGGCGGGAGCATTTCGTCCCGGGCCAGGGCGTCGTCGATTGGCCGCGGCTCTTCGGCCAGCTCGCGGAGATGCGCTATTCCCACCTGCTCGTGCTCGAGCTGCTGTATTATGTCGGCGCCCGCGACGAGGGGGCGGGCATCATGCGCGCTTTCACACAGCGGACCCCCGATGGAGCGCCAGCGGCCGGCTTGATCGCCGCCCGCAAGCACCTGGCCGGCCTCATCGCGCATCTCCCACCCACAGAGTAGTCATAGCCAAGCCAAAGGGGCATGTCAGGGTTGCCCTAAACGGGTGCCTTCCGCTTTGAAGCGGGCGGTCTAGGCTTGGACTGCGGCGGGAGTGATTTGCGCGGGTTTCAATTCGACGATGCCGGGCCAAGTCTTCGTGAGCTTCTGCGTGGCCACCGTGCGCGCTGCCATCGATGACGGTTTCCGGTCCTCCCGGTTCTGCGCGCTCCTCATAAACGCGGATTAGGTCTCACATGGTTCCATGCCAGGGGTGACTGTCGCTCCGCCGCGGCGCAGGCCCTCGATTTTTGAGCTTTCATCGGCGAGACGGCGTTTCGCGACGGAGAAGACATCGGTGTTCAGCTTGCGCCAAATTTGCTTGCCGCCGATTGTCCACCGGCCGAAAAATCTTCCTCTGCTCGCGTTGCGGAGCAGGTTCTGGACGGAGGTTCTTTCCCAAGTCGTCTTGCTCATGGTTTCTCAGTTTTGCTTCGGTCCGGAGCTGCCCTGTAGAATACATCTGTAGAAGGCGATAAGGTATGAGGACGGAAGTCTTAGATAATCAAATTTCGCCAGAGTAGCTCAGTGGTAGAGCAGAGGACTCATAAGCCTTTGGTCGCCGGTTCAACCCCGGCCTCTGGCACCAATTTCGCCGCCACTTCGGCGGCGCCCGGGGTCAGCCCCCGAGTTTCAGCCGTGCTTGGTCAGGCACCTCGACTTGGGTCGTCCCGATGCCGCGAATCACGACGTCGGTCGTCTGGTGCACGACGATTTCCCGGCGGAAACCGCCTGATTCCACGCTCAGTAGGCCCTCGAGGCGCACTTGGTATTTCAGGACGGCGCCGTTTTGCAGCCAAAGCTTGAAGGTGCCGGCCGCCTTCAGCGGTGTGAGCGCCTTCTGGTTGTCGCGCACGAGCAGGAGCTGCGCGCCGGCATCGGTGAGCGTGCCGGTCGCGGTGTCGCCCTCGGCGGCCAGTTGCACGTGGTTCGTCACGATCACGGCCAGCTCCTCGTGCGGCAGGCTGAGGCCGAGCTGGATGTTGCTGTAGGCGCCCGGCGTGCCCTCGCCCCCGCGGACGCCGCGGCCGCGGCGTCCGCGCGATCCGAGGGGTGCGCCGCCGAAGATCGGCGCATGGCTCGTCGGGCCGATCGCCGGCGGCGCGAGATCGCTCTCGCTGACTTCATCGGGACGCCTCCAGCCGCGGTCGGTAGCGATGACGCAATCGGTGTTGCCGCGAAAAATATAGTCGGCTTCGACCTCGCTGGTCGTGCGCCCCAGGCGGCGGCGCACGGCGTTGACCAGCGGCATCCTCACCTGCGACCAGCCGGCCTTTTGCGTGCGGCCGATGATGTCGTAGGTGCGCGCGTCGTCGGTCACCGTGGCGGTCCAGGCGTAGTTGGGGGCATCGGCGAGCTTCATCGCCCCGACAATCGCGATGTCGGTGGGGCTGGCGTGCAGCGCGGCGATCCCGAGGGCCAGCGGGAGGGCAGACCAGCGGGCGTTCATGGCGAGGAGAGCGCTGCGCCGTCGAGCGCGAGCGCGTCGAGACGCGAGACCGGCTCGCGTGCCGCCCAAGCCATGCCGCGCAGGAGGAGCAGACGAAAAAGCGGATCGTCAAAGGTCCACATGTAGTGGCCGAAGATGCAGACAAACGCCCGTCCGCCGCCCGCTGGCTCGTGGGTCCAGAAGACGGGCACCGGCAGCACCGCATCAGCGGCGCCGGCCTTCTCCTCCGAGCTGGCGAGCACGCGCACGCGCGTCGGATCGCCCGTGAACGGCCAGTAGGGCTCGTCCGTGAAGCGCACCGTCCGCGGGAAGCCGCGCGTGATCGGATGCGCCGCGTCGATTGTCAGGTCGACGATGCCGTGGCGGTATTTCGCGGCGGGATAGGCGAGGCCCACGCGCGCGGCAAATGCCTGCGCGGTCGCGGGCTCGACGCCGATTGCCCAATGAAGGGTGACGACCCCGCCGCCCCGCGCTTGGAATTTCCCGAGCGCGGCGAGCTGCGCGGCGTCCCACGTGCCGCGAAAATAAAAGACCGCGAGGTCGGCCGCCGCGAGTTGATCCGTCGTGGGAAAGGGAAACGCGGTGTCAATGGCGACCGCCGGCGCCTTGGCGAGCAGGGGCGCCCACGCTTTCTGCCACGCCGGATAGTCGTGCTGGCCCGGGCCGTGATCCTTGGGGCCGGCGACGAGCAGGATGCGCAGCGGGCGCGGGTTGGCCGGCGCGGGCTCGGCCTGCGCCAGCACCGCGGCGACCTCCGCGCGCGCGCGCGGCGGGGGCGCCGACACCGGGGCCTCCGCGGCGGCGGCGAAGCCCGCGAGCAGCAGCGGGAAGGCGCGGCAGAGGGGAGCTGACAGCATGCGGCGACTGAGGAGAAAGTTCACCGCGGTGTCGATGCTCCGGCGGCGCGGCGCCGGTTTGATCTGGCCCTGCGGCCGGCGCGGCGCAGCTTGGCCCGATGCTCAAGCTCCTCTTCATCGGCGACGTCGTGGGCCGGCCGGGTCGCGACATCCTCGCCGACAAGCTGCCGCAGCTCCGCCGCGAACGGGCCATCGACTTTGTGATCGCCAACGCCGAAAACGCCGCCGCCGGCGCCGGCATCACCGGCGCGCTGGCGCGCTCGATCCTCGGCTGCGGGGTCGACGCGATCACGCTGGGCGACCACGTGTGGGACCAGCGCGGCTGGGAAAATGAAATCACCGAAATCGACCGCGTGTGCCGGCCCGCCAACCTGCCAAAGTCCAACCCCGGCTGGGACCACCTCATCATCGAGGCGCGCGGCTTCCGGGTCGCCGTGTTCACCGTGCTCGGGCGCACGTTCATGGGCCTGAAGGCGGACTGCCCGTTCCTATGCGCGGATCGCATGATCGCGCAGCTCCGGCCGCAGTGCGACGCGATCATCGTCGAGATTCACGGCGAGGCCACGTCGGAAAAGATCGCGCTGGGCTGGCACCTCGATGGCCGCGTGACCGCCGTGCTCGGCACGCACACCCACGTGCCGACGGCCGACGCCTGCGTGCTGCCCAAGGGCACGGCCTTCATGTGCGACGTGGGGATGACCGGACCGTATGCCGGTGTGATCGGCCGCGAGGTGCGCCCGGTGGTGGAGCGATTTCTCGACGGCATGCCGCGGAAATTCGAGGTCGCGACCGGCGATGTGCGCATCTCCGCCGCGCTCGTCGAGATCGCGGCCTCAAGCGCGAACGCCAAGGCGATCGAGCTGGTGACAGTGCGCGCGTAGCCGCGGCGAGGCCATGGGCGGCCGCCGCTACGAGCGCGCGGCGCCGGCCTCTTCGTAAACCCCGAGGTGCCGGAAGCGCTCGTAGCGGGTCACCAGCAGCTTCTCGGCGTCGAGCGCGCGCAGATCGTTGAGGTGTTTTTGCAGCGCGTATTTCAGCGCGCCCGCGGCCTGCGACAGGTCGTGGTGCGCGCCGCCCGGTGGCTCGGGAATCACTTCGTCGACCACCCCGAGTTTCTCCAGGTGGTCGGCGCTGACCTTCAGCGCCTCGGCGGCGAGCGGCGCGGCGGCGTTGTCCTTCCACAGGATCGCGGCGCAGCCCTCGGGCGAGATCACCGAGTAGTAGCTGTTCTCGAAAATCAGCACGCGATCGGTCACGCCCACGCCGAGCGCGCCGCCCGAGCCGCCTTCCCCGACGACCACCGAGATCGACGGCGTGCGCAGCCGCGCCATCTCGCGGAGGTTGACGGCGATGGCCTCGGAGACATGGCGCGCCTCCGACTCGATGCCGGGAAACGCGCCGGGCGTGTCGATGAACGTGATGAGCGGCAGGCGAAACTTCTCGGCCATGCGCATCAGGCGGAGCGCCTTCCGGTAGCCCTCGGGCTGCGGCATGCCAAAGTTGCGCGCGATGCGCTCCTTCGGGTCGCGGCCCTTCTGCTGGGCGACGATCATCACGGCCTCGCCGAGGAAGAACGCCGTGCCGCCGATGAGCGCCTGGTCGTCCTTGAACTGCCGGTCGCCGTGCAATTCCTGGAAGCCCTCGAAGATCGCGCGCACGTAGTCGAGCGCGTAGGGCCGGCGCGGGTGGCGTGCGATCTGGACCTTTTGCCAGGGGCTGAGCCGCGAGTAGATGTCCCGGCGCGTCGTCTCGATCTTCTTCTCGATGGCCCGGATTTCGGTCGTGAGATCGACGTTGGTCTCGATGGAGCGCTGGCGCAGCTCGTCGAGCTGGCGCGCGAGCTCGCGCAGGGGCTTCTCGAATTCGAGGACGTAGGCCGGAGATTCCATGTGGTTGAGGGAGGAGGCTACGGAGCGCCCCGGAAGCGTGTCAACGGGCGGGCCGAGGCTCGCGGCGCGCGAAATTCGCCGGCAATCCCCGGCGGGCGGCGGCGCCCGGCGGACGCTCAGCCTTGCGCGATGACCGGACGGTTGCGCGCGTCGACGAGGAAGACCTTGGCCTGCGCGTCCGTGCCCTTGGCGGGCTTGAGATAGACGGCGCGCAGCTGCGTCTTGCGGGCAGGGGCGGGGGCGGCGTCAGGCGCGACCTTCGTCTTCTGGAGCACGCGGGCCGAGGTGCTGACGAAGTCGGGCGTGTAGGTGCGCGAACGCGCGGGCGCGGACTTGGCGGGCTTCCAGCCTTGGACGACGACTTTTTTCATGGGGGGAAACGTGGCGGGGCGGCGGTGAAACGCAAGGGGCATCCGGGCGTGCTCACCAGCCGAGGCCGAGGCAGGTGAACTGGCGGAGGATTTTCTGATCGACGGCTTCCTCGAGCGGGTCGTCGCGGTAGGGAATTTTCGCGGCGTAGTCGCGCTTGGCGAGGAACAGCGCCTCGGCCGGCGGGCGGCCCGCGCGGTGGTGTTTCCAGAACGCCACGTGGAGCGGGCCGCCGGCGGCGTCGGGCTTGCGGCCGAGCGGCGAGTAGTGCGAGCCCGTGCAGCCGACGAACGCCTGGCACCCGCGCCGCAGCGCGCTGAGCGCGAGCGAGAGGTCCGGGCTCTTGCCCTGCGGCGGGCGATCGAGCGACTGCGCGGCGGCGCGCCGCGTGACGATGAGCGCGCCCCAGCAGGCGCCGGTGAAGACCACGCCGCGGAGGCGGGCGGGCAGCGCGGGCACGTCGATGGCCTCGAGCTGGCGGCCGGTTGCCGGATCGTCGCCCCAAAACGCGGACCCGTCGGCGTCGGAACCGTGGAGCATGAAATAGACCTGGCCCTGCAGGTCCGCCTGCGCGGCGGCGGCGTCGTGGGCGGTCGAGGGCGCGGACACGAGCTGCGGGCCGGTGCCGGGCAAGGCCTTGAAGACCGCCTGCGCAAAGGGGCGCTGGGCGTTGACGACGGCGAATTTCCGCGGCGCCGCGGGCCCCGCGCCCGCCTGCAACGCGGCGAGGAAAAGCTCGCGGGACTTGCCGTCGGGCACGCGGCTGATCGGCAGCTCGGCAAACGAGTCGCGGTCGGAGTCGGCGTAGACCGCGTCGCTCCACACGATGAAGTCGTCCGCATCCTGAAAGTCGGCCGCCTCGGCGTGGCGCCGCAGATCGGGCGTGAGCGCGTCGAGGCGCGCCGAGGGCACGACGTTGTAGCCGCCGAGGAGCACGACGCCCTTGTAGTCGCCGCCCAGCAGCGCGGCCTGCGTGCGGATCGCCGCCTCCTGCACGGGGATGCCGGCGGGCAGATCGTCGAGCACGCCGCAGCCCGCGGCGCGAATCGCGGCGATGGCGGCGGCCACGGCGCCGCGGCCCACGTTGGCCGCGAGCGCCTCGGTGGAGGTGACGAACAGCAGCCGCGGAAACGCGCGCCCGCCGCCGAGCTTGAAGTCCGGCACCGGCCCGGGCTCGGCGGGCGGCGGCGCGGTGGGCGTGAGTTTCCTGCCGCGGCCGTCGGGGCCGGCCACCGCCGGCTCCACCTCGATCGTAAGCTGCACGCGCACGGGATCGCGCGGCAGGCGCGCGACGATCTCGACGAAGTCGCCGCGGTCGTGGCGCTCGATCGTCACGGCGCCGGGCCGGACCCCGGGCGGCGGCGGGGGGATGAGTTCGGGATCGTTGGGGCCGGCGGGCTTGGGGTTGACCGTGAAATCGTCGAGCGCACCGCGGCTGATCGCGAGGCGCGGCGCGGCGGCGGCGAGGTCGAGCGTGATCTGGCCGTTGCGATCGGTGCGGGCGAAGGCGCCTTTGCGATTGAGCGCGCGGATGGCCGCCAGCGCGTCGGCGTTGGGGTGGCCGCCGTCCTTGAGGCCGCCGGAGTGCGCGAGCAGCGTCTTCGCGCCCCAGTCGGCGAGCACGGCGGGCGAGACGCCGTTCTGCGCGGTGTGGTGGGGCGTCTTGGCGAAGAAATACGGGCCGGCCTTGCGCACGGCGGCGCGGAGCGCGGTCATGCTGGCGTCGAGGCCGGGAACTTCCGGCAGCGCGAACTGCATGTCGCCCGTGAGCAGCGCGCGACGGCCGGCAGGGCCGGCGCGGAGCACGATGCTCTGGCTGTTGAGCGCGGCCCCGGGGCCGGCCGCGTCGGCGGCGAAGGCGGGTTGATCAGCGAGGCGGCGCAGCAAGCCGACGGAATCGGCGGCGGCGTCCCGCGCGACGATGGCGGCGATCTCGTCGGTGGCGTCGCGGCCGATTTTCGCGAGGAAGCGCGCGCAGGTGAGCAGGTGCTGCTTGGTCGGACCGAGGACCGCGAGGCCGCACGCGGCGAATGCCTTCACGAGGGCCGTGTGGCTGTCGACGCCGTAGCGCACGACCTTCGTGCCGTCCTGTTTCAGCCGATCGATCATGCCGGTGTAGCCCGAGAGGAGGCCCGCGGCATCGGCGAGGCGCGCGCCCAGCTCGGCGTCGCTCAGTCCGGTGAGCGGGCGATCGTCGAAGAGCGCGGTGACGACGGAGTGCGCGGGGCTGAGCGCGTCCGTGGCGTCCCAGCGCGTGGGGGCATCGGCGGAGTCGGGGAGGTGGCCGATCTTGCCCCAGCCGAGGTCCGGGTCGGCGAGCAGCGCCCACGTGGCGGTGAGCTCGCCGCGCGTGATCAGTTGCGGCAGGCAGCCGATGTGGTCGGCGTGGCAATGGGTCACGACCAGCAGGTCCACCTGCAACGGCCAGCGGCCGGTGAGCTGCTTGAGCTGGGCGGGCACCGACGGGTAGCCGTTGTGCGGCTGGTCGTCGTGGAGGTGGCCGCCGTCGATCAGGATCAGTTTTCCGCCGAGGCGCAGCAGGAGGCAGTCGCCGTATTTCTCCTCGCCCATGTCGAGGAGCGTGATCAACGCGGGGTCGCCGGGCATGGGTGCATGACGAGCGCGCCGCGCCGCGGAGGCAACCCGTTTCGGGCGCCGGCGGAGGCTCAGACGCGGAAGAGCGCGCCGAGCTTCTTGCCGAGCAGCAAGGTCATCCCGAGGATCGTCACGCCGAGGAAGGCCATGGCCCACACGCCGAGCGCGCTCGCGAGGAACTTGCCGTCGCCGAGGAGCTGGAAGAGCTCCATGATCGCCTTGGTGATCGGGTAGAACGCCTGCTTCTGCGCAAGGATGAGCGAGTCGCTGACCTCGAGCATCGCGAACGCGAACGCCAGCAGCCCGCCCGCGATCACATTGGCGAGGATCAGCGGGAGCGTCGCGCGGAAGACCGCGCGCAGGGGCGGGGCGCCGAGATTCTGCGCCGCCTCCTCGAGGGTCTCGCTCGTCTGCTGGAATCCCGCCGCGGCCGAACGGACGACGTAGGGCAGGCGGCGCACGGAGTAGGCGAGGATGAGCAGGAGCGTCGGGTCGCGCGTCGGATTCAGGAAGGAGAAGAGTTTTCCATCCTGCGCCATCGCTAGGTAGCCGAAGGCGAGCACGAGGCCCGGCACGGCGAGCGGCAGCATCGCGAGGAAGTCGAGCACCTGCCGTCCGCGCACGCGGCTCCGCACGACGACGTAGGCGATGGCGAGCCCGAGCGCGATGTCGATGAGCGTGGAGATGCTGGCGAACTTCAGGCTGTTGGCGATGGCGGGCACGGTGAGGTCGTGCCCGAGCGCGAGCTCGAAGTTGGCGAGCGTCCAGTCGTGCGGCAGGGCGGTGGCATACCAGTCGCTCGAAAACGCCACGAGGATGACGCCGAGGTGCGGCAGGACGGCGAGAAATGTGACGCCGCCAAAGAGCAGGGTGCAGAGCCAGGCCCGGCCCGCGGGCAGGTTGCGCGCGCCGCCCGCGGAGGTGGCCTTGGCCATCATGGCGTGGCTCGCGCGGCCGAAGAGCAGCTTGCTCGCGGCGTAGAGCGCGACGGAGCACACGAGCAGCACGGCGACGAGGGCGAAGGGGAACGGGTTGGCCCCGATGTCCTTCAGCCCGTGGTAAATTTGCACGCTGGTGACGCGATCGTAGTCGAAGATCAGCGGCGTGCCGAGCTCGGTGAAGGCCCAGATGAACACGATGGTGCCGCCGGCGAAGAGCCCCGGACGGATGAGCGGCAGCGTAATCTTGAGGAAGCGCCGCACGCCGGTGCAGCCGAGGTTCTGCGCGGCCTCCTCCAGCGCGGGGTCGAGGTTGGCGAGCGCCGCGACGGCGTTGAGGTAGATGATGGGGTAGAGCGAGAGCGCCTCGACGACGGCGATGCCCCAGAACTGGTTCGCCGCGAACCAGTCGATCGTCACGCCCGGCGCGAGCAGGCCGAGGTGGTGGAGGAGTGCGTTGAGCGCGCCGTATTGCCCGAAGATCTGCTTGATGCCGATGGCGCCGACGAACGGCGGCAAAATCGTCGGCACCAGCACGAGCGAACCGAGCAAGGCCTTGCCGGGAAATTGAAACCGGTCGCTGACCACCGCGAGCGGCACGGCCACCAGGGCGCCAAGGGCCGTCGCGGCGCAGGCGAGCAGGAAGGAATTGCGCAGGCCGCCCAGATAGGTCGGGTCGGCCAGCAGCGCGCCGAGGTAGTCGAGGGTGAAGCGGCCGTCGGCGTCGACGAAGCCGCCCGCCAGGATTTGCCACACGGGCCAGAGGAAGAACGCGGCGAAGAAGACGACCGTGCCGGCGAAAACCACGCGCGCGAGGGACTGCGACATCGCGCGCAGTGTGCATGCCGGGCGCGCGGAGCGGCAAGCGCGATGTCGGCGGAGTAGGGCGGGTCGGTGACCCGCCCTCGGTGCGGACACTCGGCGGGCGAAAGGGCGGGGCGCCGGCCCGCCCTACTTTTCGCTGGCGAAACTTTCGCCGCTCCTCGAAAGCTCGCGCCATGTTCCAGCGCGTTTCGGTCGGGTGCATCGCATTTTTCGCGGCGGTCGCCGCCCTCCGCGCGCAGGTCACCGAGACGCCCGTGACCGTTGAGCCGGGCCACTTCTTCCTGCGCATGGACGCGGTGACCGTCGGCGTGAACCGCGATCACACGGAGCCGAACCGCTTCACGGCGCTGGGCCTCGCCTCGTCGATTCTCTCCATCGGCATGACGCAGAACACCGATGTGCAGGTGGGCGCGCAGTTCTTCGTGCGCGAGACGTTTCAGTTTCGCGGCACGCGCACGTCGCGCTCGGGCTGGGGCGACACGTCGCTGCGCATGAAGTGGCGCTTCTGGAGCGACACCGCGCTGGGCGCCTCCGCGGCCGTGATACCCTACGTGAAGCTGCCGTCGAAGACGACCGGCGTGGGCAACAACCACGCCGAGGGCGGCCTCATCCTGCCGTGGGCGATGAAGCTCCCGCTTGGCACCGAAGTCGGCGCGATGGCGCAGTGGGAGCTGAAGCGCAACGACGCCAACGACGGCTACGACTCGCGGTGGTATGCCAGCGCTTTTGTGCGGCAGGCCCTCGTCGCGGGCTTCGGCGTGTATGGCGAGGCGACGCTCGAGGCGACGTCCGCGACTTCGTCGAGTTTTGTCGGCGGGGCGGGCGGCGGCGTGACGTGGGATTGCTCGAAGTTTCTCCAGTTCGACTACGGCGTGAGCCGTGGCCTCGGGGGACGCGCGACCGATTGGGTGAACGTGCTGCGGCTGCGCTGGTCGTTTTAGGCCGGTGGCTGCCGGCGGGGCGGGCCGCTCGCCGCGGCCGCGGCCTCAGGCCGGCGTGACCAAAATGCTCCCGGCCGCGGTCAGGCTCAGGGCGAGCGGGCGGTCGTCGGATTTTCGCAGCGTGAGCAGGCCGGCGGCGAGATTGCGGTCGGCGACCCGCACCTTGGTGCCGGGGCGGAGGCCGTTGGCCTCGGCGAACTGGAGGAATTCCCCGGACTGTTCCGTGACGCGCACGATGCGCATGGCCTTGGCCAGCACGCAGGTCGCGAGCGTGGCATAGACCTGCGAGTCGATCTTCCCCTGCCGCGTGGGAATCGGATCCCCGTGGGGATCGGTCGCGGGGTGCCCGAGCAGGGCGTCGAGGCGGTCGAGCACGCCGTCCGAGATGGCGTGCTCGAGTCGCTCGGCCTCGGCGTGGACCTCCGTCCAGTCCATCTTCAGCACATCGACCAGGAAGGTCTCGATGAGGCGGTGCCGCCGCAGCACCCCGAGCGCGACGCGCCGGCCCTCGGCGGTGAGGCGCACGCCGTAGCGGGGGCGGTGCGCGACGAGGCCGTCGTTGGCCAGCGCCTTCACCATGGTGGTCGCGGTGCCCGGGACGACCTCCAGCGCCGCCGCGAGCTCGCCCATCGAGACGAGTTCCTCGCCGCGCTCGGAGAGCAGCAGGATATGCTTCAGGTAGTCCTCGACCGCGACGGTGGCCATGCGGGCAGCGAAGGGCGGCGGACGTTTGAGGCAACCAAAGAATTATTTTGACGAATCAAAATAAATCTGACCGTGTCATGCGCCGCCGCATGAACGCCGCCGAGACCATCCCGCCTTCGCCCGCCTGGCGCCGCGACTCCGGGAATCCGAGCCTGCCGGAGGTCCACCGCTCGGTCGTCGTGCCGGCCAACGCCGGTTTCTGGCGCAAGCTCCTCGCGTTCGCCGGGCCGGGCTTCATGGTGGCCGTCGGCTACATGGACCCGGGAAACTGGGCCACCGATCTCGCGGGCGGCGCGAAGTTCGGCTACACGCTGCTCAGCGTCATCATGATCTCCAACCTGATGGCGATCCTGCTGCAGCACCTCTGCGTGAAGCTCGGCATCGCCACGGGACGCGACCTCGCCCAGGCCTGCCGCGACCACTACTCAAAGCCGGTCGTCTGGTTCCTCTGGATTCTCTGCGAGCTTGCCATCGCCGCCTGCGACCTCGCGGAGGTCGTCGGTTCCGCGATCGCGCTGCAGCTGCTGTTTGGCATCCCGCTCGTGTGGGGCTGCGTCATCACCGCGCTCGACGTGATGATTGTGCTCCTGCTCCAGCATAGGGGTTTTCGCTACCTCGAGGCCGTCGTGATCACGCTCATCGCGACCATTGGCACGTGCTTCGCGGTGGAGCTGTTCATCGCCAAGCCGGCGATGGGCGCCGTGGTGGCGGGCTTCGTCCCCTCCGTGGAAATCCTGCGCAACCCGGAGATGCTCTACGTGGCGATCGGCATCCTGGGCGCCACCGTCATGCCCCACAACCTCTACCTGCACTCCTCGATCGTGCAGACGCGGAAATACGAGCAGACCGCCGGCGGCAAGCGCGAGGCGATCAAGTTTGCGACCATCGACTCGACCGTCGCGCTCATGTTCGCGCTCTTCATCAACGGCGCGATCCTCGTGCTCGCGGCGGCGGCCTTCCACAAAAGCGGGCACGCGGAGGTCGGCGAGATCCAGCAGGCCTTTCACCTGCTCGACGGCCTGCTGGGCGTGACGTTTGCCAGCGTGCTCTTCGCCGTCGCGCTGCTCGCCTCGGGCCAGAACTCGACGCTCACCGGCACGCTCGCCGGCCAGATTGTGATGGAGGGCTTCCTCAACGTCCGCCTGCGCCCCTGGCTGCGCCGCCTGATCACGCGCGCGATTGCGATTGTGCCGGCGGTCGTGGTCATCGGCATCTTTGGCGAGGGCAAGTCGACCGCGCTGCTCGTCGCGAGCCAGGTGTGCCTCTCGATGCAGCTGGGCTTCGCCTGCTGGCCGCTCATGCGCTTCACGGGGGAGAAGGCGAAGATGGGCGAGTTTGTGAACCCGTGGTGGGTCAAGCTGCTGGGCTGGGGCGTGACGCTCCTGATCATCGGCCTCAACGTGAAACTGCTGCTCGACATCGCGGGCGTGACCGGCGGCGGTTCCTGAAGGCGCGCCATGTATAAGAAGGTCTTGGTCGCCCTCGAGAACAGTCGCGCGGACGATGCGATGGTGCCGCACATCGCGGAGCTGGCGCGCCGCCTCGGCTCGGAGTTGCTCCTCTTCCACGTGGCCGACGGCTTCGCGGCGCGCCACTACGAGCAGCTCAAGCTCGCCGAGTCCGAGGAAATGCGCGCCGACCTCGCGTATCTCGAGACCGTGGCGGTGCGGCTCCGGGCCGAGGGCCTCGCGGTCGCAACCGAACTCGCCATGGGCAACCCGCCGACCGAGATCGTCCGCGTCGCCGCGGCGCGCGGCTGCGACCTGATCGCGCTCACGTCGCACGGGCACAAGCTCATGGGGGACCTGTTCCTCGGCAGCACGATCGACAAGGTGCGGCACAACACCTCGATTCCGCTGCTCGTCGTGCGGGCGCCGTGAACGCGCCGTGGTGGTTCGAGGTGGCGGTGGTCTTCGGCCTGTGCGCCGTGGGCAACATCGCGCTGCCGGGCTTCGCCGAGTGCGAGCCGAAGCCGCGCCGCATCGCCAAGATGCTCCTCGGCGCCGCGCTCGCCGTGCTGATCTCCGCGACGGTGGGGCGCGCGTGGTTCTTCGTTGCGCTCGGCGTTTTCGCGATCGCGCTGCTCGTGATCCACGCGTGGTGGCTGCCGCGCCACGGCGTCAACGGCTGGACCGCGGAGCCGAAGGAGAAATATTACGCGCTGCGCGGATGGAAGCGGGAGTAAAATGGTCGACGGGAGGCTCGGTCGGAGCGCTGCGCATGCTCCTGGCGGCCTGTCCGAGCCAGCAGCCTGCGCAAGCCGCGAAAAACGAGAAACAGTGCGGATAGGACAAGAGAGGAGCGCGGCGACAACGAGGAGCAGCTTGTTTTGGTGTCCTGTTCGGCTCGCACCGCTCGGATTTGAACGGCGCCCTGGCGGCGAAAAGCTTCGGGGAATCCGACTGCGGCGGGATCTAGAATTCCAACCCCCATGTCCGCTTCGCGTAGCCGTAGGCGACGGGTTGCACGGCTTTCAGTTTCTCCAAGGCCTCGGCGAGGGACCCGGCGTCGGAGCCGTATTTGCGCTCGAAGGCGGCGACTCGCGCCTCGAACGCGGCGAGGAGCCTTTGCTTCACCTCAGGCTGGGCGAAGGAGAAGGCGAGCGAGTTGCGGCCGAGCGTGACCACCTCGGGCCACGACAGGTTGAAGGTCGTCACGGCGGTGAAATACTCGTCGGTGAGGTTGCTGTCCCACATGCCGCGGTCGTCGGTGTTGAGGCAGACGGGCACGCCCGTGCGGAGATACTCGGGGAAAGGGTGCTGCGCGACGTCGGGCACGTAGCCGAGCAGGCGGTTCGAGATGAGGTTGATTTCGACGAGCACGCGGCGGTGCTGCTGGAGGAGCAGGAGCGTGGCGGGATCCTTGATGAGGTTCACGCCGTGGCCAATGCGGCTTGCCCCGAGGAGCAGGGTGTCGCGCACGTGCGAGTCGGCGTCGTCCATCTCGCCCGCATGAATCGACAGGGCGAGGGCAGGGAAGCGGGCGCGCAGCTGCCGAAAGGTCGCCAGGAACCGCCGCGGCTCGCCGCGCGGATCGGATTCGAGGCCGGCGAGGTTGATGCCGACCCAGCGGTCGCGGTGCGCGGCGACAAAGGCGTAGGTTTCGGCGAGCCTCGCCTCCGCATCGGGGCGGAAGCGCAGCACGGTGTCTTGAAACCGGACGACGAGCCCAGTCGCGGCGACATCGGGCTGCGCCAGCCGGCGCTCAATGAGTGCCACAGCTTCCTCCGGTGGGATGGGGCGGCCCTCGTTGTCCACGGCGCCATCGGCGCCGAATTGCGTCTCGAGGTAGGCGAGCCCCTCGGCGGCGAAGGCCTTGATGTTCTCGGCGAGCAGCTCGAGGCGCACGTCCAGGTTCTGGCCGAGTTCGCCCCGGCGCGGCCAGATGTGCTGGAAAAACTCGTCGCGGCCTTCGCCGGGGGCGTCGAGCCGGAAGGCGTTGGCCCATGCGGCGCGCTCAGGCGGGGTGAGCTCGGCGAGCGCCACGTAGCCGCGGCGGGCGGCGGGCGCGAGGCGCGCATAGGTGCGGCGGCGAATGAGGCGGTAACGCTCGCCCGGCTCGAGGCGTGCGCCGCCGGCCTCGGCCTCATCGAATCGCACGCGGGCGTAGAAAGCATCGCCGCCGTTGCGGGCCGGGTCGGTGAGGATGGCAAACATCCATTCCGGCCGGTCGGAGCCGCCGGCGTGGTTGTGCAGATCGCCGCCCTTGGGCAGGTCGTAGAGCAGGGCGTAGAGCTGGCGGGGCGTGGCGGTGCGGACCAGGGCGTCGAAGCGCGCGGCAAAGTCCTCCGCGCGCACGGCCAGGCCGGAGGCCAGCAGCCAGAGAAGCAGCAACAGGGGCGAGGCACGCACAACCGTGACGACAGCGGCCTCCCCGGCCGCGCGCAAGTTCGCTCGGGATTTTCCGGCGCGGGGTTGGTGTGAAGAAAACTTTCACTGCGGGGCTTGAGAAATGACGGAGCTTCGCATCACTCTTCCCTGCGCTTTGCGTCTTCCCCGCCGGCCTTGGCCATCCGCATGAATTTCCCCTGCCGCCCCTGCTCGCGATTCCCCGTGGTGATGGCGGCGGTGTCGGTCTTGGCCGCGCTGGCCCGTGCCGCGGATCCAGTGGAGGCGGAAAAGGGCCTGCTCGCCGGCAACTACGCGGCCGTCATCAAGCTGGCCAAGGGCGAGCTGACCGACGCGGGCGAGCGTGCTGGCAACACCGAGTGGGCGATGCTGCTGGTCCGCGCACAGCTCGCCATCGGCCGCTACGCCGAGGCGGATGCCGTGATGAAGGAGGCGCTCCTGCGCGATACCCGCAGCATCCGCCTGCGCTGGCTCGCCCGCGATGTGGCCTTTGCCACGGGCCGGCCGGAGGAAGCGGCGCGCTTCCTCAAGGACATCATCACGGCGGTGCGCGACAGCCAGTGGCAGTATCGGGCCCCCGCGGATTTGCTGGTCTATGGGCGCGCCGCCCTGCTCGTGGGCGCCGATCCCAAGGAGGTGATCGAAAAGGTCTTCGCCACCGCCCAAAAGGCGGACCCCAAGCTGCGCGAAGTCTATCTCGCGCGCGGCGAGCTGGCGCTGGAGAAGCACGATTTTGCGCTCGCGGCCAAGGCCTTCGAGGAAGGCCTCAAGCAACTGCCCGACGACCCCGACCTGCATTGCGGCCGCGGCCGCGCCTATTCGGGCGGGGACCGCGCCGTCGCGGTGGCCGCGCTCCAAGCCGCGCTCAAGATCAACGAGCGCCACGTGCCCACCTTGCTGCAGTTCGCCAGCCACCACATCGACGCCGAGTCCTATGACGACGCCGGCAAGGTCCTCGACGACATCGTGGAGATCAACCCCGTGCAGCCCGACGCGTGGGCCTACCGGGCGGTCATTGCGCACCTGAAGAACGATCCCGCGGGGGAAAAGTTCGCCCGCGAGCGCGCGCTCAGCTCGTGGCCGCGCAATCCGCGCGTCGACTACCTGATCGGCGAAAAGCTCTCCGCCAAATATCGCTTCGCCGAGGGCGCCGAGTATCAGCGCCGCGCGCGCGAGTTCGATCCCGCCTACCTGCCGGCGACGGCGCAGCTCGCGAGCGACTTGCTGCGCCTCGGCGAGGAGAGCGAGGGCTGGATGCTCGCCCAAGCCGTGCATGACCGCGACGAATATGACGTGGAGGCCTACAACCTCGTGACCTTGCAGGACACGATGAAGAAGTATGCCGCGCTGCAAAACGACGACTTCGTGATCCGCATGGCTGCGCCCGAGGTCGCCATCTATGGACCGCGCGTGCTGGCGCTCCTGCGCCGCGCCAAGGAGTCGCTCGTCACGAAATACGGGGTGGAGCTGGCGAAGCCGACCTACGTGGAGATTTTCGCCGACCAGCGGGACTTTGCGGTGCGCACCTTTGGGTTGCCCGATGTCTCGGGTTTTCTCGGGGTCTGTTTCGGGCGCGTCGTCACGGCCAACAGCCCGGCGACGTCGGCGTCGCCCACGAACTGGGAGTCGGTCTTGTGGCACGAATTCTGCCATGTGGTCACGCTCCAGATGACGAAGAACAAGATGCCCCGCTGGCTGAGCGAGGGCATCTCCGTGTATGAGGAGCGCCAGGCCAATGCCTCCTCCGGCATGCGCATCGACGCCCGCTACCGCGAGATGATCCTCGGCGAGGATCTCGTGCCGGTGTCGAAGCTGAGCGCGGCCTTCCTCTCGCCCAAGACGCCGCGACACCTGCAGTTCGCCTACCTCGAGTCGTCCCTGGTCGTGGAGTTCATCGTGGAGCGCTTCGGCATCGCCAAGATCCGCGGCATCCTCGCTGATCTTCGCGACGGCGCGGAGATCAACGCCGCGATCGCCAAGCACACGATGGAGCTGGAAAAGCTCGAGGAGGCGTTTGCCGCCTACGCGAAGGAGCGCGCCGGACAGCTCGCGCCCAAGCTCGACTTCGCCCGCATCGAGCCCGAGCTCCTCCAGCCCGGCGAGGAGGAGAAGCTGGCCGAGTGGGGCCGGAAGAATCCCGACAACTTTTGGTGGCTCCGCCTCCAATCCCAGCGCGCCATGGAGAAGGCGCGGTGGCCTGAGGCCCGGGTGCCGCTCGAGCGCCTCGTCGAGCTCTACCCCGGGCAGAAGGCGGGTGATTCGTCCTATCGCGCGCTCGTCACGGTGCTCCGTGCGCTGGGCGACACCGCGGGCGAGCGGCGTGCGCTCGAGGCGTGGGCCGCCGCGGATGACGAGGCGGTCGACGCCTACGCGCGCCTGATGGAGCTCGCCGCCGCGGACAAGGACTGGGCTGCCGTCCGCCGAAACTCCGAGCGCTACATCGCCGTCAACCCGCTGGTGCCCGCGCCCTATCGCTTCCTGGCGCAAGCCGCCGCCGGCAGCGGGGACGACTCGGCGGCGATTGTCACCTGGCGCACGCTGCTGCAGCTCGATGTCCCCGAGCGCACCGACGGCCACTACCAGCTCGCCAGCCTGCTGCACAAACGGGGCGAGGACGGCGAGGCCCGCCGCCACGCGCTCCTCGCGCTCGAGGAGGCGCCGCGCTACCGCGAGGCGCTGAGCCTCCTGCTCCAGCTCGATCGCGCGCGCGCGAAAGTCCCGGCGGCGCTCATGCCCGCCCCGGCCCCGGCGCCCGACGCCGTCGCCGTCCCCGGCCTGCCCGGCCCCGCGAAGAAATGAAACGCCGCCTCCTCACGTTTCTCGCCTGCGCCCTGCTGTGCTCCGGACTGGTGCTCGCGCAGCGCCGCTTCGGCGGGCGCAGCTTCGGCGGTTACGCGGAGACGACGGACTCGCCCACCTGGACCGAGGGCGGCCGCGTGATGATTGGCCCCGAGGTGCGCACGCCGCGCGAGATCGATTCGCACAGCACGGGCACGCCGACCTGGGAGAATCCCCGCGGCACGGAAAAGGATGTGTTTACCTTCACCCGGGTGCGCCGCGGCCGTGGGCCCGGCACCTATGGCGGCAGCTGGGCGACCGACACGCCCGACAGCGATCTCAACCTTTCCTTCCGGCTCCAGCAGATGACCTCAATCAAGGTGAGCCCCGACGGCCGCTATGTTCGCCTGACGGATCCGGACCTGTCTGATTTTCCGTTCATCTACATGGTCGAGCCCGGCTCGCTCTACCTGACGGAGGACGAGATCGCCGGACTAAGAAAGTATCTCCTGAACGGCGGCTTCCTCATGCTCGACGACTTCTGGGGCGACAGCGAGTGGGCCAACGCCGAGAACGTGATCCGGCGGGTGCTGCCCAACCACAGCTTCGTCGAGCTGCCCCTCGATCATCCGCTCTACCACAGCGTCTTTGAAATCAAGAGCAAGGGCCAGGTGCCCAACGTCCACCAAGGGGTGAACAGCCAATACGACGGCGTGACCTGGGAGAATCACCACGACGGCGACGTGCGCACCGTGCACCACCGCGCCATCATGGACGACAAGGGCCGCCTCATGGTCTTCGCCACGCACAACACCGACAACGGCGACGGCTGGGAGCGCGAGGGCGAGGACGACTACTACTTCCACAATTTTTCCGAGAAGATTTCCTACCCGCTCGGCGTGAACGTCATCTTCTACGTGATGACCCACTGACGATGATTCGCCGCGCCCATCTCGTCTTCGCCGGCCTCTGCGCCGCCCTCACGGCGCAGCCCACGCGCCCGCCCCGCGGCGGCGGGCCCCCGCCGAACTGGGGCGGCGGCTGGGGCAACGAAAACGATCTTGGCGGCTCGCTGGTGCGCACCGAGGGCAGCGGCGTGATCGACGAGGATCAGGTGAAGACGGCGCGCGAGGTCGTCTCGCACAGCACGGGGACGCCGCTGTGGGACAACCCGCGCGGCTTCGAGAAGGACGTGTTCACCTTCTGCCGCGCGATCTTCAAGGTCGGCCCCAATCTCGCGCCGGGCTACGGCCGCGGCCGCCGCCTCGGCTGGTGGGTCGATTTTCCCGACGCCGATCTCAACCTCTCCTACCGGCTGCAGCAGATGACGTCGATGCGCACCGACCCGGACGGCCGGGTGCTCAAGCTCCACGATCCCGATCTGCACAACTACCCGTTCCTGCTCATGGAGCATCCCGGCTACATGCTGCTGAAGGAGCCCGAGATCGCCGGCCTGCGCAAATACCTCCTCGCCGGCGGCGTGCTCGCCGTGATCGATTTCTGGAACAGCACCGAGTGGGCGGGCTTCGCCGCGCAGATGAAGAAAGTCCTGCCGGAGCGCGAGTGGACCGACCTCACCTTCGATCACCCGATCTTCCATTGCGTCTTCGACCTCAAGGGCCCGATGCAGCGCATCCAGGTCCCGACGATGCAGTTTTGGAACCGCCAGCACGATCCCAACAACCCCGAGTCGCCCATCCAGATCGATCGCGGCGAGGGCTCGCAGGAGGTGCACGTGCGCGCGCTGCACGACGACAAGGGCCGCATCATGGCGATCGCGTTTCACAACACGGACATCACCGACGGCTGGGAGCGCGAGGGCGAGGCCCCCGACTACTTCGCGGTCTTCTCCGAGCGCGTCTCGTATCCCATCGGCGTCAACCTCGTGTTCTACCTGATGACGCACTAGCGGAAAGGGAATGAGGGATGCAGGGAGTGAGTGACTAAACCCTCTGCCTTCCGTCCCTCTTTTTCCCTCAATCCCTCCAGCCCTCACTCCCTCCTTCATGAGCATGCCCGAACCCTCCGCCCCGCCTCCGATCCCGCCCGTCAGCGCCTTTGCCAGCGAGCGAGAAACCGCCGAACGCCTCATCGCGGGGCGCGCCCGCATCGACGCCGAGCTCGGGAAGGTGATCATCGGGCAGAAGGAAGTGATCGAGCAGATCATGATCGCGCTGCTGGCGGGCGGCCACTGCCTCATCACCGGCGCGCCCGGCCTCGCCAAGACCCTGCTCGTGAAATCCATCGCGCAGATCTTCCACCTGAAGTTTGCGCGCATCCAGTTCACGCCGGACCTCATGCCGGCCGACATCACGGGCACGGAGATTTTGCAGGAGACGCCGGGGGGCGGGCGCCAGCTCACGTTTGTGCGCGGGCCGGTCTTTGCCAACATGGTGCTCGCGGACGAAATCAACCGCACGCCGCCGAAGACGCAGGCCGCGCTGCTCGAGGCCATGCAGGAGCACCAGGTCACCGCATCGGGCGTGCGGCACAAGCTGGAGGAGCCCTTCTTCGTCCTCGCGACGCAGAACCCGATCGAGATGGAGGGCACCTATCCGCTGCCCGAGGCGCAGCTGGACCGCTTCATGTTCAACGTCGTGATCGACTACCTTCCCCAGGACGACGAGGTGAAGGTCGTGCTGCAGACGACGGCCGGCCGCCCGGCGCCGATCGAGGCGTTGTTTTCCGGCGAGGATGTGCAGCGTTTCCATGAGCTGGTGCGCAAGGTGCCGGTGGCCGAGGAAATGGTGCGCTACGCCGTGCAACTCGCGTCGGCCTCGCGCCCGCATCAGCCGGGCGCCCCGGATTTCGTCAACGAGTGGGTGAGCTGGGGGGCGGGCACGCGCGCCGGGCAGTTCCTCATCCTCGGCGCCAAGGCCCGCGCGCTCCTGCGCGGCCGGGCGCACGTGACGATCGAGGACATCCAGGCGCTCGCCGTCCCCGCGCTGCGCCACCGCATCCTCCTCAACTACCGCGCCGAGGCCGAGGGCACCAAGGTGGACGAGGTGATCAAGCGCCTCGTGGCCGGCGTGAGGGCGCCGGGCAAGCCGGCCTAGCTTCGTCCCGCGCATGTCCGCCGCCGCCCAACCCGCGCTCGCCTCGGCGAAGCTCATCGACCCGCAGGCGCTCATGATGATCCGCAGCCTCGAGCTGCGGGCGCGCGCGGTCGTGGAGGGGTTCTGGACCGGCCTGCACCGCAGCCCCTACCACGGGTTCTCGGTCGAGTTCACCGAATACCGGCAATACACCCCGGGCGACGACCCGCGCTACCTGGACTGGCGCGTGTTCGCGCGCAGCGACCGCTACTTCATCAAGAAATACGAGGACGAGACCAACCTGCGGGTGCACCTCGTCGCGGACCAGAGCCGGTCGATGGACTACGGCTCGCGTGGAATCACCAAGGCCACGTATGCCGCCACGCTCGCCGCGACGCTGGCCTATTTTCTCCACGGCCAGGGCGATGCCGTGGGCCTGATGACGTTTGACGAGCGGGTGCGCGAGTATCTGCCGGCGCGCCACAAGCTCGGCCACCTCCGCCAGCTGATGCTCGCCTTGGAAAAGCCCGCCGCGGGCCGCGCGACCGACTTGGTGACGCCGCTCGAGCGCATCGCGGCGCTCATCCGCCGGCGCGCGATGGTGGCGCTCATCTCGGATTTCCTCGCGCCGATTGATCGACTCGAGCGCAGCCTGATCGCGCTCTCGGCCGGCGGGCACGAGCTGAACATCTTCCATGTCGCCGATCCCGCGGAGCTGAACCTCGGGCTGGAGGCGGCCGCGCTTTTTGAGGACGTGGAAAACGCCCGCACCGTCTACGTCGACCCGGCGGCGGCGCGCGAGGGCTACATGCGGAAATACCGCGCGCATGCCGAGGCGCTGCAGGCCATCTGCCGCAAGCTCGGCGCCGGCTACCACGCAATCTCGACCGCCGACCCGCTGGAGCTCGCGCTCTTTGGCTTCCTGCAGGAGCGGATGCGCCGCGGACGGCTCGTCCGCCGGGCGGGCGGCGCGACAAAAGGGGCGGCCGCATGAACTTCCTCGCCCCGCTCTTCCTGCTCGGCGGCCTCGCGCTGGCGGCGCCGATCGTCTTTCACCTCGTGCGGCGCACGACGAAGGAGCGCGTGGCGTTCAGCTCGCTGATGTTCCTCCAGCCGAGCCCGCCGCGGATTTCCCGGCGTCACAAGCTCGAGCACATCCTGCTCCTCATCCTGCGGTGTGCGGCGCTCGCGCTGCTCGCGCTGGGCTTTGCCCGGCCGTTCCTGAAGCAGCCGCCGGTCGACGACCCGACGGCGGCGCAGCCTCGGCGGACGGTCATGCTCGTCGACACCAGCGCGTCGATGCGGCGCGACGGCGTCTGGGCCGCCGCGCGCGCGAAGGCCGAGGAGACGCTCCGCCGCGCCGCGCCCGTCGATCAGGTGTCGGTGTTTTCCTTCGATCAGCGCGCGGTGCCGCTGGTGTCGTTCGAGGATTGGAACCGCGCCGCGCCGGCGGACCGCGTGGCCTTTGCCACCGGCCGGCTCGCGGCGCTCTCGCCCTCCTGGTCGGGCACGCACCTCGGCAACGCCCTCGTGACCGCCGCCGAGGCGCTCGCGGAGAACGAAGACGGCAAGAACACCCCCGGCCCACGCGGCATCGTGCTCATCAGCGACCTCCAGGCGGGCAGCCGGCTCGATGCGCTGCAGGCCTACGAGTGGCCCAAGGGCGTCGAGCTCACGCTCGAACCCATCAAGGCGCGCAATCCCACCAACGCCGGCGTGCAGTTCGTGGCCGACGGCCCGGATTCGCCCCGGGCCGCGGACGCGCCGGTGCGGGTGCGCGTCACCAACGCCGCCGAGTCCAAGCGCGAGCAGTTCAAGCTGGGCTGGTCGAAGGCCGCCGCGGTGGCCGGCGCGGCGCCGGCCTTCATCGCCGCCCCGATCGATGCCTATGTGCCCCCGGGCCAGAGCCGCGTCTTCGCCGTGCCGGTGCCCAAGGGCGTCGCCGGCCTCGAGCAGATCTCGCTCACGGGTGACGACGAGCCCTTTGACAACACCGCCTACGTGATCCCGCCCGCGCAGCAGAAGGCGTCCGTCCTCTGGATCGGGAGCGACGTGGCGGAGGATCCGAGGCAGCCGCTCTTTTTCCTGCGCCGCGCGTTCGCCGAGACGCCGCGCGTCGCCGTGCAGGTGACCGCGGTCGCCCCCGGCGCCCCGCTCAATCCCGCCGACGTGGCGGCGGCGAGCCTCGTGTTTGTGAGCGAGGCGATCGCGCCCGCCACCGCCGCCGCGCTGCGCGAGCAGGCGGCCGCGGGGAAGACGATCATCGTGATCGCGCGGACGCCGGCGATCGCGCCCGCGCTCGGCGCGCTGCTTGGCCGCGACGCGCTGCCCGCCGAGGAAGGCCGCGCGGGGAACTACGCGATGTTTTCCGAGATCGATTTCCAGCACCCGCTGTTCGCTCCGTTCGCCGATCCACGGTTCAGCGATTTCACCAAGATCCACATCTGGAGATACCGGAAGCTCGACTTCGCCGGCGTCGCGGGCGCGCGCGTGATCGCGAAGTTCGACAACGGCGACCCCGCGATCGCCGAGGTGCCGGCGGGGCGCGGGCGCATCACGGTGTTCGCGAGCGGCTGGCAGCCGGACGACAGCCAGCTCGCGGTGTCCTCGAAGTTTGTGCCGCTCCTGTGGTCGCTGCTCGAGCAGGCGGGAGGGGTGACGAGCTTCACGACGCAGCATTTTGTCGGCGACAAGATCCCGCTGCCCGCCGACGGCGCCTCGTCCGCCGTGAAGCCGCCCGTGGGCGCGGAAGTCGCGCTCGCGGCGGGCGCGACGGAATTTGCCGCCACCGCGGAGCCCGGCATCTACGAGATCAACGGCGGCGCGAGGCCGCGGCGCTTTGCCGTCAACCTCGATGCCAACGAGAGCCGCACCGCGCCGCTCAGCGCCGACGAGTTGGAACAGCTCGGCGTGCCGATTGCCAAGGCGAAGGCCGAGACCGTCGTGCCGGCGGACAAGAAGGCCCTGCTGCAAGGCATCGAGGCCGAGAACCGGCAAAAACTCTGGCGATGGTTTATCGTGGCGACGCTGGCCGTGCTGCTGTTGGAATCGGTCCTCGCGGGCCGGGCCGCGCGGCGCGCCGCCCTCGCAACGGAAGGAGCAAACCCATGAACGACGATTTTCTGAAGTCCCGCCTGCAACGTGTCGCCAACCGCTACCGCTGGGTCGCGGTGTGGCGCGCCCTCGCGGCGTGCTGGGCGCTCGCGGCGCTCGTCGCCGTGGGCCTCGCCTGGACGATGGGCGCGGCGGGCGGCATCTCGCCGCACGCGCTGCCGCTGCTCGCCGCCGTGGCGGTCGCGGCCTCGGCCGGCGTGGTGATCTACCATCTCACGCGTCCGTCCGACCTCCGTTGGATCGCGGGCCGGATCGAGCGGAAGCATCCCGAGCTGAACGGCGTGCTGCTCACCGCGCTCCAGCAGGGCCTGGAGCCGGGGCAGGAGCAGGGCTACCTGCAATACCGGGTGTTGCAGGAGGCGACCGCGCGCAGCCAGCAAGGCGACTGGCGCGACGTGGTGCCGGGCTCGCGGCTCCTCGTCGGCGTGCTGGTCCAGGCGGCCGCGCTCGGATGTTTTGTCTACGCGCTGGCCCATTTGCGCGTGGCGCCGATTCTGGGCGAGGCCCCGAGTTGGGCGGGCGGCGGCGGCGTCTCGGTCACGCCGGGCGACGCCAGCGTGGAGAAGGGCGACAGCTTTGTCGTGCTCGCGCGCTTTGGCGACGCCCTGCCGCCGAGCGTCAGCATGGTCGTGCGCGAGAGCGGGGCCGCGCCGCGCGCGGTGCCGCTCGTGAAGAGCCTCGGCGATCCGGTCTTCGGCGGGAGCGTGCCGGAAGTGAACAAGGAGTTCACCTACCACCTGGAGTATCGCGGCGAGCGCACGCGGGATTTCAAGGTGACGGTCTTTGAGCACCCGAAGCTCGTGCGCTCGGACGTGGACCTCGCTTTTCCCGCCTACACCAAGCTCGCGCCCAAGCACATCGAGGACTCCCGCCGCGTGAGCGCCGTGGAGGGCACCAAGATGGATTTTGCGCTCCAGCTCAACAAGCCGGTCAAGTCCGCCAAGCTGATCGCGCGCGACGGCAAGAAGACCGAGATCCCGCTCACGGTCTCGCCCGACAAGGCGGTCGCGACGCTGCGCGACCTCACCCCGGCGAAGAGCCTCACCTATGACCTCCAGCTGATCGACGCGGAGGGCCGGCCGAACAAGATCGCGTCGCCCTTCGTGATCGACGTGCTGCCCAACCGCCCGCCGGAGATCCGGCTGGCGTCGCCGCGCGGCGACGTGCGGCCGTCGGCGCTGGAGGAGGTGGCGTTCGAGGGCACGGTGCTCGACGACTTCGGCACCGCGAGCTACGGCCTCGCCTATGCCATCGGCGGCGGGGAGCCCAAGTTCATCGAGCTCGGCAAGGACGGCGGCGCGAAGGAGAAGAAAACCTTCTCGCACCTGCTCAAGCTCGAGGACCTCGGCGCCAAGGCCGACGATCTCGTGTCGTGGTTCGTATGGGCCGACGACATCGGGCCCGACGGCAAGCTCCGCCGCACGCAGGGCGATCTTTATTTCGGCGAGGTGCGGCCGTTCGACGAGATTTTCCGCGAGCGGCAGAACCAGGACTCGGGCGACGAGGAGCAGCAGCAGGGCGGCGGGGGCGGCGCGCAGGCGCGCAAGCTCACCGAGCTGCAGAAGCAGATCATCAGCGCGACGTGGCGGCTCCAGCGCGACGGCCAGTCGAAGAGCTACGAGGCCGACGCCAAGATCGTGCGCGAGAGCCAGGAGCAGGCGCTGGCGCAGGCCGAGGAGGCCGCCGAGGAGGCGCGCTCGCCCCGCCAGCAGGCGTTGTGGAAGAGCGTGACCTCCGGGATGGAGAAGGCGATCGAGCGGCTGAAGGACGCCGCCAAGGAGCCCGCGCCGCTCGCGCAGGCGCTCCCCGCCGAGCAGGCCGCGTATCAGTCGCTGCTCAAGCTGCAGGGACGCGAGACCAACGTCACCCGCAACAAGAAAGGCGGCGGCGGAGGCGGCAAGGCGGGCAACCAGCGCCAGATTGACCAGCTCGATCTCAAGCAAGCGGACAAGCGCTACGAGACGCAACGCCAGGCCAAGTCGCCGCAGAGCCAGGAGCGCCGCGAGCAGCAGGCCGTGATGAACCGCCTCCAGGAGCTTGCGCGCCGCCAGCAGGACATCAACGAGCGCCTCAAGGAGCTTCAGACCGCCCTGCAGGAAGCGCAGACCGAGCAGCAGCGCGAGGACCTGAAGCGCCGCCTCAAGCGCCTCGAGGAGGAGCAGCGCCAGATGCTCGCCGACGCCGACGAGGTGAAGCAGCGCATGGATCGCGCCGAGAACCAGTCCAGCATGGCGCAGCAGCGGCAGGAGCTCGACCAGACGCGCGAGGATCTGCAGAAGGCCGCCGACGCGGCCTCGCAGGGCTCCGTCGCGCAGGCGCTGGCCTCCGGCACGCGCGCGCAGCGCCAGATGCAGCAGATGCGCGACGATCTGCGGAAACAGAATTCCAACCAGTTCGCCGATGATCTCCGCGAGATGCGCAACGAGGCGCGCGAGCTCTCGCGCGAGCAGGAAGAGGTCGGCCAAAAGCTCGACGCGCTGGCGAACGGCGGCGACAAGAACCGCCGCAAGTCCCTCGGCGACTCCGATGAGAAGAAGGAGCTCGGCGACAAGCTCGCCGAGCACAAGGACCGCATGAACAAGCTCGTCGAGAAAGCCCAGCAGGTCTCGGAGCAGGCCGAGAACACCGAGCCGCTGCTCTCGCGCCAGCTCTATGACAGCGTGCGCAAGGTCGCCGGTGACGACGCCAATGCCGTCAAGCAGGCCCGCAACGAGATCCTCAACAGCGGCCGCATGACGCGGGACCTCTACGATCGCCTGCAAAAGACGGCTGACAGCGAGCAGGGCGGCAAGGTGCTCGACCTCACGCGCGAGCTGCTCAAGGACGGCTATCTGCCGCAGGCCCGCCAAGCCGCGCAAGGTGCGCGCGGCGAGATCAACGAGCTGCGCCGCGGCATTGAGCGCGCCGCCGACAACGTGCTCGGCGACGACGCCGAGCAGCTCAAGCTCGCGCAAAGCGAACTCGACCAGCTCACCGATCAGCTCCGGCGCGAGGCCGCGCAGGCCGGCGGCCAGCCGCCCGGAGCGGAGCAACAAGGCAACCGCCCCGGCCAGCGCCGCGGCGAAGGCGATCAACGCCAGGCCGGGGCGCAGCAGCCGGGCCAGAACGATCCTTCCCAGCCGGGCCAGGGTGAGCAGCGCGGCGAAGGCCAGGCGCAGCGCGAAGGCCAGGCGCAGCAGCCCGGCCAGAAGGGCGATCGCTCGGCGCAGAAGATGGCGGGCCAAGGCAAGCAACCCGGCGGCCAGCAATCCGGCCAGGCCGGCGGGCCAGGCCAGCAACCGGGCCAGCAGCCCGGTCAGCAGACGGCGCAGGCGGACGGCCAGCAGCAAGGCGGCCAGCAAGCGGGCGGCGAGCAGGCGGGTGGCGGGGGCGGCGGCGCGAACCGCGATGCGCCGCGCCAGATCACCGACAGCCGTGGGCGCCGCTCGCTCGACCTCAATCCGCGCGACGGCACCGACGCCAGCCGCCGCGGCGGGATCGACATCGGCAATGGTTTCAATGTCGGCAACAACTACAACAACGGCGCGCTCGGCGGCTGGGAGGGCGGACGCGTGAATGTCGGCCCGCTCACCGGCGAGGACTTCGCGCGTTGGAACGAGCGCCTCCGCGACGTCGAGGATCTGGTCGAGACCCCCGAGCTGCGCAACGCGCTCGCCGCCGCCCGCGAGCGCGCCCGCACGCTGCGGCGTGATTTCCGCGGCGAGCAGAAGAAGCCCGACTGGACCGTCGTGCAGCTCGAGATCATCAAGCCGCTCGTCGAGGTGCGCAATCGCGTGGCGGAGGAGCTGGCCCGTCGCGACTCGAAGGAGACGCTCACCCCCATCGACCGCGATCCCGTGCCGAACCGCTTCGCCGAGTCGGTGCGGCGCTACTACGAGGAGCTGGGCAAAGACAAATGATGTCCCCCGCTCACGGCTCCTTCACCGCGGCGGGCCGTCCGCCGTTCGCCTGCACATGACTCCCTCGCTCACCTTCTCCGCCACGCATTGGCTCGTGCCCGTGCTCCTCTTCGGCGCCGTGGCGGCGCTCGTGCTGCTTTGGAGCTACCGGGCGGCCGCGGGCCACCCGCTGCGCTGGGTTTGCCTCGGGCTGAAGGCCCTCGGCCTGGCGGCGCTCGCGCTTTGCCTGCTCGAGCCGCTGTGGCTCGGCCAGCGCGCGCGGCCGGGCGCCAACCTCTTTGCGGTCGTCGCCGACAACAGCCAGGGCCTGCAAGTCCGGGATCGCGGCGAGCCGGCGAGCCGGGGCGAGGGCCTGAAGCGCCTCGTGAACGCCGAGGCCTCGCCGTGGCAGGGCGCGCTGGCCGCGACCTTCGACGTGCGGCGCTACCTCTTCGACACGCGGCTGCAGGCGACCAAGGATTTCTCCGAGCTCAATTTCGAGGGCCGCTCCACCGCGCTCGGCGCCTCGCTGCGCACGCTCGCGGAGCGCTTCCAGTCGCGTCCGCTCGCCGGCGTGCTGCTCCTCACCGATGGCAACGCGACCGATCTCGCCAATGGCGCGCTGCCGGACCTCAAGGGCCTGCCGCCGGTTTATCCCGTCGTGATTGGCCGCGCGGGCGCGGTGCAGGACATCGCGGTGCAGCAGGTCGCGGTCACCCAGACCGCGTTTGAGGACGCGCCCGTGGCGGTGCAGGCGGACGTGACGGCCGCGGGATTTCGCGGCCGCCCGATCACGGCGCGCCTCGTGGACCGCGAGGGGCGCACCGTGCAGGAGCAGACGGCGGACGCGCGCGGCGACGGCGAGGCGATCGCGTTTCGTTTCCAGCTCAAGCCGGAGAAGCACGGCCTGTCGTTCTACCAAATTCGCGCCGGCACGCCCGGGCTGGCGCCGGCGCCCGGCGCGCCGCCGCCCCCGAGCGAGGAGGCCACGCTGGCGAACAACAACCGGGTCTTCGCCGTCGACCGCGGGCAGGGGCCGTATCGCGTGCTCTACGTGTCGGGGCGCCCCAACTGGGAGTTCAAGTTCCTCAACCGCGCCATCGCCGAGGACGAGCAGGTGCAGCTCGTCGCCCTCATCCGCATCGCGAAGCGCGAGCCCAAGTTCGAGTTTCGCGGCCGGGCCGGCGAGACCAGCAACCCGCTTTTCCGCGGCTTCGGGCAGCAGGCGGCCGAGGACGTGCAGCGCTACGACCAGCCCGTGATCATGCGGCTCAACGTCCGCGACGAGAACGAGCTCAACAGCGGCGGCAACCGCTTCCCCCGCCTGCCCGAGGATCTCTACGGCTACCATGCCGTGATCCTTGACGACGTGGAGGCGGAGTTTTTCACGCCGGAGCAGGCGCAGCTGCTCAACAAGTTCGTCGCGGAGCGCGGCGGCGGCCTGCTGATGCTCGGCGGCATGGAGAGTTTCCGGGAGGGCAACTACCAGCGCACGCCGATCGGCGAGACGCTGCCCGTCTACCTCGACGCGGGCGAGGGCGCGGCCGCCGAGCCGCCGCCGGGCCCCGTGCACTACCAGCTGGCCCGCGAGGGCTGGCTGCAGGCCTGGGCGCGGCTCAACCCGACCGAGGCCGACGAGCGCGCGCGCATGGAGGCCATGCCCGCCTTCGAGGTGTTCAACCGCGTGCGCGGCCTCAAGCCGGGCGCGAGCCTGATTGCGAGCGTGCGCGACGAGCGCGGCGGCGAATTGCCGGCGCTGGCCGTGCAGCGCTTCGGCCGCGGCCGCACCGCCGCCCTCATGATCGGCGACATCTGGCGCTGGGGCATGAAGGATGCCGTCAAGCACGCCGAGATGGATCGCGCGTGGCGGCAGATGGTGCGCTGGCTCATCGCCGATGTGCCGCTGCGCGTGCAGGCGACGGCCGAGCCCATCGCCGCCGATGCGAACGGCGCCGTGCGCGTGCAGGTGCGCGTGCGCGATGAAAAGTTCCAGGCGGTGGACGACGCCGCCGTGACCGTGGAAATCGAGCCGGTGGTGTTTGCCGGCACCGAGGGCGCGGCGGGCGCGACGCTCAAGCTCGAGGCCGAGCCGGCGCTCAGCGAGCCCGGCCTCTACCAAGTCACCTACGTGCCGCGCCAGACCGGCGGCTTCAAGGCCATCGCCACGGTGAAGAATCATCAGGGCGCCGATCTCGGCCGGGCGGAGACGGGCTGGAGCACGGACCTCGCGGCGGAGGAGTTCCGCTCGCTCACGCCGAATGTCGCGCTGCTCGAGGACATCGCGCGCAAGACGGGCGGGCAGGTCGTGTCCGCGGAGGACTTGGAGAAATTCGTGGGCCGCCTGCCCGAGTTGAAGGCGCCCGTGATGGAGACATGGTCGTATCCCGCGTGGCACACGCCGCTGATGTTCGGCTTCGCGCTCGCCTGCCTGCTCGCCGAGTGGGGCCTGCGGCGTTGGAAAGGCATGCCGTGAGGAAGGGACCAAAATGCCAAGGGCCCGGGGGGCCAGGGGACGGCTTCGTCATGCGTGCGTTTTTTTGGTCCCTTTGGTCCCTTGGCCTTTTGCTTCCCTGGTCTTTCGCGGCCGCGCAAAACGCGACCGTGATCGTCGTGGCCGGCGCGTCGGGGGAGGCCGACTACACGCCGGAGTTCGAGCAGCAGGCGGAGGCGTGGGCCAAGGTCAGCGGCCAGGCCCAGGCCAAATACATCGCGATCGGGAGCGACGCCGGTTCCACGTCCACGACGGACCGCGAGCGGCTCCGGCAGGCGCTGGCCGCCGAGGCCAAGGATGGCGCCGCGGAGCTGTGGGTCGTCCTCATTGGGCACGGCACCTTCGATGGCAAGGAGGCCAAGTTCAACCTGCGCGGACCCGATGTCTCGTCCGGCGACCTCGCGGAGTGGCTCAAGCCCTTCAAGCGTCCCCTGGCCGTGATCGACACCACGTCGTCGAGCGCGCCGTTCCTCGCGCGCCTCTCCGCGCCGGGCCGTGTGATCGTCAGCGCGACGCGCAGCGGCAACGAGCAGAACTACGCGCGCTTCGGCAAATTCCTCGCCGAGGCGCTCGCCGATCCGAAGAGCGACCTCGACAAGGACGGGCAGATCTCGCTGCTCGAGTCGTTTCTCAGCGCCTCGCACCGCACGGCCGAGTTCTACAAGGCGGAGAACCGCCTCGCCACCGAGCACGCGCTGCTCGACGACAACGGCGACGGCCTCGGCACGCCCGCCGACTGGTTCCGCGGCGTGATCGCGACGAAGCGCGCGAAGGAAGGGGCCCCGGCCGACGGCGCCCGCGCGCACCAGTTCCACCTCGTGCGGAGCACGGCCGAGCAGGCCCTCGCGCCCGACGTGCGGGCCCGCCGTGACCAGCTGGAGCTCGAGATCGCCACCCTGCGCGAACGCAAGGCGAAGCTCAGCGAGGAAAAATATTTCGCGGAGCTGGAGAAACTCCTGCTCCGGCTGGCTGCGCTCTACGAGGGCACCTGAGCGTGCCCGGTCTGGGGGCCGCGCGGCGGCCTACCTCGCGGTCAACACCGCGTAGCTGCGCTTCCCCTTGCGCAGCAGCAGGTGCTGGCCGAAGAGCAGGTCGGTGCCCGTCACGGCCCGCGCCGCTTCGGCGACGCGCACGTTGTTCACGTAGATGCCGCCGCCCTCGATGTCCTTGCGCGCCTGGCCCTTTGACGGGCACAGGCCCGCGTGCACGAGCAGGTCGGTCAACGCCGCGCCCGGGGCGGCGAGTTTCGCCTGCTCGATTTCCTTGGTCGGAATTTCGCCCACGACATCGCGGAAGATTTCCTCCGTCACGCCATCGAGCGATCCGCCAAAGAGAATCTCGCTCGCCTTGAGCGCGGCGGCGAGGGGGGCGTCGCCATGCACCAGGGCCGTCACGGCGCGGGCCAGCGCGCGGTGCGCCTCGCGCGCGCCCGGGTTGGCGGCGTGCCTGGCCTCGAGGTCCTCAATTTCAGGGCGGGAGAGGAACGTGAACTTCCGCAGGTATTCGCTGACCTTGGCGTCCTCGGTGTTCACGAAGAACTGGTAGAACTTGTAGGGGCTCGTCTTTCTCGGATCGAGCCACACGGCGCCGCCCTCGGTCTTGCCGAACTTGGTGCCGTCGGCCTTGGTGATCAGCGGAAACGTCCAGCCCCAGGCGGGCACGCCGAGTTTCTTGCGGATGAAGTCCGTGCCGGCGGTGATGTTGCCCCACTGATCGGAGCCGCCGATCTGCAGCTCGCAGTCATGGGCCTTGCGCAGGTGGTAGAAGTCGTGGGCCTGCAGGAGCTGGTAGCTGAACTCCGTGTAGCTGATGCCGCTGTCCCCCTCCATGCGGGACTTCACCGAGTCCTTGGCGAGCATGACGTTCAGCGAGAAAAATTTCCCCACGTCGCGCAGGAAATAGAGGTAGCTGATGGGCGCGGTCCAGTCGGCGTTGTCGACGAGGCGCGCAGGGTTGCCGGCGGCGTTGAAGTCGAGGAGCCGCGCGAGCTGGCCCTTGATCGAGGCGACGTTGTGGGCGAGCTGCTCGCGCGTGAGGAGATTGCGCTCGGCGGACTTGCCCGAGGGATCGCCGATCATGCCGGTGGCGCCGCCGGCGAGCGCGATGGGATGGTGGCCGGCGAGCTGGAAGCGGCGCAGCGTGAGCTGGCCCATGAGGTGGCCGACGTGCAGCGAGTCGCCCGTGGGATCGAAGCCGCAATACAAGGCCAGCGGCCCTTCGCCCAAGCGCTTCGCGAGCGCGTCGAGGTCGGTGCAGTCGGCCAGCAGGCCGCGCCAGCGGAGATCGTCGATCAGGTTCATGGCAGGCTGATCACTAAACGGTCGCGGCGCCGCGGCGCGCAAGAGCGATTCTAATGGAAGCGACGACGAAAATAGAAAACGCGCTGCTAGGCCCGGCGGCGTGGAAAAACCATTTGCGGCGGCGCGGGGCGCGGCTCAACGTCGCCGCCCATCTCCGGCGCAACCCGCCCGGAAATTTTCACCCGCACTCCCAACCTCCTCCTCCCATGCCCATCGCCGTTGGTTCCAAAGCCCCCGATTTCACCCTCAAGACCAAGGCCGCCGACGGCCCGAAGGACGTGAAGCTCAGCGACAATTTCGGCAAGCACCAGACGGTGCTGCTGTTCTTCCCCGCGGCCTTCACCGGCGTCTGCACCACCGAGATGTGCGACCAGACGGGCGGCCTGGCGGAGTATGAGAAGCTCGGCGCCACGGTCTACGGCATCAGCGTCGACGGCCCGTTTGCGCAGGAGGCCTGGGCCAAGCAGAACAAGATCGGCATCACGCTGCTCAGCGACCAAAACAAGACCGTGATCAAGGCCTACGGCGTGGTCTTCCCGAACCTGGTCGGCATGTATGAGACCGCCGCGCGCGCCGCCATCGTCATCGGCAAGGACGGTGTGGTGAAATACGCCGAGCAGACCCCGACGCCGAAGGACCTGCCGAATTTCGCGGCGGTGAAAGCCGCGCTGGCGAAGTGAGCCCGAGGTGGCGCGAGGCTTCAGCCCGCGCAGGAAAACCCTGAG
>JBGAGU010000008.1:0-342576 GCA_044226505.1 Opitutaceae bacterium
CGGGGGCGCCGCGGCTCCAACTTTTTGCTGCGGACGAGCGTCCGTGAAGCCCGCGGTGATCGCCGCGCGGGCATCGGAGAGCTTCGACTTGTCGAGGTAGTAGTCGTAGTCGCCGGCGTAGGGCGTGAGGCGGCCGCTGTGCACGTGCAGGACGTTCTGCGCGAGCGCGCGGATGAAGTGCACGTCGTGGCTGATGAAGATGAGCGTGCCCTCGTAGTTTTTCAGCGCGTTGATGAGCGCGTCGATCGAGGGGATGTCGAGGTGCGTCGTGGGCTCGTCCATCAGGAGCAGGTTCGGCGGCTTCACGAGCAGGCGCGCGAGCGCGAGGCGGGATTTCTCGCCGCCGGAGAGCACGGAGATGGGCTTGAACACGTCGTCCTTGCGGAAGAGGAACGCGCCGAGGATCGCGCGCGCCTGCTGCTCGGTGAGCTGGTTCTCGGCGGTGCGCAGCTCCATCACGTTGTCGAGCACCGTCAGCTCGGGCTTCAGGTTGTCGAGGCGGTTCTGCGCAAAGTAGCCGCAGATGGTGTTGTGCCCAAGCTCGCGCGTGCCGCCTTGGATGGGGATCACATCGGCGAGGATTTTCAGCAGGGTCGATTTGCCGGCGCCGTTGGGGCCGATGAGGACGGTGCGCTGGCCGCGCTCGGCGATGTAGTTGAGATCGCGATAGACGACGTGCGAGCCGTAGGCCTGCTGGACACCCTTCAGCTCGATCACCTTGAGGCCGGAGCGCGGTGGCTGCGGGAAACGGAAGTTGATCCGTTTCAGCTCCTCCTCGGGCTCCTCGACGGCGGCCTCCTTGAGGCGCTCGATCTGTTTTTCCTTGGACTTGGCGCGCGTGGCGAGCGAGGCCTTGGCGCCGAAGCGATCGACGAACACCTGCAGGTGCGCGATCTCGCGCTGCTGGTTCTTGAAAAGCGCGGCCTGCTGCGCCTTCCGCGCCTCCTTTTCCTGGAGGAAATTGTCGTAGTTGCCGTGGTAGTAATGGAGCGTGCCGGCGCGCAGTTCGAGCATGCCGGTGCAGAGGGCGTTGAGGAAAGCGCGGTCGTGCGAGATGACGACGAGGCCGCCCGGATAGCGCGTGAGGTAGTCCTGAAACCAGAGCAGCGCCTCGAGATCGAGGTGGTTGGTCGGCTCGTCGAGCAGGAGGAGCGCGGGCTCGGCCACGAGCAGGCGCGCGAGGTGGGCGCGCATCACCCAGCCGCCGGAGAAAGTCTTCGCGAGCTTTTCGGCATCGCCCTCCTTGAAGCCGAGGCCGGCGAGGATTTTTTTGGCGCGCGGCTCGAGCGTGTAGTCGATGTCGTAGTTGTCGTCGGTGGGCTCGAGCTGCTTGCCGCTCGTCGCGATGTGCAGGATCGTCTCCTCGCCCGCAGGCGCGCTCTCCTGCGGGAGGAAGCCAAAGTCCGCGCCGCGCTCCCACTCGATGGTGCCGGTATCGGGCCGCTCCTCGCCGAGGATGAGGCCGAAGAGCGTGGACTTGCCCGCGCCGTTGGGCCCCACGAGCCCGAGCCGATCGGTGCGCGCGATGAAGAGCGACACGTCGGAAAACAGTTCGCGGGTGCCGTAGGACTTGGAGACGTCGGCGATGGTGAGCATCGGAACCCGATAGCACACCGCACGCGGATGGGTGCGTCAACCGCGCGATTGCCACGGAGGGCAGGACGGGAAAAAAGGAGCCGCGGGGGCGGCAGCCCTCGCCTTCCCCGAACCTACGGCAACGGGCACGGAGACGGCCGGAACGGCGGCCTCCCGCCGGCTGCCGGATAGACCACCGGGGAAGCCCGCCACCACCCGCTCGAAATGGGCGTTGACAGACCCTCCCGCGACCATACCTCTTGGCCCCTTTTCGCATGAAGACGTTCATCGTTACGAAGGAAACCAAGCCCGAGCCGAAGTGGCATCTGATCGATGCCGCGGGGGTGCCGCTTGGTCGTCTCGCGGTCAAGGCCGCAAACCTCATCCGCGGCCGCCACAAGCCTTCCTACACGCCGAACTGCGACACCGGCGACTTCGTCGTCGTCGTCAACGCCGAGAAAGTCGCGCTCACCGGCAAGAAGGAGGAGGGCGAGTATATGTTCTTCTCCGGCTTCGTCGGCGGCGAGAGCTACAAGAGCGTGAAGCTCATGCGCCAGCGCAAGCCCGAGTTCCTCATCGAGCACGCCGTCAAGGGCATGATGCCCAAGAACCGCATCGCCCGCAAGATGCTCACCAAGCTCCGCGTCTTCGCCGGTCCGAAGCACAGCCACGAGGCCCACAACCCGCAGAAGATCGCCGTCTGATTTTACCGACCATGAGCGCAGCCTCTCCCGCCACCATTTTCCTCGGCACCGGCCGCCGCAAGACCTCGACCGCCCGCGTCCGCCTCAAGGAAGGCACGGGCCAGTTGACCGTCAACGGCCGCACCTTCGACAGCTACTTCTCGCACGAGAATTTCTCCAAGCAGGCCTACGCGCCGCTCCTCACGGTCGACCTCAAGAGCAAGGTCGACGTGATGGTGAATGTCCGCGGTGGCGGCGTCGCCGGCCAGGCCGGCGCGACGGCGCACGGCATCGCCCGCGCCCTCCAAAAGATGAACGCCGAGCTGCGCCCCGCCCTCAAAAAGGCCGGCCACATGACGCGCGACGACCGCATGAAGGAGCGCAAGAAGGCCGGCCAGCCCGGCGCCCGCAAGCGGTTCCAGTTCTCGAAGCGCTGATCCGGCGCGCCCCCGCGCTTTTCCCCGGTGTCAAACGCCGTCCGCCCCGTGCGGACGGCGTTTTGCTTTCCCCATTGGTGGACTGGAACGTGCCCTGCTAGCGAAGGGCACGATGAAAACTCCCGCGCGCCTCCTCCTTTCGCCCGTTCCCCTCCTGCTGGCCGCGGCTCCTTCGCTGTGGGCGCATCCCGGCCACGACGACGACCACGGGCATACATGGGAGCTGCGCCACCTCGCCGCGCACCCCCTCGCGACGGCCGCCTGGGGCCTGATCGCGCTGGCCGCGGCAGGCTTGGCCATCTGGCTGCGGCGCCGCCGGGCTCAGAGTTTGCGCACTTCGCCGCCGAGCCGCGGGAAGTAAGGCGCCAGGATTCGGCGCACGTCGCGCAGCACGCGCCGCAGACGCACGCCATCAGGCGCCACAATTCTAAGGCTGTGGCCGCCCCGCCGCAGCGCACTCACGCCGATCCACAGCCCGTCGCGATGCAGCGCCGCGAGGTCCGCGCGCCAAGGCGCCGTCTCCGCGGGCGCGATCAGGATGGCGTTGGCAAAGCACGCCGCCGGACCCGAGCCGGCGAGCGCCGCCAGATCGCGCAGCGACTCGCCCGTCTGGTCCAAGCGCTCGCGAAGGATTAGCTCGCCCGCCAGCCGCACCTCCAGGCTCAGCGTGAGGCGGTCCCAGCCCCACGCCTCGCCGTGCGCCACGCGCCCCGGCATGAGTTGATCGACGAAGAACAACGCCCCGCCCGCGGCGATCTCAACCTGGGCGTGCTGGCGATAGGCGCAGCCCCGGTGCGGAACAAGCGGCTCGGGCAATACCTCGAGCCACGCACCCTCGGCCACGGTGAAGCGTTCCTGGCACGCCGCCGAGCCTCCCCGCATCCGGAAGACGCGGCTCGCGCTCGGGGTGGTCACCAGCAGCGCGGCCCCGTGCCCGACGGTGATGTCCGACTCCAGCTGATCGCCGGCGAGGATGCCGGCGGTGGGGTTCACCACCTGCACCACGAGCGTGCCCGCCTCGGCGTCCCAGTGGGGCTTGCTCACGTGAAACGGCGCGCGAAACGACTGCGCCGCCAGCACCGTGCGGCCGTGCGCGCGCCGCTCGGCGCGGAGATGCAAGTGCCCGGAGAAGGTGGCCATGCGAGGCAGCGCGGTGTTTCAACCCGGGCTTTGCGCATCGAACGCGGGCTAAAGCCTCGCGCTACCTCTCGCCTTCTGCGCGAACAGCACCTCGCGCTCGATCCATGCGATCACGGCGTCGAGGTTGTGCTCACGCTTGAGATCGCAGAACAAAAACGGCCGCGTGCCCCGCTGGACCTTTGCATCGCGCTCCATGACGCCGAGGTCGGCGCCCACGAGCGGGGCGAGGTCGATTTTGTTGATGATGAGCAGATCGCTGAAACGGATCGCCGGCCCGCCCTTGCGCGGGATCTTGTCCCCCTCGGCCACGTCGATCACGTAGATGAACGCGTCGACCAACTCGGGCGAGAAGGTCGCCGTGAGGTTGTCGCCGCCGCTCTCCACGAGGAGCAGCTGCAAGTCGGCAAACTTCGCCTCCATCGCGCGGCAGGCCTGCTCGTTCATGGTGGTGTCGTCGCGGATCGCGGTGTGCGGGCAGCCACCGGTCTCGACGCCGGCGATGCGCTCCGCGGGCAGCGCGCTGTGGCGGATGAGGAACTGCGCGTCCTCGGAGCAATAAATGTCGTTCGTGACGACGGCCATCGACCAGCGCTCGCGGAGCTTCTGCGAGAGCTTGAGGCAGAGCATGGTCTTGCCGGAGCCGACGGGGCCGCCGATGCCGATGCGGGGGGCGCGTTTGGGAAGCATGGTTTCGACTAGGAAATGAACATCCGCGCGTCGGCGGATTCGTGGCGGGCGGCGGCGATGTCGAGCCAGGGATTGAACCAGCCGATGTCATCGCCCGGCGCGGACTCCGCGGCGGCGAGGAGCGCGGGGGTGGCGGCGAGCGCCTCGGCGAGCAGTGACTGCGCGCCGTTTTGCCCGAGGCGGAGGAGCTTCATCGCGGCGGCCAGGAGCGCGGCGAGCGCGGCGTAGGCCACCCCCGCCAGCACCGCGCGCAGCGGGGCGCCGTGGACGCGCCCTTCCAGGGCCGCCGCAACCGCGGCGGAGTGCGGCCAGTCGTCCTGCGCCGCGCGCGCCAGGAACTCCCGGGCCAGCGGTGCGGCGTGGAGCAGCGCCAGGAGCTCGGCCCGCTGCCGGCCGATGTTCTCGGAAGCCAGACGCGCCTCGCGCGCGGTGCGGAGCGCCGAGGAAAGCACGCAGAGCTCCCCCACGCGCGGCCAGTCGCCTTTCGCCAGCGCCCGCCACGCGTGCGCCGCCAGCGGCAGCTCGACGTGGCGCAGCGCCGGCAGCGCGGAGAGGAAAACAAACTCGCGCAGCGTCGCGCGATCGCGCACGACGCCTGCCTGCACGAGGCCCTCGAGCCCGAAGGAGTGCGCGTAGCTGCCCGTGGGATAGTAGGAGTCGCCCGCCTGGAGCAGGCCGAGCAGCCACGCGGTGTCAGTGTTTGTGACTGGGGCCGAGGTCATGCGTGGGCAGGGCGCCGCGGGCAAAGCGGCCCGGGCGAAAAATCGCGGTGGTGACGGCGAAGGGCACGTTCAGCCGCGCGAGCAGCTGTCGCACGGCGGGCTCATCCGGCGCGAGCAGGCGCGCCGGCTCCGCTTGCAGCTCGAGGTGCAGGTTGCCCACCGCCCAGCCGATGCCGGCGGCGGCGGAGGGCGCGACGGCCAGCGAGATTTCCACCACCGGCTCGGGCCGCTGCACGATGACATAGCGGGCGGTCGTCGATTCGAAGACGGCATCGCCGTGCCGCAGGGGCGCGGAAAGCTCGAAGCCAAACTCCGTGCCGTCCGCGGCCGCCCCGCGCCAAAGCCGCTTGGCCAGCGTGAGCCGATCGACCGGCACGGCGATTTCGATCAGCGCCGGGTTGGGCGCGGCGACCGGGGTTTGGACAAGGTGCACCGGTCAGAACAGGAAATACCGCTGCGCCATCGGCAACACCTTCGCGGGCTCGCAGGTGAGGTGCTCGCCGTCGGCCTTCACGGTGTAGGTCTCGGGATCGACTTCGATTCTGGGCAGCGCGGCGTTGAGCACCATGTCGCGCTTGCCGACCTTGCGGCAGCGCTTCACGGGCTCGAGGCGGCGATTGAGGCCGAGGTCCGCGAGCTTGCCCTTCCGGAGCGAGGCCTCGCTCACGAACGTGATGTTGGTCGACGCGAGCGCCTTGCCCGCGGCGCCAAACTGCGGGCGATAGAACGTGGGCTGCGGCGTGGGAATCGAGGCGTTGGGATCACCCATGTTGGCCCAGGCGATGAAACCGCCTTTCAGCACCGTCTCGGGCTTCACGCCGAAGAGCGCGGGCTTGAAGATCACGAGATCCGCAAGCTTGCCGACCTCGATCGAGCCGACGACGTGACTGATGCCGTGCGCGATCGCGGGATTGATGGTGTATTTCGCGAGGTAGCGCAGGGCGCGGAAATTGTCGGCCGCGGCATGGCCCGGGCCGGTGAGCGCGCCGAACTGCGCCTTCATTTTGTGCGCGGTCTGCCACGTGCGGAGGATCACCTCGCCGATGCGGCCCATCGCCTGCGAGTCGGACGACATCATCGAGATCGCGCCGAGATCGTGGAGGCGGTCCTCGGCGGCGATGGTCTCGGGACGAATCCGGCTCTCGGCGAAGGCGACGTCCTCGGGTATCTTGGAGTCGAGGTGATGGCAGACCATCAGCATGTCGAGATGCTCGTCGATGGTGTTGACCGTGAAGGGGCGCGTCGGATTGGTCGACGACGGCAGCACGTTGGCCTCGCCGCAGACGCGGATGATGTCGGGCGCGTGGCCGCCGCCGGCGCCCTCGGAGTGAAACGTGTGGATGGTGCGGCCCTTGAAGGCGCGGATCGTGTCGTCGACGTAGCCGGACTCGTTGAGCGTGTCGGTGTGGATCGCGACCTGCACGTCGAGCTCGTCGGCGACGCCGAGGCAAACATCGATCGCGGCGGGCGTGGTGCCCCAGTCCTCGTGCAGCTTCAGGCCGATGGCGCCGGCGAGGATTTGCTCGCGGAGCGGTTGGGGCGTGCCGCAGTTGCCCTTGCCGAGGAAGCCGAGGTTCATCGGGTAGGCCTCGGCGGCCTCGAGCATGCGGTGGAGATTCCATTTTCCCGGCGTGCACGTGGTGGCGAAGGTGCCGTGCGCGGGACCGGTGCCGCCGCCGAGCATCGTGGTGATGCCGGAGCTGATCGCCTCGTCGATTTGCTGCGGGCAGATGAAGTGGATGTGAGTGTCGATGCCGCCCGCGGTGACGATGCAGCCTTCGCCCGCGATGACCTCGGTCGCGGCGCCGACGATCATCGGGTTTTTCTTTTTCGTCTTCGGGTCGGCGTAAACGGAGCCGAGGCCGGACTGGATGCCCGGATTGCCGCCGTGGCCGATGCCGACGATCACGCCGTGCTTGATGCCGATGTCGGCTTTGATCACGCCAAGGATCGGATCGAGGATGAGGGCGTTGGTGATGACGAGGTCGAGCGACTCGGCATCGAGCGCGGTGGGCGACTGGCCCATGCCGTCGCGGATGACCTTGCCGCCGCCGAACTTGATCTCGTTGCCGTAGCCGCCGCCCTCGGCGATGAGGTCGCGCTCGACCTGGACGAAGAGATCCGTGTCAGCGAGGCGCACGCGGTCGCCGACGGTCGGGCCGAACATCTCGGCGTATTGGCGTCTCGAAAGCTTCAGGGGCATGGCGGTTATTTCCGCTTTTTCGCGGCGGCCTTGGGTTTTGCGTCGAGCCGGCCGTTAATCTTCGCGTTCAGGCCGAAGACCTCGCGCAGGCCGGCGAGGGCGACGAGTTCGACCTCTTTTGAATCGCCGGCCTCGAAACGCACGGCGGTGCCGGCGGGGATGTTGAGGCGAAAGCCGCGCGACGCCGCGCGATCGAAACGCAGCGCGTCGTTCGTCTCGAAGAAATGATAGTGCGAGCCGACTTGGATCGGGCGGTCGCCGGTGTTGGCGACGACGAGGGTCTTGGTTGCGAGGCCCACGTTGGCCGGGAGCGGCGCGCCTTCGGCGGGAATGATTTCACCGGGAATCATGGCGTCAGCGAATCGGGTGGTGGACGGTGACGAGCTTGGTGCCGTCAGGGAACGTAGCCTCGACCTGCACCTCGTGGATCATGTCGGCGACGCCCTCCATCACGTCGGAGAGTTTCAGAATGGTGGTGCCGAAGCTCATGAGGTCGGCGACGGAGCGGCCATCGCGCGCACCCTCCATGATCTCGTAGGTGATGACGGCCACGGCCTCCGGGTAGTTGAGCTTCACGCCGCGCGCCTGGCGTCGCCGGGCGAGATCGGCGGCGACGACGACGAGGAGCTTTTCGCGTTCGCGGGGCGTGAGGTGCATGGGGGTGCCGGCTAGACTTGGAGGTGTTCCTTGACGACGTCGTCGGTGAGCGTGGCGATCGGCCCGGAGGCGACCACCATCCCGCGGTCCATCGCATAGAAGCGATCGGCGACTTCCCGGCAAAAATCGACATATTGCTCGACCAGCAGGATCGCGAGCGCGTGCTCCTCCCTGAGCTGCTTCACCGCGTGCTTGATTTCATCGACCGCGCGGGCCGCGGCGTCGAGCGCGGCGACGGGCGCCCGCGGGGCTTTCAGTTTTTTCAACGTGTCGCCGATTTGATCGATGATGCTCGGCTGGATGCCCTCGGTGGGCTCGTCGAGGATGAGGAGCTTGGGCTCGGTGAGGAGCGCGCGGCCGATCGCGAGCTGCTGCTGCTGGCCGCCGGAGAGGACGCCGCCCTTGCGCGAGAGCATTTCCTTGAGGACCGGGAAAAGCGCGAAGACGCGCTCGCGGGCGGATTTCGCCGCCGCGCCCTTGCGCCCGTGGACCACGAGTCCGACCTGGAGGTTCTCCTCGACGGTCAGGTGGGGGAAGATGTCGCGCCCCTGCGGCACGTAGCCGATGCCGGCGCGCGCGCGGACATCCATCGGGAGCTTCTCAATCGGGCGGCCGGCGAGCGTGATGCTGCCCGCCCGCACGGGCAGCACGCCGGTGATGGAGCGGAGCGTAGTGGTCTTGCCGACGCCATTGCGGCCCATGAGCGCCACCACCTCGCCCGGGCGAACCTCAAGCCCGACGCCGCGGAGGATGCGCGAGCCCCCGATGTAGGTCTCGACGCCGGAAAGCTGGAGAAGCGCGCTCATCGCGTGCCGTGCTTGCCGCGGCCGAGGTAGACCTCGCGGACTTTCTCGTTGGACTGCACCTCGTCGAATCGACCCTCGCAGAGCACCGTGCCCTGATGGAGCACGGTGACGACGCCGTGGGCCGCGATCTGCTTCACGAAGGTCATGTCGTGCTCGACGACCACGAGGCTGTGCCGGCCGGCGAGCGAGAGCAGCAAGTCGCCGGTGCGGTGGGTCTCCTCGTCCGTCATGCCGGCCGCAGGCTCGTCGACGAGGAGGACCTTGGGATCCTGCGCGAGCAGCATGCCGATCTCGAGCCACTGCTTTTCGCCGTGCGCGAGGAGGCCGGCCTTCCAGTGGCGCTTCGCGTCGAGGCGGACGGTCTGCAGGATTTCCCCGAGGCGATCGCAGTCGGTGGACGAAAGGCGGTGGAACAGTGAGGCGAAGACGCCGCGCGGGCCCTTGAGCGAGAGCACCAGGTTGTCCCAGACCGTGTGCTCGGCGTAGACGGACGGCGTCTGGAATTTCCGCCCGATGCCCAGGCGGTTGATCTCGTATTCATTGAGCGCCGTGAGGTCGTGGCTCGCGGCGGGATCGGTGCCAAAGTCGAGCTTGCCCTTGTCGGGCTTGGCCCGGCCCGTGATGAGATCGAAGAAGGTGGACTTGCCCGCGCCATTGGGGCCGATGACCGTGCGCAGCTCGCCCTCGTAGAGATAGAAGGTGAGGTCGGTGATGGCCTTGAAGCCATCGTAGGTCTTGGAGACGTCCTCGACGCTGAGCAGGGGATGCGGCATGGGGGACGCTCAGGGTTTCGGCGCGGGCGCGGGGGCCGTAACGGGCGCATCCGCTTTTCCGCCATGGAGCTTTCGCCAAAGCGGCGCGAGGCGCCGCGGGAGGCTCACGATGCCCCCGGGCAGGAACAGCACGACGAGGATGAAAAGCCCGCCGAGGATGATCAGCCAGAGATCGGGATAGGCGCGCGTCGCCCAGCTCTTGAGCGCGTTGATGCTGACGGCGCCCACGATCGGGCCGAGCAGCGTGCCGCGGCCGCCGACGGCGACCCACACGACGGCCTCGAGGGACTTGTCGGCCTGCATCTCGCCCGGATTGATGATGCCGACCTGCGGCGTGTAGAGCGCACCGCCCACCGCGGCGAGCAGCGCGGCGACGACGAAGACGAAGAGCTTGAAGTGCGCGGTGGCGTAGCCGCTGAAGAGCACGCGGTTCTCGCCGTCGCGGATCGCCTGCTGCACGAGGCCGAACTTGGTGCGGCTCAGCCAGCGGCAGAACAAGAACGCCAGCAGCACGGCGAGCGCCGTGGCGAGGTAGAGGCCGCGGATGGTCGCGGGCGCCGCGAGGCTGTGGCCGAGGATAAACTTGAAATCGGTGAAGCCGTTGTTGCCGCCGAGCAGGAGATTGTTGCGGAAAAACATGATCGACGCCGCATAGGTGAGCGCCTGCGTGAGGATCGAGAAATACACGCCCTTGATGCGGGAGCGAAACGCGAGGTAGCCGAAGGCGCAGGCGACGATGCCCGGCACCAGGAAGACCATCGCGAGCGCGAAGGGGAAACTGGCGAACGGCGCCCAGAACGCCGGCAGCCGCTCCCAGCCGAGGAACACGAGGAAATCCGGGATCGGCTTCTTGTATTGGCCGAGATCGCCGATCATGCGCATGAGATACATGCCGTGCATGTAGCCCCCGAGGGTGAAAAACAGCGCCTGCCCGAGCGACAGCAGCCCCGTGCAGCCCCAGAGCAGATCGACCGAGATCGCGAGCAGGGCGTAGCAGAGATACTTGCCCCACACGCCGAGCGTGAAGCTGCTGATGGCACCCGTCGCGTGGAGCAGCGGGACGACGACGAGGAGCAGCGCCGCGATCAGGGCGGCGCCCACCAGCTCCAGGCGGCGAGTGTTGTCGGCGCTCATCGCGTCAATCCTCGAGGCCGCGGCTCCGCGTGACGAAGAGGCCGGCGGGTTTCCATTGCAGGAACAGGATGATGCCGGCGAGCACGAGAATCTTGCCGAAGACCGCGGCGTCCTGCGCGAGGTTTTGCAGGAAGCCGCCGATGCCGGGAACCCACGTGAGGCCCGGAGCGACCGACGGCAGGTATTGCTGCAGCACCTGGTCGACGCCGCCGATGCCGAAGGCGCTCAGGATGGTGCCGCCGATCGAGCCGACGCCGCCGACGACCACCACCATGAACGAATCGATGATGTAGCCCTGGCCGAGCGAGGGGCCGACGTTGCCAATCTGGCTGAGGAACGCGCCGGCGAGCCCCGCGAGCCCGGAGCCGAGGCCGAACGTCAGCATGTTCACGCGCTCGGTGCGCACCCCCATGCACGAGGCCATCGTGCGGTTCTGCATCGAGGCGCGGATGAGCAGGCCGAGCGGTGTCTTCGTCAGCACCAGCCACATGCCAAGCACGATCAAGATGGCGAAGCCGATCACGAAGACGCGGTTCCAGCCGAGGATGATGTCGTTCACGAGCCAGTTGCCGCTGAGGTAGCTGGGGCTCGAGACCTGCACGTTGTTGGCGCCAAACATGAGCCGCAGCCCCTGCTGCATGACGAGCGACACCCCCCAGGTGGCGAGCAAGCTCTCGAGGGGGCGCCGGTAGAGGAACCGAATCACGCTGCGCTCGAGCCCGATGCCGACGAGCGCGGCGGTGAGGAAACTGAGCGGCAGCGCGACGATGAAATACCACTGGTAGGCGCCGCCGGTGAGATTGAGCCCGAAGATCGGCAGGCTCAGCCCGAAGCATGGAAGCGTGAGCCCGGCGCCGAAGATATTCTGCACGAGGTAGGTCGTGTAGGCCCCGATGGCGATCATCTCGCCGTGCGCCATGTTGATCACGCGCATGAGGCCGAACGTGATCGCGAGGCCGAGGGCGGCGACGAGGAGGATGCTGCCGAGCGAGACGCCGCGGAACAGCGTGCCGAAGAAGTCGACGAACGAGCGGTGGGCCCCGACCTCGCGCAGGGCGGCGCGGGCGGCGGCCGAGACCGCCGGGGTCTTCGCCTCCTCGGATTCCTTGAGCGCGCGGGCGATGAAGTCGGCGCTGGCAAGGGAGGAGAGTTCGCCCAGTTCCTTGAGCGCGGCGATTCTCACGTCGGCGCTGGCGTCCTTCAGCTGGGCAAGCGCGATGGATTCGCGGAGGGCCCGCCTGACGGTCGCGTCGGTCTCGGCGGCGAGGCGGGCCTGGAGCACCGGAAGCTTCTCCACGTCTTGCGCGAGGCCGAGGGTGAGAATCGCCTTGGTGCGTTTCGCCGGATCGGGCGCGGCGAGGTCCGCGAGGTCGAGGACGGCCTTCATCGCGCGGCGGAGCGCGGAGCTGTGCTCAACCGCGGCGAGATCGGGCGCCGCGAGGCGCAGAGGGTTTCCCGCGGCGGCCGTGAGCGGCGCGCCCGTGTCGACCCGCACGGCGGCCTGCGCGCCGGACTCGTCCTTCCCGCCGACGAGCTGCACCGGGATCTTCGCGCCATCGGCCGCGGTGAAGATGAAGAGCGCATCCGCCCGCCAAGCCTCCAAGAGCGGCGCGATCGCGGGATCGGCCTGCCCCATGAGCTGGGCAATGAGCGCGCGTTGCTGCGCGGCATCCTCCGCCAGCGCGGCGCGGGCAATCAGCTCGCGCGGCGCGGCGGCGCGGCAGTCCCGCGCGACGAAAGCGCAGGCGCAGAGGAAGAAGAGGCAGCGGGCGAGGGGTTTCACGAACGCGGCGCTGATTGCAGGAAGCCTGCCAACGAAAAAAGCGGGCCGAGATCGGCCCGCCTTCGTGTGTCTTGACAAACGCAACGGCACCGGGGCGACGCGCTTACTTGGCTTGGAACTTACCCTTCAGCCACGGCTCGCCGTAGACGTTGTTGAACGTGCTCACGATCTTGAACTGACCGTCGGCCTTGGTCTCGCCGATGAACACGTTCTTCGTGACGTGCATGTTCTTTTGCGTGGTGACCTTGCCGCCGGGACCGTCGAACGAGATGCCGGATTTCCACGCGGCGCGGACCTTGTCCACGTCGAACGAGCCGGCCTGCTCGACGGCGGCTTTCCAGAGGTGGACGCCGACGTAGCTCAGCACCATCGGCGAGCAGGTGACGCGGCCTTCCTTCACGATGCCGGGCACCGTGCTCTTCTTGAGCCAGGCCTGGAAGTCGCCGACGAACTTCCTGTTCGCGGGCGTGTTGATCGACTGGAAATAGGTCCAGCAGCCGAGCTGACCGACGAGCTGCTTGGCGGGCAGGCCGCGGAACTCATCCTCGGAGATCGAGAAGGAGACGACCGGGCAGGTCTCGGCGGTGAGGCCGGCGGCGGCGTATTCCTTGAAGAAGGGCACGTTGGTATCGCCGTTGAGCGTCGAGATCACGCAGGCGTCGCCGGAGGCGGCGAACTGCTTAATCTCGGCGATGATCTGCTGGTAGTCCGTGTGGCCGAAGGGCGTGTATTTGCCGGCGGAGATGATCTTGCCGGAACCGTCCTTGCGGAAACCGCCGCCGATGTTCTCAAGCTTCACGCCCTTGGAGAGGAGATACTCGAGGAGCACGAGGTTCGTGGTCTGCGGGTAGACGTAGTCGGAACCGAGCAGGTAGAACTTCTTCTTGCCGTCCTTGAGGTAGTAGTCGACCGCGGGCGTGGCCTGCTGGTTGACCGCCTCGGCGGTGTAGGCGACGTTCTGCGACTCCTCCTCGCCCTCGTATTGCACGGGATAGAAGAGCAGGCCGTTGTTCTTCTCGAAGACCGGCAGCACGGACTTGCGCGAGACCGAGGTCCAGCAGCCGAAGGTCACGGCGACCTTGTCCTGCTCGAGGAGCTGCTTGGCCTTCTCGGCGAAGAGCGGCCAGTTGGAGGCGCCGTCGACGACGACGGGCTCAATCTTTTTGCCGAGGACGCCGCCCTGGGCGTTAATCTCGTCGAAGGTGAAGAGCAGGATGTCGCGCAGCGAGGTCTCGCTGATCGCCATCGTGCCGGAGAGGGAGTGAAGGACGCCGACCTTCACGGTCTCGGCCGCGGTGGCCGAGCCGAGCGAGGCGCCGAGCGCGAGCGCGCCAACGCCGAGGAGTGTGCGGAATTTCTTAATCATGACGGGAAGGATTGTGTGTAGCGAGTTGGGACGGAAGGAGGGCTGAACACGGGCGGGACCGCGGCGCGCGCGGGGAGCGCGCGCGATGCGCCATTCGGTCGGCACGATCGCGTGGAGCGCGCGCTCCCGGGCACGGCGCGACGCGGCGCGCGGCGCCGCGCGGGGATCAGAATTTGAAGACGGCCTGCAGGCCGAAGAGGGTCTTGTCCGCCGCGCCCGCGCCCTGGTAGTCGTAGAACGACGCCTCGGCGCGAACGGTCAGGTGGTCGTTGAGCTTCACGCCGGGGCTGATCGTGTATTGCGTGACGTTGCGCCCCACCCGCTTGGTCTTGCCGGAGAGGCTCTCGCCGCCGATGCGGAAGACCGTGGAGAACTTGGCGTCGATGGCGTAGTTCAGGTAGGCGAGCCACGTGTTGCCCTTGGAGAAGTCTCCGCCGTCCTTGTGGAGGAATTCGCCCGCGACGGTGACTTCCTTGCTGAGCGCATATTCGGCCCAGAAATCGAGGACCGTGACATTGTGCGCCTGGAAGCCGCCCTTGGTGTCGTAGCCGATCCCGCCCCAGAGGGTGAGGTCTTTCACCCCCGTGTATTTCGCGAAGGCCTCGAAGCCGGCGTTGTGGATGAACTCGCCGTCGCCCTTGGCGAAGCCGTTCGGCGAGAACTCGGAGTCAACGACGGCGAAGCCGTAGCTCACCTCCTTGTCGCCGTAGTCGAAGCGCACCCCCGAGTGGTAGGCCGCGATGGCTCCCAGCGTGCCGACCGTCACCGGCGAATAGGTGATCTGGTTCATGCTGCCGGTATGAAACGCCTCGTAGCCCATGTAGCTCAGGAATTTTCCGGCCGTGATCGAGGAGCCGCCGCCCAGGTCGTAGGTGAGGTAGACATCGAGCAGGCTGAGCTCGTTGGTCTTCAGGTTCGGCACATAGTAGAGGCTGACGGTGCTGGTCACCGGCTTGAACGTGAAGTTGAAGGCCGTGAGGACGGCGTCGGCGCTCGGGGTGTCCTTCGTGCCGTCGAAGACGGAGTCCGTGGCGGTGAAGCCCTTGAACTTCTGGTATTCATAGGCGCCCGCGGCGTAGCCGTTGATCATCAGGTTGTCGTTCACCTTGATGTCGGCGAGGGCGGGGAGCGAAGCGGCCAGAGTCAGGCTGGCCGCGAAGGTGTGGCGTAGTTTCATTGGCTGGGTTGATGTTGGTTATTCACCGCCACGGGTGGACCCGCGCCGGCGGCGACCCATCAGCAGCATTGCTGCCGGCCCGATGGCCTATGACATAGATCCGGCTCGTTTGGCCTGAAATCTGCACATGCATTCAAGCAAGCTCGTTCATGCGAGATTTCGCTCAGCCAAACCTACCTATGAAAACAAAACTCCTCCTCGCCTCGCCTGCCGTCCTGCTCTGCGGCGTCGCCAGCCTGCTCGCGCAGGCCCCGGCTCCCGCCGCGGCGGCGCCCAATTCGTCGTGGACGCTCACGCCCACGGTCGTCTCGCAATACATGCTCCGCGGCGCGCGCCTCGGCGGCCTGTCCTTCCAGCCCGTCGCCGAATACACCTCCGGTCCTGTCATCGCCGGTGTCTGGAGCAACTTCCCGCTCGCGGATCGCGTGCCCGGCCAGTCCAACCCCGAGATCGATCCCTACGCCTCCTACACCTATGACCTGGCCAAGAACCTCACGCTGCAGCCGGGCTTCATCCTCTACACCTATCCCAAGGCGCACAAAAAGGACGGCTTCTACAAGATGACCTTCGAGCCCAGCCTCGCGCTCAACTACACCATCGAGGGCGTGAAGCTCACCCCGAAGATCTACCGCGACGTCGTCCTGAAGCAGACGCTGTTCGAGGGGTCCGTCGCCTACTCCGTGCCGTTGAAGGAAGCGGGCACCTCGCTCGATTTCCTCGGCCAGTATGGCACGTTCAAGGCCAGCGACGCCCTTGAGAACAGCTCGCCCGCGACCAAGAACTGGGGCGACTACTGGCTCGCCGGCGTGACACTGCCTTTCCAAATCAACAAGGAGTCCAAGCTCAACATCGGCTGGGCCTACACCAAGGGCAGCGACAACTTCTTCAAGACCGGTCGCGCACCCAAGACCACGAACGCCGCCGCCGTGGGCCGCGGCGTCGTCACGGTCGGCTACGCGATCACGTTCTGATCCGGCGCCTTCGCGCCCCAACAGCAGCCCGCGCGATTTCGCGCGGGCTGTTTCGTTTTTCGCATTGCGGCTCGCCGGGCAATCCATCCCTTCACGCTCATGAAAGTCGGCATCGTCGGCGCCTCCGGTTATTCGGGCGAAGTCCTCGTCAAGCTCCTGCTCGCCCACCCGCGCGTCACGCTCGCGGCCGTCACCTCGCGCACGCACGCGGGCAAGCCGCTCGCGGCCGTCATCCCCGCGGTGCGCGGCGCCGATCGGGGCCTGGCTTTCTCCGACTCCGATCCCGCCGCGCTCGCCGCGAGTGACATCGACCTCTTCTTCCTCGCGCTGCCGCACGGCGCCGCCGCCACCTACGCCAAGGCCCTTGTCGCCGCCGGCAAGCGCGTGATCGACCTCAGCGCCGACTTCCGCATCGCGGACCTCGCCACCTACCAAAAATACTACGGCGAGCACCACGCGCCCGCGCTGCTGCCCAGCGCGCGCTTCGTTCTGCCCGAGCTCACGCCGCCCGCGTGGAAACAGGAGGCCAGGCTCGTCGCCGCGCCGGGCTGCTACCCGACGAGCATCCTGATCCCGCTCGTGCCGCTGCTGAAAGCCGGCGTGGTCGCGCGCGAGCACATCGTCGTCAACAGCTACAGCGGCGTCAGCGGCGCGGGCAAGAAGGCCGAGGAAACGTATCTTTTCGTCGAGCGCGCCGAGAGCATCAAGGCCTACGGCCTCGTGAAGCACCGCCACCTCGCCGAGGTCGAGGAGCAGCTCGCCCTCCACTCCGGCGCGAAGACCGTCATCCAGTTCAACCCGCACCTCGCGCCCATGCGCCGGGGCATCGCCACCACGATCACCGTGCCGGCGGCCGCGGGCGCGGGCATCGACTCCCTCTACGCCGCGTGGCGCGCCGCCTACGCCGGCCGGCCGTTCGTGCAGCTCTTGAATTCGGGCGAGACCCCCGACACCGCGCACACCGTCGGCACCAACCGCGTCGACATGGCCGCGGTCCACGACCCGCGCACCGGCAACTTCGTGATCACCGCCGCCGAGGACAACCTCATGAAAGGCGCCAGCGGCCAGGCCGTGCAGATCATGAACCTCTGGTGCGGCTTCGAGGAGACGGCCGGGCTGTAACGGCGCGGCTGCCCACGCCGCCGCGCTCCGCTGGGGAGCGGCGCCAGCGAACGCTAGCGCGCCCGCGAGCTCAGCACGTTCGCCAGGATCTGGAAGCCCACGAAGCCCAGCACGAACACGTTGGCCAGCGTCAGGGCGGTCTCACGGTCGGCAAATGCCGCCCCGGCGGCGCAGGCGGCCAGCATGCCCGTCACCCCCGCCAGGATGTTCCGCGCCCGCCCGGTGCGCGCAAAGGTCGCCGCCACGCAGATCGAAATCACGGCGAACACCGCGACGCCCAGCAGCGCCAGGTCGCGGACCGCCTCGTCGTCCGCCGCCAGCCACCACGCCAGGCTCGCCAGCCCGGCGCCGAAGACCACTCCGAAGCACGCCGCGCCGAGCCGCTGGTCGCGCGAGAGCACGTGCCGCCCAAACCGATCGAAGCACAGCAGCAGGTTGAACATCGGCTGCGCCGTCCACGAAAGATACACGAACGCGTAGAAGAGCCCGAGCACCGGCCACCACACCCAGTTCAGCTGCGGCTGCGTGCGCGCGAGGCTGCGCACCGCCGAGTTGCCGAAGTAGATGCCGATGATGAACGCCCACTGGAACCGCGCTGACTGCCGCCCCATCCAGAGGAAATACGCCAGCATCCCCCGATAGATCGGGTTGCGCGCCTTCAGCGCCTCCAGCATGCCCTCGCGCGCATACTCCAGCCCCGGGTCGAGCCGCAGCGCCTCGCGGAAATGCTCCTGCGCCTTTTTCGGGTTGTTGCGGTGGAGATGATTCCAGCCCTGGTTCGCGTGGGAAAACGCATCGTCCGGCGCGCGATCGAGCGCGTAGTCCACCGACTCCATCGCCTCCGCCTTGCGCCCGAGCCGCACGAGCGCCATCGCGCGCAGGTTCGCCGCGCCGACGTGCTCGGCGTTGAGCGCGAGCGCCTGCTCCGCCGCCTCGAGCGCGGCCTGCCACTTGCCGCGCTCGAGCTCAACCGAGGCGAGCAGCGCAAAATGATCGGCGTCGCCAGGATCGAGGCGGACGGCCTCCAGCACCGCGGCGTGCGCCTCGTCGTGCCGGCCCAGCTCGCGCAGCACGTGCGCGTGGACGTTGTGCAGGAACGGCTCGTCGGGCGCGAGGCCCACCGCCTGCCGCGCGGCGTCGAGCGCCGGCTCGCGCTTGGCCTGCTGCAGGCGGCTGAGCGCGAGCAGCGCGAGCGCGTGCGGGTCGTCGGGCTGCTGCGCGAGGGCGAGCATCGACTCCCGCTCGGCGTCGGCCGGGCGCGATTGCGCGAGCAGCAGCTGGGCGCGGGCGACGTGCGCGCTCATGAGGGAAAATCCCGGACGCCAAAGGACCCGGCGCCAAACATATCCCCACCCCTCCGCCCGGACGGTTGGGCATTGGGATTCTTTTGGGATTTGGACTTTTGGCGTTTGGCCATGGTCGCGACAGCTCCGGCTCTCATTTGGAGATTTTCATATACGCCAGGATGTCGTCGTAGAGGCCGCTCTGGTTCGCGTAGAGCGCGTGGTTGCGCGCGGTCTGGAACCAGTCGGCCACCGTGGGCTTGTGCCGCTTGATCGTCTCAAGCAAGTCGCGCGTCGTGATCGCCTGCAGCGCGCCGGCGCGCATCGCGTCGCGGAGCTTGGCCTCGACCGCCATGTCGATCACCGCCTTGAGGTCGGCGCCGGAGAAACCCTCGGATTTCTTCGCGAGCGCGTCGTAGTCGATCTCGCCGGCGGGCTTGCCCTTGAGCAGCAGCCGCAAAATCGCCCCGCGCGCGCCGGTGTCGGGCGGCGGCACGAAGAGGATGCGATCGAAGCGCCCCGGCCGGCGAAACGCCGGGTCGAGGTGCCACGGGGCGTTGGTGGCCGCGAGGATGAGCACGCCTTCGTTGGACGAGGCGACGCCATCCAGCTCGGAGAGGAACTGGTTGATGATCTGGCGGCCGCCGCTCTTGAGCATGTCGGTGCGGTTGGCGCCGAGCGCGTCGACCTCGTCGAAGAACAGCACGCAGGGCTTGTGCGCGCGCGCCTGCTCGAAGATGCCGTGCAGGTTTTTTTCGCTCTGCCCGATCCACATGTCGAGGACGTCGCTGATGCCCACGGCGAGGAAGCCCGCGCTCACCTCGCCCGCCGTCGCGCGCGCCAGGAAGGTCTTCCCGCAGCCCGGCGGCCCATACAGGAGGATGCCGCCGCCGATCTTTTTGCCGTAGGCCTTGAACAGGTCCGGTTGCTGGAGCGGGAGGATGATCTTCATCCGCACCTCGTCCTTCACGGCGTCCATGCCGCCGACATCGGCAAAGGTCGTGGTGGGCTTTTCCGGCTCGGTGGCGCCCCGCGACTCGCCCGGCAGGTCGCCGGCGGGGAGGCGCTGGCGTTTCTCGCCCTCTTCCTCGTCCTCGCCGCCGAAGTCGAACGACGGCGCCTCGGGGTCGCCCGGCGCGGCGGGAGCGGGCGCTTTCGGCGGCAACTGCGGCGACGGCCGCGCGGGCAGGAACTCGCCGAGCTGCTTCTCCAGCTCGCGGTCCGTGAGGCTGGCATCGGCTTCGCGGGCGCGGGCGTATTGGCGGGCGGCCAGGCGCGGCTCGCCGGCATGGAGCGCCAGGTGCGCGTGCAGGAGCAGCGCGCGCGGCGCCGGCTCGGCGCCTTTCACCATGTCCTCGATGATCACGAGCGCCGGGCCATGCTTGCCCTGCTGGAAAAAGGCCGCGGCCAGCCCGAGCTTCGCGCCCGCATGCCGCGGATCGAGGGCGAGGGCGCGCTTGCAGAGCGCCTCGGCCTCCGCGAAGCCGCCGCTGCGCAGCACCGTCTCGGCCACGTGCAGGAGCAACGGCAGGTTGTCCGGCGCGAGACGCAGGGCGTCGCGGAGCGCGGGCGGGACAAGCGGGGAATCGAGCGGATCGGACATGGGCGCGCGCCATGAAACGCGCGCGGCGCGGAGCGCCGAGCTATTTTTTTGTCGGCACCCGCGGCTCGGGCCTGGCCGTGGCGGTGCCCGCCTCCGGCGGGGGCGGGGTGACCGGCAGGCCGGCGGCCTGCCAATCCTTGAGGCCGCCCACGTTGGCGGCATTGACGCCCTGGGCCTTCAGCGCCGCCGCGACCGTGGCGGCGCGGCCACCGGCGCGGCAGTAGATGATGATCTGCTTGCCTTTGTTCTTCGCGAGAAACTCGTTCCACTTCTTCCGCTCGCCGTCGAAGTCGCTCTTCGGCAGCAACACCGCGGGCGCAGCGACGCCGCTCTCGGCCCACTCGGGCGCCTCGCGGCAGTCCACGAGCACGGCTTTGCCCTCGGCGACGAGCTTGGCGGCGTCCTTGGGCGCGATTTTCGGCGCGGCATCAGCGGCAAACGCGGCCAAGGCGGGGGCAAGGCAGAGGACGGCGAGGTGGCGGAGTTTCATGATGGGGATGAGGCGGCACGATGGCGGAAAAACCCGGCGACGCAACCCCCGTGTCCGCGCGGCGCCCCGCAGCGGGCACTTACGTAGGTGCGCGTATTTCGCCGCCGCGCCGCATCTGCTAGGCTCGGCGGCCTATGACCAAACTCGCAACCGGAGATCGTTGGATGAGCTGGGAGGGCGGCGTGGACCTCGTCGCCGCCACGCACGCGGGGCTGCCCATGCCCAACGTGATCGTGCATGTCGCGCGCCTCGTGCACACGCCGATCGGCAGCGCCGCCTCGGGCATGGTGTTTTTCCAACCCGACCCGGCCGGCGCGCCGCTGGTGATGGGCTTCGTCTCGACCCAGCCGCAGATCGGCCGGTATTTCGGCCCCAAGATTTTCGCAGGGACGCCCTTTGAGCAGGCCCCTGCGCTCGACGCCCGCATCGACGTCGAGATCGCGAGCACGTATGTCGGCGCCACCGTCACGGTGGCGGGCCATGTCCTGCGCACGCGACTGGAGGACTTCACGGCCCCGGAGCTCGTCCAGCGCGCGCCCGGCGGCATGACGCCGTTCTGGCAGCAGGGCCTCGAGGCCGCGGCGAGCCGGGCGCGGCTCTGGGTCGATGGCCGCGAGATCTCGATCCTCGTGCCGCCGGTGGGCATCTCCGGCGGACCGGCGGCGGTGTTTGCGCCCGCGGGTATCTATGCCCGGTAGCGCGCCCCGATGAGCGAACCGCTGTGGCAGCCGCGCACCGATCGCGCGGCCCGTTGGCTGGGCCTCGGGTTTTTGCTCGGAGGCGCCGCGATGATCGCCTTCCAGATCAAGGTCATCGTCGACGCCGCGGATGCCCGCGCCGTGCACCTGCACTGGTTCATGGCGGCTCTCGCCCTCGGCGAGATGGGAATCGTGCTGGGCCTCTGGTGGATCGTGCGCGGCCTCGCCGGCTACACCGCGGTGCGCGCGCTGCCCTCCCATCCGCGCGGAAAGCGCTGGCTGATGATCGTCTCGGCGGTGGTGATCGGGGCGACGATGCTCGGGGTGAAGGCTTGGCTTCGCTCGCTGGGCTACGACGATTGACCCGTTTCTTTTTCCCATGAAGACGTGGCTTTCCCGAGTCCTGATTTTTCTCAGTGCGGTCGGCTCGCTGCTCGCCGCCGCGCCGCGCATCGAGAACAACGCCGTCGTGCTCGATGGCCCGCTGGCGTTCAAGGCCGGCACGGCCGAACTCGCGCCGGAGTCGGGCGCGGCCCTGGACCAGCTCGCGGCGTTCCTGCGCGAGAAGCCAGCCTTCACCCGCGTGCGCATCGAGGGCCATGTGGCCGCCGGTGCCAGCGCCTCCGCGCAAAAGCTCTCCGAGGCGCGCGCCCGGGCCGTCGCCGCCGGGCTCGTCGCCCTCGGCGTGGAGTGCGCGCGACTGCTGCCGGTGGGATTTGGCCACACCAAGCCGGCGGTGGCCCCCGCCGCCGCGCCCGCCAACACCCGCATCGAGATTAAAATCGCCGCGCTCCGCGGTCGCGCGATCGGCGGGATGCCCGAGGATGGCGGCGGCGCCGTCGCCGGCGATCCGTGCAAGCCGTGACGAAAGCGGGCGGTGGTGGCAAAGGGGCGCCGGTGCGCGGCGGCGAGGGTCAATTTTCTCGTGAGCTGGAAGCTCAGACTCCTCGCCCATCGAGCAGCGCGAATCGGGGTTCAACGCGGTGAATACCTTGCCAAGCGATCCGCCCGTGCGCATCGTGCCGACGATCCTGCTTCAGCTATGGCCAGGAAGATACACTCTTTGACGCCGTGGCGGCATTGCGCTTCTGCCGGTGTGCGACGACCAAGCTGCCCAGCCAACGGCATGGGCGGCATCCTCAGGTTTTCCGGGACGCTCGCGCTGATTTCCATCTCGGCTTCGGCCCAAGCTCCGCCCGTCATCACATCGTTCGCGGCCTTGCGGCAGGTGGTGAACCTCGGGCAGACCACGTCGTTCACGTCCACCGTGACGAGCACGACGCCGGCGACCTATCAGTGGAGGCGCAATGGCCTCCCAATCCCCGGGGCGACGGGCTCGGCCTACAGCCTCTCGGGCGCCACGCCTGCTCGCCATGGCGGCTGGTATCAGATGGTGGTGACCAATGCCGCCGGCTCGGCGACGAGCGCGACGATGTTTCTCAACGTTGCGGTGCCAGTGCCTCAGCTCGTCACGTGGGGCTTCAATGATGCCGGCCAGCTAAATGTGCCGGCAGGGCTAACCAATGTGACCGCGGTCGCGGCCGGCCGGGTGCATTGTCTCGCGCTGAAGGCCGACGGCACTGTCGTTGCGTGGGGTGACAATTCTCATGGGCAGTCCACCGTGCCGCCGGGCTTGGCTAACGTCGTGGCCATCGCCGCCGGCAACTCCGGCAGCCTCGCGCTCAGGGCTGATGGCACGGTCGTCGGTTGACGGTGCCGGTCAGCTTGTCCGGCGTGGTCGCAATTGCGGCCGACGACCATCAACTCGCCTTGAAATCGGACGGCACCGTCGTCGCATGGGGCGACAACACCTACGGTCAGACCAGTGTGCCCTCGGGATTGAACAACGCGATCGCGGTCGCGGTCGGCGGCACCAACAGCCTCGCGCTCAGGGCTGACGGCACCGTCGTTGCGTGGGGCTCCAATATCTACGGCCAGACCAATGTGCCCGTTGGATTGAACGGCGTCGCCGCAATCGCGCTGAGCGATCGATCGTTTGCCCTGAAAGCGGACGGCTCGGTCGTGATTTGGGGCGTGGGCTTGGCGGTCGGGCAGACCCGGATGCCGCCGGGCATCTCCGGCGTCGCGGCGCTGTCCGCTCGGTTTGGCGGCAATCTTGCGATGATGGCCGACGGCACTGTCCAAGCGTGGGGCGCACCACCCAACATGCCCGCGGGCCTCGGGCAGATTGTGGCGGTGGACATGGGAGTCTTTCACGCGATTGCCTTGCGCGATGCATCGGGCGCTGCGGCGCCGTCGTTCTCCGCCCAGCCCGCGCCGCAGGCCGCGGCGCAGGGCCAGACCGCCACGTTCACCGTCATGGCGAACGTCAACGGTGGGCCGAGCCTCGCCTACCAATGGCGCAAGGATGGGCTCAATCTCGCAGGCGCCACCAACGCCACTCTCACCATTAACTCCGTCGGCAATTCCGACGGCGGGCGCTACGATGTGGTCGTGACGAACCGTCTTTGGACGGTCACGAGCGCCGCCGCCGCGTTGACCGTCGTGCAATTGCCGGTCTTCACGGCGCAACCCGCCGCGCTCACGGTGTTGGCCGGCCAGCCCGCCAGCTTTTCCGCCGCCGCTTCCAGTGCGCAGACGCCAGGCTACCAGTGGCTGAAAAGCGGCATACCTGTGCCCGGCGCGACCCAAGCCACGCTCACCTTTGCCTCCGCGCAGCCAGCCGATGCCGCCACGTATGCGTGTGTCGTCACGAATGTCGCCGGCCGTGTGATTTCCGCTCCCGCCGTCCTCACTGTCTTGCCGAGCGCCTGGCTGGCCAACGTCTCGGTGCGAACCGCGCTCGCAGAGGCGCAATCACTCATTGTAGGGTTCACGGTAGAGGGCGGCCCAAAAAACGTGCTTGTGCGCGCCGCGGGTCCGGCGCTCCTGCCGTTCGGCGTCACGACGGCGATGCTCGATCCCAAGATCGAGCTTTACCGGGATTCGGCAAAAATCGTCGAGAACGACAACTGGTCCTCCGGGCTAGCCGGCACGTTCAGTCGCCTGGGTGCTTTTCCATTTCCCGCCGGCAGCCGCGACGCCGGCTTGCAGCAAAATGTCACCGGCGGCCACAGCGCCATCGCCAGTGGCTCGGGCCCCGGCGTCGTGCTCGTCGAGCTTTACGATGCGGGCGAGCCCACCGCGGGGCGCTTGATCAATCTCTCGGCGCGCAACCGGGTGGGCATCGGGGCCGACCTCCTGATCGCGGGCTTTCACATCGCGGGCACAGGCCCGAAGCGGGTCTTGATTCGAGCCGTGGGACCGACGCTCGGCGGGGCGCCCTTCAACCTGCCCGGCGTTCTGTCCGACCCCAAGCTTGAACTCTACGACGCTGCCGGCGCAAAGGTGATCGAAAACGACAACTGGGATAGCTCGTTTGCGCCCACGTTCGCAGGTGTCGGCGCGTTTCCGTTGCCGACGGGCAGCAAGGATGCAGCCCTTGTTGTGACGTTGAATGCCGGCAACAGCTATTCTGTCTGGGTGCAAGGGGCCGACGGAGGCACCGGCGAGGCGTTGGTGGAAATCTACGAGCTGCCGTAGCGTCGCCCTAGGGCGATCTTGGCTTCACCACCGGCCACCCCGCGGCGGACCATTCCTTGAAGCTGCCGGCGTTGGCCGTGCGAAAGCCCTCGCGCGCGAGGATCCGCGCGGCCATCCCCGCGCGCACGCCCGCGCCGCAGTAGAAAAGCAGCTCGCGCTCGCGGTGCGCGGCGAGGAAGGGCGCCCATCGCGCGCGCGGCCCGCTGAGATCGCTGAGCGAAAGCAGGACCGCGCGCCCGGCCACGCCCCCCGCCCATTCGCCCGGCTCGCGCACGTCGATCAGGATCGCGGAGCCGGCCCGCACGCGCTCGAAGCAATCGATCGCGCGGCGGCGCGGCACCCGGGGGCCGAACAAGGCCTTGATGAGCTTGAAGGGTTTCATGGGGCGGACGCGCGGCGCTGGCTCATGAAGTAGAGCACAGGCACCGCCATGCGGCTGACGAGCAGCGAGGCGATCTCGCCAAACATCAGGCTGATGGCGAGCCCCTGGAAAATCGGATCCGCCAGAATCACGCTCGCGCCGACGACGACCGCGAGCGCGGTCAGCAGCATCGGACGGAAGCGCACCGCGCCCGCCTCGATCACGGCGTCGCGCAGCGGCCGGCCCTCTGCGCGGCGCAGCTCGATGAAGTCGACGAGGATGATCGAGTTGCGCACCACGATGCCGGCGCCCGCCATGAAGCCGATCATCGAGGTCGCGGTGAAGAACGCGCCGAGCGCCCAGTGCGCCGGCAAAATGCCGATGAGCGAGAACGGAATCGCCGCCATCACGACGAGCGGCGTCGTGTAGCTCCTGAACCAGCCGACCATGAGCAGCGCGATGAGCCCGAGCACCGCGGCGAAGGCGAGCCCGAGGTCGCGGAAGACCTCGAGCGTGATGTGCCACTCGCCGTCCCACTTCAGCGCGGGCGACTGATCGTCGGCGGGCAGGTCGAGGTGGAAAATCGGCAGCGCCGCCTCGGTCGCGCCGAACGGGCGCGCATCGAGCCGACGGATCGCTCGGTCGATGCCAAACATCGCGTAGGCCGGGCTCTCCACTTCGCCGGCGACATCCGCGACGACGTAGGTCACGGGCTTCAGGTTTTTCCGGTAGAGGCTGCGCTCGCCCACGGTCCGCTCAATCTGCACCAGCTCGCTCAGGGGCACGAGCGGCGCCGAAAAATCGAGCGCCGCCGGCGGCAAATCGGCGCGCACGTGGAGGGCGAGCAGCGCCTCCGGCTGCGAGCGGCGGCCGGCGGGCAGCTCGAGGATCAGCGGCACATCCTCGCGCTCCGCCGGCGCGTGCAGGAGATCGATCGCGCCGCCCTGCGCGGCCAGCGCAAGCGTGCGGGCGATCGCGCCCTCGCTCACGCCGTGCAGCGCGGCCTTGGCGCGATCGATGGCGTAGCGGATCTTCGGCTGCTCGGCCTCCACATACCAGTCGAGGTCCACGACGCCGCGCGCGCGGGCCATGATGCCGCGGACCTCCCGCGCGAGCGCGAGGCGCCGCGCCTCGTCGGGCCCGTAGATTTCGGCGACGATCGATTGGAGCACGGGCGGGCCGGGCGGCACTTCGGCGACGGAGACGGTGGCGCCGTGCTTCGCCGCGACGGCGGCGACGAGCGGGCGCACGCGCTTGGCGATGGCGTGGCTCTGGTCGGAGCGGTCGGACTTGCCGACGAGGTTGACCTGGATGTCGGCGATGTTGGGCCCGCGCCGCAGGTAGGAGTGGCGCACGAGGCCGTTGAAATTGAACGGCGCCGCCGTGCCCGCGTAGATCTGGCAGTCGCGCACCTCGGGCACGGCGCGCAGCGTGTCGGCCATCTCGCGGGCGACGCGCGCGGTCTGCTCCAGCGTCGTGCCCTCGGGCGTCTTCAGCACGATTTGGAACTCCGACTTGTTGTCGAACGGCAGCATCTTGATCGTGACCGCGCCGGCGGGCACAAACGCCGCCGCGCCCAGCAGCAGCGCGACGATCGCGCCGAGGAAGACCCAACGCCACCGCGCGCGATCGAGCAGCGGCTCCATGATGCGGTGGTAGAGCCGCGTAAACCAGTCGCCGGGCGCGTGGTCGTGAGCCCCGGCCGGGGTCGCCGCTCCCGGCGCGGGGCCGCGGCGCCGCAGCACCCGCACCGCGGCCCATGGCGTGAGCGTGAACGCGATGGCGACGGAGAAAAGCATCGCCGCCGTCGAGCCGATGGGAATCGGCCGCATGTAAGGCCCCATCAGGCCGCCGACGAACGCCATCGGCAGAATCGCGGCGATGACCGCCCAGGTCGCGAGCAGCGTCGGGTTGCCGACCTCATCGACGGCCTCCAGCGCGAGCTGCGGGAGCGGCTTTTTCCCCGCGCCGGGGAGGCGCAGGTGGCGGACGATGTTTTCCACGACCACGATCGCGTCGTCCACCAGGATGCCGATCGAGAAGATCAGCGCGAAGAGCGTGATGCGGTTGAGCGTGTAGCCGTAAAGGTAGAACACCAGCAGCGTGAGCGCGAGCGTCGTGGGGATCGCGAGCAGCACGACCAGCGACTCGCGCCAGCCGAGGAAGATCAGGATGAGCACGGCGACGCCGAACACCGCGATGCCCATGTGCAGGAGCAGCTCGTCGCTTTTCTCCGCGGCGGTGCGGCCGTAGTCGCGCGTGACGGTGATCGCCACGTCGGCGGGCAGCAGCGTGCCGCGGAGGGCGCCGACCTTGGCGAGCACGGCCTCGACGACGGTGGTGGCGTTGGCGCCCGGGCGCTTGGCGACGCTGAGCGTGACGGCGGCCTCGATGATTCCGCGCCGCGGCTCGGCGTGGAGAACGTAGGTGGCCGGCTCCTCCGTCGCGTCCGTGATCACCGCGACGTCCCGGAGGAAGACGGGCCGGCCCTCGAACACGCCGATCACCACCGCGCCGAGATCGGCGGCGTCGCGGAGAAACCGCCCGGCCTCGAGCAGCACCTCGGTGTTGGCAAACGGCCGCGAGCCGGCGTGGAGGGGGGCGTTGGCCGCCCGCAGGATCGGCGCGAGATCGCTGGCGGCGAGGCGGCGCGCGGCGAGCGCCGCGGGATCGAGCGCGACGCGGACGGCGCGGCGGGTGCCGCCCATGAGCGTGGTCTCGGCGACCTGCGGGACGGACTTCACCGCGTCGTCGAGCTGCGCGGCGAGCCGGCGGAGCGCGAGATGGTCGTGGCTCGCGCTGTGCAGCGTGAGCGCGAGGATCGGCACATCGTCGATCGTGCGGGGCTTCACCAGCGGGGGGCTTGCGCCGGCGGGGATGCGATCAAAGTTGGCCTGCAGCTTTTGGTTCAGCCGCACGAGCGCGGCCTCGATGTCGGTGCCGACCTTGAACCGCACAATCACGAGCGATTGGCCGGGGCTCGACGTGGAGTAAAGGTATTCCACGCCGGGCACTTCCCACAGGAGCTTCTCCATCGGGCGCGTCACGCGGTTCTCGACCTCCGCGGGCGCGGCGCCGGGCATCGCGACGTGGACGTCCACCATCGGCACCTTGATCTGCGGCTCCTCCTCGCGCGGGAGCATGAGGACGGCGAAAAGCCCGAGCAGCAACGAGGCGAGCACGACGATGGGCGTGAGCTTCGAGTCGACGAAGAGCGCGGCGAGCCGGCCGGCGAAACCGCGCGGCGCCGGGGATGGAGCCGCGCCGCTCACGGGGAGATTTCCAAGGGCTGCCCGTCGCGCAGCGCCGCGGGCGGCGCGACGACCACGCGTTCGCCCGCGGCGAGGCCGGCGGCAATCTCGACGCGATCACCGCGGCGCGCGCCGGTTTTCACGAGGCGCAGCACGGCGCGCGGGCCCTCGGCCGCGACGAACACCCGCTCCATCTGCCCGAAGGGCGATACGGCGCCGGCCGGCACGAGCAGAACCGGCGCGGGGGCGGCGGGCACCAGCACGCGGGCAAACTGCCCGGGCCGCGCGTCGGTGCCGGCCGGGACGGAGAGCGTCGCCATGACGGTGCGCGTCGCGGGATCGGCGGCGGAGGACAGCTCGGCGACGGCGGCCTCAAAGTGGAGCCCCGCCTCAGGGATTTCGACCGCGAGCTTCGCCGCCACGGCGAGTGCGCCGGCGAGCGACCCGGGCACCGCCAGCTCGATCTCAAGGGCATCGCGGCCATCGAGCTGGAGCAACGGCGCGCCGATGCCGGCGAAATCGCCGGGCTCGACGAACTTCCGCGCAATCAGGCCGTCGAACGGCGCCCGCACCACCGCGTAGTCGAGCACGGCCTCGGCCTCGCCGAGGGCGGCCTGCGCCTGGGCGCGCCGATCCTCGAGGCTGCGGACGGTGTCAGGCGTGCCGGCGCCGGAGGCGGCGAGCGTGCGTTCGCGGGCGAGCTCGCGCTCGACCTGCGCCAGCAGCGCGCGGCCCTGCGCGACCCGCGCGAGCTGATCCGCCGCGGTGATTTTCAGCAGCGCGTCGCCCGCGCGCACCGCCTGCCCGAGCGCGAGCGCGGGCGGCTCGACGGTGCCGGCGACCTTGGCCGCCAGCGCGGCGCGACGCACGGCGCGAACCGTGCCGGGGACCGGCAGCAGCGCGGGCGGGCTCTCCCGCTGGACCGAGGCGACTGAGACGCGCGCGGCCGGCAACGCCGCGGCCGATTCCGACCGCGACGGCCGGCCGCACGCACCCAACGCGAGCGGCAGGATCAGGAGAAGCGCGAGCCGGGGCTTCATCAGCGGGCGCCCTTGGCGCCGCCAAAGCGAATGGTGCCATCGGCGCCGAGCCAGCCCAGCTTGCCCAGCAGCCAGGCGGGCGGGCAGAAGCCGGTGAAGACCGACTGGATGAGGTTGAGCCCCGCAAACGCGGGCACCAGCAGCCAGACGGGCCCGCGGTAGTAGGTGAGGACGACGCCCGTGAGCGTGACCGTGCCGGCGAGGAGGCGGATGAGGGATTCGATTTTCATGGTGGACAGGTTTTCCTGTATGCGCATATACGTATATACTTGAAAAGATGTCAAGCCTGTGCTGGCTGTCGGCATGGCGAAGAAGCTTCCCCTGCCCGACGAGGCCCTTGAGCTGGTGGCGCGGCGCTTTGCGGCGCTGGCCGAGCCGATGCGGCTGCGGCTGATCCAGGCGCTGTTCGACGGCGAGCGGAGCGTGAACGATCTCGTGGAGGCGACCGGCGGCACGCAGGCCAACATCTCGCGCCACCTGCAGACGCTCACGCAGGCGCACATCCTGTCGCGCCGGAAGGAGGGCCTGCAGGTCTTCTACGCGATCGCGGATCCCTCGATCTTCAAGCTGTGCGAGCTGGTGTGCGGCAGCCTGGAAAAGCAACTGACCCGCCAGGCCGGCGCCCTCGGCGGCGGCTGAGCCCCGTCACCGCGCCAGATCGTAGAGCGCGTAGCCGGCGAGGAGGTTGGGGAGCGTGCGGCACGGGGTGTGCCAGTTGCCGGCGAGGTGGGCGCGCCGGGCGATGCGGATGCCCTTCGCCGCGCAGAAGTGCTCGAAGTCCGCGATCGTCAGCGGATTTGAGGGACGGCTCTCGAACCACTCGGTCGTGTAGACGGCGTTGCGGATCTTCCGGCCTTGGAGGAGCGCGTTGACGCGGTTCTTCCAGAAGCCGTGGTTCACGAAGCCGACCGTGAGCGTGCGGCCCACGCGCAGCGCCTCGAGGATCACGCCGGTGGGATCGGCGAGCTCCTGCACGGTGCGCGAGCAGATCACGCGGTCGAAGTGCTTCTCGGGAAACGCCTGCATGAACGCCGTCATGTCGCCCTGGTAGGCCGAGAGCCCGCGGCGCACGGAGGCGGTGATGCGGCCGAAGTCGAGGTCCACGCCGACGGCGGAGACCTTTTTCGACTGCACGAGGAAGTCGAGCAGCGCGCCCGAGCCGCAGCCGAGATCGAGCACGCGCGCGCCGGGCTCCACCCACTCGGCGATGATCTGCATGTCGACGGTGCGCTTTTCCGCGGGGCGGCTCATGGTCAGATCGAGTAGCTGGAGTCGTAGTGCTGGCCGCGCTCGAGGAAGGCGCGGACGAGCGAATAGAGCTCCTCCGACTCCAGGAGGAACGAATCGTGGCCGAGATCCGTGCTGAGCTCGGCGTAGCTGGCACGCTTGCCGGCGCGGAGCAGCGCGAGCGCGAGCGCGCGGTTCTGCTCGGGCGGAAAGAGCCAGTCGCTCGTGAAGCCGACGATGAGCGTGTCGCCCTCGAGGGGAGCGAAGGCCTTTTCCAGCGAGCCGTAGGCGTGCGCGAGGTCGAACTGGTCGAGCGCGCGCGTGATGTAGAGATAGGTGTTCGCGTCGAAGCGGTTGATGAAGCTCTGGCCCTGGTGGCGCAGGTAGCCCTCGACCTCGAACTGCTGCTCGAAGGTGTAGGCGTCGGCCGCGGCGGTGTCCTTTTTCTTGCGGCCGAACTTCCGCTCCATGCTCGCGTCGGACACGTAGGTGATGTGCGCCATCATGCGCGCGATCGCGAGGCCGGTGCGCGGGCCGCCGTCGCGCGGGTAGTCGCCGCGGTTCCACGCCGGGTCCTGCATGATGGCCTGGCGGCCGACCTCGTTGAACGCGATCGCCTGCGCGCCCTCGCGGCCGGTCGTGGCCATCGCGAGCACGCGGCGGGTGAACTTCGGATACTCGATGGCCGTGAGCATCGCCGTCATGCCGCCCATCGAGCCGCCGATGACGCCGTGCAGCTCGACGACGCCGAGGTGGTCGAGCAGGAGCTTCTGCGCGCGCACCATGTCGCGGATGGTGACGAAGGGAAAGGTGGTGCCGTAGGCGCGGCCCGTCTCCGGGTTGATCGACGAGGGGCCGGTCGAGCCCTGGCAGCCGCCGAGGACATTGGCGCACACGACGAAGAAACGCCGCGTGTCGACGGCCTTGCCGGGGCCGATGAGGTTGTTCCACCAGCCGGGCTTCTTGTCGGCGGGCGAGTGCCAGCCCGCGCAGTGGTGGTCGCCGCTGAGCGCGTGGCAGATGAGGACGGCGTTGTCGCGCGTGGCGTTGAGCTGGCCGTAGGTCTCGTAGCGCAGCGTGAAGCCGGGGATGACCTGCCCGCTCTTGAACGTGAACGGCTCGCGGTGGACGAAGTCGCGCGGCGCCACGAGGCCCACGTCGTCGGGCGCAAGGTGGCGCGGGGAGGCCTGCTCGGCCGGCGCGACTTCAACGTCGTCTGTCATATCAAGGCTGGGACGAAACCAAGGTCCGGCCCGCGACGCAAGTAACCGGGTGGGTTATGACGGGGTGCCTATTCGCCCGCGATCGCGGGGTCGATTTCCTCGTTGGAGAAGACCTGCTGCACGTCGTCGTTTTCCTCGAGGGTCTCGTGGAGCTTGGCGAGCGTCGCCGCCACGTGGCGATCAGCGACCGGGACGGTCGTGGTCGGGATGTAGGCGAGCTCGGCGCTGTCGGGCTTGAGGCCGGCGTGCTCGAGCGCGTGCGAGATTTTGTCGAAGGCGTGGATGTCGCAGCGGACCTCGAAGCCATGCTCGCTCGCGATCACGTCTTCGGCGCCGGCTTCGAGGGCGATTTCCATGAGGCGGTCCTCGGTGGTCTTTTCGCGGGCGATGAGGAACTGGCCGGCGTGCAAGAACTGGAAGGCCACGGCGCCGCTGGCCGCGAGGTTGCCGCCGTGGCGGGCAAAGGCGGCGCGCACATCCTTCGCGGCGCGGGTCTTGTTGTCGGTCGTGGCTTGCACGACAAACGCCACGCCGCCCGGGCCGTAGCCTTCGTAGGTGATTTCCTCGTAGGTGACGCCGGGGAGCTCGCCGGTGCCTTTCTTGATGGCGCGGTCGACGTTGTCGGCGGGCATGTTGGCGTCGCGGGCCTTGAGCACGAGGGTGCGGAGGCGGGCGTTGCCCGCCGGGTCGCCGCCGCCGGACTTGGCGGCGAGCGTGATGTCGCGCGAGAGGCGGGAGAAGACCTTGCCGCGGCGCGAATCGGTGACGGCCTTGAGTCGTTTGACTTTGGACCACTTGTTATGGCCGGCCATGGTGGCGGAAAGATGTCACAAGCCAGATGTCAGAGGGCAGGAGGTGTGGAGACGATGGCTGGCATCTGGCCTCTGGCGTCTGATCATTTCTTCTTCGGCGGCGTCACATTTTTCGTCGGCTTGCCGCCAGGCCCGATGGTGACGGCCGGCTCCTCTGCGTCCTTCATGCGGTTGATCACGAGCTGTTGGCCGATGGTGAAGAGGCCGTTGACGAAACTGTAGAGCGAGAGCGCGCACGAGAAGTTGTAGCAGATGAGCGCGAAGACGTAGGGCATGAATTTCATCATCTTCACCTGCGCGTTGTCCACGGAGGGCGACGGCGTGAGGTGCATCTGGATGATCATCGTCGCGCCCATGAGGATGGGCATGATGTTCAGCGGGAGCGTCATGAACCCGAGCGGGATGTGCGCGACGGTGTCGGTGCTGGAAAGGTCGTGCGCCCAGAGAAAGGGCTGGAACCGCAGCTCGGCCGCGCTCGGGAGCATCGAGAAGAAGCCCATGAAGAAGGGCATCGTGAGCAGGATCGGGAGGCAGCCGCCAATGGGGTTGATTTTCCGCGTCTTGAACAGCTCCATCGTGGCCTGCTGCTGCTTCTGGGGGTTGTCCTTGTATTTTTCGCGGATGGCCTGCAGCTCCGGCTGAATCTTGGCCATGCGCTTGGCGGAGCGCGACGCGGCCAGCGTGAACGGGATGAAGACCGTCTTGAGCGAAAGCGTGGTGAGGACGATGGCGAAGCCCCACGCCCACGACGGCGAGATTCCCGCCATCCAGCCGTGGATCGCGGTCATGATCGTGAGCAGGAGCTGGCTGAACCACTTGAAGACGCCAAAATCCATGATCTTGTCCTCGTCGGCCTTGAAGGCCTTCCCGTTGGCGAGGCGGCGGTATTCCTTCGGGCCGACGTAGATTGAAGCGGTGAGCTTCGTCTCCGCCTGGGCGGCGAGGGCGGCGACGTTGAACTGCGCCTCGCCGGCGATGCCGTAGGCGTGCGGGTTGTCCTGGGGCAGCTCGGCGATGAGCTTCACGCGCCGCGTGACAAGGCCGGCAAAGGGCTTTTCCCCGCTGACGATGCTCGCGAAGAACTGGTTTTGCACCGAGGCCCAGACGAGCGGGCCGCCGCTGGCGATCTCCGGGCGGGAGGCATGCGACCCCATGCCGAGGAAACCATTGCTCGCCTCGAGCTCGGAGCGCGCGATGAACTTCTGGCCGCTGCCGGTGGAGTAGCCGGTCTTGAGGTATTGGCCGACGTCGTCGCGGTTGTTCGGCGCAGCCGTGCCCAGCGCGAGCGTGACGAGCATGGCCGGCGCGGGCTGCGCCCCGGTGTTGCGCACGGTGGTCTCGTGGCGGATCTGATAGGGATCCGTGGCGTCCGCCGTGTTGGGCGACAGCACGTAGCGGCGCGTGACCTCGAGCCCGTTGGGCAGCGCGGCGCGGTAGACCACCTCGGTGGCGGTCTGCGCGACGAGCTGGTAGCGGGTGTTGCGATCGAGCCCCGGGTAGTTGACGAACGCGAAGATCGATTCGGCGTGGTGCTCGTTGAAGACGTAGGGCTCCGTGCTCCCGAGGGCCTTGGGGTATTTCTTGAGCGCGACTTCGAGCAGCGCGCCGCCGGAGTCGGTGAAGCGCGCCTCGATGAAGTCGTTGCCGAGCTTCACGACCGTCGCGTTGGACGAGTCGCGGTTGACGGCGGCAAACGCCGCCGGGACGGCCGCGGCACCGCCGCTGGTCGCAGCGGCGGGATCGCCGGCCGGCGCGGCGGAGGCGCCCGCCGGGGGGGCGGGCTGCGCCGGCGCCGCGGGCGGCGACGACTTGGGCCCGAGAAACATGAAGGCAAAGGCCGCAAGCAGCAGCACGACGCCGATGGTGGTGTTCTTTTTGTCCATTAGGACGGAGAGTGGGAGAGAGACGGGGGGGCCGTGGGATTCATCCGCGAGCAACTCGGCCGCGGCCTGGCGGCGCGGAGCGGCGAGACGGCGGGCACCGGATCAAACCCGCCCGGATGCAGCGGCGTGCAACGGGCGAGACGGGCGGCGGCAAGCGCCACGCCGGAGAGCGCGCCGTGCGTCCGGATCGCCCCCGCGGCGTAGTGCGAGCACGTCGGGTGAAAGCGGCAGCCGCAGCGCCCCAGCGTGATCACGGGCAGGGCCGGCCCGAGCGTGCGCTGGTAGAGGCGAATCAGCGCGAGCAACAAGGCGGCCGGCAGGCGGGCGAAAAGCCGCCCCACGCGGCGAAACACGGCGGCGGCGCTCATGGGGCGGGCGGCGCGATGCGCGAACAGGCCTCGGTGAACCGGCGGCCCAGCTCCGGCATCGGCATCTCGAGCACGGTGGCGCGCGCCACCATCACGACATCGCAACCGGCGGGCAGCGCGGCCTGGTGCTGGCGAAAGACCTCGCGCAGGCGGCGCTTGGCGCGGTTGCGCCGCACGGCCCGGCCGACGGCCTTGCCGGAGGCGATCACACAGACGCGGGAAATCACGGGCGCGGCTTTCTTGCCGCCCTCGGCGGTCGCCGGCGATTGCGGTTTCCACCAGAGCGTGAATGCGCGGCCATCGACGCGCTCGCCCTGCTCACGCGCGGCGCGGATGTCGGCGGGCCGACGCAAGTGCTGCTCGGAGCGAAAACGCATGGCCGTAGCGGCGTGCGCGGGGAATCACCGCGCCGGAACCGCCGCGAGCGGGAGAATCAAACGACGGTCAGCCGCTTGCGGCCCTTGCGGCGGCGGTTGCGGATGACCTTGCGGCCACCCCGCGTGGCCATGCGGGCGCGAAATCCGATTTGGCGGGCGCGTTTTTTGCGGTGCGGACGGAATGTAGGTTGCATGGTCTTGAGAGAAAAAGAGGGTCAGGGGTGCCGGACGGCGAGAGGGGTGTCAAGGGCAGGTTCTGCCGGGTAGTGGGTCGCCAAAAGGCGTCCCCCATCCCTTGGTTTTCCTTCACGCCGGGAGCGCGCCGACAACCACGCTTGTTTCGCCCGCGAGATACGCCAGCGTCGCGGCATGCCCGCTTCCACCCGCCCCCCTTCCTTGCCGCTCCTGGCCGCCGGCCTGCTGGGCCTGACTGGCATCGCCCTGGGGGCCTTCGGCGCCCACGCCCTCAAGGCCACGCTCATGGAGCGCGGGATGACGACCGCGTGGGAGACCGCCGTGAAATACCATCTCCTCCACGCCGTCGCCCTCGTCGCGCTGGCCGCCTGGGCGCGCACCGCCGGCCCGGAAACCGACGCCGGCGCAAGGCTCCCGGCTTGGATCACGCGCCTGTGGGCGGCGGGCGTGGTGCTGTTTTCCGGCTCGCTCTACTGGCTCGCGCTGGGTGGACCCCGCTGGCTGGGGCCGGTGACACCGGTCGGCGGCATCGTCCTGATGGTCGGCTGGCTCCTCGTCGTGGTGGCCGCGCTCCGTCGCGCATGAACGACCTGCCTCCCCTCCCCGCCCTGCCCGCGGACCTGCGCGCGATGCTCGAGGCGGTGCGGCGCATCGGCCGGCCGCGGCTCGTGGGCGGCGGCGTGCGCGACTGGCTGCTCGGCCTCGCGCCCAAGGACTTCGACCTCGAGGTCGGCGGCGTCGACTTCGAGACGCTGCATCGCGTGCTCGAGCCCTTCGGCTCGACCGATGTCGTCGGCCGCAGCTTTGGCGTGATCAAGGTCCGCAGCCGCGCCACCGGCGCGGAATACGACTTCTCGCTCCCGCGCCGCGAATCCAAGACCGGCGCCGGCCACCGCGGCTTCGCCGTCGCGCCCGACCCGCAGCTGAACGACGCCGAGGCCGCCGCCCGCCGCGACTTCACGATCAACGCCATCGCGCTCGATCCGTTCACCGGCGAACTCATCGACCCGCACGGGGGCCGGCGCGACCTCGCCGCCCGGCTGCTGCGCCACACGAGCGCCGCCTTCGCCGAGGATCCGCTGCGCGTGCTGCGCGGGATGCAGCTCGCCGCGCGGTTCGACCTCGCGCTCGCGCCGGAGACGGCCGCGCTTTGCCGCGCGATCGCGGGCACGTTCGCCGAGCTGCCGGTCGAGCGGGTCTGGGGCGAATGGGAGAAATGGGCGGGCAAGGCGGAAAAACCGAGCCGCGGCCTCGCGGTGCTGGAGGAAACCGGCTGGCTGCGGCATTTCCCCGAGATCGCCGCGCTGCGCGGCACGCCGCAGGAACCGGAGTGGCACCCCGAAGGCGACGTGTTCACGCACACGCAGCACTGCCTCGACGCCCTGGTCGCGCTGCCGGATTGGGGCGGTGGCGCCGCGCCGCGCCGCCGCATGCTGATGTTCGCCGTGCTCGCGCACGACTTTGGCAAGCCCGCCACCACCGTGCGCGCCGAGAAACGCGGCACCGTGCGCTGGACCAGCCCGGGCCACGAGGCCGCGGGCGGCCCGATCGCGGCGGCGTTCCTGCGGCGCATCGGCGCGCCGCTCGAGCTCGACGCGCCCGTCGCCGCGCTCGTCGTCCACCATCTCGCGCACCACCACGGCGCGGCGGCTTTCTCGGACACGAGCGTGCGCCGCCTCGCCCGCCGCCTCGCGCCGGCGACCATCGACGACCTCGCGCTCGTGATGCGCGCCGACGTCAATGGCCGCCCGCCCCTCGCCTCGCCGGACATCCACGCGCGCATCTCCGAGCTTTGCGCCGCCGCCCACGCCCTCGCGCTCGCCGACGCCGCGCCCAAGCCGATCCTGCTGGGCCGGCACCTCATCGCGCTGGGCCGGAAGCCCGGCCGCGAGTTCAAGGCCCTCCTCGACGAGGCCTTCGAAGCGCAGCTCGACGGCGCGTTTGCCGACGAACCCAGCGGCGTCGCCTGGCTGCGCCACCGCCTCGCGCTGCCGGCGCATTGACTCGGCCCCGCAACGCCGCTGATTCACGGCGCATGAAACTCCCGCTCTTGCGCGCCGCCGCGCTGCTCGCGGCCCTCGGCGCCGGCGCGCCGCTCCCCGCGGCCGACGCCGCGCCCGAGCCGCCGCTCAAGCCCGAGGATTTCTACGGCACTCCGTCGCTCCGCCAGCCCCGCCTCTCGCCCGACGGCACCAAGATCGCGTTTCTCTTCCCGCACGAGAAGAAGCTCGCCCTGGGCCTGTTCGATCGCGCGACCAAGGAATCGCGCATGATCCTGCGCGGCGCCGACGAGAGCTTCGCGCGCATCATGTGGAAAGGAAACGATCGGATCGTCTTCCGCGCGGATGTCTCGGGCAACGAGTCGTTCTTCATCGGCTCCACCGATCTCGCGGGCAAGACCGTGGTGCGCCTCGCCGAGTCGCAGCGCATCGAAAACAACCTCACCGGCGACTTCGCGCACATCGTCGATGAGCTGCCCTCCGACCCCGAGCGCATCGGCGTGATCGGCATCTTCGCGGGCAACGTCGACAACGCCACCTTCATCGGCACGCCCGCGACCGTCGGCCGCCTCAACATCCGCAACGGCGCGCACACCACCTTGGTCGAGCTGCGCGAGTCCGACCGGTTCAAGGACTGGCTCTTCGACCAGCGCGGGCACCTGCGGCTGCGCTCGCGCCTCGAGGGCAAGTCCCTCATCTGGGAACACCGCGCGAGCGACGACGAGAAGTTCCGCGCCGTCGCCACGCACCCGCTCCACGGCTACGAGGAGACGTGGGCCCCGAAGCGCTTCTCGTCCGACCACCGCACGCTGTGGATGATCTCCCGCGAGGACCACGACCGTGGCGCGCTCTACGCCGTGGACACGCGCACGTTTGAGAAGGGCCCGCCGCTCTTCGTCCCGCCCGAGGGCGAGATCGTCGAGCTCATCGTCTGGGTCGACGGCGCCCGCCTGCTCGGCGTGAGCTACGAGGCGGAGCGGCTGCGCTACCATTGGTTCGACGCGGCGCGCGGCGCGTTGCAGGCCAAGCTCGAGGCCACCTTCAAGGGCTGCGAGATATCCACCGTCAGCGCCTCGGCCGATGGCAGCGTGGAACTCGTGCTCGTGCGCCACGACCGCGAGCCGGGCGTGGTCTACGTGCTCGATCACAAGGCCGGCTCGCTCACGCAGTTCAAGCGCCTGAGCAACATCGATCCCGCGCGCCTCAGCGTGCGAAAGCCCATCAGCTACGCGGCGCGCGACGGCTTGATCATCCACGGCTATCTCACGGTGCCGCGCGGCATGGAGGGGAAGAAGGTCCCGCTCGTCCTGCACCCGCACGGCGGGCCCTTCGGCATCCGCGACTCCTGGAGCTACGATCGCGACGCCCAGTTCCTCGCGAGCCGGGGCTACGCCGTGCTGCAGCCCAACTACCGCGGTTCCGGCGGCTACGGCCGCAGCTTCATCGACAAGGGCCGCCAGCAGTGGGGCCGCGCGATGCAGGACGATCTGACCGACGGCGTGCAATGGGCCATCGCGCAAGGCATCGCGGATCCGAAGCGCGTCGCGATCTACGGCGCGAGCTACGGCGGCTACGCCTCGCTCGCCGGCGCGATGCTCACGCCCGACCTCTACGCGTGCGCGGTCAACTACGTGGGCGCCGCCGATCTGGAGATCACGTTTTTCCGGCGCGGCGAGGATGCCTGGCGCGCGGGCAACGAGTTCAGCTGGCGCGACGAGTGGGTCGGCCCCACGCGCGCCTACCGCGACGCCACCTCGCCCATCCTGCTCGTTGATCGCCTGAAAATCCCAACCTTGCACGCCTACGGCGCCGAGGATCCGCGCGTGGTCATCGAGCACTGGACGCGCCTCGAGGCGCAGTTGAAGAAACATGGCAAGGACTACCAGGCGATCGTCGAGGGCAAGCAGGGCCACGGCTTCCGCAACGAGAGCGAGTCCGTCTCGTTTGCCGCGGCGCTCGACACCTTCCTCGCCGCGCACCTGAAGAAGTAGGGCGGGTCACAGACCCGCCCTACTTCTCCTCAGAATTTCTTCGTCACGGAGAAATACACGAATCGCCCCTCGGAGGTGTAGAGCGCGCCGGGATAGCCGGAGGCGTTGCCCCCGTTGCCGTAGGCCTGCGGCGGATCCCAATCGGCGAGGTTGCGGGCGCCGGCGACGAGGCGCAGCTCGCGCAGCCATTTGCTCTGCGCGCCGCGGAACGTGTAGGAGACCTGCGCATCGGTGAGGTAGCGGTCGCGCACGTGGTAGGGCCGGCCGAGCGGATCGGTGTCGTCGAAGCCGTCGGTGTAGCTGCAGGCGAGCACGACGCCCCAGTTGCGGTAGCTCCAGCTCGCCTGGCCGCGGCCCTTGAGCTTGAGGTAGCCGTCGGCGGCGACGCTCGTGGAGTCGAGGCCGAGCACATTGCGCAACGGCGTGTTGGGCGCGCCCGCGCGATCGAATCGCGTGGTCAGCGTCCAGATCGTGGAAAGATCGAGGCGGCCGAAGCGATCGGTGGGCCATTGGTAGCCGGCGCTGAAATCCCAGCCTTCCACGGCGGTGCGGCCGACGTTGTAGAAGAGACCATTCACACTCGCGATGGCACCGCTGGAGGAAAAATCGATGCTCTCGCCCGGCTGGATGCCGCCGGGAAGGATGCCGAAGTAACGGAAGACCATATCTTGGATATTAGCCGATACGGTGCCGCGGCGCGTGACGGCCCAGTAGTCGGCGCCGAGCGAGAGGCCCTTGAGGCCGGGGCGCGTGGGGGACCACACGAAGCCGGCGTTGAAGTAGTCGGTCTTTTCCGGCGCGAGCCGGCGGTTGCCGCGGAGCGTGATGCGCTGCTCGGGCTCAAGGAAGAGATCGCGCGGGTCCAGGATCGGCGTGAGCGCGGCGATCGGCGAGGAATAGCGCTCGAAGAGCGAAGGCTCGCGGAAGCCCTCGGACCAGCTGGAGCGCAGCGTGAGCTGGCGGTCGAGCGGCTGCCAGCGGAGCGTGGCCTTGGGCACGGTCTTGCTCGCGTGGCTCGTGTAGAAGACCTCGTGGCGGGCGGAGAGCCCCGCCTCGAGGCTGGAAAAAACCGGCACGCGCGCCTCGGCGAAGAACCCGGCGATCTTGCGCTGCGCGCGGGTGACGGCGCTGGGCGCGGAGCCGAGGATGTCGCCCGCGAGGCTGATCGCGCTCGGGTTTTGCGCGAGCTGCTCGCGGCGGAAATCCGCGCCGAAGGCGACGCCCAGCGCGCCGCCCGGGAGCCGCAGCAGCTCGCGCGTCGAGCCGACGGCGCTGAGCTGCACGAGCGTGGACTTGTGATCGTCGCTGGAATCGATGTTGGCGTAGTCGGCGAGCGCGGCGTTGGCGGCGATGGGATTCTGGTAGTAGCCGAAGGGATTGTAGGGCGTGGTCGTGCCGAGGTAGCCCGGGCTGCGCGGATCGAAGAGGGGCGAGGCGGCGTTGAGAATCTGGTTGAAGCGCGACGCGGAGGTGAGGCGGTTGCGCGTCACGTCGCGCACCGCGCTCGCGGTGATCGAGGCGTCGAAGTTCCACTTGCCGGCGACGTTGTCGCCCTTGATGCCGGCGTTGGCCATCGAGGCGTCGTTGCGGTTGCGCACGAGGCGATTGCCGAACTCGACCAGGCGGCCGCGCGAGTCGCCGGAAATGTCCTGGTTGAAGGGATTGAAGGGGTTGCTCGCGCCCGCGGGGGCGAGGCGCTGCGCGGTGCCGTTGACAAAGCGCGTGCCGGGCCCGGGAAACTGGCCGAGGGAAACCGGGAAGCCGGGCAGCACCGACAGCAGGGAAAACGTGCGCAGGTCGATGATGGTGAGGATGGGGTTGGCCGTGCGCGCGGGGATGACGAGCGAGGTCTGCCCGGTGGTCTCGAAATCGCCGGTGGGCGTGGGGGCGAGCGCGTAGTCGATGTTGATGCGCTGCCAGGAGAGATCGCCGTAGGCCTTGATGTTGTCGGTGCGGAAAAGCTTCAGCTCGCCGGACAGCATGCCGCCGCCGCGGCGCACCCCGGGGTAGGAGGTGGTGAATTCGTTGGGGTTGAAGGTGGAGCCGCGGCCCGCGGTGTAGGTGTATTGCGACGCGGGGCGCGTGCCGGTGTTGCCGCTGTCCGCGCCGGACGAACCGAAGAAGGTGCCGGCGAAGTTGCTGACGCCGCGGATGGGCGCGCCCACGGCCTGGCCGAGCGCGGCGGCGACGGCGAAGCGCGAGAGCTCGAGGTTGAACGGGCTGGCGTTCTCCGTGCGGAACGGCGACACCGCGGAGTAGCCGCGGTCGCGGTCCATGATGGCGCCCTTGCGGTAGAGGTTGAGGCCGACGAGGAGGTTGAGGTTGCCGGCCTGCACGCCGCTCGCAAATGACGACACGAACTCGTGCGAGTCCTTGTGCGTGGTGTTGCCGTAGCTCACGAAGGCCTCGCTGCCGCCGAGGCTGCGGCGCAGCTTCACGTTGATCACGCCCGCCACGGCGTCGGCGCCGTAGAGCGCGGAGGCGCCGTCCTTCAGAATCTCGATCGACTCCACCGCCGCGAGCGGGATCGACCCGAGATCGACGAACGCCGTGGCGCCGCCGACGCCGACCGGGTAAGGCGCGACGCGCCGGCCATTGATCAGGATGAGCGTCGCCTCAGGACCGAGGCCACGGAGCGAGACGGTGGACGCGCCGGGCGTGAAGCCGGTGGAGTTGTTGGAAACCGGGACGGAGTTGGCGTTGGTGACGGTGACCTTCTGGAGCAGCTCCGTGGCATTGGTGACCCCCGACTCGTCGATCGCGCGACGATCGACGCGGACGACGGGCGAGGCTCCCGCCTCGACCGCCGTCTCGGCCGAAGGGATATAGGAGCCAGTGACGACGAAGGCCTCGAGCTTTTGCGGCTCGGCGGCGCCCGCCGCCGGCGCGGGCGCGGTCTGCGCGATGAGTGGAGCCGCGAGGAAGCCCGTGGCGAATGCGGCGGCGCTGGCACTCAGGCGGGGAATTTTCATGGGAGGATGAGGTCCCGGGAAAAAACCGGGCCGCGCACGAGGAAGCGCCCGCGGCCCGCCGACCGGCAAGCCAAATGACCGCGCTAGCCCAGGGCGAGCAACTCGGGCACGCGCAACGCCGCCGGACCGCAGTGCAGCGCGCCGCCGGCGAGGATCTTCGCGCGCAGTCCGCCACGCCCGCCCAGCCACGCCGCCGCGCCCGGCGCGACCGCGCCGTCCATCCAATAGCAGGGCTTCGCCTCGCCCGCGCCCTCAAACTCGACGCCGCCCAACGTGAAGCGCAGGCCGATCAAGCCGGGGAGCGCGATCCCCTCGGTGACGATGTTGCGGCGGAACACGGCGGCGGAAAGCGCCGGCAGCCCAAACTCGCGCCGCGCGTCGAGCACGGTCTCCCACGCGAAGAACGTCACCTGCCCGCCGTAGTCGGGCCGGTAGCCGAAGAACCGGTCGCCCTCGAGCCCCTGTCCCGCCACGCAGCGGACCGCCGCGCACTCGTGCGCGGGGTGCACGCCGGCCGCCTGCCCGTGCCGGCCGAAGAAATTGTGGCCGGGCGAAATGAAAATATGGCGGATGGCGGCGGTGGCGTTCACAGGCGGGCCGAAGATACCACGCCGCGTGCCATGCGCCACGGGTTTCTTTCACGCCGCGCCAGAAAGCCCGGTGCACGCGCGGGTGCGCGGGCAAGCGCGCCCGGCGACGGCGCGGCGCCGCCGGCCCTACGGCTGCGGCCGCGCCGGCTGGTCAATCACGCGCGCCGCGCCGATATCCACCCGGCCGCCGGGCGGCGGCACGTATTTCTTGAGAAAGGCATCGACGCGCGTGAAGAACGCGATGCTCAGCTCCTCCTTGCGGAAGCCGTGGCCTTCCTTCTCCTCGACATGCATCTCGTGGACTTTCCCGGCCTTCTTCAGCGCGGCCTCCATGTCCAGGCCCTGCGAGATGCGCACCCGGGGATCGTTGCGGCCGTAGGCCATGAGCACGGGCGCGCGAAAGCGTTCGGCAAAATGCACCGGCGAGGTGTCGTGGATGCGCTGGCGGTCGGCGGCGTTGGCCAGGTCGCCGATGCGGGTGTTGAACCAGTGCATGGTCTGCGCGGACGGGCCGTCGCCCCGCGGGACGAGTTCGCTGATGTCGGAGACGCCCACGTAGTTGACGCCGGCGCAATACAGCTCGGGCGTGAAGGCGAGCCCCGCGAGCGTCGCATACCCGCCGTAGCTCGCGCCGCTGATCACCACGCGCTGCGGATCGGCCAAACCCTGCGCGACGGCCCACTGCACGGCGTCGCTCAGGTCGTCTTGCATCTCGAGGCCCCACTTTTTCCAGCCGGCGCGCTCGAAGGCCGCGCCATAGCCGCCGCTGCCGCGGTAGTTGACCTGCAGCACGGCGTAGCCGCGGTTGGCGTAGAACTGCACCTCGGGAATGAAGCCCCAGCTGTCGCGGATGCCGAAGGGCCCGCCGTGCGGGTGAATCACGAGCGGGAGGTTCCTCGGGGCGCGGCCGAGCGGCAGCGTGAGGTAGCCGTGGAGCGCGAGTCCGTCGCGCGCCTTGAAGGTCACCGGCTGCATCGGCGCCATGAGATCGGGATCGATGCCGGGCTTCAGCACGGCGATTTCGTCGATCTTTTTCGTGGCGGAATCGAAGAGGTAGTAGACGCCGGGATCCCGATCGCTGCTCGCGTAGACCACGCGCCGGGAGCCATCGGGCGCCGCGTGCTGGAGGCGGTTGAGCGTGCCCTTGAGGGAGAGATCGATGCGCTGCTGCAGCTGCTGGAGCTCGGGGTCCAGCCAGTGGAGGCGGGGCTTGTCGGCGTTGGTGGAGATCGCGACGACCCTTTTCCGCGCCTCGTCCCACACGATGCCGCCCTCGTCGTAGACCGGATCGCCCTGCACCAGCTCGCCGAGCGTGCGCGTCTGCGTGTCGTAGCGATAGACCGCCGCCGTGCGGCGGCCGGCGCGCGACGAAACGAAGAGCGTGCGATCATCGCCGTCAAAGCCCAGCGGGCTCCAGCCGGGCGAGTCGCTCTCGTGCGTGTGCAGCTCGACCCACGATTTCCGCTCGAGATCGCGCAGGAGGACCGTGGTTTTCTGGCCCTGCTGCGCGACCCCGAGGCGGACGCGCTGCCGGCGATCGAGCACCCAGCGCCGGATCCAGCCGGGATTCTCGACTTCCAGCGCGAGCTGGCCGGTCGAGAGGTTCATCCGGCAGACATCCGGCCCTTGCGCGCCGGAGAGATTCGCGAGCACGAGGATGTTCTTCGGATCATCGGGCAGACGGGCGAGCAGGCCGCGGAAGCGTTGGTTCGCCACGCCGAGGCCGGTGTCTTCCACGAAGCTCCCGACCAGCATGGCGCGATCGGAGCCGTCGCGGTTGACGGCATAGACGGCCGGCGCCTCCTGGCCGTCGAAATCGCGGGTGAAGACGATGCGATCGTTGCTCGCCCAGAGGAGGGCGCCGACGTCGTTGTCCTTGAAGTTGGTGAGGAGGTTCTTGGTCTTTTTCTCCAGGTCGATCACCGCGAGGTTCATGCGGCGCTCGAAGGGCACGAGGCAGGCGATGCGCTTGCCGTCGGGCGAAAAGGTGAGCGCGGCGATGCTGGATTTTTTGAAGAACGTCTCGACCGGCAGCTCGGGCGGAGGGGCGGCGCACACGCCGCCGGACGCGAGGGCCAGGGCGATGACGCAAAGGCGCGTTTTCATGGGGAATGGAGGGCCGCCGCGGGCCCGGGGGAAAGCGGGAAAGCGCAAGGCCGCCCCATGGCGGATCGGCACCCGACCCGCCACGAGGCTGCGCGGATCAGAAGTCCCGCCGCGCGCGCATGAAGACCGAGCGCCCGAGCGCGCCGCCGCTGGTCGAGGCCCGGTCGTCGAAGCCGAGGACCACGAAGCCGTTGGTGGGCGAGCGCTCGTTGAAGACGTTGTTCATGCCCACCGAGAGCGTGGTGCGCTGGAAGCCGCGGTAAGTGAACGAGGCGTTGATGACGGTGAAGACATTTTCGCCCCAGCCCGCGGCGGTGAAGCCGCGGTTCATGAACTTCCCGATCATGTCGGCATTGGTGTTGGCGCTGTAGTTCTTGTGGCGCCAGCCGAGCGAGTAGTTGTAGCGCCAGACCGGGGCGAAGTAGCGGCCGGTGGAGTTGCCAAAGCCGGCGCCGGTGCGGGCATCGGTGCCGCGCTTCACGGTCTGCACGATGTCGGCGTTGAAGACAAAGGTGCCGAGGCGCGTCTGGCGGAGCGTGTAGCGCAGGCCGTAGTCAAAGCCCTGGTAGAGCTGGAAGCCGAGGTTGTTGGAGTAGCCGTTGACGACGATGATCGGGCCGGGGACGCCGGGAGGATCGGTGGGCAGGTTGGGGCCGCGGACGACGGCGTTGGGGAAATTGCGGACGCCATCGGCGCTGATGAGGTAGGCGGTGCTGAGCGAGTTGACGATGTTGTCGATCTTGTAGTCGAAGTAGTCGACGGAGACGCTGAAGTTCTTGAGCGCGGGGAACTCGAGGACGCCGCCGACGTATTGGACCTTGCCGAACTCGGGCTTGAGGTCGGGGTTGCCGCCGAGGATCGAGCGAATCTGCGTGGCCGGGGCAAAGGGCCGCAGCGGATCGGCGATGTTGGTGCTGCTGATGGCGGAGGTCTGCTTCTGGTAGAGCTGGCCGAGGTCGGGGGCCTTGAACGACTCCGAGTAGGAGCCGCGGAGCAGGACGTTGACGAAGCGGTTGGAAGGCAGCTTCAGCTTGGCGCCATACTTCGGCTTCGTGGTGTCGCCGAAGTCGCTGTAGTGCTCGTGCCGGCCCGCGAGCTGAAACTCGAGCCACTTCTGCACGGGCACCGAGAGTTCCAGGAACTGCGAGTGCGCCTCGCGCGCGCCGTGGAAAGGCACGCTGTTGGTGAAGTTCACGTAGGCGGCGGTGTCCGGGTGGCCGTGCAGGGTCTCGCGCCGGTATTCGTAGCCGGTGGCGACGCCGAGCTCGCCCGCGCCCTTGAGCGGGATTTGCCAGATGCTGGCCGACGCACGCAGGTCGGCCGTGAACGAGTCGAGCTTGTTGTCGAGCTGGGCGATGCGCTTGAACTTGTCGGTGAGGATGTGGGGGTTGTCGGAGGGGCCGAAGATGTTGAAGGCCGTCTGGCGCGTCGTGCCCGCCAGCACCGCCGCGAGGTCGGCGGCCTGGATCTGGTCATTGAGGCGGCGGGCGCGGTCGACGCCGTAGCCGAAACCGGCCTCCCACTCCCAAATGCGAAACGCACGCCCGCGGAGGCCGACAAGGCTGTTGAGCACGCGGTCGTTGACCTCGCGCTTGGCGCGATCGGCGCGGTTGAGCACGCTGAAGGTGGCGCTGCTGCCGTTGCCGGTGAGGGTGATGCCGAGGGGATTGTAGGGATTGTTCGCGGGATAGACCATGCCCGCGAGCGTGGTGGCAAACGCCGCCGGGGTTGACTCGTAGTAGGTGTTGGTGCGGCCGAACGAGAGCTGCGCAAACGCCGTGACGGAGTCGTTGAGCCGGCGATTCACGCTGGCGAAGAGCCCGGTCGACTCGCTGGCGGGAAACACCTGCGTGTCGCGGGCCTGGTCGTAGAGGTTGGCCTTCGGGTAGGCCGCCAAAGAGATCACGGTGCCCGCGTAGGAGAAGTTGGACTTGGCGGGCGTGGCCGTGGGCGCACCGCCGGTGATGATGTAGTAGCCGGCCGCGGTGCCGAGGCCCGAGGCGACCGCCTGGGCGGCGGTGAGCTGCACGTAGGACGGGTTGTTCGACGAGCCGAGGAAACTCTGGCCCTTGGCGCCGAGGGAGCGGAAGTCGACGGAGTCGACGCCGAAGTCGGTGAGGAAATTGGCGTGGCGCGACGAGTAAGTGAGGCCCAGCATGACCTCCCAGCCGTTCTTCGAGATGCCGGTGAACACGCTGTAGCGCTGATTCAGACTGTCGTGCTTGAGGGTGTTCGAGAACGAGGTGTCGACCGAGGACCCGACGTAATTTTTCTTCAGGACAAGGTTGAAAACGCCGGTGATGGCATCGGAGCCGTAGATGGCGGAGGCACCGTCCTTCAGGAAGTCGATGCGGTCGATCGCCGCCTGCGGGATGGAGTTGAAATTGAAGACCGTCTGCGGCGTGCCGCTCGCGCTGTTGGTCAGCGCGTAGGGGATGCCGCGGCGCCCGTTGATCAGCGTGAGGACGCGATTTGAGCCAAGGCCGCGGGGGTTGATGGTGGCCGCACCCGTGATGAAGCTCGCCGTCGTGAACTCGGAGTTGGCGGTGTTGTTGCTGAACGGCAGGCTCTGCATGAACTCGCCGAGATTGGTGTAGCCCTTCTCGTCGATGGATTCGGCCGAGAAGGTGATGACGGGCGAAGGCGTCTCGTAGTCGACGCGTTTGACGCGGGAACCCGTGACCTCAAAGGCCTCAAGGGTGGCGGGCGCGGCGGCCGGCGCAGGCGCTTGCGCCCGGAGGGCGCAAGGCAAGGAATGAAGGGTCGTGAAAACAAGGCACGCGGCAGCGAGCGCGGCCGGCGGACAGCGGTGGTTCATTGGCTTGTGGTAGTCGGACGTTGATGCCGCTGCTTGAGCAGACGGCGGGGAGCTGGAAAAATCTGAAAAAGCCCGACTCCATCCCTCAACGCAAACCTCAATTGACAACCGGCAGCGGCAAATACGAAAACCCGATACAGCAGCTCGCCCAGCAGCGCCCAACGGCGACAGGGTATTCACACTAGCTTGTTGGTTTGTGTGCCGGTTGTCGCCGGCGCCGCATGGTGGCGGGCCGGAGTTGTGGTGACAGATTATGTGTTCCCAACCGCAGCGCGCGGTTTGGCGATGCCGAAGTCGCGCGCTTGCAGGCAAAAAAAAGACCGGGCTCCACAAAGGGAGCCCGGTCCGCGAAATCTGCCGGCAGAGCCGGACTTAGAACTTAAACTTCGCCTGGATGAAGAACAGGCGGCCGATGGCGTCGTAAGCGTTGATATCGTGCGACTGATTGCCCTCGGAGGGGATCAGCGGCGGGAAACGGTTGAAGACGTTGTTCACGCCGACGCTGGCCGTGAGGCCCTTCAGCCACTTCTGGCTGTAACCCGCGAACGAGTAGCCGAAGTTCACGTCGATCTTGTGGTAGTGGGCGACGCGGAAGGGCGTCGGGTTCGTGAGATCGTCGAGCGACGGCACATAGGTGTGGCCGATGCCGGCGTTCATGTTCTTCAGCGTCCAATCGATGCGGTTGTTCAGGCGGTAGCGGGCGAAGACGCCGGTGCTGGCCGTGCCGCGGGCGAAAAAGCCGTCCTGATAGCCGACCTTGGCGGAGGAGGGCAGCGACTGGACAACGTAGTTGCGCACGAAGGTGCCCATCGTCGAGACGCGGAACTTGCCGGCGCCTTGGGCGTTATAGTCATAGCTGGCCTTCACGTCGAAACCGTCCTGCTCATAGGCCGCGACATTGGTCTTGGCATTCGTGATCCAGATTTCGTCGGACGGGCGAGCCGTGACCTGACCGGGCGCGGTGATGGGCGCACCGTCGGCGAAGTGGGTCTCGCCATTGGCGCTCACCGCCTGGCGCACGAGCGAGGCGTAGGGCGAGGCGGCACCGAGGCGCTCGACGCTGTTGACGATGTCCGTGGTCGGGATCGTGTCGATGAGGTCGCGCTCATCGATGTTGAAGTAGTCGACGGAGAGCGAGAGGCCCTTGATGTTCTTCGGCGACCAGACGACGCCGGTCGTCCAGTTGCGCGAGCGCGAGGGATTGAGCTTCGAGTTCGAGCCGCTCTGGGAGCGATACTGGCGGTTGCCGGAGGTGACGCCGAGGGACTGGCCGTTGGCGCCGTAGCGGGTGACGTTGATCGAGCTGGTGAAGCCGACGGACAGCGGGCCGTAGAGATCGTAGAGCGTGGGGGCGACGAACGCATCGCCGTAGGTGGCGCGGACCATCAGCTCGTCGTTGAACGGCAGCCAGCGGAGCGAATACTTCGGCGTGGTCGGATCCTCGGTGTTGCTGTATTTGTCGTAGCGACCGGAGACCGAGGCCTCGAGCGTGCGGAAGAAGGGCACGTTGTTGCGCTCGCTGAGGATCGGCACGCGCACTTCGGCGAAGTAGCCGTCGACATTGTAGCGGGCGTGGAAGGGCTGGCGGGGCGTGGCCTGGAGCCAGTTGCCGGTCTGGTCGTTGCGGTCGTTGTTGAAGTCGAGGACTTCCCACACGAAGCCCGCACCGACACCCATCTGCACGTCACCCCCCGGGAGGCGGAAGAGCGGGCCGGTGACCTTCACATCGAGCTGCCTGAGCGTGCTGTAGAAGTCGCGCACCTGCGTGCCGAGCATGCCCTCGATGACGCCGGGGGCCTGATTGCGGGCAAACGGATTGTAGGTGAGGTTGTTGACCGCGGCGGTGTAGGCGATGCCGTCGATGAGGTTGAAGTTGCGGAAGTGGTGGTTGGTGCGGTTGAAATTGGCGCCGGCCTCGAAAGCCCAGCCCTCGCCAAAGGTTCCGCGCACACCCACGACGCCGTGCATGGAGGTCGACTCGTTGGCGTAGATGCGGGGGAAGTTCACGAAGCGGTTGCGCGCCGTGACGGCGACATCGAACGGGTTGTTCGGGTTGTTGGCCAACACCGTGCCCGTGACAGGCTGGGCGTTGAGGACCGTCTCGGTCTCGTTGAGCGAGTAGATGAGCTCGCCGAAAAGGGTGATGTTATCCTGCAGGCGATGCTCCACCGAGGTCGTAAAGCTGCGGCGCTGAGCCGAGGCCAGCAGCGTCGGCTTCTCAGCCAGGTCGAAGAACAGCAGCGCGGCATTTTGATCCATCGGGCCGCGATAGGTGCCATTGGCCACAAGCTGGGCGCCGGTCTGGTCAAGATTCCGCGGCGGGGCGTTGAGGCTCGGGTTCAGGTAGTAGAAATCATTCCCGATGCTCACCATGCCGGCGTAGGACGCCGTGCGGAACAAGGGCTGGGAATAGGGACGCTCGTTCTGAATCAGCGGATCGCTGCTCTTCCACTCGGTGGTGAAGAGGACGCTCGTCTTCTCGAACGTCGCGCCGCCCACCGCATAGTAGGTGCGGTTGGCCCAGTGGCCCTTGTTGGAGCTGAAGCTGTAGGAACCGCCGACCTCGGCGCCGTTGTAGTTCTTCTTGAGGATGATGTTGATCACGCCCGACACGGCATCCGAACCGTAGGTGGCCGAGGCGCCGTCCGTGAGGATCTCAACGCGCTCGACGGCGGAGAACGGAATCGTGCTCACATCGACGAACGAGCCGCCGCCCGTGGCGACGACCGGGGAGGTCGCGGCACGGCGACCGTTGACGAGCACGAGGGTCGACCGATTGCGGAGGAAGAGCGCCGAGCCGCCGTTCGTGTCACCGGAGTTGGTGTTGGCGACATCGGAGCCCATGTTGTTGCCACCATAGAATGACGGCATGCTCGAGCGGATGACATCGACGAGGTCGGTGGTCACGCCGGTCTTCTCGATTTCCGGGGTGCCGAGCACAGTGAGGGGCACCGTGGTGGAACCCGCCGCGACCGGAATCAGGGACCCGGTGACGGTGAATTTTTCCATCTTGACGGTCTCTTCCGGCTTCTTGGCGGCGGTGGCTTGGGCCAGCGCCGCGGGGACGACGGCGGCGCCCGAAAAAAGGGACAGCGCAGCCGCAAACTTCCGCATACGGATGTTCATAGCAGTGTTCGTAGGTTGTTTGGTTGTGGGAACAGCCAAGGCGGCAGGTGCCGCTTTAGTTGGAGGGTCAACAGGCTAAAACTTGTGTCATAACACAAGCCATTTTTGAACGACCGGCACTGTGCCGCTTTGTTCAAGCCAAGTCGCCCTTGCCTTTCGCGCCATCCCGCGGCGTGGTCGGACCCGCGATGAAAGAACTCCCCGCCATCGTCGCCGCCCTCCTGGCCACGCCAGCGCAACCTGCCGTGCTGGCCACGCTTGTGGCCGTCGAGGGCTCCTCCTATCGGCGCCCCGGCGCACGCCTGCTCCTGCTCAGCGACGGCCGCCGCGTTGGCTCGATCAGCGGCGGTTGTTTGGAAGAGGACGTGATCACCCGGGCGGCCCAAGTCCGGGCGACCGGCCAGGCCGAGGCTGTCGTTTATGACACAAGCACCGAAAACGACTTGGTGTGGGGTGTCGGACTGGGCTGTCACGGCGTCGTGCGCGTGCTCATCGAGGCGTTGCCGCCCCAGCCCGCTTGGGTGCAGGCGCTCGACCGGAACATGTCCCGGCGACAATCGTGCGTGCTCACCGTGCTGCACGGTGGCGAGGACCGGGCGCAATGGGGCACGCGCCTCGCCGCGCCGGGCGACTGTCCCGACGCCGAACGCCTCTTTTCCGAAACGGTCGCGCCGCCCACGGCTCTTTTCATCTATGGCGCCGGGGACGATGCCCAGCCCTTGGCTCGTCTAGCCCATGAGTTGGGCTGGCGCGTCACCGTGGCCGATCCGCGCGCGACATTTGCCTCCGCGACGCGTTTTCCCACGGCAAGCCACCTTGTGGTCGCGCCTTCCGGCGAACTCATTGCGCGCACCGCGCCCGACGCCGCCAGCCTCGCCGTCGTGATGACGCACCACTACGTCCACGATGTGCCGCTGCTGCGCGGCCTCCTCCCCCGCCCCCTTGCGTATCTCGGCCTGCTCGGCCCGCGCAAACGTGCGGACCGGATATTGGCCGACCTGTCCAAAGAGGGCATCGCCATCACATCGGCCCAGCGCGAGCGACTCCACGCCCCGGTCGGCCTCGATCTCGGCGCCGACGGCCCCGAGCAAGTCGCCCTCTCAATCCTGGCCGAAATGCAGGCCGTCCTGACTGGGCGTGACGCCCGGCCTCTTCGCGAGCGGACCAGGCCGATCCATGAGTGACGCGTCCCCTGGCTTTCGCTTCGGGGCAATCATCCTGGCCGCCGGTGCGTCGGCCCGGCTCGGCACCCCGAAGCAGCTGCTCGAAGTTGACGGTCGTCCCCTGCTCACCCGCACCGTGGAAGCGGCGCTCGCGTCACCCGCTTGGCCGGTGGTGGTGGTGCTCGGCGCCCACGCCGAAAAAATCCGCCCCACCCTCGCCCGCCTGCCCGTGCTGGTGGCGGAAAACCCCGCCTGGGCCGAGGGCATGGCCTCGTCGCTGCGCGCCGGCCTCGCGACCCTGCGGCAGTTCTCCCGCCGGCTCGACGCCGCCCTGCTCGCGCTCTGCGATCAACCGGCGTTTTCGGCGGCGGCCATCGATCGTCTGCTCGCCGCGCAGCGCACGACCGGCCTCGGCATCGTGGCGGCGCGCTACGCGGGCCGCCACGGGGCGCCGGCCCTTTTTCTGCGCGAGCACTTTCCCGCGCTGGCCGCCCTCACGGGCGAGGAAGGCGCGCGAACGCTGCTCAACGGCGCCGCCGCGCGCGTCGCCCCGGTCGATTTGCCGGAGCTGGCCCTCGACCTCGACACGCCGGCGGATTTGGCGCGGCTGCGTTCAGAGCCGCGCCTTTAGCGCCCGCGCCCGAGCCAACGCGCTCTCGACCGTGTCCGCCCGCACCGTGAAGTGCCCCATCTTTCGGCCGGGCCGGGGCTCGGCCTTGCCGTAAAGGTGCAGCTTCGCCCGCGGCTCCGCGAGGATCATCGCCCACTTCGGATCGGCGGCGACTTTCCCGTCCCGCCATTGCCACGCATCCCCGAGGATGTTCACCATCACCGTCGGCTCGCGCACGGCCACGCCGCCCAGCGGCAGGCCGCACACGGCGCGCACCTGCTGCTCAAACTGGCTCGTTTCGCACCCGTCGAGGGACCAATGGCCGCTGTTGTGCGGCCGCGGCGCGAGCTCGTTGACCAGCACCTCGCCGCCCGCCGTCACAAACATCTCCACGGCGACGAGCCCCTCGACGCCCAGTTTTTCCGCGATCGCCAGCGCCAGCTGCTCGGCTTTCCGCGCCACCGCCGCCTCGATCCGCGCCGGCACGATCGAGAAATCGAGGATGTGGTGCGTGTGGAGGTTCTCCGCGACGGGAAACGCCCGCGTCTCCCCGGTCGTGCTGCGCGCCACAATCACCGAGACCTCGCACGCAAACTCCACCCAGCGCTCCACCACGCAGCGCCGCCCGCGGAAGATCGCCACGGCCCGCTCCAGCTCGGCGGCGTCGGCGATTTTCATCTGGCCCTTGCCGTCATAGCCGAAGTCCGCGGTCTTCACCACGCAGGGCAGGCCCACGTCGGCGACCGCCGGCGCGATGTCGCCATCCAGGGCCTCCGCATAGCGCGCGTGCGGGAACCCGTGCGCCCGCAGCCACGCCTTCTCCCGCTGGCGGTTCTGCGTGGTGTGCAGCACCTCGGCCCGCGGATGCAGCGGCACGAGCGGCGCGATCGCGGCGAGCGGGCCGCTCGGGATGTTCTCAAACTCGTAGGTCACCACCGCGCACTCGCGCGCGAAGGCCGTGAGCGCCGCGGTATCCTCGTAGCTCGCGTTGACCTCCTTGTTCGCCACCGCGCCCGCCGGGCACGGCCCCGCCGGCTCAAAGACGTGCACGCGATAACCCAGCGTCTGCGCCGCCTGCCCGAGCATCCGGCCGAGCTGCCCGCCGCCGAGGATGCCGATCGTCTGGCCCGGGGTGATCACGGCAGCTTGGCCTTGAGCACCCTCTTGGTCTGCGCCGCGCGGAATTTTTTCCACGCCTGCGCCGTCGCCGCGTCGCCCAGCGCGACCAGCGCCGCCGCGAACAGCGCCGCGTTGATCGCGCCCGCCTTGCCGATCGCAAACGTCGCCACCGGCACGCCGCCGGGCATCTGCACGATCGAGAGGAGCGAGTCCATGCCCTTCAGGGCGTGCGACTCCACCGGCACGCCCAGCACCGGCAGCGCCGTGAGCGCCGCCGTCATGCCCGGCAGGTGCGCCGCGCCGCCCGCGCCCGCGATGATCGCCTTGAGCCCGCGGCGCTCCGCGCTCTCGGCGTAGCTGACCATCAGCCGCGGCGTGCGGTGCGCGGAGACGACGCGCTTCTCGAACGGCACGCCCAGCGCCGCGAGTTGCGCGGCCGCATGCTGCATCGTCTCCCAGTCCGACGCGCTGCCCATGATGATTCCGACGAGTGGCTTGGCCATGTTGCCCGCCACGCTCGCGAGCGCCGCGGCACGCGGCAAATCGAAAAGCCCGCGGCGCGGCCTACGCCGCGGGGACCAGCCGGCGCGCGTTGCCGTGCATGATCGCCTCGGCCTGCGCGGCCGTGAGCGGCGACTCGACGAGCTTGAGCAGCGCCGTCTCGATCGGGAAAAACGGCGCGTGCGAGCCAAACATCACGCGGTCCAGCGGGACGCGCGGCCGGGCGTTCTCCGGCCGCACGCCAATCATGCGACCGACCATCCCGTTGCTCTCCCACCGCGAGATGTCGATCGCGGCGGAGGTGTCGCGCATGAGCTGGTTGAGATCGTCGCCGCGGGCGTTGCCGGAGAAGTGCACGAGCTGCACCTTGGCCCGGGGCGCGGCGCCCAGCGCCGCCACCAGCGGCCCGGCCACCACCGGCACGAGCGAGAGCGCGGGATGATGCACGCGCGAATCCTCCATCCCGAACACAACCTGGAGCAGGAGCCCGCGCTCCGCCACGAGCGCCAGCAGCCGCGGGAAATCGGGATGGGCCAGGTCGAAGGGCTGGTAGCCGGGGAAAATCCGCACCCCGGGCATCTTGAACTGCTCGTGGCAGCGGCGCAGGTCCTCCTCCCAGTCGGGCCACGCGAGGTTGACGCTGCCAAACGGCCGCAGCAGCCCCGCGCCGTGCTCGCGGCACGCGGCCGCGAGCCGCTCGTTGACGCCGTTCAGATCCTTGTCGAGCAGCGCCTCGAAGCTCCCCGCCCACGCCTCGACGACGCGGTGCTTGCGCAGCTTGGCGACGAGCGCGGCGGGCTCGGCGTATTTCAGTTTCCGGAACGGCCAGCGGAACAGATTGACGTTGGTGTCGATGATGCCGGGCGCGGCCGGCGCCGCGGCGGACCGGGCGGTCGAAGCGAGCGCGAGCGCCGCCCCCGCCAGGGCGGTGCGTTGGATAAACTCCCGGCGATCGTGCGCGGCCATCGGTGAAAGTTCAGGCTTCGAGTTTCCAGCCCTTGCGCTTGAAGATCGGCGCCGCGAGCCGGCGGAAGTTTCCGCCGAGAATCTTCATGCGATCCGCCCGCGGGAGATCGGCGTCGAGGACCTTGCCCAGCTCCGTCGCATAGCTGCGGCTGGGCCCATGCCCGCCCCACACGATGCGCTCGGCGCCGAGCTCCTTCACCGCGAGATCCACCGACCCCGAGTGCGGATCGGAGCCGGCGAACTCGAGCAGCACGTTTTTCTGCGCGCGCACGGCGCGGATGCCCAGCTCCCAGTCGCCGCCGGAGTGGCCGCAGATGAAGCGGACATGCGGGAATCGCTGCGCGAGGGCGACGACGTCCATCGGCGTGTTCTCGCCGGGGTTGTTGTCGCGGCCCGGCAGGCGGGGCGTGCCGCCGATCTTCAGCCACGTGTGGATGTAGATGGTGGCGTCGAGCTCGGCGGCGAGGCGGATGATCGGATCGTTGTTGGGGTGGCGGCACGCGATGCCACGCTTGTTCCCGCCGACGTATTTGATGCCGATGCAGGGGCCTTCCTTGATCCACTTCACCATCTTGGCGCAGCTCTCGTCGGGAAACCCGGGATCAATCGGCGTGATGCCGGAGAGGCGGTGCCGCTCCTTTTCGAGAAACGCCCGCAACGCATCGTCGTAGGGCGCAGGCGTGATCGGATCGGCCAGCGTGCCGCCGATCTCGAGGGAAATGGAGCGCTCGATGCCCATGCGCTCGGTGTAGAAATCGTTGAAGCGGTATTGCGCGATGGGGTCCGACGGGGCGTTCCAAAACCCGTGGAAATGCGTGTCCCAGATCCGCAGCGCGACGAGATCGTCGCGCGTCGGCAGGCCGTAGTCGGCGGGGTTGAAGGCGAATTCGCGCGGGGACATCGCGAGCGGGGGGCGTGGCGGCGAGTGAAGCCCACAGCCCGTCATAGGGGCCAGAAAATTCTTGGCTCGCGCCGCGAGATAACCAATCAGTTACCGACCCTATCGCTGCGACCCCGTAGGTTCTCCGTCGGCCCCCACCGGGGAGCCTTGGCATTCCCAACCCCGTCACCACCATGAAAGCACGCACCATTGGTCAGGCCCTCGTCAGTTCCGCGGCGCGCACCGCGTTGATCGTCTCCCTCCTCGCCGGCAGCGCTGTTCTTGCCCAAGTCACGCTCACCGGCACCGTCACCAACGCCGCCACCGGCGCCACGCTGCAGGGCGCGCGCGTCGTGCTGAAGGAGCGCGGCGTCGAGACCGCGACCGACTCGCTCGGCGCGTATCGCTTCGACAACCTTGCGCCCGGCCGCGTCACGGTCTCGGTTTCCTACACCGGCCTCGCCACGGCCGACATGTCCGTCGATCTCTCCGCGGGCGGCGCGGCGCGGCAGAATTTCGGCCTCACCGCCGACATCTACAAGCTGGACAAATTTGTCGTCGCCTCCGAGCGCGAGGGCAACGCCAAGGCCGTCACGCTCCAGCGCCTCAGCGACGGCGTGAAGAGCATCGTCTCGGCCGACGCCTTCGGCGGCCTCGCCGGCAATCCCGCCGATCTCGCGATGCGGCTGCCGGGCGTCGAGGGCGAGTCGGTCGGCGGCGACATGCGCTACCTGCGCATCCGCGGCCTCCACCAAAACCTCTCGACCATCACGCAGGACGGCAACCGCCTCGCCGACGCGGGGTCGGCGGGCTCCACGCGCGAGTTCCAGTTCCAGACCGTGAGCTCGGACTCCATCGAGCGCATCGAGGTCACGAAATCCCCGACGCCGGACATGGACGGCGACTCGATCGGCGGCGCGGTGAACCTCGTCACGAAAAGCGCCTTCGACTCCTCGCCCGAGCGGCGCATCCGCGGCAGCGTCGGCGCCATCTGGCGCGTGCGCGATCCGCGCGATCACGCGCGGGCCAACGCCTCGCTCTCCTACTCCGAGGTCTTTGGCGGCCGGCTCGGCGTGAGCCTCAACCTCGCCTACCGTCCGCACGGCTCGATCATCGACATCACGACGCAGAATTTCCAGCAGCTCCCCGTCGGCACCGAGGGGCCGGCCTACGAGTATTCGGTGCTCGCGCAGGATTTCCGCACCTTCCGGACCCGCTCCGGCGCGGGCCTGCGGCTCGACTTCAAGCTCGACGATCGCGTGCGCTTCTTCGTGAACGCCCAGCTCAACAAGCACATCGAGCACGCCGATACCAGCCAGGTCACGTGGCAGACGAACCAAGCTGTCGCGACGCTCGACGCCGCGGGCAACCCCACGGGCACCAACGGCATCCTCCCCGGCTACACCGAGAACTTCACGCGCGTGCGCGCCGTCGCCGCGAGCACCGTCGCCATCGCCTCGATGTCCGCCTACAAGCTCGGCGACACCTTCACGCTCAACGCCGGCGGCGTGCACCGCTACTCCGGCCTGCTGCTCGACTACGACGCCTACACCTCGAAGTCCAAGGCCTACTATCCCGGCAACAACAACCTCATCTTCAGCATCGCGGGCGTGGGCTTCGACATCAACCGCCGCGACCGCCTGTTCCCCGATGTCACACAGACCGCCGGCCCGGACTGGACCAAGCTCGAGAGCTACACCACCAACACCTACAACAGCGCCCGCATGGTCGGCTGGGACAACTACATTGGCGCCGCGATCAACGCGAAGAAGTCCTTTGCCACCGCGAAGCCCTTCTTTCTGAAGGCCGGCCTGCGCTTCCGGGAGCAGAACCGCTACCTCGACAACACGCCCTACAACACGAGCTACATCGGGCCCGACGGCGTGATGGGCGTGAACCCCGCCACCGGCCGCAACGACGACAACCTCGCGCAATTCGGCCAGATGAACCGCCCGTTCCCCGACACGAGCCTGCGCCGCTACGGCTTCGTGCCGTTCCCCGCGTTCCAGGCCAACGGCCGCGCCAACAACATCGACCCGCTCATCGCCGCCAACCCGTCGTATTTCCGCCGCGCGCTCGCGACCGACCTCCAGGCCGCCTACCAGAACAACCAGCAGTTCGACGAAAAGATCTCCGCGGCCTACCTCATGGGCCAGGTCCAGCTCGGGCCCCTCAGTGTGCTCGCCGGCTTGCGCGTCGAGGAGACGGAAGTCGAGGGCAACGGCTCGCTCCAAGTGCTCACGCCCGAGGAGAAGGCGCGCCGCGCGGCGTATGTCGGCGCGCTCACCGACACCGAGATCGAGCGCCGCGTGAAGGAGGAGTTCGGCCGCCGCACCAAGCGCACCGGCGACTACCGCACCTGGTTCCCCGGCCTGCACCTGAAGTATCAGTTCACCCGCAACCTCCTCGCGCGCGCGAGCTACGCCGAGAACATCGGCCGCCCCGGCATCGGCCAGCTCATCCCGCGCACCTCGGTGAATCTCGACAACTCCACGGTCGTCACGAGCAACCCGAGCCTCGAGCCGCAGCGCGCGCGCAACTTCGATGTTTCCGCCGAGTATTATTTCGAGCCCGCGGGCCTGCTGTCGGTCGGCGTCTTCCAGAAGGAAATCCGCAAGTTCATCTACACCTCGACCAGCGGCACCGTGCCCTCGGGCGCGGACAACGGCTTCAACGGCGACTACGCCGGTTTCCTGATCACGACGCAGTTCAACGGCGGCTACGCCAAGGTGAAAGGCCTCGAGATCGGCTACTCGCAGCAGTTCACCTTCCTGCCCGCGCCCTTCAACGGCCTCGGCGCCTTCGCCAACGCCACGCGCATGCAGGCCGAGGGCAACTACGGCGCCGGCAGCGCCATCGCGCTCGCGCCCAACCCGCGCGTCGCGGGCTTCAATCCCTTCATCCTCAACGCCGGCGTCTCCTACATCCGCGGCAAGTGGAATCTCCGCGCCTCCTACAACTATCGCGACAAATACCTCACCGGCTACAACGCCAACGAATCCCGCGCCTCCTACGCCGCGGCGCGCCCGACGGTCGACGTGAAGACGCTCTTCAACGTCAACCGCCGCCTCAGCCTCTACCTCGACGTGGTCAACGTGCTCGGCCAGCCCGACCGCCAGATCGAGTTCGGCTACGCGCGGCCCAACACCACGCATCTCATGCGCCAGCAGTTCTTCTTCGGCGCGAATTTCCGCAACTGATCAGTCGTAGCTGGGGCATCCCGCCTCGGTGCCTTTCCGCGCCGTGCAATTGTTTCGCTTTCTCGCCTGCGTCGCGTGCGTCGTCGCCGCCGCCGCCGCCCGCGCGCCCAACCTCGTCTACATCGTCAGCGACGACCAGGGCTTCGACCTCGCGTGCTTCGGCTCGAGGCAGTTTGTCACGCCGCACCTCGATCGCATGGCGGCCGAGGGCGTGCGCGCGACGAACTTCTACGTCACCGCCTCCGTCTGCACGCCGTCGCGCAGCGGCGCGATCACCGGGCGCTACCCGCAGCGCAACGGCACCTACGAGATGATCCGCAACGACATGGTCAACTACGGCCACCGCTACACGAAATCCGAGTATGCGATCTCGCCGGAGATGACGCTCGGGCTCGACGTGCGCGAGCTGACGCTGGGCGACGTGCTGCGCGCCGCGGGCCACCGCAACGCCATCTTCGGCAAGTGGGACCTGGGCCAGGCGCGGCGCTTCCTGCCGCTCCAGCGCGGCTTCGATGTCTTCGTCGGCCACGGCAACAACGGCATCGATTACTACACGCACGAGCGCTATGGCGCGCCGTCGCTGTTCCGCGGCAACGAGCTCTCCACGGCCGACCGGGGCGCCTACTCCACGGACGTGTTCCGCCGCGAGGCCGTCGCCTTCATCCGCGAGAACCGCGCGCGGCCGTTCTTCCTCTACCTGCCGTTCAACGCGCCGCACAGCGCGTCCAACCTCCAGAAGGAATCCAACCAGTGCCCCAAGGCCTACCTCGACAAATACTATCCCAACGCGAACCACGCCGACCCCAAGATCATCTACGCCGGCATGGTCAGCGCGATGGACGAGGCGATCGGCGAGGTGTTCGCCACGCTCCGCGAGCTCGGCCTCGACCGCGACACGCTCGTGCTTTTCCACGCCGACAACGGCCGCACCGGCGCGCGCATCGACGAGGTGCGCCTGCGCGGCGGCAAGGGCAGCGGCTTCGAGGGCGGGCTGCGCGTGCCGTTCCTCGCGCGCTGGCCCGGCGTGCTGCCGGCCGGGAAGACGACGGATGAATTCATCACCGCGCTCGAGATACTCCCCACGCTCGCCGCCGCGGGCGGCGCGAAGCTCCCCGCCGGCGTGAAATACGACGGCTTCGACTTGCTCCCGATCTTGAAAGGCGAACGCCCCTCGCCGCGCCGCGAGATGTTCTGGGACTGGCCCGACGGCTACCAAGCCGCGCGCGTCGAGCATTGGAAGTGGGTCTCGTCCACCCCGCGCGGCCGCCGCGGCGAAGTCCCCGCCACCGAGGAACTCTTCGACCTCGCCGCCGATCCCGGGGAGACGAAAAATCTCGCCGCCGCGCAGCCCGGGCGCCTCGCTGCCGTGAAGGCCCGCTTCGCCGCCTGGCAGGCCGAGATGGCCGCCGCCGAGCCGCGCGGCCCGTTCCGCAATTATTGATCGCCCCGCCCATGTTGCATCGCACCTTCGCCCTTTGGGCCCTTCTGTCCCTTTCGTCACTCTCGTCCCCCCTCCTCGCCGCGCCCCCCGCCCCGCGCAACTCCACCAGGCTCCTTGTCACCAACGACGACGGCTTCAGCGGTTTCTTCGAGGGCCGTTACCGCACCGCCGGTGATCTGCGCGCGATGGTCGCCCGCCTCCGCGACACACCCGTCGCCGTGCTCGAATGGTGCATCGTGCAGGGCAGCCGCACCAACTTTCCCTCGCGCGCCGTCGAGCTCGTCGGCGATGGCCGCGCGGAGTTCGGCCGCCGCGGCGATCAGCTCGTCACCGAGACCTACCGCCGCCTCGCCGCGGAGGGCACCGACACGCTCGCGACCGTCGCCGCCGCCTGCCACGAAAACGGGATCCTCTGCTACGCCTCGATGCGGATGAACGGCGACTACGCGCCCACCGGCTCCGATCCCACGCTCACCGATCAGTTCAACGGCCGCTTCTGGCACGCGCACCCGGAGTTCCGCGTGCGCGACGCGAAGGGCGCCCCCGGCACCAAGCTCTCCTACGCCTTTGCCGAGGTCCGCGCGCACAAGCTCGCCCACCTGCGCGAGGCCGCGCTCCGCGACATCGACGGCATCCACCTCGATTTCCTGCGGCACCCGCCGTTTTTCGGCTACGACGAGCCGCTCGTGCGCGCCTTCCGCGAGAGGCACGGCGTCGATCCGCGCACCCTGCCCGCCAACGACCCGCGCTGGCTCGCCCTCCGCGCCGAGGCGATGACCGGTTTCGTCCGCGACGTGCGCGCGCTCCTCGATGAGGCGGGAAAAAAGAAGGGCCGCCGCCTCGGCCTCGCCGCCCGCATCGATCGTCGCGAATACCACGCGCTCGGCTGCGATCTCGCGGCGTGGCTGCGCGAGGGGCTGCTCGACTACGTCGCCATCGCGCAGCGCACGCTCGGCGGCTACGAGTTCGATCTCGCCCCGTTTGTCGCGATGGCGCGCGGCTCCGGCTGCGCCGTGCTCTACGGCGAGGAGGCCATCACCACCGGCCACGACCTCACGGCCGCCGAGGACAAGCTCGTGGCCGCGGGAAAGATGCCCGCGCCGCAGCGCGGCCAGCTCACGCTCCCCCAATACCGCGAGCGCGCCGCCCGGTGGTATGCCGCCGGCGCCGACGGCCTCCATCTCTTCAACGAGTCCTCCCTCGCCACCCTCCGCGGCCTGGCCGAGCCGTAGCCTCCGCCCCGCGCGAGGCCTTTCGTTTGCAGCCCCGGCCTCAGCCGGCGCCTTGGTCGGAAAAAACCAGACCGCCCGAGGGCGGCATCACGAGGAAAAGGCCCCGGCTTGCGGTCGCCCCGCGTTCCGCGTCAGCTTTTCCCACCCTATGCACCCCACCCCACGCACCGTCCTCGCGTTCGCGCTTGCGCTCGTGTTTTCCCTCGCGCTCCGCGCCCAAGCCCCCGCCACCGGCACCCTCGAGGGCCGCGTGCAGCACGCCGCCACCGGCGCCTATCTCGAGGGCGCGCGCCTGACCATCGAGGGCACCGCGTTCGAGACATTCACCGATGCCGACGGCCGCTACCTGCTCGCCGGCGTGCCCGCCGGCGAGGCGCGCGTGCGCGTCTTCTACACCGGCGCGCCGCCGAGCCTCACCACCGTGCGCGTCACCGCCGGCGAGACGACCACGCACGACATCTCCCTCGCCGCCACCGCGCCCTCGCCCGCCGCCGGCAAGGGTGACATCGTGAAGCTGGATCAGTTCACCGTCGGCGAGTCGCGCGAGATGAGCGGCGCCGCCATCGCGATCAACGAGCAGCGCTTCGCGGCGAGCATCAAGGACGTCGTCTCGACCGATGAGTTTGGCGCCGTGGCCGAGGGCAACGTCACCGAGTTTCTCAAATATCTCCCTGGCGTGACCGTCGATCTCAGCGGCGGCGACGGGCGCTACATCTCCATCGAGGGCGCGCCCAACGCCAACACGCCCATCACGCTCGGCGGCATCTCGCTCTCCGCGCCGGGCGACAACAGCACGGCGCGCGGCATCGAGGTCGGATTTTTCAACCTCAACAACATCTCGCGCATCGAGGTCTCGCACTCGCCCACGCCCGACGCGCCCGGCAAGGCCCTCGCCGGCGCCGTGAACCTCGTCCCGCGCAGCTCGTTCGAGCGCTCGCGGCCCGTGTTCAACGGCAGCCTCTACCTCCTGATGCGCGACGACTACCGCTCGCTCGGCAAAGGCGCCGCGATGTATCGCGACCCGCGGCGGAAGGTGTGGCCCGGCACGGATTTCTCGTGGGTCGTGCCGGTGAGCAAGAATTTCGGCTTCACGCTCTCCGCCGGCGCCTCCACGCAATATTCCAGCCAGGACCGGGCCACCAATGTCTGGCGCGGCAACTCCGCCGCGACCGCGCCCGCGGCGTTTCCCGCCACCACGCCCAGCCGCCCGTATCTCTCGGCCTTCACGATCCAGGATGCGCCCAAGGAGTCCGACCGCGACTCGCTCGGCCTCACGCTCGATTTCCGCCTCTCCGCGCACGACCGCCTCGCGCTGTCCTACCAATACTCCTCCTTCGACGGCTGGATTTCCAACCGCACGCTCGCCTTCGCGCCCAACCAGATCGTCGCGGCCTCGATCTCGCCCACCTCCGTGCAGGGCGTGGCCGGCGCCGGCCAGCTCACGCTCAACAACGGCGGCAACCGCGTCCGCGAGAATCGCACCTACCTCCCCACGCTCACCTGGCGCCACGACGGCCCGCTGTGGAAACTCGATTTCGCCACCGGCCGCGCCTACGGCAAAAACGCCATCCGCGACATGGACAAGGAGCGCTTCCTCGCCGTCCAGTCGCGCCGCACCGGCGTCACCATCGGCTTTGCCGACACCGGCTTCATCCGCCCCGGCATCATCACCGTCACCGACAACGCCACCGGCCGCCCGCTCGATCCCTACCGGCTCGAGAACTATGCGCTCAACACGCTCACCTCCACGCCGCAGCGCGCCTCCGACATCAACTTCACCGCCACCGCCAACGCCCGCCGCGATTTCCTCTGGGCCGTGCCCGTCACGCTCCGCACCGGCCTCGACTTCCGGCAGACGCTGCGCGACATGCGCACCTGGACCGCCACCTACACCTACGCCGGCCGCGACGGCCGCGGCAACCTCACCAACGGCACCGCCCTGCCCTTCCTCGATCCGCTCTTCTCCACGCGCTTCGCGCCCTACGGCTTCCCCCAGATCCAGCACCTCGATTCCAAGGAAGTCTTCGCCTACTGGCGCGCGCACCCGAGCGAGTTCACGCTCGACGAAAACGCGCTCTACCGCTCGCACGTCACCAACTCCAAGCGCGCCAAGGAATCCGTCTCCGCCACCTACGTGCGCGGCGACGTCGCGCTCCTTGATCGCCGGCTGCTCCTCGTCGGCGGCGTGCGCGTCGAGCAGACCAACGTCGAGGCCGAGGGCCCGTTCACCGATCTCGCGCGCAACGTCCAGCGCGACGCGCAGGGCCGCCCGCTCCGCAACGCCGCCGGCGCCGTCATCCCGATCACGACCGACGCGCTCGCGGCGTCGAAGCTCACTTTCCTCGAGCGCGCGGCCCACGTGGAGAAGGAGTATCTCCGTTTCTTCCCCTCGCTCAACGCCACCTACCATATCCGCGAAAACCTCCTCTTTCGCGCCGCCGTCTCGACGAGCATCGGCCCGCCCAACCTCAACCAATACGCCGGCGGCGTCACGCTCCCCAACACCGACAACCCGCCCAGCGCCGCCAACCGCATCGTCGTCAACAACGCCGCGATCAAGCCGTGGACCGCCAACACCGTGAAGGTGCGCCTCGAGTATTATTTCGCCGGCGTCGGCCAGGTCTCCGTCGGCGCCTGGCGGCGGCATTTCCAGAATTTCTTCACGTCGACGGTCACCCCGGCCACGCCCGACTTCCTCGCGCTCTACGGCCTCGATCCCGACGAGCTCGGCGCCTACGAGGTCAGCACGCAGCGCAACCTCACCGAGGTCATCCGCATGGAGGGCCTCGATCTCAGCTACCGCCAGGCGCTCACGTTCCTGCCGCAGTGGGCGCGCGGCTTCCAGGTCTTCGCCAACGGCAGCATCCAGAAAAGCAACGCCGGCAAGGGCCGCCTCGGCGGCGAAGGCTTCAACGAGATCCCGCGCAACGCCGCGTGGGGCGTGAGCTTCACCCGCCCGCGCTACAACCTCCGCGTGAACTGGACGTGGCGCGCCGATCAGGTCGAGGGCATCGTCACCGGCCAGGGCATCGAGGCCGGCACCTACAACTACACGCCCGGCTTCACGAAGATCGACGTGCTCGGCGAGCTCGCGATCTGGAAGCGCTTCGCGCTCTTCGCCAACCTGCGCAACGTCACCGACGTCCCCACGAGCGCCACCACGCGCGGCCCCAGCACCCCCGAGCACGCCACCCAGCGCTTCCAGGAACGCTACGGGTCGCTCTGGACGATCGGCGTGAAGGGGACCTTTTGAGTCGCCTTCACGTGGGCGGCCGCGCCCGCCAACTCTCCCCGGGGATTTCCGCGCCGCTGACGGCGCGCGCATCGCCTCGGCTGGCCCTTTTCGCTGTCACGGCGTCAGCCGCTTTGCTCGTCGCCCGCGCCGCCCCGCCCACCACTGGTTCTGCGCTTCCAGGCTTCGAAGCCGTCGACACCACGATGCGCACGTTGCTGGAAAAGCACGCCGTCCCCGGCGGACAGCTCGCCGTCACCTATCGCGGCCGGCTGGTGCTTTCCCGCGGCTACGGCTATTCCGATCGCGACACGCAGGCACCGGCCTCGCCCGGTTCGCTTTCGCGGATCGCGAGCCTGAGCAAACTCATCACCGCCGTCGCGGTGCTCATGCTCGTCGAGGAAGGGAAGCTCGACCTCGATGCCCGCGCCTTCGCCCTCCTCCCCCATCTCACGCCCCTGCCGGCCTCGCGTGCGGCGAACATGGATCCCCGCCTCGCCGAGATCACCGTGCGTCAGCTCCTGCAGCACACCGCCGGCTGGGACCGCGGCGTGAGCGGCGACCCGATGTTCAAGCCCGGGATCATCGCGGCCGCCACCGGCACGCCCGCGCCCGCCAGCACGGAAGCGATCATCCGCCACATGCTTGGCCAGCCGCTGGATTTTGCGCCGGGCACGCGCCACGCCTATTCCAACCTCGGCTATGCCGTCCTCGGGCGCATCATCGAAAAAATCACCGGCCAGTCCTACGCGGATTTTGTGCAGGCGCGGATCCTGGCCCGCGCGGGCGTCACGCGCGCCTTCCTTGGCCGCACCGCCTGGGAGCGCCGCGATCCCGCCGAGTTCCGCTACCACGAGCAGCCCGGTGCGGCCGCCGTGCGCTCCGTTTTTCCCGCGACGACCACCCTGGTGCCCGCGCCCTACGGCGGATTTCATCTCGAGGCGATGGATGCCCACGGCCAGTGGGTGATGAGCGCCGCCAGCTACGTGCGGTTTATCGGCCACCTCGACGGCACGCGCCGGCCCGCGCTGCTCCCGCCCGCTTCGATCGCGTTGCTCACCGCGCGTCCGGCGCCTCCGCTCGCCCAGGACTCCGCCGCCTACTACGGCCTCGGCACCAACGTCCGCCCGGTCAACGGGCGTTCCGGTCTCGGCGCCAACTGGTGGCACGGCGGCTCGCTCAGCGGCACCATCACCCACGCGGTGCGGCTCGCCAGCGGCTGGAGCTGGGTCGCGTGCTTCAACTCCCGCCCGCCGGGCAGCGACAATTTCACCGGCGAGCTCGACCGCTCGATCAACGCCGCCCTCCGGGGCATCACGCCTCCCGCCAAGGGCGACTTGTTCGCTCCCTCCGCCCCGTGACGCCGCGTTTCCCGGCGCTCCCGGCCTGCCTCGCGCTCGCTCTGGCCACCTCCGCCGCTCCCGCCGCCGAGCCGGAGCATCTCGCCGCATGGCGCGGGAAGATGCGGCGCATCGCTCCGCTCGGCTACGTCGCGCGCCACACCGCGACGCCCATCGCCGTCGACGGCAAGCTCGACGAGCCCGCGTGGGCCGCGGCGCCGTGGACCACCGACTTCACCGACATCGAGGGCGACGCCAAACCGAAGCCCCGTTTTCGCACGCGCGCGAAAATTCTCTGGGACGACGAGTTCCTCTACCTCGCCGCCGAACTCGCCGAGCCGCACGTCTGGGGCACACTCACCCAGCACGACGCCGTCATCTTCCACGACCCGGACTTCGAGGTCTTCGTCGATCCCGACGGCGACACGCACGCCTACTACGAGTTCGAGCTGAACGCCCTCAACACCGGCTGGGATCTTTTTCTCCCCAAGCCCTACATGGATGGCGCCAAGGCCCGCAACGACTGGGAGATTCCCGGGCTCAAATCCGCCGTCCATATCCGCGGCACGCTCAACGACCCGCGCGACACCGACACCGGCTGGACGCTCGAAATCGCGTTTCCTTGGCGCGCCTTCACCCCGCCCGCCGCCCCCGGATCGCCGGAAGCCTCGCGTGCGCCTGCCCCCGCCCCCGCCGAAGGCACGGTGTGGCGCATGAATTTCTCGCGCGTCGAGTGGCAGGTCACCCCCCGCGGCGGAGCCTACGAAAAAATTCCCAGGATGCCCGAGGACAACTGGGTCTGGTCGCCGCAGGGCGTGGTCGACATGCACCGGCCGGAGATGTGGGGTCGGGTGCTCTTCACCCGGCGACCCGCGAGCGAGCCCATCGATCTCCCGCCTGTCGCCGGCGCCATCGCGCGGCTCACCGCGGTCGACTTTTACTACGCGCAGCGGGATTTCTTCCAAGCCCACCGGCGCTGGGCCTCATCCATCGCCGAACTTCAGTGGCATGCGCCCGACGGGACGGAACCGCCCGCCTTCACCACGACTGACGACGGCTATGCGTTCTCCGTCCCTTTTCGCCACGGTTCGCGCCGCCGCACGTGGACCATCCGCCAGGATCGCCGGCTTACCCTCGATTGACCTCGGGCGCTTCGCTCGCGGCGGTCACAACGGTCGGCGCCGAGGGCGCGATCCGCAGGCGCCGCGCACTTCATTTCCCCACGCACCACAGGTTCCTGTAGCCACGGATGAAGATCATCCCGTCCGACACCGCCAGGCTGCCGATGACTTTTTCGCCGATCGAATTGGTCGCGAGCAGCTCGAACTTCGGCGCGGCGCGCCACACGAAGGCGTCGCCGCCTTGGTTGACGGCGTAGAGCCGGTCGCCGCTGCGCACGAGCGACGACCAGTTTTGCGCCGTCGTGCCCGGGCCCTTCAGCCGCTCGCTGTAGACCAGCGACCCGCTCTTCAGGTCGCGGCATTCCGCCATGCCGCCGTCGGTGAGGATGTAATGGTGGCCTTCGTGGAGCACGCCGGTGCCGATGCGCTGCGTGACCTTCGGCAAGTGCCACACGCGGTGCGTCGCCGTCACGTCGCCCGCGCCGCCGGCCCGCACGGCGAGGGCCGCACCGTTGAAGCCTCCCATGGCCACCACCAGTCCGTCGGCAAAGAGGGGTGAGTTGTAGGCGAGCGCCGTGAGGCCGTCGCAGTTCCACAGCTCGCGCCCCGTCGCCGGATCATAGGCGCACACGCGGCCGGGCCAGTGCATGAAAAGCTCCTCCCGCGCGCCCACGCGCCGCAGCAGCGGATCGTTCCACGAGCCGAGCCAGGCCTTGCCGCCGGCCTCGCCGAGGTTGCCGCCGGGCTCGGCGTGCGACCAGAGCGTGCGGCCCGTTTTCTTGTCGAAGCACCAAAGCACCGTCTTCTCGCCCGGCCCGAAATTGAAGAAGACGCGCTCCCCCGCGATCACCGGGGACGCGCCGTTGCCCCAAATCTGGCGCTGCACGCCGAGGTCGTCGCGCCGCCAGAGTTCGCGGCCGGCGAGGTCATAGCAAAACACCGCCGAGCCATACGACACGATCACGCGTTCGCCGTCGGTCGCGGGCGAGGCCGAGCAGTAGGGGTTCGTGGCGTGGGTGGGCTCGGCGTCCGTGCAGGTGATGCCCGACTGCCACAGGAGCTTGCCGGTGCGCTTGTCGAAGCACAGCAGCGCGCGACGATGATCCTTTTCCGTCGCCTGCGTGAGGAAGAGCTTCTCGCCCCAAACGACGGGGGTGGAGTTGCCGCGGTCGGGCAGCGGCGCCTTCCACTTCACGTTTTCCGTCGCGCTCCAGCGCAGCGGCAGATCGGTCTCGGGCGTCACGCCATCGTGCGCGGGCCCGCGCCACGCGGGCCAATCGCCCGCGGACAGGGACGCATGGAAAAACCAAATCGCGAGCAGGGGCAGGGCACGCATGGCCGCAGCGTGCGTGCCGCCGCCGGGCCGTCAAAGCCGATGATTGGCCGCAAAGAAATGCAGAGGCTGCCAAGCATGAGCCGTTCTTTTGGGGCACCTTCGTTCGGGAAATTTCCTTTGTGCCCCCGTGCCCTTGTGGTTCCCTCCGGCTCACCCGCCATGACCCCCGAACAAAACCTCGCCCGTCTCGCGCTCACGCTCCCCTCCGCACCCAAGCCTGTCGCCGTCTACCGGCCCGTCGTCGTCGCCAACGGCCTCGCCTACGTCTCCGGCCACGGGCCGCGGCGCATGGACGGCTCGCTCATCACCGGCCGGGTCGGCGCCGAGCTCGATCTCGCGCAGGGGCACGCGGCGGCGCGCGTCGTCGGCCTCGGCATCCTCGCGACGCTGCGCGCGCACTTCGGCTCGCTCGACAAGGTGAAGCGCGTGGTGAAGACGCTCGGCATGGTGAATTCCGCGCCCGACTTCCTCGATCACCCGAAGGTCATCAACGGCTGCAGCGAGCTCTTCGCGGAAATCTGGGGCCCGGAAAACGGCATCGGCGCCCGCAGCGCCGTCGGCATGGGCCCGCTGCCCGGCAACATCGCGGTGGAGATCGAGGTAATCTTCGAGGTGGCGTGAACATCGACCCACGTTCCGGCGGAGACTCGCCGGATCCCGCCGCCATCGCATCAGATCTATGGGGGCGAGATTCGCGCACGCCTCACTAACGACGCGGCGGACGCGTGCGGCTTGCCTGGCCTTTTTGGAGCACGGCGAAGAATGCGGGCTTGGGGTTCAACGCGCGGTCAAACAGCAGCGCGTGATTAGTGCGGCCCGGAATTGGAAAATCGTTCAGCCAGGACTGGCCATCGTCCAGGCCCCAAATCGTCACGCGGGTGATCGCGGCGCGATGGCGCAGGTATACACCGAATAGATCGGTGTAACGTTGCCGCAGCTTTTCCTGGATGCCGTCGGGCAGCCCGGAGGTGTAGGGGTCGAGTGACTTGTCCGCCATCTCTCGCCGGCTGATATCAGCAACCCCCGCGTTTCCGCGCGAAGGCAGCACGTCCACGTCGAGTTCGGTTACCATCACGCCGATGCCGAGGCCGGAAAAATCCAGAATCGTCTTCTCAACCGCATCGAGCGAGGGATAGTCCAACTGAAAATGGGACTGGGTGCCCACGGCCGTCAGCTGCACGCCGCGGTCGAGCATGCCGCGGAGAAGTTTCACGCCGTTGGCCCGCTTGCGCTCATCCTCGAGGCCGTAGTCGTTGTAGTAGAGCTCGGCCTGCGGGTCCGCCTCGCGGGCAAACCTGAAGGCATGATCGAGGAAGTCGTCGCCGATGATCCGGCGCCATGGCGAATCACGAAGGATGTCCGGTCCACTATCGGAGAGCGCTTCGTTCACCACGTCCCATCCGATCACCTTGCCCTTGTATCGGCCTACTACGGCGTGGATGTGCGCCTGCATTCGGTTCAGCAATTCGTCGCGCGTGGCGGGTTTTCCCTCCCTGCCCTGGAATACCCAGGCCGGGGTCTGGCTGTGCCAGATCAGCGCGTGCCCGATGACATTCATGTTGTTCCGGGCCGCAAACCCGACATGGGCGTCGGCCGCCTTGAAATCATATTGGCCCGGCAGTGGGTTGAGCGCCTCCCACTTCATATCGTTCTCAGGCGTAATGGCGGAAAATTGCTGGGCGGCCAGCACCCCCGCCCGATCATTTGTCCCGTTCACCTGCGACGTGCTAAGCGCGACGCCCATGAGGAAGGCGTCGGCGAATGCCTGGCGAAGCGCAAGGGGCCCGCGCTCCGCGCCACGGCTAGGCGCAGAACCTCCGACCACCAGCATCACAAGCACCGCGGGGGTGAGAAACGGCGGGATCATCATCGGGAAGACGACGCGTGGCTAATACGCCACTCAAGCGACGCAAGCAATGTCGCCGTGCGTCCCGCCTTCGCCAAGGTCACGGCGAAGCCGACGCTTCAGGGTGCTTCATAAATTTCCACGAGCGCGAGGCCCGTCGTGCTGTTCACGCCGCTCACCTGCACGGTGTAGGCGCCGGCGGGGAGCGTGACGACGAACGCGGCGTCCTTGCTCCCGCTCGGCAGCGCGAAGGCGCCGACTTGCGTCGCGACGCTCGCGGTGGCCGCGGCGGCGGGGCCCGTGGACCAGTCGTCGTTGGCGAGGATCGGCTCGTTGCCGCGGTAGATCGCGAGCTGCGGATCGGCGAGCAGGCCGGTGAGGCCGAAGGCGGAGAGCGTGGGGCCGACGGCGCGCACGAGGATCGTCTTGGCGCCGTCGCCGGCGATCACGAAGCCGGCGATCATGATGTTGCCGCCGGTGCCGACGAAGCCGCGCGTGGCGATGTTGTTGAGCTTGGCGGTCGGGGCCGCGGCGGTGTCGGCGTCGTAGAGCTCGAGGAGCGCGATGCCGGTGCCGTTGTTGGCGCCGCCGGCGCTCGCGGAATACTGGCCGGGCGGGAGGTCGAGCAGCAGGGCCGAGTCGGCGCTGCCGGTCGCGAGCGCGAAGGCCCCGAGCGCCGCGGTCGTGCTCGTGAGCGTGAGGAGCGGCGTGGTGGAGCCCCAGTTGTCGTTGGTCGCGACGTCGACGTAGGCGGCCGTGGCCTGGTTGTAGCGCTTGAGCGTGAGCTGCGGATCGGCGAGCGCACCGGTGACGCCGAGCGTCGCGAGCGTGGGGCCGACGTTGCGGAGCAGCACGCGCTTGGTGCCGGCGCCCGTGACGACGAAGCCGGGCACGAGGGCGTTGGCGCCGGTGAGCGAGCTGGCGCGCGTGGCGAGATTGGTGAGGCGCGCGGCGGCGGTGTTGGCGGCGGCGACCGTGAGCGTGATGGCGTCGCTCGCCACGGCGTTGCCCGCGGCGGTGACGACGGCGCGGTAGGTGCCGGCGTGGTAGGCCTGCGTGCTGGGCAACGCATATGTCGACGCGGTTGCGCCGGCGAGGCTCACCCACTGGCCATTGACGAGCTGCTGCCACTGATACGTGACGGCGCTCTCGGAGGTGACGAGCACGGAGAGCGTGGTGCCGTTGCCCGCGGTGGTCGTCACGGCCGCGCTCGCGATCGCGAGGCCCACGCCGCCGGCGTCGGACGCGCCGGGGTTGCCGTTGGCGGCGGTGGAGGCGCGCCACGTGGATTTCTCGGACCAGAGGCGCGCGGCGGTCGTGGCGGGCGCGCGCACGACGAGCGAGCGTCCGCCGCCCGCGGCGGCGGGGAACCACGACGACTCGTAGCGGAACTTGAGGATGTGCACATACCACGGCGCGGGCAGCGTGAGCGCGAGGTTCTCGCCGTTGTTGTCGAGCGCGCCGCTGAAGCTGCCGGGCGCCAGCGACGCGACCGCGGCCGGATAGCGTGACGTGAACGTGCTGCGGCTCTTCGCGACGACGGTGTAGGCGCCGCCGGCGAGCGTGGTGCCGGCGGGAAAGGTGTAGTCGAGCCCGTTGGTGAAGCGCACGCCCGAGAGATCGAGGGTGGCCGTGCCGATGTTGAGCAGCTCGACGAACTCGTAGTCGCTGCCGCCGGCCGGATCGAACATCACCTCGCTCACGCGCAGGTTGGCGAGCAACGCGGCGTAGGCGGCAGGCAGCGCGGTGGCGTTGGAGATGCCGGGCGTGGGCACGGCGAAGCTCGCGATCGTCGCGCCGCCGTCGGTGGCCCGGCCGCTGGAATAGTCCTCGGGCTGCGAGATGAAATCGATCTGGTCGATGAGCGCGCCGTTTTCCCCGATCAGCCAGAGGCCGTCGAAGTCGGCGTCGAGGCCGAAGGGCAGGTCGGCGCCGTAGAGCGGAAGGAAGCCGCCGGGCGCGATGAAGCTGAGCGCGGGAAACACGAAGCGGCTCGGGTAGTTGACGGTGTCGTCGGTGAGGCGCGCGCCGCTGAGCGCGACGGGCGCAGTCGCTCCGTTGTAGAGCTCGATGAAATCGTGGTCGACGCGGAAGGAGATGCGGCCGGCCCACTCGTTGATCTTCACGGCGTTGAGCGCGCCGAGCGCCGGGGCGGCGGCGTTGGCGGCGCCGGGCGTGGGCGGGGTGAGCGCCCACGTGCCGCCGGCGCCGGTGCGCGAGAGCGAATGGTCGGGGATCTGGAAACCGAACGTGATCGAGTCGAGCACGGCGCCGCCGCTCGCCGTGGTGTCGTGGAGCCGCACGGTGTCGCCCTCGGCGTCGAGCGAGAATCCGGCGTGCAGGCCGGGCGCGCTCGTCGCGTCGTCGGCATAGACGACAAGGTAGCCGCCCGCGGCGATGGTCGTTCCGGCGGGGAAGGTGAATTTGTGCGGCGCCGCGGGATCGTCGGTGAGGCTCTTGCCGGCGAGATCGATCGCGGTGGCGCCGGCGTTGTAGAGCTCGATGATGTCGGGGAAGGTCGCGCCGTTGGCGATCTTGGTGTTCGTCGCGAGCACCTCGTTGATGCGCAGCGTGGGCGTGCCCGTCGCGGCGAGCGTCGCGGTGCTCGTGCCGGCGGCGGGCGTGATCTTCGCCGCGCCGATGAGGCCGAGCAGGTAGGCCTGCCGCGCGGTCATGAAGGCCTTGATCTGCGCGCGGTAGGCGGCGGGCGTCCACGCGAGGTGCGTGTCGACGAATTGGTGGAAGGGCGGGTTGGCGTTCGCCGTTGTGTCGGAGTCGAACACGGAGCCGAGCATCTCGCGGATTGCGGTGAGGTATTTCTGGCGGAAGGCGGCGTTGCCCGGGCGCGTGCTGTCGCCGAGCAACGGCTGGAGCGGGCGCATGAGCGTGTCCTGAAAGTTGCCGGCGTTCTGGCCGGTCTCGGTCGCGTCGTAGAGGCCCTTGAGCGTCGCGGTGACGGCGACCTCGCCGAGGCCGAACGTGGTGTCGAGGTCGTGCGGGATCGGGTAGAAGCGCGGGCCGGCGCCGGTGTTGACGAAGGCGCCCGCGTAGTCGTCGTCCTCGCCGGTGGAGAGGTTTTCCTCGGCGTTGGGCAGGATGGTCATCACGGCGAGGTAGCGCGCGAGGTAGTCAAGATCGGCGACGCTGGAGAGCGTGGCAGTCTCAGCATCGGTGAAGGGCACGCCGTTCCACGTGCCGTTGGCGACACTGGTCGTCGTGGCGCCGGTGAAGTGCGACGACGCGACCTCGTTCCACACCTTGGAAAAGTTCATCACGTCGGACCAGTCGTTGGCGGCGGAGTTGTTCTGCTTCGACCAGCCGGACCATGTCGTGTCGGGATTCGCCGGCGCGGTCGCAGGCGAGTAGGCCCAGCCGGTGACGGCGACCTTGCGGTAGATCTGCGCGGACGCGGCGAGCGGGAAATGGCGATCGAGGTAGTCGCCGTTGATCTCCTCGATGCGGACGAGCTGGCCGTGGTCGGCGGTGCTGCCGGTGGTGACGGAGTATTCCACGCCGTTGCGGCGGACCTCGATGGCGGCGGCATCAGCGGCGACAATGCCGACCGCGCGGATGGCGCGGTGCGCGAGGAACTGCACGGGCGCGCCGCGGGGATTGATGAGGAAATCGCTGACACCGGCCCAGCGATCATCCGTGGGCAGCGAGATGCGCAGGGGCTTGATGGTGTATTGGCGGCTGCTGTTGCCGCGCACGCGCATCGAGGCGAGGTAGCGGATCGTGGTGTCGTCGCCCGTCGCGGCGACGAGCGTGACGTTGAACTGCCGATCGCCGATGCCACCGGCGCCGCCACCGCCGCCCGGCCCGCCGGGAATCGTGCCGCCGCCGCCCGCGGCGCCGCCGGTGTAGGTGTTGAACGCGGCGTTCTCCGCGCCCGTCAGGATCAGCCGATACGCGGGCGAGGGGCCGGCGATGACCTCGTTGTCGACCTGGCAGGCGCAGTTGGCGGCCTGCCCTTCGCTTGTCGGCGCGGGCCACGTGCGCGTGAGCGTGCCGTCGGTGGCCGAGACGTAGAACTCGACGATCGTCTTGTCGGCCTGCGGCGCGAGGGTGGCGGAAAACGATCCGGTGCCGTCGTTGGCCATCGCGAGGGCCTGAAAGGCCCCCGGCGTCGCCGTCGTGGCGACGCGCCAGTAAAGCGTCGCGGCGAGCTTCGCGGCGGAGCCGCCCAGCTCGTCGGTGAGGTTCGCGGAGATCGTGACGGGATCGGTGCTCCTCGGAATCGCGGGCGCGTGCTTCACGCCGGTGACAAGCGGGGCGACGTTGGCGGCGAAGACTGAATTGCGCGCGCCGGGCGTGCCCCCCGCGGCGGCGGACGCGCCCCAGTTTTGCCCCGTGTTTTTCGAGAGCGTGGGATTGCGTTTCTCCAACGAGGAGCCGCCGCCATCCGCGGCGCTGACCCACGACCAGCCGCCGAGCGAGTCGCGCGTGCGCACGGCCCAGTCGCCCTCGTTGGCGTAGGTGACGGAGTCCACCTCGCTCCACGTGCCGGCGGTGGCGCCGGGCCGGGAGAGCGTGATGGTCTCGCCCTTGTTCGCGAGCGAGGCGCCGGATTTCCACGGGCCGAGCACGGTCGCCGCGGCGGCGGTGGCGCTGGCGGCTTTCAACGCGGCGGGATTGGCGGCGACGACGAGGTAGCCGCCAGCGGTGAGCGTGGTGCCCGTCGGAAACGTGTAGTCGGCGCCCGCCGTGAGCGCCCAGCCCCCGAGGTTCACGGCGGCCGAGTCCGGGTTGTGGATCTCGATGAACTCGAGCGCGGTGTTTTCCGGGTAGCCCGTGCCCGGGCGGAACATGATCTCGTTGATCACGGGCGCGGCGGCGAGGGGCGAGCCGATCCCGAGCGCGAGGCGCAGGAAAAAGTGGCGGAGGGAAAAGACGCGGGAGTGCATGGCGGACAGCCCGGATGACTCCCACCGCCGCAATCCTGTTACAAGGCGGCTTCTCCTGGCGAAAAAAAGACCTGCCACAAAATCGGAACAAATCCCGCCGGCTACACGAGCGAAGTGCCCTTCGGCACGCGCACAACGACGGTCCCGGCGATCTTGTCGTGCCATGACTGCTGCTCGTCATCGAACGCGACCCAGATGAAGCCGAGGCCCGCGACGACGAGGGAGAGGAAGCAGCCGAGCGCGCGCACCGCGGCGGCCGTGCCATCGAGCCGCCGGCCGTCGAGGCGCACGACCTTGAGGCCGCACACGATGCCGCCGATCGTGGTGCCACGGAGCGTCCACATCACCGCCGCATAGATCGCAAGCGTGATGAGGAAGGGGCTCGGCCCATGATGGAAATTGATCCAGCGCGGCAGAAGCCCCGCGAGGAAAGTCAGCAGCACGCCCACGAGCACGCCGTCGAGCGCGAGCGCAGCCAGGCGGAGCAGGAGGTTGGCGCGCGGCAGCACGGTCTCGTCGACGACGGCCGCGCGCAGCGCGGCGCGCGATTCCGCCGCCCGCGACGCATGGGCAGGAAGCGGCGGGATCGCGACGATGCCCGCCACGACCGGCGGCGGCGCGGGCGCAACCGGCGGAACCTCGGGCACGGCGATCGGCGCAGCTGCGACGGGCTCGGGCGCAGGCGGAGGGGGCGTGGGCGACGGCGAAGCCGCAGCGGCCGGTGGACGCTTGTTGCGCTGCATCGCCTCCACGATGGCGAGCATCACGACGCCGAGGCCGAGCCAGCTCACCAGCTTGTAGGTCGCGAAGCCCACGAACGGGATCGTGTAAATGAGCATCAGCACGAGGCCGCCCATGAACGTCGCAAAGACCACGCCGCCGAGCGGGCCGTCGCCGAAGAATTTCGTGAACCGCCGGCCGAGCCACGCCAGCATCACGGCCTTGCCGAAGAGCCCCAGCCCCATCGTGAGGAACGGCACGAGCAGCACGCCCACGATCGTAAGCGCTAGTATCATGATCGCGATGGGCGAAAGCAGCACGGTGAGCATCGACGCGAGGATCGACATCGCAGGCCGCCGCTCGAAGGTCGCCACGCACAGCTCGACGTTGCGCCCGAAGAGCAGCGCGAGCAGGCAGTAGAACCCGAGGAAACCGAACGCGATCGCCCAGGCCCAGCCGAGCTTCTCGTGGAACGCCAGCGGCCGCGCCAGCAGCGCGCACTCGCGCAGCCACGTGACGAGCCACTCGAAATCGCCCAATCCCGCCACGGAAACATGATGCACCGCGCCATGCACAATCGCCGCCGGATCGCGGATGAGCTGGCCACCCACGACGACGACATCGCGCCCGATCACCGCCTTGGGGCCGAGCTTGAGACTGCCGAGCACCACGACGGCGTTGCCCTCCACGGGGCCGTCGATCTCGGAGATACCGCCGAGGACACTGACTGCATTTCCACCTGTCTCGCCACGCAACGTCACGCGACCGAGCACGGCGGCGGCATGGCCCCGGACTTTCCCCTCGGGCGCAACCTGCAGGCCACTGCCGATGGAGACCGCGTTGCCCTGCACGACACCCTTGACCTCGACTGCGCCGAAGATCGCGACCGCGTCGCGCACGATGGCGCCCGCGGGCACGGCTTGGTTGCCGAACGGCATTTCGTCGCGCGTGACGTTGCGCACGCGGCGCTTGTTCGCGGGCTCGGCTTTCTTGTCCGCCGCCGCTGGCTCGGCCGCAGGATTGTCGAGGCGGCGCAGCGGCGGCTCGGCCGGCGGGGCGGGCTGCGCGAGGGCCACGGCCAGCGCGAGCGGCAGCAACGCAAGCCGGCGGAGAAACAGGAACGAAAGGAACTTCATGGGGCGAAAATGGAAAAAATTCAGCGGTCGCCGGCCTGAAGGCGACGCCACGCGACGGCGCCCAAGCCCATGAGGGTCGCGTAGGCCGCGGCGCACAGGGCGAGGCCGCCGTAAAGCCAGAGCGGCGGCAGGCTGCGGAGGACGGTCTCGCCCACGCCGCCGATGAAGCGCGCCACCGCGGCGCCCGCCTCCACCCACGCGAGCGGAGTGGCGAGCGCGCCATCGGGCGCGGGGACCGCGCCGGAAAGCGCGAGCAGCACGTAGATCGAGAGCGCCGAGAGCGCGAAGAAACCGCCGCGCGCGGCGAGCGGCCAGTCCGCGAAGCTCCGGCGCCACCACGGCAGCGCGGCGCGGCGCGCGATCTCGGCGCGCACGCGCTGCTCCAGCGAGGACGGCGCGCGGCGCGGTGGCAGCGCGCGGAGGGCGCGATCGATGGACTGAGCCAGCTTCTCGTTGGGATCGGGATTCATGACGCGTGGGCCCCGGCGTTGAATTTTTCGTGGGTGGTGCCGCTGCGCGCGAGGATCGCCGCGAGGGCGGCGCGGGCGCGGAGGATGTCGGTCTTCACCTTGGCGAGGGAGACGCCGAGCTTCCTCGCGATTTCGTCGTAGGGCATTTCCTCGAAATGGAAGAGCACGAGCGGCACACGCTGGTGCTCGGGCAATTGGTCGAGCGCGCGCTCGACGAGTTCGCGGCGATCGGCGGCGTCGACACCCGCGAAAAACGTGTCGGGCGCGGCGAACTCGATCTCGGGGGCGGCGTCGCCCCCGGCATCGTCGCGGCGGAGATCGGTGAAGAATCGCCAGCGCTTGCGGTAGCGCGAGAGGTGGTTGAGCGAGAGGTTGGTGGCGACGGTCTTGAGCCAGCCGCCGGCGGTGGGGCTGCTCGCGAGGTGGTGGAAGTTCTCGTAGGCCTTGAGAAAGACCTCCTGCGCGATGTCCTCGGCCTGCGTCGCGTTGCCCGTGAGGCGCGCGGCGGTGGAGAAAACCATGTCCTGGTAGTTGCGCATGAAGGTCGTGAAGTCGGGCGGCGGGGCTACGCCGGCGTCGGAGTGGTGCACGGAGGAGGCATCGTTCGGGGGCAGAACCCCGGACGAGGGCGGAAAGTTGCACTTTTCCTCTGGGCCGCGCGGCGGCATGGGCCGCAGGCTTTAGCCTCGCCGCCGGCGGGTGCGCAAGGTCGGCGACGCCGCGCGCACTACCGCGCGTGCCGATCCCACGGCGCAACCCGCATCATGCGGGCGCGGGCCACGAACCGGTCCCTAGGCCACGCTTGCGCACAGCAGCACGTAGTGCGCGCGGGCGCGATCGGAGCATTCCTTGAGATCGTCCTCGGTCAGCCCGGCGAGCGTGAGCTTGGCCGGGGTGCATTCCCAGTCGCCCTCTTCGCCAGGCAGCTCAAGGCCGAAGCGGGCGGCGACGCCGCAGGCGAGGTTGAGCACGCACGCGCTCAGGTTGGGGCCTTCCGCCCCGAGCGGCTCGTAATGCTGGTTCACGGCCTCGACAAGCTCGGCCGGGAAGCGCCAATGCGTGAGCAAGATGGTCGTCACCTCGGACGAGGTGATGCCAAAGGTCTTCTTCTCCCACTCCGAGACCGACGGCCACTCCGCGGGCCCGGGGTAAATTTTGCCAAAGGCCGCGCCATCGAGAATCACGCGGCCGACGGTGCGCAGGAGGCCCGCAGTGTAGGCAAGGCCGGCATCGGTCTTGGCGCGCTGCGCCAGGAGATCGGCGGTGGCGGCGGTCGCCACCGCATTTTCCCAGAGGCGGGTGGCCGGCAACCGGTAGGTGAGGAGGTCGCGCTGGCAGACCTGCTGCACGGCGGCGAGGCCCACGAGGCGAAAGATCTCACCGAGGCCCACCCGGCCGACGGCCACGTCGAGCGAGTCGGTTTTCTCACGCACGCCAAAAAGCACGCTGTTGCTCAGGCGGACGACGTGAAACGTGAGCGCCGGATCCAGGCGGATCAGGCCGACGATCTCCTGCAGCTCCACGTCGGGATCGAGCAGCAGGAGGCGCAGGCGGGAAAAGGTGGCAGCCGCCGGGGCGAGCTTGTTGCCGAGCGTGACGATGGATTCGCGGGTAAGGGACATGGCGCGGGCGAACGCTGCCGCTTCCATCGGCACGCCACCCACCCCGCCGAAGGGAAATCTGGCCGAACCAGGGCCTGTAAAACCCCTCAGAAATCGATCGCCTTGAGGGTGCCGATCTGAACCTCGAAGCGCTCGTCGAAGGGCTTCACGCGCTTCACCTCGGTGCGCTCCAGCTTCACCGAGCCACCCACGCTCACGAAAAGAAAGGAGGCCGAGGCGTCGCCGGCGAGGCCTACCAGCGCCGGGGCGTGCTTCGGATCGATGGTGGCGAAGTCCATGGCGCCGCCGCCGGACTTGACCTTGACGACGAGCTTGGAGCGGAACGACTCGCGGAGGCGCACGGCGATGTTCTCCAGCAGCGCGCCTTCCTTGCGCACGCGCGCGAGCACCTCGAATTTCTCCGGTGGAAACCGCTCGTTGGCGAATTTCCGCAGCGGAATCTCGAAGAGGAAGTGCGTCTCCGTCTCGCCCGCGATCGAGGAGCGGGGCACGTCGAGCAGCTCGCCGAGGGAGACTTGCCGCCGGATGTTCTCCTTGGTCGGGGGCGCGGGCTTGGCCGCGTCGGGCGGCGCGGCGCGTTCGCCGAGCGCGCGATATTTGGCGCGATCCCGCTCGGAGGGCTCCTTGCCGTTGACCTTGAGGGGCGTCCATTGCTGCGCGTAGGGCAGCGAGGGATCGTAGCGCAGCAGGAGGTCGGACTTTACCTTGCCCTTCTCATCGCGAATCACGCGGTGCTCGGTGTAGGCCCACCGTGGATAAGCCGCCGCGGTGCGCAGCAGCGTGTCGTTGAGCAAGGCAAGCTCGGCGGGCGCCGCGGCACGCGGCCCCGAATCAGCCGCCAGGGCCAACAGTGGAAGGAGAAAAAGGCAGGAAGCGGTCAGACGCACGGCGCGAAATGACCGGATGCTCGCGCGGATGTTTCCACCGCGGCAAGTCCCTTCCCGCGCGCCCAGCTCAGACCGAGATGGCGGACATCACCGTCTCAAAGGCCGACTCGGCCTCGATGATCGCAGGCTCGAAGTCGTCCATGGTCAGGCCCGCGGCCTCAAGCTTGCGGGGCGACAGCTCCCACCAGGCGGTCTCGCCGGCGAAGCTGTAAGCCACGCGCGCAGCGAGGCCGTTGGCGACGTTGAGCAGGGCCGCGAGCTTGCAGCCATAGTCCTCCTCGCGCGTGAGATAATGCGCGCGAATCGCCGCCGTGAGGTCCTCGGGGAAGCCGAGGTCCTCAAGAATCATCGCCGCGACCTCGCAGCTGTCGAGGCACAGCGTGCTGCCCTCCCAAGCGGCATAGGTCGGCCAGAGGCCGGGCGCGTAGCGGTGGGTGACGCCTGCGGGACTGAGGCGGCAGGCGTGATCGAGCACCATGATGCCGAGCGGGCGCAACAGGCCGGCGGTGTAGGCCACGCGCACATCCACACCGGCATGGCGCGCGAGCGCCTCCGTGCAAAGCGCGGCATACAGCATGTTGTTGCGCAGGTCCTTTCCCGGGATGCCGTAAATGTCGAGGGTCTGCTCGGTGAAGCGCGCGGCGGTGGCCGCGCCCACCAGCTTGAGAACCTCGCCAAACCCCACGCGGCTCACGGCCGCCTCGATGGTGGCGATGCGGGTGCCCTGGGAATAGACGGCGCTGTTGCTGATGCGCACGATGCGGGTCGCGAGGGCGACATCGCGGCGCAGGAGCTTGGAAAGGTCGTCCAGCTCGCTGTTCGGGTCCTGCAAAAGCGTGCCCAGCTTGGCGAGCACGCTGACATCCGCAGGCAGGCTGCGGGCGATTTTCAGCAGGTTCTCTCGCGCAAACTGCGGCGGGGTAGCGGTGAGCGAAGCGGACATTTCATCGTGAAACGGCACACTGGGCGCCGCGGTAAAACAAAACTTTCAATCGCGAAGGCTCGGTTTTCCGCGAACTGCGGAAATCCCCCAGGGCCGGTCCATCACCCTCCCTTTCCTGCCCAGCTCGGGAAGCCCCGCGGGTCCGGCCTTTGACCGATACGACCAGCTGGCCAAAAAAGGCCGAAAATATGTCCAAACCCAGGCGGTCGGTTCGTTGAACTTACGATCAAACCTCGCCATCGCGATCCGCCTGGCTCCGCGGTGGCATCCTAAACCGCCCCACCAACCCAAATGCTCAAGAAAATCCTCCTCGGCCTCGTCGCCGTCATTGCCCTGTTCCTCCTCTACGCCGCCACCCGGCCCGCTGGCTATCGCGTCGAACGCAGCCTCGCCATCGCCGCATCGCCGCTCGCGCTCTTTGACCAAGTCAACGACCACCGCAAATTCAACGCGTGGAACCCGTTTCTCAAGGCGGACCCCAACGTGAAGCTGACCTACAGCGGACCGGGTTCCGGGGTTGGCGCCGTGTGCAGCTGGGACGGCAACAGCCAAATCGGCGCCGGTTCCTCCACCATCACCGAGAGCAAGCCCGGCGAGCTCGTGCGTCTTCGCATGGATTGGAAACGCCCGATGGAGGGGACGGGCACCTGCGACTTCACATTCAAGCCGCAGGGCGAAAGGACGGTCGTCACATGGGCGATGTATGGGCAGAACAACTTTCTCGGGAAGGTCGTGAGCGTATTCCTGGACTGCGAGAAGATGTGCGGCCCCCCGTTCGAGGAGGGCCTGGCCAACCTCGCCCGAATCGCCGCCGCGCCTGCCCGAAACTAACGCCGCCTCACATCCGGCAAATCAGCAGCTCGCGCTCGTAGAACAGCTCCTTCGGCAGCGAGGCGTGGAGATCGATGAACAGCTCCTCGTGGCCCAGCACCTCGTTGCGCCAGGCGGCGCGGTCGAAGGTTTGCAGCTCCTCGAATTTCGCCTCGGGGAACTCCAAGCCCGTCCAGTCGATGTCGCGATGGCGCGGCACCCAGCCGATGGGGGTCTCCTTGGCGCGGCCGCCCGCGCGCACCCGATCGACGATCCATTTCAGGACGCGCATGTTCTCCGAGAATCCCGGCCAGAGGAACTTTCCCTCGGCATCCTTGCGGAACCAGTTCACGTGGAAAATCCGCGGCGTCTCGCTGAGCTTCCGCTGCATCGAGATCCAATGGCGGAAGTAGTCGCCCATGTTGTAGCCGCAGAAAGGCAGCATCGCCATCGGATCGCGGCGGACCTTGCCGATGGTGCCGGCGGCGGCGGCGGTCATCTCGCTGCCCATCGTGGCGCCGACGTAGACCCCGCTTGACCAGTTGAACGCCTGGTAGACGAGCGGCATCGTGCTCGCGCGGCGCCCGCCGAACACAATCGCGTGAATGGGCACGCCCTCGGGATTTTCCCAGTCGGGGTCGATCGATGGGCATTGGCGCGCCGGCGCCGTGAAGCGGGCGTTGGGGTGCGCCGCCTTGGCGCCCGTCGCCTTGGCGATCTCGGGGGTCCAGATCTTGCCCTGCCAGTCGGTGCACATCGCGGGCGGCTCATCGGTCATGCCTTCCCACCACACGCCGCCCTCGGGCGTGAGCGCGCAATTCGTGAAGATCGTGTTCTTCGCGAGCGACGCCATCGCGTTGGGATTCGTCTTCGCGCTGGTGCCGGGCGCGACGCCGAAGAATCCCGCCTCGGGGTTGATCGCGCGCAGGCGGCCGTTTTCGTCGGGCTTGATCCAGGCGATGTCGTCGCCGACGGTCCACACCTTCCAGCCTTGCCTCTGGAAATGCGCGGGCGGGATGAGCATCGCGAAGTTGGTCTTGCCACACGCGCTGGGGAAGGCCGCGGCGACGTAGGTCTTCTGCCCCTCGGGGTTTTCGACGCCGAGGATGAGCATGTGCTCGGCCATCCAGCCCTCGTCCCGCGCCATCGCCGAGGCAATGCGGAGGGCGAAGCATTTTTTCCCGAGCAGCGCATTGCCGCCGTAGCCCGAGCCGTAGCTCCAGATTTCCCGCGTCTCCGGGAAGTGGACGATGTATTTCTCCTTGTTGCACGGCCACGCGACATCCTTCGCGTCCTTGGCCAGCGGGGCGCCGACGGAGTGGACGCACGGGACGACGCGCTTGAAGTCCTGATCGATCAACTCGAAGACCCTCACGCCGATGCGCGCCATGATCCGCATGTTCACGACGACGTAGGGCGAATCCGTGAGCTGCACGCCAATCTGCGACATCGGCGAGCCGATCGGGCCCATGCTGAACGGCAGCACATACATGGTGCGGCCCGCCATGCAGCCGGTGAACAGGCCCTTGAGCGTCTTCCGCATCTCGAACGGATTGACCCAGTTGTTCGTCGGCCCCGCGGCCTCCTTCGAGAGCGAGCAGATGAACGTGCGATCCTCGACGCGCGCGACGTCGCCGGCATCGGACCGCGCCAGGTAGCAGCCGGGCCACTTCCTCGCGTTGAGCTTGGTGAACGTGCCGGCGGCGACCAACTGCGCGCAGAGCGCATTGTATTCCTCCTGCGAGCCGTCGACCCAGTGGATCGAGGCGGGCTTGCAGAGGGCCGCCATCTTCTCGACCCACTTCAGCAGGTTCTGATTCTTGGCGAGGGGCTTGGCGGGGTTGCGCTTCGGCTTGGACATGGCGCGACGATGCGGAGGGGGCGGCGCGAGTAAACGGGAAATCCGGCCGCGGGCGGGCGGAAGAAGTTGATTTCGGCTCGGCATTAGCGACCCGACGAAACACAGAAGCCCGCCTCGGCGGAGGCGGGCTTCTTGGTAGCGCGAGGCTTCAACCCGCGCAGGAAGTCGGCATCACGATCGGCGCGGGCTGAAGCCTCGCGCCACCTCGGATCAGAGCTTCTTCGTGACCTGCAGCGAGTAGGTGCGGCCGCGCGCCATCACGTTGTAGAGCGACGGATCGTAGCCGCGCGAGTCGGACGAGAGCGGCGGCTCGGCGTCGAAGAGGTTGTTCACGCCGAAGCGCACGCTCGTGCCGTTGAGCCAGCGGCGCGCCGACTCGATGCGATACGAGACGAAGACGTTATAGGTCTTCGAATCGTGCACGACGTAGCGGTAGGAATAGGCGCCGTTGGTGAAGAACGGCGCGAGATATTTGGGCGCGCCGAGATCGAGATATTGCTGCGTGGTCACGGTCGCGCCAGAGTCCGTGTAGCTGGCGATGTAGTAGAGCCCCGCGCCCGCGCCCCACTGCTTCTGGCGCCACGTGAGCGTGAGCGAGCCGCGCCAGTCGGGCGTGGCGCCGCCGACGTTGGCGGTGTTGGTGTTCTTGTATTCCGTGCGCGAGGCGCCAGCGGCCGTGTAGGCGTGAAAATCATTCAGGTAGGTCCAGTTCGTGTTGGCAGTGAACTGGCCGATGGCGAGGCGCGGGAAGCGGTAGTTCACGTCGAAGTCGAAGCCATTGGTGAACTGCTCGGCGCGGTTGAAATAGGTGCCGCGCAAGAACTCGATCGCGCCGACGGCCGCGCGCTGGTTGCCGGGCGCGCGTGTGGCGTTGTAGGCGGCGAACGCATCGCGGTCGGCCTGCGTGAGCGGCAGGCGCTGCACCGCGGGATCGCCCTTGTAGGCGGCCGTGCCGCTGCCGGTGTCGATCTGGGCGATGTTCTTGCCGGCGGCGAGCTCGGCGGCGGTGAAGGCGAGGAGCGCGTTCGTGTCGTCGGCGATGCCGCCGCCCTGCGAGATGATGCTCTTCTGCCGGATCTCGTAGTAGTCGACCGAGACGGTGAGGCCCTTAACGCCGGGCACCTCGACGACGATGCCGGCGGATTTGCCGGTGGAGGTCTCGGGCTTGAGCTGGCGATTGCCGGAGGCGATGTTGCGGCGGTTGCTGGGGCCGTCCGTGATCAAGTTCGTGACCTGGCTGCGGTAGGTGTCGGTGCTGCCGGTCACGGTGCGGGTGAGTGTGCCGGTGAAGAGCTGCGCGAGGTTCGGCGCGCGGAAGCCTTGGTTGTAGGAGCCGCGGACCATGAGCCAGCGGAGCGGCTTCCAGTTCACGCCATACTTCGGCTTGGTGGTGTCACCGAAGTCCGTGTAGCTCTCATAGCGCGCGGAGGCGGTGAGCTCGAGGAGCTGCACGAACGGGACATTCTGCTCGCGGTTGACGAGCGGCGCGACGGCCTCGGCGTAGAGCGCGGCGACGTGGCGGTTGCCATGCGTGTCGGAGTTGGGCGAGAACCCGAGGAAATCATTCGAGGTCAGGTCGAGGCCAGAGCCGGGCGGATTGAGGCCGGCGAAGGGCGGGCGGTAGTCGTCGTAACCCTCGAAGCGGAACTCGCCGCCGAAGGCGCCCGCGAGCTTGTTGCCGCCCCAGAGCGGAAACACGTTGCCCCAGACGCGGAAGTCGCCGCTGACGAGCCGCGTGATGCCGTTGCGGATGAAGCTCGAGCGGAAGGTCTGCTGCACGCTCTCGGGATTCTGGTAGGGACCGGTGACGACGAGGTTGCCGTTCTGCACCGCGAAGGTGCGGGTGAACGGATTGAAGGCGCGCGCGGGATCAGTCTGGTTGAGCGCGGCGATGAGGAGGCTCTTCCGGCTGGGCCCTTCCTCGTTCTCGATCACGCGGGCGCGCGACCAAAGGGCGGCGGCCTCCCAGTTCCACGCCTGGTTCAGCTTGCCGCGCACGCCGGCGACGCCGCGATAGACGGCGGTGTCGACCCAGTCCGTGCGCGTTGCGACATCGGTGAGGCGCTTGTTGGTGATGGAGACGGCCGAGGGCGTGCCCGTGAGGCGCGGCGTGCCGTCGGTGTTGGGCGCGCCGGTCGGCGACCAGAAGCGCGTGCCAAAGGGATTGAAAGGGTTGGTCGCGGGCACGATCACGAAGCCATCGGTGTTCTGCGTGATGCCGTCGGGCTCACGATAGGTGACCGACTGCGCCTGATAGAGGCTCGCGTCGCCGAAGACCGTGATGCGATCGCTGAGATCATACTCGGCGCTCACGACGACGTTGGTGCGCTCGCTCTTGGGCTGGATGACGCGATAGGCGTTGTTGTTCCAATAGTAGTCGCGCGTGACGCCGGCGCGGCTCGGCGCCGCGGTGCCGAACACGGCGCCGCCGGTGCCGTTGGGCTGGAGCACGAACACGCCATTCGCGGCGGTGAGCGTCGCGGGCACGCCGGTCGGACGAGCGCCAGCAAAGCCGGTGACGGAGCCGAACTGATCCGTGGTCGTGACAGCGCCAACGATGTAGTTGCCGTATTCCGTGGTGGCCGAGCGGGCGTTGAACGTGGTGCTCGTCGCGACATTCCACGGCGGCGGCGCGACGTTGCTGTGATCGTTGTCGGCGGAGAAATCACGGTCGCGCGCGAGCATCGCGGCGCGCTTGTAGAAATCGGCGACGACCATGGCGCGGCCCTTGCCCCTGGCGAACTCAAGGCCGTGCGTGAGCGTGGCGCGGTATTCCTCGCCGTCGTTGTGGTTCGTCTGGCCGTAGCGCAGGGCGATCTCGGTGCCGCGGAATTTCGTCTGCAGCGTGTAGTTGATCACGCCGGCAACCGCATCGGTGCCGTAGATGGACGAGGCGCCGTCGCGCAGGATCTCGACCTTCTCGAGGCCGCGGTTGGGGAGCGTGTTGACGTTGACGGAGAGCGTGGGCACGCCCGCCTCGCCCTGGCTGATCGGATGCGGCACGAGGCGGCGGCCGTTGAGGAGCACGAGGGTGTTGGCGGACGCGATGCCGCGGAGCGAGACGCTGGCGTTGTCGCCGCGCGCCGTGGCGCCGAGCGTGGCGGTCTCGTTGCCGGGCAGGCCGGTGACCTGCGAGAGCGCGGTCAGCAGATCCGAGGGCTGCGCCGGGTCGCGCACCTCGATCGCGGCGGCGTCAAACACGGTAACCGGGAGCACCTTCTCGGTGTCGAGGCGGCGAATGTTGGAGCCGATGACGGTGAACGGCCCGAGTTCAACGACGGACTCGTCCTTCGACGCCGGCGCGGGCGCGGTCTGCGCCAGCAGCGGGGCGCCCAAGGCGAGCGCCAGCGCGGCAGCGCGACGGAGGGTGTGGTAGGGTGTGGTTTTCATGGAGGGTGGCTTGGTCTGGTGTGATTCAACCTGCAAACAACATGCGAACACGAACGATCGCAATCCCCTACTTCGTCACAACCGCACCGGACTTTTGATGTAAACAAGGTGTCACGGCGCGCGGGGCCGCGCGGGCGTCCGGCCCCCTCACTTCATGGGCTCGATGTGCACCGCCACGTCGCTGATGGCGTGCCGGGCCGACGCGATCAGCGCATCCTTCACCGCGTGCGCGATATCGTGCCCCTCGCGCACACTGAGATCCCCGTCCACGCGCACTTGGATATCGACGAGGTGCGACAGGCCGCTCTTCCGCACGCGCACCTTGTCGAGAGCCTGAACCCCGGGCACCGCGAGCGCGACGGCGCGCACCTCGGCCTCGAAGTCCGCCGCGACCGCCGTGTCCATCATCTCCCCGAGGGCGCGGCCAAACATCCTCGCTCCGTTGAACGCGACGATCACGCACGCGAACAGCGCGGCCCAGTCATCCGCCGTCTCCCAGCCCTCGCCGCCCCACAGCGCGATGCCGATGCCCACGAACGCCGCGGCGCTGGTCATCGCATCCGACCAGTGGTGCAACGCCTCAGCCCCCAGCGCGGTGCTGCCGGTCTCCTCGCCGGCCGCGCCGAGGCGGCGGGAGAACCACACCTTGGTGCCTATCACGCCGGCGAGGAGCACGAGCGTCCACCAAGCCGGCCCTTGGTGCGGCGTCATGATTTCGTGCACCGCGTGCCAGGCGATGAAGCCCGCCATCAGGAAAACAAATATTGCCACCGCCAGCGCCGCCAAAGGCTCGGCCTTGCCATGCCCATAGGGATGATCCGCATCGGGCGGCCGGGCGGCGACCCGAAAGCCCATCCACACGAGCAGCGAGGAGAGGATGTCGAGCAGGGACTCCGCGCCGTCGGCGATCAGTGCGTAGGTGTGGCCAAGGACGCCGCCGGCAAATTTCACGGCCGCCAGCATGGCGTTGAGCGCGATGCCCCGGAGGACCAGGCTCGCGCCGGTCTGCGCGCGGCGTTGCGCGGCGGCATGGGGCAAGGCGGGATCGGCGGGCATCGCGGCAGCGTGACGGGTCCGCGCGCCACCGCCAGCGTGCAATGATTGACCCGCCGCCGCATCGCGCCCAGCGTGCCGCGCGATGGCCGCGCAAATCAGCACGTCGCCCCACGACCCGGTGAAGCAGTTCTCCGTCTTTACGGAGAACCGCGTGGGCCGTCTCCACGACCTCACGTCGCTCTTCAGGGCGCACAACGTTCACATCATGGCGCTCACCGTGCTCGACACGACCGACTGCGCCATCGACCGCCTGATCGTGGATGATCCCGAAAAGGCGCGCGAGCTGATGGTGAGCAATGATTTTCCCTACTCGGAAAGCACGGTGCTCGCCACCGAGATAACCGATGAGTCGCAGCTGAGCGGCGTGCTCGCCGCGCTGCTCGAGGCCGAAATCAACATTCACTACATCTACAGCTTCATCAAGCGGCCCGACGGGAAGTCCGCCCTCGCCATCAACACCGAGGACCTCGACGTGGCCGCGCAGGCCCTCGCTTCGCGGGGCTACCGCGTGCTCACGCAGAGCGACATCTCACGATAGGCCACCAGGCGCGGCCGCAGCGCACCCCAAGGCAAAACGGCGGGCGCCCCAAGGCCCCGGCCGCCACATGCAGGGAAGCCCCCCGGGCTAGCCCTGGACGGCACCCATCTTCTCGCCCTCAAGCTCGTAGAGGCCGGTCATGTAGCCGTTCTCAAACATCGCGCCCACCTTCAGCTCGCCGTAAAATTCCACCGGCACATCCATCGTGGGCTGCACGCCCTTCTTCATCTTCACGACCACCCACTCGTTCATGTTGGGCACGGTGCCGAAGCAGCAGGCCATCGTGTTGCGCATGAGCAGGAATTCCGTGACGAGCCCCTTCTCCATCTTCACCGGCACCATGTAGCCGGTGATGATCGCCTTCTTGCCGTTCCACGACTTCACCGACGCGGGAATCTGCTCCTCGCCCGTCGGCGGTTTCGCCTTCGGATCGGACGTCGGGTCAAAGGGCGGCGGCGTGAAAGGATACGACGCCAGCTGATCAAAACCGAGCTTCAGGTAGCCGTTTTCGACCGACGGCGCCGCCGTCGCGGCGGCGGGCGTCGCGGGCTTGGCCGGCGCCGCGGCTTCGGCGGCTCGCGCCACGAGCGGCAAGACCAACGCAGGAAGGGCAAGGAAGGGGAGCCAGCGCGACGATTTCATGGGACGGAATCCTAGGCAGGACGCACGCCGCGTCAAAAAGAACTTGGCCAATTCCCCGCCGGCCGCGGCTCACGACACCGGCGCAATCGTCTCCGCCACAGGCGTGCGGTAGGCCTTGAGCGCCGGCACGACGCCGCCGAGCGCACACAGCCCGATCATCGCCAACGGGCAGATCCACAGCACCGGATGACCCGCGCTGATATCCAGCACGACGCCGGTCTCGGCGCGGATGATTTGGGCCACGCCGGCAAACAGCCCGAGGTAAATCGCGAATCCCGCCGCCGCCCCGATCGCGCCGATACAGGCCGCCTCCGCCAGCACCGCGCCAAAGATGGTGCGGCGCTTGGCCCCCAGCGCCCGCAGGATCGCGAGATCGCGGCGGCGGGCGCTCATCGAGTTGTAGATGCTCGCGAGCACCGAGCCCGCCGCCACCAGCGCCACGAGATACGCCACCAGCGCGAGCACTTGGTCGAACCACGCGATCTTGCCGAAAAGCTCCGCGACGATCGCGCCCACCGGATAGGCGAAGGTCAGGCGGTTGCCCTGCTTGTTGTAGAGCAGGTCCATTTGCATGCCGCCCACCGGCGATCGGAGCTGGATCAGCACGGCGCTCACGTCGGTGGCGAGCTTCGCGTCGTGCCCGCTCATCGTCTGCAGGCCGCGCAACGGAATCCACACGACGCGATCCGCGGGCGTGTTGGTGGGGGCGAGGATGCCGGTGACCGTGAAGTCGTCCGCGTGCTCGGCCTTCGGATCGAACGCGAGGCCGTGGAAGGGCCGGAAGGTCGCGCCCACCTTCAGCCCGAGGCGCTGCGCGGCGAAGCTCCCGATCACCGCCTGCTTCGCCCCGGGGTCGAAGATCTTCCCGCCGGGCTCGACGACGAATTTCCTTCCCGGCGCGAGCTCGGTGGAAAACAGCTCCGGCACGACGCCCACGATGCGGAAACCGCGCAGGTTGTCGCCCACCGCGATCGGGATCGCCGCCTTGACCATCGGGTGGCGCCGGATCGCCTCGTAGTCGGCCGCGGCGACGTTGCCGGGCGATGCCTCCAGGTGGAAGATGGCGTTGAGGACGAGCTGGAGCTTGGAGCCGCGCGCGCCGAGCACGGCGTCGAAGCCCGTCGTCGTCTGCGTGAAGGCCGCTTGCGACTGGGTCTTCACCGCCCAGACGCACATGAGCAGCCCGCACGCGAGCGCGATGCTGCCGGCCGTGACAACGGTCGAGAGCGCATGCTGGCGCAGCGAGCGGCGGACGAGCAGCGGGAGCGTCATCGCGCGGCCTCCTTCAGCGCGGAATTGATGGTCGCGAAATCCCGCCGCGCCTCGAATTGCGCGAGCACCTCCTCGTCATGGCTCACGAGCAGCAGCGCCGCGCCCTGCTCGCGGCAGACTTCGCGGATCAACGCGAGCGCCTCGCGCGCGTGCCGGCGGTCGAGGTTGCCCGTGGGCTCGTCGGCGAGCACGAGCTTGGGGCGGTTGGCCAGCGCGCGCGCTACGGCCACGCGCTGCTGCTGCCCGGTCGAGAGCTGCCGCGGGAAATGTTCCAGGCGATGCCCCAGGCCCACGCGCTCCAGCACCGCGCGCGCATGCGCCCGATCCGCGCCGCGCGGGCCGAACGACATGCCGAGCACCACGTTCTCCAGCACGGTGAAGCCCTGGAGCAAATTGAAGGTTTGGAAAATGTAGCCCAGCTTCTCCGCGCGCAGCCGATCGCGGCCTGCCTCGCCGAGCGCCGTCATCTCCGCGCCGTCGATCGTCACCCGCCCCGCATCGGCGGCGAGGATGCCGGCGATCAGGTGGAGAAACGTCGTCTTGCCCGACCCGCTTTCGCCGCGCAGCGCGAGCTGCTGGCCCGCGGCGAGCGCGAACTCCGCCACGCGCACAATCTCGACCTTCTCCCCATCGGGGGCGGTGAAGGACTTCGCGAGCTGGGCGACGCTGAGCATGGTGCTGTGGACATTGGCCATCAAACGGGGCCAAAGCTCAAGCGCGGGATGCGCGCGATCCTGGCATCGCCTCGCGCGCGGCCGCGGGGGCCTCGGCCGCGTTTCACGAGCCCTTAGCAGGGTTTGGATGCGCGCCCGAGAACCACCGCCGCCCGCTGGTGTCGGCGCCATCGCGCACCAACCCACCATGAACACCCTCCATTTCCTCCGCTGCCTCATCATCGCCGGCGCCGCGTCGATCTCCTCGGCGATCGCGCTGGCCCAAGCCCCCGCCATCACCACGCAGCCGGCGTCGGCCAGCGTCGCCGCCGGCGCTGGCGCCACGTTCAGCGTCACGGCCACGGGCGCCGCGCCGCTCACCTACGCCTGGTTCAAGGAGGCCCGGCTCGTCGCCTTCGGCGGCAACGCCACGCTCACGATCGCCGCGGCCAGCTCCGGCGACGCGGGTGCGTATCGCGTGGTCGTCTCCAACTCCGCCGGCTCGACGTTGTCCAGCACCGCCACACTCACCGTCACGGGCGGCAGCAACGGGGGTGGTGGCGGCGGTCCGTCGGTTGCGCCGCCGCCCACCGGCACGGCCCCCACGATTACGACGCAGCCTGCGGCACTGGTTGTCACCACCGGCGGCAACGCCACCTTCACCGTCGTCGCCGCGGGCACCGCGCCGCTTGGCTATCGCTGGCAGAAAAACGGCCGCGCGATCGGCAACGCCACCGCCGCCTCGCTCACGCTCACGTCCGTGAAGCTCGACGACGCCGCGGTCTACACCGTGCAGGTTTCCAATGCCGCGGGGAGCATCGTCTCCTCTCCCGCCACCCTCACCGTCGGCAACGCCGCCGGGCTCATCACCAACGCGCCCGCGAGCCAAACGGTCAACGCAGGCGCCGACGCCAAGCTCACCGTCACGGCCGCTGGCAGCGGCCTCGCCTACCAGTGGAAATTCAACGGCCGCGCCATCAAGGGCGCCACCACCGCCGCGCTCACGCTACCCAACGTCGGCGTGACCGCCGGCGGCGATTACAGCGTCACGCTTTCCAACGCCACCGGCCCGGTCGCCGCCTCCGCCGCCCGGCTCACGGTCCGCACGGACGCACGGCTCATCAACATCGCCACGCGCGGGCATGTGGGCGACGACGACGAGGTGCTCATCAGCGGCTTCGTCACGCGCGGCGACGGCACCAAGAAAATCCTCGCGCGCGCCGTGGGCCCCACGCTCGGCACCCAATTCGGCGTCACCGGCGCGCTCGCCGCGCCCAAGCTCACGCTCTACCGCGGCGGCGCGACCGTCGACACCAACTCCGCCTGGGGCGGCTCCGCGGCGCTCGCGACCGTGTTCACGCAGGTCGGCGCGTTCCCGCTGCCCGCCGCCTCGGCCGACTCCGCCATCCTGGCCAGCCTCTCCGCGGGCAACTACAGCGCCGCCGTCGCCGCGTCCAAGGGCCAGGGCGGCGTCGCCCTGATCGAACTCTACGACGCCGACACCGGGACGCCGGCGGCCGAACTCATCAATATCTCCACCCGCGCGCTGGTGGGCGGCGAAGTGGCCAACACCCTCATCGCCGGCTTCGCCATCGCCGGCACCACCTCCGACACCGTGCTGATCCGTGGCGTCGGCCCGAGCCTCGGCACCCTCTTCGGCCTGCGGCGCGCCCTCGGGGCCTCGCACGTCGCCGTCTACGATTCCAAGGGCGTCGAGGTCGCCGTGAATTCCATCTGGGGCCGCGGCGGCCGCGGCGATGACGACGATGATCGCGACGCGGATCGCGAGGACGACATCGACGACGCCAGCGATCGGGTGGGCGCCTGGCGCCTGCCGCGCGGCTCGACGGACTCCGCGCTGCTCCTCACGCTCAAGCCCGGAGTCTATTCGGTGCACATCACCGGCGTGGGCAACCGCAGCGGCATCGCCCTCGCCGAAGTCTTCGAGGTGCGTTGAAGCGCGCGCGGCGGCGCGCGTTGACCGCCGCGCCTCGCCACCGCTAGCGTCGGCGGGGTGAGCACCACGCCCTCCCCCGGCTCCCGCTTTCGCGCCGCCCTCGCCGCCGAGCGTCCGCTCCAAATCTCCGGCGCGATCAACGCCTACGCGGCCCTGCTCGCGCAGCGCGCCGGCTTCCGCGCGCTCTACCTCTCCGGCGCCGGCGTCGCGAACCATTCGCTCGGCATCCCCGACACCGGCGACACCACGCTCGCCGACGTGCTCACCGATGCCCGCCGCATCACGCGCCGCGTGGATCTCCCCTTGCTCGTCGACATCGACACCGGCTGGGATGATCCCACGCGCGCCGTCCGCGAGCTCGCCGCCGCGGGCGTCGCCGCCATCCACCTCGAGGATCAAGTCCCCGCCAAGCTCTGCGGCCACTTGCCCGGCAAACAGCTCGTCGCGACCAGCGTGATGTGCGACCGCGTGCGCGCCGCGGCTTCCGGCAAACCCGACCGCGACTTCGTGATCATGGCGCGCACCGACGCCGCCGCCGTCGAGGGCGTTCCCGCCGCCATCGCACGCGCGCAGGCCTACGTCGCCGCCGGCGCCGACATGATTTTCGCCGAGGCGCTGCGCACGCTCGATGAGTTTCGGGCCTTCACGTCCGCCGTGAAAGCGCCCGTGCTCGCGAACCTGACCGAGTTCGGCCAGACGCCGCTCTTCACGCTCGACGAACTCCGCGCCGCCGGCATCGCGCTCGCCCTTTACCCGCTCGGCGCCAGCCGCGCCGCCGCCGCCGCGTCGCTCAAGGTCTATTCTGCAATCCGTCAGCTCGGCACCCAGCAATCCGTCGTCGCCAACATGCAGCCGCGCACGGAACTCTATGATGTGCTCGGCTACGTCGTGACGAAATGAATTTTCTACAGCGGATCTTTGGAAAGAGCCACGCACCCGCGGAACGCGGCGAAGGTCGTGTGACGTTCGACGAGGTCCGCGTCGAATATGTCGGGGCCGACGGCAAGCAGCAACACATCGCATGGGGCGACTTAGTCGAAGTCAGCGTGCTGACGACCAACGAGGGCCCGTTTATCGACGACGTGTTCTTCTTTCTCCTCGGACCCACTAGCGAACAAGGAATCTGCGTTCCCCAAGGAGCAACTGGTTCCCAACAGCTCGTCGAACGTCTCGTAAAGCTACCAGATTTTGACGACTCCGCTCTCATCAATGCGATGAGATCAACGGACAACAATCGCTTCATCTGTTGGAAGAATAAGATCCCGAAACATCTCGACCCATGAACCCCGACACGCCCCACCCCGTCAAAAAATCCGTCGCGCTCTCCGGGGTCGTCGCGGGCAACACCGCCATCTGCACCGTCGGCCACGCGGGCGACAACCTCTACTACCGCGGCTATGACATCGCCGACCTCGCGGCGCACGCGACCTACGAGGAGGTCGCGCACCTGCTCATCCACGGCCATCTGCCCACGCGCGAGGAGCTCGCGGCGTTCCATGCGCGGCTCGCCGCGCTGCGCGGCATCCCCGCGCCCGTGCGCGCGATCCTCGAGCAGTTGCCGGCCACGGCGCACGCGATGGGCGTGCTGCGCACGGCCTGCTCCGCGCTCGGCGCGCTCGATCCCGAGCGCGCCCCGGCGGGCAGCACCGGGCCCGTCGACGCCGCGGCCGCGCGCGTGATCTCGGAGCGGCTGCTCGCGAGCTTTCCCTCGATGCTGCTCTACTGGCATCATTTCGCCACGACCGGAAAGCGCATCGACACGGAGACCGCCGAGCCCTCGCTCGCCGCGCATTTCCTGCGCCTCCTGCACCAGCGCACGCCCTCGCTCCTCCATGCGCGCGATCTCGACCGCTCGCTGATCCTCTACGCGGAGCACGAGTTCAACGCCTCGACGTTCACCGCGCGCGTCATCGCCGGCACGGGCTCCGGGCTTTATTCGTGCGTGACCGGCGCGATCGGCGCGCTGCGCGGGCCGAAGCACGGCGGCGCCAACGAGGTCGCGCACGACATCCAGCTCCGCTATCGCAACGCCGACGAGGCCGAGGCCGACATCCAGGCCCGCCTCGCGCGGCACGAGGTCATCGTCGGTTTCGGCCACCCCGTCTACACCACCCGCGATCCGCGCAACGCGATCATCAAGCAGGTCGCCCGCGAACTCTGCGCCGACGCGGGCCGCGCCACGCTCTTCGCCGTGTGCGAGCGCATCGAGCAGGTGATGGCCGCGGAGAAGAGGATGTTCGCCAACCTCGATTGGTATAGCGCGCCCGCCTACGACACGATGGGCGTGCCCACGGCGTTCTTCACGCCGCTCTTCGTGATGGCGCGCACCGCCGGCTGGTGCGCCCACGTGATTGAGCAGCGCGAGGACGGGAAAATCATCCGCCCGGGCGCCAACTACACCGGCCCCGCCCCGCGCGCCTACGTGCCGCTGGCGCAGCGCTGATCTCTCGGTCCTCCAACCTTCAGCCCTCAACTTTCAACCCAGCCTTGTCCGCCCCCGTCTCCAACGTCCGCCCGCCACCCGACGCCCTCCTCGCCGAGATCGCCGACTACGCGCTGAACTACGATTCGCCCAGCGCCGAGGCGCTCGACACCGCGCGCTGGTGCCTGCTCGACGCGCTCGCGTGCGGCATCATGGCGCTGAAGTATCCCGCCTGCACCAAGCTCCTCGGCCCCGTCGTGCCGGGCACGAGCATCGTCAACGGCGCGCGCGTCCCCGGCACGAGCCACGAACTCGATCCGGTGCAGGCGGCGTTCAACATCGGGACGATTGTCCGGTGGCTTGATTTCAACGACACCTGGCTCGCCGCCGAGTGGGGCCATCCCTCCGACAACCTCGGCGCCATCCTCGCCGTCGCCGACTGGATCAGCCGCAGCAAGGCCGCCGGCGCCCGGCTCGCTGCGTTCGGCTCGCAACTCTCAGCGCTCAACTCCCAACCCGGCCCGACCATGCGCGACGTCCTTGTCGCCATGATCAAGGCCCACGAAATCCAAGGCGTGCTTGCGCTCGAGAATTCGTTTAACCGCGTGGGTCTCGACCATGTGTTACTGGTGCGCATTGCCTCCACTGCCGTCGCAGCCGCTCTCCTCGGCGGCACGCGCGAGCAAATCGTCAACGCGCTCTCGCACGCGTGGGTCGACGGCTCCGCGCTGCGCACGTATCGCCACGCCCCCAACACCGGCTCCCGCAAAAGCTGGGCCGCGGGCGACGCCACGAGCCGGGCGGTCCGCCTCGCGCTCATCGCGTTGACCGGCGAGATGGGCTGCCCCTCGGCGCTCACCGCCAAGACCTGGGGCTTTCAGGACGTGTCATTCCGCGGCCAGCCCGTGAAACTCGCGCGCCCGCTCGGCTGCTACGTGATGGAGCACGTGCTCTTCAAGATCTCCTTCCCCGCCGAGTTCCATGCGCAGACCGCCGTCGAATGCGCGCTCCAGCTCCACCCGCTCGTGAAGGACAAACTTGCCGACATCGCGCGCGTAGAGCTCACCACACACGAGTCCGCGATCCGCATCATCGACAAGACCGGGCCGCTCCACAACCCCGCCGACCGCGATCACTGCCTGCAATACATGGCCGCCATCGGCCTGATCTTCGGCGAACTCACCGCCGCGCACTACGAGGACAAGGTCGCCGCCGACCCGCGCATCGACGCCCTCCGCACCAAAATGGTCGTGACCGAGGACAAACAATTCTCCCGCGACTACCTCGACCCGGAAAAACGCTCCATCGCCAACGCCGTCCAAGTCTTTTTCCGCGACGGCACGAGCACGCCGCGCATCGAAGTCCACTACCCCATCGGCCACCGCCGACGGCGAAAGGAAGGCATTCCGCTGCTGCGACAAAAGGCCGAGGCGGCCTTTGCGGCGCACTACGGCCCGACGCGATATGAAAAACTCAATTCAATCTTTGCGGATCGTGCTGAACTGGAAGCGATGGTCGTCCACATGTTCTCAGGCACATTTGTCAGCTAACGCCCAACCGCATGTCTTTCCCGGGGCGAAAGCGACTTAGCGACCAACGCGCGGCTCCCATCACGCAAAGAGCCGGGCGGACGAGGCGCGAACGGTTTCGTCCCCTGGATTTCTGCGGACCCCCGCCGTGCGTCATCGAAATCCCGTTTGCCAAAGTTCGCTCGCCGAAGCTTGAGTGCCGCGATGCCCCGCAAGAACCCGGCCGTCGTTCCCGCGATTGATTCGGTCATCCACACCCTCCGCGGCGAGCGCGCGATCCTCGATGCCGACCTCGCCAAAATCTACGGCGTGGCTACGAAAGCCTTTAACCAAGCCGTGAAACGGAATCGGGAAAAATTTCCCGCCGACTTCATGTTTCAGCTCACGCGCAAGGAGGCGACGGATCTGCAACAGGCGAGAAATCCGGAGGATGCCATCTTAAGGTCACAAATTGTGACCTTGAAGCACGGTCGCCACGTGAAGCACCTGCCCTACGCCTTCACCGAGCACGGCGCCATCATGGCGGCCAACCTCCTCAACAGCCCGCAAGCGGTGCAGATGAGTGTCTTTGTCGTCCGCGCCTTCATCGCGATGCGCGCCGCGCTCACCGACACGCGCGAACTCGCCCGCAAGCTCGCATCGCTCGAAAAGGAACTTACCAGCCGCCTCGACACCCACGAGGCCGCCATCGTCGATGTGCTCCAGCGGGTGATGGCGTTGCTCGAGCCGCCACCGCCCACGCCCGAACTGCCGCATAGGGAGATGGGCTTTCACACCGGCCTCAAGCCGGTGAAGAAGGCCTGACCCTTTCAGGGAAGTTCACGCTGGATCAGTTTCTGGAGCTCGAACCGGTGGCACTGCCTTGTGTCCTCGGCGCAGTGGCAGAGAAGCGTGACGTTGCCCCTCTCCGCCAGCTTCGCGATCAGGCGCAGCGTGAACTTCTGGCCGTGGTTCTTGATCGTGGCGTTGGCCGCGTCGGTCGCGGCCGGGGCGAACAGCTCCTCGCGATACCGCTGCGTGAATTCGCGCCAGGTGATTTCGCCGGCGAGCACTGCCTTCAACAGCAACTCGCTCGGGCCAAGGCTAGCCATCCACACGTCGTAGCGATCCGCGGGCAGGCCGCGGCCGCGGAACCGCGCGGCCAGAATCCGCAGCCCATCGTCCGCCGAGATCGGGGAGTGCACTGACTTGGTCCGAAGCACGTCGCGAGCGTGCCACGTCCAACGCCGCTGGCAAGCGCACCCACTGGGCGCCTCAGCTCAGGGCGAATAGGTGATCGTGCGGGCCGCGCCAACCCCCGTGATCGTGAGCGTGACGCCTTGGGTAAGATAATCGGGGTAGGTCTCGCCTGCGACCACGCTCAAGGCCTTCACGTAGCTGGAGGATCCGATCAAGCTGGTGGACGCCGCATAGTTGGCGCCGCTCTCAAGGTAATACGAGTCGGCTCCGTAGGCCAGCTGGCGGGCGTTGTTGAGCACCGCCTTATCCTGCGAGGCGGCGCTGATCCGCTTGAAGGCCGGAATCGCCAACGCCGCGAGCAGGCCGATGATGACGACGACCACCATGATCTCGACCAGGGTAAAGGCGCGGGACAAGGGTTGAATATGGGATTTCATGGAGAGCCGCTGGAATACGGGGCAATTCTTCTCTATTCGACCTCGGCCGCTGCTACTTGCGAAAAATCGCGGCCGCCGTGCGGGAGAAACTTACGCAAAAAAAGCCGCCCGGTAAATGCGGGCGGCTGAGAATCTGGCAACCTGCGCTGGGAGTTACGGGGCGTAGGTGATCGTGCGGGCGCCAGCGACGCCCGTGATCGTGATCGTGACGCCCTGGGTGTAGTTGGCGGGATAGCTCTCGCTCGCCACGGTATTGAGGGCCTTCACGTAGTTGGTCGCGCCGACGAGGCTCGACGAAGCGGCAAAGGTCGCGCCCGCTTCCAAGTAATACTGGTCGGCGGCGGCGGCCATCTGGCGAGCGTTGTTGAGGACGGCCTTGTCCTGCGACGCGATGCGCACCTTTTGGAACGCGGGAATCGCCATCGCAGCCAAGAGGCCGATGATGACGACGACGATCATGATTTCAACGAGGGTGAAACCCTTGCGGACATTTTGCTTGTTCATGGTATTTGGATAAACGGGCCCTGTCAGGCTGATGATGATGGATGATATGCGCTCAGGCGTGAGCAGTGACGGCAAGTTATCGCCTCACCCCATGAATCCTCAAGTTCAAAACATTGTAAACAGCTGTCATTCAAATATTAACAAGTAAATAGAGTGTCAAATCCGGGCCTAGGACGCGGCAATCGCTCAAGTCTTCGAAGTTCGTTTACCAACGGCTTTTTTCGCGCGCTTGGCCTTCTTGGGCTTCGTCAACAATTTGGTCGCCGAAACCGGCTCGGCATCGCGCCAGAGCCGCTCCAATCCATAGCGCTGGCGCGTCTCGGCGAGAAACAGGTGCACCATCACGTCGAAAGCATCGATGACCAGCCAGCCACTTTCCTGGGCGGTCTCCATCCCGACCAGATGGACACCGGCGGCATCGAGCGCTTTCTCCAGCTCCACCCGCAAGGCGCGCAGATGCGGCGCCGAGGTCGCCGTCGCAATCACGAGATAGTCAGTGATCGACGACTGCTCCGAGACATCGAGCACGGTGAGATCGCCTGCCTTTTTCTCTTCGAGCACCGCACAGCAGAGTTTCACCGTCGCCTGCGCCGCCGTCTTTTTGGATTTCATCGCGGATCGCGATAGAGAGAGTGCTGCTTGATGTAAACGATGGCCTTGTGGGGGACAAAATAGTCGAGCGACAGGTTGCCACGTATTCGCTCGCGAAGCTCGGTTGAGCTGATGGCGAGCAAGTGGCCGTCGCAACGGTGCAGGCGCAGGCCAGGGATCTCCGGCGTGGCCTTCACCGGATAGCCCGGGCGCTCAAGGAAGATGAATTCCACCAGCTTCGCCAGCTCGTGAATATCCTTCCACAGGTGCAAACGCGGGAGCTGATCACCGCCGATGACCCAATAGAGTTCGTCGCGCGGATAGAGCGCCCGAAAGTGCCGGGCCGAGTCGATGGTGTAACTCACGCCGCCCCGGCGCAATTCCAAGTCGGAGATCTCGAACCGCCGGTCCCATTCCACGGCCGCGCGCAGCATGGCCAGCCGGTCCTCGATGGAGGATTGCACATCGTTGGGCTTTAGCGGCGCCTGCGCCGCCGGCACGAGAATCAGGCGGTCAAGCTTGTGCTGTTCATAGGCGTCCTGTGCCGCCAGCAGATGGCCGAAATGGACGGGATCGAAGCTCCCGCCGAGAAATCCGATTTTCACCGGGCGGACCGTGGGCGCGCCTCCCGGCACCGGCAAGTTTCAATTCCCGGACGGGCAGGGCTCCGGCACGGTTTGGCTGGAGTCGCCTCCCGCGCTGCCCTTTTCTCGGCCTCGACGGCGCCCGGGTGGTGGAATGGCAGACACTAGGGACTTAAAATCCCTTGGCCGCAAGGCCGTGCGGGTTCGAGCCCCGCCCCGGGCACCAGCGCCGCCCCAAAAAATTAGCCGCCATTCGCGCGCTGCCTCGACCGATTAGGCCCGCTTGTTTGGCGGAACCCTTCGTTCCAGCCGCCTACAATTGACTGGCGCATCCGGCGGCGCTCGGCAAACAAGCATCGCTCCCCCAAAAACCTTCGCGCCACGCCTTCCCCAGTCCGCGCGACGCGCCTTTCCAACCCTCAATGAATCCCTACCCCGCCCTCAAACGGAGCGCCGCTGCATTGCTCGTGCTTGCTCCCGCCGCCCTTCGCGCCAGCGAGGCCGACATCAAGATCCCCGATCTGCGCACGATTACGTTTTTTGATGGATCGCTCAGCGGCATGACGATCCTGATGATTGGCCTCGCCGTTTGCGCGCTCGGCACCGTCTACGGCTGGATGCAGTATGTGCAGACTCGCAACCTGCCCGTGCACGGCTCGATGGCGGCGGTCTCCCAGATCATCTGGGAAACGTGCAAGACCTACCTTTTCCAGCAGGGCAAGTTCCTCGCGATGCTCTGGGTCCTCATCGCGGTCTGCATGGGCTACTACTTCGGCGTGCTCTCGCACATGAATGCCGCGCACGTCCTCGTGATTCTCGGCGCCTCGATCCTCGGCATCCTCGGCAGCTACGGCGTCGCGTGGTTCGGCATCCGCATCAACACCGTCGCCAACTCCCGCGCCGCCTTCTCCGCCCTGCAAGGCAACGCGCTCGCCACGCTCCTCATCCCGCTCAAGTCCGGCATGAGCGTCGGCCTCCTGCTCGTGGCCATCGAATTGTTTTTCATGATTTGCATCCTGGCGTTCCTCGACGCCTCGCTCGCCGGCCCGTGCTTCATCGGCTTCGCGATCGGCGAGTCGCTCGGCGCCTCGGCCCTCCGCATCTGCGGCGGCATCTTCACCAAGATCGCCGACATCGGCGCCGACCTCATGAAGATCGTCTTCAACCTCCCCGAGGACGATCCGCGCAACCCGGGCGTGATCGCCGACTGCACGGGCGACAACGCCGGCGACTCCGTCGGGCCCACGGCCGACGGCTTCGAGACCTATGGCGTCACCGGCGTCGCGCTCATCGCGTTCCTGGCGCTCGCGCTCGCCGCCAACCCCGCGCTCTGCGGCGTGCTCATCGTCTGGCTCTTTGCGATGCGCATCCTCATGGTGCTCACCTCGCTCGTCAGCTACTGGATCAACGACGCCGTGAGCCGCTCGGTCTGGGGCAAGGTCAGGGACTTCAACCTCGAGCACCCGCTCACCAACCTCGTCTGGATCACCTCCCTCGTCTCGATCGCGGTGACCTACGTCGCGAGCTACCTGCTCCTCGCCAAGCTTCCCGGCCACGCCGGCCTCTGGTGGGTGCTCTCGACGATCATCTCGCTCGGCACCATCGCCGGCGCGCTCATCCCGGAATTCACGAAGATCTTCACCTCCACGGAGAGCCGCCACACCAAGGAGGTCGTCACTTCTTCGCGCCAGGGCGGCGCCTCGCTCAACATCCTGAGCGGTCTCGTGGCGGGCAACTTCTCCGCGTTCTGGACCGGCCTCTGCATCCTGGTGCTGATGGCCGGCGCCTACTACTTCTCCGCGCATGCGGCCGTGCAGGCGATGATGCCCGCGGAGTTTCGCTTCGCGGCGCCGATCTTCGCGTTCGGCCTCGTGGCGTTCGGCTTCCTCGGCATGGGCCCGGTCACCATCGCGGTCGATTCGTTCGGCCCCGTCACCGACAACGCCCAGTCCGTCTACGAGCTCTCGCAGATCGAGGCCAAGCAGGGCATCGCCGCCGAGATTGAGCGGGACTTCGGCTTCAAGCCCGACTTCGAGCACGCCAAGTTCCAGCTCGAGAAGGGCGACGGCGCCGGCAACACCTTCAAGGCCACGGCGAAGCCCGTGCTGATCGGCACCGCCGTCGTGGGCGCCACCACGATGGTTTTCGGCATCATCATGATGCTCAAAGGCATCTTCCCCGACACCATCGAGAAGCTCTCGCTCGTCCATCCGGAGGCCATCCTCGGCCTGTTGATGGGCGGCGCAGTCGTCTACTGGTTCACCGGCGCCAGCACGCAGGCCGTCGTCACCGGCGCCTACCGCGCGGTCGTCTACATCAAGGAGAACATGAAGCTCGACGCCGCGACCGCCGCGACCGAGGCCTCCAAGGAAGTCGTGAAGATCTGCACGCAGTATGCGCAGAAAGGCATGATCAACATCTTCGTCGCGATCTTCTGCTTCAGCCTCTCGCTCGCGTTCTTCGATCCGTTCTTCTTCATCGGCTACCTCGTTGGCATCGCGTTCTTCGGGCTCTTCCAGGCCATCTTCATGGCCAACGCCGGCGGCGCGTGGGACAACGCCAAGAAGATCGTCGAGGTCGAGCTGAAGATGAAGAACACCCCGCTGCACGCCGCCACCGTCGTCGGCGACACCGTGGGCGATCCGTTCAAGGACACCTCCTCCGTCTCGCTGAACCCGGTGATCAAGTTCACCACGCTTTTCGGCCTGCTCGCCGTTGAGATCGCGGTGAAGATGCCCGGCGGCCTGAAGCTCGGCCTTGGCGTGGCGATCTTCGCCGTGGCGCTCGTGTTCGTCTACCGCTCGTTCTACGGCATGCGCATCCCGATCAACCCGAGCGACGCCGACGTGGCGCCGCACCAGATGCAGAAGGGTTGACCCGCGACGCGGGCGCCCCCGAGTTCTTTGGCGGGCTCACGGCGAGCCCGCCTTTTTTTATGCCCACCGCGCCCGCCCTCGACCTCGAAGCCTACTTCGCGCGGATCGGCTACGCCGGGCCGCGCACCGCCACCTTCGCCACGCTCGACACCATCCACCGCCGTCATGCGGAGACGATCCCCTTCGAGAACCTCGACATCCAGCTCGGCCGCCGCATCGCCATCGACTTGCCATCGGTCGAGCGCAAGCTCGTGCATGAACGCCGCGGCGGCTACTGCTTCGAGCACAACACCCTGCTTGCCGCGGCGCTGCGCACGCTGGGCTTCATCACAACCCCGATGATCGGGCGCGTGCGCTGGCAGCTTCCGGCCGAGACGCAGACCGCCCTCACCCACCAACTGCTGCGCGTCGAGGCCCCGGACGCGGGGCCATGCCTCGCCGACGTAGGGTTCGGCAGCATGTCGCTCTACCGGCCGCTACGGTGGGTGTTCGACACGCCTCAAGCCGGGTGCCTCGAGCCGCGCCGCCTAATCCAACGCGACGGAGTCGTGGTGCATCAGGCGCAGCTCGGCGAAACGTGGGGCGACGTCTACCTCTTCTCCCCCGCACCCGTCCCGGCGATCGATTTCGACGTGGCCAACTGGTTCACCTGCGCCCACCCCAACTCGGCGTTCCAGCACAACCTCCGCGCCTCGCGCACGCTGGCCGATCGCCGCTACACGCTCCTCAACTCCGAGTTCAAAATCCGCCACGCCGATGGCCGCACCGAGTCGCGCACGATCGCGAAGGCCGACGAGCTGCTCGCGATCCTCGGGGAGTATTTTGGGCTGCATTTCCCACCCGGCACCCGCTTCGGCCGGCCCGGCATGCCGTGGCCGCAATGAGGGCGCGCCAGGGCGGATCGATAAATGCCACAGCCGCTCGTATTCGCGGGCAGGGCTCCCCGTCGCTTGGTGAGCCGCGGGCTCGGCGGGCCGCTTCGCCCTGCCTTTTGGCCGCAGTTTAATTTGAACCACGCTAGGGCGCGCGCAGCGCCGCCAGTCCCTCGCGCGCCGCCGCGTGATCCGGCTGGAGTTCGAGCGCCCTGGCATACGCCGCGATCGCCTCGGTATTTTTCCCCGCGGCGCGCAGCGCATGGCCGAGCGCGAAATGCGCCTGCGCGGAACGCTCCGCCCGCGCGACGAGGCGCTGGCCAAGGGCGAGCGCCTCGTCGTGCCGGCCCGCATCGGCGAGCGCGACGACAAGGTTGCACGCCACGGGGACCGTGCCCGGGCGCAGTCGCAGCGCCGCCTGGAGCTGGGTCACCGCTTCGGCGGGGCGCCGCACCTGCACGAGCGCCGTGCCGAGCAGTTCGCGCGCGGAGGCGTCGCCAGCGTTGAGCGCCACGACGCGTTCCAGCACGGCGACCCCCTCGGCCCACCGGCCCGCCTCGAGGAGCAGTTCGCCCAGCCCCAGCCAAGCCGGCTCGAACCGCGGGTCGAGTCGCACGGCTTCCTTGAAATGCTTGAGGGCCGCCTGCGCGCGGCCCTCCTCCATCGCGATGCGCGCGAGGCCGGTGTGCGGCACGGCGGCGCGCGGCACGTTGGGCGCGATGCGCAACGATTCTTCAAAGAAGGTTTTTGCCTCCGCGAAGCGCCGCTGGCCGCGCAATGCATCCCCCAGCCGCATCGCAATGTCGGTGCGATATTCCGTCGGCCCGACGTGGTCGTGGAGCCGCCGGAAGAGCGTCTCGCTGTCGCGCCACATCCCGATCTGCGCCACGCTCAGGCCTGCGAGCGCAACCGCCAGCGCTGCGCTGGCACCGAGCGCAGCTTTTTTCCCGGCCCGCACCAGCCACACAACCACGATCGCGCCAAGCACGCCTTGCAGGTAGGCGTAGCGGTCGTTGGCGTAGTGCGGGTGCTCCGCGATCCCAAGCATCGGCGCGAGGAGGATCAAGTGCGCGAGCCACAGCGCCCACACGCCCGGCCAGCGCGCGCGCCGCCAAAAAAGAAAAGCCGTTGCACCCAGCACCGCGACCATGCTCCCAACAAACGCCGCCCCGCGCGGATCGAACCCCACGAGGGTCGTGTAGACCGGCGCGAGCCCGAAGGGCCAGAAGGGCCGCCACACATAGTAGCTCCACACGTAGCCCGCCTGCGCGACCCGATGGAACCAGGGAAACTCCGCCAGCGTCGGCGGTGGCGCCCAGAGCCCCTGGGCCTTCGCCCGCGCCGCGATCGTCACGAGCCCGATCGCCACGGCGAGCGCGAGGAACGGGATTTTTTCCATCCAGATCGCGCGGTTGCGCGCGCCCCGCCACAATGGCACGCCCGGCTCGAACCGCCGCAGCACATGCGCATCGAGCAGCGGCAGCATCGCCACGACCGGCACGAACACCGGGTAGGTCAGAATCGCGATCGCCAGCGCGGCGAGCGAGGCCGCCAGCCACCGCCCGCGCCGCGGGCTTTCCGCCGCGCGCAGGTAAGCCAGCACGCCGAGGAGCGCGCAGCACGCGCCCTCCGCATACATGCGGCCCGAAGCCCACGCCACGACCTCGACGCGCAGCGGGTGCAGCGCCCAGATCAGCGCCGCGATCGCCGCGACGTTGCGGGCGAACACTGGATCCTCGCGGTCGCGCCGCGGCACGATCCGGCGCACGAGGAAAAAGACCAGCACCGCGTTGAGCGCGTGGAAGATCACGTTGCCCGTGTGCGCCGATGCCGCCGTGAGCCCGGTCACGCTCCGCTCGATGGCCCACCCAAGCCACGCAAACGGCACATAGCGGCGCATGTAGGCCGCGTCGGTGAACATCCAGCGCACGCTCTCCGCGGTCAGCCCGTTTTGCAGGTGCGGGTTGCCCGTGAGGTTGATGTCGTCGTCCCAAAGGAGGAACTCGCCGCGGCTGGCCCCGTGAAACGCCAGCCCCACCGCGGCGAGGATCAGCACCACGGCAGGCCACGCGCGGCCACCGGAAACGGAGCGCGGCGCGCTTTCCTTCATGGCTGCTCGACGCGCGACGCGCCCGCGTGCCTCACGCCCCGATCGGGTGCCACGTGGTCTTGAACTCCAAGGTCTCGCGAATCGCGTCGAGACCCTGCGCGCCGTCAGCGAGCCAAGCCGTGTCCGGGTCGACGAAGCGCGTGCGCTTCACGCTCTCGGCCGCGCCGAGGCGGATCGCCTTGCGATCCTCGGCGCCCACCGCCGCGACGATTGCGCGCAGGTGCGTGTGCGTCGCGAACGTCGGCACGATTTCCTTGCGGAAGCCGGTGAGGATATTCACGACCCCGCCGGGCAGATCACTGGTCGCGAGCATCTCGCCGAGGAGGATGGCGGGATACGGCACCTTCTCGGACGCGAGCGCGACGACCGTGTTGCCGCTCACGATCGCGGGCGCGACTAGCGAAATCAACGGCAGCAGCGGCGGCAGATCGGGCGCGATGACGCCGACGACGCCCATGGGCTCCGTGACGGTGAAATTGAAATGCGGCGAGGCCACCGGGTTCACGTTGCCGAGGAGCTGCTCGTATTTGTCGGCCCAGCCCGCGTAGTAGACCAGGCGATCGACCGCGGCATCGACGGCCTTCGTCGCGAGCCCCTTGGGCCCGCCGAGCTGCACGTGCACGTCGATCATCTCGGCGCGGCGCGCCTCCAGCATCTCGCCGAGCCGGTAGAGGATCTGGCCGCGGTTGTAGGCGGTGCGCCTGGCCCAGCCGGGGCCGGCCTTGGCGGCGGCCTCGACGGCGTTGCGCAGGTCCTTGCGCGTGCACTGGGGGATGTTGGCGAAGAAGTTTCCCGCCGCGTCCTTCACGGGAAACGTGCGCCCGCTCTCCGAGCGGATGAACGCGCCGCCGACGTAGGGCTTGGGGGTCTTGGTGATGGGAAGTCGGGACATGGTGGTGCGCGTCAGACGAGTTTCGCGTAGTCGAGCAGGCCCTGCCGTCCGCCTTCGCGGCCGAAGCCGGACTCCTTGTAGCCCCCGAAGGGCGAGGTCGGGTCGAATTTGTTGTAGGTGTTGGCCCAGACGACGCCGGCCTTCAGCTCGACGCTCATCTTCAGGATGCGCGAGCCCTTGTCGGTCCACACGCCGGCGCTCAGGCCGTAGGCGGTGTTGTTCGCCTTCTCGATCGCTTCGTCGACGGTGCGGAAGGTCAGGATGCTCAGCACGGGGCCGAAGATCTCCTCGCGCGCGATGCGGTGGCTCATGCTCACGCCGCTGAAGATCGTCGGGCGGAAATAATAGCCCTTCGCGGGCAGGCGGCACGGCGGCTGGAACAGCTCCGCGCCCTCCTTCACGCCGCTGTCCACGAGCGCGGCGATCTTGCCGAGCTGCTCCTTCGAGTTGATGGCGCCGATGTCGGTGTTCTTGTCCATCGGATCGCCGACGCGTAGGACGCGGATGCGGTTCTTCAGCTTCGCGAGCACGCGGTCCGCGACGGGCTCGTGCACGAGCAGGCGCGAGCCGGCGCAGCACACGTGGCCTTGGTTGAAAAAGATGCCGTTCACGATGCCTTCGACGGCTTGATCGAGCGGGGCGTCTTCGAAGACGATGTTCGCCGCCTTGCCGCCGAGCTCCATGGTCATCTTCTTCTCGGTGCCCGCGAGCGCGCGCATGATGATCTTGCCGACCTCGGTGGAGCCGGTGAACGCGACTTTCGCGGGCGTCGCGTGGCTCATCACCGCCGCGCCCGTTTCACCGAAGCCAGTCACGAAGTTCACGACACCCGGCGGCAGGCCGGCGTCCTGCAAAATCTCCGCGAGCTTGAGGCACGTGATGCTCGTGGTCTCGGCGGGCTTGAGCACGACCGTGTTGCCCATCGCCAGCGCGGGCGCGAGCTTCCACGCGAGCATGAGGAGCGGGAAATTCCACGGGATGACCTGCCCCACCACGCCGAGCGGCGCGACCCGGCGGCCGGGCGCCACATACTCGAGTTTGTCCGCCCAGCCCGCATGGTAGAAGAAATGCGCCGCCGCCATCGGCACGTCGAAGTCGCGCGACTCCTTGATCGGCTTGCCGCCGTCGAGCGTCTCGGCGACGGCGAACTCGCGCGCGCGATCCTGCAGCAGGCGGGCGATGCGATAGAGGTATTTCGCGCGCTCGCGGCCAGGCAGCTTGCCCCACGTGGTGTCGAAGGCCCGCTGCGCCGCGGCGTAGGCGGCGTCGACGTCGTCCCGGCCCGCAAGCGCAATCTCGGCCAGCTTCTGCTCGTTGGCGGGGTTGATGGAGTCGAAATATTTCCCCGACCTCGGCGCGACAAACTGGCCGCCGATGAAGAGGTCGTAGCGCGGCTTGAGCTTCGGGTCGGCCGTCTCCGGCGCGGGATCGAATTCCCAGAGGTCGCCGAAGATCAGCTCGGGCGCGGGGCGCACGGGGCGAGTGGTTTTTTTCTCAGCTAGCGTGGGCATGAAGACTTGGTTTTACAGGAGGTAACAGAGGAAACGGAGAAGGACGAGTGATTGGGTCTCTGTTCTCCCCGTTTCCTCCTGTGAAAATTAATAACTTTCGGCGGCCTCACTGAAGTAATACGGCGCTTGGTAGGCGCCTGTCTTTTCCTTCTCGAGCTGACGCAGCAGATCGTTGAGCAGCGAGCTTGCGCCGAAGCGGTAGCGCTCGTTGGTCAGCCACGCGTCGCCGAGCGTCTCCTTCACCGCGATGAGAAATTGCAGCGCCTGCTTGGCCGTGCGGATGCCGCCGGCGGGCTTCATCCCGATCGCGACGCCGGCATCGAGGTAGAAGTCGCGGATGGCCTCGAGCATGACCTGGTTGTTGCCGAGCGTGGCGTTGAGCGAGGTCTTGCCCGTGCTCGTCTTGATGAAGTCACCCTCGCGGATCACGCGCATCGCGAGGAAGGACGCGGCGCGGATGTTGTCGTAGGTCTCGAGCTCGCTCACCTCGAGAATCACCTTGAGCGCGGCGTCGCCGCACGCGTCGACGACCGCGGCGATCTCGTCCTGCACCTCGGCAAATTCCCCCGCGAGAAACGCCCCGCGGTTGATCACCATGTCGATCTCGTCGGCGCCGTCGGCGACGGCGGCCTTCACCTCGGCAAGCCGCGTTTTGAGCGGCGCCTGGCCGCTCGGAAACGCCGTCGCCACCGAGGCGACGCGCACCGCGGTGTCGGCGCCGAGCGCCTTGCGCGCGTGCCGCACCATCGAGGGATAGACGCACACCGCCGCGACCTGCGGGGCGCCGAGGTCGGCGTCGTGCGGCGCGAGCGCCTTCTGGCAGAGCGAGGCGACCTTGCCCGGCGTGTCCTTTCCCTCGAGCGTCGTGAGGTCGACCATCGAGGTCGCCAGCTTCAGCCCCTTCACCTTCGACGCTTTCTTGATCGAGCGCGTGGTGTATTTCGCGACGCGCTCCTCGATGCCGACGGCATCGACCGTGCCGACTTCATCGAACAACCGCGCAAACGCGGCAGGGGAAGACTTGGCGAGCATGGCGCGGACTATCGCGCCGCAGGCGCGGGAAACAAACGAAAAGTCTCCGCCGCGAGCCACGCCGGCGGCCGTCCGCATCTTCACGCTCGCGGAGGGCGCCGCGCCGCGTTCTGCTCGCGGCGTGAAGCTCGCCTGGTTGCTCGCCGCCGGATCGCTCGCGTGCGCGAACGCCTCCGCCGGGGAGCCGTTTGCCTGGCGGGCCGATGCGCCTGAGGCGCACGATCTCGCCACCGTGCGGCTCGCCGCGCTGCGCGACCACCTCGCCGCGCATGGCACAAAAGCCTTCCTCCTCGTGCGCGACGATCGCATCGTCTACGAATGGTATTCCGCCGATCACTCGGCGACGAAGACGCACTACAGCGCCTCGATGGCCAAGGCCCTCGTCGGCGGCATCGCCGTAGCCGTGGCGTTGAGCGACGGTCGCTTCACGCTCGATGATCCGGCGGCTAAATTCGTTCCGCAGTGGCGCGACGATCCGATGAAGTCGAAGATCACTTTCCGCCAGCTCGGCTCGCACACCTCCGGCATCGAAGACGCGGAGGAAAACGAGACCGCGCACGACAAGCTCACCGGCTGGAAGGGCGATTTCTGGAAACGTCCGCCGCCGCCGCGCGATCCGTTCACGCTCGCGCGCGATGCGGCGCCGGTGCTGTTTCCGCCCGGCTCGCGCCTGGCCTACAGCAACCCTGGCATCGCGATGCTCGGCTACGCCACCACCGCCGCGCTGCGCGACGCCCCCGAAAAAGATCTGCGCACGCTGCTCCGCGAGCGCGTCATGCGCCCGATCGGCGTGGCCGACAAGGAGTGGAGCGCCGGCTACGGCCAGCCGATCGCGGTGGAGGGGATGGCGCACGTCGCGGCGTGGGGCGGCGGGGCGTTCACGGCCCGCGCGAGCGCGCGCCTCGGCCGCCTGATGCTGCGCGAGGGCGATTGGGAGGGACGCCGCCTCATCGCGGCCGAGGCCGTGCGCGCCGTCACGCGTGACGCGGGCACGCCCGGCAATTGCGGCATCGGCTGGTGGAGCAACAACGACGGCACCGTCGCCTCGCTGCCGCGCGACGCGTTTTGGGGCGCCGGCGCCGGTCATCAGCTCACACTCGTCATCCCGAGCTTGAAGCTCATCGCCGTGCGCAACGGCTCCGCGCTCAACGGCCCCAGCACACACGTCGACTACGACCGCGCGCGCGACACGCTGTTTTTCCAGCCGCTGATGCACGCCGTCTCGACCCGCCCGTCCTTGCCCTGACTCCATCCCCTCGTGATGAAACGATTCCTGTTGCTCATCCTGCTCGCCATGGCGCCGTCCCTCAGCGCCGCCGATGCGCCCGCCCCCGGCCCGATCTATTTCAACACCGCGTTCGAGAGCGCCTCGATTTGGAAGATCGATGCGCTCGGCGAGGCCGAGTTTCGCCTCACGCTCAAGGGCCAGCAAGACGCCCGCGGCCGCAACCGCCAGACCACGTGGTGGGCCGTCCGCCTCGACCACCTCGCCGGCCGCGCCGTCACGCTCCGCGTGACCGGCTTCGACGGCGAATACAACGACCGTCCCGTCGTCTCCTGGGCGGGCCCTTGGTATCGGCCGGTGTTCAGCGACGACGGCGAGCACTGGACGCACGTCACCGAGGCCGCGTGGGACGCCGACAAAAAGGAGCTGAGCTTCACGCTTCCGCCACGCGCCGATCACCTCTGGGTCGCGCACATCCCGCTCTACACGCACGCGCGCGCGCTCGCTCTCATCGACGAGATCGGCCGCCTCCCGCAAGCCCGCGCCGAGGTCATCGGCCACACCGTGCTCGGCCGGCCGCTGCACCTCGTCACGGTCACCAACTCCGCCAAGCCCGACGCCGCCAAGAAAGTCATCTGGATGCAGGCGCGGCAGCACGCGTGGGAAGCCTACACGTCGTTCATCCTCGAAGGCGCGCTGCGGTTCGTCGCCTCCGCCGATCCGGCGGCGCAGCGACTGCGCGACGAAAACGTGTTTCTCTTCGTCCCGATGATCAACCCCGACTCCGTCGCGCGCGGCGACGTGCGGTTCAACGCCAACGGCTTCGATCCCAACCGCCAGTGGGACGAGGTCGACCTGCGCGACAAGCGCTGGCTCGAGCGCAACCCGGAGATTTGGTATGTGAAGAAAGCGCTCGTCGCGCAGCAGGCCCGCCAGCCCATCACGCTCGCGCTCAACCTCCACAACACCGAGACCGGCGAATACCTCGAGACCAACGCCGACGACGAGACCGTGCAGGCGCGCATGACGCGCTTCTTCGATCTCGCCGTGACGCGGAGCACCTTCGATCCCTCGCGCCCGAAAATGGCCATCAGCCTCACGAGCGCCGCCGGCCCGCTCAACACCACCAACTCCATCTGGCGCGACGCCCGCGTGCCGATGATGCTGATGGAGACGCGCGTCGGCCCCGGCCGAAAACTCGGCCGCCCCCCGACGGTCGACGACCGCGTCGCGCTCGGCCGCCAGTTGATCGCGCTGCTGGCCGAGGCGGCGAAATGAAACGCCGCCTGCTTTTTCTTGGCGCCTTTGCCCTCGCGCACGCCTCCGAGTTCCCCCGCCCCGCCACCGCGCTCGCCACTCCGCCCTATCCGCCGAGCCCCGTGATCAAACAGATCACGTTCGCGCCCGCCGCGACGATCGTGCGCCGCGCAAAGGGCAGCGACAACTGGCCGCTCACCTGGGCCGACGACGACGCGCTCTACACCGCCTACGGCGACGGCAACGGCTTCGAGCCGTTCGTGCCGGCGAAACTCAGCCTCGGCCTCGCGCGCGTCACGGGCGGGCCCGCCGATTTCCACGGCGAGAACCTCCGCTCCGCCACCGGCGAGTTTCGCGGCGACGGCCGCTCCGGCCGCAAGGCCAGCGGCCTCCTCATGGTCGACGGCGTGCTCTACCTGCTCGCGCGCAACCTCGACCACGCCGGCCTCGCGTGGTCGCGCGACCACGGCGCCACGTGGACGTGGGCCGACTGGAAATTCACCACGAGCTTCGGCTGCCCGACGTTTTTGAACTTCGGGAAAAACTACGCCGGCGCGCGCGACGAGTTCGTTTATGTCTACTCGCCCGACGGCGACGGCGCCTACGCCCCCGCCGATCGCATGGTGCTCGCGCGGGTGCCGAAGACGCGCCTCACCGAGCAGGCCGCCTACGAGTTCTTCGTCGCGCTCGATGCGCGCGGCGCGCCCGCGTGGAGCCGTGACATCGCGCGGCGCGGCGCCGTGTTCACGCACGCCGGCAACTGCTACCGCGGCGGCATCACCTACTCCGCCGCGCTGAAGCGCTACCTTTGGTGCCAGGTTCTCCCGCACAGTGCGCACGCCCAAGGACCGCGTTTCCAAGGCGGCTTCGGCCTCTACGACGCGCCCGAGCCGTGGGGCCCGTGGACGACCGCGTTCTACGCCAAGGACTGGGACGTCGGCCCCGGCGAGAGCAGCAGCCTGCCGACAAAATGGATGAGCGCCGACGGGAAAACCGCGCGCCTCGTGTTCTCCGGGGACGATTCATTCTCAGTGCGGGCCGCGACGATCGAGCTGCGGTAGCGAGGCGGGCGCCGCCGAAACATTTTCTCGCCCTCATCGCGGCGCCGCGCGAGACCTTCCGTGTGACCCCGCTCGGCCGCGCCACCTTGTTGCTCTGCGCCGCGATCAGCCATGCCGCCGATCTGCCCTTCGCCGGCCCGGCCGTCGCCGGACAGCTCGAGGTGCCGCCGCGCAACGAGGCCAGCGGGCTGGCCGCCTCACGGCGCAACCCCGGCGTGCTCTGGATCCACGATGACGGCGGGCCCGCGACGCTCTTTGCCGTCACGCGCGAGGGAAAGAAAATCGGCGCGCTCCATCTGCGGGGCGTGAAGAACGAGGACTGGGAGGACATCGCGGCCGGCGAGCTCGACAGCCGCGCCGTCCTGCTCGTCGCCGCCACCGGTGACAACGACGCCCGGCGGCCCAGCATCGACCTGCACCTCGTCGCCGAGCCCGCGCTCGCCGAGCTGACAGCCACCGACGAGCTCCGCGTGCGCCCGCTGCGCACCCTCAACGCGCGCTACGAGGACGGTCCGCACGACTGCGAAGCCCTCGCCTTCGACGCCACCGAGCGCGCCGCCTACCTCCTCACCAAGCGCGACACCCCGCCCCGCCTCTACCGCGTGCCGCTCGATCCGGCGGGCGATGCGCCCGCGATCGCGCGCTTCATCGGCTCGGTCCCCCGCCTTCCGCACCCGACCCGATCGCAGCTCGCGCAGAAAGGCCACCTCGGCCGCCGCCGCGCCGAGGTCACCGCGCTCGACTTCGCGCCCGACGGCTCGGCCGCGCTCGTGCTCACCTATGGCGACGCGCTGATTTTCCCCCGCCGCGCGGGCGAGCCGTGGGCCGAGGCGCTCGCGCGCCCGCCGGTGCGCCTGCGCGAGCCGGCGCTCCCGCAGGCGGAGGCCGCCTGCTTCTCCGCCGACGGCCGCCAGATTTTCGTCGCCAGCGAGGGCGCACGCGCGCTGCTTCGCTACGATCGCATCTCACCCCTCCCCGCACCCCCATGAAAATCCCCCGCCTGCTCGCCCTGCTGCTCCTCGCGTCCGTGTTCGCGCACGCCGCCGATGCCAAGTTGATCGCCGCCCTCCGCGCCGCCGACGACGAGCGCGTCGCCGCGACCAAGGCGGGCGATCGCGCGCGCCTCGAGGCCATCTACTCCAAGGACCTCCACTACGCCCACTCGAGCGGCAAGATCGACACCTACGCCTCCTACATCGAGTCGCTCGTGAAGCGCACGACCATCTACGAGAAATACGACTACCAGGCGCGCGACTTCCGCCTCGTCGCGCCCGGCGTGGCGACCATGACCGGCCGCGTCCTCATCAACGCGACCGCCAACGGCCAGAAAGTCTCCAACGATCTCAACCTGCTCGCCGTGTGGCGCGAGGAGGGCGGCAAGTGGCGCTTCTACGCCTGGCAGTCGTGCAAGAACCCGCCGCCCGACGGCGCGGCCAAATAGCCGCGCGCCTTTCACCCCAGCCTCGCCCGCAGCTCCTTGTCGCGCGCGCGGCCCACGGGCAGGCGCGTGCCGTTGCGCAGCTCGGCCTCGTAGTGGCGGCCCTCGCTGGCATGCAGGGCCGTCACGGCGCCCCGGCGCACGACGTGGCTCTTGTGGATCCGCTCGAAGCCCGGCGGCAGCAGCGCGTGGAGCTTCTCCAGGGTCTTGTCGTGCAGCTCGCGCTTGCCGTCGTCGAGCACCAGCTCCGCATCCGCGCCCGCGCCCTGGAGGTGCAAGATGCGGTCGATCGGCACGAGCGCCACGGGGCCGTGCTTTTTCACCGCGAGGCATTTCGCGGCGCCCGCCGCGCGCCCCGCGCGCTCCGTCACCCGCGCGATCGCCGGCGCGAGCCGCTCCCGCGAGGACGGCTTCGGCACGAAATCGATCACGCCATATTCAAAGGCCCGCAGCGCCCGCCTCCGCGAAGACCGTCGCCACGCGGACGGCCTCCAGCTTTTCGCCGAGGATTTCCCGGCGGAACCGCATCACCATCGGCCACGCGCCGCCCAGGCCGCCGCACCCCGATGCGGCGGCCTTGCCGTTTTTGGCTGCACGATTCCTGTCCTCCTGCGCCCCGTTGGTTCGTCATCCTGGCGCACCCACCTCCTCCGCCCATGAGCCAGCCCGCCGCCTCCCATCACTACCTGCTCCTCCTCCGCCACTCCGGCACGATGCCGGCGCCCGATGAACTCGCCCGCATCATGGCGCAGTTCAAAATCTGGATGGACGGCATCGTGGCGCGCGGCGAGTTCGTCGCGACCAACGGGCTCCAGTTCACCGGCCGGGTCGTGCGCACCGGCGGCATGGTGAAAGACGGCCCGTTCGCCGAGGCCAAGGAGGTCGTCGGCGGCTACATCGTCGTCGCGGCGCGCGATCTCGATCATGCGACGGAGATCGCGCGGGGCTGCCCGGGCCTGCGGCAGCCCGGCACCACGGTGGAAGTGCGCCCGATTCAGCCGCGCACCGCGTGAGCGCCCGCCGGCCCGCGAGCCGGCGGCGTTTGCAGCGTTGCGACGCGCCGGGCAAACCGCACACTGGCGCCCGACACCATGCTTCTCTCCGTCGGTTGCACCCTCGGCTACCAAGTGTTCACGCCCCAGGCGGCATTCACCTTCAACGTGCTCGCCGACACCGCGGCGCAGCAGCACATCGTCAGCGAGAGCATCGCCTGCGCGCCGAGCGTGCCGACGGAGATCGCCACGACGCCCAAGGGAAGCCGCGTGCTCCGCTGCGAGGCGCCCGCGGGGGCTTTTGAATTTCGCTACAGCGCGCTGGTGAAAGTCGGGCGCCCCGCGCTGCCCGCCGCGGCGAAGGCCGACAACCCCGGCCGCCTCCCGCTCGGCATCCTCACCTACACGCTGCCGAGCCGCTACTGCGAGAGCGACCGCTTCGGCCCCATTGCCTGGGAGCTCTTCGGCCGGACCGAGGATCGCGCCGAGCAGGTCCGCGCCATCTGCCGCTGGATTGACGCCAAGCTCACGTATGCGCCAGGCACCACCGACTCGCGCACCTCGGCGTGGGACGTGTGGCTTTCGCGCCAGGGCGTGTGCCGCGACTACACGCACCTCGCGATCGCGTTCTGCCGCGCGCTCAGCATCCCGGCGCGCTACGTCGGCGGCTACGCGGCGGGACTCCAGCCGATGGATTTCCACGCGTGCTTCGAGGCCTACCTCGGCGGCGAATGGCGGCTCTTCGATCCGACCGACGGCATCGCGCCGGAGTGCATCGCCGTGATGGCGCGCGGCCGCGACGCCACGAGCGCCGCGCTCACCACGATCTTCGGCCGCGTCGACGCCGCGCCCGTGAAAGTGACCTGCGAGATCGTCGAGGACCTCCAGGCCTCCGCGTGACGCCGCGCCGGCGGCAGGCCGCGCCCCTTTTCCCCATGGCCAAACTCGAGCTCTTCTACGCCACCAACCGCCACCACGAAGGCGGCACCGACCTCCGCCCGCGGACCTACGGCACCACCTTCAGCGTGGACGGCATCCAAAACCTGCGCTTCGGCCGCGTCGTGGTGCAGGCGGACGAAGCCACGGTCACCCCGCTGCTCGCCAAGGATCGCGCGCCCATCGGGCCCGGCGCCGGCGAGGAGCTGCAAGGCTATCTCTCCAAGTGCGCCGCCACGGACACCACGCGCATCATGGCCTACCGCGAGAAGATTCCCGCCGGCACCGACAAGCCCGCCGCCGGCGAGATCGTGCTCGGGTCAAAGGCGATGTTCGCCGACCTCAAGGCCATCATGCACGACGCGACCGATGTCGTCGTGTATGTCCACGGCTTCAACGTCTCGTGGGCCGAGGCGGTCGGCGGCGCGCTGGCGCTCCAGCTCATGCTCAACCGCGGCGGCGGCACGGATGCGGCGCAGCAGGTCGCCGTCGTGCTGTTCACCTGGCCTTCCGATGGGCAGGCCATGCCCTGGCTCTCCTACAAGAGCGACCGCGCCGAGGGTTCGGCCAGCTCCGGGGCGTTTGCGCGCGCCCTGCTCAAGCTGCGGGACTTCCTCGCGGGCCTGCGCGACCGGGTGAAAAACTCCGGCGAGAAAATCTGCGGGCAGGACATCCACCTGCTCTGCCATTCGATGGGCAACTACGTGCTGCAAAACACGCTCCCCAAAATCGACGACTTCACGCCGGGCGACGCGTTTCCGCGGCTCTTCGAGCACATCTTCCTTTGCGCGCCGGACCTCGACGACAACGCCCTCGAGCCCGGCCAGCCGCTCGGCCGCGTGCACGAGCTCGCGCGCAGCGTGACCCTTTACCACAACCGCGACGACCTCGCGATGCACATCTCCGACTACACCAAGGGCAACCCCGACCGCCTCGGCGGCCACGGCGCCGCGCGTCCCGTGCTGCTGCACAACAAGGTCCACCAGGTGGACTGCACCGAGATCGTCACCGGCCTCGTCGAGCACAGCTACTACCTCGAGGGCTGGGTGAACCAGGACATCCGCTTCAGCATCGAGGGCCGCGAGCAGACCGATCCCGTGCGCCGCCGCACCCTCAAGGCGGATCAGGCGAACGTGTGGGAGATGACGAAGCGGTGAGGCACCCCGCTCACTCCGCCGGCGTGATGCGCGCGATGCGCTCGCGGAAGAGGACGTAGAGCGCGCCGTCCGGGCCGCCGATCACATCGCGGATGCGGTTGCTGTCGGTCTCGCCCTTGAAGATCACTTCCTGGTTCACGAGCTTGTCGCCCTTGATCTCGAGGCGGCGCAGCTCCTTCGCCGCGAGGGCGGCGATGAAGAGGTGGCCTTTCCATTTCGGGAAGAGGTCGCCCGTGTAGAAGTTCGAGCCACAAGGCGCGATCGAGGGGACGTAATAGGTCACGGGCTGCTCCATGCCGGCCTTGTGCGTGCCCTCGCTGCCGGGCATCGGCGTGCCGGGATAGTCCATGCCCCAGCTGATGACGGGCCAGCCGTAGTTGCGGCCGGGGAGGACGAAGTTGACCTCGTCGCCGCCGCGCGGGCCGTGCTCGATATCGTAGACGTCACCCGTGGCGGGGTTGATCGCGAGGCCCTGGGGGTTGCGGTGGCCGTAGCTCCAGATCGACTTGAAGGCCTTGCCGTCCTTCACGAACGGGTTGTCGGCCGGGAGCGAGCCGTCGTCGTTGAGGCGATGGACCTTGCCCATCACGACGGAGAGATCCTGCGCGTTCTTGCCGGTGCCGCGCTCGCCGATGGTGAAGAAGAGGTGGCCCTTGCCGTCAAAGGCGATGCGCCCGCCGAAGTGCACGCCGCCGGCCTTGGGATACATCTCCACGGGCGCCTGGAAAATCGTCTCCTGCTCGGTGAGCGTGTTGCCCTTGAGCTTGCCGCGGATGATGCGCGTGAGGCTCACCGGATTGCCGCCGTAGGACTGCGGATCGCTGAACGCGAAGTAGAGCCAGCCGTTCTTCGCGTAGTCGGGATGCGGCACGACATCGTAGAGCCCGGCCTGGCCGCCGGTGTCGACGGCGGGCACGCCGAGGAGCGGGCGGGCGGCGCGCTTGCCGTTCTCGATCAGGTAGGCGTAGCCGAGCTTTTCGGTGACGATGGCCTTGTTGCCGGGGCCGGGGAGGAAGGCGAGCGACCAAGGCTCGATCATGTCGCCGACCCAGGTGTCGAGCTTGAAGCCGTGGAGCTGGCTCTTGCCGGTAAACGAATCGGGGAGCTTCTCGATCTTGAGCTGGCCCTTCTTGAACTGGAACTGCTGCTCGCGGATGAAGATCACCATCGAGCGCACATCATTCTCGCTGAGCGCGGCGCCCCACGGGGGCATTTCCTTCTCGGGATAGCCGTTCTTGATGCTCCGCGCGATGCTCGCGTCGTCGTTGCCATGGAGAAACGTCTCGCTGAGCAGCGAGGGCACCTTGTTGTTGCCCGGGGTCATGCCGCCCTCGAGCTTCTGCCCGTGGCAGTTGGCGCACATGGTGGCGTAGGTCTCGTTGATCTTGCCGGTCTTGCGGTCGGTCTGCGCGGAGGCGAGCGTGGCGAGCGACAGCGCGGTGAGCGGGAGGAGCAGGCGGGTGGGGCGCATGATGGGTCGGAAAGGACGTTCAGGGCCGGGCCGGGGATGCGGCGCTGTGGCTGCCGCCGGCGGGCGCGAGCACGAGGCGCAGGGTATGCAGCAGGCGGGCCAGCCCGGCCCGCGGCGGGTCGCCGAGCAGGGAAATCTGGATCCAGTTGCGGGCGAGCAGGTGCGCGCTGCGGAAGCTGAGCGCGAAGCCGCGCTGCTCCAGCTCCTCGCCGAGTTGCGCGGCGCTCTGGCCGTCGGGCAGTGAAAACGTGACCATCGCCGGGCAGGCCGCGTGGTCGGGCGCGAGGAGCGCGAGGCCGAGGGCGTGGAGCTCGGCGCGCAGCCAGAGGGAATTCTCGCGGATGCGCGCCATGCGCCCGGGGGTCGCGCGGCCGGTGGCGGCGGCCAGCGCGGCCACGAGGTTCGACGAGTGCGTGTGCGGCGAGCTGGAAAACGCCGCCCAGTGCCCGAGGTCGAGGTAGCCGGAGATGCGCTCGGGCTCCGGGCGCGGCTTGTAGTCGTGGAAAACCAGGGAGAGGCCGGGATAGGCGCCCAGGCCCTTGCCGCTCGCGCCCGTGGCGAGATGCACGCCGCGCAGGTCGACGGGCAGGGCGCCGATGGAGCTGATGCAATCGGCGCACAGGTGCAGGCCGGCGTCGGTGGCGATGGCCTTGAGCTCGTCGAGCGGGTTGAGCACGCCGGTCGAGGTCTCGTGGTGGACGCACCAGAGCCAGCCGCCGCGGGGCACGCGGGCGACGAAGGTCTTCACCTGCTCCAGATCGAAGGTGTCGCCCCAGCGCAGGCGCAGCCAGTCGAAGCGCAGGCCCTGGCGGCGGGCCTCGGTGGCGAGGCGCTCGCCAAACTCGCCGTTGGACAGGATGAGGCCCGTGGTGTCGCGGAGCGCGAGCTGCGCGGCGACGACGGCGTTGCCCAGGGTGCCGGAGCCCGGCAGGACCTGCACCTCGCGCGCCCCCGTGAGCGTGCAGAGCGCCGCGCGCACGCCCGCGAGCTGGTCGAGGAAGGCCGGCCCGCGGTGCGAGATCGCCGGCGCGGCGAAGGCGGCGTCGACCTCCGGCGCGATGATGACGGGGCCGGGCAGGAGGTTGAGCGCGCGCTCGGCGCCGCGCGACTGCGCGAGCACGTCGCGCAACGCGGCGCTCTTGGCCGAGGTCTGGCCAAAGGCCTCGCAGGTGAGATACATCGGCTGGTAGTGCGCGCCGGCCGCGCCGACGAGCGGCCCGAACGGCACGAACCCGAGGTGGCGGTAGAGCTTCAGTTGCCGCGTGGTGCCGGAGATGACCGCGAGGTCGAAGCCGTCGTCGATGCACTGGCGCACCGCGGCCTCGAAGAGCGCGACAAACACCGCCGTCTTCCGGAACTCCGGGATGATCGCGAGCAGGCGGACCTCGATGGGCTTGCGGCCGGCGGGGAGATGGGCGTCGAGGTTGGGAATCTTGCTGTCGAGCGAGAAGGGCCGCGCGCTCCGCAGCGCCAGCATGCCCACGAGATGGCGGCCGTTCAGCACGACCATGTATTTGTTCTCGGCGTGGAAGCGATCGACGAGCCGGCCCTCGGGGTTGGGCGCGTGCTGCGGGATTTCCTCTACGAAGGTGCGGTAGTTGAGCTGGTGGATCTGCTCGAACTCCCACGCTTCGGTGGCGACCTTGATGCGCAGTTCAGGAGTGGGGGGTTTCATGGCCGGGACGGGTCGGTCATGCTGCCGACCCCGAGGCCGGCGGCGAGGAGAAATGCGCCCGGTGCGCCCACGCGATGATGGCAAACGCCATCGCCGTGCAGCCCGCCGCCGGCGCCGCCCGCGTCTCGAGCCACACCGCCCCCGGCAGCACGAGCGCGCCCCCGAGCGCGGAGAAGACCTTTTTCCGCGTCACGGCCCAGCCCACCCCGGCCAGCGCCAGGCAGCCGCCGATCGCGAGCGGCGCGAGCACGAGCCACGCGCCCAGCAGCGGGCCGAAGCCCCGCCCGCCCTTGAAGCCGAGCTGCACCGGCCACACGTGCCCCGCCACGACCGCCGCGCCCGCGGCAAATTCCCACCCGCCGCCGAGCCCCGCGAGCCGCGCGCCGCCGGCCGCGACCGCGCCCTTGAGCGCATCGAGCGCCAGCACGACCACGAAGCCGCCCCGGCCGAGCGCGCGCGCCGCGTTGGTCGCGCCCGTCGCGCCGCTGCCCTGCGCGCGCACGTCGCCGCCCGTCCGGAGCCGCACCAGCCAGTAGCCGGGCGACACGCCGCCCAGCAGCCACGCGGCGGGGATGACAAGCCAAGGGAGCAGGTCCTTCATGGAAAACGTTCAGCCCGCCGGCGCCTCGTCGCGCACGCGGGAAATGAGCCAGAGCCCGCCCCCAAACAGCAGCAGGAGCGAGAGAATCGCGAGCCGCGACCCGACGAGCAGCGCCGAGACGCCCATCAGGGTGGGCCCGAGGATCGCGGCGAACTTGCCGACCATGTTGTAGAAACCGAAATACTCCCCGCCCTTCTCCGCCGGGATGATGCGCGCGAAATACGAGCGGCTGAGCGACTGCACCCCGCCCTGCACGAGCCCGACGATCACCGCCATGGCGAAAAACTCCGCCTGCGTGTCGATGCGGGTCGCGTAGACACACAGCCCCGCATACACCGCCACGCCGAGGATGATGCCGCGCCGCGCGCCAAACTTCTCCCCGATCCGCCCGAACACGATCGCGGCGGGGAAGGCGACGAATTGCGTGACGATCAGGGCCTTCAACATGCCAGCCGAGTCGAGGCCGATGGCCTTGCCGAAGTCGACGGCCATCTTGATCACGGTGTTCACGCCGTCGATGTAGAGGATGTAGCCGCCGAGGAAAAACAGGATGCGCCGGTCGCGGCGGATTTCGCCGAAGGTCGCCACCAGCTGGCGAAACCCGCGCGTGAGCACCGAGCCCGCCCCCGCCGGGGCGATCGCCGGCGCCTCGTTCACCCACAGCAAGCTGGGCACGGTGAACACCAGCCACCAGCCCGCGGTGAGCCAGAACGAGAGGGCGACCGCCGCCGCCGCGTCGGGCAGGCCGAAGGTCGCCGGCGCGGCCGCCATCCAGGAGCAGACCACAAAGAGCACGCCGCTGCCCACATAGCCGAGCGCGTAGCCGAGCGCGGACACGCGGTCGAAGTTGTCCTTGTGGCCGACGTCCGTGAGCAACGCGTCGGCAAACATGCTGTTGCCCGAAAAACCGAGCGCCGCGACCGCGTAGAGCGTGGCGGCCAGCGCATACTGGCCTTTGGCGGCCAGCGGCAGCGCCGCGGTGGCCGCGGCGCCGACCAGCGTGAAGCCGAACAGGAACTTCTTCTTCGCGTTGCCCTGGTCCGCGATGGAGCCGAGCAGCGGGGCGGCGAGCGCGACGACCAGGCTCGAGAGGCTGTTGGCGAGGCCCAGCCACCACGTGCTTTTCTCCGCCGTGACACCCGGCACGGCGCACCAGTGGTCTTTGAAAAAAATCGGGAAGAACGCCGTCATCACCACGATGGCGAAGGCCGAGTTGGCCCAGTCGACGAAGGCCCAGGACCAGATGGCGCGGCGGTTTTCCTGCATGGGGGAGAGAAGCGCCTTGGACGCTGCGGGACCGAAGCGGGGCGGGCGAGCCGAAGTTTTTTGGCGCAGCCGGCCGGGCGGCCGAGCCAAGGCATCACGCCGCGGACGATGCCGATTCAGCCTTCGTGGTGAAACTGCCCCGCCCGCGCCGTCGAAGCCGCGCGGCGCTACGGCATGTCGTAGATTTCCACGAGCGCCACGCCGGTCGCGCCGCCGACACCTGACACCGTGACCGTGTAGGCTCCCGGCGGCAGCCACACCACGACCGCCGCGTCGCCGCTGCCCGCAGGCAGGCCAAAGGCACCCACCGCCGCAAACGCCGCGATCAACCCGGGCGCGCCGCCCCAGTTGTCGTTGGCCGCCACGGGCGCCGCGCGGCCCAGCGGCGCCACCGACAGCTGGGGATCATTGAGCAGGCCCGTGACCCCGAACGGCGCGAGGCCCGGCCCGACGGCCCGGATGAGCAGCTGCCTGGGCCCGGCCCCGCCGATCACGAAGCCCGGCACGAGCGCCTCCGCGCCGCTGCCCACGAAGCCGCGCGTCGACACGTTGATCAGCCGTCCCTCCACGCCCGGTGTCGCCACCGTGAGAATCGCCGCCGCCGATTCGATCGCCGTGCCGCCGCTGGCGACCACGACGGTGTAGTAGCCCATGTCCGCCCCCGTTGCGGACGGAATGGTGTAGGTCGCGCCGGCCACCGGCGCGCCGTTGCGCCGCCATTGAAACTGCGCGCCCGTGGCGACGTTGCTCGCGACACTCAGGGAAACCGTGGCGCCGGCCAGCGCGGCGGCATCCGCGGGTGGCCGGGTGATCACCGGCAGCGGCGAGCCGAGGCGCGCGAGGCCGCTGCGCGGCTGGCCGGAGACGCTGGAGAACGCCCCGCCCAACACCACCTGATCCGGGCCCGGCACCATGAGCGCGTAGATGCCGGGCGACGAGCCTCCGACGGTGCCGGTGACATTGGGATCGAACGTCAAATCGAGCGCCCCGTCGGGGCCCACGCGCGCCAGCCGGCTGCGCAGGCCGCCCGTCAGGCTGGAGAAGGTCCCGCCCACGAGGATGCGGCCGTCGGCTTGGAGCGCGAGGCGCTGCACGGAGGCGTCGGCCGACGAGGAGAACCCAAAGTCAACCGTGCCGTCGGCGTTGAGGCGCGCGAGGCGATTGCGCGCCGCGCCGCCGACGGCGGTGAACGCGCCGCCCATGACGATCCGGCCGTCGGGCTGCACCGCGACGGCGGACACCGTGAAGTTGGCGTCGGGAGCAAACAACGCGTCCAGCGACCCGTCGGCGTTCAGCCGCGCGACGTTGTTGCGGGGCCGGCCGGCCACCGTGATGAAGTTGCCCGCGATCAGGATTTTTCCGTCGGGCTGCAGGGCAACCGCCAACACGGCGGGGGTGTTGGGGGTGCTGCTCGAGTTGACGATCGGCACGTCAAACGTCGTGTCGAGCGAGCCATCGGCGTTGAGCCGCGCCAACGCGGCGCGGGGCAGTCCGTTGATCTGCGTGAACAACCCGGCGAGCAGGACCTTTCCGTCGGGCTGCAGGGCGATGTGATCCACCGTGACGCCATCCGCGCTCGCGATGAAGCCGGCGTCGAGCGAACCGTCGGCGTTGAGGCGCGCGATTCGCGCGCGATTGCTGCCGCCGAGGACGGTAAAGCCGCCGCCGACAAGGATCTTTCCGTCGGGTTGCAGGCGCAGCGCCGACACCGTCGAATTGGGCGCGGGGTTGAAGGCGGCCTCCAGCGAACCGTCGGCGTTGATCCGCGCGAGGCGGCCGCGCGCCGCGGCGCCGAGAAGGGTAAAGTTGCCGCCGAGCAGAATCTTTCCGTCGGGTTGCGCCGCGAGCGCGAAGACTTCGGCGTTGGGGTTGGGGGCGAACAAGGAGTCGAGCGTCTGCGCGCTCGCGCCGGCGACGGGCAGGAGGCAGAGCGCGGCAAGGCGCGGCGCAAATCCGCAGGGAGCTGAGGGCACGGCAGGGGTAAGGGGAGGCTGGACACGCCGCCGCGAAAGCCGCGACGCGGCGGAGTCATGCGCGAAAAAGCCCCACCCGGCAAGGCCGGGCCGCCAGGGACCGGAAATTTCCCCGCCGGCGCGCGCGGGCCTCCGTGCCCGCCGCTACATTGCGATCGCCCGCAGGCCGCGGGCGAGGCGGGCGATGCCCTCGGCGGCGGTGGATTTTTCCAACGCGCCATACGCCACGCGCAGGTGGCAGCCGTGCGCGAGGCCGAACGCATCGCCGGGAATCACGGCGACGCCGTGCTCGCGGATGAGGCGCGTCGCGACTTCGAGCGGCGGGCGCGTCGTGTTTTTCAGGCGCAGCAGGAAATAAAACGCGCCCGACGCGGCGGGCACGTCGCACACGCCGTCGGCGGCGAGCGCGGCGAGCTCGCGTTGCACGACGGCGCGCACCGCGGCGAGCGCGCGGAGTTTTTCGCGGACAAACGGCGTCCCGGCCGCCAGCGCGCCGACGGCCGCGTGCTGCGAGATCACCGGCGGGCAGATGACGATCGTGTCCTGGATCTTGCGCAGGGCGGGCCCGAGGTTTTCCGGAAACACCATCCAGCCGATGCGCCAGCTCGCGAAGCCGAAGGCCTTCGAGAGCGAGTAGAGCGAGATCGTGTGCGCGGCGGCGCCGGGCAGCGAGGCGGCGGAGAAGTGCCGCGCGCCGTCGTAGGTGAACTGCTCGTAGGCCTCGTCGCTGATGTGCACGAGGCCGCGCTCGGCGCAGAGGGCGTTGATGGCGCGGAGCGTGGCCTCGGGATAGACGGCGCCGGAGGGATTGTTGGGCGAGACGGTCACGATCGCGCGCGTGCGCGGCGTGACGGCGGCGCGCAGGCGATCGACGTCGGGCAGGTAGCGCGCGTCGGTCGGCACGAGGACGGGCCGGCAGCTTGCCATCGTGATCGCCATCTCGTGGTTGAAGTAATACGGGACGGGCAGGATGAACTCGTCGCCGGGATCACCGAGGGCGAGCACGGCGTTGAGGAAGGCCTGGTTGCCACCGGCGGTGACCATGAGCGCGCGGCCGTGGGCGGGGCCGGTGGCGACGCCGTTTTCGTCGGCGAGTTTTTTCGCCAGCGCCTCAAGCAGCGCGGGGATGCCGGCGACGGGCTGGTATTTGTGGTTCGCCGGCTCGGCGGCGAACCGCGCGATCGCCTCCAGCGCCTGCGGCGGCGGCCCGTAGCTCACCACGCCCTGCCCGAGCGAGATCGTGCCCGGATGCGCGCGGATGAGATCGGCGACGACGGGGATGATGGGCGACTGGACGGCGGCGAGGCGGCGGGATTCGGCGATCATTTGGCGAAAGTCCGCGGCTTCGACGCCACGGCGCTCGGAAACGGCACGCCCCAGAGCGCGGGCGTCTCCTGCGGCTCGGGGTTGCCGCCAGGCACGAGATGACGGAACACGTCCTCGAAGCGCAGGCTGCACTGGAGGCGGCGCTGCGTGGCGGAGTCGATCTTGGGGTTGAGGACGATGGTCGCCTGCGTGAAGGGCGGGGCGTTCTTGATTTTCCGCGCGGCCGCGCGCGCCTCGGCGGGAGTGAGCGAGCGATCCTTGATGACGGCGTCGAGCCGCTCGAGATCCTCCAGCGTGACGGGGCCCCAGAGTTTTCTCCACGCGGGGGGATCGATGCGGGGCGAGACGATGTTCACGAAGCGCTTCGCGTCGCCCTCCTGCCGCCAGAAGCCGACGACCAGGATGAACGGCTCCTCGATGCGGAACTGCCGCAGCGCATCGCCGAGGTCGACCGGCGTGCCGAGCTTCGCGGCCTTGGGGTTCACGGGCACACCGCCGAAGCGCGTGTTGATCGCCGCCGGGACGTCCCACTTCTGCGTGTAGCTTTTGGGCCGGTAGCCGCCGAAGAAGGTGTCGCGCACCCACTGCTCGAAGACGAGGCCGTGCTCCTGCACCTCGGCGGCGCCTGCGCGCGGCGGCGCGAGGGCGACGAGCGCCAGCGCAAGCAGCGGGGCGAGGCCGGGGAAACGCATCGGGTGACGCTGGGCGAACGCCGCGCCGCCGCCAAGGAAAGTGTGGCCAGCACCCCCGTCGCCCTCCACCGTGCGGCCCCATGAGACTCCCCGCGTTTCTCCTTCCCCTGCTTGCGGTCGTGGCGAGTGCCGCCGCCCAACCGACGCCGAAGCCCAACATCATCTTCATCCTCGCCGACGACCTCGGCTACGGTGAGCTCGGCAGCTACGGCCAGAAGCTCATCGCGACGCCGCACCTCGACCGCATGGCGGCGGAGGGCATGCGGTTCACGCAGTTCTACGCGGGCAACACCGTGTGCGCGCCCTCGCGCAGCGTGCTCATGACCGGCCTGCACATGGGCCACACCCGCGTGCGCGGCAACGCCGGCGGCGGGGCGCGCCGCGAGGCGCAGTTTCTTCAGCCCGGCGATGTCACGGTCGCGACGGTGCTGAAAAAGGCCGGCTACGCCACCGGCCTCGTCGGCAAGTGGGGCCTCGGCGAGGCAAACACCGTCGGCGATCCGCAGCGCCACGGCTTCGACTACTTCTTCGGCTACTACAACCAGACGCACGCGCACAACCACTTCCCCAGCTACCTCTGGCGCAACGGCGCCCAGGTGCCGCTGCCCAACGACCTCGTGAAAATCGGCGAGATCCCCGGCGCCGGCTACGCCAAGGACCGCAAGGCCTACGCCGACGACGTGTGCGCGCAGGAGTCGCTCGACTTCATCACGCGGCACAAGGACGGGCCGTTTTTCCTCTTCGTCTCGCTCGTCACGCCGCACGCCAACAACGAGCGCGCGCGCGAGCTCGGCGACGGCAACGAGGTGCCCGACCAGGGCGACTACGCCGGCCGCCCGTGGAAGGACTCCGCCAAGAACCACGCCGCCATGGTCTCGCGCCTCGATCGCGACGTGGGCGCGCTCCTCGCGCACGTGAAGAAACTCGGCCTCGACGAGCGCACGCTCGTGATGTTCTCCAGCGACAACGGCCCGCACCGCGAGGGCGGCCCCGACTACGAGCCGGAGTTCTTCGGCGCGAGCGGCCCGCTGCGCGGCATCAAGCGCAGCCTCACCGACGGCGGCATCCGCGTGCCCTTCCTCGCCCGCTGGCCCGGCCGGATCAAAGCCGGCGCCGTCTCGAGCCACGTCGGCTACTTCGGCGACCTGATGGCGACGTGGGCCGAGATCGGCGGCGGCAAGGCCCCGGAGAAAATCGACAGTCTCTCGCTCGTGCCGACGCTCCTCGGCCGCGGCGTGCAGGCGAGGCACCCGTTCCTCTACTGGGAATTCTACGAGCAGGGCGTCAGCCAGGCCGCGCTGCTCGACGGCCGCTGGAAGGCCATCCGGCTGAAGACGCCCACCGCCCCGATCGAGCTCTACGACCTCGCGAGCAACCTCGCGGAGAAACCCGACGAGGCCGCGCGGCACCCCGAGCTGGTCGCGCGCGCCGAGAAGATTTTCCGGACGGAGCGCGTCGACAACGAGCACTGGAAACTCGCGGATGCGCCGGCGGCGGGAACCGCGAGGAAAAAGAAGTAGGCAAAAAAAACGCGGGGCCGGCGCCGGCCCCGCGTTGCCTGGGAAACGATCTTCGCGCCGCTCAGAAGCGCCAGCTCACCTTGCCGTAGTAGAAGGCGCCGTTGAAGCCGTAGGGCGTCGGGTTGAGCAGGTAGGGCAGGCTGCCGGCGTTGTCGCCGCCGTTGAAGACGGTGCCGCCGGCGATCTGCGTGGGGGCGGTGCGCGGGGCGCGCGAGTCGAACAGGTTGTTCGCGCCCGCCGAGACCGTGAGCTGCTTCGAGACGCGATACGCCACGTCGAGATCGAAGATCCACTTGGGCAGGTAGCGCTGGATGATCTGGCTGTTGGCGCTCACCGGATCCGTGGGCGCGAGGTAGCTGGAGAAGCCGGGCGTGAGCGCGGCGATCTGCGCGGGCGTGGCGCTGGAGAACTGCACCGCCTGCACCTCGCCGTAGCGCACGGCGCGCGTGAGGAACGACCACTGCGCCACGTCGTAGGCCGCGGCGAGGTTGAAGACGTTCTTCGGCTGGCCCTTCTCCATGCGGATGCGCTCCGTCAGGTCAAAGAGCGGCGTGGTGATGCCCACGGCGGCGAGCTGCGGCGGCGTGGCCTTGGTGCGCGTGACCTCGGTCTTGTTGAAGTTGGCGCTGCCGGTGAACGTGAGCTTCTGCCCGCGGTTGATGCGGTAGGTGTAGCGCCCGCTGAAATCGACGCCGCGCGTGCGCGTGTCGACGGCGTTGGTGAAGTAGCGGCCGCCCGTCGTGCCGGTGAGGCCCTGCGAGGCGAGGTAGGCGAGGAACGGGCTGCCGGCCGCGCCGGTGAAGTTCGACGACAGCACGATGCGGTCGTCGATCGTGGTCTGGTAGAGATCGACGCTGGCGTTGAACGCATCGCTCGCCTGCCACGCGAGGCCGAGCGAGCCATTGAGCGACGTCTCGGGCGTCAGCGGGCGGGCGCCGAGCGCCTTGGCCACGGGATCGGTGACGGGGAAGGTCTTGTTCTCGAACGGCACGCCGCCGATGAAGTTGGTCGCGGTCGACGAGAACCATTGCTGCGCGAGGTGCGGCGCACGGAAGCCCGTGCTGATCGAGCCGCGCGCCGCGAGGCCCGCGGCGAGCTGCACGCGCGTGGCGAACTTCCACGTGGTCTCGTTGCCGAAGTCGGTGAAGTCCTCGAAGCGGCCGGCGAGCGAGACGAGCCAGCGGTCGCTCAGCTCCTGCTCGAGATCGGCGTAGAACGCATACGAGTCGCGGCGGTGCGAGCCGGCGTCGCCGGGCCGGAAGCCCGGGAAAACCTGCGCGCCGGGCGCGCCGAGGGCGCCGGCGTTGGGGCCGTCGAGGATGCGCACGCCGCCGTCGCGGTAGGAGTCGGGCGTGCCGGGGCGGATGCTGTAGTGGTCATGGCGGAATTCGCCGCCGGCGGCGATCTTCAGCGGCTTGTAGGCGCCGAGGTCGTAGCGGTTGGTGAGATCGAGGTTGGTCGTGTGCTGCGAGACGGCGAGCGTGCCGGCGTAGAAGCTGCGCGGGCTGGCGGTGCCGAGCGTGACGTTGTTGGACTGCGCGGTCGTGTAGGCGATGGCGCTGGAGCCGAGGACGGAGCTCACGTCCATGTCCCAGCCGCCGCCGAGCTTGCCCTTGAGGCCGGCGCCGAGGGAAAGGTCGGTGACGTTGGATTGGATGACGGGCAGGTAGCCGTCCGGCCAGAGCGCGCGCACCGTGCGGTCGTCGCCGGCGCGGCGGGCGAAGCCGGCGCCCTCGCCGTGGCGGCGCGAGCCGCCGCCGAAGAAGTAGGCGGTGTAGCCCGCGAAGGGCGACTCGCCGTTGAGGAAGAAACCGGTCTCCTTGATCCGCGGATCGCCGAAGCGGTGGTTGAGGCGGTTCACCGTGGCCTCGCGCGGGTCGAGCGTGCCGTTGGCCGCGGTGAGGCCGGTGCCCGAGCCGTAGTTGCCGGAGATCGCGGTGAGCGCGCCGGTGGCGGTGCGGCCGAAGTATTGCTGGCGGGTGTCGAGCTCGCTGCGGTTGGTCGGGCTGTGGTCGCGCGTGTAGGCCGTGACGAAGAGCGAGCCGCTCGCGCCGAGCTTGGTGCCGCCGATGGCGGAGACCTTGAGATCGCGGCCGTCGCCCTCCTGCGTCGCGCCATACGTGGCGTCGAAGCCCCAGCCGATTTCCTTCGAGAGGATGACGTTGATCACGCCGGCGATCGCGTCGGAGCCGTATTGGGCGGAGGCCCCGTCACGCAGCACCTCGACGCGCGCGATGGCGGAGGACGGGAGGGCGTTGAAGTCGACGGAGACGGAGCCGCGGCCGATCGAGCCGTTGACGTTGACGAGCGGGCTCGTGTGGCGGCGCTTGCCGTTGATGAGCACGAGCGTCTGGTCGGGCGCGAGGCCGCGCAGCGTGGCGGGGCGGATGTGGTCCGTGCCGTCGGTCAGCGACGGGCGCGGAAAATTGAACGACGGCACAAGCGCCTGCAGCATCTGCGAGGTCTCGGTGTAGCCGCCCTGCGCCATCTCCCTCGACGTGATGATGTCGATGGGCACGGGTGACTGCGTGACGGTGCGGTCGCTGAAGCGCGTGCCGGTGGAGACGAAGGCCTCGAGCATGACGGCCTCGTCCTTGGCCGCGGCCGCCGTGGCGGCACCGGCCGGAGCCGCGGCCCCTCGGGCCACGGCGGTGAATGCGATCAACGTCGCGGCGGAGGCCACGGCGGAGAGGAGTCGATTCGGGTGTTTCATGATATGGTCAAAAACGGGTCCGCGACCATGCGCAGAATCACGCGACAAACAAGCGGCAATCGCACGGGGCGCCCGGCTTGCCGCCGCCGGGCGAATCCTGCAGCCTTGCGCCCATGCACGCTTCCCTGCGGTTCGTCCCGTCCACTGCGCTGTTCGTCGCCGCCGCCCTGGCCTTCACCGCGCCGCTCCGGGCCCAGCGCCTGGCGGTCGAGGCGCCGCACGGCATGGTGACCTCCGCGCACTTTCTCGCCTCCGAAGCCGGCCGCGAGGTGCTCAGGCGGGGCGGCAACGCCGTCGACGCCGCCGTCGCGACCGGCCTTGCGCTCGCGGTCGTGTATCCCGTCGCCGGCAACCTCGGCGGCGGCGGTTTCCTGGTCGCGCACCTCGCCGACGGCCGCGACCTCGCGATCGACTACCGCGAGATGGCGCCGGCCGCGGCGACGCGCGACATGTATCTCGACGCCAAGGGCGACGTGCTGAGCGGCCCTGGCTCCTCGGTCCTGGGCTGGCGCGCGAGCGGGGTGCCCGGCGCCGTGGCGGGCCTGGCCCTGGCGCTCCAGAAATACGGCTCGGGCAAGATCTCGTGGGCCGACGTGTGCGAGCCCGCCCGCCGCCTCGCCGAGGGCCACACCCTCACGCAGGGTGCCGTCGCGCAGCTCCGCGCCGCGCGCAATCTGCCGCAGTTCGCGGAATCAAGGCGCATCTTCCTCAACGGCGGCTCGCCGTGGAAAGCGGGCGATCTCTTCCCGCAGCCCGAGCTCGCGGCGACGTTTGCCCGCCTGCAGCGGCACGGCCCGCGGGAGTTCTACGAGGGCGAGACCGCCCGTCTCATCGCCGAGGCGATGGCGAAGCACGGCGGCACGATCACGCTCGCCGATCTCAAGGGCTACAAGGCCGTCGAGCGCGTGCCGATCCGCGGCGCCTACCGCGGGCACACCATCCTCACCATGCCGCCGCCCAGCTCGGGGGGCGTGGCGCTGCTCCAGATGCTCGCGATGCTGGAGCCGCACGATCTCGCGAAGCTCGGCCACCGCTCCGCCGCCGGCTACCACCTGCTCGCCGAGGTGATGCGCCGCGCCTTCCGCGACCGCGCGGAATACATGGGCGATCCGGATTTTGTCTCCGTGCCCGTCGCGCCGCTGCTCGACGCCGGCTATTTGAAAAAACGCATGGCCGACTTCTCGCCCGACCGCGCCTCCCTCTCGGAAAAAATCGAGCCGGGTCTCGGCGCGGCCAAGCTCTCGCAGGCCGCGACCGCGTTCGCCCGCGAATCCACCGAGACGACGCACTATTCCGTCGTCGACGCCGCGGGCAACGCCGTCGCCGTCACCACCACGCTCAACGGCAACTTCGGCAGCGGCGTCACGATCCCCGGCGCGGGTTTCCTGATGAACAACGAAATGGACGACTTCACCGCGAAGATCGGCGTGAGGAACATGTTCGGCCTGCTCCAGGGCGCGGCGAATTCCATCCAGCCCGGCAAGCGCCCGCTCTCGTCGATGACGCCCACCGTCGTGCTCAAGGACGGCAAGGTCCTCCTCGTCACCGGCAGCCCCGGCGGCCCCACGATCATCAACACCGTGCTCCAGGTGATCCTCAACGTCGTCGACCACAAGATGCCCGTCGCCCAAGCCGTCGAGGCGCCGCGCGTGCACCACCAGTGGATGCCCGATCAGCTGACCTACGAGCGCTACGGCCTGTCCGACGACACGCTCGCCCTGCTCAAGGCCAGGGGCCACACGGTCGTCGAGCGCCAGTCCTACGAAGGCGCCTACCAGGGCGACGCCGAGACCATCGCGATCGACCCGAAGACCCACCTGCGCCTCGGCGCCGCCGACCCGCGGAAACAAGATTCGCGGGCGGTGGGGTTCTAGGGCTTCAGGTATTTCGCGAGGAACTCGAAGCTGCGCTTGAAACAGTCCCGCGTCTCGGGGCTGTCGGCGAAGAGGAACGAGTGGTTGCCCGTCGGGTTGTCGTAGACGTGCGACTCGAAGGTCTTGCCGTGCGCCTTGAGCAGCTCGATGAGGCGGCCGGTGTTGAGCTTGTGCGGCACGAGGGTGTCGCGCTGCACGCCGAAGGCGTAGAGCGGCGTCTGGATGTCCGGCACGAAGTTGATCGGCGAGACCTCGACGTAGGGCGCGAAATTCTGATCGGGCTGCTTGCCGCCGAAGCCCTTGTCCTTCGCGATCGCCTGCCGTCGCGACTCGGGCTTGTAAGCCATGTAGGCGACGAAATCCATGAGGCCGCAGATCTCGACCGCGGCCTGGAAGCGCTGCGGGTGCCGCTCGATCAGGCGCACGGTGACCATGCCGCCGCGGCTGTGGCCGATCACGCCGGTGCGCTTCGGATCGACGTAGTCGAGCGTGGCGAGGTAGTCGGCGGCGGCCAGGCAGTCCGCGACATCGGTCGTGCCGTAGTCGCCGGTGTAGATGGTCGGGCCGTAGCCGGAGCTGCCGCGGTATTCGGGGAACATCACGGCGTAGCCCTGCGCGACCGCGAGGTTGACGAGCTTGAACCAACGCGGCTCGAAGCTGGCGTGAAACGAGCCGTGGATGAGGAGGAGGCCCGGGAGCTTTTTCCCGGCGGGCACACCCGCAGCGGGAGTGAAGAGATAGCCCGGGATCGCCTCCTTGTCGGCGGTGTTGGCGGGAAACAGCACGCGCTCGGCGCGGACCTGCGGGCCGTAAAGCTGCGCGAAGAGCAGCCATGTCGTGTCGACGCGCTGGCCGTAGATCTCGTGCGTCATCAGCTCGAGCCGCTCGGCGGTGTCGTTGGGCTGGAGGTTGCGGGACTCACGGAGCGCGCCGTCGGCCGGCGCCGCCTTCTCGGCGGCAAACCCGGGCTGAAGGACGCAGGCAAGCGCGGCGAAAGCGCCGCAGAGGGAAAAAGCGCGCGGGGAGGTTCTCATGAGGGGAAGCGGGCGGGTGCCCGCGCCAAGGTCGGCACGGAGCGGCGGACGTTTCGAGCCTTTTAGCCGGCGCGCCGCCCGGGCGGAAAAAAAGCGCGCCGTCTCCGGCGCGCTTCGCGAGGCGAGGCAGGTCGCGCGATCAGAACTTGTAGGTCGCGGAGACCTTCCAATCGCGCGGGGCGCCGACGGTCACGGCGCCACGGCTGCCGGCGGCGAGGATGTAGTCCTTGTTCAGGGCATTCAGGACCGTGAGCGCGCCGGACCACTGGCCCATGCGATAGGTCACGCCCGCGTTCCAGAGCGTGCGCGCGGCGACGTAGAATGACGGCTGCACGGGCACAAAGGGCGTCGCGCCGGGCAGCGCGCGCGTGGTCGTGAAGCCGGTCGCGTTTTCGCCCGCGACGTCGCCCTTGTAGTCGACGGCGACGTTGAAGCCCCAGTTCTTGAGCGCGCCCTCGGTGAAGCGGTAGTCGGCGTAGGCGGCGTAGGAGTTGTCCGGGATGCCGCGCACGCGGACATTCGTGATCGGCTGGCGGATCTTCACCTTGGTGATGTTGCCGACAAAGGTCAGGTTCTTGTTCCACGCGTAGGTGGTCTCGAACTCCCAGCCCTTGGACGTGAGGTCGAGCAGCAGGAACTGCGGGAGCAGCGCCGCCGCCGCAAAATCGCCGAGCGACTGGAGGCGGAAGAACTCCGAATTGGTCACCGAGGTGTTCTTCTGCGCGATGTCGAAGTAGGCGGCGGAGGCGGTGAGGCGGCCGTCGAGCAGCGCGGTCTTGACGCCGTATTCCTTCTGCCCGCCCTGCGCGAGCTTCAGGTTGGGATCGGTCACGCCGGCGTTGAGCGAGCCGGGCATGGTGCCGCCGGTGGTGTTGCGGCTGAAGAAGAACGAGAGCTCCTTGATGGGCTTGGCGACGAGGCCGAACGAGGTGGCGTTGCTCGTGAGATCAAACGACGGCGAGGTGGGGAACGCCGGGTTGATCGAGGTGCCCGTGGTGTCGGTGCGCGCGAGCGTGCCGTAGTAGCGCGAGACGCCGCCGGAAACCTGGAGGCGGCCCTGCAGGAACGAGGCGTTCTCGTAGAGGAAGGCCTGGAAGTCGCTCAGCTTGCCCGTGCGATCGAGGCCGAGGCCGGCGGTGGAAAGGCCGGGGCGGATCGCGGGGAAGTTGTAGGCCGGGTAGGTGATCGAGGAGAGGTTGTTGGCGGGCACCGAGCCGCGGTTGAAGGCGGCGGGCGAGACCCAGTGGACCTTGGAGGTGTTGGCGGTGAAGCCGGCCAGCGTGAGCGACTTGGCGAATGCGGTGTCGAAGGTGATCGCGTAGTCGTTCTTGAGGTGGGCCTCGGTGTATTCGATGTCGTTCTTGCCGTTGTTGCGCGTGTAGACCCACGTCGAGGGATCGGTCACGGGCGCGGGCGTGCCGACGAGCGTGACGCCGGGGGCGGCGTTGAACGCCGCGGTGTTCCAGTTCACGCCGGGCTCATAGAGGCCGGTGAAGGGATTGCGGCTGCCGCCGCCGGCGTTGGTGAGGCCGGCGCTCGTGCCGCCGATGTCGTAGCGGCGCACGTGGTCGGCCATCACGTAGAGGCGCGAGGTCACGCGCGAGCCGAGCGTCGAGAGCAGCTCGGCGCTGGCGCGCTCGGTGGAGCGGTGGCGGGTGTCGGTGTCGTCGCCGAACTGCCAGTCGCGGGCCAGGCCGCGGGCGATGCGGGCGGTCTGGTTGAAGCCCACGCTGGGATCGAGCGGGAGGCCGCCGAGGTTGGTCTCGCGGTTCTGCACAAAGTCGGCCTTGAGGATCAACTTGTGCTGCGGGGAAAGCTGGTAGGAGAAGCTCGGCGCGAGCTCGTAGCCGTTGCGATACTGGCCCTTGATGTAGTAGTCGACGCGCCAGAGGGCGTAGACGAGGCGCATGGCGGCCTTGCCGTCCTTGGTGAGCACGCGGTTGTAGTCGAGGTCGAGGGTGTTGCCCGAGTAGTGCGACGCGCCGAGGGTGATGCTCGCGGCGTTTTTCCCGAACGGCGACTTCGTGATCGGGTTCATCACGCCGCCGGGGCTGCCGCCGGGGACGAGGATGGCGTTGGGGCCCTTGATGATCTCGAGGCGCTCGAGGTTGGCGACCGACTGCGTCATGCTGTAGCCGTCGGCGCCGGAGATCATGGTGCCGTCGATGAACTCGGCCGAGACCTGGAAGCCGCGGATCGAGTAGCGGTCGCCGCCGTAGGGCAGCGTGTTCTCGACGATGGGCGTGACGTATTTCGCGGCGTCGAGCATGCGGATGGAGCCCGAGTCCTTGATGAACTCACTCGAGACGACGGAGATCGTCTGGGGGATGTCCTGGATGTCCATCGCGACGCGCGAGGCCGAGAGCGCCTGCCGCGACTGGTAGGGATTCACGGCGTTTTCCGTGATGACGAACTGCGCGAGCTGCACCGCCTCCTCGCCGGGCTTGGCGGCGGGAGCCGATTGGCCCGACAGGGAGGGGCACGCGCCGAGCAGCCAAGCGGCGGCTGGCAACGCGCCGACGGCGCGGAGAGGTTTTCTAATCATTGGGTGGGTGAGGCGCCCGCCGTCTCCGCGCCCACGCGGTGGCGTGGGCATCGACCGGAGGCGGCACAGGGAATTGGACGCGCCCCATGGAGTGCGCGGTCTCGCGGAGCTGTCGACCGGGGCCCGCGCCTGCTCGTCAGGCACGGCCCCGGCGGGCCGCTAGCGCGCCGCGCGCGCCGCCGCCGCCCAGGCGTCGAACGCGAGGCGCGGTTTCTCGCGCGCCCATTCCGCCGGCGTGAACACGCTCAGCTGCTCGCGCGTGATCGCAGGCACGTCGCCCGTGACGACGCGCGCGCCGCCTTCTCGCTCCTCGGTGGCGTAGAGCTTGTCCATCGGATGGCCGGTGCGCGCCGCCCACTCGGCGACGTGGAGCGTGGCGGCCTCGCGAATCGAGGCGGCTGTGGACCGCGGAAAACCCAGCGTGCGCTCCAGCCAGAGCATCGCGGGCTTCTCCAGCCAGTAGGGCCGGTGGCTCGTGCCCTCGGTGAAGCCGAACTCGAGGAGGTTTTCGCGCGTGCCGCGCAACGCGGCGACGCGTTCGCGCAGCGCATCGAAGAACGGCTCCTGCGTGCGCGGCATGTCCACGACGGTGTCGGCGCGGCCATTCCACACGAGCGTGGGCCCGCGCGCGGCGTGGAGCGCGTAGATCATCGCGCCGCGCTCCTCGCCGAGGAACGCCAGCGAGCGCCACGGCAGCGCCTGGCACATCGGCTTGCCGCGGCTCCAATGATCGCCTTCGCCGCTCAGGTTGCCGCCGCCCACGAGCACGCACGCGCGCAGGCGCGGCTCGATCGCGCCCGTGAGCGCGAGCACAAACGATCCCATCGAGTAGCCGCCGGCGGCGATGCGCGCGGCGTCGACCTCGGGCCGCGCCGCGAGCAGCGACACGCCCTGCATCACGTCCGTGATCATCAGGCCGGCGAGGCGGCGCGCGAGGAGCTCGTCGCCCTCGAGCTTGTCGTGATCACGCGTGCCGGACCGCCGCGACGCGCTGCGCTCGCCCTCGCCCGCCGGATCGTAGGTGAGCACCGCCGCGCCGGCGCGCGCGAAGGCCACGCCCGTCACATACGCATACCACGAGTATTTGTCGCCCCCGTGGCCGTTGACGACGATGAACCCGGGGACTTTCCCGCCCGCTGGCAACGGATCCGGCAGGTAAAGAATCGCGGGCACGCGCGACCCGAGCGTGGTCGCGTAGGACACCGCCTCGGCGCGCACCCCGGGGGCCACGACGAAGCCGCGATGCACCTCCGCCTCCAGCGCCGGCAGCGGATCGATGAAAAAATTTTCGCGGATTCGCGCGCGCCGATCGGCGATTTGATCCGGGGCGAGCGGCGCGGCGCTCGCGGTTGCGACCACCATGGTCGCGACGAAGGCGCGGCGCGCGAAGGCCATGCTCGCGTCAGATTCCCTCGCCGCCCGAGAACGCGAGCTCGACGTCGAGCCCGCGGCGCGTGTTGGCCACGGCGAAATCCTGCATCGTCTCGATCCAGTCGATCGCGTTGGGAGGCGTGGCGACGGGCGCGGCCGCCTGCACGCGCACGGTGCGCGGGACCACGAGGTTGATCAGGTAGCCCAGGTTGTCGGGGTTGTAGTCGAACGGCTGGGCCTGGCCCGACTCCGTGTGGGCGCGGGCCATGAGCGTGTGCTCGCCCTCGGCGGCGGGCGTCCAGTCGTGCTCCCACCGGCACCAAGAATACGGCTGGCGCGGGCCGCCGAGGCGCGCGAGCTGCCAGGACTTGCCGCCGTCCGTGCTCACGTCGACGCCCGCGATGCGCTCCTCGCCGGCCCACGCGATGCCGGCGATGCGCTGGGGCGCGAGGCTGAGCGAGGCGCCGACCGGCGGGAAAAGGATCTCGCTCTTCACCACGCCGGGCCCGAGCGGCACGCGGCGCTTCGCGCCCGCGGCCCCGCGATCGATGGAATACTTCACGGTCTGGAAATATCCCGGGTAGGCGTGATCAATCGCGCGGATGGTGCGGAGCCATTTCACGGAGGCGACGCCATACCAGCCGGGGACGAAGAGCCGCAGCGGCGCGCCGTGGTTGCCGTCGAGCGGCTCGCCGTTCATGCGCAGCGCGATGATCGTGTCGGGATCGAGCGCCTTGGCGAGCGGCAGGCTGCGCGAGAAAGCCATCGGCTCCGGATGATCGGGCTCGGTGCCGCGGTCGGCGCCCTCGAAGACGATCTCGAGCACGCCCGCGCCCAGCCCGGCCGGCTGCAGCAGATCGCGGAGGCGCACGCCCGTCCACTCGGCGTGCCCGATGGCGCCGGCGCCCCACTGCACGCCGGCGGCTTTCTCCCGGAGAAACGATCGCCCGTTGCCCGCGCACTCGACCGTCGCGAAGACCGAGTGCTGCGGCATCGCAGCGAGCTCGGCGACGCCCCAGCTCCGCGGCCGGGCCACGAGCCCCTCGAGCGTGAGCCGCCATGCCGCCGCGCCGACGGGCGGCGCCTCGAAATGGTTGCGGACGAAGAAGAGCCGGTTCGGCGTCACCCAGCTGGGCGCGGCCTCGAGCGGCGTCTCGCTGTTTTCCGGGCTGGCGGTGACGGTCTTGCGCTGGGCTTCCATGGGGCTGAAAAGGGGGCGGGCGAAATCTTTCGCAACGCGTCGCCTTTGGGAAGACCCAAACGCGAGCGCGGGGTTGCGCATTCGGCGCGGTTCGTTCACGAATCTTCCCGACCCCGCCGCACCCCCGCGGCCTCACCCAGAATCCCACCGCATGAACCCATCCCGTCGTCTTTTCGTGTCGCTCGCCTGGCTGCTCGTCGTGTTCTGCGGCGCCGCGCGCGCCCAGACCGCCACCGGCGAAATCTCCGGCCGCGTGCAAAACGAGGCCTCCGGCCAGTATCTCAACAACGCCCGCGTCGCAGTGAAGGGCACCGACCTCACGGCGTTCACGGACGACACCGGCATGTTTCGCCTCAGCGGCGTGCCGGCGGGCGCGGTGACGCTGGAGGTTTTCTACTCCGGGCTCGACCCGCAGCAGGTGAGCGTGAACGTCGCCGCCGGCGAGCGCGCCGTGCGCGACGTGAACCTCACCAGCAAGTCGCTCTACGGCGACAAGTCCAGCGTCGTGAAGCTCGACGCCTTCGTCGCCTCGTCGTCGAAGCTCAAGGAGGGCGAGTCCCTCGCGACCAACGAGCAGCGCTTCGCCGCCAACATCAAGAACGTCATCGCGACCGACGCCTACGGCGACGTGATCGAGGGCAACGTCGCGGAGTTCATGAAGAACATCCCCGGCATCACCGTGGAGTATTCCGACGTGATGCCGCTCGCCGTCTCCGTGCGCGGCTTCGATCCCAACCAGACCAACGTCACCAGCGACGGCGCCACCCTCGCCAACGCCTCGCGCAACGCCACCTCCCGCCAGTTCGACTTCATGCAGGTCTCGATCAACAACATCTCGCGCATCGAGGTGACCAAGGTCCCGCGCCCCCAGGATCCCGCGAGCGGCATCTCGGGCTCCGTGAACATGGTGAGCAAAAGCGCCTTCGAGCGCAGCCGCGCGCAACTCAACTACCGCGTGTTTCTCTCGGCGAGCAGCGACGGCATGATGCTCAAGGAGCAGCCGTTCCCCTACGACACGTATGAGCCGCGCGTGAACCCCGGCTTCGACCTCGATTACACGCTGCCGATCACCCGCGACTTCGGCATTGTCTTCACCGCGCTGCACTCGAAGGCGTGGAACGAGCAGAACTACACGGTGACGAATTGGAACGGCACCGCCGCCGGCACGGGCGCGACGCCGGCGAAGCCGTTCCTCGCCTCGCACCAGGTCATCGACGCGCCGAAGTGGTATGAGCGCAATTCGACCGGCCTGAAGGCCGACTGGCGCCCGACGCCCAACTCGGTGCTGAGCTTCGGCCTCCAGGCCACCTACTACATCGACACCAACGGCAACGTGAACCGCACCACCAGCGTCGGCACCGCCCCGACCTCGACGCTCGCCGGCGGCGTGCCGCTGACCTTCAGCGACACCTTTTCCCACTCGGCCACCGGCCGCGGCACGTCCGTCTATGCCACCAACCTCCTCCACATCGACGCGCGCACGCTCGGCAGCAACCTCCGCTGGCGCTGGCAAAACGCCGGCTGGGTCGTCGAAACCGCCGGCTTCGCCTCGACCTCCAAGACCTGGATGCGCCACGTGAGCAAGGGCCACTTCAACAACATCGGCACCGCCCTCGCCAACACCACCGGCGTGCGCGTGAATTTCGACGACATCACGCCCGAGGGCCCGAAATCGATCACCGCCTTCGACCAGAACAACCGCCCGCTCGACCTCAACGATCTCCGCAACTACGTCCTCAACACGGCGACCGACGGCGTGCTCCGCGATCACCGCGACGACACGATGGGCCTCGACGCCAGCGTGAAGCGCAGCCTCAGCCTGCTGCAGGTTCCCACCACGGTGCAATTCGGCACCCAGCTCAAGTCGCAGGACCGCGCGCACCGCCAGCGCTCGCTGGTCTACACCTACAACGGCGCCAACGGCGACCGCTCGCTCGCGCCCTACGCGATGCAGGTCTACACCCCGCGGCGCAATTATTTCGACTACGACTACATCACCTGGCCCTCGCCCAACCGCATGGTCGAGGCGTGGGGCAAGAACCCCGCGCTCTTCACCCAGACCGCGGCCAACGTGATCACCTCCGAGACGACGCGCCTCAACTCTTCCCAGAACTTCAAGGAAATCACCTCCGCCTTCTACCTCCAGGGCGAGGCGCGCTTCTTCCACAACAAGCTGCAGCTGATGACCGGCGTGCGCTTCGAGAAGATGCACACCAAGGCCGCCGGCCCGCTCACCGATCCGGACGCGGCGTTTGTGCGCAACGCCAACGGCACCTTCGCGCGCGACGCGCAGGGCAACCGCATCCGCAAGCCCGAGGCCGGCGCCGCCGGCTCGCTGCAGGAGCTCTACGTGACGAAGACGGAACTCGGCCGCGCCACCAACGGCGGCTACGACGGCTACTACCCCAGCGTGCACGTCACCTACAACTTCACCGCCAACTTCCTGGCGCGCGCCGCCTTTGCCCGGACCTACGGCAAGCCGGATTTCGCCCAGGTGATCCCCGCCACCACCGTCGACGAGAACGAGACCTACAACTCCACCAACCCGTCGCCCGGCAGCTACCCGGGCGTGCTGATCGTCGGCAACCCCGAGCTCAAGCCCTGGCTCGCGAACAACTACGACCTGTCCGCCGAGTATTACACCGACAGCGGCGGTCTCTTCACCGTCGGCGTGTATCGGAAGGACATCAGCAATTTCCACGACAACATCACCGGCGTCGCCGCCACGCCCGCGCTCCTCAACCAGCTCGGCCTCGATCCCAACTACGCGGGCTGGGAAGTGCGCACCACGGTCAACGGCGGCGACGCGCGCGTCGACGGCATGGAGGCCAACATCCGCCAGGCCCTCACGCCGCTCGGCGGCTGGGGCCGCTACATCTCGGTTTTTGCCAACGGCACGAAGCTCAAGCTCTACGGCAGCCGCAACGCCGCGTTCACGCGCTTCATCCCCCAGAGCTTCAACTACGGCTTCACGATCACGAGAAACCCGGTGACCTTCATGCTGAAATGGAACGGCCGCGGCGAGCAGAAGCAGGCCACCTCCGCCGCGCAGGGCCCGGACGCCAACCTCTACGAGGAAAAGCGCACGACCATGGACGTGAACTTCACCTGGCAGTTCAAGCGGCAGTTCTCGCTCTTCGCCAACGGGCGCAACATCGGCAACGTCCACTACACCAACCTCCGCTACGGCTCGCAGACCCCGTCCTACGCCAAGATCAGCACGACCCGCTCCTACGGCGTGCAGTGGGCCTTCGGCGTCAAGGGCACGTTCTGAGTCGTGGCTGAGCCGTCCCGGCCTAGGTCCGGAACGGCGCCGCCCGCCTACGCCTCCTCGACCACGTAGTGGCAGCCCTTGCTGCGCGGGTTGAGCGAGGCGGCGTGCACGACGAGGAGCGCCGTCTGGATCGCGTTGCGCAGCTCGATCAGTTCGCGCGTGAGGCGGCAGCCGCGGTAGAAACTCTGGATCTCCTCGCGCAGCTCCAGCAGGATGCGCCGCGCGCGCGTGAGGCGCTTGGGCGAGCGGATCACGCCGGCGTAGTTCCACATCGTGTGCTGGATTTGCAGCATGTCCTGCCGGATGAGCACGGGATCGGCCTCGCGCGTCGGGCTCTCCCACGCGCGCGGCGCGGGCAGGCGGAATTTTTCCCGCACGATGTCCGTGCCGTCGGCCAGCGCGGCGAACTTCGCGCTCACCAGGCACTCCAGCAGCGAGGTGCTCGCGAGGCGGTTCGCGCCGTGCAGGCCGGTGCAGCCCGTCTCGCCGATGGCATTGAGGTGCCGCACGCTCGTGCGGCCGTGCAGGTCGGCGTGCACGCCGCCGCACGCGAAGTGCGCCGCCGGCACCACCGGGATCGGCTCGCGCGTGATGTCCACCCCGTGGGAAAGGCAGCGCTCGTAGATGGTCGGGAAACGATTGCGGATGAAGTCCGGCGTCATCGCCGAGAGATCGAGCAGCGCGTGCGGCTCGCCGCTTGCCGCCAGCTCCTGCTTGATGGCGCGCGCCACCACGTCGCGCGACGCCAGCGATCCGCGCGGATCGACGGCGTCCATGAAGCGCTCGCCGCGGGCGTTGCGCAGGACGCCGCCCTCGCCGCGCAGCGCCTCGGTCACGAGGAAGCGCGGCGCGTTTTTCTTGGCGAAGACCGTCGGGTGAAACTGCACATACTCGAGGTCGATCAGGCGCGCACCCACGCGATACGCCATGGCGACCCCATGGCCGACGCTGCCCGGCACATTGGTCGTGTGCAGGAAGATCTGCCCGAGCCCGCCGGTCGCGAGGATGGTTTTCTTCGCGACGATGGCGACGGTCTCGCCCGTCGCCGTGTCGAGCACGTAGGCGCCGAAGCACGTCAGCGGCTCGTAGCGATCGGCGAGGCCGTCGGAGTTGTGCGAGAGCGTGAGCAGATCGATCGCGACCCAGCCGGCGCGGCGGGTGATGCCCGGCGTGGCGTCCACCCGCGCCGCCACCGCCGCGAGGATCGCGTGGCCCGTGGCATCCTTGGCGTGGATGATCCGCCGCGCGCCGTGGCCGCCCTCGCGCGTGAAATCAAGCGCGCCCGCCGCATCGCGGTCGAAGCCGATCGCGAGCTCGTCGAGCAACAGCTCCTCCACCGCGCGCGGGCCCTCGCGCACGAGGTGATCGACCGCGATCGGGTTGGCCGTGCCGTCGCTGGCGTCCGTGATGTCGCGGGCCAGCGCGGCGGGATCGCGCGCCGTGTCGTAGATGATGCCGCCCTGCGCCCAGTCGCTGTTGGCGACGAGCGGCTCGGCCAGCGAGAGCAGCTCGACGGCGAGCCCGAGCTTCGCCGCTTGCAAGGCATACGCCGAGCCCGCGAGCCCGGCGCCGATGACGAGACAGTCGGTGTGGAGAGTGCGCATGTCAGAAGCCGAGATCGTGAAGCAATTCCTCGATGGTCATCCGGTGGTGCGCGGCGACCGGCTTGAGAATGCCGTTGAGCAGCGTGCCCACTTTGATGGGGCGGTGCGCTGGAATAGTCACGTGATGCGTGCCGTTGCGCTCGGTGGTCAGGCGCATGTGCGAGCCGTCCTGCCGCACACGCTCGTAACCCAACGCGCGCAGGGCTCGCGCCAAGTCCGTGCCTGACACCTGCCGCGGGATTCTCACACCGCGAGCACCTCGTCGCGCACAAAGTGCAGCCGGATGATCTTCGGCATCGGGCCGGGCGCGCCGTCGCCGAAGTGGCACTGCACCGCCTCGCGCACCATGCCACGCAGTTCCTCCAGCGTATCGCCCTGCGTCGCGATGGCGTGACCGAGGGCGGTGGCGTTATAGCCACCGTCGATCTCGTCCTCACGCACTTCGAAGATGATCTCGCTCATGGCGTGGAAGCTACGAGTGGCGACGGGAGGAGCAAGCCGTCACTGGCCGCGGCGCGTGGGCTGCAAGTCCAAGCTCAAGTCCACCGCCACCGCCGAGTGCGTGAGGGCGCCGATGCTGATCACGTCGACGCCGGGCAGCGCGTAGCCGCGGATCGTCTCGAGGCGCACGCCGCCGGAGACCTCGACCACCGCGGCGCCGGCGATGAGCGCCACGGCGCGGCGGATCATCTCGGGCGGCATGTTGTCGAGGAGGATGATTTCGGCGCGGGCGCGGAGCGCCTGCTTCACCTCGGCGAGCGTCTTGGCCTCGACCTCGATCTTGGCGCCGTGCGGGGCGGCGGCGCGGCACTTCTCGACGGCGCGGGCGAGCGAGCCGGCGGCGGCGATGTGGTTGTCCTTGATGAGCACGTGCTCGCCCAGCGAGGAACGGTGGTTGAAGCAGCCGCCGCAGCGCACGGCGTATTTTTCCAGCGCGCGCCAGCCGGGCGTGGTCTTGCGCGTGTCGGCGACGCGCACGCCGGTGCCGGCCACGGCGTCGGCAAAGGCGCGCGCCTTGGTCGCGATGCCGGAAAGGCGCTGGAGAAAATTGAGCGCCGTGCGCTCGGCGGTGAGCATCGCGCCCGTGGGTCCGTCGACTCGCAGCGCGCGCGCGCCACGCTTCACGCGGTCGCCGTCGCGCGCGAGGAGGGTTGTCCTCAGCGCCGGATCGACGCGTGCAAAGACCCGCGCCGCCACGTCGAGCCCGCACACGACGAGGTCCTGCTTCGCATCGATGAACGCCCGCGATCGGTGCGCCGCCGGGAAAATCGCCCGGCTCGTGACATCGCCGAGCCCGGCATCCTCCTCGAGCGCGAGGTCGATCAGGTGGTCGGTGCGCGGTGAGATCATGGGCGCCGAGCGCAACGAGTAAGGCGGCCGATGACAAGCCGCTGCGCAAACTCGAGGCCCGGGACGCCGGGCCGGCGTGACCCGGCGTCCCTGAGCGGCCCGGACCGGAGTCGCGATCGGATCGTCTTCATCCGGGAGCGCGACTGCGGCGGGCGGGCGGCATCGGCGCAGGGTTTCGCCGCGCGGTCGAATGCGGAGCGCGCGGGTGTGAACAACTTTCCGGCTCGGGTAGCGGCGGGCAGGGAGGCCCGCCGCCACGCTCAGTCCGCCGGCGACAGCTCGAACATCCGCTCGATGCACCGCGCCGCGCGCAGGCGCATGCCCTCGTCGAGCGTCACGATCTGATCGGGGCGCGGGGATTTCAGCGCGTCGCGCACTTTCTCGAGCGAGTTGAGCTTCATGTAGGGGCAGAGGCGGCAGCCGCCGATGAAGTTTTTCTCCGGCGCCTCCACTTGCAGGCGGCCGACCAGCCCGCACTCCGTGAGCATGAGATAGTAGGGCGCGCCCGTGGTCTTCACGTATTTCATCATCGCGCCCGTGCTGCCGACGAAGTCCGAGACCGCCGCGACCTCCGGCGTGCACTCGGGGTGCGACACGACCTTGAGCCCGGGGAACTGCGCGCGCGCCGCCGCGATGTCCGCCGGCCCGAACTGATCGTGCACCATGCACGTGCCGTCGGAGGTGATGATCTCCTTGTCCACGCCGCGGCGGCGCAGCTCGTCGCGCACGTTCTGCCCCATCAGGCGATCGGGCACGAAGAGGATGCGGCGCGCCGGCAAGTTTTGGATGATGTGGTGGACATTGCCCGAGGTGACGCACACGTCGGACTCCGCCTTCACGTCGGCGGTGCTGTTGATGTAGCAGACGACGGTGGCGTCGGGATAGAGCGCCTTCAGCCGGCGCACGCCGTCGCCGTCGATCGAGTCGGCGAGCGAGCAGCCGGAGCCGCGGTCGGGCACGACCACGGTGGCGTCGGGCGAGAGGATCTTTGCCGTCTCGGCCATGAACACGACCCCGGCGAACACGATCATCTTCGCGCGCGCCTTCTTGGCCGCGAGGCTGAGGAAGTAGGAGTCGCCCTTGAAGTCGCCGACGCCGTAGACGATCTCGGGCTCCACGTAGGAATGCGTGAGGATCACAGCGTCCTTCTCTTTTTTCAGCCGGTTGATCTCCAGCGTGAGCGGGGCGATGCGGCGGCAGGCCTCGTAGTTCCACGTCACGCCGCGCGGATCGCAGTCCACGTGCAGGAGCGCGCGCAGGAGGCGGTCGGCCTCGGCTTCGAGTTCGGCGGCGGCGGGAGCAGTGGTCATGCGCGACGAACAAACGCGATCGCGCGGGCGCGTCAAAGGATAGTCTTGTCAGGCCCGGCGCGCGCGGGCCACGTTCACGCGCGTGAGCCTCGCCGATCTCCGCAAAGACTACTCGCTGGCCGGCCTCGCCGAGAAGGATCTCGCGCGGGACCCTTTCCGCCAGTTCGAGCAGTGGTTCCAGGAGGCCGAGGCCTCGAAGCTCGTCGAGCCCAACGCCTGCGTGCTCGCCACCGCCACGCCCGACGGCCGGCCCTCCGCGCGCACCGTGCTGCTCAAGGGCCTCGATGGCCGCGGCTTCGTCTTCTACTCCAACTACGAGAGCCGCAAGGGCCGCGAGATCGCCGCCAACCCGCGCGCGACGCTCGTGTTCCCGTGGTTCGCGTTCGAGCGGCAGGTGATCGTCGAAGGCACGGTGACGCGCACCTCGCGCGAGGAGAGCGAGGCGTATTTCCACTCGCGGCCGCGCGCGAGCCAGCTCGGCGCCTGGGGCTCGCCGCAGAGCTCGATCATCGCCGGCCGCGCCGTGCTGGAGGACGGGATGAAGGCGCTGGAGAAGAAATACGACGGCCAGGCCGTGCCGCTGCCGCCGCATTGGGGCGGCTGGCGGCTCGCGCCGGAAACGGTGGAGTTCTGGCAGGGCCGCCGCAGCCGCCTCCACGACCGGCTCCGCTACCGGCGGCAGGCGGAGGGGTGGGCGGTCGAGCGCCTCGCGCCGTGAGTCCACGGGGCAACGACGCGCGGTGAGGGCCATGCGGTTTTTCCTAGTCCGCCACGCCCATGCGGACAAAGCCGCGGACGACGCCTCGCGGCCGCTCAGCGCCAAGGGCCGTGCGCAGGTGCGCGCGCTCGCGGCATTCCTGCGCAGGACGGGCGCCTTTGCTCCCGCGGAAATCTGGCACAGCCCGCTCGTGCGCTCGCGCGAGACCGCCGCGCTGCTGGCGCAGCGGCTCAAGCTCAGGGCGAAGCTGAAGCTCACCCGCGGCCTCGAGCCCGATGCCGATTCGCGCGTCGCGGCGAGGAGCCTCTCCGCCGCGCGCCGGCCCGTCGCGGTCGTCGGCCACGAGCCGCAGCTCAGCGCGCTCGCGAGCCGGCTCGTCACCGGGCGCGCCGAGCCCGCGGCGTTTGCGATGAAGAAATGCTCGGTGCTCGCGTTGGACCGCGACGGTGCGCACTGGCGCGTGCGGTGGCACGTGTCGCCGGAGGTGGTGCCGCAATGAAGGCCGCGGACGCTTTCGTGGCGGCGGGCCGTCATCCGCTCCCATGACGGTTTTTCTCACCGGTGCGTCGGGGCTGGTCGGGTCGGCGTTTGCGCGCGCGGCGGCGCGCCGTGGGCACCGGGTCACCGGGATTGTCGGCGGGTTTGCCGGCACCGTCGAGGGGCTGGCCGCGCAGCGCGCCGTCGACTTGGCGCGCGAGGGGGACGTGACCGCGGCGGTGCTCGACGCCTTTCCCGAGGCCATCGTGAATTGCGCCGCGGTTTCCGTGCCCGAGCGGTGCGACGCCGATCCGGCGCTGGCGCAGGCGCTCAACGTCGCCCTGCCCGCCGCGCTCGCGCGGCTCGCGCACCATGTGGGCGCGCGCCTGATCCATCTGTCGTCGGAGCAGGTCTTCGACGGCGCGCGCACGACGCCCTACGCCGCCACGGATCCCGTGTCGCCGATCAACCTCTACGGGCGGCAGAAGGTCGAAAGCGAGCGGCTCGTCCACGCCGCGGCGGCCGAGTGGGCGGTGACGCTCCGCGCGCCGCTGCTGATGGGCAACAGCGTCGCCGGCACGCGCAGCAACCACGAGCGGCTCTTTGCCGACTGGGCGGCGGGGCGCACGCCGCGGCTGTTCACGGACGAGTTTCGCCAGACCTGCACCGCGGAGAATCTCGCGGAGGTGATGGTCGAGCTCTGCGAGCGGCGCGACGTGCGCGGCGTGTTTCACTGGGCCGGCGCCGAGCTGCTCTCGCGGCACGCACTCGGCGGGCGCATCCGCGAGCACTTCAAGCTCACGCCCGCGCAGGCCCCGATCGCCGAGGCGTCGCGGGCCGCCGCGCCGGAGGCCGCGCGGCGGCGCCAGGCTTGCCTCGCGCTCGACGTTTCGCCGCTCGCCGGAAAATTGAAGACCCGCCCGCAGTCGATCGCGGAGCAGCTGGCGGAACTGAACGTGCCGCCCCCATGCCGCGGGTGGTATTTCGCGCAAAGCTGAATCGCGCCCATGCCGATGCCCCTGGAACTCCTGCCCGAGCGAACGGCCGGCGCCGCCGAGAACATGGCGGTCGATTTTCTGCTGCTGCAGCGCTACCCGCGCGCGGCTGCGCCGCGCTTCCGCCACTACGGGTGGCGCGCGCCGGCGTTCACTTTCGGCTACGCGCAGAAGATCGCCTTCGTGCGCGCGCAGCTCCCCGCCGGCGGGCATCTCGAGCTTTGCCGGCGCGCGACGGGCGGGGGCATCGTCGATCACCGCGACGACTGGACCTACGCGCTGGTGATTCCGCGCGGGCATCCGCTCGAGGAAGTGCGCGCCGCGCAGAGCTACCGGGCCGTGCACGAGGCGCTGGCGGAGGCGCTGCGGGCGCAGGATGTGCCGGCGGCCCTCAGCGAGCCGAAGCCCGAGCCGGAAGCCGGCGCAGCCGGCGTCTGCTTCGAGCGCGCCGAGGTGTTCGATGTCATCCACGCCGGCACCGCGGCGAAGATCGCCGGCGCGGCGCAGAAGCGCAACAAGCACGGGCTCCTCTTCCAAGGCTCCGTCGCCAAGGCCGCGGCCGGCGCCGACATCGATTGGGACGCGTTCGGCGAAGCGTTCGCCGCACGGCTGGCGGCGGCGCTCGCCACCGAGGCGCAGCCGGTGCCGTGGCCGGACTTTCACGAGCACGAGCTCGAGGGCTTGATCGAGCAGTATTCCGCGCCGGAATGGAATGAGCAGCGGTAGGGCGAGGCGGCCCGCCGCGCCGCGGCCCATCCGGGACGGTTCGCCCTACCCGGAAAAGCTCGTCATCAGGTCGGCGTAGATCTTCGCGCTCGCGAGCAGCTCCCGCACCTTCGCGCGCTCGTCCACGCCATGGTAGTCCTCGCCGCCGGGGCCGTAGCCGAGCGTCGGGATCTTCAGGTGGTGCGAGAAGAAGTGCATGTCGTTGAAGCCGGTGGAGACGCTGAAGCGCGTGGGCTCGCCCCGCGCGCGCCGCACGCAGCCGGCCATCGCGGCGAAGAACGGATGCGTCGGCTCCGAGAAGCACGGGAAGTTCTCGGAGATTTTCCTCACGGTAATGCGGCATTGCGGGATCTTGCGCGCCGCCGCGGCCAGGAAGGCCCGCAGCTCGCGCTCGGCGTCGGCGTGCCGCTCGAGCGGCAGCACGCGGCGGTCGATGGTGAAGCTCGCGTGCGCGGGCACGGTGTTGATCTTGGCGCCGTCGCCGCAGTGGAAGACGCCGCCGAGGTTCACCGTCGGGCGGTGCGTCCTGCCCTCGGGCGTTTTCCACGGGCGCGCGGCGAGCGTGCGCTTGTAGGCGTCGAAGGCGCGCACGAGCGCGGCCATTTTCTCGAGGGCGTTGATCCCCTTGTGCGGCAGCGAGCCGTGCGCGGCGCGGCCATGGACGATGACCTCGAGCCAGAGCGTGCCGTTGTGACCGCAGCAGACGTTGCGGCCCTCGCCGCCCTCCATCACGACCGCGTAGTCGGGCTTGATCGGGGCGTGGCGCACGAGCCAGCCGGCGCCGAGCGCGGAGTCCGTCTCTTCGTCGGCGGTGAACGAGATCTCGAGGTTCATCCTCGGCGCGGTGCGGGTCGCGCGCAGGGCGCGCACCGCGAGCAGCAGGCTCGCGATCGAGCCTTTCATGTCGGCCGTGCCGCGGCCGAAGATCCACCCGCGCTCGATGGCGCCGCTGAAGGGGCTGCCGTGCTTCCATTTTCCCGAGACGGGCACGACATCGTAGTGCGCGTTGAAGTGGATCGTCCTTTTCGCGCCGGGCACGGCGAGCCGGGCGAGGACGTTGAAGCGCGGGAAAGCATGCTGCTCGGCGGGCAGCGTCTTTTTTGTCAGCGCCGCGGGGATCGGGTAGCGGCGCGTCTTCAGGCCGAGCGCCTCCAGCTCCTGCACCAGCCAGGCGGTGATGGGCGCGTAGTTTTCGCCGGGCGGGTTGACCGTCGCGACGCCCACGAGCTGCTGGAGCCGCCCAAGCAGCTCACCCGGGTGCCGATCGATGTAGTCTGCGGGTGTCACGAGGGCGCGGAGCGTGCCCACCGGCCCGGCGGAAGACACGGAAAATCCAGCGCCGGCGGGAAACTTGTAACCGCGGCCCCGCCCGCCGTGTATTGCCCGCGCCGCGTTTTGCACCCTCCCGCTCCAGCTTCCTTTCCGGCCCCGCCAACGGGCCGGGCCGATGCCGATTTCATCATCGAGGCCGACCGGCTGGGCAAATCCTACGGGCCGCAGCGCGCGCTCGCCGACGTGACCGTGAGCGTGCCGCCCGGCACCATCGGGCTGCTCGGGCCCAACGGCGCGGGCAAGAGCACCTTCATCAAGTGCCTGCTCAACCTCGAGACGCCCACCACGGGCTCGGCGCGCGTGCTCGGCCGCGACATCCGCACGGAGCCGCGCGCCTCGCGTGAACGCATCGGCTACAGCCCGGAGCGCGACTGCCACATCGCGGGGATGGCGGGCTGCGAATACGTGACCCACTGCGGCCAGCTCTCGGGCATGCCCATGCGCCTCGCCCGCCAGCGCACCCACGAGATCCTCGATCTCGTGGGCATGGGGCAGGAGCGCTACCGGCCGGTCGACACCTACTCCACCGGCATGAGGCAGCGCGTGAAGCTCGCGCAGGCCCTCGTGCACGATCCGGAGATCGTGTTTCTCGACGAGCCGACCAACGGCCTCGATCCCTCGGGGCGCGAGCACATCTTGAAACTCATCGCGTCGCTGCGCCGCGACCTCGGCATCAGCGTCGTGATGTGCTCGCACCTCCTGCGCGACATCGAGCGCGTGTGCGACCGCGTGATCATCATCGGGCACGGGCGGCTGCTGGAGCACGACACCATCGCGAACCTGAAGAACCGCCACCGCCGCGTGGTCGAGATCGCGCCGGCCGGCGAGCGGGATCGTTTCGTCGCCGCGCTGGCTTCCGCCGGCGTCCCGGCCGTCGCGCTGCCCAACGGCAAGCTCCGCGCCGAATCCGCCTCCGACTCGGTCGAATGGCTGCTGCAGCTCATGCGCGCGCAGCGCCTGCCGCCGGCGGAAATCGTCGCCAACCCGGACGCGCTCCACGAGCTGTTCCTCAAGTCCATCGCCGACCACCATGGAAGCCAGCCCTCGTCTTGACCTGAGCCGCTGGCGCGAGGCGCCGCGGGGCGTCGGCTACCGGCGGTGGGTGATTGCCACCGCCGGGCTGCGGCAACTCGTGCGCCTGCGCTTTTTCAAAATCCTGCTCGGCGGCGCGTGGTTCGCCGGCGCCGGGATCGCGCTGGGCGGCTTTGTGTTCAGCCAGTCGGTCGCGACGGGCGGCTGGCTGGAGGCGTTCGCGGCCAAGTTCGGCCCGCGCGCCGAGGCCGTGGTCACGGCGATCAGCGGCCTGGTGACGCTCTACCCCGACATCTGCGTGCGCGGCGTCTTCACGCTGCTGTTCTGGGCGCACTCGTTCCTAGGGCTCTGGCTGAGCCTGCTCGCGCTGACCACCCTGGTGCCGAGCCTCATCACGCGCGATCGCGTGAGCCACGCCCTCGTCGTCTATCTCGCGCGGCCGCTGACCTCCGTGGACTACCTGCTCGGCAAGCTCGGCACCATCGTGGGCGTGCTGCTGCTCGTGTGGACCGGGCCGCTGCTGCTGGGCTGGCTGCTGAGCATGCTCTTCGCGACGGATCGCGACTTCGTGATTTACTCGTTCGGGCCGCTGGTGCGCGCGCTCACCTTCAATGGCATCGCGCTCGTCGCGCTCGCGGCCATCGCGCTGGGCGTGTCGGCGCTCGGCCGCAGCCCGCGCCTCACGATCGTGGTGTGGATTTGCCTCTGGTCGGTCTTCGGCGTGATGGCGGCCAAGCCCCGCGCGCCCGAGTGGATCACGCGCCTGAGCTTCACGCATAACCTCGGTGAGGTGCGGCAGGAGGTGTTCCGGCTCGACCGCGCGCTCGCGGCCGCCAGCGCCGACCTGCCGATCCCCGACCAGCGGTTCAAGGACAACCTCGCGACGGCCGGCAAACGCGCCGAGGCCACCGACGTCGGCGGCGCGCTCGCGGCGCTGGGCGTGTTTGTCGTCGGCTCGTCGTTTGTGTTCCTGCGCCGTCTCCGTCCCGAATGAACGCCATCGTCCAGGCCGAAAACCTCAGCCGGTTCTACGGGATGATCCTGGGGCTGAACAATGTGTCGTTCGCGATCCGGCCCGGCATCACCGGCATCATCGGGCCCAACGGCGCGGGCAAGACGACGCTCTTCCGCCTGTTGCTCGGCCAGATTCGCCCGAGCTCGGGACGACTCACGGTCTTCGGCGAGGAGCCGTGGAACAACCCGTCCGTCCACGCGCGGCTCGCCTACTGCCCGGAGGGCGAGGCCGTGCCCGCCGGCCTCCGCCCGCTCGAGTGGCTCGTCGGCCTCGGGATGATCTCCGGCCTGTCCGCGAAGGAGGCCGAGGCGCGCGCCCGCGCGGCGCTCGCGCGCGTGAGGCTCGCCCCCGAGCATTGGCGCAAGCGCGTCACCGCCTACTCCAAGGGCATGAAGCAGCGCGTGAAGCTCGCGCAGTGCCTCCTGCACGGCCCGAAGCTCGTGATCCTCGACGAGCCGATGAACGGCCTCGATCCCGTGGGCCGCGAGGACATCGCGCAGATCCTGCGTGAGCTCGCCGCCGACGGCACGAGCGTGCTGATCTCGAGCCACATCCTGCATGACCTCGAGGCGCTGTGCGCGGACTTCCTGCTCCTGCGCTGGGGCCGCGTGCCGCGCTCGCTCAACGACGCGGCCTCGCCCGAGGCGCGCGCGCGCTGGCCCGGCGCGACGAGCTTCCGCTGCGACGCGCCGGACCGGCTCGCGCGCTTCCTCTTCGATCGCGGGCTCGTGCGCGGCTGCGACATCGCCGCGGACGAAGGCGTGCTGCACGTGCGCTGGAGCGATCCGGCGCAGTTCTACGGCGACGGCCACTTCGCCGCGCTGCTGCTCGAGAGCGGCGTGCGCGTCTTCGAGGTGCAGGCCACGGCCTCGTTGCTGGAAAAGGCGGCCGACCCCGCCGCCGCGTCCTCGTCATGAACGCTCCGCCCCGCCTCCACCCCCAGCCCGAGCCCGTTGCGCCCGATTGGCGCCACGCCTTCGGCGGCGTGTGGCGCCTCACATTCCGGCGCCTGCTGCTTCCCGGGCACTGGCTCGCGCTGGGCGTGGGCCTGGCAGTCCTGGCGCTGCTGCTCGTGGGCGGCGTGCAGGGCGGTGACGCCGGTCGTTTCCTCGATTGGGCGAACCACGTCTACGTCGGGTTCCTGGTGCCGGTATTGGCGTTTATGTCCGCCGCCGGGGCGATGCGGGACGAGCTGAAGTCCAGCACGGTCGACTATGTTTTCACGCGACCCATGTCCCGCCCGGCCTTTGTGGGCTTCAAGTTCATCGCCCACACGCTTTGCACGCACCTCGATTTCCTGCTCCCGTTTGCGGTGGTGGCGTTTGCCGGGGTCACGCGCGGCGTGCCGGATCCCGCCGCGTTCATGGTCAAGTTGGGCTTCGCCCAGGCGCTGATGATCACGGCCTTCAGCGCGCTGGGGATCCTGTTCGGCACGCTCACGTCGCGCTACATCGTCGCGGGGCTGGCCTACGCCGCGATCATCGAGGTGGGCGTCGGCCAGATTCCCACGCAGATCAGCCGGCTCTCGCTGACGCAGCAAATGCGCGAGTTGCTCGCGATCCTCCTCGGTCGCGCCGAGGCGCAGGCCCACTCCCCGGGCATCGCGGGCACGCTCGGGGCCGTCGCGCTGCTCTGCCTCGGGGCGCTGGGGCTCGCCGCGGTGTTGTTTCGGCGGCGCGAGTTCGGCGCCTCCGCCGACACGTGATCGCGTTGTAACCTCGCGGCCGGGACGCGTGTATTCCCGGCAACCCACTCCATCGCCCGCATGAAATCGCTGCTCTGCCCGCTCTTTCTCCTCGCCACCGGCGCCCTGCACGCCGCCCTCAACCCCGCGATCGTCTCCGCCGACGCCCGCTGGATGATCCACGCCGACCTCGATGCGCTCCGCACCACGGCGCTCGGGCAGGAGTTGGTCGCCGCGATCGAGAAGGCCCAGGCCCAGCACACCGGCGGCACCATCGGCCTCGATGTCGCCAAGGCCCTCGCGACCGTCGGCAGCGTCACCGCCTACGGCGCCAACCTCGCCGCCGATCCCAAGGCCATCGACGGCGCCCTCATCGTCCAAGGCACGCCCGACCTGCGCAAAATCGCCGAGAGCGCGCTCCTGCAGGCCACCCTCGCGGAGCCCAAGGTGTTCGCCGAGGCGGCGGACTTTCCGTTCCCCGCCTACACGATCTCCAATCTCAGGCCCAAGGCGTCGGACATCGCCGCCCTCATCGTCGCCTTCCCGCCCGAGCCGGCCATCATCATCGGCAAGTCCAAGGCCCAGCTCCTCAAGGCGCACGACGTGGTCCGCGGCGCCGCGCCCTCGCTGGCCACGGCCAGCGGCTCCCCGCTCAGCCGCTTCACCGCCGGCGCGGCCGGCGCATATCTGTTCGCCGCCTCGGTCGTGCCCGCGGAAAATGTCTTCCCCGAGAACGCCCCGCAGACGCGCATGCTCCGCCTCGCCGACGCCGGCGCCCTCGCGCTCGGCGAGCGCGGCGAAAACACCTTCGCCCACGCCGAGCTCCTCGCCTCCTCCGGCGCCAATGCCGACAAGCTCACCAAAATCCTGCAGGGCATGATCGCCGCGCTCTCGCTCGCCGAGACCACCGACAAGCAGCTCGCCGAATTCATCAACTCCACTTCCGTGAACCGCACGGGCGACGTGGTGAAGCTCGACCTGGCCTACGCCAGCGCCCGCCTCGCCGCGATGGTGCAGAGCCTGCGCGCGAGCATGGAGAAGCCGGCCCCGCGCGCCCCCGCCCCGCCCGCGCCCATCGCCATCGGGCGCACCCTCGCCGAATGGACCGCCACCGCCTCGGCGACACCCGATTCCGATCCCGCCGGCGCCGTCGCCACGCGCACGATTGAAAACGTCGAGCTGAGGAACGGCGCCACCGTCACCCTCGGCTGGCGCGCCAACGGCGGCAAGGGCGTGCGCTACCAGCGCGTCGAGATCACGCCCGCCCAAGGCGGCACGCCGCTCGTCTTTCGCTCCGACATGATGCGCGCCGGCAACAACCGCGGCGCCCAGACCGCGCAGTTTTCCTTCCCCGGCGCCGACGGCGCCTACACCCTCAAGATCACCTACGCCAATGATCCCGAGGGCAAGGCCGCCTGCGCCGTCAGCGTGCGCGATCCGAAGCCCGCCGCAGCGGAAACCAAATGACCTCCGCTCCGCCCGCCTCGCCGCTCGCGGCCGGCTCCCTCGCGGAGCCGGCGCCCGCGGCTGCGGAGGAGCCCGCGCTCCTTCGCGCCGCCATCGCCGGCGACGCCGGCGCCCGCGAGGAGATTGTGCGCCGGCACCACCGGCGCGTCTACGCCTACCTCCATCAGATGACGCGCCACCGCGAGGACGCCGAGGACCTCACGCAGCACACCTTCATCAAGGCCCTCCGCCACCTCGACCGTGTCGATCCCGACCGCCCGGTGATCCACTGGCTCATCACCATCGCGCGCAACACGGCGCTGAACCATTTCCGCGACGGCCCGCGCTGGTCCGAGCTGCCCGAGGAGACCGCCGCCGACACCGCCTCGCCCGCGCGCCACGCCGAGCACACCGATCTCGTCGAGAATCTCTGGGCCAAGGCGCGCCGCCTGCTCCCGGCGCGCGAGTTTGAGGTGCTGTGGCTGCGATTCGGCGAGGAGATGCCCATCGCCGAGCTCGCGCGCACCGTCGGCCTCACCCAGATTCACATCAAGGTCATCATCCACCGCGCCCGCCACCGCCTGCTGAAAGGAGAATGCCCGCCATGAACCCCGCGCCCTCCGCCTCGCCCCGCTTGCTCTGCCGTGTCGTCCGCCCGTGGCACGCCGCGACCGGCGGCGCCGCGCGCCACCTGGAAACGTGCGCCGACTGCCGCGCCCATGTTGCCGCGACCGACGCGCTCGCGCGGGCGCTCCGCTGCGCGGCCCCCGCATGGACCGCGGCGGTGACACCCGCGCCCTCGACCGGCTTCGAGCAACGCCTGCTCCGCGCCGTGCGCGAGCCGGCCGCGCCGCGCCGCTCGCCCGCTGCCCGCCTGGCTTGGATGACGGCGACCGCGCTCACCACCGTGGTCGCCGTCGTGCTGATCCGTCCGCCGGCGCCGCGCGCCAGCCGAATCACCGACGCCGAGATCGAGGCGCTCACCGAGACCGTGAATGCCGCCTCGCGCGGCCTCGTGGAAAAAGTCATCCCCGCCACCGGCGCGCTCGCGGCCGACAATCCGATGCAGCGCGAATTCGGCGCAATCTACGCCGACGCACGCTCCGCCGTCGGCTTCCTCGCGCTGAACTTCCTGCCGCTCCCGCCCGCGGAAGCCACGCCCAGCTCCGCGCGGCCGTTCTGAAATCGGCGTTTGCCCGAAAAGGCCGGGCGCGACCGCCGGGTGCGCCGTCAGGAAACGCGAAACCGCCCGCCTTCGCGGCGGGCCCAGCGGTCCCGCCCTACCACAGCCCAGCGATTTTTCGCCTCAGCGCCTTTCCTCCATCAGCCCGACAAGATTTCCATCCGGGTCGCGCACGAAGCCGATCCACAGCTCGTGGTCGGGCATTTTCGCGGTGAGCTGCGGGGCGCGCTCGTTGGCCGCGCCGCGCGCGAGGATCGCGGCGTGCGCGGCGGCGATGTCGCCCTCGACCTTGAGGTAGAGGATCGAGTTCTTGCCGGGCTCGCCGTGGCCCTGCGGCGTGGTGAGCATCAGGCGCACGCCGCCGACGGCGAGGAAGGCGAGGTTCGGGCCCGCGGCGAAGAGGAATTTCAGGCCGAGCGTGTCGCGGTAGAACACGGTGGCGCGGGCCACGTCGCTCACGGTGAGCGCAATCTGGCCGACGGCGGAGATCGAGGGGGTGCTCATGCGGCGGGAATCATTTGGCCCATTTCCACAGGAAGTCCACGGCCCCGACGCCGAAGATCCCGATCGCGGCGAAAAACGCGATCGCGAGCAGCGCCGCGACGTGCCCCGCCAGGACAAACCCACCGTCGCGCTCCAGCAGGCCGGCGGCGATCAGCATGATGCCCCACGCCGGGATGGTGTTGGAAAACGGGATCGGCAGCGGCAGCAGCAGCAGCGCCGCGCAAATCACGATCGGAATCGCGTGCAGCTGCCGCAGCAACGGCGTGGCCGTGAGCCAGCGCAGGCGCGGCCGCAGCAGCCGCTCGAACCACCCGATGAGCCGCTGCGTGATCGCGAAGACCTTGGCAAAGACCTTGGGCGGCAGGCGCGTGTCGAGCAGGCGCTGCGGGAGCCACGGCTTCTGCCCCAGCGCGAGCCGCGCGCCGATGAGGCCGATGATGAGGCCGAGCGGCGTCGAGAGCCCGGGCAGCGGGATCGGCGTGCAGAACGGCAGCGCGAGCAGCAGCACGAGCAGCACGTAGCCGCGCCCCTGCAGGAGGCCGATGACCTCGCGCAGCGTGACGTGATCGACCTCGAACTCGCGCACAATCAGGGCGAGCTCCTCCGAGAGCTTGCGCGGCCGCGCCGGGTCGGCCGGCGTGATCACGCTCGCGCCGGGCGGCGGCGGCGCCCGGCCTTCAGGTGCCGCGTTTGTTTCCATACAGCTCGAGGTGCAGGCGGTGGGCGTAGCGGTAGCCGCGGGCCTTGCACGTCTCGCCGAGCCAGGCGGCGCGCTCCCGCATCTGCGGGAGCGAGGTGGCCTCGGGCATGAGCAGGACCTTGTGGCGCGGGATGTCGCGCTTCAGCGCGCCGAGCATGTGCTCGAGCTCCTCGATGTCGGCGGGGCGGGCGACGACGAACTTGAACTGATATGGATAGCGGTCGACCCACGCGCGCACGGCGTCGGGCTGCCAGCGCGTGGCCTCGTGCTTTTTTCGCCACGCCGCATGCTCGGCGGGATCGGGCGCGGAGTTGAGGAGCTTGGGCGAGAGCGACGCAAGGTCGCACGCGATGCCGTCGGGCGCGACGGTCGCCGCGGTCTCGATGGTGAGGTGGCGGCCGGTGTCGCGCAGCGCGGCGGCGAGGGTGCGAACATCCTTCGCGATCATCGGCTCGCCGCCGGTGAGGACGACATGGCGCGCGGCGGGAAATCCCTCCACGGCCGCGAGAATCTGCGCGACGGAGCGCGGCTCGCCCTCGGGGTTCCACGAGGCGTAGGGCGTGTCGCACCACGCGCAGCGGAGGTTGCAGCCGCTGGTGCGCACGAAGACCGAGGGCACGCCCGTCAGCTCGCCCTCGCCCTGCAGCGAATGAAAGATCTCCGCGATCAACATGACCGTGCCTTTGGGCCCAAGGGTGAACACCGATGGGCGCGCGTGGTTACAGAATCCGGAATCATGGGGCCGAAATCAGCGGGCCGCCGGCTTGGCCGGCAGCGGATCGCGCGAGGCATAGGCGGTGGGATCGGCGAGGCCGGCCTGCGCGAAGGCCTCGCGGCGTTCCACGCAGGTGCCGCACTTGCCGCAGTGGACCGCGCCGCCGACGTAGCACGACCACGTGCGCGAAAAATCCACGCCGAGCCGCGCGCCCAGGGCGGCGATCCCGCCCTTGTGCAGCGCGATGAAAGGCCGCAGCAGCGCGACGCCCGCGTAGGTGCCGAGCCGCATCGCGTCGCCCATGGCGCGCATGAAATCCTCGCGGCAGTCCGGGTAGATGGCGTGGTCGCCGCCGTGCGCCGCGATCACGAGGCCCCCGGCGCCGGCGCTCTCGGCGAAGCCGCACGCGATGGAGAGCATGATGGCGTTCCGAAACGGCACGACGGTCTGCTTCATGTTGGCCGCCTCGTAGTGCCCCTCGGGCACCGGGCCCCCGCTCCTGAGGAGGTCGGACGCGAAGAGCCGGTTCACAACGTCGAGCGCGATGATTTCGTGGCGCACGCCGAGCGCGCGGGCATGCTCGGCGGCGAACGGGATCTCGCGGTGGTTGTGCTTGGCGCCGTAGTCGAAGCTCACGGCCGCGACGGGTTCGTGCTCGCGCCGCGCCCAGTGGAGCGCAACCACGGAGTCCATCCCGCCAGAGCAGAGCACGACGACTTTCATCGGGCGGGAACATGGCCACGAAAAACATGAAAAGTCACAGAAAGAAATTCCCGTTCCCGTCGCCCTAGGCTCGGAAGAATTCCCGTGCGGTTTCACGCGGGCTGCGGGTATTCCTCCGTGAATGGACGACCATGCCACTTTGTTGGGACGCTTCGCCGATCACGGGGATCAGGCCGCGTTCGCCGAGATCGTCCGGCAAAAAGTGGATCTCGTTTACGCCGCCGCGCTGCGTCAGGTCGGCGGTGACGCTCACCTCGCGCAGGATGTCACGCAAGCGGTGTTCCTGGCGCTGGCGAGCGAGGCCGGGAGGTTGAAGCGCCATCCCATGCTCGCCGGCTGGCTCTACACCACCACCCGGTTTCTCGCGCTCAAGGCCGTCCGCACGCAGGCGCGATGGCAGCGGCGCGAGCAGGAAGCCAACACCATGAGCCTGACCTCCCGAAGCCTCGAACCGGCGTGGAATGACCTGCGGCCTGTCATCGACGAGGCGATGCACCGGCTCGGGGAAAAAGATCGCGCGGCCCTGCTGCTGCGTTTTTTCGAGGGAAAATCGCTGGCGGATGTCGGGGTGGAGCTCGGCCTCGCCGAAAACGCCGCGCGGATGCGCGTGGACCGGGCGCTGGAAAAGCTGCGCATGGCGCTCGCGCGGCGCGGCATCACTTCGGCCGCCGCAGCGCTCGGCACCGCGCTTTCAGCGCAGCCGGCCGTGGCAGCACCGGCGGGATTGGTGGCGAGCCTCACGACCGGGGGGTTCTTCGCCGCCGTGGCCGTCGGCAGTGGCGGTGTCATGGCCGTGGCGTCGGGCCTGGGTTGTTTTATGGGAGCAAACAAAATCATCCTTGGTGCCACAGGCCTGCTGGCGGCCATCGGTCTCGGGGCGTTTCTGGGCGTTCAGTTTCAACCCGCATTCCCGCCCAGGGCGGCCGAGACGCGGGCCGCCGTGGGCGGTGCTGACCTCGATGCTCTGCGAAACTTGCGGGCGGAAAACCTGCGCTTGAATGCCGAGCTTGCGCGTCGCACCGACCGCGCGTCCTCCGCCGTGTCAACCGCAGCCAGCACGGCGGCGCTCACGGCCGTCGATCAACTGCGCGTGCTGGCGGACTTGTCGAAGCGCCGGCTGCTGACCCCGATGGTCCGCACGTTCAGCTACAAGGAAGCCGGCGCGCTTTCGCCCGCCTTCGCGGAGTTGTTTGCACTCACGCCACCCGAGCGCGCCGCTCTCCAGAGCGCCGTGGATCGAGCGCGCGAGCGCATGGCGAGCCTGGAATTGGAAAACGCCGCCGTGGAGCGCGCGACCAACGGTGACGTCGTGATAACGATGCGTCCGTTTCCGCAGGCGGGCGGCGCAGTTTACGATGAGATGATCAAGGCGTTTGCGGAGACGCTGGGACCGGACCGACAGAGCGCTTTTCTCACCCTCGCGGCCAAAGAGGTGGAAAAGTCGCTTGGGTGGTTCGGCACGGCGGAGCGGGCGCTCACTTTTTCGCAAGCAGCCACACCCAGCGGCGAAACGCAGTTCAACGTCCAGGCGCAGCACAAGCTCCCAACGGAGAGCGGCGGCCAGAGTTCCAGCTTCAAGACCTTCGATGAAATGGCGGCGGCTGTCGGCACTCCAGCGCGGCTCTTGCCCAAGGATTTTGGCTCGAGGAAATAGTCCCGTCGGGGTGGGAAGGGTGGTCTTGAGCGGCAGGGCTTACGCGTCAGGGCGCGATTTTTTTTGCGCCGCCGGGGCGTTTTTGCGGCCATTCCCGCCATGCTCATTCTCCACGATCCCCGCTGCGCCGGCTACGGGTCCGCGATGCGGCCCGAGCAGCCGGCGCGGGTGATTCGCGCCGAGCGGCACCTGCGCGCGGCGCACGCGGGCTGGACGTGGCGCGTGCCGGCCGCATCGTCCGCGCCCGACGAGGCGCTGCTCCTCGCGCACACGCCCGCGCACCTGAGGCGCCTCGCGCAGCCGCGCGACTTCGACGCCGACACGCCCTTTTTCCCCGGCATCGGCGACCACGCGCGGCGTTCCGTCGCCGCCGCGATTGAGGCGGCCCGCCACGCGGTGGAAATGCAGACGCCCGTCTTTTCCCTCATGCGCCCGCCGGGGCACCATGCCACGGCGGGGCAGGCGATGGGGTTTTGCTACCTCAACCAAATCGCGATCGCGGCCCGGTTCGCGCAGCAGCACCTCGGCGTCCGGCGCGTGGCGGTGTGGGACTTCGACGCGCACCACGGCAACGGCACCGAGGCCATCCTCCACGGGCGCGACGATGTCTTCTTCGCCTCCGTCCACCAGCATCCCGGCTACCCCGGCACGGGCACCCACGATCTGGGCCCGCGCACGCGCAACTGGCCCGTCGCCCCGCGCACACCGCGGCCGGAACACCTGGCGGCGCTCCGCGCCTCGCTCGACGCGGTGATCGCGTTTCAACCCGGGCTCATCCTCGTCTCCGCCGGTTTCGACGCCTACGCGCGCGACCCCATCACCTCGATGACGCTCGAGGCCGGGGACTTCGCCACGCTGGGCCGCTGGCTGGCCGAGACCCGGGCCGGACATGGCATCCCCGCGGCCGCCCTCCTGGAGGGCGGATACCACGACGACCTCCCTTTGCTGATTGATGCCTTCCTGTCCGCATGGAATAAGCCCGCCTGACCCGCTGCGATGATTTCCCGTTTTCTCCCGACGCGCCTCCGCCGAATGCTCGGCGTCAACGCCCCCAACCAGGCCCCCACCCACCTCCTGCTCGACCAGCCCGGCTCGCTCGGGCCGTTGCTCGCGGCCCTGGAAAAAGTCGACGAGGTCGCCCTCGATACCGAGGCCGACAACATGTTTCACTACAAGACGCGGCTCTGCCTCCTGCAGTTCCTCGTCGGCGGCGAAGTGTTCCTCGTCGATGTGCTCGCGCCGGGCCTGAAGCTCGCGCCGCTCTGGGAAGCGCTCGCCCGCAAGCACCTCATCATGCACGGCAGCGACTTCGACCTGCGCCTCCTGCACGATCTCTGCGGCTTCGCGCCGCACAGCGTCTTTGACACCATGCTCGCCGCGCAGCTGCTCGGGCTGGAGCGGATCGGGCTGGCCTCGCTGCTCGAGCAGCACTTCGCGGTGGCCGTGGACAAGTCCGGCCAGAAGGCCAACTGGTCGCGCCGGCCCATCACGCCCAAGCTCCTCAACTATGCCGCGCTCGACGTGTGGCACCTGCCCGCCCTGCGCGACATCCTCCGCCGCGAGCTGAAGAAGCTCGGCCGCCTCGACTGGCTGGAGCAACAGTGCCGCGCGCAGATCGCGGCCGGCCGCGACGGCTTCGCCCCCGCCACGGAACACGACTGGCGCATCGGCCGCAGCGAGCGCCTGCGCGGCCCCGGCCTGGCCGTGCTGCATGCCGTGTGGCACTGGCGCGAGGCCCAGGCCCAGCGGCTCGACACGCCGCCCTTCAAGGTCTGCGGCAACGCGCTCCTCCTGAAGATCGCCGAGGCCGCCGAGGCCGGCGACAATGCCGCCACCATCCTGGGCGCCGTGCACCTCGGGAAACGCCACGAGCGCCTCGTCGCCTCGCTGTCGCGCGCCGTGCACGACGGCCTCGCCCGCGACCCCGCCTCGCTGCCCCGCCGGCCCGGCCGCGATCCCAATCACCTCTCGCTCACCCAGGCCGAGGTGGCGTTCCAGGAGCGCATCCGCGCCGACCGGGACCGGGTGGCCCAAAAGCTCGAAATCGAGCCCACGCTAATTGCCAACCGGTCCCAGCTCGCGCAGATCGCCCGGCATCCCAACCGCATCGGTGAGCTGCTGTTGCCGTGGCAGGCAGACCTGCTCCGCAAGGAGCCTGCGCTCTCCGCCGCGCGGTAGCGGCCATCGGCGTCGGCCGGCCGGCGCGCGGGCCGCGAACCCAGCCTTGCGAAACTTTTCCCGGCCCCCCAGCGTCCCCCCTCGCGTTCCCCATGAAATCACGCCTTCCGCTCGCCGCCGCCCTGCTCCTCGCCCTCGCCGCTTCCGGCTGCGCCACGCGCAACACCTCCAGCGGCGGCCGGGAGACGACGCTCCTCGGCGGCGCCGTGACGGTCGCGACCGACTCCTTCCAGCCGCCCACCCCCACCACGGTCGACACCGACACCACCAAGCTCATCGGGAAAAACGGGCCGTCCGGCGGCAAGGTCACCATTCTCTGGGGCCTGATTACCCTCCGGGACTACTGATTCCCGCCCGGGAAACTCCGATAAATTTGCCGCCGCGGTCCGCCTGCCGCGGCGTTTTTGTTGCCCGAGCCCGGCCGCGCGGCACGCTGCCCCCGCCATGCCCCCCGTGCCCCCGGAGACCGACGCCAACATCGCGCGCCACCTCGCGCGCATGGCCGCCGCGCACCCGGCGATGGCCGCCCTCAAGGTCCCGCGCGGGCGCTCGCGCGGGCGCATCGACTACCTCAGCCTCACCTTTGCCGAACTCGACGCCGAGGTCGCGGCGTGGCACGACCGCCTCGCCGCGGCGGGCGTGCGCCGTGGCGACCGCACGCTCGTGATGGTGAGGCAAGGCCTGCCGCTCATCGCCTCGGTCTTCGCGCTCTTCCGCCTCGGCGCCGTCCCCATCGTCATCGATCCCGGCATGGGCCGGGAAAGTTTCCTCGCCTGCGTGCGCCGCGCGCGGCCGCGCGCGCTCGTGGGGATATTCTTCGCGCGCCTGCTGAGCCGGGTTTTCCGCGACGCTTTCGCCTCGGTCGAGGTCCGTGTCGCCGCCAGCGGCTCCCTGACCGGGCGGCTGACCTCGCGCCTCGCGCCTCGCGCCGCCGCCCCGGCGGTCGCCGCGTGCGCGCCCGAAGAGCTCGCCGCGATTCTCTTCACCTCGGGCTCGACCGGCACGCCCAAGGGCGTCTGCTACGAGCACGGCATGTTCGACGCGCAGGTGAGGATCATCCGCGCCACCTACGGCATCGAGCCCGGCGAGATCGATCTCCCGCTTTTGCCCATCTTCGCGCTCTTCGGCCCGGCGCTGGGGATGACCGTGGTGGTCCCCGAGATCGATCCGCAGCGGCCCGCCGCCCTCGATCCCGCGAAGATCGTGCAGGCCATCCGGCAGGAGGGCGTCACCAACTCCTTCGGCTCGCCCACCCTTTGGAAAAAGATCGGCGCGCACTGCGCGCAGAACCACCTCACGCTCCCCTCGCTGCGCCGCGTGCTCTGCGCCGGCGCCGCGGTGCCGGCCGAGCTCTGGGCCTGCGCGCCCGTCTTTCTTTCGCACGGAAAACTCCACAGCCCCTACGGCGCGACCGAGGCGCTGCCCGTCGCCAGCATCTCCGCGGACCAGATCAATCCGGCGGCCGTGGGCGGCGCGTGCGTCGGCCAGCCCGTGGCCGGCGTCGAGGTGAAGGTCATCGCGCTGTCCGAGCTGCCGCTCGCCCACCTCGTCGAGGCCCACGTGCTGCCCACCGGCCAGATCGGCGAGATCGCCGTGCAGGGCCCGGTCGTGACCAAGGCCTACGATCTCAACCCCGTCGCGACGAAGCTCGCGAAAATTCCCGGTGCCGCCGGCGTCTGGCACCGCATGGGCGACTGCGGCTACTTCACGGAGGACGGCAGCCTCTGGTTCGTCGGCCGCAAGGCCGAGCGCGTCGAGACGGCCGCCGGCACCTTGCACACCGAGCCGTGCGAGCAGGTCTTTCGCCCCCACCCCCGTGCCCGCCGCTGCGCCCTGATCGGTCTCGGCGAACGCGGCGCGCAGGTTCCCGCGCTCGTCGCCGAGACCGCCGTGCGCGACGAGGCCGACGCCCAGGCCCTCGCCGCCGAGCTTCGCGCCCTCGCGCGCGCCCACCCTCACACCGCTGGCATCACCACCTTTTTTTTCCGGGAAAAATTCCCGGTCGATGTCCGCCACGCCGCCAAGATCCACCGCCTCACCCTCGCGAAGTGGGCGGCGAGTGCGAAAAGTTTCCCAGCGGCGTAGCGGAACGCGTGAGCGTTTCGTGCCTGGGCCGGCAGGCGGCGAAAGCCTCACGGCTTCCGCTACGGCGCGAGCCGCAGAAATGACTTCCGCGCCTTTCCATCCGTGTATTCCGTGGGCCCCGTGGGCACCTCCTCCGTCCTTGTCACCGGCGGCACCGGCTTCCTCGGCCGGCGCCTGGTCGAGCGCCTGCTCGCCGCCGGCCGCCCTGTGGCCGTCCTGGGCCGCACGCCTGCGCCCGACCTCGGGCGACGCGGCGTGCGTTTCATCCGCGCCTCGCTCGATGACGCGCCCGCCGTCGCCGCCGCATGCGAGGGCATCGGGACCGTTTTCCACACCGCGGCGAAAGTCGGCGTGTGGGGCCGCTACGACGATTTCTTCCGCGCCAACGTCCTCGGCACACGTGCGCTCCTCGCCGGCTGTCGCGCGCACGGGGTCACGCGCTTCGTGCACACCAGCACGCCGAGCGTCGTCTACAACGGCCAGTCGCTCGCCAACGCCGACGAGTCGCTCCCCCTCACGACCGCGTGCCCGAGCCCCTACCCGCTCACCAAGGCCATCGCCGAACGCGAGGTGCTCGCCGCCAATTCCGCCGCGCTGCGCACCGTCGCCCTGCGCCCGCACCTGATCTGGGGCGTCGGCGATCCGCACCTCGTCCCGCGCGTGCTCGCCCGCGCCCGCGCCGGCCGCCTGCGCATCGTCGGCGATGGGAAAAACCAAGTCGACATGGTGCACGTGGACAACGCCGTCGACGCCCACCTCCTCGCCGAGGCCGCGCTCTCCGGCCCTCAACCCCCAACCCTCGACGCTCCACTGCCGGCCGCCTGCGGCCGCGCCTACTTCATCACCAACGGCGAGCCCGTCGTCCTCTGGGACTGGATCAACGATCTCCTCCGCGCCCTCGGCGAGCCACCGGTCACGAAGCGCATCTCCCTGCGCGCGGCCTCCGCCCTCGGCGCCGCCTGCGAAATCCTGTGGCGCGCGCTGCCGGTGCAGACCGAGCCGCCGATGACGCGCTTCGTCGCCGCGGAGCTCGCGAAAGACCACTGGTTCAACCTCGCCGCCGCGCGCCGCGATCTGGGCTACACACCGCGCGTGACGATGGCGGCGGGCACGGCGGGGCTCGTCGCGGCGCTTCGCGCAACCGGATCCCATTTGAGCCGTCCCTCCACGAACCTCACCTCATGACCCCCGGCCCCGCCGCCATCGACCCAACGCCCCCTCGCCCGCAGGCTCCCCCGCGCCGCCCGATCGCGGTGCTGCTCGCGAGCTTTGCCGGCCTGGCGCTGCTGGGCTGGATCGACTACCTGACCGGCTATGAGCTGGGGTTTTTCGTCTTCTACTCCGCGCCCGTCGGCCTCGCGGCGTGGTATGCCGGCCGCTGGCCCGGGCTGCTCACCGCGCTCGGCGCCACGCTGACGTGGTGGCTGGCGGATCGGTTCAGCGGCCTGAAGGATTCCAACCGGTTCTACCTCTACTGGAACCTCACGATTCACTTCGCCGCCTTCGTGATCAACGCGGTCACCATCTCCAAAATCAAGCTGGAGCTCGACGAGCGCCACGCGCTCGAGGCCGAGCTCACGCGCGTGCGGCGGCTGCTCGCGGAGCGCACCGGCGAAAAATAGCCCGCGCTACCGCGCCGCGCGCTGCCGCACCGCCTCGAACAGCGTGATGATGGTCGCCATCGCGACGTTGAGCGAGTCCGCCTGCCCCGCCATCGGGATGCGCACGGGCAGGTCCGCGTTTTTCAGCCAGAACTCGCTCAGCCCATACTGCTCGCTGCCCATCACGATCGCGAGCGGCCCGCGCAGGTCGGCGTCGCTGTGGATCGTCTCCGCCGCCGGCGTCGTCGCGACCGCGCGGATTTTGTTTTCCCGCAGCCACGCGAGCACGCGCGCGCTCTCCGCGACCACGAGCGGCACCGCAAACAGCACGCCCGTCGAGGCGCGCACGACATTGGGATTGAAGACATCCGTCACCGGATCGCACACGATCACGGCGTCGCAGCCCGCGGCGTCGGCGCTGCGGAGGATGGTGCCGAGGTTGCCCGGCTTCTCGATGGCCTCCACCACGAGGAGAAACGGCGCGGCGGAAAGCTTCAGGTCGGCGAGCGCGCGCTTCCATTGCGGCGCGACCGCGAGCAGGCCGTCGGGCCGCTCGCGGTAGGCGACCTTGGCAAACGCCTCCCTGGTCAGCTCGAACAACGTCGCGCCCGCGGCCTCGGCCTGGGCGAGGAGCGCCGGCTCGTTTTCGCCGAGGAACCACTCCGGGGAAAAATAAAGCTCCGTCAGCGCCACGCGCTTCTCCAGCGCGCGCCGGATCTCGCGGTAGCCCTCGACGAGGAACACGCCCGCCTCGTCGCGCGGCCGCCGGTCGCGCAGCCGCACGAGCTGCTTCACGCGCGGATTCTGGAGGCTGGAGATCTTTTCGGGCGGCATCCGAATCAGGATTTAACCACCGAGGCCCGGAGAGCACGGAGAAAACCACCGGACTTTCGGCTTTCGCTTTGGCCCTTCTCCGTGTCTCTGTGCCTCCGTGGTGAAAAAGAAAAACTCCAACGACCAGCCGTTCGCCTATCATCAGGAGATCGAGCTCGAGATCACCACGCTCACGAATCTCGGCGTGGGCCTCGGCCGCGTTGAGCTTTCCGGCTCCCAACCCTCGGCTCCCGGCCCTCAGCCCGCCCCGCCGCGCGGCGGGTGGGTGGTGATGGTGCCGTTCACCCTGCCCGGCGAGCGCGTGCGCGCGCGGGTGTTTCGCAACCAGAAGAACTTCTCCGAGGCCGACCTCGTTTCCGTCCTCACGCCCTCGCCCAACCGAGTGGCGCCCGCGTGCCCGCTCTTTGCGCGCTGCGGCGGCTGCCAATACCAGCACCTCGCCTACGGCGAGCAGCTCGCGTGGAAGCGCCGGCAGGTCGCCGAGCTGCTCCAGCACATGGCCGGCATCGCGGATTTTCCGGTCGCGCCCGTCGTGCCCTCGCCGCGCCAGCTCGGCTACCGCTCCAAGATCACGCCGCACTTCAACCCGCCGCGCGATCCCGCCGTGCCGCCGCCGATCGGGTTTTTGCGGCAGGGCACGCGCTTCGACATCGTCGATGTGCCGCGCTGCCCCATCGCGACCGAGGCGATCAATGCGCGGCTCGTCGAAGTGCGCGCGCGCGTCCACGCCCGCGCCGCCGCCGGCGAGTATGAACGCGCCGCCACGCTGCTGCTGCGCGAGGCAAGCGGCGTGGTGACGACCGACTACGACGCGATCATCACCGAGACGATCGAGGTGGGGCCGGCCCTCCGGGCCGGCCTGAGTTCCGGCGAAGATCACGACCACCCAGATCCCCTCGGAGAGCGGACCCCACCGCAAGCACCCCTCCGCCTCCGCTTCCTCGCGCGCGATTTTTTCCAGAACAACCCCTTCATCCTGCCCGCGTTCACGCGCTACGTGCGCGAGCAGGCCGCGGCGAGCGGCGCGCGGTCCCTCGTCGATGCCTACTGCGGCAGCGGCCTCTTCGCGCTCAGCGCGGCGTCCGCCTTCGAGCGCGTGGCGGGCGTCGAGATCAGCGAGAGCAGCGTGCGTTTCGCGCGCGAGAACGCCGCCGCCAACGGCATCACCAACGCCACCTTCCTCGCCGCCGACGCCGCCGCGATCTTCGCGACGCTGCCCGCGGGCTTCGCCGCCACCGACACCGCCGTGATCATCGATCCGCCGCGCAAGGGCTGCGACGAGAGCTTCCTCCAGCAGCTCTTCGCCTTCGGCCCGCGCGCCGTCGTCTATGTCTCGTGCGATCCCGCCACGCAGATGCGCGACCTGAAGGGCTTCCTCGCCGCCGGCTACACGCTCACCGCCGCGCAGCCGTTTGACCTCTTCCCCCAAACCCGCCACCTCGAGTGCGTGCTCACGCTCGTGAAATCCCCCGCCGCCGGCTGATCTCATGAATCTCCAGCTCACCGGCCACCATGTCGCGGTCTTCGGCTCGTCCAACGGCATCGGGCGCGCGATCGCGCAGGCATTTGCGGACGAGGGCTGCGTCGTGCGCGGGTTTGATCGGGCCGCGCCGGCGGACGCGGCGCCGTGGGCGACCACGGTCGGCGACGTCACGTCGCTCGCGCAGGTGCGCGATTTCGCGGCGGCGTTTCCCGCGATCGATCACGTGGTGTTTTCCGTGGGCGTGGGCTCGGGGAAGTTCGGGTTTCCCTTCTGGAACCTGGAGCCGGGCGACTGGGCGCGCGTGCTCGACATCAATCTCGTGGGCGCGGTGAACGTCGCGCACGCCTTCGCGCCCAAGCTCGTCGCGCGCGGCGCGGGCTCGGTGCTGCTCGTGGCTTCGGTCGCCGGCCAGATGGGTTCGCAGACCGATCCGCCCTACAGCGCGGCCAAGGCGGGCCTGATCAATTTCATGCAGTGCGCGGCGAAGGACTTTGCGCCGCATGGCGTGCGCGTGAACGCGCTCTCGCCCGGGATGGTGCAGACCAACCTCAACCAAGCCGTGTGGGCCGCGGGCCAGAAGCTCCTGCCCGAGTCGCAGCGCCAGACCTACGCCGACTGGGCCGGCGAAAAAATCCGCAAGGTCTCGCCGCTCGGCCGCTGGCAGACGCCGGAGGAGTGCGCGGCGACGGCCGTCTTCCTCGCGTCCGAGCACGCGCGCAACATCACCGGCCAGACGCTCAACGTCGACGGCGGGCAGGTGATGCACGCGTAGTGACCGCCATGCGTGATCCCTCAAAAGCGCGACGCGGCTCCGGGGTAGGGCAGGTCTTTGACCTGCCCTCGAACACGCAGGGCGAAAAAGGGCGGGTCACAGACCCGCCCTACCTCGGACGGTCACGCTCGTCGTCCCGCATCTCTCCTCCTCCATGAAAGTCCTCATCACCGGCGGCGGCGGCTTCCTCGGCTCGCAGCTCTGCCAGAAGCTCCTCCAGCGCGGCGCGCTCACCGGCCCCTCGGGCGCGCCGGAGAAAATCCGCGAGATTGTCCTGCTCGACGCGGCGTTCCGCGGTCCGCCCGCCGATGCGCGCGTGCGCCATGTGCAGGGCGACATCGGCGATCGGGCGACGGTGTTTACCGCCGTCGGCACGGACGCGGCGACGTCCATCTTTCATCTCGCCTCGATGGTGAGCGGCGAGTGCGAGGAGCGCTTCGACGACGCGCTGCGCGTGAACCTCGACGGCGGGCGCAACGTCTTCGAGGCCGCGCGCTCGCTCGCCGCCGCCACGCGCGTGCGCCCGCGCGTCGTGTTTGCCAGCAGCATCGCCGGCTACGGCGGCGAGGCGATGGCCGATCCCAACACGGACTTCACCAAGCTCACGCCGCGCACGACCTACGGCATGACGAAGGTGATCTGCGAGTTGCTGATCAACGACTACACGCGGAAGGGCTTCCTCGACGGCCGCTCGGCGCGGCTGCCCACCGTGATCGTGCGGCCCGGCAAGCCCAACGCCGCGGCGTCGAGCTGGGCGAGCGGGATGTTTCGCGAGCCGCTCAACGGCGAGCCGTGCCTGCTGCCGATCCGCCGCGAGCAGCAGCATCCGATGACGGGCTATCGCACCGTGATCGAATCACTGATCGCCTTGCACGAGGTGCCCGCGGAAAAACTCGGCGGCGATCGCGCCTACGTTTTGCCCGCGCACCGCGTGACGCCGCACCTCGCCGCCGCGACGCTGCAGCAGGTGGCCGCCGAGCGCGGCCTGAAGCTCGGGCCCATCGTCGATGCGTTTGACGCGCGCATCCAAGGCATCGTGAGCAACTGGCCCGTGAGCGTGGACGGCGCCCGCGCCGTCGCGCTCGGCCTGCCGCCGCCGCCGCCGCTCAAGACGATCGTGGAGCAATATCTGGAGGATTTCGGGGCGGGCGCTGCCTCTTGAGCGTGACGGCGCGCTTGTGCCTCACCGCCCCGGCGGGCATCACGACAACTCGTGCGCACTTCGACTCTACCCCTCGCGATTGCCCTCGGCTTGGCCGGAATCACCCACCTCACAGGCCAGACACTCACCCCGCCACGCCTCAGTGGAGTCTTCGGCGGGGGCACGGTCGATGTCGGGCAGCGCGTGGTCATGTCGCCCCAATACATCGGCAGCCCGGGCGTGGTCACGTGGACTTTCCAATGGCGCAAGGATGGCGTTGACCTGCCCGGCCAGACGACGGGCAACCTCGTGATCGATCCGGTTACGTTGAACGACGCGGGAAGCTACTCGGTGTTCGCCGCCAACGCCGTGGGCTCGAGCATCGGCACGACCAGCCTCACGGTGCGGCCGCCGGCGGCGCCCGTGATCACCACGCAGCCCGCCTCCGCCGTCGCCACAGCCGGGCAACTGGCGTTGAATTTTTCCTATGTCGCAACCGGCAGCTATCCGCGCACGCACCAGTGGCGCAAGGACGGCGCGGCTCTCGCCGCGGGCACCGACGCGACGCTCGCGCTGACCAACCTCACCCTGGCCGATGCGGGCGTCTATACCGTGGTCATCACCAACAGCCTCGGCTCCGCCACCAGCGCGCCGGCGGCGCTGACGGTCAACTCCGCGATCCCGCCCAACATCTCGCCGGCCTCGCCGGCGGACGCGACGCTCACGCAGGGGCAGCCGGCCACGTTGTCGGTCAACGAAAGCGGCGGATCACCGCCGTTCGCCTACCAATGGTTCAAGGCCGGCGCTGCGATCGTCGGCGCCACGAGCTTCCAGCTCAATTTCCCAGCCATCGCCCTGAGTGACGCCGGTCGTTATTCCGTGCGCATCACCAACGCCGCCGGCTCCGCGACGAGCCGCGAGGCGACGATCACGGTCAACCCGGCGACGCCGGTGACAGTCGAGCGCTCCCCGGCGAACGCGACATTGGTCGAAGGCCAGGACGTTTCGCTTAGCGTATTCGTCACCGGTTCGCCACCCATTGCGTTACAGTGGCACCGTGACGGGATCGCTATACCCGGCGCCACCAATTTCTCCTTCTCCATCTCGGCAGCTTCGGTGGCTGACGCCGGCGCCTACACTGTGGTCGCAAGCAACGCCGCAGGCTCGGCGACGAGCGGCGCGGCGATCGTGACTGTCGCGCCGGCTCCGCCGCCTCCGGTGATTGGGCTGCGCAACACGAGCGTGGACTCAAGCAGGTCGGTCTCGCTCTCGTTCTTTCTTTCGCCGGCGGCCAGCGCGGGGATGAGCTTCCAGTGGTATCGCAACGGCCTGCCCATCCTGGGCGAAACCCGCTCTTCACTCACGGTCACCGCCGCCAACGCCGCCGGCGGAGCCGACTACTTTGTGGTCGTGACCAACAGCAGCGGATCGACGGCCAGCCGCACCGCGCAGGTCGCGGTGGCGGCAAACACGGCGACACCTGCGGGCGGCTGGATCGCGGCCGAGCGTGCGGGTGACATGGCTTACTTCCTGTTCGCCAACCCGGCACGCATCGAGCGCTTCAACCTTGCCACCGATGCTTGGGCTACACCCCTCGCCCTGCCGCGCACGCCCACTGCCTTCGCCATCGCGGGAAACCTGATCTACGTCGCCTTTGGAACGGCGTTGTCCCGCTTTTCGCTCGAGGGCGCCGGCGAGGCAGCGGTTGCCGGCAACTTCAACACCCCGGTGAGGGGCTTGCTGCCGTGGAACGGCTTTCTCATCGCCGCCGAGACGGGCGTCGTGACGGCGATTCGCCTGAGTGACGGTGCCAAGACCGGCAGCATCGGCTCATCCTACGATTGGTCGGGTGAGATGGCGGTCGCCTCGCAGAGCGGCCGGTTGTTCAGCCACAACAACGGCGTCAGCCCTGCCGATGTCACTCGCACCACCATCCTGCCCAACGGCACCCTCACGGTCATCACGGACAGCCCCTATCACGGAGATTATCCGGTCGGCCGCAGGCTCACCGTGTTTCCCGACGAGGCGCTTTTGGCCGACGACAGCGGCATGGTGTATCGCACGGACAATCTGGTGCTCGCCGGCAATCTTGGCTCTCAGTTCGACGACATGGCCTTCACCGCGTCCGGCGAGCCGCTCGTGCTGCGCTCCGGCGCGATTTTTTCCTACAATAGCCGGCTCCAGCAAATCGCGTCCATGCCGGCCATGGCCTCAGCGGCCCGCATGTTCGTCCGCTCCGGGGAAGTCACCGTCTTCGCTCAACCCGCCTCCGGCGGCGCCATCCCCAAGACCCGGCTTCCTTTGTCTGGCCTGCAGCCCCCGCAAGCCTTTCCGGCAGTCAATCCCGCGGGTCTGGGCTACACGCCCGACAGCGTGCTCATGGATCGCGACGGTGTGCTGCTGCTCCACAGCAAGGTGCATGGGCGGATCTTTCGCTGGTCGACCACGCTGCGTCGCTACCTCGCGTCGCTGCCGCTCGGCGGCTGGCCCAATTTCGTGGCATACTCCCCCGTCACGCATCGCATCTACTGCGGGTATGCCGACAACCGAATCACGCAACTCCGTCTTGATGCGGTCAACCCGGCGGAGGAGCCGTTTGCCAGCGCGCCGCGCCGCATGGTGGGTCTCGCCACGGCAGGTGAATATGTCTTCTACGGCGAGGAGGCTGGCTCTTCTTGGGTGTCGTTTGTCATTCACGGGCCCGATGGCCAAAAAATCGCCCAGCGCGATTTGCGCTACGAAAGCGCGGAATACGCCTGGGCTCCCGCCACCCGGCGGCTCTATTATTTCCGCAGCGCAAATTCACCCCAAGACTTGCTCTATACCGGCATCGAGTTGAACGGCAGCATGGGGAATTCAGTCGAAAACTACCAACCAAGCCTCCCCATTTCCACGATCGTCATCCGCCCGTCGCCCAACGGCGCGACCGTGCTGCTGGGCTCGGGGAAATTTTTCGACGGCACCACGCTCGTGCAAAACAACTCCCTGCCCCACGCGATCGACGAGGCGGTGTGGCTGGGCACGACGCCATTCACTGCCCGCGCCACCACCGCCGGCATCGAGGTGCAGCGGTGGGGCGGCAATAACTACGGCCTCGATCGCACGGTCGTGCTGCAGGGCCGACTCATGCGGCTGTTCGAGGTGCCCGGCGGCCAAATCGTCGCCATCGTCGTGCGCAACGGCCTCACCTATTTCGTGACGCTCGATCGCGAGCTCGGCGTCGTCAGCACGGACTTCGGCGGTTTCCCCAACCGGCTGGCCAACCTCTCGTCCCGCGCCATCGCCGGGCTGGCTGATCGGCTGTTGATCCCAGGCTTCGTGATTTCCGGCACCGAGCCCAAGACGATCCTCATTCGGGCGGCGGGACCGGCGCTCGCCGGCTTCGGCGTGGCCGGCACCGTCGTCGATCCCTCCCTCACGGTTTTCAACGGCAATGGCAACAGCGTCGCGACCAACGACAACTGGTCCAGCGCGACGAACGCCTCCGCCATCGGCGCGGTGGCCGCGCGCGTGGGCGCCTTCGATTTCGCAGCGGGCAGCCGCGACGCCGCGGCGCTGCTGACGCTCAACCCCGGGCCCTACACCGTGCAGGTGCGCGGGGGCGCGGGCGAGACCTCCGGCGTGGCGCTGGTCGAGGTCTATGATGCGCAGGACAACCTCGGCTCCGGCCGGTTGCTCAACATCGCGACGCGCGCCTTTGTCGGCACCGGCGGGGATCTGTTGATCACGGGCATCGTCGTGCAGGGCGACGCGCCCAAAACGGTGCTGGTGCGCGCGGTCGGGCCCGGGCTCACGCCCTTTGGGGTCGGCGGCGTGCTCGCCAACCCGCGGCTGCGTATCTTCCGCGGGAACGACCCAATCGGGGAAAACAATGGTTGGGACGAGGGAGGCACCGCGGCCGCCGGACGAATTTCGGCCGCCGCCACCAAGGCCGGCGCATTTGCCTTGGCGCCGGGCAGCCGCGACTCCGCCGTGCTGCTCACGCTGACCGCCGGCGCTTATTCCGCGCAGGTCAGCGGTGCGGATGGCGGAACCGGCGTCGCGTTGGTGGAAGTTTACGAGATTCCCGATTGAGCCCCAGCCGGTTGATCAGGGCAGCTCGTAGAGCTCGACCAGCGCCTCGCCCGTGCCGCCGTCGGCGCCGGGCACCTGCACGGTGTAGCTGCCAGGCTGCAGGCTGATGACGAGCGCGGCATCGCGGGAGCCGGCCGCGAGGGGAAACGCGCCGACGCGGGCGAACGTGTCGGCCAGGTTCGCCGCCCAGTTGTCGTTCTCCGCGATCTTGGTCGTGCCGGAGTAGACCTCGAGCTTGGGGTCGGCGAGCGTGCCGGCCACGCCGAAGCTGGCCAGCGTGGGCCCGATGGCGCGGATGAGGACGTTCTTGGGCCCGGTCCCCGCGATGGTAACACCGGCGATCAAGATGTCGGCCCCGGCGCCGGAGCGGTTGCGCGCGGAAACATTGGCGAGGCGCGGCGCAAAGCCGGCGCCGGCATCGTAGGCCTCGACCAACACGCTGCCGGCGCCCGTGCCCGTGACCTGCGCCGTGTGGCTGCCCTCGACGGAGCGCAGCAAGGCGGCGTCGAGGCTGGCGGCGGGCAGGCCGAAGGCGCCGAGCGACGCAAAGGTGTTGGCGAGCGGCGCGCCGCCGCCCCAGTTGTCGTTGGCCTCAAGCTGCGTCTGGCCCTGGAAGAGCGCGAGGCGCGGGTCGGCCATCGTGCCGGGGACGCCGAAGGCCGCGAGGCCTGGGCCAATGGCGCGCAGCAGCACGGGCTTGGCTCCGCCCTGCATCGCAAAGCCCATGATGAGGGTCTGCCCCGCGGAGAGCGTGGCCCGCACGGAGATGTTGCTGATGGCGCTGGTCGGGGCCGCGGCCGCAGGCACGCCCTTGCGGATGGAGTAGTTGGCGAAATCCGCGACGTAGAGATTGCCGGCGGCATCGACGGCGATGTCGTTGGGGAAATTGAAACGCGCCGCGGCGCCGGTGTCGTCGACGTTGCCGAGCTGACCGGGCGAGCCGGCGACCGTGCTGACCGCGCCGGCGGGCGTCACGCGGCGGATGGTCTGGTTGTTGTAGTCGATGACGAAGACGTTGCCGTCACGATCGACGGCGACGCCGCGCGGCTGATCGAAGCGCGCGGCGGCGCCGCTGCCATCGGCGCTGCCCGCAAGGCCGGCGCTGCCGGCGAGCGTCGTGACCACGCCGGCCGGAGAGATCTTGCGGAGGGTGTGGTTGCCGCCGTCGGCGACGTAGAGGTTGTTGGCCGAATCGATGCCGATGCCGCGCGGGGTGTTGAAGCGGGCGGCGGTGCCGGTGGCGTCGGTGCTGCCGGCCTGGCCGGCGGCGCCGGCAAAGGTGGTGACGACGGCGGCGGGCGTGATTTTGCGGATGGTGTGGTTGTCGGTGTCGGTGACGAAGAGGTTGCCCGCGCTGTCGAGCACGACGCCGCGGGGCGTGCTGAAGGAGGCGTTGGTCCCCGTGCCATCGGCGCTGCCACCGCCGGGCGCGCCGGCGACGGTGCTGACCTCGCCCGCGGGCGTGATGCGCCGCACAAAGGCCGCGCTCACGAGCGTGACGACGCCGGAGGAATCGACGGTGAGGCCGAGCGGGTTGTTGAAGCGGGCGGCGGCGCCGTTGCCATCGACGCGGCCCGGAATATCGACCCCGCCCGCGATGGTGGTGACGACGGCGGCCGGCGTGATCTTGCGGATCGTCTGGCTGATATCGGAGACGTAGAGATTGCCGGCCGCGTCGACCGCGATGCCCGTGGGGCCGCGGAAACCGGCGGCGGTGCCCGTGCCATCGGTGACGAGCGAGCCGGGCGTGCCGGCAAAGGTGGTCACCGCGCCTCCCGGCGTGATGCGGCGGATGGTTTGGTTGCCGTTGTCGGCGACGAAAATGTTGCCGCTGCGATCGACGGCGGTGCCGCGCGGGGCGGAGAAGCGCGCCAGCGCACCGGTGGCATCGGTGGCGCCGGCGACACCCGCGGCGCCGGCGAAGGTGGTGACGACCGCGGCCGGGGTGATGCGGCGGATGACGTGGCTCGAGGCGCTGGAGACATAGAGGTTGCCGGAGCCGTCGATCGCGATGCCGGCGGGCTGGGTGAAGCTGGCGGCGGTGCCGGTGCCATCGGTGTTGCCGTTGTTGCCGCTGCCGGCGAACGTGGTGACGACGCCGCCCGGCGTGACGCGCCGGATCGTGGCGGAGCCGATGTCGGCGACATAGAGGGTGCCGGCCAGATCGGAAGCGATGCCGACGGGCTGCACGAAACGCGCGGAAGGGCCGTTGCCATCGGCGCTGCCAAACAACTCGGCGGAGCCCGCCAGCGTGGACACGACGCCGCCGGCCGTGACGCGGCGGATGGTGCCATTGCGCGAATCGGCGACGTAAAGGTTGCCCGCGCCGTCGATGGCGACGGCCGCGGGGAAACGGAAGCGCGCCACGGCGCCGGCGCCATCGGCGCTGCCGAGCTGGCCGGCCGCGCCGGCAAACGTGGTGACGACGCCGGCGGGCGAGATGCGGCGGATGGTGTGGTTGCCGCTGTCGGTGACGAAGAGATTGCCGTTGCCGTCGAGCACCAGGCCGTTGGGCGTGCTGAAGCGGGCGGCGGCGCCCGTGCCATCGGCCGAGCCGCTCTGGCCGGGACTGCCGGCAAACGTGGTGACCTCGCCCGCGGGCGTGATGCGGCGGATGGTGCTCGTCACGATGTCGGCCACGAAGACATTGCCGCTCCCGTCGACCGCGACGCCAAACGGCGACGAGAAGCGCGCGGCGCCGCCGGTGCCATCGACATTGCCCGTGCGGCCGCCGGTGCCGGCGAACGTGGTGAAGGTGTAGGGCGCGGCGTAAACGCTCTGGGCGCGAAGCGCGGCAAGCGGAGTGAGCGCGATCAGGCCGGTCAAAAGCAGCCGGCGCGCGCCGAGGTAGGCGGCAAGCGACATGGAGGCGGGTGGGTTGGGGCTGGAGGAGCCGCGCCATCGCGGCTCCGCGCCAAGTTGCAGGAAGGAACGCCCGCCTGCCACCCGAAACGCGCCGCCCGGCGCCACGCCTTGATCCGCACCTTCGCTTGCCACCGCCGGCCTCAATCGGCTCAGTGAGGCGCCCGACTGCTTTCCCATGAAGTTGCCCCTTGCCTGCCGCTCCCCTGTGGCGTTCGCGGCGGCGCTGCTCTCCCTCGCCACGCCCATGCGCGCCCAGACTCCGGCGATTCTCCGCACGCTCAACGGCGTGCCGTCCGACGGCGAGACACCGCTCACGAATCTCGTGCAGGCGCCCGGCGGCACGCTCGCCAACCCGCGCCTCGCGCGGCACACGACCGTCAACAGCGCGGATATCACCGTCGCCGCCAACGCCGGCTGGGGCGGCGGCGCGGCGCTGGGCGCGGCCTTCGAGCAAGCCGGCGCTTTCCGGCCGCCGGCCACCTCGGCGGATGCCGCGCTGCTCCCCACCCTCGTGCCCGGCGCCGCCACCGCGCAAATCACCGGCGCGAACAACACCACGGGCGTCGCCCTCGTGGAAGTCCACGAGACGCCGCGGCAGGCGCCTCGCCGGCTCCCGCGCCATTGCCGCACCTTTTCGTTTTCATGAAGCTCGCCGTTCTCTTCGCCGCCCTGGCCACGCCCGCCGTCGCCCTCGCCCAGACCACCAACCTGATCACGCTCAACCCCGCCAACACCGGGGAGCAAATCAGCGCGCAGATTGTGCAGGGGGCGGACGGCACGCTCTATGGCGTCTCCCGCCAAGGGGGCGCCAACGGCAACGGCTTCGTCTTCAAGGTCCAGCCCGACGGCTCGGGCTACCAGACGGTGTTTCCCTTTCCGGCCGGGTTGAACGCGGCCCGGCTGCCCGAATACTCGTTCATCCTTGGGCGCGACGGCGCGTTCTACGGCACGACCGAGTTCGGCGGCACGGCGACCTTCGGCACCGTCTACAAGCTGAACACCGATGGCACGGGTTTCGCGGTGTTGCGCTCCTTCACCGCGGGCGGCGCCGCGGTCGTCAACGACGGCGGCGCGCCGCGCGGCGGCCTGGTGCATGCGAGCGATGGGTTTCTCTACGGCCTCACCACCACCGGCACCGCCGCGAGCACCAGCACCGCCGATCGCAACGGCGTGGTCTACCGCATCGCCACCGACGGCTCCGGCTATCGGATCATTTTCTCCTTCGACGGCGGCAGCTCGGCCGCCAACGGCCAGCTGCCCAACGCCCTCATCGAGGGCCGGGACGGAAAGCTCTACGGCACGACCCGCGCCGGCGGCCCGCGCGGCGCCGGCACGGTGTTCACCCTGCGGACCGACGGCACCGGCTTCGCCATCCTGCACGCGTTTCCCCTCGGCACCGCCGCCACCACCGCGCCCTTCGACGGCGCCGCGCCCGACTCGGCGCTCGTGCAGGCCGGCGACGGCTACCTTTACGGCTCCACGCTCGGCGGCGGCCCGACCGGGGACGGCCTCCTCTACCGCCTCCTGCCAGACGGGTCCGCTTTCGAAATCATCTTCTCCTTCAATCGCAATCTCACCATCCGCGGCAACCGGCCGCGCGGGGCTTTTTTCCAGGGCAGCGACGGCTACCTCTATGGCCGCACGGACGACGGCGGCGCCATCACCAACGGCTCCGGCATCATCTTCCGCGTCCGCCCCGACGGCAGCATGTTTCAGACGCTCGAGAGCATTCCGCTTGGCTCCCCGGGGCTCCACGCCCTCGTGCAGGGTCGCGACGGCAACCTCTACGGCGCCGGCCTCAGCACCCGGTTGCTCCGCATCATCCCGCCGCTGCCCCTCGAAATCACCCAGCAGCCGCGCAGCCAAACCGTCGCGGCGGGCAGCAATGTGACGTTCACGGTCACGGCTCGCGGCGCGACCCGCTACCAGTGGTTTCGCAACGGCGCCGCCATCGCGGGAGCGACCACCTCCACCCACGCGCTCAACAACGTCACGACCGCCGCCAACGGCACCTACTCCGTCCTCGCCCACAACTCGCCGTTCGCCGACACCAGCGTGAACGCCGTGCTCGGCCGCAACGCGGAGGCCGACCTGAGCGACGGCGCGGTCCTGTTGGTCGCGGCGCCCAACCCCGGCCGCTTGATCAACCTGTCCGTCCGCACGGGCGCCGGCAGCGGCGCGCAAACCCTGATCGCGGGCTTCGTGATCGGCGGCGCCGGCACCAAGCAGACCCTCGTGCGCGCCATCGGCCCCACGCTCACCGCCTTCGGCGTCGGCGGCGTGCTCGCCGATCCGCGACTCGGACTCTATGCGGGCAGCACCGAGACCGCGAACAACAGCGGCTGGGGCGGTGGGGCGGCGCTCAGCGGCGCCTTCGGCGCCGTGGGTGCGTTTGCGCTCAACGCGACGTCGCGCGACGCCGCGCTGCTCTCGCCGCTGGGCGCCGGCGCCTACTCGGCGCAAGTCACCTCGGCGTCAGGCGGCACCGGCGTGGCGTTGGTCGAGGCTTACGATGCGGACGGGGCCGGCTCGGCCACGCGTTTTGTCAATCTCTCCGCCCGCACGCTCGCCGGCACGGGCGCGCAGTCGCTCATCGCGGGCTTCGTCCTCTCCGGCAACGTCCCGCGCACGCTCCTCATCCGCGGCATCGGCCCCACGCTCGGCGCCTTCGGCGTCGGCGGCGTGCTGGCCTATCCGCGTCTCGAGCTGCGCAACGCCTCGAACGCGCTCGTCGCCACCAACGGCGGCTGGGCCGGCGTGCCCGCGCTCGCGTCGGCGTTCGCGCAAGTGGGCGCCTTCGCGCTGCCCGCGACCTCCGGCGACGCCGCGCTGCTGCTCTCGCTCGCCCCCGGGGCCTACACGGCCCAGGTCGCCGGCGCGGGCGGCAGCACGGGCGTCGCGCTGGTGGAAATCTACGAGGTGCCCTGAGGCGCCGCCCCTCCGCCGCGGGCGGCAGGCGGCGTGCAATTGTGCACATCGACCGAGCCCCTCGATCGTCAGGCCGGCGACATACACCCATGCCCACTCAGTGCACCGCTTCGTCGGCTCCGCGGATATGGCCTGCGTTGGCGCTCGTCGTGATGCTGGCCTCGGCCGCCGGCGCGCAGGAACTCACCGCGCTCTACGGCGCGATGCGCGCCACGCAGCAGGGCGAGTCGAGCTTCAGCTTCCAGGTGGACTACCGGCAGGTGTTCCACCGCAATTTCTCCGCCTCAATCTCCTACCTCAACGAGGGCCACGTCACCGGCCACCACCGCGACGGGACGGCGTGGCAGGCGTGGACGCGTTTGCCGTTGCTCGAGCAGCATGTGGCCCTCGATGTCGGCGCCGGGGCCTATTATTTTTACGACACGCAATACCGGCCCGGCGGCGGCACGGCCAACCTTCACGAGGCCGCCGCACTCTACAGTTTTTCCGCCACCGCATACCTTCCGCACCGCTGGTTTGCCCGCCTGCTGGTCAACCGCGTCGATCCCGGGCCCGACCTCCGGGTCACCACCGCGGCCCTCGGGGTCGGCTACTGGTTTGGCCGCGGGCAGCGCCCGCTTGCCGGCCGGCTCGGTGACGCGCCCGGGGACAAGGCGGACGTCACCTGGAACGAACTCGCCGTCTTCTCCGGCCAAAGCGTCGTCAACACCTTCGCGAGCGAGTCCGCGATCGCCGGGGCGGCCGAGTATCGTCGCGGCCTCTGGCGCCACGTCGACGGCACGCTTGGCTACGTCTACGAGGGGGATCCCAAGATCATCCGCCGCAGCGGCGTGGCGCCCCAAGTGTGGGCGGTGAACACCTTCTTCCGCGATCGCGTGTCCGTCGGCTTCGGCGTCGGGCCCTACGTCTTCCTCGACCACAAGCACCCGGCGGTGCGGCGCAACCGCAACCCCGCGGCCCTCGCGCCGATGGTCTCGCTGACGGCCGCGCTGCACTTCCACACCCACTGGTGCGTGCGCCTGTTGTTTCACCGCGTCACGAGCGACTACAACCGCGACTCCGACGTGTTTCTCCTGGGCCTCGGCTACCGCTGGCCGCATTGAGAAGCCGCCTCCGGCGGCCCTTGTCCGCACGCGGGCGCGCCCGGATACGGCCGCGCGTTCTGGCGTTGCCAGACAGGTCCAGAGGGGCAACCTCCCCCCTCCCCACCCAACCACACATGTCCATGACCACATCCGCTGCCCCTTCCCGCCACACGTGGAAATTTTTCCGCACCGGTGGCCTCGATCAAGTCACCCTCGCCACCGGCGCCGATCTCCTCGCGCTCGATCAGCTCGACCAGAAGCTCTGGGTCGCCCTCTCCTGCCCCGTCAAGGGCCTCGAGCTCGACGAAAAGACCCTCGCCCTCATCGACACCGATGGCGACGGCCGCATCCGCGTGCCCGAGCTCCTCGCCGCCATCAAGTGGGCCTCGCTCCACCTCAAGGACGCCGGCGACCTGCTCAAGGAGATCGACGTCCTTCCGCTCGCCGCCCTCAACGAGGCCACGCCCGAGGGCAAGGCCGTTATCGCCTCCGCGAAGCAAATCCTGAAGAACCTCGGCAAGACTTCCGAAGCCATCACGCTCGCCGACGTCTCCGACACCGCGAAGATTTTCGCCGGCACCAAGTTCAACGGCGACGGTGTCATCACCGCCGCCTCCGCCGGCGACGCCGCCACCGCGCAGCTCATCGCCGACATCATCGCCACCAAGGGCTCCGTCGCCGATCGCAGCGCCACGCCCGGCGTGAACCAAAAGCACATCGACGATTTCTACGCCGACTGCGCCGCCTATGCGGCCTGGCAGGCCAGCGGCGCCGCGCCGCTCGGCGACAAGTCCGCCGCCGCGCTCGCCGCCGTGAAGGCCGTGCGCGCCAAGGTCGAGGATTTCTTCGCCCGCTGCCGGCTCGCCGCCTTCGACGCGCGCGCCACCTCGGCGGTCAACCGCGCCGAGGCCGACTTCATCGCCCTCGCCGGCAAGGACCTCGTGTCCTCCTCCTCCGAGATCGCGCAGTTCCCCCTGGCCCGCATCGAGCCGGGCCGCGCGTTGCCGCTGGCCGACGGCGTCAATCCCGCGTGGGCGGGCGCCATCGCCGCGCTCCACGCCGCCGCGGTCACGCCCGCCTTCGGCGCCGGCAAGACCTCGCTCACCGCCGCCGAGTGGGCCGACCTCAACGGCAAGCTCGCCGCCTACGAGGCGTGGACCGCCGGCAAGACCGGCGGCTCCGTCGAGGCGCTCGGCCTCGACCGCGTCAAGGTCATCCTCGCCGGCAAAGGCAAGGAGACGCTCACCGCCCTCGTCGCGCAGGACGCCGCCCTCGCCCCCGAGGCCGCCGCCATCGCCAACCTCGAGAAACTCCTCCGCTGCACCCGCGACCTGCGCACGCTGCTCCACAATTTCGTCAACTTCGCGGATTTCTACTCGCGCGACCGCCTCGCCACCTTCCAGGCCGGCACGCTCTACCTCGACAGCCGCTCCTGCGAGCTCTGCGTCCGCGTCGATGCGCCCCAGCCCCTCGCCGCGATGAGCAAGATCTACATCGCCTACGTCAACTGCACCCGCCCCGGCGGCGCCGCGATGACGGTCGCCTGCTGCTTCAGCCAGGGCGACAGCGACTACCTCTTCGCCGGCCGCCACGGCATCTTCTACGACCGCAAGGGCCGCGACTGGGACGCCGTCATCACCAGCATCGTCGACAACCCGATCAGCCTGCGGCAGGCGTTCTGGGCGCCCTACAAGAAGTTTGTGCGCATGATCGACGAGATGGCCGCCAAGCGCGCCGCCGCCGCCGATGCCGCCTCCAACGATCGCCTGTCGAAGCTGGCCGACAAGACCGTGTCCGCCGCGGCCGACGCCGCCGCCAAGTCCGCCGCCGCCGCGCAAGCCGCGCCGGCCGCCCCCGCCGCGGCCCTCGCCGTCAAGCCCGTCGAGCCGCCGAAGAAACTCGATATCGGCGTGGTCGCCGCGTTGGGCGTCGCCGTCGGCGCCGTCACCACGGCCTTCGGCTACTTCCTCGGCTTCTTCCGCGGCATGCCGATCTGGCAGTTCCCGCTCGTGATCATCGGCGTGATGCTGCTCATCTCGCTCCCCTCGGTCATCATCGCCTTCCTCAAGCTCCGCCAGCGCACGATCGGCCCGGTGCTCGACGCCAACGGCTGGGCCATCAACGGCCGCGTGAAGATCAACATTCCCTTCGGCACCGCGCTCACGCAGCGCGCCATCCTGCCCGACGGCTCCATCCGCTCCCTCGAGGATCCCTACGAGGACAAGGAGGCCGCCGCCCGCCGCCGGACCATCATCACGATCATCGTCGTGCTCGTGCTCGGCTACCTCGCGTGGGCCCGCTACAACCCGCAGGCCCCCGAGGGCGAGCACTGGAAGAGCGGCTGGAACTGGACGCCCTGGTCCTCCGGCAAGTGATCCATCCTGGAGCCGCGGCGCCCTCGCCGCGGTTTCCCCGAGGCCGCGCGCAACCCGCGCGGCCTTTTTCTTTTCATCCCGCGCCCGCTCCGCTCAAGTAGCCGCTCCTTTCCCACCGCATGAAAATCAACGCCACCCTCACGCCCCGGAACCTCGGCCGGAAGACTGCCCGCGTCTTCGAGCTCGCCGGCCAGAAGATCCGCGCCCTCGACGCCGCGTGGGATCCATCCAAGGGCACGCCCGTCTTCACCTGGCAGGGCAAATACACTTCGCGCGGCTGGACCGAGTGGACGCAGGGCTTTCAGTTCGGGATGGGCTTCCTGCATTTCGACGCGACGGGCGACACCGCCTCGCTCAAGCGCGCGCGCGCGAAGACCGTGCAGCACATGGCCTCGCACGTCTCCCATGTCGGCGTGCACGACCACGGCTTCAACAACGTCTCCACCTACGGCAACCTCCGCCGCCTGATCCTCGAGGGCAAAGTCGCGAGCGATCAGGGCGAGCTCGACTACACCGAGGTCGCGCTGAAGGTCTCCGGCGCCGTGCAGGCCGCGCGTCATGTCACGACCGCCTACAAGCAGCCGTGGTCGCCCGCCCGCGGCGCGCGCGCCGGCACCGGCGTCGCGCCGGGCGGCTACGTCTACTCCTTCAACGGGCCGCAGTCGCTCTTCGCCGACACCATCCGCTCGATGCGCTCGCTCGTCGTCGCCCACCAGCTCGGCCACGTGCTCATGGGCGAGGGCGACAAGCCGATCAACCTGCTGCACCGCGCCGTCGAGCACGCCGCGACCACCGCGCGCTTCAACGTCTTCTTCGGCACGGGCCGCGACAGCTACGATGTGCGCGGCCGCGTCGCGCACGAGTCGGTCTTCAATCGCAACGACGGCCAGTTCCGCTGCCCCAGCTCGCAGCAGGGCTACTCGCCCTTCACCACCTGGACGCGCGGCGCCGCCTGGATCATCTGCGGCTACGCCGAGCAGCTCGAGTTTCTCGACACGGTGAAGGACGCCGAACTCACAACCGTCGGCGGCCGCCGCGCCGTGGTCGATCTCTTCCTCGAGACGGCCCGCGCCACGAGCGACTACTACATCGACGGCTACTCCGCGAAGGACGGCGTGCCCTACTGGGACTCGATGGCGCTCAACAGCCACAAGCTCGGCGACTACACCAAGCGGGATGCCGATCCCTTCAACGCCCACGAGCCCGTCGACAGCTCCGCCGCCGCGATCGCCGCGCAAGGCTTCCTGCGCCTCGGCCGCTACCTTTCGGCCAAAGGCGAGAAGGCCGCGGGGAAAAAGTATTTCCAAGCCGGCCTCACGATCGCCGACACGCTCTTCGCCGAGCCCTATCTCTCCGCCGACAAAAAGCACCAGGGCCTGCTGCTGCACAGCGTCTATCACCGCCCGAATGGCTGGGACTACGTGCCGAAGGGCCGCAAGGTCCCGTGCGGCGAAGCCTGCATGTGGGGCGACTACCACGCCATGGAGCTCGCCCTCCTCATCCAGCGCCTGGCCGACGGAAAATACTACACGTTCTTCTGAGCACCCCGCGGCAAAACCTCCACGACCTCACGCGCCCCGAACTCAGCGCGTGGTTTGCGCAGCGGGGTTTTGCGCCGGTCCACGCCGCGCGGCTCTGGAACTACCTCTACCTCGCGCTCGCGGATTCGTTTTCCGCCGACGCGATGCCTGATCTGCCGGAGAAAATCCGCGTGTGCCTCGCCGCCGAGGCCTCGATCGGCGTGCTGCCGACGTCGCTCGAGACCGACTCGAGCGACGGCTTCACGCGCAAATATCTCCTGCGCCTCGCCGACGGCGAAAAGATCGAGACCGTGCTCATGCGCTTCACGGGCCGCGTGACCGCCTGCATCAGCTCGCAGGTCGGCTGCGCGATGGGCTGCGTGTTCTGCGCGACCGGCCAGATGGGCTACACGCGCCACCTCACCCCCGGCGAGATCGTCGCGCAGGCGGTCCATGTCGCCCGCGCGCTGCGCGCCGCGCGCGAACCCCACCGCCTCCGCAACATCGTGCTCATGGGCATGGGCGAGCCGCTGCACAACTACGACGCCGTCATGCACGCCATCGACATCCTGCGCGACGAGGCCGGCCTCGCGCTCGCCGCGGAGCGCATCACGCTCAGCACGGTGGGCGTGGTGCCCGGCATCCTGCGCCTCGCGCGGGAAAAGCGCCCGCTGCACCTCGCTGTCTCGCTGCACGCCGCCACGCAGGCCGAGCGCGCGGCCCTCGTGCCCGCCGCGCGAAAGTGGCCGCTCGACGAGCTCATGGCCGCCTGCCGCGCCTACAGCGCGGCCACCGGCCGCCGCATCTTCTACGAGTGGACGCTCATCGAGGGAAAAAATGATTCGGCCGAACACGCCCGCGCCGTGGGCGCGCTGCTCCGCGGCCTGCCCGCCCAGGTGAACCTCATCCCGCTCAATCCCACCGCCGGCTACGGCGGGGCGCCGGCCCACAACGTCGCCGCGCGCGAGTTCCAGCGCATCCTCGCCGACGAGTTCTCGATCCCCGCGACCATCCGCCAGCGCCGCGGCATCGACATCGCCGCCGGCTGCGGCCAGCTCGCGGTGGCGGCGGGTTGATTCGCGCGCGCAAAAATGAAAAAGGCGCCGTCATGCGGCGCCTTGGAGAACTCCCTTTTGATCGCTGCGCCTTACGGCAAATCCGTCGAGCCCATCAGGAACCGGTCGCACTCGCGCGCGGCGCCGCGGCCCTCGTTGATCGCCCAGACCACGAGGCTCTGGCCGCGGCGGCAGTCGCCGGCGGCGAAGATGTTCGGGATGTTGGTGCGATACTTCTCGTGCTCGGCCTTGATGTTGGAGCGGGCGTCGGTCTCGAGCTTGAGGTCCTTGAGGATCGCTTGCTCGGGCCCGAGGAAGCCCATCGCGAGGAGCACGAGCTGCGCGGGACGCGTCTTCTCCGTGCCGGGGATTTCCTGCGGCACAAACTGGCCCTTGTCGTTCTTGCCCCACTTGATCTCGACGGTCACGAGTTCCTTCACGTGACCCGAAGCGTCGCCGATGAACTTCTTCACGGTCGTGAGATACACGCGCGGATCGGCGCCAAACTTCGCGGCGGCCTCCTCCTGGCCGTAGTCCATCTTGTAGGTCTTGGGCCACTCGGGCCACGGGTTGTCGGCCGCGCGCTCCAGCGGCGGCTTCGGCAGGATTTCGATTTGCACGAGGCTCTTGCAGCCGTGGCGCACGGAGGTGCCGACGCAGTCCGTGCCGGTGTCGCCGCCGCCGATGACGACGACGTCCTTGCCCACCGCGTTGATCGGCGAGGCTTGGTGGGCGAGGACGGCCTTGGTGTTGGCCGTGAGGAACTCCATCGCGAAATGGACGCCCTTGAGCGCGCGGCCCTCGATCGGGAGATCGCGGGGCTGGGTGGCGCCGGTGCAGATGACGGTCGCGTCGAATTCCTTCAGGAAGATCTCCGAGTCGACGTTCTCGCCGACGTTGGCGTTGCAGATGAACTTGATGCCCTCCTGCTCCATCAGCCTGATGCGGCGCAGCACGACCTCCTGCTTGTCGAGCTTCATGTTGGGGATGCCATACATGAGCAGGCCGCCGGGGCGATCGGCGCGCTCGAAGACGGTGACGGTGTGGCCGGCCTTGTTGAGCTGCGCCGCGGCGGACAAGCCCGCGGGGCCGGAGCCGATGACGGCAACTTTCTTCCCGGTGCGCGTCTTCGGCGCCTCGGGAATGACCCAGCCTTCCTCCCAGCCCTTGTCGATGATCGAGGCCTCGATGTTCTTGATCGTGACGGGCGGCGCGTTGATCCCGAGGACGCACGAGCCCTCGCAGGGGGCCGGGCACACGCGGCCGGTGAACTCGGGGAAGTTGTTCGTCTTGTGCAGGCGGTGCAGCGCCTCCTGCCAGAGCCCGCGGTAGACGAGATCGTTCCATTCCGGGATCAGGTTGTTGATCGGGCAGCCGCTGGCCATGCCGCTGATCAGCTTGCCCGTGTGGCAGAACGGGATGCCGCAATCCATGCAGCGCGCGCCCTGCGTGCGGAGCTTCTTCTCCTCCATGTGGTGGTGGAACTCCTTCCAGTCGCGCACGCGCTCGGTGGGCGTGCGATCGACGGGAAGCTCGCGGAGATACTCAATGAAGCCGGTAGGTTTGCCCATGGAAGGAAAAGTCGAAGAGAGGAGGTTGCCCGCGGATCACGCGAACAAGCGCGAAAAAGAGACGAAGTATGCGCGGGATTTCATTCGCGTGGATTCGCGTGGTTCGCGGGCGGTTTTGATCAGTTGCCGCCCACGCGCGACGTGTCGCGGGCGTTTTCCTCGAAGGCGGACATGATCGCCTCGTCGCCGGTCAGGCCCGAGGCCTGCGCGCGCTCGATGCAGGCGAGCATGCGCTTGTAGTCCTTGGGCATGACCTTGACGAACCGCGGCACGAACTTGTCCCACGCCGCGAGCACGGCCTTCGCCTTCTCGCTCCGCGTGTAGTCGAGGTGCTTCTGGATCATCGCGCGCACGGCGGCGATTTCCTTGGCGTGCTCGAGCTTTTCGACGCCGACCATCTGCGGGTTGACGCGCTTGGCGAAGTCGCCGGCCTCGTCGAGCACGTAGGCGATGCCGCCGGACATGCCGGCGCCGAAGTTGCGCCCGGCGCGGCCGAGCACGACGACGTGGCCGCCGGTCATGTATTCGCAGCCGTTGTCGCCGATGCCCTCGACCACGACGGTCACGCCGGAATTGCGGACCGCGAAGCGCTCGCCGCCCATGCCGCGGATATAGGCCTCGCCGGCGCTCGCGCCGTAGAAGGCGACGTTGCCGACGATCATGTTTTCCTCGGCCTTGAACTTCGCGGCCGCCGGCGGATAGATGATCAGCTTGCCGCCGGAGAGGCCCTTGCCGAAGTAGTCGTTGGCGTCGCCCTCGATCGCGAGCGTCATGCCGCGCGTCACGAATGCGCCGAAGCTCTGGCCGGCGCTGCCGGTGAACTTGAACTTGATCGTGTCCTCGGGGAGGCCCTTGGCGCCGTGCTTCTTCGTGACCTCGCCGGAGACGATGGTGCCGGTGACGCGGTTGACGTTCCGGATCGGCAGCTCGGCGACGACCTTTTCGCCGTTCGTGATCGCGGGCTGCGCGAGCGCGAGGAGCGTGGTCATGTCGAGCGAGCGGTCGATGCCGTGGTCCTGTTTCATCTGGCAGAAGCGGCCGACCTCGGGCGCGACGTCGGGCTGGTAGAGGATCTTCGAGAAGTCGAGGCCCTTGGCCTTCCAGTGATCGACGGCCTTCTTCGCCTCGAGGCGATCGGTGCGGCCGATCATTTCCTCGATGGTGCGGAAGCCGAGCCCGGCCATGAGCTCGCGCATGTCCTCGGCGATGAACTTCATGAAGTTCACGACGTGCTCGGGCTTGCCGGCGAACTTCGCGCGGAGCTGCGGGTCCTGCGTGGCGACGCCCGCGGGGCAGGTGTTGAGATGGCACACGCGCATCATGATGCAGCCGGTGGCGACGAGCGGCGCGGTGGCGAAGCCGAACTCCTCCGCGCCGAGCAGCGCGGCGATGATCACGTCGCGGCCGGTCTTGAGCTGGCCGTCGGTCTCGACGGCGATGCGCGAGCGGAGGTTGTTGAGGACGAGCGTCTGGTGGGTCTCGGCGAGGCCGAGTTCCCACGGCAGGCCCGCGTGCTGCAACGACGTCTGCGGCGAGGCGCCGGTGCCGCCGTCGTAGCCGGAGATGAGGACGACATCGGCATGCGCCTTGGCGACGCCGGCGGCGACGGTGCCGACGCCGACCTCGGAGACGAGCTTCACCGAGATGCGCGCGTCCTTGTTGCCGTTCTTGAGGTCGTGGATCAGCTCCGCGAGATCCTCGATGGAGTAGATGTCGTGGTGCGGCGGCGGGGAGATGAGGCCGACGCCCGCGGTGGTGCCGCGGGTCTTGGCGACCCACGGGTAGACCTTGGTGCCGGGCAGCTGGCCGCCCTCGCCGGGCTTCGCGCCCTGCGCCATCTTGATCTGGAGCTCCTTCGCGTTGACGAGGTATTCGCTCGTGACGCCGAAGCGGCCCGAGGCGACCTGCTTGATCGCGGAGTTCTTCGAGTCGCCCTGCTCGTTGGTCCACGTGAAGCGCGCGGGATCCTCGCCGCCCTCGCCGGTGTTGGACTTGCCGCCGATGCGGTTCATGGCGATGGCGAGCGTCTCGTGCGCCTCCTGCGAGATGGAGCCGTAGGACATGGCGCCCGTCTTGAAGCGCCTCATGATTTTCTCCGCGGGCTCGACCTCCTCGATCGGCACGGGGGTGTTGCCGCCCTTGAAATCCAGGAGCGAGCGCAGCGTGCAGAGGTTGCGGCCCTGCTCGTTGATGAGCTTGGCGTAGGCCTGGTAGGCGGGCTTGGAGTTTTGCCGCACGGCCTTTTGCAGCGCGTGCACGGACTCGGGCGTGAACAAGTGCGCCTCGCCGCTCGCGCGCCACTGGTAGACGCCGCCGACGGGCAGCACGGGCGCATCGACGGTGCGCTCGGGATACGCCGCGCGGTGGCGCAGCAGCACCTCCTGCGCGATCACGTCGAGGCCGATGCCGCCGACGCGCGAGGGCGTCCACGTGAAGTATTTGTCGATGACATCCTGGCGGAGGCCGAGCGCCTCGAACACCTGCGCGCCCCGATACGACTGGATCGCGGAGATGCCCATCTTGGACATGACCTTGATCACGCCCTTCGACGCGGCCTTCACGAAGTTGGCGCAGCCCTTCCGGTGATCGACGCCGGTGAGCAAGCCCTCGCGGATCATGTCGTCGATCGTCTCGAACGCCACGTAGGGGTTGATGGCGGTGACGCCGTAGCCGATGAGCAGGGCGAAGTGGTGCACCTCGCGCGCCTCGCCCGTCTCGATGACGAGCGAGACCTTGGTGCGCAGGCCCTCCTTGATCAGGTAATGGTGGAGGCCCGCGACGGCGAGCAGCGCGGGGATGGGCGCGTAGTCCTTGGTCACGCCGCGGTCGGAGAGGATGAGGACGTTGGCCTCGTCCTCCTCGATCATGCGGCGGGCCATGATGCAGAGTTCCTCCATCGATTTCTCGAGGCCGACCTTGCCGCGGGCGACGCGGAAGAGGATCGGGAGCACGTTGGTCCTGAGCCCGGGAAGCTGCGTGCGCTTGATCTTGGCGAACTCCTCGTTGGTGAGGACGGGCCACTTCAGCTCGACGCGGCGGCACGCGGTGGGCTGCGGGTTGAGCAGGTTGCCCTCGGAGCCGAGGCGCGACTCGGACGACGTGACGATCTCCTCGCGGATCGAGTCGATCGGCGGGTTGGTGACCTGCGCGAAGAGCTGCTTGAAGTAGTCGTAGAGCAGGCGCGGCTTGTTGGAGAGCACGGCGAGCGCGGCGTCGTTGCCCATCGAGCCGATGGCCTCGACGCCATCCTTGGCCATGGGCGCGATGATCACGCGCTCATCCTCGAACGTGTAGCCAAACGCGATCTGGCGCTGGAGCAGCGTCGCGTGATCCGGGCCCTCGACGGTCGGGGCCTCGGGCAGATCGCTGAGGTGGACGAGGTGCTGCTTGATCCACTCGCCGTAGGGCTGGGCGCGCGAGATCTCGCGCTTGATTTCCTCGTCCTCGATGATGCGGCCCTGCTCGGTGTCGACGAGGAACATGCGGCCGGGCTGCAGCCGGCCCTTCTGCACGATCTGATCGGCGGGGATGTCGAGCACGCCGGCCTCGGAGGCCATGATGACGAGGCCGTCCCTGGTGACGTAGAAGCGCGAGGGGCGCAGGCCGTTGCGATCAAGGATGGCGCCGATCTGCTTGCCGTCGGTGAAGCCCATCGAGGCGGGGCCGTCCCACGGCTCCATGAGGCAGGAGTGGTATTGGTAGAAGGCGCGGCGCTCCTCGTCCATCGACTCGTGGTTGGACCACGGCTCGGGGATGAGCATCATCATCGCGTGCGCGAGCGGGCGGCCGGCGAGGACGAGCAGCTCGAGGGTGTTGTCGAACATCGACGAGTCCGAGCCGTTGGGGTTGATGATCGGGAGAATCTTCTTGATGTCGTCGCCGAAGACCGGGCTGTCGAAGAGCGCCTCGCGGGCGTGCATCCAGTTGATGTTGCCGCGGAGGGTGTTGATCTCGCCGTTATGCGCGAGATAGCGGTAGGGGTGCGCGCGCTCCCAGCTCGGGAAGGTGTTCGTCGAAAAGCGCGAGTGCACCAGCGCGAGCGCGGACTCCATGAGCGGGTGCTTCAGGTCCGGGAAATAATGATCGACCTGATCGGTCGTGAGCATGCCCTTGTAGACGAGGGTGCGCATCGAGAGCGACGCGACATACCAGTATTCCGCGCCGGCGAGCGTGGAGGTGCGGATGGCGGAATAGGCGCGCTTGCGGATGACGTAGAGCTTGCGCTCGAAGGCCTGATCGTCGGTCAGGTCGGCGCTGCGGCCGATGAAGGCCTGGCGCATGAACGGCTCGCAGGAGCGCGCGGTGTCGCCGAGCGAGGCGCTGTTGGTGGGCACGGTGCGCCAGCCGAGGAACGTCTGGCCCTCGGCCTGCACGACCTGCTCGAAGGTCTCCTCGACCTTGCGGCGCACGGCGGGGTTGCGCGGGAGAAACACGAGGCCCGCGCCATACTGGCCGGCCTCGGGCAGCGCGAGGCGCGAGGCCTTGCCGACCTCGGCGAGGAACTTGTGCGGCATCTGGATGAGGATGCCCGCGCCGTCGCCCGTGTTGATCTCGGCGCCCGAGGCGCCGCGGTGATCGAGGTTGCGGAGGATCTGGAGGCCGTCGGCGACGATCTTGTGGGACTTGCGGCCGTGCATATCGACGACGAAGCCCACGCCGCAGGCCTCGTGCTCGAACCACGGATCGTAGAGGCCCTGCTTGGGCGGCAGCCCCGGGGCGCTGAAGGCTTCGGGGTTGGTCGCGGGATGGTCGCTGGTGCGGTGGTTCATGTCGGCGAAGGTCGGAAAGGGAGGCGGTGTGGTCGGGGCGCTTAGAGCAAAAAAAGGGCCGTTCTCGTCTTCAGCGAGAGCGGCCCGTGGGATTGAGTGTGCGGAGTGCTCTCAGCGTGGGAGGTTAGAAGAAGCGGATCGTTTTCGTGGCCATCTTGGCGTGCTCCTCGTCGGAGCAGCCGGCGTTGGTGGCGACGTCCGTTCGGGCGTCGGTCGGTTTCACCAGGTCGTTGCTGAGCAGGTAGTTTTCGACCTCCTCGCCCGAGACGTCGGCGAGCATGACCCCGTCGATCTCGACGCAGGGCGAGAGGGGCTGGCCGGACTTGGCGACCATCTCGGCGTAGTTGGCGCGGTTGTTGATGATGTCGATGTCCTCGAAGGCGAGGCCATGCTTGCGCATGATCGCGCGCACGCCATTGGACCACCCGCAGTGGGGCTTGAGGTAGGCTTTGATGATCATGCGTTGAGCGTGTGCGACGGAAAAAACGGTGCAAGATAAAGGCCGGGGTTTTCGGCGATCAAGCGCCGTTTTCGGGAATCTTCGCACAACGGTGTCATAGAAGCGGGCGGCGCTGTGCACGGGCGGTGCAAAAAACTTTCCGCTAGCCGCGATTCCCACACGCGCCTATCACGCCCCGCAATGAAAGTCCTCGTGACCGGCGCCGCCGGGTTCATCGGTTACCATGTCGCGCGCCGTCTGGCGGAGACGAGGAAGTGCGAGGTGCTCGGCGTGGACAGCCTGAGCGGCTACTACGATGTCGCGCTCAAGCGCGCGCGCCTCGCCGAGCTGCAGAAGGTCGCCGAGCGCATCGAGCCGGCGGACGCCGGACCGAAAGCGCCGGCGTTCGAGACGTTTCGGTTTTTGCAGGCGGACTTCGCCGATGCGGAGAAATTCGCCGGGCTCGTCGCGCACTTCAGGCCGGCCTACGTCGTGCACCTCGGCGCGCAGCCGGGCGTGCGCTTCAGCATGGAGCAGCCCGCGGCCTACACGCGCGCCAACCTCGACGGCTTTGCCAGTGTGCTCGAGGCCTGCCGCCGCACGCCGCCGAAGCACCTCGTGTTTGCCTCCAGCAGCAGCGTCTACGGCGCGGGCGCGCGGCCGCCCTTCCGCGAGGACGACGACACCGATCAGCCCATCTCCTATTACGGCGCGACCAAGAAGGCCAACGAGCTGATGGCCCACAGCTACGCGCACAACCACGGCCTCCACGTCACCGGCCTGCGCTTCTTCACCGTCTACGGCCCGTGGGGCCGGCCCGACATGGCGCCGACGCTCTTTGCCCGCGCCATCTGCGAGGGCCGGCCGCTCAAGCTCTTCAACGCCGGGAAAAACCTCCGCGACTTCACCTATGTGGACGACATCGTCGATGGCGTGGTGAAGGTGCTGCTCTACCCGCCCCCCACCCTGCCCGCCGACGAGGCCCCACCGCCACCGCGCCTCCGGGTCCTCAACGTGGGCCACCACCGCCCCGTGGAGACGATCCTCTTCGTGCGCATGCTGGAGCAGCTCCTCGGCAAAAAAGCCGCCGTCGAGCTGCTCCCGCCCCAGCCCGGCGACATGTTCGAGACCTGCGCTGATCTCACGCGCATCCAGGCCGCGATCGGTTTCACGCCGAAGGTGCCGCTGGAGGAGGGGCTGCGGCGCTTCGTCGCGTGGTTCCGGGACTACTATCGCGCATAGTCGCGAAAAAAACCTCGCCGCGGGCAGCGAGGGTCGTGAGGGCCGCCGGGGAGCGAGGGCGCGTCAGGCCGGCGGCGGAGCCGCCATCCCGGGCGCTGATGTGCTTGGCGGAAAACGAGCCGGTGTAGACGTCGACCCCCGCGCCGTGGACGACCGAGACCGGGTTGGAAAACGGGACTCCATCCCCACCCGACACGGCGAGCGCCGGGGCACTCGGGCCACCGATGTGAGCGAGACCATCAACGCTGAGAATGAACGATGCGGCGTCGCCGCCGGCGCCTCCGCGCTACTTCCGATCGCGGGCGTAGTTTCGCAGCACGGCGAGTTGCTCGGCGGTGAGGAAGCCGCCGGCCCGGGCAACCACCGCATCCCAGCCCATGCGCTGCAGGGTGCCGATGTCCGTGGGCCTGGCCTGCACCTGCCGGCTGCTGGCGGCAAACACCGCGATCATCTGCTCGGCCTGCTGCGGCGAAAGCGGGACGCGGGCCGACGCAAAAGCCGGCAGCATGGGCTCGACGTAGGCCATCCGGTAGCCGGAGCTCACTTCATATTTGCCGTAGGCTTCGTAGCCTTCCCGGCCCAGCAGCTCGAACCGCGCGCGGGTGATGGGGCTGACATCCTTCGCGCGCAGCGCCTGCACCGCGTGCGAGTCGCCCCGCAGGTTCGCGGCCCGGACGGCCGCCTGAAAATCCTGCCGCTCGATGGCCTGGTGAATCTTCAGCTCCACAAACCGATCGCCTTGCGCGGCGGTGAGTCCGCGCTGCTGGAAAAATGGCGCGTAGCGACGCTGCCAGTCGGCCCGTTGTTTTCTGATCTCAGGGGTGTCGGGCAGCGGGCCGAGCACGAGAGCGCCCGCGGCTTGGCTCGGCGCGATCGCATTTCCCGGCGCACGCCCGGCACTGCCGGGCGATCGTGTTGCCGGCGCGGCGGCGGCTCCCGCACGGAGCCTGGCCTGCGCCGCCTCGCTGTCGGCGCGCGCCTGGGTGAGGGCGGCGTTTTCCGTCGCGAGTTTGGCGAGCTGGCTTTGCGTGTTCGCCCGGTCTTCGCGCAGCGCGGCAATCTCCTGCCGCTGCGTGACGACCACGGCGCCGGCCCCGACCACCAGCGCCGCCGCCACGCCCACTTTCAGCTTGGCCAGCGTGAAAAACGCGCCGGCTCCCGCCGCCGCGGCCCCCGTCGCCAGCGCCGCACTCGTGATGCTGGCGGCGAGCGTGGCGGGCGCGGCCGTGACCGTCTCCGCGGCCAGCAACGTCGCGAGCGCGGCGGAGGTGGACGCGATCCGGTGGCGGCCGAGGATGTCGCGGAGCTTGTCGAGGGCGCGATCGACGCGCTTGCGCGCGGCGTCCTCGCTCAGGCCGAGCGCGGCGCCGATTTCGGCGAACGGCTTGTTTTCGAAAAATCGCAGGAGCACGGCCCCGCGATCGTCGCCACCCAGGTCGTCCATCGCGGTGTCGAGCACGGGCCGGAGCCGCGACCAATCGATCGGGACCTCGTGATCGGTGAGTGTCGTTTGCATGGCGTTGGCCTCCTCTTCGCGGCGGCGGCGGCTCTCGGCCCGCTGCACGTCGATGACGGCGTTGCGCGTGGCCGTGTAGAGCCAGCCGGTGAGCACCGTGTGCTCGGAAAGACTTCGCGCGTCACGCGCGACGGCGCAGAAGACCGTCTGCGCGACGTCCTGCGCGCGATGCGTGTCGCCCCCGAGCCGGCGGACCGCGGCCGAATACACCAGCGGCAGATGCCGCCCGACGAATTCCACGAACGCCGCCCCGGAGCGTTCCACCGCGTAGCGGCGCAGCAGCGTGGCGTCGTCGGGCCTCATCAGCGGGAATCGGCGGCGGCGTTGCCGGCAGCGCCTCGCCTCACTGCGGCAGGCTGAAGGTCGACGAGGCGTAGACTTCCATCAACGCGGCGCCGGGCTGACCATCGCCGGTGGACACGATGATCGTGTAGCTGCCGGGCACGAGCCGGAGGTGGAGCACGGCGTCGTCCGACCCGGCGTTGAGGGCGAAGGCGCCGACCGAGGCCGACAGCAGCTCGATGCCGGCGCGCTGCGCGGCGGTGAAACTGGTGCTCCACGAGCCGGTCGACGCGACCAGCTCGTTGCCCGCGTTGTAGACGGCGAGCTGCGGCTTCGCGAGCACACCGGCGACGCCGAATTTGCCGAGCGTCGGGCCGACGCCGCGGATGAGCACGTAGCGCTCGCGATCGGCCACGGTCACGCCGGCGATGAGCGCGCCGGCGCCGGAGCTCACCAGACTGCGGATGGAAAGATTGCCGAGCAGGCCGGTGTTGGTGGCCGGGCTGACAATCGCGGCCGTAGTGCCGCCCGTCGCGGCGCCCGGGGCCGAAAAATAAACCCCGCCGAAGGACGCGCCGGTGCTGCTCGAGTAGAAGGTGACATGCAACGAGCCCGGCTGGTCGACCTGATACGCGAGGTCGAAGCTGCCCGAGCCCGTGGTGACCGCGGCGCGCGAGCTGGGCGAGGTCTGCACCGTCACGCCGGGGGCGTTGAGCGTGAGGTTGATCGCGAGCGTGGCGCTCGCGGCGCTCTGCAACGCATACACGCCGCGCACCCGGACGGTGTCGCCGGGCCCGATATTGGGCGACGAGGCGAGCACCTCCTGGATCGTGATCGAATCGCCGGCGGCGAACTGCGCCTTTGACGTGGCAAAGGGCACGCTCGTCAGGCCAGCCGTGTTGATCGCGGGGACGGTCGGCGTCGTGGGGTTGGTGGGCGTGGAGCCGCCTCCCGTCCCCCCTCCGAAATAAATGCGACCAAACGAAGCCCCGCCCGCGACCGGCGTGAAGGCGATGTAGACCGTGCCCGCGAACTGCACCGTATACTCCATCTCAAACGTGCCCGTGCCGGCCGCGATTTGCTGGCGCGCGGTGGATTGGTTGGGCACGCCCACTGGCTCGGTGGTGGTCAGGCTGATCCCCAAAAACGCGGCCGCCTGGCTTTGCAGCGTGTAGGTGCCGCGCACCACGACGGTGGTGCCGACGCCGATGGTCGTCGAAGCGGCCAGCACCTCCTGGATCGTGATCGAGTCGCCGCCCGCAAACTGGGCCTGCGACGTGGTGAACGGGATGCTCGCGACTCCGGGCGGGAGGGCGCGGAGCAGCGAGGCGAGGGCAAACGGCAGGAGCAGGCCGAGGACGATCTTTTTCATGAGGTTCACCTGGATAACGGTGCCGAAACGGAAACCGGACAAAAAAGTTCCGGCTTTTTCCAGAAGGGGCCGGCCGCCAATTTTGGGGTGCAACCGGCCGGCGGCTTTGCTGGGCTGCCTCCATCTCCACCCCATGACGCTTGACCAGGTGATGTCCGCCCTCGCCGCCAAGGGCAGCGAATCGACCAAGCGCGTGCTGCTGAAACACGGCGCGAAGGAGCCGTTCTTCGGCGTGCGCATCGGCGACCTGAAGCCGCTCCACCAAAAGCTCAAGGGCGAGCAGGCGCTCGCGCTCCAGCTCTACGCCACCGGCAACGGCGACGCCCAATACCTCGCCGGCATGATCGCCGACGGCGCAAAGATGACGCGCGCCCAACTCCAGCAATGGGCCGATGCCGCCGCTTGGAGCATGATCGGCAACACCATCGTGCCCTGGGTGGCCTCGGAGCACCCGGAGGGCCTCGCGCTCGCGCTGAAGTGGATCGACGCGAAGACGGAGGGCCTCGCGTGCTCGGGCTGGAACACGCTCGGCGCGCTCGCCGCGACGGCGCCGGACGAAAAGCTGCCGCTGAAGGAATTCGGCCGGCTGCTCGACCGCGCGGCGCGCACCTTGAAGGACGCGCCCGACGGCGTGCGCTACGCGATGAACAGCTTCGTGATCATGTGCGGCACCTACGTCGCGCCGCTCGGCGACAAAGCCGTCGCCACCGCAAAGAAACTCGGGCGCGTGCAAGTCGACATGGGCGACACCGCCTGCAAGGTGCCCGACGCCGAGAGCTACATCATGAAGTGCCGCCGCGGCGCGCCCATCGCGCCAAAGCGGAAGACGATGCGGTGCTGAGCGCCCGCCTTCGGCGCCCAAGCGCGGCGCGGGCCGCGCCGGCTCCGGGCTTTCCAACCGGCGCGCCCCCCGCTCCACTCGAGGGCCCCGATGAAAACCATCCTCCTCCTCTTTGCCTCCAACCTCTTCATGACCTGCGCTTGGTATGGCCAGCTCAAGTGGAAGATTTTCGAGGGCAAGGCGCTGTGGCTCGTCGTGCTCATGTCGTGGGGCATCGCGCTCTGCGAGTATGTGTTCATGGTGCCGGCCAACCGCATCGGCTACGCCAGCGGCCTCACCGGCTACCAGCTCAAGATCATCCAGGAGGTCATCACGCTGGTGGTGTTCGTGGGCTTCGCGTGGCTCGTGCTCGGGGAAAGGCTCACCTGGAACTACGCCGTGAGCTTCCTGCTGATTCTGGGCGCCGTGTATTTCGCGGTGGCCGTGAAACCCGGCGCGCCGACGGGGCTTTGAAGGCCGCTTCAGCGCGTCGTGCGTCGACGCGGCATGATGGTGAGCTCGACCTCGAGGGTCGACCAGAACACCCCCTGTCGCGGAGGCGCACTGAAACTGATCCGTTGGATTGGCGGCTGCACCTCTCCCTTCATGAAATCGGCAAACTCGACATTGCTCGTGAGCACGGGTTGGAGCAGAAAACCGGGGTCCTCGGCCACGCGGGTCAGGATCCGCCACTCCTCGCGCCCGCGCACTTGTTCCTCCGTGTGCATGAACAAGGTCGCCGGCTTGTAGGCTAGTTTGCGCAGCCGACCCGGAAATGTCGGGGTCGCTTTCAATTTGAGCCATATGATGGCATCCGCAGCCGTCGTTGGCAGCTCCAGTGTCTCCCCCAGCCGCAGCGAGCGGCGCAAAAACGTGTGCTCGCCCGCGCTCCACAGGCGCGACTTCGCCTCCTTTTTCAGGAGGAGATAGTCGCCCATCGTCTCGTCTACGCGGTAGCGCTCCCACACGATCGGAAACAGCGAGGCGTCGTCCTGGCTGGGAAACCGCGCGTCAATTGTGCCCATCCGCCAAAGCACAAAGTCCGGCGCCCGATCCCCGGCGTAGTGCCGACGATTGAGTTCGCCCAGCCGAGGCGTGTAAACCGTGTAGCCCTGCGGCACCGGCCGCGGCCGGAAATTGAGCGACTGCAAGAGGGCGACGCCCTGATTGAAGTCATAGACATCCACGCTCCCGCGTCCGACAAGGCCAAGCCGTGCCGCAAGCGCCTCCCGGTCGCGCACGGTGGCCAGCTCAGCTTGCCACTTGGCCGTGAGGCCCGGGCCGCGCGCCAAGCCGGTGACATTCTCGCGCAGCCGGCGCGGCGTGCCCGACAAAAATTCCCAGCTCCCCAGCTGGCCTAGGCCAAGCGCCGCGAACCCCGCGACCCATGCGTAGTCGAGCCGGTGAAATTTTCCTTCCGGGGAAAAATACGCGGCCATCGTCACGGTCAGGTAAACCAGCGTGATGGGCAGGCTGCCCATGTGGCCCGCACCCGCACGCGTGAAGGCGTGCTTCCACAGCATGAACCCCAGGGCCCCGAGAAAGACCACCGTCGCCAGCGTGCCAAGGTCGCGATTTTTTCTCAGGTGCGCGAGCAACACGAAGCCGCACCAGCCCACGAGCGCCGCGCCCGCCAGCGTTTTGCGGACGGGCTCGTCCAGCGCCATCATGTCATAGCCCTTGATGATCTCGAGGGCGTTGACGAGATAGGGCGGCAGGTTCGTCAACGCCTGCCCTGCCAGCAGCCAGAACCCCAGGAAGGCCAGCCCGTAGCCCGCACCGATCCCGAGAGCGACGGTCCAGCGCCGCCGGAGTGCGGCCACCAACACCGCAAGGCCCACCCCGGCCAGCCCCAGCACCGCAAACGAGAACTTCACGTGCGCGAAAAATGCCAGCGCTCCCGCCCACGCTCCGGAGCGCGCCGCCTCCTCCCCCGGAATCAGCCGCCGGACTACCACCAACGCGATAAACAGCAGATAAGGCCCGTCCGACCAATGCCGCGTGTGCAGCGCCGCCACCGCCAGCACCAACAGCACGCGCCGCCACAACGCGATGGCCCCGAGCAGCCAGATGATTGCGGCGGCAAAGACCAGCTGTCCGAAATACAACCCGAGCAGTCGCGCGACTGCGCCCTCCGCACCCAGATGGTAGTCGGTGACAAAAAAACCCAGCGGCCCGTAGGTAAACGCAAAGTCCGGCCCATACTGCCAGTTCTCGACCCATCCCCGCACCAGCATCTCCTGCCACGAGGGATCGAGCGCCGTCTCCGGCGGAGCCGGCATTCTCACGGTGGCGACCCAAAGCAGCACGGTGAGCGCGGCAAAGAGGCAGGCGTCTCGGCTTCTCAAGCAGCGCGCAGGCTGCCGGCCGTGCCGGTCACGAGCAATCCCCAAGGTTGCCCGAGCCTCCGCCATCACACCCATCCCGCCAAATCACCCTTGACGTGTTTATCTGAACACGTCTTCCTCTCGCTCACTGCTCCGCACTTGCTTCGTTCTCCGCGCGAGGCACACGCTGGCGCTCCACACCCTTTCAAAACCAACCACACACGCTACCCTCGCCCTCACATGTCCAAAGCCGCCCCCGCTCCCGCCAAGTCCGCCGCCAGCGCCGCGGTCGCCGCCGCCAACGCCGCGCGCGACAAGAACATCGAGCTCGCCCTCTCCTCCATCACCAAGCAGTTCGGCGAGGGTTCGATCATGCGCCTCGGCTCCAATGCCAAGATGAAGGTCGAGACCCTCACCACCGGCTCTCTCGCCGTCGATCTCGCCCTCGGCGTCGGCGGCCTGCCCAAGGGCCGCATCATCGAGATCTACGGGCCGGAATCCTCGGGCAAAACCACCTTCTGCCTGAGCGTGATCGCCGAGTCGCAAAAGCGCGGCGGGCTCGCGGCCTTCATCGATGTCGAGCATGCGCTCGACCCGAAATACGCGCGCGTCGTCGGCGTGAACCTCGACGACCTGCTCGTTTCCCAGCCCGACTCCGGCGAGGACGCGCTCAACATCATGGAGACGCTCATCCGCTCCAACTCCATCGACGTGATCGTGCTCGACTCCGTGGCGGCGCTGACGACCAAGGCCGAGCTCGACGGCCAGATGGGCGACGCGACCGTCGGCGCGCAGGCGCGCCTGATGAGCCAGGCGATGCGCCGCCTCACCGCCGTCGTCAGCAAGACGAACTGCGTGTGCATCTTCACCAACCAGATTCGCGAGAAGATCGGCGTGATGTTCGGCAACCCCGAGACGACCTCCGGCGGCCGCGCGCTGAAGTTCTTCGCCAGCGTGCGCATCGACATCCGCCGCAAGGACCAGATCAAGACGCCCGAGGGCAAGGTCATCGGCAACCGCACCAAGATCAAAGTCGTGAAGAACAAGGTCGCGCCGCCGTTCACGGAGGTGGAGTTCGACATCATGTATGACGAGGGCATCTCCAAGATGGGCTCGCTCCTCGATCTCGGCCTCGAGCACCGCATCCTCGAGAAGAAAGGCGCGTGGATCGCCTACGAGGGCAACCTCGTCGGCCAGGGCCGCGACGCGGCGAAGCAGGCGCTCAAGGAAAAGCCCGAGCTCGCCGAGAAAATCCAGAAGGCGATCCTCGAGAAGGTGAACATCACCGGCGGCGCGACCGTGACGGGCGAGGCCGAGGCGTGAGGCGCCGCCGCGGGCGGCGCATCTTTCGATCGAGGGGCCGCGCGCTACCGCCGTCCCCCACGCTCCACGACCGGGATCACCAGCTTCAGCGCCGTGTGCGTGGCGGAGAAGCCGCAGACCTTGTTGTCGACGAGACCGGCGGCTTTCGCGGCGCGCATCACGTCGACGTCCTTCACGCGCGCGGCCTTGCCCTTGAGCGACACGACCCAGATCGCGCCCGCGGGCGCGAGGTGGCGCTTGAGCTCGGCTAGGCGCGCGACTCGGGCTTCAGCCCGAGTTTGTCGACGAGGCTCCTGGGGTGGCGGATTTTGAGCGCCCATTTCTCCGCGGTGGCGCGAACGCCCAGCAGGAGCGCGAACGCGCCACCGGTGTGCGTCACGCGCAGCTCGCCGGCCTTGGCCACGTCGGCGGACTTCCCGGGCACGCTCGGCCGGCTTCAATTGCACCAGCAACGCCGTCACGCGCCCTGGATCGAGGATGGAGGTCGTGGCCATCGCCTCGGCGCCGAGCGCGGTGAGCGTGAGCTCGATTTGCCTGCGATCGCGCGGGCGCGGCGGCGCGCGATCATGCCGCGCGCGAGCTGCCTCGCGAGCTGCGCCGAGAGCGCAGGGGAGCCCACGCCGAGGTGCCGCGCCAGTGATCCAGCGAGCATCGGTGCGTCCTGATCAAGGTGGCCGAGGAGCACGATGTCCTTGTCCGTAAGGTGAAACGTGTTCGTGCGCGCGCGTGGATGCGCCAGGTGGCAGGCAAGGTGGATTTGCGGATAGTGCCGGAGCACATCCTGCGTGAAGCGGAGCATCATCGTCATCGCCCGCGCACGATACCGGGCGGGCGATGTTTCGCCAAAACGAAGGGATTCCCGCGCTTCGCCATGAACATCACGCCCGCTGGTTGGTCAATGTGTCCATCCACTTTGCCTCCACCGCCCGCATGAACACCCGCCCCACCCCGATCGCTTTGCTCGCGACGATCCTCGCCGTGCTCGTCGCCCCGGCCGCCTGGTCGCAAGGCCCCGGCGATTCCAAGCCCGTGCTCCTGTCGCGCACCGGCGGCGGCTCCGCGTGGTCCGACCTCAAGGAGCTGCAACAGTCGGCCGCGAAGGGAAACCCGAAGGCCGAGGCCGCGCTCGGCGAGATGCTGCTGCGCGGCGAAGGCCTCGCGAAGGACGAGGCCCGCGGCGTCGCGCTGCTGGAAAAGGCCGCGCGCGCCGGCCACTCGGGCGCTGCCTTTCGCATCGGCATGCTGCTGGCCGACGGCGAGGCCGGTGTCGCCAAGGATCCCGCGCGCTCGCTCGCCTATTTCCGCGCCGCGGCCGCCGGGGGCGAGGCCGAGGCCTTCTACAACATCGGCGCCGCCCATGCCGGCGGCCGCGGCGTGAAGCGCAGCTACGCCGAGGCGCTCGCCTGGCTCATCCTCGCGCGCGAGCGCGGCGCCGGCGGCGACACCGAGGCCCGGCTGCGCGCCCAGATTAAATCGCAGCCCGCGTGGATCGAGACCGGCGAACGCCGCGCCAAGGAAATCGCCGCGGAGTTGGCGGGCAAGAAAGTCGCCGACCTGCTGCCGCCCCCAGCCCAGCTGGATCGCGCGATGGATCCGCTGAAGCCCAAGCCCTAGGGCGCCAAGCACCGCGGGCGCGAGCGCGCCGATGTTGCCGCATCGATCGGCGGCGGTTGCCGGTTGCCGCCGCGGCGCGGAGCCCGTTGGCTTTCCCGTCATGCCCGCCGCCGCCCAGCCTTCGCCGGTGTTTCACGTGCGCGGGCTCGCGCGCATCTACGGCGAGGGCGATGCCGCGGTGACCGCGCTGCGCGGCGTCGACCTCGATTTGTTCGCGGGCGAGTTGATCGTGCTGCTCGGCGCCTCGGGCAGCGGGAAATCGACGCTGCTCAACCAACTCGGCGGGCTCGACTCGCCCACGCACGGCACGCTGCTCTACCGCGGCGCAAACCTCGCGGGCTTCGGCGAGGCCGAGCTCACGCAGTTCCGCCGCGATGCCGTGGGCTTCGTCTTTCAGGCCTACAACCTGATCCCGAGCCTCACCGCGCGGGAAAACGTCGCGCTCATCACCGAGATTTGCCGCGACCCGATGGCGCCCGAGGAGGCGCTCGCGCTCGTCGGCCTCGCGGATCGCCTGGATCATTTTCCGGCGCAGCTCTCGGGCGGCGAGCAGCAGCGCGTCGCGATCGCCCGGGCCATCGCCAAGCGCCCCGAGGTGCTGCTGTGCGACGAGCCCACCGGCGCGCTCGATGTGCGCACGGGCGTCACCGTGCTCGAGGCCATCGAGAAAATCAACCGCGAGCTCGGCACCCTCGCCGTCATCATCACGCACAACGCCATCCTCGCAGAGATGGCCGACCGCGTCTTCACGCTGTCCGATGGGCGCATCGTGAGCGCCCGGGAAAATTCCCGGCGCGGCGCGGCGCGCGATCTCGCCTGGTAGAGAAAAAGGGAGGGTGAAGGTCGAAGAGTGAAAATCTGAAACGAACGGACCTCGCGCCCGAGACGCCCTTTTTCAGCATTCGCTCCTCCCCCTGCCGTTTCCGATGAGCCTCCTCGACACCAAGCTGCTCCGCGATTTGCGCGCGCTGCGTTCGCAGGCCGTCGCCGTTGCGCTGGTGATGGCCTGCGGCATCGCGATGATGATCATGACCCGGTCGCTGATCCTCTCGCTCGAGACGACCCGCGACGGCTACTACGAGCGGCATCGCTTTGCCGACGTGTTTGCCCGGCTCAAACGCGCCCCCAACTCCGTGCGCGACGAGCTTGCCGCCATTCCGGGCGTCGCGCGTGTTCAAACAGGCATCGCCATCCAAGTGACGCTCGACGTGCCCGGCCTGCGCGAACCGGCCGTCGGGCTCATCAACTCGCTGCCGGAACGCGGCGAGCCGGTGCTCAACCGCTTGCATGCCCGCAGCGGTCGACCGCCCGTTGGGCGCGTCACCGTCGGGGAACTCGCGGTTGGCGAGGCGTTCGCCGAGGCGCACGGCCTCAAGCCGGGCGACACCATCGCGGCGGTGCTCAACGGCACCAAGGAATCTTTCCGCATCTCGGGCGTGGTGCTCTCGCCTGAGTTTATCTTCGAGGCGCCACCCGGCGCGGCGCTGCCGGACAACAAGACCTACGGCGTCTTCTGGATGCCCTACAAGGAGCTTGCGACCGCGTTTCAGCTCTACGGCGCGTTCAACAACGTCTCGCTGGCGCTGGCCCCGGGCGCGAGCGAGCGCGAGGTGATCGCGGCGGTGAACAGAGTCCTCGCGCCCTACGGCGGACGCGGCGCCTATGGCCGCATCGACCACGCCTCGCACCGCCGCGTTGACGACGAGATCCGTGTGCTGCAAGGGCTGTCGGTCGCCTTCCCGCTCGTGTTCCTGAGCGTGGCGGCGTTCATGACTAATTCCGTGATGAGCCGGCAGATCACCCTGCAACGCGAGCAGATCGCGATGCTCAAGGCCTGCGGCTTCTCGAACCGCCAGGTGGGCGCGCACTATTTCAAGTCTTCCCTCGCGATTGTGGTCGGCGGGGTCGCGATCGGCGCGATCGGCGGCATCGTGCTCGGGCATCGGCTGGTGGAGATGTATCATCTGTTTTTCCGCTTTCCGCAGCTGGACTTCCTGCTCGACGGGCGCGTGCTCGTGGCGGCATCGCTCGTCAGCGCCCTGTCCGCGTTTGCCGGCGTGGCGGGCGCAGTGCGCCGGGCGGTGCGGCTGCCGCCCGCCGAGGCGATGCGGCCGGAGGCGCCGGCGAGCTTTCGGCCGTCGTTGGCCGAGCGCCTCGGTCTCGCGCGGTGGTGCAGCGCATCGCTGCGCATGGCGCTGCGCAACCTCCAGCGCCGGCCGGTGCGCAGCGGGCTCACCTGCCTCGCCCTCGCCCTCGCGACCGCGATCTTGATCGTGCCGAATTCGTTTCGCGACGGCATCGCCTATGTGATCGATTTCCAGTGGGACGTCGTGCAGCGGCAGACCGTGACGCTCTCGCTCGTCGAGCCGGGCCCGGGTCGGGCGATCGCGGATTTCAAGCATCTGCCCGGCGTGATGACGGCCGAGCCCTTTCGATTTGTCCCCGTCGAGCTGCGCGCCGGGCCGATCACGCGGCGCCTGATGCTGCAGGGCCTGCCCGAGCGCGGCACACTCAGCCGCGTGATCGACGGCACGCCGCGGCAAATCCCGCTGCCGGCGCGCGGCATCGTAATGTCGGCCAAGCTTGCCGAGGTGATGCGCCTGAGGCCCGGCGACGAGGTGATCGCCCGCGTGCTCGAGGGCCGCGAACGCGAGATCGCGGTGCCCATCGCGGGGCTGGCCGAGGACTTCGCGGGCACGGCGGCCTATATGCAGTTGCCGGCGCTCAATCGACTGCTGCTGGAAGGCGACACCATCACCGGCGCGCACGTCGTGGTGGAGAAGGCGCGATGGGAGGATTTTCTCGCGGCCGTGAAGCGCACCCCACGGCTGGCCGGCTGCATGATCAAGGACTCATTGCGCGAGGGCTTTCGCAAGACCACCGCCGAGAGCATCGGCCTGCTGCAGAAGATCTACATGCTCTTCGCCACCATCGTCGCCTTTGGGATCATCTACAACAGCGCGCGAATTTCGCTCTCGGAGCGCGGGCGGGAGCTCGCGACGCTCCGCGTGCTGGGTTTCAGCCGCGGCGAGGTGGGCGCGGTGCTGGTGGGCGAGCTCGTGGTTCTCACGCTGGTCGCCCTGCCGCTCGGGCTCGCGATTGGCTCCGCCTTCGCGAAGGGAATTCTCACGGCGGTGAACACGGAGACGGTGCGCCTGCCCTTGGTGCTCACGCCGGCAAACTACGCGTTTGCGGTGCTCGTCGTCGCAATCGCTTCCGCGGCATCCGCGCTGTTTGCCGCCCGGAAGGTCGCCAGCATACATCTCGCAAGCGCGCTCAAGGCGCTCGATTGAACGAAACTATTCGATGAACCCGAATCCCCCACCCTCGCCTGTCGCGAAGAAAAGCACGCCGCCTGCGTGGCGCCAACGCTTGCCTCTACTCGGCGGTGCGATCCTGATCGCGTTGGTTGTGGTTGGGCTTTGGCCGCGAGCGGTGCCGGTGGAGGTTGGCAGGGTTACGCGCGGTCCGCTGGTCGTCACGGTGGACGAGGAAGGGATGACTCGAGTAAGGAACCGGTATGTCATTACGGCCCCTGTGGGCGGGCAGATGCGGCGTGTGAACTGGAAGGCCGGCGCCGCCGTCGAGGCAGGCACGACGGTGCTCGCGGTGATGGAAGGCGGCGCCGCTGATTTTCTCGACGCACGAACCCAAGCCCAAGCCGAGGCACGGGCGCAAGCCGCAGAAGCGGCGCATGCGGCCGCAAAGGCCCAGCGTGAGCGGGCACGCGCTGCCGCGCGGATGTTTGCGGCGGATTTTGAACGGCTAAAAAAACTGCATGACCAAAAGGTGCTCTCGACGCAGGAATTCGACGCGGCGCAGATGCGCGCGGCGACATCCGAACAGGATGAACGCGCCGCGGAGTTTGCGCTCAAGGTCGCGGAGTTCGAATGGCAACAAGCCCGCGCTCTGCTCACTCGCGGGCAACCCGGCGCCGGCACCGAGCCGCTCGTGATCACCTCGCCGGTGAGCGGCCGGATCCTAAGGGTGTTTCAGGAGAGCGCGCGGATGGTGCCGGCCGGCTTTCCCATCATGGAAGTGGGCGACCCCACGGATTTGGAACTGCGGATCGAAGTGCTTTCGCGCGACGGCGTCGCGATCAAATCGGGGGCTCGCGTAATTCTGGAACAATGGGGTGGCCGCGAGCCGCTGGCGGCGCATGTGCGGCTCGTCGAACCTTCGGCGTTCACAAAAATTTCAGCCCTCGGCGTCGAGGAGCAGCGTGTCTATGTGATCGCAGATTTTTCCGAGCCCGCGGAAAAGCGGCCCACGCTGGGAGACAGCTACCGAGTTGAGGCACGCATCGTCGTCTGGGAGACCTCAGACGCGCTACGCGCACCTGCCGGCGCGGTTTTCCAGCGCAACGGAGTCTGGCGGGCCTTTGTCATAGACCGCGGGGTCGCACGCCTTCACGAGGTCAAACTAGGCCGCACCAACGGTGCCGAAGTCGAGGTTTTGGATGGGCTGGCGGAGGGGATGCTGGTGGTGGTTTATCCCGGCGACAAAGTTTCGGAGCGAGCGCGTGTCGCGCCGCTAGACGTCGGCAGCCGCTGAGTCCTTCCTTGCAGGTTCCGGGGCTTTTCCGCCGCGTTTGACTTGGGGCAGGACGACGCGAAACGTCGCGTTATCCATGCCCAGCCTGTCTGACACCATCGCGGCCCTCGCCACGCCCACCGGCACGTCGGCGATCGCCGTTTTGCGTGTCAGCGGCCCTGATACAAAAAGGCTGGCGCGTGAGATTTTCGGCAAGGCACCCGCGGTCCGCCTGGTGTCCCGGGCCGACTATGTCGATCGGTCAGGAAACTTGGTGGACGATGTATTGGCGACTTTCTTCCAGGGACCGCGGTCCTACACCGGGGAAGATGCGCTAGAAATCTCGTGCCACGGCAACCCATTCATCGCCCAGAAGATACTTGAGGATCTCTTTGCGCGGGGTTGCCGGCCGGCGGACGCGGGCGAGTTCACCCAGCGAGCGTTTCTCAATGGCCGGATGGACCTAAGCCAAGCAGAGGCGGTCATGGATCTAATCCACGCTCGAAGCGAGCGGGCGCTTGCGGCGGCACACCAACTGTTGCGTGGTGAGCTTGGTCGTCGGATGAACGCTTTGGTTGAGCGACTGCTCGGCGTGCTAGCCCGTATCGAAGCGCACATTGATTTCCCTGAGGAGGACTTGCCACCTGAAGATCGGGCTCAAGTCGAGAGCGGGATATCATCTATACTATTTGATATCAAAAACTTAGAATCGACCTCTCAATACGGCCGCATACTTCGTGAAGGGCTCCATGTCGTGATTCTTGGCCGTCCAAACGTCGGCAAAAGCAGTCTCTTGAATGCATTGGTGGGCCGAGACCGAGCATTGGTGAGCCCCGAGCCGGGGACAACAAGGGATTTCATTGAGGACCACATCGTCGTGGGACCCCACTTTATCCGCCTAGTGGACACAGCCGGCTTGAATCCCTCCCCCGGCGTGCTGGAACGGCTGGGCATGGAAAAGGCCTTGGAGCGCCTCGCCGATGCAGACTTGGTGTTGTTGGTGACTGATTCGAGTGAGCCCACCCGCCCTGCCCTGCCCGCTGAGACCATGACCCTGCTTGATGCGACAAGCACCATCATCGTGCAAAACAAGATGGATTTAGGCATACCCTCACCCTCCTCCCCGCTTCCAGGGGCCACATTGATAGAAACTTCGGCCCTAACAGGAACAGGCATTGAAGACTTGAGGGCGGCGATCATTGCAAAGGCTGATGCCTTCAGGCACGAACCAAGCAATATTGTTGGTATCAACGCGCGGCACGCACATCGAATTGCGAATGCACGTGGATTGTTGCAGGCAGGGTTGACAAAGCTTCGAAGCGCAGCCCCCACGGAGCTAGTGGCGAGCGACCTTCGCGATGCGTTAGCCGCTTTCGGCGAGATCATCGGCCGAATCGACAATGAGCGCATGCTCGATCGGTTGTTTGCAACGTTCTGCATTGGAAAATAGTCACGCTACATCACAACCCTAGGAAGATTCCTGACGACAACCTTCGTCGACAGTTCAATGAACACCAAGGCAATGCCCTATGACGTCATCGTATGCGGTGCAGGTCACGCCGGCGTCGAAGCGGCGTTAGCCGCCGCGCGGATGGGCGCCAAGACGCTAATGCTCACCGGCAACATCGATACCATAGCTCAAATGAGCTGCAATCCGGCAATCGGCGGTCAAGCCAAAGGGCAAATCGTGCGCGAAATTGATGCCCTCGGAGGCGAAATGGCCATTAACGCCGACGCGACAGGAATCCAATTTCGGCTGCTAAACGAATCCAAAGGGCCTGCCGTGCAGTCACCGAGAGCCCAGTGCGACAAAAAGAACTATCAGCTTCGACTGAAACACACGCTCGAATTGCAACCAAACCTTGAGATATTCCAAGCTACCGTAACCGGCCTTATTTTCGCTTCGGATCGCGTCGTTGGCTGTCAAACGAACCTGGACATCGAGTTTTGGGGTCAAACAGTAGTTGTGACCACAGGGACATTCTTACGCGGCCTTATGCATATCGGCCAAAACAAGAACGAGGGAGGGCGATTAGGGGATTTTTGTGCAAAAACACTGTCGGCAAGCCTGATCGAAGCAGGAATTGAACTACAGCGGCTAAAGACAGGGACTCCGCCACGCCTACTCGGGAGATCAATTAACTTTGAGGCGATGCAGGAACAGAAAGGAGACATCGAACCAACATTTTTCGCGTTCCATGACACTCGAGACCAAGAGGAGATGTTCCACGTGGAACAGACCGGCGAAAGCAGGCTGGGGTGGCGGCCGGGCTCTGGACAAGTCTCATGCTGGATGACCCACACAACCAAAGAGACATCGGCCATTATTCGTGATAATCTGTCGAAGTCCGCGATGTATGGTGGCGCAATCACAGGAACAGGGGCTAGATATTGCCCGAGCATTGAGGACAAAATCGTGCGTTTCGTCGACAAGCCCCAACACCTCCTTTTTCTTGAACCAGAGGGTCGAACCACCAACGAGTTTTATGTGAACGGCTTGTCAACAAGCCTGCCGTTTGATGTGCAGCTTAAGATGGTGCATAGCGTGCCTGGCCTAGAAAAAGCCGTGCTGTTGAGGCCCGCATATGCAGTGGAATACGATTTTGCGCCACCAACCCAACTCTACCCGTCCTTGGAATCCAAGAAGGTGGAGAATCTTTTCTTCGCCGGCCAGATTAACGGCACATCCGGCTATGAAGAAGCAGCCGGGCAGGGGATTATAGCCGGCGTCAATGCGGTGAACAAAGTCCGTCAACAGCCTTCTTTACTCATCGGCCGGCATGAGGGATATATTGGAGTGTTAATCGATGATTTGGTTACCAAGGGCACAAACGAGCCCTATAGAATGTTCACAAGCAGGGCCGAGCATCGATTGCTTTTTAACCACGGAAGCGCTGAACTACGACTCGCACATCACGCCGGCACTCACGGCTTGATTTCGCCGTCTCGCATGGCTCGAATCAATGCAAAGCGCTGCCAAATAGAAAGTTGGGTCAAACAACTTGAGCGAACGCGGCCTGCATCTGGCACCGCCGAAGGATCTTGGGCTGACGTTATCAGGCGAAATCCAACGGTTGCCTCTCTGCCCACAGAGCTGCGCAGCTCCAACCGCGCCGTCCGCGAAGAGGTGCTATATCGCATTGCCTATGATGGATATCTTGCACGCGAAGCACGACAGATTGAAAAAATGTCGGGGATAGATAAAGTTCGAATTCCAAAACACATCAACTATCTAATAATAAGTGGTTTAAAAAAAGAAAGCGCTCAGAAACTAATGGATGTTCGCCCGATGACCTTGGGACAAGCGAATCGTATTAGCGGCGTCAATCCAGCCGACATCAGGGTCCTCATGGTCTGGTTGAAATCAGACCAAAGCTCCAAGAACAGTGACAACGATGATGGCGTCAAAGAGTAGGGACAACTCCAAGATGACATCGCAATACGCGGAGATATTGGCCGGGCGCCGTGACGCCACTCAGAGAACCCTAGGCAATATCATTTTCCGCAACCCCCTTTTTTTGTTAGAGATAGGCTGTGGACACGGACATTTTCTTACGGCCTACGCCGAAGCACACCCCCACAGCACCTGTGTGGGAATAGACCTTGTAAACGAGCGGATCAATCGCGCCACGCGAAAACGGAATCGGGCAAAATTAGCCAATCTCCATTTCCTGCGCGCAGAGGCGGGGTTATTTTTGAAAGCTATGCCGCCGCAGGCCCGCATTACCGACGTCTTCATCCTTTTTCCCGATCCTTGGCCTAAGACAAGACATCACAAACACCGAATCCTGCAGCCCGCATTTCTTGAAGCGCTGGCCGAAAAATGTGAAGCTAACTGCTGCTTGTATTTTCGGACCGATTACCAGCCGTATTTCGAGGATGCGCTTGCAGTCACGCACGCCGCACCACGTTGGGAAGTCGCCGACCTTGAGTGGCCTTTCGAATTCGAAACCGTATTCCAACGCCGCGCCAAGCGTTATGATTCATTGACCGCGCGAATGCGTCCTTCGCCGTCATAAGTTTGGCGGAACCAAAAGGCGCCCCGGCTAATTTGTCGGCCAGCCCATCCGCGCAGGCCATTTCGATGGTTGACGGAGGGGAGGGCGCCACCCATTTTTTCCCGTTTACCTCTCTCGACCCATAACTGCGCACGCATGCCACGGTTCACGACACCCAATGCACTCCTTGCTTCGCTACTGGCCAGCTCGTCGCTGTTGGCCTCCGAAGGCGGGGAAGGCGTTTCACCCGGCGCCGCGCGTTTTGAGGTGGGCCCTGGTTGGTTCGTAACCAGCAGCATGATGACCGGCTGGGTTGTTTCCGCGATGCTTGTCGCGGCGGTGCTGTGGCTGATCGGCAAACCATCCATAGTCCCCTCGAAGGGCCAAGCGTTGATTGAATCCCTCATGGAAGGCCTACGGGAAATTTTCGAGCCCATCATCGGCAAGAAAGCTTTTCCAACTGCATTTCCTCTGCTCATCACCTTCTTCCTGTTCATTCTTTTTCACAACTGGATGGGGCTCATCCCCGGCGTCGGCACGGTTGGATGGGGCCACGATGTTGACGGCCATTTTCACCTGACGCGACCACTGATCCGGCCATTTAACTCTGACTTCAACGGCACCATCGCACTGGCGATCATCTCATTCGGCGCATGGCTGATTATTGTGCTGAAATACGCCGGGCCCGCAGTCATTGTGAAGGATCTTTTCGGCAACAAGGCGGAAAAAAGCGAAACACCCGGCTGGCTGTATCCAGCGCTCTCTCTCGTGTTCATCGTCGTGGGCCTGATTGAGGTCTTCTCAATCGCAATCCGTCCTTTCACCCTTTCAGTGCGCCTGTTTGGCAACGTCTTCGGCGGCGAAAACCTCCTGCACGGGACAAGCTTCTTCCCGGTTTTCTACTTTATGGAGCTGCTGGTTGGCTTGATTCAGGCCCTCGTATTCACGCTGCTCACCTCGGTTTATATGGGCCTCCTTGTAAATCACGGCGACGGCCATGATCACGACGACAAGCACGGTCACGCCGCCGACGTGCATCATTGATGAATTTCCCTCCGGGAGCGTGCCCTGAGCGCGCACGGCGGAACTCCAACCAACAACCAAAAACACCATGATCACCACCATCGCTGAAATCCAAGGCAGCATCACGAGCGCCTTCGGTCTCCTTGGCGCCGCCATCGGCGTCGGTCTTATCGGCCTCAAGGCCGCTGAAGCCGTCGGCCGCAACCCGGGCGCTTCCGGCAAGGTCCTCGTCCAAGCCATCATCGGCATGGCGCTCGCAGAAGGCCTCGGCATTCTGGCGCTTTTCCTCGGCAAGTAACCGTCTTCTGGTTTCACGGCGGCGCGGCCGCTCCGCGCCGCCACCAATCTTCCCGAAAATCCCGCCATGACGCTGCCACTCTTCCTCGCCGCTGCCGCGGAACACGCCGCTCCTGCCGGCCCGATCGAGGGCCTTCGGCAGACCTTCGAGCATTTTGGCGTCGAGCCAAAATACATCATCTGGCAGCTCGTCAGCTTCGTCATCGTCCTCTTCGTCCTCTACAAGTTCGGCATCAAGCCTGTCGCGGCGACGATGGAAGAGCGCAACGCCAAGATTGCCTCCGGCATCAAGCACGCCGAGGAGATGCAGGCCAAGCTCGCCGCCGCGCAGCAGGAAAGCGCCGCCATCGTGAAGAAGGCCAACGGCGAGGCCACGCGCATCGTCGAGGATGCCCGAAAAAGCGCCAAGGACTTCCTCGATCGTCAAACACAAGAGGCCACCGCCAAGGCCAGCGACCTTCTTACCAAGGCGCAGCAGGCCATCGAGCTTGAGCACAAGAAAATGCTCGCCGACGCCCGCACCGAGATCGCCCGCCTCGTCGTCACGACCACGGAGCGCGTCCTCGCCAAGAAACTCACCGACGCCGATCGCGCCGCCTACAACGACGCCGCGACTCGCGAACTCACCAACGTCTGAGCCGTTCCCTTCGCGCGATGGCTTCTCGTTCCAAACAAACCCAGCAGCTGGCACGGCAGTTTTTCAAACTGAGCGTGGTGAACGGCGAACTCTCCGCCGAGCGGGTCGCCGGCGTGCTGGCCTACGTCGAGAAGCACCGCCCCGCGCAGACCATCGCCGTGCTTAAGGCCTACGCCCGCCTCGTCGCCGCTGAGGTTGCCCGTGGCCAAGCCATCGTCGAGCACGCCGGCCCCGTGGGCGACGCCACGCTCGCCGCCATCGCCGCAGCAATGACAAGGAGATACAGCCGCCGCGTCACCAGTGTCGCGCGCCCGAACCGCGCCCTGCTCGCCGGCCTCCGCGTCCGCGTCGGCGACAACGTCTACGAGTCCTCCGTCTCCAGCCAGCTCGCCGCGCTCGCCGCCGCCGTCTGACCCCTTCCGATACACCCGCCTCCCGAAACCCTTTCTCCGATGAGCTCCGTCCTCGAACAAATCGAACAGCAAATCGCCCGCCTCTCATCCAAGGCGGTCAAGAAGAACACCGGCAACATTCGCACCGTTGCCGATGGCGTCGCCAAGATCGAGGGCCTCTCCGAGGTGATGTATAATGAGATGGTGCAGTTCCCCGGCGGCGCCATCGGCATCGCGCTCAACCTCGAGGAGGATGAGGTCGGCTGCGTCGTTCTCGGCGACATCTCCAAGCTCAAGGAAGGCGACGAAGTCCAGACCACGGGCAAGCTCCTTTCCGTGCCGGTCGGAAAATCCCTTCTCGGCCGCGCAGTCGACGCCCTTGGCAATCCGGTCGACGGCAAAGGCCCGATCGTCGCCAAGGAGTTTTTTCCGGTCGAGAAGATCGCGCCTGGCATCATCGTCCGCAAGTCCGTCTCGCAGCCGCTCTTCACCGGCATCATGGCCATCGACTCCATGATCCCGATCGGCCGCGGCCAGCGCGAGCTGATCATCGGCGACCGCGGCACGGGCAAGACGACCATCGCGATCGACACGATCATCAACAACGCGAAGATCAACAAGGTCGGCCTCGCATCCGGTGATCCGAAGTTCCGCCCAGTCTATTCCATCTACGTCGCCGTCGGCCAGAAGAACTCCAACATCGTCCGCACCATCGCCGCCCTCGAGGCCGCCGGCGCGCTGGAGTTCACGATCATCGTCGCCGCGCCCGCCGCCGACAACCCCGCCAACCAATACCTCGCGCCGTTCTCCGGTGCCGCGATGGGCGAGTGGTTCATGGAAAACGGCATGGACGCCCTGATCGTCTACGACGATCTCTCCAAGCACGCCGTCGCCTACCGCCAGATTTCCCTGATCCTCAAGCGCCCCTCGGGCCGCGAGGCGTATCCGGGCGACGTATTCTATCTGCACTCACGCCTGCTCGAGCGTTCCGCCCGCCTTGAGGGCAAGGGCTCGCTCACCGCGCTGCCGATCATCGAGACGCAGGCCGGCGACGTGTCCGCCTACATCCCGACCAACGTCATCTCAATCACCGACGGCCAGATCTTCCTCGAAACCGATCTATTCAACCAAGGCATCCGCCCCGCGGTGTCCGTCGGTCTTTCCGTCTCGCGCGTCGGTTCCGCCGCGCAGATCAAGGCGACGAAACAGGTCGGTGGCAAACTCAAGGGCGAGCTCGCCCAGTTCCGCGAGCTGGCGGCCTTCGCGCAGTTCGGCTCCGACCTTGACGCCAAGACCAAGGCCCAGCTTGAGCGCGGCGCGCGCATCGTCGAGCTCTTCAAGCAACCCGCGTTCAGTCCCGTGCCGATCGAGCTGCAGGTCGCGATTCTCTTCGCGATGCAGAAGGGCCTCTTCGACGCCATCGACACCAAGAAGGTCGTCGCCGCGGCCCAGTCGATGAAGGAATTTTTTGCGACGCGCAAAGACGCCCTCCTCACCGAAATCCGCACCAAAGCCGCCCTCGACAAGGATCTCGAGGCCAAGCTTCAGGCCGCGTGCGACGAGTGGAAGGGTTCCTTCACCGCCTGATTTTTCGGCGTCTCCGCTCCTCCGCGCTCCCGCGATAAAAACCTCTTCACGCCGTGGCCAGCACCCGCGACATCCGCCGACGCATCAAGTCGGTCAAGAACACCCGCCAGATCACCAAGGCGATGGAGCTGGTGGCGGCTTCGAAGATGAAGAAGGCGCAGCAGGCTGCGCTCGCCGGCCGCCCCTATGCCGAGCTCATGGCGCGCATGTTGGCCGCCATCGCCGATCGCGTCGAGGAGGCGCAGCATCCGTTCCTCGTGAAGCGCGAGGTCAAGACCCGCGGCATCATCCTCGTCACGTCCGACAAAGGTCTCGCCGGTCCGCTCAATTCCAACCTCTTCAAGATCGTCACGGAGATCAAAACCCCGGCGAAGTATGTCGCGGTCGGGCGCAAGGGCGCGCAGTTCATCGCGCGGACGCACCGCGATTTGCTCGCGGATTTCTCCGTCACCGATCGCGTCGCGTTCTCGGAGGTGAAGGTCGTCGCCGAGTTCATGGTGCGGCAGTATCTCGAGGGTGTCGTCGACACCGTCGAGATTCTCTGGCCGCGGTTCCGTAACACACTCGTCCAGGTTCCGACGCTGCTGCCGCTGCTGCCGCTTTCCAGCGTCCGCGACGTCATCGCCGACCTGAAGTCCGACGCCGGCCACACCGCCGCCTCCGTGCCTGGCGCCGCCGAGCAGCAGATGCTGTTTGAGCCGGATCCCGCGACCGTGCTCGCGGCGTTGCTGCCGCTCTACGTCAACCGCGAGATTCATCAGCAGGTCCTCGACGCCAAGGCCTCCGAGCACAGCGCGCGCATGGTCGCGATGAAGACCGCCAAGGACAACGCCACAAAGCTCCTCGGCGATCTCACGCTCGAATACAACAAGGCCCGCCAAGCCGCCATCACGCAGGAAATCCTCGAGATCGCAGCCGCCCAATTCACGGCCTGAGCACGCTTCCTTTCAAAAAACTCCCCCGTCTTCCCACTTTCCAGAAAATGAACACCGGCAAAATCGTCCAAGTCATCGGCCCCGTCGTCGATGTGCAGTTCGCAGAGAACACCATCCCGCCGATCTTCCAGGCCCTCACGGTCGAGTTCACGGCCGCCGGCGTGAAGCAGGTGCTCACGCTCGAGGTGCAGCAGCACCTCGGCGCCGGCGTTGCGCGCGCGATCGCCATGTCGTCCTCCGAGGGCCTCGTGCGCGGCATGAGCGTCGTCGACACCGGCGCGCCGATCTCCGTGCCGGTGGGCGAGGGCGTGCTCGGCCGCATTTTCGACGTCACCGGCGCGACCGTGGACGGCAAGGGCCCGGTCAAGTTCGAGAAAAAATATCCCATCCACCGCGCGCCCCCGGCGCTCGTCGATCAGGACACCAAGGCCAACATCCTCGAGACGGGCATCAAGGTCATCGACCTCATCGCGCCGTTCACCAAGGGCGGCAAGGTCGGCGCCTTCGGCGGCGCCGGCGTCGGCAAGACCGTCGTGATCATGGAACTGATCAACAACATCGCCAAGGCCCACGGCGGCTACTCGGTGTTCGCCGGGGTGGGGGAGCGCTCGCGCGAGGGCAACGACCTCTATCACGAAATGTCGGAGGCCGGCGTCATCGATCAAAAGGATCTCAGCAAGTCGAAGGTCGCCCTCGTCTACGGCCAGATGAACGAGCCGCCGGGCGCCCGCATGCGCGTCGCGCTCTCCGCGCTCGCGATGACGGAATACTTCCGCGACGAGAAAAATCAGGACGTGCTCCTCTTCGTCGACAATATCTTCCGCTTCTCGCAGGCCGGCTCCGAGGTATCCGCGTTGCTTGGCCGCTCGCCCTCCGCCGTCGGCTATCAGCCGACGCTCGCCAACGAGATGGGCGCGCTCCAGGAGCGCATCACCTCGACGAAGAAGGGCTCCATCACTTCCTTCCAAGCCGTCTACGTGCCCGCCGACGATCTCACCGATCCGGCGCCCGCGAACACTTTCGCGCACTTGGACTCCACCATCGTGCTCGAGCGCTCCATCGCCGAGCTCGGCATCTATCCCGCCGTCGATCCGCTCGCGTCGGTCTCGAAGGCGCTGCAGGCCGACATCGTCGGCGACGAGCACTACAAGGTCGCCCGTGAAGTGCAGCGCGTGCTCCAGCGCTACAAGGACCTCCAGGACATCATCGCGATTCTTGGCCTCGACGAGCTTTCGCCCGAGGACAAGCAGACCGTCTATCGCGCGCGCAAGATCCAGCGCTTCCTCTCGCAGCCGTTCCACGTCGCCGAGGTGTTCACCGGCTCGCCCGGCAAATACGTCTCGGTCAAGGAGACCGTCCGCGGCTTCAAGATGATCCTCGACGGCCAGCTCGACGACGTCGCCGAGGGCGACTTCTACATGAAGGGCGGCATCGACGAGGTGCTCGCCGCCGCCAAGAAGGCCTGATCGCCATGCCGCTCACGCTCGAGATCGTCACGCCCGACGCCCGTGTCTACCAGGACACGATCGACACCGTCGTCATCCCGACGGCGGAGGGCGAGGTCGGCATCCTGCCGGGCCACATCCCGCTGCTCGCGCAGGTCGAGCATGGTGAACTGCGTGTGACCAAAGGCGCCGACAGCCAGCTTCTCGCCGTGAGCGGCGGCTTCGTCGAGGTCGAGGGTGATCGTGTCCACGTCCTCGCCGAACACGCCATCACCGAGGAAAAGATCGACGAGCACGCCGTCGAGCAAGCCCTCAAGCGCGCCGAGCAGGAAATCGCCGAGGCCAAGGACATGGACCCGGCGCAATACGAGCGCCTCCAAAGCCTTGTCCGTTACTCGGGCGTGCAACTCGGCCTGAAGCGCCGCCGCCGCTAACTTTCAACCTGCAAACCTCGCGGCATCAGGCCCGTGTTTCCCGCCGGGCCTTTTTCTTGCGACGCCATTGAAACCGAGTCTCATCTCCAACGTCTCGCCGCTACGCCGATGACTCCATCGCCCTTTCAAGCGCCCATCCCGCTCTGCCAGCTTCCGGCTGGCGCGATGGGGCGCGTGCGCGAGCTTACGGGCGACGCCAGCTTTTGTCAGCGTGTGCGCGAGATGGGTTTCGGTGAATCGGCCTTTGTCACCAAAGTCGGTGGCTCCGGGCCTTTCATCTGCCAGATCAACGGCACCCGCATCGCCCTCAGCCACGCGGCCGCGATGCGCATCCTCGTTGAGCAGCTCGGTCGCCGCTAGTCCGGCGATCTTTTCCCATGAAGCTCTCCGAACTGGCGGTCGGCGCCTCCGCCGTCGTCCGCGATTTCCCAAAAGCCGGCTCCGCCTTTCTGCGCCTCCGGGAAATGGGACTCGTGGCCGGCACGCGCGTCACGCTCATCCGCACCGCGCCCCTCGGTGATCCCTTGGAGATCAAGCTGCGCGGCTACCACCTCACGCTGCGCAAGTCCGAGGCCGAGCACGTGCTCGTCGAACCCGCCGCCTGAGCATGCCGTTGCCCGCGCACATCTCCCCCGGCACCGCGGCGGCATCCTCGCGCTCGCCAGTCTACGCGCTGGTCGGCAACCCGAATTGCGGCAAGAGCACGCTGTTCAACGCCCTCACCGGCTTGAAACAAAAGGTCGGCAACTATCCTGGCGTCACCGTCGAGAAAAAAATCGGCACCGCCTACTCGCAGCATGGCCAGCCGATCACCGTCATCGATTTGCCCGGCGCCTATTCGCTGGCCGCGCGGTCGCCCGACGAAGCGGTGACACGCGACGTGCTCCTCGGCCGCCGTGCCGACACACCTCAGCCCGATCGCATCCTCTGCATCGTCGACGCAACGAACCTCGAGCGAAACCTCTACCTCGTCCACCAGATCCTCGATCTTGGGCGGCCGGTGATCCTTGTCCTCAACATGATGGATGTCGCCGTCGCCGCGGGGCTGGAGGTGCGCGCCGGACGGCTGGAGCGCGAGCTCGGCATCCCCGTGATCCCGTGCGAGGCCGTCAACGGCAAGGGCCTCATTGATCTCAAGCTCGCGATGAGCCGCGCCGACCTCCCGCTCTCGCGCCACGCGTGGGACATCCCCGCGCCAATCGCGCCCGCCGTCGCCGAACTACAGGCCTCGCTCACCGCCAACGATCGCAAGTCCCCGCTCATCGCCCGTGCCGAAGCGCTCCTGCTCCTCACGGATCAGGATTCCGTGCGCGTCGCCGGCTCCACTCCGCTGAGCGCGCGCACCGCCGAAATCCTGCAGGCGTGGCAAAAGCGCTGGGCAGGGGAGGGGACCGACTGGGCCGGGACGCTGGTCAACTCACGCTACGAGATCATCGGGAAAATCACGGCGGAAACGATCACCCGCGCCGGGGACACCGGCCCGACCGCCTCCGACAAAATCGATGCGGTCGCCACGCATCCGATCTGGGGCTGGCTGCTCCTCGGCGCCGTGATGACGGTGCTGTTCCTCAGCATCTTCACCTTGGCCGAGGGGCCGATGAACTTCATCGACGATCAGGCGGCCGCGCTTTCCACCTGGGTGAAGTCCGCGATGCCCGCCGGCGACCTGCGTGACCTCATCACGGATGGGGCGATCGGCGGCGTGGGCGGCGTGGTGAAGTTCCTGCCGCAGATCCTGATTCTGTTTTTCTTCATCGGCCTGCTCGAGAGCACGGGCTACATGGCGCGCGCCGCCTTCATCATGGATCGGCTGATGAGCCGCGTCGGCTTGAACGGCAAGAGCTTCATCCCGCTCCTCAGCTCCTACGCCTGCGCGATCCCCGGGATCATGGCCACCCGCACCATCGAGGATCAAAAGGATCGCCTCGTCACCATCCTCGTCGCGCCGTTGATGAGCTGCTCGGCGCGGCTGCCGGTCTACCTGCTGATGATTGCGGCGCTGGTGCCGGGCGAACGGATGCCGCTGCCGGCCAAGGTCGGCCTCATGCTGCTCATGTATGCGCTCGGGACCTGCGGCGCTTTCGGCTTCGCGTGGCTCTTCAAGCGCACCCTGCTCAAGGGGGCGCCGCCGGTCATGATCATGGAGCTGCCGCCCTACCGCCTGCCCGCGCTGAAGGATGTCGCGCTGCACATGGTCGAGCGCGCCTGGATCTTTCTCCGCCGCGCCGGCACGGTGATCCTCGGCATCAGCATCGTGCTGTGGTTCCTCTCCGCCTATCCGAAGGCCCCTGAGGGCGCGACCCCGCAGCAGCAGCTGGCGCAGAGCTTTGCGGGCCGCGCGGGCCATGTGCTTGAGCCCGCGATCGCGCCCCTCGGCTTCGACTGGCAGATCGGCATCGGGCTCATCTCGTCGTTCGCCGCGCGCGAGGTGTTCGTCTCCACCATGGGTGTCGTCTTCAACGCCGAGGCCTCGGACAAGGACGACACCAAGCCGCTGCGCGAAGCCATGTTCGCCGCCAGGTGGCCCGACGGTCGCCCGCTCTTCACCCCGCTCGTGTGCCTTTCGCTGATGATTTTCTACGTGTTTGCGATGCAGTGCATGAGCACCGTCGCCGTCGTGAAGCGCGAGACCAACGGCTGGAAGTGGCCGCTCTTCCAAATCGCCTACATGACTGGCACCGCGTGGCTTTTCTCGTTTGCTGTCTACCAGGCCGGCCGCGCGCTCGGCTTCTGACATGTCTCCTCAATTGCAGACCTTCGCCGCCTTGATCGTCGTCGCCATCGCCGCGACGTGGCTGCTGCTGCGCGCGGTGGCAAAGCGAAGGAATTCCGGCTGCAGCGGCGACTGCGGCTGCCCGACCGGCAAGCTCAAGCGTTGACGCCCGCGCCTCCGGCGCGCTGCCTGTTCCTTCCCCCCATGGAAGTCCTCATCCGCGATTCCGCCGAGATCGGCTGCGTGCTCGGCGCCAAGATTATTGCCGGCGTCGTCCGCGAAAAGCCCAACGCCGTCCTCGGCCTTGCCACCGGCCGCACACCGCTGCGGCTCTACCAGGAACTCATCCGCCTGCACCGCAGCGAGGGCCTGAGCTTCCGGCACATCACCACCTTTAACCTCGACGAATACGTCGGGCTGCCCGGCGACCACGTGCAGTCCTACCGGTATTTCATGACGGAAAATCTTTTCCGCCACATCGACATCGACCTCACGCGCACGCATGTGCCCAACGGCGTCGCGAAGGACCTGCATGCCGAGTGCCGTTCCTACGAGGAGCGCATCACCGCCGCGGGCGGCATCGACATCCAGCTCCTCGGCCTCGGCCGCAACGGCCACATCGGCTTCAACGAGCCCACCGGCTCGCTGCGCTCGCGCACGTGGATCAAGATTCTCTCCGAGCAGACGCTGCGCGACAACAGCGAGGTCTTCGGCTCGCTCGAGGCGATGCCCAAGCACGCGATCACGATGGGCGTCGGCACGATCCTTGATGCGCGCCGCTGCCTGCTGCTTGCCTTCGGCCCGGCCAAGGTCCGCGCCGTCGAGCACATGGTCGAGGGCCCGCTCTCCGCGATCTGCCCCGGCTCCGCGCTGCAACTCCACCCGCGCGCGACCGTGATCCTCGACGAGACTTCCGCCGCCGGCCTGCGCTACGCCGACCACTACCGCTGGATCGACAAGCACAAGTTCGAGTGGCAGCGGCCGAGGTGAACTACGCCGTCGACCGCCGCTCGCGCGCGATCGGCAGCACCGCCACCGCCGCGATCAGGCACAGGGCGCCGGCGCCGACAAAGGCCCACGCGTAGCTCCCGAGCGCCGTGCGCACCGCGCCGGCAGTGAAGGTCGCGAACGCCGCGCCCACTTGGTGCGCGGCCGCGACCCAGCCGAAGACGATCGCGGCCTTCTCGCGGCCGAAGACCTCGCCCGTGAGCCGCACCGTCGGCGGCACCGTGGCGATCCAATCGAGGCCATAGAACACCGCGAACACCCCGAGCCCCGCCGCCGGCCCGAGCAGCGCCTGCGGCAAAAATAGCAGCGAGAGCCCGCGCAGCCCGTAGTAGCCGAAGAGGAGATGGCGGCAGTTGTAGCGATCGCTCAGCCAGCCGCTCGCCGTCGTGCCCACGAGATCGAAGAGCCCCATCAGCGCGAGCAGCCCCGCCGCGCGCACCTCGGGGATGCCGCAGTCAAACGCCGCCGAGATCAGGTGCGTGCCGATGAGGCCGTTCGTGCTCGCGCCGCACACGAAGAACGATCCCGCGAGCAGCCAAAAATCGCGCACGCGCGCCGCCTCGAGCAGCACGTCGATCGCGCGCTTCGCGGGGTTGACGGCGATCGCCTTTGTCGGCGCGCGATCGGGCGCGCCTTCCTCGCCATACGGCCGCAGCCCGACGTCGCGCGGCCCGTCGCGCATCAGCAGCCAAATCACCGGCACCACGGCGAGCGTCGCGCCCACGACGATCCATGCGGCGATGCGCCACGCGCCGCCCTCGGTCGCCGACGCCAGCCACGGGAGAAACACGAGCTGCCCCGTCGCCGTGCTCGCCGTGAGCACGCCCATCACGAGGCCGCGCCGCGCGGTGAACCATTTGTTCGCCACCGCCGCGCCCAGCACCGTCGCCGCGAGCCCCGAGCCGGCGCCCACGACTAAGCCCCACAACACGACGAAGTGCCAGAACCGCGTCGCCACCGTCGAGAGCCCGTAGCCCGCCGCGAGCAGCAGCATCGCCGCCATCATCGTGCGGCGCAGCCCGAAGCGCTGGTAGAGCGCCGCCGCAAACGGCCCGATGAGCCCGTAGAGAAATATGTTGAGCCCCACGATCGATGACACCGTCGCGCGGCTCCACTGAAACTCGTTGCCGAACGGCAGCAGCATCACCCCCGGGGTCGCCCGCGCCCCCGCAGCCACGAGCAAGGTGAGAAACGTCGCGCCCGCCGCGATCCATGCGTAGTGCAGGCGAGAAAATCGAGTGGCGGTTCCGCTGCTCATCAATGTGCGCCCGACGTTGCGCGCGCCCCACCGCGCGGCAAGCAGCCGCGATCTCAGCGCCGCGGGTTTTCGCGCGGCACAATTGAAGTCGACGAATCGCAGGAAAAACACTGGCGACCGGATGCGACGATGCCGTCTAATCGTCCCAACCCTGCCACCCGATGAACCTCCCCCGCCGTCTCCGTCTGTCCGCGGGCGCCGCCGCGCTTGCGCTCCTCGCGCCCGCGTTGCGCGCCCAAGTGGTTTCCCCCGCCGTGCCCCCGGCGCCGCCGGCGGGGGACGCGCCCGTGAAGCTCTCGCCGTTTGTCGTCGAGGAGTCCGAGGATCGCGGCTACGCCGCCACGTCCACGCTCGCCGGCACGCGGCTGCGCACCGAACTGAAGGATGTCGGCGCGGCCATCTCCGTCGTGACCGCGCAGTTCCTCGCGGACACCGCGTCGACCAACGCGCGCGATCTGCTCATCTACACGACCAACACCGAGGTCGGCGGGTTCGAGGGCAACTTCTCCGGCGTCGCGACGGGCAACGGCTTCTCCAGCGCCGAATCCACGCTGCAAAGCCCGAGCCAGTCCACGCGCGTCCGCGGCCTCGCGGGCGCCGATCTCACGCGGGATTTTTTCCTGACGAACATCCCGATGGATTCCTACAACACGGAGCGCGTGGACATCTCGCGCGGCGCCAACGCCATCCTTTTCGGCCTCGGCAGCCCCGCGGGCATCATCAACAACCAGCTCAAGGCGGCGAATCTCCGGAAGCCCGCCTATTCCTACCAGCAGGCCTTCGGCCGCTTCGATTCGCACCGCGAGGTGCTCGATCTCAACCAGCCCCTCGTGCGCGATCGGCTCGCGCTGCGCATCGTCGGCCTCAACAAGCGCGAGGAATACCGCCAGCGCCCCGCCTACGAGGCCGACCGCCGGCTCTTCGCCACGCTGAAGTGGGAGCCGCGCCTCGTGCGCGACGGCCTCACCCAGCTGCAGGTGAGCTACGAGGGCGGGAACCAGCGCTCCAACCGCCCGCGCCCCACGCCGCCGCAGGACGGCCTCAGCGTATGGTTCAACGTGCTCAACAAGGTCGCCATCGATCCCACCGCGCCGACGAGCGTGACGAGCAATCCGTTTCTCAACGCCCACCTCGGCGCGCCCGGCCGCTGGTTCGGCCAGGTGGCCGCCGTCTTCACGGATCCGCACAGCGCCGCGCAGGGCGGCAACGGCGTGCCCCCGTTCATGATCGGGCGCGGCGGCGTCCCGTTCACGCAGTGGTTTGCCGTCGGCGCCTACACGGCGCAGGGCAACAACCCGAATTTTTTCCTCAACCGCCAGTTCGCACCGGCCGGCCAGGCCTACGCCGGCCTCTGGAAATACCAGGAGATCCGGGATCCCTCGGTGTTCAATTTCTACGACCAGCTGCTCGACGGGCCCAACAAGCGGGAGCAGGCGGATTTTCGCGCGCTCAACGCCAGCTTCCGCCAGACGTTTTTCCGCGACCTCGTCGGCTTCGAGCTCACCTACGACAAGCAGACGTTCAACCGCGACAACTTCGGGATGTTCGGCTTCGACGCCTACACCCTCTTCGTCGACATCCAGAGCAAGCTGGTCGACGGCTCGCCCAACCCCAACTTCGGCCGCCCCTACGTCGCCTCCGATTCCATCGGCAACAATTTCGCCGACACCACGCGCGAGGCCTTCCGCGCCACGGCCTACGCGACGCTCGATCTGCGGCAGCGGCAAAATGCGCTGCGGCACCTCGGCCGCCACGTCTTCACCGGCACCTACACCGATCAACGCAGCACCAACTTCAACCGCAGCATCAACGGCTACTCCTACGGCCTCGAGTTGAACGCCTACGCCAACAACCCCACGGCCACCACCTATCCGAGCTACGCCGGCCTGCACTATCTGGGCGGCTCCATCGCGGGCCTGGCCTCCCCGGCGGGCGCCGGCATCTCCGCGATCACCGCGGACCACACGCCGCAGGCCGGCGGCACCGCCCTCCTCTTCGACGCCCGCATCAACCAGATGGTGCGCGCCCCCGTCACCGTGATCACCGCCAACGATCGCGACATCTCCAAGCTCTACTCGGGCGCGAGCAAAAACAAGAACGTGACCAAAAGCGCCTCGGGTGTTTGGCAGAGTTACTTTTTCGGCGACAAGCTCGTCGGCCTCGTCGGCTGGCGGCAGGATGAGTTCGACCTGCGCGACGCCGGCCCGGCGCGCCTCGCGTCCGTGACCGGCGAGACCGATCCCTACAACCCCGCGTGGACGCTGCCCGCGACGCCCACGATCTACGCCAAGGACGACACGCTCAGCTGGAGCGGCGTCCTGCACGCGCCGCGGTTCGTGCAACGCTGGCTGCCGCGCGGCACGGATTTCAGCCTCACCTACAACGAGTCGAAGAACTTCCGCCCCAGCTCGACCATCGCCGACGTCTACGGCCGGCCCTTCAGCCCGCCGTCGGGCAAGACCAGGGACTACGGCGTCACGATTTCCGCGCTCGAGCAGAAGCTCGTGATCCGCATCAACCGCTACCGCACCACGCAGGCCAACGACAACGCGACGTTCTACAACACCTTCTGGCCCGGCAACGACGTCGTCCGCGCCATGAACGGCATGCGCCAGGCCAACGTGAGCGAGGTCGTGATCAACAAGTGGTTTGGTTTTTCCCCCAACGATCCGCGCTACCTGCCGCTGCGCGCGAGCCTCACGAATCCCGCGCAGGCCGGGAATCTCAACCCCGCGCTCACCGCGGCCGAGACCACCGCGCGCAACCTGTGGTTCACCCAGCGCACGCGCGCCGAGTGGCTGCGGCCCGTCGATCCGCTGCTGGCGGAGACCTGGAATTTCACGCAGCTCCCCGGCGGCGGAAACTGGAGCGCCACCCGCCCGCCGAACGTCGGCAACATCGCCGACACGGTTTCCGAGGGCTGGGAATTCGAGGGCACGCTCAACCCCACGCGCAACTGGCGCATCACCTTCAACGCCGCGCGCCAGCAGGCGCAGCGCTCCAACGTGGGCGCCGACTTCGCCGAGTTCGTGAAGCGCAATCTCCCGCTCTGGACCGACGGCGATGGCAAGCTCGCCACCAACATCCGCGAGATGGAGGGATTCGAGGACATCACCTACTTCGGCTCCTTCGGCGCCTCGCAGCTCGGCAATCTCGCCATCACCAACATGTATGTGCCCTACCTGAACGCGCTCGCCGCCAACGGCTCGCCGGTGCAGGAGCTGCGCCGCTGGCGCTTCAACGTCGTCACCAACTACAATTTTCGCGCCGGCCGGCTGAAGGGCTTCAGCCTCGGCGGCGCCGCGCGCTGGCAGGACCGCGTCGCGATCGGGTTTCCCGTGAAGCGGAACGAAATCGGCGCCTGGGTCTCCGATGTGTCCCGGCCCTTCTACGGCAGCAACGACCTGAAGTTCGACGCGTGGCTCCGCTACGGCCGCCGCATCCTGCGCGACAAGCTGCGCTGGAGCATCCAGCTCAACGTCCGCGATCTCCTCGCCAGCGACGAGCTCATCGCCGTGACCGCCCAGCCCAACGGCCAGGTGGCCAGCGCGCGCATCCCGCAGCCGAACAAGTGGACGCTGACCAACACGTTTGAGTTCTGAGCCGGGCCGTCGGCCTGGTGGCCTTGCCCGCGGGGGACGGTGCGAGGCAACGCGCGACCCCGCAGCCCCCTTGTCACTTCACCGCGAATTCCACGTCGATCGTCGGCGTCTCGATCCGGCGCTCCACGCGCTCGAACACATCCACGTCGAACGGCCTCCCCACGTTGTTGCCCGCGAGATCCTCGATCGTCGTCGCGATCACGAGGCGGTGCGCGCCGGCGCGCCACGGTTGATCGGGGACAAAAATCCACGTCCGCTCCTCGGCGCCGAGCGCCGCATGGCCCTCGAGCCCGGCCCGGCCCGCGGCGACGTCGATTTTCCTCAGCGCGAGCGCATGGTCGAGCGGCTCGCCGAAATCGACGCGCAGCGCCTCGCGCGTGCCGGCGCGGGGCGCGGTGATTTTCCACCGCGCCGGATCGATGGGGGTGCGGTCCGCCGCCGTGACGCGGAATTTTTTCTCGAAGGCCGCGCGCAGCGGCCGCCCGGCGGCATCCGGGCACCCCGCCGCCACCCGGAGCGCGTAGGACTTGCCGGCTTCGAAGACCGGCCCGAGGTCCACGAGCGGCTTCACGCCGCGCTTAATCCGGCCCGGATCGATCAGCAGGGTGAGACGCGTCATCGTCGGGTCCCACAGCTCCTCGGCGAGCTCGAGGAAGGGCAGCTCGATCGCCTTTCCGCTTTCCTCGCACAGCTGCACGTGATCGAAAATTTCCCCGCGGCTCATCGGCGTGGAGAAGTGCACGTAGAACTTGAGCTGGTTCTCCGGCAGCACGGCGGCCGTGGGGTAGACCTGCACGACCTCCGTCGTTGGCGCGGCCTCGGCCGGGAGCTGGAAGTGCGACACGACCGGCGCCGCGCCCGGACGGCGGTATTCCGCGCGATAGCGGACCCCGCGCACCAGCGGGAAGCGCGGCTCGAAGCGCAGCCGTCCGTCCGCCACGCTCCAGGCGCCGAGCATCGGCGGCACCGCCGCGGTGTGCGCCTGCTCGGCAAACACCGGGAAGGTTTCCGCGTTGCCGCCCGCGCGCAACGCCGCGGCCGCGAGTCCCTCGACCTCCACGGCCGCGGGCTCGCGTTCGGCAAGCCAGCGGATTGTCACCGGTTGCGCGCTCGCCACGGCGATCGCCGCGAGCCACGCCCAGCCGGCGCCCACGCCGCGGCTCACGGCAGCGCGAGCGTGTCGAGCGTGAGCGACTTGTTTTCCTCCGCGCGGACGACGACCGCGAGTTGGTGGTCGAGCCGGTCGAGCTGCACGATGCCCTTCCAGTCGATTTTCTCGAAGGCGAGGCCCTTGGTGCCCGCGACGCGCGCGGTGATCGACTCGGCGGCGACGATTTGCCCGGTGGCGACCTTGATCACGCCGCGCGAGCTGTTCGCCATGAGGAGGTAGTCCTTGCCGTCCTTCTGGTAGAGGATGATGTCGAGCGGGCGGTTGCCGTTGCCGAACTCCGCGATCGTCTTGCCCATGATCTTCGCCCCGGGCTTGAGATCGCTGAGTGCAAACTGCACGAGCGGCGTGCAGGTGTAGGCGGCGAGAATCTGATCCTGGCCGCCCACGCGGAAGGGGATGAGCGTCCGCACGGGCGCGCGGGTCTCGAACTGGCCGTGCGCGCCGTGGTAGTTCTCAATCAGCGTGCCGCGGTCGACCTTGGAGAAGGGGAATGGGATCGCGCGCAGCGACGAGGAGAACTCCTCGTTGGAGAGGCCCGCGACGATCACGCGGCCGTCGACATAGGCGATGTCGGTGATGGCCTCGAGGCGGGGGTTGCGGGCCTTCTTGCCTTCGCCCGCGGTCTTGTCGCTGGGCGCGTCCGGCAAATCGGCCCGGGAGAACACCACTTTGTCCAGCGCCACAATCTCCGGCTGGCCGCCGGCGGCGACGCGCACGAGCAGCGGCACCGCGTCGGGCCCGCGGCCGCGCGACACGGCGAGATACACGCGGCGCGAGATCGGGTTCACCGCGAGATCCTCGATGAGGATCTGATCCGCGGCTGTGCCGGCGAGCGCGGCAATCTTTTCGTTGATGGCCTCGGCCTTCACGGCGACGGCGCCAGCGGCGGCCCTGGTGTCGCCGGTGGCGATCGCCACGAGGGCGGCGGCCTTGGTGTCGGCGACGAAGAGCACGCCCTCGGGGCCGAAGGCGAGCTGGCTCATCGATTTGAAGGCGGGCTTGCCCTCCTTCATGCCGGCGGTGACGCCGGCGTGGGCGGTGGACGCGACAAGCGCAGCCGCGATCAAGCCGAGAACTGGGACGGTCTTTTTCATGGGGTGGGGCGGGGGTTTGGGCGCCGCGCAGTCTGACGCGCTGGCCCGGGGGAGGATGCGCCGCGAAAAAACTGGCGCGACTCCCGGGCGTGCCCGTGAATCGGGGCATGTCCATCCCTGCCGCGGTCCGCCGACTCGACACCGTCGTCACCCCCGCCCGTGGCAAGCTCCTCAATCCCGCCTCGCTGGCGCTCTTCGGCGCGGCGCCCCGCGGCGCACCGGTGCTGGTGCTGCTCGCCGCCGGCAAGGGCACGCGCTTCGGGCAGGCGCCCAAGTGCATCCAGCCCGTCGCCGGCACGCCGCTCGCCCGCCACTCGATCGAGGCGTTTCACGCGCTCGGCCGCGCGCCGGTCGTGTGCCTCGTCGGCCACAAGCATGACGAGGTCGCGGCCGCGCTCGGCCCCGACAACATCCATGTGCGCTCCGACAACCCCGCGGGCGGCACGGCCTACGCGGCGTTCGAGGCGTTCAGCGTGCCGGATCTGCTCGAGACCAATCCGCTCCTGGTGATCACGATGGGCGACCGCATCGTCACGCCCTCGATCTACCGCCGGTTGATCGAGACGCACCGCGCCGGCGGCCGCGAGGCCGACCTCACGATGCTCACCGCCGACTACGAGCCGCCGAAGAACCACGGCAAGGGCCGCGTCGTCCGCGGCGCCAATGGCCGCGTGGCGCGCCTCGTCGAGCAGCGCGACATCGACGAAATCGCCGACCCCGCCGCCCGCCGCGCCCTCGACGATCTCACGGAAGGCAACTGCCCGCTCTACGCGATCCGGGCCGCCACGCTGCACCGCCACCTCGCCGCGCTCACCGACGACAACGCCCAGCGCCAATTCTACCTCACCGACATCATCGCCGCGCTCCACGCGCAAGGCGGGGACCTGCGCACGTTCACCATCACGATGGCCGACCCGGAGTATGACTTGCTGTGCTCGGACGTCACCCGGCCCGCCGATCTTGCGCTGCTCGAGAGCGTGGTCGCCGGCGGCGGGAGCGCGCTTCTCGCCAGCGGCTCCGACGTCGAGCGCGCGGCCCGCGCCATCGCCGCCGATCGCCCGCCCGCGCAAACCGCGTCCATCGCGCGCCAAATCGAGGAGCTCGTCGCCGCGGCGCGCGTCGAGAAACTTGGCTTCACGCCGGACGCCCCCGTGTCGCTCGGCATTTCGGGCGGACGACTGCGCGTCGCCTTCATGCATCCGGACATGGGCCGCTTCTTCGGCCCCGCCTGGCAGATGCCCATCGGGGCCGGCTCACCGGCCGGCGACGAGCAGATCGTCGTCCTCACGCAGGTCTCCGGCGACCGGCAGATCCATTTGTTTCCCACCAACCCGCGGTTCCGCGAAAACGTCAACGCCGTCGCCGCCGACGCGACGACGATGTTTCCGGGCGAGGAAATCTCGGATTGGAACACCTACGAGGAATTCGGCACGCGCATGAGCGAGAGCCTGCTGCTCGCGCTCGGCTATTTCAGCGACGACGAGCTCGCCCGCCGCCGCGAGCGCGGCCACCCGCTGCCCCCCTCGTCCCTCTGGGTGACGAGCAACATGCGCCGGCCCTTTTCGCTCGTCGGCAACGCCATCGCCTCGCTGCGCACGCTGCGCAAGGGCCGCCTCGGCGCGCAGGTGCAGCTGCACCTCGGGCGCGACGGCTTCCAGGGCCTGCGTCTCGTCACCACCGGCAACGTGCCCAAGGGCGGCTTCTCCAGCTCGTCCGCCGTCACCGTCGCGACCAAGAACGCGATCAACGCGCTCTTCGGCCTCGGCATCCCGGCGGATCTGCTCGTGCACCTCGCGTGTCAGGCGGAATACGGCACCGGCGTCCGCGCCGGCTCGCTCGATCAGGCGACGGAGCAGAAGGGCCGGGCGGGGCAGGGCACGCTGCTCTCCTCCAACCCGCGCGAGAATTTCCGCACCCTCGGCACCTATCCCGTGCCGGCGGATCGCTTCCAGGTGATCTTCCCCTACACGATCGAGCGCGACCGCGAGGCGTGGAAATGGTCGGGCGGCGCCTACGCGGAGAGCGCGGCGCACGCGCGCCTCACCACCGGCGAGATCCGCAAGCTCACCGGCAAGGCCGCCGAGATCGCGGCGCTGCTCGTGCGGCTCCCGCTGGAGACGGATTTTTTCAAGGTGATCGAGGACGACCTCGTCGCCGACGGCGCGCTCTCGCGCGAAAATCGCGCGTGGATCGCCGGCGTCCTGCGCCAGCTCCCGCTGCTCGCCACGCGCGAGCAGCTGCGCGCACGGCTCGCGGAAAACCGCGCGTGGTTCATCGCGCAGGTGATCGAGGGCGGCGGCACGGATGCGCAGGGCGCGGCGCAAAAGGCCGACGCCACGCTCGCCGCGCTCCTCGCCGGCTGGCGCGATCCGGTGCTGCGGCGCACCGACGCCGCGGGGAAAATCGTCGAGGAAACGGGCGTGCCGCTGCGCGCCATCGTCGCGTATCTCTTCGCGGAGGTCGCGCGCAACTTCCACCTCATCCACCATCCCGACGAATGGATCGCGTCCGTCGCGTGGTCGCAACGCGGCGATCGGTCGTTCGACCTCGACGCGGCGCGGCTGCCGTCGCGCGAGGAGATGGAGGGCGAGCTGGAGTGGGAGCAGGGCCTCGCCGGCCCGCCGCGGCTCGACCGCTGGCTCGAGCGCGCGGGGGCGAAGCCGTTCGACTACCAGCGCGGCCTGGAGGATGCGGCGCTCGCCGCGGGCGAGCCGCCGGATTTCCGCACGCTGCCCGGGGCGAGTTTTTTCCGCGGGCTCGCGCTCATCGATCTCGCCGAGGCGATGCTGCACCGCGCGTTCGGCGCCGACGCCGTCGCGGTGCGCGTGAACGCGGCGGGGCAGGGGGACTTTTTCCAGGTGCACGTCGATGCACAGCGCGCGGCGCCCGGGGCGGTGAAGGCGTTTCTGCGCGCCGCGTTCTACCGCCGCTTCGGCCTGGCGCCGGATCCCGACTTTGTGGAGATCCACCCGGGCGGTGGCGCCGCCGGCGTCCGCCTCGACCGCTTCGACTCGCTCGCCGCGCTGGCAAAGAAACTCCGGGCTCCCTCCGCGCCATGAACCTCAGCCTCCGCGAGAAGATCGGCCAGCTGCTGATCGTCGGCTTCCGCGGGAGCCGGCCGGAGGAATGCGCGCTCGCGGCGCGCGATGTCCGCGAGCACGGCGTCGGCGGCGTCGTGCTCTTCGACCAGGAGATGGTCGATGGCTCCGCCAGCCGGAAAAACATCGAGTCCCCCGCGCAGGTGCGCGCGCTGATCGCGTTTCTGCAGTCGCACGCGCGCATTCCGCTGCTCACGGCCATCGACCAGGAGGGCGGGCGCGTGAACCGGCTGAAGCCGATCTACGGTTTTCCCGGGAGCATCTCGCACGAGGAGCTGGGCAAGCTCGACCAAGCCGCCGAGACCTACCGCCACGCCGAGGCCACGGCGAAGACGCTGCGCGGCGTCGGCCTCAACTGGAACCTCGCCCCCGTCGTCGATCTCGACGCGAATCCCGACAACCCGATCATCCGCGGCAAGCGCCGCAGCTTCGCCGCCGATCCCGAGGCGGTGGCGCGGCACGCGGGGGAGTTTGTGCGGGCGCACCGCGCGCACGGCGTGCTCACCTGCCTGAAACATTTCCCCGGCCACGGCAGCGCGCGCGGCGACACGCACCTCGGGCTCGTCGATGTCACCGACACGTGGACCGAGCGCGAGCTCGTCCCCTTCCAGCGCCTCATCGCCGGGGGCCTGTGCGATGCGATCATGAGCGCGCACGTCTTCAATGCGAAGCTCGACCCCGAGCGCCCCGCCACGCTCTCGCGCGCGGTCATCACGGGGATTTTGCGCGAGCGGCTCGGCTTCCGGGGCGTGGTCACGAGCGACGACATGGAGATGAAGGCCATCGCGAGCCACTACGGCCTGGAGAAGTCCGTGCCGCTCGCCATCGAGGCGGGCCTCGACGTGCTCTGCTTCGGCAACAACCTGAGCTACGATCCGGACATCGCGCCCAAGGCGATCGGCATCCTCGAGCGCGCCGTGCGCTCGGGCCGCATCCCGGAGGCGCGGATCGACGAGTCGCTGGCGCGCGTGCTGGCGTTGAAACGAAAGGTGGGAGGCGGGGCGGGTCCGTGACCCGCCCCCGAACACTCACCCCGCGAAAGGGCGGGTCACGGACCCGCCCTGCTTTCCATGGCCCCGCCCCAAAAACCACCCGTCACTCGCAACCCCTGGGCGTGGATCCCGTCGCTCTACTTCGCGCAGGGCATCCCCTACGTCGTCGTGATGACGCTCTCGACGGTGATGTATAAGAACCTCGGCGTCTCCAACACCGACATCGCGCTCTACACGAGCTGGCTCTACCTGCCATGGGTCATCAAGCCGCTGTGGTCGCCCCTCGTGGACCTGCTTCGCACGAAGCGCTTCTGGATCGTGACGCTGCAATTCGTGATCGGCGTGGCCTTCGCGCTGGTGGCGCTCGCCTTGCCGGGGCCGCGGTTTTTCCAGCTCTCGCTCGCGGTGTTCTGGTTGATGGCGTTTGCCTCGGCGACGCACGACATCGCGGCGGACGGCTTTTATCTGCTCGCGCTCAAGCCCGGCGATCAATCGGCGTTCGTGGGCGTGCGCAGCACGTTCTACCGGCTGGCGTCGCTCTCGGCGCAGGGCGCGCTCGTCTATCTTGCCGGCATGTGGAAGGACGCGACCGGCAGCTTCGCGCAGGCGTGGACGCTCGTGTTCGGGCTGCTCGCGGCGGTGTTCGCCGCCGTGGGCGCGTGGCATTTTTTCGCGCTGCCCAGGCCGGAGGCCGATCGCCCGACAGCCAGCGGGCGGGATCTCGTGAAAGAATTTTTCGCGGTGTTCGGCGCCTTCCTGAGAAAGCCCGGCATCGCCACGATCCTGGCGATGCTGCTGCTCTACCGGTTCGCGGAGTCGCAGGCGCTCAAGCTCCTGTCGCCGTTTCTGCTGGATAAACGCGAGGTCGGCGGCCTCGGGCTCACGACGCAGCAGGTGGGCCTGGTCTACGGCACGGTCGGCATCATCGCGCTGACCGTGGGCGGGCTCCTCGGGGGCTGGATGATTTCGCGGCACGGCCTGAGGCGGATGCTGTGGCCGATGATCGTGATCATGCATGTGCCGATCGCGGTTTTCCTCGCGCTCGCGCTCGCGCAGCCGGCGAGCGTGTGGGCCATCGGCGCGGCGCTGGCCGTCGAGCAGTTCGGCTACGGCTTCGGCTTCACCGCCTACATGGTCTACATGATGATGATCGCGGACGGGCCGCACAAAACCGCGCACTATGCCATCTGCACCGGCTTCATGGCGCTGGGCATGATGCTGCCGGGCATGGCCGCCGGCTGGATTGAGGACCAGATCGGCTACGTGAAATTCTTCGCCTGGGTGCTCGTCTGCACGATCCCGTCTTTCCTCGTCGTCGCTCGGCTCAGGATCGACCCCGTGTTTGGGAAGAAGCCGGCGGCCTAGTAGAGCAGAAACGGCCGCCGGTCCGCGCGGAATTTCTCCTCGGCAGCGCGCCAGGCGGCGACGATCTCGGCGGCGGGCTTCGCGGCCTCGAGGGCGTGGCGCACGGCGTCGGTGCCGTTGACCTTGTCGAAGAGCTCGAACTTTTTTCCCGCCTTCGCCGCCTCGGCGAACACATCGCGGCCCGTGACCGCGCGGATCGCGTCGAGCGCGTGGAAGTTGATCGCCGTGAGCGGGGCGCGCGCGGGATCGGTGAAGTGGAGCTGCACGCCGCCCACGACCTGGCCGGCGGCCGTGGCGTAGTAGGGCTTGTAGGTGAGCGGCCGGAAGACGACGCCGGGCAGGCCGCGCGCATTGAGGTTCGCCGCGAAGGCGTGCGGATCGAGCCCGGGCAGGCCGACGACCTGGAACGGCAGCGTGTAGCCCACGCCCACGCTCACGTTGCCCAGCTCACCGATGATGCCAGTCGCCACCTGGAAGAGCGGCGACTCGCCGTGCGGGATGTGCGGCGACGCGGGCACCCACGGCAGGCCGGTGTCGGCCCACATCATCCCGCGCCGCCAGCCGCGCAGCGGGACGACGGTGAGCTTGCACGTCTTTTTGATCCAGCCGCGCGCGTTGATCATGCGCGCGAGTTCGCCGCAGGTGAGCCCGTAGACATACGGGATGTCCCACTGGCTGACGAAGGAGCGGAATTTCTCCTCCACGAGCGCGCCCTCGATCCGGTCGCCGCCGAGCGGATTGGGCCGGTCGAGGACGATGAACTCCACGCCGGCCTCGCCGCACGCCTCCATCGCGAGGCCCATCGTGCTGATGAACGTGTAGGCGCGGCTGCCCGTGTCCTGCAGATCGTAGACGAGCGCGTCGAGGCCCTCGAGCATGCGCGGCGTGGGCTTGCGCGTCGCGCCGTAGAGCGAGTGGACCGGCAGGCCGGTGCGCGAGTCGGTGCGGCTCTCGATTTTGTCGCCGGCCGGCACGTCGCCGTAGATGCCGTGCTCGGGGCCGAAGAGCGCGACGAGCCTCACACCCGGCGCGGCGCGCAGCGCGTCGATCGTGGACTCGAGGCGCGAATTCACCCCGGAAGGATTGGTGATGAGGCCGACGCGCTTGCCGGCGAGTTCCTTGAAGCCGCCGGCGGCGAGCACCTCGCTGCCCAGTCGCACGGGAGCGGCCACCGCGCCCAGGGCGCCGGCGAACGTGAGCAGGAAACCGATTACCATGCTTCTCATGCGGGGAACGCTGCGGCCCGGCGGGCGCGGCGCCAGATGAAACCCGCGGAGGACGCCGGACGATCGCGATTGAGCCGGGGCGCGGGTTGCGCTCGGCTTGAGCGACACCCCATGAGAAAGACATTTTGTTGCGGCCTGCTCGTGCTCAGCGCGCTCTTCCTGACGAGTTGCCTCACCCGGCCGGGCGCGCCCCTGAAGCGCAAGGGCGACGAGATCATCGTGGCCGGGCAGCTGTTTCACACCGGCACGCGCGTCGTGACCTGGATGGATCCGGGCGGCTACGACGGCTACCGCACCGAGCGGCGCTTCAGCCCCGAGGCGGAGAGCAGTTTTGAAAAGACGAGGGAGGCGGTGAAGGACATCCGCTCGCCCAACCGCTACAACCTTCGCCGCGACGGCCTCTCGCCCGAGGAGATTGAGCGGGTGCGCGGCGGCGGCTGGGATCTGCCGCTGCTCCAGCGCACCGTCGATCAGTTCGTCGTGCACTACGATGTCGCGGGCATCAGCAAGCAGTGCTTCAAGATCCTGCATGACCTGCGCGGCCTGAGCGTGCACCTCATGCTGGATATCGACGGCACGATTTACCAGACGCTCGACCTGAAGGAGCGCGCCTTTCACGCCACCATCGCCAACACCCGCTCCATCGGGATCGAGATCGCCAACATGGGCGCCTATCCGCCCGGCGCGCACAAGGCCCTCGACGAGTGGTATCCCAAGGACGCGCAGGGCCCGTTCATCAAGGTGCCCGAGCGCTTCGGCGATCCGATGATCTTCACGAAGGGCTTTGTCGGCCGCCCCGCGCGCCCCGAGCTCGTGCGCGGCAACATCCAGGGCATCGATCTCCTGCAATACGACCTCACGCCGCAGCAATACGCCGCGCTCACCAAGCTCACCGCCGCGCTGTGCAGGGTGTTCCCCAAGATCACCTGCGACTACCCGCGCGACGCCGCCGGCGAGCTCATCACCAAAAAACTGCCCGACGAGGAGCTGAAAAAATACCAGGGCGTGCTGGGCCACTACCACGTGCAGACCAACAAGACGGATCCCGGCCCGGCCTTCGACTGGGATCGAGTCATTGGCGGCGCGCGGCAAATCCTCGGCTTGGGCGAGGCGAAGCCGGGCCCAAGCGGGCGTTGAGCTTCGGCGCTTTTCCCGCGCTTCTCCGCGCCCGGTGATTTCCTACTGACGCGCGCGGCGCACGGTTTGGCGGTTGCGACCCGCCCGGCCGCCGCGCTGGGCTTGGGGCATGGCCAACGTCGCGCACGCCACCGGGGCAACGCCGGCCGCCGGGCTCACCGAGCCGGGCGCCAAGACCGCGACGCTTTGCTCCCTCGATCACCCTGCGCTCGCGCGGTTGTTGCAGCGCGCCTACTCGGCGGAGCGCGCGGCGTCGTTTGCCTACATCGGCCACGCCGCATCCCTGCGCGATCCGCAGGCCAAGGCGGCCGTGCAGCAAATCGAGGACGACGAGTGGGCGCACCGCCGCCACGTGCTCGCGATCATGCGGCGCCACGGCGTGCCGGTGTCGCGGTGGTTCGAGGCCCACTACTATGTCGTCGGCAAACTCATCGGCGCGAGCTGCCACGTGATCGGGCGGTTCATGCCCTACTTCTTCGCGGGCAAGCTCGAGAGCGGGAACGTGTGCGAGTATTTCGTGATGATGCGCCATTTCCACGCGCTCGGCATCACGGAGCACGACGCGGTCCTCCACGAGATGGGCCTCAAGGAGAAGGAGCACGAGGTCTACTTCCTCGCGCAGATTGAAAACTGCCGGTGGCTGCCGTGGTTTGAGCGCGTGTTTGCGTGGGGCAAGCACACCAGCCGCAACGACGTCGATCTTGAGCACCCCGGTGCGGCCAAGGATTCACACCGCTACTGCGCGCATCATCCCGGCGTCATCCCGCGGGCCGGCGCAAAAAAGCCCGCCTCGGCCGAGGCGGGCTGAAACGGGGTCGCGGCGACCTCACATCGCGAGCTGCGGGCGCGTGGGCTCGGGCCAGTCGATGTGGAAGAACTTCCCGCGCGGCTGATCGGTGCGCTCGTAGGTGTGGGCGCCGAAGAAGTCGCGCTGGCCCTGCAGCAGGTTCGCCGGGAGGCGGGCGCTGCGGTAGCTGTCGTAGTAGGAGAGCGCCGAGCTGAACGTCGGGATCGGCACGCCGCACTCGCTGGCGAGGGCGACGACCTTGCGCCAGTTCTCCTGCGCCTTCTGCACCGTCTTGTTGAAATACGGATCGAGGAGCAGGTTCGCGAGGTTCGGGTTGCGCGCGTAGGCCTCGGTGATCTTCTGGAGGAAGACGGCGCGGATGATGCAGCCGCCCCGCCAGATCTGGGCGATCTCGCCGAAGTTGAGCTTCCACTTGTATTCCTTCTGCGCCTCGCGCATCAGCTGGAAGCCCTGCGCGTAGGAGCAAATCTTGGAGCAATAGAGGGCGTCGTGGATCGCGGCGATGAGCGCCTTCTTGGAGCCGCGGTATTTCTTCTTCGGGCCCTTGAGGATTTTCGACGCGGCGACGCGCTCGTCCTTGATGGCGCTGATGCAGCGGGCGAAGACGGACTCGGCGATCGTCGGCGCCGGCACGCCCATGTCGAGCGCGTTGACCGAGGTCCACTTGCCGGTGCCCTTCTGGCCGGCGGTGTCGAGGACGATGTCGACGAAGGGCTTCTTCGTCACCGGGTCCTTCTGCTTCAGGATGTCGGCCGTGATCTCGATGAGGAAGGAGCCGAGCATGCCGGCGTTCCACTCGGAGAAGATGGCGCCCATCTCGGCGGGCTTGAGGTTGATGAGGCCCTTCATCAGCGCGTAGGCCTCGCAGATCATCTGCATGTCGCCATACTCGATCCCGTTGTGGACCATCTTCACGTAGTGGCCCGCGCCGTTTTCGCCGATGTAGGTGGCGCACGGGACGCCGCCGACGATGGGCTTGCCGGGCGCGGCGCCGGTGAGGGGCTTGCCGGTCTTGGCGTCGACCTTGGCGGCGACGGCGTTCCAGATCGGGGCGAGCTCCTTGTAGGCCGCGGGATCGCCACCGGGCATGAGGGCGGGGCCGAAGCGCGCGCCCTCCTCGCCGCCGGAGACGCCGGAGCCGATGAAGCGGAAGCCTTTTTCGCGGAGCGCCTTCTCGCGGCGGATCGTGTCGGTCCACAGCGCGTTGCCGCCGTCGATCACGATGTCATTGGGCGAGAGCAGCGGGAGCAGCGAGTCGATCACGGCATCGGTGCCCTTGCCGGCCTGGACGAGGATGACGATCTTGCGGGGCTGCGCGATGGAGGCGACAAACTCCTCCAGCGTCTTCGTGCCAACGACACCGCCGGGTGTGTTCGGGTTTTCGGCGACGAACTTGTCGGTCTTTTCCGTGGTGCGGTTGTAAACCGAGATGCGGAAGCCGTGATCGGCGATGTTGAGCGCGAGGTTCTGACCCATGACGGCGAGGCCGATGAGTCCGATGTCGGAGTGCGTTTTTGCCATGGCGGGAGAAAGTAGGGGGAGGTCTAGGCCCAACCGCCGCGAAAACCAAACCGATTCTCGGCGCGCGTCATAATTTGCGCGCCGGACGGGAGGTCACTTGCGGCCCTTGGAGGGCAGGAACTCGGCCAGCCAGGCGACGACGGGCGTGGCCCAGGACGGCTCGTTGCGCTCGTAGATCCAGTTGAAGCCGACAAAGGACAGCGCGATCAGCAGGACGAACCCGATGATGATCTTGTTGAACTTCGCCAGCGTGCGAATGACCAGCACCGCCGCGATCAGCGCGAGGAGGCCGACGCCAATCTTGATCCACAGCTCAAGCGGCATCTCGCGCAGGCGATCGAGGAGGCCGGGCTCAGCGGGAGCGGCGGCGGCGGCAAGGAAGTTCATGCAAGCGACGATGGCGCGGAGGCGCGTGGGTTTCGAGTCCGAATCCGCGATGGGTTTCCAAGTGTTACGATCTACCGTGAACCCAACCCGTGGATGTTTGGCTGGGGACACGGCGCCCTCGCCGTGCTTTCGCCCAAACCACGCGGCGAGGGCGCCGCGTCCCCAACAAACCAAAACTAGCTTTCACCTACACCACGAGGATGTCGTGGCTTAGGCCGGCGGCGTCGCACCCGCCCCGCCATGCGCGCCGCGCGTGGCGCAGTTGATCCACGCGGTGGCGCCGCTGGCGTAGTGCTCCTTTTTCCAGATGGGCAGCCGGGCCTTGGCCTCGTCGATGATGTAGCGGCAGGCCTCGAACGCCGCGCCGCGGTGCTGCGCGGTCACGCCGACCCAGACGGCCAGATCGCCGAGCGCGAGGTGCCCGGTGCGGTGGACGCACGCCGCGCCGAGGAGCGCGAAGCGCGCGCGCGCCTCCGCGAGGATTTTTTCGCCCTCGGAGACCGCGAGCGGCGCATAGGCCTCGTATTCGAGCGAAAGGACGGGCTGGCCCTCGTTGCGATTTCTGACCCAGCCCTCGAACGTCACGCACGCACCCGCGCGCTCATCGGCGAGCGAACGCCGGAGGGCGGCGGGATCGAGCGTGGACGATGCGAGGCGAAACATGGCGGGCAAACCGGCACTATCCCCCCGCCACCGGCGGGATGAAGACCACGCGGTCGCCATTTCGGAGCGGCGCGGTGGCGGCGACGAAGGTGTCGTTCACCGCGGCGCGGATGCGGTCGCCGGGGAGGGTGAATTTGTGGCGGGCGCGCAGCTCCTCGTAGAGGCCGGCGGGCGTCGCGGACGCCGTGGCCAGCGTCTCTTCGGCAAGGCCGCGCTGTTCGCGCAGGATCGCGAAATACTGGATGCGGACGGTGATCATGGGGCGCGGTAGTCGGACTTGCCGCCGGTTTTTTCCAGCAGGCGCACCCCTTTGATGACGATCCCGTGGGTCACGGCCTTGGCCATGTCGTAGAACGTGAGCGCGGCCACGGTCGCGCCGGTGAGCGCCTCCATCTCGACGCCGGTCTTGGCGTGGGTCTCGACGCGGCAATGGATCGAAATCTCGGCGTGGGCGGCGTCGAGCTTGATTTCGATCTGGCAGTCGTCGAGGGCGAGCGGATGGCAAAGCGGGATCAGATCGCTCGTTTTTTTCGCGCCCATCACGCCGGCGAGAATCGCGGTTTGGAAAATCGGGCCTTTCTTCGTCGCAATCTCGCCGTCCCGGAGGAGCGCGGCGAGTTGCGCGGGCAGCGTGACGACGGCGACGGCGTGCGCGGTGCGGCGCGTCACGGGCTTGGCGCCGACATTGACCATCGCGGGATGGTTCTGCGCGTCGAGGTGGGAGAACATGGGCGCACTGTCGGGCGCGAACGCCCCTCGCTCAACGCTGAACTCGATCAGAGCCAAGGGCGAAACGGCGCCAGCGTGCCGGCGGGGAACTCCGTCGGCGCCGCGGGCAGCTCGACGAACCCGTCGCTGCCGATGAGGCCGGCAAAGTCGCCGGAGGTGTTGACCGGATCCGGCGTGGCGAGGACCTCGGCGCGCGGGCCGCGGGCGAGCTTGACCGGCAGAAAATGCGCGAGCGGCGCCTTGAGCATCACCGGCCGCGCGAGCGAGACCAGCGGGCCGGGCTCCGGCGTCGCGCCGCTCGCGTGGGCGAGCGCGGGGAGCACATAGCGGTGCAGGCAGGTAAACGCCGAGACGGGGTTGCCCGGCAGCGCGAAGACCGGCGTGCGCCGCGCGCCCGCGCCGAACCATAGCGGCTTGCCCGGACGCTGCGCCACGCCTTGGAAAATCCGCTTCACGCCCAGCCGGTCGAGCTCGGCGGGGAGATAGTCGAACTTTCCCTTTGAGACGCCGCCGGTCACGATCACGACGTCGAACTCGGCGAGGATGTGCCACAGCCGGTGCTCGATCTCGTGGCGCACGTCGCGGAGGTGAAAACGCTCCGCATCGGGATAACCCGCCGCGGCCAGCGTGGCGCGGATCGCGAGGTCGTTGCTGCGGCGGATCTGGTGCGGGGCGACGGGGGCCTCGATTTCGACCAGCTCGTCGCCGGTGGATATGACGGCGATTTTTGGCCGCTGGCTGACCGGGAGCGTGGCGCAGCCGCACGCCGCCGCGATCGCCAGCTCACGGCCGGTGAGGCGCGCGCCCGGGTGGACGAGGATCTCGCCGGCGCGGCGATCGCTGCCGCGCGCATGCACGGCGTGGCCGCGCACGAGGGCTTCGTTGCGGCCGGTGATGGAGACGGTCGCGCCATCGCGCGCGGTGTCCTCGTAGGGCACGATGCAATCGGCGCCTTCCGGCAGGACGGCGCCGGTCATGATCTCGATGCAGGCATCCGGGGCCGGGCCAAGCTTGAAGGCGCGCATCCCGGCCGCCTGCACGCCCTCGGGGCGAAACCTCCGCGTGCCCGCGGCCAGCGCGGCGGCGCGCACGGCGTAGCCGTCGAGCATCACGCGGTCAAAGGGTGGCAGGTCGCGATCGGCGCGGATCTCGGCGCGCAGCACGCGGCCATGGGCGGAGGCCAGCGGGCAGTCCTCGCGCGGAAACGGGGCGATGGTCTCGAGGATGAGTTTTTCGGCGGCGGCTGGGGTCAACACGCGGGAAAAACTGAACCACCGCGCCGCGGAGGCACAGAGAAAAGAAAACGGCGGCTTTGCTTCCCCCGGCCTCTGTGTCTCTGTGGCGTTCCCATGCCTCCGCCCGTCAGCGATCAATTCCGGCGCCCGTTGCGCGATCTGCGCATCTCGGTCACGGACCGCTGCAACTTTCGCTGCCCGTATTGCATGCCGGCGGAGGTGTTCGGGCCGGGGCATGCGTTCCTGCGCGATCCGCAGCTGATGACGCTCGCGGAGATCGCGCGCATCGTGCGGGCGTTCCGGGCGCTCGGCGTCGAGAAGGTGCGGCTCACCGGCGGCGAGCCGTTGCTGCGGGCGGATGTGCCGGAGCTGGTGCGGGTCCTGAAGCAGGAAGTCGGCGTGCCGGAGGTGGCGCTGACGACGAACGGCTGGCTCCTCGAGAAGCTCGCCCCGGCGTTGCGGGCGGCGGGGCTGGACCGGTTGAACGTGTCGGTCGACTCGCTCGACGATGCAACGGCGGGCCGGCTAAACGGCCTCGGTTTCAAGATCGGCCGCGTGCTGCGCGGGATCGACGCGGCGGCGGCGCTCGGCTTCCCGATCAAGATCAACTGCGTGGTGCAGCGCGGGGTGAACGACGCGGAGCTGCCGGCGCTGTGCGAGTATTTCCGGGCCCGCGGGCACGCGCTGCGGTTCATCGAGTTCATGGACGTGGGCCACACCAACCATTGGGCTGCGTCGCGGGTCGTCCCGGCCCGCGAAATCGTGGAACGCATCGGCGCGCGCTGGCCGCTGGAGCCGGTGGGGCCGGCTTATCGCGGCGAAGTGGCGGCGCGCTACCGCTACCGCGACGGCCGGGGTGAAATCGGGCTCATCAGCTCGGTAACGGAGCCGTTTTGCCGCGATTGCCACCGCGCCCGGCTGAGCGCGGATGGAAAACTCTACACCTGTCTCTTCACCGCCCTGGGCTGGGATGTGCTGGGTTGCGTGCGCGCGCCTGGCGCGACGGAGGCCGAGGTGGAGAATTTTCTGCGGCGCGTATGGCAGGGCCGCATGGACCGCTACAGCGACGAGCGCGCCGAGGTGATCGCCGCGGGCGAGACGCGCGCAAAGGTGGAGATGAGCTACATCGGGGGGTGAGACGTTTCCCATCGCGAATAACCTGTCTTCCTAAAATGATCTCACGCATCACCGCACTGGCTGTCACAGTGCTGTTGGGGGCACCGGCTCTCCGAGCCGCGGAACTCACGGCGGTGCAAATGACCCTGCCGTTTTTCGACGACACAGGTCGTCCCACTCACAAAATCACGGCGCAGCGCGGCACTTTCAAGGGAGCGTTGACTATCCTGACCAACGTTGAACTCGTCTATTTTTCGGCCACTGAACCCGGGAAGATAATCCAACGTTTGCAGGCAGCTGAAGCCATTTGGGATAATCGTCAGGAAACACTGACGGGCAAAGGCAGTTTAACCGTCACCACCGACGAGCACCGGCTCACTGGCGAAGGCTTCATTTTCGCACTAAGAACCTCACGGCTGAACATCCTGCGCGCGTTCACGTTGGAAAACAAAGAGGTCCGCCTTACAAGCGATCAGGCAATCGTCGATTTTGAGCCGGGAAAAAACGTGGCGAGCCTGCGGGCGCGCGACGTGCGCCGGTGCGAGGCGACTGGCAATCTCGTCGTCGTGGTGCTGCCTACGGCCAGGAAGAAATATCCCTGCGATCGCGCGCTTTCCAATACCGCGATCTACGACGCCGCTCTGCGGACCATCCAACTGCCAAGACCAACGCGGATCTTCGCAACCGGAGTCGAGAGCACCGTGGGAACCTTCACTTTCGACCTCGGCGACGCACAAAAAGAATAGAACACCGTCCCCCGGCACTGGTTTCCTACCGTCACTCATACCGCGCCGAGCGGCCGAGGTAGTTGAGCATCCAGATTTCCTTCCACACGCGGTAGCGGCCCTCGTGCGTGAACTTGCCGAGGTCCTCCCGCTTGCCGGCGGGGTGGAGGAAACCGAGCTCGGTGTTGAGGCGATCGAGCTCGCGCTGCACGTCGTTGAAATCCGCCAGGGGCTCGGTCGTGAAGGGCACGCCCGTCACGCCGGCGCGCTGCAGCCGCGCATGGTGCCGCGCCAGCAGCCGGGGCAGCGAGCGGCACCACGGCGCGCGCTCGACGAACCAGTTCTCCGGATAAAAACCGCCGAACGGAATGTGCAGGTTGTCGGTGAGGTAGCGGGAGCCGTCGGCGGTCACGGTGGTGATCGCGTGGCAAACCGAGAGCGCGCCGTTGCCCTGCGGGATGAAGGTCACCTGCACGCGCACGGTGGCCTGCGCATCGTGGTAGACCGAGACACGCAGGAAAACGCCGCCGCCGATCTCGGCCTTGAGCGCCTGCACCTGGCGAAACCCCTCGGCCCGCAGCCACTCGCGGATGCGGAGGAGGCGCGGCTGCACCGGCCATTCCTCGCCCGTGGTGTTGACCGAGTAGCGCGGGAAGAGCGGGAGCGCGCTCAGGCTGTGCGCGGAGATCGCGAGCCAGTTGTAGAGGGTCTCGCCGAGGAACCAGAGGACGAAGAACGCCACCGCCAGCACCCAATAGGGCCGATCAATGAGCTTAAGGCCGTGGCAAAAGGTCGCCGCGGAAAACGTAAGGATCAACCAGCGCAGCCAACGGAACGCGATCGCCAGCACCGGCGAGCCGAGCCGCTGGTTCAGTTGCATGAGAACCAAGGCCAGGATGAACGCGGCGAGGATGAGGTAGATGGTCTGCATGGCAGCGCCGCGTTTCAGCCAGCAGCCTCACGTGTCCTGCGTCGGGCGCGTCAACTCAGTCGCACCGGCATGATGACGCAGACGAAGCTCTCCAGCGTCTTGAACACGCCGGGGCTGACCTCGTCCTTGAGCTCGAGGAAGACCTCGTCCTTGGCCAGGGCCTTCAACGGATCCATGATGAAGGCCGGATTGAACGCCACCTGCAGATCGGGCCCGCTGTAGCCTATGGCCATCGATTCATGGGCCTCGCCGAAATCGGGGCTCTGCGCGGTGATTTCAAGGAGGTTGCTGGTGAGCTTGATTTTGACGGAATTGGCCTTCTCGGAGCAGACCAGCGCGGCGCGGTGCACACACTGGAGGAACAACTCACGCTCAAGCTTGATGCGCTGATGCGTCTCCTTGGGGATGACCTGCTGGTAATTGGGGTAGTTGCCCTCGACGACCTTGGAGTAGAGGTAGACATGATCGACGAGGCCGCTTGTGTCCTTGTCGGTGGCGATTTGGAACGCCGCGCGCCGGTCGTTGAAGTTGATCTTCACCTTGGAGCCGAGCGCGAGGAGGCGGGTGAGCTCACCGACCGTCTTGGCCGGCAGGATGATCGCACCGGCGCTGGCGGCGGGGACTTCCATTTCCTTGGAGATGAGCGCGAGGCGGCGGCCATCCGTGGCGACGAGGGCCAGTTTGCCGTCCTTGAAGCTGAAATAGACGCCGTTGAGGATGTAACGGGTCTCATCCGTGGATTGGGCGTAGGCCACGCTGCGCAGCATCGTGGCCAGCTCCCCTTGCTCCAAGCTGTAGGCCTTCTCGTCGCCGAATTCCGCCAGCGGAGGAAACTCCTCCTTGCCAATGCCCATGATGCGGAAGGTGGAGCCGCCGGAGGAGAGCTTGACCGAGTGGTTGGGCGCGGCGTCAAACGCGACGTCGAGGTTTGGCAGTTCCCGCACGATGCCGGCAAGACGCTTCACCGGGAGCGTGACGGCCCCGGTCTCCTTCACCTCGGCCTTGATCCGGCACCGAATGCCGAGGTCCAGGTTGGTGGTCGTGAGGGAAAGATGGTCCTTGTCAGCCTCGATCAGCACATTGCTCAGGATCGGCATCGTGGCCTTGGAACCCACGACGTTGAGGACTTGAGCAAGGCCGTTGGCGAAATGGTCGCGGTTGATTTTGAATTTCATGCGGGGCCAGGGAGGAGAGACTGGAGAAGCTAACAAAGGCCAAGAGAATACAGGTTCAATGATGAATTCTATCCGTAGTCATATGCGTGGCCAACAACCCCAACAAGTGCCGGGGAAACGAGCGGCCGGCGGGAAAAAAACGGCGTGAAAAACTGCCGGCGGACTGCGAACAACCCCCGGGTTATTCGCAGCCGAGCGGTTGCGCGGATCGGATGCGCAGGTTCCTCACAGGATTCTTCGCGACGTCAGCGCGGCTCGATGCCGGGCCGCCCGCGCCGGATGTGCCGCACAATCCCAAAGAAGATATAGGCGAGGCAGATGCCGAGCACGGCGATCTCCTTGTAGAAGATTACGAGGCCGATGAGGATGAGCAGCGCAACAAACGTCCGGACGCGCGTCTGTGTCTGGAGGTCCACTTTCTTCCCGCTGGGATAGCGCACGGTGCTCATCATCAGGAACGCGACCAGCAGCATGAGGAAGGGCAGCGCCAGCGACCACGATTTCAAGGAGCGATCCGTCTCGGCGAGCTTGAGCAGGAACAGCACGGTGGCCGCGACCGTGGCGGCGGCGGCCGGCACGGGCAGGCCGACGAAATCCTTGCTGGACTCCTTCTTCTTTGCGTGGAGCAGGGGGTTGGTGATGACGTTGAAGCGGGCCAATCGCATCGCCGCGCACAGCAGGTAGACGAAGCCGATGAACCACCCGATGTTGCGGAACCACTGGTATTCCGGCGCCTGCGTGGGCGAGATGATGAGGTAAATCATCAGCAACGCGGGCGCGATGCCGAAGGACACCACGTCGGCCAGCGAGTCGAATTCCGCGCCAAACAGCGATTCGCGCCCGCCCATGCGGGCGAGCCGACCATCCAGCGCATCAAACGCCGCCGCCCCGAAGATCAGCCACACGGCATATTTGTAGTGTTCGTGCGGCATGGCCCCGAGGTATTCCCCGACGGCGGAAGTCTCCGCCAGGCGCGCCTGGATGCACTGCACGACGGCCATGAAGCCGCAGAACAGATTCCCCGCCGTCATCAGGTTGGGCAGGAAGTAAATCCGGCTCGCCTGCGTGACCGTATAGGGATTCTCCGGGTCGGGCTCGAAGGGCGGGCGGGAGCGTCGCGGCATCATTTGGTGAGGCTCTCGAGGTATTTCCAGAACTTGGAGTGCTGCTCGACGAGCTGCTGCTCGGACACCGGGAGCTTGTTGCGGAGGAGGAAGTCCTCCAGCGAATTCTTGTGCAGGATGTAATCGACGTGGAGCGACTCGCCCTGCGCCTCAAAGTAGAACCGGAAATCCCCGGCGCGCAGCCGGTAGAGCGACTTCTGCCCGCGGCGAAACTGCCCGAGCGGCTCGCGCGGATGCGCCAGGTCCGCCGGCTTGAGCGCGGAGATGGGCGCGATGGCGTCGAGCTGGTCGAGCTTGGGCAGCCGGTTGAGCTCGTGCATCGCTTGCGCGGAGAACGTCACCTGATACATGGTGGCCTCCCCGCCGCCCCGTAACTGCCCGCGGATGGGCGCGTCAACGCCCCCGCCGCCGCATCCCGCGAAAATTCGATCTGCTCGCCCATGAAACGCCCCGGTCTAGCCCCCCACCTCCTTGCGGCAACGCTATTCCTCGCCGCCGCCCGCGCCGCCGAACCAGCCGCGCCGCCCAACCCCCAGCAGCTCCGGGCGCGCATGCTGGAGATGTTCGACGCGAACAAGGACGGGCGCCTCGACGAAACCGAGCGCGCCAAGGCCCAGCGCTACGCCGAGGAGCTCGGCTTCATCCCCGAGGGACCGCTGCGCCGGCAGCTCATGCAGCGCTTCGACAGAAATGGGAACGGCAAGATCGACGACGACGAGCGGCCGGCGGTGCGCGAGTTTCTTCGCCAACGATTTTTTCCCGGCCTCGGCGCCGCCGGCATGGCGCCCGCGGGGACACCGCCGCCTGCGCCCCCCGCGCCCGAGACCGCCGATCCCGCGAAGGTCGCGGTCGAGCGTGTGGTTCGCGCGGCCATCGAGGCTGACCCTGTGCAGCGCAAGCGGTTTGACCGCGACGGCGACGGCCAGATCAGCCACGCCGAATGGGCCATGGCGCGCCGCGAGATTCAGGAAGCGCTCGGCGACGGCTTGGTGCTCGCCGCGCTGGCGAGCGAAGAGGAGGAAAAGAAAATGAAGGCTGTGGTCGAAGAGGTGGCCAAGCGCCGGTGGGAGCAGGTGAATCCCTCCGTTTCGCCGGATGAGCAGGCGCAACTGGACCGCGTTGCGAAGGAGGTCGAGCGGCAGCGCAAACTGCGCGCCGAGGCCAAGCAAACGATGGAATCGGCAAAGGCCTTGCCCCGGCCACAGCGCGATTCCTCGCCAGACGAAAGGAGACGGCTGGAGGCTGTCGCCGCCGAGGTCGCCGCCCGCCGCAGGCAGCAGGAGAAACGTGGCGACGGCCGGCCTCCGGCCTCGAAATCCGACGAACAAACCGAGCTGGAATCCAAGGCGGAAGCCCCCTCCAAGCAATAAGCCACGTTTTTGCTTCGCCGCGCCTGGTTCTCCCGCTAGCCCGGAGGCGTGTCCGTGACCCTGACCGACATCCGCGCCGCCGCGCGCCGCATCGCCGGCGGCATCTACGAGTCCCCGTGCCCTGAATCGATCCCGCTCAGCGAGATCACGGGCTGTCGCGTCGTCTGCAAACTCGACAACCTCCAGCGCACCGGCTCGTTCAAGGAACGCGGCGCGCGCAACGCCCTCCTGCGCCTCGCCGCCGCGCAAAAAAAACGCGGCGTCATCGCCGCCAGCGCCGGCAACCACGCGCTCGGCCTCGCCTACCACGGCCAGCTGCTCCGCATCCCGGTCACGGTCGTGATGCCGGACTACGCGCCGCTCATCAAAATCAGCACCTGCCAGCGGCTCGGCGCGCGCGTCGTCGTCCGCGGCCGCGATTTCACCGAGGCCCGCGCCGAGGCCGACGCCATCGCGGCGCGCGAGGGCGTTGCCTACGTCCACGGCTTCGACGCGCCCGACATCATCGCCGGCCAAGGCACGGTCGCGCTGGAGATGCTCCGCCAGGTCCCCGACCTCGACGCCATTCTCTGTCCGATCGGCGGCGGCGGCCTGATCGCCGGCGTCGCCGTCGCGGTCAAGGCGCTGCGGCCGCGCGTGAAGGTCATCGGCGTCGAGGCCACGCACACGGGCAACTTCGCCGCCGCCCTCCGCGCGGGCCGGCCGGTGGTCGTGAAGCGCCGCGCCACGCTCGCGGACGGCCTGGCGCCGCTCACGGTCGGCGCCAACTCCTTCGCCCTCGCCCGCGCCCGCGTCGACGAGGTCGCCCACGTCAACGAGGAGTGGATCGCGCTGGCGATTTTGCGGCTGGTCGAGCTGGAGAAGACCGTGGTCGAGGGCTCGGCCGCCGTGCCGCTCGCGGCGCTGATGGCCGGCAAGCTTCCCGCGCTGCGGGGCAAACGCGTCGGCCTCATCCTCAGCGGCGGCAACATCGATCCGACCGTGCTCGGCCGCGTGATCGACAAGGGCCTCGTGCACGACGGCCGGCTCACGCGGTTCACCGCCACCGTCACGGATCGGCCCGGCGGGCTCGCGGCGCTCACGCGCATCATCGCCGATTCCGGCGCCAGCATCCGCGACATCGTGCACGAGCGGGCGTTCAGCGGGCCGGAGGTGTTTGCCGTGAGCGCCGTCTGCACGGTCGAGACCCGCGACCACGCGCATGTGCGCGCCCTGCATCACGCGCTCAAGAAAAACGGCTTCCCGTTGCGCCCCGGCCGGTAAGCGCCGGCCTGGCCCTGTCCCATCGCGGCCTCCCCTTGGAATTCGCCGCCGCGCCCCATGATTCGCCAGCTCGCCCACCTTTGCCTCAAGACGAGCCGGCTCGCGCGCATGACGGAGTTCTACCGCGACGCGCTCGGCGCGACGGTGAAGTTCCGCTACCTCAACCGCGCGGGCGAGCCCGTCGGCTGCTACGTCGCCTTCGGCGCGAACACGTTCGTCGAGATATTCGATCACGCCGACGCCCACCGCCGCAGCGCTTCGGCCCAGCCGCTTGAGCCGCTGGAGGAGCCGCGGGACCCGTGGCTCATGCGCTACAACCACTTTTGCCTGCAGGTCGAGGGCCTCGACGCCTACGTCGCGCAGCTCGAGGCCCGCGGTGTGACCGTGACCGGCCGCAAGACCGGCCACGACCGTTCGCGCCAAGCTTGGATCAAGGATCCCGACGGCAACTTGATCGAGCTGCAGGAATACACGCCGCAGAGCCGCCAGTTCACCGGTGAAGATTTCCGCGAGGCGTAAGGCTCCCGGCGCGCCTTACATCCGCGCGAAACGCACCCGTCGCTCGCCGGGCTCCGCCGCCACGCGCACGATCAGCGAGGCGTCGTTGCCATCCTTCGCGATCCAGAGGCCCGCAGGGTCGGCGAGGCGGAATTCCTTCGGCACGCGCAGAAAGACGTTGCCGGCGCGCGCCGTGGTGAAGCGCAGCTCCAGCGCGGGCTCGTCCCACGCCACGCCGCTCAACTCGGCCTGGCCTTGGCGGATGTGGATGTCGGTCGAGAGGATCCACGGGTGCGCGCGGGCTGGCGCGACGCGCAGCAGCTTCACGGAGCGTGGCGGCACGATCACGTCGAGTGCGCCGGTCGCGCCGCCCGTGTAGCGTTCGTCCCAGAAATCCCACACGGCGCCGGCGGCCGGGAGGGTTTTGCGCAAGGGCTCGGCGCTGAAATTGAAGACGGCGAGGAGGTCCCAGGCATCCCACGCGGTGCGCACGCGCAGGCGGAAGGTCTTCACGTGGTCCGGCTCCGGTGCGTCGAAGAGATCGAGCGGCTCGCCGGCCTCGGGGAGGCGGGGAAACTGCTGGCGCAACATCGCGAGCCGCTCCGGCGCCATGCGATCGACGTCGTCGCCGATCATGAGCGGGCTGCCATTGAGCCCGAAAATCGTGGCGCTGATCCGCGCGTCGTTCAGCGGGACGGGCTTGTCGATCGTGAGGACGTTGCCGGAGTCGGCGATGAAGAGCTTGCGGTGCGCGAAGAAATGCGTGGCCCACGCCTGCACGGCGCGGAGGTGCGAGGTCCAGTAGTCGGCCTTGTTGACGACGAAGGTCGCGGGAAAAAAGCCCTTGCCCGGCCCGTCGAGCGGGCGGCCTTCGCCGTAGTCGGTGCCCGCGCGCACGGCGTCGAGCAGGCCCACGGTCTGGAAGGTCGGGCCGGTGCTGATGAGCAGGTAGGTGTCGTCGCCCGCGGCGCGGCGGATGACTTTCAGCGAATCGCGCATCGCCTCCACGCTCGGCACGAGCGCCTTGTTGAAGTAGCCATCCGCGATGAAGCGCCCCGGCGTGCTGCCGGAGGCGGAGTGGACGAAGTCGATCATGTAGTAGCGCACGCCCCACGCGCGGTAGGTGCGGAAGACCTCGTCGAACCACGCGTGCGTCCTCGGGTGCGTGGGATCGAGGATGAGCTGCGGGCCGAGGTCGCGGTGCGGCACGCTCATCGGCTGGCCGTCCTTCAGGAGAAACGCGTCGCGCAGCTGCGCCACGCGCGATTCCAGCCGGGCGCTCACCCAATAGGCGCCGCACCAGAGCCCGAGCTTGAAGTCCTGCGCCGCGAGATCGCGCACGAGCGCCTGCGGGCCACTGGGAAACAACCGGCGGTTCCACTCCAGCCAGGCGCCGGGCTCGCGATCGTTGAGGTTGCCGATGCTGACCCAGATGTAGCCGGCGCCGGAGCCGGGGAGCTTGGCGCGAATCGCGCGGGCGTTGCGGCGCACGACGTCCTCATAGCGCTCGCTGTTGAACGGATCGACCCATGACCAGCCGACCCAGCCGGCGGGCGTTTCCGGCCAGATGCGCGGGTGGTAGTGGGCCGCCGCGGCGTCGCCCCACGCCTGCAGCGCCGCGATCGGGTCGGAACCGCGGGCGAGGCGCAGCCGCTCGGTCGCGATCGATGCGCCGGGCGCGAGCGCGAACCCCTCGAAGTCGCACACCGCGGACGCCACGCCGCCCTCGATTTCGATCTCGGTGTTGATGCGATCGAAGGTGACGAAGCCGAGCTGCACGGCCTCGGCCGTGGCGGGGTTCCAGAGTTGGAGCAGTGTCTTGGAGACGAGCTTTTTTCCCGCGGTGGGCTGGACGGTGTTGGCGAGCTGCCAGCCGCTCATCACGAGCGCGCGATCGCCGGGGACGCCCGCGGCCTGCGCGAGCACGAAGCGGCCGAGCTTGATCGGCGCGGCCGAGGTGTTGCGGAGCGTGGCGGCGACCGTGTCGCCGCGCGCGTCCCAGGTGACGGCGAGGCCGGAGCCGGGCAGGGCGGGCCCGCCGTCCGGCGCGCTTTCGACGGCGCGGAGCCGGCCGTCGATCTCGGCGCTGGCGCGCAGGGAAAATCCGGCGAGCGGCTGGCGGAACTCCGCGGCGTTGAGCGCGAGGCCGGAGAGGAAAAGGGCGGCGCTGAAACGCGCGGGGAGGGCGACGGGCACGACAGCGGCGACAACAACGCCGGCGGCGGGGCCGGTCAACGCGCCAGCGCGAGGCCAGGGCGGAGGGCGGCGCGGGCTTCGCCTTGACCGCGCGCGGGGTGGCGGAGTCTCCTCCGCGCGTGCGTCGCCCCGCCGCCTTGCTCACCTTCTTGATGGCCGCGTCCTGCGGTGCGGCCGAGCCCCGCACGCCGCCGCCGCTGGCGCGCGACGTCATCCTCGCCTCCGCCGATCAAAAGGAATGGCCCTACCTCGCGTTTCCCGCGCTGCTCGATCGCGGTGACGAGCTGCTCGTCTCCTTCAAGCGCGCCCGCTCGCACGCGCAGGACGCCGGCGCCGCGCTCGAGCTCGTGCGCCTCGATCCTCGGACGGGCCGGGCGCGGGAGCGGCTCACGCTCGCGCGCCGCGAGGGCCATATCATGCAGATGGGCGAGTGGGTGCGCTTCCCGAACGGCGACCTCGCCAACTACATCGATGTGCAGACGCCCGGCCCCGCCACGACGCGCGCCGGCCTGCACGCCGTGTGGTCGCGCGACGGTGGCAGGACGTTTGGCCCGCTGGAGCGCGTGGGTGTGATCGATGGCGTGGAATACGGCTACGCCTTCGATGCCGTGAGCGAGGGCCGCACGACATGGATGCTGGCGATGACGTTTTCCAACCTGCCGGGCGGAAAATCCGTCTACCCGCCGCGCCCGCTCGCCGGCTCGGTCGATGTCATCCGCACGGACGACGCCGGCCGCTCGTGGCGCTTCGTGCGCAACCTCAGCCGCGAGTTCGGCGACGCGCCCCTCAACGAGAGCGCGCTGCTCCGCCTCGGCGAAGGCTGGCTCGTGAGCACGCGCGGCTACGACAATCGCCAGCGGCTGCACCGGACCGACGCCGCGTTCCGCGTCGTCGCCCAGGTCGACCTCACCGCGGCGCACCCTGTCGTCGGCACGCAGGTGGGCCGGCCGCGGCTCTTCGCGCGCGAGGGCGCCGCCTACCTGCTCGGCCGCAGCTCGACGCAGCCCGCCGGTGCCGCGGCGCGCCCCATGCAGCTCGCGCTTTACCGGATCGATCCGGCGACGCTCGCGATCACGGCCTGCGCGATCCTCGACAACGCGGAGAACGCGCGGGTGACCGACGGCTACTACGCCGCGCCCTGGTTCCGCGAGGCGGGCGGCGAAACCATCCTGCACGTCGTCACCTACAAGGGCTGCGACGGCCGCGCCCCCGACCTGATGCACCTGGCGTTTCGATGGAACGACGTGAAATGAGGCCGGGCGCCCGGCTCACACGAGATCGAGCACGCTGATTTCCGGGCGGCAGTTGACGCGCACGCCGTGGAGGTTGCCGACACCGCGGGTGACGTGCAGCCAGCGGCCGGACCAGCGGTGCAAGCCCTCGACGTAGCGCTTGTCGCTCACGGGCGCGAAGGGCGTGCCGATCAGCGGCAGCCGCACCTGGCCGCCGTGCGTGTGGCCGCAGAGCATGAGATCCCAGTCGTGCGGCGCGAACAGGTCCTTCGCGTCGGGGTTGTGGTTCAGCACCACGCGCCGGGCGTCGGCCCGGGGGGACAGGGCGGCGAACGCCGGCGCGGGCTGGCACATCGCCGACCACAGGTCGCCGGTGCCGATGATTTGGAATTTGCGGCCGCGCAGCGTGAGCCCGCAGCTCGCGTTGATGAGGCACGGAATGTTGGATTCCCGCAGCAGGCCCAGCACGGGCTCCACCGTCGGGTTGCTGGTGGCGCCGACCCGCCACACGCCGCCGTCATGGTTGCCGAGGCAGGCAAAGGTCGGGGCGGCGGCGGGCAGGCGCGCCAGCACCGCGGCGTAGCCCGCGGGCCACGCCTGGCTGTCCGTCACGAAGTCGCCCGTGAGCGCGATCAGATCGGGCTTCTGCGCGATCGCGAGATCGATGGCCTCGGCGATGAAGGGCAGGGGCACGTCCGGCGAGGCGTGCAAATCGGAGAGCTGCACGATGCGCACGGGGGCCGCGCCCGCGGCGCCGCCGAGGGGCACCGTGTGCCGGGAGATCCGGAGCCACCGCGGCTCCGCGAACCGCGCGTCGAGCACGGCGAAGCCCAGCAGGCCGACGCCGCCGAGAAGAAAATGCCTCCGGGTGAAGGCGCGCGGGATGCCCATGATGGTCAGCGCGCGGGCGTGTCGTCGTCCTCGTCCTTGTCGTCATCCTCGGCGGCGAGCGACTGCTGGGTCTCCTCGAGGATGCGGCGGGCGAGTTCCGCCTGTTCCTCCGCCACCTGCACGCGGATGGCGCCGCCGAAGGCGTCGTCGAGCACGAAGGCATTGAGGCCGTTTTCCGTGAGAAGCGAGTGGAGCAGCTCCGCCTCGGCGAGATTTGAGCAGGTGGCGACGGTGATCATGGCGCAAAGATGGCCGCTCCGCGGCGGCTTGGCGAGATCCGTGACACGAATATAGCGGCGGTGTCGCACCCTCGCCGGGCTTGGATCGGGCGGGAAAAATCCCTCCACTGCCGCACCCCATGAAATTCACCGCCGTGCCCTTCCTCTGCGCAGGCCTGATCGCCGGCGCCGTCGCGCCCGCCATGGCCGCGCCCGCCGCCAAGAATGTCCTGCTCGTCACCCTCGACGGCCTGCGCTGGCAGGAAGTGTTTGGTGGCGCCGAGGAAGCGATCATCGGGAACAAGGAGCACGGCGGCGTGAGCGAGAGCGCGCAGGCGGCATTGCGCGCGGAATTTGGCGGCGCCACGCCGGAGGAGCGGCGCCGGAAGCTCATGCCGTTTTTCTGGGGCACGATTGCGCCGCAGGGGCAGGCGTTTGGGAACCGCGCGCTGGGCAGCCCCGCGAGCGTGCTCAACGCCGCGCGCATCTCCTATCCCGGCTACAACGAGCTGCTCACCGGCCGCCCGGACCCGCTCATCACCTCCAACGCCCCGATTCCCAATCCCAACGTGACCGTGCTCGAGTGGCTCAACGGCCGGCCGGGCTTCGCCGGGCGCGCCGCGGCTTCCGCGGCGTGGAATGTCTTCGTGCCCATCCTCAACGTGGGCCGCAGCCGGCTCCCGCTGTTTGTCACGCAGCAGCGCAGCCCGGCGGGCGGCGTCTCGCCGCGCATCGCCGAGATCGAGCGCTGGATGGCGGACATCCCGCCCATCTCGGCGAGCGAGAGCTTCGATGCCTTCACCTACCACGCGGCCGTGGACATGATCGCGGAGCGCAAGCCGCGCGTCTTCCTGCTCGCGCTCGGCGAGCCCGACGAGTGGGCGCACGCGCGCCGCTACGACCGCTACCTCGACTCCATCCGCCGCTGCGATCGATTCATCCGGCAGCTGTGGGAAACGCTGCAGGCCCTGCCCGAGTATCGCGGCACGACCGCGCTGGTGCTCTCCCCTGATCATGGCCGCGGCGTGCAGGGCTCCGACTGGACGAGCCACGGCAAGACGGTCCCGCGCGCCGAGGAGACGTGGCTCGCCGCGATGGGCGCGGGTGTGCCCGCGCGCGGCGAGCGCCGCGACACCGCGCCCGTGCACCAGGCGCAAATCGCCGCGACGATCGCGGCGCTGCTCGGCGAGGATTGGCGCGCCGCCTTTCCCGAGGCCGCGCCGCCGATCGGGGACATCGTCGCGGCGCGCCCCTGACGGCGGCGGCCCTGTGCCCGCCGTGGAACCGCCCCAGCCCGAGACCCCGGGCCGGCCGAATGCGGACGACGACCGTTGGTTCGCCGCGCCCGTGCAGCCACGCGGGCCGTCGCCGATCCGAACGTCGGCGCGCTCAGCGCCGTCTCGTGCCGCGCGCTGCTCGCTTGCGGTCACGGTGGGCTTCTGCGGCGGCGATTTTTTTGCCGCACCGCGCGATGCGCCCGTCAAGATCCTGCGCTGCATGATCACCCCCCGCTGTTTCTCGCTCGTCGCGTTGCTCGTCCTCGTGGTGTCGCCGGCCATGCGCGCGGCGCACGCGGATCGCCACGTCGTCCTCGTCAGCCTCGATGGCTTCCCCGCCTGGCTCTGGCGTGACGAGACGATCCCGCTGCCCAATCTCCGCCGCCTCGCCGCCGAAGGTGTCGTCGCCGGCGCGATGACGATCGCGAACCCCGCGATCACGTGGCCCAATCACACGACGCTCGTCACCGGCGTCGAACCGCGGAAGCACGGCGTCCTCTACAATGGCCTCGTCACGCGCCAAGGTCCGGGCAAGCCGATCAAGAACGAGCAATGGGTCGACAAGGCGCGCATGGTGCGCGTGCCGACGGTTTACGATGCGGCCTTCAACGCCGGTCTCACCACCGCGGAGATCGATTGGGTCGCCATCACGCGGCCGGGCACGATCACCTGGAGCTTCGCCGAGATTGTCGACCCCACCGCCGTGCTCCCGCGCGAGATGGTCGCCGCCGGGATTGCGACCGAGAGGGAAATTCTCGCGGTGGCCGAAAAAAAACCGGTCGTCGGCGAAAACATCGAGCCGCCCAAGCGCCTCAACGCCGCCGAGCGCGATGAGCTGTGGACGCGTGCCGCCAACTTTCTCCTGAAAGCCCACCGCCCCAATCTCCTCCTGTTTCACCTGCTCAACACCGACGGCCAGCACCACCGCTTCGGCCCCGGCTCGCGCGAGGGCCGCGAGGCGCTGACGCTCGCCGATCGCTACGTGGGTGATCTGGTGAAGGGCATCGAGGCCGCGGGCCTGCGCGAAACGACCACGCTCCTCATCACCACCGACCACGGATTCAAGCCGGTGGACAAATTTGTCTACCTGAACGTCGCCTTGAAAAAAGCCGGCCTGCTGCGCCCCGGCGGCGCCAGCGTCGCGCAGTGCGACGCCTATGCCGGCACGCAAGGCGGCATCGCGTTCATCTACATCACCGATCCCGCGCGGCGCGCCGAACTTTTGCCGAAGCTCAAAACCCTCTTCGCGTCGGTCGAGGGCGTGGCCGAGGTGCTGGACGCCGCGACCGAGGCGCACGCCCGCGGGATGCCGACGCCCGCGGAAAACGAAGCGATGGGCGAACTCATCCTCTACCCCAAGCCCGGCTACAGCTTTTACGGCAGCGCCACCGGCGACATCGTCAATGGCCCCGCGATCAACTACGGCGGCACGCATGGCTACTCGAACCGCGACCCCGAGCTCGACGGGATTTTCCTCGCGCAGGGCGCCGGGATCAAAAAAGGCGTGAAGCTCGACCGCGTCCGCAACCTCGACGTCGCTCCCACCATCGCGCGCCTGCTGGGCATCGCGCTGCCCACCGCCGACGGCCAGCCGCTCGAGCAAATCCTGACGGAGAAAAACTAGCCTCGCGGTTTTCCTCCCTTTCTTCCGGTCTTCGCGTCTCCCCCGCCTTTTCCGTCCTCATGCTCACCTTCGCCCAATTCGGAGCCGGCCGCATCGGCCAGATCCACGCCGCCAATCTCGCGTCCACCGGCGCGACCCGCCTGCGCTACGTCGTCGACGTGAACGCCGAGGCGGCCGCCAAGCTCGCGGCCAGACACGGCGCCCAGGTCGCCGACGTGAAGACCGCGCTCGCCGACCCTGAGGTCGATGCCGTGATCATCGCCTCGTCCACCGACACGCATGCCGATCTCGCGATCGCCTCGGCCAAGGCCGGCAAGGCCATCTTCTGCGAGAAGCCCATCGACCTCTCGCTCAAGCGCGTGGACCAGTGCCTCGCCGCGGTGAAGAAGGCGAAGGTCCCGATGTTCGTCGGCTTCAACCGTCGCTTCGATCCCAGCTTCGCGGCGCTGCACGCGCGCATCGCCGCCGGCCAGATCGGCGCCGTCGAGCAGGTCATCATCTCCAGCCGCGATCCCGGCCTGCCGCCCATCGCCTACCTGAAGACCTCCGGCGGCCAGTTCCGGGACATGACGATCCACGACTTCGACATGGCGCGCTGGCTCCTCGGCGAGGAACCCGCCGAGATCTTCGCCTACGGCAGCTGCCTCGTCGATCCCGCCGTCGCCAAGGCCGGCGACACGGACTCCGTGATGGTGCTGATGAAGACCGCCTCCGGAAAGCTCGCGCACATCAACAACAGCCGCCGTGCGAGCTACGGCTACGACCAACGCCTCGAGGTCCACGGCGCGAAGGGCCGCCTCCTCGCCGGCAACCGCGTCGCGACCACCGTCGAGCTCGCCGACGGCGCGGCCGTGACGACGGAGAAACCGCTCTACTTCTTCCTCGAGCGCTACGCCGACGCCTACCGCGCCGAGCTCACCGCGTTCGTCGATTGCGTGGTGAACAGGAAGCCGCTCCCCGTCACCGCCCACGACGGCCGCATGGCCATCGTGCTGGCCGAGGCCGCGGCGAGATCGTTGCAAAGCGGCAGGCCGGTGCGCATCGCGCCCCGGCCTGCCCGAGCCTGAGGGGACGGCCTAGTTGCCGCTCGCGACGACGTTGCCGGCCGAGTCCGAGATCGTGATCGACGTGATGGTCGTGCCGGGCGTGACGTAGACGCTGTAGGTGCAGAGGCCCAAGCCGCCGTTGAGCGTGATGATGTTGCTCGTGAAGGGATACAACGTGCCGCCGGTGCCGGAGACGTTGACGCTCAGCTGCGAGCCGTCGGGGAGGTTCACCGCAGTCGTCTCCACATTGACGGTCATGAGCGAGAGCGTCGGGTAGTAGGGATCGATGTGGTAGTCGCCGGTGCAAACGGGCGTCTGGCCGCCGACCTGATTCACGGTGCCGAACGTGATCGTCTTGGCGACAAAGGGCACGGGGTTGACGACGGGCGTGGGGGTGACAGGCGTGGGGGTCGGTGTGCTGGACTTGCCGCCACCACCACCGCCGCCGCCACCCGTGCTCACGCCGCCTTTGCTGGTGCCGGGAATCGGATCGGTGGCGCCTTGCTTGGCGGCCGCGGTGGAAACGAGGGCGATGCTCGCGAGCGTGGCAAGGGCGAGAGTCGCGTGGAAACGCAGGCTATTTTGAAACGGTGTCTTCATGATGCAGCGATTTTTTGGTTGGTGATTGCGCCGGCGTCGTGCCGGGTGCGCGGACCATGCGCTCAAATCGCCGCCGCGAAATGGCGCGACCGTAACAACTCTAATACACGGCACCGCGCGCCCGCGTCCCGGACGTCCGTCGCGGACCAGAAAATCGCGCGCGGGTGCGCGCGGCCAGGGCGATCAAATCACACCAGGCACAGGCGAATCGCCTCGCGCTGCGGGAGAGATTTCTGGCCGGCGAAGCCCGTCTCCGCGATCGCGCGCATGATGGCGGGGGGGAAGTGGCGGTCGGCGGGCATGGGGAAATCATTTTTGGCCGAGCCACGGCCACTCGGTCTTGGCCGCGAAATTGTAGCGCAGGCACCAGCGGTTGATCGTGGCGTTGGCCCAGCGGCTCACGTAGGCGAGGCCGCGCTCGCGCAGCATCGGGCGCGGATCGTTCGCGACGGTGAAGGCGGTGAACGCCGCGTAGTCGCCGGGAAACGACTCCGGCCAGCCGCGCGCCAGCGGATCGCGGGGGCGATCCTTGGGCGGGTGGTGGATGCGCTCCCAATGCGAGCGCAGGGTGTCGTCGACGGCCTTCTCCGACTCGCGCGCGCCGAAGGGCACGCTGCCGTGGAAGCCCCACTCGACGCCCACCCACGCGCGGCCGTAGTGGGCGTTGGCGTCGGCGACGGCCGCGGCGGAGGCGGCGACGATCTTCCCGTGCCAGTAGGCGTGCACCGCCGTGACGGCGCGCGTCGCGGGATCGTAGGCGACCCACACGATCTCGTGGTCGCACGGATCGTTGTCGCTCGGGAAGCCGAGGTCGTCCTCCCAGAAAAGATGGTAGGCGATGACGGGCTTCTCCGGGTGCAGGATGGCGACGATGTCCTTGAGCGGGAAAAACTCGCCGCGGACGTTCATGAGCCGCGGGGCGAAGCGCAGGACGAGTTCCTTCTGCGCCGCCGTGAGCTCGACCGGCGGATCGGCGGCGAGGAGCTTTTGGTAGAGCGGCGTGGAGTCGCCGAGGTTGCGCTTGCCGTGCGCGACCTGGGCCTGGCGGTTGATCTCGGCGAGCCCCGCCTCGTCGGCGGCGAAGGCGGGGGCGAGCGCGCCGCCGAGGGCGAGCGCGAGGAGCAGCGGGGATTTCATGGCGGAAGGGTCAGCGGACCTTGGCGCAGACGATGCAATCGCGCGGCTCGGGACCGAGCGTGGGCGCGACGTGCCAGCGGCGGAGGATGCCCTCGCGCGCCATGCCGGCCTTTTCCATCACGCGCGCGGAGGCGGGGTTTTCCACGTCGCAAAACGCATACGCGCGGAAGATTCCCGGCTGCGCCAGCGCCCAATCGACAAGGTGCCGCAGCGCCTCGGCGGCGAAGCCGTGGCCCCAGAATTTCCTGGCGAGCACGTAGCCGAACATCGCGCGGCCGCCGGGCTCCAGCGCCACGCCGATCGAGCCGATGGGCGCGGTCGTGCCCTTCAGCGAAAGCAGCCACGCGTAGTGGGCGTGGGACTCGTCGGCTTTTTCCCATGTGGCCGCGCAGTCGCGGAGGAAGGCGGCGAGCGGCTCGACTCGCTCGTAAGCCCGCCACGCGAGGTAGCGCGTCACCTCCGCATCGCTCGCGTAGGCGGCGAACACCGCGGGCGCATCCTCTTCGCGCGGCGGACGCGCCGCGAGTCGGGCGGTGGCGAAGTGGGCGGGCGGTCGCGGCATGACGCCCTTTTCTTCCGGGCCAGCCTCACAGGAGGCAACTGAGATAACGGAGAGGGCAACCGGAGCAAAAATTTCCGGCCTCAGTTCCCTCCGTTTACTCCTGTAGAAAAAATCAGTCAGTCCGCCTTCTTCACCGCCGGCTCATACCATTCGCCGCGCAGCCAGTCGGCGACGAGGCCGATCTCCTGCGGCGTGAGCTGCTTCTCCTCGCCGAAGGCGGGCATGCGGTCGTTCTTCTTGCCGTAGAAGCGCTCGTGCTCGGGGTTCGAGATGATGCCGATGAGCCACTCGCGCGAGCCGTAGCCGCTGAGGTCGGGCGCGGTGCCGAGCGCCTCGCCGTCCTCGTGGAACTTGTGGCAGTCCATGCAGCTCAGCTTGCCGCCGATGAGCGCCTTGGTGCCGGCGGCGATGAGGACCTCGTCGTGCTTGTCCTGCTCGCGCTGCGACTTGAGGCGCGCCTCCGCCGAGAGGGCGACGATCGCCTGCGCGAGTTCCTTCTTCCCGGCCTCGTCGAGTGCGGACACGTCGTCCTTCACGAACTTCACCATCTTGCCGTTCTTGTGGCTGGTGGCGCCGAAATACAGCGGCGAGTCGACCTTCGCGGGATCGAAGAGCGCGGTGAGCCATGCGCGGCTGGCGAAGCCCTTGAGGTCGGCGGCGCTGGCCTTGTCCTTGGGCTGGCCGCCGAGGCCGTCGTGCCCCTCGTAGCGGTGGCAGCTCGCGCAGTTCTTCGCGAAGAGCTTCGGGCCCTGCGTGAGCGGATCGTTGCGGAGGAGCGTGACGGCGCCGGTCACCGGGATGCCCTCGGGCGAGCGCGCGAGCGCGACCGCGCGGTGGGCGTCGTGCTCGGCGGCCTTCACGGCGAGCGCGTAGTCGGGGTTGCCGCGGTCGGCGCTCATCGCGGAGAACGTGAGCGCGCCCGCGCCCGCGAGCATCACCCACATGAAGATCAGGTTGAAGCGGTGGCCGAGCCGCCAGTTGCCGATGAAGGGCATCGCGGCGAGCACCAGCATCAGCAGGCCGGGCAGCACGATCGCGCCCCAGACCTCGGTGCCGCCGGGGAAATACTTCAGCAGCTCGAAGAGAAAGAGGAAATACCACTCGGGCCGCGCCGCGGAAAATTGCTCGGACGGATCCGCCGGCGCGCCGAGCTCGGCGCCGTGGTAGCGGAAGATGAGGAAGAGCACGACGAGCAGCACGGCGAGGCACGCGACCGCGTCGCGCAGCACCTGGTCGGGCCAGAACGCGGCGTCGGGCCCGCGCTTCGGCTTCTTCGGCGTGATGCCGTGCTTCCGGAAAAGATAGATATGGACGACAATGAACGCGACGATCGCGCCGGGGATGACGCCCGCGTGCAGCGCGAAGAACCGTGTGAGCGTGTGGTGCCCGTAGTCGCTGCCGCCGATGATCACCTTTTGCAGCGCGGGGCCGATGACGGGCGTGATCGCGGCGATGTTGGTCGCGACCTTGGTGGCCCAGTAGCCCTTTTGATCCCACGGGAGCAGGTAGCCGGTGAGCGAGAGCGCGAGGGTGAGCAGCATGAGCAGCACGCCCGACCAGAAGTTGACCTCGCGCGGGGCCTTGTAGGCGCCGTCGATCACGACCTGCATGAGGTGGATGACGAGCAGCAGCGTCATCGCCTGCGCGGTGAAGTGGTGCAGGCCGCGCAGGAACCAGCCGCCCCACATCTCGTGCTGGATGTAGTAGACGCTTTCCCAGGCCGTCTGTGAACTCGGGCTGTAGGCGAGCCAGAGCGCGAGCCCCGTGATCACCTGGATCGTGAAGCAGAACACCAGCGTGCTGCCCCAGACGTAGCGCCAGCGCGCGCCGCCGGGGACGTTTTCAAAGAGCGCCTCGTTGACGAGGTGCTTCAGGCCCGTGCGTTGGTCGATCCAGTCGAAGGCGGCTTTCATCGTCAGACGGGGATCTTCTTGTGCTCGCCGGCGCGGAAATTCTGGAACGTGACCCAGACCTCCGTGCCCCGGCGGATCTCGACGGGCAGCTCGTCGAGCCCCCGCGGGCTCGGGCTCTTGGCGTCGGCGATGGAGCCGTCGACGGCGAAGCTGCTGTCATGGCACGGGCAGTGGAACTTGTTCTGCGCGGCGCGGAAGTCGACGAAGCACCCGGCGTGCGGGCAGACGACGTTGAGCGCGCGGACCTTGTTGTCCTTGAGCCGCTGGAGATAGACGGCGCCGATGGGGACGTTGTTGGCGCGGTTCCACGCGTCGACCTTGGTGGCGAGCACGGGGAACTTCTTCGGCTCCGCGCCCTCCGGCAGCGCATTGAGCGACGCGACCAGCACCGAGGCGCCGGCCGCGGACTCGCGGCGCAGCGGATCGAGGAAGACGCACAGGCCCGCGATCGGCGGGACGACGGTGATGGCGCCGCCGATGGCGATGGCGGCGGCCTTCGAGATGAAATCGCGCCGATCGCCGGGAGTTTCGGGCGGCGGAGTGGGGGCGGAGGGAGTGTCCATGCCGGGATTTGGCGCGCCCCGCCGGAGACGGCGGCGCGCGTCGCGCAAGGACGCATGAGCCCGGCGGACGATTCAACTGCAAATCTCGTCACCGCCCGAAAGTGTGCGGATGGGAGCAGGGCCGGTGACGACGGGCGCGGTCAGGTCGACCTCACCGCGTCGTAGGAGGCCGCCACGCCGAGCGTGTCGGTGAACTCGCGGAACTCCGTGAGCTTGCCCGCGGCGTCGAAGGTGAACAAGTGCAGCGAATCGGCCGCGAAGCGCTTCTTCGTCCCGCGATGCGTCCACTCGATCCTCACGCGCGAGGCGACACTATGGCCGGCGGTGAGGAACAACCGCGGCTCGAAGACATGAAAATCGAGGTCGCGCGCGAGCGCGGCGAAGAAATCCGGGACGCTCCTGTTGCCGCGGCAGGGTCGCATCGGCGCGACATGGGCGACGCCCGGCGCGGCCGGATCGACGTTGATGCGCCAGTCGACCTCGGGATGAAGGCGCGCGAGGATTGAGGCGACATCGCCGCGGCCGAAGGCGGCATACATGGACTGGACGGTCTCGACGTGGGAGGAGGAGTGCATGGAGGGGTTGTGGTTCATCCCGCTCTACGCCGCCCGGAGCGCGGCGGATGCAGACTGGCGCGGAGCGGAACGGGTTTCCGTTCCGCCGGAGCCGGAAGCGGCTCGCGCGCACCAACCCGGCTCAGCCAGCCCGGAGCGTGGCCCGGGGTGGCGCGAGGCTTCAGCCTGCGCCGCACGGGATGTGGTCTTCGCACCGCTGCGCGGTGCTGAAGCCGCGCGCTACCTCAGCCCACCGCCTCGCGCACGAGCGCCGCAATCGCAGGCGGGAGCGCGAGCCCGAGCGCGGCTTGCTGCGCGGCGGGGCTCATCTTGCGCCACGTCTTCCTGATAATATCCACAAACTTCTCGCGCGGATAGTCTGCGTGCTGCGCGGCGAAGGCCTCGATCTCGTTTTCCAAGAACACGAGGCACGCCGCGTCCTCGAGCGCCTGCGTGCCGGCGTTTTTTTTCAGATCCGTCTTCGAGACCCAGGTGGCGATCTCGGCGGCTTCGGCGGCGGGGACGCCGGCCTCGGTCGCGAGGGCGCGGGCGCGCTCGGCCTGCTTCGTGTAGAGCGAGCGGCGCCACGTGAGGTAGCCGGCCTTGCCCTCGGGGAACGTCGCGCGCGGCGTCTTCCAGCGCTCGAGGTGCTGCGCGCGCGCGGCGAGCCGCAGATGCGGCGCGGCATCAGGCACCAGCCGCACGACCCACGCCTCGATGCGCTCGCCGTAGACGAGCTCGGCGGGCCGTCCGTCCGCCGCGCGGTTGGGATCGGCGGCGTGCGCGGCGTCGATGAGCTGGCGGGCGCGGTCGTGGGCGGTCATGCGGGCGCGAGTCGAGCGCGGGCGCGCCGCGGCGGCAAGAGATTCGCTTGGCGGCGACGGCGCGGGCCGGCAACGTCGCGCCCGTGGATTCCGACGCGGTGCGCGACGATGAGCTGGCGGCCTTCCTGGCCGCGCCCGCGCCGCGCCGCGTGCCGGAGCGGTTCGCGAAGAAGGCGAAGGCGCAGTTCGCGGGCGCCATGATGATCGTCGTGGGTGGAATCTTCGGGGTGCTGGGGCTGGTCTTCGCGTTTTCCATGCAGCCGTGGCGGTCGCTCGACGACTGGCGCCTCGCGCGGGCCAGCGCCGCCACGGCGCCGGGCCGCGTCGTCGCGGCGGAGGCGACGAACCTGAGCGTCAACCGCGTGCCGGTGTGGCGCTACGATTTCGTGTTTGGCGCCAACGGCCGTGAAACGACGGCCTCATGCTTCGCCGATCGCGGCCGCTGGGGGATTGGAGACGGCGTGACGGTGCGCTACCTGCCCGACGATCCGGCGATGGCGGTCGCGGAGGGCGGGCGCAGGAGCCGCGGCGGCGGGGGCATGGCCTGGATTGTCCTGCTGGTTCCGGGCGTCGGCCTCGGGTTGCTGGCGTGGGCGGTGACGCAGCGGCGGCGCGCGATGCACCTGCTGACCCATGGCCGGCTCGCCGAGGCGATCGTGGAGTCCGTCATGCAGACCAACACCAAGGTGAACGGAAAATATGTGCAGGAAATCAAACTGCGCGGCACCGGCGACGGCGGCGCGCCGATCACCGTGCGTTTCCATGCGCCCGAGATCGTGGCGCTGGCCGAGGCGCGGCTCGCCTCGGGCCAGCCGGTCTACCTGCTCCGCGATCCCGCGCGGCCCGACCGCGCGATCCTCCCCGAGGCCCTGTGAGCGCCCCGCCTGCCGACTGTCGCCGCTGCGGCGCCTGCTGTTTTTCCGACTCGACGGAATACGTGTGGGTGCGCGACGACGACTGGGCGCGGCTGGGCGAGCAGGCCGACGAGCTGACGCATGCGGCCGGCGGCCGTGTGTTCATGCGCATGCGCGATGGGCATTGCGCGGCCTTGACGGTGCGGCGCGACGCGGCGGGCCGTCCGGAGTTTTTCTGCACCATCTACGCGCAGCGGCCGGAAATTTGCCGGGTGCTCGAGCGGGGCTCGCCCGAGTGCCTCGGCGAATGGGAAGTCAAAGCCGCGGCGAGCGCCGCGGCCCAGGCGCGCGAGTGACGCGAGCCGCGCGCGGGTGCGAAATCATCATCCGCTGGTGTGCGCCAGGGGCTTTTCTTTCCAGCGCCGATGGGCATGGTGGCGGCACCCCAACCCCGTGCCCGCCATGCCAACCTCGCGTTTCGTCCCGCTCTGCCTTGCCGCCGCCATCGCCGCCGCCCAGACCGCGCCCACGCCGCCACCCACGGCGGCGAGCAAGCCCGGCGACGGCACCGCGCCGATCGAGCTTTCCCCGTTTCAAGTCCGCCCGGAGGACGACGTCGGCTACCAGGCGGCGAACACCACCAGCGGCTCACGCCTCAACTCGCGCCTGAAGGACACGCCCGCGTCCGTGTCTGCGTTTACCGCCGAGTTTCTGGCTGACATCGCCGCCACGAACCTCGAGGAGATGCTTGCGCACGCCACCAACGTCGAAATCGACGTCGAGGACGCCAACGCCGGCTTCAACAACCCGCAGGGGCGCGGCGCCGACGGCAACGACTACCAGTTCCGCATGCGCGGCTCGCCGGCGGGCGCCTCGCGCGACTTTGTCGAGTCCAGCATCCCGGTCGACCTCTACAACGTCGAGCGCGCCGACGTCGCGAGCGGGCCCAACTCGATTCTCTTCGGCCTCGGCTCGGCCGGCGGCCTCGTGTCGCTCTCCGGCAAGAAAGCCGGCCTCGCGCGCAATCGCACCACGCTGAAGGCGATGGGCGGCACGTGGCACTACGAGCGCTACGAGCTCGATCACAACCAGGTCGTCATCCCGAGGAAGCTCGGGGTGCGCCTGCTCGGCCTCTACCAGAACAACCAGGGCTGGCGCTATTGGGATTTCACCGATCAGGTGCGCTACACCGGGGCGGTGACCTACCAGCCCTTCAAAAACACGACCGTCAGCGCGTCGTTTGAAAAGGGGATCACCGACAACAACCTCACCATGGGCTGGAACGCCTCCGACCAGATCACCGCGTGGTTTGCCGCGGGCCGGCCGGTGGCGGACGGCGCGGCGGTCGCGGGCACGAGCCGGTTCGCCGCGACGAATCGCTTCACGTTCAACGACAACGAGCGGGCCGTCTACAACCTCGCGAACGAGCTGCAGAGCACGAGCGTGTTTGGCGGCGTCGCCACGCTCCTGCCGCCGTCGCTCTCGCCCTACAATTTCAACCTCACCGGCCCCGGCGGCGTGCGCCATCAGACCTTCCACGCGGCGCAGGTGCAGGTGCAGCAGCGCCTCCCGCGCGACGTCGTGCTCGAGCTCGCGTATTTCTACAACACGACCGACGTCGAGGCCAACGGGCTCGCGGTGAGCGGCGGCGGCCAGGATCTCCGCGGCGATCCGAACCTCACGCTCCCGCGCATCGACGCGCCCACGGTCACGGTCGCGAACCCGCACGCGCGCGAGCTGTTTTTCGAGACGCAGTGGTTCAAGGACCGCATCGTCACCTCCAACGAGATCTTCCGCCTCAGCGCCGCGTGGGAGGCGGGCAATTCCCGCCGCTGGTTCGGCCGGCACCGCGTCGCCGGCCTGCTGGAGCACTCGCGGCAGGATCGGCTCCGCCGCTGGCGCAACGAGATCCTCGTGGACTCAAGCAACGTCCCGATCACCAACGCCGCCAACGCCGAGGCCGCCGGCAACCAGCTCACGCGGCGCCACTACACGGCCGAGGGGGACTTCAGGAACTACTACTCGAGCGACGCCAGCATCCCGCTGCCGGCCTTCACCTTCGGCGGGCGGCCGATCCACGCCACCTACGCGTCGCGCGCGCGCGCGAACACGCAGTCGGTGAAGGAGGGCGACACCATGATGTTCGCCGCGCAGAGCTTCTGGTGGCGGGATCGGCTCGTTACCACGCTCGGCGCGCGCCGCGACGCCATCACGTTCGTCAACGCGCAGGAGAGCCGCATCCTCGACCGCAACGATCCCCGCATCACCTCGGGCCGCTTCGCGCTGGCCGAGTGGGACTTCGACGGCACGTTCACCACGAAGCGCTACACGCCGACCACGTTCACCGCCGGCGGCGTCGTGCACGCGACGAAGCGGCTGTCGCTCTTCTACAACCTCTCGCGCAACAACGGCGCCCCGCGCTTCGACCGCACCGTCGCGCCCGACGGCGACGTGCCGAAGCCCACCGAGGGCCGCGGCCGCGACTTCGGCGCGATGATCGACGTGATGGGTGACGACCGGCTCTTCCTCCGTGCGACGTGGTTCCAGACCCAGCAGATCGGCGACACGCCGATCCTTCCCGGCAGCAACGCCCTCGGCGTCGACAACCTCGCCACGATGCTCAACGCGCTCCTCGCCGCGAAAAAGATCACGCAGGCCGACTACGACCGGCAGGCCGTCACGTGGACGACGGCCAGCATCGACGTCTTCACCAGCGGGATGGAGCTTGAGGTCGTCGCCAACCCGACGAAGAGCCTCACCCTCCGTGCGAGCTACTCGCACTCCGCCCGCAAGCGGGAGCATTTCTTCACGGAGATCTTCGAGTTCTTCGGCGCGCGCATCCCCGAGTGGCGCGCGCTCCTGAAGGACAACCCGACGGAGCTGCGCACCTTCGAGACCGCGGTCACGGACCTCTACAGCGAGCTGGATTTCCAGGTCGACCGGCAGAACACGCCCTTCGGCTCCCGCCCGCAGAAGATGAATGGCACCGTCCGCTACGCGTTCCGCGAGGGCGCGCTCCGCGGCGCGGCCCTCGGCGCCTCGGTGCGCTACAACGGCAGGAACTTCATGAGCTGGGACCGCGCGACTGGAAACATCTACTGGGGCAACGAGACCGTGTTCGGCGACGCGTTCGCGACCTACCGCACCAAGGTGCCCAGGCTGAATTTGCCGCTCACGCTGCAGATCAACGTGCGGAACCTCACCAACTCGTATCTCGCGAACGTCGGCCGCTACAACGACAACTACACCGGCATCCGGCGCGTCTACCTCAACGAGCCGCGCAGCTACCGGTTCACGACGACGGTGGAGTTCTGACCGGCGCGCCGGGCGCCGCGAGGGACGGCCCTGCGTGCGGCGCTTGCGCCCGCCGGCGCGTGGGATCGACCGGGCTGCCCGGCGGTCGCCTGCCGCGACGCGCTCGGCCGCGGCGTCCGCACCGACCGCTGGCGCTGCTCGCAACGGGTCGAGGGCGAGCGCGGCGAAGTCCTCTTCGACGAGCACCGGCCCACACGAACGCCGGAACGACGCCACCGCCGATCTGGCCCACGCGGCGAAGCTCGCCGAGCTGCGGGCGCTGCTGGAGAAGCGGCCGGGACGGAGGCGGTGCCGTTAGTCGAGGCTCTAGGAAGCGAGGGCAGCAATCGCGCGTTGTCGAGCGCGAGCGCCGTAGCCTTGGCCTGTTCCAGGATGCGCGGTTTGCCGGCCGATCAGTCGCAGGTATTCAGCCGGAACCTTTGCGGCTTTTTCCGGCGGCGGAGCGGGCGCACGATTCGGTGGCAGAAGCTTCGGTGGTGAACGCAAGGCCGAGGTGCCAAGGAGGTGGGTGCGGATTTTTCGCCCAAGAATTTCCGCGAGCAAGGACGGCACGGCATTGCCGACCTGCTTGTGGGCTTCGCCTCGCGGCCCAACAATTTCCACGTCGTCCGGAAAAGTCTGCAACCGGCACAGCTCGCGGATGGTGAGACGGCGATTGTGCCAATGAAATGGCCCGGTCGAGGGTCCCGGTTGCGCCTGAATCGTCCAAGCCGGTCGATCCTTGGAGAGCTTGAGCAGGAAATTCCAAAAACGCCGTCGCCAGCCAAACAGCGGCATCCCGCCACCGCGATCCGTGTGCCAAAGGTAATTTTGGCCCTCCGGTATCGACGGCAGCAACGCCGCCCATCTTCCACGCATGGCTGTGTCTTCCTCTGGATGCGCTGGCAGATCGCCGATGGCTTCCCATGCCGTGCGGTAGGCCGGCAGTGGCGGCGGCGTAAAGAGCCCGGCCTCGACGCTGAAATCGTCTGCGTTGCAGAAAGTCGGCTCCGGAAAGACAAACGCGGTGCCATCCCGAGCCGCGACGAGGAAGAACCGCTCCCGCAACTGCGGCACGCCGTGGTCCGCGGCCTTGAGCACACGATGAACCGGCGCGTGTGTTCTGCGGGAACTTGAGCTCGACGCGGCTCATGACCGGCGAACAATCACCCGACTAAATTTCTCTATCATGGCTTCGAAGATTCGCTGGCAACGGTTTCCTAAGTCCGGTCCGACTTCGCTTCTCGGTCAAAGGATCGTGCAGATATTCGAGGCAAATCACGCTCAATTTTCATCCGAGACGCACAACCTAAACAGCGACGGGGTTCTCGGAATCATAGGGTCAAAATTGCGCGAGTTAGGTTTTCAAGTGGAGACGGGAAAGTCGAAGGATGGGAAAATTCCCGTGCCAGTGCTTTACGGCCAAAACGGGCAGATCGAAAAAGCCTTCTTTGCCGACAGCTTTCACCCTCAGGAAAAATACATGCTGGAGGTTGAAGCGGGGCGCGGAGTGGTAAACTACCAATTTCTGAAGGATCTGTTCCAAGCGTGTGCTTCGGAGAGCGTCGACAATCTGGCTATTGCGGTTCGCAACAAATACAAAGGCAGCGACGATTTCGGCAAAGTCTGCATGTTCATCGAAACGCTTTTCGTTGGTCGCCGGCTCGTCCTTCCTCTGAAGGAAATCTTAATCATCGGCTACTAGTGGGCTGGAACACGCCTCGGCATCGCATCCGAGGCTGACAAAATCAGACAGAGATTTTTTGGGCGATCCTATCCGCCAAAAGGTGCCGCACTCCCGGGTCTTCGCGCAGCGCTTCCTGCTCGAATCTTATCAAGCGGAAGAAGTTTTTGGCTGCACCGCCGATGACAACTTCGATCGGCGCGTCTTCGGGCTCATACTCCCACGCCATCCATTCGGCATTGAGTATTTCCGTGCCGAAAGATTGGTCGTATTCGATCGTCGGCGGCAAGTTCGGCCAATCGTTTCGAATGGGATCGAGAGAGAAGAAAATCCCGCGATTCGGATCAATCCCGCAGAACAATGTCGTGTAGAGCAGATGGGGATCCTGCCATAGTTCATGGAGACCGTCCGTCTTCGAGGAATACTTCACCTGAAACCGGTGCTCATCGTCGGGCCGGTTGCGCGTGGCCTTCGAGTTGGCGAAAAAGGCGTAGACCATGATGCCGAGCCGCTCACCGTCGGGCGTCAAAAATGTAAACCGATACGGCGCGACTCCCGGATCAGGCTCGTGCAACACCCGGCATCCACAGCGAGTGAGCGCATCGAGAATGAACTTCACCAACGGAGCCTTTTTGGCGCGGCTGACGGAGTAGGTGTGCGGCTCCATGCGGCGGATTTTTGACCGAAGCGGTGTGCGGTTACTCAAGCCGAGAAATGTGAGGTGCCGCCCGCTCACCCTTTCGTCTTCAGCTCCTTCACGAACTTCTCCGCCTCCTTGATCGAGGCCTCCATGTCGGCGATGAGGCGGGTGATGTCGGCCTCGAGGGCGTGGTTGGTCGTGGCGAGCTGCGCGAGGGCGCGGGCGTTGAGGTTGTGCTTCAGGTAGAGCACCTGGTCGCGGAAGGTCGCGACGACCGGGTCCATGCGGTCGGCGGCGCGGCGCATCACGGCGATCAGCGCGTCGTAGTTGCGGCGCGTGGCGTCGAGCTGCTTCTGGCTGTCGGCCTTGAGCGCGGCGTTGGCGTATTGCGCGAGCTCGTTGCGCCACTCGCGGAAGAGCGCCTCGGCCACGTCCTCCACGGCGGCGATGCGCGCGCGCACGTCCTTCGCGCGCGCCTCGCTGCGCTGAAACTCCTTGTTCAGCTCGTCGTATTTCTTCTGGAGGTCGCCCCCGTCGGTCTTCGCGACGGCCTGGAAGCGCGTGAGCGCGTCGGTGAACTGCTGCTTGGCGTCGGCCTGCGCCTCGCGGGTCTTGTCGACGCGGTCGGCGAGGATGTCGCGCTTGGGGATGCCGATTTTTTCCATCGCGCCGTAGTAGGCGGTGGAGCAGCCGGCGAGGAGGAGGACGAGCGCGACGGGCAGGGAGCGGAAGGAGCGGGTCATGGCGGGAGGGTGGCGCGGGCAACACAGCCCGGTTGCGCGCCCGCTGCAAGCCATCCGCTCGCGCCCGCGCGCGGCGGCGCTATTTCGCCAGCGCCCGGTCGACCGAGGCGCGCCCGCCGCCCAGCACGAGCAGCGCGACCGCGATGCCCACCGCCAGCAGGTGAAACTCGACGCCCTCGCCCGCCTGCTTGCCGGTCCAGTTCATGAAGAAGCCGTTTGGCAGGTGGGTCTTCGCCGCGACCAGCATCACGCCGCCCACGGCCGCCGCCGCCAGCCGCGTGCCCGCGCCGAGGAGGAGCATGACGCCGCCGACCGACTCGGCCAGGATCGCCAGCAGCGCGAAAACCCACGGCGCGCCCACGGTGCCGGTGAGCCAGCCCATGGTGCCCTGGAAGCCGTAGCCCCCGAACCAGCCGAGGGTCTTTTGGAGCCCGTGGGGCAGAATCATCGCGCCGAGCGCGAGCCGCAGGAAAAGCGGGGCGAGGGAGTCGCCGGTGACGGCGAGGGAAGCGAGGGGCCGTTTTAGTTGCATACGCAACCAATCTCGCGATAAAAGTTGCAAATGCAACTAAAATCTTTTCCCGTGGCTGCATGACTCCGCCGCTGCCCGAAACCCACCTCGAGGCCTGGCGCCGCCTCTACGTCTCGTTCTGGCGCGCCTGCAACGCGGCGGAGGCGGGGTTGCAGGCCGCCGGCCGCCCGCCGCTGAGCTGGTATGACGCGCTCTACGCGCTCTACCTCGCGCCCGGCCGCCGCCTGCGCATGAGCGAGCTGGCGCGCGGCGCGCTGCTGAGCAAGAGCGGCCTCACCCGCCTCGTGGGCCGCCTGGAGGCGGAGAAGCTCATCGCGCGGCGCGCCTGCCCGGAGGACGGCCGCGTGCAGCACATCGAGCTGACCGCCCGCGGCGTCGCGACGCTCCGCGAGATCTGGGCCGTCTACCGCGTGGGCATCGCCCGGCAGTTTGCCGCGCACCTGACCGAGGCCGACGCCCGCGAGCTCACGCGCATCCTGGGCAAGGTGACCGCGGCCACCGAGCCCGCGCCGGAGAAGCCGGCTTGACCGGGGCGGCCGCGCCGCGGCCCGTCACCCGCGCTGCATCAGCGCGACGAACAGCGCCTCGAAGCGCGCGCGGTCGATAGCGCGGCCGCCGGTGACCGCGGGCTCGCCGAGGCCCGGGCCGCCGCCGGGCGGCCAGCTCAGCGTGGCGCCGTAGCCCGCGCCCGGATCGGTCGCGATGTCCATGGCGAGCCAGGCCGTGTCGGTGGCGAGGTGGCGGTCGAGGAGCACGGCGGCGGCGATCTCGTCCCACATCGGGAAGCCGAGGCCGGCGAATTTTTTCAAGTAGCGCGCCGCGGGCGTGTCGGCGGCCGTGGCGCGCGCGACGAGCTCCGCGGTGAGCCGCGGCTCGACGGTGGCGTCGAGCGGGATGCAGGTGAGGTTCTTCCAGCCGGCGCGCAGCATGATCGACGCGGCCTCGGGATCGAAGCGGCAGTTGAACTCCACGCGCGGGCTGTGGATGAACTGCAGCGCGAACTCGTCCTCGGTGTGGACGACCGGGTTGAACGCCGCGCCCATGAACACGAGGCCCTCGGCGAGCGATGCGAAGTCCTCATCCAGGCGCGCGGCGAGCGCGAGGTTGGTGAAGGGCCCCATCGCGAGGAGCGTGACGGCGCCGGGAAACTCGCGGACCTTGCGCACGAGGAATTCCGCCGCCGTGCCGGCGGCCGGCGCCGTCTCCGGATCGCCCTCGGGCAGCGGCGGCACGATGTCGGCGGGGTGGTAGGGGCGGCGCGCCATCGTGTTGTAGTCGGGCCAGCGGTCCATCCACGCGCCCTTGTAGGGGAGCTTGCCGTGCATCGCCTCCCAGCGGCGCGTGCCCTCCTCGGAGTTGAGCAGCGGGTAGGTGGCGCCCGCGACGACCGGCACATCGGTGCGGCCGATCAGCTCGAGCATGCGCAGCGCGTGCGCGGTGTTTTCCTTCGCCCAGCCGTCGCCGGTCACGGTCGTGATGCCGAGCACCTCGATGTCCGGCGACTGCAGGACCATGAGGACGGACTGGAGGTTCGACCCGCCGGGGCCGAACGTGTCCTGATCGATGATGACTTTGCGGCGCGGGGATGCGGGGGCGCTCATACTTTCTGCTCTTTCCAGCGCCCGCGTTTGAAAAGCACGCCGCTCCAAAGGGCGAGGATGGAAAACGCCGCCGGCACCGCGATGAACACCCCGAGCGGCCCGAGCCCCAGCGGCTGCGCGAGCAGCCACGCGAGCGGCACTTGGCCCAGCCAGAAGCAGAAGAAATTGAGCTTCGTGGGCGTCCATGTGTCGCCCGCGCCGTTGAACGCCCCCTCGTAGCACATGCCCGCCGCGTAGAGGGGAAACGCGACGCTCACGATCCACAGCGCGCGGTTGGCATGCAGGAAAACCTCCGGGTCCTTCGTGAAAAGCCCGGCGATCAACGACGAGGCGGCGACGAAGATCAGGCCGACGGCGCCGAGGAAGAGCATGTTGAGCTTGGTGGCGAGCTTTACGGCGGCCTCGGCCCGGTCAGGCTTTTTCGCGCCGAGGTTCTGGCCGACGAGCGTGGCGCCGGCGTTGGCGAGGCCCCACGCCGGCATCAGCGCGAAGATCACCACGCGGATGGCGATGGTGTAGCCGGCGACGGCCGAGCTGCCGAAGACGGCGAGAATCTTGAACAGCCCGACCCAGCTCGTCGTGCTGATGAGGAGCTGCGCGATGCCGCTGCCCGCGGTGCGCAGGATCGAGCCGAGCAACGCAAAGTCCGGCCGCAAGTCGGCGGCGTGCAGCCGCACGCGGCCGGGCCGGCCCGTGAGATGCCAGAGCTGGTAGGCGACGCCGAGGCCGCGCCCGATGTTGGTGGCGACGGCCGCGCCGGTGAGGCCCAGCTCGGGAAACGGCCCGAGGCCAAAGATGAAGCACGGCCCGAGCGCGATGTTGAGGGCGTTGGCCAGCCAGAGCGTGCGCATCGCGAGCACGGCGTCGCCGGCGCCGCGGAAAATCGCGTTGATGAGAAAAATCAGGAAGACGGTGAGGTTGCCGCCCAGCATCACGCGCGTGAAGTTGCCGCCGAGCGCCACGGTTTTTTCGTCCGCGCCCATCAGCCGCAGGATCTCCGGCGCGAACGACCCGAGCACCACGCCGAGCGCGGCCGCCAGGGTCGCGCCCAGCAGCACGATCTGGCCGGCGGCCTGGGCGGCGCGCGCCGGATCCTGCTCGCCGATGCGGCGCGACACGATGGCGGTCGCCGCGATCGAGATGCCGATGGCGACGGCGTAGATGAGCGTCATCACCGATTCGGTGAGCCCGATGACGGCGATGGCCTCCTTGCCGAGGCGCGAAACCCAGAACACGTCGACGACGGCGAACAGCGACTCCATCACCATCTCGAGCACCATCGGCACCGCGAGCAGGAGCACGGCGCGGTTGAGCGGCGCGGCGGTGTAATCGTGATGCTCGCCGCGGAGCGCCTGCAGCACGGTGCGGAAGAGGGTAGGGTTCCCCGGGACGGCGGGGGCGGGCGGCTCGGCGGGCATGCGGGAAAGGAGGCGTTGGGATTACAACGAGCAGGCCGCCGGCGGGCGGACAGGCGCGCGCGCTTTTGGTCGGCCGTGGCGCGGGTCAGCCGAGGATCCGCCGCAGGCTGTCGAGATCGAGGATGTTGGCCAGCGACTCCTCCTGCACGACGGCGGCGGCGAGCGCGGCCTTGTCGCGCTGCATCGCGCGGATCTTTTCCTCGACGGTGTTTTCGGCGAGCAGGCGGTAGGCGACGACGGCCTCGGTCTGGCCGATGCGGTGCGTGCGGTCGATCGCCTGCGCCTCGGCGGCCGGGTTCCACCACGGGTCGTAGAGGACCACGTAGCTCGCGGCGGTGAGGTTGAGGCCGAAGCCGGCGGCCTTCAGCGAGAGCAGGAAGACCGTCTTCGTCTCGTCGCGCTGGAATTCATCGACGAGCGCGGCGCGATTCTCGGTCGAGCCGGTGATCATCAGGTGGCCGATGCCCGCGGTGGCGAGGCGGCCGCGGATGATTTCCAGCATCTCCACGAACTGGCTGAACACGAGGACCTGGTGCCCCTCGTCGCGCAGCTCCTCGAGCCGCTCGAGCAGCGCCTCGAGCTTCGCGCTCGGCAGATCGCGGTGCGCGGGATCGACGAGCGCGGGGTGGCAGCAGATCTGGCGCAGGCGGAGCAGGCTGGAGAGGACGTTGAAGCGCACCGCGGCGAGCGCGTTGGGCGAGTCGATGCCGAGGAGCTGCGCGCGGGCGCGCTTCAGCTCGGCGTCGTAGAGCACGCGCTGCTCGCCCTCGAGCTCGACGACGAGATCGTCCTCGGTGCGCGAGGGCAGCTCGGGGGCGGCCTGGGCCTTGGTGCGGCGCAGGAGGAAATGCCGCACGCGGCGGTGCAGGCGCGCGTGCGTCTCGGGGTTGACGGCGGTGTAGTGCCGGCGAAACGCCGCCTGCGGGCCGAGCAGGCCGGGCTGGGCAAACGCGAAGAGGCTCCACAGGTCGGTGAGCCGGTTCTCGATCGGCGTGCCGGTGAGGACGAGGCGGTGGCGGCCGGGCAGGCTGCGCGCGACGGTCGCGACCTGGCTGCCGGGGTTCTTGATGAACTGGCCCTCGTCGAGCACGACCGCGTCCCACGGCTGGGCCTGGAACCACGACGCGTGGAGGCGAAGCTGGGTGTAGTTGGCGACCAGGAGGTGGGCGTTGAGAGGCGCGGATTGAGCGCCGGAACCGGGGCCGAGGCGCAGCGGATCGAAAAGTTTGGCGTTGAGCGTCGGGGCGAAGCGCTCGGTCTCCACGAGCCAGCCGTGCGTGACGCTCTTGGGGCAGACCACCAGCGCGCGCAGCGGGCCGGCGTCGGGCGCGCGCGTCTCGGCGAGGTGCAGGAGCCACGCGAGGGTCTGCACGGTTTTGCCGAGGCCCATGTCGTCGGCGAGGATGCCGCCGAGCCCGAGCGTGGCATGGTGCGCGAGAAAGTGGTAGCCCTCGACTTGGTAGGGGCGGAGCGTGGCGCGCAGGCCGGCGGGCAGCGGCGGGGGCGGCTGCGCGGCGAAGGCCGCGGCGCGCTCGCGGAGGGCGGCGGCAAACTTGGCGTCGCGCTGGTCGAAGAACTCCGCCTGCGCCGCGAGCTGCAGCGCGTGCAGGCGGTGCGTGCGGGCCTTGCCGTCGGCCAGCACGTCGGCGGCCTCGAGGCCGAGGCGATCGAGCGCCGCGTCGTTGGCCGGGTCGGCCGCGAGCTCGAGGCGGCGCCAGCCGTGGCGCGCGAGGCGCACCCATTTGCCGCGGGCCTTCATGAGCAGCGCGATCTCCTCGGCGGTGAGCTTGGTGTCGGAGACGCGGAGCTTCACCGTGAGGTTGAACCAGTCGCGCCCCGCGGCCTCGGCCGGCGCGGCGGCGATCTCGACCTCGGCGCGCACGGGGGCCTCGAGGAGGTGGGCGAGGCCGGGCGCGACGTCGACCTTCAGGCCGGGCGGCAGCGTGGCGTGCCACGCGATGAACGCCTCCGGGAAATCCGGCCCGGTGTCGCGGCCCCACGCGCCCTCGGCGTCGCGCCACGTGAGGTCGAAGGCCCCGAGCCGGGCGCTCGCGCCCTGCGCCGCGCTGAGATCAAACTCCAGCAGCGGCTCGCTCGCGCGGCGGAGCGGCGGGGCGCCCCGCGGCGTCCACTGCCAGCCCGCGGCGACCCAGTGCTGCTCGATCGGGAGATCGTCGGCGCGCGCGAAGAGCTGCGCGCGGAATTCCAGCGTGTCGGGGTCGTCGGGCGCGGAAGTGAGCCAGCACTTGAGCACGGGGCGCAGCGCGAGGCGGCGGACGTTGCTCTCCAGCTCGGCGGGCAGGCGCAGGCCGGCGACGCGGAGCTTGGTCATGAGCCGCGAGTCGCCGAGCGCGGCGGTGGGCAGCGGCGCGTCGGGCACGGGCGGCGGGCCGCGCCACACGCGGTTCTCGAAAAAGTAGAGCGGCTCGGGCTTCAGCGCGATGAGCGTCGCGCGGGCGGCGGAGCGGCCGTCGGGCGTCACCAAGCGCAGTTCCAGCCGATCCGGCGCGAGCACGGAGACGCTCGCCTCTAGCGCGAGGGCGTGCGGCTCGACCGTGAAGGGCCGGCCGTCGGGCAGCACGATGGCGTCGCGCGCGGCGCGCGTGCGGAAGAGGTTTGCGGTCGCGTCGGCCGGCAGCGCCTGCCGCAGCGTGGGCGCCTGGAACGCCGGGCCGCACTCCGCGGCGAGCGCGATGGCCAGCGCGGCCTCCGCCGGCGCGAGGTGCTCCACCTCGGCCGGCCGCAAACCCGCGAGCTGCGTGAACCACCGCTGCGGCGGCGAGCGCCAGCGGCCGCCGGCGACGCCCCGCACCTCGATGGCCAGGCCGCCCTCGGGCCGCACGCGGGCGCGCAGGCCGGTGACGTCGGCGAGCGCCGGGTGCGCGGAGGCGATCGCGGCGGGCTCGCCGGTGTCGGCGAGCGCGCGCTGCCACGCGGCGAGTTCCTTTTGCACCAGGTTGTGCTCGATGGCCGCGGGGATCGCCGTGGTGTCGGTGAGGGGGCGAAACACCGGCGGGATGGGGCGGCCCGCGAGCTTGTAGTCGTGCGCGATGAACTGCCACAGTGCCCACGGATCGGCGGGCGCGCTCGCGCGGTCCCACCAGCCCGCGAAGGCCGGCGCGTAGAGCGGCGCGCCCGGCGGCGGCGTGTGCTCGAAGCCGTGCCGCAGCAGCGTGCCGGGGTAGAGCATGCCGTGCGAGGCGGTGAACTCCGCGAACAGCGCGGCGAGGTTGCCGAGCAGGTTCAGCTCGGCCGGCGTGAGCGCGCGGCCGAGTTTTTTCGCGAGCACGGGGCTCCACTTTTCCACGAACGCGGATTTGTCCGGCGCGCCCGGCGGCGGCGCCGCGGGCTCGGCGCCCGCCGGCGCGACCCCGACGCCGAGCGGCGCGGGCGACTCCGCCTCCGCGAGCCAGGCGAGGCCGGCGGCATAGGCGTGCTTGCAGTCCGCCTTGCGCGGGCACGCGCACCGCGAGCTCCACCGCCCCCGCGTGAGGAACAGCGTGACGCCGTAGAGCTCCGACCCGACCACGCGCGCCTCGACATAGTGGTCCGCACCGGCCCAGACGCGGCGCACCTGCTTGCTGTCGAAGTAGGCCTGCCCGCGCTCGCGCGCAGGCTCCGGCAGCTCCGCGAGCCACGCGCGCAGCGCCGCCAGCGCCTCGGGCGTCTGCACGCTGCGCACGGCGATTGGGCGGGCGCGGGCCATGGTGGAAAGTGGGCGTGGAAAAGCGCGCGGGAACGACGCGCTCCGCCTCAATACACCTGCTCGTCGAGCAGCTGGAACAGCTCCGCCTCGGTGATGCGTTTTTGCCGCATGCTGTCGCGCTCGCGGAGCGTGAAGGTGTCGCCCGGCTTCTCGATCGTGTCGAAGTCGATGGTCACGCACCACGGCGTGCCGATCTCGTCCTGGCGGCGGTAGCGTTTGCCGATGTTGCCGCCGTCGTCGTAGAAGACCGCGTAGCGGCGCTGGAGCTTCTTGTAGAGCGCCTGCGCGCGGCCGACGAGGGCCTCCTTGTTCTTGAGCAGCGGGAGCACGGCGACCTTCACCGGCGCGATGCGGGGCGAGAGCCGGAGCACGGTGCGCTTCTCGACGTTGCCCTTCTCGTCCTTCACGTCCTCCTCCGCGTAGCCGGCGCAGAGCACGGCGAGCAGGATGCGGTCGACGCCCACGGCGGGCTCGATCACGTGCGGGACGAACTTCTTCTTCGAGGCCTCGTCGAAGATTTCCTGCGGCTTGCCCGACGCGTTGGCGTGCTGGCCGAGGTCATAGTTGCCGCGCGCCGCGATGCCCCACAGCTCCTGCACGCCGAAGGGATACTTGAACATGATGTCCACCGTGCCCTTGGAGTAGAACGCGAGCTTCTCCTTCGGGTGCGCGTAGAGCGAGAGGTGCGATTCGGGCAGGCCGACGGAGATGAGCCACTGGCGGCACCACTCGATCCAGTCCTTGTGGCACTTGTCCCAGTCGGCGTCCTCGTGGATGAAGTATTCCATCTCCATCTGCTCGAACTCGCGCGAGCGGAAGATGAAGTTGCGCGGCGTGATCTCGTTGCGAAACGACTTGCCGATTTGCGCGATGCCGAAGGGCAGCTTCACGCGGCCGGTGTCCCAGACATTCTTGAAATCGACGAACATGCCCTGCGCCGTCTCGGGGCGGAGGTAGGCGACGGACGACGCATCGGTCATGGCGCCGACGTTCGTCTGGAACATCATGTTGAACGCGCGCGCCTCGGTCAGGCTGCCGGGCTCGCCGGTGGCGGGGGAGGGAATCAACGCGATTTCCTCGGGCTTGGCCTCGGTGAAATCCTTCGGGGTGACAGGCGCGAGCGCGCCGACGATGGCCTTCTTGCGTTTGAAATTCTCCGCGGCGGCTTGGAGATCGGCGGCGGTCTTTTCCGACTCGAGCACGCTCACGTAGCCGACGGTCTTTCCGTCCACGACGACCGGCGAAAAGAACAACTGATCCGCCCGGAAGCGCTGCTTGCTCACCTTGCAGTCCACCAGCGGATCGCTGAAGCCGGCGACGTGGCCCGACGCCTCCCAGACCTTCGGGTGCATGATGATCGAGGTCTCGATGCCGACGATGTCGTCGCGGCGGCGCACCATGTCGGCCCACCAGCAGTCGCGGATGTTCTTCTTCAGCTCGGAGCCGAGGGGGCCGTAGTCGAAGAAGCCGTTGAACCCGCCGTAGATCTCGGACGACTGGAAGATGAAGCCCCGGCGCTTCGCGAGCGCGACGATGGCATCCATGGTGACAGCGGGAGCGGAGGATTCGGCGGACATAAGAAGCGAGAGCTAGCCCGCGCCGCGCAACGGGGTCAATTCCGCGCTTGCCGCTCCCGCCGTGGTGCGAACCGCGCCGTGGATTTGTGAGTCGGCGGGATCTGGTGGAGACGCGGCGCCCTCGCCGCGTTGGCCGGAAACCCGCGGCGCGGACGCCACGGCTCCAGGCTCCGCCCACAAATCCAGCGAAGTCGCAAAGAGGAACTGGCGCGGCTCGACGAGGCCGCCACGGGCGGTTTGCTTTTCGCGGGCTGTCACATACACGGACCTTGCTGCGTCATTCCCTGTCCACCCGCCCATGAATTCCCTCCGAGCCTTCGTCTTCGCCCTGGTCTTCGCCGTCAGCTGCGCCGCCACCGCCGGCCTCACCGCCTGGGCCGCCGACACCAAGCCGGCCAAGCCCGCCAAGACCCGCAAGGCCGAAGGCGCGAAAAAGTCCCCCCAAGCCGACGACTCCTCCCTGCGCGCCGAGCTGCACCTCACCATCGACGCCAAGCCCATCAACCGCGATGCCGCCGACCGCGTGAGCTACGCCCACATCGTGAAGCGCACCGCCCCGAGCGTCGTCTACGTTTACTCCACCAAGACCGTCCGCGGGCAGGACATGTCGCAGCTCTTCAACGATCCGATGTTCCGCCGCTTCTTCAACCTCCCGCCCGACGACGAGGCCGACCCCGACGCCGCGCCCGCGCCGCGCAACCGGGGCAACAACAACCGCAACAAAAACGCGCCGCGCAACAATCAGCGCAACCGCGCGCCCGACCGCGAGCAGCAGGGCCTCGGGTCCGGCGTCGTCATCACCGCCGACGGCTACATCCTCACCAACAACCACGTCGTCGAGGGCGCCGACGACGTGCGCGTCTCCCTCGGCGAGTCGAACAAGCGCTACGAGGCCAAGATCGTCGGCCGCGATCCCGGGACCGACATCGCCGTCCTGAAGATCGACACCACCGGCCTCACGCCCGCGACCTTCGGCGACAGCGAGCAGCTCGAGGTCGGCGATGTCGTGCTCGCCATCGGCAATCCCTTCGGCGTGGGCCAGTCCGTGAGCCGCGGCATCGTGAGCGCGCTCGGCCGCGGCATGGGCATGGGCGTGTTCGAGGACTTCATCCAGACCGACGCGGCCATCAACCCCGGCAATTCCGGCGGCGCCCTGCTCGACACCGACGGCCGCCTCATCGGCATCAACAGCGCCATCCTCAGCCGCAGCGGCGGCTTTGCCGGCGTGGGCTTCGCCATCCCCGCCAACCTCGCGCGCTCCGTCGCCGAGCAGCTCGCCGCCACCGGCAAGGTCGAGCGCGGCTTCCTCGGCGTGCGCCCGCAGCCGCTCGACGAGGCGCTCACCGCGCAATTCGGCACCGAGAAGGGCGCGCTCCTCGCGGAAGTCACCGAGGGCAGCCCCGCCGAGAAGGCCGGGCTCAAGGCCGGCGACGTCATCGTGAAGATCAACGCCACGGAGATTCGCGACGCGCGCCACCTGCTGCTCACGGTCAGCCAAATCGCGCCCGGCACCGAGGTGAAGATCGGCTATCTGCGCGACGGCAAGCCGGCCACCGCGACCACCACGCTCGCGCGTCGCGACGAGGCCGCGCTGGCGCGCGCCGACGGGGAGCCCGAGGAAAAGAAGAAGGACGACGGCATCCTCAACGGCGTGGGCGTCGGCCCGATCACGCCCGAGCTGCGCAGCCAGCTCAGCATCCCCGCGCGCGTGAAGGGCGTGATCATCACGGCCATCGATCCCGACACGCCGGCGGCGAAGCAAGGCCTGCGCGAGGGCGACGTGGTCGAGGAGCTGAACCGCAAGCCCATCACCGATGTCGAGCAGGCCGTGAAGCTGAGCGAGGAGATCAAGGGCCCGAAATTCCTCATGCGCATCTGGCGCAGCGGCCGCTCCAGCTACCTCGCGATTGACGAGTCGAAATAGCGGTTCGGGCGCCAGCGAGCCGGAAACGGCCGGCAGAGAGTAGCCCCGCGCTTCCACGCCGGGCGGCCCTCCGCGAGGGCATGCGCGTGGGCGTCCGAAGCCGCCGCCGCGGGGAATTGCTTTACCCGCGCGCGTTTCCTCTGCCAGCCTGCCGCGCCCCCACCCCATGCCCGGCTTCCTCGATCGCGCCGCCACGGTCGCGCCGTCTGATTTCAACCGCTGGCTCGTGCCAGCCCGCCGCCATCGCGGTGCACATGTGCATCGGGCAGGTCTACGGGTTCAGCGTGTTCAACAAGCCGCTCGCCGCGGATCTTTTCGGCAAGCCGATCACGGGCAATCTCGCGGCGGAGATTTCCCAAGTGCAATGGGCCTACTCGATCGCGCTCATCATGCTCGGGCTCGCGGCGGCGGTGTTCGGGAAATGGGTCGAGCGCAGCGGGCCGCGCAAGACGATGGTCGCCGCGTGGCTGTGCTTTTGCGGCGGGTTGCTGCTCGCCGCGCTCGGCGTGCAGGTGAAGTCGCTCGCGCTCGTGCTGTTTGGCTACGGGTTTGTCGGCGGCATCGGGCTCGGGCTCGGCTACATCTCGCCGGTCTCGACGCTCGTGAAATGGTTTCCCGACCGGCCCGGCATGGCGACGGGCATGGCGATCATGGGCTTCGGCGGCGGCGCGCTGATCGGCTCGCCGCTCGCGCAGATGCTGATGGATCATTTCAAGACCGCGACCGACAGCGGCGCGCAGCGCACGCTACTCGCGATGGCGGCGATCTACACGTTCTTCATGCTGTTCGGCGCGGCGCTCGTGCGCGTGCCGGCGGACGGCTGGCGGCCCGCGGGCTGGGCGCCGAAGCCGAAGGCCGGCGCGATGATCAGCACGGCCAATGTCGCCGTCGACACCGCGTGGCGCACGCCGCAGTTCTGGTTCCTCTGGGTCGTGCTCTGCATGAACGTGAGCGCCGGCATCGGCGTGCTCGGGCGCGCGTCGGACATGTTTCAGGACATGTTCCTCGGCGTCGCCGCCGATCCCGATCAGATCAAGGCCAACGCCGCGATCGGCGCGGGCTTCGCCGGGCTGCTCTCGATCTTCAACCTCGGCGGGCGCTTCGTGTGGTCGTCGATCTCGGACAAGACGGGGCGGAAGCGCGTCTATTGCATCTACTTCATCCTCGGCGCGGCGCTCTACGCGATGCTGCCTTGGGCGCAGCAGTCGCAGAGCCGCGTGCTCTTCGTCGCGCTCACCGCGGTGATCATCACGATGTATGGCGGCGGCTTCGCGACGATCCCGGCCTACCTGAAGGACCTGTTCGGGACGTTCCAAGTCGGCGCGATCCACGGGCGGCTCATCACCTCGTGGAGCATGGCCGCCGTGATCGGGCCGCTGCTGATCAACAAGCTCTACGAGAACCGCGTCGCCGCCGGCGTGCCGCGGGCCGAGGCCTACAACGGCACGCTCTACCTGATGTGCGCGCTGCTCGGCGTCGGCCTCGTCGCCAACCTGCTCGTCCGGCCGGTCGATCCCAAGCACCACCTGGAATGAAACTGCTGCTCACCTGGCTCCTCGTCGCGATCCCGCTCGGCTGGGGCGTGACCAAGTCCGTGCAGAAGGCGCTGCCGCTGTTTCGCGCCGATGCGAAGCCGGCGGCCGTGCGCGCGAAATGATTTTTCCGTTCATCCCGGTTCGTTTTCTTCCTCCCAACCCCTGCCATGAAACCCAACCTCCCCCTGCTTGCTCTCGCGGCGGCGTCCTGCCTGCCGCTCGCCGCCTCCGCCGCCACGGCCGTCGCCCAGCCCGGCGGCAAGATCCCCGGCGCCGTGCCGATCGCGCTCGTCCAAGTCGCCAAGGGCCTCGTCGATCCCATCCACGTCGCCGCGCCGCACGACGGCTCGGGCCGGCTCTTCGTGTGCGAGCGCCACGGCCTCGTGCGCGTGATCAAGAACGGCGAGGTGCTCGCCAAGCCCGCGCTCGACCTCCGCGACAAGACGCTGAGCTCGTTCCTCGAGGAGGGCCTCTACGCGATCGAGTTCCACCCGAACTTCAAGGCGAACCGCAAGGTCTACATCAGCTACGCCGACCTGTGGTTCAACGGCGCGACGATGCTGATGGAGTTCACCATGTCCGCGCGGAATCCCGACGTGATCGACGACTCCACCGGCCGCGTGATCATGCAGATCGACTTTCCCTACTGCAATCACCACGGCGGCAAGATGAAGTTCGGGCCCGACGGCTACCTCTACGTGGGCGTCGGCGACGGCGGCTGGGAGGGCGACGTGATCAACGCCGGGCAGGACCTGCACACGCTGCTCGGCAAGATGCTGCGCATCGACGTGAACAAGAGCACGGCCGACCGCGCCTACGACATCCCGAAGGACAATCCGTTTCTCACGCCGCTGCAGCAGATGACGCTCTTCGGCGTGAGCGAGGAGCAGTTCAGCAAGGTCCGCCCGCGCGCCCGCGCCGAGATCTGGGCCTACGGCATCCGCAACCCGTGGACATTCTCCTTCGATCGCAAGACGGGCGATCTCTACATCGCGGACATCGGCCAGAACCACTGGGAGGAGATCAACTTCCAGCCGGCGGCGAGCAAGGGCGGCGAGAACTACGGCTGGAAATTCATGTGCGGCAGCCATCCCTTCCCGCTGATTCTGAGGAAAGGCGCCGACGGCAAGGAGACGACCTCGGCGCCGGCCAACGCGCCGCAAGTCGGCGTGCTGCCGGTCGCGGAATACAGCCACGTGGACCAAGGCATCTGCGTGATCGGCCTCGGCGTCTACCGCGGCAAGGACTACGGGGCGCTCGATGGCACCTACTTCGCCGCCGACTGGGGCACGGGCAAAATCTGGGGCCTCAAGCGCGACGGCGCGGGCGCGTGGCAGATGCAGGAGCTGCTCGATCTCGACACGCCGCTGCGGCCCACGAGCGGCGGCGAGGACGAGGCGGGCAACGTCTACCTCACGCACGCCACCGCCAACTACGGCGGCCCCGTTGATCCCACGACGAGCGAGCGCGGCGCGCTCTGGAAAATCGTGCCCGCCGACAAGGTGCCCGCCGGCGCGGTGACGGCGCCGTTGCAGAAGAAATGAACGACGCGACTTGAACAGGAAGATCGGGAAGCATGGGTTTCCCCCTTCTCGATCTTTTCGTCCTTCCGGTTCTGTTTTCTGGCCCGGTGTTCCGGTTTGGATTCACCGCGGCGATCGCGTCACGATGCCACTCATGAAATCCCTCGGCCTTTCCCTGTTGCTTGTCACCGGCCTGTTCGCCGCCGACGCCTCGCCGCACGCCGCGCATGGCGACGCCGGCGCGAAGTCCGGCCTCAAGCTCGAGCTCATCGCCGGGCTCACCGAGAAGGATTTCCTGAAGCTCGGCGACAAGCCGCGCACCGTGCGCGTCGTGATCGTCGCGACGTGGAGCGAGGACAACTACGGCATGAACTTCAACGGCCACTCCAAGGGCGGCGCGACCTACACGATCCCGCAGGGCTGGACGGTCGAGGTCACGTTCATCAATCCCGGCCCCGTGCCGCACAGCCTGATCGTGATCGATCGCAGCGACGTGCGGAAACTCCAGATGCCGGAGCCGGCGCTCAAGGGCGCGGCGGTGCCGCAGCATTTGCAGGGCGTGAGCTTTGAGCGGAAACAGTTTTCGTTCGTCGCGAGCGAGGCGGGGGACTTCGCGTTCGCCTGCGGCTTCCCCGCGCACGCCGCCAACGGCCACTGGATCAGCCTCGACATCTCCGCCGAGGCCAAGGCGCCGACGCTGAAGCTCGGCGACGGGCCGGTGCTGGAGGCGAAGCGCTAGGAGCCCGCTTCGCGGGCGGTTTCGTGGCGGCGGGCAGGGACCCGGCTTCGCGCGAGGCTACGCCGAGGCACAGCGCCCGCCGCTACACGAGCCATCTTCCGCTTAGGCCGTCCGCTCCGTGCGGAACGATCGCGCCGCGAGCGCCAGCGCGGTGAGCGCAGCGAGCGACGACAGGAAAAACGGCAGGCCCGCGAGCCAGCCTGGCTGTCCCGCGCCCACGGCCCAGCCAAACGCCCACGTCGAGATCAGCGGTCCGGGGATGCCCGCGAGGCTGGCGAGGCCGGAGAACACGCCTTGCACCGCGCCTTGCTCGTTGGGCGGGACGTGCTTCGTGATGTAGCTCTGCATCGCCGGCCCCGCGATGCCCGCGCACGAGCCGAGGAAAATGATGCCGTAGATCATCCACGCCTGCGTCGCGAGGCCGTAGAGCAGCATGGTGGTCGAAGACAGCAGCAGCCCGAGCACCACCGCGCGCGTGTCGCCGAGCGCGCCGATGATGCGCTTGGCCAGCCCGGCCTGCACGACGGCCGAGAGGAGGCCGACCAGCATCAGCGACAGCCCGACGTGCTGCGGGTCCCAGCCGTAGCGGTGGCTCGTGTAGAGGGCCCAGATGGAGAAGAGCATCATCTGCCCGAGCGTCAGGATGAAGAACGCCTCGGCGAGGCCGAGCACCGCGGGAAAACGCCGCAACGCGAGCAGCGCGCCGATGGGATTGGCGCGCCCCCACGAAAACGCGCGGCGGTTTTCCGGCTTCAACGATTCCGGCAGCACGAAGAACCCGTAGAGCCAGTTGAGCGCCGCGCAGCCCGCCGCGGCCCAGAACGGCAGCCGCAGGTCGATGCTGCCGAGCGTGCCGCCGACGAGCGGCCCGACGATGAAGCCCACGCCAAACGCCGCGCCGATGAGGCCGAAGCCCTTGGCCCGCTCCGCCGGCGGCGTCACGTCGGCCACGTAGGCGTTGGCCGTGGACATCAGCCCGGCCGTGATCCCGCCGACCATGCGGGCGACGAACAGCACGGTGAGCGAGGGCGCGAGCGCCATCGCCGCGTAGTCGAGCGCCGCGCCGCCGAGCGCGACGAGGATGACCTTGCGCCGCCCGAACCGATCCGAGAGCGAGCCGAGGATGGGCGCGCCGAAGAACTGCATGAGCGCGTAGACGCTCACGATCACGCCGTAGGAGTGCGAGCCGGCGGACACGTCGCCGCCGGCGAACTGCTTGACGAGATCCGGCAGCACCGGGATGAGCAGCCCGAAGCCCAGCACCGTCAGCACGACGGTGACGAAGATGAAGCCGAGGGCGGGCTTCCGGCCGGCGGGCGCGGGATCGCTCATGGCCCGGGACGCTGGGGAAATGCCGCGCGCTGGCGAGCGCGGTGTTGGGCCGGCGCTACACCCCCGCGGCCGCGCGCGCGCGGGCCCCCGCGACGATGGCGAGCAGCGCGGCGAAGTCCTCGTCGCGCGTGCGGCTGTGGATGAGCGCGTCGAACTTCGGCGCCTCGCGGAGCTCGTCGCGCGCGGTGGCGAGGCGCCGGGCGATCTCGGCCTCGTTGTCCTTCGCGCGCTCGCGCATCCGCGCGACCAGGCGCTCGTGATCGACGACAATGAAGATCGTCGTCATCGCGCGGCGCAGCGTTTCATCGGTGCGCGTCACCCGGCGCAGGCTCTCGACGCCCTGCACGTCGATGCTCATCACGAGATCCCGGCCGGCGGCGAGGGGCTCGAGCACGCTGGATTTCAAGGTGCCATAGAGCCGGTCCTCGCGGTCGCCGTGGACCTGCGCCCACTCGAGGAATTCGCCCGCGGCCACGCGGCGGCGGAACTCGGCGGGCGCGAAGAAATGATAGTGCACGCCGTTGATCTCGCCGTCGCGCGGGGCGCGCGTGGTGGTGGTGACGACGCGCGCGAATTCCGGCCGCTCCAGGACCAGCCGGTCGCAGAGCGTGCTCTTGCCGGAGCCGGCGGGGCCGGCGATCACGAGCAGCACGGGGGCGGACATGCGCGGCGCGCTCAATACGTGAACGCCACCACGGCCAGCAGCGCGCCGTAGCCGGCCAGCGCGCCGCCCACGCCGCGGGCGCGGCCGGGCTGGGCCAGCGTCCACGCAATCCAGTCGCGGAGGCGCCACGGCTGCGCGCCGAGCCAGATCGCGAGCGCGATGCCGAGGTAGACGGCCGTGACCATGAAGAGCCGCCGGCCAATCTCGTATTTCATGAACGCGGAGCCGAGCAGCGGGGCCGCGGCGACCAGCACCAGCGCGGCGAGCCCGCGCACGGCGAGGAACTCGCGCATGTAGATCATCGAGAGGGCGGCGATCAGCGCGAACGCGATGAACATGTAGGTCCGCGGGATGATCAGGTCGGCCTCGCCGAGGTGCGCGACGTTCCAGAGGAACCAGCCGGCGGCGACGGGAAAGACGACGTTGGCGGCGGCATTGGAGCGCGGGAAGGCGCGGAGCATCGCGGCGTAGCCGGCGCTCTGGAGCAGGAGCGGCGCGCCGAGCGCGATGAGCACGAGGCCGGTGATCAGGGTGGCGAGCAACAACGACATGGTGGAGGGAGAGGGAGTGGGAAGGCGGATGAAGCGGGGGCGTGTCAGGTTTCCACGCCGGCCAGCTGCAGTTCGCCGTAGAGCGTGCTCACGGTGGCGCGGCCGATTCTGAGCGGGACGAGTTCGCCGACGAGGCGCGGGTCGGCGTCAAAGACGCACACGCGGTTGCCGCGCGTGCGGCCGGTGAAGCGCGCGCCGCTCTTGTCGCGGCCCTCGACCAGGACCTCCTCGGTCGTGCCGATGAGCGTGGCGGTGCGGCGCAGGGAATTTTTTTGCAGCAGGTCGAGCAGGACTTGGTTGCGATGCTCCTTCACCTCGTCGGGCACTTGATCAGGCAGCGTGGCGGCGGGCGTGCCGGTGCGGATCGAGTATTTGAAGATGTAGGCCATGTCGAAGTCGCACTCGGCGAAGAGCGCGCGCGTCTGCTCGAAGTCCTCCTCGGTCTCGCCGGGGAAGCCCACGATCACATCGGTCGAGAAATACATCGCGGGGTTCGCGGCGCGCAGGGCGGCGACGATCTCGCGGTAGCGCTCGCGCGTGTAGGGGCGGTTCATCGCGCGGAGGATGCGGTCGCTGCCGCTCTGCATCGGGAGATGGACGTAGCCGCAGAGCTTGGGCAGGCGGGCGTAGGCGGCGACGAGGTCGTCCTTGAAGCCGCGCGGGTGGGGCGAGGTGAAGCGGATGCGCTCGAGGCCGTCGATCGCGTGCACGCGCTCGAGCAACTGCACGAACGGCGTGACGCCGCCCGTGTGCGCGTAGTCGCGGCGGCCGTAGCTGGTGACGATCTGGCCGAGCAGCGTGATCTCGCGGACGCCGCGGGCGGCGAGCTGCGCGCACTCGCGCACGATGTCGTCCATCGGGCGGGAGCGTTCGTCGCCGCGGGTCTTGGGGACGATGCAGAAGGCGCAGTCCATGTTGCAGCCCTGCTGGATGGAGACGAAGGCGGTGACTTGTTTCTCGACCTCACCGTCGGCGGCGGCCTCGGGCTCGGCGTGATCCTTGATCGTGTTCTGCGAGCCGGCCTCCTCGGCGATGTCGACGATCGTCTCGGCGATGGGCACGCCGGCGGCGCGCGCGGCGCGGAGGTTGTCGAGGTAGCCGGGGACTTGGTGGAACTTCTGCGTGCCGATCACGAGGTCGAGATCGGGGAGCTGGTCGAGGAGGGCGGCGCCGCGGTTCTGCGCCATGCAGCCGAGGATGCCGAGGACGAAGTCGGGCTGGCGCTTCTTGCGGTGGGAGAGGTAGGCGGCCTTGCCGATGGCCTTCTGCTCGGCGGCGTCGCGGACGGAGCAGGTGTTGAGGAGGAGGATGTCGCAGTCGTCCTCGTCCGGCACGATGCGGTAGCCGCGGGCGCGCAGCATCGCCGCGACCGCGTCGCTGTCGCGCTCGTTCATCTGGCAGCCGTAGGTCTTGATGTGGACGCGGTTCAAATCGGGAGGGTCTTGGGTAGCCGGCGGGCGAGGGGGGTCAACGCGGGAAACCATGGGGCGTTTGTGCGGTCGCAGGACGGGGTTAGGCTGGCTCCGCCGTCGGGGGCGCCCTAGACCTCGCCCCGCTTCCTCCCATGCGCCCCACCCGAATCCTGCCCTTGCTGGTGTTGCCGATCGGAATCACCGCGTTGCTGGTGTGGCAGCGTGGTTTGCCTGGGCGCGCGGCGCGCGAGCAACCCGCCGCCCCAGCCGGCGCAGCCACCACGCCGGCCGCGGGAGCCCGTCGCGCCGCGCCCGAGGCCGGGGAGGCCGCCGCGCAACCGCGCGACACGCTGGCGCGCTACGCCTACGCGCAGGCCTGGGCCGACGCGGCGCAACCGGAGGCGCTGGCGGCGTTTCGCGCGTGGGCCGGGCGCTATCGCACGGCTCCGGCGGGGGCCCGCGCCGCGCTGCTCGACGAAGGCGTGGCCCTCGCCCGCGCGCGCCGCGCCGCGCTGCTGGATTTGATCAAGTCCGATCCGCAGCGCGCGCTGGCGGTCACGGTGCCGGCGGTGGTGCGGCGTGAATTGCCGGAGGCGGTGCTCGCGCAGCTCGAGCAGCGCATCGCGGGCCAGGGCGAGCTGGCGCTCGTCGCCGCGACCCCCGCACCCGGCGAGGCGCTGGCGGGGCCGCGCGTCTTCCGGCATGCGCGGATCGAGGGCGCGACCTACACGGCGCATGTCTATGGGCGCCGCGAGCCCCAGATCGCGCTCGAGGGCGCCTCGTTGCACGGCATCACGCTCGACGGGCAGCTCGCGTTGCACGAAAGCCCGGTGCGCGCGCTCGAGCCCGGTGAGCCGCTCGCCGCGGCCGCGGGCAACGACGCCTGCCCCGTCACCGCCATTCCCGTGCCCGCGGCGGAGCCGGGCGCGCCGGCGAATGGCGCCGCGCTTGCGTTCGCCGAGGCGGAAGGCCGCGTGGTGGAATTCTGCGGTTCGTCCGCCGACATGATCGAGCGCTATGCGCAGGGGTTGATCGCCGCGGAGGAGGGCGGCGCGGGCCGCACGGTCGCGGCGCCGGCGACCGCCGGCGAGCCTGAGCGCCCGCAGTCGGTGGGCCCCAAGCAGGTGCTGGTGATCCGCGTCGATTTCTCGGATTTGCCCGGCGAGCCGATCACGCAGGCGAACGGGCTCAACGTCGTGAACAACCTCGTGCGCCCGCTCTACGAGGACATGAGCTACGGCAAGACGACGATCAACGGCACCGTGAGCGATCAAGTGTATCGGATGCCGCAGACCGGCGCGGCCTACGCCACCGCGAACAACACCACGCAGCTGCACAGCGACGCCCGCAGCGCCGCCGCGGCCAACTACACGATGGCACAGTTTGACCGCATCATCGTCGTGTTTCCCCGGCTCACCGCCGTGGCGGGGTCGCAGATCACCTTTGGCGGCCTCGGCCAGATCAACGCCCCCAACATCTGGATCAACGGCCCCAATTCCTTCACGCTGGGCACCGTCTCGCACGAGCTGGGCCACACCTACGGCCTGCTGCACTCGAACCTCTGGCGCGTGAGCGACGCCAATCCCGTCTCGCCCAATGGCATCAACCTGGAATACGGCGATGCCTTCGACATCATGGGCTCGGCCTCGGTGAGCGGCGTGACGCGCGATGCGCGGCACCATTTCAACGCCTGGCAAAAGAACCGCCTCGGCTGGTTGCCCGATACGGCCGCCACCACCGTGCGCACCAGCGGCACCTACCGGATCTACCGCTTTGATCACCGTGACGCGGTGGCGCTCAACCAACCGCTCGCGCTGCGAATCTTTCGCGATGGCGTGCGGTGGTTCTGGGTCGGCTACCGGCAGAACTTCGCGACCGGAACGCCGCAGACCAACGGCGCGCAGGTGGTGTGGGGCTACAACAGCCTGCAAGGCAGCCACCTGCTCGACCTCGTCACGCCCGGCGCCACGCCCAACGACGCCACGCTGCCCGTCGGATCGACCTTCACCGACGCCGCCAGCGGCATCTCGATCAAGGCCCTCGCGCGCGGCGGCGCCGATCCCGCGCAATACCTTGATGTCGAAGTCACGGTGCCGCCGCTGCCCGGCGACGTGGTGGCGGCGTGGGGACGCAACGGAGCGGAGTTTTACGACGACACCAGCGGTTTGCCCAACGATCCGACGCCCGAAACCTTGGTGCCTTTCAATCTCTCCGGCGTCCGCGCGATCGCCGGCGGCAACACCCACGCGATCGCCCTTACGGGCAACGGCACGATTGCCGCGTGGGGCAACAACACCAGCGGCCAAGCGAGCGTGCCCGCCGGCCTCGGGGACATTTCCGTGATCGCGGCGGGCGGCGACGTGAGCGGCGTGGTGCGGCGCGATGGCACGATCAGGCTCTGGGGTTCCAACACTTTCGGTCAGACCACCGTGCCCGCGGGCCTCGCCGACGTGAAGCAGCTCGCCATCGGGCGCAACCACGTGCTCGCGCTGAGGAACGACGGCACCGTGGTCGCTTGGGGCGTCAACGCGCAGGGTCAGACGGCCGTGCCGGCTGGTCTCACGGACGTCACCGCCATTGCCGCGGGCGCCGAGACGAGCACGGCGCTCAAGCGCGACGGCACGGTGGTCGGGTGGGGCAACACCAGCTATCGCCCGCCCGCCGGGCTTGCGGGCATCGCGGCGATTTCCGCGTGCGGCGCGCTCACCGGCGGCCAGTTCACGGTCGCGCTGCGCACCAACGGCACCGTCACCGCCTGGGGTGCCAATAACCAGCAGCAGACCGCCGTGCCGGCGGGCCTCACGGGCGTCGTCGCCGTCGCGGCGGGCGCGTTTCACACGCTGGCGCTGAAATCGGACGGCACCGTGGTGGCCTGGGGCACGACCGGATCGCTTGCCTCGACCGTGCCGCCTTCGCTGCCGCGTGCCTTTGGGCTCGGCGCCTCGGCCAACTCGGCCTTCGCCCTTGTTGGCTCGAGCGTGCAGTTCAGCGCGCAGCCGCAGGACCAGACCATCGCGACCGGTGGCGATGTGACGTTTCGCGTCGCGGCCGCGGGCCTTGGTGCGGTCAGCTACCAATGGCGCAAGGATGGCGTGGGCATCGCGGGCGCGACGTCCGCCACGCTGACACTTCGCGGGGCCACGGCAGCGCAGGCCGGCGTCTATGACGTCGTGGTGACGGATGCGCTGGGCGCTTTCATTTCCGCCGGCGGGCGCCTCACGGTGGGCGCGCCTGTGCCGGAGGTCGCGCGGATCGGCAACCTCTCGATCCGCACGCGCGCCGGCACGGGGGCCCAGACGCTGATCGTGGGCTTTGTGGTGGGAGGCTCGGGCACGACCGGCCCCAAGCCCCTGCTGGTGCGCGGAGTCGGCCCTGCGCTCGCGGGTTTCGGGGTCGCCGGCGCGCTCGCCGATCCCAAGCTCGAGATCTACAGTGCCGCAGCGGCGAAGCTTTTCGAAAACGACAACTGGAACGCCGGCGACGCGGCCACGTTTGCGAGCGTGGGCGCCTTTGCCCTCGCCCCCGGCAGCCGGGACGCCGCGCTCTACAACGGCGGGCTCGCCGCCGCCAGTTACTCCGCGCAGATTTCGGGGGTCGGCGGCACCACGGGCGTGGCGCTGGCCGAGATATACGACGTGACGCCTCCCATTACGTTTGGCGCGGGCACGCCGCGGCTCATCAACGTTTCGGCGCGCGCGCTGAGCGGCGCCGGCGCGGATGTGCTCATCGCGGGCTTCGTCGTAAGCGGCCCGGCGGGCGCGACCAAGAAGGTCTTGATTCGCGCCATCGGGCCGACGCTCACGGTGTTTGGCGTCACGGGCGTGCTGGCGGACCCGAAGCTCGAGTTGTTCAACGGCAGCGCCGTGAAGATTCAGGAGAACGACAACTGGGGCGGCGGCGCGGAGCTCAGCGACACCTTCCGCGCGGTTGGCGCCTTTGCGCTCGACGGCGCGTCGCGCGACGCCGCGCTCGTCGCATCCCTCGCACCGGGCAGCTACACGGCGCAGGTCTCGGGCGTCGGGGGCGGCACGGGTGTCGCGCTGGTCGAGGTCTACGATGTGCCCTGAGCGGGGCGCATGACGCGAAGGACCGTTGTGCCGGTGGGCTCGACTGGTCGGTGCCGCGGGCGGATTGTGCCGACCGTTTGACACGGTTGGTTAGCCGCCTAACAGTCCTCGCCCCTCCTCACGATGTCCTACACCGAAGATCGCGCCACTTGGTTCGAAGGCCAGGGGCTTTGGCAGCATGTCCCCGCCAGCGACTGGCGCGACTGGACGTGGCAGCTCAAGCACCGCATCACGACCGTCGAACAGCTAGAGGCGCTGATGACGCTGACGGCGGACGAGAAGGCCGGCTGCGCCCACGCCAACCAGAAGCTCGCGCTCGCGATAACGCCTTACTTTTTCAACCTGATTGATCGCGACGATCCCGACTGCCCGATCCGCAAGCAGGTCATCCCGCGCGCGGGCGAACTCGTCGTGAGCGAGGGCGAGATGCTCGACTCGCTCGATGAGGACGGCCACTCGCCCGTGCCCGGCCTCGTGCACCGCTACCCGGATCGCGTGCTCTTCCTCGTCACGGATCGGTGTGCCGCCTATTGCCGCTACTGCACGCGGAGCCGGCTCGTCTCCAACGCGCAGGACTACAACTTCCATCCCGAATACGAGCAGGGCCTGCGCTACATCGAGGCGCACCCGGAAGTTCGCGACGTGCTCCTCTCCGGCGGCGATCCGCTGCTGCTCTCGGACAAGAAGCTCGAGCACCTGATCTCACGGCTGCGCGCGATCAAGCACGTGGAATTCATCCGCATCGGGTCGCGCATCCCGGTGTTCCTGCCGCAGCGCATCACGCCCGAGCTGTGCGAGATTTTCAAAAAATACGGCCCCATCTGGATGAGCATCCATGTGAACCACCCGAAGGAGGCGACCGCCGAGCTGAAGGCCGCGTGCGAGCGGCTGGCGTTTGCCGGCGTGCCGCTCGGCAACCAGAGCGTGCTGCTCAAGGGCGTGAACGACGACGCGGACGTGATGAAGGCGCTCGTCCACCGCCTGCTGCGGATGCGCGTGCGGCCCTACTATCTCTACCAGATGGACCTCATCACCGGCGGCGCGCACTTCAAGGTCGATGTCCGCAAGGGCCTGGAGATTATCCAGGCTCTGCGCGGGCATACGACCGGCTACGCCGTGCCGCAGTATGTGATCGATGCGCCGGGCGGGGGAGGCAAGGTGCCGATGAATCCGGACTACGTGGAGAGAATCACGGACGACGAGGTCATCTTCCGGAACTATGAGGGCCAGCGCTACCGCTACCCGCTGAAAGCCGAGCCGCGTGCCATCGCGGCGGAGCCGATCGTCGAGGCACGCGTGCTGAACTAGCCGCGGAGAGCGGTGGCGCAAGAGACGGACTCGCTACCTAAGGGAGAAGGTCGCGGCGACGGTCGCCGTGATTGTCTTTTCGAGCGAACTGCGGTCGTTGTTGCCCTCCCAGCTGGTGGCGGCCGAGTGCAGCGGGTTGATTTGCACGACGCCCATGCGCGCGGAGCGGAGCTCGTGCAGCACGCGGTGGCCTTGCGTCGCGATCTGCTCGGCGCGGAGGCGGGCGTCGCGCGTGGCCTCGGCCATCATCTCGACCTTGGCCTCGCCGGCCTTGGTGTAGATGAACTCCAGGCCGTCGGAGACGAGCGCCACGCCATCGCCGAGGAGCACCGAGGCCGCGGCGCCGAGGCGCGGCACGCCCTCAATGTCGCTGGAGCTCACTTCGATTCGCTGGGTGAGCCGAAAGCCGATCCGGCGCTGCACGGTCTCGCCATCGTCATCCTTGGCGCGGGCGGTGACCTCCCGGAACTGCAGCGGCGCGAGGGCAAACTCCGTCACGCCGCGCCCGTGGAGGAACCGCTCCACCTTGGCGAGCGCGGCGGCGAGCTGTTCCTGTGCTCCTTGGAGCGAGGCATCCTCGGCGGCGAAGCTGGCGCGCCAGATTACGAGGTCGGAGCGGACATCCTTGCGGGCGGAGCCCGTGACGTTGACGACCTGCGTCTCGGCGATGCGGGTCCAGGCGCGGGCGACGGTGAGCGAGGCGAAGGCGATGCCGCCGGCCAGGAACAGGCCGGCGAGCACGCCGAAGAGATGAGGGCGGGAGGGAGTGTCCATGCGGTTAGAGAATACCGCCTGTTGCCCTCCCGGGCTTTGCGAACGGAGGCGAAAAAAAGCCCTTCACAACACGCGCGGCGAATTGCGAACAACTCGTTCGCAAATGCGCTTGGTCGCGCGCGGAACGCCGGCTCTACGGGATCTCGTAGATTTCGAGGAGCGCGATGCCCTCGGAGTCCCCCTTGCCCTTGATCTCGACGGTGTAGGCGCCCGGGGGCAGCGTGATGAGAAGGGCGGCGTCCTCGCTGCGCGCGGCAAGGGCAAAGGCCCCGGCCCGCGAAGCGGCCGCAGCGACCGCAGCGGAGTCCCGTCCGGCGTCCCAGCGATCATTGGACGCGAGGATGCTGGTGCCCGCGTAGAGCGTGAGCACCGGGTCGGCGAGAGCCCCGGCCACCCCGAATCCGCCGAGGGCGGGGCCGATGGCGCGGATAAGCATGCGTTTCGATGCCGCGCCCTGCACCACGAAGCCGCCGACCAGCGCGCCGGCACCCGGGCGCACCCGCGCGCGGGTGGAAAGGTTGACGGTGCGGCCCGCGCCATCGAGCTCGTAGAGCTCGGCGAGGCCGGGACCGGATTGACCGGACGAGGAGGCGATTTCGACGGTGTAGGAACCGCTCGGAAGCTCGCTGGCCAGCGCGGCATCCTTCACGCCGGGTGTAAGCGGAAACGCGCCGACGGACTTGGCATACCAGCCCATGCGCGCCGCATCGGGTCCGGATTCCCAGCCGTTGTTGCGGAAGAGCTCGCCGCGGCCCGGCGCCAGGATCCTGAGCTCGGGATCGGTCAGTGCGCCCGCGACGCCGAACGCCGCCAGTCCCGGTCCGATGCCACGCGCAAGGTAGCGCTTTGCGGCGGTGTCCGCGACGACGACACCCGCGACAAGCGCGTCACCGCCCGCCCCGACGATGGCGCGGCTCGACATGTTGACGAGGCGAGAGCGGGGCGAGAGTGGCGTCGACGCCCCGCCGCCGACAGCGGAACTCCACGGGCTGCCCGGAAACGTGCCGCGTAGATCGGCGCGGTAGGCGCGCACGTGGATGTTGGCGTTGGCCGGGATGGTGAGGGCCGAAGCGGTGACGGTCGCACCGGGCGCGATGTCGCCGCCGAGCGCGCGCGGGTCGGAGCCGTCGAGCGTATAGGCGAGCTGGGCGCCGACGGGTGCAGTGAAGGTAATTGTGCCGCCCGACGCCGCCGCGGATGGCGCCGCCAGAAATTGGCTGTCGATCCATTGCGCGCGGAGCGTGAGCCAGCCCTTCAGGTGCTCAATCTGGGCGTTGTAGCTGCCGTAGTTGCTTTGGTTGTCGGGCCAGCGCGCCGCGTCGCGGGCGGCGGCGTCGGCGCCGATTTCGGCGCTTTGCGCAGTGGCCAAGGCCGTGAGATTCGCCGTGGCAAACTCGCCGGTGCGCAGCTCCTGCCAACGATCGATCCAATCCTGCATGAATTCCGGATCGCGCGCGATGACGCCCCACCAGCCGGCCGCCCAAACGTCCGTGGCGCCTTGCCCGGACCATACGTCCCAGCGAAACGAGCGCTCGTCCCAAAACGAGCCAAGGGCGCGGTCGAAGTCCCACACGGGGCCGGCGGCGAGCTTTCCGCCGCGATCCTTGGTGAAGTAGGCGCTTTTTACGAAGGCATCGGGGTTGCAGGAGAAGGTGTTGAGGATGTGGTGGTCGACCCAGGAGGCGCGGTCGATGAAATCAAGATAGCTGCGTTGGGCAAAGCCCGTGGCGCTGTCCGCGTAGAGCGCATCCTCCATCCGTTGCACGTAGTCGCGGATGTAGTCGACCTGGGCGGGCGCCACGTCGTCGGCGGAGGGCGAGACGAGGACGACGGACGAATAGCCGTTTTCCGGGATGCCGCGATTGGTCAGCCAGCCGATATCGCCGGTTTCGCGGCGGTCGATCTTCAGGATGTATCCTCCGGTGATGGCGGAGGCCGACACATCGGTCGTTTCAAGCGGCTTGAGGTTGACGCGGTTGGCGCCGACCTCGATGCGCTCGGTCAGCGCGTAGAGGCCGGCGTAGTCGGCTTGGTCGAGCTGGTTGCCGTCGGCGTTGAAGAAGACCTCGGCGAACTTGGTGCGCGGGGCCCATCGACCGATGCGATTGGAGAGCGCGTAGAGAAAAGCGTTGTTGATGTAGTTGAAGTCGAATGACCACGGGCCGACGAGCGCCCACTTGTCGTCCGTGGGCAGATCGAGCAGCTGCTGGCTGAGGCTGTCGCCAGCGGTGTCGGTGAGCTTGAGGTTGTAGCTCTTCTTGGGAAAGTCCGCCGAAGATGAGCCGCGGACCGACGAGGTGAGCGACGTGATGAGGCTCGGTGCCGAGCCAAATGTTGGGCTGCCTCCCGTCTGCGCAGGATAGGAATAAAGCCAGGAGGGATGATCAGCGCCGTCCTTTGCCAGGGGCCCGGTCCCCATGCTGTCAAGAACGAGGACAGGCAGGCGGCTTGTGAAGGTCGCGAGGCCGGAGGAAACCTTGGTGTAGCACGCGGTCGTGGTGCGCCCGACGGATTTTCCGTCCGCCGAGAATACCGCCGCGCGCACGACCGCGGTGCCGTTGATCGTGATGGGGCCGGTGTAGAGCGCGGAGGTGACCGTGGGCTCGACGGACATGGCATCAGGCGAAGCCTGGACGACGACATATCGGATTTGCTGATCGCTGCGTGCGCCGCTGAGCTGCAATTGAAAATTCGTGCGGAAGGGCCCGGGCACAGCGGAGAAGGCGGGCACCTCCGCCAAGGCGGAACCCGGTTGGGCGTTGGGCGCTCCCGGAGTGGGTCGGCTCAAGAACCCGGCTTCGCTCACGCCACTGCCGACGGCAGGAGGAAGGCCATAGGAGATGTCGCTCGACTGCGGCGGAAACCGCGGCCCGAAATCGAACGCCACGGTCTCACCGTCGGGGCGAACAAGGCCAAGGTATTCTCCGCGCGCGCTGAGAGAGAAGTTCGTGTGCAGAATTGCACTTGGATTGCGCCGGTCTTTGCCGGAAGCGAAGACCACGAGATAGCCACCTGCGGGCAGCGTGACCGCGGGAAACTGCCATTTCGTCTTGTTCGTCGCCGAATCGGTCAGATACCAGCCGGCGAGGCTCAGGGGAGCGGCATCAGGATTGTGGATCTCAATCCAATCGGAGAACGCGCCGTCGTCGTCAGCAAGCGTCGTAGTGTTGGACGCCATGAACTCGCTGATGATCGGCGCAGCGCGCAGTGCGGCCATGCTCGTCGCACAGAGGCTGAGGAGCAGCAGACACAGACGATGGGCTCGCAAACTGGTTCTCACGGTTGAACTGGACTTGCCCAATGACGACCGGGGAGCCTGCCGGTTAACACCGCCGCCGACATAAACATGCAAATTACGCCGGGCCATGCTGGCACTTAGTATGGCTTATCGTAGGCACGCTTACCTTCTGCCTCGTTGCCATGGGCTTGCATACGTAGCGCACGTCGGCCTTAGCAAAGAATTTACCTTGCTGAAAAAAGTGTAATGGGGATTCTAGGCGCATACCCCGATGGTTTCCGCCAAACTCATCCCCGCCTTCTTTTTCGGAGCCGCTTGTGCGGTGTTTGGACAAAGCGGAGTTTGGGTTGTCGGTGGGGTCTGGTCGGGCAATGTCTCTCCCACGGCCGCGACGGTCGCGGTCCGCCTGAATGCCTCCGGCCAGCGTGTGCGGGTCCAGGTGAGCCAGAACGAGAGCCTCACGCCGGCGACATTCTCCCCTGCCGCCACGACTGCGGCGGCGAGCGGCAACACCGTCAAGCTCACCGTCTCGGGCCTCCAGCCCGACACCGACTACTACTACGGCGTCGAGGTCGCCGGTGTGCTTCGCACCGAGACCGTGACCCGCGGTCGCTTTCGCACCTTTCCCCTGGGCAAGTCCTCCTTCCGGATCGCGTTTGGCTCCTGCGGAGATTTCCGCGCGCCGGATCAGCGCGTCTACGACGCCATCGCTGCCGAGCGCCCGCTGCTGTTCGTCAACATGGGCGACCTGCACTACAGCGACACCAACAGCACCAACACCGAGGACTACCGGCTGAACTACGACAACGTCTTGGGCCATCGCGAGCAGGGTGCCCTCTATCGCAGCGTGCCGCTCGCCTACGTCTGGGACGACCACGATTTCTGCGGCAACGACTCCGACACCACCGCGACCGGCCGCGACGCCGCCCGCGCCGCTTATCGCGAGCGAGTTCCCCACTATCCCCTCGGACCGACGGGCGGCTCCGTCGGCCAGGCCTTCACCATCGGCCGCGTGCGTTTCCTGATGACGGATCAGCGCAGCGCTTCCTCGCCCGCCACGCAAAAGGACAACGCGTCCAAGACCAAGCTCGGCGCCGCGCAGAAAGCGTGGTTCAAACAGGAGCTCATCAGCGCCCGCGACAACGGCTTCCCCCTCATCGTCTGGGTCTGCCCCGATCCGTGGATCGGCGCGGCGGAGGCGGGCGAGGATACTTGGGCTGGCTACACCACCGAGCGCACCGAGATCGCGAACTTTATCCGCGACAACCGCATCTTGAACGTCGTGATGCTCGCCGGTGACATGCATGGCCTCGCCGTGGATGACGGCACCAACTCCGACTACGCCACCGGCGGCGGCGCCCCGCTCACCGTGCTCCACGCCGCGGCCCTCACGAGCAACCCCTCAATGAAGGGCGGCCCGTATTCTGGCGGCGTGGTTCCCGGCACCCAGCAATACGGCATACTCGAAGTCTACGACAACGGCGGCGACAGCGTCGCGTGCCGCTTCCTCGGCAAGCGCGTCGGGGAGGGCGTCAAGCTCACGCACATCTTCAGCGGCTCGGCCGCCGGTGGCGGGGCCAAGGATCACGCGATCGCCAACATCTCGACGCTCGGTCGCGTCACCTCGGGGGATGATTCGCTCGTCAGCGGTTTCGTGATCTCCGGTGCCTCCAATCGCCGCGTGCTCGTCCGCGCCATCGGGCCCACGCTCGCCGCCTTCGGCGTGGGTGATGCGCTCTCGGCCCCGGTGCTTTCGGTCCATCAGGCCGGGCGCCCGATCGCCACAAATTCGGCTTGGGCCGGCGCGACACCCGCCGCCACGGAAGCCACGCTGGACGCCTTCGACCGCGCCGGCGCGTTTCGCCTCGTCGATCAAGACAGCCGTGACGCCGCGCTCGTCCTCTCGCTCCCGCCCGGCGCCTACACGGTGCAGGTCAAGAGCGGCGACGGTTCCGCGGGCGCGACGCTCCTCGAGGTTTACGATCTGCCGTAAACGCCCGGCTTCGCGCCGCGCGCTGACGCACATTCCGCTTGCACGCCGCCGCGTCGCGGCGTTTTGTGCGCCCGCCTGTAGGGGTGTCCTCCGCGGAGGACTGAGATTGCGGTGCGACCGGCCGCTCGACCCTTCGAACCTGAAACGGATCATGCCGACGAAGGAAACAGCAGGCGCCGCGAGCAGCGCCACGGGGTGCCGGTGCGGCGCCCCTTTTTTCGGGAGTCCGTTTCAGGTCGGGCATCGCCACCATGAAACATCCGCTCCCATCCCTTCTCTTCCCCGCGCTGGCCGCCCTCGGATCGCTCCGCGCACAGACGCCCGCGCCCGCCGCGCCGCCTGTCACGCTCGCGCCGCTCGTCGTCACCGCCGATCTTTGGGAAACGCCGCTTGATCGCCTGCCCGCGAGCGTGACGCTCGTCGATGAGGCCGCGCTGCGCGCCGGCTCGATCCGGCACTTCGGCGATCTCGTCGAGCAACTGCCCAACGTCACCTTCACCGGCGCGACCTCGCGCCCGCGCTTCCTCCAGATCCGCGGCATCGGCGAGAACTCGCAATACGAGGGCGAGGCGCCCGACTCCGCCGTGCGCTTCCTCGTCGACGATCTCGATTTCACCGGGCTCGGCGGCCTCGGCGGCGCGTTCGACGTGCGGCAGGTCGAGGTGCTGCGCGGGCCGCAGGCCGGCGCGTTCGGCGCCAACGCCGCCGGCGGCCTTGTGCGCCTCGTCACGAATGCCCCCACCTCCTTCTGGACCGGCCGCGTCGAGGCCAGCGCGGGCCAGGACGCGCTGCGCGAGGGCGGCCTTGCCGTCGGCGGCCCGCTCGCCGGCGAGCAGCTCATGGCCCGGCTCGCGATTCACCAGCACGAGAGCGACGGCTTCCGCCGCAACGTCACGCTCAACCGCGACACCAATGCCCGCGACGAGTTCTCCGCGCGCCTCCGCCTCGCCGGCCGGCCCGCGCCGCACTGGCGCTGGGACGCCGCGCTGCTCTACGCCGATCTCGACAACGGCTTCGACGAGTTCGCGCTCAACAACAACGGCCGCCTCACCTACAGCGATCAGCCCGGCCGCGACACGCAGCGCTCGCGCGCCGCCAGTTTCCGCGCGTCGTTCGACGGCCTCGCGGGCGCGCGGCTCACGAGCGTGAGCGCCGCCAGCGGCACACGCTCGCGCTACAGCTACGACGACGACTGGACCGCCGCCTCCTACGCCGGCTTCAGCGACCTCCACCGTGATCGCAAGGTCTTCAGCGAGGAGCTGCGCCTCGACTCCACCGCCACGCAGGGCGCCCTCGGCCCGATTGATCGCTGGACGCTCGGCGCCTTCGGCTCCACCACGCGCGAGGACACCGTCTACACCGACGAGGACCCGTCCAACCTCCGCGGCCTGCGCACGCACTACGCCGCCGACAACCTCGCGCTCTTCGGCCAGGCCGCGCACCATTTCAACGCGCACACGCGCCTCACCCTCGGCCTCCGCGCCGAGCGCGTCGTGCTCGACGGCCGCGGCACCAAGACCCGTTTCCGCAAGTCCCGCGGCACCTTCGATCCCGTCGTCACGTTCACGCCCGCGTTTTCCGACACGCTCATCGGCGGGAAGCTCACGCTCGAGCGCGATCTTGATGCGCACACGGTCGCCTTCGCGTCGCTCACGCGCGGCTACAAGGCCGGCGGCATCAATGTTGACGCCCGCATCAGCCCGCCCGCCGATCCACTCACCTACGGCACCGAGACGCTCTGGAACACCGAGCTCGGCGTGCGCGGCCGCTGGCTCGATCGCCGGCTCACCGGCGAGTTCACGGCGTTCCATCTCGCGCGCCGTCGCACGCAGGTGCGCGACTCCGCCGGCTTCGGCGGCAGCTACCGCTTCTTCACCGCCAACGCCCGCTCCGCCGATGTCACCGGCCTCGAGGCCGCGTCCGGCTACGCGTTCACCGACGCGCTTTCGCTGCACGCCACGCTCTCGCTCATGAACTCGTGGCTCGATCGCTTCCAGCTCGCGAACGGCAACACCGGCGGCGGCCGGCGCCTCGCCAACACCCCGCGCTACGGCGCCACGCTCGGCGCCCGCTGGCAGGATCGCTCCGGCTTCTTCGCCAACGCCGACTGGATCGCGCGCGCGAGCCAGCTCGACTCCAACAACCAGAACGAGGCGCGCCGCGCCTTCCGCGTCGTCAACGCGAGCCTCGGCTACACGTGGCAGGCGTGGACGTTCACGCTCTGGGGCCGCAACGTCTTCAACGCGCGCTACGAGAAACGCGTGTTCTTCTTCGGCAACGAGGATCCGAACTACATCCCCACGCGCTACGAGGACCGGGCCAATCCGCGCCAGCTCGGCGTGAGCGCGGCGTGGAAGTTCTGAAGTAGGGCGGGTCTGTGACCCGCCCTACTTCACGCTCAGCATCGCATCTTCCAACCGCACGCGATCGGTTTTCCCATCGGGCCGCTTGATCGTGAGCGTGCCGTCGGCGCCGAGCACGGCGTCGGCCCGCGCCGGCTTCGCGCCGCGCTCGGGCCAGAGCACCGTGTAGATCGTGAACTCCCGCGCCGCGTCAACCGACTCCACGGTCAGGTGCGCCTGATCGTGCCACGAGCCGGTGATGTAGGGATTCTCGGGATCGGCCTTCGCGTATTTCGGATCGACGGGCACGGGAAACTTGGTCGTGACGGTCCCGCGCCACGCGAGGGCGGGCGCGAGCAGCCGAGCGGTGAGCGTCGACTTCCCCGCCTCGCCGCGGATCGTCGCGGTGGCGTTGGCGTCGTCCCACGCGAGGTTTTTTTCCGCGTGCAGCAGCCACGAGAGCTTGCCCGGCGTCGCGAGCGACACGCGGTCCCGCAGCACCACGTAGCGCTGATCGATGAAGACCACGTCGCGCGTCACGCGCTGCACGCGCGCCTTGTCCCGCTGCGCCGCCTGGTAGGCGGCGGTGGCGTCGCCGGTGGTCCACACGGTGCGCGCCGTCTGCTCGAAGCGCGTGATTTTTCCCGTGGCGTCCTTCGACTTGGCCTTCTGCCCGACCCCATCGATCAGGATCACGTTCTTCGAGATCGACTGGCGCGTCCATTGGTCGTGGTGCGGGGAGTTGTGGAATTCGCGGTAGGCGGAGTTGATCGCGAGGCCCTCGCCGTAGGCGTTGAGGATGAAGCCGAGCTGGTCGGCGTGGCTGTGGCTGAACGAGCCGTAGGGCGAGGCGCGGAACGTGAGCTGGATGTCGTCGTTGGGCTGGCCGAGCGCCGAGTGCAACGAGACCCAGCCGACGTCGGCAAAGTAGCGGTTCGGGGGCAGCGCGACGAGCGGCCGAGCGGGCGGGAGCGCACGGCCGCTGGCGATGAAGTTGCGCACCAGGAATTCCGCGGCCGTGGGGTAGCTGCGGTCGAGGCCGGCGAGGCCCTTGTCAATCGGGCGCGGGCGGTGGTCGGTGCAGAGCGCGGCGTAGCTGAGGAGGAAGCCGTTCTGCTCCACGCGCGCGAGGTGCTCGAGGTAGTCGGCGGTGGCGGGCTCGAGGTTGAAGCGGCCGGCGTTCGACGCGTCGCCGAAGATCGTGTGGGGATAGGGCTGGACGTTGTAGAGCGCGAAGAGCGGCGAGTTTTTCCAGAATGGCGTCGCGTAGGCCAGCGGATCGCCGAGCGCGAGGAGCGTGTCCTGAAACGCCGCGTGTTCCATCGTGCCGCGCCAGTAGGCGCTGCCTTCGCCCCAGCCGCCGTCGTCGCCGCCCCACGGCGTGAACTGATCGCGGTAGAAGACGTAGGCGAAGGCCCACCACTCGCGCGCCTCGGGCAAATCGTCCCAGAGCGCGAGGCCCGTGAGCCCCGTCATCGGCATGAAGCGGATCGGGTGCGACGACACGTCCGCGCCCTCGATGGTGTTGCGGCGGACCTTGGCGATGTCGCCCTGCTTCTTGATCCACGCGACGGAGCGCGCGCCGCGCTCCTTGAAGTGCGCGAGGATCGTGGCGCGATCCGCGGCGCTGAGCTTGGCGCGGAGCTGGTCGTAGACGAGCGGGAGCTTCCGCCAGAGGCGGAAGTGCGCCTCGTCGTTGTAGTAGATGTCGGCGGCGCCGGCGACGGGGCCGGCCTTCCAGTCGACGGGCTTGCCCGGGGGCCCGAGGTGCCACGCGCTCGCGGCGAGCAGGAACTCACGCGCCTTGGCGAGATACTTTTCCTCGCCCGTCACGACCCAGCAGAGCGCGGCGGCCTCGGCGACGCCGGAGATGCGGCCGGTGGTGTCCTGTTGTGCGCGCCAGGCGTCTGCCATGTCCGAGGTGCGCTTGGACGGCGAGGGATCGCCGTAGGTCACGGGCTCGGCGGGAAACGGCCAAGCAAGCCACTCGCGGTCGAGGTCGGCGCGGATCCTGGCGAAGGCCTTCGCGCCCTCGCCCGTGGTGCAGTAGGCGCGAAAGGCGGCGGCCCGGCCGCCGGGCACGAGCGTGCGCGGAGCGGCCGCGGGCACGACGCCAGCCGGATCGACGGCGCCGCGGGCGCACGGAACCAGGGCCACCAGCAAAGCGAGGATGCGCAAAGGAAGTTTCATGGCGGAGGGCGTTTGGGAGAGGGGCGGGCGAGGAAGGAGGGCCCCGCTACGACGAGGCGTCGTAGATCGTGGGCGTAATCGCGGCCTCGAGCGGCTGGCCGGCGGCGAAGGCGCGCAGGTTCCGCAGCGCGAACGCGCCGGCGATGAGGTAGTGGTCGAGCGTCGGGCCGGCGCTGTGCGGCGTCAGGTGGACGCGGGGGAGGGCGCGGAAGCCGCTGTCGGCGGGCAGCGGCTCTTCGGTGTAGACGTCGAGGCCCACGCTGATCCGGCCCTCGCGCGCGACGCGCAGCAGCGCGGCTTCGTCGACGACGGCGCCGCGCCCGACGTTGACGAACACGCCGCCGGGCCGCATGAGGCGCAGGAGCCCCTCGGTGACGATTCCCGCGGTGGCCGCGGTGAGCGGAGCGAGCTCGACGACAACTTCATTTTCCGTGAAGAGCGCCTCGAGCGACGGTGCCCGCGCGACGCCGTGGGCCTGCGCGAGCGCGTCGGTGAGGTCCGGCGCGAAGATCGAGACGCGCCCGCCCCAGGGCCGGAGCAGCGCGACGAGCTCGCGCGCCACGAGGCCGAACCCATGGATGCCGACGGTGCGGCCAAACAATGATCGCGAGTCGGACAGGCCGTTTTTCCACGCGGCCACGCCGGGCTGGTGCATCGCAAGCGCCCAGTGCGACGCATGGCGCAGGCAGGCGAGGATGTGAAAGAGCGCGCCCTCGGCGACGGTGCGGCTGATCGAGCCGCCCCAGTTGGTGACGATCAGGCCGCGCTCGAGGTGGGCGCGAGAGACGAGCTTCTTGACGGACCCGGTGGCGTGGCAGACGTAGCGCAGCCGCGGAGGCAGCGTGGCCGGGAGGACGGGGGTTTTCCATCCGCTGAGCAGCACCGTGGCGTCGGCGGCGGCGAGGGCCCGTGCGAAGTCGTCCGCGCCCATCCCCGCTGGATCCAGCGGGTGAAAAGTTTCGGCGAGGGCGCGCAGCTCGCCGAGCAGGGGCTCGGGAAAAAAGGCGTGCAGCTCCGCCGGCGTGAGCGCAACGAGCAAGGAGGGAAAGCGGGACATGGGAAAGCGGTGGGCCGTTCAGGCGGCCGGCGGCAGGCACTCGAGGATTTGGCAGCCGCCCGGGCCGGGGGTGAAGCGCACGGCGCCGAGCCCGGCGGGGAGAAACACCTTGTCGTAGGTGCGCAGCGCATGGCGCTCGCCGCCCACCTCGACCGTGACGGTGCCCGCCGTGACGATCGCGATGACGGCGGAGGACTCCAGTTTCGTGACGGCGGCATCGAGCGTCGTGTGCAGCACGCGGAAGCAGTCGGTTTGGTTCAGGCCGATCAACTCGTCCTGATGGGAGCTGGGTCCGAGCGCGCGCACCCGCCGCGGCCGGCAGCGCACGCGATGCTCGAGGTCGCCGGGGGTGAGCGGGGCAAGGTTGAACACGTTGAGCGCGAACCCCACGTCGCGGCCCATGAAGCGCGCCGCCTCCGGCAGCACGTAGCCCGCGCGCTCAAACTCGAAGCGGATCACCAGGTCGCTCGGCTCCTGGATCTCGACGAGGAAAAGGCCCGCGCCCAGCGCGTGCGGCGTGCCGCCGGGGATGATGAACGTGTCGCCGGGCTGCACCGCGATCTTGTCGAAGCACGCCTCGATGGCGGCGATGTCCTGCGCCTCGATCATCGCGCGGAGCGCGGCGGGCGCGGGCGGGCGCTGGAAGCCGACGTAGATGTGCGCGTCCCGTGGATCGCGCGTGGCGAGGACATGGTAGGCCTCGGTCTTGCCGCTCGGCGCGCCGAGCACGCGTTGGGCGAACTCGCGGGTGGGATGCACCTGGAAGTGCAGGCGCGTGCCGCTGTCCAAAAATTTCACGAGGAGCTGCGGCTGCGCGCCGAATTTTTTCACGTGCGCGGCGCCCAGGAAATAGTCGGGATCGCTCGCCAGCAGTTGGGCGAAGTCGCGCGGCGTCGCGTCGTGGCCCACGCGCACCTGCGAGACACCTTCGGTGATGTGCTCGCGGCCGCGGTTGGTCGCGCGCGTGGTGGAGGCGATCCAGTCCTCGGCAAGATGGGAGTCGGCAGGCGCCGCGGCGCCGGCGAGCGCCTCGAGCGTCCGCCCGCCAGGATAGGTCCGCCACACGCGGTTGGGCGGAAGCAAGATCAGTTTGCCGCGATGACTCATGGGGCGGAAAGCGGCGCGGGGTTTTTCCGCGCGGCGGCGAGCAACGCCAGCCCGATGCCGAACACGATCGCGCCGCAGCCGATGAAGGCGAGGCGGCCGGCGGCGGGATTCGGGATGACGGCGAGCAGCGCGACGAAGGCGCCATACGCCACGCAGAGCCAGCCGACGACGCGCGACTGGCGGGCGTCGTTGCCGTCGCCCTCCTCGCGCGCGAAATCGATGGGCGTGTTGAGCCGTTGGAAAAACTCGGCGACGCGCGCGTGCGTCTCGGCCGGGGCGCGCGCCCAAAAGAACTTCGTGCCGATGAACCACAGCGAGCAGATGGCGACGTTGCCGAACAGCTCCGCCGACTGACGCCAATATTCCGCCGAGACGGCGTCGAGCGCGCGCCCGCGCCCGAAAAACTCCGCGGCCCATTCCGCCGTGAGGTTATTCGTGATCCAGAGCGAGCTGAGGAAGCCCACGACCACCGTGCTCCACGCCGACCAGGGCGGCGTGCGCTTCACCAGCAGCCCGAGGAACAGCGGCACGATGATCGGGATGCCGATGAGGATGCTGAGCCGCTGCGTGAGTTGGAAGAGCGTGAGCCCCTTGAGCTGGCTCATGCCCAGCGCGACGAGGATGATCATGAGGCCGAAGACGGCGGTGGTGATCTTGCCGGCCTTGAGCAGGTGGGTGTCGGTCGCACCGGGACGCAGCACGGGCTGGTAGAAGTTCTTGATGAAGAAACCGGTGTTCTTGTTCAGGCCCGAGTCCATCGACGACATCGTCGCGGCGAAGATGCCACTCACCAGGAGGCCCATCATGCCGACTGGCATCACGTCGCGCGCGATGGCGATGAACGCCGCCTCCTCGGGATTGCGCAGGTGCGGGAAGACCTCGGCGAGGTTGGGGAACCGGATCGCCGCCGCAATCGGCGGCACGAACCAAATCACGATGCCGCTGAGGAAAAGCCCCGCGCCGAGGAGCGCGGCGCGGCGCGCGTGCGCCCCGTCCTTCACGCAGAGGTAGCGGTTGGCGTCGCCGAGGTTGTTGGTGGAGTGGAGCTGCTTGATCACCATCGCCACGCACCAGAGCCCGAGGAAATCGGTCGTGAACACCTGCCCGAGATCGAGGTGCCGCGCCGGCGCTTGCGCGAGGAACGACCCCGGCCCGCCCACCTTGAGCACCGCGAGCACCGTGACCGCGAGGCATACCGGCATGAGGATCAGCACCTGGATGAAATCACTCGCGAGCACCGCCCAGCTCCCGCCCACCAGTGCCATCACGAGCACGACGAGGCCCGTCACTACGATGGTCATCGTGAGATCGAGCTGGAAGACGGCGGCAAAGAAGACCGCGAGGGAGTTGAGCCAGATGCCCGCCTGCAGGAGGCCGAACGGCAGCTGGAGCCACGTGAAGAATTGTTCGCTCACGCGCCCGAACCGCTGCCGGATCGCCTCCATGCCGGTGACGACGCGGAGCTGCCGGTAGCGCGGCGCAAAGTGCAGCGCGCTCAGCACGAAACCGAGCGCGTTGCCGAGATAGATGACCACGATGGGCCAACCGTCGGTGTAGGCCTTGCTCGCCGCGCCGGTGAAGGTCCACGCGCTGAACTGCACCATGAACGCCGAGCCGCCGACCATCCACCACAGGGCCTTGCCGCCGCCGCGGAAGTAGTCGCTCACGTTGGTCACGAACCGCCGGAACACCCACGAGATCGCCACCATGAAGGCGAAGTAGAAGACGAGGACGGCGTAGTCGAACGGGGTCATGCTGGGGCTCGCGGACGGGCGAAAGTGGGGTTTAATAATTATCAGCCAGCAAGGGGAAAGTGGCGGCGGCCGCCGGGGCCCGGGGCGGGCGGCCCGCGGCCATGAACAGAACGTGAATCACGCCGCACGGCTTGCCAAGCGGCGGCGTTTCCCGTCTAGCTCGCGCGCCATGGACTTGGAGACCGCCCGCCGCCACATCACCGCCTGCTTCGAGCGCATGAAGGCAGCCTATCGGCAGCCGGTGTTCGACGAGTGGGCCATCCTCGCCATGCCCGCCAAGAACGGCGGCGTCGTCGCCTACGCCGGCGCGCGGGCCGAGGGGTTCCGGCGCCTGCTCCCGCGCGACGCCGAGCCGCTGCGCGCGGCGGCCGCCGGCAGGAAGTTCGCCGAGGGCGACATCGAATTTGTCCCGGATGCCGCCGACACGCACTACGACGCCTTCATGAAGATCGGGCCGGCGGCCTACCTCGTGCTGAACCACACGGTGAAGACGATGACCGAGATCCGCGCGGACCAGAAGTGGCTCAAGGCGCAGGCCGTGCTGTTTGAGTTGAGCGAGAAGTTCCGCGAGGATCCGCTGGCGTTGGAATAGCCGGGGCGCGGGCCGGGCCTGTCGTTGATGGGGATGCGGCGCCCGCGCCGTGTTGGCGCCCGACCGCGGCGAGGGCGCCGCGGCTCCACTTCAGCTCCCAAGGCCCGCGGCGAGAAACCACGCGTAGCCCGCCAGCAACGGCCACCCCATCCAGCGCGGCAGCCCGGCGGCGGCGAGCACGCTGGACGCATGCGCCAGCGCCGCGCCGGCGAGGATGGCGAGCCCCGTGGTGAAAAACGCCGGCACCGCGATGGGATGAAGCAACGCGGCAAGCCCGAGGCAGAGCGGGATGCAGATGTGGCCGTCGCCCACCTGCGAGGCATACGCGATGTCGGCGCGGCGGCGCGCGGCATAGAAGAACGCGAGGACCGCGTTGGGCAGCACCATCAGCCAGCCGCTGAGCCACCCGAGGTTTTTTGCGCTCACGAAGCCGTCGTCCTGTTTCGTGAGCCAGGTGACGAGCCAGTCGAGGCTCACGTAGAGCGCGTAGGCGCCCGCCAGCACCAGCAGCACGTCGAAATAGAAGCGCGGGCCGAGGCGCACGCGCTGCCGGAGGTTGTGCTTCATCACGTCGAACACCTGGAAGCCCTGCCAGAAGAGAAACAGCGCCACGAGCACCAGCCCGTCGCTGGCGTCGAGCGTGCCATCTGCCGCCAGCGCCCAGGTGACGCTGGTGAACACCAGCCCCGCTCCGAGCGTCAGCAGCAGCGAGAGCCGGCTGACTTGCCGCTCGACGGCGGCCTTGGCGGAGGCCGCGGACTTTTTTCCGCCGGGCTTTTTCGCGCCGCCGAGGCGCAGGCCCCAGATGAGCGCAGGCAACCCCAGCAGCAGCGTGAGGTTGGTGACGTTGTTGACGACGCAGTTCGTCAGCACCTCCGCGCCCGCGTCCTGCCGCTGCGCGGTGAGCGCGACGAAGATCAAGTTGCCCAGGCCCGAGCAGTAGGGCATGACCAGCGTGCCGAGCGCGGTGCCCTCGAGGCCGTGATCGAGCATGGCCTCGAGCCGCCAGACCATGAGCAGCGAGGCGCCCAGGAAGAGCGCGAGGTAGGTCCACGCGCTCGCGAAGCCGTGCGCGGCGAGGGCGTCGGAGACGGGATTCACGCGGGCGAAACGGCGAGGCGGTAGCGCCCCCGGGTGCGCCCGATGCGCAAGCGCGCGCCAAAGGCCCGCGAGAGCCGCGGGGCGGTGAGCGTGCGGGCGCACTCGCCGGCCGCCAGCACGCGGCCCGCCCGCAGCAGCAGCGCGTGCGTGAAGGCCGGCATGATCTCCTCGACGTGGTGCGTCACGAGCACGAGGGCGGGGGAGCGGCGCCGGCGCGCGAGCGCGTCGATGAACTGCAGGAAGCCCTCGCGCGCCACCGGATCGAGCCCGGCGCAGGGCTCGTCGAGGATGAGGAGCCGGGGCTTGGCCATCAACGCGCGCGCGATGAGCACGCGCTGGCGCTCGCCCTGCGAGAGGTAGGCCCACTCGCGATCCGCGAGATGTGCGAGGCCGATCATTTTGAGCAGGCGCAGCCCGGCGGCGCGATCGGCGCGCGACACGCGGTGCCAGAGATCGAGCTGGGCAAACTTCCCGCTGATCACGGTGTCGAGCGCGACCTCGGAAGGCGGGATGGACATCGCGAAGGCGCTCGTGACCACGCCAATCTTCAGGCGCAACTCGCGCCAGTCGCTCGCGCCGTAGCGCCGCCCGAGCACCGAGAATTCGCCGGCCGTCGGCGACAGGAAGCCCGTGAGCGCCTTGAGCAGCGAGGTCTTGCCGGAGCCGTTGGCGCCGAGCACGGCCCAGTGCTCGCCGCGCGCGACGCGCCACGCGACATCGTGCAGGATCACGGTGCGCCCGCGCACGACGCGCAGGCCGGAGACTTCGAGGATGGCGGCCATGAAGCGGCGAGTGTGCGGGCGGAGGGTTGCGCCGGTCAACGGCGCGCCTCACGTTGGCGCGATGCGCCTGCTGAAAAATTTCCTCGCCGTCGCCGCGCTGGTCCTCGGGGCGCAGGCCCGCCCGTTCACGGTCGTGGCCTACAACGTCGAGAACCTCTTCGATCTCGATGGCGTCGCCGGCTACGATGACTACCAGCCGGCGCGCTACACCCCTGCGCATGCGCTGACCAAGCTGGGCAACATCGCGCGCGTCGTCGCGCGCTTCGAGGGCGGCCGCGGCCCCGATGTGCTCATGCTCTGCGAGGTCGAGGCCGACGCCACCCCGGGCCCCAACCCGCCCGACTACGAGGCGCTGCTTGCGCCCTACGCCCGGATGCGGCTCGACGAGATGCTCGGCGCCAAGTTCGACCCACGGGTCGCCGATTTGCCGGCGGAGGCTCTGTTGCTGAAAGCCTTCCATGACGCCGGCCTCACCGGCTACCGCGTTGTGACGGGCGAAATGGGGCCGCCGCCCCCGGGCGAGAAGCGCCAGGAGATTAAGAATGTCGTCTTCACTCGGCTGCCCATCGCGCGCGCGCGCGCGCACGCGACGCCCGGCGCCCGCGCCATCCTCGAGGTGGAGGTCAGCGTGGACGGCGCGCCGCTTTACCTCTTCGTCAACCACTGGAAATCCGGCGCGAGCGATCCTGAGACGGAGCCGATCCGCGCGGCCAACGCCGCCACGCTGCGCGCGCGCCTCGACGAGATCCTACGCGCCGACCCGCACGCGGACATCATCCTCGGCGGCGACTTCAACTCCCAATACAACCAGAAGCAGCGCTACCCGCGCATGGCCCGGACCGGCATGGACGACGTGCTGCGCGCGCAGGGCGATGAGCTCGCCATCCGCGGGCCGGCGCAGGATCTCTACAACCTCTGGCATGAGCTGCCGCCGCCGGAGCGCGGGAGCGACACCTACCGCGGCGAATGGGGCACGCTCATGCACCTGATCGTCTCGCGCGGGCTCTACGACTTTCGCGGCGTGCAATACGTGGACAACTCCTTCGCGGTGGCAAAATTTCCCGGCCTCAATGCCGACCCCCGCGGGCTGCCCCTGCGCTGGACCTTTGACGGCCCGGCCGGCGCCGGCTGCTCCGATCATTTTCCCATCATGGCGAAGTTCACGACGGTCTCCGACAACCGCGCCGACCGCTGGCTCGACCTGAAGAACCCGTCCACCGATCGCGGCGCGCCGCCGCCGGTGGTGCGCAGCGAGCCGCCGCGCAACGATTCGCCGCGTCCGCCGCCGCTCCCGGCCGTGGACCTCGAGCGCATCGCGCTCGACGCCAGGCTGCTGCCCGCGCCCACGGCCCTCCGCGAGGATGCGCACAAGGGGAAGATCTTCCGCGTCGAGGGACGGGTGACGGGGGCGGAGCGGCTGTCGGTCGAGGTGCGCGGCCAGGTTTACGAAGTGTGGAGCTATGACGCGCCGCTGCGCGCCAGCCTGCGGGCGCGGTTCAAGGAAGGCGCGTCGATGCGGTTTTTTGGCGAGCTCGCCGTCTTCCGCGATCGCTGGCAGCTCGTGGTGCGCGACGCGTCGTGGGTGAAATGAACGCGAATGTTTTCGCGAGCGTTCCTTCAGCTGGGGACGTGGCGCCCCCCCCGCGGCTCGCCAGCAGCAGCCCACCGCGGCGAGGGCGCCGCGGCTCCAGCCAAGCCATCGGCCGATCCCCGTGAAAAAACATCCCCTCGTCGTCTACACTCTCTCCAACTGCGATTCCTGCCGCGCCGCGGTGAAATGGCTGCGCGCGCATGAAGTGCCGTTTGAGGAGCGCGCCATCCGCGAGACGCCGCCGACGCCCGCCGAGCTGCGCGCGATGCTGGCGGCGCAGGGCGGCGAGCTGCGCCGGCTCTTCAACACCGCCGGCCGCGACTACCGCGCGCTCGGGCTCGCCGAAAGGCTCCCCGCCCTCGCGCCGGCCGAGGCGCTCGCGCTCCTCGCATCAAACGGCAATCTGGTGAAGCGACCGTTCCTAATAGGCGGGGGCCGCGCGCTGGCGGGGTTTGACGAGGCGGCGTGGGCCGCCGCATTCTCCCGGCCATGAACGCCCTCGCGTCGCCCACCGCCAGCCCGCTGCTCGAGACCGCGCGCTGGCTCGCCGCGCACGCGCGTTTTCCGCAGAGCCGGCTGGAGCCGCGCGCGGAGCTGATGGTGTGCGTCTCGGTGCTGGCGGCGCGCGAGGTGGCGGAGGCCCGGCACCCGCGGCACCCGCTGGATCGCCGGCTTGGCGGGCAGGCCGCCGCGCAGCGCATCCATGCGCTGCGCCGCGCGCAGGTCCACTTCAAGTGCGACAACAGCGCCAAGGTGTGACCCGCGCGCATGATCGAAACGGGCACAACCCCCTCGCAGAGCCGCACGCTCGTCGCGCAGCTGAAGCGCTCGCAGATCTTCCGCGACTACGAGAAGGCGTTTCGCGACACGACGGGGCTGCCGCTCAACCTCCGGCCCATCGAGGCGTTCGATCTGCCGCATCACGACGACCCGAAGGAGAACCCCTTTTGCGCGCTCCTGGCGCGGAGCAACCAGTCGTGCGCGGCGTGCCTGCAGCTCCAGCGCCGCGTCGAGGAGGAGGCGAAGCTCGAGCCCAAGACGCTCAAGTGCTTCGCCGGGCTCTGCGATTCCGCCGTGCCGGTGCGCGTGGGCGAGAACCTCATCGGCTTTCTCCAGACCGGCCAGGTCCTGCTGCACACGCCGGCCAAGGCGGAGTTTGCGCGCGTCACCCGCCAGCTCCTCAAGTGGGGCGCCGAGGTGGACCTGAAGCGCGCCGAGGAGGCGTATTTCCAGACGCGCGTGCTTGAGCGCCGGCAATACGACTCCATCCTGCGGCTGCTCACGATTTTTGCGCAGCACCTCTCCAGCCTCAGCAACGAGCTCATGGTGCGCGGCGCCGCGGCGGAGTCGCCGGCCATGGCGCGCGCGCGCGTGCTCATCGCGGAGCGCCAGGCCGACGAGCTTTCGCTCAATGAGGTGGCGCGGGCCGTGAACATGAGCGCCTTCTACTTCTGCAAGAGCTTCAAGAAGGCGACGGGCCTCACGTTCACGGACTACCTCGCCCGCCTGCGCATCGAGAAGGTGAAGAACCTCCTGCTCAACCCGCACAAGCGCGTGAGCGAGGCCGCCTACGAGGCCGGTTTTCAGTCGCTCTCGCAGTTCAACCGCGTCTTCCGCCGGATCGCGGGCGAGTCGCCCACCGTCTATCGCGATCGGCTGCACGGCGCGGATGCGGCGCAAGCTTGATGCGCGTCAAGGCGCGCTTGAGCCCGCCCGGCTATCCTCACCCCCAGATCACGCCATGCCGAGCCGGACGCTTCTTTTCCTCGCGTTGACCGCCCTCGCGTGGGCGCAAAACACGCCCGACTACGAAAAGCCGCCCATCAGCTACTCCGAGACGCAGCCCACCGATGCCATCGTGGCGCTGCAAAGGCGCCTGGCCGCCGGGGAACTCACGCTGCCCGGCGACGATCGCGAGGCGCTGCGCCGCGTGCTTGCCGAGCTGCGCGTGCCGATCGCGAGCCAGGTCGTGGTCTTTTCCAAGACGAGCCTCCAGCGCAGCCGCATCCGGCCCGACCACCCGCGCGTGATCTACTATTCGGACTCGGCCTACGTCGGCTGGGTGCCCGGCGGCCTGGTCGAGGTCACCGTGATCGATCGGCAACTCGGGCCGGTCTTCTACGCGATGGACCTGGCGGCGGCGCGGCGCCGCGCCAACCCCTTCACGCGCGACAGCGATTGCATGAGCTGCCACGGCGGCGCATTCGTCCGCGATGTGCCGGGCGTGTTTGTGCGGTCGGTCTTCCCGGCCGACACCGGCGAGCCGCTCCTGCGCCACGGCACGGCCGTGGTCGACGACCAGACGCCCTTCGCCGAGCGCTGGGGCGGCTGGTATGTGACCGGCTACCACGGCGCGCTCGCGCACCGCGGCAACGCCCTGGCGCGCGAGGAGGGCGAGCAGCTCGTCTTCACGCCGAGTGAGAAGCGGCCCGACGAGCTCTCGGGCTTCTTCGACACGGGCGACTACCTCGCGCCCACGAGCGATGTCGTCGCCCTGCTCGTGCTCGAGCACCAGACCACGATGCAGAACGCGCTCACGCGCGCCGCCTTCGCGACCCGCCGGATGCTCGACTACCAGCGCGGGTTGCAGCGGCACTTCAAGGAGCCGGAGACGGATGAGCCGGCCTACGACAGCGTGAAGAGCGTCATCGCCAGCTCCGCGCAGGACATCGTGGATCGGCTGCTCTTCCACAAGGAGGCCGAGCTGCCCGAGGGCATCGTGGGCGCGGAGGCGTTTCGCACCGCGTTTGCGGCGGGCGCGGTGCGCGCGCGCGACGGCCGCTCGCTGCGCGATCTCGATCTGCGCGGACGGATTTTCGCGCACCGTTGCAGCTACATGGTTTACTCGCCGGCGTTCGCCGCGCTGCCCGCGCCCCTGAAGGCGAAGGTCTTTGAGCGCTTGAAGAAGGCGCTCGATGCGCGCGACCCCAAGGACCGCCACGCCTACCTGCCGGCGGAGGAGAAGGAGCGCATCCGCGCGATCCTGCTCGAGACCCTGCCCGAGGCCCGGGTGCTATGGGGCAAGACCGGCTAGGCGCCGCCCGCGGGCGCAGGCCCCCGGAATGGATCAACGGCGGGCTTCGCGGCGGCGAACTCGCGCCGAAAGCGCGCCCATGGCACGGCGCGCAGGCGGGCGGCGGGGATGGGTTGGCCGCTGGCCTCGCAACGGCCGTAGGTCCCGCGCCGCAGCCGTTCCAGCGCGGCCTCCACCTCCGCAAGCAAGCCCTCCTCGTGGCGCCAAGCCGTCAGCAGGCTGTCGAAGTAGCGCTCGTCGTTGGCTTGCGCGCCAGCGTCCGTGTCGGTCGGCGCCACGGATTCGGCCGCCAGGAGATGGGCGTGGGTTTGCCGGCTGAGGCGCGCGTGGAGCAGCAGCAGGGCCCGCAGGTGCCAGCGCCACTTGGCGGGCACGCGGGGGCTCAGGGCGGAAATCACGGGCCGGTGGGGCGCCTTGCTTTTCATGGGGGCGGAGGCGTGGCGGGGAGGGGAGCGGGGAATTCAGGTGAGCGCGGGGGTGGCGGAATGGCGCGACGCGTCGTTCTTCATCTGGCAGATGGAGCAAAACAGCCTGACTTCGCGCTCCGCGATGTGCCGGACGACGAGGTGGACCTCGGTTGCCGTCGAGTGGTGCGAAGCGGGGCTGTCCGCCGGCACCTCGGCCTGGGCCAGCACCAAGGCCTCGAGCAGCGCTCGCTCACCGGCGAGAAAATACTCGATGAGCGGATTGCGGCCGCAGCCGCAGGCGCGCCGCACGCATTCGTAGCTGGGCGGGTGGCCGCCCCGCGCGCGCCCGCGTTTTCGCGGCTGCCCGAGCGCGGCAAACGCCTCGTCGAGCGTCCAGTCGATCATGCGCACGAGGGTGTCGGGATGGGCGAGGCCGTTCGCCGGCTTCTCCAGGCGCAGCAAGCTCTCCCACTGCCGGCGAATCGCCGGGCGGCGGGCGTGCAGGGCGCGCAGGAGCGAATCGTCCATGCGTGGCATCATGGCGGAAAGGACCGCGCCCGGCTCCGCATCGCTTGACGAACGCCACGCATTTCTTGTCTGCTGCCGCGGCCGGCCCAGGACAAGAAATGCGCAGCCTTAGCCAAGGCCCGCCGAGCGGCGGCGCCGGCCGCACCGTAGGATGAGATGTCAACCAAACCCACCGCTTCCATGAGAAAAAGCACTTCTCACGCGCCCGAACTGCACGAGCCCACCGAGGCCGAAATCCAAAAGGTCGCCTATCGCCTTTGGGTCGAGGGCGGGCGGCTCGAAGGCGTCGCGCTGGAAAACTGGCTCGCCGCCAAGGAACTCCTCCGCCACCACCACGGCGCCGCGCACGCACCGAAGAAAAAGGGCGCGGAAGCCGCCAGTCCCAAGCTGCCGGGCGATGCCGCGGCCCAGGTTAGCTGAGCCGCCCCGCGCATGGCCGTCGTCCCCCTCACGCTTGCGATCAGCCTCGGGCTGGTCGCGGTCTTCGTGCTGTTTTTCCTCCGCGAGCACGCGCGCAGCCGCGCCAGCGGCGCGGAGCGCGACTCGCTGCTGCCCCTGGCCGACGAGACGCCGCGGGTGGAGCCGCCCGCGCGTCGCGGCGAGGGCCACCCCCATGACGGCCACCATCACGACGACGGCTGCGGCTGCCGCGACGGCCGTCGCGCGCCCTGTGCCGGTTGCCTGAAGCGCGGCGATTCCGCCGCCTGATCCCTTTCCCATCATGTCCGATCGCAAAATCACCCTCGAGTTCAACGACAAGGTTGTCCGCCAGTTCCTGCTCGCCTCCCTCATCTGGGGCGCGGTGGGCATGCTGGTGGGCGTGCTCATCGCGTCGCAGCTCAATTTCTGGCGGCTCAACCTCGACCTCCCGTGGCTCACGTTTGGCCGGCTGCGGCCGCTGCACACCAACGCCGTCATCTTCGCCCTCGTGGGCAACATGATGTTCGCGGGCATCTACTACTCGACGCAGCGGCTCGTGAGGGCGCGGCTCGCGAGCGACTTCCTCTCCGCGCTGCACTTCTGGGGCTGGCAGGCGATCATCGTGGCGGCGGCGATCACGCTCCCGCTCGGCTTCTCGCGCGGCAAGGAATACGCCGAGCTCATCTGGCCCATCAACATCGCGGTCGCGCTCATCTGGGTCGTCTTTGCGGTGAACTTTTTCTGGACGCTCGCGCGCCGCCGCGAGCCCAGCCTCTACGTCGCGATCTGGTTCTACATCGCGACGATCGTGACGGTGGCGATGCTCTACATCGTCAACCACCTCTCGCTGCCGACCTCGCTGCTGCACAGCTACCCGATCTTCGGCGGCGTGCAGGACGCGCTCGTGCAATGGTGGTATGGGCACAACGCCGTGGCGTTCTTCCTCACCACGCCGATCCTCGGCATCATGTATTACTTCCTGCCGAAGGCGGCGGAGCGGCCGGTGTATTCCTACCGGCTGTCGGTGATCCACTTCTGGTCGCTCGTGTTCGTCTACATCTGGGCCGGGCCGCACCACCTGCTCAACACCGCGCTGCCCGGCTGGCTGCAGACGCTCGGCATGACCTTCTCGCTCATGCTCTGGGCGCCGAGCTGGGGCGGCATGCTGAACGGCCTGCTCACGCTGCGCGGCGCGTGGCACAAGCTCCGCACCGATCCCGTGCTCAAGTTCTTCGCCGCCGCGATCACGTTCTATGGCATGGCGACCTTCGAGGGGCCGCTCCTCTCGATCCGCTCGGTGAGCGCGCTCGCGCACTACACCGACTGGATCATCGGCCACGTGCACGCCGGCGCGCTCGGGTGGAACGGCTTCATGGCCGCGGGCATGATCTACTGGTTGCTGCCGCGCCTCTGGAGCAAGCCGCTCCACTCGACCTCGCTCGCCAACGCCCACTTCTGGCTCGGGACCGTCGGCATCCTGCTCTACGTGGCCGCGATGTGGACGAGCGGCATCACGCAGGGCGTGATGCTCAGCGGCACCGCCGAGAACGGCACCGTGCTCGCCTACCCCAACTTCATCGACACGCTCAACGCGATCCGGCTGATGATGCTGATGCGCGTGGTCGGCGGCGGGCTCTACTTCGCCGGCTGGCTGCTGATGGCGTGGAACCTGTGGTGCACGATCCGCGGCGCGCGGCCCGTCAACGGCACGATCGAGGTGTTTGAGGAGGAGCCGGCCGCGGAGCCTGCGCCGGGCGGCCTCAGCCTCGCCGGGGCGTTTTTCAACCCGCCCGTGCTCTTCTCGCTTCTCGGCACGGGCTTCGCGTGCGCGTGGATGTTCGGCGGGCACTTCGTGAGCATCGCCGGCCTCGTCGGCCTGCTCGTGTGCGTGGTGATCGCCTGGGCGCACTTCGAGTCGCGCGGCAAGGCCTGGGCCGGCTGGTATGACCGGCTGCTGGTGAACTCCCTGCCGTTCACGATCCTCACCTTCGTCGCCGTGGTGGCGGGCGGGCTCATCCAGATCATCCCGACGGTCGTCAGCCACCAGGCCGCGAGCGTCGAGGATCGCCGCCAGATCCCCTACACGCCGCTCGAGCTCGCCGGCCGCGATCTCTATGTGCGCGAGGGGTGCTACAACTGCCACTCGCAGATGATCCGCACGCTCGTGCCCGACGTGCTGCGCTACGGCGACTACTCGCGCCTCGGCGAGTCGATCTACGACCACCCCTACCAGTGGGGCTCCAAGCGCACCGGGCCCGACCTCGCGCGCGTCGGCGGAAAATACCCGCACGTCTGGCATCTCCGGCACTTCGAGGATCCGCGCTCGATCTCGGCGGACTCGAACATGCCCAACTACCCGTGGCTGCTGAAGCGCGACGCCGACCTGGCGGCCCTGCCCGGGAAAATCGCCGCGCAGCGCACGCTCGGCGTGCCCTATCCCGCGTGGACAGACCTGGAGGTGGTCACGCGGGCGAGCGATCAGGCCCGCGCCATCGCCCAGGATCTGCGCGCCGCCGGCGCCTACATCGCGCCCGAGAAGGAAGTCGTCGCCCTGATCGCCTACCTGCAGTCCCTCGGGAAATTCGAGGCCGTCCCGGCCAAGCCCGCGCCCGCGGCGGCGGCGCAATGAACCGGCGACCCAAGACCGCAACCTCTCCCATGTTCCGCCGCCTCATCCTCGAAGACCACGCCGCGATTTTCACGATCACGGCCTTCCTCACCGCCGCCTCGATCTTCGGCGCGTTCCTCTGGCGCGCCGTGCGCATGAAGTCCGCGCAAGTCGAGCGCTTCGAAAACCTGCCCTTTGCCAGCCAAACGCCCGCCGCCCGCCATGACGCCGACACCGAATAATCCCCCCGATGAGAATGCCGTGCGCCCGCACGTCTACGACGGCATCCAGGAGTTCGACAAGCGCCTGCCGAACTGGTGGCTCTTCACGCTCTACATCACGATCGTGTTCTGGCTCGGCTACTGGGCCTACTACGAGTGGTTCAAGGCCGGGCCCACCGGCCAGCAGGCGGTCGCCGCCGCGATGGCGCAGATCGAGAGCGCGCGGCTCGCCGCCGCGCCCGCGAATGACGACGCGAGCCTGTGGAAAATGAGCCAGAACGCCGTCTTTGTGGACGCCGGGCGCGCGACCTTCGCCGCCACCTGCGCGAGCTGCCACAACGAGAAGCTCACCGGCGGCATCGGCCCGAACCTCGTCGATCAGCTCTGGATCCACGGTGGCCGGCCGACGGAGATCCTCGCCGTGATTGACAAGGGCGTGCTGACGAAAGGCATGCCCGCGTGGGGCCCGGTGATCGGGCCGAAGAAGGCTGCGGAGGTCGCGGCCTTCATCCTCAGCCATCATCGCGAGGGCGAGCCGATCCAGAAACAGGACGCATGGGTGCCCATCGTGCCCGTGCCGAAGTGAGGCCGCATCGTGGTGCCAGCCCAACCCAACCGTGACTCCGTCACGACCATCCGTTCCGACGGCTCGCGGCCCTTCCTGCATCCGGCGGATGTGCGCGGCCGGTTCGCGCTCGCGCGCCGCTGGTCGGCCTTCGCCCTGATCGCGTTCTATCTCTCGCTGCCGTGGATCAAGATCGGGGGCTACCCCGCGGTGTTCCTCGATGTGGCGGAGCGGCGGTTCCACCTCTTCGGCCTCACGCTCGCGGTGCAGGACCTGTGGCTGATGTTCTTCGTGATCACCGGGCTCGGGTTTTCGCTGTTCTTCGTGACGGCGCTTTTGGGGCGCATCTGGTGCGGCTGGGCGTGCCCGCACACGGTCTTCCTGGACCACGTCTTCCGCCGCATCGAGCGGCTGATCGACGGCGATGCCGTGCGCCGGCGGGCGCTGGATGAGGCGCCCATGGATGCGGGGAAGTTCCTGCGGCGCGCGCTCAAGCACACCCTCTACGTGCTCGCCGCCGCGGTGATCGCGCACCTTTTCCTCGCCTACTTTGTGTCGCTGCCGGCGGTGTGGCGGATGGTGCAGGATGAGCCGGCGGCGCATTGGAGCGCCTTCGTCTTCATGGCGGTGGCCACCGGGGCGCTCTACTTCAACTTTGCGTGGTTCCGCGAGCAGATGTGCATCGTGATCTGCCCCTATGGCCGCATCCAGTCCGCGCTCATCGACGATCACTCGCTCGTGATCGGCTACGACACCAAGCGCGGCGAGCCGCGCGGCAAGGCCGGCACCGCCGGCGCGGGCGACTGCATCGCGTGCAACCGCTGTGTCCACGTCTGCCCCACCGGGATCGACATCCGGCAGGGCCTCCAGATGGAGTGCGTCGGCTGCACGGCCTGCATTGACGCGTGCGACGACGTGATGACGCGCCTGCATCGGCCGCGCGGCCTGATTCGCTATGATTCGCAGAAAGCCTTCACCGGCCAGCGCACGCGCTGGGTCCGGCCGCGCACCATCCTCTACGGGGTGCTGCTCGCGGTCGGGGCCTCGGTCGCGGTGTGGGCGCTCTCGACCGTGCGGCCCGCCAACCTCGGCGTCACGCGCATCACGGGCGCGCCCTACGTCGTGAGCGCGGATTCCGTCCGCAACCAGTTTCTCGTGCGCATCGTGAACAAGCGCAACGCCCCCGCGCGCTTCGTCGTGCGCCTGCCGGACGCGCCCGCCGATCTCGTGCAGAACGGCTTCGCCGCCCCCGTCGAAGTGGCGCCGCTCGGCGAGATCGTGCGGCCGCTCGTGCTGCAGCGGCCGCGCGCGAGCTACACGGGGCCGTTCTATTTCACGGTGCGCGTGCAGGACGAGGCGGGGAACTTTTCCCTGGAGCGCAAGATGGAGTTTCTCGGGCCCGAAGCCCGCTTGTTGCGCGAGGAGGAGGAGGAAAGGCATGGAGCAAAAAAGACCGCGCCCTAGCCGGCTCTGGCTCTGGTTCGCCGCCGCGTGCGTGCTCCAGGCGATCGCCTGGGGCGCGTGGATCACGTTTGCCTCGAGACATCGCGTCGCCGAGGTGCCGCTCGCGACGGGGCGCCCGCGCTGAACGCCATGGAATTTGCCGCCGTCAATTCGCCCGCGACCGCCTTTGTGGCGGGCCTGGTCACCAGCCTGCACTGCGCGGGCATGTGCGGGCCGCTCGCTTGCGCGCTGCTGCCGGTGCGCGGCGATTCGGCGTCGGTGCAGGCCGTGGGGACGGCCTACCATGGCTCGCGGCTGCTCAGCTACGCGGTGATCGGCGCGATCGCGGGCGGCTTGGGCCGGGCGCCGCTGGCGTGGCTTTCGCAGCCGGCGCTGCGCTGGCTGCCGTGGGCGATGGTCGCGCTCTTTGTCGCGCTGGCGCTGCGCTGGGATCGGTTTTTGCCCAAGCCGCTCCTGTTCACCCGGCTCGTCTTTCGCCTGCAGGGCCGCGTCCGCGGCGGGTCGCGGCTCGGCGCGGCGGCCGCGATGGGCCTGGCGACGCCGCTGCTGCCGTGCGGGCCGCTCTACATCCTGATCGCGCTGGCGATGCTGTCGGGCTCGGCGCTGCGCGGGGTGGAGTTCATGCTCGCGTTTGGCCTCGGCACGGTGCCGCTGCTGTGGCTCGCGCAGACGCAGTTCCATTGGGTGCGCCAAAAGCTCTCGCCCCTCTGGCTCAACCGCGCGCGCGTGGGGCTGGCGCTGGCCACGGCGGTGGTCATGGGCTGGCGGCTGCGCGGCACGCTGGGCTTCGCGGGCCCGGAGGTGGGCGCGTGGGTGTGTTTTTGAGATGAGCGCGATCGCCCCCCGGATCGCGGCGAGACGGCTTCCCGTTCCACGCGGCGGCGAAAGCGCCGCCGCCGCGTGCCGCCACTGCGGCGCGCCGCTGATCGACGCGCGGATGCGCGAGGCCGGCTTCTGCTGCGCGGGCTGCGGCTACGTCTTCCGGCTCGTGCACGAGCACGGCCTCGCCGGCTACTATCGCCTCAAGGACGACGTGACCGCGCCGGCGGACCCGACTGTCTTCCAGGCGCGCGACTACGGCTGGCTCGAAGCCGCGCAGCGCGAGGCTGAGGGTGGGGCTCGCTCTGCGGGCGAGCCTGGGCTTGAGGCTGGCGCGCGGGTCGAAAACCAATCGGGCGCCGGAACTCAGGCCGGCTCGGAGAGCCGGCCCCGCCACGCGATCCCCGAGCTCGCGCTCGAGGTGCAGGGCATCTCGTGCGCCGGCTGCGTCTGGCTGATCGAGCGGGTGTTTCAGCAGGAGCGCGGCGCGCGCGACATCGTCGTCAACGCCCAGCAGGGCACGATGCGGCTGCGCTGGGTGCGCGGGGAATTCTCGGCGGCCGGGTTTGCGCGCCGCCTGCAGGCGTTTGGCTATCTGGCCGGGCCGGCGGGCTCGCACGAGGCCGAGCCCGAGAGCCGGGGCCTGGTGAAGCGCCTCGGGCTGTGCGTCGCGTTTGCGATGAACGTGATGCTCTTCGCGCTGCCGGTGTATTTCGGGATGGAGCCTTCGTTCGAGTATGCGCGGCTCTTCGGCGTGCTGGCGCTCGCGTTCGCCACGCTCAGCGTGCTCGTGGGCGGCGGCTACTTTGTCGGCCGCGCCGCGCGCGCCGCGCGCGAGGGCGTGCTGCACATCGACCAGCCGATCGCCATCGGGATCGTCGGCGCCTATGCGGGCTCGCTCTACGGCTGGCTCACGGGGCGGGAGCATTTCGTGTATTTCGACTTCGTCAGCGCTTTCATCGTGCTGATGCTCGTCGGGCGCTGGGCGCAGGTGGCGGCGGTGGAGCGCAACCGCCGCCGGCTGCTCGCGCGCCAGCCGCGGCTCGCGGCGGTGAAGCTCGCCGACGGCACGGCGGTGCCGCCCGAGCGGCTGCGCGCGGGCCAGGCGCTCGTGCTCGCGGCCGGGCAGACGCTGCCGGTGGAGGCGCGGCTCGAGGACGGCGAGGCGGCGTTCTCGCTCGCCTCGATCAACGGCGAGGCGGAGCCGCGCGTCTTCCGCGCCGGCCAGCGCGTGCCGGCGGGCGCGGAGAATGTCGGCCGCGCGGCGCGCCGGCTCGTGGCGCTGCAGCCGTGGGGCGAGTCGCTGCTGGCGCAGCTGCTCGAGCCGGCGGCGCGGGCCGGGGCGCGCCACGCCCTGCTCGAGCGCGTCGTGCGCGGCTATCTGATCGGCATCCTCGCGGTCGCGGCGCTCTCCGGGGTCGCGTGGTGGCTGGCGACGGGCGACGCCCTCCGCGCCGGCGCGGTGGTCACCGCCGTGCTCGTCGTCTCATGCCCCTGCGCGATCGGGCTGGCGTTTCCCCTGGCCGACGAGATCGCGACCGTGGCGCTGCGGCGCCGCGGGGTGTTTGTGCGCGACGACGGCCTGTGGGCGCGGCTCGGCCGCGTGGGGAAGATCGTCTTCGACAAGACCGGCACGCTCACGCTCGAGACGCCCGTCCTGCGCAACGTCGCGGCGCTGGAAGCGCTGCGCGCGGATGAGCGCGCCGCCCTGCTCGGGCTCGTGCGCGACAGCCTCCACCCGATTAGCCGCAGCCTCGCGGAAAATCTCCTCGCCGCCGGCGCCGCGGGTGATGAAACGCCGGGCGAGGTGCGCGAAACGATCGGCTGCGGCGTCGAGCTCGGGCCCTGGTCGCTCGGGCGCGCCGGCTGGCGCGCCGGGGACCCGGCGGCCGGCGGCACGATCTTCGCGCGGGGCGCGCGGGTGATCGCGCGCTTCGAGTTTGCCGACACCGCCCGCGCCGACGCCCGCGCGGAGCTCGGCGCCCTCGCGGCGCGCGGACTCGGCGTGGGGATTTTGAGCGGCGATGCGCCGGAAAAGGTCGCAAGCCTCGCCGCGCAGCTCGGCCTGCCGCCCGCCGCGGCGTTGGGCGGCCTCTCGCCGCAGGCCAAGGCCGACTGGCTCGCGGCGCACGGCGCCGACGAGACGCTGATGCTGGGCGACGGCGCCAACGACAGCCTCGCCTTCGACCGCGCGCTCTGCCGTGGCACGCCGGTCGTGCATCGCGGCGTGCTGGAGCGAAAGGCCGACTTCTACTACCTCGGCCGCGGCATCGGCGGCATTCGCGCCCTCCTTGAAATCGACGCGGTGCGCCGCCGCACCCAGCGCATGATTCTGATTTTCTCGGTCGCCTACAACCTGCTCGCAGTCGGCCTCGCGGTCGCGGGAAAGATGAACCCGCTGCTCGCCGCGATCCTGATGCCCGTGAATTCGCTGCTCACCCTCGCCCTCGTGACCGGCGGCATGCGGCGGGTCTTCCGCGCCACACGGACGTTTCAGGGTGCGTAGGTGATGGTCCGTGCGCCGGCGACGCCGGTGATCGTGATCGTCACGCCCTGCGTGTAGTGCGCGGGATAGGTTTCACCGGCGACGGGGTTGAGCGCCTTCACGTAGTTGGTCGGCCCGACAATTTGGCTGTAGCTCGCGTGGGTCGCGCCGGCTTCGAGATAATATTGATCCGCGGCGGCCGCGAGCTGGCGGGCGTTGTTGAGGATCGCCTTGTCCTGGCTGGCGGTGCGGGCTCTTTGAAACGCGGGGATGGCCGTCGCGGCGAACATCAGCCCGAGGCCGAACATACCGATGGCCGCGTAGCCCAGCGCGAGGCCGGCGATGCCCAGGCCGCGGCCGCCCAAGGTCGGGTCCTTCCTGCACTGCGTGAGCGCGGTGTGGCCGAGGATCACCGCGAGGATGGGCGGCACGCCCAGCAAAACCACGCCGCCGAGGAAACTCACGATGCCCAGCACCAGCGAGGCGATGGCGTGGCCGGACGTCCTCCGGCCGGGAGGCGGGGCGATCGGCGTCGGAGGTGGGAGCGGGGGAGGGGTGTTCATGGGGCGCACGAGGGCGCGGCGTCGCGGGGCGCGTGAGGAGACCGGGGCGCGGCGTCGCGGGCGACAAATTTTAGTGCACTTCCGCCAAATTCCGCGCAGCACCGGCGGCGTTCCGGTGTCATCATTAGCGCATGAAAACCATCCTTGTTCCCGTTGATTTCTCGCGCGCGACCCCCGGGGTCGTGGCGCAGGCAGTGGTGCTGGCGAAGGCGGTCTCGGGCCGCATCGTGTTGCTGCACGTCATCTCGCCCCCGGTGGTCGTCGCCGAATACGGCGCGCTCATGGAGAGCATAACCGAGATCAAGATTGCCGGCGAGAAGGCGGCGGCGGTGCAGCTGGAGAAACTCCAGCGGCAGTGCGAGCGCCGCGGGGTGAAGGCCGAGACGCGGCAGTTCACCGGCGCCGTGGTGTCGACGATCGCCAGCCAGGCGAAGGAAGTCGGGGCTGATTTCGTCGTCGTCGGCTCGCACGGCCACACCGCGCTCTATGATTTGTTCGTGGGCAGCACGACGCATGGCGTGCTGCGGCGGACGCGGTGCCCGGTGGTGGTGGTGCCGCCCGCAAAGCGCCCCGCCGGCGCCGGGGCCCGGGGGAAAAAATAGCCTGTAACTTCCGGCGGGGATCGTGGGTCGTTGGGGCCACTCCTGCCGCCGATGATCACCGCCGTCCGCCTCGCCTCCGTGGCAGCCCTCGCTGCGGCCGCTGCGCCCGCCTTCGCCAAGATTGAACGCACCGTGGAAAAGACCTTCGCGGTGCCCCGCGCGGGCACGCTGCGCGCCGAGACCTTCGGCGGCGCCATTCGCGTCACGCCCGGCGCTGACCAAACCGTGCGCGTCGCGGTGAAGCAGACCATCAAGGCCGACATCGACGCCGAGGCCGACGAACTGCTGAAGAAACTCGAGCTGACGCTGGAGCAGGACGGCAACGACGTGGGGCTCGTCGCGAGATACGAGCGCAAGCCCGCGGGCTTCGGTTTCAACGGGGGCTCGTGGCCGCCGGTGCAGGTGGCCTTCGAGGTGACGGTGCCGGCGAGCTACGCGACCAGTTTCCGCACGTCTGGCGGGGCATTGCCGTGGGGGACCTCGCGGGCGCGTGCGAGGCGCACACCTCGGGTGGCGCGATCAAGCTCGGCAAGATGGGTGGTGCGGTCAGCGCCCGCACCTCGGGCGGCAGCATCACGCTGGTGAGCGCCGCGGGCGCGGCGACGCGCCGGACCTCGGGCGGCAACATCCGGGTCGACTCCGCCGCGGGCGCGCTGCGCGCGCACACGAGCGGCGGCGACGTGATCACCACGCTGGCCGGCCCGCTCGCGCTGGATTGCACGCTCGGCACCTCTGGTGGGAGCGTGCGCGTGAACGTCGCGCCGGACGCGGCGTTCCGGCTCCAAGCCTCGACCAGCGGAGGCGGCGTCGAGCTCGCCGGGCTGAGATTCGAGGGCGAGAACCAGCGCGGGCGTTGCCAAGGGCGCGTCAACGGCGGCGGCCCGCTCCTCGCGATCCGCACCAGCGGCGGCTCGATCAGCGTGCGGACGGAGTAAGGCGGAGCGCGTTGACCTCAACGCGCCTTCTCACCGCCGCTCCGGCCCCTCGGGTTTCGCCGGCTCGTAGTGGAAGACCTTGAAGCGTGCTTCCCACTCGACCCACTTGCGGCCCGGCAGGGTGCCGACGGCATCGAGCGCGGACATGGCGTCCCAGGTCTTCACGAGCTTGTAGTCGCGCAGGATCGGGCGCTCCGCGAAATCCTTCTCCGCGATCTCCGTGGGGCGCAGCACGAGCCACGTGGGCTTCAGCCGCGCGATCAGATCGGCGTAGCGGTAGACGCCGCTGCGCACGGTGGCGACGACCTCGCGCGAGCTCAGGCCGGGAAAGTCGTAGGTCTTGAGGCGCGAGTAGTAGCCGATGTAGCCGAGCGGCTCCATCAGCACGGTGTCGCCCGGCGCGGCGTTGGCCCGCAGCCATTCGCCGATGGGCCGGCGCACGCCGAGCTCGACGATGCGCTGTTGGTTTTTCATCTGCCACGCGGTGGCGACGAGCAGGCCGACTTGCACCACGACCACGAGCGCGCACGCCACGCGCAGCAGCGAGGCCGGCGTCGCCCAGCCCGCGGCCTTCGCCCGCGCATGCGCAAAGTCCGCGAGCAGCGCCATCGTGAGCGCCGCGATCACCGCCCAAGGCGGCGCATACCACGGGAACAGGATGATCGCGCACACGTAGAACATCCCGATGAACACCCCGAGCGAGAGCCGCCGCACGATCGCGGGCAACGCCGGCACGAGCCACGCAAACGCCGCGGGCACGCTCAGCGCATAGCCAAAGGCCACAATCGCCCGCGGCCAGCCGCCGTAGAACCAGTAGGTCGGCAGGAAGAGGTCCACGAGCTTCGACTCGCCGCGGAGCGTGTTCCAAGGCGTGAGCAGAATCTCCTTCGCCGTCGGCGGCAGCATGATGCCCGACTTCGCCGTGATCGTGTGCGGCACCGGCGTGCCGTAATACCACCAGGCCCAGAGGAACCACGGCAGATAAACGACCGCGCCCACGGCGATGCCTTGGACGAGCGCGCGCCAGGGGATGCGGGCCGGACCGTCGGCGCGCGTGCGAAACACCAAGTGCGGCAGGATCAGCGCCGCGCCCGGGATGAATCCGTCGGGTCGCGTCCACATCAGCCCGGCGCAAGCGAGCGCGATGCACGACACGCGCGGCCCCTCGGCGCGCTCCAGCTCCGTCCACAGCAGCAGCACGAAGAAGATCAGGACGGCCGTTTCCATCCCGTTGGTGGAAAAGTCCGCGAGCTTGGCGTCGGCCAGCAGCAGGCCAAAGAAGACGAAACGCCCCAGCGTGCCGACGCCGAGCGCCGCGAAGCGGCGCCAGGCCAGCACCGCCGCGGCCGCGAGGAACGCCACGCTCACGCACCGGAACAGCCACATCGCGAGCTGCTCGTTTTCCACGCCCGCGATCGCGGTGCAGAGCGCGGGCAGCAGCACGCCGAGCGGCGACGTGAACGTGTGCAGCCGCTCGCCGGGTGTGAACACGAGCCCGTGGCCCTCGACGAGGTTGCGGCTCGAGCGCAGCGTGATGAAATAGTCCTCCCACATGTGCCCCGTGTAGGCGGCGAATGACAGCGGCACGAGCACCGCGACGGCGGCGACAATCCAGGACGGGCGCAGGCGGGACATCGCGGCGCAGCGTGGGCGCGGCTTCGGGGAGCGCCAAGAATTTTTCATGGCGGCGACGGCGGCGGACGCTTCATTCACGCGCGTGAAACGAAACGGCTCCCTCGACGAACTCGTCCGGCACCTCAAGCGCGCGCACACGCTCGGCACCGTGGGCGAGCTGCTCGGCTGGGACGAGCAGGTCAACTTGCCGCCCGGCGCGGCGGATCAACGCGCCGCGCAGCACGCCGCGCTGGCCGAGGCCCAGCACGCCGCCGCGAGCCACCCCAGGATCGGTGAGCTGCTGGCCGCGCTCGAGGCGCAGGCGGGCGAGGGCGGCGCGGACGCCCGCGCGATTGCGGCGCAGGCCCGCCGCGACTACGATCGCGCGACCAGGCTGCCGGCGGACTTTGTGCGCGAGAAGGCCGCGCAGGGCAGCCGCGGCTACCACGCGTGGGCGCGGGCCAAGGCCGGGAATGACTTCGCGGGCTACGCGCCCGTGCTTGAAACGAACCTTGAGTTCGCCCGGCGCGAAGCCGCCTACCTCGGCCGCGGCGATGCGCCCTACGACTACGCCCTCGACAAGCACGACCCCGGCCTGACGGCCGCGACGGTCGACCGCCTTTTCCGCGAGCTGAAGCGCGACCTCGTGCCGCTCATGCGCGCGATCACCGCTTCGCCGCGCGCCGCCCGCGCCCGCGAAATCGCGGCGGGGCTCAGGGGCTTTCCCGTGGAGGCGCAGCGGACCTTCCTGGGCGAGGTCACGGCGGCGCTCGGCTTCGACTATGCGCGCGGGCGCATCGACGTGTCGCTGCATCCGTTTTGCTCCGGCACGGGCAGCGATGTGCGCATGACCACACGCTTCAACGCGGACCAGCCGCTCGACGCGCTCTTCAGCTCCATCCACGAGACGGGCCACGGGCTCTATGAGCAGGGCCTGCCGGCGGCGCACCTTGGCACGGCGCTCGGCCTCCACGCCGGCATGGCGGTGCACGAATCGCAAAGCCGGCTCTGGGAAAACCAAGTCGCGCGCAGCCGCGCGTTCTGGCGGCACTTCGAGCCGCGCTGGCACGCGCTTTTCGCCGCGCAGTCGGCCGGCGTGACGAGCGATGAGCTCTACCTCGCGGTCAACGCCGTCGAGCCGACGCTCATCCGCGTCGATGCCGACGAGGTCACCTACAACCTCCACATCGTGCTGCGCTTTGAGATTGAGAGAAAGCTCTTCGCCGGCGAACTCGCCGTCCGCGACCTGCCCGCCGCGTGGCGCGCGGCCTCGCGCGAGCTCGTCGGCCTCGAGCCGGCCACCGATCGCGAGGGGGTGCTGCAGGACGTGCACTGGAGCGACGGGGCGTTCGGCTACTTCCCGAGCTACTGCCTCGGCAACATGATCGCCGCGCAGCTCTGGGCGCGCGTGCGCGCCTTGCGCCCCGGGCTGGAGGAGGATTTTGCGCGTGGGGATTTCACGTGGCTCCTTGGCTGGCTGCGCGAGCACATTCATGCGCAAGGCCGGCGCTTCAGCGCCACGGAGCTGGTGCAGCGCGTGACGGGGGAACCCTTGTCCCCGCGCCACCTCGTCGCCTACCTGCGCGAGCGCTACGGCGCGCTCTACCTCGACTGACATGGGCCTCATCGACACGCACACGCACCTCGAATCCTTCGCGCGCCGCGGGCTGCTGGCCGGCGCGCTGGAGCGCGCGCGAACGGCGGGCGTGGATTCGATGATCACCATCGGCACCTCGCCGGACGACTGGGAGCTCTACCGCGAGGTGGCGCGCGAGCACGTGACCGACGGCTTTGTGCGTTTCACCGTGGGGCTCCACCCCTGTTCGGTCGATGGCGGATGGGAGGCGGCCGTGGCGCAGATCGAAAATTTCTGGGGCAGGGCGCGACCGCTGGGCGCGCCGGAGGGTGGAGCGGCGGGCCCAGCGGTCCCGCCCTGCCCGGTGGCCCTGGGAGAATGCGGCCTCGATCGGTTTCACCTGCCGAAGGAGCCGGCGGAGGCCGAAAGGATCTTTGCGTGGCAGCGCGGGGCCTTCGCGGCGCAGCTCGCGATCGCGAGGGAGCTCGGCTGCCCGGTGGTCGTGCACTCGCGCGGGGCGTTCCGTGAGTGCGTGGAGTTGATCGATGCCAGCGGGGTCGACTGGCGGCGGGTGGTCTTCCACTGCTTCACGGAGGGCGAGGCGGAGATGGCCGAGCTCACGCGGCGGGGCGGCTTCGGCTCGTTCACCGGCATCCTCACCTACAAAAATGCGGACAACCTCCGGGCCGCCGCCAAGGCCCAGGGCCTCGCGCGCTTCATGCTCGAGACGGACGCGCCCTACCTCACGCCGCTGCCCCACCGAGGGAAACCCAACGAGCCCGCCTTTGTGCGCCACACGGCGGAATTCGCCGCGAGCCAGGTCTTCGGCGTGAGCTACGAGACGCTCATGCAGAGCAGCGCGGACAACGCGCGGCGGTTTTTCGGGTTTTAGGACCTTTGCGTCTTTGCGCTTCGGTCCGGCGGCGTCTCACGCCTCGTCGAACTTCCGCGCAAACAGCTGCTCGAGCTCGGTGAGCATCGCCGGCGCGTCGGGGCCGGTGGCGATGAACTTCACCTTCGAGCCCGAGCCGGCCGCGAGCATCATGAGGCCCATGATGCTCTTGCCGTTCACCTTTTCGTCGCCCTTTTCCACGAAGACCTCGGCCTTGAACTTGTTGGTGATGCGCACGACCATCGCCGCGGGCCGGGCGTGGATCCCCATCTTGTTCTGCACCGTCAGCTCCTTGGTCAGGGGGCCGCTGGGAGGCGTGGCGTCGCTTTTGTTCATCACGAAAATCAGCCGCGGAAAGTCCGGTCCGTGCCACCGGCTTGCAACCCAAAAACCCGCCGCCACGCTGCGCCGGAATGGCCCAGCCCCGCATCGCAATCATCGTCCCCTGCCGGCTCGAATCGACGCGCTTCCCGCGCAAGCTGCTGCACCCGATCCGCGGCAAGCCGCTGGTCCTTTGGGTGGCGGAGCGCATCGCGCGCGAGGCGCCGGACCTGCCGCTGCACTTCGCCGTCGACCATGAGCTGCTGCGCGACGTGGTCGCGAACGCCGGGTTCGACGCGATCATGACGAGCGCGGCGCACCAGAGCGGCACTGATCGCATCGCCGAGGCCAACCGGATCGTGCGCGCCGACTTTGTGATCAACGTGCAGGCCGACGAGCCGCTCGTCTCGGCGGGGCAGCTCCGCGAGCTCGCGCGCCTCATCGCCGGCCCGGTGCCGATGGCCACGCTGGCGACACCGTTCAGGCGCATCGTCGATTTCTACAATCCCAACCAGGTGAAGGTCGTGCTGCGCCGCGACGGCCGCGCGCTCTACTTCTCGCGCTCGCGGCTGCCGTTCTCGCGCGACCTCGGCCTCACGATCGACGACGCGTGGCTCGCGGCCAATCCCTGCCTGAAGCACCTCGGGCTCTACGCTTATCACGCCGACCTGCTGGAAAAATTCGCCGCGCTCCCGCCGGGCCGCTACGAGCAGATCGAGCGGCTCGAGCAGCTCCGCGTGCTGGAGAACGGCTTCGACATCCTCGTCGGCACGACCGAGGACCCGACCATCGGCGTCGACACGCCGGACGATGCGGTGAAGTTTGAGAAGTGGCTGGGGTAGTAGGGCGGGTCTGTGACCCGCCCTTTCGCGCGCTGAGTATTCGGACGAAGGGCGGGTCACAGACCCGCCCTACCTCAAACCTTCCCCGCCTTGCGCGCCTCGACCATCTTGTAGAAGTCGACGAAGAGCGGGTCCGCGTCGTTGGGGCCGGGCGCGGCCTCAGGGTGATACTGCACGCTGAAGACCGGCAGCCGCGTGTGGCGCAGGCCCTCGACCGTGTTGTCGTTGAGGTTGATCTCGGTGACCTTGGCGCCGGTTTTCTCGAGCGACTTGGGATCGGTGGCGAAGCCGTGGTTCTGCGCGGTGATCGAGACGCGGCCGGTCTCGAGGTTCTTCACCGGCTGGTTGCCGCCGCGGTGGCCGAACTTGAGCTTGAACGTCGAGCCGCCCACGGCGTGCGTGAGCATCTGGTGCCCGAGGCAGATGCCGAAGATCGGATAGTCGGGCAGCAGGTTCGTGACCGTCTTGTGGATGTAGGGCAGCGCGGCGGGGTCGCCGGGGCCGTTGGAGAGGAAGACGGCGTCGGGCTTGTGCTCGCGCACTTGCTCGCCGGTGGCGGTCGCGGGGAAGACCTGCACCTCGAAGCCGTGGTTCACGAGCTTGCGGTAGATGCTGTGCTTGGCGCCGTAGTCAAAGGCGGCGACGCGGAACTTCTTCGCGGGCGCGCCGGCGTGGTTCATCGTGGTGCCGACGGGGAAGTAGGGGGCGTTGTGGTTCTTCGGATCGTCGGCGCGCCAGATGAAGGGCGTCTTCGTCGAGACGTCCTTCACGTAGTCGGCGCCGGCCATGTCGCGCCAGTTTTTCGCGCGCGCGATCGCGTCGGCGTCGGCGATCGGGAGCGTGCTGAGGCAGCACTTCATGGCGCCTTCGACGCGGAGTTTTTTCGTGAGCGCGCGGGTGTCGACCTCGCTGATGCCGGGGATGCCGTGCTTCGCGAGGTAGGCGTCGAGCGGAAGCTTGCTGCGCCAGTTGCTGACGACGGGCGAGAGCTCGCGGACGACGAAGCCGGTGCACTTGGGCGCGGTGGCCTCGGTGTCCTCGTCGTTGACGCCGTAGTTGCCGATCTGCACGGCGGTCATGGTGACAATCTGGCCGAAGTAGGAGGGATCGGTGAGGATCTCCTGGTAGCCGGTCATCGAGGTGTTGAAGACACACTCGCCGGAGACGGTGGCGTCGGCGCCAAAGGCGCGACCGTGGAAAACGGAACCATCTTCGAGGGCCAGGACGGCGGGCTTGAACGTGGACATTAAAGCCGAACGAAAAGGCGCGGTGTGGCGCGCGACAAGGGTTTTGTGGGGGCGATGCAAAACTGCGCCAACGGCCCACGACACATGCTTGCTATTTGCCAGCCTGTCGCTGTTCGCCCGTTGTTTTCCGCGCGCTAGCTTCGGCCTTGGCCGCGTCGTCTGCGCGTTCGAGTTCGATCAAGCGATCCATGTCAGCGCGGATGCTTTGCAGGGTCTCAACGGATCGATCCTCCGCGCATCGCGCTTGCCGGGCGTCGCGGCGGCACCACAGCCAGAGCGCGAGGAGGCCGGCCAGAAACGTGATGAGCTCGGCAATCATGGCGATGCGGAAGGCGGCGAGGGGGCAGCCTTGTCAACGAATCGCCGCCCGGCTTGCTGCAGCTTTGCGAACTTGGCCAGAAGCGTGGCGACCTGCTTGGTTCTTGGCCTCGTGGAGGGAAACGTTTTCGCAATGCGGCTCATGCGGGCACCGAGCCAGGCGCGGTTCTCGGCTGAGTCGCGCGGGTAGCGGCGAATTTGTTGCATGAGGTGCTTGAAATCGGCCGAGCCTAGGAAGGGGAAACGCTGGTGGCGAAAGTCGGAGCGCCACTCCGCCCTCGCGGCGGCGACAGTCATGCGGTTCCATCGATGTCCGAGGTGATCGGGGATTTGCCGGCGACAGTGGGCGCACTGCGTCGTGGCAAGGACATGAGCCCACGGGGAGATTCGGTCCTCGGCAGGCGAGAGGCACGCGCCGCCCATGATGTCGCGGCCGCCGCATTCCGGGCAGATGAATGGACGTTCCGCATTCATGCGGCGGAGCGGTCACGCCAGCTTGTGCGCCATCTGCTCGTCGAGGATCTCGCGGACCGTGAGCGGCACGATGACTTTTTGCGTCCGCTTGAAGAAGGCACCGATTTCCGCAAGGGCGTCGGTAATGTAGGCGAACGACACGAAGAAGCCCTTGGCGCAGCGAAGGCGTTCGCGCGGTGCGCGCGCCACAGCGGCTCGCTCTCGCTCATGCCGCACACGTCGCGCAGGCGCTTGGCCATCACGCGGCACGCGGTCGGCGAGATGTCGATGCCGATCCGCTGGCGCCTCAATTTCTGGGCGGCGACGAGCGCGGTGCCGCAACCGCAGAAGGCGTCGAGCACGATGTCGTTCTCGTCGCTGCTCGCGGCGATGATACGCTCCAAAAGCGCGAGCGGCTTCTGCGTCGGGTAGCCTAGGCGCTCATCGCTGCCCGAAACAAGGGGACCGATATCGTCCCAAAAAGTCTGAAGCGGAATGCCCGGCATATCTTCCAAGTAGTGCTTGAGCATCGGCATTCCGGTTGAGCGGTAGTAAAGAAGGCCGGTAGCCGCCATTTGATCCATCTTCTCGCGGGAGTATGCCCAATAGCGCCCTTTGTAGGGCTTGACCTTTTGGTCGCTGGGCGTCGTCCACTCGTATGAGACATCGCCACCCGATTTGTTCGCGGTCAGGTCTGAGACTCGAAAAAGCCGGCCGTCGTGCTCCTTGTAGTGGTCGTTCTTGCGAATCGTTCCATCGGAGAGTGGCGTGAATTGAGGATTCCACGTCCACGGTTTGCCTCCGGTGTAGAAGAAAAGCGTGTCATGGTGCGCCATAACGTTTCGAGTCGCTATGCGCGCCCGTGCGTTTCCAGACGATCTCGTTCTGAAAATTGTTCTCCCCGAAAATCTGGTCGGGCATCACCTTGACGTAGTGCGAGGCGTTCCAGTCGCAGTGGTGGTAGAAGGAGCCGGTCTTCCTGATCGCGCGGGCGAGCTCGACGCAGCGCGGCCGCATGTAGTCGATGTAGGCGCGGGTGCCTTCGTGGCGGTCCTCGAAGGCGCGCTTCTCCTTCGTCTCGCCCCAGAAGACCTCGTAGTTGCGGTTCGAGTTGAAGGGCGGATCGATGTAGATCAGATCGATGCAGGCGGGCGGGAGCTTGCGGAGCGGATCGAGGTTGTCGCCGCAGTAGACGACACGGGAGTCGAGCAGCGCCGAGGGCCGCGTGGATTTGGCTGCGGCCCCGCCGCGCTTCGGTTTCGAGGCCTCCCACTCGCCGAGGCAAGAGGCGGGGTCTTCGGCAACGGCGGCTTCCTTGATGAGGTATGCCGGATAGACCGGGGATTCCGGCAAGGAGGTGGCAGAAAAATTTTCGACGGCGGGGGCGCTGGACTTGCGCGACATGTGGGCGAGCAAGGCGCGTGGCGTGCGCACGGTCAACGCGCATGTCGGCGCCAGCGCCGCCTCACCGCTCGATCCGCCGGAAGAGCCAGGCGCCGAGCGCGAGGAAGAGCACGTTGGGCAGCCAGAGCAGGAGATCGGGGCGATACTCGGGATGGCGGTCGAGGGACTTGACCGCCGCGGAGAGCAGGTAGAAGCCGAGCACGAGCGCGACGGCGAGGCCCAGGTTGGCGGAAGTCTCGCGCCGCGAGACCTTGATGCCGAGCGGCACGGCGATGAGCGCGAAGGAAAACACCGCGAAGGCGAGGCTGGCTTTGTCCTGCAGCACCATCGCGAGCTTCATGCGCGTGCGGGTGTGCTCCTTTGATGCTTCCGGCGCGGGTGTTTCGGCGGCGAGTTTCGCCTGCTTGGCGCGGAGGCCGCCGTAGGTGAGCCAGTCGTCCTTCATGCGCTCCTCGCGCTTGCTGTAGCGATCCAGGGGGATCTGCACCTGCTCGGATCGCTCGACGGACGGGGCCTTCGGCGACTTGCCGAAGTCCTCGGGGTTTTCGGAGTCGCGCTCCTCGGCCTTCACGTGGACGAGGGTGGGCACGAGGCTGTTGGTCTTCTCGTCGTAATGGATCGTGCCGGACTCGGCGCGGACGAGGCGCTTCACGCGCGACTGCGCGTCGAGCTCCCAGAGCCAGATGTCGCGCAGCACGGGGCCGTCCTTCTCGTGGACATAGAGCACGCAGCCGGGGAACTCGCGGATGAAGGTCTTGGGCACGATCACGCGCAGGGGGTCGGCGCGGATCGCGGCGTCGAACTCGCGGTGGTATTGGACGCGCGCCCAGGGCATCGACTCGAAGTTCACGTAGAGCGCGAGCGCCGCGGCGGCGGCGCCGAGGAGCAGCACGGGGCGCGCGATGCGCGCGACGCCGATGCCCGCGGCGCGCATCGCGGTGATCTCGCTGTCGGCGGAGAGGCGCCCCAGCGTGAGCAGCACGCCGGTGAGCACGCCCATCGGCAGCGCGTAGGTGATGGCAAAGGGCACGAGCAGCCCGAGGAGCTGCGCAAACAGGCCGAAGTCGATTTGCCCGGACATAAGCGGGCCGATCAGCTCGCGCACGACGTTGGGCAGCATCACGACAAAGGCGAAGAGCCCCACCGCCGCCGCGCAGGTGAAGAGCACGCTGGTGAAGATGTGGCGGTCGAGGAGGTTCAAGGCGGGCGCGTGGCGGAGGCGCGGAGGTTTTGCAGACCGGGTGCGGGCGCACAAGGTTTCAAAGCGGCGGCGCCGCTCGCCGGCCGCGGTGCGTCACAGGCCCAGGGAGAGCTGCGCCCCGCCCGTGTCCGGCGGCGCCGAGGGTGCGAGGCAGGCGGGGCCCTCGTGGCGGACATTGCTCACGTGCGAGCCCACCGCGATCGCGTGCAGGGCGCCGTCCGGGGGCGGGCGGAGCAGGCGGGCGAGGGTCGCCGGCGCATCGCCGTCGGGCCCGAGCCAGGCCGCGCATTCGTCCGCCGAGAGGAGCACTGGCATGCGATCGTGGATGGGGCGCATGACGGCGTTGGGCACGGTCGTGATGACGGCGCACGATTCCACCGCGGCGCCGCCGGGCGCGCGCCACGTTTCCCAGAGGCCCGCCAAGGCGAGGCGCCGGCCGTCGCCCGGCCGGAAATACCATGGGCGCTTTTCGCGGCCCACGGTCTCCCATTCGTAGAAACCCGTGATCGGCATCACGCAGCGCCGCGCCCGCAGCGCGTCGCGGAAGGAAGGCTTGGCGGCGAGCGTCTCGGCGCGGGCGTTGACGAGCCGGGCCGCGGGTTCGTCCGCGCGCGCCCACGCGGGCGTGAGGCCCCAGCGGAGCGTGGCGGCTTCGCGCCCGCGGCCGGGCCGCGGGCGCACGAC
>JBGAGU010000009.1:0-319186 GCA_044226505.1 Opitutaceae bacterium
TCCGCTCAGCGCGGAGTTAATTTTTTTAGGCCCTGCCACCGGGCCTCGCTCACTCGTCGTGGGATCATCGCGTGCGCTCCGATCCTCCGCCACGCTTTTGGTTCCATGCGATTTTGAAGACGTTCCCTAGGCGTCATGGTCGTCATCTCTTGTGGTCATGAGCGATGCTGGTCACAGCATCGAAAGCCTCGGCAACAGTGATAGTGAAAATGCCACCCTTGCCTGCGTCGAACGCCTGACGCCACTGCCGATAGCCGTCTGCGAAATCGGGAACTGGGCCGGACTCACGCTCCAGCGTCGTGATGCTCCGCTCAACCGCAGACTCGGCAAATGGCAGATGCCGAATCTGCGTCTGCCCGTCGCCGTAGGTAACACCTGAAATCGCGATGTGAACGATAGTGCCGAGCTTGCCGCCGCTCTCTACGCGGAGAACCGTAAGTCTCGCGTTGGGCTGATTCGTCGGTGGCATGAACACCCAAACCTGACCGGCCTGAAACTTGGACGCGGGTGGCGCGGGCTGCTTGGAGCAACCGCCAAAAAGGAAGGAGAGCAAACCCATAGTGATAAAAAGTGTTCTGGTCATGCGGTGCGCGTAATGACGCCTAACGACCCAAGCTCAGCGACCCGGCCCGCGGGACGCCACGATTGCAACAGGGACGCGATGGCCGGGTTCGCTGAAGCGCATGGTTAGCCATCCCTCCAATCAACTGCTTCTTTGCTGCTGACTGAGTGATGCCACTTGCCTCGGGTAATCTGACTGATAATTCCGAGCAACTGCGCCACATGCGGCCAGAACTCGGTGGCAGCACCAGCGCGCTCTGCATCTGAAATCTCAAACAACTCGCCGCGCGGGATAAGCTCGCCCAACTGAATGCAACGACCTGTCCAACGCTGCGCCTCCGACTTGCAATACTCCCAACGCTCGTCGTGTGGCTGGCAGCGATGAGCTGCATACCAGTCGAGGAAAGCGTCTCGCTCCCGATTGTTGGCCCAAACTCCTGTGTCGTCATAACCGATAAATGCTCCCATGCGCGTGGATGGCTAACAGGTAGTGACCAACTTGGGGTTGTTCATCCCGGTTGGCTAACTTGGGAACGTGATTCGGTGGTTCAAGCTGGATTTGGTTGAACGAGGGAGAGATGCGCCGAACGTTGCGTTGCGGTTGGTTTGGCAAAGCAACCGCGCGATGCGGCGCATTCGGTCGTCGGTGATAGCGCACGGTGGCGGAGATTGAAAGCGCGGCCATGTTTCCCTTCTTGCCCCCTCCGTCCCTCTTTGCGCCCATCGCGGGCGCTGCATGAGAATCACCGGCCTCGCCCTCGTCCCTCCGCCCACCGCCGCCGACTGCCCCAAGGTCACGCCCGAGCTGCTCGCCTCCGTGCTCGCGCGCTACTCGCGCAGCAACCAGGGCATCCACACGATTCTCTCCAAGGTCGACCTCGCCAACCCCGACGCCTCGATCGATCGCATCCTCAACTTCGTCGACTACGGGCACGCCTCGATCGGCGGCCTCACAGGCGGACTTGCGGTCGCGCTCGACGACGTGTCGATGTGGCTCGCCTACAAAATCTTTGAGATCGCGACGATGGCCGACGGGCAGGAGTCGAGCACGCGCTACATCACGATGGACGCGGCCAACGTCCCCGCCGCCGAGGCGCTCGGCATCCCCGCCGACCTCGCGCCGCGGTGGCGCGACGTGCTCGCGCGCTCCTTCGCCGCCTACCACGCCGAGTATGCGCGGCTCGACGCGCTCGCGCAGGGCGAGCCGTCGCGCGTGCGCCTGCCGGCCGACGCCAAGCCCGCGGTCGTCACGCGCCTGCGCAAGAACTACGCGCTCGACCGCGCGCGCTACTTCATCCCGCTCGCCACCCGCACCAACGTCGGGCTCGTGCAGACCTCGCGCATGTGGGCGACGACGGTGAAGCACCTCGACTCGCTGCCGCACCCCGAGGCGCGCGCCGCGGCGAAGCTCATCCGCGACGAGCTGCTCAAGCAGTCGCCGCGGCTCATGCGGCACAGCTTTGCGGAGAAATCCTACCAGGAGCAGGCGCGGCAGGAGCTCGCGCAGTCGCTCGCGCTCGGCCGCGCGCGCCTCTCCGCTGCGCCGCTCGCCGACGAGGTGTGGGTGCATGTCGATCGCGCGACGCCGCCGTTTCTCCCGGAGCCGCAGCCCGTCGCCGAGGCGCTGCGCCACCGCGCCAACCGCTACGGTCAGCAAGGCCCCGCGACGCGCCGCATGCGGGTGGCCTTCGCCTGGAACAACTTGGCGATCGCGGAGCTCCGCGACCTGAACCGCCATCGCACCGGCCACCGGTTCACGCCGCTCATTCAGGCGGGTTTCTATTTGCCCCCGGAGATCTCGCCCTCCGCCCACGCCGCGCTGCTCGCCGATCAGCTCGAGCTCACGCGCGAGCTGCTGGCGCGCGGCTCGCCGGCCTACGTCTACTCGCTGCTGCTCGGCGCGCAGACGCCCTTCGAGCACAGCACGCACGCGGACAAGTTCATCTACGAGGCGGAGCTGCGGACCGGCATGGGCGCGCATTTCCGTTACGCGGAGCACCTGAGCGCGGCGCTCAAGGGCTTCCTCGCCCAGGTGCCCGAGGCGCGCGACTGGGTGGTCGAGGGCACGGCCGAGCCCGAGTGATGGCAGGCGGTTAGCCTAAGAGCGCGTCGAAGAAGCCTGTGCCGAGGTAGGGCGGGACCGCCTGGGCCCGCCGTGACCAACCTAGAGTTTCGCACCTCCCGGCGGCGCGCCCAGCGGTCGCGCCCTGCCTTTTTCGACGCCCTCTAGGCCCGGTTCCGCACGCTCAGTTTTCGAGGTAGAGAAACTTGTAGGGGTGGTTGTCGAGCAAGGTGGGAAAGAAATTCTTCACCTTGGGACTCAGCGCGTAGGGGTGGGTGTAGTAGTAGATCGGGATGACGGGCAGCTCGTCGACGAGGATGGCGTCCATCTTCTGGTAGATTTCGTAGCGATCGGCGTCGTTCTTGGCGGCGAGCGCCTGCTTGAAGAGCCGGTCATACTCGGGGTTCGCCCAGTTGGTGTCGTTGTTGCCGTTGTCGGAGACCCAAAGCTCGAGGAAGGTATGCGGGTCGACGTAGTCCGCGATCCAGCCGGCGCGCTCGAGCGAGAAGTTCTTCGTGTGCTGCATGTCGAGGTAGACCTTCCATTCCTGGTTGAGGAGCGTGATGTCGGCGCCGAGGTTGCGCCGCCACATCTGCTGGATCGCCTCGGCGATCGCGCGGTGGTTTTCGGAGGTGTTGTAGAGCAGCTCGATGGTGGGGAGGCCCTTGCCGCCGGGGAATCCCGCCTCGGCGAGCAGGCGCTGGGCATCGGCGACGGTGCCGGTGATCCTGGCGCGCGCGGTGTAGCCCGCGGTGTCCGGGTAGCTCACCGCGTAGGCCGGGCGCTGGCCGCCGCGCGTGACGTTGGCGACGATGGCCTCGCGATCGAGGGCGAGGGCGAGGGCTTGGCGCACCCGCTTGTCGTTGAGCGGCGGGCGGAGGACGTTGCAGCGGTAGAAGTAGACCCCGAGGTAGGGATCGATGCGGAGCGACTGGGGGAACTCCCGGCGGTAGACGTCGATCTTGGCGTTGGGGAGCTCGTTGGTCTTGTGCAGCGCGCCGGTGCGAAACATCCGCTCCTCGGTGGCGATGTCCTCGGTCGGGTAGAAGTGCATCTCGTCGAGCCTCACCGTGGCGGCGTCCCAATAGTGCGGGTTGCGCACGACGACGATTTTTTGGTTCGGCAGCCACTCCTTCAGGATGAAGGGCCCGCTGCCGACGATGTTGCCCAGCCGGGTCCAGGGCGTGCGCTTCTGGCCGATCGGCCCGAATTTCGCGATGACCTTCACGGGCACGGGCGTCCACGCGTAGTGGCTCGCGATGATCTTCATCAGGTAGGGCGCGGGGTTCTTCAGCGTGACGATGAGCGTGGCGGCATCGGGGGCCTTGAAGCCGACCTGCGTGAAGTCCGTGAGCTTGCGATCGTAGTAGTCCTTCGCGCCGACGACGTAGTCGTAGATGAGATAGGCGTATTCCGAGGCAAACTCGGGCGTGAGCATCCGCTTGTAGGATTGCACAAAATCCTCGCTCGTGATCGGCGAGCCGTCGGACCACTTGGCGGTCCGGCGGAGGTGAAACGTGTAGGTCTTGCCGTCGGGCGAGATGTCCCACGACTCGGCGATGGCGGGCACGGGATGGAGGTCCTTCGGATCCTCGGAGGCGAGGCCCTCGAAGAGCGCCATCATCAACTTGTGCTCGGGCACGCCGGTGATCGCCTGCGGGTCGAGGTCCTGCGGCTCGGCGCCGTTGCCGATGTGGATGATCTGCGGGAGCGCACCGGCGGCGGCGGAGTTCGCGGATTTGGCGGAGGCGCCGGGGCCGGCGGGGGATTTCGATTTGCCGCAACCGGCGACGACGAGACCGGAGAGCAGCAGCGTGGCGACGAGAAGGCGGGAGCGAGTGCGCATGGCGGGAAAAGAACCGGTGCAGAGAGTGGGAGCAAGCCGCAGTAAACTGTTCCGATTGCCCGGTGCGGGAGAGGTGGGGTGGGCGGCCGAAAACGGGGTTGTGCAGGGCGGCGAGAGAGCCTGAATGCGGGCATGACGGTGGTGCCACAGCGCGGTGCAAGGCGGACGATGGGATGGGCCGCGTCGCTCGCGTTGTGCGCGGCAGTTTTGCTCGTTGGGTGTCAGTCGCGTGTCAAAGGCACGTGGGGCTGTCTAGTTCAGATAGAACCTTTCCCGCTTGTGACTCTGGAATCGGTTACGGCGACGAACGATTCTCCGTCTTGGGGCTACCCCATTTTCCAGTTTCCGTCGCCGTGTTTCCCGATGGGGATGGTGCGGGCAAGGATTGCAGGCGATGTCGTCGTGCGCGCGAAAGTCGCGGCGGACGGCAGCGTGGAATCCGTCTCGGTCGTCCGCAGCACGCAGCGCGAGTTCGAGCCCGCCGCGCTGGCTGGCGTGCAGCGCTGGCGCTTTGTCGAGTTCGTGCCGCCCGCGCAGCGTTCGCCGCATGGCTACACGGTCGATTGCCTGATCAAGTTTGGGTTCGACGAGAGCTGAGCCGGCGGCCTGGCCGATGAAAGACGCGGCGAGGGCGCCGCGTCTCCAACAAACCTGCCTTGTTCGCGGCCTACTGCTTCGCCGCCTTCATCATCGCATCGCGCCGCGCCTTGAACTCGTTGCCCGCGCTCCACTCGGGCCACTGGTCGCCGTTGGCGATGCGGAGGCCGGTTTGGAAGAGCAGGTCGGCGTCCTGCGCGGCGCCCTCGAAGGTCCAGTCGGGTTTCACCTCGTCGCTCGGCTGGTGGTAATCCCTGGCGATGTATTCGTTCACCTTTTTGTCGGCAAAATCGGCGGGCTGGCCGACGAAGTCGCGGCCCGCCTTGGTGTAGAAGGCCGGCACGCCGACCTTGGCGAACTCGAAGTGATCGCTGCGGTAGTAGATGCCGCGCTCGGGGCTAGTCTCGGGCCGCGCCTCGCGGCCTTGCCCGCGGGCGACGGCGCGCGCGATGTCGTCGATGGTCGAGGCCCCGTAGCCCACGATCTCGATGTCGCGGGTGCGGCCGAATTGGTTCGCCCCGTCCATGTTGATGTTGGCGAGGGTGCGGGTGAGCGGGTAGAGGGGATTTTGCGCGTAGTAGCGCGAGCCGAGCAGGCCCTTCTCCTCGGCGGTGACGGCAAGGAAGAGCACGCTGCGCCTGGGCCGTTGCGCGGCGGGCAGCGCTTGGAATGCCTGCGCGATCCCGAGGAGCACGGCCGTGCCGGCGGCGTTGTCGGCGGCGCCGTTGTAGATCTGGTCCCCCTGCCTCCTCGGATCGAGGCCGAGGTGATCCCAGTGCGAGGTGTAGATCACATACTCGCCGCGGAGCTTCGGATCGGAGCCGGGGAGGAGGGCGGCGACGTTCTTCGAGGCGACGGGGCGGAGGGTGTTCTCGACGGTGAACGAGGCCTTGGCGCCGAGCGGCACGGGGCGGAAGGCGCGCGTGCCGGCGGATTTTTTCAGCGCGTCGAAATCTTGCCCGCCGGCGGCGATCAGTTTCCTGGCGGCGTCGAGCGTGAGCCAGCCGGAGAGGGCGATGTGGCCGGCGTTGTTGTCGGGCGCGCGAATCTCGAAATTCTCGCGCGTCCAGCTCGAGACCACGACGGCGAAGGGATACGCGGCGGGGATCGTCTCGTGCACGATGAGGCAGGCGGCCGCGCCCTTTTGCGCGGCGATCTCGTATTTGTAGGTCCAGCGGCCGTAGTAGGTCATGGCCTTGCCGCCGAAGACCTTGGGGTCGAGCTGGCCGTCGGCGCCCGTGACGGGCGGATCGTTGATGAGCATGACGACGGTTTTGCCGCGCACGTCGACGCCCTTGTAGTCGTCCCACCCAAACTCGGGCGCGACGACGCCGTAGCCGACGAACACAACCTCGCTGCCGCGGCCCTCGACACGGGGCTGCACGCGGCTCGAATAGGCGACGTAGTCGTTGATGTGCTCCAATGGCATGGCCTTGCCGCCGATGTCGAAGGCGAGCGTGGGTTTCGACGTGAGGCCGACGAGCTGGGTGTCCTGGAAAAACGTGCCGTTGGGGTTGCCGGGCTGGAGTCCGAGCGCGCGGAATTCGCGCTCGAGATAGGCGACCGTCTTGTCCTCGCCCGGGGTGCCGGGGCCGCGGCCCTCGAACTCGTCCGCGGCGAGGACCTTGGTGCGCGCGAGGATGCTCGCGGCGGGGATTTTCGGGGCGGGCTCGGCGGCCGCGAGCGTGGCGGCGCCGGCGAGGGCGAGGAGCGCGACGGATGAGAAACGCATGCGCGCGACGCTTGCGCGCGCCGGGCAAATGGCAATCGCGTGAAGACGCGCTACCTTGTTTCGAGCGAGACCTGATGATAGGTCCGCGACCAGAGCCCGTCCTCCTGCCAGCCGCGCACGCGCGGGGACATGAGCCAGATCTTGGTGTTGAAGTAGAGCGGGGTGAGCGGCGCCTCGGCGAGGAGGCGATCCTCGGCGGCGCGGAGCGCGGCGCCGCGGGCGGCGGGATCGGCGAGCGGGCGGGCGCGGGCGAGCGCGGCGTCGAAGGTGGCGTCGCGCCACTGCGGGTAGTTTTCCGGCGCGCCGCTCGTGAAGTCGCCGAGCATCTCGGCCGCGTCGGCGAGATCAGGGATGCGCGTGACAAAGCCGATGGCGTAGTCGCCGGCGGCGAGCGCGCTCAGGTGCACGCCGGCGTCGCGCGTGACGATGGCGATCTCGAGGCCGAGCGCGTTGCGCCACATGGCTTGGATCGCCTCGAGGGTGGCGACTTGGGACTTCGACCACGCGGAGACCTCGAGGCGCGGGAAATTTTTCCCGCCGGGAAATCCCGCCTCGCCCAGCAACGCGCGCGCCGCCGCCGGATCGTGGCGGTGGGCGGCGGCGGGCGCGGGGCCGGCGTCGAGCGCGGCGGGGATGAGGCGCGCGGCGGCCGTCTGCTGCCCGCGCAGGACGCGCGCGGCGATTTGCTCGCGGTCGATGGCGAGCGCGAGGGCGCGACGCACGCGGACGTCGGAGAGCGGGGCGCGGCGGGTGTTGAAGGCGAGGTAGCGCGTCTCGATCATCGGGGCGCGGTGCAGCTCGGCGGGGCGCTCGCGCGCATAGGTGTCCACCTTGGCGGCGGGCACGGCCATCGTGGCGTCGAGCTGGCCGGCGCGGTAGGCGCGCTCCTCGCTGTCGCCGTCGTCGAAGTGGAGGAACTGAATCTCGCCGAGCCGCACGTTTGCGGCGCCATGCCACCCGGGGTTTTTTTTCACGACGATGCGCTGGTGGGCGCGCCACTCGGCGAGGCGGAAGGGGCCGTTGCCCACGAGGTTTTCGGGGCGCGTCCAGTTGCGGCCGTGTTTCGCGACGACCTCCGCGCGCACCGGCAGCCACGGGCCGCTGGCGACGTAGTGCGGGAAGCGTGGCGTGGGCTCCCCGAGCGTGACGATGAGCGTGTGGGCATCGGCGGCGCGGAACCCGACGGCGGAGAAATCCGCGAGCGCGCCGCTGACGAACGCGCGCGCGTTTTTCACGGGGAAAAACACGCTGGCCTTGGGGGCGGCGGTCGCGGGCGTGAGCAGGCGGCGGTAGCTCTCGACGAAATGCGCGGCGGTCACGGGCACGCCGTCGCTCCACCGCGCCCCGGGCCGCAGGTGAAACGTGTAGCTCAGCCCGTCGGCCGAGACCTCGAAGCGCGTGGCGGCGCCGGGCGTCGGCTCGCCGCCTTCGGCGCCGGGAATGAGCAGGCCCTCGAGCAACGCGCGCTCGATCGCAAACTCGTCGGGCAGCGTCGTGAGCGCGGGATCGAGGGAGCCGGGCTCGTTGCGCTGGGAGACGCGGAGCGTTTGCCCGGCGGCGGGCGCGGGCTCGCGTTTCGCGCAGCCGGGGCCCAGCGCCAGCGCGCCGGCGGCCAACAGGATTGGAAGGCGGCGGGGCATGACGCGGCGCTACGGCTGCAGGAAGACGTAGCGGTAGTCGGTGTGTTCGCCGGGGGTGGGGAAGTAGCCCTTCACGGCGGGGTGCAGGTAGTAGACGTGCGTGTTGAAATAGATCGGGATGATGGGCGCGGCGTCGAGGACGAGGTTCTCGGCCTGCACGAGCAGCGCGGCGCGCGCGGCGGAATCAATCGTCTGGTCCGCCCGATCGCAGAGGGCGTCGTAGGCGGGGTCGGTCCAGCCGGTGTGGTTGTTGCCGTTGCCGGAGCGCCACAGGTCGAGGAAGGTGGTGGCGTCGAGGTAGTCGGCGGTCCAGTCGCCGAGGAGAATCTGGTAGTCGCCGGCGCGGCGGCTGGCGTAGACGACCTTTTTTTCCTGGTTGGAGAGCTGCACATTCACGCCGAGCTCGCGGCTCCACATCTGTTGAATCGCCTCGGAGACGAGGCGCAGGATGTCCGACGTGTCGTAGAGCAGCTCGATGGGCGGGAGGCCGGCGCCGCCCGGGAAGCCGGCCTCCGCCAGGGCGTGGCGCGCGGCGGCGACATCGTAGGCCTTGCGCGCGGGGGGCGTGTAGTCCTTGAGGAGCGGCGGGACAAACGTGGGCGCGGGCGTGCGGCCGCCGGCGAGGATCTTGCCCGCGATCACGTCGCGGTCGATCGCGAGGGCGAGGGCGCGGCGCAGGCGCGGATCGTTGAAGGGCGGCTTGCGGACGTTGACGCGGAAGAAATAGGTCTGCAGCACGGGGTCGATGCGGAGCGACGGGGACTTCTCGGCCTGGAGGCTGCGGACTTTGGAAAGCGGGAGCGACCAGGTGGCGTGGAGCTGGCCGGCGCGGTAGGCGCGCTCCTCGGCGTCGATGCTTTCGATCGGGTAGAAGTGAATCGCGTTCAGGCGCACGCGCTCGCGGTCATAGTAGGTCGGCGACTTTTCGACGACGATGTGCTGATGCGGCACCCACTCCTTCAGCACGAAGGGGCCGCTGGACACGAGCCGGCCGGGCCGCGTCCACGGCGTGCCGCGGCTGTAGGGATCGCCATACTGCGCGATGGCGCGGAGGTTGAGCGGGCGCCAGGGGGAATTCAGCAGAATCTGGAGGAAGTAGGGCGTGGGGTGATTGAGCGTGACGGTGACGGTGCGCGCATCGACGGCCTTGGCGGCCACGGTGGAAAAATCCTTCGTCTTCCCGGCGTTGAACGCCTCGGCGCCGCGGATGATGTGGAGGAACGACGCGTAGTCGGCGCCGAGCGAGGGCGTGAGGATGCGGCGCCATGAGTCGATGCAGTCCTGCGCGGTGAGCGGCTCGCCGTTGCTCCACTTGGCGTCGGCGCGCAGGTGAAAGGTGTAGGTGAGCCCGTCGGCGGACACCGCCCAGCGCTCGGCGAGCGCGGGCTCGGGCGCGAACGTCGTGGGGTTGTAGGTGACGAGCGGCTCGTAGAGCGCGTGGCAAATCTTGGCGTCGGCGAGGCCGGTGACGGTGTGCGGGTCGAGGTCGGCGGGCTCGGAGCCGACGCTGATGTGGAAGACGCCCTCCTTGTTGCCGCGGGCGACGGCGGTGTCGCGCTTGGCGCAGGAGGCGAGGAAAGGCAGCAAGCCGGCGGCGAGGAGCGCGACGAGCCGCGTGGAAGGAAAGGATTTCATGAGCGGGAGAGAAGCGCGACGGCGTGGGCCGCGATGGCGAGGCCGCGGCCGAGATCGCCCACGCCCTCGTTGGTGGTGGCCTTGAGGCCGATTTCGTCGGGGAGGAGGCCGGTGGATTTGGCGAGGGCGGCCTTCATCGCGGCGAGGTGCGGGTAGATCCTGGGTTTCTCGGCGATGACGGTGGCGTCGACGTTGCAGATATTGAAACCGAGCCTGGTGATTTCGGCGACGACCCGCTGGAGGAGGAGTTGCGAATCGATGTTCCGGTAGGCGGGGTCGGTGTTGGGAAAAAAGTGGCCGATGTCGGGCAGGCCGGCGGCGCCGAGGAGTGCGTCGCAGATGGCGTGCGTGAGGCAGTCGGCGTCGGAATGGCCGTCGAGGCCGTAGTCGGTGGCGAAGCGGACGCCGCCGAGCACGAGCGGCCGCCCCGCGACGAGGCGGTGGATGTCGTAGCCGTGGCCGATGCGGTGTTTCATGACGGGGGCGGGTCGCGCGACAGCAGGAACTCCAGATACGCGAGGTCCGCGGGCGTGGTGAGCTTGGGATTCGGATGCGCGTTTTCGAGGAGGGCGACGGGGTGGTCGAGCTGCTCGACGGCCTGCGCGTCGTCGGTGATGGCGAGTTTCTTCTTCGCGACGCGGGCATACGCGCGGTGGATGAGGTCGCGGGAAAAGACCTGCGGCGTCTCCATGGCCCAGAGGCGGCTGCGGTTCAGCGTGCGCAGGCGGCCTTCGTCGTGGTGCTTCTTGATGGTATCGGTGACGCGGTGGGCGAGCACGACGGCGTGCTCGCGGCGGACGATCTTGTGGAGGGCGACGAGCTGCTCGGGGCGGATGAGCGGGCGCGCGCAGTCGTGGATGAAGACGTGCTCGATGTCGGCCGGCAGCGCGGCGAGGGCGGCCATTACGGAGTCCTGGCGCTCGCGTCCGCCTTGCACGAGCAGCGACGGGGTGGGCGCGTAGGCGGAAAGCGCGATCATCTGCCTTTGGTCGCGGTAGACGACGACGTAGAAGTCCGCGATTTGGCTGCGCATGAACGCGGCGGCGGACCACGCGAAGACGGGGCGGCCGGCGAGGGGGGCGAGGACCTTGTCGGCGACGGCGCCGCCCATGCGCGAGCCGCTGCCAGCGGCAAGAAAGATGGCGGCGGTGCGGCTCACGATGGGAGTTGAGGGCTGAGAGTTGAGGGACGGAAACAGAATCGCCCGCGAGCGGGCTCCTACACGGGGCCGAGTTCCGCGAGGATCGCGCGCGCGGCGGCGACGGGGTCGGGGGCCTTGAAGATGGGGCGGCCGACCACGATGTAGGTGGCGCCGGCGCGGGCGGCTTCGGCGGGCGTCATGATGCGCGTCTGATCGTCGGCCTTCGCGTCGCGCGGGCGGATGCCGGGGGTGACGAGCGCGACCGAGGGTGGCAGCACGGCGCGGAGCGGCGCGATCTCGAGCGGGGAGCAGACGAGGCCGCGCAGGCCGGAGTCGGCGGCGAGGCGGCCGAGGCGGACGACCTGCTTCTCGGGCGAGTCAACCGGGCCGGTCTCGGCGAGGCCGGCGGCGCTCATCGACGTGAGCACGGTCACGCCGAGGAGGAGCAGGCCGGGCTTGTGCTGCTGCTGGGCTTGCACGGCCCATTGCATCATTTCCCGGCCGCCGCACGTGTGCAGCGTGAGCATGCCGATGGGGAGCTTGGCGCAGGACTCGACGGCCTTCGCGACCGTATTGGGGATGTCGTGGAGCTTGAGGTCGAGGAAGACGCTGAAGCCCAGGCCGGCGATTTCGCGGACGCAGTCGGGCCCGCAGGCGGTGAACATCTCGAGGCCCACCTTCACCCAGCGCACCGTGCCTTGGAGCTGGCGCAGCACGGGGGCGACTTCACGCGGGGACTGGGCATCGAGGACGAGGATGAGATCGCAGGGCATTTTTTTGGACTACTGATGAACACCGATTGGCCTTGATGAAGGCAAGACAGGGAACAGGAAGGCCGGGAAGCGCGGGAAGAAAACGGGCTTCTCTTCCCTCGCTTCCCGGCCTTCCTGTTCAAGCCGCTTGAGCTCCTTCGCGATTTTCGCCCCGGCAAAAATCAACCTCTTCCTCGCCGTCACCGGCCGGCGGGTGGATGGGTTTCACGACTTGGTGTCGGTGGCGACGCCGCTGGATTTCGGCGACACGCTGCGGATCGAGCCGGCGGCGGGATTTTCCCTCGCGTGCGACGATCCGGAGGTGCCGCGCGATGAGGCCAATCTCGTGCTGAAGGCGGCGCGGTTGTTTGCCGCGGAGACGACGTGGAGCGGTGGGGCGAAATTTTTCCTCGAGAAACGCATCCCGATGGGCGCGGGCCTCGGCGGCGGCAGCAGCGATGCGGTGGCGGCGCTGCGCGGGCTCAACCGCCTCGCCGGCGCGCCGCTCGACGCCGCGCGGCTCGCGTCGCTGGCGGCGCAGCTCGGGTCCGACTGTCCGCTGTTTTTGCACGACGGGCCGGTGGTGATGCGCGGGCGCGGCGAGCGCCTTGCGGCGCTGGCGGCGGACGCGGCGGCGCGGCTGCGCGGGCGGCGCGTGCTGGTCTTCAAGCCGGGCTTCGGCATCGCGACCCCATGGGCGTATGCGCAACTCGCCGCGGCGGCGCCATCCGGCTACCTGCCGGCAAACGAGGCGGAGGCGCGGTTTGCGGCGTGGGCGGCCGACCGGACGGCGCCCGCGGAGGCGCTGCTTTATAACAACATGGAGCCGCCGGCCTTCGCCAAGTTTCCCGCGCTGCCGACGCTGCTGGCGACGCTGCGGGCGCGCTTTGGCCTCGCGCCCCGGATGAGCGGCAGTGGCAGCGCCTGCTTCGCGCTCCTCGACGAAGGCGCCGACGCGGCGCCGGCGGTGGGGGCGATTCGCGACGCGTGGGGGGATTCCGCCTTCGTGGTGGATACGCGGCTGGCGTAGTTACAGGTTGACGCGTTTCGCGGGCGCCGCGTTATCGTCGCGCACCGCCGCGGAACCCTCGCGGCAACAGCTGTCAGTCTTGCCCAATGGATTCCCGCGCGAAGACCGAAACCACCATCGCAGGCATCGCCGCCTCGCCCGGCATCGCGTATGGCCAGGTCTTCGTGTATCTCCAGAGCACGGTCGAGGTGCCGAGCTACGCGGTCGAGCCGGCGAAACGGGTGGAGGAAATCAGCCGCTTTGAGCGCGCGATCGTCGTCACGCGGCAGCAGATCACCAAGATCAAGCACGAGGTGGAGCGGAACATCGGGCCCGAGGAGGCCGCGATCTTCGACGCGCACCTCATGGTCCTCGACGACCCCGCGCTCATCGGCGAGACGATCCGCGACTTTGAGGCCACGGGCCGCAACATCGAGACCTGCTTCCAGAAGGTCGCGGCGCGCTACATCAAGGCGTTCTCGGAGTTCGAGGACAAGTTCCTCGCCGAGCGCGCGATCGACCTGCGCGATGTCGCCCAGCGGATGGTGAAGAACCTCCTCGGCCAGGCCGAGACCTCGCTGAGCCACCTCGCCGGCCAGCGCATCATCGTGGCGAGCGACATCTCGCCCTCGGAGTCGGCCACGCTGGACCGCTCCGCGGCGCTGGCGCTGGCGCTCAATTCCGGCAGCAAGACGAGCCACGCCGCCATCGTCGCGCGCTCCATGCGCATCCCGTCGGTCGTGAGCCTGCACAACCTCACCGCGCGCGTGCACAACGGCGACTGGGCGATCGTCGACGGCTACGACGGCCTCGTGATCGTCAACCCGACGGAGAGCACGCTCTTCCGCTACGGGAAGATCCAGGAGCGGAAAAAATCGTTCGAGGCGCGCCTGCTCGAGAGCAACCGCGAGCCCGCGGTGACGCTCGACGGCGTGCCCGTCACGCTGCTCGCCAACATCGAGAAGGCGGAGGAGTGCGCCGCGGCGAAGTCGTTCCGCGCCGAGGGCGTGGGCCTCTACCGCACGGAGTTTCTCTTCCTGAGCGGCTCGCGCATCCCCACGGAGGAGGAGCAGTTCGCCGACTACAAGGCCGTCGTCGAGGCGATGGCGCCGCATCCCGTGATCATCCGCACGCTCGACATCGGCGGCGACAAGCCGATGGCGGGCAAGTCGGACCTCTTCCCGAAGGAAAACAACCCCTTCATGGGCTTCCGCGCGATCCGGTTCTGCCTGGAGCACCCCGAGATTTTCAAGGATCAGCTGCGCGCCATCCTGCGCGCGAGCGCCTTCGGCCGCGCGAAGATCATGTATCCCATGATCAGCGGCGCGGGCGAGCTGGCGAAGGCCAACGCGATGCTGGCCGAGTGCTGCGACGAGCTGCGGGCGCGGGGCGTCCGCTTCGACGAGCAGCTCGAGGCCGGCACCATGATCGAGATCCCGAGCGCGGCCACGACGGCCGATCTGCTCGCGAGGCAATGCGCGTTCTTCAGCATCGGCACCAACGATCTCATCCAATACCTGCTCGCGATCGACCGGGTGAACGACCGGATCGCGCACCTCTACGAGCCCACGCACCCGGCGGTGATCCGCACGCTGCGGCATGTCGTGCAGGAGGCCCATGCGCGGAAAATCCCCGTGGGCGTCTGCGGCGAGATGGGCGGCGATCCGGTGTTCGCCCCGCTGCTGCTGGGGCTCGGGATCGACAGCCTGAGCATGTCATCATCCTGGCTCCCGGCGGTGCGCTACGTGGTCCGCGCGATGACGATGGCGGACGCGCGGGCCCTGGCGGCGGAGGCGCTGGCGCTGGACTCCGCGGCGGAAATCTACGCGCGGTGCGACGCGTTCTACCGGGCCCGGGTGAAAATCGACTGAGGATGCGCCGGGTAACAGCGCCGTCACGCGCCGCCAGTTGCGCTTTTGCCGGAGGCGGCCAAATAGACCGGGGCTAAACGATGAGACTTTCCGAGGGCAACGTGCGGCGGGGGGCGGGCGTGCTGGGCGCGGCGGCGGCGCTGTTTTGCGCCGGCTGCCTCGGCATGCTGGTGCCGAAGCACCGCGTGCTGGTCGACGCGATCGCCGCGCCGGGAGTGGCGAAGCCGAGCGGCCAGTCCTACCGGCTGGTGGCGAAGCCCACGATGGTCGCGCAGTCGAAGATGCAGGTGGACGTCGTGAAGGCGTGCATCGATGCTGCGCTGGTGGGCGCGGGCTTGTTCGAGGCGCCGGCGGCGGTCGCGCCCGACCTGTTCATCGAGGTGAGCTTCGGCACGCAGACGGGCGGGCGAATCGATCCCTCGGCGCGCGAGACTTTCCTGCAACTGTCGGCCCGCGACAACCCGAACCGCGGCATCGACAATGGCCGGGGGCAGGAATTGTGGGACGTGCGCGTGGCGGTCTTCGGGGTGGCCGGGGCGGTCGAGTCGGTGATGCCGTTGCTCGCCGCGGTCGCGGCGCAGAATGTGGCGAGCGACTCGCGTTTTGAGACCAAGATGGATATCCCGAAGAATTCGCCGCAGGAAAGGGCCGTGCGGGAGACCGCGGTGAAGACGCTGGAGGCGATGGCGTCGCGGGGTCCGGCCAGCGCGTCGCCGCCGGGGGCCGCGGCCGCCGCGACGCCGCCCGCGAAGTAGCGCGGCGCGCCCGCCCGGTGCCGCCGCGGAAATTCCCGGCGCGCTACGCGAGCGCGCGAGCCAGCGTTGCGGCGGATTCGCGCCACGTCGGCAGCGGGCGCACGGCCGCCTCGGAACCGAGCCGGGTGCAGAGGGCGTCGTCCGTGAGGATGCGGCGAAGGGCATCGCGCCACGCGCCATGGTCGCCGGGCGCGACGGGCAGGCAGCCGCCGCCCGAGGCGTTCTCGCGCAGCACGGGCAAATCGCTGCACACGCAAGGCACGCCCTGCCAGAGGGACTCCAGCAGCGGCAGGCCGCAGCCCTCCGCGATGGTGGGAAAAAGCGTGGCGCGGGCGGTGGCAAACAGTTCCGCCAGCGTGGCGTCGTCGGCCGCCTCGTGGAAGTGGAGCGAGGCGCCGCGCGTGCGCCGGAGCGCACGGATGCGCTCGACGATGGGGCGGCCGAAGCGCGGATTCACGCGGCCGACGAGGTGCAGCTCAAAGTCCAGGCCCCCGGCCCAGAGTTCCTCGCAGGCCTCGAGCAGCAGAGATTGGTTCTTGCGGGGCTCGAGGATGCCAACGGAGAGAAGGCGCGCGGCGCGCGGCGCGGCGCGTGCGGTGGCTCGCGGCTGGCGGTGGAAGTCCGCGCCGAGGGCGAGCACGTCGACCGGCGGCGCGTCCTCGAGGCCCAGCCAACGCCAGTAGCCGAGCAGCTCGTCGCGGCTGGCCGCGGAGACCGCCCAGACGCGGTCGAACTTCGCGAGCAGCTTCAGGTAGGCCGGGTGGCGCGCGACGCTCTGCGGCCACGTGATGTGCGGGTGCTTGAGCGGGATGGCGTCGTGAAAGACCGCCGCGAGGCGGCACGGGCGCGCGGCGAGGAAAGCCGGGAATCCCGGGCGCTCGTCCCCGGAAAAAAGCTCCGTGGTGAGAAACCAATCGGCTGGCTGGGCGCGCGCGGCGGCCTCGTCCCATGCGACCGGCGTGGCGCCCGCGCCGAGTTCGTCGCGCAGGCGCGCGCTCACGCGCGTGAGGCCCGAACGGTGGCCGGCGGCGCCGGTCTTCGTGGTGTCGAAAAAAATCATGGCGCCGCGGCGGCGACCGAAGCGGACGCGGCGGGCGCGGGATCCGGCGCGGCCAGGGTGCGTTCAAAATGCCCGAGCAGGCGGCGGGCGTTCTTGTGCGCGTCGAAGTTTTCCTCGACCCAGCGGCGCGCGGCGGCGCGGAGCTTCTCGGCGAACGCGTCGTCCTGCGAGAGCCGCTTCAGCGCGGACACCCAATCGGCGATCTCGGTGACGGGGACGACGAGGCCGGAGATGCCCTGCGCGACGGCCTCGGTCGTCGCCGCCGCGGGGGAGGTGACGACGAGCACGCCCGCGGCCATCGCCTCGGGGATGACGTTGGGCAGGCCGTCCCGATCGCCACTCGGCGCGATCACGCCGGTGTGCAGCAGCACGTCGGCCCACGCGAGCTGGGCCCAGACCTCGTGCTGCGGCAGGTGGCCGGTGAACGTGACCTGGGCCGCGATGCCGAGCCCGCCCGCGAGGCGCTCGAGCTCGGCGCGCAGCGGCCCGTCGCCCACGATGCGCGCGGCAAACGGCACGCCGGCCGCCTGCAACGCCGCGTAGATGCGGAGCTGGTGATCGAGGCCCTTCTTCTCGACGAGGCGCGCGACGCACACGACGTGCAGCGGCACGCGCGACGGGCGCAGCGCCTTCATCACCGGCATCCGATCCAGGCCGCGCCGGATGCACACCACGCGCTCGGCGGGCAGCCCGCGCTCGAGGAGGCTGCGGCGCCCCATCTCGGTGGAGGTATGGACCAAGGCGGCGGGCGCGAGCTTCTCGTCGAGCCACCAGTCGCCGCCGTGCTCGTAGATGTCGTAGGCGTGCGCCGCCGCGCTGTAGCGGTGGCCGTCGAGGCGCCAAAGCAGCCAGGCGGCGGTCGCCGGCGCGCCGCCCCACGCGGCGTGAATCAGCGCGGGGGGATTCTTCCGGAACTCCCGCGCCTGCAGGCAGGCGAAGCCCGCGCCGAGCATGTTCTCCCAGAAATTCAGCCACGACGGCGCGCGCCGCGTGCAGAGCCCGTGCAGCACCTGCCGCAGCACCGCGGGCCGGCGCCACGATTCCCACGGAATCATCCAGAGCAGCGCCAGGAGCCGCCACTTGTTGAACGCGGCCACCGGCAGGCCGCGAAACGTGCCCCCGCCGCCCCAGAGCGAGTAGAGCCGGAGCGTCACCCCGTGCGACTTCATCGCGATGATTTCGCGCTGGAGAAAGGTCTCCGTGTTCTTGGGAAACGTGGTGAAGAGGTAGGCGATGACGGGCGGCGCGGCGGACAAGGTGGGCCGACGCTAGAGCGCCGCGCGCGCCGCGGCCAAGCGCTTTGATGGCGATGTGAATCGATTCCGCTAGGCCGCCGGCGGCCCGTCGATGAACGGCGCGCGCGAGCTGGCCCCGGCCGCGGGGCGCGGCGGCGGCCAGGGCCGGCGGCGGAGCGTCGCGGCGGCGGCCTCGTTGCCGAGCGCGACGAGCTCGTCGATCAGCACGGTCGGATCCTCCTCGTAGCGCAGGCGCAGGAAGTTCTCGCGCGTGGCGGCGTAGGCGGCCGGGTCGGCCATCCAGGTGTCGATGATGCGCGCGAAATCGGCGGCGTCCTCAATCTTTTCGGAAGCGGCGCCATTGCGGAAGAATTTCCACGTGAGCTCCTCCTGCGGCATGATGCCGCCGAAGGCGTTGAAGATGATCGGGCACTGGAAATGGAGGGCCTTGGCGCAGGTGGTGGTGCCGCCGCGCGTGACGATGGCGTCGCTCGCCTGCATGTGCAGGTGCACGATTTCGGAGTAGCCCTCGATCCAGCAGAGGAACTCCGGGTGCGCGGCGCGCCACTGCACGAGCTCGTTGTAGGTCTCCTTGTTTTTCCCGCAGATCACGATCGCCTGCACGCGGTCGGCGTGCCGCAGCAGCGCGGGCAGGAGGGCGAAGTGGTTGTTCGCGCCGTTGCCGCCGGTGGCCAGAAAGACCGTGAACCGCTCCGGATCGAGGCCGAGGCGGCGCGTGCGAAACACGCGGCGATCCGCCGGCGAAAGGACCTCGAGGTGCGCGCGGGGCAGCATGAGGTAGCCGCGCACGCGCGCGCGGGCGCGCGGGATGCCGCATTTGATCGCGTAGTCGCTGGCGGTCGGCGTGCGCGACACATAGAGGTCGACGCTCGGCTCGATCCAGTTGCGCGAGTAGCCCCAGCCCCCGGAAAACTCGCCGCAGTAGGTGGCGCAGCGCACCTGGCCGGCCCCGAGCGTCTGGCGCGCGAGCTGGAAGTAGCCGCGGTTGAGGCAGTCGTGGACGCTGAACACGAGATGCGGGCGATACTCGCGCAGCACCTGCGCGTAGTAGCCGGCGCCGAACGTCACGCGATTGGAGTTCAGCCAGCTCAGCAGCTCGACAATCGCGTAGAAGGCCTTGTGCAGCCATGGCGCGGCCCGCTGGATGCGGTTGTAGAAATTCACCCCGGCGCGGTTCACGACGGAGGATTTTTCGAGCATCTGCTCGATGCGCACCTCGACGTCGTGGCGGTAGAGCTGGAAGCACCACTCGGCAAACGCCTCCGCGCGGGCGTCGTGGCCGCCGCCGGTGCTCGAGGTCAGGACAAGGATGCGGAGCTGGGACATGGCTCAGTGCGCGTCGAAGTAGCGCGCCTGCACGCGGCGCCTGAGCGACTGCGAGCCGAAGCGCGCGAGGAAGGGCGCGAACTTGGCCTGAAACGCCGGCCCGATGCGCACGGTGCCGCTGCGGCGCCGCAGCAGCGCGCGGCGCAGCGCCACGGCGGCCGCGGCCGGCGGCGGCGCGGCGTGCATCATTTTCTCGAACGCGGCCCACGCGCGCTGCATGCGCGCAGGAGGATCTTTCTGCGGGTGACGGACGGAGCCCGCGATGTCGGTGCGGTAGTCGCCGGGCCGCACGTCGAGCACGACGACGCCGGTGCCGGCCGTCTCGATCATCAGCGACTCGCCGAGGGCCGAGAGGCCCGCCTTGGCCATGTTGTAGGCGCTTTGGAACGGGAGGGGGAACTCCACCGCGAGCGACGAGATGTTGACGAGGGCGCCGCGCCGGCGCGCGAGCATTCCGGGCAATGCCGCGTGCGCGAGCCGTGCCGGCTGGACCAGCATGACGGCGAGCTGCTCCTCCCACAGGGAAAACCCCGCGCCGACGAATTCGGAAAATATCCCAAACCCCGCGTTGTTGATCACGAGATCGAAGCCGCCGGCGGCGCGGTCGGCGCGGTGGAAGACGTCCGTCGCCTCCGAGCCGGCGCGCAGGTCGAGGGCAACGGGGAGGAGGCCGGCGACCGGCGCGAGGCGCGCGGGATCGCGCGAGGTGCCCCAGACGCGCACGCCGTCAGCGAGCAGCATCTCCGCGAAGGCGCGGCCGAGCCCGGTGCTCGCGCCAGTGACGAGCGCGGTGCGGTAGTGATCGGAGACGCGCGCGGGCACGGCTTCAGGCGACCCGCTTGTAGATCAGCGCGACATTGGCGCCGCCGAAGCCGCTGCTGTTTTTCACGACAAACTCGGCCTGGCGGTTTTCCGTGGCGCGGGGCAGGTTGAGGTCGGCGCACTCGGGATCGACCTTCGCAAGGTGGGCGCAGCCGGGGATGAAGCCGTCCCGCAGCGCCAGTGCGCAGAAGGCGCTTTCCATGGCGCCGGCCAGCGACAGGCCGTGGCCGGTGAGCGCCTTGGTGCTGCTCACGGCGACGCGCGGAAGGTGTTCCTTGAACACGCTGCGCAAGGCGCGCGCCTCCGAGACGTCGCCGATGAGCGTGGAAGTCGCGTGAGCGTTGACGTAGTCCACCTGCGCGGGCGCGACTTTGGCGGCGCGCAGCGCGTGGCTCATCGCGGCGGCGGAGCCGCTGCCCTCGGGATGCGAGATGGCGACGTTCCAGCCGTCGGAGGCCTGGCCCCAGCCGAGGACCTCGGCGTAGGGCTTCACGCCGCGCCGCGCGACCTCATCTTCCGTCTCGAGGACGAGCACGGCGGAGCCGCCGGTGCCGACGAAACCGTCGCGCGCCGCGTCAAACGGCCGCGAGGCGACATTTGGGTCGGTCTGAAGGGACAGCGTGCGCATCCCGGCGAACGGCAGGATTGCGTCCACGTTGCCGTCCTCGGCGCCGACGACGAACATCCGCTTCTGGCGCCCCAGCATGAGGTCGTCGTAGGCATAACCGAGGGCATGAGCCGAGGAGGCGCACGCCGAGGAAAAGCCGCAGGAGGTGCCATGAATCTTGAAGGCGGCGATCAGGTTGAAATTCAGCGTGCCCGCGATCGAGGCCACGATCCCAAGGGGGGAGCAGCGCATCACGCCGACTTTGGTCAGGCGGTCGTGGTGGTAGTGCAAGAGATAGGGCGAGCCCGCGGAGGCCGCATAGAGGCCGGTGTCGGGGTTGGAGATGTCCGCGTCCGCGAGCCGCGCATCGGCGATCGCCTGCAGCATGGCGCAGTGGGCGAACAGGCCGTTGGGCGCCATCGTGCGGAGCAGCTCGCGCTTGATCTTGTAGCGTTCGGGAAAGGTCCAGTCCTCGGGATCAGGCGAGTCGGTGGTGAATCCCTTGATGGTGCCGATCACCTTGACCGGAATGTCCGGCTTCTGAAACGGCGGGTAGACTTCAAACCCGTGGCGCAGCTCCCGCAGGTGGCGGGTGACGGTGGCTGCGTCGTTGCCGATGCTGGTGATGAAACCGAGTCCGGTGATGAAAACTCTGGGCATGCGGCGAGAAGGCCTCGCAGTGAAGCCGCCGGGCCGCATCGGTCAACGCGGGATGCGGAATGGTTATGCCCGACAGGATCGGACCGTGGCCTCGCGGTCGCGGGGCCGTCCGCAAAAAGGGCGGGTCAAATCCCCGCCGCTCAGGGCTAGGCGTTCATCGCCACACGCAAGGGCGGCGTGGCGGCTGAGGACGGCGCGCTGCCGTTGACCCCGGGCGCGTGAGCCGCGCCGTTGATGGGCACGGGCGCATCGGCGGCTTCGACGAAGCCAAAGGTAAGCGTGATTTCCTCGACGATGACGGCCTTCTCCTGGCCCACGCGGATCGAGCCCTCGAAGGTTGCGAGGGGCATCTTCATGCGCTTCGGCTTAATCGAGAGCGTGAGGATGTCGCCAGGCTTGCAGATCCGGTGCGCGCGAACGCCTTCGCACCCGGTGAAGAAGATGGTCTGCGAACCGATGACCTTGCCGGGCTCCGTGGGGGCGCCTTCGAGCAGATAGAGCACCGCCAGCTGGCCGAGGGCCTCCAGCATGATCGAGGCCGGCATCACCGGGTTGTCCTTGAAGTGGCCCTGCAGGAAGAATTCCTGCCCGGTAATCTTGTATTTGCCGTTGGCCGAGGTGGAGCTGACCGACGCCTCATTGAGGAACAGGAACGGCGGCTGGATCGGCATGACTGCCGCGACGTGCTCGATGGGGATGAACTTCGTCGGTTTCGGCAGGGGCAGGCCGCGAATCTTGCAGTCGATGAACGTCTTCACATCGCCGACCGTGCGCAGGTTGCGCAGCTCGTCGTTGTTGATCGTCATCTGCAGCACATCCTCCACGAGGATGACGATTTCCATCATGGTGAGGGAATCGATGCCCAAGTCCTCGATAAGGCGCAGATCATCATCCGCATCCTTGAGCTTCATCCGCAAATCCGGCTCCACGAAGCGCTCGATGACACCAATCACGACCGCCGGGACGTGCTCGGGGTTGGCGGTCTTTCGGAACTGCACCGCGGCCTCAAAGGTGGATGGGGAACAGCGTTTTAGCGCCTCCCGCAGCGAAACCTCGTCCTCGGGCGCAAACGGCTTGGGGGCAATCGGGGCCGCTTTGTGCGCGCTTGCGCTGGTGGAGGCTGCGTCGGGCATCGTTTGAAGGTTGTATGTTACGGGTCAGATCAAAGTAAACCCATTATTTCGGACGGAAGGTAACCGGAAGGTCAGCGAGTTTTCTGGGATGGTTCCTTGGGGGCGGACGATCGCGCGGGGTGATTGTTTCACGCTCGACGATGGCGCGCGCTGTGCCAGTTCCGTTCCAACGCATGAGCGCCGTCGCCTCCGCCAGTCTCACGGCTGAGCCCGTTTTTCTCATCACCCACGAGTTCTACCCGAAGCGTGGCGGCATCGCGACGTTTGCGGAGGAAATCGCCCGGGCGTCGGCGGCGCTGGGCTACGATGTCGAGGTCTGGGCGCAGCGAGCGCCCCGGGCCGAGGAAAAGTCCGACTGGCCGTTTCGCCTCCGCCGGCTGCCGCTCAAGGGGACGCATGACTTGGTCTGCCAGCTCCGGCTGGCCCACGAACTCATCCGCCACCGGCGCGGCCTGCGCCATGCGACCGTCTACCTGCCGGAACCGGGGCCGATGCTCGCGATGATGCTGCTGCAGTTCTTCCACGCTTTCCGTCCGCGGCGGCTGGTCCTGACCTTTCACGGCTCCGAGATCCTGAAATTCGCGGGCAGCCCGTGGCGCCGCTGGCTGGCGCGGCGATTGATTCGCCACGCCACCCGCATCAGCACGCTGAGCAACTACACGCAGGAGCTGCTGCTCAGCCACTTCCCGGAGGCGGCGGACCGGATCGCGCTCACGCCGGGGGCGTTGCGGTCGGATTTTGCCGTCGTGCCCGCGCGGCCCGCCGCGCCCAAGGGCAAGATCGTCGTGCTGACGGTCGGGCGCTTGCATCCCCGCAAGGGCCAGCTGCTCACGCTACAGGCGCTCCAGATGCTGCCGCCGGCGGTGCGCGCGCAGCTGGAATACTGGGTCGTGGGGGCGCAGGGGAAGGGCAACTACGAGACCCAGCTCCGCGCCGCCGCCGCGGAGAGGCCCGACCTCGCGGTGCGATTCTTTGGCAACATCCCCGACGAGGAGCTTTCCGAACTCTACGAGCGTGCGGACATCTTTGCGATGACCAGCGTGAACCTGGACCGCAGCATCGAGGGCTTCGGCTTGGTTTACCTCGAGGCGGCGGCGCACGCGCTGCCGGTGGTGGCGCATCACGTCGGCGGCGTGGCCGACGCGGTGGTCGACGGCGTGACCGGGCTGCTCGTGCCGCCCGACCGGCCGGTGCAGCTGGCGGCGGCGTTTGAGAAGCTGATCCACGATCCGGAAATGCGGAAACGGCTCGGGGCCGCCGGCCGCGAGTGGGCGCAGCGGAACTGCTGGAAGGAATCCGCCGCGGTGCTCTTCCGCCCCGGGGCCGCCGCGCCATGATCGTCTCGCGCACGCAGGTTGTCGTTCGGTATGCGGAGACGGACATGATGGGCGTGGTCTATCATGGCAATTTCCTGCCTTGGCTGGAGGTCGGCCGCACGACGCTGCTGAAGGAGCTGGGCCTCCCTTACCGGCAGCTCGAGGCCGAGGGCTACCGGCTGCCCGTGCTCGAGGTCGCGGTGAAATACCACCGTCCCGCGCTCTACGACGACACCGTGACCATCGTCACGACCCTCCGTGAAAAACCCCTGCTCCGCATCCGCCTTGAGTATGAGGTGCGCCGCGGCCACGACCTGCTTGCCACGGCGCACACGGTGCATGCGTTTGTCGACCGCGAGGGCAAACCCGTGCGCCCGCCGGCGACGGCGGTGGCGATCTTCGGTGCGGCGTTCAGGTAGCCGCGCCCTCGGCGGCGTATTCCGCCAGCACGAGCGCATCGGTCTCGCGGGCGGCGTGCGCCGCGAGCGCACGGCCGCCGCCCAGGCGAAACACCGCCCACACGGCATGCGCGCGCACGAGCGCCGAGGCGTGGGTGGTGGCGAGCGCCCGAAGCGCGGGCAGCAGCGCGGTGTCGCCGCTGTTGCCCGCGACGACGCAGGCGTTGCGCAGGAGGCCGGTGAGCTTGAGGCGCTTGATCGGCGTCCGGCGGAAAACCGTCGCGAAGGTCTCCGGTGTCAGCGCGAGCACCTCCGCCACCGAAAGCGCCGCGAGATCGTGGCGTGCGACGAGGAGGAGGCGGCGGCCTTCCTGGGCGAAGCGGTTCCACGGGCACACCTCGAGGCACGCGTCGCAGCCATAGATGCGCGCGCCAATGCCCTGGCGCAAGGCCCGGGGGATCGCCCCTTTGTTCTCGATCGTCTGGTAGGAGACGCATCGGCGGGCGTCGACCACGCCCGGAGCCGGGAACGCATCCGTCGGGCAGGCGTCAAGGCAGCGCGTGCAGCGTCCGCACAGCGTGCCGACCGGGCGTTCCGCGAAACGGTTTTTGATCGGGTCGTCCGGCTGGAACTCGATCCGCGTGAGGAGCGCGGCGAGGAACAGCCAGTTGCCGTGGCGGCGCGAGATGAGCATCGCGTTTTTCCCGGTGAAGCCGAGGCCGGCGCGCGCCGCCCACGAGCGCTCGAGCACCGGGCCGGTGTCGACATAGGCGCGGTAGTCCTCGCGGGTCGCGCCGTGGAGATCGGCGAGGATCCCGCCGGCGGCCTGGAGCGCGGGCTTGATGGTGTCGTGGTAGTCCTCGTGCAGGGCGTAACGCGCCCAGGTCGGCTGCGTGGGCGCGGCGATTTTTCCCGACCAGTAGCTCACGCCGAGCATGATGATCGACTTCGCGCCGGGCAGCACGAGCTGGGGATCGAGGCGTTTTTCCGCGGTGCGCTCCATCCAGTGCATGTCGGCGTGCTGCCCGGCGGCGAGCCAAGCGCGGAGCGGCGCCGGCGCGGGGCCGTCCACGGCGGCGAAGCGCACGTCGTCGAAGCCCAGCGCCGCCAGGCGGCGGCGCAGCTCTGCTTGCCGCTCCGTGGCGTTCACGGATGGGCGCGCACGAAATCCGCCGCGTCGCGCCGCCATGCACGCAGCACGTGCGCGGCAATGTCGGCGAGGGGCCGTGAATCCGTGAGGATGACCGTGCCCGACTGCTTGTAGATCGGCTCGCGGGCGGCGTAGAGCGTGCGGACCCTTTCCTCGGGGTTCCCGACTTCCAGCAGCGGTCGGTTGCGCTGGCGCGCGGTGCGGGCAAGAATCGTGTCGAGCGAGGCGTGCAGGCAGACGACGACGCCCTTGGTTTTCAAAAGCGCCAGCATCCCCGGTTGCACGACAAGTCCGCCGCCGCAGGCCACCAGGGTGCGCTGCGCCGGATGACCGCCCTCGATGAAGGCCCGCTCCAGCGCGCGAAACGCCGGCTCCCCGTCCTGCGCGAAGATCTCTGGAATCGTTTTGCGCTGCTGCCGCTCGATCTCGTGGTCGCTGTCGAGCAGCTGAAAGCCCATGCGCTGCGCGACGGCGCGGCCGACCGTGGTCTTGCCGGTGCCCATGAAGCCGACGAGGTAGAGGTTGACGTCCGCTGGATTCATCGCGTGCGTTGCAAGCAAGACGTGCCCGCCGCAAATAGCCAGACCCCAAACGCCCCGTGACGCGCGCGGCCAACTTCGCCTTCGCGAGCGACAACACCGCCGGCGTCTGCCCCGAGGCGATGGCTGCGATCCAAGCGGCCAACGCGGGGCGCGTGCCGAGCTACGGCGACGATGCGCACACCGCCGAGGCGAGACGCCTGATCAGCGAGGTCTTTGAGAGGGAGTGCGAGGCCTGCTTCGTGTTCAACGGCACCGCGGCCAATGCGCTTGTCCTCGCGGCGCTCTGCCAGCGGCATCACGCCACGCTCTGCCATCAACTCGCGCACGTCGCGACCGACGAGTGCGGCGCGCCGGAATTCTTCACGGGCGGCGCCAAGCTGCTCCCGGTCGGCGGGGAAAGCGCGAAGCTCCGCCCCGCGGATCTCGAGCCGGTGCTGCATCGCGGACATGGCGTGCATTTCCCGAAAATCCGCGCGCTGTCGCTCACGCAGGCGACCGAGCTGGGCACGCTCTACACGCCGGCGGAGCTGCGCGCGCTGGGCGAGTTTGCGCGGGCGCATGGGCTGGCGGTGCAGGTGGATGGCGCGCGCTTTGCCAATGCCGCCGCGGCGCTCGCGCCGCATGGCGTCTCCCCGGCCGACCTCACGTGGCGCGCCGGGGTGGATGTGCTGTGCCTGGGCGGCACGAAGAACGGCCTGCTCGGCACGGAGGCCGTGGTGTTCTTCAACCGCGCGCTGGCGGCCGAGTTTGACTACCGCGTGAAGCAGTCGGGCCAGCTCGCCTCGAAGATGCGCTTCGCCGCCGCGCAATGGGTGGCGGTGCTGCGGGACGGCGCGTGGCTGCGTCACGCCGCGCATGCGAACCGCCAGGCGCAAAAGCTAGCCGCCGGCCTGCGCGAGCTCGGCTTGGCGCTCATCACGCCGACGGAAGCCAACGGGGTGTTTGTCGAGCTGCCGCCGCGCATCGTGGCCGCGCTCGAAGCGCGCGGCTGGCATTTCTACAAGTTCGTCGGCGAGCACGGCTATCGCTTCATGTGCGCGTGGGACACGAAGGACGCCGACGTGGCGGCCCTGCTCGCGGATGTGCGGGCGGTTTTGTAGGGCCGCCGCTTGCCGGCGGGCCCTCGCGGCCATCACGTGCGCCGCGTGACGGCCCGGCCGCAAGGGCCGGCCCTACGACGCGGAAAGGTCACGCGTGCGCCAACGCTCGCGGCTTGAGCAAGCCGTCGCGCACCATCAGCTCGGCATTCTGAATCGCGTTCAGCGCGGCGCCTTTCCAGAGGTTGTCGCCGCTCACCCAGAGCGCGAGGCCGTTGTCGAGCGCGGTGTCGATGCGGATGCGGCCCACGCCGCACTTCACCTTCTTGCTGAAATCCAGCGGCGTCGGATAGCCCTGCTTCGCGGGCTCGTCGACGAGCTGCGCGCCTGCAAACGCCGCGATTGCGGCGCGCGCGGCCTCGACCGAGACCGGGCGCTCGAACTCCGCGTTGACCGCGATCGAGTGGGCGCGCACGACGGGCACGCGCACCGTGGTGGCCGAGACCTTGAGGTTCGGGAGGCCCATGATCTTGCGGCTCTCGAGCATCATCTTGGTCTCTTCGCCCGTGTAGCCGTTGGGCCCGAACGAATCGACCTGCGGGATCACGTTGAACGCGATCTGGTAGGCGTAGACTTTTTTCGCGAGCGGCGCGCCCTTCGCGTAGCTCTGGATTTGATCCTCGAGCTCGCGCACGGCCTCGGCGCCGGTGCCGGAGACGGACTGGTAGGTGCTGGCGAAATAGCGCTTCAGGCCAAAGGCCTGGTGCAGCGGCCACAGCGCCATGAGCGTGACGGCCGTGGAGCAGTTCGGATTGGCGATGATGCCGTTGTGGCGCCGCAAGCCTTCCGGGTTGATCTCGGGGATGACGAGCGGCACCTCCGGGTCCATGCGGTAGTGCGAGCTCTTGTCGATGACGAGGCAGCCGGACTTCACCGCGTCGGGCGCGAGTTCACGCGTGGCCTTGCCGCCGGCCGCGAAGAACGCCACGTCCACGCCCGCGAACGCGCCGAGCTTGGCTTCCTCCACCGTGTATTTCTTGCCGGCAAACTCGATCACCTTGCCGGCCGATCGCGCCGAGGCGAAGAGCCGCAGCGTGGACATGGGGAAATTCCGCGCGTGCAGGAGCTGCAGCAGCTCTTGACCGACCGCTCCGGTGGCGCCGACGATACCGACTGTGATGGATGTTTTGTTCACAAGTTTGTCTCCCATGGAGCAGGTTAACCAAGCCTGCGCGCGCCTCGGCATCAAGCCCGGAGAACGCGTGCTCGCGGTGCGGATCAGCACAGCGACCCTGCAGTTCTTCCGGGGTAGTGAGCTGGTGAAAAGCTACGTGGTTTCCACCTCCAAGCGCCCGCCCTCCAACGTGAAGAACTCCCTCGGCACGCCGCGCGGCCTGCATGAGATCGCCGAGCGCGTTGGCGCGGGGCAGCCGCCGGGCATGGTTTTCAAGAGCCGCGTGCCCACGGGCCGCGACTATCACGAGCATCTCGCGCGGCATCCCGAGGACGACAACCTAATCACCGGCCGCATCCTTTGGCTGCGGGGGCTGGAGCCCGGCGTGAACCGCGGCGGCGACGTCGATACCTACGAGCGCTACGTCTACATCCACGGCACCAACCACGAGAATCGCATCGGCGAGCCCCTGAGCGCCGGCTGCGTGTTGATGCGCAACCTCGAGATCGTCGAACTTTTCGAGCAGGTCCGCGCCGGCGACCTCGTTTGGATCGCGGACTGAGCGGCGGACGGAGCTGCCCGTCAGTTGACGGCCATGGCCACGCGCGCGTGGCCACCGCCGTTGATCACGCGCACCCGATCGCCGTCCATGAAAAGGCCGGTCGAGGATTCCTGCGTGACCGTCACGGTGCTGCCGTCGTCGAGGCGGATGGTGATTTCCTGCGCGCGCTTGCGCGTGACGGCCTCCTCGACGGCCTGACCCGCGACTGCGCCCACCACGGCGCCTCCGGCCTGGGCCACCGCGCCGCCGACGCCCCTGCCGCCGCTCGCCGCGGCGCCGCCGATCAGGCCGCCGCCATACATGCCGATCTGGCCCTTGGTGCCCTCGATGTTGACCTCGCGGACGCTCGTGACCGTCCCGAGTTCAGCGCGCTGGAGGACATTGGCCTGCGCCGCGGGCACCGTGCGGCGCGAGGAAGGGAAGGTGCAGCCGGTCGCCAGCGTCATCGCGCCGGTCGAGATCAGAAGCAGGGGCAGGGTGGTTTTCATGGCGGAGGAGCAACAGCCGGGGCGGCCCCGGATACGACGCAAAGTTTTCCCTGCATGTTACCCGTTGCGGCCGAAAAGCAAACGGAGTGAGTTGAGGCAGACGACCAGCGTGCTGCCCTCATGCGCCGCCACACCCACCGCCAGCGGGACGGCGCCGACGGCCGTGGCGACAACCATCACCACCACCACTCCGAGCGAAATCGCCAGGTTCTGGCGGATGATGCGCTTGGCCCGCTGGCTGAGGCGCACGGCGGCGAGGAAGTTCTCGATGCGATCGTGCATGAGGATGACCTCGGCCTGTTCCAAGGCGGCGTCGCTGCCGCGCGCGCCCATGGCCACGCTGACGTCCGCGGCCGCCAGCGAGGGGGCGTCGTTCACGCCGTCCCCCACCATCGCCACCCTCCGCCCTTCGCCCCGCAGCGCCTGGATCGCCGCCACCTTGTCCTCCGGTGACAGCCCGGCGCGCACCTCGTCGAGACCCAGCTCGCGCGCGACCGCCTCCGCCGTATGGCGGCGATCGCCCGTGAGCATGACCGTCTTGATGCCGCCGGCCCTGAGCTGCGCGAGCACCCCGCCCGACTCGGCGCGAATCTGGTCTTTCAGCAGCACGCGGCCGACGAGGTCCTTGGCGATGATCCAGACCTCGCTCAATTCCGGCGCGGCGGGCGGCAGTTCCCGCGCCCAGTCGGCGAGCGGGCCGCTTTCAAGCAGCTCGCGACGCCCGAGCAACAACGACGCCCCGCCGACCTTGCCGCGCAGGCCCTGGCCGGTGAGCGACTGGAAATCCTCCAAGGCCAGCTCAGTCACCCCCTCGGCCTTGGCGTGGCGCACGATCGCGCGCGCGATGGGGTGCTGGGACTTGGCCTCGAGGGTGAAGGCCAGCTGCAGCACCTCGCGGTCGCGGCCGCGCGGGTAGCTCTCGCAGCCGACGACCGCGAGCTCGCCGGTCGTGAGCGTCCCGGTCTTGTCGAGCGCGACGGCCGTGATGTCGGCCAGTTTTTCGATCGCGGCGCCGCCGCGAAACAGCACGCCGTGCCGGGCGCCCCACGCGATCGCCGCGAGGATGGCGGACGGGATGGAGAGGACGAGCGCGCAGGGACTGGCGACGACCAGGAGCGTCATCGCGCGATAGAAGGCCGAGCGGGCCTCGGCGGTGTTGGTGAAGGCCGGCAGGTCGAGCGCGAGCCACCACACGAGGAACATGCCGGTGGCGCCGCCGATGACGGCGTAGGTGTAGCCCGTGCCGAATTTGTCCGTGAACCGTTCGCTCGGCGCCTTCAGCTTCTGCGCCGTCTGGATGAGGCGGATGATTTTTTGGAGCGTGCTTTCGGCGGGCAGGCGGGCGACCTCGAAATCCACCGCGCCCCACAGGTTGAGCGTGCCGCTGAAGACCTGATCTCCGATGCGTTTCTCGACGGGCACCGATTCGCCGGTGAGCGCGGATTCGTCGCTCGCGCTCTTGCCGGCCAGGATGACGCCGTCCGCGGCGAAGGCCTCGCCCGGCTTCACGCGCAAGCGCTGCCCCACGCGCAGGTCCTCGACGGCGGTCTCGTGCTCCGCGCCATCGGCGCCCACCACCGTGGCGCGCTTGGGCGAGGACTTGAGCAGCGCGCCCACCTCGCGCTGCGTGCGATCCAGGGCGTATTCCTCCATCGCGCCGGACGAGGAAAACAGGAACAGCAGCAGCACGGCCTCACCCCACGCGCCGATCACCACGGCCCCGGCGGCGACGAGCAGCATGAGGAAATGAATGTCGATCTCGCGCTTCCTGAGGTTCGCCCACGTGTCGGCCGCGGCGTCCCAGCCGCCGGCGATCAATCCCGCCAGAAAAAATCCCCGCGCGAGCCACGGCAGCCCGGGCGCAAGGTATCCCGTCGCCGCGCCGGCGATGCCGGCGGCGCCGCAGACCGCCGCGAGCGTCGCCAGCGTGCGCCACTCCTGATCCTCGGGCGCGGGCTCGGCCTTGATCTCGGGCCACTCCATCTCGCGCCACAGCCACATCTTCTCCGCGGTCGTGCAATGATCGCGGCCGATGACGACGGCGCCGCCCTCGCGCTTGAGCGAAAAGCCGGCCGGGGCGGCGGCGGGCTTGGCCGCCAGCTGCGCCTCGATGGCCGCGATGGTCTCGGCGAGCTTCTCCTCCAGCCCCGCCACCTCGACATGGCCGAGCGTCGCGACGGCGACGGTCTGCGCCGTCGGGTCGATGCGCAAGGCGCTCACTTCCGGCTGGACGCGCAGGAAGCGGACGAGCTCGCGCACCCAGTCGCTGGAAGGAGAAGGTGCCATGTCGCCCATGCGGGGATAAATGAGCGCGGGGCGGCCCGCGCGGCAAATTCATTTGCGCCGCGGCGCGCCCGCTCGCTTCTTGGCCGCCCGCCACACGCATGATCGGAATCCGCGAAGACACCGGCGCCGCGCCGCCTCCGCCGCCCAGCCAGGCACCCGTCCTCGCCGCGAAGATATTCGCCGAGGGCGGTTGGCTGCAGGCCGGACTGGGCCTCGAGCACCGGCCGCAGCAGGAGGAGATGGCGCGGGCGGTGGCCGCCGCGATGAAAGCCGACGCGCCCTTGCTCTTTGAGGCCGGCACAGGCGTCGGCAAGTCGCTCGCCTACCTCGTGCCCGGCCTCATCCATGCCATCGACACGTCGCGGCAGATGATTGTCTCGACGCACACGATCGCGCTGCAGGAGCAGCTCGAGACCAGCGACCTGCCCAAGTGCCGGAAGCTGTTCCATGCGCAGCCCGAGCTTGGGCGCTACGCCGGGTTCAAGGCCGCCGTGCTGGTCGGGAAATCGAACTACCTCTGCACGACCCGCCTCGCCCACGCGCTCGCCGACCGTGCGACGCTGTTCGCGGACGCCGACTACGATGAGCTGCAGCGCATCGCCGCGTGGGCGGAGACCACGGACGCCGGCCTGCGGCACGAGCTGCGCCCGCCGCCGCGCGCCGAGGTCTGGGATGCGGTCAACGCCGATTCCTCCTCCTGTTCCCGCAAGCACTGCGATCCGGCCAAGTGCTGCTACCAGAAGGCCAAGGCCCGCCTCCGCTCGGCCAACCTCGTCATCGTGAACCACGCGCTGCTGTTTGCGCTCATCGGCGCGGGCGGGGCGCAGGCCCAGGGTGCGGGGCACGATGCGCGGGGCGTGCTGTTTGCCGACGATTTCCTCGTGCTGGACGAGGCGCACACCGCGCCGGAGGTCGCGACGGATCACTTCGGGCTGTCGCTCTCGGGCTACGGCATGGACCGGGCGCTCAAGCAGCTCTTCAACCCGCGGACCAAGCGCGGGCTCTTTCGCAAGCTCGGCGGCCCCGAGGCGCAGCAGCTGGTGGTCGACGCGCTCGAGGCGGCGAAGCAGTTCTTCGATTTCCTGGCCGCCACGCTGCTCGCGCCGCGGGCCATCGTGCGCGTGCGCGCCGAGGGCGTCGCCGAGCCGCTGCTCGACGGCCCCCTCGGCGCGCTGCACCGCATGCTCGCGAAGCTCGCCGACAAGCTGGAGGATGGCCGCGAGCGCGACGAGCTGCTCGAGCAGAGGCAGCGCATCAAGGGCCTGCAGGCCGGCGTCGCCTCATGGCTGCAGCTGGCCGACAAGAACCACGTCTACTGGGCCGAGCGCAGCGGCCGGAAGCAGGCCATCGTCACGTTGCGCAGCGCCCCGATCGATGTGGCGCCGGCGCTGCGCGAGCACCTTTTCGGCTGCGGCACGAGCGTCGTCTGCGCCAGCGCCACGCTCGCGATGGGCGGGCGGATCGAGCCGTTTGCGGCGCGCATCGGGGCCGACGGCGCGCGCGCGGCGATCGTGAAGTCGCCGTTTGATTTCGACCGGCACATGCGGGTCTATGTGGCCGGGGACGTGCCGTTGCCCTCGCCGCAGGAGGCGAGGCTCGCGCTCGACGTGCTCGCGGACTACGTGGGTTTTTGCACGCAGGCCGTGCGCGGCGGATCGCTGGTGCTGTTCACGAGCTACACCGACATGCGCGCCGTCGCCGCCGCGCTCGAGCCGGCCTACGCCGCGGCCGGCCGGCCCTTCCTGCTGCAAGGGGCCGACCTTTCGCGCACGGAACTGGCGAACCAGATGCGCGAGCTGGGCAACGCCGTGCTGTTTGGCACCGACAGTTTCTGGACGGGCGTCGATGTGCCGGGCGACGCGCTCGCGCAGGTGATCATCACGCGCCTGCCGTTCGATCCGCCGACGCACCCCATCACGGAGGCCAAGTGCGAGCACATCCGCGACGCGGGCGGCAACCCCTTCAACGACCTCACGCTGCCCGACGCGCTGATCAAGTTTCGCCAGGGCGTGGGCCGCCTCATCCGCACGCAGACGGACCGCGGGCTCGTGACGCTGCTGGACTCGCGCCTCCTCGCCAAGAGCTACGGCCGGCTCTTCCTGGACGGCCTTCCTCAGCCGGAATTCACGGTGCTGACGCGGGAAACACGCCGCGAGCGATTTCATCCTTTCGCCTGAGCGCCCGCGCGCCGTAGCCTGATCGGATATCCTCATGCCATCGCTTCGTGTCGCCGCGCTCTCCGATATCGGCCGTGTCCGCCGTGAAAACGAAGACCGGATCATCATGGATGAGGCGGCGCGCATCTTTGGCGTGGCCGACGGGGTGGGCGGCCTGCCCGGCGGCGGCGAGGCCGCGCAGCTGACGGCCGACGAATTGATCGCGTCGATCCGCGCGGCGCCGGCGGGCCGGGAGCCGGATTTGGTCGCCGCCGTCCATCGGGTCAACGAGCAGGTCATCCGGCTTGGCCGCCGGCTGAGCCCGACGATGGGCATCGGGACCACGCTGACGTTCGGCCAGGTTTGGGCGGGCTCGTTCCGCATCGCCCACGTCGGGGATTCGCGCTGCTACGGCCTGCGCGGCACCGAGCTGCTGCGCATCACCGAGGACCACTCGGTCGAGAACGAAGCGCGCATGCGGCGCGCGCGGGGCGAGGTCGTCTACTACCATGAATCGAACCGCAACGCCCTCACCCGCTGCATCGGGCAGCCGACGCCGCCTGACGTCGATGTGATCAGCCTCACCTTGGAGGCTGGCGATCGCTATCTGTTTTGCACCGACGGTGTCACCCGCATGATCCAGGACGCCGAGCTGAAGAACCTGATCGGCAAACCCGGCGAACCCGCCGCCGTGCTCGCCGAGATCATCCAGCTGGCCGTGCGGCGCGGCGGGCCGGACAACGCGACGGGCGTGCTGGTGTTTGTGGACGAGCCCTGAGCGATGGCGTCGAGGGTGGAGCAGTTCGAGGCCTTGGTGGCGCGCCAGCCGAATAACGAGCTGTTTCGCTTCAGCCTTGCGCAGGCGCTCCTCGCGGCGGACCGCGGGGCGGAGGCCCTGCCGCATCTGGCGCGCTGCGCCGAACAAAAGGCCGACTGGATGATGGCGCGCATCCTCCTGGGAAAGCTGCTCGTGCAGCTCGGCCGCCGCGCGGAGGCGCGGCCGGTGCTGGAGTCGGCGTTGCGCCTCGCCGTGGCGCAGCACCACGAGGATCCGGAGCGCGAGCTGCGGGCGATGCTGGCGGAACTCCAGGGCGGCGCCGAAAAAGCCTGATGTAGGAGCGCGCTTGCGCGCGATGGGGCGTGGCTTCGCAGAGCGGACAGACGGCGAAATCGCCCGCAAGCAGGCTCCTGCCTGCCATGCGGCGCGGCCGGGCGCCGCCAGCTCAGCTCGCGTAGCGGCGGATGCTCACGACGGTGTAGTCCTCGTCGTTGCTGCCGACCTTGACCTTCACGACATCGCCCGCGCGCTTGCCCAGCAGCGCGGCGCCGAGCGCGGTCTTGTAGGAGATGATGTTCTTGTCCGGATCGCCGTCCCAGGCGCCGAGAATCGTGTAGGTCGAGGTCGTGCCGGCGACGCTCACGTCGACGACAGTGCCGGCGCTGACCTGATCGGCGGTGGCTTCCTTGAAGTCCGTGACGCGCGCGCGGCCGAGGTCGCGCTCAAGCAGGGTCTTTTGCGCCATGAGCACCGACTGGTCCTGCTTCGCCATCTTGTATTCCGAGTTCTCCTTGAGATCGCCGTGCTCGCGGGCGACGGCGATGGCCTTGGAGTTTTCCGGGATCTTTTTCGAGACGATGGTCTCGTATTCCTCGCGCTTGCGGTCGTAGCTGGCCTTGGAGACGAGGAGCTGCTCCTCCTTGCTCTCGGCATCGGCGGCGACGAGCGTCTGGATTTTCGGGAAGATTTTGATGAAGCGCGCGAGCAGGGATTTCTTGGTCAACTCCTCGAACCCTTGGTTGAGCATCAGGGTGTTGGCCAGATCGCGGGCCGTCTCGGGATCGGCGGTGGAGAGGAGATCGGGGATGAGGTCGACGTCCTCGCTGAGGATGTCGGCCAGCGGGATGCGGCGCGCGCTCGAGGCCTGCAGCGCCTCGTAGTCGATGGCAAAGAAGATCGCGCTGAGGAGGCGCGGCGTCATCAGCTCGTTGAGGAGCTTGGCGAATTTCTTCGAGTGCCGGTTCTTCACGATCCACAGGAGGACGGGGGCGCGGAGGTTCTGCTCGGTCTGCCAGCGGCGGAGCGTGGCGGCGAGCTCCTCGGCGTGGCCGTGCTCGATGAGGAAGTTGATGCACTCGGTCGTGAACTTGCCCTGCGAGGTCTTGAGCAGGCTGAAGAGCACGTCGCGCGCCTCGATGGGGTGGGTCTCGAGGATGAGCTCGAGGAGACGCGACTGGAACTGCACCGGGATCTTCTCCGCGATGGCGGGGAGGTCGCGCACGTTGGCGATGATCTGGGCTTGCGTGGGCTCGAAGGAGGGCTCCTGGCCGATGGCGCGGGCGAGGTCGTCGCGGACCGCGGCGCCGAAGAGGCGCTCCGCGGCGTCGAGCTGGTTGGAGTCCTTGACGGCGTCGGCCACGCCCTTGAGCACGGCGGAGAGGTCGTTCTTCACGTCCTTGCGGCCGGCGGCGTCAAGCAGCTCCTCGGCGAGGGCGATGCGGCGGCGGGCGGAGCGGGTGCCGTTGAAAGCCTCGACGATTTCGTCCTCGGCGGAGACGGGCGTCTCGCGGACGATGTAGCACTCGGTCTTTTTCTCGGGCACCGAGATGCGGGGATCCTTGGCGACGGCCTTCTTGGCGGCGGACCACCATTTCTTGAACTTCTCCTCGCCCAGCACCTGCGCGAGCACGATCTCGAGCTCGATGGCGGTGGCGGCGTGGTTGGGGTAGGCCTGCAGCGCCTCGACGACGAGCTGGGCGGGATTCTCGGCGATGAGCTCGGCGATCTTCTTCGGCTCCGTCTCTTTGCGCACGAGGAGGTGCTTTTCCGGCAGCACGTCCATGGTGGTGATGCAAAAGGCCGGGTCCATCGCGTGCCCCTTCTTGCCCTTGAAATCGATGATCAGCCGCTGCGCCGCCTCGTCGTAGCTCTTGATTTGGCCGAAACCCCAGCTCCGGTGCACCACGTAGGCGCCGGGCGCCATCGCCTCGAGCTTGGCTTTGGCGGCCTTGAGGGTCGGCGATTTGGCGATGAGCGCGGAGACGGCTTCGGAATTCATGATTGCGTGAATGAGGACCTGAACGGGAGAGTTGAGCGGACAATGCCCAATCTTGTCAAACTGAGTGTCAGCCTAGGCGAATTCCGCCGAAGCACCGCCCGGCGGAGGCTCGCGTGAGCGCCGCCCCCGCTTCTGGCGCGCCAAAAGCGTGGCCCGCCGCCGCCCACCTCGTCGCCCGCTGGCTCGACCGCCGGGAGCGCGTGGATGCCCTGCTTGACTCCCTGCCGCGCACCCTGGCCGGCCCGGAGCGGGCCCGCTGCCAGCACTTGGTCCTCGGCGTGGTGCGGCATTTTGGCCGCATTGACGCCGCCTTGGGCCGGCTCGTCACCCATGCGCCGCGCTTCCCGACGCGCGCGGTCCTCTACATCGCCGGCTTCGAAATCATCGACGCCACGGCGGACCGGGATGACGGGCGCATCGCCAAGATCGTGCACCAAGCGGTCGATCAGGCGAAGGCCGTCGCCAGTCCCGCGGAGGCGCGCCTGGTCAACGCGGTCGTGCGCAGGCTCGCCGGCCCCCTTGCCGGGCCGGCCCCCACGCTCAACATCAGCGCCGGCGAGCTGGGCGAGTATTTCTCGCATCCCGCCTGGCTGGTGCAGCAGTGGCTCAAGCAGTTCGGGCCCGAGGCCACGCGTGCGCTGCTGGAGTGGAACCAGCGGCCGGCCCAGCTGTTCGGCCGCTGGCGCGCGCCGGCGGAGGCGCCGCCCGACTTCCTGAAACCCACTGCCCGGCCCGCGATGTTTGAGATTTCCCCCGGCCGCTGGCTGGAGGTCGAGGCGCTGCTCAAGGCCGGCAAGCTCTACCTCCAGGACCCCTCCACGTGCATTCCGGTCGAGTTGCTCGCCCCGCAGCCCGGCGAAAGCGTCCTCGACCTTTGCGCCGCGCCCGGCGGGAAGAGCCTGCTGATGGCCGACACCATGAAGTCCGGCCGGCTCGTCTCCCTCGATCAACCGAGCGCCCGCATCGATCGCCTCAAGGAAAACCTCGCGCGCACGACGGGCGTCGACGTCGCGCTCGTCCAGGCCGACGCGACGGGCAACCTCGCCCTTCCGCTCCGCGAGCATCAACTCCCCGAATCCTACGACGCCGTGATGCTGGACGCCCCGTGCACCAACACGGGTGTCATGCGCCACCGCGTCGATGTGAAGTGGCGCCTGCAGGCGGGGGATTTCCGGAAGCACCACGACCAGCAGCTGTCGCTCCTGCATTCCGCCGCCCGCGTGGTCGCGCCGGGGGGCCGGCTGGTCTACTCGACGTGCAGCCTCGATGCCGCGGAAAACGAGCAAGTCGTGAAGGAATTTCTCGCCGGCAAGGCCGGCGGGCCGTTTGAGCTCGAGAAGTCCGTCGTCAGCTATCCGTGGAAAGACGGCCACGATGGCGCCGGCGCCTTCCTGCTGCGCCGCTCGACGTCGACTTCCTAGCGCGGTTCAAAAAAGGGCGGGGCGGGATGCCCCGCCGCGCCGCGGCAGCGCCATCGATCAAACCGCGCCGGAGGCGGCGCCCGGCTCAACCGGGCCCCGGCTGCTCAGCCTTTGCGCGCCGCGACGAGGAGGGCGCTGCCGTGGACGTTCGGGTGTTCCTGCGTGCGAAAGTCCGCGAACCCAAACTGCCGCAGCGCGCCGAGGATCTCGTCCTTTTCCATCCAGTAGCTGAACACCTCGCCGCCGCCGCAAAACCCCTTCCAGTCCAGCGAGGGGCCGTAGTTGAACCGGTGCACGGTGTGCTTGAACCCCGAGGTTTCCATCGCGATCGCGTCGGTGAACTTCGCGCCGGGCACGGGGTTTTTCGCGACAAACTCGGGATCGTAGAAGACGGTCCACAGGAAAATCGCGTCGCAGCGCCGCGCGAGCAGCTCGAGCAGTTCCACGGGATTCGTGAGATGGTAGAGGATGCCGCACGCGATCCCGACCTCGAAGCGGCGGTCGGTCCGCTTCAAAAACTCGAGGCAGTCGCCGAGCAGAAACCGCGCGCGCGGCATGCCGAAGGTTTCCTTGGCGATCAGGCATTTCAGGAAGGCGCGGGCGTTGGCCTCGACGGCGGTGATCGACTTCGCGCCGAGCCGGTCGACGAGGTAGGTGTGCCCGCCCTCGAGCGGGCCGAGCTCCAGCACGTCGCGCCCGGTCATGCCGTCCGCGAGCCCCATCTCCCTCAGGCGGTCGTTGGCCCACGTGATCCGCGGATCGTCGAAGAGCGGCGTGGCGCCGGCCTTCAGCTCCGGCCGGCTCGCCGGCGGCGACGACGACCACTCGCCCGCGAAAAGATCGAGCGCGTTTTGATCGGAGGGCGCGACGCCGAAGAAGTGCTTGAAGTCGGACACGCCCCCGTGAGTGGCGGGAAGCGCAGCCGATTTCAATTCGGCATCTCGTAAATCTCAATCAGGGCCACGCCGTTGGCGTTGCGGAAGCCCGCGGCCTCGGCGGTGTAGTTGCCGGGCGGGAGCGTGACGAGCATCACCGAGTCGAGGCCGCTGCGCACCGCTTTGTCGCGCCGCTCCTGCAGCGCGAATCCGCCGACGCGCCGCGCGGCGTCCCGGAGCCCGGGCGCGGCGCCCCAAGGCGTGTCCCAGTCGTCATTGTAGCGGAGGGTCGCGCCGGCGGCGTCGCGCAGCGTGAGTTCGGAATCGAGCAGGGCGTCGGCGACGCCGAGGCTCCGCAGCGTGGGGCCGACGGCGCGGAGGAGAAACGTCCGCGGGCCCGGCCCACGCACGACGAGACCCGCGATGAGGGTTTGGCCATCGATGCCGATCGACCCGCGGGTCGAGAGATTCCCGAGGCGGCTGGCGCCGGCCGCGGCTGGATCGAGGTCGGCGTCGTAGACTTCGACGAGGGCCGTGCCGGTGGTGTCGCCGGCGCCGGTCACGCGGGCCGTATAGCTGCCGGGCGGGAGCTGGACGAGCAGCGCGGCGTCGGTGCTGTTGCCGGGCAGCGCAAACGCGCCCACGCGCGCACCCGCGGCGGCGATGGCGGGCTGATTGTCCCAGTTTCCGTTTCGCTCGATGGTGCGGCCGGCGGCGTCAAAGAGCGTCAGCTCCGGATCGGCGAGCGCGCCGGCCACGCCGAATGCGCCGAGCGTGCCGCCGCCGATGGCGCGGATGAGCACGCTTTTGGCCGCGGTGCCGCTGACCACAAAGCCGCAGATCATCGCGTTGCCGCCGGTGCCGGCGAAGCCACGCGTGGAGAGGTTGGCGAGCCGCGTGGCGGGCACCACCACCGCGGGCCGCACGGTCAGCGTCGCCGGATCGCTGAGCACCGCCCCGGTGGCGGTATAGAGGAGCGCTTGGTAGGTGCCGGCATCGGCGGGCTGGGCCGCGCCGAGCTCAAGGGTCGCGTCCGTCTCGCGCTCGAGCAGCTCGGGTTGGCCGCCCGGACGCGTCACCATCCAGATGAGGCGCAACGGCCCGCCACTGACGGCGCGGCCGGCGACAGTGAAGGACGTGCGCTCACCGGTGGCGCGAGCCGCCCCGGCGGGCTGCGCGGTGATCGCGACCGCATTGTTGGAAAAATAGAGCGAGCGGACGCCCGCGATGTCGTCGGCCTGCAGCGTGTCCACGTTGCCCGTCACGCTGTTCATGATGGCGGAGACGGCCTGCCGCGGCACTGCCTCGTCCGGATGGTCGAGGCCGAGCACGTGACCGAACTCGTGCAACAGCACCCGCCGCAGATCCAGCGTCGAGCTGGCCAGCGTGGCGCCGCGCCGCAACGCGCCCCGGTAGGAATCCCAGGTAAAGGCGGAGTTGACGAGCACGTCGGTCTCGTTGAGCGCGGACCGCAGGCCGTTGGGGATGGTGACGGCGAGCGTGCGGTCGTCGAACGCGAGGCCGTAGGCGTCGCGCGCAAAAAAGACGTTGTTGACGCGGTCCTCGTCGGTCGGGCCGGCGGGAGGAGGGAGATTGACCGTGGCGAACCGCACGCGCCCAAGCTGGGCGTTCCAATCGGCGGCGGCCGCGGCGGCCACGGCGTTCCATGAGCGCGAGCCGTCGCTCAGCGGCTGGGCCGGCTCGCCGAGCTGGAGCTGCAGTGTCACCGTGCCGCCGAGCCAAAAGAACCCGAGCTGATCAAACGCGCGCGCGGCCGGAGCGGCCCCGGCCAGCAAGGCGAGCGCGAGGGAGGCTCTAGCGCGCGCCGGCATGGACGGGGACCAATTCGGTGCGGACCTGCGCGAGAAACTCCGCGGGCGTGAGGCCCGCCGACGCGGCGCGCGCCACCGCGGGGAGGCGCGCCGGGTCGGGGAGGCTCGACCCGACTTCGGCGATCGAGGTCAGCGGCAGTCCGTTGGACCGCGCCACGTAGTCGCGCCCCGTCGTGGCGTCGGTGAGGACCCGGTAGCGGCCATGAAAGAAGCCCACCAGGGGGCAGAGCTGCCGGCCGTTGCCCTGCACGAAAAGAATCTCGCGGTCGCCCGCCTTGAACTGGGGCATGCCGGCGATGGCCGCGCGTTTCTCGCCGAGAGTGCCGCCGGCCAGCGTGAGCGTGAGGGTCCGTGGCGCGGCGCCCTTGAGGCACTCCTCGACGGCCACGGTGACAAACGTGTGGATCGCCTCGCCGCGCGGCGTGGGGACGGCGCGCGCCTCGACGGCCGTCACGGTGCCGCGCACGATGCACTCCGCCTCGGCGACGAGCTCGGGAAACGAGGGCGGGATGACCGTGGTCGCGCGGGCCGGGCCGATGAGGGCGAGGCAGGCGAGGGCGAGGCGGAGTGGATTCATGGCGCGGCCCATGCGGACACGCGAGACGGATCACGGTTGCGACCGCCGCGTCCACGCCTCGACGATCTGGCGGATCGTCTCCTCGAGCGACTGGGTGATGTCCCACGCCGGGTAGTGCGCGCGCATTTTGCGCAGGTCGCTGTAGTAGCAGATGTGGTCGCCGGCGCGGTTCTGGTCGACGTAGGTGAAGACCTGCGCCTTGCCGGAGAATTTCTCCGCGATCTTGAAGGCCTCGAGGATCGACGTGCTGTTGGCCTTGCCGCCGCCGAGGTTGTAGACCTCGCCGGTGCGCGGGGCGGCGACGAAGGCCGCCATGAAGCGCGCGACATCGAGCGAGTGGATGTTGTCGCGCACCTGCTTCCCCTTGTAGCCGAAGACGCGGTATTCCTTCCCCTCGAGGTTGCACTTCACGAGGTAGCTGAGGAAGCCGTGCAGCTCCACGCCGCTGTGGTTCGGGCCCGTGAGGCAGCCGCCGCGCAGCGCGCACGTGGGCAGGCCGAAGTAGCGGCCGTATTCTTGCACCATCACGTCGGCCGCGACCTTGCTCGCGCCGAAGAGCGAGTGCTTCGACTGATCGATGGTGAACGTCTCCGCGATGCCGTGCGCGTAGGCAGGATCGGCGTAGTCCCAGCGCGTGGGCAGTTCCTTCAGCGCGATCGTGTTCGGCGCGTCGCCGTAGACCTTGTTCGTGCTCATGTGCACGAACGGCGACTCCGGCGCGGCCTGCCGCGCGGCCTCGAGGAGGTTGAGCGTGCCGACGGCGTTGGTGTCGAAGTCGTCGAACGGAATCGCCGCCGCGCGATCATGGCTCGGCTGCGCCGCGGTGTGGACGATCACGCTGGGCTTCACTTTCGCGACGAGCGCGAGCACGCCCGCGCGGTCGCGGATATCGAGCTCGTGGTGGACGAAGCCCTTGAGCTCCTGCGCGAGGCGCTGCTGGTTCCAGCGTGTGTCGCCCTGCGGCCCGAAGAAGACGGCGCGCTGGTTGTTGTCCACGCCGTGGATCGTGTAGCCGAGCTCGCGCGCGAAATAGGCGCAGACTTCTGAGCCGATGAGGCCGGACGAACCGGTGACGAGGAGGGTCTTGGCCATGGAAGAAGAAGAGGCGGCAAGTGTGGAGGGTCCGGAGGTCGGGGCCAGCCTTTAGGCCCCTATCGCCGGTTTTCCCCCCGCCCGGGATACTCGATCCACCAGCCCTCGGGCAGGGTGTAGATGTTGGCCGGCGTGCCCTTGCGGATCGGGTCGCAGTGCTCGGCCCATTTGTAGTCGGGCGGGGCGGGCAGGATGAAGTGCGGCGCATGGGTGAGCACCGCGGCGACGCAGACCGCGCGCGCTGTCCACGCCGCGGCGCGGTGCGTGGCGTTGAGCTCGAGGATCACGAGCCAGGCGAGCAGCAGCCGCGGAATGAAGAAGTAGCGGTCGCCGTTGGCGAGGTTGTCGTCCTGCCACAGGTCGGCGCGCACGCGCACGGTGCACGCCAGCGTCATCAGCACGAACGCCGCCGCGAGCAGCGGACGCGGCGACGAACGTGCCTCGCGCCGCAGCGCATGCGCCAGCACCGCCGTGATGACCGCCGACCCCAGCAACGCGTGCACCCACGGCGGCCACGCGCGCACGGCGGCGGGCCCGAGCACCGGCCACGTCACCAGCCGGCTCCCGATGATGGAAAAGAACATGAGCGGCCGGAACGGCTGGCCGTTGCCCTCCAGGGTCAGGTTTTGGCCGAAAAGAAAACGCGCCTGCACCGCGGCGCACAGCGCGACGACGGCCACGGCGAGCGCCGTGTCGAGCCCGCGGTCGCGCCACGCCCGCCAGGCAAAGAGCGGCAGCACCACGAGGGTGAACGGCCCGTTGAGGCCGATCACCGCGAGGATCGCGAGATCGCCGACGCGCTGCGGCCAGGTCCCGGCGCGCGCCGTGAAGAGCTGCAGCACGAGGAAAAACGCCGTCACCCACTGGAGATTGGTCGCGTTGATCAGCGTCTCGCCGGTGCTGGCGACGAGCGCAAAGGCGAGCATGAGGCCGGGCTTTGCGGGCAGCTCGACGCGCGCCGAAGCGAGCCGCGCAAACAGCGCCACGGTGATCGCGAATGACAGCCCGTTGTAGATCGCCGGCCACCACGCGACATCGGCCACGTGGCTCGCCACCCAGGCGATGAGGCGCGGCAGCGTGTGCAGGTAGCCGTTGTAGGGCTCGAGGATCGCGCGCGCCCCCCAGTCCTGATCCTGCTGCATGAAGATGCTGCCATCCTCCGCCCAGAATTGCGGCGTGTGCAGCGCCCAGGGCTTGCGCAGCGCGAGCAGCGCGGCGGCGACCGGCACGATGAGCCAGGCCGCCGCATTCCCGGGTTTCGGTTGAGCCGGGGCCATGCGGCCTACACGCGCTGCGCGCGGTATTTGATGAGCGCCCAGATCCACGTGAGCGGGTCGCGGAACATGGAGATTTTCTTCCCCTCCTTGAACGAGCGCGACTTGTAGCTCACCGGGATCTCGATCGGGCGGTGGCCGCGGCGCACGAGCTTGATGAGCAGCTCCCAGTCGAAGTCGAAGCGGTTGCACTCCAGCTTCAGGCCGTTGAGGCAGTCGCGCCGGAAGACCTTATACATGGTGAACGGGTCGTGGAGCCAGATGCCGAGCGTCACGTTGATCATGAGCGTGAAGCCCCAGTGGGCGAGGTTGAGCACGAGCGCCTGCACGGGCTGATCGGAGAACTGCCGGATCGCCCAGCCGCCCGCGCTGTGGCGCGAGCCGAGGACGAACGACTGCCGGCCCGCCGCGAGGGGGGCGAGGAGGATCTCGTAGTCGTTCAGGTCGTATTCCAGGTCCGCGTCCTGGATCAGGATCACATCGCCCGTGGCCTCGGCGAAGCCGGCGCGGACCGCGTGGCCCTTGCCGCGCGGCGCGTCCTCCAGGATGAGCTTCACGCGCGGGTGCGTGGCGTAGCCCTCGACGATGGCGCGCGTGCCGTCGGTGGAGTTGCTTTCGACGAAAATGATCTCGAGCGTCCAGCCGGCGACCTCCTTGGCGAGGATGGCATCGAGCGCCGAGCGCACCGTGGCCGCCTCGTTGTAGATCGGCACGACGACGGACAACACGCCGTTGCGGATGGGCGGGAAAGGCGGGGGGCGCATGGACGGAAACGGCGCGCAGGCTTTCAGCCGCCGCGGCGCGGCGCAAGGCATTGCATCAAGCCGGACCTTGCCGATGGCGGATCAAGGCGGCTCGATTGTCGTGCCCCGCGTGTGATGTCTCACCAATCACCAATCACCAATCACCAATCACCAATCACTCCTGAGCAAAATCGGGCGGAGGCTTGCAGCGGTCGGGATCGTGGCGGCGCTTGCGATGGTGATTTGGTTTTTCCACTGGACGGTGAAGACTTCGGGCGGCTTCGGTCCGCCGGGCGAGGAGGACTACTACAACTTCCTGGTGCGCGGTTGGCGCGCGGGGCATCTGCACCTCAGCAAGACGCCCTCACCCGAGATGCTCGCGCTCCGCGACCCCTATGATCCGGCGCAAAACGCGGCGGTGCGGCTGGCTGATGCGTCCTACTTCAACGGCCGCTACTATCTCTACTTCGGTGCAGCGCCGGCGGCGGTGTTGCTGGCGCCGTATTATTTCATCACCGGCCGCGAATTGGGCACGACGACGGCGATTTTTGTTTTCTGCACGGTGGGATTTCTCGCGATGGCCGGGACGTGGCTGGCGGTGCGACGGCGCTATTTCCCCGCGAGTGCGGCGTGGGTCGCATGGTCGGGCGTGCTCGTGCTCGGGCTGGGCACGCACCTGCTCGCGCTCCAGCGCCGGCCGCTGGTGTGGGAGCTGCCGATCGCGGCGGCGTTTGCCTTTTCCATGCTGGCGTTCGCGGCGGTATTTTGGGCGCTGCATGGCCGGCGGCCCGTGCTGGCGATGGCGTTGGCGGGATTGGGCCTTGGCCTTGCGGTGGCGTCGCGGCCCACGTGCGTGCTGGGCGCGGCGATGTTTCTGCCGCCCTTCTGGGCGCTGCGGCGGAGCGGCGGGCCTTGGCGGAAATGCGCGCTGGCCGCGAGCGCGATGCTGGCGCTGGGCGTGGGCGCCGTGCTTGCGCATAATTTCGCGCGCTTCGGAAACGCGCTGGAGTTCGGACAAAACTACCAGCTCTCCGGCGTGCGAGAGGCGCAGATGCGTCATTTTCACTGGTCCTATGTGCCGCACAACGTCTCGATCTACGTGCTGCACCCCGCGGAGTGGGGCGGGCGGTTTCCATTTGTGCACGCGACGGCGGTGCGCGGTGGGCCGGAAGGCTACCTAGGCGCGTGGAACGAGGGCGTGGCCGGCTTCGCCTTGACGCTGCCTGCGCTGTGGCTGCTGCTCGCGCTGCCGCTGGCGTGGCGAGCGTCACCCGCGGCGACGATGAGCGCGGATGGGCCCGCTGAGATCGCGGGCCTGCGTGCGATGATCGCGTCGATCGCGCTGTATGGGAGCGCGGTGACAGCGGTCATGCTCGCATATTTTCTGGCAACGCCGCGCTATGCGGCGGACTTCGCGCCGGCACTAGGCTTGCTCGCGATGCTCGGATTGCTCGGAGCGGAGCGTTGGGCGCAAGGAATGAAGCGATGCTTGCTGCGCACGGCGGCCCTGGGCGCGATTGGCGTGGTGTGCGTCGCCACCTGCGTGGTCGGCGTCAGCCTGAGCCTCGACTACCACGACCGCCTCGCCCGGCGCCTGGCGCCGGAGCAGTGGGGCCCGCTGGAGCGGTTCTTTGGCGGGGTGAAATGATCCCGTCACCGGCGCGGCTTCACGGCGCAAGGCATCGCCGAGACGCCGTAGCGGGCGTCAATCCAGCGCACGACGGGCGGGAAACGCAGCGCGAGGCGGGCCAGCGCGCGCACGGCGGGCCGATGCCGCAGGGTCTTCACGACCTTGAACTGCACCGCGCCGTGGTAGCGCACGGCGATCGGCTCCAGGCCCGCCCGGCGATAGAGCGCGGCGAGCGCGCGGGGGTTGAAGAGGCTCACGTGGATCTCCGGCGCGCAGTAGCGGTAGGCCAGCCCGGCGCGGCGCGCGGCGGGCGACTCGAGGTTGCCGGTCGTGAGCAGCAGCAGGCCCCCGGGCTTGAGCAGCCGCGCGATGAGCCGCAGCGGATCGAGCGGCGCGGGCAGGTGCTCGATCACCTCGATGAGGCTGATCACGTCAAAGCTCGCCTCGGTTTCCTGCGCGAGGGCGTCGAGCCCCAGAATGCGAAAGCCGTCGCGGTCGCGCAGCAGGTCGGCGTAGGAGCCGACGTCGTGGCCCGTGAGCTCGAGCGCGCGGCCGGCGAGCGCGCCGCGCGCGCGGAGGAATTTCAGGAAGCCGCCGGCGCCGCAGCCGAAGTCGAGCCAGCGGAGCGGGGCCGCGGTGCCGGGGTGGGCGCCGGTGGCGGGGAAATGGGCCTCGGCGATTCGCGCGAGATCGTGGAACTCCAGGCCCCGGTCGCTGGCGCGCCAGTCGCGGTATTCGGTCTCGTAGTCGACGTAGGGATCGGGCCCGGCGCCGCGGTAGTAGGCGTCGTCGTAGATCGCGAAGCCGGAGAAGGGCTCCACGTGCATGAAGCCGCACGCGCCGCAGGCGTGGAACTCGAACTCACGGCGCAGGAAGCCGCCGGCCTTGCGGCCGCGCAGCGCGACGGGGCCGGCCCCGCACGCACGGCAGACGGGGGTTGCGCTCATGCACGGCGCGCCGGGCGCAGCGCGAGCCACAGCAGGAGCAGGAAACCGACGCCGCCGGCCACGCCGAACGCGAGGTTGCGCGGCCAATTTTTTGGCACGTAGCGGAACACGACCGTGTAGTCGCCCGCGGCGTCCACCACGACGCCCTTGAACGCATGGTTGAGCCGGAGGACGGGGACCTTGCGGCCGTTCACCTCGGCGCGGAAATCGCCGGGCCAGAACGCCTCCGTCAGCACGATCACGCCGGGGCCGCTGGCGCGCACCGTGAAGCGCGTGGTGTTTTCGGTGAGCTGGTAGTTTGTCGCCGGCACGGAGGTGCGCGTCGTGAGGTCGCGCGGAAGCGTGGCGAGCGCGGCGGCCGAGGCGGTGTCGAGCCGCTGGGCGGCGGCGAAGGGCCGGCCGGCGGCGCCGCGGATCTTGGCGACGAGCTCGGCGGGCTGGTCGTAGGCGTCGAGCCGGTCGGTGAAGAAGGCGCGGGGCCATGCCGTCGGGCTCTGCCACACGTCCAGATCGGCGCCGTGCACGAGCGTGAGCGAGCGCGCGAGCGCGGGATTCTTGCTGAGCAGGTCGAAGTAGAAGCGGACGTTGAGCGCGTCGAGGAACGGCTGCGCGGTCGCGACGTTGGCGGCCTCGACGTAGAGGCGCCAGTCCCAGAGGCGCTCGATGCCGGAGACGCCGACCAGCTCGCGCAGCCACGGGTTCACGAGGGCGTCGGGGCCGTGCACGCCCTCGAGCCCGTAGACGCCGGTCCAGCCGGGGAAGAAGTTGCCGTTGAAGCCGAAGCCGCGCCCCGGCTCGCGCGCCTGCGCCGCGCGCGCGAAGTCCATCGCGCCGGAGCGGGCGTGGAAATCCACGCGCACGGTCGGCCTGACGGTGAAATCCTCGAAGCCCGCCGCCGGCGCGTGCAGCGCCATGCGCCACACGAGGGTGAGCGCGCCGGCGGCCAGCAGCAGCGCGCCCCCGGCGCCGAGTGAGCGCGCCGCAAGCGCGCGGCGCGCCGTCGCGGCGACAACGGCGACGGCGGTCAGCAGGGCCGCGAGGTAAGCCCAGATCAGGGGATCGACCGGAAGCACCTTGCCCACGGCGTGCACGGTGAACGTGGGCCCGGCGATCGGGCGATGCGCCGCCTGCCGGAAGGCGATCCAGCCGAAGACGAGCGCGAACAGCAGCAACCCGGCGATCGTGAGGTCCGCGCGGCCTTCGCGCGTGCCGAGGCGGCGCGCGGCGGCCGCGAAACCCGCGCCCGCCAGCACCGACCAGAGCACGATGAGCGCGCACGAAAACGTGTTGTCGAGGTGCGCGATGTTGCCGAGGAACGGCAGCGTCACGATCCACTGCGGCGGCACGAGGCCGAAGGCCAGCGCCAGCGGGACGAGCGAGCTGGCCGCCAGCGCGACGAGCGCGCGATGGGCCAGCTGCTCGCGGAGCGTCGCGAGGAAATAGAGCACCCCGAGCAGCAGCAGGACGTTGAGCGACGGATCCAGCACGCGGTTCCACTCCATCAGCGGGCGATAGAAGATTTCGTCGAACAGCCCGAGCAGCAAGGTCGGCTGGATTTGGTAGGCGGTGGCCTCGTTGTAGCCGGTGTAGGCGGCCTTGAGCGTCTGGAGGAAGGTCGCCCAGATCGGCGCCGTGAGCAGCGTGAAGATCACGCCGGCGCCGGCGAGGGCCGCGAGCCGCGCGAGGCGCCCGGGCCAGGGCCGCGCCGAGGCGAGCAGCACGCAGGCGCCGGAGAAATTCATGCAGACGAGCAGCATGTAGGCCTCCTTCACCGTGCCGCTGTTCATCAGCGCCAGGTTGGCGACGATCAGGCCGGCGAGGCATGCGGCGATGCCGCGCCGGGTCTCGGCCTGCGCGAGGCGCACCAGGCACCACAGGGGCCACGGGGCGTAGCAGAGGCTGAAGAACGCCGGGTGGTTGACGCGGTAGAGGAAGAACCCCGCGAACGGCGCGGCCAGCGCGACCACCAGCGCCGCGCCCGTGTGGCGCGTGAGCGCCAGCACCAGGAGCCCGAGGCCGGTGGCGAAAAGCCACTTTGCGATCAGGTATTTCAGGTCCCAGGCCCACGCGGCGCCGTTGGCGACGATGGCGATGAGATGCAGCGGATCGCCGAACATCGACTGCCCCTGCGCCAGCAGGGGCACGCCGGCGGCGTTGTAGCGGTTCCACAGCGGCAGCTCGCCCGAGGCGAGCGCGCGGCGCTGGATCATCGAGAACGGGACGTGCTGCCACATGACGGCGCCCACGTCCGAGAGCTTCACGTCGGTGGTCTCGCCCGACTTGTAGCCGGGCAGCGTCGGGTAGTAGTCGTAGAGGAGGACGGTGCCGAGGTTGGGCGAGACGTAACTCTTGCCGAGAAACACCACGGGATAGGCGCTCACGACGACGGCGATCCCGGCCACGAGCGCGACGGCGCGCGGCGGCCGCGCCGCGAGGCCGCGGGCGCGCGCCGACGCCGCGGCGACCAGTCGCGGCGAGCGATCCAGGAGCAGCAGAAGCAGCGCGATTGCGGCGAAGACCGCGCCGACCCGGCCCCCCGATCCGGCCAGTTGATCCGACCAGCTGGCGGCGACGGTGACCGGCGGCGCCAGCGTGAGGTAAACCTGCGGATCGCTGTGCGCGGGATTGACCACGATCTCGAGCGCGCCGCCCGCCACGCGCAGTGAATCGACCTGGTTGGCGACGACGAACTTCTTGAGCGGCAAATCCGCGATCACCCGGCCGCCGGCGGACACGATGCGCGCCTCGCGCAGGGTGACGGTGCCGCCGCGATCCAACGGATCGATGCGCAGGCCGGTGTAGGTGCCGGGCGCGATGGGCACGCGCAGGGTGACGGGCGCGGTGGAGGCCGGCATGGGCGCGCGCTCGGACAGCTCCTCCCGCGACCCGCGGCCGTCATCGTAGAAAATCTGGAAGCCGCCGGCGACGGTCGAGGTCACGCGTGCCTCGAATCGGAAAAGCTCCGAATGCCGCTTCGCGAAGGGCAGAAACGGCAGCGCCGCCACCACGCTCAGGAGCGCGGCGGCCAACAGGGCCGGAAGCGTGAAGAACCTCATGCGGAAGGTCCGAGTCTCGGTGAAGGCGGCGCTTCCGGACAAGAACCTTCCCGGCCCGCGCGCCATGCCGCGACGGCGAGCAGCACGGCGGCGCCCGCGGAAAACCACGCGATCAAAAGGCCGTTTTTCGTCAGCCGCCACGCCCAGTAGGCGGGGGCGCCCATCTCGACGGGGCCGGAAAAGGCCAGCCAGTGCGCCGCGGAATCGTCGCGTGCCTCCACCACAAACGGCACGCGCGGCGCGCGCACGTAGGCGGCGCGCCACGTGTCGCCGGGAACCTTTCCGGGCGCGATTTCCGCGAGCAGCGCGCCCGACTGGGCGTCGCGCAGCGCCAGGCTCACGGCGGCGCCCGGACGTCCGAGATCGCCGGCGGTCTCAAACTTGAGCCAGCCCAGCGGCGACGGCGCGATCGGCGCGCTGCGCCAGGTGCCCGTCGGGGCGGCCGAGGGGCTGAAGGAGCCCCACGTCTTCGCGGCTTCGAGGGGTGCAAGCGCGGGCGGCAGGCCGGCGTGGGGTGGGACCTTGCGATCGGCGGCGCGGGCGTCGTTTTCCAAGAACACCGTGGCGCGGTCGGCGGGCACGACGGTGAGCGGCGCGCGGAGCGGCACCGGCATCAGCAGGCGAAGGCTGCGGTGGGACAGCCGTTCGACGAGATCGTCGACGTTGGGGTAGGGCACGTCGGGGCCGGAAAGGTGGCGGCGGTCGTCGGTCGCGAGGTAGTTCCGCATGTTGGCCTCGGCGTTCACGTAGTAGCGCTTCGCGTCGGGCATCTCCCAGCGGAGGTTGCGTTCGGCGACCTCCCGCACCCCGAAGGCCATCAACCCCAGCCAAGGCACGGCGGCGGCGATGCACCCCAGGCGGAGCCGGGGCGTCACGGCTGCCGCGGAGAACAGCCACGCGAGCGCGAGCCCGTTGGCAAACGCGCCGAAGGCCAGCGTGTCCATGTAGCGCGATGCGGGGTAGTCCGCGCCGGCGCCGCGCGCATAGGCGGTCGCCACAATCTGCAGGAGCGTCCAGCCGCCGAGCGCGACGATGATCGGGCCGGCATGCGTGGCTGGAGCCGCGGCGCCCTCGCCGCGGTCGGACGTGAACCGCGGCGGGGGCGCCGCGGCTCCAGCAAACACCCGCCAGGCGGCAAGCGCCCACGGCAGCCAGAGCAGCGGGCCGGCCCAGTCGTGCCCGCGCAGCGGCCACTCGAGGCTGCGCAGGATGGAGAAGATGAAGTCGTGCGCCGTCTTCACCTTCATGTGCGCGTGATACTCGACCTCCGTGCGCGTCGCGAAGCCGATCACGACGAACGCCGCGCAGGCGAGGAGCGTCGGCCAGGTTTCCCGCAGCGGGGTCTCGCGCCGGATGACGCGCCATCCCACGACGAGCAGGACGGCGAAGGCGGCGAAAAGCCCGGAGCCCATTGAGCCGAGCGCCAGCAGCGCCGCGAGCACGCCGAGCCACCACGCCCCGCTCCCGCGGCGCGCATAGGGCAGCACGACAATCGCGAGCACCGAGGTGGCGAGCAGCCAGTATTGCTGGGAGTGGAACCCGCCGAGGACGTTTTGCCACGCCATCGGCAGCCCGAAGAGCGCAAACGCCAGCGCGAACAGCGCCGCGTGCCAGCGCGCGGCGACCCAGCGGCGGGCGGCGAACCACAGGGCGGCGGCGAAGGCCGCGTGCAGGACGGCGTTGGCGGCGGCCTCCACGCGGCAGTCCCACTGGCCGGTGGCGACGGTGAGCGCGAGGTTCTGGAGCTTGGTCAGGACGACGCGGTGCTCGTTGTGCGGCTCGAACAGCTTTTCGAGGAACGGCCCCCGCTCGAACCAAGGGATGAGGAGGTTGCCGCCCTCCGCGTCCCACTGGTCCCAATCGGGCATGGGCGAGCCGAAGCGGTCAAACGTCGCCCACTTGGCGCCGACGATCAGCGCGAAGAGGCACGCGGCGAGCGCGGCGCGGAGGAGGCGCGGTGAGAGGAAGCGCATCGGCAAGGTTACCGCACCCCGCCGAGGCCGGCGCACGTGCGGGCAAACTCGGCGAACGGCTGCGCGTCCGCGCGCAGCGGGAACTTCGGATCGCGCGCGGTGGCGCGGCGGTTGCGCCAACCCGCGAGGCGGTCGCGCCAGCGCTTGTCCACGCGGATCACAGCGAGGCAGCCGATGGGGTTGGAGGCGGGGAAACGCTCGGCGGTCTCGAGCAGCGTCCAGTTGAACTGCGTGCGCGGCCACGTGCGCAGCCGCTCGATCAGCGCGCGGAGGTTGGCGGGCTCGAAGGTATGAAAATGGATGTTGAGGTGCTCGCCGCGCGCGACCGCCTCATGCATGCCGCGCGCGAGGGTGGTGCGTTGCGCGGGAATTTCCGCGGCCGGCGTCGCGGGGCTGAACTGCGACCAGTCGAGGCCGAGCGCGAAGTCGTCGATGTGCGTGGCGTCGGCCGGCGTGGTGCCGCGCTCGTAATCTTCGAGGAAATGATCGACCGGCGTGAGCGGACGCGGATGATCCCACGTGAAGCGTCGGTCGGGCACGAGGAGGTAGATGATGCCGCCAGGGCGCAGCACGCGATACCACTCGGCGAAGGCGGCGACGGGATTGGCCACGTGCTCGAGCACGTGCGAGGTGACGACGTAGTCGAGCGAGTTGTCGCGGAACGGCAGCGCGGTCGCATGGCCGTAATAGTCGGCGTGCACGGCCTCGAAGCCGAACTCCTTGAAGCAATCGACGTAGAACGGCGGCGGCACGAGCCCGGGCACGGGCGACTTGAACGCGCCGATCTCGACGCCGGTTTTGCCCGGGCCGATCCAGCGGGCGATTTGCTCCTCGTGCGTCATGGTGTCAGGCCGCCGCGGTCGCGACCGCGAGGAGGTTGTAGTGCAGCGGCGTGCCCTCCGGCGTGCGCAGCGGGAACGGCGTGTGGAACGCCAGCTCCACCTCCGCGTAGAACTCGCGCAGCAGCGCGCCGAGGCTCCAGCGGGTGAAAAAGTTTTTGTGGTCGCCCTCCAGCATGTGCCATGGCGTCGCGCGGTAGTCCCACAGGTAGCCGAGCAGCTCGCAATTCGGGACCGAGACGATCAGGCGGCGCGGCGCCACGCGGTGAACCTCGCGCAGGAAGGCTCGCGGGTCGTCGATGTGCTCGAGGACCTCGAGGCACAGCGCCGAATCGAAGGCGTTGTCCGCGAACGGCAGCGTGCGCCCGTCCACTTGCCGGTGCGGCAGCCCGAGGCGGGCGAGCTCGGCGCAGTCGGACGCGCGCACCTCGGCGCCCATCCAATCGTAGCCGTCGGCGAGCAGTCCGCGGCCATAGGAGCCGAGGCCGCAGCCGACGTCGATCACGCGCAGCGGCGGAGGGCCGAGATGGCGGCGGAGCAGCGCGGCCAGTTCCGCGCTGCCCTCCGCGAGCGACGGGCCGGTGGCGAAGATATTGCCGTGCCGTTGCACGGCGATCGTGTCGCGGTCGAGAAGGACGCCGAAGTGGTTGGTGCGATAGTCGCGCGTGATCGTGTTTGCGCGCGTGGTCGCGAGCGGCGCGGTGCGCGAGCCGTCGCGCAGCCGGGCGACGACATGCAGTTCCAGCGCCGCGCCGGGCGTGAACGTCGCGTGATGCGCGAAAATCTCGAATCCAGCGCAGGCGGCCGATCCAAGCTGCAGCGCCGCGGTCACATCAGGCCGGGGATAGAGCGTGCGGGTCGAGCCGAGGAGGGCCGCGCCGGAGTAGGCTTCGATGGCGACGATCTCGCTCTGCGCCGGGCCGAGCCAAGCCCAGCCGCGAATCAGGAAGCAGAGCGGGTCAACAAGGACGTCGCGGATCGGATCGTCGAGGTTGGCGGGAAAGCGCGTCACGCGGTCGCGCTCCACGGGCGCGGGGGGGCGGCGAGGGAGAAGTCGGTGTGCTCGAGCGAGAGGTTCGGGTTGTAGGCGGGGTCGTGCCGGATCGGCGCGGCCCAGCGCTGCATCATCGTCTCGACCTCGCCGCGGAAGCGCTCGTGCTTCGCCGGCGTATCCTCGGCGCCGCGGCTCACGCTCTCGTGGTGGTAGAGTTCCGCGAAGGGAGTCCAGAGGTTGCGGTGGCCGGCGGCGCGCACCTTGAGGCAGAAATCGATGTCGTTGAAGGCGACGGTGAGCTGCCGCTCGTCGAGGCCTCCGACCTGCGTGTAGGTGGCCTTGCGCACGACGAGGCAGGCGGCGGTGACGGCGCTGTAGTTCTGCACGAGGCGCGCGCGGTTGAACTTGCCGTCGGTGCCGCGCGGGTAGTCGCGGAACGCGTGGCCCGCCACGCCGCCGAGGCCGACGATCACGCCGGCGTGCTGGATGGTGTCGTTGGGGTAGTAGAGCATCGCGCCGACGCAGCCGACGCCGGGGCGCAGCGCTTGCGCAGCCATCTCCTCCAGCCACGCGGGGGTGATGACCTCGAGGTCGTTGTTGAGGAGGCCGACCAGCTCGCCCTGCGCCTGCGCGACGGCGAAATTGTTAATCGCGGAGAAATTGAAAGGGGCGTCGTAGCGCAGCACGCGGACCACGCGCGGCTGCGTGGCGCCCGGCGCCGAGGAGGCCTGCGCGTTGATGGAGACGAGCAGGGCGTTGGTGCCCTTGGTGAACGACTCGAGATACGCGAGCGTCGCGGGATCGTCGGAGCCGTTGTCCACGATCAGGATCTCGTAGTGAGGGTAGGTCGTCTTCTCGAGGATGCTATCCACGCAGCGCTGGAGGAATTTCAGGCCGTTGCGCGTGGGGATGACGAGGGAGACGGGCGGCGGCGTGGCGGGGAGCGGGTATTGCACGCGCCAGTGATCACCGGGCACGTGGTGGAGCGTGACCTTCTCGCCGCGGCGGGCGAAGTGATCCGTGAGCGCGCGGCGCGCGGCCTCGAGCGGGTAGTTCTTCTCGCTGAGCATCAGCGCCGTCGAGCCGGGGATGGCGCGCCAGTGGTAGAGGATTTTCGGGATGTGCCGGATGCGCGCGGGATCGGCGATGCGCTCGATCACGCGGAGGGCGAGGTCCCAGTCCTGCGAGCCCTCGAAGCCCACGCGGAAGCCGCCGACCTCGCGCACGAGCGCCATGCGGTAGGTGGTGAGGTGCGAGATGAAGTTCTGCGCGGTGAAGAGATCGGGCAGCCAGTCGGGCTTGAAGTAGGGCTCGTGGCGGCGGCCCTCCTCATCGATCTTGTCCTCGTCGCTGTAGATCAGATCAGTGGCGGGCTGGGCGTTGAGCAGCGCGACGATCTCGTGGAGGGCGTGGGGCGCGAGCTCGTCGTCGTGATCGAGGAGCGCGACGAACTCGCCGGTCGCGAGCTCGAGGGCGGAGTTGGAAGCGGCGGAGATGTGGCCGTTTTTCTCGCGGAAGGTGACCTTGATGCGCGGATCAGAGGCGGCGAGTTTCTCGAGCAGCGGGCGCACGTGCGCGTGCGGCGAGGCGTCGTCGGCTAGGCAGAGTTCCCAGCGATCGTAGGTCTGCGCGCGCACGGAATCGACGACCTTGAGGAGCCAGCGCTCGGGCGTGTTGTAGATCGGGACGATGATGGAGATGAGCGGGCGGTGCGCGAAAGCGCGCGATTCCTCGGCGAGTTTCAGCAGCGCCTCGGGCGAGTGCGTGTCGAACGTCGCGGCCCAACGCTCGTAGCTCGTGAGCTCCGGCGGGCCGGCGTCGTCGCCGACGCGCAGCGGCGTGGCGAAGAACACGTGCCACGCGCCCGCCTCGTCGCCGACCTCGAGCACGAGCTCGGTGTCGCCCAGCTCGAGCGGGATCTCGACCTTCCAGCCGCAATACTCGGCCTGCGGCAGATCGCGCATGGTGGCGAAGACGTCGAGGCGCTTGAGGCCGTAGACGCCGGGGAAGCGGCGGCGGCCGTTGACGGTGGCGCGCAGGTGCTTGACCTCCGCGTCGGGCTCGACAGCGAGGCACCAGCCGCGCACGAGGAGCTTCTTGGCGGGAAAGCTCCATGCCTGCGGGTAGTCCACGCTGAAGCGGAAGGTGAGCGTGGGCGGGGCGGAAACCGTGGCAAGCGCCTCCAGCGCGGGCTGCGGCACGGTGGGCGGCAAATCGGCGGCGGACTTCTTCGAATCGAACAAGGCGCGGCGCAACGCGCGCAGCCACGCGGTGGATTTCCACGAGAACGTGTCCGTCATGCGGCGGACCTTGTGCTCGAGCTGCGCGATGCGCTCGGCTTTGGCGTGGAGCGCGTCGCGGTGAACGCGGGCGGCGTCGTGGGCGCGGGCGGCGAGGGCGCGGCTCTCCTCGTAATGCTGCTGCAGAAGCTGGCGGTAATAGCGCGCCTCGCGATCGCTGGCGCGGAAGTTGGTCTCGGAAAGGTTGAGCCGCGCCTGCCATTCGGTCTCGAGCCGCTCGATCTCGCGCTCGTAGGCGTGGCACTGGTGGAGGGCGGAGCGCAACAGCGTCTCAGCCTGCACGCGCAGCACCTCGCCGCGGGCGTGGCGCGGGCGCATGTCGCCGAGCTCGCGCTCGAGGTTGCCGGCGTGGCTCGTCGTCTCGCGCAGCGTGCGCTCGAGGTTCTCGGCGTGGTTCTGCGTGAGGCGCAGGCCCTCCTTGAGGTTGGCGATGTGGCGATCGCTCGTGTGGCGCGTCTCGTCGAGCGCGGTCTGCAGGCGCGCGCAATGCTCCGCCAGCTCGCGCATGCGCGCGCTGAGCTGGTTGACGGCGAGGTCGGGCTGGGTGCGGATGCGCTCGAGCGCGGCGTCGAGCTGGCGCGCGACGAGGCCCACCAATTCCAACTCGGGCGAAGCGGCGTGCGCGCGGGCGAGTGCCATCACCATCGCCGTCTCGGTGGCAAACGGATCGCGCGCGAGCGACCAATCGGCGGTTGACGGGCGCTGCGTGACGGCGGTGTAGAACGCCGCCAGCGAGCGCGTGTGCGCCGCGAGGTCGAAATGCTGCCGCGCGAAGGCGGCGGCGTTTTTCCCGAGCGCCGCGCGTCGCGCCGGATCGGCGAAGAGCGCGCGCAGAGTGTGCGCGATTTCCTCGGGCGCGCCGGTGGGCAGGAAGACGGCCTCGCGTCCGTCCTGCATCAGCGTGGCGAGATTGGTCGGCGGGAGCGCGACGGCCTGACCCATCGCGAGAAACTCGGGCAGCTTCGACGGCAGGCGGTAGTCGTTGAACGCGCCGGAACGGCCCGGCTGCACGAGCGCTTCGGCGAGCGCGAGCAGGCGCGGGAGTTTTCCTTTCTCGACGAAACCAAGATCGAGCACGTGCGCGCGCAGCTCGGGCGTGAGGCCGTCGAGGAACTTGGGCGAGTTGATGCCGGTGCGCACGAGGCGCGTCGGCGTGCCGCCGGCGTTGAGCAGTGCGATAGCGACGTAGAGCTCGCGCATCTCGGGCTCATTGGCGAACGTGTTGCTGCCCGTGAAGACGACGACCTTCTCCTCCGGGCGCAGTCCCAGTTCCGCGCGCAACGCCGCGTCGGCGAGCTGCGGGCGGTAGAGATCGAAATCGACGCCCGGGGGGAGGAGCTGCGTCGGCACGCCCGGCGGCGCGAACTCCTTCAGCCGATCGATGATGTGGGTGACGCCGTCGGCCACGCGCAGGAAACTCTCGTGCCGCAGCGGATGCGGCAGGCCGTCGACGAGCCACGCATCGATCTCGGCGGCGGGCGCCTCGCGCAGCGCGGCGAAGGTCTTCCCGGTGAAGGCCTCGAGGAGGAAGCGCTCGTTGTCCTCGAGGTGGATGATCAGGCGCGCGGGCGCGGCGGCGGGCAGCGTGCGCTGATAGGCGAGGACGAACTTGCGCACGCCCTCGCGCGGCGTCCACGCGTGGATCACGTCGGCGGGTTTGCCGTTGGGAAACAAGTCCGGCCGCGTGAGGACATCCGCGTAGGTCGCCGGGATGAACATCGCCTGCCGCACATGCGCGGCGGTCTCCTTGCCATGCGGCACCGCCACGACGCACGCATGGCCGGCCGCGCAGAGCGCGTTGGCGAAGCCGCCGATGTGGTTCAGGCTGTTGGTGGTGAAGTCGCCGTAGTTGACGAAGAGGATGTTCACGCGTGGGAAGCGGGCAGGACTGGCGCAAAAAAAGGCAGACCGGCGACGCTGCGCGGGTCTGCCTTGGAGGTAAATGCGGATTTTCTCAGAGCTTGAAGCCGCAGTCGATCGCGTCCTTCGAGAAGGTCTTCACGGTGTCGAGCGACAGCTCCGTGAGGTCCTGGCCGAACATCTTCGCGGCCTTGGCGAGGATGTCGTGCGGCACGGTGATGATGGCGCAGCCGGCTTCCTGGGCTTGGAAGATGTTGAGCACCTCGCGCGTGCTGGCCCAGAGCAGCTCGGCCTTGGGTTGCGCGTGGAGCAGCGCGCCGCAGGCGCGGACCATCGGCATCGGATCGACGCCGGTGTCGGCGATGCGGCCGGCAAAGACGGAAACCACGGCGGGCACGGCGGGGTTGAGCGCCTCGGCGACGCCCGCCACCTGCTTGAGCGTGAGCAGGGCGGTGACGTTGAGCTTCACGCCGGCCTGGCCGAGTTCCTTGATGAGCGGGAGGCAGGAGTCGCCGCGCGCGTTCGTGATCGGAATCTTCGTGTAGACGTTCCTGGCCCAGCCGCTGATCTTGAGGGCCTGGCGCTTCATCTCGGCGAGATCATCGGTGAAGACCTCGAGCGAGATGGGCTTGGCGGTGACGCTCTGGAGGATCTCCTTGGCGAAGGCCTCGTAGTCCTTGATGCCGGCCTTCTTCATCAGCGAGGGATTCGTGGTGAGGCCCTTGATGTAGGGCTTGGCGTAGAGATCGAGGATGCCGGCCTTGTCGGCGCCGTCGGCGTAGAGCTGGATTTTGAGATCGTTGAGGGATTTCATGGGAAGTGAGGGAGGGGCAAGCGCGCGGGGCGGTCAATGCTGGGCGAGGACTATTCGGGCGGCTTCTGGAAAGGATGACACGGTAAAATCCGGCGCGGCGTGCAGCTCCTCGGCGTAGCCGAAGTCGATGAACACCGTGCGCACGCCGGCGCGCCGGCCGCAGTCGATGTCGCGCCAGCGGTCGCCGATCATCCAGGAGCGCGCCAGATCGAGGCCGAGGTCGCGGGCGGCATCGAGCAACATGCCGGGCTCGGGCTTGCGGCGGCGGTCGTCGGGGTGCGGCACGCCTTGGCCGGGCGCGTAGCAGACCTCGATGCGCGTGATGGACGGGACGAGCGCGAGGAGCTTGGCGTGCATCGCCTCGACGACGGCGAGCGACTGCGTGCCGCGCGCGACATCGGGCTGGTTGGTCGCGACGACGAGCGTGAAGCCGGCGGCGGCGAGCTGCGCGCAGGCCGCGGGCACGCCGTCGAACAGCTCGAACTCGGCGAGCGTCTGCGGCGGGTGGGGCTGGCCGTCGCGGATGAGCTGGCGGTTCAGCGTGCCATCGCGATCGACGAAAACGGCGGGGCGCATGTGAAAGGCGGAAGGTGAAAGGCGGAAGGCGAAAGGTGGCGGCTGGGGAGATAAGGGGGATCTGGTTTTCGCCTTCCGCCTTCCGATTTTCGCCTTTCTTGCGGCGCTATCGCGCCGCCACGCTTTCCCACTTTGTCTGGTTCACCTTCAAATCGGGGTGCGAGACGAAGAGGTGCCAGATAACGGCTTGGAAGGCCTCGCTGTGGGGGGTGATGTTGTTGGCGTTCACGACCGGCACGATCACGCAGGCGTCGGCGACCTTGGCGGTGTAGCCGCCGTCCTTGCCCACGATGCCGATGATGCGCGCGCCGACCTGCTTCGCGAGCTGCAACGCGAGCACGAGGTTGGGCGACACGTTCTTCTCGAGATTGCCGCCGCCGACCGAGAAGACGAGGAGCGCGTCCTCCTTGCGCAGGCGCGAGCCGCGGAGCCACTCGGCGAAGACGCTGGCCCAGCCCTCGTCGTTGGTGCGCGCGGTGAGCTCCGAGACGTTGTCGGTGGGCGCGTAGCACTCGAGGCCGCCGATTTTGCGAAAGTCGTTCACGGCATGCGAGGCGTTGGCCGCGCTGCCGCCGACACCGAGGATGAAGAGCCGGCCACCGCGCGCGCGCGCGGCGACGAGCTCGCGGACGCAGCGCTCGCAGTCGTCGGGATTGAGCTTCGAGACGATCTCGGCCGTCTCCTTCAGGTGTTGGGCGGAATAGGACATGGAGGGAGTTATGGGGGCGGAAGCTGGCGGGTGCGCAGCAGGGTGTCGAGTTCCTGCAAGCCCTCGTGCGAGCCGATTTCGTAGAAACGCTGGTGCATCTCGTAGCCGGCGAGCTGGCGACGCGCCACGAGCTGCCTCTGCACCGCCGCCAGATCGACGACGGCATCGCGCGGGAAGCCGTCGAACGCCGCGGCGCGAAACACGCCGAGCCCGTAGTCGATGTGGCGCATGGCGGGCGTCTTGTTCTTCTTGTCGTAGACCTTGATCTCGCCGCCGGCGAACTCGACGTTGCTGGTGTCGTAGCGGCCTTGGTTTTCGTAGACCGTCATCAGGCCGAGCTGGCCGCTGCGCAGGAAAAAATCGCCGATGGCGCGGTAGTCGATCGGCAGGTAGCTGTCGCCGTAGAGCACGTAGAAGGCGTCGCCGAGCTTCGGCAGCGCGCGGATGAGCGCGCCGCCGGTGCCGAGGAGCTTCGGCCCGTCGAACGCATACTCGATCTGCACGCCCCATTTCGCGCCGTCGCCATATTGCTCGACGATCATCTCGCCGAGGTAGCCGACGCAGAGGACGATCTTGGTCAGGCCGTTTTTCCTCAGCAGCCGGAGCTGGTGGGAGAAGAACGGCTCGCCCGCGACCTCGACGAGGAGCTTGGGGATTTTCTCCGTGATCGGGCGCAGGCGCGTGGCCATGCCACCGGCGAGGAGAGCCACGGGCAAGGCGGAAGGCGGAAGGCGGAAGGCGGAAGGTGTGGTTGTGGTCATCGGGGCTTTTTGGCGTTGCGCCCGATTGTGGTGAGAATCGCAAGGAGCTGACGAGGCTCGTCCAGCAGGGTGACGATCTCGGCGCGATCAGGAAATGACCGTTGGCAAATCAGCAGCCAGTATTCGGTCTCGGCCGCTTCCTTCTCGGCGATGCCGACCTTGTGGATGAAATCGTCCTTCGATTCCGCGCGGCCAGCTTCCCGATAGTTCGCCCCGATGGACGTGGCAGCTTTCAAGAGTTGCCGTCCGAGGGTCCAGCCGGCGGTTGCCCGTGGAAGCAAAGCGACGAATGCCGTGGCGCGAACGGCGAATTCCAAGGTTCGGCCTTCGAGCTCAGTCTTCAGAGTCTTCGCCTTTCGCCTTCCAACTTTCGCTTTTCAGTTCTGGGCGACGACCTTCGTGCCCTCGAAGTCGAAGCGGAAGCGCACCTCCTGCAGGCCCTTCTCGCGCATCGCGTGGCGGAGCCTCGTCTTGTCGCCCGCGTAGAACATCAGGAAGCCGCCGCCGCCGGCGCCGATCAGCTTTCCGCCGAGCGCGCCGTGCGCCATCGCGTGGTCATACCAGTCGTTGATGTGCGCGTTGCTCATGCCGGAGCTGCGGGCCTTCTTGCGCTGCCAGTGCACGTCCATCAGGCGCGCGAACTCCTCGAGGTTCCCGCCCTCCAGCGCGTCGAGCGACTTGAAGCCGAGTTCCTTCGTGAAGTGCATGTTGTCGAGCATGGCCTTGTCGTTGGCCTTCGACTTGTCGTTTTGATCCTTGAGGATGGCGGAGGCGCTGCGGCTGTAGCCGGTGAAGAAAAGCAGCAGGTTGTCCTCGAGGTTGAAGAGCGTCTCCTCCGAGATCGCGCAGGGGCGGTATTCGACGCGGCCGTCCCGGTGAAACGTGAACGCCGTGATGCCGCCGACCGCGGCGATGTATTGGTCCTGCTTGCCGATGGGCTCGCCGAGCTTGTTGAGCTCGATGTCGCAGGCCTGCTCGGCGAGCTCGGCGGGCGAGACGAGCGTGCGCTTCGACGCGTGGAGCGCCTTCAGCAGCGCGGTCGTGAAGCTGCCGCTGGAGCCGAGGCCGGTGCCGCCGGGGATGTCGGCCATCGACGTGAGCTCGAGGTGCGGATCGGTCACGCCGGTGAGCTTGAGCGCCTCGCGGATGATCGGGTGCTCGATGTGATCGACGGACGGGACGCGCTCGAGCTTGGAATACTTGACGATGATCTCGGGCTGAAACGTGCGGTGCTGCGTGATGTAGACGTATTTGTCGATCGCCGCCGCGACGAGGAAGCCGCCGTGCTCGCGGTAGTAGGACGGCAGGTCGGTGCCGCCGCCGCCGAGCGAGACGCGAAGGGGGGAACGGGTGATGATCATCGGCTGGATTTGCGATTTGGGATTTGCGATTTTCGACTTCGGCGGCGCTTCGCGTGGGAATGACAAGCGAGGGCTACAGACCCGCCTCTGAAATCGGAAAACCGCTGCGGCGGTAAATGGATTCGACGATCTCGAGCGTGCGGATGCCCTCGGTGAGCCCGGGCGCGGGCTCGCGGGCGAGGCGGATGTCGTCGACGAACGCCTGCGTCTCCAGCGCCCACGAGTTGTCGGTGGGGAACTCAAAGACCTCGGGCGGCGTCGGCTTGCCGAGCATCTCGGCGGGCATCGGGTAGTAGGTCAGTTTCTCGAGGCCGTAGCTGCCGCCGAGGCCGTCGATGATGATCTTGCCGGTGCGGCCGTAGAGCTCGAGGGAGAACAGGTTTTTCCACTCCGTGCAGCTCGCGTGCAGCCACGCGGTCTGGCCGGCGGCGGTGCGCAGCGAGACGAAGGCGTTGTCGTCGACCTTCATGTCCCAGAACAGCGTGGAGGCGTGGCCCTCGACGGCGGTGAAGTCGCCGAGAAACCAGCCCGCGAGATCGATCAGGTGGACGCCTTGGTCGATCAGCTCGCCGCCGCCGGAGAGGGCGGGGTCGGCGCGCCACTCGCGATCGTAGCCCTTGCGGCCGCCGTGGCCGTAACGCGCGCGCAGAAACATCAGCGGGCCGAGTGCGCCGGCGTCGACGAGCGCGCGGGCCTTGAGCAGCGCGCCGTGATGGCGGTGGTTGTAGCCGAGGCGGACGCGCGCGCCGGATTGCCGCGCGGCGGCGCGGAGCGTGCGGAGCTGCGCGGCGTTGAGCGCGCCGGGCTTCTCGATCAGCGCGTGCTTGCCGGCGCGGATGGCGGCGAGCGCGAGCGGGGCGAGCGAGGCGTTGAGCGTGGAGACAATGACCGCCGTGACCCGCGGATCGGCGAGGACCTTCGCGGCCTCCGTCACGGGCGCGCAGCCCGGCGCCAGCTGGGCGAGCGCGGCGGCCCGGGTGCCGTCGAGATCGCAGGTGTAGAGCAACGGCGGGTTGGGCCCGAGGGCGATCACGCGCTTCCGCCCGATGAGGCCGCAGCCGATGACGGCGAATTGAGGTTGCTCGGTGCTGGCGCGGTTCATTCCGTGGTCGTGAAATGACGAAGGCCAAGGCAACGCGCGCGACGACGCAAGTGAGGTTTTGAGATGAGCCGGGCGGAGCGCATCCTCGTCGTCGCGCTCTGCGCGGCGGTCGGGGCCTTCTATTTTTGGACCGTGCGATCGAGCGGCGATCCGTGGCGACCGAAGCGCGATCGGCGGGACTACTACAATTGCCTGATCGATGGCTGGCTCGACGGGCACCTGCACATGAAGGTCGAGGTGCCGGCCGCGCTGCTCGCTCTGCCCAATCCCTACGATCCGGCGCAGCGGCCGCCGGGGGTCGGATTGCACGATGCGTCGCTCTACCGGGGAAAATACTACGTCTATTTCGGCGTCGCGCCCGCCGTGACGCTGATGCTGCCGTGGCGGCTCGCGACGGGCACGGACATGCCGCTCGCCGCGGCGGTGCTCGCGTTCGTCTTTGGCGGCTTCGTCGCGAGCGTGGCGCTGTTCTGCGCGGTGCGGCGCCGGTATTTTCCGGAGTCGGGCGCGCTGGTGCTCGCGCTGGGCGTGCTCACGCTCGGGCTGGCCGGGGCGTGGCTTGCGCTGGTGCGCCGGCCGCACATGTGGGAACTGCCGATCGCCGGGGGCTACGCCTTCGCGATGCTGGCGCTGCTCGGGGTGTGGCGGAGCTTGCACGCGGAGGCGACCCGGAGCCGCGTGCGCTGGCTGGCGGCGGCGGCGCTCGCCCTGGGCCTCGCGATCGCGTCGCGGCCGACCTACCTCTTCACCATGCCGTTGTTCGCGGCGCCGCTGGCCTGGTGGTGGCGGAAAGAGCGGCGCGTCCCGGCGCGTGAGGCGGTGGCGGCGGCGTTGCCGCTGGCGTTCATCGGCGCCGCGCTGGCGTGGCACAACTGGGCGCGGTTCGGCAGCCCGTTGGAGTTCGGCCAGGCCTACCAGCTCAGCCTCGACTACGAGTCGAAGCTCCCGCACTTCAGCCCGCGCTATGCGCCGCTCACCGCATGGGCGCACTTTTTCTGCCCGGCGGAATGGCAGGCGTGGTTCCCCTTCATTCGCGCCCGTGATCTCGGGGCGGGGCCGGCCGGTTTCACCCCGCACCGCGGGGACGTCTACGGCGTGCTGGTGAGCTATCCGATCGCGTGGCTCGCGCTGTTGGCGCCGCTGGCATTGTGGCGGCGGAGCGAGGCCGAGCGCGGGCCGCTCGGCGCGTGGCTCGCGGCGGCGGCATGGCTATTCGCGGGCGGGGCGGCGGTGATGCTTTTGTTTTTCAGCGCGCTGTCGCGCTACCAGGTGGATTTCATGCCGGCCTTCATGGTGCTGGCGGGGGTGGGCCTGCTGGCGCTGGAGCGGCGTCTCGCGCCGCGCGCGTGGGTCTCGGCGACCGTGACCTTGGCGGCGGCGTATGGAGTGATGTTCGGCGTGCTCTTCAGCCTGGGTTTCGACGGCCTGCTCAGGGAAAGAAATCCCGCGCTCGCGCAGGAAATCGCCCGCGCGCTCAACCGGCTGCCCGCCGCGCTCGAGCGGGCTGCCGGCGTGGGGCACGGTCCGCTCGAGCTGACCGTGCGGTGGCCGGCGATGAAGGCCGTGGGCGACGAGACGCTGCTGGCGATCGGGCGCGCGCCGCTGGTGGATCGGCTGATCGCGCGGCACCTCGGTGACGGCCGCGTGCAACTCGGCTTTGCGCCCGCCGGCGGGGTGGAGCGGTTTGCGCCCCCGCGCGCACTGGCGCCGGACACGCCGCACCGCATCCGCGTGGCGCTGGCCTCGCTGTTTCCGCCGCCGGATCACCCGTTCTTCGCCGGGCGCACGCCGGCGGAGGTGCGCGCGATGCTTCGGCGCGCCGAGATCGCGGTCGATGGCGAGACGGTCCTGCTGGAGCATCTTCGCCTCGATCGGCCCGGTTCAGGCGAGGTGCGCGTGGCGCGGATGGACGCCTGGCGCCGCGTCGCGCCCACGGCCGAGGATCCTCCCACGTCGTTGCCGGGCAACTCCGACACCCTGCGCCTGCGCGTGCGCCTGCGGCCCCAGCCGCCCGGCACGCGGGAGCCGCTGGTCGTCACGGGCCGCAGCGGTGCGGGCGAGCTGATCCTGCTCGAGCACTTGGGCCACGACGAGGTGCGGTTCGTCCTCGACTCGTGGGGCTCGCCCCCGCGGGCGAGCGCCGCGCTGCGAATCGACTTCGCGGCGGAGCATGAGCTGCGCATCACCCACGGGTCGCTGGCCACGGTGGACGATGCCGCCGCGGCGCGCCCGGGCGGCGCGGCGCCGGTGCGGGTCGTCGTGGACGGGAAGCTCGTGTGGGAGGATCGCGCCGAGTTTCACCCCGCGGAGCACGGCGAGGTGCACGTCGGCCGCAACCCGATCGGCGGCACGAGCTGCGGCCCGGTGTTTTCGGGCGAGATCCTGGCGGCCGAGCGCGTGGCGCGCGAATGAGGTTGCGGGGCGGGCGTCGCCTCGCGTCGGATGCGCGCGATGCTCGACGCCTACCTCCATGACCGCGAGACGCAGCTCCGGCTGCTGCGCTTCCTCGCGGTCGGCGGCGGCTCGGCGCTCGTGCAGATCGCCGTGCTGCGCGCGCTCAAGGCGCGCCTGGGCGAGACGTGGGCGTTTTCCGTCTCATGGGTGGTCTCGACCACGACGCACTACCTCGCGAACCGCTTCTGGGCGCTGCCAAGCACGCGCGGTGACACGACGCAGCAGCTCGGCGAGTATCTCGTGGCGGTCGCGCTGAGCTACCTGATCAACCTTGGTGCGTTCAAGCTGCTGCGGAATCGCTTCAAGCTGAGCGCCACGTGGGCCACGCTCTGGGCGATCCCGCCCTCGACGATCGTGGTGTTCCTGATTTTGAACTACCGGGTGTTCGGGCGCTGAACGCGCGGGCCATCACGCGGCATGAAGTCTCTCCGATGGCTCGGCGCGCTGCTGGTGGTGGCGCTGCCGCTCGCCCTGTTGGCCGACCTCGGCGCGAATTTTTTCTACGACTGGCACAACCACCAGTGGCTCGTCGGCTACTTCGGCGAGTATTTCCGGCAGCATGGCGCGATGCCCACGGCGCTGAATGTGGAGGGCGCGGTCGGGATGCCGCAGCCGGTCTTCTACGGCTTCCTGCTCTATCCCGCGCTCGGGCTGCTGTCGGCCGCGATGGGCGCGGGCCTGGCGATCCGCGTCGGTGCGCTGGCGGCCTATCTGGCGCAGTTCGCGGCCGTCTATCTTGCGGGGAAAAACGCGTGCCGCAGCCGCGGGCTGGGCTTTGCCATGGCGACGGCGGCGACGTGGTCGATCCATGCGATGACCAATCTCTACAACCGGGCCGCGCTCACGGAGTTTTTCGCGACGACGTTCCTCACGACGGCGGTGGCGTGGGGGGCGGCGGCGCTGGCCGAGGAGCGCCTTTCGCGCCGCCGACTCTGCCTGGGGCTCGCGGGGCTTTTCCTTGCGCTCACGCTCGGCTCGCACCCGCCGACCGCGCTCGTGGGCAGCGGCCTCGTGGCGCTGCTCGGAGCGATCGCACTCGCGCTGGCGTGGCGGCGCCGCGCCCACCTGCGCGCCGAGCTTCGCACGGCCGGCGGGTTCGGGCTGCTCGTGGTCCTCGCCGTCGCGCCCTGGGTGCAGGCAAACCTGGAGTTCCGGCACGACCTCGGGGTCGTCGGGCGATACCGCGAGCTGTCGCTGAATCCGGCGCGGACGGACGCGGTGTGGGTGCGCCTTTCGCCGGTGCCGTTTGATCCCGAGGTGCTGGCCAAAGGCCGGCTCGCCGAGGGCACGCCCTACGTGGAGGCGCCGCTGGCCTTCGCGCTGCTGGTGCTCGGCGGGTGGAATGTGATTCTGCTGCGCCGCATGCGCGCCGAGGAACCCGGAGCCGCGACCACCGACGCCGGCGCGAAGTGGTTTCTCGCCGCCGGCGCGGGGTGGTTTGCGCTGATGCTTGCCGCCTCGCTGGCCCGGCCGGTCGCCGATGCGCTGCGATTCCTCGCGGCCTACGTGCAATTCGCGACGCGCTTCACGAGTCACGCGAACCTGGGATTGCTCGTGGCCGTGCTCGCCTCGGGCGCGCTCGTGGCCCGGCGGGGCGGCTACGCGCGCCACGCGCGCGCGAGCATCGGGGTCGCGATGGCGGCGCTCGCGATTTCGCTGGCGGGCGTGATCGTGAAGCTCGGGCACGGCCGCGCGGCCCAGGCGGCGGGCAACGAGCCGCACTACGCTTGGCGCGGCGATCGCGCGGCGATGGCGGCGCCGGGGCGCACGGACGCGGCCGGGGACTACGCGGCGATCCGCCGCATGCCGCAGCTCGCGCCGGCGGTGGCGCGGGAGGCGGTGAAGGCGGTGTTTCCGGTGGGCGCGCGCGGCGCGAAATTTGGCGTGGTGCAGGGCGCGGCGGTGGAGCTGGCGCATCCGGGCTGGGTCGTGACCAACGCGGTGATTTTTCCGTGGAGCCGAGTCACCGTCGATGGGGCGGAGGTGCCGCTCGCGCAACGTGCGGGCGCGGAGTTCCGCTGGGCGGCGCGGTTGCCCGCGGGGACGCACCGCCTCGCGTGGGAGTGGCGCCCGGATCCGCTCTGGCACGGGCTGCGGCTGGTGTCGCAACTCGCGATGGTCGCGATGCTGGCCGCGGTGGTCGCGCTGGGCTGGGGGGAGCTGCGCGGCTCCCGCTGAAGGCGGCGGTCAGAATTTTTTTCCGCGTTCCTCGGGCACGATGCGGCGGAGCGTGTAGATGTCACTCGCCGCGAGATCGGCGGCGTGCGCGGAAAGTGTGCTCCACGGATCCCACGGCGCGCTGATGAGGCGGCCGCTGATGCCGTCGCTGGCGGGCGAGAGCAGCCATTCGACGCAATCGAGGGCGCGGGCGAGGGACTGTCCGCCGGTCTCCCTCTGCTTTTGCGCGGCGGCGAACTCGGCCTCGCCCACGATAGCGGGACCGAGCGCGAGCACTTCGTCGGTGAGCCGCGTATTGATCGCGCCGGGGGCGATGGCGTTGATGTCGAGGGCGCGGCCGCGCTCCTCCTCGGCGATGGTCTCGACGAGGCGCACGACGCCGGTCTTGGCGACGCCGTAGGCGGAGAAGTTGGCGCGCGGCTTGGTCGCGCCGCCGCCCGAGAAGCACACGATCTTGGCGCGGCGTGGCGCGCGGGAGAGGAGGCCGGCAAACGCGCGCACGGCGAAGAAGGTGCCGTCGAGGTTCGCGCGCACCGTGGCGCTCCATTTCGCGGGATCGGCGGCGAGCGCGCGGCCGATCTCGCCCTGCACGCCGGCGACGCAGACGAGGGCGTCGAGCGAGCCAGCCACGGCGGCGACCTCGCGCGTGGCGCGTGCGACCTGATCCCATTCGGCGACATCGCAGCGGAGGCCGGTGAACTTCCCGCCGTGCTTCGCCGTGAAATCGGACTGATCGGAACGAGCGAGGCCCCACACGCGATGGCCGCGCGCCAGCAGCCGCTCCGCGAGGGCGCGGCCGATGCCGGAGCTGGAGCCGGTGAGGACGACGTTCACGGAAAAATTGAACAGGAAGATCGGGAAGGACGGAAAGAGCAGAATTGATTTCTTCCCGCCCTTACCGGCCTTCCGGTTCAAAAATCATCGTCTCGCCTCGTAGACCCACCGGTTGGCCTCGAGCCAGCGGAGTGTCTTGATGATGCCTTGCTCGATCGTGAGCTTCGGTTTCCAGCCCGTGGCCTGGATTTTTTTCGTGTCGAGGAAGATGAACGGGTTGTCGCCGATCCAGCCTTTGTTGCCGCCGGTGTAGTCCAGCTTGGGCGAGAGGTTCAGCGCCTTGCAGATCGCGCGGATGCTGTCGTTGACCTGCACGAACTCGGGCGTGCCGAGGTTGTAGATTTGCGTGTGGTGCCTGGCGTCGCGCGCGGTGTGGGCGCGCGTGACGTGCAGCAGCGCGTCCACGCAATCCTGCACGTAGAGGTAGCTCTTGCGCTGCGTGCCGTCGCCGAGCACGCGGAGGCGATCGGGGTGCTCGACGAGCTGTTTATAGAAATCGAAGACGTGCCCGTGCGTGTAGCGCTCGCCGAGGATCGAGACGAAGCGGAAGATGTAGGCCTCGTCGATCTGCGCGCCCTCGGCGTAGGCAGCGAGCAGGCCCTCGCCGGCGGTCTTGGACGCGCCGTAGAGCGAGGTCTGGATCGGGAACGCGTCGGTCTCGGGCGTGGGGCGGTCGGGCGTCACGAGCGCCTCGCCATAGACGGAGCCGGTCGAGGAAAACGCGATGCGCTTCACGGCGTTGGCGCGCATGGCCTCGAGGACGTTGAACGTCGCGATGGTGTTTTGCTCGAGGTCCTTTCGCGGGTGCGACCAGCCGTCCTTGATGTCGGCGTTGGCGGCGAGGTGGAAGACGAAGTCGGCGCCCTTCATCGCGGACGTGAGCGCGGGGAGGTCGAGATTGTCGCCGCGGACGAGCTTGAACTTCGGGTGCTTGAGCGCGCCGTCGAGGAAGCGGAGCTGGCCCGTGGAGAGATTGTCCCAGCCGGTGACGGCGACGCCGTCGGCGAGGAGGCGGTCGACGAGGTTGGAACCGATGAAACCGGCGCAGCCGGTGATGAAGACGTGGTGCATGCTGGAAGGGAGTGAAGGAATGAGGGAGGGCGGGAGCGAAGGAGGAAGGGCGAGCCGGGGGCTCCTATTTCGCGGGCTCGAGCGGAGGGATGAGGGGCAGGGAGGGCTTCAGCTTGCGCGCGATCCCGTAGCGCTCGCGCGCCTCGGGGATGCGGCCGGCGCCGAGGAGCGCAACGGCGAGGTTGAAATGCGTCTCGCCGATGCCGGGCGCGACTTGCACGGCGCGCTCGCCGTAGGCGATGGCCTCGGGGAAGCGGCGGGCGTCGGCGAGGGCAAGGGTGAGGTTGACGAGCGTGACGGGCGAGGCGGGGTTGAGCGCGTGGGCGTGCTCGTAGGCGGCGATGGCCTCGGGCAGGCGGCCGACGCGGCGATAGAGGTTGCCCAGGTTGTCGTGCGCGGCGGCGTGGGCGGGATTGAGCTCGAGCACGCGGCGCAGCTCGGCCTCCGCCTCGGCGGGACGGGCGAGATTGGTGAACGCGATGCCGAGGTTGTTGTGCGTCTCGGGATCGTCGGGGGCGAACGCGAGCGCCTCCTGGAAAACCACGACGGCCTCCTGCGTCCGCTGCAGGTCCAGCAGCGAGAGGCCGAGGCCGTTGCGCGCGGGCACATAGCGCGGCCGCGCCCCGATGGCGCGGAGAAACCAGGCGATCGCCTCCTCGTGCCGCCCGGCCTGGCGGAAGATGGCGCCCAGGTTGTGATAGCTGGCATAGGAGCGCGGCTCGAGCTCGATGGCCCGCATGAAGTAGGGGATCGCGAGGGACGGGCGCTGGGTCGCCACGTAGGCGAGGCCCATGTTGTGGTTCAGCTCGAAGCTCGCGGGCTTGAGCGCGAGGCCGAGCTCGTAGTGCCGCATCGCGTCGCGCCAGCGGCCCGCTTCGGCGTGGATGCCGCCGAGGTTGCTGTGCGCCATCCAGCAGCCGGGGTTCGCGGCGATGGTGCGCTCGTAGAACGTGACGATGTCGCGATACAGCCCCCCCTGCCGCCAGCTCAGCGCCGCGAGGAAGGCCAGCAACGCCGCCGCCGCGGCCCGGCGCAGCGGCGCGGGGCGGGCCGCAAACGCGCGCGCCAGCCCCGCCGCCGCGAGCACGAGCACGCCGATGCACGGCAGGTATTGCCAGTGGTCCGCGACGTAGGAGAAGCGGAAGCCGTAGACGTTGAAGAATCCCGAGGTCGGGAAAACCGAGCCGAGGAAAAACAGCAGCGCGGCGAGCGGCGCGCGCGTGCGCTTCCGCAGCAGCCACAGCCCCGCGACCAGCGCGAGCAGCGAGAGCGGCCAGAGCCACGCCCAGCCCGCGGCGCGCGCGTCGATCTCCCAGCGCGGGTAGATGAAAATCAGGTCGGCCGGCCAGACGAGCTTGCCGAGGTAAAACCACACGATCCGCCCCGCGACGAGCACGCGGTCGGCGAAGGTCAGCGCGAAGTCGGCGCCCTCGGCGCGCAGCACGGTTTTCTCCACCCAACCCGTGAAGAGGCCCACCGCCGCACCCGCGACGAACCACGGCGCCAGCGGCGCGAAATCGCGCCGCCATTCCAGCCGCCCGCGCTTCCACCAGAAGACGACCAGCAGCGCGCCGACGAGCGTGGCCGTGAGCGACTTCGACAGGAGCGCGCACGCGAACCACGCCGAGGCGATGGCGTAGTCGCGCGGGCGGCGCCCCGCGTCGAAGCGCAGGTAGGCGAGCGCCGCCAGCAGGTAGAAGAGCGTCGAGAGCGTGTTCTTCTGCTCCGCGATCCAGGCGACGGACTCCACGCACACGGGATGCAGCGCGAAGAGAAACGCCGCGAGCAGCGCGCCGCGCACCGCCAGCCGCCGCAGCACGAGCCAGAGGACGACGGCGTTGGCCGCGTGCAGCAGCACGGCCACGAGATGGTAGCCGAGCGGCGCGTCACCCCAGAGTTTCTGCTGCACCCAGAACCACGAATGGAGCAGCGGGTAGTATTGCTCGGTCGCGCCGACCTCGAACCAGATCCGCAGCAGCCCGCCGGCGGAGCGCAGCTCGGGGTTGGTCACGTAGTCGCTGTCGTTCCAAATGAAGCCTGCGCGCCACACCGAGGAGTAGGTCAGGATGGTCGCGGCGACGAGGGCGAGCATCCAGCCCCAGGTCCGGGGCGGGCGGTTGTCGGCTTGGAGATCAGCGGGCATGAGGGAGTAGCAAAACGGATTGCACCTCAGCGGTCCACATCTGTGCGCGGGGGTGGGGGCGGGCCCGGCGGCGGGGTTGCGCCGAGGAACGTGTCCACGCGCCGGCGGAGGCCTTGGTAGTTCACGCGCACTTCCTCCGGCACGCCCCAGAGGTAGGCGCCCTGGTATTGGATCGTGATCGCGATGGTCACGGCCACGGCGGCGCAGGTGGCAAGGGCGAGCGCGCCGTTGAGCGCGCGGCGCAGAGGGGGGCGGGTTTCCGCGAGCGCCGCGAGCGCGAGGCAGGCGGCCGTGATCAGGAAGGGGCAGAAGTCGCCCGTGTAGCGTTGCGCCGTCGCGACGGCCGCGAAGAGCGCGAGCGTCATCGGCAGCACCGCAATCCAGAGGAGCGCGAGGGCGAGGCGCAGGCCGGGCCGGGCGAGCCACGCGCCGGCGGCGCCGAGCGTCGCGAGCAGGAACAGGCTCGGCATCGCATACGGCACCGCGAGCGTGTAGTCCGGCAGGTCGATCTTGGCGCGGGGGAAGTCGCGGCGCGGCGAGTTCGAGCCGAGGTAGAACCAGGGGAAGCCGGGCTCGAGGCGGAAATTGGGCCGCAGCAGGTAGGTGTCGAAATTGTAGGGCAGGTTGGCGAGGTGGAAGCTCCGGCCGTCGATGTGCGCGAGCCGCCCCGGGTCCGCGTAGGGCCGGCTGATCGCCAGCGGCGCCGGATCGAACGTGCGGAATTTCAGCCATGCGAGGCCGTTGAGCGTGAGCTGCGCCAGCACGCAGCTTCCCCCGAGCGCGATCGCGCGCCGGAGGCTTTGCCCGCGCCAGCGCGCGGCGCCCTCGCGCCACCACGCGGCGACGACCACGCAGCCGAGCAGGGTCAGGGCAAACAGCCCCGTCGGCGGGCGGCAGTGCACCGAGGCGAGCCCGCACAGGAGCGCGCCGATCCACCAGCGGCGATCAGGCGCCGCGAGGTGCCGCAGCGCGCACCACGCCGACCACAGGGCAAACGCGATGCCGGCCAGAATCGCCTCGTGAAAGACCAGCGCGCGGCTGCCGAGGAAAAAGACCGTGCTGCCCCAGCCGACACTCGCGACGAGGAGAACCACGGACAAGGGGGGCGGCGGCTCGTCGCCCCGCGGCGCGGCGGCGCCGTGCCGCGCCCGCCGGGCTTCGCGGAGGATCAGGTAGGCGGCGATGAGCGTCGCCGCAAAATAGGCCACCATGAAGGCGCGGCTCAGCCTCGCGAAGCCGAGCCCGGCGAGCGTGAAGGGCATGCGCAGCAACGCGGGCGTCGGCCCGAAGTAGCCGTAGAGCTTGCCGCGCGCCTCGAAGGCCTCGCCCTTGATCGCCTCGTCGGGCACGTCGAGGCGGCCCGACAGCAGGCTGTCCGCCTGGAAGTCGTAGAACTGCCCGAAGTCCTCCGCGAAGGCGAAATCCCATCCGCCCATCGTGACGAGCCACGCGTAGCCGAGCGTCGCGATCGCCGCCGCGCCGGCGAACCAGCGGTGGCGGCGCAGCGCGGCGAGCGCGGTGCGCGCGAGGGCGGGCGCCCGGCGGATTTTTTCCCCGAGCAGCACGAGCGCGACGCTCAGCGCGGCGAGCGCCGCGGCCTGACGAGGGAAATACCCGGCCCAGTCGGGCACGCGCCGCCACACCGGCAGCGCCGCGCCGGGCGTGCCCGCGAGCGGCGCGCCGCCGGGGCCGGTGATGCGCCCGTGCAGCGTGGGGCCGCAGGAGGTGCCGCCGATCGGGTTTTCGCCGAAATGGATCTGGTGCGGCGCGCGCGTGAAGGCATGGCCGGTCTCGTCGAGCACCGTCGCGCCGTCGCACACCACGCGCACCCGCGCGGAGGCGGGCGCGGGCCGGCCCGACACCCGCACGAGCGCGGGCATCTCGATCAGCAGGTGCAGCGGCACGCCCGGCTCGACCGTCACGGGCGCCGAGATCAAGGCGGGCAGGCCCCAGCTGTCGTAGTGAAACCGCACCGTGCGCGCATCGCTGAAGCGCACGGCCAGGAAATCGCCCGCGCCGGCGATGCCCGACACGATGATCGGATCGGCGCGGCCCGGTTCGCCGGCCTCCAGCGTGAGCTCGAGGGCGAGCGGGTTGGGGAAAACCGCGTGGCGCCCGCCCGCGCGCCAGGCGGCGAGCAGCGCAAAGAGCGCGACCGCCGCGGCGGCGCGCAGCAGCAGCCGCTTCACGGTGGCGCGACCGCTGCCCCGACGGCGGTCGAGCGCGCGGCGCTGTGCCGGCGCGCGTCGCGCATCAGCGTGGGCAGCGTGGGCAGCGCGCGCGCGACGACGAACATCTGGTAGGCAAACAATCCGCGCGAGAGCCACATCAGCGCGGCCTGCGCCCGCATCAGGAATTTTTGCCAGAACGGGCTCCTCACCACCAGCGGCACGGGCGCGGGGATGGCGACCTCCCGCTCGATCACGAAGCCGGTTTCCTTCAGCAGCCGGCGCAGCGAGGAAAACGTGAACAGCCGCGTGTGCGTCTGGTCCAGGATGCCACGGCTGCCGTAGTTGAACTGGCCGAGGAAGAGCATGAACCGCGTGACGAAGAACCCGATGTTGCCCGTCGAGATCACGATCTTCACGCCGAGGTTGGACTGCGCGGCCTGGCGGAGCGTGTCGCAGAACTGCTCCGGCGAGGCGAGGTGCTCGATGATGTCGAGCACCAGCACCACCTGCACGTCGTCGAGCGACCGCGGCACGGGATTCTCGTTCAGGTCCGCGACGTGGAACTCGTCGAACGCCGTCGCGTCCGTGGGGCGGAACTGATCGACGCCGATGACGCGGCAGCCGAGTTCGCGCAGCGCGGGGCTGAGGTGGCCGGGGCCGCAGCCGATGTCGAGCACGGTGGCGCCCGCGGGCACCTCGGCAATCGCGGCGGAGTGCGTGCTGGGGAAGCCGAGCTTGGCGACGTAGTGGTGGTTGTCGGGCGCCGGGATGTCGAAGTTGCGGCGGTAGACGAGGCCGTAGTTCATCAGCCGCGCGACGGTGGAGGCGTTGACCACGTCGAACGCGTAGCGGAAGCCGTTCACGCGGCTGATCTCGTCGCCGTAGTGCGTGGGGATCGGGATCTCGAGGATGCGGGCGCGGGCGCGCAAAAACTGGATGATGATCTCGGTGTCGAAGTGGAAGACATTCGAGTTGAGATCAAAGGGGATGCGGCGGAGCAGCGGGACGGCGACGGCCTTGTAGCCGCTGTGGAACTCGCTGAGGCGCGTCTTCAGGACGCGGTTCTGATACCACGTGAGGATCTGGTTCCCGATGAACTTGTAGAAGGGCATGCCGCCGCGCCGGGCGTTCTTCTTGATCATCATGCGCGAGCCGAAGACGACGTCGGCCTCGCCGCGCGCGAGGGGCGCGAGGATGTCGGGCAGCATCTCGGGCGCATACTGGCCGTCGCCGTGCACGAGCACGACATGATCGAAGCCGTGCTCGATGGCGTAGTGGTAGCCGAGCTTCTGGTTGCCGCCGTAGCCTTGGTTGACGGGGTTGGCGAGGACGGTGAGCGGATGGCGGTAGCTGCCGGCCTGGCGCAGGCGGTCGGCGAGGGCGAAGGTGGCGTCGGTCGAGCCATCGTCGATGATCAGCACCTCGACCTCGTAGCCCTCGAGCGCCGGGATGCGGCGCAGCACTTCCAGAATCGTGGCCTCGGCGTAGTAGGCGACGATGAAGATGAGGACGCGCGGCGGGCGGTCGGGAGTCATGGCCGGGCGAAGCCGAGCGCGGAATCGACGGCTTGGCGAAGCATTTGGTAGCGGGCCTTGAACTCCTCCGGCACGCCCCAGACAACCTCGCCCTGGAACCGCAGCGTGATGGCGAGCGTGACGAGCACGCCGAGGGCACCCAGGATCACGAGCGCAATCCATGCGCCGCGCCGCGCCGGCCCGGGCAGCCGATCAAGCGCGACGAGGCCGAAGGCGCCGAGCGCGACCATCGGAGGGCAAAAGTCGCCGGTGTAGCGGTGAGAGATCGCGACTGCCGTGAACAACGCCAGCGCCATCGGCAGGAAGCCTGCGGCGAGGGCCAGGGTGGGCGCCCGCGCGGCCGGCCACCTGCCCGCGGCCGCCACGCCGCCGATGGCCAGCAGCCAGAGGCTGGGCATGGCGAACGGCAGCGCCAGCGTCGGCTCGGCGAGGTCGATGCGGGCGTCCTTGTAGTCGGCATCCAGGCTGCGCTCGAGGGCGATGAAAGGGAAGGAGGGGCGGAGGGAAAAGTCGGGCCGCCACATGTAGGCGTCGAAGCCGTGCCGGAAATTTTCGACGTGAAAATTTTTCCCGCGGATTCCGGCGAGGCGCTTGGCGTCGTATTGGACGTGGTAGCGCAGGGGGGCGCCCTCGAAGCTGCGGAACTTGAGGTAGCTGACGGCATTGAAGCTCAGGATGCCGAGCGCGGCGAGGAGGGCCACGCCCGCCAGCCGGCATCGCGCCCATGGCCCCCCCGGCCGCAGCGTGAGGAGCAGCGCCGCCGCGCCGAGCACGCCGAGGGCGAAGAGCCCCGCGGGCGGCCGCGCCTGGACGGCGAGGATGCCGCAGGCCAGCGCCCCGAGCCAGGCTCTCCCCTGCGGCGCCGCAAGCCAGCGCAGCGCGCCGTGCACGCTCCAGAGCGCGAACACCGCGCCGCACGCGATCGCCTCGTGATAGACGTAGGCGCGGCTCGCGAGGAAAAGCATCGTTGATCCCAGCCCAGCGACCGCGGTGAAAAACACCGCGGCGCCCGCCGACGGCCACGCGTCGGGTCCGCGGGCCAGTCGCGCGACGTGCAGCAGCATGGCGTAGGCTCCGGCCAGCCATCCCGCGAAATACAGCAGCAGGAAAAGCCGCGTCAGCCGGCCGAAGCCGGCGTCGACGAGCGCGAACGGCAGGCGCAGCAGCGCGGGCGTGGGGCCGAAATAGATGTAGTTGCGCCCCTCGAAGACGAAGGACTCCGCGGTCTTCGCCTCCGCGGGCAGGTCGAGGCGGCCATGCAGTAGACTGCGGGCCTGCCAGTCGTATTGCTCGCCGAACGCGTCGGGCGCGATCACGCGGAAGGTGCCGCCGGTGAGCACCGCCGCGAAAACGAGGAGGCACGCGGCCGCGGCGCCGGCAAACCAACCGTGCGGCGGACTCGTCACCCGCGCGGGAAACAATCCCGGCGCATCCGGCGCAAAGAGGCGGGCCGGGACGCGCAGCCGCCATGCAAGGAGGATCAGGGCGCCGCCCGCCGAACTCAGCGCCAGGCACGCGAGCAGCCACCACGGGTGCGCGGCGAGCAGCCAGCGGAGCCGCGCGCCCGTGGCGAAATACGCCTCCGGTCCGCCCCGCAGCGTCGGGCCGCCTGCGGCGGCCAGCGTGCCGCTGAAGTCCGGCTCGACCAGCGTGCCGCCGAGCGGATTGTGGGCGAAATGAACATCCGCCGGCGCGCGCCGGTGAAAGTAAACCGGCTCGTCGAGCAGCACCGCTCCGTCCAGCGTGACGCGCAGCGGGCGTCGCTCGTGCGAACGGTAGCTCGCCACGTGCGCGAGGGTGGGCATCGTGATCTCGAGCCGGTGTTTCTTCCCGGGCTGAAGCTCAAATGGCGCCGACGTCGGGCCGCCCATGCCCCACACATCGTAGAAGATCACCGCGCGTCCGCCGCCCAGGTGGCGCACCGCCAGGAAATCCGCCTCTTCCGCCGCGCCGGTGGTGATCAGGGGTTCGCCGCGGCCCGCCGCGCCGTCCGCGAAGACCACCTCCAGCGTGAGCGGGGACGGCAGGGGAGGGAAGGCGTCGCGCCACAGCCACCCGAGCAGCAGCGCCAGCACCGCCAGAGCGCCCGCGGCCGCGAGGCCCCAGGGCGCGTCGTGTCCCGCCCGCCTGTCACCGCTCATTTTTTCCCGAAGCCTTCCGCGCGATCCACGATGAACTTCGGGCGCGCGCGGACTTCCTCGTAGATGCGCCCGATGTATTCGCCGAGGATGCCGATGCTGATCAGCTGCACGCCGCCGAGGAAGGAGATGAGGATGACCTGCGTCGGGTTGCCCCAGAAAATCTCCCGGCCGGTGAGCTTGTAGAACAGGTAGACCGCCATCAGCAGGAACGAAAACCCGGAGACGACGAAGCCGAGCATCGTGCTCAGCGAGAGCGCGTAGGTGGAGAAGCAGAAGATGCCGTTGAAGCCGATGCGCAGCGAGCCGAGGAAGCGGTTGTAGTTGGTCTCGCCCGCGAACCGCGCCGGCCGGTCAAACGGGATGAGCGCCTGCCGGAAACCGACGACCGCGACCATGCCGCGCAGGAAACCGTGCGATTCCTTCAGGCGCACCACCTCGGCGACGACGCGCCGGGTCATCAGCCGGAAATCACCGGTGTTGGGCGGGATCTTCACGTCGGCGATCTTGTTGATCACCTTGTAGCCGGTGGCGGCGACGACCTTCTTTATCCACGGCTCGCCGGTGCGGTGGCGGCGCTGCGGGAGCACGACATCGAAGCCCTCGCGCCACTTGGCGACCATCTCGCCGACGAGCTCCGGCGGATCCTGCAGGTCCACGTCCATCACGATCACCGCGTCGCCCGCGGAGTATTCGAGCCCCGCGAGCGTCGCCATCGGCTGGCCGAAGCGGCGGGAGAATTTCAGGAGCTTGATGCGCGCGTCCGCCGCGCGGTGCTCGAGGATCACGTCCTCCGTGCGGTCCGGCGACGGATCGAGCGAGAAGATGATTTCGTAGTCCTCCGTGATCGCGCCGAGAATCGGCCGGATGCGGCGGAGAAACTCGGGGATGTTCTTCTCCTCCTTGTAGACGGGGACGACGAGGCTCAGGAGCATGACAAACGAAAACGGCAGAAACGGGAAACTGCGGAAAGAAGAAAGCGCGGCGGGCCCCGGCTCAGTGACCGCCGCCCGCCAAAAGGGCTCGCCTCGCCCTGACTTTGCCGAAGGCTGGCGGGCCGTGATGGCCGGCAACCAGGATGTGCAGCGCATGATCAGGTCCCTCATTTTCCGCCCCGGGGCAAAGCACCTGTGGCTGGCCGTCTTCGCCCTGCCGCTGGGCGCGCCGGGCCAGGCCCAGCCGGCGACCGCCACCGATTTGGCGGCGCTCCAGGCCGAGGTGAAGGTGGCGTTCAAGGATCGGGTCACCCCGTTCGTGAAGACCTACTGCCTGGCGTGCCACAGCAACCGGAAGTCGAAGGGCGGCGTAAACTTCGAGTCGGCGCTGAAATATCCCGGCAGCGCCGGCTTCGCCAAGCACTGGAAAAACGCGCTGACGAACGTCAAGACCCACGACATGCCGCCGGACGACGCGGACCAGCAGCCGAGCGATGACGAGCGCCGCGGGTTCGTCGAGTGGATCGCGAAGCTGAAGTATCTCAGCCCGCCCGACCCCGGCCCGTTCGTGATCCGCCGGCTGAACAAGATGGAATACGGCCACACGCTGCGCGATCTCCTCGGCGTCGATCCGGCCATCGCGCGCGAGCTGCCGGACGAGGTGTTCGGCGAGGGCTACCTCAACACCTTCTCGCCGCTCCAGTCCGAGCAGTATCTCCGCATCGCGCAGGCCGTCGTGGATCGCGTCGTCGCCCCGGACGGCGCGCCGCCGACGCCGGCGCAGCGGCGGCTGTTTGGCGAGCCGCCCGCGCCGGGCACCGACGCCCGGGCCGCGGCGCGCGAGGTCGCCCGCGCGCTGGCGCGCCGCGCCTACCGCCGCCCCCCGGCGGAGGCGGAGCTGGATGTGCTCGTCGGGGTGTTCGATCTCGGGCGCGAAAACAACCTCTCCCACGCCGCGGCGCTGGGCCTGATGCTCAAGGCGGTCCTCGTTTCGCCGCAGTTCCTCTACATCACGCCGGCCGCCGAGGCCGAGCCGGGCCGCAAGATCGTCCCGCTCGACGATCACCAGCTCGCGTCGCGGCTCTCGTATCTGCTGTGGGCCACGATGCCCGACGCGGAGCTCGCGCGCCTCGCCGACCGCGGCACGCTCCACGAGCCGGGCGTCCTGCGCGGGCAGGCCAGGCGCCTGCTCGAGGACGAGCGGTCGCGCGCGCTGTTCGATGGCTTCGGCGCGCACTGGCTCGGGCTCGGCGAGCTGGAGGGAAAGGTCTTCGATGCCGCCAAGTTTCCCGGCATGGACGCCGAGCTGCGCGCGGCGATGTATGACGAGGCGCGGCTGTTCTTCGAGAGCATCGTGCGCGAAAACCGCAGCGTCGTCGCCTTCATCGACAGCGACTACACGTTCCTCAACGGCCCGCTCGCGCGCCTCTATGGCCTGGAGAAGACCATCGCCGGCCCCGCGATGCGGCGCGTGCAGCTCGCCGACGCCAACCGCGGCGGCATCCTCGGCATGCCCGGCATCCTCGCGACGACGTCGTTTCCCCAGCGCACCAGCCCCGTGAAGCGCGGCGTGTGGGTGCTCGAGCAGGTGCTCGGCGAGCACATCCCGCCGCCGCCCGCGAGCGTGCCCTCCCTCGAGAAGCAGGACCCCGCGAAGATCGCCCAGCTCACGCTCCGCCAGCGCACGGAGCTGCACACCACCGATTCCACCTGCGCCGGCTGCCACCGCATCCTCGATCCCATCGGCTTCGGCCTGGAAAACTTCGACGCGATCGGCCGCTGGCGCGACACCGACGACTCCGGCGGCGCGATCGACGCCAGCGGCGAGCTGCCCGGCGGAAAGCGGTTCTCCACGCCCGGGCAGCTGAAGGCGATCCTCGCCGCGCGGCAGGCCGACCTCGCGCGCAACCTCACCGAGAAACTCCTCGCCTACGCCCTCTGCCGCCAGCTCGAGGGCTACGACGAAATCGTGGTCGACCGCCTGATGGAAACGATCGCCAAGGACGGCTATCGCATGCAGGCTCTCATCACCGAGATTGTCCTGAGTTACCCTTTCACCCAGCGCCGGGTCCAATAGCCGCAGCCCTCAATCGTCCCACTCCCATGAGCAATACCCTGATCGACCGTCGCACGTGCCTCAAAGGAATCGGCGTCGCGCTGGCCCTGCCGTTGCTCGAGTCGATGGGCTGGGCGGAGCCGGCGAAGAAAAGGGCCGCCAAGCCGCCGGTGCGCCTCGGCTTCATGTATATGCCGCACGGCGTGATCATGGAGCAGTTCTGGCCCGCGAGCCCGGAGACCTACCTCACCGCGCCGCCGCCCGCGCTGCGCTCGCTGCAGCCCGTGCTCAGCGAGTGCCTCATGATGAAGGGCATCTCCGGCGTGCCCATCGCGCCCTACACCAACGCGCCGCACGCCCTCGAGCTCTCGACGTGGCTCACCGCGCGCATCCCCGATCCCGATCGCCGCAGCCAGATCGCCATCGCGATCTCCGCCGATCAGATTGCGGCCAACTACGTGGGGCACCTTACTTCGCTGCCGTCGCTCGAGCTCGCGACGATGCCGCAGACGCACAAGGAGAACCAGGAGGGCCTCAACGAGGGCTACTACTCGCACTGCAGCTTCCGCTCGCCCACGCAGGCGCTCCCCGCCGAGACCAACCCGCGCAACGTGCTCAACCGGCTCTTCGGGATGCGCGACAACGCCACCGGCGCGGCGGGCCCGTCCACGCAGGCTGGCGCGCTCGACCGCAAGATGCTCGACCTCGTCCTCGGCGGCGCCAAGGACCTCCGCCGCACGCTGCCGCGCGACGACCAGCACAAGCTCGACGAGTATCTCGACAGCGTGCGCTCCGTGGAGCGCCGCATCGCCGCGATCGAGCAGCGCCAGAAGGACGCCGCGCTCGAGAAAGCCGGCGTCAGCTCCGCCAAGCGCCTCGCCTCCGACTCCCCGCCCATCGAGATCAAGATCCCGCTCGGCGACAAACGCAGCGAATACATGCAGGTGATGTGCGACCTCAACGTGCTCGCCTTCCAGACCGACACCACGCGCGTCAGCACCTACATCGGCTCCACGCCCAATGGCGTCTCCTACCCCGAGCTCGGCTTCAGCGACACGCACCACTCCAACACCCACCACAACTACGAGGCCGAGAAGGTGCGGAAGGTCGCCGCGATCACCGCGTTCAACATCGAGCAGTTCGCCTACATGGTGAAGCGCATGCACAGCATCCGCGAAGGCGATGGCACGCTGCTCGACCACTGCATCATGATGTGGGGCTCCGGCCTCGAGGACGGCAACAAGCACAAGCGGGAGAACCTCCCCTTCATCGTCGCCGGCCGCGGCGGCGGCACGATCAACACCGGCCGCTTCCTGGACAACGTGCGCGGCAACCAAGGCGACCTGCTCACGACCCTGCTCGGCTGCGCCGGCGTCCCCCTCGATCGCCCGATCGGCATCGCGACGAAATCGATCACCGAGATCCGGGCGACGGGGTGAGATCGAGGTGGGGCGTGCGGTTAGGCATCTCGTCGTCAGCCCGGGCTTGACTCGGTTCCCATTTTGGGAACCTTGCTCAAGCAGACATGCGCGTCATCTCGCGGAAGACCCTGAAGGAATTCTGGGAGAAGCACGCTGACTCGGAGCAACCGCTCAAGGCCTGGTTTCACGAAGCCAGGCACGCCGACTGGAAATCATTCACCGACATCAAAGCCCGCCACCGCTCCGCCGACCATTTGCCCGGCAATCGCGTCGTCTTTAACATCAAGGGCAACACTTACCGCCTCATCGTGCGCATTCATTTCAACACCGGCATCGTCTTCGTCCGATTCGTCGGCACGCACTCCGACTACAACAAGATCGACGCCACGACCGCCTAAACCATTCACCACAATGAAAGCCAAAGTCCTCAAAACCGAGCGCGACTACAAGGCCGCCCTCGCCTACGTCGAGCGCCTGATGGACCAGCCCTCGCCCGACGAGGACGAACTCGAACTGTGGTCGCTGCTCGTGGAAAATTACGAGGAGGCTCATTTTCCGATCACCGCACCCGATCCCGTCGAGGCCATCCGCTTCCGCTTGGAGCAGGCCGGACTGCAACCCAGCGACCTGCTCCCCTACCTCCAAAGCAAGAGCAAGATTTCCGAAGTCATGAACCGGAAGCGCCCGCTCAGCTTAAGCATGATCCGCGCGCTGCACGACGGCCTGAAAATTCCGGCCACTGTTCTCGTTCAAGAATCCGCCATTCCCACCGCCCGCACTCGCCCAGCAAATCTCCGGCGCAATTTGCGCCGTCGAACTCACGCCGCCGCCTAACTCTACTGTCAAGAGTTCATACCCAACCCCATCCAGGAGCTCCCCCAATGGTCTCAAAGCGCGATTCGCTGACTGCGCTTTTCTCGGGCGAAAAACTCGATCATTGTGCCCGGCGGAGCATTCTTCTTCCTGAGCGTAGATGAAATAGCAGCTAGACTACGACTGCCGTCAAATATCAGGAAGTCGCAATAGCCTCGCTCTCGGCCTAACCCACCGCCGATGTGCCTTCCTCCACGAATGCTGCCCAGCGCCGACGCGACCACCTCTTCGATTTCTGACCGTGCATTCACTTCGGCGCCCTTTGGAAAAAAGCCAGCCTCGATTGAAACGTAAACGTAGTCCGCGCCTAATCCTTTGAGAGGGTCGTCCAAACGCCCCGAAACATCCATAAATTCGCGGAAGAGCTTCGGGACACACGTCGTGTAAGTCATCGTATCGCCACGCGGAAATTCGCCGGCAGATTCTTCCAGGTGAAAAAGCGTCCAGAGTTCTCCGGGCGGGCATTTTTTCCACCCGTGCTTGCCGGCAGTGGCGACCATATAGTCCGCCAACTCCTCCAGCGGAAACGCGCCAGCAAGTTTTTGGTTTCCGAAATCGATCTTGCCTACCCACCAATCAGTGCCGTATTCGCCCAGCGCCTCGTCCAAAAACAAGAATGTAACCGTGCTTCGTTGTTTTGATTCGATCCGATTCCACGCGGGATGCCATACGACGAGGTCGATTCGCTCGTGTTCTTGATCAACAGTGGGAGTCACCCAGATTTCCTTTGGATCAAAATGCAAATCATCGATCTTGATCGCGTGGCCTCGGATTGGTCCTGACTGGCGCGCGGCGTAAAACGTCCAGCCATCAACGACCGGGGCGCTTGAAAGCCATTCCAACGCGAGCAGCTGGCGATGAATGTTTCCTTCGCCCGTAAGCGTGAAGGAGTGTCCCTTTCGATTGGCTCCCGGACCGTAAACCCAGCCGAAACCGGGAAATAGTTCGTCAACCTTGGCATTGGTCTCGTCGGAAAGCGCCGCGCAACGGCCTGCCTCGATAGTCGCATAGAACCGAGGCCCCATCTCCTCAAACCAAAGCCAAAAATTATCTACGCGTTGCTTAAACGTCGGCGGTTCAGGAGACGCGTTTCGGCGAGGAAAGGAGAGCATTCGAACCGTTCCCGCGCGATGAGACGCCCCCTCTCCTACAGCCGCGTCGTGATGCTGAAGCTCCAGACGGTGGGCTCGGCGTAGCGGTAGATGTAGTTCGGCTTGCGCGTCGTGTTGTTGAACGACGTCGCGCCGGTGATGCGGTAGCGGCTGTCGCCGTTGACGACGTCATAGATGTTCTGGAGGCCGAGGCGGAAGGTCGTGAGGTATTTGTTGAACGTGCGGCGGTCGTAGAGGAGGTAGCCGCTCAGCGGGAAGCTCGCGCCGGCCTTGTAGCTCACGCCGTCGAAGATCGCGACGTTGTAGTCGGGGCCGTAGACGCCGCTGAGGCCGGCGCGCAGGCCGCGGACGCCCGGGATTTGGTAGTCGAGCACGATGCTGCCCGTGTAGGGCGCGCTGCGGCGGCCGGCGACGTCGTCGGTGAGCGTGTTGGCGCCGAGCACGGTGCGGGCGTTGGCAAGCGCGGCGGCGGGCTCGGCCATCGTGCGGTCGCCGCCGGGGGCGTTGGCCTTGGCGGTGCGATCCTCGGCGGCGGTGAGATAGGCGACGAACTGCGAGAAGTCGGCCTGCGCGCGCACGCGCGTGGCGGAGAAGGTGACGCGCGTCTGCAACCCGAGCCAGCGCTGGCCCTGCAGCGTGAGCTCGACGCCGCGCGACTGCTCGTTCGAGTTCACCGTGCGGCGCTCGTTGTTGAGGCCGTTGACGACGGTGATGTATTTCGGGTCGCTCTGGAGAATGTTGTTCGGATTGATGATGTCCTCGAGCTGCGCGAGGGGGAGGGAGTCGGGCAGCCACGCGTAGGCGGCGTTGCGGCGCTTGAGGTCGAAGACGCCGACCGTGTAGGTGAGCGTGCGGCGGAAGAGGTCGCCCTTGAGGCCGACCTCCTTGGTCTTGCCGCGGACGGGCCCGATGTCGGGGCCGTAGAAGACCTGGCGCGACTGCCAGTTGAACGACTCGGAGTTCACGCCGTAGATGTTGGCGCTGATCGTGTCGTTGCGCAGCACGGACACGGTGAGGCCGGCCATCTGGCTCGTGGCGGCGAGGTCGAAGCGCGGATCGTAGGTGTAGGCGGCGGGGTTGTCCCACGGCATGCCGGGGTGATGGAAATTGCCGCGCGCGTCGGTCACGTAGGTGGCGTCGGTGGGGATTTTGCGCGTGAGGCGGTTCCAGCTCATGCCGACGAGCGAGTGCACGCGGCCGCCGAAATATTCGCCCGAGAGCGAGGCCGTCTGCGTCTGGGAGTAGCGGATGTCGACGTAGGGCCCGGTGATGGTCACGCCCTCGTAGATCACGGGCTTGAAGGTCGAGGTGGTCGGCAGGTTGGGCAGGAGGAACCGATCCCAGAACGCGCGGGAGCCGAACGCCGGATCGTCGAGGTAGGCGCGGAGGCGGATGCCGTTGTTCACGTAGGTGCCGGTGCCGAGCTCGTTGGCGAGGCCGGTGCGGCGGGAGAGCTTCATGTCGCGCTGCTTGAGCGCGGTGACGACGAGGAGCTGCTTGCCGAAGCGGCCGAAGTCGAAGGGATACACGGCGGCGATGCGCCCGGCCTTGGCGACGTTGCCGAAGATCTTGAAGGCCTGCCCGCCGATGGCCTCGTCGATGTAGGGGCGGCCCGCGCCGTCGACGCTCAGCACGGGCGGCGTCTGCGAGGTGCCGAAGGAGTTGTCGTTGCGGTCCTCGTGCTGGAACTGCTGGTTGAACGCGAACTCGAGCGCGAGCTTCCCGATGCGCTGCTCGATGGTGATGTTGGCGACGTTGAAGATGCGGTTGTTGTAGTCCCCCGTGCCGAGCATGTTGGTGTATTGGTCGAAGCCGCTGAAGCTCTTGAAGGTGCCGTTGGGCAGGCGCACGAGCTGCGTCTGGCCCTGGAGCAGCGAGACCGAGTTGCCGGAGGGGCCGGAGCGGTCGATGGCGAGGGGCGGGTTGGTGCTGGTGCGGTTGATGATCTCGCCGTCGGAGGTGTAATACCACTGGTTGTTCGTCGAGAAGCCGCGGCCGGCGGCGGCGACATCGTTGATCGCGAGCGCGCTGTCGGCGCGGACGCGGAACGTCTCGCCGCGCTCGAGCTCGACGCGCACGGTGGTGGTCTTGAACGGCTCGTAGGTGAGCGCGAGGTCGGCGGCGCGGAAGACGTCGTTGGTGCCCTTGACGTAGGTCTTGTTGCGGCGGTTCACGAGGTTCACGCGCGCGAAGAAATTGCTCGTGATCTTCCGGTTCACATCGAGCTGCACGCGGTAGGCGTCGTAGGAGCCGACGCTGGTGAAGAGCTCCTGCAGGTTGCGCGAGCGCGCGCGCTTCGTGTAGATCGTGGCCTGGCCGCCGGGATTGGAGTCGCCGAACATGAGCGAGTTCGAGCCCTTGTTGAAATCGAAGCGCTCGACGTTGTAGGCGTCGGACGGGACGAACCAGGTGAAGAAATTGCGCGAGCTGCCGCTGCCGCTGAGGCCGCGGTAGGTGATGCGGTCGTCATTGCGCGACTCGAGCCGCGGCGTGACATCGACGCCGGCGACGAAACGCGCGGCGTCCTCCATGTTGAACGCGCCGAGGTCGCGCATGAAGTCGGCCGTGATCACGTCGACGGTGACGGGGAGCAGCGCGAGCTCCTGGTTGGTGCGGCTGCCGATGAGCGTGGTGGTGGCGAGCCAGGACTTGTCATCGGTCTCGGTGACGGTGAACGGCGAGAGGGCGACGACCTCCTCGGAGGTCGGGGCCTTTGCCGGCTGGGCGGCGAGGGCGCGCGAGGCCAACGCGAGGACGAGGGCGGACGCGACGAGCAGGCGGGATGTGTGCATAGGCGGTGGTGGGGTCAGGCCGAAAAACATCGGCACGATTGCAGGCGGAGGTCGCGCGGCAAGACGCGAAACCAGCGGCTTGGTCGCGGGGAATTTCTCGCCGCGCGGGCGTTGGCGAGCGCGGCGCTACCAGCGGACGCCGACCGCCATCAGCCGCGACACGAGCGCGCCGCGGAAGCGGGCGCGGCGGGCGTGGCGGTGGATGGTCACGGCGTCGTCCTGGCGTTCGCCGTGGAAGCGCGTGCGGATGCGGCGCATCTCCTCGGCGCCAATCGTGTGGATGGCCTGCGAGGTCTTTTGCTCCGCGTGCACGCGGAAGGCGCCGAGGAAATACGGCACGCGCACCATGCGGCAGCCGGCCTGCTGGAAGCGCGCGAGCAGATCCCAGTCGAGCGCGAACTGGAAGCTCGGGTCGATGCCGCCGGCGAGATCCCACGCGCGCTTGCGCCAGAAGAGCGTCTCCTGCGGCACGTAGTCGATCCACTCGAGCGTGGCGGGATCGTGGCGCGGCATGATCCAGCGGCCGACGTCGCGGTCGTCGTCATCGATGATGATGCGGTGGCCGTAGATGACATCCACCTCCGGGTGCGCGGCAAAATATTCGCCGACAAAGCGCAGCGCGCCGGGGGCGAGCAGATCGTCGGAGTTGAGCCACGCCATGATCGTGTCGGGCGTGAGCGCGGCCGCGAGGTGGGCGAAGCCGCGGCGGATGGCGTCGGCCTGGCCGCTGTCCTTCACGGATTCCCAGTGATGGAGGCGCGCCGCGTGGGCGGCGATGATGGCGGGGCTGCCGTCCTTCGACGCGCCGTCCTGCACCGCGTAGAGGAGGCGCGGGTAGTTCTGGTCGAGCACGCTGCGGAGCGTGCGCGCGATGAATTTCTCCTGGCCGTAGCTGGGCGTCACGATCGCGATCGCGGGCAGCGCGGCGGCGGCGGGGAGCGGGCGGGCCTGCCGCTCCGCGAGCGGCTCGTCCCACTTGAGCGGGCGCGGCGCATAGTGGCGGAGCACACCGATCTGCATCCAGTGGTTCTCCACGACGGCGCGAAAGAGCCACGCGTCGAGCGGCTCGGCGATTTTCGCGCGGCACCAGGCGCGCGCGGCGAGCCAGAGCCGGCGGAGCGGGCCGGCCCCGGCGGCGCCGAGCTGCGCGATGGCGGCGTCGCGCGCGGCGAGGCTCTCGCGGTGAAACTGGAGCGCCAGCTCGCGCTCGGCGAGGAGGCGGCCGTAGTGCTTGGCGTTCTCGAGGCTGTGGTGGCCGGCCGCGCGCTGCTCGAGCGAGATGCGCAGCTCCTTCAGCTCGGCGTCGCGATGCCGGAGCATCGCCTCGATGTTGCGCGTGTGGACGACGAGATCGGTGATCGTCTTGGCGGCCTTGGCGGCGTCGGCGGGGAGCGCGGCGAGCGTCTTCCGCTGCACGTCGAGCTCGGCCTGGAGGCCCGGGACGGCGGCCTGGAAGTGACGCACATGGCCGTCGAGGACGAAGATGGTCTTCTCGCGCTCGTCGCACACCGCCTTCAGCGCGGCGATCTCGGCGTCCTTCTCGCGGTCGAGGGCGGTGAGCTCCTCCAGCTTGTGCTGGCGCGCGAGGTGCCCGGCGGCGGCGGCGCGGTGGCGCGCGGCGGTCTTTTCCATCACCGCGAGCGTCTCGGCCGAGCGGTGGCGCACCTCGATGATCTCCAGGTGATCGGCCGCGAGCGCGCGATCAACGGCCGCGGCGGCATCGGCGGCCGTGATGTCGCCGAGGCACGGGGCGTCGCCGAAGGCGCAGTCCCAGCCGCAGCCGAAGCACGGGAGCGGGTGCACGAGGGCGGCGCCGCGGCCCGCGGCGGGGACGAAGCGCGGCCACGTGCCGCCGCCGAAGATTCCGACGGTGCGCACGCCGAGCGCGGCGGCGAGGTGCATGGCGCCGGTGTCGTTGCCGAGGTAGAGCGCGGCGCCGGCGACTAATTCCGCGAGGCGGGGGAGAGCGGCGTCGCCGCCCAGCCAGAGCAGCGGGCGAGGGAGGGACGGGGGGACGGAGAGGCGGAGGGATTCAAGATAGGCGCGCTCCGCTTCGTGGCCGACGAGAAGCGTCGGGAGGCCGTGGCGCGCGTGGAGGTGCGCGATCGCCGCGGCGAAACGATCGGGGGGCCACGTCTTGAGCTTCACGTTGGCGAAGCCGGCGGCGGCGCAGACGGCGTAGCGGCCGCGGGCGAGGCCGAGTTTTTCGAGGAGGCCGCTCGGCACCGGCGCCGTGAGCGTGGGAGGGGTGCGCTCGACCGTGCGGCCGAGCAATGCGTCGGCGACGAGGAAGTTGTTTTTCCAGTCGGGCGCGGCGGGATCGGTGGCGAGGCGTTCGGTGAAAACGTGGGCGGCGTCGATGCCCAGCGCGATGCGGACGCGCGTGGCGAAATGCTCGTCGTCGGCGGACGCGCCGAGCGCGACGCGGCGGGCGTTGGGCGCGCTGGCGCCGAGCGCGGCCTCGAGCCAGTTGCGGCGCGACGTGGCGGCGGCAACGACGGCGGGCGCGAGCGCGGTGGCGGTTGCGCGAAGGCGGGCTACTTCCGCCGGGTCGGCCTCGGGGCCCTGGGCGAAGGGATCGAGCGTCGTCCCGATCCATTCCACGCCCTCGGCCAGGAGCGGCGTGAGATCGAGGTAGGCGCGGCGCACGACGACGGCGAGGCGCGCCTGCGGCCACGCGGCGCGCAGCGCACGCAGCACGGGCGCGAAGACCACGAAGTCGCCGAGCGTGTCGAGCTTGAGTAGGAGGACGGAGGTGGGCGCGCTCACGGGCGGGCGACGGGTTGCAGTTCCACCTGCACGAGGCGGCCGGAGCGGCGGCGGGGATCGGGCGAGACGAGCGGGAAATCACCATCGGCCACGAGGCGCAGCGCGCGCGACACCGCGGACGGCGCGAGCCGCGCGCGCAGCGTGACGGGCTCGCCCGGCGTGAGCGTGAGATCGGCGGGCGCGAGGCCGGGCCAGTGGACGCGGAGCTTCGTCTCCTTCACGCTGGCCCAGCCGGGATATTCCAGCGTGAGCACAATCTCGTGCTCCGTGGCGAACGGCGGGAGCTGCACCACCGCCTCGCGCTCGAACCAGCCGTCCTGATCGATGCCCGTGGAGGCGAGGCGCGCCGACGTGGGCTTGCCGAACTCAAAGGTATGCGTGGGCAGGGAGGGGAAGACCTCGAGCCACTCGAGCTTCGCGCCGACGGGGCGGTCGTCGCGGTTGGGGAGCGGGGCAATCGCGGAGAAGCGCAGGCCGACGCGCGCGATCTGGTCGGCGGAGCCGGCGGGCAGGAGCCAGTCAAACGTGCCGACCGTGGCGGGGACCTCGAATTTGCCGCCCGGCAGCGTGAGCGTGAGCGTGCCGCGGCCGAGCGGGTTGCCCGGCAGCTCGGGCACGAAGCCGCGCACGCGCACCCACGCCGCGGGGCCGCCGCCGAGCACGAACTCGCTCTCGGGCGAGAGCCAGCCGTCCTCGTAGATGCCGGAGAACTCGAGGCCGCGGGCGAAGAGCAGATCGTCGGGGAATTTCGCCAGCTTGGCCGGGCGCGGCAGCGCGGCGAGCTGGGCGGCGGAAAGGGCGGAGATGTCGCGGCCGTAGGCGACGAGCTTGCGGGCGTCGAGCGGCACGGCGGTGTTGTAGAGCGCCTCGAGGCCGGTGCGCTCGTAGGGGAACTGCGCGGGCGCCTCGTTGAAATCGATCGCGACGTAGGCGGCGCCATCGAGGCGCACGGGCCGGATCGGGCCGACGATGCGGTTGACCGCGCCGTGGCCGGGAAACGAGAGCGGCGTCTCGGTCTCGCCGAGGACCTTGGCCCCGCCGGACCACGTGGTGCGGCCCCGGCCCATGAACGTCTTGGTCGCGGCGACCCGGAGGTAGATCTCGTCGTCGGGCTGCTCGACGCGCAGCAGCATGAAGCGCCCCATGCCCGTGATGTCCTGCTTCGCCGTGTAGGGGTCGGCCTCCTGCTGGTAGATCGCGATGCGGTTGCGGTCGCCGAGGTAGTAGTGGTTGCCGCGGCCGGTGTGGGTGAAGACGAGGTGGTTCCGCGCCTCGGCGGCGGAGAGGAACCGGTAGTAGCGCGGGGGCGCGGCGCCGGGCTCGGCGCGGAGCTTGTTGAACAGGCTCAGCGGTTGGTCGAGCGCGACGTAGGCGTCGGTCGGATCCTTTTTCTCGAAGCTGAGGATGGGCGCGCGGAACGACGTGAAGAAAAGCTGCGAGACGCGGATGTTGTCGGCGTTGCGCTGCTCGAGCAGCGCGCGCGAGCGGAGCAGATCGCCGAGGTGCGGATGGAAGCTCAGCAGGAGGTCGCCGAGCCACTCGAACTCGATGGGCGCGATCTGCTGGTAGAAATCGCGCGAGAGGAAGCGCACGTCGGTGCCCCGCAGCTCGAAGGCGGCCATCTTGGCGGCGACGAGGTTGTCGATGCCGTTGAGCAGGCGCGTGCCGGGCGGGACGGCCGGCGGCTGCGTGCCGAGGCGGGAGGCGAACTTGGCCTCGGTGATGCCGCCGGCCTTCTCGCCCAGCGAGGCGCGCGTGTAGTAGAGCGCGGTGGGCGCGCAGCACGCGGCGGCGACGAGCACGCCGAGCGGCGCGGCCAGCCGGGCCCCCGGCAGGCGCAGCAGCACGCATGCGAGGGCGGCGGCGAGCGCGGGCTGCATGAACATCGCGAGCTTGTAGAGGCCGAAGTCGTTGCCCGAGGTCATGAGCCGCAAGGCGAGGATGAACTGGACCAGCAGCAGCGCCGCGGCGGGCGTGCCGCGCCACGCCTGCCTCGCCGCCACGGCGAGCGCCGTGGCGAGGGCAAGCAGGCCGGCGACGATCGTGAGCGAGGTGTAGGGCTCGCGGAAGTTCACCGCGAGCGGCATGAGGCCGAAGAGGTTGGCGAGCCCCGTCGGAATCATGAAATACGGGAACAGCGACAGCGAGAGATCGACGGTGCGGAAGCCCGTCCGCATCTGCTCGAGGATCGTGAAGAGGTAGGAGAGGACGTTGTGCCGCAGGAGCACGATCACGCCGACCATGCCGTAGACCACGAGCGTGGCGCGGACGGCGGGGAACCGCCGCGTGCGGACGAGCTCGACGAGGCCCACGACGCCCAGGGCGAGCACGGCGAAGGCCGAGACCTCGGGGTAATACACCGCGAGCGCGCCGCCCACGAGCGACAGCGCGACGATGTGCGGCACGGCCCGCCAGCGCCGCGCCGGCAGCCGCGACGTGAGGATGGCGGTGGCCGCCAGCATGAGGGCGAGCCCGCCGACCTGCGCGATGAGCTGGTAAAGCGAGCCCAGCATGAAGAGCGGGCTCGCGGCGAGCAGCGCCATCGCCACCCGCGCGCGCCGCCGCCAGCGCCCGCGGTGCAGCACGAGCGCCGCGGTGGAAAACAGCTGGATGAGGCCCAGCCCGATGATGACGGGCATGAAGACGCCGAGCGACTTTACGCCCGTGAGCGCCGAGACCCACGCGAGCACGATTTCGCTGCCGAAGCGCATGAGCCCCGGCACGTGCATGAACCAGTAGTAGTGCGCGATGTCGCGGCCCGCGAGCTCCTCGGGCGTGGGCACGCGCCAGAAGCCGAAGTCCTTGAAACGATCGGCGGCGAGGGCGTAGTTGACGAAGTCGTCGTTGACGTAGCTCAGCCAGCCGAAGCCGAAGCGCAGCGCGGGCCAGCCCGTCCACAGCAGCGAGCAGACTGCGACGGCGAGAAACGGCGCGAGGGCACGCGCCGGCAACGCGGGCCGCCGCCAGAGGAACGCGCCCGCGGAAACCGCCGCGAGCCCCAGCGCGAGCGGCCAGGCGAACGAGCGCACGGGCAGGCCCGCCTGATTCAGCACCATGATGGCGAGCACGGCGACCGAGAGGCCCACCGCGGGCGCGAGCAGCCACGCGCGGAGCACGCCGCCGCGCCACCCGCAGAGCGCGAGCGTCGCGCGGCCGATGGCGGCGAGGAAAAGCAGGAAGCCGAGGGAGAGCGCGAGCGCCAGCATGGACCGCCGAGGTTGCGCGACTTCAGCGCCGGTGCGCAACCGCGGAGCGCACGAACTCCCGGCATGCGGACCACGCGCGATCGGCCAGGTGCACCGGTGGTGTGGCCGCGGACGCGGCGGAGACCGTGCGCACGACCGTGCCTTCGTCGGCGCCGAGCGCGAGCAGCGGGGCATGCAGGTCGTGCGCGGCGGACCGCAGCTTCTCGTTGGTCGAGATGACCGCGACGCGCGAGCCGGCCCACGCGCCGACGAGCGCGGCATGGTAGCGGGCGGTGATCAGCCATTCGCCGCTGGGCCACCCGGCGAGCACCTGCTCGAGCGGAGCGCCGGGTCGCTCGGGAGAAATGAAGCGCCACCAGGCTTTCTCGGTCGCGGGCAGCGCATGGAAGAGCAGCCGCTCGGCGCCGGGCAGCTCGCGCGCCTCCTGGGCGAGCCACACGCGCTCGGTCGCGGGGAGTCGCTTCACGGCGTCCAGGCACGCATCCTGCCCGCGCCAGGCTTCGTAGTCGAAGTTGGCGACCATGGTGAGCCGGCGCGCCTTGGCGGGCGGCGGCGGGTTGGCGCGTAAAAAGATGTGCGACAGGTCGGCGGCCGCGGTGACGGCGGGACGCACGGGAAGCGCGCGGAGCCGCTCCGCCGAGCCGGCGTCGCGGGTCCAGATCTGCGCGGCGCGCGCGCAGAGGTGCCGCACGGCGACTTCGTTGAGCTCGGCGGCCGCCTGGATGCCGACGCCGAGATAGAACATCGGCTTCTTCCCGCGGGTGCAGAGCTCCATCTCGCCCACCAGATGGTCGAGAAACCAGCGCGAGAGCGCGCTTTGAAACGGCGCGCCCCCGAGGCCGAGCCACACATCGCACGCCTCGATGCAGCGGGTGCGGTCAGCATCCTCGAGGGAGAACCACTCGATCGCGGGAAAGCGCGCGCGCAGGGGCTCGAGCCCGAAGGGCACGCAGCAGGTGAAGGTGGCGGCGGGGGCGAGCTCGCGCATGGCGGCGAGGAAGCCGGCGAGCATGAAGTCGTCGCCGAGATTGCCGGCGCCGTAGAAGTGGTGGCCGAGGTGGATGCGCACGGCCGTTCGTTTGCCGCGCGCCGCCTCAGAAGGCGAGCGTCGCCTTGACGTGACCGATGCCGCGCTCGCGGCGCAGACCGGCGGCGCGCTCGGCCTCCGAGGGCTGCGAGAGCTGCCAGCCGTAGTCGGCGGTCAGCGAAAAATGATAGGAGAGGTTGCTGCGGAGACCGAGGCCGGTGCTGGCCAGCGCGTGACGGCTGTGGTCGTTGGTGAGATTGCGGCGCACGGACGTGTCGCCGAAATCAAAGAAGCCGAGGAGGCGCGCTTCCAGGGGCCCGCGGGTCTTGGAGATGCGCGGGAGATTCACGCGCCAGGTCGGCACGAGGAACTCGCCGGTGAAGGAGTAGCCGTTGTCGCCGGAAAAACGGTTTTCGCGGAAGCCGCGCACGGAGTTGGCGCCGCCGATGTTGAATTGCTCGCTGGAAAGGAGATTGGCCTGCGAAATCTGGGCCGCGGCGCGGAGCGACAGATCCCAGCCGGGGGCGAGGTTTTGGAAACGCTGGCCGGAGACGGCCAAATAAACGTAGGAGGCCGTCGCGCCGATGCGCGCGCTGTCGAAGCCGCCGTGCCGGCTCGCATCGAAGGCGGCCGTGGTGTTGAGGGGCGTGACGCCGCCGGGACTGGCGGTGAGATTGGCGCCGGCCGCCCAAGCGCCGCGCTTGTCGCGCCACACCCCGGTGAGGCTGGTGGTGAGCTGGACGATGTCGGTCTTCGTGGTCTGCGCGGTGGCGCCGAAGAAGAGGAGGTTGTTGTTCGTCTGCTTGAAGCTGAGCACGGCGGACGCCTCGAGGGAATGGTCGCCCTCGCGGAGCGGCATGGTGTAGCGCAAGTCCGCGTTGATGCTCTCGCCCTTGCTGACGAAGACGCCGCCGAGGAACTCGGGCTTGGACTCGAGGTAGGAGGCGCTCAGCTGGAGGTAGTGGCGCCACGGCAGGGGCACGCGGTAGTCGAGCCCGTGCACATGGAAGAACTGGCCCTTGTTCGTCGTGATGTATTGGTAGCTGAGCTGGTGATCGAGGCCCCAGAGGTTGGCGTAGCTGACGGATCCGATGTAGCGGCGGTCGCCGATGGCCTCGTTGCCGCTGTTGTCGACGGTGGCGGCAACACGCAGCGGGAGCACGTCGAGGACCGACACCGTGATATCCGCCTCCGCAGCCGAGCCCGGCACCGGCTCCACGTGCACGCGGATGCGACGGTAGGGATTGTTGTTGGTCCAGTTAATCGCCTGCTCGAGTTCGGAGAAGCGCACGAGTTCGCCTTGCTCAAGCCGGAGTTTTTGCTTCAGCAGCGATTCACTGAACCACTTGCCGCCTTGGGTATCGATTTTGCGGACCTTCCATTCCGTCGCCGGTTTTGCCGCGGCCGTTTTTTCCCCGCGGGTGACCAGCACGCGCACATGGCCCTCGGCAATGCTCTGCGTCGGGATGATGGCGGCCGCGTTGGCATAGCCGGCCTGCTTAAAGAAAATCTCGATGACCTGCGCGATGGCCGCGAGGAGCTTCTCCTCGATCGGGCGGCCTTCGCCGGGAGCGAGGCGCTTCGAGAGATCGGCCAAGTCGAACGTCGCAAAGTCCGGCGACAGCAACACGAACCCCGTGCCCGGGACAGGCACAAGCGCTTGGATGGCTTCGGCGCTCTCGGCGATGATGATGTGACGCAGCAGCCTTGGCGTGGCGGCGGGCGCGGGTGCGGGTGCGGCGGGCGCGGGTGTGGCGGAAGCTGCTTGGGCGGGAGGTGTGCCTGCCGGCTGGGCCAACGAGGCGGTGACACAGGCGCCGCTCCACACGCAGCAGCAGAGGAATTTTTTCCAAGCAATCATCAGGCGGACCGAGACCAGTGCAGTCGGGGAAAGTTCATTGCAACGCGAGAATGCCGGCGAAAGAGGCGGAAAGCTCAGTTGCGAAGGGGCTGGCCGGATTTCAGCACCGCGAGGCGCTGGGCAAAAAGTTCGGCGGCGGGTTCCTTTCGCTGAATCGCGTTGGCCAGCGCCTGCTCGGCGGCGTTGACCGCTTCGGGCATCCGGCCGACTTCGGCGAAAGCGGCTGATAATACGCTGTAGTAGGCGCTCGGTGTGGGCTGCGTCTTCAGGAGCTGTTGGCAGAGCTCGAGTGCCTCGGGGCCGTTCCGCAGTTTGTCCTGCTTGCTCGTTGCGAGCACCCAAGCGAGATAGCTCGTGAGGTCCGCCGTGGGTGAGTTTTTCAAGGCGATGCGATAGATCTCGATCGCCATGGCGTGCTCGCCGGAGTTGAAGAACGTGCTGGCCGCCTCGGCGAAGAGGGCGGGCCGAATTTCAGGCCCGGCCTGCCCGATGCCCTTGAGCCAAGTCTGCGCCGATTCCTGCCACGCTTTGCGCCCGGCCAGAAGCTTGGCTTTCTCGATCCACGGTTCGTAGAAATTCGGCCACTCGGCCAGAATGCGATCCAAGGTTCGCTCCGCCTCGGGCACTGCGTCCACCGCAAGCTGGGACTTGAAGACCCAGAAAAGGGCCTCGGGCATGGTCTGCTTGAAGTTGACCTTGAAGAGCATCACCCCCGGCTTGAGCGAAGCCAAGTCGTCGGGCACCTTGTAAGGAATCATCTGGAGCCATTGCGGGACGACTTTTTCCTGAAACAGGCGATAGCCGAAACTCTGCTTCACGTCCGCTGCCTGGCTGCCAGGGTTGATGAGCCGGTAATACTGCTCGATGAAGTTCTCCTCGAAGACCAGGGCGATGTGAGTCACCTTGTGCTTCAGGATGAGATCGGCCGCTTCCTGCTCGGATTTGGCGCTGTAGATCCGGGCGGCTGCCTTCAGGCCCTCGCTGTTTTCCCAGTATAGGGTGCCTAGCGTTTTGAAACGACCGTAGTAGCCGATGCCGGTGGAGGCATTGGGGCTGGCGAGCATGGTTATTTCGCCTTCGGGCTGGGAGGCGCGGAGCAAGGTGGCGATATCGCGATTCAGGCAACCGCCCGCATCCTTCGGCGAAATCTGGCGGCTGACGACCTGTTTGCTGGCATTTATCTGGCGGATGATCCCGGAAGGCGCGTAGAGCGTCCCGGCGACGGCGATTGCGGCGAGCCAGCGCACGAGCAATCGCTGGCGAATCGTCCAGGAGCCGAGCACCACCAGCATCAGGGCGATTTGAATTCCGCTGGCGTTGAGGAGCCAGCGCGACTGCCAAATCGCCATGGCGATAAACAGGGCGGCTGCCACAGTGGCGAACCAGAGGACAATGGAGGCTTCCCGGCGCAGGTAGCTGAGCGTGGCAATGCCGGCGATGAGCGGCACGCTGCCCAAGCCGACGACTTGAAAGAGCGCCTTTGCATCAAAGGCTTGGAGTGTCCGCCAAAGAGGAAGAAACTCTTGGATGTAATCGTTGTGCAGCCGCGACATGAACGGATCGAGCACCACGAAGACCTTGGAACCACCGATGACAATAACCAGCGGACCGGCGAGCAAAGCCAACATCGGCCACACCAAGCGGTTCAAGTTACTCCACCTGTGGGTGTCCCGGCCAAGCCAACGCTCGCCAAACTGGGCAATCAACTCGCCGGCGCCCAGCCAAGCCAAAGCATGGAGCGGGTGGTTGGGCTCCATGCGAAGACTGAGATGCTGGGGAAAATACTCGAGCAAATAGAAGGCGAAGCTGGCACCCGCGCCCACCCGGCCCCACGTGCGCCACGTCTGGCCGTCAAACACAGCCCCGGTGCGTGTTGCGTGCCGGCCTTGAATGATGATGGCAACAACTCCCGCGAAGCCGACCAGTGCCACCGGTGGAATCGCCGACGCGGCGCTGACCCACAGTCCGCACGCGCCCGAAACGGCGGAGAAAATAGCGGCCGTGCGCGCCTTTTCGGGCGAGTCAGGCAAGATAGGATCCGACGTCGGTGAACTGGGTTGCCACCAACCTGCCCCCATGAAGACAGCACCCAGCATCAACGCGAAAGCCGTCACGGTAAGCAGCCCGTGGTGATCGACATAGCCTGGAAAGAACCCTTCGTAGAGCCGGTCGCTGCAGGTCATTGCCACCACCACGACCGTGCCAATGATGATACCCGCTCGCTTCGTCACCCAAGCCGAGATCAAGATGGTGAGCAGCAAGAGCATGAGGGGATTAAGCCACATGGTCGCCTTCTCGACCGAACTCGGCAGCGGCGTGCCGGTGAACAAATGGTGGACCCAGCCTGCACCGGCGATCGCCCAAGCCCACGCCGAGTTCCAGTGCACCTCGCGACCCGTAGGGGCGTTGTCGATCGTGGTATAGCGTAGACGGATGTCGTCGCCCTCGATCAAGGCTAGGGAATGGCGCACCCAAACCAAGGCGTCGGCGGCAAACACGGGATAAATCTGCTTCAACGGTGTGCTGGCTTCGGGCTGACCTCTCAACCCGAGTTGACTGGTCAGACCGAGGTAGTCCCGGACTTTGGCAGCTTGGGGCAGCAGCACGAACGCCCCGAGAATCCAAGCCGTGACGAGCACTAGCCAGCGGGTGCGGTAGCTCTCAGTGGAGAATTGCATGATAAAAAGTGGGAAGAAGGGCCGGGTCTTATGCGCCCGCTGTGCCGGGTAAAAAACGTGGGAATTCCGTGAAAATCCGAAGATATGATCCGTGACCCGAGAGGCAGGCAGGCGCTGGAAAAATTTCCCATGGGTTGACAGAGCGGAGGCCCTATTGCCGAGCGAAAAATCCTCCGAAAGGTCGAATTCGCGGTGAGACTCACGTCGTGCGCCGACGAAAACGTTACGTCTATTCAGCCCACCCAAATGCTGTTCGATTGCGATAGTGGTGGTATGGGTAAGGTTGCCCGATTTTATGAAAAACGTGGGGCAGATTCCGCAACCTCATGCTAGGCCGAAAAAACTACTTGCCAGCCGCGCTCGAACTCTCATGTGCTTCCAAGGTTAGGCGTAATCTAGTCACAAACCGTTTAGTCATCCAAAATGAAAAAAGCACCTCCTGTTAGGATCTCCCTTCGCAAGCTCCTCGTTGCGATGCTGGCTGTAGGGCCGGTAGCGATACTGCCCACGCCCTTGCTGGCCGCGTTGCCGGCCTACAACTCCTCGACGAACACCGGCTCGTTCGTTGTGACGAGCGGCACTGCGTCGCTCGCCACCAACGGCGTCAACGGTAACGGCTCGGCGGCCATCACGACCACCGACCGCGCCGTGCTCGTCTGGGGTAGCGGTCAATTCAACATCGCCACTGGCGAAGTCTATAATTTCCAGACGCCGATCGGCGGAGCGGTGCTGAACAAGGTGGGCTATACCACCAGCGGCGTGGCTGGCACTCCCGATACCGCGACGATCTCGGGCAATCTCACTTCGGGTGGCAAGGTGTTCATCCTCGCCAACGGCTCGATCGTTGTTAACGGCGGCGCCAACATCAATACCCAAGGCACCTTCCTTTCCACGATTTCCGAGACCAGCGACTTTGCCTTCACGACGGGCGGCAATCTCGGCTTCTCCGGCACGTCCCAAGGCCCGATCACCGTGGGCGGCGGTTCTACGCCGGTCTCCGTCACGTCTGGGTCTCTCGGCATCTGGACCGGCGCGGCCACCCTCAATAACATCGTGACCTTGAATGGAGATCTGCTCGTCAATACCACCTCGGTCAACGGCTCTCCGGTGAATCTCGCCGGTTCTGGCGGCCCGACGGTTGTGGGCGGCAATCTTTCAGTCATCACGCAAAACGGTTCCGTCTCGCAGAGCCGCACCCTGACGGTTGCCGGCACAAGCACATTCAACACGGGTTCTGGATCCATCCAACTCGATAATATCGGCGTCGGTGCGCTCTCGATCGCTACCGCGGGTTCGGGTTACACAGCGGCTCCGACGGTCACCATCGTTGGTGGAGGTGGTTCCGGCGCCACGGCGACCGCCACGCTCAACACCTCCGGAGGTATCGCCAGCCTCACTGTAACAAACACCGGCTCGGGCTACACCGGCACGCCGACCGTTGCTTTCAGCACACAAGCCGGCGCCACGCTTCCGACTGCCGGGCTCGGAAGCAAGGTCCAGAACGATTTCTCTGGCAACGTCACGGTCAACAACAGCAATTCGGTTATCCTCTCCGACCGTAACGATCTGAACTTCCAAACTTCGAGCACAGGCCCCCTCAGCGCTACCGCGGCCGGCAATGTCGCTACCCTCGGTGCGGTGACGGCCAATGGTGCGGTGAGCTTCGTCTCGACCGCAACGGGCAACGTCAATTTCGACAACGGCAGCTCTGTTCTCAACAACAACACTTTCAGTGCAAGCGTCGCCGGCCTGACCAATAACATCACGGTCAGCGCTGTGGGCAATCTTACCATCGGCACGCTGAATGCGGCTGGTGTAGCTCTCAATGCGGTCGGCCTCGGCGCCGGCGGCACCGGCTATGTGACCGCTCCGAGCGTTACCCTCACGGGCGGTGGTGGCACCGGCGCCACGGTTACTGCCATTCAAAGTGGTGGTTCCGTTACCGGGTTTAATATCACCAGCCCGGGCACGGGCTACACCTCGGCTCCGACGATCGTCATCAGTGGCGGTGGCGTGAATCCGATTTCGGCGGGTTCTCTTACCGCCCCCATTGCCGCTTCGCTCAACGCGACAAACACCAGCTACGGCAGCGTTGGCGCACCTCTCGGCGGCGCCGGCTATGACATGAACAATCTCCCGACCGTCACCGTCTCCGGCGGCGGCGGCACGGGCGCGACTGTTGTGCCTGTCTGGCAGAACGGCGTCCTGATTTCCGTAACCGTTACGAGCTTCGGCACCGGCTATTCCAGCTCTCCCTCGCTTGTTCTCACGGGCGGCACCGCTCCGGTGGTTCCTGTTAGCTTCAACGGGTTTAATCTCACGGCCTCGGGTCTCGTCGGCAGCGGCAGCGTCCTCGTGGCCGGCACCGGCTATACCTCCGCGCCCACGGTGACCTTCAGCACGCAAGCCGGCGCCAGTGGCGCCTCGGCTACGGCTATCGTCAACACGACGACGGGTGTCCTCACGGGTATCACGATTACTTCCACGGGCACTGGTTACACCACGACCCCGACGATTACCCTCAGCGGCGGTGGCGCGCAGCCGGTTTCGCCCTCTTCTTCGACGGGCTTCACGCTTGCTGGCAACGGTGGCAATGTCTCCGTTACCTCCACTGGTAATCTCACGCTCGCCGGCAGCGTCCAAGGCGGCAATGTGATCGTCAGTGCTCCTAGCGTCAACGCCACGGGTGGCAGCATCTCGAGCAACGGCACCGTGTCCTACAACGCCACGGCTGGCAATCTCACGCTTGGCACGGCTAGCGCCCGCAAGTTCGTTGCGGTCGCCACGGGCAACATCCTCCAAAACCTCGGTGGATCCCTCTCTGTCATCGCGAACTCTACGGACACGCAGGTGTTCAACGCGACGACCTCGGGCAGCATCACGCTCAACAACAGCAACAGTATCTACGGCTTGGTGCAGTTCACCGGACGTGATATCTCGGTCAACACCAGCCGTAACCTCACCATCGGCTCGACCAACGCCACCGGCAACTTCACCATCAACACCTCGAGCTCCACCTCCGGTGGCGGCGGCGTGGTGCTTGGTAACTTCCAAGGCACGGCGACGCAAAGCATCACCGTCCAGGGTAACATGAGCATCACGACTAACAACTCGACCATCACGGACGACACCTTCTCGTCGCCGTTGGTGATCGGTGCGGTCACCCTCAACACTGTGTCCTCGGGTCTGGGTGGCGCTAGCGCCACGATTAACTCCGCGGCGGCCAATCCGAATGGTCAAGTCACCGGTCGGTTCGGCCAGCTTAATGCCAACCTCGGCACGGGCTCGCTGACCTATTCGGAAAATACCCAAGTTAACCTCGGCAACATCACTGCCAACGGCGGCACGATCCGCTCGGTGAACAGCGACATCGTTATCAACGGCAATGTCACGATGACGTCGGGTGTGACCTTCAACGCCTCGACCGGTTCGATCTCGGAAAACACGGGTTTCCTGAATCTGGGCAGCACGGCGACCTTCAATTCGTCGAACAGCTTCGGCATCAACCTGAGCAACACGACGAACGTCTTCGGTGGCACTGTCACGGTCATCAACGGTTTGAACGACATCATCGTCTCGAACTCCAACCTGACGGTCGTCGCGGGCAACGTCACCGCGCCTTCAGCGGCTGGCACCAACGGCGGTCTCTTCCTGACCACTGTGAACCAAGCTGGTAACAATCAGATTCAGTTCAACGCTGGCAACTTGACCCGCGCAGTCGTCAACTCGGCTGGTAAGGTTCTGATCACGGGTGGCACGTATGGCAACGTATCCATCACCGCCAACTCCACGGCGGCGGATGCGATCACCAACACCAGCAACTTCACGATCAACAATACCTTCACCCTGAGCACGCCCGGCAATGTCGTCATTGGCAGCACGTCCGGCACGCTCGCGACCTCCGTTGCGAATATCACCGGTAACGTCGTCTTGGCGAATATCACCGGCGATGTGGTGGTGAACTCCATCCGTAACCTCACCATCAGCGGCAACACCGCGGGCAATCTCACGGCGAGCGCTGGTGTCGGCAATGGTGTCGGTCAGAGCTTCTCCAACCAGTGGAATCTCTTCCTTGGTAACCTGAGCGCCCGCTCGCTGCAAGCGACCGCTTGGAACGGTGGCGCGCTGGTGAGCAGCTTCCCGGATGCGGGCAACGGCATCTCGGGCAACATCACGCAGCTCGCCAACTCGGTTCTGCACATCGAGAATCAGCTCGATGCGTCCACCTTCGGTGGCAACATCGTGCTCACCAATAATGGCACCAGCGCCGGCCGCGTGAATCTCGCGACCGGTGGCGCCACCAATATCTCGGGCAACGTGGGTGGCAACGTCACCTACACCGAGGACGGTGGCATCAAAGTTGGCTTTATTGCTGCCAACGGCACCGCGACGCTGACCAGCCGCACGAACAATATCTTCGAGGACCCGGCTGCGAATGTGAACCTCGTGTCCAACGGCACGCTCACCCTCAACACGCCGAACGGAAGCGTGCAGCTCGGCAACACCACCCACACGGGCGGCATCACGACGGGCAACTTCGTTAACCTGACGGTGAATGCCTCCGGCTCGGCCTCGCTGCTGAGCGTCAACAACGTGGTGCTCAACGCCAGCAACGCTAACTCCCTCACGGTGGTCAGCGGCAACACCATCACGCAGGCGGGCCCGCTGAACATCTTCGGCGTCTCGTCCTTCACGGCGCCCAACGGCATCACCCTCACCGACTCGGCCAACAACTTTGGCCCGATCGCGGTGAACGTCACGGCGATTAACAAGAACGTCGCCATCACCGAGGCCAACACGCTGAACCTCCGCACGGTCACCATGCCGTCGGGCGGTAACGGCACGCTTACCTTCACCAGCTTGAACGGTGACATCATCGACACCGGCCTCGGCGGCGTGAAGCTCGGCGGCAACGTCAGCGGCACCGGCAGCGGCGTCGTGACCCTCAGCGCCGTCAATGGCAACATCACGATCGACGACCCGACCTCTGACTTCCTCACCACTTCTGGTGTCGTGTTCAGCGGCAAGAACGTGAACTTCTCGATCCTCGGCGCGGCCACGACCTCGCTGGTGCTCGGTGCAGCCAACACGACCTCGAGCGCGACGGGTAACCTCGTCGCGAGTTCCGCCCTCGGTAATATCGCCAATGCGGGCGCGTTCACGGTCAGCGGCAACGCGTTCTTCCAGACGACGACGGGCAGCATCAGCATCAATCAGCCCGGCGTGAACTTCGGCAGCCTGCGCTTCATTGGCACGCAGGTGAATATCGTCGAGGGCAGCGACACGGTCATCCTGACCGGCTCGCAGGCACTCGGCGCCGCGGCCATCATCTCCGGCGGCAACATCACCATCGATAACTCGAGCGGTGGTGTGGTGACGTTCGGTAGCACGGTGGGCCTGCAAGCTACGGGCACCATCACGCTGAAGAACTTCCAGGCGCTGAACACCGTGACGGTGACGGCGACGGGTAACAAGGACCTCAGCGCTCTGAGCCTCAGCGGCGACTTGAACAACAAGACGCCCGTCGATCTCGGGCCCGGTTCCGGTCCTTCGACCAACCCGGCGTTCGCGCCGAAGCCGTAAGACTTGGATAGTTGACTGATATTACGCCGCAAAGGGCGACCGGGTGACCGGTCGCCCTTTTTTTCTGGCCGAACAAGGGAATGACGAGATTACGTCTCGGGCTCAGACTGTTTCTCCATGACCGCTACGGCCCGTAACTCCCTTCAGCCAGCGATCGAAGTTGCTGCGTTGTCGAAAAGCTACGAACCGGCGGCATCGCTGCGCCATTGGCTTTGGCAAGCTGCCTTTTCTTCAGCGTCGGCAAAGCAGGCTAGGGCCTCGCGCGGGGTCAAAGCCCTGGCCGAAGTTTCCTTCAGCATCCCACAGGGCTCTGCGTTTGGCGTGATTGGGCGCAATGGCGCAGGAAAGAGCACGTTGCTGCAAATCCTCGCGGGCACCTTGAGCCCTTCGGCAGGTTCCGCGGTTGTGCGCGGCCGAGTAACGGCGCTGCTGGAACTGGGATCGGGTTTTAATCCGGAGTTTAGCGGGCGCGAGAACATCTACCTGGCCGGCGCGATCCTGGGCATCACGCGTTCCGAGATGAACGCGAAATACGAAGCCATCGTGCGATTTGCGGATATCGGCCCGTTCATCGATCAACCGGTGAAAACCTATTCGACCGGCATGATGATGCGCGTCGCCTTTGCGGTCGCGATTTCTGTCGAGCCCGATGTTCTCATCATCGATGAGGCGCTGGGGGTGGGTGATATCCTGTTCCAGCAAAAATGCAGCCGGCGGTTGCATGAGCTGGTGGCCGCGGGGGTGACGCTGCTTGTCGTCACGCACGACCTGGCCTTTGTGTTAAGCATGTGCCAGCAGGCGCTCTGGCTCGATCAGGGACGTGTTCGATATCTCGGCGATGCCGGAGCCTGTGTTCGTGAGTATGTCGCAGCAATGGCGGCGCTCTCCGGCAACGCTGCGGCTCCATCCGAAGAGGTCCAAGGCATGGCGGAGGTCGCGCTGCCGTCGACCCCGCCGATCTCGCTTGCCGACAAGGAAAGGCTCGGCGACGGCGGAGTGCGCATCGGCCAAGCTTGGCTGCAGCATGCCGATGGCGGCGCCGGGTCGGCCTTTCGGTGCGGCGACTGGGCAGTCTTGACCCTCATGTTGGAAGCGACGCGCGCGGTTCGCTTCGTCAGCGGCGGTTGCGAGCTGCGCAATCGCCATGGACAAGTGGTCTTTGCAACCGGCCTTCGCGTGGTCCGTCGCTTGGTGGCTGAGTTGCCTCCCGGTGGATCGTGCCTGGTCACGGTTCGCTTCCAGTTGGAGCTGCAAGCCGGGCAATACTCCCTCGATGTCGGTTGCGGAGCCGGCACCGATGCCGACAACACGTGGGATCGCGTCCTGAACGCCGCGGTGCTGGAGGTTTCGAACCCCCCGGATCAGGAGGTCATCCACGGGCTTGTTCGCCTGCCTTACGAGATTCGGGTCGCGCGGCCGAGGGCGGTCAGATGACCTCGGCGAACGATTTGCGCAGCAACGCGAAGAACACCGCACCGAGCGCCAGCACCAAGACGGCGCATCCGTAGATGTAGGCCAGTTTGTCGAAGGCCATGGGCTGATGCCAGAGCACCGTGCGCCGCGCGAGGTCGGCGATTTGCAGCAGTGGATTGAATTTCAGCACCGCCCAGAGCTCCGGCGATCGTTGCGCGATCATTTCCGCGGGGAACATCACGGCGCTGGCGAACTGAAGCGCCATGGTCGCGAAGCCGCTCAGTTGGCCGATGTCGCGCAGGAACACACCGGTGGCGGCGAGCGCCCAGGCGCACCCCAGTGAAAGCATGAGGAGGGGTAGCACCAGCACCGGCAGCCACAAGAGTGACCACCCAAGCCCCGCGGTGCCGAAGCAACTGCCGATCAGCACCAGCCCGAGACCGACGAGCAGGTGAAACGCCGCCGCACCGATCTGCGCCACGGGCAGCACCTCAAGCGGGAAGACGACCTTCTTCACGAAATTCGGGTTCGAGATGATGAGCCCCGGCGCCCAGGAAATCGTCTCGGAAAACGCGTGAAACAGGCTCAGCCCGAGATACATCGCGAGCAGCACGTCGAAGCCGGTTTCGCCGCGCAGCACGCCGAACTTCGTGCCGTAGATCACGCCGAAGAGCACGTAATAGAGCGCCAACATCGAGAGCGGGTTGATGAGCGCCCAGAAGGCACCAAGCCGGCTGCCGCGATGCCTCAGTTCGATGCTCCGCTGGGTAAATTGGGCAATCAGATCACGCCGTGACCACAGTCCCGCGACCATGCGCGTCGGATCGACCACGAGGTTTTGGAAAAGGACGCTCATCCGCTGCTAGGGGGCGATCGCAATGGGCCGCAGCGTCGCGAGCACCGCGGCGTGGTCGACGAGGGAGAGGGCGCAGTGTTCGTCGTTGATGCCATGACTTACCACCCAGCGAGCGCCGTCGCGCGCCGCGCCACAAGGGTAAATTACCTCGCCCACCGCGGGGTTGAGCCGCGGATGCATGCGCCCTGCGCCAAAGGGATTGCCCAGTGCGAGCGGGCGCACGGGTTGCAGCGCCGGCGCAAACGGCTGCTTCGCCCCGCACGCATACGCCATGGCGGCGTAGCGGTAGCCGTCGGCGCCGTCATGCACCGCGTGGCCAAATACCCACAGCATTCCGTCCGCCTCGACTGGCGGTGCGCCGCCGCGCAGTCCGCCATGGCAGGCCGGGTATTCCGCCGGCGTCCAGTCCGCCCGTGCGATTTCCTCGCACGTGATGTCGCTTTCGCCCGCCAGCGACAGCCCCAGCACGCGGTGCGGCGTGATGGAGTAGAGCGCATGCACACGACCGTCGCCGGCGCCGAAGAGCGTCCAGTTTTTTTCCAGTTTTTGCCGCGCGCTGCGCAAGTGCAGCTCGCGCGGATGGCCGAGCGGCGCGAAGGTGACGGGGTCGAGCTCCTGCAGGAACTGGTGGTTGTGCGGCTCGTGCCAGCCGGAGTTCCAGTAGACGAACACGCGCCCGCCCAGCCGGTAGAGCCGTGGATCGGCGAACCACTTGGTCGCGACCTCGGGATACGCCGCGCCGCGCCGGAAACGCACACGGTCGGTCAGCGGCAGCGCTGATCCGGCGACGACGCGAAACGCCGGATCGAGCCGGCAGAGCGCGATGCGCCGCAGGCCATCGGGGCCCACGACGCGGTAGGCGAGGATCCAGCCGCCGCCGTCGCGCAAAAGACCGGGGTTGAAGCACCGCACCGGCCCTTGTGCGGAGAAACTCCTCCAGGCATCCGGCAACAGCCCCGCCGCCTCGAAGACGATGCACTCAACCGCCGTCGGGTTCATGCCTGCGCGAAAAAGCCCCGCACGCTCGCGCATACGTGCGCGACCTGCTCGCGCGAGATGTGCGGCCCGATGGGCAAGCTCAGGACTTCGCCGGCAAATTTCTCCGCGAGGGGAAAATCCGCGCGCTTCCAGCCCGCGCCCGCATACGCCCGCGAAAGGTGGGGTGGCACCGGGTAGTGGACCTGCGTGCCGACCCCAGTCGCCGCGAGGTGTTTTTGCAGGGCCTCGCGCCGCGCGGTGCGCACGACAAAGAGGTGCCACACCGGGTCGGCCCATGCCGGGACATGCGGCAGCGCGAGATCCCCGCTGCCGCGCAGGCCGGCGAAATAGTCCCGCGCGAGTCCCGCGCGCCGTGCATTCCACTCGCCGAGCTTCGGCAGCTTCGCGCGGAGGAACGCCGCCTGCAATTCGCTGAGCCGTGAATTCATCCCCAGGCAGTCGTTTTGGTAGCGCACCTTCGATCCGTAGTTGCGCAGGTGGCGGAGCTTGTCGGCCAGCGTGTCGTCGTTGGTCGTCACCGCGCCGGCGTCGGCCATCGCGCCGAGGTTTTTGCTCGGGTAGAAGCTCACGCCCGCGGCATGTCCCAACGCGCCGGCGGGTCGGCCGTGGCAGCGCGCGCCGTGCGATTGCGCGGCATCCTCCAGCACGAACAGCCCGTGCCGCTCCGCCATCGCGTTGATTGCCGGCATGTCGGCCGTCTGGCCGTAGAGGTGAATCGGCAGGATTGCTTTGGTGCGCCCGGTGATCAGCGGCTCAATCCTGCCGGGGTCGAGGTTGTAGGTCTGCGGATCGGGTTCGCACGGCACCGGGCGCGCGCCGACGTGCGTGACCGCGAGCCACGTGGCGATGTAGCCGTGCGATGGCACGATCACCTCGTCGCCGGGGCCGATACCGCGCGCCATCAGGACGAGCTGCAGCGCCTCGAGGCCGTTCGCCACGCCGACGCAGTGTTTCACGCCGATACTCGCGGCGTATTCCGCCTCGAAAGCCTCCAGCTCCTTGCCCAGCAGCAGCCAACCCGACTCCATCACGCGGTGATACGCCGCATCGAGTTCGGTGCGCAGCTCGTCGTAGGCCGGCTTAAGCTCGAGGATCGGGACCTTCATCTCAGACAAACTTCAGCTTCCGCGCCGCGAAGATCACCATGCGCAGAAGCAGCCAGCCGTGCTTCCAGCGCTGGATGTTGGTCGTGCCGTAGGTGCGCTCGCGGTAGCGGATCGGCACATCGGCGATCTTCAGGTTCAGCTTGGCGGCGCCGAAGAGCAGGTCGAAGTCCCCGAACGGATCGAAGTCACCGAAATAAGCGCGGTTCGCCGCGATGCGCTCGTAGTGCGCGCGGGTGAGCACCTTGGTGCCGCAGAGCGTGTCCTTCACCGGTTGGCCGAGCAGCCAGGTGAAGATGAGGCCAAAGGCCTTGTTCGCGCAGAGGTTCAGGAACTGCATCGCCTTTTCGTCCATCGGATAGACGAGCCGCACGCCGTTGGCGAACTCCGCGCCGCCGCTGGCGATCACGTCGTGGAATTTCGGCAGCTCCTCCGGCGGCATCGTGAGGTCGGCGTCGAGGATCATGAGGATGTCACCGGTCGCGACGGCGAAGCCCGCGCGCACGGCGTCGCCCTTGCCCTTGCCGGTTTGCTGGAGAATCTTGATATTGCGCCGCGGGTTTTCGGCGGCGACCCGCTGGATGGCGGCCCAGGTGTCGTCGCGCGAATGGCCCTCGACGAAAATCAGCTCCGTGCCCGCCCCCATCTCGGGCGTGCGCGCGACGGCGGCGGGGATGTTGCCGGCTTCGTTGCGCGCCGGGATGATCACGGAGACGGTCGCGGGCTTCGCGAGGGGCGTGCGGCTGCGGCGGGCGACAAAAAACACCGTGAGGCAAAACCATTGGAGCAGCGGCGCGAGGCAGCGGTTCACCAGCGCACCCAGGCCGAACAGATCAAACGGCACGAGGATGCGGCTCTGCCGGGTGACGGGCGTCCAGCCCGCCAGGCGGAGCAGGTTGCGCAGGTCCGATGACGCGAGCCAGCTGTTCTGCGGCTGCTTCGCTTTCAATCCCACCACGCGCGCGAGCGAGAGCCACGGGCGCCACAGCGTGTTTTGGAAATTCAGGATCAGCCGTGTGTCGGCGTGCGCCACGGTGTGCAGGCGCTCGAGCAGGCGCTGCACGTCGGCGGCGAGGTTCAGCGTGTCGGAGACGATGATGACGTCGAACTTCTCCTCCAATTCCAGCAGTTCCCCGGCCTGCACGTGGAATGTCGCCTCCGGCACGTTGCACCGCGCCGCCGCGATCTGCGCCGGCGACAAGTCGACGCCGGCTTTTCTTTTCGCGCGCAGCGCGGCGAGCAGCGCGCCCGAACCGCAGCCGATTTCGAGCACGCTGGCGTCGGGCGGGATGAGGAGGTCGTAGTAGTGCGCGAGCAGCGCCCGGTAGGCGCGGGCGCCCGCCTGCGGCTCCGTGGGCGCCTCGTCGTAGAACGCGCGGACGCGGTCCAGGTGTTCGCGGGCGAGGGCGGAGAGCGGGGACGGCATGAGTTCGGCGGGCGCGGTGCGCCGGAGTTTTTCAGCGCCGTGCGCGCCGGCGTCGAGCCTCAAGACTTATGGGTTGCAATCGCCCGCGGTTCGCGGCGCTCTGACCCTCCAACTTTTTCGCCTCGTTCATGGTGTCGCCCGGCCTCAGGTTTTCGCGCGTGATTTCGCGTGCCGCCCTCGCGCTTTGCCTCCTGGTTCCGCTTGCCGGTGCGCGGGGGCAGGGGAGCGAAATCGCGGGCACCATGCCGGAGGAGCACCTGCCGGCGCTGCGCGCCATCCTCGCGACGGCGCTGGCGCGCTCGCCCTCGCTCATCGACGCGGATTTCCGCCGCGCCGTGGTTGAGGCGCAGGTGATCGGCGCCGACGCCCCGCGGTTGCCGGGCGTGGGCGCGCAGCTCAACTACGCGCGCAACCAGACTTCCATCTCCAGCGCCAGCAGCTCGAAGAGCAATGCCGACGGGTTCTTCTACAACCTCGGCGTCAACCAGGCGCTCTTCCACTGGGGCGCCTTGAAAAACTCCGCCGAGGCCGCGCGGCTCCGCCTCGCGATCGAGCAGCGCAAGTTCGACGTGGCCTACCGCACGCTCGCGGGCGTGCTCCGCAAGGCCTACCTCGCCCTCATCGTCGAAAAGAACCGCGTGCGCTTTGCCCGCGAGACGCTCCGCCTCCTCCGCGGCGATCTCGTCGTGCTCGCGGAGCGCAAGGAGAGCGGCGCCATCTCCGCCGCCGTGCTCGAGGGCGAGCGCCTGCGCGAGCGCCGCGTCGCGCTCGACACCGAGCGCGCGGAGTCCGAGTTCGCCGCCAATCGCGCGCGCTTCGCCCGCCTCGCCGGCATCGGTGATCTGGCGGAGGACGCCGTGCCCGACGAGATCCCGGCGCCCACCTGCACACCCGCGCTCGCGACGGCCTTGACCTCGGCCCTGCTCCGCGACGGCGCGAAGAGCACCTTGGAATACGAGGTCCACAGCCTCGCCGTGAGCGAGGCCATGCGCCGCTACGACGTCGAAAAGGTGCGCCTCTTGCCCAAGTTTTCGCTCGGCGCCGGCCTCAGCCTGGAAAATTCCACCGACGTGAACGGCAACACGGTCAACCAGCAGGGCATTCAGCGGCGTTCGGTAAACCTGAACGCCCAGTGGAGCATCTTCGACGGCTTCGCGACGAAGGCCGCCAAGCGCGAGGCGCTGGCCAACCGCCGCCTCGCCGAGCGCACGCTCGCCAGCCGCACCGAGGAGATCCTGCAGGACGCGCAGATCCTCACGCGCAACATCAGCCTCGACGCGCGCGAGCTCGAGCTGAGCGACATCGGCCGCAGCATCGCCCTCGAGAGCCGCAAGCGCCTCGCCGAGGAGGCCGCCCTCGGCAACATTCCCCAGGGCGACGTCGACCGCGCGCAGCTGGGCATCGTGCAGGCCGAGATTGCGCAGCTGGCCGCGCGCGCGGCCTTGTTCGGCCGCTGGACCGATCTGGTTGCGCTCGCCGCCGACGATCCGCTGCTGAAGACTCCCCCCGCCCGCCATGATCGCGAAAAATAACCAAGGCCGTGTCCTCCCCCTGCTCGGCATCGCCCTCGTGGCCCTCGCCGTCGGCGGCTGGTTCGTCTTCCAAAATTTCCAGGCCACCGCGCGCGTGAAGCTCGCCGCGCGCGACACCGCGGTCGATGCCGTCACCGGCAGCGTGCTCGTCTCCGCCGACGGCGGCTCGCGTGAGCTCAGGATCCAGGTGCCCGGCAAGGTCGCCTCCACCAACATCGAGCCGGGCACGTCCTTCAAGAAAGGCGACGTGCTCGTGAGCCTCGACACCAGGGACCTCGACCGGCAGGTCGCCGAGGCGAAGCGCAAATACGACAGCGACAAGGCGCGGGCGAAAATCATCCTGGATAACAACCCTGAGAAAAAGGTCGCCCTCGAGAAGCTTGAGAATGCGAAGCGCCTCCAGCGCCTGGGCAATGCCTCCGACGAGGACGTGAAGGCCCTCCAGCGCGCCGTCGATGCGCTCGACACCAAATACCTGCTGACCGAGTTCGACGACAAGAAGGCCGACAAGGACTTCGAGATCGCCAACCAGGACTTCGAGATCCTCCGCGAGAAGATGCGCATCGTCGCGCCCATCGACGGCACGGTCGAGGGCGCGCTCACGTGGGACGGCGCGCTCGTCACCGCCGGCCAGCCGCTCGTCACGATCATCGCCCGGAGCCGCGTCGTCGCCGCGAAGATCGGCGAGGACAATTTCGGCCGCGTGAAGCTGGGGCAGCCCGCGCGCCTGCGGCTGCTCACCTACGGCAGCCAGACCTACGACGCGATTGTCTCGAAGCTCCTGCCCACCGCCGACGATGCGCAGCGCTTCACTGTCTATCTCGACGTGAAGGTCGAGCCCGAGCTGCTCAAGCCCGGCAGCACCGGCGAAGTCACCATCACCATCGATTCACGGCCCAACGCCGTGATGGTCCCGCGCCGGTCGGTCTTCGACGGGAACAAGATTTTCGTCGTGAAGGACGGCCGCGTGCAGCGCCGCGAGATCGAGGTCGGCTACGTGGCCCTCAACAAGGTCGAGGTGCGCAAGGGGCTCGCCGCCGGCGAGGCCGTGATCCTCGACGAGCTGGAGAGTTTCCGCGATGGCCAGCGCGTGCGCACCGAGGTCGTGCCCTGACGCGCGCCGCGCCGCCCCGCTGTGATCTCGCCCAACCTGCGCATCGCCTTCCGCTTCCTCACGGCGAAGAAGCGCGCGATGATCATGAGCCTCGCCTGCACGGTGCTGGGCGTGGGGCTCTTCATCGTCACGCAGGCGACGACGAGCGGCTTCGAGGAATTTTTCACCCGCACCATCCTCGGCATCAACGGCGCCATCCGCATCGAGGACCGCATCCAGGACACCATGCGCAGCGTGGCCGCCGCGGGCTCGGACGACTTCTACATCGTGAACCGCGAGGGCGTGAAATACATCGAGGGCGTCGAGGAGCCGCAGCGGATCGCCGACGCGGTCCGGGAGTTTCCGAATGTCCGCGGCGTCTCCGCCGTCGTGCGCGGCAACGTGCAGCTCACGAGCTCGTTCAAGACCGAGGATGCGCAGGTCTTCGGCATCAACCTCGACGACCACCTGCGCGTCTCCCGCCTCGCCGAGCAAATCGTGGCCGGCGACCTGGAGAATTTCCGCAGCGCCACCGGCGGCGTGCTGTTGGGCCGCGTGCTCGCGGATCGGCTCCAGCTCGGGGTGGGCGATCCTGTTTCCGTCGCGGCCCGCGGGCAGGTGCGGCGGCTCAAGGTCTCCGCGATTTTCGAGACCGGCTACCGCGAGGTGGACAAGACCAACCTCTACCTCCTCATGCCCGAGGCGCGCTCGCTGCTGCGGCGGCCCTCGGGGGCGAGCTTCCTCCAAATCAGCCTGCACGATCCCGCGCGCGCGCCGGCCGATGCGCGGCGCATGGAGGAGATCCTGCGGCACGGTGCGAAGCCATGGCAGGAGCGGGAGAAAACCTGGCTCGATGTGTTCCGCGCGCTGCGCATCTCGACCGGCATCACGGTCTCGGTGTTCACGCTCATCGCCAGCCTCGCGATGTTCAACACCCTCGCGATGATCGTCCTGGAGAAGACCAAGGACATCGCGATCCTGCGCTCGATGGGCTACGAGCGCCGCGACATCACCCGGATCTTCCTCTGGCAGGCGGCCATCGTGCTGGCGATCGGCTCGGCGCTCGGGGCGCTCTTCGGCTGGACCGTCACCTCAATCGTCGAGCGGGTGCCGCTCTCGATCACCGGCATCTTCAAGACGGACCATTTCATCGTCGTGCGCGATGTGAACCACTACCTCGCCGCCATCGCGACCGCGCTCCTCATGGTGATGGTCGCCAGCCTCATCCCGGCGCGGCGCGCGGCGCGGCTCGAGCCCGGCGACATCGTGCGCGGCACCGCCCAATGAGCCCCGCGGCAAAACCGCCTCCCGGCGCGCTCGCGCTGCGCTGCGCGAACCTGCACCGCTACCTCGGCCAGGGGGAGGGGAGGGTGCATGTGCTGAAGGGCGTCTCCTTCGAGGCGCGGCGCGGCGAGGTCGTCGCGATCGTGGGGCCCTCGGGCTGCGGCAAGAGCACGCTGCTCTACCTGCTCGGCCTGCTCGACCGGCCCGACGACGGCCAGATCGAGATCAACGGGGCGATGATGTCCAACACCGACGACGCGGCGCGCACCGCGGCGCGCGGCGCGCACATCGGCTTCGTGTTTCAGTTTCACTTCCTGATGCTCGAGTTCACCGCGCTCGAGAACGTGATGATGCCCATGCGCAAGCTCGGCCGCCTCGCGCCCGAGGCGATGAAGGCCCGCGCGCATGCGCTGCTCGAGTCCGTCGGGCTCGGCGCCAAGACCCACCGCCTCGGCACGCAGCTCTCCGGCGGCGAGCAGCAACGCGTCGCCATCGCCCGCGCCCTCGCCAACCAGCCCGCGATCCTGCTTGCGGACGAGCCGACGGGAAACCTCGACGTGAAGAACTCCGCGCTCGTCTTCGACCTGCTCACGCGGCTGGCGAAGGAGCAGGGGCAGGCCGTCGTGCTTGTGACGCACAATCCGGAGATCGCGCAGCGGTGCGATTTCACCCGGCCGATGCGGGACGGGCTCTTCATCTGACCGCGCACGTGTGATAAGCGCGGGCGCGGACGCGCCTCGTTTCCGCTAATTCCCCGCCCGGCAAAAAGCCCGTCGCGGAAAAAAGGGTTTACAAGCGAAACGACGCTCCCCTTCTTCAACCGCGATTCTGGTCTCATCCCTCCTGCTTCCTGTGAATCAATCCTCCTCGCGAAAACAGTTCTTCGCCAAGCTGCTCGGCGCCGCGGCCGCGGCCAGCGTGCTGCCGAAGGCGCTCGCGAACCCGGGAGACGCGTCGCCGACGCACCAGCCGGCGGTCAAGGGCGGGAAACTGCAACTCCGCGCCGAGGCCCGCGCCGTCGCGCGCCGCGACATGATCTAGCCGCTCCGCCGGTTCCCGCCCCTCGCTCATGTCGAAACTGTTCCCGAAGTCGGCCAACGCGCTCCCGCTCCAGATCGTGGTGTTTCTGGTGGTGCTGGCTGGCATCGCCACGGCGGGCGTCACCTACTACATGACGCCGAAATACACCCGCGTGGGCTACGCGCCGGTGCAGCCGGTGCCGTTCAGCCACGCGAAGCACGTGCAGGAGATTGGCCTCGATTGCCGCTACTGCCATTCCAACGTCGACAAGTCCGGCCACTCCAACATCCCGACGGCGCAGACGTGCATGAACTGCCACAGCGTCATCAAGGCCAACAGCCCCGTGCTGGCCCCCGTGCGCGAGAGCGCCGAGAAGGGCACGCCCGTCCCGTGGGTCTGGATCCACACGACGCCCGACTACGCCTACTTCAACCACGCGGCGCACGTGAACCGCGGCGTCTCCTGCGTCGAGTGCCACGGCAAGGTGAACGAGATGGATGTCGTCACGCACATGCAACCGCTGAGCATGTCGTTCTGCCTCGATTGCCATCGTGATCCTGCGGCGCGCCTCCGCGATCCGAAGGACGTTTTCAACCTCAACTCCTCGCGCCTCGCCGATCAGGGCCCGGAAGGCGCGAAGAAGGCCAAGGATTTCGTGCATGACTGGAAAGTGATGCCGCCCCAGAGCTGTTCCGGCTGCCACCGATGAAACGCAAATTCGAACATCCCGCCGTTTCCGAGCGCGAACAGCTCACGGGCCCGCGTTACTGGCGCAGCCTCGACGAGCTGACGGGCGCGCCTGGCTTCCAGGCGCAGATGGAGCGCGAGTTCCCCGAGGGCGCCGACACCCTCAACGGCGTCGATCGCCGCAACTTCATGAAGCTGATGGCGGCTTCGTTTGCGCTCGGCGGCGTGGGCCTCGCGGGTTGCCGTCGCCCGGAAAAATTCATCCTCCCCTACGGCAAGTCCGTGGAAGGCGTCATCCCCGGCCTGCCCTCCTACTACGCCACGGCGATGCCGATGCGCAAATGGGCCGTGCCGCTGCTCGCCGAGACGCACGAGGGCCGCCCGACCAAGCTCGAGGGCAACCCGACCTACGAGCAGCACGGCGGCGCCGCCTCGCTCGCCGCGCAGGCCTCCATCCTCGACCTCTACGATCCGGATCGCGCGACGGCGCACACCAAGGCCGGCGCGGTGATCACGCGCGAGCAGGTCGATCAGGCGCTCGCGACGATCGCGCAAAATTACGCGGGCTCGCAGGGCGCCGGGCTGGCGTTTCTCGCCGAGGAGTCCTCCTCGCCGACGCGCCGCCGGCTGGTGGCGGCCCTCCGGGCGAAGTTCCCGCGCTCCGTCTGGGCGGAATACGAGCCCGTGACCGACGAGGCCCCGGTTGCCGCGGCCCAGGCCGCGTTTGGCGCGGCAGTCCGGCCCGTCTACAATTTTTCGAAGGCCAAGCGCATCGTCTCCATCGACGCTGATTTCCTGCAAGCCGAGGCGGGCAGCCTCGCGCACGCGCGCGGGTTCTCCGCCGGCCGCAAGGTCGCGAAGAAGGACGATCCGATGAACCGCCTCTATGCGGTCGAGAGCGGCCTCTCGTTGACCGGGAGCATGGCGGACCACCGCCTGCGGCTCGCGTCGAGCCACATGCTGGCGTTCACCGCCAAGCTGGCGGCGGCCACCCAGCAGTCGGTGAGCGGCTTGGTTCCTTTCGTGCAGGATGTCGGGGTAGCGCAAGCGTGGGTCAATGAGTGCGCCAACGATCTCCTCGCGCACAAGGGCAACGCCCTCGTCGTCGCCGGCGCGCATCTGCCCGCCGAGGTCCACGCGCTCGTCCACGGCATCAACGACGCCATCGGCGCCATCGGCCAGACCGTCGAGTTCCTCCCCGTCGAGGCCACGGTGGGTGTTTCCACGATTCAGGCCCTGGCCACCGCCATCAAGGGCGGCTCGGTCAAGACGCTCGTCATCCTCGGTGGCAACCCCGCCTACAACGCGCCGGCCGACCTCGATTTCGCCGCGCTGCAAAAGTCCGTCGGCGAAATCGTGCGCGTGGGCTACTACGCTGACGAGACGACGCAGGCGAACGCCACCGCGACGACGCACATTGTCCGCGCCCACTACCTCGAGTCGTGGGGCGACGCTCGCACACAGGACGGCACGGTCGTCCCGGTGCAGCCCATGATTCTCCCGCTGTTTGGCGGGCTCACGGACATCGAGGTGCTTGCGCGCCTCGCCGCCGACAAGACCACGGATCCCTACGCGCTGGTCGCCGCGACGATTGCGGGCCTCGCTGGCGCCGGGGCCAATGCGGAAAAGACGATGGCGCGGTTCCTCCACGACGGTGTGCTGGCCAAGTCCGCTCCCCGGCCCGTCACCGTCCGCTACCGCGCGGCCGATGTCATCAAGTTCCTCGGTGCGCCGAAGCCGGCGGTCGCCTTCAGCCTCGGCAACCTCGAGGTGCGTTTCGTCGCCGACCACAAGCTCGACGACGGGCGCTTCGCCAACAACGGCTGGCTGCAGGAATGCCCCGACCCGATCACCAAGATCTCCTGGGACAACGCGATTCTCATCAGCCCGCGCTTGGCGACGGAGCTGAAGATCGATCCCAAGGGCTCGGCCATCCAGGTCGCGCGCAAGGAGGAAGCCGAGTTCACGATGGGCAAGGAGAACGCGCCGGTCTTCGAATTGACCGTCGGCGGCCGCAAGCTCCGCGGCCCGGTGCATATCCAGCCCGGCCTCGCCAATTACACGGTCGTCGTCCCGCTCGGCTACGGCCGTGGGGACGCGTTCAAGGGCCACATTGCCAAGGGCGCCGGCTTCAACGCCTACGCCGCCCGCACGTCGGATGCCCTGCACGTGGCCGTCGGCGCGACGCTGTCCACCACCACGGAGCGCCGCCTGCTGGCCAACACGCAGGAGCACTGGTCGATGGAAGGCCGCGACATCATCCGTGAGGCCAATTACGAGGAAGTCCTCAAGGAAGGCGGCCCTGGCCTCGGTTACGTCAACACCATCGGCATGGAGTCGCACGCGCCGAGCAACCTCGGCCCCGTCGGCGAGAAGATGACGCCGCAGGAGCGCGCCACGCAGATCCCGCGCGGGAACTCGCTCTACTCGACGCCGAAGTTCGACGGCCACCACCAGTGGGGCATGTCGATCGACCTCAACACCTGCATCGGTTGCAACGCCTGCGTCGTCGCCTGCCAGGCCGAGAACAACATCCCGATCGTCGGCAAGGAGCAGGTGCTCCGCGGCCGCGAGATGCACTGGATCCGCATCGATCGCTATTATTCCGACGGCATCATCGACGCCGCGGCGTTCGGCGGCGAAGGCAACAAGACGCTCCCCGAGGAGCCGCAGATTTCGCTTCAGCCGATGACGTGCGTCCACTGCGAGCTCGCGCCGTGCGAGACCGTGTGCCCCGTCAACGCCACCGTGCACGACCCGGAGGGCATCAACACGATGGCCTACAACCGCTGCATCGGCACGCGCTACTGCGCCAACAACTGTCCCTACAAGGTCCGCCGCTTCAATTTCTTCGACTGGAACCAGCGCAAGCTCGACGAGCTTTACCTCAGCCAGCTCGGCGAGTTCGGCACCCCGGAGCTCGTCAAGATGGCGAAGAACCCCGAGGTCACCGTGCGCATGCGCGGCGTGATGGAGAAGTGCACGTATTGCGTGCAGCGCGTCCAGAACGGGAAGATCCAGCACAAGGTTCGCATGGCCAAGGCGGGCAAGCCCGAGGACGTCGTCGTGCCCGACGGCACCATCAAGGTCGCCTGCGAGCAAACGTGCCCCGTCGGCGCGATCACCTTCGGCAACATCCTCGATCCGAACAGCGCGGTGTCCAAGGCCAAGGCCCGCGAGCAGGACTACGCCGTGCTCGGCTACCTCAACATCCGCCCGCGCACCACGTATTCCGGCAAGCTCCGCAATCCCAACCCGAAGATGCCCGGCTACCAGCCGCTGCCCTTCAGCCGCGTGGAATACGAGCGCAAGAATGTCCCGCAGGTCCACGGCCACGGCGATCACGATCACGCCGCCCACGGCGCCGAGAAGAAAGCCGCGCACTAAGATGAGCCACGCATCCGAACACGCCGCCGACGCGCCCGCGATCCTCTCCGAGGTGAAGCCCGCCGTCCTCCCGCGCGCCACGCTCGTCGAGCACAACCGCTCCTTCTCGTGGATCACCGACAAGATCTGCGGGATCATCGAGGGCAAGACCCCCACGTGGTGGTGGGTCTGCTTCATCCTCGCGTGCTTCGTCGCGTCGTTCACGGTCGCCGGCATCACCTACCTCGTCATCACGGGCGTGGGCGTCTGGGGCCACGCGAACCCCGTCAACTGGGCGTGGGACATCGTCAACTTCGTCTTCTGGATCGGCATCGGCCACGCCGGCACGCTCATCTCCGCGATCCTGTGCCTGCTGCGCCAGAAGTGGCGCACCTCGATCAACCGCGCCGCCGAGGCCATGACGATCTTCGCGGTCGTCTGCGCCGCGATCTTCCCGGTCTTCCACGTCGGCCGCGTGTGGTATGCGTGGTATCTCTTCCCGATCCCGAACTCGAACGTCATCTGGCAGAACTTCCGCTCGCCGCTCGAGTGGGACGTGTTCGCGGTCTCGACCTACGGCACGGTCTCGGTGCTCTTCTGGTATGTCGGCCTGATTCCCGACCTCGCGGTGCTCCGCGACCGGTTCTTCAACGCGGGCAGCAAGGTCCGCTCGTTCCTCTACGGCCTCTTCGCGATGGGCTGGCGCGGCAGCAACCGCCACTGGAGCAACTACGAGATGGCCTACCTGATCCTCGCGGGCGTCTCGACGCCGCTCGTGCTCTCGGTGCACACCATCGTGTCGTTCGACTTCGCGGTCTCGCTGCTGCCCGGCTGGCACACGACGATCTTCCCGCCGTATTTCGTGGCGGGCGCCATCTTCTCCGGCTTCGGCATGGTGCTCACGCTCATGCTGCCGCTGCGCGCGATCTACGGCCTGCAGGACTTGATCACGCAGTATCACATCGACTGCATGTGCAAGATCACGTTGGCGACCGGCACCATCGTCGGCTACGCCTACGGCATGGAGTTCTTCATCGCGTGGTATGGCGCGAACCCGTATGAGGGCTTCGCGTTCATCAACCGCGCGTTCGGCCACTACGCCTGGGCCTACTGGATCATGATCTCGTGCAACGTGATCACGCCGCAGTTCTTCTGGTTCAAGGCCGTGCGCCAGAACACCTCGCTCGTCTGGATCCTCTCGATCTTCGTCAACGTCGGCATGTGGTTCGAGCGCTTCGTGATCATCGTCACGTCGCTCGCCCGCGACTTCCTGCCCTCGAGCTGGGGCTACTACTCGCCGAGCATCGTCGAAATCTTCACGTTCTTCGGGACGTTCGGCGTGTTCTCGGTGCTGTTCCTTCTCTTCATCCGCTTCCTGCCGGTCATGCCGATGGCCGAGCTCAAGGCCGTCACGCCGCAGGCTGATGTCCACGGCGGCGGGGACCACGGCGCGGAGGCCAAGCACTGATCGCCATGGCTGCGCAACCTTACGGCCTCATCGCCACCTTCAAGACGGCGCCCGAGCTCTACCATGCGGCGGAGCAGGTGCGCGACGCCGGCTACCGCCACTGGGACTGCATCACGCCCTTTCCCGTGCACGGCCTCGACAAGGCGATGGGCATGAAGCGCTCGATTGTCCCGCGCATCTCGCTCGCCGGCGGCATCACCGGCTTCTGCACCGGCATGACCATGATCTGGTGGACCGGCCAGGTCGACTACCCGCTGACCGTGGGCGGCAAGCCGCTTTTCAGCCCGATGTTTGCCTTCCCGGTGAGCTACGAGCTCACGATTCTGTTCACCGCCTTCGCGACGATCATCGGGATGTTCCTGCTCAACGGCCTGCCGCGGCACTACCACCCGGTGCTGAAATACGACGACATCGCCCGGGGCATGGACGACACTTTCTTCATCGTGATCGAGGCGCGTGATCCGCGCTTCAATCTCGCCAACACCAAGGCGCTCCTCGTGAAGGCGGGCGGCGCCTCCGTCACGGAGCTGGAGCCCTGAGCCCATGCGCCACGCCTATCTCGCCACCCTCTTCGCCTGCGTGTTCACGGTGTCCCTCCTCGGGTTCCGCGGGACGAAGTTCACCGCGCCGCCGCTCGACGTGTTTCCCGAGTGGGGCTTCCCCGGCATGAAATACCAGCCGAAGCTGCGCCCGCAGTCCGAGAGCGCGTTCTTCGCCGACGGCCGCGCGGACCGCATGCCCGTGCCGCACACGGTCGCGCGCGGGATGCTGCGCGACGACGATCACCTGCACCTCGGCAAGGCCGCGAACGGCTCCTTCGCCGCCGGCTTCCCCGCCGCGCTCGCGGGCAAGATCGATCTCGACTTCGTGCGCCGCGGGCAGGGCCAATACCAGATTTACTGCACCCCGTGCCACGGCGTGCTCGGCGATGGCGAGGGCATCACCAAGAAATACGGGATGGGTGCCACGCCCACGTATCACGATCCGCGCCTGCGCACCATGCCCGAGGGCGAGATCTTCAACACGATCACCAACGGCAAGAACACCATGCAGGGCTACGGCGACAAAATCACGCCCGAGGACCGCTGGGCGGTGGTGGCCTATGTGCGGGCGCTCCAGCGCGCGCAGCAGGGCACGGCGTCCGATGTGATCGACGCCGCCGGCAAACAAACCCTCGGCCTCCCATGAGCTCGCCCGCTGTCACCGTCCCCGCCGCGGCGATGCCGCACGAGTCCGCCGACGCCTCGGCGAACAAGGCCCTGCTTGTCGGCGTCGCGGGCCTCGCGCTCACCGCCGTGGGCATCTTCATCTCCGGCGCGCAGGCCGTGGCGACGAGCTACCTCGTCGGCGTCGTGTTCTGGACCGCCATCGCGATCGGCATGCTGATGATGGTGATGATCCACCACATCTTCGACGCGTCGTGGTCCACGGTGATCCGGCGGCAGTTCGAGCACGGGCTCTCCGCCTTCAAGTGGCTGCTCGTCCTCTTCGTCCCGCTGCTGGCGACGCCTTGGATCCACGTCGGCAATTTTCACGGCGACCTCGTCTGGGCCTGGATGAACCCGGAGCACGCGATCCACGGCGGCCACACCGTCGGGCACGATCCGCTCTACATCAAGAAGTCGGGCTTCCTGAACACCTACACGTTTGTGGGCGGCACGGTGCTGTTCTTCCTGCTCTGGATGCTGCTCTCGGCGCTGCTGCGCAAGGCGTCGTTCGCGCAGGATGCCGACGGCGATGCGAAGTGGACGTTCAAGAGCCGCAAGACGGCCGCGTGGGGCATCCCCGTCGGCGCCTTCACGCTCACCGCCGCGGCGATCTACTGGGTGAAGTCGCTCGAATACCACTGGTTCTCGACGATGTATGGCGTCTGGTTCTTCGCCAACTGCGCCCGCGCCGCGCTGTGCGTCGGCGTCATCATCATGGTCTGGCTCTGGAACCGCGGCGACTACAAGGGCGTGCTCAACACGAACCACTTCCACTCGATCGGCATGCTGATGCTGGCGTTCACGGTGTTCTGGGCCTACGTGACGTTCTCGCAATACTTCCTCATCTGGAACGCCAACGTGCCCGAGGAGACCTTCTGGTATAACCTCCGCGAGCTGAATCACGACGGCACGACGAACCAGTGGTGGTATGTCGGCGTCTACGGCATTCTCTTCGGCCATTTCTTCATCCCGTTCTTCGCGCTGCTCTCGTATCGCTTCAAGGTCACGCGGCACATCATCCGCCGCATCGCGTGCTGGAACCTGTCGATCATCCTGCTCGATCTCTGCTACAACATCCTCCCGGCGCTGAAGGATGCGCACGACGACGCGCAGCCGTTCTTCTCGCTGAATCTCCTGTGGGTCCTGACCGCGGTGATCGGCGTCGGCGGCGTGTGCGTGTGGTCCTACCTCCGCAGCTTCCCCACCGCCAAACTCATCCCGATCCGCGACCCACGCATCGGCGAAAGCCTCACGCACCATGAGTGACACCCCCGCCTCCGCACCGGCGCGGCCGGTCTCGCTGTTCTCCGTCGTGTTCGTGCTGGCGCTGTTCGCGGTTGGCCTGCTCGTGATTCGCTGGGGCTACCAACCCGCGACCGTGTCGCCGCAAAACGCCGCCGCCGAGAACCTGCCGAAGGACATGGAGTGGCGCGCCACCGCCGCCGCCCGTCGCAAGGCGCTCGACGAGATCAAGGCCAAGGCGGCCGCGCAGGCCGCCGGCTACGCGTGGGTCGACAAGAACGCCGGCGTGGTGCAGCTCCCCATCGCGCGCGCGATGGAGCTGACCGCGCAAAAATACGGCGCCAAGAAATAACCCGCCCCAATCCACTTTTCCGAGATGCCCAACGCTCCGACCAACGCCAACGCGGCTGAAGTCACCGCCATCGACACCCAGGCGCGCGGCCCCCTGCTGCTGCTGCTGGGCTCCGGGCTGCTGTGGCTCTTCATCGCCGGCGTCCTCGCGCTGCTCGCCGCCATCCAGCTCCATTCGCCGCAGTTTCTCTCGGACTGCTTCCTTTTCTCGCCCGGTCGCGCGCAGGCGATGCGCGAGACGGCCTTTGTCTACGGCTGGCTGGCCAACGCGGGCCTGGGCCTCGGGCTCTGGCTGCTGGGCCGCCTTGGCGGCAACCCGCTCCGCGGCCTGAACTGGGTGGTGGTGGGCACGCTGTTTTGGAATCTTGGCGTCATGCTTGGCCTCGTTGGCATCGCGACGGGCGACATGACCTCCTTCGCGCTGCTGCAGATGCCGCGCTACGTGCAGCCGCTCCTCGTCTTTGCCTACGCGTGCATCGGCATGTCGGGGGTGCTCGCTTGGTCGGGCCGGCAGGCGGACGGCATGTTTGCCTCGCAGTGGTATGCGGTCGCCGCGCTCTTTCTTTTCCCGTGGCTTCTGATCGCCGCGCAAGCCGTGCTGCTGTGGTGGCCCGCGCGGGGCGTGGTGCAGCCGATCGCCGCCGCGTGGTATGCGCAGGGGGTGTGGTCGCTGTGGCTGGCGCCGCTCGCGCTGGCGGTGGCGTTCTACATCCTGCCCAAGGTGAGCGGCCGGATGCTGCCGGCCTATGAGTGGGCGCCGCTCGCTTTCTGGACCCTCATCGTCATCGGTGCATGGACAGGGGGACGCCACCTCGTGAACGGCCCGGTGCCCGCCTGGATCGGCACGATCGCGGTCGTCGCGGGTGTGCTGCTGCTGTTCCACTACCTGGTGATCGCCTTGAATTTTAGCATCGCATTCGGCGCGGGCGGCACGGCGGCGCGGTTCATCCGCTTCGGCTTCGTGGCCTACGTGCTCTTCGGCGTGCTGGAGTTCCTCTCGTCGTTCCGCGGCGTCGCGGCCTACGCGCAGTTCACGCTCCTCGACACGGCGCTCGAGCAGCTCGGGCTCTATGGCGCGCTCTCGATGATTTTCCTGGGTGGCATCTATTACGCGGTGCCTAGGCTCACCGGCCGCGCGTGGGCCTCGGCCGCGCTGGTGAACGGCCACCGCTTCCTCGTCATCGCCGGCATTGTGGTGGCGATCGTGGCGCTCGACGTCGCGGGCAACGCCCAGGCGGCCGGCCTGCATGACGCGAAGGCCTCGTTTGCCGACATCCTGGGTCGCATGCGCACGCCGCTGCTGGCGCACACGGCGGCGCAGTTTATCCTGCTCGCGGCCAGCCTGCTCATCCTCGTGAATTTCCTGCGCTCCATCTGCTGCTGCGGCAAGGCCGACGAGGCCGCGCCTGCGCTCTACGCCCCGGATGGGGCGTCCGCGTCATGAAAAACGGACCGATTCTCTTCCTCGGCCTCCTGATCGCGTTCGTGATTTCGTTCGCGGGCGTGGTGCTTGGCTCGCAAGGCCAGATTGGGCGCTTGGCGCCGTGGTTTGACGAGGGCGACGGCGCGTCGTTTCCCCAGCGGGTCACGGGCTTGGCGGCGCGCGGCCAGCTCGTCTACGCCGATCTCGGCTGCGCCGCGTGCCACACGCAGCAGGTGCGCCGGGCCGACCTCGGCAGTGACAAGGAGCGCGGGTGGGGCGAGCGCCAGAGCGTCGCGCGCGACTACATTTACCAGGCCCGTCCGCAGCTCGGCTCCTCCCGCTTCGGACCCGATCTCACCAACTTGGGCGCGCGCCAGAAGAGCGAGGAGGCGCTGCTGGCGTTGCTGCGCAACGGCTCGGCGACGCATCCGGCCTACGGCTTTCTCTTCGCGGCGCGTCCGGCCGGCGGCGAGCTGGCCGCCGCGGGCCCCGAGACGGTCCCGACCGAGCGCGCACGCATGCTCGTCGCCTACCTGCTGAGCTTGAACACTGGCTACGATTATCCCGAGGCGCGCCCGGTCGTGGCGGACTCCGCGAAGAAGGAGGCCCACAAGTGAGCGCGCCTTCCCAGCCCGATCCGCGCGCCGATCAAGCGTCGGTGTCCGATGAGCTGCTGCTTGCGTCGCACGAGCGCCTGCTCGGCCGCCAGCCCGACGAGAGGGCCAAATACCGCCTGCTCCCGCTCGCCCTGCTCTTCACGTTTTCGGGCATGATTTTCTTCGGCGGCACCTACCTTGGCCGCTACTCGGGGCATTTCGACGCCCGGGTGTTCAACGAGAACTCCAAGGGCCCCGCGGCCGCCGGTGCCGCCGCGCCCGTCGACCCGGTTGCGCTCGGCAAGAAGCTCTACAACACCGCCGGCGCGTGCGTGACTTGCCACCAGCCCAATGGCCTCGGTCTGCCGGGTGCGTTTCCTCCGCTGGCGAATTCGGAATGGGTCAACGGTTCGGAGGAGCGCGCCATTCGCATCGTGCTCCATGGCTTGGTCGGTCCGATCAAGGTCTCCGGCACGGACTATGTGTCCGCGATGCCCGCGTTTGGCCAGGTGCCCGGCTCGGGCTTCAACTGGTCCGATGACAAGGTCGCCGCCGTGCTCACCTACGTCCGCCAGGAGTGGGGCAACAAGGGCGCGCCGGTCACGGCGGAGAAGGTCGCCGCGGTGCGCACGCAGGAGGCCGCGCGCAAGACGCCTTGGTCTGCGCCCGAGCTGGAGAAGCTGCCCTAGTCCCGGTGCGAGATTGTGCCCGAAGCCGCGGCTTTGATGCCGCGGCTTTCTTTTTGCCTACGCCGATGGCCGGAGGGTGGGCCCGTCGACCCATTTCGCGGGGATCATCGTGGTCGAGGGCCAATCGGGAATGCCGGTCTCGTTGCGCTGCAACTGCGCGATGAGGAGCTCGACGGCGCGCGCGCCGATGAGGCGCGGCTGCAGGTCGAGGCCCGCGCAGGGGCGCGTGCGCATGTGGAGATTGAGCGCGACGAAACCGTGCGTCGCCGGCAGGCGCGCCCCGGCCGCCTCCATCCATCCGACGGTGTCGGTGTGGTGGCTCAGCACCACGTCGGGCTTGTGGCGGCGGAACCACTTTGCGAACTCGCCCTCGGCGAACGCGTCCACGATCAGCGGTGGCACCGCCGCGATGCCCGGCGTGGTCTCCTGAAACGCGCGAAACGCCGCGCCCCAGCGGTAGTGCAAGCGCTCGTCGTGGTGCCGCTGGAGTTGCAGGCCCGGGCGCTGGTAGCCCAGCGCGCGGAGGCGCTGCAGGGTCGCGAGCATCGCCCGGTAGTGGTCCGGGCAGACGGCGTGCAACGCCGGGCGTTCGATGATTGAATCGGTGTAGACGCCCGCAAACTGCGGCCAGCTGAGCGCGGACAGGTCGGGTTCTCCCCACGTTGGGAGCAGCATCAGGCCGTGGACGCCGCGGGACTGCAGAATCGAGTCAAGGCGCGCGACCGTGATACCGCCTACGCCCACCGCGAACCGCTCGAGCTTGAATCCCAGCTCGGCCGCGCGTCCGTCCGCGCCGACAAACAGCTCGCGGTGGAAACGGCCCGCCGACTCGGGCCGATCGGGCTCATTGAAATCCACCGCGGCGATGACGCCGCGAAACGCCGTGCCGCGCGAGCGGCGGAGTTCCGACATGAGCGCGCCGGCGAGCGGGTTTCTCCGGTAGCCGGCCGCGTTCGCCGCCTGCGTCACGCGGCGCGCCGTGTCGGGGTCGACCCGTGGCGAGCCCCGGAGCGCATCGGACACTGTGGTGCGCGACAGGCCCAGGTCTTTGGCAAGCGAGCGCAGCGTGGGGGTGGAGGCAGCCATCTCGGACTGTCCGCACGATTCGAGGCCGATCGGCTGAACGCAACTCGTTTCTCCCGCCTGAAGCGTGGCCCGCCCGCGGGGCGCTGGCGCAATGTTGGCTCGCCGCGTCGCGCACCGGCGCGCAACGTCCGGCGCACCCCTCACCCCGCCATGCGCTTTGGCAGCCTGCACGTCCTCGACCTCGCGATCATCGCGGCGTTTCTCCTCGCCGTCGTCTGGATCGGCCTGCGCGCGGCGAAGGCGGCGGCCTCGGAGGAGGGGTTCTTCCTCGCGGGCCGCAAGCTCGGCAAGCTCTACCAGTTCTTCCTGAATTTCGGCAACGCCACCGAGCCCGGCGGCGCGGTGCTCACCGCCAGCGTCGTTTACCAGCAGGGCGCGCCGGGCTCGTGGCTTTCCTTCCAGACCGTGTTCATGAACCCCTATTTCTGGTTCATGAACGTCTGGTTCCGCCGCGTGCGCCTCACCACGCTCGCCGACTTGTTCGAGGATCGGTTCGCGAGCCGCGGGCTCAGCACCTTCTACGCGCTTTTCCAGATCATCGTCGCGTGCGTCTTCCTCGGGTTCGGCAACGTCACCGCCTACCGCATCGCGTCGTCGCTGGTCGTCAAGGACGAGGCGGCGTGGTCCGCCGCGGAGCGTGATTCGGTCGCGCAGTATCACGAGCTCCGTGCGCTCGAGCAGCGCGCGGGCAACGGGAAGCTGGGCGCCGGCGACCAGGCGCGCCTCGACACGCTGCGCGACACCCGCGCGCGGGGCGGGCTGCACAGTTATGTGACGGCGCTCGACGAATTCTGGTTCTACGCGGTGTTCACCTTGGTCGTCGGCACCTACATCGTGCTGGGTGGCATGGCCGCCGCCGCCGTCAACGAGGGGCTGCAGAGCGTGCTCATCATCGTGTTTTCACTGCTGCTGATTCCGACCGGGCTGCATGCCGTTGGCGGCTGGTCGCAGCTGGGGGCGAAGGTGCCGCGGCACATGTTCGACCTCTTCGGCGCGGGCGGGGCGGAGCAGTTTTCCGCCGTCAGCCTCTGCGGCATCTTGCTGGTCAGCATCGTGCAGAACGGCGGACTCAGCCACAACATGGGCATCTGCGGCTCCGCGCGGGACGAGTTCGCGGCGCGCTCGGGCGTCTCGGGCACTTATCTGAAACGGCTCATGATCATCATGTGGGCGTTTGCCGGGCTCATCGCGTTTGCGCTCTTCGGCGCGGGCGGGCTCTCGGACCCCGACGCCGCGTGGGGTCTGATGTCCAACCGCCTGCTCGGCCCCGGCCTGGTCGGCCTGATGCTCGCGGGCGTGCTGGCGGGCACGATGTCCACGCTCGCGGCCAAGGCCCTCGCGATCTCGTCGCTCTTTGTGCGGAATGTCTTCCGGCCCTTCTGGCCCGGTCTCTCGCAGTCGGGGGGCGTGTTCGCGGCGCGCTGCACCATCGTCGCGGTGCTGGTGCTCGGCACGCTCGCGGCCACGCAGATGGGATCGTTCACCGAGATTATCAACATCGTGCTCACGGTGAACCTGCCGTTCGGCGCCGCGGTGCTGCTTACCTTCTGGTGGCGCCGCGTGACGGCGCCGGCGGTGTGGGCCTGCGTGGTGCTCTCGACGCTCGTCATCCTCGTGATCCCGTGGACTGCCTCGAAAATCCCCGCGCTCGCGGCGCATCCCGCGCTCACGCAGCCTTCGGCCAAGCCGGGCGCCGGCGTCTACTTTTCGAAGGTCGTCCATGCCAACCCCAACGACCTGCAGAGTCCGTGGGTCGCGGCGCCGGCGCGCACCAACCGCCTGAATCTCGAGGCCTGGCTGATAGGGCGGCTCGGCGTGGATGTCGCCGCGCTTAGCGCCACCCAGCGCTTCACCCTGCAGTTCTTCTTCGACGGCCTGTTTCCGTTTGCCGTGCTGATCGTCGTGAGCCTGCTGACGCGCCCGACGGACCCGGCGCGCGTGGCCGCCTTCTACGGAAAAATGAAGACGCCGGTCGGCGCCACGCCCGAGCTCGAGGCCGCCGCGCTGGAGGCCACGCGGACAACCCCCGCGCGCTTTGACCACACGAAGCTGTTCGGCGCCGGTTCCTGGTGGGAATTTTGCCGTTGGGACCGCGTCGATGCGATCGGCTTTCTCGCGTGCAGCGCGCTCTCGGCGACGATTGTGCTGCTGTTTGTCGGCCTCCTCCGGTGGGCGGCGCACTGAGCCGGCGCCGCGGCGCGTGGACCGGGGCGGAAGGCGGAGGTTTCGTCATTTGCGGCGGGATTTTTAGTCTCGGCAACTTGGCCTCCCGGCGCTCGTCTCACGGGGCATGAAGCTGCCGGCCACCCTGCTTGCCCTTGCGTTTTTCCTACCCGCGGCGGCGGCGCTGCGCGCCCAGGAGAAACCCGCCGCGGCCGATCCCGTGATCGAGCTGCCCAAGTTTGTCGTCACCGACTCCCGTGAGCTGCCGCCGCCGGAGTCGTGGCGCTACGCCACGGTGCCGGGCTTTGAGGTGCTGAGCAACGCCTCCGCCAAGGGCACCCAGCGCTTGCTGCGCGACTTTGACATGTTTCGCCAGGCGCTCGAGATCGTGTGGCCGATCCCGCGGCGGCTCTCGCAGCCCACCTCGCTCATCATCTGCGGCAAGGGCGCAAAGTTCGACAAGTTCATCCCCACGGCGCGCGTCTCGGCCGACACGGCGTTCGCCAGCCTCTTCCTCAAGAAGGGCACGCAGACCTCCATCGTGATCGATCTGGAGTCGACGACCCTCAACGTCCTCGACCTCGGCAACACCGATGCCGGCACGGACAACAGCCTGATCTCGGTCGAGCACGACAAGCAGCTCTATCGCGAATACGTCCGCTACCTGCTCAGCGGCAACGAGCCGCGCCTGCCGGCGTGGTTTGAGGAGGGCCTGTCGCAGATCATCATGCGGATGCAGTTCGATCGCCGCTACATCGAGTTCGCCAAGCTCGAGGACCCCAACACGATCTCCACCCAGGCCGCGATGATCGCGCAGATCAACGAGGCCAACGCCGCCGCGGGCGGCGAGGACGGCGACGCCGCCACGCTCGCCGGCGCGCCCGCCGAGGATCGCGATTTCCCCGCCGCCCTCCGCCGCCGCGCGCTCATGCCGATGCAGAAATTCTTCGAGGTGCAGCACGACTCGCCGGAGGCCACCAACACCCTCGGCAACAACCGCTGGGGCAAGCAGGCCTATGCCTTCGTCCACCTCTGCCTCTACGGCTACAAGGGGAAATACCAGAAGCAGTTCACGACATTTCTCCAGCGCTCCGCGCGCGAGCCGGTGACGGAGCAGATGTTCAAGGAGTGCTTCCGCTTCTCGAAGGGGAAGGGCAAGGACGGGCAGGAGACCTTCCGCGAGATGAGCTACAAGGACATGCTGATGGAGATCCGCAGCTACTGCGACTTCACGGTCTACGATGCCAAATACTACAAGGCGACCGGCAAGGAGGACCTCATCGTCAAGCCCGCCCCGGTGGAGCTCCGCGACGCCACGCAGTCCGAGATCGGCCGCATCAAGGGCGAGGCGCTGGTGCTCGCCGGCCACGACAAGCCCGCGCGCACCGAGCTGATCGCGCCCTACCAACGCGGCGAGCGCGATGCCGACCTGTTGGCCGCGCTGGGCCTCTACGATCGCGCGCATGAGGAGCCGGAGCGCGGGCGGAAGTTCCTCGAGGCGGCGTTCGCCGCCAAGACCAAGCGCCCCGACGCCGGCCTCGAGCTCGCGCGCATCCGCTATGCCGACGCGCTCGCGAAGCCCGCGGGCGCCGGCGGGCGCTTCTCCGCCGCGCAGACCACGGCGATCCTCGAGCCGTTGCTGGCCGTGCGCCGCAGCCCGCCGCACATGCCCGCCCTCTACGATCTCGTCGCCGACACGTGGGTGCGCAGCGAGGCCAAGCCCAAGCGCGACGACGTGCTCGTGATGATCGACGGCGCGCAGCTGTTTCCCACCCGCATGAAGCTGATCTTTGTCGCCGCCGGTTTCGCCGCCGACGTCAACGAACTGCAATCCGCGTATGCGCTCGCCGACCACGGCATCAAATACACCCCGGATCCCGCGGGAAAAAAGCGGTTCGAGGAGCTGAAGGCCGGCTTCCCGCCCGCGCCGCCGTCCGCCGAGCCCCCCCCGGCCGCGAAGCAACCGGCGGCGACGAAGAAAAAGTGATGCGCATGCAGCTCACGCGTTTCGGCGGGGATTGTTGCGTAGGGCCGGCGCTCGCCGCCGGGCCGTCGCGCAGCGGAGGTGATGGTCGCAACGGCCCGCCGGCAAGCGGCGGCCCTACATTGAAACGGTGCTGTTTGTTGGCCCTCGTTGCCTTTTCCTGCCTCCGCGCCGCCGATGCCCCGGCGGTCTCCGGGCCCGTCATCGAGCTGCCGAAATTCGAGGTTTCCGACAGCCGCCTCCTGCCGCCGCTTGAGAAGTGGCACTACGCCGAGGTTCCCGGCTTCGAGATCCTCTCGAACATCTCCGAGCGGGAGACCAAGCGCTTCGTGCGTGATTTCCTCCTCCTGCAGTCGGTGATCCGCGAGATCATGCCCGGGCTCATCGGCGGCCGCGTGCCGGTGCCGACGGCGCTGCTGCTCTGCGGCCGCGGAAAAGGTTTCGACGAGTTCCTCCCCGCCGACGGCTCCGTCGAGCGCTATGGCTCGAACAGCCTCTTTTTCCAGACGCCGGAACGCGCGGCAATCGTCGTCGACTTTGCGCTCACCGAGTTGCAGCTCGAGGGCGACACCCGCCTGGAGGCCGATCCTTACCGCGCGTTCTACGCGGCCTACTTCCGCTTCCTCATCCGGCGCCAGCTCTCGAAGCCGCCGCCGCCGTGGTTTGAGGAAGGCCTGGTCCAGCTCCTCGCCGCGACGGAGTTTGATCGCAAGACGATCGTGTTTGCGCAGATCGGCGACGGCTTCGGCGCGGAGAAGATCGGCGATTTCAACCGCATGCTGCACCAGCGCGCGATCATGCCGCTGGGCGAGATGCTGGCGTCCAACGGCCCGCGCGAGCGCTCCGCCTTCTGGGCCGCGCAGTGCTACTGCTTTGTCCACTACTGCCTCTATGGCCTGAACAAAAAGAACCAGCAGGCCTTCATCCGTTTCGTCTACCGGCTCAACGACGAGGAGCCGACGGAGGAGCTGTTCAAGGAGTGCTTCGGGAAAACCTTCAAGCAATTCGGGATCGAGCTGCGCGGCCACATCGACTTCACCGCCAGCAAGAAAATCGAGTTCCGCGCCAAGAAGGGCCAGGAGCTGCCCGAGCCGCCGCCCGTGGCGCTCAAGCCCGGCAGTGACGCCGATGTCGGCCGCATCAAGGGCGAGGTCCTGCGCCTCGGCGGCAACAGCATCCCGGCGCACAACCACCTCATCGCCCCCTACGTGCGCGGCGAGCGCGACCCGCGCCTCCTCGCGGCGCTCGGCCTCGACGAAAAGCTCGCGGGCAACGACGCGCGCGCGCGCAAGTTCCTCGAGGCCGCCGCCGCCGCCAACGTCGTGCGCGCCCGCGCCTACCTTGAGCTCGCGCGCCTGCGGCTCGACGAGGCCCGCGCCACCCTCTCGCCGGAAAAGCCGCAGCTCACCACCGAGCAGGTGACCGCCGTGCTCACGCCGCTGTTCACCGCGCTCAAGCAGCCCCCGCCGATGGCCGACGTCTACGCCCTGATCGCCGAGACGTGGTCGCTCTCGGCGCTCCCGCCGCAGGAGGACCACCTCGCCGTCGTGCTCGAGGGCGTGCTGCGTTTCCCACGCGACACCTCGCTCCTGCTGCAGGCCACGCTGCTGGCGGCCAAGCGCGGCTTCCGCGACCGCGCCCGCGAGCTCGCCGAGCGCGGCGTGAAAATCTCGCGCGAACCCGGCGACAAGGATCGCTTCCAGGCGCTCGCCGCCGCGTTCGAATTCGGCGGCACGCCCGCCGACCCGCAGGCGCCGAAGGAGCCTGAGAAAACCAAGACGCTCGATTCCTACCTCCTCAAGCCCCAGTGACCCGATGATTCGAAAAGCCTTCGTGATGAGCGTGGATGCGGGCCGCGAGCGGGAATACGAGCGCCGCCACCGCCCGATCTGGCCGGAGCTGGAAGCCGTGCTCAAGGCCCACGGCGTGCACAACTACTCCATTTTTTTGCACGAGGAGACGCGCCAGCTCTTCGCCTACGCCGAGATCGAGGACGAGGCCCGCTGGGCGGCCATTGCCAAGACGGAGGTTTGCCAGCGCTGGTGGAAACACATGGGCGACGTCATGCCCGGCAACGCCGACCATAGCCCCGTCAGCCGCGGGCTGCGCGAGGTGTTTCACATCGACTGAGCCGCCGGGCGCTTGATCCGCGCCTGCGCCGCGCGGGAGCGGACCAAATTAAACTGTGGCCAAAGGGGCAGGGCGAAGCGTCCCGCCGGGCCGCGGCTAACCGAGGATGGTTCGCCCCGCCCGAGCACACGCGCGGCGGGGCCATTGGTTAAACCGCGCCAGGCAGGCGCCAGCGCTTCCACGGCACGAGACTCTCGCGGGTGGGCGGATGGCCGGCCCACATTTCCTCGGGGAGCACGTCGGCATATTTCCACCGGCTCTTTTTCAGGCCGATGTAGAGCCAGTGCCGCATGTAGGTGTAGCAATGCTCGCGTTCGCACGGGCCGTTCATCCGCGCGCGGAAAACTTTCTCCACGCGGTAGAGCGCGTGGGCACGGCGGGTGAGCCAGTCGGCCCAGCGCTTGGTGGGGAATCGGGGAAGATTGAGCGCGAGCATCACTTCGCGGACGACGCACGCGGCGACAATTTCCGGGGCGAGGCCGTGATCGTGCGACCACGGGGATTGCGGGCGGGTGAAATACTTCCGGGCCGCGATGCCAAACGCGTGGCGCTCCGCCGGCCACGTGCGCGGGTCGGTGGGGATGCGGGGGAGCGGCGGGTCAGTCCGCTTCGCTCTCGGCAGCGGGAGTTCCCGCGCCTTCGACGAGGGCGATTTCTTCGGGGGTGAGCGCATAGAGTTGGTAGACGAGTTGGTCGATGTCGCGGTCGGTTCTTAACGAACCTGACGCGGGATGCTCACCTAACTAGATCTGAATTCGTTGCTACGGATCGCGTCTTCATATGGTCCGAGAAAGCGCTCGCCATTGAAGTGGATGAGGTGATCCGGAGCATCCGCAATCCACACTTCGGTTTCCCACGAAATTTGACCCGCGAAGGGTTGCATTGCCTTTCGAGTTTCGAAAGCGGTGACAAAAACAAGGCCTGCGTTTGAATTCTCGAAAAGCTCCTTCAGTTCCATCCGGCGTTTGCCGTCAATCGGGCCAGTGCTGGCCACCGCCTCAATTAAAACGAGCCAGTTTCGGCGCTGATCATGCGCAACCACGTCCGGCATCTTCGCGGAGGCCTCAAGCTTGATGCCAAGTTTTTCCAAGTAGGCGGTTTCGAGGTGAAGAAATTTCGTTTCTGAATCCCCGATGTAGGCGACAGTAGCTCCCGGTGTGAATCGCGGACAAAATTCCTCTACAATTGCTTTGATGAGTGGGTTTTGTCCGCCAGCGGACAACGCCACTTGCTGGCCATTGGGTAGCGTCACAGCCACGCGCGCCAGCGTGCGTTGACGCTGGATTTCCGCGCGAATGGCGGCGCTCGTGCTTAGATAGGCTTTCAGCGCTGCCGGCCAACGCTCGCTGCCGTAGCTCTGTAAAAGCGCGAGTGCCGCTGGCTCCACTTGATAGACGGTCTTTCCGCTGTTGGTGGGCCGAGACGCCTCATCGGGATTGCGCAGCAATAAACCGGCCTCGGCAAAAAACTTCACGGCTTCATCACGGATCGTCTCACGAGTGTTCGGGGCGTAGCTGACGCCATTGTGATCTGAAATGAACCCGATTATTGGAGTGATACCGCGCAATGGAGACGTCGCCGCCGGCCATAACTGGCCCGGCTTCAGGTCAAGAAGAGCCAACAACACCAACGCCGCCATTTCGTTCGACTGTCGCACGCCGAAGCCAAGGGAGTGAAGAACGGCTTGGGCGTTGCGCACCTGAGATGCTTTGGAGGAAGTGTTTCTTGCCATCAGGCTATGTGTGTATCGACGAGCACGTCGAGTTGAGGTTGGCTGGGAAAAACATCGCCAAGCTTTTCCCCGATGCTGACAAGGATCGCGGCGGTGGGATACGGCAGGCTGCGCAGGTCAGTCGCGTTGACCTGCGTGTGGCCATTGAAGTGCCGGAAATAGGCGTCCACGACGCTCCAATTGAGATATGCCACCAAACCCTTCGCCAGCGAGAAGGAGAGTCCACGGCCGTCCGAATGAAAGTAGTTCAAGTGATTCTCGATGCCGATCTGCTCTACGCCGACGGGCAGACGAGTTGGATCGAGCAGACTGGCAACGATGCGCTTCCTTTCCTCTTTCGATGAAAACCGGCGCACGACGACATACACCCCTGCGGGAATCAGAAGATCGGAGCGCGATGCGGGCACGTGAATGGCATTCGGTTTTTTCCCGCCTAGCTTTGGCCAACTAAGGAGGCTTGCTTCAAAGTGCGCGGGGTAGAGGAGGGGATGGCTTGCATCTTCAGGCGCCGCCTTCAAATGGTCGCGAACGCGGAAATCGACGACCTTGCCGGTGGAGACAGCGAGACCCAAGTCCGCCAAGCTTCCCTCGATGCCAGCAAGGCGGCTGCGTGCGACATGCTCCCGTTCGCTTGCGGGAAGACGCACAAACATTTGTTCGTCTTCGGGCGAAACAACGTTCGACCACGGCAGAACATGACTTCGGACCGAATCGGTAAAGTCGCCTCGGCTCGACGAGACTTCTACCGTGCGTGGTGGTGACGAGCCTCGCTCAGCCCGCAGGATGATGTTCTCTTGCAGCACTGCTTCGTGAGAAAAGGCCGCGGCTCGCGACTCGAAGACGTGCAGGCGACGAAGTGCCATACGCCCGAGAAAATCTTGCCTGAACGGTCGGAAGTAAGGCCCGTTGCAGAAGCTGCGAGGCACGATGGCAACAAGCTCGGCCTCGGTTTCGAGCAATCGACACAACAACGCCAAGAACCCGCTGTAGAGATTGGGGACGTCGATGCCGATTTCTCGGAGCCGGCGGTGCGGACGAGTGCCCACAGCCAGCTTTCGATAGGGCGGATTCACAATGGCCGCATTGAAGGTCCTTAGAGCTGGTGAGAAAAATCCTTGCTCGAGTGAGGCTGTCGCGTGCTCGATGAAATCCTCGGCGCGCACCTCCGACGTGAAACTCACGCCTTTTTCCTCACACAGAGACGCACAGTGCTGGAGCGTTGTTCGGAGTCTAGTTCTTGCGGCGAGATCGATCTCGTAAGCAGTGACGTGGAAGGAATCCGCGGTTGGCGTTTGCTCCAGCACCCTCTTGAGAAGAGCGAAAGTGAGAGCGCCCGCGCCCGCGCCGGCGTCGACCACACGCCAATCGGAGAGATTCTTGGTAAAAAAAGACGCGATGAACGTAGCAAGCTGGGGTGGCGTGAAAAACTGACCGAGTTCTCGCTTCTCGGGTTCGGGTTTGGGTGGAGCCCGATTGATGGGCGGGTCATCGAGTCTCAAGCCAACGTGAGGCATGACCACTCAAGAAAGCCGAAGATGCTCAATCGTCGAGCTGAGACGTAGCGCCCTTCTGGGATTGCAGCGGTCGAAAACGCCAGTGGACCTCGCCGCGCTACCTCAGCCACTGCGCGAGCGGGAGTTTCTGCTCGCGGATTTGCGCGGCCGCGAGGCTGGCGACGTGTTTGGCGCCGGCCTCGACGAAGTGGGTGTCGTCCTTGAGGCCGTCCGGGTATCTGGCGAACTTGCCCGGCTCGATCCACATGAAGAATCTCCGCGAGGGCTCGTCGCCGGTCGCGCGCAGCCACGCGGCGGTCGCCAGCTCCAGCTCAAGCAAGGGGACCTTCTCCTCCGCGGCCACGCCACGGATCGCGTCGGGATAGGCGCCGTGCGTCATCGCGAGCTGGCCGTTGCGATCGAATTTCCGCCGGCACACGGGCGTCGCGAGGAGCGGCGAGGCGCCCTTGGCGCGCACGTCGCGCACGAAGCGGCGGAGGTTTTCCGGAAACGTCGTCTTCGGGTCGGTGCCGCGCTTGGGGTCCTCGACCTTCTCGTCGTTGTGGCCGAACTGGATGATCACGAAGTCGCCGGCGCGCGTCTCGGCGAGCAGCTTCGCCCAGCGGCCCTCGTCGATGAAGCTCCGGGTGCTGCGGCCGTTCATCGCGTGGTTCTGCACGACTGCGTCGCCTTGGAAAAAACCGCCGAGCGCCATGCCCCAGCCGCGCTCGGGCAGATCGAGGGGTTTGTCGGCCATCGTGGAATCGCCGGCGAGCAGGATGCGCGGGGGCTCGGCGGCGAGCGCGGCGAGCGCGAGGAGGGGGATCAGGAGCAGGTGCCTCATGGGAAAGGAGCCGCCAGCTTGCCCACCGGGCCCGCGGACTGCAAACTCCGGCATGGTCAAGAAACTCCTCCACACCCGCATGCGGGTGAACGATCTCGAGCGCACGGTGCGTTTCTACGAGCAGGCCCTCGGCCTCAAGGTCTCGCGGCGCAGCCTCTCGCCGCGCGGCGCGCAGATTGTCTTTCTCGCCACGCCCAACAGCGACGAGGAAATCGAAATCTGCCAGATGCCGCCGGGCGCGCCGAGCGTGCAGGTGCAGCCCGACCTCATGCACCTGGCGTTCGAGGTCGAGGACCTCACGGCGTTTGCGCGCGAGGCCGCCGCGCGCGGCTTCCCGCTCAGCGACGGCCCGACGCCGCTCGGCAGCGGGGGCCAGATCGCCTTCATCGACGCCCCCGAAGGCTACGAAGTGGAGTTGATCGAGCGACCGAAGAAGAAGTGACATGGGCGTCGGCGCGCCGCAGTCCGCGACGAGTGCCCCCGCCGCGCCCGCGCCGAGCTGGCTTGATGCCGCGGGCTTCGCCGTCGGCTGGTTGCTCGCGTGGCGGCTGGGGTGGAAGACCGCGGATCTGGTGTGGAGCCTGTGGCTCTCCAGCCTTGTCGTCGGCTATGCGTTGATCGTGTGGCATCTCGCCGGGCCGCTGCTCAGCCGCGTGCCGCAGATTTGGCGCGACCGCGCGCTGGTCGGAAAAATCCCGGCCTCCGCGGGGCTTCGCTTGCTGGCCATGGCGGCGGGCGGGGTGTTCATGCTGGCGTTCTTCACGGTGCACTTCGGTGGTTTTCATTTCGGGCACTCGCTGTTCCTCCGGCATTTTTTCCCGCTCGTGCCGGACAACGACATCCCGCCTTGGCCCACCTACGCCGCCGTGTGGGCGCGCTGCTGGGTGTGGCTGCCGGTGGCATTCCTCGCGGAGCGTGCGGCGTTCGCCCGGGTCACGGAACCCCCGGGGCCGCCCGACACGGCGGTCACGCCCGCCGCCATTCGCCGGCGCCAGGCGCAGGCGATGGGCGGCGCGATGATGGCGCCCTACAAGAACGTGATCCGGATGCACCTGCTGATCTTCTTTTTCGTGGCGGCGTATTTTGCGAAGCTGGAGAACTTCGCCGTCTACACGGTGGTGTATGCGGTCTACTTCTGCCCGTGGGCATGGCTGTGCTCCAAGCTACGGCGCGCCGGAGCCTGATGGCTCCTCGCGCGCGATCGCCGCGGCGGCGATGGCGAGCAGCGCGAAGGCGGCGGCGCGGCTCGCGACGAGCGGCTCGCGTGAGGTGCGCCACAGAAGCCAGAGTGCGGTGGCGGCGACCCCGGCGAGCGTGAACAGCAGCAAGCCGCCGTGAAAGCGCGCGTGCGCGTGCCAGAGCGGGTTCAGCAGGTGGTTCGGTTTCCAATCGAGCCCGAACGACGACACGGTGCTCGCGACGAGCAGCACGGAGAGGAGACTGCGGCTGAGCGTGAGACGGGTCATGGGCCCATGATACCGGCGCCGCGCCGGCGCCCCGAGGGGAAAACCGCGGCAGTCGCGCGCCGAAATCACCGCCGACGCGATGCTCGAGGCCGTGGCTCGCGTTCTCAGCCGCGAGGGCTGCGCCCGCGGCTCGACGACCGCCAATCGCGCGGCCGGCTAGTTTCCGGTGGGGCGGTTGGCGCGCTCGTAGGCGAAGAGGAATTGCTGCGCGAGGCCGGCGAGCGGGCCGAAGTGGGCGCGGCCGAATTGCGCGACCTGCGCGGGTTTCCAGCCATCGAGGCCGTAGCGGCGCGCGAGGGCCTGCAGGATCCACGTGTCGACGGGAAACGCCTCGAGCCGGCCGGCGCCGAAGAGCAGCACGCAATCGGCGATTTTCTCGCCGACGCCGGGCAGCGAGCAGAGGCGCTCCTTCGCGAGCGGGTAGGGCGCGGCTTCGGTCTCCTCGAGCCAGCCGGGATGCGCGGCCAGAAAGCGCGCGGTTTGCGCGATGTAGCGCGCGCGGAAGCCGAGCAGGCACGCGCGGAGTTCCGGCTCGGGGATGCGGGCGAGTTCCGGCCACGTCGGCAAACGGTGGAGAGCGTGGGCGCCCGGGAAATCCGCCACGGGCTGGCCGTGCCGCTCAGCCAGCAGGCTGAGCATCTGCTTGATCTGCACAATCTGCTTGGTCGCGCTGCAGAGGAAGCCGAGGAGCGTCTCGCCGAAGGGCTGCCGCAGGATCCGCAGGCCGGGAAAAGCCGCGCGGCATCGCGCGAGGTGGTCGTCGCTGCGCCACGGGAGCGTCTCGGTCAGCGCCGTGAAATCGCGCTCGAGCGCGAGGTAGCGCGGCAATTCCGCGGTCACGCGAGCGGCGAGCGGAAAAGGGGCGCGCCACGCCAGGAGGCCGTCCGCGCCGTGGCGCACGTGGGCGACGCACCCGCTCCACAAGCCGAGCCAGCCATGCTCACCGTGCCGGTGCCAGCGGAAGGCCTGGCCGCCGTCGAGCGTTTCGGCCAGGACGGCCGGCGCGAGCACCGGTGCGCCGGCGAGCGGCTGCCACGCCGACCAGCCGATCACTTCGCCGGCTTTTCCCACAGGAAGCTCTTGTGCTCGGCGAGCACGCGGCCGTCCGCCGTGAGGAGCTCGATCTTCCAGGCGACGGGATTCGCCGTTTTGCCGCCGGGCCAGTCGGTGCCGGTGAGGCCGAGCTGGAAAACGGTCTCCTTTTCGGGCAGCGCGGCGGGAAACGTGAAGATCTTGGGCTCGGGCTGATCCGGGCGGATGACGCTCAGCGTGAATTTTGCCGCCGGCACGGCGGCGGCGGACTTCATGCGCACGAGGAAATAGTAGCCGGCGCGCACGGTCGCCTGCGTGCGGAGAATCTGGTCGCGGCCGTGGGCCTCGGTGCCGCCGAAATACTCGCTGATGCGATCGAATGACGCGGCATCGCGCCAGCCGGGCCAGACGCGGACGAACTCGACCTCGGCGGCGGCGACGCGGAGCGCGGCGAGGAAGGCGAGCGGAAGTAAGGCCCGAAGGAGACGCATGGGCGGAGGTTGGGCGTTATGGCGGCGCGCGACAAGCGCGGGAACGCGGGCGGCCTACTCGCGCAACTCCACCAACTGATAGCGGTGGATGCCCATCGGCGCAGGCTCCCAGTTTCTCACGGCCGGGTGAATCAGGTAGGCGCGCGCCCCGTAGTAGAGCGGGGCGAGGCCCGCCTCGTCGAGCAGCAGCGCCTCGGCTTGACGCAGGAGGGCGAAGCGGGCGGTGGGATCGAGTGTGTCGGCGGCCTGATCGAGCAGGCGGTCGTAGGCGGCGTTGGACCAGCCGTGGGCGTTGCTGCCGTGGCCGGTGCGGAAGCCGTCGAGGAAGTTGGTCGGGTCGGGGAAATCCCCGGTCCAGCCGCGCAGCGCGAGCGTGTGGCGGAGCGCATTTTGGGTTTCGATCCAGGTCTTTTGCTCGGAGGGCTCGATGGTGATTTTCACGCCCAGCTCGCGCCGCCACATGGCTTGGATGACCTCGGCGACCTTGGGCATCGCGGCGTCGTTGCGGACGAGCATCGGCAGCACGGGGAAATCTTTCCCGCCGGGAAAACCCGCGGCGGCGAGCAATTCGCGCGCGGCGGCGAGGTCCTCGCGCTGCCCGGCCGGGCCCACGTAAGCGCCGCAGTTGGGCGGCACCAGCGTCGTCGCGGGCTGGCGGGCTCCGTTGAAGACCGTCGCCGTGATCGCGGCGCGATCGAGCGCGAGGGCGAGGGCGCGGCGCACCCGCACGTCGGTGAACGGCGGCTTGGTGGCGTTGAAATTGACGTAGAAGATCGACATCAGCGGATCGAGCCGCAGGCGCTCCGGGGCCTCCTTGCGATAGACGGGAATCTTGGACGGCGGCACGTCGAAGGTAATGTGGAGCTGGCCGGCGCGGAAGTTGAGCTCCTCGATGTCGGACTTCTCGATCGGGAAAAACACGACGCGCTCGAGGTGGTTTTGCGCGGCGCCCCAGTAGTGCGGGTTTTTGGTCGCGACGACGCGCGCGTTGGGCCGCCACTCGGTGAACGTGAAGGCGCCGTTGCCCACGAGCTTGCCGGGGCGCGCCCAAGGCGAGGTGCGGTCGTCGGCGCGGCCGGCCTGCTCGACGGAGGCGCGGTGCAGCGGCATGACGGTCGCGAGGATGGAGAGGAAATACGGCGCGGGCCGCGCCAGCGTGAGGCGCAGCGTGGCGTCGTCGACGACGGTGACGCCGACCTCGGAAAAGGTTTTCGTTTTCCCGGAGTTGAAGTCCTGCGCGCCGCGGATCGGCCAGAGCGTGTAGGCGTAGATCGAGGCGAGGGCGGGCGAGAGGTAGCGCTCGAAGGACCACGCGAAATCACGCGCGGTCACGCGGTCGCCGTTGGACCACTTGGCGCCGGCGCGCAGGTGAAACGTGTAGGTGAGCCCGTCGGCCGAAGTCTCCCAGCGCTCCGCGGTGCCGGGCACCGGCGTGGCGGTCTTTTCGTCGAAGGCCGTGAGCCCCTCGAAGAGCGCGGCGAGCAAGTTGAACTCGGTCGCGGAATCGAAGAGGTGCGGGTCGAAGGTCGCGGGCTCGTTTTGGTTGCCGATGAGCAGCGTCTTCGTGCGCACGCCCTCGGCGGCGGGTGTCTCGCGTTGCGCGCAGCCGCCTCCGAGCAGGGCCATGCCAATGAGGGCGAGGGAGAGGAGGCGCGGTGGGAACGGCATGGGGGGACGAGAGCGGGGCCGGCAAGGCGAGGCAAAGGCGTTTTCCGGGCTGGCGAGGAGTATTTCGTTGCGCCGGCCCCGGGGGTGCGATTTCTGGGGCGCGCTTTCAGCCTCGATCCCCATGCAATGGTATTACGCGATCAACGGTCAGCGCCAGGGGCCGGTGGGCCAGGCGGAGTTTGAGCAATTCGTCGCCCAAGGCATCGTGAAGCCGGACACCCTCGTGTGGCGCGAGGGCATGGCCGACTGGAAGCCCTACGTCCAGGTCGCGGGCGCCGCCGTGCCGGCCGCCGGGGGGGTGGACGACGGCACCGAGGTTTGCGCCGTGAGCGGACAGCGTTTCCCGCGGCGCGAGATGATCCAGTATGAGGGCAAGTGGATCAGCGCGGCGCGGCGCGACGAGTTTTTTCAGCGGCTGCGCGAGGGCGTGGCGGGCCCGGAGGACAGCGTGGTGCCGGGGCGCTATGGCTACGGTGGCTTCTGGCGGAGGTTTGTGGCGCGGTTTCTCGACGGGCTAATCCTGGGCGCTTGCCAAATGGTGATCGTGCTGCCCGCGATGTTCCTGCTCCTGCCGGGCCTGGCAAACGGCCGGCAGCCGGGAGTCGGATCGATGATCTTGTTCCAGGTTGTCGTGCAGGGCGCCGCGATCGTGATCGGCCTCGGCTACGATCTGTTCTTCATCCGCAAATACGACGCGACGCCGGGCAAGATGGCGCTCGGCCTCAAGGTGCTGCGAAAGGACGGCTCGAAGCTGAGCGTCGGCCGCGTCGTCGGCCGGCATTTTGCCAACATCGTCAGCAGCCTCACACTGCTCATCGGCTACATCATCGCAGGGTTCGATGACGAGAAGCGGGCGCTGCACGACCACATGTGCGACACCCGCGTGATCAAGACGCGATGACCTCCGGCCCCGCGCTGCCCTGCCCGAAGTGCCGGCGCAAGCTCGAGGCGCACGTCTGGCGCAGCGCGAGCGCGGGCCAGTGCTGGGGCTGCCGCAGGGACTTCGAGTTCATGGGTTTTCCGGCGCTTACGGCGGCCGTCGCGCCTGCGGCCCCGCAGTCCGTGATGATGGCGGAGGAGTCCGTGTGCTTTTTCCACGCGGAGAACCGGGCCGAGGTGATCTGCGCCGACTGCGGGCGGCTGCTGTGCGGCGTCTGCGCGATCAACGTCGGCGGAAAAAAGGCGTGCCCGTCCTGCGTCTCCGCCGCGGGCCGCTCGCCGGCGGCCACGGCGGTGCGGCAGCGCTTCACGTGGGACGGCGCGGCGCTCTCGCTGGCGCTGGTGCCGCTGGTGCTGTGGCCCTTCACGTTCCTCACCGCGCCGGTCGCGCTCGGCTTCTCCCTCTACGGGTGGAACAAGCCGGGGAGCCTCGTGCACGGCCGGCGGCGCTGGCGGCTCGTGCTTGCCGGCGTGATCGCGCTCGTCGAGATCGCCGCGTGGGTGGCGATCATCTGGGCCGCCGTTGCCCGGCCCCGCCGCTGACGCGCCATGCCCGCCGAAACGAAGCCCTACGAGCGCCTCACGCGCAATGCCGCCGGCGTGGCGAGCTACGCGAGCCTGTGGCTCGGCGACGGCCACCTGCTGCTCGTGACGAGCAGCGGCTTCGCGGAGACCTACGCGCGCGTGCAGTTGCGCGACGTGCAGGCCATCTTCCTCGTCGCGAGCGATCGGCGGCTCTGGTGGAACATCACGTGGGCCGTGCCCGCGATGATCGTGGCAATCGTCATGGCCGGCACGCTGTCGCACGGCCAGGTGCCGTTTGTCAGCGGGCCGCTGCTGCTGGTCTTCTCGTGCTGCCTCCTCTGGAACGTGAGCCTCGGGCCGGGCTGCCTGGCGTATGTGCGCACCGGCGTGCAGACGGCGCGCCTGCCCTCCATCGTGCGCATGAAGCAGGGGCGCCGCGTGCTCGCGCGCCTGCAGCCGTTGATTGAGGCGGCGCAGGGTGACCTTGCCGCGCGGCCGGTATTTCCGCCCGAGGAACCGTCGCCGGTGCCGGCCGTTCCGTCGCCCGCGCCGCCGCCGGCATGAACGCGCCGCTGATCCCCGGCTCGGCCCCGACCGGCGGCGCGCTGCACGCGCGACGCTGCGCGCGGCACGAAGCGCGGGAAGCGGCGGCGCGGTGCCCGGAGTGCGGCGGCTTCTACTGCCGCGAGTGTGTCACGGAGCATGCCGGCCGGCTGCTGTGCGCCCCGTGCCTCGCGCGGCGCGCGGCCGACGCGGCGCCCCGCCGTCGCCGGCTGCAGGGGCTGCGCCGCGGGCTGCGCATGGCAGCCGGCGTCACGGTGCTCTGGCTCCTGTTCTATTGGCTCGGCGCGGTGCTGGTGAAAATCCCGCCGGATTTCCACGACGGCACGATCTGGAAAAAAGCGGCGGCGGAGGCCCGGCCATGAGCGACCGCGCCGCACGCCGCCGCACCGAGCCGACCGCGATCGGCCTGGTTGAGGAAGCCGTCCACCTGCTGCGGCAGGCGCCGGCGGGCGCCTTCGCGATTTACTACGCGGGCACGGTGCCGTTTGCGCTGGGGCTGCTGTTCTTTTGGGCGCACACGACATGGTTCCGGCCGGCGGGCGAGACGATCGCGTGGGGCGCGCTGGGGCTCGTGGGGCTCTTCGCCCTCATGAAGGCGGCGCAGGCCGAATTTTGCGCGCGGTTGCTCGCGCTGCGGCTTGGCGCCGGGGCGCCCGCGTGGGCGTGGGGGCGGCTGGCGCGCCTCGCGGTCGCGCAGTTGCGCGTGCAGCCCTGGGTGTTGATCGCGCTCGCGCCGGCGGCGCTGCTCACGGTGCCGTTTGGCTGGCTGTGGGCCTACGGCCAGAGCGCGACCGTGCTGGGCGCCGACGAGCGCCTGCACGACGAGGCCGCGGCGCAGGCCCGGCTCTGGCCGGGGCAGAACCACCTCGGCCTCCTGCTGATCTCGGTGGTGTCGATCGCGGCGTGGTTGAACCTCGCGGCGGCCTTTTGGGTCGTGCCGTGGCTGGCCAACCGCCTGTTCGGGCTCGACAACGTCTTTGGGTTCAAAGGCTGGTGGTTCGCCAACACGACGTTTCTCGCCTCGGTCTCGACCGTCGCGTGGCTCGCGGTCGATCCGCTGGTGAAGGCGTTCTACACGCTGCGGGTTTTCCATGGGCGGGCGCGCCGCACGGGCGAGGATGTGCGCGTGGAACTCCAGCTCGCGCGCCGCAACCCGGCGCTGCGGGCGGCCGCGGTGCTCGTGCTGCTCTGCGCCTGGGGCGCGGGGGAGCCCGTGCTGCGCGCCGCAGAGTCATCGGCCCCCGCCGTGCAGCCCGCCGAGCTCGATCGCGCGATCGAGGGCGTGCTCGCGGGCGATGACTTCCGCTGGAGCCTGCCCCCGGCGCCGGAGGCCGACGCGGGGAAGGACGGCCCGATCAGCGCTTTTCTCCGCAAAGGGGCAGATCTCATCCGCGATGCGGGCCGCGCGATTGACCGATGGTGGGACGGAGTGACGGAGTGGTGGGAAAAGCTCTTTCCCAGCAAGGACCGCTTGCGCGCGCGCGAGCGTGCCCCCGCGGATGGCGCGGGCGCCCTCTCCGGGGTGCGCGCGATGCTCTACCTCTTCATCGGCGCGGCGGTGCTCCTCATCGCGTGGGTGATTTGGCTGATGGTGAAGCAGGGGCGGCGCGGGGCGGCACCGGTGATGGCGGCGCGCGCCGTGACGGCGGCCCAGCCGGACCTCGGGGACGAAAACGTGCAGGCCGCATTGTTGCCGGCCGACGGCTGGCTGGCCCTCGCGCGCGAGCAGGCGGCGCGCGGCGAGTGGCGGCTCGCGTGGCGTGCGCTCTACCTCGCCACGCTCGCGCGGCACGCGGCGGAGGGGCTCCTCTCGCTGGCGAAGTTCAAGACCAACCTCGACTACGAGCGCGAGCTGCGCCGCCGGGCGCCCTCGCGCCCGGAGGCCGTGGCGCGATTTGCGGCGCGGCGCCGCGGCTTCGAGGCTGTCTGGTATGGCCGCGCCGAGGCGGCCGCCGACGCCGTGCGCGAGTGGATGGCCGAGCTGGAGCGGCCCGCTGCGCCATGAAGCGCCCGTGGCCGCTGTTCGCCCTGGCCGTCGTGCTCGCCGCGCTCGTGGCGGGGCTCGTCGCGATCTTTCGCCTCCGGCTTGCGCAGGGCGACGTGTTTCCCGCGTATTCCTCCTTGCGCGCGGATCCGCTGGGCACGCGCGTGCTGCACGATGCGCTGGCGCGCGTCCCCGGGCTCGCGGTCGAGCGCCGATTTCGGCCGCTCGCAAAACTTGAGGCCGGCCCCGCCCGGACGATCGTGCTGGCCGGCGTGACGGCGGCGTCCTTCCGCCGCTGCGCGGCGGAGGATTTCGCCGCGATGGACGCCGCGGTGCGGGCCGGCGCGCGGCTGGTGGTGGCGTTCCGCGCCGAACATTGGCGCGAGGCGAAGCCGGCGCGCCCGGCCCCGGCGGCTCGCGCCGCGCGGCACGAACCCAACGACACGCCGCCGCGCGACCGGCCCGGCGATCCGGACTACGCCGGTGGCGAGGACGACGAGGACACCGGGCGTCGAAAGGCACCGCCGGTCGATTTGCAGGAAAAATGGGGAGTAGACGTCGTGCTTGACCGCGCGCTCGAGGAGGGCGGCGCGGTGCTCGAGGGCACGGGGGAACTCGCCCGGCGCGTGCCTTGGTCGAGCGACCTCGCGCTGCGCCCCCGCGACGGCGAAGGCTGGTCGGTGATCTGCCGGCGTGGCGCCGAGGGCGTGATGACCGAACGCCCGCACGGGGCCGGCACGATCGTGCTGGCGGGCGATGCATTCTTCCTGAGCAACGAGGCGCTGCAGCGTGATCGATCGACGCCGCTTCTCGCGTGGATCGTGGGACCGCAGGCGCGCGTCGTGTTTGATGAGGCGCACCTCGGCGTCGTCGCGGACACGGGCCTCGCGGCGCTCGGGCGCCGCTACGGTCTCGCGCCGGCGTTCTTCATGTTTCTCCTGCTCGCGGCGCTGTGGGTGTGGCGGCGCATGGCGCTCTTTGTGCCGCCGCCCACGGAGGCGGGCGAGGTCGCGCTCGCCTATCATCCCGCCGCGGGGCTGGAGGCGCTGTTGCGCCGCGCGGTCGCGCCCGGCGAACTCGCGGCGGCCTGCCTGGCCGAGTGGCGGCGCACCGCGCGCCCCGGCGAGGTGGCGCGCGCCGAGGCCGCCGTGGCCGCCGCGCCCCGGAACTCGCCCGCCGCGCAGCACAACGCCGCGTTGCGCGCCTTGCGCCGCCGCTGATCGAACCGCCCCTTTCCCATGCCATCCCCCCTCGAACAACTGAACGCCACGCTCGCCGCCGCCCGCGCCGAGGTCGCCAAGGTCATCATCGGCCAGGAGGCCGCCGTCGAACTCGCCCTGATCGCGCTGCTCACCCGGCACCACGCGCTCATCGAGGGCGTGCCGGGCGTCGCCAAGACCCTGCTCGTGCGCACGCTCGGCCACGTGCTCGGCGTGCCGAGCGGGCGCGTGCAGTTCACGCCCGACCTCATGCCCGCCGACATCACGGGCACCAACGTCTTCAACCTGCAGACCAGCCAGTTCATGTTGATCCAGGGGCCGGTCTTCACGACCTTCCTCCTCGCCGACGAGATCAACCGGGCGCCGGCCAAGACGCAGGCCGCGCTCCTCCAGGCGATGCAGGAGCGAAAGGTGAGCATCGATCGCGACACGCATGCGCTCGACGAGAACTTCACGGTCTTCGCGACGCAGAACCCGGCCGATTCCGAGGGCACCTATCCGTTGCCCGAGGCCCAGAAGGATCGCTTCATGGTGAAGATCAAAATGGAGCCGCCGGGCCGCGACGAGGAGCTCGCGCTGGCGCGCCGGATGCTCGGCGCGGAGAACCCCGAGGCGGTGCTCGCCTCGGGTGCGGTGCGCGCCGTGCTCGGGCCGGGCGAGCTGGCGCCGCTTCGCGAGGCGCTGGGCGCCGTGACGATGCGCGACGAACTCGCGGCCTACGTGGTCGATCTGGTGCGCGCCACGCGCGCGCACGAGAGCGTGCTCATCGGCGCGGGCCCGCGCGCGACGCAGGCGCTGCTGCTCGGCGGCCGCGCCCGCGCCGCGCTCGGCGGCCGCGACTATGTGACGCCGGACGATGTGCGGGGCCTGGCCGCCGCGGTGCTGGGCCACCGGCTGGTGTTGCGCCCGGAGTTCGAGATCGAGGGGCTCACCATCGACGAGGTCGTCGCGCGCATCCTCGAGCAGGTGGCGGTGCCGCGGTGATCCGACCAGACACGATGGGCCGTCCAACCAAGCAGCGTGGCGCGCGGGCAGCCGGGCGGGTCTGTGACCTGCCCGTCGAGGCCGTGATGCATCAAAGGGCGGAACAAAGCCCCGCCCTGCTTCAGGCATGAGCTTCGTCCCCGCCCACCGCCTGCTGCGGCTCATGCTCGCCGTCGCGCTGGTCGCGGCGGCGGCCGGCCCGCTGCCGTGGCTGCAGCCGGCGTGGCTGCTGGCGTTGGCGATCCTCGCGCTTGCGGCCCTCGCCGACGCCGGGCTGTCGCTTTCCCGCGCGCGCCCGCCGCGGGCCACGGTGCCGGCCGTGGTGCGTTTTTCCCGCGACCGCGAGGGCGCGCTGCCCGTGACGTTTGAGAACCCCACGGGCGGGGCGCGGCGCCTGCGTCTCGCGCTCGGGCTGCCCGCCGGGTTCGAGTCGCCCGCCGAGGAAACGTGGATTGATCTGCCGGCCGGCGCGGAGCGGGCGCGCATCGAGTGGCGCTGCACGCCGCGGCGCCGCGGCCGCTTCACCGGCGCGCTCGCCTGCCTCGAGGGCGGCTCCGTGCTCGGCCTCTGGCGGCTGCGCACGCGCGCGGCGATCCCCTGCGAGCTGCGCGTCCACCCGAACCTGCTGGCCGAGCGGCGGCAGCTCGCGGCGCTCTTCCTCGCGGAGAGCCGCAGCGGCGCGCGCGTGCAGCGGATGCTGGGGCGCGGGCGCGAGTTTGAAAAGCTGCGCGACTACCAGCCGGGCGATGGCTTCGACGAAGTCCACTGGAAGGCCACCGCCAAGCGCGGCCGCCCGGTGACGAAGGTTTTCCAGGCCGAGCGCACGCAGGAAATCTACGTCGTGATCGACGCCTCGCGCCTGAGCGCGCGGCCGGTCACCCACGCCGGCGTCGCGCAGACCGCGCTGGAGCGCTGCGTGACCGCCGCGCTCGTGCTGCTGATCGCGGCGGAGCGGCAGGGCGACAAGTTCGGCCTCGTGGTGCACGACGATCGCGTGCGCGTGTTGGTGCGGGCGGGCAGCGGGGCGGCGCACTACGCGGCGTGCCGCGAGGCGGTGCTCGGCGTGACGCCGAGCGAGGCCGTGCCGGACGTCGCCGAAATCGTGCGCCACCTGCGCGCGCAGATCCGGCGGCGCGCGCTGCTGTTTTTCCTGAGCGACCTCACGGACCCGGTGCTGGCGGAGGATTTCGCCCGGCACGCCGGGCTGCTGGCGCGGCAGCACCTCGTGCTCTGCGGGCAGCTCCGCGCGCCCGAGGTCGCGCCGCTCTTTGCCGGGGCGGAGACGGCGACCGACGGGGAGGTCTATCGCCGGCTCGCCGGCCATGTGCGCTGGGCCGAGGCGCGGGGGCTGGCGCAGCGGCTGAAGCCGCTTGGCATCACCGCCGTGCTGCTGGAAAACGAGGCCATGGCCGGCCAGCTCATCGAGCACTACCTGCGGGTGAAACGGAGGCAGGCGCTGTGATCGTCAACCTGGAGAAATTCATCGCCGCGGAGCGCCCGGGCTGGGAGCGGCTCGACGCCATCCTCCAAAAGCTCGCCGCCGATCCCTGGGCGCAGCTGCCGCTGGCGCAGGCCCGGGAACTCGAGCACCTCTACCAGCGCGCCGCCGCGGACCTCGCGCGGCTCTCGGCCTATGCCGCCGAGCCGGAGACCCGCCGCTACCTGGAGAACCTGGTCGCGCGCGGCCACGCCGAGATCCACGGGGCGCGGGCCGAAGGCGGGCGCCTGCGCCCCTGGGAGTGGCTGGCGCGCACGCTGCCGCGGACCTTTCGCCGGCGGGGGCGAGCCTTCGCCTTTGCCGTCGCGCTGACGCTGGCCGGCGCGGTGTTCGGCGGCGCGGCGCTGGCGCTCGATCCCGAGGCGAAGGAAGTGCTCATGCCCTTCGATCACTTGCGGGGCAGCCCCAAGGAGCGCGTCGCGCAGGAAAAACGGGCCCGCGGGCGGCACCTTGAGGGCGGCAAGGCGAGCTTCTCCGGCATGCTGATGACGCACAACACCCGCGTGACCTTCACGGCGATGGCGCTGGGCATGTCCTGGGGGGTGGGGACCATCGTGCTCCTGCTGTTCAACGGGGCGATGCTCGGCGCCGTCGTGGTGGACTACGTGCTCGGCGGCGAGACGTCCTTCATGCTGGGTTGGCTGCTGCCGCACGGCGTGGTCGAGATTCCGGCGATTCTGGTCGGCGGTCAGGCGGGCTTCGTGCTCGCGGGCGCGCTGCTGGGGCGCGGGCAGCGCGAGCGGCTGGCCGCCCGGTTGCGCGGCGTGATGCCGGATGTCGCCACGCTCGCGCTCGGCGCGGCGCTGATGCTGGTGTGGGCGGGCGTGGTGGAGGCGTTCTTCTCGCAATACCACGAGCCCGTGCTGCCCTACGCGGTGAAGATCGCCTTTGGCGCCGTGGAGTTCGCGGCGCTGGCGTGGTATCTCGCGCGCGCCGGCCGCGGCGCCACGGAGCGGGGGGCGCCGTGATCACGGAGCGGACGCAACGCCTGCTGCTGCGCACGCCGGAGGGCGTCGCGTTCTCATTCCGGATCGCGAGCCCGGTGCTGCGGGCGGGCGCGCTGGTCATCGACGCCCTGATCGTCTGGGCCGCCTGGTCGGTGCTGGCGGTGGTGTTGGCGGTGCTGGGCGCGGTGAGCCAGGACGTGGCGGGCCTCGTGGCGACGGTCGGATATTTCCTGCTGTCGGAGGGCTACCGCATCGCGGCGGAGTGGCTTTGGCGCGGCCAGACGATGGGCAAGCGGCTGCTGCGGCTTCGCGTGGTCGACGCGCGCGGGCTGCGGCTGTCGTTTTCGCAGGTGCTGCTGCGCAACCTGCTGCGCTTTGTGGACGCGCTGCCGCTGCTCTACCTCGTCGGCGGCGTGGCGGCGCTCCTCAGCGCGCGGGGCCAGCGCCTGGGCGACCTCGCGGCGGACACCCTGGTCGTCTGGGAGCCGCCGGAGCCGCAGCCGGACTTCGCCCTGCTGCGCGGCGAGAAATACAATTCCCTGCGGGCCCACGCGCCCGCGGTGGCGCGGCTGCGGCACGCGGTGACGCCGGCGGAGGCCCGCGCCGCATGGACGGCGTTGGCGCGGCGCGACCAACTCGAGGAGGGCGCGCGGCTGCGGTTGTTTGCCGAGCTGGCGGGGCATTTTCGCGCGCTGGCGGCGGCGCCGGCGGAGGTCTCGGATGGGGTGGCGGACGAGCAATTTGTCCGCAATGTGGTCGATGTCCTTTACGTGAGCCGCGGCTGATTCTTTCCTAAGAAACCGCCGGCTGGCGCGTCTAACCGGAGAACCCTCATGTCCCACGAAACCCCGAGCCCTCGGGTCGAGTCGCATGAAACCACCGGTTTTCTGGAACGCACCTTTGCGGAGCACCACGCTCCGCTCCTCCGCTACGCCACCCGGCTTTTCTCCGGGGATGTGGACCGCGCGCGCGATGCGGTGCAGGACACGTTCGTCAAGCTCATGGCCCAGCCGTCCGCGGCCGTCGCCGACCACGCGGCCGAATGGCTCTTCACCGTCTGCCGGCACCGCGCGCTCGACATGCTGCGCAAGGAGGGCCGCGTGACGCGCTTTGCGGACGGCCAGATGGAGCGGGTCGGCGGCGCGGAGCCGAGGCCCGGCCGCGCGCTCGAGCAGGCCGAGCTGCACGCCGCGATCCTCGGGCTGATCGAGCGCCTGCCGGCCAACCAGCAGGAGGTCGTGCGGCTCAAGTTCCAAAACGGCTTCAGCTACAAGGAAATCTCCCGCATCACCACGCTCTCCGTGGGCAACGTGGGCTTCCTCATCCACACCGCCGTCGCGCGCCTGCGCGCGGACTTCGCCGCCCAGCGGCCGTGACCACAGGCCACCGATGAACGACACCACGATTCTGCCCGACGATCCCAAGCTCACCGCCTACGCGCTGGGCGAACTCGAGCCCGCCGAACACGCCGCGATGGAGGCGGCGCTCCGCCGGCAGCCGGAGCTGCGCGCGGCTCTGGAGGAAATCCGCGCCGCCGCGGCGCAGCTCGAGGCGGCGCTGGCGGCGGAGGACGGCCAGGCGGCGGCGATCTCGGAAACGGGCGCGAAGGCGGCGATCATCCCGGGCCGCCATCCACGCCGGCTCGATGGCGGTCCCTTGATTTTCCCGGGACCCCGCGTCCGCGGCCTGGGCGATTTTTTCCGCCCGCCGCAGCTCTACTACACCATCGGCGGCCTTGCCGCGGCGTGCGTCGCGGTGCTGTTGGCCCTGCGGCCTCAGCCACCCGTGGCGGCGCCTTCACGCGAGGCCGTCGCCTATGCCGCGCCGGAGCCGGTGTTCGAGCGGCCGACGTTTGTGGACGACAGCATTGCCCAGCTCGCGCCGCCGACGACGCCCGAGCCTGGCCTGGAGTTTTCGCAGACAATCACCGTCACGCCCGCGGCCGATCTCGCGACGTTGCGGCCCGTGGTCGCGCAGCCCTCGGCCGCCGAACTCATCGCGGCGCGGCCGCGGCTCACGTTCGAGGGGCCGGGGCCCTTTTCGGCCCCGACCGGACCGCAGGTCGCGTGGGGCAACATCGTCATCCCGCCCGGCAGCCTTGGCTCGCTCGCGTCGCAGTCCTCGCGCCTGCCGGTGCCCGGCGAGATCGTGCTGCTGCCGACGTTCACCGTGCGCGCGAGCCGGCTCGCGCCCGCGGGCGGCAACTCCAGCGCGCGCGCCCTCGCCGATCCGCGGCCCGCGCCGCCGCCGGGGGCGCGTTTTGCCCAGGGGCGCGAGGCGCTGGCGCCGCCGGCCGACAACGACTTCGTGAGCGTCCTGCGGCAGCCGGTCTCCCAGTTCTCCGTGCACGTCGACACCGCGAGCTACCCGCGGGTGCGCCGGCTGTTGCTGGCCGGCGAGCGCCCGCCGCGCGAGGCGGTGCGGATCGAGGAGTTGCTGAACTATTTCCCGTTCCGCTACGCGCCGCCGCCCGCGCGCGGCGACGCGCCTTTCGCCGCGACGCTCGAGGTCGCGGAAGCGCCCTGGGCGCCGGCGCACCGGCTGGTCCGCATCGGGCTCAAGGGCCGCGAGGTCACGACCGCCGAGCGGCCCGCGGCCAACCTCGTGTTTCTGCTGGATGTCTCCGGCTCGATGAACCAGCCCAACAAGCTGCCGCTCGTGCAGCAATCGATGCGCCTCCTCGTCGGCCACCTGCGCCCCGACGACCGTGTCGCGATCGTCACGTATGCGGGCGCCTCGGGGCTGGCGCTGCCTTCGACGCCGGTGGCCCGCGCGCCGGAGATCCTGCAGGCGCTCGACGCGCTCACGACCGGCGGCCCCACCAATGGCGCCGTCGGCCTCCAGCTCGCCTACGAAATCGCGCGGGCCAACTTCGCCAAGAACGGCCTCAACCGCGTCATCCTTTGCACGGACGGCGATTTCAACGTCGGCGTGACGGGCGAGGCCGCGCTGCTGCGCCTGGTCGAGGAGCAGGCGGCCGAAGGCGTGTTCCTGACGGCGCTCGGCTTTGGCATGGGCGACTACAAGGACGCGATGCTCGAGCTGCTCGCCGGCCATGGCGGCGGCGCGCATGCCTGCATCGATACGCGCCGCGAGGCCGAAAAGGTCCTCGTCGAGCAGGTCAGCGGCACGCTCGTGACCATCGCCAGGGACGTGAAGGTGCAGGTGGAGTTCAACCCCGCCAAGGTCGCGAGCCATCGCCTCATCGGCTATGAGAACCGCCTGCTGCGGAAGGAGGACTTCGCCAACGACAAGGTCGACGCCGGTGAAATCGGCGCCGGCCACACCGTCACCGCGCTCTACGAGATCGTGCCGGCGGCCAACGCGGAAAAAGCGCGCGGCGATCTCCTCAAGGTGAGCGTGCGCTACAAGAAGCCGGACGGCGGCCTCTTCAGCCGGAAGATTGACTTTGCGCTGGCGGACGCGCGCACGCCCTTTGCGCAGGCGAGCGCGGATTTTCGCTTCGCCGCCGCCGTCGCGCACTTCGGCATGGTGCTGAGAAACTCGCCGCACCGCGGCGCGGCCACGCTCGCGGAAACCGCGGCGTGGGCCGCCGCGGCAAACGCCGGCGTGGACGATGCCGGCGGCCGCCGCGCGGAGTTCCTCGAACTCGTGCGCAGCGCGCAGCGGATGCTCGAGTGAAGGGGCTCGTGGCGCGGGCCGGGCGCCGTCGCCACATCCCCCGGCCGATTTTCAGGCCGCAAATTTTTCTGTGCGATTCCGCCCGCGGCGGGTGCTAGTGGTCGAATGTCCGCCATGCCCGAAGACGCCGAACTCCTCCGCCGCTACGCCGCGACCGGAGCCGAGGCCGATTTCGCCGAAATCGTCCGGCGGCACGTGAACCTCGTCTACTCGTGCGCGCTGCGGCAGGTGAACGGCGACGCGCACCTCGCGCAGGACGTCACGCAGCTCGTCTTCACGGATCTCGCGCGCAAGGCGGGGGCCATCGCGTCGCACCGCGTGCTCGCGGGCTGGTTGTTCACGAGCACGCGGTTCGCGGCGGCGAAAGTCGTGCGCGGGGAGCGGCGGCGGCACGCGCGCGAGGCGGAGGCTCACCTTATGGACGAACTCTCCCGCGATCCCGCGGCCCCGCTCGACTGGGCGCGCGTGCGCCCGGTGCTCGACGAGGTGCTGGGCGAACTCGGCGACAGCGATCGCGAGGCGATATTGCTGCGCTTCTTCGAGGGCCGCGACTTTGCGAGCGTCGGCGCGCGGCTCAACGTGACCGACAACACCGCGCGCATGCGGGTCGAGCGCGCGCTCGAAAAGGTGCGCGCGCGGCTCGAGCGCCGCGGCGTGAAGTCCACCGGCGCCGCGCTGGCCGCCGCACTGGCCCACCAAGCCGTGGTCGCCGCACCGGCCGGGCTCGCCGTGTCGGTGACGGGCGCCGCGCTGGCCGGCAGCGGCGTGGCCGCCGGGGCCGCGGCCACCGGAGGGATAATCGCCGCCTTTATGAGCATGACCAAACTCCATGTCGGAATCACCAGCGCGCTCGCCGTGGCGGGCGCCACGGGCTTTGCCCTGCAGGCCCAGTCGAACGCGGCGCTGCGCGAGGAGGTAGCCGCCCTCCGCCAGGAAAACGCCAGCCTCGCCGCCGTGCGGGCCGAGAATCTCCAGTTGGCGCGCGCCAACGCCGAGGTCGCCGATCTGAAGCGGGACGATGTGGAACTCAAGCGGCTGAGCGACGAGACGGCCGCGATGCAGGGTCGGCTGCAACAGGTCGCCCGCGCGGAGCAGGCGCGCGCCGCGGCGGTGCGCAACGAGGTGTTTGAAATCTCCCGGCTTGATCGCTCGCCGACGCCGAAATCCCAAGCGCGCCCGAATTATCCGGTCGAGCTGAGGAACGTTGGCGTCGAGGGCGAGGTTTTGGTCGACTTTATCGTCGATGCGAGTGGCGACGTCCGCGACGCGCGGGCGACTTGGTCGGCGATCAAAGGGGACAAGCCGGCGAAGAATGACGGCGGCGCCGTTCCCGTGGTGAAAATGAGCGAGTTTACGGTGGCCGGCGGCGGTGGTGGCCGCTTGGTTGCGACTGGCGTGACCGCGGGGCAGGCCGCCCAGCTGCTGGGAGCCGCAGCGGTCGAGGCGGTGAACAAATGGAAATTCAATCCGGGGCAGAAAGGCGGACGTGAGGTCAACACGCACATGCAGATCCCGATCGTCTTCACCTTGTCGGACGGCAAGGTGCTCCCCAACGGGCCCAAGGTCGTCGCGCCGAACGGCGCCACCGTCTACACGCCGGAGGGCGCGGCGGTGATCGCGCCGAAACCGTGACTCGCGCCGCCATGACCGCCTCGCGCTGGGTCTCCGTTGGTTTGCTGGGAATTGCGGCCGTGGCCGGTGCGGCGCTCTGGCTGCAACGGCAGGCCGCCGCGGATTTGCGCGACGAGATCGCGCTGCTGCGCGATGATCGCCGCGAGCTGGCGCGCCTCCGGGACGAAAACCAGCGGCTGGCGGCGGCGCTGCCCCCCGCGGTGAAACTGGAGGAACTGCGCGCCGACCGCGCCGCCGTCCTGCGGATGCGGAGCGAGATCGAAAGGGCGCGGAGAGGCCTGGAAGCGCGGGAACAGGCGCTGGCCCAACCGCCCACTGCAGTGGGCAAGAAATAGCGGCAGCCGTTGCTATCCGATCTTCTGCCCGTCCGCGCGCGTGTCGCTCCACACCGCCAACTCGAGGCCGTTGGGATCGGCAAAGTGGAAGCGGCGGCCGCCGGGGAACTCGAAGGCCGGCTTCGTGATTTTTCCGCCGGCGGCCCTGCACGCGCGCCTCGGCGTCCTCCAGCTTGGCGGCGAAAATGACGATCAACGGATTGGTTTTCCTCGGTGCCTGGGGGCTCGCGAAGAATCCGCCGCTGAGCCGGCCGTCGGTGAAGCTGGTGTAGTCGGGGCCGTGGCCGGTGAATTTCCAGCCGAAGGCGGCGGCGTAGAATTTTTTCGTGGCGGCGACATCGCGGGTGGCGAACTCGATGTAGTCGAGGCGGAGTGGAGCGTTCCGGGATTTCATCGAAGCAGGCGCACCGGCCTGGCCCCCTGGCCGCGGTTTGGCGACAGGCGGGGCCGTTTCATTTCACGATTTTCAGCACGCGGTTGTTGTAGCTGTCCGTGATGTAGAGCGTGCCGTCGCGATGCACCGTCACGCCGTGGGGACGGTTGAGCTCGGCCTTTTCGGGCGGGCCGCCGAGTCCGGCGACGCCGGCCTTTCCGGTGCCGGCGACGCGCAGGATTTTCCCCGTGGTGGGCACGTAGCGGCGGATGAGGTGGTTCTCGGCGTCGGCGATGAGGACGGTGTCGTCGCGATCGATGCAGAGGTGCTTGGGGCCGTTCATCGTCGCGGCGAGGGCGTCGCCGCCGTCGCCCGCGGCGCCCTTCTGGCCGGAGGCGTTGACGACCGTGCGGATTTTCCCGTCGCGGCCGACGACGCGGAGGGCGTGGCCGTTGCGCTCGAGGATGTAGAGGTTGCCCTGCCGGTCGAGCGCGGCGGCGCGCGGATCGACGAGCGGGGCCCCGGTGGCGAGCGCGCCATCGGTGGGGCGGCCCTTTTGCCCGTTGCCGGCGAGCACGCGCGTGGCGCCGGTCTTCACGTCGATCGCGTGCACGCGCGAAAGATCGGCGACGACGAGCTGCGTGCCGGTGAAATCGAGCGTGATGCAATACGGCCCGGCGGCGCGGGCGCGCGTGGCGGGGACGTTGAAGCCGGGGAGGCTGGCGACGCTGCCGGCGGCGACGTTCACTCGGCGCACGCGGCCATTCCACGTATCGCCGACGAGCACATCCCCGCCGGGGAGGACGGCGAGGTTGTGCGGGCCGTTGAACTGCGCGGCGAGCGCGGGGCCGCCGTCGCCGGCGTCGCCGGGTGCAGGCTGGCCGGCGACGAGCGTGAGCGTGCCGCGCGTGTCGACCTTCAGCAGGCGGTTGCCGGAGACCATCTCGACGATGAAGAGGTCGCCCGCCGCATCGAAGCCCGTGCCGAATGGCTCGCGGAGCCTCGCCTGCGTGGCGGCGATGCCGGTGCGGTCTTCGTCGCCGCCCGCGACCAGCACGATGCGCTCGGCCCGGAGTGGCAGCAGGGAGGCGGCTAGGGCGAGGAGCAGGGGCAGGTGTTTCATGGGGAAGGGATGCCGGTTAGCGTTGACCGGATGCGAGGCTCGCCGCAAACCCCGACGCGAATCAACCCAACCCATGAAAAAATTCCTCCGCCTGCTCCTCGCCGCCACTCTCCTCGCCAGCGCCGCGCTGGCGGCCGACAGCAACAAGGCCGCCAAAAAAGCCAAAGGCGCCATGAACACGGCGCCCAACAGCGTCATCCACGTCGTGACCGTCGCCTGGAAAAAAGAAGCCACCGAGGCCCAGATCACGGCCGCGCTCGAGGGCGTGAAGGCGCTGCCCGCGGCCTACAAGGGCATCACGCGAGTCTGGATCAAGTCCATCAAGGTGCAGAACGCCGCGGGCACGACGCTGCCGCGCACCCACGCCTTCGTGATGGAGTTTGCCGACGAGGCCGCGCTCAAGAACTACACCGACAGCGACGCGCAGAAGAAATGGTATGAGATCTACCTGCCGATCCGCGAGTCGAGCACGACGCACGACATCACGAACTGAGCATGGGGAGCAGGGCGGGTCTGTGACCCGCCCTTTCGCGCGCTGAGTGCCCGAGCAGCGGGTCACAGGGCCGCCTGAAACCCGGCGGTTGCCACGCGCTCAAGCAGACGGCGTTCACAGCAGATTTTTCAACACCGCCCAAACGTTGCCCGCCACGATCTCCTGCCCGGCGGCCGTCGGGTGGATGCGATCCGGCTGGTTGAGCCGCGGGTCGCCCCCGACGCCCTCGAGGAGGAAAGGGATCAGGGCCGCGCGGTTTTTCTGCGCGAGGGCGGGGTAGAGGTCCGCGAAGGCGCGCGCAAAATCCGCGCCCATCCCCGGCGGCATCTGCATGCCGGCGATCACGAGTTGGGCGCGCGGGTATTTGGCGCGCACCCGCTCGAGGATCTTCTGGAGGTTGTCGCGCGTGACCGCCGGGTCGACGCCGCGCAGGCCGTCGTTGCCGCCGAGCGCCAGCACGAAGACATCGATCGGCTGGCGCAGCACCCAGTCGATGCGGCGCAGGCCGCCCGCCGAGGTCTCGCCACTCAGGCCGGCGTTGACGACGCGGTAGCCGAGGCGGGCGTCCGCGATCTTCCTCTGGACGAGCGCCGGGTAACCTTGCGCCGCGGGATCGTCGAGGCCGTAGCCCGCGGTCAGGCTGTCGCCGAAAAACACGATGGCCCGCGAAGGCGGATCCCCGGCCGCTAGCGGGCCGGAAGATGAGAATGCGAGGCTGGTGCAGAGCAGGAGCGAGCGGAAGGCGCGCGGGAGGGAATTCTGCATCATGGGCTCGTTTTCGCGGCGTTCGTGTATTTGGTGGGCGGCTTCACATGAGTGCCCAATCGATGCTGAAAGTCCAGCGGCTCACCAAGACCTACGCCACGGCAGCCGGGCCGCTCACGGTGCTGCATGCGGTGGACTTCGAGCTCACGGCGGGCGCCACGCTCGCGATTGTGGGGCCGAGCGGGAGCGGCAAGACCACGCTGCTCGGCCTCTGCGCGGGGCTCGACCGCCCCAGCGGCGGCACGGTCGCGCTCGCCGGCGAGTCGATCGGCGAGCTGAGCGAGGACGCGCGCGCGCTGGTGCGGAACCGGCATGTCGGGTTCGTGTTCCAGAACTTCCAGCTCGTGCCGACGCTGACGGCCTTGGAAAACGTGCTCGTGCCCGTCGAGCTGCGCGGCGCGGGCGGCGATGGGGCCGAGGCCGAGGCGCGCGCGCTGCTCGCGCGCGTGGGGCTGGGCGAACGCTGCGACCACTACCCGGTGCAGCTCTCCGGCGGCGAGCAGCAGCGGGTGGCGCTGGCCCGCGCGTTTATGAACCGGCCGAAAATCCTCTTTTGCGACGAACCCACCGGCAACCTCGACGGCGACACCGCGGGCGCGATGGTCGAGCTCATCTTCGGATTGAACCGCGAGAAAAGCACCACGCTGGTGCTCGTGACCCACGACCTCGACCTCGCGAAAAAATGCCAGCGCGTGATCCGCCTCCGCGGCGGATCAGTGGTGAGCGATGAAGCAACCGTGCCCGCGAATGACGCGAATTGACGCGAATCTCCAGCCAAAGCCATGAGCGATCTCATCTACCCTGAGGAAAGCTACAAAATCATGGGCGCCTGCTTCGAGGTCTACAACGACAAGGGCTGCGGTTTTCTCGAATCCGTCTACCAGGAGTGCATGGATATTGAACTCCGGCTTCAGGCGATTCCGGCGCGCCCTCAGGTGGCGCTGCCGCTGACTTACGAAGGCGTGAGCCTGAAGCAAAACGACCGCCCTGATTTCGAGTGCCACGGGAAAATAATCCTCGAGCTAAAAGCGGTCGAGCGCCTGACCGATGAGCACATCGCGCAGGTCTTGAACTCCCTCAACGCCACCGGCTACACGCTCGGCCTGCTGGTGAACTTCGGCGGCCACCCGAAGCTGGAATACCGCCGCATCGTGCGCACCCGAAAATGATCGGTCCGTCAGTCTCAACATTCGCGCTTGTTCGCGTCATTCGCGGGCACCCCCGATGAACTTCGTCCTCAAGCTGGCGTGGCGGGATTCACGGGCTTCGCGGCGGCGGCTCGTCCTGTTTTCGTTTTCCGTGGTCCTCGGGATTGCCGCGCTCGTCGCCATCGGCTCGCTCGGGGCGAACCTGGAGCGCGCGATCGACGACCAGGCCAAGGGGCTGCTCGGCGCGGACCTCATTGTCGCGGGGCGCGCGCCGCTGAGCGAGGCGGCGCAGCGGCAGATCGCGGACCTTGGCGCGGAGCGCGCCACGGAGATCAGCTTCACGTCGATGATGGCGTTTCCCGCGGCCAAAAGCCTGACGCGCCTCGTGAATGTGCGCGCGATGGAGGGCGGGTTCCCGTTCTACGGCGACTTCGTGACCGTGCCGGCCGATGCGCCCGCCCGCCTGCGCGCCGGCGGCGATGTCGCGATCGTCGAGGAAACGCTGCTGCGGCAGTTCGACACCGCGGTCGGCGGCACCGTGAAGCTGGGCCACACGACCTTCACTGTCGTCGGCGCGTTGCAGAAGCTCCCGGGCGAGTCGTCGGCGCTCGTCGCGACGATGGCGCCGCGCGCGCTCATCCCGCAATCGGCGCTTGCCGCCACCGGCCTCGCCGACCGCAACGTGCTCGTGCGGTATCGCACGCTGCTGCGGCTGCCGGCGGACCGCGAGGCGGCCTCGGTGGAGCGCGAGCTGCGGCTGGCGCTGCGCGGCGAGGGCGTGGGCATCGAGACGGTGGCGGAGCGCAGGAGAAACATCGGGCGCGCGCTGGAAAACGTGGAGAATTTCCTCGGGCTCGTGGGCTTCATCGCGCTTTTCCTCGGCGGCATCGGCGTGGCGAGCGCGATCCACGTCTATGTGCGGCAGAAGATCGCGACGGTCGCGGTGCTCCGCTGCCTCGGCGCGACGGCGCGGCAGAGTTTTTCGGTCTATCTCGCCCAGGGCCTCGCGATCGGGTTGATGGGCGCGGCGCTGGGGGCGGCGCTGGGCCTCCTGGCGGCGGTCGCGGTGCCGCGCCTGCTGGCGGACATGCTGCCGTTTCCGGTGGAGTTCTTCGTCGCGTGGCCGGCGGTGGCGCGCGGCGTGGGTGCCGGGCTGGTGATTTGCCTGCTGTTCACCCTGCTGCCGCTGCTGGCCGTGCGCCGCGTGTCGCCGCTCATGGCGCTGCGCTCCGCGTTCGCGGAAAACAGCGGCGGGCGCGATCCGTGGCGCATCGCGATCCTGGCCTTCATCGCCGCGGCGGTGGCGGGCTTTGCGATTTGGCAGACGGGCAAGGTCCGCGACGGCCTCGGGTTCACGGCCGTGCTGGCGGCCGGCTTCGGGATCCTCGGGGCGCTCGCGAAGCTCGTCGCCTGGGGGGCGCGCCGCTGGCGGCCGCGCGGCTGGCCCTACGTCGTGCGGCAGGGCATCGCGAACCTCCACCGGCCCAACAACCGCACGGTGCTGCTGCTCCTTTCGCTGGGGCTCGGCACCTTTCTGATTCTCACGCTGCTGCTCACGCGCTCCACGCTGCTCAAGGAGATCGAGTTTTCCGGCGGCGGTGCGCGGCCCAACCTGCTGCTGTTCGACATCCAGGACGACCAAATCGATCCGCTCTCGCGCCTCCTCGCCGCGGAGGGCGCGCCGGTGCAGGTGCAGGCGCCGATCGTCACGATGAAGATTGCGAAGGTGAAGGGGAGGCCAGTGGAGGAGTTGATCCGGCGGGCGCGGCCGGAGGGCGCGCCGGAGGCGCGCGGAGAGGGAGGGATGGAGAGACGGAGAGAGGGGGAGAAAGGCAAAGGTCGCGGGGCGGGCGACGGGCTGCCCGGCTGGACCCTGCGGCGCGAGTATCGCTCGACGTATCGCGGCGCGCTGGCGGCGACGGAGCGGCTCGTGAACGGCACGTTCACGGGCGAGGTCGCGCCTGGCGAGGCCGTGGTCCCGATTTCGATGGAGGAGGGTTTGTTCAAGGAGATGGGCCTGGCGCTGGGCGACGAGGTCGAATGGGACGTGCAGGGCGTGCCGCTGCGCACGCGCATCGGCAGCGTGCGGGCGGTGGAGTGGCGGCGCCTCGAGCCCAATTTTTTCGTGGTCTTCCCGGTGGGCGTGCTGGAGCCCGCCCCAAAATTCCACGTCGCGGCCGTGCGCTCGGCCGACGCCGCGCACTCCGCGCGCGTGCAGCGGGCCGTGGTGGCGGCGTTTCCCAATGTGACGGCCATCGACCTCGCGCTGGTGCTCGAGACCGTCGACGGGATCTTTTCCAAGGTCGCGCTCGTGATCGGGCTGATGTCGGCGTTCACCGTCGTGACGGGAATCATCGTGCTCGCGGGGGCGGTGCTCACGGGGCGGTTCCAGCGGCTGCGCGAGACGGTGCTGCTGCGGACGCTCGGCGCGACGCGCCGCCAGCTCCTCCAGATCCAAGTCGTGGAATACGCGATCCTCGGGGCGCTCGCGGCGATCGTGGGCGGCGGGCTCGCGCTCGCGGGCAACGCGCTGCTCGCGCAGTTTGTCTTCCGCATCACGCCCGCCGTGCCGCTGGGGCTGCTGGCTGCCAGCGTGGCCGCAGTCAGCGTGGTGACGGTGCTGACCGGCCTGCTGGCGGGGCGCGGGCTGGCGAACCACCCGCCGCTCGAAGTCTTGCGGCAGGAAACGTGACGGAAGGCAGGGGGCAGGAGGGAATCTGGATGCGATGGCTTTTGGATTTGTCTCCCCCTCTTTCCGTCTCTCCTTCTCTCCGTCTCCCATCCTTCCGCCCATGCCTCGCATCGTCACCTTCCACTACACGCTTCGCGACCAGAGCGGTCGCGTGCTCGATACCTCGGCCGGCGGCGAGCCGATCAGCTACCTCGAGGGCGCGGGCCAGATCATCGATGGGCTCGACGAGCAGCTGCGGGCGTCTCCCGCGGGCGAGAAATCGCGCGTCACCGTGCCGGCGAAAAAAGCCTACGGCGAACGCGACCCCGCGCAGATGCAGCGCGTGCCGCGCGCCGCGCTGCCGGTGGAGGGTGAGCTGAAGGTCGGCGACCAGTTCCAGACTGGCCCGCACCGCTCCGATCCCGTCGTGACCGTCGCGGCCATCGAGGGCGAGGAAGTGCTGCTCGACGCCAACCACCCGCTCGCCGGCGTGGACCTGACCTTCGACGTGGAAATCACCGCCGCCCGCGAGGCGACCGCCGAGGAACTAAGCCACGGCCACGCTCACGGCGGCGAAGGCGGCTGCGGCTCGGGCTGCGGGTGCGGGCATTGAGGCCCAAGGGAGGATGAGGGCTAGGGTGGGTCTGTGACCCGCCCTTTGGCTCGCTGAGTGTTCGAACCGAGGGCGGGTCGCAGACCCGCCCTGCTTCGGCTTACACCGAGTCCAAATCCACCAGAATCTCCCGCGGGCTCGATCCGTTCTCGGGGCCGACGATGCCTTTTTCCTCCATGAGGTCCATGATGCGAGCGGCGCGGTTGTAGCCGATGCGCAGGCGGCGCTGGATCATCGAGGTGCTCGCGCGCTTCGTCGATTTGATCACGTCGAGCGCTTGCTTGTAGAGATCCTCGTCGTCGCCCAGATCGCCGTCGTCCCCGCCATCGCCGTCCTCGCCTTCCTCGTCCTCGCGCGCGGCGCGATCGATCTGCTGCTGCACGGCCTGCACATATTGCGGCGGGCCGTTCTTCTTGAGGAACTCGACGATCTCGGCGACCTCCTCGTCGGCCACGAAGGCGCCCTGCGCGCGCACCAGCTTGGAGGTGCCGGGCGGGGTGAAGAGCATGTCGCCGCGGCCGATGAGGGTCTCGGCGCCCTTGCCGTCGAGGATGGTGCGCGAGTCCACTTGCGAGGCGACTTGGAACGCGATGCGCGAGGGCAGGTTGGCCTTGATGACGCCGGTGATGACGTTCACCGACGGGCGCTGCGTGGCGATGATGAGGTGGATGCCGGCGGCGCGCGCGAGCTGGGCGAGGCGCGCGATGTTGGTCTCGATCTCCGCGGGCGCGATCATCATGAGGTCGGCGAGTTCGTCGATGATGGCGACGATGTAGGGCAGGCGCTCGGGGATCTCGATGTCGTCGGCGGGCGCGACGCCGTTGAGCGTGCCCTGTTCCGGCGGGGGCGGGAAGGGGTTGGCGGACTTGCCCTTCTTGCGGGAGTTGAAGCCGACGATGTTGCGGACGTTGGCCTTGGCGAAAATCTGGTAGCGCTGCTCCATCTCGCGGAGGAGCCACTTGAGCGCGGCGGGCACCTTCTTCGGCTCCGTCACCACGGGGATGAGCATGTGCGGGAGCGAATTGAAGATCTTCAGCTCGACGACCTTCGGGTCCACCATGATGAGGCGGAGATCCTTCGGGCTCTTGGAATAGAGGATCGAGGCGACGATGGAGTTGATGCAGACGGATTTGCCCGAGCCGGTGGCGCCGGCGATCAGGAGGTGCGGCATCTTGGAGAGATCGGAGACGAGGGGCTTGCCGGAGACATCCTTGCCGAGCGCGATGGGAATCTCGGACTTGATGCTCGACCAATCCTCGCTCTCGAGCAGCTCGCGCATGCCGACGGGCGTGGGTTTCTGGTTGGGCACCTCGACGCCGACGGCGGCCTTGCCGGGGATGGGCGCGAGGATGCGCACGGACTGGGCGCGCATGCCGAGGGCGATGTTCTTGTCGAGGCCCGCGATCTTCTCGACGCGCACGCCGGGCGCAGGCACGACCTCGTAGCGCGTGATGACGGGGCCGACGTGGATTTCGCCCAGCGTGACCTCCACCCCGAACTCGCCGAGGATGCGGAGCAGGTTCTCGGCGTTCTGGCGGTGCTCCTCCTCGCTGTTGGCGGCGGAGGGCTTGATTTGCTCCCGCAGCAGCGTGAGCGGGGGGAACTGGTAGTTGGCGTCGTCGCTCTGGGGGAGCGTGATTTTGGCGGCCTTCTTGGGCTCGTCGGGCTTGACGATGTTGAGCTCGACCTTGCCCGCGGCGGCGACGGCGAGGGGCTTGGGGTCGGTGGCGGTCTTGCCGGCGGTGGCGGAGAGCGGCGGGCGTGACTCGGCCTTGGCGGGGGCGACGGGTGGGGTGGTGGCGTCGCCGCGGCCGGCGCGCGACGGCAGGCCCTTGGCGAGCGGATCGTCGGGCGGCTTGGGGGCGAAGGTCTTCTTGCCCGAAGGGCCGACGGCGAGGGGCGGGTTCGAGCCCGGGGCGAGCGGCGGCGTCGTGAGGCCGGCCCGGGCCTTGGCCTGCGCTTCCTTTTCGCGGCGGCGCTGTTCCTCGCGCTCGGCCTTGAGCCGGGCGCGCGCGGCGCGCCACGCGGTGAAGTTGGCGAAGATTTTCTCGAATTCACCGCCGATGTCGCGCACGAAGACCACGAGCAGCGCGCCCGCATAAATCGTCGCCAGAATCAGGCCCGAGCCAAACTCGCCGAGCGCGTCCTTGAGGAAGCCCTCGTAGATCGAGCGTCCGAGCCAGCCGCCGTAGCCGTGCGGGAAGTAGTCGCTGCTCCACTTGCCGTCGCGGAACATGGCCGAGAGCGCCGCGAACGAGACGATCCCGACCAGCATCGCGAGCGTGCGGCCGCCGGTGAGGAGCTTGGAATTGCGCACCGAGATGTAGAGCAGCCAGCCGACGAAGATCGGCAGCAGCCAGGCGGCGAAGCCGATGGCGTAGAAGAGCACGAACGCCGTGTTGGCGCCCACCCAGCCGACCAGGTTCTTTTCCTTGATGAGGGTGGAAAAATACGGGACCTGCGCCGGCGCGTAGTCGAGCAGCGCGACGCTCAGGAACGCGGCGACGACGAAAAAGCAGAGCGCCGCCGCCCAATTCGGCCGATAGCGAGCGGCCTGGAATGACGGGCCGCCGATTGGGTTTGAAGTATCGGACTTGGGCATTTGTGTGATCTCGCCTGCGGACTTGCTCCGAATTCGACGGTAGCAAGATGGGTGGTCAAATGTAAACCCCCCGGCAGGTTTTCACAAAAATCTCGTCACTCCCCCATGCGCGATCTGCTCCGCTTCCAGCCGCTTTACCAAGAACGCGTGTGGGGTGGCCGGGCGCTGGAGTCCGCCCTCGGTCGCGGGCTGCCGCCCGGCGCGCCGATCGGCGAGAGTTGGGAAATCGTCGATCGGCCGGAGGCGCAGTCGATCGTCGAGGGCGGGCCGTGGATCGGCCAGTCGCTGCGGGGCGTGCTGGCGAAGCACAACGCGGAAATCATGGGGCCGGCCTGGCCGGCGGGGAGACCTTTCCCGATTCTGGTGAAATGGCTCGATTGCCGCGAGCGCCTCAGCCTGCAAGTGCACCCGCCGGCCGCCGTGGCGGACGAGCTGAAAGGCGAGCCCAAGACCGAGAACTGGTATATCGCGCACAGCGTGCCGGGCGCGGAACTGATCGTCGGGCTCAAGCGGGGCGTGACGCGCGCGCAGTTCGAGGCGGCGATCAAGGACGACACCCTCGAGGCGTGCGTGCACCATTTCAACGTCGCGGCCGGGGACTCGATCCTGGTGCACAGCGGCCAGGTCCATGCCATCGACTCCGGCAACCTCATCCTCGAAATCCAGCAGAACTCCGACACCACCTATCGCGTGTATGACTGGGGCCGGGCCGGGCTCGACGGCCTGCCGCGCCAGCTCCACATCCCGCAGTCGCTCCGCTCGATCGACTGGAACGACTTCGAGCCCGCCCCGGTGCGCGCCGCGCCGACCTCCGGGGTGATCGCGGATTGCGCGGAATTTCGCATCCGGCGCGTGGTGCTGGGCGCGGGCGAGCGCGTGCACCTGCGCGCGGGTGAACAGCCGCGGCTCCTGAGCGTCGTGAGCGGGGCGGTGCGGGCCGCCGCGGACGGCAACGGCGGCTCGCGCTCCCCGCACTGGCACCGGCTCGCCCGGGGGGACAACGCGCTCGCGCCCTTTGCCGGCGCCTTCACGATCACGGCGGAGACCACGGCGATCCTGCTCGTGACGGAGAATTTCGCGGGCGCGGCGTAGCGTGGCGGCGGGCGTCCCTGCCCGCCGAGGTTCGCGGCATGCGAGCACCCTGAACCGGCGGGCAGGGGCGACCGCCGCCACGCCGCGCTTGAAGAAAGGCGAAACCCGATGTTGAGTCCGCGCTCTTTTGATCATGCCTGAGCCCGAGAACAACGACTCCGCCAAGAATGCCACCGCCGCGCCGCCGCCCGATGCGGCTGCACCGGAGGCCAGCGCCGCAGCCGATGCGGCGGCCCAGCTCGCCGCGGCCAAAGCGGAGGCCGCGGCCAACTATGACAAGTTCATGCGGGCCGCGGCCGACCTGGAAAATTTCCGCCGGCGCACCGTGCGCGAGAAGGATGAGCTGCGCACCACGGCCACCGGCCGCGTGCTCGAGGATATTTTCCCCGTGCTCGACACCCTGGGCCTCGCCATCAGCGCCGCGCGCCAGCCCAAGGCGGACGTGAAGTCCCTCGTCGGCGGCGTGGAAATGGTGCTCGCGCAGCTGAAGACCGCCCTCGCCAACCACGGCCTCAAGGAAATCTCGCCCGCCGGCCAGCCCTTCGATCCGCACCAGCACGAGGCGATCTCCCATCAGCCGAGCGCCGAGGTGAAGGAAGAGCACGTCCTGACCGTCGTGCGCACCGGCTACTCGCTGAACGGCCGCCTGCTGCGCCCGGCCTCGGTGGTGGTTTCCAGCGGGCCGGCAAAGGCCGAAAAGAAAAACTGAGCGCCCCGCGCCGATCCCACATGGCCAAGGACGACTACTACGAGCTGCTCGGCGTCGAGCGCGGCGTGAACGCCGATGACCTGAAGAAGGCCTACCGCAGGAAGGCCGTGCAGTATCACCCGGACAAAAATCCCGGCAACAAGGAGGCCGAGGAGATGTTCAAGAAGGTCTCGCACGCCTATGAGGTGCTGAGCGATCCCGAGAAACGCGCCGCGTATGATCGCTACGGCGCCGCGGCCTTTGAGGGCGGCGGCGGCGGCGCGCCGCGCGGTCCCGGCGGCATGGGCGGCGGAGCCGGCGGCGGCTTCCACGATCCCTTCGACATCTTCCGCGAGGTCTTCGGCCAGCGCGGCGGCGGCGGAATCTTCGACGAAATGTTCGGCGGCGGGGGCGGCGGCAACGGCCGCGACGGCGCGGACCTCCGCTACGATCTCGAGATCACGCTGGAGGAGGCGGTGCGAGGCGTGGAGAAGGAGATCTCCTTCCGCAAGGCGGTGACCTGCGAGCGTTGTGGCGGCAACGGCGCCGAGCCCGGCTCGAAGAAGACAACGTGCCCGACCTGCCGCGGGGCCGGCCAGATCCGGCGTTCGGGCGGCATCATCACGTTCACCCAAACCTGCCCCTCCTGCGGCGGCGCGGGCACCAAGATTGATCGCCCCTGTTCGGCGTGCCGCGGCGAGGGCCGCACGGCGCAGACCACCAAGCTCAACGTCCGCGTGCCGCCCGGCGTCGACACCGGCTCGCGCCTGCGCTCGACCGGCAACGGCGAGGCCGGCGCCGCCGGCGGCAATCCCGGCGACCTCTACATCGTGATCAGCGTGAAGGAGCACGAGCTCTTCCAGCGCCAGGGCGAGGATCTCTTCTGCGAGATCCCGATCAAGTTCACGCTCGCGGCGATGGGCGGCACCATCGAGCTGCCGACGCTCTTCGGCAAGGGTAGCCTGCGCATCCCGCCCGGCACGGCCAGCGGCACGACCTTCCGTCTCCGCGGCAAGGGCGTGCCGAGCCTGCGCGGTGGCGCGCAGGGCGACCAGCTCGTGCGCGTGCAGGTCGAGGTGCCGCAGTCGCTCTCCGCCGAGCAGCGGCGCCTGCTCGAGGAATTCGCGCGCGTGAGCGGCGATGCCACGGAGCCGACGTCGCGGAGCTTCTTCGAGAAAGCGAAGAAGTTTTTCTGAGCGCCGGTCAACGCCGCCGCAGCCGCACATCCATCCACACCGCGAGCGCGAGCACCGCGCCGCGCGCGATGAACTTCGCCTCGGGCGCGACGGCGAGGAGCGTCATGCCATTGAGCAGCGCCGTCATGATGAGCGCGCCGAACAGCACGCCGCCCACCGTGCCGCGCCCGCCGCGCAGGGCCGTGCCGCCGATCACGCACGCGGCGATGGCGTCGAGTTCCATCAAGTCGCCGACGGTCGTGGTCGAGGCGCCGGAGTAGGCGGTCGTCATGAAGCCGGTGAGGGCGACCGCGCCGCCCATCAGCGCGTAGGCGGCGACCAGGGTGCGCGCGACGGGCAGCCCGGAGAGCTGCGCCGCCTCCTCGTTGCCGCCGATGGCGTAGAGCGCGCGGCCAAACGGCGTGTGCCGCGTCACGAACCACACCGCGCCCGCCGCCGCCGCGAGCACGAGCAGCGAGAGCGGCACGCCGCGGAACTGGTTGAAAACCGTCACGAGCCCGAGCGTGAGCGCGGCGATCGCGAGCCAGCGGACGATGGCGCGCGAGGCGGGGGACACGGCGAGCCCATGCTCCGTGCGCGCGGCCCGGGCCCGCCACGTCGACACCGCGAGGCCCAGGAGCACCGCCGTCGCAAGGCCGAGGCCGGCCGCGGCGGGCAGGTAGTAGGTCGTGAGCTGCGCGTAGAGATTCTCCTCGTCCCCGCGCGAGACAGGAATCGTGGAGTTCTGGATGACGAGCCAGAAGAGCCCCTTGAAAATCAACAGCCCGCCGAGCGTGATGATGAACGAGGGGATGCGCTGCGTCACAATCAGCGCGCCCATGAGCGTCCAGAGCAGCAGCGCCGCCGCCAGTGCCGCGCCCATCGCCACCGGCGCTGGCCAGCCCTGCTGGAACACGAGCACGGCCGCGATCCCGCCAATGAGGCCGACGCCACTGCCGACGGAGAGATCGATTTGCCCCGTGAGCAGGATCATGAACATCCCGAGCGCGAGCGTGCCCGTGATGGAGAACTCCACGACGAGCTGCGTGAGGTTGCGCGCGCCGAGGAACGCCGGCTCGCGCGTCGCGAAAAACGCGCCGATGGCGACGAACGCGAGGGGCAGGGCGAGGGACTGGAGGGAGAGGCGGGGTAGCATCGGTGGCGCGGGGGAATGACCAGTGACCAATGTCCAATGACCAATGCCTAATGACTAATGCCGGAGCCGGACTTCGCTGCGTGGGCGGCGCGCAGGTTTCGGTCGGTGGTGCGGACGATCGCTGCGAAGACAAGGTGCAGTTCCTTCGCCTCGATCCATAGCTTGCGGGCGCTGCCCTTTTGGGTGGGCCCGGCCTTGGCGATCATGCGGAGCCAATATTTGGTCTCGCGGGCTTCCTTACGGCACAGGGCGATCTTGTGGCGGAAGTCCTTCTTCGACTCCGCATCGTCAGCCTCGCAGTAGTTGGCCCCCACACTCGTGCCCGCTCGCACGAGTTGGTTGATCACCGGTGCGGTCACGGGATTTGCCGGCACGCCGAGGCAAAACTCGATGATGGCCTCGCCAAAAATCGCCGTGCGCTCCTCCAAGTCGTAGTTCGCGGTCTTCATTGGGCATTAGTCATTAGGCATTGGTCATTTCATCATGCTGCCAGCATGGCCGCACGCAGGAGGATTTCCGGCGTGGCTTCGTCACGCAAAAACTCCCCGCCGATCCCGCCGTTTCGCAGCATGATGATTCGGTCGCTGAGGCCCATGAGCTCGGGCAGCTCGCTCGACACGAGGAGCACGGCCTTGCCCTCGGACGTGAGGCGGCGGATCAGCGCGTAGATCTCGGACTTGGCGCCGATGTCGATGCCGCGCGTGGGCTCGTCGAGCATCACGACGCGCGGCTCCGTCATGAGGGTCTTGCCGAGGACGACTTTCTGCTGGTTGCCGCCGGAGAGGCCGCCGACACGCGCGTGCTGATCGGGCGCCTTCACGCGGAGCGCCGCCATGAGGTCACGGTTGCGGACCTGCTCCGCGGGATGATCGATGCATCCGGGTGGGCGCGTGAAGCGGCGCAGGCTCGAGAGCGAGAGGTTGAAGCCAATCTCCTCGCCGAGCACGAGGCCATGGCGCCGGCGGTCCTCGGTGGCGAGCACGAGGCCGCGCGCGATCGATTCGCGCGGGGTGGGCGCGGCATAGGGCTGGCCCCGGAGGAGAACATCGCCGTCCGTGCGCTGGCCCCACGCGCCGTAGAGGTGCATGAGCAGCTCGGTGCGGCCCGCGCCCATCAGGCCCCCGATGCCCAGGACTTCGCCGGCGTGGAGATCGAAGGAGATGTCGCGGAGAAAGGGCGGCGCGCTGGAGGTGAGTGCGACGGAGAGATGGCGAACGGATAGAATCGGATCGGGTGGGGGCGCTGCGTCCCCAACAAACGCCGCTGAACGGGGAAACAGCTCCGTGAGCTCGCGTCCGACCATGTGGCGGATCACGAGCGGGAGGGTGGCTTCGGCTCGTGCGAGCGTGGCGACGGTGGCGCCGTCGCGCAACACGGTGATGCGATCAGCGATGGCGAAGACCTCGTCGAGCTTGTGCGAGATGTAGATGCAAGCCGTGCCTTGGGCGCGCAGCCGGCGCAGGTGGTCGAGCAGGACGGTGACCTCCTGTTCGGTGAGCGCCGCGGTGGGCTCGTCGAGCACGAGCACGCGCGAGCGTTTGTCCATCGCGCGCACGATTTCGACGAGTTGCTTCTGCCCGATGCCAAGCTCGCGCACGCGCGTCTCCGGCGCGATCGTGAGGCCGAAGTCGCGCAGCAGCGTGGCGGCGCGGCGGTGGGTTTCGAGCCAGTCGATGCGCAGGCCTCGCGTGGGCAGGCGGCCGAGGAAAATGTTCTCCGCCACGCTCAGCTCGTCGATGAGCGCGAACTCCTGCGTGATGACGGCGATGCCCGCCGCCTCGGCGTCGCGAATGGAGTGAAACACCGCGGGGCGTCCGTCCATGCGCAGCTCGCCCTCGTAGCTGCCGTGCGGATGGATGCCGGAGAGGAGCTTGATGAGCGTGGACTTGCCCGCGCCATTCTCGCCGCAGAGCGCGTGAATCTCGCCGGCGCGCAGGTCGAAATCGACGCCGTTGAGCGCGACGACGCCGGGAAATTTTTTGATCAGGCCGCGAGCTTCGAGGAGAGGGGCGGGCATCTGAGGTAGGGCGGGTCTTTGACCCGCCCTTTTGCGTGGAGAGTGGTCGAACCGAGGGCGGGTCACAGACCCGCCCTACTTCAGTTGGGCCGCGCTATGGAAGCCATCCGCGATCACCGTCGCCGCCATGTTCTCCTTATCGACCGAGATCACTTTCTCGAAGATCGACGGCACTGGCTTCGCGCCGTTGTCGAGCGTGGCGGTGGTGGCGGGCTTGTTGCCTTTGGCGACGTCGACCGCGACGCGCGCGGCGAGGGCGGCGAGATTCTTGAGCGGTTTGTAGACGGTCATCGCCTGCGTGCCGCGCAGGATGCGCTGGCAGGCGGCGAGGTCGGCGTCCTGTCCGGTGACGAGCACCTTGCCGGCGAGGCCGTCCTCGGTGAGCGCCTGAATCGCACCGCCGGCGGTGCCATCGTTGGAGACGACCACGGCGTCGATGGCTTTGCCGGCCTTGGTCACGGCGGCGTTCATGATTTTCTTCGCGTTCTCGGGTTTCCAATCGAGCGCCCAGTCCTCGTGCACGACTTGGATTTTTCCGGCGGCGATCAGCGGGGCGAGGATGTTGTCCTGCCCCTGCTTGAAGAGCTTGGCGTTGTTGTCGGTGGGCGCGCCGTAGATGCGGACGATGCGCGCGGGGCGATCCTTGGGCAGGCGGGCGGCGGCGTAGGCGGCCTGCGCCTCGCCGACCTTCACGTTGTCGAACGTGAGGTAGTAGTCGACGGGCGCGTTGAGGATCAGGCGGTCGTAGGCGATGACGGGGATCTTGGCGTCGGCGGCGGATTTCATCGCGCGGCTGAGCGCGGCGCCGTTGTGCGGGACGACGACAAGCGCATCGACCTGGCGTGTGATGAGCGACTCGATGTCGCGCGTTTGCCGCGTGTCGTCGGAGTTGGCCGACTGCACGATGACCTCGGCGCCGAGCTTCTTCGCCTCGGCGATGAAGGTGTCGCGGTCGCGCTGCCAGCGCTCCTCCTTGAGCGTGTCGAGCGAGAGGCCGATGACCGGCCTGGCCTTCGAGCCGAAGGCCGGCGCGAGGGCCGCGAGAAAAGCGAGCAGCGCGAGGGCGGGACGGAGAGTCATGACGCGGAAGGGATGAAAGCGGGTTTGCAACCGCAGGGGGAGCCGCGAGGCTTGCGGGCGCGTGACGCTCGACAACCCAAAACTGCACTCCCTCGCCGGCGCAGTCGCCTGGCGCGAGGCGCAACGCAAATCCGGCCGCCGCGTGGTGCTGACCAACGGGGTCTTCGACCTCCTGCACACCGGCCACCTCTACTACCTGCAAAAGGCCCGCGCCCTCGGCGACGCGCTCATCATCGCGCTCAATTCCGACGCCAGCGTGCGCGCGCTCAAGGGGCCGCTGCGCCCCGTGCAAGGCGAGGAGCAGCGCGCCTACGCGCTCGGGGCGCTCGCGTGCGTGGATGCCGCGGTGATTTTCCGCGAGCCGCGGCTCACCGCCGAAATCAACGCGCTGCGGCCGGACGTTTACTGCAAGGCGGGCGACTACACGCTCGAGAAGCTGAATCCCGAGGAGCGGGCCGCGCTGCAGGCCGTGGGGGCGCGCATTGAGTTCCTGCCGTTCCTCGCGGGCTTCTCCACGACCAGCCTGATCGCGCGGATCAAGGCTGCCGGCGAAATCTGAGGCGATGCGCGTTGTCATCCTCGGTTCCGGCCGCGGCTCCAATGCCGCGGCGATTCTCGAAGCGCAGGCCGCGGGCCGCCTGGGGCGGGCGCGCGTGGCGCAGATTTTTTCGGACAAGCCCGACGCGGGCATCCTCGCGCTCGGCCCGCGCTTCGGCGTGCCGGCGGCGTGGCTCGACGCCGCGCCCTTCAAGACCAAGCTCGATGGCGAGGGCGAGCAGCGCTACGTCGGCGCCATTCGCGCGTGTGCGCCCGACCTCGTGGTGCTCGCGGGCTTCATGCGCGTGCTCAAGCCGCCGTTCCTCGATGCGTTCGCCGGCAAGATCATCAACCTCCACCCGAGCCTGCTGCCGAGCTTCCCCGGGCTCGATGGCATCGGGCAGGCGTTTCGCCGCGGCGTGAAAATCACCGGCTGCACGGTGCACTATGTCACCGCCGAGGTCGATGGCGGCCCGATACTCGATCAAGCGGCGGTGCGCATCGAGGCGGGTGACACGCTGGAGTCGCTGGCGGAGAAAATCCACGTCGCCGAGCACGCGCTGCTGCCGGCGGTGATTGCACGGTTGAGCGCGCAATAGCCCCGGCGCCCCGCCGCCGAGGCGCCCGTGGCCAGGGGCCGCGCCTCGGGGCTGCGGCGCGCGGCGCGAGGCGACACCCGCGGGCCTGGAACTAATCCCGGCAATCAGCGCAGGTTCTTCATGGCGGTGCCCGACACGGGCGCGCGTGCGGAGCGTCTCCGTCGCCAGTATGCGCTTCCCCTCGCTCCCTTGGCGTCGCCTTGTGCTGGTTTTTTGGGCCGTGCTGCTCGTCTTGAATATGCGCGGCCAGCTGCAGGCGTCGGCCGCCGACCGCATCGGCGGCTCGTTCTTCGAGCTCAACGACAATGGCGCGTGGTCCTGGTTCATGGACGAGCGCGTGATCGTTGACCGGGGGCGCCTCATCGTCGGCTCCGTGCGCGCCAACGGGCGTTTCGCCGACAAGTCGCGCCCGGGCTGGGGCAACGTGGAGCTCTCGATCCTCGACCTCTCCTCGGGGCAAGTGCGCGCCGTGGTGCTTCACGCAGGCCTCGAGCAGGACGATCACGACAATCCCGGCCTGCTGGTGCTCCGCGACGGCCGGTATCTGGCCGCCTACTCCAAGCACGGCCAGGAGACCAAGCTCTACTGGCGCATCTCCGCGCACGCGGGCGATCCCTACGAATGGGGCCCGGAGAACGTCTTCGCGACGCCGGGCAAAAGGAGCGCGGAGGGAACCTGGGCGAACACCGACAACGTCACCTACAGCAACCCGCTTCGCCTCTCGGCCGAGAACGATCGCACCTACCTGTTCCACCGCGGCCATGGGCTCGAGCCAAACTACCTTGTCTCGGACGACGACGGCCGCACCTGGCGCTACGGCGGCAAGCTCTACCACGGCCGCCACGGCTACAGCCCCTACACGAAATACGCGAACAACGGCCGCGACACCGTCCACTTCGTCGCCACCGAGGATCACCCGCGGAATTTCGACAACAGCCTCTACCACGGCTTTGTGCGCGGCGGGACAATCCATCACAGCGACGGTCGCGTGATCGCGCCGCTGGCCCGCGACACCGATACCCAAGTCAACGCGTGGGACCTCACCCGGGTTTTCCAGGGCGATCCGGACCATGTCGCATGGATGACCGACCTCGAGCTCGATGCGCAGGGCCGTCCGGTCGTGCTCTTCACCGTCCAGCGTGGCGGCGCGGGCGTGCCGCGCGGCCGCGGGGGCGACGACCATCGCTTTCACTACGCGCGGTGGGATGGCGCCAGATGGATCCAGCGCGAGATCGCCCACGCGGGCCGGCGGCTCTACGCGGGGGAGGACGACTACACGGGCCTGGGCGCGATCGATCCGCAGAATCCCTCCGTCGTGTTCCTGTCGAGTGACGCCGACTTGAAAACCGGCGCGCCGCTGGTCAGCGCCGCCGACGGCCAGCGCCACCACGAGCTTTTCCGCGGCGAAACCCGCGACGGCGGCGAGACGTGGATCTGGACGCCCGTCACGGAAAACTCGACGGTCGACAACCTCCGCCCGCTGGTCCCGCGGTGGCGCGATGCGCGCACGGCGCTCGTGTGGATGCGGGGCGCCTACTACAACAACCGCGGCGAATGGACCACCAAAGTGGTCGCCTCGATCTTGCCGCCGGCAGGCCGGTAGTGCGACGCGCGGGCGCCCCCGGGCTGGCGCGGAACGAACCCGAGGGAAGAAAATGCGTTTGCGCGGGGGCGGGGTGAGTTGATGTATCGGGGCGTGCCGGTGCCGCCTCGCTGAGTTCGCCATGTCGCCTCCCTCCATCCTGATCATCGAGGACGAACCGGCGATTGCGGACACGCTCGTCTACGCGCTGAAGACGGAGGGCTTCGCGCCCGAGTGGTGCGCGACGGGCCGCGCGGGGCTCGCGGCGGTGGCGGCGAAGGCCTTCGCGCTCGTCGTGCTCGACGTGGGCCTGCCCGACGGCACGGGCTTTGAGGTGTGCAAGCACATCCGCGCGCGCTCGGCCGTGCCGGTCTTGTTTCTCACCGCGCGCAGCAGCGAGCTCGACCGGGTGCTGGGCCTCGAGCTGGGCGGCGACGACTACCTCGTGAAACCGTTCAGCCCGCGCGAGCTCACCGCGCGCGTGAAGGCGATCCTGCGGCGCACGCAAGCGGCCCCGGCCCCGGCGCCGGCGAACTCCCCCGCGCCGGTGCACGAGTTGATCGTGGACGACGAGCGGTGCGTGATCCGTTTCCGCGGGGTGGCGCTGGAGCTCACGCGCTATGAATTTCGCCTGCTCAAGGTGCTGGCCGAAAGGCCCGGCCGGGTCCTTTCCCGCGACCAGCTGATGGAGGCCGTGTGGGAAGACCCGGGCGCCAGCCTCGACCGCACCGTCGATGCGCACATCAAGACCGTGCGGGCCAAGCTCCGCGCCGTCGCGCCCGAAGCCGATCCGATTCAGACGCACCGCGGGCTCGGCTACTCGCTGCGCGGGGCAGGCTGACGCGTGAAGATCCGCACGGCGATTTTCACGGTCTACCTCGCGGCCTCGGCCGTGGGGCTCGCGGTGCTGATGGGCTTCGTGCTGCGCGACGTGCGGCTTCGCTATGTTGAGTCGATGCGCCGCACGTTGGCCGAAACGGCGGCGGTGCTGGCTGCGCTCCTGGAATCGAGCGTGGCGCGCACCGGCGGCGACGCCGACCTCGCCGCCGCCTGGCGCGATGATTTGCCCGCGCTGGAGCGGGCGAGCGGCACGCTGCGCGTCTACGTGACGGACCCGCGGGGCCGGGTGATTCTCGATGGCAACAAGGGCCGCGATGTCGGGCGGGAGTATGGACTCGCCGCCGGCGCGACGGAGGAGGCGGTGGTGGTCGCCGGCGAGCTGCGGGTCTCGGCGCCGGTGCAGCGGGCGGGGGTGACCGTCGGCCATGTCGGCGTGGGGCGGCCCTTGGTGTCGGTCACCGAGGCGGTCTGGCGCGCGCGGGTGCGGCTCATCCTGGGCGCGGGGGCGGTCGCCTCCGTGCTGGTGATCGCCGGCTGGTGGATCGCGTCGAAGCTCACGCATTCGCTCGAGCGCCTCACGCTCTACGCGCAGACCGTGCGGGACGGACGGCCCGCGCGGCCGCCCGCGTCGCGCGCGGCCGAGATCGCGGCGCTCGTGCGGGCGTTCGAGGAGATGCGCGTGGCGCTCGAGGGCAAGGCCTACGTCGAGCGCTACACGCAGGCGCTCGCCCACGAGCTGAAGGCGCCGCTCTCCGCGATCCGCGGCGCCGCCGAGTTGCTCGGCGAGGAGATGCCGCGGGAGGAGCGGGCGCGCTTCATCGCGAACCTGCGCGCCGAGTCGGCCCGCGTGCAGCGCGTGGTGGATCAGCTGCTGGAGCTGGCGGCGCTGGAGGCCCGGCGTGCTCCGGCGGAGCGCGCCGAGATCGACTTGCGCGCGCTGGCGGGTGAAGCGGTGACGGCGTTGCGCGGCCTGGCGGAGTCGCGCGGCGTCGTGGCGGCGCTCGCGGCGGGGGCGCCGTGCCGCGTGCGGGGTGAACGAGCCCATCTCGGCCACGCGATCGGCAACCTCGTGCAAAACGCGATCGAGTTTTCGCCGGCGGGCGGGACGGTGAGCGTGTCAATCACGACCGAGGCGGGGCGCGCGGTCTTGCGCGTGGATGACGCCGGGCCGGGCGTGCCGGCGTATGCGGTGGGCCGGGTCTTCGATCGCTTCTACTCGCTGCCGCGGCCCGACACGGGGCGCAAGAGCAGCGGCCTGGGCCTGAGCATCGTGCGCGAGGTGGCCCACCTGCACGGCGGCGAGGCGACCTTGGAGAACCGCGCCGGCGGCGGCGCGCGCGCGACGCTGGCGCTGCCGGCGGCGTAGAGTTCATCGCGAATTCACGCCCGGTTCATCCGGGCTTCACGCAGTCCCGGCAGAGTGGGGGCATGGAACCTCCGCCGCTCATTCCGTCGCGTGCGTCGTTTGCCCGGCGCAACGCGATCACGCTCAAGCTGCTCTTGGTCGCGGCGCTCGTCCTCGTGTTGCACGTGCCGCTGCATCTGGTGAACTCGCTGCAGGAGGAGCGGGCAAAGACCCACGCGCGCGCGCTGCCGGGATTCATCACCCGCGCCGCGACCGTGGCGGCGGGCGAGCCGCTGACGGCCCATCCGGTGTTCGACGCTTACCGCACGGTGGGCCGCGCCTTGAAATACGCGGTGCTTGTGCTGGCGCTGGTGTTCACCGCGTTCTTTCTGTTCGAGGTGCTCGGCGGCCTGCGGCTGCACGCCGCCCACTACGCGCTCGTGGGCGCCGCCTTGTGCCTCTTCTACCTCGCGCTGCTGGCGCTCGGCGAAGTGCTGGGGCCGGCGGCGGCTTACGGTGGCGCGGCGGTGGCGTCGTCGGCGCTCATCGTATGCTACAGCGCCGCAATCCTGCGGAGCTGGCTGCGTGCGGGTGCGATCGCCGGGCTGCTGGCGGCGGTGCACAGCGTGCTCTTCGTGGTGCTGCGCATGGAGGACTTTGCGCTGCTCGCGGGCACGGCGGCGCTGTTTGCGGCGCTGGGCGCGGTGATGTTCTTCACGCGCAACGTGGACTGGCACGGGACGGAGCCGGAGGTGGCGCGATGAAACGCAAGCGTCTCCCGCGCCTCTGGTGCGCATTGCAGGGCCTGCTCCCGCTCGAGGCCTGCCTCGCGGCGCAGCGGGCGGAGTTGGCCTGGCCCCCGAACACACGGGACGATGGCGCGCGCGCGGTGCAGAAGCCCGCGAAGGCGGCGCGAGCAAGGTCGCGGAGGGCGGCGTGATGCGACTTGTCCCGGAAAGGGAGCACTTCCGCGTGAGCCTGGCGGGCTGGGCGATACGAGGAGCCCTCTGTGCGCTGCCGAGTTTCCTATGGGCGGTGGTGGCCGGATTGGCGCGGCCCAGGCAACTTTCAGCGATGCTGCTCGGCCTCGCGACTTGGGTCGTCGGCTGTGCTTGGATTGCCGCGCAGCCGGAAGTGCGAACTCGGGCGATGCCCGGAACGTTTGGCTGGGCGATGGGGAATGCCGCCTGGATTCGGGCCCTGCTGGCGCCGGTGATGTTTGCCGGACCGGATTTGTTTTTGGGCCTCAAGGCCATGCAGTTTGCCGAATGGATCTTCCGCTGGTTCGGCGGACTCGCTTCGGGCAGGGAGAGTGAATTCGTGACGGTCCTCGCGGTGACACTTGTTCAAGGGGCATTGGTCGCCGCGTCGATCGTCGGGCTGGTGTTCGTGTGGTATCTCGGACGAATCGCGCTCCGTTCGGGAAATGCCGTGATCCGGCTCGGGCGGTTTTTGGTGACGTGAGGCTTGCGCGCCCGCCGCGGGCGCCGCAGCGTGCCGCCTTGGCTTCGGGGCCAGATCGTCGCTCCGAGTTCTTTGATCCCAAGATGCGGGCTAAACCCGCGTCCGTTTTGGAAAGTTCGGAGAGGAAAGTCCGGACACCGCAGGGCAGGATGCTGCGCCAGCTTCACCGCGAGCGCAGGCGGCGCGCGTCAAGGCGCGTCGATGGAAAGTGTCACAGAAAACAAACCGCCCCGCGGGCAACCGCGGGGTAAGGGTGAAAAGGTGGGGCAAGAGCCCACCGCGCCGACGGCGACGTCGGCGGCACGACAAACCCCTTCCGGTGCAAGGCAAAATAGGTGGCTGGGCGGCCCGTCCCATAGCCACGGGTATGCCGCACCCCGCTTCGCTCGGCGAAAGCCGGGCTACGCGGGGCATGGCCCGCCGCAAGGCGGGCGTGAGAGAAATGACGATCGAATCCCGCTTGTCGGGAAGAACAGAATCCGGCTTACCGGTCCCGAAGCCAAAAAATTTTCCCCACCCATGCGCTCGAAATCCCCCGCGTTCATCGTGTCGATCCTGCTTGCCGCGTGGTCCGCCGGCCCGGTGATCGCGCAGCCCGCGAAGAAAGGCGGCACGCCCGTGAGCGCGGCGCAGCGCTCGCGCGACGCGGAGGCCGCGGGCCTTGCGGAGCCATTCCGCGGGATCGCCACGAAGGCGGGGATCGAGGGCGGGCTGTTCCCGATCCGCGCGAGCGGCGTGACGACGGAGCCCGTGCGCAAGGCCGCGGCCGATTTCCTGCGGGGGCTCACCGACGAGCAGCGGAAGCGGACGCTCTTCCCCGTCGACGACGACGAGTGGCGCAAGTGGATGAACCAGCATTTCTATGTGCGGCAGGGCGTGAGCTTCCAGGAGATGAGCGAGGCGCAGCGCGCGGCGGCGTTTGCGCTCCTGCGCGCGTCGCTCAGCGCCAAGGGCCTCCAACTCTCGCAGGACATCATGAAGCTCAACCACACGCTCGGTGAGCTGAACAACGACGATTTCGTCCAATACGGCCAGTGGCTCTACCACATCACGGTGATGGGCGAGCCGTCCGCGGACAAGCCGTGGGGCTGGCAGATCGACGGGCACCACCTCATCATCAACTACTTTGTCCTGCGCGATCAGGTGGTGATGTCGCCGGTGTTTGTGGGCTCCGAGCCGGTGCGCGCGCCGTCGGGGAAATTCCAGGGCCTGACCATCCTGCAGGAGGAGCAAGCGGCGGGGCTGGCGATGCTGCGTGCGCTCGATCCCGCGCAGCGCCAGCGCGCGGTGCTCGAGGTGTCGAAGACGGGCAACAACAACCTCACCGAGGCTTGGAAAGACAACGTCACGCTCGACTACGCCGGGATCCCGGCCGCGGTGCTGACGACCGCGCAGCGCGAGCAACTGCTGAGGCTCGCCGCCCTGTTCATCGACAACATGGACGACGGCCACGCGCGCGTGAAGCTGGCCGAGGTGCGCGCGCACCTGGACCGCACGCACTTCGCGTGGATCGGCGGCGACGCGGACGACAGCGTTTTCTATTTCCGCATCCACAGCCCCGTCCTGCTGATCGAATTCGATCACCAGCGGCCGGCGAACCTGCGGCATCTCGCGAAGGATCCCAACCTGCCCAACCGCGAGCACATTCACATCGTGGTGCGCACGCCGAACGGCAACGACTACGGCAAGGATCTGCTCCGGCAACACTACGCGCAGGAGAAGCATTGAGGGCGGCGCGGGGCGGGATGAATTTCGAGCGTCCCGCCGGGACATTCATGGGTTTTTGACGGCGCTTGGGGCGCCGCGCCGAGAGGGAGTATTTTGGTAGGGTCCTTTTTGGGGCCCTTCGCCTCTACCGCGTGGGTTAAGTCGGGCGTATGCTTGACGACATTGAGACCGCCTATGTCGCTCCCCGCCCAAATTTCCCCGCCCGCCGCGGCCCGGCGCCGAACCGGATCGTCGCGCACGCGGGGCCTCACGCTGGTCGAGATCATGGTGGCCCTGCTCCTCATGGCTTCGCTCATGGTGGGCTTCATCACGGCGTTCATCCAATCCCGCCGCGTCACCGAATCGAGCGTGCTGCATGCCGCCGCCACCAGCGTGGTCTACGGCATCATCGAACAGATCAAGGGGCTCGACTACACGACGTTGCTGCCCAACTACGAGACGGATCCCTTTGCCCCGGCCGCGAAGACGCCGCCCTACATGCGGGTGCGAATCAATCAGTCCACCGTCGTGTGGCTCAAGGTCGTCCACACCGCCGCGCCCGGCACGCCGCAGGCGCCGACGACCACGCCCGCCCCGTCCGTCACGGCGGCCAGCATCGGCGCAATCTCAAACAACATCGGCTCACTCCCGCTTTCCACGGTCACGGGCTCGCTCTCGCAGGACATCAACTTGGACCTCTGGGTCTGGATCGATGAAATCCCCGATTCGACCAACGACGTGTCCGAGGTGAAAAAAATCACCATCGTCTACACCTACAGCTACGTCGACGGGCGCACGACGCGCACGATCCGTGACCGCGAGGTGTTCCTGCGCACGCGTTTTGACCAATGAACCACCCGCAACAACGTCCGCGCCGCCGCGCCGGCTTCACGCTCGTCGAGATCATCGTCAGCCTGACGGTGTTCGGCGTCGTGATGAGCATGTGCCTCGGCACATTCCTCTTCGGCCTGCGTGCGATGTATAAGGACAACCAGCGCCTCGCGACCAACGCCAGCCTCCGCAGCTTCATGGCCCAGGTCGCGAAGGAGACGCTCGATGCCACCTACTTCTACGTCTTCCCCTACTACACGGCGCTCGACGGCAACGTGAATCTCACCTCCGACGCGGCCTCGATGACGCAGATCGAGAACGCGGCCGACGACGACTACGACAAATGGGTGGGGCAGGGCGACTGCCTCGTGCTCGTGACGATGACTTCGCTGTATCGCACGACCGATATCCGCCAAATCCGAATCTACTATCGGGTGACCACCAACCAGACGACGGTGAACGCCGAGGCGCCGATCCGCTACTACGAGACGTCCGACTGGGGCGAGGGCTCCTCCACTTCGTCCAACGGCCACACCGACCTCGCGACGGAACTGAACTCAATCAACCTCAACGCCAACTCCTCGATCTCCGGTTCGCGGCAACTCGTCGCGCGCACCATCGGGCGCAAGGTGCCCTCGCCCTACACGCCCTACTCCGCGGGCGATCGCTACCCGGCGTTTTACTCCGAGTCGCCCAATTCCACGCCGACGAACGGTTTCGTCGCCATCAATCTTGAGTTCATCAACGGCAGCACGACCAACCAGCTGCTCTCGAGCAGCAGCTTCAACTACACCATCTCGCCCCGCCGCTAATCCCATGAAGACACCTTCGCTCCGTCGTCCGCGCCGCGCGTCGGCGATGATCACCGTGATTTTTCTGACCGGCATGATGATCATCCTCACGGCCAGCATGCTGCGCTACACCATCACCGAACGCCGTGGCAACGAGCGCAACCGGCTCACGCTGCGCGCGAAGAACATGTCCGAGAGCATCGCGCTCTACGCCTCCGAGCAAATCACCACCAAGCTCTATCGCCTGCGCAGCGCCAGCCCGCTGGCCTTCATGACCGGCACCAATGCCATCTATCTGCCGCCGCTCAGCATGCTCCAGGTCGCCGATTCGACCTACACGTCGGGCTCCAACATGGAAGTCTACGCCGGGCTCACCGGCTCCACCGGCCTGCTCTTCATCAACCCGGCGACCAATCCGTCCAACCCCAACGCCGGCCTGCAGGTCAACACCGCGACCGTGCCCATCATCGCCAAGGCCACCGCCCGCCACGGCGCGCTCGGCACCATCGCCGCCTACAGCGAGCACGACCTCGCGGTCGACTTTGTGCCGCTCTTCCAATTCGCCGTGTTCTACAACATGGACATGGAGATCTGGCCGGGCGCCGACATGACGATCGCCGGTCCCGTCCACTGCAACGGCGAGCTGAGCGCGCGCAGCGCGACGGGCTTCACGGCCACCATTGCCTTTCTCGAGCGGGTTTCCGCATCAAAGGGCTTCTACGCGGACAGCATCCGCCAGGGCACTTGGATCAACAGCACGGGCGGCACCGACGCAGGCCCGGGCGGCAATGGCGCCCTGCGGTTCCAGCACTCCAGCACCGGCGTGGTGACGGACATCCAGAGCAGCGGCTCGGTGTGGCGTGACCACAAATATGGCAGCGCCACGGAGACCACCACCACGCAGAACAATTTCAAGGTCTTCGCCACGACAAGCTATGCCCTGAATCTTCGCACGAGCGTGCATGGCGTCACCCCGCTCGTCCTGCCCGGTGTTTCCAACTACTCCAAGGTGGATTTGGCCTCGACGACCGAGGACGACCGCAACAACGGCCGCCAAGTGATCGCCCGCCCCGATTCCACGGACACCGCCAGCCTGAAGGAAACGAAGATCAGCCGGAAGGCCGGGCTCTACATCGTCGTGAACCCCGACAACACCACCCGCACCGGCTACAAGCCCGATGGGACTGCGGTCAGCATGCGTGCGCGCTCCTACCGGTGCTGGCTCAATACCGTGAACGCCGATCTCTCGCACACGTTGTCCGAGGTGATTTTGCCGGGCCAGCCGAGCTATGGGGATCTCAATGCCAACGTGAACAACCTGCCGAACCGCTACATCACCACGACGTCGATTGGGCACAACCAGGTGCTGCGCACCATCCAGGGCGGCGGCGTGGATGTCGCCGGCTCCGGCTACACCGCCGGCTCGCCGACGATGGCAAGTTTCACCGACGCCTACTTCTACGACTTGCGCCGGGCGAAGAACAACTCCGGCTCGGGTTCGCAGCTCGCCACCGGGTCCTTCCGCTCCAGCAACGCCTACACGCCGCGCCCGATCGTGAAAATCGATTTCGACCTGACCCGCTTCAAGATGGCGGTGGAGCGCACCATGTCGGGCACAACCCTGAGCTACGCCGCCACGGCGACAACGAGCACCATCTACAACCCCGCCGCGCCCACCTCCGCCAACTGGAGCAGCTCAATCTACAATCCGGCGAGCTCCGCCGCGCCGGCCGCGTATGGGCTGGGCTTGGGCGCCTCGTTCAACACCTTCCCGACTTCCTCGACGCTCAATGCGGCGGATCCCTACCGCATCTACTTCGCGCCCGCCAACCCGTCGGATCCCCTAATCTCGACGAATCCCGGCACATTTGCCGTGGGCTCCACCGATCTCGCGAGCACGACGACCACCAAGCCGTGGTTCGACGGCATCACGGTCTACATCCACTCCGTCGACGCCGAGGTGCGCGGCGATGCCAACGCGGATGGCAGCCCTGATCGCATCGACTCCGGGGTGCGCCTGTGGAATGGCCGCGGCCGGGTGATTTCCCTCGATGGCTCGAGCTACCCGAGCATGACCGGCTTCACGTTCGCGACCAACGACGCCGCCTACATCGTCGGCCACTTTAACGCCGACGGCACGATCAACTCCACGTCGACGGACACCACGAATCCCGGCGGCTACAGCGCGCGTTATCCCGACTCGGCGGGCGAGACGCTTTGTTCCGTGATGGCGGATGCGGTCACCATTCTCTCGATGCCGGCTTGCTCAAGCTCCTCGCCCTATGCCCAGAATTCCGGCTGGAGCGATTCGCTTAGCGCCAATCGCAACGGGTCGAGCGGATGGAGCTCCTCGTGGGCGACGACCCAGCCAAGCAGCTCGAATGGCGTCGATGGGACCAACACCTCGATCACCCCATCGGTCCTGCCCAACGGCACGGGCGGCGCGGGTTCGGGCGGCGCCCGCGACACGAAGTTTGGCGCCACCGCGACGGAGATTTCCACCTGCCTGCTCGTCGGCATTGTGCCGACCAATCACAACCCCACGGGCCTGACCGACGGCCCGCCTTCCTCAGGCGCCAACGGCCAGGCGAGCGGCGGCGTGCACAACTTTCCGCGCCTGTTGGAGGTCTGGGGTAGCGCCGGCCTCTACATCCGCGGGTCGATGGTCGCGATGTTTGAGAGCCGCGTCGCGATGGAACCCTGGAACCTGCGCATCTACTCGGCGCCGGGCCGCTACTGGGGCTTGCATCAAAACTTGCGCAGCGCCAACCACGACCTGCCGCTCGAGCCCATCCTGCTCGGCGCGCGCCGGCAGGGGTTCAAGGAGATCACGGCAGCGCAATATGCGACCATGAAGGCCACGATCACCGCCCTGCCGCACTGAGCGGCGCGCAGTCGGAGGTTGGCCGCCCCGCGGCGGTCGTTCACCGGCTTGACCTCTCTGCTCGGCTTTCGGGGCCGCCTTGACGGGCGAAGCGCGCCGGCGGGGTGACAAAACCCTTGACTCCCCCTGCGCCGTTGGCGTCGTTGGCCGGCTCAAATCAAAGAAACGACTATGGCCAACACCAAATCCGCCATCAAAGCCGCCCGCAAAGCCGCGCGTCTCACCGATCGCAACCGCAGCGTGAAGACCCGGATCAAGACTTTGCGCAAGAAGTTCGACGCCCTGGTCGCGGCGAAGGACCCGGCGGCCAAGGAGGCGGGCGCGGCCTACGCGTCCGCGATGGACAAGGCCACGAAGTCAGGCGTGGTGCACCGCAACGCCGCCGGGCGGGCCAAGGCCCGCATCTCCAGGGCCCTGGCCGCGAAATAAGGCCGCGCCCCGGTTCGGCCGTCGGTTTTCGACCCCGTGCGTTTTTGCCCGGGGTTTTTTGCTGCCTGTCGGCGTGCGTCGCGCCCATGTTCGTCGCCGCATGTCGCCCGGTCCGATCCGCCGTCATTTCATCCCGTGGGACCGCCCATTGTTGCCGCAGGCGGCGGCTTGGCTGGCGGGTTCGTGGCGCGGCGGCGGTGCGCTCGATTTGAATGAGACTGCCGTGGTGGTGCCGACGCGACAGTCGGGGCGGCGGCTGCGCGAGGCGTTGGCGGAGCTTGCGGCCGGGCAGGGGCAGGCCGTGTTCCCACCGCGGGTGTTCACGCCCGATTCATTCGTGGCGGAAGTGGCGGAGGAAGGCGTCGCGCCGCCGCTCGAGTCGCTGCTGGCTTGGACGGAGGTGTGCCTCGGGGCGGACCTGGACGAGTTCCGCGAGGTTTTCCCGATTGATCCGTCGGCGCGGAACTTCGCCTGGGCGCTCCGGCTCGCGCGGCAGTTTGCAAAACTGCAGGTCACCCTCGGCGAGGCCGGCCTCGGGATGGGCGACGTGGCGGGGCGAGCCGGCGACGGTTTTTCCGAGGCCGAACGCTGGCGGCAGCTCGGCGAGCTCGCCCGGCGCCACGCGGAACGCCTCGCGTTGCATGGTCAGCGCGACCCGCAGGCCAGGCGGGCCGACGCGGTCAAGCGCCCCGTGTTGCCCCGCGGCGTGCGGCGTCTGGTGCTGCTGGCCGTGCCCGATCCCGTGCCGCTCGCGATCGGGGCGAGCGCGGCGTTGGCGGGCAGGTGCGCGGTGGAGGTGGTGGTGTTTGCTCCCGAGTCGGAGGCCGCGAGCTTCGACCCGTGGGGCCGCCCCCTGCCGGATGCGTGGGCCAAGCGTGAGATTTTGCTGCCCGACCTCGAGCGACGCGTGCACCTATGCGCCGATCCGGCCGCGCAGGCGGCGAGGCTCGCCGCCGCGGCCGGCGGATACGCGCCGCCCGATGGGGCGATCGCGCTGGGGCTGGCCGACCCGGAGGTGATCCCGCCAGTCGAGGGCGAGCTGGCGCGGGCGGGCGTGGCCGTCTTCAATCCCGAGGGCCGGCCGCGGAAGGCCGGGGCGCTTTTCCAATTGGTCGCGGCGCTCGCGCGGCTGGCGCACGAGCCCGACTGGGCCGCGGTTGCGGCGATTGCGCGTTGCCCGGATATCCTCGGGTGGCTCGAGGCGCGGTGCGGCGGTGAATTCTCCGCGGCCAATTTTCTCCGAAAACTGGATCGACTGCGCGCGGACCACCTGCCCGCGAGCCTCGATGCGGCCCGCGGCCTCAGCGACGGCTGGCCTGAGCTGGAGCAGATGGCCGGGCTGCGTGAGAGGCTCACGCGCGGGACTTTTCCTGACACCGCATCCGCGGCGCTTGCCGAGATTTTCGCCGCCCGCCGGCTTGACCCTGCGCGCGGGGCCGATGCCCAGCTCGCGGATGACGCCGCGGCGTGGACCGATGTGCTGCGCGCGTGCGCCGAGGCCAGGGGGCGCCATGCGGATGTGGCGGCGGCGGATTGGTGGGGCCTCGCGTTGGAGACATTTGGCGCGCAGCGGGGCGCTGTCGAAAAGCCGGACGGCGCGCTCGAGCTGCAGGGGTGGCTTGAGCTGCTGTTTGAGGATGCGCCGCATGTGGTGATCGCGGGCTTGAACGATGGCCTCGTGCCGGAGGCGGTGGCGGGCGATGCATTTCTGCCGGAATCCTTGCGCGTGCGGCTTGGCCTGAAGTCGAATGCGGCGCGTTTTGCCCGCGACGCCTACCTCCTCCAGGCGCTTGCCGCCTGCCGGCCGCGGCTTGATTTGTCGCTGGGCAAGACCTCCGCCGCGGGCGAGCCGCTGCGGCCTTCGCGCCTGCTGTTGCAGTGCGCGGACGCCGAGCTGCCGCGGCGCGCAACGTGGCTGTTTCGCGAAGTGGAGGCCGCGCAGCAGGCGCAGCCGTGGTCGAGGGCATGGCGCTTGGAAGTCTCCCGCTGCCCGCCCCCGGCACGGGTGGCGGTCACGGCTTTGCGTCGCTGGCTCGACTGCCCGTTCCGGTTCTACCTCCGCCATGCGCTGAAGATGGAGAGCGTCGACCCAGGGAAGGAGGAGATGGATGCGTTCGACTTTGGCACGCTGATGCATGGCGCGCTCGAGGCGCTGGCGCGCGAGGAGTCGTTGCTCGGATGCACGGATGCCGCGACCTTGCGGGAGTTCCTGCACGAGGTGGTTGCGCGCGGGGCGCGGAGAAAATTCGGCGCGCAGCTCACGCTCCCCTTGGTGCTGCAGCTCGAGTCGGCGCGCCAGCGCCTTGCCAAAGCCGCGGAGGTCGAGGCGGCGGAGCGCGCGGCCGGGTGGCGCACGATTGCAGCGGAGCAGTCGTTTGAGATGGATATCGGCGGCCTCGTCGTGCGCGGGAAAATCGACCGGATCGATCGCCATGCGGCGACCGGCGCCGTGCGCGTGCTCGACTACAAGACCTCCGACCAGCCCGTGACGCCCGCCGCGGCGCACCTGCGCGCGCCGCGCCGCGCCGAGATCCCGCGCGATTGGACGGCCGTCGACTTCGAGGGGAAGCCGCGAGTGTGGAAGGATCTTCAGCTGCCGCTCTATGAGCGCGCGCTCGCGGCGGAGCACGGGGCTCTGGCGTGCGGCTATTTCAACCTGCCCAAGGCGGTCGGCGAGTCGGCGGTCGTGGCGTGGGAGGGCTTCACGCCGGAGCTGCGCGCCTCGGCGTGGCGCTGTGCGCTCGGCGTGGGCGCGGCCATCCGCGCGGGGGAATTCTGGCCCCCGCGCGAGTTGCACGGACGCGATGCCGAGCACGACGATTTCGCCACGCTCTTTCACGGCGGTGCGGCCGCGAGCGTCCGATGGAGCGAGTCGCCATGAGGAAAATCCGGCACGAGATGATCCTCGCCTCGGCGGGGTCCGGCAAGACGCACGCGCTCACGAACCGCTTCGTGGAGTTGCTGGCGCATGGCGCGAAGCCGGAGCGAATCGTCGCGCTCACCTTCACGCGCAAGGCGGCGGGGGAGTTTTTCGACAAGATTCTCGAGAAACTCGCCCGGGCCGCGATGGACGGGACCGCCGCCGGAAGCCTCGCGCACGAAATCGGCCGGCCTGAGCTGGGCTGCGCTGACTTCCTCGCGTTGCTGCGCAACGTGGTCGACGCGATGCCGCGGCTGCGGCTGGGCACGCTCGACGGCTTCTTCGCGGGCATCGTGCGGACCTTTCCGCTGGAGCTGGGGCTCGCCGGTGACTTTGAAGTCATGGAGGAGCACGCGGCGCGCGCCGAGCGGCGGAGCGTGCTGCGGCGGATGTTCTCCGTTGCTGGCAAGCTCGCTCCGGCGCAGCGGGAATTTGCGGAGGCGTTCAAGCTCGCAACGTTCGGGCGCGAAGAAAAGCGACTTGGCGCGCGCCTCGAGGGGTTTATCGACGCGCATCATCAAGTCTGGCTTGAGGCGCCGGATGTCGGGCGCTGGGGCGATGCGGCGCGCATCTGGCCGGACGGCTGCAGGTGGATTGAGCCGGGGGATGCGGTCGCGGCGGCGCGTGAGTTGCGCGCGTGGCTTGACGTCGCCGGCATCACCGACCGCCCGCGTGCGCGCTGGTTGGACTTCATCGCGGCGGTCGCGGCGTGGCAGCCGGGCGCGGCGCTGGCCACCGAGCTGAAATACGTTTTGGAGAAGGCGCTCGATGCGTGGAGCGAAGTGGGCGCTGGCCGGGCTGTTGCCTTGGAGTTCTTCAAGAAGAAACAGGACCTCACGCCCGCTGCCTCGGAGGCCCTGGCGGTGCTCGTGCGGCGTGTGGTGGGTGGCGAGTTGGCGCGGCACCTGGCGATGACGCGGGGCGTCGCCGAGGTGCTGCGGAGCTACGAGGCCGTCTATCACGACGCCGTGCGACGGGCTGGAAAGCTGGGTTTCGACGATGTCCGGCGACTGCTGGAGCCGGGTGCGGATGTCCCGACGCTCACGCAGTTCGCCCCGGGCGCCGGCCGACTGGCAATCGACTATCGCCTCGATGCCGAAATCGACCACTGGCTGATCGACGAGTTTCAGGACACGAGCTTTGCCCAATGGAGCGTGTTGCGGGGGTTGATTGACGAGGCGGTGCAGGACCCGGAGCAGAGGCGAAGCTTTTTCTATGTCGGCGATGTGAAGCAGGCCATATTTGGGTGGCGCGGGGGCGATGTGGCGCTGTTTCGGGAGATTTTCTCCCACTACAACCGCATCGCGCCGGCCACGATTGTCGAGCGGCAGCTGGTGGCATCGTGGCGTTCCGGCCCCGCTGTGATCGAGATGGTCAACGCCGTGTTCGGCGACGCTGCCGCGGTGGCCGGCGTGCTCCCGGGCGGGGCGGGCGCACGGTGGAACGGGGAGTGGCGGGCGCATCGCTCCGCCGTGCCGCGGCACACAGGGCAAGCGGCCCTGTTGCACGCCGACGACGAACCGTCGAGGCGTCAGCTCACGCTTGATCTGCTGCGCGAGATCGAGCCGCTGCGGCGCGGGCTTTCGTGCGCGGTGTTGGTGCGTGACAACGCGGCCGCAGCGGAGATCGCGGATTTTTTGCGCGCAAACGACGTGCCGGCGATGGCGGAGGCGGATTTGCGCGTGGCAGCCGACAACCCCGCCGGCGCGGCGCTGCTTGCGCTTGTCCAGGCGGCCGCGCACCCGGGCGACACGCTCGCCTGGAACCACCTGTGGATGTCGCCGCTCGGCGCCGTGCTCGCGGCGGAGGAAATCGCGACCCCGGAGGCGCTCACCCGGCGGGTGCTGGCGCAAATCCACACCGACGGATTCGAGCGCATGATGAGAACGTGGGCGCAGCGAATCGAGGGGCGACTCGCCGCGGACGACGCGTTCACGCGCGGTCGCCTGCGGCAGTTTGTCGCCGCGGCCGCGGATTTTGATGCCACGGGAAGCCGGGATGCGACGGAGTTCTCGGCTTTCATGCATGAATTCACGCTGCGCGAGCCGGAAGGAGCGGCCGTGGTGCGCGTGATGACGATCCACAAGGCAAAGGGGCTCGGGTTCGATGTGGTCGTGCTGCCCGAACTCGAAGGCCAAAAACTGGAGCAGCGCCGGGCGGGCCTTGCCGTCCAGCGCACGGCCGACCGCGCCGTCGATTGGGTGCTCGAGTTGCCGAACCGGACGATCTGCGACCACGACCCCGTGCTAGCGGCCCACCTGCGCGCCGCCGAGGCCGAGAACGGTTACGAGCAGCTCTCGCTGCTCTATGTCGCGATGACGCGCGCAAAGCGCGCGATGTTCGTGCTCTCGGCGCCGCCGGGGAATTCCACGTCGCAGAATTTTCCCCGATTGCTGGGCGAAACACTGGGCGCGCAGGCCGGCGACATCCGCGTGGGCGGGCGGACGTTCACCGGCACTTGGAGCCGCGGCGATCCGGATTGGCACCGCGGCGTCCTGAGGTCGGTGGCTGCCCCTCGCGCGCCTGATGTAATCGAACCGGTGGTCGGCGCTGCCCGGGCGCCGCGGCGGCTCGCACGTCGTCCGTCCGTTGGGGCGGGCGCGCCGACCGAGGCGGTGCAGTTGTTCAGGCTCGACCGGGGTGGAGCAGTTGAGTTCGGGCGCACGGTCCACACGCTGCTGGAGTCGGTGGAGTGGGGTGGCGCTGCGGAGGCGAATCGCCTGGCGGCCGAGTGGCTGGCGCACGGCCTCGCGGGGGAGACGGCGCTCGCCTGCCTGCGTGCGCCGACGCTCGCGGGCGTCTGGAGGCGGCCCGGCAACGGCGGCGAAGTGTGGCGCGAGCGATCATTTGAACTCGTGCTCGACGGCGCGTGGGTGGCGGGCGTCTTTGATCGCGTGGTGGTCGAGCGCGACGCGGCCGGCGGCGCGGCGCGGGTGATGGTCTACGATTTCAAGACCGACCATGCCCCCGGGGAGCCCGAGAGGCGCTTGCTCGCGAGCCGCTACGCGGCACAGCTCGCGCTCTATCGCCGGGCGGCTGCGCTGCTGACGGGGGTGCAGCCGGCGGCGGTCGGAACCGCGCTGGTTTTTACCGGCTCGCGACAAGTCGTGCCCGTCACGCCGGCGTAAATTCGGCTTTACAGGCCGGAGAGCGGGACGCACGGTGCGTGTCCGAGAAAAAACCAACACCATGGGCAACCTGAAAAAGAAACGCCGTCTGAAGATGAACAAGCACAAGCGCCGGAAGCGCTTGAAGGCGAACCGCCACAAGAAGCGCACGTGGCAGAAGTGAGCGGGCGCGCCTGAGGCGCGTTCTCCGCTTACGGATTGTTTACCCGACCCGCCGCATCCGCGGCGGGTTTTTGTTTTTCGGCTAAGGTCGCGCGGCGGCCGGTCGTATCTTGGAGGGATGGCATTGTCACCCTACAGTCGCAGCAGCGTGCGCCCGCACCGCGGGACCGGCCGCCAGTCCTCAAGAAACCGTAAATGGTCACACATATGAGGATACGCGGGGTGTTCATACTTGCAAGGCCGGCGTCGTTTGGCGCCACACTGCCCCGTCGCTGACCACCGCATCCGCCGCATGTTCTTCTCCAAAAAATCCAAGGGGTTCTTCCTCGAGGTCAGCGAGCACTCGGTGCTCGCGGCCCGCACGTCGTCGCCGGCGGCGCCGTTCACGATTGAGGAAGTGCGCGAGTGTGCCGCCGGTGATCCGGCTGCATTCCGCGCCATGCTGGGCGAGCTGCAGCCGAGCAAGAGCCCGACGGGCTACCTGCACGCCTCCGTTGGCATCTATCCGGCGCGCCGGGTGGTCCGCCGCCATACGGTTGAGCCGAAGCGCATGAGGGAGTCCGGCTACTTCGCCGACATCTGCACGCAGCAGTTTCGGATCGAGCAGGACAAGCACGCCCTTTTCCTCGTCAACGCCGCCGATGGCTCCGACTACGAGTCGGCCAAGACCCCGCCGCGCGAGGTCGTCGTGTGCGGCCTGCCCAACGAGGATGCCGCGGCGGCGCAGGGATCGCTGCTTGAGGCGGGCATCTATCCGGAGCGCATCGAGCTTGGCTCGGTCGCGACGCTGGGCGCGGTGGTGGACTGCCTCGCGCAGTCCAAGGCGAAGACGCCGGTGCTTGTCCTCGAGGTCGAGGCCGACGCGATGCACTCGTTCATCGTGACGGCCAACGGCGTCGAATCCTCGCGCCCGATTCCGCAGGGGCTCAACGCCATGATTCCCATCGTGCAGAAGGAGCTGGGCTTGAAGGACGAGGAGTCCGCCCGCCGGCTGTTCTATTCAAACACCTTCGATTTCACCGGCATGGGGCCGCAGCTGATCAAAAAGCTGCTGAAGGAGCTCCAGTCCGCCATCGGCTTCTACGAGGTGCAGACGGGACAGACCGTTGGCCACCTGCTGACGACACAGCTCCCGCCCAAGCTCCTATGGATCGACGCGGCGATCGCCGGCGCGCTCGGCATCAAGTCCTTCAAGCTCGATCCACTGCCCTGGCTCGAGTCGCGCCGGATCACCCCGCGCGAAAACCTCGGCGCCAGCCTCGCCGATGCCCGTTGGCTCGGCCTGCTCGCGCTCATGGCCAGCTACCACGCCCCCGATGCTCTCCCTGCTGAAGAAAAAAAGTGAGTCGGCCGAGCTGCCGGCGCCGCCCTCGTGGCACCCCAACTTCCGGATTCGCGAGACGCTGCCGGACGTCAAGCCCGTGCGCACGGCGTTCTTCGTCAACGGCGCGGCCATCCTCGTCGCGGCTTCGCTCGCGATCTACGTGGGCATCGGCGAGTGGCAGCTCCACACGCTAAAGACGCAACTGGCGCAGACTCAGGCGCAGATCAACCGCGACAAGCCGGCCAGTGACCAGGCGGTCGCGATGTTCAAGAAATTCCAGGCTGACGAGGCGAAGGTGAACGAGGTGTCGGCCTTCGTGAAGTCCAAGCCGCTGGTTTCCGAACTCGTGCTCCGGCTGGCCCGCACGCTGCCCGCCAACATCGCCATCGACAGTTTGGACCTGCGCGAGGCCGGCGTCACGCTGCGCCTCGCGGTGCGGGGCGATTCGGCGACGGCCAGCGGCTACGCCACCGCCTACCTCGAGCAGCTGCGCGCCGACAAGGAGCTGACTCAGTTCGAGGAATTCACCTTTGCCAACACCCCCATGCGCAACCCGGCCACGGGGCGGATGGCGGTCGAATTCTACCTGCGCATGAAGGCGCCCGCGGGAGGAAAGAAAGCATGACCACGGCCACCCTCGTCGCCTTCTGCAAAAAGCACCCGATTAGCTCGGGTTGCGCGGCGCTGACCATGGCGCTGGCTGCCGCCGCCTACCTCCGCCAGGACGAGGTTCCCGGAGCGGAGGCCGAGCTCTCGCTCAAGTCCGCCGACGGCGACCGCGTTGCGCTCAACAACAAGAATGCCGCCCAGCTGCGCGAGCAGTCCGAGGCGCTGAGCATCGCCCAAAAGGCCATCGAGGCGCGTCTCGTGCGCCCCCGCGACCTCGGCACCAATACCCAGTATTTCTTCAAGATCGAGGGCGACACCGGGGTGAAGATTCTCGACCTGCGCCAGACGACCGGCACCAACCCTTCCAACTCGCCCAAGGCGGCCGCGAAGTCCGCCTACGTGCCCGTGGGGTTCACGGTGTCCGTCCAGGGCACGCTTCCGCAGGTGCTCGACTTTCTCCGCCAGCTCGAGGGCGGCTCGCACTACTGCCGCGTGATGACGGCTTCCTTCTCCAGCAACAGCGCGGCGCGCAACTCGCCGCTCACCCTCGGCCTGAACCTCGAGCTCCTCGGTCTCCCGTGATGCGCCGTATCTTCATTTCCCTCGCACTTGCGATTGTCGCCGGCCAGCCCGCGCCATTGCTCGCTGCGCGCAACACCGCCGAAGTGCAGCCGCCGCAACGCCGCCAAGCCACCGTCGCGACGGCCGAGAAGCTGGCGCAGCTGAACCCGGTGGCGGCGTTGCCGGCCGACTTTGTCTCGCCATTCGCGCCGCCCGACTTCGACAAACCCGATCCGTCCGAGATGAAGGCGGCGATGCTCGCGGCGCAACGCAACGCCGAGGCCAATCCGCCTCCCAAGACGGTCAAGGGCGGGATGCAGCGCAGCGCCGCCCCGAGTGATCGCGAAACGCTTGAGAAGCTCGCGAACCAGATCGTGCCGACGGGCACCGTCGATCGCGGGGGCGCGCCGCACCTGATGATCGGCGGCAAGTTTTTCGCGGTGGGGACCCGTTTCACCGCAACCTACAACAAGACGGACTACGAGCTCGAGCTGGTCGGCATCGACCGAGCCACATTCACGCTGCGCTACCGCGGCGAGCAGATCACCAGGCCCATCAAAACTGTTCGATAACATGAACACCCGCACGCCAAAGATTACCCTCCTCGCGCTCCTGGCCCTCGTGCCCGTCGCGCGCGCGCTGGCGCAGCAGCCCGCTGCCCCGGCTCCCGCCGAAGCCGCTCCGTCGACGCCGGCGCCGGCCACGCCTGCGGCTGAAACGCCGGCCCCGGCGCCTGCAGCGGCCGAAACGCCGGCTCCCGCGCCCGCCGATGCCGCGCCCACGCCTCCGGCCGCGCCCAAGCCGGCCGAGGCTGCCGCTGCGCAAGGCACGGCGACCAAGGGCAAGGATGGCGCCGGCCGCGACACCCTTTCCGTCGATTTTCCCGACGAGGATGTCCGCAACATCCTCCGCAATGTCGCCGATCTCTTCGAGCTCAACCTCATCATGCCCGACACGCTGCAGGGCAAGACGACGATCAAGCTCCGCGACGTCACGTGGCGCCAGATCTTCCAAAGCGTGCTCGGCCCGGTGAACTACACCTACGTCGAGGAGGGCAACATCATCAAGATCGTCAGCGTTGAGAGCCTCCAGCAGGAGCCCGTCTCCACGGAGGTCTTCCTGATCAACTACGCCAAGGCCAGCGAGATTTTGCCCACCATCAGCTCGCTCATCGACGCCGCCGCCGGCGGGAGGGCCGTGGTGGACGCGCGCAGCAACAGCATTGTGATCACGGAGCGACCCTCGCGCATGAACCGGATTCGCCCGATCATCGAGTTGCTCGACCGCGCCACGGACCAGGTGATGATTGAGTCCAAGTTTGTCGAGGTCAGCGACACCGACGTGAAGAACATCGGCGTGAACTGGTCCTCGCTCGCCAATTTCCAACTCGGTGCGGGCAAACTCCAAAGCACGCTGAACCGTGGTCGCGAGCAGGCTGGGGTGGATGGCTACGACAATAATCTGACACGGGCTGTCACTGGACGAAACGGCACGGACAACACGACCAGCGTAACCAACAGGAACGACGTGCAGAATTCTACGACCAACTCGCAGGCCAACGGCTCGAACAACTCCAACCAAGTGACGTCAACTAACGGTGTGGTCACCAGCACTTCGACGACCGGCATGCTCGGCACCATTGGTGCCAATGTCACCAATACCGCCCTCAACAGCACGATCACGGAGGGGATCAACAAGACGGCCAACGTGAACGAGATTGGGACGAACAACGTTTTCAAAGATCTATCCTCCCTGATCAGCAAGGATGCGACGACGCGTGCGCTCAGCGCCGTCTTCTCCGCTTCCGATTTCAACATCGTGCTGAGCGCGCTGCAGCAAATGCAGAAGACCAAGATCGTCTCCAACCCGACGATCGTTACGCTCAACAACACGCAGGCCGTCATCAACGTCGGCCAGGAGCGTCCGATTCCGAGCTACACTTACAACACCGAGCGGGGCGTCTATGAGGTCAGCGGGTTCACCTACAAGCCCATCGGCGTCATTCTCAAGGTTACCCCACAGGTCAACGCCCGCGGCACCATCAAGCTCACCGTGGAGCCTGAGGTCAGTCAGTCAAACCGCGACGCCAATTTCAACGGCGCCCAAATCCCGATCGTCGAGTCGCGCAAGGCCAACACCACGGTGTCACTGAAGGACGGATATACTATGGGCATCGGCGGCCTGATGCAACAGTCTGCCACCAATGGCCAGACCAAGGTTCCTGTGTTGGGCTCGATGCCCGTGTTGGGCCGCCTGTTCCGGTCGGACAGCAAGAACATCGATACGACCAACCTGATCATCTTCATCACCGCCAAGACCCTCAGCGCCGAGGGCGCAACGGTGGAGCAGGTGTTCGATTCCGAGCGCGTCCGTGGCCTCAACATGCGCCGCGAGGATCTGCCGGGCTACCGCGACGGCTCCAATCCCTTCGTCCAGCCTGCTCCGGCCAAGGCCGGCCAGTAATCTCCATTGAGTGAGACAATCGCAGCAAACCCAGGACCACTCATGAAAATTAATCTCCGACTTTTCGGCGTCGCTGCGGCAATCGCCGCGCTCATGCCGTGCGCCGCCTTGGCCCAAACGGAGCCAGTCTTCGCCGCCGATATCACCGCAATCGCGGTGCACACCGGTAGTGGCTCGGTCATTTCCGTCGCCGTCATGAATAACGGCGGCGGCTACACTGCGGCGCCGACCGTTACCGTCGCCGGCAGCGGCACCGGTGCGATTCTCCAGCCGGTGATGAGCGGCGGCACGGTCGCCAGCCTCAAGATCATCAATGCCGGCACCGGCTATGCGGGCACGCCGACCATCACCATCGGGGCACCAGGAATCACGGCGACAGCCGGCGGGGTGGTCACGACCAACAACAGCGTCACCTCGATCCCTGTCGCATCCGGCGGCAGCGGCTACATTGCCGCGCCCACGGTTACGATTACAGCCGTTGGCGGCGCCGGTTCTGGCGCTGCCGCGACTGCCGTCGTCGCCAACGGCGTCGTCACGGCCATCAACGTCACCAGCGCGGGGTCCGGTTATACTGCTGCACCAACGGTGACATTGTCTCCCCCGGGCACGCAGGCCACGGCGGTGGTTCGCAGCCTGGGCTCGTATTTCGCGGCGCCGTTCCAGAACGAGGCCTTCGGTCCCGTCGACACGCAGATCGACATCTGGGCGCTCGGCCGCGGGACATTCCCCAGCGGCGGCTACACCTACAATTTCTTCGCCAACGGGGTTCCACTCGGGGCTTCCACCGTCACCCAGCCGCCTGGCGGCGATGTCGGCGGGATCTCGTGGGCGCCTGTCCAGCCGGGTGCCTATCAGCTTACATGCGTCGTTTCGGATGGAAGCCACACGGTCACGACATTCCCCATTCGATACTTTGCGACGGGCACGTCGATCATCGGACCTGCCGACAATGCGCTCGTGCCGAATGGTTCCTCAGTGGTGATTTCCGCCACGGCCACGCCGCCGCCGTCCGGCCCCAATGCCTTTGTGCAGCGCATGGAGTTCTACATCGATGGCGAACTCGCCAGCACCGACACTACCTATCCCTACTCATTTATCTACACTCCGGCGCCGTCGCCGACAACGCACATCGTGGAAGTGCGCGGCTTCGACAACAATGGAAACCAGATTTCCCCCAACGGCACTCCTTCCGCGGTCCACCGGTTCTACATGGTCACGCCCACCGGCACGCCGCCTAGTGTCCGCATCGCCAACCCGCCCGATGGCGGCAGCGTGCAGGCTGGCTCCGAGGTAAACGTCATCGCCGATGCGATCGCGCCCGATGGCTTCATCAAGAACGTCGAGTTCTACGTCAACGGTGTGCTCCACAGTTCGACGCAGACCTTTCCCTTTACCTCCAAGTGGACGCCCGCGGTGCCCGGTCGCTACCAGTTCGTTGCCATCGGGTATGACGACAAAAGCAACGCCGTGGCCTCGCAGCCCATCACGCTCACGGCGACTGGCGCATTTCCCACGGCATCGATCGTCAACCCCGATCGAAGCGGCCTCAGCGTGCCGCAGGGCTCGACGCTTCCTGTCACCGTGCGTGCGGGGGGCGCTGATGGCGGCCTCACGTCGCTGAAAACGGTGGAGTTCCTCGTTGATGGCGTCGTGAGCGATTCGTTGCCGAAGGCGTCCACGACGACCACTCCCACCACGCCGGGCGCGACCGTGCCGCCCCCTGTGCTTTCAGATCCGCTTACCTTCAACTGGAAGGCCAACGTCGCCCTTGGCACGCATCGGCTGTCCACCCGCGTGACGGGCACCAACGGTCTCAGCATCACCTCCGCGGAAGTGACGGTAAACGTCGTCGCCAACCAGCCGCCGCGCGTGGCGCTCACGGCGCCGACAAGCTCGACGCTCCTCGTGGTGAATACCTCCGCCAATATCACCGCCGCACCGTCAGACGTCGATGGCACAATCGACTTGGTCGAGTTCTTTGCCAACGGCATCAAGATCGGCTCGGCCACCAAGGCGCCATTCCAGGTTGCGTGGACGCCCACCGTCACGGGCTCCGTTGATCTTACAGCCAAGGCCACCGACAACGGTGGTGCGAGCGCGACCTCTGCGGTTGTCACCGTCAATGTCGATCCGCCGGTAAACACGGGGCCGGTGTTGCCCACGATTTCCTACTCGGTGTTCCGTGGTGACTACGGCTCCGTCGCGGAAAGCGGTCGCTTTGCGCTCGCGGTGAATCGCAACAACCGCGGCACCCTTGTCGCCTATTCCACGGCCCCCGCGGGCAAGACCTATCTCTGGACTGACATCGCGATTGGTGCAGACGGATCGTTTTCGGTCGCCGCGGCCGACGGCCAGCCGGCGTTGAGTGGCCTCACCTCGGCCACGGGTGTGTCGGGCAACTTTGGTGGCAACACCCTCATCGGCCCCATCACCTCGACGAGTGGTGCCTTCATTCCGCTGCTCGTTGCAGGTTCCGTCACGGGCGTGCCCAATAGCACCGCCATCGCGATTGTCGGCGGCGACAGCTCGGTCACGCTCTACGTGGCGTCCGGCAACAATCGCGAGGTCGGCTCCGATGTGCTTTCCGCCACGGGCAACTTCGCCTTTGCCGCCGCGACGGGCGGCCGCTTCACCGGCACGGTGGCCAACCTCGCCTCCATCGTCAGCGGCACGGTTTCGGGTAGTGTCGCGGGCAACTTCCTCCTTCGCCAGCAGGCGAGCCGCATCGCCAACATCTCCGCGCGAACGCTGGCTGGCAGCGGCGATCGCACGCTCGTGGCGGGTTTCGTCGTCGGCGGCACTGGCGCCAAGCCGCTGCTGGTTCGCGCGGTCGGCCCGACGCTTGCCAATTTCGGCGTCGCCAATCCGCTCGCGGATCCGAGCTTGGCCGTGCAAAACCGCCTGAATACCACCGTTGCTTCCAACGGCGACTGGGGTGGCACGACCGCGCTGGTTGCGCTCTCGAGTCAGGTTGGTGCATTCCCGCTCACGCCCGGCAGCCGCGACGCGGCACTCGCCACCTCGCTCGCCGCCGGATCCTACACGGCGGTAATTGGAGGCGCCGCGACCGGCGCCGGGACGGCACTCATCGAAATTTACGACACCGAGGTCTCGGGCAGTTTCACTGCTCGCATCACCAACATCTCGACGCGTGGACAAGTGGGCTTTGGCGAGCCCTTGCTGGCGGGTTTCGTGATCACGGGCGATCTCCGCAAGCGCGTGCTCATCCGTGCGGTGGGCCCGACGCTCGCCAGCTTCGGCCTCACCGGACTGCTCGCCGACCCCAAAATCGACGTGCTTTCCGGGACCACGGTCGTCGCCAGCAACAACGACTGGACTGAGGCTGCTGTCACGGCGCAGGTCGCGAGCGTCTCGCCCGCCGTCGGCGCCTTCCCGCTCAACGCCGGGAGCAAAGACTCGGCGATCGTGCTACAGCTCGCACCCGGCGCCTACACGGTGCAGGTCGCTGGGGTCGGGGCCTCGGGTGGAACGGTGCTCGTCGAAATCTACGACGCGGACCTCTGAGCCTGGCCTGAGCTTGGGTGGTTGGCCGCGGCTTCTCTCAGCCGCGGCCTTTTTGTCGGGATGGCCGGGCCGCTGCGGATGGCGCTTGAGTGCCGTTTGGGCGGCCCCGCGACTATTGGTTCGTCATTTCCGAATTCGGTCCTACGTTCCGGCGAACCATGAGTCGCGCCGCGAGTCCAAACGGAAGCGCCCAGCCCCACGTGTTCGCGGGGGTCTTCGCCCTTGTCACCCCGCACATGGCGGAGCTCGATCGGTTCCTGCACGGTCAGCTCAGCGCGTTTGAGCCCGAGATTCGCACGATGGTGGACTACTGCATCGACACCTCGGGCAAGCGCATCCGGCCTGCGTTGGCTTTTCTCAGTGGCTGGCGTGGATCCGGCGCCGTATCGCCTGAGCTCGTCCGCGCCGCCGCGGTCGTTGAGTTGGTCCACCTCGCGACGCTGGTGCACGACGACATCATGGACGATGCCGATTTGCGGCGCAGCCGCCGCACAGCCTCGCGCGAGTATGGTGCGACGGCCGCCGTGCTGCTCGGCGACGCATTGTTTGCGCACGCGCTGCACCTCGCCACGCAGTTTCCCACCACCGAGGTTTGCGCTGCCGTGTCCGAGTCCACCCGGCGCGTATGCGCCGGGGAGATTGTGCAGACGCTGCGGCGTGGCTCGGTGAACATCACGCGTGCCGACTACCAGCGTATCGTCGACCTGAAGACGGCGGAGCTCTTCCGCGTGTCGTGCCACCTGGGCGCCAGGCTCGCGGGCTTTGCCCCGGAGTTTGTCGCGGCCGTGGGCCGATTCGGCCGGCATCTTGGAATTGCCTACCAAATCTACGACGATCTCGTGGACTTCTTTGGTGACGAGACGCGCATCGGCAAGACGCTCGGCACGGACCTCGCCAGCGGGAAGCTCACCCTCCCGCTGCTTGCGCTGTTGGAGCGTCTGTCCGGCGCTGAGCGCGCGACCCTGCTCGGCGAGGTGACCGGTGAGCGGCCGTCGCAGCCGCTCGTGCGCGTGCGGCAGATGCGTGAGCTGGGCGTTTTTTCGGCTGTCGCCGAGTCCGTGCACGCCGAAATCGAGGCCGCGCGGACGACGCTGCGCGCGCAGCCTGAGCAGGCGCCCACGCCGCTTTTGCTGGCGCTTTGTGATGGTCTGACGAGCCAGCTCGCCGCGCTGGCGCCCGCCGAGAATGTCCCGGCCTAGTCGCGCACTTTCGATTTGCCCTGCGCGCGCCGCCCAGATTCGTTTCAACCGTGATCGGAGCGACCAAGATCCTCGGCAAGACGCTCGTCGCGTCCCCGGAGCGCCGGCAGGAAGCTGACGCCGACTTGGCGGTCGTGCGCAGTGTGCAGGCCGGCGATGTGGCGGCCTTTGATCGGCTCATCGCCAAATATCGCGAGCGCGTCTACGGCATCATCTACAACATGACGGCCAACCGCGAAGACGCCGCGGACCTCACGCAAGACGCGTTCATCAAGGCCTTTCAGTCGATCCACCGCTTCGGCGGGCAGTCGTCTTTTTTCACCTGGCTCTACCGCATCGCGGTAAACTCGACGCTCAGCCACCTCCGGAAAGCGCGTTTGCGTTCGTTCTTCAGCCTGGAGCGCATCGATGCCGAGGAGCCTGTGGCCAAGGAGATTATTGATGCGCTGACGGACAAGACCGGCGCCGACCGCGACACCTATGTGCACGAGCTGCAGGAGAAATTGAACGATGCGATGCACAAGCTGTCTATCAAGCATCGCACCGTGGTCACTTTGTTTGAAATCGACGGACTCAGCCATCAGGAGATTGCCGACATCATGGAATGCTCCGTGGGCACGGTCCGCTCGCGTCTCCACTATGCGAAGCAACTTCTGCAGTCCGAGCTGCAGCCTTATCTGCGCCGATGAAGCCTGAGCCGAAGCGCCCTGTCACGTTGGATGATCTGTTGCGTTTGAAGCGCGCCGAACGCCCGCCAGCCGGATTTTGGGCCGAGTTTGACCGCACACTCCGGGCCAAGCAGCTCGCCGCGCTGGTGGCGAAGCGTCCGTGGTGGCAGACGTTGCCGTCGCCTTTCGCTGTGCTGCGCCGGCATCTCCTGCCGATCGGCGCGGCGGCGGCGTTTGCGCTCACTTTGGTCGCAATGCGCGAGTATCGCGCGGTGGCCCCTGCAAAGCTGAACGGCGAAGGCGCGGTCTCAGTCGGCGCCGTGAGGGTGGCGAGTCAGCTTCCGCCGATCGAGTCCGCTCCCGCGATTCCTGTGGCCGGTGCGTTGACGACCTCGGCTGAGGCTTCGCCCAGTGAGGCGCCGAAGGCGAACCTTGACGCCGGTGGCCAGTCCCGGGCTTTGGCCGCAACGCTCGCGGTCGCCGCGTCCGGCGATCATGTTGCGGCGGATATCGCTCCTGCCGTTTCCCAGGCGTCCGTCTCGCTTAGTCGCGCAGCGCTCATCCCTGACTTCGTCGTGGCCGATCGAATGGCAGTGGCGGCTCCCGCGTTTGAGCCGCGTCCCGCGACCGCCCAGCGCGCCGTGATCGATCCGCTGCAGCAGATGACTCCGCCTGGCGAGTCTCGCCGGGCGGCGCGGCTGCTCACGGCCATGGTCTCCTCGGGCCAGCCGCAGCCCTCGTCCCGCGTCACCGAGCGCGCGGCGAGCCGCATTGCCGAGGACAGCCTCTATGAGCAGGTGAGCCGCTTCGGTGCCCGGGGCGATCGGTTCAATGTGAAGTTCTGAACGAGGTCCGCCGCGCTTGCTGGCATCGGCCCCGCCCATCGCGGGGCTTTTTTGTCGATGGTGCGGGCGCCGGGGATTTTCTGCCAAAACATGCCTGTGCACCAAGCCACGCTTGCGCTCCGCCCCGCCGGGGCCGGCCTGCACGAAATCACCGCGGCGGTCGCGGCTGAAGTGCAGCGCAGCGGCGTGGCGCGCGGGCTGGTGAGCGTGTTCTGCCGCCACACGAGCTGCTCCCTCGTCATCATGGAGAACGCCGACCCCAGCGCGCGCCGCGACCTTGTGGCATGGCTCGACCGGCTCGTGCCGGAAGACGATTCGCTCTTCACGCATACCCTCGAGGGGCCCGACGACATGCCAAGCCACATCAAGATGGCGCTGACGCGCACGAGCGAGACGGTGCCCATCGCCGGGGGCCGGATGCTGCTCGGGACGTGGCAGGGACTCTATCTCTGGGAACACCGCCGCGCGCCGCATGCGCGCGAAGTGATCGTGACGGTGATCGGGTAGCGGGAATCGAGGGATTTTCGCGCGAAACGCTCGCGTGCTGCGCGGCGACCGAGAGTCAGTTCTTCGCCGGCAGGCAAGCACCGCAGCCGTTCACGAAGAAGTCGTTGCCCTTGTCGTCGACGAGGATGAAAGCCGGGAAATCCTTCACCTCGATTTTCCACACGGCCTCCATGCCGAGCTCGGGATACTCGAGCATCTCGACCTTCTTGATGTTCTCCTTTGCGAGGATGGCCGCCGGGCCGCCGATGCTGCCGAGATAAAAGCCGCCGTGTTTCTTGCAGGCGTTGGTCACCGCCATGCCGCGGTTGCCCTTGGCGAGCATCACCATCGAGCCCCCGTGCGCCTGGAAAAGATCCACGTAGCTGTCCATGCGGCCGGCCGTCGTGGGGCCGAACGATCCCGAGGCGTAGCCCGTCGGCGTCTTCGCCGGGCCGGCGTAGTAGACCGGGTGATCCTTGAAATACTGCGGCAGGCCCTGCCCGGCGTCGACGCGCTCCTTCAGCTTCGCGTGGGCGATGTCGCGGGCCACGATGAGCGGGCCTGAAAGGGATACGCGCGTCGTCACGGGATATTTCGAGAGCTCGGCCTGGATCTCGCGCATCGGGCGGTTGAGATCGACGCGCACGATGTGGTCGTCCTTCCAGAGGCGGCTGGCAGCGGGGATGAACCGGCCGGGCTTCGTCTCCATCTGCTCGAGGAAGATGCCATCCCTCGTGATCTTCGCCCTGATGTTGCGATCGGCGCTGCAGGAGACGCCCATCGCGACGGGGCAGCTCGCGCCGTGGCGCGGCAGGCGCACGACCCGCACATCGAGCGCGAAATACTTCCCGCCGAACTGCGCGCCGATGCCGGTGGCGCGGGCGATCTGCAGCACCTTCTCCTCCATCGCGAGATCGCGGAAGGCGCGGCCGTGCTCGTTGCCGGTGGTGGGCAGCGCGTCGAGGTAGCGCGTGGAGGCGAGCTTCAGCACCTTCATGCACGACTCGGCGCTGGTGCCGCCCACCACGAAGACGAGGTGGTAGGGCGGGCAGGCGCTTGTGCCGAGGAGCGGCAGCTTGTCGGCGACAAACTTCTCGAACGACTTCGGGTTCAGGAGCGCCTTCGTCTCCTGGAAGAGATACATCTTGTTCGCCGAGCCTCCGCCCTTCGCCACAAACAGGAACTCATACTTCGCGCCCTCCGTCGCCATGATGTCGATCTGCGCGGGGAGGTTGGTGCCGGTGTTGACCTCGCGCCACATGTCGAGCGGCGCCGTCTGCGAGTAGCGGAGGTTCTCCTTCGTGTAGCAGTCGTAGATGCCGCGTGAGATCCACTCGGCGTCGTTGGCGCCGGTCCAGACTTGCTGGCCCTTCTTGGCGAAGACCGCCGCCGTGCCCGTGTCCTGGCACATCGGGAGGATGCCCTCGGCCGCAATCTCGGCGTTCTTCAGCAGCGTGAGGGCGACGTAGCGGTCGTTGGCCGAGGCCTCGGGATCGTCGAGGATGGCGGCGACTTGCTGGAGGTGCGAGGTGCGCAGGAAAAACGACGTGTCGCGAAACGCCTGCTGCGCGAGGAACGCGATGGCCTCGGGCGCGACCTTCAGGATCTCGCGGCCCTCGAACGCAGACGCGCTGATCCCGTCCTGCGAGAGCAGCCGATACGTGGTGTCGTCGCCGGCGAGCGGCAGCGGGTCCTGATAGACAAAAGGCGGCGTGGGCATGGCAAAGGTAAGGTTGAAAAAAATCGCCCGGAGTAAAGGCGCGGCGCGCGATTGCCCCGGGTTTCAGCGGCCCGCCATCTTCTGAATCACCTCGCGCAGGCGGGGCAGGTCGGCCGGGGTCGCCACGTCGCCGGGCGCCCGGCCCCAGCCGTTGCTGCCCGGCCACAGGCCGCGTTGCAGGAAATTCTCCTGCGCCGCCGCGATGCCGGCGACGCCGAGGTAGTCCTTTTGCTCGCGCTCCTCGCGCAGGGGCGTGACGAGTGCGGCCGGAATCGGCGCGATGTGGCCGCTGGAGAGGTAGGCAAGATCATTGAGGGCGACGAAGGGCCGCGCGTCCGCGAGTGTCGTTGCCGGCCGCGCGCTCTCGCCCCGCAGGTAGCGAAAATAGTCGAGGTGATTCTCGAGCAGCGCGTCAAAGGGTTCGAGGGGCGACTTCTCCACGCGCCCGTCGGCCCAGCGGACCTCGGCCGCGCCGCCGACAGCGTAGCGCAGCACGGCCTTTTCGCAGAGCACGGTTTCGCCATGCGAGCTGGCGCCGGCGCAGGCGTGGGAAAGCGCGAAACGCAACGTCACGCCGCCCTGGGTGTCGGCCTCGACAAAAAAGGTGTCCGCGCCCTCGATGGCGTGCGCGCGGTAGAGCTCGGCGCGCACCGCGGCGATCTGCGACCAGCTGAAAAGCGCGGGGCCGCCCGCCCAGAAAAGCAGGTTGTGGACGAAGTGCGCCATCGCGTTGCCGAAGCACGAGTCGAGCACGAGGCGGTCGCCCAAGAGGAGGCGGCCGGCCCAGTCGTTGCGCGTGAAGTAGCTGGTGGGCCGCGGCCAGAGCGCCGCGAGCGTCGCGCCGCGGATCGCGCCAAACTCGCCGTTGAGCAGGCGCTCCTTGAGCGCAAGGCGCGGCTTCTCGACGATGAAGTTGAAGCCGACGTGCGAGGCCTTCCGCGCGCGCGCGTCCGCGGCGATCATGCGTTCCAGCTCGGCGCAGTCGAGCGTGGGGGGCTTCTCCAGGTAGACCGGCAGGCCCAGCGCCGTCGCGGCGGCGTGCATCTCGGCATGCAGCTGAATCGGCGTCGGCACGACCACGAAGTCGAGATCCCGGTGGCAGGCCTCGAGCATCAGCCGGTAGTCGTTGAATACCTTCACGCCGCGCGCGGCAAGGCGCCACGTCTGCTGCTCGCCGGTGAACAGTTCCGCGCGCGGGTCGCAGGTGCAGATGAGCTTCGCGTGGCCCTTCTCCTCGAGCCGCGCGATGGCCTGGTGGTGCCAGCCGGCGAAGCCGCCCATGCCGATGATGCCGATGCGAATGGGCGCCTTCACACGATCTTGAACTTGGGGAGATCCTGGCTGTCGACGAGGCCGACCGGCCGGCCGCGCGCATCGACGACGATCAAGTCGTCGATCTTGTGCGCCTCAAATAGGCGCGCCGCGTCGACCCCGAGTGCGTCCTCGGCGATCGTCTTGGGGTTGCGCGTCATGAAGGTGGCGACGGGCTGTCGCAGGAAATCCGGCCCGGTCAGGGCGCTGCGACGGAAATCACCGTCGGTGAGGATGCCGGTGAGCTTGCCCGTCCGCTTGGCGACCAGCGCGATGCTCCCGCTCTTGGCGCGGGTCATCGCCAGGATCGCCTCCTGCGTGGTCACGGTGTCGGGGGCGGTGGGCAGGCGGTCGCCGGTGCGCATGATGTCTTTGACCCGCAAAAGCAGCACTCGGCCCAAATTTCCCGCCGGATGGTATTTCGCGAAGTCGTCGCGCGTCAGGCCGCGGGACTCGAGCAGCACCATCGCGAGCGCGTCGCCGAGCGCGAGCGCGGCGGTGGTGCTGGCGGTGGGGGCGAGCTTGAGCGGGCAGGCCTCGCGCGGCACGCGGAAGATCAGGCGGAGGTCGGCATTGCGCGCGAGATCGGAGGCGGGGTTGCTCGTGAACGCCACGAGCCGCGCGCCAAAACGCCGCAGCACCGGGATGAGCCGCAGGATCTCCTCGGATTGCCCGCTGTTGCTGAGCAGGAAGACGACGTCGCCCTCATCCACCAACCCGAGGTCTCCGTGCAACGCCTGCGTGGCGTCGAGGAAGCAGGAGGAGACGCCCGTGCTGTTGAACGTCGCCGCGATCTTCTGCGCGATGGGGGCGTTCTTGCCGACGCCGCTGAACACCAGCTTGCCCGCCGCGGCCGTCGCGGCGTCCACCGCGCGCGCCGTGGCGACAAACTCCGGGCCCAGCCCCCGCGCCGTCTCCCGGAGCGCCGCCTGCTCGATGCGGATGCAGGCGCGGGCGCGGGCGAGGACGGATTGCGTGGTGAGGGCCATTTAGAGTTTGAGTCGCCGATGTGAGGGTCGGAACTTAAGCCGACCATCCGATCGTTCAATGCCTTTTCCCGAGTGATGACTGTCCGCCGCCAAATCGCCGTCGCCGCCGCCCTGCTCGTGCTGCTGGTCGTCTCCGGCTGCGGGGATCGCGGCGGAGCGCCGCTGCCGGCGGAGACCGACGAGCCGCTTTATGTGCAGGGCATGCAGCTCAAGCGGCAGGGCCGCCACGCCGAGGCGCTGAACTACTTCGTCAAGTTGATCGACAAGCGCGGGGAGAAGGGCGCCGCGGAGTCCCACATCGAGGCCGGCGTGATCTGCCTCAACACCACCAAGGACCCGGTGGAGGCCTACCATCATTTCCGCCGCTACCTTGAGCTCGAGCCCAAGTCCAAGCAGGCCGACGGCGTGCGCGGGCAAGTGCAGGCCGCCCTGCGCGAGTTTGCGCGCTCGATCCCCGGCCGCCCGCTCGACGATCAATCCGTGCGCCTGCAGGCCGACGACGAGCTGGCCCGGCTGCGCCGCGAAAACGACGAGCTCCGCGCGGAGCTCGCCACGCTGCGCGGCGGCGGCGCGGTGCCGCTCCCGCGCAGCCCGCGCCTTATCACCTTGCCGGAGGAGGTGCGCACGGTGCCGCCGCCCTCGCCGGCGCAGGCCCCTGCGCCGGTGTTGATCGAGTCGCCTGTCAGCGTTGCGCCTCGCCGGGAGCCCGAGCGGCTCGTCACGCCCGCGCCGCAACCGCAAAAAAGCCCGGCGGCCTCGCGCGGCTCGGGCCGCACCCATACGGTCAGGGCGGGCGAGAACCTCTTCCGCATCGGCCAGCAATACGGCCTCAAGGCGGACCAGCTCGCCGCGGCCAATCGCGATGTGCTGCCCGCCGGCGCCAACTCGCCGCTGCGGCCGGGCATGGTCCTGAAGCTTCCCTGAGCCTGTGGCGCGCACCTCGCAACGCACCGCCGTCTTCACCGAGTCGCTGATCCGCGAGATGTCGCGCGTCGCCGCGCGCCACAACGCGATCAACCTCGCGCAGGGTTTCCCCGACTGGGACCCGCCGGCCGCGCTCGTGCAGGCGGGCAAGGACGCGATGGACGCGCACCGGCACCAATACGCCGTCACGTGGGGCGCGCCCGAGCTGCGCGCCGCGCTCGGCGCGAAAGTCGCGCGGTTCACCGGCCTGCCGGTCGAGGCCGACCGCGAGCTCGTCGTCACCTGCGGCGCGACCGAGGCGATGATGGTCGCGATGATGACGGTCTGCGATCCCGGCGACCGGGTCGGGCTCTTCTCGCCCTTCTACGAGAACTACAACGCCGACGCGATCCTCACGGGGGCGCGCGCGGTGCACGTGCCGCTGCACCCGCCGCACTACCGCTTCGATCCGGCGGAGCTGCGCGCGGCGTTCGCGGGCGGGCTCAAGGCCTTCGTGCTCTGCAATCCGTCGAACCCCTGCGGCCGCGTCTTCACGCGCGAGGAACTGCTGCAGATCGCCGCGCTGGCGGAGGAGTTCGACACCTTCGTGCTCACCGACGAGGTGTATGAGCACATCGTCTTCGCGCCGCATCGCCACGTGTATTTCTCGACGCTGCCCGGCATGGCGAGGCGCACGCTGATGTGCTCCTCGCTCTCGAAGACCTTCTCGATCACGGGCTGGCGGCTCGGCTACGTGCACGCCGCGCCCGAAATCATCGCGCAGGCGCGCAAGGTGCACGATTTCCTCACCGTGGGCGCCGCCGCGCCGCTCCAGCATGCCGTCGTGACCGCGCTGAATTTTCCCGCGAGCTACTACGACGGCCTCGCCGCCGAATACGCCGAGTCGCGCGACGTGCTGCTCAGCTATCTCGACCGGACGGGCCTCAGCTACACGCGGCCCGAGGGGGCGTATTTCGTGATGCTCGACGTGTCGCCGTTTGGCTATGCCAACGACGTCGAGTTTGCGCACTGGATGACGCGCGAGATCGGCGTCGCGCCCGTGCCGGGCTCGAGCTTTTTCCCTTACCCGGAGAACCGCTACGTGCGGCTCAACTTCGCCAAGCGGCCCGCCACCCTCCACGCCGCGGGCGAGCGATTGCTGCGCTTGAAACGATGACGAATGGCGCGGCCGGGATGCCGCGCGCGATCAATGCCCGTCCTTGGGATTCTCCCGCAGCGTCGCCATCATCACGCGGTCGCTCCACGCGAGGAACATCGCCGAGACAAGGAAGAGCGAGTGCAGGATGGCCTGCCACATCACCGCCTGGAAGTTGCCGTTGAAGGTGGGCTCGCGCACCTCGATGAAGGTCTTCAGCAGGTGGATGGACGAGATGCTGATGAGCGCGGTGCCCAGCTTGATTTTCATCACGCCGGCATTGATGTGGCTCAGCCACTCGGGCTTGTCCTCGCGCTCGTCGAGGTTGAGCCGCGACACGAAGGTCTCGTAGCCGCCGATCACGACCATGATCACGAGGTTCGCGACCATCACCACGTCGATCAGGCCAAGCACACCGACCATGATGTGCGTGCTGATGTCGTCGACCTTGCCATCGCCGAAGAACGTGTGGCAGAGGTGCCACAGCTCCCGCATGAACTGGCACACGTAGATGAGCTGCGCGAGGATGAGCCCGGCGTAGAGCGGAGCCTGCAGCCAGCGGCTGGCGAAGATGGAATTCTCGAGCGTGCGCTCGATGAGCGAAGACTGCGGTTCCGCGGGCGGCGGTTCGTGCGGGGACGACATGGTGAAAAAAGCCCGCGTTACAAGCGGCCTGGCCGTCGCCAGGCAAGGCCGATCACAGCGCGCGCCGCAACGCCCGCGCCTCGGCGAGCAGCTCCCGAGCGGCGAGGAGCGCGCCTGCGGATGCAGATGCCGGCGCGAAGCGGGCGGCAGGCGCCGGCTCGTCCGGATCGCCGAGGCCGGTCTCGCGAAAGCGCCGCAGGCGATCGAGGATGAGATCGCGGATTTCGGGGGCGTTGTCCACGGCATGAAACACCGCGGTGTGCAGTGAGTCGCCAGGGCCCCTGCTCGCGTGCGAATCGCCGCCGCCGCCACCGGCGGACTGCACCCGCACATCCGCGAGGCCGAGGAGGCGCTGCAGCGGCCCCTGCGAAATCACGACCTGCTGGAGGTTGGCGAAGCTCAGCGTGGATTCCTGCACGGCGACGATGCCCGCGCGAATGCGCAGGCTGCGATCAGTCACCGCATACCAGCGCAGCTCGTAGTCGAGCCGGCGCACGGCGTAGGTGAAGGGAATCTGCACGAGGTAGAGCGCGATGCCGGCGATCTTGGCGAACCAGAGGAGCGGAAACGCCCACGGCGGCAGGCGCAGCGCCGCCTCGACGAGGCCGCGCTTGGCCAGCTCCCAAGTGCGCGCCGGGGACAACGGCTCGCGTGGTGCGCGGTTGCGCACGGCCTTCGGCTCGGTCTTGGCCGCGGGGGCCGTCTCCCCGGAAGTGGTGGGCGGAGCCGCCGGATTGGCGGCCTTGGTGGCACGCTTGGCGGCGGCGGCCCGCTCAATCTCCACCAGCACCACGGTCCAGAACACGATGCCAGCGAGCGCCGCGGCTTGCGCGAGGCCCCAGGTCCAGAGCCGCAGCGTCAGGAAATTCTTCCCGGCGCGGAAAACACGCAGGGATGCCGGCGCGCCCGCCGGAGGATGCGGCTCGGGCGGCACCCGGAGCCACTGCAGCACGAACTCGCGCCAACGGCGGGACATGGCGGGGTCGGCGCTCAGACGCGCGGGCGCTGGGCGAGTTCCTCGCGCAGGGCGCGCAGCTCGCCGACGATCTCGCGCAGCACCGCGGCCAGCTCGGCATCAGCGGCGGGTGCGCCGGGACCGAGGGAGGCATCCGCCTGCGCCACCGCCGTCGGGTGGTCCTTCACGCCGCGCATGCGTGCGTAGAGGAAGTCGCGCACAGCCTCAAATTCCTGCAGGCCCTCGAGCGTCATCTCCGCGCCGGAGTTGCCGCTCGCCGTCTGGATCATCACGCGCGCGAGCCCGAGCCAGCGTTCGACGAAGTTGGACTTGAGGTGGATGTCCTGGATGCGCGCGTAGTTCACGATCGTCTCGCGGCGGAAGAGGATGCCCCAGCTCATCGAGATGCCCTCGGCGGTGAACCGGTAGCGCATCGTGTGGTAGCGGAAATAAACCGGGAGGATCAGGATCGGCAGCAGCGGCGGAATCACCAGCAGCGACAGCACGGAGTAAGTGAACAGATTCTTGTGCGGCCGCTCGATCGCGAGGATGGCGGCTTCGTCAGGGGAAGGCGGAAGCACGGGCGGATGAAACGCGCGCCGCGGGAGCGACGGCAAGGCCGGAGCGACTTGAAGTAGCGCACGGCTTCAGCCCGCGCAGGCGTGCGAACACCTCACCTAGTCCCTGCGCCGCCTGAAGCCTCGCGCTACCTCAGGCGTCCTCGCGTCAATTCACGGGCACCGCCCCGATCGCCTCATCCAGCACCGCGAGCAGGAAATCCGCGTCAGCCTTCGTGATGTTCATCGGCGGGGCGAAGCGGATCGTCTGGCCCCAGAGGCCGCCTTTGCCGAGGAGCAGGCCGAGCTCGCGCGCGTTCTCGACGGCCTGCGCGCACTCCTCCTTGCCGGGCGTCTTCGTCGCGCGGTCCTTCACGAACTCGATGCCGAGCATCAGGCCCTTGCCGCGCACGTCGCCGATCACCTTGTGCTTCGCCTTCAGCTTGTTCAGGCCGGCGAGGATGTAGGCGCCGAGCTCGAGGCAGTTTTGCTGCGTCTTTTCGTTTTCGATCACCTCGAGCACGGCCTTGCCGATCGCGGAGACGACGGGGTTGCCGCCGAACGTGTTGAAGTGGACGCGCTGCGTCATCATCGCGGCGATCTTCGGCGTGGTGACGACGGCGGCGAGCGGGGCGCCGTTGCCGATGCCCTTGGCCATCGTGACGATGTCGGGGATCACGCCCTGCGTCTCGAAGCCCCAGAAGTGCGTGCCCGTGCGGCCGAAGCCGGTCTGCACTTCGTCGGCGATGCACACGCCGCCGGCGGCGCGCACGTGCTCGTAGGTGTGCTTGAGGTAGCCCTGCGGAAACTCGACGAAGCCGCCCACGCCCTGGATCGACTCGGCGATGAAGGCAGCGACCTTGCCGGGTGTGGCGTAGCCGATGAGGTCCTTGACGTCGTCCGCGTATTTGCGCCCCGCGTCGGGATCGTCGTAGCCGAAATGGCCGCGATAGGGATAGGGCGCGACGGCGTGGTGGACGCCGAAGGAGTGCGGCACGTTGAACTTCCAGTTGCTATGAGCCGTGACGGCCATGCCGCTCGCATTGCCGCCGTGGTAGGCGTTGCGCAACGCAATCACGTCGTAGTTGCCCGTGTAGAGCCGGGCCATGAGGAGCGCGAGGTCGTTGGCCTCGGAGCCCGAGTTGACGAAGTAGCAGACCTTGAGATCGCCGGGCATCTTGCTCGCGAGCTTCTCCGCGAAGGCGCCGATGTTGGGATTGAGGTAGATCGTCGTGCTGTGCTGGAGCGTGGCGTTCTGCGCGTTGATGGCCTTGAGCACATGCGGGTGGCAGTGGCCGACGCTGACGGTCACGATGCCGCCGAGGCCGTCGAGGTAGCGTTTGCCCGTGGAGTCCCAGACATACTGCATCTTCCCCTCCACGATCATGATCGGCTGCTTGTAGTAGAGGAAGAGGCCGGGGTTGAGGAACTGCCTGCGCTGCGCGAGCACCTGCTCGAGCGAGGGGCCCGTGTAGGGCTGGGGCTGGTGCGCGGTGGGCGGGAGGGGGATGGATTTCATTGAGTGAAGTTCTTACAGGAGAAAACGGAGGGAACGGAGAAAATTCCGGAAACGAGTGCTCCGTTATCCCTGTTACCTCCTGTGAAACAGATTGGTCAGGAGTTTGGCGCGAGCTTGCGCAGGACGAGGTAGACTATGAATGCGATCGCGAAGCCAGCGAGCCAGGCGACGCTGTAGAGAGAATGGAAGAACGGGGCGACGCTGGTGGGATCGATGACTTTGATGTTGGCGAGGAAGCCGGGCAGGCTGGGCAGCGCTCCGGCGAGGAGCGCGGCGACGGCGACCCAACTCGTGCCGTTCGAGTAGCGGTAGGGGCCCTCGGCAGCGTAGAGCGCGGGAACGTCGAGCCGCTTGCGACGATAGACGAAATAGTCCGCGATCATGACGCCGCCGATCGGGCCGAGGAGCGCGCTGTAGCCGATGAGCCACGTGAAGATGTAGCCGCTGGGATCCGCGACGAGTTTCCACGGCATCATCACGATGCCGATGAGGCCGGTGATCAGGCCGCCTTTGCGAAAGGAGATTTTTTGCGGCGCGAGCTGCGCGAAATCGTTGGCGGGCGAGACGACATTGGCGGCGATGTTGGTCGCGAGCGTGGCGAGGCAGAGCGCGAAGAGCGCGCCGATGAGCACGACCGGATTCGTGAAGCGCGTGAGCACATCGACCGGATCCCAGAGGGTCTTGCCGTAGATGATCGTGGTGGCGCTGGTGACGGCGACGCCGATGAAGGAATAGAGCGCCATCGTCGCCGGCAGGCCGAGCGCTTGCCCGAGGGCTTGGTCGCGCTGCAATTTGGCGTAGCGGGAGAAATCGGGGATGTTGAGCGAGAGCGTCGCCCAGAAGCCGATCATGCCGGTGAGCGATGGGAAGAATACCACCCAAAACTGTCCGGCCTTGGGCTGTCCGGCGTCGAAGGCCGACGGCTGCGAGAGGATCGGCCCGAAACCGCCGGCGGCGTTGTGCGCCCACGCCAGCAGCGCGAGGCCGAGCGCGATGAGGAGCGGGGCCTTCAAGTTCAGCAGCACGCGGATGGTGTCGATGCCGCGCCAGATGACCCACATGTTGACGCCCCAGAACAGGAGGAAACATGCAAAGTGGGCCGGGCTGATGCCGAGGACGGGCAGCGCCGCGCCCGAGGTGATCGACGGGGCGAAGACGCCGATGATCTTGTAGATGGCGTCGCCGCCGACCCACGTCTGGATGCCGAACCAGCCGCAGGCGACGAGCGCGCGGAGGAGGGCGGGGAGGTTGGCGCCGGCTGTGCCGAACGACGCGCGGCAGAACACGGGGAACGGGATGCCGTAGCGCGTGCCGGCGTGCGCATTGAGGATCATCGGGATGACGACGATCACGTTGCCGAGGAAAATCGTGACGACGGCCTGCGACCAATTCATGCCGCTGCCGATCAGGCCGGAGGCGAGCATGTAGGTGGGGATGCACGCCGCCATTGAGATCCAGAGCGCGGCGATGGAGCCGAGGCCCCATTTGCGCGCGGAGGGTGGCACGGGCGCGAGGTCGTCGTTGTAGAGCCGCGAATCGCGCGCGCCGGCGAGCGCGGCGGTGGAGTCGATCAATTCGGAGAAAGTTTCTTTGACCACGGATTTCACTGATCTACACGGATGGAATCATCGGACGACGCGCTTCCAGCGCAGGTCGGCGTGCTTAAAATTCAGGAGCAACGCGAGGCGAAGTTGAGTGATGGTGAGGTAGCCAATCATTTTCGCGTGGTGGGTGGCGGTGAAATCCTCGGCCACCTTGGGATCGACGACCACCAGCTCATCGATGATCAAATCGGGAACCAGCGTCTCCACCCACTGGCTTTCATAAAATACATCGAAACGCTTCTGCTGGTCGACGCGATGGCCGCGATTTCTTAGCTCAATCACGAGGGCATTTTCATACGCCTTCTCGTCCAGACCCGGCTTGAGAGTGTTGAGCACTTTCATCGCAGCACCGATGATGTCGTGGCTCAATGCAGCATGCATCAAATCATCTGTGCTCACGGGAGTGGGAAAATTTTTGACCACGGATGGCACGGATTATCACGGATGAAGACCTGGTTTTATCCGTGTTCATCCGTGAAATCCGTGGTCAAAAATGGCTTGGTTTTCTCTGCAGGAATTTTCCGCGGCCGAGGGTGCCACAGAACTTTCCATCGCGGGCGGCGACTTGGCCGCGGACCGTCACGACGCTCGCTCTTCCTTCCAGCGGCCAGCCTTCGAAGGCGGAATAGTCCACGTTCATGTGCTGCGTCTTCGCAGAAATCGTGCCGCGGTAGCTTGGGTCAAACACCACGAGGTCGGCATCGGCGCCGGGCTGGATGGCGCCCTTGCGCGGGAAGAGATCGAACTGCTTCGCGACGGCGGTGCTCGCGACATTCACGAACGTGTGCAGGTCGATGCGGCCGCGGGCGACGCCGTGGGTGTAGAGCAGGTTCACGCGCTCCTCGAGCGAGGGGATGCCGTTGGGGATTTTCGTGAAATCGTCGCGGCCCATCGGCTTTTGTTTCTCGAAGTCGAACGGCGCATGATCGGTCGCGACGGTGTTGATGAGGCCGTCGCGCAGGCCGTGCCAGAGCACGGACTGGTTGCGCGCGTCGCGCAGCGGCGGCGACATCACGTATTTCGCGCCCTCGAAGTCCGGCTTCTCCGCGTAGGTTTTGTCGAGCGTCAGGTATTGAATCAGCGTCTCGACGCCGACGCGCACGCCGCGCTGACGGGCGGCGATGGCTTGGTCGAGCGCCTCCTTGCACGAGAGGTGGACGATGTAGGTGGCGGCGCCGGTGAGCTCGGCGAACGTCATCAGGTGATGCACGCCCTCGGCCTCCACCGCGGGCGGGCGGCTCTCGTGGTGCTGGCCGGGATCGGTCTTGCCGGCGGCGAGCAGCTCCTTGCAGCGCTCGGCAACCAGCGTCTCGTTTTCACAGTGGGCGGTGACGACGACGCCGAGTTCCTTGGCGAGCTTGAGCGTCCGGTAGAGCTCGGTGTCGTCGACGCCGAAGGCGCCCTTGTAGGCGAGGAAGATTTTGAAGGAGCTGATGCCGCGCCGCACGATCTCGCGGAGCTGGGCCTCGGTGCCGGCGTCGAATTTCGTCACGCCCATGTGGAACGAGAAATCGCAGGCGCTCTTGTCCACGGCCTGCGCCATCCAGAGCTCGAACGAGGCGAGCGCGTCGTCCTTGCGCGCGGGACAGCACATCTCGATGAGCGTCGTGGTGCCGCCGACGAGCGCGGCCTGCGAACCGGTCACGTAGGTGTCCTTGGAAAACGTGCCCATGAACGGCAGGTAGATGTGCACGTGCGGATCGATGAAGCCGGGGAAGACGAACTTGCCCTTGGCGTCGATCACCTCGCAGCCGGCGGGCGTGGGGATGTTCCTGTCGATCTTGGTGATCGTCTCGCCCTCGCAGTAGATGTCCGCGACGTAGCGCGAGTCGGCGGTGACGATCTCGCCGTTTTTGATCAGGAGGCTCATGATGGGTGAAAGTTACTTCACCGCGCGGATGCGGTGGTTTTCGGAGTCGCCAATGAAGACCGTGCCATCCGGATCGATCCAGATGCCGTGGGGGCGGGCGAGGCCGCAGGCGAGCGGGTTGTCGCCGTCGGGGCCGTCGGCCTTCGTGCCGTGGCCGACGAGCGTGGTGATGAGGCCCGTGGCGGGATTCACGACGCGGATGGCGTGGTTCTCCGTGTCGACGAGATACACGCGGCCGTCGCGGCCGATGGTCAGGCCCTTCGGGCCGTTGAGCGTGGCGGCGAGCGCGGGGCCGCCGTCGCCCGTGAAACCTTTCTGGCCGGTGCCGGCGACGTGGCGGATTTTTCCGGCGACGAGATCGAAGCGGAAGACTTGGTTGCCCTCGCGCGTCGCGAGCCAGAGATCGCCGCGCGCGTCGAAGTCGAGCGTGCGCGGCCCGCGGAGCGGCGTGCCGACGATGGGCGCGCCGTCGGGCGTGTCGCCCGGCTTCCCGGTGCCGGCAAACGTCGTGATCACGCCGGTCTGCAGGTCGACGCGGCGGATGACGTTGTTGCGGATGTCGCAGATGAAGAGGTCGCCCTTGGGATCAAACTGGATGCTGTGCGGCTGGTTGAGCTGGGCCTTGGCGGCGGGGCCGCCGTCGCCGCTGTAGCCGGGCTGGCCGGTGCCGGCGATGGTGGTGATGATTTTCGTCTTCGCATCCACGCGGCGCACGGCGTGGTTCATCATGTCGACGACGAAGAGATTCCCCGCGCGATCGAAACGGATTTCGTGCGGGAGGTTGAAGGTCGCGGCGAGCGCCGGACCGCCGTCGCCGGTGTGGCCCTTGGCGCCGGTCCCGGCGATGGTCGTGATGGTGCCGTCGCGCGCGATGCGGCGGATGCGCTGGCCGCCGTATTCGCAGAACCAGAGCGCGCCGTCGGGCCCGCGCACGACGCCGAAGGGATTGTCCAGCTGCGCCGCGGTGGCGGGACCGCCATCGCCGGAAAATCCGCGGGCACCGGTGCCGGCGACCGTGCGGACGGAGGCGGCGGAGGCGAGGGAAGCGGAAAAAGCGATCAGCGCGAGAACGGCCGGGGGGAGGCGCATGGCGGCAGTAGGGCGGGTCTTCGACCCGCCCTCGACCTTTTTTTCGCGCCGCGAAGGTGGGCCGCGGACCCGCTCAGCTCATTTCCAGCTCTCGTCGAAGAAGCCCGCATCAACGACCTTGCCGGGCCAGCGCGGGCCGGGCGGCGTGCGGAGATCGACGATGGCCCAGTCGGGGAGCTTCGGCGTTTGGTGGGCGTTGTTGCCGTAGCCCTCGGTGCGAAAGTCGATGCCGCTGTTCAGCACCACGTAGCGCGCGGGGTTGAGTGGGTTCGGAAACACGAGGATCGGCGCGTGAGTCTTCGCGTCGTAGGTGCGGCCGCGGAAGACGAGCGCCTTGGCGTCCCACTTCACGGGCAGCTGCGCGATGATTTTGGCGAGCACCGCGTTGGACGACGGGTCGCCCCAGAGCACGAGGTTGTGGCTCGCGATGTCGGCCTCGCTCACGGCGCGGTCGGCGACGACACGGGCGTCGCCACGGAAGACATCGCGCCAGAGGTTGCGCGCGGCGGTGAGCTCGGACTCGACCCAGGCGCCGACCTCCGCGTTGAGCGGGCGGCCGCTCGGGCGGACGAAGACAAAAGGCGCCATGAACGCATCGTCCACCGGGCCGGTCAGGCCGGGGCGCTTGCGGAGGCCGGTGGCGGCGCCGGGCTTCCACGCCTCGCCTTCGCGATGGAATTGCAGCTCGGCATTGGCGGCGCGGAGTTCCTGCCCGTCGAGCACGACGGTGGTCGCGTTGCTGCCGGGAAACGAGATCGCCTCGACGTTCTTGGTGCGCACGTCGAGCAGCAGGTTGTCGTGCTGGGTCGCGCGGACCTCGGCGAGTTCCCAATGCCGGCTCAGGCCCTCGATGCGGACCCAGGCCGATTCGGGATAGCGGAGGGTGTAGGTGTGGAACCAAATCTGGCGCGGGTTCGGATCGCGGCCGCGGGCGATCATCTCCTCGAGACGGCGAATGACCGCGACCTTCGTCTCGGCGTGGTAGCTGTGGCCGGTCTTGGGTCCGATGAGGTGCTCGAGCTTCAGGCCCTCCCGCGCCATCGCGGCCTCCATGAGGTCGGCGGCCTCCTTCTGGCCGTCGATCTCGCCGGAATAGGCGACGGTGGGAAGATTGAAGAGGTTGCCGGCGATGCCGGTGGCCTCGTATTGGCGCCAGAGGAGCTGCTCCCACGCGGCGCGCGGCTCGCGGCCGGGCGCGAGGGCCTTGGTGAAAATCGGCGTCTCCGCAAAGCCCGCGCCCGGCGCCGCCGCGCACCACAGGCCGGCATGATGCGTGGCGAGGTGCCAGGTGCTGCCGCCGCCCATCGAAAAACCGCCGACCGCGATGCGCAGCGGATCGATGCGATACTGTGCGCGCACGGCGGCGAGCGCCTCGAAGACATCGACCTCGCCGGCGAACTTGGTGGCGTTGCAGAACCGCCCGTAGGGCACGACGACCATCGTGTCCTTGGGCGTGAGCGGCGGCGCGCCGGCCTCGCGCTCGGCGAGGAAGGCGAGCTCGGTGCGCTTCTCGCCGCGGCCCAGCAGCCAGACCAGGAGCGGCAGCTCGCGGGCCGAGCCCTTGAGCGACTCGGGGACGACGAGGCCGTAGGGCTGCACGGAGCCGTCGAGCTTCGAGCGGTGGCCGCGGAGAATGAGGCCCGTGGCCTCGAGCCAGGGCGCGGTGCCGGCGCGGAGCTGCGCGGCGCGCTCGCGGCCGAGGTCCAGCATGCGCCGGGCGAAGGCAATTTCCTTGGGCGCCATGATCTCATCGTAGCGCAGCGCCCAGTCGACGGCCTTGTGCAGCACCTCGGCGTCCGGCAGCAGCGCGGCGAGGCGGGCGTTGCCGGCGAGATCGCGGGCGAGCGAATCGAGATCGCGGCGCAGGGCGTCGGCGCCGGCGGTGAGCTCGTTGCGCTCGGCGGTCGTGAGCGTGAGGCCCGGGATCGGGATGCGCTTGGGCGGGGCGGGCGGGGGCTGGGCGAGGGCGGGTGCGAGGCTGGCGAACGCGATCGCGAGGATCGGGAAAATGGGATGGGTGCGAGGAATGGGGCGCATGGGAAAAAGCAGGGCGGGTCTGTGACCCGCCCTTGGGCGTGCTGGCGATTCTTGATGTCGCGGATGTGCGCGTGCGGCGCGAGAGGGCGGGCACAGGCCCGCCCTGCTTCAAATTTTCGCGAGGATGGCCTTGATGCGTTTCCAGGCGTCCTCGCGGGCCTTCTTGTTCTCGGGGCTGCCGGCGGGATCCTCGCCGGCGCGCATGAAGCCGTGGCCGGCGCCGTCGTAGATCACGGGATCGTAGAACTTGCCCGCGGCTTTCATCGCTTCGGTGGCGGCGGGGATGCCGGCGTTGATGCGCGCATCGTTCTGCCCGTAGAATCCGAAGATGGGCGCGTTGATCCTCGGCATGTCCTCGGCCTTGGCGGGCGTGCCGTAGAACGAGAGCCCGGCCTGGATGCCGGGGTTGTGCACGGCGTAGAGGAAGGTCTTGCCGCCGCCCCAGCAGAAGCCGCCGACGACGACCTTGCCGTTGCAGGCGTCGAGTTTCTTCACGTAGGCGACCGCGGCGTCGAGGTCCGCGTCGATTTGCGCCTGCGCGAGGCCGCCGATTTTTCCGCGGGCGCCGTCGGGGCCGCCGAGGGACTCGGTGCCGCCGCCGCCGGGGCCGCTGCCCCAGAGGAAGTCGGGCGCGATGGCGATGTAGCCCGCCTCGGCGAATTGATCGACCATGCCGCGCATCCAGTCGGAGAGGCCGAAGATCTCATGGATGAGGACGACGGCGGTGGCCTTGGTCTTGACCTCGGGGAAGCCGACGAAGGCCTTCACCTCGCGATTGCCGTGTTTCAACGTCACCCACTCGAGGTGACGCGGGGATTTCTCGAGGCGGGGCTTGGCCCAGTCCTGGGCGGAGGCGGCGCCGGCGAAGGCGAGCGCGAGAAAGGGGAGGAGGAGGCGTTTCATGGAGGTGTGCGGGAGGGGTATCTGCAGACAACGATTCGAAGGAGCGGTGGCAAGCGCAGGGTCAACGCCGTGCAGGCGCCCGCATCAACCCGGCGCCCACCCGAAGCGAATCGCGGAGACTGCCGCCGTGAAAAGGAACACGCATATGGCGTGTCGATTGGGATCGTTCCACGGGCGCCGTCCGGCCGATGCAGCTTTTGCGATCCAGAAAGCGAGCCCGGCCGAGAAAAAGGGTGCGGCGACTAGCCCGGCAAGGCGCAGCGCGGAACCGCCGGAAAACGCCCTGGGCATGGCAAGCAGGGAGATTCCGCCGGCGACCGCGCCGGCAATCAGGCTGAAAACATACCACGTTCTGCTCCGCAACGCCCTGCCCTGATCCGAGGCGCGCCGTTCGCTGCTGCTGACCGCGAGATTCCATGGGAGGCTGAAAATGGCTTCCGCGATGATCTCGACCGCCATCTGCACGAGGGCGATCAGGAGCTCTTCCATGGAATCGACGAGTGAGACCGCGCTCCGCCGGCAACGGCGGCTGAGCCGGTCCAGGACTCAATAAAGCCGCGCGGATTTCGCGCGCTCCTCGAACTGCGCAAGACCGCTGGCCCAGCGCGCCTTGATTTGCGCGAGGGATTCGCCGGCCTTGATGGCGTTGAGGGTTTCCTCGTCGCCGAGGAGGCGGGCCATGTCGTCGGCCTTGAATTTTTCGGGGTAGAGCCGCTGCACGGTGAGCGCGAGCTGGATGCCGATGTCGACGACCGGGCAGGCGTCGCGGTCGGTGAGGATCGCGCGGACGCCGCCGCAGGGGGTGTCCTTGTATTTCAGCGAGGCCGCGGGGCCGGGGTAGAACGGCATCGACGGCGTGAAGGTGACGGGCTCGAAACGCACGCCGGGAATCGCGGCGCGGTTCATTTCCGCCGCGAGGCGGGTGCCATCGATGTAGGGCGCGCCGACTTGCTCAAAGGGGTAGGCGGTGCCGCGGCCCATCGAGACGGAGGTGCTCTCGATCAGGCAGAGCCCGGGGTAGAGCGTGGCAGCGTCGAGGCTGCGCATCGAGGGCGAGGGATTCGTCCACGGCAGGCCGGTGGCGTCGAACCAGCGGGAGGGCGTCCAGCGCTCGCAACGCACGATCTCGAGGTCGGCGCCGAACTGCCGCTCGGCGTTGAAGAGCCGGGCGAGCTCGCCGAGCGTGAGGCCGTGGCGCACCGGGAGCGGATGGAAGCCGATGAAGCTGGGCGCGCGCGTCTGAATCGGGCCTTCGGCGCGGCCGCCGATGGGATTCACGCGGTCAAGGACGAGAAATTTTTTCCTGGCCTTGGCCGCAGCCTCGAGGGCCGTGCCAAGCGTGGCGGAGTAGGTGTAGAAGCGCGCGCCGATGTCCTGGATGTCGAAGACGAGCACGTCGATGGCGGCGAGGTGCTCGGGCTTGGGCGCGCGGGAACGCATGACGGCCAGATCGAAGTCGGCCTGCGACATGCCGGGCGTGCGCTTGGGCGCGTCGCCGTAGAGGCTGTAGATCGGGAGCTTGGTCTTGTCGTCGATGCTGTCGCCCACGTGGGCGTCGGCGGTGCCGCGGATGCCGTGCTCGGGGCTGAAGAGCGCGACGAGCTTCACGTCCTTCGCGCCGTGGAGCAGGTCGATGGTGGCGCGGTTCTGGCGGTCGCGGCCGCTCTGGTTGGTGATGAGGCCGACACGCAGGCCGCGGAGGCGCGCGAAGTCCTCGCGCACGAGCACGTCGATGCCGTTGAGCGTGGCGTCGCGATCGCGGCCGACGGCCTCGGCGGCGAGCGTGCCGAGGGCGCGGCGGACGGGCGCGGCGTCGCCCTTGCCGTCCGGATGGACGCGGTTGCCGAGGAAGATCACGAAGGTGCGCGAGCCCGGATCGATCCAGATGCTCGTGCCGGTGAAGCCCGTGTGGCCGAAGCTCGCGCCGGCGGGGAACCAGAGGCCGCGCGGGCCGGAGAAACGCGAGTCGATGTCCCAGCCGAGCCCACGGCGGTCGGAGCCGTTGTTTTGGACGCGGGTCATGAGGGCGACGGTCTCGGGTCGGAGGATGCGCACGCCGTCGAGTTCGCCGCCGTTGAGGATCATCCGGGCGAAGCGCGCGAGATCGGCCGCGGTGATGAACAGCCCGGCGTGGCCGGCGACACCGCCCATGGCGCGGGTGGTGGGATCGTGCACGACGCCGCGGAGCATCTTGCCCTCGGTGAGTTCGGTGGGCGCGATGCGCGGGAGGAGCGCGGCGGCGGGGGTGAAGCCGCTGTCCTTCATCCCGAGCGGGCGGAAAATTTCCTCGGCGGCGTAGCGGTCAAGGCGGCGGCCGTCGGCGAGACGGACGAGTTCGCCGAGGATGATGAAGTTGATATCCGAGTAAACGAAGGCGGCGCCGGGGGCGTTGCGGAGCTTTTCCTCGCAGGAGAGGCGGACGCCTTCGGCGTAGCCGGACCACGCGGGCTTGAGGTCGATGTCGGGCCGCAGGCCGGACATATGGGTGAGGAGCTGGCGAAGGGTGACGGCCTCCTTGCCGTGCTGCGCGAAAGCGGGCAGGTAGCGCACGACGGGCGCGTCAAGGTCGAGCTTCCCCTGCTCGACGAGGCGCATGACGGAGGTCGTCGTGGCGATGACCTTGGTGAGCGATGCCGCATCGTAAATCGTGTCCTCGGTGGCGTCCTCGACCGAGGGCGTGAGGGCGCGGCGGCCATAGGCCTTGTGATAGCTGGCGCCGCGGCTTTCGACCCAAAGCACGCCGCCGGGCGTCTTCTTGGCGGCGATGGCGTCGGCGACGGCGGCGTCCATCGCGGCGAGCTTGTCGGGCGGGAGGATCGGCGGGGTCGGCGCTGAGCGCGGCGCGGAAGGCGCGGGTGGCGGCGCGATGGCGGCGGGTGCGGCGGGCGGGGGAGGTTCGTTGTTCGATGTGCCGCAGCCCGCGAGCAAGACCGCCGCGGCGAGGGCGCCGCAGCCCCAGATATGAGCGCGCATGGCTGTCAAACGCTCGCGAGCGCTTGTTCGAGGAAGACGCGGTTGGCGCGGGCGTTCTCCATCGTCTCCTGCGGGGTCGCGCCGATTTTGCAGCACTCGACCATGATGGGGCCGTTGAAACCCGCGGACTTCAGCTTCCTGAAGACGCCGGGGAAATCGACCTTGCCCGTCCCAAATTGGATCATCACGTCGCCCTTGGGCGCCCCGCAGTCCTTCGCGCAGAAGCCCGTCACGTGCTCGGCGATGGGGGCGAGTTCGGCGATGGGGTCCTTGCCGGTGTAGTAGATGATGTTGCCGGCGTCATACCACACCTTGAAATTGGGGTGCGCGACGGCCTTGAGGGCGTTGCGGATTTCGTCGGAAGCCCCGCTGCCGCCGCCGTGCGGCTTGAGGACGAGCTTGATGCCCCGCTCCTGCGCAAACGCCGCGGCGTCGGCCATCACCTTGAAATACTGCGCGTAGTGCTCGGGCCGGTCGACGCCGAAGGTGAGGGCAAACTGCACGCCGACGGTGCGGCCGTTTTCGAGCTGCTTGCGGGTGTCGGCGATGGCGTCGGCGAGCGGGACGCCGTTCTTGACGCGCAACGCCGTCATGTTGGCGGTGAGGCCGCGCGCGGCGATTTTCTGCTTCAGCGCCGCGAGGTATTCGGGGGTGGCCGCGGACCCGGTGAACAAGTCGGCCTTGGTGGGCGTCAGGAGGCCGGTGGTGCGGTAGCCGGCGGCTTGGATCGCATCGAGGGTCTCGTCGTAGCTCCACTTTGTCCAAGGGCGGTTGAAGCACCCGATGGGCCAGCGGGTGGCGGGGGATTTGCCTGCGGCGTGGAGACCGGCCGGGAGCAAGGTGGCGGCGGCGCCGGCCGACAGCGTGCCGAGAAAGGAACGGCGGGAAAGGGAAGGGTTCATGAGGGTGGGGTGGAGGCGGAAAGCTGACAGGGCCGGAAGGCGGTCCGCAACCCCGAAGGTCGCGGGAATGGGGAGGATTTGATTGAATAGCCCCCCGGCGACCGCCGTCTGAGGCGCGACTGTCGCTGGGTCCACGAATCGGTTTGCCCTCCGGGCTTCCGGTCGTGTTGGCTACGCGGCGGTCTTCACCGAACAATCCCAATCCAACCCAAAATGAAAATCCGTCTTGTTATCGCCAGCCTCGTGTGCGCCCTCGCCGCGGGCTCCTTTGTCCACGCCGCCGAGGCCGAAACCGAGCTCGGCAAGAAAATGGAGAAGATGGGCGGCGCCTTCCGCGCCCTCCGTCGCCAGATCGCCGATTCCTCGAAGAACGCCGACTCGCTCGCGAAGCTCGCGACGATCAAGGAAAACGCGCAGGCCGCGCTCAAGCTCGAGCCCGCGATGAAGGCCGACAAGCCCGCCGCGGACCAGAAGAAGTTCATGGCCGACTACCAGGCCGACATGAAGAAGTTCATCGGGCTGGTCGAGAAGACCGAGGCGGCCCTCAAGGCGGGCAACAACGCCGAGGCCGAGAAGCTCTGCGCCCAGCTGGGCGATGCGCAGAAGGCCGGCCACAAGCAGTTTAAGAAGGCCGACAAGAAATAAGCGGCGGCTTCCGCCCGCTGATTCGCTTGCGTCGCCGCCGGATTTTTTCCGGCGGCGTTTTTCTTTTGTGGCGCGGCGCCCGGCCGCGGCGCACGCTCCCGCGCGATGAACTCCCCTCGCATCGCTTTCCTCGGCCTCGGCATCATGGGCGGCGGCATGGCGCGCCGGCTCCTCGGCGCCGGCTTTCCCGTGGTGGTCTTCAATCGCAGCCGGGCCAAGGCCGAAGCCCTGTCGCCCGCCGGTGCGCGGGTCGCCGCCACGGCGCGCGAGGCGGCGGCCGGCGCCGATCTCGTCTTCTGCATGGTGGCCGACGATGCGGCCTCGCGCGCGACGTGGCTTGGCGCCGACGGCGCGATCGCCGGCGCGCGCCCGGGCGCGGTGCTGGCCGATTGCAGCACGCTCACGGTCGGTTGGGTGCGCGAGCGCGCGCAAGCCGCCGCCGCGCGCGGCGCGGAGTTTGTCGACGCCCCGGTGACCGGATCAAAAATGCAGGCCGCCGCCGGCGAGCTGAACTTCCTCGTCGGCGGCAGCGGAGCCGCCTTGGAAAAGATCCGGCCCGCCTTGGCGGCCATGGGCCGCAGCGTGACGCACCTCGGGCCGACGGGCAGCGGCGCGACGCTCAAGCTCATCAACAATTTTCTCGCGGGCGTGCATGTCGCGGCCTTCGCCGAGGCGTTCGCCTGGATCGAGCGCAGCGGCCTCGACCGGACGCAGGCGCTGGAGTTTCTCAACCAGGGCGCGATTGCGAGCCCGGTGACGAAAGCCGTCTCGGCCCGCATGGCGGCGGGCGATTTCACGCCGAATTTCTTCCTCACGCTCATGGCCAAGGACCTCGGCTACGCCCTCGCCGAGGCGAGGAAATCCGGCCAGGCGCTCACGAGCGCGGCGACCGCGCTGGAGCGGTTCCGGGCGGCCGTGGCCGCGGGCCACGGCGACAAGGACATGGCGGCCGTGGTCGAGGCCGCGCGCGCGGATCGATAGGCCGTTTCACCGGCGGCGCGCGCTCCGGCGGAAACCCGCCGCCGCCGCGAGGAATGCCGCGTTGACAGTGCGTCGGCGGAAAGCCACCTCACCCGGCGTGCCGCCCCCATCCGCCCCGTCCGGCGCGCCGCCATCGCGCGCCCGCCACACCATGTTTGTGTTCGTGGTCGCGCTCGCGATCATCACCTATATCGACCGGGTCTGCATTTCGCAGACGGCGGGCACCATCCGCGGCGAACTCGGGCTGAGCGAGAGCCAGATGGGCTGGGTGTTCTCGGCCTTCACGATCACCTACGCGCTGTTCGAGATCCCGGCCGGCTGGATGGGCGACCGCTTCGGCCCGCGCAGCGTGCTGATGAAAGTGGTGGTGATGTGGTCGCTGTTCACGGCGGCGACCGGCGCGGCCTGGAATTTTGTCTCGATGGTCGTGTGCCGCGCGCTGTTCGGCGTCGGCGAGGCGGGCTGCTTTCCCAACGTCACCAAGATCTTCACCATCTGGCTGCCCTCCAACGAGCGGGTGCGGGCGCAGGGCATCCTGTGGCTGAGCGCGCGGTGGGGCGGGGCGTTCACGCCGATGCTCGTGGCGGCGGTGCTCGGCTTCATGACGTGGCGCTGGGCCTTCGTGTTCTTTGGCACGCTCGGGGTGGTCTGGGCGGTCTTTTTCTACCGCTGGTTCCGCGACCGCCCGGCGGAGCATCCCTCGGTCAACGCCGCCGAGCTCGCCCTCATGGATGGCGCCGACAGGAACGCGCCGAGCCATGCGAGCGTGCCGTGGGGCAAGCTCTGCGCGAGCCCGACGGTGCTGCTGCTGTGGCTCCAGTATTTCTGCATGTCCTATGGCTGGTATTTCTACATCACGTGGCTGCCGACCTACCTGCGCGATGCGCGCGGGGTCTCGTTGGAGAAGAGCGCGGTGCTCGCCGGCCTTCCGCTGTTTTTCGGGGGCATCGGCTGCTTCGTCGGTGGCTGGGCGGCCAAGCGCCTCGCCGAGAACACGGGCAACGTCGCCCGTGCGCGCCGGATCGTCGCGTGCTCGGGGCTCTTCATGGCCGGCGCGCTGCTCGTGATCGCGACCCGGATCAACGATCCGGTCTTTGCGATGATCGCGCTCGGGCTCGCGAGTTTTTCCAACGATCTTGCCATGGCGCCCGACTGGGCCGCGTGCATGGACGTGGGCGGCCGCCATGCCGGCTCGCTCTCCGGCAGCATGAACATGATGGGCAACCTCGGCGGCGCGGTCGGCCCGGTCGTCGTGGGCTACATCCTCGCCAGCACCAAGGTCGCGCCGGATGCGCCGCCCACCATGGCCGGGTGGACGACGGCCTTCCTCGTCGCCGCCGCCGTCTACGGCGTCGGCGCGGTCGCGTGGCTCTTCATCGATCCGGTGACGCCGCTCGACGAGCGGGAGTGACTCCGCCGCGCGCGCCCCGCTGCCCACGGGGCCGGCTGCGGTGACAAACTGCGGGTTTGCATCCGCGGTCGGGCTGTCGTCTGCTGCCGCGGCTTGCTGATGAAACTGCGGCGCTTCCCCGACAAAATCGCGCTTGGCCGCGCGGCCGCGCGGCATGCGGCTGGAATCATTCGGGCGGCGATCGCGGCGCGCGGAAGCGCGCGGATCCTCGCGGCGACCGGGGCGTCGCAGTTCGAGTTCCTCGATGCGCTCGCGCGCGAGCCGGGCATTGCGTGGCGCGAGGTGGAGATGTTTCACCTCGACGAGTATGTCGGCCTGCCGGCGACGCACCCGGCGTCGTTCCGAAAATACCTGCGCGAGCGCTTCATCGACCGCACCGGCATCGTGCGGCATCATCTGCTCGACGGTGAGCGCGACGCGGAGCGCACGTGCCGCGAGGTCGGCGCGGCGCTGCGCGCCGCGCCGATCGACGTGGCCTTCGCGGGCATCGGCGAAAACGGCCACCTCGCGTTCAACGATCCGCCGGCGGATTTCGCGACGGAGGAGCCATACATCATCGTGCAGCTCGACGAGAAATGCCGCCGGCAGCAGGTGGGCGAGGGCTGGTTCGCCACGCTCGCCGACGTGCCGGCGCGCGCGATCTCGATCTCGATCCGGCAGATTTTGAAGGCGGACGAGATTGTGTGCGCGGTGCCGGATGCGCGGAAGGCGGACGCGGTGCGACGCTGCCTCGAGGGCCCGGTGTCCCCCCTCGCGCCGGCGTCGATGCTCCAGACGCATCCGCGCACGACCATCTATCTCGACCACGAGTCGGCGGCGCTGCTCGCGCGCAAGCCGGAGTTGGAGGCCTGAAGGCAGAGGCATGAGCGCGCCCGAGCCGAGGAAGATTCCCGGGCTGCGCTGGCATATGGTGGCGCTGCTCTGCCTGGCGTCGGAGCTGAACTACCTCGACCGCCAGACGCTCTCGGTGCTCGCGCAGACGATCCAGGATGAGCTGAAGATCACGACGACGCAGTATGCCGACATCACGTCGGTGTTTCTCGGCAGCTATGCGGTGATGTATGCGATCAGCGGGCGGCTGGTCGACTGGCTGGGCACGCGCAAGTCGTTCATCATTTTCGTCACGAGCTGGTCGCTGGTGAACATGCTCAACGCGTTCGCGGCGACGGCGCTGCATTTCAAAATCTTCCGCTTCCTGCTCGGCGCGGCGGAGCCGGCGAATTTCCCCGCGGGGGTGAAGGCGACGTCGGAATGGTTCCCGATGCGCGAGCGGCCGCTGGCGGTGGGGATTTTCAACGCCGGCACCGCGCTCGGGGCCGCGCTCGCCGTGCCGATTATCTCGTGGATCGCGCTGACATGGAACTGGCGCTGGGCGTTCGTGTTTGGCGGTGCGCTCGGGTTGGTGTGGGTCGCGATCTGGACGCTGGCCTACCGGCGGCCGCGTGAGCACCCGCGGCTGGGCGCGGCCGAGCTGGCGCTGATTGAATCGGACGGGCCGGCGGCCGCGGAGGCGCCGCCGGCGGTGCCGCTGCGCCGGCTGCTCGGGATGCGCGTCGTGTGGGGCTGCATTCTCGCGCGGGTGCTGACCGATCCGATTTCGTATTTCTTCAATTTCTGGATCCCGAAATTCCTCCAGCAGGACCGGGGCTTCAGCCTGGCCGACGTCGGCTACTACGCGTGGATTCCCTTCGCGGCCGGGGCGGTGGGCAACATCCTCGGCGGCGCGGTGCCGCGCTGGTTGATCAACCGCGGCTGGACGCTCAATCGCGGGCGCAAGACCACGATGCTCGTCGCCTCCCTTTGCATGCCGCTGCTGTGCTTCGGCATCACGCGGGTGCCGGACCCGGCGCTCGCCGTCGCGCTGGTGACGGGCATGCTGCTGTGCCACACGATTTGGCTCAACGTGGCGCTGCCAGCCGAGGTGCTGCCGCCGCATGTCGTCGGGACGGTGACCGGCCTCGGCGGGTGCCTGGGGGCGCTCGCGGGCGTGGCGACCCAGCAGCTGATCGGCTGGACCGTGCAAAACGTGTCGTTCGCGCCGGTGTTCGGCGTGTGCGCCGTCGTGCACCTGACGGGCCTCGCCCTCGTGTGCTGGCTCGTGGGCGAGCTCGGGGTCGTGCGGGAGGTGAAGTGACGCGCCCGGCGCGGCTCAATACGTCGCGCGCCCGCCGGAGATGTCGAACACGGCGCCGGTGCTGAACGAGCACTCGTCGCTGCACAGCCACGCGACGAGCGCCGCGACCTCGTCGACCGTGCCGGGGCGGCCCATCGGGATTTTCGAAAGCATATACTTCACGTGCTCGGGCGAGCACTGCTTCAAAATCTCCGTCTCGATCACGGCGGGCGTGATGCAGTTCACGCGGATGCCGGTGGTCGCGAGTTCCTTGCCGAGCGACTTGGTGAGCCCGATCACGCCGGCCTTGGCGGCGCTGTAGTGCGAGGCGTTGGGGTTGCCCTCCTTGCCGGCGATGGAGGCGACGTTCACGATCCGGCCCGTGTCGCGCGCGAGCATCAGCGGCACGACGGCGCGGCAGCAGAGGAACACCGCGAACAGGTCCAGCTCCATCACCGCGCGCCACTCGGCGGGCGTGCATTCCCAGAGCTTCTTGTTCACGCCGGCGATGCCTGCGTTGTTGACGAGGATGTGGATGGCGCCGAAGCGCGCATGCGTGGCCGTCGCGGCGGCGGCGACCGCGGGCTCCTGCGTGATGTCCACGGTCACCGTTTGCACGCGCTCGCCCGCGCCGAGCGCCTGCGCGGTGGCGGCGAGGGCCGCGGCGTCGTTGTCCCAGAGGCTCACGCGCGCGCCCGAGGCGAGGAAGCGCCGCGCGACCGCGAGGCCGATGCCGCGCGCGCCGCCGGTGACGACCGCGACGCGGCCGGAGAGATCGAGTTGGTTCATGCGCGGATGGCGGGCACTCGGCTCACTTCAGCTCGCGGATCTTGATGTTCCGATACCAGCAGTCGTCCTGATGGTAGGTCAGCATGATGTGGCCGTCGATCTTGTCGCCGAAGCCGGGGTCGTTCTTGAACTTGCTCTTCGCGAGGCCGGCCTTCACCGCGTCGCTGCCGAGCTCATAGGTGAGGACGTTCTTGCCGTTGAGCCAGTGCTCGACGGTTTTCCCGCGGACGACGATTTTGGACTGGTTCCACTCGCCGGGCTTGCGCAGCGGCTTGTCCGCCGCGGGCGGGAGGACGTCGTAGAACGACGCCGTCTGGCGGTGCGGGCCGATCTTGCCGTCGGGGTGGCCCACGTCGTCGAGCATCTGGTATTCGTGGCCGGGCGATTTCGTGCGCGCCTCGGTCACGAAGTATTTCACGCCGTTGTTGCCGGCGACGGGGAGCTTCCATTCCCAGGAAAACTCGAAGTCGCGGAATTTTCTCTCCGTGATCAGCTCGGAGCCCTTGACCTTGGCGATGGCGTGGAGCGTGCCGTCGACGACCTCCCACCCGCCGGCGGGCTTGCCGGCGTAGGTGCGCCAGCCGTTCATGGTCTTGCCGTCGAAGAGGAGCTGCCAGCCGGCGGATTTCTCGGCGGCGGTGAGCTGGTTGTCGGCGGCGGGTGCGACAAGGGCGCTGAGCGCGAAGAGGGTGGGGAGCAAGGCGGGGCGGAGGTTCATCGCGGAAGGGCATGGCGGAAACCGGCGCGTTTGAAAAGCCCCGAGGCGCCGACCACGGTTGCGCGCAGAAAACGGTTGTTCCCCGCCCGTGCCGCTCCTATCCACGCGCTCCCTCCCCATGTCCGCCCACGTTGTCGTCCGCGAACTGCACAAAGCCTACGGCGGCGTGGCGGCCGTGCGCGGCGTGAGCTTTGCCATCGAGCCGGGCGAGATTTTCGGGCTGCTCGGCCCCAACGGCGCGGGCAAGACCACCACCGTGGAGTGCCTCGTGGGCCTGCGCGAGCCCGACTCCGGCGAAATCCAGGTCTGCGGCCTCGATGCCCGCCGCCAGCCGCGCGCGGTGAAGCAGAAGATCGGCGTGGCCCTCCAGACGACCTCGCTGCAGGACAAGATCACGCCGCGCGAGGCGTTGCGGATGTTTGGGTCGTTTTATGAGAACCGCGTGGCCGCGGCCGACTTGATTGAGCGCTTCGCCCTCGGCGAAAAAGCGGACGCGACGGTGGACTCGCTTTCCGGCGGCCAGCGGCAGCGGCTCGCGCTCGCGCTCGCCTTTGTGAACCGCCCGCAGCTCGTCTTCCTCGACGAGCCCACCACCGGGCTCGATCCGCAGTCGCGCCGCGAGCTGCACGCCGCCATCGCGCGGATGAAGCGCGACGGCTACACCGTGCTTTTCACGACGCACTATCTCGACGAGGCCGAGCAGCTGTGCGACCGCGTGGCGATCATCGACCGCGGGCGCATCGTGGCGAGCGGCCCGCCGCGCGATCTGATCGCGCAGTCGCATGCGCAACAGGCGGTGACGCTCGTCACGGGCCAGCCCATCGACCCGAACAAACTGGCCGCCTTGCCCCGGGTCGGGGCGGTGGTGGGCGCGGGCGCGGAGGTGCAGTTTCAAACCGCCGACGCCGCCGTGACGCTGGCCGCGCTGGCCGCGCTCGTCGCCGAGTCGCGCACGGAGATCGTCGAGCTGCAGGTCCGCAGGGCATCGCTCGAGGATGTGTTTCTCCGGCTGACGAAAACCGAGGCTGGGGACGCGGCGCCCCCAGAAAACAACGGGGGCGATGCGGCATGAGTGCCTGCGAACAGCTCGGCTCGTGCGGCGCGGCGGGCGTCCCTGCCCGCCGGTTCAGGATGGCCGCCCAAACCTCGGCGGGCAGGGAAGCCCGCCGCCACGACGGAGGCGCGCGCCGATGAACGCCGTCCTCGCCCACCTCGGGGTCTCGCTCCGGCTGCACTTCCGCAACCGGATGGCGCTGATCTACGGCTACCTGTTTCCGCTGATCTTCCTGGTCGCGTTTTACGTGCTCTACCGTTTCGAGAAGCCGCCGCTGCTGCGCCACATGGGCGAGCTGCTCACGGTCGCGGTGCTCGGCGGCGCGTGCTTCGGGCTGCCGACGACGCTCGTGAGCGAGCGCGAGCGCGGCGTGTGGCGGCGCTACAAGCTCTCGCCCGTGCCCGCCTGGGCGTTTGTCGCGAGCACGGTGGTCGCGCGCTACGTGATCATCCTGACCGCGGGGCTGCTGCAGCTTGGGCTCGCCCTGGCGCTCGGGATGACGTTCCCCGAGCATCCGCTCAGCCTGCTGGTGGCGTTTTCGTTGGTGACGTTTGCGTTCGTCGGCCTCGGCCTCGTGATCGCGGCGCTCGCGGACAACGTCCCCGCCGTGCAGGCGCTCGGGCAGTGCATTTTCCTGCCGATGCTGATCATCGGCGGCGTGGCGGTGTCGCTGGCCTCGTTGCCGCTTTGGGCGCAGCACGTGTCGGCGTTTTTCCCGGGCCGCTACGCGGTCGAGGCGCTGCAGGGCGCGTTCACGGGCCGGGGCGTGGCCGGTGCGCGCTTCAGCCTGCTGGCGCTGGTGCTCGTGGGCTTCGCCGGCTGCCTCGCGGGGGCGCGGCTGTTCCGGTGGGATGCGCAGCAACGTTTCGCGCGCCTGCGCGGCAAGGCCTGGCTGCTCGTGGCCGTCGCGGCGTGGGTTGCGGTCGGGCTGCTCGCGGAGTGGCGCGGTCGCATCGCAATCCCGGTGGACAAGGAAACCCCGCCGCCTGCGAGCGCGCCCGCGCCGTCGCCGGCTCCCGCCTCGCCGCCGTCCACCGCGCCCGTCACGCCCGCACCGGCGCCCGCGACCCCGGTTGCCGCCATGCCGGCGGCGCCTTCGCCCGCGCGCCCGCCCCTGCCCCCACCCCCGGCGCCGCCGGAGCCGCCGTGGGCCAAGCTCACGCGCGCCGACGCCGACGCGCTCGACTACAACGTCCCGCCCGACAACGGCATCGTCTCGCCCTTCGCCGCGCCGGACGAGGAGCCGGAGGATTTCCTGAAGGAGCAGGTCGACGGCGTGCGCAACAAGATCGCCACGTGGCCGCCCGGCGCCGAGGGCGACGACCTGCGCTGCGTGCGCAACCTCCTCTACATCGCCGCCGTGCCCGACGCGATCCAGATGCCCGTCGAGCGCTACCTGCCGCGCGTCGTCTACGAGCACCTGGTCGCCACCTACCCGAAGGAGAAGCTGATCAAAATCCTCACCTACATCGCGCTGCACCCCGAGGAAGGCATGGTCATCACCGACATCTCCGACCTCGGCATCGAGGGCGCCGCCGGCGATCCGATGATCGTGCGCGAACGCGCCTACCTCTACGCGATCAAGATGGTGGCGCGGCTGACGGGGAAGAAGCAGGAGTGAAGCGCGTTGCCGGAACGCGTGCTTGCAGACGCGACACGATCACGCCAGCTTTCGCGCATGGGTTTCGCCGAAATCAAGCCGCAGATCGACCAGCTCCCGCCGGCTGAGATGCTCAAGGCGATGGCCTACCTGAAACATCTCCTTCGCGCCGATAACCCCGAATATCAGCGCGAACTCGCCCAGCGGCACGCGGACATCGAGGCAGGGCGTGGCATCAGTCTGACCGAGGCGAGGAAGCGGTTGGAAAAACGGTAGCCCGCTTCGCCGTGCGACCCTACGAGGTCATCTTGCACGAGCAGGCATGGGCGACGCTCGCGGCGACCGCAGGCCGCGCGCAGCGCCAGTTGCTCGCGCTCCTCGATGTCGTGAAATCCGAGCCGTTGCGCCGTGGCGACTTCCAGCAGCGCGACGCGAACGGGCGCACGAACGAAGTGCTACTGGCGGGCGACTGGCTGGTGACCTTCTGGAGCGACCACGCCGTTTGCGAGGTTCACGTCGTCAATCTGGAGCACGTTGAAGACTGAAGGATCGCATCGAGTTGTTTTTTAGGTTCTCACTCGGCACGAGCCAGTGCTTCCTAAGAGTCCACTTTTTCCCATGCCCCCAAAAAAACGTCTCGGCGTCGGTTTCATCGGCAGCGGCTTCATCACAAAATTCCATCTCCAGTCGTGGCTGGCGGTGCGCGACGCGGATGTCCTCGGCATCTGGAGCCCCAACGCCAAGAACGCCGCGGCCACCGCCGCCTACGCGCGCTCGCTCGGCATCGGTGAAACGCGCGCCTACAAGTCCATCACCGACATGGTCGCCGATCCGGCGATCGATGCGCTCTGGATTTGCGGGCCCAACCACAAGCGCGTTGAAAATCTCGAGGAGATCGTCGCGGCGCTGGAGTCGGGCAAGGGCACGCTCAAGGGCATCGCCTGCGAGAAGCCCCTCGCGCGCAATGTCGCCGAGGCGCGGCGCTGCGTCGCGCTCATCAAGCGCGCCGGCGTGCTGCACGGCTACCTCGAGGATCAGGTTTTCATCCCCTCGATGATGAAGGGCCGCGCGCTCACGTGGGCGCGCGGCGCCGCGATTGCCGGGCGGCCCTACCTCGCGCGCGCGGCGGAGGAGCACAGCGGGCCGCACATGCCGTGGTTCTGGCAGGGCGAGCAGCAGGGCGGCGGCGTGCTCAACGACATGATGTGCCACAGCGTCGAGGTCGTGCGTTTCCTGCTCAGCGATCCGAAGAAGCCGCGCGCCAGCATCCGGCCCGTGAAGGTCACCGGCCACATCCATTCATTGAAATGGTCGCGGCCGGAATACGTGAAGATGCTCAAGCGCACGATGGGCCCCGCCGTGGATTACGCGAAGCGTCCCTCCGAGGACTTCGCGCGCGCCACCATCGAGTATGCCGATGAGCAGGGCCGCCCGTTGGTCGGCGAGGTCACGACGTCGTGGGCCTTTGTCGGCGCCGGCCTGCGGCTTTCGGCGGAGCTGCTCGGGCCCGAATACTCTTTCGCCCACAATACGCTCACCACCGGTTCGCAGCTTTTCCTCAGCCGCCGGATCACGGGCGCCGCCGGCGAGGACCTCGTCGAGAAGCAAAACGCCGAGCAGGGCCTCATGCCCGTCGTCGGCAACGAGGCCGCGGAATACGGCTACGAGGCCGAGAACCGCCACGTCGTGGAGTGCTTCCTCGCGGGGAAGCAACCCTCGCTGACCTTTGACGACGGCCTCGAGGTCGTGGAGCTGCTGATGACCGCCTACATGAGCGCCGAGCAAGGCCGCACGCTGCCCTTCCGGCCGAAGGGGCTGGAGAAATTCGTGCCCGCCGTCGCACGCGGCGCGTGGAAACCCTGATGAGTGCCCGCGAATCACGCGAATAAGCGCGAAACAAAAGACATTGGTGTTCATTCGCGCCATTCGCGGGCACTTCTGCCGTCGGGGATTTCCATCTGCCCGGCATTTTTTAATGTATTTCGTGTGTTTCGTGGTTCCTCCTCTCCGTCCTTCCCCATGACCCAGTCCCCCTCCACTCCCCGCGGCTCGCTCTTCACGATGATGGCGCTTGAGTTCTTCATCTGGGGCGCGTGGCTCCCGCTCATCTTCGGCTACCTGCCGAGCCTTGGGTTCACCCCCACGCAGCAGTCGCTGATCCTGAACGCGTTTCCCGTGGCCTCGATCGTGGGCATGTTTTTCAGCAACCAGTGGGCGGACCGGAAATTCAACCCCGAGAAGTTCCTGGCCTTCTCCCACCTCGTCGGCGGCCTCGCGATTCTCGGCTGCGGCTTCACCAAGGACTTCACGGCGTTCTTCCTCCTGATGCTCGTGCACTGCCTGCTCTACGTGCCGACGATCTCGATCACCAACTCGATCGCGTTTGCCAACATGCGCGACCCGGAGAAGGAGTTCGGCCTCGTGCGCATGGGCGGCACGATCGGGTGGATCCTCGCCGCGTGGCCTTTCACGTTCATCTTCGTGAACTGGGACGCCGTCGCGGCCGCCAAGACCTCCGGCTTCACCGAGTGGCTCGGCGCCGCGCTCGCCAACCCGCTCAGCGGCGACGCCGCCAAGGCCGCCACGCGCTGGACCTTCATCGTGGCCGGCATCGCGTCGCTCGCGCTCGCGGCCTTCGCCCTCACGCTGCCGCGCACCGAGCGCAAGGCCCCCGCCGCCGGCGACGCGGGCGGCTCCCTCGCGTGGCTCGAGGCGCTCAAGCTTCTCAAGCATCCCTTCGTGCTCGTGCTCTGGCTCGTGACGCTCGTCGATTCGTTTGTCCACAACTGCTACTTCAGCTGGACGGGCGTCTTCCTCGGCACGGCGCGCGAGGCGGGCGGCGTCGGCATCGCCTCCAACTGGATCGCGCCCATCATGAGCATCGGCCAGATCGCGGAGATCGGCACGATGTTCGTGCTCGGCGCGACGCTCAAGGCCCTCGGCTGGCGCACCACGATGATCATCGGCATCCTCGGCCACGCGGCGCGCTTCGCGGTGTATGCCTTCATGCCGCAGAGCGCGGGCGCGATCATCCTCATCCAGGTGCTGCATGGCATCTGCTACGCGTTCTTCTTCGCGACGGTCTACATCTTCGTCGACGCATATTTCCCGAAGGACATCCGCTCGAGCGCGCAGGGCCTCTTCAACCTCCAGATCCTCGGCGTTGGCGCGCTGCTCGCGTTCTCGATCTGCCCGTGGCTGATGCAGGGTGTCTACACGAACGCAGTCACCAAGGCCGTGGACTTCAAGGGTCTGTTCATGGTCCCGCTGATCGCGGCCTCGTCCGCGGCGGTGGCGCTGGCGCTGTTCTTCCACCCGCCGAAGACGGCGCAGGCGGGCGCCGGCGTTGCGGCGGCGGCGCCGCATTGAGGCGCGAGCCGAACATGCAGTTGTAGGCGGGGTGCCCTCACCCCGCGGGTTTGCGTGCGAGGCTAACAACCCGCGGGGTGAGGGCACCCCGCCTACAGCAAACCGAACCTTTGCGCGGCGCTCTTGGCATCGTGCGAATTCTCTGCGCTTCTATCGACGTGCCTCGCATGCTCGGCGATCTCTCGTTGTCAGATTTCGAACTCCTGCTCGCATCGTGGGCCTTCAAACCCGCACACGCTGCGCGCGTGTTGCGCGGCTATTATGCGAGCGGCGGCGAAATTACCGACGGTCCCGTGCGGCCATTTCCTGCGGGCTTGCTGGAAAAACTTCGCGCCGAGTTTTCGTTCTCCCATTCCACCGGCTCCACTTCGCCTGCGCTCTCCGCGCGGCAGGTGGCCGACGATGGCACCACCAAGCTCCTCCTCCGCCTCGCCGACGCGCGCACGGTCGAGACGGTGCTGATGCCCGATTTCCGTGCCGATCGCGCCGCGGGCTGCGTGTCGTCGCAGGTCGGCTGCGCGATGGGCTGCGATTTTTGCGCGACGACCAAGACCGGCTTCGAGCGCAATCTCATCGCCGGCGAAATCATTGCCCAGTTCCTCGCGCTCCGTCGCGAGGCGCTCGCCGCGGGCCGAAAATTGCAGACCCTCGTCTTCATGGGCATGGGTGAGCCGCTGCTCAACCTCGACGCCGTGCTCACCGCCGTCGAGCGCATCGCCGACAACCGCCTCGGCGCCCTCGGCTGGCGCCAAATCACGATCTCCACCGTCGGCATCGTGCCGGGCATCGACGCGCTCACCGCCACGGGGCTCAACTTTCACCTCGCCGTTTCCCTCCATGCGCCCGACGACGCCACGCGCGCCGAGCTGCTGCCGATGGGAAAACGTTTCCCCATCGCCGAGATTCTCGCCGCCGCGGATCGCTTTCAGGCTGCGCGCGGCCGGCCCGTGACGATCCAGTATTGCCTGCTGAAAGGCGTTAACGATTCGCCCGCGCACGCGCGCACGCTCGCCGCCACGCTCGGCGCGCGCCGGATGCACGTGAACCTGCTCCGCTACAACCCCACCGGCCTCAGCCTGCGCGGGCGCACCTACGAGCGCACGCCCGACGACGCAGCCGATGCCTTCGCCGCCGTGTTGCGCGAGCGCGGCGTGGTCGCGCATTTCCGCCGCCCGCGCGGCCGCGACATCGACGCCGCGTGCGGGCAGCTCCGCGAGCGAATGCTGACGGCGCGAGGCGCGGAATAGCGCCGGCCTACGCCGACACGAGCACCTCGAAGCCGCCGTAGAGCATGCGCTTCAGGTCGAACGGGCTGTTCTTTGGGTCGCACATGGCCTGCAGGCGCGGGTCCTTCATCACGGCGGCGTTCACGCGGTCGCGGTGTGCGCGCGACTTGTAGACGATCCACGAGAACACCACCGTCTCGCCGCGCTTGAGCTTGTGCGTGCGCGGAAACGTGGCGCCCCAGCTGACCTTCAGGTCCTCGCCCACGGTTTCGACGTAGTCGAGCGCGCCGTATTCCTTCCACACGGCGCAAGCCTTGGCCGCCATGCGCTTGTAGGCGGCGAGGTTCTTTTTCGGAAGGGGAATGACGAAGCCGTCGACGTAGCGGGGCATAGGAGTCTCCTGGGTTGATGGTGAGCGGTGGTCGGGCGCGGATGCGCTTGTCTTTCCTACGAATAGCCCGGGTGGATGGGGACACACGTCGGAATTTTCGCAGTCTGTCCTTTTGGCCGGGTCTCGTTCGTTGTAGATCGAAACCCGCCTCCGCTCCCTCCCGCCATGGAAACAAAAGCCACCCCCGCCCCTTACCTGCTTCTCTTCCGCAACACGGGTCCGGAAAACCATCGCCACCTCTCGCCGGCGCAGCGCCAGCAGCTCATCGTGCGGTGGAACGCGTGGTTCGAGGGCCTGCTCGCCGAGGGCAAGGCCACCGAGGGCCAGCCGCTCGAGCTGGAGACGCGGATTGTCTCCGGCCCCGGCGGCGGGCGGGTCGTCGACGGGCCGTTTCCCGAGGCGAAGGAGGCCGTGGGCGGCTACGTGAAGCTCATGGTGGCGAGCCTCGACGAGGCCACCGCCATCGCGCGCCGCCATCCCGGCCTCGAGCACGGCATGATGATCGAGGTGCGCGAGATGACGCCGCACTGCCACCTCGGCGTCGTGACCAAGGGCGCGCCGTCCGCGAACTGAAACTGCCATGCGCAACGTCGAGCCCAATCCCGTGCCGCCGCCGGCCGCGGCCGGGCCGGCGGGCCTGGTGGAGCATTTCTTCCGGCACGAGACCGGGCGGCTCCACGGCGCCCTCGTGCGCCTCGTGGGGGTGCACAACCTGGCGCTCGCCGAGGATGTCGCGCAGGAGGCGATGCTGCGCGCGCTGCGCACGTGGTCGATGGGCGGCATCCCGCCCAACCCCTCCGCGTGGATCACGCAGGTGGCGATGAACCTCGCGCGCGACGCGCTGCGCCACCAGCGCATGGCCAGCGGCAAGGAGCCCGCGCTCATCACGCACTTTGAGCGCGCCCCGACGCTGCCGCCGGTCGCCTGGACGGCGGAGAACGAGATCCGCGACGACGCGCTGCGGCTGATGTTTGTCTGCTGTCATCCGGAGGTCGCGCCCGACGCGCAGGTGATCCTCGCGCTCAAGGTGCTCTGCGGCTTCGGCACCGCGGAGATCGCGCGGGCCTTCCTCAGCAGCGAGGCCGCGATCGAGAAGCAGCTCACCCGCACCAAGCAGCGCATCGCCGAGGCCGGCCTCGGCTTCGAGCTGCCCGAGGGCGCGGACCTCGCGCCGCGGCTCGACGGGGTGCTCGCCGCGCTCTACCAGCTCTTCAACGAGGGCTACAAGGCCTCCTCCGGCGACCGCCTGCTGCGCGAGGAACTGTGCCAGGAGGCCATCCGGCTGGCCTCGCTGCTGGTCGAGCACCCCGTGGGGCGCACCCCGCGCGCGCACGCGTTGCTCGCCCTCATGCTGCTCACCGCGGCGCGGTTTCCGTCGCGGGTCGACGAGCAGGGCGCGCTGCTCCGCCTCCACGACCAGGATCGCTCGCGCTGGGACCAGGCGTTGATTGGGCGCGGGCTGGTGCACCTTTCCGCGGCGACCGGGGGCACCGACCTGACCGAGTATCATCTGCAGGCGGGGATCGCGGCGATCCATTGCACCGCGCCGGACTTCGCCGCGACGGACTGGGCGCTCATCCTCCGCCACTATGACGAGCTCTACCGGCTCAAGCCCTCGCCGATCGTCGCGCTCAACCGCGCGGTGGCCCTGGCGCACGCCGAGGGGCCGCAGGCCGGGCTCGACGCCCTCGCGGCCATGCCCGACCGCGCCAAGCTCGAGTCGCACTACCTGCTGCACGCCGTGACGGGCGAGTTGCACTGGCTGCTCAAGCACGAGCGCGCCGCCGCGGAGAGCTTCCGCCGGGCGCTTCAGCTCGCGCATGTCGGCCCGGAGCAGGCGTATCTGGCCCGCCTCATCGAGCGCACGGCCGCGGGCGGCTGATTTTCCCCGAAACCACCAACCTTAACCTCCCCCGCCATGGCCCGTGTCACCACCTACCTTAATTTTCCGCGCTCCACCGAGGCGGCGTTCACCTTCTACCGCGCGGTGTTCAAGACCGAGTTTGCCGGCCCCATCATGCGCCTGGGCGACGGCCCCACGCCGCCCGGTTGCCCGCCGCTGCCCGAGGCGGATCGGAAACTGATCATGCACGTCGCGCTGCCGATCCTCGGCGGGCACGTGCTGATGGGGACGGACGCGCCGGAGTCGATGGGCTTCACGTTCAAGTTCGGCAACAACATCTACCTCAACCTCGAGCCCGACACGCGCGCCGAGACCGAGCGGCTCTTCGCCGCGCTCGCCGCCGGCGGCGAGGTGGGAGCGCCCCTGCAGGATATGTTTTGGGGCGCCTACTGGGGCTGGTGCCGGGACCGGTTTGGCGTCCAGTGGATGTTCAACTGCACGGGCAAAGCCTGATCCGTCGCTGGCCATGCACGCTCCGCCGCCCGCCGCCCTCGCCGAGAGGACCATCCTCTCCTCCCGTGTTTTCGCCGCGCCGCGCGAGCGGGTCTATGCGGCGTTCGCCGATCCGCGGCAGCTCGCGCTCTGGTGGGGCCCAAAGGGCTTCACCAACACCATCCGCGAATTCGATCCGCGGCCGGGCGGCTGGTGGCGCTTCACGATGCACGGGCCCGACGGCGCCGACTATCCCAACGAGTCGCGCTTCGTCGCCGTCGAGCCGCCGGAGCGAGTCGTGTTCGTGCACGAAGGGACGGTCCATCGCTTCGAGATGACGCTGACGTGGACCGAACGCGGCGCGGGCACGGAGCTGTCGTGGCGGATGATCTTTGACTCGGCGGAGGAGGTCGCGCGCCTGCGCGAGTTCATCGTGGCGGCCAACGAGCAGAACTTTGACCGCCTCGCGTCCGTGCTGGCGGCCGCGTGATTTTTTCCCCACCTGTCCGCGCTGCGCGGGCCTGTTCGTTGTCCATGCGCGATCAACCGCATCTCCCCATGAAAACCCGCACCGCTCCCACCATCACCCCGTTCCTTTGGTTCAGCCGCCAGGCTGAGCAGGCCGCGCGGTTCTATGTTTCCGTCTTCAAGGGCGGGAAAATCTCCCGCGTCTCGCGCTACCCCGAGGGCGCGCTCGGTCCCGCCGGCTCGGTGATGACCGTGCAGTTCCGGGTGCTCGGCCAGGACTTCGTCGCGCTCAACGGCGGCCCCATCTACAAGATCACCCCCGCGGTCTCCTTTGTCGTCGAGTGCCGCACGCAGCGCGAGGTGGACTACTATTGGCGGCGGCTCTCGGCCGGCGGGAAAAAAATCCAATGCGGCTGGCTCGAAGACAAGTTTGGTGTCTCGTGGCAGGTTGTGCCGACGGCGCTCCTTGAGCTGACCGAGGGACCGGATGCGGCGCGCGCGCAGCGTGTTTTCTCCGCGATGCTGAAGATGGTGAAACTCGACATCACGAAGCTGCGCGCCGCCGCGGCGCGGCGTTGATTGGGGCGCGATTGTCGCTCATCGATCCCAACCCCAACCCCAACTCCAACCCTGTATCCCATGCTCAAGAAAATCCTCCTCGGCCTCGTGGCCGTCGTCGCGATTATCCTCATCGTCGCCGCGTTTCAGCCCGGCCAGTTCGACGTGCAGCGGAGCCTCGCCATCGCCGCCCCGCCGGCCGCCCTGTTCGAGCAAGTCAACGATCCCCGCAAGTTCGACGTGTGGAACCCGTGGGCGAAGCTCGATCCCAACATGAAGAAAACCTACTCGGGGCCGGCCACCGGCGTGGGCTCGGTGGCGAGCTGGCAGGGCAACCGCGACGTCGGCTCCGGCTCCGCCACGATCATCGAGGCCAAGCCCGCCGAGCTCGTGCGCCAGCGCATGGACTGGAAGGAGCCGATGGAAGGCACGAGCACCGTCGACTTCACCTTCAAGCCCGAGGGCAACGGCACGCGGGTCACGTGGCGCATGCATGGCCCGAACAACTTTTTCGGCAAGGTCATGTGCCTCTTCATGAGCATGGACAAAATGATCGGCGGCCAGTTTGAGATCGGCCTCGCCAACCTGAAGGCCCTCGCCGAAGGCGGCGCGAAGAAATAGCCCGCCCTTGCCCCAATCCCCGGCCCGTTTTTCCCATGACCAACGACCCCGCCCCGTCCCGCTCGTTCACGCGCTTTTTCCCCGTCATCGCCCGCGTGCTGCTTGGGCTGATGTTCTTTGTCTTCGGCCTGAATGGATTTTTCTGGTTCATCCCGCAGCCGCCGCCGGACCAGCTGCCGAAGGCGCTGATGGATTTCTCGATGGCGATGATGAACACCGGCTTTCTCTTCAAGCTCGTGAAGGGCACCGAGGTCTTGTGCGGCTTGCTGCTCCTCCTGAACCGCTTTGTGCCGCTGGCCCTCGTCCTCCTCGCGCCGGTGATTGTGAACATCGTCCTGGTGCATGCGTTTCTCGCGCCGTCGGGCGTGGGGATGGGCGTGGTGATTCTGGCGCTGGAGCTCTACCTCGCCTGGTGCTACCGCGGCGCGTATCGCCCGATGCTCGCGGCGCGGGCGACGCCGGAGTGAGCGCGGCCGGCGCGCGAGGAAGGCGGGAATAATCCGCGCCCCCGCGGCTCCCACGGCCGATGCAAGCACACGGTTTCGCCGAATTGGTGGAGGCGCACTATGCGGGTCTATACCGCTTTGCGCTGAGCCTCGCGCGCAACCCGGCGGATGCCGGCGATCTCACGCAGCAGACGTTTTTCGTCTGGGCGACCAAGGGCGAGTCGCTGCGCGACGCCAGCAAGGCCAAGACCTGGCTCTTCACGACGCTCTATCGCGAGTTCCTCCGCGTGCGCCGCCGCGGCGGGCGCGTCACGGCAATCGAGGATTTGCCGCCGGGCGACCAGGACGTGCCCGATGTGGAGGTCGACGTGGTGGCGAAGATGGACTCGCAGCTCGTGCTCGCCGCGCTGCAGGAAGTCGACGAGGTGTTCCGCGAGCCGCTCACGTTATTTTACCTGCAGGACCTCTCCTACGTCGAGATCGCGGAGATTCTCGGCGTGCCCATCGGCACCGTGATGTCGCGGCTCTCGCGCGGGAAGGCCCATCTCCGCGCCCGCCTGGCCGAGAAGGCGAAGGGCGGCGAGGTCATCGTGTTTCCCAAGACCGGCACCCGATCATGAACAACGACGAGGCCAAGTTTATCCTTAGCGCCTTTCGGGCCGACGGCCGCGACGCTGCGGCGCCGCAGATGGCCGAGGCCCTCGCCCAGGCGGAGCGCGATCCTGAGCTGCGTCGCTGGCTGGAACACCAACGCGCCTTCGACCGCGTCGTCGCGGGAAAACTCGCGGCGGTCGCGCCGCCCGCGGGCCTGCGGGAAGCGATCCTGGCGGGTGGGCGCGCGAGCCAGCCGCGCCGGGCGGCGTGGCGCAACCCGGCCTGGCTCGCCGCCGCCGCCGTGATTGCGCTGCTCGCCCTCGTGGGCGTGCAGGGCCTCCGCTCGCCGGCCCCCGGGGCGCTTGCCGAGCTGGCGGAATTCGCCGCCAAGGATCTCGCCGACGATCATGCGAGCCATGACGGGCATCCGACCGGGCTTGGCGAGGTGCAGGCGAGCCTCGCGGCCGCGTCGGGCTCGCTCGCGCAGGCCGGCTTCGCGCTCGATCTTGACGAGCTGCGCCGGCAGCGGTGCCGCGCGGTCAAGGTCGGTGGGCGCGAGGTCTTTGAGGTCTGCTTCAATCGCGATGGCGCATGGTATCATCTCTACATCGCGCGGCGCGGCGACCTCGCCCCCGGTGCGGACCTGGCCACGGCGGAGCAGGGGGCGTATGCGGCGGCGGCGTGGGCCGACGCGAAGCACATCTATGCGCTGGTCGGCCAAGGCGGCGCGGCGGCGCTCAAACGTTTGATCTGATCCCCATGAATGCCCTTCGCTTGATTCTTGCCACCGCCTGCCTCGCGTGGGCGATTCCCGCGGCCGGGTCCGCCGCAACGCCGCGGGTCGGCGAAACGGCGCCGGATTTCGCGCTTCGCACCCTCGACGGCCAGTTGGTTGCGCTCCGTGGGCTCACGGCCAGCGGCCCGGTCGTCCTGGTGGTCCTGCGCGGCTGGCCGGAATACCAGTGCCCGATCTGCACCAAGCAGGTGCAGGATTACATCGCGCACGCGGCGGACTTCGCCGCGCGCGGCGCGCAGGTGCTGATGGTATACCCCGGGCCGGCCGAGCGCCTGAAGGAGCACGCGCAGGAATTCGTGCGGGACAAACAGTGGCCTTCAGCCTTCCGCTTCGTCCTCGATCCGGACTATGCCTTCACGCGTGCCTACGGGCTGCGCTGGGAGGCAAAACGGGAGACCGCTTACCCGGCGACCTTCGTCCTCGAGCGCGGCGGAAACATCCGCTTTGCCTACGTAAGCCGGTCCCACGGCGACCGTGTCGGGGCGGCGCGGGCGCTGACGGAGCTGCCCTAGGCGCGGCCCGCGCCTGTTTCCCACTTGATGAAGCCGCCATTCGGCCGATATGAATGGTTCTCGATGAAAACCACGGGCTTTCCCCAATTGTTCTCACGCGGGTGGTCATTTCCGGCCGCCCTTTTGCTCGGCCTGGCGGTGCTCCTTGGCGGTTGTGAAAGCACGCCCGCGCCCACGCCCACCACGCAAGTCAAGCCCGGCGTGCAGATTCTCAACTCCGGTGACGTGATCGAGATCACGTTCCCCGGTGCGGCCAATCTCAACACCACCCAGCAAATCCGCCGCGACGGCAAGGTGAACCTCTACATGATCGGCGAGACCGTCGCCGCCAACAAGACGCCGGGCGACTTCGAGAAGGAGTTGATCGCCGCCTACGACAAGCAGCTTATCTCCAAAGAAATCAAGGTGAAGGTCGTCTCGTCGGTGTTCTCCGTGTTCGTCACGGGCGCCGTGATGAAGCCCGGCAAGGTCACGTCCGAGCGCGAGCTCACGGCCTTCGATGCCATCATGGAGGCCGGCGGCTTTGATGAGAACAATGCCAACAAGAAGGCCGTTCGCATCGTCCGTCAGGACGGCGGCAAGATCGAAAACTTCGTGATCGATTTCAACAAGGTGCTGAAGGGCCAGGGCGGCGAGCCCTTCTACCTCAAGGCCCACGACACCGTCTACGTCCCGACGAAGACCATCTGGTTCTGACGAGTTCCCGCCTGAGACCGGGCCGCGGGGCGGGTCACTGACCCGCCCTTTTTTGCGCCCGCTGATGAGCGGCCGGCGGAGGAGCGAGGCCGCGCCGCGGGGCGTTGCCGCTCCTTCAGCCCAGGCAGGCGCGCAATGCGGCCAGCACGAGGTCGACGTTGCGCACCGTGGCGCCGTGGCCCATGAGGCCGATGCGCCAGGCCTTGCCGGCCATCACGCCGAGGCCCGCGCCGATCTCGATGCCGTAGTCGGCGAGGAGGCGGGCGCGCACCGCGGCGTCGTTGGCGCCTTCGGGGATGCGGATGCAGTTCAGCGTGTGCAGCGAGCGGCTCGGGATGTAGCTGAGGCCGAGCGCGGCAAGGCCCGTCCGCAGGCGCTGGTGCATCGCGGCGTGGCGCGCGACGCGCGCCTCGAGGCCTTCCTCCAGCACGATCGTCAGCGCCTCGCGCAGCGCGTAGGTCATGTTGATGGGCGCGGTGTGATGGTAGACGCGCCCGCCGCCACCGCCGCCGGTGTAGTATTTGCGGAGCATCGAGACATCGAGATACCACGACTGCACCTTGGTCTTGCGCGCGTCCATCTTCGCGAGCGCGCGCTCGCCGAAGCTCACCGGCGACAGCCCCGGAGGGCAGCTCAGGCATTTTTGCGTCCCGCTGTAGATCGCGTCGATGCCCCAGTCGTCGACGCGCAGTTCGTGGCCGCCGAGGCTGGTGACCGCATCGACGAGCAGCAGCGCGCCGCGCGCGTGGACGATTTGCGCCAGGCCCTCGAGCGGCTGGTGCGCGCCCGTGCTGGTCTCGGCGTGGACGATGCCGACGAGCTTCACCCTCGGGTGCTTTTCCAGCGCCGCGGCGATCTGCTCGTTGGAAAACGTCTCGCCCCATGGCGCCTCGAGCGCGTGGACGGTCGCGCCGCAGCGCTCGATCACGTCCTTCATGCGGGCGCCGAACACGCCGTTGACGCACACCAACACCTCGTCGCCGGGCTCGACGAGGTTGACGGCGCAGCATTCCATGCCGGCCATGCCCGTGCCGCTGACGGGAAACGTGAGCGCGTTCTTCGTGCGGAAGACCTCGCGCAGCATCGCGCAGGTCTCGTCCATGATCGCGAGGTATTGCGGATCGAGGTGGCCGAGCGTGGGCGCACCGAGGGCGTGCAGCACGCGCTGCGGCACGGGGCTCGGGCCGGGCCCGAGGAGGATGCGTTCGGCGGGGTGGGCGGTGGGGGAGGCAGGACGACTCATGGAACAACCACTCTGCCGCAACGGCCCCGCGCGCGGCCAGCTACTTTTTCCACACGTCGCCCAGCGTAGAGACGGAAATTGCGTTGCCGTCATGTGACGTGCGACGTGCTATCGCAAACGTGCGTTATCGTTACGAGATAACTGTGTCTCACAAAGGCTTGGGCCGCTTCCGAACCCTGCGGGGCGATGACGCAAGCCTGCTGGAATCCCGCGCCGCTGCCTTGGGACGGGAATGGGAGACGCTGCATGGTCGCCGTTTGGAAACAGAAGCCAAGCGGCAGGCTGGCGCTGCCCGGCGGGCGGCCAATGAGGCCGGACTGGAGGAAGCAGAGGAACGCACGCGAGAGGCGCAGGCTGAGTTGGAAGCCAGCCGCTCCATTTTGGCTGCGACGCTCGCGGTGAACGATCGGATAGATTTCTCCGAGTTCAAGCGAACCGACGAATTCGAGCCACCCCCGGTCCATCCGGGCAGCTACGCGATTCCGCCCGCTCCGCGGCGAGACGATGCCCGCTATCAGCCTAATCTTGGTGTCCTCGATAAGCTGATTCCCGCGCTGCGACGCAAAAAGGAAGCCGCGTGCCAGGCGCTATTCGATGCCGACAACGCCGAACATCAGGTCGAGGCCGTGCGGCTCGCGGACGAAAACCAAAAAATCCAACAACGCGCCTTGGCCCGCCATGCAGCGTGGGCCGCCGAAAAGGGAACTTTCGAAACGCAAAAGGCGAAACACAACGCCGCCATCGACGCCAAGGCCGAGGCCTACCGGACAGGCCAGCCCCGCGCTGTGCTGGAGTATTGCGACCTTGTGCTGACGCGCAGCCGGTATCCCGACTTTTGTCCCAAGGAGTTTGCCTTGGACTACCGGGACGATGCGCGAGCCATCATCGTGGATTACACGCTGCCGGATTTCCCGAGCCTTCCGCGACTGGCCGAGGTCCGCTACAACAAAGCAAAGGACTGCTTTACCGAAAAGAATATCACAGAAAGCGAGGCGCAACGCCTCTACGCAGATGTCGTAGTGCAGACGTGCCTGCGGACGGTGCATGAACTCTTCGAGGCCGACACCGCACAGGCCGCTGACGCAATCGTCTTCAATGGCTGGGTGCGCGGGATCAATCCGGCGACAGGTCGCATGGAGGCGGTTTGCGTAGTGAGTCTGCACGCGAAGCGGACGAGATTCCTTAGCCTGCACTTGGAAAAGGTGGATCCGCGGCTTTGTGTCGAACAACAGGGCGGAACACTCAGCGCCAAGCCTCACCTGATGCTGGCGGTGCTTCCGCTCGTCACGAGTTCCGACGACACGCGAAGCAAGGAGCCGCCGCCGTATGCGACGCGGCTCGAGGCGTTGGCGGCTGACAATCCCGAAGGCATCGCGTTCATCGGCGCAGCGGAGCTGCGACAGATGGCTGGGCTGCCCGACGGAGCGCGGGCTTCGGTTCAAGGCAGCCGCCAGCTTGTGGAAAAGCTAAACGCCGACGGATACTGCGTGGAACCCGATGCGAGCGCGCTGGGCATTTCCTACAAGGCGAAGGACGAGCTGGCTGTCTTCAAGTTTCCGGGACGGATCGCTACGCACCCGACGCCCAACTATCTCGGAGCGGCGACCCTCTTGCAGCTTTTCCATCTCGTGGCGGCCGCGGATGGCGCGATCGGGGAGGATGAGGCGCGCGCTATCGGGTCGCAGGTGACCGGCGCCTTGGGCGACGACCCGGTCGAGCACACGCGACTAAAGGCCTGCGGTTCGTTGCTCAGGCGCAACCCGGGCCTGGCCTCCGCCAACCTGTCCAAGGTCACGCGCCGACTGGAGCCGGCCAAGCGGGGACAGGTCGCCGTTGCGCTGGTGCATCTGGCGGCGGCCGATGGGCTGATCACCGAGGGCGAAAAGAGGGCCCTCGGCCGCATCTTCGGCTTGCTTGAGTTGCCGCCTGAAACGGTGGAGGGCATCCTGCCCGGCTTCGATGGCTTTCAGGAAAAGTTAATCGTCGAGCCGCCGCCGACGGATGTAGGCGAAAAAATCCCGCCGGCAGCACCATCGTCATCCGCTCGAACGGTGGCCGCCGCGAAGCCTGTCTTCGCCCTTGATGCGACGCGTATCGCCGCGATTTCGCGCGAGACGTCCGAGGTCGTGAAGCTGCTCTCTGCGGTAATGGCGGAAGAGTCGTCCCAGGCTCCTGCGACCGTGCCGATGGCCGGTGCGGCTCCGGTGGCCGGACCGAAAACCCAGGCAGCGGTCGCAGTGGGGGCCTCCTGGGATTTTACGGGTCTTGATTCGCGCTATCACGCAATCGCCGCAGCGCTGTTTTCCCGTAGCGCGTGGCCGCTGAGTGAGTTTTCCACCGTGGTGGGAAATCACCATCTCATGCCAGCCGGCGTCATGGACGCACTGAACTCGTGGTCGGATGAGCATCTCGGCGATTTCATCCTTGAAGGCGATGATCCGATTCTCGTCCGCGCAGCCCTCTTGAAATCCCAAGCCTAATCCCGCCATGTCAGCTCCCATTGCCATCAAGCGCCGCGAGCGCGATGCGGTCCTGCAATCGCTCCAAGCCGGGCTAGTCCCGCGGCAAGGCCTCCATCTCATCCAAGTCGGGCGAAAGAAGGAAGTGGAGGCAACGTTGCAGGATCTTGAGCGAATCGCGGCGGGGGCGGCGTCGTTTCGGATCGTTGTGGGTCGCTTCGGTTCGGGGAAAAGCTTTTTCCTCAATCTCGTCCGCACGCTCGCACTGCAAAAAAACTTGGTGGTGTTGCAGGCTGACATGACGATGGAGCGTCGTCTCTACGCGACAACCGGCGAGGCGCAGGCCCTCTACGCGGAGCTGATGCGCAACTTGGCGACTCGCTCCAAGCCGGAAGGCGGAGGACTCCCAGGCTTGGTTGAGCAGTGGATCGCGCGCGTCAGCCACGAGACCAAAACCAGCGGCGGTGGCGACGAGCAGGTGAAAGCCCGGCTGCTCGGTGATCTGAAGGATTTGCAGCAGATGGTCGGCGGCTACGAGTTCGCCGAGGTGCTAGCCAAATACTACGAGGGCCACATGAACGGCGACGATTCGCTCAAGTCGGCCGCGCTGCGGTGGCTGCGGGCTGAATTTCAGACAAAGACGGAGGCGCGGCAGGCGCTCGGCGTCCGCCGCATCATCACCGATGAATCATTCTATGACTCGCTGAAGCTGCTGGCGGCATTTTGCGTGAAGGCCGGCTATGCGGGCGTGCTCGTCAACATCGACGAACTCGTGGTGCTGTCGCACCGGCTGCCGAGCAAGCGCGCGCGGCAGGCGAACTACGAGATGGTGCTCACGCTGATCAACGACTGCCTGCAGGGCTCGGTTGGCCATCTCGGCTTCGTGCTCGCTGGCACCGACGAGTGTGTCGAGGACAGCCGGCGCGGCCTGTTCAGCTATGAGGCGCTGCGGACCCGCCTGCAGGGCCATGATTTCGCCCGCGACGGCCTCGTCGATTTTTCCGGCCCGATGATCCGGCTCTCGAGCCTGACGGCGGAGGAGCTTTTCGTCCTGCTGGCCAATATCCGCCACGTGCATGCTTCCGGCGATGCGGCCAAGCATGCCGTGACTGACGAGGCGTTGTTAGCAGTGCTGCGACGAGCCAACGACGTGCTCGGCGCGGAGTATTTCAAGACGCCGCGCGACGTGATCCGATCGTTTGTCGGCTTGCTCAGTGTCCTCGATCAGAATCCCGGTGCGAAATGGCAGGAACTGGTCGGCACCGGCACGTTCATTCGCAAGGCGGAAAAGCCGGCCTCAATCGAGGAGGAGGTCGCCGGCGGAAAGGTTGCCGCGGATGACCAAGATGATCTGGCGGCGCTGAAGCTGTAGATGAGCGCGTTTGACCTGCTCCATGCCGGCGTCAAGCGCGCCATCTGGGACATGGGATGGGAGCGGCTCAACCCGATCCAAGCGGCGGCGATTCCGATTGTCGTCAACGGGACTGGCCACGTAGTCATCACGGCGCCCACGGCGGGCGGCAAGACCGAGGCGGCGTTTCTCCCCGTGATCTCCCGGATTGCGGACGAAGCGGAGGGATCGATCCGCGCGATGTATGTCGGGCCCTTGAAGGCGCTGATCAATGATCAGTTCGGGCGACTGGAGAACATTTGCGCGCGCTGCGAGGTGCCGGTGCATCGCTGGCACGGGGACGTCTCCGCGACGGAAAAAGCGAGGACGCGAATTTCGCCTTCGGGCATTCTGCTGATCACGCCCGAATCGCTTGAGGCGATGTTCGTGCGCCGCGGGCGCGAGGTGCCGAAATTTTTCTCGGGGCTGCGCTTCATCGTCATCGACGAGTTGCACGCTTTTCTCGACAACGTGCGTGGCATCCACCTGCGCAGCCTCATCTCCCGCATCAGGGCGCACGCCGGATGTGCGCCGCGGCTGGTGGGGCTCTCCGCCACGATTGGCGATTACACAGCGGCCAAGGCGTTTTTGGAACCGAGCGCGCCGGACACGGTGACCTTGCTGGAGGGGCCGAAGCTCGGGCGCGCAATCAAACTTGGCGTTCGCGCTTACCTTTCGGCAGTTGAGAAAAAAGACGGGGATGACCGGGTCATCTCTCGGTTGCGACTCACGGCGCGGGAATGGGAGGAAAAAATCAAGGACTGCTCGATTGGACGCATGGACGAGACGCGTCCCATGAAAAACTCATTCGAGCCTGGCGAGTTTGTCACCGACCCGGAGCTGGTTCTCACCGACATGACGGACATTGCCGCCGATATCTGTCGGAATTTCCGCGGCGGCACGAACCTCGTCTTTGGCAATGCCAAGAAGGACATTGAGGTTATTGCCGACCATTGCCACGAGTGTGCCAAGGCCGAGCGCTGGACGGTAGATCCCTTTCTCGTCCACCACGGTTCGCTTTCGAAGGACGAGCGTGAGGCAGCCGAGGAGATCCTGAAAAGCGGTAGGCCGGCGACCGCTTTTTGCTCCAGCACGCTCGAGATGGGCATCGATATCGGGTCCGTAAAGGCGGTCGGGCAAATTGATCCCCCGTGGAGCGTGGCGTCGCTGTTGCAGCGCCTTGGGCGATCAGGACGGCGCGCCGGCGAGGTCTCTGTCCTGCGCCTCTACACGCGAGACGAGACGCCCAACGAGGACAGCACCCTGACGGATTTGCTTTTCCCTGACTTGGTGAGGGCTGTCGCGCTCGTTCGATTGGTGATCAAGAAATGGCTTGAGCCGCCCGACTACAACCGGATGCACCTTAGCACGCTGGTTCATCAAGTGCTCAGCCACCTTCAGCAAACCGGGGGAATGAACCTTTCCGAGTTATTCGAGGCGCTCGCGGTGCGCGGGCCATTTCGGAATGTCGCCCAGGCAGACTTCGTTGCGCTCCTCCGCGGCCTGCGCGACCACCAGTTGATCGAGCAAACTCCCGAGGGTGCGATCGTCCTCGGGCTCGGAGGGGAGCGCATCACCGCGGATCATTCCTTCTACGCTGCCTTCCAAGGCACCGAGGAGCTGAAAGTCCTGCACCACGAACGCCACCTCGGCAGCTTGGCCGCCGATCTCGTGCCGCCGGCTGGGGAGAACTTGCTGCTGGGCGGCCGGAGGTGGGAAGTGATTCAGGTGCGCGACATGGAGGGAATCGTGCTCGTCAAGCCGTCCACGCATTCGCGCACGCCGTATTTCAAGGGTGAGCGCGGCGAAATCCACGGGTTTGTGATGCAAGAAATGCGAGCCGTGCTCGCGGATGAGGAAGAACCGGGCTGGCTGGATGAAAATGCGATGCGCCTTCTGCGCTGTGCCCGCCGCGTTGCCCGGCAATCAGGTGTGCTGACCACCGGCGTGGTCGCAAATGACTCCGGGGTGAGGTGGTATCCTTGGGCTGGTAGCAAAGTGATCCGGACTGTTGCACTATTTGCCCGCAACGAGCGTCTCGCGGCTACGGTTGACGCGCTTTCGCTCCATTATCCCGGCTGGGATACGGCGCGGCTCCGTCGGCATTGGGAAGCCATTGCCGCGTTCAACGGAGTGCAGACCGAGCTCAGCGACTTTATGGCGAACAAGTGCTTTGAGAAATTCGATGCGTTTGTGCCGTCGGCGCTGCTTAATCGAGCCAATGCACGGGATCGCCTTGATGTTCCGGCCGCGCAGATGCTCGCGCGAAGTTGCCTCGGGTCACCCACAACTCAAGCTACCTCAGCTGAGACGGAGAAACAGAAGCGATAGGTAGACTCGATTACTTTTTCCACACGTCGCCCACGTCGCCGCCGAACCAGCGGGAGCTGACGACTTTTTGCTGCGTGTAGAACTGGATGCTCTCCTTCCCCTGGATGTGCAGGTCCCCGTAGAAGGAGTCGTCCCAGCCCGTGAACGGGAACATCGCCATCGTCGCGGGCACGCCGACGTTCACGCCGACCATGCCGGCTTTCACGCGCATCGTGAACTCGCGCGCGGCGCGGCCGTTGTTCGTGAAGATCGCGGCGCCGTTGCCGAACGCGGACTGGTTCGCCTGCTCGATCGCGGCGTCGAGGTCGTCCATGCGCATGACATTGAGCACGGGGCCGAAGACCTCTTCGCGGGCGAGCGTCATGTTGTGCTGCACGCCATCGACGATCGTCGCGCCGAGATAGAATCCCTTCGGGGCGTCGGTGATTTTCACGCCGCGGCCGTCGGCGATCACCTTCGCGCCTTCCTTCTCGCCGGTGGCGACGAGGCTGAGCACGCGGTCACGGTGCGCGGCGGTGATGACCGGGCCCATGTCGGGCTGCGCGGGCCGATCGGTGGGCCCGACCTTGATCGCGTTGGCGGCCTTGATGAGGTCTGGGAGCAAGCGCTCGGCCGCGGCGCCGACCGTGATGGCGGTGGAGCCGGCCATGCAGCGTTCGCCGGCGCAGCCGAAGGCAGCGGTCGTCACGTTTTCGACGGTCTTGCCGATGTCGGCATCGGGCATGACGACGATGTAGTTCTTCGCGCCGCCGTTCGCCTGGACGCGTTTGCCGTGCTTCGTGCCGACCTCCCAGATGTATTTCGCGATCGGGGTCGAGCCGACGAAGGAGATCGCCTTCACCTTCGGATGCGTGAGCAGCGCGTCCACCGCGGGGCGGCCGCCATGCACGATGTTGAAGACGCCTTTCGGCAGGCCGGCTTGCTCCAGCAGCTGGCCGAGCAGGACGGCGGTGAGCGGGACTTTCTCGCTCGGCTTCAGCACGAAGGTGTTCCCGCACGCGATCGCGGTGGGATACATCCAGAGCGGGACCATCGCGGGGAAGTTGAACGGCGTGATGCCGACGCAGACGCCCAGCGGCATATTGATGGTGTCGCAATCGACGCCGCGGGCGATGTTGCGCAGCGAATCGCCGAAGAGGAGCGTGGGGATGCCGCAGGCGTATTCGACGTTCTCAAGCCCGCGGAAAATAGAGCCGCGCGCCTCGGCGTGGGTCTTGCCATGCTCGCGCGAGACGGTGCGGCAGAGGAGGTCGAAGTTCTGCTCGACGAGCTGGCGATATTTGAAAAACACGCGGGCGCGCTCGACCGGCGGCGTGTCGCGCCACGCGGGGAAGGCGGCGTGCGCGGCCTCGACGGCGGCGTTGATCTCCGCGGCGCCGCCCGCGGGACACTCGGCGATCACGTCGCCGGTGGAAGGGTTGAAGACGGGCGTGGTGGCGCCGGCGGGCGTCTGCCATTCGCCGCCGATGAGGTTGGGGCAAGGTGCGAGAGAGGACGTCATGGGAAATGAATTTTGACCGCGGATGGCACGGATGAACACGGATAGTGGCCGAGTGTGCTTCCGCCATCCGTGTTCATCTGTGTCATCCGTGGTGAACGGTTTGAGCGAAATTACGGCAACATCCGCGCGCGGACGGACGCGATGAGATCGTCGTAGCCGCCGAGGAATTGTCTCAGCGTGTGCTGCGTGGCGCCGTAGCCGAGGAAGTCGGCGGGCTTCATGCCGTTTTCGTCGTGGGCGCGGATGAAGTCGGGGAATTTGGCGCGCAGCTCGGCGAGGATCTTGTCGTCGACGGGTTGCTCGAGCGTGAGGCTCGGGACGGTGGGCGAGATGTTGAACTTGGTCCACCAGGTGTAGGGCACGGTCTGGAGAACCTCGCGCCCGATGATCTGCGACCAATGGCCTTCGTGGCGGTAGGCGGCGGCGAGCAGGGTGCCGGGGCGGCCGCTGCGTTTGAAAATCTGGTGCGCGTGCTTGAACACTGCGATGCCGGCCCAGTCCAGCGCGCCGGGTGTGGTCGCGATTTTCTCCGCCTCGGCCACGCGCTTGAGCTGATCGTCGACGCGGCCGATCATGAGGGTGATGTAGGGACGGATGGCGTCGGCGTCGCGGCCGGCGGCGCGGGCGCGCTTGAGGCCGCGCTCCAACGCCGCCGAGATCGCGAGGGCCTGGGGGACGGTGAAGCTCACGGTGGCGTTCACCCGGATGCCGCGGGCGGTCATCTCCTCGATGGCGGCGAGGCCGACCTCGGTGGCGGGGGCCTTGATGGCGATGTTGGGGGCGAGCGAAGCGAGCTGCGTGGCCTGCGCGACCATGAGCTCCTGGCTCGGGTAATACTTCGGGTTGACCTGCGCGGAGAGCCAGCCCTTCGCGCCGCGCGTGGCGTCGAAGACGGGCTTGAGGCGCGACGCCGCGTCGAGCGCGAGCGTGTGGATGAGCTTCCACGCGATGTCGTCCTCGGTGTCGGAGCGGTTCTCGGCGAGCAGGCGATCGATGAGGGGATTGCAGAGCGCGGGCTGGGCCTTGACGGCTTGGGAAACGATGACGGGGTTCGACGTGCCGCCCACGGCGCCGAGGGCGACGGCCTCGCCCAGCTCGGCGGGGACGCCGGAGTCGTTCCACCAATCGGCGCCGAGCGCCGTCATCTGCGACATGCGGGAGGGGTTCATGGGAAAATGAGAAGAGAAAGGGGAGGCAGGGAGAGGGGAGATGAACCGGATTTTTCAGTTGCTCTGAATTCGTGCAGAAGGAAACGGAGATAACGGAGGAGGGGCACTTTGGTCTCTGGTTTTCTCCGTTCTCTTCGTTTCCTCCTGCAAAATGATTTGGTTCAGACACCAGTTTGCGCGCGCACGTAGGCGCGGGCTTTCTTGGCCTTGGGCAGGGCGCGGACCTTGATGGGGTCTTCCTCGGCCTCGACGACGAGCCAGCCGCGGTAGTCGGCGCGCCCGAGGAGCCGGAAGATCGCGGGGTAGTCGACGCAGCCCTCGCCCGCGATCGTGAACACGCCGTTCGCCACGGCGCGGTAGAACGACCAGCCCTCGCGGCGCACGCGGTCGGCGACCTCGGCGCGCACGCTTTTCAAATGCACGTGGCCGATGCGCGCGGCGTAGCGCCTGGCGATGGCGACGGGATCGATGCCGGCAAACGCGAGGTGGCCGGCGTCGAGGAGCAGCGAGATCTCCGGCACGGCGGCGAGCAGGCGGTGGAGGTCGGCCTCGCCCTGGATGACCGTGCCCATGTGGTGGTGGTAGACGATCTGCATCTCCTCGCTCACGGCGACGGCGGCGAGGCGCTTCAGGCCCGTGATGAACTTGCGCCACTCGGCTTCGGTCAGGCGAGGGGCCAGCGCGTCGCCAAACCGGAGCGCGGCGTCCTTGTTGCCGTGGATGCAGCGCGTGCACTCGGCGACGATGGCGACGCGGGCACCGAGGGTTTTGAGCAGGTTGAGATGCGCGCGGAAATTTTTCTCCTCCTCGGCATACGGCTTCGCCGCGAGGTAGGTGGAATGCCAGCCGCTGACGAGCCGAAGGTCATGTCGGCCCAGCGCCTCGGCGAGCGCGGCGGGCGTGCGCGGGTAAGCATGGCCGAGCTCGCTGCCGGCAAAACCGGCGGCGCGCATCTCGCGGAGGATGGTGTCGAGCGGGACATCGCCGGCGAGGTCCATGAAGTCGTCGTTGGACCAGACGATGGGATTGGCGCCGACGAGGCAGGACGGGTGGAGGAGGGCGGACATAGGAATTCTTCAGCCGCGAGCGCCAGCGAGTGGTTGACCGGCCGCAGTCCACTCGCTGGCGCTCGCGGCTGCCAATCAATAATAGAACCGCTGTTTCGCCTGCACGGTGCGATCGTAGCGGGCGCGGGCAGCGCGGACGCCGGGGAGCTGGGAGGTCGCGGAAACCGGCACATCCCACCACGAATAGCCGGGCAGACGGATGGCGGCGGGCACGGGGATGTGGATGACGACCACGCCCTTCGCGGCCTTTGCCGTGGCGAGCGCGGCGCGGAGCTCGGCAAGCGTCGTGGCGCGGAGGCCGGTGGCGCCGAGGCTCTCGGCGTTTTTGGCGAAGTCCACGTCGACGGGCTTGCCCGTGAGACGGGCCTCGCCGCCGGTGCGGTGGCGGAATTCATTGCCGAAGCTGTGGCCGCCGCTGCCGCACTGGAGGCCGTGGATGCAGCCGAAGCCGTGGTTGTCGCACACGACGACGACGATCTTTTTGTTCTCCTGCACGGCGGTGACGATCTCGGTGTGCAGCATCAGGTAGCTGCCATCTCCGAGGAACGCGTAGACCTCGCGATTCGGCTCGGCGAGCTTGATGCCGAGCGCGCCGGCGATCTCGTAGCCCATGCAGGAGTAGCCGTATTCGGAGTGATAGTCGTTGCGGGCGTGCGAGCGCCAGAGCTTGTGGATGTCGCCGGGGATGCCGCCCGAGGCGTGGACGACCGTGCCGTCGGCGCCGCAGGCGCGGTTAAGCTCGTCGATCACCTGAGCCTGCGTGAGCGGCACGCTGCGTTTCGGTGCGACGAGTGTGGCGCGCGTAGCGGACCATTTTTCTTTTTCCCGGGCGATTTTCTGACGATAGGCCGCGGGCGCGCGCCAGCCGGCGAGCGCGCGGGCAAGCTGGCCGAGGATTGCGCGGGCGTCGCCGGTGAGCGGAAGCGCGCCGTGCTTGCGGGCGTCGAACGCGACGGTGTTGATCCCGATGAAGCGGACGCGCGGGTTTTGGAACTGCGTCTTCGACGCCGTCGTGAAGTCGCTGAGCCGCGTGCCGAGGTTGATCACGAGATCAGCGTCGAGCGCGATGGCGTTGGCGGCGGCGGTGCCGGTGACGCCGATGGCGCCGAGACACGACGGGTGCGCGTCGATGAGCGCGCCCTTGCCGGCCTGTGTGACGCCGACGGGGATGCCGGTGGCGGCGCAGAATTTGTCGAGGGCGTCGGTGGCGTCGGAGTAATGCACGCCGCCGCCGGCGACGATGAGCGGGCGCTTCGCGGCGCGGATGAGATCGCACGCGGCGCGGAGATTCTCGGCGGAGCATGGCGCGCGCTCGACGGTGTAGACGCGCTTCTCGAAAAAATGCAGCGGGTAGTCGGCGCTCTCGGCCTGCACATCCTCGGGCATCGCGAGCGTGACGGCGCCGGTCTCCGCCGGGTCGGCGAGGACGCGCATCGCCTCGGGGAGGGCGGTGAGGAGCTGCTCGGGGCGGTTGAGACGATCCCAGTATTTCGAGACGGGGCGGAAGCAGTCGTTGACGGAGACGTCCTGGCTCGCGGGAAACTCGAGTTGCTGCAGCACGGGGCCGGGGCGGCGGTTGGAGAAAATGTCGCCGGGCAACAGCAGCACGGGGAGGCGGTTGACGGTCGCGACGGCGGCGCCGGTGATCATGTTGGTCGCGCCCGGCCCGATGGAGCTCGTGCACGCATAGGTGCCCATGCGCTGGCGCGCCTTGGCGAACGCGACCGCGGCGTGGACCATGCCCTGCTCGTTCTTGCCCTGGAGGTAGGGCAGGGCGTTTTTCCCGAAGTGCGAGCCCTCCTCCTCCAGCGCCTGGCCGAAGCCCGTGACGTTGCCGTGGCCGAAGATGCCCCACACGCCGTGGATGAGGCGGTGCTCCACGCCGTCGCGGCGGATGTATTGGCGCTGGAGAAAACGCACGAGCGCGGCGGCCAGGCTGAGACGGGTGGTGTTTTTCATGCGGGGCAGGGTGGCGGGAGCTTCGCCGGTGAAACTTGCCGACTGCAAAGACGAATTTTTCGCCGCGGGCTTGCGCCGCCCGCGCCGCTTCCTTCGGGATGGCGGTGTGGCTGCCACGGGTCTCTTTTCGCTGCGCGGAAAGCGCGCGCTCATCACGGGCGCGGCGCAGGGCATCGGGCTCACGCTGGCGCGCGGCCTGTCCGACGCCGGCGCCGACCTCCTGCTCAACGACCTCGACCCCGCGAAGCTCGCCGCGACGGCCGCGGCGCTGCGCGCGGAGGGCCGGCGCGTGGCGGCGGCGGCGTTCAACGTCGCGCGCGAGCCGGAGGTCGCCGCGGGCGTCGCCGCGCTCGAGCGCGAGGGCGGGCCCGCGGACATCCTGATCAACAACGCCGGCATCCACCGCCGCGCGCCGCTGGCGGAGATGCCGCTCGATCACTGGCAGTCCGTGATCGAGGTGAACCTCACCAGCGCCTTCCTGGTCGCGCGCGCCGTCGCGCCGGGGATGCTGGGCCGCGGCGCGGGCAAGATCATCAACATCTGCTCCCTCAACTCGGAGATTTCGCGCCCCACGATCGCCAACTACGCGGCGGCCAAGGGCGGGCTGAAGATGCTCACGCGCGCGATGGCGGTCGAGTGGGCGGGCCGCGGCCTCCAGGCCAACGGCATCGCGCCCGGCTACCTCCGCACGAGCATGACCGACGTCATGACGGTCGACCCGGTGTGGGAGCGCTACATTTGTAGCCGCACGCCGGCGGGACGATGGGGGGAGCCGCGGGAGCTCGTGGGCGCGGCGGTGTTCCTCGCCTCGCGCGCCTCGGATTTCGTCAACGGCCAGGTGCTCTACGTGGATGGCGGGTTGCTTTCGTCGCTGTGAGGCGGCAGGCCTAGGCCATGAATCTCCGGACGGCTTTCCTGCTCCTTGTCACCACGGCGCTGGCCGCGCGCGCCGCCGAGCCCGAGCGCCCGGCGCTCGTCGTCGTCATCGCGGTCGATCAGTTTCGCGCCGACTACCTGACGCGCTTTGCGCCGCACTTGGTCGAGGGCGGCTTCCGCCTGCTGATGGGGCGCGGCGCGTGGTTCACGGAGTGCGATCACCGCCACTCCGTCACCAAGACCGCGCCCGGCCACGCCGTGATCTCGAGCGGGGTGCATGCCGATGTGCATGGCATCATCGCCAACGACTGGATCGACCGCGAGACGATGCTGAAGGTCGGTTGCGTCGAGGACCGCGAGGAGCGCATCGTGGGGCTGGAGGCGACCGGCGGCGCGCAGCGCGTGGCCCGCATCGCGCCGGCCGGCGCCTCGCCGCGGCATTTCCCGGCGCCCACGATCGCGGACTTGGTGAAGGAGGCCGCGGGCGGGCGCGCCAAGGCCTTCGGCCTTTCCAGCAAGGATCGCTCGGCCATCCTGCTCGGGGGCAAGCGCGCGGACGCCGCCTACTGGATGGACAAGGGCCGCATCGTTTCCTCGACCTACTACCTGCCCGAGCTGCCCGCGTGGGTGCGGGCCTTCAACGCCTCCGGCCGCGTCGAGTCCTACTACGGCAAGACCTGGGAGCGCCTGCTGCCGGCCGCCGCCTACGAGGCCATCCAGGGCGCGGACGATGCGCCGGGCGAGTCCGTCGAGCTTTTCCTGCCGCCGACTTTTCCGAAGAAGGTCGATGGCGGCGCGCCCACGCTCACCGCGAATTTCTACGAGTCGTTTGAAAACACGCCGTTCAAGAGCGAGGTGCTGATGGAATTCGCGCGCGAGCTCGTCGTGCGCGAGGAGCTCGGCCGCCGCGGCGCCATGGATTTCCTCGGGCTGAGCTTCTCCTCCAACGACAGCGTCGGCCACGTCTACGGCCCCGACAGCCACGAGGTCATGGACATGGCGCTGCGCACGGATCGCCTGCTCGCCGACTTTTTCCAGCTGCTGGAGCAACGCGTCGGCTTGAATCGCTGCCTCATTGTCCTCACCGCCGACCACGGCGCGCCGCAGTTGCCCGAGCTGCTCAAGGCCCGGGATCCCGCCGCGGACGCCGGGCGGATCGACACCGTCGCCGTGCTGCGCGCGTGCCAGGGCGCGCTCGACTGCGCGTTTGGCCCCGCGCCGGAGGGCCAGCGCTGGCTCACGACCGACGCGACCGCGCTGCTGTTCTACCGCGACACCCTGGCGGCGAAAAATGTCGCGCGGCCCGACGCCGAGCGCGTCGTGCGCGCGGCGCTGCTCACGCTGCCCTTCGTGGGCGCCGCCTACACGCGCACGCAGCTCGAGGCCGGCGACGCGCCCGGCGAGGCCGGCGCCGCGATGCTGCGCAGCTTCAACCGCGCGCGCAGCGCCGACGTGATCTACCAGCCGAAGCCGAACTGGTTCGACCGCAAGACGGGCGTCAACCACAGCACGCCTTACCGCTACGACACCCATGTCCCGCTGCTCTGGCTCGGGGCCGGCGTGCCGCGCGGCGAGCGGACGGAACGCGTCGGCACCGACGACATCGCGCCCACGCTGCTGCACCTGCTCGGGATCAAGCCGGCGGCGGGGATGCGGGGGCGGGATTTGTTCGGGCGGTGAGGGACGGGGCGAGCGGCGTGAGCGGGGGTGAGGCGAGCGGCGTGCTTTTGCTGCCCCCATCTTCCTGGGCCGCAGCGGAGCGCCCACGTCAAGGCTGAGCCGCGGCCAGGGGCGGCGCGACGCTTGCCTCAGCTCGAGGCGCCAAAGGCGGTGGCGTCGGCTCCGGCCCCATGCGGGGCAGGAGGGCTTCAGTAGACATCAGCGAAGAGGCGCAGCTTTTCGTAGCATGGGGTGGAGGAATTGTCCTCCATGATCGCCTGAAGGTCGTGCTGCATGGCCGAGTATTTGCGCCTGGCCTCGTCTTCTGAAGCGGCCGTGGCCGTGTGGGCAAAGGTTCCGGCGATCTCGCAGGTGATCGACCAAGGTGCGGCGCTGCCATCGCGGACCAGGGTAATGCGAGCGCCTTTGGGGTGCATTTCGTCCCGCACCACGACGCCGTTGATTGAGCCATGGCCGGTTGCCGTCCGCCCCTTTTTGAATGCGCGCCACATGATTCGCCCGACGTTTAAGCTGTCCCGTGCCGCGTTGGCGGCGTTGGCTCGTCTTTCATTCGAATGGATTCTTGCGCGCCAGGTTGTCCTGCGTTCTGACCGATGGACGCCGAGAGGAATAAACGGCGTGCGCTTCTTTTGAGAGCTCTCCCTCACATGGAATAGGGCGATCATGGAGGAACACCTGCAGAGCTCCGGTCCGAAAAAGATGTGACGCGGAAATCGCGGCACGAGCATGCGCCCGCTCGCGCTCCTCGAACGAAAAGGCGCAGGCGGCCGCGCCGTTTCCATCTTCGGGAATGATGGTCATGCCTGCCGCCTTCCCGATGTCTAACACTCGATGGAGATCCGCGATTTGATCTGCGATACCTGGTCGAAGCGTGCCCATGCTTTCTTTGAGGTTCGGCTTTTCCTTCACCGGTGTGAATCTCGAAACCATAGGAGGCGGGCAAACAGGATCGATGCGAGAAACGTGACGCCGGTGGCGACCGCAACGCCCCAGGCCGGATGCTACTTCTTGCTCGGCTCCTTGATTGGCGACGAGCAAACCAGCATCGAAATCCCGTATGTCGGTGGAGAGACCCAAGCCGACAATAACGGGAAAACAATAATCGGCGGCGCGTAGCTAAATCCGCTTGCTTCCCGAAATGCCACGGAAGCGACGATCGCAGCGACAACTGCTCCAGAGACGACGGCCGCCAAAAGCGCGATGAAGAGCTTCATCTTTTGCCAAACGTGAAAGATGAGCCGCGCGAGGTGCGGCACAACGCAATCCTTCAAGCCTCCTGCGCGCGCCTCCGCGAACGCGGCAAGCCCGCCAAGGTCGCCCTCACCGCCGTCATGCGCAAACTCACCGTCCTGCTCAACCGCCTCCTCAGAAACCCGCACTTTCAGCTGGTTTCTTGAACACCGTTGCTGGCGGCTGGTTGGGCCTTTTCCGCTTACCGTGCGACGGCTCTCATCGATTCGAGTAACGGAACGATGAGCGCCTTCCCGCGTGCGTAGCTAGGACTCCTACTGCCCGTCTCGAGCTTAACCATCTCGGGTTTGAGCAATTCGCGATCTACCGATTGATACTTTCTCCACGCTTCCTCGAGGATGGCCCGATCACTCGCCTCAAGATTCTTTGCAAATCCGTCAACCACTCGCGTCATCTCGGAAAAGGAGTTGTGCCAGCCGGCCTGAGGAGTCGTCCCATTCGGCTTTGACGTCAGAGCGCCTAGGAGCGGATCCAGCACGGAAAGGAGCTCGTCGCGTGCTGCCTCGTATGCGGTGCGTCGCTCGTTGGCGGCTTTCTCCTCGGCAATCTTCGCGTCGTCTGCGGCTTTAACGGCGGCATTGTGCTTTTCGCGACGGACTCGCAGCAAGTGAGCGGTTCCAACGCTTACGAATACCAGCAGAAGAGCCCAAAGCGCGGAGCTGGGAATATCGAGGACGGTGGATTGCATGCCCAATGGTGTTATTCGCCCCAAGTCGATTGCCTTGCCGGGCGTCGTTTCATGCACGCAGCAAGCGGGCCAGGTCGTTTGCCTGCAAGAATCGTTCCTCGCGGGTAAGGCTTTGGGCGGGACGACACGACGCCCGGCGAAAGCCTTACTCCCCGCGCCCCATCACTTCCGTCGCGACGTGGCGCCAGCGGCAGTAGGCCCAGTAGCCGGCGCCGGTCGCGGCGGTGATCGCCGCGGGGAAATAGAGCGTGCCGAAGCCGAAGCGGCCGAACAGCAGCGCGCCCACCGCGCCGCCGCCGGCAAACGCGCCGATCAGGATGGACCACAGCTTGAACTTCAGCCCGTCGGCGGGCAGGCCGCGGAGCATGGCGCCGAGCGCGATGCCGATGTCCGTGAACATCCCGGAGACGTGCGTCGTGCGGACGGCGAAGCCGCTGTAGGTGCTCACCATGGCGTTTTGCAGGCCGCACGCGGCGGAGGCGAGGTAGTCGCCGGCCACGTGCTGCGCCTGGAGGAGCGGCACCGCGGCGGCGAGGAGCATCGCCTCCAGCACGAGCGCAAGCCCGTAGCGCCGCCCCAGCTGGAGCGAGCGCTCGCGGACGATGAGCCCGCTCAGCATCGCGCCGAACACGAACGCCGCGATCAGCGCGAAAAAATATCCCGCCTCGCGCCAGCGGGCGCCGCCGAGCGCGAGGCCGAAGAGCGTGGTCGTGCCGGTGAGGTGCGTGACGCCCTGGCGCGCGACGCTGAGGAAGCCCACCGCGTTGATGAGCCCCGCGATGCCCGCGAGGAGCGCGGCGCCCAGCCAGACCCAGCGCGGAAGCTTGGCAATCATGGCGCGATTTGTCGCGGTGCCCGGCCACCGCTGGCAATGCGGAATTGCGCGGGCTGCCGCGCCGCGAGGTAGGGCTGCGGGTCCACGCCGATGCGGGTGCAGAGATCGCGGAAGAGGGCGCGGCGCTTCGCGCCATCGTCCGTGTTGAACTCGAGGAAGAACGGGCGCAGGTCCCAGTCGAAGGCCGACGCGGCCTGGCCGTGGAGAAACATCAGCATCGCCGCGAAATGGACCGGGGGCCCGCCCGTGCGGTGCAACACGCCGCGCAGGAGCGCGGCGATGATCTCCGGGGGATGGAATGCCTCGACCTCCAGCAGGGCCTGCGTCAGGCCGCCGTGGAGGTCGGCGTCCTCGAGCGCCGCGACGAGCGCGGCGGTCCGCTCCTGCTCCGAGACCAGCGCGGGGGCGTGCCGCAGGACGGCGGTGCGCACCGGATGCTTTCCGCCCTTCAGCGCCTTGCGCAGCGCGACCCGCGCGCGCGGCGAGTCGAGCGCGGCGAGCGCCTCGACGTCCCGCCAATCCTCCGTGGCCCGCGGGAGCAGCAGCTCTTCAATCTCGACGAGTTCCTCGGGCGTGGCCGTCTTCAGAATCTCGAGATCGTAGCCGATGCCGTCGTGCCAGCGCTCGTGGTTCATGACCATGCTGGCGCGAAACCGATCGACGGCGGTGGCGGGCCGGGCGGGCGGCGCCGCGGCCGCGGGCTCCGGCGGGAGGGGCGGCGGCGTGGCGGGCCCGCGGGGCTGGGCGCGCGATCTTTTGCCGTCGGCCTGCACGCGGTAGAGTTGCTCGTCTGCGGCGCGCTGGCTCGCCTCGCGCGCGGCGCGAATCGCGTTCATGTCGGGCTCGGGCTCCGGCGGATGGGGCGGCTCGAGCACGAAGAAGTGCCGCTGCGCCGTGGTGAACTCGCCGGCATAGTCGGAGCCGTTGCGATCGAAGAACGCGATCTCGCCCGCGGCCTTGCGGCGGCACGCGGCGACCGGCTGCGCGAGCTTCACGTAGGCGCCGCAGGGGGCGGCGGGAAACCCGTGCGCGAGCTCGGCAATCGAGTTGCCGGCCCTGAGCTCGGCGTCGACGAGCTTGCGCAGCGCGGCGGGAAACGCCGCGAGCTGGCGCTGGGGGTCGTCGGGCGGGGTGGCGGGCGTCTTCATGGCGCGGTCGGATCGAGGCGAACCGTGTGACGCAGGTTGGACTCTTTCCCGGGCGGTGGCGCGAGCCGCCCCCGCCCGGCGCCGGCGAAGTCGGCGAGCACGGCGCAGGCTCCGATGGCGCGGGCCATGTCCGCATTGCGCCGGTAGTCGGGCTGCAGGCTCAGCGTCTCGCCCGGGAACGAGACGGGCGGCGTGACGAGGTCGGCGTCGATGCCCTTGAGGCTGATCCAGCCTCCGCCCTGGCTCGTGCGCGCGTCGTGGACGGCGAAAATCGAAACGGCGAGGTGGAGCGCGACGAGGACGAGGCCGAAGGCGGGGCGGGGAAACCAAGCCGGCATGGGAGCGGGGGGAAGTGGGGCGGCGGAAGGCGCGGACGCGCCGGCCTAGCCTTTCCGATTGAGCAGGCGGAGCATGAGCGTCCACGCGACGAGGTCGGTGGCCTTCTCCGGGTAGGAACCGCGCGATGTTTCCCAGTCGTAGAACTTGCGGAGGAACGCGAGGAACGAGGCCTCGTTCGAGAACCGCTCGGTGGCGCTCGACTCGCCGTAGTCGGCGCGCTGGAAGTGGCCCGACGCGTAGCGGATGACGGTGCCGCCCTCCTTGTGCGCGGTGGAAAACGTCGCGCCGGCCTGCAGTGCCCGGACGATTTCCTGCTGCACGGACGCGACGCTGTCGAGGTGCGCCTCCGCCGCGAGCGCCTGTTCGGCGAGTTCGCGGGAACGCTCGGCCGAGCCCTCACCAGGCGTGGGCGCAGGGGCGGGCTTGAAATCGCGCGTCCAGAGATCCAGCCAGCCGTCGAGATATTTGCCGCGCCCGGCGGGGCGCAAGGCCGAGAGGTCCTTCTCCGCGGCCTCAAACTGCAGCAGGTAGCAATTCGTCAACGGGAGGGCCGCCTGCAGCCGCAGCATCGCGCGATAGGGCACGCCGTTGGATTTTCCCTCGGCGCGATAAGTCAGGCGGGACTCCTCCATCGCCGGCCTCAGCAGCGTCATGAGCTCGCGTTCCACGGCAACCCGCACCCCGTGCGGCGCGCGGGGATCGCGGAAATGGAGGTTCCGGGTCGCGGTGATCATGGGCGGTGTCATTGGGGCGGCGGAGTTTGCCACGGGGCGCCAGTCGGTCCGCTCACTCGGTCAGCCAGCGCAACCCTGCGGGCCCTTGCCACACGGTGGGCCGCCACGTCCAGCCCGCCTGGGTGACGGCGGCCTGCAGCGGCGACTTCATCTCCTGCAGGTTGAACGTGTAGCGGTAGGAAAGCTCCGGCTTGAAACGGCCGTGCTCGTCGAGCTGGAGCCCGAAGACGCGGCGCTGCTCGGCCTGGAAGAAGACGATGCCGAGCCCGGCCTGCCATTCGAGGCGCGCGCCGTCGCCCCCCGCGGACCAGTCGAGGCGCGCCACGTAGTCCGTGGCGCGCACGACGCGCGCCGGCTCATCGAGGACCATCCGGATGCGCAGCGCATGCCGCAGGCCGTGCGCGCGGGCGAGGTCGGCCCACTTCGCGTCGGCATGGCGCCAGGTGGCGAAAAACTCCCCGGCGCGCGTCCCCCGCTCGATGCGGAAGGGCACGTCGAGCGCGTTGATCGCCTCGAGGCGCGCCACGAGATCGGAAGGCGAAATCGCCGCGGTGCCCGGCGCGGGGGGCACGCTGCCGGCCCACGCCGCGCCCTTGAAAAACCAGCCGACGCCGAGCGCGAGCATGAGCAGCAGGCCCGCGATCTTTGTCCACGTCGGCTCAAATAGCGCGCCGAGCGGCTGGAGCGCGGGGAACAGCGGCGCCGGCCCGGGGGTGTGCGCCGCCGCCGATCCGGGCGCGGCGAAGCTCGCCGCGCGGCGCGCGGCCGCGGCCTGCTTCGTCGGCGCGGTCCAGAAAAACACGTGGCGGCCCGTGCGCAGCAGCTCGATGTAGTCGGAGTTTCTCCGGCGGTAGCCGCGCCAGCCGCGCTCCTCGTCGCCGGAGGTGTCGGTGATTTGAAACGCCTGCCACAGCGCCGCCGCCGCGCGCTTGGCCGCCTCGGCCGTGGGAAACTGCGCCGCGACCACCGTCTCGCCCGTGCCGACGATGCCGAGCTCGGCGACTTCGGCCTCGCCAAAGAACTCGGGAAACACGGCCTTGGCGTCGCGCCGATCGGCGTCGCGGAGCCCGGCCCCGAAGATTTTCGCGCGCTCGACGAACTGCCCGTCGCGCACCGTCACGTCGACGGTCGTCTCCGGCCCGGCGCCGGGCTCACGCGCGAGGACGAGGCGGCCGATGAGAAACACCCACGCCGCCGGCAGCAGCAGCACGGCCAGAAAGACGATCGGCCGCGGGGATGCGCCCGCGCCGCGCAGGATCAGCGCGATGAGCGCGAGCACGAGCGGGAGGCCGACGCACAGCGCCAGGCCGACGAGCAGGCCGGGGTTGGCCCGCAGGATGCCGGAGAACGAGCTCATCCCACGATCATCGAGACGATGAGGATGATGACCATGACGAGGGACGGCAGGATCGCCGCGCCCGCCGCCCAGCCGTGCTGGCCCGCCCGCATCAGGAGGATTCCGGCGGTGACGCCTCCGGCGCCCAGCAGGGAGAGCCCGGCCATCCAGAGTTTCAACGCGCGGATCTGCGCCGGAGTGGAGTTCGCGCCTCCCGCCATGCAGAACACGACGGCGCACAAGGTGACGAGCACCGTGACGATCATCGCGGCGATGGCGGCGGCGGGGAGCAGGGATTTCATGATGATTGCGGCGGTTCGGTCGGATCGTAGCCAAATTCGCGCGCGAGCGCCGCGCGGAAGTCGTCGCGCTCCAGCGAGAGCGCCGCGCCTTCGCCGCCGCTCGTGGCCGACGCGGCATAGTTGCCCATCCAGTCGACCGCCTGCTTGAAGGCCTCGATGGCCCTCGGCTCGTCGCCCTCCCGCTGAAACATCCGCATCTGGCGGGCATACATCTCCGCGATGGACGCGGCGGAGCCGATGTGCGGCGCCGCCTTCTGGATCGCGGCCTCGGCCTCCTTGAGGCGGCCGGCGTCCTCGAGCTGCTTCGCCTCGCGCCACCAATCCGGCGCCGGGTCGGGTTCCGCGTCGTTCGCCTTGGGCGGCACGATCATCTTCCGGGCGGCGGGCTCATGCCAGGCCCGCTCGGTGCCGGGCACCGGGACGTGGTCGCCCACCTCGAAGATTTCCCGCATGCTGCGCGCGGGCTGCCGGATCTTGTATTGAAACATCAGCGCGATTTTCCGGCCGTCGCGCTCGATCCCGAGGTGGGCCTGCAGCTTGATTTGATCGAAGGAGAGTTCGCGCAGGATGCCGCTCTCGCCGGCGCGCATCGTCACGCCCGCCGAGTCGGTGAACTCGCGAATCACGGTCACGCGGTGATCGACGCGGAGATGGTCGAGGGTCGTCGCCATGGTCGTCGCGTCGTCAGGTTTTGGCCGCGGCCTCGGGCGCGACGAAGGTCGCCATGATGTCGCCCGCGAGATCGAGCGCGCGCCTCGAGTCGGCCGCGGCGGCCGTCGCGCGGGCGACGAGCACCAGGCCCTCGCGGCCGAGATCGCGCACGAGGAAGCATTGGTCGAGTTTTTCGCCGTCGATCATCACGCCGCGCACGCCGGCGGCGGCGATGTCCTCAATCTCGAACACCGCCACGGCGACGTCGGGCTGCGTCGTGAGGTATTGATCGAGGCACGCGCGGGCGAAGGCCTGGATCGAGGCGCCCTCGCTGCGGCGCTGGCTCAGGTTGACTTGGATTTTCCCGCCGGCATCGAGGACCAGCGTGCGCTGGCCATCGTCGATGACATGCCAGCCGAGGGGGACCCGGAAGAACCCCTGCACGGCGCCGGCCGCGACGGTGGCGGACTTGCCCGCGAGGTCGACCGAGACGACGCGCGGCACGAGGCCGGCGCCGCGGTCGCGGAGGTTGACGTTGAATCTCTGCTCGGGATCGAGCGTGCCGGCATCGGCGGCAAGCGCGATGGCGGCCAGTTCTTCGGCCGTGAGCTTCGCGCTGGGGACGGCCGCCGTGGCCGAGGCGGATGCTTGGGCGGCGGGCCTGGCCTTTTTCCTCGCGCCCGGCTTTTCGGCAGGCTTCTCCGTAGCCGCCGCCGCAGGGGCGCCCTGGCCGGGAAACAGCGCGACCTTGGTGCCGCGGGGCTCGCGCAGTTCAAGCGAGGCGAGCATCGGCGCCATTTTTTTGATCGCGCTTTCCCAGAAGGGCTCGGGCGCCATGGCGGACATTTGGTAGAGCCGGCCGCCATCCTCGATGAGCACGAAGCGCATTTTCATCGTCATCGCGTCGGCCTTTTGGGTCGCATCGCACGTCACCGCAGGCCGCCCGCCGATGCGCGTCTCCGTCACCGGGGTGTGCTCATAGCCCTCGGCGCGGCAGATGTAGTCGAGCCACTGCGAGACGGCGCCGTCGTCGAAGGCCGGGCGCGCCGCGACGGTGAACACCATCGGCCCATATTGGGTGATCGCGACGGCCAGGGGCATGAACTGGGGGCCCTTCGAGAAATCGACCTCCTCCGCGGGCAGGTCGGCGATCTTGAAATCGGCGCCCTTGAGGAAACGGCAGGCGAGGCCGGCGTGGTTGGCCAGGGCGACGACATGAGGGTCGTAGCCCGGGGGAATGGGGCTGGACATGGACGGGGTGGGGAAGACTGGCCGGAACGGGGCGGCAACCGAAGCGACGCGAGCCTCGCCGGCCCGGGCCGGCAATGCGAGGACAACCCGGCGCGCCAAGGCGCACCGGAGACGGAAGCCGGCGCGGCGCTTAGGCGGGCCAGGCAAACTTGACGGACTTCGGCGTGTCGGCGGAGCCGTCGGCCTTGCGCAGCTGCACGAACATCTCGATCGCGGCGGGCTGGCTGTCCTTCACGTGGACACGGAACTGAATGTGGCGCGCATCACCCGCGCTGGCGTCGAAACTATAGCCCCACGGGAACCACGGCTTGCCCTGCGCGCCGGCCGCGCGGGCGTTGCTTTTCATCATCGCCGGCTCGAACACCGCGCCGGCGGTCTGCGAGGACTTGATCCGCACGCGCCAGTCGCCGCCGGAGTCGGTCTCCTTGTAGGCGACAAAGGCGTAGTCGCAGTTGAGGACCGCGTCGTAGGCCTCGACGTAGGCGAGATGCTGGTAGGTGGCGCCGCCCGGAACGGAGGCGGGCGTGGACACGAGTGGTGTGGACATGGATTTGGTGTGGAGGGGTGCTGGGCAATGAACCCGCTCAAAATCGCAAAAAATCCTCGCGGCGACAATTCGCCGAACGCCCCTTCGCCCAAAGGCCCAGCCGGACGGATCACTCCGCGAAGCGCAGCGCGTAGAGATCGGCGTCCTTCAGGCGCACGCGGAGGCGCACCGTCCTGCCCCGCAGCACGCCGAGATCGACGCCGCGCTTCCAGGTGGCGGTGGCGGCGAGCTCGTCGCCGAACAGCACGGGAAAATCGCCGAGGGCGAAGCCGGGCAGCGGCTGGCCGCGCTCGTCCTGAATCTCGATCTGCACGCCGCCGGCAATCGAGGTGGCGTAGTTCAGCAGGAGCTTTTTCCCGGCGAACGTGAGCGGCGGCGTGGTGAACTCGCCGCCCGTCGCGCCCGCGTGCATCGACGCGAAGCCCTGCTGCCGCACGGTGAGCCGGCGGATGCGGTGATCCGCGTGGCGGTAGTGCTCGCTGAGGTAGAGCGACCACTCGCCGTCGCCGCCGTCGTAGAGGCCGCAGGCCGTCATGTTGCTGCGCTCGGTCCAGTTCTTCGGGTCCGGGCCGGGCCGCACCCACGCCTCGAGGAAGGGGCGGTCCCAGTTCTCGCCGTCGCGGCTGGACATGAAGACGGCGTCGCTCACGCCCGGGCCGCCGGGCAGGCCGGGGAATTTCGTGCGCTTCGGATCGAAGCGCTTGGGGAACGAGAGGAAAAGATGCGGCGCGGTCGGGCACGCAATCGTCGCCGAGGTGTAGAAGTGCTCGGCCGGCACGCCGGCGGCGTAACGGTGCGAGACGCTGTCGCTCCACGCGAGGAAATCAGCCGAGGTGCTGCTCTGGATCGCGCGCACGCCCTTCTCGAAGATCCGGCTGAAGCAGGCGTAGCGGCCGCGCACCTCGTCCCACAGCGCGAGGTTCTGCGAGTCGAAGGCGCCCTTGGTCAGGACCGGCTCCGGCTTCAGCTTCCGCCAGTGGATGCCGTCGGCCGAGGCAAACGCGTAGAGCCCGCCGGGCGTCGCGCCCTGGTGCCAGTTGCGGCCGGGCTCCTTCACGCCGCCGAGGGCCTTGTAGCGCTCGTCGGGGCGCACGGCGGGGTTGGTGTCGAGGAACGGCGCGAAGTTGTGCGACTCCACGCCGCGCCACACGACGTTGTTGGCCTTCGTGCCACGCGCCTCGATGAGGCCGAGCTGCGGGCGCGCGAAGTGGATGCCGTCGTCGCTCTCGGCCACGCAGGTCACCTGCGCGTCGCTGTGATCGCCGCCGCCGTCCTCCGCGGCGCCGCGATAATACAGGCGGACCTTGCGGCCGTCCTGGATGACGGAGAAATACGCCGACGTCGGCCCTTCCCACGGCTGATCCGTGACGAGCACGATTTCGCGGCGAACCGGCTCGTGGAGGCGCAGCGCGGCGCCCGCCTTTTCCGCGACGAGGAACTCGTCGACGAACAGTTCCCAGCGCGTGCCGAGCTCGAGCGGCGCGGCGGCGCGCACCGCCGCGAGCGCCAGGAAAAAGAACAAGGCAATCTTCATGAAAAATAGCGGGAGAGGCCTAGGCGAGCAGGGCCCGGACGACCCGGCCATGCACGTCCGTGAGCCGGTAGTCGCGGCCGCCGTGACGGTAGGTGAGGCGCTCGTGATCGAGGCCGAGCAGGTGCAGCACCGTCGCCTGCAGGTCGTGCACGTGCACGCGATCCTGCACGGCCTTGAAGCCGAACTCGTCGGTCGCGCCGTGGAGGTGGCCGCCCTTCGCGCCGCCGCCGGCGAGCCACATCGTGTAGCCATGGTGATTGTGATCGCGGCCGGCGGTGGGCGCGACTTTCTCGCCTTGCGAAAGCTCCACCGTGGGCGTGCGGCCGAACTCGCCGCCCCAGATGACGAGCGTGTCTTCGAGGAGCCCGCGCTGCTTGAGGTCGGTGAGGAGCGCGGTGATGCCCTGGCAGGACTCGGTGGCGAGGCGGCGGTGGTTCTTCTCGATGTTGTCGTGGCCGTCCCAGGGCTGCAGGGTGCCGTGCCACACTTGGACGTAGCGCACGCCGCGTTCGACGAGGCGGCGGGCAAGGAGCATTTGCCGCGCCTGCGCCGTGTCGCCGTAGAGCGCGCGGATGTGCGCCGGCTCGCGCTCGATGTCGAAGGCGTCCGTCGCCGCCGCCTGCATGCGAAACGCGGTCTCGAAGCTGTGGATCCTCGCCTCCAGCGCCGGCTCGTGGCGCGACGCGAGGTGGCGGCGGTTGAGCGCCTGCACGAGGTCGAGCTGTTCCCGCTGCCCGGCGGCGCCGAGGTGCGGGTTGGAGAGGTGGTCGAGGAGCTCGGAGGCGCGGCGGCCCTCGGTCTCGAGGTAGGTGCCTTGGTAGGCGCCGGGCAGGAACGACGACTGCCAGTTGTCCGCGCCCGCGACCGGCATGCCCTTGGGCACCAGCACGACGAAGCCCGGGAGGTTCTCGTTTTCCGTGCCGAGCCCGTAGGTGATCCACGCGCCGATGCTGGGGCGCGCCATGATGCTCGCCCCGCAGTGGAGGAGGCGCAGGCAGTTCTCGTGGACCGGCGAGTCCGAATACATCGAGCGGATCACGCACATGTCGTCGGCGTGCTGCTCGGCGAGCGGCGCGAACAGCTCGCTCACCTCGAGGCCGCACTGGCCGTGGCGCGTGAATTTGAACGGCGATCCCAGCGCGGTGCTGGTGGGCCGCTCCGTCGCGAGGTGGATGGGGAGGCGCTGGCCGTGGAGGCGGTTGAGCTCCGGCTTGGGGTCAAACGTGTCCATCTGCGACGGCCCGCCGTTGGCGAGGATCTGGATCACGCGCTTCGCGCGCGCGCGGAAATGCGGCGGACGCGGCGCGAGCGGGCCCGAGGGCGCGGCCTCGGCGCCAAGCGCGGCGCGCCCGCCGAGCAGCGCGGCGAGGCCGAGCGTGCCAAAGCCCGCGCCGCAGCGGCGCAGCAGCTCGCGGCGCGAGAGCAGATCGGCGGGAGGGGTGGACGGCGGAGGCATGGCCGGGACGGCGATCAGTCGCAGAAGAAGAACTCGTTGGAAAGCAGCAAGGCTTGCGTGAACTCCGCCCAGCGCGCCTCGCCCGGCGCGGGCCCGAGGTGGCGCCGCGCGAGCGCGAGCTCATCGGCGTCGGGGTTGCGCGCGAGCACGCGGCGATACAGGGCGGTGACGCGCGCGGTCGCATCGAGCAGCTCGGCGATCTCCGGGGCGCGGTTCACGTGCTCGGCCTGGGTGCGGACGAACGGGCTGTTGAGGAAGAACAATGCCTGCAGCGGGTGGACGGTCGTGGCGCGCCGGGCGAGCGACTGGTCGGGGTTCGCCATGTCGAAGTTCCGCAGGAGCGCGGGAATCCGGAAGCGATCGGTGAGGCCGTAGACGGCGCGGCGGACGTTGTCGTCGTCGAGCGGGGCGCTGCGGCCGCCGAGGCGCGTGTCGAGCCGGCCGGCGACGCGCAGCAGGCTGTCGCGCAGCGCCTCAAACTCGAGCCGGCGCGGCGCCATGCGCCAGAGCAGGCGGTTCGCGGGATCGCGCTCGAGCGCGGCGGGCTGCGGCGCGCCGCTTTGCTGCCACGTGGCCGAGGCCATGAGGTGGCGGTGGAGCGCCTTGATCGACCAGCCGTGCGCGATGAACCACGCCGCGAGGTGATCGAGCAGCTCCGGGTGCGACGGGCGCTCGCCGACGGCGCCGAAATTGTCGGCGCTCGCGACGAGCCCGGCGCCGAAATGCTGCTGCCACACGCGATTCACGATCACGCGGGCGGTGAGCGGGTTCCTCGGGCTGGCCAGCGCCTCGGCGAGCGCGAGGCGGCCGTCGTCGGCAAACTCGCGCGCGTCGATGGCGGCGAGCAGCTGCGGCAGGCGCCGCGGCACCGCGGGGCCCGGCTTCAGCCGATCGCCGCGCAGCATGATGTGCGGCTCGAACGGCACGGCGCTCGCGAGGATCGCCTGCGCGCGCTCCACGGGTCCGTCGGCCTCGAGGAGGGTGAGCTTCTCGCGGATTTTTGCGGCGGCCTCGCCGTCGCGGCGCGCGACGATCTGGTGCTCGGTGACGAAGCGGAACACATCGATGGCGACGGCTTCGCGGTTGAACTCGGGAAACGCCTCCGCGCTCGCGAGGCGCGCGCCGAGCGGCGACGCCGCGGGCGGCTTGAGCGCCTCGGTGATGACCCGGCCGAACGCATCGGCGGCGTCGAGCATCGAAGCCAGCGGCTTCTCGCGCAAGGCGGTGAGCACGGCGGGGTCGTGCGCGGCGGGTTGGCGCGCGGCCTCGTCCAGAAGCGCCGCGGCGCGCGCGGGAAAATCCGCCGCGGGCAGCGCGAGCAGGGCGGGCCAGAGCGAGAAGTGGCGTTCGCCGCGCGCGAGCGAGTCGGAGATGAAGTGGGCCCACGCCGGCGCGCCGCCGAGCACGAGCAGGCCGCGCGGCGTGTCGAGCGGCACGAAGCCCTCGACCGTGCGATGGTTGGGCGACTCCTGCACGAAGTGGCGCAGGTATTCGGGCGCGAGCTCCAGCAGCAGCCGGCGCGACCGCGCGGTGATTTCACCGAGCAGCTTGTCGTAGTCGGCAAAGAGCCTGGCGCGATCGGCGCGGTATTTGGCCACGGCATCGCCGTCGGGGGCGCGGCCGATTTCGGGCAGGTCCATCGGTTCCTCGGTGCTGGCGAGGATGCCGTAGAGCGAGTAGTAGTCGGCGGTGGGGATGGCGTCGAACTTGTGGTCGTGACAGCGCGCGCAGGCGAGCGTAAGGCCGAGCACGCCGCGGCCGATGGTGTCGATGCGCTCGTCGACGATGAGCTGCGGCGCCTCGATGTTGCCCTCGAAGCGCCGGCCCACCGTGAGAAAGCCCAGCGCGCGCAGATCGGGCTTGGTTTCCGCCGGCAGTCGATCGGCGGCAATCTGCTCGCGGATGAAGCGGTCGAACGGCACGTCGCGGTTGAAGGCCTCGATCACGTAGTCGCGGTAGGTGTGCGCGAAGGGGATGCGGCGCTCGCTGTCGGTGGATTTTTCCGTGGTGTCCGAGTAGCGCGCGACGTCGAGCCAGTGGCGGCCCCAGCGCTGGCCGTATTCCGGCCGCGCGAGCAGTTGATCGACGAGCTTCGCGAAGGCGTCCGGGCTTGAGTCGGCGGCGAACTGCTCGACGCGATCGAACGAAGGCGGGAAGCCGAGCAGCGTGAAATACGCGCGCCGGATGAGCGTGCGTGGATCAGCCCGGGGACTGGGCGCGAGGTTCTCCCGCGCGAGGCGCGCGCGAATGAAACGATCGATCGGATGATCGTCTGCCGTGGTGCCAGGCGGCGTGGGCACGGGCGGCGCGACGACGGGCTTGAACGCCCAATGCTCGCGCGCCTGCGCGGGCGTCATCGCCACAATCTTCGGGGCGGTGTCCATCGGCACGGTCGTGCGCGGATCAGGCGCGCCGCGCTTCACCCACTCGACGAGGACGGCGACCTCGTCGGCGCGCAGCGGATTCTCCGGTGGCATCTGGAGGTCCTCGTTCTTGTAGCGCACGGCCTCGATGAGCCGGCTCGCCTCGGGATCGCCGGGCTGGATCACCGCGCCGCCATCCCCGCCGGCCTGCCAGCCCGGCAAGGAATCGAGCCGGAGTCCGCTTTTCTGCTTCTTCACTCCGTGACATTCGTGGCACCGCTCAGCCAGCAGCGGGCGGACCTTGGCCTCGAAGAACGCGAAATCGTCGGGGCTGGGCGCGGCCAGCACGGCCGCGGGCGCGAGCAGCGCAAGCAAGGGCAGGGCGACGACGGGTCGGCTCATCGGGGACGGCGATGGGAATACGGTGCGGTCGCGCGCAGCGCAGGCAAAATCGGTTCTGGAAATATTGGGCGCGTGGCGCCCGCGCCGCGTCCCCCGTGAGTGCGCGGCGACGCGAGGAGGTCAAACGACGCCCCGCCGGTGCAAATCAGTTTTTTCCCTTTGCCGCCTTGCCCTTCTTCTTCGCGTTGCCGGCGGCGGGCGCTTGGTCGCCGACGTCGGGGAGGGGAAGGTAGTCGAAATCGAGGATCATTTTTTCGGCGAGCGCGCGGCGGAGGGCGAACTCGGTTTCGTGCAGGGCGGGCGTGCCGCTGAGGTTCTTCAGCTCGGAGGGATCGGCATCGAGGTCGTAGAGCTCGTAGACGGGGCGCGGGGTGGTGAAATACGTCGCCCGCAGGCCGGGGGCGAGTTTGCCTTCGGCGTTGGCGGCGACCATTTCGCGCCAGCCGGCGCCGCCGGCGGAGTCGACCGGCGAGTAGGGGATCCACGGCGTGCAGTTGTAGATGAACTTGTAGCGGTCGCTGCGCACGGCGCGGCTGAGATCGTAGCCGCTGCTGCGCATCTCGACCGTGACGGGGGCGGTGCCGTGCGGGCCGCGCTCGGTGAAGACGTGCGTGCGCGGCGTGTGCGCCTCGCCGCGGAGGAGCGGAAGGAAGCTGATGCCGCTCATCTTCGGGCCGGGGGCGAGGCCGGCCGCGGCGAGCACGGTGGGCGCGATGTCCTCGTTGCTCAGGAGCGCGCGCGAATCGCCGCCGGGCCGCACGACGCCCGGCCAGCGGATGACGAGCGGGACGTTGCAGCCGGGATCGTAGAGCGAGCCCTTGCCGTGGGGGAGCGCGGCGCCGTTGTCCCCGGCAAAGATGACGATTGTGTTTTGGGCGAAGCCGCGCGCGGCGAGCAAATCGAGCACGGCCTGCGTGGAGTGGTCGACGCGGTTGACCTCGCCGCAGTAGTCGGCGAGCTGCTCGCGCAGCCCAGGGAGATCGGGCCAGTGGGCGGGCAGCTTGAGCGAGGCGGGGTCGGGACGAAACTCGGCCTCGGGCGTCCACGGGTGATGCGGGTCGCTGAAGTTGAGCCAGAGGCAGAACGGCTTGTCCGCGGGCTTCCGGTCGAGGAACTCGCGCATCTGCTCGATCGCGGCCGCATCGGAGCCGGTGCGCACGTAGTCCATGCGCTGCTCAAACGTGCGCAGCCCGTGCTGCTCCGAAATCGCGCCGAGGACGGAGCTGGCGTTGCGCGCGGAGCCGTCGAGATGGTAGGTGCGCCCGCAGACGCCGGTGAAGTAGCCGGCCTGCGCGCGGAGAATCTCAGGGAACGTGATCTCGTCGCGCGGCAGCGGGGAGGAGAAGCGCGTCATGCGCGCCGCGACGGCGCTGCGGCCGGTGAGGTAGGCGGCGCGCGCGGGCACGCACTGCGGCGCGGACGTGAAGAAGCGGTGGAACTTCATGCCCTCGGCGGCGAGGCGATCGAGGGCAGGCGTGCGGACGTTGGTGTCGCCGTAGCAGGACAGGAAAGGGTAGCTCTGGTCGTCGGAGAGGACGAGGAGGATGTTGGGCTTCGTTGCGGGCGCGGCGGCGTGAAGCGCGGTGGCGGCCGCCAGCGCAGCGAGGGTGAGGAATGAAGAGATTTGCATGGGGGACGGGGAGTTTCAGAAGCGCAGCGTGGTGGAGAGCGTGATTTCGCGCGGCTCGGTGAAGACGAAGCGGTCGAGGGTGATGCCGTCGGTCTTGTGGCGGCGGACCTCGATGTCGTGGTCGTCGAGGAGGTTCTTCACGTTGAGCTGAAAAGTCGCGCGGACGTTGCGGCCAAAAAAGGCGCCGCGCGCCTGATAGCGCAACATGCCATCGAAGCGCAGGCTGTCGTTGCCGTAGCGGACGGGGCCGTTGACGCCGACGCCGGTGTTGGAGCCGGAGCCTTGGGGCGGAAGCCCGGGTTGGGTGGAGACGCGGCCGGCGACGATGGGGCTGAGGTAGCGGCCGCCAAAACCGGCGGACCAGCCCTTGAAGATGGAATCCTTGAACGTGTAGTTCGCGAAGAAATTGGCCTTGTGCTTCCGGTTGCCGTAGGCGCCCTCGAAGTCGAGGCGCCGCCCATCGAGGTCGGAACGGTTGGTGGCCACGAGCTGGGAAAGCGACTGGCCCTGCGTGCCGCGGGCGTTGAGCACATCGACGGTGGGGTTGGCCTTCACGAGATCGGCGATGAAGGCGTCGAGCTGATCGAAGAGCAGGGTGGTGCGCTTGTAGACGTTGGCGCGGTCCTGGAGATTGTAGGAGTAGTTGACGATGAACCGCAGGCTCTCGCCGACGTTCGCGGTGACGCGGAACTCGACGCCCTTGTTCGCGTTGTCGAGGGAGTCGGCGTTGGCTAGGGCGGTCGGGCGCAGTTCGGGGTATTTTGCCATCTGCGCGGCGGTGTAGAGCCGGTCGGTGGTGCGCCCGTCGCCGTTGGGATCGTCGAGGATGGAGAGGATCTGATCGTAGCGCGGGGCGAAGGCGTTGTTGACGCCCATGGAGCCGACCTGATCGGTGACCTCGGTCGTGAAGTAACTCACGCGCGCGACGATGCGGTCGTTGCGCAGGCTGACCATCAGCCCGGTGTCGAAGCCGCTGCCCTTGGGCGCGGGCGGCACGCCGCCGTCGGCGCCGACGCGCTGCGAGAAATCGGGGAGCCCGAGATTTTTGGAGCGGTTCGCGAACACCGAAAGCCAGTCGCGGGGATGAATCACGATGCCCGCCGTGGTGGTGTGGCCGGAGAATTCATATTCCGATTTTGGCGAGTTGGCGTTGAATACCTGCAGGCCGTTGCTGCCTGCCCAGATGCCGGTGGCGTCGCGCGCCGGCGTGATGCGCGTCTGCGTGAGGTGGTCGCGCCGGTAGCCGAGGGTGGTGATGATGCGGCGCTGCCACCACGCGCTCTGCACGGCGGCCATCTGGCTTTCGACCGCGCGGCGGCTCTTGGTGCCGCCCTGCGCGATCCAGCCGTTGGTGATGGGCGCGGCGCGGCCGGGGACATTGATGGTGAGGGTGCCGGGATTGAGCGGATCGGGCAGGCGCTGCGAGGCGGAGTCGCCCAGCGTGATGTAGGAACGGCGCCAGACGGAGTTGTTGTCGTTGGTGGGCTCGACGTTGAACGGCGCGCCGAGCCAGACTTCGCGGTCGGTGTAGTTGACGGTTTTCTCGACCTGATATTGCGCCATGCCGGCGAGGCGGTGGTGACCCCAACGGCCGGCGTTTTTCTCGTAGGCGAGGGTGGCGCGGAGGTTGTCGCTCGCGGTGCGGTTGATGCGCCGGAGCCACGGCGTCTCGAGGTAAGTGCCCCCGGCGTTGGGGTTGACGAGATTACCCGCGGCATCGGTCGCGGGCCGGAAGCTGCCGAGCGACTGAAAATTCGCGGGATTGCGGATGAGGCCGTTCGGGTCGCCCCTGATCGTGACGTTCTCGCCGCCGACATCGTAGTTCGTCCATCGGCCGAACTCATGATAGTAGCCTACCTCGCCGATGAGCGCCGGTGAGAAGCGGTGCTCGGCGATCAAAGTGACGTTGTCGAAATCGTGGAGCGTGCGGCCGCCGGGCCCGGCGGCGTTGGCGGCGTAGGGCACGCGCGCGGGATCGTTGAGAATCGCGGAGGCAAACGCGCCGTCGCTCGCCGTGGACCACTGGTTGTTGGCGTTGAAAACGAAATTCTGGTTCTCGACATAGACGAGCCGGTTCGCCGTGAGCGGGCGCGTGTAGCCGAGGGCGGTTTGCGCGGCGGTGAGCGCGCCGGTGGCGATGGTGGCGGCGCTGGTGCTCTGCTGCCGCCACCAAAGCGTGATGCCATCGACGACGGGATAGTTGCGGCCGAGCGTGCCGCGCACGCTGCCGCGCTCCGCATCGGCGCGGATCTCGGTGTTCGCAAACGGACGGTAGGTGAGCGCAGCCGTCGCGGCGCGCCGGGTGGAGGCGAGGTAGTCGCGCCACGAGCCCCGGTGATCGTAGAGGGCATTGAGGCGCGCGGCGAATTTCTGTTTCACGACGGGAAGGTTGTAGTCGATCGTCGCGCGGCCCTGGTCGGAGGTGCCCGTCTGCAGCTGCGTCTCGGCGAAGGTGGAGCCGAATTGCGCGCGCTTCGGCGAGTTGTTGACGATGCCGCCGGCGGAGCCGATGCCGAAGAGCACGGAGTTGGGCCCGCGCGAATCGTCGAGCCGCTCGGTGCTGTAGAAATCGGTGCCGAGGCGCGTCTCGAAATAGTTGCGCGTGCTGTTGCCGAGGATGCCGCGCGAGCGGAAATTGAAGGCGTTGCCGGCGGCGGTCTGGGTGATGCCGTTGTTCACGCGCAGCGTGTCGCCGTCGTCCACCTGGCTGTTGTTGGCGTAGAGCATCGCCTGCTCGAGGTTCGTCGCGCCGATGTCGGCGAGAAATTCCTTGGTGAACACGTCGATGATCGCGGGCGTGTCCTTGAGCGAGGAATTGAGGCGGCTGCCGGCGAGCGAATTGGTGGCGATGTAGCCCACGTCGCCGGTGGTGGAGACCTCAAAAGGGGAAAGCACGACCGCCTCGCCGGCCGCCGGCGCGGTGGAGGGGCGGGGCGTGACGGTTTGCGCCGGAGCAAGCGTGGCAGCCAGAAGAAGCAGCGTTAGGGGCAAACGTGAAAATGGGGCGGGAGGCGAGGAGGGCATGGGGAGCAAATTGCAGGGGAATCCGACAATCGGGACGGTAGTGAGAACATGATGCGTGACGCACCGTCACCATAAAACCGCGGCAAGGGCGTCACGGCCCCCGCGCGCATGGGATGACGGCAGCTTGCCAGACGCTCGCGCGCGACGCTTTCGCGGGCGGGATTGATCCAGGCGGAGATGCCGACCTCGGTGTGGCTGGGGGCGCGGCGCCCCGCGTCGTCTAGCGAAACCAAAGCGCCAGTTCCGGCTGGCACCGCGGCTCAGCCGCGGCGGATTTCCGAGCCTTGGAAACGAATCTGGATGCGAAAGACCTTCTTGATGCGGCAGGTGATTTGGCCGGTCTTCACGTCGAATTTTTCCGGCACCTCGATGCGGTGCAGATCCACGACGGCGTGGTAGCCGCGCTCCGAGAACACATCGATCAGCATCGCGAGCGCGATGGGCGCGTCGAGGACGGGATCCTCGGTGTTGACCTGCGCGACACCCGAGATCGCGTGGCGGCGCACGATGGGCATGATCTTCTTCTCGATGAAGCCCACGACCTGCTGGAAGAGCTCGCCTTGCTCCAGTTCGTAGCCGTCCAGGCGTTTCACGAGCTGCTGGCGGGCGCCGACGATGATCTCGCTGGCGACCGGGACGCCGCGGAGGCGATCGACGGTGCGCGGATCGAGCTCGAGCGTGCTCTGGTATTCGAGCTCGCGGAGGATGTTCTGCTCGACCTCCTCGATGGAGCCCTGCGCGTTGATGAAGTGGTAGTGGAAGATCTCCTTGAGGGACTGCAGCGCGTCCCAGGTCTGCTCCTTGAACACGCGGTAGCGGCGCTGCGCGAGCTGGGCGTCGTGGTCGGTGGGGCGATCCTCCAGGAGCTCGCCGATGCCGGTGCGGCGGACCTCCTCGTTGTGGGCGAGGGTTTCGCGGCCGCGCTTGAGCTGGCGGTTCACCGACTCGCGCTCATCGACGAAAAGCACCATGATGTGGATCGTCGGCTGGCGGAAATGCAGGCTGAGCGGTGTGTCGTAAAACTCGCGGCGCAGCGCCTGCATCTTGTCGAAGAGGAGCTTGAGGCACTCGACCTGGACCTTGGTGCGCGGAAAGCCGTCGAGAATCACGCCGTCGCGATACTCGGCGCGGAGCAAGGCGCGGAGCAGCAGGCCCACGACCTCGCGGTCGCCGACCATGTTGCCGGCATTCTTCAGGGCGCGGGCCTCGGGTGAATCGAGCAGCGCGCTGACGACGATGGGCGGGCAGGTGAGGCCGCGGGTCTTGGTGATGAACGCGGTGTTTGTGCCCTTGCCGGAGCCGGGCGCGCCGCCGAGGAGGATGATTTCCTTGGGGAAACGGAGGTTCTCGCGGCCGAAGTCGGCCTCGAGGTCCTGCCACACGGAACCGAAGATCAGGTGCGCGTCCTTGATCTCGAGATCGGAGAGCTTGCCGGAGGCGGGGGCGGGCGCGACGGAAGCGGGGGCGGCAGCGGGGGCGGAGTTCGGCATGTCAGCGTGGGCGCGACGCTGGAGGGTTTTGCGCGCGAACTCGACACAAGAAATCCGCGAAAGGGAACCCGCCACGGGCGGGCTGGTCTACCAAGGCGAACAATCCGTGTGGGATAAAACCCGCGGGATTGTTGAGTTGAAGCTGGACCTGGCGGGGCCGCGCACGCGGCCCCGCCTTGGCTTGGGCAGGAATCAATTCTTTGGCGCCGCGGCTTTGTCCATGTAGCGCTCGAGCTCGAGCTTCTCGAAGGTCTTGGGCGTGAGGTCGAGCTTGCCGCGCTCGGTGTCGACGAGCTTCTCGAGGTCGCCGGGCTGCTGGACGACGTGCGGCGTCAGGAAGATGAGCAGCTCGGTCTTCACGTCCTGCTTGGTCTTGCGCTTGAAGGCCTGGCCCAGGATCGGGATGTCGCCGAGGAGCGGCACCTTGTGCTCCTGGTCGTTGCTCTGGGTGGAGATGAGGCCGCCGATGACGACGGGCTGATCGCTCTGGGTGACGACGACGGTGTCGGCGGAGCGCTTGTCGATCACGGGCGAGTTGACGGTGTTGGAGATCGGGACGGTGGTGGCGCTGAGCGAGGAGATCTCGGGGCGCACGATCATCTCGACGAGGCCCTTTTCGGTGATGAACGGCGTCACGCGCAGGATGATGCCGATGTCCTGGTAGGTGACGGTGTTGATGGTCGTGTTGGTCTGGTCGCTGACGCGGGAGTTGGTGATGATGGGCACGGACTGGCCGACCATAATCATGGCCTGCTGGCTGGAGCGCGTGAGCACCGAGGGGCGCGAGAGGATCTCGGTCTTGGTGACCTGGGACAAGGCGTGGATGGTGGCGCCGACATCGCGGCCGAGCACGCGGTAAAACGCGCCGTAGCTCGTGGGATCGGCGAACTGGTTGCCGATGCCGAAGCGCGTGGCTGTGGAGTCCGGCACGCGGCCGCCCGGCTCGCGGTTGCTCGCGATGCTGCCGGCGATGGAGGCCTCGGCGCCGAGGTCCAGGCCCTTGTCGTGGGTGACCTGGAGGAAGACCACGTTGATGAGCACCTGGGGCTTGGGCTTGTCCAGGTTCTGGATGATGGTGCGGATGTTGTCGTTGGTGGTGTCGTCGGTGACGATGATGAGCCGGCGCGTCTCGATGTCGCTCGAGATGGTGGCGTCGCCCATCATGGTGGTGTTGAGGTATTGGCGCTGGCCGTTGCCGCTGGAGCCGCCGCCGCCCGAGAAGCCGCCGCTGCCGCCGGTGCTGGTGGTCGGGCCGCGGCTGCCGCTGGGAAACTGGGCGTGGACGAGCGCCGCGCCGGAGAGCGCGAGCACGCAGGCGGCGCGCGGGAGGAAGCGGTGCAGGCGAGGGAAAATCAACGTCGTGATCATGAGCGGGAAGGGGAGAAGTTGCGGGAGACGGAGTGGGCGCGATCAGTTGCCGCCGCGGCCGCCGCCGAGGCCGCCGGTGCCGATGCCACCGAAGGAGGTGCTGGAGCCGGTCTGCTGGGCGTTGGCGTTGGCGCGAGTGGCCAGGGGATCGGCCTGCTGGTTGGTGGAGGTGCGGGTGTTGGCGCTCGGGAAGAGGTTGCGGAGCACCGTCTCGACCTGCTTCACGTCGGCATTCTCCATCGTGTAGACGAAGACCTTCTGCTTGCGCGCCGAGCTGGAATCGAGCTGCGCGACGATCTCGGTGATGCCGCTCATGTCCTCCTTGGAGGCGGTGACGATCACGGAGTAGGTGCGCGGGTCGGCGACGGCGACGACGGGGGTGGAGCGGCCCGTCGACGTGGCGGCGCCGCCGGTGCGCCCGGTGCGCCCGCTGGTCGTGCCGCTGCGCCCGCTGGTGCCGCCGGTGGTGCCGCCGCGCCCGGCCTGCGCCGCGGCCGCGGCCGTGAAGCCGCCGGGGCCGAAGCCCGGGAAGCCGCCCCCAAAGCCGGGGAACCCGCCGCCGAAGCCGCCGGGCCCGCCGCGGCCGCTGGTGCTCACGGGCGCGTAGAGGTTGGTGAGGAGCTGCGCCATCTCGACCGGATCGGCGTTGACGAGCTTGAAGACCTTCATCGTCGAGACCGTGTCGCTGGAGCTGTCGAGCGCCGCGACGAGCTCGACGATGTGGCGCACGGTGATCTGGGTGTCGGTGACGACGAGGGAATTGCTGTCGGCGTTGGCCGTGATGTTGGAGGAGCTCGGCAGGAGCGTGGCGAGGTCGCGCGAGGCCTGCGTGGCGTCGAGCCGGCGGAGCGGGATGATCTGCATGACCATCTCGGCGTTCTCGGGGATTTCCTGCGGATCGTTGCCGGTGCGGATGGGAATGTTGCGCTTCTTGGCGTCCTCCTTCGAGGAGACGATGAGGCTGCGGCCCTGCTGGGTGGCGGCGTAGCCGTTCTTGTTGAGCGCGAAGTTGAGGAGCTGCACCGCCTCCTCGCGCGACACGGGCTGCGCGCTGAACATGTCGACGGTGCCGCGCACGGGCGTCTCGTAGACGATGACGAAGCCGGCGGCCTCGCTCATGTAGTTGAGCACGGTCTCGAGCGAGGCGCCGCGGAAGTTGAACTTGATCGACGCCGGGGCGCCGCGGCCGGGGGCGGGATTGTCCTGCGCGAGCGCGCCGGGCGCGGCGAGGGCGAGGCCGAGGAGGGCGAGGGGGAGGGTCGTGGTCTTCATTGTTTCAATTGTTTCTGGCGTTGCTCCATGAGGCGGCGCAGCAGATCGGAGGCGCCGGCGGGGATGGGGGGCGGCTCGGCCGGGGCGGCGGCGGGGCCGCCGGCGGTGGGCGCGGGAAGCTCGCGCGCGGCCACGGTCCACTCGCCGCCCGCGGGGCGGCGGAGCTGCTGCGAAAGCGTGAGCGAGAGCGTCTTGTCGCCCGCGGCGAGCTCGATGCGATCCGGCTGGATCGCCTTCACGGTGTAGCCGACGAGCGTGTCGCCCTCGCCGAGGGCCTTGCGGTAGGCGGCGTCCGGGCTGTCGAAGAACGCCTGCCGGCCCTTGGCGCCGGAGTCCATGGTGCCGACGAGCGCGATGGTCTCGGTGCGCGGCGGCGGGGTGTCGTCCTCGCGGCCGCGGCCGATGCGGTTCGGGTTGAAGATATTCCGCTCCGTGATGAGGCGGAAGGCGGTGAAGTCCGCGTTGGGGCCGAGCGCGGCGGGGCCGGCGGCGGCAGGGGGCGCGGAGGACGCCGGCTCCTTGCGCGAGCGCGGCAGGCGCGCGTTGTCGGCGGCAGCGAGCGCCAGCGGGAGCGCGAGGAGCGCGAGGAAAATGGGCGGGGGCGTGATCATTTTTTCTCGAGGGCGGCGAAGCGCAGGCCGGTGACGACGAGGCCGAGGCCGATTTTCTGGCCGTTGTTGTCGCGCGCGCCGAGCTCCACGGTTTCCACCCGGAGCGCGAGGGGCGACTTCTCGACCTCATAAAGGAAGCGGGCGAGGGAAGACAGCGTGCCGTTGGCATCGACGCGGCACTCGAGCACCGAATAGCGATCGCTCGTGCCGCGCTTCCACTGCGGCTTGATGGACGCGAGCTCGATGTTGCTCGCGCGGCCCCAGCGGTCGAAGGCCGAGATGAGGTCCTGCTCGGCCTGCGCGGGATCCTTGGGGAGGGACTGCGTCTGCATCTCCTTCCACTGCGCCTCGAGGCGCGGGCCCCGCTCGATGAGGCTGCGGCCCTCGCGCACATCCTTCTTGAGCTTGGCGATCTCGGCGGTGCGGGCCTGCCAGTTCTTCACGAGCGGCGTGAAGATGAGGCTGTCGCCGATGAGGAGGACGATTGCGACGGCCGCGAGGATGAGCAGCAGGCGCTTTCGGTTTTCGGGTGCGAGGTTCATGTGCCGGGGGCCGCCGCGTTCCAGCGGAAGGTGAAGGTGAACTGGGCGGGGACTTTGCCGCGAATCTGGTCAATCTTGAGGGCCTGCACCTCGCGGGTCTTGCGCAGCTCCTCGGTGAGCTGGAGGAGCGCGGTGTTGTCGCGCGCGGTGCCGGTCACGCTCACGGTGGGGTTGCCCGTGCCGTGGATCTCGAAGGTCTTGGCGGTGACGCTGCCGTTGTCGGGGAAGCACTCGGTGACGCGCTTGATGATCGCCATGTTGCGAAACGTGGTGTCATACCACGGGCGGAACTCGCGGATGCGGCCCTGCACGGTCTCGAAGACCCCCACCTGCTGGGCCATCCCCTCCCAGTCGTTGCGCAGCGACCAGCTCTCGTAGAGCTGCCACGCAAAGACGGCGATCGCGACGAGCGCGACGGCCGCGGCGGCGAAGCCCACCGTCGCGAGGCGGCGCGAATTGTAGCGCGCGACCAGCTGCGACCAGCGGCTCGGATGCGGCGGGAGGAACTCCGGCAGGGCCGCGCCTTCGAGCGCGCGCATCGCGATCTGCTCGGCGATGTGATCGGAGCCGGGCTGCGTGGGCGAGCTGCCGCGCACGAGCTCGAGCCCCGTTTCCTGCGCCCAGGGGCGGAGGATCTCCTCCATCTGGCGCGCGAGCGCGTCGTCGCCGGTGAGAAAGAGCGAGCGCAGCTCCGCGCGCAGATCGGCGGGCACCTGCTCGTGCGTGATGCGCAGCTCGCGCGCGAGCGCGCGGCCGTTGACGAGGTGCTCGCCCGCCTCGGAGGCGATCGTGGCCTCGAAGGTGCGCACGGTGACAATCCCGCCGCCGGCCGCGACGAGCAGCGTGGCGCCGCGCGGCTCAAGCTCCAGGGTGAGGCGGCCGGAGCCCTTCGGGGGGATCGCGCCGGGCAGCGCCGCGAGGCCCAGCGTGAAGCCCGCGGGCTTCAGCCCCGCGGCCTTCAGCACGGTGGCGAGCCGATCCACCAGCTCGCGGCGCACCGCGAGCTGCGTGACGTAGCCGCTCCCGGCCGAGGCATGCGGGGCGCGCGCGATTTGGAGCTCGTCGGGATCGCAGGGGAAGGCCTGCTCGGCCTCGAGCTGCAACAGGCTCGCCGCATCCTCGGGCGGCAGCTCGGGCATCCGCGTGTGCTGCGTCATGATCCAGCCGGGCGGGATCGCGACGACGCACAGGCGCTCCTTGATGCCGGCGGCCGCGAGGTGGTTCGCAATCTCGCGGCCGACCAGCTCGGGCTCCGGGTGCTGGAGATCGAGCGTGAGCGGGGCCGTGGCGGATTTCGCGACCTCGAGGCCGCCCTTGGTCCGCACGACGTGGAAGGCGCGCACCTGGCCTTCGGCCAGATCGAGGCCGAGGAGGGCGTTGGCGCGCTGGGTCTTGTTTCCTCTCATGATCAAAATTCCCTTTGCGGCCGCAGCGCGGTGCGCGCCTCGGCGCCGAGCGCCCAGCCCGCGGCCGTGAGGTCCTGGTGGTAGACGGCGCGGGGCGTGCCGGTGCTCAGGTCATACACCGTGCGCGCGCGGGCGTAGCCGCGCCCGAGGCGGCCCACGGCGGCGACATCCGCCGTGAACTGGTAGGACTGGTCCGTGATGAAGGGGCCGGCCCGCGCGACCGCGCCGCGCGTCAGCACCTCCTTGAGCCAGGCGAACGACGTGAGCTCGTCGCGATGGGCGCGGCGGTAGGCGACGATGGTGGCGGCGTTGTCCGGGCCGATGCCCGGGATGCAGGCGAGCACCGTCTCGCTCGCGGTGTTGATGTTGACCAAGCCCGAGACGTTGCCGTCGCGGTGGGTGAGGTCGCCGTGGACCTGGGCGAACTCGTCGGCGGTCAGGCCGCTGTCCCACATGAACTCGGCCACGCTCTGGAACTCCCGGGTCCCGATGGCGCGCTCCACTTCGCGGGCGCGATCGGCGCCGAGGCGCTGCTGCAGCGTGCGGTTCAGCTGCTGGCGGGTCTGCGGGGTGGTGATGTTGATTCGGCGGCCGCCGCCGGGGCCGCGCGCCGGCTGCCGGCTGTAGACCGTGACGTATTCCGCGAGGCCGGCGAGCAGCTGGCCGTCGCCGTCATCGCGCGGCCCGGTCTGTTCGCCGTCGTTTTCGTTGAGGTCGAGGGCGCCGTTGCGGTTGGTGTCCTCGCCGAAGAGCACATCGAGCGTGACGCCGTAGACGAGGCGGAGCTCGTCCACCGTCTCGAAGTTGCCGCCCTTGTTGAGACGCGGCGGGTCGAGGCGGCTGTAGACGTTGCCTTCGCCGCCGGTGCTGTCGTCGGCCCCCGCGCGCCGGCGCCACGCGACGATGGAGTCGGCGAGCTCGTCGGTCATGTTCGGCAACGCGAGCAGCATGGAGCGCGAGGCGGTGTTGAGGTTGAGCTTGGAGCCCTCGTCGATGAGGCCGAAGAACGGCTCGGTGGCGGGCACCTCGTCGGGATTGCGGCCGATGAACCAGAAGTTGGCGTCGCCCACGGGCAGCGGGCCGGACTTGTAGTCGGTGCTGCGCGGCACGGCGCCGCCGGTGGCGAACTGCCCGAGGATGAAGGCGGCGTAGCGCGTGCCGGCCGCCACGGCCTGCTCGGCCTCGAGCTGCGCCGCGCGGTTGTCGGCCGCGCGCAATTCGGAGGACATCGAGTTGGCGAAGTAGAGCGTGAGCGCCGTGAGCCCGACGCACACCCAGATCACGATGATCAGGACGGAGCCGCGGCGGCGGGAAGCTGGGGCGCGGGTCGTCATGGCGCGCTGGCCGCGGCATCCGCGGCGTCCGCGGCGCTCTGGGTGGTGGTCACAACCACGGGCACCACCACCTCGATTGGCGCCGGCGACAGCTGGTTGCGATCGAGGGGCATGAGGGTGAGGCGGAACTTGAGCCCGGCGGGCAGCGTGGAGCTGGACTCCGAGTCCCACGCGTCGATCCACGCCGTGCCGTCGTAGAAGAGGGTGGCCGCGTCCTGCACGCCATGCAGGAGCAACTGGGGCGTGCCGATCTCGTCCTGCACGGGGAGGAGATTGCGCTTCACCACGCGCACGAGGTCCTTGGCGCCACTGTTGTCGGCCGAGGGCGTGAGGAAATAGGCGACGGTCTGCACCTCGGAGAACGGATTCCACCCGTCGATGCGGCCCGAGTTGGTCGTGATGTCCGGGCTCGCGCGCTCGCCGAAGGCGTCGCCGAGCGAGGACGAGAAATTCGTCGTCTGCAACTGGCCCGAGAGCGTGCCGCCCGGGAGCATCAGGCCCGCGAAGTCGCGGCGGATGATGCCGAGCGCGCGTTGCAGCGACAGGTCGGTGTCGATGCGCTCGTGCGTGGTGTTGTTGAGCCGCAGCGCGCCGAAAAACGTCGTCTGAATCACGAGCAGCACGATGGCGCCGACCGCCGTGGCAATGAGGAGCTCGAGCAGCGTGAACGCGGCTTGCGGGCGGCGAGACTGGCGCGCGGGGCGGTTCATTGTGTGCCGGTGCCGCCGCTGGCGCCGGCGGCGGCGGGGTCGATGAGCGTGCTGGCGGCGACCGTGTAGTTTTCGCCCTGCACGGTGAAGGTGACCTGCACGGTCAGCAGCGTCATCGCGTCCTCGGTCCAGTTCTCCGCGGTGAACGACCATGGGTAGCTCACGTCGCCGTCGGTGGCCACGCCGGTCGTGCCGGCCTGCTGGGTGGCGTTGGTGATAATCAGCTCGTTGAGGATGCGGTCGGCCACGCGCATCGCGGCGGCCTTGCGCTGGCCCAGGATGCCGGCCCGGCTCGCGATCGACAGGCCCTGCATGGCCACGGGCACGATGATCGCGATGAGCATCAGCGCGGCGAGCACCTCGACCAGAGTAAAGCCACGGGCGCGCATGTCAGCGGGGGAGGGTGACCGGGAGGAGCTCATACCCGAGCTGGTCCGCCTTCTGCACCAGCTCGATGGCGTGTTCGTTGCCCTGCTGGAGCAGGATGCGGCGCACGCTCACCTCGTCGAAAAAACCGTCCGGGTTGAACCGGATCACCGGCAGGCCTTCGGGCAGGCCGAGCTTCTCGTCGTCCTGCTCGGAGACGGGCGGCGTCTCGCCGGTGGGCGCGGAAAACGTGACGCCCGGCTCGGCCTCGAATTGCTGCGGGCGATCGTCGCCGGCGGCGTAGCCGCCGAGCAGGCCCACCCCGTAGGAGGAGTTGGCGGGGTTGAACCACAGCAGCACGGGCATGCCCTCGGCGACGGCGCGGCTCTGCGCATAGTGCGTGAGCGAGAGCATCCGGCGCGCCTCGAAGTTGAGCGAGCGCCCGCGGATGAAGGACGACATGCTCGGCGCCACGAACAGCGCGCCGATGGCAAGCAGCAGCATCACCACGATCAACTCGATCAGGGTGAAGGCGGCCTTGCCCCGCGGAGCGGCGGAGCGGCGGCGATCAGTTGGCCGCGCTCTTGGCATTGACGATGTCGTCCGCGGTCCCGGCCTGGCCGTCGGGGCCGGCGGAGCGGATGTCGTAGCCCGTCGGGTTCACCTTGCCGGGGAACTCGTATATGTAGGGGTGGCCCCACGGATCGGCGGGGATGGCGTCCTTGAGGTAGGGCCCGCGCCAGTTCGTGACGTCGCCCGGCTGCTGCACGAGCTGCATGAGGCCGTCGGCGCCGCGCGGGTAGCTGCCGGTGTCGACCTCGAACGCGTCGAGCGCCGTGCCAAAGGAAGCCATCTGGGTCTGCGCGGCGGTGATGCGCGCCTGCTCGGTGCGGCCGGTGAACTTGGGCAGCACGAGCGCGGCGAGGATGCCGAGGATGACGAGCACGAGCAGCAGCTCGACGAGCGTGAAACCCTTCCGCGAGCGGCGGCGGGAGTTTTTGGGCGAGGAGTTCGTTTTCATGGAGAGTTACTTGATGTGGTCCTGCAGCGAGAAGATCGGGATCACCATGCCGATGAAGATGGTGCCGACGAGCGCCGCGATGAGGAAGAGCATCAGCGGCTCGGCGAGCGCGACCGCGGCCTTGAGCTGGCGATCGAGGTCGGACTCGGTGGTGGCGGCGAGGCGCAGCAGCTCGGCGTCGAGCTTGCCGCTCTCCTCCGCGACCGAGATCATCTCGACGATGGCGCCGGGGAAGAGCGTCCGGTTTTGCGCGAGCGAGGCGCCGAGGGCCTTGCCCTCCTTCACGCGATCGATCGACTCGGACACGGCGTCGACGAGGATCTGGTTGCCGATGGAGCGCCGGGCGACGTTGAGGGCGTTGATGAGCGGCACGCCCGCGCCGAGCAGCGTGCCCAGCATGCGGCAGAAGCGCGCCATCGCGAACTGGGCGATCAGCGGGCCGACCGTCGGCGCCCGGAGGATGAGGCCCTCCCACTGCCGGCGGCCCTTGGCGGACTGGAACCAGTTGCGCAGCGAGATGAAGGCGATCACCGCGCCGGCGAGCAGGAAGAGCCCGTAGTGCCGCACCAGATCGCTCACGCCGACGATGATGCGCGTGATGAGCGGCAGCTCGGCGTTGAAGCCCTGGAACACGAGCTGGAAGCGCGGGATGAAGAACACGAGCAGGAACACCAGCACGCCCATCGCGAGCACGAGCAGGATGGCGGGATACATGAGCGCGGTCATCACCTTGCCGGTCATCTCCTTTTCCCGCGCCTGGAAGTCCGCGATCTGCGCGAGCACCACGTCGAGGAAGCCGCCGGTCTCGCCGGCCTCGACCATCGCGACGTAGACGCGCGGGAAAGTGTCCGGCGACTTGGCCATCGCGTTGGACAGCGACATGCCGTCGATCACGAGGTCGTGGAGTTCCTTCCACTTCGCCTTGGCGACCGGCTCGGCCGCCTCGCGCACGAGGATGACGAGCGCGCGGCTGAACGGCACGCCGGCCGCGAGCAGGCTCGAGAGGAGGCGCGTGAAATTCTCCAGCATGCGCGGCGTAATCTTGCGCGGTCCGCTGCTGAGCTTGAAGCCGACGGCGGGCGCGGCCTTGGTGTCCGCGCCTTTGGCGGCGGGCGCAGGCTTGGCGTTGCCGCGCTTGGCGGGGAAGGGGGCCTGCGTGGCGCCGGCCTCGGCGAGGCGGATGGGCTTGAGCCCGCGCGTCTCGACCTGGCGCATCGCCTCCTGGCGGTTGCTCGCGTCGAGGCTGCCCTCGACGAGGACGCCATCGCGCTGCATGGCCTTGTAGGCGAAGTTGGGCATGGGACGAGTCAGGCGGAAAGTAGGGCGGGTCCGTGACCCGCCTTGCGAGGACTTGCAGTGGGCGAGGGCGGGGCAAAGACCCGCCCTACCTCAAGCCTAGCGCGGTTGAGCGTCATAGCGGACATGTTCAGATCAGCGACCGCGGGAGCGCGGCCTCGGGGGCGTGCGGCTGGGCATGCGCCGGGGCGGCGGGCGTGCTTTCCATCTCGTGCACGGTCGTCACGCTCAGCACTTCCTCGATGGTGGTCACGCCTTGCTCGACGAGGCGGCGCCCGTCCTCGGCGAGCGTCTTCATGCCGGCGCGGCACGCCGAGTTGCGGATCGCGTCGGTCGAGGCGTTTTTCAGGATGAGCGAGCGAATCTCGCTGCTGGAATCCATCCACTCGAAGATCGCGCGGCGGCCGTGGTAGCCGGTGTTGCGGCACTCGCGGCAGCCGACGGCGCGATAGACGGTGGCCGTGGGCTTGATGCCGATCCTCTGCTTGTATTCGCGGGCCTCCGGCGTGGTGTCCACCTGCTTGCAGTGCGGGCAGAGGAGGCGCACCAGGCGCTGGGCGAGGACGGCCTCGAGCGACGAGGCGACGAGGTAGGGCTCGACGCCCATGTCCACGAGGCGCGTGAGCGCGCCGGCGGCGTCGTTGGTGTGGAGCGTGGAGAACACCAAGTGGCCCGTGAGCGACGCCTGCACGGCGATCTGGGCGGTCTCCTGGTCGCGGATTTCGCCGATGAGCACGACATCGGGGTCGTGGCGGAGGATGGAGCGCAGGCCCTTGGCGAAGGTCAGGCCGGATTTTTCCGAGACCTGAATCTGGTTCACGCCCTTGAGCTGATACTCGACGGGATCCTCGATGGTGATGATCTTGCGCTCGGAGTCGTTGATCTCGTTGAGCGCGGTGTAGAGGGTCGAGGTCTTGCCGGAGCCGGTGGGGCCCGTCACGAGCACGATGCCGTGCGGCAGGGCGAGCACGCGCTCGAGGCAGGCAATCTCGCGGTCGTTCATGCCGAGGTCGCGCGCGCCGCGGAGCTTGGAGTTCTGGCGGAGGAGGCGCATCACGACCGCCTCGCCGTGGAGCATCGGGATGATGGAGACGCGGATGTCGATCTCCGCGTCCTCGATGCGGACCTTGATGCGGCCGTCCTGCGGGAGGCGCTTTTCCGCGATGTTGAGGTGCGAGAGGATCTTCACGCGCGCCACGATCGCGGGCTGGAAGCGCTTGATCTGCGCGGGCACGGGCACCTCCTGCAGCACGCCGTCGATGCGGTAGCGGATGCGCAGCTCGTCCTCAAAGGGCTCCATGTGCACGTCCGAGGCGCGGAGCTCGATCGCGTCCTTGAGCACTTGGTTGACGAAGCGGATGATCGACGCGTCCTCGGCGGCCTCGTCGAGGTTGTTGTCGTTCGGGCCGTTCTCGTCGACGACCTGCAGCCCGGCCGCCTCGTCGAGGGTGTCGATGGTGTCGGCGCCGACGCCCAGGCGCTTCTTCATCTCGCGCTGGATCGCCTCGGTGGTGGCGAGGACGGGCCGGACGCGGAGGCCGGTGAGGGTCTTGAGGCCGTCGAGCCCCTGCGTGGCGAAGAGCCGGCTCGTCGCGATCTCAATGTGCTGGTCGACGCGGCGCAGCGGCAGCAGCTCGTCGCGGAGGAGGAGGCGCGCGGGGAAGAGGGCGAGCACCTGCTTGTCCGGCTCGATCTCGTCGAGCGCGGCGTAGCCCACGCCGTATTCCTGGGCGAGCCAGCGGAGGACGCGCTCCTCGGTGAGCGCTTCCGCCTTCGGGTGTTGCTTGAGGTAGGCGCGCGAGTCGGTCTCCGTCAGCTGGCGCGCCGCAATCATGCGCGCGAGCAATTCGGGGACGACGCCGCTGGCGCCGCCGTTGAGATGGGCGGTTTCAGTAGCCACAAAAATTCGGAATCAGGGCAGGAGGCCGAACATCACCGCCACCGCCTCCTGCTTGACGGTGAGGACGGCGCGGAGCTCTTCCTGCGCCTTCGCGACCTTGGCCTCGCCGTTGCGGCGGGCCTCGCGCATGCGTTCAAGCCGGGACTTGATCTCGGCCTCGGGCAGATCGTCGGTGAGGGCCTGCTGGAGCGCGGCCATCTCGGGGTTGCTGCTGGTGCGGCCGCCGGGGCCGCGCCCGCCGCGATCGGTGCCGCCGCCGGGAGGGCCGCCGCGGCCCCCAAAGCTGCCGAAGCCGCCGCCGCCCGCGGCGCGGCGCGCCTCGGACACCGCGGTGATGCGCTGGGAAATCAAGCCCCACTCCTCGTCATTGGTGATGCCCATGCGATCCCGGAGGCCGCTGAGCAGGCGGGCCTGCATTTCCTCGGGTGAGAAATTGCCGCGGCCGCCGCGGTCCTGGCCGCTGGTGTCCTGCGTGCCGCCGGTGCCGCGATCGCGGCGGCGGCTGCCGTTGGGATCGGTGGCGGTGGGGGCTTGGGCGGAGAGTTGCGCGGCGCCGAGGCCGAGCAGGCAGGCGAAGCCGGCGAGGCGGAGGGCGCGGGGGGAGGGCAGGAAACGAGCCGAAGGGTTCATGGGAGTGAAGCGGGGTGCAACCCGCTCGACGCGTCTGTCTGGCAAGGGTTACGTGGAGAGTTGAAACCGGCGCATTCCACCGCGGATGCGCAAACTTTGCTCACATGGGCGGGTGCTCCCCGGGCAACTCCGTGCCCGTCCTGAAACGATGAAACCAAGCCCGGCGCATGCCGTCATCGCCGCAACCTCGAATTCCTCGAGCCCAACTCAAATCCCCACAGTCATGAACCTCACGAAACGCCTGCTCGTCGCGACGCTCGCCGCCGCGATTGCCCTGCCCGTCGCCACCTTCGCCGCGAAGGGCGACAAGAAGAAGAAAGACGCCGCCCCCGCCGAGACCTTCGCCAGCGTCGACAAAAACGGCGACGGCGAGATCACCCTCGAGGAATTCCTCGCCTCGCAGAAGGACAAGCTCGGCGAGGAGGCCGCCAAGGCCCGCTTCGCCACGCTCGACAAGAATCACGACGGCAAGCTGACGAAGGACGAGTTTGGCGCGCCCGACGAGCAGAAGAAAAAGCGCAAGAAGAAGAATCAGTGACCGAGGCGCCGCCCTGCGCCGCCCCGCCCGGCCCGGATGCGATTCGCTCCGGGCCTTTTTGTTTTTCGCGGCGCGGCGGTATTCGGGCTTGGCGACGCCGGAGGCGGCTGAAACAAGTTCGCCCCATGGACACCGCCGCCCCAGCACCGGAGCCCGCCCCGAAACGTTGGTATAGCCTCAGCCTCACGCAGCAGATTGTCCTCGGCCTGATCCTCGGCTGCCTCGTCGGCTGGTGGATGAGCGGGATGACGCCGGAGGCGCGCAAGGAGTGGGACACGTGGATGAAGGTGCCGCGCGATGTGTTCCTCCACCTGATCAAGGCGATGATCGCGCCGCTGATCTTCGCGAGCGTGGTGCAGGGTTTTGCCGGCACCGGTGACATGAAAAAGGCGAGCCGGATCGGCTGGAAGGCGCTGCTCTATTTCGAAATCGTAACGACCCTCGCGCTCGTCGTCGGCCTCACGGCCGTGAACTTCGCCAAGCCCGGCGCCGGCGTCGTGCTGCCAACGGGCGCCAACGACACGACGGCGCTCGCCAAGCCGCAGACGCTCCCCGAGATCATCCTGCACATCTTCCCCACGAGCCTGATTGAGGCGATGGCCAAGAACGACGTGCTGCAGATCGTGGCCTTCGCCGTCCTCTTCGCGGTTGCGCTGATCGCGGCGGGCGACGCGGGCAAGCCGGTGTTCAACTTCTGCGCGAGCCTCACGAGCGTGATGTTCAAGTTCGCCGGTGTGATCATGAAGTTCGCGCCCTTCGGCGTCGGCGCCGCGATCGCGGTCACCGTCGGGCAGCAGGGCCTCGGCTCCATCATCACGCTGGGCAAGCTGGTGCTCACGCTCTACGCCGCGCTGGCCGTCTTCATCGTCTGCGTGCTCGGCCTCGTGATTTGGATCGCGAAGGTGCCGCTCAAGCCGTTTGTGCGCGCGGTGCGCGAGCCGTTCACGCTCGCGTTCGCCACGGCCAACAGCGAGGCGGCACTGCCCAAGGCGTTTGAGCTGATGGAGCGCCTGGGTGTGCCGCGCGGCATCGTGGGCTTCGTGCTGCCGGCGGGCTACTCGTTCAACCTCGACGGCTCGACGCTGCACCTCGCGGTGGCGTCCGTCTTCGTCGCGCAGGCCGCGGAGGCGACGACCGGCATCCACTTCGGCCTGCAGCAGCAAATCACGATGATGATTATGCTCATGCTGACCTCGAAGGGCGTGGCCGCCGTGCCTCGTGCGTCGTTCGTCGTGCTCGTGGCGGCGCTGGAGTCGTTCAAGTTGCCGGTGGCGGGCGCGTTCCTGATCCTCGGCGTCGATGCGCTGCTCGACATGGCGCGCACCTCCGTGAATGTGCTCGGCAACTGCCTCGCGAGCGTCGTGGTCGCGCGGTGGGAGGGCGAGTTCGACGACGCGAAGGCGCAGCGCGAATTCGGCGACAAGCCGGCGTGACGCTCCCCCTCGACGCCGTCCTGCTCGCCGCCGGGCGCTCCGTGCGCATGGGGCGTGACAAGGCGCTGCTGGAGATCGGCGGCGTGCCGCTGTGGCGCCGGCAACGCGCGGTGCTGGCGGACGCGGGCGCGGAGAGAATTTTTCTCTCGGCCCGCGCGGATCAGCCATGGGTTGGCGATGCCGCGGCCGAATTCGCCGGGGTGGCCGCCGATCCGGTGGCGGGCGCGGGGCCGTTGGCGGGAATCGTGGCGGCGCTGGAGGCGTCAAAGACGCCGCGTCTCGCCGTGCTCGCGATCGATTTGCCGGCGATGGAAGCGCGGTGGTTTCGCGCCCTCGCGGCGCAGTGCCCGGCGGGCGCGGGGGCGGTCGGGCGGCGGGGGGATTTCTTTGAACCGCTCGCGGCGATCTATCCGCGTGAGCTGCTGCCGGCCGCGCGCGCCGCGCTGGCGGGCGGGGAGCTTTCGCTGCAGCGATTGCTGGCGGCGGCGGAGAGGGGCGGGCTGATGCGCGTGGTGGAGATCGCGCCGGCGGACGCCGGGCTGTTTGCGAATTGGAACGCGCCGGAGGCACAAAAAAAGTAGGGCGGGTCTGTGACCCGCCCTTGGTTCGAAGACTCAGCGCCAAAGGGCAGGTCACAGACCCGCCCTGCTTTTTGTCACCGTTTCCCGTTCACCAGCTCGTTGGCCAGCGCGGGGACCTCGTAGATTTTCCGCAGCGTCTCGAGGATGCCGGCGCTGTGCACGCTGAGCGCGCGCGCCTGCACGTCCTCGTAGCCGTAGTCGCCGGAGAGCGACTGGATGTTGCCGTCGAAGATGATGCCGACGAACTCGCCGGCCTTGTTCACGACGGGGCTGCCGCTGTTGCCGCCGATGATGTCGGCGGTGCTCACGAAGTTGTAGGGCGTGTCGAGCTTCACCGCGGACTTCCTCTTGAGCCAGCGCGGCGGCAGGTCGAAGGGCTCCTTGTTGTTCTGCTCCGCGTTGCGGGCGTAGAGGCCGGCGAGCGTGGTGAACGCGGGGATTTTCCGGCCGTCCTCCTCGTAGCCGAGCACGGGGCCGTAGCTCAGGCGGAGGGTGAACGTGGCGTCGGGATAGTTGCTCGTGCCCTCGATGGCGAAGCGCGCCTTGCCGATGACGGCCTGCGCCTGCTGCTTGATCTCGGCCTGCGCCTCGCTCGTCTTGCGGAGCGCGCGCGCCTCGGCGTCGATCACGCGGGCCAGCTCGATGAGCGGATCCTTGGCCGCGGCGACGGCGGCGGCGCCGCCCTCGTAGAGTTTCCTGCGGAAGGCCACGTCGCGGACCTTGGAGCCGTTGATGAGCTCGGACGCGCGCGCGCGCGGCGATTTGCCGGCGAGCACGGTCTTCACGAGCGGGGTGTCGGCGCCGAGCTGGCTGACAAAGAAAGAGAGCGAGTCGCCGAGCGTGAGAATCTCGAGGTCCTCGTGGATCGGCTTGTCGGAGAAGAGCTGCTGCTCGAACGAGTCCTTGCGCGCATCGGAGTATTCGCGGAGGCGCTCGCCGTTGGGCTTCGGGCGCTCGTCGCCGGCGCGCAGGAGGTGGCGCGCGATGACGAAGGAGTCGGCGTTGAACGCGCTGGCGTTCTCGAGCAGGCGCAGGCGCGGCGCGATGCCGGCGATCACCTTCTGCGCGGCGGCGATGCGATCGAAGGCGGCGAGCGCCTCCTTGCCGTCGGCGCGGTCGCCGAGTTGGCGCTTGAAGGTGTTTTCCGCGGCGACCTTGGCGCCGAAGAACACCGGGTCCTGCAGCGCGGCGAGCTGGCCGTCGCGGACCTTGCGCGAGTTCTGCACGCCGAAGAGATCCTCCTTGGCGCGGCGGGCGTTCTCGACGTTGCGCGCGCTCCACGCGATGAGCAGCACCTCGCGGCGCTTGAGCACGGCCTCGGTGTAGGGGAGCTGGCTGTCGCGGGTGTATTCCAGCTCGGGCACGGTGAGCAGGCGGCTCGTGCTGCCCGGGTGGCCGGAGACAAACGTGAGCTCGCCGTCCTTCGCGCCGGCGGCGGACCACTTCAGGAAATGCGGCGGCTTCAGCGGCGCGCCGTTTTCATAGACGCGGAAGAAGCACACGTCCAAGTCGAAGCGCGGATACTCGAAGTTGTCCGGATCGCCGCCGAAGAACGCGGCCTGCTGCTCGGGCGCGAAGACGAGGCGGATGTCGGTGTATTTCTTGAAGCGGTAGAGGTGGTAGGCGCCGCCCTGGTAGAGCGTGACGACATCGCTGCGCAGGCCGGTCTTGGCGAGCGACTCCTTCTCGATCTCGGCGAAGATTTTCCGGCGGGCGAGCGCGGCGTCGTTGCCGGTGGCGTTGGCCGGCACGGCGGCGTTCACGCGCAGGGTCACGTCCTCGATCGACTGGAGGACGTTGAGCTCGAGATCGACGCACTTGATCTCGTCGGCGGCGGTCTTGGCGTGGAAGCCGTCGCGCACGTAGTCGTTCTGCTTGGTGGAGAATTTCTGGAGCGCATCGAGGCCGACGTGATGGTTGGTGATCACGAGGCCGTCGCCGCTGACAAAGGAGCCCGAGCCGCCGCTGTTGAAGCGCACGGAGGACTTCATGAGGTGATCGAGCCAGGGGTCGGTGAGCTCGAAGCCATATTTCTTTTTGATCTGTTCGCGCGGGGGCGCGGAGTAGAGCCACATGCCCTCGTCGGCGCGGACGAATGCGCCGGCGAGGACGGCAGCGAGGAAGCACAAAGAGGAGCCGATTTTCATAGGCGGGCAGGACTGCCGAACCACGGTGGGAAATGCGAGCCGGAAGCGACGAATCACCTGCTCCCGGCAACTCGCCGGTGACGCCGCACCCGGGCCTCGGCGGCGGGCGTAAACCTGCCGCCGGGCGGCGCCATGCGGTGAATCGCTACCGCTCGATTACAACCTCGTGCTGGGTGGACACGGCCTTGCCATCGCGCACCCCGGGCGTGAAGGCCCAGTCGCCAATCGCGCGGAGCGAAGCGGCGCCTTCGTAGTTCTCCACGCGGTTGACCACCCGAGGTGACGTCACCTCCCCGCGCGGAGTGATGACGACTTGCAGGCGCACATCGTTTTCGAGCGCGGCGGGGCCTGCGCTGTAACCACCGTTGCCGAGTTTTTCGACCACCAAGGGCGTCGTGGGGCTGCGAAACGTGAGGTTGCAGGGCGCGGCGTCCACTTCGGACCGATCGAAGACTTCACGGGCCGCAGGTTGAAACAGGATCGGGAGCACGATCTGGGTGCAGACGGCCGCTCCGTTCTGCTGAGGAGGAGAAAACCTCCACTGACCAAGGGTCTGGAGGGCGAGGAAACTCAACCGCCCGTCGGGACTTTGGAGCACGCGCGGGCATTGCAACCGTCCCTGCTCGTCGACGATCACTTGAAGTTCGACGACGCGAGACGGGCCAATCGTCCGGCCGTCGCGCGGATCGATGAGCGTGGGCGAGCGCAACGGTTGCGGAGGTGCGTCCAGGGTCTGAGGTGCGACCAGGACGGGCGTCGCTAACGCGGGCGCGGCGGGCTGCAGGGCTGCGAGCACGGCGTGGACCTGCGTGGCGCCGGCGAGCGTGGCGTAGAGATCAGCCGCCCACGGAACCGGCCAGGCAACCGCCGGGTTCCAGCCCCGGTCCAGCGCATCGCGCACGAGTTCCGCGCGATCCAGCCGCACCGCAGCCTCGAGCACGCGCGGGGCGTGGGGCTGCTGCAGATTCACCCGGGCGCCTTGGGCGGCCAGGATTTCGGCCGTGCGCGCCGCGCCCGCCATCAACGCGAACTCCAGGGGCGTCGGCTGCAGAGGGGGCGAAGCTCCCGCGCCGCGCGCCAGTAGCAGTTGCACCAGCTCCGGCGCCGGGTGCGGCGCGGCAAAGTGCAGGGCGGTCATCCCATCCTTGCGCGGCGCCTTGGCCTCCGCGCCGTGCTCGAGCAGCCGTGTCGCGCAAGCGAGGTCGTTGGACTGGCAGGCAACCATCAACGGAGTGGTGCCCGTGGTGTCGCCGACATTGGGCTTCGCGCCGGCGCGAAGCAGGGCGTCGACGATGGCGTGCTCGCCGAGTTGCACGGCGAGCAAGAGCGGTGACTTATCGTCAATGGTGCTGTTCGGGTCGGCCTTCTGTTCGAGCAACACTTGGGCGGCCGTCGCATGGCCGTCCTTGATGAGGTTCGTCAGCAACCGAGCACACCGCGCGGTCGCGCCGACCTGAACCCGGCCGCCGCGAGCGATGAGATCGCGTGCGAGATCGGTGAAGCCGCCCTCCAAGGCGGCCTCAACCAAGTCTGAACCTGGGCGAAATGACGGGGCGGCATGGGCGAGGAAAAGGCGAACCGCCGCGTCATGTCCTTCGCGAAGCGCAAGCGCGAGAGCCGGGTTCTTTACCGTGCGCCCTTGAAGGAGCCGGTCGAGCACCGCAACACGGCCCTTCTGGAGGGCGCGCGGCAGCGGATCGAAGACGTTGTCGGCCTTTATGCCTGAGCGCAGCAACGCCGCCACGGCGGCATCGTTGCCGGTGTCGGCCGCCTGCCAGAGCAGCGTGTCGCCCGGGCGCAGGAAGGCGCCTTTGATCTTGGCCAGCGCCGCTTCGAACTCAGCGGGAGTTCCCGCCATCATGGCGTGCAACGCGGCTTCGGCGGCGGCGTTGCCGAAATACGGTTTGGGCGCGACAAACTGACCCCGGGCCCAGAGCAGCACGACGCCAAAGCCCGCCGCGTCCGCCGCGGAGAGCTGAAACATTTGATCGACGCGAAACGGGGTGTCGCGCGTATCCGCCGGCAAGCGTTGCGCACGGGCATGCGCGATTTTTCCGCCCACGCACCAGGCGAATACCGCGAGCAAGGGATCGGCGGGGCGTTTGGGCCAGATTTCATCCAACGAGGGACCGTTCCAGCTCCTGCCGTTCACAAGCCGGACATAGCCGAACCACGGCCGGCTGGTGGCGGGCAGCCCGTCCCGGCCCGGGGAATGCACGAGATAGTAAGTCGCGATCCACCGCACCAGAGCGGCGTGCTTCATCAAGTCGCCCTCGATCGATAACGTCGCGTCGAGCGGCACGACGCGGCGTCCCTGTCCGCTTTCTCCGAGGTAACGGTTCACGCCGACGTCCTTGAGCTCGACGCGTTCACCATCCACCGTCGCGATGAGCTTGAGATCGGCGAAGGCGGACGACGTGATCGCGAAGCCGGCCAATAAGCCGAACCATGGAGCAAGACGAAACACAGGGGTGAAGCTGAAGCGCGAACGGGAAACGGCGCTGAACTTGGCGAACGAAGTTTCACGGCGTCAAACATGGAGTCGACGGAGCCGGGGTCGCAGGCAACCCTGAGCCCTGCTCGCAGTGAAGCGTTCCACGGAGCGCGAACCCCGGCATTGCGCTCGGCGGACCTTCGCGCAGGGTGGCGGCTCGAAACAATGATGCGCGCGCTCCTCCTTGTTGCGGTGACCATGCTCGCCGCCGGTTCCACCGCCCGCGCGGCCCGCGCGCCCGAGCCCGCCGGCCCGCGCTCCGGCAAGTGGGCGCACGAGGCGCCCAGGGCGCCCGCGCCCGATCCCAACGTCACTTGGGGCCGCCTCGACAACGGCCTGCGCTACGCCCTCCTGCCGCACCGCGGCGTGCCGGGGCGCGTGGCGCTGCAGTTCATCGTGCTCGCGGGCTCGCTCGACGAGCGGCCCGACGAGCTCGGCATCGCGCACTACATCGAGCACCTGTGCTTCGGGGGCTCGAAAAACTTCAAGGCCGAGGACATGACCGCGCTCTTCCAGCGGCTCGGCATCGAATACGGCAGCGACATCAACGCCATCACGACCTTCGACTACACGGCGTTCCGCCTCGATTTCCGTGACAACGACGCCGCGCTGCTCCGCGAGGGGCTGCGGCTCTTCCGCGACTTCGGCGACGGCGTGACTTTTTCCGACGCGACCATCGAGCAGGAGCGGCGCGTGGTGCGCGCGGAGCTGCGCAACCGCAACACGATCGCGGGCAAGCGCCAGTCGGCCTCGCTGCCGCTCGTGTTCCGCGGCCTCAAGTTCCCCGATCGCGAGCCCGGCGGCGACGAGGCGCTGATCGCGAAGTTCACGCGCGAGCAGTTCCTGAACTTCTACCGGCGCAACTACCGGCCCGATCTCATGGTGCTGGTGGGCGCGGGCGACTTCGAGCCGGCGGCGATGGCGGCGCTCGTGCGCGAGATTTTCGCCGGCATCGCGCGGCCCACGGCGCCCATCCCCGCGCGCGACGAGGGCCGGCTCGACGCGCGCACGCTCCGCGCCGGCGTGCTGCGCGTGGCGGGCATGGGTTCCGCCGCGATCGAGGTCTCCTCGATTGCGGCTCCGCCGCCGGCCAAGGCCGACGCGCGCGAGGTCGCGCTCGAGCGCGAGCGGCGGGAATTCGTGATGGAGCTCTTCGCGCGCCGCGTGCGCGCCGATGGCGGCGGCATGGCGCCGGAGGCGGGCTACGAGGACATCCTCGGCTACGGCCTCTCCGCCGCCACGCAGGTCGTGCCCGCGCCCGCCTGGCGCGAAGGCGTGCTCGGGCTCGACCAGCTCGTGCGCCTGACGATCGAGCGCGGGCTCGACCCGGCGGACTTCGAGACGCTGCGCGCGCGCCGGCTGAAAACGATCGGCCACACCGCCGAGCAGCTGCCCACGCTCGATCCCGGCGTGTTCTGCGAGGCGCTCACGGAGGCGGTCACGTCGCACACGGTGTTCGAGGATTTCGCCGCGCGGCTGAAGGCGCGGCAGGCGTGGCTCGAGCGCTTCACGCCGGCCGAGGCGCAGCGGGTTTTCCGCGGCCTGTGGGCGCCGGACGCCATGGCATTCTACGTCGCGGGCGGCGTCGATCTCGAGCTGACCGGCGACAAGATTGTGCAGGAGGTGCAGAAGGCCCGCCGCACCGGCCTCGCGACCGTGATGCCGCGCACACGCACGAAGGACACGCCGTTCACGCTCCCGAAATTCGCCGCCCCCACCGCCGTCGTCGAGCGCCGCGAGCTGCCCGCGCTCGGCGCGAAGCTCCTCCGCTTCGGCAACAACGTGCGCCTGAACTTCGTCGCCACCAAGCAGGAGCCCGGCCTGCTGCGCGTGGTCGTGCGCGTGGGCTCCGGCCTCGTGGACATGCCGGGCAACAAGCCCGCGCTGAAGGAATTCGGCCTCGGCACGCTGCTCGCGAGCGGCGCGGCGCGCTTCCGGCCCGAGGTGATGGATGCGCTCGTCGAGGAACGCTTCCTCGAGTTCGGCTTCGACGTGGCGGACCGCGACGCCTTCACGTTCCGCGGCGCGATGGCCGCGGAGCAGATCGAGCCGTTCCTCGCGATCGTCGCGGACTTCCTGCACGCGCCGCAGTTCAACAGCTATGCGCACCGCGACCAGCGCCTGCTCGCCGCGATCGGGCGCATGTCGGGCACCATGGGCTTGGGCGACGGGATGCGCGCGCTCAACGACTACCTTTTCAAGGGCGACGCGCGCTTCACCTCCAGCTCGCCGCTCGACTACATCGCGATGAGCGTCGTCGACGTGCGCCGCTGGATGGAGGAGCCGCTTGCGCACGGCTACGTCGAGGCGACGATCGTCGGCGACCTCACCGAGGAGGCCGCCGTCGCGGTGACGGCGCGCACGCTCGGCGCGCTGCGGCCGCGCGCGGAGAAAAAGCTCCCGCCGCCCGACGCCAAGCCCGTGAAGGTGACGGCCGATCCCGGGTTCACGCGCATCGAGTTTGTCGGGGAGCAGAACCTCGGGCTGGTCGTCGGCACCTGGCCCGTGACCGAGCCCCTCCACGTGCGCGATCAGGCGGCGCTGGAGATCCTCGCCAAGGTCCTCGAGATTCGGGTGCGCGCCGAGCTGCGCGAGAAGCTCGGGCTGGCCTATTCGCCGAGCGCGGAGTTCCGGGCCTACGACGGCTTCCCGGACTTCGCTGTCTTCCGCGCGCAGATCGACTGCGCGCCCAACGACTCGACGCGCATCGCCCCGCGCGTCGCGGCGATCGCGGCGGAGCTGGCGGCGCGCGGCGTGCAGAACGGCGAGTTCATCGGCGCCCGCGGCATCCTGCGCGCGCAGCTCAAGCAGGCGTTTCGCACCAACGGCTTTCTGACGGATGTCCTCATGCGCGCGCAGGAGCGCCCCGAGGAGGCCGAGGAAATCGTCGCCCTGCACGACGGCCTGATCGACCGGATCTCGCGCGACGAGGTGAACAAATGGGCCGCGAGAATCCTCGTGGAGAAAAACTGCCGCACCGCGGCGGTGGTGCCGAAGGCGTTCGTGGGGATGTTCGACGCGGGGAAGTAGCGCGCCTGGCGGAGCGAGCGATGTAGCCGAGGTCGTGTTCGTAGCCCCGGCTTTAGCCGGAAGGCTTGTCTGCGCGCGACGATCTCCGTTTCCCATTCCGGCTGTAGCCGGGCGACGAACACAAGGACGACGAACGCGGGGCGCCCCGGGCTTTGTGCCGGTGACGGGACGCGATTGGTTTTTGCGGGGCCACCGCTTGCCGGCGGGCCGTCGCGGCCATGACGTGCGCCGGGCCGCGGCTCGGCCGCAAGGGCCGGCCCTACAATCGAAATAAACTCGGCAATCGCCCTCAGCTTGTCCCGAAGAATTTCAAGATCCGCCGCAGGCTCGCGACAAGCGCGTCGATTTCCTGCTCGGTGTTGTAGACGTAGAAGCTCGCGCGCGTGGTGCTCGTGAGGCCGAGCTTGCGCATCAGCGGCTGGTTGCAGTGGTGGCCGCCGCGGAGCGCGACGCCGTCCTCGTCGGCAAACGTCACCACATCGTGCGCGTGCACGCCCGCGAACGCGAAGCTCACGAGGCCGCTGCGCGCGCCGCCGCGGCCCGGGCCGATGAGGCGGATGCCGGGGAGCGCGGAGAGTCTCTCGTAGGCGAGCGCGGCGAGGTGCTGATCGTGGCGCGCGATGGCGTCGCGGCCGAGGGCGTCGAGGTAGTCGCAAGCGGCGCCGAGCGCGATGGCGTCGGCGACGTTGGGCGTGCCGGCCTCGAAGCGCTCGGGCGAGGGTTTCCATCTCGCGCCGGCGTAGTCGACGGTCACGACCATGCCGCCGCCGGTCTCGTCGGGCGCGAGCGTGTCGAGCAGCGCGCGGCGGCCATAGAGCACGCCGATGCCGGTGGGGCCGCACATCTTGTGGCCGGAAAACGCGACGTAGTCCGCGCCGATCGCGCGCGCGTCGAAGGGGCCGTGGCCGATCGACTGCGCGGCGTCGATCACGGTGAGCGCGCCGACCGCGCGGGCGCGGCGGCACAGCTCGGCGACGGGATTGATCACCCCGAGCGTGTTGGAGACGTGCGTGAACGCGAAGACCTTCACCTGCGGCGTGAGCAGCGCGTCGAGGGCGGCGAGGTCGAGGCCGCCCTCGGCATCCGCGCCGAGCACGGGGAGGAATTTGAGCGTCGCGCCGCTCGCGCGCGCGGCCTGCTGCCACGGCACGAGGTTGGAGTGGTGCTCCATCTCCGTCGCGAGGATCACGTCGCCGGGCTTGAGCGTGGCGCCGAGGCTGCGGGCGACGACGTTGATGCCCTCGGTCGTGCCGCGCGTGAAGATGATCTCGGCGGGATCGGCGGCGTTGATGAACTTGGCGACGCGGGCGCGCGCGCCCTCGTAGGCGTCGGTCGCGCGCATCGAGAGCGCGTGGAGGCCCCGGTGGACGTTGCTGTTGTCGCGCTCGTAGAAGCGCACGAGCGCGTCGATCACGGCGCGGGGCTTCTGCGCGGTGGCGGCGTTGTCGAGGTAGACGAGCGGCTTGCCGTGCACCTGCTGGTGCAGGACGGGGAAATCGGCGCGGACGTCTTTCCAGGCGGCGTTCATGGGCGTCAGTCCTTGTGTGTCTCGGTGGTCGCGGGGGCGGCGTCGCCCTTGAGGGCGTTGCGCACGGCGTGCCAGCCGAGCGTGGCGCACTTGATGCGCGCGGGAAACGCATGCACGCCCGCGAAGGCCGCGAGGTCGCTGATTTCCTCGGGCGTCTCGCCGGTCGTCACGATGTGGTGGAACTGCTCGTAGAGCGCCTCGACCTCGGCGGCGGTCTTGCCCTTCACCTGCGTGGTCATCAGCGAGGCGCTCGCCTGCGAGATGGCGCAGCCGGAGCCGTCGAAGGAGATGTCGCCGATGCGCTCGGGCTGCCCGGGCGCGCCGGCGTCGAGCCGCAGGTAGACGCTGCACTGGTCGCCGCAGCTCGGGTTGTCGCCGTGGGCGACGCGGTTGGCCGTGGGCAGCTTGCCGCGGTTCCGCGGGCGCTTGTTGTGGTCGAGGATGACCTGCTGGTAGAGTTCGGAGAGATCGGCCGACATGGCAAAGGGCGCGGATTGTCGCGCGGGCTCCGGCGGATGGCAACTCGCGAGCGCAATCCTCGCTCGCCAGCGACCGCCGCGCGCCTACCGTGGGCTCCCATGAATCCGCCCCTGTTTCGTGCGTTCCGCCTGCCCGCTGTGCTGGTCGTCCTCGCCGCCGGCCTCCGCGCCGCCGCGCCGGAGCGGCCCAACATCGTCTTCATCTTCGCCGACGATCTCGGCTACAGCGATCTCGGCTGCTACGGCGCGAAGGACATCAAGACGCCCAACATCGACAGCCTGGCGCGCGACGGCACGCGGTTCACCAGCTTCTACGTCGCGCAGGCCGTGTGCACCGCGTCGCGCGCGGCGCTGATGACCGGCAGCTACTCCAACCGCGTGAGCATGAGCGGCGCGCTCAACCACACGAGCACCGTCGGCCTGCACCAGCGCGAGCGGCTGCTCCCGCAGATTCTCAAGGAGCAGGGCTACGCGACCGGCGCCTACGGCAAGTGGCACCTCGGGCACCAGCCGCCGTTTCTCCCGACGCGCCGCGGCTTCGACGAATGGATCGGCATCCCTTACTCCAACGACAACGGCCCGCTGCATCCCATCACCAGGGGCATCCCCTCGCTCCCGCTCTACAAAAATGAGGACGTGATCGAGATTGATCCGGATCAGTCGCAGTTCACGCGCCGGCTCACCGAGGGCGCGGTGGCGTTCATCGAGCGCAACAAGGACAGGCCGTTTTTCCTCTACGTGCCGCACATCATGCCGCACGTGCCGATCTTTGCCTCGGCCAGGTTCAAGGGCACGAGCCAGCGCGGCCTCTACGGCGACGTCGTGCAGGAGCTCGACTGGGGCGTGGGCGAGATCCTCGCCACGCTCAAACGCCACGGCCTCGAGCAAAAAACGCTCGTCATTTTCAGCTCCGACAACGGCCCGTTCCTGTCCTACGGCGAGCACGCCGGCTACGCCAAGCCGCTGCGCGAGGGGAAGCTCACGACGTTCGAGGGCGGCATGAGGACGCCCTGCCTGGTGCGCTGGCCCGGCCACGTGCCCGCGGGCCGCGTGAGCGACGAGCCGCTGAGCACGATGGACCTCAATGTGACGTTCACGCACCTCGCCGGGGGGAAAACGCCCAACGTGAAGCTCGATGGCGCCGATGTGCTCCCGCTCCTCACCGGGCAGCCCGGCGCGAAGGGCCGCGAGGAATTTTGGTTTTACGCCGGGGACGAACTGCACGCCGTCCGGCTCGGCGACTGGAAGCTTCACGTGCCGCACGAATACCTCACCGTCGCCGCCGAGCCCGGCCGCGGCGGCAAGCCCTCCAACTTCGCCAACCTCAAGCCCGACTCGATCGAGAACTCCGGCATCCGCGGCATCGCCACGCGCCACGGCTACCGTTTCGAGAAGACCGGCCTCGCGCTCTACAACGTCCGCGCGGATCCCACGGAGACGGTCAACGTCGCCGCGGAGCACCCCGAGATCGTGGCGCGCCTGCAGGAGCGCATCGCGGCGGCGCGGGCCGACCTGGGCGATTCGCTCACCGGCGCCAAGGGCGCCAACGTTCGCCCGGCCGGCGATGTGCGCCAGCCGCTCGCCGCCGGCGTGAAACGCGTCGCCAACCAGCAATACGCGATGACCCCCCAGGGCGCGCAGCTCCTCGATCTCTATCTGCCGGAAAAGGCGCCCGCGAAGCCGCTGCCCGTCGTGCTCTGGATTCACGGCGGCGGCTGGAAAAATGGCAGCAAGGAGAACCCGAACCTCGCGTGGCTCGCGACCGAGGGCTACGCCGTCGTGAGCCTCGGCTACCGCCTCTCGTGGGCCGCGCGCTGGCCGGCGCAGCTCGAGGACGCGCGCGCCGCCATCCGCTGGCTGCGCACCAATGCCGCGAAATACTCCCTCGATCCGGCGCGCGTCGTGGTATCCGGCAGTTCGTCGGGCGGAAACCTGGCGGGCGTGGTCGGCACCGCTGACGCGGCGCCCGGCGAGACCGTGTCGAGCCGCGTGCAGGCCGTGATCGATTTCTACGGCGCGAGCGATGTGCTCACGATGCCGCCCAACGTCCCCGGCCCCGGCAAAACCGACGCCGACCTCGCCAAGGCCAATGCGGCGAAGCTCCTCGGCGGCATCGTCCGCGACCGCCCCGCGGCCGCAAAGTCGATGAGCACGCTCCACCTCGTGACGCGCGACGATCCGCCGTTCCTGATCCTCCACGGCGACAAGGACGACCAAGTGCCGATCGAGCAGAGCCGCCGCCTGCATGCGAAACTTCAGGAGACCGGCGTGCCCTCCGAGTTGATCGTGCTCCCCGGCGCCGGCCACGGCGGGAAGGATTTTACCAGCGACGAGGTGAAGGCGAAGATCCGGGCGTTTCTGGCGCGCACGTTGTAGGGCCGCCGCTTGCCGGCGGGCCGTCGCGGACATTGCGTGCGCCGCGCGAAGGCCCGGACGCAAGGTCCGGCCCTACAGTTTTTCGATCCGGAAATCCTCCACGCGCAGGTGGCTCTTCACGGTGCGCAGCGCGAACCAGCCCGCCCTGAGCGGCGCGGGATCGGTGAAGACAAAGATGCGCTCGCCGTCGCGCCAGAACTCGGCGCGGCCGGCGCGCGCGACGAGGCGGATGCGGTAGGGCCGGTTGCCCTCGAGCAGGAATTTTTTCTCCGACAGATCGTGCTCGGGCAGCAGCGGGCGCGCGGCGGTGCCATCGTAGCGGCGGAAGCGGGTCGTGGAGTTGGTGTTCCCGCCGTAGCCGACGTAGTAGGTGAGCAACGAGTCGTAGTCGGAAAATTTCCCGCTGCGCGCCTGCCCCGGCGCAAACGGCGCCGCCGCCGACCGCGGATCGTTGGCCATCCAGAAACAGTTCACGTCTGAAACGCGATCCTTCGGCCCGCCGCGGTCAATCGCGGTGACGGTGTAGCTGATGGCGACGGGCGTGGTGAGTTTTTCGCGCCACCACACCGTGCAGCCCGCGGCGTCCTCGATCTCGATCGCATTGCCGTGGAATTTCACGATGCCCCCCGGCATCTGCTCGACGGCCCATCTCGCGGCCTCGGCGAAGGCGGGCTCGGCCGCCGTGGAAAACGTGCCGGCGAGGAGCAGCGATGCGCAGGCGATGGTCGCGCGGATCATTTCCGGAGGGTGAGCGTGACCAGCCGCATATCCATCACGGATTTCCCCGGCATCTGCGTGGCGCGCAGGGTGAGCCTGCCGCGACCCTGCTCGAGCCGGATCGTGCCGAGCGCGAGCTGGCGGAAGGGCTTCATCTGCGACTCCGCGGGCGGGCGGGGGATGGTGTCCTGGTTGGTGTTGAGCGGCGGGTCCCAGCCCGGCGCGACTTTGCCGGCGAGTTTCGCGCCATTGAAGCTGAGCTCGATCGTCGAGCCGGCGTCGGCGAGCGGGCAGGTGTAGTCGATCATCACGTCGTAGTCGCCGGTGGTGTGGACGGCGACGTCCCACGTGATCGTGTCGTCGAGGCTGCGCCAGTTGACGAAGTAGGAGCTGTTGGGCGCGCTCGCGCTGCGCTTGATCGTGGGGCCTTGGGCGACGCCGTCGCGCGCGGGGAGCGGCGTCATCGGGAACTCGGCGTAGCCGACGGGGTAGGGGCGGTCGTCGGGCGGCAGGCCGACGGCGCCGCCCGCTTTCTTTTTTCCCTTGGCGTTTTTCGCGGCGGGGGTGTCGGTGCCGCCGGGTGCGGCGGGGTTGGGCGTGCCGAGCACATCCTTGCGCCACGCGACCACGGCTTCGGAGAGTTTCTTCGCCAGCGCGGGCTGGTCGGCGGCGATGTCGCGCTGCTGGCCGGGATCGGCGAGCATGTCGTAGAGCGCGCCGCGGTTGTCGAGGCGGTGGGTCTGCGTGCGCACGCTCACGTTGCCGTTCTGGTGCGAGAAGATCATGCGCTCGGGCCACGCGGCCGCGCCGCCGCCGAGGAGCAGCGGCGAGAGATCGCGGCCGTCGAGGGGCTTGGCGCCCACGCGCGGGATGCCGGCGAAGGCGGTGAGCGTCGGCAGCAGATCGATCGCGCCGGCGATCTCGCGGATGGTGGAGCCGGGTTTGATCTTGCCGGGCCAGCGGATGAAGAACGGCGAGCGCACGCCGCCCTCGTCGGTCGTGCCCTTGCGGCCCTTCATGCCGCCGAGCCAGCGGAAGCTGTTCGGGCCGTTGTCCGAGAAATAAATCACGATGGTGTTGTCGGCGAGCTTGAGCTCGTCGAGGCGGCGGAGGACGCGGCCCACGTTGTCGTCGAGGTTTTCCGCCATCGCGAGGACGCAGCGCGTGACCTGGATGTCCTCCTGGTCGCCCTCGGCGCCGCGCAGGGGGATGGGCTTGTCCTTGAAGCGCTGCCAGTATTTTTCCGGCACGGCGAAGGGCGAGTGCGGGGTGTTGTAGGGCAGGTAGCAGAGGAAGGGGCGATCCTTGTTCTGCTCGATGAACGCGATCGCGTGCGTCGTGAGATCGTCGGCGATGTAGCCGGAGCCGCGGACACGGGCGCCGTTGTGCTCGAGGGGCGAGTCGAAATACTCGCCCCAGTGGCCGGAGGTGAAGCCGTAGTATTCGGCGAAGCCGCGGGCGTTGGGGTGGTAGGGCCACTGGCTGCCGTTGTGCCATTTGCCGAACGCGCCGGTCGCGTAGCCCGCGGCGCGGAAGGCGTCGGCGAGCGTCTTCTCGTCGGTGTTGAGCCGCTCCTGCCCGGTGGAGACGCCGCGCACGCCGCCGCGCGGGTGGTAGCGGCCGGTGAGAAACTCCGCGCGCGTGGGCGCGCACACGGCGCACACGTAGAAGCGATCGAGCGTCGCGCCCGCGCGGGCGATCGAGTCGATGGCGGGCGTGCGGACCATGGTGTTGCCCGTCGCGCCGAGGTCGCCCCAGCCTTGGTCGTCGGCGAGGAAGATGACGACGTTGGGGCGGGCCGGCGCGGCGGCGGCGAAAAGCGGAAGGGCAAAAAGAAGCAGGGCGAGGGTGCGGGGGGGCATGGCTGAAACGTGGGCTGGTTGGGAAAGCTAGTCGAGCGTCTGCCGGTAGCGCTTCACGCCGACGGCCATCGCGATGACGAGGAACGCGAACAGCGGCCAGAGCTCGGGCGCGATGTCGGCGAAGCCGCTGCCCTTGAGCAGCACGCCGCGCACGATGCGCAGGTAGTGCGTGAGCGGCAGCGCGGAGCCGATCCACTGCGCCCACTCGGGCATGCCGCGAAACGGGAACATGAAGCCCGAGAGCAGAATCGACGGCAGGAAGAAGAAGAACGCCATCTGCACGGCCTGGAGCTGGTTCTTCGCCAGCGTCGAGAACGTGATGCCCATCGCGAGGTTGGCGGCGATGAACGCAAAGGACACCAGGTAGACGAGCGCGAGGCTGCCCTCGAGCGGGACGCGAAAGATGAACCGCGCCGCGACCAGGATGAGCGTCATCTGGATGTAGCCGACGACGATGTAGGGGATGATCTTCCCGATCATGACCTCGGCGGGGCGCACCGGGGTGGCGAGGAGGTTTTCCATCGTGCCGCGCTCGCGCTCGCGCGTGATGGCGAGCGCGGTGATGACGACCATCGTCATCGTGAGCACGACGCCCATGAGGCCGGGCACGACGTTGTATTGCGTGATGTTCTCGGGGTTGTAGTGCGCGTGGATCTGAAAATCGACGGGCCCGGGCGAACCGCGCAGCCGCGCCAGCGGCCCGTTGAGATCGCGATCGAAGACACTGGCTGCGAGGGTGCGCGCCGCGGCGAGCGCGGGGCCGGTCGCCGCGGGATCGGAGGCGTCGGCCTCGAGGAGGACCGTCGGGCGCTCGCCACGGAGCAGGCGGCGCGTGAAGTCCTCCGGGATGTTGACGACAAACTGCACCGTGCCGCGCTGGAGCAGGGTCGCCGCGTCGGCCTCGCTCGCGGCCTCGCGCGTGATCGCGAAATACTCGCTCTGGCGCAGCGCCGCGACGAGCGCGCGGGCGTAGGGGCCTTGATCCGCGAGGCGCAGCGCGGTGGGCAGGTGGCGCGGGTCCGAGTTGATCGCGAAGCCGAAGAGCATGAGCTGCATCAGCGGGATGCCGACCATCATGCCGAACGTGATGCGATCGCGCCGCATCTGGATGAACTCCTTCAGCACGATGGCCCAGAGGCGGTGGAGGGTGAAGCGGCTCATGTTGTAGGAGCGCGCTTGCGAGCGATTTCGTGGCGGCGGGCGTCCCTGCCCGCCGAGGTTTGTCGAGCACCCTGAACCGGCGAGCAGGGACGCCCGCCGCTACGCCGAGCCATCGCGCGCAAGCGCGCTCCTGCCTGACGAGAGGCCCTCATGCGAAATTGTCCTTTGCCCGGTCCATCAGCCCGATGAACACGTCCTCGAGCCCGGCCTGCGCGCGCGTCCACGTGTGCGCGGTGTCCCGCACCGTGGCGATGGCGGCCTCGAGCAGGGCGGCGTCGCGTCCGCTCACGTGGAGCGTGTTCCCGAAGGCCACGACTTGCTCCACGCCCGCCCGCCCGCGCAGGGCGTCGGCGATCGCGCGCAGGCGCGGGCCGGCGATGATCCAGGTGGTGAGCTGCGCCGAGGCGACGACCTCGGCGACGGTGCCGCGCGCGAGGAGGTTGCCGTAGGCGAGGTAGGCGAGGCGGTGGCAGCGCTCGGCCTCGTCCATGTAGTGGGTCGTGATGAGGACGGTGAGTCCGTCGGCGGCGAGCTGGTGAATCTCCTCCCAGAAGTCGCGGCGCGCCTTGGGATCGACGCCGGCGGTGGGCTCGTCGAGCAGCAGGAGCTGCGGCGAGTGGATGAGGCAGGCGGCGAGCGCGAGGCGCTGTTTCCAGCCGCCGGAGAGTTCGCCGGCGAGCTGATGGCTGCGGTTGGCGAGGCGCAGGCGCTCGAGGCTGCGCTGCACGGCGGCGGCGCGATCGGGCACGGCGTAGACGCGCGCGATGAAGTCGAGGTTCTCCCGGATGCTCAGATCCTCGTAGTAGCTGAAGCGCTGCGTCATGTAGCCGACGTGGCGCTTGATCTCGGCCTGCTGGTGCAGCACGTCGAACCCGAGGCACGTGCCGCGGCCGGCGTCAGGCGTGAGCAGCCCGCACAGGATGCGGATGAAGGTCGTCTTGCCCGAGCCGTTGGGGCCGAGGAACCCATAGATCTCGCCGCGGCGCACTTGGAGGTCGATGGCGTTGACGACGGTCTTGTCGCCAAAGCGCTTGGTCACGCCGGCGACGTCGATGGCGAGGGTGTCCGCGGTGGCGTTCATCGGTCGTTTGTCATTCTTCGCTGCGCTCGGAATGACACGCGTTTGCTAGTTGGGGATTTTCTGCACATCCACCGGCTGCCCCGGATGCAGATCGCGCGCGATGGCCGGATCGATCACGGCCTCGACCATGAAGACGAGCTTGGCCCGATTGTCGCGGTTGTAGAGGACGGGCGGCGTGAACTCGGGGCGCGGCGCGAGGTAGCTCACGCGCGCCTCGACGGCCTCGGGGCGGCCGGTGAGGGCGACGCGCACGCGCGCGCCGGCGGTGAGCGCGGCGAAGTCGGCCTCGGGCACGAAGAACCGCACCTTGAGATTCTCCGCCGGCAGCAGCGAGACGATGGGCGTGCCCGCGGGGACGAACTCGCCCTCGCGGAAAAGCGTGTCGTGCACGAGCGCCTCCTGCGCGGCGGCCTGGGTCTTTTGCGCGACCGCCCAGTCGGCGCGCTCGCGCGCGGCGGCGGCGGCGGCGACCTCCGCCTCGGCGGCGGCGATGGCGTCGGCGCGCCCGCCCAGCCGCGCGGTGGCGAGCTGCGCGGCGGGCTCGTCGATGGCGCGGGTGTTGCGCTCGTGCGTGAGCCGCGCGCGGTCGATGTCGCTGGCGGGGATGGTGCCGCTCTTGAACAGCGCCTCGAGCCGGGCGAGTTCGCGCTGCGAGAGATCGGCCGCGGCGCGGGCCTGCTCGACGCGGGCCTCCTGCGCGGCGAGCTCGGTGGGGCGCGAGCCCTTCTTCAAGTCGTCGAGGCGCGCCTGTGCCGAGCGCAGCCGGTCGCCCGCCTCGCGTTGCGCGGCCAGCTCGCTCGCGCGCTCCAGCGCAAACAGCTCCGTGCCGCGCGCGACGCGCGCGCCGCGCTGCACGGCGAGCCGGTCCAGGCGGCCGGCGAGCGGCGCGCCCACGTGCACGAATTCGCCCTCGAGGTAGCCTTGCCAGCCGGCCGCCGCGCGCTCGCGGCAGCCCGCGAGGGCAATCACCGGGATGGCAACGGCGAGAAACGCGGGGAATCGCATGGCGGACGTCTTGTCATCGATGGACGCGCGCTCCAAGGGGGAAAATTCCCGTGAACCCAAGGCAAAGCGCCTCCCCGGCGGCGCGTCGCTTGACGCGACCGCGGTCGCCACTTTCCATCTAGCCATGTCCCGCTGCCCGCTGCTCCGTCGCCTGCTGGTCGCCGGCCTCGTGTTTGGGGCGGCGCTGGCGATGCGGGCGCAGCTTGTGTCAAAGTCGCCTTTCATGTCCGCGCGGTCCGCCGGCCCCGCGACGCCGGAGGCGGGCGCGCCGCTGGAGTTTCGCGGCTACATGGAGCTCGGGGGCGTGTTGCAGGTGCGGCTTTACGATCCGGCGAAGAAGCAGTCGGTGTGGGCCGCGCTCAACGAGCGCAACGCGGAGCTGGACGTCGTCGCCCGGCAGCTGAATCGCGAGCGGGGCACGCTCATGGTCGAGCACCGCGGCGCGTTGCACACGCTGGAGATTCGCACGTCCAAGGTGGTCTCGGGCGGCCCGGTGAGCGCAGCCCCGCCGCTCCCCGTGGCGCCGCCGGCCAACGTGATGCCGGCTGTCACCCAGAGCGTGGTGCTCAACCCCTCGGCCGAGGACGAGAAGCGCCGGCTCGAATCCGTCGCCGCCGAGGTGGCGCGTCGCCGGCAGCTGCGGGAGCAGGCGGCGCAAAACGTGAACCAGGCGCAGGCGGCCGCGCAGCCGCCGCGCCAGCCCTGAACTGCTTCGAGCCGGGCGCTGGCAGCGCGGCGCCCGGCGCTTATGGAGGCGTGCGGGCGTCGCGCCGTTGTCGCGCCACTTCCTCACGCAGGCGTTTCATGTCTTCAGCGCGAGCTGCTCGCTCCAGGGCAATGCGCTGGTCCGTCACGATGGAGTGGGCGATGCCCGCGCTTCCCCTCATGGCTGCGATGAATCCCAATCCACAGCCAGCGAAGTAGGCGGCCACGCTCATGCCGCGGGCGAAACGGGGCGTCAGCGCCCCCGCGACGAATTCTATCGCATAGATCAAGCAGTAGGCCGCGTTCAGAATTCCGAAGCCGATCACGAAATTCCGCATCGCTCCTTCGTCACTGAGTGCAGGCGGGGCAACTCGTCGATGCCGGCAGTAATCGCGCCGACTGCGTTCCACGACAATGATGCACCGAGCAGGCACACCATATTGAAGGGCACCCGCATTATCTCCCAGCCGGCAATGCGACGACGCGCGTCGGCGGTTTCCATGACGTTGGAATCTTTGATGTCCCGGTCACTCGTGGCGCGCGAGCCCCAACTGGCCGGCAAAGCAGCCCGCTGCAACATTCCCTGTAACTTTCCCCGCGCCGCCGTGTTTTCGCCCCGTGTCCGTCGTTCCCTTTCCGCGCGCCTCGATCTTGGCCGCGCCGTCCTTCGCGTTCGTCGCGGCGGCGGCACGGTTGGTCGCAAACGCGTTCCCTTGCGGGCGGCGGGGTGTTGTCTCCCGTCCGTTCGTAGTAGTCAGTTGTGTGGTGTGGCCGGCTCGTTGTGGGGCCGGCCACACTTTTTTCCGGCTCGCCGCGCCATCGCCCGCTTGCGTAGGCGCGCGCGATTCTTTCCGCTTGCCGACTGGCCTTAGCCGACCTTGACCGCATGAACCCTACCGCCTCGCCCACCACGCCACCGCGCCGCCGCGCCAAGGCCCCGTGGATTGTCCTCATTGTGCTGCTGATGGTCGGCGGCCTCGGCACCGCGGCGTATTTCCGGCAAAAAGGGCAGTCCGCGACCGTCAAGGTCACCACCGACAAGGCGGTCGTGAAGACCCTCACCCAGCTCGTCTCCGCCACCGGCAAGGTCCAGCCCGAGGTCGAGGTGAAGATCGCGCCCGAGGTCTCCGGCGAGGTCGTGAAACTCGGCTTCCGCGAGGGCGCCATCGTGAAGAAGGGCGACCTCCTCCTCGCCATCAAGCCCGACCTCTACGAGTCGCAGGTCGAGCAGCAGGAGGCCAACCTCGTCGCCTCGCGCGCGATGGCCCTCCAGAGCAAGGCCCAGCTCCTCAAGGCGCAGGACGACCTCCGCCGCAGCGAGGATCTTTTCAACAAGAAGCTGCTTTCGGATTCCGACATCACCGCGCTGCGCACCGCGCTCGAGGTCGCGCAGGCCAACGTCGACAACGCCCAGGCCCAGATCCGCCGCACCGAGGGCTCGCTCTCGCAGGCGCGCGACCAGCTCACCAAGACCGTCATCTACTCGCCCATCGATGGCAAGGTCACCTCCCTCACCACCGAGCTCGGCGAGCGTGTCGCCGGCACCGGCTCCTACGGCGGCGTCGAGGTCATGCGCGTCGCCGATCTGTCGAACATGGAGGTGCGCGTGAACGTGAACGAGAACGACATCGTGAACGTGAAGGTCGGCGACAAGGCCCGCATCACCATCGACGCCGTGCCCAACCGGAAGTTCACCGGCGAGGTGAAGGAGATCGGCGCCGCCGCGCGCGTCACGGGCATGAACACGCAGGACGAAGTCACCAACTTTCTCGTCAAGATCCGCGTCCTCGACAAGGACGTGCCGCTCCGCCCCAGCATGAGCGCCAACGCCGAGATCGAGACCAAGACCGTCGAGAACGCCGTCGCGGTCCCGATCCAGAGCGTGACCGTGCGCTCGCGCCAGGGCGGCAAGACCGTCGAGCAGCAGGCCAAGGACCGGGAGCAGAAGGCCGCCGAGACCAAGGGCGAGGGCTCCGTCGCCGCCGTGAACGAGAAGCAGCAGCGCCAGGCCGCCTCCGCGGACCGGGAGAACCTCGACCGCGTCGTCTTCGTGCGCGACGGCGACAAGGTGCGGATGGTCAAGGTCGAGACCGGCGTGCAGGACCTCACGCACCTCGAGATCAAGTCCGGCCTCAAGGAAGGCGACGAGATCGTCACCGGCAGCTTCGGCGTGATCACGCGCACCCTGAAGGACGGCATGGCCGTCTCGCTTGAGAAGCCGAAGCCCGACCAGAAAAAATAACCGCGATGATCCCTCCCGCCGCCCCC
>JBGAGU010000010.1:0-286050 GCA_044226505.1 Opitutaceae bacterium
TCGTCGAGAACTGCTTCGCCCGCCTCAAGTCCGCCCGCCGCCTCGCCACCCGCTACGAGCAGACTGTCACTTCCTACGCCGCTTTCGTCGCGCTCGCCTGCTCTCTCCTCTGGCTCAGGTGATTTTGAAGACGTCCCCTAACATGAACGTGACCAACCCGCCTGAGTTTAGGTCCAGCCGGGCGCGCGCCTACGGCACCTCGTAGATCTCGACCAGCGCCTCGCCGGTGCCGTTGTTCACGCCGCGGACCTGCACGGTGTAGGCGCCGGGGGCGAGGCTGGTGAGCAGCGCGGCGTCGCGGCTGCCCGCGGTGAGGTTGAACGCGCCCACGGCCGCAAACGTCGTCGAGAGCGAGGCGGCCCAGTTGTCGTTCTCCGCAATCTTGGTCGAGCCGCTGTAGACCTCGAGCACCGGATCGACGAGCGTGCCGCCCACGCCGAACGACGCCAGCGTGGGGCCGACCGCGCGGAAGAGGAGCTGCTTCGTGCCCGTGCCCGCGATGTTGAAGCCCGCGATCAGGATGTCCGCGCCGGTGCCGACCTGGTTGCGCGCGGAGACGTTGATGAGGCGCGGGGTGTTGCCGCTGCCGAGGTCGTAGGCCTCGACGAGCACGACGCCCGCGCCGGTGCCGCGCGCCCAGACGGTGCGCGGGCCGTCGAGCGCCTGCACAAAGGCGGCGTCCTTGCTGCCGGCGGGAAAGCCAAACGCGCCCACGCCCTGAAACGTCGCCGCGAGGTTCGCGGGCCAGTCGTCATTGGTGAAGACGGACGTGGACCCGTTGAAAAGCTCCAGGCGCGGATCCGTCATGGCGGTCGTGATGCCGAACGCCGCGAGCGAGGGGCCGGCGGCGCGCACGAGCACATCGCGGGGGCCGCCCCCGGCGACGACGACGCCGACGATGAGCGTCTGCCCCGCGGCCATCGCGGTGCGCACGGAGAGGTTGGAGAGGCGCGCGGTCGGCCCGAGCGGCGTGACCACGAGCGCCGCGGAGGCGCTGACGACGTTCTGCGTGCCGTTGCTGACCCGCACGGAATAGTTGCCGGAGTCGCCGGGCTGGGCCGAGGCGATGCTGTAGCTCGTGCCGTTGGCGCCGCCAATCGGGGTCTCATCCTTCAACCATTGGTAGCTGAGCGTGCCGGGGCCGTTGGCCGCGACGGTGAACGTGACGCCCTGCCCGGCGTTGACGTTCTGGCCCTGCGGTTGCGTGGTGATCGTGATGCCCGTGCCGGCCGAGCCGCCCACGGTGAGCTTGGCGGAGAGCGTGTCGACCGTGGCGCCCGAGGTGAGGCGCACGGCATAGGTCGCGGCGTCGGCGGTCTGCGCGGAGGCGATGGTGTAGGACGTGGCGGTGGCGCCGCTGATCACGCCGCCGTTCTTGAACCACTGGTAGAGCAGGCCGGGGCCGCTGGCCGCGACCGTGAACGTCGCGGACTGGCCGGGGTTGACGTTGATGCTCTGGGGCCGCGCGGTGATGATGATGGGGCCGCTGCCGGGGGGATAGACGGAGAGCAGCGCCTGGTTGCTGTCCACCGAGCCGCCGGTGCTGGAAACGCGCACGGTGTAGACCGCCGAGTCGCTCGTCTGCGGCGAACTGATGGTGAAGGTGGCGTTGGTGGCGCCGACGATCGGGTTGTTGTTCTTCAGCCACTGGTAGCCGGTGATCGAGCCGGTGGCGGAAACCGCAAAGCTCACCGGCTGGCCGACCGCCACATCCTGATCGAAGGGATGGAGGCTGATCACGGGCAACGGCGCGCTGCTCGCCGGCTGGCCGCGACGGACGAGATTGTTCGAGGTGTCGGCGACGTAGATCGTCGTGCCGTCGACGAGGATGCCCGTGGGCTCGTAGAATCGCGCCGCGGCGCCGACGCTGTTGACCTCGCCGTAGATGCCCGCCGTGCCCGCGATCGTCGAGACCAGGCCGGCGGAGGTGATGTAGCGGATCGTGCTGTTGGTCGTGTCGGCGACGTAGAGGTTGCCCCCCGCATCGACGGCGACGCCGCGCGGGTTGCTGAAGCGCGCCGTCGCGCCCGCGCCGTCGATCGCGCCCGAGGCGGCGGCGCCCGCCACCGTCGTCGCCGCGCCCGCCGCGGTGATCTTGCGGATCGCGTTGTTGCCGCTGTCCGCGACGTAGACGTTGCCGGCGCCGTCGACCGCCACGCCGAAGGGATTGCTGAAGCGCGCGGCGCTGCCGGTGGCGTTGACGAAGCCCTCCGTGCCGTTGCCGGCGAGCGTGCTGACCGTGCCGGCGGAGGTGATCTTGCGGATCGCGTGGTTGCCGGAGTCGGCCACGTAGAGGTTGTCGCCGCTGTCGATGGCGAGGCCGTAAGGCAGGCGGAACCGCGCCGCCGCCCCCGTGCCGTCGGTGGCGCCGACCTGGAAGGCCGCGCCGGCAAAGGTCGTCACCACGCCGGCGGGCGTGATTTTGCGGATCGTGGCCGCGGCGGCATCGGACACAAAGACGTTGCCCGCGCTGTCCACCGCGATGCCCACGGGAAACGTGAAGCGCGCCGCGGAGCCCGCGCCGTCGGTGGTGCCGAGGGCCTTCGCCGTGCCGGCGAGCGTGGAGACCACGCGGCCGGGGGTGATTTTCCGGACGGTGTAGTTGACCGTGTCGGTGACGTAGAGGTTCTTCGCGGCGTCGATCGCGACGCCATAGGGATTGTTGAACGAGCCCGGCGTGCCATCGGCGCCGCTGGTGTTGTTGGCCGCGCCGGCCACCGTGGTGATCGAGTGATCCTCGGCGCGCAGGGCGCCCAAGGCGCAGGCGGTGAACGCGGTGAGGCGGAGCAGGAAGCGAAATTGTCGTGCGATCATGGGAGGCGTGTGGGTTGCAACTTTTGGAGCGCGCGGGCCGCAGGAAGTTCCCGAGCATGAAAACCGCCGCGCGGCGACCGCAAGCCTCATGGCGGCGGCGGTTGAAAAAACGCCGTGAAGGTGGGCGCTAGCGTTGCCCGGCGCGCGCCGCGAGCCACTCGCGCACGCGCTGGAGGGGCCAGGTGGTGAGCACCTGCTCGCGGGTGAGGCCGCCCTTGCGCGCGGCATGGATGCCGGCGCGCACGTGCCGCAGGCCGTCGGTCTCGTGCGCATCCGGGTTGATCGCGCAGAGCAGGCCGCGGCCGGCGGCCTTGCGCCAGATCCGCCAGTCGAGATCGAGCCGCCAGGGGCTCGCGTTGAGCTCGATGATCACGCCGCGCGCAATCGCGGCGTCGACCACCTTGGCGAGATCGACGCGGCTGGCCTCGCGGCGGAGGAGCAGGCGGCCGGTCGCGTGGCCGAGCATCGTCGTGCGCGGGTGCTCGATGGCCCGGATGATTCGGGCGGTCATCGCGGCCTCGTCCTGGGCCAGCGCGTTGTGCACGGAGGCCACGACATAGTCCAACGAGGCGAGCGTGGCGTCGTCGAAGTCGAGGCGGCCGTCGGGCAGGATGTCGACCTCCGAGCCGGCGAAGACGTGGGTCTTGAACCGCCGCGAGGCATTGAGCGCATGGATCTCGACGACTTGCTTCGCGAGCCGCGTTTCATCGAGGCCGTTGGCTTGGAAGCTCGCCTTGGAGTGATCGGCGATGCCGAGGTAGTCCCAGCCGAGCGCCTCGGCGGCGGCGGTCATCTCGGCGAGGGTGTTGCGGCCATCGGAAGCGGTCGTGTGGTTGTGAAATGCGCCGCGGATGTCGCCGAGCTCGACGAGCCGCGGCAACTCGCCGCGCTCCGCCGCCTCGATCTCGCCCAGGCCCTCGCGCAGCTCGGGCGGGATGAAATGCAGGCCAAGCGCGCGAAACAGCTCCGTCTCGTTTTCCACTTTTCCGCCTTGCCGCTTTTCCGCCTTTTCCTTCGCCGTCCCCTCGCCTTCCGCCGGCACGAGGCCCCACTCGCTCAGGCTCAGGCCGCGCGCGAGGGCCCGCTGGCGCATCTGCACGTTGTGGTCCTTGGAGCCGGTGAAATGGTGCAGCGCGAACACGAACTGCTCGTCGGGCACGATGCGCAGGTCCGCCTGCAGGCCGGTCTCGAAGCGCACGCTGGCCTTGGTCTCGCCCTGCGCGGTCACCTCCTTCACGCCCGGCAGCGCGACAAACCACGCCACCACCGGCGCCACGTCCGTCGCCGACACGAGGAAATCCAAGTCGCCCACCGTCTCCATCCCGCGCCGCAGGCTGCCGGCCGCCTCGGCGCGCCGCACCTGCGGCAACGCGCGCAGCCCCGCGACGATCGGCTCGGCGATCGCGGCGGCGTCCCACCAGAGGTGGCGCTTGCCGTAGGCCTCGCGGTTGCGGATGCCGGCGAGGATTTTCTCCTGCGTCTTCTCGCCGAAGCCGTCGAGCGCGGCGACGCGCCCGTCGTGGCACGCCGCGGTGAGCGAGGCGAGGTCGGTCACGCCGAGCTTCGCCTTGAGCGCCTGGATTTTCCTCGGGCCGAGCCCGGGAATCTGCAACAGCTCCACGAGCCCCGGCTCAATCGAGGCCTTGAGCTTCTCGAAAAACTCCAGCCGCCCCGTCGTGTGCAGCTCGGTGATTTTTTGCACGAGCGCCTCGCCGAGGCCCTTCACGGTGCCCAGTTTCTCCTCGGCGACGAGGCGGCCGAGCTCGGCCTCCTCGATGCCCTCGAGCGCGCGCGCGCCGGTCTGGTAGGCGCGGACCTTGAAGGGATTCTCGCCCTTCAGCTCGAGGAGCGTCGCGATCTCGGTGAGGACGTCGGCGATTTCGTTCTTGGTCACGGCGCCGGAGAGGAGACCACGAAACACACGAAATACACGAAAAATTCCGAGGGCCGCCCGGGTGCTTGGGGTCGCGCGAGGCGTCGGCCCCGCTCACCTCTTCGGCCCGTTGCGCGGGCCGCAGCCTCGCGCTACCGTGACAGCCGCGCCTGCAGCGCGCCGCGGTCAATCTTGCCTTGGACGTTGCGCGGCCAGTCGCGGATCGCGACAAAGCGCTTCGGCCGCGCGTGCGGCGCGAGCGCGGCGGCAGCCCGAGTGACATCAGGGGCGCGTCCGCCCTCGGGATAACACGCCACGACTGCCTGCCCCCATTCCGCGTCGGGCACGCCGATCACCGCCACGTCGTCGAACTCCCCGCTCGCGCGCAGCGCGGCCTCGACTTCGGCGGGTGAAACTTTTTTCCCGCCCGTGATGATCATCGCGTCGCGGCGGCCGAGAATCGTGAGGTGCCCGCGCGCATCGAGGGCGCCGATGTCCTCGGTCGGGAACGGGCGGGCAACGCGGAGCTGAGGCCAGTAGCCACGGAAAAGCGAATCACCCGCCACCTGCACCACGCCCTCGGACCCCACGCTCAGCCGAGCGTGCGGCAACGCGCTGCCACACGAGCGCGCACCCGCGAGGAGCTCCTCCGGCCGCAGCGCCGCGACCATCGCGGCCGTCTCGGTGAGCCCGTAGCTCGGCGCGAGGCGCAGGCCGGCGCGCGCCGCCGCGTCGGCGAGCTCGCCCCACAGCGGCCCGCCGCCGACGAAGATCGCGTGCAGGCCGCGCAGCCACTCCACCGCGCGGGGCGACGCCATGAGCCGGTGCAGTTGCGTCGGCACCAGCGAGAGCACCCAGTCACCGGCACGATGCGGCGGGGTATCGCCGGCCTCGAGGCGCTTCCAACTCCACGCCACGTGCTCGCCGCCCGTCGCCGCGCAGCGCACCCGCGCCATGAGCCCGCTCACATGATGCGGCGGCAGCACGTCGACGGCGTTCACGCGCGTGAAGCCGAAGTGCGCGCAAAACCCGCGCACCGCCGCACCAAGTGTCGCCTGATCGTGCCGCGCGAACTTCACCACGCCGCCCGTGCCGCCCGTGCGCACGCCGAGCCAGCCTTCGTCGCGATTCTCCCATGCGGCGGAACACGCCATCAGGCTTTCCATCTGAGCCCGCTCGCCCGCCGAGGCCTGCGGGTCGCACAGGAAAACCGCGCCGCCCCGCTCAACGGCGCAGCCGGTCGCACGCACGAGCGCGGTCAGTCCAGCGCGGTCCACACGGCCTCCGGGTTGATTCGCTCCACGTCCGCCGCGCGCACAAACGGCATGGCCACTGGCCCGTCGAGCCGCGCGTCCGCAAACAGCGGCCATACGCCGAAGCCCAGCGCACGCGGCTCGCCTTTCCACGCGAAGGCCCAGCGCAGCGCGTCACGCGCGCCGACCGCGGTCTCCAGCGCCGATGAAAACACCACTCGCGCCTTGGCCTTTTCCAACGCCGCCATCGCCGCGCGCACATCCGCCAGCAGCGCCGGCTTGATCACCAACACGCCGGGCCAGCCCGCGCCGATCCAGCGCTCGATGTCGCCCTCGCCCACGAGCGATTCATCGAGCGCGATCGGCGTGGGAAAATCCCCCGCCAGCCCCAACAAAAGATCGTCCGTCCGCCTTTGCAGGGCCGTGCCCTGCGAAGCCTCGCTCCGCGAGGCGAAGCAGGGTTGCTCCACAAACTCCACCGGCCGCTCCGCGCATCGCTCCAGCCAGCGTTCCGCCGTGCGTCGATCCCACGCGCCATTCGCATCGAGCCGCAGCTTCGCGCCGCCGGGCAGCGCGGCGCACACGTCGTCGAGCAGCGCGATCTCATCGGCGGCGTCGGCGACGCCCACCTTCCATTTGAAAACGCGAAACCCCAGCTCCGCTCGCGGCGGAATCGCCCCCAGCGCCGCGCGCCCCGCGGGCAGCAGTGCCGCAACGCCCAAGTAGGGCGGATCTGCGACCCGCCCTTTTTGCGCGCTGAGTGTCCGCTCCGATGGCGGGTCACAGACCCGCCCTACTTCAGCCAGCGCCGCGGCCAGCGCATGCTTCAAGCAACCCAGCCGCGCCGGCACCCCCGCAACCGCCTCCGCATTCGTCCACTCCCCCAGCGCCCGCGCGCCCGCCTCGTCCTCCTCGAGCGTCTCCGTGCCGAACCACGGGATCGGCGCCGCCTCGCCCCAGCCCACCGCGCCCGCCTCGTCCTCCAGCCTCACGATCAGTCCTTCGCGCTCCGCCCAGGGGCCGTGCGCCGTGCGCACCGGCGTGCGAAACGGCGCGCGGTAGCGGCGGAACTGGAGGCGGAGCTTCACCGCACCACACCATGCGCCTGCGCGCCCGCGCGCAAACCCGACTTTCTGTTTGCGCCCGCGTCGCGCGACCCTACTCCGTTCATGGCAACTCATGACCAAGGTTGCCACCGCCACTTCCGCCGCCGACGCGGACTTTTATCTGCCTGCCGCCGCGTTTTTCCGCGCCTGCGCCCCGACGGCCCTCACGTTCGACGACGTCTCGCTCGCGACCCTCTACTCCGCGATCCTGCCCAAGGACGCCGACACCTCCACCGCGCTCAGCGACGCGCTGCGCCTGCCGATTCCGATCATCTCGTCGGACATGGACACCGTCACCGAGTCGCGCATGGCGATCGCCATGGCGCTCAACGGCGGCCTCGGCCTCATCCACTACAACATGACGCCCGAGGCGCAGGTGAAGGAAGTCGCCCGCGTGAAGCGCCACATCCACGGCCTCATCCAGGACCCCATCACCGTCACGCCCGACCAGCTCATCGGCGATTTGCTCGCGAAGATCGCGGCGAAAAATTTTTCGTTCTCCACCTTCCCCGTCGTCGATGCGGACGGCAGACTCGCCGGCCTCCTCTCCGGCAACGTCGTCAAGGAGCGCTACAAGGCCAAAAAAGTCGCCGACGTGATGACGCCGCGGAAGCAGCTCATCACCGAGAAGCAGCGCGCCGTCGCCAAGGACCCGATCAAGGCGGCTGACGCATTCTTCACTGCGCACGTCGGCATCAACAAGATGCTCGTCGTCGATGACGAAGATCGCCTGCGCGGCCTCGTGACGGCTTCGGATGTCGAGCGCATCACCGCCGAGTCCAAGTCGCGCCGGAAACCCGCGCGCGACGCGGATTTCCGCCTCGTGGTCGGCGCCGCGCTCTCGCCTGTGCGCAAGCCCGATGGCGCGCTCGACCGTGAGCGCATCCTTGAGCACGTGGGCCGGCTCGTCGACGAGCACGTCGATGCCGTCGCCGTCTCCACCGCCCACGGCCACACCGCCGGCGTCGGCGAGGTGGTGAAGCTCGTGCGCGGCGCGTTCAAGGATCTCACGATCATCGCCGGCAACGTCACGAGCGGCGGCGGCGTGACGTTCCTCGGCGAGTGCGGCGCCAACGCGATCAAGATCGGCCAAGGCCCCGGCTCCATTTGCACCACGCGCATCGTCGCCGGCGTGGGCATCCCGCAGCTCACGGCGCTGCACGTCGCCGGTGGCGCCGCGAAAAAAGCCGGCGTGAAGCTCATCGCCGACGGCGGCATCACCAAGAGCGGCGACATCGTGAAGGCCCTCACGCTCGCCGACGCCGTGATCCTCGGCGGCCTGCTCGCCGGCTGCCGCGAGGCCCCCGGCGAAATCCTCGAGATCAACGGCAAGGTCTACAAACAATACCGCGGCATGGGCAGCCACGCCGCGATGAAAGCCGGCAGCGCCGCCCGCTACGGCCACGACAAGAACGACCGCACCCGCAAGGTCGCCGCCGAAGGCATCGAGGCCCTCAAGGAAGTCAGCGGCTCCGTCGACGACGTGCTCGCCAACCTGATCGGCGGCGTGCAAAGCGGCATGGGCTACCTCGGCGCCGCGTCCCTCGCCGAGCTGCGCACCAAGGCCCGCTACGTCCGCGTGAGCCCCGCCGGCCAGAAGGAAGCCGCACCGCACGATGTGATCGAGGTGTCGACGCGGGCGAGCAGCGGGTAGGTAGGCTATCGCCTGCGGAATCCACTCTAAACAATTCCGTCATGCCCCAACCAAAGGTTATTGGTGTCAGTCGGAGTTGCTCCACTTTCGCCCGCCATTTGGCGAAGGTCACAAATAGCTTCCCTACGCCACATGATACACGTGGCTACTGGCATCTGCATCCGCCCCTTGCGAAGGGCTTCATCGACTCACCAGCCACGCCGCAGCCTGTTCGACGGAAGTGTGTTCAACTACTTCTTGACGCTGCTTTTCGTCTCAGCGCGCTGCGTCCGCAATCGGTCTCGGCTCGCATTGTCGCCGCCATCTCCACGCCAAAGCTCTTCGACTCCCAGCTCATCGCCTTTTTTTCCGCGGACTACTTTGAGTCCTTTTTTCGCCGCGACAGTCCGGAACAAAAATGGGCGGCATTGCCCGCTTCGCGCAGCCTTGTCCGCGAATGGCGGTTAGGTCTCCCTGATGGTTTTTCGGAGCGTGGCTTTCATGAGCACATTCGCGACGCGGACCACGAACAACACGGCGAGATTTGGTTCGTAGGCGAACTATCCAGAACTCGCAACGTTGACGACCCAGTGTCTCGCAATAGTTTCCAAGCATGACGCTCCAAGTTGTGATCGAACGCGGTGAAGACGGTTATTTTTCCGCCCGCTGCCCGGCGCTGAAGAGCTGCTGGTCGCAGGGCCGGACGCGCGACGAGGCCCTCCATAACATCCGCGAGGCGATCGATCTCTACCTCGAGCCGGCGCCCAGCGAGGTCGTCGCGGATGGCAGGCGCGAGGTCGTCTAGCTCTCGTTGTGAAGCTGCCGCTGCTGTCAGGTCGGCAAGTTTTTGCCGCGCTACAGCGCCTTGGTTTTGTCGAGATTCACCGCAAGGGCAGCCACCTCAAGATGGAACACCCGGACGGTCGGCGCATCGTGTTTCCCTACCACGCCGAGGTGACCGTCACACGTTGAGGGGTGCACTGCGCGACGCGTCAATCGCCGAAGAGGATTTTCTTCGCTGCATCAAGTAAGCGCGAGGCTCGGCCCTCAGCTCAAATCCCGGATGCTCCCGAACTGCGGGTCGAAGAGGCGCTGGTAGGTGCGGACGATCATGCCGTCGGTGAGGCCGCACAGCCAGTCGCAGATTTGGCGGGCCTTGCCGGCGGGCGTCGCCTCGGCGTCGATCAGGCGGCCAACGCGCGGCGGCAAGATGCGGATCACGCGCGGGCCGGGCTCGACGTAGTTGCGCCAGCACGAGTCCCAGAGCTCGAAGAGCACCCGCCGCGCCTTGTGCTCCATCTGCTGGAGCTGCGGGCTCTCGAAGATGATGTCGTTGGCCATTTTCTTGTAGAACGCGGCCTCGCGCTCCGCCGCCGGTGCGACGACGAGCTCGAAGCGGTAGCGGTTCGTCCGCGCCGACATGAAGTTCCTCCGCTCGCGCAGCCGCGTCGCCTTGATGAAATCCCCGATCTTCTGCGAGAAGACGTTCTCCAGGCGGTCGCCGCGAATCGCCGCGAAAAGCTCGTCGAGCCAGCGCTGGCGCTCGGGGTCGATCCCTTCGCGCGCGGCCCAGGCCTCGATGCGCTCGACCGTGAGGAAGCCGGCCTTCACGCCGTCGACGATGTCGTTGAGCGAGTAGGCCGCGTCGTCGGCCCAATCCATGATCTGGCACTCCACGCTCTTGAAGGCGTTGAGCTTTTCGCCGGCGTGCAGCTCGGCGGGAATCGCGGCGGCGCCAAAGACGAAGGCGCGGTGCCGCTCCTGCGGGTCGTAGAGAAAGTGGTTGGTCGGCGGCGCGGGAAACTCGCGGACGAGCTTCTTGTATTTCAGCACGCCGTCGAGCAGCGCGCGCGTGGGCGCCATGCCGCGGACGCCGGACTCGTTCTGATGGATGGTCTCCGTGAGGAGGTGCAGGGTCTGCGCGTTGCCCTCGAAGCCGCCCCACTTCACCATCAGCTCCTGCAGCGTGCGCTCGCCGGAATGCCCGAAGGGCGGATGCCCGAGGTCATGCGCGAGGCAAACCGCCTCGACGAGGTCGCTGTCGATGTGGAAATCCGCCCGCAACGGCGCGCCGCGCGAGAGCAGCCACGTGCAGATCGAGCGGCCGATCTGCGCGACCTCCATCGAGTGGGTGAGGCGCGTGCGGTAGAAGTCGTATTCGCCGGAGAGAAAGACCTGCGTCTTGGACTGCAGCTTGCGGAAGGCGTGCGCGTGGATGATGCGGTCGCGGTCGGTCTGGAACGGCGTGCGGTAGTCGCGCTTGCGGACGCCGCCGAGGGTCTCGCTGTCGAACGCGTTGTAGAAGCGGTTGGGCATCGAACGAAAAGTGGACGGTGAAGAGAGAATGGTGAACGGGGCACAATCGAACCTTTTCACTCCTCCCCATTCCCTCCTCACTCTTCACCGATGCCTCGCTGCACCTTTGCCACCCCGCTCGGCCTGTGCGCCGTCACCTGGGGCGAGGACGGGCTCACGGGCTTCACGCTGCCGGGAGCCGCGGTGCACGCGGACGACCTCGCGCGTGCCGCGCTGCCGCGAGCGATCGCCGAACTCGTGGCGCGCGTGGAGCGCCACCTCGCGGGCGAGGCCCAGGACTTCGCGGGCGAGCGCTACGATTTTTCCAGCGTGCCGGAGTTCGGCCGCCGCGTGCTGCGTGCGACGCTCGCCGTGAAATCCGGCCGCACCGCCACCTACGGCGAGATTGCCGCGGCCATCGGCGAACCGCCCGCCGCGAGCCGGGCCGTGGGCGCGGCGCTGGGCGCCAACCGCTGGCCGCTGCTCATCCCCTGCCACCGCATCACCGGCGCCGACGGCCGGATGACCGGCTTTTCCGGCCCGGGCGGCATCGAGACCAAGACCCGCCTGCTCGCGCTCGAGGGCGCGTGCCTGCTGTAGGAGCCTGCTTGCAGGGGATTCGGAACTGGGGCCAACTCCCGCCGTGATCCCCGCCGCCACCCTCCGCCGCCTCGAGCACGCCGCGCGCGCCGCCGCGAGGAATTCCTATTCGCCCTACTCCAAGTTTGCCGTGGGCGCCGCCGTGCTCACCGGCTCGGGAAAGATCTACGCCGGCTGCAATGTCGAGAACGCCTCCTACGGGCTCTGCAACTGCGCGGAGCGGACCGCGATTTTCACCGCGGTGGCCGCCGGGGAAAAAAAGCTGCGCGCCGTCGCCATCTTCACGCCCACGCCGGAGCCCACGATGCCCTGCGGCGCCTGCCGACAGGTGATCAACGAATTCGGACCGCGCGCGGAAATCGTGAGCGTGTGCGCTTCCAAGCAACGGATCACGACGACGCTCGATGCGCTGCTGCCGGCGGCGTTTGGGCCAGAAAATTTGGGCTGACGGCGGACGCTTCCGTTGTAGCCGGGGTCGCCGACCCCGGCGTTCGCTTCCCACAGGCTATGAACGAACGCAGTCACCTCAAACGCCTCCACGTCGTCTGGGACAAACACCCGGTCTATTTTATCACGACCTGCACGGCGGAACGTCGCCCGTTGCTAGCAAACGAAGCCGCTCACGAAATTCTCCATGCGGAGTGGTGCAGTTTGCACGAACGACATGGCTGGCAGGTGGGCCGCTACATCGTGATGCCGGATCATGTGCATTTTTTCACTGCGCCGGCGTTGGGTTCTGCGAAACCTCTGTCGCTGGCCATCGGCAAGTGGAAGGAATGGACGGCAAAGCGACTGGTTGCAGCGCAGTCAGTGAGAACACCGGTGTGGCAACCGGAGTTTTTCGATCATGTCCTGCGCTCCGAAAGATCCCGCGCGGAAAAGTGGGCCTATATGCGGGAGAATCCCGTTAGAGCGAAGTTGGTCGAGCGGGCTGAGGATTGGCCATATGCGGGCAGCGTCCATTTTGAGTGAACACCACCATGGAGGCCGGGGTCAGCGACCCCGGCTACAACCTCACTCGCGCGCGAAAAAATCCCGCACCGTCGCGGGCACTTGCGCGCGCGGCACCTCGATCTCGGTGCGCTGGGTCAGGTCGCGGAGCTTTACGACGCCTTTCGCCAGCTCGTCGCCACCGTAGATGAGCGCGATCTTCGCGCCGGACTCGGCCGCCGCCTTGAATTGCTTGCCGAAGGCCACCTCCTTCATCGGGTAGTCCACGCGGTAGCCGGCGGCGCGGAGCGCGTGGAGATCGCCGAACGCCGCGCGCCGCTCCGCCTCGCCGCCGATCACGCAATACACGTCGGGCGCGGAGACCATCGTCGGCATGACCCCGCGTTGCTCAAGCAGCAGGCCGGTGGTCACATCGCCAATTGCAAAGCCGACCGCGGGCAAGTCGGGCCCGCCGAGCTTTTTCACGAGGTCGTTGTAACGGCCGCCGCCGGCGAGCGCACGCAGCTCGCCCTTCTTGTCAAAGGCCTCGAAGACGAAGCCGGTGTAGTAGGCGAGCCCGCGCACGACGCTCAGGTCCACCTGCACAAACGCGCCGAGGCCCATCGCCTCGAGCCCGGCGATGAGCTTCCTCCAGTCCGCGATGCGCGCGCGAATCGAGTCGCTCGTGCCCGCGCCGAACGCGTTTTCGAGCTCCGCGAGCGAGCGGGTTTTCAAGAATTGATCCACGGCGGCGCGCAGCGCGGGATCGGGCGCGCCGAATTTTTCCGCGTAGGCGGACCAGTCGTCCTTGTCCACGGCGGTGAGCACGCCGCGCGTGCGCGCCTCGTCGAGGCCAAGCGACTCGAGGAAATAGAACCACAGGTTCCGGTCGCTGAGCCGCACGCAGAAATCCTGCTCCGTGAGCCCAAATGCCCGGAAGCACTGCACCAGCAGCGCAATCAACTCGATCTCCGCCTCGGCGCCGGTCTCGCCAAAGATGTCGGCGTTGAACTGGAAGAAGGCGCGAAGGCGCCCCTTTTGCGCGCGCTCGTAGCGGTAAAATTCGCCGATGCTGAACCACTTGATCGGGCGCTTGAGGGCGTTGGCCTTGGCGCCGACGAGGCGGCAGACGGTCGGCGTCATCTCGGGGCGGAGCGCGACGTCGCGCCCGCCCTTGTCGGTAAAGTTGAAGAGCTGGGCTTCAATCTCGTCGCCGGATTTGGCCTTGTAGAGCTCAAGCGGCTCCAGCACAGGCGCATCATATTCCGCGAAGCCGAAGGCTCCGGCGGTCTGCCGCCAGAGGCGGAAGATGTGGCTGCGCCGAGCCAAGTCCTCGGGATAGAATTCGCGGAAGCCGGGAAGCGTCTGGAACGAAGCCATGCAGCCCAAAGCGTGGCGAATCGCCGCGGCTTACGGCGACACCAAAAACACCGGCGCGCAGATCGCGCGCAACTCAGCCCTCGTCGCCTTCGCCGTCGCCATCAGCCGAGGCGGTGCTCGGCTGGATCTTCGAGAGATCGATCTTCTTCAGCTGCTGCTTGAGAATTTTGCCCGACTTGAACTTCACCACCGCGCGGCGCGGGATCACGACCTCGGCCTCGGGCTTGTTGGGGTTGCGCCCGATGCGTTGCTTCCGGACCTGCACTTCGAGCACACCGAAATTGCGCAGCTCGACATTGCGGCCGTTCGCCAATGCTTTCTGGATGATGTCGAGCGTCTGCTGCACCGTGTCGACGATTTGTTTCTGCGGGAAGCCGGACTTCCGATAGATCTCCAAGACGATTTCGCGCTTCGTCAGGTTGGACAGATTGGACATGGGAATTCCTTTTTGTGGGACCGAGGGTTGGGTAGACTTAAATTACTTGCGCCCTTCTGCTTGCGTCAACCCTTATGACTGCCCGCCGCTTCCGCGGTTCCGCCGCCTGACCATGCCAGATCCCGCCGCCGTCCAGTCCATGTTTGGGCGAATCGCCACCCGCTACGACGTGGCGAACCACGTCCTCTGCGGCGGGCTCGACCTGTGGTGGCGGCGGCGGCTCGTCGCCACGGTGCGCCAAAGCGCGCCGCGCGAGGTGCTCGACCTCGCCACCGGGAGCGGCGACGTGGCGTTTGCCTTGGCGCGCGGGCTCGCGCCGGGCGCCGCCATCCTGGGCATGGATTTTTGCCAGCCCATGCTCGATCAGGCGGAGGCAAAGAAATCGGCGGCCGGCTCGCGCTACCCCCACATCACCTTTCGCCAGGGAGACGGGCTTGCTCTCCCTCTGGCCGACGCGAGCTTTGATGCCGTCACCATCTCCTTCGGCCTCCGCAACCTCGCCGATCGCGCGCGCGGGCTGGGCGAGATGCGCCGGGTGCTGCGGCCCGGCGGGCGGCTGGTTGTGCTCGAATTCTCCCAGCCCTACCGCTGGTTCCGGCCCTTCTATTTTTTCTACCTGCGTCACATGCTGCCCCGCATCGCGGGCCTCGTGACCGGCGATCGCGCCGCCTACGAATACCTCAACGATTCAATCACGGTCTTCCCCGGACGCGACGCGCTCGCGGCGGAGATCGCCGCGGCGGGATTCGCGGAGGTGCGCGCCGAGCCGCTCACACTCGGGACCGTCGCGCTGCACTCGGCCAGAAACCCCTGACGCGCCCCGCTCAGTTGAACGACTTGCCGCAGCCACACGTGCTCTGCGCGTTGGGATTCTTGATTTCGAATCCCTTGCCATGGAGCCCGTCGTCAAAGTCGATTGCCGAACCCGAAAGATAGGCGAGGCTCGCCGGATCGATCACCAGGTCGACGCCCTCGCTCTGAATGTGCGTATCGTCAGCTTTCGGCTCGTCGAACGACATCCCATACTGGAATCCCGAGCAGCCGCCCGACTCCACCAAGACGCGCAGGCGCTTCTCCGGCGCATTGAGTTCGGCGTGCATCGTGCGCACCTGCTTTGCCGCACGTGGCGTTAAAGTAATCATCGCAGCGTGACGCTAGTTTCCGGCCGCGGCCTGTCAAACGCACCGGCAGCAAATCCCGCGCCGTTTCCGAAAGCACACTTGCCAGCCGCACACGCGGCACCTTTTCTCAGCCTCCAGTGGCGTCGAACAAACACATTTTCAGCGAGCTCCACTACGAGATGACGCGCAAGATCGCCGAGGGCGGCATGGGCGTCGTCTACGAGGCGCACCAGCACGGGGCGGGAAATTTTCGCAAGGTCGTCGCCGTAAAGCTCATTCGCGAGGAATACTCCGCGATCGAGGAGTTCCAGAACAACTTCATCGGCGAGGCCCGCTTGGTCGCCGACCTGATTCACACGAACATCGTCCAGACCTACCACCTCGGCCAGACCGGCGGGCAGTATTTCATGGTCATGGAGTTCGTGCGCGGGGTGAACCTTGAGCAGTTCCTCGAGCAGCACCGCAAGCTCGGGAAGCAGATCCCCGTTGATCTGGCGGCGTTCATCGTCTCCCGCGTCGCGCGAGGGCTCGCCTACGCGCACGCCAAGTGCGACCGCGATGGCCGCCACCTCAACATCGTCCATCGCGACATCGGCCCCAAGAACGTCATGCTCGCCTACGAGGGTGACGTGAAGCTCACGGACTTCGGCATCGCGAAGGCCCTCGACCTCATGTATAACGAGGAGGGCAAGGTGATCGCGGGCAAGGACGAGTATCTGTCGCCCGAACAGGCCAGCTACGCCATCACCGACGCCCGCGCGGACCTCTTTCCGCTCGGAATCGTGCTCACCGAGCTGCTGCTCGGGAAAAACATCTTCCGCGCCGCCGACCGAGCGCACTCGCGCCGCAACATCCTCACGCTTCCGATTCCGCAGTTTGCGACCCTCCGCGCCGGCATTGAGCCGCGGCTGGAGGCCATCATCCAGCGCGCGCTCACCCGTGATCGTGATCGCCGCTACCAATCGGCGGCCGACATGCTCACCGACCTCGAGCTTTTCCTCTACAGCGATCGCTACGGCCCCACCAACGAAAAGCTCGGGGTTTACCTGAAGGACCTTTTCGGCGTGCGCGATCCGGCCGTGCCCTCGCTTTCCTCGCGCCCCCCGCTCTGAGATGGAAACGCGATTCCCGTTGTCGACATGAGCGGACCCGGCTTCAGCCAAGACCTCCGCCAGCGCCAGACACAGTCGCTGGTCCTCGCCCCCCAGCTCCGGCAATCCCTGAAGATCCTGCAGGTCGCCGCGCTCGACCTCCGCTCCGTCATCCAGGAGGAGCTGCAAAGCAATCCCACCCTCGAGGAACTCCCGATGGAGGACGTTTCCCTCGAGAAACCGGAAGGGGACGCCGCCCCCGACGGGGAGCACGAGGGCGACGCCAGCCAGAACCCCGAGGCCTCCGCGCCGCTCGACTCCGCCGAGGGCGAGCCCAAGCGCGACGAGATGGATTTTTCGCAGGACAAGGAGTTCGAGATCCTCGGCAAGCTGGACCAAGACTGGCGCGACCACATGGCCAGCGTCGGCGGCGCGCAGGCGTCGACCGCCGAGGATGCCGAGCGCCGCGAGCACTTTTTCGACTCGCTCGTCAGCGAGACCTCCTTGCAGGAGCATCTCATGCAGCAGGCCGAGGTCAACGACCTCTCCCCCGTGGCGCTCCAAGCCCTGCGCCACCTCGTCGGCGGCCTCGACGACCGCGGGTTCCTCACCCAGTCCCCGGCCGACGTCGCCCTCCAAACCGGCGTGGACCTCGCCGCCGTGCAGGAAGCGCACAAGCTCCTCCGCACCTTTGATCCGCCCGGCATCGGCGCCGCGGACCTCGCGGACTGCCTGCTCCTGCAGCTGGTGAACAAGGGCCGCGGCCAGTGCCTCGCCGCGCGCATTATCCGCGACCACTTTGATCTCCTCACGCGCCGCCGCATCCCCGACCTCGCGCGCAAGCTCAACGCCGACCCCGAGGACATTCAGTCCGCCATCGAGGAAATCGGCAAGCTCGACCCCGCGCCCGGCCGCCGCTTCGCCGAGGACAGCAACCGCGTCGTCGTGCCCGACGTGACCGTCGAGAAGGACGGCGACGAGTGGAAGATCGAGCTCAACGGCGACTACATCCCGCGCCTCCGCATCTCCGGCACCTACCGCGACATGATCGCGCGCGGCACGCTCTCGAAGCAGGAGCGCGATTACCTGCGCGAGCGCATCCGCTCCGGCAAGTTCCTGATCGACTCCATCGAGCAGCGCCAGCGCACCATCGAGCGCATCACCCGCGAGATCATCAACGCGCAGCTCGAGTTCTTCGAGAACGGCGTCAACAGCCTCAAGCCCCTCACGATGAACCAAGTCGCCGAGGTCGTGGGCGTGCACGAGACGACGGTGAGCCGCGCCATCGCCAACAAGTTCATCCGCACGCCGCACGGCATCTTCGACTTCAAGTATTTCTTCACCCCCGGCTACCAGGCCGAGAGCGGCGCCGCCGTCTCCAACACCAGCGTGAAGGAAATGATCGCCGACCTGATCAACATGGAGGACACCTCCAAGCCCCTGAGCGATCAGGAGCTCGTGGCCAAGCTGCAGGAAAAGGGCATCACAATCGCCCGCCGCACCGTCGCCAAATACCGCGAGGAACTCGGATTGCTGCCGAGTAATCTACGGCGGGATTACAAGTGATTCAGTATCGCTTAGTCGCGACCAAGGTTTGGCTTTTGGTCCCGCTGCTCGCCACCGCAGCCTGCTCGTTCCAAGACGAGACTGGCGGTTCGCGAGGACGCGCTAAGGACGTCTTTGACGGCGTCACCCTTGCTCTTGCAGAAGCGGCCGAACGAGGTGACGTGCGGGAGTTGGAGCGCTTGGTCACGCGAGGTGCAGACATTAACGCACCCGGTAAGCGCGGCCTGACTCCGCTGTGGTGGGCAGTTCGCACCAAGAACATGCGTGGAAGCGATTGGCTGCTCGCCCGCGGCGCCAATCAAAACATCAAGGTCGAACAACAAGCCCTGACCATCATGCAGCTGGCTGCAAGTTATCGAAATTCGGAGTTTCTCGAGCTTCTACTTCGTCACCAACCGAAACTCGAAGGACCGGCTGCAATGGCATCCGCTTCCGCAGTAAATGCGGCAATCTCGGCGCGCTCGCGTCGCAATCTTGAACTGCTGATCAGAGCCGGAGCCAACCTCAACGGCAACGCGGATGAAATGCCAGCGATGGAATGCGCATGCGCGCTAGCAAAATATGACTTTGTGCTGCTCATGCTGGAGTCGGGTGCAGATTTTTCCAGGATTTGGGATGTTGGCGCGAGCGCAGGGCAAAACCGGCTCGTTAGCGCAATACGCACACGCCACATCGATCCTGACTCTGAAGCCTACATTTGGCGTGAGCGTGTGATGCGCTTCCTTAAGGCACGCGCCATCCAAACAACGTATCCTCCGAAGGAACCACCGAGAACAAAACCGCTGCCTGCCGACCTAAGGTAGCCGCTTTGCTAGCTCCGCGCTCGGCTCCACGTGCAGCATCATGCCGGCGACGAACTCGGCGCCCGCAGAATCGGCCCACGTAGCGAACGCGATCATGCCCGCGTTGTCGCCGGTGTGCTTTGGTTGCGCGGCGAAGAAGGAAACACCCTCGCGCTTGGCCTCCGCTTCGAGCGCGCTGCGCAACACGCGATTGTTGGCCACGCCGCCGGAGAGGCCGAGGCTGCGGTATTTTCCGACGCCCTGCTCCAGCGCGAAGCGCGTCTTGCGCGCAAGGGCGTCGATCACTGCCTGTTGGTAGCTCGCGCAGAGATCGGCTCGGCGCGCCTCGATTTCGGCGGCGGGCATTTTTTCCAAAAGATAGCGGAGGCTCGTCTTCAGGCCGGAGAAGCTGAAATCCAGCTCGTCGCGCCGGCCGATGCCGCGGGGGAAATCAAACGCGTCGGCGCGCCCGCCCGCGGCGAGTTTCTCGATCAGCGGGCCGCCGGGGTAGCCGAGGCCGAGGAGCTTGGCGCCCTTGTCGAGCGCCTCGCCCGCGGCATCGTCGCGCGTGGTGGCGAGCACGGCGAGCCGGCGCGCCTCGTCGAGCGTGAAGAGGATCGTGTTGCCGCCGGAGACGACGAGGCCGAGGTGCGGGAGCAGCGCGGCGAGCCGCGCCTCGAAGCGCGCCGGCGACTCCGCGTGCAGCGCAATGAAGGGCGACCACACGTGGCCGCGCAGGTGATTCACGCCGATGACCGGCACGCGCAGCGCGAGCGCGAGGGACTTGGCCGCCGCCACACCGATCGCGAGGCAGGCGGCCAGGCCGGGGCCGTGCGTGACGGCGATGCGGGTGACCGTCTCAAAGCCGACCTCGCTCCGGGCGCGGGCCAGCAGCGGGCCAAGGTTCCGCAGGTGCTCGCGCGTCGCGAGGTCGGGCACCACGCCGCCGTGCTTCTCATGCAGCGCAATCTGGCTGTGGATCCACTCGCCGACCATCCCGCGCGCGGGATCGAAGAGCGCGACGGCGGTCTCGTCGCACGAGCTCTCAAGCGCGAGGATCATCTCACTGCGCCGGGCGCGGGCCGCCGCCGCCGAGCAAGCGCACGCCCTTCAGCATCGCCAACGCGGTCTCAAGCTGCCGGTCTGCGATGGGCTCGAAGCCGAAGCGCTCCTTGAATTGCACCGGATCCGTGATGTCGGGCCGCGAGCGCTGGCGGGCGAGCTTGGCGTCTTCCTCGGGGGTCATCACGACCTCGACGTGCGGGGTGATGCCCTTCTCGTGAATCGTCGCGCCGCTCGGCGTGTAATAGCGCGCCGTCGTGAGGCGCAGGCCCTCGCCGTGGTCGAGCTTGAAGACCGACTGCACCGAGCCCTTGCCAAACGAGCGCTCGCCCACGATCACCGCCCGATTCGTGTCCTTGAGGGCGCCCGTCACAATCTCGGCCGCGCTGGCGCTGCCGGCGTTGATGAGCACGGCGAGCGGGAGCGAAAGCGGGCGGCCCTCGGTCTCGGCGCGGAAATCCTCGCGGTCGGCCGCCTTGCGGCCCTGGGTATAGACGACCAGCTCGCCTTTCTTGAAAAAGGGCTCGGCCACATCGACCGCGGCATCCAGCAGGCCGCCCGGGTTGTTGCGCAAATCCAGCACGAGGCCCGTCGCGCCGTCGGACAGCAAGCCGTCGAGCGCCTTGCGAAACTGCTCCCCGGTGTGCTCGGAAAACTCCGTGAGCTGCACGTAGCCGATGCCGTCGTCGAGCAGCCGCGCGGCGCGCACGCTCTCGATCTTGATGATTTCGCGGACGAGGGTCACGGAGAGCGTCTCCTGCGACGACGGGCGCAGCAGCCCGACCACCACGCTGGTCTTGGGCTTGCCGCGCAGGCGGCTGACGACGTTGTCGAGCCCGCCGCCAGGCTCCACCGGCTTGCCGTCGATGCTGGTGATCTCATCCCCATGGCGAAGCCCGGCGCGCTCGCTGGGCGTGCCCGCCATGGAAGTGATGATAACGACGCGGCCCGCGCGCGTCTCCACCTGCAGGCCGACGCCGCCGAACTCGCCCGTGATGTCCTCCTCGAATTCCTCGTGGGTCTTCTTCTCCAGGAATTCCGAGTGCGGATCCAGCGCCTCGACCATGCCATGCAGCGCGCTGCGCGCGAGTGCATCGTAGGCGACGGCCTTGTCGTCCACATAGTTCTCGTTCACGAGGCGCATCACATCCTTCACGTAGCCCGAGGCGCGGGAGAGATCGCGGTTGGGCCACAGGCTCCAGGCCGCGGCCACCCGCAGGCCCGCCGCGGCGATCATCAAGCCGAGGGCGGTGCCGGCGGCCACGATGAGAATGCGTTTGAACATGCGCGCCACTGTGGGCATCGGCTCAGGCTTGTAAATGCGTTCGTCGCCCGAGCCCACTGCCGCCGCTTCGCCGGAGTTCCTCGCGGTGTTCCGGGCGCACGCGGATGGCCAAGGCATGATGCCCTTCGCCCGGTTCATGGAGCTGGCGCTCTATCATCCCGACGTCGGCTACTATCGAAAGCCGCGCCACCGGGTCGGCTACGCGGCGGGCACGGATTTCTTCACCGCCAGCACCAGCGGGCCGGTGTTTGGCGAACTGGTGGCCGCCGCCGCGGCCAAGCGCCTGCGCGGCGCCGGGCGCGACCCCGCGAGGCACACGTTCATCGAGATCGGCGCCGAGGCGGCGGGCGGCGTCCTCGCCGACGTGCGGCATCCTTTCGCCGCCGCGCGCACAATCCGCCTCGGCGAGCCGATCGCGCTGAGGGGGGACTGCGTCGTATTTTCCAACGAGCTTTTCGACGCGCAGCCGTTCACACCCACGGTGTTTCGCGGCGGCCAGTGGCTTGAGCTGGCGGTCGCGTTTGACGGCTCCCGCCTGACTGAGGCGCACCGCCCGGTCCCCCGGGATCGCGTCGCCCCCGAGGGCTACAGGTTCGACGAGCCCCTCGCCGCCGCCGCGCTCGCCGCCCACATCGCGGCGCAGCCGTGGCGTGGGCTCTTCGTGGCGCTCGACTACGGGAAAACCTTCGCCGAACTCGCGCGGCACACGCCCCAGGGGTCGGCGCGCGCCTACTTCCGGCACACGCAGTCTGGCGACTTGCTCGCGCGGCCCGGTGAGCAGGACCTGACCTGTCATGTGTGCTGGGACTGGATCGAGGACGCCTTGCGGGGGGCCGGCTTTGCCCAGCTCGCGCTCGAGTCCCAGGAGGCGTTTTTCCTGCGCCATGCCGGCGACTACCTCGCGCCGGTGCTTGCGGCGGAGGCGGCGCGACTCAGCCCGCGCAAACAGGCGCTCATGCAGCTGCTCCATCCGTCGCACCTTGGGCAAAAATTTCAGGCCCTTCACGCCATCCGCTGAGCCAGGCTTGAGACGAAAGAAGGGTGAATTTCCGCCGCGACGCGCGGGCCGCGGCACGCGGACCGCTTTGCCGGCCGAAGCCTCGGCCTCCGCGGAGGGTCATTTGCCTAAAGTCCGGAGGCAGACCGCCGTTGAACCCCTCCATGCTTTATCCTCGTGCCCTGAAACAAATCCGTCACTTCGGCGTCACTTCTGCGCGCCATGGCTGAACAACGTTTCCAACAGCAACGCTTCGAGCTGAAGTATCTCATCAGCGAGGAGAAAGCCCTGGCGATCCGGCGTTTCATGCGGGCTTACCTGAAGCCCGACGAGTTTGCCGCGGCGCGCCCCGACTTCTCCTATCCGGTCCACTCGCTCTACCTCGACTCCGCCGGGCTCACCACCTACCAGGCGGTCCAAGCCGGCGAGAAGAACCGGTTCAAACTCCGCCTCCGCCACTACACGGCGGCCGACCGCGTGATTTTCTTCGAGGTCAAGCGCCGCACCAACGAGATCATCTCCAAGCTCCGCCCCGGCGTGCACCGGGCCTCGGTGCAGCCGCTGCTTGCCGGGCGCCCGCCGCGCCTGTCGGACCTCGCCCGGCCGGGCGGCTCCGAGCTCGTCGCGCTGCAGGAATTTTGCCGGCTCATGCACGGCCTGCGCGCCACGCCGCGCTCCCACGTCGCCTATCAGCGCGAGGCGTGGATGTGCCCGGCGGGAAACTCGCTGCGCGTCACGTTCGACCGCCATGTGCTGTGCGAGCCCGAGTTCAGCACCGTGCTGAACGATCGGTTTTGCCGGCCTGTGCCGGTGTTCGGCCGGCAGGTGGTGTTTGAGCTCAAGTTCACCGATCGGCTGCCGGCGTGGTGCGGCGAGCTGATTCGCGCCTTCGACCTCGTGCGCGGCGGCGCGCCGAAATACGCCCAGGGGGTGTGCCTGCTCGGTGAGCATCGCCTTTCCAACCACGGGGTCGGCATCGCCGCCGAGTCCTCGCCCGCTCCCGTGCGCGAGCCCGCCCGCGCCAATCAGCCGGCCATCGTGGCCGCCTGACCACGCCCCGCCGGACCATGGATGCGCTTTTGAAAGGCGACTACGGCAACGCGCCCACGAGCTTTCAGACCGTGTTGCTCGCGCTGCTGCTGGCCTTCCTGATGGGCCAGGTCATCGCGTGGGTCTACATGCTCACGCACACGGGCGTCTCCTACTCCCGCTCGTTCGTCGTCTCGCTGATCCTGATGCCCGTGATCGTGGCGCTGGTGCTCATGGTGATGTCGAACAACCTGGTCACGGCCTTCGGCCTGATGGCGGTCTTCGCGATTGTGCGGTTCCGCAACATCCTCCGCGACACGCTCGACACCTCTTACGTCCTCGCGGCGATCGTGCTCGGCATGGCGTGCGGCACGCAGAAGTTCTCCACCGCCATCGTGGGCGCGGTCGTCGTCATCGCGATCATGCTCTACCTCTGGCTCACCTCGTTCGGCTCGCGCCACCGCTTCGACTTGATCCTCAACCTGCGCTGGTCCCGCGCCGCGGCTGAGCTGCCCGCGCTCGAGCGCCTGCTCCAGCGCCACAGCTTCAAGGCGCTGTGCGCCAACCAGCATTTCCAGCCCGACGAGGCCGGCACGGACCTCTCCTACCGGCTCGTGATGCGCGATCCCGCCCGCGTGCCGGACCTCATCCGCGAACTCGGCCAGCTCCCCGGCGTCGACCAGATTTCGAGCATGAAGGCGGAGGACGAGTCGGAGGTCTGACCCCATGGACCAGCCGCTCCCCCCCATTCCCACGCCGCCGGCCCACGGCTGGCGCCGCGCGCGCCAGCAGTTCGTGCCGGGCCTCGTGTTTCTCGCCGCGCTCGTCGCGGTCGTGGTCATTTGGCGGCAAGGCGTCGCGCCCACGGCCCTGGTCGGCGAGGCCGAGGGGATCCGCGCCGACGTGCGCTCGGTGCATGCCGGCACGCTCGCCAACGTGCGGGCGCAACTGCTCAAGCCGGTGCAGGCCGGCGAGCCCCTCGCCTATGTAATCACGGCGGACCCGCAGGTGCTCGACGCCTCGCTCGCCATCATTCGCGCCGAGACCGAGGTGATGCGCTCGACCCTCAACCCCATCCTCGGCCAGCAGCGCAGCGCGCTCGACTACTACCGCCTGCTCATGGACCTGATGTCGGCGCGGGTGACGCTCGCCTCGCTCAAATCACAGCTCGTCCAAGCCGAGGGCATCTACGGCCGCACCGACTCCCTCTATCAAGGCAAGCTCGTCACCGACGAGCGCTTCGAGGAAGTGAAAAACTCCCGCGACGCGCTGCGCGCCCAGGTCAAGGCGCAGCAGGAACTCGTCGATCGCATCGAGCCGGAACTGCGGAAGCTCAACCTGGGCGCCGACGCCCAGGACTCGAGCCCGACGCAAAGTTTGCGCGCGGCCCTGAAAGTCCAGGAGGAGAAGCTGCGCCTCGCCGAGGCACAGCTCCGCCCCGTCCCGCTGCTCGCGCCCATCGACGGCTTCGTGACCCTGGTGGCGCGCAAGCCCGGCGAAAACGTCGCCGCGGGCGAAGCGATCTTCCAGGTGACGGCGGCCAACGTGGAGCACATCGTCGGCTTCATCCGCCAGCCCGCGGCCACGACGCCAAAGCCCGGCGCGCAGGTCGAGGTCCGCACGCGATCCCTCCCCCGCCGCACCGGCCTCGCGACGGTGTCGCTCGTCGGCATGCAAATGGAGCCCATTTCGCCGACGATCCTCACGTTGTTGCACCTGCCGGTCGCCCACGTGCCGACCGAGCTTGGCCTGCGCGTGCACGTCACCGCCCCCGCGGAGCTGAAGCTCCGCCCCGGCGAGCAGGTGGACTTGGTCCTGCGGGAGTAGCGGCGGGCGTCCCTGCCCGCCGGTTCAGGATGTTCGTCAAGCCTCGGCGGGCGGGGACGCCCGCCGCTGCGCAAACGCCGCGCGCTACACCAGCTCGACCTGGCCCGGCACCGGAATGAGCGGATAGTGGCCGGAGCCGGCGGCGATGGACTTGGGGAAGATGTCGAGCTTCGAGGCGTTGAGCAGCCAGTTCCACGAGATCTCGCGGCCCGTGTAGGCCGACATGCGGCAGCCGATCGCCGTGAGCGTGCTGAGCGCGACCCGCTCGCCCTCGTTGAGCGGTTCGCCCGCGCGGATGCTCGCGATGAGGTCGGCGTGCTCCTGCACCATCGGGTTGATCGACGGGCCCTCGTATTTGTAGGCCTTGTCGCCCTTGATCGAATTCGCGCAGTCCGACGTGCCGCGCGTGCCGACGACCCGCTCGCCGATGCGCTGCGACGACTTGGGCGTGTGGCGGCACATGCTCGTGACGCGCGCGCCGTTGGGATACTCCAGCTCGGTGGCGAAGTGATCCCAGATGTTGCCCGCGAGCGTGCCGCGGTTTTGCCGGCCGCCGAGGCCGTAGAATTTCGCGGGCGGGCCGCCGAAGGCCCAGTTCATCACGTCGAGGTTGTGGATGTGCTGCTCGACGACCTGATCGCCGCTGAGCCAGTCCCAGTGATACCAGTTCCAGCACTGCCACTCGAAGTCGCTCACGTCGGCGAGCCAGCCGGTCTTCTCGCGGAACCAGATGCCATCGCCGTTCCAGTAGCACTGGCCGCCGACGAGCTCGCCGATGGCGCCATCGTGGATGCGCTTCATGACCTCGATGTAGCTGTGCTGGTGGCGCCGCTGCGTGCCGGCGACGACGGCGAGTTTCCTTTCCTTCGCGACCTTCGCGGTCTCGATCACCTGCCGGCAGCCCACCGGATCGACGGCGACGGGCTTCTCCATGAACACGTTTTTCCCCGCGGCAATCGCCGCCGCGAAGTGCTGCGGGCGGAAGCCCGGCGGCGTCGCGAGGATCACGAGGTCGATGTCGCTCGCGAGGACTTTCTGGAAAGCGTCGAAGCCCGAGAAGCCGGGCACATCCGGCGCGAGCTTCAGCTTCGTCTTCGCGGCAGCTACCTGCCGTTCGAAAAGGTCGCCGACGGCGACGATTTCCACCCCGGGCGACGACTCGACGCACTGCGCCGCCGCCCCGGTGCCGCGGCCGCCGCAGCCGACGAGCCCGACGCGAATGCGATCCGAGCCGGCCTGCGCACCGAGGGCGCGCGGCGCGGACAAATTGGCGGCGAGCGCCGCGCCACCGGCGGCGCTCAATTTCACAAAGTGACGACGGGACAAGGGCGAGGCGGAGGCATTCATGGGCAACTGGGGGTGTTGAGGGTAGAAGAAGCGCCGCTTGCCGAGGGCAAGCGTGTCACTGCAGTGCGCGAACGATGGCCAAATTTCCCGCGCCTTGGCGACATCTCTCTGGCCGGACCTTCGTCCGGCGGCCGTGGCACGATCCCGCTCGCACCGGCGTTCCCTTCCCACCAGCCTGCCTCGATCCCACTCCGTCATGCATCCTGCGCTCCGCCTCGCCCTCGTTTCATTCTTGGTTGTTTCCGCTTCCCGCGCCCAGCGCCCCGCTCCGCCCACCCGCGGCCCCGACGAGGACGTGAAGTCCGCCGCCGTGCGCGAGCGCGCCGGCCTCGTGCCCGGCCGCCACCAGCTCCACAGCGGCTGGGGCGTCACGCCCGCCGGCGAGCACGTGCGCCTCCACGGCGACATGCCGCTCCGGATGCTCGTCGCGCCCGACCAGCGCATGCTCGTCGTCGTCAACGGCGGCTACAACGATCACGGCGTCTCGCTCATCGATCTCAAGACGCGGCAACCCGCGCAGTTTCTCCCGCTCAAGGAGACGTGGAACGGCCTCGCGTTCAGCCGCGACGGCAAGCGCTTCTACGTCGCGGGCGGCGACAGCGGGCTCATCCACGTCTTCGATTACGCGGACGGCAAGGCCACCCCCGCCGCGATTCCCTCGGTCGCCGTGAAACCTCCCGGCTTCGAGTCGCCGGTCTTCCTCGCCGGCATCGCCGTGCATCCCAACACCGGCCAGCTCTACGTCTGCAACGAGGCCAACCACGAGGTCTGGGTGCTCAATGCCACCACGCTCGCCCACGAGCAGAGCATCGCCGTCGGCCAGCACCCGCACTCGTGCGCCTTCGGCGGCGATCGCAAGCACCTCTACGTTTCCAACTGGGGCAGCCGCAGCGTGAGCATCATCGACGCGACGAGGAACCGCCGCCTCCACGACGTGACGGTCGGCCTCCGCCCCAACGACATGGCGCTCGCGCGCGACGGCCGCCTCTTCATCGCGTGCTCGGGCGACAACACCGTGCACGTCCTCACCACCGCCAAGCTCGAGCCCGTGCCCGAGCCCGCGAGCCCCGCGCGCCGCCTCTGGGAAGGCACGCGCGAGGTCATCTCCACTTCGCTCTACCCGCAGTCGCCCGAAGGCAGCACGCCCTGCGCCGTCGCCGTGTCGCCCGATGGCCGCACGCTCTTTGTCGCCAACGCCGACAACAACTCCGTCCTCGTCGTCGACATCTCCAACCGCCTCACCGAGGAGGCCGCCGATCGCGGCGACTACCTCTCGATGGTCAACGGCTTCATCCCCGCCGGCTGGTATCCCACCGCGCTCGCCGTCTCGCCCGACAACGGCACGCTCCTCATCGGCAACGGCAAGGGCCTCGCCTCGCGCGCAAATTTCCCCGCGCTCGCCAAGGATCCGCGCACCGCCAACAGCCACGTGCCCTACGATCACCCCGGGAAAATCTTCGAGGGCAGCGTCTCGTTTGTCGCCAAACCGGACGCCGCGCGCATGGTCGCCTACACCGACCAAGTCCGGAAAAATTCCCCCTACACGCCCGAGGCGCTCACGCGCGCGCCCCTCCCGCCCGGCGGCGTCATCCCCGCCAAGGTCGGCGATCCGAGCCCGATCAAGCACGTGCTCTACATCATCAAGGAGAACCGCACCTACGATCAGGTGCTCGGCGATCTCACCGACAAAAATGGCCAGCCCCTCGGCAACGGCGACCCGCAGCTCGCGATCTTCGGCGCGAAGGTCACGCCCAACCACCACCAGCTCGCGCGCGACTACGTGCTGCTCGACAACCTCTACTCCAACAGCGAGGTCAGCGTCGACGGCCACAGCTGGACCGACGCCGCCATCGCCACCGACTTCAACCAGCGCTCCTGGATCATGAGCTACTCGCGGCACGGCAAGCTCGCCGGCAACGAGGAGATGGAGACGCCCGCCAACGGCTACCTCTGGGATCTCTGCCGCCGCCACGGCGTGAGCTTCAAAAATTATGGCGAGGGCGCGCAGCGCGTCCCGTCCGCCAACCGCGGCGAGTGGGGCAATCGGCACCGGATGCGCGACATGGACCTCGTCGATTTCTGGATCCGCGATCTGAAGAAGGCCGAGCAGACGGGCGACCTCCCGCGCTTCACGATCATGTCGCTCGGCGAGAACCACACCTTCGGCACCACGCCCGGCCAGTTCTCGCCCGCCGCCTGCGTCGCCAGCAACGACATCGGCCTCGGCAAGATCGTCGCCGCCGCGAGCCGCTCCAAATTCTGGAAGGAGATGGCGATTTTCGTGATCGAGGACGACACGCAGAACGGCCCCGACCACGTCGACGCGCACCGCACCGTCGGCTACGTCATCAGCCCGTATGTGAAGCGCGGCTTCGTGGACTCCACGCTCTACACCACCGCGAGCCTCATCCGCACGATGGAGCTCATCCTCGGGCTGCCGCCGCTCACGCAATACGACGCCGGCGCGACGCCCATGCACCGCTGCTTCGGCACCGAGCCCGTCGTCGTCGCCTACGACGTGCGCGCGCCGCAAGTGGATCTGCAGGAGAAAAACACCCGCCGCTCCGTTTTCTGGCGCGAGTCGTCGAAAATGGATTTCACCGAGTATGACCGCGCACCCGAGGATGAATTGAACCGCATCCTTTGGCGCGTCGCGAAGGGCGACGTCCCCTACCCGACTCCGCGGCACGGGGCGATCTTCACGCGGTAACCGCCGCGCGCCAAACGGGCGACAGGAAGGTCGCCCCTCCGAAGGAACGGCGACCTTCCTGTCGCCGATCATGCGCCTCGCCTCTCAGCAACGGCGGGAAAAACAAAAAAACCGGCGACAAGTCGCCGGCCTTGCGAAAACAAATTCGTCTCGGCTCACGCCACCCGCCGACGCAGCGCCGCGAGGCCCAGCACCGCGAGCCCGAGCATCGCCAATGTCGCGCCGCTGTCGGGCGTCGGGTTGGCGGGCTGGAGCTGGAAAAAAACGTCGAAGAAACTGTCAGAATTGAACGACAGGTTCTGCAGGTTCAGCGAGGTCGAGTGCGCATCGAACGCGATTCGGCTAGATGTCCAGCCCCCCAGATTGGTCGAGACGGTCACGCCCGTGAGCGTGTCATCGATTCCGGTCACAATGAAGCCGTTGAATGTCGCAGATAAATAACCGAAGGGAAAGAGGACCTGAAATACGAGGCCGGTTGCGCCCGGATTTATCGTTAAGACGCCACTATCATTGAGCGTATCGCCGGTGCCGGCCGACACGACGGTGGTCAACGACAAGACAGGCGTGGCAGTGTTGGGGTAATATTTCGTTATGGTAATGGTATCACCAATGAGCGTGGCATAGGCGCTGGAGCAGCCCAGCGCCAGGGACAGGCCGAGGATTCGGAGGAGCGAGGATTTCATCGGGAGCCAGGAGCTGGGATTTCCGTTGCAACGAAAGGCAGCCATCCATTCGCAAGGCCGGTGCCAGCCGGCTGCATGGCCGCGCATCAGACTGCGGAACTATAAACTTGCGCCGAGATTCGCCGAAATGACGCGATCGCGGAAAAATCCGAAAACGTAAGGCAACCCAACAGCGCCTTTCTTGGCCTGGGTTACAAACGAACCGACTCGACGCGCCGCTTGCTGCCGCATTTGCAGGCCCGGCCGGTGGCCGGGCATTGCAGTCAAGTCAGCCCGGTCAACGCCCGGGCCTACAAACGCGCTCCACCCCGTCGCATCACCCACGCGATGGGCAGGCCCACGCACAACACGTGCGCACCGAGAATCCACGCCCATGACGGCGACGGAAACGCCCGCGGCGGCGTCGCTGAGAAATAGGGCAGCACGACGAGGTTCATCACGAGCCACACCGCGACGCCGTAGAGCACGCCACTGATGCACCAGCGCGCCACGAGAAAGCGGAGCCAGCGGCTCGCGGCGTAGAACACCGCCGCCGCGCCGAGCGCGATCACGAAGTGCAGCGCGAGGCCGAGCATTGCGGTCGCCCAGCCGCCCTTGAGCGCGGCGTCGCGCCCGAGCGCGCCGGCGGCGATGCCCTGCAGCGTGCGCGGCGCGTTGAGCGGCGGAAACTTGAGCGCAAGGAATACGAACAGATACGCGAGATCGAGCGCGCCCGCGAGCAGGCCGGCGGCGAGGATGGTTTTCATGCTGAGCCCGCTGTCATGAAGTAGGGCGGGGCTGCGACCCGCCCTCGGTCCGAACACTCAGCGGGCAAAAAGGCGGGTCGAAGACCCGCCCTACTTGCAGACCACGTCAACGTCACTTCTTCGCCTTCTCCGTCTCGTTCCAATAGATGATCACGTTCTTCGTCGCGCGGCCGGCGGCGATGATGTCGGGACGGCCGTCACCGTTGAGGTCGGCGATTTTCAGGTCCTCGACGGCCATCGCCTTGTCGTCGACGAGCGCGAGGCGCGTCCATTTTTCGCCGGTCGCGTCGGTCGCGCCATAGACCGCGATGCCGATGGAGTCGCCGGGGCGGTTGTTGCCGCGCCAGCCGACGACAATCTGGTCGCTGCCGGTGCCGGCGAGGTCGGCGGTGGCGAGGCCGTGGCCCTGCACGAGCTTGTCGAAGAGCACCGTGCGGCTCGGCGTCCAGTCGGCGCCCCCCGTGCCCGGCGTGGCGGGCGCGCGGTAGACCGCGAGATCCGTGCCGTGCATCGGCTCGATGGTGGCGATGAAGCGCCCGCCGCCGGGCAACGCGCCGCGGCGCACCTCGCCCGCGCCCATCGTCGTGACCGTCAACGGTGTCATGCGGTTGGCCGCGGCCTCGACGGCGCGCACGCCTTCCTTGGTCGCGACGAGCAGCGTCTCCTCGCTCGCGCCGCCGCGGCCGCCACCGCCGCCGACGAGATCGAAATTATGCGTCGCATGCAGCGGCGGCAGGTCCGACCACAGCGGCACCGGCCGGCTGCTCTCGCGCCACGGCCACTCGTAGCCGAGCAGGCGCACGCCCTCGCCGGCGTTGTTCTTGTTGCCGCGCCCGTGCAGCGGGAGCACCGCGAGCGAGAACGTGCGGTCCGCGCCGCGCAACCAATGCATCCGGTGCGTCGTGGGATCATGCGGGAGCCGGCGCGGCGTCCAGCGCTGCGTGCGGTCGGCGGGCGCATCGAGGAGAAAGATCGCGCCGCTGCCGGTGGTGTCGCCCGGGTTCCACTCGGCGCCGACGGCGACCTCGCACTTGCCATCGCCATCGAGGTCGCGGGCGGCGATGCAGACGTTGTCCTTGGGCGTGAGGTTCTCGGCCATCACGAACTTCTCCCACCGCGGCGCGCGATACCACACGATCTGCTTCTGGTCGGCGAGGAGCACGTCGGCCTGGCCGTCGCCATCGACGTCCGCAATCGCGAGCCCGTAGCCGATCTGGATGGCGGGATCGATGACCTGCGCGCGGAAACGCAGCGCCGGCGCCTCCGCGGCGACGAGAACGGGGACGGCAAGGAGGAAGGGGAGCAGGGTCTTCATGGGGCGAGGGCGGGAGCGAAGCAGGCGCCGGGGAAAAGTCCGGCAGAAAACAAGGCTCACCCGAGCCGGGCGATCACGGCCGGCAACTCCCGCAGCGAGGCGATCTGGAAGAAACGGCCGGGGGCCGCGGGCTTTTCCTCCACGCGCTCGTGGGCCCAGAGCAAGTGATACGGCACATGCACGCCGGCCCCGCCGAGCGCGAGCACGGGCAGGATGTCCGACTTGATCGAGTTGCCCACCATCAGGAACCGCTCGGGCGCGATCGCATGGCGCCGCAGGATTTGCGCGTAGGTGGCGCGGTCCTTCTCCGAAACGATTTCAACCGCGCCGAAATGCGCCCCAAGCGCCGACTTCGCGAGCTTGCGCTCCTGGTCGCGGAGGTCGCCCTTCGTGATGAGCAGCAGCCGGTGGCGCGGCGCGAGCTCATGCAGGATTTCGGCGGCCCCCTCCAGCAACTCGACCGGATGCGCCAGCATCTCGCGCCCGAGCGCGAGCAGCTCCTGGATTTCGGCGGCGCTGATTTTTCCCGCGGTGAGCTGGATGGCGGTCTCGATGGCGGAAAGCGTGAAGCCCTTCACGCCATAGCCGTAGAGATCAAGGTTGCGCATCTCGGTGGCGAAGAGCGTGCGGTCCACCGTCGCGGCGCCGTGGTGGCGGGCGAGCAGCGCGCGGTAGCGCTCATGCGATCGCTCAAAGATGATCTCGTTGTGCCAGAGGGTGTCGTCGGCGTCGAAGCCGATGACGAGTTCGCGGGCGGACATGCGCGCGATTAGGGCGGCGGCCGCGCGCCGCGCAAGCGCGCACGCGGTCAGGACGACGCCAGGTGCCAGCGGCCGCAAAGGGCGCAGGGATACGCCTTGCGCCGCCGTTCCACGCCCGCGAGGAGGGCCGCGTCGAGCGCATCGCCCTCCGAGCGGTAGCGGCGCTTGCCCGTGCACCTGCGGCGGCGCTCTTCGGCGGTGGGCTTCTTCATCGCGCGCAGGGTGGCGGCGCCCGGGCGGGCCCGCGAGCGCGGACTTGCCAGCTCGCCGCCGCTGCGCCGTGCTGTTTGCGCCCGCCTCTTCCCGCGGACCTCTTACCATGACCTCATTCCCCCTCCCCTGTCCCGCGGCCGCGCGCCCGCTCGTGGCCGCGCTCTTTCTCCTCGTCGCGCCGCTCGCCGCGCAGACCGCACCGGCCCCCGCCCCCAAGGCCGGCGAGGAAAGCTCGCCCGTGCTGCTCTCGCCCTTCGAGGTCCGCACCGACGGCGACGTGGGCTACACCGCCGCGAGCGCGCTCGCCGGCGGCCGCACCGATCAGCCGCTCAAGCTCACCTCCGCGGCGATTTCCGTGATGACGGGCCAGTTTCTCGACGACATCGGCTCGACCAATTTCCGCACCGCCGGCGAGTGGTCGCTCAACTGGGTGCCGCAGATCGACGTGAACACCGGCGTCGCCGGCGGCTTCCAGATCAACTACCGCAACATGGGCGCGACCTTCGCCTCGCGGAACTACTTCCTCTGGTATGTCGAGAGCGACTCCTACAACACCGAGCGCTACGAGTTCGCGCGCGGGCCCAACGGCGTGCTCTTCGGCGACGGCGGCCCCGGCGGCATCTCCACCACGTGGACCAAGCGCCCGCGCTTCGACCGCGCCGCCAGCAGCGCCAACCTCCGCCTCGACAACTACGGCGGCTGGCGCAGCTCGATCGATTTCAACCGCCCGCTCACGCGCGATCTGGCGCTCCGCCTCAATGCCTTCGCCGAGGACGCCAAGGGCTACCGCGACTACAACCACAACGAGCGCCAGGGCGTGCACCTCGCCGGCATCTACCGCCTCACGTCGCGCAACCAGTTCCGCTTCGAGGGCGAGTTCGGCCTGCAGGACCGCTCGATCTACCCGAGCTACTACATCGACCAGGCTTCGTTCTGGAACCGCGCGACCGCCAACAACGGCGTGACCGCGCCGAGCACCGCCAACACCGGCATCGCGCGCATCAGCACCGCCAACTTCTTCGTCGCCGTGCCCGGGGTCGCCGGCGGCCAGCTTCTCGACTGGGGCCCCTCCTACCAGACCACCGGCACCGGCTTCGGCCTCCTGCAAAACGGCGACGCCCGCGGCGATCTGCCCAATTCGCCGCGCCTCCCGCGCAAGGAGTTCAACCTCCAGCCCCCCGACTCCGTCGCGCGCCTCTACTACTACGCCTACACCGCGTATCTGGACCACCGGTTCAGCGACAACCTCTTCGTCGAGGTCGCGTTCAACCGCTTCCGCAACGACCGCCACTCCCACGGCTCGGAGTCGCTCTTCAACACCTACCGCATCGACGTCAACCAGCTCCTGCCCAACGGCGCGGCCAACCCCAATTTCGGCAAGCCCTTCACCGACACCGAGCGCGTGAAGAGCCTGCAGGGCAACATCGTCTCCGACGGCCGGGTGCTCGCCAACTGGCGCTTCGACACCGGCTGGCTCAAGCAGAGCTTCAGCGGCATCGCCGGCTCGCGCCTCGATCGCTTCGATTTCTGGCGCCGCACCCTCCGCCGCACCAACGGCCCCGTCCTCAACCTCACCAACGCCGCCAACCAAGTCCGCGAGCGCCGCTACTGGGATCAGGAAAACGTGAAGCTCGGCGACATCCCCGTCTACCCCGGCGTCGTGCTCGACTACATCCCCACGGCCATCAGCCACCAGCGCAAGACGCTCAACTACGCGCAAATCGCCTCCACGAGCCGCTTCTTCAACGACCGCCTCGCGCTCACGCTCGGCGCCCGCCGCGACTCCGTGACCAACATCCAGCAGACCAACACCGGCATCCCGGTCGACCCCGTGACCGGCCTGCCACGCATCGGCGCCGTGCTCTTCAACGCGCAGGGCATCCCCACGCCCGTCATCGGCGCGAAGACGCGCGGCGAGTTTGCGCCCGTGAGCAAGAACGCCGGCTTCGTGTGGTTCGTGCTCCCGTGGGCCGGCGTGTTTGCCAACACCTCGGAGACCTTCGCCGCGCCCAACAGCGGCAACAACCTCATCGACGGCACGACGCCCCCGATCTCCAAGAGCAAGGGCCAGGACTACGGCCTCAAGTTCGAGCTCCTCGGCGGCCGGATTGTCGCGAGCGCGAGCTACTACACCTCGGAGCAGAAAGGCCTGCTCATCACCGGCGCCAACATCACCGAGCTCAACCGCATCGGCACCAACCTCAACCGCCCCGATCTCGCCGCCCTCGCCTTCCGCGACACGCAGGACCAGAAGGGCTCCGGCTACGAGTTCGAGGTCACCGCCAATCCCGTGCGCAACCTCCGCCTCACCGCCAACCTCGCGCTGCCGCGCACCTCCGCGGTGAACCTGCAGCCCGGCCTCCTCGGCTTCTTCAACGCCAACGTCGCCGGCTGGACCGCCGCCGCGCCCACCGCGCTCAACCCCACGCAGGTGCTCAACGACATCAACACCATCCGCAACGCGCTCGCCTCGCTCACGCCCGGCACGGTGCTCAACAACACCTTCAAATACACCGGCAACCTCTACGCGACCTACAACTTCACCGAGGGCGCGCTGAAGAATTTCTCCGTCGGCGCCGGCGGCAACTTCCGCGGGCGCTCGAAGATCGCGAGCGTGACCGGCAGCCCCTACGACTACCTTTACGCCGATCCCTACGCGGTGCTCGCCGCGCACGCCGCATGGCGCCACCGCCTCGCGGGCCGCTTCAACGTCCGCTACCAGCTCAACGTCGCCAACCTCCTCGACAGCGACAAGGCGATCGCCAACGCCTACGGCACGTTCCGCGTCGGCAACCTCGGCACCAATCCGCTGCTCCAGGTCCCGACCACCCTCCGCATGTCCGAGCCGCGGAAGTTCACGCTGCAGGCGTCGGTGGATTTCTGAGGTAGCGGCGGGCGGCCCTGCCCGCCGTGGCTTGGTGAATATCCTGGACCGGCGGGCAGGGACGCCCGCCGCCACGAATCGCCCGCAACCGAGTTTCTACCCTCTCACTGCTTCACCTTCAGCTCCAGAATCCGCCCCGGCAGCCAGCCGACGCGGCTGCGGAGCTCGGTCTGGCGGGTGTATTCGAGCACGTAGAGTTTTCCCGGGCCCGCGAGGTGGATGTCGATCGGGCGGCCGAGCGGGGCGAGGAACGTCGTCGTGCGCGCCGTCCAGCGGCCGTCGGCCCGGCGTTCCATTTTCATCTGCAGGACGTCGAAGCCGTGCTCCTCGTCGGGCCCCGGGCCCATCAGGAAGCTGCCGAGCCGGCCGACGAGGAAACTGTTTTTCACCGCCTCGGGCCACTCGCCGCCGAGCCACGTCAGGCCGGTGGGCGAGCTGTGGGCGTTGAAGGTCGCGGTCGGCTGGCCATACATGAGCGCCGCGGGGCCGAGGTTGAGCACCGGCAGCACGTAGTCGGGATGCGCGGGGGGCGGCGGCACCGGCGTGTGCTCATACCATTTGTGCGAGGCCGGCGCGTCGCCGAATTGGTAGGGGAAGCCGTGGTGCCGCGGCGCCTCGCCCTTTTTTGGCGGGACGATCGCGTCCATCTCCTCGGGGGCGTGGGCGTCGGGGCCGTTGGAGACGGTGAAGAGGTTGCCGGCGCCGTCCCAGTTGAAGCTGTAGGCGTTGCGGATGCCGCGCGCGATGATCTCGATTTGCGGCGACGATGACTTGGGGTCCATGCGCCACATCACGCCGGTGATGTCGGTCTCGCCCATCTTGCCGAGGTGCGGGAGGCCGCCGGTCTCGCCGGCATCGGTGCGCGAGCCGCTGCTCACGTAGAGCAGGCCGTCGGCGCCGAAGCGGATGTCGGAGAGGCCGTGGTTGTAGGGCCCGATGCCCCACGGATAGCTCGTGCGGAACCACGGCTGCGGCGCAATCGGATCGCCGTCGGCGTCGAAGCCGGTCGTGCGCCAGATGCCGCACTCGTTGAGCACGAGCGGCTCGGCGGTCACGCGCTGGTTGACGGTGATCCACAGGCGGCCCTGCGCGTCGCGGACAAATCCCAGGGTCTGGAAATCGCCGGGCTTCATTCCCGCAAAATCCCTGGGCCAGAGAATCTGCTTCAAGTTGCCGCTCGCCGGATCGAAGCGCCACACGCCGCCGGCCTGGCCGAGGATGTAGAACTTCCTGCCGCGCCCGTCGCTCGCCAGCCGCACGCCGAAATCCGCCAGCCGCACGAGCTCGCGCAGCTCCCAGCCGGCGGGCGCCGCGGGCAGCGGCCGGAAGTCCGCCGCGGCCTTCAGCGCGTCGAAGGTCTTGAAGTTCGCGGTCGCGCGCACCGCGGCGACGTGGTCGGCCACCACGCGTCCGCCCGTGTTGCCCCACGAGTTGACGACAAACGTCAGCACGTCCGCCGCCTGCGCGTCGTCGAGGATCTGGGGCGGCATCTGGCCGCGAAAGGTTTTGCCGTTCACCGTGATTTCGTCGGTGAGCCCGTTCACGATGGCGCGGAGCGCGCCGCTGCGGTGCTGCGCGAGCCAGTCGGAGCGCGCGAGCGGCGGGTAGGTGTTGGCCACGCCATCGCCCGTCGCGCCATGGCAGAGCGCGCAGTTGGCGAGGTAAAGCGACTGCCCCCGCGCCATCGCGCCCGCGAGGTCGGTGTCCGCGTCGGCGGCGCGCGACGCCGCGGCGAAGACGAGGGAGATTGGCAACAGCGCTCCAAGCAGGCGGGGTGAAAGCATGCGCGCGACGCTAGGTTCGCGCGGCGGCCGGTCAATCCGTGCATTTTCAATTCGCGCGCCCCCGCCGCTTTCGTTGCGCTTCGGGCCATGCCCCGCCTCCCCTCCCTCCTCCTCGCGCTCGTGTTGCCGCTCGCCGCGCTCGCCGCCGCCGACCGCAAGCCGAACTTCCTCTTCGTCTTCACCGACGACCAGCGCTGGGATGCCATGGGCGTCGTGCAGCGCGAGCAAGGCGAGCGCGGCCGTTACCCGTGGTTCACCACGCCCCACATGGACCGGCTCGCGGCCGAGGGGATGCGTTTCCGAAACGCATTTGTCACCAATTCGCTCTGCGCGCCGAGCCGCGCCGTGCTCCTGACCGGCCGCCACAGCCACCTCAACGGCATCGTCAACAACCACACCCCCTTCGCCGCGAACAACGTCACGCACGCCACCGTGCTTCGCGCCGCCGGCTACACGACCGCCTACATCGGCAAATGGCACATGGGCAGCCAGAGCGGCCAGCGCCCGACCTTCGACTACTCGGCGAGCTTTGTCGGCCAGGGCCGCTACGTCGACTGCCCGATCGAGGTGAACGGCGTCGCCACCCCGAGCCGGGGCTGGGTCGACGACGTGACGACCGACTACGCGATCGAGTTCATGCGGAAAAACCGCGACCGGCCCTTCTCGGTCACGCTCGGCTTCAAGGCCTGCCACGGCCCGTTCGATCCGCCGGAGCGCGCCAAGGAGCGCTTCGCCGGCGCGCGCGCCCGCACCGTGCCCAACATGACCCTGCGCGCGATCTACCGCGACGCGGACGCGCCCGCCTTCACCAAGGCCAAGGCCGCCGCGGCCGCCGGGGCCGACACCGAGGCGAGCCTCGGCTACTTCCGCTGCATCTCCGCGGCCGACGACAACCTCGGCCGCCTCCTCGCCGCGCTCGACGAGCTCCAGCTCGCCGACGACACCGTCGTGATTTTCTCCAGCGACAACGGCTACTACCACGGCGAGCACGGCCTCGGCGACAAGCGCTCCGCCTACGACGAGTCGCTCCGCATCCCGCTCCTCGTGCGCTACCCGCGCCTCGTCGCCAAGGGCGCCGTGCGCGACGAGATGGTGCTCAACCTCGATCTCGCCCCCACCCTCATCGACCTGGCGGGCGCGAAGATCCCCGCCGAGATGCAGGGCCTCAGCTGGAAGCCGCTCCTCGCCGGCCAGCGCGCGCCGTGGCGCGACGCGTTCTTCTCCGCCTATTTCTTCGAGGCCAATTTTCCCACGACCCCGACCGTCACCGCCGTCCGCACCGCCACCGCCAAGCTGATCAAATATCCCGGCCACGACGAGTGGACCGAGGTCTTCGATCTCGCCGCCGATCCCTACGAGCTGAAAAACCTCGCGCGCGATCCCGCGGCCGCGGCGCTGCGGGCGAAGCTCGAGGCGGAGTATGCCGCGCAGGTGAAGGCGACCGGCTTCCACATCCCGGACTACGCCGACAAGCCCGGCGAGCCGCCGGCCAAGAAAAAGAACAAGAAGAAGTAATGATCGCGCGGCGGCGGGCGCCGGGATCCCAATCGAAGCCCGGCGCGAGCGCCGCGCCGCGCTATTTCAGCTCCCAGACCTTCACGTTGTCGAAGAGCATCGCCTCGCCGTCCTTGCCCATCACGCGGAAGACGAGGCCGGGCTTCTTCACATGGAAGTCCTTCGCGCTCGCGCGCAGGGCCTCGCGCCCGTCGACCCGGGCGACGACGGCGTCGCCCTTCACCTCAAGCAGCAGCGTGTGCCACTGATCGCGGGGAAAAGCTGCGGCGGCCTTTGCCCGCACGACATTCTTTCCGTTCGGGTCCGCCTTGTCGGGATGCTCCAAGACCGACCATTGGGTGGGTGTGACGACGAGCGAGAAGAGGTGTCCCTGCTTCCTGAGCTCGCCCGGCGCCGGATCGAACCCGAGGTGAAAGGTCGTCGCGCCCGCGAACTTGAAGTCCACCTGGATCGCGCAGTCCTGCACGGGCAGCGCGCGGCGAAAGGCCGCCGCATGATTGTCGCTCGCCCGCTGGCTCGCGCGCAACGCGCCGGCACTCACGGCGAGGACGCCGACGTTTTTGGTCCAGCCCTTGGGCACGGCCTCGCCTTCGAACTTTTCCTCGAGCAGGAGCCTGCCCTTCTGGCCGAGCGTAGGCTCAAGGTCGGCAGCCAGCAAGGGCGCGGCAAGCAGGGCAGTCAAAAGGCAGGCGGATAGCGGGGTTTTCATGGCGGGGAAAGCTCGCGCACCCTTTGCCGCCGCCCCGCCCGAGGCAAGCGCGCACCGCGCCGGCGCCCGGCGTGGCTGGGCGCGCAGCCCGTCCGTCAGTTCTTGCCGAACGGCGGATCCGCGCGTGTCACCACGCCGCCGCGGAACACCACCTCGCGCACATCCGCCGGCGTGGGCGGCGTGATGATCGGCGTGCTGCCGACGCCACCGATGCCGCCCATTCCCCCGATGCCGCCACCGATGCCGATGCCAGCCGTCGTTCCGATCGAGGTGCCACCCCGGCCGGTGCTGATGCCGATGCCGGGCGAGCCCAGCCCGATGCCCGAGCCCACGCCGCCGATGCCCGCGGCGCCGCCGCCGGGGTAAATCACCGAGCCCGGATCGCCGCCACGGGTGTAGATCCAGATTTCATCGCCCGCCGGCGAGGTCTTGACCTCGCTGGGCTTGCCCCACGCGACGAACACCATGTCGGCGTTCATGCCCGGCTCGACCTTGCCGTCGAGGACGGCCTGCTTCATCTCGAGCGGCCACGTCTCGTAGAGGTCTCGATTGCTGTCGATGCGGTTCATCTGCGAAGACGCGCAGCCGCTGAGCAGTGCCAACGCGGCGCCCAGGAGCGCCAGACCGAGGTGGAGTCCACGCTTCATGATGCGGAGACCATGCACGAATCGGGCCGCGCGTAAAGTCCGCGGGCCATTCCGCAGCCTTACTGTCCGACGCACACGCACTCGTGACATCTTCGGCCGGCGCGGCACGCTGCCGGCTCCCGTCCATCGGCCGCGGCTTCGCCGCGCACAACCCCATGAAAATTCGCTCCCTCCTGCTCGCCCTGGCGCTCGCGCTCCCCGCCGCCGCCAATCCCATCCGCGTGCTTTACCTCGGCACGCCCGACCGCGGGCCGCGGATGACGGCGCACGCGCTGATGCGCGACCTCGGGCGCGACGCGATCTGGTTCGACTACCTCTCGGACCCCGCGGCGGCGACACCCGCCTTTGTGGCGAAGTTCGACGTCGTCGTGCTCGACGCGCCGGCGGAAAATTTCCCCGCGCTCTCCCGCGTGCCCGCGGCCAAGCGCCTCGCCGCCTCCGCGCTCGGCGAGCGCGACGCCGCCGATCTCGCGGCGAATGCCAAGCCCAAGCTCCTCGCGGCCGCCGGCGTCGTGCGCGTGGCCGAATGGGAGAAGTTCCTCGCCCAGCGCGAGCCGGAGAAGCGCGAGGCCCGCCCCACGATCGCGAACTACGAGAAGCGCGCCGAGCCCGTCACGTTTCAATTTCCATTCTCGGTCAAGGGCAGCAAGGAGCGCACGCAGGTCGCGCCCGACCTGCGGCTCGAGCTGTTCGCGGGCGAGCCGGACATCGCGAAGCCGATCTTCATGGCGTGGGACGAGCGCGGCCGCCTCTGGATCGCCGAGACGCGCGACTACCCGCACGACGTGAAGCCCGACGGCATGGGCCACGACTCGATCAAGATTTGCGAGGACACCGATGGCGACGGGCGCGCGGACAAGTTCACGGTCTTCGCCGATCACCTGAATATCCCGACGGGCTTCGTCTTCGCGAACGGCGGCATCATCGTCGCGCAGTCGCCGCGGTTTCTGTTTCTCAAGTCGAGCAAGGGCGACGACCACGCGGACATCCGCCAGGAAATCATGACCGGCTGGGGCATCAACGACACCCACGCGCAGGCCAACAATCTCCACTACGGCCACGACAACTGGCTCTATGGCGCGGTCGGTTACTCGGGCTTCAACGGCACGGTCGGCGGGCAGGCGATGCGCTTCGCGCAGGGCACCTATCGCTTCAAGGCCGACGGCTCCGCGCTCGAGTTCCTCCACCAGTTCACGAACAACACGTGGGGCCACAGCGCGAACGCCTGGGGCGACCAGTTCGGCGGCACGGCCAACAATGCGCCGTTTTTCTTTGGCGGCATCCCCGCGACCGTCGTCCCGCGCGGCACGCGCGGCATCACGGCCAAGCGCATCAACACCGAGGACAAGAACCACACCATCACGCCGAATTTCCGGCAGGTCGACGTGATGGGCGGCTTCACCGCTGCGGCCGGGAGCGCGTTCGTCTCATCCGACAACCTCCCCGCCCGCCTCCAGGGCAAGGCGCTCGTGTGCGAACCCACGATGAAGAACATCACGCTCATGGATGTGCAGCGCGACGGCGCGGGCTACACGGCGCACGATGGCTTCCCGCTCGTGGCGAGCAGCGACGAGTGGATGTCGCCCGTCTTTGCCGAGGTCGGGCCCGACGGCGCGGTGTGGTTCTCCGACTGGCAGAACTACATCATCCAGCACAATCCCACGCCGAGCATGGCGCGCGGCGGCTACGACGCCAAGACCGGCGTCGGCGGCGCGCACGAGAATCCCCTGCGCGACCACGAGCGCGGCCGCATCTACCGCGTCGTCTGGGAAAACGCCAAGGCCCCCGCGATCAAGTCGCTCAAGGGCGCGAGCACCGCGCAGCTCGTCGCCGCGCTCGGCGACGGCAACCAATTCTGGCGCCTCACCGCGCAGCGCCTGCTCGTCGAGGGCCGGCGCACGGACGCCGTGCCGGCCTTGAAAAAACTCGTCGCCGCGCCCGCGCCGCTCGCCGCGCTCCACGCGCTGTGGACGCTCCACGGCCTCGGCCAGCTCGACGAGGCCACGCACCGCGCCGGCCTGCTGCACGCCGACGCCGCCGTCCGCCGCAACGCCACGCGCGCCCTCGGCCGCGACGACAAGTCCGTCTCACTCTTCTTCTCCTCCGGCGTCGTGAGCGACCCCGACTCACTCACCAAGCTCGCCGCGCTCGTGAAGCTCGCGGAGTTCCCCACGACGCCGCAGATCAAGGCCGTCGTCTCGAGCGTCGTGCGCAACCCCGCCAACCAGCAGGACGAATGGCTCCGCGAGGCCAGCCGCCTGCTGGCGCGCATCCATGGCGCCGGCCTCTACCAGGAAGGCCCGAACCTGCTCCCCAACTCCGGCTTTGAACAGCTCGGTGCCGACGGCATGCCCGTCGGCTGGACGCGCCGCGACTACGGCAACCGCGAGGCCAACGGCACCGCCGTCTGGAACATGGCGGGCACCGAGCGCGATTTCCACGGCGGCAAGTTCGCGCTGCGCGTCATCACGACCGGCGACGCCGACACCAGCTTCCACGCCGACGTGCCCGTGAAGCCCAATACGCAATATCGCCTCGCCGGCTGGATCCGCGCGCGCGGCCTCCGCGGCAAGGCGAGCTTCAACGTCCACAACATCCGCGCCGAGACCGAGACCATCCGCCGCGACACCGACTGGGCCGAGGTCGAGGTCGAGTTCAACAGCGGCACGAACACCACCGCCAGCGTCAATGTCCTCCACGTCGCGCGCGGCGAGGCGTTCTTCGACGACGTGCGCCTCGTCGAGCTCACGCTGGTCGACGACGCCGCGGCGAAACTCCAGCCCGGCGACGCCACGCGCGGCCAGTTCCTGGCGACGAAGCACCCCGCCGCGTGCATCTTCTGCCACACCATCAAGGGCCAGGGCAGCACGGTCGGCCCGGTGCTCGACGGCATCGCCACGCGCGCCACGCCCGCCTACATCCGCGAGAGCCTGCTTGAACCGAGCAAAGTCATCGCCAAGGGCTACGAGCAATTCGGCAAAACTTCGCCGATGCCCCCGATGGCCGACATCTTCAGCCCGCAGGAACTGGCCGACCTCGAGGCCTTCCTCCAGACGTTGAAGTGATCGCGATTGTGTAGGGCCGGCGCTCGCCGCCGGGCCGTCGCGCGGCGCACATGATAACCGCGACGGCCTGCCGACTACCGGCAGCCCTCCGGCAGACTTCGCCAGCGCGCCGTTTTTGTCTCCCACTCTCTCCCTCTCTCCGTCTCTCTATCTCTCCGTCTCTTCCTCCCCCATGCCCGAAAAGAAAATCAACCTCGCCATCATCGGCCTCGGCTTCGGCGCCGAGTTCATCCCGATCTTCCAGAACCATCCCAACGCCAACCTCGTCGCCGTCTGCCAACGCGACCCGAAAAAACTGAAGGCCATCCAGGATGCCTTCGGCATTCCCAAGGGCTACACCGACTACGACGAGCTGCTCCGCGATCCCGAGATCGACGCCGTCCACATCAACACGCCCATCCCCGATCACGCGCCGCAATCGATCAAGGCGCTCAAGGCCGGCAAGCACGTCGCCTGCACCGTCCCGATGGCCACCTCCATCGCCGACTGCAAGCGCATCGTCGATCTCACGAAGAAGACCGGCCTCAAATACATGATGATGGAGACGGTCGTCTACGCCCGCGAATACCTCTACATCAAGGAACTCTACGACCGCGGCGAGCTCGGCAAAATCCAGTTCCTGCAGGCGAGCCACCAGCAGGACATGGATGGCTGGCCCAACTACTGGCCCGGCCTCCCGCCGATGTGGTATGCCACGCACTGCGTCGGCCCCATGCTCGCGCTCACCGACGCCACCGCGGAATACGTCTCCTGCTTCGGCTCCGGCACGATCCGCAAGGAACTCATCAAGCACTACGGCTCGCCCTTTGCCGTCGAGACCGCGCACATCAAGTTCAAGGATTCCGATCTCACCGCGCGCATCATCCGCTCCCTCTTCGACGTCGCCCGCCAATACCGCGAGAGCATCGACGTCTATGGCTCGAAGAAATCCTTTGAGTGGACGCTCATCGAGCACGAGGAGCACGTCCTCCACACCGCCAAGCTCCCCGAGCCCAAGATTCCAAAAAAGATCAAGGTGCCCGACTACGCCACGCGCCTGCCGAAAGGGATTCAGAAATTCACCACCAAGGGCGTCTACGATCTCGGCAAGAAGACGCACCTCAGCTTCACGCAAGGCGCCGGCCACGGCGGCTCGCACCCGCACCTCGCGCACGAGTTCCTCCGCGCGCTGGTCGAGGATCGCGACCCGATGCCGAATGCCGTGAAGTCCGCCAACTGGACCTGCGTCGGCCTCTGCGCCCACGAGTCCGCCCTCGCCGGCGGCAAGATCGTGAGGCTGCCGGCCTTCACGCAGGGGTGAGGCAGGAGCGCGCTTGCGCGCGATTCCCTCGGCTCTCGATCCCCCTTCCGGCTCCGCACCCCGCGACCCATCGCGCGCGAGCGCGCTCCTACCTTTTCTTCTTCGGCGTCGCTCCGACCTTCAACAACTCAGTCGCCCGCGCCCGCACGTCTGCATCGCGCTCGTTCGCGGCGATCTGCCCGAGCACGCGCCGGGTCTCGGCCGCATTCGCGCCGTTGAGCAAGGCGGGCGCAATCTGCACGACCGCCAGCGCCGCCTCCGTCCTCACGGCGTCATTCGTGAGATACGGCGCGAGCAAGCGCAGCGCCTCGACCCGACGCACGCTGCCCAGCGCCGAGACGACCATCATGCGCTCGGCCGCGCTGGCGACGAGGGCGTTGGCTTCCGTGAGCAGCGCGACCACATCGAGCGGCGTCGTGTCGCGACCCGCGGCGACGTTCGCCGCGAGCCGGACGGCGCCCGCGAAGGCCGTGCTGCGAATCGGCTCCGCCTCGCTGCGCGCGAGCGCGAGCAGATCAACGGCGGGTGTGGCGTCGGGCCAGTCGGCGAGGCACTGCGCGGCGGCCGCGCGCACCGCCGGATCACTTGCGTGCAAGGCCTCCTTCACCGCCGCGAGCGCCGACGCGCCACCACCCAGCGTGCGCACAATCGCGCCGAGGGGCCGGAACAACGCCACTCGCGCCGCCGGCGTGTTGGCTTGCCGCATCGCGGTCAGCAACGGATCGAGGCGGCGCTCAGGCTCGAGGACCTTCATCGAGGCCGAAAGGATCGCTCGGTCGGCGAGCGTGCGCTGGGCGTCGTCTGCGCTCGCGACGGCCAACTGCACCAAGGCGGGCAAATCGGCGGGTTGCGCCGTCGCGACGAGCGCCCGCAGGGCCGCGGCAGCGATCTCCGGGTCGCGGTCGTGCGCGAGGCGGAGCAGAAAGGGCGTCGCCGCCGACACCCCGCGATCGCCGAGAATGGCGATGAGTTTTCGCTTCGCCGCGCCGTCCGCCGAGGCGAGCGCGCTGAGGAGGGCGGCATCGGCGCCGGGCGCCGGGATGAGCACGAGGCTGCGTTGCGCCGCCTCGCTCGACGGCAACGCGCGCAAAAGCAGCGCCACGCTGGAGTCGCGGCCGATCCGGCCGAGCGCGGCGAGGGAGTCTGCGTCACCGGTCGCCGCGCGCTTCTCCACCGCGGCGACGACCGCGTCGCCCCCGCGATCGACGAGCGCGGCGAGGAAGGCGGGCTGCAGGTCCGCCGGCACGCGATCGAGCTCCGCCACGAGCGCGGCGGTCACCGGCTCGCCGGGCAGCTCGCGCATCGCCAGCAAGGCCACGCCGCGCAGCCCGGGCTCGCGGGCACGCAACGTCTCCAGCAGCAGGGGCACGCCCGCCGCGCCGCGCGCGAGGATCGCGCCGCGCGTGGCGGAGAGCAGGGGTTGGCCGCTCGCGCTGGCGCGCAGGTCGTCGAAAAGCTTCGCGGCTTCATCGGCTCGCCTACCCGCGCGCAATCGATCCGCGGCGATGAGCAGCGCCTCGGCGGCGGCGGGATTTCGCGGCATTGCGATCCGCACGAGGGACAGCGCCTCGGCGGTGCCGATGCGCGCGAGGGCGTTTAGCGCTGCAGCCGCGGTGGACGCATCCGCATTCGATGCGAGTTTCCCCAGCGCCGGCACCGCGCCGACATCGCCACGCGCGCCGATCGAATTGATCACGCCGACAAGGTGAAGCCCACGCAGCGTGCCGAGCGCGGCCCGAAGGGCGGCGTCCGACTCCGGCAGCGCCATCGCCTCCAGCGCCTCGCGCGCGTAGTGGGCGAGCTGGGCGTCGTCGAGCAGCGCGGCGAGCGCGGGCACGGCGTCGGGCGTGCCGACGATGGCGAGTTGCTGGCAGGCCCGTGCGCGCTCGGCGATCGGGGTTTCGGACGAGAGTTTCGCGAGCAACTCGCGGGTCTTGGCCGCATCGCCGGCGAGGGCCGCGGTGGCGAAGAGCAGGACTGCGGCTGCGCGCTTCAGGCGTAGCGGAAGCCGTGAGGCTTTCGCTGGAGCGCACGAAACGCTCACGCGTTCCGCCACGGGCGACGCAGCCACGAGGATCATGCGAAAGCTTCTCACGCGATCCACGGCTCGCGCACGGCGCGCGTGCGCATGCGGTTGGCGGCCTCGTCGCCGACGAACATCTCCGTTGCCGGATCGAACGTCACCTTGCGGCCGAGCTGCCAGGCGATGGCGGCGGCGTGGCAGGCGATGTGCGTCTTGCGCATCACGCGATGGTTCGCCGCGGGCGTGCCGCGCGACTTGACGCAGTCGAGGAATTCGCGCGTGTGCCGCGAGGGATCGGTGCCGCGCATGACGAAGGCTTTCCACTCCTGTCGCAGCGAGGCGGGGTGCAGCTCCACGCTGCCGTTGTCGCCCGTCTCTACCCAGCCTTCGTCCCCCTCGAAGCGCACGGGGCACGTGCCGGTCGAGCCGACGGCGAAATTGGCGGCGTTGGGCGCCGACGGGGGCTGGCCGATCCAGCCGGTCGGGCGCAGCACGAGCTTCACGCCGTTGGCGTAGCGCGCGTGGATGGTGTCGCCGTCCGGTTCGTAGGCGACGGGCGTGGTCTCGTCGAAGTTGCCCGCCCATTGGCAGAGGTCGACGGTGTGCGCGCCCCAGTCGTGGAGCTTGGCGCCGGAGTCGAAGTCGTAGTAGCCGCGCCAGCGGCGGTCGACCACGTAGGCTTTGTTGTAGGGCCGCCACGGCGCGGGGCCGAGCCACATGTTCCAGTCGATCACCTCGGGATCGGGCTCGGGCTCGGCGGGCAGCCAGTCGTGGAGCACCTGGAGCTTGTAGATGGAGGCGTGCAGCGTGTGGAGGCGGCCGAGCTTGCCGCTGCGCGCGAGGTGCACGGCGAACTGGAAGTTGGGGACGTTGCGCCGCTGCGTGCCGGCTTGGAACACGCGGCCCGTCGCGCGCATCGTGTCGGAGAGCGACTGGCAGAGGCCGATGGTGATGCCGCACGGCTTCTCGCAATAGACATCGTTGCCCGCGCGAGCCGCATACATCGCGGCGACCGCATGCCAGCGGTCGCCGGTCGCGATGAGCACCGCGTCGAGGTCGGGGCGCGCGAGCAGCTCGCGGAAGTCGCGATACGCGGTGCACGCGCCCTTGCCGTAGAGCTCCTCGGCGCGCCGGAGCCATTCCGTGCGGAGGCGCGCCTGCACGTCGCACGTGGCGCGGTAGTGCACGTCCTGCTCGGCGAGCATGGTCTCGAGCACCTGCTTGCCGCGCGGACCGATGCCGATGCCGCCGAGCGCGATGCGGTTGCTCGGCGCCACGCCGCCGTCGCGGCCGAGGACACGTCCGGGCACGACCAGGGGAGCGACGCCAGCGATCAAGGATTGCTTGAGGAACGAACGGCGCGAGGAAGAGCCATTTGGCATGGGGCGGCGGGGTTGACGTGGTGATGAGCGATGCACGTTGGCTTTGCAACCCGCCGGCAGACCCGTTCACTCGGCGGCTTCATGATCGAGGTCTCCCAGCTCACGCGCGTCTTCCGCACCTACAAAAAGGTCCCGGGCTTTTGGGGCGGCGTGAAGGGGCTCTTTCACCGTGAGTTCGAGGAGACGGCGGCGGCGAAGGACATCTCGTTCACGATCGGCGAAGGCGAGTTCGTCGGCTTTCTCGGCCCCAACGGCGCGGGCAAGACGACCACGCTCAAGATGCTCTCCGGCCTCATCTACCCGACCAGCGGCACCGCGCGCGTCGCGGGCTTTGATCCCACGAAGCGCGAGAATGCCTACCGCCGGCTCTTTGCCCTCGTGCTTGGCCAGAAGAACCAGCTCTGGTGGGACTTGCCGGCGATCGAGTCGTTCAACCTCCTGCGCGCCATCTACGCGATACCGGAGCCGCAGTTCAAAGCCACGCTCGACGAGTTGGTCAATCTGCTCGGCGTGCGCGAAAAGCTGAATGTGATGGTGCGGGAACTCTCGCTCGGCGAGCGCATGAAGATGGAGCTCATCGCCGCGCTGCTGCACCGCCCCCGCGTGCTGTTCCTCGACGAGCCCACCATCGGCCTCGACGTCGTCTCGCAAAAAGCCGTGCGCCAGTTTCTCCGCGACTACAACCGCAGGCATCGCGTCACCATCCTGCTCACGAGCCACTACATGGCCGACATCAAGGAGCTCTGCGACCGCGTGATCGTGATCCACAAGGGCCGGAAGATCTACGACGGTGCGCTCGGCCGCCTCGAGGCCAGCGGCGGCGCGCGGAAAAAAATCATCACGTTCCTGCCGGCAGCGGCGGGAAGCGGGGCGTTTCCCGAGTCATGGCAATCGCGCTTCGGCGAGACCAAGCGCAGCGACGACGGCAAGTTCACGCTGCGCGTGCCGGGCGAGAACGTCGTCGCGGTCTCGCAGGAAATCCTGAGCACCGGCCCGGTCGCCGACATCACGATCGAGGAAGTGCCGCTGGAGGACGTGATCGCGGAGCTATTTACGGCCCAGGCGTGAGGCGAATTCAGTCCGCATAAGGCGCGAGGAGTTGCTCGACGCCTTTCGGCACCGACCACGCCGGCACGAGCTCGGCCATCAATGTCTTCAAGCCCGCGAGCGCTTGCCATGTCGCGGCGCGCAGTTCAGTCGCGACCAAACGCGCGCTCACCTGCTGCGTCGCAAGTTGGCCCGGCGTGACGAGTCGCTCTACCCGCCGCGCCTGTTGAAAGGTGGGCTCGCTTCGCCGCGTTCGCAGCTCGTGCAGAAGCACGACGTTTGTCTCCATTACGCTACGATGCAGGATACGTTGCGCTGCGACCAGTTCGCCGCGTTCCAGTTTTTGCAGCACCCACAACGCATCACAGAGCGCGGTGTTAGCCAGTTGCTGCACCTGCGTATCGTCGAGTCGGAAACCCGGCATCTCACCGACTATACGCGCGAAGAAACGACCCCACGCTCGCTCGCCTTTCAGGAAACGATAGCCGCCGCCCATAATCGTCGCGAGATTGTTGAGCGCAGCGGCCACGATACCGACCCGTCGGTGCAGCCCGACGCTCATGGCAAACTTTGCGAGCCGCAGTTTTGCCGTCGGCACCAGCACGAGGTCGGCCTCGCCATCCTCAAAGAACAGCGTCACTTTGCGCACTCCGCTTGTCGCCGGACGCGCGACTTGGAGGCACAGGTTTTGTCCGGGCAATACCTGAGACCAATCCATTCCTTCCAATTTCGAGGCCGCGCGCGTGACAATGTGCAAGTCGACGTCGGACCAACCGTCGGCAGCGACTGCACTGCCTGTTTGCCGCACTTGCGAACCAAACAGAATCGCCGCATCCACCGCAGGCTCGCACTGCGTCCAGCGTTCGAGCGCAGCCAACAACCCAGCGTGGGAGCCCGTCACCATTTTCGCACGGAGATCAGTATCTCCGTCCCCTCCATGCCCGGCCCCGCGTGGATCTCCCCGCCGTGCAAGCGCAGGATCTCCTTGGCGAGGAAAACTCCGAGCCGTCCTTGGTTGGGCACGCCGCCATTCACCGGCTCGGGCAAGATGCCCTCCAGCTCAAGCTCCGTGCCCTTGATCGAAAGCAACGCGGTGGCATCGGGGCCGGTCCCGGTGGACCGGACTTTGAGGGTGAGTTCCTTGGCGTTCTTGTCGCGGCGATTTTCCGCGAGCGTGCGCAGGATCGCCCGGAGCGCGAAATCCAGGAGCTTTTTGCTCGCGCTCAACGTCACGGGGTCAGGGCCAGTCTCGACGCGCACGCCAAGCGCGCCGCCGGCTGCCTGCGCCACGTCGCGGATATCCACTGTCACGGGCTCCGACTCGTGAAAGCTCTGCATGACCTCCAGGTTGGCGTTGAGCCCCTCGAGCGCAGCCACGTCGTTCTTCATCGTCTCGATGAAGGGTGCCGGCATCGGCCGATCGCCGCCCGCCTGACGGAAAGTCGCGAGCGAAACGAGGGCGTTGCCCAGCTCATGGCTCAGCGTGAGCGAGAGCTCGCGCAACACCTCGCGACGCGAGGAGCGCTCTCGGGCCGCGGTGTCCTGCACCTCGGCGCTCGCCTCCTCCCACGTCGCCCAGACCCCGCCGGTCTCGGCGACGATGCCTGCGCTGGCCCGGAACGGCTGGCCGGGCGACGGCGCGATGCGCGCTACGTCCTTGGCACGCCGCGCCTGCCCGACCAGATCGCGCACGACGAGCGGCACATGCCGCGGCGGGTTTTCATCCGGCCCGAGGACGAGCGTGCCGGGCAGATATTTCGCACCCAACGCCGCCTGCGCGGCGACACGCCCGAGGCGGGCAACCTCGGTGGACTTGGCGAGACAGTGGCGCAGCAAGCGCGCGAGTTGCACGGCCCGGGCGCGATCCGTTTCGCCATACGGCTGGCCGTCGTCGCGCACGCCAAGCGCGATGAGACCGAGCAGCCGGCCGTTGTCATGCACCGGCACCACGAGTCGCGCAGCCCAAAGCGCGAGGCGGTTGCGCACCGCGAGCTCCGCCACGGGATCGACCGCCGCGTCCCACACGACGCCATCGATCACCGCCGGGTATTGCTCGAAGAAGGCCACGAGCGGATCGCTCGCCGGGAAAAAGGCCTCGCCCCGATCCGCGCGAAACGTGTCCCCATCGCGAAGGAAAAACACCGCGTGCGCCGCGCGCAGCAGATGCCAGGCGGCCCGCCGAAATTCGGCGACGAGCCGTTCGCGGTTGCCGATGCCCTCCACCGCACCTTCCAAAAAATCCCACAACTCGGCCGGATCGGCCGCCAAGGGCCGGGCCGTCGCACGCGGCGGATCCGAGCGGCGGCCTTTCTCCTTGAGCATCTCGACCAGCGACTGCTTCTCCGCGACATCCTCCACGAGGGGCAGCAGCTCCCTGAGGCGAGTCGTGCTTTCCTCATAGGAAAGGTAGACCTTGGCGCGGCCCGCGATCCGCGCCTGCTCAAACGGCAGGCTGCGCGGCTCACCGACAAAAATCGTCGGGCATCGCCCCAGACTCGGGGGCAGCGCCGGCTCGGCCACGGCGTCGAGAATCACCACCGCCGCAAAGCCCGGCGCCGTGCCGGTCGGAAACGTCTGCTCGGTCAGGCGCAGCGCGACCCGGCCCGGCGGAAGCTGCCGTTCCCATGCATCCGCGAGGGCGGCATCGGTCGTCGCTAGGATGACAAGGGTTGGCATGGGAAGGAGACGCGAAACGTAGCGCCGCGGCCGGGCTCGTGCGGATCGACGCTGATGGTCGCCTGCAAATTCGCGAGGATGTCGCTGCAGACCGCAAGCCCGAGGCCGAAGCCCGAGGATTTGGTCGTTTGGAAAGGCTGAAAGAGCTTGGGTCGGATCTCCGGCGCGATGCCCGGGCCCCCGTCGGCAACCGACATCTCAATCCGATCGCCGACATTGCGCGTCGCGATTTCCACCCAGCGGCGCGGCTCCTCGCATGTCTCGACCGCTTGGATGGCGTTGAAGCAGAGATTGAGCATCACCTGCTTGACTGCCGCGGCATCCGTAAAGGCCCGGTCCGGCGCAGCCTTGAGATCGGTCTTGAGCGCGACGGCTTTGTGCGAGGCCTTCGCCTCCACCAAGTCGAGGCTCGAGAGCAGGAACGGATGGAGATCGATCATCTGGGCCATGAACGCGCGCGGCGCGGAGAGATCGAGCAGCTGATCCGTGAGCTGGTCGATGCGACTGACCTCGTCGCCGATCAGGCGGAAAAACTTCTGCCGGAATGCGGGGTCTTGATAATGGCTCGGCAGGAGCTGGACAAAGGTCTTGATCGAGACGAGCGGGTTGCGGATCTCGTGCGCAAGGCTCGCGCCGAGCACACCCACAGTCGCGAGTTGCTCCGCGTGTTGGACCTTGGCCGAAAAGTGGGCGCGCTCCAACGCGCTCTCGATGATGGTCGCGAGTTCCACAAGCTGCAGCACCTGCGGATAAGTGTAGGGACGACGTGATGCACTCTGCCCAACGCCCACGAGGCAGGTAAGCGCGAGCCCCTCCTCGACCACAAGCACCCCGAGCTGCTGCTCGTTCATGAACCGAAGCAGGGCTTCGCGATCGGAATTGGAACGCTCGCGCGCGAGGCGCTCGGGTGTGGCCCATTTGAGCTCGCGCATCGTGCGGACCACCGGTCCCTCGCCATCGAGCTGGAGGCCGCCCGTGCTGAGCGACTGCTTGCTGCCGGAAAGAATGAGCGCGCGTTCGGAACTGCCCCACCCCGTGAGCACCGAGCGGAACGCGGTTTCAAGGCGCTCGACGCTGCGCTCGCGCTGGGCCGCGGCAAACGCCGCCTGCCGCGCCGCTTTGCCCTGCGGGTATATCTCAAAGATGCGATCGAGCCAAGCCTTCAGTAAGGCCGAAAGCCAGAGCGAAGCCGCAACGACAAATAGCAGCACGACCGGGCCCGGAAGCATGTCCTCAAGCACAGAGTTAAGCCCGTAAGCGAACCCCGCGATGACTGAAACGAGCACTACCTGCTGCAAGCCTACAATAAGGATTTGCCGAGCATTGAAGACCCGGCTGGTCGTAATCGCCACCACGGTCCCGGTGTAAAACACCAGCACAATGATCGGATATAACCTTGGCACCCACTGCGCACCTGTGAGGTTCCGCACCAGCATGAGCACCATCACGGTAAGCGCTCCGGCACTGGCACCCAGCAGAACAATCTGAAGCTCAATTCGCCTTAGTCCCGTCGCCAAACGCACCTGTCGAAATGCGCTTTGAAACAACAATCCGAAAAGCGCTGCCAAACCCAACAAATACACATAAGATCCCGACCCAAACCCCGGCGCCTCGCGGCTTGAAGCATGTGCGACAAACCACTCGGTCCAAGGAATTGCAGACAACAACGTGCACGCTGACATCCATCCCCAGCCACGGCGAAGGATACGCCAAGGCGATTCGCCCGCGGCCACAATACCTTCCTTGATGACCCATACCGGCATGAAGACATACGCCGCAACTGCACAAGTCATTCGTAGCCAAAACTGGCCGCTCGGCCCGCCTTGCAGCGCGGTGTTGAGGCAGATGAGCCACAGCGCCACAACCAAAGAAAAAGCGAAAAACCCGGCATTCACCGAACGACGCGGGTTCGACCAATACGTGACGAACCCGACCACCGCAGCGGTGATCGCAATAAGCACGGTCGAATTCAGCATCAGCGTGTGAGGGCCAAACATGAGTTGGAGCCGGAGAGCCCGTGGGCGTTGACCAGCGCATTGCGATGGGAAATATAGCGCACCTTTGCGCTCAAATTCAATGGGCAAGCCGGATCTGGATGCTCCCAGTTCACCGTCGGCGGAATAAAGCCATGCCGCAATCCGAGAGCCGCACAGCCCACCTGAATTGCGCCCGCCGCCGCAAATGGGTTGCCGATCGCGCCCTTCAGTGAAGATACTGGAACTTCGTCCAACTGGCGCCCGAAATACTCAATCATCATCGCCGCCTCGGCGGCGTCGAGGGACCTATGACCAGGACCCCACGCGCTCACCGCTTCGATGTCGCGCGGGCGCAAGCCGGCGTTACCCGTTGCTAGTCGCACGGCCTCTAAAAGCCCTCGGCACGATTCCTCCGCCGTATCCGACGCAAAGCCGTGCCCCGTGATCCAGGCATAGGCAGGACGTTCACTTTCCTCCGGCTCTAGCACGACGATGCATGCGCCCTCACCGATAACACCTGTTGTGCGCCATCGGTCAAAAGGTCGGCACTGCTGCTCCGGCCGCTCCGGATTGCCGGGCGCTAGGCCCGCAAGTCGCAGCTCTAGCATGGGGTGGAAATGCAGCGGTGCTTCTGTGCCGCCGCAAATCGCGATGTCTGACTCGCCATTAGCGATCAAGCTCGCAGATTCACCGATCGCATCGAGGCCTGAACAGCACGCGCTCTGCAGCGACATCGCGCGCGTCGTTCCTCCAATCATTTCACCAATGGCTGCACCGATGCCGCTAATGAGGAGACTGGAAACTGAGGTCGCGTAGGCGGTGGCACGGCCGCTCTTGGCGGCGAGCTCGATGGTCTTGTCGATCGTGCCGAAATCCATCAACGCTGCACCGATCATGATCACCGGGCTGCGCTCACGCGCTTGCACCAGAGTAATCCGCGCGTCGCGAAGTGCAAGCACAGCAGCAGCAAGGGCAAACTGTGTATGCCGTGGCGTGCGCTTGGGATTCATGCCTTCCACGAAACGTTCGAGCTTGAACGCTTTCGACACTTCCGCGCCGGCAAAGGCACCGCTACCGTCGGGGAAACGGCTTAGCGTCACCACCCGGCTAACCGGCTCCTGAATTTGCCTCAAAAATTCCTCGCGGCCGATGCCGGCCGGCGTGACGAACCCGAGGCCTGTGATTTTGACGCGCCGCCGCTTCATCCCTGCGGGGCCGCGGGGAAGATGAGCCGCACCGTCGTGCCCTTGCCGGGCTCGGACTCGAGCGCGAAAGTCGCGCCGTGCGCGCCGGCGAGGTGCCGGCAGATGCTCAGGCCCAGCCCCGTGCCGCTGGCCTTGCTCGTGAAGCCTCCGTGCAACGCCTTTTTCACGCGCTCCGCATCCATGCCCGCGCCATTGTCCGCCACGCCCAGCTCGAGCTTGTCGCCACGTCGCTCGCAGGTCACGAGCAGGCGCTTCGCCCCGGCGTCGAGCGAGTTCTTGAACAAGTTCTGGAAAACGCGCATGAGCTCGAATTTCGACCCGCGCACCCAAGCTTCGCCCCCCTCGGTGACCTCGATGGCGCCGTTGCCCATGAAAATCACTGCGCGCACCTCGCGGGCGATGGCCAGCAGATCGACGCGCTCATACAGCGCGGTCTGCTTCGAGGCGGTGCGCCAGTTCTCCGAGAGATGGCGGCAATAGTCCGCGGCCTTCTCGACCACGCGCGCATACTCGATGAGTTTCTTCGCCAGCTCGGGTTCCCGCTGCGCGATCACCCCGGCTTCGTCCGCCACCAGCGCCGCGTAGCCGATCACAACGGTGAGGGGGTTGTTGAGATCGTGCACGAGTTCGACGGACGCCCGGCCTTGCCAGACCTGCGGCTCATGCTCCTTCACCTCGCGTTCGAGCGCGTTTTTCATCGCGACGGCATCGGCGGCGGCCTTGGCCTGCGTGCGGCGGAGCCGCGTGCCTTGGGCCTGCTTGCGCACCGCGTCAATCAACTCCGCGATGTCCGGCGGCTTGCGCAGGTATTGGTTGGCGCCAGCCAGCATCGCCTGCTGGGCCGTGAGCAACGTCCCGAAACCGGTGAGCATGATCACCGCGACGTGCGGGTCGATTTCCCGGAGCTTCGTGACAGCCGTGATGCCATCCATCTCGGGCATCCGGATGTCCATCACGACTGCATCGTAGGGCGTGGTCCGGATTTTCTCGAGCGCGTCCTTCGCCCGCTCGGAAGTCTCCACGGTGAACTCGCCAGAAAGCGTGAATGCGATCGACTCGCGTGGACCAAACTCATCATCGACGACGAGCACGGGCGGCTTGGCCGCCCCAGCCGGCGGGACGGCGTCCGAATTTCTTTCGGTCAGCATGCGAGAGGAAGGGAGGGGGCCGGGGGCGCCGCGGTGTGTGGCAAAGCGACGTTCGGCAGGTGGAAAAAGAGCCCGCGCGATCCGGGGTGTCAAGGCACGCATCCGGGATTGCCTGCGCGGAAAATACGAAGGACGTTCGCCGCGTGAATTCCCTCGTCGCAGCGCTGCTGGCGGCCGTCGTCTCCGGTGTGATCGTGTGGCTCGCCCTGCGCGCCCATTCGGCCGCGCTCGCAGAGCGCGCGCGCCTCGCCGCCGAATCGCTCGCCCGGGCCGAGGCCGAACTCACCGCGCTGCGCTCGCGCGCCACGGAGTTGGAAAAGATGGCCGCCGCCGCACAGGAAAAAATCGCGGCCTTCCAGCAGGCGCGCGACCAGATCTCCGTCGAGTTCAAGGCCCTCGCCGCCGACGCCCTGGCCCGCAACAACGACGAATTCCTGAAGCGCGCCGGAGATTCCGTGGTAAAGCCGATCCGTGACTCGCTCGACCGTGTGGACACCAAGATCGCCGCGCTCGAGAAAGCCCGCACTGAGGCCTATGGCTCCCTCACTGAACAACTGAAGGGGCTCGCCACCACCAGCGCGTCGCTCCAATCGGAGACCACCAAGCTCTCGCGCTCGCTCCGCTCCACCAGCACAGCCGGGCGCTGGGGCGAGCTCCAGCTCCAGCGCGTCGTCGAGCTCGCCGGCATGGTGGAGCACGTCGATTTCACCCAGCAAGGAGACCAAGGTGGCGTCCGTCCCGACATGCTGATCAAGCTCCCCGGCGGCAAGACCATCGCAGTCGACGCAAAAACGCCGATGCAGGCCTTCCTCGAGGCGCTCGAGGCGGCGGACGAAAACGTGCGCCGGGCCAAATTCACCGAGCACGCGCGCGTCGTCCGCGGCCACATCGACGCCTTGGGTGCCAAGGCCTACTGGAAAAACATTCAGCCGGCGCCGGAATTTGTCGTGCTTTTCATTCCCGGCGAGGCGTTCTACAGCGCCGCGCTTCGCTACGAGCCCGATCTGTTCGAGCGCGGCACGGCGGCCGGCGTCATCCTCGCCTCGCCCGCCACGCTCATCGCACTCCTCAAGGCGGCCGCCTACGGCTGGAAACAGGAGGCGCTCTCGAAGAACGCCGACGACATCCGCCGCCTCGGCCTCGAGCTGCACGCGCGTGTCGCCACCGTGGCCGACAACCTCGACACCCTCGGCCAGCGGCTGCGTCAGACTGTCGAAGCCTACAATAGCACCGTCTACCAAACCGAGAGCCAAGTGCTCGTAACCGGCCGCAAACTCGAAAAGCTCGGCGCCGCCTCAGAAAAGAAGATCACCGAACCTCGCATCATCGAGGATCTGCCCAAAACCTTGACCGCGCCTGAGCTGAAGCGATGAACCCCGCCCTCGCCGGCACCTGGGAAATGATTCGCGCCGAGCTCGGCGGCGAGCAATCCCCCGAGCTGATTGCACTGCGCATCGAGCTCGAATTGGCCGCAAACGCCTACACCGTGCGCTTCGGCGGCCAAATCGCAGACCGCGGCACGGTCGAGGCCCATTCCCCGGCGGCATTCACGCTTACCAGCACTGACGGGCCAAACCGCGGCCGCGTGATCCCCTGCCTCTACCAACTCGCCGGTGACCGCCTGCGCATTTGCTATGGCTTGGATGGTGTCGAGCCTGAGCAATTCGCCACTGTTACCTGCTCGCCGCAATATCTCGCCACCTACCGGCGCAAGTGCGGTGAGTGTTCCCGTTAGACCGTCTTCCCCTGCGTGAGCGTGGTGACTCTACTTCCGGCAGTGTTGTGCCTAGTCGTCGGCTGGGCCGTGCTGTGGGCAAACCCGCGAAGGTTCGCGAACCAAGTATTTGCATGCATATCACTGGTGATTTTCGCGCGGCATTGTTTCATCATCTTGGCAATAGTAGCCGGAAAGGATACGGATCCCGATCGATCCGCGTTCGCAGCACACTGGCTCAGATTTGCCGCTGCATGGACTGCATTCGTTCCATGGAGCCTATGGTTGCTCAAGGAATCACTGAGCGAAGGCCACGCTGGTTGGAAGTCAACTATTCGAGGTTCAGCACCGTGGCTCGGCGCGGGACTAGTGTGCGCGGCGTTATCCTTCACCCCTCTCTACATCCCCTTCGATTCCACCGTCGAGAACCAGAAGAGAGGCACTTTCTTTTTCATCTACACCATTATGGGCGTTCTCGCGTTCATCGTTTTAACCGCCCAAATTCGAAATACGCTAAGAAGCGCAATTTCCATCCAACGGATAGAAATGCAACTAGTCGCCCTGAATCTCGGCATCTCGGGGGTGTTTGTCGCCGCCTTTACGATCGCTCGGGCGATATTTCTCCCTCCGGTTTGGGTTCGCAGCCTGAACTCCACAATTGTGCTCGGCGCTTACGTTCTTACGGCTTGGGCCATCACCTACCACCGCATCTTCGATGCCCGGCAGGTTTTTCTCGCGCTCGCACAGCGCATCGTTCTCGCCGTCGTATTGTGCGCCGGCATCCTCGGCCTGCGGTGGATAACAGGGCATTTCCTGTCACCGCCGTTTGATCTCTTCGTAGGCGTCCTGCTCGCCGCGCTTGCGGCGTTCTGGCTCGACCGCCGCACCCGCGGATGGCTGAAGCTCGACGGCGAGGAACTGCTCGGGGAATGGCGCGCTGCTGTGCTCGCCGCTGCCCGCACGGAGACGCAGCCGGAGCGCCTCGTAGCAAAGTTCGAGGAGGTGCTTTGCGCACTTTGCCAGTCGCGCTTTGCCGTTCTCTTGGCCGAGCAACGCGGTTCCTACGCGGCCGGCCCGCTCGAACTACGCGCCGACAGCCCTGGCTTCGCAGCCTTGGCTGAGACCGGCTGGACCACACCGGAAAACCTCCTGCGCCGCCGCCCCACCGCCGCCCTCGACGAGCTGCGATTGTTTCTCAGCCGCCACGCCCTAGGCGTGCTCGTGACCACGTCTCGCGGTCAGCCGCGCCCAGCGTATCTGCTCGCCGTCGGCGTCAAGTCCACCCGCTGGCCCTTCACCTACCCCGAGGTCCGCCGCCTGCAGTCTATCGCTGAGTTGATGGACAACACTCTTAGCCACGCTCACCTCGCCAAGCAGGCCGCACTCGAGGCCAAGGCGGCCCACCTCGCGCTGATGTCCCGCGGCCTCGCCCACGATCTAAAGAACCTGCTCACTCCCATCTCGTCGTTCTTGGTGCACACGGACGGAAAATTCGACAGCGCCGGTCCGGAAGCCGAGGTTCACCAGGCGGCGCGGCGCGCCGTTCGCGTCATCAACGACTACGTAGGGGAGACGCTTTTTTTTCGCGCCACCTGCAACCGCGCTTCGGCGCGGTGGTCGTCGCAAATCTTTTCGCGGAAGCGCGCGCGCAGCTCTCGCCTCTCGCCACACGACGTCAGGTCGAACTCGCCGTCGAACCCCCGGATGCCGTGGTGCTCATCGCCGACGCTGCGCTGCTCCAGCGCATGTTGGGCAATATCGTGCGCAACGCGATCGAAGCTTGTTCCCCCGGGGGGCGCGTCGTGCTGCGCGGCGCCGCGGCACCCTATGGCTTCGTGCGCCTGGAGGTCACGGACAATGGCTGCGGAATTCCACCCAACAACCTGCCGCGCGTCTTTGAGCCGCATTTCACGACCAAGCAATTCGGCGACGAGGTGCGTGGCTTCGGCCTCGGTCTCGCGATTTGTGAGAAGATCGTCCAGCTCCACGGCGGCACGATCGCCGTGTCGAGCAAATCGGGGCGCGGCACCACCATGACTGTCGACCTGCCTTCCGCGCCTCCTGTTACGATCGTGGATGCGAAGCCCCGCCCGCCGGTGTAGGCAAGCACGACACCCATCGGTATTTTGCTGACGGTGGCGTCTCGGCCTGCGAATTCTTCGCAGCTTTCTCCCCTCTCAATGAACCCCGCGTCCGCAGATTTCTTGCCGCCACGCATCGCACTGATTGATGATGAGTCGCAAGTCCATGCGTCGATCCGGTTGCGACTCGGCCGCGACTTCGAATCGGTATCGTTTTTCGACGCACAAGCCGCCTTGGAGGCGGTGCCCGGAAAAAATTTCGACCTATGCTTCGTCGATGTCCACCTGCCAGGCATGGACGGCCTCGCATTCATCGAGGAAGCCGCGCGCCGCGATCCCGCGCTGGGTTTCGTGGTTCTTACGGCATTCGACACCGACGAGAACCTCCGTCGCGCCATTCCGCTGCACGTCTACGCTTTCATCTCGAAACCACTGCCCGAGCCCGAGGGCTTTGAGGCGCGCATTCCCGCTTGGGTGGCCCGCACGCGCGATCGACGCCGCAACCACAGGCTGGCGGACCAAGCCAGCGAGCTCGACCGCGACCTGCACGCCGCGCAATTGGAACGTGATGTCGAGCTGGTGGCCGCTGCCTCGGCGCGCGACGCGCTTCTACAGGTCGCCAATCTCCTGACGACCGTCCACGCTCACCTCGTCACCGCCTGCGCCGCACTCAGCGCACGCACCAAGGCCGATCCGGCTTTGCTGCCAATCGCCCGCAACCTCGAAAATGGCCGGGGAACCGCGGAGGCCGCCGCCGCGATCGCAGGCGGCTTCTTCGATTCGGCCTACGGCAGTCGGGATACAAGCCCAGCCCTGATCAATCCAGGGCTCGTCAATGCCATCGGCATCGCGTGCCGAATGACACACGCCGAGGAGGCGAACAAGCTCGTCGACTACACTGCGGTCGATCATCATGTCCCGATTCGCGGCCTGTCCGGCCTCGACTTCCTGCTGACAATGGTGCCGGTCATCGCCGCGGCCCTCCTGGCCACAAAGCCCGGCACAACCGTCGGCCTCCGCGTCGAGGCACTGGGTCGACTCGATCTCGTTCATCGCGATCCGCCGCGCCGGTCGTTCTTGTGGGCGAACCGCCGCCACGCTTTCAGCAGCCAGCCCGCAGTGGCGGTAACCGTCACCGCCTCCGGGCCGCCGCTGTCGCGAACGGAGGCCGAAGCTTGGCTGAAGGGCGACCACCCCTCCCTAGCAATCGCCGCGCCGCGCGGCCTGGTCGCAGGACTACAAAAATCCCACGGTCTGCTCGGCCTCGCGCTCGCCCCGCACTCGGAGAAATTCACAATCGTTGTCGCGCTGCCCACCTAGACCGCAGATCGACGCGCCCCTGACACATTGATTTTGATTGTCTCAAGCTCAACGCCAGAGCGCACCGCGCTCGCTGGGCTCTGCAGCAGCCGCGACTGGCCCTGTTTCGGGTGTGCCTCGGTGCGCGCGCTGCGCCAACGGCTAAAAACACTCCGGGCCGCTGTGGTCGTGACGCGTCACCGACTGGCCGACGGCTACTCGGACGATGTGTTGCTGGCGCTCGCCGATGCGGCGTTCACACCACCGCCAACGGTCATCGTGTTGCTTGAAGCCGGCGCCACCGGCGCCATTGAGGCGCGGCAGATCTCGCTCGGTGCCGACAGCACACTTCGCGATCCTGTTCATGCCGATGTGCTGCTCGCTTTTCTCGCCAAGCATCGTCGTCCGGCACAGCACCGAGACGGAAACACTCGGCGAACAATTCATCATGAGCGTGTGTGTTTCGCTGGCGCTCTCCTCGACCGGTCCTCAGCCCATTTGATTTGTGCGGGCAAGTCCGTGTCACTGACCCCGCGAGAGTTGCAGCTCATCGAGGTGCTGCTCGAATCAAACGGCGACATCGTGAGCTACGAGACACTCTACAGCGAAATTCTCGACAGCCGTTTTTCCGGCGACACCAAGACGATGCGCGTGCTGCTGGCCCGCCTCGCGCGCAAGGCTGACACAATCGGTGCACCGTTCCGCAAACACCTCCGTGTCATTTCAAAAGTTGGATATCGCTACACGGTTCTCACCCCGACGCCGCTGGTTGAGTCGGATGGCGCCTGATCATTCTTTGAGGCCGCGTGCGTAAGCTCGAGAGCGGCCTTCTGGTCCCGCGCAAAATATTGGCGACGACGCGATCGTTGCCGCAGTAGCGAATTTGTAGCGGCGAAGCACTCGATTTTCCAGAGGACCGCGCCATCGATCCCAGCGTGCCGGTATCTTCATACCTCGCGACGCTTCAGCTTATGAAGGATTCATCACGCTCCTCGCCTCCCGGCCCTCACTCCGTCACAGCCGGCATACTAGCGCCACAACTTCGTCGTGCTCGTCTCGCGGCTGGTGAGCCGTCACCAAACTGCGGGCTCGTTCTCACTTACTCCGCGACCCGCCTGACAAAACAACATGCGGCCAGTTCTGGCTGCACAGGTTCCGCAGAACAGCCCTCGACGCCGTTGGCACATTTCTCAGTCGCACAGTCTCCCTTGGGAAAACTGTCGCCAAATCACACACAACAACCGTGGGACAGAAAGGAACTCATCACGATCGTTTCGACTCCGGGGACCATCCCGCGTCGCCAGCACATCGGAGCCCGCTATACGTCGACTCAGCAAAAGGTGATCGTCACTCGGCGCTCCCAACAGCGGCATTTGGCGCACCCATCACGCGTGCGCCGATGCGAACCAGCTCCACGAAGAAGGCCCATCCGTAGCATAAGCGGCAGAGCTGAAGGTGGTGGACCCACGAGTCCAGTTCACACCGCTTCGGTAAACGACGACCAGCTGCCGCCCATAAAATGATTTCCCACTGTTTCTCCCCAATGAAATCCCTACCGCTCCATCTGCTTCTCTGTTTGCTTGCCGTCTGCACACCCACCGCTTCGGCAATTACTATTAGTCAGGTCAACGTCGGCTATTCTGAAAACTTTGACACACTCGCCAGCACGGGCACCAGCAGCCTGTTGCCGACCGGCTGGGCGTTTTCAGAAACGGGATCGAACGCGAACACCACTTACACCGGGGGCACAGGAAGCAGCACGACCGGTGACACCTATAGCTTTGGTGCCTCGGGTTCGTCCGAGCGAGCGTTTGGCACGTTGCTGACGAGTTCCGTGGCTTCGAGCATCGGCACTGTCATCGTCAACAATACTGGAAGCACCCTCACGCAACTGACATTTTCGTATTATGGCGAACAGTGGCGGCTCGGTGCGACGGGTCGCGAAGACCGGCTCGATTTTGCCTTCAGCACAGACGCGACCTCCCTCAGCACGGGGACGTGGACGGCAAACACCGCGCTCAATTTCGTCGCACCAACCACGGGCCCATCCGTCGGCGCACTCGACGGAAACCTCGCCGCCAATCGCACTTTCGTCACTGGCTCAATTTCAAGTCTGAACCTTGCGACAGGCGGCAGCCTCTGGATTAGGTGGAATGATTTCGGCGCCACCGGATCTGACGATGGTTTGGCCATTGACGATTTCTCCGTAATAGCCGTGCAAAATCAAAATGTGAGTGTTCCCGACAGTTTGCACACCGGGATCGCATTCGGCGCCATGCTCGTCCTGATTCTCGCGCGTCGTATCCTTTCCGCCTAACTTTTCCAAAGCCCTTTCGAACAACGCGCGCTTTCTAGCTAATCGTGTTGGTTTCCCATCGTTGCGAGCCCCCTTTTACGCCTTTAAGTCGGTCGTGTCCGTCAAATTTCGCACATTTGAATTGGGCTGGCCGGGGCGGAGGGAGGTTTGGGTTGGTTGAGGGGACTGGGGTCTTGGAACAAGGGCCCGTGCTGCACAGCAACACAGCCCCTTCCCTCGCCTCGTTACTCTTTGAAGGTGGTCATGCACCCACGGCGTCGGTGGTCGGGCGCGGGGCCGTGGCCTCGCGCAGACGGCACATCACCATGCGGCGTTTCGTGCCCTACCTCTTGCGGGCGATGTGCCGGAACCGAGCGCTGACGAGAGTATCCGACCGGCCGGCGTCCCCCTGTGCAGGGGATGAAGGGTCCAATATGGTGACGATGTGGAACCCATCGCGACCGAGGTCATGGACGAGAAGCGCAAGCGCGACACGCGCGGGCGCAAGATTGCGACGAGCGAGCGGCGGCCCGAGCTGCTGGCCGCGTTCGACGCGAGCGGGCTGACGCAGAGAGCGTTTGCCCGGCGGGAGGGCGTCAACTTCCACTCCTTTGTCGCGTGGTTGCAGCGGCGGCGAGCCGCGGGCACCGCGACGCCCGCGGTGCGATTCCACGAGGTCTGCCTTGCGCCGGGCGCGGCGCAGGCCGCGGCGTTGGAGGTGGTGTTGCCCGGCGGGCTTGTCGTGCGCGGGAGCGGCGTGGCGGCCGTGGCGGAGCTGGTGCGGGCGCTGCGGGCGTAGCCGATGCTGAGGTTCCCCGCGGCGCTCAAAATCTATCTGGCCGTCGAGACGGTGGACATGCGCAAGGCGTTCAACGGCCTGTGGGCGGTCGCCGAGCAGAAGCTGCGGGAGGACCCGCGGCAGGGCGCGGTGTTCGCCTTCACCAACAAGGACCGCGACCGGCTGAAGCTCCTCTATTGGGACGGCACCGGCGTGTGGATTTTCGCGAAGCGGCTGGAAAAGGGCCGCTTCACGTGGCCGGCCGGCAGCAGCGCGGTGAAGCTGGCGCTCGCCCCGGAGGCGCTGGCGATGCTCATGGCGGGCATCGATCTGCGGGACGGCTGCCGCAAGGCGTGGTATGAGCGCTGAGGCGCGCGGCATGTAACGTGCTTTAAGATACGGCGTGACCGCCGCCTCCGCCCCGCCTGACGAAGTCGCCGCCCTGCGGGAAGAGGTCGCGGCCCTGCGGGCGCAGATTGCCTGGCTCAAGAAGCAGCTCTTCGGCGGCGGCAAGGGCGAGGCGATCGACCGCGCGCAGCTGCTCCTGCAAATCGAGTGGCTGGAAAGACTCGCGCCGCCTGCCGCCCCGCGGCAGGTCGCGGCGCACGAGCTGCCGTGGCGCCGCACTCGGTGGCACCAGCTTCTCCAAGGCCTCCAACTGCAACACCAGTTGGGCCCGATCGAGCCGCTCGCCCTGGCCGCCGCCAAACAGCTTCTTGCGCAACCAGTCCAACTGCGCCCGCACCGCGGCGAGCTCCGTCTGGAGCGTGCGCACTGCATCGAGGGCTTCGGCCAGCGTCGTCATCCATGTCTCGTATAGCACGATACATGCCCGCGGCGCCGACCTCAGCGCTCATACCACGCTTTGCGACAACCATCCTTCAAGTCGATTCCCGCCATCAACATCGCGAGCGCTTCGGGCTGCAGCGAGAGCTTCGTGCCATCACTGCCCACCGGCCACGTGAAACGTCCCTGCTCAAGCCGCTTCGCGAAGATCCAAACCCCCGTGCCGTCCCAATACAGCATCTTCAAGCGGTCGCGGTCCTTGTTCACGAAGACGAACACCGCACCCTGCCGCGGGGCCTCCCGCAGCTTTTGCTCGGCGATCGTCCACAATCCGTTGAACGCCTTTCTCATGTCCACCGGCTCCACCGCCAGGTAGATCTTCAGGGCCGACGGAAACGTCAGCATTGCTCAGGTCCGCAGCGCTCGCACCAACTCCGCCACCACCGTCGCGCTGTTGCCGCGCACCGTCAGGCCATCAGGCAGTGTCACCTCGAGCCCCAGCTCGGCTTTGGCCGCCGGCCCGAGACAAACCTCCCGGAAACGCACCGCCGGCACGGCCACGCCACCCGCTTTGCGCCGTTGGCCCAGCCACGCGACAAAGGTGTGGAAGTTGATTCCCTCCCGCCGCGCGAACGCACTCTGCGTCAGTCCGCTCGCCTCGTAGGCGGCGAGCAACTCCGCGCGTCGTTCCAACGCCACAATCCGGCGCCCACGCGTATCGCGCCTCTGCTTGTCGTCCACGACCTCGGTTCGAATGGGTTCCACCTCGTCACCATATGGGACCTCTTCTATCTATTCCAGTAGGTCGACCGTCGGTCGGATACCGCCGGCGAACGCTCTGCCATCATCTACTCCATCGTCGGCTCCTGCCGCCGGCACGGGATCGACCCGCTGGCGTATCTGCGCGATGTCCTCACGCGCCTGCCCGCGATGATCAATCAGGACGACCTCACGCCGATAACGTCCGGGATGTTTCGCACATTTGAGTTGGGCTGGTGGGGGCGGGTTAACCGATAACCACAAGAACCCGCAGCCCCCATGTCCCATGACAACGTAACCGCGACGGCCGAAGGAAGCTCCTCGGCCGCGCCGCAAACCACTCCGACCAAGCCGCTCGGCGAGGTCATCCAGATCGATCAGGCTCTCGTGCGCGAGCATCTGGGAGAGGTCGTGCGCACGACGGTGCAAGACACGCTCAACGCGCTGCTCGAGGCCGAGGCCGACCGCCTGTGCGGTGCCAAGCGCTACGAGCACAGCACTGATCGCTTGGACACCCGTGCGGGCCACTACGAGCGCCAGCTCCACACGAAGGCCGGCGAGGTCACGCTCAAGGTGCCGAAGCTGCGCTCGTTGCCGTTCGAGACCGCGATCATCGAGCGCTACCGCCGCCGCGAGACGAGCGTCGAGGAGGCGCTGCTCGAGATGTATTACGCCGGCGTGTCGATGCGCCGCGTGGAGGACATCACGGAGGCGTTGTGGGGCTCGCGCGTGAGTCCCTCGACCGTGAGCGAACTCAACCAGAAGGTCGCCGGCCAGATCGAGGCGTGGCGCAACCAGCCCATCACGGGTGAGCACGTCTATGTCTTCCTCGACGGCATCTGGCTGAAGCGCAGCTGGGGCGGCGAAGTCCGCAACGTCAGCATCCTCGTCGCCATCGGCGTCAACCAGGACGGCCACCGCGAGGTGCTCGGCGTCGCCGAGGGGACCAAGGAGGACAAGGCCTCGTGGCAAAACTTCCTGCGCCACCTCGCGGCGCGCGGGCTCAAGGGCGTGCAGCTCTTCATCGCGGACAAGTGCCTCGGCTTGGTCGAGAGCCTTGCCGAGTTCTATCCCGCCGCGGCGTATCAGCGCTGCGCGGTCCACTTCTACCGCAACGTCTGGTCGCTCGTGCCCGCGACCAAGGTGCGCCCCGTGGCCGCGATGCTGAAGGCGATCCACGCCAGCGAGGACCGCGAAGCCGCGCGCGCCAAAGTCGTGCACGTCGTCGCCAAGCTCCACGAGCTGAAGCTGCCCGCGGCCGCCGCGCTCGTGCAGGGCCACATCGAGGAGACCTTCAGCTACTACGCGTTCCCGAGCGAGCACCAGCGCTCGCTGCGCACGAACAACCCGCTCGAACGCATCATGCGCGAGATCCGCCGCCGCACGCGCGTGGTGGGCGCCTTCCCCGACGGCAACTCCGCGCTGCTGCTGGTCAGCGCGCGGCTCCGGCACATCGCCGGCAAGACCTAGGGCGCGAAGCGCTACATGGACATGAGCCGCCTCCGCGACGCCGCGGCCCCGAGCCCGGCCACGGAAGCCGTGAGTGCATGACCACCTCCAAAGGGTAACGAGGTGGGGGAAGAGGCTGTGCCGCTGCGCGGCACCGGCCCTTTCCAAAGCGAAAGGGCCTCAGCCCCTTGCCCCCACACCCCCATCCCCCTCAACCAACCAAAACCTTCCTCCGCCCCTGCCAGCCCAATTCAAATGTGCGAAACTTGACGGACACTACCCTCTGCGTCAGCCCGCTCGCGTCGAACGCGGCCAGCAGCTCGGGCCGCCGCTCGCTCGTCGCAATCTTGCGCCCGCGCGTGTCGCGCTTGCGCTTCTCGTCCATGACCTCGGTCGCGATGGGTTCCACATCGTCACCATATCGTCCATGACCTCGGTCGCGATGGGTTCCACATCGTCACCATATTGGACCCTTCATCCCCTGCACAGGGGGACGCCGGCCGGTCGGATACGATGCATCGATACGAGCTAGATGCTCGCGGCAGAATCTCTGCGACTAGGCCACTACCGCCTGCTCGAGCCGCCCACCAAACGGGTAAAATACGGCGCGGTGTAGAGCAGCCACGTACAATCGAACTCCCGATCAGCTACATAAAGCATGACAGAAGTTTTTCTATAGCTCATGCTTCACTAGTGATAATACCAGAATGACACATCTGCAATTTTTGCCTTATTAGCACAGCATTTTAATACTGAAATCAATGCTTCTCAATCACCTTATTTCTTGTTTCCCCAAGAAATGTATAGACTAAAATATAATCTGGCAAAAACCTACTCTCGCAGAACCTTACGTTCTACTACCATTGGCTGCTTAAGGCTTAACTTTCGTGTTCGAGATGGGAACGAGTGTTGCACTTAGCACATTATTACCAGAAATAGGATAAAATAAACGCCTAACCATAATAATCAAACTAAAAGCAATTAGTAACAATAAAATAAACAAATTACTTTGTTTTCATTTTTGTCCTATTTACCGAATAGTCTATTCGGGCTTTTCTCTCAAAAATTGAGAATGCGATCTTATCTTGGGAAGGGCTTAGTGCTTAGATGCTTTCAGCACTTATCCATTCCGAACATAGCTACCCGGCGCTGCCGCTGACGCGACAACCGGAACACCAGAGGTTCGTCATTCTCGGTCCTCTCGTACTAAAGAATGAACCCCTCAAATCGCTAGCGCCCACAGCGGATAGAGGACCGAACTGTCTCACGACGTTCTGAACCCAGCTCGCGTACCACTTTAATCGGCGAACAGCCGAACCCTTGGGACCTTCTCCAGCCCCAGGATGTGATGAGCCGACATCGAGGTGCCAAACCGCGCCGTCGCTGTGAACGCTTGGGCGCGATCAGCCTGTTATCCCTAGCGTACCTTTTGTCCTATGAGCGATGGCGATTCCATATTCAACCACCGGATCACTTGAACCTGCTTTCGCAACTGCTCGACTTGTTGGTCTTACAGTAAAGCTCCCTTATACTCATGCGCTCTATAGCTCGATTACCAACCGAGCTGAAGGAACCTTCGTTATCCTCCGTTACTTTTTGGGAGGATTCCGCCCCAGAAAAACTGACCTGCTATCACTGTCCCACGACCAGAAAATGATTCGAGGTTAGACGCCTAACTAACAAAAAGTGGTATTTCATGTTGCGACTAAACGTAATCCTAAAACTACGTATCAAAGTCTCCCACCTATTCTACGTATTGAAAATCAAGCGACAATAACAGCTTACAGTAAAGGTGCATAGGGTCTTTCCGTCCTGCTGCGGGTAGGCGGCATCTTCACCGCCACTACAATTTCACCAAGCATCTCTCCGAGACAGTCGTCAACTCGTTACACGATTCGTGCGGGTCGGAACTTACCCGACAAGGAATTTCGCTACCTTAGGACCGTTATAGTTACGGCCGACATTCACGGGGGCTTAGATCCTGAGCTTGCACCCAAGATTTTCACCTTACCGCATTGGTCACGTGTCACACCCTATACATCGTCTTACGACTTAGCAGAGTGCTGTGTTTTTGCTAAACAGTCGGTTGACGCAATTAACTGCGGCCTCATGAAATGAGGCACCCCTTTTACCAAAGATACGGGGCTAATTTGCCGAGTTCCTTAGAGAGAGTTAACTTGCGCGCCTTAGAATACTCATCAATCTCACCTGTGTCGGTTTACGGTACGGGCATATAGTATACTGTTGCTAAGAAATTTTCTTGGGAAAGAATTTCGGCAATCCCTGCTAATCGTAACTAGCAAATCCTGCATTCATAAATTATGAACACAGACAACGATTCGACACGTTGCTGCAGTCCTTTTTTCCGTCATTCTCGCAATTGACGCACACAATATGGTGCAGGAATATAAGACCTGCTTGGCATCGACTACTCCTTACGGCCTCGTCTTAGCACCCGACTAACCCTGGGAGGACGAGCCTTCCCCAGGAATCCTTGAGATTTCGGCGAACTGGATTTACACCAGTTATATCGTTACTTATGTCTGCATTCTCACTTCCAAGCACTTCAGGTTTGGTTTCCCTTGCCCTTTTTCGTCCTTGGAACGCTTTCCTACCACTTATACCAAAAGGTATAAATTCATGAATTCGGTATACGACTTAAGTCCCGATCATTTTAGGCGCAATTTCGCTCGATAGGTCAGCTGTTACGCACTGTTTAAATGGTGGCTGCCTCTAAGCCAACATCCCTATTGTCTAAGCAAAACCACATCCTTTTACACTAAATCGTATTTGGGGACCTTATTCGATGATTTGGATTATTCTCCATTTGACTATGAAGGTTATCCCCCACAGTCTGACTGCCAAGTTTCACACTGCAATATTCGGAGTTTAATTAAGTTCAGTACTTCGGCAGAAGCCTTAGCTTATTTAGTGCTCTACCATTGCAGCTCAGCGCTTGACGCTATACCTAAATATATTTCGGAAAGAACCAGCTATCACAGGGTTTGATTAGTCTTTCGCTCCTAACCACAGCTCATCTGACAACTTCTCAAGGTTGACCAGTTCGAACTTCCACACAATTTTACTTGTGCTTCATTCTGGCCATAGTTAGATCACCTCCGCTTCGGGTCTATTGCCAACAACTTTTGCCTTTTAAGACTCGCTTTCGCTACGCTTAACTCGTTAAAACGACATAAGCTTGCTATTGGCAATAACTCGCAGACTCATTATACAAAAGGCAGGCGGTTACCATAAAGGCTTCCACTGACTTGTTAGTAATTAGTTTCAGTTTCTATTTCAGTCCCCTAAAAGGGGTTCTTTTCACCTTTCCCTCGCGGTACTAGTTCACTATCGATCTTCATCTTGTATTTAGCCTTATGCCATGGTCGGCACAAATTCACACCGAATTTCTCGTGTACGGTGCTACTTAGGATACTGCTAGATTTTTGAGAATTTTCGACGACGGGACTATCACCCTCTTTGGTTTTGTTTTCCAACAAATTAATCTAAAACTCTAAATGCATATTGCAATCCTATAACCCCAATCAGATAAATCTAGTTGGTTTGGGCTAGTTCCGATTTCGCTCACCACTACTTACGGAATCGATTCTCTTTATTTTCCTGTGGATACTGAGATGTTTCACTTCTCCACGTATAGCTCAATAGCCATATTTATTTTAGCTATTGTAACACCTTACGATGCTGGGTTTTCCCGTTCGGAAATCTCCGGGTCAAAGCTTGCTTGCAGCTAACCGGAGCTTATCGCAACTTGCTACGTCCTTCTTCGCCAGATGAAGTCAAGGCATTCACTAATTACTATATTAACGATTGAATATTATAAATTAGGCGTTAATTTTAACCTATATATGTGAAAATTTCAAAGAACAAAATATGGGCTCAGACGGACTTGAACCGTCGACCCCGCGCTTATCAAGCGCGTGCTCTAACCAACTGAGCTATGAGCCCAAGAGGACTGGTTAAGATTCAATTTGTGAGATCGATATTTGGAGCAGAGCCAATCGGCTATGAACCAAGTAATCTATTTCTCCTTAGAAAGGAGGTGATCCAGCCGCAGGTTCCCCTACGGCTACCTTGTTACGACTTCGTCCCAATTACCAGCCTTACCTTAGGATGTCGCTTCCAAAATGGTTGGCAAACATACTTCGGGCAAAACCGGCTTTCATGACGTGACGGGCGGTGTGTACAAGGCCCGGGAACGTATTCACGGCGCCGTAGCTGATGCGCCATTACTAGCGATTCCAACTTCATGTAGTCGAGTTGCAGACTACAATCTGAACTAGGTTTGATTTTAGAGATTTGCTTTACCTTGCGGTATTGCTTCCTACTGTATCAAACATTGTAGTACGTGTGCAGCCCTAGCCGTAAGGGCCATCCTGACTTGACGTCATCCCCACCTTCCCACCCTCATAGAGGGTTTGTTTCCTTAAAGTGCTCAACTGAATGGTGGCAACTAAGGACAGGGGTTGCGCTCGTTGCGCGACTTAACGCAACATCTCACGACACGAGCTGACGACAGCCATGCAGCACCTGTGCAGCAGTCCCGAAGGAATGGAGCTTTTCAGCTCCGGTCTCCTGCATGTCAAGGCTAGGTAAGGTTCTTCGCGTTGCATCGAATTAAGCCACATACTCCACCGCTTGTGCGGGCCCCCGTCAATTCTTTTGAGTTTTAGCCTTGCGGCCGTAGTTCTCAGGCGGCATACTTAACGCGTTAGCTTAGACCCAGTTAAAATTACTTTTATCAAAGTCTAGTATGCACCGTTTAGGGCGTGGACTACAGGGGTATCTAATCCCTTTTGCTCCCCACGCTTTCGTGCCTGAACGTCAGCAATTGCCCAAGTAGCTGCCTTCGCCATTGGTATTCCTCACGATATCTACGCATTTCACTGCTACACCGTGAATTCTGCTACTCTCTTCAATGCTCTAGCTAAGTAGTTTAGGGTGCAATTTTGAGGTTAAGCCTCAAACTTTCACACCTCACACACTTGGCCGTCTGCGCACCCTTTACGCCCAGTGAATCCGAATAACGCTTGCAGTCTCTGTATTACCGCGGCTGCTGGCACAGAGTTAGCCACTGCTTCCTCTCTAGGTTAGGTCAATCTGCAAACTATTTATTTGCAGGGTTTCAGCCCTAGTGACAGAGGTTTACAATCCGAAGACCTTCATCCCTCACGCGGCGTCGCACCATCAGGCTTTCGCCCATTGTGAATAATTCGAAACTGCTGCCACCCGTAGGTGTCTGGACCGTATCTCAGTTCCAGTGTGGCTGATCATCCTCTCAGACCAGCTACCCGTCTTAGCCTTGGTGGGCCGTTACCCCGCCAACTAGCTGATAGGTCGCAAACTTTTCTTAGAGCGTTAGGCCTTGCGGTCCCCAACTTTAGTTTGCCTTTTATGCAAAAGGCAACCACATGCGGTATTAATTCGTCTTTCGACGAGCTATTCCCCTCTCTAAGGTAAATTGTTTACGTGTTACGCACCCGTTTGCCACTGCCGTTAAAACTAGTTGCCTAGATTTAACGACCGTTCGACTTGCATGTCTTAACCACGCCGCCAGCGTTCATTCTGAGCCAAGATCAAACTCTCCAAATATGAAAGTATTAATCTAGCGATTCATAAACTCTTACTTGACCGCGCTGTTACCAGCAAACGGTCGGTTTGAATAAATTACAATCGATCTCACAAAATGAATTTCAAAGAGCCTACTAAAAAACGAAGAGACTTAGACGAACACTCAAAACCGCTCTCGTCAAAGTTTTTTTTTAGATGACGCGATGAATGTTCATAAGATATTGTGGGTTATCATTTAACGATTCATTTGAGATTTCCTTTTCATTGACCCCACAAAGTCACCTCCCGAACATGAGGTGCGGAGTGGGCAATGCGCATCGTGACAAATGGAGTCGAGCTCAACGCTCTGTCTTGATTGGATGCAGGAGGGGACTTGGCCGGACGACACGAAGGAAGTTACCTTTAGCACCGGTAACGATGACGGTGCCGGGACGCGAGGCGGTCCGGACGACAAATTGGCGCGATTACGCCGCTGATTTTGGAGGCGATTCAGGGTGAACGGGAAGAGCATGCACACTGAATCTCACGCAAACAACTCCGGTGATTACACGCGGCTTCGCAGTTGATGGATACGCGTCGCACTTTTGGCCAAACTCACGGAAGCATCGCCATGTCGTGCACTCCGCACGATGCCGCCTCATCCGTGAAGCCAGTAGAAAGCTGGTTCAACTCGGCCTTTGCCTCACGGGCATCCGGGCAGGTTCCAAGAGCAGCCACCGCGCGAGATTGATGACATCGCCGCATGTTCAACAGATTGCTCTCAGCAAGAGGCATCGATTGCGCCGGAACGACGCGGAGGCAGGCGGTGCACATGGCTCTTTGGGACTACGCAGGCTCAACGGCTGCGGAGATCTGTTGGGTCGATTCACCACTAATGTTGATGTGTGTAAGCGCCCAAGCAACCCGCGACTAGTCGGGTTTCTTCCGATACGGCCGATCGCGACGGAAAGATGCCGTCCGGGCCTGTTTCGCTGAAACCAGAACTCACGGCTACGAACGATCGACGTCTGGCCACTCAACTGGAGTTCACGTGCACCAAAGATTCTCGACGCGGTTCCGGGTCCCAATCCAGAGCGCGGCAATGTTGGCCTGGCACGGCTGAAAACGAGCGCGTAAAACTGACCCGGTAACGAGCGTCTAAAATTGACCCACCCCTTGCAGGTTAGTCCTCCGGAGGTTTGGAACCCGAGTCAAAAGACTCGGGGAGGCGTGGTGGGGCGGCAGCCCCTCCACCTCCGGACCCGGGGGGCAGACTTGAATCGCCAGTTCGAACGTTCGTTTACCAGGGCCGGGTTTTTCGCGTGAGCGCCCGGCCCGGGATCAATCGCCTCGCCCGTCCACGTGCCGCCCGGCAACAGCGGCGGCAGGCATGCTCACGGCAGAACAGCAAATGGACCTTCATCTTCTTCAACGGCAGGGCCACTCCATCCGCGAGATCGCGCGGCGCACCGGCTTTGCCCGCAACACCGTGCGCGCCATCCTGCGCACCGAGGGCTTGCGCACGCCGCAGCCGCGGCCGCGGGCCTCCAAGCTCGAGCCCTACTGGGCGTATCTGCGCGAGCGGCATGCCGCCACCGGCCTGTCGGCCGTGCGGCTGCACGCCGAGATCGCGGCGCAGGGTTATCCTGGGAGCGTGCACCTGGTGCGGCGCTTCGTGGCGACCCTCGCCGCCGGCCAACGCCATGCCCGGCGCGCCACCGTGCGCTACGAGACCGGGCCGGGCGAGCAGGCGCAGGTCGACTGGAAGCACGTCGGCCGCTTCAGCGACGCCGCGGGCCGGCCGGTGACGATCTCCGCCTTCGTGATGGTGCTCTCGTTCAGCCGCGCGGTGTTCGTGCGCTTCGTCACTTCGATGCAGTTGCCGGTGATGATCGAATGCCACCTCGCGGCCTTCGACTTCTTCGGCGGGCTCCCGGCCTCGATCCTCTACGACAACATGAAGCAGGTGCGCCTGGCCCCCGGGCAGTGGAATCCGGCCTGGGTCGACTTCGCCGCGCACTGCGGCTTCCAGCCCAGGACGCACCAGCCCTACCGGCCGCGGACCAAAGGCAAGGTCGAGCGCGCCATCCGCTATCTCGACGAGAGCTTCCTCCAGGGCCGCAGCTTCGCCGACCTCGCGGACTTGAACGCCCAGGGCCTGCACTGGTGCCGGCACACGGCCAATCCCCGCGTGCATGCGACCACGGGCCGCCGGCCCGACGAGCTGCTCGCCCAGGAGCAGCCGGCGCTCGCCCCGCTCTCGGCGCTGCGGCCCTACGTCCTGCGCGTGGAGCGCACGGTCGATGCGGAGGCGCTCGTGGCGTATCAAGGCAGCCGCTATTCCGTGCCGCCGGAGCAGGTCGGCGCCAGAGTCGCCGTGCTGGCCGAAGGTGGCCGCATCGTCATCCGCCACGGCGATCTCATCGTGGCCGAGCACGCGTGCGCGCCGAAGCCCAGGAGCTGCGTCATCGCGCGCGAGCACCTGCAGGCGCTGTGGCAGCGCACGGTGCGACAGGCGGCGAGCGAGCGGCACGGGCCGCCCCCGCGCTGCGCGGTGCGCTTCGACCAGGCGGTCGAGCAACGGGCACTGAGCGTTTACGCGGAGGTGGCCGGATGAGCGCCGCCGTCTTCGAGCCCAAGGCGCAGAGCGGCCTCGCGAGCCTCGGTCTGAGCGTGGCCCGCGACCGGCTCGACCAGGCCGCGCAACGCGCCGCCGCCGAACAATGGAGCTACAGCCACTTCCTCGGCTATCTCCTCGACGGCGAGCTGGCCGAGCGCCACCAGCGCACCGTCGCCCTGAACCTCCAGTTCGCCCGCTTCCCCGTGGTGAAGCGCCTCGCCGACTTCGACTTCAAGGCGCAACCCTCGCTCGATCCGAAGCTCGTCGACGAACTGGCCACCGGCCGCTATCTCGCCGAAGGGCGCAACGTGATCCTCCTCGGGCCGCCTGGCGTCGGCAAAACCCACCTCGCCATCGGCCTGGGGGTCGCCTGCGCGGAACTGGGCCACCGCGCCTACTTCACCAGCGCCGTCGAACTGGCCCGCAAGCTCGCGCTGGCCTTGGCGGAAAACCGCCTGCACCGGGAGATGAAAAACTTCACCCGGCCCAAGCTGCTCGTGATTGACGAAGTCGGCTACCTTGCCCTCGACCAGACGCAGGCCTCGCTGCTCTTCCAGGTCATCAGCCAGCGCTACGACACCGGCGGGGCGATCGTCCTGACCTCCAACAAGGCCTTCGCCGACTGGGCCCACGTCTTCGCCGGCGACGCCGTCATGGCCGCCGCCGCCCTCGACCGCCTGCTGCACAAAGCCAGCGTCGTGCCCATCCGCGGCGACTCCTTCCGCCTCCGCGAACGCCGCAAGGCCCAAGCGAGCGATACCACCCTCTAACCAAAGCAACTCCACCCAGCTTCCCCTCCCCACCCACTTATCGCGGGGTGGGTCAATTTTAGCCGCTCGCAGGTGGGTCAATTCCACACGCTCGTTGACAACGGCGACTGATCAACTAGCAGTGGGCGCTGCAACCAACCATTTCGATCGGCGCGACAGCACACGTAGAAAGGCCTCACGCCTTGGGTCGCCAACGCTAACATGGGGTGCTTGTCCGAACTGACCATCCGGCTTTCAAAATACACCTGAACTGCCTCTCAACCCCGCAATCTCAAAAAAGCGGAGCGGCCACGATACCGAATAACCTGCTCAGGGAAGAAAGGACGGATGGAAAACAAAAGCCCGCACCATAAGATGCGGGCTCCTCAGGCTTTACCGGCGTTGTTTGCCGGAAGGCGACGCGAATGAACTAGATGATTTCTGACGGCGCCCACCCTTTTCGGTAGGTCGGGTAAATCATCGCGTCCGCAGCCGGATTGCCGGTCTTCATCGAGACCGAATCCCAGTTAAGTTTGCCGCCGATGGCCGTCGAGATTACTCCTAGCGCCACCATCTCGGTAAACGGCACAGAGTATTCGAAGTTCGAACCGGCCTCAAGCGGGTTGTTCGCGCGAATCGCTGCAGTCCACTCCTTGTGAGGATTGTTATTGGGGACCCGCTTGAAGGTCTTCGGCGGAAACTTGCCGCCTTCGGCGAGTTCCTTGTGCTTCGCCTCAGGCAGGAAACGCGGGCTGTTGCAGTAGTCGTTGCCGTCGTAAACGACACCCTTGCTGCCGAGCCAAAGCTGACCACCGTGCGCGAGGGTGCGCTCGGCCTCCATTTCCTTCGGTTTCTCGGGCTTTATGCCGCCTTCGGACCAAGTGAGCCGCACAGCTGGAAGCATCTTTCCGTTGGACGCTTTTCGTTGGGGGAACTGATATTCGACCACCGCCGACGTGGGGAAAGTGATGTTATTCTTTCCGATGATTTTCTTGAGTTCGATGCTCGACGGAGCACCCAACTCAAGGCCCCAGTAGGCGGCATCCATCAGGTGGCACGCCATGTCGCCCAAGGCGCCGCATCCATAGTCAAAATAGCCGCGCCATTTGAACGGATGAATCTCCGGGCTGTAAGGCCGCTCCTGCGCGCGACCGAGGAACAAATCCTGTGAAAAGCCCTCCGGCGGCGTGCCGCCCTTCGGCCATTCCGTGATACCCTGCGGCCAGACGACGCGCAGGCGCCCATCGGGCCCGGGAGCCGCGGAACGATTCGTCCAGATCTCGACATTGCGCACGTCGCCGAGGAGGTCGGCTTGGAACCACTCACGGACGAGGCGGATGCCTTCGCCAGCGTGGCCTTGGTTGCCCATTTGCGAGCAGACTCCGTTCAAGCGTGAAAGGCGAAGGAGCTCGCGCGCCTCACCGACCGTCTGGGTGAGCGGCTTCTGGATGTAGACGTGCTTGCCGAGCATCACCGCCATGTAGCCCACGAGGAAGTGCATGTGGTCGGGCGTGGCCACGCCCACCGCGTCGATCTGGTCGTCCATCTCGAGGAGCATCTTCCTGAAATCCCTGTAGCGTTTCGCGTTCGGGAAAGTCTCGAAGAGCTTCTTCACATTCGGGCGCGTGTGATCGATGTCGCAGATCGCCACGACCTCCTCGTCCTGGTGCGCCATGATGTCGGAGAATCCCTTGCCGCCGCAGCCGACCTGCGCGACGCGGATCTTGGCGCCAGGCGCAATCGGCCGCGGTTTGCGCGGCTGCTTCATGTAAGTCTGGCAGCCCGGGAAGGCGAGGATGGCCGCGACCGCGGCGGAAAACGCGACGAAGTCGCGACGGGTGAGGTTTTGCTGTGACATGATGATTGGGAGAAGCGAAACGAACGAATCGTGGGCGGTCGCAAGACGCAGCCATGCGGGGGCGGTTGCGCAGCGACTTTCAGTCAACACGACAGCATTCGAGCGCGCGCACAAGTCGCAAAACCTCACCCGCGCCACGCGGCGCGGCGCGCCTCAGCGCGCTGCGAGATCGAGGCTCGAAAGCCCGGCGCGCAGCTCCGCGCACGCGGCGAAAAGCGCCTCGGCGCGAGCCGCCGCGCCCGGCCAGTCGCCCGCGCGCGCCTCCTCTTCGAGCGCCAGGGCCGCACCCCGGACGCGGAGGCCGCCGAGCACGGTGGCGGTGCCGCCCAGCGCGTGCGCCGCGTCGGCGAGTTCCTCGGCCTCACGCGTGGCCAGCAGCCGCCTAATCCGCGCGAGATGAGCGGGCTCCTCCTCCAAGTGGATGCGCACGAGGTCCGCCAGGAGCGTGCCGCCACCGCGTCCCGGCAACGCACGCACGGATGCGACCACCTCCGCGTCGATCACCGGCGGCCCATCCGCTGTGGGCGCCGGCGCCGAGGCGAAAGGTCCCGCCGCGCCGAGGCCGCAGCGCGCGAGGGCCGCCGCCAGGTCCGCGGGACGGAGGGGCTTCGTCAGATGCTCATCCATGCCCGCCGCGAGGCAGCGGGCACGATCGCCGGCGAGGGCGTAGGCGGTGAGCGCGATGATGGGCACCCGCGGGTTGACGCCCGGCACCGAGCCCGAGCGGATGCGGCGCGCGGCTTGGTAACCGTCGAGCCCGGGCATCTGGCAATCCATGAGCACGGCGTCGTAGGCGCGCCCAGCGAGGCGCTCGAGCGCCTGCTGTCCATCGGTTGCGAGGTCGGCCTCGTGGCCCAGCTTGGCGAGAAGCAGCGCCGCCACCCGCTGGTTGGAGGGATTGTCCTCCACCAGCAGCAGCCGAAGCGACCGCCCGGACGGGACGGGCGGGGCGACCGATTCCAAGGCCGCGCCCAAGGCGCGCGCGAGGCCGCGCCGGAGCGCCGCGTCGCCCACTGGCTTGGTCAGGAACACCGCGATGCCCGCCGCCCCCGCCGCGGCGAAATCCCCCGCCGGACCCGTAAGCGAAAGCAGGAGGAGCGGCGGCGGGGCCGGCCGGGCGCGGATGGCGGTGGCGAGCGCAAGGCCACCCATCCCCGGGCTGTCGCGGTCGATCAGCACGGCGTGCCACGGCCCGGCCGTAGGGTCGGCGAGCGACGCCAGCGCGGCGGAAGCATCCGCCACGGCCTCCGCGTTGACGCCCAGGCGCGCGAGCTGGCCGAGTGCGATGCGCCGGTTGCCAGCGTCGCCGTCCACCACGAGCACGCGTCTGCCCGGCGGCAACGGCACGGCGGGCGCAGGCGAGCCGTCGCCTTGCGCGAAGCCGACCTCGAACCAAAACACCGAGCCGCGCCCCGGCTCGCTTTCACAGCCGATTTCGCCGCCCATCAGCTCGACGAGCTGCCGCGAGATCGCGAGGCCGAGGCCCGTGCCGCCGAAGCGCCGCGTAATCGACGCATCCTCCTGCATGAAGGGCTGGAAAAGCCGGGTTCGCGCCTCGGGCGCAATGCCCACCCCCGTGTCACGCACCTCCACGCGCACCGTCGCCCGCTGCGCGGCCGCCGCGACGGTGCGCACCGTCACGCGGATTGCCCCCCGCTCGGTGAACTTGATCGCGTTGCCGAGCAGGTTGGTGAAGACTTGGCGCACGCGCCCGGCGTCGCCGTGGAGCCGGGGCGGCGGGATGAGCTCGAACTCGCAGGTCACTTCCACGCCCCGCGCATGGGCGCGCGGCGCGAGCAGCGCCGCCGTCTCCTCGATGACCTGCTGCAGGTCGAACTCCGCCGGCGCCAGCCGCAGCTTGCCCGCCTCGATTTTGGCGAAGTCGAGCATGTCGTCCATGATGGTGAGCAGGCCTTCCGCGCCGCCTTGAATCGCCCGCACCATCTCCTGCTGCGCCGGCGCCAGCGGGGTGTCGGCCAGCAGCAGGCCCATGCTGACGACTGCGTTCATCGGCGTGCGGATTTCGTGGCTCATGTTGGCCAGGAACTCGGACTTCATCCGCGACGCCGCCAGCGCCGCATCGCGCGCCACCGCGAGGTTTTTCTCCAGCCGCCGCTGCTCCGTCACATCCTCAATCTGCGAGACAAAATGCAGGGGCGCCCCGTGCGCATCCCGCACCAGCGAGGCGGTGAGCCGGATCCACACGACGTGCCCTTCCCGGTGAAAATAGCGCTTGTCCATCCGGTAGACGCGTCGCTCGCCCGCCAGGAGCTCGCGCACATGGGCGAGATCCGCCTCCAAATCCTCGGGGTGCGTGATGTCCTGGAAGGTTCGCTTCGTCAGCGCGGGCTCCGTGTAGCCCAGGATGTCGCAAAGCGAGGTGTTCACGCGCAGCCACCGGCCGTCGAGCCCCACAATCGCCATGCCTGCGCCCGCGTAGTCGAAGGCCTGGCGGAACCGCTCCTCGCTCTCGCGCAGCGCACGCTCCGCCGCCTGGCGCTGCGTGAGATCGTGGGCGATGCCCAGGAAACCCGTGATGGCGCCGGCCTCGTCGCGCAGCGCCGTCACGCTCAGCAGCACGGGCACGCGCGCGCCGTCCTTGCGCACGTAGGTCCACTCCCGCTCGTCCACCTCGCCGAGGCGCGCGCGCGCGACGAAGGCCTCGAAGCCCGGCGCGATTTCCCGGCCAAGCTGCGCGGTGAGCTCGGTCGCGCGCGCCGCGACCTCGGCCGGATCGTGGATGAGCGCCGGCGTCGCGCGGCCGACGACCTCCGCCGCGGCGTAGCCGAGGAGCTGCTCCGCCCCCCGGCTGAAAATCTCGATCGTGCCGTCGGGGCGCGTGGCGATGATGCTGTAGATGTTGCCGTCGAGCACGGCGCGCTGGAGGCGGTTGCTGGCCGCGAGCCCGGCCTGCGCGGCGGCGAGCGCGGCGGCGCGCAGCGCCAGCGCATCGTTGGCCTCGCGCAACCGATCCCGGGCGCGCATCACCAGCGCAAACGCCGCGCCCATCAGGCCGAGCACCGCGGCCTCGCCGACGCCGAGCGCCCAGCGCAGCCGGGTCACGTTGCGGCGCGTCGCCTCCTCGCGCAGCGGCAGGAGGCGGTTCTCCTCCGCCAGCATGCCGTCGGTCGCGGCCCGCAGGCCCCGGATCAGCCCGGGCGGCTCGGCGCGGATGGCGGCCGCGGCCGCCTCCAGCCCCCGCGCGCGCCGCTCGGCGGCCTGCGCGTCCTTCAGCGCGAAGTTCTCCGTCGCGAGGCGGCGCAACGCGGCCACGCGGTCCCTTTGCGCGGCGTTGTCCGCGGTCAGGCCCGCGATTTCGTCGAGCACGGCGAGCACGGTGGCGCGATGCGTGGCCATGCGGCCCGCGTAATACTCGTCGCCGGTCAGCACGAAGGTGCGCGCCGCGGTGTCGGCCCGCGCCATCGCCCCGATGAAGCGCTCGATGCCGCCCCTGACCTCATGGGTGTGGCGCAGCCAGCGCTCCGCCGCGTCGCGCTCGGCGTTGCTCACCTCCACGATCACCAGGAGCACGACGAGCACCATCGAGCCCAGCGTGAAGAGCTGAAAGGTCCGCAGCGCCGGCCGCAGCCGCTCCGGGGCGCCGCGGGCCACCGCGATCATCAGCGCCCCGGCGGCGAGGAAAAACAGCGCCGCCGCGTGGGCCGCCATGCCCGTGAGGCGCCACCACAAGGAGGCCGAGCGCAGCCCCGTCGCGTAGCCGACCAGCGCCATCCCCGCGACGGCGACGACGCCCGCCGCGCACAGCGTCACCAACCGCGGCCACCACCGTTCGCCCGCCACCAGCACGATCGCGAGGCCCAGCGCGGCAAACGAGCCGGCCGTGTTGGGCGCCATCCGCCCGTCAAACCCGAGGCCGGAGGCGAGCGGCGGATTGTCCGGATCCAGGAAGAGGCGCCACCACCCCATGGTGTCGGCCGCCGCGTGGAGCAGCAGGGTGCCGAGCCCCACCGCGATCACCAGCGCGCCCATCGCCCGCGCGCCCCCGCGCCAGCCCCGCGCGATCGCCACGAAGCCGGCGCCGCCCAGCAAGAACCCCACCGCCGAGGGGAAGGCCATCGGCGGGCCGTCGGGCACGAGCGTGACCGGCGGCAGCCAGCCCGCGAAACGCCCCGCCAGCACCGTCGCCGCCACGACCAGCAGCACGAGCCCGGTGAAAAGAAAAACGCGGCGCGTCGTCGCGTCGGGCGGGGAGGTTTCCACGGGCGAAAAGCTACGGCTGCGATCTTGTCGCGCGAGGCGAAACTCCGGCCGGCGCGCGCGGCCGGCGCCCGTTTTTTGGGTCGCGCCCCCGAGGCGCGGCCGCCATCCCTCGCCCATGCGCCTTTCCGCCCCGCTGTCCTTTCGCGCGCTCGCTCCGCTGCTGCTCGCGCTCGCCTCGCCGGCAGCCGCCGCCTCCCCCCGCGTGATGCTCCTCACCGGCCAGTCCAATCCTTATCACGACTGGGCCAAGAGCGCGCCCCTCGTGCGGGAGGCGCTCGCGCAGACCGGACTCTTCGCCGTCGATGTCGTCACGACCCCGCCCAAGGGCGCCGACATGGCGGGCTTCGCGCCCCAGTTCGCCGGCTACGCCGCCGTCGTGATGGTCTACGAGGGCGCGGAGTTCCCCGAGGCCACGAAAAAGGCCTTCGTCGACTACATGCGGGGCGGCGGCGGCCTCGTCGTCGTGCACGACACCGACAACGCGTTTCCCTTCTGGCCCGAGTGGAACGAGATGATCGGCGTCGGCGGCTGGGGCTACAAAAAGGAAGGCGGCATCGGCGCGCGCAACGAGACGTGGGGCCCCAAGATTCGCTGGCGCGAGGGCAAGGCCGTCCTCGACTCCACCACGCCCGGCAACGCCATGCACCCGCCACGCCACGACTTCGTCGTCGATACCCGCGCCCCCGATCATCCGATCATGAAGGGCCTGCCCGCCGCGTGGCTCCACGCCAACGACGAGATCTACTCCCAGCTCCGCGGCCCGGCCAAAAACGTGACCGTCCTCGCCACCGCGCACGCCGACAAAGCGAAATTTCCCACCGCCTCCGGCGAGCATGAGCCCATGCTCATGACCATCAGCTACGGCCGGGGCCGCGTCTTCCACACGACCCTCGGCCACGTCGCGCCGAAAGATGCCGCGCCCTACGCTTCGCTCCAGTGCGCGGGTTTCATCGTGACGCTCCAGCGCGGCACGGAGTGGGCGGCGACCGGCAAGGTCACCCAAAAAATCCCGGCCGATTTCCCGTCCGCCACGAAAACCTCCGTGCGCACACCCTGATTTTTCCGACGCCCCCCTGCCCCACCCCAAAAATTCGTCCTCGGCCCGTTTCTCGCCGCCCTCGCCATGCAGAGGGGCAAGATCATGGCGATCGGCTTCGCCCACAACGTCGTCATCGCCCCGCTCCTTGCCCTCACGCTCACCGGGCTCGCGAAGGTCTCCGAGCGCTGGGCGGACCGCGTCAAGTTCTGCGCCTTCCTCGGCCTGCTCGTGATGGTTGGCGGGGTTTCCGCGGCGATCGGGTGGCATCATTCGCTCGCCTGGACCCTGGCCAATGCGATCTACGTGTTCGTGCTGCTGACCCTCGCCGGCCTCGTGCTCGCCAGGTTCGTCACGCCCAAGGAGCCCGCGCCCGCCGGCGGCTGGCTCCCGTCTCCCCCGCGCCGCTAGGCGGGCATCTCGCGGTCCTTCGTCTCCGGGAGGAAGCGGAGGACCACCAGGCCGAGCAGGAACATCCCGCCCAGCAGCGACACGGCGACCGGCAGCGCATACTCCGCCTTCATCCACGCCGACAGCCAGATGAGCACCGGCGCGGCCAGGATGCGCCCCGTGTTGAAGCAGAACCCCGCGCCCGTCGCGCGCAGATGGGTCGGAAACAGCTCCGGGAAATACACGGCGTAGCCCGCGTGGATGCCCTGCGCAAAGAACCCGAAGATCGGCAGCAGGGCCAGCAGCACCGCGTAGCTGTCGCACCAGCGCGGCGCCCAGCACACCGCAAGCGTCGTCGCGAGCGCGCACACATGCATCCACGCAAAGGTCCGCCGCCGCCCAAAGCGCGCCATCAGCGGCCCGATGGCGAGCATGCCCACGCCCGCCCCGGTCGTCTGCACAAAGCCATAGGCGATCTTCCCGCGGCTGGCCGCCTCGCCCGCGGCCACCCCGTGCTGGCGCAGGAACTCCTCCGCCAAATTCTGCCCGGCCACGACCACGCCCCAAAACGTCGCGAGCCCGACCATCGCCAGCAGCGCGCCGCCCACCGCCGCCCCCCGCCAGCGCGGATCACCGAGCAGTTCGCGGAAGCTCCCGAGCTGCGCGGCCTTCGTCGCCTTGGCCTGGCGCCATGACTCCGGCTCCTTCACGCCGAGCCGCACCCACAGCACGAGCAGCGCCGGCACGATGCCGAGCAGAAATGCCGTCCGCCAGTCCTTGCCGACCCAGAGCCCTGCGCCCGCCGCGAGCCACAGGCCCGCCACGCTCGTCGCGTGGAAAATCCCCCCCGCATGCTCGCGCGCGTGCTTCGGAAACACCTCCGCGACCAGCGCCGCGCCCACGGCCCACTCGCCGCCCACGCCCATGGCGACGAGGAAGCGCAGCGCCCCCACCTGCCACAGCTCGCCCGCAAACGCCGTCAGGCCGGAAAAAAGGCTGTAGCACAGGATCGTCAGCGACATCACCGGCACGCGCCCCCACCGATCGGCGAGCGAACTGAACAGCCAGCCGCCCAGCGTCCCGCCGATCAGGAACACGCCGAGGAACCGTTCGCCCCAGAGCTTCACCTGCGTCGCCAGCTCCGCATCGGCGATCCCGGCATTCCCCGCGCGCAGGAGATCTGGCAGCAAGTCGCCGCGCGTGATGTTGAAGAGCTGGCCCTCAAACGCGTCGAACACCCACCCGAGCGACGCGACCGCGAGCACGAGCCACTGGTAGCGCGTGACGCCGTGATGCCACTTCTCGCCGCCGCCGCTCATTCGGCGAACCCCCGTCCGATCTTCACTGGCCGTCCCTCGCGGATCGACTGCTCGGCCAGCAGGCACAGCCCCGCCGACCACAGGCCGTCCTCCCCCGTCGCAATCGGCTGCGCCTCGCCGCGCGCCATCCGCACGCATTGCGCGATCTCCTCGCGCAGCTCGAAGACCTCGCCGCTGTGCCGCGCGAGCGCGACGTTCTCCAGCTTCTCGCCGTCAAACACCCGCAGGAACGCCGTCGGCTCCAGCGTGCGATCCAGCGCGCCGCTCCAGCCCGCCCACAGCGCGCCGCGCGAGCCCGCCACCTTCACCGTCTGGTGATGCTCGAAGGCCGCGAGCGTCTGCGACACCACGGCATACGCGCCGTTGGCGTAGCTGAACATCGCCGAGAAATTGTCGAACAGCCCCGGCCGCGCCGCGTCGCGCGATTTGCCCTTCGCGTAGAGCTCCACCGGCTCGCCCGCGCCCGCGAGATACCAGCGCGCCAGGTCGAAGAAGTGAATCGGCTCCTCGAGCACCCAGCTGCCGACGCGCGCCGCGTCGTAGCGCCAGCCATCCGCGCCGAGGCGGTAGGGCTTGCGCGACAGCTCGACGAGCACGTAGTGCGGCTCGCCAATCACGCCGCGCTCGATCACGCGCTTGATCTCGCCCCACTGCGACGAGAGCCGCAGCTCGTGCCCGACCGCGAGCCTGCGCCCGCGCGCCCGCGCCAGGCGCACGATCGCCCGGCAATCCTCCACGGTGAGCGCCATCGGCTTCTCCAGCAAAAGGTCGCAGCCCGCCTCCAGCGCATCCGTCGCGATCGCCCGGTGCGTGTGGCTCGGCGTCACGATGTCGACGAAGTCGAGCTTCACCTGCGCGAGCATCGCGCGGTGATCGGAAAAAATCTTCGCGCCCGGGTGCGCCTTGGCCGCCGCCGCGCGCGACGCCTCCGACGGCGCGACAATCGCCACCAGCTGCGCCTCGGGATGATCGGCAATTGATTTCGCGTGAAACTGGCCCCAGGCGCCAAAGCCGACGAGACCGAAACGAATGGGTGGACGGGACATGATGATCTTGAATCGCCGGTTTAGTGGAGCCGCGGCGCCCTCGCCGCGTTCTTCGCCGCCACCGCGGCGGGGGCGGCGCGGCTCCATGGGGAATCAGGCCGTGTTTTCATCGCCGCACCCCCGTCGTCAGCGGCGTCACCGGCTCCACCACGCGCCGGCGCTGCACCTCGTTGAGCTTGCACGTCGGCAGCCGCGGCAGCACGTGGCGCGCGAACAGCTCGCATTCGTCGCGGTGCGGGTAGCCGCTCAGCACGAACGCCCGCATGCCCATGTCGATGTAGCGATTCAGCTTCGCCAGCACTTGATCGGGATCGCCCACGATGGCGCTGGCACAGCCGCTGCGCGCGAGGCCGATGCCGGACCAGAGCCGGTCCTCGATGAACAGGTCCGGCCCGGCCTTGGCGCGCAGTTCATCCTGCCGCAGCACGCCGGCGCTCTGCGCGTCCATCGAGCGGGCCTTGATTTCGCGGCCCTTTTCCAGATCGAGCCGCGAGATGAGGCGGTTGGCGGCGGCGCGCGCCTCCGCCTCCGTCTCGCGCACGATCACGTGCACGCGCAGGCCGAAGTCGATCACGCGGCCGTGCTTCGCCGCGAGCGCGCTCAGGTCGCGCATCGTCGCGGCCAGGCGGTCCTCGGTCTCGGGCCACATCAGGAACACGTCGCAGTGCTTCGCGCAGAGCTCCTGCGCCAGCGGCGAGATGCCGCCGAAGTAGAGCAGCGGCCCGCCGTTTTGCTGGAAGGGCTTCGCGGGCTCGCAGGTCGGCAGGCTGAATTGGTAGAACCGCCCGCGCCACTCGAGGGGGCCCTCGGTTGCCCAGAGCTTTTGCAAGATTTGAATCACCTCGCTGCTGCGCTCGTAGCGATCCTCGTTGGATTCCTTCTTCCCGGGCAGATCGGAGGAGATGATGTTGAGGGCGAGCCGGCCCTGCGCGATGTGGTCCACCGTCGCGATGGCGCGCGCGAGCATCGGCGGCCAGACCTCGCCCATGCGCAGCGCGACGAGCTGGTTCATCTGCCGCGTCTGCGGCGCCATCGCGGCCGCAAAGGCGAGCGCGTCCTGCCCCGCGATCCAGCCCGAGGGCAGGAGGATGTTCTGGTAGCCGAGCGCATCCGCCCGGCGCACGATCTCGCCGCAGTGCGCGTAGCTGCTGCGGAGCGCGCCGTCCGGCACGCCGAGGAATTCATAGTCGTCGCTGCACAGCGCGCTGAACCACGCGACTTCAACTTGGCGCTCGGGGGTGCGGATGGCGGGTGACATCGGGGAACCACCACTCCAACGCGCGACGCGGCGGGTGCAATCCCTGTGTTGCGCCTCGCCGCGCGCGGCGGGGAGGTCCAACCTCGGCCGCCATGAACCCCGCCCGCCCGTTCGCCTTCGCCGCGCTCCTGATCGTGTCCGCCCGCGCCGCCGTGCCCGTCGATCTGTCGGGGCTCCGGGGCGACAGCGAAGTCGCCGTCCAAACGGCCGCGGCGGCCGACGCGGTTTCAATCGAGTGGCCCGCCGGCGGCGAGGCCCGCGCCTCACTCACGCTCAATCTCGCGGCGAACCGCCCGCTCCTCTCCGCGCTGGGCTGGCGCACCGCGGCCGACGCCACGCCCCGAAAGGTCGCCGAGAACCTCACGCCGCTCACCGTGCTGACCGTCGGCGAGCGCGACATGGCCGCGAACGGCTGGATGACGTTCTTCGACAAGGTCCACACCCGCCCGTCGCAGCGTTTCCCCGCCAGGCTGCGCCCGACGTCATTCAAGGCCACCTCCCTCTCGCCGTCGCGCGTGCGGCTTTCCATCGAGGGCCTCGCGGCCGGGAGCTTTTCCGGCCGCTTCGAGATCACGATCTTCGCCGGCAGCGCGCTCGTGCTGACCGAGGCCGTGCTCACGACGCGCGAGGACCGGCGCGCCATCCTCTACGACGCCGGGCTCGTGGCGCCCGAGCGCCGCGCCGCCGGCTACGCCTGGATCGATCCGCGCGCGGGCGCGCAGACGGCGCCGGCCGACACGCCGGGCGGCGTGCGCGCGGCGCGGTTTCGCAGCGCGGCGCTGGAGTTCGCGGGCGGGAGCGTCGCCGTGTTTCCGCCGCCGCACCGCTATCTCTACCCGCTCGATTTCGCGGACAACTACGGCTTCAACTGGCTCGGCCGAAACTACGACGCCGCGTTTCCCGGCGACGGCATCGGCGTGCGCCAGCCGCCCGCGGGCGACAACCGCTTCACGCCGTGGGTCAACGCCCCGCCCGGCACCGAGCAGCGGCTGCCGCTCTTCTTCCGCTTTGGTCCGGAGCTCGCCGCCGCGTCGCTCGCCGCCGTGCAAACCTACACGCGCGGCGACCGCTTCGCCGATCTGCCCGGCTACAAAAAGTTCACGAGCCACTACCACGTCGAGCACACGCTCGACTTGCTCGATCGCCAGAAGGCCGCGGGCCATGACGCGTTGCCAGAAGCGTTGCGCGAGCCGGGCTTCGCGAAGGCGTTTCGCGCGGCGGGCGTGGACATCGTGCACCTCGCGGAATTCCACAACGGCCAGACGCCTCGCCTCGGCCCCGACGAACGGCTCAGGCAACTGCGCACGCTCCACGCCGAGTGCGCCCGCCTCTCCGACGAGAAGTTTCTCCTGCTTCCCGGCGAGGAGCCCAACGTCCACCTCGGCGGCCACTGGATCAGCTTTTTTCCGAAGCCCGTGCTCTGGGTGCTCAACCGCCCCGCCGGCGCGCCGTTCGCCGAGACGCTCGCGAGCGGCGAGACGCTCTACCGCGTGGGCAGCCCGGCCGACGTGCTGGCGCTCATGCAGCGCGAGCACGGCCTGATGTGGACCGCGCACGCGCGCATCAAGTCGTCGATTCCGTTTCCCGACGGCTACCGCGACACGCCCTTTTTCAAGTCGCCGCAGTTCCTCGGCGCCGCGTGGAAGGCGATGCCCGCCGACTATTCGCGCGACACGCTCGGCTGGCGCGTGCTCGATCTGCTCGACGACATGAACAACTGGGGCGCCGACAAGCGCGCCCTCGGCGAAGTGGACATCTTCAAGATCGAGCCGCACAGCGAGCTCTACGGCCACATGAACGTGAACTACCTCAAGCTCGACCGCCTGCCCCGCTTCGCCGACGGCTGGCAGCCCGTGCTCGATGTGCTGCGGGGCGGCGAGTTCTTCGTGACCACCGGCGAGATCCTCGTGAGCGAATTTCGCGTGACGCCCGGCGCCACGCCCACTTTCAGCGCGAAACTCAAGTGGACGCTCCCCCTCGCCTTCGCCGAGCTCATCGGCGGCGACGGCACGCGCACCGTGCGTCATCGCGTCGATCTCGGCGACACGCGTGCCTTTGGGGAAAAAGGTTTTTCCGCGGGGCTTCCGCCCACGCCCGGCCTGCGCTGGGCCCGCTTCGCCGTGTGGGATGTGGCCGGCAACGGCGCCTTCACGCAACCCGTCGCGCTCGCGCCGTAACGCACGTTGCAGCCGGGCTCGCTGGCCCCGGCCTCCGGGCTCAACGAACCCGGCTACATCGGCGAGCGCGCGGCGGTCCGCAACTCCAGCAGCGCATCGATCTCGGCGGAACGCGGGGCGTAGTCGGCCGCGGCAGCCGGTTGGCCGAGGTCGATGTCGAAGGTCGGGATCATTTCCTTCATGCACGCGTAGCCCTCGGGCGCACGAAGTTTTTCCGGGAAGCACGTCTGGAGCACCTGCAACGCGATATCGGCGGACACCGAGGCGCCCGGCGATGCGCCGAGCAGCGCCGCGAGCGTGCGATCGGGCGCGGTCACAACCTCGGTGCCGAAGTGGAGCCGGCCCGCGTCGGCCTTCTTCAGCGCCTGCACGCGAATGCCGGCGTCGACGAGCCGCCAGTCGGCGTCGCGCGCCGCGGGATAAAACCCGCGCAGCGCCCGCCGGCGCGCATCCATGCGCTGGCACGCCTCGCGCACGAGGAAGCGCACGAGCACGGCATTGCGCGCGCCGGTCCGGAGCAGCGTCGGGAGATTGTCGGCGCCGATCGACGCGGGCAGGTCGCTGCCGCGGCCGGTGCAGTGGAGAAACTTGGTCGTCCACGTCGCAAAGGGCCCGAAGAGCAGCACGCGCTTGCCCTGGATATGGCGCACGTCGAGGTGCGGGCCGCCGAGCGCGCCGGAGTCGGCTGGCGGAGGGCCGTAGGCCTTGGCAAAGTGCCGCGCGACCACCGCCGGGTTCTCGCAGACGAGCCATTGGCCCGCGATCGGGAAGGCCCCCAGCCCACGCGCCGCCGGCAGCCCTGCCGCGCGCAGGAGCGGAATCGTGCCGCCGCCCGCGCCCACGAACACGAAGCGCGCGCACACGGGCCGCGACTCGCCCGACTCGGCGTGGCGCACGATGAGTTCCCAGCCCGCCTGGGCGCGGCCGAGGCGCTCCACCCGGTGTCCGGCGAACACGCGGCAGCCGTCTTGCGCGCCGAGCCACGCGAGCAGCCGGCGCGAGAGCTCGCCGAAGTTCACGTCCGTGCCCGCGTCGACCTTCGTGGCGGCGACCGCCTCGGCGGGGTCACGCCCCTCGGTCAGCAGCGGCGCCCAGCGGTGGAGCACCGCCCGATCCGCCGAATACTCCATCGTCCGGAAGAACGGGTGCGCCACCAGCGCCGCGTGGCGGGCCCGGAGAAAGTCGCGGTGCGCCGCGCCGCGCACGAAGCTCAGGTGCGGCACCGCGCGAATCCACTCCGCCGGGCGCGGCGCGAGCCCGCGGGCCGCCGCCCAGGACCAGAACTGGCGCGACCGCTCGAAGCGCGCGAAGATCTCCACGGCCTTGCCCACGTCGACCGGCGCGCCGGGGCTCGCGGGAGGGGGCGTGTAGTTGAGCTCGCACAACCCGGCGTGGCCCGTGCCCGCGTTGTTCCAGCCATCGGAGCTTTCGCCCGCCAGCCCGGCCGCGGCCTCGAACACGTGGATCGCCAGCCGTGGGTCGAGGCGCTTGAGCATCGCGCCCAGGTGCGCGGACATGACACCCCCGCCGATCAAGACGACATCCGGATGAGGCGAAGGCATGAGGGGGAGCGCGGCATTTCTGGCGCGAGCGCCGCCCCGACTCAATTCCAAGCTCGATTCGCCGCCGGCTTTTCCAACCATCGCGCCCCACCCCGTTCCCCATGCGTCGCTTCATCCCGCTCCTCACCATCGCGCTCCTCGTCCTCGGCGCCGCGTTGCACCAAGGCCTCGCCCAGCCGCAGCCGAAGCAAAAGCAACCGGGCCGCCCGCCGCTCGGCACCGAGAAGATCGCCGACGATCTTTTCGTGATCATCGGCAACGGCGGCAACGTCGCCGCGCTCGTGACCGACGAGGGCGTCGTCCTGGTCGACGACAAGTTCGAGCAGGACTACGACGGCATCATGGCGCAGGTGAGGACGTTCACGGACAAGCCCGTGAAATACGTCGTCACCACCCATCACCATTCGGACCACAGCGGCGGCAACACCCGCTTCATCGAGGTCGCCGAAATCATCTCCCACAAGAACGCCCGCGCCAACATCGTCGCCGGCAAGCAGCCCAACGCCGGCACCGTGAAGCCCGCGCGCATCACCTTCACCGACGAGACCTCGGTCTTCCTCGGCGGCAAGGAGGTGCGCGCGCGCTACTTTGGGCGCGGCCACACCAATGGCGACGCGGTCGTCTACTTCCCGGCGCATCGCGTGCTCCACACGGGCGACCTGATGGCGGGCGTCACCCCGCTCATCGACTACCCGGGCGGCGGCAGCCTCGTCGAGTGGATCAAGACCGTCGACGCCGCCATGGCCGCGCTCGACTTCGACAAGGTGATCCCCGGCCACGGCACCGTCACGAACCGCGCCGGCCTGCAAGCCTACCGCGACAACGTCGTGAAGATGCGCGACGCCATCGCGGCGATGCTGAAGCAGGGCAAGTCGCAGGAAGAGGTCCGCGCGCATCTCGCCACCCTCTATCCGGCGATCTACTCCAACCCCGGCAGCCTCCAGAACCAGTGGTCGCTGCCGGGCTTCATGACCGAGCTGAAGTGACGACAAGCCCCATCGGCCGGGGACGGGCGTTGCCGCACCGATCGCCGTCAACAGCCACGTTCCCGGACATGCCTTCCCCGTTTCGCCACGCCCGTGCCCGGCCGCCTTTCGGCGCGCTCCTGATCCGGCTCGCGTTCGTGCTGCCGGCCAGTCTCGCGGCCGCGGATTCCGGCACGCTGCAGGATGTCGTTCGGCTGCCCGAATTCAGGGTCTTCGAGACGCAGCCGCTCCCTCCGCGCGAGTCGTGGGACTTCGTGCAAGTCGGGCACCTCGAGATTCTTTCCAGCGCCTCGGCCGCCGTGACCAAGCGTTTCGCGCGGGATCTCGCGCGCTTTCAAAACATGCTGCAGGTGGCCGCGCCGACGATGCTGATTCGGGCGGAGCAGCCGGTGATGATCGTGCTGTGCGGCAAGGACGGGCAGTATGAGCGGTTCGTCCGCCCGGCCGACCGGACCACGCGCCGCATCTCCAACGTGAGCTTCGTGCGCGACGTGGAGATCGCCTCGATCGTCGTGGACTACGCCCCGGGCGCGGCCGTCACCCGGGGCACGGGGCCCGCCCTCGTCGACGCCGCCGGCAACCTCCGCTCGGCCGCGACGCTGCCCTTGATCGGCGAGGTGCCGGCCCGGACGATGGCCGAGTTTTCCCGGCAATACGTCCTGCTCTCCCTGAGCGAAATGCAGCCGCGGCTGCCCGCGTGGGCCGCCGAGGGTTTGGCCACCGTGTATGGCGCCATCGAGTATTCGGACAAATGGATCGAGATCGGCAGCCCGCATCTCTTCGCGCGCCAGATCGAGGAGCACATGTTCGTCTCGGACTTCCTCCCCGACCTCTACGCCGCGCGGAATCGAGCGGGGTTCAGCGGCTCGCAAACCAGCGAGACGTATGGCTCCGCCGTGACACCGCGCAACGCATACGTGGTGGAGCGGAAGATGCCTCTCCTCAGGATGGAGCAGCTTTTCGCCGTGGGTTACGATTCCCCGCTCCGCGGCGGCACGGCGCCGGACGCCGCCTTCGCCGGCTACCAATGGCGCCAGCAGTGCGCGGCCTTCGTCCACCTCTGCCTGTATGGGGCGAACGGGAAATTCCGCGCCCCGTTCATCAAGTTCGCGACGCGGACATCGACGGAGCCGCCCACCGACGCTTTCTTCAAGGAGTGCTTTGGCATCGACTATCGCGCCATGGCCCTGCGCATCCGATCGCATTGGGAGGAGGTCGATTTCAAGGGCCTCCGGATTGAATCGACCGACGGCCATGCGCTGGTGACCTCGGCCGGAGCAGCCGATGTCCGGCCCGCCACCGATGCGGAGATCGGTCGCATCAAGGGCGAGACGTTCCGCCTGACCGGGCAGGAGGAGCCAGCCCGGCAGGAATTTGTTTCCGCCTACCTCCGCGGTGAACGCGACCTGCGATTGCTGGCATCGCTGGGCCTCATGGCCCGGCAACGTCATGACGAGCCGCGCGCGCGCACCTACCTCGAGGCCGTGGGGGAGTCCGCCACCCCCGTGCCACGCCCCCGCGCCTACCTCGAGCTCGCGCGCCTGCGCGCGGAGACGATCCAAGCCGACGCCACCCCTGCGCCCCGCTACACGCCGGAAGCCGTCGTTTTCCTGCTCACGCCGCTGTTCCAGGCGCAGCGCCTGCCGCAGCAGCTTTCGCTCATCTATCGGGAAATCGCGACGGTGTGGGCGCACAGCTCGGTGCCGCCCGCCCGGGAGCATTTGGCCGCCGTCGAGCGGGGCGCACGGCTGTTTCCTTACGACGACACGCTGGCCACCCAACTGGCCGAGCTGCTCGTCGCCCATGGCTACGAGGCGGACGCGCAGCCGCACGTGAAACGCGCCCTAAAACTGACCCACGATCCCGCCTTGCGCGCCCGATTGCAAAAATTGTCGGCGGAAAAGTGACCTCCCGCCCCGCGCGCCCGCCGGGCGAAACCGCGCCTTGCACGCGGCAACGGCGCGCTGCAAGTTGCCGCGAATGCCATTGACCAAGCACTGGGCCGCCCAGCTCGACGACTACGCGATTGATCTCGCGTGGTCGCACGATGGCGCGCTGCTCGCCGCCGCCAGCGGCGCCGGGCCGGTGTCGCTGTTTGCCGCGGGCGACGGCGCGCGCCGCCACGAGCTGCCCGGGCATGAGGGGGGCACGAACTGCCTGGCGTGGGCCCCGCGTTCCGACTCGCACCCGCTGCTCGCCACCGGCGGCCAGGATGGCGCCGTGAAAATCTGGGATGCCGCCGCCGGCCAGCACACCGCCACCGCCAAGCTCGGCCGCGACTGGGTCGAGCACCTCGCCTGGGTCGGCGGCACGCTCTTTGCCGCGGCGGGAAAAAACCTTCTCGCCGTCCGCGCCGACGGCGCGCTGGCGCACACGTTCAAGCCCGCCGCCAAGACGATCACGGCGCTCGCGGCGCCGCGCGCCGGCGGCTGCGTCGCCGCCGCGTGCTACGGCGGCGTCACGCTTTGGGACACCGACGATTTCCTCGCGCAGAAGGAGCTCGTCTATGCCAACGGCATCCACGCCCTCGCGTGGTCGCCCGACGCCAAGTGGCTCGTCTCCGGCAACCAGGACCCGAGCGTGCACCTCTGGATTCCCGAGCAGGACATCGAGCTGCACATGAGCGGCTACGAGACGAAGGTGAAGCACCTCTCGTTTGACCACACCTCGCGCTGGCTGGCGACGAGCGGCGGGCCGGACTGCTGCGTGTGGGATTGCAGCGGCGCCGGCCCCGAGGGCCGCGAGCCCGCGATGCTGCCGCACGACGCGCCGCTCTGCGCCGTCGCGTTTCAAAATGCCCACGGCCTGCTCGCCACCGCGAGCGCCGACGGCGCCGTGCGTCTCTGGAGCGTGGATCGCGCCAAGCCGCTGCGCGCGACCGTGCAGATGCCCGCGCCCGCCACGAAGCTCGCCTGGTCCCCCGACGACCGCCAGCTCGCCATCGGCTCCGAGAAGGGCGCCGTCTACGTGCTGAAGTGCGAGGCGTGAGGCCGCGAAAACGGCGCGCGGGCGTCACGGCGCGTCGTAAATCTCCACGAGCGCCGCGCCGGTCGCTCCATTCAGGCCGCTGACTTGCGCGGAGTAAGTGCCCGGTGAAAGATAAATCAGCAGCGCGGCATCGGCACCGCCATCGGCGAAGGCAAACGCGCCCACACCCGCGGCGGCCTGCGCAATCGCCATGTTGTCGGGCGACGCGCTCCAACCTGCATTTTGCATCAGGATGCGATTGCCAGAATACACCGCAAGCTGCGGCCGTGCGAGCGCGCCCACGACACCAAAGGCCGCCAGCGCCGGCCCCGCGCCGCGGATCAGCAGGCGCTTGGGCACGAGGCCCGTGATGCTGAAACCTGCGAGCAATGCATTCTCGCCGACGCCGGCATTGGAGAGTGTCGAGAGATTCGTGATGCGCACACCGCGCGGCACGGGCCCGTCCGTCGCGTCGTAAACCTCGATGAGCGCCACGCCCTCGGCATTCGACTGCCCGGTGACCACAGCCGTGTAGGCACCCGGCTGCACCTGCCCGAGGAGCGCCGCATCGCGACTCGTTAGCGGCAAGGCAAATGCGCCCAGCCGTGCGGCCGCCGCGGCGATGGCGCCAGCGTTGGGCGCCGCGCCCCAGTCGAGGCCCGTGGAGAACACGCTGCCATCGCGCGTGAGCTGGAGCCGCGCCGCCGGCAGCGCCTCGCCCAGCCCGAAGGCCGCGAGCGTGGGTCCCACGCCGCGGACCAGCGTCATTTTTGGGGCATCGCCTGCGACCACAAAGCCAGCCGTGAGCGCGCCGGCGGCACCGCCCACGCGGCAGCGCGCAGATACGTTCACGAGCGCCTCGATGCTGGCGCGGGACTCGTTGTTGCCCGCGCCGAACGGCGCTGCGGCATTGCCGGGTGGCGTGTAGTTGCCGATGAGCGTCGCCGAGGCCGCCCGGGGCACGACCGTGAGCCGGGCGTTATTCTCGGTGGTCGTGTTGATCTGGCCGGCGGTGTTGAGCGTGGTCGCGCAGGCGTCGGCCACCCCCCCACCGAAAATCGCGACATGGGCCGAGCCCGACTCGCCAATGAGGGCGAAAACCGATGTCGCAGTGCCAGCAACGCCTCCTAGGTAAAAGCCGGCCGCGCCAGCGGGCCCGCCGAGGGTCGGCGGCACCGTCGCCGTAGCCGCGAGGCCGGCTATCTGCCCCGAGAGTTCGCCGTCCGCCGAGATCGTGCACTCGAAGGGCGACGGCGTTTCAATGCCGATGCTCGTGACCGCGCTGAACGATCCACGCACGCTCCGATTGACCGCGACCGCAATCTCGCGCGCGATCAGCACAGCGCGGCGCGTGCGCAAGTAGGCCAGCATCTCGCCCGTGCCGCCGGGGCCGACGCGAAGCGAAAAAGTGCCCTGCCCCACACCCAGCGTGCCCACATAGACGCCCGGCACCGGCCGCGGCGCGACGGAAAGCACCGCGGGCGCCGAGGTCGCGCTGCCGCCCGGCCCGGTCACCACCGCCGTGTAGCTGCCCCCCGCTGCGGCAAGCACCCGATCGAGAAAAAGCGTGGCGTTGGTGGCGCCCACGAGCGCCACGCCATCGCGCTGCCACTGCACGCTGAACGGACCGGGCCCACTGGCCGCGACGGTAAAGGTCGCGCTGGCCCCGGAAAAAACCGTCTGCGCCAGCGGCTGCGTCGTGATCACAGGGCCGACGATTGCGCGATAGCGGTGCAGGTAGCCCGTGTCGTCCGAGCTGAGCAGATCGCCGCGATCCGTCAGGATCGCGCACTGCCACGGGCCCGAGCCCCGGATCGCAAGGGTGGCGTCGCTTGCGCCGTCGCGCGTCAGCCGGAAAAACACCGGCGGGCGCGTGCCGTCGGCGATCGGCCGGGCTTGCGCTGACACCATCACTCGCTCGTCCGGCTGCACCAGCATTCGCCCGGAGAAAAACGCCCCCGGCAGCGCGCCGGCAAACGCCGTGTCCCGCGTGCCGTTGGCGTTCAGCCGGATTACCGCGGGCTCCGCGGCATCCGTGACGACGAGATAGCGCCCGTCACGCTGAAACGATCCGCCCGCGAGCGGCGGCCGCGGGAATTGCGGAAGCGGCAGCGCCGCCTCCGGCACAAACACAGGATCGACCGAGCCGTCGGGATTCACCCGCGCCAGTTTCGCGCGCGCCAGCCCGCCCCACGTCGAAAACGTCCCGAGAAACACGAGCTGGCCGCTCGGCGCCATTTGCACATCGGCAAACACCACCGATGTAGGCGCATTTGCCAGCAGCGGATGGACCGCCGTGCGTGCGCCGCTGGGCTCCATGATGGCAAAGCCATTGGCCAGCGGCACCCCGCTCCAATTTCCCGTGCTGAAAAGAAAACGGCCATCGCCCAGCGCCACGGGCGGAAGCGAAAATTCGCCGGTGCTCGGGCCCGAAAGGGTGAACGTCACGTCCGTGGAGCCGTCGGCATTGAGGCGCTCCCGGCCCTGCGAGGTGCTCACGAGGATCTTGCCGTCCGGCTGCACAGTCCCGGCCATGACTGCATGGCGCGGGCCTGGCCCGGCTGGGAAGCTCACGTCGCGCGAGAGATCGGCGTTCAACCGCATCACGTAGGGCGCCGGCACGCCGCCGGCCTCGGTAAAGTCACCCGCCACGAGGACGCGACCCGCCGTGTCGTTGGCCAGCCAGCGGGCCCGCGCCGCGAAAAGGGGCCGCGGCGAGAGAGCGGACAGGGCTCCACCCGCCGCGGAATACACCCGCACTATCTCGCCCGGTTCTCCGTCCAGATAAGCCCCGCTGGCGATGAACTGGCCGTTGGGCAAAACGACGAGGCGGTCCGGGAGATTCACCAAGTCGGGCACCATCGCCACCAACTCACCCGATGCGGAGAGCCAAACAAAGGTTGAGGTCGACACCGCCTTGTATTGCCCGCCCGTCGGGCCGACGAGGAGACTGTTGCCCGGCAGCTCGGCGAGCCGGAGCACATCGCCGACAAACCCGCTGCCGGTGGCAAATGTCGAATCGATGGAGCCATTCGCATTGACGCGCGCGATGTGGCCCACCGCAGTGCCATTGTAGGCCGTGAAGCTTCCGCCGAGCGCGATCTGGCCGTTCCCCAGCGCCGCCAGCGCATAGACGCTCGCGTTCGGCCCGGCGCCCGGATCGAAGGCGGGATCCAATTTTCCGTCGGGCAGAAACCGCGCCACCCGCACGCGGGGCGTGCCGTCGATCGCGATGAAATCGCCGCTCACGTAGAGCAAGCCCGTCGGGCCCAGGGCAAACCGCGTCGGCCCGCCACCGCTGACATTGCTGGTGTAGAATGGCGTCGGGTAGGAGACATCGCGCGCACCGCTCGGCAGCAGCTTGACCACATAGGGCTCGTCGAAAACTTGGGCGAGCCTGAGCCGGGAGCTGCTTGCCGCGTAGATGATGCCGCTGGATGTGACCAATATTCTGTCCGGGACCGTGATGAATCCGGCGCCAACCGAGAACGCCGCGTCGCGTGAACCGTCGGAATTCAGGCGCACCATTCCGGCGGCGGGAAATCCATCCACTTGCTTGAAATAACCAGCGAGCAGGATTTTTCCGTCCGGCTGAATCGCAAGCGTGGTTGGCAACCCATCGAATACCGGCGGTATGAACGAACGATCGGGCGTGCCGTTCGCGTTGAGCCGCGCCAGAGTCCTGACCGCGTAGCCACCGATTGAAGTGAAGTTCCCGGTGACATAGTAGCGCCCGTCGGGGAGCGCGGCATGGACGGCAATCGCACCCGTTCTTGGCCCTTCCAGCCTGAAGCTCCGCGCAAGGTCGACCTCCACGCCTGCGGGATAACTCGGCAATGTCACCCAGAGCCTCGCGACTTGGGATGTGATGGACGCGGTGCCGGCGCGCACGATCACATCGTAGTTGTCGATGTGCCCCTGCGAAACCGCCGCAATCGTGTAGCTCGCGGCGGTGGCGCCCGGCAGCGCGTAGCCACTGCGCCGCCACTGGTAGGACACCGCGCCTGCGCCCGTCGCGACGACCGAAAATGTCGCCTGCTGGCCAGCCTGCACCGTCACGGCCTGCGGCTGCGTCACGATGTTGATCTGCGCGTGCAGGCTGCTGGCAAGGAATGCGAGCAGCAGAATCGCAACTGCGCGAGTAGCGGAAGCGATGTTTTTTGCGCGGCAGGACATCACGACGGCGTAGCGAAAACCGGCAGCGTTGGTGGGCGCGATTCACCCAGCCCGCGAGCCAATAAAACCGCGCGCTGGGTCACTCGTTCGCCCGCGCTGCACATGGGCACTGGCACGCATGAAGGTTTTGACCCAACGCCTGCTCGCCTTGAACGACCGTTTCATTTTCCTGCTCGCGTCGCCTTTCCTTCCACCATGACACCCCGCCCCCTCCGTCTTGCCCTCGCCGCGTTTTTCATTTCCACCGCCTTCGCCGCGCCGGACAAAATCAAGGTCTTGATCGTCGACGGCCAGAACAACCACCAGTGGGCCGTCACCACTCCCCTGCTGAAGCGGATCCTCGAGGACACGGGGCGCTTCGCCGTCGACGTCTCCACCACGCCGCCGGCCAAGCCCAACGCCCCGAAGATGGCGAAGGACGCCACGCCCGCGCAGAAGGCCGCGCATGACGAGGCGATGAAAAGGCACGCCGCCACCGAGGCCGCCCACACCGCCGCCGCACCGGCGCAGTGGGCGAAGTGGCGGCCGCAGTTTTCCCGCTACGCCGTCGTCGTCTCCAACTACAACGGCGAGAGCTGGCCCGCCGAGGTGCGCGACGCCTTCACGGCGTTTGTGCGCGGCGGCGGCGGGTTCGTCTCCTATCACGCCGCCAACAACGCCTTTCCCGAGTGGCCCGACTACAACGCCATGATCGGCCTCGGCGGCTGGGGCGGGCGCAACGAGAAGTCCGGCCCGTATCTCCGCCTCCGCCAAGGCGCGTGGATCAAGGATCTCACCGCCGGCCGCGGTGGCAGCCACGGCGCGCAGCACGAGTTCCTGGTCGAGGCCAGCGTGCCGGACCATCCGATCCTGCGCGGTCTCCCGGCGAAGTGGATGCATGCCAAGGACGAGCTCTACGACAGCCTGCGCGGCCCGGCGGAAAACGTGACCGTGCTTGCCTCCGCGCTCTCCGACAAGACCAACGAGCAGGAGCCGCTGCTCATGGTGATTCCGTTCGGGAAGGGCCGCGTGTTTCACACCGCGCTCGGCCACGCGGTCGACGCGGTGAACGGCCTCGGTTTCCAGATCACGTTTGCGCGCGGCGTGGAGTGGGCGGCGACCGGCCGGGTCACCCTCCCTGCCCCCGCCCCGGGCGCGCTCGCCACCAGCGGCGCGGCGACGCTGCGCGCGGTGAGGCCGTAGCGGAACGCGTGAGCGTTTCGCGGCCCGGCGAAAGCCTCACGGCATCCGCCACGCCAAGCCCTACGCCGGCAGCGCCCCGCGCACGAACCGCAAAAAATTCCCGTTCATGATCCCGTCGATGTCCGCCGCGGCGTAGCCGCGCGCGCGGAGGATCGCGGGGAGCTTTTGCACCTCCGCGATTGAATCGAGATCGAGCGGCACCTGCTCCGTGCCATACGCGCCGTCGAGGTCGGTGCCAAGGCCCACGTGCCGGGCGTTGCCGGCGAGCTGGCAGAAATGGTCGATGTGGTCCGCGAGTTTTTCCAGGCGCAGGCCGGTGGCCTGCGGCGTCGTTTTCCCGCGCTCCCAGCCGGGAATCATCATCCACGCGTCGAGGCACACGCCGACCACGCCGCCGCGCGCCGCGAGCGCGCGGAACTGATCGTCGGCGAGCTGGCGCTGGTGCGGCGTGAGCGCGCGGGCGTTGTGGTGGCTCGCCCAGAGCGGGCCGCGGTAGAGGTCGATGGCCTGCGCGAAGCACGCGTCGCTCAGGTGCGTCACGTCGAGGATGAGGCCGAGCTCGCCCGCCACGCGCAGCAGCTCGATGCCGCGCGCGGGAAACGGCCCCTCGGTGCTCGTGCCCTGCGCATACACGCCCGGCCCGTAGTGCGCGGGCCCGATCGCGCGGAGTCCGTCGGCCCACGCGCGCTCGAGGTGCGCGAGCGTGATGAGCGAGTCCGCGCCCTCGAGGCTGCGAATGTAGCCGACCGGCAGCCGCGCCGCGGTGGCCTCGTCCGCGCCCGACCACGCCGCCAGGTGTGCCTCGAGCTCCGCCCGGCCGCGAATCGCGCGCATCTCGCCGGCCTCGTCCATCGCGCGATACCACGCGAGCTGCGCCTGCGTCATCGCCCACGCCTGCGCCGGCGAGCGCCAGCCGAAGACGGGGCTGAAAGCGTCGTGCTCCAGCCGCGCGATCTGCGTCGCCACGCACACCGCCACGCGCCCGCGCCGCAGCTCGGGCAGGCACACGGTGCCCCGGCCACGATCCACCTTGTCGCGGAGGTGCGCCTCGCGCGCCCGCACCTCGGCGAGCGGGCGGGTGAGATCGCGGTTCCACTCGATGGCGTTCATCGCGAGGTCGAGGTGGGCGTCGAAGACGAGCGGCGGCGTGGACATCAGAGAAAAGCGGAAAGCAGCAGCGTGAAGCCGAGCCCGGCGACACCGATGATCGTCTCGGTAACCGTCCAGGTGCGCAGGGTCTGGCCGACGGTGAGGCCGAGGCAGTCCTTCACGATCCAGAAGCCGCCGTCGTTGAGGTGCGAGAGGAAGAGCGAGCCGAAGCCGAGCGACAGCACGAGCAGCTCGCGGTTGAGCTCCGGATGCGCGGCGAGCATCGGCGCCAGCAGGCCCGCCGCCGTCGTGATGCCCACCGTCGCCGAACCCGTCGCCACGCGCACAAACGCCGCGAGCAGCCAGCCATACACGAGCGGCGGCAGCCGCAGCTCGCCGGCCAGCGCCCCGAGCGCCTGGGCCACGCCCGCCTCGCGCAGCACGCGCGCAAAGCCCCCGCCCGCGCCCACGACGAGCAGCGTCATGCCGATCGCCGCCACGCTCTGCTCAGTGAACGCGAGCAGCTGCGCGCGCGAAAACCGCGCCGCGCGCCCGAACACCGGCAGCGCCACGAGCACCGCGACGGCGAGCGCGGTCACGGGATGCCCGGCAAACGCCAGCGCCGCCCGCGCCTCATGTTTCGGGGGAAAGACCAGCTCGGCCGCCGAGGCCGCGAGCATCAGGGCCACCGGCAGCGCGATCACGAGGGCCGTCGCCGCGGCGCCGGGCCGGGGCCGCGCCGCCCCCTCGGGCTCGGCCGGGAGCGGCGGGGCCGCGACCGCCAGCCGCGGCGCGAGCCAGCGCGCCAGCACGGGCCCGCCGAGCCAGGCCGCCGGCACGCCCGCGATGAACGCGAGCACCAGCACCTTGCCCGTGTTGGCGCCGAGCGCGTCGATGGCGACGACCGGGCCCGGGTGCGGCGGCGTCAGCCCGTGCATCACCGAGAGAAACGCCACGAGCGGCAGCGCCAGCGTGACAAAGGGCCGGCGCGTCTCGTGCGCGAGCGAGATGAGCACGGGCAGCAGCAGCAGCAGCCCGACGGAAAACCACGTCACGAGCCCGACCATGATCGCGAGCGCCACGATGCACGCCACGGCCCGCTCCGGCCCGAGCCGCGCGCTGAAGCGGGCCGCGAGCACCTGCGCGCCGCCGGACTCCGCGAGCAGCTTTCCGAGCATCGCCCCCAGCGCGATCACGGCCGCGATGCCGCCGAGCGTCGCGCCGAGGCCGTCGGCAAACGCCTTCAGCACCGCGGCCGCCGGCAGGCCCGCCCCGAAGCCCACGAGGCCCGCGGCGATCAACAGGGCGAGGAAGGCGTTGAGCCGCAGCCAGGTCACCAACGCCACCAGCACCGCGATCGACCCGAGGGCGAGCAGCAGGAGCGTGGTCGGCGAGGCAGCGCTCATCAGATCGTCAGCCGGCGCGCGCGCGCGACCACCGGCCATTCCTCGGCCACGCGGCCGCCGCGCACCACGAGCACGCGGTCGTGCAGCGCCACCGTCGGGCAGATGTGCTTGGGGATGGCGTAGAGGGCCGTGCCCACCGGGAACTCCGCCGCCCGCGCGGTCTCGACGACGAGATGCTCCTCGCTGTGCATGATCGCGGTGGCGTCGGGCAGCTCCGGGAACACGGCGCGCGGATGCGGCATCTCGCTCGCCACCGCCTTGTGCCCGAGGTCCAGGCAGAGCCGGCTCGCGGCCGGGCGGCTGATCACGCGCGTGAGCAGCACGGCGGCGTTGAGGAAATCCAAATCGGGAAAGCCGCTGCGGTAGTTTGCATCCCAGAAGACACATGTGCCCGGGCTGCACTCCACGCCCGCGCGGCGCGCATGAATGGGAAAGGAGGGCGTGCCACCCGCGATCACGCGCGGCACGGGCAGGCCCGCGCGCTCCAACTCCGCGCGCAACGCGTCGGTGGCGGCGATGCCGGCCGCCGCCGCGGCGCTGCGCCCGGCCAGGTCCGGCTGCCGCAGATGCCCGTCGTAGGCATGCAGCCCGCCGGGCCGCAAACCCGGCGTCGCCGCGATCGCCCGATACAGCTCCGCCGCCATCGGTCCCGGCGCCACGCCCGTGCGCCCCATCCCCACGTCGAGATCGAGCAGCACCTCCACGCTCACGCCGGCCTCGCGCGCGGCGCGGCCGAGCGCGGCGCTGGCGCCCGCATCGTCGGCCAGCGTCGAGAATTTCACCGCCGGAAACGCCCGGATGAGCGCGACGAGCCGCGCGACGTTCGGGCCGACGAGGGGCACGGCCACGACGATGTCGGTCGCGCCCGCGCGCGCCGCCATCTCGCCCTCGGCGATCGTGGCGCACTTGCACTTGGTGACGCCGAGCGCCGCCTGGCGCGCGACGATTTGCGGGAGCTTGTGGGTCTTGATGTGCGGCCGCAGCCGCGCCGGGCCGCCGGTGATCGCGATCATGCGGCGGAGATTTTCCTCCACGCGGTCGGGGTGGATCAGCAGCGAGGGCGAGGGCACCGCGGCCTCGTCCGCGAGGCGCATCCAGTCGTGGTTCATCAGGCCGGCCAGCGAAGGGCACCGCGGCGCCGAAGGCCAAGCGAAAATTCCCCTCCGCGATCGGCGCGGCGTCGCGCGCCGACGGGCGCCCCACGCGATCGCTCAGGCTTGCCCTTGCGATTTTCTGCGTCCGCTGGCGGATCATTGCGTCAGCAGGAGGTGAACATGACTGCAACTCCGCCATCCTCGTCCGCCGTCGAAGCCATCCGCCCCCATGTCCGCGCCCGCTACGGCGCCATCGCCGAACCGGCCGGTGATGGCTGCGGCCCTGCCTGCTGCACCCCCGCTTCCCCTGCCGAGCCCGACTGCTGCGCCCCGTCCTGCTGCGGCGGCAAGCCCGGCGCCTCCTACGGCGAAAAACTGGGCTACACGCCCACGGAAAGTGGCGTTGCGCGAGGACTCGCGCGTGCTGATTGACGAATGGACCAAAAGCGGCGACGCCGGCGCGGATGTCTTCAGCGCGCTGATCACGGCGCGCAAGGCCGCCTGAACCATGCCATCGCCGCCACCCATCGCGATTGAACCGCCCGGCCCCGCCGATACGGCGGCGATTGCCGCGCTGCTGCGCGACGCAGGCCTGCCCCACGGCGACTTTGCGCCGCACCTGGCGCACTTCCTCGTGGCCCGCGAACCGGCCGGCCGCATCGTCGGCGTGATCGGCGCGGAGGTCTGCGGCGCCGACGCCTTGCTTCGGTCGCTGGCGGTCACGCCGTCGCACCGGCGCGCCGGCCTCGGGCGCAGGCTGCTCGCCGCGCTGGATTCGTGCGCCGGCGCCTGGGGCGTCGCGCGGTGGTGGCTGCTGACCACGACGGCGGACGCGTTCTTCGCCGCGGAGGGGTTTCGCGCGGCGCCCCGCGCCGACGCTCCGCCCGCCATCGCGTCGACCGGGGAGTTTCGCGGGCTGTGCCCGTCGGCCGCCGCATGCTGGTCGCGGGCAAGGAAGACCGCATGAGCGCCACCGCCTTCGACACTGCGGTCACGGGGATCACCGCAAAGCTGCGCGGCTTCATCCGCCGCCGCGTGCGCGATCAAGCCACCGCCGACGATCTCGCGCAAGAGACGCTGCTGAAGGTCTACCGCTCCCGCAGCGGGCTGCGCGACGGCCAGCGGCTCGAGGCGTGGCTCTACCGCATCGCGCGCACGACGATCGCCGACCACTATCGCCGCCAACGCCCCGGCGAGCCGCTGCCGGCCGACTTGGCCGAGGAAACCAACGCGGGCGCCGACGAGGTCACCCAGGTCATGACGCGCGCCCTGCGGCGTTTTCTCGCCGAGCTCCCGCTCGCCTACCGCGAGCCCGTGCGGCTGGCGGAATTCGAGGACCTCCCGCTGGCCAAGATTGCGCTCCGCCTCGGCCTCAGCCTCACCGCGGTCAAGTCGCGCGTGCGCCGCGGCCGCGCGATGCTCCGGAAGCAGCTGCAGGATTGTTGCCGGCTGGAATTTGACCGGCTCGGAAAAATCATCGACTACGACCGCCGCGATCCACACGCCTGCGCGTGCTGACCGCTCGACGCATGCCCGGAGAAAAACCGACCATCCTCATCCTGTGCACCGGCAACTCGTGCCGCAGCCACCTCGCCGAGGGCATCCTGCGCGCGGCGGCGGGCGATCTTTTCCACGTCGCGAGCGCCGGCGCCAAGCCCGCCGGCTACGTGCATCCCCTCGCGATCACGGTGATGCGCGAGATCGGCATCGACCTCTCCGCCCACCGCTCGAAGCACATGAACGACTTCCTCGGGCAAAACGTGGAGACGGTCATCACGGTGTGCGGCCACGCGGACCAAGCGTGCCCGGCTTTTCCCGGCCAGGTGAACCGCCACCACTGGCCCTTCGACGATCCGGCGCACGCGACGGGCACGGACGCGGAGAAGCTGGCCGTCTTTCGCCGCGTGCGGGACGAGATCCGGCGCGTGTTCACCGCGTATGCGGACGGGCGGCGCGATGTGGCGAGGGCGAAATCGAGCCCGTTGTAGGCCCGGCCGCCGACCGGGCCGCCCGCCCAACGGGCGGGCCTACAAATTCAAAAAACGCTCGATTCGCGCGCGCACGCGCTCGCGCCCGAGCACGCGGATGATCGCGGTGATGCTCGGGCCGGCATTGGTGCCGGTGAGCGCGAGGCGCGTCACCGCTTGGTAGTCGCCGAAGCCGAGGCCCTTCGTTTCCGCGAGGGACTTAATCGCGGCCTCGATGGCGGCGTCGCTCGAGAGGTCCATCGCCGGCAGCGCCGCGATCAGCTCGGCGAGGCGGGCCTTGGGCTCGCCCTTGGCCATGACCTTTTCCTTCACCTTGGGATCGATCACGAAATCCTCGGTGAAGAAATAGCCCGTGTAGGCCGCCAGCTCGTCCACCGATTTGATCTTCGGCTGGGCGAGCAGCATCACCTCGCGGAAATAACTTTCGTTCGCCATCACCGCCGCGCCATCGGGCCGCGCCGCGAAGAACGCCCGCGCCAGCGCGAGGAACTTCTCCGCCGGCTGCTCCAGCAGGTAGGTCATGTTGAGGTGCGCGAGCTTCTTGCCGTCGAACTTCGCGTTCGACTGGTTCACCGCCGGCAGGTCGAACAGCCGCACAATTTCGGCGATGGGCATCTTCTCGCGATCGTCGCCCGGGTTCCAACCCAGGAGCGAGAGGTAGTTCACCAGCGCCTCGGGCAGGAAATGCCGCTGCTGGTATTCCTCGATGAGCGCGCCCTTGTCGCGCTTGCTCATCTTGCCCTGGCCCATCTCCGGCGACTTCAGGATCAGCGGGATGTGCGCGAAGACCGGCGGCGTCGCGCCGAGGCCCTCGTAGAGCCGCACGTGCTTGCTCGTGTTGGAAAGGTGGTCCTCGCCGCGGATGATGTGCGAGACCTTCATCTCGATGTCGTCGACGACGTTCACGAAATGGAAGACGGGATTCCCGTCCGAGCGGAAGATCACGAAGTCCTCGTCCTCCATCCGCTCGACGCGCCCGCGGATGCGGTCGTCGATCACAACCGGATCGCACTTCACCTTCTCGACCTCCTTCTTCCGGTGGTCGTCGAAAACCTTGTAGCGCTCGCCGAGCAATTTGAACCACACCGCGCCGTCCTTCTCGTAGGCGCGGCCGTTGGCGAGGAGCCTCTGCTTGTAGCTCTCGTAAATCGCGCCGCGCTGGCTCTGGCGGTAGGGGCCGAAGGCGCCGCGCTCGCCGACGCCGTTGGGATTCGGGCCCTCGTCCCAGTCGAGCCCGAGCCAGGTCATGCTGTCGTAGATGAGCTTCAGGAACTGCTCGCTGTTGCGCTCCTTGTCGGTGTCCTCGATGCGCAGGATGAACGTCCCGCCGGTGTGGCGCGCGTAGAGCCAGTTGAACAGCGCCGTGCGGGCGCTGCCGATGTGGAAGAAGCCCGTGGGACTGGGCGCGAAGCGGACGCGGACGTGGGACATGAAAAGGATGGGCGCGGAGAATTTTCGGTGACGGCCCTCGCCGAGGGCGAAAGGCTGATTCCGTGCATTCCACCGCGCCTGTCAAAGACTCCTTCCCACCGCCCGCCGAGCTCGCGGCGCGCCTGGAGTCCGCCGCGCGGGCCCAACGTTTTCAGGTCGACCACTTCGGCGCCGTCGAGGGCGTGCCGCTGCTCGGCCTTTCGCGCCGCACGCCCGGCGTGAAGCCCCGCATCTACCTGTCCGCCGGCATCCACGGCGACGAGCCCGCGCCGCCGCTCGCGCTGCTCGACTGGCTCGAGCGCGGCTGGTTCGACGATCGCGCCGTGTGGCTGCTCTGCCCCCTGCTCAACCCCGCCGGCCTCGCGCGCGGCGCGCGGCCCAACGCCGGCGGCATCGATCTCAATCGCGACTTCAAGGCGCCGCGCTCCGCCGAAATCACCGCGCACGTCGCCTGGCTGGGCCGCCAGCCGCTCCTCGACCTCGCGATCTGCCTGCACGAGGACTGGGAATCCACGGGCTTCTACCTATACGAGCTCAATGCCCTCGGCCGGCCGAGCCCCGCGCGCGCCATGCTCGAGGCCGTCGCCCGGGTGTGCCCGATTGAGACGGCCACGGTCATCGACGGCCGGCCGGTCGATGAGCCGGGCATCATCCGCCCCATCGCCGATCCGCTGCTGCGCGAGACGTGGCCCGAGTCGATCTATCTGCGGCACCAGCACGCGCGCCTCGGCTACACGATCGAGTCGCCGTCGTCCCGCCCGCTGCCGCAGCGCATCGCCGCCTTGCAACAAGCGGTCGCCGTCGCGGTCGAGGCTACCGTGCGCCACGCTCGCGCCTGAGTTGCACCCGGCGCAACGCACGCCAACCTCCCTCGTCCTTACCTTCCATGAAAAAGCTCAAGATCACCGCCATCGTGGTCGGCGCACTCGGCCTGCTCGCCGTCGTCGCGCTCGTGCTCGCCCTCACTCCCGCCGTGCAGACCTGGGCCGTGCGCAGGGCCGTCGCCGGCCAGCAAGGCGCCAAGATCGACGTGGCGCATGTCGACGCCGGCTTCTCCGCCGCCGAGGTGAAGGACTTCCAGTTCGAGCAGGACGGCATGGTCGTGACCGCCAAGGGCGTGAACGCGAAATACTCCGCCTGGGATTTCCTCAAGAGCCGCCGCGTCAACGCCGACACCGTTTCCGTCGAGGACCTCGTCGTCGATCTGCGCAAGGTCCAGCCGGCCGCCAGCGCGCCCGCCGCGAAGGGCAAGGCGCCGGCGCCCGCGCCCGCCGCCAAGCCCACGCTCTTCGACGGCCTGCTCAAGCAGCTCCAGCTCGCGCTCGATGTCCGCGTGGGCACGGTCGACGTCAAGGGCCGCGCCCTCCTGCCCGACGAGCAGACGGTCGTGTTCAACCTCAAGGGCGCGCGCATCGAGACCGGCCAGCAGGGCAACCTCGAATGGACCGTCGAGCTGGCCGACTCCAAGGTCGGCGCCGCGCTCAAGACCCTGCGCACCACCGGCACCGTCGCCGTCCGCATCACGCCCGACCGCCGCATCGATCTCATCGCGATCGAGGGCACGGCCGCGGCGCTCGGGCCGAAGATCCCCGCCGAGCAATTCCACCTGAGCCTCCGCGCCGAGCAACCCAAGCCAGGCGGCGATGAAAACTATTCCGTCAACCTCGGCCTCGTGCGCGGCGCCAACGTCGAGCCGCTCTTCAAGATCGCCGCCGCCTGGACCGCCGCCGCCCGCGAGATCGCCGGCACGTGGGGCCTCGGCCTCCGCAGCGAGCAGCTCACCGCGCTCTTCGCCGGCCTCGGCCTCCCCGAGATCGCGGCGGATGGCTCCGGCAAATTCGCCGTGAAGCCCGACACCGCCGCGGCCACCGCCAGCGGCCAGCTCAAGGCCACCGCCTCGAAGCTGGAGAAACTCTCGCCCGAGCTTTCCGCGCTCGGCGCGATGACGCTCACCTCGCGCTTCGACGGCGCCTTCGCCGACGACACCGCGCGCCTCGACGCGCTCGAGCTCGACATCACCGCCGCCGACGGCCGCAAGTTCGCGCAGATCGGCCTCCTGCAAAAGATGAGCTTCGGCGTGAAGGACCAGCGCCTCACCCTCGCCGATCCCAAGGCCGAGGCCGCGCGGCTCTCGATCCAAAACCTGCCCCTCGCGTGGGCGCAGCCCTGGCTCAAGGGCCTCACCATCGAGAGCGGCAACCTCTCGGAGGTCTCCGCCATCGAGGCCGAGCCCGACGGCAGCCGCGTGCGCATCCGCTCCGTCGAGCCGCTCACGCTCCGCAACGTCACGATCCGCGACGCGCAGAAGAAGGCCCTCGTCGATCGCGTGACGCTCTCCGTGCGCCCCTCGCTCGACTACGCCGCGGACAAGGTCACGGCCCAGCTCGCCGCGCTCTCCGTCACCCTGCCGGCGGGCGATGCCGTCACCGGCGCGCTGAGCACCGAGGTCACGAACCTGGCCAAAGCCCCGAGCATCGCCTTCAGCGGCCAGCTGCAGGCCAAGCTGGTCGCCGCGCACAAGCCCTTCCTGCCGCCCGGCCTCGACCTCGGCCCGCTCACCGTCGCCAAGACGATCGAGGGCCGGCTCGACGGGAAGAATCTCCAGCTCGCCAAGGCCACCGCCACCGTCACGCGCGAAGGCGGCGCGCTGCTCTCCGCGATTGAGCTGCTGCAACCCGTGCGCGCGAATCTGGACGCGCTCACCTTTGCCGTCGCCAACCCGGCCGACACCGCCGCGCGCGTGCGCCTCGGCGAGGTGCCGCTCGCCTGGGGCGAGGCCTTTGTGCCCAAGTCGAAACTCGCCGGCACGCTCGCCGGCGCGACCCTCGAGATCACGATGCGCTCCGCCGACGATCTCACGATCGCGACGGCCGCGCCCGTGGCCGTGCGCGGCGCCAGCGTGACGCTCGACGGCCAGCCGCTCGCGCAGGCGCTGGACCTCGCCGCCAGCTTCTCCGCCACCAAGCGCGGCAACGCCGTCACCTACGACCTCAAGAAGATCGAGGTGAAGCAGGGCGAGGCCGCGCTCGCCACGCTGGCGGTCGCCGGCGAGGCGACGCTCGCGCCCAAGCTCAGTGCCAAAGCGAAAGGCAGCCTCGACGCCGACGTGGCCGCGCTGATGAGGCAGCCCGCCTTCGCCGCCAACGCCACGCTCGCACGCGGCCAGATTGCGACGACCTTCGAGGCCAGCCTCACGGACACCACCGAGGCGAAGCTCGCCCTCTCCGCCAAGAACCTCGTCGCCAAGCAGGACAACCGCGTGCTCGGCGACCTCGACCTCACGCTGCGCGCCAATGTGAAGACGGACGGCAGCGGCACCATCATCCTTCCGCTCACGCTGACGGGCGCGGCGCGCAAGTCGGATGTCACGATCGACGGCACCTTCGGCAAGGCGAGCGACCAGCGCACCTTCCTCTTCACGGGGAAAATTTCCGGCGACCAGATTTTTGTGGACGACTTCATGCCGCTCGCCGCCCTCGCTCCGGCTTCGCCCCAGGCGCCGAAAACCCCTGCGCCCGCCTCCGGCCGTCCGGCCCCTGCGCCCGCGCCGAAGCCGACGCGCGACACCGAGCCGTTCTGGAAAGGCGTCAACGGCTCGGCCGATCTCGATCTCAAGCGGGTCGTCTACGGCGGGGACTACACCGTCTCCGGCATCAAAGGCCACGCCGCGATCACCGACAGCAAGCTCGCGCTCGACCGCCTCGAAGGCGCGTTCAACGGCACGCCCTTCAAGGTCGGCGGCTCGCTCACGTTCACCGCCACGCAGGCCAAGCCCTACACGATGGCCGGCACGGTCGATGTGACGGGGTTTGATGTCGGGGCATTCTTCCGGGCGACCAACCCGAAGGAAGAGCCGCCGATCGAGACGAAGGTCTCGGTAAAGGGCACGATTGGCGGGACCGCCGCCACCATCGACACGCTCGCGGATGGCGCGACGGGCAAATTCGACATCACGGGATCCAAGGGCGTGCTGCGCGCGCTGAGCAAGTCGAGCACCGCCGGGAAGCTCGTCGGTGGCGTCTCGACCGCGGCAAACGCCGCCGTCGGCCTCCTCTCGATGCTCGGGAAGGCGCCCCCGCCCCAGGCCAGCGCGGTCGCCGAGACCAGCATCGATCTCGCGAAAGCCCTCGGGGAAATCCAACTCGACGAATTCAAGCTGAACATCGAGCGCGGCAACGACCTCAACATCCACCTCAACGCACTTGAGTTTACCTCGTCCGTTGTCCGCATCACAGGCAAGGGGCAGATCAATTATGCGGCGGGCACGCCGATTCAGGATCAACAGATGGCGGTCGAAGTCAGCATGGGCGCAAAGGGCGCGATCGGCGGGCTGCTGCGCACTGCCCGCGTGCTCGGCAACGAGACGGATGCGAAAGGCTATGCACTGGTGCGTCAGCCGTTCACGGTCCGAGGGACGCCGATTAAACCCGACTCAAGTGAGCTTTGGACGCTCATCGCCACCGCCGCCATCTCCGACGGCGGTTCCGCGATCCAGAGCGGGGCGGCGGCGCTCGAGGGATTGTTTCGGAAAAGGAAATAGCGAGGCTGTCACGCGGTGGGGACGCCTCTCCGCGGCGTCCGCGGACGTTTCGGAGAAACGTCCCTACCCCCTTCGCGCCGCCTTCAAATCCTTCCACCGCGCGAGGCGGTCGGCGATCTTCGCTTCCCAGCCGACGGGCTTCGGCGTGTAGAGCGCGAGCGGTTTCTCGAGGAAATCCTGCCCGGAGATGTTCTCGGGAAAATCGTGCGAGTAGGCGTAGCCCTTGCCGTGGCCGGCGCGCTTGCTGGCCTGGCCGCTTTTGTCGCGCAGGTAAACCGGCACGGGCTGCACGGGCTGCTCCTTCAGCGCGCGGTGCGCCTCGCCGAGCGCGAGGGTGGCCGTGTTGCTCTTGGGCGCGGTCGCGATGTAGAGCGTGGCGTGCGCCAGCGTGAGCTCGGCCTCGGGCAGGCCGATGAAGTCGCACGCGTGGTGCGCCGCGACCGTGAGAGGCAGCGCCTGCGGATCGGCGAGGCCCACGTCCTCGCTGGCGAGGATCACGAGGCGGCGCGCGATGAAGCGCGGGTCCTCGCCGCCGGCCAGCATCTTCGCGAGCCAATACATCGCGGCATCGGGATCGCTGCCGCGGCAGCTCTTGATGAAGGCGGAGATGGTGTCGTAGTGCTCGTCCTCGTCGGCATCGTAGCGGATGCGGCGCTCGCGCGCGAAGACCTCCAGCTCCGCCGCCGTGATCGCGGCGCCCTCGGCCAGGCCGAGCACGAGCACCTCGAGGGCGTTGAGCGCGCGGCGCAGGTCGCCGTCGCAGAGCACCGCGAGATCGGCGAGGATCTTGTCGGTGGCGGTCACGCCGCGGGCGCCGAGGCCGCGCTCCGCGTCGGCGAGCGCCTGGCGGAGCACGCCGGCCACGGCCGCGGTCGAGAGCGGCTCGAGGCGGAAGAGATGGCTGCGCGAGAGGAGCGGCGGGTTGACGTAGAAGCCGGGGTTGTGCGTCGTCGCGCCGATGAGGCGCACGCTGCCCTCCTCGACATCGGGCAGCAGGAGGTCCTGCTGCGACTTGTTGAAGCGGTGCAGCTCGTCGATGAAGAGGATGGTCGCCGCCTCGGGCCGGCGGCGCGCGGCGGCGAGGATCTCGCGCAGCTCGGCGACGTTGGACATGACGGCGTTGATGCGCACGAAGCGGCTCTGCGTCTCGCGCGCGATCGCCTCGGCGATGCTGGTCTTGCCGCAGCCGGGCGGGCCGTAGAAGAGCAGCGAGCCGAAGCGGTTCTGCGCGACGAGCCGCGGCAGCAGCGACCCCGGCTTCAGGATGTGATCCTGGCCGACGACCTCGCTGAGGCGGCGCGGGCGCATCCGCGCGGCGAGGGGCTGGTGGGCCTTGGCCGGCGCAGCGCTTGCCGGCCAGTCGGCGCCGCGCGGCGAAGGCGAGTCGCCACTGAAGAGATCCGTTTGATCGGGGCCGGTCATGCGCGAGGCGGCCAATCTCGGCGGATTGCGCGGGATGGGAAGAAATTTTCGGCGCTAAACCGAACGCGGCGAGAGCGCCGCGTCTCCGCCTCGATCCGGGCGATTCTCCTTTAGAACGAGCCCTTGACGCCGGCGGTCCAGAGCGAGCCGCCGTAGTCGTCGCGCTGGCGGAAACGGGCGTATTTCGGGGTGTTGGGGCCGTAGGTCTTTTGATCCTCCGTGGCGCCGAGGACATTGCGGAAGGCGAAGAACACGCCGAGCGAACGGTGGAAGTTGTATTCTCCCGTGACGTCGACGTAGAGGCGCTTCGGGCGGTAGTTGTAGGTGCCGGCTTCGATGCTTTGGCCGGTGACGAGCCCGCGGCGCTGGATCCCACGGTAGTTTTCGTTGAGCCGGATGTTCCACTTCGGACGGGAAAGGCTGAAGCCCCAGTTGATGGTGAAGGGGTTCATGTCCTGGAAATTGTCGGTGTCCTTCGCGCGCTGGGAACTGATGTTGGTGAACCAGCGCACCCCGCGGGCCCAATGGGGCAGGAAGGTGAGCTGCTGGCTGTAGTCGATTTCAAACCCGTATTGGCGGATGTTCCTGGGGTCGTTGAACTGGGTGACGACAAGAATGTTGCCGTATTCGGCTTCATCCAGGGCGTAGGTGTCGAGGAACTGGGGCGTCACGACCGAGGTGACGTTCTGGAAGAAATTCTTGTAGTCGCGGATGAAGGCGCTGCCGGAGAGCTGGCCGACGGCGCCGAAGTAATATTCGAAGCGCGTCATGTAGGTCCTGGCCTGCCACGCCTTGATCGAGGCGTTGTTCACGGTGATGCGGGAATTGGCGTTGATGGTCTCGATGTCGGGCAGGACGACGCCGCCCATGAACTGGTTGAAGTCGGGGCGGCCGACCGACTCGGAGTAGGAGAAGCGGCCGATGAAGTTTTCGGTGATGTTGTAGCTGGCATTCAGGCTCGGGAAGAGGCGGAGGTATTCCTTGTTCACGTGCGTGCCGCGCTCGACGAGGGTGCGCTGGAGGGCGGCCAGCGAGCCGGCCGGCTCGATCAACTGGATGGCGTTGTTGGGGCCGCGGATGACCTTGCCGGCAGCGTCGTAGCGATAGTTGCGCGTGGGATCGCTGAGCGGGCCCTCGGCCTTGATGTTGGTCTGCTCGGCACGGACGCCCGTGACGATTTTCAGGCGGTTTTGCAGGAAGGTGAGGTCGGTGCGGAAGTAGGCCGCCGAGATCATCTCCTCGCCGTGCTTGGAGAAGTTGGTGAGGGCGGTGTAGTCGTTGTTGGCGTTGCGGGTCCAATGCTGCGGATTCGCGAGCCAGTCGGCCCAGAGCTTGCCGTTGTCGACGTGCTGCTGCTTCGGCAGGCCGAAGTCGGGAATGCGCTCGGAATACGGCACGTCGAGGAAGGGCTTGGGGCTGTCGTCGTTGGCGAGGCCGGCTTGGGTGAAGGGCGTCGTGCTCGGGCGGCCGTCCTGGCCGACCCACGTGTAGGTCTCGAGATTGCCACCCGGGCCGCGGAGGTCGCGCATCCGGGTGCGCACATCGGCGCCGATTTTCACGGAGACGGGGACCTCGCGCACCATGAAATCGCGGCGGACATTGGTGTAGGCCTGCCGGGTGGTGTCGTAGGTTTTCTGGCGGTTGCTGTTGGCCGAGACGATGGAATAGCTGTTGAGGTCGGTCCAGTCGACCGGGCGGCCGCTGGGATCGAGGACGGTGATGCGGCCGGGGCGCAGGTAGTTGATGTCGTCGAAGAGAATCTGGACGTTGTTGCGCTGAATCGTGACGCCGTTGAAGGCCCCCTTGTCGATGTCCTGATAGTGGATGCGGGAGTTGCCGTAGGCGAAGCCGGTGTCGGCTTTCCAGATCCGCCCGTCGTGCAGCCAGCGGATCGAGGGCGAGATGGTGCGGCCGGGACGGATGCGGCCGCTGTTGGCGATGGAAAACTGGCCCGAGTTGACCGCGGTGCCCGTGGTCGGGAACGTGCTCGCCTGGCCCCACGTGTGATCGGGCGCCCAGTTGCCGGGGAAGACGCGATTGATCGTGAACGTCTGGGAACGAGTGGCGAAGTGCTCGCGGAGCCAGCCGTATTGGAACCCGACCGTGATGCGATCGTAGCGGGCGCCGAACGGGCGCCAGTCGATCGTGGTGCCGAATGAGCGGCGGTCGGTGTCCTTGCCGGAGTCGCGCCAGGAGAAGACGCCGAGGTAGGGGTTCTGCGGGACGGTCGCCGGAAGGCCGGTGGTGGCGGTGGCGGCGACATTGGTCGCGGCGGCGGCGCCGCGCCACTGCGGGGCGACGTTGGACTGCGGGGTGTATTGGAGCGAATAACCGGCGGAGACCGTGAAGCCAAAATTCTTGCTGACCGGGACCACCGCCGAGAGATCGATGCCGGGGTGAATCTTGTAGGTCATCTGGCCCCAGCCGGGGCCGGGCGTGCGGCGGCCAAAGGCCCGCTCCGCGTCCTTCATGAGCCACGAGACGCTGTAGTTGTAGCTCGGACGGCTGCGCTCGAACGCCCCGCGCGGCACGAAATTCACCGAGCCCGCCAGCGCGGAACCCGGCGACTCGGGGGTGGGCGTGCGGTTGATCTCGATGCGGGCGACGTTGTTGATCGAGACCTGATCGAGCTCGACCTGGCGGCCGGTGCCGGCGCCGGCCGCGCTCGCCATGTCGAAGCCGCCCATCGAAATCGGGACATTGCCGGCGGGCACGCCGTTGATCGAGAAGCGACGGGCGTCGCCGCCGGTATAGTCGCTCGTGATGCCGGGCAGGAACTTCATGAACTCGCCGATCGAGCCGTCGGAGATGGTGCCGAACTCGTCGGCGGCGACGACCTGCACTATGTTCCGGGCGAAGCGCTGCTCGTTGATCGCGAGCGCGGCGCCGTCCATCTCCTTCGAGGTCTCCACCCTGAAAGCGTCGAGCTTCACGATGTCGCCCGGGCCCGCGCGCGGGGCGGCGGCGGGCGTGAGGGTGATGTCGAATTGCACCGTCTGCCCCGCCGTGACGGTCACCGTCTCGCTGCGCGTGCCGAGGCCGGTGTAGAAAATCGCGAGGCGCGCGGGGCCGGCGGGGACGTTGGCGAGGCGGTAGGCGCCGGTGGCGTTGGTGAGCACTTCCTGCGCGGAGCCCTCGAGCTTGATGCGGGCGTTCTCGAGGTATTCGCCGCGGCGCGGATCGAAGACGCGGCCCTCGATGGCGCCGGTGGCGGGCCCCTGCGCGCGGAGCGGGGCGACCACGGCCAGCACACTGCTCAAGATCACGGCCAGCAGACGCACGCAACGGGACGGGGAGTTCATGGGGGTCGGAAATCGAGGCCCGCGAATAATTACGCGTTCCTCGGGGCGGAAGAAAGTAGGCCGCGACTACGGCAGCTCAAGGCTGGAGTCGCGCCGGATCCAAGGTTTCAGACGTCCCCGCCCGCCGGCCGCAGCACGATTTCCTCGACGACGGTGCGGCGCGAAAGGCGCCACGCATCGAGGAAGGCCCGCGCCACATCGGCCGCCGGCATCAGGCGCGCCTCGGCCACGCCACTGCCACGCCACGAAGGCGAGACCGTCGCGCCCGGATGCACGCAGCACACGCGCAAGCCCGTGCCCTTGGTCTCCGCGCGCAGCACGGCCGCGAGGCCGGTGACGCCGAACTTCGCCGCGCAATACGCCGCGCCGTTTGGATAGGCCGCGCGCCCCGCGATCGAGCTCATGAAAAAAACATCGCCCCGCCGGCGGCGCAGCATCGCCGGCAGAAAAGCCCGCGTGACCAGAAAGGCGCTGCGCAGGTTCGCCGCCACGATCCGGTCGAAGGCCGCGACCTCGGTCGCGGCGAACGGCGCGCCCGCGAAGACGCCCGCGTTGTTGATCAGCACGTCGACCGCGCCGAAGCGCTTCGTGATCGCCCCTGCCATCGCAGCCACCGCGGCCTCGTCGCTCACGTCGCAGGGAAAAACCTCCGCGGTCGCGCCGGACTTCGCGCAGGCCCGGGCGACCGCCGCAAGGGCCCGCGCGTTGCGCGCGACCAACGCGAGCCTCGCGCCCGGCGCTTCGGCGGCGAAAGCCCTCGCGATCGCCGCGCCGATGCCCTGCGACGCACCGGTGATGAGGACGACGGGCTTGGTTTTCACAGGGGGAAACAAAGGGAGGAGCGGCGGGGCGCGGTCTTTCTCGGTTCTTCCCGTTGCCGCCTGAAAATCCAAGCCCTCAGCACACCAGTGATCCGAAATCCATGAAGTCGGCGGTGAACCCGCCCTTCACGCCCTTGCAGATCACGCTCACGGCGTCGTGCGAGTGCAGCGACTCGAGGTGCGAGCACGCGATGCGGAAATCCACGATGCGCCGGTCCGCGTCGAACTCGCGGTAGAGCAGGCGCGCGGCGTCCTCGACGAACTTCAGGTAGGCGCCGTTGAGCTCCGCGAAGGCCTGCTCGTCCTCGCGCTTCACCATCACCTGCGTCTCGGTCTGCAGGGCCGCGAGGCAATGGGCGTGCACATCCTCGATCCAGATTTTCTTGCCCTCGGCCTCCTCGAGCGTGACGCGCGCCTTGCTGCGCTGCGAGTGCGGCACGCCGTAGGCCCCGCGCGTGTCGCGCGCGTGCTCGGCGAGCTCCGCGCTGCACGGGCAGGCCGAGGAGTAGACGAAGTCGAAATGGATGAAGCGCCGGTAGCGCCCGCCGGCGGTCATCACGCCCTCGAACGCCACGTCGTAATACTGCCAGCCCGCGAGATCGCTGCGCAGGCTGGGCCGCATCATCGGGTAGGAGAACTTCACCATCAGGCGGGCGTCCTTGGTCTCCACGTTGCGCAGGTAGGCCTTGAGGATCTTCCCCATCCACTCGCCCGTCACCACCTCGTCGCGGTGGTCGTAGAACGAACGCATGATCCGGCTCATGTTGATGCCCTTCAGCTCCGCCTCCAGGGAGACGGTGCCGGTCACCCGGGCCTCGAGCGTGAGGATCTTGCCGCCCTTGGTGCGGATGCGGAGCGGCAGGCGGAAATTGTGGATGCCCACCTGCTGGATGGGGACGTTGGCGCCCTGGATCGCGTCGTGGGCGGCGCGCATCATGTCGGGCAGGGAGGCCTTGTGCGCCTGCGTGGAGCGGAACTTCCGGTCGTAGCGGCGCGCGATCTTCGCCGGCTGGCCGCAGCTCGAGTTGTGCAGATACATCGGCTTCATGGCGCGGGGGTGTCGGGGCCGAAAAACTCGGCGAAGTTGCGCGGCGTCTCGAACAGCCGCACGCGGTGCAACGCGGCCTGCGGCGGGAGCAGCGGCGCGATGCGGTGCCAGAACGCGATGACGAGGTTTTCCGTCGAGGGGATGACGCCGCGGAGAAACGGCACCTCCGTGTTGAGGTTCTTGTGGTCGCAGGGATCGACGACGGCGCGGTTGAGGATCTTTTTCAGCTCGCCGAGATCGAGGATGTAGCCGGTGTCGGCGTCGGGCTCCCCGCGCACGGTGACCTCCAGCACGTAGTTGTGGCCATGCCAGTGCGGGTTGGTGCACAGGCCGTATTGCGCGACGTTCCATCGCTGGCTCTTGGCCGGGTTGTGCAGGCGGTGCGCCGAGTTGAAATGCACCTGCCGCGTGATGAACACGGTGCCCCGCAGCACGCGGGGCGCGGCGGGTTGGCGTGCGACGGTCTTTTTCGGCATGAGGGATCAGAGGTAGCGAAATGTCGGTTGCGGTCAATGCGGAGGCTCGGTTTCGGATTCGACGCCGCCCGCAACGGCCTGCAACGCTTTCGCTTTCCCGCCGCTTCATCGCCGTCATGAGAATCCGCAAAGTCCTCGTCACCGCCGCCAACCCCCGCCAGCGCACGCTCCCGCTCCAGACGCTCATCGATCAAAACGGCGAGGCGAAGACCGCGCTGCAGGTCGTGCTCGAGGAAGCCGCGGGCGCGGGCATCGAGGAGTTCGGCGTCGTGGTCTGCCCTGGCGACGAGTCGGCCTACAAGGAGGCCTGCGGCGCGCTCGGGCCGCGCGTGCGCTTCCTCGCGCAGGACGCGCCGCGCGGCTACGGCCACGCGGTGCTGTGCGGGCGCGCATTCGTCGGCGACGAGCCCTTTCTCCACCTCGTCGGCGATCACCTGCACGTTTCGTCGGGCAAGACGAGCTGCGCACGACAGCTCATGGACGTCGCGGCGGCGGAGAACGCCGCCGTGTCCGCCGTGCAGCCGACGCGCGAGAGCCAGCTCACGTCGTTTGGCGCCGTGGGCGGGCGGCTCGTCGGGGGCGCGCGCCCGCTCTACCAAGTCGAGGCCGTGCTCGAAAAACCCACGCCCACCGTCGCGGAGCAGCAGCTCATCGTGCCGGGCCTGCGCGCGGGGTTCTACCTTTGTTTCTTTGGGATGCACGTGCTCGGGCCGGAAATCCTCGCGCTGCTCGCCGAGCACCAGCGCGCGGCGCCGGACAAGCCGCTCGGCCTCTCGCCCGCGCTGCATGCGCTCGCCGCGAAGCGCCGCTACCTCGCGTTCAACGTCGCCGGGCGCCGCTTCGACATCGGCGCGCCCTACGGCCTGCTCTTTGCGCAGCTCGCCCTCTCGCTGTCCGGCCGCGATCGCGATCGCGTGCTCACGCAGCTCGTGGAACTGCTCGCGGTGCGCGCCGACGGATCATGAGCCGCGGCCTGCTCGACATCATCGACGCCACCGAGCCCGCCGCCCGCGACCAAGCGGTCGACGCGTGGTGCGAGGGCCGGGGCGCCGCGGAATTGCTCGCCGCCTGCGCGCAGCTCGACGCCTACCGCCGCGGGGAGGAAAACCTCTACAAGCGCGTCCGCGCGCTCTTCTTCATCACCGCGATCCATCGCTACCGTCTGCCCGCGCGCGCGGAGCTGCCGCGGCTCGGGCGGACGCCTTACGAGGGCTTCCGCCACTTGCTGGAGCGGCGCTTCGAGGAGGCGATCGCCGTGTTTCTCACCGCGCAGCGCGAGGCCGGACCCAGCGAGACGCTCTCCAGCGCGCTCGCCGCCGCGCACCATGCGCTCGCGTTCCAGACACTTGCCGATCAGGTGCGCCGCACCGTGCGGTCCACGCACGGCAACGCGTGGATGTTCCGCCTCGGCCACCCGCTCGATCAGCCGCTGCGCGTCCGCCGCGAACTCCTCGCCGCGTCCCATCCGTCGTCCTCGTCCCCTTCGTCCCATCCGTTGCTCCGCGAGCGCACGCCCGTGCGCATGGACCTCACGCATTGCGGCTGGAGCGACATCTTTTTCCTCGGCATGGATTTTCCCGAGGGCGCGCGCGTGCTCAACATCTCGATCGACCTCGGCGTGCATGGGCGCGACGCCGCGCCGCGCCCGCCGGTCGAGGCGTTCTTCCGCGTGATCGACGAGCCGGTGATCCGGCTCGCGAGCGTCGATCTCGAGGCGGCGGCGACGCTCGATTCGCTCGACGACGTGTTCGACTTCGGCCGCGACTACCTCGGCCTGCTCAAGGCCGCGGTCATCGCCGCGGGCCTCGTGCCGCCGGGCATCGAGCGCTCGGGCGCGAGCCTCGCGGAGCTGCTCGCGCAGATTTTCGGGCCGGGGCGCGGCTTCGAGCTCGTCAGCAACGTCAACCGCATCCCCAAGGGCTCGCGCCTCGCCGTCTCGACCAACCTCCTCGGCGCGCTCATCGGTGCCTGCATGCGGGCCACCGGCCAGATCGCCTCGCTCGAGGGCGCGATGACCGAGCCCGAGCGCCGCAGCGTCGCCGCGCGCGCGATCCTCGGCGAGTGGCTCGGCGGCTCCGGCGGCGGCTGGCAGGACAGCGGCGGCGTGTGGCCCGGCCTCAAGCTCATCGAGGGCGTGCCGACGCAGCCCGGCGATCCCGAGCATGGCGTGAGCCGCGGGCGCCTGTTGCCGCGCCACACGTTGCTCGGGCCCGATCGCATCTCGGCGGCGGCGCGGAGGAAATTGCAGGACTCGCTCGTGGTCGTGCACGGCGGCATGGCGCAGAACGTCGGCCCCATCCTCGAGATGGCGACGGAGAAATATCTTTTGCGCAGCGAGCCCGAGTGGGCCGCGCGGAAGCAGGCCGTCGCCACGCTTGATCAAATCCTCGCGCTGCTCGCCGCGGGCGACATCCGCGGCCTCGGCCGCGCGCTCACGGAGAATTTCTTCGGCCCGCTCCAGACGATCATCCCGTGGGTGAGCAACCGCTACACGGAGCAGCTCATCGCGCGCACGCGCGCGGCGTTTGGCGACGACTTCTGGGGCTTCTGGATGCTCGGCGGCATGTCGGGCGGCGGCATGGGCTTCATCTTCGCGCCGCACCGCAAGGCCGAGGCGCAGGCGAAGCTCCTCGAGATCATGCTCGCGACGAAACGCGAGCTGGAATCGTCGCTGCCGTTCGCGATGGACCCGGTGGTCTACGATTTCGCGATCAACGAGCACGGCTCCGTCGCCGCGCTGCTCACGGGCGCGGAGGCGCTGCTGCCGGTGGAGTTCTACGCGCACGCCGCGCCGCGCTGGCTGCGCCGCGAGGCCAGCAAGCTGACGCCGCGGGAGCGCGGCGACTTGCAGCAGTTCACGCGCGCCGCGCGCGCGCGGCCGGAGTTTGCGCAGGCGATGCCGGCGCTGCTGGACCGATTGATGCCCGCCGCCGAGTCCGGCGCGCGCAGCGGGCGCGGGCTCGACGAGCTGCTCGCCGAAAACGGCTTCGACCGCGCGCAACACGAGCAGATCCGCGCCGACTTGCGTGCGGGCCGCATCGGGCTCGCGATGAACCGCCTGCCGGCGAGCACGCGGATCGAGGACGTGGGGGCGAACGAGCTGTTCAACCTTTCGTCGGGCGTGAAACCCGACCTGAGCAAGGCCGGCGAGGCCACCCTTCGCCGCGGCGAGGTCGCCGTCGTCACCTACGCGGCCGGCGTCGGCAGCCGCTGGACGCAGGGCGCAGGCGTGGTGAAGGGCCTGCATCCGTTCGCCAAGTTCGCGGGCGAGCACCGGAGCTTCATCGACGTGCATCTCGCGAAGTCGCGGCGCACCGGGCGCGAGTTCGGCGCGGAGGTGCCGCACGTGTTCACGACGAGCCATCTCACGCACGCGCCGATCGAGCGTCACCTGCGCGCCGCGCACGGCGGCGCGCTCGATCGCACGGTGTTCCTTTCGCCCGGCCGCTCGATCGGGCTGCGGCTCGTGCCGACGGTGCGCGACCTACACTTCGCGTGGGAGGAGACGGCGCAGCAGAAGCTCGACGAGCAAAAGGAAAAGGCGCGCGAGCAGGGCCGCGCCGCGCTCGCGGGCTGGGCGCGCGCCGCCGGCGAGGGCAGCGACTACACCGACAACCTCCCCGGCCAGTGCCTCCATCCCGTCGGCCACTGGTTCGAGATCCCGAACCTGCTCAAGAACGGCACGCTCGCCCGCCTGCTCGCCGCGCGCCCGCAGCTCCGCACGCTGCTCGTGCACAACATCGACACCCTCGGCGCCACGCTCGATCCCGCGCTCGTCGGGTGGTTTCAGGCGAGCGGCGCGACGCTCGGCTGGGAAGTGATCCCGCGGCGCATCGAGGACCACGGCGGCGGGCTCGCGCGCGTCGACGGCCGCCTCCGCCTCGTCGAGGGCCTGGCGCTGCCGCGCGAGGAGGATGAGTTTGCGCTCACCTACTACAGCACCAACTCGTGCTGGGTGGACATCGACCGGCTGCTCGCGCTCTTCCAGCTCACGCGCGACGATCTCGGCGACGCGGCGCGCACCGCCGCGGCCGTCCGCGCGATGGCCGCGCGCGTGCCGACCTACGTCACGCTCAAGGACGTGAAGAAGCGCTGGGGCCTCGGGCAGGAGGATGTGTTTCCCGTGACGCAGTTCGAAAAACTCTGGGGCGACATGACCGCGCTGCCGGAGTGCGCCAACGCCTTCGCCGCCGTGCCGCGCGCCCGCGGCCAGCAACTCAAGGATCAGGCGCAGCTCGACGGCTGGATGCGCGACGGCTCCGCGGCGCACATCGCGGCGCTGTGCGCGTGGTGAGGCGATGAACGGCCACGAGAGAACCGTCCCCTCGCGCGAGGCCGGCACCGCCGACAAGGCGGGCCCGCCCCCGCTGCTCCTCGCCGCGCTCGCCGCCAAGATTGCCGGCGCCGGGGCGTGGATGTTCTCGGCGCACGGCCTCGGTGCGGCCCTGTTTTTTGCGCCGGACCCCTTTCTGCTTTGGGCGCTCTTCGCCCCGGGCGCGCAGGGGCTCGTGCGCGTCTTCACGCATTTCGTCACGGAGCGCCGGGAGGTCTGGCTCACCATCGACGACGGACCGGACCCGGAGGACACGCCAAGGCTGCTGGACCTGCTCGACCGCCACGGAGCCAAGGCCACGTTCTTCGTGATTGGCGAGCGGGCCGCGCGTCACCCCGAGCTTGTCCGCGAAATCGCCCGGCGCGGCCACGAGGTCGCGCATCATTCGCACACTCATCCGCTCGGGACTTTTTGGTGCGCCAGCCCGCGCCGCCTCGCGGCGGAACTGGACCGCGGGCTCGGCGCCCTGCGCGCGGTGGGCGCAACGCCCCGGTGGTTTCGTCCTCCCGTCGGCATCAAGCACCTGCTGCTGGCTCCCGCGCTCGCCGCCCGCGACTTGCGCTGCGTGGGCTGGACCGTGCGCAGCGGCGACTGCCACGCCACGTCGGCGGAGGCGATGGCGGCCTCGGTCGCCGCCCGCGTGCGCCCCGGCGCGATCGTGCTGCTGCACGAGGGACGGGGCGTGCCCACGGGCGTCCGCGTGGCGGGGATCGCGCACCTGCTCGACTCGCTCAGCCGGGAGGGATTCGCCTGCGTCGTGCCGCACGCGGAGCAGCTGCGCTGAAGGGCACCCTTGCGGGTTGACCGGTTCGCGGCGGCGCGCTTTGGTCGCCCTGCGCCGCCCCGAACGCCCCAGCCTTTCACCCGCCATCGCCATGAACCTCGCGCTCCGCCCCACCCGCCTCCTGATTTTGTTCCTCGCGCTCCTCGCCGGCGTCCAAGCCGCCAGCGAAAAAACCGATCCCGGCGCGCTGGCCGGCACGATCGTGGTGCCGAGCGGCCTGAAGGTCGCCGACGTGCAGAAGGCCATCATCAGCGGCACCTCCGCCCGCGGCTGGGCGCTCAAGGCCAAGGAAAACGGCCGCGTCGTGCTCTTCCTCGAGCAGGGCGGCTGGCGCTCGACCATGACGCTCACCTACGACAACAAGGAGATCAAAATTTTCTCCAACTCGGGCAAGCCCGACAAGAACGGTGACATCAAGAAGCCGGCGATTCCCGAGAGCTGGGTGAAATACATGAAGCAGGACATCACCAAGCAGCTCGGCTTGGCGGCGTTCGACAAGTAAGCGGCGCGCCATGATGGCCCGCAGCCTCGGCCATCGCGCGCCGTTGCTGTGGATTGCGCTGCCGTTCATCGGCGGGCTCGCGGCCGGCAAGGGCGGCGTGACGCCGCCGCCGGGGTGGCTGCTCGCGGCCGCGCTGGCCCTGGCCGGCGCGGCGCTCTGGGCGGCGGGCCGCTCGCCGCGCCTTTGGCGCGCGTCGCTGGTCGCGGGCATGGCGCTCGCCGGCACCGCGGCCTACGGCCTGCACCGCGCGAGGCTGCCGGCGTGGGACACGCTGCCCGCGCGCGAGGCGCGGCTCTCGCTGCGCGTGGACCGCGTGTTCGCCTCGGCCGACGCGCGCCGCGCGAGCGGGCTCGCCACCGTGCTGCGCGGCGACGAGCACCTGCGCGAACTCGCCGGGCAGCGCCTTTATTTTTCCCTCGCGCTGCGGCGGGGCGAGCCCGCTCCGATCCGCAGCGCGGAAATCTCGGCGGTCGGCGTCATGGTCACCCTGCCGCGCGACCCGCCGGCGGACACCTTCGACGGCTACCTCGCGGGCGCCGGCATGAATTTCCGCCTCACCCGCGGCCGCGTCATCGCCGAGGAGAAACCGGCGAACGCCTACTATCGTTTTTGCGCGCGCGCCACCGCCTGGTGCCACGACACGCTTGGCCGCGGCATCGCCGGGAAGCGCCCCGAGCTCGCCGGCCTCCTGCGCGCCATGATGCTCGGCACCACGCACGATCTGAGCGACGAGCAGCACACGCTCTTCATGCAGAGCGGCACGATGCACCTCTTCGCGATCAGCGGGCTCAACATCGGCGTCATCGCGGCGGCGATCCACGCGCTGCTCGCGCTGCTGCGGCTGCCCGCCGCGGCGCGGTTCGCGATTGGGGCGGCGGCGCTGTGGCTGTTCGTGGACATCACGGGCGCCTCGCCCTCGGCGGTGCGGGCCTTTGCGATGGCCGTGTTTTTCGAGGCCGCCCTGCTGCTGCGGCGCCCGGGGAACGCCGTCGCCGCGCTGGTGGCGTCGGCCTTCGCCGTGCTGCTCATCGCGCCGCTGCAAATCTTCAGCGCCAGTTTCCTGATGAGCTACGCGATCGTGGCGGCGCTGCTCATGCTGGGCCTGCCGCTGGCGGAGGCGTGGCTGGGGCGCTGGGCGCCGTGGCGCGATCTGCCCGCGCCCGCGTGGCGGTGGTGGCAGCAGGCGCTCGACTGGGCATGGCGCACGGCCGCATCCGCCGTGGCGATCGGCGTGGCGACGACGCTCGTGAGCCTGCTGACGGGCGTGCAGTTCTTCCGGCTGCTCACCCCCGGCGCCCTGGCCGCCAACCTGGTGCTCATCCCCGCCGCCGTGATCGTGACCCTCGGCGGGTTCGCCTCGCTGCTGTGCGGGCTCATCGGCTTCGGCTGGGGCGCGGCGCTGTGCAACCACGCCGCCGCGCTCGTGCTCCTGGGCATCGAGGGGCTGGTGCGGCTGGGCGTGCGCGTGCCCGGGGCGTTCGTGCCCGCGCAGTTCGTCGCGCCGTGGGTCGGGCCCGTGGCGCTGGCCGCGTTGATCGCGGCGCTGCTCGCGGGCTACGCGCTCCGGTGGCGGCGGCGGGGCGGCGGCTGGTGGCCGCCGTTTGCCGTGGTCGCGCTCACGCTGATTTTCGGCGTGAAGTTTGGCTAGCCCCGCGGGACACTCCGTCGCCATGAAAAGCGCCTACGAACTCGCCATGGAGCGGCTCGCCAAGTCCGACCCCTCCGCCCACACGCCGCTCACGCCCGAGCAAAAGGCCCGCCTCGCCGAGATCGACCGCGTCTACAAGGGCAAGCTGGCCGAGCGGGAGATCTTCCTGAAGAAGCAGCTCGACGAGGCCTTCGCCGCGCAAAAGTTCGAGGACGCCGAGAAGATCAAGCAGCAGCTCGTCGGCGAGCGCGCGCGCATCGAGGAGGAACGCGAGGAGGACAAGGAGCGCGTGCGGCGGGGCAAGTAGGGCGGGGCACCGACCCGCCCTACTCCACAAACTCGAAGTCCGCCACGATCGCGTGGTGATCGCTTGCGCGGGTGGGCACCACCCGGCGGGCGAGGCACCGGAGCGGGGCGTTGTGGAAGATGTGATCGAGCACGAGCGGCCGGCGCCGCCAGGTGATCTCATGGTCCTGCACGGTCTGGAAGCCGCACGCGGCGAACTGCGCGACCAGCGAGTCGTGCCGGCTCACGTTGAAATCGCCGCCGAGCACGCAGGGCCCGCGCGCCGCGGCGAGCTGCTGCGCCACGAGCTCGCGCTGCCGCGGGTGCGTCTCGCTGCTCGAGCCGAGCATGAAAAACGCGAGCAGGTGGGTGTTGAGCAACTGCAGGTCGCGCCCGTGCAGCGTCGTGCGCGCGCCGATGAGCAGGCGATCGGTGGGCGTCGTTTTCTTGCCGTAGAAATCGAACTCAATGGCCGGCGACGGCAGATCGAGGCGCGATGGCTCGCGAAGCGGCGTGCGCGAAAGAATCGCGAGGCCGATGCCGAAGGGCAGCTCGCGCGGATCGGCCTTGGGGTAGCTGAAATGCCCGTCGTAGCCGGGCAGCTCCGCGCGCAGGCGCGTGTAGTTGGGCGGCGGCTGGAACTGCACGCCCCCGGGCATCGCCTGCTCGACTTCCTGCAGGGTGATGATGTCCGCATCGTGCCGCTTGATTTCGGCGATGGCCTCCTCGAGGCGGATGGGGGCGCGGTCGGGATAGGTCTCGTCCCAGATTTCGCCGAACTGGATGTTGAACTGGAGGACGCGGAAGCGGCTCATCGGCGGCGCGCGGCGCGGATCATTTCTGCACCGCGGGCGGGCCGCCGGCGGGCGTCACCGTCGCGGCCGCCGCGGTCGCCTCGGCCTCGACGGGATTCTTGCGGAAGACGAAGCGGTTGATCTTGGCGGCGGTCGCCTTGTCGATCGCGGGGAAACGCGCCATGTTCGTGGCGCTCGCGGCGGAGAGGCCGTCCTGAAATTTCGCGACCGTGGGCGGCTTGGTCGTGTTCTCCGCGGTGGAGATTGCCGCGGGCTTGTGGTTCAGCGCGCTCTGGGGCTGCTCCACTTTCTCCGGCCGGCGCGAATCCTTCTCGCGCACATTCTTCTCGCGCGCCTCCGTGAGGTCGATCGCCGCGCGACGCTCCCCGAGGACGGAGGCCTTTTTCTCGACGGTTTCCTTTTCGACGCGCTTGTCGCCCACCGCCGCCGTGTTGTCGCCGGGCTTTTGTTTTTCGGGCGCGACGCTGCCGGCCGGCGCAAAGGGCGTGTTGCGCTGCGTGTAGTCGACCGGGGTCGTGGCGTCGGCCGCGCCCGCGCGAGAGGCGCAGGCGATCAGGGCAAGACAGACGACGGAGCAGCGCAGCTTCATACCGGTCGCGAGGGACGACGCAGCAAGGCAACGCAAGCCCCATGCGGCAACCCATTATTCGAGGGGGAGCCCGCGCCGGCCAACTCCGCCGCCGCGCTCAACGTCCCACCGCGAGGATCGTGAACGACCCAGGCACCATCGGCCCGCGCGCGGCGGCTTTTTTCGTCGGCGCTTCCGGCAGACCTCCGCGCGTTGGCGCCGCGGGCGCGGGCGGCGGCCCATATTCCGCGGCGATGAGCAGCACGCGGCCCGTCCGCGCATCGAAGGCGCAGGTCTTCGCGCCGGGCATCGTCGCCACGTTTTGCGTCACCTCGAAATTCGCCGGGCCGCCCACCTTCACGACCGTCAGCGTGCCGTCGCGGTTCGAGCTGAAGGCCTCGCCCGTCGCCGCGTTGAAGGCCGCGCCGTCCGTCCCGGCCCCGATGGGCAGCGCGGCGAGGATTTTCCCGTCGTCCAGGCCGAGCACCACCATCGTCGCGGGCGCGCGGCAGCACGCGAAGAGCAACCGGTGCTTCAGGTCGATCGCGAGTCCGGCGGGCGTGCCGCCCTTGCCCGCGAGATCATAGTTCGCCGTGACTTTGAGCGTCCGCGCGTCGACGACGGCCACCTTGTCCTTGTCCTCGATGTCGATGAAGACGCGGCCCGCCCCGTCGCTCACCGCCTGCTCCGGCATCCCGCCCAAGTCCATCGTGCCGAGGAGGGAGCCGTCGCGCGCATCGAGCACCGTCGCGTGCGGCGCACGGTGGCTGAGGACAAACACGCGCTGCGTCGCCGCATCGAAGTGGATGGCGTCGGGCGCGCCCTCGACCGGGATGGTCTTCCGCACCGCGAGCGTCCGCGTGTCCCACATCAGGACGGGATTGCTGCTGCTGAACCCGTGCCGCGACTTCGGATCGACCGTGACGCCGTGGACGGATTTCGCGTCGGGGATTTCGCCCGCCGGCTGCAGCGAATCGAGGTCGAAGACCGTCACGCGATTCCCGCGCGGCACGTAGAGCCGCCGCCCCGCCTCGTCGGCGAAGACGTAGTCGAACGCGCCGTCGCCGCCGACTCTCGCGGTCTGCACGACGCGGCAGGGCGCCAGTTTGTTTTCAGCGGCCGCCGCGGCTGAAACGAAGAGGCCGGTTCCGAGCAGGGAGAGCAGGGGGAGGATGCGCATGGCAATGCAGCCAGACGCCACCCACCGGAGAACAGACCGGAGGCAACGCGAGCAAACCCGGTCGCGACTTTCCTTCTGGCGTCCGCACCGGCGTGCAGGCCTGCTCGGGGCTCTCCCCCGGTTTCTCGCATGATGCCACCGCTCGCTCGTGCGCCAGTGCTGCTGGCGCTCGCCTCTTCCCTCCTCGTCGCGGCGTGCGCCCGTCGTGAGACGGCCGTCGAGTCCGGCCTGCGCACGCAGACGCTGCACGTCGGCAACCAATCCGAGCCGCCCGACCTCGATCCGCACACCAACAACAGCTCCATCGTCGGCTTCATCCATGACGCCCTTCTCGAGGGCCTCGTGCGCCTCGCAAACGACGGGACGACCGTTTTGCCCGGCATCGCCGAGCGCTGGGAGCTTTCGCCCGACGAACGCACCTACACGTTTCACCTGCGGGCCGGGGCGACCTGGTCCAACGGCGACCCTGTCACCGCGGAGGACTTCGTCGCGGGCTTCCGCCGCTTCCTCGAGCCGAAGCTCGGCTGCGAAGGCGCGAACCGCCTCTTCGCGGTCGAGCGCGCGCGGGATTTCGTCGAGGGCCGCGCCAAGGACTTCGCCGACGTCGGCATAAAGGCGCCCGACGCCCGCACCGTCGTGTTTCGCCTCGCGTTTCGCGCCCCGTATTTTCTCCCGCTGCTCACCGATTCCCATCTGCGGCCCCTGCATCGCCCGACCCTGGAAAAGTTCGGCGGCGGCGATCGCCGCGGCGGCAAATGGACCGAACCCGGAAACTTCGTCTCCAACGGCCCGTTCGTGCTCGCGGAGTGGAAGCCCCACACCCATCTCGTCGTCCGCAAGAACCCGCGCTATTGGGACGCGGCCCGCGTCCGCCTGGAGGAAATCCGCTTCTACCCCATCGAGGAGTCGGCGGTCGAGGAGCGCGCCTACCGCGCCGGCCAGCTGCACGTGACGATGGAGGTGCCGCAGTCGAAAATCGAAGGCTACGCCAAGCACACCCCCTCGGAATTGCAGGCCACGCCGGTGCTGCGCTCAAATTTCGTCACGTTCTCGACCCAGCGCCCGCCGTTCAACGACGTGCGCGTGCGCCGCGCCTTCGCCCTCGCCATCGACCGCGAGCGCCTCGCCGCCTCCGCGATCAAGGGCCGGGGCGAGCCCGCCTACGCCTACGTGCGGCCCGGCGCGGGCGGCTACGCCTTCCCGCCCTTCCACCGTTTCGATCCCGCGGAGGCGAAAAACCTCCTCGCCGCGGCCGGCTTTCCCGGCGGCGCGGGCTTTCCCGCGATCGACTACGCCGTGGGCTCGCGCAACCAGGACACCCTCGCCGTCGCGCAGGCGCTCCAGGAGATGTGGCACCAAACCCTCGGCGTGAAAGTCGGCATCGCCCCGATGGAGTTCAAGGTCTGGCTCGACGTGCTGCGCACCAAGACCTTCGCCGTCACCGCCGACAACTGGAGCATGGGCGTGGCCGATCCCACGGACATGCTGGCCCTCGGCGTCACCGGCGATCCGAACAACGACGCCGGCTGGAGCGATCCGCGCTATGATGCCGCGTTTGCCGCGGTGAACGCCGCGCCCGACGAGCCCGCCCGCCGCGCCGCCATCGAGCGCTGCGAGCAGCTCATCGCCGAGGAAGTCCCCTACGCCCCCGTCTATTTCTCGGTCCAAAACCGCCTGGTCCACCCGACCGTCGTCGGCTGGCGGGGCAACCCGTTGCAGGCGATCGACTGGAGCGCGCTGGCGCTCGCCCGGCCAAAGTAGCCGCACCCCGCGGCGGCGGGCCGCCCCGTCAAACCTGCGCGAGCGCCTTTTCCAGAAACAACCGGTTGGCCCGCGCGTTCGCCGCGGTCTCGGCCGCTGTCGCCGCGACGGCGCAGCTCTCCATCACAATCGGGCCGGCAAAACCCGCCCGCTTGAGCCGCCGGAAGATTGCGGTGAAATCCACCTTGCCCGTGCCGAACTGGGTCATCACCTCGGCGCCCTTGCCCGCGCAGTCCTTGGCCGTGAACGCCGTCACATGCGGCAGCAGCGGCTCCAGATCCGCAAGCGGATCCTTGCCGGTGTAGTAGATCAGGTTCCCGGCGTCATACCAGAGCCGGAAATTGGCGTGATTCACTTTTTCGAGGCACGTCAGGAGCTCGGGGGCGGCCGCCGTCACGCCGCCGTGCGGCTTGACGACAATCTCGACGCCGTGGTCCGCGCCATAGGCCGCCGCCAGCGCCATCGCCCGATACCACTTGGGATAGGCGTCGACCTTCGCGGTGCCCGTGTTGATGAGCACACGCAGGCCGAGGTATTCCGCGTGGTCGATCTGCCGGCGGATCGCCGCCGCCTCGTCGGCCTCCGGCGCCGCGTCGCGCGTCTGCAGGCGGCCTTGAAACGCCTCGAGCCCGCGGGCGGCGATCTTGTCCTTCAACTCCGCGAGATACTCCCGCGTCGCGGTCGCACCCGCGAAGGGATCGGCCGGGGTCGGCGTCTGCAGGCCCAGCAGGCGGAAGCCGGCGGACTTCACGCCATCGAGCATCTCGTCGGCGCTCCATTTCGTCCACGGGCGATTCAGGCAGCCGATGGTCCACGCCCGGCTGGAGGCGGTTGCGGCCGCGCGCAGGCCCGGCCCCACCGCGGCCGCGGCCAGCGCCAGCGCGGTGTTCTCGAGAAAGTGGCGGCGGGTGGTCGGCGGGGTTTTCATCGGCAGGGGGCCGGGGCGGCCCCGGTTCGCGAGGGTGCGGTCCCCCGCCCCGCGCACAAACGCAAAACACGCCGCGGCGCCGGCCGCCCGGCCAGCGAATCGCCCTCCCCTTCCCGAAAACCACCGGGTCCGCCGCCCCTTCCCGCCAAGATTTTCTTTCTAGCCTACCGCCGCGACAGCTTTCACCCTGCCCGGCCCTTTCGATGCTCCGCTTCATCACGTCGCGCTTCCTGCAGTCGCTCCTTGCGCTGTTCCTGGTGGTCACGGCGACGTTCTTCATGATCCGCTTCGTGCCGGGCGGTCCCTTCACCGCGGAGAAAGCGGTCACGCCGGAAATCATGCGCAACCTCGAGGCGCACTACGGCCTCAACAAGCCGCTCTGGCAGCAATACCTCGACTACCTCGGCAGCCTCGCGCGCGGCGATCTCGGGCCGTCGTTCAAGTATCCCAACCGCACCGTCAACGAGATCATCGCCGACAAGCTGCCCGTCTCCGCCGAGCTCGGCGCGCTGGCGCTCAGCCTCGCGCTCGTGCTGGGCATCGGCCTCGGCACGCTCGCGGCCGTGCGCCGCAACACGTGGGTCGACTACACGGCCTCCACCTTCGGCATGGCGGGGATCTCGATTCCCACGTTTGTCGTCGGCCCCTTGCTCGTGCTGGCGTTTGCGATCCACCTCGGCTGGTTCAACGCCTCGGGCTGGTATGGCCCGATCGACCGCGTGCTCCCGTCCGTCGTGCTGGGCCTCGCTTACGCCGCGCCCATCTCGCGGCTCACGCGCGGCGGCATGCTCGAGGTGCTGGGGCAGGACTTCATCCGCACCGCGCGGGCCAAGGGCGCGACGGAGTTCCGGGTCGTGACCCGCCACGCGATGCGCGGCGGGCTGCTGCCTGTCATCTCGTATCTCGGGCCGGCGGTGGCGGGCATTCTCACGGGCTCCTTCGTGATCGAGACCATTTTCCAGATTCCCGGCATCGGGCGCGAGTTCGTGAACAGCGCGTTCAACCGCGACTACACCCTGGTGCTCGGCACCGTGATTCTCTACGCGGTGCTCATCATGGCGCTGAACCTCGTGGTCGACGTCGTGCAGGCGTGGCTCAACCCCAAGGTCCGCCTCGAGGCCTGACTCCATGAGCGCCGCCACCTCCCCCGCCCCCGCCGCGATCCCCGCGGAGCCCATCGAGAAGGGCAATTCGCTCTGGCACGACGCCTGGCTGCGCCTGCGGAAGAACAAGCTCGCGGTCTTCGGCATGTGGACGCTCGCGGTCGTCGCGGTCGCGTGCCTGCTGGGCCCGCTGGTTTCGCCCTACGGCTACGAGCAGCAGGAGCTGAACAACACCTTCGCGGCCCCCTCGTGGTCGCACTGGCTCGGCACCGATCAGCTGGGCCGCGATCTCCTCGTGCGGCTGCTCTACGGCGGCCGCGTCTCGCTCGGCGTGGGGCTGTGCGCGACCTTCGTCGCGCTCACCATCGGCGTGGCCTACGGCGCGGTCGCGGGTTTCTTCGGCGGCAAGCTCGACGCCGTGATGATGCGCGCCGTGGACATCATGTATTCCCTGCCGTTCACGATCTTCGTGATCCTGCTGATGGTGTTCTTCGGGCGGAACATCGTGCTGCTCTTCGTCGCCATCGGCGCGGTGGAGTGGCTCACGATGGCGCGCATCGTGCGCAGCCAGGTGATGGCGGTGAAGAAGATGGAGTTCGTCGAGGCCGCGCGCTCGCTCGGCTTCGGCCCCGGCCGGATCATCTTCCGCCACATCCTGCCCAACATCCTCGGCCCGATCATCGTCTACACCACGCTCACGATCCCGGCGGTGATGCTGCTGGAGGCGTTCCTGAGCTTCCTCGGCCTCGGCGTGCAGCCGCCGATGAGCTCGTGGGGCGTGCTGATCAAGGACGGCGCGGAGAAGATGGAGGAATACCCGTGGCTCCTCGAGTTTCCGGCCGCGATCTTCTCGCTCACGCTGCTCTCGCTCAACTTCCTCGGCGACGGCCTGCGCGACGCGCTGGATGTGCGATCCTCGAAGGACTGAAGTTTGAAGTGGCGGCTCGGACCCGAATGCGTTGCCTCTGAACGTGCCGCCCTGATGCGCCGTTTCCGTCCCTACTTCCGCTATCTCCGACTCGTCCGCGCCCCGCTCGCCGGCGCGCTGCTGGCCGCGATCGTGTTCGGCGCGGCGGCGGCCGGGCTCGCCTACATCATGGAGAAGGTGCTGCCGCGGCTCTTCTCCGACGACGCGGCGGGCCTGACCGATCGCGAGCTCCTCGGCTATGCGGCGCTGATTCCACTGGTGTTCCTCGTGCGCGGCGTCGCCAGCTTCCTCAACACCTGGCTCATCACGCAGTGCGGCGTGCGCATCCTCGAGCAGATGCGGCGCGATTTCTTCGCGCGGCTGCAGGTGCTGCCGCTGGCGTTTTTCTCCGGCCGGCAGGCCGGCGACCTGATCTCGCGCGGCATCGCCGACACCAACCAGCTCCAGTTCACGCTCACGAGCGTCGCCAACGATCTCTTCAAGCAGCCGGCGCAGCTCCTGGGCGCCCTCGGCTACCTCGCGTTTCTGGCGCACAAGAACCACGACGTCGCGATCCTCCTGCTCTGCCTCGCGAGCATCCCGCTCTGCGTCTTCCCCGTGCGCTATGTCGGCAAGCACCTCCAACGCCGCGCCGAGCAGTTTCAGGCCGAGATGGGCGCGGTCACCGCCACGCTCAGCGAGAACCTCGGCGCCGCGCGCGAGGTCCGCGCCTTCGGCCTCGAGCAGCGCGAGAACGAGCGCTTCGAGCGCGCGACCCGCCGCCTGCTCGGCTTCCAGCTGAAGGCCGCGAAATACGCCGGCCTGCTCACGCCCGTGATCGAGGTCATCAGCTCGCTCGGCATCGCCGCCACGCTCGTCTACGCCTATCGCGCCGGCTTTGAGTGGGGCCAGTTCTTCGGGATCCTGACGGCGATCTACATGTGCTACGACCCGGTCAAGAAGCTGGGCGCCGTGAACAATGAGCTGAAGCGCGGCTCCGCCGCCCTCGCCCGGCTCGACGAGGTCTTCAACGAGCCCATCACCATCGCCGATCCGGAGAAGCCGGCGGCGATCGGCCGCCTGCGGGGGGATCTGGCGTTCGAGGGCGTCTCGTTCGCCTACCGCGAGGATTTGCCGGTGCTGCGCGACGTGAAGGTCGCGCTGCCCGCCGGCACCGTGTGCGCGCTCGTGGGGCCGAGCGGCGCCGGGAAGACCACCTTCGCCAACCTCGTGCCGCGCTTCTACGAGGCCGCCGCCGGCCGCGTCGCCATCGACGGCATCGACGTGCGCGCCATGCGCCTCGCCGATCTGCGGCGCAACATCGCCGTCGTCTCGCAGGAAGCCGTCCTCTTCAACGACACCATCCTCGCCAACCTCCTCATCGGCCGCGCCGACGCCACGCGCCCGGAGGTCGAGCAGGCCGCGCGCGACGCCTTCGCGCACGACTTCATCCTCTCCCTTTCGCACGGCTACGACACGATCGTGGGCGAGCGCGGCGCCTCGCTCTCCGGCGGCCAGCGCCAGCGCATCGCCCTCGCGCGCGCGTTTCTCCGCGACGCCCCGATCCTCATCCTCGACGAGGCGACCAGCGCGCTCGACAGCGACAGCGAGGCGGCGATTCAGGCGGCGCTGAAAAAACTCATGCGCGGCAAGACCGTGCTCATCATCGCGCACCGCTTCTCCACGATCCGCGACGCGACCACGATCCTAGTCTTCGACCGCGGCGTGATTGTCGCGAGCGGCGACCACGCGTCGCTCTACGCCGGCAACGCCCTCTACAAGTCGCTCTACGACCGCCAAAGCGCCGCGGGATCGTAGCCCGTCGCCCGCGCCCCGTTGCGGACCGCCTCGCCGACGCGCATGATTTTCACGACCTACTGGTTCGGGCTCTTCGCGCTGGCGTTCTTTCCGATCTACTGGTCGCTGCGGCTCCCCGGCCCGCGTTTCTGGTTTCTGCTCGCGGCCTGCTTCGTGTTTCACGGCCACTTCGCCGGCGCGGCGGGCGTGGTGCCCATCGTCGTGCTGGCGACGGCCACCTATGCCGCCGGGCTGTCCCGCCGGCGATGGGCCATCGACGCCGCGATGCTCCTCGCGGTGCTGGCGCTCGTCGGCTACAAATACACCCATTGGCTCGCCCTCGACCTCCTCGGGTGGATCGACCCGGCCGGAGGCCGGCGGCTCGACGCGATCGCGCGCGCCGCACTGCCCTCGGCGCCGCCGCTCGCCGTGAGTTTTTTCACGTTCGAGTTCGTGCACTACCTCCACGACGTGCGGCGCGGCGAGCCCTCGATCCGGCACCCGGGGAAATTCTGCGCGTTCACGTTCTTCTTCCCGTCGCTCGTCGCCGGCCCGATCAAGCGCTACCAGCCTTTCCTTGCCGCGCTTGAGACCGGCCTCGCCCGCGTCAATCCCGACGACGTGAAGATCGGCCTCATGCGGGTTGCGCTCGGCTTCGTGAAAAAGGCCGTGATCGCCGACAACCTGACCGCGGCGATCGAGTTCTGGCAGCCGCAGTTCGCCGGGCTGACGCTGGCGGGACGCTGGCTGCTCTGCGTCGCGCTCGGCCTGAGGATCCTGCTCGATTTCAGCGGCTACAGCGACCTCGCGATCGGCTTTGCCCGCATGGCCGGCATCCGCCTGCCAGAGAACTTCAACTGGCCCTACGCGGCGGTGAGCGTGCAGGACTTTTGGCGCCGCTGGCACATCTCGCTCAGTCTCTGGATTCGCGACTACATCTACATCCCGCTCGGCGGGAACCGCCACGGCCCGGCGCGCAAGGCCATCAACGGCGTGGTCGCCTTCGGGCTCTGCGGGCTCTGGCACGGCGCCGCGTGGAACTTCGTCATTTGGGGACTCTACCACGGCGCGGGTCTCGCGATCAGCGCGGGCTACGCGTCGCTGCTCGGCGCGCCGGGCCGGGCGCTCGCGCGCGGGCTGGCGCGCGCGCCGTGGCTCGGCTGGATCGCGACGATGCTGTTCGTCTTCATCGGCTGGCTCTACTTCTTTTATCCCGTGCCCGAGGCCACAAAAATGCTCACGCTGTTGTTCACGCCGCACCGCACTCCATGAGCCCGCCCTCGTCGCCCTCACGCCCTCGGCGACTCGCCCGGCTGGCCGCCTCGCTGGTGCTCGGCCTGCTGGTCGGGGTGCTGTTTCACTACCTGATCTATCGCCTGTCGCTGCCGGCGAAGCCGTTCATCTATGTCTCGTTCTAGCGCCAGTTTCACGGGCTCGACTCCGGCGGCCGCCCGTTGGCCGGAGCGCTGGCGCGCGATTTTTTTGGGACTGCCCGCCTGGCCGTTTTTTCTGGGCATCATGCTGGGCTTCGGCGCGTGCGTGATGGCGGGCCGCAGCGTGAGCCGCCGCCCGATGCTGGAGAATTTCACCCGTTTTTTCGGGCCCATCCAGCTGCAGCAGCAATTTTACGCGACGCCCTCGCAGCTCGTCGCGCATATCCGCCATACGGTGCCGCGCGACCGGACGCTCGTGCTCGTGGGCGGCGCCTCCTATTTCCGCGGCACGGGGCAGAATCCCGGCGAACTCTGGACACTGGAGCTCCAGCGGCAGCTCGGCTCGCGCTACGCCGTGGTGAACTTCGCGGCCGACCGCGCGAGGCTGACTTCGTTCGCCGCGGTCGTCTTCGCCATCCTCGCGCGCGAATACCCGTCGATGCTCTACGTCGCGGACGGCAGCGCCCACTCGACGCCGGCGGCGGATGGCGACGAGGACTACCGCTATTTTTTTTGGGACGCCTACTACAAGGGCCTGCTGCCGCCCTCGGTCGCCGGCGCCACGGAGATCGCGCGGCTGCGGCAACGCCAGCTGCGCGACGACGCCGGCCGCGAGCTGCACCTCGGCAAATGGATCGACCATCTGGCGTATGCCTGCGACCTCTGGACGTGGATTGGCTACCAGCACGTGTTCACGGTCTGGACCGATGCCCGGCGCGATGCGCCTTTTGCGCCGCGCCGGCTCGTCCGCGAGCACGACGAGGCCAATCTCGCGATCATGCAGGCCAACACCCGCCGCGACGCCGCCTACGCCCGGCACAACGAAGCCTTCGCCCGCGCCGCCTCGAAGGAGCGCTTCATGCGCACAACCGACGGCGCCTGGGTGCCCGACGAGGCGGCGTGGGCGCGCTTCCAGCAGGAACTCGACCTCCTCTTTCCCGCGGAGCTGCGCGCGCGCATCCTCGTTGTCCTGCTCAGGGGCAACCCATTTTTCATGCAGGCGCTCAGCGCGGAGGAGCATCGCCGCACCGAAACGATTTACCGCCTCGGCCAGCAGGCCTACGAGGCGCAGGGCTACCGCGTCGTCCCCCTCGGCAAGGAGGAATTGGAGCCCGACGACTTCCTGGATGGCGGGCACCTCATGGCCTCCGGTGGCGACAAAGTCGCGCGGGCCGTGGCCCGGCGCATCCACGAACTCGACCCCAGGCCCGCTCCGCCTCCCTCCGGCCCGGTTGATCTGCGGCTCACGTTGCCGGCGGACACCGCACCGCGACGGGAAACGCTCCTCGCGCTTGCGCAGCCCCGCGGGGCCGAGCGTCTCACGCTCGAATACCTGGCCGGAGGACGGATCCGTTTCGCCTACTCGGCCGACGGCGCGGCCCACGAGGTTTTCTCCCCGCCGATCACGGCCGCACCGGGCTCGCCGCTCGCGCTGACGGCCAGCCTCGGCGGACTCTACCCGGCCGACGTCGCCGCGACGGGCAGTCGGCTCACCACCGCCGAACTGCACGCGTTCCAGCGCTGGTTCCTGCTCCGGGTTGGCGGCCAGCCGTTTTGGGAGGTGCCCATCGGGAACCCACTCGCACCCGGCGGCGAGCTGCGCATCGGGCGGGACTTCGACGGCGGCGAGGCCGCTTTCAGCGGCAACATTGAGTCCGCCGCGCGCCGGCCCTTCCCGTCGAGCCGCCCCGCCCGCGATCAAATCGGCGGCGTCCGGCTGCGGCTCAACGTGAGCGATGCGATGAAGAACCGCGCCTTCCCCCTGCTGACCACCGGGCGCGCCGGCGCCGGCGACGTGATCTTCGTTCGGGTCGGCGCGACCGGCGACGTGATTTTTGGCCACGACCACTGGGGCACGCCGCCGCAGCTTTCGCCGGCCGTCCCGTGGGGCGCGGGGCGCACGCACACCGTCGAGGTGCTGCTCCCCTCCGCCACCGCGCAGGAAGTCGCGGTCACGATCGACGGCACCACCGTGTGGCGCGCCGCGGTGGAGTGCTTTCCCTTCGGATCGGCGCACGTCTACCCCGGGCAAAACCCGATTGGCTCCACCCTCGCCGAGCCCGCGCTGGTGGGCGCCGTGTTTGAAGGCGTGCTCACGCCCGCCTGGCGCGACTAGCACTCTCATCCCGCCGCCGTGCACGCCTCCGCTCCACGCATCCTGCTCATCCGCCGCCGCTACCTCGGCGACCTCGCGTTGCTCGGCAGCGTGGTCGGAAACGTCCGCCACCACTGGCCCCAGGCGCAGATCACGTTCCTCACCGAGGCCGCCTACGCGGGGGTCGTGCCGCTGCACCCCGGCGCCGCCGGTGGACTCGTGTTTCCGCCGCGCGCGCTCGCGTGGCCGGGATTCGTGCGCGCCCTGCGGCGCGCGCGGTTCACGCACGTGCTCGACTTCGACAACACGGAGAAAACCGCGCTCGTCACCCGCCTCACCGGCGCCGGCGTGCGCGCGACCTTCGATCGCGAGCTCATCGTGCACCGCTACCCGTGCTGCTACACGCACACCGCCAAGGTCACGAACGCGTTCTACGACTCCCACCATATCACCGAGACCTACCTCGCGCTCCCCGCCGCAATCGGCGTCCCGATTGTCTCGCGCGACATCCGGCTGGACCCGCCGCCGGCGGAAATCGCGGCGGCGCGGCGCCTCGTCCCGGCGGGCGGGAAAAAAATCCTCGTCCACCCGGGTTCGCGCAGCGCGCACCGCATCTGGCCGGCCGAGCGCTTCGCCGCGGTCTGCGATCGCCTGCAGGATGAGCGCGGCGCGCAGGTCTTCCTCGCCGCCGGCCCCGCGGAACAACCGCTCATCGAGGCGATCCGCGGCGCGGCCAAAACCCATCTCGTCACGCTGCCGCCCGCGGCAAGCGTCGGCGCCTTCGCGGCGCTCGCGGCGCAGTTCGATGCGTTTCTCTGCCACGACAGCGGGCCCATGCACCTCGCGGCCGGCGTCGGCACGCCGGTCGTGGCGCTCTTTGGCTCGCAAAATGCCACCATCTGGCGGCCCGTCGGCGGGCGGCACACGGTCCTGCAAGCGAAGCTCCCCTGCGCGTGCTTCCCCGCCGATTCCCTGCCCTCCCCATGCGTCAAGGGCGACTCCTACCGCAGCTACTGCGTCCGCCAGCTCGCCGCGGCCGAGGTCTTTTCGGCCGCCGTCCAGGCGCTCACATCCGGAAAGCGATGATGGTGCCGGCCACGCCGACAATCTCGGCGAACCGGCCGGACTTCGTCTCCTCAAAGATCGCGCGCGTCACGCCGTCGGCGCGGCTGCCGAAGTCGTGGAACGCGATCACGCCGCCGCGCTTCACATAGGGCGCCCAGGCCACGATGTCGGCCAGGCACGCCTCATAGCTGTGATCCCCGTCGATGAAGATGAAGTCGATCGCGCCGCGCTTGGCCGCGAGGGCCCGGGCGGCGGCCAGCGAATCGCTCACGACCGGCTCGGCGCGCGCGGCGAAGCCGAGGTCGGCGAAGTTCCGTTTGAAAATCTCCAGCGTGCCCTGGGCGCCGAGCTTTTGGAAATGGCGGTCATACCACGCGCTGTCCTCGCCGCAGGTCGAGAGGCCCTGGAAGTTGTCGACCGCGAAAATCTTCGCCGTGTCGCCCTTGAGCCCGCCGGCGATGAAGCACGTGGAGGCGCCCATCCACGAGCCCACCTCCACGACCTGCGCGCCCGCCGGCAGGTCGCTCGCGAGCTGGAAGAGGTAGCCGCGCTCGGCGAAGCTGCCCATGTCGTCCTGCTTGAAGTGCCGCGCGATCCGGTGGAACTCGTCCCAGCGCAAGTCCGGCCGGCGCTTGCGCGCGCCGCGCAGGAAGCGCCCGCATTTCTGCGCGAAACGCACGTCGCGGACGAGGGGCCAGTGCTTGAACGCCATCGCGCAAGGCAACGCGCCGCCGCGTGGCGCGGGAAGCTTTTTCTTGTCAACGCCCCGGCGCACCCGTGCCGTAGGCGAAATTCCGCGTGAGCACCGGCCCCATCAAAGTCACCGTCGCGATCCCGACCTACAACCGCGCGGACTTCCTGCGCCAGACGCTCGCCGGCATCGCCGCGCAGCAGTTCCCGCGCGATCACTTCGAGGTGCTCGTGATCGACAACAACTCGACCGACCACACCCGCGCGGTCGTCGCGGAGTTCGCCGGCGCCACGCCCGCGCCGCGCCACATCCTGGAGACGCAGCAGGGCCTCGACTACGGCCGCAACCGCGCGATCGCCGAGGCGCGCGGCGACGTGATCGTGTTTGGCGACGACGACATCCTCGTGCAGCCCGACTGGCTCGCGCAGATGGCCGTGCCGCTGCTGGCCGACGCCGCGACGCGCAAGATCGGCGCCATTGGCGGCGAGGTGATTCCGGTCTTCCCCGACGGCCTGCCGGACTGGGTGCGCGAGTGGCATGCGCCGCTGGCGTTCCGCGAAGGCACCGGCCCGCTCGAGGCGCGGCACTCGCCGATGGGCGCCAACCTCGCGTTTCCGAAATGGGTGTTCGCGCGGCTCGGCGTCTTCCACACCGCGCTCGATCGGGCGGCGGGGAACTATTTCTCCGGCGGCGACAGCGAGATGGTGCGCCGCGTGCGCGCCGCGGGGCTCGAGGTGTGGTTCGCCCCCGCCGCGGCCGTGAAGCACCAGATGCCGGCGAGCCGCACGACCTTTCGCTACGCGCGGCGCCACGCCTTCGACTCCGCCCGCTCGCGTGTGATCGATCGGGCCGGGCAGCCCGGCGCGGCGGGATATTTGATCGGGCGGTTCTTCGCCAATGTCGCCAAGGCGCTCGGCTACGCGATCGTCGCGCTGCTCAACGCCATCGCCTGCCGCGGCGGCGCGGTGAAGCAGGCCCTCGTGCGCGCCTGGCGCTCCTGCGGCTACCTCTACCAAATCCCACGCTCGCTCGCAGGGAAGATTTGATCCTTCATCCGCCGCTTGGCCGATCCGCTTCCACTCTCCGTCGCGATCATCGCAAAGAACGAGGCGCACAACCTCCCGCGCTGCCTCGCGAGCGTGCGCGGCTGGGCGACCGACATCGTGGTCGTGCTCAACGACACGACCGACGCCAGCGAGTCGATCGCCCGCGCCGCCGGCGCCGCCGTGCACCACCTGCCGTGGCGCGGCTACCGCGACACCAAGAACGCCGCCATCGATCTCACGCGGCAGCCGTGGGTGCTTTCGCTCGACGCCGACGAGGAGGTGTCGCCCGCGCTGCGCGCCGAGATCGCGGCCTTCCTCGCGCGCGCCGGTCGCGAGACCTTCGCCGGCGCGCGCTTCCCCCGCAAAGTCTGGTTCATCGACCGCTGGATCCTGCACGGCGACTGGTATCCCGACCTGAGCCTGCGGCTCTTTCACCGCGATCGCGCGCGCTGGGGCGGCGACGAGTTTGTGCATGAGAAGGTGGAGGCCCGGGGGCCGGTCGCCACGCTGCGCGGCGACCTGCACCACTATTCCTTTGCCACGCTCGCCGCCCATGTCGGCAAGATCGTGCCTTTCGCGGATCTGTTTGTGAAACAGCAGCAGGCGCGCGGGAAGCGGTTCTCGGTCGCCGCCGCGATCTTCCGGCCCGGCTGGCGGTTCTTCCGTGCCTATGTGCTGAAACTCGGCTTTCTCGACGGCTTCCCGGGTTTCTACATCGCGTGGGCGACCGCTTTCGGCACCTTTGTGCGCTATTCGAGACTTTACGAGGAACAGGAAAAGCGCCCGGCATCGTGAGCACAGAACCACACCAGTTCAGCAAACTGGCCGAAAACCTCGTCAGTGATTTGCGCGGAGTCCCCTCCGACGATCCGCCGCGTTCGCGCAAGCGTCCCACCCAGCCTTTGGCCAGCCTCGTGGAGCAGCTGTTGCAAAAGCACCGCATTGGTCGCGATGCTCCAGAGCAGGTTGTCCGCGAACAGTGGTCGTCCATCGTGGGCTCGGCCAACGCCGCCTACTCGCACCCCGCCACGATTGAGCGCAACCAACTCATCGTGTTGGCGGCCCATGCCGTCGTGCGCAACGAACTGTTCCTTCACCGCGCCGAGATCGTTGCACGCATTCGAAAGCTGCCTGGCTGCGAGGGAGTTAAGTCGCTCAACCTACGGGCGGGATAGTCGTTGGGGCCCGCAGCATGCCGGCTGGATTCCCCGGGCTTGAGCCTGGTCCGAATTTGCGCTTGCGCCAAGCGCTGGCCTCCGGGAGCCTGTCTCCTTGCGTCAGTGGGCACCCGCCGGTTGCGGGCGCCCACCACACTGGTTCCGCCTCGGCGGGATTAGAACGGTGACGCCGGTTCAGTCCGACCAATCCTCGGGCGGGACGGGCGGCACGGAGCCCTCCCCGGCTCCCTACAGTCGTGAATTCAACTACAAAACCATGTCCACCGCAGTCGTTAAACCCGAAATCATCCAGCAATACAAAATCCACGAGAAGGACACCGGCTCATCGGAAGTCCAAATCGCGCTGCTCACCGCCCGGATTAACCACCTGACCGAGCACCTCCGCACCCACCGCAAGGACTTCCACTCGCGCCGCGGTTTGCTCCAGATGGCGTCCCGCCGCCGCAAGCTCCTCGATTATCTCAAGCGGACCAATCTGCCCAAATACAACGAGCTCCTGCAGAAGCTGAACCTCCGCAAGTAACGCTTTCGCTCAACGGGCGACCCCACCTCGGGTCGCCCGTTGTCGTTCCCGACCCTCGCTGCCCAGACCGGGACATTTCCATTTGCCGCCATCAACCCGGCGCCAAATGGAAGTCTCTCGGGCCACTGGCCGAGTTGCCCGAAAGCCCCGCCGGCCTGCGCGCCGGTGTGATCGCTAGTATCCGAACGAAACCACAAAACCGGCCGCGACGCGCACCTACGTTCGCGCGCCCGGCCTTATCCGCAGTCCGAATCCGAAACCCGCAATGAATCAGAAACACTCCGTCACCGTTCCCGGCCTCGGGATCACGTTCTCCACCGGCACCTACGCCGGCCTCGCCAATGGCGCCGTCAACGTCTGCGTCGGCGAGACCAACGTCTTCGTCACCGCCTGCATCGCGCAGACCACCAAGCCCGGCCAGGATTGGTTCCCGCTCACCGTCGACTACCGCGAGAAATACGCCGCGGCCGGCCGCTTCCCCGGCGGCTACTTCAAGCGCGAAGGCCGTCCTTCCGAAAAGGAGATCCTCACCTCCCGCCTCTGCGATCGCCCCTGCCGCCCGCTCTTTCCCGAGGGCCTGCTTAATGAGGTGCAGATCATCGGCCAGCTCATGTCGGCCGACCAGATCAACGAGTCCGACATCCCGATGGTCAACGGCGCCAGCGCCGCGCTCGCCATCTCCAACATCCCGTGGGGCGGCCCCATCGGTTGCGTCCGCGTCGCGATGATCGAGGGCAACTTCGTCGCCAACCCCACCATCGAGCAGATGTATGGCTCCTCGCTCGACCTCATCTACGTCGGCACGAAGAAGGACATGCTCATGATCGAGGGCAGCGCCGATCAGCTCCCCGAGGAGGATTTCATCCGCGCGCTCGAGTTCGGCCATCAGGCCATCCAGCCCATCATCGCCGCCATCGAGGAACTCGTCCGCCTCGCGGGCAAGCCGAAGAGCGTCTTCCCGCTCGTCGGCGCCACGCCGCAGGCGCGCGCGATCATCGAGGAGGTCGTCCCCACCGAGCGCCTCGTCGCCGCCATCTTCGGCAAGGAAAAGGCCGAGCGCAGCCTCGCCGTGAAAATGCTGAAGGAAGAGGCCAAGGTTGCGCTCACCGCGCGCCTCGGCGAAGGCAAGTTCACCGATGTCGACCTCGCGGTCGTCTTCGAGGACCTCCAATACAAGGCCTACCGCAAGAACGTCCTCGAGAAGGGCGTCCGCGCCGACGGCCGTGGCCAGCGCGACCTCCGTCCTCTCAGCGCCTCGGTCGGCGTGCTCCCTCGCGTGCACGGCTCCGCGACGTTCCAGCGCGGCGACACCCAGAACATCGCCATCACCACCCTCGGGCCCACCAAGGAGGCCCAGGAGATGGACGGCCTCACCGGCGGCGCCACGAGCAAGAGCTTCATCCTCCATTACAACTTCCCGCCTTTCTCGGTCGGTGAGACCGGCCGCTTCGGCGCCCCCGGCCGCCGCGAGGTGGGCCACGGCGCGCTCGCCGAGCGCTCGCTTGTCCCCGTGCTCCCGCCCGAGGACGCGTTCCCCTACTCCATCCGCGTCGTCTCCGAGATCATGTCGTCCAACGGCTCGACCTCGATGGCCTCGATCTGCGGCGGCTGCCTCGCGCTCATGGACGCCGGCGTGCCCATCATCGCCCCCGTCGCCGGCATCTCCTGCGGCCTCATGACCGCCAACAATGACGACGGCTCGATCGCAAAGTGGGTCACGATCACCGACATCCTCGGTGAGGAAGACCACTTCGGCGACATGGACTTCAAGCTCGCCGGCACGACGAAGGGCATCACCGGCTTCCAGCTCGACCTGAAGATCAACGGCCTCCCCTTCGAGATCGCGAAGACCGCGATCATGCAGGCGCGCGACGCCCGCATCGAGATCCTCAAGGTCATGCTCGCCTCGCTCCCCGCGCCGCGCGCCGACCTCTCGCGCTACGCCCCGCGCATCCAGACCATCCAGATCGATCCCGAGAAGATCGGCCTGCTCATCGGGCCCGGCGGCAAGACCATCCGCCGCATCACCGAGACCACCGGCGCGCAGATCGACATCGCCGAGGACGACTCCGGCAAGGTCTTCATCTACTCCAACAACGGCGACGCCATGGCCCGCGCCATCTCCGAAATCGACGGCCTCTGTGGCGGCGGTGGCGGTGCCGGCGGTGGCGGCGGCGCCCCGATCGAGATCGGCAAGACCTACCACGGCCGCGTGACCGGCGTGAAGGAGTTCGGCTGCTTCGTCGAGTGCACGCCCGGCAAGGAAGGCCTCTGCCACATCAGCGAGCTCGCGGAGATGCGCGTCCGCCGCACCGAGGATGTCGTGAAGATGGGCGAGATGATCTGGGTCAAGTGCATCGGCATCGACGAGCGCTCCGGCAAGGTCCGCCTCAGCCGCAAGGCCGCGATGCGCGAGATGGAGGCGCAGAAGCAGGGCGGCGGCGAAGCCGCCCCCGCTCCGGCTCCCGCGCCCGGCGCCTGATCGCACGCGCGTTTTCCTTGCCCCAAGAGCCGCGGCCCTGCGCCGCGGCTCTTTTTTTTCTTCGGCCGCGCCGCAACCGCCACGGCCGGCCCCGCCACCGGCTTGCATCCTGCCGGGCCGAAAGGCGAAATACGCTGATCGCATTTTCTTTGCCCGCCCCCTTGAATCTTGGCGCGATCCGGCGATGCGTTTTTTGGTCACCAACGACGATGGCATCGAGAGCGTGTTCCTGCACGAGCTCGTGCACGCTCTGCGCCTTGCCGGCCACGAGCTGTTTGTCGTGGCCCCGAAGCGCGAGCAGAGCTGGGTCGGGGCCGCCAAATCGCGCAACCGCCCTGTCCACGCGTCAGTCGGCGACCGCGGCCTCGGCTGTCCCACGTGGATTGTGGACGGCACGCCCAGTGACGCCGTGAACATCGCCGTCGGCCACCTCCTCCCGCGCGGCCTCGGCATCGACGCCGTGGTGAGCGGCATCAACGTCGGGTTCAATGCCTCGCTCGGCTTCATCATCGCCAGCGGCACGATTGCCGGGGCATGGGAAGGCGCGCTGCACGGCCTGCCTGCGGTCGCGTTTTCGCAGGACCTCACCGCCGACATCTACGACCGGCTCAAGGCCGCCGGGGACGTGCCCGATTCCGCGCTGCACGCCATCCTGAAAATCTCCGCCGCCCACGCCGCGCGCCTGACGCCGCAGCTCGCCGCCGCGACGCCGGCGCGCAGCTTCATCGTGCACAACGTGAATTTCCCGCTGCCCTCGCGGCCCGAAACCGCCGTCGTGCGCACCGTGCCCGCGCGCGTGGTGGTGCCCGGACTCTTCAGCCCGGCCGACGACGACGGCACCCACCGCCTCATCTTCCGGCTTGGCGACGACCTGTCACCGCCCGAGCCGCTCACGGATCGAGCCGCCCTCGCCAAGGGCCTCATCAGCCACACGGTGCTCGACTACAAGCAGCTGGGACAACTTTGACGCGGCCCGCCCGCGCGCGGCCTACGTCGGAAATCCGCCGGTGATGTAGTTCTTGAGGTGCTCCGCCTCCGCCTGGTGCAGATCGGTCATCCACCGCGTGATGTCGCCAATCGAGACGGTGCCGACCAACCGGCCGTTCTCCACGACCGGCAAGTGGCGGCAGCGCTTCTCGGTGAAGAGCACCATCGTCTCCTCAATCGTGGCGTCGGGTGAGATGGTGATGACACCGGGCGTCATCACGTCGGCCACTCGCGTGCGCATCGGATCCATCGCAGGGCCGACGACGCGGCGCAGCACGTCGCGCTCGGTGAAGATCCCGACGAGGCGGCCGCCATCGAGCACCAGCACGGAGCCCACGCGGTTGCGGTTCATCTCGGCCACCGCTTCGGTCACTGTCATCGCCGGCAAAACGGAAAAGACCTTGCGTCCCTTCCGGTCCAAAATCGCGGAGATTGGAGTATTCATGGGGTAAACTAGGGGTGACGGGAGCCTGCCATGGCCCAAGGGACACGCAACTTGAAATCAGGTTCTCCGCGCGGACGCGGGCCCGCCGCTTAGCGCCCGAACAACTTGTCGAGCGCGCCGAGGTTTTTCAGCGGGGCGCTCTTCGCCGGCCCGAGCGCCGCGGCGACGATCGGCTTTGCCACCGCCGCCCGGGCCGGCGCCGCCACCACGGGCGCGCCGTCCCCTCGCGCCGCCGCGATCACCCGGTCCAGCTTCACCGCGGAAACGGGCTCGGCCGTGCCCAGCTCCTGCGCGAAGAGGCTCACGCGGAACTCCTCGACCAGCCACCGGAGCGTCTCGCCCGCCTCACTGGCCCGCAGTCGCGCCACCGCCGCCACGTAGGGCGCAAGCTGCGCGGCGCGCACCGCGTCCTTGGCGGGGTCCTTTCGCGCGCGTTCGGCGCGGACCTTCATCGCTTTCAGGTAGCGGGGGAAATGCGCGAGCCGCGCAAACGGAGTGGCGCGCAGAAATTCCGCCGGCACAAGCGCCGCAAGATCGGCCGCGATCCACGCGGGCGCCCCGGGCAGGACCTGCAACTCAAGCCGGAGGTTGAGGATTTCGCGCAGCAGGTCGACGAGGCGCGGCACGAGGCCGCGCAAGTCCGCCTTCGCGCGCTCGAGCACCGTGATGAAAGTCGGGCGCGCCAGCGGCCCGACCGGGCGCTCGAGCACCCAGCGCCGGATCGAGCCGAAGGCCTCTTCCTGCAGCGCCTCGACCGGCGCGAGCGTGGCGGCCAGCGGGCCCAGCTCGCGCAACGCGCGCAAGTCCCGCTGCGTCCACATCAGGTCGTGGCCGAGCTGCCGCTCCAGCAGCGCCGCCAGCCCGCGGCGCGTGGCGGCGGCGGCCTCCTCCGGCGTCTTGAAAAGCCGCCGCGCCACGCCGTCGCGGCCGGCCCACAGCCCCGGAAAGGCATAGGCCGGCGCGCTCCCTTGGTCGGACACAAGGACTCGCTCCGGCATCTCGTCCCAAGCCCAGCTCGCGTGCTCCGGCGTCTCCCACTGCGCGCGAATCGCGCGCCACGCCGCCGGCTCCTCGCGGGCCACGGCTTTGCTGGCCTCGCGCGATCGCGCGAGCAGCGCGGCCCGGATCTCGGCGAGGTCCCGGCTCGCGGCGATTTCCCGCCCCTCCGCGTCGACGACGCGCACGCGCACGCGCAGATGCTCGGGCGGCGGCTTGTCCGCCCACACCGCGGGATCGATCGAAACGCGGAAACGCTCCGCGACCTGCGCCGCCAGGGCCTCCGGCAACGCCTCGCGCCGGCCCGTGAGCCGGTCACGCGAGGCCAGCTGCGCCGCGAGCGACCTGGCCGTCTCGCCGAGCGGCACGAAGCCGCGCCGCAGCTCCTTTGGCAATGCGCGCAGGTAGTGCTCGACCTTGCCCTCCAGGTGGCCGGGCACCGCCCAGTCGAGCGCGGCCGGCGTCAGCGCCTCGGCCTCGCGCACGCTCACGTCGAGCGTCACGCCGTCGTCGGCCTGCCCGGGCTTGTAGGCGTAGTTGAGGGGGAGCGCGGCGTTGACGAGCGGCAGCGCCGCGGGAAACGCCGCCGCATCGACCGCAATCGTCCCCGGATCGCGGAGGTCGGCCGGCTCCATCATCAGGAACCGTGGCTCCGCGCCGCGTCGCTCGCGCACGAGCTCGACGAGCTCCGAGACGCTGGAGACCGGGGGCGCCGCGCCCTCGCCGTGTTCCGCCCGCGGCGGGGGCGCCGCGGCCCCAAGCAGGCGCGCCGGCGTCAGCCGCGCCGCGTAGAACCGATACGCCGCCTCGTCGAGATTCAGGTAGCTGCTGTCGCGCGCGCGGGTGAGTAGCTCCTCGATTTTTTCCCGCACGCCGCGGTTGTGCGCGAGGCAGTCGAGCGGGTAGCGCACCGTGTCGTTCACCAGCGCCTCGCGGATGAAAATCTCCGTCGCATGCGCCGGGTTGATTTTCCCGTAGCTGATGGCGCGGCTCTCCAGCTCGAGCCCGTAGAGGCGCGTGCGCTGTTTCACCAGCACGCGGCCCTGCTCCTCGTTCCAAAACGGCTCGCTGTGCGCCACGCGCACCACATGCGCGCCAAGGTCCAGCGCCCAGAGCGGGTCGAGCCGCGCGCACGTGCGCGCGTAGAGCCGCGCGGTTTCCATGATCTCCGCGCAGATGATCCAGCGCGGGGGCTTCGCGCCCTTTTTCGGCGCTTCGCGCGGCGCCGCGGCCTCGCCGCGCTTGCGCGGTTCCTCGCGGCGAAACAGCGCCGAGCCGGGAAACAGCGCCACGCGCCGGTCGTGCGTGGCCTTGTAGCCGCCGTTTTCCTCGTCGAGGTGCGCGATATTGCCCAGCAGGCCGGCGAGGATGCTGCGATGGATCGCACGGTAGGACGGCGTGCCGAAGACTGTCGTCTTCTCATCCACCTCCTTCAGCCCGTGGTAGGCCGAGGACGGCTTGAAGTCGTCGCGCTGCCCCAGCGTGTCGATGAGCTGCGTGTGGATGTCGCGCCACTCGCGCAGGCGCGTGTAGCTGAGAAAATGATCGCGGCAGAAGCGCCGGAGCTTGGCCTGCGTGAGGCTTTCGAACTCGTCGTGGAACGCCTCCCAGATGTTGAGCAGGGTGAGGAAATCCGAATCCGGATGCACAAAGCGCCGGTGCGCCGCGTCGGCCTGCTGCTGCTTGTCGAGGGGCCGCTCGCGCGGATCCTGGATCGAAAGGCCGGCCGCGATGATCGCGACCTCGCGCAGCGCCTGCTCCGCGCGCGCCTGCAGGATCATGCGGCCCACGGTCGGATCAACCGGCAGGCGGGCGAGCTCGCGGCCGAGGGGCGTGAGCAGATGCCCCAGGGGAGCGCGGGCGCCCTCGCTCGGGTCGGCACGCGGCCGGGACGCCGCGTCCTCACTTTCCAGCGCCCCCAATTCCTCCAGCAGCTGATACCCCGCGCGGATTGATTTCGCCGCGGGCATGTTGATGAACGGGAAGCGCTCGATGTCGCCGAGGCCGAACGCCTTCATCCGGAGGATGACGTCGGCCAGGTTGGCGCGCTGAATCTCCGGCTGCGTGAACCGCGGGCGCTCCAGGAAGTCCTTTTCGGAGTAGAGCCGCACGCACACGCCGGCCTCGACGCGGCCGGCGCGGCCCTTGCGCTGCTCGGCGCTCGACTGCGACACCGCCTCGATGGGCAGTCGCCGCGTGCGGGCCTGCGGCGAGTAGCGGCTCAGGCGCGCCAGGCCCGTGTCCACGACGAAGCGGATGCCGGGAATCGTGAGCGAGGTCTCGGCGATGTTGGTCGCGAGGACGATTTTCCGCCGCTGGGTCGGCGCAAACACGCGCTGCTGCTCGGCGTTGGTGAGCCGGCCAAACATCGGGATCACCTCGCAATGCCGCAGCCGCCGGCCTTCCAGCAGGTCGCCCAGCTCGCGGATGTCGCGCTCGCTCGGGAGAAACACCAGCACGTCGCCCGCGTCGCTCTCGCGCACGATGCGCTCCACGGCCTCGACCGCGCCGTCGATGTAGTGCAGCGCCTCGGCGCGCGCCTCGCGCTCGTCGCCTTCCGCGGCGTCGCTGCCGAGCTCGTCGAGCGGCGCGTAGATGACCTCGACGGGAAACGTCCGGCCCTCCACGAGCACGACCGGCGCGCCGTCAAACGCGGCGCTGAACGCCGCCGTGTCGATCGTGGCCGAGGTGATGACGATTTTCAGCTCCGGCCGCCTGAAGCGCAGGTTGCGCAGGTGGCCGAGGAGGAAGTCGATGTTGAGCGAGCGCTCGTGCGCCTCGTCGATGATGACCGTGTCGTAGTCGCGCAGCAGCGGATCCCCCTGCACCTCGGCGAGGAGCATGCCGTCGGTCAGGAACTTGATCACGGTGTCGCGCGTGGTCTCGTCGTTGAATCGGATCTTGCAGCCGACCTCGCGGCCCCACTGCACGCCGAGCTCCTCGGCCACGCGCCGCGAGACGGAGAGCGCCGCCACGCGCCGCGGCTGCGTGCAGGCGATCCGCCCGCGGGCGCCGCAGCCGGCGGCGAGGCACATCTTCGGGATCTGCGTCGTTTTCCCCGAGCCGGTCTCGCCGGCGAGAATCACCACCTGGTGGGCCTGAATCGCCGCCGTGATCTCCTCCGCCCGCGCGCTGATGGGCAGCTCGGGCGGGAACTCGAGGCGGAACGGAAACGGCTTTGCAGGCGCAGGCATGGACACGAAGAGGCTTGAGCTTCGGGGGTGCGGGCGGGATGACAACCCTTCCATGCCCACGCCGCCGCCGCTGCCCGAAGAAATCCTCGCCCGCGTGCTGCGCCTGGCGCGCTTCGACGGCCTGAGCGTGCTCGCGCTCGCCGGCTCGTTCGCGCTCGTGGCCGCGCTTGACCACCATGTGGCGCTCGCGCTCATCGGGCTGGCCGGCGCCGGCGCCGGCGCCTTGGAGCTGCACGGCGTCGGGCACCTCCAGCACGGCGACGCGCGCGGCGTGCGCTGGCTCCTTGCGAGCCAGCCGGTGCTGCTCGCCGCCGTCCTCGCCTATTGCGCGGCGCGCGTGTGGTTCATGCCGCTGCCGCCGATTCCCGAAGGCTTCCGCCCGATGATTGCGCTGAGCGCCGAACAGCTCGGCCTGAGCTTGGAGGCCTACCTCGGCTTTGTGAACCGCCTGACGATGGGGGTGCTCGCGGTCGTGTCGACGGCGATGCAGGGCGGAGTGTTCCTCTACTACTGGCGCCGGCGGGCCGCGATCCAGCTGGCCCTGCCGGCGCAATCGTAGGCGCACTTGCGCCGCCGCGCCCAGCCCCTACCGTCCGCGCCATGTCGAAGGAACGCTACATCGAGGCGAAGCAGCGCTGGGCGGAGAAGCAAAAGTCCCGCGGCGTCGCCGCGCGCGCGGTGGCCTCCCAGGAACGCCTGCCGCCGGGCCAGAAGCTCACGACTGGGTTCCCCGTGCTCGACCTCGGCGTGCACCCCCGGATTCCGCACGACAAGTGGGCGCTCAAGATCGACGGCCTCGTCGACAAGCCGACCACCCTCTCGTGGAAGCAGTTTCACGCGCTGCCGCAGGTCGAGGACGTGAGCGATTTCCACTGCGTCACGACGTGGAGCAAATACGACTGCCGCTGGGGCGGCGTCGCGTTCACGACCCTCTACGAACTCGCGCAACCCAAGCCCGAGGCGAGGTTCGTCTATTTCACCGGTTACGACGGCTACTCGACCAACGTCGCCCTCGCCGCCTGCCTCGACGACGACGTGCTCGTCGCGACGAGCTTCGACGGCGCGCCCGTCACGCTCGAGCACGGCGGCCCCGCGCGCGTGATCATCCCCAAGCTCTACGCGTGGAAGGGATCAAAGTTCGTCAGCGGCATCACGTTCCTCGCCGAGGACAAGCTCGGCTTCTGGGAAGTCCGCGGCTACTCCAACACCGCCGATCCGTGGACGGAGGATCGCTACGCGTAGGCGCAGCTACACGACCGCTGGCCTGCGCTCAATCGACTCGCACAGGTTCTCAAAGGTCCTCCGCAGGCGCAGCGCGTCGGGCTTGCCGTAGTGGTTCGGCACGATGAGGCGCGCGCCGACGGCGCGGGCTTTGCGGAGACTCGCCGCGACCTGCCCGGGCGCGGCGGTGAAGATCGCGGGCGACACTTGCACCCTCATCATGAATCGCGCCCAGAGATCCGCGGTGAAAAGCAGATCGTGCTTCGCCGAGTGGAAGCCGCAGTGGCCAAGGGTGTGGCCCGGCAGGTGCACCACGCGCAGGCCGCCCCAGAACGGCAGCTCGTCGCCGTCGGCGAGGGGCACGTCGATCCTCACCGTCCGGTAGCGGTAGAAGGCGCGGCCGGCCGCCTCCAGCGCCGCGCCGATGCGCGCGAGGCCGCGGACCCGCGCCGTGCCGTCGATGTGCGGCTGATCGAGCGGGTGCGCGTAGACGGGCGCCCCGCACCAGTCCTTGAGCTCGGCGAGCCCGCCGGCGTGGTCGAGGTGGCCGTGCGTGAGGACGATCGCGCGGACGTCGCGCGGGCCGAAGCCGCGACGCTCCAGGGCGCGGCGGATCCGCCCGGCGTCGGGCGGCAGGCCGGTATCGAGGATGACGGCACCGGTGGCCTCGAAGAGGAGATGGGGCACGCTCATCAGGCCACGCACGGAGATCAGGCCGGAGGGCCAATGCGCAGGACCAGACTTCATGAGCGAAAGGGAGGAGCGCGCATGCGCGCGATTTCGGAGCGTCGAATCGCGCGCAAGCGCGCTCCTACCCGTGGCCGTCGAGATCGCCCGGCTTCAGCAACGGGGCGAACGTCGCCTTGTTGGCGGCCTTCAGGTAGGCCTCCTTGGCCTCGATGGAGCCATCCTTCACGCGGTTCATCAGGCTCTGGTCCATCGTGATCATGCCGTCGGCGCCGCCGCTCTCGATGATCGACTTGATATTGGCGATCTGGCCGCTGCGAATCGTGTTGGGCAGGGCCTCGTGGGCGAGGAGGATCTCGTGCACGGCGCAGCGGCCCTTGGGCACGCGCTTGCAGAGGAGCTGCGCGACCACGCCGGCGAGGCAGCCGGCGAGCATCACGCGCACCTGGTTCTGCTCGTCGGCGGGGAACGTGTTGATGATGCGGTCGACGGTCTTGGCGGCGTTGTTGGTGTGCAGCGTGCCGAAGACGAGCATGCCCATCGAGGCGCAGCCCAGCGCGAGCTTGATGGTCTCCATCTCGCGCATCTCCCCGAGGAGGATGATGTCGGGGTCGTGGCGCATGGCGCCCTTGAGCGCCGCGGCAAACGAGGCCGTGTGCTCCCCCACCTCGCGGTGCACAATCACGGATCGCTTCAACGGGTGCACAAACTCGATCGGGTCCTCGATGGTGATGATGTGCCGCGCCTGGTGCGTGTTGATGTGGTCTATCATCGCGGCGAGCGTGGTGGACTTGCCGCTGCCCGTGGGACCGGTGACGACCACGAGGCCCTGCTCCAAGTGGCAGAGCTTCTTCAGCGCCTCGGGGAGCTTGAGGTCGTCGAACGAGAGAATCTTCGCCGGGATCTGGCGGAAGACCGCGGCCTGGCCCCAGTGGTTGTAGAGAAAATTTCCGCGGAAGCGCGCGAGGCCCGGCACCTCGTAGGCGAGGTCGAGGTCCTTGCGGTCGAGGAAGTCGGCCCAGCGTCTCTCCGGGCAGATTTCCTTCAGCAGCGACTCCATCGTGCGCGCATCAATCGGTTGGTCGCCGATGGCCTGGAGCGAGCCGGAGATGCGGGCCTTGGGCGGCAGGCCGACGGTGAGGTGCAGGTCGGACCCGCCCTGCGTGAGCATCGTGCTGAGGAGTTGGTCGATCGCGGCCATGAGCTTCAGGGCGCCGCCTCGCGCATGCGGTGCACCGCGCTCCGCAGCCGAAAGAAACGCCAGAGATCGGCGCCAAAGAGGATTAGCGCCACAAAGAACGCCACCGTCAGGAGCGCCGGCGGCAGCTTGAGCAGCCGCCGCGCGAGAATCGCGATCGTGCAGCACACGACGAAGAACACGGAGAGGCCGATGAGCTTCAGCGTGGCCTTGCGGTAGGCGGCCTCAAGCGCGGCGGAGTCCTGGGCCGAGGCAGCCATCAGACGATGCGCGCGTGGAGCACGCGGTTGGCGATCTGGGCGCGGGCGGTCTCGGCGGAGATTTTCTTCTCCTGCCAGAGGCCGAAGACCACATTGTCCATGAGGCACATGCCCTCGCGCACCCCGGTCTCCATCGTGTTCCGCAGGCCCGTGGACTTGCCCTCGCGGATGAGGTTTTGGATGGCGGTGTTGCTGACGAGAATCTCGCACGCGAGCACGAGGCCGCCGTCGGCGCCGGGCAGGAGGCGCTGGCACACGATGCCGCGGAGCGACTCGGCGACGCTCGCGCGAATCTGCGTCTGCTGCGCGGGCGGAAAGACGTCGAGCAGGCGGTTGAGCGTCGTGGCGGCATCGCTCGTGTGCATGGTGCCAATGACGAGGTGGCCCGTCTCGCTCGCGCTGATCGCCATCTCGATGGTCTCGATGTCGCGCAGCTCGCCGATGACGATGATGTCCGGGTCCTCGCGGAGGGCGCCCTTGAGCGCCGTGGCGAAGGTGCGGGTGTGCGGGCCGACCTCGCGCTGGGTGACGTTGCAACCCCTGGCCGGCTGCACGACCTCAATCGGATCCTCGACGGTGATGATGTGATCGGTGCGCGTCTCGTTGAGCCACGCGACCATCGCGGCCAGCGTGGTGGTCTTGCCGGAACCGACGGGCCCCGTGATGAGGATGAGGCCGTTGTGGTAGGACATCATCTTCCGCAGCGTCTCGATGTGCTTCGCGTAGCCGAGCGCCTCGAGCGGGCGCGTCTCGGCGGGCACCATCCGATAGGAGCCGGCGGCACCGTTCTTGTGGAACATGAGGTTCACGCGGTAGCGGTCGGCGGCCGTGACGGCCAAGGCGTAGTCGTAGTCCTTGCGCTCGAGGAAAATCTTTTTCTGCCCTTCGGAGAGCAGCGCGGTGTTGAGCCGCAGGGCGTCCTGCGCCGTGAGCGCGTGATCCGAGAGAAACGACAGGGCGCGCTGGCGCCGCACGAAGGGGCGCGCGCCGGTCGAGAGATGGAGATCGCTCGCGCCGGCCCGCGCGCTGGCGCGCAGCAGGGCGCGCATCGCATCGGCGAGGGCACGGTCGTCGAGCCGCCCAAGGGCGGAAAAATCGACGGCCGCGGGCCCACCCGTCCCGACACCGGCGAAGGGAGGACGCGACAGCGAAAAGGGCGGCGAGGACGCGCCAGGGGTCGGGCCCTTGGCGGCGCTCGCCATCGCCTCGCCGGCGAGGGCTTCAAGCCTCTCCACTTCGCCCACGATGCCGCTGTCGATCAGCTCCTGCGCAAATCCCATCAGGTCGGCTCGGTCCCCAAGCTTGGCGAGCACGCGCGCCGCCTGGTCGCGCGAAAACAACTTTTGGTCGGAGCCAAGCCGGACGAGCCAGCGGATTTCGTCGTTCATGCGTGCAAAGCCGGAAAGGCCGGCAGGATTGGCCACCCCCGAGCGCAAGCCAAGTGCGAAGACCCATCGCGGTGTCAAAATCGCGCGAGGTTCCGCCGACGATGCGCGCAACCCGCCGGCCCTGCCGCGGTCTCTGTCTTGCCATGAACACCATCTCCCTGCCTTCGCTCATGAAACGCGCGGCCCTGGCGCTGGCCTGCGGCGCGCTGCTGGCCCCCCTCTCCGGCTGCGTGGTCGCCGCGATCGGCGCCGCGGGCGTCGCGGGCGCCGGCACGATTGCCTACATCCGCGGCGAGCTCGACGCAGCGGTGCCCGGCGACGTCGCCGCGCTCAGCACCGCGGCGACCAAGGCGCTTGAGGAGCTGCGTTTCGCCAAAATCAGCGAGGACAAGAGCGCCGTGGACGCCGCGATCCGCGCGCGCACCGGCCAGGACCGCAAAATCGACATCCGGCTGAATCGCACGGCGGACAATCTCACGCGCGTGCGCATTCGGGTCGGGACGTTCGGCGACGAGGAGCTGTCGCGCCTCCTGCTCGACAAAATCAAGGCGAAGCTCTGACCGCGCCCGGCCCGCCGCCCTACGCCCCCTGCGGTTCCAACCGCACGCGCATGCCGTCGGGGTCGGTGAGGTCGGTGGCGGCGGTCAGGCCCGCCCGGCAAAATGTCGCCTCAGCCAAGCCGAGCGCATCAGCCGCCTGCCCGCGGCGCGGGGAGCCCCAAGTATTGATCGCAAGGTGATGGTGGTAGCCATCGGCGGCGAGAAAGCGTGCGCCGGGATAGGAGCCTTGCATCAGCGCCACGCCGAGGTGCGCGCGATAGAAGGCCTCGCTGCGCACGAGATCGGTCACCCGCAGGTGCAAGTGGCCCCAGCGGGCGCCCTGGAGCGGCATCGCCGCTGCCACGCCTCCCTTTTCCGCGGCACGGACCAGCGACTCCACGTCCAACGGCTCCGTCACCATCGCCAGTTCGCCGTTGGCCGCAAAGGGCCAGGCGGCCCGCGGCCTGTCCGCATAGAACTCCAGCCCGTTGCCCTCTGGATCAGTCAGATAGATCGCCTCGCTCACCCCGTGGTCGGAAAAGCCGTCGAACTCCACGCCGCGCTCCGCCGCAAATCGCAGCCACGCGCCCAACGCCGCTCGATTCGGCAACAACAGCGCCGAATGAAACAACCCCGCGGCGTCGCGCGCCGCGGCCCGCGCGCGCGGCGCCAGGCTAAGCGTCAGGAGGGGCGACGCACCCGCGGCGACCGCAAGGCGGACCTCGCCCGCCGCGGCTGGCTCGGACACCACGAAGCCAAGGCGCTGCGTGTAGAATTCGCGGGCGCGAGCGAGGTCGGCCACGCGCAGGCGCACCCTGGCGAGTTGGAGCGATTCGGACATGGCGAGGACGCTGCACAGGACGGCCGGCTTGGCCAGCAGGGCCACCGGATATGGGGATTGCAAATACCCGCGATTAGGCGACGCTCGACCCTTTCCATCCCGTCTCATGCTGAAGAAAATCTTTGCGAAGCTGCGCGACACCCTCGCGCCCTCGCGCTCCGCGAAGCCCGCGACGCCGGCTTCGAAATCGACTTCCTCCTCCCACGCCAAGCCCCACGGCGACACGCACGCCGGCCGCGGCCGCTCCGAGCGGAGCCACGCCCACGGCTCCGGGCGCGACGGCGAGCGCGGCTCCCGCGGCCATGGCGGCCGCGCCCACGATTCCACCCGCGAAAGCCGCGAGCACCAGCGCCGCGACGACCGCGGCCCGCGCGAAGAGCGCGGCGGCCGCGGGCTGCAGCCCCGTTCGGGCCGAGGCGGGGGTGGCGGCGGACGCGGCGGCCCGCGCGGCGAGCGCGAGCGCCCGATGATCGACAAGACCTTTGATCACCCGCGGACCGGCGACATCAAGCCGACGGTGCCGGTGGACATTCCCAAGATGGACACGGCGTTCACGGCGCTCGGCCTCAGCGACGCCCTCGCGTTTGGCGTCCAGGAAATGGGCTACACCGCACCGACCCCGATCCAGGCGCAGGCGATTCCGGTCGTGCTCAAGGGCGGCGATGTCATTGGCTCCGCGCAAACCGGCACGGGCAAGACCGCGGCCTTCGCGCTCCCGATCATCCAGCGGCTCGGGACACACGGGAAGTTGCGCTGCCTGATCCTCGAGCCCACGCGCGAGCTCGCGCTGCAGGTCGAGGAGGCGTTCCAGAAATTCGCCAAGTTCACCGACCTCCGCGTGACGATCGTCTACGGCGGCGTCGGCTACGGCAAGCAGGAGGACGACCTGCGCCGCGGCATGGACATCCTCGCCGCCACGCCCGGCCGCCTGCTCGACCACCTCGAGCGCGGCAACTGCTCGCTCAACGACATCGACATCCTCGTGCTCGACGAGGTGGACCGCATGCTCGACATGGGCTTCCTGCCCGACGTGCGCCGCATCGTGCAAAAATGCCCGAAGGCCCGGCAGACGCTCTTCTTCACCGCGACGCTCCCGCCCGAGCTTGAGCAACTCGCCGGCTGGGCCCTGCGTGACCCCGTGAAGGTTGAGATTGGCCGCGTGCGCTCGCCCGCGGAGACGGTGGCGCATGCGTTCTATCCCGTGGTGGCGTCGCAGAAGTTCGAGCTGCTGCAACTGCTGCTGCAGCAGACCGACTTCAAGAGCGTGATCATCTTTTCACGCACGCGCATGGGCGCCGACCGCATCGCGCACCGGCTGGAAAAGACCGGCCACACCGTCGGCGTGATGCACTCGGACCGCAACCAACGCGAGCGCATCGAGGCGCTGCAGGGCTTCAAGAGCGGCAAATACGAGGTGCTGGTCGCGACCGACATCGCCGCGCGGGGCCTCGACATCGCGGGCGTCTCGCACGTCATCAACTACGACGTGCCGGAGAATCCCGAGGACTACGTGCACCGCATCGGCCGCACGGGCCGCGCGAACAATACCGGCGATGCCTTTACGCTCGTGACGGAGGAGGACGTGCGGGACGCGCGCTCCATCGAGCGCTACATGGGCGTAGGCGTGGAGCGGAAAAAAATCGAAGGCTTCCCTTACATCTACTCCGCGCTCTTCGACGAAAAGGCACTGGCCGAGACCGCCGCGGCGGCGGCGAAGCCGGTGAGCCGCCTGCACCGCGGGGTGCGGCGGTAGTTTCCACGGGCGTTGCGGCCGCCCGGCCCTCAGCTCGGGCGCGACTTCACGGCCGCGAACCGTTCCTTGACCACAAGGAAGCGCCGCTCGAAGAATTGATACGAGAGCGCCGCGGTTGCGACAGTCAGGGCCGCGGCGGAAAGTGAAGCCACCCACCAGTTGCCGGGCGCGAGAGCGCTGGCGATCTTCTTTCCCGCCGCGATGCAGAAGACGTGGTAGACGTAGAGGCCAAACGAGATCTTGCCCAGGTAGCGCAGCGGGCGGATGGAGAGCGCACGGGAGACAACATTATCCTCCGTGATGCCAACGACGAGCAGGCTCCACGCGAGCGCAACCAAAGTGCAGCAGGGATCTGCAACCACGTGGGATGCTCGATCGACGGCATGATCGCCACCAGGGCGATCAGGAGCACGCCGCCGAAAATCCACCGCAGCCCGCCCATCGCGAGCATGCGGACTTCCGGTGCAGCCGCGCCCAGCAGGACGCCCATCACGACCGCGTCACCTCGCAGTGGCAACGCGGCGACAAACGGAAGGGCATTCGCAGCAGCACGCACGATGCGCGCCTCCCCATCCGCACAAGCAGCGCAACGCCCACGGCTTGGGTCAGACGCCGCGGGCCGACGCCGCTGCGCAATACGAGGCCCATCACCAGCGGAATGATCAGGTAGAACTGTTCCTCCAGCGAGACCGTCCAAAGATACGACGTAAACGCGAGCCGAGACTCGAAGCCGAGCGTCGAGAGCACGATGTTGTTCACGAAGAACAGATGGCTGAGCCAGAACCCCACGCCCTTCGCCACGGCGTCGGGATAGAGGTAGCAATGCACACCCAGCATCACCGTCACAAATGCCCAGTGCAGGGGCCAGATCCGCAGGAGGCGGCGGATGAAAAAATTCCCGATGTCGATGGCGCCGGTGCGCTCGTGCTCCAGCACCAGCAGCCGCGTGAGCAGGAAGGCGCTCAGCACGAGGAACAGGTCGACGCCGAGCCAGCCGATGCCTGCGGCTGGCGGAAACCCGCGATTTACACGGGCTCAGCGTGCGCGAAGAACACGAGCGCCGCCGCCACAAAGCGCAGCCCATCCAGTTGCGGCAGATAGAACCGCTCGGCGGGGATGGGACTTCCCACTGGAAACCGCGATGATGCCCCTACCTCGACCCATCGCCTTGCTCGCGACCCAAGCCGAGGAAAACGCCATGCGGGATGGCCGCGCAGTCCCGTTGCGAAGACGAGCGCGTCACTCGCTGCCGTTCACGGCCTTGTAGGTGAGCGCGGCGACCGCCCCACCCGCAAGATCAGCGCCGATATAGATCCAAAGCTGGCCGAGTTTCTCGAGGCCCATCGTGACCACACCGAGGCCAACCGCAGGATTGAACGCGCCGCCCGATATGCCGCCCACGGCCACCGCGCCCGTAAGGACCGTCATGCCGATGGCGAGGCCGTAGAAGGAATTGCCCGCGGTGCCCTTGGCCGTCGCGGTATTGAGCACCACCCACGCGAGCGCAAAGGTGAACAGGAACTCGACGATGATGGATTTCATCGCGTCGTGCGTCGCGGGTTCGGGGATCTTGCCCACAAGGCCGACCGCGAGCAGCGCCGCCACCACGCCGGCCGCCAGCTGCGCCAGCCAGTAGGGCACGACATCCTTGGTATCGCACTTGCCACGGAGCCAAACTGCGAGGGTGACGGCGGGATTGAAATGCGCGCCGGAGACGTGTCCGCCGGCAAAAATCATGACCATGAGCGAGGCGCCGATCGCCAGCGGCGCGAGCGGCGAGCCGCTGCGCACGGCCATGCCGACGGTGAACACAAGGAAGAAAGTGCCGATGAACTCGACGAGGTATTTTTTCATGAAGGGGATGCGTGAGGAGCACGAGAGCTACGCGCGCCCCGGCGGAAGACAATGCGTTTTCTCACTTCCGAAAGGTTTCCGAGCCGAGAATATCGTCGTCCAATCTGCCCTACCCAAATGCACAAGTTCCAAGATGGCCCGAAGACTCGATCATCCGGTCAGGCCAACAGGCCTAACGACATTGGGGATTTGAGAGTAAATATTTTATCATAGTCCCGGCACCAAGCCCAGAAGTTGATTTCAATATTTCATCGCGCACCTTATTCACCGAACCTCGCGAAGATGAAATCCATTTGGGTCGTCCTCGGCTCCGTAGTTGTGCCTGTTACCATCGCCCTAGCTGGCGACGTAGTCCCGAGCAACCGTCTCGCCAACCGCACCGTGGGCGCGAGCGACGGCTACGGAGTGCCCGGCGGCATCTACCAATATCGCGCGCGCACCGTCGTCCCGGCCACCGGCCTCACTGACACTACGGGTGGCACGGACTATTCAGCGAGTATCCAAGCGCAGATCGACGCTCTCGCGGAAAACCAATGCCTCCTCCTGCCCGCGGGCACGTTCAAGCTGTCCAATGGGATCAATGTCGGCCGTAGCTCAGACGGGCAAAAATCCCACAAGAACATCACGTTGCGCGGCGCAGGCCCCGGCGCGACTATTCTCAAGACCTACGGCACCGCCTCCGTGTCTTGTTCAGGCTCTGGCGGTTTCCCGACCTACTATCCTGCCAACGCGACGCTCACCGCAGACACCCCCGCCGGCTCGACAACGCTCACGCTCTCCGAGTCTTTCGCCGATGCCGTGGGGACGCACGCTCTGATCGATGGCGTTCATGATCCGGCAGTGCCACTCGTTTCGGTGGCAGGCTTTCCCAATCTCCGTCCGTCGTATGTAAGGCTCGTTGGCGCTAGCGGAAACACCGCAACATTTTTTCCCGCTCTTCCCTTCGATCTAAAGGCCGGCTCCCGGATTACCCGGGAAAACGGCGGCGGCGCGCCCCCCTACCTGATCCACACCGATGGCATCGCCATCGAGGACCTCACCGTGGACGGCCAGAACTCCTCCAGCAGCATCACCGTTGGTTTCTTCAACACCCGCTTCTCGTGGCTCTACAATGTCGAGGTGAAGAACGTAAAGAATTACGGCATCTCCGCGGCATTCAACCTCCAGTCATCCATCATCCACTGCTCCATTCATGATCACGAGGACAGCTACCCGAGCGTAACGAGTCGCAACCTGCTTCTCATGGCGGCGAGCACGCTGGTGCTGGTCGAGGACAACCTGATCTTCAACGGCTGGAGCGCCACCGAGCTAAACTCCGGCGTCACCCTCTCCGCGTTCAGCCACAATTTCTGCGACCGCATCAACATCCGCGATACCCTGTCCAGCGCGTTCAACATCAACCACGGGCCGCACAACTCGTTCAACGTCTACGAGGGCAACATCGCGTCCCGCATCCAGAGCGACGGCTACTTTGGCTCCGCGTCCGACGAGACCTTCCACCGGAACTGGTTTCACGGCACGAGCGGCGTCTACACGACGGACTGGGCCACGGGCACCACGGTGCTTTACAACCGGTTGCCGATCACGCTCAACCGCTTCAACCGCCGGTTCAACATCGTCGGCAACCAGATCGGCCGCACCGGCACCGGCATCACCTGGCTGCACTCGAATGCCGGCGTCGGCTTCGACACGACGAGCACGAGCAGCGTAAGCATCGGCACCGGCGACAAGATTTTCACCTTCGGGACAGGTTTGGGCTACCACAACAATGGCTCGGTGGCTCTCGTCTATTCCGCGTCGTCGCCCAACAACTGGATGATGGGGCGCGTTTGGGGCTACAATGACAACATCTCGACCGGCGCCTGCAAGTTGTCGGTAACGCGCTATAGTGGCAGCGGCACCTTCAACGATTGGGTGGTGAAAGGTGGCGGTGGCTACGGCACCGGCGCGAGCGACGGCCTCATCTACGCGCTGGGTGGGCCGAACATCGGCGGCGGCGGGTTCTTTGGCGACTTCACGATTGTGCTCCCCCAGACGCGCGGCATCTGGTGGCGCGTTTGGGATGGCACCAAGATGGTGCGCCGCGGGGCTTACAACAGCAGCACCGCCTACACCGTGGGCGACGTGGTCGATATGTATGGCCCCGGCCAGACCGCCTACACCGGCGGCAACGACGTGTTCGCCATGATCGCGGTGAACGCCGCAAAGAATGGCTCGACAAGCTGGGAAACGCCCAACGCCAGCGCGACGGACTGGCGGGCCATCACTCAGAATAGCTTCCAGGAACTCGACTACGACGTCTATGCCACTTCGATCTTTAAGGACAATTGGACGGCTTCGACGGCTGGCATTCACCCGAGCGAGGCACTTGGTGGCAGTGAGACCTATCCCGTGAGTCGCATCCGCAGCGGCAGCACAAGGCCGAATTTCTTCGGTTCGTCACTCACCTACCCGGCTTTCGACTCACATAGCCCGAACCAAAGCTTCACCGCCATCCCCGCGGGCCATCGCTACATTTATTTCAAGAACAACGGCACTTGGGTCAACAGCGACGCCCCCGGCTACAACCCCGACGACGCCGTGGCCGGCTATACTCCGCCCACTACCCGGCGCATGCCGTCGATTCAGCGCGTGCAAAGTGTTGTGCAATGACGGCCCGCTGCTACCGATAACGCTCATCGCCACGCATGAACGAACTCACCCTCGAAGCCGGCCGCGCCGACCAGCAGTATTGGCGCGACCTCTGGCGCTATCGCGAGCTTTTCTATTTCCTGGCCTGGCGCGATCTGCTCGTTCGCTACAAGCAAACCGTCGTGGGCGTAGCGTGGTCGCTCATCCGTCCGCTGCTAACCATGGCAGTGCTCACCGTGACGTTTGGTAAAATCGCCGGGCTGGAGGCGAGCAGCGCAGAGCCCTACGCTCTGATCGTCTTTTGCGGCATGTTGCCCTGGCAGTTCTTTGCCACGGCGCTCTCCGAGAGCGGGGGCAGCCTTGTCACCAACTCCAACCTGATCTCCAAGATTTACTTCCCGCGCCTCGTCGTGCCGGCCAGCAGCGTCATCACGAGCTTCGTGGATTTCCTTATCTCCGCAGGCTTCCTCGCCGCGCTCATGATCTGGTATCGCTTCCTGCCCTCGGGCAACGCCGTGTTCCTGCCGCTGTTCATCCTGCTCGCCTTTGGCGCCTCGTTCGGCGCCGGCCTTTGGATCGCCGCGCTCATGGTCAAATACCGGGACTTCCGCTTCATCGTGCCGTTCGCGGTCCAGTTCGGCACCTACGTCTCGCCTGTCGCCTACCTGAGCAGCAAGGTGCCCGCGGAATGGCGCCTGCTCTACTCGGTCAATCCCATGGTCGGCGTGATCGACGGCTTTCGCTGGTGCCTCCTCGGCGGCCAGCACACCGTCTACTGGCCGGGCTTTCTGCTCTCCCTAGGCGTGATTGCCGTCCTGCTCGTGACCGGCCTCTGGTATTTCCGGCAAACCGAAAAGAGCTTCGCCGACGTGATTTGACTGCGCCCCGGGGTTCATCATGACGCAACGCTTCAAATCTCTCCTGCAAAAATCTGGCCGTGCGCTCCTCTCCCGCGACCTGTTCCGCCATTTTCCCACCGAGCTCACGCAGGCACACATCGGCGCAAAGGCCGCGCAGCTCGCGCTTCAGCAAGGCGACCGTAGCTTCCCCATGCCGCCCACGTTTTGCGCCGTGGGCTTCCGCCAATACTCCCAGTGTCACCGCGGCCGCGTGCATCAACGATCCCGGCACCGCGCTCGCCCACCACGAGCGATGGCCCAAGGTCGCCAAAAGAACTGGGTCGAAGTTTGAGCACTCACGGCCGATCTGGTCCTTTCGCCGCGACCCTCAACCTCCCACGCCTCCCGTTCTCCCGCTCATGCCGACAAACCGACCCCTCCGCCGCCAGTGAGTTCGATCGCGATCCAAGTCCAAGGTCTCTCTAAAAAATACGTCCTCGGGCACCAGCGCGACAAGCGCGACGGCCTGCGGCATGCCTTGGAGGAGGCGTTGCGCAGCCCGCTGCGCTGGTTTCGCCAGCGCCAGGCCGACCGGGCGCGCGCGAGCGAGGACTTTTGGGCGCTCAAGGACGTGAATTTCGAGGTGCCCGAGGGCGAGGTGGTGGGCATCATCGGCCGCAACGGCGCGGGCAAGTCCACCCTGCTCAAGGTCCTCAGCCGCATCACCGAGCCCACCGCGGGCTCGGTCCGCATCCGGGGCCGCGTCGCCAGCCTCCTCGAGGTCGGCACCGGCTTTCACCAGGAGCTCACGGGCCGGGAGAACATCTTCCTCAACGGCGCGATCCTCGGCATGAGCAAGGCCGAGATCACGCGCAAGTTCGACGAGATCGTCGCCTTTTCCGAGGTCGAGAAGTTCCTCGACACGCCGGTCAAGCGCTACTCCTCCGGCATGTATGTGCGGCTCGCGTTCGCCGTCGCGGCGCACCTGGAGCCCGAGATCCTGATCGTGGATGAGGTGCTCGCGGTGGGCGACGCGGAGTTCCAGAAGAAGTGCCTCGGCAAGATGGGGGAGGTCTCCAAGAGCGGGCGCACCGTGCTGTTCGTGAGCCACAACATGGCCGCGACACGCGCGCTGTGCTCGACGGCGATCTGGATGGAGAAGGGCCGCGTGAAGGAAATGGGCCGGGTCGGCCCGGTGGCGGACCGCTACCTCGCGCGCCTCCATGACAACCCTTCGCTTGATGTCGCGCTGGCGGACCTGCCCCGCGCGCAGCACTTCGGGTCGAAACTGAAGATCTCGCACGTGCGCCTCAACCAGGGCAAGGGCCTGTGGCACGGCAAGCCGCTGGAAGTGGAGTTCACCTTCGAGTGCGCCGCCAAGGTCGAGGAGGTCGCCTTCGGTGTCGGCTTCTGCAACCGCGAGGGCGGGCGCATCCTCTCGCTCGACACCGATCTGCCCGGCGAGCGCTGGTCGTTTCCCGCCGGCCACAAGGGCACGGCCCGGCTCACGATTCCCACACTGCTGCTCGAGCCCGACATTTACGCGCTCGACATAGGCTCGCGCTCCGGCGACGGCCATGGGCTCGACTATCTTTCGCAGTTCGGCCAAGTCGTCGTCACGCCCAGCGATGTGACTCCGGCGATGATCGCGATGCGGGAAAACGGCCGCGGTGGCGTGCGCCAGCCGACGACCTGCACCCTAGGCTAAACACGGATGAACGCCCGCTGCCCAGTCTGCGCGTCCACGGCGACCCTCTTCGGGGAGGCCAAGGTCATGGGCCGGCACCCCGCGAAATTCTGCCGCTGCGGCGACTGCGGCTTCATGTTCGCACCAGACCCCTATTGGCTGCCGGAGTCCTACCAATCCGCGATCAACCGCACCGACATCGGCTCGGTCTCGCGGGCCGACACGTTTTCGCGCTCCACCAAGGCCGTCATCGAGACCTTCTTCAAACGCTCGGCGCGCTACCTCGACTACGGCGCGGGTTACGGGATCTTCGTCCGCAAGATGCGCGACAACGGCTACGACTTCCTCGCCTACGACGAATACTGCGAGAACCTCTTCGCGGAGGATTTCCGCGTGGCGCAGCTCACCGACCAGCAGTTTGATCTGGTGACGGCATTCGAGGTCATGGAGCACGTCGTATCGCCGCTTGAGACTTTCGATCGGATTTTCCGGCATACCGACGCCGTGCTGTTTTCCACGCTGTTGATTCCCGAGCCCACGCCACCGGTCGGCGTCTGGTGGTATTTCGGCCTCGATCACGGGCAGCACGTGTCCTTCTACAACCCGCGCAGCCTCGAGCGCATCGCCGCGCGGCACGGGAAGCATTTGGTTAGCAACGGCACCGACCTCCACCTCATCTGCGGCCGGAAAATCTCGCCGCGCCTCTTCCGCTGGGTGACGCGCAAGAAATCCGCCAAGATTCTCGACCTGCTCCTCCGCCGTCCGTCGCTGTTGCTTTCCGACTGGGAGCGCCTGCGCAATCAGCGGCTTGCGGAGCTCGGCCTGCCACCGACCCAGGCGTAAAGCGCCCTCCGCCGTGAAGCTCTCACACTCGCATGCCGCCAAGCTCGGCGCCCTCGGGCTGCTGCTGCGGCTCGTGACTTGGCGCATGATGGCGTGGTTCACGCGCCGCGAGCTGATCGTCGTCGCGCTGCTCGAGCACATGGGGGACATCGTCGCGTGCGAACCGGTCGTCGGGCACCTGCGCGCGCAGCATCGGCGTCCGTGGCTGGTCTGGGTCTGCCTCCCGCGCTTCGCCGAGCTCATGCGGCACCATCCCGGCGTCGACCGCGTGGCGACGGTGCCGTGCCTCACGAGCTGGATCATCGCGCGCCGCTACAGCCTGGCGCACCGGCAGGTGGACCTGCACCTCAACGGCCGTGCCTGCCCCGTTTGCCTGCGCGCGCTGGAAAACCGCATCAACCCCGCGATCACGCCGCTCAACTACCTCGACCACGGCTCGCTTCAGCGCTCGTTCGCGCTCGCCGCCGGGCTGGCAATGCCCGACACCGCGCCGCGGCTCCATTTCCCGCCGGACATCGATGCGCGCATCGCCGCGCTCGGCCTGCCGCGCGACTTCGTGGTCGTCCATGCCAAGGCCAACGAGACCGCGCGCGACTGGCTCCCCGAGCGCTGGGCCGGGCTCGCGCACCGGATCGGCGCCGAGTTTGGCCTCGCCACTGTCGAGGTGGGGCTGGCTAGCGTCCTCGTGCGCGGCGGCGGCGTGTTCGTGGATTTGTGCGGCCGGCTCAGCCTGCTTGAAACCGCCCGCGTGATTCAGCGCGCGCGGCTTTTCATCGGCGTCGAGAGCGGCCCGGCGCACTTGGCAAACGCCGTCGACTGCCCAGGCGTCGTCCTGATCGGACGCTACCGCAATTTCGCGAGCTACCAGCCCTACTCGGGCTTCTACGCGGAGGGTGGCGTGACATTCGTCCGCTCGACGGAGCGGCTGGAGGCGCTCGGCGTCGATGAGGTCTGCGCTGCGGTCGCTGCTCGGCTCGCTCTACCCGCGGCGCCGCAATCGCTCCGCTCATGACACCGGCCCTCACCGTCTTCACCCTCTGCTCGGCGAACTACCTCGCCCACGCCAAGACCCTCGGCGAGTCCGTCCGCCGCCATCACCCGGCGGCGCGCTTTGTCATCGGCCTCGTCGACCGCGTGCCCGCGGCCTTGCCCGAGGGCTTCCTGGACGGCCACGAGGTGCTGCCGGTCGAGCAGCTCGCGATCGCGGGCTTCGCCGACATGGCGGCCCGCTACAATGTCGTCGAGCTCAACACGGCCGTGAAGCCGTTCTATTTTGAGCACCTCTACGCACATCCGGGCGACGCCGAGGCCGTGATTTATCTCGATCCCGACATCGTGCTCTTCGCGCCGATGGAAAAGATCCTGGCGCGGCTGCGCACGCACCAGCTCGTGTTCACGCCGCACAGTTGCAGCGCCGACGACAGCCTCAACGTCATCCACTACGAGATGGCGATGCTCACCACCGGCGTGTTCAACCTCGGCTTCCTCGCGACGGGCCGCGGCGAGGAGACCGCGCGCTTCCTGCGCTGGTGGCAGCGGCGCCTCTTTGATCATTGCTATTACCGGCCGGGCGCGGGCCTCTTCGTTGATCAACTCTGGACCGTGCTGGCGCCGGCGTATTTCGAGTCGAGCCTCGTCGAGCGCGATCCCGGGCACAACACCGCCTACTGGAATCTCTTCGAGCGCCGGCTCGCGCGCGGGCCGGCCGGCTGGGTCGTCAACGGAGCGCACCCGCTCGTCTTCTACCACTTCAGCAACTACAACCCGACGAAGCCCGAGAAGCTCGCCAACCGCGCGTGGCCCGCCGTGCCCACGTTCGCCGAGCGGCCGGAAATGACGCCGCTCTTCGACGACTACCGCGCCTCGCTGCTGCGCAACGGCTATGAGGCGGCGCAGCCGTTCAAGTGCGTCTTCGGCACCACCGGCCGCACCACCGCAGAGCGTCCGCCCGGCCCGGCGAAGCGGCTGGCCGGCCGCGCGCTCCACGCGCTGCCCCGCGGGCTGCGCGAATTCGCCGGGCGCGCCGGCGCCTTCGTCGCCCGCCACTGCAGCCCCGCCTCGTGAGCGCCACCATCATCATTTGCACTTGCAACCGCGCGCGCGATCTCGACGCCACGCTTGCGGCGCTGCGCGGCGCCGATCGGCCCGCGGATTTTCCCGTCGACGCGCTCGTCGTCGACAACGGCTCGACCGACGACACGCCGCGCGTCGCCGCCGCGCACCGCGGCGGACCGCTCGAAATCTCGTATGTGCGGGAGCCGCGCCGCGGCAAGGGCTACGCCTACAACCGCGGCCTCGCCGAGGCGCGCGGCGAGATCGCGATCTTCACCGACGACGACGTGCGCCCTCGCCCCGGCTGGCTCGCCGCGCTCTGCGCGCCGATCCGCGGGGGCCGCGCCGAGGCGGTCGCAGGCGCGATCGTGGTCGCGCCTCATCTCGAGCGCCCGTGGATGAAACCCTTTCATCGCTCGCTCCTCGCCGCGACCGACGGTTGGGACATGCGCGCGCCCGCCGCCATGAATGGCGCCAACATGGCCTTCACAAGACGGGTGCTGGAGAAGGTGCCCGCCTTCGATCCCGCGCTGGGGCCCGGCGCGCTCGGTTTCTGGGACGAGGCGCTTTTTTCCCGCCAGCTCATCGCCGCCGGCTACCGGCTGGCCGGCGCGCCGGCCTCGGTGATCGAGCACCATTTCCACCCCGATCGCCTCGAGCGCCGCGCGTTCCTCGATCGCGGCGTGCGCGAGGGCCGCTCGCTCGCCTACGTGGCGTGGCATTGGGGCCACTCGCCGCGCGATCCGATCGTGCGTTTCCGCGCCCGGAGAAAAAGCCTCAAGCTCGCCCTGCTCCGGCTGCTGCTGCGCCGCGAATGCACGGCGCGCGAAGGCTGCGCCGAGTGGGAGCTCAACGCGGTCCGCAGCATCGCCTACTTCGAGCAGTTCGCCCTCGAGCAAGAGCGTCCCCAAGCCTACGAAAAGCACGGCCTCCGCCTCCTCGCCGCCGCATGAACCTCGCCTACGACGGCCATATCTTCCGCTGGCAGAAGGTCGGCGGTGTCTCCCGCTACTTTCGCGAGGTGATCGCGCGGCTGCCGCCGGACTGGGCGCCCACGATCCTCGGCGAGGACGATCCGCGCAACCTGCCCCCGCATCCGCGCCTCGTCGCTTCCGGCCTCAGCGCGATCCGGCCGCGCCGCCTCACGCAACCGCTGAAAACGCTCTGGTGGGAAAGGCGCCACCTCGCCCGCGCGCGGCTCTTTCACCCGACCTACTACAACCTCACCGGCGGCCTGCGCTACGATCGCATCAAGTGCCCGGTCGTCGTCACCGTCCACGATCTCATCGCGGCCTCCTACCCGCAGCTCGAGGACAACGCCGCCGTCACGCTGCGCGACATGCGTGATGCGCTGGCCCGCGCCGATCATGCGATCTGCGTCTCGCAGGCGACCGAACGCGATCTGCTTGCGCACTTTCCGCGCATGGCCGGCCGCACGACGGTGATTTATCACGGCACGTCCTTCCGCGTCACGGACACGCCGCCGCCCCCGGGGATTTTCGAGGCGCCGACGTTCCTCTTCGTCGGCCGCCGCGCGACCTACAAGAATTTCGCCTCGCTCCTCCGCGCCTTCGCCAAGGCCTGCCAGTCGCACCCCACGATCCGGCTCTGCGCCGCGGGCAGCCCGCTCACCGAGGAGGAGAAATGGCAGATCCATTTCCTCGGCCTCGCACCGCGCGTCGATTCCGTGGCGTATCCCTCCGAGGAAAAACTGGAGCAGCTCTACCGCTCGAGCGTCGCGCTCCTCTATCCCTCGCGCCACGAGGGCTTCGGCATCCCGCCGCTCGAGGCGATGGCCTGCGGCACGCTCGCGATCACCTCCAACACCACCAGCCTGCCCGAGGTCGTCGGCGACGCCGGCATCCTGCTCGATCCCTCCGACGAAGATACCTGGACGGACTGCGTCCTCGCCGTCGCGCGCCAGCAGGTCGCGCGCGCCGACCTTGTCGCACGCGGCCGGCGCCGCGCGACCGAGCTTTCGTGGGACGCCTCCGCGCGCCGCCACGTCGAAACCTACCAGCGCCTCGCATGAACTCCGCCCCGCCGCGCCTCACCCGCATCTGCCTCACGCCCACGCGCAACGAGTCGTGGATCATCGGCAAGTTCATGGCCGCCGCCAAGACGTGGGCCGACCATGTCGTGATCGCCGACCAGGGATCGACCGACGGCACGCTCGAGGCCGCGCAGGCCGCCGAGCGCGTGCATGCGGTGATCAACGACTCCAAGTCCTTCGACGAGGTGCACCGCCAGCGCCTGCTCCTCGATCGTGCCCGCTCGATTTCGGGCCGCGCCATCCTGATCGCGCTCGACGCCGACGAGGCGCTTTCCGCCAACTGCCTCGGCAGCGCCGAGTGGGCCAAGATCGAGGCGGCGGCGCCCGGCACGATGCTGCGCTTCCGCTGGATCAACATCCTGCCCGGCTTCAAGCAGGCGTGGATTCCCGCCGAACCGACTGCCTTCGGCCTGATCGACGACGGCGCGCCGCACGGCGGCAAGCGGATCCACAACCCGCGCCTGCCCTGGCGGCCCGACGCGCCCGTGCTCGATCTGCAGGACATCGTCGTGCTGCACTTCCAATACGTCCTCTGGGATCGCATGGCCAGCAAGCAGCGCTGGTATCAAGCGTGGGAGCATACCAAGCACCAGAAGGCCGGGCCGCTGGACATTTTCAGGCAATACAACCACATGCACGGCGGCTGGCAGGGCAAGGACCTGCAGCCGATGCGGCCGGAGTGGCTCGCGGGCTACGAGCAGGCCGGGATCGACTTTCGCACGCTCCAGTGCGAGCCCGTGACGTGGTGGGACCGCGAGGTCGCCGGGATGCTGAAGGAGCACGGCCCGGAATTTTTCCGCCGCATCGCGATCTGGGACAAGGACTGGAATGCATTCGCCCGCCAAATCGGGATGACGGGCGTGGATTTCAGCGACCCGCGCTCGCGGTTCGAGCGCGTCGCGCACAGTTGGCTCAAGCGCACACAAAACCGGCGCGGCGATCTGCCCGTGCGGGCGTTCGAGAAATTGCTGCGCCTCCGCGGCTGGTGATCACCATGGACGCAACGCTGCCCAAGTCACCCACCGCCGGCATCGCCGAGCGCAACGAGCGTGGCCTGCTCGTGCTGTCGCCCACGGATCGCGCGGCCGCGCGCCGCGTGCTCTTCATCAATTCCTACGGCGGGCCGGAAGTCTGGCAGAAGGTGAAATCCGGCGAGCTGCCGCCACACCACATGTGGGGCTGCATCGAGCTGGTGCGAATGGGCTACGAGGTCGCGCTTGCGGAGCCGCTCCGGCACTTTGAGTGGCGCCGGCCGTGGCCGCACGACTGGCCGCTGGTGCGCGTCGTCCGCTCGTGGCTGCGGCCCGACGATGTGATCTACTGCGGGCACACGCTGCTGTTCTGGGTGCCGCTGCTGCGCACCCTCGGCCTGCTCAACCGCCCGATCGTCTCGATGACCTACGCACGCGAGGAACTGGACTTCGCCCGCGCCCACCGGGGGATCATCGCCCTCACGCCCGCCGCGGCGGACCAGGCGCGGAAACTCGCGCCCAGAGCCAAGGTCGCGCACCTCGCGTGGGGCTGCGACTTGGACTATTTTCCTCGGCTGCCCTTCAACCCCCGGTGGTTTCTTTCCTGCGGGATCACGCACCGCGACTTCGGAACGCTGAGCCAGGCAGCCGCTCGGACCACACAACCCATCCGGTTAATTTGCCCGGGCCTGCCGCCGGGGATCACCTGGCCGGGCAACGTAAGCGTGATCGACGGCGGCAAGGGGTGGAATCACCAGAAGACCGCGGTGAGCTACGCGGAGCTTTTCCACGAGCACTATGCCGGCGCCATCGCGTCGCTCATCATCCTCAAGCCCGATCCGGTGGAATACACGGCGGTGGGCTTCACCAACCTGCTCGAGGCGCTCGCGCTCGCGCGTCCCGTAGTCGTTTCGCGCACCGGCGCCATTCCCGGCGAGATCGACGTGGAGGCGGCCGGTTGCGGGCTGTTCGCCGCGCCGGGCGATCCGGCGTCGCTCGCGGCGGCGGTCGAGCGCCTGGCGGCGGATCCTCGCGCCGCGGAGGCGATGGGGCGGAAGGCGCGCGCGCTTGCCGAAAGCCACTACAACATCGGGCGCTATGCACGCGGGCTGCATGAGTTCTTCCAATCGCTCTGACACCACCGCGTCCCCGCCCCCCGCGCCAGGCGGCGACTCGCACCTCGGTCTCCTCGACGGCCTGCGCGGGTTCCTCGCGTTCTGGGTGTTCTTTGGGCACCTCCAAATTGCGTGCACCGGCGCAGCGCCCACCTGCGGCCACCCGGCCAACGCAGTCGACGTGTTCATGATTCTCTCCGGATTTCTGATGACGCACCATTGGGTGCGACGGCGGGAGCATTTCGCGAGCGGCGCCCACCAGACGATCGATTTCTATCTGCGCCGCTTCTTCCGCATCGCTCCGCTTTACTACCTGCTCTACACGATCGCGTTTTTCGGCGCGGGGTGGTTTTCCACGGCGCCGAAAGCTGGACCACGCCTGATGGACGCACTCGCGCACTACAGCTTCGTCTTCGGCGCGATCCCGGCCTTCGTCTCCAACAACGTGCTGCCCGACTGGAGCATCGGGCTCGAGATGCAGTTCTACCTTTTTTTCCCGCTGCTACTGGCGGCGATGGTGCGCTGGAGCCCGCTCGCGAGCGTATTTGCAGGGCTCGTCGCCGCCTACGTGGCGAAGAAAATGTTCGGCCTCTACGATGGGCCAGCCGGGCCGTGGGGACACTTTGCCCAACCGGGGATGCTACTCTTCAAGGTGGATATCTTCCTGGCCGGCATGTGCCTCGCGCTGCACTGGCAGCAACGGGCCCACCTGCGCTGCGTGATGTGGCTCGTGCTCGCCGCCTGCCCGCTCGTGACCTCACCGCTCGAAGTGAAGGCGGCAGCCATCGTGATGATGCTGTTGCTGCACTTTGACGCGCCGCGGCATGACTTCGTGCACCGCGTGCTGGCGGGTCGCGTCGCGAGGTTCGCCGGCGACGTTTCCTATTCCGTCTATCTGCTGCACGCGATCCTGATGCATCCCATCCTCGGATGGCTGATGAAGCAGGATTGGTTCACCAACCTCACGGCTATGGCCCGCGTGAGCGTGGCGCTGGTGATCGTGGGCCCGCCGCTCTATGCACTATCGGCCCTGCTGCATCGCTGGGTCGAGCAGCCTGGCATCGCGCTGGGGCGGAGCGTATCCGCCGCTCTATCGCGACGACTCGGATACCCGCCCGCGCCGCTCGCCGCACCCGCCCCTTCGCCCTGATGCCGACCACAAATCCTCCCCGCGGGCACATCCGCACCCTCGACGGCCTGCGCGGCGTCGCGATTCTTATGGTGCTTGCGATTCACTTCTATCCGAAGTGGTTAATCGCGGACACGTATCCCGTTGTCACCATGATTGCGGGCCGAATCGTCGAGCCGGGCCGATATGGAGTAGAACTCTTTTTCGTGCTCTCGGGATTTCTCATCACGGGAATATTGATCGATACAAAGCCCCAACGCCGCTTCTTGGTAAAGTTCTACGCGCGTCGCGTGCTTCGCATATTTCCACTATACTACACCGTGCTCGCGGTGATTTTCTTTATCCTTCCTCATATAGTCGATTTTGACGCAGGCGCCAAGTTAATATCAAATAAACAAGGCTGGTTATGGACTTACATGGGGAATTGGCCCGAAGTCTGGTCTTGGGATCAATCTTCACTATTCAATCTCAATCATTTTTGGTCTTTGTGCGTCGAAGAGCACTTCTATTTAGTTTGGCCAATCTTTATCGCATTGCTTTCGAAAAAAAATGTCTTTCACACGGCATGTTTATTGATCATCATCAGCTTACTGTGCCGCAGCCTATCGGTGATTTTGCCACATAACCCACCACCGATAGTGCTATGGCCCACACTACAGTCACTCGATGGCCTCGCCATTGGATCCATTCTCGCAGTAGCATTGCGAGAGCCGACCCTATCGATTTGGGCACCAAAAGGCGATCAATATCGTCGGGGTCTACTGATATTCTCCGTTGCGAGCGTCGGCTATTTTCTGATTCCACGCCGTATTCACCATCCATTTTTTGATGTATTTGGGGAGACTGTAGTTGTGGTATGCAGCGGCCTCCTTCTGCTTGGAGTGCTGAGATTGAAGCCGAATGCACGCGCCCATGCCCTGATGACGTCGCCTGTGCTTATGGCCTTCGGTAAATATAGCTACGGTCTCTATGTGATTCATGGCATCTTGCGACCCTTCCTTGAGCGGAATTTGGGCTTCCAAAGCCTGCCCTCCGGCCACGGCCTGGCCTTCATCTGGGTGCTGCTCTACTACTTGCTCGCGACAGGCATTAGCTTCGGGCTCGCCGTCGCTAGCTATCAGCTTCTTGAGAAACGTTTCCTGAATCTGAAACGCTTTTTCAACTACGAGCCTTGCTCGAATCGAGCCAAATGACACGCGTCCTCTACCTCTGCTCCTCATGGCCGCACGGCCGCAGCTTCGGCGGGCAGCTCCGCGCGCTGCACCTCGGCCGCGCGCTGCAACAAATCGGGCGCGTCACCGTGCTCATGGTCGGGTCCGAGGCCGGCGACGCCGAGGCACGGGAAAAGACCGCCGCGGAGTTCGACGTGCTCCCGCCCGTCCTCCCGCGCGAGCAGGCCGACGGCGGATTGGGCGGAAAAATTCGCCGCGCCTTCGCCAGGCGGCACATGAACCTGCACGGCTACGTTGCCTCCGCCGAGGATCGCCAGCGCGTCGAGAACACGACGGCGGCATTCGACCTGACGTGGGTGCTGAATTCGCGCACGCCGAACATCCTCCAGCGTTGGCGCTGGCCGCGCGCGCACCTCGACCTCGACGATGTGCCGAGCACATACCACCGCGCCGTCGCGGCCAGCAGCGCGACACCCGCGCAGCGCTGGAAAGCCGCACTCCAGCAGCGCCTCGCCCTGCGGCGCGAACGGCTTTTTGCGGAGCGCTTCACGACCCTCTCCGTGTGCAGCGAAGCGGACAAGGCCTACCTCGGCGGTGGCGCGCAGGTCCACGTCATCCCCAACGGATTCGAGCGCCCCGCGATCACGCCGCGCTATGATCCGCCGGCCGGGCCGCCGCGCCTCGGCTTCATCGGGCTTTATTCCTACGCCCCAAACGCGGACGGCGTGCAATGGTTTCTCCGCGAGTGTTGGGACGAAATCCGCCGGGCCGCGCCCGGCGTGCGCCTGAGGCTCATTGGCAAGGGCACGGACGGAGAATCGGGGCCCAAAGGGCCGGACATCGACGGCCTCGGTTTCGTCGCGGATCCCGCCGCCGAGATCGCCACTTGGTCGGCAATGATCATCCCCATCCGCTTCGGTGGCGGCACGCGCATCAAGATTGCGGAGGCATTCAGCCGGAAATGCCCCGCGGTCTCGACCCGACTCGGAGCCTTCGGCTACGAGGTCGAAGATGGCAGCCAACTGCTGCTCGCCGACAAGCCACAGGAGTTCAGCCGCGCCTGCCTGGCGCTCGTGCGCGACCGTGCGCGCGCTGCTGCGCTCGCGGAACGCGCGTGGGATGATTTCCTAGCGCATTGGACTTGGGAGGCCATCGCGCCCAAGGTCCAGGCCGCCGCGCGCGAATGCTTCCTCCGCGGTCAAAGCCCGGCCGATGGCTAGCTTCCGGCCGGATCGTTTGTCGCTCGTTTTTTACCTATTTCCCTGCGCCCTCAGCTGGATCTTCCGATAATCAAACCGAATTCATTTCCTCCTATATGAAAATTTGCGTCGTCGGCCTCGGCTATGTGGGGCTTCCGCTCTCCCTTCAATTCGCGCGCAGCGGCGCGATCGTGCTCGGGCTCGACATCGATCGCACAAAGGTCGATGCGCTCAATCAAGGCCGGAGCTACATCAAGCACATCAGCCCCGAGTCGATCAAAGCCGCAGTCGACGCCAAGACTTTTGCCGCCACCACCGATTTCTCCCGAGCCCGCGAGTGCGAGGCCGCAATCATCTGCGTGCCGACTCCGCTCAACAAAAACCGCGAGCCTGACATTTCTTATATCACCGAGACCGGCAAGGCCCTGGCGCCGCACCTGAAAAAGGGGGCACTCGTCGTGCTAGAGTCGACGACCTACCCCGGCACGACCGACGAGGACTTGCGCGAAGTGCTCGAAAAGGGCTCGGGCCTGAAGGCTGGGGTCGATTTTCACTTGGCGTTTTCCCCGGAGCGCGAGGACCCGGGCAACCCCAGCAGCGTCGTCGCGACCATCCCCAAGGTCGTGGGCGGCTTCACGCCCGAGTGCCTGAAGAAGGCCGTCGCGCTCTACTCGCTCGCGATCAAGACGCTCGTGCCCGTGTCGTCGTGCCGCGTGGCGGAGGCGACCAAGCTGCTCGAGAACACCTTCCGCGGCGTGAACATCGCCCTCGTGAACGAGCTGAAAGTCGTCTACTCGGCGATGGGCATAGACGTGTGGGAGGTCATCAACGCGGCGAAGACCAAGCCGTTTGGCTTCATGGCGTTCTATCCCGGACCCGGGCTTGGCGGCCACTGCATCCCGATCGATCCGTTCTACCTGACGTGGAAGGCCCGCGAGTATGGCCAGCACACGCGCTTCATCGAGCTCGCCGGTGAGATCAACACCGCGATGCCGGAATACGTGGTGCACAAGGTGGCTGACGCCCTCAACGAGCGGGCCAAGGCGGTGAAGGGCAGCCGCGTGCTGGTCGTCGGTCTCGCCTACAAGCCAAACGTCGACGACGAGCGCGAGTCGCCCAGCTACGTGTTGATGGAGCAACTCAAGGCTCGCGGCGCCACGGTGGCCTACTACGACCCCTATGTGCCGGTGATCCGACCGACGCGCGAGCACGCGCATTGGACGGGCGTGAAATCCGTCGCGTGGGACCGCGCGACCATCCAATCGTTTGACGCAACGTTGATCGCGACGAACCACGCTTCGGTGAACTACCGCGAGCTGGCAGACTGGTCACCCTGCATCGTGGACACTCGCAACGCGATGAGCGGCATCGCGACCAAGCCGGGACAAGTCTTGAAAGCCTAGGATTCCGAGCTAGGCTTGAAAGCGGCTCCACCAACCCGGGCCGCTCCAACCAAACAAGCCGATGCCGGCCAGATCGCCCAGCCGGAAACAGGTTTCGCGGAAAACCACCTCCCCCGCCGTCATGCCCCCCTCTTTCCAACGCTTCCCCCTGGCGCGTATCGCACTGCTCGCCTTCGCCAGCTTGTCGGCCGCCGTCGCCCACGGCCAGGTTGTCATCGGCGCCGCACGGATGACGCCGCTGCCGGCGGTGAGCGACCAGCCTGCATCCACCCCCAAGACCGGACAGCCGGGTTCGCTGGCGAAAATCGATTCAATGTTCGGGAAGCAGGGACCACTTTTTCGCTGGGGCAGCTTGGTCGTGCATTCCAACACCGGCTACACTTTCATTCGTAGCGATGGCCTGCTGCGCGTGCCCGGGCAGCCGCTCAATACTACGCAGCATACGCTTTCGGAGGCGCTGGATTTCGACCTCGGAAGCACGTGGACGCTCTCCACCAATTTCTCCTACACAACCTACTCCAACAAGGCGCTGGTCGACACCACCGATAGCAGCGTGAGCATTTCCGGCAGATGGACCGTGGGCGAATGGCGTTTGGCCGCAGCCCATCAATTCGCGGGCAACAACCCCATCGTCGCGGAGACTGGAGGGCAGAATTCGGAGCGCACCAACTCGACCACGCTCTCAGCGACTCGCGACCTCTTCGATCGCACGCAAATCCAGTTGAGCGCGAACCAATCCGTGCACCGGGCGGATTCCCGCTTCAAAAACTCGCTTTGGACAGGCTCCGATTGGACGGGAACAGGGTTTTCCGCAGCCCTCCAGTATCGCGCAACCAGCCGACTCACTTTTTCAGGCAGCTATGGCTACGGCTATGATGCCATCAGCGCGAACCCCGACATTTCGCACTATTCCGTGCGGGGTAATGTTGGTTGGAAACTAGGCAACAAATGGTCAGTGGCGGCGGGCGGCGGCCGCGACTACCGTTCAGTGCGTGAGACCAACGGCGTCAAATCCGAGACCCCAATCTACGACGCTTCGCTCTCCTATAGTCCCACGGTCGTGACCACGTTTTCACTCGTCGCGACGCGTATTATCTCCACAGCCTATTTCAACGATCAAACGATCGTGAACCAGACTTGGTCGGCCAACGTCAGCCAGCGCTTGCTGGGCATCGTGTTTCTCACCGCCGGCTACACGGAGGGTCGCTCCAAGTATTCCGCCAATCTGCGAACCGTCGCCTTCCGTCGCGCGGATCAATTTGATTCCAGCAATGTGGGCCTGAGCACCGTCTTCGGCCAGCGCGGCTCGATCTCCATCGGCTACCGGCTTAGCCGCAATAATTCGGGTGATCGGTTGTTCCGCTTCGACACCCATTCCTTGGACGCAAACCTCGGTTATCGATTCTGACGTTGCGCATGATTCCCGTCGCGTTGCGGCTGAGATGCGAAGCGAAAGCGCGCAGACGAGGGTTTTTGACGGGCGGGCTCGAATCCGCGCTGGAGCATCCGGCCAAATGTGACGATGGATTGCGTCTGCCATGAGGAAATATCCCGGCCCGCAAAGAACCGTTAATACCGCTCCCCCTGACTCGTGGCGGCGGGTTGCCGTGCGCGCCGTGGGTTCGGTTTTCCCGTGATGAGCAACCCCATTCAGGCCCCTTCGGAAACCACCGTGGCAGGCGCAAGCCCGCGCTTCGGCTACCTCCGGGCCATGCCGCCGCCCCTCGTCCTCACGCTGGCCGCCCTCGTGGTGTGCTTCGCGTGGCCACTGATCGACGTAGTGCGTTTCTCTCTGGAGGGCGAATTGTATTCCTACATCGCGCTGGTGCCCTTCGTGAGCATCTACCTTTTCGCCACCGCTCGCCGCGAACCAGGCCCTGTCGGCGGACCCATCCGCTTCCGGTCGCTCGCAGGTTGGTTGCTTGCCATCGGAATGATGGCGCTCGCCGCGCGTTGGGTCTTGCCGGCTGCCGGCATCACGCTGGTTCGCCAGGATACCCTCGCGCTAATGATGCTGGCATTCGTGGCGCTGACTGGTGCTGCGTGTGCCAGATTTCTGTCCGCGAGCGAACTCAAGCATGCCGCATTCCCGCTGGCATTCCTGCTTTTCATGATCCCTTTTCCGCTGTGGCTGGAGGAAAACCTCGAGCATTTCCTCCAGCACGGATCGGTCCCCGTGGCTTTTGCGCTTTTTCAGACGGCCGGAACAACGGTTTACCACCACGACCTGATCTTCGAGTTGCCGGGCATCGCGATCCAAGTGGCGCCCGAGTGTAGTGGCATCCGCTCCACGATCGTGCTGTTCATGACCAGCCTGTTGGCTGGAAGCCTTTTCCTGCGCTCAGCTTGGTCGCGCACCATACTTGCGGCCTTCGTGATACCGCTCGCGCTCCTCCGCAATGGTTTCCGCATCTTTGTCCTCGGCGAACTGTGCGTTCGCATCGGCCCGCACATGATTCACTCGGATATCCATCACAAGGGCGGCTCAATCTTTTTCGCCCTCTCGCTGGTGCCTTTCTTCGCCTTGCTGTATTGCCTTATTCGCTGGGATCGCCGCCGGCGCCCCCGCCCTGTCCAATCCAACGTATCGCAAACATGAACCCTCGCATTGCATTTCCTGCGCCTGCCCTCGCGCTGTGCGCCGCCGCTTTGGCCGGCTCGCTCATCGGCTGCTCACGCAAAGCCGGCAGCGATGCCGCGGCCAAGCAAGCCGACGAGTATTTCGCCAAGGGTGACTTCGTAAAGGCCGAGCTCGAATACAAGAACGCGCTCGCACAGAACAACAACAACGCGCACGCGATTTCCCGGATGGGCGTGGCCTATTTCGAGCAAGGCCGCCTCAGCCTCGCGTATCGTTTTCTGCGGCGCGCACTTGAGCTCCGGCCTGACGACCTGGAGGCCAAGTTCAAGCTCGCGCTATTTGACCTGGGCAACGGCAAGCCGGCCGATGCGCGGCAGGCTGCCATCGCGATTTTGGAGAAAAACCCGCGCCACGCCGAGGCTCCGATGATCCTAGTCGACACCATCATAAAATCAGAAGACATGGCCGACACGCGTTCGCGCCTCGCCCGCTTGCCCGGCGGCGCCGCGGAGGCTCCGCCAGCCTTGCTCGCACTGGCACTCCTCGAGCTCCGAACCGGCAAACTCAAGGAAGCGGAGACACTGATCGATAGAGCCCGAAAACTCGACCCGAGGTCGGCCGTTGCCGCATCTGTGCTCGGGCAGTTGCGCATGGCCCAAAAGGACCTCACTGGCGCGGGCAAGGCTTTCGCCGAAGCCGCCGATCTCGCTCCGCCCCGTTCACAACTCCGTGTGCAATATGCACGCTTTCAGCTCCAGAACGGCCACGCGGCCGAGGGCCGAAAACTTCTCGAGGAGTCAATTGCCCGCACTCCGGACTTTTTGCCGCCTTACCTCGTGCTGGCGGGCGTGGCCGAATCGGAGAAAAAATATGAGGAAGCCGTCGGCCTCCTCGATAAGGTCCTCACCAAAGATGCCGAGCATCCCGAAGCGATGCTGCTCATGGGACAAGTCCGGCTGAACATGGGCGAGCGAGAGAAGGCCGTCACGATACTCGAACGCGCAGTCGCCCTCTATCCCCGCAGCTACATGATGCATCACCAGCTCGGCCTGGCGCAAATCGCATCCGGCAACTTCGGCGCCGCAGCCGCCAGCCTGAACCAGGCTTTGCGGGCCGCACCAGGCTTCATGCCTGCCGCCTTCGCGCTAACCCGTTTGCAAATCGGCCAGGGCGACTTCGCCGCCGCGGTCCGCACCGTGAGCCCTTTTGCCCGGGTCACTCCGGAAATCACCGAGGCGCGCCTGCTTCTCGCCGCGGCTTTGCGTGGCCAGGGTGCACTCGACGAGGCGGTGAAGATCTACCGACAGCTCGCCCAGGCAAACCCCAAGGTGCCGGAGCACCGGTTCCTTGAGGCGACCGTCCTCCTGCAGCAGGAAAAACCCGAGGAAGCGCGCCGCGCATTCACCGCCGCCTCAGAGGCGGCGCCCGACTTCCTCCCCGCCGTCGAGGCGCTCGCCAATCTCGACATTTCGGAAGGCCGCTTCCCCTCCGCCATCGAGCGGCTGCGGACCTTCATCGCCAGCCACCCGCAGTCCGGGCCGGCCCACCTGGCGCTCGCGGGCGCGTATCTCCGCCAGCCCGACAATGCCAAGGCCGAGGAAACCCTGCTCAAGCTCATTCAGATCGATCCCGACAACGCCGGCGGCTACAACCTGCTCTCCAAGCTTTACGTGGACACCCGGCAGGTGGACAAGGCGATCGCCAAGCTCACGGAATCGACCTCGCGCAACCCAAAGGACGCCGCCGCCAGCTACGTGCTCGGCACCATGCACGAGGCCCAAAAGAATTTTCCCGCGGCCCGCGACGCCTACACCAAGGCGATCGCGGCCAACCCCAAGATGGGGCAGGCGCTGAACAACCTCGCCTACATCTACTCGGAACACGTCGTGGATTTGGACAAGGCCCTCGACGCCGCGCAGCGCGCCCGCGAAGCGCTACCCGCGGTGCCCGAGATTGCGGACACGCTGGGCTGGATCTTCTTTAAGAAACGCCAGTATTCCCGGGCGCTGGCGCTCATTCAAGAATGCGCCGAAAAGGTTCCGGACAACGTCGACGTCCAGTTTCACCTCGGTCTCGCCGCCTACATGAGCGGCAAGGAGGCGCTGGCGCGCAAGGCCCTTGAGCGGGCGCTGGGGAGCAAGCGTGAATTTGCCGGCGCGGACGAGGCGCGCCAAGCACTGGCAATCCTCAACGTCGACGCCGCCGGCGGGGCCGCGTCGCGCGCCACGCTCGAAAAGGCCCTGGCCGCGCGCAAGGATGACCCCATCGCCAATCTCCGCCTTGCCGCCGTTCTCGAGCAGGAAGGAAACGCCGACAAGGCGCTAGCCGCCTACGAAACCGCGCTCAAGGCCAACCCCGGCCTGGTGGCCGCCATCGTCGGCCAGATGCGCATTCATGCCGCGCGCAACGAGACTGCCAAGGCCATCGCGCTCGGTCGCGACGCGCGCAAAGCCGCGCCCGATGACCCCCAGCTGGCCGTGGCTCTCGCCCGGCTCTTGTATCAGGCCGGCGACTTTGCCGGATCACTCGTTCTCGTCCAGGAGGCGGTGCGACGCCAACCTGACAATTCCGACCTTCTCTTCGATCTTGCGGAGGCCGCCTATCCCATGGGGCAACTCACGGCCACCGAGAATGCGCTGAACGACGCGCTCCGCGCCCTGCCCGCCTCACCCAGGGCATCCAAGGCCCGTCAGATGCGCGACCTCATGGCATTCGCCCAGAATCCCTCCGACGCCGCTGCCGCCGCCAAAGCCGCGGACGCCGCGCTCAAAGCCGACTCCTCGAATGTCGCTGCGCTCATGGTCAAGGCCGCGCTCGACGAGAAGCAGGGCGGCGCGACGAAGTCCGCACAGCAGGCCTACGATCAGATTCTGGCCCGCTGGCCCGACTTCTCCCCTGCCAAGCGCCGTCTCGCCGTCCTCTATGCGGCGATGCCCGAGCCGCCCAAAAACGCACTCGATGTGGCCAACAAGGCCCGCGAGGCTTTCCCGAGCGATGCCGAGCTGACCCGCGCCACGGGCTTGATTGCGTTCCGTCAGGGAAATTTCAGCCGCGCCTCCAGCCTGCTTCAGGAAAGCGCCCGCACCATCACCAACGACGCCGAGCTCATGTATTACCTCGGCCGCGCTCAGTTCGAGACCAAGGATGCCGCCGCCGGCAAGCGCGCCCTGCAGCGCGCCCTCGATCTGGGCCTGAAGGACGACTTGGCCAAGGAGGCCCGTCGCCTCCTTGCGCCGTCGCCCGAGAAGAAGTGACGCGCCGCGCGGCGCTCACTTCCCCGCGGCGCGCTCACGGCGCAGGGTCCAGCGCCACAGCAGCACAAACGCCATCGCCGTCGCCGCCAGGGCGACGGTGACCGCGAACGGTTCGCCGCGGAGCACGCGCCAGGCGAGCAGCGCCCCAAGCGCCGCCAGCGCGCCATAGATCACCGTCACGCGGGCATGGGAAACCCCCGCAATCACGAGCCGCTGATAGAGATGCGAGCGGTGCGCTTGCAGAATATTCTCACCCTTCCGCAACCGGCGCAGGATCGTGAAGGCACCGTCGGCAAGGAAGGGCCACACGACGAGCGCCCCCGCCACCAGCAAGATTTCAAACCGCGCCGCCCGCTTGGTCTCAATCACCAGCACCAGCGGCAGCGTCGCGAAGCCAAACCCCAGCACCGTGCTGCCGGCGTCGCCCATGAAGATTTTAGCCTTGGGCCAGTTGAGGCTCAGGAATCCCGTCGCGCCCGCCGCAATCGCCGCGCCCGCCATCGCCACCCATGGCGCCGACATCGCGACGCCCGCGATCGCCCAAGCCAGCCCGGCGATTGCCGCCTGCAAGCCCGCCAGGCCGTCGATCCCGTCCATGAAGTTGTAGAGATTCAGCACGCCTACGATCCATACCCCGAGCAGCCAGAAACCCCACGCCGGAGGCCGGAGCGCGCCCGCCCACCACCCCGCTTCAATTCCCACCGGCCAGCTCTTCGCGGCAGCCGCCAGCACCGCGCCTGCCGCCACAAAATGCACCGCAAAGCGGAGTCCTGTCGACAGGGACACCACATCGTCGATCAACCCGACGACAAACAGCAGCGCCGCGCCGCCGAGAAATGCCGCCAGCAGCCCGCTTGGCATCGCCTCTCGCGGCGCGAACAGAAAAATCGCCACGAGCACCACGGGCATGAACGCCCCGCCGCCCAGCCGCGGCACCGGCAGTTCGTGCGAACTCCGGTCGTTGGGTCGATCGAGCAGCGCGCGCCGCTGCGCTTCCCAACGCATGGCGCGCACCGCAGCGCCCGCCACGATGGCCACGGCCACGAAAAAGACGATCAAGCCGCTCATGCGATGGCTGGCTCCGCAGCCGGCGGCGTGATGGCAGGCAAGACCTTCGGCGTGGTGAATTGCATGCGTTTCCAGGACCACTGTCCGGGCGCACCCGCGCCGGAGTCCAACTCGAAAACACGCCGCGTCAGCGATCGCGTCTCCTCATCTCGGCGAGCCCGTGCGCCAGCGGCCACCGGGGCGCATAGCCCAGCATGCGGCTGATTTTCTCCGAGGAATAGGCCGACGAGTCCGAGAGTTTCGCCAGCGTCTCGCTGTCCAGAGGCAGCCGCCGCCGCAGCAGGCGCTCAAGCAGGTCCCCGGCGCGCGCCGCGGCTCGGAAAGCCCACATCGGCGGCGTCATGCGCGGCGGCGGACGCCCGAGCACGGTCCGCATGGCGAGAAACAGCTCGCGCGTCGAGCAGGGCCGGCCATCGGTCACCAAAAAGACCTCCCGGGCGGCGCGGGGCGCCGTGCCCGCCAGCACGCAGGCCTGCACGGCGTCATCCACAAAGACAAACGATCTCCGATTGCCCGTCTCGGGAAAGGGCGGGAACCGATTTCGCGCCACCGCATCGAGCATGCGGCCCATGTTGCCGTGCCCGGGCGCGCCATACACCATGCAGAAACGCAGCACCACGGGCTCGAGCCCGGCGGGTGCCGCCAGCACAATGCGCTCAGCCTCCAGCTTCGAGCGGCCGTAGGGCGTCGCCGGCAGGCACGGCGCCGATTCGTCAAACACCGCGTCGCCGCCCTCGCCCATCGCCTTGATGGAACTCGCCAGCACCAGCCGGCGCGCACCTATTTCCCGCGCGAGCGCCACCGCCGCGCGGGTGCCGCCGGCGTTTATGCGCATGTAGTCCGCGCCGTCGGAATTCAGCTCGGCCAAGGCGTGTGCTTTCGCCGCGAGGTGCCAAACGACCTGGATGCCCTCCGCCGCCAGCGATCGCGCGGCGCCCGCGCCTGCGTCCGGCGCGCTCAGATCGCACGCCACGTAGCGATGCCAGGGGCCGCCGCCTGGATCCCGGGACGACAAGCCGATGACCCGCCAGCCGTCGTCGCGCAGCCGCGCGCACAACCGCCCGCCGATGGCACCGCTTGCGCCTGTGACAAGCGCCGTGCGCTGGGCCGCGTCAGCCACCCGCCACCTCCCGGTAAATCGCCTCTGTCTTGGCGAAGACCAAGTCCTGCGCGAATTCCCGCTCCACGCGCCTCCTGCCCGCCGCGCCCATGCGCTCGCGCAGGCCGGAGTCGCCCGCGAGCCGCCGGATCGCATCCGCCAGCGCACGCGCGTCGCGCACGGGCACGAGCAGGCCGTTGACGCCGTCGGTCACAAGTTCGCGGCACCCCGACGTATCGGTCGTCACAATGGGCAGGCCGCAGGCCATCGCTTCGAGCAGCGATTTGGGCAGGCCCTCGCGATGGCTGGGGAGCACGGCGATGTCGGCTCCGCGGTAGACTTCGGCCACGTCCGCCTGGTGGCCGAGCCACTCCACCGCGCCTTCGTTGTGCAGCGCCTGCGCCTCCGCCGTCGAGAGCGAGTTGGGATTCTCCTCGTCGACCGCCCCGGCGATCACAAAGCGGATGGCCTGCCCGTCGGCCCGCAGGATTCGCGCGGCTTCGGCAAACTCCGGGATGCCTTTGTCGCGCAGCAAGCGCGCGACCAACGCCACGACCAGCCGGGCCCGCGGGCCGTGCCCGACCACCGTGTGCTTGGTTGGATCAACCCCCGAGCCGCGCACGAGCCTCAGGTTCTTCTCCGGCACGCCGACCTGCTCGCGGAAGAGCGCGTGGTCCTCGGCATTTTGCACGATGACGCGCGTCCGCTCCCGTGCGAAGAGCCGTCGGAAAACCGCGAGCACAAGGTTTCGCACCACCCGCACGCGCCCACCCGTCTGCGTGAAGAGGTAGCCGAGGCCCGCCAGCGCGTTGACCACCCCCGCCTGGCGCGCGCCGAGCGCCGCCAGCGACCCGTAGAGGATCGGCTTCATCGCGACGTGGTGCACGACCGCCGGCCGCTCGCGGCGATAGAGCCGGAAGAGCCGCCACAAGTAGGCCAAGTCGCCTGGCGAGACCAGTCGCGCGCGTTCCAGCGGCATGGGCACCAGCCGCAGGCCGGCCGCGGTGATCCGCGCGGCGTCCTCCGGCCGGTTTACCCGCGTCACCACGGTGATTTCCCAGCCGGCCCGCTGGAGAAACCGCGCCAGTTCGAGGCGATGGGAGAGAAAATACCAATCCTCGCTGACCACGAGGATGGCTTTGCGGGCGGGTGCGGTCACGTGGGCAAACGGCGATTCGGCATCACGTCGGCGACGCACGCCAGCAGGTTTTTCGCAAAAGCCGGCGACGAGAAGTCACGCGCGATCAAGGCGCGCGCCGCCGGGCCCAGGGCGCGAAACTCCGGCCAGTTCCCCAGCGCGTCGCGCACCGCGGCGCACGCCGCGGCCACATCGCCCACCGCGATCTGGCGCAGGTGCAAGCGGTCCTGCGTAAACGCCGCGACGTCGCCCACGCGCGCGCTGATGCACGGCAGCCCGAGCGCCATGGCCTCGAGCAGGGCATTGGGCATTCCCTCCAGCCGGCTGAACAGCAGGAACACATGCGCCGTGCGCAAAAATGGAAACGGATCCGTGACCGGCCCGACAAATTCAACGGCATCCCCGACGCCCGCCGCCGCGATCAACGCGGCCAATTCCCGCGCCTCAATCGGCAGGCCCGCGATGCGCAACCGCACGGGCCGGCCTTCGGCGCGCAACCGGCGCATCATCTCGACGGCATAATCGTAGCCTTTCACGCCGATGCGGACGTTGCCGAGCATCACAATTTCGAGGCGGTCGATTTTCTCGGGCAGCGCGACGGGCGCGGCCTCGAGCGCCGCCCGCTCAATCGCGTTGCGCAGCACGCGGCATTTCCTGCGGACACCAGGGATGATCTCGTCCAACTGCGCGATGTTCAGCTCGGTATTGCTCACGTAGCGCGCGCACGAAGCGTCCGTGAGCCGCGACCACGCGGCGCGCTGCCGCACAAACTCCGCGCCCGCCGATCGCAGCGAGCCGATCCGCGGGGCCAGCCCCTGCAACGCGATATGCGCGACGACATCGGCGCGGTGGCCCCACGTCCACAATACCGCCGGCTCCGCGCGACCGAGGCTCAGCCGGCAGGCCTCCACCGAGGCGGCCAGCCAGTGGCGTCCGCCCGCGGGTTCGAAAACCCGCACGCCGGCCCGCCGAGCCTCGTCGATCAGCGGCGCGAGCCGCCCGCCATCCCGACCCGGCGCGAGCGTGAAGATCTCCGCGCCATAGCCATGGCGCACCAGCGTCAGGGCGGTGAGGACGACCTGCTTTTCCGAGCCGGCGCCGTCGAGCGCTTGCAGAAGAAACACCACGCGACCCTTCCTCGGCACGGGCTGCGACACTGGCCTCGGATGCCAGCGCTCCAGCCACGCGCCAAACATCAGGATCGGCCAGATCCGGTGCTCGAGGTTTTCCCCGTCTTGGTGCCGCTCCCATAGTTCCCGGGCCCGTTCGACGCCCACGTAGTCGCCGAGCGCCGGGGTGCGCAGCAACGCCTCGGCCCAGTCGCGCAGGGGCCCCCGCAGCCACGCGCCGATCGGCACGGCGAAGCCGCTCTTGGGCCGCTCAAACAATTCGCGCGGCACATGGCGCGCGAGCACGCGGCGCAGGATGCGTTTGCCGTGTTCGGGGCCGACTTTCTCCGCAAGCGGCAGGCGCCACGCCAACCGCAGGACGTCGTGGTCGAGGAACGGCGTCCGGCCCTCGAGCCCAAAGGCCATCGTCGCGCGGTCGACCTTGGCGAGGATGTCGTCCGGGAGGTAGGTGAGCGTGTCCCAAAACATCATCCGCTCCGTCGTGCCCAGGGTCCGGGTGGGCAAGGCAAGGCGCTCGAACGGCAGCGGCCGGCCGCCGGCGGAGCCCAGGATCTCCGGGTCGTCCAGCAACGAGGTAAGCCTCCGGTAGAGCTCGGCCTCGTCGCGGGCGCCGACGAGCTGCGCCAGCTTGCGAAGTTTGTCGCCCGGAGCGCGGGCACGACCGGCCAGCAGCGCATTCGCGAGGAATTCCGAGGCCGCCGCGGCATCGAGGAGCACGGCGCCCGCGCGCCGCAGCGGCGGCGGCCAACGGTTCACGCGCGGCCAAATCCTCAGCGCCGCGACGTGGCGGTTGTAGCCGCCGAAGATCTCGTCGCCACCGTCGCCGGTCAGCGCCACGGTCACATGCTGCGCCGTGAGCCGCGCCAGCAGGGCGGTTGGAATCTGCGAGGAATCCGCGAAGGGCTCGTCGTAGATTTCGGCCAGCCGGGGAATCAGCTCCAGCGCTTCCGCACTGCCGACCGTGAAGGTGGTGTGCTCCGTTCCCAGGTGGCGCGCGACTCTGGCCGCATCATCCGCTTCATTCAGCTCCGCCTCGCGGTAACCCACCGTGAACGTGCGGACCTTTTGCGCCGACGACCGTTGCATGAGCGCGGCGACGGTCGAGGAATCGATGCCGCCCGAGAGAAAGCAGCCCACGGCCCGGTCCGCCACGAGGCGTTGTTCGGTCGCGCGGCGGAGGAGGCGCTCGGCTTCATCGGCCAGCTCGTCCGCCGGGCCGGCCATTGGCTCGCTCGCGGCGGCGTCGATCGTCCTCGCCAATGACCAGTAGGGCTGCGGTTCGGCCCGCCGGAGCTTCCCGGCCGTGAACCGCACCCCATGGCCCGCCGGCAGCTTCCATGTCTCTTCGTAAATCGCGTGCGGCGCCGGCACGTAGCCGTAGCGGAGGAAAAGCGCCGCGGCTTCGCGATCGATCGCGGCGCGGTAGCCGGGATGAGCCCGCAGGGCCTTGAGCTCGGAGGCGAAGAACAGGACGCCGTCCTGCAGCGCGTAGTAGAGCGGCTTTTCCCCGAATCGATCGCGGGCGAGCGTGAGCGAGTCGTCGCGGGCGTCGAAGTAGGCAAAGGCAAACTGGCCGTTGAGCCGCGGCAGCGTCCGCTCCGCGCCCCAGTGGTGCAGCGCCGCGAGCAGCACCTCGGTGTCCGAGCGGCTGCGGAACGCGAGGCCCTCCGCTTCCAGCGCGGCGCGCAGCTCGGCGAAGTTGAAGATCTCGCCGTTGAAGGCGATGACCCCGCGGCCGTCGGGCGTCGCCATCGGCTGCGCCCCGCCCGGCGACAGATCGAGGATTGCGAGCCGGCGATGCCCCAGATGCACGCGGCCCGGCGCATCGCGCCACGCGCCCGCCGCATCCGGACCACGGTGCGTGAGCGCCGCGATCATGCGCGCAAGCACCGCGGCGTCGCGGTCGCGATCGCCGCCGACGGTGCTGATGAAGCCGGTGATGCCGCACATGGCTGCCCTAGGTTTTTCGGCCGGCAATCCGCCCCAGCCAGGCGGCGGCGACCCCGCCATGCGCGCGCCAGTCGAAATGCTCCAGGGCGGTGGCCTTTCCGCGCCGGCCGATGGCGTCATTTTCCGGCGTGCGGGCGAGCGCGGCCCCAATCGACTCCGCCACGCCGGCCACGCTCGGATCCTTCACGAGATACCCGTTTTCCCGATGGCGAATGTAGACGTTGTAGTCCGGGAAGTCCGAGACGACGACCGGGCGGGCGCTCAGCAGCAGCTCGCCCAGGCGCGTGGGCAGGCACGCGCGCGACGATTGGTCATCGGTGCGCAGCAGAACAAACGCGTCCGCGGACCGGTAGTGGGTCGCGAGCTGCGCCGGACTGACGCGGGGCACGAACGTCACTCCCTCGGCGCGGCCGGCGCACCCCACAAACGTGGCGCGAAACCGCAGCCCGCTTCGCCGCGCCCGTGCCACGGCGTCCAGCATCACCGGCACGCAGTCGCGCCGCGCCCCATCACCGACATACATGAGATGCGGTTCGCTCCCGCGCGATGGCGCGGCAACCTCGAGGCGCGGCGCCCATTCCGCCACATCGACGAACGAAGGCAGCAGAATGGTTTCGCCTCCGCCCGCCGCGGTCACGGCCTGCCGAAGCCACGACGAAATCACGATGCTCCCGGTGGAAAAGCGCGGCGCGGATCTCAAGTGCTGCCGCTCGTTCCACCAGCGCCCCGTGAGCGCGCCAAGGGGAAAATCCGCCGCCACGTGCGCCTCGGCGTATTGCTGCACAAAGGCGACGCCCGCCTCCCTCCCCAGCGCCGCCAGCGCCCGCGCCGCGACCAAGTCCTGGTTGTAGAGCGCCAGCACCCCGCGCCCCGCCGGGGGAAGGGCCGTGCGAATCGCCGCCAGCAACGCCGTCCTTTCCGCACGGCTCCACGGCCGTCCCGCGAAGTAGCGCAACCGGTGCGGCCAGCCCGCCGCGTCGCGCGCGAGGAGCGTCGTCGCCACGCCGTCCGCCGCGAGCGGCGCGGCAATCGCCTGCGCGTCCGCCTGCGGCGACCGATAGCCGATCAGGTGCACGCGCGCGCCCGCGGCGGCGAACAGCCGCGCAAGCTGGCGCGTCCGCCGGGGCCCGCCGCCGTTGCCCCCGAGGTCCAGGAGCGAGACGAGGACGACAGCCGTTTTCCCAGGATCGCTCATGGGCGGGACGCCATCGGGCGCCGCGGCGGCAGGCGCAGGCAGCAGCCGAGCGTCAGCCCGAAAATCACGACGGAAAACGCGTCCGAGAGGATGAAGCCGCCGCCAAGGAAAAGGAACAGCATCAGGTAGAGCAGCGTGAAATAGGACGCGCTGTAGTTGGCGTCGGCGTTCGCGGCATGGCGCGGCGCCAACAGCACCCCCAGCACCGGGGCGAAGACCAGCAGCCAAAGGAGCAAGCCGCCCTTGAGCAGCGGCATGAAGAGCCCGATCTCGAACTCGCGCCGGCCAAAGTAGCCGTGGTCCGGCAGGAAAAACCGCGCCACAATCTCGGGCGCGCGGTCCGTGTTGAGCAGGTTTTGGTCGAAGCCCGTCCACTCGAAGGCCCCGCCCATGCCGCGCCCGGCGATCCAGTCCCGCACGCCGAAGGAACGGAAGCAGTCGAACACCACCTGCACGCGCTCGTTCTCCAGCGTGAAGATGGAGAAGAAGCCCTGCGTGTAGTGCGCCTCGCTCGCGCCCGTCAGCCGGTCGCCGAGGCTGCGCGCCTGCTCGAGGAACAGCCCCCGGCCGAACAGCATCACCAGCACCGCCGCGACGGCCAGCACGCCGGCCAGCACCCGCCGGTTGCCGTCGGGCCGGGCGCCCCAGGGCCCCGGTTCCGCGGCGCGATGCCGCCACGATTGCCAGAGGTAGAGCGCCAGCACGAGCAGCACGACCGCCGAGCCAAGCCGCTTTTGAAACAGGACTTGAAGCGCGCCGAACAGCACGACGGCGGCAAACACCACCGCGGCGCGCCAGCGCGGCATGCCGTCGGCGAGCAGCAGCAGGAGCGGCCACATCGCGAGCGCGGCCTGCGTCTCATAGGCCAGCGAGTCGACGCCCACGCGATCGCCCGCCACCGCTTGCGCCGCGAGCGCGGAGACATCCGTGATGGCATAGACGTTCACCGCCACCGCCGCGAGCAGCGTCCAGAACAGCACGTGCCTCGTGTAGCGGAATGCCGTGGGCTTCGACCCCACCACCGCCGCGACGAGGATGAAAAAATACGGCACCGCATCCAGCGCGGCGAACTTCACCTGGCTCCCCTGCCCCAGCACGCCAAACCCCAGGCCCCCGGCCACCGTCCCGAGCACGATCCACCACCACGGGGCGAACCACGCGGGCAGGCCCGAGAACCAGCCCGGCCGATCGACGCGGCGCACCGCGAACAGAAGCAGCGCGCACACGACAATCGACGAGGTGTTCGCGAAGAAGCCGACGGTGTTCGCCTCGGGCCCGAACCAGCGCGTGAAGACCTGCCGCACCAAGCTGAGGAACTGCAGCCCGAAAAAAGCCCACACCAGGGCCCGCGCGGAGCGCGGGAGCCCCGGCGGGCGGGCGGGCGGAAACCCAGCGTGGGGATCGCCGGTCATGCGGCAGCCTCCCGCACCGCCCAGCGCACGCAGGGCCATGCGGCCGCCGCGTGCGCCACAAGCGCCGCCACCGATCCCAGCACCACCGCGCGCAAGGGATCGCCGCCATCGGCCCGCAGCCACAGCCACGGCCCGAGCCAGGCCAGCGCCAGGCCGAGCAGCGCGTGCGCCAGCATCGGGCGCCAGGCCTTCAACGTGGAGAAAACCGAGGTCGCGAGGCGCAGCGGCGCGAGCGCGGCCCCGACCGCCGCCCAACCGAGCACATGCGCCCCGGGCGCATAGTCGGGAAACCACGCGCGCACCAGCGGCGGCAGCAGCCACACGCCGGCCAGCCCAAGCGGCAGCAGCAGCGCCGAGAGCGCGAGCGCCTGGCGCCATGCCGCCGTGGCAATCGCGCGTGCATCGCCGTGCCGCCCGTAGGCGTGATTTTGCCCGGGCAGCATGAAGGTGAGCAGCGTGCCAGGCAGCATCGCGCCGAGCGTGAACACCGCCGCCGCCGGCGCATAGAGCCCCAGCAACGCCGTGCCGCCCGCCGCGGCGAGCAGCACCCGCGGGAACTGCGCGCTGATCGCGCTGAGATAGTTCGCCGCGAACAACGGCAGCCCGTCCACGAGCAGCCGCGCGAGGATCCCACGGCTCCATCGCCAGACGGCGCGCACCGGCCGCAGGGCGTGCAGCAGCCCGGTAATCACGACGACCAGCGCAACCGCGCGGCCGCAGAAGCCGCGGAACCCCGCGAGCGCGACCAGCGGCAGCGTCGCCACCTGCAGGGCCGCGCCCACGAGCTGCACCACGGCGAGTTTCCGAAAATCACTCCCGCCGCGAAACGTGCCCTCGAGGAAGCTGCGCCACACTCCGCCGCCGGCCTGCACCGCATAGGCGGCCAGCGCCCACTGCCAGTCGGGCCCGCGCTCCGCCCACACCCATGCCGCCGCGCCAAACCCGCCCGCCACCGCGATCGCGCACGCGCCCATGTAGGCCCCGGCCGCCTGCACGTGCGCCACCGCCTCGGCGTCTTTGCCCCGGCCGAGCAAAAACGGATACTCGCGGTTCATCGCGTTGAGCACGCCGAGCCGGATCCACAGCGCATACGCCTCCACGACCTGCAGCGTCAGCCAGATGCCGATCTGCGCCGGTGGCAGCCAGCGCAGCACCGCGACGTTGCACGCCATCTGCACAACCTGAGCCGCAAGGCTCGCGCCGCCTGGCAGCGAAAGCCCGCGCCATCCACGGAGAGGATTCTGTCCGGCGTCGCTCAAGTCTGCTCCACGCGGCCCACGCCGCGCGCGGGATTGCCTGCCCAAATCTCCCCGGCCGGCACGCTCTTCGTCACGACCGACGCCGCGCCGATCACCGCGCCGGCGCCGATCTCCACGCCCTTCAGGATCGTCGCGCCGGTCCCGACGAACGCATCGTCCCCGATCACAACCGGCTCCGAAACGACCCCGTGATCCGGCCCGATGAGCCGGTCCGCCGCGCGCAACGGATGGAAGTCACTGTCGTAGATCACCGTGTCGCCGCCGATCAGCACGCGCCGCCCGATTGTGATCCGACGGTGCGCGACGATCGTCACGCTGCTCAGGCCGCTGTCCTCGCCGATCTCGAGCACGGCATCCTTGTGCACCGCGATCACGGTGGGCCGGTGCCCGCCGACGGCGTTGACCAACGAGCCCGAGTGCAGCCGCACGCGCGGCGCGAGCACGAGGCGGCCCTGCGGATGCAGGCGAAAGTGCACGCGGCCGGTCACGCATACCCAGCCGCCCACGCGCGCGCCGGGATGCAGGCGCAGGAAAAGGTTCGCGAGCAGCGACCAGCCGAAGGTCGCGACCGCGCGGTGCGCGAGCTGCCCCGCGCGCCAGAGCGAGCGCCAGAGGCTCATGCGACGATCTCCTGTTTGGCCATTTGGGGCCTGAGTTTCAGATAACGCAGCCAGCCGACGAGCGCGAAGATCGGCCACCACGCCGCGGCCCGGGCGCCGCGCAGGCGCGCGCGCACCTCACCCACGCCGAGGCCGAGGAGCCGCGCCCGCAAAAAAAGCCCGCTCCCCTCGCCCACCATCCGGACGGGCCGACGCCGCACCCAGTCCCAGTTTTCCCGCAGGTGCCAGCACGCGTAGTCCACCATCGCCGGCAGCCGCTCGCGCCGCGGCACGCGCGCGCTGATCTGGTTGCCCTGATCACGATGATAGGTGCGCAGCGCGCGGTTGAGGCAGAGCACGCGATGCGTGCGCGCGAGCGCAAACCAGAGGTAGCTCTCCGGATAATAGCCGGGCACCGCGGGAAACGGCCGCGCGCGCAGGAGGTCCGTGCGGATGCAGCCCCACTTTTCGCCTGTCACGCCGAGGCCGTAGGTCAGCTCGAGGTTGTCGCTCCACCGTGGCGCGCCCGGAAACGGCTCGCCCACCGTCGCGCCCGTCGCGGCGTCGCGGCAGAGCACGTTGATGCCGCTCGCACCCGCCCGCTCGGCGGCGGTGAGGCCATCCCACGTCGCGGCGAAAAATGCCAGCGTGTCCGCGTCAAACTCGTCGTCGGAATCGCAGGGCACGAACAGCTCGCCGCGCGCAATCGCCACCGCGCAGTTCCACGCCACGTGCTTGCCCGAATTTTTTTCCAAGCGCAGCACGGTCACCGGAAAATCCGCCGCCGCGCGATACTGCTCCAATTTCGCGCCACTCCCGTCCGTCGACCCGTCGTCCACCGCGATCCACTCGAAGTCGCGACACGTCTGCGCCCGGATGGAATGCCACACACGCTCGAGCGCGCGCTCGCGGTTGAAGACGGGCGTGAAGAGCGTGAACTTCATGGCGCCGCCACGTCGGGCATCGGCTCGTCGCCGACGAGGATGCGGTAGAACCGGTCGTGCTCCGCTTGGTTCGGCATCGCGCCGAGCACGCAGCCGGTCGCGCGATAGTTGCGGCCCATCGCCTCGAAGGAGAAACCCTTGAAGACCATGTGCAGGTAGCGCTTGCCCTGCGCGACCTGCGTGGGTGTCGGCCTCGTCGGCGCCGCGGCGAGACGCTCGAGCGCGGCAAAATAATCCTCACGTGAGGCCGGCTCCTCGACGATGCCGAGGCCGGCGTATTTCGGCGAGGCGGCCACGACCGCCGGCAGCCCGCGCACGACAAACTCCACGCCGGCCGAACTGAGCCACGCGAGACCCGCGCGCGCGTAGGGGATCAGCGAGAAGGTGTTCACGTTTTCCTCGCTGCCGATGACGAAGAGATTGGGCGCGCCGCCGGCCGCAGCCCGCGCGACTTCACCCATGAACACGGCGCACTTGGCCCCGATCCAGCGCTCCGCGGGATGCGCGCGGATGACGAGCTTCAGGTGCGGCCGCGCGGCGAACCACGCGATCACCTCGCGGGTCCAGCGCTGCTGGCCGGGAAAAATCGTCTCGCGGCGCAGCAGCGAGCTGTCGCCGATGACATTCGGCGCGAGCACGAAGACCGGCGCGTCGCCGCGGAGGAATTCGCGCAGCCTCGGCGGCAGCGTGGTGGAGACCGCGTCGCGCTGGATGCGGTAGAAATTATCGAGCCACGCGGCGTCCTGCGGCTTGTCGCCGTCGAGGAACTTGAGGTAGGCGTTCACCTCGCGCTCCTGCGCGGCGTCCCACGCGCCGAACGAGCGCATCCAGCCGGTCACGTTGTATTCGAGCGCGGGCGAGTTGCGGTTGTAGATCATGTGGCCGGGTCGCCACGCCCAGCCCTCGACGCACACCGTCTCCACGTTCGCGGCGAGCAACACGTCGAGCAGCACCTTCGATTCGCCGATGAGGCCGCTGAAGAGCAGGCACCGGGAGAAAGCTTTCGTCTTCGCGACCTGTTCCAACGCCGCGGCCAGCCGCGTGGTGCGCTCGACCACGCTCCCGAGATCACGCGCGAACCGCGCCGGATCGCTGCGCACGTCGTCCTCCTCGATGTGGCGATCGTAGGCGACCGCGAGCGGCGCCCACGCCTCGGCTGCCGCGCGCCAGTCGTTCGGAATCGCGGAGGCCTCAAGGCGCCCGCCGCGGCCACCGGCCCCATTTTTTTCGACGCTCCCCAAGTCGATCAGCTCGATGCCCGGGATGCGGGGCACCGCTGCCCAGAAACGCCCGCGCGCGGAGCCAAGTGGGTAGAGCCGTTTGATCTCCGCGCCGTCGAAGGCGAGCGTCGCCTCGAAACCCAGCCGCCGGATCACGCACGCGCAATAAACCGCCCACTCGATCCACGTGACGTTGCGCAGGGCCGGCAGCAGCACGCGCCCGCGGGCGGGTGGCGGCGCCTCGAGCGCGTCCAGCCATTGATCGATCGCCTGCCGCAGGGTCGCGGGGCGCGTCACGGGACGCTTGAGCGCGCGCTGACCCGCGGTGCGGGCGTAGTCCCGCGCGAAGCGCGTGGCCTGTTGCAATCGGTGGAGCGGGGATCGGCTCATCGCGTGGAAGCCGTCGCGCGACCTGCTGAAGCAGGGCGGGTCTGTGACCCGCCCTTTTGCACGCGGAGTGTCCGCACCGAGGGCGGGTCACAGACCCGCCCTACCTCAACGTCCGTCGTTTCCTCGTCGCAAAATTGCATGACAGTAACCTAAGCGCCCAAGGAGAACCCATCACGACCGACGATTGCCGCGACGTCTCGGAGGGCCAGCACGTTGGAATGCGCCCGCTCCAGGAGGTCCGCAAGCGATACCGGACTCAGCCCGCGCGCCTCGTTGATGCGAAACAACTCAAAGCCCGCCGCTCGGAGCTGCGCGACGAGTTCCGCGGCGGACCCACCGAGGCGGCGCAGCATCGCGTCGCCCACCTCGACATACACCGCCGCGGCGCGCGCGAGCACGCGCGGCGCGCCGGCGAGCACGCGCAGCTCCGCGCCCTCGACGTCGATTTTCAGCAACGCGATCGGCGCGTCGCCGGCGACGATGTCGTCGAGGCGGTGCGCCTCGACGGTGACCCCACGCGTCGCGCCGTTCACGATGGCGTTCATGTCGTCCGACGCGATGTCGCTCAGGGTGATCGTGCCGGGTGCCGCATCGGCGGCGCAGGCGCGCAGCTCGACATTCGTGAGCTGGTTCAGGGCGAGGTTCTCCGCGAGGAAGCGCGCGATCCGGGGATGCGCCTCGAGCGCCCACACCCGTCCAGTGGGCCCGACCGCGAGCGCGGCGGGAATCACGGTCGTGCCGATGTTGGCGCCCACGTCGACGCATGTGTCGCCAAGTCGCAGCAGCGCGGTGATCACGGCATGATCAGTCGCGCGATCATTCGGGTTCACGAAGAAGCTCCGCGCCATCGCCGCCGGATGAAACCGGATCACAAAGTTTCGCACCCGGATCGTCCGCTGGTTGCAGCGGCCCGTGCGGACGAGCGTGTCGGCCCACGCCTTGCGCGCGAGCGTGCGCGGCGCGCGGAGCTGGCGGACGAACGAGGCAAGCTTCGACATCGCTCAGGATGCGTTGTGCAGGAGCACGCCGACGTTGTTCGCCTGCCGCGTGCGCTCGAGGTGGCCGCGCCAAAACGCATCGGCCGCGGCATCGACCCCCGCGAGCGGCGTGTGGCCGGCGGGCCGGCCGTCGCGCAACCAGAGCAGGGCGTTGGCGAGGCCGAACTCGTGGTAGAACACCTCGCGCTCCGTCCGCCAGCCCGCGCGCGCCGCCGTCCACGCCAGCGACTCGGCGCTGAAGTAGTAGTTGTGCACGCGCCGGTAGAAAAAGGGCTCCATCCGTGCGGGGTCGGCGCCCATCAGGAAGTCATCCACGTTGGGCGTGAGCACAAACAGCCGCCCGCCCGGCCGCACGAGGCGGCGGATTTCCGCGAGATAAGCCACCGGATCGACGACGTGCTCGATGACGTGGAAACTCAGCGCGAGATCGACGGGCGACATTTTCCCGGAAGCCAGCGCCGCGGCGGCATCGGGAAACACCGCGTGCCCGCGCTCGCGCAGCGACGCGTGGTAGCCGGCAAACGGCTCGATCGCGTGCGTCGCGGCACCGGTCTCGCGCTTCACCAAGTCGAGCAGCGCGCCGCCGCCGCAACCGAAGTCGGCTACCGTGACGCCCGGCCGCAGGTGCGGCGCGATCAGCGCGAGGTAGCCGGGCTGCTGCGCGGCGTGCAGCTTGAAATACTGCTCGATGGCCGCGGAGTCGTTGACCGCGATCCGGTAGGAATCGTCGGTGTAGTCGACCGGTGGAAACGGGTGCAGGTAGCGCAGGCGCGTGGCGGCAAGTTCCCACACCTCATAGTCGGCGGCCGATTGCTGGCCGAATTTGCCGTCGCGGATCTTGCCGGTGTAGACGCGGCGCGCGTCGCACTCGGGGCACCACGGCAGGCGGGGAGGATGGGCGGTAGGCGCAATCACGGCTGAAGAAGGTCTGCTGTAGGAGCGCGCTTGCGGGCGATGGGATATGGCGTCGCTAACCGAACAGGCGGCGAAATCGCCCGCAAGCGGGCTCCTACCTTCTGGAAAATGCTCACCACATCGTCAGCACCGTCTTGCGCTGCATCGGATCGAGCGCGGCGATCTTAGGGTCCTCGTAGTAGGAGTCGCCGACGACGTGGGTCGTCGAGACTTCCTCGAAGATGCAGCCGTTCACCGTGCCGAAGCTGTGCCAGCTCCCGCGCTCGACGAGCAGCAACCCGCCGCGCTCGACGCGATGCGCGACACCGTTGAGGTTCACCTCGAGGTCGCCGTGCAGGAGCTGGAAGGTCTCCTCCTTCTTCATGTGCCGATGCACGGGATGACGCTGGCCGGGCAGGAGGATGATGAGCTTCTTGCAGTATTCGCGGTTGATCAGATTGACGATCAGCGCGCCGTGCGCGCGGAAATGTTCGGCGCCGTAGTGGTGCGACATCTCGATCGTGAACTTGTCGCCGATCGCGATTCCCGCCTCGTGCAGCATACCCTTCGCTTGGTGGATGAGACTGCGGAGCTGGTTCGCCAACGTGCGGGCGCGGCGCTCGGTCACCGGCGCGTTGGCGGCGAGCGGCGCGGAAGCGACCATTGAATCCTGATATTCCGACGAGGTCGTTTGGCCGTCGGCGCAGGGCATCGCGAAGAAAACCTTGTCGCGCGTGAGCGTCTCGCCGGCGGCGACGGCGTCGCGCGCAAAGGTCCCGCGCCGCAGCGAGAGCAACGAGTCGACCTCCTCCTGCGCGATGACCTTGGTGCCGTCGGCCGCGCCGCCGATCTCGGCGGCGAGGAGCGCGGCCTCGACCCAGCGCGCGGTCTGCGCGGGGTCCATCGAGTAGGCGTTGAGCTTGATCGTGTCGGTCGCGACGCCGACGTGGCGCTCGAGGATTTTCGCGCCCTTGGCGACCGCGACCTTGACCGCGTCGAGGTTGTCGGGCGCCTCGTGGCCGGAGTAGCCGACGTCGAGCCAGTGGTAGCGGCGCTTCATGGTGTCCATGAAGTTGAGCTGCACGCCGCGGTTCTGCGTCGGGTAGATGCCCACGCAGTGCAGGAGCGAAAAATCCTGCACGTGCCGGTGGACGAAAAAGTTCACGACCTGATCAATCTCGTCGAGGCGGAGGCCGCCGGTGGAGCAGATGACGGGCTTGCGCGCCTCGACGATGCGCTGGAGGAGCGGCCAGTCGTTGGCGCTGCAGCTCGCGACCTTCACGATCTCGATACCGTGGTTCACGATGTCGTCGACCGACTCCTCGTCGAAGGGCGTGCAGATCGTCACGAGCCCGGCGTCGCGGATCGCCTCGGTGAGCGTGGCGTAGTTTTCCTTCGAGAGCTCCGTGCTGAGGAAGCGCTTGATGTGCTTGTGCTCGCCGGTGCGGAAGGCCGGATGGATGAAGGTCGCGAGGTTCCGATACTGCAGCTTCACCGCGGCGCGGATGCCGAACTGCCGCGCGATCTTCGCCATCTCCTCGATGATGCGGCGGCCATGGCGCACGTCGCCTTGGTGGTTGTTGGCCAGCTCGAAGATGAACAGCGGGGAAAGGCGGGGCTTCATGGGCGGGAATCGGAAACGTGATCGAGCGCCGTGAGCGCGGCGAGGCTGAGCATGCGGTCGTCGATGTAGTAGTCGGCGGCGGGCTTGCCGAGGCGGAGCTCGTGGTGCGCGACGCCCCACTCGCGCATCTGGCGGCGCGTGAGCTCGCTCCAATCAATCCCGGTCATCGAGCCGCGGGCGGTGAAGAGCACGATGCGGTTGCCCGCGGCGTGGAGGCGGTTGAGGCGGCGGATGTTCTCGGTCATCGGGCCGGCGAGCGTGTAGTCGTTGCCCGGCGTGATCGTCGCGAGCACGCCGTCGATGTCGCAGCAGAAGGTCCGGCCCGTGGGCACGCCGTCGCGCCACGCGAAGCCCGCCTCGGCGGCGGCGAGCTGGCCAGGCGTGTCGATGTCGTGGAACTCCTCCAGCACGATCGAGCCGATGACGCCGCCGGCGATGGAGTTTTTTTCCAAAATCGTGCGCGAACGGATCACGTCGATGGAGGCGTTCTGGAGAAACGTCGCGGGCAGCGTCTGCCGCGGGCGGCTGTGGGCCTCGGGGATGTCGGTCGCGACGACCGGCGTGAGGCGGCCCGCGGGATCGCGGAACCACATCTTGAAGGGCGGCTCGGGCGCCGGCACGACGGAGCGCACGGAATCCCACTCGGGATGCGCGTGCAGCAGCTCGATCGCGGCGGCGATGTCGGCGACACGGCGGTTGGGATGCGTCGGGCGCAGGTGCACGCAGAGCGCGGGCACTTTTTTTTCGTTCGCCGCGAGCCACCGCAGCGCGTGCTGGAAAACCTCGAGGTCAGTGGACGCATCGCCGGAGATTTCCGCCGGCCGCAGGAACGGCACCTCGGCGCCGAAGCGCCGCGCGATCGCGGCGTAGTCCTCGCTGTCGGTGCTCACCATCACGCGCGTAATCGCGGGGCAGGCGCGCGCCTGCTCGATGGAATGCGCGAGCAGCGGCTTGCCCGCGAAGGGCTGGACGTTCTTGTGCGGGATGCTCTTCGAGCCGGAGCGGGCCGGGATCAGCGCGAGGATCTCGCGGGAGTATTCCATGAATCAGACGGCGATGCCCGCGGCGGGCGCGGCGCGGCGGCGATACCAGTCGTAGGTGCGCGCGAGGCCTTCGCCGAGCCGGGTCTGGGGCACGTAGCCAATCGCGGTGCGGGCGGCCGTGATCTTGGCGAGCGAGTGGCGGACGTCGCCGGCGCGCTCCGGCTGGTAGTCGGGCTCCACGGCCGCGGTGTCCGGACGATCCTGCGCGACGAGCGCGCGGATTTCGGCGAAAAGGTCGTTGAGCGTCGTGCGCTCGCCGCAAGCGATGTTGAGCAGCGGCACCTCGGCGGTCGCGGGCGCGACGGCGGCGAGCAGGTTGGCGGCGACGGCGTTGTCGATGTAGCTGAAGTCGCGGCTCGTCTCCCCGTCGCCGTTGATCACGATCGGGCGCCCGGCCATGAGATCGGCAAACCACCGCGGGATCACGGCGGCGTAGGCGCCGTTGGGATTCTGGCGCGGGCCGAAGACATTGAAGTAGCGCAGCCCGTAGATCGACAGGCCGTAGGTGCGCGCAAACACCCCGGCGTAGAGTTCCGTGATGCGCTTGGTCGCGGCGTAGGGCGACAGGAGGTTGCCCAGGGCCGATTCGACCTTCGGCAGCGCCGGGTGGTCGCCGTAGACGCAGCTGCTCGACGCAAACACGAGCCGCGGGATCTTCGCGTCGCGCACGGCGAGGAGCATGTTGAGGAAGCCGTCGACGTTGCTCTGGTGCGAACGGAGCGGATCGGCGATGGAGCGCGGCACGGACCCGAGCGCGGCCTGATGCAGCACGACATCGACCCCGCGGCAGGCCGCGTGGCAGTCCTCGAGCCGGCGCGTGTCCGCCTCATGGAAGGCAAACCGCGCCCACTGTTCCGGCGTGACGGCGGCGCGCACGTCGTCGAGGTTGGCGCGAAAGCCGTTGGAGAAATTGTCGAGGCCCACGACGCGCTGATCGAGCTGGAGAAGGCTCTCGAGCAGGTTGGAGCCGATGAAGCCGGCCACGCCCGTCACCAGCCAGGTGCGCGGCTGGGCGCGGAGCTCGTTTTGGACTGCTTCGTAGCGTTTCATGCGGCGTGTGGCGCGAAAGGAAGGGACAAGGTTGCCGCGAAGAAAGCGCCGGCGTCGACCAAAACCTTTGATGCGCGCCCCCGCCGTTCGGCCAAGAGATCGACAACCCGGCGGCGGAAGGCCCATGCTGCGCCATCATGCCTGTGGCCACACCGTCCGGTTTCTTCCGCGATCGCGCCGTCGTGCGCTGGGGCATCCTGGGCTGCGGCGACGTCACCGAGGTGAAGAGTGGCCCGGCCTTTGCCAAGGCCGCGGGCTCCCGCCTCGTCGCCGTCATGCGCCGCGACGCCGCCAAGGCCGCGGACTACGCACGCCGCCATGGCGTGCCGCGCTGGTATGCGGACGCCGGCCAGCTCGTGGCCGATCCCGAGGTGGACGCCATCTACGTCGCGACGCCGCCGGACGCGCATCTCGACGGCGCGCTGCTCGCCGCCGCCGCGGGCAAGCCCGCCTACGTGGAGAAGCCGATGGCCCGCCACACGCCCGAGTGCGATCGCATGATCGCGGCGTTTGCGGCGGCGCGGCGGCCGCTGTTCGTCGCCTACTACCGCCGCGCGCTGCCGCGCTTCACGCTCGTGAAGGAGCTGCTCGACCGCGGCGAGATCGGCGATGTCACCGCCGTGAGCTACGCGCAAGCCGAGCCGTTTCACCGCAAGGACGCCGGCTGGCGCATCGACGCGGCCATCGCCGGCGCCGGGCACTTCCTCGACGTGGGTTCGCACACGCTCGACCTGATGGATTGGCTTTTCGGGCCGCTCCTCGACGTGGCCGGCACCGCCGCCAACCGCGCGTCGCCCTATGCGCCGGAGGACACGGTCGCGCTGAGCTTCCGCACGGCCGGCGGCATCGTGGGCGCCGGCACGTGGAACTTCGCCTCCGCCGCCCGGCGCGATGCGTTCCGCATCGAGGGCACGCAGGGCGCGATCGAGTTTTCGGTATTCGAGAACGCCCCCGTGCGGCTCGAGACTCCCGCGGGCGCGCGGTCGCTCACGCGCGATCATCCGCCGCATGTGCAGCAGCCGCTCGTGCAGCTGGTCGTGGACGACCTGCTCGGCCGGAGCGTGTGCCCGAGCACCGGCGAGTCGGCGCGGCGCACGAGCGCCGTCATGGACGCCGCGCTCGCCGGCTACTACGGCGGTCGGAGCGACGCGTTCTGGAAACGCGGCGCAACCTGGCCCGGCCGACGCGCCGCATCCCCAGTGGCGGAAAGCCGGAGGCGCGAGGGAAACGCTTGAGGCGTCCGCGCGATCGCGCAGCGTCGCGGCGTGTCTTCCCGCCCCGACCGCGCCGACGAACCCGCCTCGCGGCCACGCCCGCTCGAGCATTTCCGCGCCAAGACCCGCCGCCGGAGCATCCACCCGCTGGAGCGCGCCGCGCTCGGGATTGTCGCCGCGCACCTGCTTTTCCTCCCGTGGGCGATTGGCGGGATGCAGCTCTGGACACAGCTCGTGAGCGCCGCGCTGGCGGCCGCGGGTTTCGTCGTCGCGCTCCTCCCCCGTGATCGGCGCAGCGAGGAGGACGGCGCCACGCCGGGCCGCCTGCCGATGTGGCCGCGGCTGCGCGCGTTTCCCGTCTTCTGGATCGGGCTGGCGCTGCTCGCCTACGTCGCGGTGCAGGCGCTCAACCCCGCCTGGATCTATCGCAGCGACGCGGCGAATTTCTGGATGGAGCGCAGCGCGCATCACGCGTGGCTGCCGAGCGGCGTGAGCGCGCCCTTCGCGCGCTGGAACCCATGGCGCTCGCTCCTGCTCTACGGCTCGGCGTGGCTCGTGGTCTGCACGGTATGGGTGGCGTTCACGCGCCGCCGCACGCTCCAGCTGCTGCTCATCGCGCTCGCCGCCAACGGCGTGCTGCTCGCGATCTTCGGCGTGGCGCAAAAGCTCCTCGGCAACGGGAAGCTCCTCTGGAGCCTGCCCTCGCCCAACCTGCTTTTCTACGCGAGCTTCGTCTACAAGAACCACGCCGCCGCCTACCTGAACCTCGCGCTCGCCGTCGCCACGGGGCTGGCCGGCTGGTATTACGCGCGCGGCAAGCGGCGCCACGAGAAATCCAACCCCGCGGGGCTCTTCGCCTTCTTCGCCCTCGGCATCGCCGTGAGCGTGCTCGCGAGCTACGCGCGGGGCGCCACGCTCGCGATGCTCGCATTTCTGGTCGCCTGCGCGTTCGCCTTTGCGCTCCACCGCCGCGCCGTCCCCGCCGAGGGGCGCAATCCGCTCATCGGCGTGGCGCTGCTGCTGGTGTTCGGCATCTTCCTGTTCACCGGCTGGCGCGCGCTCCGCTCGCGCGAGGCGCTCGACTACCTGCGCGCCGGCGTCACCCAGCAGGATCGGGCGCTCGAGGTGCGCGGCGTGGCGACGACCGCCGCGCTCGAGATGCTCGCCGAGCACCGCGCGCTCGGCGTGGGCGCGGGCGCGTTCCGCTACCTGTTTCCGATCCATCAGGCGCGGCATCCCGTGCTCACCATGTCGCACGGCGAGCGCCGCTACTGGGAACATGCGCACAACGACCTGGTGCAATTCCCGATCGAGCTGGGCGCGGCGGGATGCGCGCTCGTGCTGTTGTGCCTCTGCCATCCTCTGGCCGTGCTCATTCGGCATCGTTTCTGGGCAAATCCACTGGCGACCGGGGGGGTGCTCGGCCTGCTTTCGCTGCTGGCCTACGCGTGGTGGGACTTTCCGTTTCAATGCCCGGCGATCCTTGTCACTTGGTGCGCACTGTGGCCGGCGATCGCGCTGTGGGTGAAATTTGAGGAGCCATGAGCAGGGCCGGCCCGGTGACCCGCCCTACTCCAGGAACGGCGTGTATTCCGGCACGAGGCGCCGGAGCAGCGCCTTGAGCTGGTTGGCGTCCATCGCGTGGAGCGGTTGCTCCAGCTCGCGCCAGCCGGCGCCGGCCTCCGCGGCGGCGCTGGTGAAGCGCATGATGCGCGGGTGCGCGGTCGCGGCGTATTGCTCGGTGTGGTGCTGCAGCTCCTCGAACAATTTCTCGCCGGGCTTGAGGCCCGTGAACGCGATCTCGATGTCCTCGCCGACGCGGTAGCCGCTGAGCTCGATCATCTGGCGCGCGAGATCGACGATCTTCACGGGCTGGCCCATATCGAGGACGAAGATCTCGCCGCCGCGGCCCAACACGAAACTCTGGAGCACGAGCCCCACCGCCTCGGGGATGGTCATGAAGTAGCGCGTCACGTCGGGGTGCGTGACCGTCACCGGCCCGCCGCGCTCGATCTGGCGCTTGAAGATCGGCACGACGCTGCCGGAGGAGCCGAGGACGTTGCCGAAGCGCACCGCCATGAACTTCGTCGCCGCGCCCGGGGCGACTGCCATGAGCTGGATCTCCGCGAGGCGCTTGGTCGCGCCCATCACGCTGGTCGGGTTGATCGCCTTGTCGGTCGAGATGAAGACAAACGCATCCACGCCGTGCGCCAAAGCCGCCTCGGCGAGGCGGCGCGTGCCGAGCACATTGTTGCGGATCGCCTCGGCCGGCTGCCGCTCCATGAGGAACACGTGCTTGTGGGCGGCCGCATGGAACACGACCTCGGGCCGGTAGCGCGCGAACACGAACTCCATCCGCTCGCGATCGAGGATGTCCGCCACCAGCGGCACGATCACGCCGGCGAAGCCCGCTTCGTTCAGCTCCTGCTCGATCACAAACAGGGCGCCCTCGGCCTGCTCGACCAGCAGCAGGCGCCGCGGGTTGAGCGCCGCGATCTGGCGGCAGAGCTCGGCGCCGATGCTGCCGCCCGCGCCCGTGACGAGCACCACGCGGCCCTCGAGGCGCAGGCGGATGCCCGCCGCGTCGAGGTTCACCGGATCGCGCCCGAGGAGGTCCTGCACCTCGACGGGGCGGATGCGCGTCGCGCGCGCGCGGCCCGAGGCGAGCTCCTCCAGCGAAGGCATGGTCTCGACCTTGAGGCCGTGCTTCGCGAGCAGCAGCACGATCTCACGCACGCGACGCGCGGGCGCCGAGGGCATGGCGATCACGACCTTGGCGACGGAGGCGAGTTCCTTGCCCCCCACGACCGCCTCGGGCGCGCCGACGACTGGGACGCCGTGGACGAGCTTGCCATGCTTGGCCACGTCGTCGTCCAGGAACATGACGGGCCGAAAGCCGCGGGAGGGCGCGTTGACAAACTCGCGCGCGAGCGTCGCGCCGGCATCGCCCGCGCCCACGATGGCGATGCGCTGCTCCGGCGCGCGGGAGCCGGCGCGGCTCGCGCCGGCCTGCCGCTCACGCCACAGCCGCGCACCGATGCGCCCGAGGCAGAGCCCGCCGAGGCAAAGCATGAAGTCGCTCAGCACCACACCCCGCGGCGCCGACCACAACGCCGATCCGACCAGCCGCGGCAGCATCAGCACGGCGCTCGTGCCCAGCGCCACCCACACGAGCCGGGTCAAGTCGGGGAGGCTGAAATACGTCATCAGGCTGCCGAACTGCCGCGCCAGCGCGAGGGCGACGAGCTTCAGGCCGACCACCCCGGGGAGCAGCCGCAGGCGTTCCTGCCGATAGCTCTCGGGCACGCTGAACTCGAAGCGGATCTCGTAGGCGAGCCAGAAGCTCGCCGCAATCACGCTGGCGTAAAAGGCCGCGAGCACGAGCACGCGGCGTTTTTGCGCAAAGTCCGCCAGCGGGGAATCGATGGCTCCAGGCATCAGGTGGACGAGTCGGGCCGGGTGGCCCCGGGGTTGAATTCGGGCATGGTGGCTTCGCCGTGCGCGCTCACGCCGGTGCGGAGGAGCACAGCCTTGAACGTGAGGAGGAGGATTTTGGCGTCGAGGCGCAATCCATGCGTCTCCACATACCGCACGTCCCACTCGAGCCTTTCCTCCCAGGATATCGCATTGCGCCCCATGACCTGCGCCAGCCCGGTGAGCCCGGGCCGCACCTCGTGCCGGCGCGCCTGCCGCGGCGAGTAGCGTCCAAGATACTGCACGAGCAGAGGGCGCGGGCCCACCAAGCTCATGTCGCCCCGCAGCACGTTCCATAGTTCGGGAAGCTCGTCGAGCGAGGTCGCGCGCAGCCACCGGCCGAAGGGCGCGAGCCGCTCGGCGTCCGGCAACATCCGGCCGGCGGCGTCGCGCGCCTCGCGCATCGTGCGGAACTTGACCAGCTCGAAGATCACGGCGTCCCGGCCCGGACGGCGCTGCCGAAAGAGCACGGGCGAGCCCAGCTTGACGCGCACCAGCAGCGCGACGACGAGCAGGAGGGGTAGCCAGAGTGGCGCCGTCGCGATCACCGCGGCGACATCGAAGAGGCGTTTCATTTCATGTGGCGGCGAGCGCCAGCGAGCCGAACTTTGGGAAGTGGGGCGGGGCTCTGACCCGCCCCGGGTGCGACCACTCAACGCGCGAAAGGGCGGGTCGGAGATCCGCCCTACCTCAGGCGCGCCACCGCCTTCACCGCGGCGATCACGCGCTCCTGATCCCCGGGGGTGAGGTTGGAGCCCGAGGGCAGGCAGAGCCCGCGCGCAAAGAGGTCCTCCGCCACGGTCCCGCCATAGCGCTCGCAGTCGGCGAACAGCGGCTGGAGATGCATGGGCTTCCATACCGGCCGGGCCTCGATGTTCTCGGCCTCGAGCGCCCGGCGCACGGCCTCGCGGTCGGCGCCGAACACCTCGGGCTCGATCAGCACGCAGGTGAGCCAGCGCGTGCTGCGGCCCCACGCCGCCTCGGGCATGAACGCGAGGCCGGGCACGCCGGCCAGCGCCCGCGCGTAGGCCGCAAATACCGCCCGGCGCGCGGCCACCCGTTCGTCGAGCACGCGCAGCTGCCCGAGTCCGATCGCGGCGAGCACATTGCTCAGGCGGTAGTTGAACCCGATTTCGGAGTGCTGGTAGTGCGGCGCGGGATCGCGCGCCTGCGTCGCCCAGTGGCGCGCCTTCTCGATCAAGGCGGCGTCATCCGAGACCAGCATGCCGCCGCCGGAGGTCGTGATGATTTTGTTGCCGTTGAAGGAATGGATGCCGCAAAGCCCGAACGATCCCGGCGCCCGGCCACGGTAGGTCGCGCCCAGGGCCTCGGCCGCGTCCTCGATCAAGGGGATGCCGTGCTGCGCGCAGAGCGCGGCCACCGGCTCGATGTTGGCGCTCTGCCCGTAGAGGTGCACGAGCACCACGGCCTTTGGCGGCCGGCCGCGCCTGATGCGATCCGCGACGGCCTCGGCGAGGAGCGCGGGCGACATGTTCCAGGACTCGCGCTCGCAATCGACGAACACCGGCCGGGCGCGTTCGTAGAGAATCGGGTTGATGGTCGCGGAAAACGTCAGGGTCGGGCAGATCACCTCGTCGCCCGGCTGCAAGCGCAGCCAGCGCATGGCGAGGTGCAGCGCCGCCGTGCCCGAGGACAGCGCGAGCGCGTGTTTCGCGCCAACCCGCGCGGCGAACTCCCGCTCGAACGCATCCACGCTCGGCCCAAGCGGCGCGATCCAGTTGGAGCTGAAGGCCTCGGTCACCAGCCGCAGCTCGTCCCCGCCCATGTGGGGCGACGAGAGGTAGACACGGGGCTGGCGGGAGGACATCGGTTTTAGATCGGCGTTGGGAAGGGATTCTTCAGGCGCCGGCGCGCGCCGCGAGGCCGAGCCCCGCCAGGGCCTCGACGAGCGCTTTCCAGCCCGGCTCGCCTTGCAGGCGCTCGAAGGGCACGGAACTCGTCACCCGCACGAAGAGCTGCTCCCGGCTGCCCGCGAGCGCATACGCGATCGCGTCGCGCCACCACGCGACGAGGCCGGGGCTCGTTGCCATCCGCCCGCCATAGTCATGGAGCCGACCGCCAACGAGGTGCCAGTAGAGCACCTGCTGCTCGGCGCCATCCCGGCCCGGCGCGCGAAAAATCCGCCACTGCCCGGGTTCCAGGCGCGCGCCGGCCACCGCGATTCTCTCCGCAAAGCGCTGGTCGAGGCAGGTCCACCCGTTCTCGATCCAGCAACGGTCGGGCGTATGCGAGGCCACTTTTTGCACGGGCATGCGATCCGGGGCCCAGTAGGCGGCGTAGATCCCGAGCGTCACGCCGTCGCGGCGGTAGAGGCGGAAGACATAGTCGTCGTAGTTCAACGTGCGCTCGATCGCGCCGCGGGCGGCCTCGTTGGGGCCGAGCGGCTCGTCGCTCACGCTCCAGCCCGCGAGCTGCGCGGGGATCCGTTGCTTCAGCCCCAGCGGCCGCGGCGCGCGCGCGCCGGGGGTCGCGTCGCGCAGGCGCACGAACTGCAGCCCGACGGCCGCCGCCAGGACGACCGCCGCGAAGATCAGGACGCCCCGCGTCTTCATCGTCATTCGATCCGCCGCGCCGGCACGCCGAAGACCTTGGCCCCCGGCTCCACGTCGCGCATCACCATCGCACCCGCGCCAAGATACGCGCCGTCCCCCACCTTCACACCCGGCGCGATGGCGACATGGCTGCTGATCCAGACCTCGCGGCCCACGCGCACGCCGCCCGTGAGATCGCTGTGGCAGTTGATCTGGGTCCAGTCGCCGACCTCCGCGTCGTGATCGACGGTCGCGTGAAGATTCACGGCCACGCCGCGGCCGAGGCGGTTGTTGGCGGAGACGACGCTGTGCGGGCAGAGAACGACGCCGTCGCCCAGCTCGACCTCGTGGCCCACGACCGCGGTGCGGTGGACCAGCCGCGCGAAGCGACCGCCGCGCGCCGCGATGAGCTCGGAGCATCGGCGCTTCGCCGCGGGCACGCCGATCGCGCACACGAACACTTCGTCGCCCGCCGGCTGGTGATCGGCCAGCCGGCCGAGGAGCTTTCCCGGCGAGCGACGCTGCGCCAGCGCGCCGAGGTTGTCGTCGATGAAACCCTTGATCGTCCATTCGCGGCCGAGCTGCACGGACTGCTCCGCCCACGCCAGCACCTCGCGGCCGAAGCCGCCGGCGCCAATGATCACAAGCTGGGGCAGCGCGCTCATCGCTAGATTGTCCCGGCGTCCACGACCACGTTCTGGCCCGTCACCGAGGCCGCGCCGTCGCCGAGCAGGTGGACGACGGTGGCGGCGACCGACTCCGGGCTGGTCGCCTGCCGGAGCGCGGCGCGGCGGTGGATCTTTTCGCGCTGCCCGGCGGCGAGCGCGGCGTTCATCGCGGTGTCCATGAAGCCGGCGACGACGCAGTTGGAGCGGATGCCGCGCTCGCCCCACTCGCGCGCCGTGTTCTTCGAGAACGCCTCGAGCGCGCCCTTGGTCGAGGCATACATCGCGAGGCCCTTGTAGCCCGTGTGCGCGCTGACCGACGAGATGTGCACGATCGAGCCGGCGGACTGCCGCAGCAGCATCTGCCGGATCACGTGCTTCGTGATCAGCATCGGCGCGAAGACGTTCACCTCATACATCGCGCGCAGCTGCGCCACGTCGAGGTTCGACACGAGAGCGTCGTAGGCGACGGCGGCGTTGTTGACGAAGCCGTGCAGCGGCAGCGAAAAGGGCAGGAACGGCTCGAACAAGTCCGCCTTCACCGCCTCGGCGCGAGCCAGGTCGAAGGCGTGGAAATGCGCCCGGCCCGGGTGCGCGCGCTGCAGCGCCGCAAACTCCGGCGAGAGCCGCCGGCTCACGCCATACACGCTCCACCCGGCCGCCAGCACCGCGCGTGTGATTGCGAGCCCCAGGCCCTGCGAGACGCCCGTGACCAGGATGTTCCTGCTCATGGGCGGGCCACCTTGCCGGTGCGGGTCGACGCGACGTTGTCCACGAAGCGGATCATCCGCGGGACCTTGAACGGTTGCAATTGCGCTTCGGCGAATTCGCGCAGCGCGGCCTCGGCCGGCGCCGCGCCGCGCGCGACGACTTCGGCGCAGAGCACCTGGCCCAGCACGGAGTTCCTGCGCCCAAACACCCGCGCCTGCGCCACCGCCGGGTGCGCGGCCAGCACCGCCTCGACCTCGTGCGGGTTCACCTTGCTGCCGCCCACGTTGATCCAGTCGCGCGCGCGGGCGACGATGCGGAAACGCCGCGGCGCCTCGCTCACGATCGCCACGGTGTCGCCGGTGTCATACCACTCGCCCGGCGCGGCGCCGTCGAACTCCCCGAGCAGGCTGCGGTGCACATGCAGCGTGCCCTCGCGCACCGCGACCCGTCCCTCGAGCCCCGGCGCGATCGCGAACACGTCGCCCTCCGCGGTGAGCAGCGTGCCCGCCTCGGTCGAGGCGTAGACGTTGTGGAACCGCGCCGCGGGAAACAGCGCGCGGAGTTTTTCGATCAAGGCGGCATCCGCGCTCTCGCCGCCGAGCGTGACGGAGCGCACGCCCGGCAGCGCGCGGTCCGCCGGCAGCAGCAGCCGGTGGAAACTCGGCGTCGCCGAGAGGTGCGTGACCCCGTGCCGCTCGATCGCCGCCAGCACGGCGGCGCGGTCGAGATCGCGCACCTCAACGATGGGGCAGCCGTTGGCCAGCGCCTGGAGAAAAACCTGGATGCCCGCCACGTGCGTCGGGCTGTAGGCCAGCGCCCACACCGCCGCGGCGTGGCGCGGCGACACTTTCACGGCCCGCGCGAGGTTCACGGCGGGCTGCCACACGCGCTTCGGCAAGCCGGCCGTGCCCGAGGTAAACAGCCCCAGCCGCGCGCGCGACGCACCCGCGGCGCGGCGCTGGAGCAGCTCGAGCGTGAGCGGCTCCGGCGCGGCAAGCGCGACGGTTCGCCGCAGATCGCCGGGCGTGAAGCCCAGCGCGGCGATTTCCGCCGGCGTGAAATCGGCGTCGAGCAGCGTCTGCTCCGCCTCGCCCACCAGGGTGGTCGCGATGCTCGCGAGCGCGTCGCGAGTCGAGCCGGGCTGGAGGCACGGGTGGTGCGCCGCCGCCCGGGCCCGCACCCGCGCGATCAACTCCGCCCACGTTTCCACGGCGCCCGAGCGGCCGTCGATCCACCAGGGCTTTGCCAGCGCGGCGTTCATGGGCGCCCACCTCGGGCGATCTTGTCGGCGACTTCCCCCACCGTGTGCACCAGGCCGTCGGCGAAGACGTCGACGCCGAAGCGCTCGTCGATGCGCACCGTCAGCTCCGCGAGATCGAGCGACGCGAAGCCGAGATCCTCGCGCAGCCGCGTGGCGCGCGTGACGCCGCTGGCCGGCGGCTGCCGCTTGTTGGCGCGCACCTCGTCGATGAGGCGCAGGAGATCAGAGTGCATGGTAAAACGCCGCGAGCCCGTCGGTGAGGCGTTGCTCGGGAAAAAGCCGCTCCGCGCGCGCCCGCGCCTCGCGCCCAAGCCGCGCCGCGAGCTCGCGATCGGCGGCGAGCCGCCCGAGGCAATCGCGCAGCGCCGCGACGTCGCCCGGCGGATGCAGCAGACCGCCCTGCCCTTCCTCCACCGCATCCGTGATCCCGTAGATGCGCGACGCCACGCACGGGCATCCGCACGCCGCCGCCTCGATGATCACGCTGCCAAATCCTTCGCGGCGGCTCGGCAGGCACAGGACGTCAGCGGCGGCCAGGAAGCGCTCCGGCGCCGCTGTGGCGGGCGCAAACCTCACGTGCGCAACGCGGTCGCCGAGCGCCGTCCGCAGCCGCGGCTGCATTTCCTCCTCGTCGGGACCGACCAGCACCAGCCACGCCGCCGGCGCCGCCTGCATCTGGGCAAACGCCCGCGCCAGATCGGCCACGCCCTTGTCCCGCGTCAGGCGGCCCAAAAACAAAAGCACCAGCGCCTCCGTGCCAATCCCCAGCTCCGCGCGCACCGCCGCGCGCGCCGCCGGATCGGGCCGGAAGCGCGCGAGATCGACGCCGCAGATCGAGCCGTCGCCGATCACGGTGAGACGTGCGTCGTCCACCACTCCCTCCGCGACGAGGAAGCGCGCCTGCGAGGCGCTGTCGGCGAGCACGTGGGTGGCGGCGCCCGCGAGCTTGCGATCGAGCGCTTTCAAAAAAGAGCGTTTCACGCCGCGCTGCGTCGCCCATACCTGCCCCGTGAACGTGTGCAGCCGCCGCGGCACGCCGGTCGCCCGCGCGGCGAGCATCGCGAGCAATCCCGCCTTGGGCGTGAACGAATGCACGGCATCGAACCGCTCGCGCCGGAACAGCCGCCGCAGCGCAAGCAGCGCCCGCAGGTCGCGGAGCGGATTCACGCGCCGTTCCACCGGCACGGCGTGAAAGGTCGCGTTGACCTGCCCCGCGCGGCGCGGCCGGCCGTGGCAGGCGACCGCCACCTCGAAGTCCGCCGCGAGCCGCACCGCATGCGGAAACAGGAAGGCGTCAAACGTGGCGGGATCCGCGCACACGAGGCAGATGCGTTTACGGGCCATGGACGGCCGGGGCGGCGGGCAGCGGAAACCGCCGCGCGCACTCGGCGAGGAACGTGCGGCCCGCGGCGTCGAGCGGCTGCGCGCCCGCGCTGAAATTCGCCCGGCGCCGCAGGGTCTTCGCGTAAGCCCGCGGCCAGAGCAAGAACGGGAGCAGCCCGACGAGGCTCCGCAGGCGTTCCCATTTCAGGCGCCGCAGGCCGGCGCTGCGCCGGAGCACGCCCGCGCGGGTCAGCGCGCGAAGCTGCGCGAGCGCGGCCCAGTTGCTTGCCCACGCGGCGCCCGCCGTGATGCCCGCCGCCTCCTGGTAGGCGTAGAGCGGCTCCTTGCAGAACATCCCCCGCGCCGTGTTGGCGAGCGTGAGCACCATCGTCTGATCCTCGGCGCGGCGGCAGGGCGGATAGCCGATGCGGCGAATCGCCCCGGTGTCTCCGCAGAGCGTCGCATGGGGAAAGAGCCGCGGCTCGCTGTCTTCCGCGCAGCCGCGCACGGCGCCGACGCTGTAGTCGGCGCCGATCAGCACCATGGCGGAGCAAAAGAAAACGAAGCCTTCCGCTCGCGCCGCCTGCGCGCGGGCGAGGCGACCGGGCAACGAAAGATCATCCGCGTCCATCAACGCCGTCCACCGTCCGCGCGCGTGGCTGAGCGCGAAGGCGCGCGCCCGGCCCCGGCCGGCGTTCCGCGCCAGGCGGAAATAGCGAATCCGATCGTCGCGCAGCGACGCCACGACCTCCGCGGTTCCATCCGTTGATCCATCGTCGACGACGATCCATTCCCAGTCGGCCACGGTCTGCCGCGTGAGCGACCAGTGGCAGCGCGGCAAGAACGCCGCGCCTTGGTAGGTGGGCGTGATCCACGAAAACTCCGGCGCGGCCCTCATGCGGGTTGCCCGGTCGCGTCGGACCCGCCGGCGAACTCCTCCAGCACGCGGCGAAAGCGGCCGCGAAAGGCGTCGTAGGTGAAATGATTCCGCCACCGTTCCTGTCCGGCCCGCCCCATGCGCCGCGCCTCGCCGGGATGCGCCAGCAAGCGCGCGATTTTTTCCACGAGATCGCCGGGGCGATCCAAGTCGGCGAGCAGGCCCGTGCGGCCGTCCTCCACGATCTCGCCGGCGGCGTCATGCACGGACGCAATCACGGGGAGACCGTGGCGCATCGCCTCGACGTAGACCAAGCCAAAGCCCTCGCCGCGACTGGGCAGCGCAAAGGCCGTGGCCGCGCGGTAGCAGTCCGGGAGCCTTTCCTCCGGCACAAAGCCCAGGAACTCGACCCGATGCGCGACGCCCTGCGCGGCGGCGAGCCGGCGCAGCGCCGGCAGTTGGCCGCCACGGCCCACGAGGTGCAGGCGCGCCTCCGGCTGCCGCGCGAGCACCGCGGGCCACGCCTCGATGAGCTCGCGATGGCCCTTGTAGCCCTCGCGCGTCTCCATGCGGCCCACCGCGAGCACCACCGGCGGGCCGGCCGCCGCGACCGGCCCGGGCGCGGGTGCGGAAGCCTCCGTGCCGAGCCAGCAGACGCGCGCGCGCGCGAAGCCGCCATGGCAGCGCTCCGCGCGATCGCGGGTGAATTGGGAGTTGGCCGCCAGCAGCCGCGCGCGCCGGCAGGCTGCGACGCTCCCGCGCCGCGCCCGCTCCCAGATTTCAATGCCGTGCAGAAAAACCATGAACGGCCGCCGCGCCGCCAGCGGCGCGAAGCGGTGGATCTTCGCGTAGTAAGCCGCGTCATAGAGCACGAGGCCCGGCCGCAGCATCGCGCGCCACAACCCCAGCGAAAACCGCAGCCGCGATCCACCGTGGCACCGGCGCGGCCCGCCACCCGCGGTCGCCGCGCTTGAGTCCGCTCGATCGCACAACACATGGATTTCCGGCCGAAAGCCCGAGCCCGCCTCCTCCAACACCCGCGCCATCATGCGATCGACCCGCGCGATGCCGCCGTTGCCGGCCACCAGCGATTCACAGGCCAACACGATGCGTCGGGGCGGCATCTCAGCGCTTCGATCCGTGGCGCGGCCATGACGGCGGCGGCCCTTCCGCCGGCGCAGCCGGCGCGGCGAGCACCGTCTTGCCGGCGAGGTAGAACAACCCTCCCCACAGCGCCGCCTGCATCACCAGGTAGCGCAGGTTGTAGACGAACCCGTAAGTGCCCATCTTCTCGTAGGACGAGCTGAGCAAAATCACGATGAGCGAAAGGGCGAGGTGCGGCTGGTGGGCGAAAACCCCGCGGATGACCCGCTCCAGGCCGCCCCACAGCAGGCCGAGCACCCCGCCGAACAACAGCACGCCCCACACGCCGTTGCGCGACCAGCCGTCCGCGAGCACCGGAAACGGCACCGAGCCGCCCACCGAGACGGAGAAACCATAGCGCCGCGCGGCGCCGAGGCCGAACTCGCGATCCAGGCTCTCATCAAGATAGTCGGTCGCCTCGCGGAAAAGCGTCGACTGGTTCATGAACCGGAGCTCCTCGCCGAAGTCCGCGAATCCGCGGAAGGCCACCCGATCCGGCGAGTAGCCCAGCGCCACGAGGTTGCTCCACATGATCATCCGCTCCACGCCGCGCGTGAAGTTCTCCATCAAGCCCTCGCCGCGCGACGAAGAACCCACCAGCCGCCCGATCTCCCCGGCGCGGGACAGCAGCGCACTCTCGCGCTCGACGGTCTCATCCTTCCGCACGCGCTCGATTCGCGCGCTGACGTAGAACACCGGCACGACCAGGAGCAGGCCGCCCAACGCCGCCCAGACCCGAGCCACCCGCGTGAGCGTCAGCCAGGCCCCCAGCGTGAAGAACACCACGGGCAGGAACAACAGCGCGCGCGACCCCACGCCGAGGGCGAGCAGGCCGCCGATCACGACCGCCACGATGAAAATCGCAACCGCCACCGGGTGTCGTCGCCAGCAGAGCCCGATGAGCAGCGGCGTCATGAAGAAGGACAGGTGGAGGTAGTTGATCGCCTGCGTGACCAGCGGCACGCGCACGAGCAGCGTGCCCACAAAGTAGAGCACAAGCCCGAGGGCAAAGAGGGAGAGGATCACCTCGAAGCCCGGCATCCGGCGGCGATCCAATTGCTGCACGAGCGCGAGCGTCCCGGCGTGGCGCCGGCTCGACAGCACGAAGGCGCACCCGAGCGCCACGAGCGGCAGGAGCGTCTGCCCCAGGGTAACGGTCCACGGGGTGTCGTTGAGGTTGGGCGTCAGGTCCGGGCCGATGATCACCGCGGCCGAGCCGGTGAGCAGGAGATAGAGCGCCAGCCAGCCACATTGCATGAGGAAGAAAAGCGCCACGCCGCCGAGCAGCACTTGGTCCTGCAAGTGCCGGTAAAAATACCGGACGATCCCCGCATTGATCACCGCCGCGAGCACGAGGCCGAGCCAAAGTTGGGCGGAGGGTGTTTCCATGCCTGCGAACTTCCGTTGCCGTCGCCCGCGTCACCTGCCGCCTGCGGATCCAGGACGGCTCCGGTGGCTTCGTTGCGTCATCCGGATCGGTCCTTTGCCCCCGCGGCTGCCTGGGCGGCGCCGGGGTGGCCGGCCTGCAACACGGCCGTCACCCGCGCCCAGTCCCGCAGCATGATTTCGCGCCAACTGTAGCCGGACGTGGTGCAGCGCCGCCAGCCACGCCGGGCGACCGCGCGGCGCCGCTCGTCGTCGTTGAGGTAGCGGCGCACCTTGGCCACCAGCTCGGCTTCCCCGCCGAAAAACTCGGCCTCCTCGCCTTCCCGGTAGTCGCGCTGGTGCTCGCGCGTGCGCGGCGCGAGCAAAAAGGTGCCGCTCGCCGGGATCTCGTAGCTGCGACCCGCCGTCTCGTTGTAGTTCCACTCCGAGACAAAGCAGAGGCCCACGAGCGCGTGCTTCAGCGCCCGCTCATAGTCGCGATCGGAAAGGCCGTCCGCCACGCAGCCGGCGAGCTCCGGGTTGCGCCGCGCCCGGGCGAGCCACGCGCGCCCGAAGATTTTCACGCGCACGCCGGCCCGAACCAGCGCCGCGAGGCCGCGCTCGGTGCGCGGCTCCCAATGGCCCACGAAGACCGCGTCGTTCGTCCAGCGCGCCGCCGCCGCGCGATCGACCTCGGGGCGCGCATGGAACCGCCGCTCATCGTAGCCCAGCTGCGTGAGCAGCACGCGGCCGGGCATCGCTTCCTCCAGTCGGCGGAAATCAGCTCCGTTGCTCGTGAGGTGGCAGTCGTAGAGCGTCGCCGTGCCCGCGAGCCGCCGCCGGGTGAGCCGCAGCCGCAGCGGTTGCGGCCACAGCGCATCCGTGACGTGGTGGACCAGCCTCACACCGGCGGCACGCAGCGCGCGCAACGTCCCCGGCTCCACCCAGTCGCCCTTGTCGATCCAGAGAAAATCCAACCGTGCCTCCCGGGCGAACCGCAGCACGGCGGCGTTGAGCCGGCGCGGGCCCGCGCCCACCACCGGCAGGTGGCCCAGCCACCGCGCCACGCGGCTGCCGCGCCGCAGGAAAGCGTCGGTGTCCAGCGCCTCCACGTGCGGCTCCACGCCGCGCAAGGCCTCGAGCCTGGCGTAGCAGGTGCCGCCCGGATCCAGCGTGCCGACGTAGCCGATGCGCCGCGCCTCTCGGCTCATGCCTTGGCCTCCGGCCGGCAGGCGGACAACAGATACACGCGCGTGTGGATGCGTGCACCGGGGCCGCCTGTCTCAATCACGTCAAGCGCCAGCCACGCCGCGCGGCACGCCTGCCACAGCAGCCAGCGCACCGGACCGAACCGCCAGCCGAGACGCGGCACCGGCCCCAGTTCGCGCGCCTCGATCCGCTCGTAGCCGAACAGCTCCAGCAGCCGCCCCGCCGCCTCCGGCCCGAACGCGATCTCGTGCGTGAGATCGCCGTAGCGCACGCGCATCCCGGCGCGCGCGTCGGGATTCGGCATCTGCAAAATCAACCGCCCGCCCGGCCTCAGCGCCGCGTGCGCCGCCTCGAGGAACTCCATCGCCTCGCCCTTGTGCAGGTGCTCCACCATGTCGATCGCGAGGATCAGGTCCCGGCGCGCCGGGCTCTCGCGCAGCGCATCGGTCGCGTTGCCGTGCCGCACATCGAGCCCCGCCGTCCGCGCGCGCTGCACCTGCTGCTCGCTCGCGTCCACGCCCTGCAACGCCGTGTAGCCGAGGTTTTTCATCACCTGCAGCATCTGCCCGCCGCCGCAGCCGACATCGACGATCGCCGCGTCCGGCGCCGTCGGCAGCCACCGCCGGAAATACCAGCGGTAAGCGCGCGTCCAGTGCGCCACGAGATCGGCACGCTGGTAGCCGCTCGCCTGGAATTTTTCGGCGTAGCGGCGGTAGATGGCCTCGCGGTAGTTCATGCTGCGGTCGGACAATTGCCGGAGCGTGCGATTTGCCGAAGGATATCCCGCCCTGTCCTGCGTTCAAAACCGCGGCGTTGGCGCATCGCTCTCCGGCGGGCGGGACAAGCCGGCAAGGCTTCGCCCCGTCGCTTCCCCGGGAAAACGACCAGGCCTGATTTCAGTTTCGCGTGCATGGCGTGCGGCCAAAACCGCCCCCGGCCGACGCGTGTGGCCGGGTTTTGGCCAGCGTGAGCGGCAATCCTGTCACCCGACAAGCCCGCCCTGCGCACCGGCGCGTGGTTCACAGGAAAACTCCGCGCTCGTCAGCGCCCCGCGCGGCGTTTCATGGTGGCGCCGTGACTGCCCTCGCGCCCGCCCCCGATGTCGTCCGCCGCCTCGCCGCGCTCCTGCCGGCCGGGCGCGTGCTGGCGGACGCGGCGCCGCTCGCCGCCTATGAGAGCGACGGGCTGACGGCGTTTCAGGCGAAGCCGCTCGCCGTCGCGATGCCCGAGACCCAGGACGAGGCGATCGCGATCGTGCGGTTCTGCCACGCGGAAAAGCTTCCGTTTGTCGCGCGCGGGAGCGGCACCAGCCTGTCGGGCGGCTCGCTGCCGTTTGCCGGGGGCATCGTGCTCGCGCTCAACCGGCTCAACCGCATCGTGCGCCTCGATCCCGCGCAGCGCATCGCGGTGGTCGAGCCGGGCGTGATCAATCTGGCCGTCACGGCCGCGGCGCAGCCGCACGGCCTGCACTACGCGCCCGATCCCTCGAGCCAGTCAATCTGCACGATCGGCGGCAACGTGGCCTTCAACGCCGGCGGCGCGCACTGCCTGAAATACGGCATGACCTCTAACCACGTGCTCGGCCTCAAGGCCGTGCTCGCGACGGGCGAGGTCGTCGAGTTTGGCGGCGCGAGCCGCGAGCAGATCGGGCCGGACTGGACCGGCTTGTTTGTCGGCAACGAGGGTCTCTTCGGCATCGCGCTCGAAATCACGGTGCAGCTGCTGCCGCGCGCGGAGACGTTCCATACCGTGCTCGCCGGCTACCGCACGCTGGAGGAGGCGGGCGAGGCGGTGTCCGCCGTGATCGCGAGCGGCCTGCTGCCCGGCGCGATCGAGATCATGGACGCGCTCGCGCTCGAGGCGGCGACGGCCGCGGTGCACGCGGACTACCCGCCGGGCTGCGAGGCCGTGCTGATTGTCGAGCTGGAGGGGCCGCGCGAGGTCGTGGCCGAGGACCGGCGGCGGCTGGACCCGATCCTCGCGGCGAGCGGGCCCGTCGAGGTGCGACCGGCGCGCGACGCCGCCGAGCGCCTCGCGATTTGGAAAGGCCGGAAGAGCGCGTTCAGCGCCGTGGGGCGGCTCTCGCCGGACTTCATCGTGCAGGACGGCGTGGTGCCGCGCCGCCGCCTCGGCGAGGCGCTCCGGAAAATCAACGCCTGGTCGCGCGAGACGGGCGTGCGCTGCGCCAACGTGTTTCACGCCGGCGACGGCAACCTGCACCCGCTCATCCTCTACGATGGGCGCGAGCCCGGCGGGCTGGAGCGCGCGGAGGCGCTGGCCGGCAAGATCCTGCGCATGTGCATCGAGATGGGCGGCTCCATCACGGGCGAGCACGGCGTGGGCATGGAAAAGCGCGACTACATGCCCGAGATGTTCAACGCCGAGGAGATGGCCTGCCTGCAGCGCCTGCGCGCGGCCTTCGACCCGCACGGCATCGCGAATCCGGGGAAGATGTTCCCCGCCGAGGGCGCGCCCGCGCTCGCGCACGCCGGGCTGCACCCGCTGGAAAAGGCCGGCGTGATCTCCCGCGAATGACGGAGGCAGGTCGCATGATAATCCCCACTTCACCCACCGAGCTTGCCGACGCCGTGCGCTCGGCGCCGCGCGTCGTTGTCGTCGGCGCCGGCACCAAGCCGCGTCTCGCGCAGGTGGCGGAGACGTTCGCAAGGATCTCGACCACGCGGCTGCGCGGCATCGTCGAGTATGAGCCGAGCGAGTTCACGTTCACCGCGCTCGCCGGCACGCCGCTGCGCGACATCGTCGCGGCGCTCGCGGAGAAGGGGCAGTATCTGCCCTTCGATCCGATGCTCGCCGGCGCGGGCGCGACGCTGGGCGGCACGGTCGCGGCCGGGCTGAGCGGGCCGGGGCGCTTCCGCTTCGGGGGGCTGCGCGACTTCATCCTCGGCGTGCGCTTCGTCGACGGCGAGGGGCGGCTGCTGCGCCTCGGCGGCAAGGTCGTGAAGAACGCCGCGGGCTTCGACGTGCCGAAATTTTTCGTCGGCGGCCTCGGCCGCTTCGGCGCGCTGGCGGAGATTACGTTCAAGGTGTTTCCCCGCCCGGTGGCGCTCCGCACCCTGCGGCTCGAGGCGGCGGACGACACGGCGAAGCAGACGATCCTTGCGATCGCCGCCAGCCAACGCTGGGAACTCGACGCGCTCGACGCCGCGGTCGGCGAGCCCGCGGTGCTCGCGCGCATTGGCGGCCCCCCCGCGGCGCTCGACGCGCTGTGCGCCGAGATCCTCGGCCGCTTCCCGGGCGCCACGCTCAACGCCGAAGCGGCGGCCGGCGCGTGGCGCAGCGCGACGGAGTTTGCCTGGGCGGCGGGCAGCGGCGGGCTCGCGAAGTTCGCCCTCACGCCGGCGCAGGTGCCGGAATTTTCCGCGTGGGTCCGCCGCCAGCCCGGCGGCCAGGGCTGGATCAGCGCGGGGGGAAACGCCGGCTACGCCGCGGCGCCAGCGGCCGCGGATTTTCCCGACGCACCGTGGCCGGGCGTCACGTTGCGCGGCGCCGGCCCGCTCTGGCTCGGCCCGCAACGCTCCCCCGCGATCGTCGCGGCGGTGAAGCGCGCCCTCGATCCGCAGAATCGTTTTCCCTCGCTGAACGAATGAAGGCCATGAACCACGGCGACCCAGCGGCACCGAGAAAGGCCACGGTCTTCTCCGGGCCTCCCTGTCGCCGTGGTTCAAACCCAACCGCTGCCTGATTCTCCATGCTCCACGCGATCAAACCGGAACAACACGGGCCGCTCGGCGAGCCGATGGCGCACGCGGTGCAGGCATGCGTGCATTGCGGCTTCTGCCTCGCCGCGTGCCCGACCTACAGCGAACTCGGGCAGGAGATGGATTCGCCGCGCGGCCGCATCGTCCTGATGAAGCAGGTGCTGGAGGGCGCGCTGCCCGCCGCCGCCGCCGCGCCGCACATCGACCGCTGCCTTGGCTGCCTCGCGTGCGAGCCGGCCTGCCCCAGCGGCGTGCCCTACCGCGATCTCATCAGCCCGTATCGCGCGCAGGTGCAGGAGAAATTGCCCCGCACCTTCGGCGAAAGGCTCCGCCGCTGGCTCGCGGCCCAGACGATCCCGTTTCCCGCGCGCTTCCGGCTCGCGCTGCGCGGCGCGAAGCTCGGCCGCGCGCTCGGCGGACTCGTGCCCGGCGTGCTGCGCCCGATGCTGGCGCTGGCTCCGCGCACCGTGCCGCCGGCGGTGGCGCTGCCAGCCGTCACGCCCGCCCAGGGCCAGCGCCGCGCGCGCGTCGCGCTCCTCGCCGGCTGCGCGCAGCAGGTGCTGGAGCCCGACATCAACGCCGCGACGATCGAGGTGCTGGCGCGCAACGGCGTCGAGGTCGTCGTGCCGGCGGCGCAGGGTTGCTGCGGCGGGCTCGCGTGGCACACGGGGGATCTGGAGGCGGCGCGGGCCTTCGCGCGGCGCAACCTCGACGCGTTCCCCGCCGACGTGGACGCCATCCTCACCAACGCCGCCGGCTGCGGCTCGGCGATGCACGAATATCATCTGATCCTGAAGGGCACGCCCGACGAGGCGCGCGCGGAGGTTTTTCGGAACCGCGTCGTCGATGTGAGCGTGTTCCTTGGGAAAATCGGCCTGCGCGAAAAACCCGCCGCCTCGGCCGCGCCGCTCGTCGTCGCCTACCACGACGCCTGCCACCTCGCCAATGCGCAGGGCGTGCGCGCCGAGCCGCGCGGACTCCTGCGCGCGATCCCCGGCGTCGACCTGCGCGAACTGCCCAACGCCCACCTCTGCTGCGGCAGCGCGGGCACCTACAACCTGGATCAACCCGCCATCGCCGAGTCGCTCGGCGCCCAAAAGGCGCAGGCGGTGCTCGGCACGGGCGCGAGCGTCGTCGCGACCGGCAACATCGGCTGCCTCACCCAACTCAAGACCCACCTCGGGAAACTCCACTCGCCCGTGCGCGTGCGCCACACGATGCAGGTGCTGCGCGACGCCTACCGCGCCGATTCAGCCAAGCCAACCAAAGAGAAGTGAACCACTGATTGCACGGATGAACACGGATGGCTTCAGGCTCGGCGCCACTTCATCATCAGTGTCTATCAGTGCCCATCAGTGGTTATCTCGTTTGAAAGATCGGATCCCATGAAAGCATTCCTCCTCGGCATCCTTGTTTCCTGGCTCCTTGTCGCCCCGCTGCGCGCCGCCGTGCCGCCCGTCATCGCCGCCGTGCAAGCCGACCAAGCCCGCATCAAGGCGATGATGGCGGGCGATGCCCCCGCGCTCGCCAACCTCATGTCGGATCAGCTCCGGTTCGCGCACTCCGACGGCCGCGTCGAGTCCAAGGCCGACTACGTGAAGAACCTCCTCGCCGGCGACACCGCCTATGCCGACGTGAAGCTGAGCGAGATCGAGACGAAGCAGATCTCGCCCGATGTCGTGACGATCCTGGGTGCGCAGCGCATGAGGAAACGCCTCGGGCCAGACTGGTCAGAGGTGTTCCTCCGTTATCTCGCCGTGTGGCGCAACGAGGGCGGCACCTGGCGCCTCGTCGCCTGGCAATCCGCGCGCCCTGCGGGCAACAGCGTGGTGCCGAAAAAGTAGAAATTCATTTCCCGGCCACCCAAGCCGATTGGCCGCGAAGGAGCGCACGCATCGGCGGGCGATTGAGCGCCTCGAGGGCCCATCGGCGCCCGCGTGATCCACGCCGGCCGGACGGAGCCCCTTGCGTCTCTTGCGGCAAATAATCCGGGCGGCCTCGGTCAGGGCTCGCGCAACCGCTCCCGCTCGCGCAGCGCCTCCGGGAAATCCGGCCGCAGCTTCAGCGCCGCCCCGATGGCGGCGCGCGCCTCCGCTTTCCGCCCGGCTTCCGCCAAAAACCGCGCATACGCGAGCCACGCCGCGGGATCAGGCCGGAGCCGCAGCGCGGTCGTGAAATGCGGCAGCGCACGCGCCAGCTCCCCGCTGCGCGCGAGCGCCAGGCCAAGATTGTAGTGCGCATCCGCATCGGCCGGCGCCTGGGCCACCACCTCGGCGTAGTGCCGCGCGGCGTCGGCGGGGCGGTTGAGCGCAAAAAGCGCGCGACCCGCATTCCGCTGGGCATTCAGGTGCCGCGGATTGAGCGCCAGCGCCGCCTCGTGCGCGGCCAGCGCGCCGGCCGCGTCGTTCAGCTCCAGGAGCGCGGAGCCGAGGTTGGTGTGCGCATCGGCCATCTTGGGATCAATCGCGAGCGCGCGGCGGAAATGCTCCGCGGCCGCTGAAAAGTCCCGCAGCGCAAACAGCGTCGCGCCGAAATTGAGCTCCGTGACCGCCGAATTCGGATCGAGCGCGAGGGCGCGCTGGAAACCCCGCACCGCCTCGGCGGAGCGCCCGCGATTCGAGAGCGCGAGCGCGTGGCTGCCGTGGGCGCGGGCGTTGCCCGGGCGCCGGGCAACGGTATCGGCCCAGAGGGCGACCTCGTCCTGCATCACCCGGATGCGCGCGGCGGAGACCCCCGCGAGCGCGAGGCTCAGCGCCGCGGAACCTCAGAGCACGGCGCGGGCGCCGAGCATGCGGTGCGCGGCCAGCACGGCGAGCGCCACGACCGCCGCGAGCGGCAGATACATCCGGTGCTCGGCCATCGTCTGCGTCACCAAGGGCACCACGCTCGAGCTTGGCGCGAGGATCGCGAAAAATGAAAACGCCACGAAGCCCACGCGCGGCCAACGCGCGAGCGCCAGCAGCGTCGCCGCCACCAGCCCGAGCAGCAGCAGGCCGGGCGCGAGCACCGCGAGCGGGTTCGTCACGACATCGGTGCCGTAATCGAGCACCAGCGGATGCGGCCAGAGCGCGAGCCCGAGGTAGGCCGGGATCGCCTCGCACTGCCTGAGCGCGTAGCTCCACCACGAGGTGCCGAGCCCGAGGCCGGCCGCGGTCCCGCGCGTGCCGCCCATGCGGAGCAGCAAAGCCAGCAGCACGAGCCAGGTGGCGGCGAGCGCGAGGTGCCAGGCCCGGCGCTGCACCCAGGCCGCGCGGCCCGCGCCCGCCGCAAAGCTCCGGTCGAAAAGCCACGCCAGCACCGGCGCCACGACCATGATCTCCTTGCTGGCCATGCCGAGCGCACTCGCCGCGACGGAAACCACCGGCCAAAGCCGTGACCGCGGCTCCTCGATTCCGCGGGCAAAGGCATAGAGCGTCAGCAGCAGAAAAAACCCCGCCAGCAACTCGGTGCGTTGAATCACACACGCGACCGACTCGGTCTGCAACGGGTGCACGGACCACACCATGGCCACCGCCACGCCGACGACGTCGGCGGATCCGGCGAGGCGCGTCCGCCGCAGCGTCCGGCGCACGAAGCCGAACAGGAGCAGCGCCGCCGCCGCATGCAGCAGCAGGTTGGTCGCGTGGTAGCCGCGCGGATCGAGGCCGCCGAACGCAAAATCGAGGGCGAGCGTGAGGTTCACGATCGGGCGGCCGGCCACCCCGGTCCCGCCCACCGGTGGGGAGAGCACGTCGCCGATGCGGGCGAGGCTCCGGATCGTGGGATTCTCCACGATCGCCTTGGTGTCATCGAAGAGGAACGGCACCCCGAGCGCGCCGCGCCACGCCAGCACCGCGGCGATCACCACCACCGCGCCCAGGACGCACCGCTGGAGCGGATTCAGGGATGAAGCATCAGCGGTGGCGCGCACGGCGACGTTCAACCCGATTTGCCGTCCTGAGCGAAGCGAAGAAAGCGCCTGGCTGGGGCCGCGGCGCCCCCTGCCACGAGCATCACTTCGCCGCCGGCACCATCCCCGGCCACACGTAGGCCTGCAGCATCACCAGCACGCCGACGAGAAACGCGAGCGCGATGCTGTGCCAGAACACCGCCCGCAGGATCGCGCCCGCCGTCGGGCTCTCGGGATGGCCGCCGGTGGCGACGCTCGCGACCACGATGCTCTGCGCGTCGATCATCTTGCCCATCACGCCGCCCGAGCTGTTCGAGGCGGCCATGAGGATCGGCGAAAACCCGAGCTGCTCCGCGGTGACTTTTTGCAGGTTGCCGAAGAGCACGTTCGACGCCGTGTCGCTGCCCGTGAGCGCCACGCCCAGCCAGCCGATCACCGGGGAGAAAAACGGGAAGAGCCACCCCGAGGCCGCCATCGCAAGCCCCATCGTGGTGTCGGTGCCGCTGTATTTCGTCACGTAGCCCAGCGCCATCATCGTCGAGATCGTGAGCAGCGAGATGCGCACGCGCCACAGCGTCTGCCCGTAGATGCGCACCGCGCGGCCCACGCCCACGCCGAGCGCCAGCGTGGAGACGAGGCCCGCGAGCAGCAGCGCGGTGCCGGTGGCGGAGAGCAGGTTCAGGCTGAAGATCGCCTTCTCCGGCGTCGGCGCGGGCGCGACCGGCGGGACTTTCACGACCGCGTTGTGCAGCTCGGGCACGGGCAGCTGCGGCGCAAACCAGCCGTTGAGCGCGTTCTTCACCTGCGGCAGGCCCCAGGCAAAGACGAACACCGTGAGAAAAATCCACGGCAGCCACGCCTTCCACGCGGGGCTGCCGTCGGCCGCGCTCGCCGCCGCGGGCGAGGCGGCCGGGGCGGGATTGGCCTGCTCCTCCGCGGGCTTCCAGAAGCGCATCAGCACCACCAGCGAGATCATCGAGGCCACGCCGGCCACGATGTCCACCAGCCACGGCCCGTGGAGATTGCTCATGAGAAACTGCACGAGCCCGAAGCTCGCGCCCGCCACGAGGCACGCCGGCCACACCGCCACCATGCCGCGCCAGCCCACCTGCGCCGCGACCAGCCAGAACGGGACGACGAACGAGAACAGCGGCAGCTGCCGCCCGACCATCGCGCTGAGCTGCAGCAGATCGAGGCCCGTGAGCGGCGCGAGCGTGACGAGGGGCGTGCCGAGCGAGCCGAAGGCCACGGGCGCGGTGTTGCCGATGAGCGCGAGCTTCGCCGCCTCGAGCGGCTTGAAGCCCAGCCCGATCATCAGCGCGCCGCTGATCGCGACCGGCGCGCCGAAGCCCGCCGCGCCCTCGATGAACGCGCCGAACGAAAACGCCAGCAGCAGCGCCTGGATGCGCCGGTCGCCGGAGACGCCCGCGATCTGCTGCTGGAGCTTCGCGAACTGCCCGGTCTCCACCGAGAGCTGGTAGATGAAGATCGCGTTCAGGATCAGCCAGCCGATCGGCAGCAGGCCGAACGCGGCGCCGTAGCCGGCCGACGCGAGCGCCAGGTTGACCGGCATCCCGAAGGCAAGGACCGCCACCGCGCCCGCCACCGCGAGCGCGATGAGCGCCGCGATGTGCGCCCGCACGTGCCAGAACGCGAGCAGGCCGAGCAGCACGACGACGGGAATCGCGGCGATCAGCGCCGACACGCCGACGCCGCCGACGGGGGAGTAGTTTTGGGACCAAGTCATGGGGCGAGGGGCGCTCGCAGGGAGTCAGGCGCGCCCACGAGTGGCGAGCGCGATTTTCCTGCGGGGGCGGGCGTGCGCGCGACTCGGCCGCAAATCCGCCGCGAGCCAGCGCGCGCCCACAGGACCGTCGCCTCTTTGCCGGCAGCCCGCGGTTCGACGGCCACGGCGCACCAACGGCGCGAGGGCGCCCGCCGACAACGACCTACAATCCCTGCGTGTCCGCCAGCCACACGAGCGCGGCGAGGGCGGCGGCGCCGAGGTGGAGTTCGCGGGGGTTCACCTTGTCGAGCGAGTCGGCCGCGGTGTGGTGGTAGTCGAAGTAGCGCTGCGAGTCGGGCGTGAGGCCGGCGACCGCGATGCCCTGCGCGAGCAGGGGCGCGACATCGGCGCCGCCGGAGCCCTTCACAAAGGTGCTGAGGCCGTAGGGCGCGAAGAGCGCGCCCCAGCGCGCGGTCGCGCGCTCGTGCAGGTCGCCTTGCGTGCTGCCGAGGTTGAAGCCGCGCGGCTGGAAGCCCCCGTTGTCGGTCTCGATGGCGAGCAGGTGCCGCTCGCCTTTCGCCTTCACGGCGGCGGCGTAGGCGGCGGAGCCGCGCGTGCCGTTCTCCTCGTTGGTGAAGAGCACGCAGCGCAGCGTGTGCCGCGGCTTGAGCCCGAGCGCGCGAAAGATCCGCAGCACCTCGATCGATTGCACGCAGCCCGCGCCGTTGTCGTGCGCGCCGGGCGTCGCGTCCCATGAATCAAGGTGGCCGCCGACCAGGATGACCCGATCGGGAAACTCCGTGCCGCGGATTTCGCCGAGGACGTTGTGCGAAGGCGCGTCGGGCAGCCAGCGGCAATGGAGGGTCAGCGCGACGCGCACGGCCTGGCCGGGGGATTTTTCCGCGGCGAGCGCCGCACTCAGTTTCTCCGCGGCGAGCGTCGAGATCGCGGCGGCGGGGATGCGCGGGGCGTCGGGCGCATAGGTGGTGGAGCCGGTGTGCGGGAAATCGTCGAGCGCATGGGTCATCGAGCGCACGAGCACGGCGACCGCCCCCGCGCGCGCCGCGGCGGAGGGACCCCGGCTGCGGACGGCCACGGCGGCGCTGTAGGCGGTGCCCGGCCGCACGATGGCCGGATCCATCGGGCGGTTGATGAACACGATTTTTCCGGCCGCGGCGTCGCGCGGGAGCGCGGCGATTTCCTCGAGCGATTTCACCTCGATCACGGCGGCCTCCACGCCGCCGTCGGGCGTGGCGACGGAGCCGCCGAGCGCAAGGGCCGCGAGCGGCTGCGCCACGCCGCCCACGCGGAGGGTGACGGACTCCCGGGCGCCGCGCTCCCAATGCGGCACCATCACGTCCTGCCGCGCGACGCGATCGGCGCCGGCCCGCTGGAGCGCCCCCTCGGCCCAGGTCACGGCGCCGGCGAGGCTCCGGGAACCGGCGAGACGACCCGGATAGTCGGTTACCAGCGTGCGCAGCTCGCCGTAGGCCTGGCCGCGCGCCAGGGCCTCCGTGAAGATCGCGCGCAGCGTGGCCTCGGGCTCAGCGGGCGACTGAGCGCAGGCAAAGCCGTGGCAGGCAAGCAGGACGGACCCGAAAGAAAGGAGGCGGCGCATACGAGGGGAATCTTGCCCGCTTCCCCGCGCACACAAGCGACGAGTGAGCGGCAAGCGGGGACCGCGCGTGCGCGCCCGGACGGGCGCAGGGGCCTAGGCCGCCGCGCCGGCTGAGAGGCTCACTTCGATCGAAACAGCTCGCTCTGCACCAGCGCGTGCACGATCGAGCGGACGCCGTAGTTTTTCGCCGCGGCCTCGGCCGCGATTTTGTCGATCGCGGCGCGGTCGCTGAAGCGCACGGGCGCGCCGGTGGCGTAGATGGCGAGCTGCTTCGCCAGGTTGCGCGCGACGTCGGCCTCGCGGTCGAGGAGCAGGCGCTTGAACTCGCGCACGTCGGCAAACGGCCGGCCGTCGGGCAGCTCGCCGGCGGAGTCCACGGGCAGGCCGTAGTGAAACTCGAAGGGCTGGCCGTTTTTCCCGAGGCCCTTCACGGCGGGCTTGTCGGCATCGATGCCGCGGTAGTGGTCGCGCCACGCGCCCATCACGTCGAAGCTCTCCAGCGCGAAGCCGGGCGGATCCATCCGGCGATGACACGACGCGCAGCTCGCGTTGTCGCGGTGCTTTTCGAGCTGCTGGCGGATGGTGACGGCGCCACGGATGTCGGGCTCGACGGCGCCGACGGGCGGCGGCGGCGGAATCTCAAGCCCGAGGATGCGCTCGACGATCCATTTGCCGCGGAGGACGGGGGAGGTCGTGGTGCCGTTGGCGGTGACCTTGAGCACGCTCGCCTGGGTCATGATGCCACCGCGCGGGCTGTCGGCCGGCAGCGCGACGCGGCGCATGGCTGCGCCCGCGACACCGGGCACACCGTAGTGCACGGCGAGGCGCTCATTGAGGAACGTGAAGTCGGACTGGATGAGGTTGCGCACCGGCAGGTCGCGACCGAGCAGCTCGCCGAAGAAGAGCTGCGTCTCGAGCAGCGCGGCCTCGGCGAGCGCGTCGTCGAGGTAGTAGTCGTTGTAGAGCGAGGTCGATGGCGTCGAGTCCTCCATCTTTCGGAGGTCGACCCAGTAATCCAGGAAAGCCTCGGTGAAGCGCCGCGACCGCGGATCGGCGAGCATCCGCTCGGTCTCGGCGCGGAGCACCTCGGGGCGGCGCAGCTCGCCGCGGTCCGCGCGCAGACGGAGCGCCGCGTCGGGCTCGGAATTCCAGACAAAGAGCGCGAGGCGCGTCGCCAGCGCATGGTCGTCAAGCAGGCCGGGCTGCTCGTCGAGAAACACAAAGGCCGGCGAGGCCAGCACCGCCGTGTAGCACGCGATCATCGCCTCGGTGAAGCTGAGGCCGGCCTTGGTGCGATCGTCGAACAGCGCGAGGAAGCGCGCGCTGTCGGCCGCGGTGGTCGGGCGGCGGTAGGCGCGGGCGACGAAGTTTTGCAGCAGGCGCGCGGCGTCGGCGCGCGGGTTCGTCGACACGACCTCGACCATCGTCTCCTCGACCGGGACAATCCGCTGGCCGGCGTTGCGGCCCGTGTCGCGGTGCTCGCCGCGCGGCACGTGGGGCAGCGCGACCCCACCCTGCCCCGCGGCGGCCTTGCGCAGCGGCAGATCGCCGAAGAGCAGGCGGTAGCCGGCGGCGGTGTCCTGGTCGTAGATCGGGCCCTCGACCTCCATCCAGCGGAAGGCGACCGCCGGCGCCCCCTCGGGCGTCATGAGCGGGTTGCGGAAATTGTTCGGGCGCGAGCGGTAGAAGCGCGACGCGTCGGGCACGAGCGTCTCGTTGGCGAGCAGCCAGATTTCGCCGAGGTCGGCGACGGTCGGCTGCGGCGTGAGATCGAATTCGCCGACGCGGCGGTTCAGCACGCCGTTGCGCGTGTAGACCGTGATCGATTCGTCGCGGCGGCCGGGCTGCGGATGGTCGTAGTCGCCGACATTCTTGTTCGGCGGGCGCGGCGTGCCCTTCTTGTCGTTCTCGCCCTTGAAGCTCATCGTGATGCCGCCGGGCGGCACCCAGAGCGTGTAGCCGCTGAACTTGATCCGGTAGCGGCCGGCGACGGGCGCGCGAAAGCTATCCCAGCGGTAGGTGAAGCCCGTGACGTAGTTGCTCGAGACCCAGCCGACGGCCTCCTCGTCCCGATGCGCGCGATCGGTGAGCGGCTCGCGCAGCCAGCGCACCTCGGGCTGCGCGGTGTCGAGGCCGACCACCGGAAAGGTCATGCGGTCGGGCGACGAGTTGAAGATGCTGCCGGTGAACTTGCTCGTGAGCGTGCGCTGATCGCGCGCGTAGTGCCGCACGGTCGTGGTCGGCGGCCGCTCAAACTGCACGCTCATCGCCTGGCGGATGGCGTAGTCGGCGGCGGACATGTAGCGCGCCATGTGGACGTGCGAGACATCGAGGGCGTCGCCGATCTTGTTGTAGCGGTGCGCCTCGCCGTCCTCCGGAAACTGCCCGCGCAACTGGAGCCATGGCGCGGAGAGCAGGTCGCGCAGGGTGTTCTCGTATTCGTAGCCGTTGAGGCGGCGCCGCGTGGCGCGGCCCTCGCGGGCGGTGGCGGCGCGCTCGTCGGCCAGGAGCGCGGCGCGCAACGAGGCCACAAACGCGTCGCGATCGGCGGCGGCCGGGCGCGGCTTCTTGGCCGGCGGCATCTCGCCCGCCTCGACGCGATCGTGGATGCGGACCCAACGGGCGAAATTCGCGGAGTCGCCAGGGGTGTAGGCGAGCGACGTGAGGTCGAGGCCGGCCTCCTTGTCGATGTCGTTGTGGCAGCCGGCGCAGTGCTGCTCGATGAAGGCGGGGGCGAGCGGCGGCACGGCCGCGGGAGCCACGGCGCCGCTCAGGACGAAAGCGACCCACCACCGCCTCATGCCAGCTCCAAGCCGCGCATCGTGCCGGTGGACGAGGCGAACTTGTCCTCCTCAAGGCCCATGCGCTGCAGCATCGAGACGAAGAGATTCGGCAGCGGGTAATTCTGCGTCGTGCTGAACGCGAGGTGCTGGCCGTGCTTGAAGCCGCCGCCGGCGAAGACGACCGGCATGTTGAAGCACGTGTGCTGGTTGGCGTCGCCGAAGTTCGAGCCGTAGAGCACCATCGTGCGGTCGAGCATGGTCTCCTCGCCCTCACGCGTGGCCTTGAGGTCGGAGATCAGGCCGGCGAGGAGCTTCATGTGCAGCTCGTCGATGGTCTTGAGCTGCGAGCGCTTGGCCTCGGACTTTCCGTGGTGCGAGAGGTTGTGGTAGCCGTCGGTGATCCTCACATCGGGGATTTCGAGGACGGGCGTGGCGACGCTGTCGAGCATGAGCGTGACGCAGCGCGTGGAGTCCGTCTCGAAGGCCAGGCGCGCGAGGTCATACATGACCTTCACCTTCTCCATGTAGGCCGCCGGGCTCGCGGGATCGACGGGCACGGGGGCCTTGACGACGGGCTTCGGCTTCTGCTCCCAGCCGCGCGAGGCCTGCAAGCGGCTCTCCAAGTCGCGCACGCTCGTGAAATACTGGTCGAGGCGGTCGCGGTCGCGCGCCGTCACGCCGCGCGACAGTTCCTTCGCCTGATCGGCGACCGTGTCGAGGATGCTGCGGCCGGTGTCGAGCCGGCGGATCTGCGCGGCGACCTGCGCGGGCGAACCCTGGAGGAACATCTGCTTGAACACCTCCGCGGCTTTGTCCTCGGGCGGGATGGCCACGCCGGTGCCCGTCCAGGAGAGCGAGCGCGTGCGGGTGTTGACGCCCAGCGTGATCGACGGGAAGCGCGTGAGCGTGCCGATGCGCTCGGCGATGTGCTGGTCGAGCGAGATGGTGTTGCGAAACGAGCTGCTGCCCGGATGCGGCGCGGCGGTGAGGAAGCAGATGTCGGCGGGATGGCCGCCATCGACATTCGGATGCGAGACGCCGCTGAAGACCGTGAAATCGCCGCGGTGCTTTTGCAGGTGCGCGAGATAGGGCGAGGCCTCGTAGCCGCGGCCCGCGCCCTTGGGGAAAAACTGGTCGCCGAGCAGGCCGAGGTTGTTGCAGATGCCGAACATCCGGCGCGGCTTCGCGCCCGGCGCGAGCGGTGACGACGCAGCCGCGGCGCGGGCGAAGGTCGGCAGCATCGACTCCAGCAGCGGCAGCGACAGCGCGATGCCCGTGCCGCGCAAAAACTGGCGCCGCGAGACCGGGCGGCGCAGCGCGACAAACGGGGCCGCGAACCGGGATTTCAAGGAGGTGGTCATGGGCGAAGGGCGAGACGCGGCGCACGCCAATTGGATGCGCCGCGGGCGGTCACGGTTTTTTCCCGGCGGCGTTCTTGTCGAGTTGCTCGAGGATCGCGCGGGCGTTGACCTCGATTTCGTCCATCGCCGAGCCGCGGGCCCCGGCGCGCGCGAGCTCGTGGATTTCCCGCACCGGGGGGCGGCCGTCGACGCCAAGGCGCTGATGGACCGTCCACCATGACTGCTTCCACTCGTTGAAGCGGCTGCGCAGCCCGACCAGGGAGTCGATGAAATCCTGGCTGTCGGGCGGCAGCGCGTTGCAGCGGCGAACCTCCGCGGCGATGAGGCGGCCCTCCGCCAGCACGGCCTCCACGACCTCGGGGGCGAGCTGCGCGGGATAGGCCGCCCCGTGGAGCGCCTGCTCGCGCACCACGGTTTTGTCGGAGCGGATCAGCGCGGCCAGTTCCGCCTGGCGCTCGTTGATGACCTTGGCGACCGCGGCGGTGCGCTCGGCATTGGGTTCACGAAACAGGAACGGCAGCCATCGCTCGAGCGGCGCATCGGGCGCCAGCGCGGCGAATTCCCGCGCCACCTCCTCCTTGGGATCGCGCGGCGGTGGCGGCGGCTCGATGGTTTGCACCCGCCAGCGCACGCCAAACCTCGCCTCGGGCGGCGGCGGGGGCTGCCCCGCATCCCCGCCCGACTCGACCCACGCGCTCCACTCGCGGTCGCTTTCCCCCGGGTGGGAGCGCAGCGGCAGGGGAAAAAGCAGATCGTGCTCCTTGTTGAAGCGCACGCTGAGGTATTTGTCCGACGAGCTTGTCGTCAGGGGCGCCGTGGCGGGGATCACCAGGCGGCCATCTGTCATCCGCTTCTCGGCGATCCGCAGCGCGCCGGAGGGAAGGCGGCGGCCTCCCGGCAGGTAGACCCCCGCGTGCGCGCCGTAGTCGTCGGGCTGGGGCACCGCAAAACCCTTCGGGCAACGCACCTCAATCGCGAGCTCGAGCGCCTTGCCGCCCAGCTCGGGCGCGCGATCGGCGCCGAGCCGGCAAAGCCCGAGCGCGACCAGCGAGAGCGCCACGACCGCGCCGCAACCGAAGCCAAGGCCCTTGAGCAACCCCGGCTCGACCCCCGCCGCGACGATCCGCGCCGCCACCAGCCCGATGACCGCGGAGACGATGCCGCCGAGCAGCGCGATGGCGACAACCGCGTAGCCCGCGCCGCCCTCAAAGCTGGAGATGCGATACCAGCCGACGCAGAGCTGGCCGATCACCGCCGCGCAAACCAAGCCGAGGGCGCCGGTGAGCAGCGCGACAAAAACCGAGGAGAGCCAAGTCATGGAAGGAGTGGTTCGGCAGTGGGGTGAAAGCGCGACGGGAAGGCGGGAGGCAGGGGTTGGGCGGAGCCCGCTCCGGCCACGGAAACCCCGAAAGGCTAGCGCGCCCCGCGCGCGCTGCGCAACCGCGATGTTGCCGGCGGCGCCACCCGTTTGCAAAGGCGCGCGGCCGCCGGAAAACTCACGATTGCATTTCGCTTCCCGCCGGAAATAATTCGCCGCGCTCCCCGCTCAGCAAAGGTCCGCGCGCCGAACCCCGCGACGCGCCCAGCCGAGAGATGGCTTCGCCCCCTTCCAGCTTCCCGCCCTCGCGTGAGTTCCAGGCCGCGCGTCCGGCTCCGTTCGTCCCGCCCGACCCACGGCGCGGCATCTTCGCCAGCAACCTCAACGAGCATCGCGTCTTCCCATGAACCCGCACGACATCGCATCCAACCCGCCGGCCCCCGCCCCGGCTTCGTCAGGCAGCGTTTCCGGCCAGGCCCGCGTCGAGCACCTCGGCGGCGGCAACGCCGACAGCCACACTCAGGCGCCGTGGGGCGCCGCCGCGCCCGCGGCCCCCGGCGCCCCCGGCGTTCCGCGCGGCACGCTGCTCGGCGACTTCGTCGGCCGCGTGCTCGGCATGGTCGGCGACGGGCTCAACCCGCGGCTCGTGCAGCGCAGCCTCGCGCTGGCCAAGCGCGGGGGCCACTACGCGGTGCTCGCCGGCGGCGCGCTCACGCTCGTCTACTCGATCATCGAGGCCATCAGGCGCGATTCGTTCTCGATCTTTGCGGTTGGGCTGGCGCTCGTCGTCGCGCTCGCGGTCGCGCAATACGCCGCCATCCGCTTCCTCGACGCCGCCGACGCGCTGATCGCGAGCACGCCGGGCCGCGTGGTGTCGTCCGCGTTTCTCGAGTGCGCGGGGCTGCTGCTCGTGCTGCTCGCGGTCTCGTCCGTGGTCGGCGGCGCCTGGGCGGCGGTCCAGCTGCGCGGCCTCGGGCCGCTGCTGCCGGCGCTGTTCACCGGCGTGGTCTTCGCCGCGCTGGGCGCGCTCGCGCTCCATCCCGGCCTCGTCAACAACCACCCGGGCACGGGCACCGCGGGCGAGGAGGCGATGGGGCTGCTGTCGTTCGCGGCCAAGGCCACGCTCAAGATCGCGCCGCTCGCCTTCGCGCTGCTCGCCGCGGCCGGCGCGATCGCGGTGCTGTGGAGCTGCTTCGCCCAGGGCGGGCCGTTTTCCAACGTCGTCAACGCCGTGATGTCCGGCGTGCCGCTCGTCGGCCAGATCGCCACCTTCGACCCGGGCCAGATGGGCTCCGCGCTCATCGCCTTCGCCTGCCTCGTCCCCATGATCGCCTACGCGTTTTTCCTGCTGCAGCACCTCGCGATCGACCTGCTGCGCGCGGTGCTGAGCCTGCCCGGCAAGCTCGACGCCCTGCGCCGCTGAGGCGCGACGGCGGTTCCCTCGAAACGCGGGCGCGGCGACGCGGCCCGCGTTTTTTTTTGCGCGCCACCATGCGCGCGCCCGCCGATTTGTCCCTTGGTCTTTTGGTATCTTCCTCCTTTGGTCCTCCTCCCCATGATTCGCGCCTTCGTCTTCGACTTCGACGGCCTGATCCTCGACACCGAGACGCCGCTCATCGACGCCTATGCCGAGGTGCACCGCCGGCACGGCGTGCCCTTCGACCGCGCGGCCTTCCTGCGCAGCGTGGGGCACGCGGACTACGCGTTCGACCCGTGGCACGGCTTCAGTCCGCACGCCGACCGCGCGGCGCTCGAGCTGGAGCGCCGCACGATCAAGGACGAGATGATCGCGCGCCAGCCGATCCTGCCGGGGGTGATGGCGCTGCTCGACGCCGCGCGGGCGCGCGGCCTGCGTGTCGGCCTCGCCTCCAACTCCGAACACTGGTGGGTCGATCCCCACCTGATACGGCTCGGGCTCCTCCCCCGCTTCGATTTCATCGCGTGCCGCGAGGATGCGCCCGCGCCCAAGCCCGCGCCCGATCTCTACGAGCTCGTGCTACGCCGCTTCGGGCTTCGCGGCCCCGAGGCCATCGCGTTCGAGGATTCGCACACGGGCTCGCTCGCGGCGAAGCGCGCGCAGCTCCACACGGTCGTCGCACCCAATGCGTCCACCGCGCACCACGATTTCGCGCACGCCGATCTGCGCGTGGGCTCGCTGGCGGAGATCGAGATGGAGGCGTTGCTGGTGCGGCTTGGGCGGTAGGGACGGCTCTCCGGGACGTCCGTCAGGATATTTGCAGCGTCCTGCGCATCGCACGACGGACGCCCCGGAGAGGCGTCCCCACCCGCTACCACCGCCCGCGCACGCCGAGCGTCCACACCGGGCCGTAGAGAAAGTTCGTCCGCATGAGCCCGGGTTGGTTGACGTAGCCGGTGATCGGCGAGTTGAGCACGTTGCGGCCGCTGAGCGTCAGCTCATAGCGCGAGCCGAGTTTGTAGCCGCCGCTCACGTCGAACATGATGCGCTCGGTCTGCCACTGGGTCTGCGTGGCGGCGATGGCCTGGAGGCGCGCGCTCGCCCACGTCGAACGCACCTGCAGGTTGAAGCGGTGGTTGCTGTAGCGCACGCCGCCGTTGACGGCCTTCGGCACGACGCTCACGAGCGGCAGATCGGGAATCGCCCGCGTGAGCGAGCCGAAGACGCTGAAACCGCGGGCCCAGCCCGGGAGAAAGACCAGCTGCTGCGAATACTCGAGCTCCACGCCCTTGATCTTGCGCGTGCCGTCGAGGTTCGTGGGGCGGTAGAACGTGTAGCCGACATACTCCGGATCGTCGTCGAGGCCGGCCTGCTGCGCGGTGATCTGCGTGTTGCTGGTGCCCATGTTTTTCACGTTGAGCGTGTAGGCCGAGACGCTGAGCGTGCCGGCGGGCTCGATGTAATACTGCACGCTCGCGAAATACTTGTCGGAGGTCTCGGGCTTCAGGTCCGGGTTCGGCAGGCTGACGGTGAAGTTGGTGTCGTTGACGGTGAGCGCGCCCGCGAGGTTGTTGTAGTCGGGCCGGCCGATCGACTGGCTGGCGGCGAGCTGCACGACGAGGTTGGGCAGCACCGAGTATTTCGCGCCGCCGCTGAAAAACGTGTTGTCGTAGCCGCCGTAGCGGTTGCTGCGCTCGAAGCCGCGATACTGGTAGGTGATGCCGGGGATCGTGTTGAGCGTGTAGCCGGCGGCCGTGACGAGCCGGTTCGGAATCAGATCGAACACGCGGCCCACCGTGCGCGTGCGCTCCTGCCGCACGCCAAGGTTGAGGCGCAGCGCGCGCCAGCGGGTGTTGAGCTCGACGTAGCCCGCATCCACCTGCTCCTTCACGGCGCGCGGGCTGGTGCGCAGCGCGCTGAAGTTGCCCACGGCGTTTTCCGTGAACTGCCCGGGATCGCTCTGGAACAACTGATACATCAGCGTCGCGTTGGCGATCGGGATGCCAAGGGCAGGCACATTGTCGCCCTGCCGCGGATCGAACACCGGGTAGGTGTGGATGGCCATGTTGGTCGTGGGCGCGAGCTGGTTGCGCGCGGGGCCGACGAACGTCCACGTGAGCGCCCCCGTCTTCCAGAGATCGTAGACGGTGAGGCGCGACTTCACGCCCGCCGACACCGTGACGGGCAAGCCGAGGTCGAAGGTCTTCTTGCCGTCGAAGTAGCCCTGCCACACTTGGCTGCGGCCGGTGCGCTCGGCGGTGCCGATGTTGTTCGCATTGGCGTCGTCGCGATTGAAGCTCGCGATGTCGTTCCACGGGCGGCCCGTGAGCTGGCGGAGCTGCCAGTCGCCGTCGCGCGGGCTGCTGCGCGTGGCGGCCCAGCTCATGCGGGTGACGCGGTTGTTGGTCGTCGCCCAGTAGCCGCTGCGGCGGTCCTCGTAGTGGGTGCGGCTGCGCGAGTAGCCGCCGCCGAGCGCGAGCAGGAGATCGCCGCGCTTGAACTCGAGCTTGGGCGTGTAGGTCGAGGTGTCGTTCCACTTGTCGCTGTGGCCGATGATGGTCTCCAGGCGCGTGTTCGCGTTGGCCGTCGGGCGCGCGATGATGCTGGTGAACGTGGACGCCGGATCGATCTCGGTGGTGTTGGCGCGGAAGATCACCTGGCGGGCGTTGATTTCGTCGTCGAAGTGCGAGCCCTGCGAGCGGAGCGAGGCGACGAGCCCGGGGAGAATCTTGTAGTCGAGGTTGAGGCCGAAGGCCGCGCGCGTGGTGATCTTCGGGTTGTCGCGAAAGGTGAGGTTGTTGATCACGGGCGCGCGGCCGGCCGTGGCGAAGTCGTAGGTGTGCGTGATGCCGGCCTGCTCGTTGTAGAGGGAGTTGTGCGAGAGGCTGAGCTGCACGCCGAAGCGCTGGGCGAACGAGTCGGCGTAGGTGAACACGAAGCCCTGGCGAATCTTGCGGTGCTCGCCGTCGCCGGGCCCGGGCGTGCGCGCGGTCGTGAAATCGTAGGGGTTGGCCGTGAGCGAGGTGCTGAAGGTGATCTCGCGGCCGCGGCGCTCGAAGGCGTTTTTGCTGCGGAGGTTCATCGTCCCGGCGGGGGCGTCGGCCTCCATCGAGGCGGTGAGGGTCTTGTTCACCTCGATTGACTCGATGCTGGTGATCGAGGCCTGCTCGAACTCGAACTGCCGCGACGTGCCCGTGAACACCGCCGAGGCCGCGCTCGCGGCCCGCATGCCGTCGAGGCTGATTGCGGCGTATTTCGGATCGAGGCCGCCGAGGCGCACGGCGCGGGCGTCGGCGTCCACGTAGTCGAGCACCACGCCGGGGAGGTATTTCACAAACTCGCCGACGTTGCCGCCGGTGATGTCGCCGAAGTTGTCCGCGGCGACGACGCTCTTCATGTTGAGCGCGGCGCGCTGCTCCATGATCGCCTTGGCGTTGCCCTCGCGCTCGTTGGAGACGACGAATTTTTCCAACGTGATGATCTCGGCGGCGGATTTTCCGGAGGCGGCGGAGGCGTTGGCGAAATTCGCGCCCTTCAGCTCGAAGTCGCGCGTCGCGGTCGCGCCCGCCGTCACGGTGAGCGCCGCGGTGGCGCGCTCGTAGCCGGTGTAGGCGACGGCCACGGTGACGCTGCCGGCGGGCACGTTGGGCAGCACGAAGGAGCCGTCGTCATCGGAGTAGGCGACGATGTCGGTGCCGACAACCGACACCTCGGCGTTGCGGACAAACTGTTGCGTGGCGGGGTTGAAGATGCGCCCGACAACGCGCCCGGTGGCGGCGGACTGCGCGAGCGCCACGGTGGAGAGCAGGACGAAAACCAACGGGAGCAAAACGAGGCGCACGAGGCGGCCGGCGCCGCCGGACAGGGGATCGAGTTCAGTGGCAGTCATGGCAGGGAGTGGATTGACGGGAAGTAACCAATCGGGGAATAAACCCACTACACCGAACGGCGAGCCCGAAGCAGCCAAAAAATCCGCATCGCCTTCGCCGGCCCGATGTCTCTGCTGGCTACTCCCCTCCTCCCATGCGCTCCCGACTTCTTTCCGCCGTCCTGATCCTCCCGCTGGCCCTCGCTGCGACGCTCGGCGCCGCGACCCCGCAGAAGCCCAACGTCCTCTTCATCGCCATCGACGATCTGCGCGACTGGGTCGGCTACTATGGCCACAACCTGCAGACGAAGACGCCCAACTTCGACCGCCTCGCGAAGATGAGCACGGCGTTCACCCGCGCCTACTGCGCCTCGCCCGTCTGCAACCCCTCGCGCGCCGCGCTGATGTCCGGCATGCGGCCGTCCACCACCGGCGTCTACGAGAACAACGTCGACTTCCGCCCCATCATCCCCGCGGACAAGATGCTCACGACCGCCTTTCGCAAGGCCGGCTACCGCGTGATGGGCTCCGGAAAAATCTACCACGAGGCCTACCGGCGCGACAGCGAGTGGGACGACTACCTCCAGCGCGAGGGCGGCAACGGCGCGCGCACGCGCGTGCCCGAGGGCAAGAGCGACGGCGTGGGCGGCATCAAGTTCGCCCCGCTCAACTGCAACGACGACGACCTGCCCGACTGGCACATCGCCAGCTACGGCATCGCCGAGCTCGCGAAGAAGCACGACCAACCCTTCTTCCTCGCCGTCGGCTTTCACAAGCCGCACATGCCTTGGAACGTCCCGCAGAAGTGGTTCGATCTGTTCCCGCTCTCGTCGATCCAGCTCCCGCCTTACCTCGAGGACGACATGAAGGACATCCCGCCCGCCGGCGTGCGCATGGCCCACCCCGAGACCGACCACGTGCCGATGCAGAAGTCCGGCCGCTGGAAGGAAGCCATCCAAGCCTACCTCGCCACCATCGCCTACTGCGACATGAACCTCGGCCGCGTGCTCGACGCCTACGAGAAGTCGCCCGACCGCGCCAACACCATCCTCTGCCTCTGGAGCGACCACGGCTGGCACCTCGGCGAGAAGCACCACTGGCGCAAGTTCGCCCTGTGGGAGGAAACCACGCGCTCCCCCTTCATGTGGATCGTCCCCGGCGTCACCAAGCCCAACACGATCTGCGATCGCACGATCGACTACATGGGCATTTTCCCGACACTCGGCGAACTCTGCGGCGTGCCCGTGCCGGCGCACGTCGAGGGCAAGAGCTTCGCCGCGCTGCTCCGCGATCCCGCCGCGGCGTGGGACGCGCCCGCCGTCACGACCTACCGCTACAAGAACCACACCGTGCGCAGCGCCGGCTGGCGCTACATCCGCTACGCCAACGGCGACGAGGAACTCTACGACGAGACCAAGGATCCCAACGAGTGGACCAACCTCGCGGCGAAGCCCGAGTTCGCCGCGAAGAAAGCGGAGCTCGCGAAGTTCCTCCCACAGTCCGACATCGCCGATCCCGCCGGCAACGCCCCGTTGAATGACGGCGAGGCCGCGGCCAAGGCCGCGAAAAAGGCGAAGCGGCAGGCGAAGAAGGGGAACGAGGAGTGAGGCCCGGGCGTTCAGCCCCTGCGCATCGGCGCGGGGCGGCGCGCCGTCGCGCCCTTCCGAGCAAGGGCCGCTGTCTTTCTATCCCGAGTTGAGTTTCGTCTCGGCCTCAAGGGCCGCGGAGTCGTCATCGATCCCGGCGTGCCATGCGAACCCGCCGCTCACCGGGCATTCATCGGCGATGATTTGGAAATTCGGCGGCCGGACGGCTCCATCCTTTCGACCAAAGTGCGCGGCCTCGAAATGCTTGGTCGTTTGCCGATCAGATCGTGTCCCGTAGCCTTACCGGCAGAAATCACCGAGGAAGAAGTTCCTATCGGGTCGGAAGTCCGGCGGATCAGCCGGAGTCGCCAAGACCCTCGGTAACAAGCGGGCGATTGTCGTGGGCTGTCGCTATTCCAGCTCCGCCCAGCGCGCATACAACACGGCGAGCGCGGCCTCGATCTCGGCGAGGCGCGCGGTCGCTTTCGCGACCTCGGCGCCGCCGGTCTTGAAGAAGGTCGCGTCGCCGAGCTTCGCCGTCAGCGCGGTCTGCTCGGTTTCGAGCGTCTCGATCTTCGCGGGCAGGCCCTCGAGTTCCTTTCTCTCCTTGTTCGAGAGCTTGCGCGCAGGCTTCGGCTGCGCTGGCACCGCCGCTCCCGCGGCCGCCTTTTCCCCGCGTCTTTCCGTCTCCGCCGTCGCGGCCTTCGCCGCGCGCTCCCGCTCCTTCTGCCAGTCGTCGTAGCCGCCGATGTATTCCGCGATGCGGCCCTCGCCCTCGAAGACGAGCAGGCTCGTGCTCACCTCGTTGAGAAACGCGCGGTCGTGGCTCACGAGCAGCACCGTGCCGCCAAACTCGACCAGCAAGTCCTCGAGCAGCTCGAGCGTCTCGGCGTCGAGGTCGTTGGTGGGCTCGTCGAGCACGAGCACGTTGGCGGGCTTGGTGAAAAGCCGCGCGAGCAGGAGCCGGTTGCGCTCGCCGCCCGAGAGCGCCTTGATCGGCGTCCGGGCGCGCGCGGGCTCGAAGAGAAAATCCTCGAGGTAGGAAATCACGTGCCGCGTGCGGCCGTTGATCGTGACGGTGGCGTTGCCATCGGCCACGGCGTCCTGCACGCGCATGGTCTCGTCGAGCTGCGCGCGCAGCTGATCGAAATACACGATTTCCAGCTTGGTCCCGTGCTCGACGGCGCCGGTCGTCGGCGCCAGCTGGCCGAGGAGGAGGCGCAGCAGCGTGGTCTTGCCCGCGCCGTTGGGGCCGACGATCCCGATCTTGTCGCCGCGCTCGATGCGCACGTCGAGGCCGCGGATGATGTGGCGGTCGGCGTAGGAAAAATCGACGCCCTCGCACGTGATGACCTTGAAGCCCGTGCGGTCCGCTTCCTGCGCGGTGAGCTTCGCGGTGCCGGTGCGGTCGCGGCGCGCGGCGCGCTCGGCGCGCATCTTCTCGAGGGCGTGGATGCGGTTCTGCGCCCGCGAGCGCTGCGCCTTCACGCCGCGGCGGATCCACTCCTCCTCCTGCGCGAGTTTCTTGTCGAAGAGCGCCCGCTGCACTTCCTCCGCCTCGAGCACGGCCTGCTTGCGCACGAGGAAGGTGTCGTAGTCGCAGGCCCAGCCGATGAGCCGCCCGCGGTCCACCTCGACGATGCGCGTCGAGAGCCGCCGCAGGAAGGCGCGGTCGTGCGTCACGAAGACGAGCGCCCCGCCCCACTCCAGGAGAAACTCCTCCAGCCACCGGATCGACTCGAGGTCGAGATGGTTGGTCGGCTCGTCGAGCAGCAGAAGCTGCGGCTCCGCCACGAGGCCCTGCGCGAGGAGCACCCGGCGCTTTTGGCCGGCGGAGAGGCTCGCGAACTCCGCCGTCGCCGGCAGGCCCATCCGCTCGATGAGGCGCTCCGTGCGGTCGTGGCGTTCCCAATCGTTGTGCTCCTCGTAGCTGCCGCCCTCGCCCTCGACGACCTGCTGGACCGTGCCGGTGAGCCCGGCCGGCACCTCCTGCCGCAGCGTGGAAATCACCGCGTCGGGCGGAGTGCGGAAGACCTTGCCCGAGTCCGGCTTCAATTCCCCGGCGATGACTTTCATCAGCGTGGATTTGCCCGCGCCGTTTCGGCCGACGAGGCACACGCGCTCGCCGCGGTCAATCTGGAGGTTGACGCGATCGAGCAGCGGCGCGCCGCCGAAGCTCAGGCTGACATCGAGGAGGCTGACAATGGCCATGGGAACCAGGCAGCCTCGCGGCCGCGCGCGGGGAGCGCAAGGGCGGCGTGCGGCGCGCTAGGGTCGCACCGTCTCGACGAATTCCAGCCGGCCCGACCGCACGGCGATGATCGCCGCGTCCTTCACCGCGTCGCGCTGCGCGTTGATGGTCGTGCGGCCGGAGGCTCCCGGGAAATCCCGGGTTGAGGCGAGCGCGCGCCGGAGCGCGGCCTTTTCCGTCGTGCCCGCCCGCGCGATGGCGTCGGCGGCGAGGCGCACGGCGTCGTAGGTGAGCGCGGCGAGGCCGTTCGGCGCGACGCCGTGGCGCGCAACATAGGCCGCCACGAAGCGCCGCGCTTCGGGCGCGGTGCTGGCCGCGGAAAAGTGCGACGAATAATAGGCACCCTCCAGCGCCGTGCCGCCGATTTCGAGCAACTGCGGGGCCTCGAACCCGTCTCCGCCGAGGAGCGTCGCAGCCAGCCCGAGCTGCTTCGCCTGCTGCGCCACGAGCCCGGCCGCGACGTAGTAGCCCGGCAGGAAAATCGCATCGGGCTTGGCGGCGCGGATCGCGGTGAGCTGCGCGCGAAAGTCCGTGTCCGCGCCGGCGTAGCGCTGCGTGGCCACAATCTCCCCGCCGAGCGCGGCAAAGGTGCGGGCAAAGAACTCCGCGAGGCCGACCGAGTAGGGCGAACCGTTCTCGATCAGCAGCGCGGCGCGCCTCAGGCCAAGGCGCTTCCGGGCGAACGCCGCGAGCACCTCGCCTTGGAACGGATCGACAAAGCACACGCGAAAGATCGCGTCGCCGGCCTCGGTGACCTTCGGGCTCGTCGAGGCCGGCGTGATGAGCGGCACGCCCGCGGCCTGCGCGACGGGCGCGGCCTCGAGCGTGCGGGTGGACGAGCACTCGCCGATGAGTGCCACGACCCGGTCCCGCGCGATCAATTTCCTGGCGGCGGTGGCGGATTCACCGGCCTGCGAGCGGTTGTCCTCGACGACGAGTTCCAGCGGCCGGCTCAGCACCCCGCCCGCGGCGTTGATCTCGTCGAGCGCGATCCGCGCGCCCCGCAGGGACGCCTCGCCGAACGACGCATCGCGCCCGGTGACAGACATGAAGAAGCCGAGCCGCACGGGCTCCGCGCCACGCAGGGCGCACGCCACCAGCAGGACCAGCAGCAGGCCAAATTTCATGGCTGCGCCGCAGCGGCCAGCGCGCCCACGACCACGCCGGCCGCGGCAAAGCCAAACGTGCCCGTCACAAACGCCGCCGTGCCAAACCCCGTCGCGCAGTCGAGCGTGAGCGTGCCGCCCGGCTCGGGCTCGGCCGCACAGGTGCCGTCGGCCCACGGGAAGACGGGCGCCTCGGTGGACCACACCGCCGGGATGCCCAGACGCGTGATGCCGCGGTGAGCGCCGGCGGCGAAACCGTGGTCGCGGCGCAGCTTCTTCCGTACCTGGCGCAGCAGCTCGTCGCCCGCCTCGCCCATGTCGCCCGTCACGACCTTCGCCGGATTGCGCCGCCCGCCCGCGCCGCCGATCGTGAGCGCCCGCAGGCCGCGGGCGCGGCAGCCGGCGAGGATGAGCGCCTTGTGCGACATGCGGTCGACGGCATCGACGACGAAATCGAAGCGCGGCGCGAGCAACCGCTCCGCCGTCGCCGCGGTGAAAAACTCCGCCACCGCCTCGACGCGGCACTCCGGGTTGATGAGCCGCACGCGCTCGGCGAGCACCACGACCTTGGGCCGCCCGATGGCACCATCGAGCGCGGGGAGCTGGCGGTTGATGTTGGTCACGCACACGTCGTCGAGATCGATGAGCGTCAGCGCGCCCACGCCGCTGCGCGCGAGCGCCTCGACGACCCACGAGCCCACGCCGCCGACGCCGATGACGGCCACATGCGCGGCGCGCAGACGCTCCAGGCCGGCGTCGCCAAACAACCGCGCGACCCCGCCGAAGCGCTCGGCGAAATCGCCCGCGCGCGCAGACTCAAGCGCGGGAAGTTTCATGCGCGGGGAAACTGTCTGCACAAAACCGCCGCGAGCCCCGCCTTGTCCAGCTCGCGCCGGGCGCTGGCGATCATGGCGTGGTGGAACTCCAAATCGTCGGAACGATCGACGCAGCCGTCGAGCAGCGGGAACGGGCCCGCGCACGCCACCGCCGTGCGCTTGTTGCCATCGAGGAAGCCTTGGCTCTCCGCCACGTGGCAGGCGTAGGCCGCCGCGACTTCGTGGAGATCCGCGCCGCCGTAGAAACAGGCGTTCTCGGCCGCGGCGAGGATCGACTCGAGGCCGTTGCGGTCGCGCACGCCATCGATCCCGCCCCAACGATCGATCGAACTCCGATGCAGGGCCTCGACCAGTTCCCACGCGAGGAAGGTCGGTTCAACCGGTGGCATCGGCTACTGGGCCAGGCGGCGGAAAAGCTCCGGGTGCCGGCCGATGAATTTTTCGCCCACCACCAAGCCCTCGGCGACACCCGCACGCCGCACGACGTCGCTCGCCGGTGCGACTGCCGATGACGACTCAACGTGCAGGTTCACTTTCTCCCGCTCGGTGGGCGGCAGTTTTTCAATCATCGCGATGATTTCGGCGGCGCTCATGACGCTGCGACGTTAGCGCGCCGTCTGCGCGGCGCAAGCCCCGCGACCGGCACAGCGGCGCACAAGCGAACAGCCGCCGATGAACCGCACGATGGCGACATCCGCCACCTGACTCCGTGCCAGGGCGTGTCTTCAAAATGGCTTGTCATTCCGCGCGCAGCGCCGTCCACGGGCGGGACGCCCGCGCCACTACTTCTTCTTGTCCGGCTCAAGCAGCCTCAGCGCCTGCCCCTCGATCTGTTCGACCGGCAGGTTGGGCGTGAGCGTGAGGCCCTGCATCGAGACCTGCAGCTGGCCTTTTTGATCGAGGAGAAAGAGGCTGCCGGCGTTGGGGACGTTGAGCTTGCCGACGGCACTCTTGCCGCCCTTGCCGTCGAAATACACGGGCAATTTCATCCCGGCTTCCTTGATCGCGGCGAGGACCTTCGGCTTGTCCTCCTCCTTGTCGGTGCAGACGGTCACGATCTCGAGGCCCTTCTTCCTGAGGCCCGACGAGACGCGCTGCAGGACGTCGAGCTTGTTCACCGAGCCTTTGTTCGTCGCGCTCCAGAAAAAGACCGCCACGACCTTCCCGCGGAGCGCCGCGAGGTCGATCTGCTTGCCGTCCAGCCCAGTGAACTTCAGTTCAAACGGCGTCTTGCGCGCCTCGATGATGCCGAGCTCGGCCTTGGCCATGTCGGAGAGGTTTTTGTCGGCGTTGGCCGACATCTTCTTCAGATGCTCCTCGGCGCGCGCGAAATTCGGCGCGGTGAGCGCGATGAGCAGGTGCGCGTAGGAGCGCTCGCGCTCCCGCAGGAACCCGATCGACTGCGGCGCCTCGGCCAGCGCATCGACCTTTTCGCGCAACGCGGCCAGTCCCGCGGCCAGTCCCGCGGGGGTGGGCGAGGCGCGCAGCTCCGCGTCGTAGGTCGCGGCCTCGACGGCGAGCATCGCGGCGACGCCGGGCTCGGTGATGCCGTCCTTGAAGCGCTCGTTGGTCACTGCGAGGCGGAGGTTGGAGAGATACGAGGTGCGCAGCGCGCCCTGCTTGGCGTCGATGGTGTTGTTGCCGTAGAAGGCGAGCTCGCGCACGGCGTCGTTGGCGCGGCTGTGCGTGGGATTCTTGGCGAGATAGGCGATGCCCGCGGCGATGACCTTGGCGAAGCGCATCTGATCCTTGGCGCCGGGTTCCTTGCGGACCTTGTCGAATTCCTCCCACGCGAGGTCGGCGGGGGACTTGGGCGCGGGAGCTTTCTTGGGATCGCCGCCCTTGGGGGGCTGGGCAAACGCGGCGACGCCGCAGGCGAGCGCACTGAGCAGGAGGGCAGCGGGGACGAACAGGGTCTTCATGGGGAGTTGGGCGGAGGGTTGATGAATCCGTCGGGTCTGACATCGCAAGGCGCACGCCCGGCCCCGGCAAGGCAATCCGGCGCTCCCGCGGCGTGCCGGGAATTGTGTTTCCACCCGCCGGCCGGCGCACGCACGCTGCCCCGCCATGAGCCCGCTTCGCGTCCTTCCCCTGCTCGGGTGCGCCGTCGTGCTGACCCCGCCCCACTTCGCCGCCGAGGCCGGCCAGGCGCCGAAACCCACGCCTGCCGCCGGCGCCGCCGCGACCGCCAACCCCGCGCCCGAGGCGGGTTTCGCGCCGATCTTCGACGGCCAATCGCTCGCCGGATGGGACGGCGACCCGAGATACTGGCGCGTGGAAGACGGCTGCATCGTCGGCGAGATCACGCCCGCGACCATCGTGCAGCGAAACACCTTCCTCATCTGGCGCGGCGGCGCGCCCGCGGATTTCGAGCTCAAGGCCGAGTATCGCGTCTCGGACCGCGGCAACAGCGGCATCAACTACCGCAGCGTCGAGCTCACCGACGCCAGGTGGTCGCTCGCCGGCTACCAGCAGGACATCGACGGCTCCGCGCGCAACCGCCCGCCGCTCCGCCACACCGGCCAGAACTACGAGGAGCGCGGCCGCACCTTCCTCGCGCGCCGCGGCGAGATCGTCCGCGCCGATCCCGGCGCGAAGCTGACGCTCGTCGGCTCGGTGGGCGGCGCGCCGGAGCTGGCGAAGCACATCAAGGACGAGGACTGGAACGAGGCCCACATCATCGCCCGCGGCCACGTGCTCACGCATATTCTCAACGGCCACGTGATGAGCGTCGTGATCGACGACGACCCGCAGCACCGCCAGGCCGCCGGCCTCATCGGCGTGCAGGTGCACGTCGGCCCGCCGATGAAGGTCGAGTTTCGCAACGTGCGGCTGAAAAAACCCTGAGCGGGCGGCGCCCCCTCCTCCATGAAGCCGATCGCGCGCGCCGCCCGCTTTCTCTCGACCCTTTCCCTGCTGCTGCTCGCCGGGTGCGCCACCCATTCGCCGCCCGCGCGCACGTGGTCGCGGTTCTTCGCGTTCGGCGACAGCTACACCGACAGCGGCGCCGGCTACGTCGATGGCGACGGCCCGACGGCCATCGTCTACGTCGCGCGCGACCTCGGCCTCCCCTTCACCCACGCCACCGACCCCGCGGCGGCGGGCAAAGGGCTCAACTTCGCCGTGAGCGGGGCGCAGACCGGCGAAAGCGAGGGCCGCCCGGTGAAGGACGCCCTGCTCGGGCGCGGCATGCAGAATCAGGCGCGCGACTTCGCCGCGCGCGTGCAGGCCGGCGCGGTGACGTTCGACCCCGCGACGACGCTCTTCTTCATCGCCGGCGGCCTCAATGATCGCCGCCTCGCCACCGAGACCACGCTCGACAACCTCACGAAGATCGTGCGCCAGCTCCACGCCGCGGGCGCGCGGCACTTCATGCTCGCGCTCCTCCCGCGCAAGATTCCGCCGTTCGCGCCCGTGGGCGAACGCCTCAGCCCCGCCATCGCGACGCTGCCGGAAAAACTCCGCGCCGAATTCCCCGCGGCCCGCTTCCACCTCAGCCGCTGGGGCGAGCACATGGACGCCGTGATCGCCGAGCCCGCGCGCTTCGGCATCCTCAACGCGAAGGACCCCTGCGCCGGCCGCGCCCTCTTCGACCAGGACGCCACCCCGCGCGGCGATCCCGCGACCTATTTCTTCTACCACGAGGGCCACCCCTCGACGGCCGTGCAGCGCATCGTGGCGGACGAGCTGCGCCGCGAGATCCTCGCCGCGGCGCCGGGGACGGGCGCGAGGTAGCGCCGCCGCGCTACTTTTTTTCCGCCACGAACGCCTCCAGCGCCTCGCGCGTGATCGTGTGGCGCGCGGCGCACCGCGGGCAGCGGATCTCGATCTTGGGGTCGCCGCCGAAGAGCCCCTCGGGATCCTGGCGCATCGCGGGCGCCAGCACCTCCATCATGCGCGACTGGTTGCAGCCGCAGTGCCAGCGCTGGATGCGGCGCTCGAGCAGCGAGAGCGTCTCGGTCTGGTCCAGCGTGCGCATCGCCTCGGGCGTGAGCGCGCGAAACCAATCGAGGTCGCAGTCGGGGTGCTCCGCGACGAGCGCGAAGTCCTCCTCGCCGAGCTGGAAGAACCGCGCGCCGCGCTGCTCGCTCTGCGTGTAGAATTTCTCCGCCGCGGCGAGCGGATCGGCGCCCTCGAAGGTGACGGCGCTGCGGCGCTGCGGCGTCCGGCCGCGCACCACATCGGCGTAGAAGATGTTTTCGGGGAGCTCCTTCACGTCCTCGGCGAACACGCGGCCCGTCACGGCGCCGGTGCCGTTGTCGCCGGTGAGGAAGAGGTTCACGAGCGGCTTCTGAAAGTTGATCGTCCACGCCGTGATCTCGTTCCACGGGCGCGAGGCGCAGTGCAGGGTGAAGGCCGCGAGCGCGCGCTTGAACATCGCGTCGTGCTCCGGCGCGACCTTGATGCCGTTGGCGCTCAGGTGGAGGTAGTAGTCGACGAAGAGATCGCCGAAGTCCGCGCGCGCGACGAGGACGTTCCGGTTCCGCACATAGTGGGTGCGAACCTCGAGGCCGCTGTCGGCTTGGTTGGGCGGTGTGGTTTCAGGCATACTGGTCACGTTTCGGGCAAATCGGCGGATGTCCAATCCGGACGCGCGACGGCGATGCCGGCGGCGCGGTTCACGGCCCGCGTGCCGGCCGCGGCGATCGCCTCCAGGAGCGCCGCCCGCCGCGCGTCCGCGGCGGCGAGCTGCGCGGGCGCGCGCGCGAGATGGAGCGCATCGTCGCGTCGCACGAGCAGGCCCCAGCCCGCCGGAATCTCGGCCTCGGCGAAGATATTTTCCTCGGCCACGAGGTAGAGGAAGTCCGCGCAGCGGTAGCGGAACATCCGCGAGAACTTCACGCCGCGCAGCACGCGCCGCTGGAGCGTCTCGAGCTCCCCGAGCACCTCCCGGTAGCCGCGGTGCTCGAGCGACGAGAAATCCCAGGCGTCAAACTCCGGCCAGAGCGCCTCGCCGCGCCGCAGATCGGGGCGGTGCTCCGCGAGCAGACGCTCGAGGGCGGCGCGGCGGGCGGTGAGCTCCGCGAGCCGCGCGCGCGTCGCGGCCTCGGCGTGCGCATCCTTGAGCAGGTCCGCCCGCGCCTGCTTGCACTCGAAGATTGCGGTGCGCACCGGCGCGCCGCGGCGGGCGGGGCCATAGGCCGCGGCGTCGGCGCGATACCCGCTGCGCGGCACGCGCACCTCGGGCGCCGCGATCACGAAGCCGTTCGCCTGCGCCCACGCGAGCGCGAGGGTCTTCAGGCGGGCGTGCCGCGCGGTCTCCGGTGATGCCATGCAGCCGGGGTTTATCCCGGACCCGCCGGGCGTAAAGCCCGGGCTCCGCCCTCACGCGCACATGAGGAAATCCCGGCCTTCCGCGTAGCCGCGCAGGTGGAGCTGGCCGCGGACGAAGTCGCGCGCGCCGCGCCTGGCCACGTAGCCGAGCACGAGCGCGCGCGAGGGCGGCGGGAGCCCCGCGGGCGGGATCACGGGCGCCCCGGTGCCCCCGAGGGCGGGGGTGGCCTTCCTCGCGTCGACGTCGATGTAGCCGGCGATCCGCACGCCGTGCTCGCCAAGGTGCGCCGCGCGCTTCCGCGTCGGGCGGCCCGCGCCCCAGATCCAGATCTCCCGCCCGTGCGCCACGCGCGCCAGCTCGCGCGCGATCCACGGCGCCTTCACGCGGAAGAAAGCCTCCGGGTCGTATCGGGGGTCCGTGCGCGTCAGGCGGGTCGGCGGATCGTGCCACGTGAGGAGCGGGCGCGGGACCTTGGCCATGCGCACGCCGGCGTCGAGCCAGCGCAGCCAGAGCTCGTAGTCCTCGGGAAAATCCCCGGCGCGGCAGCCGCCATGCCGCGCGACCAGCTCGTGGCGGAACATCACGCTCGGGTTCGCCTGCGGCGACTCGACGAAGCGGTTCAACGCGATGGCCTCGGGCGTCACGAGCGTGTTGAGCCAGTCCACATGCAGCGCGTAGCCCGCGCTCGCGGCGCGATCGCCGCCGAACTCGACGAGGCTGCCCGCGACGCCGATGCCGCGGTGGGCGGGCGCGTCGAGAAACGCCACCTGCGCCGCGAGCCGCTCGGGGTGCGAAACGTCGTCGGCGTCCATCCGCGCGATGAGGTCGCCGCGGGCCGCGGCCATGGCGGTGTTGGCCGCGGCGGCCACGCCCGCGTGGTCGCGCTCGACGGGGGCGAGGCGTGGCTCGTCGCGCGCGAGGGCCCGCAGGATTTCCCGCGTGCCGTCGGTCGACCCGTCGTCCACCGCGATCAGCTCCCAATCGGCGAAGGCCTGCGCCCGGATGCTCGCGACCGCGCGCGCCACCGTGGCCGCGGCGTTGCGCACCGGCAGGACGACGGAGACTCGGGGCGTTTTTCCCGCGGGCACGGCGGGAGCAAGCCGCGTCGCGGACGCCGTGTCCAACTGTTCGATCTTTTTTTCCGCGCGGCGGGCGATTCGGCGGTTGCCCCGCAACGGCCGCCACCCGACTGTGCCGCGACATGTCCGATTCCCCCTCGTCCCGCGTGCGCGTCGAAGAGCAGTTTTCGCTGCCGCTTTTTCTCCTCACGATCGCCGCGTCGCTCGCCGCGCTGGCGGGGCTCCTGCGGCTCGTCGCGCCCGACGCGGTGTGGCAGGCCCAGCTCGCGGGCGGCGCGGGGCGGTTCGCCGCCGCGTTCCTCGCGATCCACCTGCTGACCGCGTTCATCGAGTTCGTGTTTCACCGCTACGTGCTGCACAAGCCGGTGGTCCCGCTGCTCAGCCGCTTCTACCGGCAGCACACGCTCCACCACTCGCTCACGCGCATCGGCAAGCGCTACACCTCGGCCGGGCGCGAGGTGCCGTTTGTGGAGAACATCTACCCGGTCACGCAGCCCGAGCAGGGCGAGGCGTCGTTTTTCCCCTGGTATACGCTCGGCGTGTTCGCCGCGATCGTGACGCCGCTGCTCGCGCTGCTGCAGTGGATCGCGCCGGCGTTCCCCTGGTTCTTCGCGGGCTACGCCGCGCTGGCCTTCGCCCTGGCGCTCTACGAGATTTTCCACGCAATCGAGCACTGGGCGTTCGAGCGCTGGGCGCCGCTCATCGAGCACCGCACCTTTGGCTGGTTCTGGCGCAAGGTCTACAGCTTCCACCTGCGCCACCACGCGGTCATCGACTGCAACGAAGCCATCTCGGGCTTCTTCACGCTGCCGGTCTGGGACTGGGTGTTCGGCACGTTCGTGCTGCCCAAGACGCTCTACGCCGACGGCTCCGAGTGGCAGGCCGCCGAGTTCACGAGCCCGCGGCCGATCGCGCTCATCCGCTGGTGCGATCAAAAGAGCGACGCGCTCGTGAAGGCGCGCCGCACGCGCGGCACGCAGCCCGCGCCCGGCAGCTACTCCCGGGGCGAGCAAATCGCCCACGCGCTCACCCACGGCGCCGGGCTGGCCGCGAGCCTCGCGGCGCTGGTGCTGCTCGTGGTCTTCGCCGCCACGCGCGGCGGCGGGCGCGATCTGGCCGGCGCGATCCTCTTCGGCGCGGGGCTGGTCGCGGTCTATGCGGCCTTCGCCAGTCTTCGGAAGAACCGCGCGGCCCACTGGCGCGAGGTCTTCCACCGCCACAACCACGCCGCGATCTTCCTGCTCATCGCCGGCACGGCCACGCCATTCCTCCTGCGCGGCGTCGGCGGCGCGTGGGGCTGGAGCCTCATCGGCGTCGTCTGGGGCCTGTGCGCGGCGGGTGCGGGCGCGCGGCTGTTCTGGCCGGGGCGGTGCCCGCTCGTGGCGCGCGGCGCCTACCTGCTGCTCGGCCTCGTGGCGCTCATCGCGCTGAAGCCGCTGGTCTCGACCGTGCCGCAGGGCGCGGTCTGGCTGCTGCTGGCGGGCGGCCTTTGCTACGCGGGCGGCGCGGCGTTCCATCTCTGGCAGCGCGTGCGCTACCATCAGGTCATGCGCCACGCGTTCGCGCTTGGCGGCAGCGCCTGCCACATCGTGGCCGTGCTGCTCTTTGTGCTGCCGCGGGGCCTGTAGCCGGCACGGGAGTCCGGCGCCCGGTCCGCGCGGCTTTCCCGGCGCGCGGGTTTTCGCGTCGGATTTCCCGGGCGGCGGCGATAAGAGGGAAAACGCATGAGCGATCACGACCTCCTCCGCGCCTATGCTCACGCCGGCTCCCAGGCGGCCTTCGCCACCCTGGTCGGGCGGCACCTGAACCTCGTCTATTCCGTGGCGCGCCGCGTGACGCGCTCACCGCACCTCGCCGAGGAGGTGGCGCAGACGGTCTTCGCGGACCTCGCGCGGCAGGCCGGCACGCTCGGAACCGAGGTGCCCGTCGTCGCCTGGCTGCACGTGGTGAGCCGGCGCAAATCCGTCGACGCCGTGCGCCGCGAGTCCCGCCGCCAGCTCCGCGAGGAAGTCGCGGCCAACCTCTCCGCTTCCACCATGCACCCGCCCAACGCCAACTGGCCCGAGATCGAGCCGCTGCTCGACGAGGCGGTGGAGTCGCTGCCGCCCGCGGATCGCACCGCCATCCTGCTGCGGTTCTTCGAGAACAAGTCGCTCCGCGAGGTCGGCGCCGCGCTCGGCACGAGCGACGACGCCGCGCAGAAGCGCGTCACGCGCGCGCTCGAGCAGCTGCGCGAGGCCTTGGTGCGCCGCGGCGTGGCCGTCACCGCCGCCGGGCTCGCAACCAACATCTCGGCCAACGCGCTCCTCACCGCGCCGGCGGCGCTGGGCAGCGGCATCGTCGCGGCTGCCATCGGCGCGGCGAGTGCGGCGCCCATCGCGGCTGCCGGCGTCGCGTCAAAGCTCCTGCTCGGCCTCGGCACCGCCGCGGCCGTGGCGTTCGCCGTTTATCGTGCGCAGCCGCCTGCGCCGACTTCATCCTCGTCCGCGCCCCCGGAACCGCGTTTCGCCGCGACATCAGTCGCGCAGGCCCCACCAAACGCCGCCGAAGCGCGCCCCACGCCGGCCTCGCGCGCGCAAATCATCGACGAGCGCATTGCCCTGCTCCGCCAGCTTCTCGCCGAGCTTCCCGCCCAACGCATTCCCGAGATTCGCATGCTCATGCCCGCCGATTGGTCCGAGATTGCCGGCCGGCACGAACTCGACTCTCCCGCGGACATCCGCGCCGCGCTCGCCGAGCTGCGCAGCGTCGGGCGGAAAAAATTTGCGCTGGAGTTGCAGGCGGCGCTCAAGCGCTTCACCGCCCTTTCCGCCGGGGAGCTCCCCGACGCGGCGTCGCGGCTCGCCCCGCTCCTCGCCTTGCCCGCCGACGCCGAGATGCTCGCCCGCTACGACCTGCTCCGCGCGGGGAAGCTGGGCGAGGCCTCCGAACACCTCTTCCGCGAACAACCCACTTCCGATCTGATCACGTCGGTCGGCCTCGAGGGCTGGCACATGAAGAACAACCCGGATCACCCGGCTGCGCTTGGCGAAAGCGACATGGAAGCACTGGGACGTGCAATGAAGGCGATCGGGCGCACCCTGGACCCCGATGGGGACGGACTGATGGAGAATCTTGGGCGTTCCATCGTGGAGAACCTGGACTTATTCAAGGTCCTCGCCGAGAACGCCACCAAGGCGCTCGAACCCGTCTACGGCGATGGTGACGCCGTGGGCGAGGCGATGAAGGACGCTGCGCTCGCCTTCGTCGCCGCGCAACCGGACGCGAAACTGGAAAACCTCGGCCAATTGCTCCCGCACCTGCGCAAGGCCGACCAATTCGCCGAAGCCGTCAGGCCGATGCTCGCGCACATCCTCTACATGCACGAACATGAGGGACGCGTTGCCGCCAATCCGGCGGAACTCCGCCCTTATCTCGAACGCACCGTCGATCCGACCGAGGTGTTGCGCCTGCTGAAGGTCACGCTGAACCCGACCACGCGTGAGCTCACGGTGAACTACAGCTGGAACACCGGCGAAAAATAGCGCGGCTCGGTTTTCGGGCGATGGAGACGCGCCGCCCTCGGCGCGTTGATCCGACCGCGGCGAGGGCGCCGCGGCTCCAAATGCCTCGCGACTACCTCTCGATGTCCGGCCTGCATGCGCCAAAATTTTGGCGCCCACCGAGGCCCTACTTCTTCCCCGCGCCCGCCGTCTCCACCGCGCCCTGCTCCTTCAGCTTCTTCACCTTCGGCGCGATCACGTAGGCGCAGTAGCCGGCGTTGGGGTTCAGGCGGAAATAGTCCTGGTGGTATTTCTCCGCCGGCCAGAATTTTTCCAGCGGCACAAGCTCGGTCGTGATCGGATCGCGGAACTCCTGCGCGGCCTTGGCGCGGGATTTTTCGGCGGCGGCCTTCTGCGCGGGCGACGCGTAGAGGATGATGGAGCGGTATTGCGGGCCGTGGTCGTTGCCCTGGCCGCCGACCTGCGTGGGGTTGTGCACGTGCCAGAAATAATCGAGCAGCTTCTCCAGCGAGACGACCGCGGGATCGAAGTCGATTTTGATGACCTCGGCGTGGCCGGTGGCGTGGGCGCAGACCTGCTCGTAGGTCGGGTTGGGCTCCTTGCCGCCGGCGTAGCCGCTCACGACATCCTTCACGCCAGGCAGGATCTCATACGCGGCCTCGGTGCACCAGAAGCAGCCGCCGCCGAGGACGAGGGATTCGAGTTTGGGGGTTGCGGCGGTCATGGCGGAGGAAACGAGGGTGAGGAGTGCGGCGAGGAAGGGGAGGCGCTTCATGGCGATGGGAGGCACGGTGCGCGGGGTTATTCCGGGCGCAAGCGCCGCTACCCGCGCCCGAGCTTCCGGTATTTGATGCGGTGCGGCTGGTCGGCGTCCTTGCCCTTGCGGCGGCGGAAATCCTCGAGGTAGGCGGAGTAGTTCCCGTTGTAGAACACCACCGCGCTGTCACCCTCGAAGGCGAGGATGTGCGACGCCACCCGGTCGAGGAACCAGCGGTCGTGCGACACCACCACCGCGCAGCCCGCGAACTGCCCGAGGGCCTCCTCCAGCGCGCGGATGGAGTTCACGTCGAGATCGTTCGTCGGCTCGTCGAGCAGGATCAGGTTGGCGCCGGCCTTGAGCAGGCGCGCGAGGTGCACGCGGTTGCGCTCGCCGCCGGAGAGCACGCCGACTTTTTTCTGCTGGTCCGGGCCCGTGAACCCGAACTGCGCGCAATACGCGCGCGAGTTCACCTCGCGCCCCGGCAGCCGCATGATCTCCTCGCCGCCGCTGATCGCCTCCCAGATCGTCGCGGCGTCGGGCAGCGAGTCGCGCGACTGATCGACATGCGAAATCTTGACCGTCTCGCCGATGCGCAGCGTGCCGGCGTCGGGCTTCTCGGCGCCGAGGATGAGGCGAAACATCGTCGTCTTGCCCGCGCCGTTGGGGCCGATGACGCCCACGATGCCGCCGGGCGGGAGCGAAAAGCTCACGTTCTCGAAGAGCAGGTTGTCGCCGTAGCCCTTGGCCAGGCCCTGCGCCTCCACGACGAGCCCGCCGAGCCGCGGGCCGGGCGGGATGAGAATCTCGAACTCCCGCTCCTTCTCCGTGACGCTCTCCTTGAGCATCTTCTCGTAGGCGTTGATGCGCGCCTGGCCTTTCGCTTGCCGCGCCTTGGCGCCGGAGCGGATCCACTCCAGCTCGCGCGCCATGGCCTTGGCGCGCTTGTCCTCGGTGCGCTGCTGCACGGCGGCGCGCGCCTGCTTCTGCTCGAGCCAGCCCGAGTAGTTGCCTTTCCACGGGATGCCGTGGCCGCGGTCCAGCTCGAGAATCCACTGCGCGACGTTGTCGAGGAAGTAGCGGTCGTGCGTGACCGCGATGACGGTGCCCTCGTAGCGCGCGAGGTGCTGCTCCAGCCAGTGGACGCTCTCGGCGTCGAGGTGGTTGGTCGGCTCGTCGAGCAGGAGGATCGAGGGCTTCTGCAACAGCAGCCGCGCGAGGGCGACGCGGCGGCGCTCGCCGCCGGAGAGTTTGTCGACGAGCGCATCGCCCGGCGGGCAGCGGAGCGCGTCCATCGCCTGCTCGATCAGCGGCGCGACATCCCACGCCCCGAGGGCGTCGATTTTTTCCTGCAGCTCGCCCTGCCTCGCCATGATCTTGTCCTTCGCGGCGTCGTCGGCGGCTTCGTTGAGCTCGTCCCACGTCGCATCATAGGCGGCGGTGAGATCGGTGAGGTGCTTCACCCCTTCCTCGACGCTCGCGCGCACGGTCGCGCCCGGCGTGAGGTGCGGCTCCTGCTCGAGGAGCCCGACGGAATAGCCCGGCTCGATGTGGACGCGCCCCTCGATCTCGGTGTCGCGGCCGGCGAGGATGCGGAGGAGCGAGGACTTGCCGGAGCCGTTGAGGCCGAGCACGCCGATCTTCGCGCCGTAGAAGAACGACAGCGAGATGTCGCGGAGGATCTCCTTGCGCTCGATCTTCTTCGAGACGCCGAGCATCGAGAAGATGATCGTGGGGGCTTCGTCGGGCTTGGCCATGGCGACGAAGGCAACGCCGGGATGGAGTCGCGTCAATCCGCCGGAAATTTTGCCACAGAGAGCACAGAGCGCGGACACAGAGTTCACCGAGTCACTTCCCTTGCCTTGGCTTTCTCTTTGCCCTCTGTGTCCGCGCTCTGTGTCCTCTGTGTCACGGATTGAGATCGGGATCGCTCCTCACGTTGGAACGCCCCGGGAAATTTCCATCCCGCGAGATCGCGCTCCACATTCGCCCGCCCACCCTCCAGCGTCCGGCACCGTCCCAGCTTCACCTTCACTCCTCCCCCTTCACCCTTCCTCGCCATGGGCCTCTTCGACTATCTCAAGACGCAGTTCCTCGAAATCATCCAGTGGGAGGACGACTCCCGCGACACGCTCTCGTGGCGCTTCCCCGATCAGGACAAGGAGATCAAGCGCGGCGCGCAGCTCATCGTGCGCGAGTCGCAGGTCGCGCAGTTCATCTACGTCGGCCAGTTCGGCGACACCTTCGGCCCCGGCAAGCACACGCTCTCCACCGACAACATCCCGATCCTCTCCACGCTCAAGGGCTGGAAATACGGCTTCGAGAGCCCGTTCAAGGCCGACATCTACTACGTCAACACCCGGCTCTTCACCGGCAACAAGTGGGGCACCTCCAACCCCATCATGATGCGCGACGCCGATTTTGGCATCGTGCGCGCCCGCGCGTTCGGCACCTACGATTTCCGCGTCGTGGACGTGAAGACCTTTCTCAAGGAAGTCGCCGGCACCGACAATCATTTCCGCCTCGACGAATTCGCCGACACGATGCGCTCGCGCCTCGTGAGCGTGTTCACCGACGCCCTCGCCAGCGCGAAGATTCCCGTGCTCGACGTCGCCTCCCGCTACGGCGAGCTCGGCGCCGCGCTCCTCCCGCTCCTCAACCCCGTGCTCACGCAGAAATACGGCCTCGAGCTCGGCAGCTTCATCATCGAGAACGTCTCGCTCCCGCCCGAGGTCGAGTCGGCCATCGACAAGCGCTCGAGCATGGCCGCCATCGGCAATCTCAACGACTACGTGAAGCTCCAGATGGCTGAGGGCCTCGCCAAGGGCGGCGGCGGCCCCGGCGGCGCCGCCGCGGAACTCGCGATGGGCTTCGGCATGGCGCAACAGATGATGAACCAGCCCGGTGGCATGCTCGCGCCGCAGGCGACGCCGGCTGCCGCGGGCAAACCTGCGCCGGTCGCTGCGGCACCGACGAGCGCGGGCGGCGCGCTTCCCGAACTCCTCAGCCCCGCCGACGCCGCGAAACTCCTCGGCGTAAGCGAGGCAGACGTGATCGCGTCGCTCACCGATGGTTCGCTCAAGGGCAAAAAAATCGGCTCAACATGGCGCATCACGCGCGCGGGGTTGGAGGAATTTTTGAAGAGCTGAGCGGCGACGAGATAAGTTTGGCCATGGAGAACAGGCTCACTATCCGCGACAAAATCAAAGTGACCCGGCTCGCGGTAGGAGTCAGTTCTCTCGTGGTGAGCTACATCTGTCTGTTGCTGCTCCCAATTACGACGATCGCCGCAATCGAGACTGCCAATGGTGACGCAATGTCAGCCGGAACCTCCACAGGAAAGTCCACCGATGGGGTGCTCCTAATGCTGCCACTTTTGATCGGTTTGATCGCGTGGCTCATAAGTTTGATCGGCGGACCAGGTATTTTGATTCGGCTTCTTTCCATACCAAGCACCGTTGGCTACGTAGCCGCCGTTTTGTTTCTAGTTAAGGTGGCAAAATAGATCGGATATGCCCGAAGCCGTCGCCCGCTCCAAGTTCTCCTGCCCCGCCTGCGGCGCGGAGGCGGTGTGGAATCCCGCGAAGAAGGCGCTCGTCTGCAATTTTTGCGGCACGACCTCGCCGGCCAACGTCGAGCTCACCGGCTTCAGCGCCACCGAGACCATCGTCGAGCACGACCTGACCGCAGCGCTCCGCGCGATCCCCGACGGCAAGCGCGGCTGGCAGGCCGAAAAGACGCAGGTGCGCTGCCAGAGCTGCCAAGCGATCTCGGTGTTCGATCCGGCGCGCGTAGGGCAGCGCTGCGATTTCTGCGGCTCCTCGGCGCTCGTGCCCTACGAGGAGGTGAAGGCCGCGTTTCGCCCCGAGAGCCTGCTCGAGTTCAAGCTCGCCGAGAACGACGTGCGCGACGCCATTCGCGGCTGGCTCGCCGGCCGGTGGTTCGCGCCCAACGCCCTCAAGTCCCGCGCCGCCACCGACACCGTCAAGGGCCTCTACATCCCCTACTGGACCTTCGACGCGCACGTCGATGCTGCGTGGACCGCCGAGAGCGGCTACCATTACTACGAGACGGAGACCTACACCGACTCAAAGGGCGAGCGCCAGACGCGCCAGGTGCAGCGCACGCGCTGGGAGCCGAGCGCGGGCGAGCTCGCGCACTTTTTCGACGATGCGCTCGTCGCCGCCTCGCGCGGCGTGCAGCCCGACCTGCTTGCCGCCGTCGAGCCATTTCCCACCAAGGAACTGAAGCCCTATAACGCCGGCTACCTCGCCGGCTGGGTCGTCGAGCGCTACCAGATCGATCTGCTCGCCGCCGCGCAGGCCGCGCGGGCACGCATGGACCGCGAGCTGCACGCGCTCTGCGCCCAGCAAGTGCCCGGCGACACCTACCGCAACCTGCAGGTCGACGCGGATTACTCGGGCCAAACCTTCAAGCACATCCTCGTGCCCGTGTGGCTGCTCACGTATGATTTCCACGGCACGCCCTACCAAGTCGTGATCAACGGCTACAGCGGCCAAATCGCCGGCCGCTACCCCAAGAGCTGGATCAAGATCACGCTGGCCGTCGTGGCGGGACTCATCGTCGCGGGCGTGGCGATCTGGCTGGGGACGCGGCGATGAGGTGGAGCGCGTTGACCCCAACGCGCTTTCAGGAGCCACGCCGCGAGCCAAGCGCGTTGAGGTCAACGCGCTCCACCTTCAAACCGGCTAACACCCCGTCGCCCTTTCAAGCCCCGCCAAAAACGCCAGCGCCCCCTCGCGACTTGCGCCGCACATCTCCTCGGTCGGCCGCAGGCTCGCGCACACCGCCGGTCGGTCGGGCCGGCCGAAGATCGCGCAGCGCAGATCCGGCGTGAGCTGCACGCACGGGATGCCGGCGGGCTTGCCGTGCGGCATGCCGGGAATCGGCGACGAGATCGAGGGCGCGATGCAGCACGCGCCGCACGCGGGGCGGCAGTCCATGTCGGGCGACGCTCCGCCGTCCCACGCGCAATGCAAGCCCGGCGCGATGCAGGCCGAGCCAGTGCTCATCGCAGAAAGCGTCAAAAAAGAATGCCGGCTCCGGTAGCGGCGGGCGTCCCTGCCCGCCGGTTCAGGACGCCCGCCGCTACGCGAGCACACCGACATACGCACTCCTGCCGCAGCCGCTTTTTTCAACGCGTTCCCGGATTTCCGGCACATGCCGATTGAACGAGTGGGAAGACGCAGCACGTTTGGAGCCGCGGCGCCCTCGCCGCGGTCGGACCCACGCGCCGGGGGCGGCGCGTCTCCATCTCCAGCAACCTGGGGTGCGCCGCACCCAGGACGCGGCGGAAAACGGGATTGATTCGCTGCATGAGGGTGTCCACGTTCTCGCCCCCCAAGCCGGACGCTTAGCTCAGTTGGTTAGAGCACGTGCTTCACACGCACGGGGTCACTGGTTCGAGTCCAGTAGCGTCCACCATGCTTCTTTCCGCGGCGGAAAGGAAACTGCCCCCAAGCCATGATTGACCCCGCCCGTCGTCTTTTTCCGCAACCAGCCGCGCGATTTTCTCCGCCGCTCATGAACGCGCGCGTCGCCCTCGCCCTGGCCTTGGCCGCCCTCGCGCCGCCCTCGCGCGCCGCCGAGACGGCCGCGCTCTCCAACCTCTCCGTCCGCACGACGCTCGCCGCGAACCAGCCGCTGATCGTCGGCGCCGTCGTGAGCGGCGGCGCGAAAAACATCCTCGTCCGCGCCGGCGGCCCTGCGCTCGGCAAGTTTGGCCTCGCCGGCATGGCGGACCCGCAGCTCTCCCTCTACACGACCGGGAGCGCACCGATCGCGACCAACAACGACTGGCCGGCCGCCCTGGCCACGACGTTCGCCGCGGTGGGCGCGTTTGCCTTCGACACCGGCTCGAAGGACGCCGCGCTCGTGCAGTCGCTCAACGGCGCGTTCACCGCGCAGGCGTCGGGCCCCGGCCCCGGCACGATTCTCGTCGAGGCCTACGATGTCGCCGGCGGCCTCACGCCGCGCCTCGTCAACCTCTCCGCGCGCAACCGCGTCGGCACGGGCGCCGACATCCTGATCGCCGGCTTCAACATCAGCGGCAGCGGCTCGAAGAGCCTCCTGGTTCGCGGCGTGGGGCCAGGGCTCGCGCCGCTGGGCGTCACGGGCACGCTCGCCGATCCGGTGCTGCGGCTCTTCAACGGCGCGGGCACCGCCATCGCGACGAACGACAACTGGGACCCGGCGCTCGCCGCGACCTTCGCCTCCGTCGGCGCGTTTCCCCTGCCCGCCGGCAGCCGCGACGCCGCGATGACCGTGACGCTTTCCCCGGGCGCCTACAGCGTGCAGGTTTCCGGCGCCAACAACGGCACGGGCGAGGCGATCGTGGAGGTCTACGAAATCGCCGATCCGCTCTTCGAGGCCCGCCTCCCGAACCGCGTGTCGAGCGCCACCGCCGTGCACCTCGGCTTTCCGCGCATGGCGCCCGCGCTCCCCTCGATCGGCAATGTCCGGGTCAAGGTGATCTTCGTCGATTTCAGCGATGCGGTCGCGACCCGCACGCCGCAAAACGTGTTCGGCATCCTCTCGCCCGGCTCGGAAGATTTGTGGCGGGGCACCTCCTACGGAAAACTCAACCTCACGCTCGATCCCTCCTTCGGCTGGCTGCGCATGAGCAAGCCATCGACGCAATACGGCTGGTCGGCGCTCACCAACGCGCTGCACCGGGCCTACATCCAGGAAGCGGTGAACCTCGCGCTCGCCGCCGGCGCCGATTTTTCCGCCTGCGATGCCGTCGCCGTCATGAGCAACCCCGACGCCGGCGCCATCAGCAACGGCCCGACGTTCGTCGCCGGCAGCGTGGCCAACGGCATCGCCGCCGGCGGAAAGACGCTGACCGTCGCAATCACTTCCGGCCGCGATCTGCTCGGGTGGGGCTACAAGTGGTTCAGCCACGAAGGCGGGCACATGATGGGGCTCGCCGATTTGTATGCCTACGATGGCCCGCAGCATCGCTTTGTCGGCGACTACAGCCTCATGGGCCTCATCAGCGGCACCGCGCCGGAATACCTCGGCTGGGAACGCTGGCTCCTCGGCTGGCTCGACGACGACCAGGTGGTCGCGCCGGATCACGGGGTGTCGACCATCGCACTCACGCCCATCGAGGCCGCGGGCGGCCGGAAGCTCGTCGTCGTGCCCACCGGCGCGACCACCGCCGTCGTGGTCGAATATCGCCGCCCGCTGGGCCTCGACACCGCGCTCGTGAAGACCGGCCTGCTCGTCTACGCGATCGATACCTCCCTCCGCTCGGGCGAGGGCGTGATCCAGGTGCTGCCCGGCAACGATGCGGACACCCGCAAGGTGAACAACACGCTCGGCGCCGGCCAGTCGCTCACCGCCAGCGGCGTGACCGTGAGAAACACGGGCGCCGACGCGAACAGCGCCACGGTCGAGATCACGCGCCCCTGATCGGCGCGATCACTTCTTGGTCACAACCGCGCGGCGGCGACCAGGGGAAACCGTCCGGCAGATTTCGCACACCGTGCCGTCGCAACCGCGGGCCGTGCAGTGCTCGCGGCCGTAGAAAATGATGCGCAGGTGCAGCGCGTTCCAGTGCTCGCGCGGGAAGAGTTTTTTCAAGTCGGCCTCGGTCTGCCCGACGTTCCTTCCGCTCGTGAGCTTCCAGCGCTGCGCGAGCCGGTGGATGTGCGTGTCGACCGGAAACGCCGGCACGCCGAAGGCCTGCGCCATCACCACGCTCGCGGTCTTGTGGCCGACGCCGGGCAAGGCCTCGAGTTCCTCGAAGGTGCGCGGCACTTGCCCGCCGTGGCGCTCGACCAGCAAACGCGAGAGGGCGGCGATGTTCCTCGACTTCGCTGGCGAGAGGCCGCAGGGCCGGATGATCTCGCGGATTTTCTCCACGGGCACGCGCATCATTTTCTCCGGCGTGTCGGCGAGGGCGAAGAGGCGCGGGGTGACCTTGTTCACGCCCTTGTCGGTGCTCTGCGCGGAGAGGAGGACGGCGATGAGGAGCGTGAACGCGTCCTTGTGATCGAGCGGGATGGGCGTCGCGGGGTAGAGCTCGGCGAGACGGCGGTCGATGTAGGCGGCGCGCTCCTGCTGGGTGGTCATGGGCGCGCATGCTGGGCCGGCCGCCCGTCCCGTGAGAAGCGGGATTTTCCAGAATCGAGACCAACGTCGCTCCCGCGCCTCGCGCGACCGGCTCGCCGTAGCGGCGGGCGTCCCTGCCCGCCGAGGCTCGGCAGCAGGGCGGGTCTGTGACCCGCCCTTTCGCGCGTCGAGTGTTCGCACCGGGGGCGGGTCACAGCCCCGCCCTACTTTTCAATCTACAGCGGGCGGGGAGGCCCGCCGCCACCTGCGCTCAGAACGGCTTCGCGAACTCGATCGACCACGTGCGGCCGGGGAGCAGGTTCTGGCTCACGGCGGGATCGTAGCCGAAGGCGCCGGTCGTGAGCGGCGGCTCCTTGTCGAAGAGATTCACGACGCCCACGCGCACGCGCGTGCCGCGCAGCCACTTCGCGGCATCCGGGCCGAAGCGGTAGCCGAGCGACGCGTTGTAGGCGATCGTCGAGCTGACGACGTAGCGATAGACGAACTGCCCGCCCGTGAACTGCCGCGCGATGTAGCCGGGGCGGCCCAACGATTCCCACACGGCCTGCGTCGTGCTCGCGCCGCCCTGCGTGGGGCCGACATAGTAGGCGCCGAGGTTGGCGCTCCACGCGCCGCGGCGCCACGCGACGTTGCTCGTGCCACGCCAGCGCGCGACGCCGCCGCTGTTCATGTCGTCCGTCTCGATCGCGGGGAGGTTCGCGGGCCTCACCACCGAGCGGGAGCGCACGAAGTAGGACCACTCGGAGTTGACGACGACGTTGCCCCACGGGAAGCGCGGCACGACGTAGCGGAGGCCGAGGTCCACGCCCTCATGTTGGCTCTCGGCGACGTTGATGAAGGGCTGGTTCACGGAGAACACCTTGCCGACGATGCCCTGCTGGTTGTTCGGATTCGCCGCATTGTAGGGCGCGAAGGCCGCGATGTCCTCGGGCGTGACGGCGTAGCGCACGACATCCGGGTCGCCTTTGTAGCTGGCCGTGCCGCTGCCGAGATCGATCTGGGCGATGGTGCGGCCGGCGGCGAGCTGGGCCTTGGTGTAGGCGCGAATGAGCGCGGCGTCGGAATCACGGATCTGCGTGGTGCTGCGCTGGCCGAGGAGGTTGGTGCGATCGATGCGCCACTGATCGACGGTGACGCTCAGGCCCTTGATGCCGGGCACGTCGAGCACGAGACCGTAGGTCTTGCCCTTGGACTCCTGCGGCTTGAGCGCCGGGTTGCCGCCGAAATACGTGCGCTGCACGTAGGCGCCCTCGTTGGTGATCGGGTTGCGGTAGGTGTCGATGTCGCCGGCGCCCGCGGAGATCGTCCAGCGCGGGCTGGTGAAGAGCGCGGCGAGGCTCGGCGCCATGAAGCCCTCGTTGTAGGAGCCGCGCAGCATGAGCCACGACGCCGGCCGCCAGTTGAGGCCGACCTTCGGCTTCGTCGTGTTGCCAAAGTCGCTGTAGCGCTCGTGCCGGCCCGAGGCGGTGAGCTCGAGCGTGTTGACCAGCGGCACCCGCTTCTCGGCGGGCACGAGCGGCACGACGAGCTCCGCGTAGAAGCTCCCGATCTGGCGATCGCCGATCACGTCGGGACGCGGCGGGTGGAGGAGGTAGTCGTTGTCGGTCGTGTCGAGGCCGGCGCCGGCGGGATTCTCGCCGCTGAAGGGCGGGCGCTTGTCGGCGAGGCGGTCGCTGCGGTATTCGGTGCCGAACGAGGACTGGATGTCGCCGCCCCACCAGCGGAGCAGGCGGCCCGTCACGCGCAGATCGCCGCTGGCGATCGAGCTGACGGCCTTGCGCGAATAAATCGACGCGAACGAATTCACGGTCGCGGCGGGATTGGTGTAAGGCCGGTCGGCGACGATGGCGCCGTTGGCGACGCGGAAGGTGTAGCCAAAGGGATTGTAGGCCGAGGCATCGGTGCGACGGAGCGCGGCGGCGAGGAAGCTCTCGCGCACATCGGGGTAGGCGTCGTCGCGGCCCTGCACGCGGTTGTAGAACGCGGAGCTTTCCCACGACCAGGTGTCGCCGAGCTTGCCGCGCAGGCCGGCGGCGCCGCGCACGACGTCGGACTTCGTGATGACTTTCTCCACGCCGAGATCGGGCAGCGTCACGGAGACGATGCTGATCTCGCGCGGCGCGCCGGTGAGGCGCGCGGTGCCGTCGGCGTTGGGCGCGCCCGCGGCGGAGTAGAAGCGCGAGCCGTAGGGATTGTAGGGATTGTCGATCGGCATGACGGCGAGCTTGTCCGTCGTGGGCGCGTTGAGCGCGAGCGGCTGGCGCACCATCGTGGACCGGGCCTTGTAGTAGGAGAAATCCGCGAAGGCCGTGATGGTCTTCGTCACATCAAACTCGCCCGACAAAAACGTGCTCCCGCGCGCCATGCGCGGCGCGGCCATGCCGAATTCGTTGAGGTCGAGGTAGAATTCCGGGTTGGCCGCGAAGCTCGGCGCGGCCGTGGTGAGCGTGGGCGTGCCGGCGACCGGGCGGAAGTAGTTGCTCGCCGTCGCCGTGCCGATGCGGAAGATCGGCCAGCGGCCGCGCGCGGTGCGGGCGTCGAAGGGACCGCCCGCGACGTTGAAGGGCGCCGGCGCCTGCGCGTAGGGATAGGAGATGCGGCTGAAATCCCGGTCGCGCAGGAAAATCGCCTCGCGGTAGAGCGTCTCGATCGTCGCGAAGAGTCGGCCGCGGCCGCCGGCAAGGCTCGTGCCGAAGGTGAACGTGCCCTGCGTGCTCTGGCCGGCGCCGTGTTCGGGCGCGGCGAAACGCAGCGTGGCCTCGGCCCCTTGGAACTGGCGTTTGAGCACATAATTGATCACGCCGCCCACGGCGTCGGAGCCGTAGATGGACGACGCGCCGTCGCGCAGCACCTCGATGCGCTCGATGCCCTGCGTGGGGAGCTGGTTCACGTTCACCGCCTGCGAGAGGCCCGCGGTCATCGGGTTGATCGCCATGCGGCGGCCGTTGACGAGGATGAGCGTGGCGGTGGCGCCAAGGTTGCGGAGGTTGATGTTGGCGTTGTCGCCGCGGGCGCCGGAGGAGCCGAGGCGCGTCTCGTTCTCGGGCAGGTTCACGACGGAGGGCAGCGACGTGAGCATGTCCACCGGCAGCAGCGCCTGCCGCACGATCATCGCATCCTGATCGAGCACGGTCACGGGCGCGACCTTCTCCATGTCGAGGCGCTTGATGTTGGAGCCGGTGACGACGAAGTTCTGGAGGGCGACCACCTCGTCCTCGGTGGGGACACCGCTTGGCTTTCCGGATTGCGCCGCCGTGGCGACACCGACCCCGAACGCGAACAGCGACGCAGCGCGGACAACGGACACGCAGCCACGGACGAGAAGGGAGGACGAACCTCCGGCAGGATGAGGTTTCATAGGGATGAGGGGGAGACGCAAAACCGAGTCGGAATCCGATCGGAGGGGTGAGTTGGGCATAAGCGGTCGTGCGCGAGCGTCAATCGCCCGGATTCCACCGCAGGTCGGTGGCGGGAGCATGGCGCGCCGGCGACAATCGCGTGACACCGCGCGCCCGCACGGACGATCCCGACGACGCCAAATCGCGGTTGCGCGCGCCCTCCCCCGCCCTACGGTGCGATTTCCTCTTCATGTCCACGCCGCACGATCCGCTCGCCCCGACCGACACGTTTGCCCGCCGCCACCATGGCGACGATCCCGCGGAGACCGGCGCGCTGCTCGCGACGCTCGGCTATGCGTCGCTCGACGCGCTGGCCGACGCCGCCGTGCCGCCCGCAATCCGGCGCGGGCCGCTCAACCTGCCCGCGGCCATCGGCGAGAGCGCGGCGCTCGCCGAGCTGCGCGGCTACGCGGGCGAGAACCAGGTCTTCCGCAGCTTCATCGGCCTCGGCTACCACGGCACGCACGTGCCCGGCGTGATCCAGCGCAACATCCTCGAGAACCCCGGCTGGTATACGGCCTACACGCCCTACCAAGCGGAGATTTCCCAAGGCCGGCTTGAGGCGCTGCTCAATTTCCAGACGATGATCTGCGATCTCACGGGCCTCGAGATCGCGGGCGCCTCGATGCTCGACGAGGGCACCGCCGCCGCCGAGGCGATGATGATGTGCCACCGCCTCAAGGAAGGCGCGGCGAGCGAACACCGCCGTTTCTTCGTCTCGGAAAAATGCCACCCGCAGACGATCGACGTGGTGAAGACCCGCGCGAAGCCCATCGGCGTCGAGGTCATCGTGGGCGACCATCGCACGTTTGCGCCCACGGCCGAGTGCTTCGGCGTGCTCGTGCAATACCCCGACACCACGGGCTCGATCCACGACTTCGAGAAATTCTTCGCCGCGGCGCACGCCGCGGGCGCCTTCACGATCGTCGCCGCGGATCTGCTCTCGCTCACGCTGCTGCGCGCGCCGGGGGAGTTTGGCGCCGATGTCGCCGTGGGCTCGGCGCAGCGTTTCGGCGTGCCGATGGGTTTCGGCGGGCCCCACGCGGGCTTCCTCGCGACCAAGGACGCGTTCAAACGCCAGATGCCCGGCCGCCTCGTCGGCGTCTCGAAGGACGCACAGGGCGATCCCGCGATGCGCCTCGCGCTCGGCACCCGCGAGCAGCACATCCGTCGCGACAAGGCCACGAGCAACATCTGCACCGCGCAAGTGCTGCTCGCCGTGATGGCCTCGATGTATGCCGTCTACCACGGCCCCGAGGGCCTGAAAAAAATCGCGCGCCGCGTGAAGCTCCTCACCGAGCTGCTCGCCGCCGGCCTGCGCGCAACCGGGGCGAAGGTGAATGCCGAGCCCGTCTTCGACACGCTCACCGTCGCCGGCATCGACGCGAAAAAAATCCACGCCGCCGCTACCACGAAGAAATTTAACCTGCGCCCCATCGACGATCGCACCGTCGGCATCACGCTCGACGAAACGACGAGCACGGAGGAGGTGCAGGCGCTGCTCGCATTGTTTAGTGGTAGGGCGGGCCCGCTGGGCCCGCCGTCAGTCTCGGACGGCCCTGCGGCCCGTCCCTACCCCGCCCCGCACGCCCGCGCCTCCGCGTTCCTCACGCACCCGGTTTTCCACCGCCACCACACCGAGCACGAGATGCTCCGCTACATCCGCCGGCTCGAGGCCAAGGACCTCTCGCTCGTGCACTCGATGATCTCGCTCGGCTCGTGCACGATGAAGCTCAACGCGACCTCGGAGATGTTCCCCGTGTCGTGGCCCGGATTCGGCGCGCTGCATCCGTTCGCGCCGGCCGATCAGACCCGCGGCTACCAAAAACTTTTCCGCGATCTCGAGGCGTGGCTGGCGGAGTGCACCGGCTTCGCCGCCGTCTCGCTCCAGCCCAACGCCGGCTCGCAGGGCGAATACGCCGGCCTGCTCGTCATCCGCGCGTGGCACGAGTCGCGCGGCGAAGGCCGCCGCCACGTCTGCCTCATCCCCACCAGCGCGCACGGCACCAATCCCGCCACCGCCGCGATGTGCGGCTACAAGGTCGTGCCCGTCGCGTGCGACACCCACGGCAACATCGACCTCGCCGATCTCCGCGCCAAGGCCGCCGCGCACTCCGCCGATCTCGCCGCGCTGATGGTCACCTATCCCTCGACGCACGGCGTGTTCGAAGCCCCGATCAAGGACATCTGCGCCATCGTGCACGAGCACGGCGGGCAGGTTTACATGGATGGCGCCAACATGAACGCGCAGGTCGGCCTCACCTCCCCCGGCCACATCGGCGCCGATGTCTGCCACCTCAACCTGCACAAGACCTTCTGCATCCCCCATGGCGGCGGCGGCCCCGGCATGGGCCCGATCGGCGTCGCGAAGCACCTCGCGCCCTTCCTCCCCGGCCACGTGTTCGGCGCCAACCACAAAGTCGGTGCCGTTTCGGCGGCGCCGTTTGGCAGCGCCAGCATCCTCGTCATCTCGTGGATGTATATCCGCATGATGGGCCCCGACGGCCTCACCGAAGCGACCAAGAAAGCCATCCTCAACGCCAATTACGTCGCGCGCCGGCTCGATTCGTCTTTCCCCGTGCTCTACCGCGGCAACGCCGGCCTGATCGCGCACGAGTGCATCGTCGATCTGCGCGGCTGGAAAAAGCACGGCCTCGAGGCCGAGGACGCCGCGAAGCGCCTCATGGATTACGGCTACCACGCGCCGACCCTGTCGTTCCCCGTCCCCGGCACGCTCATGATCGAGCCGACCGAGAGCGAGTCCAAGGCCGAGCTCGACCGTTTCTGCGACGCGCTCATCGCCATCTACGGCGAGATGCAGGCCGTCGCCAACGGCGAAGCCGACAAGGCCAACAACGTCCTCAAAAATTCCCCGCACACCGCCAAGGTCGTTTGCGCCGACAAATGGGACCGCCCCTACCCGCGCGAACTCGCCGCCTTCCCCGACAAGCACACCCGCGCGAGCAAGTTCTGGCCCACCGTCGGCCGCGTCGACAACGTCTACGGCGATCGCAACCTCGTGTGCTCGTGCGTGGGGATGGAAGCGTATGCGCAGAGCGCGCAGGCTTGAGGCGCCTGCGGCGGCGAAGGACTGATCGCCGGTTCGCTGGCGCTCGCCGCTGCGCCGCGCCCACTCGTGAATGAACGCCGCGGCTGCTGTAACGCCGAGCGCCAGCGAGCCGACTCTCACGCCCCGCCGGGCGCCGCCAGTTTCTCGTAGTGCGGGAGGGGCGCGAAGACTCCGCCGCTCCGCGCGTAGTAGTCGGCGTCGAGCTCGAAGACCCCGCGCTTCGTCACCGCCCACGGCGCATCGGGCGCGGGGTGATGGCGGCGCAGCGTCTCCCAGTTCTTGTAATTCTGGTGACCGTTGGTCTCGACGAGGCCGAGGCCCAGGCCGGGAAACGGCGCGAGGCGCGCGGCCACGGCCTTGTTCCACTCGACGAGGATCGGGTTGACCGTGAGGTCGGCGCAAAAACAGGGCACGCCGCGCTCGTGCGCGAGCTTCGCGATCTTGAGCGACATCGAGAAGGTCTTCGCGATCGGCTTCAGCGCGATGGCGGTGTAGCCCAGCTCGATGCGGGCGAGCGCATCCTTGTCCGTGTGCGCGCTCTCGTCGGCGGCGAGGCGCACGGGGATGTCGCGCACGTCCACCGTCAGCTCCTCGGGGAACGGCTCCTCGACGAGCGCGATCTGGTCGAAGGCGCCGATGGCGCGCGCATGGTCGAGCAGGCGCAGCAGCGTGTCCTTGGACTCGTAGCGGCCGTTGGCGTCGAAATAATACGGCACCTTGCCGCTCGCGGTGTGCGGCGTGCGCGCGTGGCCGATGGCGGCGTGGATCGCGGTGAGGCGCGCCTTGTCCTTCTCCAGCATCTCGGCCTGCGTGCCGGGCTGGCCGAGCTTGATTTTGATGAAGAACGAGCCGGCCTCCACCATCGCGCGGATCTCCTCGATCGGGATCGCGTAGGCGGCGAGCGGGATGCTCGCGACGCGCGCGTGCCGGTGGCCGAGCGCCGCGCGATACGCCGGGGGGATCAACTCGTCGAACGCCGTGATGCCATGCTCGGCCGCATAGAGCCGCCACGCCGCGAAATCGACGCCCACGAGCGCGTTGAGCGCAAACGTCTCGCGCAGCCCGGCGTGGCCGGTGATTTTTTTCGCGTAGGCGAACACCTCGTGCCGCGTCGCCTCGAGCAGCGCGATCGGATCGGCGAACGACTGGCCCTTGAGCATCTGCAGCGCATGCTCGGTCACGGCATACATGAGCGCGTTGCCGCCGCTCTCGCTGTGGCCCGCGAAGACATGCGCGTCGCTCCAGAGCACGCCCTGCGTGCACAGGCCCACACCGCGCTTGCCACTGGCGCCCTCCAGCAACGCCACGCTCTGCCAGATTTCGGTCTGGTAACCGCCCTTGAAGCCGAACGGCCGCACGAGCGGCTCCCGCTCGAAGTTGGAGCCCACGCGGGCGATGATGATCGATTTGGTCATGCGGAAAAACGTGAACCGAGCGGCGCTCAGTCCTGCGGCGGCGCAAAGTTGAATGGGATTCGCACCTTCACATCGGCCGGCTCGCCACTCCGGCGCGGCGCGCGGAACACCCACTGCTGCAACGCGGTCACCGCCGCCCAGCCGAATGCCGCCTGCGTCGCGGAGACCACACGCGGCAGGCGCGCCCGGCCATCGCGGTCGATCACAAACTCCAGCACGGCCTCGCCCGACGGTTTTCCAGCGGCGCGGAGCGCTCCGGGATAGACTGGCGCTACGCGGTAGATCGGCGCAAGGCGCTCGTCGAGGCCCTCAGCCCCGCGGACCGCATCGGTCCGCACGAGCGCGGCAACACGCGCAAGCGGATCGCCATTCTCGTCGCCCGCGGCCGGCGGGTTGAACTCGAAACGCTTGAGCAGCGTGACCTCGATCGTGCCGGTTCGGTTACCCGCCGGGTCAAACGTCCACGCCTCCATCGCGGCCGCGAGCGATTGCCCAAATTCGGGCGCGCTGGCCTCGCGGACTTTCACATCCGCCACGCTGCCGTTGGCACGCACGGTGAACTCAACGGCGGCAGAGCCTTTCTCGCCCTTGAGCAAGGCCGCGTGCGGCCAGGCGGGATCAGCCATCTGCGTGGGCAGCGGCTCGTCTTCGGGAGCGGATCCGTCGGGCGCGGTCAAGCCGTTGGCTGCCAGCACCGCCGCGCGAGTGGTGCGCGCGACGTCGAACGAAACCTCGCCCCGCAACTCAGCCCTCACCGGCAGATCACCTTGTTGAGCGGGCTTGAATTCCCAGCGCGCACTGCCCTCGAGGGTGGGCGCGACAAAATCCGCGTGCGTCGCTGCCAGCACGCGCACCAATCCCGCACGCCCCTCCGGGGTAACTTCGCACTCAAACACGACGCGGCCCGCGATTCGGCGCGGGCGCAGGCTCTCCGGGTAGTCGCCCAGCGGCGAGGCCTTCAGCTCCGCGGGCGTGCGGGCCGCGGGCTTGGGCAGCAGGTGCATGGGCGGGAGCAGGCTCACTTTCTTCGGCTCCGGCTTAGTTGGATCGAACATGAACGGCACATCCAGGCACATCGCGATCGCTTTGCCGCCCTCGCGCGCTGGGGAAAAGGTCCATGTGCGCACCGCCGCCAAAGCTGCTTCACCCAGCCGCTCCTCCGAGGCATTGAGAGTGCGCGCCTGTGTGACGCGACCTGCCTCATCGACCACAATGCGCACCTGCACATAGCCACCCACCCGCGCGTTGCGCAGCTCCGGCGGGTAGGCCGCCGGGGTCCACGACTGAATCAGCGGCGCACCATCCGCCAACGCGGAATTGTCGGGCCGCGGCGTCGCCGAAGCGGCAAAGCCAGTGGCGGCCAGCCAAGCCACCGCGGGAGAGAAAGACATAAATCTCATGCGCGCGCGTTCACTTTTTCTCCTTGGCCTCGCCAAACACCATCGGGACCTGCACACGGGTTGCGACGGCACGGCCGCCGCGCGTCGGCGGCTCAAAGCGCCACGCCGCCACCGCCTGCACGGCGGCATAACCAAACGCCTCGTGCGTCGCCGAGACGATCCGCGGCAGACGCGCCCAGCCCTCCTCATCGATGATGAACTCGACGATGGCCTCACCCTTTGTCACATCGTCCGGCACAGACTGGGGAAACTGCGGCGGGCGGCGGGAGCGCGGCACCGGCGGCGCATCGAGATCCTTCGGGGCTAGAATCGTCTGCGGACGCTTTTCCTCACGGCGGAGCAACGAAAGATCATCCTCGCTTACGAGGGCGCGGCCAGGCTCCTCATTGAACTCCTGCGAAAACCCCAGGATGGCCGGGCCCGGTTTGCCGGCACGCAGCGCAGGCTGAAAGGTGAAACACTCGATCGCGGCCTGCAGCGCGCGCCCAAACTCCGGTGCGCTCGCGTCGCGCACGTCGGCCTGCACGACCTGTCCGCGCTCGTTGACGACGTAGCCGACCGACGCCTTGCCCGGCTTGCGCGCCTTGAGGAGCGCGTAGGGATAGACCGGCCGCACGGTTCCGGTCGGCTTGGGCGCCGTATCGTAGCGAAACGCCTCCGGCATCTTGGACAAATCCGGCTTGCGCGGCTGGGAAAGCGGGCCTTGCCCACCGTCATAGGAGTCATCGAGCACGAAAACGATCGGCACTTGCATGCGCATCGGGACCGGCCGCTCGCCTACCCGAGCCGGCTCAAAGCGCCACTGCCGCACCGCCTCGATCGCGGGATCGTCGAACGATGGATTGAGCGAGCGGGTGACGTAGGCGTTGCGCACCCGGCCCTCGATATCGACCATGAAGTCCACCAGCACTTCGCCGCGCATCCCGCTGAGACGCATCTCAAAAGGATAGATGGGGCGCGCCTGGCTGGTGGCCCGCGGCGGCGTGCCGCTCTTTCCCAGTTGATCCCGTCGTGGATCAATCGTGACCACAATAAACGGGACACGAACCTCCGCCGGCACCGCGACGCCGCCCCGCCGCGCCGGCGCGAACCGCCACGCGCTGGCCGCGATCTCAACGGCCTTTTCCAATTCTGCCGAGCCTTGCCGCACAGCCGTGACGCGGCCAGTCGCATCGACACTCACCTGGGCCATCACGATTTCATCAGGGATGTCGCCGTCGGGCAGGCGCCGCGTCGGCAGGTGGCGCCGCACGATCGCGGCCTCAAGAAGACGCGGCGTGGCATCCGGGCCTTTTTCGGCGGCCGAGGCCGGGTTGAAAATCACGGCGAATGCCGTGGCAGTGTTGACGCCCTTCCTCGCGCGCCGGCCGGGCGACCAAACGTAAGGGCCCGACGCGATGTGCGCCGCATGGCCGTAAGCCAGCTGCGTCGCGTGCGGGTTGAACACGAGTATCTTGCCCTTCGCATCAAGGATGAGGTCGAACGCGACATACCCGATCTCCGACGTCGCGCGCAGCTCCTCGGGAAACACAATACGAGGGCTGTTTTTCAGCACTGGCAGCTCATCGGGCGCGTCGTGTGACACCTGCCACACCGGCTTGGTGATCGTGACGTCCTGCGCACGCACCGCGTCAGTCGCGAAATGCGGCCCGGTGAAAACGAGGAGCGCGACAAGCGGGCGCGAGGCACGGCGGGGCGATTTTCCGAGGCCGGCAGAAACGGGAACCATGGCGAATCTCTAGCGGCGTGGCGCCGCGGATGTCACGGCTGGTTTCGGCCAGTTCAGGTGCCGGTGCAGGAAATCGAACGTGCCCTGCCCATTAATCGTGTGCGGGCCGTCGAAGTATTCGATCGCGGCGCGATCGGCGAGGCCGAGGCGCGTGTAGAACCGGCGGACCTTCGCGAACTCGTAGCTCACCCACTCGTCCGTGCCCACGCCGTCGCCGTGGCCGCGCTCGACCATGAACGGGCGCGGCGCGATGAGCGCGGCCATCTCGGCGTAGTTGAACGTGTGCCCGAGGTCCCACTCGAAGATTTCGTATTCGCCGGTGAAGAGATAGCTGCCCGGGTAGTCGGTCGCGGCGTTCTTGCGCACCCACTCGTTGAAGTCGCCGGAGCAGATGCTGAGGCAGTAGCGGTCGAGCAGCGCCGGCACGCGCAGGGCGGTCTTGCCGCCGTAGCTGAGCCCGTAGAACCCGATGCGCGCCGGATCGACGAAGGGCAGGGCGCCGAGCCAGTCGAGGATGCGGTCGTGCTGCGCGAGGATGACGGAGAAGAGCGAGCGGCCGAGCGGATTGGCCTTGCGCTGCAGCACGCGAAACGCGTCGCCGCCGCGATACGGATTGTGCGGCGAGAAGGTCACGAACCCCCGCTCCGCCAGCGTCGCGGCGAACCCCTTGTAATATTGAAACGCCCGCGTCGCGGAATCCTGCGTCACGCAGTCGGCGGGCACGCCCTCGAGCCCGTGCTGGCACACGACCACCGGGCGACGCTCGCCGGGCGCGAGATTTTTCGGCACGAGCAGGATGCCCCACGCAAACACCTCCGGCCACACGTCGAGCATGACCTCGTAGCTCGTGAATTTTTCGGTCTCGCCAAGGCGGCGCGTGCACGGGTTTTGCGGCAGCGAGGCGGGCGGGAATTTCCCGAGCACCTCCTCCCAGAGCTGCCGCTTCAGGCGCGGGAGCGCCTCGCCCCATGCGGCGGCAGTCGTCGCCTTGATCGGGTTCCAGAAGAGTTCCTGCCGCTTCGCCTCGCAGGCGCGCACGAGGCGCTGGGTGTGATCTTCGAGCTGCTTCACCTGCCGGCGTTGGCGCTCCGCGGCGTCGGCCGCGGCGAGAACGGCGGGCGCACTGCCTGATTTTCCCGACGCAATCCCCAGCGCCGCGAGCAAGGCCGCCTGCGCGTTTTCGGAAAACGGCGCCGCAAACGCCCGGCCGCGATCGGCGACGAGCTGGAAGGCGCCGCCGAATTTTTCGCCGGCGAGCGCGCGCGCCCGCTCGAGCTCGGCTTGCACCACCGCGAGATCGGGCGTCACGAGCCGGCCCGGCGCGGCGATGTTGCGCCGGCCCGCGACGGGAGCCGGCGGCCCGTCGACGCGCGGAAACGCGCTGTGCTCGACGAGGAGCGCGCGCGGCGCGACGAGGCTCGCGATCTCGGCGTCGCCGAACTCGCGCAGCAGCGAGGACACATTGCGGTAGATCGGCTCGCGCCACAGCCGCTGGCGGGAGTCGAGGTAGCCGCTGACGAGCGTGGCGCGCACGCGGCGATCGAGCGCCGCGGCGTGCAGCGCGAGCAGCCCGCCTTCGCCGTAGCCGGCGACGCCGATCGGGCCGCCCTGCGTCTCGAGCCAGTCGATGGCTGCGAAAACTTTCTGCACCTCGTAGCCGATGATGTGCCGGCCCACCTCGTAGGCCTGGCGGTAAAGCCATTCGCGATGCGGCAGGCCGGCTGGCTTTCCCGCGATGCCCGACCACGTCGTCTCGCGGCTGACGAGCACCGGCACGATCACGCGGCAGCCGCGCTCGGCGAGGCGGCGCGCGAGCTGATTTTCCGGTGGCAAGCCGGCGCTCAGGCCCGCGAGCAACTCCGGTGTCTGGTCGGCGTCGGGAATGACGACGACACTCGCGGCGGCCGTCGTCTTCGGCCGCAGCAGCAGTCCCTCGCCCCACACGCCCTCGAACACCGGCCAGCGCACCGCGAAAATCTCGTAGCCCGCGCCCTCGCCGAGCCGCGCCGGCGTGGCCGTGTCGCCGACCAGCTCCAGCGCCCGCACCGGCAGCCGCGGATCAACCGCGCCGATGATCGCGCGCAGGCGCTCGCGGTTGGGCGCGACGGATTTCTCGTAGGCCTCGCGCGACGCAAGATCGCGTTGCCAAAAACCCGCGCGCCCGCCGAGCGCCGCCTCGGTCTGCCGGTCAAGAAACCGGTCAATCCCGGCGACCATCTGCGCGGAGAGATCGCCGCTGAGTGTGAGCGGCGACGTGCCAGGGAGCGCCTCCTGCGCGTGGGCGGCGAGCGCAAGCGCGGCAGCGGACGCACCCAGGCGAACGAGGCGCACACTCGAAGCAAGGCGGGGCCCTGATCCGCCTTCGGCCACCCTTGGCGCGAAAAGGGCGGGTCGCGGACCCGCCCTGCCGCACGCACTCGGGCGCGGGGAGTCCATGGGAGCCGCTAGGCCAGCCCGTTCTTTGCGAGCACGGCCTTGAGGACGGCCGCGTCTTTCTTCAGCGCGGTGGCAAACGCCGCGCGCTGCTCGGCGGCACTGGCGAACTTCGGGCCGTGCTCGAAGGGCGGGTATTCGAGGTGGATCGAGATCGGGCCGCCCAGGCCGAGCTCGCGGAAGAGCTTGTAGTAGGCGTCGAGCGGCACGATGCCCGCCCCGAGCGGCATGGCCTCGACGGTGGCCTTGCCGGGCGACTGCTCCCAGCGGAAGTCCTTCACGTCGGAGCAGCGCACCCAGGGCGCGATCATCTTGAGCGCGAGCGGCCACGAGGCGCCGCCCTCGGTCGTGCCGTGGCGGATGTCGTATTGCACGCCGATCCAGCGCGGATCGAGGTCCTTGAGCAGGTGGTAGAGATCCCAGACGGGGCTGCCGACGCGCACGCCGGTGTGGTTCTGGATCGCGCCGTGGAGGCCGAGCGTGGCGTTGAGGTCGCCGAGCTCCTTGAGCTGCGGCTGGAGCTTTTCGAGCGTGCCGAGGATGCCGAGCTTGGCGTCGTAGGTGTAGTTGCCGAGCCGGTAGAACTTCACGCCCTGCTTCGCCGCCGTGCGCAGGATCGTCTCGGCGTGCGGTTCGCGCGCGCTCATGATGTCCGTCGTGATCATCTCGACGGCGAGGCCGGCGGCGCGCGCGGCGTCGATGGCGCGCGGGAGGTCGCTCTCGACCTTCTCCGGCAGCACGTGGGCCTGGGCCTTGCGCACGGTGTAGTCGAGGCCGGTGAAGCCGCACTCGGCGACGAGCTTCGCGGTCGCGGCATGCGACATCTCATGCATCGGCTTGGTGAAGACGTGGAGCGCGCCGAGCTTGCCCGCGGGGACGGCAGGCGCGGCGGGGGCGTCCTTTTTCTTCTTCTCGGCGGCCAGGGCCGTGCCGGCGAGCGGCGCGGCGGCGCCCGCGAGCGCGAGCGTGGCGAGGAAATCACGGCGGGTGGGGGCGGATGCGTTCATGGGAAATAGCTGGGAAACCGGGGCTGCCGGGGAAACGGGGTGATGGATCGTGTGGGCGGGGCGTTCAACCTTGGCCGCCGCGGAGGACCACCACGTGGTCGACGCCCTTGGCCTCAAACTCGCGCCAGTAGCCATCCTCCAGCGCGGCGAGGCGCTCCTCCTCTTCGCCGCCCAGCTCCTCGGCGAGCTTGGTCGCGCCCAGCTCGGCGCGCAGATCGCGCTCGGCCAGGCGGCCGACCAGCTCGCCCCAGAACGCGTCGTCGACAAATTGATCGAGCTTCTCCTGCGCGGGGCCGCCGGAGAGCTTTTCGGCGGGGAAATGCTGCCCGTTCACGTCGGTCTCGACGAGCTCGGCGCAGCCGAAGAGCTCGGCGAGCCCGAAGACCTTTTGCGCGACATCGCCGTAGCGCTCGGGCATCGTGCCCGGATCATCGGGCCGCGATCCCGCGACCCAAAGGCCCAGGTGCACCAGCTCGAGGAGGCGCGCAAATTCCTTTTGCGTGAACGAGACCTTCATCCCCCAACAGAGGACGCGATCCACCGCGGCGCGCAAGGGCGGAGTGCGGCGGGCGTTGCGCCGCGCATTGACCCCCTGCGCGCATTCCCCCCTGCTCAGGGTCCGCCCCATGAGCTCACCCGCCCCCACCCCGGCCGCCACGGCGGCCCCGTCCCCGCGCCTCGTCTCGCTCGATGCGCTGCGCGGCTTCGACATGTTCTGGATCCTCGGCGCCGACGCGCTCGTGCACGCCCTCAACAAGGTCAACGGCTCGCGCGTCGCCGCGTTTTTCGCGGGCCAGCTCGATCACTGCGAATGGGTGGGGTTCCGGTTCTTCGACCTGATTTTCCCGCTCTTCGTGTTCATGTCGGGCGCCTCGATGGCCTGGTCGCTCTCGAAGACCATCGCGCAGCACGGCCGCGGCGCGGCGGTGAAGCGCGTGCTGCTCCGCGGGCTCGTGATCTTTGTCATCGGCCTTTTCTACAACGGCGGCTTCACCAACCCGTGGCCGGACATGCGCCTCCTGGGCGTGCTCCAGCGCATCGGGCTCGCCTACACGGGCGCGGGGCTGCTCTACGTGTTCCTGAAGCCGCGCGCGCTCGCCGGCGTCGGCGCGGCGATTCTCATCGGCTATTGGGCCCTGCTCACGTTCGTGCCGATCCGCGACATCCAGCTCGAGAAATCCGTGATCGTCGGGCAGCTCGGCACGGCGAAGCCCACGATGGAGCAGGTGCGCGCCGCCTTTGACGCGACGACCGCGCGCGTCACCGGCCACTACGAGCCGGGCTACAACCTCACCAACCACCTCGACTTCCAGTATCTGCCGGGCCGACTCTACGACACCTACTACGATCCCGAGGGCTACCTGTCGACGCTGCCCGCGGTCGTCACCTGCCTGATCGGCGTCCTGGCGGGCCTCCTGATGCGGCGCACCGACCTCAGCGATGCGGAGAAGCTGCGCGCGCTGCTCATCGCCGCCGCGGCCGGCGTGGCGCTCGGCTGGCTGTGGCACCTGCAGTTTCCCGTCATCAAGAAAATCTGGACCTCCTCCTATGTGCTGGTGGCGGGCGGCTACAGCTGCGGCCTGCTCGCGGCGTTTTTCTACATGGTGGACGTGCGCGGCTGGCGGCGCTGGTGCGTGCCCTTCGTCTGGATCGGGATGAACCCGCTCGGCCTCTACGTGGCGAACAACCTGATCAAGTTCCGCGTGCTCGCCCTGCGCTTTGCGGGCGGCGACATCAAGGCATGGCTCGACAGCCACGTCGGCAACGGCGCGGGCGACGGCCTGATCGCCATCGTCGGCCTCGCGCTGATGTTCACCCTCGCATGGTTCCTCCATTCGCGGAAAATTTTCCTGCGCGTCTGAGCGGAGGCCTCCCGTTTGCCCATGAAAGCCATCGCCGCCGTCCTCTACGAGCCGCGCCAGCCGCTCCGCATCGAGGAAGTCGACGTCCAGCCGCCGGGCGCCGGCGAAGTCGCCGTGCGCATGAAGGCCGCGGGCGTCTGCCACAGCGACTACCACGTCATGTGCGGCGACCTGGCGATGCCGCTGCCCATCATCCTCGGCCACGAGGGCGCGGGCGTGATCGACGCGGTGGGCGAGGGCGTGAAGACCGTCGCGCCCGGCGACCACGTGATCCTCATGTGGCGCGGCTCGTGCGGCCGGTGCGAGTATTGCGCGAGCGGCCGGCCCGCGCTGTGCGACCTCGGCACCGCGATGCGCTTCAACGGCACGATGCCCGACGGCACGACGCGCTTTCGCAACGCCGCGGGCCAGGGCATCCGCCACTACGCGGGCGTGTCGGCCTTTTCCTCGGTGAGCACGATGCCCGAGGCCTCGGTCGTGAAAATCGATCCAGCGTTCTCCTTTGAGAAGGCCGCGCTGATCGGCTGCGGCGTGATCACCGGCGTCGGCGCCGCGGCCAACGCCGCGCAGGTGCGCTACGGCTCGACCGTCGCCGTGATCGGGTGCGGGGGCATCGGCCTGAACATCGTGCAGGGCGCCCGGGCGCTCGGCGCGCGCCAGATCATCGCGGTGGACACGGTGGCCGCGAAGCTCGACCACGCGCGGCGCTTCGGCGCGACGCATGCCGTGGACGCCAGCTCGGGCGACCCCGTGCAGGCCATCAAGGACCTCACCGGGGGCAAGGGCGCGGAGTTCACCTTCGAGGCGGTGGGCCGCGGCGACACGATCGCGCAGGCGTTCGACGCGACGAAGAAGAGCGGCAAGTGCGTCGTCGTCGGCATCTCGCGCGCCGACGTCCGCGCGCCCATCAACGTGAACCAGCTCGTCTACGCGGAGAAATCGCTCATCGGCAGCCTCTACGGCACCACGCGCCCGCGCACCGATCTCCCGATGCTGATCGACATGCACAACGCCGGGAAGCTGCAGCTCGACGAGCTGATCACGCGCCGCTACCGCCTCGACCAAATCAACGAGGCCTACGCGGCGCTGATCAAGGGCGAGGTCGCGCGCAGCCTGATCGTGTTTTGACGCCCGCGCGGCGCGCGCCACCGCTAAGGCTTGGCCGAGATCGCGTCGAGCAGCTCGGTCCGCCCGGCGCGCTCCACCGCCTCGCGAAGGAGCCTGCGCGACTCCTCGGTTCCGTCGATGGCGAGAATCTTGCCGATGAGGTCCCGGGCGGTGGCGACATCGCCACTGCCGGCCAGGATTTCGACGCAGGGGCTGTAGGCTCTCACCATCCCGTGGGCGACGGAAACATCCCCTGCCGTGTTGCCGAGGCGCGAAAGCGTCCCCTCGACAAGCTGCATCATCAGCTTGGCCGGCATCGCTTCCACTGCGTCCGCGTAGCGGCGTGCCGCCACGAGCTGCGGCTGGATCCGCTGCCCGATCGCGCGCCTGCGGGCATCGCCCGCTGGCAGGGAATCAAACATCGCCAGGTTCCCCGCCCCGTCGCCGAGCGCTTCGTTGAGCGCGGCGAAATCACCGGCCGCGCGTGTGTCGCCCTCAAGCAGGCGCACCTTCGCGGCGTCGCGCCGCGTCACGAGCGCCTCGCGCGCGGGTGCGTAGTCGCGGGCCAGCCGGCCGAGCTCCCCGGTGAGGAAACTGTTGCGCACGCCGGCATAGCTCGCCACCCGCACCATGCCCTCGTCGTAGCACCAGAGATAGTGCGCCAACGCCTCGGCCGGCTGGCCGTCGCGCGCCAGCGTCCTCGCGAGATCAAAGCGGGCGCGAACGGCTTCGCGTTCGTCGGCGGCGGCCTTGGCCACGGCTGATCGCGCCCGCACCTCGGCGGGCCGGCCGGCGAGGCCGGCGGAAAATTCCGTCGTGAACCGCGCTGGCTCGCGGTAGCCGACGATGCGGTCGAGCTCCGTGCCGTCGGGCTTGAGCAGAAGCAGCGTGGGATAGGCGGCGACGGCGTAGCGCCGCGCCGCGGCGCGGCCTTCCTTCTCCGCATCGAGCTTGAGCGCCACGGCGCGGGCGTTGACGAGCTCGCCGACCTTCGCGTCGGTCCAGGTGTCGCGGTCGAGCATCTTGCACGGGCCGCACCACGTCGTGTAGAAATCGACGAGCACGATCTTGCCCTCGGCCTGCGCCGCGACGCATGCGGCCTCGAGCGTGAGGGAGCGAAAGCTGACGGCGGAGACGGCTTCCTGCGCACGGGCGGCCGCCGACGCGAATCCGCCGGCAAGGGCGGCGACGCCAACGAGAATCCCAAGGTGCATGGCCGGCTAGACGCTCAATACGGCCCACGGATGTGCGGCGCGACCTCGCGCGCGTAGAAGTCCGCGAGCTGCTGGTGCAGCGTCGCGCCCAGCGGCGGGAGCGCCGACGCGCGGGCGTTGGCGCGGGCCTGCCCGGGATTGCGCGCGCCGGGGATGACCGCGCTCACCGCCTGGAAATCGAGGCACCAGCGCAGCGCCAGGTCGGCCAGCGTGAGGCCGGCGGGGACGAGCGGCTTCAGCGCATCGGCCAGTTCCACGCCCTTCTCGAAGGGCAGGCCGGCGAAGGTCTCGCCCACGTTGAACTGCTGCCCGTCGCGATTGAAATTCCGATGGTCGTTTTTCGGAAACACGGTCGCGCGCGTGAACTTCCCCGCGAGCAGCCCGCTCGCGAGCGGCAGGCGGATGAGGAGCGCGACCTGCCGCCGCTGCGCCTCGGCGAAGAGCGCGGTGATCGGCTTCTGCCGGAAGATCGAGAAGATGATCTGGAGCGCGGCGACGCCGTCCTGCTGCGCGCAGAAGAGCGCCTCGGCCATCGACTCCACGCTCGCGCCGAAGTCGCGAATCTTGCCCTCGCGCTTCAGCTCGCGCAGGTGCTCGAACACCTCGCCGCGCTGCAGAACCTCGAGCGGCACGCAGTGCAGCTGCGTGAGGTCGATCGCGTCGACGCCCAGGCGCTGGAGCGAGCCCTCGGTGTGGCGGCGGATGGCGTCGCGCGTGAAGTTGCCCGGCCAGCCCGGCGAGGGCGAACGGCCGAGCTTGGTGGCGATGAAGATTTTTTCCCGCGCGCCCGGTGTGTCGCGCAGGAAGGCGCCGATGAGCTTCTCGGCGCGGCCCAGGCCGTAGATGTCGGCGGTGTCGAACAGCGTGGTGCCGGATTCGTGGGCGGCGCGAAGGGTGGCGAGCGCGTCGACCTCGGGGACGTTGCCCCACCCCGCCCCGAGCTGCCATGTGCCAAGGCCCACCTCCCCCAGCGCGCGGCCCGTGCGACCGAAGATTCGAGCATGCATCGGCGCGACGCTGCGGCGGTGCGCCCCGGATGCAAGCCGCCGCCACGCGTCGCCCGCCGCTGTCAAGCGGACGGCGCAAATTTTGGCCGATGATTCCGCCCCTCGCCATGGAACATTCCGGGGACGCCATTTTTCTCCCACCACCATGAAAACGATCCATCTTCTCCCCTTCCTCGCCCTCGGCCTGGCGGGCTTCGCGCCCTCCGCAGCGGCCCTCGAAAAGCCCGCCGACCAGACGCCCCGGCCGATCCGGCTGCAACTGCGGGTGGACCTGCCGTTCAGCCTGAACCGGATCCGCGACGACGATGTGGCGGAGGCCTTCGCGCACCGTGTCGTCACCGCGCTGCACGAGCAGGGCTTCCACGGCCGGATCAAATACGTCGAGAATGGCGACAAACTCGACGAGACCGCACCCGTGCTCGACGTGCGCATCTTCGAGTGGCGCGTGAACCGGATGGGCAACACCGACTGCGTCTTCTCCGCCACGCTGAAGTCGCCGCGCGGAGAAAAGAACCTCGGGATGTTCTCCGGCACCTCGATGATGACGTGGCTGCGCCGCGACTGGTTCGCGCGCGCGGACAGCTTCGACGACGCGGCGCGTGACGCCCTCGGCAACCTGAAGGCCCGCCTCGACGCCACCGGCCTCATCGAGCAGGCGGTCGAGCGGAAGAAATAACGCCGCGCGCCCGCGCGCTCACCAGTCAACTAGCTCGACCACGCCGAAAATTGCTCATCGGCAGACTCTAGGATACGTCTTCAAAATCGCATGGAACCAAGAGCGCGAGGGAGGATCGGAGCGCACGCGATGATCCCACGACGACGGAGCGAAGCCCGGTGGCAGGGCCTAAAGAAATCAACTCCGCGCTGAGCGGAAAAACCGCAG
>JBGAGU010000017.1:0-42291 GCA_044226505.1 Opitutaceae bacterium
TCTACCTCCGCCTCCGCGAACGCGGCAAACCCGCCAAGGTCGCCCTCACCGCCGTCATGCGCAAACTCACCGTCCTCCTCAACCGCCTCCTCAAAAATCCCCAGTTTATTCTTGTTTCCTGAACACCGTTGCTGGCGCCTTGTTAGCCTTTTTCACACCAGCGTTCGGCTGCACGCTTGACGGATAGAATTTGGACCACTCGCGCGGAGGGGTCGAAACGATATTGAATGCAGAGTCCGCAACCATACCAGCTATGCTGCGATGGTTTCTTAGATGCCGCGATCAAATCTGAAGGGTGCGTTTCATCGATGTGCTGCGCAAATGCGAAAACGACGGCTTCAACTTCTCGTTCGACCGGTGCTACGCCGGCGAAAACCAACTCAACGATTCGTCGCAACGCATCCTTGTCTCGAACCCGCCAGACGATTTGCGGAGCGGAAGTTTTCATTCTTTGGCTAACGACCCAAGCTCAGCCACGCCGGAACAACGACGTGGCCCGCGTCAGCGGAACTGACAACGCCCACCGGCGTTGGCTGCAGCGATTGGTTAGGCTGCCGGCAACTCAATCTGTGAAAGTCTTGGAATCTCATGCTGTGCTGTATCTCTGAAAAACAGGCCGACAACTGAATGCGGAACATCAACCGCCGCTACAACACGCTCAAACACCGCGCCGTCTGGTCGGTGAATTCGCACCGTAGCGCCCGGCTGAACCGGCGCAGCCGTAACCTGTGCCGGATCAAGAATCACAAGCAACCCTCGACCGAACCTCTCCGCCAACTCTGGCATCTTCTGAAGCAGAGCCTCGTCGTAGCGGATGGTGTCAATGACTCGCAACATGGCAGCGGCCTAACAGTATTATTCACCTGCACTGCGTTTTGCCAGCGTGTGGTGCAGGATGGGGGAGAACATGAGCTTGCCGATTTTATGGGGCGAATTTTGAGTGCGGCGATGGCCTGAGCCGCGGCTCGATTCCGAATCTCGCTCAAGGACAACCGCACGGGCCGGCGAATCAAGGTCGAGCTGACTGCGGCGGAGGGGCTGTGGCGCGAGTCGCGCTGGCGGATCGGTCAGAACGATCGCCGTCCAATGACGCTGCCCGAGGACACGCTGACCGAGGTGTTGGAGCGGTTGCGGCGCCGGATAGTCCGGTCGGCCGAGGGGTGGGCGAGCGGCAATCCGGGCGGCGGGTGATGCGCACGGGTGGGGCAGGGGCGCGCGGGCGCGCGCCACCGGGATTCGGCTTGTCATCGGTCGCACCGGGCGGCGTTTTCGCGCCGTGGATTCGCCCCGATCCGAGCATGTCGTCTGGTTCGCCGCCGAGGTGCAGCCGCTCGAGCCGATGCTGCGGGCGTGGCTGCGGGCGCGCTTTGCGGCGCAGGTGGAGCTGGATGACGTGGTCCAGGAGGCGTTCCTGCGCGTGCTCCGTGCGCGGGAGGCCGGGGCGACGCGGGCGGAGCATGAGCGGGAAATCCTCGGGTTCCTGCATCGCTGCAAAGGCAGGAGGGCGCCGGCGACCGTCATGCTGGCGAAGGAGTATTTGGGGGAGCGGGAGAGGCAAGGCGCAAGCGGGGCGCGATCCGCGCCGCGCTGGTTTTTCCAGGCAGCGCGAGGCGTCCCTCGCCGGCGATGGCCGCGGCGGCCCGATCGGCCGGCCGCATGAGGCCGCGCGCCGCGACCCCGCTCGCCGCCGCGCAGGATCAGGGCGGGGCTGACTGGGAACGCGGGATGGCTGAGCGCACGGGCGAGGAGGCGGAGGTGGCGCGCGCCGGGTTGTCGAGCCCCCGCAAATTCGGGCGACTTGCCGCGACCGGGCCTGCACTCTGAGGGCTACGCCCGGCTGGAGTCAGGGGCTCTTTTTTCCCGAGCATAGATTACCGCGGCCTCGGCGCGGCGGGAGACCTGGAGCTTGTCGAAGATGTTCGCGAGGTAGTTCTTCACCGTCTTTTCGGTCAGGCCGAGCTTGGCGCCGACTTCCTTGTTGGTGTTGCCCTCGGCGATGAGGCCGAGCACGCGGTTCTCCTGCGGCGAGAGGGTCGCGAGCAGATCGCGGGTCGCGCCGCCGGTGCGCGCGAGCTTCATCACCCGCGCGGTGATGGCGGGGTCGAGGGTGGATTTGCCCGCGGCGGCGTCGCGGATCGCGGCGACGAGCCCGCGGCCATCGATTTCCTTGAGCAGATAGCCATGCGCGCCCGCGCGGATCGCATCGTCCACGATCGCGTCATCGAGGACGGAGGTGACGATCAGGATGCGCACCTCGGGCCGGGCGGCGAGCATCTGGCGGCAGGCGTCGATGCCCGTGCCGTCGGGCAGGCGAATGTCGAGGAGCACCACATCGGGCCGCAGCTGGGCGTTGGCCGCGACGGCGGCGGCCACGTTGGCCGCCTCGCCGGCGACTTCGAGCGTGGGCTCGAGGCCGAGCAGCGTGCGGAGGCCGGCGCGGACGACTTCACTGTCGTCGACGAGCAGCAGGCGGAGGCGTGGCGCGGGGGCGTTCATGCGGCGGGGGAGAGTTTCGCGGACGGAAACTTCAGCGAGATGCGCGCACCGTGGCCCGGGGTGCTTTCCACGGTGAGCGTCGCGGCGAGCCGCGCGGCGCGGGCCCGCATGTTGCCCAATCCATGGCCGGCGGCGGAGCGCGCCGGGTCGAAGCCGGATCCGTTGTCGGCGACTTGCAGGGAGATGTCGCTGCCCACGCGGCCGAGGCGCAGCGTGATGGCCGTGGCGCGGCCGTGGCGCAGGGCATTGCTCACGGCCTCCCGCGCGATTTGGAGCGCCTCGATGGCATGCTCGGGCGGGAGCTGGCCGGCGACCTCATGGTCGATCGTGAGTTCGAGGGCCGTGTTGCGATCCTTGGCGAGTTCGGTGATCGCGGCGCTGAGGGCCTGGGCGAAGCCGGCGCGGCGCAGGTTGTCGGGCGCGAGGCCCACGAGGTAGGCGCGCACGTCGCGGATGGTCGCGTTGAGCCCCGTGCGCATTTGGTCGAGCCGCTGCTCGGCCTCGTCGGGGCGGGACTTCACGAGGGCCCGGACCGTCTCGACGTTGAGGCCGGTCGCGTAGAGCGACTGGATGATGCCGTCGTGCAAGTCGCGCCCGAGGGCGATCTTTTCCTCCAGGGCCTGGGCGAGCAGCTCCTGCTTGAGGCGCGCGTCTTCCTCGGCGCGGCGCCGCACGTCGCGCTCGCGCGTCAGTTCCTCGCCCTGCGCGACGTTGGACTCGGCGAGGCGGGCGAGCGCCGCCACTTCCGTCCGGGTGGCGCCGATGGATTCGGCCGGCCCGGGCTCGCGCGACGGGCGCAGCATTGGCGAAAAGATCAGCGCGACTGCCAGCCCGAGGGCGCCGGTTGCGAGCATGAAGGCGAGGCGCTGCGCGGCCACGCGGGCCTGGGCGGGCTTGACGGCGGGGGCGGCGTCCGCGGCGGCGGAGGGATTCTCGCGCGGGTCGAGGGGAGGATTCTGCCACAATGGCACCGCGAGCAGGCCGGCGAGGGCGAGCAGCACAATGAAGAGCGCCAGCGCCACGAATCGCGTCAGGGGAGTCATGCAGTGTCGGGGGCATGGTGCCGGCCGGCGGCGATGCGTCAAAACTTTCGACATTGGGCGCGACGCGCGCTTTGTTGTCCGGCTCCGCATGAAGTCCTTCTACATCACGACCGCCATCGACTACGTGAACGGCTCGCCGCACCTCGGCCACGCCTACGAGAAGGTGCTGACCGACGTGATCGCGCGGTTTCGGCGGCAGATGGGCGACAAGGTCCACTTCCTCACGGGCGTCGACGAGCACGGCCAGAAAGTGCAGGCGAGCGCGAAGAAGCGCGGCATCCCGCCCCAGCAGTTCTGCGACGAGATGAGCGCGGAGTTCCGCGCGCTCCTGCCGAAGCTGAGCATCACGAACGACGACTTCATCCGCACCACCGAGGAGCGGCACAAGCAGGTCGTGCGCGCCGTGCTGCAGCAGCTCTTCGACAAGGGCGAGATCTACAAGGCCGAGTATCGCGGCTTCTACTCCACGCGGCAGGAGCAGTTTCTCCAGGACAAGGACCGCAACCCTGATGGCTCGTGGCCCGAGATCTTCGGCGAAGTGACCGAGATCGTGGAGTCGAACTACTTCTTCAAGTTGCAGCAGTATCAGGCGTGGCTCGTGGAGTTCTACGAGAAGAACCCGGACTTCATCTTCCCCGCGTTCCGCCAGAAGCAGGTCGTCGAATTCCTGAAGGAGCCGCTCAACGATCTCTGCATCTCGCGCCCGCGCGAGCGGCTGGAGTGGGGCATCCCGATGCCCTTCGACGACGGCTACGTGACCTACGTGTGGTTTGATGCGCTCATCAACTACTACTCCGCCGTCGTGGACCGCCCCGACGTCTGGCGCGAGGCGCACCATGTGATCGGCAAGGATATCCTCGTGCCGCCGCATGCGGTCTACTGGCCCATCATGCTGCACGCGGCCGGGCTGCCGCTGCCGCGCGGCATCGTCGCGCACGGCTGGTGGCTGCAGCGCGGCGCGAAGATGTCGAAGAGCACGGGCAACGCGCTCAACCCGCTCGACCTCGTCGCCGAGTTCGGGGCCGACGCCTTCCGCTACTTCCTGATCCGCGAGATGAACGTGGGGCAGGACAGCGACTTCACGCGCGAGCAGTTCCTCGTGCGCTACAACAGCGAGCTCGCGAACAACCTCGGCAACCTCGTCAACCGCACGCTGAACATGACGACGCGCTTCGCCGCCGGCACGCTGCCCGCCGCCGATGCGGCCGTGGAGGACGACCTCGAGAAAAACCTGCGCGCACTCTGGGCCAGGACGCGCGACGAGTTGATCCCGCTCTGCGAGGGGCACCAATTCCACACGGCGCTGGAGCGCACGATGGTTTTCCTAACCGAGACCAACGCCTACATCGAGAAGCGGGCGCCATGGAAACTCGGCAAGTCCGCCGAGCCGCGCGATCAGGCGCTGCTCCGCACGTCGCTCGCGACGATGGCCGAGGCGCTGCGCCTTGCCGTCGCGGCGATGCAACACGTGACGCCCGCCGCCGCCGAAAAAATCAACGCCGTGCTCGGCTACACGCCGGGCAAGGAATGGCGCGCGGAACTGGAGTGGGGGACGAAGCTGGACGGCGCGAAGGTTGCCGCGGCGCTGGTGCTGTTTCCGCGTCCAGCGCCGGCGGTGCCGGAAAAGAAATAGAAGCCAGCGGCCGGAGGTCAGGTGCCAGCGTCCGCACTCGCGACCTCAGTGCCGGCTTCTGGCCTCTGACATCTCGCTTCCGAACTCTGGCCTCTGGTTCCCGTGACCATCCTGCCGATCAATCCCGCGGACAACGCCTCGCCCGAGGCGCTGCGGGCCTTCCTCGTGCAATGCCGCGCCGCGGCGCAACGCGACGACCGCGCGAAGCTCGTCAGCATCTCCCTCGCCGTCGACGCCCTCGATCCGCTCGCGGTGCTCGAGTCGATCTTCGAGCCGGGCGAGCCGCACTTCTACGCCGAGCGCCCCTCCATCGCGACGGCGATTGCCGGCGCGGAGGTCGCGGCCTCGCACGAGGCGCACGGGCCGGGGCGCTTCGCCGCCGTGCAGCGCTGGGCCGCCGATCTCATTGCTAACACAATCGCGGTGGGCGACGTGAGCGCGCCCTTCGGCGGGCCGCATTTCTTCGCGGGCTTCGCGTTTCACGACGAGGTCGAGCCCGGCGAGCCGTTTCCCGCGGCGTATGCCTTCGTGCCGCGCTGGCAGGTCGCGCTCGCCGGCGCGACGACCACCGCCGTCGCGAATTTGCTCGTCGCCCCCGATGCCGATCTTGACGCGCTCGCGCAGCGCGTGTGGCGGGCGCACGGGAAGTTCCGCCGCTTTGAATTTCCATCCGACGACTCGGTGGCAGTTGGGGACGCGGCGCCCTCGCCGCGTTTTATCCCCGAACGCGGCGAGGGCGCCGCGTCTCCAGGCTTCACCTCGCGCGAAGCCGGCGACTACCGCGCCGCCGTCGCCCGCGCGCTCGAGCGGATCGCGGCGGGTGAGTTTCGGAAAATCGTCCTCGCGCGCGCGAAAGATCTCACGGCCAGCGCGCCGTTGCACCCGCTGCCGATGCTCAACGGCCTCCGCCAGCGCTTCCCCGACTGCTACGCGTTCTCCTTCGCGCAGGGCCGCGGCCCGAGCTTCATCGGCGCGAGCCCGGAGCGGCTCGTGCGCGTGAGCCAGCGCCGGCTCGAGACGGAGGCCCTCGCCGGCTCCATCCGCCGCGGCGCGAGCGCGAGCGAGGATGCCGCGCTGGCCGCCGCGCTCCTGCGCAGCGACAAGGATCGCCGCGAGCACCGCGACGTGATCGACGACATCGTGGCGCGCCTCGCGCCGCTCGGCGTGGCGCCGGAATTTCCCGCCCAGCCGCAGGTGCGCCGCCTGGCCAACGTGCAGCACCTCCACACGCCCGTGCGCGCCGCGCTGCCGGAGCACGTGCGCGTGCTCGACGTGCTCGCGGCGATGCACCCCACGCCCGCCGTCGGCGGCAGCCCGCGCGACGCCGCGGTGGCGCGCATCCGCGAGCTCGAGGGCTTCCCCCGCGGCCTCTATGCCGGCGCGCTCGGCTGGTTCAACGCCCGCGGCGGCGGCGAGTTCTTCGTCGGCATCCGCTCCGCCCTGATCCGCGGGGCGAACGCGCGGGTCTGCGCGGGCGCCGGCATCGTCGCGGGCTCGGCGCCGGAAAAGGAGTTTGCCGAAACCGAGCTGAAGCTCGACGCGATGCTCGCCGCGATCGCGCGCTGAATGGCAGCGCGCTACGGCAACTCGTAGATCTCGATCAAGCCTTCGCCCGTGGTGCCGCCCACGCCGGAGAGCTGCGCGGTGTAGGAGCCGGCGGGGAGATAAACCACCACGGCCGCGTCGCGGCTGTTTGCCCCCAGCGGGAACGCGCCGACCGAGGTAAACGCTTCCGATAGCGCAAAGGTTCCGCCCCAGTCATTGTTTTCCGCGATGCGCGAGGCACCTGCGAAGATCGCCAGCTGCGGATCAGCGAGCGCGCCGCTGACGCCGAATAAGCCGAGGGCCGGACCGATGCCGCGGATGAGCAACGCCTTGTTGCCCGTGCCGACGAGGGAAAAGCCCGCGATCAGGATGTTTTCCGCGGTGCCGACCTGGTGCCGCGCCGACACGTTGGCGATACGAGGTGCGCCGCCAAAAACCGGGGCAGTGTCGTAGATTTCCGCAAGCGCGACGCCGGAGCCCGTCGCCGCATCGACATGGACCGTCTGCGCCCCGGCGAAGGAGCGCAGCAAGGCGGCGTCGAGGCTCGAGGCCGCGAGGGGAAAGGCGCTGACCGCGGACGCCGCCTGGGCGACAGCATGGTCGCCGCCCCAGTTGTCATTTTGGTCCACGAGCGCGGCATCGCGGTAAATGTTCACACGAGGATTGGGAAGCGCGCCGGCTACACCAAATTGCGCGAGCGCCGGCCCGATTCCGCGCACGAGCAGTTGCTTGGTGCCGTCGTTGACGACGAAACCGACGATCATCGGCTGTCCCGCGACGCGAGCGCGAACCGAGACGTTGCCAAGGCGCATTGAGCGATTCGCCGAGGTGTCGACGGTCAGCGTAGCGGCGGCGCTCGTCGCGGAGCCCCGGCTGTCGGTGACGTTGACGCGATAGATGCCGGCAGCGGAGGGTGTGACGGCTTGCAGCGTGAGCGAGGCGGCAGTCGCGCCTGCGATCGGCTGGCCATTGAACGTCCATTGGTAGGCGAGCGTCCCGGAACCCACGGCGCCGACGGTCAGCGAGCCATTCCCGTTGGCGACCATCGTCGCAGACAAGGGCTGGCGCGTGATGATCGGCACCGCGCTGGGCGTGTAGACGGCAAGCTCGCCGTCTCGTGCGGAGACGATCTCTCCCGCGTCGGTCACGACGAGCGCAGGTGCATCGCTGCCAAAGTCGCCCAGCCGGCCACCGCGACCGACCACGACGAGCGACGCATCAGCGGACCCGTTGGGATTGAGCCTAACCAAGTATGAGTTCCCAGGATTGTCGTATCCCCAGATGAGCAGCCGGTCGTCGGGCAGGATGAGTAGCCCGGCGACAAAGCCCAGGCTAGGCAGCGCCGCGGTGAACTGCGGGTCAAGATTACCGCTCGCATCAAGGCGTCGCAGGACCGGCGTCGTGAGCGCCCGAACAATCATGCGGCCCGTGGACTGAGCGGAGACGCCGTTGACGTCGAAACCTTCGATCGGCTGACCCAGCGCTGGATCGAGGCGCAGGGATGAATCGAGCGTGCCTCCGGCATTGAGCCGGACGAGATACGGGCGATCCTGTCCGTTCCAGGCGGTGAAGCGGCCACCGACGAGGAGCTGGCCGTTGGGCAGCAGTGCCGCCGCGGTGATCGAGCTGCCGCTGTTGGCGCCGAGGCCGAAGCCATCGTTGGCCGGAACCGTGCCGTTCGGGCCGAAAACAAAGAAGGATCGCGGGGCGGAAAACAGCGCCGGCACAAACAGCTTGCCGTCCCGTAGCACGGCCGGCGGCGTCATATAGAGGGAAGAGAGGGGCGCGCTCGCGTTGAAGCTCGTGTCAAAGGTGCCGTCCGCGTTCAGCCGGGCGGCCGCGTTGGCGGTGAAGCCCACGAGCCGCGAGAAGCGACCAAAGGTGACGATCTTGCCATCCGGCTGCACGGTGCCGGTGCTCACCCGGCCGTCGGTGCCCGCGCCGATGCGAAACGTCCGGTCGAGGCTGAAGTCCGCGTTCAGCCGCACGATCTGGCCGACGGCCTCGCCGTTCCAGTGCGTGAAGTCGCCGGCGACGATTATTTTTCCGCCGCCAATCTGCCGCATGAAATTAACCCTCGCGGGAAAGAGGATCGAGCCGGTGCCGCTGGCGCGCAGACCATCGGCCCGGAGGATCTCGACGCCCGCTCGATTGAGGTTGGCGTTGGACAGCATGCCGCCGCCCGCGATCAGAGAGCGGCCGTCGGGAAAAACGTGGACATAGTTCACGCTGCTGTAGTTTGGCGCGCTGAAAGTGATATCGAGCGCACCCCCGAGCCGGAGCCTGGCCACTGACCGTCCGAACAGCGAGCCGCAGACCAGCAGGTCCCCGTTTGGAAATGCGGCGACACGGCCAATGTAGCTGCCGCCCGGCACGCTGTAGGCCAACGCCGGATCCACCGCCCCTGATTCCAGGATACGCGCGAATCCCGTGCGGTTCACGCCGCCAATTTGGGTGAAGCCGCCATACGCAATGAGGCTGCCATCCGCGATGCGGAGCACGCGCAGAGGCACGGGATTAAACTGGTCGGTGGTGACATGAGGAAAGGTCGGATCGATGGCGCCGCTCGCCAGAAAACGCGCGATCCCGTAGCGGGAGGACGAGGCGTCCGCGTTGCGCAACGCCACGCCGGAGGCGTAGAAGCTGCCATTCGCATTGAAGACGAAAGACGTCGGGCCATCGGAGAGATTTGCCGGCACGGAGAAATTCTCCACGAGCGCAGCCTGCGCGGAGAGTTTCACCACGGTGCCAACGGCGCGGCCTTGGTAGCCATTCGGAAACTGCCCGCTCACGAGCGCGCTGCCATCGGGCGCAACGGCCACGGCGCGGAAAATCGGGCGTTGTCGGCCCGCGAATCCCGTTCCCACCCCAAACGTGGCGTCCAGCGAGCCATCCAGATTCAGCCGGGCCAAGCTCCCGGAGGGCTGGCCGCCCACGTTGGCGAAGAAACCCGCCACGAGGAGCTTCCCATCCGGCTGCGTGGCGAGCACCTCCACCGGGCCGTCGATGGCAGCGGGAGCAAACGATGAATCGAGCGCGCCGGTGGCCGTCAATCGCGCCAGCCCTTCGCGGGTCTGGTCCTCGATTCGGGTGAAACCGCCCGCCACATAGCTGCGCCCGTCGGGCAGAAACGCCATGTCCTGAAAATCGCCAATCTCGGGACCCTCGAGGCGCGCGGCTTTCGCGGGATCGACCACAATCAAGTCGGGTGAGATCCGGGGCGACACCCGCAGGAGCGCCAGCCCGGAGGCCACCGCCTGCTGCGAATCGGTCACGACGACATCGTAGCTGCCGTTGTCGGCTTGGGATGAGCTCGCGATGGCGAACGCAGCGCTGGTCGCGCCCGCGAGCGCGAAGCCGTCGCGGCGCCACTGGTAGGTGAGGTTGCCCGTGCCCGTGGCGGCCACGCTGAAGGTCGCAGGCTGGCCGGCGCGGACGGCGACGGCCTGAGGTTGCTGCGTGATGGCCGGGACGGCAAAGCCAGTGGCGGCTGCCGCGGCGGCGAAAAACAGAAGACGCGGAAGCATGGAGGGGGCGCGGCAGACCTTGGTGGGGCGACGGCGCACGGCGATATTTATTTGCCGCGCCCAGCGCCGGAAAAAGTTGGCCGACTTGGGGGCGGAGCCTTGGGATGCCCGCATGGATTCGATCGACACGCGCAATCTCAATTCCCTCTGGGCCTCCGTGCTCGCCGAGACGCTCGCGCGCTGCGGCGTGCGGCATGCCGTCGTCTGCCCCGGGTCGCGGTCGGCGCCGCTGGCGGTCGCGTTTGCCGCGCACCCGGAGATCGCCGCGGAGCCCGTGCTGGACGAACGGTCCGCGGCGTTCTTCGCCCTCGGCATCGCGAAGCGCCTCGGCCAGCCCGTGGTGCTCGTGTGCACGAGCGGCACGGCGGGCGCGAACTTCCACCCCGCCGTCATCGAGGCGCGGGAGAGCGCGACGCCGCTCATCGTGCTTACGGCCGACCGGCCGCCGGAGCTGCGCGCCTGCGGCTCGGGCCAGACGATCGATCAGCAAAGGCTCTACGGCGATCACGCGGTGTTCTTTCACGAGCTGGCCGGGCCGGAACTGAAGACCGAGCTGCTGCGCTACCTGAGGCAGACGGTCGCGCACGCGGTCGCGCGCGCCCTCGGGCCGCTGGCGGGGGCGGCGCACCTCAACGTGCCGTTCCGGGAACCGCTGGCGCCGGTGGACGATGACGGCGCCGCGGCGGCCTTCGCGCACGACATCGACTGGCATTCGTTCTTCGCGCAACTCGCGCCGCCCGAGACGCGGCTGGTCGCCGGCGAAGCGCCGCGCATCGTGCCGGATTCGCACGGCGTGATTGTCGTGGGGCCGCAGCTGCCGGGGGAACGCGAGGCCGCGATTGCCGCCGTGGCGGACATCGCGCGGCGGCTGGGCTGGCCGGTCCTGGCCGACGGGCTTTCGCCCGTGCGCAACCGCATGATGGAGGTGCCGAATCTCGTCACGACGTATGACGCCGTGCTGCGCCACCAGCCGACCGCCGAAAGGCTGAAGCCCGAGGCGGTGCTGTGCCTCGGCGGCTGGCCGACGAGCAAGGTCCTGCGGTCCTGGATCGAGCGCAGCGAGGCGCGCGTGTGGCTGGCGACGGGGCGGGCGGACAACCGCGACGCCTTGCATGCGCGCACCGTGCACCTGGGCGCCTCGCTGCCCGCGCTCGCGGCCTCGCTGCCGACGGGCGCGGAGGAAGGCAACGGCTACCAACGCATGTGGGCGCGTTGCGAGGAGAAGGTCCGCCCTGCGATCGACCAGCGCTTTTTCAACGAGCGCGGTTTCCTCGAGCCGAAGATCGCGTGGCTGCTCGCGCGGCACCTGCCCGCGCACACGCCGCTCTTCGTCGCCAACTCGATGCCGGCGCGCGACGTCGAGTATGTGTGGCCGCCCAATGACCGCGCCGTCGCGGTCCATTCCAACCGGGGCGCCAACGGCATCGACGGCACGCTCTCGACGGCGCTCGGCATGGCGCACGCGGCGCACCAGCCGGCGGCGCTGCTCACGGGTGATCTCGCGCTGCTGCACGACAGCAACGGCTTCTTGCTGCGCGCGCGCCTGCGCGGCTCGCTCACGGTCGTGCTCGTGAACAACCGCGGCGGCGGCATCTTTGAGCACCTGCCGATCGCGCAGTTCGAGCCGCCGTTCGAGGATTACTTTGCGACGCCGCAGGACACGGACTTTGCGAAGCTCTGCGCGGCGCACGGCGTCGCGCACACGCTGGTGACGGACTGGCCGCAGTTCCGCACCCTCGTCGGCGAGCTGCCGCAGGAAGGCATCCGCGTGCTCGAGGTGCGCACCGATCGGAAGGCCGACGCCGCGGCGCGCAAGGCGTGGTTCGCGGAGCTGGCGGCGCTGCTGACGTGAGCAGGGCGGGTCTGTGACCCGCCCTGCCATTCTAGCCCGAGCCGCTGCCACCGCCCTTGGCGGGCTTGTCGATCTTGGCGACGACCGTGGCCTCCTTGACGTAAGCGGCGTCGAACTCGATGCCCATGCCGGGGGTCGTGGGCACCTTGATTTTTCCCGCGGTGATCTTGAAGTCGGGTGAATACCACGAGGCGGGCTTCTGCGGTGCGCGCCACGGATACTCCATGAAGGGCGTCGCGTTCTTGGTGCACGATGCGAACTGCAGGATGTTCACCGAGGTCGCGCCGGTCTGCGTGTTGTGCGGCACGATGGTCTTGCCGAGTTTCTCGGCGATGCGGGCGACGCGCTTGGCGCGGATGAGGCCGCCGTTGTAGTTCAGATCGGGCTGCACGATTTGCATGACGCCGTTGCGCAGCGCCCAGTCGAACTGCCAGAGCGAGTAGTTCTGCTCGCCATAGGCGATCGGGATGCGGAGGGCCTTGGCCACGGCCTGTGTCTCCCCCAGTTCCTCGAACGGGCAGGGCTCCTCGAAGAAATCGTAGTTCAGCTCCTCGAGCAGGCGGCCGATGCGGATGGCGCTGGGCACGTCGTAGGAGCCGTTGGCGTCGGCGCGCAGGATGATTTTGTCGCCGAGCTTGGCGCGCGCGCCGCGGAGGACGCGCTCGGTGCGGCCGGGATAGGTGTCGAGGTTGCGGCTCATGCGGCCGCCGATCTTGAACTTCACGGCCTGCGCGCCGGTGTCGGCGACGCCGTATTCGTAGACGCCGACCTCCTGCTCCGCCGTGAGGATGCGATCGGACCCCGAGAGATAGACGGGGATTTCGCTGCGAATCACGCCGCCGAGCAGCGCGCCCACGGACTTGCCCGCGGTGCGCCCGAGCAGGTCGAGCAGGCTCTGCTCGACATAGGCCACGCAGCACCAGAACGGCAGGCTCGCGAGCTTGTAGTTGGCGCGATAGACAACGTCGACCAGCGTCTCGAGGTCGCGGGCGTCCTGGCCGATGAAGTGCGGCGCGACCAGGTGCTCGAAGATGGGAAGGAAATCCTCGACTTGCTTCGTGGCGGTGAGGCCGCTGGCGCCATCGGCCGATCGCGTGCGCACGAAAAACGTCGTGCCGCGCTTCAGCATCTCGACCGAGGTGATCTTCACCGGCGACGTGATCTGCCGCGGCAAGTCGAACATCGGCTGCTCCGCCTCGCGGACCAGCGGCCTGAGGTCGGAGCCGCCCGCCGCGGCCGCGGCGACGAGGGCGGGGGACAGCGACGCGCCGAGCGCGGCGCTGCCGGTGAACTTGAACCAATCGCGACGGGAGTGAGGCATGGGGAAAAGCGGGCCGTGAGGTGGAGGGCGGAGGGACAGCGCCGCTTGAAAACGGCGGCGTGCGGCCCGTGGCGAGTGCCGTGCGTGCGGCCCGTCCGATTCCGGGCGCATCCTCATCCGCGGCCGACTCCGGTGTTGCGCGGGGACGGCAAAGTCCCTTGGTTTTAGGGCCAACCCCCTACCTCCATGAAGCTGCGTCTGCTGCGGGTGTCCGCCCTGCAATTCCCCGTCCTTATCTGGGCCTTGGTTACCTGTGTCGCGCCGGCCTGGGCGCAGGCGCCGGGCGCCGGCACGATCGAGGGCCGCGTGTTCGACTCGGCCCGCAGCGAATACCTCGAGCGTGCGCGGGTGACCGTCGAGGGCACCCAGCTGGAGGCCTTCACCAACGAGGCCGGCCAGTATCGCCTCGCCGGCGTGCCGGCGGGCGCCGTGCGGCTGCGGGTTTTCTTCACCGGCCTCGCGGCCTACACGGCCACGGTCACCCTCGCGCCCGGCGGGACCGTGACGCACGATGTGACGATGGGTGGCGGCGCCGCGAAGGCCGCGGGCGGCGACGCGACCGTGAAGCTCGACAAGTTTGTCGTCGCCACCTCGAAGGAAATGGACGGCGCCGCCATCGCGATCAACGAGCAGCGGTTTGCGCGCAACATCATGACGGTCGTCGCGGCGGACGAGTTCGGCACCGTCGTCGACGGCACGCCCGGCGAGGTGCTGAAATTTCTCCCGGGCATGACGATGGACTACAGCGCCGGCGAAGCCCGCACCGTGTCGATCAACGGCGTGCCGTCGGCCAACGTCCCGATCACGGTCGGCGGCTTCGACCTCGCGAGCGCGGCAAGCGGCGGCACCTCGCGCGTCACGAATCTCGACCAGTTTTCCGTCAACAGCATCGCGCGCATCGAGAAGAACGACTCGCCGACGCCCGAGTCGAGCGGCTCCGCGCTGGCGGGCTCGGTGAACATGGTGCCGCGCAGCGCGTTTGAGCGCTCGCGGCCGTCCTACACCGTGAGCGGCTTCTTCATGATGAAGGACGGCGAGCGGGACTTCCAACGCACCCCCGGCCCGCTGAACAAGCCGATGGCCAAGGCGACGCTCGGCGGAAATTTCTCCGCCGTCGTGCCGGTGAACAAGCGCTTCGGGTTCACCCTCTCCGGCAACGCCATCCCCCATCAATACAGCTACGAGGACGTCGCGATCGCCACGTGGCGCGGCGCCAACGCCGCCACGAACGTCGCGGCGACGGCAACCAACGGCCTGCCGGCGACGACCCCCGACCGGCCCTACCTGACGGACTTCGCGGTGCGCGACAGCACGCGCGACAACCCCACGGTTTCGTGGGCCACCACGCTCGACTTCAAGGCGACCCCCTACGACACGATCTCGCTCGGCTTCAACTGGACCTGGATCGGCGTGCTGCACAATCCGCGCACGCTGACGTTTTTCGTGAACCGCGTGCTGCCGGGCCAGTGGGGCCCGACCTTCACCAACGGCGCGCCCGGCGCCTTCGGCGAGGTGCGCATCCAGAGCGGCGCGCAGGACTGGTTCGGCACCACCTCGTCGCCCACGCTCCGCTGGCGCCACGACGGGCCCGTCTGGCGCTCGGAGGTCGGCGTGGGCTATTCGCGCGCGAGCCTGCACATTCGCAATGTCGACAAGGGCTTCTTTGGCGCCGCCCAGGCGCGCCGCACCGGAGTGAACGTGTCGTTCGCCGACATCTTCTACCTCCGCCCGAACACCATCACCGTGACCGACGCCACCGGCGCGCCGGTCGATCCCTACAACCTCGCGAACTATTCGCTCGTCAACGCCGACGACCACCCGAACGACACGCGCGATCTCAAGCGCAGCATCTTCGCGAGCACGCGGCGCGACTTCGTGGTCCGCGACGTGCCCTTCACGCTGAAGGGCGGCGTCGAGATGAAGGCGGCCGAGCGCGACCGCACGGGCGGCACCAAGACCTACACCTACGTCGGCCCCGATCGCCGCGGCAGCACGACGCCGGTGGGCAACGACGACTCCGCCGGCGTCGTGCTCGACGAGGCCTTCTCGCAGCGCTACGGCCCCTACGGCTTCCCGAAGATCCAGTGGATCGACAACCACGAATACTACGGGCTCTACAAGGCGCACCCGGAGTATTTCACGATCGACGAGAACGCGTTCTACCGCTCGCAGGTCGACCGCAACACCAACGCCCGCGAGGTCATCTCCTCCGCCTACCTGCGCGGCGACGTGGCGTTCCTCCAGCGCCGGCTGCAGCTCACCGGCGGCCTGCGCGCCGAGCAGACGAACGTCAAGGGCGAGGGCCGGCTCAACGATCCGACGCGCGACTTTCGGCGCGACGCGGCCGGGAACGTCATCGACACCAACCCGAATCTCGCCGGGGTGCAGCCCGCGCTGATCGTCCCGACCAACGCGGGGCTGGCCTATTCGCAGCTCACCTACATCTCGCGCGGCCAGCACACGCAGAAGGAATACCTGCGGTTTTTCCCGAGCCTCAACGCCAGCTATCTCCTGCGCGAGAACCTGACGCTGCGCGCCGCGTATTACTGGTCGGTGGGCCGGCCCGATTTCAGCCAATACGTCGGCGGCATCACGCTCCCCGACACCGAGCAGCTCCCGGGCCCCGGCAATCGCATCACCGTCAACAACCCCGGCATCAAGGCGTGGAGCGCGAGGTCCTACAAGGCGCGGATCGAGTATTACTTCGATCGCGTCGGCCAGATCTCGGTCGGCGGCTTCGTGCGCGACTTCAAGAATTTCTTCGGCAGCACGGTCTTCAACGCGACGCCCGAGTTCCTCGCGCTCAACAACCTCGATCCGGCCGTCTACGACCCCTATGATGTCTCGACGAACTACAACCTGCCGAGCACGGTGCGGATGACGGGGGTGGAGTTCGACTACAAGCAGGCGCTCACGTTTCTGCCGGAGTGGGCGCGCGGCGTGCAGGTCTTTGCCAACGCCAGCGCGCAGCGGGCGGTCGGCGACGGCGCGGCGAACTTCGCCGGTTACATCCCGCGCTTCGGCTCGTGGGGCGTGAGCCTCACGCGGCCGAAATACCTCTTCAAAGCCAACTGGAACTACCGGGGCATGCAGCGGCGCGGCATCGTGGCCGTCGGGCAGAGCATCGAGGCCAACACCTACAACTGGGGCTCGAAGCGCATGTATATCGATCTCACGGGCGAATACCGGCTCCTCAAAAACTACACGGTTTTCGCCAACATGCGGAACATCGGGGATCAGACCGAGGACACGAAAATCTACGGTCCCAACACGCCTGCCTACGCCCGCTTCCGGCAGCGCGTGGATTACGGCTCGGCGTGGACGTTCGGGCTGCGCGGGAATTTCTGACGCGCGGCGCGGGCCGGGCCGCCACTACGTCTCGTCGCCCCGGCCCAGCGCGGCGCCGCCCGCGATCTTCCGGTCCGCAACCTGCCACCGGTAGACGAGCGGCGCCTTGGTGCGCTCGAGTTCCTTGAAGAGCGCGGGGTCGGCGCGCTTGGGGAGCTCCAGCTCGGCCAGGCCGGCGGCGGCGCAATTCAGCAGCCGGGCATACGGCTTGAAATGCTCGGGCCGCCCGATCACGCGGCCGAGATCGGCGGGGGGCTGGGGCGGGGCCCGGCGGTCGAGCGCCAGGAAGGAGTAGGGCAGGCTGCGGAGATCGATGCCGGCGCGCTGGCCGAACTTCACCCACTCGGAGTCGGCGAAAATCTCCGCCGGCGGCGGGGCGAAAAAATGGCACCAGTGGCGCGCGTTGGCCGGCGCCGCCATCGGGCACGGGTTCGCATGCGTGCACGGCGCGACCACGTGAAACGGCCCGCGCAGTTCGTCGCGGAGCGCGGTGAGCTGGCGGCTCACGGCGTGCGTGCCGGGCTCCACCCACACGACCGCCTCCGCGCGCGCGATGAGCGCGCGGAGCGCCGCGAGCTGCGCGGGCGGCAGCTCGTTGAGCACATGGCTGACGACAAGGAGCCCGAGCGGCGTGGCGCCGGCGAGGAGGCTGGGCGTGGCCGACGCGATCGCGAGCGACGGAAACGCGGCCCGCGCGGCCTGCTCCGCAAACTCGCACGCGAGCGGCGAGTGATCCCAGACGGTGAGCGAATCGAAGTTCCCCGCCCCGAAAAATGCGATCACGCGGCGCGCCGCGACGCCGCTGCCACAGCCCCAGTCGAGCACCTCGCGCGAGGCGGGGCGCCAGCCGCGCAGCCGCAGCTCGCGCAGCACGTGATCCCATTTCCACCCGATGCGTTCGCCGTAGGTGAAGTCGTAGCTGGCGAGGTCCGATGACGATTCCCAATAGGGCCCGCCGGCCGCGGCGCCGCTCAGAAATTTCTGCCGCAGCCGGTCCAGCGCCGGCCAGTCGAGGTCGGGCCAGGTCATGCCGGGAGGGGGAAGTTGAGCGCCCGCGCCAGCGCCTGCGAGCGGATGCCGTAGAAGGCCGCAAACTCCCGCACCCGCGCCGCGAGGTCGCTGTCGGGCGCCGCCCGTTCCCGGGCCTTGATGGCGGCAATCATCAGGTTCTTCGCCGTGTGCTCGGTGGAGATGAACTCGAAGACCTTGGTGCGATAGCCCGCCCATTCGAGCAGCAGCGCGCGCAACGCATCGGTCGCGAACTCCGCGTGGCGCTCCTGGAAAATGCCATGGCGCAGCGGCGCGGCGAGCACCGGTGGCGCGGTGAGCTGGGCGCGCAGCTCCTTCTGGCAGCACGGCGCGACGACCAGTAGCGGGGCTCCGGCCGCGAGGCCGTGCGCGAGCGCGTCGTCCGTGGCGGTGTCGCAGGCGTGGAGCGCGATGAGGACGTCGAGCGGCCCGTCGACGGGGGCGGACTCGATTCGGCCGGCGGTGAAGCCCAGGTGGGCCAAGCCGTTTTCCTGCGCGGCGCGATTGCAAAAATCCACGAGCTCGCGGCGGGCCTCGATGCCGCGGATGATCGCGCGATCGCCGAGGATGTGGGCGAGCGCGAAGGTGAGGTAGCCCTTGCCGCTGCCCATGTCCGCGACCCGAAGCCGCGCGCCGGGCGCCTCGGCCTGGGGGCCGGGAAACGCCTCCACGAGCAGGTGCGTGAGCAGCTCGGCGAATTTCTGGATTTGCCGGAATTTGTCGGCCATGCCCTCGCGGGGCTTGCCGGCGTCGTTGGTGACACCGAGCGCGCGGAGCCAGGGCGCGTCGGCCGGGATCGCGTGCTGTTTCGCGCGATCGTGCGCGGCGGGGGCGGATGGCGGCGCGCCCGCGCCGGTCACGGGCGCCATGAGGCGCAAGCGCCCGCCGCCGTCGGGCTGCAGCTCGAGCTGCGCGCGCTGGCTGGTGGTTGCCAGGTGGGCGTCCAGAAAATCCCCGCCGAGCAGGCGCTCGATTTCGGCTTGGGCGGCGTCGGGGGAAAGGTTTTTTGTGACATCGCGCGTCGCGTGGCGCCAGACCAAGGCCAGGTGCGGGCCCGCCTTGAGGGCCACGGGCCGCACATGGAGTTGATTCAGGGTCGGGTCGGCGCCGCGATGCTTGCCGAGCGTGAGCTTCACCAGCGCGCCGCCTGCGACGGCGGCGCGCAGGAGCGCGAGGAAGCGTTCGCGCGCGGGTGGCGCGCCGGAACCCTTGGCCGCCGTGGTCACTTGGGCAGAAACTCCGTCGTCATCGCGCTGGCGGTGGTGACCTTGCCCTTCGGCAGCAGGCCCAGCTCCTCGAGCACGGCGATCTGCGCGGCGAAGCGGGCGGGATCGAGCCGGCCGATCTTGGCCGGGCCGCCGTCGGCGTCGCGGCCGGTGACGAGGCGCTCGTCGATGATCGCCTTGCGTGAGAAGGCCATGAACTCGTCGGTGTTGTTGCTGTTGGCCCGCTTCATCGCCTCGTGCGCGGGCGTGGGATCGCCCGCGAGGTAGTCGCGCCAGCCGCGGATGTAGGCGCGCGTGAAGGCGGCGAGCTCGGCGGGGTGCTCGCGCGCAAACCTGCGGCCCGTGACCAGCACGGCGTAGCCGCGGAAGCCCGCATCCCAGGTCGAGAGGAAGCGCGGCATTTTTCCGCCCGCCTTCACGATGTGGTAGGGCTCGGCGATGAAGTAGCCCTGCTGGAGCGCCTCCTTGTTGCCGAGGAAGGCGACGCTCGAGAAATTCTGCGCGACGACGTTCACCTTCACGCCGTATTTCTTTTTCAGAAAATCGAGGAAGACCCAGCCGGGCCGCGCGATGACGGTCTTGCCGTCGAGGTCCTCGAATTTTTTCACGGCGCTGTCGGCATGCACGAGGATGCCGGCGGGATCGTCCTGAAACACGGCGGCGAACTGCACGACGGGCAGGCCCTCGGCCTGCTTTTGCAGGGTCTCGATGTCGCCGGCCTGCCCGATGTGGGCCTTGCCGGTGGCGACGCTCGGCATCACGTGGGCGCCGGGGCCGCCGGGGATGATCGTCACGTCGAGGCCTTCGTCGCGGAAGTAGCCGCGGGCCGCGGCTTGGTAGAAGCCGCCATGCTCCGGCTCGGCCACCCAGTCGAGTTGCACGACGAGCTTGAACGGCGCTTTGTCGGCGGCGCAGGCGGGGGCCGCGAGGACGGAGAGCAGGGAAAGAATGGCGGCGCCGAGGCGGGAGAGGGTCATGGTCGCGAAGAGAAACGGAGTTGAGCCGGAAGCCAAGGAGCCACGAGCGAAATCTCGCGGCGCACCGCGCCGGGCCTTCGGCGTCGGGGCCGCGGCCCGCCGCGCGCGCGGCGCCTAGCGGTCGGCGCGCTCGTAGGAGTCGTGCCAGTGGTGCAGCGCCAGCCATGCGAGCGCGAGCACCGCGGCGTTGAAGAGAAAGCCGAGCACGCACGTCACGAACGCGGTGGCGAAGAGCGCCGCATATTTCGCCTGGCTCGCGTAGATGACCGCCATGAACCCGAGCCCCGCGCCGTCGTTGGCGTTGGAGCCGGCGTTCATGTCGGCGACGACGGCGCCGATCGGCGAGAGCGTGGCGGCGATGCGCAGTCCGGTGAAGAAATACGGCAGCGCCGCCGGCGCGCGCAGGTGGACGAGCTGCTGCCAGCGGCTCGCGCGGCAGAGCTGGAAGAATTCGACGAGATTGCGGTCGGTCGAGACGAGCCCCTGCGTCGTGTTCACCGTCAGCGGGAAGAACGCGATGAGGAAGGTCAGCAGGGCGACGCTCTTCAGCCCCGCCCCCACCCACAGCACGCAGATCGGCGCCAAGATCGGGAGCGGCGTCAGCTGCAGCGCCATCAGCAGCGGGTAGAGGCTCGAGCGCACGAGCGGCGAGAGCGAGAGCAGCCACGCCGCGGTCGAGCTGACCGCGACGGCGAGGGCAAAGCCGAGGAGCGCGCCCTGCGCGGTGTTCCAGGCGCCCTGCGCGAAGGCGGCGCGCTGGGTCCAAAGCGCATCGAGCACGGCCCCCGGCGTGGGCAGGAGAAACTTGGTGTCGGCCGAGAGCGCCGTGTGGATCGCAAACCACGCCGCGATCACCGCGGCGGCGGTGAGCGCGGGCAGGAGGATTTGCAGCAGGGGGCGGCGCATGGCTCAGGCGGCGGCGTCCGTGACCGAGCGCAGCACCCGCGACGCCTCGGCCACGATCTCGTGGTAGCGCGGCGAGAGGCGCGTCTCCGGCGTGCGCGGGTAGGGGAGCGGCACGGCGATCTCGCGGTGGATGCGGCCCGGGTTGGCGGCAAACACGACGATGCGGTTGGAGAGAAACACCGCCTCGGCCACCGAGTGCGTGACGAAGAACGCCGTCCACCGCTCCTGCTCGCGGATGGCGAGCAGCTCCTCGTTGAGGTGCTCGCGGGTCATCTCGTCGAGCGCGCCGAACGGCTCGTCGAGCAGCAGCAGCCGCGGCGCGAGCGACAGCGCGCGTGCGATCGAGACGCGCATCTTCTGGCCGCCGGAGAGCTGCCGCGGCCAGGCCGCGGCCTTGTCGCCGAGCCGCACGAGATCGAGCACGCGGCGGCGGCTCTCCGCGCGCGCGGCGACGCCGACGCCGCGGAGCTTCTGCGGCAGCTCGACGTTGTGCGCGACGTTGAGCCACGGGAGGAGCGTGGGCTCCTGAAAGACAAACGCCGTCTCCTCGGCGGCCTCCTCCGGCGGCTGCCCGCCGATCGTGAGGCGGCCCGCGGTGATCGGGCTGAGGCCGGCGATGAGGCGCAGCGCGGTGGACTTGCCGCAGCCGCTCGGGCCGATGAGCGAGATGAAATCGCCCGGCGCCGCCGCAAACGAGAGCCGGTCGAGCACGAGCGGGCCGTCGCCAAAGCGCTTGGTGACCTCGCGAAACTCGACGGTGGGCGACGACGACATGCGCAAGCAGTGGGCTAAGGTGCTCGGATGGTGTCGAGGGGGAAAACCGTCATCGGCTGGCGCCGGCGAGTCGGGGCACAAAGCCCCTCCCGCAACAACACCGCTGCGCGCGGTAAACCGCCGCGCTTGAGTGCGGCGTGATTCCCCTGCACAACCACGCGCGTGAATTCCTCCCCTTCGCCGCAGCCGGGCTCGCCGGACTCCTCGTGGCAAGCCACGTTCAAGCGCCTCGGCGCCGCCGGGCCGGTCGCGCTCATCCTCTCGTTTCTCCCGCTGATCGGCGGGCTCATCCTGCTGGCGAAGCTCACCACGCTCGGACCTTGGCTCAAGGAACACGGCGAGCAGGGCATGATCATTTATTTCGTGGTCACGGCGCTGCTGATGGGGCTCTCGATCACGCCGACATTTTCCTGCGCCATCCTCGCGGGCTGGGCGTTTGGCTTTGCCAAGGGCACGCCGCTCGCGATCGGGAGCATCGTGGTCGCGGGCTTCATCGCCTACGCCATCGGCCGCTGGATCGCGCGCGATCGCGTGATCGCGGTCGTGCGGGAGCGACGCGAGTGGGACGCGGTGTATCGCGCGCTGCTCAGCCCGGCGCAGGGCCGCGCACTTTTCGTCGTGACGCTCGTCCGCTTGCCGCCGAACTCGCCGTTTGCGTTCGTCAACTTCCTCCTCGCGGCGGGCAAGGTGCGGGTCCTCGACTACGCGCTGGGCACGCTCGTCGGCGTCACGCCGCGCACCGCGCTCGGGGTGTTCGTGGGCGCGGGCCTGGAGCAGCTCGATCTCAAGGCGAAGACCCAGACGTGGATGTATGTGGCGGGTTTCGTCGTGCTCGTGGCGGTGGTCGTGGTGATCGGCCGGATGGCGCGACGCGCGCTGGACCAGCTTACCCAGGCGGAGTCGCCGGGTCAGCGGGCCTGACCGGCGGCGCGGAGCCGGTCGTGCCCGCCGGCCGCCGCAGCTCGTAGATCATGTAGAGCACGATCGCGAGGTTCACGATGAACACGCCGGCCTTCAGCGGTGTGGCGTGCTTGAACAGCTCGAAGATTTCCACTGGCAGGAAGAGCCCGCCCGCCAGCAGCGCGAACCACTCGGCCCACCGGCGCCCGTGCCACAGCCCGTAGGCCTCGATCAGCCGCACCGCGGCGTAGGCGCCGGCGGCCACGGCCAGCATCAGGAGCTGGCGGTCGGTGATTTTCTCCGCGGCCTCGAGGAAAATGCGCGGGTAGCGGCTCGCGGGGTTGAGGTGGCTCAGCCGCACGAGCCGCTCCGCGATGTCCTGCACGTCGCGATCAATCAGCGCGAGCAGGCCGAGGCCGGCGAGGAGCACGACCGCGCCCTTGGCGGCCTCGAACAGCGCGACGGTGCGCAGCGCGCGGCGCAGGCTCGGCTTGGTCTCGGGATTCACGGCGCGGCACAATGCGGCTGGGCCGGCGCGGCGCAATCGCGTCTTTTTCCCCTCCGCGTGCTTGAAGCGCGCGCCCGTCCGTGCCTGCGTCGGCGCATGGCCACGCCGTCCGAGGTTAGGAACGAAATTGCCGCGCTCCTCGCGCGCCGCGAGATCCCCGCGCTGCGGGCGCAGCTCGACCGCTGGCTCGCGAGCGACCTCGCCCCGCTGCTCGCCGACCTGCAGGTGGAGCAGCTCGCGGCGCTCTTCCGCATGTGCTCGCGCGAGCTGGCCGCGGCGACCTTCACCTACCTCTCCACCGGCGATCAGCGGAAGATCCTCCGCGCCCTCAACCAGGAGCAGGTGGCCGCGCTGCTCAACGCCCTGCCGCCCGACGACCGCACGGCCTTCCTCAACGAGCTGCCGCTCGACGTCGCGATGCAGCTGCTGGCCATGCTCACGCCCGACGAGCGCCAGGTCGCGCAGGCGCTGCTGGCCTACCCGGAGCACAGCGTGGGGCGCATGATGACGCTCGATTTCGTCGCCGTGCGGCCCGAGTGGACCGTGCGCGAGGCCCTGGATTACATCCGCACCCACGGCTACGATCGCGAGACGCTCAACGTCGTCTACGTCGTCGACGAGGAGGGCCGCCTGATCGACGACGTGCGCGTGCGGCGTTTCCTGCTCTCGCCGCTCGATCAGCCCGTCCGAGCGCTGCTCGACGGCAACTACACCTGGCTCGCCCCGACGGACGACCGCGAGAAGGCCCTGGCGCTGTTCAAGCGGTTCGACCGCGTGGCCCTGCCGGTCACGGATGCAAACCAGAAGCTGATCGGCATCGTGACGGTGGACGACATGCTCGACGTGTCCGAGGCCGAGGCGACGGAGGACATCCAGAAGCTCGGCGGCAGCGAGGCGCTCGACGAGCCCTACACCACCATCGCGCTCTCGCGCATGGTGAAGAAGCGCGCGAGCTGGCTGGTCGTGCTCTTCCTCGGCGAGATGCTCACGGCGACCGCGATGAGCTACTTCGAGGACGAGATCGCCAAGGCCGTGGTGCTCGCGCTCTTCGTGCCGCTCGTGATCAGCTCGGGGGGCAACGCGGGCTCGCAGGCCGCGAGCCTCGTGATCCGCGCGCTGGCGCTCGGCGAGTTCCGCCTGCGCGAGTGGTGGCGCGTCATGCGCCGCGAGCTCGCCGCCGGCACGCTGCTCGGGCTGCTGCTCGGCTCGATCGGCTTTCTCCGGATCGCGATTTGGTCGCGCTTCTCGGACATCTACGGGCCGCACTGGGCGCTCGTGGGCGTGACGGTGGGCTGCTCGCTCGTCGGCGTCGTGCTCTGGGGCTCGTTGATTGGCTCGATGCTGCCGCTCGGGCTGAAGCGCCTCGGCTTCGATCCGGCCACGTCGAGCGCGCCGTTTGTCGCGACGCTGGTCGATGTGACCGGGCTGATCATCTACTTCAGCGTGGCCTTCGTGGTGCTGCACGGGACGCTGCTCTAGCTTGCGCCGGCCAGCGTCCGGCACAAAGGTTCCAGCCTTCCCATGCGGTTGCTTATTCCCATGCTCCTGGCCGCCGGCGCCGCGCTCGCGGCCGAGCCGGCTCCGGACTTCAACCGCGAAATCCGGCCCATCCTCTCGGACAAGTGCTTTCGCTGCCACGGCCCGGACGACGCCAACCGCAAGGGCGGCCAGCACGGCCTGCGCCTCGATACGCTCGCCGGCGCGCGCGAGGACCTCGGCGGCGGGGCCTTCGCCATCGTGCCCGGCGATCCGGCGAAGAGCGAGCTCGTGGCGCGCATCACGAGCAGCGATGCCGAGGAAGTCATGCCGCCGCGCAAGACCGGCAAGGCCCTCTCCCCCGCGGAAATCGGCCTGCTGAACCGCTGGATTGCCGCCGGCGCCCCTTACGCGCGCCACTGGTCCTACGAGCCGCCCAAACGCCCCGCGGTGCCCGCGGTGAAGGACGGCCGCTGGCCGCGCGGCGTGCTGGATCGCTTTGTCTTGTCCCGGCTGGAAGCGGCGAAGCTCGCACCCCAGCCCGAGGCCGACCGGGCGGCGCTCGCGCGCCGCGTGGCGCTCGATCTCACGGGGCTGCCGCCCACGCTGGCGGAGGTGGAGCAGTTTGCCGCCGACCGCGCGCCCGAGGCCTACGAGCGCTTCGTCGACCGCCAGCTCGCCAAGCCGGCCTACGGCGAGCATTGGGCGCGGCAGTGGCTCGACCTCGCCCGCTACGCCGACTCCAAGGGCTACGCCGACGACCAGCCGCGCAGCATCTGGCGCTACCGCGACTACGTGATCGACGCGTTCAACCGCGACCTGCCGTTCGATCAGTTCACCATCGAGCAGCTCGCCGGCGACCTGCTGCCCAACCCCACCGACGAGCAGGTTTTCGCGACGGGCTTTCATCGCAACACGATGAACAACACCGAGGGCGGCACCGACGACGAGGAGTTCCGCAGCGTCGCGATCGTCGACCGCGTCAACACCACGATGGCCGTATGGATGGGGACCTCGATGGCCTGCGCGCAATGCCACACGCACAAATACGATCCGCTTTCGCAGCGGGAATATTTCTCGCTCTACGCGATGCTCAACCAGACGGAGGACGCCGACCGCAACGACGAGGCGCCGGTGAAGGAGTTCTTCAGCGACGAGCAGCTCAGGCAGCGCGCGGAAAGCGAAGCCGAGATCGCGCAGCTGGAGGGGCAGCTGCGTGCCGCGCGGTCCGCGCACACCGCCGCCGCCGCGGCGTGGGCGAAGGAATTTCCGCGCCAGCTCGCCTGGACGGCGCCGCGCGTCGCGTCGGCAAAGTCGTCCGCCGGCGCAAAAATCGAGACGCTGCCCGACGGGCGCGTGCAAGTCGCGCCGGGAAAGCGCAAGGACACGACCACCGTGGAGCTGGCGGACTTGGGCCCGGGAAAAATCACCGCGCTGCGCGTCGCCACGCTGCCGGGAGACGGCGGGTCATTTCTTCTGTCGCGGGTGCGCGTGAGCGTGCGGCCCGCGCAGTCCGTGCGGCGGGGCCGCTTCGTGCGCGTCGAGTTTCCCGGCGCCAACCGGAGGCTCGCGATTGCGGAAGTGGAGGTCTTCGCCGGGGGCGAGAACGTCGCGCCGCGCGGCAGCGCGACGCAGAGCACGACGGCCGGCGGCGCGGTGGCCGCGCGTGCCATCGACGGGCAGACCGACGGCGCGCCCGAAAAAGACTCCGTGAGTGCCACGGACCCCGGCGACAACCCGTGGTGGGAGGTTGATCTCGGTCGCACGCAGCCCATCGAAAAGATCGTCCTCTGGGCGCGGCGCGGCTTGGAGCCGACGCCCGCAGGGCTGAAGCTCACGGTGCTCGACGAGGACCGCAAAGCCGTGTGGGACCAGGGCGTCACGCCCGCGCCGAAACCGAGCCGGAGCTTCAGCCCCGGCGAGCCGCGGGACGTGAAAATCGCCCGCGTGGTCGCCGACTATGCGCAGCCGGACTACGACGAGACCCTGGTGGCGGCGGAGCCGGATGCGCGGCCCGGCGCGGCGCGGCGAAAAAAGGGTCCGCCTCCCGCGACCAAGCGCGGGTGGGGCGTGGCGGGCGCCGCGGGCGCGCCGCACGAGCTCGCCCTCGAGCCAGAGCAGCCGATCGCGCTCGAGCCCGGCGCGACGATCATCGTGACGCTGGAGCAGCAATCGGAGGTGGCGGGCGCGACGCTGCGGCATTTCCGGGTGGACGCGACGGCGGACACGCGCGCCAAGGTGCACCTGCGCGTGCCGCCTGCGCTGCTGGCGACGTTGCGCAAGGCCGAGACCGAGCTTTCGCCGGAGGAGCGGGCGCAGCTGCTCGACCACTACGTGCGCGACGTCGCGCCTGAATTCCGCACGGAGCGGGCCCGCATCGCCGCGCTCCAACGCTCGATCGACGAGATGCCCCGGCAGTCGTCCCTGATCATGCGCGAGCTGCCGGCGGACAAGCAGCGCCCGACGCACGTTCAGCTCCGTGGCAACTATCTCGCGCTTGGCGAGCTGGTGGAGCCCGGTGTGCCGTCGGCATTCCCGCCGCTGCCCGCCGGGACGAAGCCCGACCGGCTTGCGCTCGCGCGCTGGCTCATGAGCGCGGAAAACCCGCTCACGGCGCGGGTGCTGGCAAACCGACTCTGGGAGGCCGTCTTCGGGCTCGGCCTTGTGCGCACGACCGAGGAGTTTGGCTCGCAGGGCGAGCCGCCGACGCATCCCGAGTTGCTCGACTGGCTCGCGGTCGAGCTGCGCGAGGGCGGCTGGGATCAAAAGAAGTTTTTGCGGATGCTCGTGACCTCCGCCGCCTACCGGCAGAGCTCGCGCGTCACCCCCGCGGCGCTCGAGGCCGATCCCGAGAACCGGCTGTTGTCGCGCGGCCCGCGCTTCCGCCTCACGGCCGAGATGGTGCGCGATCAGGCGCTGGCCGTGAGCGGCTTGCTGAATCCAAAGCTGGGCGGCCCCTCGGCGCGGCCGTTCCAGCCGGCGTTCGGTCTCAGTGCCGCGTTTGGCTCCGCGCTCGACTGGAAGACGAGCAGCGGCGAGGAGCGCCATCGCCGCGGGCTCTACACCGAGTGGCGCCGCAGCAGCCCGTATCCCTCGATGGTGACGTTCGACGCGCCCAACCGCGAGGTCTGCACGCTGCGCCGCAACCGCAGCAACACGCCGCTGCAGGCGCTCGTGACGCTCAACGATCCGGTCTATGTCGAGGCGGCGCAGGCGCTGGCGCGCGTCATGATGGAAGACGGCCGGACGGCCGAGGAGCGCGCGCGCGCGGGCTTCCGGCGGGTGCTGCTGCGCAGGCCCAGCGACGCCGAGCTGAAGCCGCTGGTCGCGCTGCAGCGATCGTCGCTCGCGGCCTACGCCGCCGCGCCCGATCAAGCCGCCGCGGCGATCGCCAATGCCGAAAATGCGCCGCCGCCCTCGCTCGCGCCCGCCGAGCTGGCGTCGTGGGTCGCCGTCGCCAATGTGCTGCTCAACCTCGACGAAACGCTGATGAAGCGATGAGACGCGAGCCGCACAACGCCTTGAAGGCAGGAGCGCGCTTGCGCGCGATGGGAAGTGGCGGCGTCTCGCGCCCAGGCGGTGAAATCGCGCGCAAGCGCGCTCCTACCTCTCGATCCGGATGAACCTCACCCTCCAACGCCTCCAGCATCAGACGCGCCGCCACTTCCTGCGCGGCGCGGGGCAGTTCTCGCTCGGCGCGATTGCCTTGCAGGCGCTCGGCGCGCGCGCCGCCGCCTCCGGCGCCGCGGTGCTCAATCCGCTCGCCGTGCGCCCGCCGCACTACGCGCCCAAGGTGAAGCGCGTGATCTACCTGCACATGTCGGGCGGGCCGCCTCACCTCGATCTTTTCGACTACAAGCCCGAGCTCGTGAAGCGCGACGGGCAGCTCGCGCCGGACGACTTTGTGAAGGGCAGGAAATTCGCCTTCACGAGCGGCACGCCGAAGCTGATGGGCACGCCGCGCACCTTCTCGCGGCACGGCAAGGGCGGCATCTGGATGTCCGACGCCATCCCGAATTTCCAGGCGGTCGCGGACGAGCTGTGCGTGATCAAGTCGATGTTCACGGAGCAGTTCAACCACACGCCGGCGGAGCTGCTGCTGTTCACCGGTTCGCCGCGCGGCGGGCGGCCCTCGATGGGCTCGTGGGTGACCTACGGGCTCGGCTCGGAGAACGAGAACTTGCCGGGCTTCGTCGTGCTCATCTCCAGCGGCGTGCAGCCGAGCGCGGGGCAGAGCGCGTGGGGCACAGGTTTTTTGCCGTCGGTGTTTCAGGGCGTGCAGTGCCGCAGCAAGGGCGACCCGGTCCTCTACGTGAGCGATCCGCCGGGGATGTCGCGGGCGCTGCGCCGGCAGACGCTTGATGCGCTCCGCGAGCTCAACGAGCTGCAGGCGGCCGAGCTCGGCCACCCGGAGACCGCGACGCGCATCGCGCAATACGAGCTGGCCTTCCGCATGCAGGCGAGCGTGCCCGAGGTGATGGACATCTCGCGCGAGAGCGCGGCGACGCTCGAAGCCTACGGCGCCAAGCCCGGCGAAGCGTCGTTTGCCAACAACTGCCTGCTGGGCCGCCGCCTGCTCGAGCAGGGCGTGCGCTTCGTGCAGCTTTTCGACTGGGGCTGGGATTTCCACGGCACCAATCCCAAGGAGGACATCCGCGAGGGCCTCACCGCCAAGATGGCGCGCACCGACAAGCCTGTCGCCGCGCTCATCCGCGATCTCAAGCAACGCGGGCTGCTCGACGACACGCTCGTCGTGTGGGGCGGCGAGTTCGGCCGCACGCCGTTCCGCGAGGGCCGCACCGCGGCCAGCGATGTGCTCGGCCGCGATCATTTTCCGGACGCATTCTCGCTTTTCCTCGCCGGCGGCGGCGTGAAGCACGGCCTCAGCTATGGCGCGACCGACGAGCTGGGCTTCGGCATCACGGAGAACAAGGTCCACGTGCACGACCTGCAGGCGACCATCCTGCACCTGCTGGGCTTCGACCACACGAAGCTCACGTTCCGTTTCCAAGGCCGCGACTTCCGCCTGACCGACGTGCACGGCGAGATCGTGCGCGGCATCCTGGCGTAACGCGGCCCGGTGGCCCGGCGTCGCCCAGCCCGGTGGAAAAGCCCTTCGATCCCGCGCGGCTGGCCCTGGGCCTCGTCGTGCTCATCGCGATCTTTGTGCGGCTCGAGCGGGTGTTTCCGATCGTGCGGCGGGATTTTTGGCGCCGGCCGGGCGCATGGGCCGACGGGGCGCATTTCTTTTTCACGGGCGTCATCCGGAAGCTCCTGACGCTCCTCGCCGCCTACGTGCTCATCACGCTGCTCGGGTTCCTCGTCTGGCCGCCGTTGCAGCAGGCGATGCTGGGCCTGCCGCGCTGGGCGCAGGGCGTGGTCGCGCTCCTGGTCTTCGAGGTGGGCGCCTATTGGGGCCACCGTTGGGCGCACACTTTTCCGCTGCTGTGGCGCTTTCATGCCGTGCACCACTCGAGCGAGCACCTGGACTGGTTTGCGGCGAGCCGGCTGCACCCCGTCGACCAGACCTTCATCCGCCTGTGCGGCATCCTCCCGGTCTATCTCCTCGGCTTCACCAAGGAGACGTTTGCGTTTCTGATCGGCATCGAGGGCCTGCTCGCGATCTTCATTCACGCGAATGTGCGGCTGCGCTTCGGCTGGCTCGAGTGGCTGATTGCGACGCCGGTCTTCCACCACTGGCACCATGCGAACGAAGGTGCAGCGACGAACAATCGGAACTACGGCGGGCTGTTTCCCCTCGTGGACTGGATGTTCGGCACGCTGCTGCTGCCCCGGCGGTTTCCCGAGAAATACGGCATCGATGAGCCCATGCCCGCGGGCTACCTCGGCCAGCTTGCGGCGCCGTTTCAGCGGCGGCCGCCGGCCCCCGCGGCGGCACCCGATCAGCGCACCAGCGTGAATCCAAACCGCAGCTGATCACGCCGGCGCACGTCGTAGTCGAGCAGGCTCTCGCCGTAGCCGTTGAAGTATTGCACCTGCAGGTAGCCGCCGACGGACGTCAGGAGCGTCCGGGGCAGGAGGGGCACGTGGTCGGTGGGCCAGGTGAGGTTGAACTCCGCGCTGCCGTGGCCGCGCACGCTCCCGCGCAGCAGGGCGGCCAGTTGCCAGCCGTGGTCGAGCCCGGCGCGGGCGCCGAGCTCGACGTGGCCGCGGAAGCGGGCGAGGTCGGCGTTTTCCGTCGCGTGGAAGTAGGCAATCACGCGCGGCCGCAGCTCGGCGAAGTAGTCGCTGGCGCTGCTCTTCCAGCGAAACGTCGGGGCGAGGTAGAGGGAGTTGAGGCTGCGGCTGTCGGAGGGATGGCGCAGCGCGGTGGTGGGGGAGACGAGGCCCGTGCCGCTCGCGGCCGCGCTGCCGCCGCCCTTGCCGTTGGATTCGTGCTGCGCGCCGTATTGCACGCTGGCGAGGACGCCCTCGGGCACCTCGTGCAGAAAGAACACCGTCGGCTTGTAGCTCGAGTCGTAGAACGGCTTGGAAAACGACTCGAGGTCCCAGATTGAGGTCTGGGTGTAGGCGAGGTGGAGATCGCGGGCGAGCCGGAGCGGCACCGCCTCGTCGGGCGGGCCGCGTTCAAAGACGCGGTATTTGAAGCTGATTTGGAAGCGGGCATTGAACCGGTCGCGCCAGCCCACGGCGAAGTAGATGGGCTCGTAGGCGGCGATGTGGCGGCCCGTCGACTCGAGGTCGCTAGAGAGGTCGATGGCGCGCGGAGTCGCCGGCGGAAGCAGCGGCGTCGGGGGCGCGGCCGGCGCGGGCCGCACCTCGAACATGATCGGGTTGGTCTCGGGATACTCCAGGCGGAGGGAGACGAAGTTGGCGGGCGACACGATCCTTTCCTTCAGTTCGAGCGTCAGGTCGCGGCGCGAGGCGGCGGGCACGTTGAGCGTCTTCTCGTCGTCGGGCAGGCCCACGACCTCCAGCAGCACGCGGCCGTGGCCGGTCTGGGAGGTGTAGAGCGCATGGAGGTAGCGCGTGACCTTGAAGTCCTCCGCGAGCGGTGACGGGTTGTTGAGATAGAGGACGAGCCGGAGCCCCGGCTCGCCGGTCACGGCCTCCGCGGGTGGCACGAGCAGCAGGTCGATGCGCGCGGAGAGGGCGGGTGCGAACGCGAGGCAAAGCAGGGCGGCGGCGAGGCGGGACATGGCGGCGAAAGCCTGCGCCGCGCGCGCCGCCGCGCAACGGCGGAAGCGCCCCGCGCTTGTCTTCGGCCACGGAGCCCCGAACCTCTGCGCCCGTGCGGCCCGCCCGATGAAACTCGCCTTGCTCCTCAGCTACCTCGCCACCTGGGCGCTGATTCCGCACCTGCTGCTGCTGAAGAAGCGCCCGACCGCCACGCTGGCCTGGCTGTGGGCCATTGTGTTCATCCCGTTTCTGGGCGCGGCCGCCTACCTGCTCGTGGGCACGGACCGGCTCAAGCGCCGGCGGTTGCGGCGGCGGCGGAAGGTGGCGGCCGGCGCCGCGCGGGAGCGCTCGCCCGCCGTCACGACCGACCCCGACGTGGTGGCGCTGGTGGCGACATTGCCCGAGCGCGATCGCCAGCTCCTGCAGCTGCTGTCGCGGGTGAATGAGCTGCCGATTGGCGCGGCGGCCGGCCTGCGGGTGCTGCGCGACGCCGCGGCGTTCTACCCCGCGCTGGCCGACCGGATCCGGGCGGCGCAGCACCACATCCATTTTGAAGTCTACATCTGGCAGGACGACGCGACCGGCGAACGCTTCCTCGCGCTCCTGACCGAGGCGGCGCGGCGGGGCGTGACCGTGCGCCTGTTGGTCGACGAGCTGGGATCGAGGGGCCTCGACGAGGAGCGACTGGCGGCCTTTCGCGCGGCGGGGGGGAAGTTCTCGTGGTTCCAAAGCCTCGACCCGCGGCGCAACCGGTTTTTCCTCAACCTGCGCAATCATCGCAAGGTCCAGATCATCGACGGGGCGGTGGCGTTCGTCGGCGGCATGAACATCGGCCGCGAATACGAGGGGCTAGATCCCGTGCTCGGGCCGTGGCGCGACGTGCAGCTCGAGGCGGAGGGCCCGATCGTCGCGGAGCTCCAGGCGGCGTTTGCGGACGACTGGTTCTTTGCCACGGGCGAGCGGTTTTCCGCGCGGCGCTACTTTGAGGCGCCGCGGACGCCGGCGCGGCACGCCGCGCAGGTGGTGCTCGGCGGCCCCGATCTCCGCTACGGCCCGATCGGGAAATCGCTGGTGAGCGTCTTCAACGCCGCGGAGCGCCGGCTCTGGATCGCGACGGGCTACTTCGTGCCGAACGAAATCCTGCTCACGGCGCTCGCGCTGGCGGCGGGGCGCGGCGTGGACGTGCGGTTGCTGATTTCCGAGGCCACCGACCATCCCTGGCTCGTGTGCGTGGGGCGGTCGTTTTACAGCGAGCTTTTCGCCGCGGGCGTGCGCATCTTTGAGTATTCCGCCGGCATCAACCACGCGAAGGTGACGCTCGTCGACGACGACTGGGCCATGGTGGGCTCCGCCAACCTCGACTACCGCTCGCTGCGGCTGAACTTCGAGCTCAACCTCTGCTTCCATTCGCGGGAGTGCAATGCGGCCCTCGCGTGCATCCTGGAGGAGGATTTCGCGCAGTCGCTGGAGATCAACCCGCACGAGTTTGGGAAGCGGCCCTTCCGCCAGAAATTTCTCGAGGCCGCGCTGCGCCCGACCGCGCCGATGCTGTAGGCCCGGCGCCGCTACCTTGGCTTCGGCGCCGGCCCGTCGGATTTCCGCGGGACGAGGACGACCGGCTCGAGGTAATGCACGTCAGCCGGCTTGATCTCCTCGCGGAGCAGCCGGAGAAGCGCCTGGCCGACGTGGCGGCCGTTGTCGAAGACCTGGTGCTCGACGGTCGTGAGCGGAGGATCGCAGAAGGCAGAGAGGCTCGAGTTGCCGTAGCCGATGACGGAGACGTCCGAGCCGACGGCGAGGCCGGCCTCGCGGCACGCGGCGATGGCGCCGAAGGCCATGGTGTCGGTGGCGCAGAGGAATGCGGTGGGCGCGGGATTGCGGATCAGGAGGGAGCGGCAGAGTGCGTGGCCGGCGCTCTCGTTCACCTCGCCATGCAGCACCCAGCCCGGTTCGGGTTTCAATTTTCGGTCGGCGAGGGCCCGGCGGTAGCCGCGCTCGCGCAGCTGGGCGAAGTAGTATTCGGCCGGGCCGTTGATGAGCGCGATGCGGCGGTGGCCGAACTCCAGCAGGCGCTCGGTCGCCAAGCGGAAGGCCGTCTCGTTGTCCGTGTCCACCCAGGCGTAAGGCTCATTCGCCTCAGTGCGCCCATAGGTGACGAAGGGCATCCGGGCTTCGCGTGCCAGCGTCAGGCGGGGATCGTGCACGCGGGTGCGCACGATGAGCAGCGCGTCCACCCAGCCGCCGCGGATGAAGTTCTCGTAGAGCGCCGCCTCGCGCGCGGGATCGGAGCGCGTGAGCATCGACGCGAGCAAGTGGTAGCCCGCAGGCTCAACTTCGGTCGCCACGCCACCGAGCAGGCTGGAATACATCGAATCCACGGCTTGTCCCGTGCTGCTTGCCGCAGGGAGGATCACCCCGATCGCGGAGGTCTTGCCGGCGCCCAGCCGGCGGGCGCTGGGATTGGGCCGGTAGCCGATGGCCTTGGCCCGCGTGATGACCCGCTCCCGGGTGGCGGCCGACACATCGTCGTAGCCGTTGAGCGCCCGCGACACCGTGGAGATCGAGAGGCCGAGATCCTTGGCGAGAAGCACGATCGACATCGGGGCGGAAGACGGGGAGGGGATGGAAAAAGTGACGCGAGCGGGTTGAGCGGGTCGTTCGTTGATGAGCACGGCCCGCGCCCGAGCCAGAACATTGCTTGACAAAAACGTTTTTGTCGAGTGTCCATTCCGAACCCAACCCCTAAAACTCGAAGAAACCCTGCTGCACGCGCCGTGGCTGCCCGTTGCTTGGGCGGCATCCAATTTCCGGTGCAAAAGCGTTTTTGCCGTTCTCCCTTTCCCTGCCATGAAAACCAAATCCCTCCACCTGCTCCCCGCTTCCCCGCGCGCGCCCCGGCGCACGGCGGAATTGCTCACCGCGTTGCTGGCCTTTGCCGTGTCGCCGCTGCTGGCACAAAACGCGCCGGCCACCAAGCCGCCCGAGGAAACCGTGATGCTCAACGCCCTGGTCGTCACCGGCTCGCTCGCGCCGCGCAAGCAGATCGAGTCGCCCGTCGCGATCACGACGATTGATCGCAATCGCGTGGAGGAACTCGCGCCGCGCAATTTTGCCGAGGTGCTGAAGGCCATTCCCGGCGTCTACACCGAGTCCACGGGCGGCGAGGCGTTCAACAATGTCTCCATCCGCGGCATCGGCACCACGAGCGGCTACAGCTACGTGATGCTCTACGAGGACGGCCTGCCCGTGCTCGCGACGAACAACCTCCGCCACGGCCTGCCCGATGCGTGGACGCGCCTCAACACCTTCGTCGAGCGCACCGAGGTGATGCGCAGCGGCACGTCGAACATCTTCGCGTCGCAGGCGCCGCTCGCGCTCATCAACCTCATCAGCCGCGAGGGCGGATCGACGTTCGGCGGCGAGGCCGAGCTCAGCACCAGCGACTACGGCACGTTCCGCACGGATCTGTGGGTCGCTGGACCCGCGGGCAACGGCACGACCTACGCGCTGGGCGGCTGGTATCGCGTGGATGACGGCGTGCGCTATTCCGGATTCACTGCCGACCGCGGCGGCGAGCTGCTGGGCAACGTCAAGCACACCTTCGCCAACGGCCTCGGCTTCGTGAAGGCCTCGTTCAAGCTCCACAACGACCACAACGTCTTCGACCTCCCGATGCCGATGACGGGTGGCTCCAGTTTCCGCAACGTCGCGTCCGGGCCGAATATTCGCCGCGATCCCACGTCCGCCACCGCCGATCAGCGCTATCTCACCGTGTCGGGCACGCCCGTCGGGCAAGTCACCATGGATCTCGCCGATGGCATCTACTCGGACCTGAAGTATTTTGGCACCGAGCTCCAGTATAAGCTCAGTGACACGCTTCGCCTTGAATCGCGCAACCGCTATAGCGACGGCTATCGCTCGATCGACTACGTCTTCAACGGCGTCGCCGCCTCGTGGCAGGCCATCGCCAACGCCGCCGCGGCGCGCGACACGGCGCAGTTCGCCGCCGGCTTGAGCGGGGGCAACTACGCCTTCCAGCTCGTCGCCCCCGGCGCCAACAATGCCGTCATCGCCGCCAATGCCGCCGCCGCGGCCGCGCTCGGCAACGGCCTGGGCAACCGCAAGTCCTGGCAGCACTCCGCCGGCCCGGTGGACAATTTCCAGCAGGACCTCCGCCTCGTCGGTTCTTACAACCAAGGCCAGACGACCGCGACGGCCGGCCTGTATTACTCCTTCCTCAAGCAGGAGCAGCACTACCTGTTCTCGACGACACTCACCGACGTCACGCCGCAGCCGCGCCGCGTGGACATCAACATCCTCAACGCCACCACCGGCGCCGTCATCGCGCCCGCGACCTTCAACGGCATCTACCAGTTCGCCGCGCAGTATCGCAACGCCGTTGGCGAAGATCGCGAGGTCACGCCTTACGCCGCCATCGAGCACAAGTCCGGCCCCGTCACCATCGACGCCGGCGTGCGCCACAACACCATTCGCCAGACGCTGACGCGTGAGTTCACGGCCAACAACTTCGTCACCGCCGGCAGCGCCAACCCGGCGCTCCGCGGCGGCCAGTTCGGCACCGGCAACTTCGAGACGCGCACCAACTCCGCCTCCGACACCGCGTATTCCCTCGGCGGCAACTACGCGGTGGATCGCCGGCTCGCGTTCTACGGGCGCGTCTCGCGCGGCGTGCGCACGCTCGGCATCACGGAGTTTGCGGACGACATCGTCGCCGGCCGCAATGCCTCGCCGACGCGCATTGTCACGGGCTACGAGGCCGGCGTGAAATACGGCACGAGCCGCCTCGGCGCCGTGTTCACGCTCTTCCACGAGCGCATCAAGGGCATCCAGGACACGCAGGTCACCATCCTCCCGAACGGCAATATCGGGCCGACGGTCGTCGCCATCCAGAGCCTCGAGTCCAAGGGCGCGGAGCTCGAGACCACCTGGAGCCCGGTGCAGGGCCTGAGCCTCGGCGCCAACGCCACGGTGCAGGATCCGAAGTGGACCGACGGCAACCTCAAGACGCAGGTGCTCAGCACCGGCCAGACCGTCGCGTTCAGCGAGAAGGGCCTCACCCCCGAGCGCACGCCCAAGTTCTACGGCAAGCTGATGGCGAGCTACCGCTTCGCCCCGATGGAAATCGGCACGCTCGGCGTCAGCGCCTCCTACAACTATACCGGCAAGCGCCCCGTCGATCGCGCCAACGGCCCGATCAACCCGCTCACCGCCTACAACGAGACGCAGATCGGCGCGACCCTCCGCACCTCGAACAACTTCAGCGTGCGGGTTTCGATCAACAATGTCTTCGACAACAAGGGCCTCAGCGAAGGCGATCCGCGCGCGGGCACCAACGTGCTCGACCCCACGGTCTCCGTCTTCAACGCGCGTCCGATCCAGCCGCGCACGATCACCGGCAGCGTGAGCTACCGGTTCTGATTCGCCGTTCGTGTTGAAAACAGGGCGGGGCTGCGACCCGCCCTTGGTTCAAATCCTCGAGGCGCGAAAGGGCGGGTCCGGGCCCGCCCTGCCTCGCGCCTTCGGCGCCCCTTCACCCATGCACGCGTCCGCCACCGCCACGCTCGATCGCAACTGGCGCGACGGCTACACGGTGCCGTCACCGCGGCTCTATCCGTTCCAATGGAATTGGGACGCGGGCTTCGTTGCGCTCGGGCTCGCCCATCACCGGCCCGAGCGCGCCATCGCCGAAATCCGCAGTCTCTTCCGGGGCCAGTGGAGCAATGGCATGGTGCCGCACATTGTCTTTCATCGTCCGGACGACAATTATTTCCCCGGGCCGGGCGTGTGGGGCACCGATGCGGTGGCGTTTCGCCCGCCGGGCGTGCGCACGTCGGGCATCACGCAGCCGCCGGTCTTCGCCTTCGTCGTCGAGCGCATCTCGGCGCTGCCTTTCGGCCGCACGCCGGAGTGGCGCGCCTTTGTCCGGGAGATATTTCCGGCGCTGGTCGCGCAGCACCGCCACCTCTACACGCACCGCGATCCGCACGATGAGGGGCTCGTCTACATCCAGCACAACTGGGAGGCGGGCACCGACAACTCGCCCGCCTACGACGCCGCGCTCGAGGCGATCGATCTCGCGGGGACGCGCGATGTCTCGGCGCTGCGGCGCGACAACCGCAGCGTGTCGGCCGCGCACCGCCCGACCGACGCGAATTACCGCCGCTACATCGCGCTGGTCGACCTTTTCAACGCCTGCGCCTATGACGACGCGCTCATCGCCCGGCGCTCGCCCTTCCTGATTCAGGATGTGCTGTTCAACTGCGTGCTCGCCCGCTCCAACCTCGCGCTCCTCGCCCTCGCGCGCGACTTCGGCGCCGACGCCGCCGTCGTCCGGGAGATCGAGCAGTGGCGCGCCAAGACCGCCGCAGCCATCAACCGGAAGTTCTGGGATGCCGACCGCGGCTTCTATTTTCCCTACGACCTGCGCGCCGGCCGGCGGATCCCCATCAAGACATCGTCCGGCTTCATGCCGCTGCTCGCGCGCGTGTGCGACGAGGCGCAGCGCCGCGCACTGGCGCGGCATCTCGCCACCTCGTTCGCGCCGACGACCGACTGGCTGCTGTGCCCCTCGGTCGCCCCGGACGAGCCCGCGTTTGATCCGGTGAAATACTGGCGCGGCCCGGCGTGGGTGAACGTGAATTGGATGCTGCACCACGGCTTGCGCCAGGGCGGCCTCGACGACTTGGCCGCGCGCGTGCGCGCCGACACGTTTCGCGCCCTTGGCACCGCCGGCCTCTGGGAGTATTTCGACCCGCGGCCCGGCACGGCGCCGACGGCGCTCGGGCTCGGCACCGACAATTTTTCATGGAGTGCCGCGCTTGCGCTCGATTGGTTGCACGACGAAACCCCGCTGTAGCCATGAACGCCCTCGATTACGCCCTCGTCGCGCTCTACCTCGGCGGGATGATCTGGCTGGGCATGCGGTTCAAGCAGAGCCGGGAGGGCTCGGACTACTTTCTCGGCGGGCGGCAATTCGGCTGGTTTTCGCTCTGCATGTCGGCGATGGCGACGCAGCTCTCGGCCATCAGCTTTGTCTCGGCGCCGGCCTTCGTCGGCCTGCGGCCCGGCGGGGGGATGCAATGGCTGACCTTTGAGCTGGCGGTGCCGCTGGCGCTGCTCGTCGTGATGATCCTGCTCGGGCCGATGCTGCACCGCGCGGGGGTGGTGAGCGTCTACTCGTTCCTGGAGCAACGGTTCGGCGTCGAGTCGCGGATGCTGATCAGCGCGATGTTTGTGCTGAGCCGGAGCCTCGGCGCCGGGGTGCAAATCTACGCGGTCGGGCTCATCCTCTCGTCGATCGTCGGCCTGCCGTTCTGGCAGACGGTGCTGCTGCTGGGCGGCGTTACGATCGTCTATTCGCTCGAGGGCGGGATGAGGGCCATCGTCTACAGCGAGGTCGCCCAGATGATCATCAAGGTCCTCGGCATCCTCGCCATCGCCGCGGCCGCCCTGCATCACCTCGGGGGCTGGGAGGTGTTCGTCGCCAAGGTCGATCGCACGCGGCTCAACGCCGTCGATTTCACCAGCCTCGGTTTCGACGGGCGCCAATACGGCTTCTGGCCGATGCTCCTCGGCGGCCTGTTTCTCTACGCCTCCTACTACGGCACCGACCAGACGCAGGCGCAGCGCCTGCTCGCCGCCCGCGACGAACTGACGGTGAAGCGCATGCTGCTGTTCAGCGGCTTGCTCCGGTTTCCCATCACGCTCGCCTACTGCTGCGGGGGCTTGATCCTCGGGACGTTTGCCGCGGTCAACGCCGAGTTCGGCGCGAGGATCCCCGCCGACAAGCCGGACCTTATGGTGCCGGTCTTCATCTCGGGCTACCTGCCGCACGGCGTGATCGGGCTCATCGTCGTCGCCCTGATCGCGGCGTGGATGTCGGCCTACAGCTCGGCGCTTAACTCGCTCACCGCGGTCACCATGGAGGATTTCATCGGTCGCAAGTGGAAGGTGCCCGCGGAAAAATACGTGCTTGCGAGCAAGTCCATCGCGCTCGGGTGGGGCGTCTTCACGCTCGGCTTCGCCTTCTTCACCGGAAAGATCGCCGCCACCGCCATCGAGGCGATCAACAAGATTGGCTCCGTCTTTTACGGCCCGATCCTCGGCGTGTTCCTCCTGGCGGCGCTGGGCCGGTGGATTCGGCCCGCGGCGGCGAATGCCGGCGTGGTCGCCGGCCTCGCGGTGAACCTCGTGCTTTGGGTATTCTTCAAGAATGTCTTTTGGTTCTGGTGGAACGCCGCGGGCGGCCTCACGACGCTCGCCGTGGGCGTCGGCGTGAGCCTGCTCCGGCCCCCGCCAGCACCGCCTGTGCCCCCAGCGGCGCCGGCCCCGGCCGGCACCGGCGCCATCGCGCTGCCATGGAAGGAAATCACGATCCTCGGGGGCTGGTTCGCGGTGATCGTGACCTTCTGCGTGCTGCTGCCCCGGTTCTTCTGACCATGCCGTTGTCCCTGCGATTTTCCCTTTTGCTTTTCACCGCGCCGCTCGGGGCGCTCGCCGCGGACTGGCCGGAATATCTCGGCGGCCCCGGCCGCAACAGCTTCTCGCCGCTCGCGGAGATCACGCCGGCCAACGTCGCGCGGCTGCGCGTGGCGTGGGAGTATCGCAGCGGCGATGCCGGGCAGACGCAGTGCAACGCCATCGTCGTCGACGGAGTGCTCTACGGCACGACGGCGACCAACCGGATCTTCGCCCTCGATGCCGCGACGGGCCGCGAGTTGTGGCGCTACGTCGAGCCGGGCCATGAGTTCGGTGGCAACCAGCGCGGGGTCGCCTACTGGGCGTCCGGCGCCGACCGGCGCGTGCTCTTCAACATCAACGAGTGGCTTTACGCCGTCGACGCGCGCACCGGAAAAAAGATCGCGGCCTTCGGCACTGATGGCCGGGTGAGCCTGAAGCTCGGCCTCGGCGCGCGCGCGCAGGACAAATGGGTCACGTGCTCCTCGCCCGGCACGGTGTTCGATGACCTCATCATCATGCCCACGCGGGTCGGCGAGCTGGGCGACTCCGCGCCCGGCCACGTGCAGGCCTTCGACGTGCGCACGGGCCGGCTGGCCTGGATCTTTCGCACGATTCCCGCGCCGGGTGAGTTCGGCCACGAGACGTGGCCGCCCGACGCGCATCGGAACATCGACACGGGCGGCGCCAACTGCTGGGCCGGCATGGCGATCGATCGCGCGCGCGGCATCGTGTTTGTGCCCACGGGCTCGGCGGCGCCGGACTTCTGGGGCGGCGCGCGGCGCGGCGACAACCTCTTCGCCAACTGCCTGCTCGCGCTCGACGCGCGCACGGGGCGGCGCCTCTGGCACTTTCAGTTTGTCCACCACGACATCTGGGATCGCGACCTGCCCGCGCCGCCGACGCTGCTCACCGTCACGCACGCGGGAAAAAAGATCGACGCCGTCGCGCAGGTCACGAAGACCGGCCACGTCTTCCTCTTCGACCGCGTGACGGGCGCGGCGCTGTTTCCCATCGAGGAAAAACCCGTGCCGACCGACGGCGCGCTCGGCGGCGAGGCACCCGCGCCCACGCAGCCGGTGCCCGTGAAGCCGGCGCCGTTTGCACGCCAGCGGATGACCGAGGCCGACCTCAACCCGCGCGCGCCGAATCACGCGCAGCTGCTCGCGGAGTTCCGCGCGCTGCGCCGCGGCGCGTGGCAGCCCATCGGCACCCAGCCCACGCTGATCATGCCGGGCCTGCAGGGCGGGGCGGAGTGGGGCGGGGCGGCGGCCGACGAGCACGGCGTGCTCTACGTGAACGCCAACGAGCTGCCCTACGTCGCGCAGCTCTCCGAGGTGCCGCAGGGCGGCGCCGGCGCGCTCTCGCGCGGCCAGCGGCTCTACATGTTTTTCTGCATCGCGTGCCACGGCGCGGAGAAGAAGGGCAACCCCGCCGGCGGCATGCCCTCGCTCGTCGATCTCGCGGCGCGCGTGCCGCGGGCCGACGCCGTGAAGCTCATGACCACCGGCCGCAACATGATGCCCGGCTTCACCTCGCTCTCGCTCGCCGATCGCGAGGCGATCGCGGGCTGGCTCTACGGCGACGAGGAGCATGGCGCCGCGGGCGCGCCGCGCGCCGAGCCCGCGCGCGATCCGGCGTTTGAGGCGAGCGCCTACGCGAAGTTCGTCGACCGCCACGGCTATCCCGCGCACCGCAAGTTCCTCGACGCCGCGGGCAACCCCGCGCTGGCGCCGCCGTGGGGCACGCTCACCGCCATCGATCTCAACACCGGCGGGCACCGCTGGCAGGTGCCGCTCGGCGGGCCCGACGGCGCGGAAAACTATGGCGGCCCGCTCGTGACCACGGGCGGCCTCGTGTTCATCGCCGCGACAAAGGACGCGACGCTGCGCGCGTTCGACCGGGCCAGCGGCCGGCTCGTGTGGGAAACGAAGCTGCCCGCCGCGGCGTTCGCGACGCCGTCCACGTATGCGATCGGCGGGAGGCAATTCCTCGTGATTGCATGCGGCGGCGGCAAGATCGGCGCCCCGCGCGGCGATCGCTACGTGGCGTTTGCGCTGGAGTAGAAGGCACAACATCCGACTGCGGTAGCTCGGATGGAGCCGCGGCGCC
>JBGAGU010000002.1:0-763307 GCA_044226505.1 Opitutaceae bacterium
AGGATGTCCCTCTATTCCTCGGCGGGCAGGGACGCCCGCCGCCACGCCTGAGCCCAAACTTTTTCCATCATGCTCCGTCTCCTCCCGCTCCTCGCCCTCGTCACCGTCGCCCTCGCCCAGCCCGTCACGCTCCGCGTGATGAGCTACAACCTCCACCACGGGGAGGGCCTCGACGGGAAACTCGACCTCGAGCGGATCGCCAAGGTCATCCTCGACGCCAAGGCCGACGTCGTCGGCCTGCAGGAAGTTGATCGCGGCGTCGAGCGCACGCAGAAGCGCGACTTGCCCGCAGAGCTGGCGAAGCTAACCGGCCTGACCGTGCAATTCGACAAGAACATCCCCCACCAAGGCGGGGAATACGGCAACGCCGTGCTCACGCGTTTCCCGATCAAGCGCGCGAAGAACACGCACTTGAAATCCTTCGCCAACGGCGAGCAGCGCGGCGTGCAGCAGCTCGTGCTCGACGTCCACGGCCACGAGGTGCTCTTCATGAACACCCATCTCGACGCCCGCCGCGACCCCGTCGAGCGCGAGCACAGCGCCACTGAGCTGCGCGCCATCGTCGCCGCGGCGGGCGCGATGCCGGTGATTCTCGTGGGCGATTTCAACGCCGCGCCCACGGCTCCCAGCATCGCCGCCGTCCGGGAATTTCTGACCGATTCATGGACCGCCATGAGCCATGAACCCGGCTTCACGATCCCGGTGAAAAAACCCAGCAAGCGGATCGACTACGTCTGGATTACGCGCACGTCAATCAACCCGGCGAAGATGGATGTGCTCTACTCGGAGGCCTCCGATCACCTGCCCATCGTCGCGGAGCTGCGCTTGAAATAGCAACGCGGCGGCTTCACCGCCCGTCGCGCTTCGCGATTTTTTCGGCGCGGTCGTGGAGTTCCTTGCCCGCGGCGGGCACGGGTTTCTCTTCCACGATTATCTCGAGCCGGATCAGGACGGAATGCCGCTCGTCCGCCGAGATCTTGGCGTAAGCCGCCTCGAACTGCGCCAACGCCGCCGCGTCGCCTTCCAGCGCCCGGGCCACGGCGAGGCACACCGCGGCGTTCGCCGCCTCGCGGCACGCTTCTTCGGCTCGGCCGAGCAGCCGCCACGCCATCGGGTCGGCCGGCGCATGGTTGCACCAGAGGCCCGCATCCGTCCGCGCCAGCTCCGGCAGCTTCTGGGCCAGGCGGGCCTCCGCTCGCGCGCGGAGTGCCCGCATCCGGTCGATATCCTCCTTCGCCTGGAGGACAGCCTTGTCGAGGGCCATGCGCGCATGCGTCGCCTCGGGGCTCTCGGCCAGCACGGCGCGCGCGTGCGCCTGCGCCTCAGCCCAGTGCTGCGCATCCTTGTCCTCCGTCGGCTCGATGTAGCGATAGAGTTCATCGATGAAACTCCAGCGCGCGAGCTCGAGTTCGTTGTCGCCGTGGGAACCGAGGTAGGCGGCGGCGGATCCCCCGCCCTCAAAGCCGGGCGGCATGAGCGCCCCCTCGATCGCCGCGCGCTCCAGCCAACGCCGGCCGCGCTCGATGTCCTGCGGCAGCCACTCGTTGAAACTGACGGCCTTGGGATCGTCCACGCGCTCGTGGGGCATGACGAGCAGCGTCCCCAGCATCGTCTGCGCCCAGAGGTCCCCCTCCTCCGCCATCGCGCTCAGGCGCGCGTCGGTCAGCGCGCGGAAGCGCCGCGCCAGGTCCGCGTCACGGGGAAATCCGTCGTGCCCGCTGCCGAAGAGATACGCCAGCTGCAACGGCGCCAGCGGATGCCCCAGCCCGCTCGCCTGCGCGAAAGCGTCCACGGCGAGCGGGAGGTCGCGCTCGTCCTTGTCCGCCCATTGCCAGTTCTCCAAGCCTTGGAGAAACCGCGCGTCGGCCTCCGGATCGAATTCACCGGCCTCAATCGTCGCCTCCCACAGGGGCAGCCGATCCGCGAGCAGCCGGGCGCTCGCCGCGAGCTCGGCGAATCGCTCACGCAGCGCCTCGGCCGCCTGCAGGTCCGCGGGGCTGAGCGTGACATCCTCCATGATCGCGAGGCCGCCGAGGCCCCATTTCTTTTCCACGGCGCGCCACATCTCGGTTTCACGCAGCGCCGCCGCGCGCGCGGCGGCAAACTCCTCATCGGGGCAGGCGGGATTCCTGGCCAGCTCGAGAAAACGCGGCTTGTGCGGGGCGAACTTGAGCATCTTCGCCCGCCATTCCAGGCCGGTTTCATGGAGGGCCGACGCGATTCGCCGATGGCGACTGATGTCGCCCGCGTGCAGCGCGGCCAGCGCCGCCATCGCCCCCATGTCGCCGGCGTTGGCCGCCGTCTCGAGCCGCAGCTGAAGCGATTTGTAGTATTCGCCGAGGTTGCCGAAGTAACGCAGCGCATAGACCTGGAGCTCGAATTGGGCCGGCAAATCCCCCAGCACCGCTGCGTCGCGCCAGCGATCGCGCGCCTGCTTGAGATCGGTTTCGGCGAGCGTGTTGCCCTCGTCGCGCAGCGCCTCGGCGCGGCCTGGCTCGCCCGTCTTGGCGTGGCGCGCGAGATCGATCGTGTCGAAACTCGCGCCAAACGCGGCCCACACCGTATTGGCCCACAGCAAACCCTCCCTCTCCGTGGAAAAATACAGGCCGGACAGGATCGTTTGGCGTTGGGCGGCGGGCAGCTTCGCGACGTGTTGCTGCGCGCGGGCTTCGTCGGCGGCATTGCCGCGCGCGCCGGAGTAGTAGCAGGCCAGCGGGAGGTTGGCGCCGGCGTCACCCGCCTGCGCCGCGGCGAGCCATTGCTTTTCCCACGCGGGCCAGTGCTCGCGCGCAAACTCGGCATGGTCCCGCCAGTAGGAATCGCTCCCGGAAAGATCCAGATATATCACGTCGCTGTCGGCCGGCGAAAAAAAAGCGCGCGCCGCCGGCTCGTGCCCGAGCTTCGCCGCCGCGAGATAAAGGCCGAGCTTGGCGCGCATCCGCGCGCGCAGATCACCCTGCCCGTTTCTCAGATCGATCGCTTCCCCGGCCTCGAACAGCGCCTTGGGATTGCCCCCGCGCTCCAGGCTCTTGAGCGCCTGAGAAACGATTTCCTGATTCCTGCTCGCCGCGATCGCCGTGAAGGCGCCCGCGGCCTCCCCGGCGCTGCGGCTGAGCGTGCGCTTCAGGCAGTCGCCGCGCATCGCGCCAATCGCATCGCGCGCCTCCTGGCTCAGCGGCCGACTCTCGGCGCGGGCATACCATTGCAGCGCGAGCGCCAGATCAGCGGGCACGCCCCGCCCAAGGTCGTAGGCGATGGCCAGCTCGCGGCTCGCTTCGAACGCGATGTCGGGGGGCGGCGCGCCGTTGCCCACGTAGCGGGCTTGCTTCGTCCGATCCTTCGCCAATTCGTAGGCACGCTCGAGATGCTCGCGTGCCGCCCGCGGATTGGGTGTCGCCGCCCAGCCGCGGACGTGGAGGAGTCCCAGCCCGAAACGCACCTCGGGCCACTCCAGGTTCGAGCGCAGGAAAAATCCCTCCGCGCGGCCGGGCTCCGCGCCCTGCCCTTCGAAATGCAGGCACATCTGGCCCAGCCGCATGTTTTCCCAGGGCGTCCGCGTGGGATTTTCGCGCACGATCTGCTCGAAGTAGGCGAACTCGCTGCGCCGCGATTCAAACGCGCGCTTCGGCGGCGCGACGAGCGGGGCCTTGCCGTTCGTGCGCTGCCGCATCATCGCCCACTCCGTCGCCGTGTAGGTCGGGCCGTGGATCGAGTTCCACTCCTCCCGCGACTTCTCGATGGCCGCCTTCCGTTTCGCCGCGGCCGCCTGTTTCTTCCGCGCCTCCGCCTGGATTTTCCGCTCCTCCGCCAGCTTCGCCTCCGCCGCCTTCTTCTCCTTCGCCAGCTGGCGCGCCGATTTCCAATCAGGCCCGGTGCCCACGGATGAACCGTAGCTACCCGCGGGCGAAAAATTCCTACTGGAAAAAGAGGAGGATGAGGACGAGGAACTGTGGCTGTAGGACGACGAGGACGAGTAGGACCGCGTTGGCGGCGAGTAGGACCGCGTCGGCGGCGGAGGCGGCGAGTAAGCACGCGAGATGGCGTTGGAGAGCGATTTGTATTCGCGGTCCATGCGCGACTGATAGGGGTTGCCCACGACCCACGAGACCGCCCCGAGAAAGGCGATCAGGACCACGACGAACAGGGCGCGGCAAACGCTCATTACCCGAAGGTGCAGAGCGACGGGGAAAAGAAAACCGCAAACGTCGTCCAGCCCGGCTACCGCACCGCCCGCGCGTCGATGAACGCCCGGATCGCGTCCGGCGTGGCCTTGAGGCGGTGCTTCACGATGGGCTTCGACTTCAGGGCCTCGAGGCTCGGGTGCGTGGGCGTGAGGCCGATGGCTCGCTGGATCGTCTCGGGGAATTTCGCGGGGCTCGCGGTGGCGAGGACGATGTTCACGCGGTCAGGCGCGAGGTCCTTGAAGCCGCAGGCGGTGTGCGGGTCGCACACGTAGCTGTGCTCGCGGTGGACGCGGGTGATGATGCCCGTGATCTCGGCGTCGGTCGTGCGCGAGGCGCTGAAGGTGTCGCGGTTGAAGTGCTCGAATTTGTAGGCGCCCGTTTTCTTGAACGTGTCCATCACGGCGCGGACCTTGGCGGGATCGCGGCCGACGGCGAAGTAGATGAAGCGCTCGAAGTTCGATGCGACCTGGATGTCCATCGACGGCGCGAGGCTCGGATGGACGTCGCCCACGCGATACTCGCCGGTCGTGAAGAGGCGGTAGAGGATGTCGTTCTGGTTCGTCGCGACGCGGAAGCCGCGGATCGGCACGCCCATTTTCTGGAGCATCCAACCGGCGAGAACGTTGCCGAAATTGCCCGTGGGCACGACAAACTCGACGTTGCCGCGCTCGCCCGCGGGCAATTTCAGCCACGCGTGCAGGTAATAGACACACTGCGCGAGCACGCGCGCGAGGTTGATGGAGTTGACGGCGGAGAGGCGGTGCCGCGTGCGGAAGGCCTGATCGCCGAAGACTTCCTTCAGCGCGGTCTGCGCGTCGTCGAACGTGCCGTCGACCGCGAGCGCGAAGACATTGTCAGCGCCCGTGCAGGTCATCTGCCGCTCCTGCAGCGGTGACACGCGCCCGTCGGGATAGAGGATGAAGATCGCGGTGCCGGGCCGGCCGATGAGTCCGTGGATCGCGGCGGCGCCGGTGTCGCCGGACGTGGCGCCGAGGACGTTGATGGTCTGGCCGCGGACCTTGCACTGGTGCGCGTAGAGGTTGCCGAGGAGCTGGAGCGCGAAGTCCTTGAACGCGAGCGTGGGCCCGTGGAAGAGCTCGAGGACGTAGAGGTTTTTCGCGAGCGGCTTCAGCGGCGCGATGGCGGGATCGGAGAACTTCGTGTAGCTCGCGTCGATGAGCTGGCGCAGCGTGTCGGCCGGGATGTCGGTCGCGAACACGCGCATGAACTCAAAGCACAGCTCCGCGTAGGAGCCGCAGCGCTCGAAGGCGGCGAGTTTGCCGGAGAGATCGGGCAGTTGCTCCGGCAGGTAAAGCCCGCCGTCGGGCGCGAGGCCGGTGGCGACGGCGTCGGAGAAGCTGAGGGCGGGAGTCTGGCCGCGGGTGGAGATGAAAAGCATAGATGTCAGATGCCAGAAGCTGGACGCTTCGCGACGAAAGGGCCGGGCTTGTTGATCATGCTGCCGAGCATTCGGCCGACCTCGGCGAGGCGCGAGCGCAAGTCGTGCAATTGATCCGTAGTGATGTAGCGGCGTGCCTGATCAGTAAGCGCATCACGCTCCTCTGGCGGCCGTGACTTCGAGAGCCAAAAAACGTCCAACGCGATCGCGTGGGCCTTCTGCCAGACAATCAGGTCTGTGAAATGCCGAATCGGCCCCGTTGGTTGCCGCCTCGGCTCAGCGCTTTGGCTTCCGACATCTGACCTCTGACTTCCGGCCTCTGGCATCTGCGCGCCCCTCAGAGCTTGTCCAACGCGAAGGCCTTGTGCGCCGCGCGCGCCGCGTCGTCGGCCTTGTCCTTCGCGATCACGACGGAGATCTTGATCTCGGAGGTGCTGATGAGCTCGAGGTTGATGCTGGCGTCGGCCAGCGCGGTGAAGAGCGTGGAGGCCACGCCGCTGTGCGTCCTCATGCCCACGCCGACGACCGAGACCTTGGCGATCTTGTCGTCGACCGTCACGGTGCCGCCCACGGCCTTGAGCACGGGGGCGAGGGCTTTCTCCGCCTTGGCCGTCTCGGTCTGCGGCACGGTGAACGTGAGGTTCGCCACGCCGTCGTGGCCGACGTTCTGCACGATCATGTCGACGTTGATGTTCGCGTCGGCGAGCGCGCGGAAGACCTTGGCGGCGGTGCCGGGCTTGTCGGCGATCTTGCTCACGACGACCTTGGCCTGGTCCTTGTCGACGGCGACGCCGCGGACGACGACCTTTTCCATGTAGGCGACTTCTTGTTTCACGATGGTTCCTGGGTTGTTGTTAAAGGAGGAGCGGACTTCAAAGACGACGTTGTATTTGGCGGCGAACTCGACCGAGCGGGTCTGCATGACCTTCGAGCCGAGCGACGCGAGCTCGAGCATCTCGTCGTAGGAGATTTCCTGGAGCTTCTTCGCGTCCTTCACGACGCGCGGATCGGCGGTGTAGACGCCGTCGACGTCGGTGTAGATCTCGCACTTGTCGGCCTTCACGGCGGCGGCGAGCGCGATGGCGGTGAGGTCCGAGCCGCCGCGGCCGAGCGTGGTGATCTGGCCCTCGTCGTCGATGCCTTGGAAGCCGGCGACGATGACGACCTTGCCGGCCTTGAGCTCTTTCTCGATGGCCTTGCCGTTGATGCCTTGGATGCGCGCCTTGGTGTAGACCTTGTCGGTCGTGATGCCGGCCTGCGCGCCGGTCATGCTCACGGCCGGGACGCCGATCGCGTGGAGCGCGATGGCGGTGAGCGCAATGGTCTCCTGCTCGCCGATGGAGACGAGCTGGTCGAGCTCGCGCTCGTGCGGCGTCGGGGAAATCGACTTGGCGCGGGCGATGAGCTCGTTGGTCACGCCCGAGCGGGCGGAGACGACGACGACGACCTCGTTGCCGGCCTCGCGAAACGACTTGATGCGGTTCGCGACGTTCTTGATGCGATCGACGTCACCGACGGAGGTGCCGCCAAATTTTTGGACGATGCGGGCCATTGCGGAAAGTTGAGGGATGAGGGTTGAGAGTTGAGAGAGGAGGCGGCCGACGGCGGAGAGCTCAGAGCTGAGAGGCTAGAGCAGCGCACCCGGGAGCGAGCACGCGTTTTGTCGCAGGGCCGCCGCTTGCCGGCGGGCCGTTGCGATTATCACGTTCGCGGCGCGACGGCCCGGCGACGAGCGCCGGCCCTACCGCCTGATCGACGCTCAGCTTCACGTTGCTCATCGTTCGAAATCCCCGATCCTGAGCAGCACCGGCTCGGCGAGCACGGCGGCGAGGGCCTTGAGTTGCTTGAGCGTGGCGCCCATTGAGCGCTCATCGCTCTCGTGCGTCGTGAGGACAAGCGAGGCGGCGCCGGGCTCGTCGGCGGGGCCTTGGATGACGCTCGCGATGCTGACCTTGTGCCTCGCCATCACGGAGGCGACGCGCGCGAGCACGCCGGGCTGATCGCGCACGGTGAGGCGGAGGTAGTAGCGCGAGCGGATATGCTGAGGCGGCGCGAGGCGGCAGGCGCGCGGGGTGTCGGTGATTTCGCCAAGGTGGTGCGCGCCCTTGCCGTGCTGGAGCAGCGAGGCGGCGTCCGCGATGTCGGCGATGACGGCGCTGGCCGTGGCATCGCGGCCCGCGCCGCGACCGCTGTAGAACGTGGTGCCGACCACATCGCCCGTGACCGAGATGGCGTTGAAGACGCCGCTGATGTTGGCGACGACGTTGCCCGCGGGCAGGAGCGTGGGATGCACGCGCACGGAGAGCTCGTTGTTCGCGAAGTCACGCGTGATGACGGCGAGGAGTTTGATGCCGAAGCCAAGCGTGGCGGCGATCTTGAAGTCGGCGGGCGTGATGCGCGAGATGCCTTCGACGATCATCTGGTCGGTCTTCACCCAGACGCTGTGCGCCAGCCACGCGAGCACGCTGGCCTTGTGCGCGGTGTCCCAGCCGTCGACATCGAGCGACTCGTCGGCCTCGGCGTAGCCCAGGCGCTTCGCCTCCGCGAGGACGGCGGCGTAGGGCGCGTCGTGCTCCTCCATCTGCGTGAGGATGTAATTGCACGTGCCGTTCAGGATGCCGTAGATGCGCGTGAAGCGGTTGGCGACGAGCCCCTCGCGCAGCGCCTTGATGATCGGGATGCCGCCGGCGACGGACGCCTCGAAGAAGAAATGCCCGCCGTGCTTCTGCGCCGCCGCGATGATCTCGGGGCCGTGCTCACAGATGAGCGCCTTGTTGGCGGAGACGACGACCGCGCCGCGCCGGAGCGCCGCGAGCGTAACCTCGCGCGCGAGCGTGGTGCCGCCCATCAGCTCGCACACGATGTGGATCGAGGGATCGCGCGCGATGGCGAGCGGGTCGGTCGTGAGCACGCGCGCAGGGAGCTTCACGTCGCGCTTCTTTTTCGCGTCGCGCACGGAGGCGCGGGCGAGGTTGAGCTTCACGCCGAGGCGCGCCTCGAGTTCGGCGCGGTGCGACGTGAGGTGCCGCCACACGCCCTGTCCGACAGTGCCGAAGCCGCAGAGGCCGATGTTGAGGGTGCGAGGTGCGGTCATGAAGTGGGCGGTGCGTCGGCCTTCTTCTGGCCAACCTTCGATTCCGTGCCGGCGCGGATGCGCATGATATTGGCGCGGTGGCGATAGATGACAAAGGCGGCGATCACGGCCGAAATTGAGATCATTGGTGAGCCCGCCTTGAACGCGAACGCCGCGAATGGCAGAGAGGCCGCACCCATTATCGAGCTGAGTGAAACGTAGCGCGAGACCGCGAGCGTCACGAGAAACACGCCGAGCGCGATGGCCGTGCCGAGCGGGAATAGCACCGCGAACCCGCCGGCGCCGGTCGCGACGCTTTTCCCGCCTCGGAATTTCGTAAAGCAGGAGAAACTGTGGCCTAGGATGGCGGCGATCATACCGACAATTCCTTGGGAATATGCTCCGGGATATTCTTCAGCCCAGACGGACATGAAACAATTCAAACAGGTTTCAGAGCGCATTTGCAGGCAGAGAAAAAGCACAGGCCACGCAGCCGCTACCGCGCCTTTCATCATGTCCAAAAACAAAACCAAATTTCCCGGCCCGTGCCCCAGCACGCGGCGGACGTTGGTGGCGCCGGGATTTTTTGAGCCGACCTCGAAGATGTTCACGCCCTTCGCGCGCGCGACGAGATACCCGAAGGGCAGCGAGCCCAGCAGGTAGCCGACGACGGCTGCGATGAGGAGCGGGACGAGCATGGCGTCACGTAGCGGAAACCGTGGGGTTTTCGCCGAACCACGAAACGCTCACGCGTTCCGCTACGGGCCAGGCCGCGTCGCTGCGCTCGCGAAGCCACCTCATAGCTGCACAAACTTCGCCATCTTGATCGCGGCGTGGCCCTTGATCTCCTTGCGGGCGGACTCGCTCGGCTCGGTGTCGACACGCACGACCATGTAGGCGGTGCCGCCGGGCGTGAGGCGCGAGAGCGACATGTCGGCGATGTTGACCTTGTCCTTGCCGAGCAGCGTGCCGACGGCGCCGACCATGCCGGGCTGGTCCACGTTCTCGAGCACGAGCAGCTTGCCCTCGGCGGCGACCTCGACCTCGCGGCCGTTGATGCCGACGATGCGCGGCTGGTTGGCCTTGCCGATGAGCGTGCCGGTGGCGGAGAAATTTTTCCCGTCGGGCGCGACGGCCTCGACCTGGATGAGCTCGGTGTAGTCGGCGGCGTCGGTGGACTTCACGACCTCGGCGCGGATGCCGAGGCGCTCGATGAGGACAGGGGCGTTGACGTAGTTGACCTCCTCGCCGCTGATGCGACGGAGGAAGCCGCGCTCGATGGCGCGCGTCACGGCGTTGACGTCGAGCTCCACGAGCTTGCCCCAATAAGTGATGCGCAGCTGCGCGATCTGCGCAGGCGCGATCTGCTGGACGAGCGTGCCGAGCTTGGCGCCGAGATCGAGATAGGGCCCGAGGACCTTGAGCGCGGCGGCGTCGATCGAGGGCATGTTGACGGCGTTGCGGATGACGCCGCCCTTGAGCACATCGGCGATCTGCTCGGCGATCTCGATGCCGACGGACTCCTGCGCCTCGGCGGTCGAGGCGCCGAGGTGCGGCGTGAGCACGACGTTGGGCAGCGCACGGAACTCGCTTTCCTTCGCCAGCGGCTCGTCCTCAAACACGTCGAGCCCCGCCGCGGCGACCTTGCCGCTTTTCAGCGCGGCGAGGAGCGCGGCCTCCTTGATGATGCCGCCGCGCGCGCAGTTGAAGATGCGGAGGCCCTTCTTGCATTTCTCGAACGCCGCCTCGTCGATCATGTAGTGCGTGTCGTCGGTCAGCGGCATGTGGACGGTGATGTAGTCCGACTGGGCGAGCAGCTCGTCCAGCGTCGCGATCTCGACCTGCATGGCCTTGGCGCGGCTCGGCGCGAGATACGGATCGTAGGCGAGCACCTTCATGCCGAAGGCCTGCGCGCGCTTGGCGACCTCGCCGCCGATGCGGCCGAGGCCGACGATGCCGAGGGTCTTGCGGAACAGCTCGATGCCCGAGAAGCTCTTCCGGTCCCACTCGCCCTTCTTCATCGAGGCGGCGGCCTGCGGCACGGGGCGCGCGCCGCAGAGGATGTGGGTGAACGTGAGCTCGGCGGTGGCGATGGTGTTGCCGGCGGGCGTGTTCATGACGACGACGCCGTGGTTGGTGGCGGCCTCGACATCGACATTGTCCACGCCCACGCCGGCGCGGCCCACGACCTTGAGCTTCGGCGCCGCGGCAAAGACGGCCGCGGTGATCTTCGTCTCCGAGCGGACGGCGATGGCGGAGACGTCCTTGACCAGCTCCAAGACCTTTTCCGGCGAAGAGCCGTAGGCCTCGATGACTTCAAGGCCCGGCTGCTGGCGCAGAAAGGCGACTCCCTTGGGTGAGATCTTGTCGGCTACGAGGACTTTCATCGGAGAAAAAATGGCTCCGAGGGAAGTCACGCCGCGGGGGGCTGGCAAGGGAAAGGTGTGGCGTAAAGTCCGCCGCCCGACGGCCCCCGTCGCAGGGGGCAAGACCGCCCAGCCGCAGCCCTGACGATCACGGCCTTGCGCCTGCGGCGAGGGCCGCGACCAGCTCGGTGGCGATGGCCTTGTCGCCGTTGTCGGCGTAGGGCGAATCGAGGATGACCTGCGCGATCTTGCGGGCGGCCGCCGGGTTGCCCGCCCGCCACTGAGCGACGCCGGCGCTGAGCACGACATCGTTGGTGCGCATGCTGCCGGCGGTTCGGCGGTAAATCCCTTCGATCGCCTTCACGTTTTCCGGGCCGTGGTCGGGCCCGTAGGCGTAGGCAAACGCGAGCAGATGGTTGGCCTCGAGCAACAGCGGGTTGATCGCCAGGGCTTGACGGCACAGCTCCCTCACCTCGATCGCCTCAGGGCCGAGGCGGCGGTTGAGGCGGGCGCGTTGCACGGCACGCCCGGCCATCAACCGGCCAAGTTCGCTGAACACCGCGGCATTGCGGGTGCCGTCGGCTATCACCTCGCGCAAGACGCGGGCGGCGGCCTCGCCGCGATCCCAGCGCAGGCATGCCTCGGCCAAAAGTTCGCGCAGGGCGGGCGCACGGAGGCCCCGCGCGAGCAAGGAATCGAGCGCGGTCAGGCTGGCCGGCACGTTTTGGTTGAGCACTTGCGCAATCACGAACAACTCGCGCATTTCGCGCACCGAGAGGTCGAGCTTCGCCGGCTGCACACCCGCCACCTCCGGGGGCACACGAATCGACATGATCTGGTAGCGACCGCCCCGGACGTAGTCCTCCATCGTCTTCTGCCACATTTTCCAGTCCTGGCCGAAGATGGCCTTGAACTCGTCTTCCTTGGGCTCGGCGTCGGCGACCCGGCGCGCGTTCCAATCCATCGTGCGGTCGAGCCAAGCCGCCTCGGGGTTGGCGAGCATGTATTGCACGAAAATCGTCGCCTGCGCGGTGTAGCGATGCACCTTCCATTCGCTGCGAAAGTCCTCGGACCGGCCCGTGACGCGGAAAAACTGCGGCCAGGGCATCCAGCCCTCGCTCATCAGGTGGCCGATTCGATCGGCATTGATCCGGCCAAAGGCGACCTTGTCCTTGGCGATCTCCGCGCTCTCAAAAAAAGCGCCGACGCCCTGGCCAAACGAAAACGGCCCGTCGAGGTTCATCGTCCGCAACAGGCACATGCCGAGCACCGCCCGCACCAAATCGAGGCTGTGGTCCTGCCAGTCGTATTCCGCGAGCAGGAGGTTCACCACGCGCTGCCCAGGGGCCGACATCGCGACGGTCCACTCGACGCTGCCCTTGCTCGCGACCTTGCGCCAATCCGAGCGCGAGGTCGGGAGCACGAGGACGATGGGCGCCAGCGGGTTGATTTCACGGCGGAGGAAATCCTGCGCGGCCCAGCGCACCATCTCCAGTTCCCGGAGCACGTTGGCGGCGTCGCGCTCCTTCGCATCGGTATAGAGGGTGAAGTGCGGCGACCCGAGCTTGAGCCAGCCCTTGAAGTCGACGCCCTCGGCGCTGACCTCGAAAGGCGACATGGTGACGGCGGCATCGTTGGCGGCCTTGGGGGCCTCCGCGGCAAAGAGCGCGACGTGAAACAAACCAGCCATCGCGACGCGGCGCCTGCACTGGAGCCGCGGCGCCCTCGCCGCGGCGGGCCCGACGCGGCGGGGGCGCCGCGTCCCCGGCAACGCCGATGCCGCCGCAAGGAAAATTCCCAGCGCCCGTCTCATGGCAATTCCACCGAGGGGGTCTTCAGCCGTGGTCGGCCGCCAATCGTGGCGTTCACCCGGCTGACATTTTGCGGCGTGGGCGCCTGCACGCTGCGCACGGCGCGGCCCTCGAGGCGCGCACGAACGACCTCGGCGCCCTTGGCCGACCATTCCTCGAACTGGAGCTTCTCGAATTCCTCGAGCATCGCGAGCGCCTGGTCTTTCAGGCCCAGCCGCGCGCGCACCAGCACGAGCGCCAGCAGCGTGCGCTGGCCCTGCTGGAGGCGCGGAAAAGCCTCCTGCACGACCTTCACGTTCCCGAGCTGCGGCTCAGGAGCATACGCCTCCACCCACGCCAGCATCTCGTAGGCGGCCGTCTGATCCGGCTCGATCTGGATGGCACGCGTGAGGCGCTCGCGCAGCCGCTGCGCGGTGTCGGCGGGGAGCTTGAAGTCGAAATCGAAGTCCCGGAACCACCCGCGGCTCTCGATCACGCCGAGCTCGCGGAGCGCGGCGACGTTGGTCGAGCCGGCGGCAAAGGCCTGTTCCCAGCGCTCGCGCGCCTGCGCCTCGTCGTGTTCCACGATCGCGTCGGCGCCGAGCGCCTCGAGCACGCGCGGCTCGACGCCGGGTTTCGCGGCGGCGTCGACGAGGAGAAACTTCGCCATCGACGAGCGCGTGGTGCGCAGCGCCAGCTCCGCGAGCCGCAGGCGCAGCTCCTCGCGGAGCACCGGGCGCGCGGCATAGGACGCGGCCTTGGCCACCTCCGGGATCGGCAGCTTGCCAAAGCGATACCGGCCGCCGCTCACGTAGCGCTCCAGGCGCTTGATCATGTCGGGGTAGTCCATGCCGAAGCACTGGCGGAAGAACGCCCGTTGGTCGAAGCCCGGCGGGAGCAGCTTCGGGTTGCCCGCGACGAAGGTGAACTTTGCGATCCCGTCCTTGTTAAGGCCGGAGTCGCCGAAGTTCCAATAGTGCAGCAGCGCCCATGACTGCGCGTAGAAGAGGCCCGCATGGTCCTTGCCGCGGTAGATTGGCGAATCATGGTCGACCGCGAAGAGCGTCTCCAGGGGCAGCAGCTTTTCCGACTGGAGCACGGCGATGCGCCCGATGTGCGGCTGGCCGATCTCGAGCTGGCCGCCCTCCTCGCGGATGGCGGAGAACAGCTCGGCCATGCCCTCGTTGAACCACACCGGCGGCTCCTGCTCCGTGATGCGGAAGAGATGGTGCACATACTCGTGGAAGACGAGGCGCTGCGCGCCGTCCCAATCCTCGATCGGCGCAAGGTTGATGATCGCGCGGTCCGCCGACGCCTGGTAGAAGCCGCCGACCTCGCGTTGCGCCAGGCCGGGCGGCGCGTAGGCCTGAAAGTCCGCGCGGCGCTTGAAGAGAAAGACACTCACGTCGAGCTTGGCGCGCTCCTTGAGCTTGAAGCGCCCGAGGAACAGCGCGCGCAGCAGCTCAAGGTCGTGCAGGAGCGTGCGGGACTCGTATTCCCGGGCATGGGTGTAGAGCTCGAAGTTGGGCGACTTGATGTGCCTCCACGCATCGTCGACGGCGGCGAGCGGCTCGGGCGGAGCGGCCCCGCGGAGCGCGGCCGCCAAGGCGCAAAGACCCAGGCACCACAGGCTGGCTCGACGGCAGGGAGACATCGCGGGGGAGAGGGCAACGGCCCGCGCCGCATGCGGCAATCCCGGAATCATGCGCGTCATTTTTCCCCGCGGCGCGTCTTGCCGACGACTTTGACAAAGCCCGGCTGCGCCGCCTAGATGAAGGGAATTGTTCGCGGACGGGTTCCACTCTCCCACTCTCCAGCCGCCACACCCATCCCCTCGTTTCCATGATGTCGAACTCGCTGCGACGAGCCGTCCTTCCGTCCCTTGCTGCCCTTGCGGCTGCCGCCTTCCTCGGCGGCTGCGGCGACGCCAAGCCCGCCGCCCCCGCCGGCAAGAAAGGCGGCGGCGCCGCGCCTGTCTTCGCCGGGCCGGTGCAGCGCAAAGTCGTCCCGTTGACCATCGACGCCATCGGCGCCGTCGAGCCCATCCGCGGCACCACCGTGCGCTCGCAGATCACGGGCGTCATCACGCGCATCGCGATCAAGGAGGGCCAGAGCGTGCAACAGGGCGAGCTGCTGTTTGAAATCGATCCACGGCCCTACCAGGCCGCCATCGCGACCGCCGAGGCCGACCTCCAAAAGGTGAAGCTCCAGCTCGAGTCCGCGCGCACGCAGGTCGCCCGCTACAAGGCCCTCACCAGCGATCAGATGGTCTCCAAGGAGCAGTTCGACAAAATCGCCGACACCGCGCGCTCGCTTGAGGCCGACGCCCTCTCCGGCGAATCCAAGCTCGCGAGCGCCCGGCTCCAGCTCGAATACTGCTCCATCCGCGCCCCGCTCGCCGGCCGCACCGGCAACATCCCCGTGCGCGAGGGCGATCTCGTGCGCGCCAACGAGGCGGGCGGCGTGCTCGTCACCATCAACCAGCTCAGCCCGATCTACGTGACGTTCGGCGTGCCGCAGCAATACCTCGGCGTGCTCAACCGCTATCGCGCCAGCGGCACCATCAAGGTCCGCGCCGTGCCGCCGGGCAACGACGAGGCGCCCGAGGAGGGCGAGCTCACCTTCATCGACAACACCGTCGATTCCGCCACCGGCACGCTCAAGCTCAAGGGCACCTTCCCCAACGCCGCGCAGCGCCTCTGGCCCGCGCAGTTCGTCACCGTCGTCGTCACGCTCGCCTCGCCCGAGGTGCTCACGGTGCCGGGCAGCGCGCTCCAGACCTCGCAGACGGGCCAGTTCGTGTTCGTCGTGAAGGCCGACAAGACCGCCGAAGTCCGGCCTGTTGTCGTCGAACGCACGCAAGGCAGCGACGCCGTGATCGCGAAGGGCCTCGCCGAAGGCGAGCTGGTTGTGACCGAGGGGCAGCTCCGGGTCATCGCCGGCCGGCCGGTTGAAGTCAAGGAACCCGCCGCCGTCGGCGCGAAAGGCGCGCCGGGCGGCAAAGGGGGCAAAGGCGGCGACGGGAAAAAGAAAACCAAGGAGTCCGGGCCCGTGGAAAAAGGCACCTCATGAACATCCCCGAGCCTTTCATCCGCCGCCCGGTGATGACCACGCTCATCACCGCCGCGATCACGCTGTTTGGCTGGATGGCCTACCTGCGCCTCCCCGTCAGCGATCTGCCCAACGTCGATTTTCCCACCATCTCCGTCTCCGCGTCGCTCCCCGGCGCGAGCCCGGAGACGATGGCCGCCTCCGTCGCCACGCCGCTGGAGCAGCAGTTCGCCAGCATCGCGGGCATCGACTCGATGACGTCCGTCAGCTCGCTCGGCAGCACGTCGATCACGATCACGTTCAACCTCGATCGCAACATCGACGGCGCCGCGCAGGACGTGCAGTCCGCGATCGCCGCCGTGCAGCGCCGCCTGCCGCGCGACATGCCCAACCCGCCCTCCGCGCGCAAATCCAACCCCGCCGACGATTCCATCCTCCTGATTGCCCTCACCTCCCAGACCGTCGCGCTGTCCGACGTGAATGAATGGGCCGAAAACGTCCTGGCGCAGCGCATCTCGACCGTCGACGGCGTCTCGCAGGTCAACGTGATGGGCTCGCAGAAATACGCCGTGCGCGTGCGCCTCGACCCGCGCGCGCTCGCCGCCCGCGGCATCGGGCTCGACGAGGTGCGCGCCGCGCTCGACGCCAACAATCCGAACCTCCCCTCCGGGGTCGTCGACGGCACCTACAAGTCCACCACCCTGGTCGCCACCGGCCAGCTCAAGGGCGCCGAGCAGTTCTCCCGCATGATCGTGACCTATCGCAACGGCGCCGCCGTGCGCATGGGCGACATCGCCACCGTGACCGACAGCGTGGAGAACGAAAAGTCCGGCAGCTGGTTCGACTACCGCATCTCGGCCGACGGCGAGGAAACGCCCGGCTTTGCCGACGGCACGCGCAGCACGCGCACCATCATGCTCTCGATCCAGCGGCAGCCCGGCACCAACACCATCAAGGTCGTCGATGGCATCAAGGACCTGCTCCCCGCCTTCCGGGCCCAGCTCCCCGCCTCCATCAACCTCGAGCTCTTCGTCGACCGTTCCCTCGCCATCAAGGAGTCGGTGCACGACGTGAAGTTCACGCTCGTGCTCGCCATCATCCTGGTCGTGCTCGTGATCTTCCTGTTCCTGCGGACGCTCTCCGCGACCATCATCCCCGGCATCGCGATGCCCATCGCCGTCGTGGGCACGTTCGCGGTGATGTATTTCTTCAACTTCAGCATCGATAACATCTCGCTGCTGGCGCTCACGCTCTCCGTCGGCTTCGTCGTCGACGACGCGATCGTGATGCTCGAAAACATCATGCGCCACATCGAGAAGGGCGAGCCCGTGATGACCGCGGCGCTCAAGGGCTCGCGCGAGATTGGGTTCACGATCCTCTCGATGACGGCCTCGCTCGTCGCCGTGTTCATCCCCGTGCTCTTCATGGGCGGCATCCTCGGGCGGCTGCTCTACGAGTTCGCGGTCACGATCAGCGCGGCCATCCTCGTCTCGGGCTTCGTCTCGCTCACGCTCACGCCGATGCTGTGCAGCCGCTTCCTCAAGGCCGCGCGGCATGACGTGAAGCACAACTTCCTCTACAACGCCCTGGAAGACGTCTTCCTCTGGAGCGTGCGGGTCTACGAGCGCACGCTGCGCGTGGTGTTGCGCTGGCGCGCCGTGACGCTGCTCATCGCCGCCGCCACCGTCGGCCTCACGCTCTGGCTGCTCGTGCTCACGCCGAAGGGCTTCATTCCGACGGAGGACCAGGGCCGCCTCAGCATCAGCGTCGAGGGCCCCCAGGACGTCTCCTTTGAGGCGATGGCCCGCTACATTTCGCAGGTGAAGTCCGTCGTGCAGCGGAACCCCTACGTGGAAAACGTCTCGGCCTTCACCGGCTCCTCGCCGCGCGGCGGCGCCGGCGGCGGCAACAGCGGCCGCATGTTCGCCGGCCTCATCGACCGCGCCCGGCGGCCGCACGCCAATGTCATCGCCCAGCAGCTCCGCGTCGCGACCGCGGGCATCCCCGGCGTCAAGGTCTTCCCCCAGGTGCCCCCGAGCATCCGCCTGGGCTCCCGCGGCTCCACCTCCGTCTACCAATACACGCTCTACGGCCCCGATTTGGCCGAGCTCTACCGCGTGACCCCGATCATGCTCGACCGCGTGCGCGAGATCCCGGGGGTCATCGACGTGAACTCCGATCTGCAAATCACGAGCCCGCAGATGATCATCGACATCGATCGCGACAAGGCTTCGTCGCTCGGCCTCACGGCGCAGCAAATCGAGGACACGCTCTACAGCGGCTTCGGCACGCGCCAGGTCTCCACCATCTACACCTCGACCAACCAATACGCCGTCATCCTCGAGCTCGATGCCAAGCACCTCCGCGATCCCGCCTCGCTCTCGCTGCTCCACCTGCGCAACCGCGAGGGCAAGCTCATCCCGCTCGAGGCCGTCGCCAAGTTCCGCCCGTCGGTCGGGCCGCTCACGGTCTCCCACCTCGGCCAGGTGCCCGCCGTCACGATCACCTTCAACCTCGCGATTGGCACCGCGCTCAGCCAGGCGACCGAGGAGATCGAGCGCATCGCGCGCGAGGTGCTGCCCGCCACGGTGAGCGGCGTCTTCCAGGGCACCGCCGCGGCCTTTGCCAGCTCGCTCAACGGCCTCGGCTGGATGCTGCTCATCGCCGTGCTCGTCATCTACCTCGTGCTGGGCGTCCTCTACGAGGATTTCGTCCATCCGCTCACGATTCTCTCCGGCCTGCCCTCGGCGACGTTCGGCGCGCTCGTGACGCTGCTGGCCTTCGGCGAGGAGCTGAACATCTACGGCTATGTCGGCCTGATCCTGCTCATCGGCATCGTGAAGAAGAACGCCATCATGATGATCGACTTCGCGCTCGACGCCCGCCGCCATCATGGGAAGTCCGCCGAGGAGGCGATCTTCGAGGCCTGCGTCGTGCGCTTCCGGCCGATCATGATGACGACGCTCGCCGCCTTCGCGGGCACCCTGCCGATCGCGCTCGGCTGGGGCGCCGGCGCCGACGCCCGGCGGACGCTCGGCCTCGCGGTGTGCGGCGGCCTCGTCGTCTCGCAGGTGCTCACGCTCTACATCACGCCGGTCTTCTACCTCTTCATGGAGAAGTTCACCCGCTACGTGACGCCCAAGCCCGTCGAGGAGATTGAGCGCGAAGCCGCCGCGGCCGCCGCGCGCACGGCGAAGTAGCGGCGGGCATCCCTGCCCGCCCGGCACGGCGGGTCTGTGCCCCGCCCTCTCCCGCGTCGAGTGTTCGCCCCAAGGGCGGGTCACAGACCCGCCCTGCTTTCCAAACCACGGTGGGCCGGGACGCCCGCCGCCGCGTCACAGCCCCGTGAAGTGGGCGCCGAACGCCAGGCGGTCGGCCGCCTCCTCGATCAACTTGGCCGTGGGCTTGCCGGCGCCGTGGCCGGCCTTCGTGTCTATGCGAATGAGCACCGGACGCTCCTTCACGTCGGTCGCAACCTCCGCCTGCATCGTGGCGGCGTATTTGAACGAATGCGCCGGATGGACCCGGTCGTCGTGATCGCCGGTGAGCACGAGCACGGCAGGATACTTCGCGCCGGCCTTGATCGTGTGCAGGGGCGAATAGGCGCGCAGGTATTTGAACTCCGCCGCATCGTCGCTGGAGCCGTAGTCGGTCGTCCACGCGTAGCCGACGGTGAACTTGTGGAAGCGCAGCATGTCCATCACGCCCACGGCGGGCACCGCGGCGCGGCACAAGTCGGGCCGCTGGTTGATCACGGCGCCGACCAGCAAGCCGCCGTTGGAGCCGCCGAACAGCATCAGCTTTTCCCGCGACGTGTAGCGGTGGGCAAACAGCCATTCGGCGGCCGCGATGAAGTCGTCAAAGACGTTTTGCTTCCGCTCCTTCGTGCCGGCGTCGTGCCACGCCTTGCCATATTCCCCGCCGCCCCGGAGGTTCGGCTGTGCAAAGATGCCGCCGGCCTCCATCCACGCGAAGTTCGCCACGGAGAAGGAGGGCGTGAGCGAGATGTCGAAGCCGCCATACCCGTAGAGAATGGTGGGCGTGGTGCCGTCCAATTTCAGGCCCTTCTTGTGCGTGATGAACATCGGGACCTTGGTGCCGTCCTTCGAGGCGTAGAAGACCTGCCTCGTCTCGAAGGCCTCCGGGTCGAAGGCGACCTTTGGCGCGGTGAAGACGGCGCCCTTGTTCGTCGCGACGTCGTGGCGGAAATTGGTCGTGGGCCGGGCGAACGAAGTGAAGTTGTAGAAGAACTCGTCCTCGTCCTCGCGGCCGCTGACGCCCGACACCGTGCCGAGGCCCGGCAGCGCGATCGCGCCGAGCGAACGGCCGTCCTTCGCAAACACGGCCAGCCGGCTGCTCGCGTCGCGCATCGTGTTCACGACGAGTTTGCCGCCGATGATCTCCACCGACTCGATCACCTCCGCGCTTTCGGGCACAAGCGTGCGCCACTTCGCCGGCGCCGGATCCGCGAGATCGATCGCGACGATCCGTTTGCGCGGGGCCTGAAAATTGGTGATGGCGTAGAGCGTCGCGCCGTCGTTGCCGATGATGGTGTGCTCGCCGATCCAATCGGCCGTGAGCGGGCGCACCGGCGCGTCGATGCGGGGGTTCCTCGGATCGCCGAGGTCGGCGTAGCGGACCAGGTTTTCCGAGGAGGAGCCGCGCCGGATCGTGATGATCAAGTAGCGGCCGTCCTCGGTGAGCCCGCCGCCCACGAACCATTTCGGCTCCTCCGCGATTTCGTGGATGAGACGATCCGCGGACTGGGGCGTGCCGAGCTTGTGGTAGTAGAGGCGCTGGTGGCTGAGCCCGCTGAAGGTCTTGCCCGTGCCGGCGTCGGTGGACGGCGCGGGATAGCGCGAGTAGAAGAACCCGGCGTTGTCGCGGGTCCACGACACGCCCGAGAACTTCACCCACTTGATCACGTCCTCGGTGTCCCGCCCGGTGTCGACCGAGCGCACGCGAAACTCGTTCCAGTCGGAGCCGGCGGCGGCGGTGCCGTAGGCGACCCACTTGCCATCGGGCGACGGACGCGCGGCGGTGAGCGCGACCGTGCCGTCGGCCGCGAGCGTGTTGGGATCGATGAGCACGCGCGGCTCCGCCGCGAGCGATTCCCTGACGTAGAAGACCGCCTGGTTCTGCAGGCCGGAATTGCGCGAGTAGAAGTAGCGCCCGCCCTCCTTCAGCGGCAGGCCGATGCGCTCATAGTTCCAAAGCTGTGTGAGGCGCGCGCGGAATTTCTCGCGCTGGGGCAGCGACTCGAGGAAGCCGAACGTGAGCTTGTTCTCCGCCGCCACCCACGCCGCCGTCGCCGGCGAGTCGAGGTCCTCAAGCCAACGGTAAGGATCGGCGACCTTCGTGCCGTGGTAGGTATCGACGTGATCGCCACGGGCGGCGGGGGGATAAGGTGAGGCGGCCGAGGCCGAGGAGACGGCAAGGAGCACGGGGACAAGGTGTTTCACTGCCCCCAACCCTGCCACCCGCGAAACGCGGCGCAAGATCAGCGCGCACCCTCGCGGCGCAGCCGCGCGGCCTCCTCCAGCTGTTCCAGCGCTTCGCGACGGCGGCCGAGCGCCGAGAGCACCTGGCCAAAGTTGTCGCGCGTCTCGGCCGACTTCGGATCGAGGCGCACCGCCGCCTCGAATTCCGGCACCGCCTCGGCGAGCCGGCCACCTTGCGCGAGCGCCGTGGCAAAGATCGAGCGCGCCGACGCCGAATCGGGCGTGAGCGCCGCAAGCCGGCCAAAGGCCGCCGCCGCCTCGCGCCAGCGCTGGGCCGCGGCCAGCGCCCCGCCCTCGCGGCCAAGCGCACGCGCGAGGTTGGCGACCGTGGGGGCGTCGCCGGGCGTCACCCGCAACGCCGCCTCGAAGTGCGTCGCGGCCTCCGCGAAGCGTCCCGCCTCGGCGAGCTGGATGCCGAGGTTGTTGTGAGCCGGCGCGTAGGCCGGATCGAGCTCGAGCGCGCGGCGGAACTGCGCCACCGCCTCCTCGCCGCGCCCGAGGTCGCGCAGGGCGTTGCCGAAATTGCCGTGCGCCTCCGCAAAGCCCGGCCGCGCCGCAATCGCGCGCTCAAACAGCGGCGCGGCTTCCGCCGGACGGCCCGCGAGCACGAGCAGGTTCGCGAGGTCATTGAGCGCAGGCGCATCGGCGGGCCGCAGCGCGAGCGCGGATCGGTAGGCGGCCATCGCCTCCTCCGCGCGGCCCGAGCGGCGCAGGGTATCGCCGAGGTTGGCCCACGCCATGAAGGCGGACGGATTGCGGGCGAGCGTATGCCGCCAGAGCGCCTCGTTGTTCGCGTAGGCGGAGGTCTGGCGCGCGGTGAGCACGCCGAGCACGAGCAGGACAGAAACGGCCAAGGAAACCAAGGCGGCGCGCGGCAGGCGGGCGAGCGCCACGCCGAGCAGCGCGAGCGGCGCCATGCTCGCCAGATATTGAAAGTGATCTCCGACGAAGGCGTAGCGGAAGAAATAGACGCTGAAGAACCCGAGCACCGGAAACAGCAGCGCGCCGAAGCAGAGCGCGGCGAGCAGCGCAGCGCGCCACCGCCACCAGAGGAAGATCGCGAGGACGGCAGCGGCGGCCGCGAGCCCGAGGTGCCCCGCGTCAAACCCGCGGGCGATTTCCCAGCGCGGATAGATGAAGACGAGCGGCTCCGGCCAGGCGAGCTTGCCGAGGTAAAACCATATCGCGCGGCCGGCGATCGCGAGGCGCTCGGAAAAAGTCTGCGCCCATTCGGGACCGATGGCGCCGGAGTGATGACGCTGCTCCCAGATCGTCCAGCCCGCGGCGAGCGCGGAGAGCGCGAGGAACGGCGCAAGCGGCAGGAGATCGCGCCACGTGAAGCGGCGGCGCACCCATCCCGTCGCGAGCGCGAGCGCGACCGGCAGCATGACGGTCGAGGGCTTGCTGAGCAGCGCGAGGACAGCGAAGAGAAGGGCAAGAGCGTATGACGCGGAAACGAAACGCGCGGTGGGGCGGGTCTGCGAACCGCCCTCGAAATTGGTGACGACGCCCGAGGGCGGGTCACAGACCCGCCCCACCTCGAGCCACCGCAGCCAGCACAGGAAGGCCGCGAGGAAGAACACGGCGCTCTGCGTGTTCTTCAGCTCGCAGATCCACGCGACAGACTCGACCTGCACCGGATGCAGCGCCCAGAGCGCCGCGCCCAGCCATGCCCCCGCGGGCGGAACGCGCAGCCGCAGCAACCCGCGCCACAGCAGCACCGCAGCGAGCGCATGGCAGGCGAGCGTCACCACGTGGTAGCCGAGCGGCTGGAGCCCCCAGAGCGCGTGCTGGGCCTTGAAGCTCGTCAGCACGAGCGGGAAGTAATTCGCGCGCGCCGTCGTCCAGATTTCCCTCAGCCCGAGCGGGCCGACGATCGTGGGATTGGCGGTGACATGGAGGTCATCGTCCCAAAGGAAATCCCCGCGCAACGCGCCGAGGTAGGCGAACCCCACCGCGATAACGAGCGCGGCGCCGAAGGCGAGCGAGCGGGGACGGGGCATCGCGGACGATTGCCTTGGCGGGCGCCGGGCTGGGCAACGAAAAACAAAAGCGCCGGCGAAAACCGCCGGCGCCTTCGGAGGATCAATTCAGTGCGGCTCAGAACACGCCGCGCACGCCGAACGTCCAGTTCGCACCGTATTCCTCCATCTGGCGCAGGTAGGGGCTCTTGCCCTGCTCCACGCCGGGAGGCGAACGATACCAGAGATCGGGCTGATTGCTGATGTTGCGACCCTGCACGAAGAGCGTCGCATATTTGGTCAGTCTCCAACTGGCGGTCATGTCGAACTTGGTGATCGCGCCATACCATTGCCCGTAGGTGCCGCCGTCCGGCCGGTCGTCGCCCCAGACGAAGTTCAGCGAGCCGCTGAACCGGCGGAGGCTGTAGCTCAAACCACCCGACACGCGATGCGGCGTCACGGTGCCGCGGCGTGCCGCCGGGCCGGAGCCGTCTCCACTCTGGGTCAGATAGGTGCGGTCGTAGTTCGCAAAGACACCGATGCCGCGCAGATACTCGCTGGGCAGGAATCCGAGCGTCTGCCGGTAGCCGAAGGACATGTTCTTGGTCGTCGTCACGCGATCCGAGAGGTTTCTCGTCGTGGTGAGGCTGAAGTTCTGCAGCTCAGGGTCGTCATTCTCCCACTCCCCCGGCAGGTAGGTGATGCTCTGAATCGTGTTCCGGAAGGTGGTCTTGCTGAACGCGAGGGTAATCGAGCCCGGCGAGCGGCCCGAGAAGTAATACCCGAAGCGCGTCTGGTATTTGTTGTGGTATTCGGGATCGAGTTCCCGGTTGGGAGCCGTGACGCGCCTCGCATTTTCGTCGATCACAAATACACCGGCGAGATTGTCGATGGGCGGGCGCCCGATCGATTTGTTCCAGCCGATCTGCCAGTCGAAGTTCTGCAGGATCTGGTATTTCAAGTTCACCGAAGGGAAGAAATTATGGTAGTTTGAACGCCGGATGATTTTCGGCTGGCTCTCGAATTGATACTTCATGCCCGCCAGCGTGAGCGCGCGCCCGCCGTTGGTGGCGGCTGCATTCACCGCGTAGCCCGCGGCGATCACGTCCGCTCGCGTCCGCGGATCGAAGTCAGTGATCAGGTTGCGCGTCTCCTCGTAGCGCACGCCGAACAGTGTGCGCAGCCGGGGGGTGAGCTTCACGTCGGCCTGGCCATACCCGGCGTTGACGACCTGGCGAAAGTCGCGTTTGTTGGCGATGTAGCTCGTGTAGTAGTTCTCGGGCGTGCCCACATGGGTGAAGAGCTCCGGGTGAGTGTTGAAGAGGGTCGCCATCGCAGCGCGGCTGGCCCGCGGCGCCATGCCTTGCTGGCCGTTGACGTTGAACAACGTGAAAGCATTGGTCCTCCCCAACTCAAAGACGTTGGTGGATTGATACTGCGGCCCGACGTTAAACCAGTTGCCGAAGGCGATGCTTTCGTTCGCTCCGGTCGTGGGGTTCACGCGGGTGGTGTTGCCGTTGGGCCCGGTGTAGGCCCAGATCTGATAGGAGCTGTCGTCGTAGTTGTTGCGGGTCTCCTCATCCCATTTCGCGCCGAACTGAAGGAGCGTCGGGAACCGCTGGAAGAGCGAATTCGTGGGCGCAAACCTCGCGTTCAGGGTGCCCGTCCACTTCTCGGTGATCCAGTGACGATTGTCGTTGATGACGCGCGTGCCGCCGGCGCGGCTGTCGGTGCTGTTGAAATTGCGCAGGTCGAACCAGTCCGCCCCGGAAGTCTGGCGAACCGTCCACTCCCACGAATTCGCACTCGGGCGCGTGGCGGTAAATCCGCCGGGCGCAGCGCCGCCCTCGCTGTTGGAGAAGCCGCGCTCCAGCGCCTCATAGTTGTTAAGCGACTTCGAAAACCCCATCGCACCGTCGACGATCAGGGTCCCGATCCGGTATTCGAACTTCGGTGAATACTGCCGCGATTGAGTCGTCTTGTCCGAGGTGCCGCCGCCGTTGGTCAGGGTCGCCACGTTGGCCGTGGCGGTGCGGTCCACCGCGACGGTCGTGATGCCATCGCCGCGGATGCTGGGCCGGCCGTTGTTCACGTTGTTGTTGTCGTTGGCGGCGGTGAACGTGAAATTCCGGTTCCAGTATTCAAACGAGGCGGTCGTATACATCAGGTTGAGCGAAAGGATCAGGCGCGGCGTGACCTTCCAGTCGGCCGTGAGCATCATGGCATCCTTGGTGTCGAACCGGGGCCCATCCTTGAAATCGATCACGCGCACGACCCACGGGCGCGGGACCGGATCGGTCGCGGCATTGCCGCTGAAGGTGTTGGTCATGAGTTGCTGCTCGTTATAGAGGAAGGAGTGGCCCACGCTGAACTGAACGCCGAACTTCTGATCAAAGAACGACTCGGAATAGCCGAACTGGTAGTTCGGCCCGTATTTGTAGTCCGGGTGATCGCGCTGCCCGTCGGACTTGCTGAGCCGGAATTCCTCGCTGTTGAAGGTGGTGCTGAAGTTGTAGTTGACCTGCCGGCCCCGGCGGTCGAAGGCGCGCTTGCTGCGCATGTTGATGTTGCCCGCGGGCGTGTCGGCATCGTTGGCCGGCGTCGACGTCCAGTTGATTTCGATCGACTCGATGTTGGTGATGGAAAAGCCCTCGAAGCTCGTGCCACGGGAAGCGGCGCCGCCGCCGCGGTTGGCGTCGGCGTTGGCCGTGCGCATGCCGTCGATGGCGACGCCCACGTATTGGTTATCCATGCCGCCGAGGCGCGGGCCGCGCGCCTCCGGCTCGACGTAGTCGAGGTCAACGCCGGGGAGGTATTTCAGGAACTCACCGACGTTGCCGGCCGTCACGTCGCCAAAGATGTCGGACGCCACCGAGGTGGTGATGTTCATCGCCTGGCGTTGCGCCTGAATGGCCTTGGCGTTGCCCTCGCGCTCGGATGACACCGTGAACGCCGAGAGCTGGACCACGCCGTCCTTGGTCGACGGCGCGGCCACGGCGCTGATGAGGTTGATCTCGCGCACGGCCGTCTGGCCTGCGGTGACGGTGAAAGTCTCCTTGGCGGTGTTGTAGCCAGCGAAAGTGACGCTGATCGTCGCGGAACCGGCCGGCACGCCGGTGAACTGGAACGAGCCGTCGCCCTCGGTGAAGACGACTTGCTGCGTGCCGTCGAGCCGCACCTCGGCGTTGCGGACGTATTCCTTCGACACAGGATTGAACACGCGGCCCTGAACGGTGCCGGTGCCTTGGGCGTGAGCCAGAAGGGTGGCGCAAAGCCACGTGAGCACGGCTGCGGCAATACGCAGACAGCCGCGCTGACGCGGGGTCGATGTTGTCATAGGGAAGGTGGAGTTTTGCGACGACGCCTAGTTGTGCAGCGGCGTCGCGGGTCGGTCAGTGCGGGGTGAAGGAACGAGCGCCACCGAGGAAGACCTGCGGGGCGCATGGTCGAGCGAGAAAGTGGGGCCGGATCGCGATTCGGCAAGCCTGAGTTTTGCCGGCCGGTCCGAGCCTCCGTGGGGATGCTTCCCGGGCTCCAGGCGCCGATCTTGGCGGCGTCGCCCCGGCCGCGGAATCGAACTGCGAACGCGACCGGCTTGGCGGAGTCCAGCCGGCGGAAAAGGCTCCGCGCGGCCCGCGGGCTCAAATCCCGCCGAGCGCAGCGCCCGGCCTACACTCCGGCCACCCGGCCGCTCGAATCGCCGATGCGCTCGACCCCCTTGGCGCCCATGCGGTCCGCCAGGCTGAGGAAGAGGTTGCTCATCGGCACGCCGCCAAGCTGCGAGTAGCGCCCGCCCGTGAGGGTGCCGCCCCCGCCGCCCGCGAGCACGATGGGGAGATTGTGGTGCGTGTGCCGGTTGCCGTCGGAATTGCCGCAGCCGTAGACGATCATCGAGTTGTCGAGGAGCGTGCGGCCATCCGAATCCTTCTTCGACTTGAGCGTCGTGAGGAAGCGCGCGAAGCGATCCATGTAGTAGCGGTCGATCTTGCCGACCTTCTCCATGAGCTCGTCGTTGTTGCGATGGTGCGAGCAGTAGTGATGGCCCTCGGGGATGCCAATCTGCGGGTAGGCGCGGTTGCTGCCGTCGCCCGCGAGGAGGAGCGTGGAGACGCGCGTCGAGTCGGTCTCAAACGCGAGCGCGAGCAGGTCGAACATCAGGTCCATGTGGTCCCCGTAGTTCGAGGGGATGCCAGCGGGCGTCTCCGCGTGCGGATCGGGCAGCGCGCCAAACTTCTCGGCGCGCTGGATGCGCTGCTCGATTTCGCGGACGCCAGTGAGGTATTCGTCGAGCTTGTCCTGATCGCGGCGACCGAGCGAGCGCTGGAGCGAACGGGCGTCGTCCATCACGAAATCGAGGAGCGACTTGTGCGTGGCCTGCCGCAGGTCGAAGTTGCTTTGGCGTTCGCCGGGGGCGCCGGCGCCAAAGAGGCGCTCGAAGACCAGGCGCGGGTTCGACTCCGGCGCCATCGGCGTCGTGGCCGAGGCCCAGGAGAGGTTGTATTGGTAGGCGCAGGAGTAGCCCGAGTCGCAGCGGCCGGACTTGCGCACGGCGTCGCACGAGAGCTCGAGCGAGGGGAAGCGCGTGAGGTGCCCCATCTTTTGCGCCACGACCTGGTCCACGGAAATGCCGACGCGGATGTCCGCGCTGTCGGTCTTGCGGGCGCGGGCGCCGGTGAGAAAGGTGGCATTCGCGCGCGCGTGATCCCCCGCGCCGTCGTTGCCGGCCGTCGCATTCTTGTGATCCAAGCCGCCGAGGATCTGGATCGACGACTTCACGGGCGCGAGCGACTCCATCGTCTTCGCGAGCGTGAAATTCGCGCCCTCGCCCTCGGGCCACCAGTTGCGGTGCAGGGCGCCGTTGGGGAAATAGACAAACGCCATGCGCAGCGGCGCGCCCGTCGCGGTGACGGCCATGCCGGCGCCGGCCGCCGGCGCGGCGGCGCGCGCGAGCGGGCGCAACGCCGACCCAAACACCGGGAGCGCCACACAGGCGCCAAGGCCCCGGAGAAACTGGCGGCGATCGAGTTCGCGGTTCAGCGACGGACGGTGGTGTTTCATGGGCGGGATTCCGGGGAAAGCGCTGGCTGGGGACTGAGCGTGGAGGTGATAGCCTTGTTGGCGGGGGATTGCACGCGTTGTTTTTGAAACGCCGGAGACTCAATCACCCCGGAGAGCAGCACCGACATGCGGCCGCCCTCGCGCGCGAGCCGCCCGGCGATCTCGTCGACCGTGTGGGCGTCGAAATACTCCAGCCCGCGGCCCAGCGCGTAGGTCATGAGCTTCTCGGTGAGGCAGCGATAGACATCCATCGCGCGGTCGCGGACGAGCACGCGCTTGAGCTCGCGCACATCGGCGAACGTCTCCCCGGTGATCAGCTGCCCTGACGGATCGATGGGCTGGCGGGCCTCGGTGTCGCGCCAGCCGCCGAGGGCGTTGAAGTTCTCCAGCGCGAGGCCGAGCGGGTCCATGCGCGAGTGGCAGGAGTTGCAGAGCTTGTTCTCGCGGTGGACGGCGAGGATCTCGCTGAGCTTGGGCTCGCGGTCGCCGAACTTCTCCTTCGAGGCCTCGAGATCAGGGACGTCCGGCGGCGGCGGCGGCGGCGGGGTGCCGAGGATGTTTTCCAGGATGAAGAGCCCCCGCTTCACCGGCGAGGTGCGCGTGGGATTGGAGGTCACGGCCAGCACCGTGCCCTGCGTCAGCACCCCGCCGCGCGGGCTGCCGGCCGGCAGCTTGACGAGGTGCACTTCGTCGCCGGTCACATCGGGCACGCCATAAAGCTGCGCGAGCCGGTCGTTGAGAAACGCGTAGTCGCTGTCGATCAGCTCCAGCACGCTGCGGTCCTCGCGGATGAGATGCTCGAAATACATCTCCGTCTCGCTGCGCATCATGCGGCGGAATGCCCCGTCGAACTCGATGCGGCCGTCGCGGTTGCGCGGGGCGTCGGGCCCGAGGACCACGCGCATGTTGATTGGCACCGTCTCGATGTCGCGGGCCTGCAGCCACTGGCCGGTGAAGTTGCGCACGAAGGCCTTGGCCTTCGGGTCGGCGAGCATGCGCGCCACCTGCGGCTTCAGCTCGCGGCGCAGCTCGCCGCGTTGCGCCAGGCGGAAGAGCTCCGCATCCGGCATGGTCGACCAGAGGAAATACGAGAGCCGCGAGGCCAGCGCCCATTCGTCGATGAGCGCGATGGCGCCGGTGGCGCCGCGCACGGGGGCCTCGATGCGGAAAAGAAAGCTCGGCGAGCCCAGCACCGCCATCATCGCGCGGCCGATGCCTTCCTCAAAGGTCCGGCCCTTTTGGGTGTAGACTTGGCGCGCCAGCGCGGCGAGGCGCGCGACCTTCGCGTCGTCCACGGGCCGGCGGTAGGCGCGCTGCGCGAAATCCCGCATCAGTTCCTTCGCATAGGCGTCCCGGCCCTTGGCGTCGGCGGGCGCCGGGCCCTTGGGGAAGAACCGCGCGTAGTTGTCCGGCGAAATCCAGTGCTCAGGGCTCAGGGGCCCGCGCACCTGCACCGCGGCGACCCGCATGGTGACGCTGGTCGCGCCGGGCCGGGCCTCGCGCACCCGTGCGCGCGCCGCGGCCTCGACCGCGGCCTCGTTGGTGCCCACCGGGGCGAGCGGCACGACCTCAAACGCAATCGTGTGCCCGCCGGGCTGCCACTGCACCTCGATGTCATGCTTCAGCGTGCGGCGCTCGGCCCATACGACCTCCTCGCGGAAGCGCTCCTCGCCGTCGATGCGCCCGATCAGGTGGCAGCGACCGGCGTCGAAGTCGAACGAGCCGCGCGTCTCCAGCTCGATCGCGACCTGATACTTGTCCGCGCGATCGACGCGGAAGGTGTGCTCGACCGTCGTGGCGCGGCGGGCGTTCAGGCTCTCGCCGTTGCCGCCGCCGCCCGCGGCGCGGAACTCGCGCCCCGAGGCCGAGCGCTCGCGCACGAGCTTGGCGACCTTGGGCACCGCCTTGTCGACGATCAGCTCGGCGGCCTGCAGGTATTTCTCCAGGTGCAGCGGCGAGATCGTGAGCACGTCGCCGTTGTTGTCGAAACCGTTGCCGCTGTCGTCGGCCGGGAACTCCGCCTCGGCATTGAACTCGTAGCCAAACAGGTCGCGGATGGTGTTGCGGTATTCCACCCGGTTGAGGCGGCGGGCCGTCACGTGCCCCGGATCGGGGTTCCTCGGGTCGATGGCGAACGCCTCGTATTTGATCCAGCGCTCGAGCTCGGCGATCTCGGTCGCGCTCGGGCGGAGGATATCCTCGTCGCGCGGGGGCATCAGGCCGCCGCGCACGTTCTTGAGCGCCGCCAGCCAGAGATCGCGCTTCGCGAGCATGGCGGCGTCCGACTCGAATTCGTCAAGCGTCACCTTGCCCTTGTTCAGGCCGTTGCCGTGGCAGTCGTAGCAATACTTGGCCAGCAGCGGCTCGATTTTTTGGTGAAAGCTCGCCGCCGCGCCGGCCGTCGCCGCGCTCAACGGCGCGCCGGCCAGCGCCACTGCGGCGAGCATGACTGCGCTGAAGCCAACACGAGAATTGCCCAAGATGCGTGACACGGCGGGAAAGACGAAGCGCAGGCGAGTTGGTGACACGGGAGCACCGCATCCTTCGCGTTGCCATTCGGCCCCTTTCGCCCTCAGGATCCTTGGCTTCATGAGAAAGACCTTTCCGCTCCACGTCGAAAACCGGGATCCCGCCCGGGTCCGCGACAAGATCCGCCAGGAACTGAACCGCTTTTCGCGCAACCGCCACCACCAGCCGCTGCCGGAGGGCTACACGCGGTGGAAATTTGCGTGCAAAATCGGCCCGAGCGCGGCCGCGGCGGTGGAAAAGCCCTTCAACCAGCTCGGCGGCGCCCTCGAACAGCTCGCCGCCGCGGGCGCGACGGAGGTCTACATCGAGATCGACGCGCTGCCGGACCGCCCGGAGCCGCGCTGACCGGCCCGCTCCTGCGCGGCACGCAGCACGCGGAGCGTGTTTCCGCCCCAGAGCTTCGCGAGCGCCTCCTCTTTCCAGCCGCGGGCCACGAGCGCGGCGGTGATGTTCGGAAAATCCGCCACGTCGCGCAGGCCCTCGAAGTGCCCGCCGCCCCCGTCGAGATCGCAGCCGATGCCCACGTGGCCGAGGCCGGCGACGGCGGCCGTGTGCTCGATATGGCGCACAAGGTCGTCGAGCGTCACGCGGGGATTCGGCCAGGCGGCACACGCCGTGTCGTAGTCGTGATCCTCGGCGGCGAGCATCTCGGGCGTCGGCACCGCGTCAACATACCGCATGAGCACCTCGGCGCAGGCCTGCGTGCGGCGGTTGCCCGGCGCGGGCACGAGCGAGATCGGCAGCGCGTTGACGTGCAGCACCCCGCCTTTGCGCGCCAGCTCGCGCAGCAGATCGTCGCCGATGTTGCGCGGGTGGTCGGCGCAGGCCCGCGGGCCGCTGTGCGAAAGCACGACGGGCGCGCGGGAGACCTCGAGGAGGTCACGGAGCGCGGCGTCGCTCGCGTGCGAGGCGTCGAGCACGATGCCGAGGCGGTTGCACTCGGCCACGACGTCGCGGCCAAACGGGCTCAGCCCACCCCACTCCGGTCCGCGCGGATCGGTGGAGGAATCGGCGAGCTCGTTGTTGGCCATGTGCGTGAGGCCCAGCATGCGCACGCCGAGGGCGTGGAATTTCGCGACATTCGCCGCATCGTGGCCGAGCGAGTAGGCGTTCTCGATGCTCAGGAAAATCGCGCGGCGGCCCTGCGCCTTGAGGGCCAGCGCATCGTCCGCCGTGAGGGCCAGCGCGCACGCGCCGGCATGGTTGCGGATCACGGCGTGCGTGCGCTCGAAGCAGCGCACCGCGCGCTCATGCACGACCCGCCACGCCTCCGGCCTGCGCGCCATCTGCCCGACGTAGACCGCGAACACCATCGCATCCATCCCGCCCTCGCGCAGCCGGGGCAGATCAATCTGCGAGCGATCGAGCGCGGAGTCGTGGCGCGCCGCGAAGTCCCAGCCTTCGCGCGCGAGGCCCGCCGTCGGCGTGTCGCTGTGCGTGTCGATCGTGAAGAGGCGCTCGTGGAGCGCGCGGGCATCAGTGGTCATCGGGACTCAGCTTGGAGCCGCGGCGCCCTCGCCGCGGATGACCGTCCGGATGCGGCGAGGGCGCCGCGTCCCCACCCCAACCACGCTTCCAAGCTTTCTCTCAACGGCCACGGCGTTTCTCGAAAAACTTCTTCCCCGGCTTCGGACCGCATCCGCCGCCACCGCCGTGCGGCTGCTTTCCCGCCTGGTGCCCGCGCGGCACCTTCATCCCGCACGGCGCGATATGCGGCGGCGGCGTCACGTCGCGCGTCGCCTTCTTTTCATCGAGCAGCCGCTTCGCAATCCCGCCCAGCCCCAGCCGCTGCATCGAGCGCCGGATCGCGTCGCGCATCTCGGGCTTATACCAGAAGAAAAAGCTCCGCTGCTCCTGCTTCTCCTCCGGCGTGCGCGCGACCTCGACCGGCTTCATGTCGTAGGGATGCACGCCGGTCGCGTAGATTTCCGTGGCGACGGTCATCGGCGTGGGCGTGAAGTCCTGCACTTGCTCGAGGCGGAAGCCGAGGTCCTTGGTCTTGAGCGCGAGCTCCGCCATGTCCTCGGGCCGCGAGCCGGGATGCGAGCTGATGAAATACGGCACGACCGGCGTGTCGGGCTTGCCCGCCTTCTTCGCGGCGCGGTCGAACTTCGCCTTGAACTTGTAGAAGAGATCGAAGGTCGGCTTGCGCATCACGCGCAGCACGTGGTTGCTGGTGTGCTCAGGCGCGACCTTGAGGCGGCCGGGCACGTGGTGCGCGGCGAGTTCCTCGACGTAGCGCTCGTGGCTGCGCTTCACCTCCGCGCGCTCGTCCTTGTCGTGCAGGAAAAGATCGTAGCGGATGCCGCTCGCCACGTAGGCGTGCTTCACGCCCTCGGTCTCGCGCACGGCCTGGTAGATGTCGAGGAGCGCGGTGTGGTCGGTGTCGAGGTTGCGGCACACGTCGGGCCAGATGCAGCTCGGGCGGATGCACTCGTCGCAGATCCACTGCTGCTTGCCCTTCATCTTATACATGTTGCCCGAGGGCCCGCCGAGATCGCTGATCGTGCCGCGGAAGTCCGGCATCTGCTTGATCTGCTCCACCTCGCGCAGGATCGAGGCCTTGCTGCGGCTCGCGACAAACTTCCCCTGGTGCGCCGAGATCGTGCAGAAGCTGCACCCGCCAAAGCACCCGCGGTGCATGTTGATCGAGTGCTTGATCATCTCGTAGGCGGGGATGGGGCCGCGCTTGCGATATTTCGGGTGCGGCAGGCGCGTGTAGGGCAGCTCCCAGCTCCGGTCGATCTGCTCCTCCGTCATCGTGGGGAACGGCGGGTTGACGATCATCAGGCGGTCGCCGGTCTGCTGGAAAAGACGCCGCGCCTTCACGCGGTTGGACTCGGTCTCGATGTTCTTGAAATTCGCCGCGTAGAGCGCCCGGTCGCCGAGGCACTGCTCGTGCGTGTGCAGCGTGAAGTCCTCCCAGTTCTGGTTCTTCGGCGCCGGCGCGCCGGGCGGCATCCACACCGCGGTCTGCGCGATGGTGGTGAGCGATGAGAACGGCACGCCGCGCTTGAGCAGCCGCAGGATTTCCAAGAGCGGCAGCTCGCCCATGCCATAGACGAGCATGTCCGCGCCGCTCTCGGCGAGGATGCCGGGCTTCAGCGTGTCGGACCAGTAGTCGTAGTGCGTCACGCGGCGCAGGCTCGCCTCGATGCCGCCGAGCAGCACAGGCACCTCCGGGAAAAGTTTTTTCAGGATCTGCGAATAGACCGTCGCCGCGTAGTCAGGCCGGAAGCCCTGCTCGCCGCCGGGCGTGTAGGCATCCTCGCTGCGCAGCTTCTTCGCCGCCGTGTAGCGGTTGATCATCGAGTCCATGCAGCCCGCCGTGACGCCGAAGAACAGCCGCGGCGCACCGAGCTTCTTGAAGTCGCGCAGGTCGTCGCGCCAGTTGGGCTGCGGCAAGATCGCCACGCGCAGCCCCTCGCGCTCGATGATGCGCCCGATGACCGCCGTCCCAAACGCCGGGTGATCCACGTAGGCGTCGCCCGACACGATGATGACATCGACATAGTCCCAGCCGCGCGCCTTCACCTCATCGGCCGTCGTCGGCAGCCAGCGCTTCGCGTCCCACACGGGCTCGTGGGAGTAGACCTTCGCCGGTGCGGCGGGCACGGCGGCAGGTTGAGAAGCGAGGTTGGTCGGGAGGGATGGCACGGAAGCGCGCGAAGGTCAGCACGGATGGCTGCGGGTGCAAGCAGCGTTGCAGTCGCCGTTCAGACGCCAAAGCGCAGGCTGGCGCGTCGCGGCCAAAGCGGCACGATCACGTCCACCCCATCCCTTGGCTATGTTTTCCATATTCCGAAAAAAAACGTCTCCCATACCGCTGGAACAACAACTCAAGGCCCTTGCTGATTGCGGCGTGCGGCTGAGCCCTGAAGCGACCATGGACGACCTCTTCATGTTTCATCCTCGCGAGGAGCATGAGGCCACACCCTACAAAGAACTCATTCCGACTCTCGGCTTTGAGATGGAGCGCGATTCGTTTGCGCCGATCTGTCATCGGCTCTGGATGTGCGACTACGAGCGAATCGACGATCACGGCGCTTACACTGATGTTGTAGCCCGCCTGAATCAGATGTCCGAGCAGAGCCTATCAATATCCAACATCAAAGATCACGTTGATGTTGAGGCCGGAAAAGCTTGGGTTGAATTCGACCTAGCCGGCTCTCGAGTTCATTGGGATGCCGAGGTCGACAACGACTGGCTCGACCCTCACGTCGTCGTCAAATTCGACAATCTCCTCAAAACTCGCGGGACCCCGTTCCGAATCTACTCGAACCACACTGACTTCGGCCAAAGCGCGTTCTTTGCCTGCCTCACCACGGGCGAGTTCGAGCGTTTTCAAAAACTCGCAACCTTTAAACTCCGAGAAATCGAGAAGCAGGCATAACCTTGCGTTGAGCGAAAAAAATTTCGGTTCCGATTTTTGCCAAACTAATGACCGTCATGGTGTGGTTCACACCTGAGAGTTGGCGTAGCCGCGCTCCATCTCCGCAGTTGCGCTTCCGCGGGGCGTGACTTCATCTCGCCGCTCCCTTCATCATGTCGAACCCCTCCGTCGAAAACGTCGTCATCATCGGCACCGGCTGCGCCGGGCTCACGGCCGCGATCTACACGGCGCGCGCCAGCCTCAACCCGCTCGTGCTCGAGGGGCCGCTGCCGGGCGGGCAGCTCACGACGACGAGCGAGGTCGAGAACTTCCCCGGCTTCGCGCACGGCGTCGACGGCTTCCAGCTCACGCAGCAGATGCGCGAGCAGGCGACGCGCTTCGGCACGCGTTTCGAGCAGGCGCTCGTGCAGTCGGTCGATTTCTCCTCGATGCCGCGCAAGCTCGTGACCGCCGAGCGCACGATCCTCGCGCGCACCATCATCATCGCCACGGGCGCCTCGCCCCGCATGACCGGCATCCCGGGCGAGAAGGAACTCTACGGCGGCAAGGGCGTGACCACCTGCGCGACCTGCGACGGCGCGTTCTACCGCAAGATGGAGGTCGCCGTGATCGGCGGCGGCGACAGCGCGGCGGAGGAGGCGCTCTTCCTCACGCGCTTCGCGAGCAAGGTCCACCTCGTCCACCGCCGCGACACCCTGCGCGCCTCGAAGATCATGGCCGACCGCGCGACCTCGCACGAAAAAATCGCGTGCGTGTGGGACAGCGTCCCCGTCGAAGTCATGGGTGTGAAAGAAAACGCCGTGAGCGGCCTGAAGATCAAGAACGTGAAGACCGGCGCCGAAAGCGTGCTGCCCGTGAAAGGCATCTTCGTCGCGATCGGCCACATTCCGAACACGGGTCCCTTTGCCCCGCCGCTCGCCGTGGACGAAGGCGGCTACTTTTTGCCCGAGCCCGGCTCGCAAGTGCGCACGAGCATCCCCGGCATCTACGTCGCCGGCGATTGCTCGGACCATGTGTATCGCCAGGCAATCACCGCCGCCGGCATGGGCTGCCAAGCCGCCATCGAGGCCGAGCGCTGGCTCGCCGAGCATCACGGGTAGCGGTGCGCCCGGCGGCTGGGCTACGCGAACTCGCGTAGGCGGCGCGGCCACTTCCGCGTTGAGCACCGCGCGCCGGGCGTTGAACGTTGCGCCCGATCGTTGCGCCGTGAAACGCTTTCGCATTCCCCACCTTCTCCTCTCGCTGGCCACGGTCGCTCGGCTGCCGGCCCCTCACCTCGACTACCGCGGCGTCGTCAGCTATTCCGAGTCCGAGAAGGTGCAGATGCGCAACGAGGCCTCCGCGGCGGCCGCGCGCTCCTCGTATTCGACCACCTCGGTTTTCAACAACCCGTGGACCAGCCGTCCCTCGGGCGGCTGGATCGAGTGGAAGCCGACTCCCGTCGAGGACGACTCCAAGCGCCGCGCCGAGGAGGCCAAGCAGCGCGCCGCCGAGGAGCAGGCCCGGCTCGCGAAGGCACGCGCGGAGGAGCGCGCCCGGCAGGCTCGCATCGCCAAGCTCGATGCCGAGCACGCTGCGATTCAGAAACACTATGCGGCGCGCAGCGCCGGCGAGGAGTCCGCCTTTGTGGCCTCGGCGCTCGAATACCTCATCGGCCGGCCGGCCATCCCGGAACTCGGCACGCCGACGGTGGGCATCAATCGCGAGATGGCCTCGCATCAGATCGCGCAAATCACCACCGGACCCAACGCGCCCTGGGCGCCGGTGTGGACGGCCGCGCTGGAGGTCTTCGCCGGCGGCCGGCCGATGGGCGGCATCGACCGCCTCGATCGCACGATGCTCGAACGGCATCCGGACGCCGCGCTCAACCTCGCGCTCGCCGCGCTGCTCGATGCCAAGGCCGCGCCCGGCATTCATCCGAATGACTACGCGAGATTCGCGCCCGAATTTCGCCGCCTCGCCGCGGGCGTGCTGCATGCCCTCGCCACGCCCACCGCAGCCGGCGAAAAACCGCGGCCCGGACTGTCGCGCGCCGTCGCCGCGCTCGCCGTGCAGGCGCAGCGCGGGACGCCCGGGCTCCCGCTTTCGCCGGCGGCGGTCGCGTTCGTCGAGCGCACCCTCCGCGCCCCCGGCGCGACGGGAATCGACACGCAGTGGGTTTCGTTCCTCGGCAACGCCAAGGCCGAGCCCGTCGCCGAACCCGTCACGACGGCGCCGGACTTCGAGGGCGTCGCCTACGTTGCCCGCGCCACGACGACGATCCTCGACTGGCTGGTGCACGCCGTCGCCGATTTGCGACCCACCGACGCCGCCCGGCGACCACGCTGGCTGGACGACCCGGCCGTGGGCGGGCTCTTCCGGCGGTTGGTCGAGAACGGACTCAAAAATTCCCTCGCCCAGGATTCCGCCCAGGGCGATCGGCGTCGCTCCATCCTGCTGGGCATGCGGCAACTCACGGCGCCGATGTCGCCGGCCGAGCACGAGCAGTTCGTCGCGTGGCTCGCCCACGCCCACGCCTACGAGCAGGCGTCGGGACAACCTCGCCGCGACCTCGCCCCGCAGCTGCTGCTGGACTTCATCGAGGGCTCCCCGGAAGCCCGGCTGTTGATCAAGGACCCGCGCACGTTCATCGACGAGGCCCGCGTGCCGCCACCGCCGGCGTGGCCCGCGCTCACCCAGCTCGCACGGAACCATCTCCCGAAACTGGAATCGCCTCGCCTGCGGCTCATGGCCGCGCACGCGCTCATCCAATCCGCCGGCGAAAAGGGACTTTCCGCCACCGAGAAGGGCCTGCTCAACAATCTCCTGGGGTCGCGCCCGCCCGCCGACTTCACGCCCGCCGAGCGGATCCTCCGCATGGAAGCCGCCGTGCATCTGGAGGGCGGCGAAGCCGGCGTAATCCAGGCCGCGCTCAACACCGCGCGCGACAAGCCCGGGGATCCGGGCGTGCCCCACGTGCTCGGCTTCGCGCTCTGGCTGCGCCTGCAGCGGCTCCAGCTCAACGCCGAGCCCACCGTCGCCGAGATCGACGAGGTGCTCGGGCTCGCCGATCAATTGCGCCGCGTGCAAGGCAACGTGAAGGACCTCGAGACCTCGCGCGTCGATCCCGGCTTGGCCGTGGCGTGGCTGCTCGAGCTGCGCCGGCGAATCGGCGGGGTGAGCCCGCCGGGCCCGCGCGACGCCAAGGTCGCGGACTACGTCGCGCGCTTCGAGGGCCTCAAAGGCCGCCCGCTGGGCGGCGCCTGGGGCGATGTTCTCAATCTGGCCGTGGAGATCGGGGAGCAACGCGAGTCCAGCTTCGCCGATCGCTCCGCCCTCGATGCCCTCGGCCGCGGCCTGATGCTCACCAAGGTCGAGCGCGAGGTGCCCGGCGTGCCGACGAGCGCGTGGGCCGACCCCTGGTGGGTGCAGTCGCTCGCCCTGCGGAACAAGAGCCTCGCCCATACGCGCCTCGCCGTGCGCGCGACCGCCGAGCGGCTCGCCGGCTCGCTGATGAGCTGGCGCTTCAACGAAAAGCCGACGCAGTTTCGCGAGCGCAACCGCGCGGGCTCCGAGGTCCGCTTAATCCTTTTCAAGCGCGGCGACGCCGAGCCGCTCCCGTGGCACCTGCTCGGCCGCGATCTCGCGCTCGGCGGACTCGCGACGCGCGCGCTGCTCCTCGCCCCCACCCTGCCTGATCCGCTCAAGAGCAACGACGCCGCCATCCAGGCCTGGCTCACGCGCGTCGCGGAGCTCCCGCTCGCGTTGCCGCCGGCCGAGGTCATCGACCAGCTCGCGGCCCGCGCGCTCGACGAGAAGTTTTCCGCCGAGGATCGGTTGAACGCCGCGCTCGGCCTCGCCGCCGCCACCGAGCCTGTGCTCCGCGACGCCGCCGATACCGCCGGCTCCCTCGTGTGGCGCCGGCACGCGCTCACCCTCATCGCCCGCCACGCCGATCGCCTGCCGATCCCGGGCGAGCAACTGCGCGAGGCCGGCTTGGTGTTGGACGAGATTGTGCGGATGGTCGCCCCGCACCTGCTCCGCCTGCGCGCGGCGTGGGAACTCGCCAAGCTCGATGCCCCCACGCAGTCCCCGGTCGAACGCGCGGCCACCGCGCTCAAAAGCTGGCCGGAGGCCAAGGGCGGGGAGATCGCGCCTTACGCGGCCTTCGTGTTTGCGACGGACCTGCCCCAGAAAATCGCGCTGCCCGAAAAGTTGGATCGCCAGCTGATGTTTGACCTCGACCCCTCGTTCGCCCCCGCGCTGCTGCGCTCCGCCAAAGAGCTCCCCCGGCAGGATGCGTTCATCTCGGCCTACCTCAGCGGCCAGCGCCCGAAAACGTCTGAGGACTGGTTTGCCCTGCTCGAAGGTCGCCTTTGGAACTGACGTCATGCCCGTCGCCAAACTCACCGCGCTGCACCACGCCCTCGGCATCCCGGCCGACTATGCCCGCACCCGCGGCCTGCCGCCGCATCGCGAGGCGCGACGGCTGGTCTCGGTCGGGCGCGCGCCGGATGACCACAAGCCCGTCCGCCTCACGCCCGCCGCCGCCGCCGCGTGGCGCCGGATGCGCGACGCCGCGGCGCGTGACGGCGTCACGCTGCTGCCGCTCTCGGGGTTTCGCAGCATCGCGCGGCAAACCCGCCTCATCCGCCGGAAGCTCGCGACCGGGCGTTCGCTTGCATCGGTGCTGCGTTTCGTCGCCGCGCCGGGCTTCAGCGAGCACCACAGCGGCCGCGCCATCGACATCGGCGATCCGGCGGACACGAGCGTCGAGGCGTCGTTCGCGCGCACGCCGGCCTACCGCTGGCTGCGCCGCCATGCGGAGAAGTTTGGCTTCGTGATGACTTATCCGCGGGGCAACCGCTACGGCATCGGCTACGAGCCGTGGCACTGGTGCTGGCAAGCCCGGCGCCATTAGTTTTTTCGCGTCCGCGGCTGCCTCGGGCTCATTGTTTGGAATTATTCTAATTCCGCCTTGCACCTTGGAATCATTCCAATTCGTTCGCCCCCTCTCTCGTTCCATGCCCGCCGCCGAAACCACCGACGCTCTCAACCAACGCCTCGCCGACAGCGGCCTGCGCTCCACCCCGCAGCGCGAGGTCGTCTACCGCGTGCTGATCGGCAAGCGCGACCATCCCACGGCGGACGAGGTGTTTGCCCGCGTGAAATCCGAGCTGCCCACCATCTCGCTCGCGACGGTCTACAACTGCCTGGAGACGCTCGTGCAGTGCGACATGGTGCGTGCCGTGAATGTCGAGCGCGGCCCCACCCGCTACTGCCCCAATCTCCGCCCGCACGCGCATTTCCACGACGAGAAGACCGGCCGCACCCACGACATCGATCTGCCGCCCGGCCTGCTCGAAAAAATCCGCGCCATCCTTCCGCCTGGCTACGATTCCGACTCGGTCGAGATCATCTTCCGGGGCAAAGCCGTCAAACCGAGCTCCTGATTTTCCCGATCTCCCGGCCCTCAACCCTCGACTCCCAACTTTCCGTCCTCCGCATGTCCTCCCTCGTCATCCGAGACCTCCACGTCGCCATCGGCGAAAAGAAGATCGTCAAGGGCTTCTCCCTCACGATCAACAGCGGCGAAGTCCACGCCATCATGGGGCCCAACGGCACCGGCAAGAGCACGCTCGCCAAGGCCATCGCCGGCCACCCCGACTACACCATCACGTCGGGCGACGTCCTCCTCGACGGCCAGTCGATCCTCGAGCAGGAGGCCGATGAGCGCGCGCGCGCGGGGCTCTTCCTCGCGTTTCAATACCCGAGCGAGATCCCCGGCGTCTCGATCGCGAATTTCCTCCGTGCCGCCGTGCAGGCCCGCATGGCCGAGGGCGAGGAGATCGACGCCACCGCCTACTACAAGCGCCTCTACTCGAAGATGGACCTGCTGAAGATTGATCGGAAGTTCACTTCCCGCTCGGTCAACGACGGCTTCTCCGGCGGCGAAAAGAAACGCTGCGAAATCCTCCAGATGGCGATGCTCGAGCCCAAGTTCGCGCTGATGGACGAGACCGACTCCGGCCTCGACATCGACGCGCTGCGCATCGTCTCCGAAGGCGTGAATGTCATGCGCGGCCCCCACCTCGGCGTGCTGATGATCACCCATTACCAACGCCTGCTCGATCATATCGTGCCGGACCACGTCCATGTCATGTGGGACGGCCGCATCGTGAAGAGCGGCGACAAGTCGCTCGCCCTCGAGCTCGAGGCCAAGGGCTACGATTGGGTGAAGAAGGAACTCGCCGCCGCCACGGCCTGAACCCACGCGCGCCATGAGCCAATCCACCACCCTTTCCTCCGCCCCGCCCTTTGACGAGCTCGCCGCCAATCCCGTCGCGGGCATCGACCAGACCAAGGGCGACTTCAAATACGACGTCGCCTACGAGTTCGACGCCGGCACCGGCCTCTCCGAAAAAACCGTCGACTACATCTCCGCCGTCAAGAAGGAGGCCGCGTGGCTGCGCGACTTCCGCATGGAGGCGCTGAAGAAATTCTCCGCCATGCCCATGCCCACGCACTGGGCCACGCGCGATCTGGAGAACATCAACTTCGACAAGATCCGCTATTACCTCGCGCAGGGCCAGAAGCCGAAGCGCACGTGGGACGAGGTGCCCGACGACATCAAGCAGACCTTCGAGCGGCTCGGCATCCCGGAGCAGGAGCGCAAGTTCCTCGCCGGCGTCGAGGCCCAGTTCGACTCCGAGGCCGCCTACTCCAACATCAAGGAAGCCGTCGCCAAGCAGGGCGTGATCTTCGTCAACTCGACGGAAGGCCTGCGCGAGCATCCCGAGCTTTTCCGCAAGTTCTTCGGCAAGGTCATCCCCACCGGCGACAACAAGTTCGCCGCGCTGAACAGCGCCGTGTTCTCCGGCGGCTCGTTCATCTACGTGCCGCCCGGCGTGAAGGTCTCGCACCCGCTGCAGGCGTATTTCCGCATCAACGCGGAGAACTTCGGCCAGTTCGAGCGCACGCTCATCATCGCCGACGAGGGCGCCGAGGTCACCTACATGGAGGGCTGCACCGCGCCCAAGTTCTCGACCGCCACGCTGCACAGCGCCGTCGTCGAGCTCGTCGCGCTGAAGGGCGCGAAGATCCAATACATCACCGTCCAGAACTGGGCCAACAACGTCTTCAACCTCGTGACCAAGCGCGGCGTCGCCCACGAGGAGGCCGAGATCAAGTGGATCGACTGCAACATCGGCAGCCGCCTCACGATGAAGTATCCCGGCGTCGTGCTCAAAGGCCGCAAGGCCCGCGGCGAGGTCATCTCCATCGCGCTCGCCAACGACGGCCAGCACCAGGACACCGGCGCCAAGATGATCCACGCCGCCGACGAGACGACCTCCAACATCGTCGCGAAGTCGATCAGCGTGGGCCAGGGCCGCAGCACCTACCGCGGCATCGTCCACATCCCGAAGCGCCTCAAGGGCTGCAAAAACAACACCGAGTGCGACGCGCTGCTCATCAACACCAACAGCCGCACCGACACCTATCCCGCCATCACCGTGCGCGGCGACCGCAACTACGTGCAGCACGAGGCCAGCGTCTCGAAGGTGAATGAGGAGATGATCTTCTACATGCAGCAGCGCGGCCTCACCGAGGGCCAGGCGATGAGCCTCGCCGTGAACGGCTTCATCAACGACCTCGCGCGCCAGTTCCCGATGGAATACTCCGTCGAGCTGAAGCGATTGATCGACCTCGAGATGGAAGGGTCCGTCGGCTGAACCAAATTCACCACGGAGATCACAGAGGACACGGAGCCAACTGCTGCCTTTCTCTGCGTTCTCCGTGCGCTCTGTGGTGAAAAACAATTTCTGAAATGTCCCTTTCGCTCGAAACCAGATCCCTCATGGGCGCCTTCACGCCCGAGGTCTTTGCCGCGCACCTCGCCTCGCTCCCGCCGCTGCCGAAATGGTGGCTCGAGCGCAAGCGCGCCGCCTACGACCGCTTCGCCTCGCTGCCCATGCCCGCGCGCACCGACGAGGCGTGGCGCTTCAGCAACCTCGCCGGCCTCACGCTGGCGGGCTTTTCCCTGCCCGCCGCGGCCAAGACCACGCCGCACGCGCCCATCGGGATCAAGAAGGCCGCCAAGCTCGTCTTCGCCAACGGGCGCCTGCACGGGGCCGAACCACTCGCCGGCGACCTGGCGGCCCGGGGCGTGATCGCGGGCACGCTTCACGGTGCGCTGGTGAAGCACGAGGCGCTCGTCCGCGAGCACCTGCTCGCCCAGGCGCCCAAGCTCGGCTCGGCCAAGTTCTCCGCGCTCCACGAGGCGTTTCTCGCGGACGGCGCATTCATCCATGTCCCCCGCGGCGTCGAGCTCGACGATCCCATCGGCGTGTTTTCCTATGCGCTCGGCGACCATGTCGCCGTCTTTCCGCACACGCTCGTCGTCGCCGGCGAGAACTCCCGCGCCACCGTCGTCGAGTATTTCGGCTCGGGGAACGACTTCGAGGCCCAGCTCGCCGTCGGCGCCAACGACCTCTACGCCGCGCACGGCGCGCAGCTGACCTATGTCGGCAAGCAGGACTGGTCGCACCGCGCGCTCTCGTTCCAGGCCAACTCCACCGTCGTCCGCCGCGACGCGCGCGTGCAGTCGCTCAACCTCCACCTCGGCGCGCGGCAGGCCCGGCATGAGTCGCTCTCGCAGCTTCAGGCCCCCGGCGCCTTTTCCGAGATGCTCGCCCTCACCGTCGCCGAGACCGGGCAGGAGTTCGACCAACGCACGCTCCAGATCCACCAGGCGCCCAACACCAAGAGCGATCTGCTCTACAAGAACGCGCTCCGCGGCACGGCGAAGACGATCTTCTCCGGCCTCATCGTCGTCGATCCCGACGCGCAGAAGACCGACGCCTACCAGTCGAACCGCAACCTCATGCTCAGCGAGGAGGCCGAGGCCAACTCCCTCCCCGGCCTCGAGATCCAGGCCAACGACGTGCGCTGCACGCACGGCGCCACCAGCTCGCGCATCGATCCGGAGCAGGAGTTCTACCTCCAGTCCCGCGGCATCGCCAAGGAGCAGGCCGACGAGCTGCTCACCTTCGGCTTCTTCGAGGAGGTCCTCAACCGCCTCGCCAGCGACCCGCTTCACGACGCGCTGCGCGCCCTCATCCAAACCAAGTTCAAAAAATAAGCGCCCAGACGCAAAGCCGGCGAAGACTCGCCAAGTCCCCTGGCTTTGCTTCGCGCCTCTTTGCCACCTTCACGTCCTCGCGCCAAATTCCGAAACATGAATCGTGATCGAACCCTGAGCCGCGACGTCACCGCCACGCAGATTCCCTCCGGCGACAAGCAGCCGCTCCCCGCCGGCACGCGCGTGATGATTCACCAGACGCTCGGCGGCAGCTACACCGTGCAGACGGACTTCGGCCTCTTCCGCATCGACGGCAAGGACGGCGACGCGCTCGGCGAGCAAGTCTCCGATCGAAAGATCGCCGCTTCCACCCTCGCCGACGGGGCGCCCGATCCCGAGGCGGTCTGGGCGCAGCTCCGCCAGGTCTTCGATCCGGAGATCCCGGTCAACATCGTCGACCTCGGCCTCGTCTACTCGATGGACGTGGAGAAAATCACCGAGCCCGAGCCGGGCCACCGCGTGAATGTCGCCATGACGCTCACCGCCCCCGGTTGCGGCATGGGCCCGGCGATCGCCGAGGATGCGAAGTCCAAGATTCTGCTCGTCCCCGGCGTCACCGACGCCGACGTGCGTATCACGTGGGATCCGCCGTGGAACCAAGCGATGATCTCCGAGGAGGGGAAGATGAAGCTCGGGTTGATTTGAGAGGTCCCGCCCGACCGCCCGGGGCTTTTTTTTCGACGCGCAAAAAGGCGCGCCCGGTCTTGGCGCGCCTCGGGTTGAAATCGATTGCCTCCGCTCAGGCCAATCGCGCGCGGCGGCCAAACCACAGGCCGGCCACGCCCAGCGCGAGCAGCAACGCCGTCGAGCCGCCATCAGGCGCGCCCACCGCGTCGCCCGTCACCCGGAACCCCGCATCGAACCCCGGGTTAGCAGGGGCATAATCGCCGTTGGCGAGCGAAAGGAGCATATCGCCTCCGGCATAGGGGTTGCCGGCGCCACCACGGAGCGTCGCATCCGGAAAAAGGCCATTGGTATAGAGGAAATACAGGGGCCCTGCGGTCAGCGTGACACCGGCGCCAAAGCTATAAAAGCCGCCCGCCGCCACCGCCTGGCCGAGATACCCTGCGGTTCCGCTGCTCAGGCCGGCCGCGGTGCCGGTATAGGGCGCGGAAAGAAGGAAAGCCGTGCCCAGCGCGTAAGGTATCGGCGCCGCCGCCGAGCCTTGGAAGAAATTGAAAGTGACGTTGGTAAACGTTCCCGTTCCAGTGAGCGTGAAGGTTTGCCCATAAGAAGCCCCCAAACCATTCGACGTGACGAAGTTAACCGGCACCGAGATGTTTTCTGCAATTGTCACCGCCTGCATCGGGGCGGCGATGAACGCCAAGATGGCAAGGGAGAGAATCGAGGCGCGAGTGGAGAGGAGTTTCATGGTTGGAGAGGGTTGGATTTCCGGGCTGCGCCTCACTCAGCCAGCGGAATACCACCCCTCCCTTGACGCACACAACCCGTTCTTCCGCCAGCGCCTTATTCCTCTTTTCGCGAAAAGTCGCCCCCAGGTGAAAACCCCAAGGTGTCAACTTTCCCGACAACGCGGGACGCCTTTATCCCAACGTCCGGAATCGGTCAGATTCTTAAGTTGCAGGCCCGGCGTTGAGACCGGGCCTTGGCCGGCTCCGCGGCGGCGCGCGGCTCAGAACTTGAACTGCATCATCGCGCCATACCAATCGACGCGGTAGTTCGTCGGACCGGCGTCGAGGATGGCGGCGGTCGGCGTGGCGTTGGCGTTGCCGTTGTTCAGCACGACCGGAGTCATCGCGAGGCCGTAGTAGTGCCAGTCGCGAATGGCCTCCGCTTGGTGACGGTAGACGAAGCGCACCGCCCACGAGGGCGAAAGCGGCACGCGCAGGCTGGCGTCGAGATAGTTGATGTCCGTCGCCAAGTCCGGCATGCGGACGCCGGCGAGCGGGGCGGTGGCGGCGTTGATCGCGCCGCCGATGGCATAGTCGTAGGCGATGCGGGTGCGGCCGATCGAACGCGAGTAGTCGACGTTGAGGCTCGCGGCCTTGAAATCCTGCCGGAAGCCGCCGCCGAACACATGGTTCAGGTCGCGATTGCGCGCCGTCCACGCATTCAGCAGCGGAAACACGAGGCCGCCCGGCGCGGAGCCGATGTCGATGGCGTTGGCGGGAGTCACCGTGCCCTGAGGCGTGACGAGGCCGATCGTGATCGCGGCGTTGGCGTTTGAGATCGTCGACAGGTTAAGCCGGCCCTGCTGGTAGGAGTAGAACGCATGGACCGACCCCTGGGGCGAAGGCTGGTAGCTAAGATCGAGGTTGGCCGATTGCTGCTTGTTGCTGGAGCGGCCATAGGCGGCGTCCGGGTGGCGGTCATCGGTGGCGTGGAACGAGAGGCCGGCGTCGAGGCCGGGCGCGAGATTGGTGTCGACGCGCAGGCTGCCCTTGTGCCGGTTGCGATCGGAGAGATCGAGGGCGCGCATGCCGGTGTTGGTGCGCACGGCCCAGGTGTTGACGTTGGTGCCGGGCGTCGTGGGCATCGGGAAGATGGCCGAGCTGAACAGGCTGTCGTAGGTGGACGCGTGATAGGCGCTGCCCCGCCGCTGCGAATACTCATAGGAGGCGCGCACGGTGGTGCTGCCGAGGCCGCGGTTAACGTAGCCGAGCTTGGCCTTGTCTTCCCAGGTGCGGTCGCGCTCCCGCTGGGTGCGCTCGGTGATCTCACGCTCAGCCGCAAAGTTGAGCGTCGAGGTCTTGTTGAGACGATAGTCGGCCGTCGGGCCGAAGCGCGACTGCTTGCTGTCAAATGTCGGGGCTTGGAGGGGAAAATTGCCGACGGGGTTGGCGTTGGTGCCGAGGAGCACGTTGTTGCCGCTGGCGTCGTTGAGCAGGCGGCCCCAGACACCGGTGACGCCGTTGTAGGTCAGGCCGCGGGTCTGGTTGCCGGCGGTGTTGGCGTCGGCGTCGATGTAGACGGCATTGGGGTTGACCGCGAGGTAGGGATCGCCGGCGTGCTTGGTCTCGTTGAAGCGGCCCTTGAGTTTGACGTTCAACGCCTGCGTGGGGTTGAGCGAGAGCGTGAGGTCGGCGAGGCGCGTCTCGATCTTCTGGTCGGCGGTGCGACGGCTGAGGGCGCCGACGGTATTCCACGCGCCGTTCGCGCTCGTCGTGACGTTGGTGAGCGTGACGGGCAGGCTGGTGTAGGGAATGAGCGAGTCATCCTGCCGCCATTCGCCGGCGGAGACCACGGCGCTGAAGTAGCCACGGTGGAAATCCGGCAGCTTGCGCGTGAACTCGGCGCGCAGGTTGTAGGCGTCGTTGCTCGGCGTGAGATCGAAGGTGCCGGTGGTGTAGGCGCCCGCGGCGGGCGTGGTGGTGACGCCGCCGGGCGGCGCGATCCGCACCGGTTCCTGATACGTGACGGTGTCGATCTTGTTTTTGAAGAGGGAGGCGGAGGCGCGCACGTTGAACGCGGTGAGGCCGTCCGAGTAGAGGACGCCAGCGAGGATGTCCTCCGTCTTGTAGTCGATCGGCTCGGCGATCTCGATGGGGGCGGTGCCGCCGGCGTTGCCCCAGACGGAGCCGAGCGGGCGCGCGCCCTTCCGGTTCTCCAGGCCGTAGCTGAGGTAGCCCTTCCACTTGGCGCCGAAATTCAGGTCGAGCCGCGCGCCCATGCGCTGGCGCTTGAGCCCGAGCGTGGTCTGCTGGTTGGCGAGGGCCACGGATTGGATCGCGGTGTTGTCGGCGAGGTTGGTGCCGGTGCCGCCGGGCGTGAGGCCCGGGAGCAGCGTGAGGGTGCCGGTGCCGACGCCGTTCCAAATGCGGCCGTAGCGATCGGTGAAGACGTGCGGGATCTCGCTGTAGTAGAGGCTCAGCTTCCAGTCGTTCACCCGGCCAAACTCGACCCCGTAAAATTGATCATCCCGACCCGCGCCGCCGCCCTTGAGCTCGACGAAATGCCCGGTCTTGGGCTCGCGCAGGTTAAACGTGAAGGAGTTCACGTGCGCGGCGTTGTCCAAGTCCGAGTAGGTGCGGAACTGCGCGCTGCGCTCATCGGCATCGCCGCCGATGTAGCCGAATTCCAACGAGCCGGAGTATTCCCAGCCGTTGGCGAATTTCTTCACGTCGGCGGGCTTGGTGACGGCGGGGGGCAGCTCGAACGACTGCCCCGTGGGCGTCTGCTTGGCCTTCTGCCACTCGGGATCACGAGGCTGGGCGTTCAGGGCCGATTGCGTCTGGCTGTTGCCGAGCATCGCGCCGGTGCCGACGGCGGTGTCGGCGAGCAGCGCAGGCGAGGCGAGGAGCGCGGAAACAAGGCCGGCAGTCGCGGCCGCGGCACGGGGCGGAATCCGGAAAGTCATGGTCGTCACGGTGGGCGGGGGTTCAGCGCTGGAAGCGCGCTCCGGAGGGATGGTTGCTGCCGTGAATCTGCGAGTGGCAGTTGTTGCACGAGTGGCCGATGATGCGCGTGCTCGGGTTGCCGCCGCCGCCGATCACCTGGGAGGCGTTGTAGAGCGTGGGCGCGTGGCCGTTGGCGACGCCGTGGCATTGCTGGCACATGAAGGGCCGCGCGACATTCAGCAGCTTGTCGTGATTCGAGCCGTGCGCGTTGTGGCAGCTCAGGCAGTTGTCGCGCACCGGGGCATGCTCCCAGAGGAACGGGCCGCGCTTCTCGGCGTGGCAGGTGTAGCAGGTCTCGTTGACGGAGTCGGCCTTCAGCAGCGACTTGCTGGTCGAGCCGTGCGGGTTGTGGCAGTCGGCGCAGCTCATCTTGCCATCCGAGACCGGCATGTGGGACCGCTTCGCGAACTCCGCGCGCTGCTGCTGGTGGCAGGTGTAGCAGGTTTCGTTGATGCTCGACTTCTTCAGGAGGCCGGCGGCGCTCACCTTGGCCATCGGGTTGTGGCAGTCCGAGCAGCTGAGGTCGTGCGTCGCGTGCGTGGATCCCTCCCAGAACATCCGCTGCCCGCCCTCATGGCACTGGAGGCACATCTGCGTCTGCTGCGCGACCGGCGTGCCCCACCCTTTGGTGAAGCCCACCAGCGAGACGCGGTTCGCCGGGCTCACCGGATCCTTGATGTGGTTGGAGCCGGGGCCGTGGCAGGCCTCGCAGCTCACCTTCTCCTTTTCGTTCTTTGGGTTCAGGCGAAACGCGTTCGCGTGCACCGTGTGCGCGAACTGGTTGTTCTGCGTCTGGTGGCAAGCGATGCACACGGCCTCGCCGATGTAGGTGGCGCCGCCGTTGAGCGGGGGCGGCGGGGTCTTGGTGTTCGCGAGGATGCTCGTGACCATCGTCACGGCGGCAAACGAGCCGGCGACGATGCCCAGACGCGGGAGCGTTAGGAGTCGGATTGGTGTCATTGGTAAATCAACGCCAGGGTAGCCGGCGCTGGGCTGGTCAGGGGGAAAAATACCGGGCGCAGTCACCCGGGGATGACCCAATGTGATTTTGGGATCAGCCGGGGGACGCGAAGGGGAAACCGTAACGCCGCTGTTACACCGCGGAAAAACTCAACGCCGCGCCATCAGTTCCTCGAGCCGCGCGCACATCGCGGCGCCGCCGGCGCAATAGACGATCTTGCCCATGCGGAGATCGAAGCGGCGCAGCGGGAGCTGGGGGCCGTTCAGGAAACGCACCTCGCCGCCGCCCGCGCGCACCAGCGGAATCGCGGCGGCGAGATCCCAGATCTTCACGTTGAAGTCGACGCAGCCGTCGAGCAGGCCCGCAGCCACGTAGGCGAGGTGCAGCGTGGCGCTGCCCAGGCCGCGGATCTTGAAGGCCGACACGATCCCCGTCGCGGCCGGCAGCCGCGCCGGATCCGCGGGGCTGTGGAAGCCGACCAGCGTCTCGCGCGACCAGGCCGCGGTGCTCACGCGCGCCACGCGCGCGCCATCCAGCACGCCGAAGCCCGGCCCGCCCTGCAGCAGCGTGCGCCGGCTGAGATCGTAGATCACGCCGTAGACCGGCTCGCCTTGCTCGCAGAGCGCCAGCGCGATCGCGCAATGCGGCAAGCCGAGCGCGAAGTTGTTGGTGCCGTCGATCGGATCGAGCACCCAGGAGAAGCGCGCGGCCACCGCGATCGGCTCGCCGTCGTCCGCGAGCTCCTCGCTGAAAAATTGGTCGCCGGGAAACTGCGCCGCGAGCTCGCGGAAAATCCCCTCCGAGATCGCCACGTCGGCGGCGGTGACGCGCGAGCCGTCGCGCTTCCACCTGCTCTCCGCGCGGCCGAACTCGCGGTGGAGCAGCCCCGTCTGCGCCAGCACCGCGCGCTGCGCGGCGGCGATCCGGGCGGTGATCTCAGGGGCGGGCTTCGGGGCGCTCACTCGTAGTCGTAGAGTTTAGGATCGCGCCGCGGGGCGGCCACCCGGGCCTTGAAGCGATGGCGCGGCTCCTTCGGATCCTTCTCCGCCAGCGGCGCCGGCGAGTCGGGATTGAGCCCCATGCCGCCCGCATCCGGATCGCCGGAATCCTCGCCGGGCAAATCCGGCCCGAGCGAATCCTCTAGCGAATCGGGATCGGCGCCTTCCTCGAGCTTGCGCACCACCTCCTCGAGCTGGCCCTCCATTTTTTCCCCGCTCACCTCGGACATGCGGCGCATCATGCGCGCCATGTCCTTCGGGTTGTTTTCGTCGAGGCCGGAGAACTCCCGCTCCATCGAGTCCATCGCCGCGTCGAGCCGGCGCTCCTCGGCGCTCGGGCCGGCGGCGGGTTTCTTTTCCGCGGCCTCGTCGCCCGCCCCGCCGCCCGTGATGGCGAAGGCGGAGACCATCTTTTGCAGGCGGAACTTCGGGTTGTCCGGGCAGCGCGGCGTCGTCGCGCCCTGCGCGAGCGTCTTCGCGTAGAACTGGTAGATCGTGTGGTTGTCCGGGCAGTAATACTCGTAGATCGGCATCCGCGGCCACCTAGGAGAATTCGCGGCGGGCGCGCAAGCCCGGCGGCGGCGCGGCTCAAGGCGCCGCGATTTCGGCGGCCAGCGCCTGCCGGAGCGTCGGATGCCGAAAAACAAATCCCGTCGCGCGCAGCTGCGCGGGCTCGGCGCGGGTGCTCGCCAGCAGCGCCTCGTCCGCCATGGCGCCAAACACCAGCCGCAGCGCCCACGCCGGCGCGGGCAGCACGGCCGGCCGGCGCAGCGCGCGCCCAAGCGTCGCGGCGAACGTGGCGTTCGTCACCGGCTCCGGCGCCACGAGGTTCATCGCCCCCGCGCATCGGCGCTCGGCCAGCGCGTGCCCGATCGCCGCCACCGCATCGGCGCGGCCAATCCAACTCATCCACTGCCGGCCCGATCCCAGGCGCCCGCCCAAGCCGGCGCGAAAGAGCGGCAGCATCCGCGCCAGCGCCCCGCCCTCGCGCGCCAGCACGAGGCCAAAGCGCAGCCGCACCACGCGCACACCCAGCGCCTCCGCGGCGCCCGCCTCGCCTTCCCACGCCTCGCAGACCTCCGGCAGGAACCCGCGCCCTTTCGCGCTGCCTTCGTCGAGCCACGCCTCGCCCCGGTCGCCGTAGAAGCCGCAGGCCGACGCGTTGATCAACACGCGCGGCCGCGGCGCGGCCGCGCGCAACGCCGCGACGAGCGTGCGGGTCGCGTCCACGCGACTGCTCCGGATCGCCTCGCGCCGCACCGGCGTCCACCGCCCGGCGCCGATGTTCTCGCCCGCCAGATTGATCACGGCGTCGACGCCGGCGAGCGCCGCGCCGTCGATTTCGCCGCGCGCCGGATCCCAGGCGTTCTCGTCGGCGGCGCGCGGCGCGCGGCGCACGAGCCGCCGCACCTCATGCCCGGCCGCGCGCAGCGCCGGCACCAGCGCGGCGCCGACCAAGCCCGAGGACCCGGCCAGTGCGATTTTCATGCGGGTGACAGCGGCAATTCGCCCGTCTCGGCGACGCTCGGCTGCCCGCCGTGGGCGCGAATCGCGGCGGCTTGCCTTTGGACGTCGGCGCGCTGCGCCGGCGCGAGGCGCGCGAGATTTTTCACCTGCAGCGACATCCGCGGGTTTGCCGCGAGGCGGCGCTCGTGCCGCAGCAGAAAATCCCAGTAGAGCGTCGTGAACGGACACGCCTTTTCGCCCGTGCGCTTCGCCGGGTCGAACCGGCAGCCGGAGCAGTAGTTGCTCATGCGGTCGATGTAGCCGCCCGTCGCAACGTAGGGCTTCGACGCCATTACACCGCCATCGGCGTATTGCGACATGCCGAGCGTGTTCGGCAGCTCAACCCACTCGACGGCGTCGACATACACCGCGAGATACCACTCGTGGATTTTCCGCGGCTCGACGCCGAGCAGGAGCGCATACAGCCCCGTCACCATCAACCGTTGGATATGGTGCGCGTAACCCCTTTCCAGCGTCTGGCCCACCACCGCGCGCAGGCAGGCCATCGGTGTCGCCGCCGTCCAATAGAACCCCGGCAGCGGCTCGTGCGCGCCAAGCGCGTTGCGGGCGAGGTAGTCGGGCATGTGCATCCAATACACCCCGCGCACATACTCCCGCCAGCCGAGGATTTGGCGGACAAAGCCCTCCGCGCTCGCGAGCGCCACCCGCCCCTCGCGCCACGCGCACTCGGCCGCCGCGATCACGTCGCGCGGGTCGAGCAGCCTGAGGTTCAACGCCGCCGAGAGGCGCGCGTGGAAAAACCATGGCTCGTCCGTCCACATCGCGTCTTGATAGCGCCCGAAGTCCACCAGCCGGTGCGCCACGAAATCATCGAGGGCCGCGCGGGCCTGCGCCGGGGTGACCGGCCAGTCGAAGCGCGCGAGATTGCCGGGATGACTCGCGAAGCGCCGCTCCACCAGCGCGATCACCCCGCGAGTGATCGCGTCGGGCGGAAACGCCCGCGGCGCGCGGCGCGGGGGCGGCCCTTCGCGGCCGAAGCTGCCGCGATTTTCCGGATCAAAGTTCCACTGCCCGCCCTCGGGTTCGCCGGCGGCGTCGAGCAGCACCCGGTGCTTGCGGCGCATCTCGCGGTAGAAAAATTCCATGCGCAGCTGCTTCCGGCCCGCCGCGTGGATGCGAAACTCCTCGATCGAGCCGAGGAAGTGCCGGTCGCGCCGCACCTCGAGCGCCACCCCGAGCGCCTCCGCTTCCGCCTCAAGCGCCCGCCACACGCGCCAGTCGCCCGGCTCGGTCATGATCAATTTTTCCGGGCGCAGCGCCGCCACGGCGCGGCGCTGCTCGCCGACCAGGGTCTGCGTGTTGGCCTCGTCGTCGAGCTCGACGTAGCGGACGGGGAATCCCCGCGCGATCAGCGCGGCGCGAAAGTGCCGCATCGCCGCGAGAAAGAGCGCCGTGCGCGCCTTGCCCGACCACACGTGCGTCGATTCCTCCGCGACCTCCGCCATCCACACGCGGTCGCACGCGGGATCGAACCCGTCAAACGCCGAAGCCGCCGCGTCGAGCTGATCGCCCAGCACCAGCACGAGATGGCGGATCCGTTTCGCCATCGGGCTCAGCGCTCGACCACCTCCGCGCCGCGGATCGACTTGAACGCCGCGAGCGCCTCGGCGCGCGCCGCCGCGTGGTCGACCACGGGATGCGGGTAGCTTTTCCCGAGAGCCACGCCCGCCTCGGCGAGGACGTGCAGCGGCGCCTCCCACGGCGCGTGGATGTGCGCGGCCGGCAGCTTTGACAGCTCCGGCACCCAGCGGCGGACGTAGTCGCCGTTGCCGTCGAACTTCTCCCCCTGCAGCACGGGCGCGAAGACCCGGAAGTAGGGCGCGGCATCCGCGCCGCAACCCGCGGTCCATTGCCAGCCGAGGGTGTTGCCCGCGAGGTCGGCGTCGACGAGCGTGTCCCAGAACCACGCGGCGCCGTGCGTCCAGGCGAGCCGCAGGTGCTTCACGAGAAACGAGGCGGTGATCATGCGCACGCGATTGTGCATCCAGCCCGTGTGCCAGAGCTGCCGCATTCCCGCGTCGACGATCGGGTAGCCGGTGAGCCCGCGTTGCCACGCCCGCAGCTTTTTCCCGCCCGGATCGGCGGCCCAGGGAAACCGCCCGAAGTCCTCGCGCAGCGGCTTCTCGGGCGTGTGCGGAAAATGAAACAACAAGTGGTGCGCAAACTCCCGCCACCCGACTTCGCTCAGGAAGACCGCCGCGCCCTTGCCCGGCGGAAACACGCCGGTGTTCCCGGCCTGCGCCTGCACGGCCGCCCAAACCTGGCGCGGCGACAGCTCCCCGAAATGCAGCCACGGCGAAAGCATCGAGGTGCCGTCGCGGTCCGGGAAGTTCCGCGCGTCCGCGTAGGCCTCCATCGCGCGCGCCGCGAATTTCTTCAGCCGCTGATGCGCGCCGGCCTCGCCGGGCGCCCAGGTTTCGTGGAAGCCGCGATCCCAGGCGATGCGCGGCCGCAGCCCGAGTTCGTCGAGGGCGAGCGACCCGGGCCAGCGCGCCGGCGCGGGCAGCGTCGCGGCCGTGAGTTTCACCGGCGCCGCGACCGGCAGCGTGAGGCAGTGGCGCCAGAAGGGCGTGAAGACCTGGAACGGCCCGCCCGACTTGTTCGCGATCGTGTGCGGCTCGTGGAGCAGCGCCGCATTGAAGCTCCTCACGTCAAGGCCCGCCCCGGCCAGCCCGGCCTTGATGACCTTGTCGCGCGCGATGCTGGCGGGCTCGTAGCGGCGGTTCCAGAAGACCGCGCCGGCCCCCGTCGCCTGCACCAGTTCCCGCAGCACCGTCCCCGCGTCGCCGCGCCGAATCACGAGGCGGAGCCCTCGCTCGCGGAGCGCCGCGTCCAGGGCCGACAGCGCATGGTGCAGCCACCAACGCGAGGCGCCGCCCATGGGCCAGCGTCCCTCGCCCGCGTCGTCGAGGACGAACACGGGCACGATCGGGCCGCCCCGGGCCGCCGCGGCGTGCAAGGCGGGATTGTCCTGCAGGCGCAGGTCTTGGCGGAACCAAAGCAGCGTGGCGCTCATGGCGGGTTCGCAGGCTACGTTTGACCCGGGTGCGCGGATGCGCCCGGCCGCCTGCTCACAGCGAGTCGTGGTAGAGACGCTCGTAGCCCGCGGCGGCGACTTTCCACGAAAAATCCCGCGCCATCCCGCGCTGCTGCACGGCGGCGTAGCGCGGCCGGTCCGCGAAGAGCCGCAGCGCGCGCTGCAGCGCGTCGCGCAGGCTCGCGGCGTTCGGCTCGCACATCAACCCGGTGCCGGTCGCGGGGAAATCGTCGGCGTCGATCACGGTGTCGGCCAGGCCGCCGACGCGGCTGACGACCGGCACGGCCCCGTAAACCTGCGAATACATCTGGTTCAGCCCGCACGGCTCGAAGACCGAGGGCATCACGAAAAAGTCGCTGCCGGCCTCGATGAGGTGGCTCATCGGCTCGTCGAGCTTCGCCGCCAGATAGACTTTCTGCGGCGCGGTGTTGGCCAGCTCGCGCAGCTCGTTCTCCATGCGCTTGTCGCCCGCGCCGAGGACCACGAGGCGGCACTCCTGCGTGAGGAAGAAATCGGCGTTCGCCAGCACGAAATCCACGCCCTTCTGCTCCGTGAGGCGGCAGATCATGCCGAAGATCGGGCCGGTGAATTCCGCCGCGAAGGCACAGCGCTTCAGCAGCTCGGCCCGGTTGGCCTTCTTGCCGGCGAGGTCTGCGGCCGAGTAGCGCGCCGGCAGCAGCGGGTCGGTGGCGGGGTTCCACACCACGCTGTCCACGCCGTTGAGCAGGCCCACGAGGTCCTCTGCGCGGGTCTGCACGACGCCGTCGAGGCCGCACCCGAACTCGGGCGTCTGGATTTCCTTCGCGTAGCGCGGGCTCACGGTGGTCACGCGATCGGCGAAGAGGATGCCGCCCTTCATCAGGTTGATCTGCGAATAGTATTCGAGGCCGTCGATGTGGTAGAGCTCGTCGGGCAGGTTGGTGCGCCCGAAGGTCTTCGCCGGGAAGACGCCCTGGTAGGCGATGTTGTGAATCGTGAAGACGGTCTTGAGCGCCAGGGTGACGCCATGCCGGCGCTCCGCATCGCGCAGCAGCACGGGCAGCAGCGCGGCCTGCCAGTCGTGGCAGTGGACGATGTCGGCCTGCAGGTCGCCAAGCCGCAGGGTCTCGACCACCGCCTTGCAGAAGAAGATGAAGCGATCGGCGTTGTCCTCGTAGTCGCGCTCGCCGTTGCCATAAGGCGCGCGGCGGTCGAAGAACTCCTCGCGGCAGATCAGATGGACGCGGAGGTTCTTGCGGGGTGAAAACACGCGCACCTCACCGGTGAGAAAATCGCCGCCGAGCTCGACCTTCAGCCGCAGCGTGCGGGGGGCGCCAAGGGCATCCTTGTGCTCGAGGACCGCGCGGTAGCCGGGCAGGAAAACGGAAACGTCGTGGCCCTTGTCCGCCAGCGCGGCGCCGAGCGCGGCCACGGCATCCGCCAGCCCGCCGGTCTTCATGTAGGGGAACAGTTCGCTCGCCACGTGGACGATTTTCATCGCCCGCAGCTAAGGCGCGCCCTTTCGTCAGGCCAATCCCAAAGCGCGGCCCGCGCGCCGCCGCCACACTCACCACCATGTCATTTCGCGACCGCCTGCTCGCGCTCCTGCGCGACGCCGCGTATTCCCCCGCCAACGAATTCGAGATTTCCCGCCGCCTCGGCTTGAAAAGAAAGGACCGCGGCCAGCTCGCGCACGAGGTGCGGCTGCTGCTGAAGGGCGGCGAGTTCCGGCGCGCACCCAACGGCCGCATCGCCGCCGCCACCTCCCCCGCCGCCGCCCCGCGCGCCGCGCAATCGCGCGCCGTGTTCACCCCCACGCGCCGCGGCCCCGCCCTGCCGGCGCCGAGCGCCGGCGGGGTCGACCCATTGGCGTTTGCGGCGCCGGGCCAGGCCCCGCGCCAAGCCGGGAAGCCCAAGGGCTCCCCGCCCCCGCCCAAGCGCGCCCGCCGCGGCGAGGCCGCCGCGCCCGCACCCTCGCGGCCCGCGCCCTCCCCCGCCCCCCTCAAGGCCGCCCCCGCCCGCCCCGGTGAGCTCACGGGCCGCATCCAATTCCGCTCCGGCGGCACGGCCTTTGTCGTGCGCGACGACGAACCCGCGGGGCCGGCGGTTCAAATCTTTCCCGAGGACACCGATGTCGCGCTGCCGGGCGACCGCGTTGCCGTGCGCATCCAGCGCGGACGCAAAGGCCGCCGCCCCGGGGAGTTGATTGGCGCGGTGGTGCGCGTGCTCGAGCGCGAGCGCGATCTCGTCGTCGGCGAGCTGCGCGCGGGCCGGCGGGGCTTCGTCGTCGTGCCCGACGATCCGCGCTTCGCGCATGAGATCCGCGTCGGCGATCCGGCGGCCAGCGGCCTGGCGCCCGCGCCTCGCGCGGGTGACAAGGTCGCCGTCCGCCTCGGCCCGTGGCGCGATCGCAGCGACCCGCTCACCGGCACGCTCACGGAGCGCCTGGGCCGCACCCATGAGCCCCAGGCCGAGCTGCGCGGCATCTTCCTCAAATACGATCTCGCGACGCGCTTCCCCGCGGACGTGGAGCGCGAGGCCGCCGCCCTGCCGGATCGCGTGCCCGCGCGCGACATGGAGGGCCGCCTCGACTACCGCGACAAACCCGTGTTCACCATCGACCCGGACGACGCGAAGGACTTCGACGACGCACTCTCCTACGAGGCGCTTGACCACGGCGCCGTGCGCGTGGGCATCCACATCGCCGACGTCTCCACCTACGTGCGGCCCGGCACGGCGCTCGATCGCGAGGCCCAGCGCCGGGGCAACTCCACCTACCTCGTGGGCGTGGTCGTGCCGATGCTCCCGGAGAAGCTCTCCAACGGCCTTTGCTCCCTCGTTGAGGCGCAGGCTCGGCTCTGCAAGGCCGTCTTCCTCACCTTCGACCGGAAGGGCCGCCTCACCGAGACCACCTACGCCAACACCGTCATCCGCAGCCGCAAGCGCCTCACTTACAAGCAGGCCCACGCGCTGCTGTTCGAAAACGACCTCCAGCGGATCCGCGAGCTCCCGCTGCCCCCGAAGCACCAGACCGGCTCGACCGGCCGCGCGCTGCGCGAACTCAGCGAGACCGAGCTGCGCGACCTTCAGGGCTGGGTCCGCGCATTGTGGACGATCGCGAAGCGTCTCCGCGAGGATCGCATGGCGCACGGCAGCCTGGACCTGGACATGCCGGAGACGAAAATCTTCGTCGACGAGCGCGGCTACGCCGACCGCCTGGAGAAGATCGAGCACGACGAGAGCCACCAGTTGATCGAGGAGTTCATGCTCGCGGCCAACGAGGCCGTCGCGCGCCTCACGCGCGAGCGCAAGCTGCCTTCGCTCTACCGCGTCCACGACGAACCCGACCCCGGCAAGCTCGCCGAGCTCCGCGACCTGCTCGCGACCTTCCGCATCAAGGCCGGCGACCTCACCCAACGCGACGAGCTGGTCCGCATCCTGGCGGTCCTGCACGCGCATCCGCAGGGCTACACGCTCCGGACGCAGCTCCTCCGCAGCCTGAAAAAGGCGGCCTACCGGCACACCCCGGACGGGCATTTCGGCCTCGCGAAGCGGGACTACACCCACTTCACCTCGCCGATCCGCCGCTACTCCGACTTGGTCGTGCACCGCGTCCTCGGCAGCTGGCTCGCGCGCGACGCGGGCGCCGGGCGCGGCAAGCGCGGCTACGACCTGGCCGGCGTCGAGCGGCTCGGCGAACATCTCAGCCTCACTGAAATCAACAGCGCCGAGGCCGAGCGCGACAGCGTGAAGGTGAAGCTCCTCGAGTTCTTCGAGCGCGAGCTGGAAAAATCGCCCCGCACGAGGTTCGAGGCGGTGATCACCGACGTGCGCGCCAACGGCTTCTTCGTGGAGCTCGTCGAGTCCATGACCTTTGGCTTCGTGCCCCTCGACGCCCTCAAGGACGATCGCTACGCGCTGCGTGACGACGACCATGCCCTCGTCGGCCGGCGCCACCACCGTCGCTTCGCCCTCAACGACCGCCTGCCCGTCGTCGTCGAGTCCGTCGATCGCTACAAGCGCCTGATCGATTTCCGGCCCGCGGGCTGATCCGGCCTCTACCGCCGCCGTCCCCGCCCCGACGGGGCCGCAGTCAACCGCGCGGATGGGCCTTGGCGTGGATTTCCTGCAGCCGCGCCATGCTCACGTGCGTGTAGAGCTGCGTGGTCGCGAGCTGCGAATGACCGAGGAGCTCCTGCACGACGCGCAAATCGGCGCCCGCATTGAGCAGATGGGTGGCAAAGGAATGCCGCAGCTTGTGCGGCGTGAGGTCCATCGGCAGGCCCGCGAGCGCGAGGTAGCGTTTCAGCAGCAATTGCACCTCGCGCACCGTCGTGCGCCGGCCGTCGGCGTTGATGATCACCGGCTGGTCTGGCGCCGGCTCGCCTCCCGCGCGCGCACGCTCCTCCTTCAGCAGGGCCACGGCGACCGTGCCCAGCGGGCACAGCCGCTCCTTGCTGCCCTTGCCCACGACGCGCGCCACCCCTGACTCGCAGTCAATCGCGCCGTGGTTGAGGCCGACGAGCTCGCTCACCCGCAAGCCGCCGCCGTAAAGCAGCTCCATCGCCAGCCGGTCCCGCCGGGCGACCCCCGGGGGGATGGCTTGGTTCGCCAGCAACCGCTGCGGCCCCTCGAGGAGCAGCGCGGCCTGTTCCTCCGTGAGGAACTTGGGCAGGCGCTTCTCCAGCTTCGGCAGCGGGATGTTGAGGAGGGGATTGCGCCGCAGCCGGCCGCGCGCGATCCAGAACTTGAAGAAGGTCCGCAGGCCCGAGGCATGGTTGTGCAGCGTGCGCCGGTCGAAGCGCCGCTGCGCCTCGATCACGAAGTCACGCATCTCGCGCGGCGTGAGCGCATCGAGTCCGCGCGCCCACAGGTTTTGCGCCGTGAGCCAGCGGAAAAAATCCTCGAAGGCCTGCCGGTAGTTGCGGACCGTGTAGCGCGAGACCCGGCGCTCCTTGGCGAGATGATCCCCGAACGGCGTCCACCATTCGGCGAGCACCGCCGGGGGCACCTCAGCGCGCGGCGGTTTGGACACGCTCCTCGACATCGCGCATCACTTTCGTCGCGTGCAGGCGCAGCGCGCCCTCGGGATCGAGGCCCTTCGCGCGGGCGGCGGCGGTGAGCTCAAACAGCATCCGGCCCAGCGCCGCGTCGTCGAGCTGCGCGCCGAGCGCGCGCACTTGGGCGGCGTCGACCGCGCCTTCGGCCGGCAGCTGCTTCTTCTCGATCTGCTTCCAGACCGCCTCGGCGAACATGAGCGCAGGCAGGCGGGGCGGCAGATCCTTGAAGGGCCCGCTGGGCGCGGGCCCGTGCTTCTTTTCGGTCGCCTTGATCTTCTCCCACTCGGCGATCACCTGCTCGGAGGTATCGAGCTTGCCCGCACCAAAGACGTGCGGGTGGCGGCGGACCAGCTTGTCGTTGATGTCGCGCGCCACGTCGTCGAAGTCGAACTCACCCCGCTCGCTCGCGATTTGCGCGTGGAAGACGACCTGGATGAGCACGTCGCCGAGCTCCTCGCGCATGTGCGGGTAGTCGCCGCGGTCGATGGTGTCGATGAGCTCGCTCACCTCGTCGATCAGGCAGCGCACCAGGGTGGCGTGCGTCTGCTCCTGGTCCCAGGGGCAGCCGTCGGGCGCCCGCAGGCGGGCCATCGTTCGCTTCAGATCCTCAATCGCGCTCATGCGCGAAGGAGAAACCACGAAGCGGCCCGAACACACGAAAAAAGGCGCGCCTTCACCGCGCACCGTGCTCGAGCAGCCAGCCGAGCAGGCCCTGCGCGACGCCGTGGCACAAGGGCCGCGACCGGCCGTCGCAGAGCGCGAGCTGGCGCAGCCCACGCGCAATCACGGGCGGAAAGTCGCCGGGAAACCAATGGTGCCAGACGCCGCCGAGCCGCGCGGATTCGCGGGCCGCGATGAGCGGCAGCAGGCCATCGCAGACGAGGTTGTCGAGCCGCGTGCCGCCGACGGCATCGGCGCACACTTCGGCGGCGAGCGTGGCGCGCAACCGGGTGAGCCCGCGGGTGCGGCGCACGTCGCGGGTCGCGGCCTCGCCCGGCTCGATCGCCGGCAGGCGCCGCGCCAACTCCCGCAGCCGCGCCGGCCAGTCGGGCCGCGCCCGCGCCCAGGCGGCGTATTGGGCGAGCCGCACGCGCGGATGATTCGCCGGCCGCACGCCTTGCACGCTCCACGCCCCCGCCTCGCTCGCCAGAGCCTCCTCCGCCAGCGCCGTGCCGTCCGCCCACGCTGCGAGCGGCCAGCGCGCGGCCACCCGCAGCATCGGTGCGCGATTGAAGCGGTAGCCCAGAATCTCGAGCGCGGCCACGTGGCAGGCGGCGTCCCACCCGAGGCGATCGAGCCGCAGGCGCGCGAAGTGGACTTTTTGCCGCCAGCGCATCCCGGCGTGGCGCCCGATGAGCGCCTCGAGCTCGGCCGGCGGGAGCGGCGAAAGCTCCTCAAGCATGCGCGCGTCCGGGCGCTGGGCCAGCCGCTCGACGGCCTCGTCGGCGGCGAACTCCTCGAGCGCGCGATGGAGGATGGGGAGCAATGCCAGCACCGAAATCGCCTGCCCGCCCACCCCGATCGTGACGTGGTTCTTTTCGGGCGGAAACAGCACGACGTGCAGCACCACGCCGGCGTAGGCCGGATCGTTGGCATGGTGGTGCGCCCGCCAGTCGTCCGCCCGCAGGTGCACCTCCACGTCGCCGGTGACTTCGCGGGCCGTCGCGCCGCCGATGCGCAGCCGGGCGCCGGTGAAATCGGGACCGCCGAGGAGATTCCATTTTCCCGGGTGCAGCACGCGCACCGGGTGGCCGTCCAGCGTCACGGCCCCCGCGGCGTCGAAGTCGCCGCGCAGCCAGATTTTTTGCAGCAGCTTCTCGGGAAACGTGAACGCGCCGTAGAGGCCCTGGACCTCGGCGACTGCGGGCGGGGCGTCTTCGGCGGGCATCGCGGCGACGCTGGGCATCCTGCGGCGCGCCGGGCTCAGGCGAGGGCCAGCGGGCCCGCCGCGCAAAGGTCCTTCTTCCCGAAGGCCTCGATCCGGTGGCCGACCGCGTGCGCCAGCGCGAGGTGCAGGCGGTTGTGCGGGACCTTGTCGAACTTGAGCGCGCGCCCCATCTCGAAGCCGAAGCCGCCGCCCAGCAGGACGAACGGAATATTGTCCAGCGTGTGGCTGTTGCCCTTGCCGAGCTCGTTCGTCCAGACGATCAACGTGTGGTCGAGCATCGATCCGCCGCCGCCGGGCTCCGGTGTGGCGGCGAGGCGGTCGGCGAGGTAGCGCACCTCGCCGGCGAACCACGTGTTGATCTTGATGAGCTTTTCCTGCGCGACCTCGTCCTTGTCGGGCTCGTGCGAGAGGCCGTGGTGGCCGTCGGTGATGCCGAGCCAGCTCATGCGCGCGCCGCCGACGGACTTGGTGTATTGCAGCGTCGCGACGCGCGCCATGTCGTTGGCCAGCGAGTTCACGAGCAGATCGATCTGCATGCGGCTGAGGCGCGGCACGTGGTTGTTTTGATCGGCGGCGACGCCCCGCTCGAGCTCGGGCGGCGCATGGCGGAAATCCGCGCCCGTGCCGTCCGCCAGCTCGCGCTCGAGCTGGCGCACGAGCGTCTCGTGCTCCTCGAGCATGCGGCGGTCCTCAGCGCTCACGAGCCCGCGCACCCGCCCAAGCTCCGCGCGGATCGGGTCGAGCACGCTGCGGAGGCTCTCCCGGTCCTTGGTGCGGCCGTAGAGCTTCTCATACATCTGGTAGGGATCGGAAATGGGCGCGACCGGCTTGCCGGACCCCGCGTAGGACATCCGCGTCCACGGGTCCGCGCGGTCCTGGACGCCCACGCCAAACTCCAGCGAGCCGAATCGTGTGCGCGTGCGCTCCTGCGCCTGGAAGAAATTCCGGATTTCCTGATCGATCGAGATGCCGCTGGCCCAGCCGGCGGGCTGGCCGGAGCCGCCCATGATGTTGCCCGGGAGCAGCTCGATCGCGGTGAGGAGGCAGCTCATGCCGCGCATGTGGCCGTCGCCATCGCCGCGGATGCGGTTGGAGATGCCCTGGAGCGTGAGCAACCGGTCGCGGTGGGGCGCGAGCGGCGCGAGGATTTTCTTCAGGGTGAAGTCGCGCCCCGCCTCATCCGGCCAAAACTCAGCCGGGATCGTGCCGTTGGGCGAGAAGACGACGATGAGCCGCTGCCGCGGCCGGGCCGGCGCCGCGAGCGCGAGGCTCGGCAGGCCGGTGATGAACGGCAGCACGGCCGCGGACAGGCCGGCCCGGCGGAGAAAGTCGCGGCGATGGAGCGGGTTCATGGGGTGCGAGGGGAAAGCGTGGCTACGACCGCCGGCGAATCGGAGCCCGGCAAGGCCGCGACCGTCGCGATGTCGACCATCAGTTGGCGCAGATTGTAACCCGAGGCGACGAAAGAATCACGCAGGCGCGCGGTCGTGTCGGGCCCGTAGGCGCGGGGCGACTGCTTCACGAGGTGCTGGAAGAGCTGCTCGATGAAGGTGCGGTTGGCGCGCTCGCTCGCGATGGCGAAGTCGGCGACGTCGCGCGCGCTGGCGAGGCGGACCGTGGCATGGTCGTCGTCGGCGTAGTCGCTCGCGGCGTCGATCGGGCGGCCCGCCTCCGTGGTGCGGAAGCGGCCGACGGCGTCGAAGTGCTCCAGGCTGAAGCCGAGCGGGTTGATCACGGCGTGGCAGCCCTGGCAATTTTCCGAGCGGGTCAGCTTGGTCACCTTCTCGCGCGTGGTCATGCCCGGCTCGAACTCCGTCGCCTCAAACGACTGGGCCACCGGCGGCGGCCTGAGCGCGCGGCCGACGATGCTGCGCGTCAGAAACACGCCGCGATGGATCGGCGAGCTGGTCGACTTGTAGGACAGCGCGGCGAGCAGATACGGGTGCGTCAGCACGCCCGAGCGCTGGCCCGCGGGCGCGGCGACACGCACAAAGTCACCGGGACTCGCCGCCCCCGCCGGCGCGGGCAAACCGTAGAACGCGGCCAGCCGATCGTTGGCGTAAAGGTAGTCGGCCCGCAGCAGCTCGCGAAAATCCGAGCGCTCGCTCCAGACGACCTCGTCGACAAACACGCCGAGCGAGGCGCGCAAATCATCCACGATGTCCGGCGTGAAATCGGGAAACAGCTTCTGGTCCTTGCCGAGGTCATCGAGGTAGCGGAGCTGCAGCCAGTGCTGGAAGAACTCGCGCACCTTGGCCCGCGCCCTCGGATCGGCGAGCAGGCGCGCGGCCTGGGCGGCCAGATCCTCGCGGGTCCGCAGGCGGCCTTCGGCGGCGGCGCGCGCGAGCGCGGCATCGGGCGCGGAGTCCCAGAGCGCGAAGGCGAGGCGCGTGGCCGGGCGCAGCGCGCTCCCCGCCGCGGCCGGCAGATCGGTGTAGAGGAAGTGCGGCGATTTCAGCGCGAGCAGCACCACGCGGCGAAGGCCGGTCTCCGCGTCGGGCGCGGCGCGCAGCAACGCCGTGACCTCGCGCGCGCTTTCCTCCGGGGTGAGCGGGCGCCGGAAGGCGGCGGCCACAAAGCGCCCCGCGAAGGCCTCGATTTTTTTGGTCCGCTCGGGATCCTCCCGGCGCGTGCCGGCGAGGCGGTCGGCGCGCTTCACGACGTGGTTCGCCACCTCGAACGCCGCGTTGGTCGTCGCCTCGTCCCACGCCTTGGCCACCGAGACCCCGCGCTCGTATCCCTGGCTGCTGTCGTCGGCGGGGAAGCGCGTCGCGACCACAAAGGTGGGCGCGGCCTTTGCGCTTGAAAGGTTGCGCGCGGGGACCGGCCGCTCGCTGCCGTGCGGCGGCTTCCACCGGAGCGAAATCGCAGGGACGACCGGCGAGCCGGTCTTCTCCGCCAGCGCCCACCAGTCGATCGCGATCGGGTAGCTGCGGCCGCCGAGGAGACGCACGGTCACGCGATGGTCGGGCTCGGTCGGCGTCGAGACGTTGATGTCGAGCGTGGGCTCCGAACCGCCGCGCTGGTCCGGGTCCGCGTTGATCCAGACCCGGACGCTGTTGGGGGTGCGAATCACGAACTCATGGTCGCCCGTCTCGTCGGCGAAGATCGAACCGCGCCACTGGGCGGAAAATCCCGCCGGGGCCGTGGAGTTGGGCGTCGGCGGCCGGTCGAGCGGCGGGAGCGCGAGGCGGGCGCGCAGCTCGCCGCCCTCGGGGAAGACGAAGTCCACGGTGGGGTCGGTGCCGCGGTGCGCGAGCTTGGCCGGGTCGAAGCGTCCGCGCTGCGCGACGTTGAAGTGGGTCGCGGCCAGGCCGGGGGTCTTTTCCGCGGCGGGCGCGTTGTCCGCGGCGGGCGGCCCGAACTGCCGCAGCAGATCGGCGACCGCGACGGCGTATTGGCGGTTGGTGAGGTGCGCGAGCTCGATGCGGGCGGGACGGAGCCGCGCCTGCGCGGCCGGGGAGTAGAACGAAGCGAACACGTAGCCCGCCACGGCATCGGCGTCCCCGCCCGGGAGCGAACCGGGATGGTCGTCGGGCATGTTTTTCGCAATGTAGCGCGCGAGCTTGGCCTGCGACCAGTCACCGCCCAGCGGCTCGGCATACTTGCCCGCGACTCCCTGCCCGTTGTCGCCGTGGCAACCGGCGCATTGCGCGGCGAAGACCCGCGCGCCGTTCGGCGCCTTTGCGGCGCCCGGCCCATTGCAGGCCGCCACCAGCACCACCAACGCCCCGCCGAGCAACACGGCGGCCGGGGTGATTTGGCGGTCAAGGGACGGCGGCTTCATGGGGATGCCCAAGCTGAAAACGACGCACGGACGGTCAATGGGATTCGCGGCTTGGGCGCACGACAAGCTCGCCGCCGGCATACGCGGCGCTTTTCATTTCCCCATGCTTCCCCGCCCCGCGTTGTCCCGGCTGCTGTCGCTGACGCTCTTGACCCTTCGCGCGGGTTCGCCCCACGCCTGCGCCGCGGAAGACGGGAAGCCAAACTTCATCGTCATCCTCGCCGACGACCTCGGCTATGGCGATCTCGGGTGCTACGGGTCGAAGACGATCGCCACGCCCGTGCTGGATCGCATGGCGCGCGAGGGCGTGCGCTTCACGGACGCCTATGCGGCGTCGCCGTTTTGCAGCCCGTCGCGCGCCGCGCTGCTCACCGGCCGATTGCCCGCGCGCTGCGGGCTGCCCTACGTCCTGTTTCCCACCGAGCACCACGGCCTGCCCGCCGCCGAAACCACCATCGCCGAACGCCTGAAGCCCCGTGGCTACGCCACGGCCTGCATCGGCAAATGGCACCTCGGGTGGGACGCGCCGTTCCGCCCGCTGGCGCAAGGCTTCGACTACTTTCACGGCCTGCCGCACACGAACGACGTGCGCGAGTGGCGCGTCGGCGACGCGTTCACGCAGCTGTCGATGTTCTCCCCCCTCACGCGCATGGAGGGCGAGCGCGTCGTCGAGCAACCCGTCGACCAAGCGGAGCTCACGCGTCACTACACCGAGGCGGCGGTGGCGTTCATCCGCGCCAACCGCGACCGGCCGTTCTTCCTCTACCTGCCCCACACGATGCCGCACGTGCCGCAATACGCCTCGGCGCGCTTCGCGGGAAAATCCCGCGGCGGCCTTTACGGCGATTGCATCGAGGAGATCGATTGGAGCACCGGCGTGATCCTGGACACGCTGCGCGAGCTGCGGCTCGACACCCGCACGCTCGTGATTTTCACGAGCGACAACGGCGCGCCCGCGCGGGGCTCCGGCCCCGCGGCGAAGAAAAAGGCCGCGGCGGAAAATTTCCCCGGCCGCCAGCTCGCCGGCAGCAATGGCCCGCTGCGCGGCGGCAAGGGCGGCAACTTTGAGGGCGGCGTGCGCGTGCCGCTCATCGCGTGGTGGCCGGGCACCATCAAGCCGCGCGCGGACGCGGCGGAAATGATCTCGCACCTCGACTTGCTCCCCACCCTCGCCGCGCTCTCCGGCGCGCCGGGCCCCGCGGGCGTGACACTCGACGGCGCGGACCTTTCGCCGTTGCTGCTCCGCGGCGAGCCGCCGCCGGCCCGGCCGCACCGCTACTATTTCGGCTACCAGCCCCAAGCCGTGCGGGAGGGAAAGTGGAAGCTCTTCGTCGCCGGCGGCGAGCGGCCCAACCCGCGTCCCGTGAGCCTGTGGTGGGCGCACCAGCCGGCGCTGTTTGACGCGCAACACCGCCTGCTCGCCGCGCCCGAACTCTACGACTTGCTGGCCGATCCCGGCGAGCGCAGCAACCTCGCCGCGGCGCACCCGGAGGTGGTCGCCCGGCTGTCGCGCGACCTGCGCGAGTTCGACGCCGCCTTGCAACGCGACCGCCGTCCGATGCAAATCATGGCCGGCCCGCCTCCGCCCGCCCCGGGCGAGGTGCGCACGCCCCGGACGGACCTCGCTCGCTTCCTCACCCCATGACTTCCCGCCACACCGCCGAGCTCGATGAGCTCGGCTACACCCTCATCCCCGCGTTTGCGTCGGCCGACCTGCTTGCCGAGCTGCGCGCCGCCGTCGCGCGCCTCTACGCGATTGAGGGCGAGACGGCCGGCAGCGAATTCCGCCAGGAGCCCGGCTGCCTCCGGCTCGCCAACCTCGTCGACAAGGGCGCCGTCTTTGAGCGCGTGTTCGCTGCGCCGGAGATGCTCGCGCTGGTGCGGCACGTCATCGGCCCGGACTTCAAGCTGAGCAGCCTCAACTGCCGCACCGCGCTCCCGGGTTGCGCGCCGCAGCCGCTGCATTCCGACATGGGCGGCGTGGCGGACGAGCGCGGCCCGTGGGTCTGCAACATCATCTGGATGCTCGACGCCTACACGGCCGACAACGGCCCCGTGCGCGTGGTGCCCGGCTCGCACCGCTGGCGCCGCCTCCCCGCGAGCGAACTGCCCGATCTGCGCGCGATGCATCCCGCCGAAATCACCGTGACCGGGCCCGCCGGCTCCGTCGTCGTCATGAACGCCCATGCCTGGCACGGCGGCCTGGACAACCGCACGCAGGGCCACCGCACCGCGCTGCACGCCTTCTACTGCCGCGGCGACAAGCCGCAGCAGCAGTATCAAAGGAAACTCCTTCGCCCGGAGGTGCAGGCGGCGCTCCCGCCGGCCCTGCGCCGCCTCCTCGCCCTCGACGATCCCCGCAACGACGAGTTGGCGGCGTCCAACCTTCCGCGCAGCGGCTTCCTGCCGGCGAACGATCGCCCGCGCGCCTACTGAACGGTGCAACCAGACCTCCCCCTGCCGTCGTCATTCACCGCATGAGCCCAAAACGTCTCCTCCCTTGCGCGCTGCTCCTGGGCGCCGGGCTCGCGCCCCGGCTGCACGGCGCCGATGCGGAGGCGCTCTTTGTGCGGCGCGTGCTCCCGCTCCTGCAGGACAAGTGCCTCGCGTGCCACGGCAAGGATGAAGCCAGGATAAAGGGCGGCCTCGATTTGCGGACGCTTGCGGCGACGCTCGCGGGCGGCGACAGCGGCAAGCCCGCATTCGTGGCCGGCAAGCCCGATGAAAGCCCGCTCTATCTCGCCGTCACCCGCGCGCACGCCGACTGGGAGCCGATGCCGCCCAAGGAGGCCGACAAGCTCAACGCCGAGCAGCACGCCTGGCTGCGCGAGTGGATCGCCGGCGGCGCGCCTTGGCCGGATGCGGCGAGACAAAGCGCCATCGCGGTCGCGCACGCCGCCCAATGGTCCGCCGAGGACGGCATCACCATGAAAACCAGCGGCGGCCTGTCCGCCGACTGGACGAACCGGCGCTACAAACCCGAGGGCATGTGGGCCTATCAGCCGGTGCGGAAGCCGGCGGTGCCAGGCCAGTCATCAAACCCCATCGACGCCTTCATCGCCGCAAGGATGCCCGACCGCCTGCCTGTCGCCCCGCCTGCCGACGCCCGCACCTTCATCCGCCGCGCCACGTTCGACCTCACCGGCCTGCCGCCCACGCCCGAGGAAGTCGCGGCCTTCGAGGCCGCCTCGCTCCGCGAGCCCCAGTCCGCCGTCGGCAATCTCATCGACCGCCTGCTCGCCTCGCCGCACTACGGCGAGCGCATGGCCCAGCACTGGCTGGACGTGACCCGCTACGCCGACAGCAGCGGCTTCGCGAACGACTTCGAGCGCGGCAACGCCTGGCGCTACCGCGACTACGTCGTCCGCGCCTTCAACGCCGACAAGCCCTACGACCGTTTCGTCCGCGAGCAGATCGCCGGCGACGAAATCGATCCGCAGGACCCGGAGCTGATCGTCGCGACGGGCTTTCTGCGCATGGGCCCGTGGGAACTCACCGGCATGGAAGTCGCGAAGATCGCCCGCCAGCGGTTCCTCGACGATGTGACCAACAGCGTCGGGGAGACCTTTCTCGCGCACTCGCTGCAATGCGCGCGCTGCCATGACCACAAGTTCGACCCGGTCCCGACGCGCGACTACTACTCGCTGCAGGCGGTGTTCGCCACGACGCAGCTCGCGGAGCGCCCGGCGGCGTTTCTGCCCCAGGAAAACACGGCCGGGTTTGAGGAGAGGAAATACCTCGAGCCGAGGCGCGAGGACTACCTCGCGACCCTCCGCCGCCTCGACGCCCAGATGCTCGCGGCCGCGGAGAAGTGGTATTCCGCAAAGGGCATCGACCCCGCGCCGTGGCATGCCGCCGTCGAGCAGGCGCGCGCGCAGGAGCGCGGCGCCAAGCGCCGCGAATTCGAGGGCGCCTTCAACCTCGCGCGCGCCGCGCTGACGCGCCAGCGCGTGCCCGAGGATCAGTTTCCGCCGAAGCTGCTCGGCTTCAGCCCGGAGGACTACGGCAACGAGCGCGTCGCCCGCAAGGGCCTCGAGCGGCTCAAATGGGAGTTCGACCGCTACGAGCCGTTCGCGCTCGCCGTCTACGATGGCCGCACCCCGGACCTCAAGGCGGTCTTCAATCCCCTGCGCATGCCCTCCGCCCGCATGACCGAGGGGGAACTCGAGCAGACCTGCATCCTCACCTACGGCGATCCGTTTGCGCTCGGCGAAAAAGTCGCGCCCGGCGTGCTGAGTGTCCTGGGCGCGATCCAGCGGACGGCGATTCCCGATGCCATCGAGGGCCGGCGGGCGGCCTTCGCGCAGTGGGTGGCCAGCGCCGAAAACCCGCTCACCACGCGCACCATCGTGAATCGCGTCTGGCTCTGGCATTTTGGCCGGCCGCTCGCGGGCAACCCTAACAACTTCGGCAGCACCGGCAAGCGGCCCACGCATCCCGAGCTGCTCGACTGGCTCGCCGCGACCTTCGTCGAGCGCGGCTGGAGCTTCAAGGCGCTCCACCGCGCCATCATGACCAGCGACGCGTATCGCCGCGCCGCGGTGCACCCCGACCGCGCGCTCGTCGCCGAAAAGGATCCCGCCGGCACGAGCTACGCCGTCTTTTTGCCGCGTCGCCTCACCGCGGAGGAGCTGCGCGACGCCATGCTCGCCGCCACGGGCGAGCTGAATCCCCTGCTCGGCGGCATCCCCAACCGCCCCGAGATGAACCTCGAGGCCGCGCTGCAGCCGCGCCAGGTCATGGGCACGTTCGCCTCCGCGTGGATCCCCAACCCGCTCCCGGCGCAGCGGCACCGGCGCAGCCTCTACGCGCTGAAAATCCGCGGCCTCCCCAATCCCGCGATGGAAGTGTTCAACCAGCCCGCGCCCGATTTCTCCTGCGAGCGCCGCGATGCCTCCACCATCACGCCGCAGGTGTTCAGCCTCTTCAACGGCGCCGCCAGCCATGCCCGCGCGCTCGCGCTCGCCGCCCGGGCCGTGAAGGAAACGGGCTCCGACGACGAAGCGATTGCCCGCTGCTTCGCCCTGGCGTTCGCGCGTTCCCCGACGGCCGCCGAGCTCGCCGCGTGCCGGTCGCATTGGCGCGCCATCGAGGTCATGATTGCCGCGGAAAAGCCCGTCTCGCCCGCGCCGCCGCTGGAGGTCCGCCGCGACGCCGTGGAGGAAAACACCGGCGAGAAATTCTCCTTCCGCGAGACGCTCCACGCCAACGCGGACTTCGTCCCCGATCTGCGGCCCGCCGACGTGCCGGTCCACACGCGCGCGCTCGCCGATGTCTGCCTCGCGCTCCTCAACGCCAACGAATTCGCGTATGTCGACTAGCCCCTTCTTCCCCTGCGCCGGCGCCCGCGCGCTGCATGCGCCGACACGCCGCGAGTTTGTCTACAGCCTCGGCGCGAGCCTCGGCAGCGTGGCGTTTTCCGCCCTGCTCGCCAACTCCGCCCGCGCCGCGGAGAAAGCGAACCCCCTGGCGCCCAAGCCCGGCCATCTCCCCGCCAAGGCCAGGAATTGCATCTTCCTCATGATGGAGGGCGGCCCCTCGCACATCGACACCTTCGATCCGAAGCCGATGCTGGCGAAGCTCCACCTCCAGGAATTCACGCGCGCCGGGAAGGAAAAATCCGCGATGGAGAGCGGCAAGCGCTACTACGTCCGGAGCCCCTTCACGTTCCGCAAGGCCGGCGAGAGCGGCGCCGATATGGCGACCAACTGGGAGCACCTTGCGAAGGTCGCCGACGAGATTTGTTTCTATCGCGGCTGCCAGGTCGACAGCGTCAACCATCCGACCGCGATGTATCAGATGAACTGCGGCAACCGCTTCGGCGGGGATCCCGGCCTCGGCGCGTGGGTCACCTACGGCCTCGGTTCGCTCAACCAGGATTTGCCCGGCTTCATCGTCCTGCCCGAGGTGAGCTACCCGCAGGGCGGCGCGGCCAACTGGAGCAACGGCTTTTTGCCCACGAGCTTCCAGGGCACCCCGCTGCGCGCGAAGGGCTCGCCCATCCTCGATCTCTCGCCCCCCGCCGGGACGACGCCCGTGCGCCAGCGCGCCAACCTCGATCTCCTCGCCTCGCTCAACGCCGCCCACGCCGCGCGCCATCCCGGTTTCGACGAGCTCGCCGCGCGCATGGACAATTACGAGCTCGCCTTCCGCATGCAGATGCAGGTGCCCGAGACGCTCGACCTCTCGAAGGAAGACGAGAAGACCAAGGCGCTCTACGGCATCGGTTCGGACGCGACCGATTCCTTCGGACGCAAGTGCCTCCTCGCCCGCAAGCTCGTCGAGAAGGGCGTGCGCTTCGTGCAGCTCTACAACGGCTCCTGGGACAGCCACGACTACATCGAGCGCGCCCACGGCAACCTCGTGCGCGGCGTCGATCAGCCCATCGCCGCGCTCATCACCGATCTCAAGCAGCGCGGCCTCCTCGACAGCACGCTCATCGTGTGGTGCGGGGAGTTCGGCCGCACGCCGGACAATGGCGTGCGCGGCGGCACCGCCTACGGCCGCGACCACAACCCCGCCGCGATGACGATGTGGCTGGCCGGCGGCGGCGTGAATGCCGGCTACACCATCGGCGCCACCGACGACACCGGCATGAAAGCCGTGGACTGCGTGCACCACGTCCGCGACGTGCACGTCACCTTGCTGCGCCTGCTCGGCCTCGACGACAACAAGCTCACGTATTACCACGCCGGCCGCTTCAAGCAGCTCAGCCAGTTTGGCGGCGTGGTGATCAAGGAGCTGATCGCGTAGTCACTCGTGGACGAGGCGTCCCGCCTCGTGCTGTTTCCCAATGAGAATGAGCCGCCGTGCTATATTTGAAGAAGTTGCCGATTTCATCGTGAATGAAATCCGATTCGATCGAGATCGCATAGGATACGACACGTCGCTCACCAAGGATTTGGGGTTGGATGGTGCTGACGCTGTTAACTTCTTTGAAGGATTTCAAAAGCGATTTGGCGTCAACCTGACGGGGATTCAATGGAAGCGACATTTCGGCGATGAGGGCTTAAATCCGCTCCTGATTTTTTGGCACCATTCTGGCGCGACTTGGCGCGCAAAAAAGAAATTCATATCCAAGACCTCGTCGAAGCCGTGGAAGCCGGCCGATGGGTCATGAACTACGATGCCAAGGACGACGCGCGAAAACCAACCTCACAGTAATCGCGATGTCGCGCTCTAATTCAAAAGAGTTTGTCGAATTCGTTGTGCGTCCCGATCCACACCCAGCGGACTGCGTCGCCCTGCCGCACGCCGACCGCGCGATACTTTTGCCCCACGCGCACCGAACACAAATCGCCGTCCCCTTGGAGCGTCTTGAAATGCAGCGACGGATGGAACGGGTTTTCCATCCACAGCAGATAAGCCCTTTTCGCCTGCGCCCGAGCCTCGAGCGACAACCCGTGGTAAAGCCTCCAGAAAGTAGCCGACGTGAGCGACCTCACAGCCGCTTCGCATCCATCGGCTCCGCTCTTTCTTCTCGCAGCACGCGGTCGACAAAAGCCCGCAGCTTTGGCCGCGGCTTGGGGTCCGTGATGATCCGCTCCCACGCGGCGTCTCCGTTTTCCTCCGCTGTCGAAACCGCATTTTTCGCGTCCTGCGCATAGAGTGATTGACCGAATTTCAGCAGCTCGCGGCGTTTTTTTGGCGAGAGCTTCCGGCTGATTTCCATCAATGCAGTCTCGGCGGCGTCGACTTTCATGGCGCAAAGCATGTGGCGTTCGCGGAGGGAGTGCAAAATTTTTCCATGACAGCGTGCCACGTCGCCGACATCTCCAGAAGCAACCCCACTTTTCCATGCCCCTCCGCCTCCTCCCCGCTTTCCTTCTCCTCGTGCTCACCACTCTCGCCGCCGCGCCCGCCAAGCCCAACATCGTCATCATCCTCGCCGATGATCTCGGCTACGGCGACCTCGGGTGCTACGGGCACCCGAGCATCCGCACGCCGAACCTCGACCGCATGGCGCGCGAGGGAATGCGGTTCACCGATTTCTACTCAGCCGCCGAGGTCTGCACGCCGAGCCGCGCCGCGCTCCTCACGGGCCGCTACCCGATCCGCAGCGGCATGTGCAATGATCGCTTCCGCGTGCTGCGCAACATTTCCACCGGCCACCTGCCCGAGAGTGAAATCACCCTCGCCGAACAGCTCAAGGGCCAGGGCTACGCCACGACCGTCATCGGCAAATGGCACCTCGGCGTCTGGGCCAACAATCCCGCCGGCCACCCGTCGCGCCACGGCTTCGACTCCACCTTTGGCCTGCCCCACTCCAACGACATGGACCCCGCCCCCGGCGGCCGCCCGCCGGGCGAGGACAACAAGGACGACCCCGACGCGAAGTATTTCAACTCGCCGCTCTTCGACGGCGAAAAGCTCCTGGAACGCCCCACGGATCAGACGCAGCTCACGCGCCGCTACACGGAGCGCGCCGTGCAATTCATCCGCGAGCACCGCGCGGGCGCGCCGTTCTTCCTGTATTTCCCGCACACGTTCCCGCACACGCCGCTGTTTGCCTCGGAGCAGTTCCGCGGCAAGAGCCCGCGCGGCCGCTACGGCGATGTCGTCGAGGAGATCGACTGGTCCGTCGGCCGCGTGCTCGACACGCTGCGCGAGACCGGCCTCGACAAGAACACGCTTGTCTTCTTCACGAGCGACAACGGCCCGTGGCTCATCCGCGGCGGCGCCGGCGGCAGCGCGGGCCTCCTCCGCGACGGCAAGGGCTCCACGTGGGAGGGCGGCATGCGGGAGCCCGCGATCGCGTGGTGGCCCGGCCGCGTGCCCCCCGGGACGGTTTGCCGCGAGGTCGCGTGCACGATGGACCTGTTTGTGACCGGCAGCGTGCTCGGCGGCGCCAAGGTGCCCGCCGACCGCCCCATTGACGGCATGGACATCATGCCGCTGCTCACCGGCGCAGGCACGGTGCAGCGCGGCGCCTACATGTTCTACCGCGGCACGCGGCTTTTCGCCGTCCGCCTCGGCAAGTGGAAGGCTCACTACCTCACGCAGACGGGCTACGGTGTCCCCAACCCCGACACGCACACCCCGCCATTGCTCTTCGATCTTCAGGCCGACCCCGGTGAATCGCGCAATGTCGCCGCGGCGCACCCCGAGGTGCTCGCGCAGATCGCCGCCGCCGTGGAGCAGCACCGCGCCAACCTCCAGCCCGCGCCCACCCAGCTCGAGGCCGTCGTCGCCTCGGCGACGCCCAAAAAATCCGCGAAGTGATTCGCCTTTCTTTCTTCATGAAACGCCTCCACCCGCTCGCGCTCCTCCCCGCCCTTGCGTTCGCCCACGCCGCCCACGCCGCGACTTCCGCCCCGCCAAACATCCTGCTCGTCGTCGCCGATCAGTGGCGCGCGCAGGCGCTCGGCTACGCCGGCGACCCCAACGTCCGCACGCCCCACCTCGACCGCTTCGAGCGCGAGAGCGTGAACTTCACGCAGGCCGTCTCCGGCATGCCGGTGTGCACGCCCATGCGCGCGACGCTCCTCACCGGCCAGCGGCCGCAGACGCACGGCCTTTTCCTCAACGACGTGCCGCTCAACCCCGCCGCCGTCACGCTCGCCAAGGAACTCAAGACCGCCGGCTACGCCACCGGCATGATCGGCAAGTGGCACATCGACGGCCACGGCCGCTCCAGCTACATCCCGCCCGAGCGCCGGCAGGGCTTCGACTACTGGCGCGTGCTCGAGTGCACGCACGCCTACAACAACTCGCCCTACTACGCCGACGGCCCGGAGAAACTCACGTGGGAGGGCTACGACGCCCAGGCGCAGACCCGCGACGCCGTGCGCTACCTCCGCGATCACGCCAAGGCCGCGCCCGCGCGCCCGTTCTTCCTCCAGCTCGCGTGGGGCCCGCCGCACAATCCCTACGAGACCGCGCCCGCGAACTATCGCGCGCTCTACAGCGCCGACAAAATCCAGCTCCGCCCCAACGTCCCGCCCTCGCACGCCGTGCCCTCGCGCGCCGCGCTCGCCGGCTACTACGCGCACTGCACCGCGCTCGACGACTGCTTCGCCGACTTGCTCCGCACCCTCGACGAGACGGGCCTCGCCGCGAACACCATCGTCGTCTTCACCTCCGATCACGGCGACATGATCGGCTCGCAGGCGCAGCAGCGGAAGCAGCGCCCGTGGGAGGAATCCGTGCGGATCCCGATGCTCTGGCGCCTGCCGAAATCCCTCGGCATCGCGCCGCGCCGCACCCCCGCGACCCTGAACACCGAGGACATCATGCCCACGCTCCTCGCCCTCTGCGGCCGGCCGATCCCGAAAAGCGTCGAGGGCCTCGACTTCTCCGGCCACCTCCGCGGCGGCGCCGATCCCTCGGGCGGCGTGACGGTGATCCGCTGCACGTCGCCCTTTGGCGAGTTCACGCGCGACAACGGCGGCAAGGAATACCGCCAGCTCCGCACCGCGCGCTACAGCTACGCGCGCGATCTCGCCGGCCCGTGGCTCCTCTACGACCACGAGCGCGATCCCTACGAGCTCGACAACCTCGTGAACAAGCCCGAGCACGCGAAGCTGCAGGCCGAGCTCGACGCGCTGCTAAGAAAAAAACTCGCCGAGCAGCGCGACGAATTCCGCCCTGGCGCCGACTACATCGCCCAGTGGGGCTACAAGGTCGACGCCCGCGGGACCGTGCCGATCCGGCAGTAGCGGCCCGCGGTGGGCCCGCCTTACGCCGTCAGCTTCGCGTAGGCCGGGGCATCGAGCAGGGCTTTCGCCGCGCCCGCGTCGGCGGGCTTGAGGCGCAGCATCCAGCCGTCGCCGTAGGGCGCCTTGTTCACGGTCTCGGGCGCCGCGTCGAGCGCGCCGTTCACCGCGACCACCGTCCCGGCCACCGGCATGTAGAGATCGCTCGCGGCCTTCACCGACTCGACCACGCCAAAGGCCTCGCCCGCCTTGAACGCGGCGCCGACCTTCGGCACCTGCACATAGGTGATGTCGCCGAGGGAATTCTGCGCGTAATCGGTGATGCCGATGGTGAGCGTGCCGTCGGTTTCAGCGCGGGCCCACTCGTGCGATTTGGCGTAGCGGAGATCGGCGGGGATGTTGCTCATGCGGTGGATTTCTTAAGCTCGACGAAGGGCGGTTTGACGAGGGCCAAATTCACTTTCGCGCCGCGGATGTCCACCGCGAGGGGCGCCGCCGCCGCGGCCGTCGTCACGAGCGCCGAACCGATCGCCTCGTTGAGGATGGGCGAGAGCGTCCCGGAGAGCACGCGGCCCACCGGGGCGCCGTCGACGCCGAGCACCGGGGTGTCGGCGCGCACGATGCGGCGATCACCGGTGCGGAAGAAGACGACCTTGCGGGCGGCGCCGTTCCGTTTCTCGGCCAGCAGCGCGTCGCGGCCGATGAAGTCGCCGCCCTTGTCCAGTTTCACCGTCCAGCCCAGGCCGGCGGTGAGCGGCGAGATATCCTGCGTGATCTCGTGGCCGTAGAGCGGATAGCCGGCCTCGAGCCGCAGGCTGTCGCGCGCCCCGAGTCCCGCGAGCTCGAGCCCGTGCGGCTGGCCCGCGGCGAGCAGCGCCTCCGCCAGCGCGGGCGCATCGGCCGCGGCGTGGTAGAGTTCAAAGCCATCCTCGCCCGTGTAGCCCGTGCGGCTCGCGAGGCAGTGGATCCCGGCCACCGTCGCCTCGGAGAAGTGGTAGTAGCTCACCAGCCCAAGCTTCGCGCCCGTGAGCGACTGCACGATGGCCGCCGCGCGCGGCCCCTGCACGGCGAGCAGCGCGTAGTCGGCGCTGCGATCGGTGATGGTCACGTCGAACTTCGCCGCCTGCTCCCGGATCCACGCGAGATCCTTGTCGATGTTGCCGGCGTTGATGCAGAGGAAAAAATCCTCCGCGCCGCGCATGTAGACGAGCAGGTCGTCGACCACGCCGCCCCCGGGATAGCACATCGGCGTGTAGAGCACGCGGCCGGGAAAGAGCTTCGCCACATCGTTCGTGACGAGGTGATTCAGGAAACGCGACGCCTCCGGCCCGCGCACATCGACCTCGCCCATGTGGCTCACGTCGAACAGCCCCGCCGCGCGGCGCACGGCCTTGTGCTCCTCGAGGATGCTGCGGTATTGCACCGGCATCTCCCAGCCCGCGAAGTCCACGAGGCGCGCGCCGTGCGCGGCGTGAAAATCGCGGAGAGGCGTGCGCTTCAATTCGCTCATCCGTGCAGCATAGCGGCCCGCGCCGCGCGGCCGGCAAGGCTCTTTTGCTTTTGCGCGCTCGCCTCGCGCGGCGCGGCGCGTTGACTTGCCGCGATGCGTCCGCCCCGCCGCCTTGTCCTCCTCGCCACCCTGGCTCTGCCCCTCCTCGCGCGGCCCGCGCACGCCGCCGCAGACCTCTGGGCGCGCGACAACCTCGCCGCCTGGTGCATTGTGCCCTACGACGCCGCCAAGCGCGGCCCGGAGGCCCGCGCCGCGATGCTCACGGGCCTCGGCGTGCGCAAGCTCGCCTACGACTGGCGCGCGGAGCACGTCGCGACCTTCGATGCCGAGGTCCTCGCCATGAAGTCCGCCCGCATCGAGATCGTCGCGTGGTGGTTTCCCACGACCCTCGATCAAAACGCCCGCACCATCCTCAGCGTGATCGCGCGCCATGGAATCCGCCCGCAGCTCTGGGTGACGGGCGGCGGCGCGCCCGTGAAAGACGCCGCGGAACAGGAAAAGCGCGTCGCCGCCGAGGTTGCGCGGCTGACTCCCATCGTGGCCTCCGCCGCCAACCTCGGCTGCAAGGTCGGCCTCTACAACCACGGGGGCTGGTTCGGTGAACCGGAGAACCAGCTCGCGGTGTTGGAAAAGCTCCTCGCCGGCGGCGCGACGAATGTCGGCCTCGTCTACAATTTTCACCACGGCCATGATCACCTCGATCGATTCGCGGAGTTCTGGCCGCGCATTCAACGCCATGTGCTCGCGGTGAACGTCAACGGCATGGTTGCCGGCGGCGACAAGGCCGGGAAAAAGCTCCTCTATGTGGGGCGCGGCGACCGTGAACTTGGCCTGATGCGCATCATCGACGCGAGCGGCTGGCGCGGCTTGGTCGGCGTGCTCAATCACCAGGCCGACGTCGACGCCGAGACGGGCCTGCGGGAAAACCTCGCCGGCCTGGAGAAGCTCGCCGCGCGGCTTCGCGCCGAACGATGACTGTTCCCATGGTCCAATCCGGCGCGTCGGACGATGCGAAGCGTGGCCAAGCGCCGGCCGCCGAAAATTGATCCGCGGGCGATGAGAGCCCGGGACTTCAATCGGGGCCCCCGAGGCATGAAGGGCAAACGAACCCCGACGGATGAAAACCAACGCATTTTGCGGCAGGCCAACCGCGGCCGGAATATCATCGACGTGCGCGGGGACCGGAACATCCCCGAAGTCACACTCCGCCGCTGAAAGCGCGCGCACGGGATCGCCGAGATTGGCGGCGCGAGGCGGCTGAAGGAATTGGATCGCGACAACCGCGGCCTGAAAAAATCTTCGCGCACGCGCTGCTGAGTGATCGGATGATGGAAGCGCCCAGCGCCCAAAAATAGATGCACTGGGCACAAGCCGCAGGTGGCCGCCCTCGCTGGGGAAGGCCGCTTGTGTCCAGCGCAGGCGGTCGCGCGATTGAAAGATTGGCGTTTATGCGCTGAAGCATTCACCGCTGAATGCTCATCCCCCCATGCACCTGTCCGGCCTCTTCCTCTATCCGGTGAAATCCCTGCGCGGCTGTGCCGTCGCTTCGGCGGCCTTGGATGAGCTCGGGATCGTCGGGGATCGCCGGTTCCTCGTCGTCGACGCGGCCGGCCGCTTCCTTACGCAGCGCTCGCATCCGCGCATGGCGCTGGTTGACACGGCGCTCTCCAGCGATGCGCTCACGCTCGCGGCGCCCGGCGCCGGTGCGGTGGCCGTGGCGCGCGCACCCGATCCCGCGGCGCCGCTGCGGACGGTGAGCGTATGGAAACACGACGGCCTGCTGGCCGAGGATTGCGGCCCGGCGGTCGCAGAATGGCTGAGCGGCTTTCTCGGCATGCATTGCCGCTTGGTGCGCATCGGGCCGTGTTTCCACCGGCCTGTCACCAAGGCCGCGGCGCGAGCGGGCGATATCGTGACGTTCGCCGATGCCGTCCCGCTGCTCATCGTCAGCGAGGCCTCCCTGGCGGACCTCAACGATCGCCTGGCGGCGCGCGGCGAGGAGGCCCTCCCGATGGATCGATTCCGGCCCAACCTGGTCGTCGCCGGCTGCGCGCCGTTTGCCGAGGACACGTGGCCGCGCTTCCGCATCGGCGAGATCGTGCTTCGCGCCGCGGGCGCGTGTGCGCGCTGCATCGTGACGACCACCGACCAGCGGACCGCCGAGCGCGGGAAGGAACCCCTCCGCATGCTTGCCACCTATCGCCGCGACGCGGCCGATCCGACGGATGTGAACTTCGGGCAAAACCTAATCCACGAGACCAAGTCGGGCGTGCTGCGCGTGGGTGATGCCGTGGCGTTGCCCTAGGCCGGACGCGCTTCCGGACAAATCCGCCCCGCCGCGCCGCTCATTGCGGATGCCCGCGCCGCCGCTACCAGCCCTCCCCGCCCACGCGAGAGCGCCGGGCCTTGTGTTTCGCCCGGTGCTGCTTCGCCTGAAACATCCGCGCCTTTTGCGCGGGGGATTTCTGCCGCGTCCGGCGTCGCTGCTCCTCGCGCGCGTCCACCATCGCGTGGCGCGCGGCGCGGGCGAGGGCCTCGATCTTGTCGCAAAGGCCGGCCCACGCGAGGGCGCGATTCGCCGCCTGCGAGCGCCCGCGCTGGCAGCGGACTTCCGCGCCAGTCGGCCGGTGGCGCAGCCAGACCGTGCTGCTGGTTTTGTTGATTTTTTGCCCGCCCGGGCCCGCGCCGCGCACGAAACGCTCCTCGACCTCCTCGGCGCGCACGCCGAGGGCCGCCAGCCTCGCCTCGATTTGGGTTGGTAAAGCCATCGCCGTCTCCTTTCCTCCTAGGGAAACTATCCGCCCGCCCACGAGTCAAACGCGCACCGTCCTCACACCTGTTTCCGCTCCGTTCCGCCCGCTTCCATCCTCTTTCCCACCGTTCCATGCCCACCGGTCCCGCCTGGTCCCAGAAACTCCGCGATGAAATTGGCAAGGCCGTCATCGGCCAGGATGCCGTCGTCGAGCGCCTGCTCGTCGCGCTCCTCGCCAACGGCCACGTGCTCCTCGAGGGCATGCCGGGCCTCGCAAAGACCCTGCTGGTGAAATCGCTCGGCGCCGCCCTGGGCGTGCAGTTCGAACGCATCCAATTCACCCCCGACCTGCTGCCCAGCGACGTGGTGGGCACGATGATTTTTTCGCCCAAGAACGGCGAGTTCCATGCGCATCACGGCCCCATCTTCGCCAACCTGGTGCTGGCCGACGAAATCAACCGCGCCCCCGCCAAGGTCCAGAGCGCGCTGCTCGAGGGCATGCAGGAGCGCCAGGTCACGATCGGCGGGAAGACGCACCCGTTGCCACGGCCGTTTTTTGTGATGGCGACGCAGAATCCCGTCGAGCAGGAGGGCACCTACCCGCTCCCCGAGGCGCAGACGGATCGGTTTCTCTTCAAGCTCATCGTCGACTACCCGACCGCCGCCGAGGAGTCGTCGATGATGCAGCGCTGGGGCCAGATCACCAAGCAGCCCGCCATCGCCGCCGTCTCCAGCGGCGAGGAGTTGCTCGCGCTGCGGGCGCAGGTCGACGCCGTCCACCTCTCTCCCCCGGTCCAAGCCTACATCCTCGCGCTCGTCCGCGGCACGCGCGCGCTCGCCGAGAAAAACGGCGGCGCCAAGCGCTACCTGAATTTCGGCGCCTCGCCGCGCGCCTCGCTCGCGCTCTACCAGGCCGGCCGCGCGCTCGCGTGGCTCCGCGGGCAGGACTACCTCTCGCCCGCGCTCATCCAGGAGCTCGCGCCCGACGTGCTCCGCCACCGCATCGGCCTCACCTACGAGGCCGAGGCCGAGGAAATCACGCCGGACAAAATCGTGGCCCAAGTCGTGGAGCGCACGCCCGTGCCGGCGGCCACCTGAGCCACGCCGCCTGTTCGCCGATGTCGGTCGAGTCCGTCAATTCGACAACCCGGGGCCCGGCCCCATCGACCTCGCCGCTGGCCATGCTGCGCCAGCTCGAGTGGCGGGTGCGCCACGCGGTCGAGAACATCCTGAGCGGCGAATACCGCTCCGCCTTCCGCGGCCGCGGCATGGAGTTCGACCAAGTCGTGAAATACGAGTTCGGCGACGACGTGCGCGACATCGACTGGAACGTCACCGCGCGCCTCGGGGAGCCCTACCGGAAAAAATTCGTCGAGGAGCGCGAGGTCACGCTGCTCCTCGTGTTTGAGGATTCGCCGTCGCTGCACTTTGGCTCCGGGGCGCAGTCCAAGCGCGAGGCCCTGCTGGAGCTGGCCGGGCTCGTGATGCTCCTCGGCGCGGTGAACCGCGACCGCGTGGGCTTCGTGCACGCCGCGCCCTCGGGCAACCTTTTCCGCGAGCCCGTGCGCGGCCGCGGCCAGATCATGCACGCGGCGGCCACGCTGCTCGCCCGCGCCGCGCCCGCCGCCACCGATCCCGCGCCGGAGTTGCCGTGGCGCTTCCTCGCGCGCGCCGCGCCCAAGCACAGCGTGCTCATCTGGCTGGGCGATTTCGCCCCGCGCCCCGCGCCCGAGGGCTGGCCCGTGCTCCGGCGCCGCTACCAGACGATGGGTTTCCGCGTCGATGATCCGTGGGACCGCGCGCTGCCCCCCGGCGCGAGCTTCGCCGCCTACGACCCGACGGCCGGCCGGCTCGTGACGCTCGAGGACAGCGCCGCCGAGCGCGCCGCCCACGCCGGGTGGCGCCGCGCGCGCGACGACGCGTGGCAGGCGCTCTTCCCCGACCCGCTCGCGCGGCTGGTCGTCGGCACGGAGGAAAACCGCCTCGAGGCGCTCGTGCGGTTCTTCCACGCCCGGATGAAAAACGGCGCCCCCCGATGATCCGGTTCACCCTCCACGATCCCCTCTGGTTGCTGGCGCTGCTCGCGCTGCCGGTGATCATGTGGCTGCGCTCGCGGCGCAGCGTGCCCGTGCTGCTGGTGCCGTTTGCCGCGGCGTGGCACCGCCCCTCGCTCGCCGCGCCGTCGCGCTGGCCGGTCGCGCTCGCCTTCCTCGGGCTCGCGCTGCTCGTCGCCGCGCTCGCCCGGCCCCAGCAGGTCGAGGACAAGCGCGAGGTGCGCTCCGAGGGCTACGACATCATGCTCGCCATCGATCTCTCGAGCTCGATGCGCGCCGAGGACTTCACGAAGGACGGCGAGCCCGTCAACCGCCTGCAGGCCATCAAGCCCGTCATCCAGGCCTTCATCGACCGGCGCTCCTCCGATCGCATCGGCATCGTGCTCTTTTCCGGCCGCGCCTACACCATGGCGCCGCTGACCTTCGACCACGACTGGCTCGGGCGGCAGCTCACGCGCGTGCGCATCGGCATGATCGAGGACGGCACCGCGATCGGCGACGGCCTCGGCGTCGCCCTCACGCGGCTCGAGCAGGCCAAGCGCGACAGCGGCGGCAAGCGCATCGGCGCGTTCGTCGTCCTCCTGACGGACGGCGCCAACAACCGCGGCGCGCTCCAGCCCCAGCAGGCCGCCGAGCTCGCCAGGTCCCGCGGCGTCCCCGTCTACACCATCGGCGCCGGCAAGGAGGGCTACGTGCCCGTGCCGGTCTACGACGATCTCAACCGCCGCGTCGGCACGCGCCGCATGCTCTCCGATCTGGACGAGGGCCAGCTCCGCCAGATCGCCGAGGCCACGGGCGGGAAATTCTTCCGGGTCGCCGACACCGACACGATCGAGAACGCCTTCAAGGCCATCGACCGCACGCAGAAGATCGAGTTTCAGGCCAAGAGCTACCTGGTGACGACGGAGCTCTTCTGGTGGGCCGCGGCGCCGGGGCTGCTGTTGCTCGCCCTCGGCGCGCTGGCGGCGCGGCCCATGTGGCGGCAGGAGGCGTTTGCATGAACTTCGCCTGGCCCCAGCTGCTATGGCTGCTCGTGCTGCCCGCCGCGTGGCTGGCGTGGGAGCTCACCCACCGCCGGCGCGCCCGCGTGCACGCGCAGCCCAAAATCCTCCGGGCCGAGGCCGGCCCGCGCTCGCTGGAACTCGCGCCCGCCGGCGCCCCGGCGGCCGCGCGCGCGCGGCCGCGCGCGTGGCTCGCCGCCGGCCTCGAGCTCGCGCTTCTCGCGCTCGCGCGCCCGCAATGGGGCCGCATCGAGGAGCCCGTCTTCGATCAAGCCCGCGAGATCCTGCTCGCCGTCGATCTCTCGCGCTCGATGCTCGCGCCCGACGTGAAGCCCTCGCGCCTCGCGCGGGCCAAGCTCCTGATCGAGTCGCTGCTCGAGCGGCTCGCGGGCGAGCGCGTGGGCCTCGTGGTCTTCTCCGGCACCGCGTTTCTCCAGAGCCCGCTCAGCGCCGACTACGAGATCCTGCGCGAGTTCCTGCCCGCGCTCGGGCCCGAGTTCCTGCCCGAGGGCGGGAGCAACTACGGCGCGCTCCTCGACGCCTCGCTCCAGGCCTTCAGCACGACGGGCGCCGCGGATCGCTTCCTCGTCATCCTGAGCGACGGCGAGGCCACCGATGAGGATTGGCGGGGCCGGATCGACGAGCTGAAAAAGAAGGGCATCCGCGTCCTCGGCCTCGGCGTCGGCACCGCGGCGGGCGCGATGATTCCCGACGGCACCGGGCAGTTCGTGAAGGACGAGCGCGGCGCCGTCGTGATGTCGAAGCTCGAGAGCGCCACGCTGCAGGAGCTCGCCCGGGCCACCGGCGGCGCCTACCGCGACGCCAGCGCGTGGGTCGATCTCGCCGCGTTGGTGGGCGAGACGATCGAGGCGGGCCGCAAGGGGAAATTCGTCGAGACCAACACCGTGCGCCTCGTCGAGCGCTTTCAGTGGCCGCTCGCGCTCGGCGTATGGTGCCTGCTGGTGAGCCTGTGCCACGAGTTCCCCGTGCGCCCGCGCCCGCGGACGATCGCGTTGCGCGCGACTTCAGATGCCAGAAATCAGAAGCCAGAGGCCAGCAAAGCGGCTGCTCTCCTCGCACTTTTCCTACTGACATCTGGCCTCCGGCCTCTGGCCTCCACGGCGCGCGCCGCGGAAGCCGCCAACGCCGCGCCGCCGCCCTCCGCCTCGCTGGCCAAAGTCATCGGCCGCCTCGCCGGCGCCGAGCAACGCACCGCGCGCGACTGGGCCGACCTCGGGCGCGAGACCCTGGCCTGGGGCGGACGCCTGCAAACCGAGCAACAGGCCGTGCCCGAGGGCCCCGTGCGCGATGCGCTCGCCGCCGCCGCGCTCGGCGCCAAGCTCGATCCCAAGGCCACCGACTGGCCCAAGCTGCGCGAGGAACTCGAGGCCCTGCTCAAGAAGCCCGACGACGACAAGAAGGACCAGGACCAGAACCAGCAGGAAAACCAAGACCAGCCGCAGCAGCAGAAGGACGAGCAGAAGAAACAGGACCAAAAGTCCGAAAAGCAAAAGAAGCAGGATCAGAAAAACCAGAAGCAGTCCTCCTCGTCGCAGGACAAAAACGATCCCAACCAGCAGCCGCAGGATCAGAACGAGAATCCCGACAACGCTCCCCCGCCCGAGCAGAAGCAGCCCGGCGAGTCGGCCTTCGGCGACATGAACAAGAAGGAGCCGCCGCCCCCGCCGCCCGGCACGCAGAAGGTCGGCGGCACGCCCGACCGCAAGGAGGACGTGCGCAATCCCGCCGACCCCACGCTCGCGCAGCCGCTCCAGAAGCTCGAGCAGCTCCGCGCCCAGGATTCGCCCGCTCAGCTCTTCCGCCTCATGGAGGGCGAGCGGAAAAAAGGCCCGGAAAAATCCGGCAAAAATTGGTAACGCCATGCGTCTCGCCCGCCTGTTTCTCCTCCTCCCGCTCGCGCTGCTCGCGTTTGTCGCGCGCGCCCAGTCCGTGCGCTGGAGCGCCACCGACTCCGGCGTGACGCAAGCCGCCGTGCTCGTCTTCGAGGACTGCGCGCCCGACGGCGAGCCGCAGCTGCCCACGGTGGCGGGCGTGGCCTTCACCCGCGTCGGCGAGAGCAGCAACATGAGCATCGTCAACGGCGCCGTGACGCGCTCGATCATGCTGAACTACCTGATCCGCGCGCGGCAAAACGGGCCGGTCTCCATCCCGGCGTTCACGGTGAAGACCGACAAGGGCCCGCGCCAGGTGGCGGCCTTCACCGTCGGCGCGCCGGCCGCGCCCGTGGACTCGTTTGCCAGCGCGCGGCTCGTGCCTGAGCGCGCGAGCGTGTGGGCCGGCGAGGTCTTCGGCCTCGGCTACGAGCTCTCCGCCTCGCGCCGCACGAACCCGCAAATCCAGCCGCAGTTCGACTGGAACGCCGCGCCGCTCGTCGCGGAGGACTGGTCCAAGCCCGAGATCAACGACGCGGTGGTCGGCACCGATCGCCGCGTGGTCGTGAGCTTCCGCACCCGCGCCGTCGCGCGCACGCCCAACACCGTGAAGCTGGAGGCCGCGAGCCACTTCCTCACCATCCAGACCGGGACCATTGGCTTCGGCTTCCTCTCGCAGCCGCGCATGGAGCAGGTCTCCGTCACCTCCGACCAGCCGGTCATCGAGGTGCGGGCCCTGCCGCCGGCGCCGGCCGGATTCGCCGGGGCCGTGGGCGACTTCAAGCTGGTCGCCAAGGTCGTGCCGGAAAAAGCCGCGGTCGGCGAACCCGTCACGTGGACGCTCGAGCTCAGCGGCAGCGGCAACTGGCCCGACATCGCGGCGCTGCCCGTGCGCGAGGTGTCGGGCGATTTCCAAGTCGTGCAACCCAAGGCCCGGCGCACGCCCGCCGAGGGCAAGCTCTTCGACGCCGCGCTGAGCGAGGACGTCGTGCTCGTGCCCGCCAAGGCCGGCAGCTACACGCTCGGGCCGGTCGCGTTCACCTATTTCGATCCGAAGGCCGGCGCCTACAAGACCATCACCGCGCCGAAGACCGCGGTCACAATCACCGGCCCCGTCGCGCCCAAGTTCAACGTCACGCCCGCGCCCGATCCGGCGAACGAAACGCCCGCCGACGATCCGGCCGTGCGAAGGAACGCGGCGGCGAGAGGGCCGGTGACCGCGCCGAAGCCGCCGAGCGGCCTGCCGCGCGATCCGCTGCCGGGCGTGGGCGATGCGGGCGTGCCGCTCGCGGCGCGGGAGTTCGCCGTCTGGCTGCTCTCGCCGGCGGCCGCCCTCCTCCTGTTCTGGCTGGGGCTCGCGCTGCGCCGCGCGGCCCGGACCGATCCCGTGCGCCCGCGCCGCGAGGCGCGGGCGCGCCTCGCGCGGCTGCTCGCGGAGATGCGCGAGGCCACCCCCGCGCGCTTGCTCGAATGGCAGCGCGACACCGCCACGCTTTGCCAGGTGGCGCATGCCGCCCCGGGCGCGGCGGCGTTTGCCCAGCTCGGCGGGGAATGGTCCCGCCTCTGGCACGAGGCCGACCGCGCGCTCTACGGCGCGAACGCCGGGCTGCCCGCCGATTGGGTCGCGCGCGCGCGCGCCGCGCTCGAGGCGCAGCGCCTGCCGGGCTTCCGGCCGCTCCGCCTGTTTCTTGCGCGCAACCTCTTTCCCTTTGCCGCCAGCCTCGCGCTGTTGCTCGCGGCCGGCGCCACGTGGCTGCGCGCCGCGGAACTCGACGCTGCCGCGGCCTACCGAAAAGGCGACTTTCCCGCCGCCGAAAAAACCTGGCGCGCCGCCGTCACCAAGCGCCCCACCGACTGGATCGCGCGGCACAACCTCTCGCTCGCGCTCGCCCAGCAGGGCCGCGCGCCCGAGGCCGCGGCGTGGGCCGCGAGCGCGTTCGTGCAGAACCCCGGCGCGAGCGCGGTGCGCTGGCACTTCCGCCATGGCAGCGAGCAGACGGGCGCCGCGCCGGGCCCGCTCGCCGCGTTTGTCTCGCCCGATTCGCTCCGCTCGCTCGCCGAGCATCATTCGCCCGCGGAATGGCAGACGCTGGCGATTGGCGCGATCGTCGTCGCCGCGCTCGCCCTCGCGGCGCTGCTGGCCAACGCCTACGGCCGCCGCTCGCGCGCCGTCGCCACCACCAGCGGCGCCGTCGCCGCGCTCGCCCTCGCCGCCGCCGCGATCGCAGGGCTGGGCTGGCGGACCTACGGCCTTGCGGCCGACGCCCGCGCGGTCGTCGTCGCCCGCGCGAGCACGCTGCGCACGATTCCGACGGAGGCCGATACCACGCAAAAGACCTCCCCCCTCGCCGCCGGCACCCTCGCGATCGCCGACAAGGATTTCCTCGGCTGGCAGCGCCTCAGCTTCGAAAACGGCCAGACCGGCTGGGTGCGCAAGGATGACCTCGTGCCGCTCTGGCGCTGAGCCTCCGTCCAGCCCGCGGCCGCGGGCCCCGCGAAACGGTCAGGCTGAAAGCCAGGCGGGGCTCGTCCAACGGCCAATGGGGCGGGCGCACCCCATCTGCTAGGGTCGTTGCCAACACGCGGCCCGCCGCCTTCTCACCGTGCCCTCCGCCTTCACCGATGAACTTCCTCCCGCGGTCATTCGCCGCCGCGACCCTCCTCGCCATGGGCAGCCTTGATCCCGACGTGCGCGCCCCGCCCGCCACCGCGCCCGCGCCGCTCGCCGTGCACCTCGCGATCATCGATGCGGAGAATCGTCCGCTGCCGTCGGTGCCGGTGCGCCTCGTGTTCGGTGACGCTCCCGGTTGGCAGAACGCGGCCGCCGGCCATCGCTGCACGACGGACGCCCACGGCGAGCACCGCGCCACGTTGCCCGCCCCGATCGAACGCCGTTCGAGGAAGATGCCGACCAACTTCGTCAGCAGCCTGTTCAGCCGCGCGCAACCGACGGATTTCCTCCAGGTCGCGGCCGAGCTGGACTACGCCGGCGCCCGCCGCCTCTACGTGATCGCGCTGCACCATTTCCCGGACGGCACCGTGCTCCAGGAGGGGCTTTCCGTCTACACGGCGGATGCGGCGGGCGATTTCACGCGCCAGGCGGAATTCGACGGCCGCGAGTGGAAAATGGCGGATCTCGGCGGCCTCGTGCTCAACACGCCCGGCCACGCGGTCGCGGAGGCCGCGCTGCGCCCCGCGCCCGAAGAAGCGGGCGGCCACGCACGCTGGACATTGAAACTCACGTTGCGCCGCGCCGCCGAGCCCGTCCGCCGCTAGCGCCCGGCGCGCGGGCGCAGCGAAACGGCTGGTCTAGCGGGCGACGGTCTTTCGCACCATGCGCGCCATCGATTCCTCGGGATTGAGGGCGGTCACGCGCGCGACCTCGACCCACGCGAGATCCTTGGACTCGTTCGAGATCGTGAGCGGCTCGGCTTCGTCGGCCTCGATCAGGAAGCGCAAGTCGTAGTGATAGTGGCCCGGATCGGTTTTGCGCGGCGGGATCCAGTGGCGGTCAAGGTCGAAGATCGCCGGCGACAGGAGACGCAGGCGCGCGAGGCCACTCTCCTCACGCGCCTCGCGGAGCGCCACCGCCGTGAGGTCGCCGTCGCCATCGGCGTGGCCGCCGAGCTGGAGCCACTTGTCGAGCTTACGGTGATGCGTGAGCAGCGTGCGCGTGCGATCCGCGTTCACGATCCACGCGGAGCCGGTGAGGTGCCCGGGCACGCAGGAGCGCAGCAGGCAGTCGGCGTGTTGCTCGACGAAACGGATTGTCTCGGCCGTCATCGCCGCCTCGTGCGCATCCAGCGGACGCGCCGCGTGAGCGCGGACGAGGGCGAGGACGGGTGTGCGGTGCATGGCGGTCAATCGCGATGCGGCGCGACCATCCAGTCCCACGTGGGCAGCGCGCGCCCGTCGGCAAAGATCACGCCCGCGGGATTCGTCGGGTGAATGCCGTCCGTGCCCGTTGCCCGCACGGCGATCCCGACGATGCCGAGCGCCGCCAGATCGACGACCTCGTGGGGCGTGGAACGGCCATCGCCGTCGCGGTCGAACCACACGCGGATGCCCGCCAGCTCCGCACCACGCAGCACGCCGTCACCATCGTCGTCGAGCGCCGCGAGGGCATCGTAGCCGTTGCGCCAGGCGACCTGAAACGTGAAGCCCCCAAACAACTGCCGCCCCGACGTGATCTCACCGCCGCGATTGGGATCCCAAACAAGCAAGCCAGTCGTCGGCCGCACCCACGGCCACACGTCCGTTGGGCCGTAACCGCGCAGAGGAAATGACACGCGCGCCGTTGGATCGAGCAGCTCGCCCACGCCACCGACGGGTAAGAGTTCGAGGACAATAGGGGTGATGAGCTGAACAACCTGACTCTCGGGCCAGCTCTTCACCTGTTTCAGGCCCTGTTCCACTTCAACGACGGCGCTCGATCCGACATTTGCGCCCGTCCTTGGATCTTTGCTGAGCCGCAGAAAATTTTCGCCGGCCTCGGCGGTCGCGAATGCATCGGCTCCGGTCACGCGGCCCTGCTGGTCACCACTCTTCTGGAAACCGAGGTTGAATGCCGCGAGGTAAAGTTCGCGGGCGGCCTTGAGTTCGAGTGCGGCCAGCTTCGGAGCCAGCTTGGCGGGCTTCACGACTTCGCGCCACTCGACGAACTGCTCGGTGAGGCACGCGCGGCAGAGCAGGTAATGCACATTGGCTGGCGCGAAACGCGTCGCCGCCTCGAGCGAGGCCAACGCCTCGGCGGCATGTTGCACCATTTTCGCGGATGGCAGGCTGGTAGCGGGCGACCAGCCGGACTTCTTAAGCTGCGCCTCACGACGATCACGTGCCTTCAGATAGGCGAAACGCTTGCTCTCCGGAATGTGCGCGCCAATGGCGCCGATATCCTCGTAGGCGAGTTCCTCGGCCCGGTGGCGCAAGACGTGCCACTCGCTTTTCGCTCCGTTCCACTGCACCGAAACCTCCGTGTCGTCTGCAGCCATGGTCCAACCGGTTGAGAACACGAGATAGTTCAGTCGCGCGACGGCATAGTGCGCCTCGGCGGAGGCAGGCTCGGCGGCGACGAGACGGCGGGCGTTGGACAAGAGCCGTTCGATCGGCGTCAACTGCGGCAAGGGCAGTTGCCACTCCGGCGGAGAGACGACAAACGCATGGAGAGTGGAAACGATCAGAGCTGTCGGGACGATTGCGATTAGCGAGCGAGCGAGCGGGGTTTTCATGGCGCAAAACCAAGACACGCTCAGGGCAAGTTTCTTAGCTGAAACCAATAGTTGGGCCACGGGGCGATCGGAGCAAATCGTGGCATTGTGCGCAGCACAGGATTCACCGCGTCTCAAACCACTTCGCCTCCGCCGTCGCTCCCGCGGCGGCCTCGATTTGGGCGAAGACCTCGGGGACGGTCGCGGCCGAGCGGAAGAGGTCCATGTTGGAGGGCTTGAAGAATTTCTCGGCGAGCATCGTGTCGAAGAGCCGCAGCAGCGGATCGTAGAAGCCGTCCTGGTTGAGGAAGACGCAGGGCTTCCGCACGACGTCGAGCTGGCGCAGGGTGAGGATTTCCATGATCTCCTCGAGCGTGCCCCAGCCGCCGGGGAGCGCGACGAAGGCGTCGGCGCGCGTCTCCATGAGGAGCTTGCGCTCGCGCATCGTGATGACGGTGACGAGCTCGTCGGCCTCGTCGTAGGCGAGCTCGCGGGCCTTCATGAACTCGGGGATGACGCCGACGACGCGGCCGCCGCGCGCCTTCACGGCGCGGGCGACGGCGCCCATCATGCCGGTCTTGCCGCCGCCGTAGACGAGGCCCCAGCCGCGCGCGACGAGCGCGTGGCCCAGCTCGGCGGCGGCGGCGTAGTATTTCGGGTCGAGGCGATCGCTGGAGGCGCAGTAGACGCAGAGGAGCTTGGGCATGAAGATGAGTTGAGAGCTGAGAGTTGAGGGTTGAGAGTTCAATCCACAATCCCCGCAGCTTCTGGCCCTCCACGCTCAACCCTCCACGCTTCTCAATCCGGCCGCGCCCTACCGCGGCCGGCTGGCGCCCTCGCCCACCGGACACCTGCACCTCGGGCACGCGCGCACGTTTTGGATCGCGGCGGAGCGGGCGCGACGGGCCGGCGGCACACTGCTGCTGCGGAACGACGATCTTGATGCGCGGCGGTTCCGGTTGGATTTCGTCGACGCGATGCTGGAGGACCTGCGCTGGCTGGGCTTCGCGTGGGAGGAACCGGTGATCGCGCAGAGCGCGCGCGTGCCGCGCTACCGGGCGGCGCTGGAAAAATTGCATGCCGCGGGCCTCATCTTTCCCTGCACGCGCACGCGACGCGACGTGCTCGACGCCGTGGCCGCGCCGCACGAAGGCGGGGCGGACGACGAGCCGATCTATCCGCCGCAGTTTCGCCCGCCGGCCGGCGCGCCGCTGCCCCCGCTCGGGGAAAAGGTGAATGTGAACTGGCGCTTCCGCGTGCCCGACGGCGAGGCGCTCGCGTTTCCCGACGGGCGTTTCGGGCCGCAGCGCGCGGTCGCGGGGCGCGACTTCGGGGACTTCCTCGTCTGGCGCAAGGACGACGTGCCCAGCTACCAGCTCGCGTGCGCGGTGGACGACGCGGAGCTGGGCATCACCGAGGTCGTGCGCGGCGCCGATCTGATTAGGAGCACGTTTCGCCAGCTGTTGCTCATCCGGGCGCTCGGGCACATGGCGCCGGCGTATTATCATGCGCCGCTGATGCTCGACGATCGCGGTGAGCGGCTGGCCAAGCGCCACGACGCGCTCGCGCTGCGCACGCTGCGGGAGCGCGGCGTGAAACCGGAGGAAATCATCCGGAAGTTCTCACAAGAACCGACGGAGGGGACAGAGAAGAGTTGATCCGAGCCTCCGTTTGCTCCGTTTCCTCCGGTGAAAAAATGATCCGCATCGGCGTCATCAATGTTTCCGACCGCGCCAGCGCCGGCGTGTATGAGGACACGCCGGGCAAGGCGTGCGTGGCGCTGCTGCGCGAATGGCTCACGACCTCGTTCGAGACCGACTACAAAGTCATCCCCGACGAGCGCGCGCTCATCGCCGCGGAGCTGCGGCGCATGGCCGACGTGGCGGGCTGCTGCCTCGTCGTCACCACCGGCGGCACCGGCCCCGCGCCGCGCGACGTGACGCCCGAGGCCACGCGCGACGTGATCGAGAAGGAGCTGCCCGGCTTCGGCGAGCTGATGCGCGCGACGTCGCTCAAATTCGTGCCGACCGCGATCCTCTCGCGGCAGACGGCGGGCGTGCGCGGGCGCGCGCTCATTGTGAACCTGCCCGGACGGCCCAAGGCCATCCGCGAGAACCTCGAGGCCGTGTTCCCCGCGATCCCCTATTGCATCGATCTGATCGGCGGGCCGCGGCTCGAGGCCAACGAGGCGGCGATGAAGGTGTTTCGCCCGAAACCGTAGGCTCCGCGCCGAACCGCCGCGGCCCTGTTGGGATGCAATCGGCTCCGAGGATCGGGGCGCGCGAGGCGTCCCAACTATCGCATCGCCTCCGGCCAACCGCGGCCTTGTGCTGCCGCGCATGAAGACACTTCCCCTTGTCCTCGCGGTTTTGTTGCTGGGTGCACCCGGCTTGGTCCCGACGTCCGTGCGGGCCGCGGAGCAAAAGAAGGCGGAGGCGACTCCACGCGACGTGCTCAGCGCCGCCACCGACCGGCCGGACGCCCTCTACCAGCGCGGCGACACCGTGACCTTCCTCATCGAGCTCAAGCACGACGGCCAGCCGGCCGGCACGGGCGAGATCGAATGGACGCTCACGAAGGACGGCGTGGCGCCCACCCGCAGCGGTCGCGCCGCGCTCGAAGGCGGCAAAGCCCGCGTCACCGGCACGCTCAACGAGCCCGGATTTCTCCAGTGCCGCGTGACCACGCAAGCTGGCGGAGCCAAGCTCACCGCACTGGCGGGCGCCGGGATTTCCCCCACGGAGATCAAGGCGAGCGCGCCCGTGCCCAATGACTTCGACGCGTTTTGGAACGCGAAGAAAGCGGAACTGGCCGCCGTGCCCGTCAATGCGCGGCTCACGCCCGTGAAGTCGCCCCGCGAGAAAATCGAGGCCTTCGACGTGCAGGCGGACAGCGTCGGCGCCTCGCTCTCCGCCTACCTCGCGCGACCGGCCGGCGCCAAGCCGCGCAGCCTGCCGGCGATTCTCACCGTGCACGGCGCCGGCGTGAACAGCTCGAACCTCGGGGGTGCCGTCGGCTGGGCGGCCGCCGGCGCGCTGGCGATGGACATGAACGCGCACGGACTGCCCAACGGCCGCGACAAGGCATTCTACGATGCGCTCGCCGCCGGCGAGCTGAAGGACTACCGCATCCGCGGCCGCGAATCGCGGGAGACGATCTATTTTCTCGGCATGCTGCTCCGCCTCGTGCGCGCGATCGACGTTTTGACGGCGCAGCCGGAGTGGGACGGCAAGACGGTGGTCGTCTCGGGGTCGAGCCAGGGCGGCTTCCAGGCCATCGCGGCGGCGGGGCTGGACCGGCGCGTCACCTTCTTCGTCGCCGGCGTGCCGGCTGGCTGCGATCACACGGGCTCGCTCGCAGGCCGGATCGCGGGCTGGCCGAAGTTCATCCCCACGGCGGAAACCGCGCCCCCAGCGGCCGTGGTGACCGCGGTGCGCTACTTCGATTGCGTGAATTTCGCCGCGCGCGCCAGGGCGCCCGGATTCTTCACGGTCGGCTTCATCGACACGGTCTGCCCGCCGACAAGCGTCTACGCCGCCTACAACGCCCTCGGCGCACCGAAGGAGATTTTCAACGACATCGCAGCGGGCCACACCAACACACCCGCCGCAGGCGCCGCGATGCGCGCCGCGGTGATGAAGCACTTTGCGGCGATGCGGTGACCCCGAGCGCGCCCACGCAAAGGCAGGGACACGTCGCAGGGCGTGAATTCCGCCCACGGAGAAAATCCCAGGGCTCGACGCCGACGGTCGGCTCGCCACGCTCCGACGCATGACCACCTACCTCTACGAGACCATCCCCGCCAAGGCCGGCGAGCAGCCGCGGCGCTTCGAAGTGCGGCAGTCGATGAGCGATGCGCCGCTGAAAAAGCATCCGGAGACCGGCGAGCCCGTGCGCCGCGTGATCGCGGGCGGGCTGGGCTTCATCACGCAGAAAGCCGCGCCGCCCTCGGCCCCATGCGGGTCGCAGTGCGCGTGCTTCGGGCAAAACTGACGCACCGCCGGGCGAATTGCGCCGCGCGGCTCACAGCTCGGTGTATTTCGCCGAGCGCCCCCGCGCCTTTTCCACCGGGTATTTCCTCGCGTTGGCGATCATCTTCGCGTCGATGGCCGCGGCAACGTCGAGGCCCGTGACGTTGGCGAAGCCGAGCGCATAGATGACGACATCGGCGAGCTCATCGGCGATCTTGGCGCGCCGTCCGGGATCCGCCGCGAGGGCCGCGGAAGCTTCGGGCGTGGCCCAGAGAAAATGCTCCATCAGCTCGCCGGTCTCCGCCGCGAGCGCCATCGCGAGGTTCTTGGGGTTGTGAAACTGCTCCCAGTCGCGCTCGCGCACGAAGGCGCGCACGCGGGCCTTGAGCTCGGCGAGGGTGGCGGTGGCGTCGTTGGGAGCATCCATGGCGCGAGCCTTGGGACCGGATCACCGCCACGCAATCTTCACAGGCACAAAAAAGTTCCCACTTGGCACACCGGCTGCAATGGGCAGCATCGCCAACGATTCAACGATGACCGCGATCCACCCGCAATCCGCCCGCTCCGCCGGCACCTGCCACACGCAGGGCCAGCAGCGCTGGGTTGCGCCGACGCCGGTCATTTTTTCCGTTTGGAACAAATTCACCGGCCCGGGCCACCAGAACTGAACCTCCGAAATCCTCGGAAACGTTCAGCCCCTCTGCGAAGCCCGGCGGTTTACCAAACCACCGAGGGGGAGCGTTTCCATCCCATCTTCCTCCCATGAATCCGAAACTGACGCCTGTCCCGGCCCACCGTCGCCTGAAGACCCTCGCGCCCTCCCCCGCGGCCCCGCGGCGCGAGCCCGTCTTCGAGACGCAGGAGCTCGGCGACGCCTTGCGCCTCACCGTCTACGTGCCCGACGTGGCCGCGAGCGGCGTGGAAATCGAGGGGCTGGCGGGGGACCTCGTGGTGACCGCCCGCCGGCCGCGCGTCGTGAGAGTGAACTTCGCCGCACTCCACCTCGAGAGCGCGCAGCACGACTATCACCTGCGGCTGCGGCTCGGCACGGGCTTCGAATTCTCCGCGATGACGGCGGAAATCTCCGGCGGCATCCTCACCATCACCGTGCCCAAACGCGCGCGGGCCGGGGCGAAGGAGCGACTGGCCCACGCCGCATAGCCCGCCGAAGGAATTTTGCCCGGCGGCGGCGGAACGCGTGCCGGGGCCGGACCAAGCCCGCATCGCCCCGCCGCCGCCGGGAATCCTCTTCCGGATGGCTTCGCGGGTTAAGAAAAAGGCCGCGCCCATCGGCGCGGCCTTGGTCATTGGCATTGAGTCCGAGAGCCGTCAGGCCGACTGCTCCTCAATTTTCACGGCCCGGTAGCCGCCGATCGATTTGAAATAGAGCAGGATTAGCAAGTAGATGGCCGCCATCGTGAGCGGAATGAACGCGTCGGCCTTGAGGGTCGCACGGTCACCGGCTTGGTCAGCCGCAACGATGGCCTTCTGCGCATCCGTCTTGTCCTTGGCGTCCTTGGCCTCGGCCAGCTTTTTGCCGTCGATCGGCGTAGCCGACCACATACCGAGGAATTTGGACGGCTCAGCCGCCTTTACCTGGGCGTAGACCGCAGGATTGGAGGCGTTGAGCGCCTCGGCGGAAAACTTGTCCTTGCCGAAGCCGAGGCCCGGGCCGCCGATCAGGCCCGCGGAAAGCATGCCAATGCCACCCATGATGGAGATGGCGACCGCACCGGTGCGCGGGAAGCGGTCGGAGGCGACAGCGAGCATCGTGGGCCAGAAGAAGGTCTTGCCGACCGCGTAGATGCCAAGCGCGAGGAGCGCCATGCCGAAGGACTGCATGCCGCTGGCAAGATTGAGGCCGAGCACCGCAAGCAACGAGCACACCACCAATAGGCCGACGGGCGACAGCTTGAGCGTGCGTTCAATCCAGTGGGCGCAGAAGCGGAGGCCAAACATGATCAGCGAGGTCCAAAGGAAGAGCGCCTTGCCCTCGCCAGAGCTGAAGAGGTTGCCGGTGATATTCTGAATCCAGCCGTCCGTGCCGAGTTCGACCGCACCAACGAGCGCGTGCACGACAAACAGGATGAAGAGCAGGACCGAGCCGATTGAGAACTTCGTCATGACGCCGACGATGATCACCAGCACACCGGCGATGATGCGCGCGACCGTGTCGGAGACGCCGAAGGTGCCCGCGATGAAGAGCGAGAGCAGAAAACCCACGACCAGCGCGCCGAGCAGGCCCACGTCCTTGAACATGTCCGAGAAGCTCGTGCCTTTGGCCGAGGCCTCCGACTTGGGCATGTGCTGGCCCATGAACATCAAGCCATAGATCACCGTCGGGATCAGGTAGAGCGCCAGCTGGATCTTCCAGTGGATCTTGAGATAGTCATCCAGCAGCCAGCCGAGCGCGACGCCGATGATCATGCCGAGGGGCCACGAGGCATGAAGGATGTTGAGATAATGCGTGCGGTTCTGCGGGAACAGCGTCGCAACCAGCGGATTGGCCACCGCCTCCAGGGTGCCGTTCGCATAAGCGAAGATGAACATGCCGATGCACAGCGTCGTGTAGGCGCTGGCGCCACCGGCCATGAACGTCACGACCGCGGAAACGACATGCAGCACAAACGCCAGAACCACGAGCGGACCATAGCCAATCTTGTCACAAACGACGCCACCTAGGATGATACCGAAGCAGAAGCCGGTGAAACCAAAGCCGCCGATGGCGCCCAGCTGGGTGCCGGAAAAGCCGAACTCGGCGCCCCAGTTGTCAAAGATGCCTCCGCGGAGCGCGAAGCCCACGCCGGCGGCGAGGATGGCCATGAAGCCGGCCCACAACAGCCGTTTGGCGTTGGGCGCGACTGCGTCGTTACCTGTCGGTGCATTGCTCATAGTTGGAGGGGAATAGGCGGTTGATTGGATTGCAGGGAAAATTCGGGCGGCCGCGCGGCCGCGGGGCGTGCAACAAGCAGGCGGCGCGCTAACGGAATCGGCAGGGGGTGGAAATCCGGAGGGGCAAAGACAAGGGCGTGGACGTTGAGCGGCGCCGAGCCGTTGGGCAAGGGCACATTTCACTCAATCACGCGCGCGCGCGTGCCGATACCCCCGCCTGCCCCACTCACCGCCCGCGATGAAATCGCCCGCCACGCCCGCCGAGACCGCCGCCGCCCGCCCCCTCATCGAGGCCGCGCGTCCGCTCGCGGTCCGCGCGGACGATGCGCGGGTGACGGCGCATTTCCGCCCTCCCGCCCTGCCGACCCCGCAGTCGGTGCACGGCGAATTGCCGTTCACCGCGCACCTCGGCCCGCGGCTGCGCACGCGCAACTGAGCGCAGCGAAACGGAATTTTCACGGAAACAAGCGGCACAATTGTCCCGTCCTTCGGTCACCTCCGCGATGCACATCCCGATTCCCAGCCTGCCGCAGCCCGCCACGACGCCCCCGGCGATCGTGCGTGCGTTCACGCGGCAGGACGCGGCTTGGGATCGCCCGGTCTTCAAGGCCCCGCCGCTCGATTTGCTCGGCCTGCCGGCCCTTGATCCGAAGCGGCTCGCGCAGGACCTCCAGCGCATCGGCCTCGTTCGCCGCTAGGCTTCGGTGAGGGCGGTCCGGGCCCGCCTCCTTGGAAATCCCGCTCGCGCCATCCCGGTGATCCGGAACATCGCGCCGCATGCTGTGTCCGCGCCAAAAACCCGCGTGAACAAGTCGGCTCACTCCGCGCTTCCCATCCGCGGCGCCGCCAGCCTAGTGTCCGTCCTTTCCGTTTTTCCGTGTCGCCATGAAAAAGTTCCTGACCCTCTCCTTCTTCGCGCTTCTGGGCGCCGTGCTCGCCCGCGCCGAGCCCACGCGCGCCGAACTCGTGACCCGCATCGAGTCCTGCGAGGCCGTGCTGCAGGAACTGCAGGCCAAGCCCGCCAAGGAGGCGTGGCAACGCGCCAAGGCCGTGCTCATCCTCAACCAGTTCAAGGCCGGCTTCCTGATCGGCGTGAAGGACGGCTACGGCGTCATCCTCGTGAAAAAGCCCGACGGCAAGTGGAGCCTGCCCGTGCTCGTCAATGCCGGCGAGGCCAGCTTCGGCCTCCAGCTCGGCGCCAGCTCGGTCGAAAGCGTCTTCATCATCACGGACGACCAAGTGCCGCGCCGTCTCTTCAGCAGCCGCTTCAACATCGGCGTCGACGCCAAGGCTGTCGCCGGCCCCCACGCCTCCGAGTCGGAGAAGACCAACGCCGAAATCCTGAAGACCCCGATTCTCGCCTACACCAAGTCCGTCGGCCTCTTCGCCGGCGCCACCGTCAAGGCCGGGCACATCTCGCGCAACGACAGCGCCAACTTCACGCTCTACGACACGCGCTACACCATGCCCGAGCTGCTCTACAGCGACTGGGTCACGCCGCCGGCTGAGGTTGTGCCGTTGATGAACTTGGTGACGAAGCTCACCCAGTGACGCGCAAGGCGCGCGCGATCCAAAGCCGAAGGTTGGAGGAGCCGCGGCCGGCGCCGCAGGAGTTCGTGCTTTCAACTTTCGACCCTCAACTTTCAATTCAGCGCGCATGAGCGCGCTAATCTCCGGCTTCCACCACGTCTGCATCAAGACCCGCGACTGGGAACGCACCCTCGCCTTCTATCGCGAGACGCTCGGCTTCCGTGAAAAGCTCGCGTGGAACCTCCGCGCCACCGGCCGACGGGCCATGATGCTCGACACCGGCGACGGCAACTACATCGAGGTCTTCGAGGACCCCGACTACGCGCCTTCGCCCAACGGCGCCGTGATTCATTTTGCGCTCCGCACCGCCAGCCTCGACGAGGTGGCCGCGCGGGTGCGCGCCGCCGGGGCTGCCATCACCATCGAGCCCAAGGATGTCGTCCTCGCCGCCACAAACGGCCTCGGGCCCGTGCCCATTCGGATCTTTTTCTGCGAAGGCCCGAGCGGCGAGGTCATCGAGTTCTTCCAAAACACGATCACGTAACGGCGGATCGCCGCGGGCGAAGCGTCAGCCCTTTGCCATCCGTGCGTTGAACCGCGCGAGCAACTCCGTGTGCTCCCGCGCCTCGGCGCCGTCACGGTGCACGAGGCCGCCCGCAAAAGGCGGCTGCTCGCCCGGCTCGTCCTGCCAGCGCGCCCACGCATACCCGACGACGGCCGGGTGCCGCGCCAGCCGTTCCAACCCCGCCCGGGCACGGCGCAGCATCCGCTCGATTGTCGTGAGGCGCCCCACGCGCCCGCCGGCAAGCGGCCGCAGGAACTCGGCGCCCGCCCAGCTCACGTCGCTCGCGATCACCGGCTGCGCGGGATTCGTGGTTCGCGCCGGCAATTCGCGCCAGTCCATCAGCAGGGCGTCGACCGCGGGGAACACCGCCTCCGCGGTCACCTGCGCACCCGCCCGCCCAACGCTTCGCGCACCCAAAAACATGTGGTTCGCATCCGCCGCGCGCACCGCCGCGGCGGCGCCGGAAAAATATCGCCGCGCGAATTCCCGCGTCCAACGCGCGTCGTCGCGCAGGTAGCCGCGCGTGGCGATGGATTGTTCGGCTCGCGTGCTCGCGCGCACCACCTCCTTGTTCGCGATCGGCAGGTCCCAAGCGCGCGCCAGCGCCTCGAGCCGCCCGCCGTGCAGCGCGAGCGCAAACTCCCACGCGGCGTGGTAGGCCGCGAACCCCGGCTCAAGGCTCAGGCACTGCTGCAACAGCGCCGGCCGGCCGGCCGGCACGGGTTGGGCCCACTCCAGCGCCCCATCGCCCACCCACCCGATGACCGCGCGCTCGTCGGCCAGCGGCGTGCACACGGCGGCCGCGCGCGCGTTGGCCTGACGCAGCCACTCCGGCGCAAAGACATCCGGCAGCCTCAACCCCGGCCCAACTATCGCCGGTCCGGCGGAGAAAAAATCCACCTCGCCCATCCACGGCAGTCCGTCGTCGCGTCCGGCGCCGTCCACGCCGCCGAGGCCGACCGCATTGAAGCCCCAGGCCCGCAGCTGCGCCGCCGGATCCGGCGGGAGCTCGCCGTCCCCCATCGCGGGCCACGCGCGGACCCCGTGCACCGCGCGCAAATAAAACGGCGCGCCATCCGGGCTCAGCAGCGACCACCTTCCGTCCGCCACCTGCGCGACGTGAAAAAAACCCTCGCGCCCGCGGCGGGTGCCCACGCGCCAGGAGGCTTCACCCGCGGTGGCGGCGTCAGGCGGCGGATTCACACCCGAGGCTACTTGGAGCCGCCGTTCTTTTTCCCGCCCTTGCCGCTCCCGATTGTGAGCACCGTGCCGCCCACGAGCCCGACCGCGAACATGGCGAAATAGATGAGCGCGGCCGCCGTGCGCACCGGCGCCTTGTCCGTGAAGCCCGCCACCGGGAACCGGAAATCGATCGTGTGCGTGTTGGTCATGCCCACGTAGAGCATCACGAACAGGATCGCGACAAGGACGAGGGTCTTGATGACGGCTTTGATCATGGCGGAAAACGAGGGTGAGCTAAGGCCCGGCCGCGCGCGCCGCAAACGGAAACGGGCGCATCGCGGACGCTCGCGCGCCGCCGGATCTACCGCTCCACCAGCCCCGCCTCCGCCATCACGCGGCCCAGCACCGGACGAACCCGGCGCGCGAGGTGCGCATTGGCGTAGCCCATCCACGCAACGGGCGTGGTCGTGTCGAGCGGCGCGCGCAACGGCCCGCCGCCGGGCGCCTCAATGAGGCAGCCGGCCTCGCGCGCGATGAGCGCGGTGCAGATATCGTAGGGGTGGCAGCAAAGCGTAGCGGACGAAAACCCGAGCCTCGCGTAGACGGGCGGGCGCAGGTCGCCGAGCATGCGGTCGTGGCCGGAGATGAGCTCGAAGAGCTGCCCGCCCGTGCTGATGTATTGATCGTCGAACACGAGCTGCCCACCGCGCTTGCCGAGCAGGCCGAGTTCGCGCCACAATGCCTCCTCGATCGCGCCCAGCATGGCCTTGCCCTCCGGAAAGAAGTGCGCGAGCGAGGCGAAACCGTGCTCGAAGCCCCGCGCGCGCGAGGGCTGCGGGACCCAGCGGCGCCTGGCGCCGCGCGCCAGATCGTGCCGTTCCGCCGTCACGCCGCCCCCGCGCACGGCGCTGAGCTGGTCCGCGCGATCCTGCTTCGCGACCGGGAGCTCGGTCATCGCCGCGACGACGATTTCGCCGAGGTGGGTGCCGGCTCCGCGTTGCGGCGCAAGCCCCGCGAGGATCCACGCCGGGCGCTTGTCATACATGATGCCCCGCGTGCCATCGATCGGATCGAGAATGCACTTCCATCGCGTGCGCGAGACCGGCGTGCCGTGGGGAAACGTAACGGCGTCGCCCTCCAGCCCTTCCATCACAAGCTCGACGGGTTCCGCGCGCGGCCAGTGCCGCGCAAACCACGCGACCACCGCCGCCTCGCTGATCCGATCCACCTGGTAGATCGTGTCGGCGGCGGTCACGCCGGCGACGCGCGCGAATTTCCCGCCGTGCACACGACGCGCCGATATGACCGAGTCGCGGATGTGACTTTGCAGCGCGCACAGCAGCCGTCGCAGCGCCTGCAGCCGCCGGTCACCCGCGGCGCTCATCCGTGCGAGCGCAACACGGCAGCCGGCTTGAAGCGCACGGTCTTGATCGCGGGAATCTTCATGCGCTGGCGAGTATGGGGATTGAAGCCGTCGCGCGCCGGTCGCACGGAAACTGCGAACGTGCCAAAACCGACCAGCGCCACCTCCCGGTCGCGACGCAAGCCACGCTTGATGGCGGTGAGCACGGCATCGGTTGCACGCTCGGCCGACGCCTTGGAAGTTCCGCGGCGCAGGATCTTCTGCACTTCTGCCGCGAGTGAGGCCTTGTTCATCGGGGTAACGAAAGACCGAGGGAAGAAACGCCACCCGACGCGGTCAAACTCAATTCCCGTCATTCGGCCGCGGCGCGGGCGCGAAGCGTGACGGCACTTCGCCGGCCCGGCCCTTCACCAGCACCTCGAGCAGGCTGGCCAGCGCCGCCTCGCGGGACAGGCCGCGCATCGCCACCAACTGTTCCGCGCGCTTGAGCAGTTGCGCCGCCATCGTCGCCGCTTGCCTCGGCGGTGCGCCGAGGCTCGCGCACAGCCGCGTAAGTCGCTCCTCTTCGCTCATCATCAATCCATCACGAGCACATCGTGATCCTGGTTGGGGCCGAGCGCCAGCGCCGTCGACATGCCCAGGGCCAGCAGCGAAATCATCGCCAACCCGATCCAGCCACCGGCGCCATTCCCTGCCGCGGAACGCACTTCGCCGACTTGCCGCCCATCGGCAAAGAGCGGACTGGGCAACACCGGCGCGGTTCCTCGCGCGAATTGAACGCGCCGCAGCCGCCGCCGCACCTGGCCCATGGCCTTCAATCGCGCCATGACTTCCTGTCCAAGGTAGCAGCCCTTCGTGAAGGAAATCGCGTCCACCTCAAGGCCGGCTTCGTTGGGCAAGTCGTTCGGGCCGACATCAGCCGGGACCGCAGGGATCGCGGCCTCAATGCGCCGGCGCTCAACGTCGTCGCGGGAAAGCTCACACACTCCGGCGATCAACGTGGCCACGCTCGCCGGCACGCCTCGCGCGACCGGATAGACGCACTCGAGGCTTCCGTCACGATCGCGCCGCCCGCCAAAAACAAGCGCCCCCTCTGATTCGGCCAGAGCTGCCAAGCGGCCGAGGTCCAGACCCAACACGCTCACCGCCGCCCAAGCCTCCGTCTGATCCTCTATCCGCACGTCGTCAGCAATGACATAACCCTCGAGTCGTTCCCGGACCGTCGCTGCCGGGCAAAAGTAACTTCCGATCCAAAACTCATTCTCCTCGGGGCCGCGCCGCACGAAGCTATCAGCGAGCACCTTTCCCTTCACGGTTAACCATAGGCCGTAAATCGAACCCTTGGGGCCAAGACGTCCCAGGTCGTTGGAGAACTGCCCCTGCAGGAAACCCGCCGCATCAGCGCCGGAGACCCGCAGCCAACAGGCGGGTCGCCAACGAAAAACTGCTCCCGAAGTAGAATTGGTGATAGACTTCAAGATATTGAAATTCAACTATTAAAGAAATAAGTGGTAGAATTTGAAAACTTGTTGTTGACCGAGGTGATCAAACGTCTATCACTTCAAACATCAAGTTTAACACTTCTCCCCGCTTAGCGGGGAGTTTTGGGGTAACTAAGAAAGCAAAGGCCGGCCGCTTAGGGGTAAGCGGCCGGCCACTTTTTTTTCCGGATTGCGCGGCTCGCGGAGCCGAGGCTTGCACGTTCTGCGCGCAGCCCGCCAAGCTGATCCCTCATGCAGAAAACGTCCGACATCAACGTCGTTGAAACGCGGCCCTTGCCCTCGCCCGCCGCGCTGCTCGCCGAGCTGCCGAAAACGGAGGCCCAGGCCGAGTTCGTCACGAACGCGCGCCGCGAGATTCACCGGCTCATTTTCACCGACGACAAGCGCTTCCTTCTCATCATCGGGCCCTGCTCCATCCATGATTTGAAGGCCGGCCGCGACTACGCGCAGCGTCTCGCCCGGCTCGCGCGGGAAGTCTCGGACCGCGTTGTCGTCGTGATGCGGGTGTATTTCGAGAAACCCCGCACCACCGTCGGCTGGAAGGGGTTGATCATGGACCCGCATCTCGACGGCTCCCACGACATCGCCGCCGGCCTGCGCCTGGGGCGTTCTTTTCTCCGCGACGTGCTCGATCTCGGGCTGCCGACCGCGACGGAGTTTCTCGATCCGATCACGCCACAATATGTCGCCGACCTCGTGTGCTGGGGCGCGATCGGCGCGCGCACGACGGAGTCGCAGACGCACCGCCAGATGGCGAGCGGCCTCTCGATGCCGCTTGGCTTCAAGAACGGCACCGACGGCTCGTTCACCGCCGCCGTCAACGCCATCAAGGCCGCGTCGCAGCCGCAGACTTTTCTCGGCATCAACCTCGATGGCGCCGCCTCCGCCATCGTCACGCGCGGCAATCCCGCCTGCCATGTCGTCCTCCGCGGTGGCACCGCCGGCCCCAACTACTCGCCCGCCCACGTCGCGCAGACGGAGCAACTCCTCGCCAAGGCCGGCCTGCCCAAATCCATCCTCGTCGACTGCTCGCACGACAACTCCGCGAAAAAGCCCGAGCTGCAGCCCGACGTGCTCCGCGCACTCCTCGATCAAATCGCCGCGGGCAACGCCTCGATCATGGGCGCGATGATCGAGAGCAACCTCGGCGCCGGCAACCAGGCCTTTCCGCAGCCCAAGGAAAATCTCCGCTACGGCGTGAGCATCACCGACGGCTGCGTCGACTGGTCCACCACCGAGAACCTCGTCCGCGAGCTGCACGCGCGCCTCGCCTCGCGTTTCCGCTGAAAAAATTTTCCGCCGCCGCGAAAATTCGTTCGTGTGTTCCGCGGGCCTTGTGGGCTAACAATTCCTTCCCTCATGAAAACTCCCATCCGCGTCGCCGTCACCGGAGCCGCCGGCCAGATCGGCTACTCCCTCCTTTTCCGCATCGCCTCGGGCGCCATGTTCGGCCCCGACCAGCCGGTGATCCTCCAGCTCATCGAGGCGCCGATTGAGAAGGCGCTGCAGGCGCTCGGCGGCGTCGCGATGGAACTCGACGACTGCGCGTTCCCGCTGCTGAAGGGCATCGTCCAAACCTCTGATCCCGCCGTCGGCTTCAAGGACGCCAACTGGTGCCTGCTCGTCGGCGCCAAGCCGCGCGGCCCCGGCATGGAGCGCGCCGATCTGTTGAAGGACAACGGCAAGATTTTCATCGGCCAGGGCCAGGTGATCGATGCGGTCGCCGCCGCCGATGCGCGCGTGTGCGTGGTCGGCAATCCCGCCAACACCAACTGCATGATCGCCGCCTCGCAGGCGAAGCGCCTCCCCGCCGAGCGCTTCACCGCGATGGTGCGCCTCGATCAAAACCGCGCCCAGACGCAGCTCGCGAAGAAGGCCGGCGTCGATCTCACCGCGGTGAAGGACATCTTCATCTACGGCAACCACAGCCCGACGATGTTTCCGTCGTTTGCCCACGCCACGATCAACGGCAAGCCGGCGACCGCGGTCATCAACGACACCGCGTGGCTCCAAGGCCCGTTCTGCGAGACCGTCGGCAAGCGTGGCGCCGCCATCATCGCCGCCCGCGGCCTCTCCTCCGCCGCTTCCGCCGCCAACGCCCTCGTCGACCACGTGCGCTCGCTCGTCACGCCCGGCGCCGTCCACTCGCTCGCGGTGAAGAGCGAGGGCCGCTACGGCTTCGACGCCAATGTCTGGGCCGGCATGCCCGTCCGCACCACGACGCCCGGCAGCTACGAGGTCATCACGAGCTACCAGATGGACGACTTCGCGAAGTCGAAGATCGCCGCGACGAACAAAGAGTTGGTCGATGAGCGCGGGTTCGTCGCCGACATGATCAAGTGATCGAGCGATGGAGCCACTGATGGGATTTCGCCAAGGGCGAAATTTTGTTTCAGCAGCTCCGGCTCATCGCCTCCGCCACAAAATTCGGGCCGGCCAATCGCCGGCCCTTTTTTTTGCCGCGATGAGCGGACGCCAGTTGAGTCACGGAGGCGATGAGCCGGAGCCCCACTCCCAAGATTTCGCCCTTGGCGAAATCCCATCAGCGGCCGCTTCTCACGGCATTTACCCAATCAGCGCGCTCAGCACCTTGCTGATCTGAAACGCCTCGCGCACCGCGGCGAACCGCTCGATCAACTCCGCCGGCGCCGCGCCGCGCGGGAAACGCACCTCCAGCGCCGCGCCGGTGCACCGCACGTCGGCCTCGACGCCGTCCACGCGAATCGTGCACTCGCTGCAATCCGAGGGATAGCTGACCTCCAGCCCGCCCTCGCCATCGAGCGCCTCGATCGCGTCGATCACCGCCTCGACGCGCACGCCCTTTTTCAGCGCAAACACGATCTCGGTGAACCGCCCGGCAAAGATCCGCGCGAACTCCTCGCGCCGCGCCAGCGCCGCATCGCCCAGCTCGCGCAGCGTCGTGGTCACGCCAAAACGCGCCGCGTCGCGCTCCTCCAGCGCGTAGAAAATCTCCACCGTGAAATCCCGCGCCGTCAGCACCGCGAGCGGGCTCGTCACGCTCAGCGCGACGTCCTTGCGCTTGTAGCCGAGCCCGGCGCGCACCGCTTGGAACAGCCGCTCCGCCTCCTCGGCCAGCTCCGTGTCGCAGATTTTCCCGAGGAACGCATTGGTCGTGGCGTTCGCCGCATCTGGCACCGTGTGGTGGCCCTTCTTGAAACCGGCGAGCGCCTTCACCTGCCCGCCCGATCGCCCGACAAACGCGATGCTCGCGACGACGCGCGACGGGAGTTCTTCGGCCATGCGCCGCGAGCAAACGCGCCGCGCTCCCGCGCGCCAGCCGAAAACTCAGGGCGTCGCCACCCGCCTGCCCGTGCGCACGATGAGCGAGACAATCCCCGTGATGACGAGTGCCGGCACCCAGATTGGCGACAACACCACGGCCACGCCGAATCCGAGCATCACGAGCCCCGCGAGCACGATCGCCATCACGCCGCCGAGCGCGAGCGTGAGCGGCAGGAGCTTGAGCGCGACGAGCGCCAGGCTCACGAGGAGGAAAATCTTCAGGAAGGATTTCATGCCTCCCAAAACCCGGCTGCCCGCGAAAAGTTGCAACCCACCGGCGCATCGCCTCGCTTCCCGTCTTTCATGTCCTCTCCCCTCCCCGTCGTCGCCGCCGTGATCCTCGATGCCGTCGGGCGCGCCTTGCTCGCGCAGCGGCCGGCGCACAAGCATCTCGGCGGCAAGTGGGAGTTTCCCGGCGGGAAGGTCGAGCCGGGCGAGGCGCCCGAGGTCGCGCTCGTCCGCGAGATCCGCGAGGAGCTGGGCTGCGATGTTTTCATTCGCCGTGCGTTGCCGCGCTTCACGCACGACTACGGCACGGTCGTCATCGAGATGATTCCGTTCGCCTGCGAGCTCTCGCCGCGCAGCCCGCCGCCCCAAGCGCGCGAGCACACCGCGCTGGCATGGGCCGGGATGGCTGACTTGAAGAACTACGATCTCGCGCCGGCGGACTGGCCGGTGCTCGCGCATCTGCGCTGAGCGCGCGACGCTCGACACCCTCGCTGCGCGCGTTTCAGTTGGCCGCATGGCGTCCGCCGCACTCCCGCTCGAAGCCGTCTCCCGCCTGCCCGCACCGGGCGACAACGTCGCGATCGCGATCCGGCGCATCGAGGCCGGCGAAGTGCTGGCGCTCGCGACCGGCCCCCGCGCCCTGCCGCACACCGTGCTCGAGGGGCATCGCTTCGCCGTGCAGCCCATCGCGGCCGGGGCATCGCTGCTCTCGTGGGGCCTGCCCTTCGGCCGCGCGGTCCGTGCGATCGCGCCGGGCGACTATGTGGCCAACCGCGCGATGCTCGAGGGTCTCGCCGTCCGCAACACCGGCGGCGCCCTGCTGCTGGCCGAAGCCAACTTCGAGGACTCGCTTCAGCCCTTTACCCTCGATGAGCGCGCCATCCACCCCGCGCCCGCCGTGCCGCGCGCGTCTCCGGCGCGCACGTTCCTCGGCTATCGCCGCCCAGCCAACCGCGGCGTGGGCACGCGCAACACCATCGTGGTGCTCGGCACGTCGTCACGCACGGCGAGCTTTGCCCGCCAGCTCGTCGCGCAGCTCCAGCCGCTCGCGCGCGTGCATCCCACGATCGACGGCATCGTCGCCATCGCGCACACCGAGGGCGGCGGCACCGGCGAGGGCAACAACACCCTCGAGACCCTCCGCGCGCTCGGCGGCTTCATGGTGCACGCCAACGTCGGCGCCGTGCTGGCGGTCGACTACGGCGTCGAGCCGGTGAACAACGCGCGGCTGCGCGACTTCATGCGCGCGCAGGGCTACCCGCTCGATGCGGTGCCGCATCATTTCCTTTCGCTCGACCGCGGGCTCGCGGCCGGGCTCGCCGAGGGCGAGCGCCTCGTGCGCGGCTGGCTGCCGGCCGTCGCCGCGGAGCGACGCACCGCGGAGCCCCTCAGCGCGCTGCGCATCGCGCTCCAGTGCGGCGGCTCGGACGCGTTTTCCGGCGTCTCGGGCAATCCCCTCGCCGGCGCGCTCGTCCACGAGGCGATCCGCCACGGCGCGACCGGCGTGCTCACCGAGACCGACGAATCGATGGGCGCGGAAAACTACATGCTCTCGAACGTGCGAGACCTCGCGACCGCGCGCGCGTTCGTGGGCAAGCTCGACGCGTTTCGCGAGAAGCTCACGTGGCACGGCCTCACGCCCGAGAGCAATCCCTCCGCGGGCAACCGTTTCCGCGGCCTCTACAACATCGCGCTGAAATCCCTCGGCGCCGTGCACAAGAAAGATCCGCGCACGCCGCTCCAGACGGTGATCGACTACGCGCAGCCGCTGCGCGATCTCGCGGACCCGGGTTTCACGTTCATGAACGGCCCCGGCAACGATCTCGAGGGCATCGCCGGCCAGGTCGCCGCCGGCTGCAACCTGATCGTCTTCGTCACCGGCAACGGCTCGATCACGAATTTCCCGTTCGTGCCGACGCTGAAGATCACCACGACCACGCGCCGCCACACGCTGCTCATCCACGAGATGGACATCAACGCGGGCCGCTACCTCGACGGCGAGCCGTTCGAGCAGGTCGCCGCCGATGGCTTCGAGACGCTCGTCGCCACGGTCTCCGGGAAAAAATCCCAGGGCGAGCGCGCCGGCCACTCGCAGGTCTCGATCTGGCGCAACTGGCGGCAGACCGACACCTCGCAGCTCGCGGCGCTCAAGGCGCGCACCGCGCCGGATGGCGAACCGCTGCTTGTCGGTAGGAGCTCGCTTGCGAGCGATGGAAAACTCAAAGCGTCCGAATCGCCCGCAAGCGGGCTCCTACAAATCTTCCGCACGCCCGACGCCCGCCTCGCCACCGAGCGCATCGGCCTCATCCTGCCCACGAGCCTCTGCTCGACGCAGATCGCGCGGCTCGCGGCCGAGCGGCTCAACGAGAAGCAACTCGGCCAGGCCCACGGCATCACGCGCTTTCTTGGCTTCACGCACACGGAAGGCTGCGGCTTCGGCGGGCCGACCATGTATGAGCTGCTGCACCGCACCTACCGCGGCTACCTCACGCATCCCAACATCGCCGCTGCCCTCCTGCTCGAGCACGGCTGCGAGAAGGTGCCCAACGACGTGATGCGCCACCACCTCGCCGCCGCCGGCGTGGACACCTCGCGCCTCGGCTGGGCCAGCGTGCAGCTCGACGGCGGCATCGCCAAGGCCCTCGATAAAATCGAGGCGTGGTTCGCCGAAAAGCTTCTCGCGCTCCCGGTCGCCACGCCGGTGTCGGCGCCGCTCGGCGCCCTCAACCTCGCGCAGCTCGCCGGCGGTCCCGTCGCCGCCACGACCGCCGCGGCTTTCGCCCAAATCGCGCGCGCCACGCTTGCCGCCGGTGGCTCCGTGTTGCTGGCCGAGGGCGATCCGCTGCTCGCGAGCGCGGAGTTCCGTCACGCCGTGCTCGGCGATACGAAACCCCGTGCCACACTGATCTACGGTCAGCCGCTCACCCGCGCGGGGCTGCATATTGTCGCCAGCGAGACGGATCACTGGGTCGAGAATCTCACCGGCTTCTGCGGCAACGGCGCGCACCTCGCGCTCGGCCTCGCGACCGAGCACGGCCGCCAAGGCCATCCGATGCTGCCGCTCGTGCAGGTGGCCGAGCCCGCCGAGCGCGGCCGCATCCCCGGCGACGACCTCGACCTCTTTCTCTCGGGCGACGTAGCCGCTGATGCCACCGCGATTACCGCGCGGCTGGCGGCGGTGGCGCAGCGGGAGCAGGGGGCGGTGGCGAATGTGCGCGGCGCGGTCGATTTCCAGCTCACGCGCGGCCTGCTCGGGCTCACGACGTAGCCAAGGTGGGGCGCCGGTCGCCGCCACACTTGCAATCCCCGCCGTCGCACGCATGGTCTGCGCCCTCGTTCTTTGATTGGTTCGCGCGTCGACTCAAAGGTCCCTTGGTCTTTTGGCCCTTGGTCCCTTGGTCCTTCCTGCTTCGTCCCTTTCCGGGGGTGTTCTGGATTCTACCCTTGGTTGGCGTGCGCCGCTGCCTGTCGAGAGTCGTGGGTCTCTCGTTAACTCCCCTGCGAACAAAACAAACGGCAAGACTGAAGAAATGCCCCTGGCTGCTTAATGACAGCCACGTTGGCCCCGCGACACCTGCTAGCGGGAGCCGACGTCGACAGCAGGCATAGCGCGCGGAGCGGTCCGCGGACCGCGCGCCGTATCTTCAATCCGGGGAATGGCCTGGGCCTCAGCGCGTGCGATGGCGTGACCCGGGCGACGACAAAGTCGCACTAAACATGGTAGACGCGGCGCGCAAAGGCCTAGGGCACGCGGGTTCAACTCCCGCCACCTCCACCATGCTTCGCCCGTTGGGCTACGCACGGCGCAGCCATGCTGCGTGCTAGATTACACCGCGCGCGGCGCCACCACGGCAAACGACGGGCGAAGCATGGTGCCCTGCGTAGCTCGAAGAGCGAAGCACGGGCTTTCGTTCGCTGCCGCCCGCGTCTTCACTCCGCGGGCCATGCACTACGTCTATCTTCTGCGAAGCGTCGAGCATCCCGATCAAACCTACGTTGGCTACACCGCCGATCTGCGCACACGGTTCGCTAAGCACAACGCTGGCGAAGCCCGCCACACCGAAAAATTCCGGCCTTGGCGCCTCGTCACCTACCTCGCCTTCGTCAACAAACAGCAGGCACTCGCCTTTGAAGCCTATCTGAAGTCGCACTCCGGAAAAGCCTTCGCGGCGAAACGGCTGTGGTAACGCACTGCGATCATGCGTCGCTGCCGATCGATTCGGTCGGGCAAGAATCACGCGCCTCCTCAGCCAATTTAATTTCCGCCGGTGTCATTGGCTGGCGATGCACGAAGGAATATCCCGTTTCGTCGTCGCGGCAGAAAAACTCGGAGGCCGTCGAGCGGCACAGGTCGCAGTCGGTGCAGCTTGCATCGACGTAGAAGCGTCCGGGGACATTTTGCAGGAGGCGTTCGGATAATCTTGGCATGGCGCGATGACGATAGCGGACACTGGATTGTTCGTGAAATTCATTAGTCACATGTTTTCATGCGGATCGTGCATGATTTTCTGAAGACTGCGCCCTTCGACATCTACGAGCTGCACTTATTTCATCTCGTCGCGCAGCACGGCAGCTTCACCAAGGCCGCAGAGATCGCCGGACTCACCCAAAGCGCCGTCACACGCCAAGTGCAGGGCGTGGAAGCGAGCCTCGGCGTGCAGTTGTTCGAGCGCACGACACGCAGCGTGCGCCTCACCGACGCGGGCGCGTTGCTGCTCGCCGAGTCCACCCACCTCCTCGGCGGCGTGGAGCAGGCGCTGCGGCGCATCCGCGAGGAATTTGCGGGCGCGCGCAAGGTCGTGCGCGTCGGCGTTTCGCGTTCGGTGGGCCTCGCCTATCTACCGGGATTTTTTCACGCCAATTTGCGTCGCGAGCCCGGCGTCGGGTGCGAAGTGCGATACGCGTCGAGCAGCGAAATCCTCACTGCTCTCGAAACCAACGAACTCGACCTCGGCGTGCTCTGCCCGCCGCCACGTCTGCCGAATACCGTGCGAATCACGCACCGCTTCGCTGATGCCTTCACTCCAATCGCCCATCCAGAGGCTGCGGCGCGATTTGAGGCCGCGTCACGCCGTCAGCGTTTGGCGTGGGCTGCACGCCAACCTTGGCTTGTGCTAGACGAGGCCACCAACACCGGCCAGCGATTGCGTGTTTGGATGAAACGGCAGGGCATCGCGGTCGACCCGACCATGAGCCTCGATAGCTTCGATCTGATCATCAACCTCGTGGCACTCGGGATGGGCGTCAGCTTCGTGCCCATTCGCGCTCTCGCGCTCTATCCGCGCAAACGCACGATTCGCCGTCTCGTTTGGCCGGATCGCTTCACCCGCGAGCTGGTCGTGGTCGTCCGTCGCAATCGCAAACCCGCGCCGCATATCACGGCCTTCGTTGAAGGAGTGCTGTTCTAAGCCTAGATTGAGCTAATTCGCGTCGTCAGCGGCTGCATCCCCCGCACGACGCTCCGCCTTGTGCCGCGCCTTTTTCTCGCGGCGGGCACGCATCCAGTGCGGCTCGGCTTGCTCGCCGGCCATGATGCAGCCTTGCGGCTGGATTTCGCCGACCACGGTCGCGAGGTTGAAGCGCGCGATCTGGGCCTTCACTTTCGTCGCGTCCTTGTAGGCGATCGGGCTCTCGCTCAGGTCGGGCGCGCCGCCAAACCAGCGGATGTCGAGGCCGGTGGTCGTCTCGGCGATGGCCTTTTGCACGCGGGCGGGATCGAGCTCGCCGTCGGCGTCCTTGTAGGGCGCGAGCATGGCGGTGCGCGAGAGGTTGCGGCCGGCGCCGTGCGGGGCGAAGGCGAGGTAGTCCGCGTTGTCGGCGCCGAGCACGAGGAGGATCTCGCGCGCCATGTTGAGCGGGATGAGGCCGAGGAGCGGGCGGCCCTCGGCATCGCGCCAGGCGGGCGTGGCGCCTTTGCCGTGGAGGAAGGTGTCGCCGCGGCGCCAGACGAAGTTGTGCTCGTTGCCGATCTGCGCGAGGGCGCGCGCCCCGAGGCGGCGCAGGAGCGCGTCGTGGATCACGGCGTGGTTCTCGCGCGTCCAGCGCGAGACATAGCCGAGCGCGGCCCAGTAGGCGCGGCCCTCCGGCGTGTCGGCGGGGAGCCAGACGGCGGCGTCGGGGATGTCCTTGGTGTTCTTGCGGCACCACTCGCGCGCGGCGTGCTGGCCGCGCTTGTAGACATCGGCGCCAAGCCCGCGCGAGCCGTGGTGCGTGACGAGCACGCTGAACCCGCCGTCGTCCGTGCGCGCAATCGCCTCCGCGAGCGCGGTGTGGCCGGCGGCGGCGAGCGCGGTGCGTTGCGCCTCGGTGAACGCGATGCGGCCGAGGTAGGCGAAGTGGTTGCCGTCGCCCTGCGTGCCGAGGAAATCCTGCGCGCGGCTGCGCATGTGCGCGAGGAACGGGTTGTCCCACACGGGCTCGTCGAGCACGGCCGACGAAAACTGCGCGCCGCGGGCGCGGCCGCCGGCGCCGAAGTGCGTGGCCTTGTGCAGGTGATCCATCACCTCGCCGACCGGGTGGTTGGGCGCGAAGAAGGTGGCGAACATCGAGCAGCAGATGTCGGCCGAGTGCGCGCCAGGGATGATCGCGTTCTCGACGGCGATGGCGCCGCCGACCGGAATCGTGGCGCGCGCGTGGCCCGACGGGCACACATCGGGCATGATCGCGCCGCGCGAGACGACGGGCACATGCAGCAGCTCGGCCATGCGCGCGCGAGCGGAGGCGAGGTTGACCGCCTCCGCGCTGGTCTCGGCCACGACGGCCTCCGCAAGCGGAGCAGGGCCGGGACGAGGGAGAATCGCGGGCAGTTCGAAGGGAAACTCCGCCTCGAGCCGCGCGAGCAGGTCGGGACGCGCGAGGCCGGTGGCGTCGAGCTCGCGCGCACGGCGCAGGATCGCGCCGAGGCGCTCGCCCTCCGGCCAGCCGGCGGCGATAAGTTCACGGGCTTTGATCTCCATGGGCATGGGTGGAAGAACGGAAGAGAGGGAGATGGAGAGAGACGGAGACGGGGAGAAACGGAGTTTTTGAACCACAGAGGCACGGAGGCACAGAGAAGAAAACTGCGCCGGGCTTTAGGAGGCTTTCTTTGTGTCTCTCTCTGTGTCTTTGGTGAATCAGTCGAGGAAACCAAGCGAGTCCGGACGAACTTCGCTGTTGATGAAGACGCGATGCCACGTGCCGAGCCGGATCGTGGCGTGATCCGGGTGACGCACGGCACCGCGGGCAAGCACACTGCCGTTGCGCACCAGCGTGCGCCGGCTCCAACCGCTGGCGCGGCGCGCCCACTCGGTTTGCTTCTCAAACTCAGTCTCGGTCAGGCCGCGAGGCGCCAACGTCGCATGACGCCAGAGCATCTGACCGTGACCGCGGACGAGTTCATCGACCACATGCGGTTTGCCACCGCCGGGACGAATGAGTGGTTCACGTTGGTTGATGAGCAATCGATCGGGATTGGCGGATGCATCGGGCACGAAGAACCATTCGCCTTGGCGCACGAAAGCACGGGTGTGGCGGTGGTAAAAATGTGCGTGACGCAGGCCAGCACGATGAGCCGCGGCGCGAACTTCGGCGGGCATGAGGCTATCCTTTGCAGCGGGCACGTTGGCAGCGGCGACGGCGGCGGCGAACCAGTGTCGCTCGTCGAAGCCGCAAAGAAAGCGCTCCGGCGTGGCCCCGTGGTCCTGCAAGCTCAGCACGAGATGACGCTCGGCGGGACGGCAATCGAGCACGACGGCGCTGGAAGTGACAGGCAGAGTGAGCTCGAAAGCGTCGTCATGCACATCGATGCGCCGCGGGGCGGCCGCCGCCGCGCGCCAGCCGGCCCGGGGCGTGGGCAACGGCTGGGCGCGCACGCGGGCGCCAATCCGACGGAACGAGGATTGGAGATGAGAAGTGATGAGAAAGGTGTTCATGAGATTGATTGAAAATCGAAGTGAGCCGGAGCACGCGACGCGTGCGGGCGAAGAGCGGGCTAGTTTTGGACATGGAGAAATTCTCGGTGGTTAGCGGCGGGTGAGGAATGACTGCCAGAGGGCGAGGACGATGAAGTCCTCGCGGAGCTTTTGCTCGGCGGCCTCGCGGATCTGGCGCGCGCGCTCGCGCGACACGCCGAGCTCGGCGGCGATGTCGTCGAGCGTGGCATCGTCGAGGTAGTAGCGGCGCAGCACGCGCGCATGGCGCGGCGCGAGGCGGTCGAGGGCGGCGCGCACGGAGGCGTGCGCGTCGTCGCTCTCGGCGCTGCGCGCAGGGCACGCGGCCCCGGCATCGACGATGGCATGGAGCGCCTCGCCGTCGGCGTCGGTCGCGTCGAGCGACGCGGCCTGGGCGGCGGCGGCGAGTTGCTCCAGGTGCGCGCCGGCCTCGGCGGTGAGGCCCGCGAGCGCGGCGATCTCGGCGGGCGTGGGCGCGCGGCCGAGGTCGCGCTCGAGCGCGGCGGTCGCGCGGCGCACGTGCGTGATCTGCGCGCGCGTGTGGCGCGAGAGCGGATCGAGGCGGCGCAGTTCGTCGAAGACCGCGCCGCGCACGCGCACGTAGCAGTAGGCGCGAGCCTCGGCGGCGGGGCCTTCCCAGCGCAGGAGCGCCTCGACGAGCGCGAGCTTGCCCGCGCTGGCGAGATCGTCGCGCGAGACGTGCGCCGGCAGGCGGCGGTCAAGCGCGCCGAGCACGGCCTCGACGACATCGAGGGTGTCGGCGAGCGAGGCGGAGGTGGTGTGTTCGGGGGCGAGAGTCATGGGGCGTGGGCATTTTGGCTTTCGAAATTCGGGGAGTGGGCGGTGGAGGACGGGGAGATGCGGAGACGGAGAGAGGGAGAGATGGCGGGCCGATCCGGGCAGGCGGATCGGCCCGCGTGGCGTGTGTCTTGTTGCGTGTTACGAGGCGTGCAGGAAATGGCGCCAGTCGGGATGGCGCGCGTCGCGGAACGTCGCCGAGACCGGGAGCGGTTTCGGCGCGGTGGGTTTGCGCAGGAGGCGCAGGCCGGCCTCGTGCGGGAGGCGGTTGGCCTTGCGCGCGTTGATCTCGCGCTTGGCCCACACGAGATTCTCAAACGAATCGCGGCCGCCGCGGTCGCGGGGCACGACGTGATCGAGGTTGCCGCCGTGGCGGCCGACGAACTCGCCGGTGTATTGGCAGACGCCGCGATCACGCTCGAGGATCGCCGCGCGCGAGACGCGCGGGATGCGCACGGGCATGCGGTCGAACTGCGTCGCGACCACGACGGTCGGCACGCGCACCCGGAGGCGCGGCGTGGCGACCGCGAGATCGCAGGCGCGCACGGGGAGCTTGATCCATTCGTCCCAGACGAGCGGCTGCAGCCAGAGCGGGCGGTCGAAGTCCCATGTGCCGTCGGCGCGCTGCGCGTAGCCGATGTCCAAGCCGAGCGCCGGCGGGAGGCCGGCCGCGCCGCCGTTGAGCGCGATGAGCGCCTGCTTGACGGTGCGATGGCCGATGACCTGCCACGCGCGGTTGAGCGAGAGGACGATCGGGGCGTCGAGGAGGGACGTGGTCACGGGAGTGGAAGCTGAAGGTTGGGAAAAATGCGGGAGCGCGGACGCGCCCCATGGGCGACGCGCCGTGTGTTCTTTTGCGATGCACCAAGCGGGAGACGAAACGGTCCCCGCGCGCGGCAATGCTTCGCGGTCGATCGGTCATCGGCCGATGGCCTGCATTTGGTAGGGACGGAAGGACTCGCACCTTCACTGACCGGATTCTGAGACCGGTGCCTCTCCTGTTGGGCTACGTCCCCAAAAGCCTGCTGGCTCCGGCGGCTGGATCCGCCTCAGCGCCCGTCGGCTTCAGAGGCCGCTGTGCGGCTGTTACACCACGCCGGAAGAGTGGTCAGGGTGACAGGACTTGCACCTGCATCATCTCCGTTCCAAGCGGAGTCGCCGGCTATTTGGCATCACACCCTGATGAAATTGAACCGGCCCGGCGGGCGCACGCCTCACCGGGCCGGGTTGTTTTGCGGTCTTAGCGGATCGGCTTCACGCGGCGGTAGTCACCGCGCGCGATCAACACGATCACGGCGACCGCCAGCCAGGCGGTCGCGAGGGCAAACGCATTCATGCGTCGTCCTTTCTTTTCTCGTGGCCTTGCTCCGTGGAGCTTCGGCCGTTCCACGCGCGCAGTTGCATTCCTGCGCGCAAAAACTGCCGGGGCGGGAGTCGCACCCGCGTCGTCTCGGTGCCCAAGCCGAGGGCCTCGCTGCCAGGCTATGCTCCAGAAAATGGGAGCAGGACCCGGAGTTGCACCGAGGAGGCCGGCTTATGAGACCGGCGGCGGGACTGCCCGCTTCCTGCGTGGAAATCGGGGAACGGTTGGGATCGCACCAGCACCTGCCCGAGCAGACTGCCTGCACTACATTCCCTAAAAATGGCGCGGACGGCAGGTGACGCTCCTGCCTCGGGCGGTTTTGGAGACCGCTGCCTCGCTGCTCGGCCACGTCCGCGAAAGTGGAGCCGGCGGGACTCGCACCCGCACCGTGCGGGGTAAAAGCCCGCTGTGCTGCTGTTGAACACCACAGCTCCCAATAAAATGGCGCGCTCGGGGAGACTGGCTCGGGCTATCGCCCTCGGCGCTGCGCGCCCTCACTCCCGACTCCAGAGTGGCCGACCGGCGCGTTGCTCCTACGCCACGAACGAAAAAAGCGAAGCATCCGCCCCGCCGGCGCGCCGCGCGGCTCATGCGGGCGGCGCGCCCGGAAACTCGGCCCCTGCCGGACTCGGGCCGCCGGCTGGCTTCATTCGGATCCGACGGGGCGAAGCGGAACCCGGCCTCGGATCAACGGCCGGCGCTTTCCATGGAAATTGAAGCGCGCGGCCGGACTCGCCGTTTGACGTCCCTCGGACGCACCGCGCGCTTGTTTTGATTAACCGGGAATCCGCCTCGCGGATTCCCTTTCGGAAAAAAGAACACACACCGTCGTCCCTCTTGTCCCGCACGAGGCGGGACAGTTTGGACGGCCGCAGGATTTGGCGCGGGCGTTGGGCTGATTGGCTGGGCTCAGCGTTGAGGCCGCATACGGAATCTGGAAAAAGAGTTCGCACTCTCGTTTCCGGAAGCGGCGGCCCTTTTCAGGGCGCAAAAAAACCCACTTCCGGGTGGAAGCGGGCCGCGGTGAGGCGACGTGGTTTCGTCGCGTCAGGTTGCCACACTTCCGATCGGGATCGCATAGATGGGTCGATTCAGACCTCGATCGCTGCGCATTTCCGATGTCGTCGCCTGCGGGGATTTGACCGCACACAACGCCTGCCATCCGGCAAGCCGGAGGGCGGAGAGCCTGTTATGGTATGCGGTTTTCATGGGAAGGCGCGGAATGACGAATGAGTGCGTGATCGGTTACAACGGCCGGTGAGAAACCGAAATCAAGGGTTGGTTCAAAAATATTTTCGCCCCCTCCAGCCGCGGCCCTCAGGGGAGGAAGCGTTGCGCCCATGCCGGTTCCGGCAGCGGCGTCGGCTGATACTTGCCAAAAAGCGCGTAGCGCGAGCGGGCGATCGCCTTGTAAACGGGATCGCGCAGCGCCGCTGGCAGCAACCGCAGCCCTGCGACGACCCGCCAGACTCCGCCGATCTCGTCGAGGGCGCCGAGCGCACCGGCGGTGCGGAGCTGAGGCGCCCCCGATTCGGGCCGCTCCCAGTCGGGCACGAAAACGAGGCTGTCGAAATCCGCCGTCGGCAATCCACGCGTCCGCAGGTAAGCTTGGGCTGGCGCGCCTTGGAGCGGCGCAAACCGCAGTCTGCCGCCCGCATCGTCGCTCAGCAGCAATCGGACGATCCCGTTGCACAGCCCGCACTCGCCGTCGTAGAGGAGCACCGGCCGCCGTGCATCGCTCCGCGCGGGCAGCCAGCTCGAATCAAAAGCAAACACATGGAGCATGACCATGCCGACGGACAGGTCGGAATATTTCACCGTCGCCGCAGCGGCAATTTCAACCGCGAGCATCACCACCCAGGCGCCTGGCCGGATGCGCGGCCACGATGCGGCCGGCAGAAAAAGGATCTCTGCCAGCATCACGGCGCGAAAAATCACCCCCACAAGTTCGTCAGGGGCGGTCGCCAGCAGAGGCAGCCCCGGAAGCGCGCCGACCCTCGGAACCATCATCGTGACGTCGCGCAAAAGACCCAGGAGCACCGCAAGCTTCCAGAGTCCGATGAGAAGATAACCGCCCGCCAGCATGCCCCAGCCGGCGCGAAACACCCAGCGTGGAACCGACCATCGCCCAGCCCGAGTCGGCCGATAGGATACGGAAAGGGCCTCGCCGTTCGGCACCGACGCGCAGAGCCCCAGCAGCCCGATGCACGGCAAGGCGTGGCTGGCGAACCCCCACTCTTCTTGTGTCAGTGTGATTGCCCAGAGAGCGCCGAGCACCGCCGCGACCAAGCGACGCTGCAGTCCCAATAAAAATGCGAGGCTCAAGACGCCCATCACCTGCGCCAGCATTCCAGCGGGCATCAAGAATGCCGTCCCCCGCGCCAGCGCGGTGTCCGGCAATTGCCTCAGGAAATATTGCAGCAGGAACGCGCCAAAGAGGATGCGAAACAGCGCGAACTGCCCGGGCGTGACCGCGGCCGTCTGCGTCGGGGACGACGTGGCGCTCATTCCGCAGCGCACATGGCGATCATGCGATTCACTGCCGCAGAGAAACACGCCCCGGCGGCGGCTTCAAGGCGAACGACCAACCGCCCCTGGTCAGGACTTCGCGGTCGGCGCCAGATGCACCGTCTGCGTCGGGAACGCGAACTCCACGCCGCGCGCCGCCGCCGCGCGCATGATCTTCAGGTTCACCCGCTCGCGCACCGCCATGTGGCGCACCCAGTCGGGATCGATGGCGAACCACACGAGCTGCACGTCGAGCGACGAGGCGCCGTAGTTGGCGAAATGCACCACGATGGTGTCCTTGTGCACGCCTTCGTCGGCCCGCAGCAGCGTCCGGATGTCGCCCATCAGCGCCTCGAGCTGCTCGGGCGTGGTATCGTAGGTGAAGCCGAGCATCTGGTCGACGCGCCGCTGCGGCATCCGGGTGAAGTTCGTAATCGCCTCGGCCGCGACCGTCTTGTTCGGGATCGCGATCACCGTGCGGGCGCCGGTGCGGATCTTGGTCGAGCGCAGCCCGATGTCCTCGACCTTGCCTTCGTTGGCGCCGATCTTCACCACCTCGCCGACGCGGAAGGGCTGGTCCATCACCACGACCAGCGAGCCAAAGAGGTTCGCGATCGTGTCCTGCGCCGCGAGGGCAAAGGCCAGGCCGCCGATGCCGAGGCCCGCGAGAAACGACTGCACCGGCAGCCCCTGGCTCTGCGCGATCACCAGCGCGCCGAAGATCACGGCGAAGACGAACAGCGTCTTCTTGATCAGCGGCATGAAGGTCGCGACCGTCATGTGTCGCGCGTGCGCGATCTCCTCGAGATGATCGAGAATCGCGCCGCCCGCGCGGATGAAGCCCCACATCACGACCGCGAGCGCGGAGAGCTTCGCGCCGGCCCACACCCAACGGTCGGACTGCTCCGAAAGCTGCAGCACCGTAATCGAGGCGTAGATGCCCACCACCATCACCAGTGTCGCGGTCGGCCCCTCCATCGCGGGGAAGAGCTTGTCGTCGAGCGTCGTCTCGGTCTTGGCCGCGAGCTTCTTCAGGTAGAAAAAGATGACGTTCGTGATGATCTTGCGCAGCAGGATCGCCGCGAGAAAGAGCACGCCGCACGCGATCCAGTGGAAGAGGTTGTCGTCGATGCCGGGAAAGAAACCGTGCAGCCAGCCCACGAAACGCTCCAGCAAATCGGTGACGTCCCGGGAGGACGCCTGGCCGGCGACCGGTGCCGGCGGCGCGGCGGTATCGGCCGCCGGCAGCGACGCAGCGGCGGCAAACCCGATGAGGGTGAATGACGGAATCCTGTTCATGAAGACTACTCCCTCTTCCGGCGCATCCAGCCAAACGCAAAGATGCCGGCCGCGAGCACAAACTCGACGACGTAGCGGAGATATTTGAAGGCCTGCACTTCGTCCGACGCGCTGACCAGCCTCGCCCAGCCGGGCGCCACCTGCGAGGCGACGACCGCATCGGTCATCATCATCTCGCCGCCGACCTTGCCGAGGATGGCCGCCCCGAGGAACACCACCATCTGGTAGCGCGCCATGAGCCGCGAGATCACGTTGCTCGCGAACACCACGAAAGGAATACTGAGCGCCAAGCCAAACATCAGCAGGCCGAAGTGCCCGCGCGCCGCGCCGGCCACCGCGAGCACGTTGTCCAGCGACATCGTGATGTCCGCGACCACGATCATCCACACGGCCTGCCAGAGGCTGCTGGCGCCGCCCTTGCCCTCGTCATGCGCCTCGTCGTGCTGCATGAGCAGCTTGAAGGCGATCCAGAGGATGAGCGCGCCGCCGATCAGGCGGACATAATCGAGCGAGAGAAGCCGCGTCGCGACGAACGTGAGGCCCACGCGGAGCAGCACCGCCGCGCCGGCGCCGAGAATTGTGCCCCAGAGCTTCTGCTTCGGCGGCAGCCCGCGCACGGCCAGGGCAATCACGACGGCGTTGTCCCCCGCCAGCACGATGTCGATCCAGATGATATTGAAGAGCGCCAGGCACCACTCCCACGCAGTGTGGGGCTCGGTCACGAGGGCGGCGGCGAGGAGGCTCATGCGGAAAGCCGGGGACTGCATTTCGCCCACTGCGCCACGTCAACGGCAAAGCCAGCCCGCACGCGGCGAGAGGCCGGCGCAAGAAAACGCCGGGCGGCGCTCGCGCGCACGCCCGGCGGTTGCGGGTGCGAAGGAAACGGGCGCCGCGCCCGGCTCAGCCGATCGCGATGCGGCGCGGCTTGATCGCCTCGGGCTTGGGCAGCGAAAGGCACAGCACGCCGTCGCGCAGCTCGGCCGCGATCTTGTCGGTGTCGACCGCGTTCTCGTGGTTCAGGACGAGTTCGAACGGCGCATCGTCCGACTCACGGTGCAGCGTGGTCCAGTCGTCCGGCTGTTTCCAAGCGCGGCGGCCGAGGATGCGAAGCAGCCCCGACTCCGCGGTGACCTCGAGCCCGTCCTTGGCGACGCCGGGCAAGTGCACGGTGACGCCAAATGCCTCGGGCGTCTCCTTGACTTCGTAGGTCGGCCTCACCGTGGGCGCGACACCCGCGGCAGTTTGATCGTGCTGATTGGCCGCGGCGCAGCCGCGAGCGGGAATGAGAGTGCCAAAGAATGACATGGTGCGTTTTCTCCAGGTTGATTGGGTTTGGTTATTGAGCGGCTCGCGGCGGGTTACTTTACCGCCACGCTGATTTTCTTGGGCTGCGCCTGTTCGCGCTTGGGGAGCGTCACGGTGAGGACGCCGTTCTCATACGCCGCCGACACTTTGTCGGCCTGCACATCCTCGCCGAGGCTGAGCACACGATTGAGCGCAAACGACTTTTCGTCTTCGCCGTCGCCCGCGGGCGTCTTGTGCGTCGCGGCAATCGTCAGCGCACCGTCCGTCACGTCGACGCTGATGTCGCTGCGGTTCACGCCGGGGAGTTCGGCACGGACATACGTGTTCGCTTTGTCCTCATAGAGGTCCACCGGGAAGCGGCGCGGCGTGGCCGACGGGGCGAAATCGCTGAGCGCGCTTTCAAACAGGCGGTCGATTTCAGTCTCAAGCCCCGTCCAAGGCGAGCGGCCGGAAACGGGCGCAAGGCTGCGAAAGGAAGGATAGCTGTAACGAATGAGTCTCATGGTGATGATGGATTTTGTTAGGAGTTGTCCCCTCGATTGCAGGCCTCGGACCAATCCCCGCTCGAACACAAGGGCCTCGAAAAACGGCATTTGTAGCATCCCCCGGCAACTGCACCGGGCCGAAGCGACGCACGCTGTGCCAACCCTGGCGGGAAAAATCGTCGCGCCCGGCGAATGAATTATGCTCGCTGGTCTTTTCATGAGCACCTTCGACTTCGATCGCGCGCCCGACCGCCGCGGCACCGACTCCCAGAAATGGCAAAAATACGCCGGCCGCGACGTGCTGCCGCTCTGGGTAGCCGACATGGACTTTGTGTCCGCCCCGCCGATCGTCGAAGCGCTGCACCGCCGCGTGGACCATGGCATCTTCGGCTATGCGCGGCCCGTGCAGTCGACGACCGACGCGATCGTCGCGGCGATGGAGCGCAACTACCGCTGGAAGATCGATCCTGCGTGGATTGTCTGGCTGCCCGGCCTGGTCGTGGGGCTCAATGTCGTCGCCCAGGCGTTTGCGCAACCCGGCGAGGAGGTGCTCACGCTGTCGCCCGTCTACCCGCCGTTCATGTCAGCGCCCAAAAATGGCGCCCGCGCGAGCGTGAGCGTGCCATGGGCGCACGACGGCCGCGGCTGGACGATTGATTGGGACGCCTTGGAGCGGGCCGTCACGCCGCGGACCAAGCTCTTCTACCTCTGCAACCCGCACAATCCCCTCGCCCGGGTGTGGCGCCGCCGTGAGCTGGAACGCCTCGCGGAATTCTGCGAGCGCCACGACCTCGTGCTCTGCTCGGACGAGATTCACTGCGACCTTATCCTCGATCCGGCGCTGCCGCACATCCCGACCAGCGTGCTCTCGCCCGAGATCGCGGCTCGCACAATCACGCTGATGGCCCCCAGCAAGACCTACAACGTCCCTGGCCTGGGCACCTCGTTCGCGATCGTGCCGGACGCGATGCGGCGCGCGCGTTTCCTCCGCGCGACGGCCGGCATCGTCGCCGAAGTGACGTGCCTGGGCTTCACCGCCTGCGAGGCCGCGTATCGCAGCGGCGAGCCGTGGCGGCAGGCGCTGCTCGCCTATCTGCGCGGCAACCGCGACTACCTGCTCGACACGATCGCGCGTGAATTGCCCGGCGTGAGGGTCGAGGCGCCCGTCGAGGCGACCTATCTCCTCTGGATGAACGTATCGGCCCTCGGGCTGGAACACCCCGTCGCGCACTTTGAAAAGCACGGCGCCGGCCTCAGCGACGGCGCGCCCTTCGGCGCCGCCAAGGGCACGCACGTGCGCCTCAACTTCGGCTGCCCACGCGCCACCCTCGTCGAGGCGATGCGCCGCATGAAGGCGGCGCTCGCGGCACGCTAGCGCGCCTCGCCTACCGCGGGCGCATCACGAGTTCCCACAGCAGCACGCCCGCGGCGACCGAGACGTTGAGCGACTCGATCTTGCCGGTGCCCGGGATCGTCACGAGGCGCGAGCACGCCTCGGCGAGGCCGGGCGCGAGGCCCTGCTCCTCGTTGCCGAGCACAATGGCGACCGGCTTGCGCGGTGCGTCCGGGTCGCGCTTCGGCTTGGTCCGCAGGGATATCGCGCCCCGCGTCGCCGCGCCCACCACCTCATAGCCCGCGCCGGCGAGATCGCGGGCCAGCGCCACGAGATCCGGCGCGAGGAGGACCTCAACCTGCTCGAGCCCGCCTTCCGCCACGCGGTGCGCCGAGTCGCTCGGCCGCGCCGCCGCCGCGGAATCCGGGATGATGATGCGCGGCACGCCGAAAAACGCCGTGGTGCGCGCGATCGCGCCGAGGTTGTGCGCATTGCCGATGCGATCGAGCACGAGCACGGCCTCGCCGGCCGCGGCCCACGCGGCGAGCTCCGCGGCCTCGACCCGTCGCAAGGCCGGCGCCCGCACCGCCGCCACGATGCCGCCATGGTGGACCGAGCCGGCGATCTTCTCGAGCTCGGCGGGCTCGACCTGCCGGTAGATACGCTTGGCCTGCGCGAGGGCCTTGCAAATGGCGCCGACGCGCGGCGCGGTCGCCTCATCGAAGAACAGCCGCAGGATCGAGCCCGGATCGCGATCGAAGCGCGCGCGCACCGCGGCCAAGCCGCAGAGCTTGAGTTCGTCAAAAGCCGGCCGCGTCCGGGTGCTCTCGGCCAGGCCCGCGGCCGTCGCAGCGGACACCATCGCGCGGCGAGGAATCGGCGTCTCGCCGCGCGACCGCGGCGCCCCCGCGGGCGCGACAAACTCGTCGCGCGTCAGTCCCGGTTGCGGACGCGGCCGATATCCGGAGTCCCTTGGTGAGTAATGAGGCATCCCGGCACGCTGAGGGCGCTGCGCGGGAAAACCAAACAATTCTGAAAGCGAGCCCGTCAGCCCAGTTCCCCGACCACGGTCAACTCCTCGCGGTCGTGATAAAGGTGAACAATCCGCGCCGCCGGAACCTGTCGCATCAGGAGGGAGCTCGAGGCCCGAAGCTCGCGCAACAGCGCGATGGGATCCACGCGGCCAAACTTCAGGTTGACGACAAAACGCCGGCACCACCGGCGCGCCAGCCAGGGCTCGACGATGTGCCGCAGCACGTGATGCGGGTCCTCGACGAGGTCGCAGAAGAGCCAGTCGAACACCTCGCCCTCGCGCGGCGTGAACCGAAACGCGTCCTCGCGGCGGTGCTCGATTGCGGGGTGGTTCAGCGCACCGCCCTTGAGCGGACCATTGTCGATCGCGATGACGCGGGCACCGCGCTTGGCCGCGCTGTAGCTCCAGCCGCCGGGGGCGGCGCCGAGGTCGCAGACGCTCTCGCCGATGGCCGGCTCGCGCCCGGCAAGCCCGTAGGCCTCCTCGATTTTCAGGTAGCTGCGCGACGGCGCGAGGTCGTCGTCGGCCATGCGCCGCGGGCCGTGGACCACCGCCTCCCGCGCCACGAGCAGGCGGCCGAAATCGGCGAAAAAGACGAAGAGCCCGCGCACCGAGCTCCCGGCCGCGACGCGCGGGACATCGGGCGCGGCGAGCTTGGCGACGCGCGAGAGTTTCCTCTTCAGCAGCTCGGCAAACGCCGCCTCGACCGAGCCGATGCGGCGCCCGAGGCCCACGAGTTCCTGCGGCCCGAGCCATACGCTCGGCCACGTGGCCGCGATGCGCTCGCCACGGAGCGAGCCGAGAAAATGATCCGCCACCTGCGCCGCGAGGGCGTTGACGGACTCGCCGCGAAACTCGACCGGAGAAAGGAGCGACAGATGCGCGAAGGTCGGCGGCGCGCCCGGCGGGCCTGCGTGCCACACCCAGCCTGGGCCGCGCTCCGTCACCTCGCGGGCAAGCAGCTCGGCGAGCTCGCGCGCGAGCAGCGATTCGAAGCCAGCCTGGCAGGTAATCAGCACGGGCGCGAACGTGGCCGCGCCCCGCCCTGCCGCGAGCGCAAAACACACGACGGCCCCGATGCGGCGCCCCGGGCACTCTCCGGCGACCGGTGGCGATGCGGGGCCATCAGCCCCGCCGCAACGCCAGCGGCTTCCGCAAAAAAACCCGGGCATCGGCCCGGGCCTTCGCCGCGTGAGATTGCCTGGAGGCGTCAGCTCTTCTCGAGCTTGGCGCCGGACCTCTTCCAGCCGTCGATGCCAGGGGAGTAGTGCTTCACGTTCTTGTAGCCGAGGGCGAGCGCGGCGCTGGCGGCGGACTGGTAGGCGGTGCAGTGCTCATTGCCACAGTAGGCCACGATCAGCGCGTTCTTGTCCTTGGGCAGCAGCGACGCGAGCTTCTCCTCCTGCGCGATGAAGTCGATCGCGCCGGGGATGCGGCCCTCTTTGAAGGAATCCGTGCCGTTCACGTCGAGAAGCGTCACGGCTTTGGCCGCGATCGCCTTCTGCAGATCGGCGTGGGAGATGTCGGCGACCTTGCCGGAGGCGGCAAAAACCGAGGCCACAAGGCAAAGGGCGGCGAGGAGGGCGGTGAGCTTTTTCATGCTGAGGGAAGCGAAGCAGATTCGGACGACAGCGCAAGCGGCCGGTCGACTTTCGCGGCCTCAGAGCCGCTGGAGGTGAAATCCTCCGTCCACATCGAAGCACGCGCCGGTCGAGAACGGAAAGCGATCCTCGGCGATCGCGCGGACCGCGCGGCCGATGTCCTCGGGTTTGCCCCAGCGGCGGATGGGCGTGATGCCGCGCTCGTCGTGGAGGATCAGCTTGTCGTATTTCTCCTTCACGCCGCCGGTCATGTCGGTCGCGATCACGCCGGGGCGGATTTCGTAGACATTGATGCCGCTGGTCGCGAGGCGGTCGGCAAAGAGCTTGGTCATCATCGCGAGGCCCGCCTTCACCATGCAGTAGTCGCCGCGGTTGATCGACGCGGTGTAGACGGAGATGGAGGTGATGTTGACGATGCGGCCGCGGAAGCCCTCGGCGTCGGGCGCCTGCGCGAGCATGCGCTTGGCGGCGAGCTGCGAGAGGAAGAACGGCCCCTTGAGGTTGATCGCGAAGAGCCGGTCGAAGCTCTCCTCGCCCGCGTCGAGCAGATCGGCGCGGACCTTGGGCGCCACGCCGGCGTTGTTCACGAGCAGGTCGATGCGGCCGAACTTCGCGGCCGTCTCCGCGACCATGCGATCGCGATCCGCGGCGACGGCGACGTCGCCCTGCACGGTGAAGCCGTCGCCGCCCGCGGCGCGCACGAGCGCGAGCGCCTCGGCGGCGGCCTCGGCGTTGCCGGCGTAGTTGATCGCGACGCGCAGGCCGGCGCGGGCGAGTTCGACGGCGATGCCGCGGCCGATGCCGCGCGAAGCGCCGGTGACGAGGGCGGTTTTCTGGATCATGCGGGCGAAGCGAAGCGCGCCCCGCGCGCAGCGGCAAGCCCGGCCCGGCGCCGGCCCTCAACCGCACGCAGCTGTGGCACCTCGGCCCGCGCCAGTTGTCGATCCATCCGGGCCGGCGCTCGCCGCCGCGCCAAAATTCCATCTGCACCGCCTGCCCTCCATGCCGGGGTGCGCCAACCAACGTTCACCATGCCAAACCTTTTGCCTGAATCCGCGCTGCCACGCATCGGGATGATTTCCACCCACGGCTACGTCGCCGCCGAGCCGCCGCTGGGCAAGGCCGACACCGGCGGGCAGGTCGTCTACGTCCTCGAGCTCTCGAAGAAGCTCGCGCAGCTCGGCTTCGAGGTGGACATCTGGACCCGCCGCTTCGAGGAGCAGCCGGAGATGGACGTCGTCAACGATCGGGTGCGCGTCCTGCGCGTGCCCTGCAACGGGCGCAGCTTCCTCGACAAGGAATACCTCGTGCGCCACCTGCCCGAGTGGACCGAGCACGCGCTGCGCTTCATCAAGCGGCACGGCCTGAAATACCAGTTTTTCAACAGCCACTACTGGGACGCCGGCTTCGCCACCACGCGCCTCGCCGAGGCGCTCGACGTGCCGCACGTGCACACGCCGCACTCGCTCGGCCTCTGGAAAAAGCAGCTCATGGAAAGGGATTTTCCGGACAACGCGGCGACGTTTGAGAAAAAATACAACTTCACCCAGCGCATCAACGAGGAGCGCCTGCTCTACCGCCACTGCGACGAGGTCATCGCCACCACGCCCGATCAGCTCGACATGATCGTGAACGACTACGGGGCGCCCTCCGGCAACGTGCACATGATCCCGCCGGGCTATGACGACAACCGCTTCTTCCCGATCAGCGCCGCCTCGCGCAACGCCGTGCGCGCGCGGCTCGGCTTCGAGGGCAAGGTGATCCTCGCGATCGGCCGGCTCGCGCGCAACAAGGGCTACGACCTCCTCATCGACGCGTTTTCCATCGTGGCGCCGCGCATCGCCGACGCCACGCTGCACCTCGCGGTCGGCGGCGCCGGGGTGAACGCCGGCGAGCTCAAGCTCATCACCGAGCTGAAGGAGCAGGCCGCCGCGCTCGGGCTCGCGGAGCGCGTGAAGTTCTCCGGCTTCGTCGCCGACGCCGACCTCGCCGACCACTATCGCGCGGCGGATGTCTTCGTGCTCAGCAGCCGCTACGAGCCCTTTGGCATGACCGCGATCGAGGCGATGGCGTGCGGCACGCCCACGGTGATCACGACGCACGGCGGGCTGTTTCGCGCCGTGACCTTTGGGCGGCACGCGCTCTACGCCGACACCTTTGACAAGGAGGACCTCGGCATCTCCATCGTGAAAATCCTGCGCCATCCGCGCCTCTCGCACCGCCTCGGCCGCATGGGCGCGCACAAGGCCCGCAGCCTCTTCACCTGGACCGGGATCGCCCAGCAGCTCACCAGCCTGATCGAGGCGCGCGCCACCGCGCTCGCCTTCACCGACAACGAATGGGACGAGCCGTGGAACGACGGCGACTGAACCCTCCCGCAACCCTCCACCTCTCCTCCTCATGGATTTTTTTCATCCCGATCAAGTCACCACCGTCCGGCTCGTGAAGAGCCTCATCGTCGCCGCGATCGCCCTCGGCCTCTTCTTCGGCCTGCGCGGCCGCATCCTGCAGTTCGCCCAATGGGCCGGCCTGCCGCGCCTCGCCTTCGGGCCCGTGCGCCTGATCCTCCGCTACGCCATCCTGCTCATCGCCGCCCTGGTGCTCCTCGGCCTCTGGGGCTTCGAGCTCGGCACGATCTTCGCGCTCCTCGGCACCGTGCTCGGCCTCGTGGCGATCGGCTTCGTGGCCGTCTGGAGCGTGCTGAGCAACTTCCTCTGCACCCTCGTGCTCGTCGTGTTCAAGCCCTTCTCCGTCGGCGACGAGCTCGAGCTCCCGGGCGACAACGTCCGGGGCCGCGTCGTCGACCTCAGCCTCATCTTCACGACGCTGCAAACCTCGCCCCACGAAACGGTGCTCGTGCCCAACAACACTTACTTCCAGAAAATCTTCAAGCGGCGGCCCGGTCACCAGACCACCGGCCTCGGCGATCAACTGCGCCAGCGCTCGCCCCAGCCGCCGGACTCCCTCCCCCTCGCATGAAAACCAAAACCGTCATCGGCCGCATCAAGGTCTCCTACCCCCGCCTGCTCCGCGTGCTGGTGCCGCTGGATTTCTCCGGCAAATCCCGCCAGGCCCTGCGCTACGCCACCCCGCTCGCGCAGAAATTCTCCGCGCGCATCCATCTCGTGCACGTCCTCCCCGAGGAACGCCGCACCCCCGAGGAGCTCGCGCGCGCGAAACAAGCCGCGCTCCGCCGCCTCAGCGAGATGTCCGCGCTCCTGCCCCCGCGCCTGCGCGCCGGCAACGCCGTCGTCGTCGGCCAGCCCGCCGATCAGATCCTCGCGCTCGCCACGAAAAACTCCATCGACCTCATCGTCCTCACCACCAAGGGCGAGGCCGGGCTCAAGCGCACGCTCCTCGGCGGCACCGCGCAGCGCATCGTCCAGCGCGCCGTCTGCCCGGTGCTGTCCGTCCGCCGCCGCTGATCGCATGACCCCGCCCATCCGCCTCTTCGCCTCCGACCTCGACGGCACGCTCCTCGGCAATCCCGAGGCCACGGCGCGCTTCAAGGCCGCCTGGGAATCGCTCGATCCCGCCGCGCGGCCCCTGCTCGTCTACAACAGCGGCCGCCTCGTCGACGACCTCCGCCGCTTCATCGACGCCGGCCTGCTGCCCGCCGCCGACTACTGGATCGGCGGCGTGGGCACGCAGGTCTTCGACGTCCAGGCCGGCCGCCTGCTCGACGATCTCCACGGCCATCTCGCCGCGGGCTGGGATCTCGCGCGCGTCCGCGAGGTCGCGGGAAAATTTCCCGGCGTGCGCCCACAAGGCGACGAGTTCCAGCACGAGTTCAAGTCGAGCTGGTTCCTCGACCGCGCCAGCCCCGGCACCATCCGCGAGCTCTCCCACCAGCTCGCCGCCGCCGGCCTCGCCGTCAAGGTCGTCTACTCCAGCGCGCGCGATCTCGACGTGCTGCCGCAGCACGCGACCAAGGGCGGCGCGCTCGCGTGGCTCTGCGCCCGCCTCGGCGTGCCGCTCGACACCGTGCTCGTCGCCGGCGACACCGCCAACGACTCCAGCATGTTCCGCCTGCCCGGCGTGCGCGGCATTGTCGTCGAGAACGCGCTGCCCGAGCTCTACGAGGACACCGTCGACATCCCCACCTACAGCTCGCGCCAGATTCTCGCCGACGGCGTGCTCGACGGCCTCTGCCACTACGGCGTCGTCTGCGTGCTGCCGACCAAGGAGCGGACCCGCGTGCGCCGCGCCGACATGGCGCCGGGCTTCCAGATGCTTTTCACCGGCACCAAGCTCGGCACGCTCACCGAGAAGGAAAAGGCCTTCCTCGCCACCGCCTACGAGAAGGCCCTCGCCGCGCTGCGCCGCAACATCACGCCCCTCGGCTTCTCCGCCTGCTCCCTCGCCGACAACATCACCACCGGCACCGACGCCAACTACCGCAGCGTCTGGGCGCGCGACGGCTCGATCACCGTCTGGAGCACGCTGCACCTCGAGGACGACGACATCCGCGCCGCGCAGGTCGCCACGCTCGAGACGCTGATCAACGCCACCACGCCCAACGGCCAGATCCCGGCCAACGTCCGCATCGACGACGGCGTGCCCGACTACTCCGGCGTCGGCAACATCGCCTCCATCGACAGCGGCCTCTGGGTCATGATCGCGCTCTACCACCACGCCGCGCACACCGGCGACCTCACGCTCCTCTACCGCCACGCCGATCGCCTCCAGACGATCATGAACTGGCTCAGCGCGCAGGACTCCAACAACGACGGCCTGCTCGAGATCCCAGAGGCCGGCGACTGGACCGATCTCTTCGGCCGCAGCTACAACGTCCTCTACGACGAGGTGCTCTGGTTCCGCACCAACGTCTGCTACGGCCGCATCCTCGAGCTGATGGGCCAGTTCGACCGCGCCGCCGACTATCTCCGCTGGTCGCAAAAGATCCGCTCGCGCCTCCTCGACATCTTCTGGCCCACGACCAAGGCCAACGGCCACACGTCCGCCGCCGCGAACCAGAACCGCTTCGCCGATCGCCAGAGCGGCCTCGGCGACACCCAATATCTCTTGGCGGAGATCACGCCCTTCGCCTTCAACTGGCGCTGCGACACCTACGGCAACATCCTCGCGTTCCTCATGAACGTGCTCGACGTCGACCGCGCGCGCACCGCGTTCCGCTTCATGTGGGGCGTGGGCGTCAACCAACCCTGGCCCATCGCCAACCTCTATCCCGTCGTGCAGGCCGGCGATCCCGACTGGCGCGCCTATTACACGGTCAACCTGCTCAACCTGCCGCACCACTACCACAACGGCGGCATCTGGCCCTTCGTCGGCGGCATGTGGGTGCGCTTCATCCACCGCCTCGGCTTCCACGAGGTCGCCTGCCGCGAGCTCGTGCGCCTCGCCGAACTCAACAAGCTCGGCCGCGACCACGAGTGGGAATTCAACGAGTGGGCCCACGGCCAGACCGGCCGCCCCATGGGCAAGGCGTTCCAGGCTTGGAGCGCCGCGTCATTCCTTCGCGCATGCCACGAACTCGAGGCGGATCCGCGGACGCTGGGCGAGTCGTGATGCCAGCCGAGCGGCACCCGTGGCGGCGATTTTTCTCACGTCCGCGGCGTCACGCCGTGCCCGGCGGCGATGTGGGCGACGGAGATTTCCCCGCCCGTGATCGCGTAGCCGCCGTCAAAGGGGTTGCTCGCGAGGAAAAACGGCGTGTCGAGATCCGCGAACGAGAAGCCGCCCTGCCCCGCCGCGAAGCACGCCGAGACCGTCATCGCGAGGATCGACTCGACGTTGCCGCCGATCATGAGGCCGAGGCCGCGGGCGCGCGCGACGGCGGCGATGTCGAGGCCGGCGGCCACGCCGTCCTTCATGAGCTTGATGTTGAGCACATCGGCGGCCTGCGCGTCGGCGATCCGCGTGGCGTCGGCGGCGGAAGTCACGCTCTCGTCGGCGGCGACGAGCCAGCCCGACTCCGCGCGGAGCGCGCGCATGCCTGAGAGATCGTCCTTGGCGAGCCATTGCTCGAGCAGCGCGGGCGCGATGCCGCGGGCCTTGAGGCCGCGGATGAGCTCGGTCGCCGCGGCGCGCGAGACGCCGGCGTTGCCATCGAGGATGAGCGGCGAATCCGGCGCGACCGCGTGGATCGCCGCGATGCGCTCGAGATCGTGCGCGGGGCCGGACTTGCCGCCGACCTTCACCTTGATCTGGCGAATGCCACGGGCGCGGATGTCGCGCGCCGCCGCGGCGGCTTCGGCGGCGCTGCCGGTGGTCACGGTCATGTCCGTCTCCAACTCTGTGCCGGCCCCGCCGAGGAACTTCACGAGCGGCAGGCCGAGGTGGCGCGTCAGCGCATCGAGCAGCGCCATCTCGAGCGCGCCGCGCGCGGAGCCCGAGCGCACGGGCGAGCTCCGCGCCAGCTCCGTGCCGAGCGCCCGCCAGTCGCGCGGATCGCGGCCGCCGATCCACGCGGCGGCGCTGCGGAGCGCTGCGAGGGCATCGGCCTGCGTCTCGCCGTTGTAGGGCGGGAGCGGCGCGGCTTCGCCGTGGCCGAGGGTGCCGTCGGCCAGCTCGATCGTCGCGAGGACGTTGTTGGCCATCGCCTGCGCGCCACCGGCGATGCCGAACGGCGTGAAGAGCGGGATGTCGAGCGAGGCGACGCGGAGGGCGCGGATGGCGGGGACAACGGAGGCAGGCACGCGCGGGAGCAAGGCCGCTGCGCGGACGCGGCGCAACGCCGACTTTGCGCGCTAGCGATCAAGCGGCCAGAGCCGTTGGCGGCGCAGCCAGTGCGCGCGCAGCGCGGCGGCGTTGCGCTCCAGCACGGCGTCGACCACCAGGGCGTCGTCGAGCAGGCCGATCTCCGGCACGGTGTCCGGGATGCGGTCGAAGCCCTTCAGGAAATAGAGCAGCGCAAACGCCGACTCGCGGATCGCGGGCGTGAGCGTGGCGCGCTCGGCCGCGCACTCGTCCAGGAAGAGCCCGAGCAGCTCGAGCCGCTGGCGCAGGAGCGCGCCGCGCTCGAGGCCCGAGATCTTGGCGAGGAGGGGGCCGCGCAGCGTGCGCAGGCCCGTGAGCGAGCGGGACGTGACAAGCGCGCCGCCGCGCTCGACATAGTCCGCGGTGCCGGGGATCTCGCCCGCGGAATGCGAGGCGAGGTAGCGATCAAGATCGGACGGGAGGGTGGTTTCGGTGGTTATCATGGTTTTTGGGAGGGAAATTCAGTTGGCGGGAACGGTGCGGGGCGGCGCCGGCGGGCGGCGCGCGACCAGCAGCGACGCCGCGATGGCGGCGCCGAGCAGCGCGGCGATGATGCCGAGCGACCACGCGATCGGAAATTTGCCGCCGAAGGCGTCGTTGAGCCACGCCATCTTCAGGCCCACGAAGACGAGCACGAGGCCGAGGCCGTATTTCAGGAAGCGGAACTTGTGCACGACGCCCGAGAGCAGGAAGAACATCGAGCGCAGCCCGAGGATGGCGAAGATGTTCGACGTGAAGACGACGAGCGGCTCGCGCGTGATGGCGAAGATGGCCGGCACGGAATCGACGGCGAAGAGGATGTCGCTCGCCTCGATCGCGGCCAGCGCGACGAGGAGCGGCGTGCCGTGGCGGACGCCGTTCTCCCGCACGAAGAACTTCTGCCCCTCGAAGCGCGGCACGATCGGCACGAAGCGGCGAAGCAGGCGCAGCGCGGGGTTTTTCTCCGGGTCCATCGGCTTCTCCGGCGCGAAGAGGATCTTGAGCCCCGTGAGGATGAGGAAGCCGCCAAAAATCCAGATGACCCAGTGGAACTGCATCAGCACCGAGCCCAGCGCGATGAAGACGACGCGGAAGACCAGCGCGCCGAGGATGCCGTAGAAAAGGATGCGGTGCTGAAATTGCGGCGGGATGCCGAAGAACGTGAAGACGACGATGAAGACAAAGATGTTGTCCACCGAGAGCGAGAGCTCGACCACGTAGCCCGTGAGGAACTCCAGGGCCGTGCGGTCCGCGAGCGCACTCGCCGTGGCGGCCGTCAGGCCGGCGGCAATCAGCCGCGGATCCTGGGGGAACTTCCACTCGGCGTAGCGCCACAGCGCGAAGCAGAACACGAGCGAAAGCGTGGCCCACACCACGGTCCAGCCCAGCGCCTCGCGGAAGCCCACGACATGCGCCTCGCGATGAAAGATGCCCAAGTCGAGCGCGAGCAACGCGAGCACGCCCGTCGTGAAGAGCGCGTAGAACCACCAGTAGTCGGCGAAAGGAAACAACGCAGGCATCGCAAATGGGAGGAATGGCAGGGGAAGCCAGGCGCGACGCGATCACCACGCGGCGCCGGCCGCGGCGAGCAGCGGATGGCGCCGACGGCGCGCCACCCGCCGGCCCTGCCGCGAGGCGACCTGCGCCTCGGCGGCCGTGAGGGCCTTCTCGACCGCGACCCGCACCGTATGATCGAAGGCGGTGGCATGGATGTCGGGACCAGGGACGCGCAGCAGCACGCTGGCATGGAAACGCGGGCTCGCCCCGCGCTCGTCGCCGAGCCGCACGACGGCCTCCTCGAGGCGCTGGCGCACGGAGAGGGCGGACAAACGGCGCTCGATCAGGCGCTCGATGAAGGCACGGGGACGGACGTTGCCGTGGAGGAGGAGAAGTTTCACGCCGCGAAAATAGCAGCCGTCCCTCATTTCGACTAATACGCCGTTTGACAGCATTCATTAGTTTATCCCTAACTCACGAGGATCATGGACTGGCTCAATTTCCACCACCTGCGGTATTTCTGGACCGTCGCCCGCGAGGGCGGGCTGCGGCCCGCCGCGGAAAAGCTCCACGTCTCCCAGCCCTCGATCTCCGCGCAAATCCGCGAGCTGGAGGCGGCGCTGGGCGAGAAACTTTTCCGGCGCTCCGGCCGCGCCAACGTCCTCACCGACGCCGGCCAGATCGCGCTGCGCTACGCCGACGAGATCTTCGGCCTCGGCCGCGAGCTGTCCGCGGCCATCAAGCAGCGCCCGACCGCCAAGGCCCTGCGGCTGCACGTGGGCGTGGCCGACTCGTTCCCCAAGCTCGTCACGCAGCAGATCCTCCAGCCGGTCTTCGCGCTGCCGCAGGCCGTGCACGTGATCTGCCGCGAGGGCAAGGTGGCGGACCTCGTCGGGCAGCTCGCGGCGCACCGGCTCGACGTGGTGCTCGCCGACGAGCCGGCGACCGGCGGGCTCAAGGTGAAGGTCTTCAACCACGCGCTGGCCGAATGCGGCGTCACGTTCTGCGCCGGGCCGCGGCTCGCGGCGGCGCTGCGCAAGGGCTTCCCGCGCTCGCTGCACCAGGCGCCCGCGCTGCTGCCGGCCGACGGCACGGGCCTGCGGCGCTCGGTGGAGCAGTGGTTCCAGTCGCTCGGGATCGCGCCGCGGGTGCTCGCGGAGTTCGAGGACGCCGCGCTGATGAAGGTGGTGGCGTCCGACGGCCGCGGCTTCATCCCCGTGCCCACGCTGGTCGCGCAGGAGGCGATCGAGCGCTTCTCGCTGCGGCCGATCGGCGCGACGGAGAAATGCCGCGAGCAGTTCTTCGCCATCACGGCGGACCGCCGCATCCACCACCCGGCCGTCGCGGTGATCACGGGCGCGATGCAGGCCGCGGCGCGCTGAGAAGGAGCGATGCCGGGAAACCTTTCCGCCCCGCCAGGCGGCGGGCACGCCGCCGAATCCGACCACCCGAATCCTTCCCGCCATGCTCGAAACGCTCCTCGACCCGCTCTTCCTGTTCTTCCTCGTCGGCTTCGTCGGCGGCGTGCTCCGCTCGGAGCTGAAGCTGCCCGAGGCCGTCTATCATCTGCTGAGCACCTACCTGCTGCTCGCCATCGGGCTCAAGGGCGGCGTGCAGCTCGCCAAGGCCAGCGCCGGCGAGATCGCGCTGCCCGCGCTGGCGGCGCTCGCGCTCGGCGTGGTGCTGGCGGTGGCGGTGTTTTTCGTCGCGGGAAAAATCGGCCGCCTCGCGCGCGCGGACGCGGCGGCGTTCGCCGCGCACTACGGCTCGACGAGCGCGGTCACGTTCGCCGCCGTGATCGCGACACTCACGCGCAACGCCACGCCGCACGAGGGCTACCTGCCCGTGCTGCTCGTCGTCATGGAAATCCCCGCGATCCTCATCGCGATTTTCCTGCACCGGGCGGGGGCGGCGACGCGCGGCGCGGGCTACGGCGCGGTGCTGCATGAGGTGATGCTCAACCGCTCCGTCTTCCTGCTGCTCGCCGGCATGCTGATCGGGCTCGCCGCGGGGCCGGGGCGGTTCGCGCCGTTCGAGGTGCTGTTCGTGACGGCGTTCAAGCCCATCCTCGCGTTCTTCGTGCTCGAGATGGGCCTGCTCGCGGCGCAGCGCATCCCGGACTTGCGGCGCAGCGGCGTCTTCGTCGTCGTCGCCGCGATCGCGATCCCGGTTTGCGGCGGCGCGCTCGGCGCGTGGGCCGGGCTGCTCGCGGGGCTTTCGCCCGGCGGCGCGACGGTGCTCGCGACGCTGACCGCGAGCGCCTCCTACATCGCCGCGCCCGCGGCGGTGCGCGTGGCGATCCCCGAGGCCAACATCGGCCTGTGCGTGGCGGCGGCGCTGGGCGTGACGTTCCCCTTCAACCTTGCGCTCGGCATCCCGCTCTACGGCTGGTGGGCAAATTGGCTCGCCGCGCGCGCGTGAGGCCGAAAGTTTCGGCGGCGAACTTCCCCCGCTCATGCCGAAAAAAATCCTCCTCGTCGCCAGCGGCGACCTTCGCCAATCCGCCAACGAAACCTGCTGGCCCGCCCAGTTCGCCATGGAACAGGCGCTCGGCGCCGCCGTGGCGAAGCTCGGTGGCAGGATCGTCCGCGCCCACGCCTACGATCCCGCGCGGCGGCACGGCTTCATCGCCTCGCAAAAGGAAGGGATGGAGGTCTTCGCACAAATCGATCCCACGGCGCCGCTCATCGTGGCCGAGGCCGTGTGGCAATACTCGCACCATGTGCTCGCCGGGTTGATTTCACACCGCGGGCCGATCCTCACGGTCGCGAACTGGAGCGGCACGTGGCCGGGACTCGTCGGCATGCTGAACCTCAACGGCTCATTGACCAAGGCCGGCGTGAGATATTCCACGCTCTGGAGCGAGGACTTCACGGACGAATTTTTCCTGAGGAACCTCGCGCGGTGGCTGAAGACGGGCCGGGTGAAGCACGACACCTCGCACGTGAAGCCCCTCGCGCGCGCCGCGGTGCCCGCGAAAGCGAAGGCCGTCGCAAAAAAAATCGCCGCCGACCTCCGCCGTCGGAAGTCGATCATGGGCGTGTTCGACGAGGGCTGCATGGGGATGTTCAACGCGATCATTCCGGACGAGCTGCTGTTTTCCACGGGCGTCTACAAGGAGCGGCTCTCGCAGTCCGCGCTCTACGCCGCGGCGCGCGAGGTGCCCGACGCGGAGGCGCGCGCGGTGTTCGACTGGCTGCGCGCGAAGGGCATGACCTTTCATCTCGGCACCGACGAGGCCACCGAGCTCACCGAGGCCCAGGTGCTCTGGCAGTGCAAGACCTACGTGGCCGCGCTGCGCATCGCCGACGAGTTCGGCTGCGAGACCATCGGCATCCAATACCAGCAGGGCCTCAAGGACCTCCTCCCCGCGAGCGATCTCGTCGAGGGAATCCTGAACAACAGCGAGCGTCCGCCGGTGAAAAACGCGCGCGGCGAGATCATCCGCGCCGGCCAGCCGCTCACGCACTTCAACGAGGTCGACGAGTGCGCCGGCCTCGACGGCCTGTTCACGCAGCGCGTCCACACCGCGCTCGGCCAGCCCGTCGAGAACACGCTGCACGACCTCCGCTGGGGCGCGCCGGACGCGAGCGGCACGACGGGCGACTACGTGTGGGTCTTCCTCATCTCCGGCAGCGCGCCGCCCGCGCACCACATCGGGGGCTACGCGGGCACGGACTCGCTGCGCCAGCCGCCGATGTATTTCCGCCTCGGCGGCGGCACCGTGCGCGGCATCGCCCGGCCCGGCGAGATCGTGTGGAGCCGCGTCTTTGTCGCCGACGGCAAACTGAAGATGGACCTCGGCCGCGCCAAAGTGATTTCACTCCCGCGCGCCGAGACCGAACGCCGCTGGAAGGAAACGACCGTGCAGTGGCCGATCATGCACGCCGTGACCTACGGCGTGACGCGCGACCAAATGATGGCGCGGCACAAGGCGAACCACATCCAGGTCGCCTACGCGAATTCGGCAAAGGACGCCGACCTCGCGCTCTACACGAAGGCCGCGCTCGCGCGCGAGCTGGGCCTGGAAGTCTCAGTGTGCGGCACGCGGGCAAACGGCGCGCGGCTCTAGGAGCCGGCCGTCACATCCGCCAGCTGGCGGATAGGTTGAAGTTGATCGGGGTCTTCTGGCCAAAGCCGACGGGGACCGTCTCGCGCGCGGGGCTCGCGTAGTTGCCGTCGCGCGGGCGCAGCGCGGTCGTCGCGGCGCCGTTGGTGGAGGTCGTCCAGTAGACCGTGCGATCATTGAGGAGATTGTTGATCACGAGCTGGAATTGCACGGGGCGGCCGTTGAGGCGCACCAGGTAGCCGAGCGTCGCGGTCACGGTGTAGTCGCCCTTCGGCGTGAGCAGCAGTGTGTTCGCATCGCGCGTGGGATCATCGATGGCGCGGGTGGGATTGGCGGGATCGACGATGGTGTCGGCGCCGCGGTTGCCGATGACCTCGCGGCCGCGGTATTGCACGCCGGCGCCGAAACGCAGGCCCTTGAGGCGACCCTCCTGCAGCGTGTAGTCGCCGAAAAATTTCACGAGCCGCTGATTGCCGCCCACGGCGCGGCTGGTGTTCAGGTTCCGGTAGTTGGTGAAGATGGTGTTGTAGGCGTCGGCGGCGGCCTGTGCGTCGGGGCGTGTGTTGGCCGGAATCGCGGTGTCGACGGTGGCGACATTCGCGGCGTCGATTTTGGCGCCGGCGTCGATGGCGATCTGCCGGAAGTTGCCGGCGTTCTTCTCGATGTAGGCGCGCGTGAGCTGGAAGGCGTTGGACGAGTAGACATCAGGCAGCGCGACACTGCCCGTGAGACGGAGGCCCCTGATGAGATTGGCCGCGAGCTCGAACTCCCAGCCGCGCGCATGCCGGTCCTGCAGGTCGCTGCCGGAAATGAAGAGTGGCACGCCGCGCCTGTTGAGGTCCTGGGTCGTCCCCACCGGCGTGGCCTGCAGGAGCGTGTTGTAGGGAAACCCACTGACGGTCTGCGGATTGTTGATCTCCTCGCTCGTGTAGCAGGTGACGTTGAGATCGAGCTTCCGCTGGAAGAACTCGAGGCGGGCGCTGTAGTTCCAGCCCTTGGAGACCGTGGGCTGCACGAGGCCGCCGCCAAGCTGGAGCGCGTAGGCTTTTTGCGGATTGAAGGTCTCAGCGTAATTCACCGACGGGCTGAACCACTCGAGGAGGTGGACGACTGCGCCGAGCGACTTGGTGTTCTGGTAACCGACGAGCGCCGGCGCGTTGTAATCATCCTGGAAGCGATACTGCGCGTAGCGCGGATCGCGCACGCCGCCGGCGAGGCGCGGGCGAGTGACCGCGGGCACGGCGGCCTGCGGGCGACCCTGAGCATCGACCGGGACGTAGGTGAGCGACTCATAGTCCCTTGGCGCGAGGGGCTTGAAAAACGGCACCAGCGGATCGCGATCGACGGGGTAGTCGCCACTGACCGCCATCTGCTGGCTCTGGGCAAAGTAGCGGTCGCGGCGCACGGCGCCGAGGAGGATGATGCGGTCTTTCCAGAACTTCGCGTTCAGCGCGGCGAGGGCGTAGCGGTAGTTGGTGTCGTTGATCGACTCCGTGTCGAAGCGCGTGTGGTCAATGACCCAGCGGGGCGTGACGGTGGTCGTCGTGCGGGTGTTGGGATCGTAGTAGGCGATGGGCTTGCCCGCGAGATCGACGGAGGGGCGGCGGGGCTCGTTCCAGTAGCGGCGGATCTTGATGTCGGCCGTGGTGCCGTTGATCCACTCGAGGGGCGTTTGCGTGGGCAGCGCGAGGCTGAGCCACTGGTAGGAGAGCGTGTAGTGGTTCCGGTGCTCGCCGGCCATGGTGCTCACCGCGAAGTTGCCGAAGCGGGTATCCTTCTTCCACGCGAGGGCGGCACGCAGGTTGTGGTAGTCGTAGTGGCGGAACCCGCGGAAGAAATTCCCGTCGCCGTAGGCCTGGAGGTAGTGGCCGTTGGGCGCGCCGTTGGGCAGGACGCGGTTGAGATCGATGTAGGTGCTGTTGGCGCCACGGTTCTGCTCACCATTGGTATGGTTCGAATTCTTGTTCACGTCCGCGGCCACCTCGGCGTAAAAGTCACCCAGCTTCTGCTCGAGCGTGAGTTGCACCTCGCGAAACGTGGACTCGAGGAGCGGCCCGTCCTGATTGATGGAGAAGTCGCGCGAGGGCCGGCGGAAAGAGGAACGACTCTCGGCGATGTCGAAGCGATTGGGCAGGACGTTCATCGCCTCGACGAGGTTGGTGTTGGCGAGGCCGTAGGCCGGCGCGCTGCCGTAGGTGAAGCCGCCGATCGGCGTCGTCGCCGTGGTGCCGCCGCCGATTGTGATTGGCTCGTTGGTGTAGCTGCTGATCGCGTTGAAGCCGTTGTAGGGATCGTAGACGTTGTAGTTTGCGGCCCGGCGGCCGACGCCCTGCGCCTGCAACGCGGTGATTTCGGCGGCGGAGGCGCCCGCCAGCGCGGCGGGGCGGTCGTAGGTGGTGATGCCGTTCCAGCCCGAGAGCTGGTCCTGCAGGTTGTTGATCGGGTTGTTGAGGCGGCGGTTGATGGCCTCGGCGTCGAGCCGGACGACCGTGTTGCGCCAGGGTTGCACCGTCGCGGTAGCGAAGACGCCTTCGCGCTTGTCGAATTCTTTCTGCCGCCAGCCGTCGTTGTCCTGCAGCACACCGGCGATGCGCAGGGCGGCGCGCTGGCCGAGCGGCTGGTTCACGTCGAGCGTCGCGCGCTTTTGCGACCATGAGCCGGTGGTGAGGCGCACGTCCTGGAAGGCCCGGTCAGTGCGCGCGCGCTTCGTGGTGGAGGAGCTGACGCCGCCGAGGCTGCCGTTGCCAAAGAGGATGGAGTTGGCGCCGCGGCCGAAGTCGTAGCGCTCGAGCGCGTAGCTGTCGTTGTCGCCGTTGACCGGGAAAAAATTCCGGAGCTGCTGGCCGGCCGTCACGCCGCGCGACGTGTAGCGCACGGTGAAGGTGGTGAACGTGAACGTGCCGATGTCCGAGTTGAAGGTGGAGCCCGTGGCCCAGTTGGCGGCGGACTGGAGGTCGGTGAGGTTCAGCGCGTCGATGAACTCCCGGTTGATCACGGAGTAAGCGGCGGGCGTGTCGCGCAAATCCGTCGCGAGGCGCCCGCCCGCGAGGGCGCTTGCGGCGGCGAAGCCGGTGTCGCGATCGCTATTGACGGTGAACGGGGTGAGCTGGACGGCGGTTTCGGCCGCGGCGGGAGACGGCGCGGATTGCGCGCCGAGCGCCGCGGGCAGGAGAAGCAGGCAGGTGCTGAGCCGAATGCGGGGTTGGGTCATGGACGGCGTGGGGTCAAAGGCAGGATCAATACTCCACGCCGCGATGCAACCACCCGGAAACGGCGCCGGGCTATTTCAGATGCCGCCCGAGAAATGCCAGCGCGACGGGACGCAGATCCCGTGACAGGGGTTTCTTGCCCCACGACTCCCAGTCAAACGTATGCCCCGCACCCGGCACGACGACCAATTCATGCGGCACGCCGGCCCGCGCGAGCGCCGCCGCCAAATCCTGCGACTGCTTGAGATCAACGGTCGCGTCCTTGTCGCCGTGGAGAATCAGCGTGGGAGGCGTAGCGGGGCTGACGTGCGTGACGGGCGATGCCAAACGGTAGACTGCGGCGGATTCGGCAGGGCCAAAGACGGCGACCGGGCCGGGCGCGCGGACGGACGCCAGCACCTTGCCACCCGGCTCGGTCTCGCGCCGCGTGCGCAGATCGCTGATGCCATACATGTCGATCACCGCGCGGACGGAACTCGACACGCCCGGATACGGCGCCCCCGGCTCCAACTCCTGCACGCCGGCGGTGTAGCCCACCATGAGCGCAAGGTGCCCCCCGGCCGACCCACCGGCGACCGCGATGCGCTCAGGATCGACCCGCCACTCGGCGGCGTGGACGCGAAGAAAGCGCACGGCATTCTTGCAATCGTGGAGATTCGTCGGCCAGGCGCCGTCGCCGAGCTTGTAGTCGACGTTGAGCGCAACGTAACCGGCGTTCACCAGCGTCTCGCAGATTTCCTTGGCGCGCGCCTCGTTCTTCGTGCCGCCGGTCCAGCCGCCCCCGTGAATCCACACGACCGCAGGCGACAATTTTCCCGCGGGCGGCGGCGCGGGCAGAAAGACATCGATTTTTTCCGCGCGGCCGGGAGCGAGGAACGGCACGTCCCTCAACACGCGAATCGCCGCCTCGCCGCCGCGGGAAAAGACCGGCGCGAGCATGGCGCCGAGGAGAAAGAGCATGCGCAGGTTCATGCCCGATCGCTTCGACGAAAAGGGGCCGGGGCGCAAGGCCGCGCGCGGGCGGGCCTATTCCGGCCGCTCGATGCTGAGCCGGTCCATCATCTCGTAGAGCGTCGGGCGGCTGATGCCGAGCTCGAGGGCCGCGCCGGTGATCTTGCCGCCGTTGCGCTGGAGGGCCGCGCGGATCATGTCGGTCTCAAGCTTGTCGCGCGCCTCCTTAAGCGTGGAGCCGGCCGTGGGGCCGGTCGTGGCCTCCAGCTCGAGGTCCGCCGGCACGAGACGCTTGCCCTCGCTCATGATGACCGCGCGACGCACGCGATTCTGCAACTCGCGGACATTGCCCGGCCACGGGTGCTGGCGGATGGCGCGGGTCGCCTCCGCGCCAAACACGAGGCCCGGCTTCTTGTTTTCCTCCCCGAAGCGCTTGAGGAAGGCATGCGCAAGCAGCAGCACGTCGTCGCCGCGGTCGCGCAAGGGCGGCAGGTTGATCTGCACGACGGCGAGGCGATAGAACAAGTCTTCGCGAAACGTGCCGGTGGCCATGCCCTTCTTGAGGTCGGCGTTGGTGGCGGCGAGCACGCGGGTGTCGATGTCGATGGATTGGCGGCCGCCGACGCGCTCGATGACCTGCTCCTGCAGGAACCGCAGCAACTTGACCTGGATGGGCAGCGGCACCTCGCCGATTTCATCGAGGAAGAGCGTGCCGCCCTCGGCCTGCTCGATCCGGCCCTTGCGCTGCGCGTGGGCACCGGTGAACGCGCCCTTCTCATGGCCAAAAAGCTCGCTCTCGATCAGCGTCTCGGGAATCGCGCTGCAGTTGATGGCGATGAAGGGGCCGTCGCGCCGCGGGCTGCGCTGATGGATCGCGCGCGCGGTGACTTCCTTGCCTGTGCCGCTCTCCCCGAGGATGAGCACGGAGGCATCCGAGGTGGCGACCTTCCGGATTGAGTCGAAGACGGCCTGCATCCGCGAGCCGCCGCCGAGCAGGCCCTCAAAGGCGCCGCTACCCAGGGCCTCCTGCATCGCGCGGTAGTCTTTCTCAAGCTGCGCGACGTGGAAGCAGCGCCGCAGCAACAGGCGCAGCTCCTCAATGTCCGCCGGCTTGTTGACGAAATCGTAGGCACCGAGGCCGATGGCGGTCATGGCCGGCCCCTTCTCGCCCTGGCCGCTGACGATCACCACCTTGGTGGTGCGATCGATCGAGAGCAGCTCGGTCAGCGTCGCGAGGCCCTCCTCGGGCGTGCCCGGATGCGGCGGAAGGCCGAGGTCGAGCAGGACGACGACAGGCTTTACGGTGCGAAACTGGTCAAGCGCCGTCTGCCGGTCGGCGGCGATGGAGACGGTGTAGTCGGCGGTGAGCGCCCAGCGCATCTGCGTGCGGATTTCCTCATCGTCGTCGACGATGAGGAGCTTGGGCTTGCCGCCGGCCTTGGTCGGCAAGATCGGAGCCGAGGAGTCGACCGTCTTCAGCACGGGCGCGTTGTCGGTGGTGGTTTTGTCGTTCATCAGGCGGCGGGCTGGGTCCGGAGTTGCACGCGAAAAGTCGTCCCTTGGCCGCGTTCGCTCGTGACCGCGACCCGGCCGCCGTGGGCCTCGACGATCATCTTGCTTTGGAACATGCCGATGCCGAGGCCGCTCTTTTTCGTGGTCTGGAAGGGCCGGAAAAGCGAATGGGCCAGGAAGTCCGCGCTCATGCCGCAGCCGTTGTCTGCGACGGTGAGCACGGCCCAGCCGTTCTCGAGGGTGGTGGCGACGCGCACCCTACCCTCGACGGACAAGGCTTCGGTCGCGTTGAGCACAAGGTTCGTGATCACCTTGTGAATTTGGTCGCGGTCAAAGGCGAAGCGCGGGAGCGAGCCGAGCTGCTTCTCAATCGTGAACCTCGGGCTGCGCTCGATGCCCGCGACCACGCTCTCGACGACCTCGTTGAGGTCGGCCTCGGCGACCTCGATTTTCAACTCGTGGCGCAGGGAGCCGAGTCGGCCGATGAGGCGATTGATGTGCGTGACGGTCGAGCCGATGCCCCGCAAGGCGTCCTTGCGGAACTCCGGGTCATCGAAATGCACCGGGAGGTTTTGGAGCATGATCGAGAGCGTCGAGGCGGCGTTCTTCAGGTCGTGCACGAAAAAGGCCGCCATCGCCTGAAACGCCTCCAGCTGCGTCGAGCGGCGGAGCTTTTCCGCGAGCTGCACGTTGAGCACGCTCGCCGCCGCCTGATCGCCGATGCACTTCAGCAGATCAAAATCCTGCATCGAGAACGGCACCCCCGCCACGCGATCGCCGAGCACGATCACGCCGAGGAACTCCCCGCGGCCCACCACGGGGATGCAAACGCGGCGGCCGCTGCGTTCAAAGGCGTGCGGGTTGCCCTGCCGCAACGCCTCGGCCCACGGTTCGCTATCCGACTCGAAGTCCGCCGGCTCGGGCGCACCCTGAAACCGCGCGATGAACGGGGCGGCGTCGAGGCGCTGCGCCTCCAGCTTGGCGCCGGACTCGGCCAAGTGCGAGCTCGAGGCCTTCAGCACGAGCGTCTCCTTCTTCTCGTCCACCAGCCATACGCTGACGGAGAGCAGCTGGAAGAGCTCCGCGATTAGCGTGACGAGGGCACGAGACAGATCCGTCTGCTCGACTCGCGACGCCGTGCCCTCCGCGAACTTCTGCCAAACCGTGCGGTAGTCGTGCATCGGACGCTGAAAATGCCGGCTCACCACCCGCCGCATCTGCAGCCGCACGCGGTCGGATTGGAGCGCCACGGCCAGGGCGACCAACGCCACGAGCACCAGGAACGCCTTCGGCGCGAAGGCCGACGGGCCGCCGATGTAGGTCACAACCTTCGCCAGCACCCCGACTATGAGCAGGTAGGCGCCGACGAGCAGAAACGTGAGCGACCCCTGCAACGCCGTCTGGGAAGGATAGACCTCGGTGTCAAAATGCCCGGCGCGGAAAAACGTCCGCACCATCAACAGGCTCGAGGCCAACAACGCTCCCGTATCCACCACCGCCAGCGAGGTGTCGGATGAGCGATAAAGGAGCACTTGGCTGCTCGTGTAGATGCGCACCAAAAAATAGAGCCCCAGTCCCAGCAGCATGAACTTGATGCGCCAGCGCATGGTGCCCACGGCGCCGCGGTAGGTTCGCTCGAGGTTGCGCAGCACCCCCACCGCGCCGATCAGGATCGCGGCGTGCAACGCGATGCCCGGCCACGCGAGTTTGACGACGCGGTTCGCGCCCCACGACTCCTCCTGGACGGAGACAATCATCTCTCCACGCCCGATCACGACGAGCGCGATGGGGATCAAAAACATCGCAACCACGGCGGGCCATGTCCCACGCAACGGGCCGTGCTCGGATCCGCCGCGGGCATAGGTGAGGCTGAAAAGCAACCAAGTGCCCGGCACCAGCGCCATCGCTGCCAGCCGATAGAGCTGCCACCGCGTGAACTGCTCCAGCGTGGCATCGGTGGAACCGAGGGCCGAGAAGGCGCTTTCCACGGCCAGCACAGCCATGCCCGAGGCAAAGGCCCAACGCGATAACTGCCGCTTCGCCCTGACCGCTGCAAACAACGCGAAAGCCCCGCTACAGCAGGCACTCGCGATGGCGAAGAGGGTGGCAGATTGCATCGATGGTCATTCGTCACGGCTCATTCCCAGACGAGCGATTTCGTCGCCGAGAAAAGCCAAACACACGAAGAGTGTAAGAAACACTTACACTCCCAATTTCACTCAATACAATCTCTTTCACAGCATTACGAAAGATCGCCGTCGATTTTCCAAGTAACCGTCTGGAGAATGCTACAACTCCGGCGACACGCCCCCTTCCGCCAAACACATCGCGCCGGTCCGAAAAATCCCATCACGCTGTGTGACAATTATTTTCAATCCACACCGCGAGGTTGGATCACAGCTGGCTAGCACCATGCGCTCGTTGACGACCTCATGGCTCAATCTTGCAGCACAACCCCACCCCGCTCCATGCACAGATTCTCGGTCCTACTCGTCGACGACGCGCCGCTCACCTGCAAGCTCGCGGCCCGTTGGCTCGATGAACACCACACGGCGTGCGTGCATACCGGGGCGGACGCGATGCGCGCGCTCTCTCGGCTGCACTTTGACATCGTGGTAAGCAACACGGTCCTGCCGGACCTCGACGGATTCGCCATGCTCCGCCGGGTCCGAGAGAGCCAGCCGTGGGTGCGCATCGTGGCCATGACTGGCCGCGGCGAATCGCGGTCGGCCTTTGAATGCGGCCTGCAGGCCCGCGAATGCGGCGCGGACGAAGTGCTATTGAAGCCTTTCGGCGCAGAGCAACTGCACACCGCCGTAAAGAACGCCACGGCACTCCGCGCCCTGCACCTAAACTAGCCGGTGCGGGCGCCCAAATGCTGCACCGCCTGGCGCCGACCACTTCCAATTCCAACTCCATGCTCGCCACTTCCCTCCCCCTCGCCGTCGCTCCTTCCGCGCGCGCCGCGGATCACTCGGAGCTCGCCGCCCGCCTGCGCAAATCAGGTCTCCGTGTCACCGATCCACGCATTGCCCTGCTGGCGCTTCTCGCCCGGTGCCCGCAGCCCATCACGATTGAGCGCCTGTTTGAGCTCATGGGTGACGAAGGCTGCGACCTCGTGACGATTTATCGCACGATGGCGACGTTTGAGAAAGCTGGGCTCGTCTATCGCAGCGGCTTTTCCGATCGCGGCGCCGCGCTTTACTCGAGCCAGACCGACAGCCCCCGCCGCTACCCGCTTGTGCGCCGGGGCTCCTCCATCATCGAGCATCTCGATGAGGCTTCGACCGACGAATTGCAGGCCGCGATCGACCACGTCGTGCAGCGCCTCAAGGCGAAGGGCTACGGGGACCTCGACTACATCGTCGAGTTCTTTGTGCACGACACGCGCCGCTGAAGGCGTCGCCCGCGCGGCTCGGCGCGCGCAAATCAAGGTTGCCGTCGGCGGGGAGCGTCACGAGCGTGCCCGCGCTTCCGATGCGACCTTCATTCCCCGTTCTCCGCCCGTGGTCAATCTGGCTGGCCTCGTGGTTCGCCGCACTCGCGCTCCGCGCCCAGCCGCTCGCGCCCGAGCGAGTTGCACTCGAATCGCTCCAAGCCTTTCGCCCGGCCGGCGCCAATTGGCAGATCGCGGGCGGCCTCGCGGGTGACCCGCGGCGCGACAAGATGCTCACGGCCGCCGCGGGCACCGGCATCCTGGTCTGCAATCCCGGCAAGGAAAAGGAGGCGCGCACGCACCTCGTCACCACCTGGGACCATGGCGACCTCGAGCTTGATTTGGAGTTTCTGCTCACGCCGGGCTCCAACTCCGGCATCTACCTGCAAGGCCGGTATGAGGTTCAGCTATTCGACAGCTGGGGCGTGAAGGAGCCCTCCCCCGCCGACTGCGGCGGCATCTACCAGCGCTGGGACGACCAGCGTGGCAAAGGCCACGAGGGCTTCGACGGCATCGCGCCCCGGGCGAATGCCTGCCGCGCCCCCGGCCTTTGGCAAAAACTCCATGTCGAGTTCCAAGCCCCGCGCTTCGACGCCGCAGGAAAGAAAACCCGCAACGCGCGCTTCGCCAAGGTCACGCTCAACGGCTTCACCATCCATGAAAACGTCGAGGCCACGGGCCCGACGCGGAGCGCGCTTGCAAACGACGAGGCGCCGCTCGGGCCGCTCATGATCCAGGGGGATCACGGCGCGATTGCGCTGCGTGACATCCGCGTGAAGCGCTTTGAGCGCGGTGTCGTCGTCACGGTGTCGGACCTACACTACAAGCTCTACGCCGGCAGCTATGGGACCATCGGCAGCTACGACAAGGAGAAGCCCAAGGCCGAGGGGGTTCCGGCGCGTTTCGCCCATGGCGCCGTCGAAAAGAGCGGCCGCTTCGCGCTCGTCTTCACCGGCATGCTGGACGCGCCGCGCGCAGGTGCGTATCGCTTCGCCGTCGAGGGCGGCGCGACGGCCCGGCTTCTCATCGATGGCCGGCCCGTCGTGCAGCCCCTCGATCGCGGCAGCCAGCCCGGGATCATCACGCTGACCGCGGGCAAGCACGAGTTCCGCGCCGACCTCGTCCACGCGACCAACAGCCGCCCCGCCTTCGAGCTGGTGGCGGAAGGCCCCGGCATCGCGCCCCATGCGCTCACGGCCCGCGAGCCCGGTGAATCGGCCGGGGGAGGCCGCGGCCGCCGCCCGGCGGGCTCGAGCAAGATCATCGCCGTCGAGCCCACCGACCGCATCCTGCTCCAGCGCGGGTTCGTGCCGTTCGAGCCGCGCAAGCGCCTCTACGCCGCGTCCGTCGGCTCGCCCGCCGGCGTGCACTACGCCTACGACTTCGAGACCGGCGCGATCCTGCGCGCGTGGCGGGGCGCGTTCATCAACACCGCCGACATGTGGGACGGCCGTGGCAACGACCAGCTCGCGCGGCCCGAAGGGCCCGCGCTCACGTTCAACGCCAAACCCACCATCGCCTTGATTGAATACGCCCAAAACGGCGACTGGCCCGACGAGCCCGACGCCCTTTGGTCGTCGCAAGGCTACACGCTCGAGGCCGACGGCCAGCCCACTTTTCTCTCGAAGCTAGCCGGGCTCAACATCAGCGACCGTGTCGCCCCCGCCAAGGATGGCCGCGGCCTGGTCCGCACGCTCAAGCTCACCGGCTCGCTTCCGTCCTGGTCCGCCTGGGTGCTGCTCGCCGAGGCGGCGACCATCACGCCGCAGCCAAAAGGCGGCTGGCTCGTGGGCGAGCGCGAGTGGTTCCTCGATTGGCCCGACGACGCCGCTCCACGCCCCGTGCTTCGCTCCATGAACGGCCACCAGCAGCTCGCGGTGCCGCTCAGCGCGGGCCTGCTCGAAAAGCCCCTTTCCTACTCGATCGTCTGGTGAACCACGCCATGCACCGCTCCTTTCTCGTCCCCACCACCCTGCTCCTCGGGGTCGCCGCGCTCGCCGCCGATGCGCCCGTGCGCGTCAACAACCCCTCGGCCGCGGAGCGATTCGCCAAGCCCTCCGACGCGCTCACGGCGCGCGAGAACCTCTACTGGAAACGCACGCCCCTGGCCGTGCCCGACGACATCGTGCTCGAGGGCAGCGGCATCCTTCCGGTGGCCGGCCAGCGCCTGCTGGTCACCACGCGCCGCGGCGAGATTTGGTGGGTGGACGGCGCCTATGCCGCCGGTGAAGACGTGAAGCCGAAATTCACCCTCTTCGCCTCGGGGCTCCACGAGCCGCTCGGCATCATCGCGGCGCCGGCGCCGAAAAAGGGCTACTATGTCGCGCAACGCCAGGAGCTCACCCGCATCGAGGACACCGACGGCGACGGCCGCGCCGACGTGTTTGAGACCGTCGCCAAAATTCCGATCTCCGGCAGCTACCACGAGTATGCCTTCGGCCCCGTGCTCGCGCCCAACGGCAACCTGCGGCTCACCCTGAACGTCGCCTTCGGCAGCGCCACGCAGTCGCCGGTGCCGTGGCGCGGCTGGATGATCGAGGTCACGCCTGACGGCCAGATGACGCCGATCGCCGCGGGGTTGCGCTCGCCGTGCGGTTTCGTCGTCACCTCGCAAGGCGCGTGGTTCTATTCGGAGAACCAAGGCGAGTGGGTCGGCTCCGGCCGCATCACGCACGTGGAGCCGGGCGATTTCGGCGGCCACCCCGCCGGCCTCGCGTGGAGCCGCAATCCCGGCTCGCCCGTGAAGCTGCGCGCCGAGGACATCAAGGATTTCGAGGAACCCATGCACGAGGTCGCGAAGAAAGTCCCCGGCGTGAAACCGCCCGCCGTCTGGCTCCCGCACACCGTGCTCGGCATCTCCAACTCCGGCACGATCGAGGATCTCACCGGCGGGAAGTTTGGCCCGTTTGCCGGCCAGCTCTTCGTCGCCGACCAGGGGCAGAGCAAGATTTCGCGCGTGTTCCTCGAGCAGATCGGCGGCGTCTGGCAGGGCGCGGCGATCGCGTTTCGCGAGGGCTTTGAGTGCGGCATCATCCGCATCGCGCACGGCGAGGGCGGCGTGCTTTTCGCCGGCGAGACCGCGCGCGGCTGGGGCGCGGTGGGCCCGAAGCAACAGGGCCTCGAGCGGCTGGAGTGGACCGGGCGGACGCCGTTCGAGGTCAAGGAAGTCCGCGCGCAGGCGGACGGCTTCACGCTGGTGTTCACGACGCCCGTCGATCGCGCGACGGCGGGGAATCCCGCGAGCTACTCCATCGGCGGCTTCACCTATCTCTATCACAAGGCCTACGGCAGCGCGCCGGTGAATCGCCTCGCCTGCCCCGTGCGCAAAGTCGTCGTCGCGCCCGACGGCCTCAGCGTGCGCCTCGCGCTCGCGTGCCTGCGCGAGGGCTACATCCACGAAATCAAGGCGCCCGGCGTGCGGGCCGCGGGCGGGACCGAGGCTTTGTTGCACCCGACCGCCTTCTACACCCTCAATCGCATCCCCGCCACCGCCCGGATCATTCCGCTCGATCCAAAGGAAATGGAGCTCTGCGTCTCGCCCGTGGTCGAGGCGGCGCTGGGCAACACCAAGAAGCACCCCATCAAGGCGCCGGGCGACTGGATCAACGACGAGGGCGACAAACAAATCCTCCTCGGCACGCAGCCCGGCCTGAAATTCGACCAGACGCTGCTCACCGTGAAGGCGGGCGCGCGCGTCCGCCTGGTGTTCAAGAATGGCGACGACATGCTGCACAACTTCGTCCTCTGCGCGCCGGGCCGCGGCCAGGCCGTGGGCGAGGCGGCCATGGCGCTCGGCACCGAGGGCGCGGCGAGGCACTACGTGCCGGAGAGCGTCGACGTGCTCTTCCACACCGCGCTGACGCTGCCCGAAACGAGCGACACCATCTTTTTCAACGCGCCCGCCACGCCGGGCGACTACGATTTTGTCTGCACGTTTCCCGGCCACTCACAGCTGATGAAGGGCGTCCTGCGGGTGGAGTGAGGGCGGCAGACATGTCCGCCCCATTGCCTCCGCTCCCCCGCGAGCCGCGCCCCGGCCGCTACCGCCACTACAAGGGTAACGAATATCGGGTCGTGGGCCTCGCGCGGCACTCCGAGACGCTCGATCCGCTCGTCGTCTACCAGGCGCTCTACGGCGAGCGCGGGCTGTGGGTGAGACCCGCGGCGATGTTCACCGAAACCGTCGTGATCGCGGGAAAACCCCAGCCGCGGTTTGCCCGCGTGAGCGACGAATAGCCCGCCGCCATGCGCGTCCTCCTCGCCTTCGACAAGTTCAAGGATGCCCTCACCGCGCCCGAGGCGTGCGCCCAGGCAGCCGCCGCGCTCCGCGCCGCGCACCCCGACTGGCAGCTCGATCTTTGCCCGCTCGCGGATGGCGGCGAAGGGTTCTGCGATATCCTGACCCGCGCCGCCGGCGGCGCGGCCGAGACGCACACCGTCACCGGTCCCCGTGGCGCCCCGGTGCGGGCGGCCATCGGCCTCGTGCCGTTCGAAAGGATCCCCGCCGCCGCGCGCAGCCTCCTCGCCGTCGCAAGCCCCGGACCAAAGGACGGAACGCCGCGCACGATCGCCGTCATCGAGATGGCCGCGGCCTCCGGGCTCGCCCTGCTCAAGCCCGAGCAGCGCGACCCGTGGCTCGCGAACACCACCGGCACCGGCGAGCTGCTGCGCCTCGCGGCGCGGCCGGGCGTCGACGCGATCCTTCTCGGCGTCGGCGGCAGCGCGACGAGCGACCTCGGGCTGTGCGCGCTGGCGGCGCTCGGCCTGCGGTTCGAGACCAGCGCGCGCGCGCTCCTCGCCACGCCCGTGCCGCTGCATTGGGCCGACATCGCCCGCATCGGCGGATCGCTCCCGCGCGCGCTGCCCCCGATCCGCATCGCGTGCGATGTGAGCAATCCCCTCCTCGGCCCGCGCGGCGCCGCCGCGATCTACGGCCCGCAAAAGGGGCTGAAGCCCGCCGACTTCGCACGGCTCGACGGCGAGAGCGCGCGCCTGGCCGCGCTGCTCTGCGCCTACGCGAGCCAGCCCGTCTCGCTCGTGGAGACCCCCGGGGCGGGCGCGGCCGGCGGCATTTCCTTCGGGCTCATGGCCGCAGCCGGTGCCCGGCTCGTCCCCGGCGCCGAACTGGTCTCCGCATGGCTCGATCTCGCGCCACGCCTCGCCGCGGCCGATCTGGTGATCACCGGCGAAGGGCGCTTCGACGACAGCTCGCTCAGTGGCAAGGGCCCCGGCGAACTCGCCACGCGCGCGCTGGCCCTCGGGAAAAAAGTCCATGTGTTTGCCGGCCGCGCCGCCGTCGCGCGCCCGCCCGAGCGCCTTGCCTTGCACTCGATCACGCCTGAGGGCGTGCCGCTGCCGCAGGCGCTGCGCGAATCGTCGCGCAACCTGGCCGCCGCCGTGCGCGCCGCGTTCTGAGTCGGCGGCGATCGTTGTTCGCCAAAGCCCCGAAACAGCTCGACCGGCTTGGGGCCGCGCGGCATTTCTCGCCGCCATGTCCGGCGCCCCCACCGCTCCGTCGCTCCCACGTCTTTTTCCCCTGCTCGTGCCTCTGCTCGGCTTGGCCGGTTGCAGCGCCAGCCAGGCCCCGGCGCCGGCGAAGCAACCGTTTCAGACCCCCATCGTGACGACCGCGCCTGAGCCCGAGAAACCCGTCGCCGGCATGGGCAAGGTGATGCTCGGCATCGATGTGCTCGAGGCCGAGGGCTTCGCCGCCGTGAAGGGCAAGCGCCTCGGCCTGCTCACGCATCCCGCCGGCGTGAATCGCAACGGCCTCTCGACCATCGAGGTCCTGCGCAAGGCGCCGGGGGTCAGGCTCGCCGCGCTCTTCGGCGTCGAGCACGGGATCAACAACGAGTTTCCCGCCGGGAGAAACTACAACAGCTACACCGACGCGAAGACCGGCCTGCCCGTGCGCTCGCTCTACGACGGCAAGTCCCGGAAGCCCACCAAGGAACAGCTCAAGGACCTCGATGCACTGGTGGTCGATCTGCAGGACATCGGCACGCGCAGCTACACCTTCATCAGCGCGATGAAGCTCGCCGCCGAGGCGTGCTTTGAAAACGGCAAGGAGCTTGTCATCCTCGATCGGCCCAACCCGCTCGGCGGCCTCAAGGTCGACGGCCCGCCGCTCGACGCGGCGCTCGCCATCAACAACTATGTCGGCGCCTTCCGCGTGCCCTACGTGCACGGCCTCACGATGGGCGAGCTCGCGCGCCTCGCCCGCGAGGCGCCCGGCACGCTCGCCATCCCCGACGCCGTGCGCGCACGCGGCCAGCTCACCGTCGTGCCGATGCGCGGCTGGACACGCGCCATGCGCTGGTCCGAGACCGGGCTGAACTGGGTGCCCACCTCGCCCCGCATGCAGGATTTCTCCGCGGTGATGGGTTACCCGATGACCGGCCTCGGATGCGAACCGCCGAGCGGTTTCCGCCACGGCGTCGGCGACCAATATGCTTTTCGCGGGCTCTCGCACCTCTCGGCGAAAATCGACGTCTACGAAAAAGAGCTGCGCGCGCTCAAGCTGCCCGGGGTGCAATTCCGCCGCGTGAGCGTGCCCAACCCCCGCACCGGCCAGCCCTCCATCGGGCTCTTCATCGAGGTCGCCGACTGGGAGGAGTGGCGCCCGGCCGAGCTGAATTTCTGGCTGCTGAAGCTCACCTGCAAACTCGAGGGCAAGAATCCCTTCACCGCCGCCAAGGTGAACGACAAGGTCATCTTCGTGAAGTTGCTGGGCTCCTCGGCCTTCGCCGCCGATCTGGTCGCCAAGGGCGAGAAGATCGACGTCGAGGGCTGGCTGAAGATTTGGCGCGCGCAGGCGCAGGCCTGGCAGGAACAGGCGAGGAAGTTTTGGCTCTACCGCTGAGCGCCATGGCGCGGCCCGCGAAGAAAATCTCCCAGACCCAGCTCGCGCGCGAGCTCGGGATCTCGCAGGCGCTCGTCTCGCTGGTGCTCAACGGCCGCAAGCAGGGCATCAACGCCGACACCTACGACCGCATCTGGGCGCACGCGGTAAAGCGCGGCTATCACCCGAAGGGCATGCGGCTCGCCTCGTCGCCCGCTGCGCAGGGCCGGCAGGTTGGCATCATCCTGCGCGCGCCGCTGCGGCTCAACACCCCCACGATGTATTTCGGCCATGTGCAGCACGGGCTGCACACGGCGATTGAGGCGCGCGAGCACGCGACCGTCTTCCTCGGCGCCGAGGACCAGCTGGACCCGGAAAAGCTGCGCCGGCTCTTCGCGCCGGGGCACTCGTTCCAGGGCATCGTGCTCGTCGGCGAGGTTGCCCGCGGCTTCCTCGATCAGCTGCGGCGCCTCGGCCTGCGCATCGTCGCGGTGTCGGCGCGCTATCCGGGCCTCTGCCACTCGGTGCTCGGCAACGAGCCCCAGGCGCTCGAGTCGCTGGTCGAGCACCTGCACGGGCTCGGCCACCGGCGCTTCGGCTGGATCGGCGGCAACGTCGGCCTCGGCCGCCACGAGGCCCGCCTGCAGGCGCTCACCGCCGCGCTCAACCGCGTCGATCTCCGGCTCGACGAGCGCTACACCGTGCGGCTCAAGGAAGGCGATCGCATCGACGGCGCGGATGGCGTGCGCCTGCTCCTCCCGCTGGCGCGACGTCGCGATTTTCCCACCGCTTTCGTGACCTACAACACCCTCATGGCCACGGGCGCCGTGCGCGAGTTTGGGCGCTCGGGCTGGCGCGTGCCGGCCGACGCGAGCGTGGCCAGCGCCGACTTCTCGCCGATCGCCACCGACAGCACCCCGCGCATCACCGCCGCCGGCTCAAATCCCGAGGCCCTGGGGGAAGCGGCCGCACGCCTTGTGCTCGAGCTGTCAGCGGCCACCGGCGGGGGCTTCACCGACCTGATGCTCCCCGCACAGCTGTTTATCGGCGACACCACGGGGCCCGCCTCCTAGGCGACGGCGGAAACCGTCCCGATCACCGCCTAGCCTGACCCGATACCAAGAGGCGTGCCGGGAATGGAGGTGCGGGGCGGAATCGGCGTCCTACGCGGTGATTGCAGCGCCACTGTCGCCACTTCTCAGAGTGAACCAAGCCTAATCTGTGTTTACTCCAAAACTGCTTTTTCGGGCCGCTTGGTGGCCGGTTTGGGGTCCGCCTAATGAGATGTTGGCGCTTGAGCGCGTGATGATGTCCGGGATACTCGGACACATGCCACAATGCACAGCGCCAGTAGAAGGCCATCGCTCGGCAAGCGCTGCCGCGAACTGCCCGGCATGTCGTAGCCGCTATGGTCGTTACGGTGGTTATAGCAGCTATGTGCCATATTCCACGCCGACCTATTCCTCCTCGTCCTACGCCACGCCGCGCAGCAGCGGAGGCGGGTCCGGTAGCAGTGCGAGGCCGCGCTGGTCACGAGCGGGCTCCATCGTGGTGTATACACCCGCCGAGGTGCGGGCACTCACACCGTTTCGAGAAAGCATCGAGAAACGGCCGGTCCCGCCTGACCCTCGGGACGTTTTTCTCTGCCATGCTTGGGACGACCGAGCAGGCGCCGCCAAGGAGCTTCACGATCTACTTGTTTCACGCGGTGTCTCCGTATGGTTTAGCGAGAAGGACGTTGCTCTCGGAACCCCATTGCTCCGCGAAATAGACAAAGGACTGGCGAAATCGCGAGTCGGGGTCGTGCTGGTGGCCCCTGCGCTACTGAGCCGCCTCCGAGGAGAGGGCATCGCCGACAAAGAGCTTTCGGCACTCCTAGCCCGTGATCTGCTCGTTCCCATCGTGCATAACACGACGTATGAAGCTCTCCGCGACGTTAGCCCGCTGCTTGGATCGCGAAGCGGTCTAAGCACCGCAGAAGCGCCGATGACGGACGTTGCAGCTAAGCTTGCCGAGTTGGTCACGCTTTAGGGATATGGAGGAACACTTTCTTCGGATACGCTCCACCGTCGAACCGATCCAAGATTCGATTTATGGGCCTCGATATCGCTGTGCGCTGACATTGAAGGATGGCACGCACCTTCCATGCGCGGTTCTCCAGTCGAAGGCCAAACTGGTTGAACTGTCAAAGCGCCGGCTGAAAGAAGAATCCTCCTGGAAGAGAAAGCTGAGCGGCTCGGACCCCTAGGGGCAGGTTCTTTCCGTCTTCGTCGCCTCCGGCAATCGCGTGAATGACTACGATGTCGCGTCGGCTTCCCCGTCCTCATTCGCGCCGCCGTTAGCACTCTTGGAACAAATCCACGGGGAAACAACGATGTCATGGACGGGCTGGGTATTTGAGATGACGGACGGCAAGCTGTTCGCCTATGGGTCCAGCTACACAATGGAGTTCTTTGATCTCCCCAAAGGGTATGGCTTCGGTGATGTGGCAAAGGTCCACAATCACAGCTTTCTCTCAGAATACGGCGCGTTGGTCAGTTTGGATCGAGGCGGACGCCTGCCGCCTCACTACCGTCCGGAAAATCTTTTCCGCGAGAAGGTCTTCTTCACCTGCTATATCGATGGCATCTAAGGGGCAATAGAAGCAACGATAGTGGGGATTTCAGAACTTAGCTTCTAGCGGCTGTTCTCGTTCCATTAGTGCGTCCACCACGCTGTTGAGGCACTCGGGGGGCGTGCGACCGCTCAGGTATCCGAGAAGGTCGCTCACTTCGCCGTCAAAATAGATGCCGATGCGAGGATTAAAGATACAAAAGCGTTTCCAAGCGTATTCGCGGGAATGGTTTCCTGCTACGAGGTAGATAATTACTTGGCGGAGGTCGGAGGAAAGCAGGTTCCTATTAACGGTTTTGACCTCGAACAGTGTATCTTCGGAGCAAAAGTCTCCCTCCATCCGATTTAGTAGCCCGGCGCCCTTAATCAGCGGACGAAATCGCAACTGCGAACCTTTGATCACTGTGTTAAAGAAATGGTGGTAGGTATCACACAGGGCGTTTGCCTCCGCGATCTCATGGGACGTGGGCGCTGCGATCTCCGCGCTCCCTTGCAGGGCCGCCACTCGCCGCAAGGCCGCCTGACATGCAGCTTCCCGATTGGCGCCGGGATCAAAAGCCAGCGCCGCCCACTCAAACGCTAGCTCGGCCACCAGATCAAATCGCTCGATATTTTTACTAGGCGGCACCGGCCGAATAGGATAGCCCTCCGGTGCATGGACCCGTTCCCACTCTTGAGCGTTGTAGCGCCGCATAAACGACGGGTTCAGAAGCGGAAACTGCTCCTGCCAAAAAGAGTGAAAATATTGAGCTAATTCGCGTTCTGAAATCATACCGGAACATTCGAGGTCCGCTTCATCCGCTCCTGACACCAATCTCGAATTACCGTTTCAGGTTGGGACAAGGTGCGCTTCGTGTGTTTTCTCCAGTGCTCGCCTTCATCTGAGAGATAGAATGAAGCGACGATGAAGGCTTTTCGCTCCCATCCCGTCAGCGAGCCGAACCGGCGCATCAAATCTGACAACCAGTAAGTGCTACCCCATTTGGCCATTATGAGGATGATCTCTCTGCGAATAAGTGGAGAAGGTCTCTTCTCGAAGAGGTCCATCAAAACACTTTCTTTCACCGAGCTCTGGCGTTGGCCGAAGACCTGCAGCAGATAGGAAAGGTTGAGGTCGTTTTGGATGAGGTGGGAGTCTTCGCGGAGCAGCTTCAGCATCATTTCGTCCGAGAACGCTTGTGTGGGCTCATCCAGTTCCTGAAACAGACTCCGAAGCATCCGCATGATGTTTGAAAAGACGGGAGCCAACGTCTCCAAATTCGACGGGTCTAGCAAAGTGGTCACCGCACCACCGCGGAATTCCGGCGCCAACGCGCGAATCGCGGCAATCGCCTGTTTCGTGACCTGGGTATCGATGTTTGTCTTGGCGATCTCGCGCGCAAGAATGCCGACAATGTCTATCGAGCTCACCGCATTTTTCAACTGCTCGTAATCATCCTGTGCGGTTGGTGAATACGGATCGAACCGAACAGAAAGACGCATCAAGCGCGCCTCGGGAGGCAGTGCGGTCGCATCATCGGTGGCCGCGAGATCAAGATGTGATGATGCATCTCGTAATTCTTCTGATGTAAGGATTCTAGTTTTGGTCTTTTGAAGCGATAGTCCTTCGTTGAATAGTATCTGGGACAGAAATGCTAAGTGAGAGAAGGCTTCCTGTTTTGAAGCCGCGAAGATGTGGAAATCATCCACGTATCGGCAGAAAGAAATTCCTTTTCTGCTAAGGTAGAGATCGACGGGGTTGAGCGCTAGCTCGGCTAGAATTCTAGACGCCGGTCCCCCGACGGGAAGACCATAGGACCTCGTCCGCGAAAACTGAGCCATTAACGATTTGATCTTACGAGGCTCATCGCCGGCGACGCCGAGCCTTATTAGTTCGTTTTCAAGACGATGGTGAGCAACACGCGGATAGAAATCTGCCACGTCTGCGACTAGAACAAACGGGAAGTCATGCGACTTCTTCAGCGCATTCTGCTTATAGTGGCGCCAAGTCGAGTCGCCAAAAAGGTGGCCGGTGCCGAGGTCCGGCTGAAATCGGTAAGAAAATACGTTTTGAGCCGCAACGGGTAGACGCTTCGCCTCGATCGTTTCCGCGATCATCAATACGAGGGACAGAAAGTAAGCGTTCCAAACCGGGTCTATTTGGGTGGTCCATCGAAACGCGGTGTAACCGAGCGGCGCTAGCGTATCGATATTCTCGGGCGGGAAGCTGGCCAAATATTGATCGAATGTGCGATCAACCTCCTCAAGCATCTTCAGCACCAACTCGGGAGAGTCCTGGCACACGAGGCGGTCGAGTGACGAGGGAAACACGTCAGTGTCGCTGAAGGCGGCAATATTTGCGATAGCGAGTTTGAACGCGTCCTGCCGATTCATAAGGAATAAGGTCGAAAGGATATTGGGACGATCCTGGCGGACTAAGCGGTATCGCGGCCGCCGCCAAATGCCCGAGCAAATTCGGCCTGACTGACCTTTAGCTTGGCGCGGGTGGCGGCGGATTGCGGAGAAATACGGTCGGTGCGGGCGACGGTCTTGCGGTTGCCTTTCAGGTAGGCTCCAGCGTCGCGGACGCTCTCGAGGAGCTCGTGGAAGGCGGCGGTTTTCATGGGAATTGGATGCCCGATGAATAGGCCCCCGCCGGGAAAAGGCGAAGATGAAGTGAGCGACGCTCTACCGTAATCACGGTAGCACGGGCGACGCCTTGAATGAGCCGGATTTCGGCGTCTTCGAACCCAACGAACTCGTTAGGGTATTGCGTCTGGAGAAAACAAAGTGCCACAGGCCGTTTGCCAACCTGCCCCGCGCTTCATCACATCGGATGACCGAATCACGAAACGCACTACCGATTTTAGGGGAGAGGAGATACCGCGATGTCGGGAGGCGCAGCGCGTTGTTGATGCTACCGAGATGGTTTCAACTGATTCCATGCGAGACGATCAACAACGCTTCCTGAACCTCCTCGGACAATTGCCGGCGCGGCTGACGGCGGAACAGACGGCGTGGGTGCTGAACTGCCAGCCGCATGACGTTCCGGTGCTGGTGGCGGCGCGGCTGCTCAAACCGCTGGGGACGCCACAACCGAACAGCGTGAAGTATTTCGCGGCGGTGGACGTGTTGGAGCTGACCAAGGATCGGAACTGGCTGGCGAAGATGACCAATGCTGTCAGCCAGCACTGGCGGACGAAGAACCAGCACAAGGCTGCCCGTCCGCGCGTGGAGATAGGCCTGCCGATGGAGTTCAGCCTGCCGGCGTGAGCGTTAGGCGAGGAACAGATCGGCGCTCACGGCGAAGCGGGCGGCGAGTTTTTTGACATGATCGGCGGTGAGGTTGCGGGCCCCCTTGAGGATGCGATAAGCGATGGAGCGATTGACTCCGATAATCTCGCCCAGGTCGTCGGCGGTAAGATCGTTTTCGTCCAAAAGGAACTTCACGGCCTCGATGCCCGCGACCGGCTTTGGCGCCGGGACGTTCTCGCTTTCGTAGTCCTCCACGAGCTTGGCCATGATCGCGAGGTAGTCGTCTTGGTCATGGTTCAGCTTGTGGCCGGCCAAGGCATGCACGACCTCGACAGCGTTGTCGTAGGCCACCTTGTCGTGGATCGGACGCGGCATGTGCAGGGCGACGAGACCGGAGTAGGTCTTGGGCAGGCGGGCGAAGGTGAGAGCGGTGGCTTTCATAGGGTGTTTTTCCAAGTGTCTTTGTCGTAGTCCGCGTGGGTCAGGAACTGCAGCGTGAAGACCTCCTGGCGATTGTAGTGAATGGCGGTGATGAGACGAAAATCGTTGGTGATGTTGAAAACTGTGACCGTCCTGCCGCTCTTGACTGTGATTTGGTCAGCATGAGGGAAGGACTGACGGGTCTGGGCAAGATTCTGCCACTTGGCGGCGCGGGTCACGCGGTGCCAGTGATCCAAGGGCGCCCGGGCCTTGGGATAAGTGACCTTGGATGCTTCAAGGAACTTTCGGGTGATGATTCGCATCGGGTCAGGGGTTATTTGTGACCAAAATGGTCACAAAGTCAAGTGCAAGGAATGAGTGCATGTCAGGCGGTGGTTGAGAGCGGGAGCGGGATTACCGGGGCGGCTGCCGCGGTCTTTTCGCAGTCCTCCAGCGGAGGCAGCGTGACCCGGGCGTTCCTCGCATAAGCGCGGTGGACCGCCTTGCTGTTGTGGCCGAGGGCGAGTTGGGCGAAGCGCTCGGGGTAGCCGGCGGTCTTGGCCCGCTCGGCCCACGCGTAGCGGTAGCTGTGGAGGCTGACGCCTTGGATGCCGAGGCCGCGGCAGCGCTCGCGGAATTCGTTGGCACGGTAGCCGGGGAGCCGGCCGCGGAGATACGGGTAGAGCGGTCCTTCCTTGGGCAGGGTGTTGAGAATATCGGCGACGGATTGCCCGAACCGGATTTGCGGCGGCGTCAGGTTCTCGCGCCATTTGGTCTTCATGCGGACGTAGGTGATGGTCCCGCTGGCCCAATCCACGTCCTCGGCGTGGAGGTTGGCCAAGTCGCCTTGGGACGCGCCGAGGTGCCACGCGAGTTGGTAGAAGGCCTTCCGTTCGGCGTTTCCTTCGCGTTCCACAATGCGGGAGTGCTCTTCCCACGTAATGGCGCGCCTGTCCTTGTGTCGGACTACTGGCCACTGCCGCTTGGGAATCAGCGGCCAAGGGAGCCAGTTCATGTCCACGCAGAAGTTGTGGAGGCGGCGCATATGCTGGTTGGTGGACACGCCGCCCTTGCGCATGACGGCCAGCAGTTCCTCGCCCTTGGTCTCCACGAGCGGGCGGGTCCACAGGGACGCGAAGGCCCTCTCTTTCTGGGCGCGTTGCCAGCGTTCCTTGTTCGAGCCCAGTTTGGTTTCCGTCAGGGCGATGATGGCGTCCCGCCAGGTGCGTTTGCCGATGGCTTCGTCGGCGCCGAACAAGTAGGCCCGGGCAATCTGCAGGTTCAGCATCGGCTGAATCGCGGCTTCGTTCTTCGCGTGGAGGATGCGGTCGGCCTCGTAGCGGTCGGCGGTTTGAAGGCTGGTGCGCTTCTTCGTGATCCTGTCGACGCAATAGAACGTGGCCCCTCGGCCGCGGCGAATGATCAGGCGATAACGTGGTTTCATGGTTGGAGGCGCAACCACGACGATAGTCGAAACCGGTGCCGCAGCGTTAGCGGGTAGCGGGCGGTTTAGTTCCCGTTACGTCCAGTTCTCCGGGAGTGGAGAAAGTGGACACCAGCCTTGGTGTCCGTTTCCGTTTAGGCCTCTCCAAATTTCACCTGCTACGCAGGTTGGAATTTGGAGGTGCGGGGCGGAATCGAACCGCCGAATAGAGGTTTTGCAGACCTCGGCCTTACCACTTGGCTACCGCACCGCGACAGGGAGGCGTGACGTTGGCGGAAAAAATCCGCCGCGCAAGTGCCGAAATCGGCCGACGCCGCGCTTGCCGCCGCCCGCGCTTCGCGCCTACGTCATGGTCGCTTCATGCGCACCACCGTCTTCACCATCGCCAACCAGAAGGGCGGCGTCGGCAAAACCACCACCGCGGTCAACCTCGCCGCCGCGCTGGCGGAGAAAAAAATCCCCACCCTCCTCATCGACCTCGATCCGCAGGCCAACGCCACGAGCGCCATCGGCGTCGAGAAGCAGGCGGGCCGCAGCCTCTACGGCCCGATGTGCGGCGAAGGCACCGCGGCCTCGATGATCACCGCCACCAGCATCCCCGACCTTTCGCTGATCCCCAGCGAGGAGGACCTCGGGGCCGCGGAAATCGAGCTGGCGCAGGCCGAAAACTACCTCGGCCGCCTCCGCTCCGTGCTGGCGCCCGTGCGCAAGGCCGGGAACTTCCGCACCATCGTCATCGACTGCCCCCCGGCGCTCGGGATGCTCTCGATGAACAGCCTCGCGGCCGCCGATTTCCTCCTGATCGCGCTGCAGTGCGAATACCTCGCGCTCGAGGGCCTGGGCCAAATCCTTCGCAACGTCGAGCGCCTCAAGGCGGCCCACATCAACGACGGGCTCGAACTGGGCGGCGTGGTGATGACGATGTTCGACCTCCGCACCAACCTCTCGCGCCAGGTCGTCGACGAGGTGAGGCAGCACCTGCCCGACAAGATCTTCGAGACGGTGATCCCGCGCACGATCCGGCTCGGCGAGGCGCCGAGCTTCGGCAAGACGATCTTCGCCTACGACCCGCTCAACCCGGGCTCGACCGCCTACCGCAAGCTCGCGGAGGAAGTGATCGCGCGATTCAAGCTCGGGCCAAAGTAGGCCCCGCGCCGCCCGCCGTGCTCTCCGCGCTGAACAAATACCGCCAGGCCTTCCTCGTCGGCCTCCAGAGCAACATCGTGTATCGGTGGAACTTTGGCGTGCGCGGCTTCTTTTCCCTGTTCCACCTCGCCGTCGTCGTGCTCCTCTGGAGCGCGGCCTTCGAGGGGCGCGGGACCCTCGGGCACTTCACGCTGAACCAGACCATCACCTACTTCATCACGCTGCTGATCCTCCAGTTCTTCATCAGCGCGTTCAACGAGGACTACCAGATCAGCGAGGAAATCCGCAACGGGCTCATCAACCAGTTCCTCCTGAAGCCCATCAACTACTTCGCCTACCGGCTGAGCATCTTTTTCGCCGCGCGGCTCGTGTCGGGGCTGCTCGTGTGTGTGCCACTGCTCGTCGCGTTTCCTTTCCTGCGCGAGTATCTGGACTACCCGGGCGAGCCGCGGCTCTACGCGCTCGGCGTGCCCGCGATGTTCATGTCGGCGATGATTCAGTTCTCGATCGCCTACTGTTTCGGGCTGCTGACGTTTTGGTTCCTGGAGATCCAGGGCTTCGTGATTCTCTCGATGGCGGTCGAGACGATCCTGGGCGGGCAGATGTTCCCGCTCGATCTGCTGCCGGCGCAGGTCTACGCGGCCGCCAAATGGCTGCCCTTTTACTACCAGATGTATTTCCCCGCGGCGATTTTCACCGGCCGCATCACCGACACCGCCGAGATCCTGCAGGGCTACGGCATCCAGGCCGGCTGGGTGGCGGCGCTGCTGCTCGTCAACCGCGCGCTGTGGACGCGCGGCCTGCGGCGCCACACCGCGGTCGGCGGCTGACCTCCCATGCTGCTGCACTACGCCCGCATCTGGCTCGCGAGCGCCCGCTACTCGATCACGCGGACGCTCATGTTTCGCGGCGACTTTTTCGTCTGGGCCCTGGTGGAGCTGTTCTGGATGATGGTGAACCTGCTCACGATCTCGGTGATCTACGGGCACACGGAATCGATCGCGGGCTGGGGCAAATACCAGATGATCCTGCTGGTCGGCACCTCGTTGCTGATCCAGCGCTTCCTGATGGGCTTCTTTTGGAGCAGCATCTTTGAAATGGGCCGCAACATCCGCAGCGGCAACTTCGACTTCTTCCTCGCGCAGCCCGGGAACGTGATGTTCATGGCCACGACGCGGAAGCTCGACCCGGACAGCCTCGTCAACTCCATCATCGCGGCGGGCGTCGTCGCCTATGCCGTCCGCGAGCTCGGCCTTGAGCCGAGCGCGGGCCAGATCGCGCTCTACGCGCTCATGGTCGCCTGCGGCGTGATCATCCACTACTCGATCCTCGTGCTCTCCATCTCGATCGCGTTCTGGCTCACGAGCGCGCACGGCATCGAGGGGACCTATTTCACCCTCACGGAGTTTTCGCGGCTGCCGCGCGATGCGTTCAAGAGCCGGGTCACGCAGTGGCTGTTTGTCTACGCGCTGCCGGTGGTGGTCGTGAGCAACACGCCCGCGACCACGCTGGTGCGGGGTTTCGACGGCCGGCTTGCGCTCTGGCTGCTCGGCGTGGCCGGGGCTTGGTTCGCCGTCGCGGTGCTGGTGTTTCACCGCGGCCTGCGCCGCTACGCGAGCGCCAGCTCATGAGCGATCCCCTGGCGAAGCTCGAGGCCCGCATCGGGCACGTCTTCCGGCACCGGGCGCACCTTGTGCTCGCGATGACGCACCCCTCGTGGGCGCAGGACGCCCCGGGCGACAAGCAGAACAACCAGCGCCTGGAGTTTCTCGGCGACGTCGTGGTGCGCCTCACGCTCTCCGAGATGCTTTACCGGCAGTTTCCGCGCGAGCGCGAGGGCGGGCTCACGAGCCGCTGCGCGCTGCTCGTCAACGGCGCGTTCCTCGCGAAGCTCGCCCGCGAGATCGGCATCGACGACGCCCTGCGCCTCGGCGCCAGCGAGGAGTCGACGGGCGGGCGCACGCGCGACAACGCCCTCGGCGATGCGTTCGAGGCGCTCATGGGCGCGATCTTTCTCGACACCGACTTCGAGACCGCCCGCCGCGTCCTCCAGGGCATCTACGGCGACCTGCGGGTGCGGCTCGACGGCATCGAGTCGGCCGCCAACCCCAAGGGGCGCCTGCAGGAGATCGTGCAGCCGGCCCATGGCAACGGCGCGCTGCGCTACGAGGTGGTGAAGACCGCGGGCCTCGATCACGCAAAGGAATTTGAGGTCGTGGTCTACCTGCATGACCGGGCGATTGGCACCGGCCGCGGGCCTTCAAAAAAGGTCGCCGAGATCGCCGCGGCCACCGAGGCGCTCGCCGCGCTCGGGAAGAGTTGAGCGATTCGCCCGCCCGCGCCGCCGCTACGCCTGCCGCCCTTGGCGGAGCCGGTCCACATACACGGCGAGGATGATCACGGCGCCGATGATGATCTCCTGGATATGCGTCTCCCAGCCCATCTGCTGCGAGCCGTTGCGCAGCGCCGCGATCATCAGCGCGCCGATGACCGTGCCCAGCACCGTGCCCACCCCGCCCGAAAGGCTGGCGCCGCCGATTACGGCCGAGGCAATCATGTCGAGCTCGAGCCCGAGCGCCACCGTCGGGTCACCCTGCCGCAGGCGGGAAAGCTGGAACACCCCCGCGAGCCCGAACAAGGCGCCACCGAGGGCGTAGACGAAAATCTTCGTGCGCGTGACCGGCACGCCGCAGAGCCGGGCGGTCGCCTCGTTCGAGCCGAGCGCGAAAACCCGCCGCCCAAACACCGTGCGCCGCAGGACCACGGAAATCGCGATGGCGAGCGCCAGCGCCACCCACACCCCCACGGGCAGCCCGTAGCCGAGCGGATCGCTCGTCATCCAGCCGTTGATTGGCGGCGCGCCCGGATAGTTCACGGTTTGGTTCGACGCGAGGCCCTTGGCCGCGCCGCGGACGATGCTCATCGTGCCGAGCGTGACGATGAACGGCGTCAGCCGCAGCGCCGCGATCATGGCGCCGTTGAGCAGGCCGATCAGCGCGCCGGTCAGCACCACGAGCAGCGCGACGGTGAGATCGCCGGCGCCCCCGCGCAGCAGCAGCGCGCCCACGACGCCGCCGAACGCGACCGTGGAGCCGGCGGACAAGTCGATGCCGCCGCTCACGATGATCATGGTCATGCCGAGCGCGCCGAGCGCGATGAGCACCGTCTGCGTGAGGATGATGCGGACGTTGTGGTAGGTGAGGTAGTGCTCGCTCCCCACGAGGGCGAAGAACGCGATGACCAACACGAGGCCGAGGAACGGGCCGGACTTGGCGAGCAGGCGTCTCAACGAGTCGTTCATCGCGAAAGACTCACGCGCCGCCGATCGCGGCATGCATGATGGCGGCCTCGCTCCACTCGGCGCGCGGGCGCACGGCGGCCAGCTCGCCGCGGCACATGACGCCGATGGTGTCGCACAGGCCCAGCAGCTCCGGCAGGTAGCTGCTCACCACGACCACGGCCTTGCCGCGCGCGGCCAGCTCGCCGACGAGCGCGTAGATCTGGGCCTTGCTCCCGACGTCGATGCCGCGCGTGGGCTCGTCGAGGAGGAAAATCCTCGCCGGGTGTTCCAGGAGGCGCGCAAGGGCGACCTTCTGCTGGTTGCCGCCGCTCAGCTCGCCGACGGGTTGCGCGGGGCCGCGGCACTTGACGCGCAACTCCTCAATCCAGCGCTGGGCGGCGGCGCGCTGGCGCCGGACGTTGATCCAGCCGAGCCGCCCGAAGGCGGCGGGTTTGGTGAGCGTGAGGTTGTCGGCGATCGGCTGGACGAGCATCAGCCCCTCCTCCTTGCGGTTCTCGCTGAGGAAGCCCACGCCCTGGGCCCAGCGGTCGCGCGGCGCATTCCTGCCCGGCGCGGCGCCCGACACGCAGACTTCGCCCGCGTCGAGCTCGTCGAGCCCGAAGATCGCGCGCAGCAGATCCGTGCGGCCCGCGCCGATCAGGCCGGCGAGCCCAAAGATTTCCCCGGCGCGCACGCGAAGGCTCGCCGTCCTCAGCCGCGGCGCGCTGGCGGCGGACTTCACCTCGAGCACCGCGTCACCGGGCGAGCGGGCCGCGCGCGGGTAGAGGTCCTTCACCTCGCGCCCGGTCATCAGCGTGACGAGGTGCGTGAGGTCGGCGGTCTTCATGTCGCCGGTGCCGACGGTCTCGCCGTCCTTCAGCACCGTCCAACGATCGGCGATGCGGCGGCACTCCTCGAGAAAATGGCTGATGTAGATGATGGCCACCCCCTGCGCGCGGAGCCGCGCGATGGTGGCGAAGAGCTTCTCCGTGTCGGCCTGCGTCAGGCTGCTCGTCGGCTCATCCATGATGAGCACCTGCGGCTGCGTCAGCAGCGCCCGCGCAATCTCGATCACCTGCTGCTCGGCGATGCTGAAGCGGCCCGCGGGTTTCTCGAGGTCGAGCGCGCCGTGGCCCAGCAGCCCGAGGGCGGCCCGGGCGCGTGCGCGCGCGGCGCGGGCATCGATCCAGCCGGCCCGCGCGGACTCGGTGCCGAGGAGGATGTTTTCGCGGGCGGAAAGGTGGAGCGCGAGGTTGAGCTCCTGGTAGATCATCGCGACGCCCTTGAGCCGGGCATCATGCGGATCCTCGGGCGCGTAGGGCTTGCCGCCGAGCTCCATCGCGCCGGCGTCGGCGACGTGCGCCCCGCTGAGGATTTTCATCAGCGTGCTCTTGCCCGCGCCGTTTTCCCCGATCAACGCGTGCACCTCTCCGGGTGCGATCTCGAGCGAGACGCCGCGCAGGGCCTGCGTGGCGCCGAACGCCTTGCGCACCCCCGTCAGGCGGAGGGCGGGCGCGCGGGAAACGGGGCCGGCGCCGTTCACTTCAGATACTGGTCGAGCGGCGGCTTCACCATCTCCGCCATCTCGGGCGAGTTGAAGTTGGCCTTGGTCACGAAGCCCACGCCCGTGTCGATCGCGGACTCGACTTTTTCGCCGCGAATGACGGCGACGATTTTCTTCACGCCAAGGTAGCCCATCTTCATCGGGTTCTGGACGACGAGCCCCTGGATATCGCCGGCAAGCAGCGCGGCGTTGAGCGTCTCGCCCGAGTCGAAGCCGACGAACTTCACCTTGCCGCCCGCGAGGCCGGCGTCGCGCAGCGCCTGCAGCATGCCGGCCGTGCCGGACTCGTTGACGCAAAAGATGCCGTTCACCTGCTTCCCGAAACGGTTGAGCAGGTTCTCGCTGACGGCCTTCGCGGTGTCGCGGGTCGCGCCCGCGTGCTGATCGGTGGAGAGGAGCTTTATGCCGGGAAACTCCTTCGTCATGACCTCAAGGAAGCCCTCCTCGCGCGCCTCGGTGCTGGCGGAGCCGACTTGGAGGCGGAGCAGGATGGCGTTGCCCTTGCCGCCGAGCATCCTGCCCAGCTCGCGGGCGGCGATGCGGCCGCCCTCGCGATTGTCCGTCGAGATCGTGCTCGCGGGCGCCGATGACTCGAGGCCCGAGTCAATCACAACGACAGGGATCTTGCCGCGGATGGCGGCCTCGACCGGGGCGACGAGGCCGCGCTTGTCGAGCGGCGCGAGCACGATGCCCGCGACGCGCTGGCCGATGAAGTTCTCGACCACCTGCACCTGCTGCTCGCGGTCATCCTCCTTGAGCGGACCCTTCCAGATGACCTGCACCTTCACGCCCTGGGCATTGAGCTCCTGCGTGGCCTTCTCGGCGCCGGCATGGATGGATTTCCAGAACTCGTGCGTCGTCCCCTTGGGAATCACGGCGATTTGGAGGGCGTCGGACTTCGGCTTCGAGCACGACGCGAGGACGGCAAGCAGCGCAAGGCCGCAAAGGAGCTTTTTCATGGGGTGGGTGCGAGAGGGCACGCGGAATCGCGCGGCGCGTCAAGACGCGCGGCGCCATCCGGCGCGGCTTCAAAAATCCGAGGCTCGCCGCGCCCGGCATCGGCGCTTTGTGTCGGGCGATGCTGTTTTGGTTCAAGAAGACGGTCGGGTTCTGGCTCATGCCGCTGCCCTTCTGCCTCACGCTGATGACGCTCGGCGTGCTGCTGTTGTTTTTGCGCCGTTGGACGCGCGCGGGACGGTGGCTCGCCCTCGGCGGCTTCGCCCTGCTGCTCGTCTATAGCAACGCCTTCGTTGGCCGCGCGCTGATCAAACCCCTCGAGGCCGCCTACCCGGCCATCCCCGATCTGCCGGCGGGCACCGCGGTGCCGCCGCGGCTGGCCGCGTGCCGCTACATCGTCGTCCTCGGCGGGGGCAATGGCTACGCGCCCGGACTCGCGGCCAATCACCTGCTCTCCGCCGGCGCGCTCGCGCGCATCACGGAGGCCGTGCGGCTGATGCGCCTCGTGCCCGAGGCGAAGCTCGTGGTGAGCGGCCCGATTTTCGGGCCGGTGGAAAGCCACGCGCTCGTGCTCTCCCGCACCGCCATCGCCCTCGGCCTCGATCCGGGGCGCATTGTGCTGGTCGAGCACGCGCGCGACACCGAGGAGGAGGCCGCCGCCGTGCGCCAGCTCGCGGGCGACACCCCGCTCGCGCTCGTCACCTCGGCGTGGCACATGCCGCGGGCGATGACGCTCTTTCGCCACGAGCGCATCGACGCCCTGCCCGCCCCGACCGACTACCATTCGGTGCGCGACAGCGACACCCTCGCCGCCAGCCTCCGCTGGGAGCTGCCGGCGCTGGAGCGCAGCACCCTCGCCGTGCGCGAGCGCCTCGGCAGCCTCTGGCTTTGGCTGCGCGGGAAAACCTGAGCCAAAAAAAGGTTTCGCCAAGCCCGCCTCCGCCGCCGCTAACTCCCACCCCGATGCTCTCGCTCAAAAAACTTTTTGGCAAAGACGACAAGTTCTTCGACCTGCTCGAGGCCGGCGCCGAGGAGGCCAAGGCCAGCGTCGCCCTTTTCGCGAGCTTCCTCACCAAGGCCGCCGACGGCACCGGCGTGCCGCTCGACGAGTTCATCCAGACCCGCCGGAAGGAAAAGCGGATCCGCCACACGATGACGGAGGAGCTGAGCAAGACCTTCATCACGCCGCTCGAGCGCGAGGATATCGAGGCGCTCTCCTGGGCCCTCTACCGCATCCCGAAGCAGGTCGAGAAGATCGTCGAGCGCCTTTCCATCTACCCGGGCAAAGTCCCGATCGCGGAGTTCCAGCGGCAGGCCGAGCTGATGCTCCAGGCCGCGGACGCCGTCGTCTTCATGGTGAAGCAGCTCCGCGGGGGCACCACGATCGAGAAAATCCGCGAGGCCAACGATCGCCTGCAATACGCGGAGGGCGAGGCCGACAAGGTGATGCTCTCGCTGCTCAAGGAGCTGTACCACAACCGCACACACACCGAGCGCGAGCTCGTGATCCTGCAGGAGCTCTACGAGATGGTGGAGCAGGCGGTGGACCGCTGCCGCAACGCCGGCAACATCGTCGTGCAGATCGTGCTGAAGCACTCGTGAGCGCGGCGCCCGCCGTCCCCCTCCCTCCCGCGCCCCGGCCCGCGATCCCATGACCCTTTTCCTGCTCGTCCTGCTGGCGGCGCTGGCGTTCGAATACATCAACGGCTTTCACGACACGGCCAACGCCATCGCCACCGTCGTCTCGACCAAGGTGCTCACGCCGCGCGCCGCGGTGTTTTGGGCGGCGTTCTGGAATCTCGTCGGCGCGCTCGCCGGCACCGCCGTCGCGAAGACCATCAGCGGCGGCCTCGTCGAGGCCAGCGCCGTCAACATGCTCACCGTGTTTTGCGCGCTGCTCGGGGCCATCATCTGGAATCTTTTCACCTGGTGGCTCGGCCTCCCCTCCAGCTCCAGCCACGCGCTCATCGGCGGCCTGTGCGGCGCGGCCATCGCGACGGCGCAGGGCAACTGGCACGTGCTCATCTGGTCGGCCAGGGACGCCAAGGGCGCCGCCGTCGGCCTCTGGCCCAAGGTCGTGCTCCCGATGTTTACGTCGCCGCTCGTCGGCCTGATCGGCGGCGCGGTCTTCATGTGGATCCTGATGCTGATCCTGAGCCGGGCGACGCCGCGGCTGGTGAACCTGATCTTTGGCAAGGCGCAGCTCGCGAGCGCCGGCTTCATGGGCTTCGGCCACGGCTCCAACGATGCGCAAAAGACGATGGGCATCATCGCGCTCGCGCTTTTCACCGGCACGAGTTCCGGGGTGTTCAAGGAGCTGCCGGAGTGGGCGGCTTTCCTCCGGGTCGAAAAATTCGGCGTGATCCCCCTCTGGGTCGTGATCACCTGCGCGCTGACGATGGCCGCGGGCACCGCGGCCGGCGGCTACCGCATCATCCGCACGATGGGCCACAAGATGGTGAAGCTCCAGCCCGTGCACGGCTTCGCCGCCGAGACCACCGCCGCGCTGATCATCCACGGCGCCTCGACCATCGGCGTGCCCGTGTCGACGACGCACGTCATCTCCACCTCGATCATGGGCGTGGGCGCGACGAAGCGCCTGAGCGCCGTGAAGTGGGGCGTGGTCGAGCGCATCCTCTGGGCTTGGGTCCTCACGCTGCCCGTCACGGCGCTGCTCGGCTACGGCCTGGAGCGGCTGCTGGTGGCGCTGGGCCTCAAAGCCTGACGCGACTTCGCCGCGCGCGCCGCGTCTTGCCGTCGGACCCCGCCGCCCGATGACGCCCGCCCCCGCCCCACCCGCGCCGCGCGCGCTGCTGCGGCTCGCCTGCGCGGGCCTCGCGCTCGCCGGCGCCGCGCGGGCGCAGCCGAGCGACGGCGGCTTCTCGCGCGATCGCGGCGGCGAGTTCGGGCCCAGCCTCCCGGCGGTGCAGCCAGTGATGATCTACTACCCGCCCAGCCCGCCCCCGCTCGGCCAGAGCATCGCCCCCGCCCCCTTCTCGAGCGGCCCGTCCCGCAATGCCGCGCCACCGGAACTCGCGGACTTCGTGAACGAGTGCTTCTACCCGCAGCTGGGCTCGCGCCTGGCCGCGGGCCCGCTCGCGGAAAAATCCCGCACCCGCCTCGACCACTACCGGGCCGCCAAGCGCACGCTGCAGGACGAGCTGCGCGCCGAGCTCGATCGCCTCCGCGACGCCGAGCCCGAGGCGCGCGCCGCCGCGCTCGACGCGCTCGCCCGCCGCCAAGCCCCGCGGATCGCCGCGCTCGAAGCCGAGGCCGAGCAGTTGCGCCGGGACCTCGGGTCCGGCAGCGAACACTGGTCCGCGCTCCGCGAGTGGCGGCTCGGCGAGAAAGGCCAGCGCGGCTTCTCCCCCGCGGAGATCGGCCAGGTGCTGCGGGGCTACGCGTTCTACGAAAACAGCCTGCTGCCCGCGCAGCGCCGCCTGCTCCGCGAAATCCAATTTGAGATGAACGCCGCCGCGCCCGATGCCGCCAACGCCGCGGCGGCGCAGCCCTACCTTTTTTTCCCCCCTGAGCCCGCGCGCGTGCTCCTGCCGGACGATTTGCCAGCCGACGTCGCCGCCCAGATCGCCTCTTACCAGACCAAGAAATCGAAACTGAAGAAGGAGCTCTACGACGCGGTGGTCGCCTACGAGTCGCAGCGCCTGGGCTTCCTGCGGCCCAATCCGCTGAAGGCCCTCGCCGCGTCGCAGGCGGCCGCGCTCGCGGAGCTGGAGACGCTCGCCGAGGAAATCCGCCGCGGCCTCGCGCGCCACGCATCGCCCGCGACGCTCGCCGAACGCTCGCCCCTGCCTCCGGTGCTCCAAGCCCGGACCGCGGCCATCATGTCCGCCATCGCCTCGGCGCAAAAGAGGGCGACCGCGCGCCTGAACGAGCTCTTCGCCGCCAACCGCGACGTGCCCATGCAGACCGCGGTGCGCTTCGAGCCCGCGGGCCTGCGCGTGCTCATCGTGCCGTCGGGCGCGGGCCGAGGCCGAGGCCGAGGGCGCAGCGGCCCGGCGCCCGCCGATTCCGATGCGCGCCTCGCCGCCATCCGTGCCGCCGCCGCCGCCATCACCGACGACTACGGCAGGCAGGTCGCGGGCATCGTCAACGACCTCAACGCCCTCCGCGCCGAGATCGCGCGGACCCTCGGCACGACGCACGCCAGCGCGGTGGATCAGACGCTCAACGCCGCCCTGCGCGTCGCGACGGCGCGCGAAAACGATCCGCTCTACGCCGAGTATCGCGTCGCAGTTTTCCAACCCGGACTGTCGCCCGCGCAGCGCCGGCTCCTCTTCGACGGCGTGATCGAGCGCCTCGCGCTGCCCCTGCCGCGCGGCGAGCCGCAGCCCGTGGGCCGCAACGCACGCTGGTAAGCGGTCCGCCGCGCGGGAAATTCGCGCGCCTGCTTGTGCTTCCGCGCGGGCGCGCAATTCTTCGCGCCCATGTCCTGGCAGGTTGAGTTTCGCGCCGGCGTCTGGCTCCCCCAAGTCGGGTGGTGGCTCGACGCGCACTTTGCCCAGGCGCGCGCCTTCGTCTCGCACGCCCACTCCGATCACATCGCGCCGCACGGCGAGGTGCTGTGCTCCGCCGGCACCTCGCGGCTCATGCAGGCGCGGATGCCCGGCCGGCGCCGGGAGCACGTGCTGCCCTTCGGCCACACCGAGCCGCTCACGCCCGACACGACGGTCACCCTTCACCCCGCCGGCCACATCCACGGTTCCGCGCAATGCCTGCTCGAGCATGCGGCCCATGGCTCCCTGCTCTACACGGGCGACTTCAAGCTTCGCCCCGGCCGTTCCGCCGAGCCCTGCGCCACGCCGCGCGCGGACACGCTGATCATGGAGACGACCTTCGGCCGGCCGCACTACGTCTTTCCGCCGACGGCGGAGGTGCTCGCGGCCATCGTGGCGTTTTGCCACGCCTGTCTCGACGAGGGCGAGACGCCTGTCCTCTTCGGCTACAGCCTCGGTAAAAGCCAGGAGCTGCTTTGCGGCCTCGCCGAGGCGCGGCTTCCGGTGATGCTTCACCCTCAGACCGCCCGGCTCACGCGCATCTACGAGGAGCTGGGCATCGCGTTTCCCGCGTGGCGCGCATTCGACGCCGCGGAGCTGCCCGACCATGTCGTCATCTGCCCGCCGCAGTCCGCTAGCTCGGCCTTCCTGAAAAAAATCCCGCGCCGCCGCACCGCCGTCGTCACCGGTTGGGCGGTCGATCCCGGGGCGATCTACCGCTACCAGTGCGACGCGGCCTTTCCCCTCTCGGACCACGCCGATTTCCCCGACTTGCTGCGCTTCGTCGCGGCGGTGCAGCCGAAGCGCGTGCTCACGCTGCACGGCTTCACGCAGGATTTCGCGCGCACGCTCCGCGAGCGCGGCATCGAGGCCTGGGCGCTCGGCGAGGACAATCAGCTCGAGCTCGGGATGTCCGTCATGGTGGGAGGGACCTTGTGCCCCGACTCACCCGCTGCCGGCTCCGAGTCGGGGCACAAAGCCCCTCCCGCAATTTTCGATTCGGGTGCTGTCGGCTCCTTCTCCCGCTTCGCCGCCGTCGCCGGCCAGCTCAAGGCCACGCCGGGCAAGCTCGACAAAATCGAGCTGCTCCGCGCCTACCTCGCGACGCTCCCGCCCGACGACGCGGCGCGCGCCGCGCTTTTCTTCACCGCGCGGCCCTTCCCGCAGTCCGACGGCCGCGTGCTCGCCGCCGGCTGGGCCGTCATCAAGCGCGCCGTGCTCGAGGTCGCGGGCCTGGGCGAAGCCGACTACCGCGCCGCTTACCAACGCTTCGCCGATGCCGGCGACGCTGCCGAGGCCTTGCTCGCGCCGCTGGGCCGGCCGCCGGGCGCCACGCTCGCGGAACTCGCCGAGTTTTTCGCCGCGCTCTCCTCCGCCCGCGGCCCCGTCGCCAAGCTCGATCTGCTCGCCGCGCGGTTGCGCACACTCTCCGCCGCCGAGGCAAAATACCTCGTGAAGATCGCGACCGGCGATCTGCGCGTGGGCCTGAAGGAGGGCCTCGTCGAGGAAGCAATCGCCGCGGCGTCGGGCCAGCCGCTCGAGGCCGTGCGCGAGGCCAACATGCTTGCGGGCGACATCGCCGCCGTCACCCGCGCCGCGCGCGCCGGCGCGCTCAACGCGATCCAGCTCCGCGTCTTTCATCCGCTCCAGTTCATGCTCGCGAGCCCCGAGCCCACCGCCGAGGCGATCCTCGCCCGTCTCGCGCCGCCCGTCTGGCTCGAGGAGAAATACGACGGCATCCGTTGCCAGCTGCACAAGCAGGGCGACCGCGCCGAGCTTTTCTCCCGCGATCTCAAGCGCATCACCGATCAGTTTCCCGACCTTGCGCGCGCCGCGCTCGCGCTGCCCGGTGAATTCATCGCCGACGGCGAGCTGCTCGCGTGGCGCGACGGCCGCGCCCTGCCCTTCGCCGAGCTGCAAAAGCGCCTCGGCCGCAAGGGCGGCGATTTCTTTCTCGGCGCCGAGATCCCCGTCTCCCTCTCGCTCTACGATCTGCTGTGGCGCGACGGGCGCCCGCTGCTGAAGGAGCCGCTCGCCACGCGTCGCGCGCAGCTCGCCGAGCTGCTCTCGACGCTCAGCCCCCAACCCTCGGCTTCCTTCTCCCTCGCCCCGGTGCAGGACGCTCGCACCGCGCTTGAAATCGAGGCCGCTTTCCTCGCGGCCCGCCAGCGCGGCCACGAGGGCCTCATGGCCAAGGACCCCGCCTCGATCTACACGCCCGGCCGGCGCGGGCTCGCTTGGCTGAAACTGAAGAAGGCCTACGCCACGCTCGACGTGGTCGTCGTCGCGGTCGAATACGGGCACGGCAAGCGCCGCGACGTGCTCAGCGACTACACCTTCGCGATCCGCGACGAGGAGCACGACGACCGCCTGCTCACCGTCGGCAAAGCCTACTCCGGCCTGACCGACGCCGAGATCGCCCGGCTCACCGAACATTTCCTCGCCAACACGACCGAGGTGCGCGGCCGCGTTCGGCAGGTGGTGCCCGACACCGTGCTCGAAATCGCCTTCGACGCCATCCAGCCGAGCGACCGGCACCAAAGCGGCTACGCCCTGCGCTTCCCCCGCATCGCGCGCATCCGCGCCGACAAGTCCCCCGGCGAGATCGACACGCTCGACACCTGCCGCCGCCTCGCCGGCGCGAGCTTCGCCGAGGCCGGGCGGGGAGAGACCGAGGGTCCATGACGCTTTCGCGCGTCACATCGCCGCTGCTCGGCGAAGCGGAGCTGATCGCGTCGCTGCACCCTCAACTCGGCGCGTGGTTTCGCCGCCGCTTCGGCCGCTTGTCCCCGGCTCAGCTTCTCGCCGTGCCGGAGATTCTCGCGGGGCGCTCGACGCTCATCTCGTCGCCGACCGGCAGTGGCAAGACGCTCGCGGCGTTTCTCGGCGTCTTCGATGCGCTCGCCCAGGCGCGTGATTCCCGCGCGCTCCCCTCCGGCATCGTGGCGGTTTACGTCTCGCCGCTCCGCGCCCTCGCCTACGACCTCGAGAAAAATCTCCGGCAGCCGCTCGACGAGCTCGGCTGGGGCTGGCTCCGCATCGGGGCGCGAACCGGCGACACCCCGCCCGCCGAGCGCGCCCGCCAGCGCCGCAAGCCGCCGCACATCCTCGTGACCACCCCGGAGAGCCTCACGCTCCTGCTCAGCCAGCCGGCGTGGGCGCCCGCGCTGCGCAGCGTGCGCTTCCTCATCGCGGACGAACTGCACGCACTCGCCGAAAACAAGCGCGGCGCGCTGCTAATGGTCGGCGCGGAGCGGCTGGAAGAAGTCAGATGCCAGAGGCCAGACGCCAGATGTGGGAACGAAGCAAAGCCCGCTGCTCTGGGCTCTGACATCTGGCCTCTGGCTTCCGGCCTCATCCGCATCGGGCTCTCCGCGACCGTCGCGCCGCTCGAAGCCGTCGCGGAGTTCCTCGTCGGCCCCGGCCGCGCGTGCCGGCTCGCGGAAGTGACGCAGCCCAAACCCGCGCGCATCGAGGTCTTCTCGCCGCTCCGCGATCACGCCTACCCGGCCGCGGGCTACACCGCCTCGCGCGTCCTCGCCGAGCTCGGCGCATGGATCGCGCAGCGACGCACGACGCTCGTCTTCACCAACACCCGCTCCGGCGCCGAGAGCATCGGCCTCCGCTTGAAGCAGCTCCTGCCGGCGCTGTCCGGCCAGATCGAGGTCCATCACGCGTCGCTGGATCGAGCCGTGCGGCTGGAGGTCGAGGACCGGCTCAAGCGCGGCGAGCTGCGTGCGGTCGTATGCTCCACCTCGCTCGAACTCGGCATCGACATCGGCGCGATCGACACCGTCGTGATGGTCTCCGCGCCCAAGGGCGTGGCGCGCGCCCTGCAGCGCATCGGCCGCTCGGGCCACTCGATGGGGCAAACCAGCCACGGCGTGCTGGTCGCCAGCAACATCAACGACCTCGCCGAGTGCGCCGTCACGGCGCGGATGATGGAGCGCCGCGAGCTCGAGCCCGTGAGCTTCGCCGAAAACCCGCTCGACGTGCTGGCGCAAACGCTGGTCGGCCTGGCCGTCTTCGAGCGCATGACCGCCGACGAGGCCTACGCCCTCGTGCGGCGCAGCCGGCCCTTTCACGCGCTCGCCCGCGCGCAATTCGATCGCGTGCTCCACTACCTCGCGGGCGGCGGCGCGGCGCTGGAGCGGCAATACCACGCGGTCTTCGGCAAGGTGCGCATCGACGAACGCGGCTGCCTCGCGCCGGCCGGCCCGCGCATCGCGCGCGAGTATTTCCAGAACATCGGCACCATTGCGACGGACAGCATGGTGCAGGTGCGGATGGGCCGGCGGAACCTCGGGCAGGTCGAGGAATCGTTCATCAAGGGGCTGCGCCCCGGCGACGTGTTCGTGCTCAACGCCCGCACGGTGCGGCTGATCGAGGCGCGCCTGCTGACCGCGAAGGTCGCCGCCGCCGACAGCGCCGTGCCCACCGTGCCGCGATGGGGCGCGAACAAGATGCCGCTCGCCTCGGGCCTCGCCGCCGAGGTGGTGCGCCTGCGCACCCGCATGGCCGCGCTGGGCGCGCCGGCGGCCATGGCCGAGTTTCTCCAGGCCGAGCACCGCCTGTCCGCCCGCAACGCCCGCGCGCTGGCGGGGCATTTCGCGCTGCAGGCGCGCGTCTCAGCCATCCCCACCTCCGACTTTCTTCTGGTCGAGCAGGTGGCGCAGGCGGGCTTGGTGCACTGCTTTTTCCATGCGCTCATCGGCCGTTCCGCGAACGACGCGCTTTCCCGCATCGTCGCGCAGCGCCTCCACGAAGCCAAGGGCGGCAACGCGCTCGTGACGATCGACGACTATGGGTTCATGCTCACGGTGAAGCCGTTCCAGGTGCCGGCCGCGGGCGAATGGCCCGCGTTTTTCCGGCGGGCGTCCGCCGAGGATGCGCTGCGCGCGGCGCTCGCCGAAAGCATCCTGGTGAAGTGGCAGTTTCGCGGGGTGGCGCAGACGGGCCTCATGGTCCCGCGCCGGGTCCACGGCGCCGAGCGCGGCGCCCGGGCCCTGCAATGGAGCTCGGAGATCATCTTCGAGGTGCTCCGCCGGCACGAGCCCGACCATCCGCTGCTGGCCGAGGCCTACGTCGAGGCGACGCAGCGCTTCCTGGACCTGCCCCGCGCCTGCGAATTCCTCGAGCGGGCGGCGGGCATGCCGTGGGATGTGCGCCGGCTCGGCCGGGTGAGCCCGTTCGCGTTCGGCATGTTCGTCAGCCGCATCCGCGAGACGATGACCCTGGAGGATCCGGAGACGACGATTGAGCGGCTCTTCCACGAGATGTATGGCCGGGAGGAAAAACCAGCTTGAGTTTGAACCGATGCGTCCGCCCGGCACCGTGGCGGGTTCACCCTCCATGAGCACCACGCCGCCGCCACTGTCATCGCCTCCCACCCGGGTCGAGGTCCGGCCCGGGGTCTGGCTCGACTCGCGCCTGGCGCTCTGGATCGCGGAGGAGCGCCTGCTCGTCGCCGCCGACCTGCATTGGGGCTACGCGGCCAGCCACCGGGCGCGCGGCCACCTGCTGCCCGTCTGGGGCGACGACGAGATCGAACTGCGCCTCCGCGCGCTCGTGGCCGACTACCAGCCGCGTGAAATGATCTGGCTGGGCGACGTGGTGCATGCCGCCGAAGGCGCGGCGCGCGCCGAGGCGTTTCTTCGCGCCCCGCCGGTGCCAATCGCGCTGGTCGCCGGCAACCACGACCGCCGCTGGCGCGAGCGCGGCGCGCCGTCCCGGGTGCACGGCGGCTATTTTTTCCACCACGGCGATCAGGCTGCGCCGGTGCCGTCCGGCGCGGTCGAGGTGATGGGGCACCACCACCCGGCCGCGACTTGGAACGACGGCGCCGGCGGGCGTTTCAAGCTGCCAGCCCTTGTCGCCGGCGCGCGCCGCTGGATCCTGCCGGCCTTCTCGCCGTGGGCCGCGGGGGCGCCGTGGTCGCCGGCTCCGGGCGAGACGCTTTGGGCGATTTCGCCTCGCCGCATTTTTGCGCTGCCGAACGTCCCCGCACCCGCCAACCTCCCCGCTTCATGATTTTCCGTGTCCTGCGCTTTTTCGCGCTGAGCCTCCTGTCCGTCGCCTGCTCCGCCAGGGCCGCCGAGCCCCTCGCGCTCCGCGACGGCGAGAAATTCACCTACAAGGTTTCATGGGCCTTCCTGCCCGGGGCCGGGGAGATCAAAGTCGCGGTCGAGCGCGACCCGGCGTTCAACGAACCGCGGCTGCGCGTCGTCACCACGACGGCCACCCGGGGCGTGGCGCGGATGATCCTCGCCTTCGATGCGCGCTCCGAGTCGCTGTTCGATCCCGTGTCGGGCCGGCTGGTCTCCTTGCGCGAATGGAGCCAGCAGCGCGACAAGAGCAACGACCACACGGTGATGTTCGACTACGTGAAAAAGCAGGCGCTCTACACGGAGGCCGGCGTCACCCAGCCGCGCACGCTCGCGCTGCCGGAAGGCAATCCCATGGACCTCATCACGCAGCTCGTGCAGACGCGCAGCTGGACGCTCCAGCCCGGCGAAAAGCGCGACGCGCTCGTGCTCTTCAACGACGACTTCTACGACCTCACCATCCATGCCGCGCGCCGCGAGGAGGTGAAGACCGCCCTCGGCACGTTCCAGACCATCGTGCTCGAGCCCCGCATGGATCGGACGGCGCCCAAGGGCATGTTCAAGCGCGGCGGCTCCGCGCGCGTCTGGATCGCCTACGAGGATCCCCGGCGGCTGCCGGTGAAGTTCGAGGTCGAGTTCAAGGTCGGCCGCGGCGTCGCGACGCTCACGAGCTACGAGGCGCCCGCGCCGGGTCGGGCGATGACGGCCGATGCGAAAAGTTCTCGTCCTTAGGGGCGGCGCGCTGGGCGACTTCATCGTCACGCTGCCGGCGCTGGCCGCGCTGCGCGCCCGCTGGCCGGAGGCGCGCATCGAGCTCGCCGGCAACGCCACGGCCGCGCAGCTCGCGGTCGCGCGCGGCGTGATCACCGCCACGCATTCCCAGCATGAGGCGCGATGGGGCGCGTTGTTTGCGACCGCGCCCTTGCCGGAGGATTTCGCCGCGTGGCTCGCCAGTTTTGATCTGGTCGTGAGCTGGTGGCCGGACCCCGGGGGCGATCTGCGGCGGCATTTTCCCGTCCACGCCGGGCAGATCTTTCTCGCCGGCGAGGCGCACCCCCGCACGGCGCCGGCGGCGGCGCACTACGGCGCGACGCTCGGCGCGCTCGGCCTCGGCGCCCCTGCGCCGTTCCATCGGCTGCAGACCGGCGCGACCGCGCGCCACGGGACCATCGTCCATCCCGGCAGCGGATCACCGCGGAAGAACTGGCCGCGCGAGCGATGGCTCGCCCTGCTGCCCGAGCTCCCCGCGCCCGTCATGGTGGTGCTGGGGGAGGCGGAGCTGGCCGGCGCGCCGTGGCCGGAACTCGACGGCGTTACCGTCCTTCAACGGCCCTCGCTCGAGTCGCTCGCGGCCCGCCTCGGGGAATGCGGGATGTTCCTCGGCCACGATTCCGGCGTGAGTCACCTTGCCGCGGCCTGCGGCGCGCCGTGCGTGCTCCTCTTCGGGCCCACCGATCCCGCGATGTGGGCGCCGCCGACGCCGCACGTGCGCGTCATCAGGCGCGGGGAAACGATGGATGCGATCCCCGTGGACGCGGTGCGCGCGGAAATCCGGCTCATCGCGCGGCGCTAGCCCGCGCGGGACCGGGCTCCCGGCTGCGGCTCCCACACAAAGCGCCACTTCTTCGCCGCCCAAACCGGCCCGGCGTAGTCGATGCCAATGCGCGGCGTGGCGCGGATTTCCCGGCGTGGCACGCGCGCGCCGCGGTCCTCGATCCAGAGCCCGCTGGCTTCGTCGGCGGCGGAGCGGTTCAGCCCGCGATCGATCTCGAGCGTCTTCGTGACCCGGCCCGGTCCGCTCGCACCCTCGACTCCGCGGATCAGCACGGCGGCCGGCCAGTCGGCCGGGCCGACCACCAAGTTGAGCATCTCGTGGATGCCATAGCAGAGATAGACATACCAGACGCCGCCGGCACGATACAGCACCTCCGTGCGCGCCGTGCGGCCGGCACGCGCATGGCAGGCGCGGTCGCGCTCGCCCACGTAGGCTTCCGTCTCCGTGATCATGCGCGCGTCGGTGCGGCCGTCCGCCAAACGGCGCACGAGGTGCCTGCCGATCAACCCGCGCGCCACCGCCACGGCGTTTTTCCGCTGAAATGACTCCGGGGAAATCCTCGCGCACATGTCCCAATCCGGACTCGCTCGGTCCACGAAGGCAACCCTCGCGCCCGGGATCCCGTCACACACGCGGCGAGCGCCAGCCGGTCTTTCGGCTACGCGCCGGCGCAAGGGGAGGCCGGAAGAGGTAACACCCCGATTACCGTTCGTGGCTTTTGCCACCGAGGGCCCGGGCCAGTTTTCAAACCGGCCCGTTCCTCTCCGTGCAGCTGCATGCAAAACGGTCCCGTCGTGACCCGGGACATTTCGCCTTTTCCTTTCCGTGCCCTCACATGGCGCGCCGGATCGCGCTGACGGTGGGTTGGGTCGCTGCAACCGCCGTGCGCGCGGCGATGATTGCGCCCGAGGCGCTGCCCGATCCGCTCATCCCGGGGTTTCGTTTTCCCGAGGCGGAAGCGATCGTCACGGGCTGGGCGGCTCAGATGTCGCGCGGCCAGGCCACGGGCGCGGAGAAAATTGCCCTCCACGGCTGGGACCTGTGGGCGGCGCTCACCACGGAGACCGCGCAGCTCCACGGCGGCGTGCTGGTCGAAGTCTACGAAGTGCCGTAGGAACGGGCGATTCCCCGGCGGAAGCGGAGATCTGCCGCGCCTTCGGCGGGGGCGGGCCCGCCGGCGGCTGCGCGCGAGGGGCGCTCGTTTTTCTGCTCGAAAACCTTCCGCTCAACCGTCGCTCTCGTCGCCAGCAACCGACCTGTCCGTCCCGTGAACGCCACTGTCACGCGCTCCACCGCGCCCACCCGCAAGGCCGACCTTCTCCGCGCCCTGCGGCTTTGCACGACCGAAGGCATCGTGGCCATGCCCATCGTGACGATGTCGCTGCCGGTGAATGTCTTCATGACCGCGCTGGTGGCGAAGGCCTTCGTGCTGCCCAAGACCGTCATCGGCCTGATCAGCGCGCTGCCGTTCCTCGGCAATTTCCTGCAGATTTTCATCGCGCCGTTCCTCGCGCGCTGGAAGCCGCCCAAGACCATCACCGTCGCGGCCGCCTCGCTGCACATGGTGTCATGGGCCGCGCTGGGCGCGCTGCTGCCCCGCATCCCGCGCGATGATCCCGAGGCGGCGGGCCGCTGGTTGATCGCGTGGTTCCTGACCGCGAGCCTCTTCGGCGCCATCGCGGGCGTGTCGTGGAACGCGTGGATTCAGGAATGGGTGCCCCACCGCATCCGCGGGAAATATTTCGGGCGGCGGAATGCCATCCTGCAGATTTCCACGCTCACCTTTCTCCTCGTCGCGGGCTGGTCGCTGGCGCGCTGGGACTATGGCATCGGGATCTTTCAGGCACTGATCGCGGGGGCGGTCTTCCTGCGCGTCTTCTCGCTCCGCTGGCAGTGGATCAGCCCGACCGGCACGATCCAGCGGGTGCGGAAGGAACCGCTGCCGCTGCGCGAGCAATTCGCGCTCGTGCTGGGCTCGCGCTCGCTGCTGGGCTTCGTGGCGTTCGGCGCGGTCTGGTCGTTTGCCGCGAACTGCTTTGGCCCGTTCTACCACGTGTTCATGTTCGATCAGCTCGGGATGTCGGCGCTCGAGGTCGGCCTGATCTCGGTGCTGGCGCAGCTCACGGGCGCGCTCTCGCTGCCGATCTGGGGCCGCCTGCTCGATCGCTTCGGCAACAAGTCGATCATGGCGATCTCGCTCACGCTGTGGCAGGCGCAGAATTTCCTCTGGTGCGTGCTCAGGCCGGACAACCACTGGCTGCTCTACCCGATGTGGATGTTCGGCGGCGCGGCGAGCGCGGGCTTCATCCTCGGGCAGTTCACGCTGTTGCTGAAGCTCATCCCGGCGGAGGCCAAGAACCTCGCCATCGGGGTCAACCTCGCGGTCACCTCGCTCGTCGCCGCGATCGCGCCCATCACGGGCGGCGCCGTGCTCACCTGGGCGCTGGGACGCGGAAGCGACGCGCTCGCGGTGCATCACGCCTGCTTCCTCCTGCAGCCGGTGCTCGCGCTGCTCGGCTGCGTGCTGCTCGTGCGCATCGAGGAGCCGCGCGCGAGCTCGCTGGAGATGGTGTTTGGCGCGATGCGCAACATCCGCACGCTCAGCGGCGTGTTTGGCCTGAGCTTCCTCACCAACCACATCTTCTACCGGCCGCAGAAACCCGTGAAATGAGCGAGGCGCCGCATATCTTCACGCTCACGGGGAACCTGCTCGCCGAGCGCACGCTGGAGTTTGAGCGGTGGCTGCCCGGCACCACGCAGCGCGCGACCGCGGAATCGTTTCAGGTGGGCGGCAAGGGCATCAATGTCGCCAAGATGCTCCGCCGCCTCGGCGCGCCCTGCACCGCGCTTTGCTTTGCGGGCGGCGCACCCGGCGCCGAATGCGAGGCCTGGCTCGCGGCCCGGGATTTCTCCCGGCGCGTCTTTCCGACGTCGGCCGCCACGCGCACCGGGACCGTGGTGCGCAGCGGGCAGCAGGAAACCACGTTTCTCGGCCCCGACTCGCCGCCCGACGCCGCCGCAATCCGGGACTGCGCGGATTTTCTCAACGCGCAGCCCTCCGGCGTGCTTGCGGTCTGCGGCAGCCTGCCCGGCTGGGCCTCGCCCGCGTTCGATCCGCTGCGCGCCGCGTTGCACCGCTGGCCGGAACGCGGCGCGCTCATCGCCGACACCTACGGGCCGGCGCTCACTTGGTTGGCCGACGAAGCCGCCACGCTCATTCGCATCAACCGCACCGAGCTCAACTCGCTCGCGTCCCCCGCCGAGCACAAGGCGCCCACCGGCGAGATCCTCCGCCGCCTGCGCGACCGCTTCCGCGCCCGGCGCTGGGTGGTGACCGACGGCGCCGCCCCGGTTTGCTTTCTCGACGAACATCACGAGCCCGAGACGCTCGCCGCGCCGGTCGTCCGGCAAGTCTCGGCCACCGGTTCCGGCGACGTGATGCTCGCCTGCATCCTCCACGCGCGCTACCATCTCGGCCTCGGTTGGCGCGACGCGGTGGCATGGTCGCTGCCCTGGGCCGCGGCCAATGCCGCCCACCCCGGCATCGCGGAGTTTCCCGACCCTGTGGGCCTGCGCGCCAAGGGCTGAGACCGCGACCGCGGTTTGCAGGTTGCCGGAGTGGCAACGCCTGCCAAATAAAGCCTTGCGTTCGCTTTTCCCGAAACGCTTTATCCCCGGTTTTATTTTATGAAAGCGACCATCAAGACCCAAGGACAGCAGTTCACTGTCACCGAGGGCGACATCCTTACTGTTAACCGCTACCCCGGCACCGAGAAGGGCGCGACCATCGAGATCACCGAGGTGCTGGCGGCGGGCGAAGGCGAATCCTACCGTGTCGGCCGCCCCCGTTTGGCGGGCGCGAGCGTCTCCGCAACCATCGTGGAGAACAAGCGCGGCAAAAAGATCGTCGTCTTCAAGAAGAAGAAGCGCAAGGGCTACGAGCGCAAGCAGGGCCACCGGCAGGATCTGTCAGTGATCAAGATCGAGTCGATCAAGGCCTGAAAACCCGGTCCACCTAATCTCAGGAGAACACCACCATGGCGCACAAGAAAGGTCAGGGCACATCCACAAACGGCCGCGACAGCCACTCGAAGCGGCTGGGCGTGAAGGTCTATGGCGGCCAGGCGATTCGCGCCGGCGGCATCATCATCCGCCAGCGCGGCACCAAGCACCACCCCGGCGACAACGTCGGCGTCGGCCGCGACTGGACGCTGTTCGCCCTCAAGGACGGCACCGTGCAGTTCAACAAGGCCAAGCGCACCGTGTCGGTCGTCCCGGCCGCGGCCGTTCCGGCCTGAGGCGCGCGCCCCGCGCTTGCGGTTCGATTTTTCGAGGCCGGTCGCTTGACCGGCCTTTTGTTTTTGCCCGCGCCCGCACGATTGGCCAAGGTCCCGCTCGATGCCCGATCGCCTTGCCGAACTTCGCCGTCAGCGCGCGCTCGTGCAGGAGCACCTCGCTTGGCTCGAGCGCGAGATCGCCCGGACAGGTGGCGACGCCGGGGCCGCGCCTTCCGCAACGGCTGGGTCCGTTCCGGCCGTTTCCGCCGCGCCGGTCGCGGCACGCGAGCCCTCCGACGCCAGCGTCGAGAAAATCGTCGCGCACTATCGCACTTCACCTGACGCCGTGCGCGATGACGTGCGCCGGGGCTGCTTTCTCTACTTTGCCATCGCGCTGATGTTTCTGGCACTGGCCGTCGCCGGCTTGTGGTTCGCACTTCGCCCAACACCGTGACGCGCCACGACGTCCGGGGATTTTTCCGAACCGCCGCCCGCCCCGCAGGTCTAGGAGGCGTTGCCACCGAGGCCCGATCACGAAACTCTGGATTCCCCCGCCGACCGACCGCCCCCGGCGCCGGATTGGAGCGTCGTGGCCCGGCTCTGCCGGCGCATCTGCGTGCTCGCGGAGCGCGGCGATCTGGCCGAAGCGGATCGCCTGCGCCGTGGCGAATTCGCCGCCGCCGTGACGGCGCTGCGTGACGACCGTGGTCCTGACGGCATGTTTGCGGCGGAAGCCGCGCGCCTGGCCGACGCCACCCTGCTCGCCGGCACGCTCGCGCCGCTCCTCCTGGAGCGCCTGAGCCCCATGCCGCCCATGGTCGCGGCAAGGGTGGAACCATTGCCCGCGGCGGCGATATCACCTTCCCCCGTCCGCACCCGCTCCGGCCCGCCCGCCGACATCGCGGATTTCATCGACGAGATGCTCTCGCTTGAGCGCCCCGCGCCGCCGGACCACCCGCGGCGCGCCTCCTGATTCCAGCCCGGCTCCGCGTCCTCAAACCACCCAACGACATCACCCATGACGACAGCCTCCCTGGAAAAAACCGCCGCGACGCCCGCAGCTGCAGCCGCGATCGCCACCACGCCCGCCAACGCCGCGGCGCGCCTGACTGCCTCCGCGAAGATCATGCTTCTCGGCTTCGATCTCGGCACGAACAAGTCCTGCGCGCTGGCCGGCCCGCCCACCGGCACGGACATCACCGTCAGCAAAGTCGTCCCCACCCTCGTCGGCTACGTGAAGGACGGCATCGTCGACGGCATCATCGCCGGCAACGCCCGCACGCTCTTCGGCGAGGAGGCGCTGCGCAACATGCTGCACGTGCGGCTGGTCGCCCCGCTGGCCGAAGGCGTGATTGCCGACCCGGAGGCCGCGCGGGATTTCCTCCGCCACATTCGCTCGCTCATCGAGCCCAACGGCCAGGCTGAAATTCGCGCCGTCGTCGGCATCCCCGCCAACGCCGGGCCGGCGGCTCGCGACGACATCCGCCGCTGCGCCTACGGCATCTTTCAGCGCGTGCTGCTCATCCCGGAGCCGTTCCTGGCGGCGCTCGGCTATCGTGACGATTCCCGCGTCAGCCAGCCCAACTACCTCGATCCCGTGGTCAACTCGCTGTTCATCGACATCGGCGGCGGCACCAGCGACCTCTGCCTCGTGCAGGGTTATTTTCCCACCGCCGAGGATCAGATCAGCGTGCCCTTCGCCGGCGACGCGATCGACGCCGCGCTCCACGCCGAGTTGGACCGCGTCTATCCGAACAACGCTCTTTCGCGCCACAAAGTCCGCGAGATCAAGGAGGCGCACGGCTACGTGGGGCCCTCCCGCAAGCCGATCGAGGTCAAGGTCATCATGGGCGGCAAGGCGCACACGATCGAGCTCGGCGACGCACTCGCCCGCGCGGGCAACGCCCTCATCGACAAAATCTACCCGCCGCTGACCAAGCTCATCGAGCGCGCCTCGTCCGATTCCGTCGTGACGCTCCTCCAAAACATCATTGTCACCGGCGGCGGCTCGCAGCTCCGCGGCATCGACGCCGTGCTCCAAAAGAAGCTGACCGACGACGGCTACGAGTCCCCCAAGGTGCGCCTCGCCGGCCAGGACTACAAGCGCTACGTCGCCATGGGCGCCCTCAAGGCGGCGCGCTCCGCTCGCGAAAACCAATGGCAGGTGCTGCTGGGCTGATCGCAGGATCGACAAGGCCGGGAAGCGGGGAGATTTGCTCCCCCTTCCTTCCGGCCTGCCCGCCCCCCGGCTCAACGGCAGCTCGTCGTCAAAGGAAAACCAGGACGTAGGCCGTAAGCGCGATGGCGAGGCCGCATGCGCCGGCCGCGATGGCCCAGAGGAGGTTCCGCCGCTGCGCCGCAATCGCGAGGGTCGAGATGATCACGCCCATCTGCGCGGCGAGCATGCCGTAGAAGAAGCGCTCGCTGCGCCGATGGTGGCGTTCCGCCGAGAGGTTGCTCTTGCGCACCTGGAGCTCGAACAGCTCCGCGATCGTCTGGTTGAGGCGCGCCTCCTGATCGTAGCGCTGAGCCGTGCAGGCTAGCCGGGCCGCGGTCAGTTCGCGGCGCAGCCCGGCGTTTCCGGGCGTCGCCGCCAGCTGCTTTTCCAGCTGATCCATCGCCTGCCCGATGGGCTTTACCTGCGCGTCAAATGCAAGCGCATGCTCCTGGCACGCACGCAGCGCCTCATCGAGGTCCGCACCGCTGATTTCGGCGAGCAGCGCCGCAATCTCCGCGTCAGGCTTGGCGGCCTCGATCGCGTCGGTTGCGGCCTGCACGCGAGGGAGCAGCGACGGCGCGGACATCGGCGCGGCGATCGCGCCATCGCGCAGCGCGCCGAGCGCCTGCCGACCGGCGGAAGTTTCAATCAGGGCTGCCGCCGGCGTGCCCGCGAGCGCCTGCCGCAAGGCCCCGAGGTCGAGCGGATGCAGCTCGGCGGAGCCGGCCAGCATGTCCCATGAGGCGCGCTGCATGACGCCGCGGAGTTTCTTTCCCTGGAAAAAATTCCATTGGTCACCCGCCTTGGCCTGCCGCTGCGCGGCCAGCGCCCGGTCGTATTGTGCGCGCGTCATCTCGCTCGAGGCCAGGCCCGCGAGCATCGTTGCCACCACGGTCATGACGACGGGCGTGACGCCGAGGGTCTTGCCCCATCTCGTCGGCGTCAGGGCGTTTTTCACTTCCTCGGGAATCTCGGCCTTGAGGCTGATCTTGGGGACTTCGGACATAAACCGCAGCTTGCTCCCGTCGCCGCACACGGCAACACATTCGCCGCCCCATGAAAACCCTCCTCCTCCCCGCGGCGGCCCTGCTCGCCGCCTCGCTCGCCGCGGCCGAAGTCCAGATCGATCAGGCCGCCGAGTTCGCGCGCATCGTGCCACCCGGCGCCACCGTCACCCGCCTCGCCACTGATCTGGGTTTCCTTGAGGGCCCCGTCTGGGACAAGGCGCGCGGCGTGCTCGTGTTCAGCGACATTCCCAACAACGAGCTCAAGCAGTGGACGGCGAAGGACGGCGTCACCACGCTCCGCACGCCCAGCCAAAATGCGAACGGCAACACCTTCGACCTGATGGGCAACCTGCTCACGTGCGAGCACAGCGGACGCCGTGTCGCGATTCTGCCGGTCGGCGGCCGCTGGACGACGCTGGTCGACGCCTTCGAAGGCAAAAAGCTCAACTCGCCCAACGATGTGGTCGTGAAATCCGACGGCACCATCTGGTTCACCGATCCAGAATACGGGCTGAAGACCAACCCGACCACGAAGCAGAAGGAGGACAAGCAGCAGGCGGGAAACTACGTCTTCCGCCACGATCCCAGGACGAGGAAGACCACGGCGGTCGTGAAGGATTTCGTGCAACCCAACGGCCTCGCGTTTTCGCCCGATGAGCAAAGGCTCTACATCGCCGACTCCGGCGCGCCACGGCACATTCGGGTCTTCGAGGTCGCGCGCGATGGCACGCTTGGGGCCGGCCGTGTCTTCTGCACGATCGACAAGGGCGGGCCCGATGGCATCCGCGTGGACAAGGATGGCCGCGTGTGGTCGAGCGCCGGCGACGGCGTGCAGATTTTCGCCGCCAACGGCGAGCGCATCGGGAAGATTCTCGTCGCGGAATCCCCCGCCAACCTCTGCTTCGGCGGCGCGGACGGGAAGACGCTCTTCATCACCGCGCGCAAGTCGCTCTACTCGGTGCCCGTGCTCATCACGGGCGCCGCGCGCTAGCAGGAGCGGCCGGGCCCGCCGGGCCTAGAGCCGGTAGAGCGGCAGGAACGAGCCGCGGCGCCTCGGCTCGAACGAGGGTGCGGCTTGCGCCGCCGGCAAATCGAAGATCCGCACGGTCGGCAGCGGGCGCCACTGCTGGTTAAATTGCCACGTGTTGGCCGGCGGCGGCGCGCTCGGCTGCGACGCCGGGCTTGTCCAGGCCACGAGCTGATCGCGCAGGAAGACGACCTCGGCCTTGCCCTCGTAGATGCCGATCTCGAAGCCGCGGGCGCGGGTGGAGAAAAGCGAGAGCCCGAGCGCCTTGGCGGTCTCGGCCGGCGTCATGCCGGGCTTCAGCTTGGCCCAAGATTCCTCCGCCGCCCCCAGCGCCGGCGCGGCCAGCAACGCGGCCGTGAGGACAATGCGACGGAAGGGAGTCATGCCGCCGCTATCGGCACTTGAGCGCGAAACCTGAGCGGGAACTACGCAGGCCGGCCCGGGTTCCTAGCCTTCGGCGCGGGCCTTGGCATCCGCCTCAATCAGCTTGTTGAGCCGATCGAGCGTGGCGCGCACGCGGGCCTTCACGGCAGGCAGCTCGGCGGCGCCGGCGACCTTCTCGTTGGCGAAGAGGTAGAACTTCATCTTTGGCTCCGTGCCGCTGCCGCGCGCGGCGAAGGAGTAGCCGTTGGCCAGCGTCACGACGTAGAGATCCTGCTTCGGGATCAGCTCGCCGTCGGCATCGCGGATGTCCTCGCGGCCGAAGTCCTGGAATTTGGCCACCGCCACATCGCCGAAGGACTTCGGCGGACTCGCGCGGTAGGTCTCGAGGATGCGCTTGATTTTCGCGTTTCCGCTCGCGCCCTCGTAGTAGAGGTTGATCACGCCCTCGAGGTAGAAGCCGTAGCGGAGGAAAATCTCGTCGAGATACTCGGGCACGGTGAGGCCGCGTGACTTCACCCACGCGCACACCTCGGCGAACATGAGGCAGGCCGAGTTGCCGTCCTTGTCGCGCACGTAGTCGTTGGGCAGGTAGCCATAGCTCTCCTCGGTGCCGAAGACGTAGAACGTGCTGTGCTGCTGGAGCAATTTCGCGCGCTGCTCGAACGGCGTGGCGTCGTAGTCGAAGCCCGGGCCCATCGCGCGCGTGAGCTGCTCCTCGTAGCCGCGCATCTTGGCGGCGATCCACTTGAAGCCGGTGAGGGTGTTGATGACCTTCACGCCGTGGCCGCGGCCGATGGCGTCCTGCAGGCGCGTCGTGACGAACGTGTTGATGATCGCGGCGCGCGAGGAGCCCTCGCGCGGAATCCAGCCGAGTTCCTTGTATTTCGTCAGCCGGTAGTCGGCGAGCAACGCGCCGATTTGGTTGCCGGTCAGCAGCTCGAGTTTCCCCGCGCGGTTGCGCACGGCGCAGCCCATGCGATCGCAGTCGGGATCGGTCGCGAGCACGACATCGGCGCCCTCGCGATCCGCGAGCGCGACGGCGCGCGACAGCGCCTCGGCGTTCTCGGGGTTGGGCGACTTCACGGTGGGGAAACGCGCGTCGCCCGCGAGCTGCTCGGGCACGGTCACGACCTCGCAGCCGGCGTTTTTCAGGAGCGGCACGGAATGCGTCGCGCCGGTGCCGTGGATATTGGTGAAAACGACCTTGAGTTTCGTCTTCTTAAAGACGGAAACGTCGAGCGCGGCCTTGGCGGCGACGGCGAGATAGGCCTCGTCCGCGTCGCGGCCGAGCGTGGCCACGCCCGCAAGGTTCGGCGTGAGGAACCGGCCCAAGTCGGAGAGCGGCACGGCATTGACCTCGCTGACAATGCCCTTGTCGTGCGGCGGCACCACCTGCGCGCCGTCGTCGAAGTAGGCCTTGAAGCCGTTGTCATGGGGCGGATTGTGGCTCGCGGTGATGACGATGCCGGCGTGGGCCTTGAGCCAGCGCACCGAAAAACTGAGCTGAGGCGTGGGCCGCGGCCCGTCGAAGACAAACGCCTCGCCGCCCAGTTGCACCCAAGTCGAGGCCGCGAGATTCGAGAAGTGCCGCGAGAAGTGCCGCACGTCGTGCGCGATCACGAGGCGCGGGCGCGCCGCCGTCTTCTTTTGCGCGAGAAATTTCGCCGTGTAGCGGTGGAGGCCGACCACCGCGCGGATGAGCGTGAAGTCGTTCAGGACATTGCTGCCGATCGCGGCATGCTCCGGCGATCCGCCGGCAGAAACGGCCCCGGTCTCCGCGGCGGCCGGAACGACGCCGATCGTGCGCCCCCTCATGCCACCGGTGCCGAACTCCAGGAAGCGATAGAATCGGTCGTTCAGCTCGCCCCACGCGGCCTTCGCCACGAGTTCGGCGATGCTCTGCTCCGCCCACGTCGGCAGCTTGGCGCCGAGAAACGCGGCGATGTTCTCGGCCGTGGTCGGCATGATCTTGCCGCTCTGCGCGGCGGCTTTGATGGCGTCGAGGGTCGTCATGAAAATGGGGGCAGGAATCGAAGGCGGGAATTTCAGGCCAAGACGAGGCCGCTTTGCAGGGCGGGCTTTTGCTGCAGCCGCCGCCAGGCATCGGCGAACGAGTCCTCGTCGTAGCCAAACAGCGGCGAGATTTCGACGGGGAAGCTCGGCAGCCCGGTCGCGTCAACCGGCAGCGAGGCGCCGTTCGCCGTCAGCCAGCGCGCATGCTGCCGGAGCTGGTCATCGCGGCAGGTCTGCGGCGAATCCACCCCCTCGGCGTTTTTCACGGGCGAAAAATCGTCGGCGCGGCGCGTCTCGACCACGAGCGGGTTGCGCGCGAAAGGCAGCGCGTCGAAGACAAACATCTCGAACTTCACGCCGTTGGCCTTGTCCGGCTTCACGGGCGCGCCGTTGGCGTCAATCGTCGGTATCTTTTTGTCGGCGCGATGAAAGGGCAGGGCCATCCCGTCGCCGCCGGACGCCATGCGCCGCACGAACTCCCGTCCGAGCACATGGATGGCGATGTTGCCGGCGAGGTAGCGCAAGGCGCCGTCGGCTTCCGTCTCGCGCTGCATCGCCACGGGCAGGTCGGAATACTCCACGACGACGAGCTTGCCTTGCTGCGCGCAGAAGTGGCCGACCTTTTCCTCCGGATAAGCCTTGGGCACCATCTTGCTCGACATCTCCGATCCGCGCTCGAGGTGCCAGCCAAGGAATGCCGGGTCGATGCAGCGCACCAGGGGATTGTCCACCTGGAAGTAGCTCAGCAAGTCGACGCCTTCGCCGCGCATCACGTCGAGCGCGCCGCTGCGATCGAGCGCCCGCAGCGAGCCGCCATGCCCGTCGGGGGAAAGCGCGATGCCGTGCGGGGACTCGAGCAGGATTTTGCCTTCAAAATTGACCGCGGGCATCCGGCCTTGGCGGAAGAAATGCACGCGGGCGCGATCGAGGCCGAAGAACTTGTGCTCCGCGAAAAAGGCCTCCGTGGCGGCATGGTTCGCGTGGCTCGTCATGATGAACCAATGCAACGGCCGCCCGTAGCGGCGGCCTGACGCGAGGATTTTCTCGGCGAAGACTTGGAAGAGCGTCTTTCGCAAGATCGGCGTGACGGGGAAGGTCCCCTTTGGCCCATCGTAGCCCAGTCGCGTCCCCTGCCCCCCGGCCACGGTGAAGGCCGCCACCCGCCCGGCGCGCAGCGCCGCCTCGCCCGCCGCCTTCGCCCGCGCCCACGCGCTCGCATCGCCACCGTGCTCAGGGCGGCGTTCGTAGGGCGCCGGCGCCAGGCCGTCGAGGCTGCCGCCCGCCGCAGCATGCTTTCCCAAGAGCGTTCGCGTGAGCCGCCCCACCTCGGCGAGATCAATCTCAGCCGCCTCAGCCAGGAGCTGCCGCTGTTGCCCCGCGGTGCAGCGGTCGAAATGGGCGAAGACCTGCCCCTGCCCGGCGCGCTCGAATTGCTCTCTCAACGAGTGATGTTGGCCCATGCAGCGGCGGAAAGAATCAGCGTCCCGAGTCGAAGCGAAGGATAATTTCGTCGGGCCTCCCGTAGCCGAGTTGCAGCCGGATCACCCGTTCCGCAAATTTCGGATCGGTGCGGAGGCGCTGGAGGAATGTCTCCTGATCCTTCAGCCGCGCCTCCGCGGCGGACAGCCGCGCTTCGCCGGCGGCCTGAACCTGCCGCAGCTGCTGGTATTCCCCCCGAGCCTCAAGGAACATCGCGCCAGCCCAGATTCCGAATCCGGCTAGAAGCACGATGTAGAGCAGGACGATGAGGCGGCGCGGCGTCACGGGACGGACGGATCAACGGGCGCGGCGCCGAACGAGTAAAGGACATTTGAAAACCCGCCCAATCCGGCGCGGGGTGTTCAATAAGGCGTGCGCCCGCCGATTGCCGAGGGCAACGGTTTCTACGCACATGTATCAGAGTTTCTACGGGTTCTCGGAGATGCCCTTCAACATCACCCCGGACCCACGCTTCCTCTACCTGAGCCCCACGCATCAGGAGGCGCTGCAGCATCTCAAATACGGTGTGAGCGAGAAAAAGGGCTTCACCGTCCTCGTGGGCGAGGTCGGCTGCGGCAAGACCACGCTCTGCCGCCGATTCCTCAACGAGCTCGATCCGACGCGCTGGGACACCGCGCTGATCCTCAACCCGCGCATCAACGAGACGCAGATGCTGAAGGCCATCCTCACCGAGCTCGGGGAGATCGACCATGGCAGCAGCCCCCACGATCTCGTGGCGCAGGTGAACCGCGTGCTCCTCGACCGCATCGAGCGGGGACGCGACATCGTGCTCATCATCGACGAGGCGCAGAATCTCACCTTCGAGGTGCTCGAGCAGATCCGCCTCCTCTCCAACCTTGAGACCGACAAGCAAAAGCTCCTCCAAATCGTGCTCATGGGCCAGCCCGAGCTGAAGCAAGTGCTCGCCCGGCCCGAGCTGCGCCAGCTCCGCCAACGCATCCTCGTGCACTATGAGCTGCGCCAGCTCACGCCGAGCGATCTCGGCAACTACATCCAGCACCGCATCACCCTCGCCGGCGGCAACGGCCGGCCCACCTTCACCACCTGGGCGCTGCGCGCGCTCCACAGCCGCAGCGCGGGAATCCCGCGCATCCTGAACAATCTCTGCGACAAGGCGCTGCTGTCCGCCTTTGTCCGGGATTCCGACGAGGTCACCTACTGGGATGTCCGCCGCGCCTCCAAGGAAGTCGGCACCCTCACCGCCTGATCCGCGCCATGAGCCTCATCAACGAAGCCCTGAAAAAAGCCCAGCGCGAGCGTCACGACGCCCCCGCGCCGGCCTCTTTCCGCGAAATCCCCACGCCGGTCGCCGCCGCGCCGCAGCCCCCGGCCGCTCCGCGGCAACCCGCGCGCCGCGGCGGCCCGCCGCTCGCGCTGATCGCCGGCGGCGTCCTGCTGGTCACGGTCTCCATCGGCGCGACGCTCCTCATTTTGCGGAAGCCCGCTCCCTCGGCGCCGGCAGTCGCCCACCCTCCGTCTCCCGCGGCCGCCGCCCCTGCGCCCGTCGTCGAGTCGACTCCGAAGGCAACTCCAACCGCGACTCCTCCGCCTGCGCCGGCCGCGACCACGCCCGTCCCGCCCACCATTGTCACTCCGGCCCCCGTCGTCATTGAGCCCGTTGTGCCCGCCGTGTCCGCACCGGCAGCGCCCATCGTCAGCTTGCCGGTCGCCAAGCCCGCGGCAAACGCCGCCGAACCCGCTCCCGCCCCCCAGCCGACCGCCAAGCCCGCGTTTGCCATCCCGGTCATCACCGTCGCGCCGGCGCCGCCGAAACCCGACGAGCGCATCGCCACCTTCGTCGATGCCGTGCGCGTCGCCATGGTGCGCTCGACCGAGAACGGCGGGCGCGTCCTGATGAACGACCGCGTCTATCGCGTGAACGACACCGTCGATCGCACCCTGGGCCTCAAGCTCACCAAAATCGGGAACAACACCCTGACGTTCACCGACGCCAACGGCGCGACCTACGAGAAAAATTTCTGAGCCGCGCTCACGGTGCGAGCGACTGGATCCATTCCGCGATCAAGCGCACGCCCTCCGGATCGGATGCGCGGCTGACGACCGGCGGCATCTGGTTGGGCCCGCGCACGGCCATGCGCGGCAAGATCACGCTGCGCCCGGCCGCGCCCGGCGCAATCACCCGCGCGTCCGCGATCCCAAGATCGCCGTGCTCGGGGAGCGCGCCGAGCGCGCCCATGCGGCCCGCCGCGGCGCCCCACTCGAAGTTCATCGCGCTGTTGCCGCCCCCCGAGACGGTGTGGCAATGCGAGCAATTCACCGCGAGGTAGGTGCGCGCCCGCAAATCAAGCGGGGCCGCCGTCTCGCCCACCCCGGCGTAGCGCGCGAGCTGCGCCGGCGCGCGCGGCAGCAGCGGGGAGGCGGGAGCGACGCGCTGTTCGCCATAGTCCTCGGGCTCGCGCCAACCGCCCCGGCCCCCGCGCCGCCCGCGCTCGGGCCGCGCCGTCTCCGTGCGCAGCAGGCCCATCGCTTCCCAGCGCGCGAGCTGATCGCCGGCGTTGAGCTGGCCCTCGCGCATTGTCAGCGCAAACGTCGCCTCGCGCGTGTGGCACATCATGCACTCCGCGCGGCTCGGCACGCGCCACGCGCCGCCGCCCGCCAGCGTGAGGTCGGCGCCGCCCTTGTCGGCCAGCACGGCATCGCGCTGCGCGGCGTCCCAGACGTAGGTGTAGCCCGCCCAGTCGCCCTGCGATTTCACGAGCAGGCGCGTCTCGAGGCGGCGGCCGGCGAGCGTGAGCGTCTGCGCGAGCACCGCGCCATCGGTCGGCTCCCAGGTCTTCCCGCCGTCGTTCACGATCGCGCCGCCCGCGGGCAGCGCGAGATGGTGCGCGCCCGCCGCGCCGTCGTGCCAGCCGGGCGCGTTGATTTCGTAGGCGACCACGCCGCCGGCGGGCGTGATTTTCGCGGTGTCGGCGAACAACCCCGTCTCGCTGAGCTTGCGCGGAAAGGGCTTCGCCGGCTGCGCGCGCGGCGCGGCGCGCACGAGCCGGTGCACGCCGCCGGGGATGGGCTTGTTCGAGCGCGGCGAGCCGTAGTCGGCCAGCACGATCTCCCCCGCGGCGTCGGCGGTCACGTGCGTGACGGCGAAGGGCGTGTCCACGAGCTCGCGCGCCCACTCGACTTTTTTCCCGTCGTGCTTCGCGGCCCAAACCCGGCCGGTGTTGAAGTCGCCGAAGACAAAGGCGCCGACCAGCTCGGGGAAATTTTTCCCGCGGTAGACCACGCCGCCCGTGAGCGAACGGAACTCCGCGTGCGAAAACTCCAGCGTGGGCGGCGTGACCGGCGTCGGGCCGACGGGACGGCTCGTGCTGAAGCGCCGGCTGCCCTCGTAGGCGCTCCAGCCGTAGTTGGCGCCGCGCTGCACGAGGTGCGCAAACTCCCAGAGATCCTGCCCGTTTTCGCCGGACCAGAGCTGGCCGCTCGCGGCGTCGAAGGTGAGCCGCCATGGGTTGCGCATCCCGTAGGTCCAGGTCTCGGGCGCGAAGCGCGCGTCGCCGACAAACGGGTTGTCGGCGGGCACCGCATAGTTTTTTCCCGGCGCCGGGTGATCGACGTCGAGGCGCAGGATTTTTGAGCGCAGCGTGCGCGGGTCCTGGCCCACGCGATCCTTGTCGCTGTCGGAGGTGCCGTCGCCGCTGGTGGCGAAGAGCAGGCCGTCGGCGCCGAAGGCGAGGCCGCAGCCGTTGTGGCCGTTGCTCGGCCACTCGATGATCACGAGGCGGGTCGCCGGGTCGGGCCGGCCGTCGCGCACGGTGTAGCGCACCACGCGCGAGTGGCGCACGCGCTGGTCGTCGGGGCCGTTGGCGCCGAGGTAGACGAAGCCGTTCTCCGCGAAGCGCGGGTGGAAGGCGATGTTGGTGATTTGATCCGTGGAATCGATCAGCGTCTCGGCGTCGCTGCCGTCGCCGTCGTGGCGGAAGCGCCCGAGCCGCATGCCGCCGCCCCACCCGCCCTCCTGATCAAGGAACCACATCCACGCGCCGCCGGGCGCGGGCGCGAGCGTGACCATCGATCGCGCCTGCAGCCGCGGCCACGCGCGTTCCGTCGCGTAGCCCGTCGGCGGCTCGGGCGGCGTGAGGAGGTTGGTGGCCGTCCACGCGCCGCGCGGGAGCGTGGGCGGGCCGGCGAAGGTGAGCGGCGCGTAGTCCGCCGTGAGATGGAAGCTCGGCCGCGACAGCGGCACGGCGCTCGAGAGTTCCTGCGCGGCCTTCGCGCCGTTCACGCGCGAGAAGTTCACGCGCCACGTCTCGCCCGGCGCGGGGCGCCCGCCCGTGTGCGAGAAGTCGCCCCAGGGGATGCGCCCCTCCACCGTCCAGCCTTGGTCGCGATCCGTGGAATTGTTGACCGTGCCGCGCACCGTCACGCGCGCCTCGACATGAAACCGGTCGCGCGTGAAGGCGCCGTTGCGCAGCGGCCCCCCCGCCGCCGGAAAGAACGCATCGAAGATCGCGGCGTGCGGGTTGACCTCGAACTCGTAGTAGCCCGCGTGCGCCTCGGAGGGCTTCAGGAAAATCTCGAACACATCGTCGTTCCACATCGGCCCGTCGTGCGCGGTGACGGGGTTGGAGATGTCGGCGTCGTCCATCTCCGCGAGGAAGTAGATCCACTCGCGATCCCAGAGCAGCCTGGCCCGCGTGCCTTCGCGCGCGGCGGGCGCGCCCGGCAGCCACGGCAGGCGGAAATTGTCCACCGGCTGGGCGTCGCGCCACACGGCGTCGTCGCCGCGCCCGTCGATGACGGGCGGCGTGGCGGCCCAGCGGCACTCGTAGCGCGGCGCCTCCGCGCCAAGCGCCGCCGCCGCGATCAATGAAGAGAACCCTATCGCCCGCTGGATCATGGCTTGAGGAAATATTCGAGAAACCCGAAGGCCTGCTGGTTTGACTCCGCCGTGGGCGAGTGGGCGGGGCGGTTCGTCATCGCCACGCGGTTTTCCCAGCCGAGGAATTTGTTCACCGCGACCGCATGGTTCAGCGCGCGCCAGCGCGCCGGGCCGTCCTCCGATCCGCCGGAGACGAGGAAGGGGCGCGGCGCCATCAGCGCGTGCAGTTCGTGCAGGTCGTGGCCCTCGGCGACGATGCGCGCGTAGGCGCCGAACGCGGGATTCTCCGGGGTGATGAGCCCGCGCTTCCGCTTTTTGCCGGGCTCAAACCCGAGATACCAGGGCTCCCAGTAGTTCACGTTGCCGCGCTGCTCGTCGAAGACCACGCCGCCGTCGGACCACACGGCGCAGGCGAATTTCTCGTGGAGGCACGAGGCGAACATCGCCCACTTGCCGCCATACGAGTGCCCCATCACGCCGATGCGCGCGGGATCCACCTCCGGGCGCTGCGCGAGGATCGTATGGCAGTTGGCCGCCAGATAGGCGTGGTAGCTGAGCGGCTGGCAGGTCGCGCCGTGCAGGTCCGGCTTGAATGCATCGTCGCCCGGCGTGCCGATCGAGAGCGTGACGAAGCCGCGCTCGGCCAGCCGCAGCGCAAACGCGCGGTCGCTGCGGCGATCCTTGTTGGGCAAATAGTGCGCGGCCTGGCCGACAATCGGACCGGGGCCGTCGTAGTCCACGCTCACCTCGGGCGCGTAAAACACGACCAGGACCGCGGGGCGCTTCTCACCCGCGCCCATCCTCGGCGTGAGCAAGAACCCGTGCTGCATCACCCCGGGCGCGACCTCCAGGTTGACGCGATGCTGCACAATGCCGCCGCCGCGCTCCTGCCGCTCTGACAACTCGACGCGCGGCCGCTCCAACAAGGGCGGCCACGCCCCCATGCGGCCGTGCCAATAGGCGAGAATCTCCGCGCGGCGCGCCGGCCACTCGGCGGGAGTGGCCACCGGGCGCCCGTCGGCGAAAAGCAGCGGGGAGCGGAGGCCGGGCGCCAGCGCGGCGTGCTCCGGCGGCGGGGAAAAGAAAGGCCGAAGCGCGGGCGGCACCTCGGCGGCCGCCGCGGCCGCGGCAAAAACCAGGAAAAGCGCGCCGCGTGGCTTCACGGCTTGGCCTCGTTCACCAGCGGTTGCGTCCACGCCGTCTCAAATTCGCCCGCGACGCTGCCGTTGGCCTTCGGCTTTGAGGAAACAATCTTTGCTCGCACGTAAAGTTCGTCGCCGCGCAGGGTGTAGCTGGCCGTGGCGCCGGCCACCTCGGCCAGCACGGCGCCCACATCCTTGCTGTAGCGGCGGTGCGGCAGCGTGCGCGAGGGGCCGGTCCCGATTGGCGGCAGCAGCTCCGTCCTCGGATCGTAGCCGCGGCGCGTGCCGAGAAACAGGGTGCGATACGTGATCCCCGGCTCCGCCTTGATGGCGACGGAGAGCGTGCGGTCCGCGCGCTTCACGTCGTCCAGGGTCACGCCCGACGACGCGTAGAAGTCGCCGGCCTCCATCGCCAGCACGATGGATTCCGCGGTGAGGTGCCGCGCGCGCACCATGATCCAGCCGCGGCCGGCGTTGCTCTTGCCGAGCCCGATCGTGTGGTAGTTGTGCGAGTCGTCCACGCCCACGCCGAACATCGGCTCAAGCCCCAGCTCCGCAAGCCGCACGGTCAGAATCGCGTCCCACATGGCATCCATGCCGAGGCGCGCGGCGTCGCCCTCGTTGTCCACGCCAGGGTGGCCGTTGTAGACCTCAAAAAACCGCTCGCCCTTCACGCGCATCAGTTCCTCGGCCGTGACACCCGAGCGGAAGTTCGGGTGGTTGAGATGGAGCAGCATGGGCTGCCCGGTCTTCTCGCGCTGCGCGCGCACGGCATCGACCGTGCGCTGCATCACGACGGTGGCCTCCTCGTGGGCCACGGGCGCGACGGACTCGCGGACGTTGGTGAGGTTCATGTGCACCGGTCCCGTGCGCTCGGGCTGGGTCTCGGTCTTGGGCCGCTTCCACGCCGAGGTGATCTCCAGTCCCGGGATCATCAGGAAACGACCGGGCTCCTCCAGCAGCGAACGGTATTCGTCCAGCGGCTTGAGGCGGACGCTGCGTTTGCCGGCGGCCTCGCGCAGCTCGACCCAATCCGGCCCGAAGCGGCGCAGGTATTTCTCGAGCACCGGGCCGCCGCCGCGGTCATTGGGCACGCCGCCGATGGCGACGGGCGCCTTCAACTCGAGCCAGCGCTGCCCCTGCTGGAGGGCATTGTGATCGGAGATCGCGAGGAAATGGTAGCCCTCGCGCTTGAACCAGTCGGCGATCATCTCCGGATAGTCGTCGCCGTCGCTCCAGAGCGAATGGGTGTGCAGGTTGCCTTTGAACCATCGCGGCTCGGCGGCGGCGAGCAGGGCGGGGAGGAGCAGAAACGCCGCGGCGCGGGAAAGCGAAAACAGGGGCATGCGGCAAGCGTTGGCGGCGCGCCCGCGTTGACAACGCTTGTTTGCGACGCACGCCGGCTACGGCGGCAGCAAGCCAAACACCACGGCGATCGCCTCCTGCCGCACGGTGAGCACCGCGCGCAGCTCTTCCTGCGCCCGGGCGAGCTTCGCCTGGTTCTGCCGGTTCACCTCCGCCACGCGCGCGAGCCGCGCACGGATCTCCGCATCGGGCAGGTGATCCGCCACGGCGGAGCGCAAGGCCTCGCGCTCGGCGGCGACGCCCTCCGAACGGGACGAGCGCTTGCCGCGATCGGCGCCGGACGCCGGCGCACCCGCCACGGTGCGACGCAATTCCTCCACGCGCTGGATGCGCTCCAAAATCACCGCCCACTCCCCGTCGTCCGTGATTTCCAGGCGCTCGCGGAGGCGCGATTGCGCCCGGGCCTGCGGGTCGGCTGAGGCCGGGCGCTTCTCGTCGCTGGCGCCGCCGTCGCCGGCTTTGCGCATTTCGCGGCGCTCGGCCTTCGTGGCCTTGTCGGGCTTGTCCGCCTTGTCCGGCCGATCCTCCTTGTCGGGCTTCACGCCGTCGGCCGCGGCCAGCAACGCAGCCGAGGCGAAGATAAGGGGCACAACGAGGGAAAGGCGACGCATGACCGGAAGGTGGGCGGCAGCGAAGACGAGCGGACGGAGCGGACGTTACACTCGGGCGCCGTCACCGCCGGGCCCGCCGGGCGCTTTCCACCTCGGCGCGCGCCGCCTCGGTGCGGGCAAAGACCCCGCGCAGCATGCGCTCCGCCGCCTCGACCATCAGCGGACCGCACTCGTCCGTGCCGGCACCGGCATCGCCCGCCTCGTAGCCGCCGCGCGCCTTTTCACCGGGCATACCGACGTAGTGGGCGCCGTTGCCGTTGGAATAGCCCAGCACCAAGGTCTGGGGAAACGGGGAGCGCTGGCGGATGGCCATGCCGAGTTCCGTCATCGGCTCGCCCGGCAGGCCGACAATCGCCAGCGGGCCGCAGACGATGACCTGGATTTCAGCGGCGACAGTGTCGGTGCCGGTGCGCTTTTTCGCCGCGGGCGTCAGCGGCAACGCAATTGTCACGCGGTCGACCGCGAGCGGCGCAGTCGTGAGCTTCACCGCGTAGCGAGCGGCCATCTTCGCCTTGGCGGTGAGGCCCTCGGCCATCGTGGCCACGGCGGCCTCGCCCCGGCGCCACGGGTTGATGTCACCGCAGGTGCCCTGGAGAAAAAGGCTCTCCCCACCGAGCGCCGCCGCGATGGCGCTCGAGGCCGGCCCGGGCCAATCAGCCGAGATCGCGGGATTTGCAGGGTAGATCGACACGGAGTGGCAGGCGGCGTGGAACAGCGACGCGATCGGCGCATCGCCCGCGCCGCGCACGAGCACGATCGAGAACGTGCGATCCATCGGGCCGAAGCTCGCGCCGCCCTGCAGCACCTCGGGGTTCCAGTCGGGGTGCGCTGGGTTGATCACGGGCGGCGGCTTGGTGTCGGCCAGGCCCCAGGCGGGCGCGCGCGGACGGCGGTTGTGAAAATACTCCGCGGCGGTGATGCGCCCAATCGCCAGGCTCGCGGGCTGCGCCGACTCGGCGGCGCGCGCGGCGGCCTCGGCGCTCGCGGCGATGAGCCGCGCCATCCAGCGGGCATAGGGGGGAAATGCGTTCTGCGCCGGCATGTAGCGAATCGCCCACCACGTGTCGCGCTCCAGCCCGCGGAGACCGGCCCGGTAGACCGGCGTCCATGGCGCGGAGTGGTTGTGGCTCGCGTGGACGAGGATGTTTTCGCCCGGCATCTTCAGCGCGGCCCCCACCGCGGCCCGCACCTCGTCGCGCGCGGACTCGGAGACATCGACCAAATCCCAGCGGAGGAGCGCGACCTTCTGCGCACCGTCGTCGAGCACGAGCGCATGGACGAGCAACCGATCGCGGATCGCGCCGTAGGGTTTGCCCGTGACCCAGTTCAAAACCTCAGGCTCGGGCGTGATGTCGGCCTTGCCCACGCCGACGCGCAGCGGCTCGGCGGCGACGGCCACGGTGGCGCCCAGAACGAAGGCAGTGAACCAACCCTTTGCAGGCCCGCCCGGCGCGCGGGCCGCCCGGCCAACGGCCGGGCCTGCAATCGCGGCACGACGAGCGAAGACCCGGGTGTTCACGGCGCGGTGAGATAGGCGAGCAGGTCCGCCATGTCGGCCGGCGGCAACGCGGCCTCCAGGCCCTCGGGCATCAGCGAAAGCGCGGAGCTGGTGAGCTTCGCGATGTTCTGCCGCAGGATCGTCTCCTCGGGCGCGCCGATGCGCTTCACCTTGATGCCGCCCGCCGTCTCCTCGGTGATCATGCCGGCGATGGCGCCGCCGTCCTTCAGCTCGATCGTGTAGGCGAGATAGGCCGGCGCGACCTCGCGGTTGGGATCGAGGATATGGAGGAGGAGCTTCTCCTTGTCCCAGCCGCGAATCGTCTCGAGGTTGGGACCGAGGTCGGCGCCGCGGCCCGCGTAGCGATGGCAGGCGGCGCAGACGGCGTCGAAAACCTTGGCGCCACGCGAGGCATCGCCCGTCATCGCGAGCACCGGTTGGTAATTGCGCACGACCTCGGCGCGCGACGCCGTCGCGCCCGACGCAAAGATCTTCTGCGCGCGGGCCTTGAGCGCCGCATCCGGCGTGGCGAGAAGCTGCGTGCGGCGCGCCGTGCTTACCTGCCCCGGCGCCACCGTGCCGGCCTCGATGGCGGCGAGCAGCGGCGCCACGCGCTCGCGCCGGGCCAGCAGCGCGACGAGCACCTCCTCACGCACCGCGGGGGTGCTCCCGGGCCACGCCTCGAGGAGCGTCTTCGCCACATCGGCGTGCGCAAAGCCGCCGAGCACCTTGACCGCCGCGCTCTGCACGGGCGGCGCCTCGCTCGGCGCCAGCAGCGCGGCGAGCACGGGACGCGCGCCGGTGAAGTCATCGTAGGCGAGCAGCTTCACCGCCGCGACGCGCACCGACGCATCGGCGTGGCTGGCGCGCGCCGTGCGCGCGGCCTCGGCCAGGAGTTCGGCGGCGCCCCGGGCCGCCGCGCCGCGGAGGGCGGAGCGGAAATTTTTCCCGGCCTGTCGCAGGCCGTCGCCAAGGCCGCTCCAGAACACATCCGTGAGCGCGCCTGCCTCGCGCGCGGCGGCGAAGAGAGCGTCGAGATTGGCGGGAGAATTCTGGCCGCCGGCGACAAAGGCGAACTGGCGCAAGGTCTCCGCGTCCGTCGCCGCCAGCCCGGCTGCGAGCCAAGCCTGCGCCAGCCGCACGCACTGGTCGGGTGGCGCGCCGAGCGCGGCCGCGCGCACCCAGCGATCGCCGGGTGACTGGCGAAGGACCGCGACGGCGGCGGTGACCGCAGCGGCCTCGTTGGCGAGGCCGCCGGCGGCGAAGGCGACTTGGTAGCGCACGCGGATTTCGGGATCGGTGGCAAGGGCGAGCAGCCCCGAGCGCAGTTCGGCCGACTCGTTGGCTCTCACGGATGAAAGGCGGATGGCATGTTCGCGCACCCCAGGGGACTGGTCCCCGAGCGCGCGCAGGAGATCCTCGTTCCGCAGGGCGCTGAGGCCGTCGAGCGCGTGGAGCGCATGCAGCCGGGCGAGCTCGCTTCCGCTCTTTTCCAGCAACGCGCGCAGCGGCGCGATGGCCGCCTTGTCCTGCCGCTCGAAGATCAACCGCTGCGCGGTGTCGCGCCACCAGCCGTTGGGATTCTCCAGCGTGGCGACGAGCCCGGCGGTGCTGGCGGCGCCGAGGCGCGGCGGCTTCGGAGCCTTGAAGCCCGGCGGCGTGAGGCGGTAGATGCGCCCGCGGTCGCGGCCTTGCAGGAGATCCAGGCGCGCGTGGATGTCGTCAGGGATGGACCAAGGGTGCTCGATCGTCTCGCGATACATGTCGACGACGTGGAGCGTGCCGTCGGGCGCGTTGGCGAAGTTGACCGGGCGGAACCAGAGATCAGTCGAGGCGATGAACTCGGCGTCCTTGTCGGCGGCCTCGACCTTGAACGTCACGCCATCGGGCACGACCGACTGCCGCTGCACGAGGTTGTTCGCCACCTCGGCGGTGAAGATCTGGCCGCGATACGCCGGCGGATAGGCGGCGCCGCGGTAGACGGTGATGCCGGCCGCGGAGGTGTAGACGCCGCCCGCGACGAGCTCGCTGCGCGGCACCTGGTGGTTTTCCGCGACCCAGCGGCGGGCCCGCACCTCGCGCCACGGCTCGATGGGGCTGATGCGCATGACCGGCAACTGGTCGCCGGACTCGCGGACGTCGAAGACCGGATTGGGCGCGGCGAGGAAGGGATTGCGCGCGGCGAGCGTGCCGTCGAAGACCACGTGCTGCGCGGGATTGCGGATGTTGCAGAGGAAACGGTTGCCCCAGTCGTCCACGCCCTGCCCGAAGCGCGCGCCGCCCGCGATGGGCTCGATGCGCCACGTGCGCGGATCGACGCGGAGATCGTTGCGCGTGATGCGGACTGGCTTGTCGCCGGGCGCGCGCGCGCTCACGAGCTGGGCGCCGTTGGTGCCGCCGGTGAAGACGATGCGGTTGTCGAGCGTCCAGAGCGGCGTGTTGATGACGGCCTGGACGTTGTATTTCCGGAAGCCGGAGAAGACCTTCTCGCGCACATCCGCGCGGTGATCCCCGTCGGTGTCCTTGAAATACCATACGTCCGGCGTGGCGGTGACGATGATGCCGCCGTTCCAGCACGCGACGCCCGTGGGCCAGGAAAGGCCGTCGGCGAAGACGTAGCTTTCGTCGAACACACCGTTGCCGTCGCGATCGATCAATTTGCGGATGCGGCCGATGGGGGCGTCGGTGGTGTTGTCCTTCCACGCCTGGTGCGTCGCCTTGTCCGTGTAGGGATAGTCGAGCATCTCGGCGACGTAGGCCGCGCCGTTCTCGTCGTAGCAAATGGCGACGGGGCTCGAGACGAGCGGCTCGGCGGCGACAAGGTCGAGCGTGAAGCCGTCTTTCACGCGAAAGGTCTTCGCGACGTCGCGCGGCTCGACAGCGGGGTAACTGGGGAATTTTTCCTCGGCGGCAAAGACGGAGGTGGCGAGCAGAAGCGCGGCGGCTAGCGGGGAGATTTTTGGAGGCATGGCTTGAAGCAGGGCGAAGCTGTGACCCGCCCTTGGGAACAGACGGACCTTCGACCACGGATTACACGGATGGCCACGGACCGATCATCCGCAGTGGAAATCCATCCGTGTTCATCCGAGCAATCCGTGATGAAATCTGTCCGTAGAAAGGGGCGGGTCACAGACCCGCCCTACTCCTTCAGAACCGTCCGCTCACGCCGGCGACGATCTTGGCGACGACGATGCGCGTCTGGTTCGGGCGGTCCTTGCTGCCGACCCACGTCTCGGTGATGGGAGACTTGTTGAAGTTCTCCACGTCGCAGAAGATCGCGGTGTTGCGCGTGAGGTTGTAGCGGCTCTTGAAGTTGAGCTGGAGCTTGGGCTCCTGGTAGACGAGCGCGGCGATGTTCGTGCTGTTGGTCACGAGATACTCGCTGCGCCAGACGGCGTTGACGCGCAGATTCCAGCCGTAGCCGAGGTAGGTCAGCGCGAGGTTGCCGGTCTTGGGCACGAAGCCGGCGACGTTGGTCGTGACCGCCGCGCCGCCGTAGTCGCCGCGCGTGAGGAGGCGCGTGTAGTTGGCGTAGAGGCCGAAGCCGCGCCAGAAGCCGGGGAGAAACGTGAACTGCTGCTGGTAGGCGAGCTCGAGGCCGCGGTAGGTGGCGCTGCCGCCGTTGCGCGTCGTCGAGATACGGTAGCCGACATACTGGCCGTCGAAGCCGTTGTCGTTGCCGGGCTGCACGAGCTGGCTCGTGTCGGTGAACTGGAAGTCGCGGATTTGCTTCCGGAACGCGCTCACGCTCACGGAGCCCGCGGGCTCGAAGTAGTATTCCAGCGTGGCATCGTAGTTGTCGGAGTATTGGGGACGCAGCCCGGGGTTGCGCACGGTCACGGTCTGCGCCGCGTCATTGATGGTGTCCGCCGGGATGATCGCGTCAAACGACGGCCGGCCGATGCCGGACGAGTAGCTGAAGCGCGCGATAAGGTTGCCCACGGGGTTGTAACGGAGGTGCGCGCCCGGAAATGTGTCGCGATAGGCGCCCTTCCGCGAGAGCCGGCGGAACACACCGTTGACCGTCACCGGGCCCTCGGCGTCGGTCTCGGTCTTCTCGACGCGCACCCCGCCCAGCAGCGAGAGCTGATTCCACTTCACCTGTCCCATGGCGTAGCCGGCGGTGACGGTTTCGGTGATGCGCCGGTCGCCGTTGAGGCGCGAGGTGGTGGCAAACGCGGTGTCCTCGCGCCAGAGCGAGGGGACGGCCGCCGCGTGGCGCGTGACCGCAAACGGGTTGACCCACGCGGGCTGGCGGTAGCCCTCGTTGGAATCGCTCCACTTGGGCGTCGTCTCGCGGAACTGCCCGAGCGTGAACAAATCGTCGGCGTTGTTCTGGATGCCATCGGCGCCGGTATAGTTGAAGCGCCGCGAGTGGTTCTCGAGGGTGCGGTCCTGCTGGCGGATCACTCCGCCGGCCTTCACGATGACGGGCAACGGCAGGCTGAAGGTCTTTTTGGCATTGAGCTTCGCCGTCTTGATTTCGTCCTCGCCCGAGCGATCGGAATTGGTGACGAGGAGCGTGTTGTAGTTGTTGACGTCAAAAAGGTCCGGGCCGGCGGTCTGCGCATACTTGGGCCACTTGAGCGACTGGCGCCGATCAATGGTGAAGCCGATGTTGGCGAGGCGGTAGGTGATGGTGGCCTTGGGGCGCGACTGGAAGTGCCGGCCGTCGGGCGCGTAGTCGTAGTAGGTCTGGGAGTTGGACCAGCTCACGCCGTAGTCGAGCTCGAGGCCGGGCCAGCGGTGCCGAATCGTCGGGACGAGCTGGTAGGTGCGGCCGGACTTGTCGTCGGTGGAGATCGTCACCGCGCTCGAGGAGTTCGCGTTGGCGAGCACCTCCTCAAAGAAACTCGTGTAGCCCGGGCGGAAATTCGCCACGGCGGCGGTGGTGCCGAGGACCATCGCGCGGGTGTCGTTGGTCTCATGAAACCAATTGTAGGCGGTGTTGAGCGAGAGGACGGTGTTTTCGGTGAGCTTGTATTCGACCTTGCCGCCCAGGGCGAGGCGCGTGCGCGGCGCGCCGGCCGGCCGCGGCACCGTGATGTTTTGCACGTAGTAGGGCTCGGCGAGCGAGGTCTGGTAGGTGGCAAGCGCCGCGGTGTCGCCGCCGGGCTGGGAGTGGTAGGTGAAGTTGAGCGTCACCCCCACCCGCTTCTCGCTGCCCAGCACATCGGCATAGGAGAAATTGACCGAAGGCCCAACGTTCGCGATGGGCTCGCGCAGCCAATTGTCCGACCGCGTGAAAAACCCCGGGCGCCAAACGCCGCCGAGCGAATACACGATGAGCCGCGGCTGATTGCGGTTGAACACGCTCTTCGAGACGATGTTCACGTTGCCCCCGATCGAGTCGGCGTCCATGTCGGGCGTCGGGGCCTTGGTGACCTCGATGGTCTCGATGTTGTTGAGCGAGGCCTGCTCAAACTCAAAGGTGCGCCCGGTGTTCGCCGACTGCGAACTCGCCACGCGGTCGCCGTCCATCGTCACGGAGTTGAGCGCGCCGTCGATGCCGCGGATCTGCACGGAGCGCACGTCGGCACCGACGTAGACCGCGGTGATGCCGGGCAGCTGCTGGAGGAAATCGCCGATGTTGCCGTCGGCGACATTGCCGAAGGAGTCGGAGGCCACGACGTTCTTCACGTTGGGCGCCTCGCGCTGCTTGGTGATCGCGGCGGCGCCGCCCTCGCGCGGGCCGGAGACGGTGAAGGCCTCGAGCTTGTAGATGCCGGAGTTGAGCGCGACGTCGCGGCGCTCGGTGGCGCCGGAACGGACGTTCACCGCGATGCGCTCCGTCTCCAGGCCCGTGTAGCGGACGACGAGCGTCGCGACGCCCGGCGGCAACGCGAGCTCGTAGCGCCCCTCGCTGTCGGCGAGCGTGGAGCGCCCGGAGCCGTCGACGGAAATTTCGGCCCCCTCAAGGAAGACGCCGGTGGCGGCATTGCGAACCTGGCCGACAACGCGGCCGGTGGACTGGGCGATCATGGTCGCGGCGGACAACAGCGCGACAACCAGGACGGCGACGGAACGAATACGAGGCAGGATGGGTATGGTCATGTCAGGAGGGGGCCAAGCACGGACAGTGCCGATGTAACCGCAGGGTTACTATGCCAAGCGGCCCGAAGGCAATCCCGGTGTGCGGGAAAAGTCGCAAGACAGGGATTGCGCGCCGTGCATGCGCGGCCCCAAAGTCCACGCATGAATCGACGCCGGTTCCTGGGCGGACTTGCCACCGCTGCCGCGGCTGCGCCCGCGCTGCGGGCAGCCGCGGTCCGTGAGCCTGACGCCCTGGTCGACACGAACGTGTGGCTGGGCCACTGGCCGACGCGCCGCGGCTGGGCCGCGACCCCCGCGCAACTCGCCGCGAAATTGCGCGAGCACGGCGTGAGCTCCGCGTGGCTGGGGAGCTTCGACGCCGCGCTGCACAGCGACATCGCCGGCGCCAACGCCCGCCTCGCCGCAGCCTGCGCGCGCGAGGGCGCGGGACTGTTCGCGGCGTTTGGCGCGCTCAATCCCACCCTGCCCGATTGGGAGGAAGACCTGCGGCGCTGCGCTGAGGTCCACGGCATGCCCGGCGTGCGCCTGCTGCCCGGCTACCACGGCTACGGGCTCGACGACGCCCGCTTCGCGCGCCTGCTTGAACTCGCGGCGGCGCGGCGCCTCCTCGTCCAAATCGCGGTCACGATGGAGGACGACCGCTCGCAGAACCCCGCCTTCACCGCCGCGCCGGTGAACCTTGCGCCGCTGGCGGACACACTGGAGAAATCCCCCTCCGCGCGCGTGATGCTGCTCAATGCCACCTCGCGGCTCTTCGGCGCCGGCCTGCCGCTCCTGCAAAGACTCTCGCGGGCCGGCGTGCTCATGGAAATCGCGACGCTCGAGGGCGTCGCCGGCATCGAGCAACTGCTCGCCCGCGCCCCCGCCGCCCGGCTGTGCTTCGGCTCGCACTCGCCTTACTTCTACTTTGAAGCCGCGCTCCTGAAGCTGCAGGAGTCGGCGCTTTCCCGCGACCAGCTTGCCGGCGTGCGGCACGGCCACGCGCTCGCCGCCCTCTCCCGCCCATGAACCGCCGCACCCTGTTCAAATCCGGCGGACTCGCCGCCGCCGCGCCATTTGCGGCTCCAGGCGCCGTCGCGGCCGAGACCGCGTGGGGCCCCGCCGGCGAGTTGCGAAAGCTCGGCATCTGGGACGTTCACGCGCACGTCGGCACGCCCGGCGCCACGCCTGCCCACCGCATGGAGGCGCTCGTGCGGATCACCGACCGCGTGGGGGTGGAGCGGCTCTGCATCTGCATGAGCCCGCCCTGGCACTACGAGCCCACGCCCGAGCAGTTTCGCAAAAGCAACGACGACGTCCTCGCGATTCTCAAGGAATGGGGAACACGCGCCTTCGGCCTCGTTTACCTCAACCCCACGCATCTGCGCGCCTCCCTGGATGAGCTGGAGCGCTGCGTCGTCGACGGCCCGATGATCGGCATCAAGCTGTGGGTCGGCGCGCGCGCCAACCGCCCCGAGCTCGATCCCATCGTGCGGCGCGCACGCGAGCTCGATGCGCTCATCCTCCAGCACACCTGGATCAAGCAGCGCGGAAAAGGCAACCTGCCGCAGGAATCCACCCCCATGGAGCTGGCCGAGCTCTCCGCGCGCCACCCCGGCTTCAACATGGTTTGCGGCCACACCGGCGGCGGCGACTGGGCGCTTGGCATCCGCGCCATCCGCGCGCGCCCCGAGCTGCACGCCGATCTGGGCGGAGGCGATCCGGTCTACGGCGAGGTCGAGATGGCCGTGCGCGAGCTGGGCGCCAGCCGCGTCCTCTACGGCAGCGACGTAAACGGCCGCAGCTTCTCCTCCCAAATCGGCCGCGTGCTCGGCGCGGAGATTTCCCTCGCCGACAAGAAGCTGATCCTGCGCGAAAATCTTCGCCGGCTCCTCGCGCCCGCGCTGAAGCGCAAGGGCATCACCGCTTGATCTCCCGCCCCATGGCCTCACCTCGTCTCCTCCTCACCGCCCTGCTTGCATTCGCCGCCTCGTCGCTCGCCGCCGATCGACTGCCCAACGTCGTCATCATCTTCACCGACGACCAAGGCTACGGCGACGTAGGGGTCTTTGGCGCCCGGGGCTATGCCACCCCGAATCTCGATTCGCTCGCCCGCGATGGCGTGAAGTTCACCAATTTCCACGTCGCGCAGGCCGTGTGCTCCGCCTCGCGCGCCGCGCTGCTGACCGGTTGCTATTCCAACCGCGTCGGCATCCATGGCGCGCTCGGGCCCGGCGCCAACCACGGCCTTGCCGCCACCGAAACCACGATCGCCGAGCTGCTGAAGACGCGCGGTTACGCCACCGGCATGGCAGGCAAATGGCACCTGGGGCACCGCGAGGCGTTTCTGCCCAATCGCCACGGCTTCGACGAGTCCTTCGGCCTGCCCTACTCGAACGACATGTGGCCGTATCATCCCGAGGCCAAGGCCGGCACCTACCCGAAGCTTCCGCTCTACGAAAACGGCCGGGTTATCGACCCCGAGATCACGCCGGAAAAGATGAACCTGCTCACCACGCGCTACACCGAGCGCGCGGTGTCGTTCATCGAGCGGAACAAGGAACGGCCGTTCTTCTTCTACCTTGCGCACAGCATGCCGCATGTGCCCCTCGCGGTGAGTGACAAGTTTCGCGGCAAGTCCCAGGCCGGCCTCTACGGCGACGTCATCATGGAGATCGACTGGTCGGTCGGCGAGGTCCTGCGCGCGCTCGATCGCCACGGCCTCGCGCGCGACACGCTGGTGATTTTCACCAGCGACAACGGCCCGTGGCTCAGCTACGGCACGCACGCCGGCAGCGCCGGGCCGTTGCGCGAGGGCAAGGGCACGGCGTGGGAAGGCGGCGTGCGCGAACCCTGCCTCATGCGCTGGCCCGGCCGCCTGCCAGCCGGCGCAGTGAACGATCATTTTGTGATGACGATCGATGTCCTGCCCACCCTCGCGGGGCTCGTCGGCGCCAAGCTGCCGGACTTGCCCGTGGATGGGCTTGATGTCTGGCCGCTGCTCTCGCTCCAGCCCGGCGCAAAGAACCCGCATGAGGGCTACGGGATGTGGTATGCCCAAAACGAACTGCAGGCGGTCGTGAGCGGCGACGGCCGCTGGAAGCTCCAGCTCCCGCATCGCTACCGCACGCTTGCCGGCCGGCCGGGCGGCCGCGACGGCATCCCCGCCAAATACCAGGACTCCGTCCTCGCCACGCCCGCCCTCTACGACCTCCGCGCCGACCTCGGGGAAACGCGCGATGTGGCTGCTGCGCACCCGGACGAGGTGCAACGGTTGCTGCTGTTCGCTGAAAAATGCCGGGCCGACTTGGGCGACTCCCTGACGAAGCGCACGGGCCGCGGCACGCGCGAGCCGGGTCGGGTCGCGGGTGTCAAATAATCGTCAGGGGCGCGGGATTTCGGGGCAATCCGTGAACGTCCGGTAAAGGCCGGCGCGCGGGCGCGGCGGGCCTGCGGTATTCATTTCTCGTTTACTGCGGTGGGCTTGAGGCGGTTGGCGGCGGTGCCATTGAACGGCAGCATGACGAAACGCTTCCTCGCGCTGGTGATCGCGGCGGCAACGGCGGGCGCGGTCCACGCGCAGAACCTCACGGTCTACAGCAGCGGAACCGTCACCGTCGGCACATCGCGCCAGCTCACGGCCTATGTGCCGCTGAGCCCGAATACCGTCGCATGGTCGGTCAACGGTGTGGCCGGAGGGAACGCGACGATCGGGACGGTGAGCGCGAGCGGTCTCTACCAAGCCCCCGCCGCCATCCCGGCGGCCAACGTCGTCTCGGTCCGGGCCACAAGCACGGCCTATCCGGCCAAATCCGATGCGGTCAACCTGACCATCACCCAGCCTCAGGTTCAGCTCTGGAGCATCTACCAGAAATCCGTGCCCGCCGGGCCCTTCACGATTTCGCTCAACGGCGCCAACTTCAATGCCGGCTCAGTCGTGAAGTTTGGCGAGGTCACGCTCACCGCGACGCTGCTTTCATCGACACGCATCGACGCCAGCGGCGTCGCCACCGCGGCCCAGGCCGGCACAAAGGTCGCCGTCCGCGTGGTCAACGGCGGCGTCGGCGGCACGACGAGTTCCGTCGTGAACGTCTCCGTTGCCGCCGCGCCCGCCGTGACGGTCACCGTGGCCCCGGCGACGGCCAGCGTGGATGTCGGGACGACCCGGGCCTTTGCCGCCACGGTCGGTGGATCGGCGAACACGACGGTGACGTGGAGCGTCAACGGCGTCGCCGGCGGCAATAGCACCGTCGGCACAATCTCCTCCAGCGGGCTCTACACCGCTCCCACGGTGGCAACGATGACGAGCGTCGCGGTGCAGGCGACGAGTGCGGCCAACCCCGCCATCGCCGGCACGGCCACCGTCACGATTACCACGCCGCCTCCACCGCCGCCGGTTACGGTCGCCGTGCTGCCCGGCGCAGCGACACTTACGGTCGGGTCCACGCAGCAGTTTGCCGCGGGCATCGCCGGCACGGCGAACACGGCCGTTGCCTGGAGCGTCAACGGCGCACCCGGCGGCAATTCGACCGTGGGCACCATTTCGTCCGCCGGTCTCTACACCGCCTCTGCGGCCGTGCCCTCGCCCGCAATCGTCACCGTGCGCGCGACGAGCGCCGCCAACCCGTCCGCCTACGCCACCGCGAGCGTGACCGTCACGCCCATCAGTGGCGGAACCGGGCAGGGCACGCCGGACCTCGCGGCGGCGCGGTTGCTGGAGCAGGCGGCCTACGGACCCACGCCCGCCGCGCTCGCCCGCGTGAAGGCGATCGGCGTGGACGCGTGGCTCGACGAGCAGTTCGCGCTGCCGGAGACCGCCATCGTGAATCCTGGCGCCATGGCGATGGGCGCGGTGCAGAGCGCACACCTGCACCGCCTCGCAACCGCCCCCGATCAGCTGCGTCAGCGCGTCGCCTCCGCGCTCGCCGGCATCATCGTGATTTCGGCGAACAAGAACATCTACCCGGACGAGCTCGTCCCCTATCTTCAAATCCTGAGCCGCCACGCCTTCGGCAACTATCGCGCGCTGCTGGGCGAGATCTCCACGAGCTCGCAGATGGGCAAATACCTCGACCTCGCCAACAGCAACAAGCCGAGCCCGGGCAGCGCCGCGAACGAGAACTATGCGCGCGAGCTCATGCAGCTCTTCACCATCGGGCTCTACGCGCTCAATCCCGACGGCTCACGGCAGCTCGATGCCCAATCCCTGCCGATCCGCGCCTACTCTCAGTTCACGGTTCAACAGGTCGCGCTCGCGCTCACGGGCTGGACTTACCAAGGGCCCGGCAACAACAACTGGGAGAATTTCTCCGGCCCGCTCCAGTCGCGCGCGGCCAACCACGACACGAGCGCCAAGGCCTTGGTCGGGACCTCCCTGCCGGCCGGCCAGTCCGCCGAGGCCGACATGGCGGGCACGCTCGACTGGCTCTTCAACCACCCCAACACCGGCCCGTTTGTCGCGCAGCGCCTCATCCTCGCGCTCGTGAAAAGCAATCCCACGCCCGCCTACGTCGGCCGCGTCGCGGCGGTATTTGCCGACAATGGCTCCGGCACGCGGGGAGATCTCAAGGCCGTCGTGCGCGCCATCCTGACCGACGCCGAAGCGCGCAACGACACCGCGACCGGCACCGACGGGCGCCTTAAGGACGCCATCTATCACACGATTTCCTTTGTGCGCGCGCTGGGCGGAACCGTTTCGCCCACCAACGGCCTGGCCTGGCAGTTCAGCCAGATGGGGCAGACGCCGCTCGCCCCGCCCTCCGTGTTTGGCTTCTACTCCCCGCTCTACCGCATCCCGCGCACGACGACCGCGGGACCCGAGTTCCAAATCTACGGGCCGACCGAGGCCGTGCTGCGCGGCAACCTCTTCTGGTCGGCGCTCACGGGCAACGCGGGCAGCGACCTCGTCGTGGACATCGCGCCATTCGTCGCCCTCGCCGGCAACATTCCCGTGCTCATCGACGCCGTCGATCAGGCGCTGCTCTACGGCCGCATGCCGCTTGCCATGCGCCAGAGCCTGGCGACCGCCATCGCGGCGCAATACGACGCCACGACGAAGGCCCAAACCGCCCTCTACCTCACCGCGCTCTCCGGCCTCTGCGCCGTCCAGCATTGATCGACGAAACGCTTTTCCCGCCATGATGAAATCACCTTCCGCGCTCACGCGCCGCGCCTTTATCCGCCACAGCACGCTCGTCGCGACCGCCGGCGCCACCGGCCTCGCGCGCCTCAGCCAGATCAATGCGCACGCTCAGGCCGCCGCGTCGGACTACAAGGCGCTCGTCTGCGTGTTCATGCTCGGTGGCAACGACGGCCACAACCTCATCGTCCCCCTCAACGGCCCCGAGAACGCGGCGTTTCACGACGCCCGCGGCTCCCTCGCGCTGCCCGACCAGAGCGCCCAGCTCCTCGAGGTCATGACCAAAGGCGGCGTCCCCTTCGGCCTCAACAGCGGCCTCGCCGCACTTCACCCGCTCTGGGCGCAGGGCCAGCTCGCGGCGATCGCCAACGTCGGCCTGCTCGTGCGCCCGACCACCCGCGCGCAATACCTCGCCTCATCGGTCGGCCTCCCGTCCAACCTCTTCTCTCATTCCGACCAGACGATCTCCACGCAGGCGGGCAATCCCTTTGGCTCCGGCGGCACCGGCTGGGCCGGGCGCATCGCCGATGCCACGCGCTCGCTCAACGCGGCGTCGACCTTTCCGCCCGCCATCTCCGTCGCGGGCTCGGCGCTTTTCTGCGCGGGCAATATCGTCCAGTCCACCAGCCTCCTGCCCGGAAACAACCTGTCGGCCGATGGTTTCGCGGCCTGGCCGGCGAGCGCCGCCGCGGCCCGCAAGCAGGCGCTCCAGGAAATTCTCACGTTCAACAGCGGACTCGCGATGGTGCAGGCGGCGAATGACGTCCGCGCCGACGGCATCGAGCTCAACGGCCTGCTCAGCGGGCTTAGCGCCACGCCGCTTTCGACGGCGTTTCCCGGCACGTCCCTCGGCAACCAGCTGAAGCAGGTCGCGCAGGTGATCCAATTGCGCGCGGCGACCGGCATCAAACGGCAGGTTTTCTTCTGCGCGATCGGCGGCTTCGACACCCACTCGGCGCAAAGCTGGGCACAGTGGGATCTGCTGCGCCAGGTCAGCGAGGCCGTCTCGGCGTTCTACAACGCGACCGCCGAGATGGGCCTCGCCGATAAGGTCACGACCTTCACGGCCAGCGAGTTTGGCCGCACGCTCCAGCCCAGCGGCAGCGGCAGCGATCACGGCTGGGGCAACCACCACGTCATGGTCGGCGGCGCGGTGCGCGGCGGCGATCTCTACGGCACGTTTCCCACCCTGGCACTGGGCGGCCCGGATGACACCGGCTCGCGAGGCGCGCTCATCCCGACGACCTCGCTCGATCAATTCGGGGCAACGATCGCGCGCTGGTTCGGCGTCGACGAGGCGGCGATGCCCACGGTCTTCCCCAACTTGGCGAATTTTGCGACGACCGACCTCGGCTTCATGGGCTGAGCTCCCGTCACCGCAGGAATCGCCGGCCGAGCTCGGCGTGGTTTAGCTCAATGTAAGTCGGCCGGCCGAAGGGATTCGTCAGGGGAGTCGCGGTCGCGAAGAGCTGGGCCACCAGCGCCCGCATCTCCGCCTCGCCGCCGGCCGACGGCAGCCTCACGGCCTTCGCCACCGCCAGCCGCGCCAGCTCCTCGCGCGCCAGCCCGGCGTCGCGCTCCGGGATCGCGCCGTCACGGAAAGCCCCGAGCAAATCGCGCAGGAACCGCTCGGCGTCGCCCGGTTCCATCCACTGCGGCACGGCCTCAATGCGGAAGAAATTGCGCCCGAACTCCCCGACCTCGATGCCGTGCGCATGGAGGAACTTCACGCGATCGAGCAGCAACGCCGAGGCGATCGCGTCGAGTTCCACGGGCTGCGGCAGCAGCAGCCGCTGGCTCGGCACCGCGCCCGTGCGAAACTGCTCGATCAATCGCTCGAACCACACCCGCTCGTGCGCCGCCCGCCGATCGAGCAGCACGAGGCCCGCCGCCGTCTCAAAGAGCGCATAGTTGCCATGGGCCAGGCCCACGAAGCGCCACGCCGGCGCAACGGACACCGGCGCCGGCGCCGAAACCGACGGCGGAGCTCGAAACGCCGGCGCCCCGGGCCCGCTGGCGCCAGGATTGGACGCGACCAGATTCACCCGCTCAGCTTCCGCCGGCCACCGGCGCACGACAGGACGGTGCGGGGGCTCCGGCACGGGTTCGACGGGGCTTTTCGTCTCCGTCACGTTGGTGGGCTGATCCACGTTTACCGCACGCCCCGCCGTCGGTGCGGCGGCTTCGCCGAGTTCCCGCAGCCGACCCAGCACGGCCCGAATCACAAAGCCCCGCACCTGCGCCTCGCTCCGGAACCGCACCTCGCGCTTCGCCGGGTGCACGTTCACATCCACCGCCGCCGGGTCGCATTCGAAGAAGACGAACGCGAGCGGGTAGCGGCCCTTGGGCAGCGACTCGTGGTAGCTTTCGATCAGCGCGTAGTTCAGCGTGCGGCTGTCCACCGGCCGCCCATTCACAAAGACGATCATCTCGTGCCGCGTCGCGCGCCCGGTGCCGGGCCGTCCGATCAGGCCGCTCAGCTTCAATCCCGGCTCCGCGACCTCGATCGGCACGAGCGCCTCCGCCATCTGCCGGCCGAAGATTTCCGCGACGCGCTCCTCGAGCGTGCGGCATTGCGGCGAGCGGAACACCACCCGCCCATCCTCGATGAGCGTGAACGCCGTGCGCGGACACGCGAGCGCGTAGAGCCGCACGCAATGCACGATGTGCGCCGCCTCGGTCTGGTCGGTCTTCAGGAATTTTCTGCGTGCGGGGACCGAGTTGAACAGATGCGACACCTCAATCCGCGTGCCCACCGGCTGGCCGCCGTCGCGCACGTGCAGGAGTTTCCCGCCGTTCACCAGGATTTCCGTGCCGCTGTCGCTGCCGGCCTCGCGCGTGCGGAGCTCGAAGCGCGACACGCTTGCGATCGAGGGGAGCGCCTCCCCGCGGAAGCCGTAGCTCGCCAGCCGGTCCAGGTCGGCGGCCTCCGCAATCTTGCTCGTGGCATGGCGCTCGAGGGCCAGCAGCGCGTCGTCGCGCGTCATGCCGTGGCCGTTGTCCTCCACGCGCATGAGGGCCCGGCCGCCGTGGCGGAACTCGACCTCGATGCGGGTGGCCCCCGCATCGAGGGCGTTTTCCACCAGCTCCTTCACCACCGCGGCCGGCCGCTCAATCACCTCGCCTGCGGCGATCTGATTGGCGACGCGATCGGGAAGGATGCGGACCTTGGCCATGAAGCCGCTACAGGTCAGGCTTTGCGCCGCCCGCGTCAACGGCGCGCAGCGCCGCTGCGTCATTGCGATTGCCGACCGCGGGATCTTCCGCCCGAATGCCGGCGCTTTTTCCGGTGAGGTGGCAGAGTGGTCTATCGCGGCGGTCTTGAAAACCGCTGGACCGAAAGGTCCCGGGGGTTCGAATCCCTCCCTCACCGCCAGTCTTGCGCCGGCAAATTTTCCGTGGACACGCTGCGCGTTGTCGCTCTCCTTTCCCGTCATGTCACAGCCGGTCACAAAGCTCACGTCTCCTCTCAGCCTGTTGGTCGATGCGGTCCTTTGCGTCGGCTTCTTCTACGGCATCTACAAGCTCGTGGCGCCGCACGTGCCGTCGAACGACGGAAAGATGATCCTCCTCTGGGGCGGCCTCTGCGCCGCGTGCATGACCGGGGTGTTCTGGCTCGCCGTGCAGATGTTTCGCGTGGTGCTTCAGGCCCAGCGGGCCGATCGGAAGAACTAGGCGGCGGCCGGCCCCCGTCCGGACGAACTGCCGGACGAGGAATCGATTCTTGGAGTTGCGCGGCGTCGATCTTCGCCTAGGGTCGCGCTCGTCCCACCATGAATGCCGACCCCCGATCGGATTGTTTCGCGAGCGGCGCCCGCCCCAAGGCCCGGCTCGTTGCCGCATTCGCCGCCGCCATCCTCATGTTCTCCGGCTGCGCCACGACGCATGAGGTGAAGATCGACTCGCTCGCCAAGCCCAACGCCGAGCCCGCGATCTCCTATGAGATCAAGAACAAGAACCCGCTCGTCGCGGACGACTCGCTGCGCTACAAGGAGGCCGCCGGCTTCGTGAAGACCGCCCTCTCCGGCAAGGGCATGTATGAGGCGCCGCCGAACACGAAGGCCGACATGGTCGTCGACCTCGACTACGGCGTGGGCCCCCCGCAGATGCGCCGCGAGCAGGTCTCCGAGCCCGTCTACATCACGCTGCCCGGCCAGATTCGCACCGAGCGCGTGCAGGTCGGCACCGACTCCCAGGGCCGCCCCATCTACCAGACCGTGACCGTCCAGGATCCGCCGCGCACGGAGTTCGCCGGCTTCCGCGAGTATTACGTCACGGTGGTCGTGTATGAGAAATACCTGAAGCTCTCCGCGCGCGAAAACAAGGAGGCCACCGAGGGCCGCCCGGCCTCCGAGATCTGGACCGTGGATGTGACCAGCGAGGGCGAAAGCCGCGACATCCGGAAGAACCTGCCTGTGCTGGTGGCCGCGACCATCGACTACATCGGCAAGGATTCGCAGGGCCAGAAGACGATCCGCATCAAGGACAACAGCAGCGACATCGCCTTCGTCAAAAAAGGCATGTGAGGGCCGTTCGTCGCGCGGACCGCGACGGAGGCTTCTACGGGAGACGCGGCGCCCTCGCCGCGTCTTTTCTTTTCATGCTACCCACGCTGCCGCGGCGAGGACGCCGCGGCTCCAGCGCGGAGCCTCACGCCCCCAGCTTCGCCTCGCGCTTCTTTTCGATGCGCCGCGAGATGAAAATCGAAATCTCGTAGAGCGCATAGAGCGGAACCGCGAACAGCGTCTGCGTGAACGGATCGGGCGTGGGCGTCACAATCGCCGCGATGATGAAGATGACCACGATGGCGTGGCGCCGGTATTTCTTGAGGAACTTGGTCGAGAGCACGCCGAGCCACACGAGCAGGATGATCACCAGCGGAAACTCGAACACCGCGCCCACGCCGACCACGAGCCATGTGAGCGTGCTGTAATAGTTGCCCACCGTCCACCGGTTCTCGATCCCGAAGTCCTGCGCCAGCTCGATCGCGATCCGGATGGTGCTGGGCATGAGCAAAAAGAAACCGAAGGCCGCGCCGAGAAGGAAAAGGAACAACGCCGAGGCGCACAACGGCACCACGGCCTTCAGCTCGCGCTCGGTGAGGGCCGGCGAGACAAACTGCGCGACGAAAAACAGGATGAACGGCGACGCCAGCGTGAGCCCGCCAAACACGCACAGCTGGATCACCATGTTGAACACCTCCATGATCGACTGGGTGCCGAGCTTGGTGGACATGTCCTGATAATCCTTGGCCACATGCCGGAGCGGCCAGAGCAGCAGGTCGTTGAACTCCTTGCAGAAAAAACCGATGAGCACGGCGAAGACGATGAACGCCACCAGGCTCTTGATGATCGTGCCGCGCAGCTCCTCGAGGTGCTCCCAGAACCCCATCGACTTGTCCCGGATGCGCGCGAGCGGACTGGCTGCGTCGGGTGAATTTGGATTGTCGGGAGAGTCGCTCACGGAAAATGGGAACGCGGATGGTGGGAGGTTTTTCCCAAAACGGAAGCGCGATTCCGGCTTCGCCGCGGACGCGCGGCCGGAGGAGTGACCCCGGCTTTGACTTTGCCCGGCCCGCCCCCTTCCCTCCCCGCCCGCCCACATGCAGCAGCTTCACGCCTACTGGCGCATGGAATACATCGAGGCGCCGCGCTACCCGGCGGCGATGAAGCGGCCGTTCACCGAGCTGCCCGCGCTCGGCGACGACCGCGCCGCCCTCATCGTCCACCGCACGCGCCTCAGCTACCTCGTGCTGAATCGCTTTCCCTACAACCCCGGCCATCTCCTCGCCGTGCCCTTCCGCGATGTGGGCGACCTCGCGCAGCTCGACGCCGCCGAGCGCGCCGATCTTTTCGACACCATCATCCTGGGGCAGACGCTGCTGGCCGCGGCGCTCAAGCCGGACGCCTTCAACATCGGCTTCAACCTCGGCTCCGCCGTCGCCGGCGGCAGCATCGCCCACCTGCACGGCCACATCGTGCCGCGCTGGAACGGCGACAACAATTTCATGCCGGTGCTCGCCCAGACACGCATCCTCCCCCAGTCGCTCGACGCCACGTGGGTGAAACTCACCGCCGCGGCCGCGGCGCTGGGATTGAACAAGCGCCGTTCAAAAAGGAAGCAACCCGCGGCGCGCCGAAGCCGGAAATAGGGCGACGCTCCGCCGCCCCTTGTTTTCCTGCTTGAATCAGCCGTCTTGAATTTTCCCGCGCCCTCGCGGCCGCCATGTCCTCGAAAACGCTGCACTTTCCCAGCCCCCGCCACGCGGCCGCGCTCTACGCCGCCCGGGAGGAAAACCTGGTCCATGCCGAGCGCGCCCTCGGGGTGAAGCTCGCCACCCGCGAGGATTGGGTGAAAATCGACGGCGCGGCCGAGCGCGTCGCGCTGGCGGAGGCGCTGTTCGGATTCCTCGACCGCGCCCGCACCCAGGGCATGACGATTCGGACGCCGGACTTTCACCGCATCGCCGATGCGTTTGCCCGCGGCGAGGGCGCGAATCTGCAGAAGCTCCTGGAGGAACCGCTCGTCATCGCCACGAACCGCAAGACGATCGTCCCCAAGACCCTCGGGCAAAAGCTCTACCTTCAGTCGATGCTCGCGCACCCGGTCGTCTTCGGCATCGGCCCCGCCGGCACGGGCAAGACCTACCTCGCGATGGCCGCCGCCGTGAACGCGCTGCTGAAGAACCAAGTCGAGCGCATCATCCTCACGCGCCCCGCCGTCGAGGCCGGCGAGGCGCTCGGCTTCCTCCCCGGCGACCTCCGCGAAAAGATCCTCCCCTACCTCCGCCCGCTCTACGATGCGCTGCACGACATGCTCGACGCCGAGGATGTCGCCCGCCTCACCGAGAAAGGCGTGATCGAGATCGCGCCGCTCGCCTACATGCGCGGCCGCACGCTCGCGCGTGCCTTCATCGTGCTCGACGAGGCGCAGAACACCACGCCGGAGCAGATGATGATGTTCCTCACGCGCCTCGGCGAGGATTCCCGCATGGTCGTCACCGGCGACATCACGCAAATCGATCTGCCCCGCGCCAAGCAGAGCGGCCTGCTTGAGGTCCGCCACATCCTCGCCGGCATCCCCGGCATCGACTTCCACACGTTCAGCGGCGCCGACATCGTGCGCCACCCCCTCGTCGCGAAGATCATCGAGGCCTACGAGGCGTATCGGAATCCCATCGCAGGCGAAAACGGAAAAGACAAACGATGATTGCGCGACCCACCCGCCCCGTCACCCGCCGGTTGCTACGCGTCGCGGCCCTCGCAGGCGCCCTGCTCGGGGCGGGTTGGCTGAGCGGGCTCAAGCTAATGGCATTTCCGGGCGAGTCCATGACGCCCGCAGTAGGGCCCGGTGACCACTTCGTCGCATTCACGAGGCTCTGGAATCTGCGCAGCCCCCGGCGTTTCGATCTGGTGATCTATGATGTGCCGCCAGGCTCGAAATGGGCGGAACGAAAAATTCCCTGGATGAAACGTCTGATCGGGCTGCCCGAAGAGCACATCCGGGTGTCGGGCTCCGATTTGATCGTCAACGGCCGCAAAGTTGATGCGCCTTTCCTCCGGCCGGCCGCGGGCCGGCAGGAATTCGAGGTCACGCTCGGCCCCAATCAGTTTTTCATGCTCGGCGACAACCTTGATCACTCCTTCGACGACAGCCGCTCGATGGGCCCAATCGACCGCTCGCTTCTCCGGGGTCGCGTCGCTTTCGTCATTCGCACCTCGCCGACAAAAAACGAGTAACGCAAACCACCAAGACTCGTATCGACCCCGGCTCCGTTCGGGGCGACACTTTCCCTCCGATGTCCGTCCGCAACCAGTTCAAGCTCCTCGTCGGCGGCCTCGCGGCGCGTCGAGCGGGCGCGGCGGCGCCGGTGACGCACTCGGCGATGCGCGAGTTCCTCGACCGGTCGCGGCTGGTGGCGGCGCTGATCTTCCTCTTCACCGTCGCCGCCATCGTCGTCATCAGCTCGGTGGGCGTGAGCACGCTCAACGCGCCGATCAACGTCGACCAGGTGGCGACGCGGCGCATCGTCGCGCTCACGCCGTTCCGCTACGAGAGCGCGGAGAAGACCCGCGCCGCGCGCGAGCAGTTTCTCGATCGCGTGCCGCCCGTCTACCGCCTCGACCAGGAGCCGCTGCGGCGCTTCGACGCCGCGGCGCGGATGCTCCTCGCCCAGCTCGCCGCCTTTGAGGCCGGCGGGGCAGGCAACGTCCCGCCGCTCATCGGCCGCCGCCCCGAGCTCGCGCGCATCGCCGATACCTTCAATTCCCACGGCTCCACCTACCACGCCACCGCGGAGGACATCGCCGCCCTGCTCACCCTCGGCGACGCGAAGCTGCGCGCGGAGCTGTTCGAAAACGGCCTCGCCACCCTGCGCGACATCTATGCGCAAGGCGTGACCGACTCCGCCCTCGGCGGGCTCAATCCCGGCAGCACCACGATTTTCCAAATCATCCGGCCCGACGGCGAGGTGGCGCAGCGGCCCGTGCAGACCATGGAGGAGGCGCTCACCGCCCTGCGGGTGAGCCTCGCGGTCGGCGCGTTGCCGCGGCCCGCGGTGCAGACGGTCTTTCGGCTCTTCCGCTTCGGCCTCTCCCCCAACGTCGTGTTCGATCGCGCCGCGACCAGCGCGCGCCACGCCGCCGCCGCCGAGGCCATCAAGCCCGTGGTCGTGAGCGTGCCCCGCGGCCAACTCATCATCGAGGCCGGCTCCCCGGTGACCCGCGAGCAGCATGAGATGCTGATGGCGCACCGCGAGTATGTGCGCGACCATAGCGACGGCGAGGTGAGCGAGGGCCTCACGCTCTTCGGCCGCGTGCTCCTCGTGCTCGCGATGGTGCTGGCCTCGTTGATCTACATCCGCATCGAGGACGCCGAGACGCTGCGCAGCAACGTCCGCTGCGGGCTGCTGGCCCTCGTCGTGATTGCCAACCTCGCGCTCGTGCGCGCCAACTACTCGCTCGGCGGCGCGGAGTTCTTCCTGCGCGACGGCGCCTGGGCCTCGACCCTGCCCTACGTGGCGCCCACGGCGTTCGCCCCGCTCATCGTGGCCATCCTCATCGACGCCGGCTCGGGCATCTTCATGGCGCTGCTGATCTCGATTTTCACGGGGGTGATCTACGGCAACCGCCTCGACCTGCTCGTGCTCACGTTCCTGGCGTCGCTCGTCGCGATCTTCTTCGGGCGCGACGTGCGGCGGCGCGGGCTGGTCGTGCAGGCGGCCGGCGCCGGCGGGCTCACGGTCGCGGCCTTCGCCGCGCTGATCGGCTTCGCGGACCGCACGCCGTTCGACACGCTCGTGCGCCAGATGGCCGCGGGCCTCGGCACCGGCCTGCTCACCGGCATTGGCGTGGTCGGCCTCCTGCCCGTGCTGGAGTCGCTCTTCAAGCGCACGACCGACATCACGCTGCTCGAACTGACCGACTACAACCACCCGCTCCTGCGCCGCATGCAGCTGGAGGCCCCGGGCACCTACCACCACTCGCTGGTCGTCGCGCAGCTCTCCGAAAACGCCGCCAACGCCATCGGCGCCAACCCGCTCGTCGCCCGCGCCTGCGCCCTCTTTCACGACGTGGGAAAAATCAACGCGCCGCACTATTTCGGCGAAAATTTCCGCAACGGCTCCGACCCGCATGCCGCGCTCGCCCCCGCCGAGTCCGCCCGGCTGATCCGCCAGCATGTGCCTGACGGCCTCGAGCTGGCGCGCAAGCACGGGCTGCCTCGCGCCGTGCTCGACGTGATCCAGCAGCACCATGGCACGACGTTGGTGCGGTATTTCTACCGCCGGGCCGTGGAGGCATCGCGCGGGCCTCTTTCCCGCATCGGGCGGACGTCGGGTGATGGCCGCGGGGAAGCCGACCGCAAGAAGAAGCCCGATGTCGCGGGCGACGCGGCCTCGCCCGCGCCAGCGGTCCCGCTTGTTCCGGCCGTCGGCGAGGCCGATTTCCGCTACGACGGACCGAAACCCCAGACAAAGGAGAGCGCCATCATCTCGCTCGCGGACGGCGTGGAGGCGACCACGCGCTCGCTGCGCCAAGTCGACGCCGCGAGCCTCCACGAAGTCATCAACCGGACGTTCGCCGAGCGGATCGCCGATGGCCAGCTGGACGACGCCCCCCTGACGCTCGAGCAGCTCACGCGCGTGAAAAACAGCTTCCATTTCACGCTGCTCAACATGCTGCACGCCCGGGTCGCCTATCCGGGTTCCGAGACGGCGGGAGCGCCGCCGGATTCCAAGGGCCAGAAGTCAGATGCGGGCTGAACCCCGGCCGGCCCCCGCCGGGAGCGCGCCGCGCGGTGCCTCGCGCCCCATCGCGATCGCGAATCGCCACCCGCGCCTGCGGCTCGACCGTCGCGCCGTCGCGCGCGCGATCCACACCCTCGACCACGAGTTCCCGCACGCCGCGGTCCCCGGCGGCGAACTTTCCCTTGTTTTCCTGACCGACGCGGACCTCGCCCAACTCCACCGCGACTTTCTCGACGACCCGACGCCGACCGACGTGATCACGTTTGAGGGCGATCCGCTCGCAGGCACGGCCGGGGAGATCTGCGTCTCCGCGGACATGGCGGCGGCCGCCGCGAAGCGGCACGGGCATCCGTTCGCGCGGGAACTCACGCTCTACCTCATCCACGGCTGGCTCCACCTCGCCGGCTACGACGATCTCCAGCCGGCGAAAAAACGCGCGATGCGCCGCGCCGAGGTCCGCGCGATGACGCTCCTCCACGCCCGCGGCGCGCTGCCCCGGTTCGGGCTTCGCCCGGGAAAATAGCCCGCGCGGCCCGGGCGCGACTTTCCCCTTCCCCTCCGCAGGCGATTGCGTGAGCGTGCGGCTTCGCCATGCCCGAGGTTCCCGCGCCCAACTCCCGGATCGTCGCCCTCCGCACCGCCTTCTTCACCGGCGTGCTGCTGCTGGCGCCGCTTTGGGTGACGGTCTGGGCCATCAGCAAGATCATCGACATCCTCGGCGGCACGTTCCGGCCGATTTACGAGAGCTTCCTGCCCGACTCGCTGCTCGCGGTGCCGTTTCTCTGGGACTTGGTCGCCACGCTGGTGGTCATCGCCGCCATCACGGCGCTCGGCTTCCTCTCGCACTACGTCTTCGGCAAGCTCTTCCTCCATCTCGTCGAGCGCTTCGTCCAGAACATCCCCGGCGTCGGCGCCGTCTACAATTCGGTCAAGCAGATCGTCGCCACCTTCGGTTCGGAACGGCGCAATCTCTTCAACAAGGTCGTGCTCGTGCAGTTTCCCCGGCCGGGCGTCTGGACGCTCGGCTTCCTCACCAACAACCAGCAGGGCGAGGCGCAGTCCGCCGTGGGCACCGACATCTGGACCGTCTTTGTGCCCACGACCCCCAACCCGACCAGCGGCTTTCTCCTGCTGGTCCCGCGCACCGAGATCATCGAGCTCGAGATGAGCGCCGGCGACGGCATGAAGATGATCATCTCGGGCGGCGCGGTGATGCCAAATTGGCCGGCGCCAAGCAAGGGCCAGATGCCAGAGGTCAGAAGCCAGAGCTAAAGCCCTGCGCTTCCGTTTCCACTTCCGGTTTCTTCGTTCTGATTTCTGGCCTCTGGCTTCTGACATCTGAAATACCATGCCCGCGCAGTCGCTGTCCGCAGACGCCTTCGTGCTGCTCAAGCGCCCGCCCTCGGATTCCTTCCAGGGCCTCGTGCTCTTCTCCGGCGCGCACGGCCTGCTGCAGGCCCAGCAGCGCCTCCCCGGAAAATCCGCCGTCTCGCCCGCCCTCGACCTGTTCGACGAGGCGTCGCTGCTGCTCGAAAGCTCGAACCAAGGCCGCACCTGGTTTGTGAAGGAGGCCGTGCTGATCGCGCGCCACGCGAGCATCGGCCGCAGCTACGAGGCGCTGCGCCTCGCCTGCGCGCTCGGCGCGCTCATCGCGCGCAACACGGTGCATGAGGAGAGCCGCCTCGCCGTGGTGGCGCTGCTCCGCCAGGCGCTGGCGGCCTTCGCCACCGGCAGCCGGCCCGACATCGCGTGGCTCAAGGCGCTCTTCGTCTTCGCGCGCGACGAGGGCTACCCGCTCAAGCAACAGTGGCTTCCCACCCTGCCCGCCGACGACCGGGCGGTCGTCATCGGGATGCTCAACCGCCCGCTCGCGGACCAATCCGCCGAGCCGGGCGCCGTGGCCAAGCTCACGCGCCGCCTCGAGGAATACCTGCGCGGCCACACCGAAATCCTGGTCGACCCGCCGCCATGACGTTTGACCTCGATGCCCGCACCGCCGCCCTGGGAGTCGGCGAATTCTCCGAGTTCTCCACCGGCCCCCGCGAGGCGGGCAGCGGCGCCGGCGGGGTGTGGCGCGCGCAGCTCGGCACGCATTGGCACCACGAGCTGCGGGCCCGCGCCGCCGCCGAACACGGCGCCGCCGCCGAATTCGAGGTCGCGATCGCCGGAAAGATTTTTCACCGCGGCTGGACGATCTCCCTGGCCGGCCGCATTGACCAACTCGTGCGCCAGGACGCCGCCGCCACCCTGCGCGAGATCAAGACCGTCACCAGGAATCTGCCGGCCGACGAGGCCGAGCTCCGCCGCGACCATCCGGAGTATTTTGTCCAGCTCGCCACCTACGGCGCGCTCGTGCGGCTCAAGCCCGACCCAGGCTCGTTCCGCACGGAACTCTGCTTCGTCGAGGCCACGAGCGGCCTCGCGCAGACGATCCCGCTCACGCCCGCCGACGACGGGCTCTTCCGCGCGCAACTCGAGCGTCTCGCCGAATTCCTCGACCTGCGCCTGCGCGCCCGGGCGCGGCTCCGCGGGCTGCGCTACCGCCCGGCCTTCGCTTCGCCGCGCCCCGGGCAGGAAACGACGCGCGCCGAGCTCACCGCGCTGTTCGAGCGGCGGCCGCTTGTGCTCTTCGAGGCGCCGACCGGATTCGGCAAGACCGGCGTGCTGCTCGAGTTCGCCCTCGGCCAGCTCCGCTCCGGCCACTTCGACCGCGCGCTCTACCTCACGAGCAAGGCGACCGGGCAGCTTCAGGTCGTCCATACGTTGACCGCGATGACGGCCGTGGGCGGACCAGAGCCCAAGGACCAAGGACCGCCAGGCAAACCCGCACGCCCCCACGCCCCCGCCGCGACCTCCGTCGCGGCCTGGCACGTCCGCAACAAGGCCGAGCACTGCGTCAACCATACCTGCCACTGCGTGCGCGACGCGTGCGCCTACCTCGCCGGCGCCGCGGAACGCTGGCCGCAAAGCGGCCTCGCGCGGTTCTTCCTCGACGAGACGCACGCGCGCGACCTCGAGGCGCTGCGCGCCGCCGGGCGCGACGCCCGCATCTGCCCCTACGAGATCACGCGCGCCGCCCTCGCGTTCAACGACGTCTGGATCGGCGACTACAACTACGTCTTTGCCGCGCGGAACCGCGGGCTCTTCCACGGGCAACCGGGCTTTGCCCCCGCGCGCACGCTGCTCGTCGTCGACGAGGCGCACAACCTGCCGTCGCGCGTCGCCGACGCGTGCTCCCACGCCTTGGCCGCCGACGCCGCCGAGGCCGCGCGCATCGATCTCCAGGCGCACCGCGTGCCCGCGCCGCTCGCCGCCGCCTGGGACCATTGGTGCCATTTTCTCCGGCACCTGCGCCTGAACGACGGCCTCGATCCCGCCGCCGAGGACGACGCGCGCCATCTCATCGCCGACGCCGCGAGGCACATCCGCGCCGCGCCGCTCGATCTCGCCGCGCTGGGCCCCGCGACCGCCGACGCGCTTTGGCAACTCCCCGCCCTCGACGACGAACTCGCCGGCGACTCGCCCGCCGCCGCGCTCCCCCGGCTCTGGTGGTCGCCGCGCGAGGGCGAGCTCGCGCTCACCTGCCTCGACGCCGCGCCGATCATCGGCGGCGCGCTGCGCGAGTTCGGCGGCGTGGTGCTCGCCAGCGCCACGCTCACGCCCGTCGACGGCTTCGCCGCGGCGTGCGGATTGGCTGAAGATGGGGCCAGCTCGCCGAGCCGGCCTGAGTTCCAAGCTGCATCCGCCATTCAATCCCCGAGCCAAGGCCGGCTCGGAGAGCCGGCCCCACCACGATCACCGCCCGAGAAACTCGGCGAGCTGACCAAGCGCGACACGAAAAAACTTTTCCGTCAGCTCACCAGCGCCGCCGATCTGCTGCGCGCCGAGGAAGCGCGCGACGCCGCGAGCCCCGCGCTCCTGCGCGCGCACACGCCGTGGCGCGACGGCGCCTATGCCATCGCGTTCGATGCGCGCGTCGACACGAGCTACCAGCAGCGCGCGCAGCACGCGCCGACCACCGCCGCCACGATCGCCGCGCTGCACCAGGCCGCGCGCGGCCCGGTCGCCGTCTTTTTCCCGAGCTACGCCTACGCCGAGGCGATCATCCGTGAGTTCGCCGCCGTCGCGCCGGGGCTGCGCGCCTCGCTCCAGCCCCGCGTGCGCGATCTCGCGGCGCAGGCGCAGTGGGTCGAGCAGGCGCTCGCGCTGGCCGACGCGCTGTTCCTCGTGGTCGGCTCGAGTTTCGCCGAGGGCATCGACGCGCTCGGCGGCCGCATCACGCACGCGATGGTCGTCGGCCCCGCGCTCCCCGAGGTCAACGCCGTGCAGCGCGCGAAGCTCGCCGAGGCGGCGCGCGGCGGCGACTCCCGCGAGGCCGCGTTCCGGCGCGTCTATCAGGTTCCCGGCATGACGAAGGTGAACCAGGCCCTCGGCCGCCTCGTGCGTGCCCCCGGCCAGCGCGCGCGCGTGATCCTGCACTGCCGCCGCTTCCTCGAGGAAAGCTACGCCGCGCTGCTCGCGCCTGACTACCAGCTCGGCGCCAACCTGCACACCGACGAGGATCTGGCGGCGTGGCTGGCGCGCCCACCCGAGTGAACGTCGCGCTCGCGTGACCACCACGCGGGCGGCGACCATTCCGTCATCACGGCCAACTCCACCGGGACCGCCCCGAGCGACAGCGTCGCCCTCGTCGAGGTCCGCGAGCTGCCGTAGGCAGGCGCCCCCCCAGGCGGGCGCCGTCATTTCACCGGACGCGCTCGCTTGTTGCGTCCGGTCTTGCCGGCGGGTGCATGCCGAGACGTGATGCGGAGGTGCCGCTCTCGATCGTATCGCCGCTTCACCTCCGCGAGGTCTGCTGCCGCGTGGCGCATTTCGCTCACCGCATCGGCGCGGCCGTGCGGGCTTCCCGGGCCTGCGCTGGCCTCGCGTCGGGGTTGTTCGCGGTCGGCGCCTCCGCCCAGCCGGCATGGACGATCACGAGCGTCAACCTGCCGGGCGTCAGCGTCGCATGGTCGATCGCCTTCGGCAACGGGCGGTTCGTCGCCACGATGTATGGGGATGCCTCAAGCGCACCTGGGATCGGGATTAGCACCGATGGCTTGGTGTGGCGGGCATCGGCGGCCCCGATGCCCAAAATGGGCACGATCGTTTTTGCGGCCGGCGCATTCTACCTCGCCGTCGACCAAGGCATCTGGCGCAGCACCGACGGCGAGAACTGGCAACGGGTCTACTCCACCACCGGGTTCTTCACCCGCATCGCGACCGACGGCCGGAGCCTGCTCGCGGCGCAAAATGTCAACGGTTCGATCTACTTGGTTTACTCGCCCGACCTCACGACCTGGCGGGAGACGGCGCCGGTGCCCAACTCGATTCCGTCGAGCTATCAGCCGACGCTGGCCTATGCCGGCGGCCGCTACTTTGTCCACTACCACACCAACCTCGGGCCCCGCGCTGTCTCGACGACCGATGGCCGCCAATGGACCACCCAGCCCGCGCTGGTGCCCAGCATCGATCTGACCAGCGGCAACGGCCGTTTGGTCGGCCTCACGATCACGACGAACGAATACAGCTACTATTCCCTCGACGGATCGCAGTTCGCGACGACGGGCCAGGTCTTCGGCACGATGACGAATGGAGGGGGCATGGGCTACGCGGCCGGCAGGTTTTTCTTCCTCGGCTCCTTGTCGGCGTCATTCGACGGCGTGACCTGGCAGGCGATCGGCACCTATGTGCCGCGCTCCTACTCCAACATCACCGGCATCGCCTACGGCAACGGCCGCTATGTCGCCGTCGGCAATGTCGCTCAGGCATTCACACCCTCCACGGTCTCCATCGTCGCCGTGCTTCCGCTTGCGGCGCCGCCCTCGCTCGCGTCCGAGCCACAGCATGCCGCGGCGCCGGTCGACGGGCGCGCCACATTCAGCACCACAGTCGAAAACGCCGATGCGTCCACCGTCTACAACTGGTATCGCAACGACGTCGTAATCCCGGGCGCCACCGCCTCCAGCCTCGTGCTCAACCCGGTTCGCGCGGCGGATTTCGGCAGCTACCGAGTCGTCGTGCGCAACGCGGTCGGCACCGTCACGAGCAACCCCGCCGATCTCACGCTGGCGCTCCCACCGGTCGTCACCGCAGCGCCCGTGAGCCAGTCCATCAACGCTGGCGGCAATCTCACGCTCTCGGTCTCAGCCACGGGCACCCCACCGTTCACCTATGCTTGGCTGCGCAACGGTGTCGCCATCGCCGGCGCGACCGGGGCCGCCCTGACACTCGCCCCTGCACAGCTGGCCGACACCGGCACCTACACGGTCCGCGTCTCCAATGGCGCCGGCTCGGTCACGACCACGCCCGCCATCCTCACGGTCGTCCCGGTGCCCGTCACCGTGGCGCCCTCGTTTGCGTCCGCCACGTCGGCTCGCGCCGGCGAACGCGTGGCGCTGAGCGTGGGCGCGACCGGGACTCCGCCCTTCTCGTTTCAATGGACGTTGGACGGGGCGCCGATCGCGGGCGCCACCACCGCCAGCCTGACCTTGAATCCCGCGCTACCGGCGCACTCGGGCGTCTATCAGGTCACGGTCACCAACCCCGCCGGCATTTTTTCCTCGCCCGCCACCACGCTCGTCGTCCGGCCCGTGAGCCGCATTTCCAACGTCTCCGTCCTCACGGTGCTGGCTTCCCCGGGCGAAACGTTCTCGCTCGGTTACGTCATCGGCGGCCTGGGCACGTCCGGGCCCAAGCCCGTCCTCATCCGCGCCGCCGGCCCGGCGCTCATTCCGCTGGGCGTCGGCGGTGCCGTCGACGATCCGCGGCTCGAGACCTTTGCCGGCGAGACCAAGATCGCCGAAAACGACGACTGGGGAGGTTCCCCGGCGCTGGCAGGCACGTTCGCCGCGGTGGGGGCATTCCCTTTTGGCGCGAACGCCTCCAAGGACGCCGCGCTGGCCGCGACGATCACCACGCGCAACAACTCGGTGAGAGTCTCCGCCGCCGCGAACGGCACCGGGATCGTGCTGGCGGAGGTCTATGACGCCTCCGTGTCCGGATTGTTTGCCGGCACCACGCCGCGCTTCATCAACGTCTCGATCCTCAAGTCGATCGGCACCGGTCTCACCGTGGGCTTCACCATCGAGGGATTTGATCCGAAGCGGGTCCTCATTCGCGCCATCGGGCCGTCGCTCGGCACGTTTGGCGTGCCCAACGCCGTGGCCGATCCCGAGCTCGTGCTTTTTGATGCCTCGGCCGCGCGCCTGGATTCAAACGACAACTGGGGCGGGAGCCCCACGCTCGTCTCGGCCTTCGCGAGCATCGCGGCGTTTTTCCTTCCCGCCAACTCGCGCGACGCCGCGTTGCTGGCGACGCTCCCTCCCGGGGGCTATACCGTGCAGGTTCGTGGCGTGAACAACACCACCGGGGTCGCGCTCGTCGAGGTCTACGAGCTGCCGTAGCCTTCGGGAAGGACCCGCACCGCAGGTCGGTGCGCCCGGGATCATTGCCGGCGGCCTCACCAAGGGGCTTACACCCATCTTCCACGCTTGGCGCCCTGCGGCTGGATCAAGGTTGGACCGCACGCCGGGAGCCCTGATGTTCGGCGCGAGGTCAAGCCGTGAATCGTCCGGATTTCCGGACACGATTCTTCTCGTCCACGCGTCGGACCGGCAGCATATTCCGGAGCCGCCGGCAAAACACCCCCATGAGTTTCGCCATTTCGCCACGCCGCGCCCTCCTTCTGGTTTTGATCGGACTGGGCGCCGTTTCGCCACTTTTCGCCGCCGAGCCCGGCGAGATCACTCCTGAGGAAAAGAGCCGGGGATTCCGCTCGCGCTCAATCCTCGCGAAACCCAAGGCCAACCTCAGCGAGGTCGAACGCGCCGAGGCCGCCCAAAACCTCAGCCTCGTCCGCGCCCATGCAAGGCTTGGCGGCATTCGCCAACTTGAATCCGACGGCACCGAGGACGTGAAGGCCGTCATCGATCGCCTCGCCGCCACGGGGCTCTACGACTACGTCGAGCCCGACTACATCCACACGATCCACGTCGTGCCCGACGACCCTCGCTTCGCGACCGACCAGTGGTCGCTCAGCAACACTGGCCAGGCCGGCGGCACCGCCGGGGCCGACATCAAGGCGGTCGCCGCGTGGGATATCCTGCGCGAGGCGCCCGACGTGCTCGTGGGAGTCCTCGATACCGGCGTGCTCTACGCGCACCAGGACATCTCCGCCAATATCCTTTTCAACGCCGTCGAGCTCAACGGCCGCGCCGGCGTCGACGACGATGGCGACGGCGTCATCGACAATGCCGTCGGCATCAACACCACGGTCGCCCGCACCTCGCCACTCTACGTCGAGCCCGAGGACACCAACGGCCACGGCACGCACGTCGCCGGCATCATCGGCGCCACGGGCAACAACGGCAAGGGCGTCACCGGCGTCGCATGGAAGACAAAAATCATGCCGCTGAAATTCATCGGCCGCAACGGCGGGGCGACCAGCGCGCTCATCGCCGCCATCGACCATGCCATCCTCAAGCGCGTGCAGATCATCAACGGCAGCTACGGCTCCACGACGTTTTCCCAGGCGGAGTTCGACGCGATGAAACGCCTGCGCGACGCCGGCATCATCTTCGTGGCCTCGGCCGGCAACGACAGCCAGGAGATCAGCTCGCTGCCCAACTACCCGGCCGCCTACATGCTCGACAACATCGTGTCCGTCGCCGCGACCACGCGGCAGGACAAGCTTGCGAGCTACTCCACCTACGGCTCCGGCCTCGTCGATCTCGCCGCACCGGGTTCGTCGATCCTCTCGCTGGGCATCGCCGACACCACGTCTTCCTACGCCGTGCTCAGCGGCACGTCGATGGCGGCGCCCCACGTCACCGGCGCGCTCGCGCTCCTGAAGCAGCGCTTTCCCACCGACAGCTACCGCGGGTTGATCAATCGCCTCCTCAGTTCCGTCGATGCCTTGCCCGCGCTTGAGAACCGCGTGCAGACCAACGGCCGCCTCAATCTCCTGCGCGCGCTCAGCACGACTGATGCCCGGCCGTTTAACGACGACTTCGCGCGCCGGGCCTTGCTGACGGGTGAAGCCAATCTCGTGCGCAGCTCCACGACCGGCGCCACGCGCGAGCCCGGCGAGCCCGACCACGGCGTGCCCGCCTCGACCGGCTCGCTCTGGTGGTCCTGGAAGGCGCCCGCCGACGGGGGCAAGCTCACCGTCTCCACCGCCGGCAGCGGAATCGACACGGTGCTCGCGATCTACGCGCTGCCGGCGACCGGCACCCCCACGCTCGCCAGCCTTGCGCGCGTGGGCTTCAACGACGACGCCAGCGGCACCCTCACCACCAGCACGCTCACCGTCGATGTCCTGCCCGCCACCACCTACGCCATCGCCGTCGCCGGCAAGGGCGGGGCCGAGGGCTTGGTTTCCCTCGCGCTCACCTCGGTGCCGCTCAACGACGCCTTTGCGCAGGCGCGCGTCCTCACGGGGCGGAGCGCGCTGGTCGAGGGCAACAACGCCGGCGCCACGGGAGAGACCGGCGAGCCGCGTCCGCGCACCGCCGCCGGCGCCATCGTCGGCAGCAACCGCTCCCTTTGGTATAAATGGACCGCGCCCACCACGCATGCCTACGAGGTCTCGATGGTCTCCCCCTCGATCGATCCGGTGCTTTCCATCTACACCGGCACGGCGCTCGCCAACCTCGTGCAGGTGGCGTTTGACGACGACGGGGGCGCGTTCCGCGACAGCCTCGCGCGCTTCAACGCCACCGCCGGCGTCACCTACTACATCCGCGCCGAGACCTTTGGCAGCGGCGGCAAATTCACCCTCTCCCTCGTCGACGCCGCCTGGCAATACGCCACCGACGATCCGATTGACACGTCGCCTGCAATCGGCCCCGACGGCACGATCTACTTGCTCGATGAATTCGGACTGCTCCACGCCGTGCGGACGGACGGCACACGCAAATGGCGCACCGGCGCCATCACCGGTTACGCCTATGGCGGCTCGCTCGCCGTCGGTCCCGACGGCACTCTCTACGCTGGGGACGACTTCGGCTACGTCTACGCCATCAACCCGGACACCGGCGCGCGCAAGTGGCGCTTCGAAACGGGCGACTTCATCTGGGCCGCGCCCGCCGTCGCCGCCGACGGCACCATCTACGCAAAGTCGGACGACGGCGTGCTCTATGCCCTGAACCCCGATGGCACGAAGAAGTGGCAGTTCTCCATCCCCGGTGACACCTATGCCTCGCCCACCGTCGGTGCCGACGGGACCATCTACATCGGCTCCGGCGGCGACAACGCCCTCTACGCCCTCAACCCGGACGGCAGCCAGAAATGGAAGGCGGATCTTGGCGCGACGATTTACTCGTCCCCCGCGATCGCCGCCGACGGCACGCTCTACATCGCGAACTACGACGGCCGCTGTTTCGCCATTCGCGCCAACGGCTCCGAGCTTTGGCATTTCGACACCGGCAGCCCGATGTCCGCCTCGCCGGTCATCGACACGCGTGGCGACGTGCTCTTCGCGAGCTACGACAAGAAACTCTACGCGCTCAACCCGACGACCGGCGCCAAGCGCTGGGAATACGCCACGGGCGACATCATCCGCGGCACCGCGCCCGTGGTCGCCGACGACGGGACCATCTATCTCGGGGGCGACGACGGCCTGCTCCACGCGCTCGCCGCCGACGGCACGCTCATCCGCACCTACGCCACGGCGGGCCCGATTATTTCGGCGCCGATTATCTCCGGAGGCCGGCTCTACGTCGGATCGAGCGATGGCAAACTCTACGCGTTCGACACGGGCAACAATCTCGCCCGCACCGCGTGGCCCATGGCGCGAAACAACCTGCGGCGCGCCGCCCGCACCGGCGATCTCGCGGGCATCCCGGCTTTGACAACGCAACCGACCGCACCGACCGGCGCGCAAGCCGGCTCGCGCGTCACCATTCCCGCGGCGGCCGGCGTCGTCGGTGGCGGCGCCCTCACCTATCAGTGGCTTTTCAACGACAGCGCCATCCCCGGCGCGACCAGCGCCACGTTCACGCTGGTCACGGCGCAAGGCTCCGACTCCGGCACCTACCGTGTGCTCGTGACCGGCCCCGGCGGAATCGTCACCAGCCGGGCAACCACGCTCACCGTCGCCGCCGCCACCTCCGACGCCGCCCGGCTCATCAACCTTGCGGTGCGCACCAGCACCGGCAGCGGCGCCAACGGACTCATCGTCGGCTTCGTGGTCGGCGGCGCCGGCACCAGCGGCAACAAGCCGCTGCTCATCCGCGGCGTCGGCCCCACGCTCGCCGCCTTCGGGGTGGCCAGCGCGCTCGCTGATCCGCGGCTCCAGATCTACTCAGGGCCGACGCTCATCCAGGAGAACGACGACTGGGCGGGGGACGCGCAGGTCGCGTCGGTCACGCCGCAGGTCGGCGCCTTCGCCCTCTCAGGGCCGGCGAGCAAGGACGCCGCGCTCGTCTTCAATCGCGCCGCCGGCACCTACACCGCGCAGATTTCCGGCGCCGGCACCACGACGGGCGTGGCGCTGGCCGAGCTCTACGACGCCACGCCTGGGGCGAGTTTCACCACCGAAACCCCACGCTTGATCAATGTCTCGGCCCGAACCCAGGTCGGCACCGGCGCCAACATCCTCATCGCCGGCTTCGTGGTCGCCGGCGCAAGCAACAGCGCCAAGACCGTGCTCGTGCGCGCCATCGGGCCCACACTCACGGCCTTCGGCGTGCCCGGGGTCCTCGCCAATCCCCGCCTGGACCTCTACCAAAACGGCAACGCCGCACCCATCACGAGCAATGACGACTGGGGCGCGGCCACCAATGCCGCGCAGGTCACCACCACCTCGGCATCCGTCGGCGCCTTCGCCCTCGCCCTGGAAAGCCGCGACGCCGTGATCCTCGTCACGCTCCCGCCCGGCAGCTACACCGCCCAGGTCAGCGGCGTCGGCAACACCAGCGGCGTCGCCCTCGTCGAGGTCTACGAGGTGCCGTAGTTCACTTTCCCCCTAAGAAATTTACCCCGGGCGTGTCATGTTTGACTGCGCCCTGCCCCCTTTTTCCCCATGAAACTCCCCTACCCGCTAGCGCTCGCCCCGTGCCTGGCCCTGTCAGCCCTCGCCGCCTTCGCCCAACCCCCCACGTCTCGCTTCACCGACGAGGAGATGCGCCAAGGCTACAGCAACCGCACGATTCTCGCCAAGCCGCGGGCGGGCCTTGTCGCCGCCGAGCTTGAAGCCTCGGAAAAGGGCGCGGGCCTCCGGCTCAACCGCACCCCGAAGGGCGCCGCAGCGCACCGGGTGCTCGAGGCCGTGGCGAGCGAGGGAATCATGGAGACGATCAAACGTCTCCGCGCCTCGGGTCGCTACGAATATGTCGAGCCCGACTACCTCGTGCGTGCGGATGCCACGCCAAACGATCCGCTCTTTGCTTCCGGCGACCAATGGGCGCTGCGCAATCTCGGCCAGAACAACGGCCTCTCGGGCGCCGACATCCGCGCCGCCGACGCCTGGGAGGTGCAGACCGACGCCCGCTCGGTCATCGTCGCCGTGATCGATTCGGGCATGCGCGTCACGCACGAGGACCTCGCGCCCAACCTGTGGGTCAATCCCGGCGAGAGCGGCAACCGGGCCACCAACTTCGTCGATGACGACAACAACGGCTACATTGACGACGTGAACGGCATCAACGCCAACGGCCCCCTCAACAGCATCGGCAACGGGTCGCCCACCGATTCCATCGGTCATGGCACCGCCACCGCCAGCATCATCGGGGCCGCCGGCAACAACCGGCTGGGCATGAGCGGCATCGCATGGGGCGCCAGCCTCATGGCCTTGCGCTTCATCGACAGCAGCGGCTTCGGCACGATTTCCGACGAGATTGAATGCATCGACTACGCGATCGCCAAGGGTGCCAAGGTCATCAACGCGAGCTTCGGCGGCTCCGCCTTCTCGCAGGCTGCGTTCGACGCCATCAAGCGCGCCCGTGATGCCGGCATCATCGTCGTCTGCTCCGCCGGCAACGCCGGCGACAACAACGACCTGGTGCCCCACTATCCCTCGAGCTACCTGCTCGACAACGTTCTCAGCGTGGCCAACTCCACGCGCAGCGATGAGCTCTCCACCACGAGTGATTTCGGATCCGGCCTGATTGAACTGGCGGCGCCCGGCACCTCCATCCTGGCCGCCAGCGCCGCCGGCAACAGCAGCTACCAAGTCCTCAGCGGCACGTCGTTCTCGGCGCCCATGGTCACGGGGGCCATCGCGCTGCTGAAAGCCCGCTTCCCCGGGGAGAGCTATCGCGCGACCATCAATCGCCTGCTCCGTTCCGTGGATCAGCTGCCCGCATTTGCCGGCAAGACCGCGACCGGCGGCCGCCTCAACCTCGGCGCGGCCTTGCGCAGCACGGTCACGCGTCCCTTCAACGACGACTTCGCCACGCGCGGCGTCCTCGTCGGCGAACAAGTGACGACCCGCGGCTCGTCGCAGCTTTCGACCCGCGAGACCGGCGAGCCCGTGCACGCCGGCACCGCCGGCAACGGCTCCCTTTGGTGGCGATGGACGCCCGCCCGCAACGGCTCCGTCGTCCTCGATACCAAGGGCAGCGCCGTGGACACCCTGCTCCACGTCTACACCGGCTCGGCAATCAACGCCCTCACCTCCGTCGCCAGCAATGACGATGAAAGCGGCTCCCTCATCAGCAGCAAAGTGACCTTCAACGCCACGGCCGGGACCACCTACCAGATTGCCGTCGACACGAAAGGCACCGCCACCGGCCTCGTCGTTTTGAACCTGCTTCAATCCACCAACAACGATGCCTTCGACTCCGCGCAGACTGTGACTGGCCGCAGTTGGTCCGTCACGGCGGACAACCGCAACGCCACCCGCGAGACCGGTGAACCCCGCATCAAGAACAACGCCGGCGGCAAGTCGCTCTGGTATCGCTGGGTCGCCCCCGCCACGCGCCGCTACCACCTCGCCACCTTCGGCGACGGCATCGACACCATGATCGGCGTCTACACCGGCACGACGCTGTCCTCGCTCACGGAATTGACGAGTTCGCTCACGGCCGGGGACAGCAATGTCACCATCATCGCCGGCGGCGTCACGATTAACGCCACTGCCGGCACGGCCTACTACATCGCAGTCGACAGCGACACCACACCGTCCGGGGCCAATGTCGGCGGCGCGTTCACGCTCTCCTGCACCGACTCCGAATGGGAGTTTTTCAGCTTCGGTCCCATCGGCACCCCGGCCGTCGCGCCCAACGGCAATCTGCACGCCGTTGATGCCTACGGCTATCTCTACGCCCTCGATCCCGACGGCACGCGCAAATGGCGCCATGAGCTGACAGGCTTCGGCACCTTGTCCGCCCCGACGGTCGCCACCGACGGCACCATCTATGTCGGCGACAGCGCCCGTTACCTCCACGCCGTGAATCCCGACGGCACGCGCAAATGGCGCCTGCTCACTTCCGGCGCCATCCAGTCGTCGCCCGCGCTCGCCGCCGATGGCACGATTTACGTCCGCTCCGACGACGGCACGCTCTATGCCCTCAGCCCGACCGACGGCGCCACCAAGTGGACGGTCAACGTGGGCACCTCTTCCTCCACGTCCTACACCTCGCCGGTCGTCGGGCCCGACGGCACCGTCTACGCCGCCGGCGGCGCCTCGCGCTTCTACGCGATCAACCCCAACGGCACGACCAAGTGGACCTTCAACACCGATTTCTTCCTCGGCTCGCCCGCCATCGCCGCCGACGGCACCATCTACATCGGCTGCGTCGCCCCCACCCGCCGCATGTATGCCCTTCGGCCAGACGGCACGGTGAAGTGGGAGTTCATCGCGGGCGACACCGTCAGCTCCTCCGCCGCCATCGGCGTCGACGGCACGATCTACTTTGGCTGCGCTGACCAAAAGCTCTACGCCCTCAACCCCTCCGGTGATCTGCGCTGGGTGCTCAACACCGGCGGCGCCATCCGCAATTCCTCGCCCATCGTCGTATCCGACGGCTCGATCTATGTCGGCTCGCTCGACGGCAAGGTTCATCACGTCGATCCTGAGGGCACGCTCCGCCGCACCTATTCGACCGCCAGCTCGATCTACTACTCCCCGCTGCTCCACAACGGCCGCCTCTACATCCCGAGCTACGACTATCGGCTCTATTCCGTCGACGTCGGCCAGGTGCCCGCCAGCACGGCATGGCCGATGCACCGCCAGAATGTCCGCCGCTCCGCGCGGGTGCAGGCGCCCGCCCTCGGCTTCGGCGTGCAGCCTGCGTCCCGGACGGCTGCCGTGGAGGAGAAGGTCACCTTCCTTGCCGGCGCCGTCGGCGCCGCGCCGCTGAGCTACCAGTGGTTCTTCAACGGCGTCGCCATTGCCGGCGCCACCGGCCCGGCCTACGTGATCGATTCGGTGAACCATTCGCACGGCGGCCGCTACTCGGTCCGCGTGACGGACGCCTCCGGCTCAATCACGAGCAACAACGCCACGCTCACGATCTCGACGCCGCTCGTCCTGCCCACGGTGCTCACCGCGCCGCTCGCGCAGACCTCGACCGTCGGCTCCGCCGTCACGCTCAACGTCGCGGCCAACGGCTCCGCGCCGTTCACCTACCAGTGGCTGCGCGACGGCGCGCCGATCGCGGGCGCGACCGCGAGTTCGCTCACCCTCGCCGATCCGCGGTTGGGCGACTCCGGGCAGTATTCCGTGACGATTACGAATTTCGGCGGCTCGGTCACCAGTTCGCCCGTTGCGGTCACGATCAATCCCATCGCACGCATCTCCAACCTCTCCATCCGCGCCCAGGTCGGCGGCAACGCGGGCACGCTCACGGTCGGCCTCACGGTCGGCGGGGCGGGAGTCACCGGCACGAAGCCGCTGCTTATCCGCGCGGTCGGGCCCACGCTGGGCGCGTTTGGCCTCGGCGGCGTCCTCGACGATCCCCAGCTTACGGTGCTGAGCGGCCAGACCGCCGTCGCGCAGAACGATGACTGGGCCGGCAACGCCGCGGTCGCCTCCACCAGCACCGCCGTCGGCGCATTTGCCCTTTCCCCCACGACCTCCAAGGACGCTGCTCTCGTCCATTCACCCGGCGTCGGTGGCTACACTGTGACCATCGTCGGAGCAGGCGGCGGCAGCGGTGTGGCCCTGGCGGAAGTCTATGACGCCACGACCCAGGATGCCTTCCTCGCCAACACGCCCCGCCTCACCAACGTCTCGGCGCTGACGCGCGCGGGCACGGGAGCCGACATCCTCATCGCCGGCTTCTCGATCTTCGGCGCAACGCCCAAGACCGTTCTCGTCCGGGCCATCGGACCGACGCTGTCGGCCTTCGGCGTCGGCGGCGTGCTCGCCGACCCCAAGCTCGATCTCTACCCCAACGGCGCAAGCACCCCGCTCGCGACCAACGATAACTGGGGCACGTCGGCCAACGCCGCGCAGATCGCCTCCACGTCGACCAGCGTCGGCGCCTTCAACCTCGCCACCGACAGCCGCGACGCCGTGCTCCTTGTCACGCTCCCGCCTGGCAGCTACACCGCCCAGGTCAGCGGCGTCGGCAACACCAGCGGCGTCGCCCTCGTCGAGGTCTACGAGGTGCCGTAGCGGCTGGGACATCGGTCTCTCCACGGAAGGGGCTCTCCGGCGCGGCTTCCAACGAAGCCTCGTCAACGGGGACGCGCATCGTAACAAAGCGATTCGAGGCGCGTCCTCCCTCGTCCCAGCCCCATGCAACCTCCGATCCTTGTGTTTCGTTGCGGCCGCGCGCCGTTGCGCACGTGCGCCCTCGCATCCCTCGTCTTTTCGCTGCTGCTTGTGAACGCACGGGCCCAAGGGGGCGGCGGAGGTGGCGGCGGCGGTGGCATCGTCGGTCCGGGCGGTGGCGTGGTGGGTCCGGGCGGCGGCGTGGGGCCTGGCGGGGGGGTGATTGTGCTTCCGCCCGGAGGAGGCGGAGGCGGCGGGGGCGGGGGCGGCGGGGGGGCGGTCACCGGCCCCCGCATCGTCACCGACACGGGCATCCTCGTCGGCCAGAGTTCGCAGGCCGCGGTCGTGGTGCCGCAGACCGGCGGCCAAGGAGCCACTCCGGCCGCCAGCACTTACCAGTGGACGATCAGCGGCGGCCGCCTCACCAGCGATCCCTCCCGGCAACTCGTGACGTTCGTCGCCGAGACGGCGGGCACGCTTTCGCTCAATGTCGTGGTCACCACCTCCGGCGCCAGCCAGAGCACGTCGATCGACGTGACCGTGCTCTCGCCCGCGATCGCCGGCGCGATCACGGCGGCATCGTCAATCACGACCAGCACCACCGCCGCCGGGCTCACCGCCAGCGTGCCCGGCGCGACGAACAACGATCGCACGTTCCGGTGGTCCGTCGCCGGCACCGGCGCCGCGATTGCCAGCGGCCAGGCCACGAATTCGATCACGATTCGCCCGGGCCAGCCCGGCCTGCTCGAGGTGATGTGCGATGTGAATCTCCAACAGCTCGCGACGGTGAGCCTGCGCGCCTTCGTGCTCGTCACCGGCGCGGGCGCGCCGGCCACGCTCACGGTCAACGGCGGCGCGGGCGGGGGCACTTACCCCACCGGCTCGCGCATCGACGTCTTTGCGTTTCCCCCGCCGCCCGGCCAGGTCTTTGATCGCTGGACGGGCGACACCGCCGTGCTGGGCGCCGGGGCCCTCGCCCCGGTGCTCTCCCACGGCGTCATCACGGTTCCCGCCGCCGGCGCCACGCTCACCGCGACCTACAAGGCCGCCCCGGCGTGGACTCCGACCACGCTCACGGGCTTCAATCCGATCGCGCAGGCCAGCCCGAACGGCACCACGCTCGCCTACTACATCCCTGAGAACGCACAGGCGGTGGTCTTTCTCCTGCACGGCCCCGGCGGCTCGATCGCCGACTGGTTCAATGATCCCGAGGCGCTGTTGCTCGCGCGGGATTTGGTTTCGGCGGGTTACGGCGTCGCCGCGCTCAACTCCGCCAACCGCACCGCCGGCACGTGGTCCGCGCAAGCCACGCTGGCCGCGAGCCCCGACGCTGCCACCCATGCCGCCGCCTACGATCGGCTCGTGCGTGACGGCGCCCTCGCGGCGGGCCGCCCGATGCTGTTCCTCGGCTTTGCCGCGGGCGGCGATGCCGCCGCCCTCTACGCCGATCAAATCTCCACCGCCACGCCCGCCCGCCCGGTCAAGGGCGCCATCCTTTTCTGCGCGACCGGCGGCGCCACGCTCGCCGTCACCAGCCGCGTGCCGCAGTTCTTCGCGCTCGCCGCGCACGACGAAAACATCGGCGGCGCCGCCGCGGCGGTCGGCAACGCGGCCGCCACGACCACGGGCAACGCCGAGGCCGCCTCCAACGCCCAAATCCTCACCGGGCGCGGCGTCCCCGCCAACGTCTTCAGCAACGCCGCCTCGCCCATCCACAACGCGCGGTTTCGCATGCTCGCGCTCACCAACCCGTCCTTCACCAACGCCGACGCGCTCGCCGTGTGGACCGCCGTGAAGGCCGCAAACCTGCTCGACGCCAACAATTATCCCAAGTCCGTGCCCACCGCCGAGACGGTGCGCGCCGCCCTGCCCGCCACCTACCAAGCCCGCGCCGCCGAAGTGCAGAACCAGCTCGCGGTGGGCTACGCCGCGCAGCGCATCTACAGCGACGCCAGCGCCCGCGTCGTCAACTTCATCAACAACCGCGTCGCCGACGCGCCTGCGGCCGCGCCCGGCCGCCTGATCAACCTCTCCACGCGCACGCGCATCGCGTTTCTCGGCGACGGCTTCGCGCTCGGCTTCAACATCGCGGGCTCGCAGCGCGCCACGCTGCTCATCCGCGGCATCGGCCCCGCGCTGGCCAAGTTTGGCCTGCCCGGCGCGCTGCCCGCCCCGCGCCTCGAGATCAACCAAGGCGCGACGGTCATCGCGTCGAACGAGGGCTGGGACAAGCCCGCCGCCGGCGGCGCCACCGCCGCCCAGATCGCCGCCGCCGCCGCGTCGGTCGGCGCGTTTGCCCTCACCGCCGGGGATGCCGACACCGCGCTCCTGCTCCAGCTCGATCCCGGCACCTACACGGCGAACATCAAGGGCCTCAACGGCGCCACCGGCGACGTGCTCGCCGAGATCTACGATGTGAGCCGCAACGCCACGCGCCTCACCAACCTCTCGACCCTCGCGAAGATCAGCGCCGACGGGGAGCTGCTCATCCCGGGCATCGTGATCGCCGGCAACAATCCGCGCACGCTCGTCGTCCGCGCCGTCGCCCAGGGCCTCTCGGACTTTGGCATCCCCGCGGCCAACCTGCTCGGCGATGCCCGGATTTCCATCCTCACGACCGTGCAACAGGGCAACCAAAGCGTGACGCAGACCGTCGCGACCAACAACAACTGGGCGCAGGCGGGCGCCGCGACGCTCACCGCCGCGTTTCCCGCCGTCGGCGCCTTCCCGCTGCGAGCGGCCAGCGACGCCGCGATCCTCGATGCCCTGGCCCCCGGCGCCTACACGCTCCAGGCCGGCGCGGCTCCGGTGCAGAACGGCCCCGGCGGCCAGCCGCCCGCCAACGTCCCGAACCAGACCGGCTCCGTCCTCGTCGAGGTCTACGAAGTGCCGTAGCGCGCCGGGCTATTTTTTGGCGGCGGCCTTCGCCTCGGGCATCGGCCCGACCTTCACCACGCCGGTCGCCTTGTCGAGCTCGAGGGCAAACGCCAGCTTCGTGCCCGCCGGCACGGGCTGAGACGCCGCGCCCGGCAATTCCAGCTCGGCGGCGCCGCGCGACAGCTCCAGCGTGCAGATGCCCAGGCCGTAGTCCGACATCATCGTGCTCGCCCGCAAGGCGCCCTCGCCCGTGCGCAGCGCGCCGGCCGGCAGCGCGAGCACGAAGCCGGAGCCGCGCGCCACGCGGAGCGGCTTCACCTCCACGGCCACATCCCCCCTCGCGAGCTTCAGCCGCAGGCGCGAAAGCGTGGGCTCGGCCTTGAGTTCCGAAAACTTGATGCCCGTGGCCGCGGGCTGCTGGCCGAATTCCTCGATTTCCATCTCCGAATCCGCGCCGAGCTGCGCGCTGGTGCCGTTGGAAAACTGCAGCGTCAGCATCGACCGCCGGGCTGTCGCCACCGTCGCGCCCACGCGCACCCGATCATCCGCCTTCAACGGCTTGCGCTGGCCGTCGACCACCACGAACGCCTGCCCCGTGATCTCCGCCGCCACGACGGCGCCGGGGCGCGGCAGATCAAGCTCCTGCGCGCTGGCGGCGGCGGCGAGCAGCAGCGCAAGGCACGCGCGCCTGGGCCGAGGCATCATTTGCATGGAGCGGGCGTATGCGCCCCCACCCGTCGCGCAAGCCTCTTTCCCGGCGCCTTAGAACGTGCCTTTCACGCCAAACGTCCAGTTGGTGCCGTTGACCTCGTAGAACTGCAGCGCCGCCGGGTTCGCCCCCTGCCGCTCCATGATGAGATACGGCTCGTTGAAGATGTTGCGCGCGGAGAAGAAGAAATTGTAGCGGTCGCTGATCCGGTAGCCGCCGCCGATGTCGAGGTTGGCGCGATGGCGGTAGTAGCGCGCGGCGCCGGTCGCCGTCGTGGGGATCACGTTCGGGAAGTTGTCGCGCCAGTTCAGGTTCGTGTAGACGTTCACCCGCCGGAAGGCGTAGGCGAGGCCCGCGTTGATCGAGTGGGGAATCATGTTCACCGTCGGGATCTCGGCGTAGTTGCGCGTGTAGCTCGCGCGCACGTTTAGGCCGTTGAAGGGCCGCGGCAGGAACGAGAGGCTCTGCGAATACTCGTATTCCATGCCGCGCACGAGCACGCGCCGGGCGCTCTGCGTGGTGGTGCGGAAAAGATAGTTCGAGAGGTCGAGGTCGCCCTTGTAGCCGAACTCCGCGGCGCTCATCGAGCTCGAGATGAAGAGGCCCTTCACCGAGTTCTGAAACGCGTTCACCGCGAAGATGCCGACGGGCTCGAAGTAGTAGGCGACCCGCGCGGAGTAGTTGCGCGAGGTCTCGGGCTTCAGGGTCGGGTTCGGCAGGTCGACCGTGGGCTGCGGCACGGCGTCGTCGTTGATCACCCACACGCCCGCGACGTCGCGGAACGTCGGCCGGCGGATCGTGGTGCTGAAGCCGAACTGCGTGTCGAGGTTCTGGCTGACCCGGTATTTGAGCGAGGCGCTGGGGAACCAGTTGCCGTAGCTGCCCTCGCGATGGATCTTCGGCTTGGAGAAGAACTGGTATTTCAGCCCGTCGATCGTCGTCGCGCGTCCGCCGGCCTCCGCAAAGCCGGCGCGCGCGAGCTCGGCGGGCGACCGCGGATCAAACTCAAGCGCGTCCGTGTAGGTGTTCTCGCGGCGCAGGCCGGCGCGGATCACCGCCTTGCCGAGGGTGGCGGTGCCCATGAGGAACGCGGCGTCGACCGTCTCCTCGTAGTTGCGCCGGTTGCCGATGAAGGCGTTGTAGAAATTCGTCGGCGTGATCACCTGCACAAACTGGTTCTGGTTGTCGCGGTAGAGGCCGCCGAGGCGCACGAGATCCGGCATCCACACCGTGCCGCCGCTGATCGAGCGGACGCTCGACGTCGTGTTGGTGCCGCCCATGTCGAAGTCGAACGGCGAGGTGTAGGCCGCGAAGATCGCGCTCGGCGTGGAGACGGCGGAGTTGTAGCGCAACGACTCCGTGTCGAGGCGGAAGTCGCGGATTTCATAGCGGCGCTTCACGCCGGCCTTCCACACGATGGGGAAGACCTTGTTGGTGCGGAGCGTGGCGATGACATCGCCGCTGAACACTTCCGTGAGGTTCGAGCGCCCGTCGTCGAGGTTGAACGCCGCCCCGGCGGGCAGGGTGAAGTTGGCGCCGTTCGCCATGTCGGGACCGGCGGTCTGCACGACGTGCCAGTCCGCGCTGCGCAGCGAGGAGCGATCCATCGCATAGCTCAGGCCGGTGAGCGTGGGCCCGCCCGCGTCGCGCAGGGAGCCGCGGCGCCCGCGGGGGTCATACCAGGAGATGGAGTCGGACGCGGAGAAGCGGCCCTCGACCAGCAGGTTGTCGTGGCGGAACTCAAACTTGGGAATGGCCGTCATCGTCTGGCCGAGCTTCACGATCGCGGCGGGGTTGGAGACGACGTTGGCGGCGGCGTTGTTCGTGGTGAAGCGGAGCGTCGGATCGGCGCCGATGACGGTGTTGCGCGCGCCGGTGTTGAAGGTGAGCGAACGCTGCGGGTTGTTCAGGTCGGCGTAGTTGTAGAGCAGGGAGAGCGAGAGCGTGAGCTTGGAGGTCGCGCGAAAATCCGAGGTGAAGTTGACGGTCGAGCGGCGGTTGGTGCGCGGGGCGTGGAGGAAGTTCACCGCGGTGATGACCACGGGCCGCGGATCGGCGGCCGTGGGCGTGTAGTTGTAGGTGTTCGTCGTCCGCGCATTCGCCGAGTAGGCCATCGACTCCGAGATGTTGAAGTTGATCCCGAGCCGCTTGTTGAAGAACACGTCGGAGTAGTCGAAGATTCCGCCGGGGTGAATCTTGCGCGACCGGCGGTCGTCGGGGCCGTAGGAGTTGTCGAGGTTGAAGCGGGTGGAGAACGCCGTGAGGTTCGCCTGCACCGACACGCGCCGCCGCGAGAGGTCAAACGCGCGCTTCGTGCGCAGGTTGATGGTGCCCGCGGGGGCGTTGGCATCCACATCCGCGCTGATCGTCTTGGAGACCTCGATCGAGTCCATCGACGAGAGCGAGACTTGCTCGAAGGAAAACGCGCGGGCGTTGCCCGACGCCCCCTGGTTCGCATCCGCGCTCGCGAGCGACACGCCGTCGAGCGTGACCTGCGTGTATTCCGAGGCGAGGCCCCGGAGGCGGATGGTGCGAATCTCGCCCTGCACGAGGTCGAGCTCGATGCCGGGCATGTGCTTGAGGAACTCGCCGACGTTGCCCTCGGCCACGTCGCCAAACACATCCGACGCGACGGTGTTCGTGATGTTCATGGAGTTTTTCTGCTCCATGATCGCCTTGGCGTTGCCCTCGCGGTCATTCGAGACGACAAACTTGTCGAGCTTCACGACCGAATCGGCGCCCGTGGCTTGGAGCGCGCTGATGAGCTCGAAATCGCGCGCCGCCGTGCCGCCGGCCGTCACGCGCACCCGCGCGGTCGCCGGCCGGTAGCCGGTGAACGTGACGACCACCGTGGCCTCCCCCGCCGGCACGCCTTCCAGGCGATAGGCGCCGCCGTCCTCCGAGACCGCGGCGATTGCGGTGCCGTCGACGCGCACCTGGGCGTTGCGCACAAATTCGCCGGAGGCGGGATTGACGATGCGACCGGCAATCGTGCCGGTGGACTGGGCCAGCGCGGACAGCGTGAGCAAAAGGGCGCACGCGAGCACGCGCAGGCGTAGGAGTTTGACACTCATGGTGGGGAAACGGGGCTTGGGTGGGCGCCGGGTGGCGCTGGACGCAGGCAGCGCAGCCGGGCGCCGGGAGCGCCGCACGTCTGCGCCTATCCCACTTTCGTGCGGAGCCCGCCCCAGCCTAGTCCGCCGTGCGCACAATCCCGCGCCGGATGGCTTCCGCCGTCGCCTGCGCCCGATCGGCCGCGTCGAGTTTCTCCAGGATGTGGCTCACGTGCCGCTTCACCGTGTCCTCGGAGACCCCCAGCTGCGCGGCGATCTCCTTGTTCGCCCGCCCGGCGGCGATCAGCGCGAGAATCTCGCGCTCGCGCGGCGTGACCGCGGGGCCGAGCCGCAGCTCCGCCAGCCGGCGCGCCAGCGCCGGGGGCAGCGAGCGCACGCCGCGCGCGACGGCCCGGAGCGCCGCGAGCAGCTCGTCGCGCGACGCGGATTTCTGCAGGTAGCCGAGCGCACCGGCATCGAGCGCCGCCTGGATCTCGTCGTCGCGGGCAAAGGTGGAGAAGATCAGGACGCGCGCCGCCGGATCGTGCCGGCGCAACGCGGCCGTGGCGGCGATGCCGCCCATGCCCGGCAATTGCAGGTCCATCAGCACGACACGCGGCGCGTGCCGGCGATAGGCGGCCACCGCGTCCTCCCCGCGCTCCGCCTCGCCGACGACCCGAATCGTCTCATCGAGCTCGAGCGAGGCCGCGAGGCCGCTGCGCACGACGAAGTGATCGTCCACGATGAGGACGGTGAGCGGAGTGTCGGCGGGCTGGGTCATGAGTGCTGGGCGCGCGGCGTCGCGGCCGCGGCATCCTGAAAGCCCCGCGCGGACACCGCCGCGCTGCTCGCGCTCGGCAGGGGCACCGTCACCACCACCGTCGTTCCCGCGCCCGGTCTGCTGGTCCAGCTCACCGCCCCGCCCATCTTTCGCGCCCGCTCCCGGATGCCCGCGCACCCAAAGTGCCCGCGACGCTCCAAGGCTTCCGCCGGATCAAAGCCGCCGCCGTCGTCGGTGATGCGCAGGGTCAGCCGCTCCCCCGCGTGCAGCGCCGAAATCACGACACCCCGCGCGCGGCCGTGCTTGAGCGCATTCGTCACCGACTCGCGCGCGATCATCCGCAAGTCGTGCACGGTGGCCGCGGGCAGCGCCGGCACGCCCGCCGCCTCCACGCGCACCTCCGCCGTGCCGTCGATCGCCTGCCGCGTCGCCACGCCGGCCAGCGCCGCGGCCAAATCCCCCGCGGTCTCCGCGGGATCGCGCAGGTCGCCGATGAGGTCGCGGGTTTCCCCCTGGATGCGGGCGACAAGATTGCGCGACGCGGCGACCAGCGCGCGGCCCTTGTCATCGGCGATGCGCGTGGCCAGCGCGTCGAGCCGCAGGCTCACGCCGGCGAGCTCCTGCTCGAGGGTGTCGTGGAATTCCCGCGCGATCCGCTGGCGCTCCTCGAGCGCCGCCTCGGCCTCGATGCGATGCCGCAGCGCCGCGGTTTGCCGCGCCACCTGCCGCCGCAGCAGCGCGATCCAAAGCGCGGCGAGGAGCACCACGCCCACCATCGCCCCGAGGACCGCGATGAGCCTCGCGGCGGTCCACCACGAGGGCGCCTTCAGCACCACGAGATCATCCGGAGCCGCGAGCCGCAGGCTCACCAGCCCGGGGTCGCCGCGAAAGCCGGGGGCAAAGACCGCCGACTCGACCTGGCAGGCGCCGGTCAGCCGCACCACGGCGCCGATCGGCGGAGGCTCCGCGCCCTCTGGCAGGCGCGCTTGGATCGTCCGCTCGCGGCCTTGCACGGAAAGCGTGCTGCCTTCCTCGGCCTTGAACGCATCCCGCACCGTGCCGCTGACGCGCACCACCGATCCGTCGTGGCGCCCGGACTGCTGGTCGCCGCGCTGGCCGTAGAGCTCGTCGATGCTCGCCACGTCGACCGGCGCCGGGGCCGCGCCTGGGACGCGCGCCAGCAGTTCGGCGTCGGCCACGGAGGCGCTGAAGCGCTCCATCGAGGGGAAGCCCGCGACGGTGATGCGGTCACCCGGGGTCAGCGGCTGCGCCTTCACCAGGCGGGCGACAAATGCCTGCGCGCCTTGCCGCAGAAACACCTGCTCGCCGAAGGCCGCCGCCACGACGCCCTCAATCCGCACGCGTTGCTCGCCCAGCCCGCTGACCCGGAAGGCCAGCAGCTCCTCCGCCGAAACCAAGGGCGCATCCGCCGCCGGCGGGGCCGCCGCCAGCACCTCGATCTCGTTCCAGCCGAGCACGCGCAGGTAGGGCTGCACGAGCTGGCGCCGCGGCGTGTTGATCAAGCCGGCGGCGAGCCCGGTGACGCCCACGCGACAATCGACCAGCGCGGGCCCCGATGGCGGCGCTTCGACCCGGACCTCGATCACGCGCGAGCCCATCGCCAGGCGCAGCAGGCTTCGCTTCGCTTCCAGCGGTTGCACGGAACGCACGATGCCCGTCACGCGCACGCGCTGGTAGTGGTAGCGGCCAAAATGCAAGTCGTCGAACTGCGCCGGAATGCCGGGCGGCAAGGCGCGCCGCCCCAGCACACGGAACGTCGTGTCGTCCAGCCCGGGGAGATAGAGCCCCAGGCGGGTCTTGCTCTCGAGCTCGATCTCGTCGCCGACCGCGGGCGGCGCGACCCGCGGCGGCAGGCGGAAGAACGTGGTCGAGGTCTCGTCCTGCACGAAGACCGCCGAGGGGCTTTCCACAAACACCACCACGCCGCGCAATCGCACCGGGATGCCGCTCGCCGCCTCCGTCGGCGACAGCGAGCGCACTTCGAGCGCCGTCGTGAGCGTGCGCTCCTGGCCTGCCAGCGGAAACGCCGCGGCGAGAAGGAGGACGGGCAACGCGAGTCTCATTTGGGGCGGTCAGACGAAGACGGCGAGAAAGAGAGACCGAGAGAAAAAGAGATGCTAGCGCCGAATTTTTCCGGCTCCCCTTCTCCCCCTCCCTCCTTCTTCCCTCGCCCCGCCTACCCAAACAGCGCCGCGATCGGCCGCCCACCGTCCGTAATCGGCACGGGCCGCGAGGCGCTCACCAGGTCCTTGGCCGGATTGATCCCGAGCGCCGCGTAGATCGTCGCATGAAAATCCGGCACGGACACCGCATCTTGGATCGGTTTGCCGGAAAGGTCGTCCGTCGTGCCGTAGGCGCCGCGGTGCCGCAGGCCGCCGCCCGCGAGCAGCAGCGTGAACACCGCCGACTGATGGCCGCGCCCGCCGCCGGCGTCGAACTGGCCCGGCCGGCCAAACTCCGTGCCGAGCGCAATGAGCGTCCGGTCGAGCAGGCCCTGCGCCTTGAGATCGGTGATGAGCGTGGCGAGCGCGTTGTCCAGCTCGCGGATCAACACGTGCTGATTGAGCTGGCCGGCGTTGTGCGTGTCCCAGCCGGCGCCGTTGATGAAATTCAGGTTGTGCGACACCTCGATGAAGCGCACGCCGGCCTGCACAAGCCGGCGCGCGAGCAGGCAGCGCTGGCCGAACTCGCCCCCGTAGCTTTGCCGCAGCGCCGCGGGCTCGTCCGCGAGCTTGAAATGGCGGAGGAAGCCGGGCCCCGCCAGCCGCAGCGCCTCGCGCTGCGCCTCCGCATATTCGCCCAGCACGGAATCGCCGGCGCCCGCGCCCTGCAGCGGCGCGAGCAAACGGCGGCGCTCGGCCTGGCGCGCGGCGTCGACGCCATGCGGCGCGCTGAAGCCAGCCGGGCCGCTCTCGGTGTCGACGAGATGGATGTAGCCGTGTTTCGGGCCGAGAAACCCCGGCCCGCGGCTCACGCTCGGGTAGCCAATCACCATGTAGGCGGGCACGCGCTCGTCGGCCGCGCCGCGCTGGTGCGCGACCACCGAGCCGATCGACGGATAGACGGTGCTGCCGCTCACCGGCCGGCCCGTGTGCACAAAGTTCGTCGCGAGCGCGTGCTCGATGCCGAGGGTATGATGAATCGTGCGGACCGCGGTGATGTGCTCCGCGAGCCGCGCCGTGCGCGCGAGATGCTCCGTGTAGCGCACGCCCGGCATCGCGGTCTCGATGGCCTCGTAGTCCGTGCCCGCGAGGCTCGGCTTGGACTTCGGGTTGCCCCGGCGCTTCGGGTCAAAGGTGTCAATCTGCGACATGCCGCCGCCGAGCCAGAGAAAGATGCAGTGTTCGGCGCGGCCCTTGGGGAACGAAGCGGCGGCGGCCGCGGCGAGCGCCCGCGGCGAGGCGGCCACGGCGGAAAGCGCGGCGGTGCGGGCGAGGAATTCGCGGCGGTTCATGGGAAAGATGAGGGTGAGGGTCGGGGAGAAGGAGAGGCAGGGGGGAAAATGCCGAAGACCGGGATGCGGGGCGAGCGGCCTGGGTTTGTTCCCCCCGTCTCTCTGTCTCTCCTTCTCCCCGTCTTCATAGGATCACCGTCCACTCCGGCGCGTTCAGCAGCGCCCAGATCACGTCCTCGAAATGCCTCCGCCACTCCGGCGCGAGCCGCGCCGTCGCCGGATCGCCGCGGCGGGCGGCGGCCTCCTCCTCGAGCCGGAGCGAGTTGGCCTCGCTCTTCATGTGGTTGGACCATGCGACATATTTGCGGCGCACCGGCGGCGCAGGATCGGCGGCAGGGGCCGCGACGATGCGCTGGGCGTAGCCGGGCGCCAGCGCGGCGACGTAGATTTTCCTTTCCTCCGCGCTCGGCACCCGCGTGAACAGGCGCAGGAACAGCCGCTCCACGAGCCGCTCCGGCGTCTGCGTCTCGAGCGCGAGCCGCGTGAGGCCGTGGTCGTCGCTCAGGCGCGTCAGCCAGGTCATCATCACCCCGTTGGCGAGCAGCGCGGGCTGGAGGACGTTGGCGCCGGACTCGCGGATGCCGCTCGCGGCATCCGGCCGCGCGCCGCGCCAGCCAAAGACCTCCATGACATCCGCCACCGCCTGGATGCGCGGGAGCATGAGGCTCGGGCGATCGCGCTCGTTGGAGGTCGAGCCGAGCATCCACGCGCGCGTCGCGCGCCCGAGGTCCAGCGCGTTTTCGACGGTGCGCACGCTGTCGATGTCAAGGCACACCTGCTCGACGGCGAACGGCTTGCCCGTCGCGGCAAAGAGCGAGTCGACGAGCTGCTCCGCGTTGATGCGCCGCGGGGCGGGCGCGACAAAAAGCGGGCTCGGCGCCGCCAGCGCCGGATCGGTCGCCCGCTGGTAGGCGTGGGAGCCCAGGATGAGCCGCGCCAGCGCGCGCAGGTCGTAGCCGCCGCGCACCAACTCGCGGCCGAGCCAGCGCAGCAGCTCCGGGTGCGTCGGCGCGGACTTTTCCCAGTCGCCGACCGTCTCCACCAGGCCCCGGCCCATGAGCCGTTGCCAGAGGCGGTTCGCCATCACCTGCGCAAAGCGCTCGTTCTGCGGCGCCGTGATGAGCGCCGCCAGGCGGTCGCGCGGATCGCCGGGCCGCTCGGCGAGGGCGGTCGCGGCCGCCTCGTCGCCAAACTGCGCGAACGGCCACGCCGGCGCGACGCTCGCGCCCGGCTCGAGCGTGACCTCGATGAGCGGCTGCCGCCCGCCGACGCGCAGATGATCGAGCGGCACGCTGCTCGTCGTCGGGACCTTCAGCGGCTTCCGCTCCAGCATCGCCGCCAGCTGGAAAAGATCGCGCTGCTTGGCCGCGTGCGTCGGCGCGTCATGGCAGCGCGCGCACTTCATCTCCACGCCGAGAAACGCCCCCCCGAGGATGATGCCCTTCGCCGCGGCGGGCACATCGTTCTGCGACGCCACGCCGAATCCCGCCGGCCCGCCGCCACGCTCGCTGCCCTCGAGGCGCACCAGCTCGGTCACGAGCAGGTCCAGCGGCTTGCCGTCGCGCAGCGACTCGTGGAGCCACCAGCGGAACGGCCCGGTGTTGTTCAGCGTGGGGTTGATGAGGTTCGGGTTCTCCGCGAGGACATCGAGCCAGTAACCCATCTGTTGATCCGCCCAGCGCGGATCGGCGAGCAGCCGGTCGATGAGGCGCTCGCGCCGGCCGGCCGCGCGATCCGCGCGGAACGCCGCGATCTCCGCCTCGCCCGGCACCACGCCGACCGTGTCGAGGAACACGCGGCGGAGGAACACGAGATCGTCCGCCAGCGGCGTGAGCGTGCGGCGGCCCGGCGCGAACTCCGGCCACCCCGCGCCTTCCGCAATCCATCGGTCAATCAAGGCGATCTCGGCGGGGCGGAGGCGCTCGCCTTTCGCCGGCATCGCCTCCTCGCGGTCCGTGCTCGTGATGCGTTGGAAAAGCGGGCTGGCCTTGGCGTCACCGGGCACGATCGCCGGGCCGTCGCCGCGCCCGCCCTGCAGCGCGCCGGCGCGCGTGTCGAGATGGAGGCCGCCCTTCACCTTGGCGCCCTGGTGGCAACTGTAGCAGTTCGCCTCGAGGATCGGCTTGATGTCGCGGAAAAAATCCACGCTGCCCGCGCGCGCCGCCGGCTTTTCCTCCGCGGTCACCTGCGCGATCCGCGCCGCGAGGAAATGATCGATTGGATTTTGCGCGGGGAAACCCGCGGGGAGCGGCGGCACGGCGACCTCCGGCGTCGCCGCGAGCCAGGCGCGCGCGGCCTCGCGGCGCTTCGCCCAGTAGCCGGCGTGCTCCGCGCGATGCGCGGCCCGGGCGGCCGTGTTCATCGCGTCAAAGCGCGCGCGCCGCTCCCCGGCATAGGCTTCCCAGCCCGCGTCCGTGTAAGGCACCTGCAGCGCCGTCGGCGCCAGGAGCCGCCACGCCTGGCTGCCGGCGAGCGACACCGCGACGACCGTCTCCCCCAACTCAGCCCGAAAGGGCCGCTTGCTCTTGGGCTCGACGCCGCCGATCAGCGTCTCGAGGACCACCTCCGTCGCCCGGCCGTCGAACTCCACCTCGGCCCACGCCTCGCGGTTGCCCGGCGGAAGGAAGCGCCCGCCCGGTCCGAGCTCGAGAAACGCGTCCTGCTCCTCCACCGGCAGCTCGCCGGCGTTGCCCACGGCGAACTGCCGCGGCTGATCGAATGGCGTCGCGAGGATCTGTTTTCCCCCGACTTGCAGGCGCGCCGCGCCGCGCGCGCGCAGGAGCAGGCGATGCTTGCCGGCCGGGAGCGTCACGCTCGCCGTCGCGCGCACGAGCGTTGGAAACGCCCGGTCGCCGCGCACGCCAGTCGCGACGTATTTCTGCGGCAGCTCGAAGAACCCGAACGCGTCCTCCGCAAACGTCTCGGTCGCCCGCGGCGCCGTCACCGGCCAGCCGGCCGACGGCAAGCCTTCCTCGCAAATCTCGACGCGCACGGGTTCCGCGGCGGCCGGCGCCATCAGGAAAGCCAGCACGAACAAAAATTGGATTGCGCGACGCACACCGCATGGTGGAGGCAAACTGCCTTTCGCCGCACGCCCGCGCGGATGCCACTTTCGTGCGTCGCGGGCCGACGCGACATTGCATCGCCCTCCGCGAAAAATCCTCCCACGATGCGTCTTGGTCACTGCCCATGCTCTTCCGTTTCCTGACCCCGCTCGCCCTCGGCAGCATCGTCGCCTCGGCGGCGCCGCTGGAGTTCAACCGCGACATCCGCCCGATCCTCTCGGAAAACTGCTTCCAGTGTCACGGCCAGGATCCCGCCCGGCGCGAGGCCAAGCTCCGGCTCGACGATCGCGCCGATGCCACGCGCCCGCGCGACGGCCGGGTCGTCATCGCCCCGGGCAAGCCCGAAGAAAGCGAGCTCATCCTCCGCCTGCTCTCGAAGGACGAGGAGGAGCAGATGCCGCCGGCCAAGTCCAACAAGCGCGTCACCCCCGCGCAGATCGCCCTCCTCCGCCAGTGGATCGCCGAGGGCGCGGCGTATGAGAAGCACTGGGCGTTCATCGCCCCCGTAAAGCGAGCCGTGCCCGCGGTGGCGCTCGCCGGAGGTGGGGAGAAGCCGAAGTCCCCTGCTTTCGCTGTCTCTCCTTCTCTCAGTCTTTCCCCGAACCCCATCGACGCCTTCGTCCTCTCGACGCTCGCCCAACACAACCTGCGTCCCTCCACGCCCGCCCCGCCCGAGATCTGGCTCCGTCGCGCCGCGCTCGATCTCACCGGCCTGCCGCCCACCCTCGCCGAGCTGGACGCGTTCCTGGCCGACGTGAAGCAGCGCGGCGAGCCCGCCTACGCCGCCGCCGCCGATCGCCTGCTCGCCTCGCCGCACTACGGCGAGCGGCAGGCCCTCGAGTGGCTCGACGCCGCGCGCTACGCCGACACCCACGGCTTCAACAACGACTCCGCCCGCACCATGTGGCGCTGGCGCGACTGGGTGATCGAGGCCTTCAACGCCAACCTGCCCTACGATCGCTTCATCACCGAGCAGCTCGCCGGCGATCTCTTGCCCCGGCCCACGCTCGAGCAGCGCATCGCCACCGGCTTCGGCCGCAACCACGTGATCAACTCCGAGGGCGGCATCATCGACGAGGAATACCGCGTCGAGTATGTGGCCGACCGCGTGCGCACGCTGAGCACCGCGTGGCTCGGCCTCACGATGGAGTGCGCGAAGTGCCACGACCACAAGTTCGACCCCGTCACGCAGCGCGACTACTACCGGCTCTTCGCCTTCTTCAACAACGTGCCCGAGCACGGCGAGGACGGCCGCGTCGCCAACGCCGTCCCGATGATTCCCGCGCCCACGCGCGCGCAGCAGGCCGCGCTCGCCGCGCAGGAAACGCAGCTTGCGGCCCTCGACGCTGAAATTTCGCAACGGCGCGATGACGTCCGCGCCGATCCTTCCGATCCCGCGGTGCGCGAGCGCCTCGTTGCCCTCGCTGCGGCTGCACGCCACGCCCGCGACACCGCCGCCCCGGAGCGCAAGGGCGCGCCGCTCCTCGCGGCCTACGACACGCCGCCCTCAGACTTTGCCAGGCGCACCATCCCGCCGGCGAAGCTCGACTTTTCCGCCAAGGGCGGCGCCGCCCTCGCGTTTTGGCTGCGTCCCGACGCCGACAACCCGGGCGACGTCGCCCTCTTCTCGGCCCTCAGCTACCTCGGCAGCCCCGAGGCCGCGACGTTTGGCCGCGGGACCGACGTGCGCCTGATCGACGGCGAGGTCGAGGTTCGCCTCAGCGATCGCTTTCCCGTCTATGCCACCGTGGTTCGCACCGTGGGCGCCGCGATCCGCGCCGGCGAGTGGCGGCACGTCGCCGTGAGCTACGCCGGCGGCAAGCGCGCCGCCGCCGTCCGGGTTTGGATCGACGGCACCGAGAGCGCGCTCGACGTCCGCTACGACGGCCAGCACGCCGACGCCGTGAAGCGGGAATTTCTCGTCGGCACCGACAACGCGCCGAACGCCAGGCGCTGGCGCGGCGACCTCCGCCAGGTGCGCGGCTTTCCTGCCGCGATCGACGGCGCCACGGCGCGCGCGGAATTTCTCGTCCTGGCCGACGAACTCGCGACCGCCAAAGCGCAACGCGAGGCCTGGCTCGCCGACGCCGCCCCCACCCGCGATCTCGTCGCGCGCCGCACCGCGCTCTGGGAGGAGCACCTCGCCTTTCGCCGCAGCCTGCCCACCGCGATGGTGATGCAGGAGCTGCCCGCGCCGCGCCCCGCGCATGTGCTCACGCGCGGCAACTACGCGGCGCCCGGCGAGCGCGTCGAGCCCGGCGTGCCCGAGGCCCTGCTCGCGCCGTGGCCCGCCGGCGCGCCGCGCAACCGCCTCGGCCTCGCGCAGTGGCTCACGCAGCGCGATCATCCGCTCACGGCGCGCGTGGTCGTGAACCGCTTCTGGGCGCAGCTCTTCGGCACCGGCCTCGTGAAGACGCTCGAGGACTTCGGCTCGCAAAGCGAGTGGCCGAGCCACCCCGAGCTGCTCGACTGGCTCGCCCGCGACTTCGTCGACGGCGGCTGGGACGTGAAGGCGTTCTTCAAGCGCGCCGTCCTCTCCGCCACCTACCGCCAGTCGAGCGCCGTCTCCCCCGCGCTGCTCGCCCGCGATCCCGAGAACCGCCTGCTCGCGCGCGGCCCCCGCGTGCGCCTCCCTGCCGAGCTGATCCGCGACCAGGCGCTCGCGGTCTCCGGCCTGCTCGCGCCACGGATCGGCGGGCCGAGTGTGTTTCCCTATCAGCCGGAGAAACTCTACGAAGGCATCGTCGTCGGCACCGCCTATCCCGGCACGACGTGGACGCCCAGCGCGGGCGACGATCTGCACCGCCGCAGCCTCTACACCTTTTGGAAGCGCACCGTCCCGCACCCCGCGATGATCACGTTCGACGCGCCCGACCGCGAGTTCTGCATCGTGCGCCGCTCGCGCACCAACACGCCGCTGCAGGCCCTCGTGCTCTGGAACGAGCCCGGCCTGCTCGAGGCCGCGCGCCACCTCGGCGCGCGCATGCTGCGCGAAGGCGGCGACGACGACCGCGCGCGCGTGGCCTTCGCCTTCCGGCTCGCGACCGCGCGCCGGCCGCGGCCGGAGGAGACACGCGTGCTCGCCGCGGCGCTCGCGCGCCTCCGGATCGATTTCTCCACGACGCCGGCCGATGCCGCCGCGCTGCTCCGCATCGGGGCGAGCGCCGTCGACGCGTCGCTCCCGCCCGCCGAACTCGCCGCCGCCGCGAGCGTCGCCAGCATGATCCTGAGCCTCGACGAGACGATCACCAAGAACTGAGAAAAGAAGCACGCGAAACATCGAAGACAGGGGAGAACGAAAGACACCGCCGCTTCCCGCGCCGCTCCCGCAACCCTCGCCCGTCTTCCTCACTTTCAGCCCATGCCCTGCCACAACTACCAGCAGTTCCACTCGCGCCGCGATTTCCTCGCGCGATCGGGCCTCGGCCTCGGTTCCGCCGCGCTCGCGTCGCTGTTCTCGCGCGACGCGTTCGCGGCCGCGGCCCCAGCCGCGGCCCCCGTTGGCGCGCTCCCGGGGCTCCCTCATTTCGTCCCGAAGGCCAAGCGCGTCATCTGCCTTTTCCAATCCGGGGGCCCGTCCCACCTCGACCTGCTCGACGAAAAGCCGCTGCTCGCCGCGCGCTTCAACGAGGACCTGCCCGACTCCGTCCGCCGCGGCCAGCGCATCACCGGCATGGTCGCCTCGCAGGCGCGGCTCGCGGTGCAGCCGAGCAGGTTTTCGTTCCAGCCCGGCGGCTCGTGCGGCACGCGCATCAGCGATCTGCTGCCGCACACGCGCGACGTCGCCGACGAGATCTGCGTCCTCCGCTCGCTGCACACCGAGGCCATCAACCACGATCCCGCGATCACGTTTTTCCAAAGCGGGAGCCAGTTGCCCGGCCGCCCGAGCATGGGCGCGTGGGTCGACTACGGGCTCGGGCGCCTGAGCGACAACCTCCCCGCGTTCGTCGTGCTCGTCTCCGTCAACGCCAAGCGCGCCGGCCAGGGCCTGCTCGCGCGCCTGTGGGGCAGCGGCTTTTTGCCGAGCGCGCACCAAGGCGTGCAGTTTCGCAGCGCCGGCGAGCCCGTGCTCTACCTCAACGATCCCGAGGGCCTCACGCGCGCCCGCCGCCGCGCGATGCTCGACGGCATCGGCGAGCTCAACCGCCTCCAGCACGCGCAGAGCGGCGATCCCGAGGTCGAGACGCGCATCGCGCAGTTCGAGCTCGCCTACCGCATGCAGGCGAGCGTGCCGGAGCTGATGGACCTCAAGGGCGAGAGCGCCGCCGTGCGCGAGAGCTACGGCCCCGAGGTCGAGACCCCCGGATCCTTCGCGCGCAACTGCCTCCTCGCCCGCCGCCTCGCCGAGCGCGGCGTGCGCTTCATCCAGCTCTACCACCGCGACTGGGACCACCACGGCAACCTGCACGAGCAGCTGCCGCAGATCGCCAACGACGTCGACCAGCCCAGCGCCGCGCTCGTGCGCGACCTGAAGCAGCGCGGCTTGCTCGACGACACGCTCGTGATTTGGGGCGGGGAATTCGGCCGCACACCCTACGCGCAGGGCGAGGCCAACCGCGAGAAATACGGCCGCGACCACCACGGCAAGGCGTTCTCAATTTGGATGGCCGGCGCGGGCATCAAGCGCGGCGCGACGTTCGGCGCGAGCGACGACTTTGGCTTCAACGTCGTGGAGAACCCCGTCCACATCCACGATCTGCAGGCGACGATCCTCCATCAACTCGGCATCGATCACGAGCGGCTCACCTACAAGTTCCAAGGCCGGCAATTCCGGCTCACGGACGTGCACGGCCAGGTGGTCAAAGGCATCCTCGCGTAGGAAATCCGATCGGGCGGGCGCGAGTTCGCCCGCCCGCACCGCCCGATCCGCCGCCCACAAATTGCTCGAAAGGCCAGTTGCGCCCGGCGCGGGTGGACACTAGCCTCAGGCTCAATGCTCTCCCACCAGACCCGAGCACTTGTCCTCGCCCTGTCGTGCGCCGCCCTCGCGCGCGCCGCCGAGCCGATCGACTTCAATCGCCAGATTCTGCCGATTCTTTCCGACGCGTGCTTCCACTGCCACGGCCCCGACGCGTCGAGCCGCGAAGCCAAGCTCCGCCTCGATCAAAAGGAGGGCCTCTTTCGCACGCGCGACGACATCACCGTCGTCACCCCGGGGCACCCGGAGAAGAGCGAGCTCTTCCTTCGCATCAGCAGCAAGGAAGACGACGAAATCATGCCGCCGCCGAAGGCGAAGCGCCGCCTCCAGCCCGCGGAAATCGAACTCCTCCGGCGCTGGATCGCGGGGGGCGCGAAGTGGTCGCAGCACTGGGCGTTTTCCCCGCCGACCCGCCCCGAGCCGCCGCGCCTCCACACGCCGCCGGCGGCAAGCCGCAATCCCATCGATGCATTCGTGCTCGCGAGGCTCGCGCAGGAGAAGCTCTCGCCTTCCCCCGAAGCCGCGCCCGCCACGCTCCTGCGCCGCGTCTCGCTTGATCTGACCGGGCTGCCGCCGACACCGGCCGAACTCGATGCGTTTCTCGCCGACCCGTCGGCCGGGGCCTACGAGCGCGCCGTCGATCGGCTCCTGGCCTCCCCGCGCTACGGCGAGCGCTGGGCCTGGGACTGGCTCGACCTCGCGCGCTACGCCGACACCAACGGCTTTCAGGGCGACCCCGAGCGCACCATGTGGCCGTGGCGCGACTGGGTGGTGAACGCGCTGAACGCCAACATGCCCTACGATCAGTTCACCATCGAGCAGCTGGCCGGCGATCTGCTGCCCGACGCCACCCGCGACCAGAAGCTCGCGAGCGGTTTCCATCGCAACAACATGTTCAACGGCGAGGGCGGCCGCATCGCGGAGGAGACGCGGGTCGAGAACGTCTTCGATCGCGTCGAGACCACCGCGACGGTATGGATGGGCCTCACCTTCACGTGCGCGCGCTGCCACGACCACAAGTTCGACCCGATCAAGCAGACGGACTACTTCGCGCTCTACGACATTTTCAACCAGATGTCCGAGACCGGGAGCGCCAACGGCGGCGGCGGGCGCAGCGGCGCCATCGCCCCGGTGCTCGATCTCTCCACGCCCGCGGAAGCGGAGGCCGTGAAGAAGGCGCAGGCCGGCATCGACGCCGTCGCCAAGGAAATCGAGGAGTTTGAGCTGAAAAAATTCCCGCGCGACGAGGGCAAGCCCGTGACCGATTCGCCCGCCGCGCAGAAGCTCCCCGGCAACCTGTTCGCCACGCACGCGCGCCCCGCCGTCAACCGCCGCGATCTCAACGGCCTGCTCGAGGCGCTGCCCCATTTCCGCGACACCGAGCCCGACCCGGACTACGTGAAGCTCCTCAACCGCCACATCGCCGCCATCCGCGCGCGCGACCGCGCGAGCAACAACATCACCAAGGTGATGATCATGGACGAGCTGCCGAAGAAGCGGGACACCTTTGTGCTCACGCGCGGCAACTACGAGGCCAAGACCGACGTGAAGGTGCTTGGCGCGCTCCCGGAGGTGTTTCGCGCGCACGAGACACCACCCCCTTCCCCGGCGACCGAGGCCGCGCGCCTCAATCGCCTCGACCTCGCCCGTTGGCTCGTCTCGCCCGGGAACCCGCTCGGCGCCCGCACCGCCGTCAACCGCGCCTGGCAGGCCTTTTTCGGCACCGGCATCGTGAAGACGCCGGAAGACTTCGGCGCGCAAAGCGGCGCGCCGTCCCATCCGGAGCTGCTCGACTGGCTCGCGACCGAGTTCGTCGCCAGCGGCTGGGACATGAAGAAGCTGCACCGCACCATCGTGCTGAGCGCCACCTACCGGCAGTCGTCAAAGGTCACGCCCGCGCTGCACGAGCGCGATCCGGAGAACCGCCTGCTCGCGCGCGGCCCGCGCCACCGCATGCCCTCGTGGATGCTGCGCGACCAGGCGCTCGCGCTCTCCGGCCTGATCAATGGCACGATGGGCGGGCCGTCGGTGCGGCCCTATCAGCCCCCGGGCATCTGGGAGGAGGCGACCTTCGGGAAAAAATCCTACCAGCAGGACCATGGCGACGCGCTCTACCGGCGGAGCCTCTACGTCTTCTGGCGGCGCATCGTGGGGCCCACCTCTTTCTTCGATGCGGGCGCGCGGCAGGTCTGCACGGTCAAGGTCGCGCGCACCAACACGCCGCTCCACGCGCTCGTCACGCTCAACGATCCGGCGTTCGTCGAGCCGGCGCGCGTGATGGCCCAGCGGGCGCTCGCGAGCGAGGTGCGCACCGACGCGGCGCGGCTCGACGCCGTATTCCGCGCCGCCACCTCCCGCCCGCCGACCAAGGATGAGAAATCGATCTTGCTCGCCCGCCTCGCCCGGCTGCGCGCGCAGTTCGGCGAGGACCCCGAGGAGGCCCACCAACTCGCCGGCACCGGCGAGTTCGACCGGCCCGAGGGCATTCCGGTCGTCGAGCACGCCGCATGGACCGCGCTCTGCTCGCTAATCCTGAACCTCGATGAAGTGCTCTCGACCGAGTGAGCCGCCCGCCATGAATCCTTTCCACGCCGCCTCCGCCCACTACACGCGCCGCCAGCTCTTCGGGAAATCCGTGCTTGGCCTCGGGACCGCCGCCCTTGCGTCCTTGCTCGGGCGCGAGGCCCGCGGCGCCGCCCCCGCGCGCACCGCCGTGCCTGGCCTGCCCGACCTCCCGCACTTCGCGCCGAAGGCCAAGCGCGTCATCTACCTCTTCCAGAATGGCGCGCCGTCGCACGTCGATCTCTTCGACTACAAGCCGCTGCTCCGCGAGTGGCACGGCAAGCAGATCCCCGACGAGGTCGCCAAGGGGAAGCGCTTCTCGACGATGACCGGCAACCAGACCGCCCGCCCCGTGCTCGCCGAGATCACAAAGTTCGCGCGCCATGGCCAATCGGGCGCCACGGTCTCCGACTTCCTGCCCAGGACCGCCGCGATCGCCGACGACCTGTGTTTCATCAAGTCGATGCACACCGAGGCCGTGAACCACGCGCCCGCGATCACGTTTTTCCTCACCGGCTCGGAGATGGCGGGCCGGCCCTCGATGGGCGCGTGGCTCAGCTACGGGCTCGGCAGCGAGACGGACAACCTCCCGGCATTCGTCGTCATGACCTCGCGCGACAAGGAGGCGAGCTGCGGCCAGATCTTCTACGATTTCTACTGGGGCAGCGGCTTCCTCCCGACGAAATACCAAGGCGTCGCCTTCCGCGGCACCGGCGATCCCGTGCTCTACCTTTCCAACCCCGCGGGCATGAGCCGCGCGGTGCGGCGCGGCCTGCTGGACGACCTTGCGCGCCTCAACGAGATCAAGCGCGCCGAGTTCGGCGACCCCGAGATCGCGACGCGCATCGCGCAATACGAGATGGCCTACAAGATGCAGGCCAGCGTGCCCGAGCTCACGGATTTCTCGAAGGAATCCGAGGCGACGCTCGCGGCCTACGGCCCCGATGTGCGCAAGCAGGGCACCTACGCCTACAATTGCCTCATGGCGCGCCGCCTGGCCGAGCGCGGCGTGCGCTTCATCCAGGTGATGCACGCCGGCTGGGATCAGCACCGAAACCTCAACAGCCAGCTGAAAATCCAGTGTGACGACACCGACGCCCCGAGCGCCGCGCTCGTGCAGGATCTCAAGCAACGCGGGCTGCTCGAGGACACCCTCGTCATCTGGGGCGGCGAGTTCGGCCGCACGCCGTTCCTCCAAGGCAAGATCGAGGAGACCAAGCAATGGGGCCGCGATCATCACCCGTATGCCTTCACCCTCTGGATGGCGGGCGCGGGCGTGAAAGCCGGCATGACCTACGGCGCGACGGATGACTTCGGCTTCAGCGTCGTGAAGGACAAGGTCCACGTGCACGACTTCCAGGCGACGGTGATGCACCTGCTCGGCATCGACCACGAGCGCCTCACCTACAAATTCCAAGGCCGCAACTTCCGCCTGACCGACGTGCACGGCCACGTCGTGAAGGACGTGCTGGCGTAGCGCGGGATTCCCGCGGGGAGCCCCGGCGGCGCCCGGGCAAAAAAAAGCCGCGCACCCGGGGGTGCGCGGCCGAATGGGACAGGCGATCGTTCAGGACGGGACGCTTACTTTTTCTTGGCGTCGGCGTTCTTCTCGATCTTGCCGGAGCCCTTGCACTTCGTGCAGTTGTCGCCGTTCTTGGCGGCTTCAACGCAGCACGGATGGGTGCAGGTCTTGCCTTCGGCCTTCGCCTTGGCGCAGCAGCCGGCGGCCTTGTTCTCCACCGCGGCGGCGAAGGCGAGGCTCGCGGCAAAGAGCGAGGCGACGGCGAAAGTGATGAGGGATTTCGAGGACTTCATTTCTGTTGGTGTGTTTTTGGTTTTTGGGATGACTGACATTTGGTGCGGGCGGAGGGAGTCGAACCCTCCTCTCATGCTTGGGAAGCACACATAATAGCCGATATACTACGCCCGCAAGTAAGAGCGAACGACCGACGTTTTGTTTCCCTCCCCTTTCCCCGGCAAGCGCAAACACCATGCCGATGGTGCGGACGGCATCTAGTCGGGCAAGGCGCCGGCCCAACGGGCGGGGCTTAGGACGAGCGAGGGTCAAGATCACCCGTTTTTCGCCATCGTAAGTGGCGCCAAACACGCAAATCCAGGTTTCCGTCAACCCACGCCGCGTGACCCTGAGCAAGGCCTTGTCGCCGGCGCCCAGCGCCAACTCCGCCTTTGCCGGCAACTTGGCCTAGCGGATGCACATGAGAGGCGGATGCGGGCGTGGGCCGGGAAGCAGCTGCGACGAAAGGCGCGAACGCGCGCATGGCGCAGGGGCGCACCGGGCGCATCCCCCGAGACGCAACCATTGACCAGTCGGCCCACGGTCCTCTTACCCGGTGACGCCCCATCATCGTCCGGCTATCGTCCTTCCCCACCCCACTCTTCATGCAGCAAGGGCTTCTCCGCCTTCTTTCCGTCATGTCACTTCTCTCCCTGCTGGGCTGCTCGCCCGCCACCAAGGACCTTCCTGCGAAACTCGCCGACCTGCGCGTGAAAATCGAGGCCGAGGACCTGACCGAACTCTCCGCCGATCGGCTTTACTCGCGTCGCAGCATCCGCGTTGTGCTGAGCAACGCCAAAGGCGCCGACATCGAGCGCGGCGACATCAAGATCGAGGTCAACGGCATGCCGATGCGTTTCCGCGTCGGCCAGGGAAACTACTACGACCGCCATCCCTACTACATTCTCGACGGCGACGACAAACTTCCGCTCACGCCGGCCACGGGCCATCGCTTCGTGCTGATCCTCCCCGACGGCGCCCGGCACGACCTCGGCACGCTGCGCACGCCCGCGGCGCTCCTGCCAGAGCAGTTCGACTTTCCCGGGAAGGCCCCTGCCTCGCGCCCCCTGAAGATCAGCTGGCGCGACTTGGCGGAATCCGCCCAGCTGCAACTGGGCCGCACGCTCCAAACCCGGACGGACGAGCGCAACTTCGTGATTGAGGGCAACGGGCCCCATGACCCTGAAGCCCCCCGCCGCACCATCGGCCCCGGCTGGTTTCGCAGCCGCAGCGGAAATTGGGCGGTGCCCGACACCCTGCTCGCCACCAACGCGAACCAGAAACTCCTCTCGCTCCACGCCCGCATCGTCGCCACCAGCCCGGGCAAGGTCTCGCCCGTGTTTTCCAAGCAAAGCACAATGACCGCGACGCGCGAAATCCGGCTGGAGATGGAAATCGCCAAAAACGACTGAGCGGCACCGATCACTCGCCGCTTGCGCCGCCGGTGCGCGCGGCTTGTTTCGACATCGCGTGCCGTCCGCCGACAAAAACTTCGTCCACCTCCACGTCCACTCCGACTACAGCCTGCTCGACGGCTGCTGCCGGATTGATCGACTGATGGACCGCGCCGCCGAGCTCGGCATGAGCGCCATGGCGCTCACCGATCACGGCAACCTCTACGGCGCGATCGAGTTCTACCAGCAGGCCAAGGCCAAGGGCATCAAGCCCCTTGTCGGCTGCGAGCTCTACCTCGTCGAGAACTCGCGGCTGGAGAAAAAGGGCCGCACCGACGACGAGGGAAAGAGCATCTTTCACCTCGGCCTGCTCGCGAAAAACCTCACCGGCTACCAAAATCTCCTGAAGCTCGTGTCCGATGCGCACCTCAAGGGCTTCTACTACAAGCCGCGCACGGACATCGACACGCTCGCCCGGCATGCCACCGGCCTCATCGGCTTCACCGGCTGCCTCGCCTCGCTCGTGCCGCAGCGCCTGCTCGCGGGAAACTATGACGAGGCCCGCAAGGCCTGCGCGCGTTTCGTGGAGATCTTCGGCAAGGAAAACTATTTCGTCGAAATCCAGGATCACGGCATCGCCGAGCAAAAGCAGATCATCCCGGGCCTGCTGAAGCTCGCCGGGGAATTCGGCCTGAACGTGATCTGCACCAACGATGTGCACTACGTGCGCCACACCGACGCCGGGCCGCACGACGCCATGCTCTGCATCCAGACCGGCGCGAAGCTCGACGAGGAGAAGCGCATGCGCTTCGACGGCACGCAATTCTACCTCAAGTCGCGCGAGGAGATGGCGCGGCTCTTTGCCGAGGTCCCCGAGTCGGTGACCAACACCCAGCTCGTCGCCGAGATGTGCGACCTCGCGATCCCGTTCCCCAAGGGCAGCGAGCGCTACCCGAAGTATCCCCTCCCGCCCGAGATTTCGGCCAGGACGGACCGGTCCGGCTACCTGCGCGAGCTCTGCCTCGACGGGCTGAAGACGCGCTACGGCCTCGACGTCGCCGCGCGCGCGAGCTTTCCCGACGCCGCGCTCGCCAAGACACTCATGGAGCGGCTCGACTTCGAGCTGTCGATCATCGGCCGGACCGGCTTCATCGACTACTTCCTCGTCGTCTGGGATTTCATCGACTGGGCGAAGCAGCAGGGGATTCCGGTCGGTCCCGGCCGCGGCTCCGGGGCGGGCTGCATCGTCGCCTACCTGCTCGGCATCACCAACCTCGACCCGCTGCGTTTCAAGCTGCTCTTCGAGCGCTTCCTCAATCCCGAGCGCGTCTCCCCGCCGGACTTCGACATCGACTTCTGCATGCGCCGCCGCGGCGAGGTGATCGACTACGTGCGGAAAAAATACGGCAACGACTGCGTCGCCAACATCATCACCTACGGCACGCTCGGCGCGAAGATGGTCATCCGTGACGTCTCGCGCGTGCACAACCTCCAGTTTGCCGACGCCGACCGCCTCGCGAAGATGATTCCGGACGAGCTGAACATCACGCTCGAGTCCGCCCGCGAAAAATCCGCCGAGCTGCGCGACGAGCTCGCGCGCAATCCTGTCGCGAAGAAAATCTTCGACCAGGCCCTCGTCCTCGAGGGCATGGTGCGCAACACCGGCAAGCACGCGGCCGGCATCATCATCACCGACAAGCCGCTCGAGGAATTCGTCCCGCTCACCCTGCAGGAGGGCGACGTCACCGTGCAGTTCGACATGAACGCCGTCGGCAAGCTCGGCCTGCTGAAGATGGACTTCCTCGGCCTGAAGACGCTCACCGTCATCGCCGACGCCGTCGACAACGTCCGCCGCACCGCCGACCCAAAATTCGACATCGAGAAAATCCCGCTCGACGACGCGAAGACCTTCGCGCTCCTCAACTCCGGCCGCACCACCGGCGTGTTCCAGCTCGAGTCGGGCGGCATGCAGAACCTCTGCCGCCAGATCGGCCTGTCCTCGATCGACGAGATCGTCGCGCTCATCGCGCTCTACCGCCCCGGCCCCATGGAGTGGATTCCCGACTATGTGCGCGGCAAGAAGGACCCCAGCACGGTCAAGTTCCCGCACAAGCTCCTCGAGGAGGTCTGCCGCGAGACCTACGGCGTGATGGTCTACCAGGAGCAGGTCATGGAAGCCGCGAAGATCATCGCCGGCTACACCCTCGGCGGCGCCGACATGCTGCGCCGCGCGATGGGCAAGAAAGACGAGAAGGCGATGGCCGCCGAGCGGGTGAAATTCGTCGAGGGCGCGAAGAAGGTGAACGACATCGAGGCCAAGGTCGCCGACTCGATCTTCGACATCCTCAACAAATTCGCCGGCTACGGCTTCAACAAATCGCACTCCGCCGCCTACGCCGTCCTCAGCTATCAGACCGGCTTCCTCAAGGCCAACTACCCGGTGCAGTTCATGGCCGCCATGCTCAGCTCCGAGCTCGGCAACGCGGAAAAGGTCTCCCACTTCATCGCCGAGTGCGAGTCGATGGGCCTCACCGTGCTCGGCCCGGATGTGAACGAATCGCGCGACATGTTCACCCCCATCGGCGAGAAGATCCGATTCGGCCTCGCCGGGGTCAAGGGCGTCGGCGAACTCGCCGCGCAGAAGATCATCGAGGAGCGCGAAAAGAACGGCCCCTACGCCGATTTCGACGACTTCACCCGCCGCGTCGACGGCCGCGCCATCAACAAGCGCGTGCTCGAGCACTTGGTGAAGACCGGCGCCTTCGACTACAGCGCGGCCGCGCGCAAGGAACTGTTCGATCGCATCGACGCCGCCATCGCCGCGGCCTCCGCCGCCGCGCGCGACAAGGCCGCCGGCCAGCACAGCTTTCTCGACCTGTTCGCGGACGCGCCGGCGCCGAGGAAAAACGGCGCCGCGCCCGCCTCGCCGAGAAATGGCGCGCCCGCCTCCGACTTTTCCTCCAACGATCGGCTCGCGTTTGAGAAGGAGCTCCTCGGCTTCTACGTCAGCGGCCACCCGATGAACGCCTACGCGGGGCTGGCCGACGCACTCGACACCTTCCCCGTCGATCAGCTGCTGCTCCAGCCCGACCGGACCGAGTTCCGCCTGTGCGGCATCGCGAGCAACCTGGTGAAGAAGCTGTCGAAGAAGGACAATCGGCCTTGGGTCGCCTTCACCCTCGCCACCCGCACGGCGTCGGTCGCGCTCAATCTCTTTGCCGACGCCTTCGCCGCCTACGGCGCCGCGCTCGCGGAAAACGCCCTCGTGCTCGTGCAGGGCAACATCATTGTCGGCACCGAAGGACCGCGCATCAACGTGAAGGAGTGCTACTCGCTCGACGCGCAGATTGCCGGCATGGTGAGGAAGGTGACCTGGCTGCTCCCGCCCGCGCACCGCGGCGTGCCGGAATTCCTGCGACAGCTCCGCGAGACGCTGAACCGCGAATCGGGCGATACCCGCGTCGAGTTCGCCTTTGTCTTTGAGGATCGCACCGCGCCCGTGGCCGAGGTCAGCACGGCGCTCTCGTGGAAGCTGAACGCCCCGGCCTTCCAACGCCTTCGTTCCCATCCCGCGGTGGCGGGCACGCTGGTTCAGGCCCGTCCGCTCGAGTTGAAGCAGGAGCGACGCTGGAAAAAGTAGCGGCGCCTCGCGCGGGCGCGGGCGCCTGCCCGGCACGACTCGCCTCGCCCTCCGGCGGGTTGCCTCGAGACGGATACGAGGAAATTACCTCAATCGCCGCCGCCTTTGCGCCGATATGCCGACATGCCCTCATGCTCGGTTTCCGCCGTCTTCGGAGTCCACCCCGTTCAGCTGCCCCGATCTGCCGCGGCTCGTGCCTGCCGTGAACCGCGTCCCCGCGTCTCGCCATGAAGCCCGGCCTCCTTTCACCTTCACGCTGGGCTGCTGCTGCCCTCGTCGCGGGCTGCACCGTCGCGCCCGGCCACGCGCTTGCCCAGGCGAGCCTCAGCGCGGACTTCGTCGACCTCAGCCTCGAGGAACTCGTCAAGGTCGAGATCTCCTCCCTCGGACGCAAGAACACCGCGCTCTTCGAGACCCCGGCGCCCGGCCACATCGTCACGCAAGACGAGATCGCGCGCAGCGGCGCCTTCAACCTCCCCGAGGCCCTGCGCCTCGTGCCGGGCGTGCAGGTCGGCCGCGTCGATTCGCTCACCTACGCCATCACGATTCGCGGGCTCAACGACTTCACGTCGAACAAGCTCCTCGTGCTCATGGACGGACGCTCCGTCTATAACCAGCTCTTCTCCGGCGCGAACTGGAATTTCCAGGAACCGATGCTCGCGGACGTGAGCCGCATTGAAGTGCAACGCGGTCCCGCCGGCGCGCTGTGGGGCGCCAACGCCGTCAACGGCGTCATCAATCTCGTCTCCAAAAACGCGCATTCCACGACCGGCTCGCTCGTCTCGCTCAGCCACGGCGATCGCTTCAATTTCGGCCTCGAGGCGCGGCAGGGATGGAACTTCAACCCGGCCACCGCCGCGCGCGTCTACGCCAAATACCAGGATCACGACGCCTACGGCAGCGCGACCGGCCAGGCCGCCGACGGCTGGAACTACCGGCTGGCCGGCGCCCGTCTCGATTGGGATCGCCCCGGCGGCGGCGGTTTCACCGCGATCGCGGAGCACCGCGAACTGCGCGCCGACGGCATCACGCTGCAGCCGACGTTGCTGCCTCCCTACCTCACTGCCTACGACGAGCATCGCCGCACCCGCGGCACGGACCTGCTGTTGAAATGGAATCAGCCGGTCTTCACCGACGGGCGCCTTGCGGTGCAAGGTTCCGTCGAGCACGGCGACACGCGGCAGTTCGTCACCGGCGAGCGCCACACCACCGCCGACTTCGACGCGCAGCTCACGCTGCTGCCGCTCCCGCGCCACGAGATTATCACGGGCCTCACCTACCGTTCGACCTCGGATCACCTGAGCAGCACGCAGTGGTATGACTATCGCACGCCCGCGGCGACCACCACCTTCGTCGGCGCCTTCGCCCAGGACGAGATCACCCTCCTGCCCGAGCGGGTGCGGCTGACGCTCGGCGCGAAAATCGAGCGCAACAGCTACAGCGGCTGGGAGACCCAGCCCAGCCTGCGCCTGCTCTGGCATCCCGCGCGATCGCACACGGTGTGGGCCGCCGTCTCGCGGGCCGCCCGCACGCCATCGCGGGCGGAACGCGACATCCGCTGGTTCGCGGCCGTGTTGCCGCCCACCCCGCCCCTCGTGCCTCTCCCCGGCAAGGTCATCGCCCTCGGCGATCCCAACTTCAGCTCGGAGCACGTCACCACCTATGAGCTCGGCCAGCGTTTCCAGGCGGGCCGCCGCCTCTCGCTGGACACCTCGATTTTCTATTCGGAATACACCGACATGCGCGGACTCCGCCCGCAGCTGCTTCCGCCGACGCTGACTTCCTTCCCGCCCTACTACACCTACATCTACACGACCTCGAACAACGTCGCCGGGCATACGCACGGCGGCGAAGTCTCCGTGCGGTGGCAGCCCTCGCCCGGCCTCCGGCTCGACGCATCCGTCGCCCTCGTCCGCATCAGCCTGCGGCAGCTTACGCCCTCGCTGCAACCCGACGCCTCCGTCGAGGGACTCGTGGGCAACAGCCCTCGCGAGGAATACAAGCTGCACGCCGGCTGGGACCTCGGCCCCAAGTGGAGCCTCGATGCCAACGTGCGCCGCACGGGCGCGCTGCCGGCCTCGGGCGTGGAGGCCTACACGGGCCTCGACGCCCGCCTCGCCTGGCAGCCGCGCGAGGACCTCCGCCTCGAGCTGATTGGCCGCGATCTGCTCGACCCGCGCCACGCGGAAGTCGCGGGCTTTATCATCGGCAAGGATCCGCGCGAGATCTCCCGCAGCGTCTTCCTGCGCGTGACCTACAAGCACTGAGCCCCGCTGCCATGGCCACGTCACGTCTTATCCCCTACGCCCCGCAAGCTCCGGCTCCGGCGCGAGTCCGCGGCCGGTTTCTGGCCAGCCTCGTGCTGGCGCTCGCCACGCTCGGCGCCTTTTCCCCGGCGCGGGCTTTCGGCGCCAACTCCCTCGAATACCAGGTCAAGGCCGGCTTCCTCTTCAATTTCGCCAAGTTCGTCGAGTGGCCGGGCGCCGCGCTCCCGCCCGGCGCCGGAGTGCGCCTCGGCATCATCGCGCCCGACGAAGTCTATCAGCTGATCGAGAAGTCCCTCGCCGGCAAGGTCGTCGGCGACCGGCCGCTGGTCGTCGAGCGCTTCACGCCCGCCCAGCTCTCGGCGGGTGCGCCGCCCAACATCATCTTCGTCCATCAGGATGCGTTCCGCCCGCAGTCCGAGTTGGGATTTTCCCCGCAGCAAATCGCGGCGCTCGCGGAAAAAAATCCCATCCTGCTCGTCGGCGAGAGCGCGGGCTTCGCGACTTCCGGCGGCATGATCGGCTTTGTGCAGCGCGGTGAAAACCTTCGCTTTCAGGTCAACATCGCCAGCGCCCAGCGCGCCGGCCTGAAACTCTCCGCCCGCCTCTCCGGGCTCGCCGAAATCGTCGCCGTCGCCAAACCATGATTTCGGGCCGGATCGGTCGTCGCATGCGCCGGTGGCTGGGCGGCAAGTCCGTCCGCCACAAGTTCGGCTTCGTCACGATCTTCACGGTCACCTGCGCCGCGTTGGCCGCGGCCGCCGCGCTCCTGGCCTACCGCGTGTATGCGCAGCGCGCCGACTACGAGTCCGAGGCCCTCGCGCTCACCCGCATCGTCGCGGAAAACGCCGCCGGCCCCGTCAGCTTTCAGGATGCCGCCGCCGCCGTCGCCGTCCTCACGCCCCTGCGGGCGAAGCCCGCGATCCGCGGCGCCGTGATCGATCTGCCGGACCGGAGCGCGTTCGCCACCTACGGCGATCCCGGGCCGCACCGCGCCTGGCTGGCGGACGACCGCGCGTCCGGCTACGATGGGTGGCTGCTGCATACCGTCGCCCCCATCACCGGCGACTCCGCCCCCCTTGGGTCCGTGCATCTCGTGTCCGATCTGCGCCCGATGGTCTGGGCCGCGCTGCGTTCTTCGTTGGTCGCGCTGGGCCTGGCGCTCAGCCTCGCCCTGCTGCTCAGTCTCTTCGTGCTCTCGCGCCTGCGCGGGGTGATCCTCGATCCCATCGAGAACCTGCACGCCGCCACGCGCCGCGTCGCCGATTCCGCGGATTTCTCCCAGCGCGCCGCGGTCATCAGCGGCGACGAGATGGGCGAGTTGACGCTCGCCTTCAATCGCATGCTCGAGCGCCTGCAGGCCAAGGAGGCCGAGCTCCGCGCCGCCAACACCAAGCTCACCGACGAGATTGCGGAGCGCGCCCGGCTCGAGGCCCGGCTGCTCGAGACCTCGCGCCAGGCCGGCATGGCGCAGGTCGCGACCGGCGTCCTGCACAACGTCGGCAACGTCCTGAACAGCGTGAACATCTCGGCCAACCTGCTGCGCGATGCGCTCACCGCCAACCCGCAGCTCAAGCTTCTCAAGCAGGCCGCGGATCTCATGCGCGCGCAGGGCGAGACCCTGCCCCGGTGGCTGGCCGACGATGAGCGCGGCCGGCTTGTGCCCAAGCTGGTCATGGAGGTGTCCGACCAACTCGCCGCCGGGCAGCCGGAGACGCACCGCGAGCTCGACCACCTCGTGCAGAACGTCGATCACATCAAGCAAATCGTCGCGATGCAGCAGAGCTACGCCAAGGCCGGCGGCGTCATGCAAACCGTGCGGCCCGCCGACCTGTTTGAGGAGGCCACCCGCCTCGCCCAAGCCTCAGCCGACCGCCACGGCGTCCGCATCACGCCCTACTTTGCCAGCACGCCCCAGATGGAGACCGATCGCCACCAGGTGCTCCAGATTCTTGTCAACTTCATCACCAACGCCGTGCAGGCCGTGAAGGCCCGGCCCGACGGCGATCGCCGCATCACGCTGCACCTCGCCCACGAGGCGGGGAAGATCGTCTTCACGGTCGAGGACAACGGCGCCGGCATCGCCGGCGAGAACCTCCAGAAAATCTTCCAGCACGGCTTCACCACCCGCAAGGACGGCCACGGCTTCGGGCTGCACTCCGGCGCGCTCGCGGCGCGCAACCTGGGCGGCAAGGTGCGCGTGCAGAGCGACGGGCCCGGCCGCGGCGCACGGTTCTCCCTCGATCTTCCGCTGCGCGCCCCCGCCGCGCTGCCCCAGGCCGCATGAACCTGCCCCGCCCCCACCGCATCCTCGTGATCGACGACACCCCGTCGATTCACGATGACTTTCGCAAGGTGCTCACCCCCGTTGCGCCCGCCGTGGGCGACCAGCTCGCCGATCTGGCCGGGGCCATCTTCGGCCCCGTGTCAGCGCCAGCCTCGCCCGACTTCGCGCTCGATTTTGCCACGCAGGGCGAGGAAGGCCTCGCGTTGGTGGAACGAGCGCTCGCCGAAGGCAGGCCCTACGCCGTCGCGTTCGTCGACATGCGCATGCCCCCGGGCTGGGACGGGCTCAAGACCATCGAGCGCCTTTGGGCCGCGGACGAACGCCTGCAGGCCGTCATCTGCACCGCCTACTCGGACCACGGCTGGTCGGTCATCACCGGAAGACTCGGCCGCTCGGATCGGCTCATCATCCTGAAGAAGCCGTTCGATCCGATCGAGGCGCTGCAGCTCGCCCACGCGCTCACGGAGAAGTGGGCGCTCACGCAGGCCGCCCGCCTGCGCTCCACCCAGCTCGAGGCGATGGTCGACGCACGCACCGCCGAGCTCGTCGCCGCGAAGGAAGCGGCCGAGCAGGCCAGTCGTGCCAAAAGCCTCTTCCTCGCCAACATGAGCCACGAGGTCCGCACGCCGCTCAACGGCCTGCTCGGGCTCAACGCACTGCTGCTGGCCTCCGAGCTGAGCCCCGAGCAGCGCGAATGGGCGCAGACCATGGCGGGGAGCGGCGAGATGCTGCTGACGCTGCTCAACGGCGTCCTCGACGTCTCACGGATTGAATCGGGCAAGCTGGAGTTGGAGCGCGCGGCGTTCGACGTCCACGCCGCCCTGAAATGCACGGTGCAATCGTTGCAGCCCAAGGCGCAGGCCAAAGGGCTCGCCTTCGTCGCCGCCATCGATCCGCAGGTCCCGCCGCAGCTGGTCGGCGACTCGGTGCGCTTCCGGCAGATCCTTTTCAACCTCATCGACAACGCGCTGAAGTTCACCGCCCACGGCGAGGTCGCGGTGCGGCTCCGGCCGCTGGAAGTCTCCGCCAAATCCGCGCGGCTCGAGCTCGCCGTGCACGACACCGGCGTCGGCATCGCGCCGGAGCATCAAGCGCGACTTTTTCGCCCATTCGCGCAAGTCGACGCCTCGACCACGCGGGTCTACGGCGGGACCGGCCTCGGCCTCTCAATCTGCCGCGGCTTGGTCGAGCTCATGCAAGGAACGATCACGCTCGAGAGCGAGGCGGGACGCGGCTCCGTGTTTCGCGTCGAGCTGCCCTTCTCGCGCCACGTGGCGGCCGCCACCCCCGCCGCGGCGCCGGTTGCGCTGGCCGCCGGCCTGCGCGCGCTCGTGGCCGAGGACAACCCCGTCAACCAGAAGGTCGTCGCCCAGCACCTGAAACGTCTCGGCGTCGAGTGCGTGATCGCAAGCAACGGCCGCGAAGCGCTCGAACACTGGCGGCGCGAGCCCTTTGACCTCGTCCTGATGGATTGCCAGATGCCGGAGCTCGACGGCCTCGCCGCGACGCGCGAAATCCGGGCGCACGAGGCCGCCACCCGCAGCCGACGCCTGCCCATCATCGCCCTCACGGCGGGCGTCGCCGAGATGGATCGGCAGGCCTGCCTCGCCGCGGGCATGGATGATTTCATGTCCAAACCCGTGCGCTGGGATCAGCTGCCAGCCGTGTTTCAGCGCCATCTTCCCGCCACCCGCCTCGCCGCATGAAGACCACCCCACCCGACCCGTGCCGCATCCTCGTGATCGACGACACGCCCACGATCCACGACGACTTCCGCAAAATCCTCGCCCCCGAGGATTCGTCGGCCCCGGAGATTGACACCTTGGCGGCCGCCATTTTCGGCGCGGCCAACCCGAAGCCGGCGGCCGTGCGCTTCGAACTCGACGCCGCGGCCCAGGGGCAGACCGGCCTCGCGCTCGTCGAGGATGCGCTCGCCGCGGGCCGGCCCTATGCCGTCGCGTTTGTGGACATGCGCATGCCGCCGGGCTGGGACGGGCTTGAGACGATCCGGCGCCTGTGGGCCGCGGACCCGCACCTGCAGATCGTCATTTGCACGGCCTATTCCGATCACAGCTGGGCGGCGATTTCGGAAAAACTCGGGCAGTCCGACAACCTCCTGATCCTCAAGAAGCCGTTCGACAACATCGAGGTGCTCCAGCTCGCGCACGCACTCGCGCGCAAGTGGCGGCTCGCGCGCGAGGTCGAGGCGCATGTCGCGGGGCTCGACGGCCTGCTCCACACGCGCACCGCGGAGTTGCGGCGCGCCGAGGAGGGGTTCACGGCGGCGTTTGAGGCGAGCCCGCTCGCGCAAGCCATCGTTTCGCTGGACAACCCCGAGGTCATCGCGGTCAACAGCGCCTTCGAGCGGGTCATGGGGCTGGGCCGTGGCGAGGCCGTGGGTCTCACGCCCGATTCGTGCGGCCGTGGCTTTGATCCGGCGCGATGGAAAGCGCTGCTCGCCCGCCTCGGCGCCGGCGAAGCGGTCGATGACCACGCGTGCATCTTCCAACCGACGCCGCAAAGCGCGCCGCGGGAGCTGCTCTGCTCGGCGCGTCCGCTCACGATCCGGGGCAGGCAATGCACGATTTGGGTGCTCCGCGACGTGACCACGCAGCTCGAGACCGAGCGCCAGCTCCGGCAGTCGCAAAAGATGGAGGCCGTCGGCCAGCTCGCCGCCGGCGTGGCGCACGACTTCAACAATCTCCTCACGGTCATCCAAGGCTACACGGATGAGTTGCTCGCCCGGCCCGCCGACTCCGCGACGCGCGAGATGGCCGAGCCAGTCCGTGCCGCCGCCGCACGCGCCGCGCAGCTCACCCGCCAGCTGCTCGTCTTCAGCCGCAAGGAGAGCGTGCGCCTGCAACCGCTCGAGCTCACGGCGCTGTTCGACGGCCTCCGCCCGCTCCTGCGCCGCCTGATCGCCGCCGACATCGAAATCGAGTGGGACGTGCCGCCCCAGCTGGCCGCGGTCACCGCCGATCCCGCCAACATCGAGCAGGTGATCGTCAATCTCGTCGTCAATGCCCGCGACGCCATGCCCAAAGGTGGGCGTGTCACCATTTCGGCGCGCGAGACGACGCTCGCGGCGGGCTCCGCCGCGCTCCCCCCGGGGGGCCAGCCCGGCCGCTACATCGAGTTGCGCGTCGCCGACACCGGCACGGGAATCAGCCCGGACGTTCTGCCGCGCATCTTCGAGCCATTTTTCACCACCAAGGAATCGGGCAAGGGCACGGGACTCGGCCTCTCCACCGTCTATTCCATTGTCCGCCAGCAGGGCGGCTGGATTCAGGTGCAGAGCCAGCTGGGCGTCGGCACGACCTTTGTCATCCTTCAACCGGTCACGGCGGATCACGTCGCGGCCGTCCCCGCCAAGCCAGCCGGCATCCTGGCAAAACAGGAGGAGTGCCGCAACGTGCTGGTCGTGGAGGACGACCCCAATGTGCAGTCGCTGCTCTCCAGCATCCTCACGCGCCGCGGCATCGCGCACACGGTCGCGGAGGACGGGGTCGAGGCGCAGGAGATCTGGCGCACCGCGCCGGTGCCCTTCGATTTGCTCATCACGGACATCGTGATGCCCAAGGGCGTCAGCGGCGTGAATCTCGCGAGCCGGCTGCGCGCAGAGGACCCGCAGCTGGGCGTCGTCCTCTCCTCGGGCTTCAGCGAATTTCTATCCGACCCTGCGAACCTTGCGCTGCCCGGCGCCGCGCCGCGCGTGCTGCCCAAGCCCTTCGGCGCCGGCGAGCTTTTGACGGCGATGCACGAGGCGTGCGCGGCGCGCGCCGCGTAGGCCCCCGGCGCACGGGGCCCGCGCGGAATTACGCCCTTTCATTTTCGCACGGCGCCCTGTTTCTTGGCGCCGATGGACACCTCCACGGTTCACCTGCACGCCGGCCGCGTCGTCGCCCAAGTGTCGCCCGAGCGGCGCGCCGACACGGCGCTGCGCTTCTATTTCGAACGCGAAAACTGGATCCAGCCGCCCCAGCGCCGCGCCATCAGCCGCGCCGTCTTTGTCTACTTTCGCTGGCTGCAATGGCTGGAGCCGAAGCGTCCGTCGCACGAGCGCGTGGCCTATGCCGCGCTCCTGCAGCAGCGCTACGACGCCAATCCGAAGAGCCTGAAGCCCGAGACCCTCGCCACCTACGCCATCCCCGACTGGACCAAGGCCGAGATCGCCTGGCCCGCCGACACCCTGCGCCTGCTTCAGGGCGATCCTGCGCTCTGGATCCGCGCCCGGCCCGGGACGGCCGATGCCCTCGCGTCCGAACTTGGCGGCTGCGAGCGCACCGCCCGCACGCCGGATGCGCTGTGCTACACCGGGCGGCAGGATCTTTTTCTCACGGCAGGCTTCAAGTCCGGCGCTTTCGAGATCCAGGACCTCGCCTCGCAGCTTGTCGGCCTCGCCTGCGCCCCGCAGCCGGGCGAGACGTGGTGGGACGCCTGCGCCGGCGAAGGCGGCAAGACGCTTCATCTCTGCGATCTCATGCGCAACAAGGGCGTCGTCTGGGCCAGCGATCGGCACACCGGGCGGCTCGAGACACTCAAGCGCCGCGCCGCGCGCGCGAAGCTTTTCAACTACCGCGCGGCGGTGTGGGACGGCGGTGCCAAACTGCCGACCAAGGCGAAGTTTGACGGCATCCTCGTGGACGCGCCCTGCAGTGGCATCGGCACGTGGCAGCGCAATCCCCATGCGCGCTGGTCCACCACGCCGGATGATGTCCGCGAGCTCGCCGCCGCGCAGCACACGCTGCTCACGCAGGTGGCCGGCTCCCTCAAGCCCGGCGGGCGCCTCGTGTATGCCGTCTGCACGATGGCCCGCTCCGAGACGACGGCGGTCGCGGCGAAATTCGCCGATGCGCATCCCGAGCTGGAGCCCGCCCCCCTTGCGGCCATCGGCGCGGAGGGCGGCGCGATTCAGCTCTGGCCGCACGAACTGAACGCCAACGGCATGTTCATCGCCGCGTGGACGCGCAAAAAATAACCGCCGCGACCGTCCGAGCCGATTTCAACGACCTGCCGGCGGTCATCCACTACACCCGCGCCGCGCACGAGATCGGCCTGTGGGCGTCCGAACGCGCCCTCATCCGGAGATTCTTTCCCGACCGCACCGCATCGCTGCTGGAGGCTGGCTGCGGCGCGGGCCGCGCCACGCTCGGCCTTTGGGCGCTCGGCTACACGCGCCTGACGGCATTCGACTTTGCGCAGGAACTGGTGGACCAGGCGATCAGCCTCGGCGCCGAGCGCGGCGCGACGGCGATTTCGTTTCTCCAGGCCGACGCCACGAACCTCGCGCCCTGCGCCTCGCGCCTGGCGCCCCCCTACGGCGGCGCACTGTTCCTTTTCAACGGCCTCATGCAGATCCCCGGGCGCGACCATCGCCGCGCCGCGCTGCGCGAGCTGCATCGCGTCTGCTCGGCGGGCGCGCCCCTGCTTTTCACCACTCACGACCGCGAGTCGTCGCCGACGGAGCGCGCCCTCTGGCGCCTCGAGACCCTGCGCTGGACCCGTGGCGAACAGGACCCGCGCCTCGTTGAGTTTGGCGACCGCTATTTCGAGGACGAGGCCGGCCGCACGTTCATGCACCTGCCCGACCGCCGCGAGATCCTCGCCGACCTCGCCGCCACCGGCTGGCGCCACGCGTTCGACGCGATGCGCCGCGAAATCGCCTCCGAGTCGAAAGCCGTGCGCGATTTCTCCGACGAGTGCCGCTTCTGGGTCGCGCGGCGTGGCTGAAGGTTGATTCGCACAAATCATCAAGCGCCGCGCCGCGGGGGCGTGCTAGAGTGCACCGTTCCACCATGGATCACTACCGCCAGGCCGTCCTTCGCGCGCTCGACCACCTCGAGCGGCATTTGCGTCAACCGATCTCCCTCGACGCCCTCGCCCGCCGCGCAGGTTTCTCCCTGTGGCATTTCCACCGCATTTTCGCCGGGCGGACGGGAAAGTCGCTCGGCACCTACGCGTGCTTCACCCATCGCGGCCCCGTCGCGAAGATCGACGAGACGATCAACTACGCGTTCGGCCCCTGGCTGTCCCGCTCGCGCTTCGCGCCCACCGGCGCGCCCAACTTCGATCGCTCGGATGAGCGGTTCGGCGACGGCGGCAAGAACCGCGTCCTCGAGTTCCTGGTGCCGATCCGGCCGAAAGCGCGCCCCGCCGCCACTCGCTACGGCCGCTCCATCTCGAAGCGGTCCGTCGTGCGCACGTAGCCGTCGCCGCCCAGCCGGCCGATCAGATCCAGTTTCGCGGCAACGGGCAGCCCCTCGGCCCCGAGCACCGCGTCGCTCACGTGCGCCGCGAGGATGCGGCCAAACACCACGTTGGCCGCGAGCGGCCCCTCCCCGAGGTGCACGATGCGATCGAGCGAGCATTCAAACGCCACCGGCGCCGCGGCCACGCGCGGCGGCCGCACGCGCGTGCCCGCCGCGGAGGCGATCCCGAATTTTTCGAATTCGCTCTCGCCGTGCGGCAGCATCGCCGCGCTCTGGTTCATCTGCTCCGCGAGCGCAAAGGGGACCAGGTTGACCACGAATTCCGGCACGGCCTCGATGTTGCGCACCGTGTCCTTCTTCGCGCCGTCGCGCGTGTTGACCGGCACAAACATCAGCGTCGGCGGATTGGCCGTCACGCCCTGGAAAAACGAGAACGGGGCGAGGTTCGTCTTCCCTTCCGCCGAAATCGTGGAGACCCAGGCGATGGGGCGCGGAAGAATCGTGGAGATCATCCAGGCGTAGGCGTCGCGCGGGCGGAGGGTCGTGAAGTCGAGGAGCATGGGGCGAACAGAGCCGGAAATTTCCGCGCCGCAATGATTGTCTTCGCCCTCCGGCGCGTCTCTGCTGCGCCGCATGCTTATTGCCCGGCTCCTCCCCGCCTTGGCCGCCGCGCTGCTGGCCGCCGGCTGCGGGCGCGCGCCCGAGCCGAAGCCGGCGGGCGTCGCCGCCGCCCGGGCGCAAACCTCCGCCGATTGCCGCCCCTGCCACGAGGGGATCTACCAATCCTGGTCCACCTCGGATCATGCGCTCGCCAACCGGCCCGTCGAGGCCCAGGCCGACGCCGATGCGTTCGGCACGCCGCGGGAGTTCTCGGTGCACGGCATTGACTACCGCGTGGAGTGGAAGGACGGCCGGCCGCACTTCACGGAGAAGCGCGCCGGCGCCGCCACCGGCGAAAGCTACGTCGCGGAGTTCGCCCTCGGCCACGCGCCGATCCGGCAATACGTCGTGCCGCAGGGCGATGGCCGCCGGCAGGCCGCCGAGCTGACGTTCGATCCCGCGAAAAAGGAGTGGTTCAACGTGTTTGGCGACGAGCGCCGCCAGCGCGGCGAATGGGGCCACTGGACCGGCCGCGGCATGAACTGGAACTCCATGTGCGCCCACTGCCACATGACCGGCTACGCCAAGAACTACGACGCCGTCACCGACACCTACGCGACCACCTGGCGCGAGCACGGCATCGGCTGCACGCAATGCCACGGCGAGCTTCCCGCCGGGCACCTCGATTCCGCGCGGAAGAACCTCCCCATCCGCCCCGCGAACTATTCCGCCGCCGACCTCAAGCGCGCGCAGGAGACCTGCGCGCCCTGCCACGCGCGCAACGAGCTGCTCACCGGCTCGCTCGTGCCCGGCGCGCCCTACGCCGATCACTACCGGCTCACGCTGCCGACCGAGTCCGCCGTGTTCTATCCGGACGGCCAGATGCGCGACGAGGACTTCAACTACACGGGGTTCATGACGAGCCGCATGGGCGGCAAGGCCGGCGTCACCTGCCTCGACTGCCACGATCCGCACAGCGGGAAGACGAAGCTCCCGGCGGCCAACAACGCCCTCTGCCTGCAGTGCCACGGCCCTTCTCCGCGCAACAACGCCCCGATCATCGACCCACTCGCGCATTCGCGTCATGCCGCCGGCAGCACGGGCAACCAGTGCGTCTCGTGCCACATGCCCACGACGACCTACATGCAGCGCGACCCGCGCCACGACCACGGCTTCACCAAGCCCGATCCGCTGCTCACGAAGGAACTCGGCATCCCCAACGCCTGCAACCGCTGCCACACCGACAAGCCCGTGGACTGGGCCATCACGCACGCCGACGCGTGGTATGGCGCCAAGCTCGACTCCCGCCAGCGCGCCCGCGCGCGCGCCAGCGCCGCCGCGCAGGCTGGCGCGCCCGGCGCCGCCGAAAAGCTGCTCGCGCTCCTCGCCAACGAGGACGTGCCCGCGTGGCGCGCGACGCTCCTCCTCCTCGCGCGCCCCTACGCCGCCAACCATCCGAGCGTCGTGGCCGCCGCGCGCGCGGCCACCACCGACGCCGACCCGCTCGTGCGCTCCGCGGCGGCCCAGGTGCTCGGCGCCGCGCCTGACGGCGCCGCCGCGCTCCGCCCGCTCCTGCATGATCCCACGCGCCTCGTGCGGCTCGACGCCGCGTGGGCGCTTTCCTCCGAGCTGCCGCCCGATTCGCCCGCGCGCCGCGAACTCGACGCCTACCTCGCCGTCTCGGCCGACCAGCCGAGCGGCCGCGTGCGCATCGGCCAGGATCTCTTCAACCGCGGCCGCGCCGCCGAGGCCGAGGCGCACCTGCGCAAAGCCGCGACCTGGGACCCGAATTCCCCCGGCATCCATGAGACCCTCGGCCTCGTGCTCAACGAAACCGGCAAGCCCGCCGAAGCCGCGGCGGCGCTTTGGCGCGCGGCGCAGCTCGCCCCGGCCGACGCGAGCTTCTCCTTCAACGCCGCCCTCGCCTTCGCCGCGGCGCGGAAGCTCCCCGACGCCGAGCTCGCGCTGCGCGAGACGATTCGCCGCGCGCCGAATCACGATCGCGCATGGTATAACCTCGGGCTTTTGCTCGCGCAGACCAATCGCACCGCCGATGCCATCGCCGCGCTGCAACGCGCCGAGCAACTCAACGGAAGGATCGTCGACTATCCCTATGCGCTGGCCACCGTGCTCTGGCAGACGGGCGACCGCGCCGCCGCGCAGGCCGCCGCGCAGCGCGCGCTCGCCATCGATCCGGCCCACGCGCCCTCGCGCGCGTTGTTGCAGCAGGCGGGCAGGTAGAAGCCCGCGCACGCGCGTGGGCCCTGCGTAGCGACGGGCGGCCCGGCCCGCCGGCGTTCGCTTGTTTGCTGGAGACGCGGCGCCCTCGCCGCGTGGTTCGGATCCCGGCGGGTCGGACGCCCGCCGCTACGCCGAGCCCGACGGCGCCATCAGCTCGATGCCAGCCGCGCGCAGCTCGCCGCGCAGCCGCCGCGCAAACGCGACCGCATGCGGCCCGTCGCCGTGCACGCAGACGGTATCGGCGCGGATAGGCACGTCCGTGCCGTCCGTCGCGCGCACCACGCCGTCGCGGATCATGCGCAGCACTTGCGCCACCGCCTGCGCCTCGTCGTGGATCAACGCATCCGGCCGCGAGCGCGGCGTGAGCGAGCCGTCGCGCTGGTAGGTGCGGTCCGCGAAGACTTCGGCCGCCACGCGGAGGCCGGGCTTTCGTCGCGCCACGCGCTCCAGCGCGCTGCCGGCGAGCGCGAATAAAATCGGTTTCCACTCCGTGCACCACACGGCCTCGACCACGGCCTGCGCCAGCGCCTCGTCGCGCGACACCAGGTTGTAGAGCGCACCGTGCAGCTTCACGTGGCGCACCTCGGCCTGCATCGAAACGGCGATTTCTTGCAGGGTTTGAACCTGGGTGAAAACCAGCTCGGCCGCGTGCGCCGGTGAAATCGCGAGCTCCCGCCGCCCGAAGTGCTCCCGGTCCGCGAAGCCCGGATGCGCGCCGACCGCGACCCCATGCCGTAGCGCGAGCGCAAGCGTGGCGCGCATCGTCGCCGCATCGCCCGCGTGCGCGCCGCACGCGATGTTGGCCGAGGAGACGAGTGGCATCAGCTCCGCGTCGCACGCCGCGCCCTCGCCAAGGTCGCAGTTCAGATCGATCGTTCGTTGCACGTCAGGCGAATTTTCCCGCCAGCCCCTCGCGGAGCAAGCCCAGCGCTCGCTCACGCGCCAGCAGCGCGGCGCGCGCCTCGTCGAGGGACACCGGCGCGAACCGCACGCAGCCGCCCGGCCGCAGCTGCGCCACGAGCGGCAAGTCCGCCGTGATCACATGCGCCAGCCGCGGGTAGCCGCCGATCGTCTGCGCCTCCGCCAGCAGCACGATGGGCTGGCCGTCGGGCGGAACCTGGATCGTGCCCGGCGCGACCGGAGCCGACACGAGTTCGCGCGCGGCGGCGCGCCGCGACACCGTTCCACCCAGGCGCACGCCCATGCGGTCCGACTGGGCGGAAACGGGGAATTCCCGCCCTTCCCACGCCTCAAATTCCGCCGCGTGCGCGCCTGCGATCACGCGCACGGTCGGCACGCTGGCCTGTGCCGGCAGGATGCGCGCATCCACGCACCACTTGCCGGTGACGCGCCGGCTGGTCAGCGTCACCGGCAGCACATCGCCCGCACGCAGCGCGCGCCCCCAGCCGGCGCGCGGATACGCGCCACGCCCTCCAAGCACCGGCGTCACCGCAAAGCCCCCCGCGATCGCCAGGCAGCCGCGGGCCCCGCCGCGCAGCGCGCCGATCGCGACTGTCTCTCCCGCACGGACCTCAATCGGCCGCCAGGCCGGCAACGCCGCGGTCTCCGCGCCGCCCCAGGCCAGCAAGGTGTCGCGGGAGAAACGCAGGGTCGGGCCCGTGAGCGTGCACTCGATCACGGCGGCGCCCTCGTCGTTGCCCACGACGAGGTTTGCCAGTCGCAGCGCAAACGGATCCGCGGCTCCGCCGAGCGGCACTCCCTCCGCCCGGTGGCCGACGCGGCCACCATCCTGCACCGTCGTGAACAAACCGGGACTCACCACCTCGACCCCGGGTCCCGCTGCGATCGGAGCGGCGCCCTGCTCCGGCGCGAAGGCGGCCTCGTCCTCGCGCACCGCCCGAAATCGCACCCGGTCGCCCGCGCGCAGCAGCGCCGATGGCGTGCGGCGCACGTCAAAAAGCGCCAAGGGTGTCCGGCCAATCAAATTCCAACCGCCGGGCGTCGCGAAAGGATAGACGCCCGTATGCGCGCCGCCGATGCCCACGCTGCCGGCGGGCACCAGCGCGCGCGGCGTCGCGCGGCGCGGCGTGGCGAGCCGGGGGTCCAGCCCGCCAAGGTAGGGAAACCCCGGCGCAAACCCGATCGCATGCACGAGGTAGTCGCCCTCTGCGTGACGCGCGACGACGTCCGGCTCGGCCAAGCCCGTGTGCGCCGCCACCGCGGCGAGGTCGGGCCCGTGGCGGCCCCCATACACCACGGGCACCTCGACGACGCGCGACGCCGAAGCCCCATCCTCCGCGCGGAGATCCGCGGCCGCTTTCTCCAAAGCTGCGCGCAATTCCTCGAAAGGCGCGGCATGCGCCGCATCGAAAAACACCGCCACGCTCGCGAAGGCCGGCACGATGTCCGTCAACCCGGCGGGCCGGTGGCGCGCGACCGCTTCAGTCAGCGCACGGATGCGCGCCGCCATCGCGGCGTCAATCGCGCCCTCGAGCTCGAGCACGACGGCCGCGTCGCCGAGCGGATGAATCGTCATGGGTTGTTCTTTTCCGCGCGCTTCCCGGCGGGCAAAAGAAAAAGCCCGGCGCATGCGGTGCGCCGGGCTGCTTCGGCCGAACCAAGGTCACCGGGTCGCGACCGCCACCGGCAGCGGCATCGCCACGCAAAGCTCGGGCGCGGCCTTGAGCGCAGCGGCCACCGCCTCCTTCGAGACGGATGCCGGCACGGCCGGATTCACCGAGGAAATCAGCACGTTGGCCGGCACGTTGCGCAAATCGTAGGCCTCGAGCAGCGCCACGCCCGTGCCGGCGGCAGCCGAGACTTGCGCGGTGTAGTTGCCCGGGGGCAGCACAATCACGAGCGCGGATTCGAGCGGGTTGGTCGGGTAGTTCGGCACGCGCGCGAACTCGGACCCTGCGACCGCGGGCCCCACATCGTCGTTGGTGGCAATCTGGCGGTTGGCGGTGTCAAAGAGGGCCAGGCGCGGGTTGGCCAGCGCCCCCGCCACGCCAAAGGCCGTGAGCGAGGGGCCCTTGGCCGTGATGAGCACGCGCACCGGCTCGGTGCCTTGGATGCTGATGCCGCCGATCAGGATTTGGTCGCCCGTGCCGACGAACCCGCGAACGGAGAGATTGCCCATGCGGGTATTCAACGTCTCGTTGGAAACGGTGACTTGGCCGCGCAACTGGCCGCCCGCGAACGCCTGGCTATGGTAGTTGAGATAGTTGAGGCCGGTCAGCAGCTGCACCGGATCGCCGCCGTAGGGCACGGCGTCGTGGTTGCCCGAGATCATGCCGTTGTTGGAATTGTAGGCGCCGGCCGTCGCGCTCGTCCCGAGGTTGGTGTTCACCGCGCCGCTGATCCCCGGGCCGCCGGTGTGGAAATGCGAGTTCGTGAACGTGCTCGTGAAGCCGTAGATTGAGTGCCGCACGGAAACGGTGTTCGCCGCGGGATCATAGATCACCACGGCGGCGCCGTAGTTGACGACCCCTTGGAAATTGTTCGCCGGGAACGCGGCGGCCTCCTGGGCGGCGTCGAGGTTGGCCACGAGCCGCACCGGCCGCGGGATCAGCTGGCCGCGGACCTCGCCGGCGGAAAACGGGCCGGTCTCGAAATTGACATAGGTTCCTCCACGCACGAGCTGCAGGCGGTCACCGGTGAACGCGATGTTACGGAGCGTCGCAGTCACAATTGATCCGCTTCTCGAATAGACAGCATCGGCGCCAAGATCCGCTTTCGATTCGCCATTGGCTCCGGCCGCAGCCTGCCGGACTTGTGATCGCGTGATGGCATTGGGCATGTCCTGCAACGAGACGATCAAATCGAAAGTGCTGCTGGAGACATCGAACAGCATCACCGCGGTGCCCTTCGCCGCGGAATTCGAGGTGTTGGGGCTGGCCACCTGCGTCGCATTGATTGTGGCGCGCAGCTCAATGACCTGGGCGCCCGCCGGGAGCGCGAGGGCGCACACGGCGCCCGCCAAAAACAATCCGCGGAGTGAGGGAATTTTCATGGGGAGGAAGAGCCAGACAACAGGCAGGGCGGCGAGTCCGGCACGCCCCGAAAGGTAACGACACCGTCAGGAAGGAACCGGATGCGCCGCGCGGTGTGCGGCAATTTGCCTGCGGCGCGAAACGTCCCCTCATGGCTGCCGTCTGCCGCGGTAATGAACGCACGGCGCGCGGAGGTTTGGTTTGAACTTTCCCGCCTGCCCGCCGACTAATCCGCCCTTGCATGAATCCCCGCCGTGTCCTCCCTGCCCTGCCCGCGCTCGCCGCACTGCTCGCTTCGTGCAGCAAGCCCGCGATTGAATCCTACCGCGCGCCGAAGGATCCCCCGCCCGCGGCGCCGGCGACGGCGGCCAATCCCCACGCTGCCGGGGCGGGTGCCGCTGCACCGGTCGCGCCCCCGCCGGCGGCGCCGGCCGGCGGCGCGATGGCCGGAACCGCCGTGCCCACGGCGTCGGGCCCCGGCCTCACTTGGACGGCGCCGGCCTCATGGACCGCCAAGGCCGGCTCCGCGATGCGCAAGGGCAGCTACGCGATCAAGGGCGACGGCGGCGAGGCGGACCTCTCGATCACGGCGTTCCCCGGCGACGTCGGCGGCGATCTCGCGAACGTGAATCGCTGGCGCGGCCAGATTCAGCTCGGGCCGATCGCTGCGGCCGATCTTGCGACGGCCGTGCAGCGCCTCGAGCGCAACGGCCTGAAGCTCGGCGTCGTCGATCTCGGCGGCGCGGGCGGGCCGGGCGCGCAGCGCATCGTCGGCGCGATGGTGCCGCACGCGGGCAGCACGTGGTTCTTCAAGCTCATGGGCCCCGACGCGCTCGTCGCGAAGGAGAAGGCGGCGTTCATGGCGTTTCTCGACACGGTCAAGCCGTCCGCGCCATGAACGGCCCGCTGCGCCCCCTCCGCGATTTCCTCGTCTCGCTCAAGCTGACGGTGGTCCTGCTCGCGCTGGGACTGATCCTGGTCTTCGCGGCGACGCTCGACCAGGTGAACCTCGGCATCTGGGGCATCCAGGAAAAATGGTTCCGGAGCTTCGTGGTTTTTCAGACGATCGGCGGCGCCAAGGTCCCCGTGTTCCCCGGCGGCTACGCCATCGGCGGCCTGCTGCTCCTCAACCTGATCGCGGCGCACCTCTACCGGTTCAAGTTCACGTGGAAGAAGGCCGGCATCCAGCTCACCCACCTCGGGGTGATTCTCCTGCTCATCGGCGAACTGCTGAGCGGACTCTGGCAGGAAGACTACGCGATGCGGCTCACCGAGGGCGAGACCAAGAACTACTCCGAGCATCACCACGACAATGAGCTCGTCATCCTCGACACGACCAATCCGGACTACAATGAGGTCGTCGCCATCCCCGAGTCCATCATCGCGCGCAAGGAGCCGCTGCAGTATGCCAAGCTCCCCTTCCGCATTGTGGTGAAGGATTATTTTCCGAACTCCAGCCTCGGCATGCGGGACGCCGCCTCCACCGCCCCCGCGCAGGCGACCGCCGGGCTTGGACTGAGCGTGGTCGCGACAAGGGAGCCGATCACCTACAAGCAGGACGAGCGCAACATGCCGGCCGCCTCCATCGAGCTCGTCGGCGCCTCCGGCCCCATCGGCACCTGGCTGGTCTGCACCAGCTTCGGGCCCGCAAGCCGCGCCCCGTTCCTCCAGGCGCCGCAGACCTTCACCTACGAGGGCCGCACCTACCAGATCGCGCTGCGCTTCACGCGCACCTACAAGCCCTTCGCGCTCACGCTGCTCAAGTTCAGCCATGATCGCTACGCGGGCACGGAGATCCCGAAGAATTTCTCCAGCAAGCTCCGCCTCAAGTCGGCCGATGGCCGCGAGGACCGCGAGGTCCTCATCTACATGAACAACCCGCTGCGCTACGCGGGATTCACGTTTTACCAGAGCGGCTACGACGGGGAGCAGACGACCATCCTTCAAGTCGTGCGCAACCCGAGCTGGCAGCTGCCCTACATCGCCTGCCTGATGATGACCGTCGGCCTGCTCTGGCAGTTCGCGCTCCACCTGGCGGGCTTCTTCGCCAAACGCCGCAACGCCGCCGCCCCATGAAAAAATTCCTCCCCCTGATCTCGCTCGTGCTCGCTGCGCTCTACGTCGGCGTCACCTTGCGCTCGCCGAAAAATCCGGCCGCCTTCGATGTCATCGGCTTCGGCCGGCTGCCGATCCTCGTCAACGGACGCCTCAAGCCGCTCGATACGGTCGCGCGCAGTTCGCTGCTGCAATTGCAGGGCCGGCAGTCGGTCACGGCGCCCGACGGCTCGAAGCTCCTGCCGGTCGAATGGCTCCTCGATGTCGCGTTCCGCCCGGAGCGCGCCGACGCCTACCAGACCCTCGAGATCACCCACCCGGAGCTGCTCGCCCTTCTCGACCTGAAGCCCGACGCCGGCGCCGGCCAAAAGCGCTTCGCCTACAACCAGCTCTCCGGCAAGCTCGGCGAGCTCGACCGCCAGGCCAAGCTCGCGCAGCAAGTCGAGGGCGCGGCGCGCACCACCTTTCAAAGCGCGGTGGTGCAGCTCTACGGCAACCTGATCCTCTATCAGCGCCTGCGGCACGCGTTCACCTCGCCCGGCCGGCCGGATTTCCTCGGCGACCTCCTCAAGTTTCAGGACCAAGTCGTGGCGGGCGCCACCGCCGTCCGGGCCAAGCAGGCCGGCCAGCCGCACGACGAGGCCCTCGCCGCCGCCATGATGGAAATCGGCGAGCGCTTCGCCGACATGGCGAACGTCGCGGGCCCCTTCCTCGCCGTGCCCCCCGAGCCCGGCAATCCCGACCCCAACGCCTGGCGCCCGGTGGGCGCCGCGTTGCTCGAGAGCTTTCGCACCGGCAAAGTCGATCCCACCGCACTGGCCTACGCGGGCTTCGCCAGCACCTGGCGCAACGACCAGCCGGAACGCTTCAACAAGCTCCTTGAGCTTTACCGCGCCGATATCGCGAGGCGTTTCCCCGACCGCCTGGCCAAGCTCGACGCCGAGACGCGCTTCAACGCCGCCCAGCCGTTCTACTCGAGCGCCATCCTCTACGGCCTCGCCTTTTTCGTCGCGCTCATCTCTTGGCTGGCCTGGCCCGAGGCGCTGCAACGCTCCGCCTTCTGGCTCATCGCGCTCTCGTGGCTCGTCGCGACCGGCGGCATCGTCACGCGGATGTGGCTCGAGGGCCGCCCCCCCGTCACCAATCTCTACTCCTCCGCGCTGTTCATCGGCTGGGGCGCCGTGCTGCTGTGCCTGATCCTGGAGCGGATTTTCCGCAACGCCGTCGCCAGCGTCGCCGCCGGCGCCATCGGCTGCAGCACGCTGATCATCGCCCATCACCTCTCGCTCAGCGGCGACACGCTCGAGATGATGCGCGCGGTGCTCGACACCAATTTCTGGCTGGCGACACACGTGGTGGTCGTCACCGCCGGCTATTCCGCGACGTTCCTCGCGGGCATCCTCGCGGTGATCTATGTCGTGCGCGGCCTGTTCACCGCCTCGCTCGATCGGGCCACCGCCGACTCGCTGGGCCGCATGACCTACGGCATCCTTTGCTTCGCCACGCTCTTCAGCTTCGTCGGCACCGTGCTCGGCGGCATCTGGGCCGACCAGTCGTGGGGCCGCTTCTGGGGCTGGGATCCCAAGGAAAATGGCGCGCTGATGATCGTGATCTGGAACGCGCTCATCCTGCACGCGCGGTGGGGAGGCATGGTGAAGCAACGCGGCATCATGGTGCTCGCGATCGCCGGCAACATCATCACCGCGTGGAGCTGGTTCGGCACCAACATGCTCGGCGTGGGCCTGCACAGCTACGGCTTCACCGACGCTGCTTTTGTCGCGCTGGCTTCGTTTGTCGCGAGTCAGCTCATCCTGATCGCCCTTGGCTTGATGCCGCTGGAGAAGTGGCGGAGCTTCCGCCGCGCGTCGAACCCGCCGCCGATGCCGCCCGCCAAGCTGGCGCGCCAGCGCGCGGGATAAGTCCCCGCCCTACTTCCCGAGCAGCTCCTCCGCGTGGGCCAGGGCGCTCCTCGCCGTGCGGTCGCCCAGCATGCGCGCCAGCTCGCTCACCCGGGCCTTCCGGCTCGCCTGAATCGGCGCGATGGTCACCACCGCGCGCGACTGCGACTGATCCTTGGTGACGACGAGATGACACGCCGCCTGCGCCGCGACCTGCGGCAGGTGCGTGACGCACAAGACCTGATGCTCGCGGGCGATGCCGGCCATTTTCTCGCCCACGACGCGGCCAACCTCCCCGCCGACGTTGGCGTCGACCTCGTCGAAGACGAGCAGCGGCACGGCGTCCAAATCCGCCAGCACCGTCTTGAGCGCGAGCATCACGCGCGCGAGCTCGCCGCTCGAGGCGATGCGGCTGAGGGGCAGCGGCGCCTCGCCGACGTTGGGCGAAAACAAAAACTCCGCGCCGCAGTCCCCGGTCGGCGAGAGTTCCTTCAGCGAAACGACCCGCACCTGGAAGTCCGCCTTCCGAAAACCGAGCTGCGCGATGCCCTTCGCGGCCATCCTCGCGAGTTCCTTCGCCGCCTTCTCCCGCCCGGCGCGCAGGGCCTGCGCGTGCTTGCGGGAAACTTTTTCCGCGTCCGCGATCTGCCGGTCGAGGCGCAGCAGCGTGCCCTCGAGATCGCCCTGCACCGCGAGCCGGCGGCGCAGGTCCTCGCGCGCGGCCGCGACGGCGGAAACTTCGCCGCCATGCCGGCGCTTGAGGTCGAGCCATGCGTTCATTTTCGCCGACAGTTCCTCCGCCTGCTCGGGATCGAACTGGAGCTGCTGGCTCAGCGCCGCGAACTCCGCCGCGAGATCGTTCAGCTCCACCGCGGCCGATGACAGCCGCTCCGCCAGCGGGCGGCTCGCGGCATCGATCGCCTCGAGCTGGCGCGCCTGCCGCAGCAGCTCGGAGACGCGGCCTTGCAGGCCTTCCTCCCCGGTCAGGCCCGCGGTGATCGCCGAGCTCAGGTCGATGAGTTCCTGCGCGCGATTCATCCGCGAGAAATCCCGCTCCAGCGCCTCGATGGCCTCGCCCGTGAGCGTCAGCGCGTCGAGCCGCGCGAGCTGATTCCTGAGGAAGTCGATCTGCTCCGGCGCGAGCTTCGTCTCCGTGGTGATGCGCTCGCGCTCGGCCACGAGCTCGCGCCACCCGCGCCACGCCGCGGCATACGCCGCGCGCCCGTCGCCCAGCCGCCCGAAGAGATCGAGCAGGTCGAGCTGGCAGCTTTCCTTGAGCAGGCGCCGCGGCTCGCTCGGCCCATGGAAGTCGACCCAGTGCTCGCCGAGGCGCTGCAGTGCGGCCAGCGTGGCGAGGCTGCCGTTCACGGTGATCTTTGGCGCCTTGTCGCGCGGCACGCTGCGCTTGAGGATCAGCACGCCTTCCTCAGTCGCGGGCAGCTCGAGCTCGCCGAGCACGGCGTCGATTTTCCCGGCATCCGCGAAGAACAGGCTCGCCTCCACTTCGCACGCCGCCGCGCCCTGCCGGATGATCGTTTTGTCGGCGCGCTCGCCCGCGAGCAGGCTGAGCGCGCCCAGCAGGATGCTCTTGCCCGCGCCGGTCTCGCCGGTGACCGCCGTGAAGCCGGCCTCGAAGTCGAGCGAGACCTCCTCGAGCAGGGCCAGATTGCGGACGCGGAGCGATTGCAGCATCGCGCCATGCAGGCATGAAACCCCGCCGGCAATCAAGCGGCGGATTGCGCCGCGCTACGGGAAAAAGAAGAACCGCGCGTAGAGGTAGGCGATGATTTCGCCGATGACCGACCGCACGCCCTCGCTGTAGCGCCACCAACGGCTCGCGTCGTAGTCCGGGTGCGGCACCGAGATGATCCCCACCTCGACCCCGGGCCCCAGCGCCTTCTCGAACAGCAGCCGGGTGCGCCGGCAATGCACGTCCTGCGACAGCACGTTGATCGCGGTCAGTTTCACGCCGTGGCTCGCGCACCAGTCGCGAAACGCAATCGCGGAGACGTAGGTGCGATCCCGGGCCGTCTCGCGCGCAGGCGTCATCTGCACCTTTTCGGGCGGCAATCCCGCCTGCCGGAGCCGCGAGGCCGCCACGCCCGCCGTCGTGCTCTGGTCCGTGAGGTAGCCCGCGAGTCCGCGCACCGGCCCGCCGGTGGTGAACACGCGGTCATAGCCCCCTCGGTTGAATTCCTCCACCGCCGCCCGGATGGCGTGCGCATCGACCCAGCCTTCCACGACGAGCAGGTTCGTCTCGACCCGCCGGTTCACCGCCAGAAATGGGTAGGCCCCGAGCAGCACGACACCGCCCAAGGCCGCGGCAGACAGCAGCAGCACGAGCCAACCGCGCACCGAAAGCCCCCAGCGCTCGCGGCGTGAAAGGAGCCCAAAGCATCTGCGGGACGAGGACACCGGCACCGAAGGCATGCCTCAAGCGGACCCCGCTGGCCGGTGCAACGCAACCCTCGGAAAGCAAAAATTCCCCCGATTTCAGAGGGAATCTTTTCGGATGGTGGACCTTACTGGACTCGAACCAGTGACCTTTTCCATGTCAAGGAAACGCTCTAACCAACTGAGCTAAAGGTCCGAAAACTGAGGTCGGCGAGTAACGCGTCCGCCCTCCGCCAGCGCAAGGAAAAATCCTGCGGCCTCACTCGCGGAAAAACCGCTCCGCCTCGGCCCGATCCTGCGCGATTTGCGCGCGCAGCTCCTCGAGGCCCGCAAACTTCCGCTCCGGCCGGAGAAAACGCAGCCATTCGACCTTCACGTGGTCGCCTTCCCCAAATGGGCACGCTCCGAGCAAATGCGCCTCGAGCCGCGGCTCGAGGGCGCTCTCCACGGTGGGACGCACGCCGTAGTTCGCCACTGCTGGAAAGGTCTCGCCGCCCTCCCCGTTCGATACGCGCACGGCATACACCCCGAAGCGCGGCGTGAGCTCCGGCACCCAGGGCACATTCAAGGTCGGGAAGCCGATGGTGCGGCCGAGCCGTTTGCCCGCTGTGACCTGGCCGTGCGCGAAATACGCGTAGCCGAGCAGGGCATTGGCCGCCGCGATCTCACCCGCCTCCAGCAACGCGCGGATGCGCGTGCTGCTGACGGGCTCGCCGTCGAGACTCACGCGCGGGGCGCTGAAGACATGCACGCCGTGCCGGCGCCCGCTCGCAACCAATGACGCCACGTCCCCCTTGCGCCCGCGGCCGAAGCGAAAGTTTTCCCCCACGTAGACGCCCGCCAGCCCCGGCAGCCGCTGCGCCAGCCACGGGAGGAAGTCCTCCGCCGTGATTCCGGCGAACTCCCGCGTGAAGGGCTGCGTGACCACGGCGTCGACCCCGAGCCGGTTCAGCATGCGGGCCTTCGTCGCCGCCGGCTGGATGAGCTTGGTGCGGTTCTCCGGCCGGAAAAGCGCGCTGGGGTGAGGCCAGAATGTCAGCACGCCGCTCAGCGCCGACGCCGCGCGCGCGGAGTGCACCGCCGCATCAATCACCGCGCGGTGCCCGAGGTGCAGGCCGTCGAACATCCCGATCGCGAGGTGCAGCGGGCGCCCCGGCAGCGCGGCCTGCTCCACTCCGTCGAACTGCGCGGGCGGGTTCATCACGGGCGCACCGGGCGCGGCTCAGAGCGCGATGCTCGGCACCGCGTCGCGCGGCGCGATCAGGCGCTTTTCGATGTCGGGCAGCGACAGCGCCATGATCTGGTCCAGCGTGAGCGCCTGCGAGACGTGGAACTTGTCCGTCGCCGTGCGGCGCAGCGCGGCGAGGTGCGCGCCGCAGCCGAGCTTGCGCCCGAGGTCGTGCGCGAGCGTGCGCACGTAGGTGCCCTTGGTGACGCGCATCCGAAAATCGAACCGCGGCAGCGCGAAGCGCGTGAGCTCCCAGCTCATCACGCGGATGAAGCGCGGCTCGCGCTCGATCTCCTCGCCCTTGCGCGCCGCCTTGTAGAGGGGCTGGCCGGCGATCTTGATCGCGGAATACATCGGCGGCGTCTGGTATTGGTCGCCGTGGAACGCCTGGATCGCGGCCTTCACCTCGGCCTCGGTCAGCGGCGGCACGGGGAGCGTCTCGAGCACCTCGCCCTCGGCGTCCTGCGTGTCGGTCACCTTGCCGAGCTCGACGGTGCCCTCGTATTCCTTGTCGAGGCTGATGAGGTATTGCGAGACGCGCGTGGCCTTGCCGACGAGGATGATGATCAAGCCCGTGGCCATCGGATCGAGCGTGCCGGCGTGGCCGACGCGCTTGGTCTTCAGCTTGCCGCGCAGGCGCGCAACCACGTCGTGCGACGTGTGGTCCGTGGGCTTGTCGACGAGGAGGATGCCCTCGAGTTCCTTGGGCGGAAGCAGCATGGTGGTCAGGCTTTCTTCGCCGCGTCGACGAGGGCAAAGCGCTCGGCAAAGGCCGCCAGGAGGCGCGCCGGGAAATCGTCGCCGGGGTGCTTCAGGCTCAGGCCTGCGGCGCAGGCATGGCCGCCACCGTTGAACTTCGCCGCCACAAGGTCGACGCGCAGCGCGGGATCCTGCGCGCGGAGGCTGGCCTTCACGGAGCCGTCGGCGCGGCGCTCAATCAGCGCGCCGATCTCCACGCCGTCGATGCTGCGGGCGTAATCCACGAGCCCCTCGGTGTCCTCGGCGGTCGCGCCCACCTCGTCAAAGATCCCCGGCGCCAGCGTGCCGATGCACGCGCGCCCGCCACACTCGAGGCGCAGCGTCGAGAGGTAGTGCTGCAAGAGGCGCAGCTTGCCGAACGACTCGCGCTCAAACAGCTCCTGCCCGGCGCGCTCGGGCCTGGCCCCGCGCGCCACCAGCTCGCCCGCAAGGGTGAAGCACCGGGCCGAGGCTGAGCCGAAGCGAAACTGCCCCGTGTCGGTCATGATGCCGGTGAAGAGCGCCTGGGCCGACTGCGCGTCGATCGCAAGGCCGTTGTCCAGGAACACGCCGGCGAGGATCTCGCAGGTGGCCGCGGAGCCGCTGTCGATCAGGTTGGCGGCGGCGTAGCCCGGGTTCGACACGTGGTGATCGATGACGGCGGCGGGCGACGGAAAGCGCGCCTTCAGCCGCTCCCCGGCGCGCGCATGATCCGCGCAATCCACGAAGATCGCCACGGGATCGCCAAGAGCCGCGAGCACCTCGTCGGTCCGCAGGAATCGCATCCCCTCCGCCAGGAAGCGCAGGCGCCGCGGCACGGGGTCCGGGTTGACGCACACCACGTCGATGCCCTGGGCGGCGAGCACGCGGGCCAGGGCGACCTGCGCGCCGATGCAGTCGCCGTCCGGCCGCGCGTGGCCCACGACAGCCACGCGCCGCCCGGCCAGCGTGGGGAGGAGGCGGGCAAACGCCGCGGAGAGCTGCGGGTAAAATCGCCCCATGCGCGGATCAGCCCTTCTCCTCCGGCGCCGGCGGCGGCACGAGGTCGTCGATCATCTTGAGGATGTGCGCGCCGCGCACCGCGGACTCATCGAGCACGAATTCAAAGCGGGGCATGAATTTCAGCACGATGCGCCGGCTGAGTTCCTGGCTGAGCTGGCCAGCCTTGCCGCGCACCCAGCGCAGGCCCTTTTGCGCCGCCTCGGGATTGCCGATGACGGAGACGAAGACGCGCGCATCGCGCAAATCCGGCGACACGCGAACCTCCGTCACCGTGATCGCGACGGCCTCGGCCTGGTAGCGCTGGCGCAGGATCGCGCTGAGCTCGCGCTGGAGCAGCTCGTTGACGCGGACGGTGCGGTTGGACATCGGCGAAGGCGAATTTCGGAAACTGGCGGCCGGGATGATCCAGCCCGGGGGCGGCCCGGTCGCTGGATTTCCAAGCCGGTCTACAGCGAGGCCCGGACCTTCTGGACCTCAAAGCACTCGATGATGTCGCCGGCCTGGTAGCCGTTGAAGTCATCGAGCTTGATGCCGCACTCGAGGCCGGCGCGCACCTCGTTGGCGTCGTCCTTGAAGCGCTTGAGCGTGGCGATCTTCCCTTCGTGCACGATTTCGCGGCCGCGGCGCAGGCGCGCGGAGGCGTTGCGGTTGATCTTGCCCTCGGTGACGAGGCAGCCGGCGACGAAGCCCTTGGCGAGCGGGAAGACCTGACGCACCTCGGCGGCGCCCGTCTTGATTTCCTTGATGTCGGGATCGAGGAGGTCGGCCATCATCTCGCGGACCTTGTCGCCCATCTCGTAGATGATGTCGTAGGCCTCGATGCGCACGCCATGGTGCTTGGCGAGCGGGGTGACGCCGTTCTCGAGCTTGGTGTGGAAGCCGATGACCAAGGCGCCGGTGGAGGCGGCCATGGTCACGTCGTTCTTGGTCACGAGGCCGACCTCGATGGAGACGATTTCGAGCGTGACCTTGGTGCTCTTGATGGCCTCGAGGATCGTGCGCACGGCCTCCGAGGAGCCGAACACATCGGTCTTCACGATCACCTTGAGCGTCTTCTGCTGCGTGGCCGCGATGTTGGCGAAGAGCGTCTCGACGGAGACTTCCTTCGGCACGGCGGCGGCGGTGGTCGCCTCCTTCTTGAGGCGAAGCTGCTCCTCCTCGGCGAGTTTCTCCGCCTCGCGGGCGTTCTTCACGGCCTTGAAGGTCGCGCCGCTGTCCGGCGTGCCGCTCCAGCCGATCACGCGGACCGGCGTGCCGGGCGGGGCCTCCTTCACGTTGGCCCCCTGATCGTCGAACATCGCGCGAACCTTGGCGTAGTTCGGGCCGCTCACGATGGCGTCGCCGACCTTGAGCGTGCCACGCTGCACAATCACGGTCGCGAGCGGGCCGCGGCCGAAGTCGATCTCGGACTCGATGACGAGGCCGCTGGCCTCGGCCTTGGGGTTGGCCTTGAGCTCGAGCACGTCGGCCTGGAGCAAGATCATCTCGAGCAGCTCGGTGATGCCCTGGTTCTTGATCGCGGCAACCGGCACGGTGATGGTGTCGCCGCCCCAGTCCTCCGGCGCGATGTTGCGCTGCTGCATCTGGTTTTTCACCTGATCGAGATTGGCGCCCTTCACGTCCATCTTGTTGACGGCGACGATGAGGGCGAAGCGATCGGGGTGGTTGGCCTTTTCGGCGAGCGCGATCTTCAGCGCCTCGTCGGTCTGCGGCATGAAGCCGTCGTCGGCCGCGACGACGAGGATGGCGATGTCGGTGACGCTGGCGCCGCGGGCGCGCATCTTGGTGAAGGCGGCGTGGCCCGGCGTGTCGAGGAAGGTGAGCTTCCGGCCGTTGAACTCGATTTGGTAGGCGCCGATGTGCTGCGTGATGCCGCCGGCCTCGCCGGCGGCGACGTTGGCCTTGCGGATGGCGTCGAGGAGCGAGGTCTTGCCGTGGTCGACGTGGCCGAGGATGCAGACGACGGGCGGGCGCGGCGCGAGGTCCTTGGCATCGTCCTGCGCGGGCTTCTTTTCCTTCTTCTCCCGGGCCGCCGCCTGCTGCGCGGCGGCGTCGCCGCGGTGCTTGATCTCGAGGAGGAAGCCGTATTTCTCGGCGACCTTCTGCGCGACGGGCTCCTCGATGGTGGAGTTCATCGCGGCGAAGCCGACGAGCTGGTTGAGCTCGGAGATGAGCTTGAAGGGCTTGAGCCCGAGCGCAGTGGCGAAGTCGCGCACGACGATCGGCGGCTTGAGGTGCAGGATCTTCACGTCGCCCTGCATCGTGACCGTCACGGTCGAGGCGGCCGGGGGCGCCGGCGGGATGGGCGGCGTGGTGCCGGGCAGCGGCGGCGTCTTGGGCGCCATCACCGCGGGAGGCGCGGACACGGGCCGCGGTGCGGGCGGCGGCAGCGGCGCGGGTTTCGCGATGGGAGGAGTCGTCGGCGCGGAAACCGCCGAGGCCGGCGCGCGCAAACCCGGGAAGGGCGCGGAAGTGGCGGCAGCCGGCTTGATCGCCGGGGGCGCGGAAACGACCGGCGGCGCCACGGGGCGCGGCGCGGGCGGCGGCATCGGCGGGCGCGACACCGAGGGCGGCGCGGAGACCGGCCGCGGCGCGCTGACCGGGGGCGGCACCACCGGGCGGGCGGGCATGGGCGGCGCGGATACGGCGGGCGCGGTCGACGCAGCCTTGAGCGCGGCCGCCTTCGCGGCCGCCGCCGCCTCCTTCTCACGATCGATATCCTGCTTCGACTTTACGAAGACACCGGTCGGCAACGAGACCTTGGGCACGACCGGCTCGGGCGCGGCCGCGACGGCCGGCGCGATGGGGGCGGCTGGCGTCTTGCGCGCGGCAAACTCCTCGCGCAACGCCGCGGCATTGATGTTGTCCACCGTGCTCGACGGGGACTTCACCTCCGCGCCAACGATCTTCCGCTCCTTGAGCAGGGCGATGAACTCCTTGTTCTCAAAGTTGAGTTCTTTCGCGAGTTCGTGGATGCGGATGCTCATGCGGCGGTATTGGGATCGGGAAAATCAGCGGTTTACTTGGAGCGCGCGGCGACGCGCGCGATGACGTCCGAAGCTTCGTCGGCGGAGAAGCCCGCCCCCTCCAGATCGCCGGCCTCGACACCGTCAAAGAGCTCGAGGGAGACGAAGCCCGCCTTGACCAGGCGTAGCGCCAGATCCTCGGCGATGCCCAGCGCGGCGACAAGCTTGCGCTTGGCATCACCCTCGGGATCGGAGCCCACGGCGCGAAACTCCTCGATGTCGAGGCGCCAGCCGATGAGGCGCGAGGTCAGGCGCGCGTTCTGGCCGCGCTTGCCGATCGCGACGGCGAGATCCTCGGTGGCGACGCGCAGCAGGATGCGGTGAGACTTCTCGTCGAGGACGATCTCGCGCGGGACGGCGGGCTTGAGCGCCTCGATGATCATTTCGCGCGGGCCGGGGAAATACTTGATGATGTCGATCTTCTCCCCGCCGAGCTCGCGGACGATGGTCTTCACGCGCGCGCCCCGCGCGCCCACGCACGCGCCCACGGGGTCCACCTTGGGATCCGCGCTGGTGACCGCAATCTTGGTCCGGTAGCCGGGCTCGCGGGCAAAGGCCTCGATTTTCACGGTGCCGTCGGCCACCTCGGTGACCTCGAGCTCGAAAAGACGGCGCACGAACTTGGGGCTGGCGCGGCTGAGGATGATCTCGGGGCCGCGGGGGGTGTTCTCAATCTCGAGCAGCAGGCAGCGGATGCGCTCGCCGGGCTGGTATTCCTCGCCGGGCACCTGCTCCTTGGCGGGCATCACGGCCTCGGCCTTGCCGAGGTCGACGAAGAGATCGTTGCGCTCGCGGCGGCGGACGGTGCCGGTGACGATGTTGCCGACCTGATCCTTGAAGTCGTCGTAGATGCGGTCCTTCTCGAACTGCCGCAGCCGCTGCATCACGGCTTGCCGCGCAGTCTGCGCGGCGATGCGGCCGAGCGTCGACGGATCGATTTCCTTCTCCACCAGGTCGCCCAGCATCGCGCCGGGCTTAACCGCCTGCGCTTTCTCGATATGGAGCTCGGTCTTGGGATTCGAAATCGAGTCCACCACCTTCATCACGGCCCATGCGTGGAGCTGGCCGTTCTTGGGGTTGATATCAATCCTGAGTTCCTGGCCGGAGTTGACGCCTTTCTGGGCCGCGGTCTTGAGCGCATTGGCAATCGTCGCGATCATGTCCGCGCGCGGAATGCCCTTCTCCTTTTCCATGTATTCCAGGACGGATAGAATTTCGCTGCTCATTGGTCGTGGGTTGATAAATGTGGAAAAAAAAAGCGGGCCGCAGGGCCCACTTTTTTGAAAGTGAGTGTGATAGAGCTGGTGAACGTAGCCGTCCGCGCAAAACCTTGTCAAGTCCCCCGCCCGGGGCGCGAGGCCCGGGGCGCGGCTCAAGCTCAGCACGGGGCCGGTCGGGTGAAGAATCGGCGGACGTGAGCCCGCGCTCCTTCACCCTTCCGCCGTCCACTTGAAGACAAACGCGCTCAGCGGCGGGAGGGTCACGCGAATCGATTGGCTGTAGCCGTCGCGCGGGATGTCCTCGGCGCCGCGGCCGCCGTCATTGCCAAGCCCGGTGCCGCCATAAAACTGGCTGTTGGTGTTCAGCACTTCGCGCCAAAATCCCCCGCGCGGCACGCCCACACGGTAGTCGCGCTGCGCCCCGCCAAAGTGGCACACGACGGCATAGAGCGTCCGCTCGAAGGCATCGCACCGGAGATACGCGATCAGGTTGGCATCCGCGTCCTGGCAGGACAGCCAGCGGAAGCCCTGCGAGTTGAAGTCGTTCCGGCTGAGCACGGCATCGCCCGTGTAGAGCCGGTTCAAGTCGCGCACGAGCAAGCGCACGCCCTCATGGTCCAGGTATTGGCAGAGGTGCCAGTCGAGGCTCGCGTCGTGCCGCCATTCGTGGGACTGCGCGAACTCGCCGCCCATGAAGAGGAGCTTCTTTCCCGGCCACATCCACGTGTGCGCGTAGAGCGCGCGGAGGTTGGCGGCTTTCTCGCCGATGTGCCACGCGCCCATCTTGAACAACATCGAGGCCTTTCCGTGCACGACCTCGTCGTGCGAGAACACCGTGATGAAATTTTCCGCATACTGGTAGAGCATGCCGAAGGTGAGGTCGTGGTGGTGATGGCGGCGCACGACGGGCTCCTTCGCGAAGTAGCGCAGCGTGTCGTTCATCCAGCCCATGTTCCACTTGTAGTCGAAGCCGAGGCCCCCGTCGCGCGTGGGCTTGCTCACGCCGGCGAACGACGTGCTCTCCTCCGCGATCATCGCGACGCCGGGGTGGTAGTGGTGCACGAGGTCGTTGACCTGCCGGAGAAACGCGATCGCCTCGAGGTTTTCGCGGCCACCGTAACGATTGGGGATCCACTGGCCCTCCTTGCGGGAGTAATCGAGATAGAGCATCGAGGCCACCGCGTCGACGCGCAGGCCGTCGAGATGGTAGCGGTCGAGCCACGCGAGGGCGCTCGCGATGAGGAAGCAACGGACCTCGTTGCGCCCGTAGTTGAAGATCAGCGTGCCCCAGTCCATGTGCGCGCCCTGCCGCGGATCGGCGTGCTCGTAGAGGTGCGTGCCGTCGAACTCCGCGAGCGCAAAGCTGTCGCGCGGGAAATGCGCCGGCACCCAGTCCAGGATGACACCCAGCCCGCGGCCGTGCAGGTAGTCGACGAACCACGCGAAATCCTCCGGCGTGCCGAAGCGGTGCGTCGGCGCGAAGAAGCCGGTGACCTGGTAGCCCCACGAGCCATCGAAGGGATGCTCCGCCAGCGGCATCACCTCGATGTGCGTGAAGCCCATCTCCAGCGCATAGTCGGCGAGCTGCGGCGCGAGTTCCCGGTAGGAGAGCGGCCGGTTGGCATCCTCCGGCTTCCTTTTCCACGAGCCAAGGTGGACCTCGTAGACTGACATCGGCCGATCCAAATTTCCCGCGGCCTCGCGCCGGCGGGCGAGCCAGGCCTCGTCGGTCCAGCGGAAACGCCCCGCATCGCACACAATCGCGGCATTGCCCGGCGGGCCCTCGAAGTAGGTGCCGTAGGGATCGGTCTTCAGGCGCACATGCCCGGCTTGGTCGCGAATCTCAAACTTGTAGAGCTCGCCCTCGGCGAGGCCGGGCACAAAGAGCTCCCACACGCCCGAGGAGCCCAGGGACCGCATCGGGTGGTAGCGGCCATCCCAGTGGTTGAAGTTGCCGACGACCGATACCCGCGCCGCGGCGGGCGCCCACACGGCGAACGACACGCCCTTCACGCCGCCCAGATCGCGCAGGTGCGCGCCGAGCTTCTCAAAGATGCGATGCTCGTTGCCCTCGTTGAAGAGATAGAGGTCCTGCGCCCCGAGCGTCGGCAGGAAGCAGTAGGGATCGAAAAATTGCCGCAGCTCCCCGTTGGCGTAGGTGGCGCGCAACTGATAGCGGAACACCTCCGGGCGCTTCGCGATGAACCCCTCGAACACGCCCTCGGGCGCGACGCGCGTCATCGCGTGGACCTTCGGCGGCTTGGCGTCGAGTTCGACGACCTCGCAGGCCACCGCACCCTCGATCATCGCGCGGGCGACCACGCCCTTGCTGCGTCGGTGCACCACCGGATGCATGCCGAGCACGGAGTGCGGCGAGGAATGGGTGGCGCCGAGCAGCGCGGCGAGGTCAGTCTTGGAAAGAATCACGGTGAGAGGGAACACCCCACCGTGGGGCAGGAGCGCAGCGGCGTCTAGCCCGGATCGCCGCCCACCGCACGGAGCGCCTGCGCGGGGCTTGCGTGCCTGCCGAGCGGCGCTTTGCTGCGCGCGTGACGCTTCGTTTTGCCCTTCTCCCCGCCGCGCTCTGCGCGGCCGCGCTCTCCGCCGCGGAAAACCCCCTGAAAATCTCCGCCGACGAGGCGCAGAAGAAAATCGAGGCGGGCGCCAGCATCGACGATCTCCGCGGCCATGTGCGCATCGAGGGCGAGGGCATGCTGCTCACCGCCGATGCGGTCCGCTACGACGACAAGGCCGCGACCTTCAGCGCGAGCGGCAACGTAGTGTTCACGCGGGGCGCCACGCGGCTGCTGGCCGACCGGCTCACCTACCGCCGCACGGACGGCCGGTTCTCGGCTGAAGGCGTTCGCCTAGGCAGCCCGCCCTATTTCGCGGAGGGCGCCTCCGCGGAGGGGACGCCCAAGGAGATCGTCATGCGCCAGGCGCGCGTGAGCTACGGCGAGCCGGGGCCCTGGCAGCCGACGTTTCGGTCCGACAAGATCACCCTCGTCCCCGGCGAACGCATGCTGACGGAGAACGTCTCCGCCGGCATCGGCCATGCGCAGCCGCTGCCGCTCCCCCACTTCGAACACCACTTCAAAAAATCGCAGCCGCTCGACTCCGAGGTGACACTCAACGGCGGCTTTCGTCGCTCGCTCGGCGCGTTTGCCGAGGCCGGCGTGCTGGCGCCCATCGGCTCGTCGCTCCGCCTCGGGCCCGACCTTGGCGTCTACACCTCCCGCGGGCTGATGGCCGGACCGGCGGCGCGATATGACAACGCCGACGACCCGGAAATGCTGTCCGGCAGTTTTCACAGCGGCTACATCCGCGACCACGGCGATCGCAAGACCGACCTCCTGGGCCGGCCCATCCAGCCGGACCGCGCGTGGGCCGAATGGCAGCACCGCCAGCAGCTCGCGCCCAACCTCACGCTCGCCGCCCAGTTCAACTGGTGGAAAGACTCCGAGGTCGTGCGCGATTTCCGGCCGCGGGCGTTTTTCCCCGTGCAGGAGCCCGACTCCTTCGTCGAGGCGGTCTACGGCGGGGAAAATTATTTCGTGTCGGCCTTCGCGCGCGTGCAGCCGAACCGCTTTCACCGCGTGCAGGAGCGCCTGCCCGAGCTGCGCTTTGATCTGCTGCCGCTCGCGCTGCCGGGCGGATTCGTCGAGCGCTTCGACGCCAGCGCCGCCGCGCTGCGCGAGGATCCGGTCGGCGGCGTCGGCGCCGCGCTGCGCAGCGAGCGGCTCGACGCCTACTACCAGCTCACGCGCCCGATCGCGGCGACGGAGTTCCTCGCGTTCACGCCGGTCGCGGGCGGGCGCGTCACGCACTACACCGGCCAGCGCGGCGCGACGCGGCCGAGCCCCGGCAGCTACACGCGCACGCTCGGCGAGCTCGGCCTCGACGCGGCGCTGCGCGCGAGCGGGACGTTCGACTACAAGAATCCCGCGTGGAAAATCGACGGCCTCCGCCACCTCGTCACCCCGCGCGTCAGCTATCGCTACAGCCCCGAGGCCGACGCGGGCCGCGGCCGCATCCCGCGGATCGATCGCGAGTCGTTCTCCACCTACCTGCAGCCGCTCGGCCTCGGCGACCGGCGCGACATCGACGACCTCCATGCCACCAACACGCTGCGCCTCGGCCTCGACAACCTGCTCCAGACGCGCGACGCCCAGGAAGGCAGCCGCGATCTCGTCATGCTCAACGTCGCGACCGATCTGCGCTTCCGCCGGCCGCCGGGCGTGCGCGATTTTTCCGAGGTCCACACCGAGCTGGCGCTCACGCCCGCGCGCTGGCTGCAGGTGGACGTTTACCAGAGCTTCGCGCCGAGGAGTCTCACGCTCCGCGAGTTCAACTCCGGCGTCACCCTCCGTGACGGCCGCGCGTGGTCCGTGCGCTTTTCAAACAACTTCCTCCGCCGGCAGCTCGAGGACTACGCCATCGACGGCCGCCTGCGGCTCAACGAGCGCTTCGAGGCGCTCACCCGGCTGCACTACGACGCGCGGAAGCGCCGCTTCAACGAGCAGGCCTATGGCGTCGCGCAAAACCTCGGCAACACCTGGCTCGTCTCCTACGTCGTGAGCCTCTACGAGGGGCGCCGCCGCGAGAGCAGCTTCGGGTTCAGCGTGCAGGTGGACACGGTGCGCTTCTGAGCCGGCGGAAAAGTTGAGCGCCGAGGGTTGAGAGAAAAATCCTTCGGCCTATCGTCGGGCTGCGGATGCTCACCCGCCGAGCGCCCTGCCCGTCCCTCAACCCTCAGCCCTCAACCTCAACGTCACCTCATGAGCATCGCGGCCAACCAAGCGCAGGTCTTCCTCCGGCTGCTGCGCGAACTGCGCGGCCGCTGGCGCACGGATCAGGCGCTGCCGCGTGCGATCCAGGCGCTCCTCGGCGACCGGACCTTTGGCTCGCGCGATCGCCGGCTCTACCGGGAGCTCATCTACACCGCGCTCCGCCACCTCCCCTGGGTCGAGCCGTGGCTGGACCAGGACGCGGCGGAGGTCGTGCGCCGCGTCGCGTGGCTCGCAGCCGATCTGCCGGCGACGAAGGCCTTTCGCGGCGAGTTCGCGACCGGCGAGGCGCCGGCCGGCGACCGCACGGAGCTGCTGCCCGCGTGGTTCCGGCCCGAGTGCCCGGAGATCTATTCCGGCGGGGAACTTGACGCCCAGCTCCGCCGCGCGCCGCTCTGGCTGCGCCTCGCCGGCGCCGCTCCCGCCACGCTGAAGGAATTCGACGATCTCGGCTGGGCGTGGCGCCGCTCCGAAATCGTGCCCACCGCGATTCGCTTGCTCGACGAGGTCGACGTCACCCAGACGAAGGCGTTTCAAAACGGCCGCCTCGAGGTGCAGGACCTCGGTTCGCAGCTCGTGCTCGAGACGCTCGGCCTGGCGCCCGGCGGACGCTGGCTCGACGCGTGCGCCGGCGCCGGCGGCAAGGCGCTCCAGCTTGCGCGGCTGCTGGGCCCCTCGGCCACCGTGGAAGCCTACGACATCCGCCCGAGCGCGCTCACCGAGCTGCAACAGCGCGCGGCCCGCGCCCGGGCGCGCAACGTGCGCCTCACCTCGCGCCCCTCCGCCGGCGACTACGACGGCGTGCTCGTCGACGCGCCCTGCAGCGGCTCGGGCACGTGGCGACGCTCGCCGCATCTCAAGTGGACGACCACGCCCGCTCTCATCGCCGAGCGCGCGGAGCTGCAGCACCACCTGCTCGCCAAGTTCGCCGCCTGCGTGAAACCCGGCGGCCGGCTCGTCTACGCGACCTGCTCGCTCAGCGTCCGTGAAAACGAGCAGGTCGTCGCCCGCTTCCTCGCGGGCACGCCCGCGTTCGAGACCGTGCCGCCCGCGCACCCATTCGGTTTCACGCCGCGCGGCGGCGGCCTGACGATCTTCCCCGCGCGCCACGACACGGACGGTTTTTTCGTCGCGTCATTCCGCCGCCGATAAATTCCTTGCCGCATCCCGGCCCCGCCCAACGCTCGCGCCACCTTGGCCACCGCTGTTCCCGATTCCGACTACCGCATCAAGCTCCAGATCTTCGAGGGGCCGCTCGATCTGCTGCTGTTTCTCATCCGCAAGAACGAGCTCGATATCTACGACATCCCGATCGAGTCCGTGACCAAACAGTATGTCGAGGCCCTGCGCACGATGCAGCAGCTCGACCTCGATGTCGCGGGCGAGTTTTTCGTGATGGCCGCGTCGCTCATGGAGATCAAGAGCCGCATGCTCCTGCCCAAGGGCCAGCACGCCATCGATCCGAACGCCGAGGACGAGGAGGTCGACCCTCGCTGGGAACTCGTCCACCAGCTGCTCCAATACAAGAAATTCAAGGAGGCGGCCGCCACGCTCGCGGGGCTCGCCGAGACGCGGCAGAACCTCATGGCGCGCCACGTCTCGGCCCTCTCCGCCCACGACACCGACCGCCCGCTGAAGAACGTCGACCGCATCGAGCTCTGGAACACCTTCAACATCGTGCTCCGCCGGCTCGCCGAGAAACTCGTCGTCGGCGAAATCCACGACGAGGTCGTCACCGTGGCCGACCAGATGGAGTGGCTGCTCGGGCGGATCGCGAGCGGGCAGTCGTTCGTGTTCTCCACGCTGTTCACCGAGGGCGTCACGCTGCGCCGGCTCGTCGCGACGTTTCTCGCGATGCTCGAGCTCACGCGGCTGAAGAAACTGCGCCTGCGGCAGGACGCCGCCTTTGCCGACATCGTGGTCGATCCGGTGGACGAGCGCCCGCCCGCGCCGGAAATGCCGCTTGAAACGATCGTGATTCCTCCCACGGTGCCCGCGTGAGCAACGACTCCCGCAAGCCCGCCCGCCGCCGCAAGCGCCAGCCGAAGATCAACGGCATCCTCGGCCTCGGCCTCGACAACGAGGACGGCCACAAGCGCATCACGAGTGGCGAGAAGTTCATGCTCGTCGGCGGCTCCCAGGAGACGCACGAACGCATGACCGAGACGATGATGAAGACGTTCGAGGAGCTGAAGCGCCGCGACAAGCAGCTCGAGACGATCGACCCGCGCGAACTCGGGGAAATCATCCAAAAGTCCCAGCCGGGCTAGGATCTGACCGTGCCCCCGGACGACCCTGGCCAAGGCGATGTGACCGACCTCCCTTCGTGGGCCGTCGGCCTCTGCGCCATCGCCGCGTTTGCGTCCGTGCTGTTTTCGATTCTCCTCCTTTTGAACTAACCCGACTATGTCCGAGAAAATCGCCAACCTCACCACCGATTCATTCAAGGCCGCCGTGACGGCCAGCAAGACCCCCGTCCTCGTCGATTTCTGGGCGCCGTGGTGCGGCCCCTGCAAGGCCATCGCCCCCGTGCTCGAGGAACTGGCCACCGAGCTCGACGGCAAGCTGTCGATCGCAAAGGTCAACATCGACGACCACGATGCCATCGCCGCCGAATACGGCGTCCGCGCCATCCCGACGATGATCCTCTTCAAGGGCGGGAAAGTCGCCGAGACCCTCGTGGGGATGATGCCCAAGGCCGCCCTCAAGGCGAAGCTCGCCGCGCACGTGGCGTAGCCCTCGCGGGCCCGCGCCGCGCGGGCCGTCGCTAGATCACCAGCCCCGCCGCCAGCAGCGCCGCGTAGAGCGCCAGCAGTTTTCCCGTATCCCCCAGCAGGGCTATCAGCTCGCCGGGGGATTGGTTTTTCCGCAGCCGCCGCGCATGGCTCCACGCCAACGGGGCGAGCAAAAGCGGCAACAGGCACCACGCGCGATAGCCGCGGCCAAGCAGGACAAGCGGCACGGCCAGCGCGACCGCCAGCGATCCCACGAACTGCACCCGCGCCGCGCCGCGCCCGAGCCGCACGACCAGCGTGCGCTTGCCGGCCGCCGCATCCGTCTCGGCGTCGCGATAATTGTTCACGACCAGGATATTTGCCGCGAGCAGGCCGATGGGCGCGCCGGCGAGCATCGCGTCGAGCGTGAGCCGTCCCGCCTGCACGAAGTAGGTGCCGCCCACCGCGACGAGCCCGAAGAAGACGAAGACGAACACGTCGCCGAGCCCGACGTAAGCCAGCGGCATCGGGCCGCCGGTGTAGGCGTAGCCGCTCACGATGCTCGCGACGCCGACCACGAGCAGCCATGGCCCGCCCCACGCCAGCAACCCCAGGCCGCAAATAAACGTCGCGCCAAACACCGCGACCATCGCCGCCTTCATCGTCGCGGGCGCAATCAAGCCCGCAGCCACGGCCCGCCGCGGCCCGACGCGCGCCGCCGTGTCAGCCCCCCGCACGAAGTCGTAGTAGTCGTTCGCGAAGTTCGTCCCGATCTGCACCAGCAGGGCGAAGCCCAGGCACAGCGCCGCCGCCCCGGGATCGAACTTTCCGTCGTGCGCCGCGAGGCCGGAGCCCACCAGCACCGGGGCCAGCGCCGCGGGCAGCGTGCGCGGGCGCATCGCGCCCAGCCAGATGGCGGCACGGCGGTCGCTCATCGGGACGCGCGGTAGGCCTGCGCCGGCGGCACGCCCAGCTCCGCCTCGAGCTCGCGGATTCGCGCCAGCACGGTCGTCGCCGCCGCCGCCTCGTCGTCGGCGGGCAGCTTGGGATGGAGCTGCACGAGCCACGCGAGCGCCTTGGCTTTTTTCCCCGCGCGGCGCAGCAGCTCGGCATGCAGTCGCGCCGCGTAGTAGGGCGCGTTGGGCTGCTCCCAGGCGCGCCGGTAGCTCTCCGCCGCCGCGAGCGGATCGTGCAGGCGGTTCAGCTCGATGGCGGCCCGCTCGGTCCACATCTCGGCGCTCGCCGGATGAAACGGCGCCGCGGCCTCGAGGTGCGCCAGCGCGAGCCGCGCCTGCTCCCGATCGATGCGCACGCGCTCGGCGGGGGCGAGCGCGTCGTAGCCCCCGGCGGCATCCATGCGCCACGCCGCGAAATCGTTCGCCATGATTCGCGCGCCGTTGATCCAAAAATAGGCCGGCCGCGGATCGAGCGTGGCGACGAGCTGAATCAGATGCTGCACGCCCCCGAGATCGCGGCGCTCCCAAAGCGCATACATGCGGACCCACGTCGCATCGGCCACGAGCGCGCGAAAGCCGCCGAGCAGCCCGAGCGTGATCCCCTGCCCCGCCGTCGCCATCGACGCGTCGAGCCGCAGCGCCGGCTGGCGCGCGCGCGCCTCCGTCCAGGCCGGCCGGGCCAGGCGCTGGAGCAGCGAGCCCGCGCCGGCGAGGCTGGCGACGGTCACCGTCAGCACGAAAAGCCTAGATTTCACGGTGACGAAAGCTGAACACCGCCAGCGCGACCGCGACGGCGACGTAGCCCACGGCATACGCGCACACGATCGCGACGCCCGCGGCTGACGGCATCGCGGCGGCGCTGATCGAATCGGCCAGCGCAAAGAGCTGGAAGTTGGGAAACATCCCCGCGAGCAAGCCGCCGAGCACGCGGCCGGGCAGCGCGCCGCTTTTCGCGTAGGCCTCCTGCGCGAGGTATTGCAGGTGAAAAATCACGAGCAGGAAAAAGCCCGTCACCACCGTGAAGAGCTGCGTCCGCGCAAAGCTCGCCACAAGCAGGACGAAGGCCGCGAGCACGGCGAGCTTCAGCCACTGCATCAGCCCCGCGAGCGCCACGAGGCCGTAGCCCACCGCGCGACCCTGCGAAAAATTATCGGGATAAAGCGCCATGAGCTGCCCCTCGCGCACCCACAGCACGGCGACCAGCAGCGCCGTCAGCAGCGCGCAGAACATCGCCGCCAGCGCGGCCAGCCCGAGCCACTTGCCCGCGATGAATTCCGCGCGCCACACCGGCTTCGCGAGCAGCGTGAGCGCGGTGCGGTTCTCGATCTCGCCGAAGAACAGCTGCGCGCTCGCCGTGATGGTGAGCGCCGCGCCGAAGAACGCGATGGCGCCCTGCCCGCAGTCGAAGAGGAACTTCAGCTCCGGCGCGCCAAAGTTGAAGTCGCGGAACCACCGCGCCCCGGCCACCAGCGCCAGCGCGAGGCCGAGCAAAAACAGAAACAGGCGCTGCCGCGCCGCCTCGCGCAGCGTGTTGGCCGCGATGAGCGCGGTCCGGCGCAGGGAGAAGGGCACGCGGCTCACGCCCCTTTCCCTCCCACCTTTTCCAGGAAAACGCGGTCGAGCCGCGTGCGCGGCGTCTCGACCGCCTCGAGCGTGCGTCCGCGCTCAGCCAGCCAGGCGCGCAGCTCGGCGAGTTCGCCGGGCGGCAGGGTTTCCACGACGAGCGACTGCCGGTCCGCACGGCCGACCAGCTGCGCGACGGCCCCCTCGAGGATGAGCTTGCCGCGATCCAAGATGGCCACCCGATCGCACACATCCTCGATCTGGCCGAGCAGGTGCGAGGTGATGAGCACGGTCTTCCCGCGCGCCTTGAGTTGCAGGATCAACTCCGTGATCGCCGCGGACCCCACGGGGTCGACGCCCGCCGTGGGCTCGTCGAGGATCAGGAGCCGCGGGTCGTGCACAAGCGCCTGGGCGAGGCCAATCCGCTGCAGCATGCCCTTCGAATACGTGCCCACGCGGCGGTCCGCGGCGGCCTCCATGCCGACGATCGCCAGGACTGCGCCGATACGGGCCTCGAGCTGCGCGCCGCCCAGGCCGCACATTCTCCCGTAGAACCGCACCAACTCCCGGCCCGTGAGGTGCCGGTAGAAATACGGCGCCTCCGGCAAATAGCCCACGTCGCGCCGCGCCTCCACCCGCCCGCTCGCCACGCCGAAAATCGCGCACGTGCCCGCACTCGGCGCCAGCAGCCCGAGCAGCAGCTTGATGGTCGTGCTCTTGCCCGAGCCGTTGGGCCCAAGCAGGCCGTAGACTTGCCCCGCCTCCACGCGCAGATCGAGGTGATCGACGGCGCGGAGCCTCACGCCGCGGAGGCCGACGGAAAAATCCTTCACCAGCCCGCGCAGCTCAATCGCGGGGGCGGCCTCGGCGGAATTCGCGGCGGGGGACATCGGCCCTCAGCGGATGGTAAAGCCGCGGAATTCCGGCGCGCGGTTTTCCGCGCTGCGCTCCACCTTGCGGATGTGGCCGTGCATGCGCTCCTGCACCGCGTCGATGAAGGCGGAGACCTCGCGCTTAGCCCCCTCGGCCTCGAGCTGCACGCGCCCATCCGCCAGGTTCCGCACATAGCCGGCGACCTCGAACTCCTTCGCCACCTGCATCGCCGAGAAGCGGAAGCCCACGCCTTGCACATGGCCCGAGAAGAAGACGGATTCGTGGTGCACGTCTGGCATGGAGCGCGCAAAGTAGGTCCCGCGCTCCCGGCGTTCAACCCGCAAAACGGGGGGCCGGCGGCACCCGGATTTTTATTTGCATTCCGTTCCGACCGCTTCTCAGTGTGCGGCCAACCGATGAACGACTCCGACGCCGGCGGCGCACCGAACAACGAGTGGGAAGATCGCGGCGAGGTGGCGTGGAACGAGTTCGACTGGGAGCGCTACCTGCGTGAGGCGGACGCCGAAGTCGACCGCTACCTCCGCCTCTACGAAGCGCACCGCGACCCGGCCGACCGCATCGACTCCGTCGCCGAGCAGATGCACTGGGGCGAGGCGGATTGGACCGAGGACGAGGCGGCGGACGAGGACGAACTCGATGACGAGGTCTACACCCTGCACCGCAACCCGATCTTCGTCGCGACGCGGGCCATCGGCCTGAGCCTTGCGCGTTCTTGGGAAAAACTCGCCGCCGATCCGGCGCGCGTGCCGCCGCCCCTCGCGCTCGCCCTGCTGGCCTCCCTGCAGCGCGGCCAGGACCTCGCCATGCAGGCGGTCCACGCGCTGGATTTCGGCGACTACGCGATGGCCGTGAGCCTCTTCAAGCGCGCGCTCGCGGCGCTCAACGCCTCGCTGGCGCTGATCGGAGCCGATGCCACCTCGCGTTTGCCGCACGTGCGGGCCTGGCGCGAAGCGATGGTCTCGCGTTTCTTCGATTTGCGCGAGGTCTGGCTGCGCGTCATCGCCGAATGCCGTGAGGAACTGGATCGCCCGGTCGACGAGGAGGAGTAAGCGCCGGCGCGGCGGCGCCCTCAGTCCGCCACCATCTCCCCGATTAGCTTCCGGTAGGTCGCGCGCGCGTGATCGTAGGCGGCGCGGGCATCGGCCAGCTCGGCCGGTTTGATGAAGCGCTCCTTCTGCGCCCAGCACTGCTCGACCCCCGCGAGGCACCATTCGGCGCTGCGCCGCGACGCGCGAATCGGCTTGTCGCCCACCAGCACAAAGATCGGGTTGGTGTGGGACGACGGAAGCACCCGCACGGCAATCCAGCTGCTGTGCTTGATCTCCGCGTCGAACTCCACGTCACAGAGCGTGCCGTCCGCCGGGATGCTCTTCCGCGCGACCGGGTAGCCGTTCACGAGGAGCTCGACCGGCACCTCTCGCGTGGTGTCGATACGGGCGCGCTCAAGATCCCAGTAGGGCTTGGCGTTGATGGGGCGCTTTTTGATTTCGACGTCGGGCGCGACGGGCAAGTAGGCGGCGACGCGGACCTGCGCGCGGATTTTTCCCGGTGTGGCGAGACGCAGCTCGCTCCCGCCTTCGCCCATCGACGCGACCTGCGCACCTTGCCCGGCCTTGAACTCCATCAGGTGGCTCTTGCCATCGCCCACGTAGTTGCGGCCCGCGCGGATCCCCTCGCACCAGTCCTCGTAGGTCCACTTCGCCGGCAGCTTCACGTAGCTGCGGCCGAGCCCGACGCGCTCGCCGTAGATGCAGGGAAAATCCGTCTCGCCGCTGATGCGCGTGCGGAAGCCCACGTTGAGCGTGTGATACCAGATGTTGAGTTCCCAGAGCCACGGCGTGTCCACCGTCGAGAGAAAATCCACCGCCGGGACCAGCGCGCCATCGGGGCCCGGCACACGGTGCGTGACATCGACGATGTATTCGTTGGCCCCGATGCCGTTGAAGGGCGGCACGACATAGTTCGGCAGCTCGGCGGTCGCGAGCACGAGCTTGCTGGAATTGGCGCTCGTCGCGACATCGCGCGCGCCGGGCATGGCCGGCTGCAAGCCCCAGCCCGAGTGCGCGGGCCCCGTGAGCGCACCTTGTTTCTTCGCCCAGCGGAGCGTGTTCAATCCCAGCGTCGGCCAATGCGTGCTGGAGTCCCCGCCGGGAAAAATCTGCTCCTTGAGCCGCAGCAGGCAAAGGTGGCCGCTTTGATGCGAGCCGAATCCGCTCACCTCGACGTCGTAGCGCAGCAGGTAGGGAAAGGCCGAGACCCGGTCATCGGCTCCCGTGAAAAATTGCTTCTGGTAGTCGAAGCACGGCCCCCAGGTGAGGTTGGCGCCGACCTTGAGGTCCTCGCCGAGGCAGTGGCGCATCATGTCGGGCGCGTGCACGCCCTCGGTGGGATTGGTGTAGTGCGCACAGCCCGCCGCGTGGATGTGATGATCACCGGAAATCCAGCCCATGACGGATGGATCGATCCAACGCTGAACTTGGAAGCGCCATTCGCGCGTGGCCGCGTCGACGACAAGCGTGTGCCGCTGCGGCACGGACTCGGGGCCGCGCTGAAACTCCACCGTGTAGGTGCCTTCGGGCAACCGGATCGTCTCGCCGTCGGCGCGATACACCTGCGGATGAAACGCGAAATCGGGCGCGAGCCGCTTCGCCTGCGAGGGATAGACGCGCTGCTGCCGATCACGGATGACAAAGGCCGCGGTCGCGGGACGTCCATGCTCGTCACGCACCCGCAGGGCCACATCGTGCGCCGGCTCGCAGCGGAAGAGCACGTCGGTCTCCGCCCGGAAGCCGAGGTCCTGCGTGCCCTGCCCCACGTCGAACGAGAACTTCGCCTCGCGGCGGCCGGCGTCGCGGCTGAGGAGCTGGATGACGCGATACTCGACGCCCAGGCCACTGAGCGCCGGGCGCAGGGGCGGTGCATCGGGCAATTGCAGCTCGAGCCAGCGGTCGGCGACCTCGCGCGCCGGGGAGTTGAAGAGCCGTTGGGCGTTGGGACTGGACGCCCGGAGCGCCGCGGTCGTTCCCGCCTCGTTGCGCACCTTGACGAGAAACTGCCTCCACCCCTGCTCCACGAGCACGGGCGCCGCCGGGCCCGGCGCGACCTTGACGCGCATCTCGGGGTTGATGGCCACGAGAAACAGGCAGTGCCGATCGAGGATTGCCTGCACGCGCGACGCGGCGTCGGGCGCATCGGCCGGAATCGCGTCGAGCACCTGGCGCTCCGCGTCCGGCAGCGGGCCGCCCTGATACGCGAGCGCCTCGGCAATCCGCCGCGCTTGCGCGAGCAAGGGCTGGGCTTCGACATCGGAAAAGGACGGCAGGACATCCGCGCCGCGCAACGCCGCCGCGACACACGCGACGGCGACCACCAACCGGGGAATGGAGTTCATGGGGACGTGCGTCCGTGCTGCCGGCAAAGTGCGCCCACGGCGATCCGATTCTTAACCCCGCGCCGCTCGCGCCCCCTCGACGCCTGGCACTGGCCGAACCGATCATGGGGCGGGATGCAGCCGAATCTCGTCGATACCTCGAAGTTGAACGACCGAAAAGGGGAGACCCATCGCTCCAAGCTCGGCCAAGAGGCGGAATGGCGGAGAGAGAGGGATTCGAACCCTCGGTAGGGGTTTAAATCCCTACAACGCTTTAGCAAAGCGCCGCTTTCGACCACTCAGCCATCTCTCCGAATTCTGCGCGCGAGCGAAACGCCGCCGACTCAAAGTGCAAGGTCGATTTCGGCGTGCATTGGAACGGATTCAACGGCTAGCCCAACCACGCCTGCATCCGTTCCGGCGACGCGCGGGAGTTTCCCATTTGCTCCATCGATCTCACATTTGGCGGCAATCGGGCCGTGGCCCGAGCAACGGCGGCAAATGCTCGCGATATCACCAGCGCACTCCAAATCGAGCGAGCCTCAGCCTGCGACCTCCGCCCGGGGCCCGAGGAAATCACAGTTGACATCAAACCACTCGTCGTGAGCTTTTCCGCCTCTTGGTTTTAGGCTTCCTAGCTCAATGGTAGAGCAGTTGACTCTTAATCAATTGGTTCGGGGTTCGAGTCCCCGGGGAGCCACCATGTCTCACCCTTCGGGTTTGGCATGGAGCGGCCTGCCAGCGCATTTTGTTTTTTCCCAGTTCGGTTTCGGCTCAGGCGGTTGCCGCCGTGTGCCGGCGTAGCTCAACGGTAGAGCACCTGTTTTGTAAACAGGCGGTTGCGGGTTCGAATCCCATCGCCGGCTCCACGCAGCGCGACGCCACAGGCTCGCCGCAATCCTCTCCACGTTGGCCGGAAGCAATTTCTGCTTTGTCCGGTGAGCCCCGCGCACAGGCGAGTGCGCCGCAATTTTTCACTGCCCGATGGTGTAATGGTAGCACAAACGATTCTGACTCGTTTTGTCTAGGTTCGAGTCCTAGTCGGGCAGCCAGTTTACTCCCTCTCGGAGCCGATCCGGCAAGGTAAGGTTGCCAGTTGCCGTGGCAACCTAAGCGTGGCCCAGAGCGCGTGCACTGTTTCGCGGTTTGAAAACCGCAATCGCGTCACGTCATGGCGCTTCTCCGGCTGGCTCGGCGGCCAGCGCGTCCGCAAGAACTTCAAGACCCGCGACGACGCCAGCGCGGAATATGCGGCGCTCGAAGGGAGGACGTTGCGGGCCACGACAGGATTTCGCCGCATCACCACCCTGCTCTCCGGTCATCAGCTTCGCGAAGCCGAGTCGGCGTTTCGCCAGCTCGCCGGCAAGCCCAAGGGGCTTTCGTATTATCTCAACTGCGCACTCGTCACTGTCACGAGCCCAAACGCGAGGTGACGGTTGCTAACGCAATCACCACCGATGTCGCAAAGGCTGCCAGCGGCTCGCAACGATGGACGCGCCCGATGGTGCGACGGACGGCGCAGCCGGCTGGCGCGCCTTCGGGCTGGGCCGGTGTTCCTCCATGCGCATCGCACAAATCATCCGTCGCGGGGCGCTTTCGCGTGCCATTTCGGCCCGCCGGCAGAGGCCGGATATTCGATGCCTACGAAAGTCCAAACCTTGCGGTTTCCCGCAGGAGTAAAGCGTCCAACATGAAAACGAGCGCGCCTGCGTTCGTAAGGGCCATCCCGCCAGGTCGACCTCTGGCACGACGAAATATCGTATTACCGTTCCGAGCCATCCTTGGAGAGCCGGCCTTCACCGTTGAAAGGACGTGAGACGGCGTGCCGTTATCGGTGGCGAGATGATGAATGCGCTGGTCTCCCCTGCTCTATATATGGCATCGAGGCGGACCGCAAGGAGCACCAAGGCAGGCCGCTACAACTCGAACGTCACCGTGAAGATAAACTGGCGGGGGTCGATGATGCGATAGATGTTGGGCGAACCGTCGGGTGAGGCGCTGACGGTTTGGAGGCGGCTGCCGCTCTCCTGGAGATTGCGCACATTGACCTGGAAGGTGGCGCCGATCTTGTCCTTGAAGAGACGGGTGCGATAGCTGGTGAAGAGATCGAAGTAATAATTCGGCTTCGCCCAAATCGGTCGGTTCGCGTCGAGCGACGTGATCCGCGCAGGCAATTGCTGGGCGCCATAGAACCCAATCGATCCCTTGTCTTCCCAGCGCGCGGAGCCACCAACACTCATTCGTTTTAGGATGCGTTGCTCCGTAAGACCGGCGAGACGGTAGCTCGTGCTGAAGTTTGCCCGATATTTGCGGATCTGCGGGCTGCTCTTGCCCTCGAGCGCACGGGCCAGTCCGAGCGGAGCCAGCAGCCTTTCCTGGACATAGGATTGCGGCGTGCGGCCTGGCCTGCCGTCGAAATAATCGTAGCGCGTGGTATACCAGTTCGTCCCGGTGCGGGGATCGATGATGCTCTCCCAAATCGGCATCCTTTCCTTGATCCTGGCTTCAATAATACCCGACAAATTCTGGGTGATCGACTCCTGCTCGGTCACATTGAGCTTCATCGTCCAGAAGTTGGTCGGATTATAGTTGAGCTCGATCTCTTTGCCTTTGGCCACGCGGTCGTTCGTGTCGTTTACGGCAAACGGGTTATAGATCTCCCCCGATCGATAGTCCTTGAAGACAGACCACCATTCCTCAGTAAAACCTCCTACGATCCTCATCTGCTCCAAGAGTTGGTCCGACGTAAGCGTGACACCCTTCGCCTTCGCTGCTTCGGTGAGCCAGATTCTCGATTGGGTCTGAAGTGTCCAAGGAGTGGTGGTGTCGGGCGAGCCCACTTCCCTTTCGAGTTCGGTGTCAAAAAGCGCCTGGGCTTGGCCTGCGGTGCGCGATCCCAGAACTTTGGTTGTATATTGGTTGACCTTTAACACGAACTTTCCGCCCGCGAAATTCAGAGTGAACCCATAATCGTGGCCCTTGCCCGTCGGATCTGGCAATAGTTTGCCATTAACATCCCGCGCCACGCTAGCGGGAACGAAGTTGTCTGATTTATTGGCATGGAAACTGAGCCACCTGAACGGCTTTACCACGATCCCGGCGGTGCTGGTTGGCCCCTTGTTGAGCTCCCAAGGCCTCGGCCACACGTGGTGTTGACTATAGTCGAGACTACGGCCGTCGATAGCCAGCGGCACGGGATTGTTGGGGCGACTCATCCGGTAGTTTTTATCCACGCGGAAACCAAAGGTGGTAATGACGCGGTCGTTGAAGAAGTAGCTCTGCACCGTGACGCCACGCGCCTTCAGGGTGGATCGACTGCCGGAATTTCCGCTCTCGATGGTCGCGTTTTCCCCCAGCTCCGTTGGCTCCTGCACCCATTGTCCAGTGACATTATTACGCCAATTAAAAATATACAGTCCGTTCTTGAAACTGGCCGGCGCGTAGTCGACATTCTGGCCAATATTATCTCCAACATAGTAACGAAATTGCACCCGGCCGCTGGTTTCGGCTACGCCCCCAACCATTGGGCCGTAGGGCAACCAAGCGTGAGGACTGTGGATCCCGTTGAACCAGGTCAAAACGGCACTCTCCGTCGTCTTGTATTCATAATACCCGAGGGCCCGGTGCAGGCCAAACCAGCGCAGGAAGCCTTTTTCACGACGAAAGTCGAGTTCATAGGCAAGCTGGCCACGGTAACTATCACGCTGATCGGGTGTCTGTATAATGCTCGGCGGATGATACGCATCAATAAAAGGCCGCAGAAAATACGGATTGGGCCTACCGTCGAGCAGCCTTTCATTGACGTCCACCCGAAGAAATTGCGAAACGGTCCCTCCCGCAGGGTGGCCTATAATATTCCGCGTGTTGCGCTTCGAATCTTCCCGATAAAACGCCACTTGGCTGGTCAGCGACTGACGGGCGGTGACGAAGAACACCTGCTCAAGTTGGACGAACGTGGTTCCCGTGTCGTTTTCGAGGGAGGCGGGCGCAAAAGCGTTGATTCTGCTCCAATCGTAGATCGCCTTGTCGCTGCCCGGCGGGGGGCCCTCGAACAGCGGTTGGCCCGTGGTAACATTCCGGGGGATGGTGGTCATGAACTGCAGCCGACCCGCGGTGGGCGGGAGGGCGTTGTTCGCAAGCCGAATCCCGCTGGGGGTGCCGTCAGTCGAGGCCCGGTTCACCGTCCAGAACTGGATGCCACCCTTGTCAATCCAAATGCTCGAATAGTCGGGAGTGCCAGGCGATGCGGGGAGTCTTGAAATCGAAGGATTGGAAGCGACTACCTGACCGCCGAGGTGGATCTGTTGCGCGATGGGATCCCACGTGGGAGAACCTTGCGACCTCCAGTAGCTGACCGTTTCGCGTATCGGCGTGAAATTCGGGCGACTGCCCTCCTGATGATATGAGAAATAAGACGCGCGGATCGTGGTCCGGGCAAACGGCTTGTAGGTGACCATGCCATTGAGCCGCCAAGTGTCTAGGCCGGAGGGCCGACGGACAAAACCATCGTGCTGCATTACGGCACTCCCACGAATGGCCAGCGTTCCTCTCTTGAGGACGCGATTGAGGTCAATGCTGCTGCGATAACCGCCATAGCTGTCGGTGCGCATCGACACTTCCGAGTGATCGCGGTGGAGTCTGGCGGAGGAGGGTTGCAGATTCACGGTGCCTCCAGCGTTGCCGATGCCAAAAATACTCGAATTGGGCCCACGACTGATCTCGACCGAATCGATATTGATCGGGTCGATAGGCACGCGGCCGTTGGACTCGAAATTGCCGAAGGAAATATTGGCCTGACCGACACCACGGATGCGATTGGCGTTGTTCGGGTCGTTCCGCACGTTGTCCGCCAGGTGGGGGTTCCCGCCGGGAACGACGCTCATGTCGGAATAGTTACCCGTGCCTTCCGTGCCGGCTTCGTAATTGAAGATATCGTTGATATCGAGCATCGCGAAGTCCGCCATCTGCTCCTTCGTCACCACCGTGATGGAGGCAGCCAAGTCCTCGATCTTGGAATTGAGCCGAGTGCCCGACATGGTAGTCGCTCCGTAGTAGCCCCGCTTGTCCTCTTTCACCTCGAAAGGCGACAATTGCAGGGCCTGATCGGTGGTGGCACCGGGCGTGCCCGGCGAAACCGTTTGCGCCGACAGCGGATCCAGAGCGGTGACGAACATCAACAATCGGGCGAGCCAGGAGGTGCCGGAGGCATTGGTTTTCATGTGCGGGGCGGATTCTTCGACGGCGGTGGTTCGTTTTGCTTTGTCGGGCGGTCGCCTCCCGTTGCCGGCGCCGCCCGGTGGGCGTTTGGGTCATTGATGCGTTGAATGGCAAATGCGTCCGGCTTCCCCTCGCGAATTGCGGTAAGCACCGTGCCGGCGAGCATCCGATCGAGTGCTTCACGCGGCGGAAAATCCCCCCGCACGGCTTCCGTGCGAACGCCCTTCGTTATCTCGGTGGGGAAAAGGACCGGCAGGCCCGATTGCGCGGAGAACAGACGCAGGGTTTTTTCCGCCGCGCCGGCAGGCAGATCGAACGATTTTTTCGGCGTCTGCGCGACGGCGCGAGCCGCGCAGAGGAGAAAAATGACGATCAGTATGACGTGCCACGAGGAAAGCCTCCCCTGCATGGCGCGGTTCTGCCTCGGGCCTCGGCTCGTCATAGGGTGGGAATTGCCGCGGGGATGATGCACGCACTGTGCGCTCGTCATGTATACCGGGACGAAGCAGCCACCGAAATCAAGTAGCCGGATTTGGCCGAATCTTAATATTTCGCTGTTCGGCCGGCTGCCTCCCTGGGCCAATGACCTCCGGAAATTGGCCTCTCAACCCTCATCTCTCATCCCTCAAACGAATCCTTCCGGCTACGGCGCTTTGCGCAGCACAATCTGCCCGGACGAACGATGCTCGGCTCTGACGCCAAACCCAGACTCGAGCATCCGCACGAAGGTCTCAGGATCGTCGGCGCAAAAGAGACCGCTCATCGGCACGTCAGCGAGAGTCGAGTCACCGATCACAAATTGAACCTTGTTATATTTGTTCATCACCGCGACCACCTCGGAAAACCGCGCGCCAGAGAACTCGACGCGAGGATTGCGCCACGCCAGCCGCGCGGACACTTCATCGGGCGCCGCGGCCGTCACGGTCGCGGGCGAGCTGCTGGCGGACAACGGCACGATTGTTTTCTGGCCGACCGTCAATACGGCGGCCCCGGGCTCGGGAGGCGGGTTCCCGGCGGGAACTGCCGCGCCGTTCGCCGGGCGCGGCGGCTCGACGCTAACGGTTCCTTCGGTGACGAGCACGTCAACGGCTTCCCGGCCGAGCTGGACGGAAAACGCCGTTCCGAGCGCGCGAACCTCCACCCCGGCGACCTCGACGACGAAGCTGCGCGCAGGATTCTTCGCCACATGAAACATGGCCTCGCCCTGGCGCAAAATCACCCGACGCAATTGACCGCTATAATCCACCGAAAACACCGATCCGGCGGGGTATTCGATCGTCGAGCCATCGGGCAACTCGCGCCGTTCAGGCCCGAGCAGGACGACTTGCGGAGTGGATGACGCGACGGCCGAGGACGGCGCACGGGCCCACCAGCTTACCCCGACTGCGAGGAGAATCGCCAGACTCGCCCCGGCAACGGCAAACCGCCGGCGCCGCTGCTTCCGAGCCAGCGCGGTGAGTTGCCGGCTCAGTGCTGGCGCCACACCCGTGCGACGCGCCCGGCCGAGCTCAGACCAAGTGGCTTGGAATCGAGCGAAGGCCGCCTCGTTTCGCACGTCGTCGGCTCGCCACCGCTGCAGCTCGACCTGCTCCTCGGGCGTGGGGCCGGCATCGAGCCGCCCCACCCACTTGGCCGCGATTGCGTCCGGGTCTTCGGGCGGGGAGTTGGGAGTGTCAGACTTCATACCCGATCCCGCGTGGCGCCGCGCGCGCGAAGGAACGCCTCGATTCGTCGCAATCCCTGCACCACGTGGGTCTGCACCGTCAGCTCGGTGATTCCGAGCCGCTGGGCGATTTCCTTTTGCGATGCTCCCTCGATCTGGCGCATGATCATTACTTCACGGCAGCGGGCGGGCAATGCGTGGATAGCCTGTGCCATCAGGGCGAGCTCGTCATTGGTGCAGGCGGCCTCCGCGACACCGGGCCTACCATCCATGACGGGCAACGCCGCCAAATCATGTATGACAACCAATGGAGAAACCTTGTGTCGACGCGCGCCATCGATCGCCAGGCGGCGCGCCACCGTGAAGAGAAAGCTTTTTGCCGAGGCAACCGGCTGCCTGGCCATCGCCTTCAACACGCGCAGATAAGACTCCTGCACCATGTCGTCCACGTCCGCGCGGGCGACGGGAAACGAGCGTCGGAGGTAGGATTTTAGCGCGGAGTCGTGGACGTAAATCTTCTCCGTAAACCAACGATCCTGATCCACGATCGGCGACGGCGTTTCTGACGTGCTTGGGGAGCTCACGCGCAGGAAGGTCTGGTGAACGAGTCACAGTTCATCGAGGTGCAAAACCGCAGCGCGCCCGGCGGGATGAACGATTTGAGATCGAGCGACTCGTAGCTCCGCGTCCTCACGAAATCCGAGAACTTGAAGCGGAAAGCGCAATCCTCCCGAGAGGCGCAGCGAGAGTCGTGTTTTCAGTGGAGGCAAGGTGGTGCGTGGGGTCCGAAGCTTGCGTCGAAGCCCGTTTTTCGCGGGCCGTCATGATCGTTAGTGGGAGAAAATGTTGGGGTGCCAAGCCCAAAGCTGATCGCCTCGATCAAATCGCGGTCGGTCCGGTGGCGGCCGATGTGCGAGGCATCGTGGACGAGCGCGCCCCCGCAGCGCGTAAAGGCATCCCGCCCGCCGGGCGACGGGGACATGATCTCGATATCAAAATCGGCGTTGCGCAGCCGCTGGAAAGCCGCACTCCCCTCATCATCGCCACACTTGGCGCCCGATGCCGGATCCGTTCGCGTGAAATCCCCTTCGAGCAGATGCACCGGCGCAGGCAACAGCAGGCGACGCAGCAACCGAGTGATTGTGCCGCCTCAAAAAAGACCTGAACGGCTCCGGCCGCGTCGGGTGAGATTGGGTGGGCTCGTCGAAGCAGCCCAGTGACCAAAAAATTTCAGGCGAATGCCGCCACTCCGCGACGGAATTGTCTCACTTCATGCCGTCGAAATTGGTTCGAGTCCTAGTCGGGCAGCCACGTTTTCTCCTCGTTGGGCGCCGAACCGGATGGGCTTAAGCCGGATTGCCGCGCGATTTCCGCGCGGTCGATCGCGCGCTTCTCGTCTTCCCGGTCAGAGCGATGGGGAACTCACGCCTCGTCACGCGACCTCGGACGCCGACTCGCGCAGCTTGCGCCTGGGCCCCGCAGCGCCTACTCGAACAGTCCGCGCCGTCCAACATGCCCAGCCTTCGCCACGTCCTCGCCACCCATTCACCGGTGCTCGTCCTCGATGGCGCGTCAACGCGGGTGCAAGTCGGCGTGTTGACCCACCATGGCCCCGCGCGATGGCACCTCGCTGAGGATGAGGCAGGCGTCGCTCTTTTTCAGTCGGTCGAGCAGCTCGGGCTCAATCCCCAGGACGCGGCCGCGTTCGTCCTCTGCGAGGGCCCCGGCTCGATCCTGGGCATCCGCACGGCGGCGATGGCCGTGCGCGCTTGGTGCGTGCTCCGGGCGAGGCCGGTGTTCACCTATCAGAGCTTGGCGCTCGTCGCCCACGCGCTCGATGCCGCCGCGGTGCAGGTCATCGCCGACGCCCGCCGCGAATCGTGGCACCACTACGCGATCGGCGGCACGCTTCGCCGGGTGCCGACGGGAGAACTCACGGGTGCGCTGCACATGCCCGAGGGGTTTCGCCATTGGTCCGCGCTGCCGCCCAGCGTCGCGCCCACGCCCTACGCCGTCGGCGATCTGCTCGATCGCACGAGCAACCTCGACCTCCTGCGGCTGACGGAGGCGCCGGACGCATTCTTGCACGAAGAGCCGAGCTACGTGACGTGGACTCCGCAGATTCACCGGGCACCGACCGCCTAGCGCACCGATCTGCCCGTCAGCGTCTCGCGGAATACTCCCGTGGCACCAGGGCGCGCGCCGCGGCAATCACGCGATCCTCGGTGCCGAGCGCGAGGCGCGTGGGGAAGCCGTAGTAGTCCATCGAGCTGTCGACCTCGTAGCCGCCTTCGGGAAACATCCGCGCCGACGGAACGTAGCATGGCACGTCGTTGGCGTAGGCGTTGACCCAAAGGCGCGTGGCATCGAGTTCGCGCTTCAGTCGCAACGAATATTCCGAGACGACCTCGCCGCCGAGAAACACCATCGCGAGGTCTTGGCCAAAGGTCCACGCCTGCACCGGCAGCGTCACGGCGGCGGGCAGCGTCCCGCCGGCATCCATTCTTTTCAGGAACTGCGCCGCCGCATAGGCGGCCGGCACGCGCGCCTTGTTCGCCGCGCGCTGCGCCAGCTCCTCGCGCGGCACCGCGCGATCCAGCGGCAGCTCGGTGCGCACCAGCTTCGCGCCCGTCACCCGGCCCAAGGGCCGCAACCGCGTGCCGAGCAACCGCTCGATCTCGGCGGCGATCTTTTCGCCGTGCGCCGCGACGTTTGCGGCGCCGCGCGGATTCGGGTTCGCATCGGCCCCGCAGCCCAGGGCAATCAGGGCGACGGCACCGGCGTGCGCCGCCTCCAGCCGACGGGACGCATCGCCCGCCCAATCGTGGTGCAGGTAGTTGTCCGCGGCCTCGAGCGTCGTGCAGTGGCACGCATAGTTGGCGAAGATCGCCCGGACCTCGCCACGGGCGTCGGTCGCACACAGCATCGGCACCGCATGATCGGCGGGGCCGCCGGGCACCACGCCGAACATCTTCCATTTCCCATCGACGACGACCCGGCGCTGCACCGCAAAGTCCGCCTTGCCCTCGCCCCACGCGAGCCGCGCCGGCTGCCGCGCGGCCAGGGCCGCCCGGGCCACCTCGGCGAGCTTCTGGGTGAGCGCCGCGGTGTAGCGGGCGATGTGCTCCGTCTCTTCCGGCGGCAAGTCGCGCGAAAACATGTAGGGAATGACGCCCGCCAAGGCCGGCCCCGAGTGGATGTGCGTGGTGCAAATCGCGACCCGCTCCGGCGCGATGCGATGCGATTCGCCCAGCGCCCGCACCACCGCCGCGCGGATGGCATCGCTCATGCCAATCAGCTCCGCGGTTATGATCACCGCGGGCTGTTCGGTGTCGGCGCCAATCGCGATCGCCCGCGCGAAGAGGGGCGTGACACCCCGGGCCGCCTCGCCGGGCCGCCCTTGGTATCCCGAGAGCCGGATCGGCAGCTCCGGCGTGATGTCGATTTTCGCGGCGCCCACCGCCACATCCGCGGCCGACGCCGTGTCGAGTGCACCGAGCAAAAGGCAGGCGAGGAGAAGGATTCTTTTCATGGGTCGGCTGGCGGCAGGAACACTCAGAAGAACATGGCCTCGCTCAGTGCGCTCTCGGCCGCGAGCAGGCTGACGGCGGCGTCGAGCCGCGTGCGCCCGGCGCCGAGGTCCGCCCCGAACACGGCGCGGCCGGTCGCGAGATCGCCGCTCCATTCGAACATCCGGGGCGCCGCACCGTAGCCAAACCGCACCCCGAGGCTGCCGGACTCACCGGGCGCCAGTATCCTCGTGGAAAACGCCACGGCGTCCGCACCCGCGCCGCAGGCGATGAGGCGGCGGCGCAGCCACGCCAGCAGCACCCGCCCCTCGGCCGCCAGCGCGGGCGCATGCGCGACCGTGACCGAGCGCAGGCCGTCGATCAATCTGGGCGGCGCATACGCGGCGAGAAACTGGCCGATGCTCTGCCGCACCGGCAGCAGCCGGCAGTAGACGAGATCACGGGTCGCCGCCGGGTTCGGCCAAGGGTAGCCGATGGCATCCTCGGGCGCGATGGCGCTGTCGATGAGGACGCGTTTCGCGCGGCCGAGCAAATAGCGGTAGTCGGCGAGGCGGCCCGTCGCGGAAAAGCGATGCGCCCAGTAGTAGAGCGGCAAATCGGTCGAGAGGCAGATGGAGGCTTGGTTCTCGAGAAACGGCCGCGCACTGCGGGAGTAGCTGAGGAGCACGAACTCGACGCAGCGCTTGTCGGCCTTCGATTTGCCGAGGAAACACTCGCCGTAGACCTTGGCGCGCATCACGGGCTGCGGCACATCGGCATGCAGCGGGCACAGCACAATCACGCGGCTGGGCGTGCGGCGCGAGAAATTCACCACCACGCCGAACTGCCGCGTGGCGTCCTCCGTCGTGGTGTTCAGCCCGAGGTGCAGCACGAAGTTCACCTGCGTCGCCCTGGCGTCGTCGGCCTCGGGCGCCGGCCGACCGTCCGCGGCGGCCTGCGACCACATCTGCGCGAGGCTTTTGGAGATGGCGCCGACCGGCACCTCGAAACCCGGCAGGGCATCAAAGATCGCGGGCATGGTCAGGGTTGCCGCCAGAGGTGGTGCTGCTTGGCGAGGAGGGCGTCCGCGTTGGGCGGGCCCCACGAGCCGGAGGGATACTCGTCCATGCCGGCACGGCCGACGCTCTTCCAGTAGTCGAGCACGGGCGTGCAGAGTTTCCACGAGGCCTCGGCCTCGTCGCCGCGGATGAAGAGCGTGCCGTCGCCCACCATCGCATCGAGCACGAGGCGCTCGTAGGCCTCGGCGGTGTTGGAGCCGAAGGTCGTCGCGTAGCGGAAGCTCATCTTCACGGGCTGCGTGCGCGTCTCGAGGCCGGGCACCTTCGTGTTGAGGATCAAGCTGAGGCCCTCGTCGGGCTGAATCTGGAACGAGAGCGTGTTGGCCGCGAGGTCGAAGCGCGCCGTCTCGCCGGCAAAGAGCGTGCCCGGCGGCCGCCGAAAGTTGATCGCGATCTCGGACACGCGGCGCGCCATGCGCTTGCCGGAGCGCAGGTAGAACGGCACGCCCTGCCAGCGCCAGTTGTTGATCGAGAGGCGCAGCGCGGCGTAGGTCTCGGTGCCCGACTGCGGCGCGATCCCCTCCTCCTCGAGGTAGCCGGGCACCGGCTTGCCCGCGATCATGCCCGCGGCGTATTGCGCGCGGACCACGTCGCCCGCCGGGCCGATCGTGAGGGGCTGGATGGCGTTGAGGACCTTCACCTTCTCGTCGCGGATCGCCTCCGCGTGCAGCGAGCCCGGCGGCTCCATCGCGGTGAGCGCGAGGAGCTGCATGGTGTGGTTCTGGATCATGTCGCGCAGGCAGCCGCTCTGCTCGTAGTAGCCGCCGCGCGTGCCGACGCCCACTTCCTCGGCCACGGTGATCTGCACGCTGTCGATGAAGTTGCGGTTCCACAACGGCTCGAAGATCGCGTTGGCGAACCGCTGCACGAGCAGGTCCTGCACGGTCTCCTTCCCGAGGTAGTGGTCGATGCGGTAGACTTGGTTCTCCTCGAAGACGGAGCGGATCGTGGTGTTGAGCTCGCGCGCGGAGGTGAGATCCTTGCCGAACGGCTTCTCGATGATCACCTTGGAGTGGTGCGGCGTGCCGAGATGCTTCGCGGCGAGCCCGCTCGCGCCGAGGTTGAGCAGAATCGGCGCGAAGACCGAGGGCGGCGTCGAGATGTAGAAGAGCCGTTGCACGTCGCGCCCGAGCTTTTGCTCAATCGCATCGATGTGCGCGGCGAGCCGGTCAAAGGCGGCCTTCTCGTCGTAGCCTCCGGCCACGTAGGTCGTGTGCGCGGCGACGCGGTCCCAGACCCCGGCGTTCAGCTCGCGGCGGGAAAATTCCTTGATGGCATCGGCCGCGAGCGTGCGAAACTCGGCGTCCGGGATCGGCTTGCGGCCGTAGCCGACGAGGAAGAAATCCGCCGGCAGCAGGTTGTCGTAGCTGAGGTTGTAGACGGCGGGAATCAGCTTTCGCGCCGTGAGATCGCCCGAGGCGCCGAAGATTACCACGACCGTCGGCGGCGCGCCGCGGTGCTTGCTGAGGCCGTGCAGGAAGGGATGACGCGGAGAGTCGGACATGGCGCCGCGAGTGTTCGGACCGCGGCGGAGGCGGGGCAAGGGAAATGCAGGCGACGGCGCCCGGCGCCACCGTGCATCAGGCTTGGAAATGGCGGGGGAAAAGCGGCACGTTCTCGAAGTGCTGGAGCTCCGGCGCCGTTTTCGCATCCGGCGCGTGCGCGATCTCGACGATGTCGAGGCGGAACGCGCGCGGCTTCTCCCGCAGCTGCGCGACATAGGCGCCGGCGGCGCGCCGCAGGACGCGCTTCTTCCGCGCATCGACGGCATGGTAGCCAGGAACGAGCGCGCCCGCGGCGCGGGCCTTGACCTCGACGAAGACGAGCACCTCGCCGTCGCGCGCCACCAGATCGATCTCCTCGCGGCGATCGGACGGATTGCGCCAGTTGCGCGCGACGATCGAGAAGCCCTTGGTCCGGCGCAGCCATTCGGCCGCGAATCGCTCGGCGCGCTCCCCCGCCCCGTCGGGCGCGCGCCGCAAGAACAGCCTGCGCAGGAACGCGAGCATGGCCGCCCCTATTTCGCCGCGGCGGCCGGCTCCAGCTCCGCGAGCAGCCGCTTGGCCGGCGGAAAGTCCGCGGTGCGCCGGAGCACCTCCTTCGTCAGCACGATCGCGGTCGCGGCGTCGCCCCGCGCCGCGTAGTCGCGCGCGACGCCAAGCAGCCGCAGCGACCGCGCCCGGTCGCCGGTGAGAAACAAGCGCGCGGCGGCCAGCATCGCCGGGATTTCGCCGCGCTCCCGCGCCGCGCGCAGGCGGGCGAGCAACGCGGTCTCCTCTTCGGGAGCGGGCCCGGGCGGCTCGGGGGCGCGTTTCGGCTCGGCCGGAGCCTTGGGGTCGGTGCGGGGGAGGATTTTCTTGGGCGCCACGGGCGGATCCCATTCGGCCAGCTGGCGCGCCGCGGCGGCAAACGCCGGCGCGCGCTGGGCAATCTCCTTCGCCAATGCGACGGCCGCCGGCTGGCTCCCGGCGCCGTGAAGCTCGCGGGCCAGCGCGAGCAGCCGCTGCGAGCGGTCGTCGTCGCCGTTGAGGAAGAGCCGCGCGGCGGCGAGCGCGCCCCCTAGATCGTCGCGGCCGAGCGCGATGCGCACCTGGGCGAGGCGGATGTCCGCATCCCGGCCGGCCAGCCAGGCGGGCGCGGGACGCAGCGCCTGCGCCCGTTGGATGTGGCGCGCGGCGTCGGCCCATTGCCGCGCCTCGACGAGCGCCTGCAGGCGCTGGGCAAACACTTGCTCGGCCAAATCGCCGGGCGGTTGCGCCGCGGCGCGGAGGGCCACCAGCAGCGCGCCAGCGGCAATCGCCCGGAAGCGCAGCCGCATCGCGCGCATCACGCCCCGGCGCCGGCCGGCACGCGGGCGCCGACGACCGACTCCGCGATGTTGCGCGGCTGGGCCTCGGCCTCGCCGCGCTCGTGGTTGAACTTCATCGAGACGGTCTTCGACACGCCGCGCTCCTCCATCGTCACGCCGTAGATCGCCTGCGCCGCCGAGACCGTGCGCTTGTTGTGCGTGATGATGATGAACTGCGACTCGTTCACGAACTTCTTCAGGAGATCCGTGAAGCGCCCGATGTTCGATTCGTCGAGCGGCGCGTCGAGCTCGTCGAGCAGGCAGAACGGCGACGGCTTCACCATGTAGAGCGCGAACAGCAGCGCGACCGCGGTGAGCGTCTTCTGCCCGCCGGAGAGCAGCGTGATGCCCTTGAGCTTGGTGCCCGGCGGCTGCGCGACGATCTCGATGCCGCTCTCGAGGATGTCCTCGGCTTGGATCAACTCGAGGTGCGCGCGCCCGCCGCCGAAGAGCGTATGGAAGGTGTATTCGAAGTTCTTCCGGATCTGCTCGAAGGTGACCTGGAACTGCTGGAGCGAGGTCTGGTTGATCTCGTCGATGGCCTTCACGAGCTCGGCCTTGGCGGTCGTGAGGTCGTTGACCTGGCCCTGGAGGAAATCGTGGCGCTGCTTCAGCTCGGCGTATTCCTCGATGGCGACGAGGTTGACGGCGCCCATCGCGTTGAGCCGCTGGCGCAGCGCGTCGATCTCGGCCTTGGTCGCGGCCCAGTCGGTGACGTCGAGCGCGGCGAGGTCGTCCGCGGTGGGCTCGCCGCGGTCCTTGGATTTTCTGCGACGGCGCTTGGCGGGCTCCGCGGCGGAAGCCGCGAGGCCTTCGCCCGCACCGGACGAGACGCCCGCGCGTTCCGCCGCGTCGTCGTCCTCCTCGTCGAGGTCGAGCGTCTTCATGCCCTCGGGTTCGCTGTCCGCCTGCCAGAGCTGGGCCCGCCAATCGATCGCCGCGATGTCGGACTGGAACTCACGGGTGACTTCCTCGGCCAGGAACTGCGCGCGCTGGCGGTTCTCGGCGAGCTTCACCTCGTGCGTGCCCAGCTCCTCGTGCGCGGCCTCGGATTCCTCGCGCACGGCGTGCTGCGCCTGCTCGAGCTGGTTGATGGCGCGCTCGGCCTCGACCAGCTCCACGCGGACTTTCTCCACCTGCGCCTGGGAAACGCCCAGGGTCTCCGCCAGCTGCGCGCCGCGCTTGCGCTGCAAGTTAGCCTCGTGCGCCAGCTCGGCGGTCTGCTCGGTCCAGGACTCGATCTCGGTCTGGCGCTGCACGAGCAGCTCGCCGAGCTGCTGGCGGCGGCGCTCCATCTCGCCGAGCCCGCGGTCGATGACCTCGACCTTTTGGCGGCGCTCCGCGAGTTCGAGGCGGGCCTGGGCCAGCGTCTCGCGCTTCACGTCGCGGCCGGTGCGCACCTCGGTGATCCTGGTCTCGAGCTTCTGGATTTTCTCGCGCTGCTTCGCGGCGGCGGCGTCGGCCTGCGCCAGGCCCGCCTGCGCCTTTTCCCAGCGCGCGTGCGCCTCGTTGCGGGCATGCTCGAGCGCCGCGAGCTCGTTTTGCATCCGCCCGAGGCGGTTGGCGGCATCCTCGAAATTCCGCTGCGCGGCGCGCTGCTCGGCCTGCACGGAGGCGTGCGTCTGCGTGGCGGCGAGCACCTCGGCGCGGCGCTGCTCGAGCGCCTGCTCGGCGGCGGCGAGCCGGGCGCTGAGCGCGTCGATCGCGGCCTTCTGGTCGTCGTGAGTCTTCTGGTCGTCGGCGAGCGCCTTGGCGGTCTCGCGCAGATCGATCTCGCGCTGCACGATGCTGTGCGCCGCGCGCTTGCTGCTGTGGTGGCCGCCGTAGACGAGGCCGCGGCGGTCGACAAGGTCGCCCTTGCGCGTGGCGACGGCGAGGAACGGGAACGCGGGGTTGGCCTTCCAAAACTCCAGGAACGCCCCGAGGTCGTCCGCGATGTAGCTCTCGCGCAGCACGCCGAGCGCGGGGTGCGCGGCGTCGGTGCCGGCCACGGCCTGCGCCGCGGGCACGATGCCCGCCGGCAGCTCGAAGTGCCCCTCGGTGCGCAGCCCGATTTCGGTGACGCGCAGCACGGCCGAGCCGATTTGCTCCGTCTCGAGCTGGGCGAGGATGCGCCGCGCGGTCGCGACGTCGCTCACGCTGATGGCCTCGGCCGCGGCGCCGAGGATTGCCTCGACGGCCTTGGCGGAAGCGGGCTGCACGACGAGCCCCTGCGTGATGGGCGCGACCTTCGCGCCGGCGAGCGCGGCGTTGAGCCGGCCCTGCAACACCGCCTTGGCGCCCTCGCCAAAGCCTTCCCATTTCTCCTGCAGCTGCTGGAGCAAGCGGAGGCGCGCGGTGCGCTGCGCGAGCGTGCGGTCGATCTCGGAGAGCTTCCGCTGGGCGTCGCGAAACTCCCGCGTCAGGTCGGCAATCGCCTGCTGCGCCGCGGCCGCCTCGATGTTGACCCGAGTCTTCTCCGTGGCGGCGGCCTCGACCCGGCCATCGGCCTCGGTGACGACCTGCTTCGTCGCCGCGACCTGCGCGCGGACGCCGTCGAGCTCCTGCGCCAGCGAGTCGTGCTTGTGCACGCTCGTCTTTTGGTCGACCTCGTAGCCGGAGCAGTCGGTGCGCAGGCGCGCGACCGTGCTCTCGAGCTGGAGGAGCTGGAACTTGGATTGGTTCAGCTCCTGCTCGAGCTTCGTGAGCTCGCCCTCGACGATGGAGAGTTCGCGGTTGCGCTGCTGAAACACCGCGTCGCTGCCCCCGAGCAGCTCAAGCTGGAGCTGCTTGTCCTGCGCGCCCGTGTCCACCTGCGCGGAGACCTCGCGGAGCTGCATCTCGATTTCGCCGAGGCTGTCGCGCGAAGACGCGAGCCGATCCTCGAGGCCGCTGCGCTTGATCTGGGCGAGGTTGGCGGCGTTCTCGGCGGCGTCCTTCTGCGACCGCACGTCGTAGACCGCCTGCTGCGCATCCTGCACGCGCTGGTTGAGCCGGCCGCGGTGGGCGCGCTGCTCGGCGAGCGCGGCCTCCTGCGTCTCGAGGTTGGCGCGGCGCGTGTTCGCCTCGGCGCGCAGCGTGGCGACCTTGCCCTCGAGATCGCCGAGCGTCGCGGAGAGCTGCGCGTGGTGGAAGCCGCTCCACGCGAGCGCGAGGTGGCGCAGGCGGTGGTTGAGGCGCTTGTAGCGCATCGCCTTCGCGGCCTGCCGGCGCAGGCTGCCAATCTGGCGCGAGACCTCGCCGATCACGTCGGCGACGCGCGCGAGGTTTTGATCGGTGAGGGAAAGTTTCTGGAGCGCCTCGCGGCGCTGCGACTTGTATTTCGTGATGCCGGCGGCCTCCTCGAACACCGCGCGCCGCTCCTCGGGCTTCGACGACAGGATCTGGTCGATCTGGCCCTGCGCCATGATCGAGTAGCTGGTCCGGCCGATGCCGGTGTCCATGAAAAGTTTTTGGATGTCCTTCAGGCGGCAGGGCTGGCCGTTGAAGGAATACTCGCTCTGCCCGTCGCGGTGGACGCGCCGCATGATCTCGATCTCGTGGAACTCGCTGCCGAGCTGCTTCTCGCAGTCGGTGAGCAGCAGCGAGACCTCGCAGATTTGCGCGGCCTTGCGCGTGTCGGCGCCCTCGAAGATCACATCCTGCATCTTGCCGCCGCGGAGGGCCTTGGCGCTCTGCTCGCCGAGCACCCAGCGGATGGAGTCGGCGATGTTGGACTTGCCGCAGCCGTTGGGGCCGACGACGGCCGTGACTCCGGGCTCAAAGCGCAGCGTGGTGGGATCCGCGAATGATTTGAAGCCGTGCAGCTTGAGCGCCTTGAGATACATGAAGGAGGGAAAGGCGCGATTGAAGGCTGCGCCTCCCCTCCCGCAATGGAAAAACCGGAAAGATTGTTCACGACGGGAAGGCGCAAAAAAATTGCGCCGCGCGCAGCGTTGACGCGCGCGCTCGCGGTGGCGTCGATGACGCCGCATGATTTCCCCCGCTGCTTGCTGCGCGCGACGGTTTTCGTTTTTCGCGCTGGGCCTCGTCGCCTTCGGCGCGTCCGTCCCGCAAAGCGTGCAGACCCAGCGCGACATCGACTCGGCCCGGGCCCGCTCGGAGGAGAACGCCCGCGCCAGTCGCGCGCGACTGCAGCAGGAATTCGCCCGGATGGATCGCAACCTCGAGGCCGCCAACGCATGGGTGAGCCGCCAGCAAGCCGCGGACTCGCAACGCATGAACGACGGCGTGAACGAATACCTCCGCCGCGTGCACGCCGCCGAGGCCGAGGCGCGCAGGCTCGCCGAGGAGCGGCGGCGCAAGAACGCCGAGGAGGCGGCCAAGTGGCAGCAGCGCCTCACGGAAACTTTTCGGCGCAGCCGCGCCGAGCAGGCGGCGGCGGCCGCGGCCCGCGCCCGCTTCGTAGAGCAGATGAAGGAAAAGGAAATCGCCGACACCGCCCGCGCCATCAGCCCCGAGGGCACGATGGCGATGCGGCTGCAACTGCTCCGCGACGGACTCTACGACGACAACAGCCGACTCTGGCAACGCGCCGTCGCCGCCGGCCTCCACGGCGGCCTGTCCGCGCGCGCGGCGTTCTGGCTCGCGATGAACCAAGTGGGCGAGCGCGCCTTCGACGACAAGGGCCGGCTGACGCTTGATGCCGGCATGCTCGCCAATGCGCAGGCCACGCTGAAATCAATTCTGGCAAAAATTCCTCGCCCTGAGATGGCGCAGCAACTGACGCCCGCGGGCTTCGCGGGCCTCGTCCGCCTGACGCCGGATTCCTTCATCTCCGTAGGCACGGCAACGTCCGCATCCACGGCCACGGACGTCGTCAACGCCCTGAAGGCGCTCCGCACGTTTCAGCAAGCCGGCCAAGGCGACATCATCGCGCCCGCGGTGAGCGCCTTGGTCACGTCAGTCGCGGCGATCTACAGCCGACCCGACAACGACGCCTTGAAATACAGCTGGAAAAACGATCGCGCCGGGCGCCTCACTTTGGGGCGCACACTCTGGCAGGAGTTCGACCGGCCCGAGGACGCGTTGCGCTGCCTCGGCCCCTACTCCTTCGGCGATGAAAATCACGCGCAGCGCGAACTCGAAGCCGCCTGCCGCGCCGCGTGGCTCCTCTCCTTTGTCGATCCGGCGAAGATCCCCTTTGGCCACCTGAACAACGCGCTTGGCGATCAAGCGTGGGTGCTCGAGACCATCCCGCCGGCGCAGCGGCAATTCAGCTCAACCGAAGCCTCGCTGCTCAAATTGCAGGTGCTCCTGCGCGCGCATCCGGAATACCAGCCGGCGCTCGCCGAGGAGGAAGCGCGTTGGCGCCGCCAGTTGCTCGCCCAGCGCGGCAATTTCTCCGCCTACTACCGCATGGTGGAGCAGGCGGTGAAGCGCGCGACCACGCAGCTCACGCTCGCGAAATTTCCCGACGCCATCGTCGCGGTGTTGCGCAGCGAGGCCGATGCGACGGACAACCCCCGCGCCTTCGACGCGGCCGACGGCCTGCTGCGCATCGCCCGATTCCGCCCCAAGTGGCAAAGCAACCCCGACGGCAACTCGCGGCCCGCGCCTTTGTCCACCGAGCGCATCCGGATCGTCTCGGCATGGCTGACCGCCTTGCGCTGCGCCGCCCCCGAGCAGCGCGCGCCCCTGCTCAAGAGTTTTGAGTGGGGCTACCCCAACCTGCTCGCCGTGCCGGACACCTCCGGCTTCACGCGACTCCTTGATCGCCGCCTCTTCCTGCTCGACGCCGAACTCAACGGCGACCTCTTTGCGACCGCGGCGCTGCTGGGCCTCGAGGAGCTGCGCGAGCCGGACGGCACGCTGCCCAAGGATCCCGCGCCGTGGCTCGCGCGCCTAGCCGACTACAAGCGGGACGCCACGCCCGAAAAAATCACGGCCCGCTGGATCGGTGCGCTGGAGCGAGCCCAAGGCTCGCGCGACCCGCAGGTCCTCGAGCTCGCGATGACGGCGCGGCTCGCGCTCGCCCGCTTGGCGCACCGCAACAACCTCGCGCACGAGCCCGCGCTCGCCGCCCTGCGCGCCAAGCCCGATCTCTTGCTCTGGCCCGGCGCGGAGCTGGCGCCGGGTTTTCCGGTCGACGCCGCGCACCTCGTCGCGCGCGCCACGTGGGAACAACAGATCGCCGCCGACGCCGCGCCGCTCGACGCCGCCCGCGCCGCCGTCGCCGGCCTAAAGCCCGCGGAAGCAGCCGCCCTCGCCTTCGCTCTCGCGCAGCCCGATCAGGCGGTGCTGCTGGAATCCCCTTTGCTGCTCCCGCACGACCCTTCGCTGCCCGTGATGCTGCTGCGCGCCGTGGAGGACAAGCTGCCCGATGCCTCGGCGCTCTGGCCGCGCCTGCTTACCCTTTCCGAGCCACACGCACCCGCCACAAAAGCCGAGTGGGACAAGCTGCGGACGACAGGGATGTGGTGAGGCCTCACGCGCTGACCCAAAAAATCGCGTGACAGGTTCACGCCTTGATTTTCTGCCGCTGGAAACCATCGTGCTCACATGGTCTCCAGCATGGAAAAGATCTCCGCCGACGCGCTGGGTTTGCCTGCTGCCAGCCGCGCGTTGCTGGCGGAAAAGCTGCTCGACAGCCTGAGCGGCCAGCTCGATCCAGCAAGGGAGCGGGCTCACCTCGACGAAATCCGACTGCGCCGCAAGGCCGCCCGCGAAAACAAATCGACGTTGATCGACGGTGATGAGGCCTTGCGGCGCGCGCGCACGGCGATGCGTGAATGACGCATCGCTTCGCGGACGAGGCGCTGGCGGAATACATCGCCGCCGGGCTACTACAACCGGCAGGTGCCGGGCCTCGGCGACGCGTTCGCGGATGAAATCGAGGCGGGCGTGCAAAAGATTCTGGCCGCGCCGCTCACGTGGCGATTGCTCGAGGACGACGTGCGGCGCTATCTGATCCACCGCTTTCCCTACGGCATTTACTACACCATCGAGAACGATCTGGTGGTAATCTGGGCGGTGAAGCATCTCCACCGCGATCCTGATTACTGGCAGCAACGCAGGCGCTGAGGGCTCGTCGCAGCCCTCACTTCGCCAGCTCGAAGAGATACTCGACATACGACGCCGCCGCGCCGTCGAAGCCTTGCACCTTGGGGTTCGTGGACTCGATCAGGTAGAACTCATCGGGCGCGTGCTGCGCGCCGCCGTGGCCGAGGCCGAAGTGGCCGGCGGCGAGGCTGAGCGGCGCATCAGTGAAGATGTAGCCGGGATACGAGCCCGCGAGCCACGGCCAGAGCACGGGCTCGATGCCCGCGCGCCGCAGCACCGCGACCTGCGCCTGAATCAACGGCGCGTCGGCGGGCGTGCGCGTGGGGTTGTAGCCGCCGGTCATGTTGACGGTGATGTCGCCGTAGCCGCGCTTCGCGAGGTGCGCCTTGAGCAACGCGAGCGACTCCGCGGCGGTCATGCCCGGCACGAGGCGCAGATCGAGTTTGGCGGAGGCCTTGTGCGGCAAAATGGTTTTGCCGCCGACGCCGGTGTAGCCGCCGTAGATGCCCTCGATGTTCACGGTCGGCATCGACTCCAGCCGCTCGAGCGCCGCGAGGAACGGCAGGTCGTCGATCCATTTCTTGGCGCCGGTGGCCACGCGATACTGCGTCTCGGAGAGGCGCTGGGCGGCGGTCGCGATCAGCGCCTTGTCGGCGGCGGAGAGCGGCGGCACGCGCGTCATGTAGCCGTCGATCGCGGGCGTGTTGCCATCGGGCGTGACGAGCGTGGCGAGCGCCTGCACGAGGCGCCACACGGGGCTGTCGACCATCGCCTTGAAGGAGGAGTGCGTGTCGCGCATCGGGCCGCGGCCCCACGTGGCGGCCTCGGCGGTGAGCTCGCACTCGATGATGCCCTTGGCGCCGAGGTTCACGGTCACCGTGCCGTCGAGCCCCTGCGTCGCGTGCGGCAAGAACACGCCGATGGTTTTCTTGAGCGCCGCTTCCACCCTCGGATGCAGCACCAGATCGCGGATGTTGGGCGAGCCGATCTCCTCCTCGCCCTCGGCGACGAGCACGAGGTTGACGGGGAGCTTTTTGCCGCTGGCGCGAAACGCATCGAGCGCCGCGAGCAGCGCGGACTGCGGGCCCTTCTGGTTCACGGCGCCGCGCCCGATGACGACCTTGCCCAGCCCCGGCCGCTCGACGATCGCGGCGTCGAGCGGGGGCGAGGACCATTCCTTGGGGTCAAACTGCTTCACGTCATACATGAAGTAGACGCCCACGGTCTTCGCCGCGCCGGCATCGAGCGTGGCGAACACGCCCGGCTTGCCCTTCGTCGGGATAATTTCGGCGTGCTGGAAGCCGACCTCGCGCAGGAGCTTCGCCATGTGCTCCGCGCCGGCGGGGAAGCCGCGGTCCTCCGCCGCGATCGCGGGCTGCCGAATCCAGTCCTGCAGGCGGCGCACGGAGCGATCATGATCGCGGGCGATCTGGGCCTTGAGCGCGGCGACGTCGGAATCGGCGGCGGCGAGCAGCGCGGAGGCGGCAAGCGTCGCGGCGCACGCGGCGCGGAGGAGCAGGGCGGCTGGCTTCATGCGGCACCGATGCCGCGGGCCGCTTCGCCGCGCAACGCCAAAGCCGGCGCACGCAGCCTTGCCGCGACGGATGATTTCCCCCTCGCTCCGTGCACGCCCATGCACCCCATCCGGTCCCTGCCCGCGTTCGCGTTGCTCACCCTCGCCGTTTCCGCGGCGCCCCAGCTTCCCGGCATCGGCGCCGCCATGCGCGAGATGATTGCGCAAAAGGAAATCACCGGCGCCGTCACCGTCGTCATCGCCAGGGACAAGGTGCTCCACCTCGAGAGCACCGGGCTTGCCGATGTCGCGAGCGGACGGCCGATGACGGCCGACACGCTCTTCAACATCATGTCGATGACCAAGCCGATCACCGCGACCGCGCTCCTCATGCTGCAGGACGACGGTCGGCTGAGGATGAGCGATCCCGTGGCGAATTTCATCCCGGAGTTCGCGAACCTGAAGTCGCCCTCGGGCAAACCGGCCAACCTCACGATCGCGCAGATCATGACGCACACGTCCGGCCTCGGCGAGGCAGGCGGCCCGGCCGCGCAGCAGGCCAAGACGCTGGCCGATCTCGTGCCGCTGTGGCTCGCGGCGCCGATGCAATACGAGCCCGGCGCCAAATGGAAATACACGCAGTCCGGCATCAACTGCGGCGCGCGCCTCGTCGAGGTCGCGAGCGGGATGACGTTCCCCGAATTTCTGGCCAAGCGGCTCTTCGGCCCGCTCGGCCTGAAGGACACCACGCACACCCCCGCCGACGATCAGATCGGGCGCATCGCGACGCCCTATGCGAAGAACAAGGATTCGGGCGCGCTCGAGCCCGGTCGCGTGACACCGCCCCAGCCGGGCGAGCGCCCGCCCACCGGCAACGCCGGCCTCTACGCGAGCGCGACCGACTACGCACGCTTCTGCCAGATGCTGCTCAACGGCGGCACGCTCGACGGCCGCCGCTACCTCAGCGCCGCCGCGATGCAGTTCCTCTCCACGCCGCAGACCGGCGAGTTGCCCACGGGATTTTTCCAAAGCGAAACCTATGGCCAGCGCGGCGCCAACTACGGCTGGGGCATCGGCACCTGCGTGCTCAAGACCCCGCACCCCGGCCTGGCCGCGATGCTCTCGCCCGGCACCTACGGCCACGGCGGCGCATGGGGCACGCAGGCCTGGATCGATCCGGTGAAGGGCGTGGCCTACGTGCTGATGGTGCAACGGACCAATTTCCCCAACAGCGACGCGAGCATCGTGCGCCAGCGCTTCCAGGAGGCGGCCGCCGCGGCGCTCCGCTGATTGGTTGCCCGCGGTTGCACCGGGGGCCGGGGTGGCCCATCCGCCAGCGCCGGCGCCCTTTCCTTCGCCACACCACCCATGAAGAACTCGCTGCTCATCGCATCGTTCGTCGCCACCACCGTCGCCGGCTTGGCCGCCGACACCCTCTCCGCCGAGGATCGCAAGAGCGGCCTCGCCTACCTCGAGAAAACCCGGGCCGGCGTCATCGCCGCCGTGAAGGGCCTCAGCGAGGCCCAGCTCAACTTCAAGCCCGCGCCCGATCGCTGGTCGATCGCGGAGGTGCTTGAGCACCTCGCCGCGGCGGAGGGCGCGCTGTTCGGCCTAGCCGAGCAAGCCATGAAGGGCGCCCCGCGCGCCGCGGCCGACGACGTGAAAATGATCGACGGCCTGATCCTCAAGGCGATCCCGGACCGCACCAAGAAGGCATCCGCGCCCGAGCCATTGATCCCGAAGAACCGCTACGGCTCGGCGAAGGAATCGCTCGCGGCGTTCGAGAAGGCGCGCGCCAAAACCGTGGCCTACCTCAAGCACACGCCCGGCCTGCGCGACCACGTGATCGACAGCCCGCTCGGGCAGAAGCTCGACTCCTACCAGTGGCTGATCTTCAACGCCGCGCACAACGAGCGGCACACGAAGCAGATGCTCGAGGTGAAGGCGGACGCGAATTTCCCAAGGAAGTGAGCCGCGCTCGGCGGCGGAAGCCGCGAGGCTTTCGCGAGCCGGCGAAACGCCCATCCGTTCCGCCGCCCGCCAGCCCGCGCCGTCGCACGCGCGGGCTTTTTGTTTGCCCGCCAAATCCCCTGCGCTGTTGTGGGCGCACCACCATGTCGCGCACGTTCACCATCGCCATCGGCTCGGATCACGCGGGCTTCGCCTACAAGGAGGCCATCAAGGCCGTGCTCCTCGCCGCGGGGCACACGGTGCGCGACTTCGGCACGCACTCGGACGCATCGTGCGACTACCCCGACTTCATCCGCCCCGTGGCCGAGGCCGTGGCGCGCGGCGAATATGAACGCGGCATTGTGCTCGGTGGCTCCGGCAACGGCGAGGCCATCGTCGCCAACCGCGTCAGGGGCATCCGCTGCGGCCTCTGCTGGAACGAGCAGGTCGCGATCTGGAACCGCTCGCACAACGACGGCAACGTGCTCTCCCTCGGCCAGCGCACCGTGAGCGAGGCCGAGGCGCTGGCGATTGTGAAGGTCTGGCTGGCGACCGACTTCGAGGGCGGACGCCACATCGCCCGCATCCGCAAGATCGACCCGGCCTAGGCCAGCCCGGGAAAAGGCCGGCGGGCCTTGCATCAGGCGGGCGCACCCATTCAGTGCCGGCCCGCGTCTAACGCGTCATTCATGCCACGCCCGGCCAAACCGCCCTTCACTTACCAGCATGTCTTCGAACCCGGCACCGATCCCGCGGCGCCCCCGCTCCTCCTGCTGCACGGCACGGGCGGCAGCGAGCATGACCTGCTGCGCCTCGGCCGCGCCGTTTCCCCGGGCTCGGCGCTGCTAAGCCCGCGCGGCGACGTCAGCGAGGGGGGCGCGCTGCGTTTCTTCGCCCGGCTGGCCGAGGGCGTCTTCGACCCGGAGGAAATCATCCGCCGCACCCACGCCCTCGCCGACTTCGTCGCGCTGGCGGCGGCGCACTATGCGCTCGACGCCCACCGGCTCACCGCGGTCGGGTTTTCCAACGGGGCGAACATCGCCGCCACGCTGTTGCTGCTGCGCCCCGCGGCCCTGGGCGGCGCCGTGCTGCTCCGCCCGATGGTCGTCCTCGACCAGCCGGCCGCGCCGGGCACGCTCGCCGGCAAGCGGGCCCTGTTGTGCCATGGCACCACCGACCCGCTCGTGCCGCCGGATCATCCCGAGCGGCTCGCGGCGCTCTTGCGCGCCGGGGGCGCGGAGACGCGCATCGAGGCCATGGCCGCGAGCCATGCCCTCACCCCGCAGGACGTGGCCGCCGCACGCGCCTGGCTGGCGCCACGCTGAGGCATCCGGAGCGATGCGCCTCACGTTTCTCGGCCACTCGTGCTTCCTCGTTGAGACGACGCGCGCCCGCCTGCTCATCGATCCGTTCCTGCGCGAAAACCCGGCGGCGCCAAAACCCGCCGCCGACCTCGCGTGCGACTACGTGCTGATCACGCACGGCCACGACGATCACACGGCCGACGCCCTGGCCATCGCGCGGCGCTGCGGCGCGACCATCATCGCGAATTTCGAGATCGCCGAGCATTTCGCCGCGCAGGGGGCGGCGACGCACGCGCTCAATCCCGGCGGCGGCTTCAACTTTCCCTTCGGCCGCGTGAAGCTCACGCTCGCGCACCACACGTCGAGCCTCGGCGATCCGCTGAACCCGATCTACATGGGCGCGCCCTGCGGCCTCCTGGTCTCCGCCGACGGAAAAAACCTCTACCATGCGGGGGACACCGCGGTGTTTCTCGACATGCAGCTCATCGGCCGCGCGGGCCTGGACGCCGCGCTCATCCCCATCGGCGACAACTACACGATGGGGCCGGACGACGCGCTCCTCGCGCTCGATTTCCTGCGCCCGCGCCTCGCCGTGCCGATGCACTACAACACCTGGCCCGTGATCGCGCAGGATGCGGCGGCGTTTGCCGCGCGGGCGGCGCAGGCGGGCCACCGCGTCGAGGTGCTTGCCCCGGGCGCGACGATCACAATCTGAATCAAGCCCTCCGGCCGCGGCGCGCGCGGAGCCAGCCCGCCGCGCCGAGCACGGCGGCCCAAGCGAGCGTCCGGACCTCGGGGACGACCGCCCAACCCACATCCTGCAGCGCCGCCAGATCAAGCGCGGTGAGGGCTGTGCGCGCCCCGAGCGTCGCCACGCTGTCGAGCATGACGCCTTGGGTGGCGCCGGAGCCGAGCGCGGTGCTCAGCGTGCCGTGGGCGAAGTGATCGTTGCTCGCGGAGAGCGGCACCGGGCCGCCATTCGCGGCGACGGCGTTGGCCCCGGTGAAATTGCCGCCGGACACGTGGGCGAACCACGAGCCCGCGGTGCCCAGCCCGAGCACATGCCCGATTTCGTGGCTCGCGATGGAGTAGAAGTCGGCCTGGTTGGGAAACGGCTCGGTCGTCGCCGGGTTCGGATCAAAATACCATGAGGCCGTCGAGCTGAAGGTGATCGATCCGCCCCAAGGGCCGAAGTCCGTGGGCGTGCCAGCCAGCGCGCCCGTCTGGCCCCGCGCGGAGACCGTGTTGATCCAGGCGCTGGAACCGCTCGCCGTCGAGCCTCCCGCGCTGCTTCGGCTGAGGGCCCCGGCCCCGAGGTCCACGGCGCCCACGTAAATCACAATCGTATCGGAGGCGATGGAGAGATTCGTGAGCGAGAGCGTGCCCGGGCTCGCGCTCGAAGGATTCGCAAACGTCGCGGTCCACGCGTTGCCGCCCGCCGGCGCGATGGCCGAGAGGCTGTCGCCGAGCCGGGTGGTATAGGCGGCCGCGGCGGCGTTCAACAAATCACGCCGCCCGGCATTGGCGCCGCTGAAAAAGCCCGCCGTGTCGTAGGTATAGTCGAACGTGATCGTGAGCGCCCACGCCGGTGCACACGACGCGGCAAGCCCGACCGCGCCAATCGCGACGGCATGCCGGACAAAACAGGAGGGCGTGGGAATCATTCCTCTCGGGCCGGAGCAGACAAGGGACCGCTCCGCCCTAGGCAACATGGGAAAAGCCGTCATCCCCGTTTGGCAGACCGCCATCGGGGCCGGGCACGCCCGGCAAACGCGCCCGCCGGGCGCGCCTGGGGCGAAGAGTCAGTAACCCGCCGCGACATTCGTGCGCCGGGGATCAGCGATGCCGGTGCGCGTGCCGTCGGCGTTGAAGACGATGGCGTTGACGCCGCCGAAATGCCGGCCCGTGCCAGCGGGCTCGGGCAGCACGACTTTCCAGCCGAGGGCCTGCAACGCCTGCGCCTCCTCGTGCGGGAAGGACTGCTCGGCCTCGAAGGTCACGCCCTCCCCGCTGCGCAAGGGCGCGGCAAAATGCACGCGGGTGTCGCCAATCGCGTCGGCCAAGGGGCGCCCCATCACCAGATGGTCGAAGATCACCTGGAGCAGCGCCGTCGGGATGCGCGAGGAGCCCGGCACCCCGATCGCAAAGTCAGGCCGGCCATCGCGCAGCACGATGGTGGGCGCGATCGTGCTGCGCGGGCGCCGGCCGGGCGCCACGTAGTTCAGGCTCGAGCGCTCGGTGAACGAAAAATTGCTCATCGAGTTGTTCATCACCACGCCCGTGCCCAGCGGGACCACGCCCGCGCCGAAATGCAGGCTCTGGGACTGGGTCGCGCACACCACGTTGCCCTCGCGATCGGCGACGAGGAAGTGCGTCGTCGCCGCCATCGGGCTCTCGTAGAACGGCGGCAGCTCAGCGTCGGCCATCGCGACTTTCTTGCGCGCCTCGGGCGGGCCGAACGCCTTGCCGCGAATCTCCGCGATCGAGTCGGGCGCGAGCAGCTTCTCCACCAGGAAGCGCGACGAGGGCGCGTCACCCACGGTGCGCGCGATGAGCGGCGACACGACGCGCCAGACCTTGCCCATGTGATCGATCCGCGCGGCGGTGCGGAGCGGGACGGACGACGGGGGCTCGTTCTCCAAGGCCTTCAGAATCGGCAGGAAAAGCGCCGCGCCGCTCGCCGGCGGCGGCGCGGAGACCAGCATGCGCCCGCGGAACGCCATCGTGATCGGCTCCTCGATGCGCGCCTCGTAGTTCGCGAGGTCATCCAGCGTGAGCGCGCCGCCGCCGCGCTCCGAGGCGGCGACAATCGCGGCCGCGACGGGGCCGCGGTAGAAGCCGTCGCGGCCGCCCCGCGCCAGCGCCTCGAGCGTGCGCGCGAGGTCCGCGTTGGGCAGCAGCGAGTCAATCGCGGGAAGCTGCCCGCCGGGCAGGTAGAGCCGCGCAATCTCGGCGTCGCCGCGGCGGAGTTTCTTCTCCTGCTCGGCAAACCCGTCGCGCGTCTTGGGCAGCACGCGGAAACCTTCGCGCGCCAGGGCGATTGCCGGCGCGATGTCGTCGGCCCACCGGGCGGCGCCCCACTTTTGGTGCGCGGCCCAAAGTCCGGCGGCGAGGCCCGGCACGCACACGGCACCGTAGCCGTAGCTGCGATCCTCCTCGGGGCGCTTGAGGTAGGCGGCGACATCCAGCGAGCCCGCGGCATCCATCGCCTCGACGGCGTAGGTGCGGCCCGACTTCGCCTCGAAGTAGAGCAGCATGAGCTTGCCGCCGAGCCCCGATCCGAACGGCTCCGCCACGCCGACGGACAACGACACGGCGACCGCGGCGTCGATGGCGTTGCCTCCCGCCTTCATCACGGCGACGCCGGCGGCGGCCGCTTGCGGATGCGCGGCGACCACCATGCCGTGCGGCGCCGTCACCGGCGTGATCGCGACGGGCACGGCGGCGCGCGCAAAGCAGGCCATCAGGAGCAGGGAAAAGGCGGCCGGGGTTCTCATGCTAAAGCAGCCTGCCCCAGCGCAGCTTCCGTTGAAAAGCCTCAAAACCACGATCACCGCGCACCCCCAGGCGGTTCACCTCATAGACGTCTCGCAACGGCAGGGGATTGACGCGGTTGCCGATGCGAAACGCCAGGCGCACGCCACCCTCGCTGAGCGCGCGCCGCACGGCGACGCGGTGCGCCGCGGCGCGCGGGCGCCGGCCGTAGGGATACGCGAGCGCCGGCGCCGGCTCGACACCCGCGGCCCGCAGGGCGGAAAAATTCGCCGCCACATCAGCCGCGACGTCCTCCGCCCCGGTGGTCGCGTAGTTGAGGTGCCGGTGCGAATGCAGCGCGAGTTCCCAGCCTTCGGCGGCAAGCGCGCGCAGTTCGCCGGCCGTCATCAGGGGGCGCGCGTCGCGATCCCACGAGCTCGTCGTGCCGAGAAATGCGCTCGGCACAAACACCGCCGCCCGCCGGCCGTGGCGCCGCAGGATCGGCAAGGCGAGCTCCAGCGTGTCGCGATACGCGTCATCAAACGTCACCAGCACCGCCTGCCGGGGAAGCGCGGACTGACCGGCCGCGGCGCGGGCGACATCGGCCAGCGTCACGGGCGCCCAGGGCTGCGCCCGGAGCCACGCCATCTGCCGGTCGAGCTGCGCGACGTTGACGGTGAGCTCGTCGCCGCCGGTGAGCGCGACCTTGTGATACATCAGCACGCGCAGGCCGCGGCGGGCGAACGGGAACATGCCGCATCGCAAGCGACGACGAAGGCATTGACAACGCCGATGTGCCACGCGGACTGGGGGCATCCTCCGCGGCAACTGCGATGCCGAGCCCAACCCACCTGCCCTTGTCCGTCGTCATCATCACGCGGAATGAAGCCCCGCGCATTGGCGACTGCCTGACCTCCGTGCGCGCCCTCACGCAGGACATCGTGATCGTCGACGCGCTCAGCGACGACGGCACCGTTGATCTCTGCCGGGCGCACGGCGCCCGGGTCTTTGTGCGCGCATGGCCGGGCTACTCGGCCCAGAAAAACTTTGGCAACACCCAGGCGCGGCACGACTGGATCCTTTCGCTCGATGCCGACGAGCGCGTTTCACTCGAGCTGGCCGACGCGATCCGCCGCGAGCTCGAGGCGGGCGCTCCATGCGAGGCCTACGCGATTCGCTTCGAGAATTACTTCGGGGCGCGCCGCATTCGTTTCGGCGCGTGGAATCCGGAATTCCACACCCGCCTTTTCGATCGGCGTGCGCTGGCTTGGAACGAGGACGACGTGCATGAAGGCCTGGGGGCGACGCGCGCCGTGCGCACAGGGCGGCTGCGCGGCCGCATCCGCCACCTTACGGTGGCATCGCATGCCGAGCTTGCCGGAAAATCCGAACGCTACGCCGGCCTCTTCGCCGCCAAGCTCCGCCGCCGCGCCCGGCCGCCGGGATTTGCCAAGGTCTGGCTCAACCCGGCGTGGCGCTTCATGCGCGACTACGTGCTGCGGCTGGGCGCGCTCGATGGCCGGCCCGGCCTCCTGATCGCGTGGGAGGCCGCACGCTACACCCACTTGAAATATGCCGGCGCCCGCGCGCCCGCCGCCCCGCGCCGTTTCCGGCCCGCACCGTGGTTTGCCACCGCCGCGGCTTGCGCGCTGCTCGCCCTCGCGGCGGCGCCGTGGTTCGCCCGCGCCCCCGCTCAGTCGCCCGCGCGCATCGCGGCGGTCGACGTCGACGACGACTTCACGAGCATGAGCGCGGGCTCGTTCGATGACGACGACGTGGTGGTCTGACCCGCCGGCCTGAAATCGTCGGCCCGCCCCTTGAGCTTGGGTCGGATCGCGTCGGGCATGAAATAACGCACCGCCAGCTGCGTGATGCCGGCGATGAGCGAATCGGGCTTGGAATAATCGCGGGACGGCGTGAACGGCAGCCCCTTCACCATCACGCACAGGACGAAAGGACGCTCCGCCGCGAGGACGATGCCGACGTCGCACCGCATCGTCGGCCCCGAGCCCGAGCGCCCCGCGAAGCGCACGCCAAAGGGCAGGTCGCGCCGAAAGTAGGCCACCTCCGGCACGGCCAGGACCTCGATGATCGCGTCGCTCGTCGCCCGGTCCACGACCGCGCCGCGGTGCAGCAGCTCGAGCGCGCGCATCACGGCGCGCGGCGTGCCCTCGTTTTCGGGCGCGCCGAGCGCTTCCCGCCGGCTCTGCACCCGGTGGCGAAAATGAATCTCGGGCGTGCCCTGGGCCGAGAGGGACGCGTTGATGTTCTCCATGCCCACGATGTCGGTGAGGAAGTTCGCCGCGCTGTGGTCGTTGACCGCGATCATCAGCACCGCGTAGTCGCGCAGGCTCAGGGAGACGGTGCCGCGATCCATGAAGCGCAGCACGCCGCTGCCGCCCGTGAGCGCGGACTCGGGAAGCGGCCGCACCTCGGCGAGCGACAGCCGGCCTGCGGCCGCCTGCCGGAAGAGCTCCGCCACGAGGTGAATGCGAATGCTCGAGCCCTGCGGAAACACCGCGTCGGCCTGGATCAAAAACTCGTCGCCCGAGACCAGGTCCTTGATGGCCACGCCGGCGTCGAGCCCGGAGCTTCTCACGGCGTCGGCGAGGCTTTTCTGAAAACGCTCCCGCTCGCGCGCCGCCACCGGGGCGGCGGCATGCACGAGCACCGGAGCGAGCAGGAGACCAACGACAGGGATGGCGAGGAGGCGCATGGCGGGGCGGCGCGAGCCGGGAGGAACGCGACGATGGCGCCGCCGCGCGCTGCGGCAAGACCGCAGCGCGCGGCTAGAAGTTCTTCGAGACCTGGCCGTAAAATGTCCGGCCGCGCGGGTTGGTGCCGGCGCCGCGCTGGTAGCCGGTGTCGGAATCGGCCAGCGGCGGCTCGATGTCGAAGACGTTGTTCACGCCGAGGCGCAACGCGGTGCCGGAATACCATGCCCGATCCCGCCGCGGGATCGCGTAGTTCACGTAGGCGTTGTGCGTCGCGAAGGCCGTGACCAGATAGCGGTAGCGCCGCACGCCGCCGGAATCGACATACGTCGAAATGTAGTCGGGGCGGCCGAGCACGTCGTAGATTTCCTTCGTGGTCGCGGTGCCGGTGTCGACATAGGGCCCGTAGTAGGCGATCCCCCAGCCGGCCGTGACGCGATCCTGGCGCCACGTGAGGCCGACGTTGCCGCGGAAACGCGTGCGTCCGTCGCGATTGATGCCGTTCACGAGCGGCTGGCCGGGATCGGACCGGGTGTCGTAGCGCAGCCGGTAGGAAGCGTCGCCGCGGAGCGTGAACTGCCCCGCGCGCGTCCGCGGCGAGCGCAGCTCCACGCCGAAATCGAGGCCCGACACCTCGCGGCCCGCGAGGTTCACGTAGTCCGTCACGATCGACTTCACCTGGCCCACGGGCGCGCGCTGGCGCGTGGCCGGCCGGCCGGCGTTGAAGGCGGTGAAATCGGCGACATCCGCGGGCGCGACCGCATTGCGCACGACCTTGGGATTGCCCGCGTAGCTCGCCGTGCCGCTGCCCAGATCGACTTGGGAAATCGTCCGGCCCGCCGCCAGCGCGCGCTGCACCGCGCCGTCGAGCAGCTCCTCGTCGAGCAGGAGCTGCTCGGTCGCGCTGACCGAGGTGATGACGTCGCGCTGCTTGATCCGCCAGTAGTCGACGGTGATCGTGAGGTCGCGGTAGAACGGCGCGGACAGGGCGATGCCGGTCGAGATGGAGCGGGCGGTCTCGGGGTTGAGGCTGGCATTGCCCTGGCGGAACGTGACGGGCACGGCGTTCGAGTCGCGCGCAAGGCCGGTGACCTCGGAGCGATAGGTGTCGTTGTAGGTGGAGCCGGAGCGTTGGAGCGGCGTCGTGTTGGTCTGGACGAGGTTCGGCGCGCGGAACGAAGCGGCGGCGGTGCCGCGCACCATCAGCCAGCCGGCAGGCCGCCAGTTGAGGCCGAACTTCGGCTTCGTGGTCGCGCCGAAGTCGGAGTAGCGCTCCGTGCGGCCCGCGAACGACAGCTCGAGGCGGCGCACGAGCGGCTTGGCGTTGTCCTTGCCGACGATGGGCACGAGCGCCTCGGCGAAGACCGCCGCCACCGTGCGCGCGGCGTAGAGGTTGGGGTTGGGGCTGAGCGCGATGAAGTCGTTCTCCACCGGGCCGAAGAACAGGTTGTTCGGATCGCTGGGGTTGCCGTTGTAGGGGGCATCGGACGGGTTGAAGCCGTGGTAGGGCGGGCGCCAGTCCTTGTAGTTCTCCCAGCGAAATTCCGCGCCTGCGGCGACGCCGATGGGCCCGCCCCAGAAACGATCCCAGACCGAGCCGTTGAGCTTGAGGTCCCAGCTCAGGAGCTCGGTGCGGCCCTCGCGCACAAAGTTGTCGTAGAGCGCGGCGGTGAGGGCCGCCGGATTGCGGTAGGGCTTGTCGACGACCAGCAGGTAGGGGTTGGTCGTGCCGGCCTGGGGCACGAGCTTGAACGTGTAGTTGAAGGGATTGTAGGCCTTCGCGGGATCCGAGCTGGTGAGCGCGGCGCGCAGGCGGCTTTCGCGCACCGCAAACTGCTCCTCGTCATGCGTGGCGTTGCGGCCGTAGAGCACCGCGCTCTCCCACTCCCAGCCGCGCGCCAGCTTGCCGCGGAGACCGCCGACCAGGCGCAGGGCGTCGGAGGTCACCGTGATGCGGCGCGCCTGGAAATCGCGCGGGATCACGCCCACCCCGCTCAGCAGCTGGATCGCGGCGGGCGCGCCCGTGAGCCGCGGCGTGCCGTCGGCGTTGGGCCGGCCCTGCGGATCGTAGAAGCGCGCGCCGAACGGATTCCATGGGTTGTCGGCGCTGACGTAGATGTTGTGGTCGGTCGAGACGTCGAACTTGTTGGGCAGGCGGCCGGTGTAGGAACGAGCCTTGTAGGCGAGCACGTCGCCGAAAAACTCGAGGTCATTGCCGAACTTGTGCCAGAGCTGCGCCGCGAGATTGGCGCGGTTCGTCTTCGGCAGGATCGGCTTGAAGTCATTCGCATTCTGAAACCAGTTCACCGTGAAATCGTCGATGTTGTGCGAGGGCAGCGTCTGGCGGAAACCGACGCTGCCGTCGGCCAGCGGAATGAGGTAAAACGTGCCGTTGGTCGCGAGCGTGGCGGCGGTGCTGCCCGAGGTGGTGATGATGCCCTGGTTGTTCGCGGGGCGGGCGCCGACGAACGCCAGCGTCCCGTCGTAGGCGCCGCGCACAAAGCCGCCGAAGTAGCTGGAGTCGGTGCTGAGGCGGTTGTCGAAATCGTTGTCGCGGGAGACGACGCCGGCCGTGTCGGCAATCGGCAGGCCGTTCCATGGCGCGGGGATGTTGCGCGCCAACCGCACGTCCTGGTTGCGGGAAAACTCGCGCTGGCTGAGCCAGAGATAGTCGCGATGGAAGACATCGAGCGTGAGGAGGAGGTTGCCCTTGCCGCCATTGAGGCGGCGCCCCTCGGTCACCTCGAGGTTCCATTCATTGCCGCCGCCGTGCTGGGTCGCGCTGCCGCGCGCGCGGAGCGAGAGGCCATCGTAGGCGCGGCGCGTGATCGCGTTGACGACGCCGCCGGCGGCGTCGGTGCCGTAGATCGCCGAGGCGCCGTCGCGCAGGATCTCGGTGCGGGCCAGCGCGGCGGCGGGGAGTTGGTTGATGTTCGTCGAAAGCGACGGCGCGCCATCCTCGGCCATGCTGATCGGATGCGGCGGCAGGCGGCGGCCGTTGAGGAGGACCAGCGTGTTGCCGGAGCCGAGGCCGCGGAGGTTGACCGTGGCGTTGTCACCCCGTGCGTCGGCGCCAAGCGTGTTGCCCTCGTCCAGCGTGATCGGGCCGCCGATGGAGAGCGTCTCGAAAATCTCCGCGGGCGTGAGCGCGCCGCGCAACGCGAGCTCATCGGCCCCGATGATCGTGACGGGCAGCGTCGTCTCGAGATCGAGGCGCTTGACGTTGGAGCCGGTGACAGTGAAGGCCTCCATCACTTGCGGCACAGGCGGTGTCGTCTGGGCAAGCAAAGCCGAGGAACACACCGCGAAGGCGGCGGCCCAGGCACGAGGGCACGGCACGGGAATGGTTTGCATGGTCGTCCGGGGGATCTGCGTGGCCTTTGCCCATGCGGTCAAGCTGGCTGCGCCCGCCGCAAGCCGGCCACCCAGGCCGAGCGTTTTGGATTGGCCACACGCGGCGTCCGCAGGCACAGAAAACGCCCATGCCCCGCCTCCCTCATCTCGTCCCCTGCCTTCGGCTGGCACTGTTGTGCGCCCTTGGCGCGCCGGCGCTCGCCGCCCCGACTTCGCCCAAGCAGCACTTTGGATTCGCCATTGGCGACGACTACCACCTCGCCACCTACACGCAGACGGAGGCGTATTTCAGGAAGCTCGCCGCCGAATCCGACCGCGTGCGGCTCGTGGAGATGGGCCGCACCGCGGAGGACCGCGCCCAGCTGATGCTTGTCATCAGCGCGCCCGAGAACCTCAAGTCGCTCGCCCGCTACAAGGAGATCGCGCAGCGGCTCGCGCGCGCCGAAGGAGTCGACGAGGCGCAGGCCCGCGCCCTCGCCGCCGAGGGCAAGGCCGTCGTCTGGATCGACGGCGGCCTGCACGCCAGCGAGACGGTCGGCTCGCATCAGCTCATCGAGACCGCGTGGACCCTCGCGAGCACCACCGATCCCGAGATGCTCCGCATCCTCAAGGACGTGATCGTGCTCTGCGCCCACGCCAATCCCGACGGCCAGGAACTCGTCGCCTCGTGGTATATGCGCGAGCGCGAGCCCACGAAGCGCGTGCTCACCACGACGCCCCGGCTCTACCAAAAATACATCGGCCACGACAACAACCGCGACTTCTACATGTCGTCGCAGGCCGAGACCACCAACATCAACCGCCAGCTCTACCTCGAGTGGTTCCCGCAGGTCGTCTACAACCACCACCAGACGGGCCCCGCCGGCACGGTGATCTTCACGCCGCCGTTCCGCGATCCGTTCAACTTCAACTACGATCCGCTGGTGATCAACAGCGTGCAGGCGCTCGGCACCGCGATCCAGGGGCGCTTCCTCGCCGAGGGCAAGCCCGGCGCCACCTCGCGCAGCGGCGCCAACTACTCGACCTGGTTCAACGGCAGCCTCCGCACCACGTCGTATTTCCACAACATGATCGGCCTGCTCACCGAGATCATCGGCAATCCCACGCCGATGCGCATCCCGCTCGTCGTGCGCCGCCAGCTCCCTTCCGGCGATATCCCCGCGCCCATCGCGCCGCAGGCGTGGCACTACCGCCAGTCGATCGAATACGAGCTCTCCGCCAACCGCGGCGTGCTCGACTACGCCTCGCGCCAGCGCGAGACGCTCCTCTTCAACATCTGGCGCATGGGCCGGAACTCCATCGACCGCGGCGGCCGCGACTCCTGGACGGCGCGCCCCAGCCGCCTCGATGAAATCTCCCGCCTCGCGGCCGCGGATCGCGACGGCACCGAGCCCGAGGACACGCCCGACTCCTCGGCCGAAGGCCCCGCCAACTCCACGCGCCGCCTCTCGTTGAAATACTGGGACCTCCTCCGCAAGCCCGAGTGGCGCGACCCGCGCGGCTTCATCCTCCCGGCCGACCAGCCCGACTTCGCCACCGCGGTGAAGTTCATCAACGCCCTCGTGAAAACCGGCATCGCGATCCACCGCGCGACCGCGGACTTCACCGTCGCCGGCAAAAAATATCCCGCCGGCTCCTACGTGGTGAAGTGCGCGCAGGCCTTCCGCCCCCACGTGCTCGACATGTTCGAGCCGCAGGATCACCCGAACGACTTCCGCTACGAAGGCGGCCCGCCCAACCGGCCCTACGATGTCGCCGGCTACACCCTCGCCTTCCAGATGGGCGTGAAGTTCGACCGCGTGCTCGAGGCCTTCGACGGGCCGTTCGAGCGCCTGCCCTGGGGCCAGTTGCAGTCGCCGCCGGCAACCGTCGTGCCGGCCGCGGCCGGCTGGTCGTTTGCCCGCGTGCAAAACAACAGCTTCCAGCTCGTGAACCGCCTGCTGCAGGCCGGCGTCGAGGTCCGCACCTCCGACCAGAACGGCGACTTCTACGTGTCCGCCTCCGCCCGGCCCGCGCTCGAGAAATCCCTCGCCGGCCTCGGCGTCACGCTTGCCACGGTCCAGAAGGAGCCGGCCTCGGCGCGCAAACTCAGCGCCCCGCGCGTCGCGCTCTGGGATCGCTACAACGGCTCGATGCCCTCGGGCTGGACGCGCTGGCTGCTCGAGCAGTTTGAGTTCCCCTTCGACGTCATCTACTCCCCCCGGATCGACGCGGGCAAGCTGCGCGAGAAATACGACGCGATCATCTTCGTCACCGCCGCGATTCCCGCGCCGGGCGTCAAGCCGCCGCCCGCGCAGCGCCCGCGCAACCTTCCCGCCGAATACGAGGACCACATCGGCCGCATCTCGCCCGACAAGTCCGTGCCGGCCCTCAAGGAGTTTCTCCAGGCCGGCGGCTCGATCATTGCCATCGGCTCGTCGACCAACCTCGCCTACCATCTCGGCCTGCCGCTGCAGAGCGCGCTCACCGAGCGCGACGCCGAGGGCAAGCTGCGCGCGCTGCCCGACGAGAAGTTCTACGTGCCCGGCAGCATCCTGGAAGCGCGCGTGCAAACCGGCGACCCGCTCACCTGGGGCATGCCAGAGCGCGCGGATTTCTATTTTGAGAAGAGCGCCGCGTTCACGCTCGGCGCCAACGCCGCCGCGGCGGGCCTGCGCCCCATCGCCTGGTTCGACAGCGCCAAGCCGCTGCGCAGCGGATGGGCCTGGGGCCAGAGCTACCTGAAGGACGCCGTCACCATCGCGACCGCGCAGGTCGGTCCCGGCCGCCTCCACCTCATGGGCAGCGAGATCGCCTTCCGCGGCCAGACGCACGGCACGTTCAAGCTGCTCTTCAACGCGCTCCACCTTTCGACCGCGCCGAGCGTGGCGCCGTAAAGCCCGTTCGTCCTGCGCTGTTCTGGGAGGGCCACGGAGACCGCCATGCTCCACGTGCGACTGCTACTCGCGCTGTTCCTTGCTTTGAGCACGCAGGTTTTCTGCGCCGGCGCCGCCAGTCGCATTCAACAGAGCGGTTCTTTCAAGACGACGTTATCCCGGTCGGTTGCCTACGACTATCTGTTGTTTCTGCCGCCGGCCTACGGTGCGAATACCGAGCGGCGTTGGCCGACCATTCTCTTTCTTCACAGCACCGCCGAGTCGGGTGCGAATTTGGCGCTGCTGCTGAAAAACGGACCGCCCAAGCTTCTCGAGACGACCACCGCCGAAAATTCCAAGCTTCAAACCCCGTCGGAAGCCGCAAAGGCCATCGCCTCCGAGTTCATCGTCCTTTCCCCGCAATGCCCAGCCAGCCAAGGGTGGGATGCTGACGCGCTGCTCGCGCTGTTAGACGATGTTTCAGCGAAGCATCGAGTGGACTCCTCACGAGTTTACCTGACGGGGTTTAGCATGGGCGGATTTGGCACATGGAGCCTCGGCCTGAGGCATCCACACCGATTCGCAGCCATCGCGCCGATCTGTGGAGGAGGCGATTTCATCGAGCTTGGTGCCGGGCTGCCCGCGAAGCGCCCGGCCCTTCAATCCCTGCCGATTTGGGCTTTTCACGGCCGCAACGATACCCAGGTCCCGCTCTCCGAATCGGAGCGCATGATCGACGCGGTCAAAAAAGTGAGCGGAAACAACGGTGTGCGGCTCACGGTTTATCCCGACGCTGGGCACGACGCTTGGACCGAGACCTACGATAATTCGGAATTATACCGCTGGTTTTTGCAGCATCGTCGATGACGAGCTGACATGGTTTTTCAGTCGGAGACCGCCTCCTGCCTTCGGCCTTGCGTTCGTTTCGGCCGCAGCGCACGTTGACCCTCTTTTTTCAACAAGCAGCCGCGTCCGTCCATGAACCAGAGCATCCGCAACATCGCGATTATCGCCCACGTCGACCACGGGAAGACCACCCTCGTCGACCAGCTCCTCAAGGAGGGCGGCGTCTACCGCGCCAACCAGCAGGTCCAGGAGCGCGCCATGGACTCCATGGACCTCGAGCGCGAAAAGGGCATCACGATCAAGGCCAAGAACACCTCGGTCCACTGGAAGGACAAGATCATCAACATCGTCGACACCCCGGGCCACGCTGACTTCGGCGGCGAGGTCGAGCGCGCGCTCCGCATGGTCGACGGCGTGCTCCTCGTCATCGACGCGTATGACGGGCCGCAAGCCCAGACCCGGTTTGTGCTCCGCAAGGCGCTCCACCACGGGCTGAAGGTCGTGATCGTCATCAACAAGATCGACCGCGACAACGCCGAGCCCGCGAAGATGTATGACAAGGTGCTCGAGCTCCTCATGGAGCTCAACGCCACCGAGGAGCAGTTCGACGCCCCGGTCGTCTACGGCTCCGGCCGCGACGGCTACATGATGTATCACATCGGCGACGAGAAGAAGGACATGACCCCCCTCTTCCAGACGATCCTCGATCACGTGCCGCCGCCGTTTGCCAAGCCCACCGAGCCCTTCCACATGCTCGTCTCCAACCTCGACTGGAGCGACTACGTGGGCCGCATCGCCGTCGGCAAGATCCTCGGCGGCACGGCGAAGATCGGCGACGGCGTCTTCGTCGTCCGCCACTCCGACCACAAGCGCGTGCGCGCCAAGATCACGAAAATCTTCGAGTTCACCGGCCTCGGCACGCGCGAGGTCGAGACTGCCGTCGCCGGCAACATCGTCGGCCTCTCCGGCTTCGAGGACGTGGACATCGGCGACACCCTCACCATCGAGGAAAACGGCCACGCCCTGCCCTTCACGCAGATCGATCCGCCCACGCTCGAGATGCAGTTCTGCGTCAACGACGGCCCGCTCGTCGGCCAGGAGGGCAAGCTCGTCACCTCGCGCCAGCTCCGCGAGCGCCTCATGCGCGAGCTCAAGACCAACGTCTCGATCAAGATCGAGGACTCCGAGAAAGCGGGCGTGTTCAACGTCAAGGCCCGCGGCGCCATGCAGGTCGCCGTGCTGGTCGAGACGATGCGCCGCGAGGGCTTCGAGCTCCTCGTCTCCCGCCCCACCGTGATCGAGAAGACCTCGCCCGACGGGAAGCGCCTCGAGCCCTACGAGACGGTCTGGATCGAGGTGCCCGACGAGTGCGTGGGCGCGATCATGCAGAACCTCGCGAACCGCAAGGGCGTCCTCACCAACATGGAGAAGCACCCGCACTCCACCATGATCGAGGCGACCATCACGACGCGCGGCCTCATCGGCATGGAGATCGACGTCGTCAACGCCACCAGCGGCCGCGGCGTGCTCAGCCACTTGTTCAAGGAATACGGCCCCTACGCGGGCGAAGTGCTCACCCGCATCACCGGCACGCTCATCGCGACCGAGGCCGGCGAGACCACCGCCTACGCGCTCGTGATGTGCCAGGAGCGCGGCAAGCTCTTCGTCAGCCCCGGCGAGCAGGTCTACGAGGGCATGATCGTCGGCGAAAACCCGCGCAACGAGGACATCGCGATCAACGCCGTCCGCGAAAAGAAGCTCACCAACTTCCGCTCGCAGGGCGAAGGCGTCGCGACCGGCCTCACGCCCGCGACCAAGCTCTCGCTCGAGCGCGCGATCGAATACATCGCGACCGACGAGTTCGTGGAAGTGACGCCCAAGAATCTCCGCCTGCGGAAGCGGATCCTCAACAACGGCGAGCGCCTCAAGTCCGTGAAGCAGGCAAAGAAGGCCGGCGAGTAGCGAAGGCGCGCGTTGCCTCCAACGCGCTGGCTTGAGCAGTAGGGCGGGTCTGTGACCCGCCCTTTTGCATGCTGGGCGTGCGTCGACAAAAGCGCCCGAGGCAGGAGCGCGCCTTTGGCGCCCGCCGCCACGCTGGGCCAGCGACTTTTTCCGACGCCACCATGGGTGGCCGCACCGAGGGCGGGTCACCGACCCGCCCTATTCCTTTCGCCGCCCCTACTGCAGCTCCTTCGGCAGCTGCGTGACGATCTTCTTGATGTCCTGCACCGCGTCGCGGTGGCAGACGAGGATGGCGTCGGCGGTCTCGACGACCACGAGATCCTTCACGCCGCAGAGCGCGATGCTCCGGCCGTTGCTGATCGCGATGTTGTTCGCGGCAAGCGCTGTGAACACCACGCCACGCGTCGCATTGGCGTCGGCATCCCGCTTGAGGTGCTTCGGCAACGCGGTCCACAAGCCGACATCATCCCAGTCGAACTGGGCGAGCAGCGTCTCCACCGTGCGCGCCTTTTCCATGATGGCGTAGTCGACCGAAATCTTCGGCAGCGCGGGAAACCGCTGCGCCAGAAACGCGCCGAAGTCGCCGCGCGGAAACTCGCGGATGAACTGCGCCAGTTCCGGCGCATGGCGCTCGGCCTCGCCCAGGAACGTCCCGACGCGCCAGAAAAACATCCCGGCGTTCCACGCAAAGTCGCCGCTGGCGACGTAGCGCTGCGCGGTCGCGAGGTCCGGCTTCTCCACGAACCGCTTCACCTCGCGCACCTGGCCGGCGGCACCGCTGGCGCGCTCCGCCCCCATCTCGAGGTAGCCGAAACCCGTCGCCGCATGATCCGGCTTGATCGCGATCGTGAGAATCGCGCCCGACTGGTCGGCGCGGGCGAGCGCGCCGCCGAGTTGCCGGCCGAAGCCCGCGGCGTCGGCGATGAACGCGTCCGCCGGCAGCAGGGCCAGGGTGGCATTCTCCCCGCCGCGGGCGCGCACCAGCGCGGTGGCGAGCGCGGCGGCGGGCGCAGTGTCGCGCTTCGCGGGCTCGGCGATGATCTGCGTGTCAGGCACCAGGCCGGCGAGCGCCGCGCGCGTGCCGGGGAGCTGCACCTCGTTCGTCAGGACAAAGATGTTCTCCTTCGGCACCACGGCGCCGATGCGCCGCACCGTCTCCTCCACGAGCGTCCGATCGGAAAGCAGCTTCAACAGGTGCTTCGGCGTCCGCGCCCGGCTCATCGGCCAGAAGCGCTCGCCGCTGCCGCCGGCCATGATGCAGGCGAAAAACGTGGAGGTGTCGCTCATCGGAAAAGGCAAAGTCCTCCTTCATCGGCGCATCCGCGCCAAGCCTGAACCTCACTCCATGGTCACGACGATTTTTCCGCACTGCCCGCCGCGCTCCATCAGGGCGAACGCCTCCGCGACGTGCGCCAGGGGCAGCACGTCGCTGACCGCCGGCCGCAGCCGGTGCAGCGTCACAAACGCCAGCATCGCCGCCCAGTCCCCGGGCGAGCCCATCGTCGTGCCGAGCAGCGAGAGCTGCCGCCAGAAGACCTTGCGCATCGGCAGCGCGGGCGGGTTGCCGCGCGTCGCGCCAAAAAAAACGATGCGCCCGCCCGGCGCCGCCGCGTCGATCAACTGCTCGAAGCCGGCGCCGCCCGCGCTCTCCACGATGACGTCAAAGCCGCCGCCGGCTTCCCGCATGGCGGCGGCGGCCCACCCGTCGCCACGGTAGTCGAAGCCGCCCGCCGCGCCGAGCGCCACGGCGCGCGCGATCTTCTCCGGCGCGCTCGAGGTCACCCACACGCGCGCGCCCTGCGCGAGCGCGAACTGCAGCGCGAAGAGCGCCACGCCGCCGCCGATGCCGTTGACGAGCACGCGCTCGCCGGCGCGCACCCCGGCGCGGGCAAACAGCGCCCGGTAGGCCGTGAGCCCGGCAAGCGGCAACGCGGCGGCCTCCTGCCAGCCGAGGTGCGCCGGCCGCGGCGCCAGCTGCGCCACGGGCACGGCGATCAGCTCCGCGAGCGTGCCGGCGCGCGGCAGCCCGAGGATCGAGAAGCCCGCGCCCTGCGCGCCCTCGTGCTCGCCCCACCCAAAGCTCGGGTTAATCACGACCTCGCGGCCCAGCCATTTCGGGTCGACGCCGGCGCCCGCCGCGCAAACGAGGCCGGCGCCGTCGGAGCCCGGCGTGCACGGCCACGCGAGGCCGGCATATTGCCCCTGCTTGATCCACACGTCGCGGTGATTGAGCGCCGCGGCGCGCAGCGCGACCAGCACCTCGCCCGCCGCCGGCACGGGATCTGGCACTTCGGAGACGCTGAGTTGGTTGACGCCGGTGATCTGGGTTGCGCGCATGGGACGAGCATCGCGGAAACGCAGGCCAGCGGAAGCGCAGAAATTCCGGGCTTCCGCCTTTCCGGGATTCCGCGATTACTCCGCGCGGTGCTGATCGCCCTGCACAAACCCTACGGCGTGCTCTCGCAGTTCACGCCCGAACCCGGCTCGCGCTGGCGCACGCTCGCGGACTTCGCGCTGCCCCGGAACTGCTACGCCCTCGGGCGCCTCGATGCCGACTCCGAGGGCCTGCTGCTGCTGAGCGACGAACCCGGCCTCAACTCCCGCCTCCTCGATCCAAAGCACGGGCACGCCCGCGAATATTGGGCGCAGGTCGAGCGCGTGCCCGACGCCGCGGCGCTCCGCCGCCTCGAGCGGGGCGGCCTCGACCTCGGTGATTTTCGCCCCCAACCGTGCCGGGCGCGGCTCCTGGCGGCCCCGCCCCCGCTCGCCCCGCGCGACCCGCCGATTCGCCATCGCAAGAGCGTGCCCGACGCGTGGCTCGCGCTGGAGCTGACCGAGGGCAAGAACCGCCAGGTCCGCCGCATGACCGCCGCGATCGGCCATCCGACGCTGCGCCTGGTGCGAGCGCGGATCGGCGCGTTCGCGCTCGGCGATCTCCCGGCCGGCCGGTGGCGCGCGCTCGGTGACGCCGAGCGCGCTTGGGCGTCGTCGCGTATTTGTCGTCCGGGGCGCGGTAGCCGGCCGCGCAGGCCACCACCGTCGTGTAGCCGGTGCCCCCGAGCCCGAGAATCGTGTCGTATTTCGCCGGCTCGATCCCCTCCATCGGGCAGGTGTCGACCCCGATCGTCGCGGCGGCGGCCATGAACTGGCCGAGCGCGATGTAGACCTGCCGGGTCTGCCACTCGTCGAGCCGGCCGCCGGCGCGCGCGCCATCGAGGCTCTGCTTGAGAATCTTGCCGAAAGACTGCACCGAGTGCGCCGCGGCCGGGCCGCGCACCTCGAGCATGCGCGCCAGGTAGCGGTCGATGTGCGCGTCGTCGAGGCCCTGCCGGCAGGTGAAGACGACAAAGTGCGAAGAGTCCGCCGGCTGTGCCTGGCCCCACGAAGCGCCCACGAGCTGCGCCCGCACCGCGGGATCAGTCACGACGATGAACTTCCACGGCTGCAGGCCGTAGCTCGAGGGCGCAAGCACGAGCGACTGCTCGAGCGCGGCCCAGTCGGCGGGGGGAATCTTGCGCCCGGCGTCGAACTTCTTGACGGCGTAGCGCCAGTTGAGCGCGGTGACGAGTTGGGTGGGGGTGATCAGCGAGGACATAAGGGATAGAGGCGCGCACGGAGCGCAGCCGCACGGGAAACGCAAGCGCCGCGGAAAAATTCACTTTGCGCCAAAAAGCTGCTCCAGCACGCGCTCGAGATCCTTCCCCGGCACCCAGCCGCCGCGGCGCGAAACCGCGACGGACTTGCTGCGCTCGCGCTTCAGCACGGGGGCGTTGACCTCGACGATGCGCGGCTGGTCCTGCGGCAGGCCGGCGATCTCGGTGGCGGTGAGCGGCGTCCAGGAAAACGGCAGGCCGGTCCAGTCGAACAGCACCTCCCAGCCGGCCACGGGCCCGAGGGGCGGCGCCTTGGTGAGCAGCGCGGGGTAGCGGGCGACGAAGTCCGGCGTGCGATACGTGGCGATGCGCACGCGCACCGCCGCCTCCATCTGCGCGAAGAAATCCCGCGCCGTCGCGATCCGCCCCGCGCGCCAGGCGTTGTAGAACGCAAGGGGATCCGCGCCGAGCAGGTTCAGGCCGTTCCACATCCCGTGCTCGTTGCGGCCGCCCATGCGCTTCCGGTCATACCACGCCTGGAAATCCCGCGTCGCGACCAGCCCGATCTCGAAATGCAGGTGGGAGCGATCGACTGGAATCATGTAGCCGCCGGAGCTGTGCCCCATCGTGCCGAGCGCCTGGCCGGCCGCGACCGCCGTGCCCTCGCGAAGGCCGGGCGCAATGGCGGCGAGGTGGGCGTAGAGCGTGTAGAGCGCGGGCTCCATCGCCGGGTGCTCGATCACGACATAGCGACCGTAGCTGCTCGCGCCGGGCGCGGCGCTGATGTGGCGCACCACCCCGGCCATCGCGGCCATCACCGCATCGAGCGGTTCGCCGCGCCGGTCGCGGGCGACCGGCTTGATGTCGATGCCCTCGTGAAAATGCGTGCCCGCGCTGCGCACCCCGCCAAAGCCGCCCGTCAACGGATCGCCCGAGCCGGCGTGCTGCAGCCACTGCTGCGGCGGCTGGCCCTCCGCCCATGCCGTGCTGGGCGTGGGCCACGCCAGCGGGAAGCGCTCGGCGCCGCCCGCGCCAGCGGCGAAGAGGCCCGCGCAGGCGACGAGCAGGGAAATACGGGTGAACGGGTGCGTCATTTTTTCCGCGCAATGGCCCGCTGCAGCGCCGCGGAGCTTTTCTTGAGGTTCTCCACCAAGGCCGGCAACGACTCCTCCGGTCGCTCGACAAAAATGAAAATCGCGCCGTTGGCGATCGGGCCGTCGATCCGGCGCGCGCCGACGGCGGCCTCGTCGAGCAGCAGCACGATGCGGCGTCCCTGTTGCGTGACCGACAGGCGGTAGAAGTCGCGCGCCGCGGCGGGCGTGAGGCGGAAAAGGAGGCAGCGCCCGAGGTCGACCTGCACCAGCTCGACATCCATCACGTCCCCCTCCGTGAGCACGGGCTTGGGATTGAGCACCACGCCCAAGCCGCTCAGCGGCAGCGCCACGGGCGTGCCGTCGCCGCTGGCCGACTCGAGGTAGAACCGCACGGCCATCGGCTTGAAGTCCCGCGCCTCCGGCGCGGTGGCGCAGCCGCCGAGCAGCACGGCCACGCACCCGAGCACACTCGCGAGGCCCCGTCTCATGGCCGCGCCTTCTCCACGCGCACGGCCCACTGCGCGCCGCTCGCGATGCCGTGCGCGCGCGCGAAATCTCCCTGGTTCAGGGCAAACGCCACGTTCATCAGGCTGTTCATGAACAGCAGCGGGGCGCCCTCGGGCACATCGCCAAATGTCCGCGCATACGGCAGCTCCCCCTGAAAAACCCGCCGCCCCGCCCGCGAGATCGTGACGCGGAAACGATCGCCAATCTTCGGCGCGAGCTGCGCGAACAGCGCCTCGTCGAGGTTGGTCCAGACGTTGCCATAGCGAAAATCGAGAGACGGAATCGCGCCCACCACCGCCGGGCCGTCGCGCCGCGGCCGCTCGTAGCCGAGCATCACGGCCGGACGGCCGAGTTCCGGCCCCACGTCCTCAAACCGCACCACGCCCGCCGCCAGCCGCGCGCCGACGAACGCGAAGATGTCGCGGCCGTGAAAGGTGTAGGATCGCTCCGAGCCCTTGCGCCGGTGCCGCGTCTCGTCGATTTCGCGCACGGCGGCCACGCCCAGCTCCTCGGCGACCAGCGTGAAGGTGCCGTTGTCGGGCCCCACGAAAAGGTGGCCCGATTTCGACTGGAGCACGATCGACTTGCGCTCCGTGCCCACGCCCGGGTCGACGACCGAGACGAACACCGAGCCTTCCGGCCAGAACGGCGCGGCTTGCTTGAGCCGATACGCGGCCTCCCAGATGTCGAACGGCGTGTTCTCGTGCGAGAGGTCGTGCACCGCGAGGCGCGGATCGACCGAGGCCGCGACGCCCCGCATCGCCGCCACCGCCCCGTCCTTGAGGCCGAAGTCGGTCTGCAGCACCAGCGGGTGCGCCGCCGCGAGCAGCGCCGCGGGGAGAAAAAACAGAAAACCGCGCCTCGGAGACATCATGCGGTTTCGCAGATGGGCTCAAAGGCCGCCATCAGTTCGGTCGCAATCGAGTCGGCGATCAGGCGGCCGCGGTCGGTCAGCCGCACGGTGTCGCCGGCGCGCAGCAGGAGTTCGCCCCCGGCGAGCGTCGCCAGCGTGTCCTCGACCAGCGGCCACGGGACTTCCGGCGCACGCAGCCGCCACGGCGCAAGATCGACCCCGGCGTTCATCCGCAGCCCGAAAATCAAGGCGTCCTGCGCGAGCAGCGCGGGCGTCAGCGCCACCCGGTCCTCGGTCAGGCGCCGGCCCACCGCGAGGTGCCCAAGCCACTTTTCGAGATCAGCGACGTTGCCGCCGCGCCAGCCTCCGTGCTGCGAGGCGGCGGACGGCCCGAGGCCAATCCACTCGTGCATGCGCCACGTGTTGAGATTGTGCCGGCAGGCATGGCCAGGCCGCGCGAAGTTCGAGACCTCGTATTGCGCATAGCCGGCCGCGGCGAGTTGCGCCCAGGTCGCCTCGTAGAGCGCCGCCTCGCGGTCCGGATCGAGCTTCACCCGCCCCTGCGACAGCTTCACCCAGAGCTTCGTGTCCTCCTCAAAAGTGAGGCAGTAGGTGGAAAGGTGGTCCGGGGCCAGCGCCACGGCCTCGCGCACGTCGGCCGCCCACTCCTCCGCCGTCTGCCCCGGCAGCGCAAACATGAGATCGAAGTTCACGCTGGGGAAGCCCGCCGCGCGCACGCGCTCGTGCGCCGCCAGGATCTTTTCCCGCGTATGGTGCCGCCCGAGCGCATCGAGCAGCGCGGGCTGGAAGCTCTGCACGCCCAGCGACACGCGCGTCACGCCCGCGTCACGCAGCACCGCGAGGCGCTCCGCCGTCACGGAGCCGGGCGCGAGCTCCACCGTCCATTCCTCCGGCTCGCCACCGCAGCGCGCGCGCACGATCGCGGCCAGCCGGGCGAGATCCCGCGGCGCCAGCAGGCCGGGCGTGCCGCCGCCCCAGAAGACCGTCGTGACCGGCCGCGGCCAGGCGACGAGCGCCGCCTCGGCCTCGATTCCGCGCAGGAACTTGTTCACATCTCCTGCGGTCGGCACTTGCTGGTAAAACGCGCAGAAATCGCAGGTCGAGGCGCAGAACGGCACGTGCACGTAGAGCCCCAGCGGGCCCGCCGTCTCAGCTTTGGCTTGCGCTAGGAAGGTTCCGCTCATTACTGGCGACTTTTGTCCGACCGAATTTCACTCCGGAAACTAATGCACACCAACCGAATTTCCCCCGCGAGGAAAATCCTCTCCCGGCTCGCCGCCGTGGCCGGCCTCGCCCTCGTCGCCGGCTGCCAGAGCGTGACCCTCACGGATCTCACGCCGCGGACCATGGTCGAGAATCCCTCGCACATCTACACCTTCAGCCTGCGCGTCGCCAAGCGCAACGACACCATCAGCTCGCTCGAGCCGCGCATCGTGATCGATGGCCAGAACCACGGCATGAAGAAGAGCACGCTCGGCGAGGGGCTCTACGACTTCGAGTATCAGCTCCCGCCCGGCCGCGACCAGCTCGCCTATTACTTCCTCGTCAACTACAACGTGGAGGGCAACGGCGTGCAGACCCCGATGGAGTCCTACACGCAGGTCAACCAGGTCAAAATCGAGAACCGCTACATCGTCCGCCTGCAGGTCAACCGCGGTCCCGTCGGCGCGGTGATCAGCGTGGCCGGGCGCGGCTTCACCGCGCAGGACACCGTCCAGTTCGACGGCACGCCGGTGCGGACCGTGCTGGTCTCCCCCAACGAGCTCAACTTCTTCGTGCCGGCGCTCGACGCCGGCCGCACCTACAAGGTCACCATCCGCGGCGCCGCGGGCGAGTCCGAGGTGGGCCCGTTCCGCATCGACGCCAGCACGATCACGATCAACCCGACTTCGCTCGCGCTGCGCGCCGGCGAGACGCAGCCGCTCACGTTTACGCTCGCCAATCCGGCGCCCGCCGGCGGCACGCTGCTCGACGTCACGACTGACATTCCCGAAAGCGTGATCATGCCCGAGGTGATCGTGAGCCCCGGGCAGGCGGTGGTGATCGTGCCCGTCAAGGGCGGCCGCCCCGGGACCGGCAGCCTGTTCCTGAAAGGCTTCGGCTCCGGTGAGATCGTGATCCCGATCACGGTGAGCCCGCGCTGAGCGCGCCCGGTTTTCGCCCGCGACAGGCGCGGCCTCGGGGTCGCGCCTGTGGTTTTTCTGCGCGGCGCTTCAGGCCGGGGGATTCGTGGCGTTTCCTTTCGCCGGATTCCGGAAGAAGATCAGGAAGACGACCAGGACCGCGAGCGCGCCCCAGGCAGGCGTGAGCCAGATGGCCTTCCAATCGTGCTCGATCGAGCCGACGGCCACGGGGAGCTTGTGCGCCGCGGTGACCGCGCCGCCCACATAGGAGCCCACGAATCCGCCGATGCCCCAAAGGATGAACGCGATGAGCCCCTGCGCCGCGCCGCGCATGCGCTCGTTGGCCTCCTCGTCGACGTAGAGCTGCCCCGCGATGAAGAGGAAGTCGTAGCAGCAGCCGTGCAGCAAAATCGCGCCAAAGATGAGCGCGGTCTGCGCCGCGCCGCCGTCGGCGCTGAAGCCGAGCGCGAAGTAGCGCAGCACCCAGCACGCGATGCCCATGAAGATCGTGAGCTTGTAGCCGAAGCGGCCCAGGAAAAACGGCAGCAGCAGGAAGAAGATCACGTCGGAGACCTGCGCGAGCGAGGTCTTCTCCAGCATGCTGCTCCACTTGAGCTGCGTCAGGTAGACGCCCAGGTTCACGAAGTAGAAGTAGAGCGGGATGCAGATGAGAAACATGCACACGATGAAGATCGCGAAGGACGGCTTCTTCAGGAGCGCGAGCGCGTCAAAGCCGAGGATCTCGGCCATCGTCACGTTGGCGCCGGTCTTCTTGGGCGGCGTGTGGGGCAGCGCCAGCGCGAACAGCCCGAACGCGACCGAGGCGGCGCCCGCGATGTAGAACTGCGTCGGCGACTCCGCGCTCGCGAACGACCCCACCCCGAAAAGCCCCGCGATCCAGCCGACCGCGGAGAGCATCTTAACGCGCGGGAAATCCACCTTGGGGTTCGCGAGGTGCGACAACGACAGCGAGTTGCCCAGCGCGAGCGTCGGAACATAGAGCGCGCAATAGAGAATCAACATCGGGTAGAACGACGCGAAGGTGCGGCAGCTCGGGAGCGCGCACATCGCCGCGCCGCCGAGCAGGCCCAGCGCCACGAGAATTTTCTCGGAGGCGAAGAACCGGTCGGCGATCAGGCCGACCAGGAAGGGCGCGATCATCGCGCCGATGGCGAACGCGCCGTAGGCGAGGCCAATCTGCCCGCCTTCGAACTTGAGCGTGCTGAACAGATAGGTGCCCATGCTCACATACCATGCGCCCCAGATGAAATACTGGAGGAACATGAAGACGCAGAGCTTGAACTTGAGGGGGCCTTGGGGGAGCGGGGTGGACATGGGGATTGGGGAGTTGCGGGGCTGGAAAGATGGGCCGTGCGCTCCGCGCGCGGCCGGTTTGGCTGAAGCGTAATGCGCCGAAGGCCGCGCGCGGAGCGCACGGCCCACCCGCTCACAGCTCCTTGATCGCGATGTTGCGGAACTGCACGAGCGAGGAGGCGGGCGAATACTTGCCGTCCTTGAACCCGCCGTGGTGCTGGAGCGCGAGCGCACCCTTGGCCGGCACATCGGGCAGCTGCGCATGGTCGATCACCTTCTTGCCGTTGAGCACGACCGTGAGGCGGTCGCCCTTCATCGTGATCTCAAAGGTGTTCCACTCCCCCACCGGTTTGTCGGCGCGCATCTTTGGCGTCACGCCGGCGCGCACGGCGGGCGGCATCTTCTGGTCCATGCGGTAGCCGTAGACTTCGCCCGAGCCGATCGGCCAGCACCAGATGTTGAGCTGCGCCTTGCTGGTGCCACGGAGATAGATGCCGGAATCGGCGTTGGGCGTGGGCGTGATGATGTCCTTGCCGTCGGGCCCTTTCTTGTGGCTGCCGTCGGGGAGCACGGTCGGCACGGGATACAGCCCGGTCGTCTCCTTGATGCGCCAGTCGATTTTCAGGACGAAGTCCTTGTATTCCTTCTCGGACCAGAGGTTCTTGTCGCCGGTGGCCTCGCTCCGCGCGTCGTAGTCGATCACGCCGTCGAGGACTTTCCAGTGGCCGCCGTCGCCGGCGGGGACTTTCCAGCCGGAGAGATCCTTGCCGTTGAAGAGCGAGACAAAGCCGCGGTCGGCGGCGTGGGCGGAGACGACGGCCGCAGCGATGGCGGCCGGAACGAGGAGGCGGGGTATTTTCATGGCGTGAAACGGGGAAACTTCGAGGCCTACGCGAGGATGCCGTTGACGACGTGGCCATGCACGTCGGTCAGACGGTAGTCGCGGCCCTGGAAACGGAACGTGAGCCGCGTGTGGTCGAAGCCGAGCAGGTGGAGGATCGTCGCGTGCAGGTCGTGCACGTGCACGGGATCGCGGGCGACGTTGAAGCCGAGGTCGTCGGTCTCGCCGTGCACGTGGCCCCGCTTCAGCCCGCCGCCGGCCATCCAGATCGTGAAGGCGCGGTTGTGGTGGTCGCGGCCGTCGTTGCCGCCCTGCACCATCGGCGTGCGGCCAAACTCGCCGCCCCAAATCACGAGCGTGTCGTCGAGGAGCCCGCGTTCCTTGAGATCGGCGACCAAGGCCGCGCTCGCCTGGTCCGTGTCCCCGCAGTTTTTCTTCACGTCCTTCGTGAGGTTGCCGTGCTGGTCCCACGCCTCGTGAAAGAGCTGCACGCAGCGCACGCCGCGCTCGACGAGGCGGCGCGCGAGGAGGCAGTTGCGCGCAAAGGTGGATTCCCTGGCCTCCTTGATGCCGTAGCGCTCGAGCACGGCCTTGGGCTCGGCGTCGAGGTTCATCAGCTCGGGGGCGCTCGTCTGGAGGCGGTAGGCGAGCTCGTAGCTCGCGATGCGCGCCGCGATCGCGGGATCGCCGGCGGCGGCGAGCGTGCCGGTGTTGAGCTCGCGGAGCGCGTCCAGCGAGGCCCGCTGCGCGGCGGCGTCGATGCCCGGCGGGTTGGACAGGTAGAGGATGGGATCGCCGGTGGGGCGGAACGGGACGCCGCCGTAGACGGTCGGCAAGAAGCCGCAGCCATAGTTGCTCGCGCCGCCGCTCGTGCCCTTGGCGCTCGTGAGCACCACGTAGCCGGGCAGGTCCTCGTTCTCGCTGCCGAGGCCATAGAGCGTCCAGGCCCCGAGGCTCGGGCGGCCAAACTGCTGCGACCCCGTGCTCATCATGATCTGGCCGGGCGCGTGGTTGACGGCCTCGGTCTGCATCGAGCGGACGACGCAAAGATCGTCGGCGAGCTTGGCGGTGTGCGGGAGCAGCTCGGAGAAATCGATCCCGGACTGGCCGTGGCGCGCGAACTTGTATTTCGGGCCGAGCAGCGCGGAGTTGGGCTTGATGAACGCGGCGCGGTAGTCCTTGAGCAGCTCCGCCGGCGGCAGCTGACCGTCGCGCTTCGTCAGCTCCGGCTTGGGATCGAACAGCTCGAGGTGGCTCGGTGCGCCGGCCTGGAAGAGGTAGATGATGCGCTTGGCCCTCGGCTTGAAATGCGGGGCGCGCGGCGCGAGCGCGCGAGGCGCGGGCGTGGCGGCGTGGGAATCGCGGGCAAAGAGCTGCGCGAGCGCCGCGCCCGCGAGCCCTACGCCGCAGTCGCGGAAAAACCAGCGCCTCGTCAAATGGCGGGCGCGCTCGGCATGAAGATCGGCGGCGAGTGGCATGGCGGTTCAGGACTTCGTGAGGGTTTCGTCGAGGTTCAGCAGCACGCGGGCGACGATCGTCCACGCGGCGGCGTCCTGCGGGGTCGCGTCGGGCGGGAGCGCAGGGAGCTTCGCGACGTCGCCGGTGGTGATTTCGCGGGGATTGAGCCAGCCGTCGGCGAGGCGCTGGCGGGTGTCGCGGAGGAGCGCGAGCACGGTCTCGCGCTCGTGATCGCGGATGGGGCGCGCGGTGCAGAGGCGGTAGGCGTAGTCGGCGCGCGCGGCGTCGGTCGCACCGCCTTCGCGGAGCACGCGAAGCGCAACCGCGCGGGCGGCCTCGACGAAGACGGGCTCGTTGAGGCTGGTGAGCGCGGCGAGCGGGGTGTTGGAGCGCGGGCGGCGGGCGCACGCAATGTCGGCGTTGGGCGCGTCGAAGGCGCTCATCACGGGATCGGGCATCGAGCGCTTGCGAAACACATAGAGCGCGCGGCGGTAGCGCTCGGGGCCCTGCGCGGGGATCCAATACGTGGGCTTCACGTAGTTGTAGTCGATCACGCTCTGGGGCACGGGGGGAAAGATGCTGCGTCCGCCGACGGTGGGCGAAAGCAGGCCGGCGATGCCAAGCGCGGTGTCGCGGACGACCTCGGCCTCGAGCCGGAAACGCGGCCCGCGCGCGAGCAGGCGGTTCGTCGGATCGCGCTCCAGCAGCGCCGGGGAGGCGACGGACGACTGGCGGTAGGTTTCGCTCGAGAGAATCGTGCGGAGCAGGCGCTTGTGGCTCCAGCCGTCGGCCATGAACTCCACGGCCAGCGCATCGAGCACCTCGAGGTATTCCGGCACCGGGGCGCGCGTGCCAAAGTCCTCCGCCGTCTCGACCAAGCCGGTGCCAAACACCGCCTGCCACACCCGGTTCACCGCCACCCGCGCGGTCAGGGGCGAACGCGGGTCGGCGAGCCACCGCGCGAAGCCGAGGCGGTTGCGCGGCGCATCCGCCGGAAACGGATGCAGCGCGGCGAGCACGCCGGGCGCGACGGTGTGCTTCGGCCGATCCCAGGCGCCGCGGTCAAGGAGCTGCGTGGCGCGCGTGTCGGCGGGCGCGCGCTCGGCGAGGTGGAGCACGGAGGTCGGCGCCGCCGGGTATTTTTTCCATTCCGCCGCGATGGCATCGTTGATCTCCTTCGCGTCGGCGAGCGATTCACGCCACGCGGTGAAGACCGCGCGCTTCTGCTCGGGTGTGCGCTGCGCCGGCGGCACCGCGAGCGCGAGCACGGCCGCGTGGTTGACCGCGGGCACGCGCGGATCGGGCGCACGGGTGAAGGCGAGGCGCAGGCAGCCGACCATCACGTTGAGGCGGTCGCTGCCGCCGCCGCCGTGGTCGGTGAAGATGTCGATGCGGAACTTGGTGCCGGCGGGATACTCCACCGGGCACTCAAACTGCACGGCCGCCACCGACTCCTGGTTGCGCCGCCCCGGCCCGCGGTCGGCGCGCCAGCCGGTGAGCTTGTCGCCGTCGATCAGGTGCGCCACGGGGCCGCGCGTGCGCTTGCCCTCCTTGTCGAAGTCGGCCTTCCACTCGTCCTCCAGCTTGCCGTCCGGCTCGGAGAAATCGGCGGTGGCGTTTTTCAGGCGAAGGGGCTGCCACTCGGTGCCGCCGGGGACCTTGGCCGAGACCTTGAGCTCACTCACGGCCCACGTCCCGTATTTGCTGCGGCCCGGCCCGCGATAAGCGAGATCGCCGTGCGTGAGCGCCTCGAAGCGCAGGCCCGTGGCGCCGTTGAGATTCATGTCGGTGACCGCGTAGATGGCGCCGCGCGCGGTCGGGTGGCCGAGCGTCAGGATGGAGCCGTCGGCCTCCTGCGTGGGATGGTTGAGGCCGCTGTCGCTGCCGAGTTCGGAGGCGACCAGCGTCGTCCACGGCAGGAGCTGCGCGCGGACGCCATCCTCCCACGCGGCGAGTTCCTTTTTCCACTCCGGCCGCGCGGCGCGCAGCCGGTCCTCCAGCCCCGCAATCGCGCGGTCAATGCCGGCGATTTGCTGGCGCTGTTCCGGGGTGTGGACCCACGACTGCGCCTCGTAGGTGTTGTTGAGGAAGGCGAAAAGGCCGTAGTATTCGTCCTGCGAGATCGGATCGAACTTGTGCGTGTGGCACTGCGCGCACTGGAGCGTGAGGCCGAGGACGGCCTTCCCGAGGCAGTCCATGCGGTCGAACATCTCGTCCTTGCGAAACTGCTCGGGGATGATGGCGCCCTCCTCATTGATCATGCTGTTGCGGAGGAACCCGGTCGCGACGACCTGCTCGGGCGTGGCGCCGGGCAGCAGGTCGCCGGCGATCTGCTCGACGAGAAACTGGTTGTAGGGCAGGTCGCGGTTGAAGGCGTCGATCACCCAGTCGCGCCACGCCCACTGCTCGCGCGGGAGATCCTTTTCGTAGCCGTTGCTGTCGGCGTAGCGGGCGGCGTCGAGCCAGTGGCGCGCCCACTTCTCGCCGAAGGCCGGCCGCGCCAGGAGCTGGTCGAGCGTGGCGGCGAAACCGTCGCGCGAGAACGCCGCGACCTCCGCGGGAGTCGGAGGCAGGCCGATCACGTCGAGGTAGAGGCGGCGGACGAGCGTCGCCGGATCGGCCGCGGGCGAGGGTTGGAGGCCGGAGCGGGCGAGCCGGGCGCGGACGAATGCGTCGATGGGATTTCCCTGCCCGGCCTTGGCCGCGACCGGGGGGATGAACGACCAATGCGCCTCATACGGCGCGCCGGCGGCGATCCAGCGCTCGAGCTTGGCGATGTCGGCGGCGGCGAGGCGGGGCTTCTTGTCCGGCGGCGGCATCGCCTCGTCGTCGTGCGGCGAGCGCACGCGGAGCAGCAGCTCGCTCTCCTGGGGTTTGCCGGGGACGATGGCGGGCGCGCCGGACTTGCCACCCTTGAGCGCGGCGTCGCGGTCGTCGAGGCGCAGGCCGCTCTTGCGCGAGCCGGCGTCGGAGCCGTGGCAGTTGAAGCAATTGTCCGAGAGGATCGGGCGGATGTCGCGGTTGTAGGTCGGCGCGGGCTCGGCGGCGAACGCGAGCGGGGCCAAGGCGAGAAAAACCGTGGGACGGCGAAACATGCGGGCAATCTGGCGACGAATCAGTGCATCTCAACCGCGCAGGAGCCGATGCCGCCGCGGTAGAAGTTGAACTGCACGTTGGGATGATCGGCGAGCAGCGACATCGGGACGGCGGCGTCGGCGAGGCGCTGCGCAATCATCAGGGTGGTGAGGCGCTGGCCGAAGGGGTTGTCATGGTTGCCGGCGTGCCAGATGGAGACCTTCTCCGCCTTCCACGTCTCGAACGGGCCGACGGTAATCGCCTGCGTGGGGACGAGCGTGACGTTGCCGCCGCCGCTGGTGCGCGCGTTTTGCGCGATGGTGACGGGATGGAGGTCGACGACCCGCGTGGTGAGCTTGCGGTAGTCGGCGGGCGCGGGCGGCGCGGCCTTGAACTTGCCGGCGCGGGGCAGCGGGTCGTTGAAGGCCCAGTGCTTGATGTCGCCCTGGCCGCCTTGCATCACGACGCAACGCACGCCGGCCTCCCAGGTCGCGCGGTAGGCGCGGGTGTCGGCCTTCGGGAAATGCAGGTTGGCGTCGGGCATCACGAGCCGGCGGTCGATGCGGTCGAAGCACATTTCCCGGTCGCATTTCTCAAACGAGAGCGGGTGCGTGACGGGCACCTCGCGGCCGTCGAGCACCCACTCGTCCATGCCCCAGAAGTGCGCATGATGGAGCTTGAGGCCGATGGCGTTGGCGATGCGGGCGACGAGCGGGAGTTGCTCGGTGGGGCCGATCGGGCCGCAGATGCCGGCGGGGTTGTCGGGCGTGGCCTGCTTCCAGGCGTCGATGTATTCGAGCGCCTCGGCGCAGTAGAAATCCTCGAGCGTGTCGTGGAACACCACCTTGAAGCCAGGCCGCGAGAGCTTGCGCATTTTTTCCGGCGTGAGCGCCGCGGCGTCGGCGATGAGCTCGCGATCGAGCGTGGTGTAGTCCCACCAACCGGGGGCGAGGGAAGAGAGCGGACGGGGCATGGCGTAGAAAGGAAAAAGGAAGATTGAAGATCGAAAATCCAAAACCACTCAGACGCGGAGGAAGATTTTTCGCCGCCACATCCACCAGCAGACGAGCCAGAACATGAAACCGACGGCGACGCCGCGCACGGTGGGCTCCCAGGCCGGCCCGGCAATCTGGAAAATCCCCTGCCCCGCGTGCGCGCGCAGCACCGAGCCGGTCCAGCCCTTGAGCAGCTGCGCCATGCAATAGAGCGCGAGGGAATTCGCGCCGGCGATCGCGAAGAAGGCCGTCCAACGCCGCCAGCCCCTCACTTCCACGGCCCAGAAGAAGCCCGCCAGCATCAGCACGCACCAGCCCGTCGAGAGCAGCCCGAACGACGGCGTCCAGATGCGCTTCACCGCGGGAACCGCGCCGATGGCGTCGAGGCCGTAGCCCGCGACGAGCAGCGCGGCACCCGCGATGAGCAGGCCGCGGAGCTTGCGCGCGGGCTCGCCGGCGGAGCGCAGCCACTCGCCGGCCATGAGCCCGAAGATCATGGTGGCGAGGTTGGGGATGAAGTTGAGCGTGTGGTAGCCGCCTTCGTTGAACACCCACGGCTTCGACGCGGGGAAGAGGTTGAGAAACCAGGCGTCGAAGGCGTGGAAGACATTCGCATTCTTGTGCCACGCGGCAGCGAGGCTCGCTTGGTTGCGCGCCGCCCACTCGGCGGTCACGCCCGGCCCGAGCGCACTCGTGCCGCCATACGCCACAAACGCGATCCAAGTGCCACCCAGCGCCACCGCGGCGGCGATCGCCTGCACCCGCCAGCCGCGGTTCCAGCAGAGGAAGAGCAGCGGGTAGCCGAGGCCGATCTGCGCGAGGACGTTGGTGAAAACCCAGCGCGTCTCCGTGCCGGTGCCGGTCGTGAGGAAAACCGCCAGCGCGATCAGCAGCAGCGCGCGGGCGCAGGCATGGCCAAACATCCGCGCATGGGAATGGCCCTCGCGCTGGCGCCGCACGTAGGACCACGCCATCGCCATGCCGACCATGAAGGTGAACGCCGGCATGATGAGATCCCAGAAACTGCAGCCCACCCACTCGCCGTGTTCCCAGAACCGCTCGACGCCCTGCCAGAAGGACGAATCCGGATTCGCCTTGAGATGGTTGCGCGCGGTGCCGGCGAGGCCGAAGCCGGTGAAGGCCAGGCACACCATGATGAAACCGCGGTAGGCATCGAGCGAAACGAAGCGCGCGGAACCGCCGGACGCGGGCACGGCGGCCATCGGCTGCAGGCTGGGTTGCGCGGCGGCCGCGGGATCGGGAGCGAGGGTGGCTTTCATGGTCTGGGACGGGGCAAGGGGGCGGCGGCGATCCTAGCTGGCCGCGGCGTGGTCGCGGCCGAGCGCGGCGCGCAAGGGGTCGTCGCGCTCGGCGCCGAAGCCGAGGTGCAGGTGGCGCGTCCAGCCCTCGGCATGGGTGAACTTTTTCGAGCGCCGCCCGAGTTCGCGCGCTTCCTCGGCCGCGGAGGCGAGGTAGCTGTTCATGCCCTGGCTCGCGCCCAGCCATTCATGCTGGCTGCGATGACACGCCAGCGCCGCGAGGCGCTCGCGCTGCACCGCGGCGGTGTTGACCCACGCCTCGGGCTTCCACGCGCGGCGCAAAGGGTCGCGGAGGCCGTGCGGCATCGCGTGGTAGATCGTGAGCGGCGCGAGCGACGGCGGCCGCGCGGGCATGCTGCGGAAATTCGGGATGCCCCGCGTGAACGCCCCTGTGACCGCGAGCCGGCACGTCGTCGTGTGGTCCTCCATGTAGTCCTGCGGCGGATGGGTAAGGATCACCGCCGGCTGCACCTTCCGCACGAGCGCGCACACTTGGCGGATGGCGCGCTCGTCGTAAAACAGCAGCACATCGCGCCCGATCGGCGGATGCCACGTGGCGCCCATGAGCTTCGCGGAGGCCTGCGCCTCCCGGCGCCGGGTGGCGGCGGTGCGCGCCGCCGTCATCACGCTGCTGCCCATGTCGCCCGCGGAAAGGTTGCAGCAGTGCAGCGCCCAGCCGCGGCGCGCGAGCAGCAGCAGCGTGCCCGCGGCGCGGAACTCGATGTCGTCGGGATGCGCGAAGATCGCGAGGACGGCGGGGCGGCTCATGGTTTCCCGGCGGCCAGCGGGTGCAGCAGGATCTTGCGGTAGTAGATTTCCGCGCCCTCGCTCTGAAACAGGATGCGGCCCTCGCGGTGGTCGCCGTCGGTGGCGCCGTTGACGAGCACGCCGTTGAGGAAAAACTTCAGCGCGCCGCCGCGGCACTCGATCTCGCACTGGTTCCACTGGCCGACGGGGCGCTCGACGTCCTTCGCGCCGCGGAAGCCCAGCTCGTCCTTCCACTGCGGGTCGCGGCGCGTCCAGAAGACGCGGCCGCTCGGGATCGGCGTGGATTTTCCCCCGGGCAAATAGATGCGCGTCCCCTCGGCCACCGGCGCCACCAGCGTCGGCGAAATGCGCTTGCCCCCGGTCTGCTCGAAGCCGCCGACCAGGATGATGTCGCCCGTGCCGCCCTCGATGATGTTGTATTCCACGGAGCGCATCCACGGCGCCTTGAAGTCGTCGGTATAGGCGCCGAGGCGGCCCTGGCAGTGGAGCAGCACGCCGGAGTCGCGCGCCCGCGCCTTGCGGTCGCCCCACGTGAGCAGGCCCCAGCGGAACTCAAATGTCAGCCGGTAGTCGCGAAACGCCTGCTTCGTGACGATCCCGCCCCACCGCTGCCCGCTCACGCGCAGCGCGGGCTCGCCGTCGATGCGATCGACGACGGTGAAGACCCGATCGGGGTCCGCGTGCTGCAGGCCGACGAGCCACGTCTCGAACGCGGAGAGATCGAGGCGCGAGGCGTCGAACAGCGGGAGCACGCGATCGGGCGAGATCGCCGGCTCGGCGGCGAGGGCCGCCGCGGCGAGGGACAAGAGGGACGCAAGGGTCCTGATGGTTTTCATTTCAGGGAGGAAAGGTAGCAGATGAGATCGCCCAGCGTGCCGGGCTCCAGCGCGCGGTCGAGGCCGGAAGGCATGAGGGACTGCGGGACCGGCTCGACCTTCGCGATGCGATCGCGCGCAATCGCGGTCTCGCGCCCATCGGCCGTGGCGAGCACGAGCTCGGCGGGGGATTCGCGCGGGATGCCGCCGGTGAGCGTCTCGCCGCTTTTCAGCTGCACCGTGAACGTCTCGTAGCCGCGCACGATCGTGGCGCTGGGAAACGCAATCGACTCCGCGAGATCGCGCACGGCGCGGACGCCGCCGATGTGCGACAGATCCGGGCCGATCCGGGCGCCGGCGTCGCCGATGCGGTGGCAGCCGATGCATGCGCCGGTGCCGGAATGGAACGCCGCGCGGCCGCGCGCGGCGTCGCCCTTGGCCGCGAGCCGCTCGATCTCGGCGACGCGCGAGCCCTGCGACGCGGCGGCATCGAGGATTTCGCGGACGACGAGCGCGCTGGCCTCCTCCTGCTCGCGGCCGTAGCGGCGAAACAGGGAAGACACCTCGCTGCCGTTGAGCCCGAAGCGCGCGGGCGCGGCCCGCAGCCGCGCCAGCAGCCGCTGGCCGACCTCGGCGTCGACCGGGCCGCGCGCGAACGCGCGCAGCAGCAGCGGCAGCTCGAGCGGGCCGGCGAGCGGCACGAACTCCGCGAGCGCGAGGCATTGCTCGCGCGTGAGCCTCACCGTCGCGAGCACCGACGCCGCCTGCACGCGAGCCTCGGCCGAGCCGCCCGCGGCGAAGGGCGCGGTGAGCATCGCGAAGGAGGCCGCGTCGAGCGGCTGGCCCGGGCCGGCGAGGAGCTGCAGGGCCGCGACGCGAAACGCCGCCGGCCGCGCCGCGTTGGCCGCGGCGGACTTCAGCGCCGCGGAAAAATCCCGCGCCCGGTGCGCGCCGATCGCACGCAGCGCGTCCTCCGCCACCGCGGGATCCGCCGCGGCCAGCGCCGCGGCGAGGAACGGGTGCCACGCCGCATCCCACGCCTCGGGCTTCGCGGCGGCGATGGCGTCGAGCGCGACCCGCGGCGGCAGCGAGCCGAGCGCGCCGCGCAGCCACTCGCGCACCGCGGGCGCGGCGACGAACGCGGGCAGGAGGCGCGCGGTGAGCGCGGCCGGCGGGGACTTGGAGAGGAAGGCGGCGGCCTCGCTCCCCCACTCCGCGTGCTTCACCGCGATGCCGAGGGCCGCGGCGCGCAGGCTTTCGTCGGGCGATTTCAGCGCGGAGAAAACCGCGCGGGCCGGCAGCGCCGGGCTGGCGAGCTGGTCGAGCGCGATGAGCGCGGCCCGGCGCGCCGAGGGCGCGGGGTGCGCGAGCAGGGGCAGGAGCGCGCCGGTGTCGCCGATCTCGATGAGGGCGTAGCCGAGGGCATGGAGCAGGAAGAGATCGCCGCGCGCCCCGACCGTGGCCGCGGCGAGCGCGGGGATCGCGGCGGGATTTTTCAGCGCCCCGAGCGCGCGCGCCGACTCGCGGCGCACCGCGAGATCGCCGTCGCCCAGCGCCGCGATCAGTTGATCGAACGCGGCGGCGTCGACCGTCGAGAACGCGCTCGAGCACGCGACCTGCCGCACGCGCGCATCGGCGTCGCCGAAGCCGCGGCGCGCGGCGGCCTGCGCGGCGGGCGTGGCGATGCGCGTGAGCGCCCAGAGGGCGCCGAGGCGCGCGAGGGGATCGGCGGCGGAGAGCATCTTTTCAAGGGCCGGCACGTCGGCGCGCCTCGCCGCCTCGGTGATCGCGCGATTGCGCACCACCGGGCGCGCGTCACCGAGGTGCGCGCAGGTCTCGGCGGCGGAAAGCCTCGCCCACGCGATCTTCAGGCCCCGCGGATCGGCGATGGCGGGCGCGTCGTTTCGCCTGATCCGGTAGATGCCGCCGAGGACCTCGGCGCGCGTGGCGCCGCTCGAGGGGCAGCCGTTGCGCAGCCAGCCGCCGGTGTCGACGACGAGGAGCGAGCCGTCGGCGTCCTCGATCACGTCGGTGAGGTGCACGCCGGTGTCGCCGGCGACGGTGGCGAAGACCTCGGGTGCGCCGCGCCACGTCGCGCCCTCGCGGCGGAACGGGATGCGGAGGAGGCGGCGGGTGTTGAACTCGGCGGCGAAGGCGCTGCCGCGGAGCTCGGCCGGCCACGCGGGCGAGCGCGCGAGCGTCATGCCGGCGATCGCGACGTGCCCCAGCAGCGCGGCGGGGGGGAGCAGCTCGCCGGTGCGTCGGAACTCGGCGAGCGTCTTCTCCATGTCGGCGCGCGGGAAGACGCCGCCGTGCACGAAATGGATGATCGCGTCCTGGCGCGGGCCGGCGTGGACGATGTTGGCGGTGCAGAGGATGTCGCCCTCGTCGGTGATGGCGATGCCGGTGGGGTTGTCCATGCCGCCGCCGGCGTGGACGCGCAGATCGGAGCCGTCGAGGCGCGAGGTCCAGATGCGCGCGCCGGTGCCTTTGGAGAGGAGCGAGCCGTCGGGGCGGAAAATCTCGTGGGGCTTGCGCGCGTGCGGCCAGTAGAGGCGGCCGTCGGGATGGAGCCACGGGCCGTGGACATCGGCGGCGTTGCCGTTGAAGCCGAAGCCGGTGACGAGCTCGGTGCGGCGGTCGGCGCGGCCGTCGCCGTCGGTGTCCTCGAGTTTCCAGATCGACGGCGGCGCGGCGACGTAGAGCGCGCCGTCGTGCCAGAGCACGCCCTCGGGATACGTCATCTTGTCCGCGAAGATGGTGGAGCGATCGAAGACGCCGTCGCCATCGGTGTCCTCGAGCATGCGGACGAGGCTCGGGCGCTGGGCGAGGAGCTCCTTGTCGTTGAGGTTGACGCCGGCGTTCTCGGCGATGAAGAGGCGCCCGCGGTCGTCGAGCGTGATCAGCATCGGGTAGCGCGTGAGCGGCGCGGCGGCGACGCGCGTGGCGGTGAAGCCGGGCGGGAGGGTGAAGTGGGCGGGGGGAGGCGGCGCGCCCTCGGCGGCGGCGAGGCGCTGCGGAAGCGCGGGGAGCACGCCGAGCGTGAAGGCGAGAAGGAGCGACGGCGGGACGGCGGGAAATGGAAGGCGGCGCGGCATGGTTGAAAGGGATGGGGAAACTAGAAATCGCAGCTCACGCTCGTGCTCACGGACCAGTCGAAGTAGCGCACGCTGCGCGGATTCTCGCGGCTGCCCTGCCAGGTGATGCGCGGATCGTTGCCGAGGTTCTTCGCGACGACGGCGTAGGCGAGGCGGCCCTGCGTGGGCTTCCAGCGGGCGGAGAGGTCAACGGTCTTGCGCGCCTGCTCGTAGATGTCGGTGAGCACGCGGTTGCCGAGCGTGTTGAGCACGGTGTCGCGGTAGTTGTAGTAGGCGCGCAGATCGAGGCCGCGCCAGGCGAAGGAGAGGTTGAGGTTGCCGTTGCGCGGCGCGGTGCCGGTGAACGTGAGGTCGGCGCCGGGGCGCGTGGGATAGACGCCCTTTGAGGTGATCCAGGTGAAGTTGGAGCCGAGCGTGAGGTTGGAGAAGAGCCCGGGCAGGAACACGAGGCGCTGCTGCCACTCGAGCTCGAGGCCCTCGACCTTGCCGCCGCGGCCGAGCGTGATGTTGGTGAGCGAGTAGCCGTCATATTGCCCGCCGATGATGGTCGAGGCGTTGTTGTAGAAGAAGCCGGCGATGTCCTTGCGGAAGGCGCCCGCGGAAATCACGCCGATGGGCCTCAGGTAATACTCGAGGCTCACGTCGTAGTTGGTCGACTTGGTGACCTCGAGGTTCGGGTTGCCCTCGGTGATCGTGCGCGCGGTGTCGTTGATCGTGGACGAGGGCAGCAGGTCGGAGCCCGCGGGGCGCGCGATGGTGCGGTAGACGGCCGCGCGGGCGATGAGGCGCGGCGAGAAACTGTAGTTGAAGTGCAGGCCGGGGAGCACCTGCGTGTCGCGCAGCGAGACGTTCGGACGCGTGACGCCGGTGATGGTCGTCGTGCTCTGGTTCACGCGGTAAGCTTTGCCGGAATAGTCGGTGTTTTCAAGGCGCGCGCCCGCGAGCACGCCGAGCCGGCCGAACGTGAACGCCCCCATCGCATACGCCGCGCCGATGCGCTCCACGAGGCTCTTGGTGTTTTGCAGGATGAGCAGATCGGAGGCGAGGTTCTGGCGGAGGAAGAGCTGCGGCTGCTTGTAGAAGGCGTCGAGGAACGCATCGAGGTTCACGTTGATGCTCGGGATCAGGAGCTGGCCGCGCGGGGCCTCGTTGAGGTAGCGCGAATTGTTGTAGGGCTCCATGAACGCCGCCGCATTGACGGGCGCGGTGCCCGCGACCACCCAGTTGCCGATGCCGCCGGCGGAGGAGGACCACCAGCGCGAGCTGTAGTTGAGGCCGGTCTTCAGATAGGACTTGGTCGCGATGCCGGGGAGCGCGCGGCGGGCGTTGAGCTGGAAGGCGAGGCCGTCGTCGCTCGTGGGAAACTGGGAGCGCGCGACGCCGTTGTGCTCGTAGATCGCGGGGTTGTTGAAGTTGAGGCCGCTCGTGCCGCGGAAGGCGGGGAAATCGCGGTTGCTGCGGTCGACGAAGAAGTTCGTCGCGGGGCTGCGCACGGCGGGATAGAAGGTCTCCTCGTAGTGGTTGGTCGCGCGGATGTAGCTCGCGCGATAGTCGATGTCCCAGAGATCGAAGTCGTGGCGCGCGCCGAGGCCGATCTGGCGCATCACGCTCACCGGCGTGCGAAAGCGGCGGTCGAGGCCGAGGCGCGCGCCGACGATGTTGAAGGTGTCGGGCGTGAGAAAGGTGCGCGTGCCGCCGGAGAAAATCACGCGGCGATCCTCGAGGGAGCGCGAGTCGTTGGAGTAGAGCGCGGAGAGGGAGAGGATGGTGGACTTGGTGAGCTTGTATTCGACGGAGCCGGTGAGCTTCAGCTTCCACGAGTCGTCCTCCACGCGATCGAGCAGCGTGAGGTTGCTGATGGTGAAGCGCTCCTGCGCGTCGAGGCCGTAGCTGAACGTCTCCTCGTGGTAGCCGCGGTCGCTGCGGTAGTGGTTCGCGGAGATGAGGACGCCGAGGCGGCCGTCGAAATAGGTGCGCCCGTAGTCGAAGTTGAACTGCTTGTCCCAGTTCTGCTGCTGGTCGTTGTAGGTCATCCCGAGCGTGAGGCGCGCGAGCGGGCCGGAGAGATCGAAGGCGCGGCGCGAGACGAGGTTGATCGCGCCGCCGATGGCGTCGCCCGGGAGATCGGGCGTGACGGACTTGAAGAGCTCGACGCGCTGCAGGCTCTCGGCGGGGAAGGCGCTGACGGTGTCGGAGCGATCGGCGTTGGTGTTGCCGGCGCGGACGCCGTCGAAGGTGAGCGAGTTGTATTGCGCCTGCACGCCGCGGAGCACGGCCCGCGCGGGCTGGTGCGTGGAGATCTCGAGGTAGACGCCGGGCAAGGTCTGGAGCGCCTCGCCCACCTCGCCGGCGCGCGCGGTGGCGAGCGCGTCCTGCGAGGCGATCTTGCGGATGCTGTCGGAGAAACGCTGGAGGTTGAGCGCCTGCGCCTGGCCCTCGGCCTGCGCGGAGACCGTGATCGTGTCGAGCCGGTGGATGGCCGACCGCAGCCGCAAGTCGAGCCGCCGCTCCGCGCCCGCGGTGAGCGCGACCGTCTCCGTGAAGTCGTCGACGCCCTCGGAGGTGACGACGACGCGATACGTGCCGGGGGCGAGCCCGCCGATTTGAAACGAGCCGTCGGCGCCGCTGATCGTCGCGCGGTTCGCCTCGGGGATCGCGACGGAGGCGCCCTCGATCAACGCGCCGGACACGGCGCCGCGCACCGTGCCGCGGATCGTGGCCGCGGCGGGCTGGGCGGAGGCAATCGCTGGCAGCGCGCAGCATGCGGCCGCGAGGAGGAGGCGGGGAAAGCTCATGGCGGGGTGAAGGTCGGCGGGCATCGCGGCGACGGGCGGCCCCCATGTTACCCGCCGGCGCGCGGGGCGGCTAGGCGGCTTCGTCATCACTTCCGATGAAATTGTGACTTGCCTCCCCGACGCCGCGGCCGCGCGATCGGGCGCGACGCGTGAAGCTGCAATTCGAGAAAGTCCCGCGGGCCCCCGCGCAGTCGTTCCACAGCCAGTGGGTCGTGGGGCGCGACTACGGCTGCACGTGGCACTTCCATCCGGAGGTCGAGCTCACGCTCGTGCTCAAGGGCGTCGGCCACCGTCTCGTGGGCGACAACATCAGCCCGCTCGCGCCGGGCGATCTCGTGCTGGTGGGCGCGGGGCTGCCGCACGTGTGGCACCAGGACGGGACGCAGGACCAATCGCCCACGGCGGTGCGCGCGATCGTGGTGCAGTTCACGCCGGATTTCCTCGGGGCGGAGTTCCTGCGGCGGCCGGAGCTGGAGCGCGTGGGCGCGCTCTTCGCGCGCGCCGCGCGCGGGCTGCACGTGACGGGCCGCACGCGCGCGGCGGTGGCGGCGGAGCTGGAGCGGCTGATGGGCCTGCGCGGCCTCGCGCGCCTGCTCGCGCTGCTCGGCATCCTCGGGCGCCTCGCCGCCTCGCGCGAGCTCGCGCCGATCGCGAGCGTGGGCTTCCGCCCCGCGCTCGACCGCTCGGATCAGGACCGCATGGAGCGCGTGTGCCGCTTCATCGACGCGCGGCTCGGCGGCCCGGTGATGCGCGAGGACTGCGCGGCGCAGGCGAGCCTGAGCCCCGGGGCGTTCAGCCGGTTCTTCCGCGCGCGCACCGGCAAGACGTTCCCCGCCTACGTGAACGAGCTGCGCATCAGCCGCGCGTGCCGGCTGCTCGGGCAGACCGATGAAAAAATCACCGGCGTCGCGCTCGCGTGCGGCTTCGTGAACCTGCCGAACTTCAACCTGCAGTTCCGCCGCCAGACCGGCCTCGCCCCGCGCGCCTGGCGCGAGCGCCTGCGGCGCACGGCGGCGGCGTGAGCCGCCGCCGCCCGCTACGGCGCCAGCCAAAGCTCCACCACCACCGGCCGGTGGTCGCTCGCCTCGCGCACGCCGGGGCCGTCGTGGATGCGGGCGGCGCCGCCGTGCACGGCGGACAGCAGCGGCGGCGAGACGAGGATCTGATCGACGCGCGAGTAGGAGTCTTCCTTGCGGTAGGCGTGCGTCCACGTCTCGCCGCGGGAGTCGGCGGCGGGGAGCAGCCTGGCAATCTCGGTCTTGCCGCGCTTTTGGAGGAAACCGACGGCCTTGCTCGCGCGGCTGTCGTTGCAATCGCCGAGAATCACGAAGCGCGCGGCGGCGGGATCGGGGAAGCGCTTCAGCACGCGGTCACGGATGGCGGTCGCCTCACCGGCGCGGCGCGTGGCCGACATCGGGTCGTCGGCGCGATCGGTGTAGCGGCTCTTGAGATGGAGCGCGAAGATCGTCACGTCGCCGGCGGCGGTCGCGAGCGTCGCCTCGAGCAGGCCGCGCTTCACGGGCTCCTTCGCGCCGAAATACGTGAACGCGAGGTCGGCGTGCGTGACGACGCCACGCAGCTCGCGCTTGGAGAGAAGGGCGAGGTGGCGATCGGCGTCGGACGCCGTGGCGAGCGCGGCGTGCGGATAGTCGAGGCCCTCGGTGCGGAGATCGCGGCGCAGTTCGTCGAGGTAGGGCGCGCCGCCCATTTCCTGCAGGACGAGCACATCGGCATCGACCGCGCGGATGACGGCGCGGAGGGCGCGCTTCTCGGCCTCGGGCTTCGGGTAGTCCTTGCGGTAGCCGGCCTCGGTCAGGCGATTGGCCGGGCCGTAGTTCTCGACATTGTAGGTGGCGATGACGAGCGGCCCGGCGCAAAGGCCGACGGTCAGCCGCAAGTTGAGCAGGAGAAGACAGAGGGGGCGGAGAAGTCGTTTGGCTGCCTTCATCTCCGTTTTCTCCGTTTCCTCCCGTGAAAACGTCTACGCCTTCACCAGCGCCGCCTCGCGCTCCACGAGCGTCGGGTGCGAGTAGTAGAAGCCGCTGAACCAGCGGTGCGGCGTGAGGTTGGTGAGGTTTTTCTGCGCGAGCTTGCGCAGGGCGCCAACCATGGCGACGGGGCCGCCCATCGCGTCGCGGGCGAAGGCGTCGGCCTCATACTCGAACTTGCGCGAGAGCAAGTTGCTCACGGGCGTGAACCAAAACGTCACGACGCCGCTCAGCAGCATGAAAAGCAGGAACGACGGCGCCATCTCGCCGGGCGGCAGGCCGAACGCGCTGTTGAACCACGGGCTCCGTGCCAGCCACGCGACGATGGCAAATCCGCCCAGCATCATCGCGGCCGAGGTCGCGATCAGCTTGGGGATGTGCCCGCGCCGGTAGTGGCCGATCTCGTGGGCGAGCACGGCCTCGAGCTCCTCGGCGCTCAGCTGGTTGATGAGCGTGTCGAAGAGCACGATGCGCCGGAAGCGGCCGAAGCCGGTGAAGTAGGCGTTGGAGTGGCCCGAGCGTTTCGAGCCGTCGATGACCTCGATGGTCCTGGCCTGGAAGCCCGTGCGGTCGCCGAGCGCCATCAGGCGCGTGCGCAGCTCGCCCTCGGGCAGCGGGGTGAGCTTGTTGAAGAGCGGCAGGATCACCTTCGGGTAGAGGATCAGCATGAGGAGCTGGAAGCCGAACATCAGCCCGAAGCCCCACAGCCACCACGAAGCGCCGGCCTTTTCCACGACCCACAGCAGCGCCCAGAGCAGCGGGTAGCCGATGGCGAAGAGCAGCAGCGCGCCCTTCAGCTTGTCGGTCACCCACAGGCCCGGGGTGCTCTTGTTGAAGCCAAACCTCTGCTCGAGCCGGAACTGCTCCCACCACTCGAAGGGCAGCGCGGGGATCGCCAGCAGCGTCGCGGCGATCAGGACGAAGAGCACGCGGGTCCAGAGCGCATCGGCGCCCCCCCAGGCGACGACGTGCGAGAACAGCCACGGCAGCACGCCGCCGAAGACGACGAGCGCGAGCACCAGCGTGTCGAAAACCTCCGTGAGCGTCCCGAAGCGCGACTTCTCCAGCGTGTAGGCGACGGACTTGGCGTAGGTGGGCTCGTCCATGATGGCCGCCACGGCCGGCGGCCGCGCGCCGGCATGGCGGCGCACCTCGGCGCGGTTCACCGCGGCGAGGATGAGTTCGGCGACCAGTCGCAGCGCCATGAGGCCGGCGACCACGGGGAGCAGGTAAGGCATCCCGCCAATCCACGCGAAACGCCGGACGCTTCCAGCCCAAAGATGATTTGAAATGACCCCGCCCGCGCGCATGGTGTCCGCCCGTGGCCACCGCCGAAGACAAGCTCTCCTTTGAAACCGCGCTCAAGAAGCTCGAGACCATCGTCGAGTCGATGGAGGCGGGCGACGTGCCCCTGGCCGACCTGCTGGCCAAGTTTGAGGAAGGCACCAAGTTGCTGAAGGCCTGCGAGGCGCGCCTGAAGGACGCGGAGCTCAAAATCGAGGTGCTCAAGAAGCAGAAGGGCGGCGCCCTGGCCTTCGAGAAGTTCGAGACCACCGCCGCCGACTGAAGCCCACCCGCCCTCCCCCGTTTTCGCTGCGCAATGAACGATTCCGCCCCCCTGCCCTCGCCTCGGCTCCTCGCCGGCATCCGCGGCCCGGCCGATGTCAAGGCCCTCGCGCCCGATCAGCTCCCGCAGCTGGCGCAGGAGATCCGCGAGGAACTGGTCGCCGTCACGGCCCGCAACGGCGGCCACATCGGCCCCAATCTGGGCGTCGTCGAGCTCACGATTGCGCTGCACCGCACGTTCGACTCGCCGGAGGATCAATTCGTGTTCGACGTGGCGCACCAGGGCTACGTCCACAAGCTGCTCACCGGCCGCGGGGGCGAGTTTTTCCGGAAGCTCCGCCAGAGCGGCGGCGCCAGCGGCTTCCTCTACCGCAGCGAGAGCGCCCATGATCCGTTTGGCGCCGGGCATGCCGGCACGGCGCTCTCCGCGGCGCTCGGCATGGCGACGGCGCGCGACCTCCGCGGCAGCCACGAGCACGTCGTGGCGATGTGCGGCGACGCGGCCTTCACCTGCGGCGTCACGCTCGAGGCGCTCAACAACGTCGTCGCGTCCACCAAGCGCCTCGTCGTCATCCTGAACGACAACGAATGGTCGATCGCGAAGAACGTCGGCGCGATCTCGAGCTACCTCAACCGGATCAGCACGAGCAGGACCTACAACAAGCTGCACCACGACGTGGAGGCGTTCTTCAAGAGCTTCCCCGCCGGCGTGGAGATGAACCGCGTCTACATGAAGTGGAAGCGGGAGACGAAGGACTTCTTCGTCGAGTCGTCGCTCTTCGAGAAATTCGGCCTGCGCTACCTCGGGCCCGTCGACGGCCACGACTTCGAGGCCCTGCGCAAGAACCTCGAGTTCGCCAAGCACTGCGATGTGCCGGTGCTGGTCCACGTGCTCACCAAAAAGGGCAAGGGCCTCGAGGCCGCGGTCGCGCATCCCGAGAAATTCCACGGCGCCTCGCCCTTCGATCCCGAGACGGGCGAGAGCAAGAAGGCCGCGCCCGGCACGCCGCCGAACTACCAGGACGTGTTCGGCCTGGCGCTCGCGCGCTTCGCCCGGGCGAATCCCAAGGTCGTCGGCATCACCGGCGCGATGCCGAGCGGCACCGGCCTCTCGCACCTCGCGGGCGCCGCGCCGAAGCAGTTCTTCGACGTGGGCATCGCCGAGGAGCACGCGGTGCTCTTTGCCGCCGGCATGGCGACCAAGGGCTTCCGCCCCGTCTGCGCCATCTACTCGACGTTCCTCCAGCGCGCCTACGATCAGGTGATTCACGACGTCGCGCTGCAAAACCTGCCCGTCACCTTCTGCATGGATCGCGCCGGCCTCTCGCCCAACGACGGCCCCACGCACCACGGCCTCTTCGACCTTTCCTACCTGCGCTGCGTGCCCAACGCCACCGTCATGCAGCCCAAGGACGAGGACGAGCTCGTGGACATGCTGCACACGTGCCTCGAGCTCCCCGGCCCCGGCTTCATCCGCTACCCGCGCGGCGCCGGCACCGGCGCGAAGATCAAGGATCAGCCCGCGGCGCTCGCCATCGGCCACGCCGAGGTCCTCCGCGAGGGGTCCAACATCATGATCTGGGCGCTCGGCAGCATGGTGCAGGACGCCCTCAGGCTCGCCGACCGCCTCGCCACCGAGGAAAACCTTTCCGTGGGCGTGGTGAACGCGCGTTTCGTCAAGCCCCTCGACCGGGCCCTGTTGCTCAGCCACGCGGCCTGCATCCCGCTGCTCGTCACGATGGAGGACCACGTCCTCGCCGGCGGCTTTGGCAGCGCGGTCATCGAGGCGCTGCACGACGCCGACTGCCCCGCGGCGGTCGAGCGCGTCGGCTGGCCCGACAAATTTGTGGAGCACGGCAGCAGCACCGAGGTGCTCCGAGCCGCCTACGGCCTCGCGGCCGACGACATCCATCGCCGCGTGCTCAGCCGCTGGCGCAACCTCCATGCCGAGCGCGTCTCCGCCGGCGTCTAGCGCGGCTTGGTTGAACCGCGCCGGCGCCGTGCGCTAGTGGTAGCCGCGGCGGCCCTCGAGCGCGCTCTTGAGCGTCACGCTGTCGGCATAGAGCACGCCGCCGCCGCTCGGCAGCCCGAAGCCGATGCGCGTCGTCTTCAGTTGCGCGGCGCCCGGCAGGTGCGCGGTCAGGTAGTGGCAGGTGGCCTCGCCCTCGACATCGTTGGGCAGCGCGAGGATGAGCTCCTGCACCTCGCCCGCCGCGATGCGCGCGCTCAGCGCCGCCACATTTAGATCATCCGGGCCGACGCCGTGGATCGGCGACAGCTTGCCGTGCAGCACATGGTAGGTCCCGCGGAACGCGCCGCTCCGCTCAACCGCCACCAAGTCGGGCACGTGCTCGACCACGCAGACGAGGCCGCGCTCACGGCGCTCGTCGGCGCAGATGCCGCACTGCGGCTCCTCCGCGAGGTTGCCGCAGCGCTCGCAGCGGCGCACCGCGGCGGCGGCCGCCTCCAGCGCCGACACGAGCGCCGGCAGCCGCGCGGGTTTCTCGACGAGCAGGTGCAGCGCGATGCGCTCGGACGAGCGGTAGCCCAGGCCCGGCAGCTGCTTGAGCGCCTGCTGCAGTTTCTCGAACGCCGGTGTCATCGCCTGCCCGCCGTCCGCGGCCTAGAGCGCCCCCGGCACGTGGTGCGCCTCGGAAATCCTTTTCATCTCCGCCTCATGGCGCTCCTTTGCCTCGCGCGCCGCGCGCTGCACGGTGGCGAGAATGGCCGCCGCGACGATGCCGGCCTCCTTCTTGAGCAGGGCCGGATCGAGCGCGAGGCCGAGCACTTCGCCGCTGCCGCTGATCGTGACCTTCACGGCGCCGCCTTCGCCCGTGACGTCGAGGCGCTGGGCGGCGAGCTGCGCCTGCAGCGCCTCGAGGCCGCGCTTCATTTTCTCCGCCTGCTTAACAATTTTTCCGAGTCCTGCCATAGAAGGGCCGCAGTTCAGCAGCGCGCCGCGAATCAATGCGACAACAAACTCGCCGCGCCTTCGCGAAACGTCGGCCACGCCGGCCGCCAGCCGAGCACCGCCTTCGCCCGCGCATTCGCGATCACGCGGTCCGGCGTGATCGCGCGGCGGCCGCCCGCGGGCGCGCCGGTGAAGCGCGGCGGGGGCACGCCCAGCCGGGCCGCGAGCCAGGCGACGATCTCCGCCTTGCGCGCGGCGCCGTCGTCGGCGAGGTTGAGCGCCTCGTTGCCCAGCGCCGGCGGCGCCGTGAGCGCCGCCAGCACCGCCGCCGCGATGTCGTCGCGGTGGATCAAGTTGAGATGATGGGCCCCCACGCCCGCGACCTCCCCCGCGCGCACCTGCTCCAGCAGGTGCAGCCGGCCCGGCCCGTAGATGCCCGCGAGCCGCAGGATCCACCAGCGCCGCGCCGCCGCACCGCTGTCGCGCACGAGCTGCTCGGCCTCGATGAGCACCGCGGCGCGATCACCCGAGGCGATGGTCGGCTGGGTCTCGTCGACGATCGCGCCGTCGCCCTGGGCGTAGACCGACGTGCTGCTGGTGTAGACCAGGGTGCCCGCCGCACCGCGCGCCCGCGCCCAGGCGAGGATGGAGCGCAGGCCGTCGACATAGCTGCGCCGGTAGGCGTCGGCCCCGCCGCCGCCCGAGCCCACGCAGTTCAGCACGCCGTCCGCCCCGCCCGCGATCTGCGCGTGCCAGCGGTCGCCCGCCAAATCGGCGACGACCACCTCGAGGCCGGCCGCGCGCAGCGCCGCGGCCTTCGCCTCGTTGCGCGTGAGCGCGGTCACGCGCGCGCCCGCCGCGCGCGCGCGCTCCGCCACGGCCGCGCCGACGTAGCCGCAGCCGAAAATCACCAGGCGTTTGCCCGCGAGCGTCCCCATGGCGCGCAGCCTCCGGGAAATGAACAGTTGCCGCAAGCGCCGCGCGGCATTGCCTTCGCGCATCGCGTCCCGCCATGCCATCCGTGCTCACGATCATCGCCGAGGGGTTTGAGGAACTGGAGGCCATCGCGCCCGTCGATCTGCTGCGCCGCGCGGGCGCGGAGGTCGTCGTCGCCGGGCTCGCCGACGGCATCCACGTCTCCGGCCGCAACGGCGTCACCCTGCACGCCGACGCCCCGCTCGCCGCCGTCGCCGCGCGCGACTTCGACCTCGTGTTTCTTCCCGGCGGCCCCGGCGTGAAGCACCTGCGCGCCGATCCGCGCGTGCGTGAAATCGTGCTGCGGCACTGGAACGCCGGGCGCTGGGTCGCCGCCATCTGCGCCGCGCCGACGGTGCTCCACGATGCGGGCCTGCTCGCGGGCCGGCGCCACACGGCGCATTTTTCCGTCGCCGCCGAGCTGCCGCACCTCCTCGCCGGCGAGCGCTGCGTCGCGGACGGCCGCCTGCTCACGTCGCGCGGCGCGGGCACGGCGCTGGAGTTCGGGCTGCTGCTCGTGGAAAAATTGTTTTCGCCCGGAATAGCCGCCGAGGTCGGGGCCTCCATCTGCTTCACTCCCGCGAAATGAGAACCCGCACCTACGACTTCGTCGCCATCGGCGGCGGCAGCGCCGGCTTCAACGCCGCCCGCACCGCCGCCTCGCTCGGCCTCAAGACCGCCATCATCGACGGCGCCCGCGAGCTCGGCGGGCTTTGCATCCTCCGCGGCTGCATGCCGTCGAAGACGCTGCTCTACATGGCCGACGTGCTGCACCTCGCGCAGAAGGGCGGGACCTTCGGGCTGAAAATCCCCTCGGCCCGCGCCGACATGCGGGCCATGCACGCGCGGAAGAAAAAAATCATCGGCGAATTCGCGCGCTACCGGCAGGACGCCCTCGCCGCCGGCAAGTTCGACCTCATCCGCGCGCACGCGCGCTTCGCCGATGCGCACACGCTGGAGCTTTCGACCGGCGGCCGCGTGCGCGCCCGGCGCATCCTCATCGGCACCGGCTCCAAGGTGAGCGTGCCGCCCGTCCCCGGCCTCGCCGGGGCGCCGGCCTGGACCAGCGACGACGTGCTCGACCTGGATTTCGTGCCCAAGAGCGTGATCGTGCTCGGCGGCGGGGTCGTCGCGTGCGAGCTCGCGCAGTTTCTCCGCCGCATCGGCGCGCGCGTCACGCTCGTGCAGCGCAGCGCCAACATCCTGCGCGATCACTCCGACGACGCCTCCTGCGTCGTGCAAAGGGCCTTCGTCGACGAGGGCATCGAGCTGTTCACCGACACCAAGCTCCAGCGGGTCGCGCACGATCGCGCGGGCTTCGCGGTCACGTTTCTCCACGATGGCCGCGTCGTCACGCGCCGCGCCGCGCACCTCTTCAACGCCCTCGGCCGCGAGCCCCACACCGCGCCGCTCAACCTCGCCGCCGCCGGCGTCGCCACGCGGCCCGACGGGCAGATCATCATCAATGCGTTCCAGCAGACCTCCGTGCCCCACATCTACGCCGCGGGCGACTGCTCCGGCCCGGCCGAGATCGTCCACATCGCGATTCAGCAGGGCGAGCTCGCCGCGCGCCACGCCGCCGGCGTGAAGAAATTGAAGCCCGTGGACTGGTCGCTGCTGCTCAACGTGGTCTTCACCGATCCGCAGCTCGCGACCATCGGCCGCCTCGAGCGCGAGCTCGACGCCGAGGGCACGCCGTATCTCGTCGCGAGCTACCCGTTCAACGACCACGGCAAGTCGATCCTCATGGAGGCGGGCCACGGCTACGTGAAAGTCATCGCGGAACCCAAGCGCGGCCGCATCCTCGGCGCCGAGATCGTGGGCAAGGACGCGGGCGAGTTGATCCACGCCTTCAGCGGCCCGCTCGCGATGAAGGCCACCGTCTTCGATCTCCTCCGCGCGCCGTGGTTTCACCCGACGCTCGCCGAAATCATCACCTACCCCCTCGAGGAGATCGCCGAGAAGCTCGGCACCCGGCGCTGACGGCGACTTTTTCCGTCGCGGCGCGTCGGACGGGGCATGAGGAATCCCGCGCTGCCCGCCCTGCTGGCCATCCTTGCGCTCACCGGCTGCGAAGCCCCGGCGCCGCGCTATCCGCGCGCAGCCGGCACGGCCGGCGCGCCGATGACCTCCAGCGGCGAACTCGCCAACCCCAATCCCAAGCCGATGGACGGCCACGCCGTGTTTTTCGCGGGCCAAATCGAGGCTGAGGCGATGCTGGCCAAGTCCGACATCGCCTGGAAGACGCCCGGCAGCGGCGAAGGCGGCGATCGCGGCGGCGGCCGCTGGGGCGGCTTCAACCCGGGCGGTGGGCGCAGGGGCGGCGGACGACGCGCGGAGGAGCCGCCTCCGCCCGCCGCGCGCAGCGAGGCCCCGCGCGGCCCGGCCATCCGCGCGAGCACCGCAGCGCCGGTGCAGCTGCGGCTACGCTTGACCAATCGCGGCGCCGCCGCGGCGGATGTCGAGGTGCTCGATTTCAACTCCGACCTCGGCAACTTCGTCGTCCAACCATCGCGCCTGGCGCTGGCCGCGGGCACGACCAGCGAGGCGGAGCCGATGACGTCGCGGCTGGGCGTGCCCGCCGTCGAGGAGATTCCCGTCACGCTGCGCCTGCGCGTGGGCGGCGCAGGCGGCCGGACCGAGACGCAGGTGCTGAAGCTGCGGCCTCGCGTCGAGGAGGCTGCGGCGCCAAACCCGCCGCCCAACCCGCCCGCGCCATGATGCGCCTGTCCCGCCTCCGGGTTCTCCTCGCCCTCGCGCCCGGCGGCGGCCTCGCCGCCGCCGCGGAGATTTCGCCGCAGCTCGCCGCGATTGCCGCCAGGCACAAGGTCCCCGGCCTCGCCGCCGTGGCGCTGCGCGGCGACGCGATCGCGGGCGAGGCGTTCGTCGGCGTGCGCAAGGCCGGCGACCCCGCGCCGCTCGCACGGACGGACAAGTTTCACCTCGGCTCGGACACCAAGGCGATGACCGCCACGGTGGCCGCGCGGTTCGTCGAGGAGGGCAAGCTGTCGTGGGACGCCACGCTCGGCGATCTGCTGGGCGCGACGGTGGGGGACATGCGCGCCGAGTGGCGCGGCGTCACCTACCGGCAGCTGCTCACGCACCGCGCGGGCCTGCCGGCGAATCCCCCCGCCGCGCTCCGCCAGAAGCTCCACGTCGGCGGCGCGCCGCTCGACGCGCAGCGCCGCGAGATCGCGCGCGACGCGCTGGTGGCGGCGCCCGAGCATCCGCCCGGCTCAAAGTTCCTCTACTCCAACACCGGCTACATCCTCGCCGGGGCCGTGCTGGAAAAAATCTCCGGCCGCCCGTGGGAGGAGCTGATGCGCGCGCGGCTGTTTGCGCCGCTCGGCCTTACGAGCGGCGGCTTCGGCCCGCCCGGCACGCCGGGAAAAATCGATCAGCCGTGGGCGCACACCGCCGGCGGCACGCCGCGCGATCCGGGCACTTATCCCGACAACCCCGCGCACTACGGACCCGCGGGCACGGCGCACATGACGATGCAGGACTGGGCGAAGTTCGTGGCTCTCCATTTGCGCGGCGATCCGGCGAACCCGAATCATCACGCCACGCTGCTGAAGGCGGAGACGTTTGCGGCGCTGCACACCGCGTCGCCGGGCGAGACCTACGCCGCCGGCTGGGGCACCGGCACGCGCCCATGGGCCAAGGGCCCGCGCCCCGGCGACACCGGCCGCATCCTCACGCACGCGGGCAGCAACACGATGTGGCATTGCGTCGCGTGGCTCGCGCCCGAGATCGACTTCGCCGTGCTCGTCGCGTGCAACCAGGGCGGAGACGCCGCGGCCAAGGCCTGCGACGAGGGCGCGGGCGTGCTCATCCGCGCCTTCGCCGCGGCGCCGTAGGCCGGCGTCGGGCCCGCCGCGCTAGCCCGGTGCCGCCCGCAGCGTGCGGCCCTCGTTCCAGACGCCCTCGAGCATCAGCGTGGGCGCCTGCTCGGACAGGCCGTGCTCATGCCGCTCGATGAGGCCGACGAGCGCGTCGATCGCGAGCGCGCCGATGCGCGGGCCGTTTTGCCAGATGCCGCTCAACGCCTCCCCGAGGCGCGGGCAGCCGAGCCAGATCAGGCCGAGCTCGGCGGGCACGCGCCAGCCCTCGCGCCGGAGCAGCGTGTGCAACGCCGGCCCATCGGAGGTGATGATCACCTCGGGCCGCTCGCGGCGCAGCCATGCGGCCACCGGCCGGGCCGTCGTCCAGTTTTCCACATAGAGCGGCGGCGCGAGCGCAAGCTCGGGCACGAGATCCGCGCCGACGAGGAAGCCCGCCTGCCAGCGCCCTTGGAAGCGCGTGCGGTGGATGCGATGCAGCACGAGGCCCGCGCGCCGGTAGCCGCGACGGCGGCACTCGCGCAGCGCGGCCAGGCAGGAGAAGTAGTGGTCGTTGCAGACCGACGGAATCTTCAGCGCGGGGTGCGGCGTGCTCAGGCTGACGGCGGCAAAATGCTCCCAGCGCAGCGCCGGCGGCGCGTCGCCCTCGGCCAGCGGGCTCAGCAGCAGCCCGCGGATCCCGCGCGCGTGGAGCATGGCCGAGAAGCGCTCGGCCGACATCCCGTCGCGGTGCAGCCAGAATTCCTGCGCGCGGTAGCCGCGGCCCGCCGCGCGCTCGATCGCGCCCTCGCGAAACTGCCGGATCGTCGCCGACGGGTGGTTGCGCCAGCCGTCGGCCGCGCGCTGCGCGTTGACGAGCGCGAGCACGGGCTTCTCCGGCAGCGGCCGGCCCTGGCGGCGGGTGCGCATGAGCGCGGAGACATAGGGGTTGGGCTGGTAGCCGAGCCGCTTCGCGATCGCCTGGATGCGTTCCCGCGTCGCGGCCGGGATCCGCGGGTTGTTCGCGAGGCTGAGCGAGACGGTCGCCTGCGTCACGCCGGCCAGCGCGGCGATGCTCTTCATGGTCACGCCCGGGGGCATTTTAGTTAACGGCATGAACAAAACCCGGCTTTACGCCTCCCAAGCAATGGAAAACCCTTTTTCCCGCGGCCGCCTTCCGCGTCCGCGCCAACCCAAGCCAAGCCACCCTGCCATGCCCCCCTCCACCCTCGCCTCGCGCGCGCTCGCGCTCGCCCTCGCCTGCTCCGCCGCGCTCCCCGCCCAGACCGCCCCCGCGCCCTCGCCGGCGCCCGCCGCCAGCAAGGAGGATCCGATTCAGCTCTCGGCCTTCTCCGTCCAGGCCGACGAGAACCGCGGCTACGCGCCCTCCGAGACCCTCACCGGCTCGCGCGTCGCCACCAAGATCATCGACCTGCCCTACACGGTGAACGTGATGACGAGCGAGTTCATGGAGGACTTCGGCATCTTCGAGCTCTCCGACAACGTGATTCAGATCGGCGGCTTCACCGGGCTCGACGTCGGCGGCGGCTTCAACCTCCGCGGCTTCAGCTCCACGTCGCAGCTCCGCGACGGCTTCTTCCGCCTCGGCCGCTACGGCTCCAGCAACGTCGACCGCATGGAGATCATCAAGGGCTCCAACGCCGCCATCTACGGCCGCAGCTCCCCCGGCGGCATGCTCAACATGATCTCCAAGGCGCCCAAGTCCCGCGAGAGCCAGAAGCTCACGCTCAACTACGGCGACGAGGGCACGCAGCGCGTCACGCTCGAGAGCACCGGCCCGGTGCTGAACACGTCGCTCGGAAAAACGAACTACGTCCTCACCGGGTCTCTCTTCCAGAAGGAGTTCGACATGGAGTATGCCCGCAACCGCAACCAGGAATACTACCTCGCGATCGGCCAAACCTTCCCCGACGGCTCCAACCTCCTGGTCTCGCTCGAGTATTTTCTCCAGATGCGCCACGCGCCCAACAGCGCCGCCCCGCTCATCACCGATCTGAAGGGCACCGCCTCCAACACCGACGACGAAGCCATCGGCTACGCCACGAACCTCGCCCGCTACAATGCCTTCGGCCCGGTGAGCCAGCTCGACCGCGGCAACACCGGCGTGAACGCCTTCTACGACAAGACCTTCTCCCCCGTCTGGAGCATGCGGCTCGGCGCCAACCGCTACTGGGCGCGCCGCTGGGATTTCAACCAGAACACCGGCTGGGGCGCCATCAACATCAACCCCGCGCCCGCCGCCAACGGCACCGTCGCCGCGCCCACCTCGGCCCGCGGCGCCACGCCCAACACCACGCGCATCATCGAGGACGGCGGCGGCTTCCAGGGCGACCTCCTCGCCCACTACTGGACCACCGACCACAAGATCGAGCACCGCACCCTCGTCACGATCGACATCAACGACTACTACCGCTGGGACCCGTCGCTCAACTACGCCGGCGCCACCAACGCCGACCTCGTCGCGTGGAACGCCGTGCGCACCGTCACGCTCGACCGCAACACCCTCGCGCCCGCCGCGCCCTACGCCTTCTGGCTCAAGCCGCTCGACCCGACCATCGGCGTCAAGACGCGCCACCAAAAGCGCCGCACCACGGTCTTCGGCGGCCTGATCCGCCATCAAACCTCGTTCTTCAACGGCCGCCTCCTCACCTTCGCCGGCGCGCGCTACGACGCCGTGCGCTTCCGCGACCGCGACTTCATCGGCTTCACCGCGCCCGCCGGCTACGTCACCGGCAAGATGGTCGACAAGGACCTCTACTTCCTGAAGCCCAACGCCGGCTTCAACTTCAAGGTCACGCCCAGCTTCCGCGTCTTCGCCAGCTACAGCGAAAGCTACTTCGTGAACCAAAACGACACGACCGCCGACCACTTCAACCCCACGTTCAAGCCCGAGCTCGCCGACGGCTGGGACTACGGCTTCAAGGGCGAGCTCCTCGGCGGCCGCCTCAACTACACCATCTCCGGCTTCTACGCCAATCGCCAGAACGTGAGCGTCGTCAACAACGTCGAGACCCCGCTCGGCTCCGGCAACTTTCTCCAGGTCACCGAGCGCGACGGCGACCAGCTCGTGCGCGGCTACGAGATCGACGCCACGTGGCGCATCAACGACGCGTTCTACGCCGGCGGGAGCTGGGGCCACGTCTACTCCATCTACACGGATTTCGGTTCCGCCTCGCCGCTCGCGATCGGGCGCCGCGTCAACGGCATCTCGCCGCAGAACGGCAGCGTGTATGTGAAATACGCGCCCACCTCCGGCCCGTTGAAGAACTTCTCCGCCAACCTCGGCGTGAGCTACGTGGCCGCGACGCCCACCGAGGCGCCCAACGCCGGCGACACCTACACCACGGTCAACGGCCAGCGCCTGCTCCAACGCACGACCTACCAGTGGCGCCTGCGCGTGCCGTCCTTCAACGTCTGGAGCCTCGGCCTGCACTACCGCCTCCCCACGATGGCAGGCTACGATCAACGCCTCTCGCTGAACGTGAACAACCTCTTCGACCGCGAGTATCTCCGCGTCAACCGCCTCATCGGCGAGAAGCGCGCGATCTACCTCAGCTACGCGCTCAGCCGGACCGGGCGGCGGTAACGTTGAAACACCAGCATCCCGAATCGTGATGTGCGGGCGGCGCTTGGCGCCGCCCTTTTTTTGGGCAGGGCCGCGGTCTCGTCGCAGACGTCGCGCTTGATGTCGTCGATTGAGCGCTTGAGGCGAGGGGCCCCCAGAGGCGGAACGGGCCCAACCGCCGCAACCGGAAGCCACCCGGCGGCGCCATGGCCGCGTCCAGGCCCCGCCATGTTCAAGGTTGGCATTCCACGTGGTAGTGGAGTTCGCTGCCGCCTCCATCGCCGGCTCCACTCCCCTTCCCGCTTCGCCTCATGCTTATCCGCTTCTTCCGCCTCACTGAAAACGGCACCACCCCCGGCCGCGAGGTGCAGGCGGGGCTCACGACGTTTGCGGCGATGGCCTACATCCTCGCCGTCAACCCCGCGATCCTCGCCAACACGGGCATGGACAAGGGCGCGCTCGTCACCGTCACCGCGCTCACCGCCGCGCTCGCGACCGCGCTCATGGCGCTGCTGACGAACTACCCCATCGCGCTCGCCCCGGGCATGGGCATCAACGCGTTCTTCACCTTCACCATCGTCCTCGGCAAGCGCGTGCCCTGGCCCGAGGCGCTCGGCATGGTCTTCGTCAACGGCGTCATTTTCCTCGCGCTCTCGGTCACGGGCGTGCGGGAAAAGATCATCGCGGCCATCCCGCAGGCGCTGAAGATCGCGGTCACCTGCGGCATCGGGCTCTTCATCGCCTTCATCGGCCTGAAAAACGGCGGCGTGATCGTGGCCAACCCCGCGACGTTTGTGTCGCACGGCGACTTCGCCTCCGGGCCGGTCGCGCTGTGCCTCGCGGGCATCGCGCTCACGGCCGTGCTCGTCGCGCGGCGCATGCCCGGCGCCATCGTGCTCAGCATCGCGATCGTCACGCTCGCGGGGCTGTTCGTGCCGGCGGGCAAGGGCGCGATGGTCACGCAGCTGCCGGCGAGCTTCGTCGCGCTGCCGGCGTCGCCCGACCCGGTGATGCTCAAGCTGAGCTTCAACTTTCTCACCCACTCGAACGCCTTCCTGCTCGCGCTGCCGCTCATCCTCACGCTGCTGCTCGTGGACATGTTCGACAACATCGGGACGCTCATCGGCGTGACGAAGCGCGCGGGCTTCCTCCAGCCCGACGGCACCCTGCCTCGCGCCGGCCGCGCGCTGCTCGCCGACTCGGTCGCCACCATCCTGAGCGCGCTCTGCGGCACCTCGACGGTGGTGAGCTACATCGAGTCGGCCTCAGGCGTGGAGGCCGGCGGGCGCACCGGGTTGACCGGCCTCACCGTGGCGGCGCTCATGCTGCTCGCGCTGTTCTTCACGCCGCTGATCCTGATCGTGCCCGCCGCGGCGACGGCCCCGGCGCTCGTGATCGTGGGCGTCTTCATGATGCAATCGATCACGGAGATCGACATGACGGACTTCAAGGTCGCCGCGCCGGCGGTGCTCACGCTGCTGGCGATCCCGCTCACGTTCAGCATCGCGGAAGGCATCGGCCTCGGCCTCATCACCGCGGCGATCCTCGCGCTGGCGCTCGGCGAATCAAAGAAGATGACCGCGCTCGGCTACGTGCTCGCGGCGATTTTCTTCCTGCAGTTCTTCCACGTCTGGCCGTTCCGGGCGTAGCTAAGTGCCGAAACGACAGCCCTGCCTTCTCTCCCACCAGATCGCGTTGAGCGCGATGGCAGTGAGGCCGCCGGCAGAAATACCGCTCTCGAAGAGTGGGCGCAGCAGCTCGGGGATTTTCGCGATCAAGGCAGGCTGCGTCGGCAGGCCGAGGCCCACGCCGAGCACGAGCGCCACAATCACGCCTTCGCGCTGGCCAAGACCCTGCGCGAGGATGAGCCGCAGGCCCGACACCGCGACGAGCCCGAAGAGCAGCAGCGCGAGCGCACCGAGCACCGGCGGCGGCAGCGCCGTGACCGCGCGCCCCACCGCGGGCACGAGCCCGAGCACCGCGAGGATCGCCGCAATCACGTAGCCGACGCGGCGGCTGGCCACGCCGGTGATTTGGATGACCCCGTTGTTCTGCGCGTAAGTCGTGCTCGGGAAACCGCCGACGAGCAACGCTGCGCCCGGCGGCAGCCGGTCCTCGAGACCGTGGACGACGGCGGGGGATTTTCCGAGGGAAGCAGGGGTTTCCATCACAAGCGCGGTGGCATAAAAAGTAGGGCCGGGCTGTGACCCGCCCTCGGTGCGAACACTCAACGCGCGAAAGGGCGGGTCACAGACCCGCCCTGCTCTCGAGGCTTCGCCCTTTGGGCGCGCGGCTCAGAAGCTGTATTTCGCGGTGAACCGCACCTGCGTGCCGGGCAGCGCGAGGATCGACGCGTTGCCGTAGACGGCGTTCGGCGGCGCCCAGTTCTTCTCGTCGGTGAGGTTGCTCACGTTGACGCGGTATTCCCACTCCTTGGTGCGATAGGCGATGTTGCCGTCGATCTGGAACTGACGCGGGATTTTCAGCGTGCCGGCGAAGTTGTTCAGCATCTCGCCCGTGAGCATGCCGTTGGCCGAGAAGCTCCAGCCGTTGTCGAGCGAGTAGGACGCCAGCGCGTTGAACAGGTGCTTGGGCAGGCCGGAGACGCGGCCGTCCGTCGCCTTGGAGGCGAAGAACTGGCCCACGCCGCCGTCCGACTGGAAGCCGGCGGAGGTCTTGGCGTCGATGTAGGAGTAGGACAGCGTGCCGTAGAGGTGCTTGTTCGGCTGGTAGTTCATCTCGGCCTCGAAGCCCTTGGTCTTGAATTTCTGGATGATGGTCGAGCTGGTGCTCTTGAACGTGCGCTTCTGGTCGAAGACGGCGAAGTTGAGGAACACCTTGCTCTCCATCAGCGCATACTTGGTGCCGAGCTCGACGAGCTCGCTCGGCTGGAGGAAGTTGTCCTTGAAGAGCGCGGTGCCCGCGGCGTTCCAGCCGGTGATGCCGCCGCCGTTGCCCACGGCCCCGGAGGTGTTGCGGCTGTTGTTGTAGGTCGCGTAGACGCTCGACGTCGGCGTGACCTTGTAGACGAGCGAGGCGTTGTAGTTCGGGATCCAGACCGAGATGCTTGCGTGCGGGCGATTGGGCAGCAGCGGCTCGGTCACGTCGGCGTGGAACCGATCGAGGCGGCCGCCGAGCACGAAGCTGAACTCCTCGGAAATGCGGTAGGTGCCCTGCGCAAACGGGCCGAAGGTCGTGCCCTTGGAGTCGTTGGTGTCGCCATTCTGGATGCCATCGGTCGCGTAGCGGCCCGGCCAGCCCGGGATGGGCAGGCTGGTGAACGGATTCGGGAAGTTGACCGAGTTGTAGACGTTCACGAAACGCATGTCCTTGGTGAGGTCCCACACGTTGGCGGGCTCGAAGAAGTAGTCGTCGTAGGCCTTGGTGCGCTGGTAGCGGAGATCGAGGCCGGTGTTGAGCGTCCACGCCTTCTGCGTGAGCACGATCTCGGTGCGGTTTTCCGCGAACCACGAGGGATCGATGATCTCGGAGTAGTAGTAGCTGCTGAGGGTATTGCGGGCGGTGTAGCTGGCGTAGCTGTTGTTGGTGACCTTGAGCGTCGGGCTGATCGTGAAGGTCTGGATCGCCTGCGTGTTGAACTCGCGGCCGGTCGAGTGGTCGCCGGGCTTCAGCAGGCGCTGGTGGCGGCTGATCTTCACGGTCGGGCCGAAGATCACGCGGTTGCCGGCGGGGAAGCCCGAGGTGACCCACTTCGAATTCTGCGGATCGGAAATCGGCGCCGCCGCGCCGCCGATGGTGTTGAGGTTGGCGAAGGTGATCGCCTGCCCGCGCGAATCCTGGAAGCCCAGCGGGAAGCGCGCGAAGTCCGGCGCGGCGTTGCTGTTCACGCCGGTCAGGTAGTTGCCGTTGTCGATCAGGTCCTGCGTCACGCGGTTGATGCCCCAGTTCTCCGTGTAGCGGTAGAACGCGGCGGTGGCGGTGACGAACAGCTCGTAGTCCTTCGTCGGCCGGAGCGTGACCGCGCCGTAGATCGAGTGGTTCTTGTTGTAGTAGTCCCAGGAGTAGCCCTTCGAGTCGGTGCCCGAGTAGCTGAAGCGGTAGGCGGCCTCCTTCGAGATCGGCGCGCCGTAGTCGACCGTCCACTCCTTCTGCGAGTAGGAGCCGACCGTGAGGCTGACGGAGCCCTTGGCCGCGTCGAAGTAGGGCCGCTTGGTCACGAGATCGACGAAGCCGCCGACATACATCGACGTGCCCTGCACCGCGGTGGCGGGACCCTTGACGATGTTGACCGACTCGACGGCGTTGAAGTCGAGCGGGAGGCCGTTGCCGTTGGAAGTGATGCGGCCGCGCACGCCGTTGATGAAGAGATCCGCGGTGAGGCCGCGGATGGCGGGATTGGACGGCGCGCCGAAGTTGGTCGTCGAATAGGCGCTCGAGGTGAGCTTGGTGAAGTCCAGCACGCTCGCGATCGAGATGTCGCTGAGTTGCTGGCGCGAGATGATGGTCACGTTGCGCGGCACATCGACGATGTTGTCTTCGGTGCCAAACACGGACTTGAAGGGCCGCGCCGTCGGGAGGATCTGCTTCTCGAGCGGCACGTCCTTGACCTCGAACTTGGCCATCGTGGTGACGTCGCCCGCGGGCGGCGTGGACTGCGCCACCGCGGGCACGGCGGCCGCGATGCCCGCGAGGGCCGAGGCGGTCGCGAACAGTTTGCGTGGGAGGGGAGTGGGTGTGATCACGCCCTCGACTCAGCAAAACGCGCACCAGGACGCCACGATCCAGGGACTATTTTCGGGCAGCACCCGCGTCATAACGGGCGACCGGGGGGGACGCCCCGGTCGGCGGCGCACCCGGAATTTTCCAGTGTGGCCGGCGCGCGATTTTCCGCCACGGTTCCCCTCATGCGCCTGCCCCTAGCCCTCGCGTTGCTCCCCCTGTTCCCCTCCCTCGTCGCCGGCGAATTGCGCGTCGGCGGCGCCGCCGTGCGCATCACGCCGCCCGATGGCATCCCGATGGCCGGCTACTATGCCACGCGCCTCGCCGAGGGCATCCACGACGATTTGCACGCCAAGGCCATCGTGTTCGAGCAGGACGGTGCGCGCGCCGCGCTCGTGGCCCTCGACCTCGTCTCGCTCGCGCGGCCGACCATCGAGGAGGCGCGCCGCGCCATCGCGCGCACCACCGGCGTGCCCGCGGCGGCCGTGATGATCAGCGCCACGCACAGCCACACGGGGCCGCTGCTCCAGAGCGACTCGACGCGCAACTCCGCCTACGGCGGCGACACCGATCTCGCCCGCACCTACACCCAGACGCTCCCCGCCAAAATTGCCGAGGCCGTGCGCCTGGCCGAGGCCGCCCTCGCGCCCGCCAAGCTCTCCGCCGCCACGGGGCGCGAGGATTCGCTGCCGTTCAACCGCCGCTTCGTGATGCGCGACGGCTCCGTCGGCTGGAACCCCGGCAAGCTGAACCCCAACATCGTCCGCCCCGCCGGCCCCGTCGATCCCGCGGTGCCGGTGGTCTACGCCGAGTCGCCCGCCGGCCAGCCGCTCGCGACCTACGTGAACTTCGCGATGCACCTCGACACCGTGGGCGGCCTCAAATTCTCCGCCGATTATCCCCACACGCTCGCGCGTCTCCTCGGGCAGGTGAAGTCGCCCGACATGCTCACGCTGTTCACGATTGGCTGCGCGGGGGACGTCAACCACGTCAACGTCGCCACCAAGGATCCGCAGAAGGGCTACGGCGAGGCCGCGCGCCTCGGCACCGTGCTGGCCGGCGAGGTGATCAAAAGCTACGCGCGCCTCGCACCCGTGGCCACCGAGGCGCCGCGCGTGCGCAGCGCGATGGTGCCGCTCCCGCTCGCGCCCATCGCCGAGGGCGACCTGGACAAGGCCCGCGCGTTGATCGCGCGCATCGGCGGCAAGGCCGACCCGAAGTTCCTGGAGAAAGTCTGGGCCTTCAAGGTGCTCGACGTCTTCGGCCGCACCGGCAGGCCGCTCGAGGTCGAGGTGCAGGTGATCACGCTCGGTCGCGACCTCGCGTGGGTGAGCCTGCCCGGCGAGGTGTTCGCCGAGCTCGGCCTCGCGATCAAGGCGGGCTCGCCGTTCAAGCACACCATCCTCGCGGAGCTCGCCAACGGCAGCATCGGCTACATCCCCACTTCACGCGGCTACGACGAGGGCAACTACGAGCCCATCAGCGCGCGCTGCGCCAAGGGCTCCGGCGAGATCCTCGTCGAGACCGCGCTGCGCCTGCTCCGCGAGGCGCACGGCGACTTGTGAGGGGCATATCTTTGGGAGACGCCTGCGGGCGGTGAGCGACCGAGGGCGGGTCACCGACCCGCCCTGCTTGCCTCTGCGCAACCCTCCGCCCCCGTTTCGTCTCGCGCCGCGCGCCCCACGCGCTTGCCTCCTTCGCGGTGCCCCCTTCCCCCGAGCCACCCGTTCCCCGCCCGGATCAGCCGTCGCGCCTGCGCTGGGTGATGATCGGCTTCGCGTTTTTCGCGACGATCATCAACTACCTCGACCGGCAGGCCCTCTCGGTCGTGGCGCCGCTGCTCACCGAAAAATTCGGCATGAGCAACGAGGCCTACGGCCTCGTCATCTCCGCGTTCATGCTCGCCTACACGATCTCCAACGGCGTGTCCGGCCCGCTCATCGACCGGCTCGGCACGCGGCTGGGCTACGCGCTGTGCATGGCGGTGTGGTCCACGGCCGGCCTGCTCCACGCGCTGGCGACGGGCGCGTGGTCGCTCGGCGCGTATCGCTTCGTGCTCGGGATCGGCGAGGCGGGCAACTGGCCCGCGGGCTCCAAGGTCGCCGCCGAGTGGTTCCCGGATCGCGAGCGCGCGCTCGCCTGCGGCATCTTCAACAGTGGCTCCGCCATCGGCGCGATCGTCGCGCCGACGCTGATGGTCTGGCTCGTGAAGGCATTCGGCTGGCAGTGGGCGTTCGTCATCGTCGGCCTCACCGGCTACGCGTGGATCGCGGGCTGGTGGGCCGTGTATCGCACGCCGCCGCGGCCGCGCGCGGAGGCGGCGGCCCCGCCCGCGCCGGCCTGGCGGCTCTTCTGCACGCGCTTCACCTCGGTGCTCATGCTCGCGAAGATCTTTTTGGATCCGGTCTGGTATTTCTACATTTTCTGGTTCCCGAAATACCTGAGCACCGTCCACCACTTCGACCTCGGGATGATCGCCAGGACCGCCGGGATTCCGTTCGTGGCGGCCGGGCTCGGCAACTTCGCCGGCGGCGGGCTCACCGCGTGGCTGCTGCGCCGCGGCCTGCCGGTTTCGCGCGCGCGCAAGACCGCGATCGCCGTGTTCGTCCTGCTCATGTGCGCCGGCATGCCGGCCGCGTTCGCATCGGACGCGTCGGTCGCCATCGCCTGGGTTTGCGTCGCGACGTTTGGCTACACGGGCTACAACGCCAACGCCCTCGCGCTCGCGCCCGACGTATTTCCGAAAGCCAACGCCGCCTCGGTCTGGGGCCTCGCGAGCATGGGCGCCGGCCTCGGCGGCCTGATCTTCAACCCAATCACCGGCTCGACCATCGATCGGCACGGCTACATGCCGGTCTTCATCGGCTACGGCGTGATGCCGCTGATCGCGCTCGCGCTGATCCTCCTCGCGCTCGGGCCGCTCAAGCCGCACCCGAAGTTTCAGGCGCCCGCCTGAGGGCTACTTCTTCTGCTTCGCCGCCGGCGGCTTCGCCTTCTTCGGATCGGCGGCGGGCGTCTCGAGGACCTGCACGGCGTTTTTCTCCAAAAACTCGACCGTGGTCGGGTCGCCGATTTCCACCTTGGGCTTGAACTTGTCCGTGGCCTTCACCGAGACGGGCTTCACCGTCTCCTTGCCGATGTAGGGGCCGGCGAGCATGAGCATCGCGGGCAGGGTCTCGTTCATCGCGAGGCCGCGCGAGGGGCAGCTGATCTTCGTCGTCCAGAGCAGCATCTTCTCCTTGCGCGCGGCGGCGGCCGCATCGTAGGCGGCGATCGCCGCGACGTAGAGATCCTCGCTCGCGAGATCGGAGATCATCTCGCTGTCGGCATCCCGGAAGATCGCGCCCGGGAGCATGAAGCTGTCCTGAAAGGCGCCCGCCTCCTTCGAGACGAGGCCCACCTTGTAGCCGCCCATGAAGCGCAGGAGCTGGTTGCGGTTCACCTGCCGGCCCTCGAGGTCGTCGGGGTTGCCCGTGTAGAACCGATCGGTGTTCATCGTGCCCCAGGTCCAGAGCATGAGGATGGTCGCCGGGTGCTCGTTGTTGGCGGGAAGGTAGCCTTGCTTGGCGAGGACCTTGGCGATGGCGGAGAAGACCTGCTCCTTGGGCGGGACTTTCTCGCCGGCGATGATGCCGCCGAAATCGCGGTAGCCCGCGCTCACGGCCAGGTAGTAAATCGGGTTTTGCGGCGACGCCGGGCGGCGCAGCAGGCCGGCGGGCGTGGTGTCGGTCACCGCGATCACCTGCACGTCGTGCTTGGGGAGAAGCCAGTCGAGGAAACTCGCCGCCGGCGCCGGCGCGGCGGCCGCGAGCCAAGCCAGCGCCGCGATCAACCCGCCGTGGAGGTTCGCTCTCATGATTTCTTGGCCTTGGATTTCCTGGGGGCGGCGTCGCCGGACTTTTCCGCGGGAGCCGCGAGGTCGATGCGCGCGGGCAAATCGCCCAACTCGTGGTAGCGGTGCTCGATTCCCGTGTCGCGCACGATGACGACGCGGAGCCCGGACTTGGCGCCGCCGAGCGGTTTGCCGACCGGGCCGGTGGTGACATTGACGAGGTCGCCATCGCGGGCCTCGGCGTTGCGGTGGTAGTGGCCGGAGAAGAGCCAGCGCACGCCGGCCTCGTGGAAGAGCGCGAGATACGGCGCACGGCGGGCCAGCGGGATGTTGAAGTATTGGTCGGGCTCGGCGGCGTCCTGCAAGAACCACGGGTGATGCTGGAACACCACGATATGCCGCGTGCCCTCGGCCCGCGCCCTGGCCAGCTCGGCGCGCAGCCACTGCTCCTGCGCGGCAAGCTCGTCGGAGCATTGGTTGGGCGAGTGAATCACCGTGGAATTGAGCACAATCCCGGCGAAGCCCGGCGCGCGGAAGGCGTAGCGGTCCGGCCCGAAAATCGCCCGGTAGGCGGCGAGCGTCGCGGGCGTCGGCACGTTCTGCACGTCGTGGTTGCCGGCGGCGTTGTGCACCGGAATCGCCGGATCGATTTTCGCGGCGATGCGGCGATACTCCGCGATCTGCGCGGCGTCGCCGCCGCGGTTCACGAGATCACCCGTCACGACGACGAAGGCGGGCCGCCACCGGTTGATGGCGGACACGACAAACTCGAAGTTCGCCGCGTCCTGCGCAAAATCGCGGTTGTCGGCGAACATCCCCATCTGGGGATCGCTGAGCTGCACGAAGAAGAACGGCTCGGCCGCCGCCGCGCGGCCCGCGGCGAGCGCGCACCCGAGCGCGAGGAAAACGTGGCGGAGCGGTTTCATGCCGGGGGTGATCATTTCAACGCCGCGGCGCCGGCGGCCGCGATCTGGCCGTCCTGCGCCGAGGTCACGCCCGAGACGCCGATGGCGCCGACAAGTTTCCCGCCCATCACGATCGGCAGGCCGCCCTCGATGGGCAGGCCGCCGGGGAGCTTGAGCGTGCGCAGGCCCTCGCCGCCGGCGGCGACGCTGTCCTGAAACACCTTGCTCGGCCGGCGAAACGCCACCGCGGTCTGCGCCTTCTGCTGGGCGACCGCGATGCTGCCGTATTGCGTCGAGTCGAGGCGCTCCAGCGCGACGAGGTGGCCGCCGGAGTCGACGACGGCGATGACGACGTTCCACTTGTTTTTCACCGCCTCGGCCTGCGCGGCGGCGATGGCGCGCTTGGCGTCGGCGAGCGAGATGGGCGCGCCGTAGTCGGGCGCGGGGGCCTGGGCGCGCGCGAACGGCACGAGCACGGCCGCGGCGAACGCGAGGAGAAGACGACGGGGGGAGCACAGGGGGGATTTCATAGGCCTCGTCACGCTGCGGGCGCGCGCGGGGTTTGTCAGGGCGAAACCTCCGCCGCGCGCCACCTAAGAAATCGGGCCGTCACCCGTGATCACACCGAGCCCCATGAACAAAATCTACCTCCTCGCCCCGCTTGCCGCCCTCGTGGTGTTCGCCGTCGTGCACTGGCAGTTTGCCCGCGCCTTCGACGCGCGCGAGGCCGCCGCCCGTCTGGCGGCCGTCACGGCGCGGGAGCAGGCCGAGCAGGAGCGGCTCGCGGCCGCCGAGGCCGCCCGCACGGCCGCGATCGCCGCGCAGGAAAAACGGCGCGCCGACGCCGAGGAAAAGAAGCGGCGCGCCGACACCGAGCGCCAGGCCCGCGCTGCGGCCGCGGAACAACTCGAAGCCGCGAGACAAAACGACGTCGCGCTCCAACGCCGCCTCGCCGAGCTCCGGCGTGAACAGGAGTCCGCGGACAAGGACCTCGCCATGGAGCAGGAACGGGTTCGCCAGCTCCAGCGCGAGCTGGCGGACAACGAGCACGGCCTCGCCGCGGCCAACGCCGCCCGCGACTCGCTGCAGCGCGCGCTCCGGAAGCTCGAGGAAAAGGACCTCCAGCTGCGCGCCAAGGCATCGCTCGCGACGACGTTGCCGGCGAAATAGCGGCGGGCCTGCACCCCGAGCAGGGCGGGGCACAGACCCGCCCTACTTCTCAAACCCCGGCGGGCAGGGACGCCCGCCGCCGCGTCGAGCCGGTTGGCGCTACTCCAAGCCGAGCGCCTTGCGCCCCGTCTCCGAGATCATCTGCGGAGTCCATTGTGGATCCCACACGATGTGGACGCGCGCCTGCTCGACCGTCGGGAGCGCGGCGATTTTCTGCCGCGCGTCCTCCGCGATCACGGGGCCCATGCCGCAGCCGGGCGCGGTGAGCGTCATCTTCACGTCGACGGCCCGGCCGCCCGACGCCATCGGCTCGATCGCGAGATCGTAGATGAGGCCGAGGTCGACGATGTTCACCGGAATCTCGGGATCGAAGCAGGTCTTGAGCGCGTCCCAGACGGCTTGCTCGCTGAACTCGCCGACGCTCGCGCCGCCCTCGGCGGCGAGCGTGTAGCCCGCGATGGCGCCGGCATGCTCGCGCGCGATCCGAAACAGGCCGCGGTCGGTGCGCACCGTCACGTTGCCGCCCAACGCCTGCACGACGAACACCTCGGTGCCGGCCGCGAGCGTCGCGGCGTCACCGGCGGGAATGAGGGTGGCCGGGACATCCCGGCCGAGCGTGTGCGTCGTGTGCGCCATCCCCGCAGTCAGCGGATCTGGAGCGAATACGGCAAGCGCGCGTAGAGGCCCTGCGGATCGTTGAGGGCGCGGAGCGTCTTCATCTCCGTCTCGATGCGCTCGGCGATCTTTGCGGCGAGGCCGGGCGCGCGCACGGAGCGCTGGCTCGCCTTGTCGATGAGGTCCTGGATGACCTCCATGAGCTCTTTCTGGCGAGGATACTCCTGGAGGCGGTAACCGGCGCCGAGCCCGGCCTTCTCCGCGGCAAACGCGATCGCGTCGTCGAGGCCGCCGAGCTCGTCCACGAGGCCAAGCTTCTGCGCCTCCATCCCGGACCACACGCGGCCCTGCGCGATGGCCTCGACCTTGTCGGGCGCGAGGCCGCGGCCCTCGGCGACCTTGGCGATGAACTCGCCGTAGAGCCAGTCCACCATGCGCTGGAGCACGGCGAGCTCCTCGGGCGTCTTCGGCCGCGAAAGGGTGATGGCGTCGGCGAATTTCCCGGTCTTCACGCTGTCGAAGGTAAGCCCGAAATCGTTGGCGAGCTTCTTCACGTCGAATTGCAGCCCGAACACGCCAATCGAGCCGGTGATCGTCGTGGGCTCGGCGAAAATCCTGTCGCCATACGCCGAGATCCAATAGCCGCCGGACGCGGCGTAGGAACCCATCGAGACGACGACGGGCTTCACCTTCTTGGTGAGGCGCACCTCGCGCCCGATGACCTCGGAGGCGGTCGCGCTGCCGCCGGGGCTGTTCACGCGCAGGACGACGGCCTTCACGTTTTCATCCTGCCGGAGCTTGCGCAGCTCGCGCGAGAGCTTGGAGCCGCCGATCTCGCCGGAGTCCCCCTCGCCGTCGACGATCTCGCCCTCGGCGTAGACGACGGCGATGCGGCCGCGGCCGGAGCCGGCGGGCGCATCCTTGGCTTTCTTGCGCGGGGCCTCGGCCACGTCCTTGGCCTGCTTCGCGTAGTCGGTGAGCGCGATTTGCCTGAAGGCCTCCTTGGAGCCCTTGCGCCCGGTCTTCTCCTTGAGCGCATCGTAGACCTCGTCGCGGTAGGCGACGCGGTCGATCAGGCCGGCGGCCTTGGCGGCCTCGGGGCGGATGAGGCCCTCGGTGTCCACGGTCGCCTGGATTTTTTCGGGCGTGAGATCGCGGCCGGGCGCGATGTCGCCGAGGAGGCCGCCCCAGATGTCGTTGAGGATTTTCTGCACCTCCTCGCGGTTCTCGGGGCTCATGTCGCGGCGGGTGAAGGGCTCGACGGCGGACTTGTATTTGCCGACGCGCGTGACCTGCACGCCGATGCCGTATTTCTCGAACGCACCCGCGTAGAACATCGGCTCGCTCGCGAGGCCCGGCATGATGATCATGCCGTAGGGATCGAGCGCGAGATCGTTGGCCGCGGAAGCGAGGTAGTAGCTGCGGGTCGTCGCATGGACGAGGTAGGAGGCGATGGGCTTGCCCGCGGCCTTGAAGGCCTCGAGCGCGCCGCGCACTTCCTTCAGCGCGGCGTAGCCGGAGCCGAAGGCCGCCGGCGACAGCTCGCCGGTGATGAAGACGCCGCCGATGCGCTCATCCTTGGCGGCGGCGTGGAGCGCGCGCGTGATGGTGCGGAGCTGCACCGCCTCGCCCTTGCCGCCAAACGGCCCGAGGTCGATCGGCGGCGGCGCGTCGGTGATGTTCGTCGAGAGATCGAGGACGAGGTAAGCGCCGCGCTCGACGGCCGGCGCGGACTTCTCGACGCCGCCCCCCATGGAGGCCAGCGCGACGAGGACGCCGATGAACAGCAGCGACGCGCAGACGGCAAAAACGACCAGCGCCGCGAGCGCGCCGAGCATCGACGTGAAAAAATTCTTCATAGCGTGGCGCGGACGGTAGCCGCTTTCGCCCCTGGCTCCAGTCGAAAGGCCCCTTCCCGCAGAATCTCCTAACTCCATCGGCCGTTGTTACGATTAGTTGAGGTAACATATGAGCGCCAGCCCCAGCCCCGAGTTGCGTCCCCTCCCCTTCACGCCCAACCCTGCCCCCGCCATGAGCGAGAAAAAGGAGCTGCTGACCACCAACCGCAAGGCGCTCACGATCAACCTGGACGCCAAAAAATACGGCACCTTCGCGGAAATCGGCGCCGGCCAGGAGGTGGCCCGCGTGTTTTTCCAGGCCGGCGCGGCCTCCCAGACCGTGGCCAAGACGATGTCGGCCTACGACATGACGTTTTCCGACGCCATCTACGGCAAGGCCCCGCGCTACGTCTCGCGCGAGCGCCTCGGCATGATGCTCGACCACGAATACCAGCTGCTGCTCGAGCGCCTCGCGCCGGCGCGCGGCGAACGCACGTCGTTCTTCGTCTTCGCCGACACCGTCGCCACCAAGGGCTACAAAGGCACCGGCGACGCCCACGGCTGGATGGGCATCCGGTTCCAGACCGCCCCCGGCAGCGAGCCCAGCGAGGTCCTCCTGCACGTGCGCATGTGGGACAAGGATCCGCTGCTCGAACAGGAGACGCTCGGCATCGCCGGCACCAACCTCATCTACGCCGCCTTCTACCACCGCGACGATCCGCGGCGGTTCATCGAGTCGCTCGCCGACAACCTCGGCACCGAGCGCATCGAGGTGGACATGCTCAAGTTCTCCGGCCCCGCGTTCAAGGACTACGACAACCGCATCATGGCGCTGCACCTCGTGCAGGTCGGTCTCACCAACGCCGTGATGTTCGCGCCCACGGGCGAGGTGCTCCAGCCCTCCGAGGCGCTCTACAAGAAGGCGATCCTCGTCGAGCGCGGGAGCTTCCGCCCCGTCACGCATGTCAACATCGACATGCTCAACTGCGCCACCGCGCAGTTCGTCCAGGAGCCCGCCGTGAAGGGCAAGGACGTCGTCGTGCTCATGGAGATCACGATGAAGAACCTGCTCTCCTCCGGCACCCTCGATGCCCGCGACTTTCTCGAGCGCGTCGACCAGCTCGGCGAGCTCGGCCTCACCTCGATCATTTCCAACTACTCGGAATACTACCGCCTCACCTCCTATTTCCGCCGCTACACGAAGGAGATGATCGGCGTCGCGATGGGCATCAACAACCTCCTCGAGGTCTTCAACGAGAAATACTACGAGAACCTCGAGGGCGGCATCCTCGAGTCCTTCGGCCGCCTGTTCCGCCACGCGGTCAAGCTCTACATCTACCCGATGCGGCAGGACGCCTACGACCGCTACATCGCGCAGGCCACGCCGCAGGCCAACGTGTCGCACGCCTTCGCCAGCAACGTCCTCATCACGGCCAAGAACGCCCAGGTCGCGAGCCACCTCCGCAATCTCTACGCCCACCTGCTCGAGAACCACTCCATCGCCTGCATCGTCGGCTTCGACGAGCAGGTGCTCGGTGTCTTCTCGCGCGACGTGCTCGGCCGCATCCGCGACGGCGACCCCGCGTGGGAGCAGATGGTCCCCGCCAGCGTGGCCGCCGCGATCAAGAAGCGGAAGCTCTTCGGCTACACGGGCGACAAGGCGAAGCTGCCGGCGGCGAGCTGACGCGCCCCGGCGCCTGCCTTGCGGTCGCGCGCGGCCCGCCGGCCCGCGGAGTCGCCGCGGCGCAGGCCCGAACGCAGCGTTGGCAACCATCGCCGCATTCCCATCGTGAGCCCGCATGCTCACGCCCCTTGCCCCTGGCCTTTGGGAGCTGAACGCGCCCCTCACCGTGCTCGGCATGGCGCTCGGCCATCGCATGACGGTCGCGAAGCTCCCCGACGGCGCGCTCTGGCTGCATTCGCCGGTGGCGTTCTCCGAATCGCTTGCCGCCGCGCTCAATCAGCTGGGCCCCGTCGCGCACGTGGTCGCGCCCAACGCGATCCACGACACCTACCTCGAAGGCTGGTTCGCGGCGTTTCCGCGCGCCCGCTTTCACGGCGCCCGCGGCTTCGCGAAATTCCGCCCCGACCTCAAGTTCACCGACACCCTGGGAGAAACACCCGACCCAGCGTGGGCCGCCACGTTTGATCAGCACGTGCTGCGCGGCATGCCGCGGCTCAACGAGGTCGCGTTTCTCCACCGGGCATCCCGCACGCTGATCCTCACCGATCTCGTGTTCAACCTGGGGCCCGCGATGCCGCTGCTCAGCCGCGTCCTGCTGACGCTCAACGGCTGCTACTGCAAATTCGGCCCGTCGCGCCTCCTCCAGACCACCATAAGGGACCGCGCGGCGCTCCGCCGCTCCCTCGACCATGTGCTCGCGTGGCACTTCGATCGCGTGGTGGTGAGCCACGGGGAAAACGTCGCGACGGACGGACGGGCCCGGCTGCGCGCGGCGTTCGCGTTTCTCTAGGCGGGGGAGCAGGGCCGCCCGCCCCGCCGCCAATTTCGTCCGCCCCGCCGCCATTCCGCGCTTCCGCGCCGCGGGTTTTTCCGTTTTCGTTCCGCGCCTCGCCATGCGCTTCCACAAATACCACGCCCTCGGCAACGACTACATCGTCCTCGATCCGCGCGATTTTCCCGCCTGGCAGGCGGCCCCGACCGTCGACCAGATCCGCGTCGTGTGCCACCGCAACTTTGGCGTCGGCTCCGACGGCATCCTCTGGGGCCCGCTGCCTTCCGCGAAGAGCGAGTTTGGCCTGCGCATCTTCAACCCCGATGGCTCCGAAGCCGAGAAGTCCGGCAACGGCCTGCGCATCTTCTCGCGCTACCTTTGGGACCAGCGGCTCGTGCGGAATCCCGCGTTCACCATCGAGACGCCGGGCGGCCACGTGCAGTCCGTCATCAAGGAACAGGGCCGCCTCATCACCGTCGCGATGGGCAGCGTGAGCTTTGCCGCGGAGAAAATCCCCGTCGTCGGCGCGCCGCGCGAGGTCCTGAACGAGAAAATCAAAATCCTCGATCGCGAGTTCACCTTCTGCGCCGCCACCATCGGCAACCCCCACTGCGTGCTGCCGCTCGGCGAGATCTCGGCCGAACTCGCGCACAAATACGGCCCGCACCTCGAGACGCATCCGAATTTCCCGCGCAAGACCAACGTGCAGTTCCTCAAGGTCCGCGATCGCGCCAACATCCAGATCGAAATCTGGGAGCGCGGCGCCGGCTACACCCTCGCCTCCGGCAGCAGCTCCAGCGCGGCGGCGGCCGTCGCGCACCGGCTGGGCCTGGTGGACCGCAGCGTCACCGTCCACATGCCCGGCGGCCAGATCGGCATCGAGATCGGCGACGGCTTCTCGATCATGATGACCGGCACGGTGAACAAGGTCGCCGAGGGCACGATGCACCCCGAGCTGTTCGCCGTGAAGGTCTGAGCCTGCCCGCCATGCCGCTGCCCGTCACCAAGCGCGAACAGCTCGCCCTCGCGGTGATCGCGGCGCTCGTGGTCCTGGGATTGATTGGCATGGCCGTGCTCTAGCCGCGCCCAGGACTTGCAAAAATCCTCGCCAACCTCGGGCCCCCTGCATCCCCTTTCGCGCCGCGCACGTATGACTGGGAAATGTCCACTTACCTGTCCTGCTTCCCGGGCGACCTTGCCGTCGCCGTGGCCGGCCAGGAGGGTGGGCCGGACCGGCCGCGCCGGGTCAGCATGACATCGTCCGCCGCGATGCCGCCCAACCCGCCCGGCGAACGCGAGCGCATCGACGCCCAGCTCGTGCAGCGCATGGCCGACGGCGACCGCGGCGCGCTCGCCGAGCTCTACGATCGCTTCGCCGGCCCGCTGCTGGGCGCCGCCGCGCGCATCGTCCGCGACCAGGCCGAGGCGCAGGACGTGGTGCATGACGCGTTTGTGGCGATGTGGGAGAAGGCCGGCACCTTCGACACGGCGCGCGGCAACGCCTTTGCCTGGGCCGTCACGCTCGTGCGCAACCGCGCCATCGACCGCGTGCGCATGCGCCGCCGCCGCTCCGAGCTGCTCGACGAAGCCGCGCCCTCCGACCTCGGCTACGACGAGGGCGCCGGCCTCACCGGGGGTGATTCCGCCGCGCTGGGCGACGAGGCCCGCGCCATCCGCGCCGCCGTCGCGACCCTGCCGTTGGAGCAAAAGCGCGCCGTCGAGCTCGCCTTTTTCAGCGGCCTCACGCAGGAGCAAATCGCCCGGCAGCTCGCCGAGCCGCTCGGCACCGTCAAGGCCCGCATCCGCCGCGGCCTGCTCAAGCTGCGCGACACCCTCGCGCCCCGGTCATGATCGACGAACGCCACGAGGAACTCGCCGCGCTCCACGCCCTCGACCTGCTCGAGGGCGCGGAGCGCGTCGCGTTCGAACGCGCGCTCGCCGCCGATCCCGAGCTGCGGGCGCTCGTCGACGAGCTGCGCGCCGCGTCCGCGGCGCTCGCGCACACCGCGCCCGCCGCGCCGGCGCCCGCGGCGCTGAAGGCGCGCATCATGGCTACGATTGATCAGGCCGCCGCGCCCGCCGCCGAGGCCGGGAACGTCGTGCGCCCCGGCTTCAGCCTCTGGCAGATGTTGCCCTGGGCCGCCGCCGCCTGCTTCGCCCTGTGCGCCATCTGGCTCGGCCAGGGCTACCTCGCGGAGCGCGCCTCCAACTCCAACCTGCGCCAGCAGCACGCGATCGCGGAAGTCACGCTCAAGACCACCCGCCAGCAACTCGAGCTCGAGCGCGACGTGAACGGCAAGGCCCTCGCCTCCGCCCGGCAGCAGCTCGACGCCGGCGACTCGCAGCTCGCGGACCTGCGCACCCAGCTTTCCGCCCGCGACACGCAGGTCGCCTCGCTCACCGAGCGCATCGCCACGCTGGCCGCCGGCTCCGGCGCGCTCGAACGCGAGCTCGCCAACTCGCGCCAGCAAGTCGCGCAACTCACGGCCGACCTGAAGGCCCAGGGCGATCTCGCGCGCTATCAAATCACGGCGTTGGTCTCGATGCTCGAGGGCGCGCCCAAGGCGGTGGCCGCCGCCGTCTGGGATCCCGCGAGGCAGGAAGGCGTGCTCAAGGTGGACCAGCTCCCCGCGCTCGCCCCCGGGAAGGATTACCAGCTCTGGGTCGTCGATCCGCAGTATCCGAACCCGGTGGATGGCGGCGTGTTCACCGTCGACCCGAAGACCGGCGCGCAGAAGCTGTCGTTCAAGGCGAAGCAGCCGATCAGCGCCGTCGCCGCCTTTGCCGTCACGCTCGAGCGCAAGGGCGGCGTGCCCAAGGCCGAGGGGCCGTTTGTGCTGCTGGGGAAGCAATGAGGCGGCGGGCGCGCGCCGCCCAAAACCGCTCTTGCCCTCGCCGCGCGCCGCGCGCGAAGCTCGACGGCGCATGATCATCAAACCCAAGGTCCGCGGCTTCGTCTGCATCACCGCCCACCCCGAGGGCTGCTTTGCCCACGTGCGGGAGTGGATCGACCTCGTGAAGTCCCGCGGCCCGATCAAGGGCGGCCCGAAGCGTGTGCTGGTGATCGGCGCGTCCACGGGCTACGGCCTGGCCTCGCGTGTCACGGCGGCGTTCGGCTCCGGCGCGGCCACCGTGGGGGTCTTTTTCGAGCGCCCGTCCGAGGAGGGCCGGCCCGCCACGCCGGGCTGGTATAACACCATCGGCTTCACGCAGGCGGCCCGCGCCGCCGGGCTCTACGCCAGGAATTTCAACGGCGATGCGTTCTCCGACGACATCAAGCGCCAGGTCCTCGACGCCATTCGCGCCGACCTCGGCCAGGTGGATCTCGTGGTCTACTCGCTGGCCTCGCCACGCCGCGTGCACCCGAAGACGGGCGTCGTCCACAAGTCCTGCCTCAAGCCGGTCGGCCAATCCTACACGAACAAGACCGTCGACACCGACAAGGGTCTCGTCAGCACGGTCACGATTGATCCCGCCAGCGAGCCCGAGATCGCCGACACCGTGGCGGTGATGGGCGGCGAGGATTGGGAGCTCTGGATGCAGGCGCTCTCCGACGCCAAGCTCCTCGCGCCCGGCGCGCAGTCGGTCGCCTACTCCTACATCGGGCCCGAGGTCACGTGGGCGATCTACAAGAACGGCACCATCGGCCTCGCCAAGAACGACCTCGAGCGCGCCGCGCGGCACATCGACTCGCTCCTGAAGCTCAACGGCGGCGGCCGCGCCTTCATCTCCGTCAACAAGGCCCTCGTCACGCAGGCGAGTTCCGCCATCCCGGTCGTCCCGCTCTACATCTCGATCCTCTACAAGATCATGAAGGCGGCGGGCACGCACGAGGGCTGCATCGAGCAGATCCAGCGGCTCTTCGCCACGCAGATGTATGGCGGCCACACGCCCAAGTTCGACGAGGCCGGCCGCGTGCGCGTCGACGACTGGGAGATGCGCCCGGAGATTCAGGATGCGGTGAAGCGCATCTGGCCCGGCGTCACGACCGAGAACCTCGCCGCCGAGACCGACATCGCCGGCTACCGCGGCGAATTCCTGAAGCTCTTCGGCTTCGGCCTGCCGGGCATCAACTACGAGGCGGAGACCGAGCCGCACCGGGCGATGCCTTGAGATTTGCAGGGCTTGAGTTCGCTCAGGCCGGCCTCGGCAAGCTGACGCCCCGCCATGCGCGCCGTCATCCAACGCGTTTCCTCCGCCCGAGTCTCCGTCGCCGGCGAAATCACCGGCGAGATCGGCCGCGGGCTGCTTGTGCTGCTCGGCGTGGCGCCGGCCGACAACGAGGCCGATGCCCAGTGGCTCGCGGAGAAAATCTGCGCGCTGCGCATCTTTGAGGATGACGCCGGGAAAATGAACCGCAGCGTGACCGACATCACGGGCGGCGTGCTCGTCGTCAGCCAATTCACGCTCTTCGCCAGCACGCGCAAGGGCACGCGCCCGTCGTTCAACGACGCCGCCAAGCCCGACCTCGCCATCCCGCTCTACGCGGCCTTCAACCGTTTCGCCTCCGCGGCGCTCGGCTGGCCCGTCGCCACCGGCCGCTTCGCCGCCATGATGGAGATCGCCCTCGTCAACGACGGCCCCGTCACGATCACGATCGATTCCAAGGTGCGCGAATAGGGCGGGATTCGACATCTACCCGCCAACCGTTTGTGTGGGCCGATGTCCACGTTCGCTCGCTCCCTGGCGCTCGCGCTTTGCTTCACCGCAGCCGTAACCGCCGCCGAGGATCCGGGCCTCGCCTATTTCCGCGACCTCGCCGAGACGCGCAACTACACCCTCGGCCGCCCGGTCTCGCCGCGCATCACGCCCGACGGAAAGCACGTCATCTTCCTCCGCTCCGCGCCGCGCGATCCCACGCTCAAGCTCCACGAGCTCGACCTCGCCACTCGGCAGGAGCGCGAGCTGCTCACGCCCGCCCAGCTGCTCGGGGGCGCGGAGGAAGCGCTCAGCGCCGAGGAAAAGGCGCGCCGCGAGCGGAGCCGGCAGAGCCTGAAGGGCTTCACGGCGTTTCAGCTGTCGTCCGACGGCGCGCGCCTGCTCGTCACGCTCTCCGGCAAACTCTGCCTCGTCGCGCGCGACACGCTCAAGGTCACCGAGCTCCCCGGCTCCGGCTGGATTGATCCGCAGTTTTCGCCCGATGGGAAATCGGTCGCCGCCGCCGGCGCCGATCGCGAGCTGCACGTGATCGATCTCGCGACCAGCACCGAGCGCGCGATCACCCGCGGCGCGACCGAGACGCTCTCGCATGGCACGGCGGAGTTTGTCGCGCAGGAGGAAATGAGCCGCAACCGCGGCTGCTGGTGGTCGCCGGATTCGCAGGCGCTCCTCGTGCAGGAGACCGACGAGGCCAAGGTCGAGGTCCGCTGGGTGGCCGATCCCCTGCATCCGGCGCAGGCGCCGGCAAAATTCTTCTACCCCCGCGCCGGCACGCCCAACGCGGTCGTGAGCCTCCTGCTCGTTCCGCGCGCCAGCGGCGAAACCGTGCCGGTGAGGTGGGACAACGCGGCGTTCCCTTACCTGGCCCACGTCACGTGGCAAAAGCACGCGCCGCCGTGCATCCTCGTGCAGAATCGCGCGCAGACCGAGCAGCGCCTCCTGGCAATCAACGCCGAGACGGGCGCCACCGCGGAACTCCTGCGCGAGACCGATCCGGCCTGGCTCAACCTCGACGACAACGCCGCTGGCTCCTCCGGCAGCCGGCGCCCGCCGTTCTGGCTGGCCGACGGCGAGCGGTTCCTATGGAGCACGGAAAGCCGCGGCGCGTGGCAGATCGAGCTGCGCGATGCCGACGGCAAGCTGCTCCGCGAGATCACGCCGGTGGAGTTCGGCCTCCGGGGGTTGGCGGCGGTCGACGAGGAATCCGGCGCGGTCTTCGTGCTGGGCGGCCCGGATGCACGCGAGGTCCAGCTCTGGTCCTTTCCGCTCAACGGCGACGCCGGCGCCGGCCGCGGCCAGCCGCTCACCCAGGGCCGCGGCCAGCATGGCGCGACCTTTGCCGCCACCGCGCGCCTTTTTCTCCGCACCACCGATCTGTTCGACGGCACCTGGCGCACCGAGGTGGTCTCGGCCGACGACGCCCGCGTCGTCGCCACGCTCCCGTCCGTGGCTGAGCCGATTCCGCGCCTTCCCACCACCGAGCTCACGCGCACCGCCGGCGAGCCCGCCTTCGACGCCGCGATCACCCGGCCGCGCGCCTTCGATCCAAAGAAAAAATATCCGGTCATCGTCTCGGTGTATGCCGGCCCCACGAGCAAGCGCGTGATGGCCGAAGCCCGCGGCTTCCTCACGGACCAGTGGATGGCCGACCAGGGTTATGTGGTGGTGCGCATCGATGGCCGTGGCACGCCATGGCACGGCCGGGCCTGGGAGCGCGCCATCAAGGGCAACCTCATCGACCTCGCGCTCGCCGATCAAATCGCGGGCCTGCAGGCGCTCGCCACGCGGCACCCCGAGCTCGACCTCACGCGCGTCGGCCTGAGCGGATGGTCGTTCGGCGGGTATTTCTCGGCGATGGCGGCCATTCGCCGGCCGGATATTTTCCGGGCCGCCGTCGTGGGCGCGCCGGTCATCACGTGGGAGAACTACGACACCCACTACACCGAGCGCTATCTCGGCCTGCCGCAGGCCGCGCCCGAGGCCTACCGCGTGAGCGACGTCACCACCTATGCGGCGCAGGCTTCGCGCCCGCTGCTGCTCATCCACGGCCTGACCGACGACAACGTCTACTTTCAGCACACCCTCCAGCTCGCCGACGCACTCTACCTGGCGGGCAAGCCCTACGAGCTGATGCCCATGCTCGGCACCCACATGGTCAGCGATCCGCTCGTGCGGATGAGGCAACAGCAGCGCATCATGGAATTCCTCAACCGCACCGTGCGCGACGCGCGATGAACGGCGCACCTGTCCCCACGACGGCCCCCGCCGCCGCCTTCGCGCCGCCCCCCGGCTACGCTCGCGTGCGCGCCGTGAGGAGTTTCGAGGAACTCGTCGGCACGCGTTTCGCGGATGGCGTCAATGCCCTGTGCTGGCCGCGCGTGTTGCCCGGCGGCTTTGCCGAGGTCGTGGCGCAGCTCGACGCCGACGCCGATGGCGGCATCACGGCGCTCGACGAGGCGGCGCTGCGCGCCTTGCCGCTCAGCGCGGGGGGCCGCGGCGCGGTCGAGTTCATGCTCACAGACCTGAGGCTCCTGCGCGATCACGGCCTCGCGCCCAGCCTCGACTGCATCCGGCGCTACCCGAGCGACGACCCGGCCGAGGCCTTGCCCACGCACGTCTATTCGTTTCACGCCGATAGCGCGCCGATCGAAGCCAGCACCTTTCTCTGCACGTATCATGGCGCCGCAAGCGAGGGCCTGCGCAACGACGAGGCCCGCCGGCGCACGGATGTCCCCGAGCTGCGCGCGCGGCTGCGGCGGCGCTTCGGCGGCGAAGAGGGCGAGGCCTTCGAGGCCTACCTGCAGGAAAACTGTCACGACCTCCACTTTGTCGCCGCGCCCGGCGCGCGGCCATTTTCCTTCGGCCTCGGCCACCTGTGGCGCATCGCGATTGAACACCCGGGCAGCCCGGTCCCTCCCTGCGTCCATCGCGCGCCGGCCGATTCGCCGGGCGGGCCACCACGGCTGCTGCTCATCAGCTGAGCCGCCCCATCTTGGCGGCACGGCGCCCACGCCAGCCGCACGCGGAGCGCACGGCCTGCTTTTCGCCATCGCCCTTTCGCCCGCGCCCGTGTTGGCTCCGGCCATCGGCCTCCCCGATGACCTCCGCAAAAAGAATTCATTTTCCGATGGTGGGTTTGGTCGAATCGATTGTCGCAGGGGGCAGGCGTGAAAACGATCTCCCCTCCCTCCCTCCCGCGCTTCGCCGCGGCCCCCCCCGACCGGCCGCGCATCGCGCCGGCTGAAGCCACCATGCCCGACGAGCCGCCCGCGCCGCGCCGTGACTTCGCCTCGCTCTACCGGGAGACGGTCGCGCCGCTGCGTCGCTACCTCGCGCGCCTGCTGGGCAACCGCACCGAGGCGCAGGACGTGGCGCACGACGCCTACCTGCGCGTCTATCCCTCGGCTGAAGACGCCCGCGTGGAAAAACCCGAGGCCCTGCTCTACACCACCGCGCGCCGCCTCGCCATCAACCGGCTCAAGCGCCGCAGCATCGCGCCATTTGCCCCCGGTCCGGCGGGGGAGGACGCCGCCGCCTCGCCCGCGCCCGGCGTCGCGCAACAGGTGATGGCCCGGCAGGAGCTGGGCCTCCTCGAGGCTGCGCTCGCGGAGCTGCCCGAGGGCTGCCGCAGCGTGCTGCTCCTGCGCAAAGTCGAGCTGCTTTCCCATCGCGAGATCGCCGACCGCCTCGGCATCGCCGTCTCCACCGTCGAAAAACAGCACGCCCGCGCGCTGCGCCTCCTGCGCGCCGCCCTGCCCGCCGAAACCCACGCCGCCGCCGCCGAACGAAAGGCCCTTTCATGAAATCTTCCCCCATCGATCACACTTCCCCGGCGGCCGAGGAGGCCGCCCTTTGGGCCGCGCGCCTCGACGGCGCCCCGCTCGACGGCGCCCGCCGCGCCGAGCTCGAGGCCTGGCTCGCGCGCGATCCCGCGCATCGCGCGCTGCTCTCGCGCTACTGCCAGTTCTCCGCCGACCTTGAGGAGCAGCTGCCCGCGCTCGTGGGCGCGGGCCGCGTCGCCATGCCCAAGGCCACGCGGGCGCCGGCGCGCCGCCGCTGGGGCTTTCCGCAGCTCGCCGGGCTCGGCCTGGCCGCGGCCGCCGCGCTCGCCGTCGTCCTGTGGACGTCGCGCCCCGCCGCCGACGTGCAAAATCTCGTCACCGCCATCGCGCAGCGCAGCAGCCACACGCTGGCCGACGGCACGCGCGTCGAGCTCAACGCCCGCACGAGCCTGCGCTTTGAAAACACCGGCGGCGAGCGCCGCGTGCGCCTCGCCGGCGGCGAGGCGTGGTTCGCCGTCGCCAAGGATCCGGCGCGGCCCTTCGTGGTCGAGACGCCCGCCGGCTCCGTGCGCGTGACCGGCACGACGTTCACCGTGCGCAACGACGCCGCGGGCGCCGCGCCGCTCGAAGTCATCGTGGTCGAGGGCTCCGTGCAGGTGCGCCCGAGCGATCCCTCGGGCAAGCACGCGGACGAGCCGTTCTCGCTCAAGCCCGGCGACCGGCTCACCGCCGGCGCCAAGGGCGTCGAGGTGCGCGTGCTGTCCGAGGCCGCGATCGAAAGCGCGCTCGCGTGGCGCGAGGGCCTTGCGGTCTTTGTCGACACGCCGCTCGCCGAGGCGGCGGCGGTCTTCGCCCGCTACCACGGCAAGCGCATCGAGGTCGCGCCCGCGGTCGCCCGGCTGAGCGTGGGCAGCCGCCAGGCCCTAGATGATCTGCCGGCATTTTTGACCGCGCTGGAGACGGCGCTGCCCGTGAAGGTGAGCGCCGACTTGAGCGGCGCCGTCACGATCACGCCGCGCGGAAATCGCTAGCCCCTTTCCTTCCACCGTGCGCCTCGCGCCCGTCCTGCTCCGGTTGTTCGCGGCCAGCGTGCTGGCCGCGGCTGTCCTGCCGGCCGCGCCCGCGGGGCGCACGGTGGAGTTTGATCTGCCGGCGCAGCCCGCCGCGCAGGCGCTCCTCGCATTTTCGAAGCTCACGAAAATCGAGGTGCTGTTCTCCTACGATGCGCTGCGGGCGGTGCAGTCCGCGCCGGTCACCGGCAGGCTCGCGCCGGCCGACGCGCTCGCGCGCCTGCTCCGCGGCACGGGCTTCGCCGCGCGGCCCAACGGCCCCGATCGGTTTGTCGTCGGCCCCGCCGCCGTGCCGACGGGCGCGATCCGCGGGCGGCTGCTCGCGCCCGCCGGCACGGCGATCGCCGGCGCGCGGCTCGTGCTGTCGTCCGTGCGCACCACGGCGGCGACGAACGCCCGCGGCGAGTTCGAGTTCCGCGGCGTCGCCCCCGGCGCGCACCGCCTGGTGGCGAGCGCCGAGGGCTATCGCTCGCTCGACCTGCCGGGCATCGTCGTCGAGCCCGAGCAGGTGCGCGAGCTCGGCCCGCAGCTGCTCCAGCCCTCGAGCGATCCGGCGTCGCTCGCGCCCTTCCTTGTGCGCGACCGCGCGACGCGCGAGAATCCCTTCGACCGCAGCGAGACCCGCGCGGGCCCGCGCGGCCCCGGCGATCACCTGGACCTGGCGCGCACGGAAAACGACGCCATCCCCTTCAACATCTTCAACCGCGACCAGATTGCGCGGAGCGGCGTCGTGAACCTCAACGAGTTTCTCCAGCGCGAGGTGCTCGACAGCGACGCCGCCACGCGCCCGCCCGAGCAGGATGGCAGCATCCCCGCGTTCCTCGCCGGCAGCACCAACGTGAACCTCCGCGGCTTCGGCTCGGACCAGACCATCGTGCTCGTCAACGGCCGCCGCCTCCCGGAGTCGCTGGTCAGCGGCTCGCCCAGCCAGACGCCGGACGTGAACTTCATCCCGCTCAGCCTCGTGCAGCAGATCGAGGTGCTCCCGCTCTCGGCCGCCGCGCTCTACAGCGGCAACGCCGTGGGCGGCATCGTCAACATCGTGCTCCGCCCCGCCGTCGATTCGGACGCCACCGAGGTCTCGCTCACCTACACCAACGCCCTGGCGTCCTACGACGCCGCGCAGGCCTCCGCCTCGCTCATGCACAGCCGGTCGCTGCTCGGCGGCGCGCTGCGCGTGCGCTTCAACGCCAGCGCCGCGCAGACCACTCCGCCCAACGAGACCGAGCTCGGTTACCTCGCGCGGCGCCGCCGGCCCAGCCTGCCGCTCACCGCCTCGCTTTACCGCGCGACGCCCAATCTCCGCAGTGTCGCCCTGCTCCCGGAAAACCCCGGCCCCGATGCGCCGCCGCCCTCGCCGCCACCCCTGGCCGGCCTGGGCACGGCCACCGTGACCTCCGTCGCCCCCGGCGCCGATGGCCTCGGGGGCCTCGCCGCGTTTGCCGGGCGCGCCGGCGTGCGCAACTGGGACCTGATCAAGCCGCCGGCCGGCGTCGCTTCGTCGACGGACAGCGCCAACTACCCCTACGGCCGCGAGCAGGAGCGCTCCGCGTATTTCGCCTCGGTCGTGTATGACGTGGCGCCGTGGCTGCAGCTCGGACTCGACGGCATCTACACGCACACCGTGATTCAGCGCGGCTACGATGTCATCGCGGCGGACCTCCGGATGCGCGCCGCCGCGCCGCTCAATCCCTTCGGCCAGGACCTCGCGCTCTCGCTCCTCGAGTTCGCCCCGCGCCTCGGCGAGCACTACAGCCGCGCCGAGCTGGAGTTCGGCTCCGGCGTGCTCAGCGCGCTCTTCAAGCTGCCCCGGGGCTGGACGCTCCTCGCCGACGGCCAATACGGCCGCAACCTCTCCAAATACCGCGGCCTCGCCGGCGCCGATTCCCAGCGCTGGGAAAAGTTGATCGACGAGGGCCGCTACAACCCGCTGCGGGATCCGCAGGTGTTTGCGCCGCCGCAGGAGTTTTACGACCAGGTGCTGATCTTCCGCGGCGGCCAGGGCCGGTTTGTCACCGTCGGCGACTACACGACCATCGACGCCTCCGTGCGGCTCGGCCACCGTGAACTCCGGCTGCCGACCGGCCCGGCGGCCGTCAACATCGGGGTGGACTACCGCCACAACTCGCTCGCGCCCCACACCGACGAGCGGCGCTTCTCCGACGGCACGCTCGCCGCCGACCCCGTGCGCTACCTCGGCCGCGCGATCGAGCGCTACAGTGTCTTTGGCGAGGTGCAGGCCCCGCTGCTCCCCGACCGATGGCGCCCGCGCTGGCTGCGCGGCCTCGAGGGCGACGGCGCGGTGCGCTACATCGCATCCAACCTCAGCTCCGAGTCCAACGTCGCGCCCACGGTCGCCCTCAAGGCCCAGTTCCCCGGCGGGCTCGCGTTTCGCGGCAGCGTGAGCACCTCGAGCCGTTACCCCACGCCCCAGCTCAGCCGCGTCACCATCGCGGCGCCGACGAAAATCCCGACGACCGCGGGCATCGACTTTCGCCAAGCCTACGATCCCGCGCAGAAGCAGACCTACAGTGTGCAGGAGCAGGACTTCGTGAACCCCTTCCTCCTGCCGGAGGATGCCGTCACGCAAACCGCCGGCCTCGTCTGGCGCGGCGGCGCCGAGCATCGCTTCCGGGCGGCGCTCGACTTCGTCGCCACGCACAAGGTCAACGAGCTCGTGACCCTCGACGTGCAGACGATTCTCAACCTCGAGCGCCTTTTTCCCGACCGCGTCATCCGCCGGGCGGAGGCCGACGCCGGGGGCGCGGCCGGCACCGTGAAATCCGTCATCACCGGCGCGATCAACTCGTCGTGGCGGCGCTCCAACAACTGGAACGCCTCCCTCGACTACGCGTGGACGAAGTGCCTCGGCGGCACGTTCGAGGCCTACGGCCGCCTGCTCTACTACACGCGCTACGATCATCTGCTGCTGCCCGGCGCGGGCGTGATCGACGAGCTGGCGCACCCCGAGGGCGGCGCGCCCACCCTCCTCCGCTACCGCGCCAAGCTCGGCGCCAGCTGGTCCGCCCGCGCCTGGGGTTTCGGGGTCGACGGCCACTATTTCCATTCGCGCGTGCTCCCGCAGGTGCAGTGGGAGGAGCAGGGCCGGGATCGCATCCGCCCCTATTGGCAATGCGACGCCTTCGTGCAGGGCTCGCTGTCCGGGCTGGCCCGCTGGCTGCCCCGCGGCCTGCGCGCGCAGCTGCGCGTGAACAATGTCTTCGGTGAGAATTTCCCCGCCTACATCCACGACCCTTCCGGCGCGGGAGTCCAAACCTACGGCGACTGGCGCCGCCGCGTCTACTCGCTGTCGCTGACGACGGCGTTTTGAGGCGGCGCGCGCCGCAGTCGCCCTGCAGTCGGGCGGGTCTGTGACCCGCCCCCGCGCGGGTCGCAAAGGCACAGCGCGCTCACTCCGCCTTCTTCGCCCGCTTGGCCTTCTTCCCGGCGGCGTCGACCGTCCCGCCGGTGACGCGCTCGGGCCAGTTCTTCCGCACGAGCGCCTTCAGCTCCGCGACCGTCGCCGCGTGCTTCGGATCGGTGGCGAGGTTCTTCATCTCCCCGGGATCGTTTTGCTCGTCGTAGAGCTCGACGCCCTGCGCCCCGCCATCCCACTCGGTGTAGCGCCAGCGCGGGGTGCGCACGCTGTGGCCGGGAAAATCACCGCGCTGCACCTGCGTGAAGGCCGGGCGGTCCCACGGCGCGGTCGGGTTGGCGAGCAGCGGGCGCAGCGAGGCGCCGGCGAGGTTTGCCGGCGGCTTCAGCCCCGCGAGATCGGCGAGCGTGGGATAAAGGTCGACGAACTCCACGATCCGCGGCGAGGGCGTGCCGGCCTTGATGCCGGGGCCGGCGAAGATCATCGGCACGCGCGCCGAGTCCTCGAAGCAGCTCTGTTTCATCCAGAGGCCGTGCGTGCCGAGCGAGTAGCCGTGGTCGCTCCAGAACACGATGATGGTGTTGTCGCGCAGGCCGAGCCGATCGAGCGCGTCGACCACGCGGCCGATCTGCGCATCGACGAAGGAAATCGCGGCGTAATACGCCTGCTTGCACTCGCGCGCCTGCTGGAGCGTGACGCCGAAGTTCGGCCAGGGCCGCGTGGACATCAGCGCCGCGGCCGGCACGGTCTTCGCGTAGTCGGCGGGCATCTGCGGCACCTCGATCTGCTCCAGCGGGTAGAGGTCGAAGTATTTTTTCGGCGCGATGTAGGGCGTGTGCGGCTTGTAGAAGCCGACCGCGAGGAAGAAGGGCTCGTTGCGGTGCTTCTCCAGCAGCGCGATGGCCTGCGTGGCGACCTTGCCGTCGGTGTGGTCCTCGTCGCGGCCGGTCCGGTCGCTGAGGTAGACCATCGCGGAGCCGAGGCCGCGCGACGGCGTGTAGTTGATCACGTCGGATTCGAGCGTGGTCTTGTCGCGGCCGGCCGGGTTGTAGAACTCCTGCCACGACGGCGGATCGTCGAGGCCGCTGGTGCCGATGTCGCCGGGGTTGCCGTAGTGGTAGATTTTCCCGACGCGCGCGGCGTAGTAGCCCGCGCGCGAAAACATCTGCGGGATCGTGACGACATCGGGCAGGCCGGTGCGGAAGTGATACTGGAGGTTGAAGACGCGCGTCGTGTCGGGCCGCAGGCCGGTCATGAGCGAGGAGCGGCTCGGGCTGCACAGCGGAAACTGGCAGTAGGCGCGGTCGAACTTCACGCCGCGGGCCGCGAGCTTGTCGATGTTCGGCGACTTGACGACCGGGCTGCCGTAGCAGCCGAGGTCGGCGTTCATGTCGTCGACGGCGATGAAGAGGACGTTGGGCTTGCCGGCGGCGGCGAAGGCGGCGCCGGCCGAGGCCAGCGCCATGAGCGTGAGGCGGAGAAGGGTTTTCATGGGGCGCGTGAAATGGGGGGACGAAAGAGGACGAGCGAAGGCAAGGCGGGCGAAGGCGGCCGCGCGCGCAGGCGCGAGGAAGGGCGCGCCCCGCCGGCTACTCCTGCTGCTTCTTGCCCTGCTTTTTCTTCTTCGCGACGGGCTCGCTGCCGTCGAAGGACTGATTGCCGTAGAAATTGGCGGGCGTCCGCTCGGGCACCTTCAATTCCTTGCGCAACTGGGCGAGCTGCTGCTCGAGCTGCGCCTTGGTCGCGGCGTAGCCGGGCTCGGCGATCACGTTGCGCAGCTCGAGCGGGTCCTTCTCGCGGTCGTAGAGCTCCCAATAGGCGGGCGCGCCCACGGCCTCGAAGTGGACGAGCTTGTAACGATCCGTCACGACGCCGTAGTGCGGGCGCACGCGGTGCGGCGTGGGATACTCGTAATACTGGTAGTAGAACGCCGTGCGCCAGTCGGCCGGCTTCTGCCCGCGCAGGATGGGCACGAGGCTGCGGCCCTGCATGTCGGCGGGGATCGCGGCGCCGGCGGCGGCGAGGAACGTCTCGGTGAAGTCCACGTTGGACACGAGGTCCTTGTTGACCGAGCCGGCCTTGGTGACACCGGGCCAGCGGGCGAGGAACGGCGTGCGCACGGACTCCTCGAAGACCCAGCGCTTGTCGAACCAGCCGTGCTCGCCGAGGTAGAAGCCCTGATCGCTGGCGTAGATGACGATCGTGTTGTCGGCGAGGCCCTCCTGATCGAGGTAGTCGAGGAGGCGGCCCACGCTCTCGTCGACGGCCTTCACGGTCATGAGGTAGTCGTGCATGTAGCGCTGGTAGCGCCAGCGGGTGAGCTCCTTGCCGGTGAGGTTGGCGGCCTTGGCCTTGGCGTTGCGCGGCTCGTAGTAGGCGTTCCAGATTTTTGCCTGCTCCTCGTTGATGCCGGCGGGCAGCGCGAACTTGGCGTCGCGATCCGTGAAGGTCTTCTCGATCGTCATGTCCTGGCCGGCGACGGCGGGGCCGCGGTTGGCGTAGTCGTCGAAAAGCGTGGGCGGCTCGGGGTAGACGCGGTCCTTGTCGGCGTCGAGATGGCGGAGCGCGGGCGCCCACTCGCGGTGCGGGGCCTTGTGCTGCGCCATGAGGAGGAAGGGCTTCGATTTGTCGCGGCGCTTGAGCCAGTCGAGCGAGGCGTCGGTGATGAGGTCGGTCACGTAGCCCGTCTGCGTGATGCGCTCGCCCATCTTGATCATGGGGGGATTGTAGTAGATGCCCTGGCCGGGGAGGATCTGCCAGAAGTCGAAGCCGGTCGGATCGCTGCCGAGGTGCCACTTGCCGACGATGGCGGTCTGGTAGCCGGCTTTTTGCAGGAGCTTGGGGAACGTGACCTGGGAGCCGTCGAAGGTGGAGTTCGTGTTGTTGGGAAAGCCGTTCAGGTGGCTGTATTTTCCCGTGAGGATGACGGCGCGCGCGGGGCCGCAAATCGAGTTGGTGACGAGGCAGCGGTCGAAACGCATGCCCTGCTTCGCGATGCGGTCGATGTTGGGGGTCTCAAGCAGCTTCCGCGAATCGCCGTAGGCGCTGATCGCCTGGTAGGCGTGATCGTCGGAGAAGATGAAGAGGATGTTGGGCTGGCGGGACGCGGCGGCGGAGGCGCACGCGGCGCCGAGCGCGGCAAGGAAGGCGGCGGGGAGGAGTTTCATGGTAAAGCTAGGCGGGGCCGGCATCACGCCGCCCCGCAGGGCGGTCACTTGACGTTGGCTTTGAAGAAGGCGACGGCGCCCTCGACGAGCTTTGTGGGTTCCTGCGCAAAGGTGGCGTTGTCGGTTTCAATCGCCATCACGCCGGACCATTTCGATTTCTTGATCTCGGCGAAGAGTTCCTTGTAGGCGGCCTGGCCGGTGCCGATCTCGACGTCGAGGACGACGGGCCCCCCGGCTTTCTTCGCGCCCTTCTTGCCGTCGGTCGCCTCGGCTTTCGGCGCGCCGGGGGCGGCCGCCTCGATGCGCTTGTCCTTGAGGTGCATGTCGAACACGCGGTTGGCGCCGTAGCCGCGGAAAACCTCGGCGGCGTTGAAGCCCGCGGCGGTGACCCAACCGATGTCGAGGCACACGCCGATGCGCGGATCGCGCGCGGCGAGGACTTTCTTCACCGTCGCCGGATCGCCATAGACGGTGCCGGTGCCGTGGTTGTGGATGGCGAGCTTGATGTCGTATTCCTTCACGAGCTGCTCGAGGTTGTCCCACTCGTCCATGTTCTTCGGCTCGACGACGATGATTTTCGCGCCGATGAGCTTGGCGAACTCGAAGAGCTTGCGGTTCTCCTCCTTGTTCATGGAGGTGCCGTTGACGCCGAACGTGTAGGCGGTGAGGCCGTTTTTCTCGAGGATGGCCTTCTTGCGCAGCGTCTCCTCGACGGGCGCCTTGGGATCCATGTGCTTCGAGATCAGCTGGAGCTGCTTGATCCCATGCCGCACGGCGAAGGCGACGACTTGATCGAAGTCCATGTTGCGGCACGTCCACGTCTGGAGGCCGAGCTTGGGGCCGGCCATGTCGGCGGGCTTGGGCGCCGCGGCGCTGACACTGGAGAAGGAGGCCGCGACAAACGCGACGGTGGGCAAAAGAAATCGGAGCGACAGGCGAGGTTTCATGGGGAAAGGAGCGGGACGGTTGGCGTCGCACCCGCCTGACGCAAGCCCGCGCAAAAGGAAACCAGCCAGTCGAACCACACCGAGCTCACCACCGCGGCACCGCGGCGCGGAGAAAAAACCAAACTGGGCGCGAAGGATTCCCTGCTCCGGTCGCAATCCGTGAACCGCCTGCTTTTTTCTGCTGCCCTCCTCTGTGCCTCCGTGGTGAACTCCGTTTCGGTTTTCTGTCTCTCCCTTTCCTTCCCCTCTCTTCCATCTCCAACTCATCCATGCCCACGCCGAAAAAGAAATCCCCCGCCTCGCCCGCCCCCGTCGCCGTCGTCACCGGCGCCGGCTCCGGCGTCGGCCGCGCCACCGTCCTGAAATTCGCCGCCGCCGGCTGGCGCGTCGCCCTCGTCGGCCGCCGCGCCGAGGCGCTCGCCGAGACGGTCGCGCTCGCGCCGAAGGCCCAGCGCGCGCGCCTGCTCCCCCTGCCCTGCGACCTCGGCGACGCCGCCGCGATCGCCGCGATGGCGCGCGCCACGCTTTCGCGCTTCGGCCGCGTCGACGTGCTCGTCAACGCTGCCGGGCAGAACATCCCGCGCCGCAGCCTCGCCGAACTCTCCCTCGCCGACTACACCGCCGTGATGGATGCCAATGTGACGGGCGTCCTTCATACCGTGCAGGCCTTTCTCCCGAAGATGCGCGCGCAGGGCGCCGGCACGATCGTCATCGTCGGCTCGGAGGCCGGCAAGCAGGCCAGCGCCAAGGCGGGCGCGGCCTACGTCGTCTCCAAGTTTGGCGCCACCGGCCTCACGCAGACCATCAATGCCGAGGAACGCCCGCACGGCCTGCGCGCCTGCTGCATCTTCCCGGGCGACATCGACACGCCGCTGCTCAACAAGCGCCCCGTGCCCCCGCCGCCCGAGGCGCGCGCGCGCATGATGCAGCCCGAGGACATCGCCGAGTGCGTGTGGTTCGCGGCGACGCTCCCCGCGCGCGCGACCGTCGAGGAAATCCTCGTCCGTCCGTCGCGGCCGTGGACGGGGTGAGCGGGGGCGCGCGCGCCTAAATTTTTTCTGCGCGCCGCGCGGCGGCCGGGCCTGGCCCGCCCGCTTAATCCCGCGCTTGCCACTCGGCCCGCGCGCTTGGCAGTCTGCGCCTTTTCCCATGCCGACTCTTAAGTTCGCCGTCCTTGCTGGAGACTACATCGGGCCCGAGGTCATGACCGAGGCGCTGCGCGTGCTCGAGCACGTCGCGAAGCAGGAGAAGCTCACGCTCTCCTACACCAAGGCCGATGTCGGCGGCGCCGGCATCGACAACCACGGCAAGGCCCTCCCCGACTCCACGCTCAAGCTCTGCGAGCAGAGCGACGCCATCCTCTTCGGCTCCGTCGGCGGCCCGAAGTGGGAGAAGCTCCCGCCCAAGGAGCAGCCCGAGCGCGCCGCGCTCCTCCCGCTGCGCAAGCACTTCACGCTCTTCGCCAACATCCGCCCCGGCCTCCTCTACCGCGAGCTCACCGACGCCTCGCCGCTCAAGACCGAGCGCATCCCCGATGGCATCGACATCATGTGCATCCGCGAGCTGACGGGCGGCGTGTATTTCGGCCAGCCCAAGACCACCACCACGCTCGCCGACGGCGACGTGCAGTCGATCGACACGATGGTCTACAAGCGCTCCGAGATTGAGCGCATCCTCCAGGTCGCGATCACGACGGCGCGCGCGCGGAAGAAAAAACTCTGCTCCGTGGACAAGGCCAACGTCCTCGAGACTTCCGTCCTCTGGCGCAAGACCGTGACCGAGTATTGCGCGAAGCACGCGCCCGACCTCGCGCTCACCCACATGTATGTCGACAACGCCGCGATGCAGCTCGCGCGCGACCCGAACCAGTTCGACGTGTTCGTGACGGAAAACATGTTTGGCGACATTCTCTCCGATGAGATGGCGGTCATCTGCGGCTCGCTCGGCATGTTGAGCTCGGCGTCGCTCGGCGCGGGAAAAAATACGCTTGGCCTCCCCTTCGGCCTCTACGAGCCCGCCGGCGGCACCGCGCCCGACATCGCGGGCAAGGGCGTCGCCAATCCCTGCGCGCAAATCCTCTCCGTCGCGCTGATGCTGCGCTTCAGCTTCGGCCTCGACGCGATCGCCAAGCGCATCGAGACCGCCGTGAAAAAGACCGTCACCGGCGGCACGCGCACCGGCGACATCGCCTTCGGCAAGCCCAGCGTCGGCACCAAGGCGATGGCGGATGCGATCATCGCGAACCTCTAAGAAAATCCTTTCACCACGGAGCACACGGAGTTCACGGAGTTTGCTCTCTTTCTGACTCTGTGACCTCCGTGCGTTCCGTGGTGAACCCAAAATCTTGTCCATGACCTCCGCTGAGATCCGCCAGAGCTTCCTCGATTTCTTCGCCCAGCAGGGCCACACGATCACGCCCTCGTCGTCGCTCATGCCGGACTCGCCCGGCCTGCTCTTCACCAACGCCGGCATGAACCAGTTCGTGCCCATCTTCCTCGGCGACCGCGCGCCCGACGTCTCGAAGTGGGCCGGCGTCCGCCCGGCCAAGGACACCCGCGCCGCCGACACCCAGAAATGCATCCGCGCCGGCGGCAAGCACAACGACCTCGAGGACGTCGGCTTCGACACCTACCACCACACGCTCTTCGAGATGCTCGGCAACTGGTCCTTCGGCGACTACTTCAAGAAGGAGTCGATCACCTGGGGCTGGGAGCTCATCACCAAAATCTGGGGCATCCCGCCGAAGCGCCTCTTCGCGACCGTCTATTCGCCCGACAAGTCCAAGGGCGATCCGTCCGAGTTTGACCAGGAAGCCCACGACATCTGGGCCAAGATTTTCACCGCCGCCGGCCTCGACCCCAAGGTCCACATCGTCAACGGCAACAAGAAGGACAATTTCTGGATGATGGGCGACACCGGCCCCTGCGGCCCGTGCTCGGAAATCCACTTCAACCTCCTCCCGAGCGACGACGAGGCCGCGGGCCGGAAATTGGTGAACGCCAGCTCGCCGCGTTGCATCGAGATCTGGAACCACGTCTTCATCCAGTTCAACGCCAACGCCGACGGCACCTTCGCCCCGCTCGCCGCCAAACACGTCGACACCGGCATGGGCTTCGAGCGCGTCGCGGGCATCCACGCCACCACCGGCGGCTTCAAGGATTTTTCCAAGGACCCGTCGAACTACGCCGCCGATGTCTTCGCCCCGCTCTTCGCGAAAATCACCGCGCTGTCCGGCAAGACCTATGCCGCCACCGTGCCGACGAAGCGCGAGGGCCTGACCGAGCAGGAGAACATCGACGTCGCCTTCCGCGTCCTCGCCGACCACGCGCGCTGCGTGAGCTGCGCGATCGCCGATGGCATATTGCCCGGCAACGAAGGCCGAAACTACGTCATCCGCCGCATCCTGCGGCGCGGGATTTTGTATGGGAAGAAGCTCGGGCTGAGCACGGGCTTTTTCGAGCAACTCGTCGGACCGGTGGTGGAGTCGCTGGGCAGCGTTTTCCCGGAGCTGAAGGAACGACGGGACATCGTGCAGCGGGCAATCCGCAGCGAGGAGGAATCGTTCGGAAGGACCTTAGATCGCGGCCTTCAAATTTTTAATTCCGTCGCAAACAGCATGGTCGAAGCGCGACGGGTAATCGAAAGCGTAAAGAACCCTCTGGGTGTAGATGGGCATGAGCGCACGTTTTTCACCGACAATCTTGCAAGAAAGCTAACACAAGATGATCAGCTTCGAGTAACGTTCGCATTCGCGACAGATCGCGCCCTAAAACCACCTTTCAAAACTGATCACGAAGCGGATTTTGATCTTATCCTAAAGACAGTTCGGGCAGCAGTATTCCTCGAGATACCCGAAGGGCGAGAAATTCGCGCGAAGATACTGGAAGCTGTTTCGATGATTCAGGGTAAGGCTGCATTTAATCTCTACGACACCTACGGCTTCCCGCTCGACATGACGCAGCTCCTCGCCACCGAGCGCGGACTCACCGTCGATACCGCCGGCTTCGAGGCCGAGATGGAGAAGCAACGCGAGCGCGGCCGCGCTTCGCAGAAAAAGGAAATCCTCGTCGCCGCCACCGAGGGCGAGGCCACGGGCCTGCAAGCCACCAAGTTCCTCGGCTATGAGCACACGACCGCGCACGCCACGCTCATCGACATCGTCAAGGCCGACAAGGACACGTTCCTCGTCTTCGACCAGACGCCGTTCTACGCGGAGATGGGCGGCCAGACCGGCGACACCGGCGAAGCCCTCATCGCCGGCACGCTCGTCCGCATCACCGACTGCGTGAAGGACAAGGCCGGCCGCCATCTGCACAAGGTTGCAGGCCCCATCGACCCTTGGCCGTGGGGCGCCGGCACCGCCGCCACGTTGTCCGTCGACCTTATCCGCCGTCGCGCCATCAACCGCCATCACTCGGCCGCGCACCTCATCCATTGGGCGCTGCGCAAGGTGCTCGGCACGCACGTGCGGCAGGCCGGCACCTCGAAGACCGCCGACCGCATGCGCTTCGACTTCTCGCACTTCGAGGCCGTCACGCACGCCCAGCTCCTCGAGGTCGAGTCGCTCGTCAACGGCAAGGTCATCGACAACGCCAAGGTCGAGACCTACGAGACCGAGTTCGACAAGAAGCCCGAGGGCACCCTCGCCTTCTTCGGCGAGAAATACGGCAAGGTCGTCCGCGTCGTGGACATCGGCGGCTACAGCCGCGAGCTCTGCGGCGGCACGCACGTCGCCACCACCGGCGAAATCGGCCTCATCAAGATCGTGGCCGAGATGGCCATCGCCGCGGGCACGCGCCGCATCGAGGCCGTCGCAGGCCAGCCGGCCTTCGACCTCGTCGTCACCAAGGAAGCCGCCCTCGCCGCGGTCGCCGCCCACCTCGGCGGCGGCGTGAGCGATGTCGTGAAAAAGCTCGAGACCCTCCTCGCCCAGCAGAAGGAAACCGAGAAACAGTTGAAGGGTTTCCAGCAAAAGGCGCTCGCCGGCCTCGCCAACGAACTCGCCGCCAAGGCCACGACGCGCGACGGCCTCAAGTTCGTCTCCGCCGTCGTCCCCGCCTCCGATCAGGAGGCCTTGCGCAGCCTCGGCTCACAGGTCGCCACCAAAATCGGCGAAGGCGTCGTGCAGCTCGGCGCCGCGCTCGGCGACAAGGCGAGCCTCGTCGCCTTCTGCTCCCCCGCCGCCGTCAAGGCCGGCCACCAAGCCGGCAAGATCATCCAGACGATCAGCGCGCAGATCGGCGGCAAGGGCGGCGGCAAGCCGGACTTCGCCATGGGCGGCGGCAAGGACATCGCCAAGCTCGCCGAGGTGCTGAAGTAGCATCCGCGGCGCCGTCGAATGCACCTCGACGCCATCATCGCAGAAATCGCCGATCAGGCCGACGAGTTCCTCGCGGGCGTCACCGATCGCGCGCAGGCGCGCGCCGGGATCGCGGAGCTGATTGCCATGGACTGGTTCACGCTCGGGCCCGCGGATCGAAAGATCGTGACCGACGGCGTGATGGCCGTGCTCGAGGCGGAGGAATTTTTCGGCGGCGAGTTCGTCGGTGATCCGTTTGCGGATGACGGCGACGACGATGAGTGAGGCCGCCGTGTCCGCGCTCACCGCCATCCTCGCGTTTGACGCCAGCAACCGGCTCGCCGTGCGCCGGCTCGGATCGAAGGCCGGCCTCGCGTTCACCGGGGCGGACCTGGCGATGGCGACGGCGCGCCTGGAATCGGCCTTTCCCACGCACACGCCCCCGGCGGAATATTTTCCCTGCGAGGCCGGCGGCCGCAGCTACCGGGTCTGCCTCGCGCAGGTCGCCGGCGCGCCGCTCGACGCCGAGATTGCTTTCCAATCCATCGAGGCGCTCGAGCGGGACGCCACGGGGCTGGCCCCCGCGCTCGCGGCGGTGTTGCGCGGGCTCGGGCCGCACCTCGTCGACATCCCCTACCTGCACCTCGGCGAAAACGACTTCATCTACAAGTTCCGCCCCGCGCAGGAGCGCAACGCCGCCATCTACGCGCAGGACGCCGCGGCGCAGGCGCTCTACCAGTCGCGGCTCTGCGCGGCGATCAAGGCCCTCGCGCGCCAGCACGAGCGCACGGCGACGGCGCCCGTGACGCTCGATTTCGGCGCCGTGCGCCACGTGATCCCGAGCCATTTCGGTTTCTGCCTCGGGGTGAAGAACGCCATCGAGCGCGCCTACGAGACGCTCGCGGAGAATCCCGGCCGCCGCGTCTTCATGCTCTCCGAGCTGATCCACAATCCCTTTGTGAACGAGGATCTGCTGCGGCGCGGCCTGCGGTATTTGCAAACGGACAAGGGCGTGCCGCACCGGGTCGACCACCGGGAGGACTCCCCGCCGCTTTGGGACACGCTCACGCCCGACGACATCGTGATCATCCCCGCCTTTGGCGCCACGGACGAGGACAAGCGCCGCCTCGTGCGCAAGGGCATCGCGGTCTTTGCCTACGACGCGACGTGCATGCTGGTGGAAAAGGTCTGGAAAGCCGCGCGCGCCTACGGCCGCGAAGGCTACACGGTCGTCATCCACGGCAAGCACGAGCACGAGGAGACCAAGGCGACATTCTCCAACACGCGCCGCCACGCCCCCGCCGTGATCGTGCGCGATCTCGCCGAGGCGCGGCAGCTCGGCGAAATCATCGCGAGCGACGATCCCAAGGCGCGGGGAAGATTCTTCACGCTGTTCGCCGGCCGCCACACGCCGGGCTTCGACGTGGCGCGGCACCTCGAGCGCGTCGCGGTCGTGAACCAAACCACGCTCCTGATGAACGAGACCCTCGCCATCATCGAGCACCTCCGCGGCGTGTATCGCGCCAAGTTCGGCGACGATTCACGCGTGGGGGGCGGCGGCCGGCGCGACACGCTCTGCTACGCGACGCAGGTCAACCAGGATGCGCTCGGCCGCGCGCTCGCGGAGCCGCTCGACGCGGCGTTCGTCATTGGCGGCAAGAACTCGTCGAACACCTACCAGCTTTTCCGGCTCTGCGAGCAGCGGCTCGGGGAGAAGGCGTTCTTCGTCCAGTCGGAGGCCGGCATTATCTCGCCCGACGCGGTGGACCACTACGTCTACGGCCACGGGCACGGCCGCATCGAGCGCCGGAGACTGTGGGGCGCCGACGGCACGCCCAAACGCGTGCTCATCACCGGCGGCGCAAGCTGCCCGGACGGCATCATCCAGCAGGCGATCACCCGCATAAACTCGTTTTTCCCGCCTGCCACCCTGCGCCCCATCGAGGCGGTGCTGGCGGACTTGGGCGAACCGTAGGGCGAGGGCCTGAAGAGCCTGGGCACGTCCAGGCGGGACCGCCCGGCGCGCGCGGAAGCCCGGCTCAGAACCGATACGACATCCCCGCACGAATGCCGTGCTGGTTCGCGAGATCGATCTTCGTCGTGTAGTGGGCGTTCGTCGTGTCGACGGCCTGGGTGTAACTGCCGGCCGACTGAAGGACGGCGCCGGCGTAAAAGCCGGTCCGCTCCGTCAGGTCGAACTGCACTGTCGCATCCGCGTAGTAGCCCGGGAGGATCTTGTAGGCGTTGCTTGTCGAGGTGTCGGAGATGTCGGCCCCGGCGGAAGGCGTGAAGGTCTGCGTGACCGTGTAGGTCGAGCCGGAGTAAACCATCGCCGCGCCGAGGCTGACGGTTGCCTTGAGGCGCGAGCTTACCGGCAGCATCACCGTCGGGCCGGCGCGGAAGGTGTAGTAGGCGCCGCGGAGCTTCCAATGGTTGGTCACGCTGGAGTTGTCGAGCGCCGTGCCGGTGAAGCGGGCCGCCGGCTCGTTGCCGATGAGCACGCTGGTGTCGGTGGTGACCGTGCGCGAGGTGCCGTCGTCGTTCAACAGGGGATTGCCGCTGGCATCGACGACCGTCGTGGTCGAGGAGCTGGGCGAGGTGTAGGGCGCGTCGGGCGGCGTCTGGCCGAAGAGCGAGTAGACGTCCGTGATCGTGGTGAGGTTGGCGCGGACCTTGTCGGTCGTGTTGGCCGAGAGATCGTTGATCGAGACTCCAGCCGTGAGGGTCCACGGCAGGCGGCCGAAGAGCTTGCCCATGTCGCGCGAGGCGGCGATGTCCATGCCGCTGCTCGACTCGCTCTTCTTCTGCCGAATGGCGGAGTCGTCGATCACGGCGGAGTAGCTGTGGAAGGCGACGTAGCCGGGATAGTTCGTAAGCTGGCTCGCGTCGGTGTAGTTCCAGGAATTGGTCCGCCCATCCGGCGCGATGGGGTCGACGATCGCGTTGTTGGTGGAGGGGTCGATGATGGGGTTGCCGCTCGTGTCGAGGCGGGAGGCAGTGCGCGCGTCGGGCTGCACGGCGCCGTCATGATAGATGCGCTGGAGGTTGGCACCCTTGGCGGCGCCGGGATTCTCGGGCGAAGGCAGGCTGCCGCGGCCGGAAAAGCTGGTCTTGGCGCCGCCGAGGTAGCGAAAGCCAAACGTAAGCGTGCTCCGGGGCTCGTAAATGTATTCGTCGAGGTTGCTGAAGTCCGGAATCTCGATCGGCGGGGCGCGGCGCTCCTCGTCCGCAGCGCGAAGCAGGCCGGCGAGGGCAGTGGACGCGAGGGCGAGGGCGACGAGGCGGAGTTGTTTCATGCAGCAGAGGGGAGCGACGACCTGACCGGCACGGCGGCCCCAAGGTTGCAGAAAAGTTCGCGGTGGGGGCGGCGCGCGTCAACGCGCGATTTTCGCGCGTCAAACCGGGCGGGCCCGCCGGGCAAAAGGGAGCGGGCGGCGCGACCACACTCGCACCGCCCGCCGGTTCTATCCTTCACACCCCCTGACCAAAATCTTGTCCCGTGCAGCGGTTGGCTGCCTGGCTGATTCGGGGACAGGGAGAGTATCGGCGCGCCCGTGGGGCGCCTTAACGGCAATCAAATCCGCGCACGCGGGAAAACACTTACACGCTGAAAACGGCAGGCCCGCCCTGCGCGCGCAACGCGGGCGGCCCTTCGGCGCACCCCCGCGAGCCCGCCCTACCCTTAGGCCTCGGCGGACTCCGCCGGCACGTCGATCGGGGCGCCGGCCTCGCGGTATTCGACCAGCTTGTTGCGCAGCGTGCGAATGCTGATCCCGAGGGCGTTGGCGGCCGCCGTGCGGTTGCCCGCAGTCTGGCGCAGCGCGACCCGGATCGCCTGCTTTTCCAAGGCATCAAGCCGCAGCACCTGGCCCGCATCGTCAGTCAAGCCCCCCCCGGCGCGCTCGGCGGCGCCGCCCTCGATCACGATCGGCTCAGGCAGAGAAGAGGGCTCCGGCTCCCATGGGCGCATGGAGTTTACATCCGTCGCCGCCATGTCGCCCGGGAGGCCGAGCGCGGCCGATGTCACCGGCCGGCCCGGCTCGGAAAGAATCACGGCACGCTCGATGGTATTTTGGAGCTCACGGACGTTGCCGGGCCACCGATAGGCGAGCAGCGCTGCGCGGGCGGAGTCGGCGAAGCCCGTGACCTTCACGCCGTGCTTGCGCGCGAAGCGCTTCAAAAAGTGATCAGCGAGGAGCGGCACATCGTCGATGCGCTCGCGCAGCGCCGGCACTGCGACGGGGAAAACATTGAGCCGGTAGTAAAGGTCCTGCCGGAAGTCGCCCTTGGCCACGTGGGCGAGCAGGTCGCGGTTCGACGTGGCGATGATGCGGACATTGACCTTGATCGTCCGCGTCCCGCCCACGCGCTCGAACTCGCGTTCCTGCAGGACGCGCAGGAGCTTCGCCTGAAGCGCGGGCGGAATCTCGCTCACCTCGTCGAGCAGCAGCGTCCCGCCGTGGGCCAGCTCGAAGCGGCCCTCGCGGCGCTCGGTCGCGCCGGTGAAGGCGCCGCGCTCGTGCCCGAAAAATTCGCTCTCAATCAGCGTCTGCGAGACCGCGGCGCAGTTCACCTTGATGAAGGGCTGCCCGCGCCGCGGGCTGCGGCGGTAGAATTCGCGCGAGATCATCTCCTTGCCGGTGCCGCTTTCGCCGGTCACGAGCACGGTGGCGTCCGTCGGCGCCACGCGGTCGATGAGCTGACGCAGGCGGGTCATCGCCGGGCTGCGGCCGACCAGGACAGACTCCTCGTCGTCCGGATCGTCACTGAGGAGATTGTTGACCTTGACGAGCTGCCGGTAGGTCTGGGCCTTCCGCAGGATGACATCAATCTGCGAGGGGGAAAACGGCTTGAGCACGTAGTCAAATGCGCCGGCCCGCATGCAGGCCACCGCCGACTCGATGGTGCCGAACCCCGTGATCATCACCACCAGCGGGCGCTCCGGCAGCGTGCCCACCTGCTCGAGGAACTTGAGGCCGTCGCCATCCGGCAACCGCAGATCGAGCAGCATGAGATCGAACGGCTCCTTCTCGAGCTGGGCCTGGGCCTGCGCGAGGCTGTCGGCCATCGTGACGGGCAGTTTGTGCCGCAGGAAGATGCTCTGCAGGAGATTTCGGACCACCGGATCGTCTTCGACAATCAGGACTTTCTCAAAGGACATGCGAGGGGGCGGCGGGATGAGTGGCGCTGGGGACCGCGTCATCAAACGACCCGCCGGGCGCGTTTCAAACAAATGTTAACGCCGCGCTGAAGGAGGTCACGCGCGCTGCCGGCGCCTCGGCCAAGGAATCGACGCGGCCTACGACGCGGCCAGACTGAGCAGCGCCGTCACCTGCCGATCGACTTGCGCCGGATAGAAGGGCTTCGGGAGGAACGCCGTGCGGCCTTCACCGGCCAGGCGCAGCGCCTCGGCATTGTCGCAACCGCTGGTGAGCAGCACGGGCAGCTCGGGGGCGGCGCGCCGCAAGCGACGGCACAGCACGGTGCCGTCGCCATCGGGCAGCCAGCAATCGAGGATCGCGAGCGCGATTTCGGCCTGGTGCTCGGAAAACAATTTCTCGCCCTCGGCGCCGCTGCCGGCACGCAGCACGCGCGCGGCGCGCCGGGCCAGGATGTGCGTGACCAGCCCGGCCACGACGTCGTCATCCTCGACCAGGAGGACCACGCCACAGGCCGGGGGCTCGATGAAGATCGATTCCTGGGCGGCGGCGGGCGACGGACACATCATGGGCGTTTTCGTCGCGGGCCGTGGGTTTCTTGAGAAATTTCTTAAAGGCGGCCGCCGGAGTGACGATGTCAGGTCACAAGTGATGCGCCTACTTTCCTTCCTTTCCGACATCGAGCGGGCCGTGATTGCCGGCGCACCGGCGGGAAACAACGCGTGGGATGCCACGCGCATGGTCAATTTCCACCACGGCCTCGCCCGCCTCACCCTCAAGCCCCGCGGCCCGGGCCAGGGCATCGCGGCCGGCGGCTCCATTTTCCTGCAATCCTTCACGCTCGCGGACGGCTCGCTGTGCCTGAAGGCCAGCCTGAACTGGAACGGCTGCGAAGCCGTGCCCGTGCTCGCGGTCTACTCGACCCCCACGTTGAATTGGAAAAACGAGGCCGGTCGCATCGCCACCGGCTGGCTCGCCGGCCCGCCCGCCGAGGCGACTGTGACCCAGGCCGATCTCCACGCCGCGCCCCAGGCCGAACGCAACGCGGCCACGGGTTGAGCCCGCGAGCCGGGTTCCGACACGAGAAAAGCGCGGCCCAATTGAGCCGCGCTTTTTGCTTTTCGCGAGGAAACCCCCGCCCCTACCCGACCGCGCAGAGCTGCGTGGCCGTTGGCGCGCCCCGCCCGTAGGCGGGTGCGATCTGCGCGATGCGCCGGCGGGCCGCGCCCGCCTCACGCAGGGCGCCGCGCGACTTTTCCACCTCGGCGGCGAGCGACCTCGCGCTCTGCGCGCGGCGGGCATGCACCGCGGCAAGCTGGGCCGCGAGCGGCGCGTGGCGCGCAATTTCGCCGGCTTGACCCGAAAGAAACTCCACCAGCGGCGCGGCCCGCTCCTGCAGCGCCAGCACCGCCTCGATGTCCCGGGCCGCCAGCGCGGCCGCTTCCTGCGCCGCGAGATCGGCCAGCGCGGCCGCGAGCCGGGAACAGCGTTGGACAGGCGTTTCCATGGCTACGCCACGCTGCGGAGCCCCTCGGGGGAACCGGCGCCGCCGCTTTGCTGGGTGAGCATCTGGGCCCACGCGTCGCGCAGTTCGCGGACAAGGCGCTCCACCTCGATGACCGGCGCCGCCTGCTTGCGGAGGTTCGCCTCGATCAAACGGCCAAGATGGTAGTCGTAAAGGCGGTGCATCGTGCGGGCGAATTCACCGCCGACCTCGAGGTTCAGGCCGCCCTGGAGCTCCGTAAGGATCGCCTGCGCCTTGAGCAGCTCGCGGTTGACCACGGCGATTTGCCGCGGATCCGCGGCGCTGCTTTCGATCGCCTCGCGCGCCAGGCCGAGCGCCTTCAGGGCGCCGTCGTAGAGCATGAGCACGAGTTGGCCGGGGCTGGCCGTGAGGACAGCGTTGGAGCGGTAGGCCCGCGCGTAGCCGGAGGCGACCATGGGCCGGCTCAGTCGATTTCGCTCAGGTCCGGGGAGCCGAGGATCTGGCCGGCCACGTGCCGGATCACCTCGGTCGGCGGATAATCGGGATCGGCGGCGAGGCGCCGGGCGCGCTCAACCACCTCCGGGCGGATTTCCGGCTGGCGCGCCAATTCGGCGCGCAAAAATGAACTGCCTTCGGCGGTCATGCCGTCCGGTTGACCCGGGGGCGGACGAAAAGTGGCGCGCGGACCGGCCGGAGTGAGTTCCGGACGCGGCGAGCGATCGGCCGATGAAGTGGAGGAAATCATGTGAGTTGAGCGGCGGGAGCGGCAGGGATTTTTAACAGATGAGTAAAATATCGGCTCAAACGGAGCGGGCTTTAGGGAAAATTATCCGCCATTCGCGCGGCCGGGGCCGGCCTCGGCCCGCGGTGGCAGCACCGGGGGCAGCGTGCCAAACATGGCGGCCGCGGCGTAGGCGGCGAACTTCGAGGGCGATTGCAGGACCACCCCCGTCAAATCCGTGGGCACGCTGCGGTCGCGATTGAGGAAGTGGCGGCGCGCGGCGTTGGCCACGGCGGGGTCGTCCGAGGCGAAGAGATTGTCGAAGGTCCAGAGCAGGCGCGAGCCGTCGATCGCGGCGAGCTTGCCGCGAAAACCGAGGGCGATCGGCTTGTAGGCTTGATAGACGGTGACATCGACGAAAAGCACGGCATCGACCGCCAGCTCCCGCTTGAGCGAGTCGAGCAGATCGGCGGGCAATGCGCCGGAGGCGGAAAGCGCGTCGGCCAGGTAGCGCCGGCGGCACTCGTCGCGCGCGAAGGGCACGACCTCGAAGCGATTCTGGCGCTGGAGCGCGGCGAGCACGACCTCGTCGAGCGCGGCGACGGACTCGGGGGCCGTGCCTGGGTTGGCCCACACCGGCATGAGCGCCACGCGGCGCACAATCCCGAGGTTGGCATCGCCGGCGAAGTTGCCCGGCGCGTAAAAGGGGCCGAGCCGCGCGGCGTCGGCGATTGAGGGGTGGGCGCAGCCGGACAAAAACGCGAGGCCGGCGACGGCGAGCGCGGCCAGGGCGGCGCGAGGCGGGACGGGGATCATGAGGAGGAGGAGCTCTTGGCCAGCATGCTCTCGAGCGAGGTCTGCTGCTGTTTCAGTTTCTGCTGCGCTTCCTCCATGCGGATGAAGGCCGACTCCATGATCTCCCGCTGCTGCGCGAGGTGTCGATCGATGGCCGCGATCTGCTCGTCGAGGTCGGTGTTGCGCTGGTTGATTCGCTTCTGCTGGTCGTCGTTGCTCGTCCCGATGCGGTCGAGATAGGTGCCGAGCTTGGCGCCAAAGCCAGAGGTCGCGGTGGTGAAGAACGCCTCCACGTCCGAGGTCTTGTTGCTCAACGCGGCGTCGAGCTTCGCATCGTCCTTGATTTCAAGCTGGCTGGTGCCGGCCTTGAAATCGATCCCGAGGTCGTCGAGGCGGTCGACGGCGCCCGTGAGGCCGCCCACGGCATCGAACACCATGCGCCGCAGCGCCGTCGCCCATTCCTGGATCTCGCGGTTGCCGGAAAGCGAGGCGGCGGAGACCTTGCCCTTCGCATCCGTGGAAATCTTCGTGTTCGTGTCGATGAAATCCTGGACGTCGTTGAAATCGGTGATGAACGCCTCGATCTTGGTGCGCATCGCGCTGCTGTCGGCGGCGACCGTGATCGTCTGCGTCGTGGTGCTGTCAACGGTCACGTTGAGGCCGGCCACGCCGTGGGTCGTCGCATCGAGCGTGTTGCTGAGGCTGGTGAGCGTGGCCCCGCCGTTGAGCGTGAACTCCGCGTTGGCGCCGCGCGTGAACGTCGTCCCGCCGGTGAGGCCGAGGGAGCCGAGCAGGCCGCCGGCCGACTCGCTCACGGCGATGCCAAGGTCGCCGGTGCTCTTGTTCGCCAGCGTGACGCGGTCGTTGACCCCGTCGTAGCTCGCCGTGATGCCGGCGCCGGAGTCATTGATGCGCGCAAGGATCGCGGATAGGGAGTCGGAGTTGACGTTGTAGGCGATTGAGACGCCGTTGATGGAGAACGAGCCGGCGCCCGTGCCGTCCACCGCGGTGACGGCCGTGGTGAGGTTGGCCGAGGCGAGCGCAGCCGAGGCTTTGACCGTGCCGAGCGCGGCGGAGCTGGAGATCGCCGCGGACGCGTTGCCGTTCAGCTTGAGCGCGCGGAGAAAATTGGAGGTGTCGTTCGCCGCCCCGAGCATCACCGTGCCGGTGGTGGCGGTGAGCGAAATCTTGTCCGTCGTGTGATCGTAGGAGGCGGTGACATTTCCCCCGGTCGCGGTCGAGATGCGATCGAACACGTCCTGCAGCGAGTCCGTGAGCGCGATGGTGATTTGCGCCCCGTTGACGGTGAACTTGCCCGCGGTCACCGCCTGGCCGATCGGGAGATTGGCAAGCGTGAGCCCGGAGACATCGTCCGAAGCTGGGTTGAGCGCGGCGCCGATGTCGGGCGAGCCGCGGAGACTCGCGGCGGAGGCGAGCTGGCTTACGGCGATGCGGTAGGCCCCGGCGACGGTGTCCTCGCCCGCATTGAGCCCCCAGGTCGACCCCGAGACTGAGGAGGTGGCCGTGCGCCGGCCAAAGAGCGCACCGGACTTAAGCGCATCGGCGCTCGCCTTCAGGGCGGAAATCTTCGTGCCGAGCGTGTCCAGCAGCGAGACCTGCTGCCGATTGGTCACCTGCTCAGCCTCGAGTCGCGCCGCGGGCGCGCGTTCCACCGACATGATTTGATCGACAAAGCTCTTCCAATCGAAGTTGGAGGCGAGGCCCGCGACTTGAAGACCAGTGGACATAGTGGGAGACGCGGCACGCCGCATATTACCTATCGGCGCGCGCGCGGTCGGCTTGAGGTCCGCGCGACTTGAGGAAATTTTCGCCGCCTACGTGGAAATCTTTTCCCCACTTTGCGGTGAAATTTTTTCCGGGCCGCGCCGATAGCCTCCCCGTCGGGGCAAATGTCCCGGCCGGCGCGATTCGGAGCCGCTCACCCGAATACGACTGTGGCACGGACGCCACGCTCAACGATCAAGGACGATCACCATGTCAGTAGTCATCAATACCAACTTCGCGGCCACGCAGGCGGCGAACAACCTGGCCTTCAGCAACGACATGTTGCAGAAGAGCCTGAACCGCCTCTCGAGCGGTTCCAAAATCGTGTCCCCGGCCGACGACGCCGGCGGACTGGCCGTCGCGATGAAGCTCACCGCGACCGCGCGCCGCCAAGGCGCCGTGAACACGAACATCGGCAACGCCGTATCGTTCCTCCAGACGCAGGACGGCGTCCTCAAAGTCGCCGGCAAGGTGCTGGAGCGCATCAGCGAACTGCGCACGCTCTACACCGACCCGACCAAGAGCGCCAGCGACCAGGCCAACTACGATTCCGAATTTTCCGAGCTTCAGACCCAGCTGGGCGACTTGGCGACGGAGACCTTCAACGGCGTCAACCTTTTCGGCACCACGAACCTCGACGTGCCCGTCACCGAGAGCGGCGGCACCACCGTCGCCATCGTCGGCCGCGACCTGACCGATGCCAGCTCGGGCGTCGGCGCGATTACGGCCTCGAGCGTCACCTCGCTCGCGGGGTTGAACCTCTCCGACGTGACCGACGCGATCCAGAACGTCGCGACCTTCCGCGCCGAGAACGGCGCCGAGCAGAGCCGCTTCGGCTTCGCCGCCGAGCTGCTCACGGTCAACAAGGCCAATCTTGAGGCCGCGGCGAGCCGCATCCTCGACGTCGATGTCGCGCAGGAATCGACGCAGCTCGCCCGCTTCAACATCCTCGTGCAATCGGGCACGGCGATGCTCTCGCAAGCCAACGCCAGCACGCAGATCGCGCTCAAGCTGCTCGGCTAAGCCGGCCCCTTCAGGCTCACGCGGCGGCGGGCGCATCCCGCCCCCCGCCGCGCTCCCCGAGTCAACGTGGTTGTCTGTCGCGGGGATGGGGCCAGCAAGCCGGTCAGGGCCGTCCGAGTGACGGCGGTTATTTGAAAGTCCGCAGGTCAGGAAGAAAGTCAGTCTGGTTCTTTCCCTGAGTTCACAGCCCCCAGACCCCGCGTCCCCTTGCGGTGACGTGGGTCCCTTTGCGGCATCTGCCGCAGACGGCGCGGACCGGCGCCGAATATCCGGTCACGTGGCGACGACGGACGTCGCACTCATCAAGGAAAGATAAGCACATGTCAGTCGTGATTAATACCAACTACGCCGCGACGGTTGCCTCCAACAACCTCGCTGCGTCGAACAGCATGCTCCAGCGCAGCCTCAACCGTCTGTCGAGCGGTTCACGCATCGTGAATCCCGCCGACGACGCGGGTGGCCTCGGTGTGGCCATGAAGCTGTCCGCCGCCGCCAAGCGCCAGGGCGCCACGGCGACGAACATCGGCAACTCGGTGTCGCTCCTCCAAACCCAGGATGGCGCGCTCAAAGTCGCCGCGAAGGTCCTCGATCGCATCAGCGAGCTGAAGACCCTCTACTCGGATCCCACCAAGAGCGCCAGCGATCTCGCGAACTACGACTCGGAGTTCACCGAACTCCAGACGCAGCTCTCGGACATCGGTGGCGAGACGTTCAACGGCGTCTCCCTCTTCGGCACCACCGACCTCTCGGTCGCGGTGACGGAAGACGGCGCCACGAGCGTCACGCTCAAGGGCCGCGATCTCACCGATGCCTCCTCGGGCGTCGGCACGCTCACGGCCAGCGCGGTCACCTCGCTCGCGAACATCAACCTGAGCGACGTCACCGATGCGATCCAGAACGTCGCGACGTTCCGCGCCGAGAACGGCGCCGAGCAGAGCCACCTCGGCTTTGCCTCGGAGCTGCTCACGGTCAACAAGGCGAACCTCGAGGCGGCCACCAGCCGCATCCTGGACGTCGATGTCGCCGAGGAGTCCACGCAGCTCGCCCGCTGGAACATCCTCGTTCAGTCCGGCACCGCGATGCTCGCCCAGGCCAATGCGTCGGCCCAGAGCGCGCTGCGCCTGATCCAGTAAGGAAACCCCGCCCAGGGATAGTCCTGATTCGCCCAGTCCCGGCCGCCGCCTCACCGCGGCGGCCGGGCTAAGCGGCTCAGCCAACGCTCCCGGCGAAGGCCCCGAACGAGTCCGAACCCTGTTCTCAAGTTGTGCAACAAGGCCCCGGTTCACACCCGGGGCCTTCGCATTTTCCGCGGCCGCGCCGTCCCTCCGGGGACGCGCGGCCTTTCGCGTCTATGCCGCACGCCGCGGCCGATCCCCCGCCCAAAGATCCCACCAATCGCCGCCGGCCCGGCCGGCGCTGGGCGCATCGATTGGCGCGGAACCGACCGTCGCCGCGCCCGGAAAGCAGACGACCGTCACGCCGACAGCCGAAAGCCTGCGCTCAATCTGCCGCCAACGCGGGTTTCGGAACCATTCGCCGCCGACAAACAGGACGTCGAAACGCACCTCCTCCCACGCCGCAAATTCGTCCGCCGTCTCCTGCGCCGCCACCGCGTCCACGTGGCGGCAGGCCTGCACCATTTCACGGCGCATCTGAAAAGGGTTCGGGACCGGCAGCCGCCGGTAGCTCGCCAATCCGTCGGATGTGACGCCGACAACGAGTCGGTCGCACTGGGCGCGCGCTTCGCGCAGGAGGTTCACATGCGCGATGCCAAAGGGATCGAAAGTGCCGGCGATGTAACCAATCTTCATGGCTGGGGCGGCGGTTGGTGGTGTCATCCCGCCGCCAGTTCGCAGTGGGCCGGGGCCAGCTCGGCCTCGAGGCGTTCGCCCACGGCCGACTTCACCACCTCGCCGATCGAGCCGGCCGGCTGGTGCACGTAGCGCGGGAACGCCGCACGGCGGTCGCGCGCCCGCGGATCGTCGCCGCGCGCAACCATGTCGATGAATGTGCGGATCTCCCCCTCCGTCTCGGCGGCGTAGCCGTGGTCGCGCACAAACGCGCCGTCGTCATTGAGCGCCGGGCCGCGCGGGTTGCGCAGGTGCAGCATGGGCCGGCCGGTCGCCCCATATTCGAGCAGAAGCGAGGATGCGTCGGACAGCAGCGCGACCGAGCGGGCGAGCGCCGGGAGACAGGAGGCGCGGTGATCGACGAGGATATTCCCGGCGCGGGCGGCCCGGGCCTCAAAGTCGGCCACCTGCGCCTCCGTCCTGATCCGCCGTTGCACCAGCGCGCTGAAAAGCAGCGGATGCGGACGGACGATGAGCGCGAGCTCCGGCCGGCGCGCAAACTCCGCGATGAGGAATTCGTGCCAACGCAGGAACGTGGAGAGGCCGGCGCCGAACGCCGAGCCATCGGGCCGCGCATCGTGGTGCGGGTTCCAGCAAATCACCTTCCGCCCCGCCGCGAAGCGCGCGAGCTCCGGGTCGTCAAGCGAGGCGAGGCCGCGCAGCGCATCGAGCTTGGGGTGGCCGGTCACGACCACGTGGGCGTCGCCCGTTGCGCAATGCTGCGCGAACATCGCCTTGTTGCGCTCGCTGTGGGCGAGAATCATCCAGGCGCGCTGCTGCACCGGGAAGTTGAACTGGCGCGCCGTGTTCTCCGCGCCGCCCGCGATCGCGAGGGCCTGCGGCAGGTAGACGAGCCGTGGAATCGCGCGCATGAGCTCGTTCATGCGCCAGCCGACGGGCAGCGATTCGTCGTTGGGAAAGCTGAGAAACGCCACGTCCGCCGCACCCGGCGCCAGCATGAAGTCGCGCCAATGGACGTGCGGGATGCCCTCGCGGCCAAGAAAATCCAGGACGCCGTTGCGCTCCGCCTCCGTGGTGAAACTGCGGTGGCGATACGGCACGCCGACCACCGTGGCCCTCCACTCCGGGTCGGCCGCATAGGCCGCGTAGACCGAGGCCATGCCGGACCACGCGTGGCCTTGCTGGACTATGAACACCGCGTGCTTTCTCCCCACGGAAAATGGCGGCAGCTCAAACTCGCCGCTGCCGGCGGCGCGACGATGCCAAATCAGCGCCTCGCGGAGCTGCCCGCGACGTTTTAGAAAATCTCCCCAGGCCTGCGCGGCCTCGGGCGCCTCGTCGTGCTGCATGACGGCGCTCCACAGCGTCTTTTCCGCGGCGTAGAGGTTGCCCTCGCCCTCGTGCGCCCGCGCGAGCTCGAGCGTGAGCGGCAGGTCGTCCGTCTGCACGCGCAGCACGCGCTGGAGGTGATCAATCGCTTCGCGGCGGCGGCCGGCGCGGCTCAGCGCGAGCGCCAGCGCACGCTCGATTGCGCGGTCGGCCGGGCGCAGCCGGTGCGCGTTCTGGAAACATTCCACCGCGCGCCCGGCGCCGTCCGGCCGGGAGGCCGCGACTTCGCCCAACAGGCAGTGCGCTTCGGCGGACTCGGGGGCCGCCTTGAGCGCCGCGAGCGCCTTGGGCAGCGCGGCGGCGAGGTTGTTCTGCGCGAGGAGGCGACGCCCCTCGGCCATCAACGTGTCGGCGGTGGGCGCATCCTGCGCCATCGCCGCAACCAGCTCGCCCGCCAAGGCCTCGATCTTGCGCACGGAATTCTCCACGGCGAACGCCATCGCGCGCGCCTGGCCCTGGCGCTGCAGGCGCGCCATCGCCTCGGGCGACCGCGCGAGCATGGCGAGCTTGCCTGCGAGGTCGGCGTCGTCGCCCGCGTTGAACAGCAGTCCGTCGACGCGGTCGCGGATGATCTCGCGCGCCCCGCCCGTGCCGCTCGAGACGACCACCAGGCCGGCCGCGAGGGCCTCAACCTGGGAAATGCCAAACGGCTCCTGAAAGCGGCTGGGAAATGCCAGCACGTTGCTGCGCGCGAAGAGGGCCGCGAGGCCGCGGCGGTCGAGGAAGCCGGCGAAACGCACTTTTTCCGCGAGCCCCCGCGTGCGCACGAGTTCCTGCATTTCGGCGAGGAACTTTGCGTCGGGCGCGTCGCCGGCAATCTCGGCCTCGAAGTCGAGGCCCGCCTCATGCAGCCGCACGAGTGCGCGCACGAGCGTGTCGGCGCCCTTGTAGGGCAGCATCAGGCTCGCGTAGCAGATGCGCAGACGCTGCGTGTCGGGCAGGAAGAGCCGGAAAAAACGGTCGACGCGGGCGCCGGGGTAAAGCGTCTCGAGGCGGGCCGGCGTGTAGCCCGCATGCTTGATCGCGTCGGAATTCCAGTCGCTGCAGCCCGCCATCCAGTAGTGCGGGTCGGCGGGCAGCTCGGCGACGCCGAACCCAGGATTCGCGTTGGCCACGGCGTGCAGCACGGGGGTGCGTTTGTCGAGGACCGGGCGGAGCAGCGCAGCGCCGAGAAAGTCGAGGTTGCCCGCCAGCACGAGGTCGGCGCGAGCCTGCGCCGCCACGGCTTGGAGCCGCGCCGCGTTGTCCCGGAGACGACGTGCGAGTTCCACGCGGTCGGTCAGCGGCACCGCCCGGCCGCCCACCCACGTGCCGGCAAGGCGCAGGGTGCGCGAGACGTGGCGCTCCATCTCAACCTCATCGGCGTTGGGCGTCTGGCCAAACTCGCTGGCGTCCGAGGTAAGAATCTGCACGCGGTGGCCGCGCGCCATCAGGCCGTGGGCGAATTCCCACATCATGCGGCCGTAGCCGCCGAGTTCCTGCGGGGGGAACAGGTTCGTGACGAGCACGACCGAGAGCGTCGCGGTGGGTTTGTCGCCGCCGGCGCGCCCGATTGCGCGGAGGTAGTTTTGCAACTGCGAATCGCCCACGGCCTGGGCCGCAAGCTGCGCGTGGAGCGGTGCCGCCTCCTTGGGCAACCGGCCGGCGCGCGCGGCTTCCTCAAGCAGCGCGAAGGTCAGCGACGGCACGCCAAAATCGAGCGAGAGCGCAGCCTGCGCCAGCAGCGCGTCGGCGCAATCGCGGTCGAGCGCGATGGCGCGATCGAGGCAGCGGCGCTGTAGCTCGGCGTCGCCGAGCCGCTCGGCTTCGCCGGCCAGGCCCAGGCACTCGGGAGCGGTGCGCGCGCCCGCGAGCTGGCGCGCCAGGGTTTCGGGGTCGGCGGGCAGAATTTCCGGGAGAGTCGTCATGATGCCCCAGTTTTGCAGCCCATGTGCCACCTGCGTGAACGCGGGCGTTAGGCGCTAGCGGCCCGCAGTTTACACATAGCCGCAGCGGAATACTCCTCAGTGGCGGGAAAGAATTGCCGCCGTCGAATTCGATCTGCGCGCAAGCCGTTCGCCGTCGCGTTCGCCTCAACCTCCCGAGGTGCGTTAACACTTCCTCTTCCGTCAGATCAGCGAGCATCGATCTCCGCGGCACCGGGCCTGCTAATTTCCCCGTGATGACCTTGCCGCCCAGCCCCTCGCCCACCCGATGAGCCCCGTCACCGACGCCGTCATCCAAGCCGCGTTTGCCCCGGCGCCGCAGCCGCGCCGCGTGCTGGTCTATGCGCCGCTTGCGTTGTCCACGCCGCACTTCGAGACCGACCTCGAAATCGCCCAGCGCCATCTCGACCTCGGCGATGAGGTCGAGCTCGTCGTCTGCGACGCCGAGTTGCCGTCATGCCAGTTGAACCCGGCGCACGAGACGCAACGCTGCATCCAGTGCGTGAGCCGCAACCTCCAAGGCGCCGCGCAGCTCTCGGCCAAAGTCCCGGTGCTCGGCCTGCGCGCCGCGCTCACCCCCGAGGACCATGCGGCGCTCGCGGGGCTGCCCGCGCAGTTCGCCACCCAGGAAGAGCTGCGCGCCTTTCGCTTCGAGAACTTCGACGCGGGCCTCGCCGCGCTCTCCTCGCTCATCGACTTCGCCCGTTCGCCCCGGCTCGACACCGTGCGCCACGCCGGCCTCGTGCAGCAAACCCTGCGCGGCGCCGTGCTCAGCTTTCTCGCGCTCAAGCGCCTCCTCGCCGTGCGCCGCCCCGATCGCGCCTACATCTACAACGGCCGCTGGGGCATGGTTCGCTCCGCCGTGCGCGCCTGCGAGGCCGCCGGCGTGCCGTGGTGGACCCACGAGCGCGGCTCGGACTTCAGGAAATTCGCGCTCTACGCGGGGGTGCTGCCCCACGACAAGGCCGACTTCCAGCGCCAGGCCCTCGGGGCATGGCGCGATGCCGCCACTCAGCCCGACTCCCGCGCGCTCGCGGAGCGGTTTTTCTCCGAGCGCCGCCAGCGCGTGGAGAAGACGTGGTTCAGCTACACCAAGCAGCAGGAACAGGGTCGCGTGCCCGCCGATTGGCCCCGCGCCGCGCGCCGGATCGTCTTTTTCACCACGTCGGAGTTCGAGTATGCCGCCATCGCCGACGACACCGCCGGGCGCATCTACCCCAGCCAGCGCGCCGGCGCGCGGCGCATCGCGCAACACCTCGCGCAAGCGGACGCAGAGGCCCACCTCTGGGTCCGCGTCCACCCCAACGACAAGGGCGCCGAGACCACGCGGGCATGGACCGACGCCGTCGCGGGGCTGGCCAACGTCACCCTGATCCTGCCCGAGGCCACGATCGACTCCTACGCGCTGCTCGATGGAGCGGACCGGGTGCTCACGTTTGGCTCGACCATGGGCATCGAGGCGACCTTCTGGGGCCGCCCCTCCATCTGCGCGGATCACAGCTTCTACGGCGGCAACGACGCGATCTACGACGCCGCGAGCGAAGCGGAACTGCTCGACTTGCTCACGCGCCGCGGCCTGCCCCCGAAGCCGCGCGAGCAGGCGCTGCCGTTCGGCTACTACCTCAACGCATTCGGCGACGAGTTCCGGCATTTCTCGACGGAGAAAATCTCGGACTACGAGTTCCGCAGCCCGTTTCGGGGCCGTTGCCTCAAGCCCGACTTCGACGACCTCCGGCAGCGCCTGATCTCGCTCCACCGCGAGCGCGACGTTCACCGGGTCGCCGCCCTGGCGCGCCTCTGCGCCGCGTTTCGCCCCGCCGATCCTCTGGGACACACGCTGCTCATCCTCGGCTCGCTCGCGCAGGGCCAGCTGCCCGCCGCCGTCGCGGCGCTTGAAACCGCGGTGCGCGCGACGCCGGCGCTGCTCGACCCGCTGCTCAAGCAGACGGCCAGGCCCCTCCTCGACGCGGCGCAGCAATTCGCCCGCGGCGCCACGGCGGCCGATTTCCCCGCGCTCGCGCTCCGCCTCGGCGCGGTGCTGGCGCAGTCCCCCACCCTCGCCCCGATCGGGCAAAAGCTGATCGCGATGGCGCAGCGCCCGCGCGCGGCGGCCTAGCGCAGCGCGTCCAGCGCCGCCAGCGCCTCCTCGAGGCGGTTGAAGCGCCGCCCGATGATCTGGTAGTGCGGCGCGTTGGGCTCGCACTCGTCGAAGGTCACGTAGGAGCGCTCGTGCGCCCAGCTGTTGAAGCTCAGGCGCACGTGCAGGTTCGCGGTGCGTTGCAGCAGCTCCGGCAGGGCGACGAAGAATTTCCGGTAGGCCGCCACGTGGCGGCTCTCGCAGAGGTAGGCCTTGCGGAAGCCCAGCGCCACGCATTGCACGAGCGGCTGGTCGCGCAGGTAGTCGAACATCGCGTGCGTGCAGCACGCGGAGTTCATGTTGAAGATGTCGTCGAGCACGATCAGGCCGCCGCCGGTCAGGTAGCGCTGCGCGAGCTGGAGGTCCGAGTAGACGGCGTCGTAGCTGTGCTCGCCGTCGATGTGCGCGAAGCGCACCAGCGGCACGTCGCCCGAGAGCACGCGCTCCCGCCACTTGTTCACCGCCATCGAGTCGAGCGCATGGAAGACGAGCTGCTCCGGCTTCGCCCCGGAAAATCGCTCGATCGTCTGGCGGTTCACCGCGGCGTTCTGGAACGGATCGATGAGAAACAGCCGCTCCTGCGGCTTCAGCGCCGCGGCCAGCAGCGACGCCGTGCCGGCGCGAAACACGCCGACCTCGAGCATGTCGCCGGCGACCCCGAGCTTCTGCTGCAGCTCCAGCAGCCGCGCGAACACATGGATGCTCGGCTCCGCCAGCTCGGTGATGGCGCCGAGGCCGGCCTTGTAGCGCGCGATGAACGTGGCGACGGCATCGGGGGCCGGCGCCGGCGGCGTGGCGGTCGTGGGGATCGTGTTTGTCATGGGATTGATCGGGTTCAGCGCACGTCGCGCACGCAGTGAAAGGCCTCCGCGGCGGCGACGCCCACCTGGCTGCCCCAGCGCTGCGCGCCGGCCCGCAGCGCCTCGGGCGAGCGCGGGTGGGGAAACACCCGGGCCTCGCTCTCGTAGAGCTGCATCGCGGCGATTTTCTTTTCCACGTGCGCGGTGATGTCGAAAAACACCGAGGGACGGAACCGCGGCTCGAACTGCTGGAACGACCAGTCGGTCGACGACGGCACCTCGTAGCTGTAGAGCCGCTTCACCGGGCCGCCGGCGATGGGGCGCGTCGCCGTCATCGTCGCGCGAAACGTGATCGCGTGGTCGAGGTTGAGATCCCCGCCGTGCTGCGTGAGGACGCACTCCGGCTGCACGCGGGCAATCACGCGCTCGATGGCCTGCGTGATGTCGAGCAGCGGCAGGGTGTCCATCCGTTGATCCGGGAAGCCGCCGAAGCTCACCTCGCGCGCGCCCAGGAGCGCGCCGGCGCGGCGCGCCCGCTCGAGGTGCAGCTGCAGCTTGCCCGCATCGCGCGCCGGATCGAAGTCCGCGCGCGACGTGAGGCCCGTCGCCAGAATCAGGATCGAGACGGACGCGCCCTCGGCGGCGAGCCGCGCGATGGTGCCGCCGCAGCCGAGCACCTCGTCGTCGGGATGGGCGGCGATGACGAGGGTGTTCATGCGAGGACGGCCGCGCCGTGCAGGAGGACCTCGCGGCTCGCGGGCCCGTGGTTGAAGAGCAAATCCAGCACGGCCAGGTGCGATTCGAAGCCCGGCCACGCCTGCGCGTAGGCCGGGTGCCCGTAGTTCTGGTAGCGCACCGCGATGCCAGCGGCGGCGAACGAGGCCTCGTCGAGGTAGTCCCGGCCGAGCGCGCCGGAGAGATACTCCGTCGCGCCGGTCGCGCGGCAAAGGTTGAGGACGAGCTCGCTCTTCGCCCCGCCCACGCCCAGCTCCGAGCTGAAGACGAGCGGCGTCGCGATGCGCAGGTCGCGCAGGTGCTGCGCGAGCATCGCGCGCACGAACGGCATGAACCCCGGCCACTCGCGCGCGTAGAGCGCCTCGTAGGCCGGCGCGTAGGCCGCGAAGTGCGGCGCGCGCGCGTAGTTCATGCGGAGCGCGGCCCAGTGCTTCCGCCGCCAGGGATCGCCCGCCGCAAACTCGAGGTCCCGGATCGCGAGGTCGCCGAAGCGGCCCTTGGTCGCGAGCGGGATGGTGAGCCACGCCGCGCCGTCCTTCACGCGGACCCGGTTGCGGTTCGTGAAGCTGTTCTTCTCGAACTGCACGTGATCGAGCACGACATGCACGTCGGAGCGCGCGATGCGCTCGAAATACCCGAGCCAGGGCAGGTAGGCGGGCTGGTTAATCGAGACGATCATGGGACGGAGGGCTGGCGGCGAAGCACGACGAGAAAATCGTGCGGCAGGTAGTCGTGGCGCAGGCTCACCCACGGCGAAAGCTCGCGGCACCACGCCACGGTCGCGAGCGGGTCCGCGTAATATTCGCCCGGCTCGTGCACGCTCGCCCAGGTGCTGAGCGAGTTGAAGATCACGGCCTCGCGGCAGCGCGCAAACATCGCGCGCACCAGCCGCGGCATCAGCTCCGGCGCCGCCGCCCCGAGCAGGTAGAAAATGCCGTTGGCCGAGACGACGTCGAACGTCTCGCCGGCCGGCTCCTCGAGAATGTTGGCCACGCGGAGATCGAGGCCCGCGTGCAGCGCGCGCGCGCGCGCGATCATCGCGGGCGAGAGATCCACGCCCGCGTAGCGCACACCCTCGTGGCGCTCGCGGAGGAAGCCGGCGTAGTCCGCAAAGCCGCACCCGACGTCGAGCACGCTGCGGCCGCGGTAGTCGAGCGCCGCGGAGAGCGCCTCGAACTTGCGGCGCTGCGACTCGCGGCGCCCGTAGTCGCACGCGCGCGGATCGTGGCCGAACTCGGCCACGCGCCGATCGTAGAACTCGGCGATGCGCTCGAAGGGTGTGGCGGCCGCGGCGGTCATGCGGCGCAAGGGAGGGCCAGGGCGGTTTCCAGCGCGGCGCAAACCCGCGCCTGCTCCTCGCGCGTGAGCGAGGGAAAAAGCGGCAGCGAAACAAGCCGCGTGTAGGCCTCGGCGGCGACAGGCGTGCGGCCGATGCTCTCGCCGCGCCAATTCTCGACCGGCCGCGCCGCCGCGACTCCGTGCTCCGCCAGGCGGGCCACGAGTTCGTCGGCGCAATCCGTGGCGATCGCGTAGCGATACCACACCCGGCCGTCGGCGTGGGCGGGAAGCTCAAGGCGCCTGGCGCGTTCGCGCGGCGCGAGCGCCGCGCCATAGGCGCGCGCCAGCTCCGCGCGCCGGGCCAGCGTCTGCTGCAAGCGGTCGAATTGGCAGAGGGCGATCGCGGCCTCGAGGTCCGTCATGCGGTCGTTGTGGCGCGCCGGGTTCGGGGCCTTGTCGGCGTAGTCGCGCAGATCGCGCACCCGGTCCGCCAGCGGACCCTCGCGGGTGAGCACCAGGCCGCCCTCGCCCGCCCCGATCAGCTTGGTGGCGTGCAGCGAAAGCACCGCGATCCAGCCCGCGCCGCCGAGCGCGCCGGTGCCAAAGGCGTGCGAGCAATCCTCGATCACGGGCAGGCCTTCCGCCACGAGTTCCTCCATCGCGGCGCGGCACCCGAACGTGTGCACGGCGATCACCGCCTTGAGGTTTGCACGGCCCCGGCGCGCGCCGCGCAGGGCCCGCGGGCAGATGTTCCAGGTGCCGCGTTGGACATCGACGGGCACGACCGTGGCGCCACACGCCAGGACGGCGTTGGGCAAGGCGACGCACGAATACGCCGGCACGGCCACCGCGTCGCCGGGGCCGACGTCCAGGGCGAGCAAGGACAGCCGCAGCGCCGCGACGCCGGAGCCGACGCCCACCGCATGATCAACCCGCGCCACCGCGGCCGCGCGCGACTCCAGCGCCGCAAGCTCGGGGCCGGCCGCCCAGCGCCCGGAGCGCACGACGCGCGCCGCGGCCGCCTCTTCCTCGGGGCCGTGCGAAAGTCGGTTGTGGGGGACGACGTTCATGGTGCGGGGCCGCCGGGCGGCAGAGACGCGACGGCGGGCGGCTCGAGCACGCCGGCCTCGATTTCAAACCGGGTGATTTCCAGCGCGGCATCCGCGCAGGCGACCGTCAGCCGGCTGAAGTCCGCCGCGATTTCAAGCGACTCTCCAGGCAATGGCCGCGTGCCCGGCGCAAACGCTCGCACGCTTCCCGCCTGCCAAATCCGAAGGCGCGCGCCGCGCACTGCGCCGAACGCACCCGGGTAGGGCGCGGCCACGGCGCGGATGAGGTTCCGGATTTCCTGCGCCGGCCGATCCCAGTCGATCGCGCCGTCCTCGGGACGGCGGCGCGGGAACTCCGTCGCCGCGGCGTGGTCCTGCGGTGTGCCCGCGACCGGCCCGCGCGCGATCTGCGCCATCACGTCGGCGGTGATGGCCTCGTAGAGCGGGTAAAGTTTCGCCAAGGCGTCGCCCACATCCTCGTCGGGCCCGAGCGTGTAGCGGCGCTGGGCGAGGATATTGCCGGTGTCCATGCCCGCATCGATCCAATGCGCGCTGAGGCCAAGCTCGGTCTCGCCGCGGATGATGGCCCAGTTGATCGAGGCGCGGCCGCGGTAGCGCGGAAGGAGGCTCGGGTGCAGATTCACCGCGCCGCGCGGCGCGAGGCCCACGACGGCCGCGGGCAGCAGGTAGCGATAGTCGGTGACCCAGAGCAGGTCCGGCGCGCAGGCCCGCGCGAAATTTCCCGCGCGATCGCTCCGGCCCTCGGCGCGGATGGCGGGCACGCCCAGCCGGTGCGCCTCGGCGAAGACCGACTCGTAGCGCACCCCATCCTCGGGATCGTCCGGGTGCGCGACCACCCCCGCGACATCGGACACACGGCGAAGCGCGCGCAGCGTGCGCACGCCGACGGTGTGATTGCCGAGAAACAGGACTTTCAGGCGCGGGATCATTTTTTCCGAACGACCTCACGCCACTCCGCATGGTCGCCCGCGTCGAACGGGTGGCGGTTGAGATGGTGCCCCTGCGCGTAGAGGTCGGTTTCCCAGACTGGATCGATGGCGAGCATGCTCATGCGGCGCGGGTGAGGTGTTGAAGGTGCAGCGGTTCGCCCTGCTTGACGGCCACCGCGACACATTGGCCGAGCAGGCGCTCAACCTGTGAGGGCGGCAGGCCGGTCGCAGGACGGCGAAACGCGATGTCGCGCTCGGAGAGCCGGTGTCCGGCGGGGAGGTCGCGGGCCGCGACGCACGAGAGGCGGAATTCCACCCGCGAGCGTTGCTCCGCGGCCGTCGGCCCGAGCCCGGGCTCGCCCAGCATGGCCTCCGCCGCGCGCACCCGGCGCACGAGTTCGGCGAACTCCGCGGCGTCCGCGGAAAAGCGCTGGTCCGGGCCCGGCAGGCCGCGGTCCGTCGTGAAGTGTTTCTCGACCATGCAGGCGCCCACGCATACGGCCGCGACCGCGGCCTCCCAGCCCGCGGTATGGTCGCTGAAGCCGGCGGGGCACTTGAACTTTTCCGCCAGCGCGGGAATGCGCCGGAGATGGACGCAGTCGTGCGGGGTCGGATAGGCGGACGTGCAGGCCAGCAGCGTGAGTTCACGCCCGCCTGCGCCGCGGAACGCCGCGACCGCCTCGGCGACTTCCGACTCCGTCGCCATGCCGGTCGAGAGAATGGTCGGCAGGCCGCTGCGCGCCATGTGGCGTATCAGCGGCAGATGGCCAAGGTAGTCGGAACCGTTCTTGAGGCACACCGTGCCGATGCGGCGCAACGCGTCCACGCCCTCGGCGCTCGTCGGCGTGCTAAAGAACCTGACGCCGGCTGCATCGCAGCAACGCTTGAGTCGCAGCAAGTCGGCGTCGCCCAGCTCGCAGCGCTTGAACATGGCGAACTGCGATTCCGTGACCTCGCGGCCCTGGTTGAGGTAAGTGTAGCTCAGCGCGTGGTCGCTCAGGAAGTCCTCGGTGCGGTAGTTCTGAAACTTGACCGCGTCGGCGCCCGCGGCGGCGGCGGCGTGAATCATCCGCTCGGCGAGCGCCATGTCGCCGTTGTGGTTGATGCCGATTTCGGCGACGAGAAGCGTGCGGGAGAAGGTCATGGTTACGCGGCGAGCGCGGAGCGCCCGCGGAGAGTTTCGACCACGCGCGCCGCTCCGGCGGCGCCAAACGAGCGCCAGGCGGCATCCACGGGCCGCGCGAGCAGCGCATCGAGCTCGTCCGCCAGGTTCCAGTTCAGCAGCTCGCTCATGGCGCCGGCGCGGAAAAACGGAATCGCGCCGAGGCCACGCAACACGGCGAACTGGTTGCCTTCGCCCGCGCCGACGAGGGCCGGCAGCTCCATCGCCGCCAGTTCCCATACGGTCGAGCCGGCGGCCGCGATCGCCGCGTCGGCCCACGCCATCAGCGGCGCAAGCGAATCGACGGCCACGTGAAGCTCGCACTGATACGGCGCGCGCGCCGTCGCCGCCCGCAATGCAGCGACATGCGGATTGGCCGCGCCCGCGACCACCGCCACGTGGAGGTGCGCGTGCCGGCCGGCCGCCAGCCGCCCGAGGATCGTTTGCGTCACGTTCACGGGGTCGCTCCCGCCCATCGTCACGAGCAGGCGCAACCGCCGCCCGGCCCGCGCCGGACGCGGCGCGCAGCCCGCACGAAATTCCCGTCGCAACAAGCTGTGCCGCGCACCCAGGAGCAGCGGGACGGACGCACCCACCTTGCCGGCGTAGCTCGCCGCGGAGGCGCCCTCGTTCTGGTTCAACAGCACGTCGACCGGGTAGTGCTCCAAATGGGCCATGTCATCGATCGCGAGGAGGCGTGGGCCGCCGCCGTGCAAGGTGCCCAGATAGGCCGGGCCAAACCGATAGCCATCGACGGCGATCCATGCGGCGCCACTGCGCCGCGCGAGCCGCCGGACCGCGCCGGCATCGCGAGCGCCGCCAACGGGACCCGACGAAAGGTGCAGCGCCACGCCTTCGCGCCGCAAGCGAGCCGCAAGGGATGCGGACATCTCGCGCGCGAACCAAACCACCCCGCCTCCGCCGTCCTGCCATGCCTGCGCCAGCGCAAGGCAGCGCATCGCATGCCCCACCCCAATGGCGGGACTCGCATCGGCACGAATGAGCAGCGTGGAAGGCATGGCCGTCAGGCGATGGCCGCGTTGCGCCGGAGCTGGAATTTCAGCTCGGCCATGGCCCAGTCCTCCTCCCGGTCGATGTCCTGCGCTTCCTCCGCGGAGAGCACGAGCGCGGCGGAATTTGGGCCCATGAGCTCGCGCGTCGGGAGGAACCGTTCCACCTTGAGCCAATACCACTGGCCCGCGTCGTGATAGGCCGGCTCGAGATCCTGGCTGCGCGTATCGTAGTGCTCGGGGTGCAGCATCGGCGCGCGCCCGCCGCGCAGCACCAGCGCCCGCTGAATCGGAAATGGGAAACGCAGCACCGGCAGCACCGCCGTGAGGCCCGCGTCCGCGATCAGCATCTCGCGGCCTTGCGCGAGCTGCGCGGGCGTGACGAGCGGCGCGGTGGCGAACAGCGCGCAGGCGTGCGCGAAGCGGCGGCCTTGCGCGCGGTAGGCCAGCAGCACCTCGTGCACGACCTCGTCGAAGCCCGCGTGGTCACCCGTGGTGCGCGCGTCCCGCGCAAAGGGCACGGTCGCGCCGCAGTCGCGCGCGATCGCGGCGATCTCGGGATCGTCGGTCGAGACCATCACCTCCTCGAAGCAGCCCGACGCGAGCGCCGCCTCGATCGGGTAGGCGATGATCGGCCGGCCGAGGAACGCCCGGATGTTCTTTCGCGGGATGCGTTTGCTGCCCCCGCGCGCAGGGATGATGCAGACAGCGCTCATGCGGCGACGGGTTCGAGGGCCTGCACGGCGGCAATCACGCGCGCGACATCATCGTCCGTCATCGCCGGGAAAAGCGGCAAGCTGAGCGCGCGCGCGTAAAACTTCTCCGCGACCGGGCATTTGCCGGGCGCGTAGCCGAAGGTCCGGCGATACCACGGCTGGAGGTGGACGGGGATGTAGAGCACCTGCGTCCCCACGCCGTCGCGCCGAAGCCGGGCCATCACCTCCGAGCGCGTGCGGCCGAGCGCCGCGAACTCAACCTGCACCGTGTAGAGGTGCCACGAGGTGGTGGCGGCATCGGCCGGCTCGCGCAGCCCCGGGGTGCGCAACCAGTCGAGGCCGGCAAAAGCCGCATTGTAGGCGGCGGCAATCTCGCGCCGCCGCGCCACGAAGCCGTCGAGCCGCCGCAGCTGGGACAGACCCAGCGCGCACTGCATATCCGTGAGGCGGTAGTTGCAGCCGAGCTCCTGCATCTCGTAGAACCACGGCCCGCGCTCGCCGAGCACGGCGTCGTCCGCGCCGGTCACGAACTCCGCCGGATCACGCACGATGCCGTGCGAGCGCAGCACGCGGGCGCGCTGCGCCCAGTCCGCGCGGTCGGTCACGAGCATGCCGCCTTCGCCGGTCGTCATGGTCTTCACCGGATGAAAGCTGAAGACCGCCAGATCAGCCCAGGGGTTGCCGCCGAGATGCCAGCGCCGCTGGTCGGCGTGAAACGCGCCGCCCGCCCCATGGCACGCGTCCTCAATCACGATCGCCCCGCGCGATCGCGCGATGCGGGCGATCTCCGGGAGGTCGCATGCCTGTCCCGCGTAGTCCACCGCCACCACCGCGCGCGTGTCCTCCCGCCAATTTTTCTCCAACGCCGCCGGATCGAGCGTGATGGTCGTCGGGTCCACGTCGCAAAAATCCGGCGTGGCCCCGACAAACGCGGCGGCGTTCGCCGAGGCGACGAAGGTAATCGGCGAGGTCACGACCCGCTGGCCCGCGGAAAGGCCCGCGACGCGCATCGCCAGATGCAGCGCCGCGGTCGCGCTGTTCACCGCCACGGCATGGCGGGCGCCGACGCGCCGCGCAAACTGCCGCTCGAACTCCTCGATCAGCGGGCCCTGCGTGAGGAAATCGGAACGGAGGACCGCCGCCACGGCGGCGATGTCCGCTTCCGAGATGCTCTGGCGTCCGTAGGGCAGCATGGGGCTGGTCGCGTCCTTGCGTGCGCCGCGCTCACGCCACCGGCGCGAGCGCGGGATAGAGGGGAATCGGGGATCGGCTGCTGTGGCCGAGGTCGATCACCGTGGCGCCGGTCCCGCTGTCAGGCAGCTGGTCGCGGATCATCCGGCGCAGCTCTTCGACGCTGAGGAAGCTGCCGTTCGTGCCGCTCTCGTAGCAAAAGCCCGTGGGCACGGGGCGGCCGCCAGTCCGCCGGCAATACTCATCGCGCGAGAACGCCGCGCCGCTGGGCAGAATCGCATAGTAGTCGCCAAGGTCGACCGTGTTGTAGCTGTCGCTCGCCGTGATCATCTCCTCGTGGATCTTCTCGCCCGGACGCACGCCGACGATGGGATGGGCGCACTCGGGGCCGATCGCCTTGGCCACGTCGGTGATGCGGTAGGAGGGGATTTTCGGCACCAGGATTTCGCCGCCCCACGCGCGGGCGATGCTCCACAGCACCATCTCGACGCCCTCCTGCAGCGTGATGTTGAAACGCGTCATCGCCGGATCGGTGATCGGCAGCACGCCGGACTTCCGGCGCTCGAGGAAAAATGGAATCACGGAGCCGCGGCTGCCCATGACGTTGCCATAGCGCACGACGCTCAGGCGCAGGTCGCGGCGGCCCTTGATGTTGTTGGCGGCGACGAAGAGCTTGTCCGAGCAGAGCTTGGTCGCCCCGTAGAGATTGGTGGGCGCGGCGGCCTTGTCTGAGGAGAGCGCGACGACGCGCCGCACGCCGCTGTCGAGGCACGCGTCGATGACGTTCTGCGCGCCGAGGACGTTGGTCTTGATGCACTCGAAGGGATTGTATTCCGCCGTCGGCACCTGCTTGAGGGCCGCGGCGTGGACGACGACATCGATGCCCTCCATCGCGCGGCGCAGCCGGTCCGCATCGCGCACGTCGCCGATGAAGTAGCGGATCGCCGGGTGGCGCGACGTGGGAAACATCTGCGCCATCTCGAACTGCTTGAGTTCGTCGCGGGAAAAGACCACGAGCCGATTGATCGTGGGAAAACGGTCAAGGACGGTCCGGACAAAGGCCTTTCCAAACGAGCCCGTCCCACCCGTCAGCAGAATGCTGGCCTCGGCGACCGAAAATTCAGGCTGGCTGGTTGCGGCGCTCATGACTGGCAGCGGGCGTCGACGCCCAACGGCAGCGGGGGCCGGGACTCAAACGTTGTGTTCAGGACGCGCACTTCGGCCACGCCGTTCGCGGTCGGAGAGGGATGACGACGGCGTTGGGCAAGCTCGCTCGCGCGGGCACGCATCGCGGCGGAAACAAGAGGCACCCAAGTAGGTTCGCTCTTGGTGGGTTCACGGGTGGATGGGCTCATGGCGCAGCGTCCTGTTAGCAAGCACCGAGCCCCAATCGCTCGCCTGTCGCGCAAAGCATTGCACCACAGTTTCTAGAAAATTATTTCTTCCCGCCTGATTCACCGCCGGCGGAACCCCGGTCACGCTGCGGCAGAATTTTCCTTTTCGATTCGGGCAAAAAAAAGCCCGCCGAATCGGCGGGCCAAGACAAACCGGGAGCGAACGCTCGCTCTGTCCGCTGGCGCTCAGGCGGTCGCGAAAAACTCCTTGATCGTCTTCGCGACGGTCTCGACCTGCGCGTCCGTCAGTTCCGGGAAGATCGGCAGGCTCAGGCACTCGCGCGCGGCCTTCTCCGCGATCGGAAACGCCCCCACCTTGTAGCCGAGGTCCACGAAGCACTTCTGCAGATGGCAGGGCAACGGATAGTGCAGCGCGCAGCCGACGCCCCGCTTCGTGAGAAACTCGCGGAGCTGGTCGCGCTTCGGGTGGCGCACCACGTAGAGATGGTAGACGCTCTCGGCGTAGCCCGCTTCCTTCGGCAGCGTGAGCGGCGTGCCGGCGAGCAGCTCGTGGTAGCGATGGGCGATGGCGCGGCGGCGGGCGGTCCACTCGGGGAGCTTCTTCAGCTTCACGCCGAGCGCGGCGCCCTGGATGCCTTCCATGCGATAGTTGTAGCCGATCTCGTCGTGGTAGTAGCGCTCATAGGAGCCGTGCTCGCGCAGCGCGCGGCTGCGCTTGATCAGCGCGGGATCGTTGCTCACGAGCGCGCCGCCCTCGCCGCAGGCGCCGAGATTCTTGCCGGGATAAAAGCTGAAGCAGGCCGTCTGGCCGAACGTGCCGACGCCGTGGCCACGGTATTTCGCGCCGTGCGCCTGGGCGACATCCTCGATGAGGGCGAGCTTGTGCTTCTTGCAGATCGCCACGATGGGATCCATGTCGGCCGGGTGGCCGTAGAGGTGCACGGGCATGATGGCCTTCGTGCGCGGCGTGATCGCGGCCTCAATCTTCGCCGGGTCGATGTTCATCGTCAGCGGATCGATGTCCACGTAGACGGGCTTCACATTGCAATAGGCGATGGCCCAGCTGGTGGCGACAAAGGTGTAGGGCGTGCTGATGATCTCGTCGCCGGGCTTGAGGTCCAGCAGGCGCACGGCGACATGCAGCGCGGAGGTGCCGCTGTTGAAGCCGAGGGCGTGCTTCACGCCGCAATAGGCCGCGAAGTCCTTCTCGAACGCCTCCACCGCCGGGCCGAGGCAGAAGGAGCCGCGGTCGAGCTGCTCGGCAATCGCGCGATCAAGCTCGGCGCGAATCGATTTGGTCTGCCCGTTGAGGTCGAAGTAGGGAACGTTCATGTGAGAGTGCGGAGAATTTTCGCGGGATTGCCGGCCACGACGGCGCGCGGCGGCACGCTCTTCGTGACGACGGCTCCGGCGCCGACGACGGCCTCCTCGCCAATCGTCACGCCGCAGAGGATGGTCACGTTGCTGCCGATTGAAGCGCGGCGGCCGATCACCGTCGGCTCGCATTTCCAATCCTTGGCGCCCTGCATCGTGCCGTCGGCGTTGGTGGCGCGGGGAAAACGGTCGTTGGTGAACATCACGCCGTGGCCGATGAAGGCCTCGTCCTCGATCGTCACGCCCGAGCACACAAAGGTGTGGCTCTGGATCTTGACGCGCCGACCGACCTTCACGTCGGACTGAATCTCGACGAAGGGACCGATGAAGGTCTCGTCGCCAATCTCGCAGCCGTAGAGGTTGGCGAAGGCGATGAGGCGGACATTTTTCCCCAGCTTGACGCTGGGCGCGATGCGCAGGGTGGGCTCGGACATGGAGGCGCTGGAACTCAGAGCGGAATCGGCTGGCCTTTCAAGAACAGCGACTGCGAGGCGGCCTCAAGCGCGCGGATGAGTTGCAGGCCTTCCGGGCCGCCGGACAGCGGCGGCTTGCCCGTGCGGATGCTCTCGACGAAGTGCTCGACCTCCAGCTTGAGCGCCTCCTTGCCCTCGAGGTGCGGGATCGAGATGTCGCCCTTCCGGTAGTCGATGCGGAGCCGGTAGTCGGGATGGCCTTTCTCAGCCTCGCCGTGCTGGCCGAGCTTCACGCCGGTGTCGTAGATGCGGAGCTTCTCCGTCGGCTCCACGTCGTCGTAGACGACCATCTTCTTCGTGCCGCCGATGAGCGTGCGGCGGACTTTCACGGGCGAAAGCCAGTTCACGTGGCAGTGCGCGATGAAGCCGGAGCCGTAGTGCAGGGTGAGGTAGGCAATCGTCTCGGGCCGGCCCGCGATGTGGCGCATGCCCGTGGCGGAGACGGCCTGCGGCGCCTCGTTGAACAGAAACTGGATGATCGAGAGGTCATGGACCGCAAGATCCCAGAGCACATTCACGTCCGCCTGCACGAGGCCGAGATTGATGCGCGCGGAATCGTAGTAGTAAATCTGGCCGAGGTCGCCGTCCTTGATGAGCTGTTTGATCTTCCGCACGGCCGGCGTGTAGATGAACGTGTGGTCCACCATCAGCGTGAGCTTCCGTTTCTCCGCCTCGTCGATGAGCTCGCGGGCGAGATCCGAGCGGTGGCAAAGGGGCTTCTCGACCAGCACGTGCTTTCCCGCCCGGACAGCGCGCATCGCGAGCTCGTAGTGGGTGTTGACCGGCGTCGCGATCGCGACGGCATCGACCCGCGGATCGTCGATCAGCTCGGCCGCGGACGACGTGGCGGTGATGTGCGGGTAGAGGCCCCGCGCCCACGCCAGGCGATCGGGATTGAGGTCGGCGACGCCCACGAGCTTGGTGTCGCGGCTCTCGTGGAAATTGCGCAGGAGATTCGGGCCCCAATAGCCGCAGCCGATCACGGCGACGCCAAGCTGGCTGGGTTTGGCGGACGAGTGGCCGTTGGAACTGGCCGCGCCGCGCGTCTCGGTGGAGGCCGAAACCACGAAGGGCGAGGTGGAGGAAGCGGGACGTGACATGAGTGGCGAAGGTTGCAGCTACGGTTCCGGGTGAAGAGGCAAGTGCCTAAATTTCGGACAGCCAGACAAAAGGTGTTGGGGAATTTGCGCGCGGCGGGGGAAACGGCCGAAATTCCCCAAGCGACACTCACTCGGGACAGCGCCGGGCTGAAGCGGTTTCGCGTCATTCATGAGGTTGTGACAAGTCGGGAACTTTCCCCCGCATGTTCCCGCGCCGTGTCGCACCAGTCTTCCCAGCAACGGCGCAGCGCCGCGCCGAAGCGCGCCGCCTGCCCCGCGTGATCGAGCAGCGCGCTCGCAAGCATCTCGCCACGCAGGCCGGCGCGCGTCGTCGCCAGGGAGAAATGGTCGCGCGCGAGCTCGGAGGCGATCCGCACGTAGGCATCCTCGTCGGCGGCGCACCACTCCGCGTGCCCGACCGCCGCCAGCAGGCTCGCGCCCACGCGCGACATGTGCTGCTCGCCGACCAGCGTCACCACGGGCACGCCCATCCAGAGCGCTTCGCAGGTGGTCGTTGTGCCATGATAGGGCGCCGTATCGAGCGCGATGTCGACCCCGCCATACAGCGCGAGGTGTTCCGACGGGCCCGGCGTGCGCTCGACGAGATCGACGCGCTCGGGCGGGAGTCCGCAGCGCACGAACCGCTCCTCGTAGCGGGCCCGCACGGCGGCGTCCTCAAAGCCGCGGCCCTTGAGGCAGAACCGGGCCTCGGGAACGGCGCGCAGGATGCGGCCCCAAAGGCGGAGCATCCGGTCGGTGACCTTGGCGAGATTGTTGAAGCAACCAAACGTGACGAAGCCTTTGGCGAAGCACGGCGAAATCGCGACCTCAGGCGCGTCCTCGGGGGGTTCATAACTCCAGGCCGTGGGCGCGAACCGCACCAGCGTCTCGGTGGCAAACGCGTCCGCTGCCGGCGCCGGATCAGCGATGGCATCCGTGAACCGGTAGTCCATCGCGGCGATTCCGGTCGTATTGGGATAGCCGAGGTAGGTGATCTGCACGGGCGCGACGCGGCGCGCGAGCAGCGGCAGGCGGTTCAGCCCGGTATGACCGGCCAGATCGACGAGGATGTCCGGCGCATCCGCCCGGATGCGCCGCTCGAGCGCGGCGTCCGGCTGGCCGACGAAGTTTCGCCAGACCGCCGCCTGCGCTTTCAGGCGCGCCGACACGGCGTCTTCCCGGAAATGATCGTGGTAGAGATAGATCTCAAATCCCTGGCGATCGAGGCCGCGCACGAGCGGTTCCACGAAGTGCGCGCACGAGTGTTGCCGCAAATCGGGCGAGAGGAAGGCCACGCGCAGCCGGCGCGCGGGGTCGGGGCGGTTCGCAAAATCCGCCCGCAGGGGCCCGCCCACGGCCCGGCCATAAGCAAGGTGCTCCTCGTGCAGTTGCTCGCGCGAAAACTCGTCGAGGTAGTGCAGCGCAAAGAGCCGGTAGCTCCGCGCCTCGTGATGGCGCGGCGTCAGCGTCAGGAAGCGTGCATAGTCCTCGACCGCTTCCGGGATGCGATGCGTCTGCTGCAACGCCTGGGCCCGCCCGAAGCGCGCGAGCGCGTATTTCGGGTCGGCGGCGAGCGCGCGCTCATGGCACTCGAGCGCCTCAAAGCATCGTCCGCTCAAGCTCAGCGTGAGCCCATAGTTATACCAGCTCTGCGCGTGGCCAGGCGCGAGCGCGACGGCCTTTTGGTGGCAGGCGATCGCCTCGGTGAGGCGGTTCTGCGTCTTCAGCGCGTAGGCCAGGTTGTCCCAGCCCTCGTGGAAATCCGGCTTCGCCTGGACGGCGTGGCGCAGGTGCGCCTCCGCCTGCTCGAAGCGCCCGATCGCATTCAGGGCGAGTCCAAACCGCATCTCGCACGCGGCGTGCGTGCGATCGGCCTGATGCGCGCGGGCGAGCAAGTCGCAGGCGTCGGCCAGGCGGCCCTCCTGCAGGGCCAGCAGGCCCGAGAGGTGGAGCACATCAAAGTTTCTCGGCGCCACCCCGCGCGCCTGCCGGTAGCACGCCTCCGCCTCAGCCAGGCGGCCGGCCTTGTGGTGGGCCAAGGCGGTTTGGAGCAGGGACTGGAGCTTGGCCGGGGGCACGTGCGTGGTGGCCAGAGGCTTCGTCGCGCAACCTGCGCCGCTTAAGTAGAATTACGCTCAAGCGTGCGGGCTTCGCGCCGACTATTTCCCCGGAGCCGGCCTGGAGCCGGATTCGATCATTTTTCCAAAAATTCCGCCATGCCCACCGCGACCCTGGCGCCCAGCGCCTCGCTAGCCGGCCCGTATTCCGAGAAGGAAATCCGGTCGCGCATCGAGTCGTGCCCAAAGCTCGCGTCGCTGGGCAGCGTCAACCGCGCGCTCGGGGACCTGGTCCGCTCCGATCAAAGCCTGAACTCCCAGATCGCCGAGGTCATCCGTCGAGACCCGTCGCTCTCGGCGCGGCTGCTGCGCATGGTCAACTCGGTCTACTTCGGCCTGTCCGCCCGCGTGAACAGCATCGAGGAGGCGGTCTTCTTCCTCGGCCTCCGTCAAATCCGCGAGCTCTCGATGGCGACGCCCGTGCTCGAGGAGGTCGAGCAACTTCAAAAACGCACCGCCGCCGCCCTGCCGTGGAAGGACCTGTGGTCGCACAGCATCGCGACCGCGATTCTCACCCGGGAAATCCTGGGCGCCACCTCGCTGCAGGTCGACGACGACACCGACTACCTCGTGGGCTTGCTGCACAACGTCGGCAAGGTGGTCATGGCCTACGCTTTTCCCGACGAGCTGCGCGTGCTGATGGCAACCCACGCCGCGACCCCCACGGAATTCTGCGAGCGCGAACGCGCCCTGATCGGCTGGGACCACGGACAGATCGGCGGCCATTTTCTCGCCCGCCACCAGCTCGCCGACGAGATCGTGCTCGCGGTGACGCACCACAACCGGCCCGACGAGAGCCCGCGGCACCAGAACTTTGCGGCGGCGGTCCAGATCGCCGACCACATTGTGCGGCACAGCGGCATCTCGGGCGGCTTTGAACAGGTCGACCCCGTCGAGGCCGATGCGTGGGTCAATCTGCCGGGCTGGCAGATTCTCCACGGTTCCGACAGCGCCGAGTCGGCGCTCGCGCGCGCCTCCGTCGCGAATACGCTTCAGCGCCTGCCCTCGATGTTGCAGGGCCTGCTGTGAGCCCGCAGGCGCCGGGCGGTCCGCCCGTTCTCTCCGTCACCGACGTGACCGCGGGCAAGTCGCCCGCCGAGTCATGGCTGGGCGCATGGGAGACCAGCGCCGACACCGCCTATTGTCGCGACGCCGCGGGGCGCATCCTCGCGGCCAACATGTCGTTCGCGCGGAAGTTCGGCCTGGCCTCGAGCGCGTTGGCCGCCGCCTCGGTCGAGGATTTGATTCATGCCGACGATTTGGCGACGCTGCAGCAGGCGACGGCCGACCTGCTGCGCCCGCCGCACCGGCGATCAATCGAGCACCGCTGGCGCACGCCGCAGGGCGTCCGATGGTTTGCGTGGGATGAGGTCGCGCTGCTTGACGAAACCGGCGCAGTCAGCGCCATCCGTGCGGTCGGCCGCGACATCACGCGCCAGCGCCTCGCCGAGGAGCAATACTACCGGCTCTCCCGGGCCGTGGAGCAGTCGCCCGTCTCCACCGTGATCACGGACCCCGACGGCCGGGCCCAATACGCCAACTCCAAGTTCACGGCCGACACCGGCCACACGCTCGAGGACATCCTCGATCGCGGCATCGATGTGCTGCGCGCGGGCCATGCCGACGACGCCTCCTACCTCGACTGCCTCGCGAAAGTGCGCGCCGGCGCCGACTGGCGCGGCGAGCTTCGCACGGTGCGCGCCGACGGGAGCGTCGTGTGGGAAGCCGTCAAGGTCTCCTGCCTTCGCAACCCGGCCGGCGAAATCACCAACCTCCTCTGCCTCCGCGAGGACATCACCGAGCGCAAGCGCCTCGAGCACGAGCTGCGGCAGGCGCAGAAGATGGAGAGCCTCGGCACGCTTGCCGGCGGGATCGCCCACGATTTCAACAACCTCCTCGCGATCATCAATGGCTACGCGGAATACTGCGAGCAGAGCCTCCAGGAGCCCGCGGTGCTGCGCAAAAGCCTCCGGCAGATTCACCACGCCTCGCAGCGCGCGAGCGGCCTCGTGCGGCAGATCCTCACGTTCAGCCGCAAGACCGAGGTGCGCTTCTCCGCGGTCGACGCCAACCAGCTCCTCCGCGATCTCATGCGCATGTTCGCGGAGACGTTTCCCCGCAATGTCGCGGTCGAGCTCGACCTTGAGGAGAAGCTCCCGCCGCTCAACGCCGACGCCAGCCAGGTTCAGCAGATCGTCCTCAACCTCTGCGTCAACGCCCGCGACGCCATGCCCGTGGGCGGCACCATCACCATCAGCACGCGCCTCGCGAGCGGCGCGGCGTTGTCCCACCTGGGAGCCGCGGCGGCCCGCACCTACGCCTGCCTCGCGATCGCCGATACCGGCACCGGCATGAGCCCGGAAGTGCGCGCGCGGATCTTCGAACCGTTCTTCACCACCAAGGCCGGCAACCAAGGCACGGGCCTGGGGCTCGCGGTCGTCTACGGAATCGTGGTCGCGCACCAGGGGCTCATCGACGTCGAGAGCGCGCCCGGAGCCGGCAGCACCTTCCGCGTCTATCTGCCGTTGGCCGAGTCTGCCGTCGCCGTGCCCAGCGCGACGCCCTTCGCCGGCGTGCCGGGCGGCACGGAGTCGATCCTCATCGTCGACGACGAGGAGTCGTTGCGCACGCTGCTCGCCTCCACCCTCGCGCAAAAAGGCTACCGCACCGCGATGGCCGCCACCGGGCTCGAGGCAATCAGCCTCATCAGCGACCCGGCGCGGGAGTTCGACGCCATGCTGCTCGACCTCAACATGCCGGGAGCGACCGGCATGGAGGTCCTGCGCGCCATGCGCCTTTGCCGGCCCACCCTGCGCGTCATGGTGCTGAGCGGGCACCTCACGGCGGAGGCCGGCGCGCATTTCGCGCAGTTCGGGCCGCGGACCTTCGTGCAGAAACCCTACAAGCTCGACGACGTGGCGCGGCAATTGCGCACCTTGCTCGACGCGCCGGCGGAACAGGCGTGAACCACCCGCCTGAGGCCCGGCGATTGCGTTACAGGCCCCGTCCGGCCGTGCCGATAGCTCCCCGGGCAATATCAGGACCGTCCATTCACATGGAATGTCTTTTACGAAATGAATCATCGCGAACCACCGCATCCGACCGCGGGAGTCCGCCGGGCAAAGCTTTGCCTGGCGCTGCTCCTGCCGACGGTCTTCGCGCCCACGGGCGCGCTGGCTGCGCGGCGCACCCTGCCGGACCCGGATGCATACCTGCCGGCCATCGCCGCGCCGACCCTGCGTTTCCAGACGCCGTCGCTCCCGCGCGACCTGGTGGCCAAGCTCACGTTTCCCAAACCCGCGCCCAAGCCGGAGCCGGAGCCGATCGCGCCGAAGATCGCGCCTGCGGTTGCGCCGGTGGCCAAGGCTGCCGCGGACCCGAAGGATGCGGACGATTCGGCCGCCACCAAGCCCGTGGTGGCCGCGAGCGCCAAGCCGCCCACGCAAATCATTCCCGATGACACCCGCACGGCGCTGCACCCCGAGGATTTTGTCCCGTTTTTCCAGCTTCCCGGCTCCGCCCGGAATCCCGGAGGCGTCAACGTGATCGTGCCCCTGCCCGCGCCGGCCGCGGCGCCCGCGCCTGGGACGCTGCCGCAGAGCTCCGCCACCTATCGGCAAACGCCCTGATGAACTTCCGTCGCCTCCATCCCTTGTCCGCGCTTGGGCCCCTACGGGCGTGGGCGGCGCTTTGGATGGCGGCGTCGGTCTCCATTTTCGCCGCCGAGCACCCGCCGTCGGCTTCGGCGCCGGCCGGCATCACCTCGCTCGACGAGGAGGAACAGAGCCTCCTCAAGCTCGGCTCCCGGTTGGGCGAGCGCGGTGATTTCGACGCCGCCGAGATCGCGTTCCGCCAGGTGCTCGGCTCGCCGCGCACCCAGGCCCCCGACGAAAAGACCGCGCTGCTCGGCCTCGCCCAGCTTCACCGGCGGCAGGGCGCGCTCACCAAGGCCGCCGCGATCTACGAGCGGTTCCTCAAGGAATATCCCGATGCGGACGAGACGCCCGAGGCCATGCTCACGCTGGGCCGCACGCTGCGCGCGCTCGGCGCGCACAAGCTCGCGATCGCGCGCTTTTACAGCGTGCTCAACTCCACCTTGAAGCTCGGCGGCGCCAGCCTCGATCGCTACCAACTCCTCGCCAAGACCGCGCAGTTCGAGATCGCCGAGACGCATTTCCAGGCGGGCAATTTTGCCGAGGCCAGCAAGTTCTTCTCGCGCCTGCGGCTCCTCGACCTCGCGCCGGTCGATCGCGCGCGCGCCCATTTCAAGGCCGGCTACTCGCTCCGCCTCCAAGGCGACCTCGAAGGCGCGGTCGGCTCCCTCCGCGCCTACCTCGAGCAATGGCCGCAGGACGACAACGTGCCGGAGGCGCGCTACCTCCTGGCCGTCACGCTTCGCGAGCTGAAGCGCCCGCAGGAAGCCCTGGCCGCGACCCTCGAATTGCTCCGCGCCGAGCAGGCGCGCGGCGAAGCCGACACCCGCCGCTGGGCCTATTGGCAGCGCAAGACCGGCAACCAGCTCGCAAACGATTTCTACGAATCCGGCGACGCCGCCAACGCCCGCGCCATCTACGCCGGCCTGATTGAGCTCTCGACCGATCCGGCCTGGCGCCTGCCGATCACCTACCAGCTCGCGCTGTGCGACGAGCGCCTCGGCGTCGCGGATCGCGCGCGCCTCGCCTACGAGGAAATCGTCAAGGCCGCCGCCGCCCCGAACGCCCCCGCGGACCTCGCCGAGCTTGCAAAGATGGCGAAATGGCGCATCGAACACCTCGCGTGGCGCGACCGCGTGAGCGTGCAGCTTTCCAAGGCCCTGGAATCTTCGGCAGGCAAGTCGGCCGCGGTCACGCCGCCCCCGACCACACCCGCCACTCCATGACCCAACTCGCGACGCTCCAGGAGCACCACCGCCTCTGCGACGAGATCCACCAGTGCGTGCTGGACGAAAACCGCTTCCTTCGCACGCAGCAGCGCCCGCCTGAAGCGGCGCTGCTCGAGCGCAAGCGCGCGCTCCTGGCCCGGCTCGACGCCTCGCTCGACGCGCTGCGCGCCCTGCCGGCCGCCTCCGCGCGCGAGCCGGCGGTGCGCGAGGCGCTCGACAAGTCGCGCGCGCGCATCCTCCAAATCCTCCAGCTCGACAAGGAAAACGAACAGCTCCTGCTGCGCTCCAGCCTCGGCGCGACGCGCCCCCCGAACGCGCCGACGGCCGTCCCGACGCCCTCGGTCGCGATGCTGCAAAAAATCTACGCGCGCTGCTCGTAGGCCGCTACGCGACCGCGCGGTGCCAGTCCTGCGTGGGGAAACGGTGGCGCGCGCCGCCGGCCTTGGCCACGCCGCGCGTGTCGAGCAGCGAGCTCACGGACTGCAGCCGCTCCGACACCTCAATCGCCAGCGCCTCGAGATCGACGGGCGCCAGGCCCAGCGGCGCGAGCAGCGCCTCCTCGGGCAACGGCGGCCGCTGCTCCAGCGACGGCACGCACACGGCGGAGCGGATCCACTTCGCGCCGAGGAGCAGGCTCGCCATCGGCGCGTAGGCGACGGTGGCGCGCGGCGCGTATTGCGTGCGGACCGGCTCGCTCATCGCGCGGGGAAATTCCCAGCTCTCGAGCAGCGCGGCGCCGGCGTCGGCCTGCGTGAAGCCGAGCACGGCGCGCTCCGCCTCGACGGCCTCCCGCGGGAAGCCCCGCGTCTTGAAGAACACTTTCTTCCCCGCCCGCAGCGCCCACTCGTCGATTGCCACCATGCCCACGGCATGGAGCAGGCCGATCGTGTAGGCCACGCTGCGATCCTGGAGCATGTGCTCGGCGAGCGCATCGGCCGCGAGCGCGCAAGCCACGGACATCCGCCAGAGATCGTCGGCCTCGATGCCATAGGCCTCGACCGGCCGCACCAGCACCTGCGAAGCGACGGCATACGAGACGAGCTCGTAGATGCGATCGTAGCCCACGCGCTTCACCGCCTGCTCGACGGTGGTGCAGCGCGCGCCCATGCTGAAGTAGGCGCTGTTGGCGGTCACGAGCACCCGGGCCGCGATGCCGGGATCGAGCCGCACGAGCGCGACAATCTCGTCCATCGAGGAATTGGCGTCGCCCAGCAGTTCCTTGAGCCGCGGCACGACCCGGGGCGAGGACGGCAGATTCTTTAGGCCTCGCACGATATCGGCGGGCGTGAGCGGCCCGCTGAGCATGGTGGCAAACTCGGCGATCATGGGCAGTTGAAGACCGATCATCATCGGCGCCGGCGGGGAAAACTTACGAAAAATCATCCCCGGAGATCGAAAGCCGGGTCCACCAGCTGCGCCGGTCCGAGCGCCGGGAAACGCCCCCAGAACCCGCCGGATTTCCTCCGTCTACTTCGGCGACTCGGCGCCCGCCTTCGCCCCCGGGGACACTGACGGACCGTCCATCTTGCGCCGGATGAAATCCACATCCTGCCCATCGGCCTTCACCCGGACGATTTTCTGGCTGGAGGTGTCGGCCCCGATGTAGTCCATCGTCGCCGAGGCCATGATCGGGAGATATTTCCTCAGGTCCTTGCTCTCATCCTCGGCGCTGGCGTGGATGCTCCACAGCTCGGCGGGCGGGCGCCCCTCGGCGGCGGGCTTGTTCTCGCGCGCCGTGATCTTGAGATATTTCTCGTAGATGGTGACAAGGCGCGGCTGCTCGTCGTAGCCCATCAGCTCGTTGCGCGGCGGATCATACACCGCGACCGTGCGCTGGCTGACGTTGCCGCGCGAATCCGTGACCGGCACCGACTCGTAGCGCACCGAACCGCCCACCTGCGAATAAACCGGCACACTCACGCGCTCCATTTTCGCGCGCGGGGCCTCCATGCCGTAGTCGAGCTCGACAATCATGTCGGCTCGCTCCTCGGAGGGCGCCTCGTAGAGGCCCTTGCTCGAGAGCGCGGTGCGGACAAAATCCGCGGCCTCCTTGTAGCGAAGGTTTTCCTCGCCGAGGCGGGGGTCCTTGCTCTTGAGCCTGAACGACTGGTTCTGCCCCGGCGTGGGCGACGCCTTCGCGATGGCATCGACTTTGACCGGAAGACCCGGGGTCGCGCACCCTCCGAGAAAAACCACCGGCGCCGCGCAGAGGATCAGGGCGAATCGGTTCATGCTGGCTCGGGGATGCGCGGCGTGCGCCGTGCGGCGATGGCCGTTTTACTGGCTCGACTTGATCACCGTCGCGGCCGGCTCGGCGGCGGGCTTCTTCGCCTCATCGCCCTTCAGGCGGGCGAGCTCCTCCTCCAGGCGGGCGATCTCGGCCTCGGTCGAGAGCGTCTTCTCGTGCGCCTCGTCGAGGGCCTTCTTCTTGGCGAGGGCGGCGCTGCGCTCTTCCTGGAGTTTCTTCAGGCGATCGGAGGCGCCCTCGAGTTTCTTCTTCGCGTCGTTGAGCTCGAGATCGGAGATGCGGAAGCCCTCGGCGATGGCGAGTTCCTCCTCCATCGCGGCCTTTTGCTTGGCTTCCTCGGCCAGCTTCTTGGCGCGCTCCTGCGCGTAGGCGCGCTCCTGCGCGAGGCGGTCCTGCTCCCGGCGGTCCTTGGCGTCCTGCACCATGCCGATGATGCCGCCGGTGATCGCGCCGAGGGCGGCGCCCGCGGCGAGCCCGGTGCCGGTGCCCATGCTGCTGTTGTTGCCCGCGATCGCGCCGGCGGCGCCACCAATCATCGCGCCGGTGCCGGCGCCGCTCGCGGTCTTGGAAGGCGCGACGCCGGACGAGCAGCCGCTCGCGGCGAGCACCGCGAGCGCCGCGCCGATTGCGACTGTTCTGTTACGAAAAATCTCGCGGCGAAACTGGGTCGAGGAGGGCGAAATCATGGGCGTAATGGAGTAAATCCTAGGAGCGTAAGGACGCAGTCAGCTAAGTTCAGTTTCCTTCGAATTCAACCGCGGCGGCCAATTTTCCAGTCGTCACGGCGCGAAGTCGTCGCTGCATTTGAAATTGAGATGATTAGGAGCAAGTAGTCGCCAGGCTTCCGAACACCCCAGCTTTTATTTCCCATGATTTCGCGAAACAAGGGCATTCTTTCCCTCGAGTTCCTCGTTCCGTTCGTCGGTTTCTTTTTCGCCGCGGTGGTCGTGCATGCGCTGTATGCGAACTGGGTCACGCCCAAGTCCGAGGACTTTGTGCGCCGGCGCGATCTCGCGCTGGCCCGCGGTGAAAATGACAACGCGCCGGAAATCCGGGACCGCCCCGTCTATGTCATCATCAAGGACCTCGAGCCCAAGTGGGAGATCGTATTCACCTTCTGGGGCATGATCATCCTCGGCTACAAGTTCATCCACGTGGTCAAGGAGCGCCGCCTGCTGAAGCATGATTTCATCCGCGTGCAGCCGGGGGAGCGCATCATCCCCGAGGATGCGCTCGACCGCTACAAGGAACTCAAGACGGCCGTGGAGCGGGAGTCACGCTGGCGCGAGCGCCTGCTGCCCGAGTGCATCCTCGCCTCCCTCCACCGCTTTCACGCGACCCGCTCGGTGCAGGACGCGGCGACGGCCGTCCGCGAGCGCGCCGAGCTGGCGGGCGACGAACTCGACTCCTCGCTCGGCATGGTGCGCTACATCGCGTGGGCCATCCCAGCCATCGGCTTCATCGGCACGGTGCGCGGCATCGGCGATGCCCTGAACCATGCCAACGCCGCAATCAAGGGCGACATCTCCTCGGTGACCTCCGGCCTCGGCCTTGCGTTCAACTCCACCTTTGTGGGCCTCGCGCTCTGCATCGTGCTGATGTTCTTCCTGCACCTCGTGCAGGGACGGCAGGAAGCGTTCATCATCGAGACTCAGGCGCTGTGCCGCGACAAGCTGATCGACGTGATGAAGGTGCCCACGCCGGAGGAAAGCGCGAGCACGACGAGTTTCGCCTAAGCCGCCCGTCCGCCCATGCCCACCCTCGGAATCGATTTGTGCGACGCGGCGTTCCAGGCCGCCGCCTGCGACAAGGAAAGCGTGCGCCTGCTGGCGGTCGCCGACGCCCAGGGCGCGGGCGACTGGCCGGGCTTCGCCTATTTCGACGGCCAGCGCTACGCGTTCGGGCGCGCCGCGGAGGACAACTGGTTCGTCCACCCGCGGCGCATCGCGCACACGTTCCTCGCGCGGCTCGCGCACGAGCCCTCGAGCATCGGCCCGCTCGGGAAGCCGGCGGCCTTCTCCGAGCTCGCGTTTCACTTTTTCAGCGATTTCGCGCGGCGGTCGCTCGCCGCCGCGAGCGCGGACAAGGTCGTCCTCGCCGTCCCTGGCGCCTACCTGAAGGACCCCGCGACCGAGGAGGAAAAAATCGGCCTGCTCCTGGGCATGGCGGGCGAGCTCAAGCTCCCGCTGGCGGGCTTTGTCGACTCGGCCTGCGCCGCGCTCTGCGATCCGCGCGCCGGCGGCTTCAACCCTGCGCTGCCCGTCCTCGTCATCGACCTGCACCTTGAGGGCGCGGATCTCACGCTGCTCTCGGCGGCGGAGCACCTCGAGCGGCGCGACTTCATCCACCTGCCGCAGTCGGGCTTCGCCGCGCTGCTCAAGCACTTCACCGCCGCGATGGGCAACCGCTTCCTGCGGCACACCGCCTTCGACATCCTCGAGGACGGCCGCATCGAGCAGATGTTCTTCCGGCAGACAAAGGACTTTCTCCTCGGCGGCGCCGCCGAGCACCGCTTCCAAATCAACACGGCCAAGCGCGCCTACGAGATGCTCGCCAAGCGCGACCAGCTGGCGGCCGACGCCCAGGCTTTCGTCACCACCCTCACGCAGGGCGTGCAGGCCTTTCTGCGCAATTCGCCGCACGCGAGCGAACCCTGCACCATCGCCCTCACCGACCGCACGGCGCGCGTGCCCGGGCTGGAGGCTCGGCTCCGCGCGGCGGGCTACCACCGCATCCTCCACCTCGCGCCCGGCGCCGCGGCCTGCGGCGCCGCCCGCATCGGCGAGAGCCGCCTGAAGCCGCCCACGGATCTCGCCGACGTCCCGGTTGAGACCGCCGTGCCCGCGGCGCTCGCGCACCGCTCGGTCGCCGCCACCTGGGAGGCGCGCTTGCAAAAACTCCGGTCCGCCTCCGGCCCCCGGCCATCGCCGACCCACGTCGTGCTCGACGGCATCGGCCACGCGATTTCCCCGGGCGCACGCTTCACGATCGGCGTGGGCGCACTCGCCGCCGATGTGACCCTGCCTGCCGCCTTTGACGCCGCCGACGATTGCTCGATCCCGATTGTCCGCGAGGGCGGGCGACTCTGGTTTGTCGACCACGTCGCGCGCACCCCCGGCGCGACGCCGGCCAACGCCGCGCGCAGCCCCGTGGAGGCGGGCGATCGCATCACGGTGCGCTCCGGCCATGCGACGGCCGAGTTGCTGTTCGCCCACTGCAACGGCCTCCATGCCGGCCGCGCGCACGACTAGCACCGCCACCTCCCATGGGCCTCGCCAACAAGCGCCGCGAGACCGAGGTCTTCAGCCTCGCTTTCCTCGATTGCATTTGCTGCGGCTTCGGCGCCGTCATCCTCGTCTTCATCCTCACGGTCTCGCAGAAGACCAACGTCGACAAGGCCGACGTCGACGCCGCCCGCGCCAAGCTCAACGCCGCGCAATCCGCCACCTCCATGACCAAGGAGGACCTCGATCGGCTCGCCCGCATCCTCGCCGCCGCCCAGCTCGAGTTGCAGGACCTCAACGCGCAAAACACGCAGGACCAGCTCAAGCTCACCGACCGCAAGCGCGACCTGCTCCTCATGCTCCAGCAGACCGGCGCGCTCAAGGACGCGCTGCACTCCCTGCTCGGCGAGAAAAAGGCCCTGCCCACCGAGGACGTGGCGCCGCCCGTCCCCATCCCCAACGTCGATCGCCGCCAATACCTCACCGGCGTGAAGCTCCACGGCGAGTTCGTCGTCTTCCTCGTCCGCACCTCCGGCTCGATGCTCGGCGACACCATCGACGACGCGGTGGCCCGCCTTGAGGACACCGACGCCAAGAAGCGCGAGGCCCCCAAGTGGCGGCGCGTCATCCAATCCCTCGAGTGGATGCTCGCCTCGCTCGAGACCGGCACCCGTTTCCAGATTCTGACCTTCGCCGACGAGGTCGCGCCCATCATCCCGACGCGCGGCGAGGAGTGGTTCAGCACCAAGGACAAGAAGACCATGTCCGAGGTCATCACGCGGCTCCACGCCCTCACGCCCAAGGGCAACGCCAACCTCGAGCGCGCCTTCACCTCCGTCCGCTTCCTCCCCCGCCTGCCCGACAGCATCGTGCTCATCACCGACGGCCTGCCGACCCGCAGCGACTCGCTGCCCATGGAGGGCGAGATCGAGGAGGGCCACCGCATCCGTTTCTTCGACATCGCGGTCAAGCAGCTCCCCCCGCGCATCCCCGTCAGCACGATCCTCTTTCCCATGCTCAGCGGCGATCCCGTGGCCGCCGGCCAATACTGGGAGCTCGCCAACGCCACCCGTGGCGCGCTCGTGAGCCCCGCCAAGTCCTGGCCCGACACATGATCCGCCGCCGCCAGACCCAGGTCTTCAGCCTGGCCTTCCTCGACTGCATCTGCTGCGGCTTCGGCGCGGTCATCCTGATCTTTGTCCTCAGCGTCGACTCGCGCCAGAAGGAGAAACTGCAGGTCCTGATCGACGTGAACCGCGCGCTCGCCGAGCAGGCCGCCGAGTTGCTCAAGCTCAAGGCCAGCAAGGAGGACCTGGAGAAAAGCAACGCCCGCGTCGCCACCCTCGTCACCGACGCGCGCCTCCGCAACGACTCGCTGCACTCCCTTGTCGACGAGCTCGAGAAGGGCCTCCAGCGCGAGAAGCGCGGCCAGGAGGCGCTGCTGGTCGATATCGACGAGCTGAAGAAGGAGATCGCCGCGCGCCAGAAAAAGCCCGACTACGACCTCGTCCTGAAGGACGTGAAGCCCGCGCCCGTCGGCCTGCCCATCGGCAGCAACTACATCGCCTTCGTCATCGACACCTCCGGATCGATGCGCGACCCGAACACCAACGGCCTCTGGCCCATCGCCATCCGCTCGATCGAGGCCGTGCTCGACTCCTATCCCAACATCGACGGGCTGCAGCTCCTGGACGCGGACGGCCGCTTCATCCTCGGCCGTCGCGGCGCCGGCAGCTCGGGCTGGCTGCCGGACTCACCCGACATCCGCGCGCAAATCAAGCGTGTCCTCCGGCGCTACGATCAGGACACCGTCTCCAACCCCGTGCCCGGCGTCTACAACGCCATGCGTTTTCTCTTCGACAAGGAGAACGAGAAGATGCGCATGGGCATCTTCGTCTTCGGCGACGAGTTCAACTCCACCGACTCCGCCGACCAAGTCATCCGCCGCCTCGACGAGCTGAACCCCGCCGACGAAAACGGCAACCGCAAGGTCACGATCAACGCGGTCGGTTTTCCCACCACGATCCGCTACCAATTCTCGATGGGCAACACCGGCATGCGCTTTGCCAACCTGATGCGCACCGTCTGCTACCTCCACGGCGGCTGCTTCATCGCGCTGCAGGACCTGTAGTCGTGGAAGGGGCGTCCCGCCTCGTGGATTGGGCGTCGTCGCAATCGGGAAACACCGGGACAACGAGGCGGGGCGCCTCGTCCAAGACTCACGCCGCCGGCCCCGCGGCCGCCACGATCGCCGGGATCGGCGAAGGCGTCGCGCGCAGCGCCGCCGCCACCATGAAATACCGCTGCGCCCGGAATGCATCCTCCCCCGCCGCGCGCGGCGGCATCGCGTAGCTCCCGTCGGGCTGCAGCTCGCGCGCCTCCTCGTTGTCGCGCAGCTCGATCGCGAGCACGTCGTCGATCAGGCGGCGGCGCAGCTCCGGATCCTCGATGGGGAAGACGGCCTCGACGCGCCGGAAAAAATTCCGCGGCATCCAGTCCGCGCTGCCCGCGTAGACGAGCGGCTGGCCCCCGTTCTCGAAGCAGTAGATGCGCGCGTGCTCGAGGAAGCGGCCGACGATGCTGCGCAGCCGGATGTTGTCGCTCAGCCCCTTCACGCCCGGCACCAGGCAGCACGTCGCGCGCACGATCAGATCGATCTTCACGCCGGCCTGCGACGCGGCGTAGAGCGCCTCGATCGTCACGGGATCCACGAGCTTGTTCATCTTGGCGACGATGCGGGCGGGCTTGCCGGCGCGGGCATTGGCCGTCTCCGCGGCGATGAAATCCTGGATGCGCGCGTGCAGGTTGAAGGGCGCCACGAGCAGGTGCCGGAACTCCGGCGTGCGGCCGAGCCCGGTGAGGGTGTTGAAAATCTGCGCGACCTCCGCGCCGAGGTGCTCGCGGCACGTGAACAGGCTCAGGTCCGTGTAGAGCCGCGCCGTCCGCGGGTTGTAGTTGCCCGTGCCGAGGTGCACATAGCGGCGCAGCGCCCCGCCCTCGCGGCGGACGACGAGGCAGCACTTGCAGTGCGTCTTGTGGCCCACCAGCCCGTAGACCACGTGCACGCCCGCCTCCTCGAGCTCGCGCGCCCACTTGATGTTGTTCGCCTCGTCGAAGCGCGCCATCAGCTCGACGAGCGCCGTCACCTGCTTGCCCGCCACCGACGCGTCAATCAACGCCCGCACGATTGGCGAGTCGCCGCTCGTCCGGTAGAGCGTCTGCTTGATCGCGAGCACGTCGGGATCGCGGGCGGCCAGCTCGACAAACTCGACCACGGGCGCGAACGACTCGTAGGGATGGTGCAGCAGCACGTCGCGCTCGCGCATCTGCTCGTAGATGCCGCGCGGCGGCGGCAGCTTCGTCGGATCGGCCGGGACAAACGGCGGAAACTTCAGCTCCGGCCGGTCGAGCATCTCGTGGAGGCTCATCAGGCGGAAAAGGTTCAGCGGCCCCTGCAGCCGGATCGCGTGCTCGGGCGCCAGCGCGAGGTGGCGGCAGAGCGCGGCAAACAGGTCCGCATCCACGCCCTCCTCGATCTCGAGGCGCACGGCCGCCCCGCGGCGGAGGTTGCGCAGCTCCTCCTCGATTTTCTTGAGGAGGTTCTCCGACTCCTCCTCGTCGATGTAGAGGTCGCTGTTGCGCGTGACGCGAAACGCGTGCGCCCCGCGCACCGCGTAGCCGGGGAACAGCTCGCCGGCGCAGAGCTTGACGATCTCGCTCAGGAAGATGTGCCGGCGCGGCCCCGGCGCCTCCGGCGCGAGCTGCACGATCCGCGGCAGGCTGCGCGGCACCGGCAGGATGATCATGAGCTTCTCGTTGCGGGGCGTCTCGGGATCGTCCAGCGAGAGGAGGACGTTGAGCGTCTTGTTGGTGAGGAGCGGAAACGGGTGCGCCGCATCGACCGCCAGCGGCGTCAGCACCGGCTGCACCTGCGTCGCGAAATGCGCGCGGACCCAGGCGCGCTCCGCGTCGTCGAGCTGCGACGCCCCGCGAAACTGGATGCCCGCCTGGTCGAGCGCCGGGACCAGCTCCTTGTGCCAGCACGCGTATTGGTCGGCCACCAGGGCGTTGATGTCCTCGTGCACGCGGCGGAGCTGCTCGCGCGGCGCGAGGCCGTCGAGGGACGCCTCCGCGCCCTCGGAGTCGGCCTGCTGCATCAGCCCGGCCACCCGAATCTCAAAGTATTCGTCGAGGTTGGAGCTCACGATCGCGAGGAACTTCACCCGCTCCAGCAGCGGGTTGCCCGGGTGGCGCGCCTGGTCGAGCACCCGCCGGTTGAACGCGATCCAGCTTTGCTCGCGGTTGCCGAAGACGACCTTGCCGGCGGCCGGCGCACGGCGCACGGCCCGGGCGGCGGTTTCCGCGGCGGAAGGACGGCGTTTTGGGCGTGGCGGCGGCATGCGGAGCGAGGACGATGCAGCACCATGCCGCGGCGGCAAGCCAGCCCCGGAGCGCGGCGTCACGCGATTGTAACGCCCGGACGGGGGACCAGCCGGCGCCCGCCCCCGCGCGCCGCCGGTGGCGCCCGCCCCCGCGCGCCGCCGGTGGCGGCCGCTACTTCGGCTTTTTTCGCTGCTCGACGAGCGCCAGCAGCAGGTCGGTCTTCGCCAGGCTGCCGCGCAGCGTCCCGTCGCCCGCCACCACCGGCAGCCGTTCGGCGACGATGCCGAGGAAACCGGCCAGCGCCTCCGTGAGCGGCTGGTCGGGGGCGACGCGCGGGAAATCGTCGCGCACGATGTCGCGGGCGAGGACCAGCTCGGCCAGCGCCGGCTCGCCGAGGTAGGGCTTGACGTCGTGCATCGAGACCACGCCGAGGAAGCGCGACTGCTCGTCGACCACGTAGAGGTTGTTGACGCGCACCTTCACGAACATCGCCGCGATCTCCGCGAAGCGCGCCGTGGGCGCGAGGACCGGCGGATCGGCCCGCATCAGATCGGCCACGCGCTGCTCGGCGAGGTCCGGCGCGGGCGCGGCGGCGGCCTTGCGCCGAAGCGCCTCGCTGTAGAGCGACGAGGCGTCGATCCCCCTGGCCGTGTAGTAGGCGAGCACGCTGCAGAGCAGCAGCGGCAGGATGATGTCGTAGCTCAGCGTCATCTCGAAGAGCATGATCACCGCCATCACCGGCGCGCGGCTCGCCGCCGAGAGAAACGCCCCCATGCCGACCAGGGCGAACGCCGTCGGGTTGGGCGCGCCGGCCGGCCACACATGGTGCACCGCGGTGCCGAAGAGCAGCCCGGCGCACGCGCCCATGAACAGCGACGGCGTGAACACCCCGCCCGGCGCACCGGAGCCGAACGACGCCATCGTCGCGAGCCACTTGCACGCGAGCAGCCCCGGGATGAGCATCCACACGACCTTGCCCGACAGAATCTCGACGAGCACCGGGTAGCCGTTGCCGCAGACCTGCGGCACATTGATCGCGATCGCGCCGACAATCAGGCCGCCGAGCGCCAGCCGCAGGACAATGGGCAGCCGCAGCGCCACGAAGAATTTCTCCGCGTGCTTGAGCGACGCGAGGAAGACCGGCGCCAGCACGCCCGCGATGAACCCGAGCACGATGTAAGGGCCCATCTCCCAGGCGGACGCCTCGCCAAAGGTGCGCACCTTGTAGAGCGCCTGCGCCGGCGTGAAGAGGTGCATCGTCACGGTCGCCGCCACGGCCGCGACGACGAGCGAGCCGAGGCTCTCCATCGCGATCGTGCCGAGGATGATCTCGGCGACGAAAAACGAACCGGCAATCGGGGCGTTGTAGGCCGAGGCGATGCCCGCGGAGGCGCCGCACGCGACGAGCAACCGGAGCTGCGGCGGCGTGAAGTTGCGCCACCGCCCGAGCGCGGAGGCCGTGACTGCCGCCAGCTGCACCATCGGGCCCTCGCGCCCGATCGAGCCGCCCGAGCCGATGGAGAAGAGCGCCGCCGCCGATTTCACGAGGCTCAGCCGCCGCGGCACATGGCCGTCGCCGATCGCGATTGCCTCCATGTAGTCGGTCGAGCTCTGCGCGCGCGGCAAACGCTGCCCCAGCATGAGAATCAAGCCCGCGATCGCGCCGCCGATCGTGGGCACGAGCATGCAGAGCCACCATTGTAGTTGCGCCATCGAGTCCACGATGCCGCGCTCCGTGCCGCCGAACCACGTGTGCACGCGTTCCGTGAGGATCGTGAAACCCACCGAGGTGAGCGCGCCGAGGATGCCCGCGATGGCGGCCCATAGCAGCGTGACCTGCCACTCCGTCGGCTGCAGCTTCTCCTGAATCCAAACGCGCCAGCGCAGCAGCCGCATGAGGCGCTGCAATACCGCCGCCGCCGGATCGGTGACGGCCTTCATCGCCGCGGCGCCGCGGCAGTCGGCGAAGGAAGGGAGTCGGTGGACACGCTCACGCCGCGTCAACGTAGGGTGTCGCGGCGGAGAAACAAGATTTGCGCGCGGCGGACTTTGTTTCACGCTGGCCGCCTCATGAGCGCGAAACATCCCAAGCGCAAAGCGCCCTCGCCGGCCCCGGCCCCATCGTCGGCTGCGCCGGCTTCCGCGGGCGTCGCCCCGGCCGCCGAGCCGTCGTGGCTTGAATCCGACGACCCCAGGAAGCGCCAGTGGGGCAAGCTGATTCTCGTCGCCGTGTGGCTGTATGTCGCCGCGCTGTGGCTGCTGGCGCTCGACCAGTGGTTCCGCTGGGGCATCTTCGGCCCCAAGGTCCCGCCGGTGCAGTGAACGCACGCCTGGCGCTGGTCATCGCCGCGCTGGCGTGGGTGCGGGCGCTCGGCGCCGCGGAACCCGCCGCACTCGCCGACGCCATCGGCCGCTCGCGCGCGATCGTGTTGGAAAGAATCGCGCCGAAGGCGCCGGGTGTCTCCATCGCCGTCGCGGTCGAGGGCCGCCTGGTGTGGGCGGAGGGTTTCGGCTTCGCGGACCTCGCCGCGAAAAGGCCCGTCACGCCCACGACGCGCTTTCGCATCGGGAGCGTTTCCAAATCGCTGACCTCCGTCGGCCTCATGCGCCTCGTCGAGCGCGGACGGATCGAACTCGACGCGCCGGTGCAGCGCTATGTGCCGGACTTCCCCGACAAGGGCGCCATCATCACGCTCCGCCAGCTCGGCGGCCATCTCGGCGGCATCCGCCACTACCGCGGCGACGAGCCGCTGCTCAACCGCCCCTTCCCCACGGTGCGGGCCGGCCTCGCGATTTTTCAGGACGATCCGCTCGAGGCGCCGCCCGGCACGAGATACATCTACAGCAGCTACGGTTGGAACCTCCTCAGCGCCGCGATGGAGACGGCGGCGGGCGAGGACTTCCTCGCCTTCATGGAAGCCAACGTCCTCCGCCCGCTCGCGCTCACGCACACGCGTCCCGACCGCAAAGGCGCGATCGATCCGGAGCGCACGCAGTTTTACGTCGGCGAGGCCCCGGACCGATTCACGACCGCTCCGACCGTGGACAACAGCTACAAGTGGGCCGGCGGCGGCTTCCTCTCCACGCCCGGGGACCTCGTGCGCTTCGGTTCGGCGCTGCTGCAACCCGGCTTCCTGAAAGCCGAGTCGCTCGCGCTGCTCTTCACGCCGCAGAAAACCAACGACGGCCAGCCCACGACCTACGGCGTCGGCTGGATGATCGGCCATGACGCGCACGGCCACCGGGTGATGCTGCACACCGGCAGCTCCGCCGGCGGCACATCGGTGCTCCTGCTGCACCCGGAGACCAAGACCGTCGTCGCCATGGTCTCCAACCACTCGAAATCGCCCTTCACGAAGGCAAGCTGGGAGAAGATCGCGGAGATGTTCGCGCCGGTGCTAAAGAGGACGTCGGCCTCAAATCCGTGAGCCGGAGCATCGATCCGACACAGCCGCGCGATCATTTCGCAACCGGCGCAGGCACGGCGTCGCCCCGGCGAAGGAGGACCGGGCGGCGCTCCGCGTCCTGCATCTTCTGCACGACCGCGCGCAGGGCTTCATAGGCCGCTTGATCGAGGAAGCCCGCCTCGTGGCGGAATTCGGACTCGCAGATGACCACGTGCTCCTCGCGCCGATAGCGCAGCGAGCACGAAGCGCCGGCGGAGGTCTGGCTCCAGTCGTCGGGCAGCTCCTCGACGGTCGTGCCGGCCGGCAGCGCGAGGCGGACGACCTTGCGCGCCAGCCCGGAGCCAAACCACACGACGCCCTCCTGCGCGGTCTTCCATGGCGCGAGCCGCGCCTTGGTGAAGATCACCTGCGGGCTCACCAGCATGAGGCTGCCGCCGGTGCGGCGCGCATACTGCCCCGCCGTGAAGCCGAACTCCAGGCGCCACGCCGCCGGGTCCAATTCCCAGGTGTCGCTCCATCGCAGATCGCGCACGAACGCCATCGTCTCCTTCAGCCTCGCCTCGAGCGTGGTGCCGAAGCGCTCCTGCCGCAGTTGCTCACGTATCGCGTGCAGCCTCACCCCGGGCGCGCCGCGTGTCGTCTCGGCGACGGTGGCCGTGATCGTGCCGTCGCCGGCCAGCACCGCGTCGATCGTGCAATCGTGGCGGTTCTGCTCGGCGCCGCCGACCGGCAGGGGCGTGAGGCCGGTGGACTGCGGCGAGGCGATCAGGCCGTAGCCGCCATTCACACTCAGCGGCAGGGCGCCGAGCGGGGTCTGCGGATCCGTGGGATCGAACAGCACGCTGCGGCCGCCCTCCGCCCCCGTGACCGCGGGCCAGTGCGGCGGCGCCGAGGCGTCGGCCGCGATGGCGACGATCGCGTGGTTGAAACACGCCGCGGGCCAGTCCGGCTGCACGCCGCCGGGATTGCCCGCGTAGACCAGCATCACGTCCGCGTTTTCCCCCGCGGCGCGCAGCAGCGCGACGAGCAGCGCGGCCTTGTCCTTGCAGTCGCCAAAGCGGTTGCGCAGCACCTCGTCGGGCGGATGCGGCCGGTAGCCCGCGAGGTAGTCGCGATCGAGGGTGATGGAAAGATAGGTGATCTCGCGCTGCACGAACTCGGCGAGCGCGCGCACGCGATCCCAGCGTGCGGATCGGCCGGCCACGGCAGCGTCGGCCCGCGCCCGCACCTCCGGCGAGATCACGATGCGCGGCTCGATCACCGCGGCGGCAAGCTGCGCGAGGCCGGCCCAAGTTGAGCGGCCCGCTGTCGGCATGAGTCGGGCCTGCACCATGAAGGGCGCGGGGAAAAACCCGTCGGGTCGCTCGCCGCCGACGACGGCGACGCGGCGCTGCACCCAGCGCAGCGCACCGGGCGCGGCGCCGGCCACGGGCGGGAAAACCCGTTCACTCGTGGCCCGCCACTCCAGTTTCCCGCCCGGCGGCGGCGTGATCTCGAGGATGCTCGCGAGCACCGGCAGATCGGAGGCGAACGACCAGTTGAGATCAAAGAGCCCGGCCTGCGACTCGATCTCGAACTCCCACGCCAGGGCGCCGCCGATCTCGATCCGCGGGCCGGGCGTGAAGCCGAGCACGCGTTGCTGCGGCCAGAAAAACCTGCCCGCCTGCGCCGCCGCCTCGGTGAATTCCCGCAGCGCCACCTCCGTGGCCGACTTGCCGTCGCGCGCGACAATCCACGCGCGCGCCGCCACGATGCGCTCGGTATCGGCATTGTAGCCGTAGGCGCAGCGGACCGAGGCGCGGCCCGCCTCGGACTTCATCCGCACCACGCCCCGATAGGTCCGTCGCACGCGGTCCTCGGCGATGTAGCGCACGTCGCCGACATCGAGGAGCCGCACCGCGGCGCTCCCGCGCGCAAAATCCGCCAGCTCCTCGACCAAGCTGGGCCGGGCCCACTCCGGCGGCGGCTTGCCCCAGGCGACGCTGAGCAGCGCCACCCCGATCCACAGCAGGCGCGCGCGGGCGCGGAGGCTCCGGGTGATCACGATCAGTCGGATTTCGCGGCGGGCGTCCCGTCCGCGCGGCGGAACACAATCTCATGCTGATCCGCCCGTGCGAGCGCCGCATACCAATCGCGCAGCAGCGGATAGGCCTTGGGCGCCACATCGCGCAGGCTCGACGAGAACTCGCGCAGCACGAAGAGCCGGCGCGTCTCCTTCTCGTAGGACATCCGCGTGCCGTAGCTGAGCGATTCGCCCGGCATCGGCGGCGGCGCCGCGGGCGACTCGGGCTCGAAACCGGCCGGCACGCTGAGCACCACGCGATCGAATTCCTGCCAAAAGAAAGGAAAGTGCACGGGGCTGCGCCGCTCGGTCGCGACGAACGGCGAGACCGCCTCGGCCCGCAGTACGGCCGCGCGCACCACCAGCCGGTCCTTGGTGCGCACCGCGAACCCCGGCCACCGCAACTGCGCCGAGATCCCGAGATCCTTGGCCGGATCGTCCAGGGCCGTGATCTTCAGGCCGGTCATCTCCACCACCTTGGGATCGAGGCCGAGCTTGGCCTTCGCCAGCTCGGTGCGTTTCTCGCCGCGGGCCGCAGCCAGCTCGGCGCGCACCTGCACCGCGCGGTGCCCGGAGAACGTGCGCACGCATTCGCCGGAAAGCGTGCCTTCGTCGTCGATCGCAAAGGTGCCTCCGCTGGTCACGACGGTCTTGTTGGCCGGCGCGGGCGGCACCGGCACGAAATCCTCCTGCCGATCCCGCGCGATCAGGCCGAGCTGTCCCTCCTGCTCCCAAGGCACCATGCCGAACGGCAGCATGGCCGGATGATGCGGGCTTGAGAACGTCCAGGTCCCGCCGAGCTTCACTGCCAGCGCCGAGAACGGCAGGAACACCGGCGAGGCGTTTTCGCGGTAAAAACGGCTGAGCTGCCGGTTGGGGAGCGACACGGTGTGGGCATCAAGCCCGGCCGACTGACAGAGGGAGACGGCCAGCCAGTGAAATTCCTCGGGGACCAGAAACACATCGGGCGACTTTTCCCAATCGAGCACGTCGTCGAGCGAGTTCGGGGCGTGCATCGAAATCGGGGTCTTGGGCGGCGTGCGCTTGCGCCAGCGCTCGGCCATCTGCTGCACATGGCCATGGATGCGCCGGGCCTTCTCCGTCTCGTCAGCCGCACCCGCCGTGATCTCGAGCGCGAGCTGCTTGACCCGCTTGGTGGCCCAGCCGCGGTCGCGCTCGAACCAGTTTGTGAGCGTGGAATAAAACGCCCACGGCCCCAGCTTCGCCTCCACCGTGCCGGGCACCTTCACGTTGCCGGAGCGCGGCACGAGCATGACGTCGCGTGACGTGTAGCAACTGAGAATCGTGAGCGCATAGTCGGTCGCCGGACCCATGACCGGCTCGATCAGCGTCGAGGGCAGATGGGTGGCGGTGACGCGCACGGTCCGCGCCTTGGCGTCCTGCTCCATGCGCGCGCTCTGCTTGTTGAAGACGAAGACCTGATGCGAGAAGGACGGCTGTTCGTTGGTGCGCACCGTGACCGCGACCTCGCGGACCGGCGCGCCCTCGCGCTGCACCGAGATTGCCTGCACGCCCGCGGGCGGCCGCTCGACGCGGATCACGCGATACTCCAGCACCGCGCCCGCCTCGACGCCGGTGATCGCCATGAACTTCTCGGTGACCTCCGCGCTCGATCCGGCCAGCCAACCCAGGAATCCCTTCTCCCGCGCCTGCTTCGCCAGCGATCGCTCCTGGATGGCGTCCTTGCCAAACTCCTGGGTGCGGCCGTCGGGCAGCGTGAGGCGCGCGAGGATATCGGTGCGATGGGGCGAGAGGCTGAAGCTGATGTTGGAGATGCGCGTGAGGTGCTCCACGCGCTGCGGATCGAAGATTTTGTAGCGGATGTATTCCACCACCGTGCGTTCCTGCGGGAACGAGCGGTCGTCCACATCGACGGTCCACGCCAGCACTTCGGCCGCGGCCTCCGCCTCAAGGCGGGGCTTGGCCTCGGCCAGCTCGTCGGCGCTGACGGTTTTCCAACCCGCCTTGGCCGCGTGCAGCGCCGGCACGGCCAACGCGAACAACAGCACGGTTGCCTTGCGCGGATTTGAAACGAAATCGCCACCGACCAGCGCCCAACGGGGAATTTTCATGGGTTGAAAGCAACGGACCGGCCCGACGATTGCGGACAGCCCGCGAGCGTCAAACCGATCCTAGGCGGGAAACGGAGCCGCGGCGGACCGCGCGCCCCTCAATCGATCGTGTAGGGCTCCTGCACCTCGTCGCTCTCGAGCTGGCCGGCGGTGAGCGTCACGAGGCTCTTCAGCGAGCTGAAGTGCTGGCTCAGGTCGAAGTCGCCGTCGAGGCCGCCGATGAGCTTGTCGAAGAGATCGCGCTTCGAGGCCTTCAGCGCCTGGATGCGCTCCTCGATCGTGCCGGCGGTCACCATGCGATACACGAAGACGGTGCTCGTCTGGCCGATGCGGTGCACGCGATCCACGGCCTGCGCCTCGACCGCGGGGTTCCACCACGGATCGAGCAGGAAGACGTAGTCGGCCGCGTGCAGCGTGATGCCGGTGCCGGCGGCCTTGAGCGAGACGAGCATCACGGCGGCGCCGCTCGCGTTCTGGAAACCCTGCACGGGTTTCTGGCGGTCGAGCGTCATGCCGGTCAGCTCGAAGCGCGCGAGCTCCGGGAACTTTTCCGCGAGCGCGGCGCGCACGCGGTCGAGCAGCATCACGAACTGCGAGAAGATGACGACCTTGTGCCCGCTGCCGATGATCTCGGTAAGCTTCTCGAGGAGGAGGGTGATCTTCCCGGAGTCGGTGAGCGGGGCCTTGAGCCACGGCAGCATGTCGGGATCGCAGCAGGTCTGGCGGAGGCGCGTGAGCAGCGCGAGGAAGCCGAAGCTCTTCTCGCGCATCGCGGCGCCCACGTCGTCGCCGAGGCGCTCGAGGCCCTCCGAGCAGATGCGCGCATACTCGGCGCGCTGCACGTCGGTGAGCGGGCAGATGAGGTCCATCTCGACCTTCTGCGGCAGCTCGGTGGCGACTTCCTTTTTCGTGCGGCGGAGGATGAACGGCGCGAGCTGCGCGCGGAGGCGCGTGAGCGTGCCCTCGCGATCGGCGGTGAGCGCGGCCTCGAACGAGGCGCGCGATCCGAGCAGGCCGGGCAGCAGGAAGCGGAAGATGCTCCAGAGATCGAGCTGGCGGTTCTCCAGCGGCGTGCCGGTGAGCACGACGCGATGCGCGGCGCGGACGGCGAAGCAGGTCTGCGTGATCTTGGCGTCGGGGTTCTTGATGAACTGGCCCTCGTCGAGCACGGCATAGCCAAAGTCCACGCCGGCGAGCAGCGCGCGGTGCTTGCGGAGCTGGGTGTAGCTCGCGAGCCAGATCACGGGATCGGTGCGCTGCGAAAAATCGTGGCCGGTCTTGAGCACATCGACGGCGAGGTGCGGGAAAAACTTGGCGATCTCCTCGCGCCAGACGGGGACGACGCTCGCCGGGCACACAATGAGGTGGGTCTTGGTCACGGCCTCGCGCGCGGCGAGGAGCGAGAGGACCTGGAGGGTCTTGCCGAGGCCCATCTCATCGGCAAGCAGGCCGTGGCAGCCGACCTCGCAGAGATGGTGCAGCCACTCGACGCCGCGCCGCTGGTAGGGACGGAGCAGCTCGGGCAGCCGGGGCGGCGCCGCGGAGGCGGCCAAGACGCTTTGCCGCCATGCCTCGATCTCGGGCGAGAGCGTGAGCTTGAGGCGCGCGTCGTTGAAGAGGGAGAAGATGAGGTAAGGCGAGAGCGCGCCGCCGTCGGCGGCATCGGCGCCGTGGGTTTCCTCGACGTTTTTGCGCCACGCGCTGAAGCTTTCCCACTTGTCGGCGGGCAGCGCGACGATGCCGAGGTTGGGCAGGATGACCGGGCGGCCGCCGTGCTTGAGCAGCGAGCGGACCTCGGTGTCGGTGAGCAGGCGCTCGCCCGCGCGGAAGATCCACCGGAGGTTGAGCGTCGCGTGGCCGGAGTCGCCGTTGCTACCGTTGCCGTTGGCGCCGCCGTTCGCGCGCTCCGCCACCGCCTCGATCTCGATGGTGCGGGTGCCCTTCAGGAGATTGAGCGATTTCTCGTCGAGCTCGACCGTGAAGAGCTTCTTCCAAGCCGGCAGCACGACCTTCAGGAAATTCGGTATCTCGATCAGCGACTCCATCAGGTAGGAGCCGGTCTCCTGATTGTAGTGGAAATGCGCCTTGCGCGCGTAGGCGGCGAGGCCGATCAGCTTGGCGCGTTCGCTTGAGGAAACGTGGCCGTTGCCGTCGGTGTGGGCGTCGGGGCCGAGCGCCGGGTGCTTGGTCTTGCCGTCGGCCTCCAGCCACGCGGCCTGGAAGGCAAGGCCGGCGGTCTTGGTCTTGAACACCAGGACCAGCGCACGCGAAGGCTCGCCCGCCGCGGGGGCATGGGGTCCGGCGCCGTTGCCGTGGACGTGGCCGTTCGATCCAGTAGCCGAACCCTTCGCCATGCCACCGCCAAAAGTCCGCGGGGGCGACGGCGGGCGGACCGGCATGACGGCGTGGCCGTTGCCGACGTGGGCGTGCGCCGCGGTGCGGAGGGGCTCGCCGGGCAAAGGGGAGATTTCGTCCGCGACCAGCTCCTCAATCTCATGCAGGCCCGCGACCGCCAGGGCATGGGCCACCTCATGGTCGGTCGAGGACGAGCGCACCGAGAGCCGCCCCTCCGTCCACTCGATGACCGCATACTCGTCGCGTTTCTCCACGCGCCGGTGCACGATCGCATCCTTGTCCGTGAGCTCCAGTTCGCGCACCTCGCCATCCGTGTAGATCCTGCGGCCCTGTTGCAGCTGCGCCTCGGTGAACGCGCCCGCCCAATCGGCTTCGAGCCGGCCAAACCAAAATTCGAGCGAGTTTGGAGTGTAGACGCGCTTGGGTCCGTGCGACTGCATCAGGCTAAAAGGTGGGAAAGTAGAATCGGCACCGAGTGGCGCAATCCCCAATTTTCACTTGGCGCCTGCAGCCTGAAATCAGGCCTGACGTGTAAGTTCCCCGTGAATTATCGCCGCGGTGCGCGCCGCCGCGCCGGCGTTGCCGCGATGCCACGCGGCCGCGGAGTGCGCCAGCGCCCCGCGCGCGGCGGGATCCGCGAGGAGCGCGCTCACCGCCGCGGCCAGCGCCGCCGCATCGGGCACCTCGCGCGCGGCGCCGCCGGCCAGCAGCTCGCGCGTGATGCCGCGGAAATTGCTCGTGCCCGGGCCGAACAAGATCGCCCGGCCCAGCGCCGCCGCCTCGACGGGCGTCTGGCCCTCGGTGTGGGGCGGCAGCGTCTTGCCCACAAAGACCAGGTCCGCCAGCTGCGTGAGCCGGCGCAACTCGCCCGTGGTGTCGGCGACGGCGATGTCGACCTCGCCCGGCGCCGCGCCGCGCGAGCGAAAATGAAAGCGCAGGCCCGTCGCGCCGAGCTCGCGCTCGATCTCGGCGCGGCGTTCGGCATGGCGCGGCACCAGGAGCAACGAACACCGCCGGCCGGCGGCGCGGGCCTCGCGCAGCGCCGCGACCAGCGCCGCCTCCTCGCCCGGCCACGTGGAGGAGCCCAGCAGCACGAGTTCGCCGGCGCCCAGACCGAGCTCGCGCCGGAGCTGCGCGCGCTCGGGCTCGCCCAGGCGCGGAATCGACACGTCGAGCTTGATGTTGCCCGTCACCGTCACGCGCGCGCGCGGCAGGCCGCAGGCGACGAAGCGCTCCGCGTCTTCGGCCGACACCGCGAGCAGCCGCGTGATCCCGCGGAAAGTCAGCGCCGCGGCGCGCGGAAATTTCTTCAGCCGCCCAAAGCTGCGGTCGGAGAGCCGCGCGTTGATGTTCAGCACCGGCACGCCCCGCGTGGCGGCGGCGCGCAGGTGCTCCGGCCAGCGCTCACCCTCGGCGAGGATCATGAGGTCCGGGGCGACGCGGCGCCACGCGCGCGCGACGCAAGGCCAGGCATCCAGCGGAAAGTAGCCCACGCCCGCCACCAGCGCCGCATAGCGCTCGCGGGCCAGCGTGTGCCCGGTGCTGGTCGTGGTCGTGAGGTAGACCTCCGCGCCGTCGCGCCGCAGGGCCTCGAGGATCGGCGCGATCGCGAGCATCTCGCCCACGCTCACCGCCTGCAGCCACACCCGCCGGCGGCCCGGCGCCTTCGCCGGCAGCCCCGGATCGGCGCCGAACCGCTGCATGAACCCCGCGCCGTAGCCGCCGCGCCGCCACATCCGCCACACATAGCAGGGTGCGAGCACCAGGAGCGCGGGGAAAAACAGCAGGCGGTAAACCCAAATCATCGCGGAAACGTCCGGTCATTGCCCGCGAAACCGCGGCATGGTGCAAAGATATTTCTCGTCGGCCGCTTTTGCCTTTGCCCCGCCGCCGCGTTTACTCGCCTCTTTTCCCATGCGCCTCCCCGCCCTGCTTGCCCGGTTCGCCTTCGCGCCCCTCGCGCTCGCCGTCGCCTTCGCCGCCACGCCGATCCCATTTCCCCACGAGTCCAGCGACCTGAAGATGGACCCGGCGGTCACGTTCGGCACGCTGCCCAACGGCCTCCGCTACGTCGTCCGCGCCAACAAGGAGCCCAAGCAGCGCGTCGCCTTCCGCCTGCTCGTCGAGGCCGGCGCCGTGCACGAGGCCGACGACCAGCAGGGCCTCGCGCACTTCCTCGAGCACCTCGCCTTCAACGGCAGCAGGCACTACGCACCCGGCACGCTCGTCGAGACGCTCCAGCGCCTCGGCATGAGCTTCGGCGCCGACACCAACGCCAGCACGTGGTATACCCGCACCCTCTATTTGCTCGAGCTGCCCGACACCAAGGATTCCACGCTCGACGAAGGCATCCGGATCTTCGGCGACTACGCCGGCAACCTCCTGCTCCGGACCGAGCAGATTGAAAAGGAGCGCGGCATCATCCTCAGCGAAAAGCGCACGCGCGACTCCGTGGGCGAGCGCACGCGGCTCGCGGTCAACAATTTCCTCCTCGCCGGCACCCTCTTCGCGAAGCGCGACGTGATCGGCCCCGCCAGCGTCCTCCAGCACGCCGGCCGCGAGCGCTTCGAGGACTTCTACCACACCTGGTATCGCCCCGAGGCCATGAGCGTGGTCGTCGTGGGCGACATCGACGTGCCCACGGTCGTGAAAAAGCTCACCGCCGCCTTCACGCCGCTCCAGCCGCTCGGCCCGGCCCGCGCCCAGCCGGACTTCGGCACCCTGCCCGCGTTTGCCGGGGTGCGGGCGTTTTATCACCACGAGGCAGAGGCGCCGACGACCAGCGTCTCCCTCGCCACGATCACGCCTTTCAAAAAGCCGCGGGACACCGGCGCCAATCGCCTCAAGACCCTGTCACGCGACCTCGCGCACCGGATGCTCAACCGCCGCATCTCCATCCTCGCGAAAAAGGAAGGCGCGCCGTTCTCCAGCGGCGGGGCCGGCGCCTACGAGGCCTACAACTTCTACCGCCAGTCCCAAATCGCGATCACCTGCCGCGCCGACCAGTGGCGCGATGCCCTGGGCGTCGCCGATCAGGAGCTCCGCCGCGCGCTGGAGCACGGTTTCCAAAAATCCGAGCTCGCCGAAGTCGTCGCCAATCTCCGCAACGACCTGGAGCAGTCCGTCAAGACCGCGCCCACGCGCCGCTCCGGCGAGATCGCCGACGAACTTGCCGAGTCGCTGCTCGAGCGCGACGTGTGGACCTCGCCCGAGGACGACCTCGCGCTCTACGGCCCCGCCCTCGAGAAAATCACCGTCGCCGACTGCCTCGCCGGCCTGCGCGAGGCGTGGAGCCCCGCGCACCGCCTCGTGCTCGTGACCGGCAACGCCAGGCTCCCCGCCGGCGACGCCGCGCTCGCCGAGATCACCGCCGCCTACGAAAAATCCCGCGGCACGCCCGTCGCCGCCCCCGCGGCCGAAGCCGAGCTCAAGTGGGCCTACACCGATTTCGGCGCGCCCGGGAAAATCACGAGGCGCGAGCGCGTCGCGGACCTCGACATCACGTTCGTCACCTTCGCCAACGGCGTCCGCCTCAACCTCAAGAAGACCGACTTTGAGGCGAATCGCTTGATTCTCAACGCCCGCATCGGCACCGGCCAGCTCACCGAGCCCAAGGACAAGCCCGGCCTCGCGAGCTACGCCGGCCGCATCTTCACCGCCGGCGGCCTGGGCCAGCACAGCAGCGACGATCTGCGGCGGGTGCTCGCCGGCAGAAACGTTGGCACCGGCCTCGGCATCGGCGACGACGCGCTCTCGCTCGGCGGCGGCACGACGCGCGAGGATCTGCTGCTCCAACTCCAGCTCATGGCCGCCTACCTCACCGATCCGGGCTACCGCGCCGAGGCCGCGCGGCAGGCGGAAAAGGCCCTGGAGCAAACCTACGCGCGTTTCGAGCACACCGCCGCCGGGCCGTTCTCCCTCGAGGTCGCGCCGCTCCTCGCCAGCGGCGACCATCGCTTCGGCCTGCCCGCGAAGGACGAGATGATGAAGCGCACCACCGCCGAGGCCCGCGCCTGGCTCGCGCCCCAGCTCGCGCGCGGCGCCATCGAGATCGCGATTGTCGGCGACCTCGACGCCGAGGCGACCATCGACGCCGTCGCGCGCACCTTCGGCGCGCTGCCGGCGCGCGAGGCGCGGCCCGCGCTCGACGAGCTGCGCCACGTGGCGTTCCCGCGCGAGCCGTTTGCCAAGGACTACACCGTCGCGACGGAAATCCCGAAGAGCGAAGTCCGCGTCTATTGGCCCGCCACCGATTCGCGCGACATCCGTCGCACGCGCCGGATGAACCTGCTCGCCTCCGTCCTCTCCGATCGCCTGCGCGTCGTCATCCGCGAGAAGCTCGGCGACGCCTACAGCCCCGGCGCCGGCCTCAACACGCAGGACGTCTACCCCGGCTACGGCTACCTCCTCGCCGGCACGACCGTCGAGCCCTCGAAGGCCAAGCTCGTCACCGACACCATCGTGCAGATCGGCGACCAGCTCGCGACCAACGGCGTGACGGACGACGAGCTGAAGCGCGCCAAGGAGCCCGTGCTCACCGCGCTGCGCGAGAGCGCGCGCACCAACGGCTACTGGCTCGGCAGCGTCCTCGCCCGCGCGCAGGAAAAACCCGAGGTGCTCGACTGGTGCCGCAGCCGCTACGCCGACAACGAGTCCATCTCCGTCGCGGACCTCAACGCCCTCGCCAAGTCCTACCTCGGCGCGGCCCGCGCCAGCCGCGTCGTCATCGCCCCGGCGGCGAAGCCGTAGGCACGCTCAGCCGCACCTTCAGCAGCGGCAGCAGCGCGAGCAGCCCGAGCGCGGTGAGCCCGAGCACCGCGTAGCCCGCGAGGTCGTGCACCACGCCCGCGATTGACTCGGGGCCGTGGTGCCACGCCCAGGCGGTGAGGAAGAGGCTCCGGCCGAGGTTGGTCACAAAGGCCAGCGCCAGGGCCGCGGCCACGAGCGCGACTTTTTTCCAAAATCGATCGAGCAACAGCGCCGCCAGGAACGAGCCCGCGAACAGGCAGCCCGTGAGCGAGCGGATGCCGGAGCACGCGTCCTCCACGCCCACCGTGCCGTTGGGCAGCACGAGCACGTTGCCCTGCTGCTCCAGCGGCAGGCCGAGCATGTCGAAGGTCGCCGCCACGACGGTCACGACCTTGTGCAGCAGAAAGAGGTTGAGCTGGCTTTCGACCGCCGAGACGAGCGGCGCCGAGACGAGCCAGACGAGCGCCGGAAACAGGAACCACCCCGCCAGCCGCAAGCGCGCATCCGCCCAAAGCGGCGCCACCGCCGGCGCCGGCGAGTCCGGGGCGGAAAGAAGTATCAGCGGCAGCGCCATCGCGCCCGCGCCCAGGGTGAGCGCGAGCGTGGAGGGCTGCGACACGCCCGCGCTCGCGCGCAGCAGCGCGCCCAAGAGGAAGGCCAGCGCCCCGCCGGCGAGCGCCACCGCCACCCCGCCGCGCAGGAGCCACGCGCCCGCGCCCGACGCCCGCGGGCTGGCCGGCGCCGCGCACGCCTGCGCCGCCGCCACGATGCGCGGCCACCGATCGCGCAGGACGACGAGCGCGAAGACCGGCACGAGCCACCCAAACGCGTAATCCGGCTTCACGCGCCACCACGCGCTTTGGTCCCATGCCACAAACGCGAAGAATCCCGCCGCCAACGCGAGCGCCGCGAGGAACGGCGCGGGCACAGTCGCGCGGAGATTTTTCCAGAAGGCTGGCATCGCGCCGCCATGCGACAAGCCGCTCGCCGCGGAGGCGAGGCTGTTTGCGAGCACAGCCATTGTCGTAGGCGGGGTGCCCTCACCTCGCGGGAATGCCGTGCCAGCCCCAGATCGCGGAGTGAGGGCACCTCGCCTACAGCAGCATCTATTTCTTCCTCGCTTTGGCCGCCCCGCCGGCGTGCGCGGACTCCACCGCACCCGGCAACGCGATCGCGAGTTTGCGGAATCGTTCTGCGTTCATCCTAAGGATGCCGGCGTGTCGGCTTGTTGGGGACGCGGCGCCCTCGCCGCGTTCGACCGCGAAAACACGACGAGGGCGTCGCGTCTCCAGCCAAACAGTCGAGCCGCGCGCCTCACCCTACACCCGCGCGACCACAATCGACGCATTGGTGCCGCCAAACCCGAAGCTGTTCGCGAGCGCCGCGCGCACTTCGCGCCTCACGGCGACGTTCGGCGTCACGTTCAGCCCCAGCTCGGCCACCGCCGGGTCGAGGTTCTCGATGTTGATCGTCGGCGGCACGAGGCCGTGGTGGATCGCGTTGACCGCGGCAAAGACGCCCATCGCGCCCGCGGCGCCGAGCAGGTGGCCGGTCATCGACTTCACGCCGCTCACGTTCATCGCCGCCTTGTTGCCGGCAAACACGGTCGCGATCGCCGCCGCCTCCTCGCCGTCGCCGCCGGGCGTGGAGGTCGCGTGCGCCGACACATAGTCGATCGCCGTGGGCGCGAGGCCGGCGCGGTCGAGCGCCATGCGCATCGAGCGCGCGGAGCCCTCGGCCCCGGGTGCGAGCGAGGAGAGGTGGTAGGCGTCGGCGCTCGCGCCGTAGCCGCGCAGCTCGGCGTAGATGCGCGCGCCGCGGCGCCGCGCGTGCTCCAGCTCCTCGAGCACGAAGACCACCGCGCCCTCCGAGAGCACGAAGCCGTCGCGGTCCTTGTCGTAGGGTCGCGAGGCCTTTTCCGGCGCGTCGTTGCGCGTCGAGAGCGCGCGCATCTGCGCAAACGCCCCGATCGCCAGCGGCGTGACCGTCGACTCCGCGCCGCCCGCGATCATGAGATCGACGTCGCCGCGCGCGATCGCCGCGGCGGCCTCGCCGAGCGCGTGGCCGCTCGTGGCGCACGCGGAGGCCACGCTCATGTTGGGCCCGCGCGCGTCGAGTAGCAGGCTGACTTGGCCCGCGAGCAAATTGGGCGCGATCTGGATGATGAAGAATGGCGAGATTTTCCTGAAGCCGCCGGCCTTCCACGTGTCGTGCATCGCCTCCATCTCGGGCAGGCCGCCGAGGCCCACGCCGAGGTTCACGCCCATGCGCTCCGGCGCAAACGCCCCGCGGTGCGCATCGAGCCCGGAGTCCGCGTAGGCCTCCGTCGCCGCGCCCACGCCGAGGTGCGTGAAGCGCCCGAACTTCTTCACGTCCTTCTGCGTGAGCGCCTGCGTGATCGGCTCGCTCGCCGCCCCGCGCGGACGCAGCGGCGCCGGCAGCGCCCGCGCCGGATCAAAATCCTTCACCTCGCCCGCAATCTGCGCGGTGCAGCCCGTGGCGTCGAAGCGCGTCACGCGCCCGATCCCGCTGCGGCCCGCGGCGAGCGCGGCCCAGGTGGCGGGGGCGGTGTTGCCGCAGGGCGTCACGGCCCCGATGCCGGTGATGACGACACGACGATGCTGGGCGGAAGGCGTGGACATGGTCGGAAAAAGGAGAGCCCGCCAAGGACGCCCGCTCCGCCCGAATCGGCAAGCCCAGTTTTGGCGCCGCCCCGCGCCCTTTTTCCTGCGCCGTTGACAGGCCCCCGGCGCGCCCTATTCGCTCTCGCCCTTTCCGCGTTCGCGCGACCTTTCCTTTTTCAACCGCAATACCTCCTCACATGGCCGCCAAATCCAAAGCCAAGCAACCCGCTCCGCAGAAGAAATCCGCCTCCAAAGGCACGAAATACGTCTACACGTGGGGCGCCGCCCGCGCCGATGGCGATGGCTCGATGAAGGCCCTCCTCGGTGGCAAGGGCGCCAACCTCGCCGAGATGACGCGCATCGGCCTCCCCGTGCCCCCCGGCTTCACCATCACGACCGAGGTCTGCACCTACTACTACGCCAACAAGCGCACCTACCCCGCCTCGCTCCAGGCGCAGATGGAGGCCGGCGTCGCCAACATGGAAAAGATCATGGGCACGAAGTTCGGCGCCACCTCCGGCATGCCGCTCCTCGTCGCCGTCCGCTCCGGCGCGCGTGACTCGATGCCGGGCATGATGGACACGATCCTCAACCTCGGCCTCAACGACCAGACCGTGCTCGCCCTCGTCAACGCCACCGGCAACGAGCGCTTCGCGTGGGACTGCTATCGCCGCTTCATCCAGATGTATGGCGACGTCGTGCTCGGCGTGCAGAAGCGCGAGGGCGAGGACCACGAGCCGTTCGAGACGGTCATCCATGCCTTCAAGCACGAGAAATATCACTCCGACATCGAGGACTCCAAGCTCACCGCCCAGGACCAGCAGGAGCTCGTCAAGCGCTTCAAGGCCCTCGTCCTCGAGCGCACCGGCAAGCAGTTCCCCAACAGCCCGTGGGACCAACTCCGCGGCGCGGCCGGCGCCGTGTTCGGCTCGTGGATGAACGACCGCGCGATCGTCTATCGCCGCAAATACAACATTCCCACCGAGTGGGGCACCGCCGTCAACGTGCAGGCCATGGTCTTCGGCAACACCGGCGACACCTCCGGCTCCGGCGTCGCCTTCACGCGCAATCCCGCCAACGGCACCAACGAGTTTTACGGCGAGTTCCTCGTCAACGCGCAGGGTGAGGACGTCGTCGCCGGCGTCCGCACGCCCGAGCCCGTCCTCAAGCTCAAGGACGTGATGCCGAAGTCCTACGCGGAGCTGCTCAAGGTCCGCGCCACGCTCGAGAAGCACTTCAAGGACGTCCAGGACATCGAGTTCACGATCCAGGACGGCAAGCTGTTCATGCTCCAGACGCGCAACGGCAAGCGCACCGCCGCCGCCGCGCTGAAGTTCGCCGCCGACATGGTGAAGGAGAAGCTCATCACCTGGGAGACCGCGATCATGCGCAATCCCGCGGACCAGCTCGAGCAGCTCCTCGCCCCCATCTTCGATCTCTCCGAGGTCAAGAAGGCCAAGGTCATCGCCACCGGCCTCCCCGCCGGCCCCGGCGCCGCCACCGGCAAGATTTATTTCAACGCCGAGCGTTCCGTCGCCGCCGCCGACAAGGGCGAGAAGGTCCTGCTCGTCCGCGTCGAGACCTCGCCCGAGGATCTCCGCGGCATGATCGCCGCCGAGGGCATCCTCACCGCGCGCGGTGGCGTGTCCTCGCACGCCGCGCTCGTCGCCCGCCAGATGGGCAAGGTGTGCGTCTGCGGCGCCGCCGGCGTCGTGATCGACTACGACAAGAAGACCGCCACCATCGACGGCCAGACCTTCGCCGAGGGCGACTATCTCTCGATCGACGGCACCTCCGGCGTCGTCTACGCGGGCCAGATCAAGACCGCCCCGTCCGAGATCATCTCGGGCCTCATCAGCGACGACAAGGCCGCCCAGAAGACCGAGAAGTTCCGGAACTACACGCAGCTCATGAAGTGGTGCGCGCAGGTCACGAAGCTCTCCGTCCGCACCAACGCCGACACGCCCGAGCAGACCCGCCAGGCCATCGCGTTCGGCGCCGTCGGCATCGGCCTCACCCGCACCGAGCACATGTTCTTCGAGGGCGACCGCATCGACGCCATGCGCGAGATGATCCTCGCCGACACGCTGCCCGCCCGCGAGGCCGCGCTCGCCAAGCTCCTCCCCTACCAGCGCGACGACTTCTACGGCATCTTCAAGGCGCTGAAGGGCTATCCCGCCACGATCCGCTTCCTCGATCCGCCGCTGCACGAGTTCCTCCCGCACACCAAGGAGCAGCAGGCCGATCTCGCCCGCAAGCTCGGCATCCCGGTGGAGAAGATCATGGCGCGCGTGCACGAGCTGCATGAGTTCAACCCGATGCTCGGCTTCCGCGGCTGCCGCCTCGGCATCAAGTTCCCGGAGATCACCCGCATGCAGGCCCGCGCCGTCCTCGAGGCCGCCGCCGATGCCAACAAGGCCGGCTTCAAGGCCAAGCCCGAGATCATGATCCCGCTCGTCGGCTTCAAGAAGGAGCTCGATTTGCAGGTCGCGATTGTCCACGAGGTCGCCGCCGCCGTGCAGAAGGAGAAGAAGACCAAGATCGCCTACTCCGTCGGCACGATGATCGAGATCCCGCGCGGCGCGCTCACCGCCGACGAGATCGCGCACACCGCGGAGTTCTTCAGCTTCGGCACGAATGACCTCACGCAGACCTGCCTCGGCATGTCGCGCGACGACTCCGGCTCCTTCCTCGGCGCCTACACCGAGAACGAGATCGTGAAGAAGAACCCCTTCGCCTCGATCGACCAGACCGGCGTCGGCCAGCTCGTGAAGATCGCCTGCGAGAAGGGCAACCAGACGCGCCCCGGCATCAAGCTCGGCATCTGCGGCGAGCACGGCGGCGATCCGGACTCGGTGAAGTTCTGCCACAAGGTCGGCCTCACCTACGTGAGCTGCTCGCCCTATCGCGTGCCCGTCGCCCGCCTTGCCGCGGCGCAAGCCGCGGTGGCGGATTTGCAGGCCGCGAAGAAGAAAAAGTAAGCGAGCCCGCCCTGATTCCCAAGGCCCCGGCGCAAGCCGGGGCTTTTTTCTTGGCCGCTCCTCGTGGAGGGAGCCGCGGCGCCCTCGCCGCGGTCGGGATGCCAGCGCTACAGCCCGGCCACCGGCACGCGCACCGCGTGCCGGGCGCGCGCGATTTCCACGACAAGCTCAAGTTCGTCGCCGCCGGCTGGCACGTCCGCCGGCAGCGTGAGTTCAAACTCCATCAAGCCGCTGAGGATCACGCCCGACTCGCCGCCGTTGCGCGCGCGCCACGTCGCGCCATCGGCGCGGGCCACACCCGCGCGGTCCGGGTGGAATTCAAAGCTGCGCCCGCCCACGCGCACCCGCACCGGCTCGTTGAAAACCGCGAAGCCCTCGAACACCGTCACGACGCCGGCCATCGCGAGCGCGCGATCCGCCGGCCGCCGCTCCACGCGCGTGATCCGCAGCGACTGCACGGCCGCCGGGTAGCCGAGGAATGCCCGCGCCGGCGCGCGATCCACGCCCACGGTGTCGCGGCCATGCACCGTCACGCGCGCGAACATCCCCTCGCGCATGTGCTCCGCCACGTGGCAGTGGAGGAGCCAGTCGCCCGGATTGTCCGCGATCATGTCGGCCACCTTCATCGTCGCGGGCAGCAGCTCGACGGTGTCCGTGCGCCGGCGGCCTTCCTCGATCAATCGCAGCCCGTGCCAGTGCGCGGTGTGGATGTCCTGCTCCGAGCCGAGGCCGAAGAGATACCAGCGCACGCGCTCGCCTTCGTTCATCTGGAGCCCCGGCAGGTTGCCGAAGATGTAGCCGTTGATCGCGTAGCGCGCGCCCTGCTCGATCTGCTGCTGGACCTCGGCCCAGCTCGGCACCTTGTCGGAGGTCAGGCCGGGCAGGCCGCCATACTCCGCGGCCTCGCGCGCCACGTCGTCGAGCCCGCTCTCGTCGAAAATCATGAAGAGCGCCGCAAACTCGCGATCGACGTCGCGCGGCGTGCCGTCGGGCCGCGCGCGCGCCGGGTCGGTCACGATGATGGCGCCCATGAGGCCGAGGTTGGTCTCCGTGTCGCCCATCACATGGCTGTGATAGAGCCATGCGCGCGAGCTCGGCTCACCGGGCAGCGGCCCGGCCGCCGCGTCGAGCTGCCACACGTAGGTAAACCGCGCGCCCGGCCCGACCGCGGCCCCGCGCCCCGGCGCCGGCGCATAGTGCGCGCCCTCGCTGTCCTTGTCGTATTTCACGCCATGCGGATGCATCGAGAGCGGCTGATCGGTGCGGTTCAGGAACGTGACCGCGAGAAACTCGCCCACCACGCCGCGCAGCGCCGGCCCCATGATCCCGAGGCTGCGTTCGGGAATCGCCCGCGTGGTGAACGTCGCGTCGGTGTATTGGACGTAGCGCAGCTTGCCCGCCTTGCGATTGCGCACGACCGGGGACGGCAGAGGGAGGCCGCAGATTTCGTCGCGCCCCGCGGGCGCGAAGTCCCAGAGCGCGGATTCGGCGGCGATGTAGTAGCGCCGCGTCTTCGCCGCGTCCGGCACCCGGCCGAAAAACATGCCGCCCTTGTCCCCATCCGCGACGGTCACAGTCGGCCGCAACTCCGGCGGCGCCGGAGTCGCGGCGTCTTGCGCGACCACGCCAGCCGAGACCAACGCCAGCGCGGCCAATCCTAGCTGAAACAAACGTGGGCGGAAAAATATCATCGACGGAGAGTCAGGACGAAGCACGAGACGCACCGCGAATGCGAGCGTTGCAAAACCCGTAAGCCGGTAGCGTTTCGCCGCACTGCCCAGTCATCATCGCTTTGTCGTCCAGATTGGAGTGACGCCGTGAGGGAGAAACAGGCCCCGCGCTTATGCGGAAGCGTGCCGGTGCACTTCTTGCAGATAGAAATATTGATAAAGTAGGAAAATTATCCATGTTCCTACTTTCTCATATTGACGCACCTTCCATGAACTGTCTGATTCTCCACCATGAAAGCTCCCATCGTCACCGACGCGGTCTGGTTCACTACCAAGGGTCAGGTCGTCATCCCCCTCCGCTTGCGCAAGCAATTCCACATCGAGGAAGGCACCAAGGCGGTCGTCGAGGCCACTCCCGACGGCATCCTCCTGAAACCCGTGACCCGGCACTCCATTGAGCGCCTGCGGGGCATCCTCAAGCGCAAGCCCGGCGGCAAGTCGTTCGCCGAGGAGTGGGCCGAGCACAAGCGTGAGGAGCTTGAACTGGAGGAGCGCAAATATGCCCGCAGCACCGGTTCTCGATAGCCACGCTCTGCTCGCCTTCCTGCGGGGCGAACCCGGCGAGGAACAGGTCGCCGCTTTGCTTGAAAAGGCCGGACTCCGCGACGTTCCACTGCATATGACTGAGGTCAACTACGCCGAGGTCAAATACACCGTCATCCGAAAAGACGGGTCGGAGCGTTGGGAGGAAATCGCTCGCGAGCTACCCACGTTGCCCATCGAATTCCACGCTGCTGATCATCAGCTCGCGGAATTGGCGGCCGACTACAAGGCGCGCTTCAAAATCAGCCTCGCCGACGCCTTTGCCGCCGCGCTCGCCAAGGAAAAAAAATGCGAGCTGGTCACCGGCGACCCGGAGTTCGAGGCGCTGGAGAAGGAAATCAAAATCACCTGGCTGAAGACGCCATGACCATCGCACCGATGCCCGCGCCAACATTCATCGATCTGTTCTGCGGCTGCGGTGGCTTTAGCCTTGGCCTACAGCGCGCAGGCCTGCGCTGTCTGGCCGCGATCGATTTCAATGAAGAGGCCGTCGCAGTATTCCGGGCTAATTTTCCAGATGTGCCGCACGTCTTGATGGATGATCTGAGCGACTACACGCCTCACCAGCTTTCTACGCGCCTCGGCATCGACCGGGTTGACGTAATTGTTGGCGGTCCGCCATGCCAAGGATTCAGCACGGTGCGACAGGTGGATGCCGCGAATCACGGGACTCGTGTGAGGCGTGACAAACGGCGCTATCTCTTCCGGGCATTCCTCGATTACGTCGAGCACTTCCAGCCACGCGTCTTCGTGATGGAAAACGTCCTCGGCTTGCAGAGCGCCGCGAAGGGAAAGTTCTTCACGATGGTGCAGCACGAGGCCCGCAACCTCGGCTACCGCGTGCATCCGCAGGTTGAGGAGGCTTGGAAACTGGGCGTGCCGCAAAAGCGCCGACGCCAGCTCATCATCGGTGTGCGAACCGACGTGGTGGGCTTTCTTTCGGAATTGGAGCCGGCCAGACGCGCCTTTGGGCCGGATGACAAAACGCGGAAAGGCCCGGTGCTCTGGGACGCCATCGGTGATCTGCCTCCGCTCGCCGCCGGCGATGGCGAGGAAACGCGCGACTACGATCCCGCGCGCCGTGCCGATTTTTCCCGGTGCGAGCCGTCTGCGAAACACTATTTGGAGACGGTGCTGGAAATCGCCCGCGCACCAAAACTCACCGCCCATCGCGCCCGCCCGCACAGCACGCGCGATCTGCGCGACTTCGCCCGCCTGCGCGAAGGCGAGAGCGCCGATCAAGCCATCGCCCGCGGCGAGAAGATGGAGTTTCCCTACGACCGTGGTGTGTTCCTCGACCGCTACACCCGGCAGCACCGCGGACGGCTCTGCTCCACCATCGTGGCGCATCTCGCCAAGGATGGGTTGATGTTCATCCACCCAACGCAGAACCGCTCGCTCACGCCCCGCGAGGCCGCGCGCATCCAGACCTTCCCTGACTGGTTTTTGTTTCCGGTGGCGCGCACGCATCAGTTCCGGCTCATCGGCAACGCCGTGCCCCCGCTGGTCGCTGAAGCCGTCGGCGAGAAACTGCTCGAATTTTTAGAACAGAAGCGCACCGGAGCCGACGTAGTTCCATTTGAAGTAGCGCCCCTGCCGAAGAACGAAAATGAGGCGGTGGAATGGCTCCGTCCGCTTCTCGAAGATTCATCGCCGCGCTTTATGAAAGCGGTGACGCCGGAGGCCTTCAAACGGGCGTGGCATGCCATCGCGTTTCTTTATGCTGGCCTGCACCCTGATGCGGCCTTGGATCACGGCGAACGCATTTCTCGAAAACCGCAGGAAGACTACGCGCCGATCCGTCGGCTGGAGCCGCGACTGCTGGCGCCCTACTACGAGCGCAGCGGCTGGCCAGTGGTGCTGGCGCCCATCGCGCGCGAAGCATGGCGGCGTTTTCGTGCGGGCAAGCTGGCCAACGACGAGTTTTATTGTTCCGAGGCGCAGATGGCCGGAATATGCCACCGCAGCCCGCAACTCACTGCCGAGGTCCGTCAGGCACGCACAACAACATGAACCCTCGCTGGCACTTCAATCAACGGCGCCCCTGTGATCGAATGCGGGACTCGGCCAACGACGCGTTTTTCACCACCGAGAGCCTTGAGAACATCAGCGAGGCGCTGGTTCGAGAGGGCATCCAGAACTCGCTTGATGCTGCCCAGCGTGGAGACGGTGGCGAACGTGATGTCCGCGTCAGAATTTGCTTTGTGGCTAGTGCCTCATCTGAGGCGAAAAATTACCTCGCAACAGTGTTTGAGTCGGCACGGCAGCATTTTGAGCGCGGCGTCGGCGCCGTTCGGCTCCCTGACTTGTTTGGCCCAAGTTGTGGCTACTTGGTCTTTGAGGATTTCGGAACCAAAGGGTTGACGGGAGACATCGCCGAATGGCGTTTGGAGCGCGCCGAGAAAAACGCCTTCTTCAGTTTCTTTCGCGCCGAGGGGCGCTCCGCAAAGAGCGGCGAAAACCTCGGGCGCTGGGGTATTGGCAAGCAAGTGTTCCCGACCGCGAGCCGACTGCACGCAATGCTTGGCCTAACCGTGCGGGCTGACACGCCGGCCAAAGTCCTGATGGGTTCCGCCGTAGTTCGCAGCCATTCGATAGAGGGATTGGACTATCAACCGGACGCATGGTTCGGATGCCGCGACAGCGACGACGGGCAGGTGATGCCGGTGACGGACGACGTCTTTATCAGCCAGCTTTGCCAAACCTTTGGTTTGAAGCGCGAGAACACTCCCGGTCTCTCTGTCATCGTGCCGGCGATTGACGAACGGCTGACTGCTGACGACTTGCGCCGCGGCATCATTCGCAGCTTTTTCTGGCCGATCTTGTCTGGCGAGCTCGTGGTGGAACTCGAAACACCGGCTGGCAAGGTGCTCATTGATGCGGAAAGTATGCCTGCGCATCGCACGCTGCTGCCACTGCCGGAAGCTGCCGTGCTCGAATTCGCCGCGTGGGCTGCCTTTGCGAAAAGCTCAGAAATCGTGACGCTCTCCGCCGAGCCCAAAGCGCGGCCAGACTGGCGGGCGACCATTGAAAACCTCCTTCCTGAAACAAGGTTGGAGGAAATCCGCAGCAGGCTTGAGAAAAATCAGCAAGTTGGTGTCCGCATTCCGGTGCGAGTCCGATCGAAAGAGGAGGGCCGCACGGAAGAGAACTCCTCCTTCACGGTGTTCATCGCGCCGTGCCGTGACGCTGGCCACAAGCCCGTCTTTTTGCGCGACGGCATTGTCATCACCGATGTTCGCTGCCCGCTGATGTCGGGCAATCGTTCTCTCGTGGTCATAGATCACCCGCCGCTGGCCGGACTGCTTGGCGACGCCGAAGGAGTGAATCACACGCAATGGCAGAAGGACTCGCCCAAGTTTCACGGCAAATACGTCCACGGGCCTGATACCATCAAGTTTGTTACGCGCAGTGTTTTTGAAATCCTGCAAAGGCTGCACGCCGCGGAGAAAAAAGGCGATCCCACGCTGCTGATGGATTTGTTTTTCCTGCCCAACGATGAATTGCCGACCCCTAGCCGGGGGCCCAAGCCCCCACCGGGACCGACTCCACCCCCGCCTGTCGTTGTCGATCCGCCGCCACCGAAGAAGTTCGACCTGCGCCGTGCGGATGGGGGGTTCTTGCTCGTTCCGGGCAAGGTTCCGCTCACCAGATTTCCGCTGCGCGTGCGCATCGAGGCGGGTTACGCCGTCCGGCGCGGCGATGCCATCAAGCGCTGGGCACCGGATGATTTCATGTTCACGCGTGCGCCATTGCGGCTAGAACCCAAGGCGAACGGAGTGGTCGTCACGCGCGAGGACGGCAAAGTGATCGAGCTGGAAATTCGGAAGCCGGATTTTGTTTTCGGCGTAACGGGCTTTGACAAGAGGCGCGATTTGGTCGTGCGGCCCATCGAAATCAAGGGAGACGATGAAGCGGACGTTTAACTACACAGGCCGAAAGAAGATCGACCGCAAAGATGTGAACATCATGGTTCGCGACGAGCGCGGTGTGCTGTTTTTCGACGCAGAGCTTCGGCTGGCGACCTATCAGTTCCCGCGCAACGCGGAAGTGTGGCTGGAGGCTCATCGGCAAAACCTTTGGATGCAGTTTCCGTGGGGAACTGTGTCCGCTCTGCGCGTGCCAGCCGACAGAAGACTGACAGAGTTCGATGTCTCAGACGGGATTCTGTTTCGGGTGCGCGTGGCTCAACCCCAAGGGCAGGAGCATCACAAATTACTCGGCGAAGCGGATGGCGTTCACTTCATCAAAGCGGGCGAGGCGACTGACAAGCGGCGTCCACTTATCACGCCAGACCCGGAGGCGCTCGATCAACTGCTTTGGAAGCTCGACATGGAAAGCGACCCTCCGCGGCTGCTGGTTAACCAAGACGCCAAGCCGAGCTATCGGGATTTGGTTCGCTCGCCCTACTTCATCGCGCTTGTTTATCCCGAAGTCCTGCGCCGGTTGCTCAAGCGGGCATTGGTTCAGGAGAAGTGGACCGAAGATGACGACGAAGGCGGATGGACTTCAGATTGGATGCATTTCGCCAGAAATCTGGGCGTGCCGTGGCCGCCACCTGCATCTGACTTGGAAGCCGACTGTGAAACGTGGATTGAGGAAGCAGTTGCCGCCTTCGCTCGGCGCAACCAGCTTCGCAGCGTGTGGGACTTGACCCACGACGAGGAGGGAAGCCGATGAAACTGCGTCGTTTTAATCCCGACGGCGTTACTGCCTTTGCGAACTATCGTTCGCGTCTGACACTGGAGCCGACCTTGCCCCCGCCAATTCAGTTGCTAGACGACCCTACGCAGACGGAAATCGTTTCTGAAACCGTGGAAGTCTCGCTCCGGCCTTTTGAGAACCGGCTGGAAGCAGGGCGGCATTTGAACGAGTTGATTGATGCCGCCGGTATCAACCTCCCGGAACAAGACCGAGGTCTGTGGGCCTGGCTTACGTTGTTTTTCTTCGACGCGGTTTGTCCTGCTGATGGAAACGGCAGGCGCGACCCGCAGGATGAGGCACGGCTGGTGCCGTTGCTCGACAACCACCAGAGGTTCTACCGCCATTTGCTGCTAGGTCCGTTCCTCGTTGTGCGCGCGCATCGCGATCAACCGGAGCGGGCTTTGGCGTTTTTGAAGCAGGTGCTTTGGAAACCCGGCGACATTGTAGAGCAACTAGCGTCGCGGAAGGAATTGGTGACGAATCACGCTGTCGCCGAAACCGCCACTCGCCTCTATTTCGATCCCGTCGCCGGCGCCTTCAAGCGCGGACATAGCTCGAAAATCAAAGGTGGCCCACGCCGGCTTGCCAACCTCTTGAACCAACTCGACCTTACTTGGTATCTATACGGAATGACGGCGGATGAGGTTCTGAACCTGCTTCCCAAGGAGTTTGACCGTTTCCGCAGCGCGACTTAATTGGCATACGCGCCTCCGTGTTTGGCGCTTACCGGCGTCCATTCGCGGTTGATTCCGCCCATGATCGACTTCCTCTCCAAGCGAAAGCGCTCCGCGCGCATGGCGCTCATCCGCGGGCGCGGCAACCAGGCCACGGAGCTGCGGCTCATCGCGTTCTTCCGCGCGCAGGGCATCACGGGCTGGCGGCGCGGCTCCACCCTGCCGGGGCGGCCGGACTTTGTCTTTCCCCGGCTGAAACTCGCGGTCTTCGTCGACGGCTGCTTCTGGCACGGTTGCCCGACTCACGGCACGCAGCCCAGGCAGAACGCGAAATTCTGGCGCGAGAAGATCACGCGCAACCGCGCGCGTGATCGGCGCGTGGGCCGCGAACTCCGCGCCCGCGGCTGGCGCGTCCTTCGCATCTGGGAGCACGCGCTCAAGCGCCGCAGCGAGCGCCGCCTCGCCGCGCGCCTCGCCCGCGCCCTCACGCCGCGCGCGTCGGCTCCTCGTCGCCGAACACCGGCCGCCGGGGGTCGATGAAGAGCCAGCACGCGGCGCCGATCACGAAGAGCCCGCCGAGCAGGTAGAGCGGGAAATTCCAGTCGTTGAACCACGTCACGGATTTCGCCACGACCACCGGGCTGACGATCGCGCCGACCTGGCCGGCGGTGTTCATCGTCGCGCCCACGACCGCGGAGTGCTCGCGGCCGATGTCGACGACCACGCCCCACGCCGGCGCGGTCGTGAGCATGCAGGCCGCCGCGGCGAGCGCAATGAACAGCGCCGCCGTGCGCGGCGCCTCGGCCGAGGCCGCGATCGTGATCGCGACCGCCGCCAGCCCGTAGCCGAGGATCGCCGGCAGGCGCCGGCCCAGCGCGATCCCGTGGCGCCGCGTGATGCGGTCGGAGAACCAGCCGCCGAGGAACTGCGTGCCCACGCTCAGGAAGAGCGGCAGCGAGGCGAGGAAGCCCAGCTCCGTCTTCTCAAAATGGTGCCGCTCGCGCAGGTAGGTCGCGAGCCAGGTGATGCAGAAGTAGAACGTCACGCAGTTCGGCACATACATCACGCACAGCGCGATGATGCTGCGCTGGCTGAGCAGCCGCCGCCAAAACGGCCAGCCGCGCAGCAGCGGCGCCACCGCAGGCCGCCCGGCGAGGATGAGATCACGCTCCGCGGCGTTGACGGCGGGGTGCTCCTCCGGGTCGTCGCGAAACCACCGCCACCACGCTGCCACCCACACGAAGCCGATCAGGCCAAACGCCACGAAGATCGCGCGCCAGGGCACGTGCCATTCGTCAACCAGCCACGTCACGGCGAGCGGCGTGACCGCGCCCGCGGTGTAGGCGCCCGCGAAGAAGATTCCCTTGATCGTGCCGCGCTGCCGCTCCGGCATCCAGCGCGCAAACACCCGCGCGACGCAGGGCCACGCGCCCGCCTCGCCCATGCCGAACAGAAAGCGCGTCACGACCATCGAGAGGTGGTTGAACGCCCCCGCCGTCGCCATCGTGAACACCGACCACCACACGACGATGCGCGCGAGCACCGTGCGCGCGCCGCGCCGGTCGGCCCACCACGCCGTGGGGATTTCAAACAGCGCGTAGGCCAGCGCAAACGAGCTGAACACCATCGCCATGTCGTCGAGCGAAAGATTGAGGTCCTTCCGAATCAGGGGCGCCATCGCGCCGATGCACGCGCGGTCGAGGTAGGTGATCATCGCCAGCGCCACCGCAAACGCGACCACGCCGTAGCGGACGCACGTGGGCGTCATCGTGGTGGGCGCGGAGGCGGGGGGCGGGGGCGGCAAGACGCGGCGAGGTTTCCCGCGCGGGCGAGGCGGGTCGAGCCCAGAAACCACAGGCGCCGGCTCGGCGGATCGGAAACGGATTCCGCTCCGCAAGCGGCGCAGAGCCGCGCCCCAACCCTGGACCTGCGCCGCACGCTCACGCCGCCGCTGACCAAGAACCGTTAGATCCCGCGCCGCCGCTGGCGCATTGCCACGGCCCGCGCGAACCTCCTTCCTCGCGCGATGCGCCCCGCCGTTCTTCTTGCCCTCGCGTTGGTTTCTTTCCTCACCGCCCGCGCCGCCGAGCCCGCGCGCCCGCTCGACTGGGCCGCGATCAACGAGGAGGCGATGCGGCACTTTCAGGCGATGGTGCGCATGGACACCAGCGATCCGCCGGGCAACGAGAAGCCGGTCGCCGACTACCTGAAGCGCGTGCTCGAGGCCGAGGGCTTCGAGGTGAAGATTTTTTCCAAGGCGCCGCACCGCCCCAACGTCGTCGCCCGCCTGAGGGGCAGCGGCGCGAAAAAGCCCCTGCTCATCATGGGGCACACCGACACGGTGAACGTCGACCCGAAGAAGTGGAAGCACGGGCCCTTCTCCGCGGACCGCGAGGGCGGCTGGGTCTACGGCCGCGGCACGCTCGACGACAAGGACAACGTCACGGCGTCGCTCATGACCATGCTGCTGCTCAAGCGCCAGCAGGTGGCGCTCGATCGCGACGTGATCTTCCTCGCCGAGGCCGGCGAGGAGGGCGCGGTGGAGTTTGGCATCGAGTTCATGGTGCAAAACCACTTCGCGGAGATCGAGGCGGAGTTCTGCCTCGCCGAGGGCGGCCGCGTGACGCGCAAGGGCGGCCAGACGCAATACGCCAGCGTGCAGACGACGGAGAAGATCCCCAACCGCATCCGCTTGATCGCGCGCGGCGTGGCGGGCCACGGCTCCGTGCCGCTGCGCAGCAACGCCATCGTCCACCTCGCCAAGGCCGTCGCCAAGATCGCCGACTGGCAGACGCCGATGCGCCTCAACGAGACGACGCGCGCCTTCTTCGAGCGCCTCGCCAGCATCAGCCCGCCCGCCGAGGCCGCGCGCTACCGCGCCGTGCTGCGCGGCGACGAAAACGGCCAGGCGCAGGAGCACTTCGCCGAGCACGAGCCGGCGATGCACTCGACGCTGCGCACCTCGATCTCGCCCAACATCATCGCCGGCGGCTACCGCGTGAACGTGATCCCGTCCGAGGTCGAGGCCACCCTCGACATCCGCGCGCTGCCCGACGAGGACATGACGCGCTTCCTCGATCAACTGCGCAAGCTCATCGACGATCCCGCGATCGAGGTCGTGCCGGCCTCCGCGGGCCACAGCCGCCCCGGGGCGCCGCCCTCGCGCCTGCGCACGGAGGCCTTCGAGGTGATCGAGGCCGCGGTCCGCCGCGCCTACAACGTGATCACGATTCCCACGATGAGCACCGGCGCGACGGACATGGCCTATCTCCGCGAGCGCGGCATCGAGTGCTACGGCATCGGCCCGATGATCGACAGCGAGGACGGCCCCAAGGGCTTCGGCTCCCACAGCGATCAGGAGCGGATTCTCGAGGAGGCGCTGTTCAAGTTCGTGCAGTTCAACTACGACGCGGTGGTGAGCCTGGCGGGGAAGCGGTGAGCAGGAACGCAGCCGCGGGCGTCCCTGCCCAACGGGGTCCGGGAAGTAGGGCGGGGCTTTGACCCGCCCTCGGTTCGAACACTCAACGCGTGAAAGGGCAGGTCACAGACCCGCCCGACCTCGGCGGGCAGGGACGCCCGCCGCTCCGCCGGAAAGCAGAAAACCCACTCGTGCGAGTGGGTTTTCCAAAAATGGAGCGGGCGAAGAGACTCGAACTCTCGACGTCCACCTTGGCAAGGTGGTGCTCTACCAACTGAGCTACGCCCGCGAGAGGGCTGCTAGGACTAGGCCCGAGTTTGCTTCCGTCAACTGCTTATTTTGGCGGGCACTGCCTCAGTCTCTGGCGATGGGGACGCGCCGGCCTCGGCGCGTGGGCCGGACCGCGGCGAGGACGCCGCGGCTCCCAACGCTTCGCGACTGCCTCGCGGCTTTGACAGCGTTCGCCAGGAAACCGATGCACCGGGCCGGCCCTGCTCGCTACCGATCGATCACGTCGAGCTCGGGCCACTGCGCGATCTTGCGGTGGAGGGTGCGGCGGCTCACGCCCATCAGCTCGGCGGCCTTGGTGCGGTTGCCACGGGCCTTGAGCAGCGCTTCGCGGAGGAGGCGCTTCTCGTTTTCCTCGACGGAGAGCGAACTCGGCGCCGCCGCGGACGGGGAAATCACCGTGCCTCCGCTCGCCGTCGCGGCCGGGCTCGACGGGGCCGAAAGCGCGCCGCCCTGCCCGCGGAACTTGGGCTCGAGATCGTATTCCGTGAGGCTGCCGCCGCGGCGGAGCACGACGGCGTTCTCGCAGAAATTCCGCAGCTCGCGGATGTTTCCCGGCCACGCGTAGGCTTGCAGGGTGCGCAGCGCGCCGGGCTCGACGGTGAGCGGCGGCACGCCGTTCTCCTCGGAAAAGACGCGGATGAAATGCGCGAGCAGCAGCGGCACATCCTCCGGGCGCTCGCGAAGCGGCGGCGTGTGCAGGCGCACGACGTTGAGGCGGAAGAACAGGTCCTCGCGGAATTTCCCGTCGCGCACCATCTGCTCGAGGTTGCGGTTCGTGGCGGCGACAAGGCGCACGTCAAGCTCGACGGGCTTGGAGCCGCCCACGCGCTCGATCGCCTTGGTCTCGAGGAAGCGCAGGAGCTTCACCTGCGTGGACTGCGAGATCTCGCCGATTTCGTCGAGGAAGAGCGTGCCGCCGGCGGCGGACTCGAAGCGCCCGATGCGGCGCTCGGTCGCGCCCGTGAACGAGCCGCGCTCGTGGCCGAAGAGCTCGCTCTCCAGCAGGTTCTCCGAGAGCGCCGCGCAATGCACGGCCACGAACGGCCCCCGCGCCCGCGGGCTGGCCTGGTGGATGGCCTGCGCGATCAGTTCCTTGCCCGTGCCTGACTCGCCCTCGATCAGGATCGTGGCGCGCGAGGGCGCGACCAGGCGCATCTTGTCGATGACGGCCTTGAGCTTGTCCGACGTGCCGATGATGCCCTCGATCTTGAACTTCTCGTCGAGGCGCTCGTGGAGCTGCTGCACCTCGACCTCGAGGGTCTTGGTCTTGAGCGCGCGCTGGATGAGCACCTCGAGGCGCTCGATGTTCACGGGCTTGGTCAGGAAATCCACGGCGCCGCGCTTCATCGCCTCGACCGCACTGTCGATGCTGCCGTAAGCGGTCATCATGAGCACGGCCGGCCGCTGCGGGAGCGCGAGGGCCCTGTCGATCACCTTGAGGCCGGATTTTCCCGGCATGCGGAGGTCGGTGAGCACGACGTCGAAGGGCTGCGCCTCGAGCAGGTTGAAAGCCTCCTCGGCGTTGGCCGCGACAGTCACGTCGTAGTTCTCGGCGAGGGCCTGCTGCAGGCCCTCGCGGGTGTGTTTCTCGTCGTCTACGATGAGGACGCTCGGGGCCATGGGTGCCATGAATCGCGGCGGGCGCGGGCCGGTCAACGGGAAACAAATCCCCGCACCGCACCGGCCCCCGGCCGCCTCTCGTTTTCCCATGGTGCTCGGGACAGGACTCGAACCTGCACGCCTCGCGGCACATGCACCTCAAACATGTGTGTCTACCAATTCCACCACCCGAGCAGTAGGAAAAGAGGAACGCGGACTAAGCGAGATCAGCGGGAGCTTGTCCAGCACTGAAAATGGCAGGTAGTGGGTCCGTTTGAAAACTGGAGAGTAACACGCGTGTTACTGGCTGCTCTGGAAACGGAGTCTTGTCCATGCCTTGGACAAGACGAAATGGATCAAACGTGGATACTTTCCGAGCTTGGCGGAAATTATGGCCTTTGAGCGAGTGTGGCTGCGAACTTCCCTTCTGCGCCGCTCGGAAGGAATAACCTTCTCGCATCAGGGTTGACCCAACTAATTGCTTCTAAAATTTGATCGTAGTCTGACTGCAAATCCGGGCGATTCCATATCCGACGGAAATGAAATATCCGGTTTCGGAGTGTGCGAATGCTCTCAATTCGGTGAGATGCGTTGCCCCTGGTCCGTTGAGGCTTAGGAAGGCCGGGAAATACTTCGGCGCCGATTGAGTGAAAAAGCGTTTCATATCTTCCGTTCAACAGGCTGGCCCAAAAACCAAAGCTCATTTCTTGGACAACCCTCGCCTGCGTCATTGTGCGCCCGCGGTCGGCCAGAAATTTATGGGCTGCTTGAACGTCCTCTTGTTCGCTTTGGCGCAACCACGAGGGTATCTTGGTCAACCAGTTTCCGTCGCGCTGCTTTGCTGCAATGGCTTGATCAAAACTGTTGCGCAAAGTGACCTCCAATATCCGGAGAGGCCCGTAGAAGTGCTCACATACGACCGCATTCCACTGGTAGCGTTCAAAAACCTTTTCATCGGACTCTCCTGCGTTTTTACGATGCGACTCAAACCGTTCAGTTGACAGGGCTTTCTTGATCAGGGCTATTTCCTCTTTACTTTTAGTCCCTTGTAACGATGGTTGAGCTACTGTCCCGGGGCCATTCCTAGCGTTGGTAGTGCTCATGCGCTGCTAATGATGAATCCCGGGTTTTTTTATGCGGCTTCTGCGACGGCATTGTCCAGCAGACAAACGATATCTGATATTTCCCATACACGCGTTGCGACGCCAGCGGCCATCGCGGGCGTGCAACGGAGCGACGAGTGAATGCGGCAGAAATTGTAATAGCAGAACGACAGGGCGAGCATGTGCTCGTGGTTCTCAATCTTCTTGGAGAAAGCATTCGTGAGACGGGTAAACCGCCTGTTGCTCATGCGCAGCGTTAGGTTGCTGCGCTCAATGTGTGACGTGCTGACGTGATCCCATGAGGGCTTGCCGCTAATCACGGCCTTCTTCGCGCCCATGCACTGCGCAGGGGAGTAACGCGCCTCAGTCTTCGGACCCTCGCCATAAATCTTCACGAGCTGCGCGTAGTCGATTTCCTCGCCGAAGGCGGTCTCCACCGCATCAAGGTAAGCCTTGTGCCCATCGGTCGTGAGCTGGACGCGATGCGAGAGGCGAGCAGCAAGATCGTGCATGAAGTGATAGGCGGCCTGCGCGCCACGGCCGCCGACATACCAGCAGGGAATCAGTTTTGAATCGCTGCAAAGCGCCGTCCACGTCCAGCAGTCGCCGCAACCCTGCGCCTTCTTCTCCGCGCTCGTGTTCTTCTCTTTCGAGCCAACGAAAGACCAAACCTCGTCACACTGGATGCGGCTGCACTTGAGCTGGCGAAACGCCTTGTCCTGAAAGACAGAGCACGCCTTGCCGACCGCAACGAGAAGGCGGGCCACAGTGTTCTTGCCGACGCCAGTGAGGCGCACCGTGCTGCGGATGCTGTTTCCCTCGACGAGGCAGTTTATGACTTGTGCGCGGCGTTCTGGGGTAAGCTTGTTCATGAGCGAGACGTTGGCGACTTACTCCTTAATGGCAACGTTAATCTTAAAGAAAACGCCACTTTATTTTAAGATTAGGAATATGCTTGAGAAAATGATTTATTTAATTCCACTTATTCTTAAATGAACGCTAAAGCATTTCAAGAGAAGAAGACCGGGCAACTCATTCCCATTAAGGTGAATACGCAGGATGATTTTGCGTTTGTTCCAGATGCATTGCCGCCGGCGAACTGGGCATTTCCGAACCGTCTTTGGCCCCTTCTAGCAAAAGCCAAAGAAACCCTAGGAACGCTAAATGGCATAGGAAGAACGCTTAACGACCCGCAATTGCTGCTCAGTCCTCTTGGGGCGCGGGAAGCGATAACGTCTTCTGCCTTAGAGGGGACTTATGCCACGCCGCAAGAGTTGATGCTATTTGAGATTAGTCCGACAAAACCAAAGTCCGAGGGTGATCCCGTGAATGAATGGCAGGAGGTAGCCAATTATCGCCGTGCCCTAAACGTTGGAGGAGAATTGCTTGATGGAGAAAACCTCCCCTTCTGCACTCGCATAATTAAGAGTCTCCACGACACCCTTTTGGGTGGGACTCGTCACCGTTACGCAACCCCGGGCGAGTTTCGTCAGCATCAGGTAGCGATTGGTTCTGATCGTCGGTATGTGCCGCCGCCGGCGTCGCATATTGAGAAATGCCTATCTGACTTCGAAAACTACCTAAACCAGCGGACTGGCGATGTTGACCCGTTGGTCAAAGCCTACCTCGCCCACTATCAGTTCGAGGCTATTCACCCGTTTTACGACGGCAACGGTCGCATTGGACGCGTGCTGCTGTCACTTATGGTCTACAAGTGGTGCAACTTGGTGTGTCCTTGGCTTTACATGAGCGCTTACTTTGAGCGGTTCAAAGATGAATACATCTCGAAGATGTATCGCATAAGCTCAGAAGGAGCGTGGGACGAGTGGATCGAGTTTTGCCTAAATGGAACGGTTGTCCAAGCAGAAGATGCCATCAGGCGGTGTGATGGGCTCAGGAAACTAAAGCGCGAGATGCTGAAGCGCGTCGAAAACAAGGAGACTGTCCGGACTCACCGAATCATTGACGATCTATTCCGAAACCCCGTCGTAAGAATCGCCTGGCTTAGTCGAAAGCTCGGCGTCGCCTATCCAACCGCCAAAGATGATATCGAGCGATTGGTTGAGCTAAAAATCTTAAGTCCGATTCCAGATATCAAACCGAAGGCTTATTTTGCTCCGGAGATATTTGGGGTCGCTTATGAGACCCCGGAGACCCTGTTTTAGCGTTTGAGTTTTCCGCCCGTCACCTGCTCGACAATCGAAAGCGCGTTCTGCCAAGCATCCTTGCGTGGAGCGCGCTTTGCCTTTTTCGGCGCTGCTTTCCTTTTCGCGGGTTTCTTCTTCATAGGTCGAAGAGGACACGCGGGAGCTTGGTTGGCAACTGCTCCGCGATGCTCGTGAGCGGATGCTTGCGCGCGGTGCGCTTCACGCGTGGGCCAGTTTCCTTTTGTGCGGGCGTGTCGAAGAACCCCGAGGGCAGCCAGTCGGCGTGCCGCAAACCATGCTTTCCCCACACGCCGAATCCTCGCTTCTCAACCGGATCGGTGCACGGCCTGAGCGGCTTTCCCGAGTGCGTGTAGGCCATCCCGCCAACCTTGGTGCGGTGAAGTGTGCGAATCAGCGCGGCGCGTTCTGCTCGTTCCATGCTGCCTGTCTCGCACCCTGCACGCCACCCGCAAGCCGAGATTCAAACGGACCCACTACCCTACCAAATGGCAGGAAGCAAAGGTCAGCGGCGATCAGCCTTTCGCAGGCGCTCAAGCCCTGCCTTTGCACCCGCGAGATTGGGATCAATTGCCAAGGCGGCCGAGAAATGCGCCAGCGCTTCCTGTTGCCGATCGGCCGACTTCTCCAACTGCTCCGCAACATTGAGGTGGATAATCGCATTCCTCGGCTGCAGGCGCAGCGCGGTTTCAAAGTGCCTGAGGGCTTCTGCCTGCCGCCCAGGCTGGCCTGCAATGAAGTCACCCAAATTGTTGTGCGCCTCGGCATAGTCAGGCTTGAGGCGCAGCGCGGTTTCGTAATGCCCGAGAGCTTCCGCCTGTCGGCCTGGTTGCTGGGCGAGAAAATTGGCAAAATCAAAGTGCAGCTTGGCTTCGTCCGGTTTCAGACGCAGCGCGGCTTGGAAGTGCGCATGGGCCTCGGCCTGCCGGCCGGGCTGGCTGGCAAAAAGCATGCCCAAGTTGTCGTGGGCCTCCGCGAAGTTCGGCTTGAGGCGCAGCGCGGCCTCATAGTGAGCCAGCGCCTCATTCGCATTCCCCGGCTGACTGGCCAGGATCGCGCCCAAATTGTTGTGGGCCTCGGCAAGGTCAGGCTTTAGGCGCAGCGCGGTTTCGAAGTGGCCGCGCGCTTCCGCTTGCCGTCCCTGCTCGCGGGCGAGGAGCAGGCCCAGGCTGTTATGTGCCCGATGGCTCTGCGGCGCCTTCAGGACCGTGTCCGACCAAAGGTAGACGGCATCCTGGTAGTCGCGATTGCGACCGGCGGTCGCAAGCATCCCCGCGATCGCCAGAAAAATGCACGCGAAGCGCACGGCGCGCCGGCCTAGCAGCGCGTGGAGGCCAACCACCATCAGAGTGACAACTGCAGCGAGCGAAAGGTAGGGCCGGTTTTCCGCGATGGTGGCTCCCGTCACCGGCACTATGCTGGAGACGGGAGCCAAAATCACAAAGAACCAGGCGGCGACAAAACCGCACGCCGGCCAACGCACCAGCGCCCAGCAAGACGCCGCAAGCAGGCATGCCAATGCGGCCGCATACGGCAACGCTGCGCCGATCCCGAGCAAAGGGGAGCCGTAGTCAAACACGAGGGGGTGAGGCCAAAGGCCAAGCCAAAGGTAAAGCACGACCGCCTTGCACTGCGTGAGCGCATATTGAAACGAAGTGACGCCAATATCGAAGCCCACGCCGCGCGCCTTCACATCAAGCAACAACCACGCGACCAAAAGCCAACTCGCGGCGAGCCCGGCGTAAAATCGCCAACGCAGGCGCACCGCCGCGCGGAACGACCCGCTGACAAACGTCCGATCATAGAGCAAAACCAACACAGGCACCGTGACGATGACCTCCTTGCTCATGGCGCCAAGGACGCAGGCGACGACGGCACATGCGTGCCAGAGCTTGGCGCGACCTTCAATCCCTCGGATGAAGCAATAAATCGTCACGAGAAAAAAAGGCCATCAACGACTCGGTGCGTTGGGAAATGTAGGTGACCGTCTGCGTTTGCAGCGGATGAACCGCCCACAACAAAGCGATGGCACCGGCCAGGAAAGACTCGTTGCCCCAAAATCTCCCGCGCAGGCGGTGGGACAACATCGTGCGCCGCACCACTCCAAACAAAAGCAGGGCAACAAACGTGTGCAGGGCCAGGTTGAGCAGATGATATCCCCAGGTCTCCAGTCCGCTGATTGCGTAGCTGACAGCGAAGCTGACATTGGCCACTGGACGCCCCCCTGTGGTTGAATCCGCCGGCGGCGAAATGACCTCCCGGAACGCCCAAAGCTTGCGAATCGACGCGTTGTCGACGACCGAAAGTTGGTCATCGAGCAGAAAGGGCACGCGAAACGTAGCCCAATAGGCGGCCAGCACCGCCACCAGAATCACGCACGCAGCGGCCAGTGGTTTCCGCATGACGTCGCGAGGACTACCAACCATGGCTCCAAACGAAGAGGGTCATTCCGGGCATTGGTTTTCGTGAGCAGCCTGTCGTCAACCGGGGTTTCGCACTCCGAAGCGTTGACCATATTTCCGATTCCCTTGCACGGCTGTTTTTGCGCGGCGCCCCTACTTTCGTTCGCTCCCAGAGCGGGCTTCACCCGTCACGCCGCCGCTGCCGCTCGACCAAGCCGCGCGCCAGTTCGGCGGCAAAAAACGGGCCGCGATAAATCATCCCGGTGTAGACCTGCACGAGCGTCGCGCCCGCATCCAGCTTCTCGGCCGCGCCCTCGACATCGGTGATGCCACCGACCCCGACAATCGGGAGCCGGCCGCCGGTCGCGCGCGCAATGTAGCCGACGATCTCGGTCGAGCGCCGGCGCACGGGCGCACCGCTCAGGCCGCCGGCCTCGTTGACGCCCGCGAAGAAACCGGGCCGCGCGAGCGTGGTGTTGGTCGCGATCACGCCGTCGAGGCGGTATTCCGCGATCACGCCGAGCACCGCGTCGATCTGCGGCCATGTGAGATCGGGCGCGATCTTGAGGAGGATGGGGACGCGCACTTTGCCCGGCTGCGCGGCGCGCGCGGCGTTGGCGGAGGTGATCGCGGCCAGCAGCTCGCGCAGGCGGGACTCGTCCTGGAGCTGGCGGAGATTGGGCGTGTTGGGGCTCGAGACATTCAGCACGAGGTAGTCCGCGAAATCCGCCAGCCGCGCGAAGCTCGCGAGGTAATCCTCGGGCGCGCGCTCGATCTCGGTTACCTTGGACTTGCCGAGGTTCACGCCGAGGGGGATGCGCCGGGCGCCCGGTCCCGGCTGCCGCGCCAGCCGCGCCGCGACCGCCGCGGAGCCCTCGTTGTTGAATCCCATCCGGTTGATGACCGCTTCCTCCGCGGGGTAGCGAAACATCCGGGGCCGCGGGTTGCCCGGCTGCGCCTGGGCGGTGACCGTGCCGATCTCGACATGGCCGAAGCCGAGCGCCGCGGCGGCGGGCCACGCGCGCGCATTCTTGTCGAAACCGGCGGCAAGTCCCACCGCATTGGGGAACTTGAGCCCGAAAGCCTCCACCGGTCGCGCGCGCGCCGTCCCGCGGCGGGTCCAGCATTCCAGCGCCGCGCGCAGCGGCGCCAGCCGGCCGAGCAAGGCCAGCGCATCGACGCCGAGTTCGTGCGCCTCCTCCGAATCACGGCGAAAAAGCGCGGGGCGCACGACGGTCTCGTAGAAACTTGGCATGACGCGCGACCGTGAAATCCCCGGCGATCCATTGCAAGCGCGCCGCGCCGAAGCCGCTTTTCCAGAGTGTTTTCCGCCCGCAACGGGCCGTGGAGGGCGCATCCGCGCGCGGGCCGTTTTTGTGCTTGTTATTTGAAACTCGCCTCGCACGCTGCGCGAAAATTCCGACCTGACCGCCATGCCAAAAGCCACTTCCGCCCTCGACTGGATCATCGTCCGCCTCGGAGACGACCATAACTGGTGGGTCGCCGAGACGAGCGATCCGGTGCGTTGGGACGTCGACGGCCTCAGCATCGTCGATCCGCGCCAGGTGCAACACCTCATCGAGCTGCTCGACCCGGTGCGCGACTACGGCTTCGACCAGGACACCTTCGACGCGGCGTTCATCCCCTTCCGCATCGACAAGGATCTCGGCAACGGCAAGGTGCGCCTCAAGCGCGTGAAGGAGTCGCTCTTCGAGTCCGAGGAGAAACTCTTCGGCCTGCCCGACATCCTCGACGAGGAGAACGGCCCCTACGCCGACCTCGTCGATCACATCACGCGCTGCCGCGTGAAGATGCTGAACGACCTGTTCAAATTCGAGTCCAAGCTCACCGTCGACGAGGTCGAGGACGAGATTCGCGAGGACCAGAACAGCAATTTCATCCAAGGAAAGGCGGTCCACACCTTTGAGGAACTCACCTCGATCCTCGACTACATGCCTGCCGGCTACGATGCCGACGAAGAGGCGCCCGCCAAGGGCGCGGAGGACGAGGAGGACGACGACCTGCCCGAGCTCGACGAGGAGGAGGAGGAAAAGCTGAAGAACGACGAGTCCTTGAAGTGGGACGAGGACGAAGAGGGCGAGGACCTCGACGAGAACGGCGAGAAAAAGAAGGACGCCAAGGGCGGCGACAAGGATGACGACGACGACGATCTCGGCGACGACGATGATGATGACGACGACGAGGACGATGATGCCGACGAAGACGAGGACGAGAAACCCAAGAAAAAATCCAAGGGGAAGCGCTGAGACCGCCGCGCCTTGAGATCAGCCAAAAAGGCAGCCGAGACCCGGCTGCCTTTTTTGTTTCCGCGCGTCTACCTGCGGTCGGGATCCGCCTGCGGCTCCCAGCCCTCCCGTCCCAACTCCAAGCTCCACCATGCCCGCCTTTTCCCTCCGGTCCGCCTTCGCGGCGGCCTTGCTTTGCGCCGTTTCGTGCCCGATCGCGCGCGCCCAGGTCCAGCCGGCTTCACCGCCGACCGTGGTCTTCATCGGCAACAGCTTTACCTTCGGCGCCGGCTCCGCGGTGCGTTTCTTTCGCCCCAGCTCCGTGACCGATCTCAATGGCGAGGGCATCGGCGGCGTGCCCGCGCTCTTCAACGCCTTCGCGAGGCAAGCGGGGCGCGACTACGCCGTAAGCCTCGAGACCTCCGGCGGGAAAAACTTCGATTGGCATCTGGAGAACAAGGCCGCGGTGCTCGGGCGCGCGTGGGACTTTGTCGTCATGCACGGCTACAGCACGCTGGACCAAAAGAAGCCGGGCGACCCCGCGTTGCTCGTCCAGTCGGCCGGCCAGCTCGCCGCGCTGCTTCACTCGAAGAATCCGGGCGTCGACATCCGCCTGGTCGCCACTTGGTCGCGCGCCGACCAAGTCTACCCGGAGAAGGGCGCGTGGCACGGCCAGCCCATCGCGCAAATGGCGCGGGATATCCGCGCCGCCTACGACCGCGCCGCCGCGGCCTCGCCGGCGATTCACGCCGTGATTCCCGTCGGCGAGGCCTGGAACCGCGCGATGCAAACCGGCGTGGCCGACCCCAATCCCTACGACGGCATCGCCTTCGGCCAGGTCGACCTTTGGACGCACGATCACTATCATGCGAGCAGCTACGGCTACTACTTGTCGGCCCTGATGATCTTTGGCGATCTCACCGGCCTCGATCCGCGCTCACTCGGAAAGAATGAGCGCGCGGCGCTCGAGCTGGGCATGTCCGCGAGTCAGGCCGAGGCGCTGCAAAAGGTCGCCTACGATGAACTCTCCGCCACCCGAGGCCGGCCGCCGTTGAAGGCGTTCCAGCCCGTCGCGCTGCCGCGCTAGCGCGGTTTGATCAAGGTCGTGGCCCGCGCGTGTTGCCCGGCCGGGGGAGACGTCCCCGGTGGCCGCGGCTCGGCGGGATGCCTCGCCCCATTTGGGCACGGCTAGATTGAACCGTGCTAGCGCCGCAGCGTCGCCGCCATTTCGCGCGCGAAATAGGTGAGGATCATGTCCGCGCCCGCGCGCTTGATCGCGAGCAGCGACTCGTGGCGGCACCGCGCCAGGTCGAGCCAGCCGAGCCGCGCCGCCGCGTGAATCTGCGCATACTCGCCGGAGACCTGGTAGGCGGCCACGGGTTTCCAGGTCGCCTCGCGCACCTCGCGGATGATGTCGAGGTAAGGGCCCGCGGGCTTCACCATGAGGATGTCGGCGCCCTCCTCGTCATCGAGCAGCGCCTCGCGCACCGCCTCGTGGCGGTTGGCCGGGTGCATCTGGTAGGTGGCCTTGCTGAGCAACCGCGTGCCCGCGGCCTGCGCGCTGCCCACCGCGTCGCGAAACGGCCCGTAGTAGGCCGAGCTGAACTTCGCCGAGTAGGCCAGGATGCCCGTGCCCGTGAAGCCGGCCGCGTCGAGCGCCGCGCGGATCGCGCCCACGCGGCCGTCCATCATGTCGCTCGGCGCCACGAGATCGACGCCGGCGCGGGCTTGCAGCACGGCCATCTTTTCGAGCAGGCGCACGGTGCGGTCATTTTCCACGTCGTCGCGCGCGGCGGTGAGCACGCCGTCATGCCCGTGGCTGGTGTAGGGATCGAGCGCGACGTCCGTGATCACGGTCAGCTCCGGGAGGGCTTTCTTGACCGCGCGCACGGCGCGTAGGACGAGCGTGTCCTCGTTGAGCGCCTGCGTGCCCTCGTCGTCCTTCAACTTCGGATCGAGCTTGGGAAAGAGCGCCACCGCCGGCACCCCCAGCTTGGCCAAGGCGCGGCACTCCTTGACGAGGTCGGCGACGTTGAGGCGAAACACGCCCGGCATCGACGCGATGGGTTCGGGCGCCGCCTTGCCCTCGACCACAAAGAGCGGCGCGATGAAGTCCGCCGGCCGCAGCACGGTCTCCTCCGTGAGCGCGCGGAGGCTCGCGGTGCGGCGAAGGCGACGGGGACGCTGGGCGAGGTCGAGGCGTTGGGCGGAGGCCATGCGAATGGAGTGCGCGTGACGCTGGGCCGCGGGCGCGGCGAGGGCGATGCGATTTTCGCCAACGAAGCGAAAGGTGCCTGCGGTAGGAGCGCGCTTGCGCGCGATGGCCCAGCGTAGCGGCGGGCGTCCCTGCCCGCCGGTTCAGGACGTTCGTCAAACTCGACGGGCAAGGACGCCCGCCGCGACGAAATCACAGCCGCGCGTTGACGCCGCCGAAGAAACCGGGCGTGAGCACGCGCCTCTGGCTGGGACGCGGGCCGCGGTCTTGGCCGGTCTCGTGTTCGCCGAGCACGTTGTTCACGTCGAGATATACGCTGAAGCGGCGCGTCAGTTGATACTGCGTCTTCACGTCGAGCGTGTCGCGGCGGATGCGGTAGACGAGCTGCGAGTCCACGGCGTTGTAGGTCGTGAGGTAGCGCGCGCGGTGGTTCCATTGGAGGCGCACGGTGATCTTGTCGCGGATGTAGGAGAGGCCGGCGTTGGAGGTGTCGGGGTTGAAGCCCGCGACTTTGCCCTTCGGATTCGGCGCGACGGCGATGGAGTTGCCCGCGCCATAGTTGCCCTCGGTCTCCATGCGCGTGAGGTTGGCATAGCCGCCGAAGCCCGCGAGCCAGCCGGGAAGAAACGTGAACTGCTGGCTGTAGTTGAGCTCGAGGCCGCGGACCTTGGCGCTGCCGCCGTTGTATTGGGTCGTGAGGATGTAGCCGGCGTAGTCGCCGTTGAAGCCGTTGTCGGCACCGCTGCCGACCGTGAGGCCGCCGGCGGTGAAGATGAAGTTCTTGATGTCCTTCTGGAAGACGCCGACCGAAACGACGCCCGCCGGCTCGAAATAATATTCCGCGGCGAGATCGAAGTTGTCCGCGGTCTGCGGCTTGAGGCTCGGGTTGCTCGTAGTGATCGTGCGCGGGTTGGAATCGAGGTTCACCGTGGTGCGCGGGATGAGCTGGCCGATGCCGGGGCGGCCGACGTTGGTGGCCCAGCTCGCGCGCGCGATGAGGCGCGGCGTAAACGCATACTTGAGGTGCACGCCGGGCAGCACATTGCGGTAGCTGCCAGAGGCCACCTGCCTGCCGCCATACTCGGCGATGTTGCGGCGGATGATCTCGGCGTCGGTGAGCGGGCCGGTGAAGGCGGCGCGGCGCGCGCGCTCCTCGGCGGTGAGCGCCTGGAGCGCGCCCTCGCCACGGGTCTTCGTCCACTCGATGCGCGCGCCGGCGAGCACGCTCAGGTGGCCGAGCTGCATCTGGCCCATGAGATAGACGGCGGGAATTTTTTCTTCGAACCGCTGGTCGCCGGTGAGCTGAGCCTGGATGTTGGCGGCGGTGTCGCGGATGAAATAGGTCGGGTTGCGCGCGAGGGCCTCGTCGAGGAGGTTGTTGGTGTAGCCGGGCCACGCGGGCACAGGCACGGGCGGGAAACGCACGTCGTCGGTGTGCAGGCGACCGGGCGCGACGAGGCCAAACTGCGCGAGGTTGTCGTCGTTGGCGCCGGCACGGGCCGCATTGGGGCCTTGCACGCCGTCGGGTCCGACGTAGCTGCCGGTCCACTGCGTGGCCTCGAGCACGCGGTTCTGCTCACGAATCTTGCCGCCGAGCTTCACGTAGGACGGGAACGGCGTGGTGAAACTTTTCTTCGCGTTGAACGAGACGCCGCGGTAATCGTCCCAGCCGGCGCGGCGATTGATGGTGTAGCGGTTTTCGGTGTAGCTCGCGAGGTCCGCGATGCTCGGGCCCGCGGTCTGCGTGACCTGCGGCATGTCGGCCCGCGTGCGCTGATCGACGGTGAAGCCGATGCCGCGCGCGGTGAACCCAAAGTTGCGCTGGCCGGCGTAGTTGGACTTGGAGTCGGACTTGTAGAGGTTCCAGTCCACCTCGAGGCCCGGGAGCTTGTGGACGGCGCCAAACTGATGGTAGCGCGTGCGGGCATCCTTGTAGGCGTTGTCGGCCTGGATGTTCACCGTGCTGTTCGTCGTGGGCAGGACAGTGGTGAAGGTGTCCGTGTAACCGGGCGCGACGCCCGCGGCGTTGGTGGTGAAGTTGAGCACGCGATCCGTGTCGTGATCGGTGAGGCGGTTGACGGTGGAGCCGAGGTAGAGGCGCGTGCGCTCGCCGAGCTTGTAGTCGAGACGCACGCCGCCCCCCCAGCGCGACGTGAGGAGGCGCTCGTCGGTGTAGCCGACGGTGTTGGTGTAGGTCGGGGCCGTGACGCCGTTGGCGAGCGCGAGGGCGGTCTGCGTGACGGTGTCCTGCGGCGTGAAGAGCTTGCGGTGGCCAAAGTTCACCGAGACGGCGAGCTTGTTGGCGAACGTCTCTGAGTAGGAGACGGCGTAGTTGTAGGGCGCGCCATACATGCGCTCGTCGAGCGGGCGATAGCTGAGGCCGGCGGAGATGCGGATGAAGCGGCCCTTGGTGTCGAAACCGGTCTTCGAAACCATGTTCACCGCGCCGCCGATCGAATCGCCATCCATGTCGGGCGTGGGCGACTTCACGACCTCGAGGCGCTCGACGGTGTCGGCGCTGACCGTCTGGAACTGATACTCGCGCGTCGAGCCGGCGGAGGCGGCGTCGGCGAGGCGGTTGCCGTCCATCGTGATGGTCGTGAGGTTCTGGTTGAGGCCGCGGATGCGCACGTAGCGGATCGTGCCATCAACGGTGTCACCCTCGATGCCGGGCAGGCGCACGAGGAGGTCGGCGGGGTTTTGCGCGAGGTTGCCGAACGCGTCGGTGGAGACGATGTTCTTCACGCCATCGGAGAGGCGCTGGAGCGTGACGGCTTGGGCGTTGCCCTCGCGTTCGCCGGCGACGACAAACTGGTCCATCTTGTAGATGCCCGCCGTGAGCCCGATGTCGTGGCGCGTCGTGCCGCCGGCCGAAAGCGTGACCGGCACGCTCGCCGGATCGAGGCCGGTGTAGGCGACGGTGAGCGTGACGCTGCCCGCCGGCAGATCGTCGAAGCGGAAATTGCCCTGCGCATCGGTGAGCACCTCGCGGGCGGTGCCCGCCAACGTGACCCGCGCGCCCTCGAGCGCGCGGCCGGTGGCGGCGTTGGTGACGGTGCCGGTGAGGGCGTTCTGTGCGAGCGCGAGCGCAGGCGCGAGGAGCGCCACGAGCGCGAGGCACAATGCGCGCAGCACGCGAGTGCGCGATGAAGGGATGGGCGAAGAGGAGGTCATGGAGGTTTTTGGGGCTAAGGGGCGATGCATCCACCCCGGGGCGGGTGATTGATAACCATTAGCCTCGCGGTGGCCGCAAGCTGTTTCACCCTCCGCCCCGCCACTGGCACGCCACACCATACCGGCAGAGAAAAACACCTTTCCGCCGCGCGCGAAAACCTGCTAGCGGTCGCTCTCTCCCTCACCGCTTCATGCCGATCCGACTTTTCGACTCGTTGTCCCGCGAGCAACGCGAGCTCAAGCCCTCGCACCCCGACGGCGTCTTCCGTTTCTACAACTGCGGCCCGACCGTCTATGCCCCTGCGCACATCGGGAATTTCCGCACCTTCGTCATCAACGACGTGCTCCGCCGCCTGCTCGAGCTGGAGTTCGGCAAGGACAAGGTGAAGCACGTCCGCAACCTCACGGATGTCGACGACAAGACCATCAAGCGCGCGCGCGACGAAGGCCGCCCGCTCGCCGAGGTCACGCAGCAGTGGACCGACAAGTTCCACGCCGACTGCGACGCGCTGAACTGCCTGCGCCCGCACGTCGAACCCACCGCCACCGGCCACATCCGCGAACAAGTCGACATGATCGACGTGCTCATGCGCAAAGGAAACGCCTACCGCGCCGCCGATGGCTCCGTGTATTTCAAGGTCTCCTCTTTTGGTGACTACGGCCGCCTCTCGCGCGTGAAGGAGCGCGAGCTCCAGCCCGGCAGCGCCCTCGCCGGCAAATCGCAGGCCGTCGATGCCGACGAAAAGGAAGACGGCTCCGATTTCGCGCTCTGGAAAGCGCACAAGCCCGACGACGGCGCCAACGCGTGGGACAGCCCGTGGGGCCGCGGCCGGCCCGGCTGGCACATCGAGTGCAGCGCGATGAGCAAGAAACATCTCGGCGACACCATCGATCTCCACACCGGCGGCGTGGACCTGCTCTTTCCCCATCACGAGAACGAAATCGCCCAGAGCGAATGCTGCAACGGCGCGCAGTTCGCGAAGCACTGGTATCACAGCGAACACCTGCTCGTGGACGGCAAGAAGATGAGCAAGAGCCTCGGCAACCTCTACACGCTCGATCAGCTCACCGCGATGGGCCACTCGCCGATGGCCCTGCGTTACGCGCTACTGATGGGGCACCCGCGGAAGCAGCTAAACTTCACGCTGGATTCGATGCGAGCGGCGGAAAGTGCGCTGCAAAAACTTTCCCAGTGGTCATTGCACGCTTTCGCGTCGACAGAATCGACGACAAGCACGGCACGCGAATATCACACTCTAGCTTCAGGGCACAAAGCTTGGAAACACTTCGGCGACGTCGTGGCTGCATTGCAGGACGATCTAAATTTTCCTGCCGCACTTGGAACCCTCTTTTCTTCACTCGAAAAGATCAAAGGGCGTATGTTCACTACGGAAGAGAGGATTGAGTATGAGAAGATCACCGAAGCGATTTTCGGCGCCGTGCCGGGAGTGGTTGAGAAGCAGAAAGTCCAGATCCCCGCAGCCATCACCGCCCTCGCTGAAAAACGCTGGGCCGCGAAGCAAGCCAAGGACTTCGCCGCCGCCGACGCCCTGCGCAAGGAACTCGCTGTCGCCGGCTGGTCGATGCTCGACCGCAAGGACGGCTACTCCCTCGAGCCACTCAAAAAATGATTACGCCGCTCGCGGGCTGCCTCGTTTGATGCGGCCGCGAATCTTGGCGATTTGGCTCGGGGCGATCCACTCGAACAATCCCCCGCCGCCCTCGGGATAGTAGAAAATCTGGCCGAGCTTGCGCGAGAAATGCACGTAGTCGGGATGCGGGATGTCGATCTTGTCGCCGCTCGTCAGGGAAAGCTCCACGGGATACACCTCGGGGTTTGTGAGCAGTGCATGAAGATCCTTATCTTTCATGATCGCGACTGTAGCTCGCGCCGTGCGCGGCGCAAGAGCCATCACGGCTCCGCACGTTCCAGCCGACGCGCCTCGACCACTTCGATTTTCCCTTCGGCCGCGGATTTCCAGCGCACGTTCCAGCCGGCGACGGTCATCCCATACACGCGCCCGGCTTCGGGCGGCTGGTAAGCGGGCTGCAGGTTCATCGTCAGCAGTTGGCGGACGAGCGTGACGACCGGTTCCGAGAGCTGCGCGGCGATCTCCGCGGGGATCACGACATCCGATGCGCCGCGCATCGACGGCGCATCCTTTGCCCAATCCGAGCGGGCGCCGGGCCTCGCCTCGGCCCACGGCAGATACGGTTTCACGTCGTAGACCGGCGTGCCGTCCACGGCGTCGATGCCCGCCACGCGCAGCGCCCCCGGCTCGACCGCCAGCAGCTCGACGAGCGAAAGCCCCAGCCCGTTGGGCCGCGAGGGCGAGCGCGAGGCGAAGACTCCGACGCGCTCGTTGCCGCCCAGCCGCGGCGGGCGCACCGTCGCCGCGCCGTCCCACGCGGGGTTCAAATGAAAGCCCGTGATCAGCCAGGCGTGCGAAAAATCCTCCAGCCCACGCACGAACTCCGGCGCCGCGAACTCCGGCAGAAACTCCACGCGCCCCTCCGCCGCCGGCACGAGGCCGGACTGCCGCGGCACGCCGAACTTCTCGGCGAAAGGGGTGCGCAGGATCGCGACAGGACGGAGTTCAGCCATGCTCGGCGCACTAGCCATGAAAACGCCGTGCGGCGCAAAGCCAAAGCACGCGTTGACACCCCTGCCCTTTCCCGCCGCTCTCTCCCCTTCACGGCCCTGCATTCGTAAGCAGGACCACAGCCAACACCACCATGCCGATGACTCCGCTCGAAGAACTTCGCCACTCGTGCTCGCACGTGCTGGCGACCGCGCTCCTCCGCATCTTCCCAGATGCCAAGCTCGACATCGGCCCGCCCACCGACACCGGCTTCTACTACGACGTCGATCTCGATCACAAGCTGACCACCGACGATCTCGCCAAGCTCGAGGCCGAGATGAAGAAGATCGCCGAGGAGAACCAGCGCTTCGACCGCAAGGAAGTCTCCCGCGACGAGGCCGTCGCGATCATCAAGCAGATGAAGCAGGAGCGCTACAAGCTGGGCCGCCTCGCCGACATCCCGGAGGGCGAAAAGATTTCGTTCTACACCAACGGCGAGTTCACCGACCTCTGCGCCGGCACGCACGTCCGCTACACGGCGAAGCTGAAGGCGTTCAAGCTCCTCTCCATCGCCGGCGCCTACCACCGCGGCGACGAGAAGAACAAGCAGCTCCAGCGCATCTACGGCACGGCCTTCCCCTCGAAGGAGGAACTCGCCGCCTACCTTACCCAGATCGAGCAGGCGCGGCTGCGCGACCACCGCAAGCTCGGCAAGGAGCTGAAGCTTTTCCACATCGACGAGGATGTCGGCCAGGGCCTGGTGCTCTGGACGCCCAACGGCTCCATCGTGCGGCAGGAGCTGCAGACCTTCATCGGCGAGGAGCTGCGCAAGCAGGGCTACTCGCAGGTCTTCACGCCCCACATCGGCAAGCTCGCGCTCTACAAGACGAGCGGCCACTTCCCCTACTACAAGGACGCGCAGTTCACCGCCTTCGCCGAGCCCGAGGCGCTCGCCCGGGCCGCGAGCGAGGGCTGCTCGTGCGCCGAGCTCACCGCGCGCCTCGAGTCGGTCTCGCAAAGCTTCGCCGACGAGATCAACCGCCGCGCCGGCAAGGAAGTGATCGGCAAGGACCGCGTGATGGACGCGGACAAGCTCCTCGACGGCTTCATGCTGAAGCCGATGAACTGCCCGCACCACATCAAGATCTTCGCCTCGCAGCCCCACTCGTATCGCGACCTGCCGATCCGGCTCGCGGAGTTCGGCACCGTCTACCGCTGGGAGCAGAGCGGCGAGCTCAACGGCATGACGCGCGTCCGCGGCTTCACGCAGGACGACGCCCACCTCTTCTGCACCGAGGAACAGGTCGCCCAGGAGGTGCTCGGCTGCCTCTCGCTCGTGAAGACGGTGCTGACGACGCTCGGCATGAGCGACTACCGCGTGCGCGTCGGCCTCCGCGATCCCGACTCCAACAAATACACCGGGAATGCGGAGAACTGGGACAAGGCCGAGAACGCCTGCCGCGCCGCGGCCAAGACCCTCGGCGTGCCCTTCACCGAGGAGCCCGGCGAGGCCGCCTTCTACGGCCCCAAGATCGACTTCGTCATCAAGGACGTGATCGGCCGCGAGTGGCAGCTCGGCACCGTGCAGGTGGACTACAACCTCCCGATCCGCTTCGACCTCTCCTACATCGGGCCCGACAACGCCGCGCACCGCCCCGTGATGATCCACCGCGCCCCGTTTGGCTCGATGGAGCGTTTCTGCGGCGTGCTCATCGAGCATTTCGCGGGCGACTTCCCCGCGTGGCTCGCGCCCGAGCAGGTGCGCCTCGTGCCCATCAGCGAGAAGACCCTCGACCACGCCCGCGGCCTGCTCGCGCGCCTGCGCGCCGAGGGCTTCCGCGCCACGATTGACGAGCACAGCGACAAGCTCGGCGCCAAGATCCGCCGCGCCGAGATCGACAAGGTGCCCTATGCGCTCGTCATCGGCCAGAAGGAAGCCGAGGCCAACAGCGTTTCCGTCCGCAGCCGCGCCAAGGGCGACGAGGGCGTGATGACGGCCGACGCCTACCTCGCGAAGCTCAAGCACGAGGTCGCGACGCGCGCGCTGCCGGAGAAGAAGAAGGCCGCGCCGGCAACGTAGCGGCGCGGCGCAGCGGCGGGCGCCCCTGCCCGCCGCGATTTGGCAGGGCGGGTCTGCGACCCGCCATTGGTTCGAACATTTGGCGCGCGAAAGGGCGGGTCACAGCCCCGCCCGGCTCACGACGCCAGCCGCCCGGTCACGCGGACCAGCTCGGCGGCCACCGCCTGCACGGCCTTGCGGGCGCGCTCGTCCTTCAGCGCGCCGTGCTCGTCGAAGGCCTTGTCCGCGTGCGGCAGCACGCACTGCGCCGGGATCACATGGCAGCCGAGGTGCGTGAGGAGCTGGCGCGCGAGCGTCATCGATCGAATGCCGCCAAACGCGCCCGGCGACGCCGAGACGACCGCGCCCACCTTGCCGCGGATAGGATCCTCGTCCACGCGCGTGCACCAATCGATGGCGTTCTTCAGCAGCGGCGTCATCTGCGAGTTGTATTCGGGCGAGGCGATGAGCAGGCCGGCGTGCGCCCCGATCAAATCCACGAGTTTCTGCGCCCCAGCCGGCAAGCCCACGCTGTCCTCCAGGTCGCCGTCGTAGAGCGGAATCGCCAACTCCCGCAGATCGACCACCGTCACTTCCGCGCCGGCGTCGCGCACGGCCGCCACGACATTGGCGAGCAGTTTCTTGTTGAGCGATTCGCGCCGGGCGCTGCCGGAGAATGCGAGGATGCGGGGAGGTGTGGGCATTTTGGAAACAAATGTTCTGCGATCTTCATTCAGCAAGCGTCAGAATCTCTCGAGGCGGAAGAACCAGGGCGGGCAGACCACACACGCCCATGGTCTCGAATGGTCCGTCAACGCTTTTCCCAATGGACCTCGGTCGCTCCTTGATCGACGGTCATCTGGACGAACACTTTTTCAGCTGACGCCACCTCCTCGGAAGTTGGACCGATCCGTCCTCGCGATCCCACGCCACCAGTTCCAACTTCGAAGTCGAGCAGCCAATGTCGTCCCGTTTCAAACGACACGGTAAATTCTCCCTTGTCGTTAGTCGTTGTGCGCGCCTTCTCGGTTATTTTCGGAAGAACGGGGCCGATCTCCAAAAAAGGCTGAGTTACCTCCATCGGTATGACCGTTACGTCAGCGCGCGGTCTGCCATGTTTATCGTAGCAGATGCCTGTGAGATTCACTGTGTGTGTAGCGCACCCGCTTAGAAGCCCGCTGCACAGTAACAAAAGCCATCCACGAAGGCCAAACCGGTGGGTCGAAGATGAGTGTTCGGTAGCCTGCATCTGGCGATTTCGAGGACCATCTCACTCAAAAAACGTAGTAGCCCTACCCCAACCCCTTCAGCAACCGCTCCAGCTCTGCGCGCTTCGATTTTCGACCGGCGAGCTGCTTGCGCGCGTATTCGGGCACGGCAGCAGGATGTCGCCCGGAATGGGAGTTCATTTTCATAGTCAATCGATGATCGCGCGCACCTTCGCGATCACTTCGGCCAGCAGCTCGGTCGGTGCGGCGGCGATCAATTCGGCGCGGCGCGACTGCCAGTCGAGGCTCTTGATTTGATCGGCCAGCACAACGCCGGTCAGCCCGGCGACGTTGACCGGAACCTCGAAGGGATAGCCTTTCGCCTTGCTCGTGATCGGGCAGAACACCGCGAGGCCGACCTTGGCGTTGTAGGCGCGGTGGGAGAGCACCAGAGCGGGCCGACGCCCCGCCTGCTCGTGGCCGGCCTGTGGCTGGAAATCCAACCACACCAAGTCCCCGCGCTCCGGCACGCGGCTTCTCATCTCACCACGCCTCGCGGCCGCGCGCCGGGCCAGCGGGGACTTCCCCGTGCAGGTTGGCCGGCCTCACGCCGGCGAGCAGCGTCGAAAGCTCGAACGAAGGATCGCTGCGGCGCACCACGAAGCCATCGGCCTTCGCAGAGAGCTCGACCTCCACGCCCTCGGCCAAGCGCGACTTGCTTGCCACTCCACGCGGGATGCGAAGCGCCAGGCTGTTTCCCCAGCGGGCGACGGAAGTTTTCATCGGCACAAGCGTATCTACGGCGTAGAGCCGGTCAAGAACCCGTTTCGCGGCCGCCTCCCCTACCCCAGCCCCTTCAGCAACCGCTCCAGCTCCGCGCGCTTCGCCTTTTGATCGGCGAGTTGCTTGCGGGCGCCTTCGAGCACGGCGGGCGGGGCTTTGCTGACGAAGGCCTCGTTGCTCAACCGCGCCTCGGTGCCGGCGATGTGCTTGGCGATCTGATCGAGTTCCTTCGTGAGGCGGATCTTTTCAGCGCCGACGTCGACGGTGCCCGAGAGGTCGAGATAGACGGTGCCGAGCGGCGTGACGGCCGCAGGCGCGCCGTCGACTTTATCGCGGCGCGTGATCTCGGCGGCGCCGGCGAGGCGGGCGAGCTTCGCGAGGTTGGCGGCGAGCACGGTCCACTCCGGATCGGCGGCGATGACCATGAGCTTCACGTCGCGGCGGCTGGCGACGTTGTGCTCGGCCTTGAGGGTGCGCACCTGCGAGACAAAGGCCTTGAGCTTCTCCACCGCGGCGACGGCGGCGCGGTCGAGCGCGAGGCCGTGCGAGACGGACGCCGTCGCGATCTGGGAGGCGTTCTCCACCTCCACGTCCTCGATAAAGCTGCCCGGCTTGCCGTAGCCGAGCTGGTGCCAGAGTTCCTCCGTGATGAAGGGGATGAACGGGTGCAGCAGCAGCAGCGTCTGCCGCAGCACGAGGTCCTGCAGCGCGAGGCAGGTGCCCTTGGTCGAGGGGTCCAGCAGCTTCGACTTCGAGACCTCCACATACCAGTCGCAAAAGTCGTTCCAGAAAAACCCGTAGAGCGCCTGCACCGCGGCGCTGAACTCGAACTCGTAGAAGCAGCGGTTCACCTCGCGCGTCGCCGAGAGCATGCGGTCGAGGATCGCGTGGTCGTCGGCGTCGAACTTTGTGGGATCGAGGCGCGCGACGATGGCCTTGACGGAGGAGTTGTCGCCGGCCTCGCCGCTCATCTGCCGGAAGCGGCACGCGTTCCACAGCTTGTTGCAGAAATTCTTCCCGCCCTCGATGCGGTCCTCCTGGAAGCGGATGTCCTGCCCCTGCGGCGCGATCGAGACGATGCCGAAGCGCAGTCCATCAGCGCCGTATTTCGCGATGAGGTCGAGCGGATCGGGCGAGTTGCCGAGGGACTTCGACATCTTGCGGCCCTGCGCGTCGCGGATGATGCCGGTGAAATAGACGTGCTTGAACGGAATGCGCCGGTCGAGCGACTCGCCGGGCCGCATGAACTCGAGGCCCGCCATGATCATGCGCGCGACCCAGAAGAAAATGATGTCGGGGCCCGTCACGAGGGTCGTGGTCGGGTAGAAATAGTCGAGGTCCTGCGCCTTCATCTTCTCGGCGTCGGGCCAGCCCATCGTTGCAAACGGCCAGAGCCACGACGACGCCCACGTGTCGAGCACGTCGTCTTCCTGCACCCAATTTTCCTTGTCGGCGGGGCCTTCGAGCGAGACGTGCACCTTCGTCGCGTCGCGCAGGTCAGCCTCGGTGAGCGTCTCCTTGTCGAGGCCCTTGCGATACCAGACGGGAATGCGATGGCCCCACCAGAGCTGGCGGCTGATGCACCAGTCCTGGATGTTCTCGAGCCAGTGGAGGTAGACTTTGCTCCAGCGCTCGGGGTGGAAATGGATGTGGCCGTCGCGCACCGCGGCCTTGGCCTCCTCGACGCGCGGGTAGCGCAGCCACCACTGCCACGTGAGCCGCGGCTCGATCGGCACATCGGCGCGCTCGGAGTAGCCGACGTTGTTGGCGTAGGGCTCCTCGGCGACGAGCGCGCCGCTGGCCTTGAGCAGCTCGGCGGCTTTCTTGCGCCCGGCGAAGCGCTCGAGGCCCGCCAGCTCCGGGCCGGCGAACTCGTTGAGCACGCCGTTGGCGTTGAGCACGTCGATGATCGGGAGCTTGTGGCGGCCGCCGATCTCGAAGTCGGCCTTGTCGTGCGCGGGCGTGATCTTCAGCGCGCCGGTGCCGAATTCCTTGTCCACCGCGGCGTCGGCGATGATCGGGATCTCCGCGGCGGGCCCGAGGGCGCGGCGGACCTTTTTCCCAATCCAGCCGGCGTAGCGCGGATCGTCGGGATGCACGGCGATGGCGACGTCGCCCGGGATCGTCTCGGGGCGCGTGGTCTTGACCTCGACGAACACGCCCGGCGCGTCGACCCGCTCGTAGCGCACGCGGTAGATCGTGCCGTTGACGGGCTTCATGATCACTTCCTCGTCGCTGAGGGCGGTCTGCGAGACGGGGCACCAGTTCACCATGCGCTTGCCACGGTAGATGTGGCCGCGCTCAAAGAGCTTCACGAACACGTCGAGCACCGCGCGCGAGTAGTGCGGGTCCATCGTGAACTGCGTGCGGCTCCAGTCGCACGAGGCGCCGAGCGCCTGCAGCTGCTTGAGGATGATGCCGCCCTTTTCGTCGCGCCACGCCCAGACCTTCTCGAGGAATTTTTCGCGCCCGAGGTCGTGGCGGGTCTTCTTTTCCTTGCGCAGCTCGCGCTCGACGACGGTCTGCGTGGCGATGCCCGCGTGGTCGGTGCCGGGAATCCAAAGCGCGGCCTTGCCCTCGAGGCGGGCGCGGCGGATGAGGATGTCCTGCAGCGTGTTGTTGAGCACGTGGCCCATCGTGAGCACGCCGGTCACGTTGGGCGGCGGGATGACGATGGTGTAGGCGTCGCGGCCGCGCGCGGGCCGGCCGGCGAAGGCGTGGGCGGCCTGCCAGGCGGCATACCATTTCTTTTCGACGTCGCGCGGTTCGTAGCTCTTGGAGATCTCGGCCATCGGGCGGTGCTTGGTTATGAAAGGCGCAGAAAACGCCGCGCCGTTCCGCGAGGCAAGTGGTTAGTGCCTTCCCGCGGCGGCGAAGGGCGGCGCCCGGGCGCGCCAACTTGGTCGTTGAAAGCCGCCGCCCGGGCATGCGAACTCTCGGCCTTCCCTCCGCCCGCCGAACGCCGCCATGCCCGCCCTCATCGCCCAACGCGCCCAAGCCCGCCTCGCCTTCCCGGGCGTCGTCCCGCGCCCGGAACGGCTGGCGGCGTGCAAGCAGTTCCTCCGCGAGGAGACGACCGCGCTGCGCGCGCGCCATGTCGCCGGCGCCTCGGGCCTGACCATCTGCCACGAGCGCGCGCGGATCATCGACGCCCTGGTGGGCGCGCTCTTCGACTACGCGATGCGCACCTACCGCCCGCCCGAGGACACAGCCGTCGCGCCGGTCGCGGTGGTCGCGCTGGGCGGCTACGGGCGCGGCGAGCTGTCGCCGTTCAGCGACGTGGACGTGATGTTCCTCTTCCCGACGAAGACCAAGCCCGCCGAGGCCAAGCCGCTCCAGCAGCACATCGTCGACGAGATCCTCATGTTCCTCTGGGACTGCGCGCTCAAGGTCGGCCACTCGACGCGCACGATCGACGAGGCCTTCGCCGAGGCGCGCGTCGAGATCCAGTCCAAGACCGCCATGCTCGAGGCCCGCCGGATCGCGGGGTCCGAAAAGCTGTTCGACACCTTCGCCACGGCCTACCGCAGCTACTACGCGAGCGACAACCCCTCCGACTACATCTCCGCCCGCCTGGTCGATCAGGCGAGCCGGCGGGCGAAATTCGGCAACACCGTCTTCAACCAGGAGCCCGACATCAAGAGCGGCGTCGGCGGCCTGCGCGACTACCAGAACGCCGTCTGGATGGCCCGCGTGAAGCTCGACATCACCCGCATCGAGGAGCTCGGCACGCAGAACTACCTCGGCGCGGCGGACCTCGCGGACTTCCAGCGCGCCTACGATTTCCTCCTGCGCGTGCGCAACGAGCTGCATTTCCTCCAAGGCCGCCCGAACGACGTGATGACGCTCGATCTCCAGCCGCGCATCGCCGAGAACCTCGGCTACCACGATCCCGAGATGCTGGCGCGCGTCGAGCGCTTCATGCAGGACTACTACCGCGCGGCGCAGACGATCTTCCGCGTGTCGCGCCTCGTCGAGGACCGCCTGGCGCTCAGCCTCAAGCGCAACGGCGGCGACCGGCGCTCCCTGCGCGAGACGCTGCTCGCCTCCCGGTTTTCCCGCGCCAAGCGCCTCGACGGCTTCGTGCTGCGCGGCCGCGAGCTGGCCGCCGAAAAGCCCGATGTGTTCCGCCAGGATCCGGTCCGGCTCATCCGGGTCTTCCGCCACATGCAGACGCTCGAGGCGGGGCCGGACTTCCACCTCGCCGAGCTCATCCGGGCCTCGCTCCCGCTGCTCACGCCCGCCGTCGCGCGCTCCAAGGATGCCAGCGAGAGCTTCCGCGCCATCATGGCGGAGGCGGGCGCCGTCCACCCCGCCCTCGCCCGCATGCACGAGTTCGGCGTGCTCGGGCGGTTCATCCCGGAATTCGACGCGCTCACCTGCCTCGTCCAGCACGAGTATTACCACCGCTACACGGCGGATGTGCACACGCTCAACGCCGTCCGCGAGCTCGACCGCATCTACACCGAGGCCGAGCCGATCACCCTCAAATACCGCGCGGCGCTCCACCAGACCTCCGACGCCTCCCTGCTCTACCTCACGCTCCTGCTCCACGACATCGGCAAGGCCGAGGGCATTCGCGGCCACGCGGAGAGCGGCGTCCGCCTCGCCACGCCGCTGCTGGAGCGCTTCGGCGTCGGCCCCGCCGAGCGCGACCTGATCCTGTTTGTCATCCAGAATCACCTTGCGATGGCACGATTCTGGCAGACGCGGGACGTGGATGACCCCGCCACCGCCGCCAAATTCTCCACCCTCGTGGGCGACCTCGACCGCCTGCGGCATCTCTACGTGCACACGTTCTGCGACGCCCGCGCCACCGCGGCGGACCTGTGGAATAGTTACAAGGACACGTTGCATACGACGCTTTACCGCTCCACCTTCGAGCGTCTCCAGCACGGTGCCGCCGTCGACGACCGCCTGAAGGAGAAGAAAGCCATGACCCAACAGGAACTAGTCGCCAAAACCATCCCCGGCATCAGCACCGACGAGATCGTCGCGCACTTCGGCCTCCTGCCCGACCGCTATTTTGTGCACACCGACTCGGCCGAGATCGCGCTGCACATCCAGATGGTGAACAGCCTGCTCCGCTCCATCACCACCGCCGACTCCGTCGGCACGCTCCGCCCCGTCATCGAGTGGAAGGACGACCTCAACCGCTCGCTCACGGTCGTCAACGTCGTGACCTGGGATCGCGCCGGGCTCTTCTACAAGCTGGCCGGCGCCTTCAGCGTCGCGGGCCTCAGCATCCTCGGCTCCAAGGTCATCTCCCGCAACGACCACATCGCCATCGACACCTTCTACGTCGTCGAGCCGGGCCGCGGCCCCGTGCAAAGCGCCCACGCGCAGGAAAAATTCGCGCGGACCATCGAGGAGACCCTCGTCGCCAACCGCGATCTTTATCCCGACATCATGGCGCAGGCCAAGCGGCTCGCCGCCACGCGCTACCTGATCGCCTCCAACGGCGATGCGCTGCAAAGCTCCTTCCCGCCCACGGTCGACGTCTATTCCGAGCTCGCGCTCAAGCGCGTCATCATCGAGGTGCAGGCGCGCGACCAGATCGGCCTCCTCTACCGCCTCGCCAAGACGATCTCGGATCACGGCTTCGACATCACCTTCGCGCGCATCGGCACGGAGCGCGGCGTCGCGATCGACACCTTCCACGCCGAGCCCGCCAACAACGAGCCGGTGGAGACGCCCGAGCGCCTCGCGGCCCTGAAGGCCGCGCTCGCCGAGGTCATCGCCCCCGCGCCCGCGGAGGCCGTCAAGTCGGCCTGAGCCGCCTCAGCGCCGCTTGTATTCGAGGCCCTCGAGGGCGCCGAGGATCTGCTGGTAGGCCTCGTCGCTGAAGCCGTCGGCGCCGATGAAAATCTCCATCAGCACGTCGGGCGCGAGCCGGATCATGCCGGTGCTCACGACCTTGAACTCACCCGGCGGCGCCTTCTTCCCGCGCAGCGCGGCGTCGGTGAAGTTGCAGTAGAAGCCGTAGCCGGCGCCGAGCGTGAACTCTTTCGCGCGCGCCTTGCCCTCGACCGACTGGTCCTCGTAGCGCGCGCCGTCGGCCTCGACCCGCAGCTTGAGCCGCGCCTTCGTGTCGTAGCGATCCGTGTCGGGCGCCGTGATCTTGATCGTGGCGGAGGCGTTGATGGCGTCATTGTTCGGCTTGAACGAGACCTCGTATTCCCCGCGCATGTCGATCACGGTGGGCTTCCAGTCGCCGAGGAGGTAGAGCGTGATTCTGCCGCGGGCCCCCAGGTTGATCACATGTTCCTGCGCGGCGGCGGGGAGCGCGGCGAGCAACGCGATCGCGAGGAGGCGGAAAATCAAAAGTCGGCGGTTCATGCGCGGGAGAGTTGGGCAAGTCCGGCGGCCGCGCCATGCCAAACTCTTGTCGCCGCCGCCGTCCCCGGCGCGTCACCGCGCCGCCGCCGCGCGCTCGCGCCACTGCGGGTAGTCGGTCGCGAGGAGCTTGCGCGGCGTGACGACATACCAGCCCGAGCCAGTGCGCCGCTCGCGGTCGACCTCGGCGAGCGAGTAGACCTTCTTCCCGTCGCGGCTCGCGAAGATCGGCCGGTCCGTGCCGGGCTCGATCATGCGGGCCCAGAGCGGCGGGGCCTTGGCGTCGGGCACCACGACCACATCGAAGTCCGCGTCGTGGCGCACAAATTCCGCGCGCGGCGCCGGCACGCGCTCGACGCGGATGCCGTTGAGCTGGATCTTCCGCAGCCACGCGACCGCCGCCTCGATCCCCCGGACGACCTCCGGCGCGGGCCGGGCGGCGCGCATGAGGAAGCGCACGGTCTCGGCGGTGTCCGCCGGCGACACGCACGGCAGCTCGAACGTCCGCGCGCCGCAGGTCGCGAGCGTGACCTCGTCGTGCTGCTGGCCCCAGCCCGTCGGCGCGCCGTCGGCCCCGGGGATTTGCATTTTCAGCAGGCACGCGGTGCCGCGCGCCACCGCCTCGGCGCAGCGCGCGCGCAGCGGCTCGCGGTCCGCAAGCCACGCGAAGTGCGGCGCGCGACCGGCGGCGTCCATGAGCACGTTGAGGATGCCGATCATCACGCCGTCGTTGAAGGTGATGCGCCGCGCGATTTCGCCCCGCTTCGGCCACCACTGGGGGAAGCCGCCGTTCGCGTATTGCGAGGCGAGCATGAACTCCAAGCCGCGCACGCAGGCATCGCGGTGCGCGGGCTCGCCGAGCAGCGCGAAGGCGCGCGCCAGGTAGTCGACCTGCGGGTGCGTGTTGTGGTTGTCGTAGCTCGTGTCGGTGTTGGCGTGCGTGTCGCGGACGAGCTTCGCCTGCTCCGCGGTGAGCACGGCCGTCATGTCGTAGTCCTTGGGCCAGCCGCCGTTGTCCCGCTGGAAAAGCAGGATGTTCGCCGCGATCTCGCGGATCTGCGTGGGCGCGTAGGCGGCCTGCTGCGGGCCCGTGGCCTGCATGAAGCGCTCCGGCTGCTTGACGTTGCGCCAGTGGCTGGCCGAGTCGCGGAAGCCGCCGAGATCGATGGCGGGGTCGGCCGCCAGCGCCGCGGCCTGGGCCGAGGCGGCGAGCGCCACCAAGCCGGCGGCAGGGAGAAGGCTGGCAAGGCGAGGCATGAGGCAGCGTGACAGCAGGCCCGCTCGACGGGCAATGCCCGTCTGCGGCGAGATGCCGCCTTTGCCTTTGACCGTCCCACGCGGGCCATCTTCGCTCTCGCCTCTTACATCCTCCCTCTCCTCCCGCCATGTCCGCCGCGAAACCCACCATCATCTACACCAAGACCGACGAGGCCCCCGCGCTCGCCACCTACTCGCTGCTGCCGATCGTGCAGGCGTTCACCAAGCACGCGGGCATCGCCGTCGAGACGCGCGACATCTCCGTCGCCGGCCGCATCCTCGCCAATTTCGCGGACAAGCTCCCCGCCGGCCAGAAAGTCGCCGATGCCCTCGCCGAGCTCGGCGCCCTCACGCTCAAGCCCGAGGCCAACATCATCAAGCTGCCCAACATCTCCGCCTCCGTCCCGCAGCTCAAGGCCGCCATCGCCGAGCTCCAGAAGAAGGGCTACGCCCTCCCCGACTTCCCCGAGAATCCCACGACCGACGCCGAGAAGGACGCCAAGGCCCGCTACGCGAAGGTCCTCGGCTCCGCCGTGAATCCCGTCCTCCGCGAGGGCAACTCCGACCGCCGCGCGCCGAAGGCCGTGAAGGACTACGCCAAGAAGCACCCGCACTCCATGGGCGCTTGGTCGCCCACGTCGAAGACGAGCGTCGCCACGATGGGCCACGATGACTTTTTCTCCAACGAGAAGTCCGTCACCGTCGCCGCCGCGACCACCGTGCGCATCGAGTTCGTCCCGAAGCCCGGCGCCGACGGCAAGCAGCAGCCCACCGTCGTCCTCAAGGACAAGACCACGCTCAAGGCCGGCGAAATCCTCGACGCCACGTTCATGAACCGGAAGGCCCTCGGCGCCTTCTTCGCCCAGCAGATCAACCACGCCAAGAAGGACGGCGTGCTCTTCTCCCTCCACCTCAAGGCCACGATGATGAAGGTCTCCGACCCCATCATGTTCGGCCTCTGCGTGCGCGTGTTCTTCAAGGACCTCTTCACCAAGCACGCCGCCACGCTCGAGAAACTCGGCGTCGATCTGAACAACGGCTTCGGCGACCTCGTCGGCAAAATCGCCACGCTCCCCGCCGACCAGAAGGCCGCCATCGAGGCCGACATCGCCGCCGTCTTCGCCGCGCGCCCCGCCGTCGCGATGGTCAATTCCGACAAGGGCATCACCAACCTCCACGTCCCCTCCGACGTGATCATCGACGCCTCCATGCCCGCGATGATCCGCACCTCGGGCCAGATGTGGAACGCGCAGGGCAAGGGCCAGGACACCCTCTGCGTCATCCCCGACAGCTGCTACGCCGGCGTCTATCAGACCGTGATCGACTTCTGCAAAAAGCACGGCGCCTTCGACCCCAAGACCATGGGCACCGTCCCCAACGTCGGCCTCATGGCGCAGGCCGCCGAGGAATACGGCTCGCACAACAAGACCTTCCAGGCCCCGGGCGACGGCGTCATCCGCGTCGTCGACGACACCGGCAAGGTTCTCCTCGAGCACGCCGTCGAGACCGGCGACATCTGGCGCGCCTGCCAGACCAAGGACGCTCCCGTGCAGGATTGGGTGAAGCTCGCCGTTAACCGCGCGCGCCTCAGCGCCACGCCCGCCATCTTCTGGCTCGACGAAAAGCGCCCGCACGACGCGCAGATCATCGCCAAGGTGAAGAAATACCTGCCGACGCACAACACCGCCGGCCTCGACATCAAGATCATGGCCCCCGCCGCCGCGTGCGAAGCCACGCTCGTCCGCCTCAAGGCCGGGCAGGACACCATCAGCGTCACCGGCAACGTCCTCCGCGACTACCTCACCGACCTCTTCCCGATCCTCGAAGTCGGCACCAGCGCCAAGATGCTCTCGATCGTCCCGTTGATGAACGGCGGCGGCCTCTTCGAGACCGGCGCCGGCGGCTCTGCCCCGAAACACGTGCAGCAGTTCCAGGAGGAAAACTTCCTCCGCTGGGACAGCCTCGGCGAATTCTTCGCGCTCGCCGCGAGCTTCGAGCACCTCGGCATCACGCAGAATCACGCGAAGGCCAAGGTCCTCGCCGAGACCCTCGACGAAGCCAACGGCAAGTTCCTGGAAAACGACAAGAGCCCCGCCCGGAAAGTCGGCGCCGGCATCGACAACCGCGGCAGCCATTTCTACCTCTGCCTCTACTGGGCCCAAGCCCTCGCCGCGCAGAGCAAGGACGCCGAGCTGAAAAAAATCTTCACGCCGATCGCGGAGAAACTCACCGCCGCCGAAAAACAAATCGTCGCCGAAATGATCGCCGTCCAAGGCAAGCCCGCCGACATCGGCGGTTACTACCAGCCGGACGATGCGAAAGCCTCCGCTGCACTGCGGCCGAGTTCGACCCTAAACACCACACTCGCGGCACTGTAGACGTTTTCCGCTACGGATACGGCGCCTTTGGAGAGGAAGAAGCAGCTTGTTGTGCCTCAAGGAGAGCCTCAAACAACGCTTATCCTTCAACTTCATGAACGAGCGCGACACTGTGAACTGGTCAGCCGTAACGGGACGGTGCTTGGCCTATCTCTGCTTGAAAAACTCCCGCTTCGCGGATGCTTCCATTTTAGAATAAGCATCCTTCCTTGAGAAACTCGGTCTTCCCCTGGAGGACCGAGCTGGCGTTGTTGGAAGTTCGCCGGCGTCGTTACGTGAACTCGCCCGTCAGGCGAGAAGCAGAAAGGGAAAGAGGAAATGAAGCCCACGCCTTTGAGTGAAGAAGGCGCAGGGCAAGGAGCCGGACTGACTGCCTTCGAAAGCAAGCTCATCAATCTGCTGGCACTGCATCTTGTGAGCGAGCGGCAACAGCCCGAGCAAATTTCGCTGTTGTCGCGTGCTGGCCTCAAACCAAGCGAGATAGCGGTTTTACTCGGCACGACGCCGAACACCGTGAGCGTGATGCTCTAAAAACAAAAGCGCGAGAAACGAACACGCAAAGGCAAGTAGCGCAGAATACGTATGGCGAGGATTCATCCAGAGCTGTTAAGCGCGCTGATAAAGAAGACCGACCTAAGTCGGCAGGCGGTCTACGCCAGGATTCAACAAACAGCTACTTCCGAGTATTTGCCGCGCAATCTTGCAGCCATAAAGGCGGCCGCTGACGAGGGCATCGCGATAAACCGCTACGCGAAATCGGAAGAGTTAGCACAGCCGACACAGTGCGAGTGGCTGTGAACCGTGAAAAAAAGAAAAGTAGAGTCAAAAGATAATAAGCCCTCCCGGCGCGAGGACGCGCTTCTCAACAACATGGAGACGTCCAAATGGGACATGTTGAGGTTGCCCTGATTTGACGGCCCCGTGGCCGCTGGGGCAGCCGAACCTTCGGCTTGCGCGTGAGGGTCCGCCAAATAGCATCCGAGTCATGGATGCCGTGCTCCCACTCGACAAGATGACCGTCGAGGAAAAACTGCGCGCGATGGAGGCGCTGTGGGCCGATCTCTCGCGCAACGCCGACGCCTTTGAATCGCCCGCGTGGCATGCCGACATCCTCCGTGCGCGCGACCAGCGCATCGCCGAAGGCAAGGAACCGTCGGCCGATTGGGAAGAGGCCAAGCGCCGGCTCCGCCAGCGCCTGCGGTGAAGGTTCGGATTCGTCCGTCCGCGGAGGAGGATTTGGCGGACGGCTTCGCGTTCTACGAAAGCCAGCAAGCCGGCTTGGGCGCCTACTTTCGCGATTCGCTGTTCAGCGACATCGACACCCTCGCGCAGCGGGGCGGAATCCACCGCAAGGTGCATGGCGCGCACCGGCTGCTGTCGCGCATCTTTCCCTTCGCGGTCTACTACGATGTCATCGACGACACCGCCCACGTGAAAGCCGTCCTCGATTGCCGCCGCGATCCAACGTGGATCCGGCGAAGAGTCCGCGGCATGGGTTGAACGCAAGCGGAAGGAAGGGCCGAGACGGGGCCTTGGGGTTTGGGGTCCGCCGCCTGACTTCGATCGCTAGGCTCCGGCGCGGTCCAACGCCGCTTTGATCGCGTCGAGGTAACTGGGATGCCAGAGCTCGTGCTCGGCGCCGGGGACGACGGTGTAGCGGGACTCGCGGTAGAAGTCGCGCACGGCGGCCGCGCGGCGATGCATCTGCTCGTCTTCCAAGGCGCCCACAAGCACCTCGGCCGGCGTGTGCGCGTTGCCGGCGCGGTAGGAGATCATCCAGCGCTGCGGCTCGTCGTCATCCTCCAGGAAGAACGGCGAGATCGAGCCGAGAATCAGGCGGCGGGCGCGCAACGCGCCCAGATGCGCGTAGAGCGCGCCGAGGGAAAAACCCAGCACGACCTTGCCGGCGGTCTGGGCCTCGACCTGAGGGAAGAGCGCGGTCGAGCCGAAGTTCGGCTGGCGGCCCGCCCAGTCGAGGCGGACAAATTCCGCCTCCCAGCCCGCCTCCTGCACGAAATCGACAAACGGTTGGAAGCGGCGCTCGGCGCCCGGCATCGGCGGGACAATGGTCAGCAATGGCATCGGGCGCGGAGGTTGGCGGGGTGGATCAGGACGGGCAAGGCGATGCTCCGGGACCGTGGGCAGCCCGACGGGGCCGTGCCCTGACGCCTGGCCGCGTCGGTCGCGAAGGCCGGGGCCGGCGCTGCCCATTCACGGCGGCGGCTCGAGCACGCGGCGCAGGCGCTCGATGAGGTCGGGGGCGTCGGTGAGCGGGGCGTCGCGGTAGATCGCGGCATGGGCGCGCTGGAGTTCCTGCAATTCCTCCAGCCGCCCGGGCGCGGCGTCGCGGACGGCGGCGAGCCGGTGCGGCGTGAATTGCCGGCGCCGTGGATCGAGCCAGCCGTGGCGCATGAAGGCCCCGGCCTTCTTCGCGCAGCGGCACGGGTTGGCGGTGTTCACCAAGCCGCACTTCTGCTGCATGAACTGGTAGAGATCAGCCCGCGCCCGCGCGAGCAGCTGGCGGAAGTTGGCGGCGGAAACGTCCATCACCTCGGCCCCTTCCTCGCTCGTGACGCCGAAGACCTCGCCGAGGATGAAGGCCAGCCGCTGCCGGCGATCGAGGCACATGAGCATCGCGGTGACGCATCCGAGCTTGGCTTCCTCCACCAGCAGCGCGTGGCCGATCGGTTGGGCGGCCTCGTCGGACACGTCGCTGTCGGCGCAGCCGTCGAGCGAGCGGCCGAGGTCGGCGAAGGTCATGCGCTGCGCCTCCATCTCCGACTGGCGGACGTTGAGCAGATGGTTCACGGCGATGCGGTGGAGCCACGTCGCGAACCGGCTGCGGCCCTCGAAGCCGCCGAGGTGCGTCACGGCCTTCACGAGGATTTCCTGCGTGGCATCCTCGGCCGCCTCGCGCCGCCAGACCATGCGCAGCGCGAGGTTGAAGACCCACGGCCGGTGCCGGCGCAGCAGCTGGTCGAGCGCGGGGAGCTGGCCGGCCCGGGCGGCGGCGAGCCACGCGGCCTCGTCGGGCGCTTCGGCCAAGGGCGGACGCAGTCCGGCTTCGGGAGTGGACATGGGCGCGACCATGGCGGCGGCCGGATCAATGGCGAGGCGCGGGTTGCGCGCCCGGAAACCACTCGGTGTGCTGGTCGCCCTGGCGGCCGAAGTAGGTCACGCGCTTGCCGCGCAGGAACGCGAAGTAGCCCTGCACGCCGGCCGTCATCACCCGCCGGGTGAAGTCGCGGTAGCTCTGGCCGTGGCGCTGGCTGTCGAGAATCGCGGCCTTGACCGCCGCGGCATCGAAGTCCGCCGCGACGGCGGGGAGCCCCTCGAAGCCAATGGGCGTCGTCACGATCGCGCTGCCATCGGCCGCGTAGCAGGCGGTGCTGCGCGCGAGATAATCGACGCGGAAGAACTCGACCCCGGCGGCGAGCAGGCGGCCGACGACGTCAGGAAATGCGATGGTGCCGGCGGCGGTGCGCGCGGCGACTTCGTGGATGATTTGGGTGTCCATGCGCCGGGTTGGACAAATCCCGGCGGGGGCTGTGACAAACTCCTTGAACAAATCTCGCGCCCGGCTTGGGGCTCGCGCGACGCGGGCCGACTTCACGCGGAATTCTCCGCCGTTTCATGCGCGCTTCACTGGACGGCGCCATGCTCGCCGCCTAGACCCACACCATGAAACGCAGCACCGCCCTCCTTCTTCAGGTCGCAATCGTGATCCTTGGCGTCGCGGCGCTGGCCTTTTTGCTCGGCGAGCCGCACCTCGAGGGCCGCAACGCCCACGCGACCCTCTTCGCGATTTACTTCAAGGATCCGTTCCTGGCGTATGTGTATGCGGGCTCCATCCCGTTTTTCGTGGCGCTTCACCGGGCGTTCACGCTGTGCGGCCACGTGCGGCGCACCGGCGCCTTCCCGCCCGGGGCCGTGGCGGCGCTGCGCACGATCCAGCGCTGCGGGCTGGCGATGCTCGGCTTCGTCGCGGGCGGGGCGCTCGTCATCCTCTGGTTTGGCGACAAGGAGGACCGGCCGGCGGGGTTTTTCATGTGCCTGCTCGTGGCCGCGGCGGCGACAGGGATCGCCCTGGGGGCCGCGCGGTTCGCGCGGAGCGTGCAACGCATCGTGGGCTAGCCTCGCCCGCCGCGCGATCGGGCACGAGCCCGTGTTCAGCGCTGCCGGTCAGGGGGTCGCCGGCGTGCACCACCAATGTTCCTCGTGGTCCACGCCCACCACCGTCCAGCGGTAGCCCACGCCACGGAGAAAATCCTCCACTTCGGTCGTCGTGCGGCCCAACTTCGGCAACACGTCGGGATGCACGCTGAGCAGCACGACCGGCCGCGCATGGCGCAGCAACTCCGCCGCGCCGCGCAAGACGTCGAGTTCCCAGCCTTCCACGTCGATCTTGAGCGCGACGGGGCGGCCGCGCAGTTCGGCGCCCCGTCCCGTCAGCTGGTCGAGCGAGCGGACGGGAATTCCCTCCGTGCCCGCCCCGCCCAGCACCCGGTAGCACGTCGAGGGCAGATGCGGCGGGCGCGGCGCCGCGTCCATCGCCGCCGTCGTGCGCTGCACCGCGGCGGCCAGCGTTTCCCCGGGCCCGGGGACATCCGCGAGGAAACCGTGAACACACTTGAGCCGCGCGCCCGGCGCGTAGCGGCAGAACACCGGCGCAAAGCGCAGGCTCTCAAAATCCGGCTCGAACGCATAGGCCTCCAGCGCGGGGTCCGCGAACAGCGCGATCGCGCTGTAAGGGGCGACGGAGCTGCCGGCATCGAGGAAAATCTTGGGGCTGGCGGTGGGCGCGCGGCACCAATCAACCAAGGCGCCGACGGCTTCCTTCTCATAGTTTTCCCAGTCCCGGCGCAGGAAGAAACCAGGGATGCGCCACACCAATCCCCGGGCAAGTTTTTGCCGGACGCCCCACTGGCCGAGCCGCAGGACCGCGAAGATGGGAAGGTGCGCGGCGGTCCAGAACCAAGTCGCGCGGCGGAGGATCGGCAGACGCCGCAGCCTCCGCCCGGCCTGATAAAAACGGTCGACGAGGCCGGCGCCGACGGGAGCCGCAGGGTTCATGTCTGAAGGAAGCAACGCGAACGAACCGACGGGGTCAGGCCTAAACTGCCACCAGGCATCCCCCCGATGCCGCACCGGAATCCCCTCGACCCAAGCCCGCGGCGATTCGGCTTCGCCGACGCCGCAGCCGGTGGGCGCGAGCGGATCGCGGCCCTTCGTGTCATGGAATCCAGACCCGCAACCACGCGCCCGACGCCCCGCGGGCAAGGGGAGGCTGGACTCCCCCCGCTCGCGTGGATTCGACTCGCGGACGCTGGCGGCCCCCGACCGCGCCCCGCGCTGTCGCGCCACCTCCCCTCCCCGCCTCCTCCCCCGCCTGCTCATGCGTGTCATGTCCGCCCCGCGCCACCTCGCGGTTCTCTGCCTCGCGCTCACCGCGCCGGCGGGCCTCCGCGCGCAGGCCCCCGGCGGCGACGAGGTGGTCAAGATGGAGCCGTTCAACGTCACGGCCTACAACGGCAAGATCCCGATCCTCGACGGGTTCACGGGCAAGGCCTACGAGGGCGCCAACGCCACGGTCGTCCAGTTTGCGCAGTCGTTCAACAAGCTGCTGCTCGCCTACCACAAGAAGCTCGTGCTCGACGAGGTGAAGCACCTCGAGTTCCGCGTGAAGCTCGGGAAGGAGTTCGAGCGCGAGATGGGCGCGCTCTCGGCCTCGTTTGGCTTCGGCCGGTTTGCCCTCGACCAATCCGTCTGGCTGCGCCGCGAGCGGGCGATCATCAGCCGGCTGTTCCGCGAGCCGTTTTTCAAGATCAAGGCCCTCGTCGTCTGGGATCTCGACCGCCTGCGGGAGATCGCGCCGAACAAACCGGCGTCGAAATACGCGGCCGACATCCGCTTCAATCCCGAGAGCGGCAAATGGGAGCGGCGCATCACCGACCGCTGGGAGGTCTTTTTCCACAACAACGCGCGCCGGCTCGAGAGCGCGTTCGAGACGGAAAAGATCCAGGGCCTCAACCTCGACACCCACCGGGGCTTTCACTTCATCGAGCGCGGCCTGCCCCTCAACGTGCCGTCCAACGCGTTCCGCGAGGTGAGCCTCACCTACCCGATTTTCTTTTCCGAAAGCGGCCTCGGGGCGCCGGAACTGCGCCAGCTGCAGGACACCTTCGTCGCCAACCTCTATTTCATCTACGATCCCTTCAGCTGGGTGGCGCGGCGTGACGTGCGCTTCCGCGGCGGCTTCCTCAAGGACTGCCAGGACCACGTGCAAAGCCAGCGCCTCCGCGTCGAGGATCGCGAGTGGCTCGACGAGGTGCTCGCGCGCTTCCTTTCCGATCTGGTGACCATCAAGCTGCAGGGCGCGGACGAGATCTACGCCCTCCACATGCTGAACAAGCGCCTCGGCGAAACCCCGCGCGTCCTCGGCGTGGGCCTCGACTTGCTCAACTGGAACCAGGGCGAGAAACGCGAGGCCCCTGATCGCCCGGAGGCTGACGCCCGAATAACCGTCACGAGCCCGGGCGGCTTCCGCTACGTGATGATCGACGCCTACCAGCGGCTCGGCGAGCCGTTCGTCGAGCAGCTCCGCCGCGGGCTCGCGGCGCAAAGGGACGCCGCCGAGCGGGTCAACGCCCGCGCCCTCGTCACCCGGATCATCGCGGAGGCCGCGGGCCTGCCCTACGAGGAATTCGCCGAGCGCGCCAGGATCGAGCAGGAGGCGCGGCTCAACCGGCACAAGCTCACCCGCCCCGCACCCAAGCCCGAGGCCGGCCCGGCGCCACGCTGAAGCGGCGCGCCCCCGCCCTCGGGCCGCAGGTTGATTTGAACCGCATTAGTTTTGCCGGACGCGCTTTTGTTTTTGGCATCAGCTCGGCCGCCGTGAAGCTGTCGTCCCGATGAACCCTCAAGAATTGAAGAAGACCATGTCGGCGGGGCTGCTGTCGTTTCCCGTCACAGACTTTGACGCCGCCGGCGATTTTCGCGCCGACACCTACGTGAAGCGGCTGGAGTGGCTCATGCCCTACGGCGCCACGGTGCTCTTCGCGGCGGGCGGCACGGGTGAATTTTTCTCGCTGACCGCGCAGGACTACAGCGCGGTCATCCGCACGGCCGTGACGACCTGCCGCGGCGGCGTGCCGATCATCGCCGGCGCCGGCGGACCGACGCGGCAGGCCGTGGCCTTTGCCCAGGAAGCGGAGCGGCTCGGCGCCCAGGGCGTGCTGTTGCTGCCGCACTACCTGACTGAGGCCGGCCAGGAAGGCCTCGCGGCCTACGTCGAGTCTGTCTGCCGCGCCGTGAAAATCGGCGTGATCGTCTACAACCGCGGCGCCTGCCGCCTGACCGCGCCCACGCTCGCCCAGCTGGCCGACCGCTGCCCGAACCTGGTCGGCTTCAAGGACGGCCTCGGCGACATCGAGCTGATGGTCTCCATCCGCCGAAAAATGGGCGACCGCTTCGCCTACCTCGGCGGCCTGCCGACCGCGGAGGTCTACGCCGCCGCCTACAAGGCGCTGGGCGTGCCCGTCTACTCTTCGGCCGTGTTCAATTTCATCCCGAAGACCGCGATGGCGTTCTACCGCGCGCTCGCGTCCGGCGATGAGGCGACGACCAATGGGCTGCTCGACCGGTTCTTCCTGCCCTACCTCGAGATTCGCAACCGCCGCCCCGGCTACGCCGTGAGCATCGTGAAGGCGGGCGCGAAACTAGTCGGCCGCGACGCGGGCCCCGTGCGCCCTCCGCTCGTCGATCTCACGGCGGAGGAGAATGCCAAGCTGGCCGATCTGATCAAATCGCTCGGGCCGCAGTAGGTCGCTGCGGTCTCGCACCGCACACCGCGCGCTTGGGAAAGCCTCATTCAGCAATCCTGGCAACGCGCGAAGACGCGAAGGTAGGCCAAGGTTCGCGAGGCACGCCTATTCTTTGCGGCCCCTCGCCTGCTTCGCGCCTTCGCGCTCGAGCGTTCTTGAAAATCGCATCGCCGTTGTCCGGGCGTCGCGCGTTGGCTCGTTGAGAGAGTGTCGCCCACTCCACCCTCAACCAACTCATCCCCTGCCCACGATGGCTCGCGTCTCCACTTGGTTTCACTTCGCCGGCAACGCCGAGGAGGCCTTCCATTATTACCGGTCGGCCTTCCAGACCGAGTTCCTCGGTCCGATCAAACGCTTCGGCGACTTGCCCACCGCTCCCGGCCAGCCCGCGTGGCCGGCCGACCAAGCCAACCTGGTCATGAGGATCGCGCTCCCGATCCTCGGCGGCCACGTGATCATCGGCAACGACGCCCCCGCGCACCTCGGCCAGCGCATCACGGGCAACCACGTCACGATGAACCTCGAGCCCGACACCCGCGCCGAGACCGACCGGCTCTTCGCCGCGCTGAAGGTGGGCGGCACCGTGGAGCATGAGCCGGCTGAAATGCCCTGGGGCGGCTACTGGGGCAGCCTCATCGATCGCTACGGCAACGAGTGGATGTTCAGCTGCGAGGCAAAGTGAGGCGGATGGGCCGGGCGCCTTTATGCGTTGCCGGGAATAACCGGCCCGCCAGCGTCTTCCCACGGCAAAGTTTCCCCGCTTGGCCGATCCCCGGTTGCGCGCGGGAAGCTTTGCCGAAGCCCCATGAAAAAAATCCCCACCCTACTCGCAGTGCTCGCCGCGGCACTTTTTTCGGCCGCTTTCGCCCATGCCGCCGAAGCCGGAAAATCGATCGTGGTTCCCAAGGCCGACCTGAAATGGAAGGCGATGGGCAATGGCATCGAGGCGGCCACCGTCTCCGGGGAGATGGAAAAAGGCCCCTCGCGGTTCTTCCTGAAGTATCCCGTCGGCCTCGTGACGCCGCTCCACCACCACACGGCCAATCACCACGTGGCGGTGGTGTCGGGCTCGCTCACGCTGACCGTCGGCGGCAAGGAACACCGGCTGGGACCTGGCTCCTATTTCATGCTTTCCAATCGCGCGGCGCACGTCGCCAAGGTGGAGGGCAGCGAACCCGCGGTGTTCTTCATTCAGGCGGAAGCGCCTTGGGACGTGGTGATGGCCAAGTAGCGCGCCGGTCCCGCGCGAGTCGCCCGCCCCGCCGGCGGGCGGCTGAACTTCGCTGACGTTCCGCGACGCGGCGAAGCGTCGCGCACGCGCAAAGAAAAGCCAGGTCGGGCGGCGCCTCGGCCGGACTCATGCAGTTGAGGGAGGAGCGTTGGGAGAAAACCAAACGGCGGGTTTCGCCATGGCCGTCTCGCCCGGGAGTTGGCCTCCCAGCCGTCGACCCTCATCGCCCAACTGCCGTGTTCCGCCTCAGTCCCGCCAGAAGGTCGACTCCTTCGGGCCCGTGTAGCGCACGGCCATCTCCGGGGTCTCGACGACGGTGCCGCGATGGAGGGACTCCACGCCGGCCAGCGTCATGCCCGAGGTGAGCAGCGTGCGCTCGATGGGATACGGCTGCTTGTTCTCGAGGATCATCTGCTCGGCGTGGTGCACGAGCGGGTTGAAAAAATCCGCGGTGGTCGAGCCGCGATCGGGCATCGGCAGATACATCTGCGTCGAGATGATCTCGCCCGTCCGGCGGTTGAGCCCCGCGTAGTTCATGTCGCGGATCGGCGGGAGCATCATGAGTGTCGTGCGGAAGCCGTCGCGGTGCTCGATGAAATAGCCCCAGCCTTCGGGAAAATTCTGGCGCGCCCAAGCGAAGCTCACGGCGTCGGTCGGATAGGCGTCCTTCACCGGCAGGTTGTGGCTGCGGCACAGCGCGGCGACGAGCAGGCGCTGCGTTTCCTCGCGCCTGGCCGCATGCTCCCACATCGCGGCGCCGCGCAACGCCAGCACGCGCGCGATGCCGACCTCGCCGCCCTGGCGCCGCTCGGACATGCACTGCGCGACCTCAAGCCCGTGAAAATCGTAGCTGTCGAGCCCGCCATAGCACACGGCGAGGCTCTCGCTCAACGGCGTGCCGAACGGCAAATCAATCGCCGGCAAACGGCGCGTGACCGGGAGCGACGAGCCCGCGTGAAAGGGAAACTTCAGGCGCCGCGCGTCCTCGACCATCTCGACGCACTCGCGCCAGTCGGTGGAGAGGTGCTTGTCGTTGAACACCGGCACGCTCCGGCCGCTCGACTCGAAGACCTTCACCGTCTCCTTGAACCACCGGTAGCGCGGGTAGAGCGTCTGGCCCTTCTCGTTTTTCGGGTAGCGGCCGTGCTCGCCGATGATGATCACGCCGTCGACCGCGAGCTTGCCGGTGCCGAGCGTGAGCGCATCCGCGACGCTGGGAAACAGCGGGACGCCGAACCGCTTCGCGGTGCGCCGCGCGAGGTCGTCCTCGCCCCCGGGAAACTGGTCGATGTAGAGCCCCGCAAGATCGACCGAAGGCCGGTGCCAGCCGCCCGCCCAGGTGTAGCCAAGCGTGAAGCGATCGAGGAAATGCTGCGCGTGCGACAGCGGCCGCACCATCGTGCCGAGCAGCGCGACTTTTTTCCGCGCGGGCGCGGCGGCGGCGGCGCGCAGCGGCAGCGCGGCGAGCGCGACGGCCGCGGCGGAGGAGACGAGCATTTCACGGCGGGTCAGGGGACGGTTCATGGGGCGGAGGTTTTTGGGGTTTTCCAAAGCAGCCAAAGGGGAAGCACCGCGAGCAGCGGCAGCAGGCCGGCGAGCGCGAGCCCAAGGTCAAACGATCCCGTGCGGTCCGCGAGCACGCCGAAGAGCCGCTGGAGCTGCGCCGGCATGACCCACGCCGCGACGCCCGCGAGCCCGGTGATCTTCCCCTGGTGCTCGGCCGAGATGTCCTGCGTGAACGCGTGGTAGAGCGGGAAGACGCCCAGCGCCCCCGCGCCGGCCAACGCCAGCACGACGAGCAGCGGCCAGCCCGAGCCGAGCCGCGGCACGAGCGCGCAGGCCGCGCACAGCGCCGCGCAGCCGGCGAACACGATCACCCGGGCGGCATGCACGCTCAGGTGCCGCCGCGCCAGCCACACCGCGAGCGCCCCCGCCGCCAGGCAGCCAAGATCCGTCGCGATGAACCAGGCCGAATTGAAGGCCAGCGCCTGGCCCTCCGTGTAGCCGCGGCCCTCCTGCAGGAACTTCGGCATCCACGCGCGGAGGATCTGCCACGTGGTGTTGATGCACGCGACGACGAAGAACACCACAAGCATGCGCCGGCTGAACACGATCGACCAGAAGGAGGCCCGCGGGGGACGCGGCGCCCTCGCCGCGTTTTCGCCCAATTCCTCGGCGGCGGCGCCGCGGCCCCTGCCTTCCGTGTCCGCCCGCAGATCATTTCCGCGCAGCAGCACGCACCACGGCACGAGCCACACCATCCCCACGGCGCCCACGACAAGGAACGGCGTGCGCCACGTCGCCACGTCCGCCGTCATCAACGCCGCCATGATCGCCGGCGTGATCACGGCGCCCAGCGATGCGCCGCTTTGCAGCAGGCCGTTGCCCATGGAGCGCTGGCGTTCGTCGAGCAACATCCGCGTGGTGCGAATCGCGCAGGGCCAGTGTCCGGCCTCGAAGAACCCGAGCAGCGCGCGGCACAGCAGGAGCTGATCGTAATTCTTCACGAACCCCGTGACGAAGCCCGCCACCGACCACAGCGCGAGCACCCACGCATACAGCCAGCGCACCGACATCCGATCCGCGAGAAACCCGAACACCACCGAGCCCGCCGCAAACGCATAGCCAAACACCGCCTCGACGTTGCCGTATTGCGCCTGCGACAGCCCAAACTCGCGGCTGATGCGCACCGACGCGTTGGCGAGCGTCTGCCGATCCATGTAGTTGATCGCCGAGGCGAGCAGCAGCAGGCCGCAGACGAGCCACTTCCACGTGGCCGGACGCGATGGCGGGGCGGACGTCATCGCGGGCTCACCATGTCGTCCCGTCCCAGTTTGCCACGCGCTCGAGCCATGCGACGAGGTCCGCCGCGAACGCCGCCAGCAGGTGCTCGCCCTTTTCCGCTGAAGCAAACTGCGGCGAGCCGATGTGGCCGGGCGCGCTCCGTTCGCGCGTGATCCAGCCGCGCATGCCGGGGGCGAACTGCGAGTCGGACTCGATCGTCCGCGCCGCGCGGTAGTCGCCGACGAGCTGCGGCGCGATGCGCAGGATCATCGAGGTCTCCCATTCGCACGCATGCCCCATCGCGTGCTGCCGGAGCGACGGATCTGTTTTCCACGGCTCGGTGCCGAGCGACCAATAGGTGGCGAAGAGCAGCAGCAGGTCGCTGCGCGCGCGGTGGCGCTGGCGCACCTCGAACACCGCCTGCTTGCCCGGGACGTCGTTGCCGCCGTGGCCATTGATGAACACGATCCGGCGAAAACCGTGGTGGAGAAAATTTTCGACGAGGCCGTTCAACACATCGAGGTAGGCGCGCGGCCGGGCCGAGACCGTGCCGGCGAAATCGAGATGGTGGTCCGAGTTGCCGAGCCACAGCAGGGGCGCGAAGAGCACGCGGGCGCCGACGCGCTCCTTCGCGCGGCGCACGATCTCGCCCAGCAGGAGGCTGTCGGTGAACACCGGCAGGTGGTGGCTGTGCTGCTCGAGCGCGGCGACCGGGATGACGACCGGCGTGTCCTTCGACAACGCCGCCACGGCGGGCCAGGAAAGATCGGAAAGGTCCATGGGGATGCCTCGTGCAAGCAGAGAACCGCGCGCGCGTCAAAAGCCGTGCGCGGGCATCGCGGCCGAGCCGCAACGACGGCGCTGGGCCGGCCCGGTCGATCCGGGCGTGACGCTGCGGCGGATTTCAGGCTGACTCGGCCCGGTTCCAAATGCCCAACATGTTCGCCCCCTCCCGACTCGTTCACCTCGGCCTGATCGTGTTCGCCAGCGCGGTGAGCCTGGTGGCCGAGCCGGCGGTCGCGGCGCGGGCCGCGGCCGTGCAGGGCTGCCTCGCCACCTACGCCAACCCACCCCGCCGCGCCGATCGGCGCGTCGACTTTCCCCGGCTGCTCCGCGAGCTCGCCGATCTCGGCGCCAACACCTACAATTTCCTGGTCTGGCGCGAAGCCACCGACTGGGACGATCTCCGCGCCTTCCTGCCGCTGGCCCGCGCGCACTCGCTGCGCGTCTGGGTCACGCTCGTGCCGCCCACGGAATCACCGCCGCAGACCAAGAATTATTCCGAGCCCTACCGCACCGACTACGCCCGGTGGGCCGGGGAAATCGCGCGGCTGAGCGCGAGCGAGCCCGCGCTGGTCGCGTGGAGCATCGACGATTTCGCGCACAACCTCCGCACCTACACGCCCGCCACGGTGCGCGCGATGCTGGAGGCGGCCCGTGGCATCAATCCCCGCCTCGCCTTCGTGCCGTGCGTCTACTTCCGCCAGCTCACGCCGAAGTTTGCCGCAGCCTACGGCGACCTGCTCGACGGCGTGCTCTTTCCCTACCGCAACGAGTCGGTGAAGGCCAACCTCACCGACGCCGGCCAGGTGGCCGCCGAGGTCGCCCGCGTGCGCGCGCTGTTCCGGCCCGGCCTGCCCATCATCGTCGACGTCTACGCCTCGCGCCACAGCTCGCTCGGCGATTCCACCTCCGACTACGTGGCCCAGGTGGCGGCGAGTGGACGCGCCACCGCCGACGGCGTGATGATTTATTGCCATCAGAGCCCCACGGCCGAGGCGGAAAAATACGCCGCCATCCGGCGGACCTTCGCGCCTTCCCCGCGCTGAGCCAGGCCCGGGCGCTCACCTCGCCCACCCGATCCGCCCGGGGGCCACGAGCACGGCGTTTACGCCGACGGTGCCGGTGAACAGCATGCCCGTGCCGCCGTGGCGATTGGCGTCGATCGGTGCGTCGAGGCGCACGTCGCGCGGATTAGTCAAACGCGTCGCCCCCGCGCCCGCCTTGCTCACGTTGTGCCTGGGCTGGATCGTGTCCATCAGGCAGGAGCCGACGTCGCTCTCCGACAACACGCAGGCGATCTCGGGCCGGCCGCGCGAGCGCGGGCGCCGAGTTCTCGCCTTGCTTGCCGCCCGCGCAAGTGCCATCTCTGGCGCACCCCACCCCTCCCCGCAATGGACGCCGTTCATGGAAACGAAGTCGCCCGGCCTGATGCCGGCAACCTTGCCGCGCTCGGTTATCTTCAAATCGGGACTGGCGTGCTCACCGTAACCATGTCGCTGATGGCCCTTTTGCAGGCGATCATCGGCCACTCCGAGCTGCTCAACCCGATGCGCGCCTTCGACCACGCGGCCGATTTGCTGGACCGGGCCATCGCGGCCTACGTGCTGCTCCAGCTCACGCTCGGCTGGGTGGCCGGCGCCCTCCAGATCGCCGCGGGCCGCCACTGCATGCGCGGCAACGCGTCCCGCCTGGTGTGGATCGCGTCGTGGGTGAGCCTCGTCAATTTTCCCCACGGCACGATCGCCGCGATCTTCACCCTGCTCGCCCTGTTTCGCCACGACTTCGCGGAGCAACCGAGCGCGGAGTGAAGCAGACGTCGGAAGCGAATTCGCGGAAAAGGCGGGATGGAGTGAGCCGAGGGCGATGCGCTTCCCTGCCCGAACCTGAGCCGCAGTGCCGCGCACACCGAGGCGGGCCGAAGACAATCGACCGCGCCGGCTCGCCCGCGTCGAACGCCAAGCGATGACTTGGAACGAACACAAGGAAGCCAAGGAACGGCACCGCTTCGTCACGGAGGGACTGGACAAGCGGCCGCCCGTCATCGAATCGGCGGTATTGTTCCTCGCGATGTGGCTCGGCGGGTGGGGCTGCAGCTCCCTTCTCCACGTCTGCGGGATGACGTCCATCCCGGCGCGGTATGCGATCAGCACGCTCGTGTCCTATGGAATTTTCATCTGGTCCGTCGGCGTGTGGTGCCGGCAGGCGAACCGGCCGGGCAAGCCCAGCAGCGGCCCGGGGCTGGACCTCGGGTTCGATCTTTCGTGGATCGACAACGAAGGATGCTGGATCGCAATCGCCATCCTCGCCGCCTTCCTGTTGCTCAGCGGAATTTTCTACTTTGTCGGCGGCTACGCGCTGTTGTTCGAGGTGGCCTTCGAGGCCACGTTTGCCGGCACGATGGTCTATCGCATGGGCCGGCGCGACCTGCTCGGCCACTGGGCGGGAACCTTGGTCCGCCGCACGTGGCTGCCGGCGCTCATCATCGCCGGCCTGCTCGTCGCGGTGGGCGCCAAGCTGCAGCACGATCATCCCGAGGCCTCGACGCTGGCGCAGGCGATCAAGGCGCGCCGCGCAGGGCAAAGATAGCGCCGGCCGGCGTCGCGGCCTCGCGCGCGTGGCGCCGCGCAGATTCGAGCTGGAGTCCGGGTCCGTTCATCGCGATGTTTTCTCGAAATTCCCCGGCCCCACTTCCCCGATGCTCCGCCGCCTGTCCTCCCTACTCGTCGCCCTCGCGTTGTTGCCGCTCGTGGCCGCCGCCCAGACCGCGGCGCCCGCCTGGCCGAAGGCGAAGCCGGCGGCCAACAACTTTGCCAAGTGGGAAAAGGACATCGCGAAGTTCGAGGCCGCCGACCAAGCGAACCCGCCGCCCAAGGGCGCGGTGCTCTTCGTGGGTTCCTCGACGATCGTGCGGTGGAAGACGCTCGCCGCGGACTTCCCGCACACCACCGTCCTGAACCGCGGCTTCGGCGGCAACCAGATCAAGGACTGCACCTACTACGCCGAGCGGATGATTTTCCCGTATGCGCCGAGCGCGATCTTCCTCCGCGCGGGTGGCAACGACATCAACGCCGGCTGGCCGGTCGAAGAGGTGTTTGCGGACTTCAAGGCGTTCGTCGCCAAGGTGCGCGGCAGGTTCCCCGGCATCCCGATCCATTTCATCGGCCTCGCGCCCACGATCAGGCGCATCGAGCAGATCGACGCCGGCAACCAGCTCAACGACCTCGTCGCCGCCTACTGCAAGACCCAGCCCGGCTTGAACTACATCGAGACGCGCACGACCACCCTCGACGCCGCGGGCAAGGTCCGGCCCGAGCTCTTCGTCGAGGACATGCTGCATTTCAACGCCGAGGGCTACAAGCTGCTCGTCGCCGCCGTGCGGCCCTTCGTGCCCAGGACAAAGTGAGCGGCGCGCCTGCCTGCACCCCGATTTCTCATGAATACCCTCGTTTCCCTCTGGCTGCCGATCCTGTTGTCCGCGGTCGCCGTGTTCCTGATCAGCTCGCTCATCCACATGGTTTTCAAGTGGCACGCCCCGGACTACCGGGGATTCGCCAATGAGGACGCCGTGCGCGCGGCGATTCGCGCGGGCGCATCGAAGCCCGGGCGCTACGTGTTGCCGCACTGCGCCGACATGAAGGCGATGGGCGGCGAGGCGATGCAGCAGAAGTATCGCGAGGGCCCGATCGCGCATGTCGTCGTGGGCCCCAACGGCGCGCCCAACATGGGAAAATACCTCGGGCTGTGGTTCGTCTGGTGCCTGGTCGTCGCGACGGTCGCGGGGTATCTGGCGGGACGGATTTTCAGCCTGAACCCGTGGAATGCCGCCGGCGCGGCCAAGCTGATGGGAGCGGCCACGTTCATCGCGCATGGCTTCGGCACCATCACCGATTCGATTTGGATGATGCGCCCGTGGTCCTCCAGCGCGAAGCACGTGCTCGACGCCGCGCTCTACGCGATCGCCTCGGCCGCGATTTTCTACTGGCTCTGGCCCTGAGGCGCCCCGCGCAACGGCGTCCCCCGGCGCCGCCCGATCGATCGCGCGGCGCTGCCGGCGATGAAATGCTGTTGATTTTCCGATCGACCCGCCCGGATGCTGTTGATCCTAGTCATCACTTCCATCGCTGCCTGCACTATCCGTCCCTCGTTTCCATGAGAATTCCTTCGCTCTCCCTCGCCGCCATCATCGCCTTGGCTGTCTCCTCGCCGGCGCTCCAGGCCGTGCCGATCACCTACAGCTTTGTCACGACCAGCGCTCCCGCGGGTGTGACGCTCACCGCCACGACCAGCATCGATAGCAGCGTGACCGGCGTGTTTTCAGGGGTTGGAACGCTCCTGAGCTTCAGCGCCACCATCAGCGGCAGCGGCACGGCCACGCAAAACCGCACGTGGACCCTGGGCGAAGTCAGCTTTGCCCAAGGCACGCTGAATTCAGGTGTCCTCGCCTTCTCGGGCCTGCAGGCGAGCGACAGCGCGCTGATTTCCGGCTCGAGCCTGAACAATTTCCTGAACGGCGGTGCGACCGGCTTTTCGGCGCCGCTGCAGTTCACGGGCAGCTGGCAATCGGTCGCCGCTGCCACGGGCGTCCCCGACAGCGGCCCGGGCCTGATCGCTCCCTTGGCGGTCCTCGCCCTGCTTGTGATCGGCGCCCGGCGGAAGCACGCCATCCGCGCCTGAATCGAGGCGACGGCGCGATTCGCGCCCGGGTCATTCGAAGTTTCCCGGGCGCCAAATCTCCGATTCGGCGCCTTTTTGTTTGGCGCGCGGGGGCCGCGCCGCCTTGATCCCGCGAGTCTTCGATTCGTTTTTCCCAGGCAAGGCCGGAGCAATGGCCGCCCACGCGGAAAAGCGAGCTCACCGCCGCTCCCCGATGGTTACCTATACTTACGAGACCCTGCCGCGACCCGGAAAACCGGTGCGGCGCTACGAAATCCGCCACTCCATCAAGGATCCGCCGCTGACCAAGCATCCCGAGACCGGCGAGACGATCCGCCGCTGCATCGTGCTCGGCTCGGATCCGTTTGTGCGTGCGGCGACCATTGAGCGGCCGGAGCCGCGCTCGGCGAAACGCTCGCGCAGACCGCACGACCATCATCACGACGCGCACCACCACGACGATCACCACCATCATTGAGCGGCAGCGGGCGCACGCAGGCGACCTCGTGGCGGCGAGCGTCCTTGGCCGCCGAGGCAGGGCGGGCTCTGTGCCGCGTCCTCCTCCAAACCTCCGCGAATCGGGCCGCCCGCATCTGCCCGAGCCCAAGCCTTTCCCGGCGCCCGCTCAGGCCAGCGCCTCGCGGCAGTAGGCGACGCACTTCGCCACTTCCTTCACCGCGTCGGAGCCTTCGGGGATTTTGTATTCGAGCTCGATGTCGGCGGGGAAGGTCCACTTTTCCCTCCGCATCAAGCGCAGGATTTCCTTGATCGGCGTCTGGCCCTGCCCCCACGGCAGGTTGCCGCCGTCGGCCGTGCGGTCCTTGAGGTGCAGGTTCACGATGCGCGCGTGGTATTTCTCCAGCACCGGGATCGGCGACTGGCCCTTGGTGCCCGCGACGTAGTGGCCCACGTCGAAGTTGAAGCCGACGTAGTTGCCCGCGTCGACCAACGCATCGGCCTCGACCGCCGGGAAGTTGGCGGTGTGGTTGTGAAAGCCGACCCAGAGGCGGTGCTTCTCCGCAAAGGGCGCGAGCCGCTTCACGGCCGCATCGGAACGCTCCGTGGTGATCGCCGCGCAGCCGAGCGCCTTGGCGACGAGGAAATTGAAGTCGACCTCCTCGTCCGAGGGCCCGAAGGGCATTTTGTGGATGTGGATGGTGACGCCGGCGTCGTTGAACATCTTCCGCAGCGCGCGGCACTTCACGAGCTGCTCCTCGCGCTGCGCGTCGGTGTAGCGCGGCGGCGGCGGCGCGGCGTTCTTCTTTTTCCCGCCGCCTCCGCCCGCGGCCACGGCGATCCCGGCGAAGGCCTGGATGTGCGATCCCATCATCTCCACCTCGCTCAGCCCGTCGGCGAGCAGCGCCTGCAGGAGCTCCTCCGCGCTCGTGAGCGCGCTGCGGTAGCTGTAGCTGATGGCGCCGACACGCACGCCGCCGAACACGGAGCTGGGCCGGCCGGCCATGGCCGCGGCGGCCGCCCGGCGCGGGATCACGGCACATGCCGCGAGGGCGGCGGCCCGCCCGAGGAAGGCGCGGCGCGTGGCAAGGGAATCAAAACGAAGGGAATTCTTCATGAAGGGGAAAAGCTCGCCGGGACAGACGCAGCGCGTGAGTAGGAGGCTTCGCGCCAAAAAGGGAAGCGTTCGCACGGCCATCCGTCCGGGGCGGAGGGCGCGTCGGCGACAGAGGGCGGCGGGCCGCATTAGCCCCCCCGCGCCCGCGCTGATCGGCCCTACTTTCCGCGCGCTGCGCCCCGCCGCCGCAAACTTTCCTTTGCCAGCCGCGCCGATTTCCCTTCGCTCGACGCCCTATGGCCAAGACCGCGGCGCTGAAAATCGACGAGAAGGAATACCCCCTGCCCATCATGGAAGGCACCGAGGGCGAAAAGGCGATCGACACGCGCCAGCTCCGCGCCGCCAGCGGCTACATCGCCTACGACCAAGGCTACGGCAACACCGGCTCCTGCGAGAGCCAGATCACCTACCTCGACGGCGACAATGGCATCCTCCGCCACCGCGGCTACCCCATCGAGCAGCTCGCGGAGAAGAGCGAGTTTGTCGAGACCGCCTGGCTCGTCATCTACGGCGAGCTGCCCACGCAGAAGCAGCGCACGGACTTCAGCCAGCTCCTCCGCAAGAACGCGGCCGTCGAGATGCAGATGCAGAAAATCCTCGAGGGCTTCCCCACGAGCGCCTCGCCGATGGCGATGCTCTCCGCCCTCGTCGCCGCCCTGCCCGCCTACTACCCGGAGCTCGCGACCAACAACTTTGAGAAGGACCTCAAGGGCTTCGACCTCGCCGCCGCGATCGCCATCTCGAAGATCCGCACCTTCGTGGCGATGATCTACCGCTACCAGAAGGGCCTGCCGTTTGTCTTCCCGAAGCAGGAGCTGCCGTTCTGCGACAACTTCCTGCACATGATGTTTTCCGAGCCCTACAAGGATCACGTCGCCGTGCCCGAGGTCTCGCGCGCGCTCAACCTCCTCCTCCTCCTGCACGCCGACCACGAGCAGAACTGCTCCACCTCGACCGTCCGCATGGTGGGCTCGAGCCAGGCCAACGTCTTCGCCTCCGTCTCCGCCGGCATCAGCGCGCTCTCCGGCCCCCTGCACGGCGGCGCCAACGTCGCCGTCATGCAGATGCTCCAGTCGATCCACGACGAGCACGACGACGGCTCGCGCTTCATCGCCGCCGCCAAGTCCGGCTCGAAGACCAACCGCCTCATGGGCTTCGGCCACGCCGTCTACAAGAACTTCGATCCGCGCGCGACGATCATCGGGCAGGCCTGCGACGTCGTGCTCAAGCGCCTCGGCATCGACGACCCGCTGCTCGCCATCGCCAAGAACCTCGAGCAAGCCGCGCTGAAGGACGACTACTTCGTCTCGCGCAAGCTCTACCCCAACGTCGATTTCTACTCCGGCATCATCATGCGCGCGCTCGGCATCCCGGTGAACATGTTCACGACGATGTTCGCCATCGGCCGCTCCCCCGGCTGGATCGCCAACTGGCGCGAGGTCGCCGCCAACCCCAAGGGCCGCATCTACCGCCCCCGCCAGATCTACGTCGGCCCGACCAAGCGCGACTACGTGCCGATCTCGCGGCGGGGATGACGGCGGGGGGCGTTGGCCCCTCGCGGCCCGGGACCGGGCGCGCGGCGACACGCGCCCGGCTCAACGCGCGCCACCGGCGTCCCTCTTTGCCGCGGCGTGAAAAAGGTCGTCGAGCGGGATGGCGGTGAGCCGCGCCACGCCTTTCAGGAGCTGCCACAGCGCGAGCATCATGATCACCAGGCTCGGAATCGCGATCACGGGCCAGCTCCACCACATGAGCCGGCTGAGTTGCGCATTGAACTCCTCGGTCTCCGCCGGCGCCGTCACGATCAACCGCGCGAGAAAAAAGTTCGTCACCGCGCTGAAGGCAAACGACCCCGCCAGCATCCCCGTCGCCCGCCAGAGCAGCCGCGACAGCCCCGCCTCCTGCCTCTGCTCCGTGATCGCCGCCTCCACGCGCGCCACGTCGAGCACCTGGTCGTTCAGCAGCATTGAGCGCACGAGGGGCCTGCCCACGGCATGCGACACCACGACGACGAGCCCGATCAGCGCCGGCACCACGGCCTCCTTCACCGCAAACCAAAACGGATCGAGCTTCAGCAGCGCCAGCCCGCCGGTCGCAAGCGTCGCGGCGAAACCGAGCGCCGAGAGGAAATTGAAGCTCCGGCGCCGCGAAAAATCCCAAAGCCCGTAGCCGATCGGAAACGCGAGCGCCACGAGCAGCGCCCCCTTGGGGCCGAGCGCGCCCGGCTTGCTGAGGTAGGAAAGCGCGAGCGCCGGCGCGGCGACATTGCAGGCGAGATTGACGAGGAGGTTCTCCTGTTTGGCAGGGGGGGGCGCGGGCATTCCCGCCAGCAAAGCGCCCGCACCGCCGCGCCGAAAGGCGAAAAGCACGGCGTTTTCCTGATTCCCTGCCCCCGGGGTTTCGTGCAGCGTTCCCGCTCCATGATTCTCCTCGGCGTGAACATCGACCACTGCGCGACGCTCCGGCAGGCGCGCTATCGCGACGCCACCGCCGACGGCGGCGCCGTCGAGCCGGACCCCGTGGCGTTTGCCGCCGCCGCCGAGCGCGCCGGGGCCGATGGCATCACGGTCCACCTGCGCGAGGACCGGCGCCACATCCAGGAGCGCGACGTCTGGCGGCTGCGCGAGGCGGTCCGCACGCGCCTCAACCTCGAGATGGCCTGCACCCCCGCGATGGTCGCGCTGGCCCTGAAGCTGAAGCCCGAGTTCGTGTGCGTGGTCCCGGAGAACCGGCAGGAGGTGACCACCGAGGGCGGACTCGACGTCGCCGGCAACCGCGACCGCGTGCGCGCCTGCGTCGAGGCGATGAACACCGCCGGCATCAAGGCGAGCCTCTTCATCGATCCCGACCCGCCGCAGATCGACGCGAGCGCGGAGCTGGGCGCGCCGTTCGTCGAGCTGCACACGGGCGCGTATGCGCACGCGTATTTCGGGCCGCGCCGCGCGGCGGAGTTCGCGCGCCTGCGCGCCGGCGCCGGGCGCGCGCATTCCCGCGGGCTCGTCGTCAACGCCGGCCATGGCATCAACTACGTCAACATCGCCGAGGTGCGCACGCTCCCCCACCTGCACGAGCTCAACATCGGCCACAGCATCGTGAGCCGCGCCGTGTTCACCGGCGTCGACGAGGCGGTGCGCGAGATGAAGCGGCTGATGAATCCTCCCGCGGACCACGCGAATGCCCGCGAATAGCTCATGGATTTATTCGCGTCCGTTCGCGTGATTCGCGGGCGATCCTTCCGATGAACATCTCCCTTCCTCCCGGCGGCATCCTGATCGGCCTCGGCGCCGACATCATCGAGGTCGAGCGCATCCGCGGCGTGCTTGAGCGGCACGGCGAGCGTTTCCTCGATCGCATCCTCACCGACGAGGAAAAGGCCTACTGCTCCAGCATGGGCGCGCCGCACAAGCACATTGCCGCGCGTTTCGCCGCCAAGGAAGCGGTATCGAAGTGCTTCACCACCGGCATCGGCAGGGAGTTTGGCTGGAAGTCCGCGTCCGTCTATCATGGCTCGCGCCACGAGCCGCTCGTGCGCCTCGATGCCCAGGGCGAGGCGTTGCTCCGCGCCGTGGGCGCGACGCACGTGCACCTCACGCTCTCGCACACCGAGACCTACGCGCTCGCCGTGGCCGCGCTCGTGCGCGCCTGAGTTTGGCGCATCGCCCGCCATGGACCGCGAGCCGTCATCCGAGCCACGCCGCGTGCCATCGGCTGCGCAGCTTTCGAAGACCCCGTCTTGGATCATGCTCGGCTTCCTGCTCGGGGCCGCGTTTGTGCTCTCCCTCTGGGCGCCTTGGAAAACGCCAGCCCCCGCCGCCCACGGCTCGCTGCCGCCCCCGGTCGTCACGCCCGACCCCGCCCCGGCCCGGCCGCCGCAGCTCATGACCATCGAGGCGGTGTTCGCGGCCTGGGGCCAGCACGCCGTCTGGGACGGAGACACCACGGAGGTCGCGCTCGACGCCGGCACCGGCACTTTTTCGGAGTTCTACGAGGTGCGCCGCAGCGGCGAGACCTACTATTTTCGGTCGCTGACCCGGCTCACCCGCCGCGTGATTCACCGCGGCAAGCCGCTGCCCGGCTGCCCGCTGCAATTCACCGAGACCGAGGAGCAATACCGCGAGTGGCTCGAGCACGGCCGCAAGGAACGCCCATGACCCCTCTCCCGAGCCACCCCATCCTCACGTGCACCGAGGCGCGAGCGCTCGAGGAAAAGCTCCTCGCCGGCGAGGAGGCGCGCGAATGGCCCGCGATGCAGCGCGCCGGCCGCGCCCTCGCCGCCGCCGTGCTGCGCGACTTCGAGGAAGTCGGCGGCTTTCCCGCCGACGGCCGCGTGCTCGTGCTCGCCGGCAAAGGCCACAACGGCGGCGACGCGCTCATCGCCGTGCAGACGATTCTGGAAAAGTTTCCCGCGGCGCGCGTGGAGGTGGCCTTCGCCTTCGGCGAGCGCACGCTGCGCCCGCTCGCCGCGCGCGCGTGGCGCGATCTCGTCCACGCCGCGCGCGATCGCGCGAACGTGGTCCGCGCAAAGGGCGCCTACGACCTCTGCCTCGATGGCATCTTCGGCTTTCAATTCCGGCCGCCGGCCGATGCCCGCACCGCGCTGCTCATCGCCACGGTGAACGCCCTGCCGATCCGACTGCGCGCCGCGGTGGACTTGCCGAGCGCGGGCCTCTTCCGCGCTGACTTCACCTATGCGACCGGGTGCGTGAAACGCCCGCTCGTCGACGACTACGCCGCGACTGCCGGCCGCGTGCGCTATCTCGACCTCGGTTTTTTCAAGGACGATGCAGCCGGGGCCGCCGACCCCGGACCGGGCTCAGCGAGCCCGGCCACCACTCGCGTGCTGCTCCCCTCCATCCTCGCCCCGCTCGCCGCGCTGCGCCCGCCGCGGTCCGACAAGCGCACGTTCGGCCACGTCTTCCTCGTCGGCGGCTCGCGCAATTTCCCCGGCGCGATCCTGATGGCCACGCTCGCCGCGCTCCGCAGCGGCGCAGGGCTCGTGACGGCCTTCGTGCCCGAATCGCTCGCGCCGGCCTTTGCCGCCCGCGCGCCCGAGGCGATGTGGGTCGGCTGGCCGGAGACGCCCGCCGGCAGCCTCGCGCTCGAGGGCGAGCACCTGCTCCGCGAGAAAATCGATCGCGCCAGCGCGCTCGTGCTCGGACCCGGCCTCGGACGCGAACCCGAGGCGCTCGCGCTCGCGCGCAGCATCGCCGCGTCGTCGCCCGTCCCGCTCGTGATCGACGCGGATGCGTTGCAGCCCGAGATCGTCGACGCCGGCGTCGCGCCGCGTGTGCTCACGCCGCACGCCGGCGAATGGACGCGAATTGCGGGCGCGGAGCTGGCGGATGCGACCGTGGTGCTCAAGGGAGCGGTGACGCGGATTGAAAGCAGGGCGGGTCTACGACCCGCCCAGGGCAGGTCACATGCCTGCCCTACTTACCACAGTTTCTTCGGCGGCCCCGTGCTGGCGCGGGGCGGCAGCGGCGATTTGCTCGCGGGCCTAGTCGGCGGCCTGCTCGCGCAGACGCCATCCGAACCGCTTCTCGCCGCGGCGCGCGGCGTCGTCTGGCACGGCCTCGCCGCGGATCATCTTGCCCGCGCCCACGGCCAGGCGGCGGTGAGCGTCACCCAACTGCTCGACTTCCTGCCCGCGGCGTTGCGAGAGTCGGGCGCATGTCCCCCGAGCTGACCGAGCGGCAAGCGTTCATCGTGTTGAACGCCCTGCCCAATCTCGGCCCGATCACGCTCAACCGCCTGCTCGGCGAACTCGGCGGTGATCCGCGCGCCGTGCTCGGCGCGTCCAAGCGCCAGCTCGAATCGGTCAAGGGCGTCGGCCCGGTGATCTCTGATTCCGTCGTCGCGTGGCGCGACCACGTCGATCTCGGGCGCGAGGAGGAACGCATGGCGAAGAGCGGCGCGGACTTCATCACGACGCGCGACGCCGCCTACCCAAGGCTCCTGAAGGAGATCCACGACCCGCCCATCGGGCTTTACCGGCGCGGCGGCTACGATTTTTCCCACCCGTGCATCGCCATCGTGGGCTCGCGGCGCACGACGCTCTACGGCCAGGCGACGGCCAAGAAGCTCGGCGCCGAGCTCGCGCGCCTCGGCTTCTGCGTCGTGAGCGGGCTGGCGCGCGGCATCGACACCGCGGCGCACGAGGGCGCGCTCTCCGTGGGCGGCAAGACCGCCGCCGTGCTCGGCTGCGGCATCGACATCATCTACCCGCCGGAAAACCTCGCGCTCTACCGCCGCATCGAGACCGAGGGCGGCGCGATCCTCTCCGAGTTTCCCTTCGGCCGCCGCGCCGACCGGCAGTCCTTCGCGATGCGCAACCGCATCGTCGCCGGCATGTGCGAGGCGACCATCGTGGTCGAGAGCGACGTCGACGGCGGCGCGATGATCACCGCGCGCTTCGCCGGCGAGCAAGGCCGCCTCATCTTCGCCGTGCCCGGCCGGATCGATCAGAACACCAGCGCCGGCTGCCACCAGTTGATCCGCGATGGCGCGACGCTGCTCACGAGCGTGGACGACATCCTGGGCGAGCTGAACTACCTCGAGGGCCTGCGCCCCGCCCCCATCGCGGAGAAGCCCGCGGATGTCGCCGCCGGCCGGCCGGCGAATCTCACGGCCGAGGAGGCCAAGGTGTTTGAGTGCTTCCGCGGCGGCGCGATTCTTGCGCCGGACGCGCTCGCTGCCGCGACCGGCCTCGATGCCGCCGCGCTTTCCGCGACGCTCATGATGCTCGAGCTGAAGCGCCTGGTCGCGAAGCGCGCCGACGGCGCCTTCGAGGCGCGCAGTTGAATTCACTTTCCCTCCGTCATTCGCCACCTGAATCGTCTTCGCCCCTTGCTGGAGACGCGGCGCCCTCGCCGCGTCTTGCCCGAAACGCGGCGAGGGCGCCGCGTCCCCAACCAAGCTTCCCAACCCATCCACTTTCCCGCTCATGAAAAAAATCTTTCTCATCCTCGGCTTCATCGCCGCCTCCGCGGCCACGCTTCTCGCCGCGCCGGCCAAGCGCGCCATCACCCACGCCGATCTCTGGCTGCTCAAGCGCGTGGGCGCGCCTGTGCCGAGTCCCGATGGCAAGTGGGCCGTCTTTTCCGTCACGTTGCCTGCCTACGACGCCAAGGATCAGTCCTCCGATCTCTGGCTCGTGCCGCTCGATGGCAGCGCGCCGCCGCGCCAGCTCACGCACACCAAGGGCACCGAGACGGGCGCCGATTGGAGCCCGGACTCGCGGCGCATCGCGTTTTCGGCGAAGCGCGACGGTGACGACGCCCCGCAGCTCTACGTGATCGATCTGGCGGGCGGCGAGGCGGAGCGCGTGACCTCGCTCTCCACCGGCGCGCGCACGCCGCAGTGGAGCCCCGATGGCAAGCAACTGCTGTTCGTCAGCGAGGTGTTTCCCGGCGCCGCGGACGACGAGGCCAACAAGAAGGCCGCCAAGGCCGCGAAGGATCGGAAATACTCCGCGCGCGTCTACGAGGGCTTCCCGATCAAGTATTGGGACCGTTGGCTCGACGAGAAGAAGGCCCACCTCTTCGTGCAGGAGGCCAAGGCCGGCGCGAAGGCCCGCGATCTCCTCGCGGGCACGAAGCTCGCGGCGCTGCCCGGCTTCGGCGGCAAGGAGGGCGACACGAGCGAGAACCTGCCCGCGGCGTGGGCGCCCGATGGGAAGTCCGTCGTCTTTATCGCGCGCACCACGCGCGATCGCGCGGCGTATGCCAACACGCCCACGCAGCTTTTCGCGGTGTCGCTTGCCGGCGGCGAGCCCGCGCAGCTCACGGACGACAAGGGCAGCTTCGACGATCCCGCCTTCAGTCCCGACGGCCGCGCGCTCCTCGCCACGCACTCGGCCGGCGGCGACGGCAAGACCTACCACCACACGCGCATCGTGTCGTTTTCGTGGCCCTTCGATGCGGCGAGGCGCACCGCGCTCACGGCGAGCCTCGATCTCTCGGTCGTGAAATTCGTGCCGAGCGCCGACAGCCGCACCGTTTTCTTCACCGCCGAGGCCGCGTCGCAGACGAAGCTCTTCTCCGTGCCCGCCGCCGGGGGCGCGGTGACCGCGCACGACTTGCCGAAAGCGGGCTGTCTCACCGGCCTCGCGCGCGGTGGCGAGGTGCTCGTCGCCAACCACGACAGCGCTGCCCGCCCGCCCGAAGTCGTGCGGCTCGATGTCGCGGCCAGGTCATTCCGCCCGCTCACGCGCTTCAACGACGACGCCCTCGCCGCGCTCGATCTGCCGGCCGTGGAGGAATTCACGTTCACCAGCGCCAAGGGCCGCCCGATCCACAACCTGCTCGTGAAGCCCGCGGGCTTCGACGCGGCGAAAAAATATCCGTTGCTCGTGCTGCTCCACGGCGGCCCCACGCCGCAGTTCAAGGACCAGTGGGGCATCCGCTGGAACTATCACCTCCTCGCCGCGCCCGGCTACGTGCTCGTGCTCACCAACTACTCGGGCTCGACCGGCTACACCGAGGCGTTTGCCCAGGGCATCCAGTTTGATCCACTGAAGACGCCCGCCGACGAGATCAACCAAGGCGCCGACGAGGCGATCAAACGGTTCTCGTTCATCGACGGATCACGGCAGGCGGCGGCGGGCGCGAGCTACGGCGGCCACCTCGCGAACTGGCTCCAAGCCACGACCACGCGCTACAAGGCGCTCGTCTCGCACGCAGGCCTCGCGACGCTTTCGACGCAGTGGTCCACGAGCGACAGCGTCTACCCGCGCGAGGTCACCAACGGCGGCCCCGTCTGGGAGCAAAACCCGATCTGGCGCGAGCAAAGCCCGACGACCTACGCCGGCAACCACGCCAAGGGCACGGGCTGGGTGACGCCGATGCTCGTGACGGTCGGCGAGCAGGATTTCCGCGTGCCGATGAACAACGCGCTCGAGATGTGGACGTATCTCCAGCGCCTGCAGGTGCCGGGCAAGCTGCTCGTCTTTCCCGACGAGAACCACTGGATCCTCAAGGGCGAGAACTCGAAGTTCTGGTTCGGCGAGGTGCAGGCGTGGCTGGCGAAGCACCTGAAGTGATTGCCCGAGCAGGGCGGGTCACAGGCCCGCCCTGCTTTAGCCCGGCGGCCACGTCATCTGCCGCTGGGCCAGCAGGTGGATGTGCAGGTGCGGCACGGACTCGCAGGCGTGCGGGCCGTTGTTGACGACGAGGCGGAAGCCGTGGGCGAGGTTCAGTTTCTTCGCGACGTGCCCCGCGACGAGCAGCAAGTGCCCGAGCACAGCCTGATCCGCCGCGGCGGCCTCGCTCACGCGCGGGATGGGTTTCTTCGGGACGATGAGCAGATGCACGGGCGCCTGCGGCTGGATGTCGTGCAGCACGACGCAATGCTCATCCTCGTGCTCAATCTTGGCGGGAATCTCGCGGTCGATGATGCGTTGGAAGATCGTCTTGGACATGGGTTGTTTTACAGGAGGAAACGAAGGGAACGGAGAGAGTCAGAGATTGGCACCGGGGAGGATGAGCCGCGACACGCCATCGGTGAGCCTGGCTTCGTGAAAATTGATGAGCAGGCCGACGGGCACGTTAAGGAGCTTCATGTAGCTCAGAAGTTGCGCCTTGTGGATGGGAAGAATGCTTTCAACGGACTTGGCTTCGACCAAGACGCATCCCTCGACCAGCACATCGAAGCGGAGCGGCTCCTCGCGCACGAAGCCTTTGTAAGTGATCGCGACGGCTTTTTGGTTGGTCGCGGCCAATTGCCGGAGCTCAAGCTCGCGCATCAAGCACCATTCGTAGATGGGCTCCATCAAGCCGGGACCTTTGTCGCGATGCACCTCGATTGCCGCCGCGATGATTTGGCCGGTCAGGCCGTCAGCTTTGGCAAACAGTGGATGCATTACCTCTCTCTGTTTCCTCAGTTTCCTCCTGTAAAACCAAACCTACAAAAACAGCAGTTGCAGGTTCGAGCCGCGCACGGTGCGGGCGGCGGCGAGGTCTTGGATGAAGGCGAGCGCCTCGGCGTAGTCGCGCTGGCGGCGCGGGGTCGCGCGGCGCGTCGGCGGGATGAGCGCGGGGCGGAGGTTGGTCACGAGCAGCGTCGACTCGCGGAAAGGAGCGAGCGCGCGCAGCCCCGTCATGATCTCCGCGCGCGTGAAAAGCGGGGTGGCCGAGGCGAGCGAGAGCGACGCGTCCCAGTGGTAGAAGCCTGTGCGCGGCTGCGCCGCGAAGAGCTTCGTCAGCAGCGCGGCGGCGGCGGCGTTGAACGCCGTGTCGTAGGCCGCAGGCGGCACGGCGCGCGCCGCAACCTGCGCCTCCAGCTCCGCGAGGCTGAATGCAATCGCCGCCTTGATCTGCTCCGCGAGGTAGAGGTCCTGCCCCGTGGCGTGGGCAAAGAGGGCGTTGACGAAGTGGAGGCGACGCAGGTCGTCGCGGGAGCGGGCGGGCATGGACGGGTGCAGCGTTGTTGGCAGCCGAAAAGTCAGTCGCTCCGCGGCCTACCATTTGTCGTGAGCAGGACGATCATCTGTGCGTTGTAAGCCATAGCGTATTCTGCCGCGTGCTCGTTCATCAGGCGGTGCTCATCGTTTTCAAGTGAGTCAGTCGTTCCGCTGACAATCTTCCTTCCGAGCAAGCGCATTGGCCCAAGCAGGCGGCGCGTAGACTCGACCTGTATGCCTGGGACATGCACATCGATTCCCAGAACAGCCACGAGACGGTGGTCGCCGCGCCGATAGGCACGTGTCGCATCCTGAATAGGATCGGCAGCTGTGAGAGCAGCAAGCTGGCTTTTGATAGTAACCGGAGCCGACGATGAACCACCGTCGGGAGGGAAAGAATAAAAATGAACGCCACCGCGCGGTTCTGGCTGACCGCACCCGGCTAGCAACACGGACAGGAAGACGATGGTTCGTTTCATCGCCCAAGTGCCACTCGAACTGTCACGATTCTCCCGTCTTCCCCTTCCCCAACGCACTGATCTCGTCCACGAACTCGGCCACGTCGCGGAATTCCTTGTAGACGCTCGCGAAGCGCACGTAGGCGACTTGGTCGACGGTGCGGAGGCGTTGCATCACGCCCTGGCCGATGGCGCGCGAGGGGATTTCCTTTTCGAACTGCGCCTCCATCGCGTCCATCACATCCTCGACGAGCATGGCGATCTGCTCGGCGTCGACGGGGCGCTTGTGGCAGGCGGCGCGCACGGCGCGCACGAGCTTCTCGCGGTCGAAATCCTCGCGGCGGCCGTCGCGCTTGATCACGACCACGCCGTCGCGCACGAGCGTCTCGGTCGTGCTGTAGCGGTGGCCGCACTCGAGGCACTCGCGGCGGCGGCGGATGGTCGAGCCCTCCTTGCTGATGCGGGAGTCAATCACCTTGTCCTCGATCGAGGTGCATTTCGGGCAGCGCATGGCGGCGGTGGAATGACCAATGACTAATGACCAGTGACGGACAGGCGCGCGTCGACCAAGCGCCTGCTCGCGCGGCCCCATCATGGGACATTGGGCATTGGTCCTTGGGCATTGGGAATTCAGATCAGTTCAGGCTCAGGAAGTTCTCCAGTATTCGCATTCCGCCCTCGGTCGCAATCGACTCGGGATGAAATTGCACGCCCCAGATCGGCAGCGTGCGGTGGCGCAGGCCCATGACCTCGCCCTCGGCGGTCTCGGCGGTGATCTCGAGTTCCTTGGGGAAAGTCGCGCGCTCGACCAGCAGCGAGTGGTAGCGCGTGGCGGCGAAGTTCTGCGGCATGCCCTTGAACACATCGGAGTCGGTGTGGCGGATGGGCGAGGTCTTGCCGTGCATCAGGCGGTCGGCGCGCACGACGTGGCCGCCGAAATAGTGCCCGATGGACTGGTGGCCAAGGCAGACGCCGAAGATGGGTTTTTTGCCGGCGAAGGCGTGGATGATGCCGAGCGTGACGCCCGCCTCGCGCGGGGAGCACGGGCCGGGCGAGAGGAGCACGCGGTCGGGGTTGAGCGCGAGCGCCTCGTCGGGCGTGATCTCGTTGTTGCGGAAGACGCGCTGCTCCACGCCCAACTGCCCGAAATACTGGACGAGGTTGAAGGTGAACGAATCGTAGTTGTCGATGACGAGGAGCACGGTGCGTATCGGATAATTACCTCGTGGATTGACCCTCGGGTCAAGCGTCGGGCAGGGTCTCCGCCACGGATGCCCGCACACTTTCAGCTCCTCAAAACCGATACAGCCACGGCCGCCCGGCGCGGGCGGCTGACGACCCGACATGGCATCGTCGAGACGCCCATCTTCATGCCGGTCGGCACGCAGGGCACGGTGAAGTCCCTCACGACCGCCCACCTGCGCGAGATCGGCGCGCAGATCATCCTCGGCAACACCTACCACCTCAATCTCCGGCCCGGCAGCGAACTCGTGCGCGATCTCGGGGGGCTGCACCGGTTCATGGGCTGGGACGGGCCGATCCTCACGGACAGCGGCGGTTTCCAGGTTTTCTCGCTGGCCAAGCTCCGCGACATCCGCGACGACGGCGTGGCCTTTCAGTCGCACCTCGACGGCGCAAAGCTCTTCCTCGGCCCGAAAGAGGTCATGGGCATCCAGCAAAATCTCGGCAGCGACATCGCCATGGTGATCGATGAGTGCCCGCCGTGGCCGTGCGAGCGCGACGCATGCGCCAAAGCCGTCGCGCGCAGCCACAAGTGGGCGGGCCAGTGCAAGCAGATCGCCACCGACAGCGGGTTTCTGGCCCGCGGCCATCACGTGTTCGCGATCGTGCAGGGCTCGACGTTCGATGAACTGCGGCGCGAGGCGGCGGAGGCGCTCGCGGCGCTGGATTTTCCCGGCTACGCCGTCGGCGGCGTGAGCGTGGGCGAGCCCGAACCGGAGATGCTCAAGCAAGTCGGCGCGACGACGCCGTTTTTGCCCGCGGACAAGCCCCGCTACACGATGGGCCTCGGCACACCGCCGCAGCTGCTCAAGATGATCGCGCTCGGCGTGGACATGTTCGACTGCGTGCTGCCGAGCCGCGTCGCGCGCAACGGCCTCGTCTTCACGCCCGATGGCCCGATGAACCTCCGCAACGAAAAATATCGCGTCGACCCGCGCCCGATCGTCGAGCCCGGCGCGGAGGCGACCGGCGCAAAGAACTACACGGCAAACTTCTCCCGCGCCTACCTGCGTCACCTCACGCTCGCCGGCGAGATTCTGAGCTGCACGCTGCTCACGCTGCACAATCTCCATTTCTACCTCGACCTGATGGCGCAGGCCCGCGCGCACCTCGAGGCCGGCGACTTCGCCCCGTGGCACCGCGCCTGGATCGCGCGCTATGAAGCCGGCGCGGCGGCACGGGCGGCGGGATCGTGAGCCCGTCGAACACCATCGCGGCCGCAAGCACCCATGCAGGAAAATCGCGTGAGCTTTCGGAGTGATTGAGCCTTCCCCGGGACGCTTCTTCGGGCAAAAACGCCTCTCCCGCGGAACCGCCCACCTCGCGCATCGCCGCGCGGCTCCAGCTTTGGCTGGAAATGCCGATGTCCTTCTCGCAGCTATTATCTCCATGCGCATACTCGTCACCGGCGGCGCCGGCTTCCTGGGCTCCCATCTCTGCGAACGCCTCCTGCGCGAGGGCCACGAGGTCGTGTGCCTCGACAATCTCTTCACCGGGCAGAAGGCGAACATCGCGCACTTGCTGCCGAACCCGCACTTCGAGTTCGTGCGCCACGACGTGATCGATCCCTTCAAGTTCGAGGTCGACCAGATCTACAACCTCGCCTGCCCCGCCTCGCCGCCGCACTACCAGTTCAACCCCATCAAGACCACGAAGACCTCCGTGATGGGCGCGATCAACTGCCTCGGCCTCGCCAAGCGCGTGAAGGCGCGCGTGTTTCAGGCGAGCACCTCCGAGGTCTACGGCGACCCAAGCGTGCATCCGCAGCCGGAGAGCTACTGGGGCAACGTGAATCCCATCGGCAAGCGCTCGTGCTACGACGAGGGCAAGCGTTGCGCCGAGACGCTCTTCTTCGACTACCACCGCGAGAACAAGATCGATATCCGCGTCATCCGCATCTTCAACACCTACGGCCCGCGCATGCACCCGAACGACGGCCGCGTCGTCTCCAACTTCATCGTGCAGGCCCTCAAGGGCGAGGACCTCACCATCTACGGCGACGGCACGCAGACGCGCTCCTTCTGCTACGTCGACGATCTGATCGAGGGCTTCGTCCGCTTCATGGCGCAGACGGAAACGGTCGGCCCGCTGAACCTCGGCAACCCGGGCGAGTTCACGATGCTCCAGCTCGCGGAAAAAACGATCCAGCTCGTCGGCGGCAAATCCAGGATCGTCCACAAGCCGCTGCCGAGCGACGACCCCAAGCAGCGCCGGCCCGACATCACGCTCGCCAAGCGCGTGCTGAGATGGGAGCCGCAGGTCCCGCTCGACGAGGGCCTCAAGCGCACGATCGCGTATTTCCGGGGCAAGGTGTAGCTCCGGGCGCTGGCTAGCTGAAGGGTCCGCGCGAGCGACGTGCTGCGCTCCGAGAAGCACGTTGCCGGGGCGCAATATCGCATTGAATCGCCCGCGGTGAGGCGGCATAGCGAACTCGGTTGAATTTTTGACGGCGGCTGTCGTCGCAGTCCCGGCCCACGAACCCGCAGACGCTCATGAACACGCCCCGGAGCTTGCTTGTCGCGACCTTGTTCGCGCTGTCCGCCTTGGCGACACCCGCAATTGCCGCCCTGTTTGAAAGTCCCATCGCTCGGGCCAATCGCGAGGCGAATGCGCGCATGTGGGCGGCCGCCCGGGACGAGCATGCCAGGCAGATCACGAAGTTCAACGAGCAGATCACGGCGGCGCGGGCCCAATTCTGGGCGACGTATCCCGACAAGCCGGGCGCCGCAGAGGCGGCGGCGCGCTTCGCGGATCTGCTGCGCGAAAAGGACATCTATTTTTCAAATGTCGTTCTCAGCAATGGCGTGTCCGACTTTGGCGGCGTCGGCGTGCTGCTCGACGGGCAGATCCGCCAGTCCGCCGGCCCTGAGTTCGAAGCCTGGGTCAACGCCGTGAAACTCCGGATCGGGACGCTGCTCAGCAACGGGGCGGACCCGCTGGGCTGGGTGGCGCGCTTGCAACATGGGCCGGAGATGGCGCCGACGGAATACAAGCGCTACTCCTTGGAGCGCGACTGGTGGGAATTCGATCAAGTGGGCCGCATCCCGGCCCAGTTCGACACGCCGGAGACGTATGGGGCGTATCTTTATTACCGGTTCAAGTTCGCCGCGCTCCCGAAGGACGATCCGCGGGGCGAGCGCGCCGAGGAAATGGCGAGTGCCACCTACGCCCGGTTCGTCGAGGTGATGGGAAAGCAGCTCGTCCATGACGCGGCGCGAAAAATCATGGCCGCGCCGAAGACCGACTATGGCAGGCTGGTCGTCACGGTGGCCCGGCCCGTCAAGCTGGGGCCAAGCGGCATGGTCGAGCAGCCCGTGCCCGTGCTCGAGCAACTGGTCGAGCGACTGACGAAGCCCGGCCGTCCCGTCAATACCAGCGTGCGCCGAACATCAGAGGTCGAGGACAACACCGTGCCGCTCCCCAACGAGGTCATCGGTGTATTTGCGAATCCCCTTTCGGCCTTGGAGATCCTCGTGACCAGGGACGACGACCGTCGTTATCTGCTGCTGCAACTTGCCGCGCACCACCGGCTGAGGTCGGCGAACGTCACGGGGACGAAGACGGATTGGGATGCCGCGGAAATCCTATACCGCCGGCTCGCGCTTGCGTTTGGGGAAAAGGAAATGCTGGAGGCTTCGCGCCTCGTTCGCATGGCGACCAAGCGCCTCACCGATCTCGCGGTGATGGATCCGAAGGCCATCGGGGCGACGCGAGGCACTCCGCTCAACTCGATCGAGGACATCCTCGCGCGAAAGAATCCGCGCGGATACCTGCGGGCGGCGCTGATCGCGCGTGAGGCACTCGACGCTCCCGCAGCCGTCGATGCAGCCTACCAAAAGCTCGTGTCGGAGAACGGCGAGGCGGCGCTCTTGGAAACGGCACGGAAACGCGCGGCCAAGCCCGGCAACGGCGGACCTAACCTGACCTCCGCCTCGGAAATCGGGACGTTGATGGAGTGGCTGCGCCATCCGCCCGTCGAGGCGCCTGTCGGCCCGCTGGCCGATTATCCAGACTATCTCGAGTGGAAGGGCTTCGCGGCCGGCGCGAAGGTTTCTTACACCGAGCGCGTCTGGCAGCGCGGCCGGATGGGCGATCAGCTGGTCGCGGGCGGGCCGATCTATCGCTACGCCTATCAGCTGCAGTCGATCAACGACGAGGGCGCCAAGCTCTGGTTCACGGAAATCAACTATGGGAACTACGGGCAGCCGCGGCCGGGTCACGACTCGGAATTGTCCTATCCGGCGAAGTTCAATCTGCCGCTCGACGGGCGCACCTATGAGTCCCGCGCGAGCATCGAACGATCCCTGGCCCCGCAAAGCTCCGAGGATATCGTCTGGCCCAGCCCAGCCCGGATCGAATCGGGCGCGGAGATCGTCGAGATCGCCGGCCGCAAAGTCGCGACGCGGTGGCAGTCGGTTTCGCACACCTACAAGCCCGGCTCCGTGGACCAGGGCGTGAAGCTGATGGTGAAAGTATGGACGAGCGACGCCGTGCCCCGGGGCTTGGTCCGCCGGATCGAGGAGCGGGTTTTTCCGCCGCAGCACTATCGGTATCCGCTCGGGGCGCGCTTCGTGAAGGAGACTTTTGTCGACACGCTCGAGGGGAACCGTGCCGGCGTGCCACCGCCCGATCCGACGCTGCCGGTCGCGCCGGCGTATGCGCCGAACCCTGCGGCGGCGCCGCCCCCGCCAGCCCCTGCGGTATCGCTGGCGGATTTTTCCAGCCGAATCGCCCCGCTCACGACACGGGCCCGCCAAGTCAGGAACGACTTGGGCCGAGTGCGCGGCATGCCGCCCCCGGAGATTGTCGCCGCCCGCGAACGCATGGATCGATTGTTCGACGAGGCGGCGATGGCGCGGGGAAGAGGCGCGAACGACGTTGACCTCAAGCTGAAGGAATTGGACGCGACCATCGCCGTCCTCGAAAAATTCCTGAAGCTAAGATGAGCGGGCGAGGCGGCGGCTCGTCTGACCGCGCTCTCCCGCCGGCAACTGCCCCCGTGCAGGGAAAAAATTGGCGCACCCGTAGGGAGTCGAACCCCAAACCTTCTGATCCGTAGTCAGATGCTCTATCCAATTGAGCTACGGGTGCGTGAAAGAGCGCGAGAAGAAGCAAGGAACGCCCCGCAAGTGCAAGCGGGAATTTCCTGCCCGGCACCAAGCCGGCCCGCCCTCAGGCCCGGGCCTCGCGCCAGTCGACGAGGCCGAGTTGGAGCAGCTTGCGGCCGTTGAAGTGGTTCCACTTCAGCTCCACCGCGAGGTCGAGCGGCACGCCGCGCGGCGGCCGGCGGGAGGCCAGCTTCCAGGCGACGCCGTGCAGGCGCCGGCCACGGCCATCCTCAAACTGAAAACGGAAATGCTGCTCCTTGAAAACCTCGGGGGCCTGGCGCAGCACCACGCCGCGCACCCCGAAGACCGGCTCCGGGTTCCCCTGCCCAAAAGGGTGCAGCGCGTCGAGCTCCTCAAGCAGCCGCTCCGTGATTTGCTCGGGCGTGATCCACGCGGCGAGGTCGAGCCGCGCCGCGGCGATGTCGCCGCCCACGTGCGTGCGCACGGCGTCGGCAAAGCGCGCGCGAAACGAATCGAGGTGCACCTTGGGGAGCGAGATGCCGACGGCCATCGGGTGCCCGCCCCAGCTCGTGAGGTGCTCGCAGCAGGTGCCGAGCACCTCGACCAAGTTGATGCCGTCGACGCTGCGCCCTGAGCCCTTGGCCATGTCGCCCTCGTTGCCGAGGACGACGCAGGGGCGGTGGTATTTGCGCGTCACGCGGCCCGCGACGATGCCGACCACCCCCGGGTGCCAGTTTTCCGCGAAGAGGACGATGCCGGCGTCGCCCAGGAAGCGCAGCTCAATCGTGCGCTCCGCCTCCTCGGTGATGATGCGCTCAATGTCCTGGCGCTCGCGGTTGAAGGCATCGAGCTGGCGCGCCGTGCCGCCGCAAAAGGCGTGATCCTCGCTCAGGAGCAGCTCGACGGAGAGGGCGGCGTCCGCCAGGCGGCCGCTGGCGTTGATGCGCGGTCCCAGCCGGAATGAGATGTCGCTCGGCACGATGCCGTGCTCGGGCCTCACCCCCGCCACCTCCATCAAGGCCCGGAGGCCCGGCCGCTGCGTGTCCTGCAGGATGCGCAGGCCGTGGCGCGCGAGGATGCGGTTTTCACCGACCAGCGGCACCAGATCCGCGACGGTGCCAAGCGCCACGAGGTCGAGGTGGTCGCGGAGCTTCAGGGCAAAGGCCACCGGGTGGTTCTCCGCGCGGAGTTGCTTGAGCAGCCCGTGGCAAAGCTTGAACACGAGGCCGACCGTGCAGAGATGCCGCCAGGCCTCGTCCGCCGCGGACGCGTCGGCGCCCACGTGCGGGTTGATCAGCAGCGTGTCGGCCGCGATGGGTTCCTTGGAGCGGTGGTGATCGATGATGATCACATCGACGCCGAGGCCGCGCAGGTAGGCGGACTCGGCCTGCGAGTTCGTCCCGCAGTCGAGGGCGACAAACAGGTGCGGCCGGCCCGCCTCGAGCGCGCGATCAATCGCGCTGCGCGAGAGGCCGTAGCCATCCTCCGAGCGCCGCGGCACCACGAAGCGCGGCGCCAGCCCGAAGCGCCGCAGCACGGTGACGAGCAGCGCCGTGCTGCTCACGCCGTCCACATCATAGTCGCCCAGCACGACCACCTCCTCGCGCCCGGCAATCGCCGCGCGCAGCCGCGCGGCCGCGGCCTCGAGGTTGCGCAGCAGGAAAGGATCGCGGATGCCGGCGAGCGCCGGCTGCAGGAACTCCGCCGCCGCCGCGGGGTCACGCACCCCGGCGCGCAGCAGCAGCTCGGCCAGCACGCGGCTCACGCCGGCGTGCCGGCTCATCGCCTCGATCTCCGCGGCCAGGAGCGGCGTATGGGTCCAGTGCATGGTGAATGCCTGCGACCTCTTCCCCTGTCCTTGCGAGGGAGCCGAACCGACCGCGGCAATCCGGCTGGATGGCCGCGTCGCTACGCTCCGCGCAAGGACATGGAAGGGGCGTTTATTCCGCCGCCTTGCTGGTGCCCTGCCACTCGTATTTCGGCGCGATGTCCTGGTGCGCCTCGACGTGCTTCCGGTCGCCCTTGTGCCACCAGTAGAAGACCTGGGCGGCGATGAAGATGGCGGAGAAGGTCGAGGTCACGATGCCGACGAGGAAACAGAACGAGATGTCGCGGAGCACGCCGCTGCCGAAGATGAACAGCGAGAGCGCCGCGAGGAAGGTCGTCGTCGCCGTCATGATCGTGCGCGCGAAGACCTTTCGGATCGCGCTGTTGATCACGTCGCGGAGGTTGCCGTTCGGGTTGAGCTTCAGCTCCTCGCGGATGCGGTCGAAGACGACGACCGTCTCGTTGATGGAGTAGCCCGCCACGCACAGGATCGCCGCCACCATGGGCGCCGAGAACTGGTGGCCGAAGAGCACGAAGATGCCGATGTTCATCAGGATGTCGTGCAGCGTCGAGGCCATGGCGCCGACGCCGAAGCCGAACTCGAAGCGAAACGCGATGTAGAGCAGGATGACGAGCATCGAGACGCCGATGGCCTTGAGCGCGTTCCACTGGATCTCCGCGCCGATGGAGGCGCCGATGTGGTTCTGGCCGACGACCTCAAAGCCGGCCGCGGGGAACCTTGCCGTGAGCGCCTTGACGACGGCCGGGCCCTTGTTCTCGGGCACCTCAAGCTTGAGGGTCTCCTTGCCGCCGCCGACGGCGCTGACGTAGGTGGAGTTGATTTCGTTGACGCCCACGCCCTTGGCGGCGTCGCGCACCGCGGCGGTGTCGATCTTCTGCTTGAACTCGAGGCTCACCACATCGCCGCCGGCGAAGTCGATGCCGTAGATCTTCGGGCCTTGGTAGACGACGTAGGCGATGCTCACCGCGACAAGGGCAACTGAGCCGATGGCGGAGGGCTTGCCGTATTTCACGAAGTCGACCTGCAGGTCCTTCAGCATGCGGAACATCTTCAGGTTCTTCAGCGCGCCGGACTCGACGAGCCACTGCATGAGGAAGTGGCCGGTGATCAGCACGGAAAAGAGCGTCGAGAGCACGCCGATGAGCAGGGTGACGCCGAAGCCCTTGATCGGGCCCTGGCCGAGCCAGATCATGATGCCGCAGATGATGAGCTGCACCAAGTGCGCATCGAGAATCGTGGTGAGCGCCTTGATGAAGCCGCTCTCGTTGGCGGTCGCGAGGGTCTTGCCCTCGGCGAGCTCCTCGCGCATGCGCTCGAAGATGAGGATGTTGGCGTCCACCGCCATGCCGATGGTGAGCACGATGCCGGCGAGGCCGGGCAGCGTCATCGTCGCGCCGAGGCTGGCCATGACGCCGAGGATGATGAGCACGTTGACGGCGAGGGCCGCCACCGCGACGAAGCCGCCCACGGTGTAGAACGTGATCATGAAGGCGGCCACGAGCGCCGTGCCGATGATCGCGGCCTTCATGCCGCTGTCGACGGCGTCGCGCGCCAGCGAGGGGCCGACCTCGTATTGCTCCTTCACCACGAGGGGAAGATCGAGCGGGTTGTTGAGGACGTTGGCGAGGTTGATGGCCTCGCGGTCGGTCATGCCGCCGCCGGAGATCTGGGCGTTGCCGCCGCTGATCTCCTCGCGCACGGTGGGCGCGGAGTAGAGCTTGCCGTCGAGCACGATGGCGAGCCGGCCGAGGCGGCCGTTGGCGCGGCCGCTCTCCGCCAGATCACGGGTGACCTCGGCGAAGCGGGCGCCGCCTTCCTTGGTGAAGACGAGCGCGACCTCGGGTTTGCCGTAGTTGTCGTGGCGCGCGAAGGAGCGCTCGATGCCCTTGCCGTCCATCTCGGGGCGCACCTTGACGAAGACCTCTTCAACGGTGCTTTCGCCGCGGCGGCCCTCGAGGTCGAGGGTCAGCACCTCGTAGCCGATGGGCGTCTCCACCCCGGGTCCGGGTGAAAGCGTGGGATGCACGGTGCGGAAATCGAGCCGCGCGGGCTTCTTGACGACGTCGACGACCTCAGGGTTGTCCTTCGTGTTGAGCCCCGGGAGCTGAATCTCAATGCGGGTCGTGCCGATCGGGCGGATGATCGGCTCGGCTACGCCAAACTGGTCGATGCGCTTGTGGATGATGTCGATCGCCTTGGTGATCTTTTCCTGGCGCGACTGCACGTCGTCCTTGGCCCCCGCGGCCTTTTCATCGACCTCGAGCGTCACCGCGATGCCGCCGGCGAGGTCGAGGCCGCGCTGGAGGCGGGCGCGCGAGCGGCGGAGGAGTTCGTTGAGGAGGATGTCGTTGCGCTTCTCGACGTTCTTCAGCGAGTCCTCGATCCAGATTTTCGGGAAGTGCTGCGTGAGGTCGATCTTGCGCTCGGCACTGATCTGCTTGAGGGCGACGAACTCGCTCAGCTTCGCGCCGGTCTTGCTGTCGGTGGAGGCTTTGCTGCGCGCGACGGCCTCGTCCATGAGCTTGTTGAACTCGGTCTGCTTGGCGGTCGCGTGGGCGCGGGCGTAGTCGACGAACGGCGTGTCGTTGAGCGGGATAATCTCCCACAGCGCCCAGCCCAGCAGGGCGAGCGTGCAGATGATTTTCCAGAGGTGGCGTTGGAGCATTGGGTGTGTTGGTTGAAAGGGGCGGGCCGCGCCTCGCGGGCACGGCGATCCACTCAGGGTCTCGGTCGGGCGGCGGCGTTACTTCTTTTCCTCGCCGGACTTCTTCACGACCTGCTGCACGAAGGCCTTGCCGATCTCGATCTTGGTGCCCTCCGCGATGCGGACGACGAAGCGGTCGTCCTTCGTGTTCGTGATGACGCCGTAGATGCCGCCCGTCGTCACGATCTCGTCGCCGGAGCCGAGGGCCTTGAGCATCGCCTCATGGGCCTTTTGCTTTTTCCGCTGCGGCGCGATCATCAGGAAATACATCGCCGCGAACAGGAGGATCATCGGCAGGAAGCTCACCCACGGGGAGCCCTGCGGCTGTCCGCCGGGGCCGGCGGGCGCAGCGGGAGCGGAGGCCTGCGCGAGAAAATCCAGGGCGAGGGACAAAGAGGACATTTTCGTCGTTGCGTGTTGAGGGATTTGAAAAAAGAAAACATGCATCTAACGAATCCGCCGCTCGCATTGGCAAGACCTATCTCCCCCGCCTCCTCCTCCGCATCGCGTTGAAAAACAAATCCTCCTCCGCCTGGTCGGCCGCCAAGTCCGAAGAACACTACGGTTTCAAGCGCTGGGGCTCCGGCCACATCTCGGTTGACGACGAGGGGTTCGTGAACATGCAGCCGCTCGTCGATGGCCGCGGCATCCGCGTGCTCGACGTCGTGCAGGAGGCCCTCGGCATGGGCCTCAAGGCCCCGTTGGTGATCCGCTTCCAGGACCTGCTCCGCCACCGCGTCACGCAGATCAACCAGTGCTTCGCCAAGGCCATCAAGGAGGAGGGCTACAAGGGCTCCTACCGCGGCGTCTTCCCCATCAAGGTCAACCAGCTCCGCGAGGTCGTCGACGAGATCGTGGCCGCCGGCAAGGAGTTCAACTACGGCCTCGAGGCCGGCTCCAAGCCCGAGCTGATGATCGCGCTCGCCATGCACGAGGGCTCGCAGCGCCTCATCGTCTGCAACGGCTACAAGGACCACGACTACATCCGCCTCGCCCTGCTTGGCCGCAAGCTCGGCAAGAAGATCATCCTCGTCGTCGAGCAGCTCTCCGAGCTCGACGACATCATCCGGCTCTCCGCCGAGACCGGCGTGAAGCCCATGATCGGCTTCCGCGCCAAGCTCCAGACGCGCGGCGAGGGCAAGTGGGCCATGTCCTCCGGCGACAACGCCAAGTTCGGCCTCAACACCGCCGAGATCCTCTTCGCCTGCGAGAAGCTCCGCGCCGCCAAGCTCCAGTCCTGCCTGCGCCTCGTGCATTTCCACATCGGCTCGCAGGTGCCCAACATCCTCACGATCAAGAACGCGGTCGTGGAGGCGTCGCGCTTCTACTGCCAGCTCGCGAAGATGGGCTTCCCCATGGGCTACCTCGACGTGGGCGGCGGCCTCGGCGTCGACTACGATGGCTCGCGCACGAACTTCGAGAGCTCGATGAACTACTCGATGGAGGAATACGCGCGCGACGTGGTCTTCAACATCCGCGAGATCTGCGCCGCCTCCGGCGTGCCCGTGCCCGACATCGTGAGCGAGTCCGGCCGCGCGATCGTCGCGCCGCACTCGCTGCTCGTCGTCGAGGTCTTCGAGCGCATCAACAAGCGCGAGTCCCTCGGCCAGCAGCACCAGCCCAAGGTGAAGCACAAGGTCGTGACCGACCTCGAGGGCATGCTGAGGAACAAGGGCAAGCTCGGCCGCCTCGAGCGTTTCCACGACGCCGTGCAGAAAAAGGAGGAGGCGTTCTCGCTCTTCAACCTCGGCTACCTCGACCTCGAGAACCGCGCCGCCGCCGAGTCCCTCTTCTGGCAAATCTGCGAGCAGATCGCCAAGGAGGGCCAGAAATCCGGCTACCAGCCCGAGGAGCTGCACGACCTCAAGAAGCTCCTCGCCGACCAATACGTTTGCAACTTCTCCGTCTTCCAGTCGCTCCTCGACCACTGGGCGCTCGACCAGCTCTTCCCCATCACGCCGCTGCACCGCCTCAAGGAAAAGCCCACCGTCAACGCCGTGCTCGTCGACATCACCTGCGACTCCGACGGCAAGATCGACCGCTTCATCGACCTGCAGGACACCGACGACTACATCACCCTGCACCCGCTCAACGGGAAGCCCTACTACCTCGGCGTCTACCTGACCGGCGCGTATCAGGACATCATGGGCGACCTGCACAACCTCTTCGGCCGCGTGAACGAGGTGCACGTCTTCCTCGAGGACGACGAGCCCAACGGCTTCTACATCGAGGAGGCGCTCAGCGGCAGCCGCATCGCCGACGTGATCGAGGGCGTGCAATACCAGCAGGAGGACCTCTGCCGGAAAATGAAGGCCCAGATCGACGCCGCCACGAAGAAGGACCAGGTGAAGCCCCGCGAAGGCGTGCGCCTGCTCGAGCTCTACGAGAGCCAGATGCTCAACAAGACCTACCTGAACATCGAGCCGAAGAACGGGCGGAAGCGGAAGGCGTAGGCAGCGCCGATGGCAGACGGCCGGCTTGCCATCGCATCCGAGGCTGCCATTTCTCACGCCATGCAAGCCGAGACCCTCTCCATCCGCATCTCCAAGCGTGAGCGTGCCGCACTGCGTGCTGTCGCGCGCCGGGAAAAAGTCTCGCAAGGGCAAGTCGTGCGGCAAGCCCTGCGCGCCTACGGCGTCGCACCAAAGGTTCGGCCTGCCATGAACGCCTACGATCTGATCAAGGATCTCATCGGAAAAAACAAGGGCGGCCCCGGCGATCTGGCCACCAATCCCAAGTATCTTGAGGGCTTGGGTCGGTGAAAATCTGGCTCGCCGACACCGGCCCGCTGATCGCGTTGCTGGAGGAGGCGGAGCAAGATCACGTGTGGGCCGCCGAGACCGTGCGCGGCGCGCCACTGCCCCTGCTCACCTGCGACGCTGTGCTCACGGAAGCCTGTTTCCTGCTCAAGCGCCTGCACCGCGATCCCAACGATCTTCTTGTCATGGCTCAGCGAGGGCTCTTCCGCGTCGATTTCGATTTCAACCGTGAGCATGCTGCGATTCGCGAGTTGCTGGCTATCTACGCCGATCTCCCGATGTCGTTTGCCGATGCCTGTCTCGTGCGGATGAGCGAGCTTCGCGCCGGTGCCGAAATCTGGACGCTCGATCGCGACTTCCAGATTTACCGCCAGCATCGCCGTGCTCCGATTCCACTGATCAGCCCGTTCTAATTTTCTCCGCGCATTACCCTGCCCTTCGTCTGTCCGGGCAAATCGTGGGCTTGCATCGGGCGCAGCGAGTGTTCACCTGAACACATCATGCCCGAACTTCTTCTCACCGCCCGCCAGCAACAGGTCCTCGATTTCATCCACGCGCACCATCGTCAGCACGGCGTGTCGCCCTCGATCCGCGAGATTCAGGCGCACTTTGGTCTCGCCTCGCCGTTCGGCATCCAGCGGCACGTGAAGGCGCTCACGGAAAAAGGCGTGCTCCGCCGCCTCGAGGGCAAGGCCCGCGGCCTCCTCCCCCCTGCCCACCCGCGCCGCGGCGCGCTCGCGGAGATCCCGCTCTTCGGCACCATCCCCGCGGGCTATGGCGTCGAGACCCAGGTCACCGAGGCCGAGGGCCACATCTCGCTCGACACGGCGTCGCTCGGCGTGCGGCCCAACACGAAGCTCTTCGCGCTGAAGGTCCGCGGCGACTCCATGATCGAGGCCAGCATCTGCGATGGCGACACCGTCTTCCTCACCCCGCGCGAGCCGCGCCCGCAGGATATCGTCGCCGCGCTGATCGACGGCGAGTCGACGCTCAAGCGCTACCTCGTGCAGCGCGGCCGGCCCTTCCTGCGCGCCGAAAACCCGCGCTACCCCGATCTGCTGCCCGCGAACGAACTCGTCATCCAAGGCGTGATGGTCGGGCTGCTGCGCAGCGTCAGCTCCTAGTCGCGCGCGCGGCTGCTCCTCCGCAGGCATCGCGGTTTTTCACGGCCCGCCTTTGCCGGCGGCTCTCTCGTCGCCCTCCACTGTGTCGCTTCGCCATGGCTGCCACGCCGGAAAAGCTCGCCGAGATCCGCCGTAAGCTCGCCAAGGACTTTCCGTCTGCACAACGGACCTTCGGCCGCGCTCTGGCCGTTGGCGTCCCGTCGATCGATCGCGCCAGCGGCGGCCTGCCGCTCGGGGCCGTGACCGAATTCGTCTGCGGCGCACCGAGCTGCGGCAGCCACCTCCTGATCGGCGAATTGCTCGCCGCCACGCGCGCCCATCGCATCCGCACCGCGCTGGTCGACGCCGCGGATTGTTTCGACCCCTGCTCGTTTCCGCCCGACCTGCTCGTGCACCTCGTGTGGGTCCGCTGCACGGCCGCGACGGCGCTCCCCGCCGCCGACCTGCTCGCCCGCGACGCCAACCTCGGCCTCGTCATCCTCGATCTCGGCTACGCCGCCGAGGCCGAACTCCGTCGCACGCCCTCCACCGCGTGGTATCGCCTCCAACGCGCCGTCGAGCCCGCCGAGCTTGCCCTCGTGGTGCTCACGCCGCGCCCTTCCGTGCCGAGCGCGCAGCTTCGCTTCGTGCTGGATAAATCGCACGCCGCCGCCGCGCTCACCGCCGAGCGTCCCGCGCTGGCCGCTGCTCTCGCCCCTGTCCTTCAGCGCCAGCGGCTCCAAGCCAACCTCGCGGGCTAGTCGCCTCCCTTCGTTGGCATTTTCCCCATGTTCGCCGTCCTCCATGTGGCCGACTTTGCGCTCCACGCCGTGCTGCGCACCGAGCCGGACACGCATGACAAGCCCGCCGCGCTCTTCTCGGGCGTGGGAAAAAAATCCACCGTCCTCGCCACCACCCCCGGCGCCCGCGCCGCGGGAGTCGAGCTCGGCATGACGGCCCCGCAAGCCGTCGCCCGTTGCCCCGCGCTCCTCATCCGCGGCCCCAACGCCACCGCCGAAGCCGAGTCGCGTGCCGCGCTGCTCGCCCTCGCCTTCACGCTGTCACCCGCGATCGAGGACACCGCGCCGGGCATTTGCACCGTCGATCTCCGCGGCCACACGCGGGAAAAATACGAGCCCGCCATCCACGCGACGCTCGCCGAGCTCGCCCGCCTTGGCCTGCCCGCCACCGCCGGTGTTGCCCGCACGCCGCTCCTCGCACTCTACGCCGCTCGCGCCACGGCTTCGGTCCTCATCGTCGACTCCGAGAAAAACTTCCTTGCGCCTCTCCCGCTCGCCGCCGCCGATCCCTCGCCGGAGCTCGCCGCCGTCCTCGCCGACTGGGGCCTCCGCACGCTCGGCGATCTCACCGCCTTGCCCCGCGACGACATCGTCCGCCGCTTCGGCGCCGCGGGGCTCGCCCTCTGGCAGCGCGCCAACGGCGGCGACACCCGCCCGCTCCATCCCGTCACCCTGCCGCAGACTTTCTCCGCCGCGTTGGACCTCGAAACCGAAATCGAGAGCCTCGAGCCGCTCCTGTTCATCCTCCGCCGCTTCCTCGATCGTCTCACGCTCGAGTTGATCGCCGCGCAGTTTGTCGCCGCCGAAATCGAGCTCAGCCTCCGTCTCGAGGACGACACGCGCTACACCCGCGGCTTCCGCCTCCCCGAGCCTACCGCCGCCGCCGACATCCTGTTCCGCGCGCTGCACACGCACCTCGAGTCGCTGCAAACCGCCGCCGCGATCTGCGCCGTGCAGCTCCGCCTCGCGCCCACGCGCCCGCTCATTCGCCAGCAAGGCCTGTTCGACACCGCCCTCCGCGATCCCCACGGCTTCGCCGAGACTCTGGCCCGCCTCTCTGCGCTCATCGGTCCCGATCGCGTGGGCACTCCGCAACTCGAGGACACCCACCGTCCCGATGCGGTGAAAATGACGCCGCCCGCCGCGGTGATTCCTCCGCCGTCGCCCGCCCCGCTTCATCCCTGCCTCGGCTTGGCGCTGCGCCGTTTTCGTCCGCCGCTGCCGGCCCGCATGGAATTTACCGGAGGTCGCGCGACTTATCTTTGGACGGAGCGCATGCACGGTGAAATCGCCACGCGCAGCTTTTCCTATCCCAGCAACGGTGACTGGTGGGAACATGACCGCGCGTGGTCGCGCACCGAGTGGGACATCGCACTCGCCGCAGGCGGATTCTACCGGCTGCTGCTGGTCAACGATGTCTGGTTCCTCGAAGGCGAATACGACTAAGCGTCATGGCCGCGCCCAAAAGGGATGACACTTGGTTCTTCGCTCTCCAGCCGAACGCGGCGGCGCGCGAAGCGATCGTGTGTTGCCAAGACGAAGCAGGCGCGCGCCACGGCCTCTGGCGTTATCGCCTCAAACCGCAGAACCTCCATGTGAGCCTGCACCGCGTCGGCCAAGGCGAGGTCTTGCCGGAAACCTTGCTGGCTGCGGCCAACGCTGCCGCCGCGGCGGTGGCGGCCCCTGCCTTCGATGCCACGTTCGATCGCGCCCGCAGTTTCCAGCTGAAGAAGGACAGCCATCCGTTCGTCCTGCTTTGCGCGGAAGCGAGCGTCACCGCATTGAAGGCTTTTCATCGCGCTCTCGGCGCGGCGCTCCGGGAAAAAGGCGGGGGCCGTTTCCTCCGCTCCGATTTCACGCCGCACCTGACGTTGTTCTGGGACCCGGCGGTGATCCCCGAGCATCCGGTGCCGCCCATCCGCTGGCCCGTGGATGAGTTTGTCCTCGTGCACAACCGGGTGGGCAAAGGCGAGCATGTCGTCGTCGGCCGCTGGTCGCTCAATGGCGAGCGGAGACGCCTGCCTCTCACCTGCCCCGCTCGCTGGCGCCCGAAGAACGAACGCGGCTATGTCGAGCTGCACGCCCGCAGCGCCTTCAGTTTTCTGCGCGGGGGCTCGGTTCCTGAGGATTTTGCGCAGGCCGCGATGGAGCTCGGCCTGCCCGCGATGGCGCTGCTCGACCGCGACGGCGTCTATGGCGCGCCGCGTTTCTACGGCAGCGCGCAAGAGAACGACTTTGCGCTCCGGCCGCGCGTCGGCGCCGAGATCACGATGGAGGACGGCAGCGTCGTCCCGCTGCTCGTGGCGTCCCGCCAAGGTTATCAAAATCTCTGCCAGCTCATCACCGAGGCGAAGCTGGTCGAACGCGCCGCAGGCCTTGCGATCCCCGGGTTGCCGCCGCATGGCGACCCGCGGGAACGCAAGCGCCCTTGCTTCGCCACGTGGCCGGAACTCGCCCGATTCTCGGAAGGCCTCATCGCGCTCACCGGCGATGCGGAAGGCCCCGTGCGCCGCGCGTGGCGCACGCAAGGCGCGGCCGCCGCCGCGCCCGCGCTCGAAAAACTGATCGCCATCTTCGGCCGCGAGGCCGATCCGGCGACGGCGCGGCTCTTCGTCGAGCTCCAGCGCCATCGCATCCGCGGCGAGGAGCGCGAGATCACCTTCCTCCGTGATCTCGCCGCCGCGCAACGCCTGCCGCTGCTCGCCACGGGCGGCGCCACCTACGCCATCCCCGGGCATCGCATCGTCGCGGATGTTTTCACCTGCCTCCGCGAGCACACCACCCTCGACGCCGCCGGACGTCGCCTGGAGATCAATGCCGAGCGCCATGTGAAATCCGCCGCCGAGATGCTGGAGCTGTTCGGCGATCTCCCGGAGGCCCTCGCCAACTCCCGGCGCATCGACGAACGCCTGGGGTTCACCCTGAAGAACCTTGGCTACCAATTTCCCGAATATTGCCTGCCCAATGGCGAACGCGTGGATCAGGACGCCTATCTGCGCCAAAAGACCCATGACGCCGCGCACGCGAAGGTCGGGGAGCTTTCTGCTCGCTGGCGGGAACAGCTCGAGAGGGAGCTCACGCTCATCGCCCGCCTGAAATTCTCCGGCTACTTCCTGATCGTCTGGGATATTTGCGCCTGGGCGCGGGAGAGAAAAATTCTCGTGCAGGGCCGCGGCAGCGCCGCCAACAGCGCCGTCTGCTATGTGCTCGGCATCACCTCCGTCGATCCGATCAAGAACAAGCTGCTCTTCGATCGTTTCCTGAACGACAGCCGCATCGGCGCCGACGGCAACCCCTCGTGGCCCGACATCGATCTCGATTTCCCCAGCGGCGAGCGGCGCGAGAGCGTCATCCAGGAAGTTTATCGCCGCTACGGCCGGCGCGGCGCCGCCATGACCGCCAACGTCATCACTTACCGCGGGCGCAGTGTGATCCGCGAGACCGGCAAGGTGCTCGGCTTCGGCGAGGATGCGCTCGACCGCTTTTCGAGCCTGTATGCCAACGGCGATTTCCCGCAGACGCTGGAGCTGAAGCAGCAGCTGGCGATGTCCGGCATCGCCGCGGAGCACCCGCGCGCCGCCGCCATGGTCAGCCTCAATGCCTGCCTCCGCGGCCTGCCCCGCCACCTCGGCCAGCATTCGGGCGGCATGGTCATCTCCCAGCACCAGCTCGACAAAGTCGTCCCGCTCGAACCCGCCACGATGGCCGACCGCAGCGTCTGCCAGTGGGACAAGGAGGACTGCGAGAACCTCGGCATCGTGAAGATCGATTTCCTCGGCCTCGGCATGATGGCGGTCCTGCAGGAGACCGTGGAGCTTTGCGTGGCCCGCCAGGACGCAAAAATCGCCACGCTCAACGACATCCCGCCCGACGATCCGGAGACCTACAAAAAAATCCGCGCGGCCGACACGGTCGGGGTCTTCCAAATCGAAAGCCGCGCGCAGATGGCGACGCTGCCACGATTCCTGCCCAAGGATCTCTACGATCTCGCCATGCAGGTCGCGATCGTCCGCCCCGGCCCGATCACGGGCAATCTCGTTCATCCCCTGATCCGCCGCCGCAATGGCCAGGAAAAGGAGGAATACATCGACCCGAGCGTGGAGCACATCGTGAAGCCCATCCTCGAGCGCACCAAGGGCGTGATCCTGTTTCAGGAGCAGATGCTCCAGCTCGCGATCAACCTCGCGAATTTCTCCGGCGGCGAAGCCGAGGAACTCCGCCGCGCGATGGGCTTTGAGAAAGACCCGCGCCGGCTCGATCGCTCGATGGAAAAGCTCAACGCGGCGCTGCGCCGTCGAGGCTACAACGAAACCGTCATCCAGAAAGTGGTCGCCGCCACCACGTCGTTTTCCGCCTACGGCTTTCCCGAATCGCATGCCATCGGCTTCGCCCAGCTCGCCTATGCGAGCACGTGGCTGAAGCTGAACCGGCCCGCCGAATTCTACGCCAGCCTGCTCAACCACCAGCCCATGGGTTTCTATTCAGCCGCCACGCTGCTGCAGGACGCGAAGCGCGGCGGACGCGACCTGCAGGCCAACCCGCCCTGCGTGCAGCATTCCGAGTGGGTCTGCACGGTCGAAGCCGATCGGCTGATCCGCATCGGCCTGCGCTACGTGAAGGGCCTGCGCGAGGCCGCCGTGTCGGAGATGCTGCTGGCGCGAAAGGAAAAATCCTTCGCCTCGATGGACGATTTTCTGCGACGCACCCATTTCACCGCCGCCGAGCGGCGCGACCTTTCCTCCACCGGTGCGCTCAATTGCTTCACCTCCGATCGCCGCGCCGCGCTCTGGCAAGTGGAAGCCGCGTGGTCGGGCAACGAGGCGCTGTTCAAGCAATTCGTCGACGCCTATCGGGCTGACTCCCCGCTTGCCGCCATGTCGCGCGCGGAGGAGTTGCAAGCCGATTTCGCCGGTCTCGGGCTCACCGTCGGCGAACATCCCATGGCGCTCCTGCGCCACCGACTCCCGGATGTCTGTGCCGCGAAAGATCTGAGACAGACGCCCAACGGCCAGCGCGTCACCATCGCCGGCGCCGTCATCTGCCGCCAGCGTCCCGGCACGGCGCATGGCTTCGTCTTCATCAGCCTCGAGGACGAGACCGGCATCGCCAACGCCGTCGTCGTGCCCGCCGTCTTTGAGCGCCTCCGTCTCCTCATCACGCAGGAGCCCGCGCTCCGCATCACCGGCCTGCTGCAAAACGTGTCCAACGTGCAGCACGTGAAGGCCGAGCTCATCGAGCCCCTGCGCGACGCCCGCCTTCCCGCGCAGGCGTCGCATGATTTTCACTGAAGGGCGGACGGTCCACCAGTTCGAGAACCCGCGCCGGCCGATCTGATGCCCGCGAGCGAACTCGTCATCCAAGGCGTGAGGGCTGGGCCGCCGGGGAGCGTGAGTCAGCAGGCTCAGACCGCGAGTCCATCCGCCGGGCTCGCGATGCCCAAGCCGCCATTCTGCGCGACGTGCGTGTAGATCATCGTGGTCTCGACGGACGAGTGCCCGAGCAACTCCTGAATCGTGCGCCAATCGTAGCCATCCTCGAGCAGGTGCGTGGCGAAGGAGTGCCGCCGCGTGTGCGGGCCGACTGGCTTTGGCCAGCCCGGCACAGGCCGCCGCCGTAGATGAGCACCGCCATCACGCGCGGCAGCCCCTCGAGTTGCGCCACGAGCCGCCGCACCTCCTCGCGCGAAAGCACGGTCGGGATGCGCTGAGGCCGCCGCACGCGCACCAAGCCCGTGAGTTCGCCCGGCGTCCGGCGCAGCACCTCCCGGAAAAGAAAGATCAGCGCGCTCAGTGCTTGGTTCTGCGTGCTGGCCGCCACGCCCTTGGCATTGGCCAGATGATTGAGGAACCGCGTGATTTCCGGCGCACCAAGCCGCATCGGCGACTGCCCGCCATGAAACTCGACGAACTGCCGACACCACATCAAGTAGGACTCCTCGGTGCGCCGGCTGTAGTGTCGCGCCCGCATCATCTCGACCATGCGGTCGGAGAGACGCACGCGCGGCGCATCGGACGGCGTCGGGGGCGGAGCCGGAGTAACGCCGTTGCTTTAGCAGGAGCGACGGGCGAGGCAAGTTTGCGCATCTGCACCATGCTCAACCAAATCGAGCTTGAACCAGCAAGCACCCCTCCCAAGTTAGCCAACCGGGATGAGCAACCCGAAGTTGGTCACTACCTGTTAGGTGTCTCGCGCATATCCCTATGAGCAAGTTCATGTGTAGATGTGGAGATGTCATTCGCGACCAGACCGACAATCTGCCTTACAAGGGCTACATCTTCGCTGACACCGAGTATTTCGACTTGTTCGACCGCATCACCGCAGACATCACTGGTTTTATTGAGGCGCGCGTCGCCGGTCGAGGGCGAGAGTGGATTGCTCAGTATTTCCTGAAGGGCTACCCTTGCACCGAAGACAAGGACATCGTGCATGACATCATCTCACGCCACTTGATTCAGGGAGACAGAGACGTTTACCAGTGTCCGAAGTGCGGACGTGTTCATGTGGAGCGGAGAGAGGATTCATCGCGACTCGATAGCTTTGCTCCCGATGAGACGCCACACAGAGATGTTTTTGCCAAATGACGACACCTAACCATGCGCTGCAGCGAACCCGGCCATCGCGTCACTGTCGCAATCGTTGCGTCCCGAGTGCCGGGTCGCTGAGCTTGGGTCGTTAGGCACCCTGACACACTATGCGTATTCCAACGATTCTGATTGCGGTAGTCGGCATCGCTCTGTTGAGCGGATGCGCCACTTACATTCCACCGAGCGGACGGGCGGATCTCGCCGCACTCAGCAGCCCTTCCATGCAGGAGAGTTTCGCCGCCAAGCCCGCTGCAGGTTTTCCGGCGGGCATCGCCGCCGTGCGCGTGCAGGCACCACGCTACCGGAGTTACTACACCGAGCGTGAGGGCGGTGTTTACGGGCAGGGCCGCTACTCCATCATCACTGTCAAGGAGGTGGAGGAGGATGCTGACATCCAGCGCATCGCCAACAAGCTGCCCCAGGTCGGTGGTCTGATTTCACTCAGCACACTGCTGCTGCCGCAGCAGTTGCAGACCGACCGCGAGGTTCGGGAGGCGGCAGCGCGCCTCAAGGCCGACATGGTGTTGCTCTACACCTTCGACACGTCCTTCCACGACAATGACGCATCGGTTGCACTCAACGTCATTACGCTTGGGCTATCGCCCACGCGCCGCGTCTTCGTCCGCGTGGCGGCCTCGGCGTTACTCATCGACACCCGGACGGGCTTCATCTACGCGGCTCTTGAGGCCAACGAGAAGCGGCAGCTTGTTTCCAACGCTTGGGAGTCGCGCGAGACCGCCGACCGCGCGCGGCGCGACGCCGAGAAGGCGGCGTTCAAGGCGTTGGTGAGCGAGTTTGAAAAGAATTGGCCACAGATTATTGAGCGCGCCAAGAAGGGTGCCTAACATGCGCGTGAGCAACTCTTCCGCGTTCAGCGCGCGCTGACCGGTATTCGCGGCGCGCAGCTCCTCGAAACTCTCCGGTGGACTGACGACCCACGCGAGGGGCGTGCCGCCCATGGAATACCGGGCGAAGTTTGTTCACCACAGGGACACCGAGGCACAAAGGAGACTGCACCCGGAAGGCGGACGATTTCCCCGTGCCTCCGTGGTGAAAATTCCTTCGCGAGGGATGTCCTCCGCGGTGACTGAAACTCGCGATTGGGCGGCGAAAAAAAACGCCCGCCGCGGCCTATTTCATCGCAACCCACTGCCCCAGCGGCCCGGACCACAGGCCCAGCGCGATTGAGGCCAGCGCGAGCGCGGCGAGCGCGAAGCCCGCGATTGCGCCCACCGGCGTGCGCGCGGGGCGCAGCGCCCCGGCGTCGGCCGCCGGCGCCCAGGACGCGAAGAACGCCGCCTTGATCCAGCCGAAGTAGTAGTAGATCGAGAGCACCACGCCGGCCGCGGCGATGCAAAGCGACGTGCCGTGGCCGGCCTTGAAGAGCGCGACGAACACGAGGAACTTGCCCATGAAGCCCGCGAGCGGCGGGATGCCCGCGAGCGAGCCGAGGCCCACGGCCAGCACGGTGGCGAGGAACGGGTTCTCCTTCGCGAGGCCCGCGTAGTGATCGAGGTCCTGGTCCGCGTCGTCGGCGCCCGCGAGGTGCGTCATCACGCCGAACACCGCGAACGACGCGATGAGATAGGCGAACAAATAGAAATAGATCGCGCCCGTCGCGCCCGGCACCGCGCGCGACGCAATCACGCCGAGCAGCAGGAAGCCCGCGTGCGACACGCCGGAGAGGCCGATGAGGCGCTTCACGTTGTGCTGCGTGAGCGCGGCGAGGTTGCCAAACAGGATCGTGGCCGCCGCCATCACGAGCAGGATCGGCTCGGTGAGCGTGGCATAGGGCGCAAACGCCCCGCCCGGCCCGCAGAGCGCGAGCAGCACGGCGAAGCCCGCGGCCTTGGACGCCACGGCGAGGAACGCAGTCACCGGCGTGGGCGCGCCCTGGTAGACATCCGGCACCCAGATCTGGAAGGGAAACGCGCCGATCTTGAAGGCCACGCCGGCGAGCACGAGCACGACGCCGAGGCTCGCGACGAAGTTGCCGGGATTGGCCGCGAGGAAGCGCGACAGCTCGGCGTAGCCGAGGGCGTTGGGGGTGTGCGCGGGCAGCGCGGCGTTGCCCGCCACGCCGTAGAGCAGCACGATGCCGAAGAGCAGCAGGCCCGAGCTGAGCGCGCCCATGATCAGGTATTTCAGGCCGGCCTCGAGCGAGGCGGCGCTCGTGCGATGGTAGGCGACGAGGATGTAGAGCCCGATGGTCAGCGTCTCGAGCGCGACAAAGAGCGTCACGAAGTGCGCCGCCTGCGCGAGCAGCATCATCGCCGCCGTCACGACGAGGAGGATGTGGAAGAACTCCACGCGCGGCATCGCCTGCTTCGCCAGCGACACGCGCCCGAGCACGCAGGCCAGCAGCGCCGCGAGCAGGAAAAACACGCGCATCAACTGCCCCGCCGCGCTGTGCTGCAGGAGACCGCCGAAGGACTCCGTGCCCGCGAGCGGCGCGCCGCCGTTGAGGAGCACGCCAATCAGCGTGCCGAGCACCCCCGCGGCCGCGACGTCGGGGATGACGGCGTGCAACCGCCTCGGCAGCGCGATCTCGAGGACCAGCAGGAGCAGCGCGATGCAGCCGAGCATCAGCTCAGGGAAGATGGCGGTCCAGGTGTTGGACTCCGCGGCGAGTTTGACGGCTTCGAGGGTCATCGCGGGAAACGTCACTTGGCGGCCGCCGTGCGCGCCGGCGCGGGCAGCGCCCCGTTGATTGGCGCGGAGAGGGACTTGGGCCAGAAGCCGATGAAAAGCAGCGCGGCGAGCAGCACGAGCGCCGGGATGCGCTCGGACCAGCGGAGGTCCGCCGGCGGATGCTTGGCCGCGACCTCGGCCAGGCGCTCGCTCGCCGGCCCGAAGAAGATGCGCGCCGCCGCGCGCAGGCCGTAGATCGCCGAGATCACGACGCCGGCGACGGCGCACGCGGCGACCGCGGGCGAAAACTTCCATGCGGCCACGAAAATCGCCAGCTCGCCCCAGAAGTTGGCGAAGCCCGGCAGCCCGATGCTCGCGAACGTGCCGGCGACGAACAGCGCGGCCAGCACCGGTGCCTGCCGCGCGAGCCCGCCCATGTCGTCGAGCGACAGCGTGTCCGTGCGGTGCTGGATGCTGGTCGCCAGCAGGAACAGCAGCGCCACGGAAAGGCCGTGGGCGACCATCATCAGCACCACGCCGCCGACGCCCACGGTCGTGCCGGCCGCGATGCCGAGGAAGGCGTAGCCCATGTGCATCACCGAGCTGTAGCCGAGCATCTGCTTCAGGTTTTTCTGCGCCATCGTCACGAGGCCGATGACCAGCACGTTGCCGAGCACCGCGATCCACGCGAGGGTGTGCGACCAGTGGGCCGCGCCGGCCGGCAGCAACGGCAGCGCGATCTGGATGAGGCCGTAGAGGCCGAATTTCTTGAGCACGCCGGCATGGAGCATGGCGTTGGAGCTGGGCGCGGCGGCGTAGCCGAGCGGCGCCCATGTGTGCAGCGGCCAGAGCGAGACCAGCACGCCGAAGCCGAGCGCGAGCGTGCCGAAGATGTTTTTCTGCGCGATTTCCGAGAGAGGCTTGGACGCGAGGTAGCCCTTGATCGCGATGAGGTCGAACGAGGTGGCGCCGCTCTTCACGTAGAGCGCGATCAGGCCGACGAGGGAGATCATCGCGCCGGCGGTCAGGTAGATCGTCATCTTCATCGCCGCGTAGGCGCGGTCCTGGCCGCCCCAAAGGCCGACCATGATGAACGTCGGGATCAGCGCGAGCTCGTGGAAGAAGTAGAAGTAGAGCACGTCGACGCTGGCAAACACGCCCATGAGCCCGCCCTGCATGATGAGCAGCAGCATCAGGTAGATCTTCAGCCGCTCCGCCTGCGACTGGATGGCGTAAAGGCCGGCGGCGAAGCCGACGATGCCCGCCATGACGAAGAGCGGGAGCGAGATGCCGTTGAGCCCGAGCTTGAGCGCGATGCCCACGCCATCGAGGCCCGTGGAGTAGCGCGTGAGAAAGGCGTAGCCGTCCTGCTGCGGCGCGGCGGCAAAGTGCCACCACACGTGCAGCGCCATCAGCAGCGGCACCGCGAAGGCGACATACGCGAGGCGGACCGACCAGCGCTTGGGCAGGCCGAGCGCGATGGCGAGCGCCAGCGCGAGCGGAACCGCGATGGCGGCGAGCAGGGGATCGAAGGGCAGGCTCATCGCGACGTCAGTGAAGGGTGATCCAGCCCGCGGCAAAGGCCCAGAGCGCGACGGCGCCGAGCAGGAACCAATAGGCGTAGGCGTTGACGTTGCCCGTGTGCAGCGCGCGCGCGCCGAGGCCCATGAAGCCGACGACCGCCGCGAGCCCGCGCACGATCACGCCGCCGAGGAAAATCTGATCGATGAAGTTCAGCACGAGCGCGAGGCGCTGCTGGATCTTGGCGACGTAGTAGTCGTAGGCGCGGTCAAACGAGGCCTTGAGCGCGACGAGCGCGCCGAAGAGGCCGGGCGATTTCCGCGCGAGCGAGTCGACGGGCGCGGGCTTGTAGAGCAGCAACGCCGCCGTCGCGCCGATCAACATGACCGCCAGGCTCGTCGCGAGGATGACGACGTGATCCGTGCCGTCGGGCTCGCGCAGCAGGCCGAGGATGCCCTCGAATTTGTCGGCGAGCACTTTCTCGTAGAACCAAGCGTAGCCGCCCACCACCGAGAGGAGCGCCAGCAGCACCAGTGGCGCGGTGAGCGTGATCCCGCCCTCGTGCGCGTGCCCCGCGTCGTCGCTGCGCGGCGCGCCGAGGAAGACGAGCTTCCAGAGCCGCACCATGTAGAACGCCGTGAGCACGGCCGTGAGCGCGAGCAGCACGAAGACCGGCGTGCTGTTGACCCAGGCGAGGAAGAGAATCGCATCCTTCGAGAAAAAGCCCGCGAGGAAGGGCATGCCGATGATTGCGAGCACGCCGATGGTGAAGGTCGCGAACGTGAGGGGCATTTTCTTCGCCAGCCCGCCCATCTTGAAAATGTCCTGCTCATGGTGGCAGCCGTGGATCACGGAGCCGGAGCCGAGGAACATGAGCGCCTTGAAAAACGCGTGCGTCGTCAGGTGGAACATCGCCGCGCCCACGCCCAGCTCGATGATGTGCGAGTGATCGCCGTGGCGCTCGGTGACGGACCCGAGGCCGAACGCCGCGACCATGTAGCCGAGCTGCGACAGCGTCGAGTAGGCCAGGACCTTCTTGATGTCGCTCTGCGTGATGGCGCAGAGCGCGGCGTAGAGCGCGGTCGCGACGCCGACCCACATGATGACGTTGAGCGCATCGGCGGTCATCAGGACGTTGATGCGGCAGAGCATGTAGATGCCGGCGGCCACCATCGTCGCCGCGTGGATGAGCGCGGAGACGGGCGTGGGGCCCTCCATCGCGTCGGGCAGCCAGACGTGGAGCGGGAGCTGCGCGGACTTGCCGACCGCGCCGCAGAAGAGCAGGAGCGCGATGCCGGTCACCAGGACCGCGCCGCCCTCGGTGAGCTTGGCCAGCTCGGTCAGGTTGACGGTGCCGAACTGCGCGTAGCACCACACGATGCCGAGCAGGAAGCCGAAGTCGCCGACGCGGTTCGCGATGAAGGCCTTCTTCGAGGCGTCGGCCGCGGATTGCCGTTCGAAGTAGTGGTTGATGAGCAGCCACGAGCTGAAGCCGACCAGCTCCCAGTAGATGAACATCATGAAAAGATTGTCGGCAAAGACGATGCCGAGCATCGAGAACATGAAGATCGAGAGGCCGCCGAAGTAACGCGCGCGGTTCGGATCGTCGTGCATGTAGCCGAGCGAGAAGACGTGCACGCAGAGCCCGACCACGCCGACGATCACGAGCATCAGCGCCGCGAGATCGTCGAACTTCACGCCGATGGAGAACGCCAGGTCCCCCAGGCGCATCAGCTCCACCGACGCGGGGAAATCGCGCGCGCCGCCGAGCGCCAGCGTGAGCGCGCCGCCGCAGACGCCCGCCGCGGCGAGCACGGAGACGAGCGCCGCGCCGCCGCCGGCGCGGCGCAGGAAAAGCGCGATGATCGCCGCCGCGGCGAGCGGCAGCAGGAGCACGGCAAAGACGAGTTGGGCGGGATCCATCGGCGTCAGCAAAGGCAGGAGCGCGCTTGCGCGCGATGGTCCGCGTGGTCGCGGCGGGCGTCCCTGCCCGCCGACGCTTGACGCTCGCCCTGAACCGGCGGGCACGCTCGCCCTGAACCGGCGGGCAGGGACGCCCGCCGCCACGAATCGCCCGCAAGCGGGCTCCTGCATTGGGGTTCGCGCGCATCAGTGCTTCAGGGAGTTCAACTGGTCGACCTGGATCGTCTGCCGCTTGCGGAAGAGCGCGACGATGATGGCGAGGCCCACGGCGACCTCGGCCGCGGCCACCGTGAGGATGAAGAACACGAAGACGTTGCCATCCATCGTGCCGTTGAACCGCGAGAAAGCGACCAGCGCCAGCGTCGAGGCCACGAGCATGAGCTCGAGGCACATGAAGACGACGAGCGTGTTGCGGCGCACCAGCACGCCGACGAGCCCGATGGCGAAGAGCGCGACCGCGATCGCGAGGTAGCCGTTGAGGGAGGGCTCGATCATTTGATGTCCTCCAGGCCCTCGAACTTCTTGCTGAGCACGATCACGCCGAGCATCGCGATCAGGAGCAGGAAGCCGAGGATCTGCACCGGCAGCAGGTAGGTCGTGAAGAGCTGGTAGGCGTAGAGCTTCAGGTTGGCGCCTAGCGCGGGCACCTTGGCGAGATCAGGCTCGGGCAGGCGGCCGCGCGCCAGGAACGAAATCACGCCCGCGCCGACGAGGCCGACGGCGAGGAGGCGGGCCACCACCGGCAGGCGATGGAGCGTCGGGCGCGCGTCGCCCTTGGTGTCGAGCAGCATCACGATGAAAAGGAAGAGCGCGACAATCGCGCCCGCGTAGACGAGCAGGAGCAGGAAGGCCAACAGGTAGGCCTCGAGGCCGACGAACAGCCCCGCGACGCCGACCAGCGAGAGCAGCAGGCAGAGCGACGCGTTGACCGCGTTCTTGTTCACGACGACGCCGACGGCGGCGATCAGCGTGAACAGGGCGAAGACGTTGAAGAGGAGGGAGCCCATGCGCGTGCGTTCAGTGCCGGTCGTTGCCGTGCGCCTCGGCGGCCTTCTTCCTGTCCCACTTGAAGTGCGCGTCGGGCAGCGTGCCCCCGATCGCGTAGAGGCGGGCCTTGTTGTTGACCATCTCCTCGCGGGTGTAGCCGGTCATCGAGAACTGGTTCTGCAGCCAAATCGCCTCCTCGGGGCAGACCTCCTGGCACATGCCGCAGTAGATGCAGCGCAGCATGTCGATCTCGAATTCCTTGGGCGCCTTCTCGACGTGGGCCGTCGGCGCGGCGGGGTCGATCTCGCCGGGCGTGATGCGGATGGCCTTGGGCGGGCAGACAAACTCGCAGAGCTGGCACGACACGCATTTCTCGCGGCCGTGCGGATCCTTCACGAGCGTGGGCACGCCGCGGTAGCCGGGCGGGATGGCGGGGCGCTGCTCGGGATACTCCAGCGTCTCCTTCGGCTTCACGAGGTGCTTCCACGTCGTCTTCAGCCCGGACATGATCTGCGGGACGTAGGTGCGCTCGGCGAAGGTGAGCGGCTTGCGTTCGAGGGGGATTCCAGTGGCCATGGCGCGCGGTGGTTATTTCTGGAGGAGCGCGATCCCGATCGCGTAGGCGAGCAGGTTGGCGATGGAGAGCGGGAGGAGCTTCTTCCAGCCGATCTCCATGACTTGGTCGTAGCGGAAGCGCGGGACGGTCCAGCGCACCCACATGAAGAAGAAGATCAGCGCCAGCACCTTGCCGAGGAAGATGCCGATGGAAATCAGCCCGACCGCGATCGGATGCGCGAGGAGCGGCGAAAGGTGGCCGAGCCAGCCGATGAGGTCGGCCAGGGAGACCCACGGCAACGGGTTCCAGCCGCCGAGGAACATGAGCGTGAAGACCGCCGAGCCGATGAGCATGTGCGCATACTCGGCGACGAAAAAGAGGCCCCACTTGAAGGCGCCGTATTCCGTGTGGAAGCCGCCCACCAGGTCGGCCTCGGACTCGGGCATGTCGAACGGCTGGCGGTTCGTCTCGGCGAAGAGCGCGGTGATGAAGATGAACGCCGAGACCGGCATGAGGAAGATGAACCACATCCCGCCGATGAAGCCGGGCTGGCTCTGGAACTCCACGATGCGCGCGAGGCCGAGCGTGGCCTCGCGGCCGGGGGCGTTGACCCAGAGGAAGAGCGGCACGACGGAGAGCGTCATCGACAGCTCGTAGGAGATGAGCTGCGCCGAGGCGCGCACGCCGCCGAGGAAGGGATACTTGGAGTTCGACGCCCAGCCGGCGAGGATGAGCGAATAGACGCCCAGCGACGACACGGCGAAGACCGCGAGCAGGCCGATGTCCACGTTCGCCAGCGCGATCGGGAGCACCTTGCCCGCCTCGTCGAGATACGCGCCAAACGGCACCGCGGTCACGGTCGTGAGCGCCGGGATCATCGCGACAATCGGCGCGAGGACGAAGTAGAACTTGTTCACGTGCCCCGGCAGCGCGTCCTCCTTGAAGAGCATCTTCCCGCCGTCGGCCATCACGTGGAAAATTCCCAAGCGCTGCAAAAACGGCCCGAGGAGCGGCACCCACGCGACCCACGGCACGATGGCGCGATTGGGGCCGGGGCGGCCCTGAATCCACGCGGAGACCTTGCGCTCCGCCATCGAGCATGCGCCGCCAATCGGAAAGATCACCATGATCACCGCGAGGCCCTTGAGGAGGCCCTGCACGGCGGGATGGAGGCTGTTCCAAAATTCAATCATGGCGGGCGGGATCAGAAGCGGGAGAGCAGGAGGAGCACGACGCCCAGCGCGGCGGCGCACGCGGCCGCGATGTGCATTTTCTTTTTCTCCTCGGCCAGCGCGTCGAGCTCGCGCTGCTGCTTGCGGTCGGGATTGGCCGGCGGCGGATTTTCCGGCTTGCGCAAGGTGAGCGCGAACAGCCCTGCCCCCATGAGCAGGAAGCCGATGCCAAGGCCGATGAAGACGAGCGGTCCCATGGCTACGTGGAGGCGGCGGCCTTGGCCGCGGGCTTGAAGTGGAGCGTCTCGCCCTCGGCAAAGGGCAGCGCGGCGAACGGCGTGGCATCCAGCAGCAGGCCGGTCTCGGGGATGCTGGCGTAGGCCATCGTGCCGAGCGCGGGAACCTCGGCGGCAAGGAGCGCCCACACCGACGCGAGATCGGTCGCGTTGATCTTTGCGAGCCGCGCGAGCGCCACGATATCCTCGATCGCGCCGGCGGGGCCGGGGACGGCCTTCGCGAATTTCTGGATGCGGAACTGCTGGTTCACGAACGTGCCGGCCTTCTCAAAGACGGTGAGCGTCGGGATGACCGCCTTGGCGGCCGCGCTCGTGGCGTTGGCGTGCGTGCCAAGATAGATGATCGAGATTTTCGCGAGCTGCGCGGCGCTAAGGCCGGCGGCCGCCAGGTCTTCGTTGATCGCGACGACGGCCTTCACCTTGCCGGCGTCGATCTGCGCGGCGAGTGCGGACAAGCCGCCGACTGCGATCGCTGGAGCCGCGGCGCCCCCGCCGCGGTGGTCCGAACGCGGCGGGGGCGCCGCGTCTCCAGCCTTCGGCAATTCGCGAATCAACCCCACCACGAGCGCGCCGCGCACGTTGGGATTCCTGTCGGCGGAGATGAGGATCTTGTCGCCCTCACCCACCCGGCTGACGAGGTGCGTCGACACGGCCTTCACCGCATCGGCGAGCTTCCTGGTCAGGAATTGCTCCTCGACCGAACTGCGGCCGGAGCCGACGACGGCGACGGCACCCGCCGCCGCGGCCAAGACATCGGCTGCGGATTTGAACGCAGCCTCGAGCGCGGGCGCGTGCAGGCGCGTGTCGGCCTTCACCTGCTTGTAGAGCTCGCGGCCGCTGTCGGCCATCCACGTGTCGTTCACGGCGTCGTTCTGCCGCGGCGTGATGCGGTAGATCACGCCCTCGCGCGACCAGACGACGGTGTTGGCGCCGACGGACGACTCGGTGTCGATGCTGTTCGTCTGCTTTAGGAACCAGACGCGCATCTTGAAGCGGAAATCCGTGCTCGTGAGCGCGCCGACCGGGCAGATGTCGACCGTGTTGAGCGAATAGTTGTTCGTGAGCTGCTTCCCGGGGAAGCACGTCAGCGTGCTGTAGCTGCCGCGGTCGATGAAGCCGAGCACGTCGTCCTTGGCGACTTCCTTGCAGAAGCGGATGCAGCGGGAGCAGAGGATGCAGCGCTCGTCGTCGAGCGTGACGCGCGGCCCGAGCTGCGTGCGCTTGGGCTTCACGTTCTTCTGCTCGATGTAGCGGGAGTAGCCGCGGCCGTAGCCGGTGGACTGCTCCTGGAGCTTGCACTCGCCGGCTTGGTCGCAGATCGGGCAGTCGAGCGGGTGGTTGACGAGGAGGAACTCCATCACGCCCTCGCGGCAGTCCTTGATCTGCGGCGTGTTGGTGCGGATGTGCAGGCCGGGCGCGGCGTTGGTGGCGCAGCCGATCTGCGGGCGCGGGATCCAGTTGATCTTCTGCTTGCCCGTCGCCGGATCCATGATCGGCGCCTTGGTCGCGGGATCGACGGCCGGCATGCCCATTTCGATCAGGCACATCCGGCAGTTGCCGACGACGGAGAGCTTCGGGTGGTAGCAGTAATACGGCACGTCCACGCCCACGAGGCGCGCCGCCTCGATCGCGTTCGTCCCTTTCGGGACGGCGACATCCTTGCCGTCGACGTTGACGGTGATGAGGTCGGGTTTGGGCGGTGCGATCATTGCGGAGAATCAGACGAGCTCGCGGCTCTCGGCCGGCTTGGTTTTCTTCGACTCGGGATACGCTTTGAACTCATCGCCGAACTTCGCGATGAAGCTCTGCGTCGGCCACGAGCAGGCCTCGCCGAAGGCGCAGATGGTGCGGCCGGCGATCTGGTCGGCGACGGACTTGAGCAGCTGGCCGTCCTCGCTGCGCGCGTGGTCGTGCACCATGCGCGTCGTGATCTTCTTCATCCAGAGCGAGCCTTCGCGGCAAGGCGTGCACTGGCCGCAGCTCTCGTGGGCGTAGAACGCGTTGATGTTGGCGAGGGCCTCGACCATGTTGACGGTGTCGTCCATCACGATCACGCCGCCGGAGCCGCCCATCGTGCCGCAGGCGGCGAGCGTGTCGAAGTCCATCGGGATGTCCTCGACCGCGAGCACGCGCTCGGTGCCGTCCTTGTTCTTCAACTTGAAGGTCTCGCCGAACTTCAGGATCTTCGCGGACGAGCCGCCGGGGATCACGGCCTTGAACTTCCGGCCGGGCAGCGGGCCGCCGCAGACTTCGTTCAGGAGCTGGCCCATCGTGATCTTGCCGACCTCGTATTCGAAATAGCCGGGTTTCTGCACGTGGCCGCTGACGCAAAGGATGCGCGTGCCAGTGTTGTTCGGCGTGCCGATCTTCGCGTAGGCGTCGCCGCCCATCTCGACGATGTGCTTCACGTGGCAGAGCGTCTCCACGTTGTTCACGATCGTCGGGCACTGGTAGAGGCCGAGCACCGCGGGGAAATACGGCGGCTTGATGCGCGGGTAGGGCCGCTTGCCCTCGAGCGACTCGATCAGGCCCGTCTCCTCGCCGCAGATGTAGGCGCCGGCGCCGCGGTGGACGTAGATCTCGCAGCCATACTCGGTGCCGAGGATCTTCGGGCCGCAGAAATTCGCCGCGCGCGCCTCGGCGATGGCCTTCTCCAGGATCCGCGCGCCGTGGGGCATCTCGCCGCGGATGTAGATGTAGGCCTGCTTCACGTTGTTCGCCCACGCCGAGATCATGATGCCCTCGATCAACTGATGAGGGTCCTGGTGCATGATGTAGCGATCCTTGAACGTGCCGGGCTCCGACTCGTCCGCGTTCACCACGAGATAGATGGGCTTGCCGCTCTTGCGATCAACGAGGCCCCACTTCACGCCGCAGGGGAAGCCGGCGCCGCCGCGGCCGCGCAGGCCGGACTTCTTCACCTCGTCGATGATCGCGGCCGGCTGCATCGCGACGGCCTTCCTGAGCATCTCGTAGCCGCCGTGCTTCACGTAGCACGCGAGGTCGTTGGTGTAACCCGGCGCGTCGATGTGCTTGAAGATGATCCGGCGTTGTTCGGGGGCAGCCATGGCTTTCAACCACTGATGAACCCTGATGAACCCTGATGATATCCCATCATCAGAGGCCTCAGGTTTGAATCAGTGCTCATGAGTGAAAATAAGTGGTTCAACGCCTCAGCGTTTCTTGGCCTCGGCCTTGATCTGGCTCGAGAGCGCCTTCGCCTTCGCGCAGTCGACCTTCTCGTGCAGGTCGTCGTCGATCATCACGACGGGCGCGGTGCCGCAGCTCGCGAGGCACTCGACGAACTCGACCGTCACCTCGCCGTCGGGCGAGACCTCGCCGCGGTGCGTGTTGAACTCATGCTCAAAGGTCTCGCAGGTCTTGTAGCCGCCCATCAGCGCGCAGGAGAGCGTGCGGCAGACCTTGATGTGCCGGCGGCCGATCGGCTTCTGCCGGAACATCGGGTAGAAGGTGATCACCTCGTAGACGTTGATCGGCTGGAGCTCGAGCTTGGCGGCGACCCACTCGGCGGTCTCGGGCGGCAGGTAGCCGACGTCCTCCTGGATCGCGTGCAACAGCATGAGCACGGCGCTGCGCTTCACCGGGTAATGGGTGATGACCTCGTCGATGCGTTTGAGCGTGTCGGGCTTCAGGTTCATCGCGCGGGAATCAGCGGTCGCACTCGCCCATGACGAAGTCGAGCGAGCCAAGGATCGAGACGACGTCGGAGATCAGGTTGCCGACGCAAATCTTGGGGAGAATCGAGAGATTGCAGAACGACGGGGAGCGGATCTTGAGGCGGTAGGGCACGCCGCCGCCCTTGCTCACGATGAAGAAGCCGAGGATGCCCTTCGGGTTTTCCGCCTCGAAGTAGACTTCGCCCGCGGGAATCTGCGGGCCCTCGGTCACGAGCATGAAGTTCTGAATCAGCTCCTCCATCGACGTGAGGACCTTGTCCTTCGGCGGGGAGAAGATGCGCTTGGCGTCCACGGCATACCACGGGCCGTCGGGCATCTTGGCGGCGATCTGGCGGATGAGGCGCACGGACTGGCGCATCTCCTCGCCGCGGACGAGATAGCGGTCGTAGCAATCGCCCTTGGTGCCGACGGGCACGTCGAACTCCCACTGCTCGTAGCCCGAGTAGGGCTTGTCCTTCCGCAGATCGAGGGCGACGCCGGAGCCGCGGAGGTTCGGGCCGGTGAGGCCGTAGGCGAGCGCGACTTCCTTGGAAATCACGCCGACGCCCACGGTGCGGTCCATGAAGATCTTGTTCCGCGTCAGCAGCTGGAGCATCTCCTCGAGAATCGGAACGAACTGATCGCAGAAGGCGTTCACGCGGCCGAGCCAGCCGTCGGGGATGTCGCGGGTGACGCCGCCGATGCGCGTGTAGCTCGTGGTGAAGCGCGCGCCGGTCAGCTCCTCGAAGAGCTTGTAGAGCTTCTCGCGCTCCTCGAGGCAGTAGAGCAGCACGCTCCACGCGCCGACATCGAGGGCAAAGGCGCCGAGCCCCATCAGGTGCGACGAGATGCGCGCCATCTCCGCGGTGAGCACGCGGATGGCCTCGCAGCGCGGCGGCACCTTCAGGCCCGCGAGGCGCTCGACCGCGATGGCGTAGGCCATGTTGTTGGCGAGCGGCGCGAGGTAGTCCAACCGGTCCGTGTAGGGCACGAACTGGTTGTAAGTCATGTTCTCGGCGATCTTCTCGTCGCCGCGATGCAGATAGCCGACGACGGGATCCGCCTTCGTGAGGATCTCGCCGTCGAGCTCCATCTGGAGCCGGAGCACGCCGTGGGTCGACGGATGCGAAGGCCCCATCGAGAGCGACATCTTCTCGGTCTGGAATTCGGCCGAGGCCGCCTTGGCCGCGCTGTCGGGGATGGAAAGTTCGGAGGCCATGCGGTCAGTCCCTCACTTGGCGAAGCGGTGTTTGATCCGGACGCGCATGGCGATCGGCCCAGCTCTCGTCCTTGGCGCGGGGCTCGGCGTCGGTGAGGTTCACCTCGCCCGGCGAGGCGACGAACGGCCCGCCGGCCATCGGCGCGGCGACGACCTTGGTGCCCGTTTCCTCCGCGATGTCCGCCACCGGCAAGTCCGTCTCGATCCCGGCGAGCGGGAATTCCTTCCGCAGCGGGTGGTAGGGATAGCCGTCCCACATCAGGATGCGCCGCAGGTCGGGATGGCCCTCGAAGGTCACGCCCATGAGATCGTAGCACTCGCGCTCGTGCCAGTTGGCGGCGGGCCAGAGGTCAACCACGCTCGGCGCCGTGGGCTTGGCCTCGGTGCCGGCGCAGGGCGCGGCGAGGCGCACGTAGTGGCCGGCACGGGCGGTCGAAAGCAGGTGATAGACGACGGTGAAGCGGGGCGAGGCGCCCTCGGCCCAGTCGATCGCCGTCACATCCATCAGCAGATCAAACGCCCACTCGTCCCGCAGGAAACGCAGCGCCGCAACCAAGTCGCCGAGCGGCACGTTCACGGCCGGATGGTCGGCGGACGCGCGGTCGGTGGCCTGCGGGAATTTCGCTTTGAGCGCGGTGAGGGCTTCGGCGGACATCGCGTGGTTCGAGGGCGATTCGTGGTCGCGTTTCAGGCCGAGAGCAGGCGGCTCGTGGCGGGCTCGGTCCGCACCTTGTTCTGGAGCTTGATGAGGGCGTCGAGCAGCGCCTCCGGGCGCGGCGGGCAGCCGCTGACGTAGACATCCACCGGCACGATGCGGTCGACGCCCTGCAGCGTGGCGTAGCTGCGATACATGCCGCCCGAGCTGGCGCAGGCGCCCATCGCGATGACCCACTTGGGCGCGGCCATCTGATCGTAGATGCGGCGGACCTGCGGGGCCATCTTGTAGGTGACGGTGCCCGCGACAATCATGCAGTCGGACTGGCGGGGGGAGAAACGCATCACCTCGGCGCCGAAGCGCGCGATGTCGAACCGCGCCCCGCCCACCGCCATCAGTTCAATCGCGCAGCACGCGAGGCCCATGGGCATGGGCCACATGGAGTTGGTGCGGATCCAATTAATCGCCGCGTCGGCCCGCGACACGATCACACCGCCCTCAACCTTCGAGTTGTAGCCGAGTTCGCTGTTGGCGGTGACCATGGTGGACGGAGAGGAGGGAGGAAGCGGAAATGAAAATCTTTCGCAGGCTTGGGCGCGGTTTCCCGACGCGCAAGACGGTTTTGGCGGGCAGTTGGAAATTATTCCGAGTTAGAAGTTGCGCCGCACCGGGAAGCAGGACTGCTACCAACCCGGACCAAGGTTACGCCTGCCAGGGCAACCGGTCCAGATCGACATTGCCGCCGGTGAGGATGAGGCCCACGCGCAGGCCGCGAACAGCAACCTTGTTTTCCATCACCACGCCCCACGGCACGGCGCCCGAGGGCTCGACGATCACCCTGAGTTCTTCCCAGAGCTGGCGCATCGCGGCGACGATGCCGGCTTCGCTCACCGTCACGATGTCGTCGACGTGACCGCGGGCGAGCGCGAGATTGGGCGCGCCGATGACGGTGCGCAGGCCGTCGGCGATGGTGTTGGCGGTCGTCGCCACGCGGCGGCCGGCGCGAAATGACTGCGCGGCATCGTCGGCCTGCGCGGGCTCGGCGGCGACGACGCGAAGCCGGGGCCGCACGCCCTTGGCCGCGACCGCGGTGCCGGCCAACAGCCCGCCGCCGCCGACCGGGCAAAGCACCAGATCAAGATCGGGGACTTCCTCCAGCAATTCGAGCACGGCGGTCCCCTGCCCCGCCATCACGGCGAAATCCTCGAACGGATGCACGAGCGCGGCGCCCGTCTCCGCGACGATGCGAGCACAGGCCGCCTCGCGCGCCTGCTGCGTGGGCTCGCAGAACTCGATGCGGGCGCCGTAGCGCTGGACGTTGGCGACCTTGGCGCGCGGGGCGTTGCGCGGCATCACAATCGTCGCCGGGATGCCGCGGAGCCCGGCCGCGCGAGCGAGCGCGGCGCCGTGGTTGCCGGAGGAATGCGTGCAGACGCCTCGGGCGGCCACGGCGGCGGGGAGCGCAAAGACGGCGTTGGTCGCGCCGCGGGCCTTGAACGCGCCGACCGCTTGCAGGTTCTCGCATTTGAAGAACAGCGTGCCGCCCGATGCGGCATCGAGCGCCGCGCTGGCAAGAACCGGCGTGCGGACAATGTGCGGGCGGATCCGCTCGTGCGCGGCGCGGATGTCGGCGAGCGTGAGCGTGGAGGACATGACGGATTGCGAAGCAGGGCGGGTCTGTGACCCGCGCTTGGCGTGGAGATAAGGTTGGAACCGGCTGTGGACGAGCGGAAGGCGGGTCACAGACCCGCCCTACTGAAGCAGATCGCGGGCGATGGCGGTGTGCAAGGCGACAGCGCGGGGCAAGGCGGCCTCGTCGATGTCGAAGCGCGGATGATGATGGCCGGCGGGCAACGGCGTCCCGACGATGAGGTAGGTCGCCGCGCCGCCGCGGGCCTGCACGGCGTCCATCATGAAGGTCGCGTCCTCACTGGCGCCGAGGGGCGAGTATTCGACGACGCGCGGTGCGCCGGTCGCCACCGCCGCGCGCCGCACCACCGCGCGCGCCGCGTCGTCGCACGACGCGCTGATGGATTCGCCGACGTTCTCGATGGCGACCTCGACGCCGTGCATGGCCGCGGCGGCGCGGAGCACGCGCTCGGCCTCGGCGGCCATCCAGCGGCAGATCGCGGTGGTGGCGCCGCGCACCTCGAGTTTCAGCGCGGCGCGATCGGGCACGACGTTGCGCGCGGTGCCGCCGGAAAGCAGGCCGACATTCACGCGCGAGGCGCCCTCGCCGTGGCGCGCGATGGCGTGGAGCTGCACGGCGGCCGTGGCGGCGGCGAGGAGGGCGTTGCGCCCGAGGTGCGGATCGACGCCCGCGTGCGCCGCGGTGCCGCGGAACGCGGCGTCGAGCTTGATCGTCGCGAGGATCTTGTCCGTGCCGCACGCGATCGCGCCGGTCTCGCGGAGCGAGATGCCGAGGTGCGTCGCAAAGTAGTAGTCGACGTCGGCGAGCACACCGGCCTCGACCATCGACTTGGCGCCGCGGCAGCCCTCCTCGGCCGGCTGGAAAATGAGCTTGATCCGGCCCCGCCAGTCGCGCGCGAGCGCCGGCAGCGTGGTCGCGAGACCGAGGCCGATCGCGGTATGGCCGTCGTGGCCGCACGCGTGCATCCGGCCGGGGCGGGTCGAGGAGAAATTTTCCCGCGCGGGCGCGTGCGCGGCTTCCTCGCTCTCGCGCACCGGCAGCGCATCCATGTCCACGCGAAACGCCACCGTCGGGCCCGGCCGGCCGGTGTCGAGCGTGCCGACGACGCCCGTGAGCCCCTCCCCGAAGCGCGCGACCCACGCCGCATCCGCGCCGTCGCGCAGCGCCTCCGCGCGCGCCGCGGCGATCTCGGCGGCGGGCGGGACCTCCGTGCGGGCCTCGGCGCGCATCACCTCGGCGCCGGCCGCGACGCGCCAGCCGGCCTTTTCCAACTCGGCCGCTACGCGCGCCGCGGTGCGGAACTCGCAGAAGCCAAGCTCGGGGTGCCGGTGGAAATCGCGGCGCCAACGGATAAGATCAGCGGTGAGTTGCGTGGGCGACATGGAGGGGGAGACGGCGGGTTGGTTGAGCCGCGCCCCATACCACGGCGGCGCCGAAAAAACTCAGCCCAAAAGTGCGCGGGTCTTGAATCTCACCGGTGCGGTGCTACGACAGGCGGGCGACGCAGGCACCCCCAGTCGACACCGCGTCGCCCTAATATCCATGAGCTCTTACCCCATCCTTGCCGCGTTTCGCCCCGCCGTCGCCCTCGCCGCGCTGTGCTTCGCTTCCAGCGCCGCGCGGGCCCAGACCGCGCCGGCGCCCACGACGCCCGCCGCCGCCGACAAGACGAAGGAGGAGGCCGTGCAGCTTTCGCCCTTCGAGGTGCGGCCCGAGGACGACTCCGGCTACCAGGCCGCCAACACCACCGCCGGCTCGCGCCTCAACTCCAAGCTGAAGGACACGCCCGCGAGCATCTCGCCGTTCACCAAGGAATTTCTCTCCGACATCGGCGCCACCGACCTCGAGTCGATGCTCGCCTACGCCACCAACGTCGAGCGCGAGGTCGAGGACGCCACCAACGGCTTCAACAACCCGCCCGGCCGCGACTCCACCGGCAACGACTTTCGCTTCCGCGTCCGCGGCGTCGCGGGCTCCTCCTCCGTCAACTACGCGCAGTCCGGCGTGCCCGTCGATCTCTACAACATCGAGCGCGCCGAGGTCGCGAGCGGGCCCAACTCCATCCTCTTCGGCCTTGGCGCGCCCGGCGGCACCGTCGCGCTCACGAGCAAGTTCGCCACGCTCCGCCGCAACGCCACCTCGGCCAAGACCGTCGTCGGCTCGTGGGACTACTCGCGCACCGAGCTCGATCACAACCAGGTCATCGCGCGCAACAAATTCGGCGTGCGCCTCCTCGGCCTCTACCAGGACGCCAAGGGCTGGCGCAAATGGGACCTCAACGAGCAGCGCCGCATCACCGGCGCGTTCAGCTGGCAGCCGCTCGCCCACACCGCGATCCGCGGCAGCTACCAGGCGGGCAATTCCGCCAACAACATCTCGCTCCCGTGGAACGCCCTCGACTCGGTCAACACGTGGCTCGCCGCCAACCGCCCGACCACCGACACGACGGCCGTCGCCACCACCACCAGCTTTGGCACCGGCAACCGCTGGACCTTCCTCACGCAGGACAACCAGATGGTGAACTTCGCCTCCCGGTTCTTCAGCGCGCGCGCCGCGAGCAACACCCTCGTCTCCCCCGCGCTCATGGGCTACGCCTACAACCTCAGCGGCCCCGGCGGCCTGCGCCGCCAGAGCTTCATCGACTACCAGGCGAAGATCGAGCAGCGCATCTCCAAGGGCGTCGTCGCCGAGCTCGCGTATTTCCGCAACGTCAACCGCGTCCTCACCCGCGGCAACCTCAACCCCAACATCTTCCTCACCGGCGATCCCAACCTCAACCTCACGCCCGCCGCCACCGGCGCCGCGTCGTTCGCCAACCCGCACGCCCGCCAGATTTACCTCGAGGACAACTGGGGCCGCGATCCCTTCAAGGACATCAACGAGACCGTGCGCCTCAGCGCCGCGTGGGAATTCTCGGCCGGCAAATGGCTCGGCCGCCACCGCATCGCCGGCCTCGCGGAAAACGCGAGGCAGGATCGCCTGCGCCGCTGGGAAAACGAAATCCTCGCCGATCAGAACGGCCTCGCGCTCAACAACAGCGCCACGCCCGACGGCTCCGGCAACCAGCCGTGGCGCCGCCGCTACGTGACCGAGGGCGACTTCAGCACCTACTACGCCGGCGACCCGACGCAGGAGATGCCGGCCTTTGTGCGCAACGGCGTCACCTACCGCTCCACCTTCACCGCCCGCACCCGCTCCAACACCCACACGATCCAGGACGCGCGCTCGCTCATGTTCGCCTCGCAGAGCTACTGGTGGCGCGACCGCCTCGTCACCACGCTCGGCTACCGCGTCGACCGGATCTCCTTCGACACCTACGGGCAGAGCCGCATCACCGACCCCAAGGATCCGCGCTACACCTCCGGCCGCTTCGTGCTCAACGCCTGGGATTTCGACGGCACCATCGAGAACAACAAATACTCGCCGAAGACCTTCACCGCCGGCGCCGTCCTTCACGCCACCTCGCGCCTCTCGTTTTTCTACAACGAGTCGAGGAACAGCGGCACGCCGCGCCTCGATCGCACCGTGCTGCCCACCGGCAAGACCCCGCCGCCCACCGAGGGCATCGGCCACGACTACGGCGTGATGATCGACGTGCTCGGCGACGACCGGCTGTTCTTCCGCTTCAGCAACTACGAGACGCGCCAGACCAAGGACGCCGCCGTCATCCCCGACGGCCTCTCCGTCAACACCTCCACCACCCTCGGCGGCACCGCGATGCTCAACATCTACAACGCCCTCCTCGCCGCCAACAAGATCAGCCGCGACCGCTACGACTCCGAGCTGAAGCTCTTCAACGCCGGCACGATCGACGCCGTCACCAAGGGCTGGGAAGCCGAGTTCATCGCCAACCCGACGAAGACGCTCACGCTCCGCCTCGGCGTCTCGCGCTCGGATCGCAAGCGCACGAACTTCTTCAGCGAGATCTACGGCTACTTCGCCGAGTGGGAGCCCAAGTGGCGGGCCCTCGCGGGCGCGGACGCCGCGCTGCTGGGCACCATCAACCAGAACATCACGACCGCGCACGAGAATCTCGACGGGCAGGTCGCGCTGCAAAACAACCCCTTCGGCACGCGCCCCTACAAGGCCAACCTCACCGCGCGCTACCGCGTGGCCGAGGGCAGGCTGCGCGGCCTCTTCGTCGGCGGCGCCGGCCGCTTCCAGAGCCGCAACCTCACGAAGTATTCCTCGATCGACGGCCGCGCGCTCTGGGGCACGCCCACGCTCTACATCGATTCGTTCGCCGGCTACCGTTTCAAGGTGCCGGGCGTGAAGAGCCCCGTGCTCGCGCAGGTCAACATCCGGAACATGTTCAACAGCTACCTCGTCGGCGTCGGCCGCTACAACGCCCAGGAAAACGGCTACCTCCGCGTCTACCTCAACGAGCCGCGCAACTATCGCCTGACGCTGGGCGTGGACTGGTAAGCGAGGAGGCCGGTCGGGGCGGACCAGGAGCCGGGCGGCGGGAGATTCCTGCCCCACCGCACTTCCGCGTTGACCGAGTCCAGTGCCGTGCCCTTCTTCCTCCCCTTCGCATATGGTGATCCCGTCCTTCAGGCGGGCCCGCCAGCGTCCCGGAGAGGTGGCAGAGTGGTCGAATGCGCATGATTGGAAATCATGTGTTGTCGCAAGGCAACCGAGGGTTCGAATCCCTCCCTCTCCGCCAGTTTGCTCCCGTGAGGGAGAACTCGTCGTTGTAAGCGGACGCCGGGTTTGATCAGGCAGGACAAAGGTTTGATCAATCCCCGTTTTTTCCGGCCGCAGACAAGGGCTATGGCTAGGGTTTGCCGGGGGCTGGCAAGGGCGTTGCCGAGCTGGTGCTGGGCGGGGGCGGGCCGGGCTCCGGCGCGGCGGACAGCGCGATCAGCTCGTCGAGCAGGTTGATGGCGCCGACGTGGGCGTTGAGTTGCGCGGCGAGTTCGTCGCGACGGGCGGCGAGGTGGTCGCGGCGGGCGCGGAGGAGGTCGGTCGTCAGGGTCATGGGTTGGGCGGCGGCTCCTCGGCCGCGGCGGCGGCGGCATCCGCAGCGGCGAAGGCGTCGGCCGCGGCGGCGATGAGGTTGCGGAGGTCGGTGAAGTTCGCGACCGTGACCGGGCCGGCCGGCACGCCCTCAGTGGCGATTTCGGAGAGGCTGCGCGAGAGCCGGGACTCGGCGATGCGCACTTTGTCGCCGTTTTCGTAGGTGCGGACGGTCTCGCGGAGCACCTCGATGCGCGGGTCTTCGCCGCGGGGCGTGTAGATGTGGATGCCGTAGGTGCGTTGGGAATCGGAGGGCATGGTGGTGGCTCAGGCCGGCGTGCCGAGCATCTTGAACATGGTGCCGGCTGCGTCTTCCAAGAGAAGGGTGTGGGTCGCGACTTCCGACCCGATGCCGGCGGCGACGTTGCCGAGCCGGAATCTCGCCCCGGTCTCGACGATGGACCATTTGGTGCCGCCCGAAAACACGAAGCGGTGAACCTGCGTGCCGCCGGCGGATATCTTCACCTTGTCGTCCTCGTCGGAATAGATGCCCGTGTCGGTGTCGCCGTTGCGCGGGCAAAAGGCCGGGAAGCCGGCGGTGCCGTTCTTGCCGAAGAGCTGGCCGCGCAGGTCGAGATCGCCTGCCACCCATGCGCCGCCGCCCGTGTAGATCGGCGCATCGGTGCTGCGCGGATTCGAGGTCGAGTTGGCCTTGAGGACCAGCGTGTTGATGGTGCCGACGTTCTGGAGGGTCGAGGAGGAGCCGCCGAGGTCGAGCGTGACCAGGCCGAACGTGTTGTGGATGGCGAGAAACGCCTTGGTCGTGGAGCCGCTCCGCAGGTAGAGGCCCGTGAGGCTGCCGTCGTTGAAGCTGCGGAAGTGAGTGCCCGACGAGTCACCCAGCATGGCGCCGCCGGTATCGACCGTGAACTTGTTCGCGCCGCTGCCCGCCGAGAGCGAGCCGGCGCTGGTGAGCGCCAGCGCTACGGTGATGTTGCCGGCGAGGATGACACCGGCATCCACCTCGCGAATCGCGGCCTTCTTGATGTAGGTCGTGCCGCTGATGATTTCAAAGGGAGCGGACCCCGTGTAGAGCGTGGGCACCCAGCCGCTCGTGCCGGTCGCGGTCGCACGGCGAAGCTCGAAGCCCATGTCGGTCACGAACCACAGATCGCCAATGCGCAACGCGCTGGGCACTGAGGTCGAAGGGCCGTAGAACGTCGTGCTGCCGTCGAGGCCAGGCAGGCCCGTGGCGCCGGTCGCGCCCGTTGCTCCCGTCGCGCCGGTGGCGCCGGTCGCGCCGCTCTTCGCCTTCGTCAGGGTGAAGACTTTCGTGACGCTGATTGTGCCGGCGATGCTGACGGTGATTGCGATGGTGCCGGTGTCGGCGGTGAGGGTGTCGCAGCGGACGGTGTCGTTGCCTTCCTTCGTCGCGGTCGTGCTCGTGAGGGTGCCGAGGGCGATGGCGTATTCGTTGGTGCCGGGGCCGCTGGCGACCGCGGTGAGCGCGGCGTCGCCGCGGAAGACCTTCACCGTCGTCTTCGCCGTGCTGCTCGCGCCGAGCTGGCCCGAGTTGGGCGTGCCGGCGTTGTCGCACGCGACGGTGTGGGCCTCGCTCGTGAGCAGGATCGTGTAGCCGGCGGCGGCGACGGCCTCGTCGTCGGTGAGGTCGGGCAGCGTGAGCGAGAGGCCGGGGTCGTCGGGCTTCGCGAGGCCGTCGGCGTTGATCGTGAAGAGCGCGATCTTGAAATGCTTCGTGGCAACGCCGGCGTCGTAGACGTTGGAGCCGTCGCGGACCTTGTAGAATTCGGCGTGCTCGGCGCCGTAGCTCTGCAGCTCCGCGCGGTAGAAGAGCCAGCACACATCGCCCGAGGCGTGCGACGCGGCGCCGGTGCCGCGGCGCGCGCGAAGGATGGCGAGGTCGTAGACGCCGGACGAGACGACGGTGATCGCGCCGACGCTCACGACCTCGTTGCCGATCAGGAGGAGCAGCGTGTCGTCGGTCTGCGCGACGCTGCTCTGCGCGGCCATGCGCGCGAAGTCCACGCTCGTGCTCGTCACGCGCACGGTCGTTGCAGAGCCATTGATGCCGCTGCCGCCGACGGCGCACTTGGCGCTGAAGAAGCGGCTGTCGAGCACGCGCTCCCACGGCGCGGAGCCGCTCGGGCTGAGGTAAAGATCGGCGCGGTAGATCGTGCGCTTCGTGCGGTTGACGAGCGCGGCGACGCGACGCGTGCCGCTCGTGAGATCGGCCGGCACGAACCACAGGCGCACGTCGCCCGTGGAGATTTCGCCGGGGAGATCATCGGCGGGGAGCACGCGCGGATCGACGGGCGCGACGTAGGGGCGCGGGTAGGCGCCGCGCTCGCGGATGACGGTGAGCACGTCGCTCGCCTGCCCGCTGCGCATGCGGCGCGAGACGACGCGGCACACGAGGTCGCGCGAATGCGGGCCGTAGTCCCAATTAAAGAGATCGCCGGGCATCAGCGGCGCGCCGGCGCCATCGACGGCGCGCGACTTCAGCACGTTGAGCGACACGCCGTCGTCGCTGCCGTTGCCCCCGGACTCGGCCGCGAGCTCGGCGGCGACGATCGCGGCCTGCTCGGCGTCGTGCAGCCACGGCCGATCCTTGCGCACCGGCGTGGCGAGGAGGCCGGTCTCCAAGTTCGCCGGAGCTGCAGCCGAGGCCGGCGACTCGGTGTAGCGACGGGTCCAGTCCTTGAAGATCACGACCACGTCGCTCGGGCCGGCGCTGGCGTCGCCGAAGCCGTTGCCGCTCGGCTTCGCGTCGAGATCGCCCTCGGTGATTTCGGGGAGCGCGCCGGCGTCGGGCGCCTGATGCGGGAACCAGCCGACCTTGAGCTGATCGCCCTCGGCGAAAAGGTAGCCGTCGACGTAGGAGAGGATGCTCGCGAAGAACGTCGCGGCGTCCTGCGGCTGCGCGAGCATCGGGTGGCAGTGGACGAGGTTGCCCACGCGCTGGCCGATGCCGATCGACTCGAGCGCGAGCGCCTGTGCGCCCCAGTGCGTGGGATCGAAGATCGCGCCGTCGTCGCCAAGGCCGCCCTTGGGATCGGTGGCGAAGCCGAAGATCGCGGCGAAGGGATTGACGCCGTAGGGATGCGAGTCGCCGCCGGCGTAGCCGCCAACCGTCGGCGCGTGGCGGCCAAGCTCGAGCGAGAGCGAGGGGATCGTCGTGGTGCCCTGGCCGAGGTCGATGTTGATCCACTCGGCCCACACGAGGCCGCGGTAGGCGGGCTGCGTCTGGCCCGTGCCGGCGGCGAGCGTGCTCGACGGGAGCTGGCCCTCGCTACCGCGGTAGACGATCACCTTCCACGCCTGCCCGAGCGCGAGCGCGGGATTGAGCGTGAACTCGTGCGAGTGCTCGCCGTCCGCGAAGGTGTAGTCGAAGTCCGCGATGACCTTGCCGTCGCGATACACCTTGCCGACGAAATCGATCGGCCCCGTGCGGTAGGCGGCGGCGATCGAGCAATACTGCCACTCGGCCTTGTTCTGGCCGCCGTAGGCGGTGCGCCAGTTGTAGTCCTTGCTGATCCAGTGCGAGCCCCACACCTCGCGGCCGTAGCCGAGGCCCACGGGATCGGCCTCGCGGTAGGTGGACTGCTGCTGCTGTTCGGCGGCGGCGGTCTGCGGGAGCGCGGGTTGTTTCGCGAGGAAGCTCATGACTCGACGATGCGGTAGCGCGAGCGGTGGAGCTTGAGCTGGCCGATGGTCATCACGCAGAGCCCGCTCGGGCGCGCGACGTGGTAGATGGTGCGGCCGACGCGCAGAGCGAGATGGTGCTCCGCGCGGCCCACGATGGGAAACACAAGATCGCCGTCGAGGTGCGGCTCGTCCTCCTCGACGCGGCGCACGTGGGCGCGCGCGGCGGGCTGCTCGAGCCACGCGCGCAGCACGCTGCCCTCGCTGTGCTCGGCGTGGTTGAGATCGTAGGGCGGGATCGCAATCGCGGCGGGGATGGCGCCGATCTCCGCGAGCACGGCGGCGACGAAGGAGACGCAATCGACTCCGCCCTCCGCGCCGGGCACGGCGCTGCGCGCGCGGAAGGGCGTGCCGGCCCAGCGCTCGCAGGCGTGTTGCAAGGCCGATGCGCGATCGCTGCGGGCGGCAAACCAGTCGGATTTTTCAACCACGGATGGCACGGATGAACACGGATTATTTCTTTTTCGCCGGCGGGCTGCCGGCGTCGCGGGTCTCAAGATACTCGGGGATGTAGGGCATGCCGCGGAAGCCCTTGCCGGCGGTGGTGGGCGCGAAGTTCGCGAACTTGTCCTGGCACGTGCTCGCCTGCCGATCGCAGCCGGGGAGGAGCTGCACGCCCTGGCCGCCGCCGGCGATCTTGTCGGCCCAGAGCGGGCGGCGGAGCGTGAGCACGAGATCGGAGCCGCTGAGCGCGCTCGTCATGATCGTGACGATCATCGTGCCGCGGCCCGTGCCGGTGCGGAGCACGCCGCCGGCAAACCAATTCGCGGGAAACGAAGGGCCGCCCCACCCGCTCGGGCTCGGCACGGTGAGCGTGAGGCCGTCGCTCGAGAGGTTCGCCGGCGTGATGGTGCCCGTGGTGTCGTGCGCGGATTCGTCGAGGCCGCAGAGCGGGGAGAAGACGACGGTGTTGCAACGCGGGCCGTAGACCCAGCCGCCCAGGCGGCGCGCGAGGATGTCGCCGAAGAGCTTAGCGGTGATCCGATACACGTTGCCCTCCGGCAGCACGTTGGTGACCTGGCCGCTGAAGAGGAGCGTGCGCGTCGCGGCCACGTCGTCGGGATCGCAGCTCCAGATTTTCAGGCGCAGCGGGCCGTAGAGGCGCTGCCGGTCGTAGTCGTGCACGAGCGAGCCGGCGGCGAAGGCGAGGCTCACCTCGGCCTTCACGTCCTGCGGCTTGAGCGAGCGCACGATCTCCTGGTGGCGGAGCTGCGCGGGGAGAAACGTGCCCTCGGCGCCGGCGAGCGGCGCATCCCACGCGGTGAACAGCTCGGGATGCGCGGCGTCGGGATCGTAGGAGAGCGCGTAGAGGTGCGTCTCGCCGGGCAGCGCCTGGCTGCGGCCGGGCGTGGCGATCTCCTGGACGAAGCCGATGCGCGCGGTGGCGACGGCGCCGTTGAGGAAGTCGAGCGTGAGCGTGTCGCCGGCGAAGCGCGCCGTGTAATTGTGCGGCGTCGCGGTGGTGTCGGCGCCGGGGCGGAACCAAGCGGGCACCGGCGACCAGCTCTGCCACGCGCCGCGCTGCGCGACGAACCAGCCGAGCGCGCGGCGCACGTCGAGCCGGCTCGCGAAGGTGAAGTCGCCCTCCTGCGTCCAGCGCGCGGCGGTGTTGATGCGATCGAGCGCGGGCTCTCGCGCGACGGAGAGCTTGATCAGCTCCAGGTCGTGATCGCTTGTCTCGCGCACCGGCGAAGCGCGATTGGGCTCGGCCGTCCACGCGCTGCCGTAGGCGCGCGGGAGGATGCGCATAGCCCACGGGCTCGCCTCTGCGATCTTGACCTCGATCGCGTCGCCGACCTTCAGCGCGAGCACAGTGGCGGTCGGGCGCTTCTCCCAGCGGCCCACGAGGAGCGGTGCGAGCAACGGGTGCGGTGGCGAGCCAGGCACGCTACCCGCGTCGTAGATCGTGAAGGCATCCGAGACGGGATCGAAGTTGATCACCTTCTGCCCGTCGTGGATGCGCTCGGCCCAGCGGGCGACAGGCAGCGCATCCACCCAAAGCGGCACGGCCACCGGCAGGTTGCCGAGGGCTGCTAGACCCTGCCGCCAGTCGTCGGCCGTGGCGGCGGCGACGAGGAGCGTGCACGTCTGCGTGAGCAATGGAGCGGCGCGACGCGGGCGGCGCTCCTCGATCGCGGTGCGGCCCTCGCCGAGCTGCGTGTCGAGCTGGTAGGCGACCGTGACCGGCCGGCCCTTGGCGACCGAGTGATCCGGCGCGATGAGGAGCACGCGCACGGCGAGGCCGTCGATGGTGGTGGCGGGGAATTTCATGCGCCGGGGATTTTCACCACGGAGGCACGAAGGACACGGAGACCGAGCCGGAGTTTTTTGACCGCGGATGGCGCGGATGAGCGCGGATGCAGAAACGCGATCATGCTGATCCGATCTCCCCGAGGTTTCTCCGGTTGATGTCGACGACGAGCGTCTCGAACTCGGGGCGGCGCTTGAGGCCCTCGACGGTGGCGGAGTGATCGGTGTAGACGACGAGGAGGCGCGGCTTGCCGGCCATCGCGCCCTCGGCGGCGCCGCCGCCCGCCATCGCGGGGCCGCGCGCGATCGCGCGGTAGGCATCGACGCTCGGCACGATCGTGCCGCTTTGGTTGGGCACGAAAACCTCGGGCCGCTTCTCGCCGACGATGTAGGGCCGGCCCGCCTCGACCGGACCGCCCTGCTCGCGGAAGGCGGCGATCGCGCCGACGACGGCCGCCGCGCCGATGATCGCGGCGATGCCGTAGGAAGAAATTGCGGCCGCGATGGCGGCGGGAATCCACGCGACGAGGGACTTGGCCGCGCTCGCGAGCGAGAGCGCGAGGGACTTCGCGGCGAAGACCATGTCGATGGCGAACATCGCGGCCTTGCTCACCGCCCACTGCGCGACCATCTGCACAAACGCCTGCAGCATCGAGAGCCCGAAGTTGCGCCAAATGTTGTTGAGCGCCGCGCCCCACGACTGCGTCTGCGTGATGGCGCTCGTGAGCTGCGTCGTGATGTCGCCCACGGTGGAGCCGAGCGAGGACTGCAGCGCGCCCGCGACTTGCTGGCCGGTGGAGCCGAGCTGCGTGACCCACTGCATCACGCCGGCCTGCACGCCCTCGGTGGGCGTGAGGTAGTTGGGATTGGAGGCGCGGCTGTTCACCCCGCTCGCCTCGTCCTGGATGCGCTCAAAGGCGGTCGCGCGTCGGCGCGCGCCCAGGCTTCCGGCGGCGCCAGGCACGCTCGAAGTCACGACACCGCGCAGTGCGAGCAGCCGGTTCTCCACCTCACGGATTTCCTGGGCCATCGCATAGATCGCCGCCTCGGCAGCGAGGGGATCGACCTTTGGGTCCGGAGACTTCTGCACGATGGCGAGCAGCGTTTCGCGGGCCTTGATCTCCTCTTGGAGGAGACTGATCTGCCGCTCGCGGCTCTTGGACTCGACCAGCGCCGGATCGTTGGCGACGAGCTGCTGTGCTTTCTGGAGTTGCGCGATGTAGTTCTGGGCCTCCGCCACGCGATCGCGGCGCTCTTTCTCCTGCTCGGCGGCGCGCGCGGCGCCGCTGTTGTCGGTCGGATTGTCGGCGGGCACCTTGATGCCGAACAGCTCGGCGACGTAACTGAGGACGTTGCCCGTCGCGATCACGCCACGGCGCTTGAACTCCTCGATCATCTTCTGCGCGCGATCGAGGCGGTTGATCGTGTCGTCGGCCATCACCTGGCCGGCGTCCTTGGCGGAGGCGGCGACTTTGTCGTAACCCTGCTCGGCCAGCTCGCGGAGCGACTGCGTGAGCTTGGGCGCGTTGCGCGTGCCGAGGAGCTTGACCGTGTTGTCGAAGGCGGCGCCCGCGTTGTCGCTCTTCACGATCGCCCGCGCCACTTGCTCGAGCTGCCGCTCGACGGGCAGGCGCGAGAGCGCCGCGAGATCGAGGCCGAGATTGCGAAACGTGGCCGCGGCCTGCGCGTTGCCGTCGCGTGCCTCGGCCATCACGCCGCGGTAGGTCACGATCGCCTGCGTGAGCGTCTCCATCTCGCCGCCGTTGCTCTTCACGAGCTGCGTGAGCACCTGCAGCGGCTCCGTGGCGATCTGCAGGTTCTGCGACACGTCCTTGAGCTGGCCGGCAAGGCGGAAGGCCTCGGTGATGTTGCCGACCACCGAGGCCTTCAGCAGCTCGAGCCCGCGGCGCGCGAGGTCAATGCCGAGGCCGGTCTTGAGCATGGAGCCGAAGGACTGCGCCTCGGCCTTGGTCTTGCGGAACTCCTCCTGCGACTTCAGCAGGTCGCCGAGCTTGGCCTGGATGTCGATCAGGATGGAGAGTTTGGCGGCTTCGTCCATGTCAGTTCGAGTTGCCAAGCATCGCGGCGGCGGTATCAGTGCCGGCCATGCTGGCGTTTTTCATCATGGTTGCAGTGCCGGTGCTGGCCGCCTGCGCGGTGGTCGCGTGGCTGTGGAAGAAGCCGTGCGCGCCGCTCGACGGCGATTGATCGGTCAGCGCGCGCCGCGGGTGAGGCGCTCGAACGCGGCGATCTCCGCGCGCGTCGGGCCAGATTCCGGCTGGGCAAAGGGATCGTGGTCGATGATCGCCTGCAGCTCCTCCTGGAAGGAGTCGAGCGCCCGCGCCGCGCCCTCGCAACCCGCGGTGGGCGCGACGGCGAGGTTGATCGTGCGCGCGAGCACCTGCGTGCGGCGCGCGGCGCGCGCCTCGGCGCGATGGAGCGTGTGGATGATCCACGGCAGCGTCTCGTCCAGCGCTATTTCGCGGCCAACGCCGACTTGAGCTGCGTAGTCAGCGACGAGGTCCATGATTCGAGCGCCTCCCGCGTGGGGGCGAGCATCGTCTCCGCGAGCCTCTTCTTCAGCGGAAGCAGTTGGGTGCCGGTGGCGATCTGCCGCTCCGCTTGAGAGACCGCACGCGTGAAATTTAGGTCGTCGGCGAGCTTGACGAGGTGCGCGTGGCTCTCGTCGGACAGGCGGTCGACGAAGTCGGGCGTGACATCGCCCCACTGCTCGCCGGCGCGCTGCTGGAGCACGAGCTGGAGCAGGTCGGCCTCGCGGCCGAGGTCGCGGAGATCGAGGTAGCCGGTCGCGGGCGTGCAGAGATGGCGCGCCGGCAGCGTGCGCACGCGCAGCACGACGGGCGTGCCGTCGTTGAGCTTGCAGAGCGGGTGCTCGGGATCGCGGCCGTCGAGGACTTCGCCGGCGAAGAGGGTCGCGGAGGGATTCATGGTGGGTGTGGGAAAAGTTGAGAGCTGAGAGTTGAGAGCTGAGAGATCGGGGTGCGGTGATTACGCATGACAGGGTTTGCGCTGGCCGCGGCACGGGCGGATGAGCAGAACACCCTCCGCCCCATGTCCTCGCTTCCTCTCCGCGGCCTCGGCGCCGCCCTGCTCCTGCTTGCCGCGGCGCTGCCAGCGCGCGCGATTGTGATCCAAAGTTTTTCGACCACCACCGGCTTCGGCGGCTCCACCGCGCCTTTTGGCACGAATGCCGGCGCGGTGTGGTCGGCGCAACAGACCACGCTGCCGATCACGAGCGCCGTCCTCGATCTCACGATCACGGGCAGCGTCACGCTCACGGAGGCCAATCCCTACTCCTTCGGTTTCTCGTGGACGCCGCAAATCACCGTGGGCATCACCGTCAACGGCCCCGCTTTCCCGTCCCCGGCGGTGCAGCTCACGTTCAGCGGCACGCCGCAACCGCTGGCGCCCGGCAAGTTGTCCACGCCGGCCACGGTGGCGTTCAGCTTTCACGTGCCGCCACAGGTCTACACCGGCGCCGCGCTCGCGCCCTACCTCGGCACCGGCACCGCCCCGCTCGTCTCCGGCGTGTGGGTGACGCCGTTTGAGTCCTACGGCTCCTACGGCGGCACCGCGACCAGCTCGGCCACATTCTACTACCTCGCCGACGGCGAGACGATCCCCGTGCCCGACGGCGGCAGCGGGCTCGGGCTCCTCGCGCTGGCGGTGGTTGGATTGATCGGGCTGCATCGGCGAAGCGGCTAGGCGGCCAGGGGCTGCGGCACGGCCGCGTCGCTGCGCAGGTAGGCGGCGCGGAGCTTGGCGAGGCCCGACTTGAGGAGCTGGCCGACGCGCGTGGGCGTGCGCTGCAGCTCCACGGCGACGGCGACCGCGGTTTGGTCGTCGAGCACGATGCGGCGGACGGCGAGGCGCTCGGCCGGGGTGAGCGCGTGGTCGAGCAACGGCCACAATTGCGCGGGATCCAGCTGACGTGCCTCCGGGACGCCGCCGCCTTCCAGCCGCATGATCTCCGTGTCGAGCTGCTCGAGCGCATCGCGCTCCTCGTCCGGGCGCGCCAGCTCATCGAGTGGGACAAGCACACGGCGCGACCGCACAGCCCGCGCCTGGTGCCTGGTGAGCGGCGTCGCCGCGTCGGCCTCGTGCCGCCGGATGGCTGCGCGCTCCGTGCGCGTGTAGGGATCATGGCGCCGCGCGGCGTCGCGCAGCGCGCCGTTGATCCGCAGGTAGGCGTAGTTGATGAACTTCTTTCCGCTCGCGGGATCGTAGCGCCGCGCGGCGAGCAGGAGCGCGTAGTTGGCGTCGGAATGCAGCTCCTCGAACGGGATTGTCCGACCGCAGCGATGCCAGAAATCGCCGGCGATCCGGCGCGCGTAGGCGAGCATGCGCGCGTCAATCAGGGCGTCGGCTGACTGCTCCGGCGTCATCAGAAGTTGTCCCCCTTGAAACTCGTCACACTGCCGCTGCCATCGACCCAGAAGCCGGGCGTGCCACCCGTGAGCGTGGTGTCCGTGCGGGTCGCGAGATCGGCGCGGCCGGTGCTTGGGCTGATCCGATAGGCGGTGATCGTGCTCCCGCTGACCTCAAGGCCAAAGGTCTCCCCAATGACGGGGTAGCCGTAGAAGCGCGCGCCCAGCTCGGTGTTTCCGCCCGCGCCGTCGCTCACCGCGATCGCACCCTGCGCGTAGGTGTAGGAAAAAAAGACGTAGTAGTGCGCGCCGGAAGCCTGGTTGCGCAGCGTGGGGCCGGCGTGGGTGTCGTAGTTGGCCGACGTCCAAAGAATCTCCGCGCGCTGATTCGCAGAGAAGGCGTAAGCCGAGGGCTTCACGCGCGCGCGGCCTGAGCCGGTGCCGTTGACGGCCGCGTTGGCGACGATCTTGACCTGGCCTTCGGAGCCAAGGCCGCTCTCCCAATTGCCCGCGATCGGGTTTTGGTCGGCGCGGTTGAAGTCGTCGATCAACGGCGGCGTCGCGGCCGCCGGGGTGCCGGCGAAGCGCGACGGCTGGACCCAGACCATCGCGAGCGCGACGCTGGCCGTCCAGAAGGCGCAGAGCGTGGCGAAGAGGAGGGCAAGGCGTTTCATCGGAGGCCTCAGTTGCGGGTGACGTAGATCGTGATCTTCGCCCCGGTCGCGCCGGTGCCGGCGGTGAGCACGTCGAAGGTCAGCTCCGCGTCGTCGGCGAGCGTGTTGTCGGAAATCACCGCGGCCGTGGTCGCGCCCACGCTCGTCTTCGCGCCGCTATCGATGGACAGCTTGGTCGAGAGGATGGAGGTGCCGGCCTCCTTGATGTCGAAGGTCGGATTGCCGCTGCTGCTCGCCGTGGTGAGCGAGGCGCGCACGGCCGTGATCGTGCACGCAAAGGGCGCCCGCCATGTGACCTTGGCGGTGCCGGCGGTGATCGCGGTGGATTCGTCGCCCATCGGAATCGCCCAGGTCTCGGGGAGCGCGGTGACCGTGGCGGCCGGCTGCGTGCCCGTGTGGTTGGCGCGGTCGCGGTAGTAGGCGGAGCCGTTCGTGGCGAAGGCATCCAGCGCCGCGCTGTGCGCCTGCACGGCGGTGCCGATCTGCGTCGCGACGATCGCAGCGACGGTGGCCTTGCCGTCGACGCCACCTTCGTTCGCGACGACGTAGCTCGAGCCCGTGGGCGTGACATCGGCGATCTCGTGCAAGCCGACGTAGTCGCCCTGCAGGTGGTAGACGCCGTCGTCGTAGGTCCACACGAGGTAGTGCTTGCTGCTCGCGAGGACACGGACGCTCGTGCGCGTCGCGCCTCGCGCCAGCGAGTAGCTGCTCGGGATGGTGATGGTGTGGTCCGCGGTGTCGGTGTTTTCGACGAGGACGCCGAAGCGCGCGCCGGCCGGAGGCGTGGCTGAAAAGGTGAACGTCTGGTTCGCGGAGACGCTCTGGGTGTTCTTCAGCTTGGTGACGTCGACCACGAATCCGCTCATCGGCGCGGTGGGCGACACGATCACCGGATCAGAGGCGCGCACGTGATTGCCGCTGCCGGTGGTGCTTTCGCCGATGATGTTCGTCCCGGTGGCAAAGACCGCGACTTGGTTGGCGACGGGCGAGCCGCTAGACGTAACGGTGCCACTGCCGCCGCCCGCACCATCATCGGAGCCATCGGCAAAGCCCGCTGGCATGCCCTTGATCTGGGACCAGTGCACAAGACCGTCACTGGCGTTGGGGCCCGAGCCGTTGACGGCGGCGAGCGCGCTCAGGCTGGCCTTCTGATCGAGGGCGGCCTGCTGCGCCGTGGAAACGGGCTTGTTCGCGTCACTCGTGTTGGTCACTTGGTCGAGACCGAGCAGCACACGCATCGCGGCGTAATCCGCGGCAGCGACGAGGGCGCGGCCGTTGAGGCTCGGGGCGACGGCGGCCCACGTGGTGAGGTTGCCGCTGGCCGGTTGGAACGACGTGATGCTCGTCGAGAAAAAAGTAGTCAGCTCCGCGAGCGTGTAGCGGCGCTCGGCGCCAGCGGCCATCGGCGGCCGATAGCCGACGAGATAGTCCGTGCCAACGGGCGTGACGGCGGCGAAGTCCGCGAATGTCTTGGGCGGCGTGGAGGCGGCATGCGCGGCCGGGACCAGAGCCCAAAGACCAAGGGACCAAAAGACCAGATGAGGAAGGAGGCGGAATTTCATGGTGGGAATAGGTTCAAGCGCCGGGGCCGATGGGATCGCCTTCGCCGGTGACGAGTGGCGCGCCGTCGCCGGTCTCGAACGTGTCGTCGACGAGGTCGGCGGGCTCCTCGAAGGTGATGGTGAGCCCGAAGGCGGGCAGCGGATGGAGCGTGGGCATGGCGACTAGGAGGCGCGGGTGATCTGCGGCACGATGTTGAACCAGGCGCGGAAGCCGGTGCGGATGACGCCACTCGGGTCCTTGAACTGGATGTCGAGCTGGTAGCGGCCAGGCGCGGCGTTGACGGTGAGGGTCGGCGCGGCGGTGGCGCGGAGGCGGCCCGTGGCCACGGGCACGATGGTGCCCGCGGCCGTGCTGAGCTGAAACAACGCGGCGGCATCGGCGTCGCTGGCCGCGCGCTTGGCGGTGACCCACCAGGCCCAGCCGGAGACATCGACGGCGACGCCGTCGCGCTTGATGACGATGTCGCGCACGAGCGTGTCGCCCTGGACGTGCTGGATGGTGGGGAGCATGGCGGGTGCGGCGCGGCGGACTAAGCCGGCTCGTTGGCGGCGATCTCGGGCGTGAGTTCGGTGCCCGATAGGTTTGTGACGACGAGCCCGGACTTGGCCCACTCGCCGCCGCCGAACTTGATCGCGCCGTCCGTGCGCTTCACGGAGCAGCTGGCGAGCGGAATCTTGTATTTCACCTTGCCCGCCGCGTCGCGCGGGTCCTTGAGCCAGAGGATGCCGGCGCCCTTCTTGATGCCGGAGAGGCCGCCGAGGACGGCAAAGATGATGTCGATCTCCTCGAGGTCGACGAGGGTGAAGTGCTCGTCGACCTCGAGCGTGACTTCGTCGACGTTGCGGTTGAGCTCGCCGGCGCCGGGCTGCTTGAGGATCGCGGTGGTGACCTTGGAATCGAGGTCCACGACCTTGGCGGAGATCGAGACGAGCGTGCCGCCCGTGGGCGTAAAATCGAAGCGCGCCCAGCGGATGTGGGCCGTCTTGGTGGGATCGAACGTTTTGTTCAGGGCCATTGGATTACGGAGTTAGGATTGCAGTGCGGGAAAATTCACTCGACGGCCGCGGCGATGAGGCCCGTGGGCACGATCGCCTGGATGAGCCAGGCCTGGCGGCCAGGCGCGTCCTTCTGCTCGCTGTCGGAGAGGAGCAGCGGATCGGAATCGCCGAGCACGACGCCGCCGAAGGGGCTGATCTCGCGGCCGGTGAGCGCGGCCTCGATCTTCTCGTCGAAGGCGAAGAGCCCTAGATTCTTCTCGGTGCCAAAGGCGACCACTTGCTCGTATTTGAAATACGCCTGGTCGCTGTAGAGCAGCGCCAGCTCAGCGTAGCGGCGGCCGGTGACGGAGAGCGCGCCGCCCTGGTCGCGCACGACGCGGCGCACGGCCATCGGCACGACGAGGCACACGCGCTTTTTCGTGACGAGCAGCGACTGCAGCGCGCGGCCGAGCTGCTTGTTGGGATACAGCTCGACCGCCTCGAAGAGCCGCTCGCCCTGCGGATCACCCTCGGCATCGAGCGGAATCGCGGCGAGCGCATCCTTGAGCGCGGAGAAAATCTCGAGTGTGCTCATCGTCAGTTGTCGCCCGCGCTGGTCGGCGGCGGCGAATTGCGCTGGGCGTTGCGCTGCGCGAGGCGGAGCATCCGCGTCTTGATCGCATTGACGGCGCGCGCGCTCATCTGCTCGGCGTAGGGGAGCACGGTGGGATCGGCCTGGTGCACGGCCTTCCGCACGAGCCAGAACATCACCTCGGGCTGCAGCTCGGCGACCTTGCGGACGTTGATCGTGCTGGTGCCGTCCTTGCCCTTGCGGCGGCTGTATTTGATCTGCGTCTGAGCCCGGCGCACGAGCGCCGGCCGCAGGCTGCCACCATCCTCCACAAACTTGAAGTCGAGGTCGTTGAATTCACCGGCGCGCATGCCATAGGCATCGGGATGCGCGGGAATCGTCAGGTAGACCGTGGGCTTCCCCGACACGTGGCTGAGGTTCTTGCCGGGTAGCACGGTGCCGCCAAAGAGGCGGAGGCGGAAGCCGATCTGCGTGATCGAGACGGCGGCGCCCTGGGGCACTGCCGCAGCGGTGACGCTGTCGCCCGCCTGCCGGAAATAGTGGTCGCCGTATTTATGGCGCAGGCCGTCGAGCCCGTAGAGGTGCTCTTTGACCAGCCCCGCTACCGCGCGCGCGCCCACGAGGACGAGCCCTTGCGCTGCAGCGGCCGTTTGCACGCGATCGAGGAGCGGGGTGGCCTCGTCGATGGCAATCGTGACGCCACTCATGCGGCACCTCCACGGAAGACCAGCACACCATTTTGAAAATTGCCGAGACCGCTCTCCGTGATCGCGTCGCGCAGCCACTGCTCGCGCAGCGCGGGCGCGGCCTCCAGATCGGCGGCGAGATCGAGCGGCTGCGGGAACTGCTCCTCGTTCTTCGCAATGAGACCGAGCGCCTCCGCCTCGTCGCGGCCGATGTCGCGCACGCGCATGCCGGAGTTGAAGGCGAAGGGCGGCCACGGATTGCCCAAGCCGTCGTCGAAGAGATCAGGCGAGCCGAGCTTCTCCCACACGGGATCGGTCTTGAGCGCGATCATGCGGCCATCGAAGAAGACGCCGCCAGCCTTGTCCCAGCGCTCGGACCAGTTGCGCTCCGCCTCGGCGCCGCCCTTGGGCGAGGTGGCGCGGTAGAGTTCCTGCGCGGGAAACTCGTCGAGCACGTCGGGCTGCATGCCCTGCTCGTGCCAGCCGGCGCCACGCGCGACGGCGACGTTGGTCTCGATCTGCAGGTTGGTGCGCGCGGTCGACGCGAGGTCCTGGAGCGTGCCGATTTTCGTCGGGTCGGGTTGGTAGCCGATTTCCTTCCAGAGCTGCTTGAGGCCGAGGCGCACCGTCGCCTGGTCGGCCTGGCCCGCGAGGATCGCGGACACGCCGTCGCGGATTTTTTCCAACGGCTCGGCGAGCGCGACGGTGGCGGAGAAGAGCGAGCGGCGCTTGATTTGCGACTCGAGCCGCTGCAGGTCGCGCGTGCGGCCAGTCGTGGGCAACACGGACTTGACGTCGTGCGCATCGAGCGCCTCGCGGAAAGGCATGGGGGCGGTGAACATCATGCGCCCCTCGCCTTCCGCGCGGCGGTGAACTCGTCGCGCTCGCTCGTGATGATGACCTCGCGGTAGGTGCGGCCCTTTTTTCCGCCGCGGTTGCCGATGCCGTTGGCGCGCGCGACCGCGGTGATCTGGAAGCCCGCCATGAGGTCGCGCACCTGATCGCACTCCTGGAACGTGAACACCCAAGCCCCGCGGAGCCGCTGCACGGCCGCGCAGAAGCGCGCGAGCTCGTGCTCGCTCCACCCGGCATAAGCGGCGCCACCGCCGTCGAGATATGGCGGGTCGAGGAAGAAGAAGGTCTCCGCGTGATCGTAGCTCGCGAAAATCTTCTCCCAGGAGCGGTGCTCGATCGTCGTGCGATCGAGGCGGCGCGAGAGCGACTGGATCGCGATCTGGCGCTGCGCGCGCGAGGGCAGCGGCGAGGTGCGCGTGATGGCAAACGTGGCGCCGAGCCCGCCGAACGAAAGGCGGTTGCGGATGAACCAGCGGGCGGCGCGTTGGATCTCCGTGAGGCCGGGCTGCGCCACGTAGTCCTCGAACTCGAGGCGTGCATTGAGCACGAGGTCCATCTCGTCGAGCAGCGCGTCGCGATGGAGCTTGGCGTTGCGCATGAAGGCGACGAGGTCGCGGTCGATGTCGTTGATCACCTCGTGGCGGCTCGGGGGCTTGGCGAAGAAGAGCGCGCCGCCGCCGAAGAAGGCCTCGCAGTAGCACGTGTGCTCCGGGATGAGCGGGAGCAGGTGCTTCAGCAGGCGCGTCTTGCCGCCGGGCCGGCTGAACACCGGCCGCGCGTCGGGCAGCTGCGGCTCTGTGGGCTCGTCGAACATCGGGTCAAATTCCCTCCGAGGCCGTGCGCGAAAACTGGCGGTCCGGCGCGGTGATGCGCGGCGCGATTACGGCGGGCGAAACAGGTGGCGTGGCGATGGGCGTGTCCGGCTTGTCGACGGGCCACTCGCAGCGCGTGAGCATCTCCAGGCGTTTCTGGTAGAGCTTCTCCGCCTCCTTCTCGTCGTCGGTGAGCGGGAGCAGGAGGCGGCCCTTGAGGCCGCGCACGATCTTCTCGACCGCGAGGTCTTTCAAACCGGCGGGAATCGCGGCGGTGTCGGCATCGAGCGGCGTGCTCGCGCAGAAGCCGATGCAGCGGCGAATCTCATCCACGACCGTCTGGATGCGGCGCGGCATCGGATCGCTCTGGCCGGCGCCCAGCTCTTCCTGGCGCAACGCCTCGATCAACTCGGCGACGCGGGCGTCGTTGAGATCGGCGAGGGTGATTTGCAACCAGGCGGGCATGGGAAGAATGGCGGGAGGCGAAGGGATCAGGCGCGCTCGGCCTCGTGCCAGGTGCCAGGAGTTTGCCCCGAAGGGTCTTGGCGGACGCTCGTGCGCCACACCGCGTTGACGGGCGGCAGCACGGCGCGCTCGCCGTCGTAGAGATCGGCGGCGTCATTGCTGCCGTCGACGAACACCTGGAGTTGAACGCATGACCGCTCGGTCGGGACCAGGTCCCAGATGCGAACGATGATGGCGGGGCGGTGCTCGCCGCTGGGGAGCACGAAGTGAACGATGCGGCCGATGGAGGGAATCATGGTGGAAAAAGCGTGGGCTCTAAAAAGCCCTCCCCGCGCGCGGGGCGTGAGGGCTCGAAGAAACCGCGCGATCGCTCAGTTCGTGATCGTGAGGAGCTGGCCGCCCGCGGTATTGGTGACCTGCACGTCCTCGCTCCAATCCATCGCGGCGACCTCGACGCGGCCGTCGTCGCGCGTGTAGATGCGCGGAGCCATCCACGCGCCGCGACGGCGGAACGTCTTCATGAACGAGGGATCGCGCCGCGTGGGGCTTTCCTTCGCGACGAAGAGGATGCAGCTCGCGTCGAGCAGGAAGTCGATCGACTCAGCCTTCCCCTCGGCCGCGGTGTCGTAGACCATCGCCGACATGCGCGCCTCGGGCTTCGCGATGAGGAGCGAGAGGATGTCGTCGATCGAGGGATTGACGACCTCCTTCTTGCCCACCGGGAAGCGACCGCGGATGCTGGCGTGGTTCTTCAGCCGGCGGACGAACGTGGGGCCCATGAGGAGCCGCACGCCCATCAGGCTGCCATAGCGCGCGGCCTTGATGAGCGCGATGATCTTCTGGTCGAGCTGATCGACGACATCGGTGCCGCCAGCGAAGTCGATCGCCGCGGCGCTGCCGGTGAGGGTGGCGACCGCGAGATCGAGCACGGCCTTCTCGTGGGCGAGGCCGCCGACCTCGGCACCGAGATCGGCCGCTTCCTGGAGCAGCGCGACGCCGGCCTCTTCGCTGGCATCCTCCTCGAGCTTGTCGACAGGCACGTCGAGCGCGTTGGGCTTGCAGTTGAAGGTGGCATCGGTCGCGTCGAAGCCGAGCTGCGTGGCCCGGCCGCCGATGGCGCGGCGGGTGTCGGGCACGCGGAAGCGCGACTTCTCGGTGTATTTCTTGAAGTAGCCGACGTCGGTGGAGACCTCGACGGCCGGCGCGAGGAAATCCGCGACGGGTGCGACCGCCTCCTGGGCGGCGCCCTGCGCGTATTCACGGATGGTGGTTTTGGCCGCAAGTGCGGCGAGACGAGAAGGCATGGGAGAAAAGATTCTGGGTGAAGATTACGGGTGGAAAAAACGCGCCGGGCCGATCAGGCGACGGCGACGTCGAAGGGGCCGACCGGGTCGCACTTGACGTGCTGGCCGTCGACGCCGGCCTCGCGGGCGATCGCGAGGACGCGATACGTGCCCGTCGTGCCGGGGATGAGGCGGACCTTACCCTTGTCGGCCGCGGTGCCGACGTTGGCCAGCACGAGGCGATCGCCGGGGTTGCACGTGCCCTTGAGCGGCACGCGGAACTCGCGGTGCGAGGCGAAGCGCTCGACCGACACCAGCTCGGTGTCGGCGCCCTCTTCCTGGAGTTGGTAGAGCGCGTCCGCGCCGTTGGCGGCGGGGAGCAGCACCTCGGGAGCGCCCGTGTCGTGCGTCAGCACGACGAGGCGGGAGCGCTTGCCGGTGAGGTCTTCACCGGCGGGGATGGCAAACGGCCCGGTGGGCCGGACGTTGATTTGGTCGGGATTCATGGTTTGGGCGATGAGTGTTGAGCGATGGGTGCGGCGGCCGTTCAGGCGCCGATTTCGGCCTCGGCCTTGGAGAAAGCCTGGGCGCGCGTGAGGCGCGGGTTGGCGTTGCGCAGCTCGGCGGCGCGATTGGCGATCTTGGCGCCGCGGGCCTTGGCCTTGGCGTCCTCACCCTCGTCGCCGGCGTCGGCCTGGCCGCCGGGGGCTTTCGCTTCGGCGCGGTTGGTGATGCGCCGTTGCTCGCCCGCAGGGGCGGCGGGCTCCGCGATCAAGTCGAGGAGCGCGATCGTGCCGGCGCGGTTGGCGATGAGCTGCGCCTTCACGGCCTCGCGCTGCTCGGCCTTGAAGCGGTTCTTGTATTTCTCGAGGTCGGCCTCGACCTGGGCGGCGAGGAGCGTGTCGCGCTCCGTCTTCAGGGCCGCGAGCTGCGTTTCGGCAGTCGTGGCGCGGTTCTTGATCTTGCCGATCTCGGCGACGGCGGATGCCTCCTGGGCATCCTCCGCGAGACCCAGCGCTTGGTTTACGTTTTTCATGCTGAGGGCACTGTCGGGTTCGTGGTTGCCCGCGGCGCCGTCGCCGGCCTCGCGGTTGGAAATGGGTTTGCCGCCCTTGTTGTTGGGGTCGTTGGTCAGCGCCAGGCGGTCGAGGGCGAGCGGGCGCACGAGGGGATACTCGCGATTCTTGATCACGCGGGTGCCGACCTTCTCCGTGGAGCCGGCGGCGTAGACGGTGGAGAAGAACTTGAAGCGCTTCGCCTTCACGGCGGGCTCGCCGATGTCCGTCCACTCGATGCGGCCTTCGAGGTGGCCGTCGCGGTTGCGCACCTCCAGGAGCCAGCCGAACGACTCGGTCGATTTCTCGGGGTCGAGGGAGAAGTGGTCCTGGTCGATGAGGAGCCCGGCGAAATTGGGCTTGCCGGCCTCGGCCTGGAAGCGGTTGACGATCGCATCGAAGGCGGCGCCATCGAGCTGCTGGACGACGCCGGCCGCGCGGTTGAAGTGCTCGCCGGGCGTCTCGATTTCATACCAGCCATCAGCCGGGAGCTGGCCGGCACGGTTCAAAATGCGGGTGTTCATGGGCGACAGGGAGGCGTTGCATGGCCTTGCATGGCCGGGTTTCCGCGATTTTGAGCGCGGGTGAGGGTCTGAGCCGCCGGATCGGGCTTTTGGGCGGCTTTTTCGGCCGCCGCGGAAACGAGCCCGTCGGCCACGGCCGCGCCGAGCACGGCCTCCCAGACGGCGGCCACGGCCGGCACGCGGGCGACGGCCTCGGCCTGGAGCCGCGGGAGGTCGGCCTTGAGGCGGTTAAGAAGCGTGGGCAGTTCGGCCTCGGCGGCGGTCTCCAGCGCGGCGAGCCGGGTGAGCAGGGGTTGCAAGGCCTCGGCTTCGGCCCTGCTGACCTGTTGCGCGGCCCGCGCCACATAGAGCGTCTCGCGGCCGGCGGCACGGGCGCGGTTCTGAATGTCTGCCGGGGCGTCGGCGTTGGGGCCCACTCGCGGGCTTCCGGGAGTTTGGGCCGGCGCGGCGGGCGCGGGCTTCAGCGTGACTTTCCAGCCGGTGCGCTCCGCGACCTCGGCGGGATCGCAGAGGAAGCCGGCGGACGAGAGCTTCTGAACCTCATCGACGGCGGCGCCGGTGTCGGTCTCGGCGTTGGCGGCGAGCTTGAAGTAGGCGAGCTGCGGCTTACCGGGGAAGGCCGCGGCGAGCAGGGGCGCGACGATCTGGCGGTTGATGCACTCGCTGATGCGCCCGGCCTCGGCCTTGGCGATCTGGTCGAAGACATCCGCATGCGCGCCGCCAGCGAGCGTGCCGCTGCCGGCCTCGGTGAGCATCGTCAGCTTCCCGCCGGTGCCCACGAGCACGAGCTTCTCGCTCAGGTGATCGAGGCGCTCCTTGAACGGATGCGCGCCCTTGGCCGTGGGGTTGACCTTGTAGTCGGAGCCGTTGGGCAGGAAGCCGCTGCCGCCCTCCGCGACCTTCTCGGCCTCGGCGGCAAACTCGGCCGCCTTCTGCGGATCGACGCCGGGCGGGCCGATGACGACGCCGCCCAGGAAGCCGAAGATTTCGACGAAGGCATCCCAATCCTTCTCGGAGAGATTCGCGCGGACGAACTTGAAGAGCGCGATCCGGTTGATGTGCCGGCGCACCTCGCGGAAGATGAACTGCTCCGGCGGCATGTCCGCCCCGGCACCGAGCGCGGCGTAGGTGGTGGAGCGAGCCTCGGGGTTGTAGCGCCAGGCGCCGCGCAGGCCGTCGCGAACGACGTTCCACTGATCGACGGGCTCCAGGTGCACGAGGTCGCCGGAGTCGCCGCGCCACTGCTCCAGGTGCGCGAAGCCACGGAACGGCGCGAGCGCGAGGTGCTCGATCGCCTCCGAGACATTGTCGATGAGCGCGAATTTTTCCGTGAGAAAATTCTCCTGCTCCTCCGCAGCGGCCTCCTCCGCGTCGGTCTCGCAGGCGAAACTGTAGTCCATCTCCACGATGCGGCCGAGGCGCATCTCCAGGAGCGCGAAGAGATCGGGATCGGTCTGCTCGACGAAAAAGCCGGCCCACTGGTAATCGGCCATCTCGCCGCGGAAGTAGGACTCGGCGAGCGCGACCGCGCGGGCGAGGGTGAGGCCGCGGAGCGGGTTGTATTGCTCGCGCCAGCGGTTGAGCCGGGCGACGCGCTGCGCCGGCGTCATGCCGGCGGCCGGGCCGGCAGGGACGGTCATCCGCCGGGAGGACTTTTTCGCGGCGGGCTTCATGCGGTGACGGTGCGATCGCGGCGGGCCGCGACGCGCGAGCCCTCGCGCGCGAGGGCGCGAGGCGGGAGGATGTGGGCGGGGCGGCCGGCCGCGTGGCGCGCGAGCGCCTTGGCCCAGAAGCGATCGCTGTGGCCGGTCTCCGTGGCCTCCGCCGTGAAGCGGATGTTGCCGGCGGCGGTGGTCTCCTTGCGGATGGCGCGGAAATCCGCGGTCAGGTCTTGATCGTCGGGCAGGCGGCACGAGCGATCCTCCAGGCTGGCGCGCACGGGATAGGCCAGCTCTTCCTTCACCGCGGCCGTGAAGGTGACCGCCTCGACCTTGTAGGTGCCGTGGCGCTCCTGCGCGCGCTCCGCGAACTGCATGCCGAGGCCGGTGGCGTCGATGCACGCGCGGCGCACGGCGGGGAGCGCGAGCAGCGGCCACAGCTCGGCCTCCATCGCGGCGAACGTGCGGTTTTGCAGCACGAGCAGCTTCCGGCAGAACGCGACGCCGCCCACGACCTCGTCGATCCACACGACGAAGCGGTCGTGCTTGCGGCCGACATCGACGCCGATGAAGAGCGGGTTGAGACTGGCCGCGAGCTGCGGGAGCGTGTATTCCCACGCGACGCCGGCCGGGTATTTGCAGCCGTCGATCAGCTCGTAGGAGATGAAGGCGGCGGCATCGTCGCTCGGCACGCACATGTATTCCTGGAGGAAGGTCTCCTCGTCCGGGCAGCCGCGGCGGATGAAGTCGAAATACGCGGCCTCGTCCATCTGCTGGCGCGCATCCTCGGGCGGGAGCTTCTTCTGCAGCTTGTAGAGGAGGCCGGCTTCGAGCGCATCCTGGAGCGTGACGCGGTGGAGCGAGAAGCCCTTCGGGTTGCCCTTGTGGCGAATCTCGATGATGAGCTGGTTGAAATAATTCGCCGTGCCGCGGTGGGTGGAAAAGATCGAGAGCCCGCCGCCCCACGTGATGCCGGGATAGGCGATGGCGTAGAGCTTGCGCAGATCCTTTTGCAGCGCGCCCTCGTCGAGCGTGCGCCCGCCGCGCTTGCCGGCCTGCGCATCGGGATTGCTCGACATCGAATGCACGCGGCGGCCGGTGGCGAACTCGAGCACGTGCGCGCTGTGCCCGTCGGGATCGATCACGCGCTCGCCGAGGTCGCTGGCGCCGAGCTGCAGCAGGCCGGCAAAGCTCTTGCAGTCCTCCAGAAACAGGCGCGCCTGAATCTCGTCGCGCGAGCTGACCCAGTGATCGAGGCGCGCCTCCTTCTGCGAGAGCGCGCGGTCGATGAAGTAGGCTTCGCTCCACGTCCAGCCGATCTGGCGCGCCTTCTCGGCGGCCTTGAGGCGCGCGTCGTCCTGCACCCACTTCGTCTGGTAGGCGAGGAGCAGCGGCTCGCGGCCGTCGGCCGTGGGTGCGGGGAAATGTTGGCATTTCCCGCCGAAGCCCGCGGCGACGTATTTGGGACGCTTCGCCATCAGAGGATCGCCGCAGCCTCCTCGATCTGCCGGAGCGTGTCGGGCGTGAGCCCGCCCTTGGACTTGAGGCCCTCCAGCTTGGCCTTGGCCTCGGCCATTTTCGACTCGAGCACGGTGACACGCCGCGCATCGAGCGCGATCGTCTGCTGCTGGAGCTGCAGCTTGCGCGAGTCGCCCAGCATTTTCATGAAGGCGCGCAGCGTCTTCACGTCCGTGCGCGGCGCGGTCATCAGCTCGAAGGCGAGCTGCTGCAGGCGCTTCAAGATCGCCGGCTCGAACGAGCCCTCCTGCAGCTGCGCGATCTCCTGCGCCGCGCCCCGCGCCTGCGCGTAGCTCCACGGCAGCGCCACATTGAAATAATACGAGCGCACCGAGGAGACATTGGTGGAGACGCCGTAGGCCCTGCGCACGTGCGTGACCGCCTTCGCATACGTGGGATTGCCCGTGGTGAGCCAGAGGTTGAGCTCCGCCTGTTGCTCGGGCGTGAGCGCGTCGAGGTGAGAGTCGCCGCGCGCCTTGGTGTTGCGGGTTCTCATACATGGTTCACCACAGTGGGCACAGAGAGGTTGCTGCGGTTCGCCGCCGCAGCGCGGCTCACGGACTCTGCGCCGCTCGACGCGGCGAGCGGGCGACAGGGCAACCCTGCCCGTGACGAGGAAATCTGCCGGCTGTCCAAGATGGATGCAGCTGCGGGACTCGAACCCGCGCCCTCCTGGTTATGAGCCAGGTGATCTGCCGCTGATCTAAGCTGCGCAAAGATAACGCGCGGCCCGCCTACCCCTAAGCGGGCCGCGCGGTCGCGGCCGGCGTGGCCCGCGACGGTGTTTTGCAACACACCAATTCGAGGAGAGAAAAGGCTTCCGCCGCGGGCGCCCGAGCGGATGCGGTCCGGTGTGGTGTCTCGGTCTGCCGTGGACGCGGCGGAAGGAATCGCGCCGTAGCGCGGCGGCTCCCAGCGCGGGAGCGCGCGCAGGGTCTCAGCCGGGATCGGGGGAAACGCGGGCGGCGGCGCGATGACAGCGCGCGGCGCGCCGATCTCGATCGTGAAGCGCACGGTGTCGCGCAGCGCGCGCAGGCCGAGCGTCGCGCACGCGATGGCGACAATCCAGAGGATGAGGCGGTGCCAGTTCATCGGTTTTGCGCGAGCCAGAGGCGGCCGGCGGCGGTGATCTGCCATTGGGCGCCGGTCTCGCCGACGAGGCCGGCGATGCGGTCGCGTTGCTCGAGATAGAGGAGGGCCTCGTCGATCTCGATCGCGGTGGCGCGGGGGACGATCATGCGCGCGGCATCCGCGCGCAGCGTGTCCTCACGCAGGAGAAAATCCTCCGGCACGGCGGCGAGCGCGGCGAGGAGCGCGCGCGTCACGGAGAGCTGGCGGGCGGTGAGCATCAGGACCGCTCCTCCCGGCGCTCCAGGCCCTCCACCTTGGCCGCGGTGCCCGCGAGATCGCGGCTGATGGCGCCCACGCGCACGTGCAGCCCGTCGACCGCCTCCTCGAACAGCTCGACCTTGGTGCGCACTTCGCCGATCTCGCGGTTGATGTCGCCGAGGGTGTCGAGCATGCGGCGCATCTCCTCGCGGATCTCGTGCAGCTGCGTGGGCTCGACCTGCCGCTCGTTGGCCTTGCCGGAGAGCGCGCGCACCAGGAGCACGCCGTTGAGCGCTAGGCTGGCGAGGGTGCCGAGGGCGAGGACGACGAGCCAGCTCGTCGCGTTGTCGGAGACCGCGGGCGCGGCGCCTTGGGCGAGTAGCGGTATCATTTTGTGATCGCGCCGTCGGAACCAACACCAGACCCGCCTTCGCCGGGCTTCGGCGCGGCAAGGGGCACGGCGGCCGGAGAGGGCTCGTTGGGATCGGGCGGCAGCGGCTTCTTCTTTTCCGCGGGGGTGAGCTGCACGACGTAGCCGGTGGCGTGGAACTCCAGCTTCTGCACCCAGAGGTTGGAGTGGACGACGTCGATGGTGGCGGCGGTGAGCAGGCCGTTGTCCTTGCGCGCGTCGCCGAGCTTGATGGTGGTGGTGGAGAATTTCCCGGTCTCCTCCAGCGTGGCGGTCTTGAACCGGCCGTCCGGCATCTTGGCGAGGCGCCGGCCGAGGCCGGTGGTGCAGCCGGAGAGGAAGAAGAGCGCGGCGAGGGCCGCGGCGACGAGGGCGTAGGGCGCGAGGGTCTTCATGAGATCGAGGAGTTCGGCGTTCACAGGATTCTGCCGCCGGGCTTCAGCAGCGGGGCGCGGCGCGCGGATTTTTTCCGGCGCGCGGGCCGCAGTTTCTGCGGCGTGAAGTAATCGCGGATCGCGCCGCCGAGGGAGCGGAGCAGCTCCGGCGAGCACAGCAGCTCGCCCCACTCGCCCGCGCCGGTGAGCACCGGGACGGCGAGGAGATCAGGCGTCTTGACGACGGGAGCCTGAAACGCGAGGAGGTGAGTCGTGGTCTGCGGCAAGGTGCCGCAGACTAGCAGGCGGGCGCGGGCGAGTCACCCGGCCCATTGGCCCCGTTGGCTCCATTGGCAAATTTGCGACGCGATCAAATTTGGCCGGGAGCGGGGCGCGAGCTAGGGCAACTCGTAAAGTTCAGCGAGCGCCACGCCCGTTCCAGTGTCTGCACTCGAAATTACGAGCGTGTAGCTACCTGCCGGCAGCGTCGCTCGCAGAGCCGCGTCGCGGCTTCCCGGCGTTAGCGCAAACGCGCCGACGGATTGTGCGAAGGGAGCCAAGTCAGATGTCCAGTCGTCATTAGCGGCGATCGTAGCGCCCGCCTGATTCTTCAGATCGATTTTGGGATTAGGAATGAAGCCGGCAACGCCGAAGCCGCCGAGCGCCGGGCCGATTGCGCGAACCAAGAAGCTACGCGGGCCATTCGACACCACGATGCCAACGATCATGGCCTGCTCCCCTGCGCCCACGAAACCACGCGTAGAAAGGTTAATTGCTTTTCCGGTCTCAGGGCTTGGAGGAGTCGCGCCACCGGTCGAAAAATCCCCGGCGGCCAGATTTACCGAATGAGACTGTGGCAAGTTGGCCGAGCTGTAGAGGGCGCGAGTGATCGACCCGTCACGCCGATAAATTGTGCTGCCGCCGGAATCAGAGAGTTCAATCGCGTCGAGGCGGTAGCTGCCGGCCAACGGCGCCGGAATGGAAAGACCAATCGAGAAACCTCCAGACGTTGAAAATCCTGTCCGCGCAAACTCGGCGGAGCCGGTATAGCGCGCGATCACTGTCGTCGTGTTTTGTCCGCGGAAACCGAGTGTGACAATTAGGCTGAAATTCGATCCGCTGCGAAACACTGGATCGACAGACGACAGTGTGGGCGGCTGGTAAACTTGCGCGCGACCAATTGCCGATGCGGCAAGAGCGATAAGCACGCTGGCGGTGATTTTCATGTAGGCGATTTTCAAACAGCGCGGCTCAATTCGCACACAGGCCAGATCCAATCGAAGTCCGAGGCCTTGTGCTCGATCGTGGGATAAACCGGGTTGAGAGGAGCGAGCCTGATTTTTCCGTTTGGCAACTTGTGGTAGATGCGGAGCTGCACGGCATCGTCGCTGTATTTCGCCACCACCGGCCGGCCGTTGTGTGGCGAGTTGCTCGGCTCGCACACGACGCGGTCGCCCGACATAAACTTCGGCTCCATCGAGTCGCCCTCGATGGTCAGCGCAAAGGCGCGCTTGTCGCGGCTCATCGAGGAGACGCTACCGTGCCAGTGCTTGGGCAGTTCGTCGTAGCTCGCGGCAGCGCCGGCATGGACCCATGAGATGAGCGGCACGGCGCGCACTGCAATCTTCAGTATTTTTGAATCTTCCTGAAGCTGCATCTCGCTGGCCGGCTCCGGTTCGCCTTGGCCATTGAAGAGCCAGTCCGAGGTGCAGCGGAGGATGCGGACCAACTCGAGACGCTCGCGCGAACGGGGAAAGTTTTTACCCTGAAACCAGTTGTTCACACGCGGGGGCTTGACGCCCAGCTTGTCCGCAATGTCCGCCTGCGAAAGGCCGCACGCCGTGGCGCGCGCGTTGAGGCGAAACGCGAAGGCATTCAAAATTTCTAAATTTTCTTCTTGCGACATTCAGAAGTTGTGTAGAAGTCTTCTACAGAACCTCTGAATTGCCCGTGCCGAAGTCAATGGCAAAGCCCACCCACCGCATCCTCGCCGCGCTGAAACTACGCAAGCTGAGCGTGCCCGCGCTGGCGCGGAAACACGGCGTTCATGACAAGACGCTCTACGCGGCGCTGAATGGCACGCGGCCCGGCCGCAACGACAAGGTGCGCAAGGCGGTCGCTGAGGCTCAACGCGCGGAAAAGGAGCTGGCCCATGTCTGACCCGGCCAGCCGCATCGCCGCGTTTGTGATGGAGCGTCTCGAAGGTTCGACGCTCGCGCAGCGCATCCAGATGCTCGACGACCTCGCGGCGCTCGCAGCCACGAACCAAGATCGGCGCACGCTCCAGTCCCTCGTCGAGGAACTCAAGGGGATCGAGCGCAAGCACCGGCAGCTCGTGCTGGACTTCCACCGGAGGAGCGCGGCGTGAAGAAGAAGCCGATCAGTTCTGCGGCGGTCGTCCGCCAGTGGGGGCTTGAAGGAACTTCACCTTCCCACCGGCGTGCCATAGTTCGTTCGCTAGGTGCACTAGGTTTTCCGGAGACGCCAGCGATACCGGCAGCTGTGCTCCGGCGCGCTTATAGTGCGTGCAAGCGTTTGCTGCGAAAAAAAGGCGGGCCACAATCAGGCGCCGCAGCAGGTAGTCTTCCGGCGGCGGCAGGCGCTGATCTTGCGCCCAAGATCGCAGCCACGCGTCGGCTGCTGGATCGAGAAATGGCGGGTAAGGGAATGGGTCAGGCATCGCCTTCGGCTGGCCGGCCAGCCCGGCCATGCTCGCAGCCAGCTCCAGCAACGCGCGCTGGGTCTTGTCCCAATCGTTCATCGCGCCAGTCGAGGCGCGCCGCCGCGGGAGGGCAAGGCCAGCCATGAGCGAGCAGCTCCAGTTCGCCTTCGCCTCGCTGGACTTCCCCGGCCGCGTGACGCTGCGGCTCGAGGAGGTGGCGGCCAAGCTCGGCATCACGGCGCAGCACGTGATCGATCTGATCATCGAGGGCAAGCTGCAGGCGGTCGACGTGCGCGGCGCGGGCGCGAGCCGCGCCACCTACCGCATCCCGATCGAGTGCTACCGCGACTGGATCGTGCGCAGCCTGACCTCGCCGGCGGAGCGCATGCGGCTGCTGCGCGAGCTGCCCAAGGCGACGCTGCGGGAGCTGAAGCGCGAGCTGGAGCAGCTGCTCGCGGCGTAGCGCGGAGTTTTTGAACCAAGGATCGCACGAATGACCACGAACAAGAAAAACCCAGGCGGCGCGCTTGCGCTGCTCAACGCCGGCCTCGACAAGGGCACGCTCGCCAAGCTGCAGGCGGGCGTCGTCGTCGAGATCAAGTTGCTTGACTCGATTGATACCGAGGTGGCGGCGCGCCGCATCATCATCGGCCTGGCGCTGCTGCGCATCAAGGCGACGCTCAAGCACGGCCAGTGGCTCCCGTGGTTCAAGAAGAACGTGATCGGCACCGGCTACCGCACTTGCGCCTACGCGATGCGCCTCGCCGAGGTCTTCCTCGAGGAGGCACAGCCGGCCAAGGCGGACCTCGCCGCGCTGCCGACCGATACCGTCTCGCTTGCGACCATCGATCACCGCGCCGAGGCGAAGAAATTCCTGAAGGCGCTCAAGGGCTTCGTGGGCGAGCGCTCGTTTGCCGAGCTGCTCGACGAGCACGAGCTGCGGGACGCGCCGAAGCTGGGCGGCGCGCGCGGCAAGGCCGCCGCGGCGGCGCCGGCGCAGCCGGACGAGGAGCAGCTTTACCTCTTTGCGCGCGACGAGATCGGCGGCGTGCTGCAGCGCGCGGAGGAGCTGCTCGTGAAGGAGAACCAGCTCCAATACCTCGCGCGCCAGCCCGCGGAGGTGCGCGGCGTGGTCGAGAGCCTGCGCGCGCTGGCCGACAAGGTCGAGGCCGCGGCGAAGCCGATCCTCGCGCAGAAGGCCGGCTGAGTGGCCCGCGAATCACGCGAACAAGAAATCCGATGAAGACTTCACCACAAAGGACACGGAGGGCACAGAGCAAAGCCGCGGTCGCGAGCATTCCTCGCCCGGTGGGATCGTCGTGTGTGTTCTTCCGCGACGGCCATGATTGGCATGGCTGCGAGGTCTCGATCATCGACGTCAAGGGTGGCCGCTACAGGGTGGCGCGCTGCTGCGATGTCGCGGATGCGTTGCTGTCCCCGCGGGGCAGCGTAAAGCGGAAGATCAAGACGTGGTCGGCCAAGCGCGAGGAGCTTTGGTAACATGAGCGCGGAACTCGCCGAACTTCCCGCCGCCGCGCCCGCGCTGTCGTTTGGCCGGCCGCTGCCGACGCTCGCCGCGTGGATTGCGCTCACGGAGCGGCGGCGCACGGAGGTCGCGCTCGATCTCGATCTGCTCAAGCGCATCCACGGCCTGACTACGGCCGGCCATTCGCTGCACGCGGCGAGCCGCGGTGTCGCGGCGGCGTGCGGGCACCTGCGGCGCGGGCTCTCCGCGCCCACGCTGCGCCGGAAATACACCGCCTACACCGAGGGCGGGTTTCATCCCAACGATCGCGCGCAGGCGGGCGAGTGCTTCGCGCCGGGCGACTGGCGCATCCTGGTGGCGGACTACAAGGGGCCGAGCGCGCAGCCGGCGGCCTTCGTCCAGGAGATCAAGCGCGCGGCGGAGGAGCAGCAGCGCTCGAAGACGGAGGCGATGCGCACGATCCGCGAGCGCTGGGCGGCGGGCGAGGAAATCCCCGGCTACGGCACGTGGATCGACTGGCACCGCCGGCTCTATCCCGAGCGCCCGCTGCCGAAGGTGTGGCCGCGGAATTTCTTCCCGCCGGGCTGGCACCCGCGGAACATGGGCCGCTACGGCCCGAGCCGGGGCGCGCGCCTGGTCGTGACGCGCGGCCTCGCCGCGGCGCGCCGGCACCTCGCGCCGCCGGTGCAGCGCGACCCCTCGAAGCTGCGCCCGCTCGAGCTGGTCGTGATCGACGACTTCGAGCTCGACTGCCTTTGCGTCTTCCGCGGCGACTCGCACCACAAACCGCAGGTGGCGCCCGTGGCCGGGCTGCTCGCGATCGATGTGGCCACGCGCCGGCCGCTGGCCTGGGGCCTCGGCCCGCGCCTGACGCGCGAGGAAAAACAGGCCGACGGCACCGTGCGCCTCGTGAAGAGCGGCGTGCGCTCGACCGTCGATGTGCCGCACTTGCTGCACCAGCTCTTCGCCCGGCACGGCCTGCCGCCGTGGCAGATGACGATCCTGTGCGAGAACAAGAGCGCGGCGATCGAGGAGAACAAGACCACGGCGCGCGAGAGCGCGATCAAACTCATCTTCGACGGCCGCGTGCGCATCGAGCGCACGGGCCTGATCGATCATCGCACGCTCGCCAACGGTTTCACCGAGGGCGGCGGCAAGCCGTGGGAGAAGGGCTGGATCGAGTCAGCGTTCAACTCCCTCTGGAACATCATGGGCGCGACGGCGGGCTACAAGGGCTCGAACGAGCGGCTGAACGGCCCCGGCGACCTCGACGACAAGCTGCGCGTGACGAAGCTGCTGCTCGGCCAGGGCGACCGGCAGCTGAACCTACCGCCGGAGAAGCTCGCGCTGCTGCGCACGCCCTTCCTCTCGGTGGAGGAGCTGGAGAAAACCTTCGTGCAGGCGCTCGCGCTGCGCGAGGCGCGCACGGATCACCGTTACCTCGGCTTCGACGAGGTGACGGAGTTTCTCCTCGAGCCGGGCGGCGAGCCTCAGCCCTTTGAGCGGCTGGCGCTCGTGCCGATTGAGCGGCAGGCTGGGCTCGAATACATCGTGCGCCGTGAGTGTCCGGCGGAGCGCTGGCATCGCCTGATGCAAGGCGTGGCCTGCGCGCCGGTGCAGCCGGCGGTGCTCGCGCTGCTGCTCCTCACGCCGAAGCCCGTGACGTGGCGGAGCAACTGCGTGACCTTTACCCACGGCCGCAGCGGCTACAGCTACGTCGACGCGGCGGGCACGGTGCTCGCGGGCGTGCCCGAGGGCACGGAGTTCCTCGCCTTCTTCGATCCCGCGGCGCCGGAGCAAGTGCACCTCGCGACGAAGGCCGGGGCCTTTGCCGGCACGCTGACGCGCCTGGGCGGCCGGCGCGGCGCGGTGGACATCACCGACGAGGCGGCGCTCAAGACCGCGGCGGCGCTGCAGCAGACGCTGATCAACCGCACGCTCGCGGAGGTGCGCGAGCGCCACGCGTCAGCCGACGATCGCCTGCGCGCCGACCAGCTGCACAACGCCGCGATCGTGGCCGCGCACAAGGCGGACACGGCGGCGCTCACGCCCGCGCAGAAGATCGCGCTGGCCGCGGGCGACGGCGCGGCGCGCGCGCACGAGCAGGCGCAGGCCGAGAGGCGCGCGGCGCGCGGCGTGCCCGCCGCCACGGCGGCGCGCGGCCTGGCCGATCTCGTGGGCACGCCGCCGGCCGAGGCCGCCGCGCCCGCGCCGGAGCCGCCGGCCGACCTCGACGATCTCTGATTCCCCTGCGCCGCACCCCCGCGGCGCGCACTGCAACAACAACGCACACACACCAACATGGCAGCTGATCAAAACCCACCCGATTCCACGACGCCCCCGGAGGGCGATTGGGATGGCACCAACCTCGCGGGCGACATCGTCGAGCGCGGCATCCAGAAGAACCGCGCGGAAGTCCAGGAGGACTTGCGCTGGTGGTTTCGCTGGGCGCACATCGATCGCAAGCCCGTGCTCTCGCAGGCCGAGGCGGCGCGCACGCTGGGCGTCAACGGCGGCACCTACAGCAAGGTCTTCCGCGGCGAATACAAGAACGGCGAGGGCCTCGTGCTGGCGCCGCCGGCGATCATGCTCTCGCGCATCCGCAACACGCGCGAGCACGAGCGCAACAACACGGCCGAGCTGAACAAGGGCCGCGTGATGTGCCCGACGGTGGAGGAAATCTGGAAGGTGATCCGCAAGGCGTGGAACGACCGCCAGCTCGCCTTCGTCTTCGGCGAGTCGCGCCTGATGAAGACGGAGTCGGCGCTCTGGTTCCGCGACGAGAACAACCACGGCGCCACGATCTACGTGGATCTGCAGGGCTGCACCGGCGTGCAGGACGTTTACCGGGCCTTTGCGCGGGCCTTGAAACTCTCGCCCGAGGTGGCGATCGCGAAGCTGATGCCGCGGGTCTTTGCCGCGATCGACCGCACAAACCTCGTGCTGGTGGACGAATTCCACCACATCACCTACGCCTACCAGAAGGGCTCGTCGAACAAGATGGTGAACGCGCTCAAGGCGATCAAGGATCGCTGCGGCTGCGGCATGGTGATCTTCACCACCAACGTGGCGCGCGAGGAGTTCACCGAGGGCCTCGGCCGCGAGGCGAAGCTGCTCAAGCAGCTCTGGCGGCGCGGCGTGCTCAAGCTGCAGCTCCCCGACGCGCTGCGCGTGGGCGATGTGCGGGCCTTTGCCGCGGCCTACGGCCTGCCCTTCCCCGAGCCGGCGGGCGCCGACACCTGGGCGCAGCTCAACGAGCACCACGCGGCCTTCCCCGGCCTGAAGGTGTGCGAGGACATCGCCTACCACTACGGCGTGGAGCAGCTCGTGACCGTGCTGCGCGACGGGACCAAGCTGGCGAAGAAGCGCGGACGCGATCTGCAGTGGAAGGACGTGACGGACGCGCAGGCCGTCTACGATCAGCTCGCGGCGAAGAAGGCGGTGTGAGGAGGCGCCCATGACGACGATCCCCACAACCACCCTCGCGCTCGCCACGGCGAGCAACGACGACATCCAGCGCGAGCTGCTGGCCCGCGCGCTGGCGGAGGCGCAGGTGAACATCACCCGCGTAGGCGCGGAGCTTGCGGCGCTGCGGGCCAAGCAGCGGCGGCGGATGGACGAGATGCACCGCCTCTGCCTGCGCATGGCGGCGCGGAAGCAGGGAGGTGCGTCGTGAGCCGGCGCACGGTGACGGTGTGCGTTGTCCAGCGCACGGCGTTCTGGCACGCGTGGTCGAGCCTGCACGAGGCGCGGTGCCCGTTTTCACCCACGCTGGCGGCGCGGGAGTGCGCGGCACGCGCGCTGGCGTGCGCCGACCACGACGTCGTGCTTGAACCCATCGCGGGCGCGGAGGGCATCTGCTACCGGGCGTGGAAACAACAATCGGCGGGCGCCTTTGTCGGCGAGCTGGCGGTGACGACCGCGATCGCAGCCCTGCTCGTGCTCGCCGCGACGGCCGGGCTGCTCTGGCTGATGGACGGGAGGACGTCGTGACGAGAGCCGAGAGCGACGAGGAGTTGTTCGGCGCGCACCTCGGGCTGGCGAAGCACGCGGCGGCGGAGATCGAGTGGAACCTCGGCCAGCATCGCGCCATGCCGCGCCACGAGAGCATGCTGCCGCTCGACCTGATCGCCGCGACGAAGTGGGCGCGGGCCGCGAGCACGAACTTGCGCGAGGCGGACCGCTACCACGCGAGGCTCGCGCGCCGCGCGGGGAAGGGAGCGCGATGAATCCCACGCCCGTCTTCCTCCGCTGCGGCAAGGCGGCGCACGTGACCGGGCGCGTCACGAGCCCGTGGCCGTTTGCGCTCATCGGCCGCACCGTCGAGGAAAGCCGGCTGGAGCTATGGCAGGAGAACGGCCGCTGGCGCGACGACGGCACAGACCACCCGCTCGACATCATCAGCCTGGTCACGCCCGGCGGGATGCTCGTGGCGTTTGCCGGCGAGTCGCCGGTGTAGCGCAGAATTTTTCACCACAGAGACACGAAGGACACAGAGAAGAACCAACCAACACACACACCATGAATGATCAGAAACTATCCCTGCTCGTGGCCGAGGCCGTCGAGCTCGACCGCAACATCGCCGAGGGCCAGGAGCGCCTGAAGTCGATCAAGGCTCTGCTCGCGCAGGAGGCCGAATCGCGCGCGGAGGACGCCACACCCACCGAGGGCGGCGGCACCTCGATCGAATTCACCGGGCGCGACGGCTGCATCGCTCGCGTGACGACGGCGGGCGCCACGCTCAAGGCCTCGATCAAGGGCGAGGGCCGCGACATCGAGAAGGTGCGCGAAGCCGCGGACCGCCATTTCCCGCGGCTTTTCCAGACGGTGCTCTCCTACAAGCCGGTCGATAACTTCCGCGACGAGGCCGCTGCGCTGCTAGGGGCGAAGGATGCGGCGAAGCTGATCAAGCTCTGCACGACCGCGGGCAAGGTGACGGTGAGCTTCGAGACGAAGGAGGCGGCGGCGGCATGAAAACGCGCATCCGTCAGACGATGATCATCGAGGGCTCCCAGATGCAGGTGCGCTGGATCGTCGAGGTGGTCGTGAAAGGCCGCTGGTTGCCGTTTGGCTCCGCCGGGGGCTTCGCGCACTTTGACTCGAAGGCGCAGGCCGAGCTGACGGTCGCGAGGCTCAAGCTCGCCGCGGCGGAGGAAGCGGTGGCGAAGGAAAGGAGCGCGGCGTGACCACACCCGCGCCCATCGCCTTGGCCGCGCTGCCGCCGGAGTGGCTCGCGGAGCGCCGCGAGATCATCGCGCGCGACGGCGTGGCCGTGCGCGCGGGCCTGGGGCCTTGGATCGAGGTGCAGTCGATCAACACCGGCGCCTGGCTCAAACTCGCGCTGCCCGGCGGCGCGGTGGAGTTCATGACCTTTGCCGAGCGCGACGCGGCGCTGGCGGAGCTGCACGCACCGAGGCCGCGCCCCGATGTTGATCGCAGCCCGCGTGCGTGCATCGCGCGACCCGAAGCGGGCGACGACTGCGAGGCGTGCCAATGACGACGCAGCTCTATCTCGTGCTCGAGCGGCCGGCGATTCGCCGCTGGCGCGGCGTGCAGATCGTGAAGGTCGCGCGGAAAAAGCCCTTGCTGAAGAAGCCGAACGAGCAGGCGCTCGTGCGCCTGCTAATCGACATCCCCGACAACGCCCTCGAACCGCGCGAGGTGCGCGTCGCGGTGAAGCCGGAGCACATCGCCGCGCCGGTCGTGACGGTGCGCTCGGAGGAGATTGCGCCATGAGATCGGCGGCGCAGATGCACACACCCGCGGTGGTCGCGAAGGCGGCGGCCTCGCGGCGCGCGCGGCTCGATGGCGTCGTTGCGGCGCTGCACGCCGACTACATGGCGGGCGCCTCCTTCTACGCGCTCGAAAAAAAGCATGGGCGCAACCGGCGGGTGATCCGTGAACTCTTCCAGGTGCGCGGGCTCTACATCCGGCCGTTTGACCAGCCGGCGGGCATGAGGCGCGAGAAGGGCGCGTTTGTCGCCGCCACGCCGCTCACGGCCGAGCAGCTCGACGCGCTGATCGCGAGGGCCACGCGCATCGGCGTGCCGGCGGAGCTCAAGAACGAGTGGCGCGACTGGCCCCTCCCTCGGCGCGTGGCCTTCATCGCGCGGCTGCGGGCGCGCGTGGGGCCGCCGGACACACGGGAGGCCGGTCCGTTCTCCGAGAACGTCACGCCCTTTGCCTATGGCACGCCGGCGGCGCACGCGATCGCTGCGGCGCTCAACACCGGCCGCACTTCGCGGACGGCCGGCACCAAGCTGAAGCCCGCGAGCCAGGGCGTGATCTGGCGCGGGCAGCTTTGGTTCTGGGCCGACAAGATCGGTTACGCGCGCGGGCCGTGGAGCAAGGCCGAGGGGCGCCCGGCGCTGCACCATGTGATCTGGAGCGAGACGCACGGCCGCGCGATCCCACCGGGGCACGTGATCCGGTTTGCCGATGGCAACCCCAACAACCTCGCGCCGGAAAACCTCGTGCTGGCCACGCGCAACGACCTGGCGCGCGAGAACCAGGCCACCGCCCTCTTGCGCCAGGCGCGCGAGCGCACGCGCGTGCTCCTCGCGCGCAGCCAGGACAATTCCCCCACCCCTGATCATGACCTCCTCGACTCCCTCAGCCGCTCGCGTGCGGCTCGCTGACATCCCCTCGATCGTCGCCCGCGCCAAGCAGAGCGGTCTGATCCTCGGCGCCGGCGAGGCGCGCCCCGTCAAGAAGGACGGGACGCCGGCCGCGGCGCTGAACGGCGTGCGCTCGCAGTGGATGAACATCGATCCCGCGCTGGCGCGCGCGTGGCTCCAGAACAATTTCCGCAACCGCCCGATCTCGGACGACGTGGTCGATGCCTTCGCGCGCGACATGCGCAACGGTGTGTGGGTGGCGACGCACCAGGGCGTGGCCTTCAACGACCGCGACGAGCTGATCGACGGCCAGCACCGCCTGCACGCGATCGTGAAGAGCGACTGCACAGTGCGGATGATGGTGACCTTCGGCCTGCCCGCGCAGATCGAAGGCTCGCAGATGACGACGATGGACGCGGTCGATCGCGGTCGCACGCGGAGCGTGGCGGACCAGCTCCGCATCCAGCACGGGCTGAAGGACGGCGCCGCCATCGCGCAGATCGTCGCGCAGATCGCCAACCTCTGCAACCAGGCGCGCACGCGCCGCCTGAGCGTGGGCCAGTCGCTGGAGATCTACCGGCTCTACGAGGCGACCGTGATTTTCGTAATCGAGCGGCGCCGCACGCTGCCCGGCCTGCGGCAGGCGGGCGTGCTCGCGGCCTTTGCCTTTGCGCTCGCGACGGAGACGGACCACGTGCCGGGCGAGGGACCGATCGCGCGGATGTTTGCCGACCTAATGGCGACGCGTTGCAAGGCCGATGGGCCGGCGCGGCTGCTGCAGGATTTCCTGCTGAGCGACGCGGCGAAGCTGCTCTGCCGCGGGCAAGACCGCGCGCTGGCGGAGCTGGTGCTGCAGGCGATCCATCTCGAGCGCGCCGGCCGGAAGATCGAGAAGCTCGAGCTGGCGACGGAGGGCGCGGACGCGTTTCGCGCGGCGCAGGCGGCGCGGGTGGAGAAGGTGGCGGCGATGTTCCGGCTGCCGGGGACGGAGGGCGGGAAATGAGCGACGCTATCGAGAAGATCAAGAAGCTGCTGCGGCTCGCGCGCAGCTCGAACCCGCACGAGGCGAAGCTCGCGCTCGCGCGCGCGATGGCGCTGGCCACCGAGCACGACGTGGAAATCGAGGGACTCAACCCCGACGAGTGCGCACAGGAAAAAAGGCTGACACACGAAGAAACGGAGCCCGCGGCGCGGATGAGCTACGACGCGCGCTACGCGTGGTCAATCTGCCGCAGCCACTTCAATGTCACGACGGTCGAGATGAACTGCATCCGGCTCGTCGATGGCTGGCCGCGCCGGGCAGTGAAGTTGGCGGTGGTCGGAACGCCGGCCGCCATCGTGATCGCGCGCTACGTGCATGCGTTTCTCGTGCAACACTTCGCCTTTTGCTGGCGCCGGCACCGCGGGCGACTGCGAAACCGCCAGGCGTTCGTGCATGGGATGTTCATCGGGATCGTCGTGCAGCTCAACTGCGAGAGGCCCAGCGCCAAGGGCACCGAGTTGGTGGTGCGTGACCGTCAGGACTACATCGCGCGGCACATCGGCAAGACGACATGCATGCCGATGGGGCGGCCCGACCACGAGGCGCACGCGGCAGCCCGCGCCGGCTACTCACAGGGCTTGAACACACGAATCCGGCAGCCGCTCGCCAAGGGCGCGAGTGAACCGCTGGCGCTCAGCGCATGACCTCACGCACCGAACTCCGTGAGCACCTCGAGCACATCGCCGCGCGCAACGTGCCGGCGCTGCGGCTGACGAGCCTCGGCATGCACTTCGTCGATGTAGGCGGCGAGCCCGTGCTCGTGCATGTCGAGTTGAACGTGCACCGGCTGCTGGCGGTGGCGCTGCGCCGACTGCGGCGCTCGAAGCGCGGCATCGTGACCATCGGCAGCGGCGCGATGCGCGTGGCGGTGGCGACGCCGGAGGGGCTGGAGATCTGCGCGCGGGCGGAGGAGGCGAAGCGATGAGAGGCCAATACTCACGCAAACCGGCACGTCGCACCCTCTCACCCGAGATGGACCGCTGGGAACGCGAACAGCAGAAGAAGCACACCCGCGAAAAGCGCATCCGCCGGGACGTGCGGCGTCTCATTCGCGAAACGAGCGCCACACCATGACCTCGAAAGCGATCGCGAAATACAAAATCCACCAGCGGTTGTGGGAGCAGGCGTGCGCCAAGCTGGGCAGGCCCCATGATGAGGCGGCGCTGGACGCGTTGAAACTGAAGACGATCGGGCGCGTGTGCAGCTCGAAGGATTTTTTGCAGTCGCATTTCGACGACATGCTCGCAGCGTTCCTCGCTGTCATCAGGAGCGCGGACCTCAACGCGCAGATGCGCCAGATCGAGATGCCGGAGTGGCGCGCAAGGATGGCGGTGCGGCGCATCGAGGTGCTGAAGCTGCACCTCTGTCTGGAGAGCGGCCGTGAGAGCGGCTACGTGGCCGGCATCGCGCGCAATCTTTTCGGCCAGGAGGACGGACAGTGGCACCAGCTCGACGCAGCGAAGCTCGGCAAGCTCGAGGGTGTGATCCTGCGCCGGCTGCGACAGCTGCACGGCGCCGGCGCGAAGATCACGGCGATCGAGGCCGAGGCGGCGGCGCACGCGGCGAAAGCCGAGCAGCTCATGACCCGAGCGAAGCCCGCGCCGGTCGCGGTGGAGGACGAGAATCCGTTTTGAGCGATGAGCGCGACACTCTCACGAAAGGACGCGATCCAAATCCGCATCGGCGACGTGCCGCTGGAGGCGAAGCTCGACGCCCTCTGCGCGGCGCTGCAAGCGGTGCGGCTAGCCCACCGCGACACGATGTCGGTGCGCTCCTGGGCGGCGCTCAACCGCGCCGAGGAGGCGATCGGCGAGGCGACGGTGCACGTCAACGCCGACCGGCGGCTTCCGTGGATTGAGCGATGAGCGCGTCGAAGAAACCAACTTGTGTGAAGGTCGATCTGTGCCCGGAGTGCCGGAACGATCGGCACCAGTGCGTGTGCGACGAAGATGCCTGTCACGAGACATGCGGCGCGTGCGGCGGCGATGGTTATTTCGACGGCCACGAGGAAGACCCGCTCTGGTATCTCCCCGGCGACCTCGTTCCTTGTCACCAGTGCGGAGGTCGTGGGTGCCTATGAGCAACCAGCTACCCCTTTCTTTTGAGCGGGCCAAGGCGGAGGCGCCGGGCGTGTCGGACCTCGTGGAGTTCTTGCGCGGGAAGGACTGGCTGAGCCGAGCGCAGATCTCGGCGGCGACAGGTTGGGATGAACGCAAGGTGCGCGAGTTGGCGAGCGAGAGCGACGCGGTGATCAGCTTCCCCGGCAGCCCTGGCTACAAGCTCCTCGCGGCCTGCACGCGCGAAGAATACGAGCGCTACCGGCTGGCGCGCCGCAGCCAGGCACGCGATATGATCGCCAAGGTCATCAGGACGGACCGGATTTTCTTCCGCCGGCCGGGGATGTCGCCATGAACGTGCTCGGCCAGGTGCTCGACGGGCGCGAGGAGCGGCGGCGGCTGGAGACCGAGGGCGAGGCGTTGTGGCTGCGCGAGCGCGCGGGCGTGGACGCGGCGGAGCGGCTGGAGAGCTGGGACCGCTGGGTGCGGCGCACGCTGGCGGAGTCGCTGGTCTGGCCGGACGACGAGGCGCGGCGCACGCGGCTGGTGGCGCAGTGCGCCGAGGAGCTGACCGTGATGGTGCGACAGCTCCGCGGGCGCGGCTGGCTGCTCGACGGCAAGGCGCTGGCCAACCACGTGACGGCGCTGCTCGCGCCGGTCGCGAAGGCGCAGCGGGCAGGCAAGGTGGGGGACTTCTGGCCGTATTTCCGGGCGGCGGTGAGCCGCTACGTGGGCGCCAACGCCGAAGAAATCCAGCAGCTGGCGCGCCGCAGCGGCGCGGACGAGGGCGCGCCGGTGTCCATCGGGCAGCTCGTGAGCGGTCTCGCAATCGTGCGGCCGCCGGCCGAGCCGTCGATGACTGAGCTTGTCACTGCGCGCGCGGCCGAGGTGGCGGTGGCCAAGGCCGGTGCGCTGCGGGAAAAACAGAAGCGCGCGCGGGCCAAGGAGGCCGCCCGCAAGGCCGATGCAGCGCAGCCGCGCCTGCTGTGAATGGGGCTTGCCGACGCGGTGCAGCGCGGCGGATTTGCGATCAAACCTTTGTCCAACTGGCCCGGAAGCGCGGATTTTCGCTCAAACCTTCCCGGCGGCCGGATTCTGACGCAAAGCGCTGATTTTTGGGCTGATTAGCTCTTGTCATCCCTCTTCGCGCTGATTTTCAAACCTCCCGTCCTCCTTCATCGTAACCCAGCGAGATGTTTGAAATGGGTGCTGTAGCGGCGCGCAATGGGTGCGGCGGGTGCGTAGCTCCCGCATGGGGTCTCCACTGGGGTTGACCGGGCGGAGAGCGGGCGGCTGCATCCCGCCGCCCTCGTTAGCTTCCCCGGCAGTCGTGGCCCGCACCCGCGGCCTTTCGCGACCTCTACGACCCGGCGCCACTGCCGATGCCACCGACCGTGGCGGGCGACCTCACCGGCAAACCGCCTTACCTCGCGCAGGTGCACAACCGCACGCAGGCCGATCTCTACGGCTACCGGGATCCGGCAAAAGTGCGGGAACACATCCGCGACTACTACGCCGTCATCACGCAGCTGGACACGATCGTCGGCCGCCTGCTCGACAAACTCGACGCCCCCGGCCTGCGCGACTCGACGTGGATCGTGTTCATGAGCGAAAACGGCTGGCTGCTCGGTGAACACCGGATGACGAGCAAGGTGATCGCCGACGCCGACTCGGCGCGATGTCCGCGGAGTGGAGCCTGATCCAAACGTGGGAAAAACCGGCGGACGTCGGCACCGCCGCGGCGCCATTTGTCGAACTCTACGACCGGCGCACCGACGCCGCCGAGCGCCGCCGAGCGCCGCAACGTCGCCGCCGATCCCGCCAACCGGGAGGTCCGCGCGAAATTGGAAAAGGAAATCCTGCGCCACCTCCAGTCGCTCGGGCTGCCTGGGCGCGCGCGCTGAAGCCCCGCTTTTTTCACGTCTGCCCTCGTCCCTCGCTCCGCTCCATGAACATGCATGGCCCTCCGGCCGGACCGTTCAATCGTTCACGCCGTTCGTCGCTGTCGTCGGAACCAAGCGGCTCAAGGAGCCGAAATCGCGGCGCAGGGTGCTCGACCTTTGCCCGACAGGCCCCGCTTCACCGATAGGGCTGGTGCAGCTCGACCGGCTTGGTCTTCTGCTTCGCGCGCAGGCGCAGGTTGAGCATCTCGACTGCGAAGGCGAACGCCATCGAGAAGTAGATGTAGCCTTTCGGGATATGCTGGCCGAGCCCCTCGCCCACGAGCGTCACTCCGATGAGAATCAGGAAACTCAGCGCGAGCATCTTGAGCGTCGGGTGCCGGTTCACGAAGTCGCTGATCACTTTCGCAAAGATCAGCATCACCCCGAGCGCGATGACCACGGCGGCGATCATCACGCCCACCTGGTTGGCCATGCCGACCGCCGTGATCACGGAATCGAGCGAGAACACGATGTCGAGGAGCAGAATCTGCACGATTACACCGGCAAAGGTGACGTTGGAGCGGCCGGCCGTGGCGTGGCCGTCCTCGTCCTCGAGCTTCTCGTGCACCTCCTTCACGCTTTTCCAGATCAGGAAGAGCCCGCCGATCAGCAGCACGAGGTCGCGGCCGGAGATCTCCTGCTCGAGCAGCGGCAGGACGAAAAGCGGCTTGGTCAACCCCATGATCCAAGTGAGACTGAGGAGGAGCAGCACGCGCGTGATGAGCGCGAGCGAGAGGCCCAGCTGGCGCGCCCGGGCTTGCTGCTCCTGCGGCAGCTTGCCGGCGAGAATCGAGATGAAGATGATGTTGTCGATGCCCAGCACGATCTCGAGCGCCGTGAGCGTGAGCAGGGAAATCCAGATTTGCGGGTCGGTAATCCAATCCATGATGGCCGGAGAGCAAGGCGGCGCCGCGCGACGCGGTCAACGCGGCTTGGCGTGGAAACCGGGCGCGTCGTTTCAAGGCCGCGAACGGCGCCCTCGCGACCGCAGCACCGCACCGCAACATCGAGCGTTCATCGATCCGCGACGATCCGGCCGCGCGATATTCCCGAGCCACGTCTCGCAAGCATGCGCCAGCACGCAGGCCCGGCATGAGGGGCGTTTCTGCCTCGAATGGAAGTGGACGCGCCCAGCCGCTTGATCGCGCGAGGCGCCCGGCTCCTCACACGCCCACCCACGCCAGCCCCGCCCCGATCCACAGCGGTATCGTGAAGATGCCGATCACCGTCGTGCCGATCACGATCTGCACCGCCGTGCGCGGGTGGCCGCCATAGAGCCGCGCGAGGATCACGGGCATCATCGCCGTCGGCATCGCCGCCTGCACCACGATCACACGCTTCAGCTCGACGGAGCAGGGCAGGAATTTCGCGAGCACGAGCATCGCCATCGGCAGCGCCCCGAGCCGAAGGAGCGCGGCGAAAACCGACACCTTGGCGTCAAACAACTCGCGCGGCCGATCCACGAAGCTCGCGAGGCTCACGCCGGTCATGATGAGGCCGAGCGGGATGCCGCAGACGCCGAGCGCATGGACCGTGTCCGTGAAAACCTTCGGCAGGTGCGGCGCGAGCCCGGCGAGGTTGCACGCGACGGCCAGCGCCAGCGTGATCGCGACGGGGCTGAGGATGCGCCGCCAGCCGTCGCGCAGCGACTCGCCGCTGAGCGTGAGCAGGCCGATCGTCCACAGGGCAATCTCGACGCCGACGTTGTGCACCATGAGCACCGCGCGGCTTTCCGGCCCCCAGATGCCCGCCATGATCGGGAGCGGCAAGTAGCCGTAGTTGGTGATGCCGACGGCGAGCGCAAACGTGCGGAGGCCGGTGCCCACTTGCAGCCCGATCGCCCGCGCCACCAGCAGGCCGACCCGGATGCCGACCACGGTGACGCCAAAGCCCACCAGCGGCGGCAACACGAGGTTACCCGGCTCGCGCAAGGCCGCGTTGCCCGCAACGGATTCAAAGATCAGGCACGGATAGCAGACGTTGACCGCGAGCCGGATGAGGCTCGTCTCCGCATCGCCCTCAATCCAATGGACGCGCCGCACGACGACGCCCACCCCGATGATCGCGAAGACCGGGACGACGAGCAGCAGGAGCTGAACATAGGACGGCATGGCGGGCGCGGACTATCCTGCCTCCACCGCGGGCTCGACCACCGCCGCCATCGCTTCCCCCGCGATACGACCCGTGGTCCAGGCCGACTGGAAATTGAAGCCGCCGGTCACGCCGTCGATGTCGAGGACCTCGCCCGCAAAATGCAGCCCGGGGCACACGCGGCTCTCCAGCCGCCGAAAATCCACCTCGCTCAGGCGCACGCCGCCGCAGGTGACGAACTCCTCCTTGAAGGTGCTCTTGCCCACGACCTTCATCTCCGCGGCGACAAGCTGCGCGGCGAGCGCGCCGAGGGCGGCATTTCCCACCTGCGCCCAGGGCGCCGTCGCCGCGACCCCGGCCACCGTCACGAGCCGCTCCCACAGCCGCTGCGGCATCGGCAGCGGACTCCATGTGGTGATTTGCTTCCGCGGGTTCCTTTCCCGCACGGCGGACAGCTCGCGCACGAGCGATTCGCGCGCGTGGGTGCCGGTCCAATTCACCAGGATCGAAAATTCGTAGTTGCGCGCCGCCAGCTCGCGCGCGCCCCACGCGGAAAGCTTCAGGATGGCCGGGCCGCTGAGCCCCCAGTGCGTGATGAGGAGCGGGCCATCCGTGCGCAGCGAGGTGCCGGGCACGCTGACCGCCGCGTTCGCCAGCGAAACCCCCGAGAGCCCGATCAGGCGCGGATCGTCGAGGTGAAACGTGAACAGCGACGGCGCGAGGGGCTCGATGGTGTGGCCGAGTTTTTCCGCGATGGTGAAACCAGCCGACGCACGGTTGCCACCCGTCGCGAGCAGCAGACGATCACAGCGCGCGCCCGTCCCATCGGCAAATGTGACCCAAAAACCGCCACCCGCGCGTTCCGCGGTGCGGACGCCTGAATTCGTGACCACGCGCACGCCGGCCTGCGTGGCCGCGCGGGTGAGACACTCGACGATGGTGGCGGAATCGTCCGTGACCGGAAACATCCGGCCATCCTCCTCGGCCTTCGTCTCCACGCCGCGCTCCGCCAGCCAAGTGATCATGTCGCGCGGCTGCCAGCGATGGAAGGCCCCCAGCAGCTCGCGACCGCCGCGCGGGTAATTCTTCACCAGCTCGCGCGGCTCGAAGCACGCATGGGTGACATTGCAACGCCCACCGCCGGATACGCGGACCTTCGCCAGCGGATGCGCCGTCAACTCGTGGAGCACGACCTCGCCCCTCGCGCCGAGCCTCTCCGCGCACGTGATCGCGGCGAAAAATCCGGCGGCTCCGCCGCCGATCACGATCACACGGATTCCTTGAGCCATTCCCTCACGCTGCGGGCCCCGCGCCACCGGCCGCAACGTTTTCCCCGGGCATAAAAAAGCCGCCGCGGGCTGCGATCCGCGGCGGCACTAACACCAACCCCTGACAAAAAGGGTTCGGCAGCGTGTTCGAGGACTTACTGGTCCTTCTTCTTCTTGCCGCCACCAGGAGCCATGGCGTCGAACTTCGCCTGCTGCTCAGGCGTGAGGAGGGCGCGGACTTCCTTGCGGGTGGCCTGCATCATCGAGCCGGCCTTTTCCTTGCGCTCTTCCTTCGGCACCGCGCGCAGGGCCTCGGCGGCCTTGGAATACACGGCGGTGATCTTGGTCTTCTGGTCGGCGGTGAGCGTGCCCACGGCATGCTCCAGATTGGCAACTTGCTGCTCCGGCGACTGCTGACCACGGCCCTTGCCTTCGGCGGCCGAGGCAGTGGACGCGGCAGCCAGGAGGCCGAGCGTGATAGCGGAAATGAGGACCTTAAGGGACTTCATGGAATGAAACGTTGTCTGGGTTAATCTGACGTGAGGGTTGGGGGGATGGGTCCGTTTGGACCGGACCCCGCGCAAGACGCCCCACCCCCGGAAGGGTTACGCGTTTTTTTCGGAGGCTTGCGGCGCCCACGCCCGGCACCCAGCGTCCGCCGCATGATCGAGGTCAGCCAGCTCCGGAAAAACTACGGCACGTTCGCGGCCGTGAAGGACTTGTCGCTGACCGTGCGCCCGGGGGAGGTGCTTGGCTTGGTGGGCCCAAACGGCGCCGGGAAGACCAGCACCCTGCGCTGCCTCGCCGGCATCATCCCTGCCACCAGCGGCGCAGTTCGCATCGCCGGCCACGACTTGGTGACAAACCCGGCGGCCGCCAAACGCGCCCTCGCCTTCTTTCCGGACGAACCGCGGCTCTTCGACTATCTCACGGTGCGACAACACCTCGCCTTCGTCGCGCGCATCTACGGGATCGCCGGCCACGAGGCGCTCGCGCAACCGCTGCTCGAGGAATTCGAGATTGCCGACAAGGCCGACCAGCTCCCCGGCGAACTCTCCCGCGGCATGAAGCAAAAGCTCGTCATCGCGTGCGGCCTTTTGCACGCCCCCTCGGTGATGTTCTTCGACGAACCGCTCACGGGCCTCGATCCCCTTGGCATCCGCCGGATGAAGGACTCGATTGTTGCGCGGGCCCGCGCCGGCGCCGCCATTGTGCTGAGCTCGCACCTGCTCCACCTGCTGGAGGAGGTGTGCACGCACGTGCTCATCCTCAAGCGCGGCGAAAAGATCGCCGATGGCACGCTCGCCGAAGTGACCGCGCGCTTCGGCAACGGCGACGCGGACGTGAGCCTCGAGGAAGTCTTCATCCGCGCCACCGGAGGATCGGAGGAATGAGCCAGCGGCGGCATTCGCCGCCCGCCGCGCGGGCACACGGCACGCCTCCGTCCCTTCCATCGGGCGAATGACGCCCGGCTGCGGTCCCACGCCATGCTCAGCGCCCTGATTTATCTTCGCGTGATGTCGGTCCGAAACTGGCTCGTCGCGCGCGTGCGGCGACTCCGGCAGCTCAAATACCTCCTCGGGGCCGTCGTCGGCTGCGCCTATTTCTATTTCTTTTTTTTCCGCGGCATCGCCGGGCCCCGCCCCACCCCGCCCATGGACCCGCAGGTGCTCCAGGCGATGGAGGCGGCGCGCGCGCAGCTGCCGACGGAGTGGCTGCCGGCCACCACCGCGCTCGGCGCCTTCGCCCTGCTGGTGTTTTTCGCCTTCATGTGGCTCGTGCCCGCGCAGCGGGCGGCGCTGGGTTTCACCGAGGCGGAGATCGCGTTCCTCTTCCCCGCACCGATCACGCGGCCCGCGCTGGTGAATTTCCGCCTCCTGAGCACGCAGCTTCGCAGCCTGCTGGGCGCGCTGGTGATGACGCTGTTCACCCAGCGCACCGCGGTGCTGGGAGGCAACACGCTCACGCACGCCCTCGGGTGGTGGCTGATCTTTTCTGCCCTGGGCCTGCACTTCAGCGGCGCGAACTTCACGCTGACACGGCTGCGCGAACACGGCGCGGTGCTGTGGCGCCGGCGCCTCCTGATCGGGACGGGGCTCGCGGCGATCGTCATCGCCACGTGCCTGCGCCTGCCCGGCGGCGCCAAGGCCGCGGCGCCCGCGGTCGAACCCGGGCTGCGGCCCCTCGCCGAGCTGGCGATCGGGCTCGCCGGCACCGCGCCGCTCGCATGGTTGCTGTGGCCGCTCAAGCTCGTCGTCGCGCCGTTCCTTGCCGTCGACGTGGCTTCATTCCTGCGGGCCCTGGGGCCGGCCCTCGGCGTGCTTGCCCTGCACTACCTGTGGGTCGTGCGGAGCGCCGTGGCATTTGAGGATGCGGCGGTGGACCAAGCGCAGCGGCGCTCCGCGCGCGCCGCGGCCTGGCGCGAGGGGCGGCGGCCCGGCGCCGCGCCCGCCCGGGCGCGGCCGGGGCCGTTTCGCCTCGCGGACCACGGCCGGCCGGAGCTGGCGTTCCTCTGGAAAAACCTGCTCTCAACCTGGCCGTATTTCACGCCGCGCGTATGGCTCGGGTGCGCCGCGTTGGTCGTGGCGGCGGGCCTTTGGCTCCAAGCCCAGCCCGCGCTCCACGAGATCGCCACCGCCACCGCCTGGATGATTCTGATCTTCGCGGGCTACGTGCTGCTGGTCGGGCCGCAGTTTGCGCGGCAGGACATCCGCAGCGACCTGGCACAAGCGGACATCCTCAAGACCTACCCGCTGGCCGGCTGGCAGATCATCCTCGGGGAGCTGCTGGCGCCGGCGGCGATCCTCACGGGTGTGCTCTGGCTGCTGCTGCTCGGCGCCGCGATTCTCCTGCGACCCGTGGACGACGCCGAAGGCGGGATGACCGCGGCCGAGCACTTTGTCGGCGCGGGCGCTCTGGCCATCGTGATGCCCGCCCTCGCCACGCTGCAGCTCCTCGTGCCCAACGCCGCCGCGCTGCTCTTCCCAAGCTGGTTCCAGGCTGCGCGCACGCGCGGCGGCGGCCCGGAGGTGATGGGGCAGCGGATGATCTACTTCTTTGCGCAGCTCCTCATGATGGCCGCGGCGCTGCTCCCGGCGATGGCCGTGGCGGTGGGCACGGCGCTGGCGCTGCATTGGATTATCGGCGTGGCCCCCGCCATCGGGTGCGCGGCCTTCAGCGCGCTGGCCGTGCTCGTCGGCGAGGTGTGGTGCGGCGTGTGGTGGCTTGGCGGGCGCTTTGAGCGACTCGATCTCTCCGCCGAGCTGCGCTCCTGAAAAACCGCCATGACACCCGAGCGCCTGACCCAAATCGCCGCTGACACCGTCGGCGCCGCCCAGCGCCAGCTCCCGCCGGAACTTCGCGGGCACGCGCGCGGCGTCGCCGTGCACTACGAGCGCACCCCTGCCGCCGACGTGCTCGCCGACGGATTCCCCGCCGACATCCTTGGCCTCTTCACCGGCAGCGCGCATGGCACCGAGTTCTCGCATGATCAGCCCGCCCCGCCGCAAATCCTGCTCTACCTCGACAACCTGTGGGACTTTGCCGGCGAGGATGAGGCCATTTTTCGCGAGGAGACCCGCGTGACCTACCTGCACGAACTCGGCCACTATTTCGGTTGGGACGAGGACGAGATTGCAGGGCGCGGGCTCGATTGAGTTCGCCGCGCACCCGGCAAAACGGGCCGACCTACTTCTCCGGCACGATCCACTCCACCCGCGATCCGCCGCCGGGCTCCTGCGCCAGGGCTCCCGCGAGAAACGCCAGCACCGCCTGCGCCTCCTCCGCCCAGCGCCACGGCGGATTCAGCACGAGCAGGCCGCATCCTTTCATCCGCAGCGCCGAATCCTCGCCCGCGATTGCGAGTTCGCACGCGACGGCGGGCGGCGCCGCGAGTGCGCGCACCGCATCGAGAAACTCGTCCACCCGCGCCCGTGCCGTGAGCGGATACCACACCGCATACACTCCGCCCGCGAAACGCCGCAGCGCCTCGCGCAACGCGGCGGCCACCTGCGCAAACTCATCCTGCGCCTCGTAGGGCGGATCGATGAGGACGAGCGCCCGCCGCTCCGGCGGCGGCAAAAACGCGCGCAGCGCGGCGTAGCCGTCGGCCTCGCGGACTTCCACGCGCCGCCCGCGGCCCAATGCGACCCGCAGCTCCTCGCACTCCGCCGGATGCAACTCGCACGCGGCCACGCGGTCGACCGGCCGCGCCAGCGCGCGGAGGAGCAGCGGCGAGCCCGGATAGCAGCGGGGACGATCGCCGGCGCCGCCAAGGCCGCGATCGTGCTCACGCACGAGGGCGAGCAGCTCGGCGACCCGGGGCGGCAGCGTCGCCGCCGGGAGCGCCCATAGGCGACCGATGCCCTCGGGCCACTCGGGCCGCCGCGCCAGCGAGTCGCCCGTGGCGGCGGCCTCGAGGTGATAGGCACCGCGGCCCGCATGCGTGTCGAGCAGGAGCGCGCCCTTGTCCTTCGCCTGCAGCGCGCGCCCGATCCCGAGCGTGAGCGCGTGCTTCATCACATCGGCGAAGTTGCCCGCGTGGAAATGGTGCCGGTAGTTCATCCGCGCCGGCCGACCGCGCTCAGGCGACGGGGATTTTCACCACGCTCTTGCGCACCAGGACGGGCGCGCCCCGGAGCTGGAGCGTGGGCATGTGGACGTCCGCGGGAAAAAAGATCGTCGCGAGCCCCGCCGTCACCCGCAGGTGCGACGCATCCGGCGCATCGCCGAACAGCACGAGATCGCGCTCCGCGTTGTAGGCCACGCGCACCGCGATGCGCGCGAGGTCCACGACCTCCATCAGCTCCTCGCCGTCGACGACCAGCTGGAGATCGATGTATTTCTGGTGCGACTCGAAGAACCCCTCGGCGCGCGGCTTGGTGGGGTAGACCTGCTCGATCGCGAAGGCGCCGTGCGCCAGCTCGATCCTCTTGGACTCGCCCGCCGCGATCGCGCGGAGCCGCGCGTGGGCGGGCGAAGTCGCGCGCAACAAATCCTCCGCGTAGGCGAAGGCCGCGCCGAACGCAGCCGTCTGGGGAGCCTGCGCGCGCAGGGTGGCGAGGGTGCCGAAAAGAGCCATTCCGCGAATGCACCGCCCGCCCCGCGGCGTGGCAAGCCGCGAAACCGGCATTGCACGCCACCCGCGCACCTGTTTCGTTTCGCGCCCTCACCACTCCCATGAAAACCATCCTCCGTTCCGTCATCACGAGCCTCGTGCTCCTCCCTGCCATCGCCTTCGCGGCCAAGTTCGAGGGCAAGGTCACCTTCAAGGTCAACGCCGGCAAGGAGACCTTCGACATGGTCCAGAGCGTCAAGGACAACATGATGCGCCAGGACATGAACATGGCCAAGGGCTCCGGCGCCTCGATCGTCGACATGAAGAACATGAAGACGATCGTCATCATGGATCAGATGAAGATGTATATGTCGATCGACATGAACAAAGCCGCGGAGAAGGCCGGCAAGGAGGAGGACGTGAAGATCGAGAAGACCTCCGACACCGAGAAGATCCTCGGCTACACCGCGACCAAATACCTCGTGTCCGCGAAGGAAGGCGTGACCGAGCTCTGGCTCACCGAGGCGCTCGGCGGCTACATCGCGCCGGCCAGCAACCCGATGGGCGGAAAGAGTTCCGCACCCGCCGCCTGGGCGCGCGTCTTCGCGGGCAAGGAGCTCTTCCCCCTCCGCATCGTGACCAAGGGCAAGAACGGCAAGGAGACCTACCGCATGGAGGCCACCGCCATCGAGAAGCAGAAGCTGCCCGACACGCTCTTCGCCATCCCCGAGGGCTACTCGGAGTTCAGCATGGGCAACATGATGAAGGGCATGATCCCGGGCTTCGGGCGCTGAACGGCGCACGCTTTCGTTTTTCCAAAAACTCCCGCCGGTGCGCCGGCGGGAGTTTTTTTGTCCGCGCAGCGCGCTCATGAAATTTGCGCGCTCGACGGCGAGCAGTAGGACGGGTCTGTGACCCGCCCTGGGAACACCCACCGCGCGGAGGGGCGGGTCACAGACCCGCCCTACTCAGGTGACGCGAGCACGCGGTTTTGGAAGCGGGCTAAATCCGCTTCTCCGTCAGCGGCAGCATCACGCCGCGGCGGAAGAGCGTCACCTGGCCGGTGCTCGACGACACGGCGATTGCGATGCAGTTCGTCATCACGCTGATCGCCGCCGCGGCGGCGTGACGGCTGCCGAGTCCGCTGGGGAGGGCGTGCGTGCTGTCGGTCGCCTGCAGCAGGCTGCCCGCGGACTCCACGACGCCGTCGCCACGGATCACAAACGCGCCGTCGATCGAGGAGAACTCCTTCACGGTCTCGTCCATGAATGGATTGAGGATGTTGCGGTCCTCCTCCTTGTAGCCGAAGAAGGGATTTAGCACGAGGGGCTTGGAAAGCGAGGCGACCTTCTCGTTGTCGCCGACGACGAAGAGGCTGCCGACCGGCCGGCCCTCGCGGCCCTCGACCGCGAGCTCGGTGGCCACGGCGATCACGCGCTCGAGCACCTCGGGCTTCACGTCCTCGGGCAGCAGGTCGGCGGTCGAGCCGGTGAGCAGCGTCTGGAACTCGCGCTCGATGTCCACGACCACGAGCGTGTCGAACTGGTTGCTGCCCGTGATGCCGCCGAGGCAGCAGACGCGATCGGAAAACGCGACCACGCCGCGCGTGAGCGCCACGAGCATGGCGCTGCGGAGCTGCGCGAGGCGCTGCCGCGAATACGAGCGCACCTGGATCGTCTCGTTGAAGTCGTTGCCGTCGCCGCCCGCGGCTTCGTGCGTGCCGCGCGTGACGAGGATGGTCTTCAACTTCGAGCGCACCGCGCCCGGCTGGAGGCCGCCGATGAACGTGTCGCCGAAGATCATGATGGCGCCGCAGCCGGCGCCCTGCGCCACGCGCTCGGCCTGCTTGAACATGAGCCGGTTGACGCGGTTTTGCTGCGCCTCCACGGGGCGGAGGCCGCCGAAGCCGCCCACGAGCCGCTCGTGCAGCGTGTCGAGATCGGGCGCGTTCACGACGCTCTCGACGAGATCCTTGTCCTTCACCTGCCGCGCGATCGAGGCGAGCACCTGCAGGTAGTCGCGCGCCTGCTCGCCCGCGATCAGCATCACGATCAGGTGCACGCGCTCCTCCGCCAGCGCGCCGTCGTGGCGGATGCCCACGCGGCTGCGGCCGACGGCCAGGATGTAGCGGCGCGACATCTTCATCCGCACGTGCGGCAGCGCGACGCCGTGGCCGAGGTAGGTCGTCATCGTGCTCTCGCGGGCGAGCAGGCCCTTGAGGAGCGACTCCGGCTTGAGGTCGGGGAATTTCTCGACGCAGACGTCGAGCAGCTCCTGCAGCGCGCCCTCCAGGTCGAGGCTGCGCAGATCGACGATGCGCCCCCGGGCGATGATTTTGTCGAGGCGCATGGGCTAGCGCGGATCCTTCGCGGCGCTCAGGATGACGCCGCGCGTCACTTCTCCCACTGCAGCGCGCCCTTCTTCACCTCGTAGACGAGGCCGAGGATGAGCACGCCGAGGAAAAACAGGATCGGGCCGAGGATGGCGATGTGCTCGGCCAGGAACTCGCGGTAGATGAACGTCCACGGGATCAGGATGACGACCTCAAGGTCGAAGAGCATGAACAGCAGGGCCGTGAGGTAGAATTTCACCGAGAAGCGCGTGTGCACGAGCCCCTCGGCCGGCACGCCGCACTCGTAGGCGGTGTCCTTGATTTTGTTCGGCTTGAAGCGCTGGCCGAAAAAATGGCTCGCGGCGATGACGCCGCCCGTGATCGCGGCGGCGAGCACGGCTTGGATGAGGAACGGAAGATACGCGGCGGAATTCATGCGAGGCGGACGGCACGACTCCGCCTCAGCCGCCCGCGGGCCGCAAGAGGGAAGTTTGGCCGCCGCGCGGGCGCGGGCCCGCCCCGCTCACTCCACGGCCAGCATCCGCACGTTCTTCGTCTTCGTCGAGCCCACGCCCAGGGTCTCCGCGAACTCCAGCGTGCGGATCTCCTCGTCGATGGGGACGAAGCCCTCCTTCTTGCGCTGCGCGTTCATGCGATCGCGGAGGAGCGCGTCCATCATCACGGGATCGTTGCTCAGCCAGAGCAGCGGCTCGGAGCGCGTGTAGAGGGAGTTGAAGAACGGCCCGCCGATGAACTGGTAGTGCTCGAGGCTGGCGAGCGTGAATATCCAGGTCTGCCGCAGCTCGGGAATCGCGCTCATCTCCGCGACGGCCGCGGGGGCGTTGGCGGGCGAGCGAAAGAAGCGGGCGGTGTTGGAGGCGTTCCAGAGCGTGGCGTTCACCAGCGCGCCGTTCACCCCCAGGGTCGGGTGATCCGTGTAGGCCGGGAGGTTGATCCAAAAATCGGCGTCAAGGAAGAGCGGCGTGGCCAGGAAGCTCTTGCGGTCCTGATCCTTCGTCGTGGTGGCGGAGACGCCCTCGGTCTGCTTCTCGGCGAGGATGGGGTCGAAGCGCTGCGGGAGCGGCGAGTCGTAGAACCAGACCTTGTCGTAGAAGCGGCCCGACTCGAGGACGTAGACCGGGTTGCCGGAGAACGGCGTCTCGTCGGAGACCAGCGAGGGCAGGTAGCCGGTCATGCGGAGGCGCAGGGCGTTCAGGCCGACGAGGAAGATGTTTTCGTTGGCGAAGCCGCGCCGGCGCAGGGACTGAATCACGGCCTTCACCAGCGGGATCGGCGTCGCGAGGCCGGGACCAGAGTCGGCGTAAACCTTGAGGCCGACCTTCTTTTTCGCGGCGGGCACGAGCTTCTTCCCCGTGGCCTGCTCAAACGCCGCAATCAACTTCTCGACCTGCCGGCCGTAGGTCGCCTCGTCGAACGCCGCGAGCCGCGACTCCCACACGGGCTCGGACGCCGCGGGCTTGGCCGGGGCGGCAGGGGCGGGGGCGCACAAAGCGGGCGAGCTCAGCGCGAGACCGAGAAGCGGGAGAAGGAAAAGGCGCATGGGGGTTGTGTCGTCTCGCGGCGGGCGAAGTTTCCTCCGCCGCGCCGAAAAAATTTCCGCCGCGGAGCCGGGAGGGCGCGGAACTTGACAGCGGGGTGCGCGGGTTGAAAGTGCATTCTTCGTTGCTGCGTCAGCCGTCGCAGCCCCGGTTCGCCGGGGCCGCGCGGAGCCGAAAGCGGCTCCGCCCCTCCCATGCCCGTCATCAAGCCCACCTGCGTGCGCGACCTCAAGCTGCGCGTGAACCTCGCCGACGTGGTGGCGCGCACCGTGACGCTGCGCAAGGCCGGCGGCACCCGGCTGAAAGGCCTCTGCCCTTTCCACAACGAGAAGACGCCGTCCTTCCACGTCGATCCCGACAAAGGCTTCTACAAGTGCTTTGGCTGCGGCAAGGCCGGCGACGCGATCACGTTTGTGCGCGAGACGGAGCAGCTCAACTTCACCGAGGCCGTCGAGGCCCTCGGCAAGCGCTTCGGCATCGTGATCGAATACGAGGAGGGCTCCGGCGGCCCGACGCACGAGGAACGCTCGCTGCGGCAGGAGATCTTCGACCTGCACGATGCGGCGGCGGACCACTACTACCAAGCGTTCAAGGCCAAGGACGCGACCGGGGACTTCTTCCGGGCGCTCTGGGCGGAAAAGCGGAAGTTCCCGCTGGACCTCGCCGACGAGTTTAGGATCGGCGCGGCCGACGAAGGCGGCGGCGGGCTCGGCGCGGCCCTGATGCGGCGCAAGTTTTCGGAGGAGGCGCTGCGCAAGTGCGGGCTCTTTTTCATCTACGACGACGCGGCGATCACGCTCGGCGCGCTGCGGCCGCGTTTCCGCGGCCGCCTCATGATCCCGATCCGTGACCACCAGGGGCGCGTGGTGGCGTTCACCGCGCGGCAGACCGACCGCACCCCGGAGGACGATCCGGCGCGCGAGGCGAAATACGTGAACTCGCCCGAGACCCCGATTTTCACCAAGGGGAACCTGCTCTTCAACCTGGACCGCGCCCGCACGGCGGTGGGCGACGGCAGGCCCTTCGTGCTCGTCGAGGGCCAGCTCGACGCCCTGCGCTGCTGGTCGGTCGGGATCAAGACCGCCATCGCCCCGCAAGGCACCTCGATCACCGAAAGCCAGCTCGTGCTGCTGCGGCGCTACCACGCGCAGGTGGAGTGCTTCTTCGACAGCGACGGCGCGGGCCAGAAGGCCGCGCTGCGCTTCCTGCCGATGGCGGTCAAGGCCGGGCTCGAGGTGCGCTTCCTCACCCTCGCCGGCGCCGAGAAGCTCGACCCGGACCTGCTGTTTCTCGAAAGCGGCGCCGCGCGAGCCCCCGAGGTCTATCGCAGCCTCCGCCGCGACTCGGCGATGGCATTCGCCTGCCGCGCCGCGCTCGCCGATCCGGCGCGCGCCTCCGCCGAGCAAAAGACCCGCGCCGCCCAGTCGCTCTACGAGATTATCGCCGCGGCGGAGAGCGAGGTGGCGCGCGCCGAGTTTGTGAACGAGGCGGCCTCGCACCTGCGCCTGCCGGTCATGGCGGCGCAAAAGGATTTTCAGGTCTTCCTCCAGCGTCACAGCCGCCCGTCCTCGATCCGGCCCGAATCCCCGGCGGCAAACGGCGAACTGCCCTCCCCTGTCCCGGCCAGCGCCGCCTCCGCCCGGACTCCCGAGCGCGACCTGCTCCTCCTGCTGCTCCATTTCGAGTCCCTCGGCCGGCCCCTTAGCGGCACCCTCCCGCACGACTGGATCGACGCCGCCCATACGGCGGGGGTGCTCTTGAACCGCTTCCTCGGTGAGTTTGAACAGGGCGCGTGGCCCGGCCGCGACCACCTTGACGGGCTGCTGGAGACGCCCGAGGAGCGGTCGCTCGTCGCGAACCTGATGTTCGAGGCCCCCGTGCTGGACGATCCGGTAAAGGTGGCGCAGGAAGGGCTTCGGCAACTCCGCGCCCGGGCGCTGGAGCCCCGCCTGAGGGAAATAGAACTTGCTTTGGCCAACCCCCATGCGGACAGTGAATCTGACCCAATTTCTCTCTTGAAAGAACGCTCAGAACTGCAACGCCAGCTCCGCACGCCGCTCGCCTTGGCCGCCACGGCCTGACGTTTTTCGCGTTCTCCGCCGGTCGTTTCCTTTCCTTCGGTCGTCCTCCTTTTTTCCATGTCGCGCAAGACCAAGTCCGCTCCCGCTGATTCCGCCCAGTCCGAGGCCGTCGAGGCCGCTCTCGCCAAGACCGCCGCCGCGCCCGCCACCGAAGGCGGCGCCGACATCCCAGCCGGCGGCATCAACGACAAGATCCGCGGCCTCATCCGCCTGTCCAAGGAACAGGGTTACCTCACCTTCGACGACATCAACGAGGCCCTGCCCGAGTCGGTCGAAAATCAGGAGGAAATCGACAACGTCCTCTCCATCCTCCAGAACCTCGAGATCGAGATTCTCGAGCCGGACCAGGTCGAGGACTACAAGCAGCGCATGGAGGAGGCGGAGGAGGAGGAATCCCGCTCGTCCAACAACGACATCCTGGACGACCCCGTGCGGATGTATCTCAAGCAGATGGGCCAGGTCCCGCTGCTGACGCGCGAGCAGGAAGTCGAGATTTCCAAGCGCATCGAGACCGCCGAGCTCAAGGCGCAGGAAGCGCTCTTCCAGGCCGCGGTCATCGGCGGCTACATCGGCACGCTCGGCGCCAAGCTCCTCAACCGCGAGGAGCGCTTCGACCGCGTCGTCATCGACAAGAAGATCGAGTCGCGCGAGGCGTATTTCAAGGGCCTGGAAAAGCTCGTGCAAAACACCCAGCACGCCGAGGCGAGCGTCGCCGAGGGCTGGGAGGAATACCTGAAGGCCCGCGGCGAGGCCGAGCGCAAGAAAGTCCACGCCAAGCTTCGCAAGCGCGAGAACACGCTGCGCGCGTTCTTCTCCAAGTTCTACTTCAAGCTCAAGGTCTACGAGGAATACCTCGAGCAGCTCGCGCCGGTGCTGCAAGAAATCGACGCGCTCAACGGCCAGCTCGACCGCGCGAAGCACCCGAAGACCAAAAAGGACGCCGCCATCGACACCAAGGCCGTCCATGCCCGCCTCAAGCAAATCGAGGCGCAGCAGCGCATCGCGCCAGAGGAGCTGAAAAAAGTCGTCGACCAGACGATGGTGCACGTCCGCGAGGCCCACCAAGCCAAGACCGAGATGGTCGAGGCCAACCTCCGCCTCGTCATCTCCATCGCGAAGAAATACACGAATCGCGGCCTCTCCTTCCTCGACCTCATCCAGGAGGGCAACATGGGCCTGATGAAGGCCGTCGAGAAATTCGAGTATCGCCGCGGCTACAAGTTCTCCACCTACGCCACGTGGTGGATCCGCCAGGCCATCACCCGCTCCATCGCCGACCAGGCGCGCACCATTCGCATCCCGGTGCACATGATCGAGACCTTGAACAAGGTCATGCAGGTGCAGAAACAGCTCCTGCAGGAATACGGCCACGAGCCCACGCCCGAGGAGGTCGCCGACGAGATGAACCTGCCCGTCGAGCGCGTGCAGCAGATCATGAAGATGGCGCAGCAGCCCATCTCGCTGCAGTCGCCCGTGGGCGACGGCGACGACACGTCGTTCGGCGATTTCATCGAGGACAAGTCGGCCGAGAATCCCTACGACATGACGGCCTATTCGCTCCTCCGCGAAAAGATCATCGACGTGCTCGACACGCTCACCGAGCGCGAGCGCCGCGTGCTCTCGCTGCGCTTCGGCCTCGTCGACGGCTACTCGCGCACGCTCGAGGAAGTCGGCAAGCAATTCAAGGTCACCCGCGAGCGCATCCGCCAGATTGAGGCGAAGGCGCTCCGCAAGATGCGCCACCCGACGCGCATCCGCCAGCTCCACGGCTTCTTCGACGCCGAGCAGATCGACAACGCGCAGAACCTCATGAAGGTCGCGGCCACCGCGCGTCCGCCAGGCGCCCCGCCGTTGCCCCCCGCTCCGACGCCGCCGGGCCTGCTCGGCTCCGGCACGCTGCCGGGTGGCCTGGGTTTCTCGTTGCCGAAGCTCTGACGGGCGCTGCGGCGCGCCGAGGAGAGCGGACGATGAACGGGCTCCGTGTAGCGGCAGGCAGGGACGCCTGCCGCTGCGCCGAACCTACATTGTGATCGCGCCCATGGCGGCGTGTTTCCTTCTCGGCGCTTGCGCCTCGGCCCCGCAAAAGCCCGCGGCCGTGCTCGCCGAGGGCGCGCTCGTGCCGAGTCCGCGCCTGATTGTCGGCCGCGTGATCGCGGTCGATGCGGCGCGCCGCCACGCGATCGTTGAGCTCGGCGGTGACGCTCCCGCCGCGGCCGCCACGGAAGGCGCCGAGCTCATGACCCGCACGGAGGATTTGCGGGAGACCGCCCGCCTCCGGGCCTCGCGCCAGCTCCGCGGCCGCATCCTCGGTGCCACCGTGGCCAGCGGCCAGCCCGCGCAAGGCGACGAGGTCGTGTGGCTTGCACCCTGATTCGGATTTGCCGCTTTACAGGCCCGCAACCCGGACTACCTTGCCGCCGCCATGATCTCGAACACTCCCTTTCTCGCCGGCTTCCTCGGCCTCGGCGCTCCCGAGCTCATCATCGTCCTGGTGATCATGCTCGTGCTTTTCGGCGGCGCCAAGCTCCCGAGCCTCGCCAAGGGCCTCGGCCAGTCGATCAAGGAGTTCAAGAAGGCCTCGAAGGATGAGCCCGAGCCCGAGCCGGCCAAGCCCGCCGCCGAGCCGAAGAAAGCCGAGACGCCTGTGAGCCACGGCTCCAACTGAGCCGGCTCACCCGCCGACTTTCCCCTCCCGCCAAGCGCGCCGTCCGGCGCGCTTTTTTTGCGCATAAGCCCGGCATTTCGCACGTTGACAGTCCCTCCGGCCGCAGATTCGGTGCCGCAGGCGAACTGCCGAAATATCCCCGCGCTTTCCGGCTCCAGCAATCATGGCGAACATCTTCGGCTATTTCTCGAACGACATCGGCATCGACCTCGGCACCGCCAACACGCTCGTCTACGTCAAGGGCAAGGGCATCGTCCTACGTGAGCCGTCCGTTGTCGCCCTCGACACCACCACGCGCAAGGTCCTCGCCGTCGGCCTCGAGGCCAAGAAGATGCTGGGCCGCACCCCCGGCAACATCACCGCCATCCGCCCGATGAAGGACGGCGTGATTGCGGATTTCGATGTCACGGAGGAGATGCTGCGCTACTTCATCCGCAAGGTCACCGGCAGCGCCTTCCGCGCGCCGCCGCACGTCGTCATCGCCATTCCCTCCGGCATCACCGAGGTCGAGAAACGCGCCGTGATGGAGTCCGCCACCCACGCCGGCGCCCGCAGCGTCGAGACGATCCCCGAGCCCATGGCCGCGGCCATCGGCGTGGGCCTCCCGATCGATGATCCGGCGGCCAACATGATCGTGGACATCGGCGGCGGCACCACGGAGATCGCGGTGATTTCGCTCGGCGGCATCGTGTTTTCCAAATCCATCCGCGTCGCCGGCGACGAGCTCGACAGCGCGATCATCAACTACATGAAGCGCGCTTACAACCTCCTCATCGGCGAGCGCACCGCGGAAGAGATCAAGATGCGCGTCGGCTCCGCCTACCCGCTCGACGAGGAGCTCACCATGGAGGTCAAGGGCCGCGATTCCGTCGCCGGCCTCCCCAAGACGATCCACATCACGTCGCAGGAAATCCGCGAGGCGCTGGCGGACACCATCGCCGCCATCGTGGAGGCCGTGCGCTACACCCTCGAGCGCTGCCCGCCCGAGCTCTCCGCCGATCTCGTCGACCGCGGCTTCGTCATGGCCGGGGGCGGCGCGCTCATCCGCGGCGTCGACCGGCTGCTCAGCGAGAAGACCGGCCTGCCCGTCACCATCTCCGACGATCCGCTCTCCGCCGTCGCCAACGGCACCGGCGCGTATCTGGAAAACAAGGGCCGCTGAGCCCCGGCGCCGGCGCCGCCGCGAACCGCGCCCCTCTCCCGCCCGTGCGTTTCAAGCGCCTCGATCAAGCCCGTCCGTTTGCCACGCTCGCCGTCATCCTGGCCGCATGGCTCGTCCTGCCAGCCGTCGTGAAGAGCTTCGCGCGGGTGACGTTTCACGAGTTCACCGCGCCCCTCAGCGTCGCCGCCTCGCGCGTGCGCGACCTGCAGGAATACTGGGCGCTGCGCCTGCACACCGAGAACGAGCTGATCGAGGCCGGCAGCGAGCTGGCGCGCCTGAACTCCTCCTATGAGTTCGGCGTGCAGCAAAACGCCAGCCTGCGCGCCGAAATCGCCCGCCTGGAAAACCTGCTGCGGCTGCCCTCGTTTCCCGAGTATCGCTACGAGCACGCGCGCGTGGTGCGGCGCGACTTCACCGCGTGGTGGCAGCGCATCGTGATTCGCAAGGGGAGGAATTTCGGCCTGCCGGTCGGCGCCCCGGTGGTCTTCACCGGCGGCGCGGTCGGCCGCGTGGCCGAGGTGAACGCGTTCACCTCCGTCGTCGATCTCATCAGCAGCCCCGCGGTGCGGCTGGCCGCCACGGTCGAGGGCGACGCCCGGCCCGTGAGCTTCACGGGCGGACCCAACCCCGTGTTCGGCCCGCCCGTCGGCGTCGTCGAGTCGCTGCCGCTCGACATCATCGTCACGCCCAGCGCCGGCAAGCGCCTCGTGACCTACGGACCCGGGGGCGTCTTCCCGCCGGGCCTTTCGCTCGGGGTAATCACGCACGCCGCCATCGGCAGCGACGGGCTTTTTCAAACCGGCGAGGTGCGGCTCGACGAGCGCCTCGGCTCGCTCACCGAGGTCACCGTGCTCGTGCCGGTGAACAAGGAGTGAACAACTGCCGCCACGCGAAGATTGAAAGCTGAGCGGCACCGCTCCTCGATCACCCCCGTCGCCAAGTTCCCACCGCCTCCCATGCGCCGCACGCTCGTCCTGTTCGCCACCTCGCTCCTGCTGTGGGTGCTGGTCACGCAGCTGAACGACGCACTCGCCGGCTGGCGCGTGCATGTCTTTGCCGGCGCGCTCTACGTCATGTTCGCCGCCCTCACGCAGCCGCACGGGCCGGGGCTCGCGTCGGCGTTTCTCGCCGGCCTCGTCTGCGACGCGCACGCGCCGGTCGCCTTCGGCCTGCACGCGCTGCTGTTTGCCGTGGCCCACGAGATCCTCTTCCGTGCGCGGGCGCGCCTGCCGCGCTCGGACGCCCTCTCCGTCACGCTGATCGCGCTGTTGCTCAACCTCGGCCTCTTCTTCGCGTTTGCACTCACCCGGCTCCGCGGCGGCCCCGCGCCGGGCGCGCTGCTGCCGCGGCTCACCGCCGACCTCGTGGCATCGCAGGTGGTCGTCGCGCTCGCGGCGCCTTGGTTCTGCGCGCTGCAGGAGCGGGTGCTCGCGCTGGCGCGCGTGCCCCGCCTCGATCCCGCCTGAGCCCCGCACCATGCCGACGGACGACATCAACCTCGCCGATCGCTCCGGCCAGCTCGTCGACACCCACGAGGCCCGCGATCCGCGAATCGTGTTCTTTTACTTTGTGATCGGCGCGCTGCTGCTCGTCCTCGCCGGCGGCCTCGCCTGGCAGCAGCTCGCCAAGGTCGACGCCTACGCCGAGGCGGAGCGCCAGCAGACCCAGCGCCGCATCCTCTACCCCGGGCCGCGCGGCGAGATCTTCGACCGTGCCGGCCGCCTCCTCGTGGGCAACCGCGCGCGCCACTCCGCGCGACTGATGCTGGACGAGCTGCGCCCCGAGCTGCGGCGCGAGCAGATCCTCATCCGCAACAATTTTCGCGCGGCCGGCGACAAGGACGTGCCGTCGCGCGCGCAGCTCGCGCAGCTCGCGCGCGTCTCCGTCGTGCAGCGCTACCTCGATCAGATCAACGCCGTGCTGGGCCGCGACGCCAAGGTCGACGGCCGGCGCCTCAGCCGCCACTTCGAGCGCGAGCTCCTCCTCCCCTACACCCTGCTCGACGATCTCACGCCCGCGGAATACGCGCGGCTGCTCGAGGGGCTGCCCGCCAGCTCGCCCGTGCAGTTCTATCCCTCGGGCGCCCGCCACTATCCCTACGGGTCGGCGGCGGCGCACACCCTCGGCTACGTGGGCACGACCGACGACGTGGAGCTCGAGGATTTCCCCGGCGAGGATCTCAAGACCTTCCGGATGATGGGCACGATGGGGCGCAGCGGGGTCGAGAGGAAATTCGACGCCACGCTTCAAGGCGAGGCCGGCGGGGCGATTTATCGCGTCGATCCCACGGGCAACCGCGTGAGCCAGCCGATTGAGCAGGTCTTCCCCCGTGCCGGCAAAAACCTCCACCTCTCGCTCGACATCGACCTGCAGCTCGCGGCCGAGGCGATGCTCGCGAGCTTTGAGCTGGCCGGGACGGCCGTCGCGCTCGACGTCGCGACCGGCGAGGTCCTCGTGCTGGCGAGCAAGCCCGACTACGATCTCTCGAAATTTTCCCCGCAAATCAGCTCGACGGCGTGGCAGGATGCGATGGACCGCCAGGCGCTTTTTCCGCGCGCCATCCAAGGCGCCTACCCGCCAGGCTCGACCTTCAAGATCCTCACCAGCATCGCGGGCCTGCGCTCCGGCGCGATTGAACCCGACACCGTGGTGAACTGCCCGGGCTATTTTCTGATGGGCCGCCGCTTCGGTTGCCACGACAGCGTCCACGGCGACATGTCGTTCACCCAGGCGATCGAGAAAAGCTGCAACGTCTTTTTCTACAAGACTGGCTACGACATGGGCCCGGAGCTGATCGCCGCCGAAGCGCGCCGTTTCCATCTCGATCGGCCCACGGGCATCGAGCTGCCCGACGAGACGAGACGCATGGTCATCCCCGACCCGGAATGGAAGCGCCGGCGCTACCACCAAGGCTGGGCCGGCGGCGACACCGTGCAGATGGCCATCGGCCAGGGTTTCGTGCTGGTGACGCCCCTGCAGATGGCGTGCTTCGCCGCGTCGGTCGCGCGCGACGAAGTGTGGACCCAGCCCACGCTGCTCCACGATCCGGAGCGCCCGCGGCAGCGCCACGATCGCATCGGCCTCACGGTCGCCCAGCGCGGCGCGCTCATCCACGCGATGGAGCAGGTCACCCTCACCGGCACGGGCCGGATCCTGACCCAAGGCCGCGAGCTCGCCCGGATCCCCGGCCTCCGCATCGCCGGCAAGACCGGCACCGCGCAGAAGGACGCCGAGGGCGGCAAGAAGATCAATTTCGCCTGGTTCATCGGCTTCGCGCCGATCGAGAACCCGCAGATCGCCATCGCCGTGGCGATCGAGGGCGACACTCCCGGCGAGGAGACGGGCGGCGGCCGCTACGCCGCCCCGGTCGCGCACGCGATTCTCAAGACCTGGGTGGAGAGCAAGACCCGGCCGGCGCAGGCCACCGTGCGGTTCAAAACCGAGTGACGCGCCGGCGCGGCCGCGCCGTGCGGCACGTCTGCCGCGCGCGGCGGAAGATCGGCTCCGGCTTCGCCCAAGTCGCGCGCGGGCCAAAGCGCAGGCGCTGCAGCTCCGCCTTCACTTGATCGTGCGCGAGCTCGGGCTCGGCCTCGGCGAGCCGGCCCAGCCAGCGCCCCGCTTCCCGGCGCACGGGATCCTCGCCGCGCGCGCCGCGCCGATACGCCAGCCGCCGCCACAGCGCCGGACCGTGCCGCATCATCACCCAGGCAAACAAAACCAGCGCGGCCAGGAGCCCGACGATTTCGAGCGCGCGGCGAAAATCCCACGGCGCGGCCAGCCACGCGCGCACCGCCGTGGCGCACGCCTCCAGCCCTTCCCGAATGGTCTGGAGCGACCCCCGCGCCGCGTCCTTTACCGCCTGGATCGTCTCCGCCTGCGAGCGCTGATCAAAGCTGACGATCCGCCGATACCAAAGCATGCGGAGGCTGTCGACGCGCGCCTTCCAGCTCCGGTCGAGCCGCGAGGCGACCGCAGCCTCGCCGCGCAGCGTCTCGGTGGCGATCTCCGCCGGGCCCTCGAGCGGATCGGCGCGCAGCCAGGCGCCGCTGTTCTCGTCGAAGACCTCGGCCCAGCCATGGGCATCGGCGTTGCGAATGGTGAAGTTGTTCGAGTAGCCATTCCACGAACCGCCGCGAAATCCCGTCACGGCGCGCGCAGGCAGCCCCGCCATGCGCGCCATCAGCACCATCGAGCCCGCAAAGAGCTCGCAATGCCCGCTCCCGTCCGAGCGCAGCCAGCGCACCAGCGGATCGCCGGAGCCGGAGGGAATGGTCGGCGTAAGCGAATAGGTGTGCCGATGCCTCAGCCATTCGCCCACCCGCCGGGCAAACTCCGCCGCGCCCAGCCGCTCGCCACCGGTCGCCTCGTCGACCGCCGCCTGGAGCGCCGCGCGATCGGCGTCGGATAGGTTGAGCTGGACGTGCGGCTCGTCGCGACGCGTGCCCGACCGGCCGCGCTCCGTCCACCGTTGCGCAAAGCGCGCGTCGGCGACGCCCGGCCCGATTTCAAAATCCTCCACGCGATAGGCGATCATCGTCACCGGCTCCTCGCGCAGCGCCACCAGGCCGAGCCGCGGCGCGACGCGAAAGTGCTGCGCTTCCTGGAACGTGATGTTCTGGAAGGGCCCGAGCAGGGGCAGGAAGCGGCTCACCCCCGACTCGAGATAAAACGTCCAGTAGACTGCCTCGCCCCGCCGCAAGCGCGCGCCGCCGCGCTCGCTCGTGCCCGCCCGCTCGGAATCGAATTCGGTCCGCCGCAGCGTGGGCGAGGTGCGGAACAGGCCGTTTTCGTAGAAATCGAGCACGATCATGCGCCAGTAGGGCGAGGCGGGGATGCGGCTCACATCCGAGACGTCGACGCTGAGGGCGACCCCGTTGTCCTGCTGGATTTCGCTGACATCGCCGATGCGGATGGTCTCGCTGAAGCCCGTCTTGGCTTTCTTCTGGATGAACCGCTCCAGGAACATGCTGTTCTCGAGCTGAAACCGCGGGATCGCGAGGAAGAGCAGCGCCGCCACCCCGACGACTCCGGCAAAGAGCCCCGCGCCGAGCGCCATCACGCGCCAGTCGAGCACGGCGCGCAGGCGGCGCAGCAGTTGCGCCTCGTCGGCCCGACGCACCCACGCCGGCGCCACGCCCGGCGGCAGCGGCGCCCGGGCCGCCGGACCGAGCAGGCCCTCCAGGAGCGTAATCGAGAGCAGCAGCGCGAGCGCGCAGGCCGTGAATACCAGGAGCTGCACGGCAAACGTCGGCGAGACGGAAAGCACGCCCGCCACGATCACCAGGAAGAGCCCGAGCACGATGAGCTGAAGATCGTCGCGACGCTGGCGGTAGGTGACGTTGCGGTAGAGCAGCAGCAGGATGTCGAGCCGCACCATCGCGGGCAGCACCTCGCCGCGCAGCCACACGTCCGCGATGAAGAACCCGACGGTGAGGGGAAAGGCGAGCGTGTGCACCGCCGCCGGAACGCGCGCCGGCAACGCGGGCCGCAGCATCGTCGCCAAAATGCACAGGGCCGTCACCGTCGTGAGCGTCCACGCCTCGATCTCGAGGTAGAATACCGCCCCAAGGCTCACGATCGAGAGCAGGCCGCCCAGCAGCCACCTCGCGTGTTGCAGCTCGTCGAGGGTGAGCTGCGGCCGGCGTTGCGTGTCGTGGTTCATGCCCACGCCGCCACCTCTCCGCCAATGAGCGCCACCACCCCCTGCGCGCCGTCCGGCGCAAAGGTGATCGTGCCCGGGCCCGGCGCGGCCGGCCGCTCGTCCGGCGCCGTCTCCGGCGCAGGCAGCGCGACCGCGAGACGGTTCAACCAGATCTCAAGATCCCGCGGGCGGCGCATGGGCAGCGGCGGCTCGCCGTCGATCGCGACCCGCATCAGCCGGCCGGAGCGGAAAAGCTCCTCGGTCATCGTCGCCGCGAGGGCGACCAGGCGCTCAAATTGCTCGCCGCGGCCCCACGCCGCCGCGTCGGTGCGCAGCCATAGCGCATGGCTCTCGGCGCTCTCGGAGGCAAATTGCCGCACGAGCAGCGTGCCCGAGCGGGCGCTTGCCTTCCAGTGGATCAGGCGATGCGAGTCGCCCGGGGTGTAGCCGCGCACCGCCAGCAAGTCGCCGCTCGCGCCCGGCCGCGCCACGCGCTCCCCGCCTGCGCGGCGGCGCGGCGCGGCGACCGACTTGCGCCGATAGTCGACCGGCGCGGGCCAGACGAGCGCATCGGCGCTGGTCGTCGTGCCGAGTTCCTTGCGCAAGAAGCCAAACGGAAAAAGCGATCCCACCACCGCCAGCTCCACCCGCACCCGCCCGCGCCGTGCCGGCCGGAAAACCCACTCCACGCGCCCCTCGCCCTCGGGATCGAGCCGGCGCGCGAGCGCCACGCGCGCCCGCTGCTCGGCCGCGCTGGCCTGCGCGATCGTGCGGCGGATCTCGGCCGCGCTCGCGTTGAGCGTGCTGCCGGGCGCCGCCTTGCCGTCGTCCATCGCGCGCGCGGCGAACTCAAACCACAGGCCGTAGGTCGGGAGAAAGCGCTTCCGGTTGCGCAATTCGAGCACGACCGTCGCCTCCTGCCCCGCCCGCAGGGGCGGCGCCAGGTGCAGGCGCCACTGCACGCCGCGGAGATTGAGCCACGCGAGCAGGCCGCTCAGAATCAGGCACGCCAGCAGGAGGGAGAGCGTGATGAAGAGAATGTTGCTCGACGAGTTGTAGGCGGCCGTGCCGAGCCCCAACGCCAGCCCGACCAGGATCAACCCGGGCACGGTCGGGAGCAGCCGATGGCCGCGCTGCGGGTAGATGAACGACCACACCACCCCGCTCCAGGTGAAGCGGCGGCGCCGGCGGCCACCCGGCCCCTGCCACTCTGGCTCGCGTGCGCTCATCGACCCGCGCCGCGGCTCAGGCCGGCGGCAGCACCGAGGCCACGATGCGCTTCAGCGCCGCCGTCACCGCGCGGCGCTCCTCCAACGCGTCGCTGCTCTGCCGCGCAAGCGCCAGCCGGTGCGAGAAAATCGGCCCGACCAGTTCCGTGACATCCTCGGGCAGCACAAAGTCCCGGCGGTGCAGGAGCGCCCGCGCCTGCGCCGCGGTGCGCAGGGCCACGCCGCCGCGCACACTCACGCCGGAGCGAAATTCCGCCTCCGTCCGGGTCGCGGTCACGATTCTCAGGATGTAGTCGAGCACGCTTTCCTCGACGAAAACCTCCGGCACGAGGCCCTGCAGGGCGAGGATCTCGCTGCGCGTGACGACCGGGTTGAGCGCGATCGCGTCGTAGCCGCCGCGGGCGGTGCGCAGGATCTCCCGCTCGTCCTCGGGCTGCGGGTAGCCCATGCGCAGGCGCATCAGAAAGCGATCCATCTGGCTTTCGGGCAGCGGAAACGTGCCCTCGAAGTCCACCGGGTTCTGCGTGGCAAAGACCATGAACGGCGCGCCGACCGCATGCGACTCGCCGTCGACCGTCACCCGCGCGCGGTCCATCACCTCGAGCAGGGCGGACTGCGTCTTCGGGGTGGTGCGGTTGATTTCATCGGCCAGCACGATGTGGGCGAAAACCGGGCCTTTCTTGAAAACGAATTCCTTCACCGTGTCGTCGTAGACGGCCACGCCGGTGACGTCGCCGGGCAGCAGGTCGCTGGTGAATTGCACGCGCGAGAACGAGCAGTCCATCGAGCGGGCGAGCGAATACGCCAGGGTGGTCTTGCCCACGCCGGGCAAATCCTCGATCAGCAGGTGGCCGCCGGCGACCAGGCAGATCAGCACCTGATCGATCACGTCGTCCTTGCCGCGAATGGAGGCCCGCATGTTCTCGCGCAGGCGATCGATGCAACCCTTGGCTTCTGCGATCCGCGCGGCCGGCAGGAAATCACTCATGGGCCGCGAGCTTGCCGGATGCCTCCGCAGCGTCAAACCGACGTTGGCGCCGGCCTTGGCAAGCAATACTTAGACGGCTCCTCCGTGTCTCCCGCCCCGCGCTCAAGCGAGGATTTCCAGCAGCCGCACGAAGAGCCGGTTCACCTTCGCCTGGTTGTCCTTCACGAGGTCCTTGAACTTGGCGAAGTCGATTTCCGTGCCCTCGAGGCCGTTCGCGTAGTTGTCGATCAGGGCGAGGCTGTTGTAGCGCAGGCCGGCCTCGGTGCACAGGTCGGCCTCGTGCGCCGCCGTCATCCCAATCACGTCGCCCCAGTGCTGCACGATCTTGATCTCGGCTTTCGTCTCAAAACGGGGCCCGCGCATCTGCACGTAGACTTTTCCCGGGTGAATCGTGAACTCGGGCGCGAGCGCGGGGACAATTTTCGGGATGAGATTGTTGGCCATGCCGGGCGCCCCGCCCTTCAGCTCGGTGTCGAAAAATGTCGCCGGGCCCTGCTGCAACCCGACGTAGTCGCTGCAGGAGACGAAGGTGCCGGGCGGCAGCTCCTTCTTCAGCGAGCCCACGGAGTTGAGCGACACGATGTCCTGGTAGCCGAGCTGCGCGAGCGCCGCGATGTTGGCGCGGTAGTTGATCGAATGCGGCGGCAACGGAAAGGCGTAGCCATGGCGGTTGATCAGCACGAAATCGCCCTTGGCCTTGTAGGTCACGGCCCCGTGCTTGGTCTCGACCGTCTTCACCTCCCACGCCGAGAAGAGCGTGGAGTTGACGATGCTCGTGCCACTGATGAACGCGACTTTCATGCTGGCGACTCACGCGGGCGCCACCAGCGATGACAACGCGAAAACTTGCGACGCGCCGCCACGCGGAGTGAAGTCACGCGCGCCGCCGCCATGCCCCTCATCGACCTCCCCCTGCCCGAACTGCTCGAGTATCCCGGACGCAACCCGCGGCCCGCCGACCACGACGCCTATTGGGCCGCCGCGCTCGCCGAGCTCGATGCCACGCCACCCCGCCCCGAGCTGCGGCCGAGCGGCGCGATTGCGCCGCGCAACGTCGAGGCCTTTGACCTGCTCTTCACCGGCGTGGGCGACGCGCGCATCTACGCGAAATACCTCCGTCCGCGCGGCGCGGGCAAGCACCCCGCCGTGCTCCAGTTTCACGGCTACGCCGGCCACACGGGCGACTGGCTCGACAAGCTCGGCTGGCCCGCCGAGGGCTTCTGCTACGCCGCGATGGACTGCCGCGGCCAGGGCGGGCGCTCCGAGGACAGCGGCCGCGTGCTCGGCACCACGCTGCGCGGCCACATCATCCGCGGCCTCGACGATCCGGATCCGCGGCGCCTCGCGTTTCGGCAGATTTTCTTGGACACGGTGCAGCTCGCGCGCGTGGTGATGAGCTTCGCCGAGGTCGATGCGGGGCGAGTCGGTTGCTTCGGCGCGTCGCAGGGCGGCGCGCTCTCGCTCGCGTGCGCGGCGCTCGAGCCTCGCATCCGCCGCACCGCGCCGGTCTTCCCCTTCCTGTGCGACTACCAGCGCGTCTGGGAAATGGATCAGGCCAAGGACGCCTACGAGGAGCTGCGCCTCTATTTCCGCCACCACGACCCGCGCCACGAACGCGAGGCGGAGGTCTTCACGAAGCTCGGCTACATCGACGTGCAGCACCTCGCGCCGCGCATCCGCGCCGAGACGCTCATGTTCACGAGCCTGATGGACACCATCTGCCCGCCCAGCTCGCAGTTCGCCGCCTACAACAAGATCAAGGCGAAGAAAAATCACGTCCTCTACCCCGACTTCGGCCACGAGACCCTACCCGGGCAGATTGACCGGACATTCGCGTTTATGCAGGGGCTGTGACGCAACGCGCCGCCACAGGCGGCTTGTCAACGCCCTCACCGAGGCCCAAGGTCGCGCCTCGCTGCATGTCCGCTCCCGCCGAAAACGTCCCGCAACACGTCGCCATCATCATGGATGGCAACGGCCGCTGGGCGAAGCAACGCGGCCTGCCGCGCATCGAGGGGCACCGGCGCGGCGTCGAGACCGTGCGCACCACCACGTTTGCCGCCCGCGACCTCGGCGTGCGAATGCTCACGCTCTACGCCTTTTCCATCGAGAATTGGAAGCGCCCGCAGGACGAGGTTGGCGCGCTCATGGGCCTGCTGGAGTATTACCTGAAGAAGGAGCTCGAGACCTTCGTCCGCGACCGCGTGCGCCTGCGCACGATCGGCCGCACCGAGGAGCTGCCGGCCGGCGTGCAGAAGCTGCTCCGCGTCACGATGGAGGAGACCAAGCACTTCACCGACTACACGCTCGTCCTCGCGCTCAACTACGGTGCGCGCACCGAGATCGTCGACGCCGCGCGCGCCTACGCGGCGGCGGTCGCCGCCGGCAAGGAGAAGCTCAACGACAACTCGTGGGCGACCTTCAGCCGCTACCTCTACACGGGCGACATGCCCGACCCCGACCTCGTGATTCGCACCTCGGGCGAGACGCGCATCAGCAATTTCCTGCTCCCGCAGGCGGCCTACGCGGAGTTCATTTTCACCAAGGTGCTTTGGCCCGACTTCACGAAGGCCGACCTCGCCGCGGCGATCGCGGAGTTCAGCCGCCGCGAGCGGCGCTTCGGCCTCACGAGCGAGCAATTGAAGCCGGCGGCGGCCAAGTAGGCCCCGGCGGCAAACTCGACCGACTGTCCGACCCGCATGGGCAAACGCATCTTCAGCACGGTCGCGCTCTGGATCATCGTCGGTTGCGCGCTGTGGTTCTTCCGCACCACGGGCGCGCTCGTGCTCATCGGGCTCATCTCCGTGCTGACGCTCCGCGAGTTCTACGCGCTCATGCAGGCCTCGGGCTACGATCCGTTTGAGAAGTTCGGGCTCACCTTCGGCGCGCTCATCACCTTGTCGCCGTGGATCGAGGCGAAGGTCGGCTGGCCGCTCTCGTGGCTCATCCCGCTGGCCGTGATCGTGTTTGCGGTGCGGCTGCTCGGCGAGCGCACGCCGGACAAGCGCGTGGAGTCGCTGGCCTCGACACTGTTCGGCCTCGTGTATGTCGCGCTCCTGCTGAAATACCTCACGGCCATCGTCACGCCGCTGCCGGGCGACACCATCACGGCGGATGCACGGCTGCTCCTCTGCCTGTGGCTCGTGGCAGTGACGAAGTTCTGCGACACCGGCGCGCTGCTGAGCGGCATGGCGTTCGGGAAACACAAGATGTCGCCGCAGATCAGCCCGAAGAAGACCTGGGAAGGCGCGGTCGGCGGCGTGCTCGTCTCGATGGGCGTGGGCGCCGGCATCGCGTGGCTCGCCCGCGGGGTCTTTCCGCCGCACATGACGCCGCCCGTCGCCGCCCTCATGGCCATGCCCATCGCGATCGTGGGCATCGTGGCGGACCTCGTGGAATCGGTGCTCAAGCGCCGCGCCAACATGAAGGACTCCGGCGCGACCATCCCCGGCATCGGCGGGATGTTCGACTTGAGCGACAGCATCATCCTTGTCGCGCCGATCGGATATTATTTTTTCCGGCTGCCGTGAGCCGCCCCGCGACCAGCCCCGATCCGGCGCCGCGCCGGAAGCGCGTCGTCCTCCTCGGCGCCACCGGCTCGATCGGCGAAAATACGCTGCGCGTGCTCGCCGCGCACCGCGACAAACTGGAGCTCGTCGGCATCGCGGCGCGCGCCAACTGGGAGAAGCTCGCCGGCATCGCGCGGCAATTCGGCGTGCGCCACGTGGGCGTCTTTGACGACACCGCCTTCGCCGCCGCGCGCGCCAACGCCGCGGCGTTTCCCGCGGGAACCCGCATCGTGGGCGGACTCGCCGGCCTCACCGAGCTCGCGCAGCTCCCCGCCGCCGACATCGTGCTCGTCGCGGTCGTCGGCACCACCGGCCTCGAGCCCGCGCTCGCCGCGCTCGCGGCCGGCAAGGACCTCGCGCTCGCCTCGAAGGAGATCCTCGTGCTCGCCGGGAAATTCGTGATGGCCGAAGCGCGAAAGCGCGGCGCCAAGCTCCTCCCCGTCGACAGCGAGCACAACGCGGTCTTCCAGTGCCTCGAGGGGCACCCGCACGCCGGCGTGCGCCGCATCGTGCTCACGGCCAGCGGCGGGGCGTTTCGCGACCTGCCTGCCGAAAGGCTCGCGCACGTCACGCCCGCCGACGCGCTGAAGCACCCCAACTGGGCGATGGGCCCGAAAATCACCGTCGACTCGGCGACGCTCGCCAACAAGGGCCTCGAGCTCATCGAGGCGCAGTGCCTATTCGGGCTGGCGCCGGCGCAATGCACCGCCGTGCTGCACCCGCAGAGCATCGTGCACTGCCTCGTCGAGTTCACCGACGGCGCGATGCTCGCCCAGCTCTGCCCGCCGTCGATGACATTTCCGATTCAGCACGCCCTGCTCCACCCCGAGCGCGCGCCGGGCGTGGATGCGGCGCTGGATTTCACGCGCCTGCTGGGGCTGGAGTTCCGCCCCGTGGATGAGGGGCGCTTCCCGATGCTGCGGCTGGCCAAGGAGGCCATGGCTGCCGGCGGCGTCGCCCCCGCCGTCTACAACGCCGCCAATGAAGTGGCCGTCGCGGCCTTTCTCCGGGGCGTAATTCCCTTCCTTGCGATTCCGCGGGTAGTCGAGCAAGGTCTCGCCAGCATCAAAAACTTTGAACCCACCGATTTGCCCGCGGTCGTCGCGGTGGATCGGGAAAGCCGCCGGGTCGCCACCGCTCTCGTTTCCTCGAAACAAATCCCACCTCTGTGATCGATCTCCTTAGCGCCATCGCCTCCAACGTCTGGGCTGTCTTCCTGGTTGTGCTGCTTTTCGGCGGCTCAATCTTTGTCCACGAGCTCGGGCACTTCCTCGCCGCCCGCCGCCGTGGCGCGAAGGTGGAGCGGTTTTCCATCGGCTTTGGCCCGCCCATCTGGTCGCGGCGCGCCAAGGACGGCGTGGAATACCGTGTCTCGTGGTTTCCTTTGGGCGGCTACGTGCTGCTGCCCCAGCTCGCCGACCTCGGCGCCATCGAGGGCGCCAGCGAGACCGACGTCGCCAAGCTCCCGCCCGTCTCCTACGCCACCAAGATGATCGTCTTTGGGGCCGGTGCGTTCTTCAACATCCTCTTCGCCCTCGGCCTGGCCTGCATCGTCTGGTTCGTCGGCCAGCCCACCGAAGGCGACTCGACCACCGTCGCCGAGGTCGTCCCGACGGTCAAAAACGCCGATGGCAAGGACGTGCCGAGCCCCGCGGTGAAGGCCGGCCTGCGCGTGGGGGACGTGATTCTCGAGGTCGACGGCGAGGAGGTCGAGACCTTCTCCGAGGTGCGCGAGCGCATCGCGCTCAGCAGCGGCTGGTCGAAGGACGGCGAGCGCCAGATCGTGTTCAAGGTCCGGCGCGGCAACGAGGTGCTTGAACTGCCCATCAATCCCGTGATCAGCGGCCGGGAAAAACTCCGGGTGGTCGGCTTCGTCGCCGAGCAAAAGCTCATCGTCGGTGCCATTAACGCAGGGTCCGCGGTGCAGCGCGCGGGCCTCCAGATCGAGGATGTCATCGTGTCGGTGAACGACACCGCCGTGCGCACCGGCGGCCAGCTGGTCACGGCGCTCAAGGCCGCGCCAAAGACATTCCGGCTCGGCGTGAAGCGCGGCGATCAGGCGCTCGCTCTCACCGTCGAGCGCACCCCCGACGCCAAGGACAATGTCGACGTCGGGATCCTCGCGTTCAAGAGCGGCATCATTTTCACCTATCCGGATCCGCTCGAGCAGGTCGGCAACGCCGTGCGCATGACCGTGCGCAACCTGGGGGCGGTGCTCAACCGCCGCTCCGACGTAAACGTGTCCCACTTCACCGGCCCAATCGGGATCATCAGCAGCTTCTTCGACGTGGCGCGGGCCGGCATCCCGTTTGCGCTGTGGTTCACCATCATCGTCAACGTGAACCTCGCGATTTTCAACCTGCTGCCGCTGCCCATCCTCGACGGCGGACAGATGCTCTTCGCCACCATCGCGCGCCTCCGGGGCCGGCCCTTGCCGCTCAATTTCATCATGGCCGCGCAGAGCGTATTTCTGGTCCTGCTCCTCTCGATGATTCTCTACGTGAGCTTTTTCGACGTGCGGCGGCGCCTGGACTGGAGATCGGAACCCGCTCCCGCGGCCGCCCCGGCGAAGTAATCCGAACCGGCGGCAGCGCAGCTTGAAAGGCGCGCCGCGCCGACAACACTGCGGACCTCGCCATGCCGTCCTATTGCGCCTCGCGTTTTCAAACCATCCGTCGTCCGGCCCGTGAAGTGAGAGTCGGCGGCGTCGGCGTCGGCGGCGCCCACCCGATCCGGTTGCAGTCGATGACGACGAGCGACACGCAGGACATCGCCGCCACCGTGCGCCAGTCGATCGCGCTCGCCGAGGTCGGCTGCGAAATCGTGCGCATCACGGCGCCCAACGTCGCGGCGGCGAGGTGCCTGAAGGAAATCCGCGCGCAATTCACGGCGGCGGGCTTCGGGCACGTGCCGCTGGTGGCGGACATCCATTTCCTGCCCAGCGCGGCGATGGAAGCCGTGGAGCACGTGGAGAAAATCCGCGTCAATCCCGGCAACTACGCCGACAAAAAGAAGTTCGCGGTGCGCGAATACACCGATGCCGACTATGACTCCGAGCTGCAGCGGCTGCACGAGGCGTTCACGCCGCTCGTGCTCCGCTGCAAGGCGCTCGGCCGCGCGATGCGCATCGGCACCAACCACGGCTCGCTGTCCGACCGCATCATGAACCGCTACGGCGACACGCCGCTCGGCATGGTCGAGAGCGCGCTGGAATTTCTCCGCATCGCCGAGTCGCACGGCTACCGCGATCTCATCCTCTCGATGAAGGCATCGAACCCGAAGGTGATGATCCAGGCCTACCGCCTGCTCGTGCAACGGATGGCACAGGAGGACATGCACTATCCGCTGCACCTCGGCGTGACCGAGGCCGGCGACGGCGAGGACGGCCGCATCAAGAGCGCCATCGGCATCGGCTCGCTCCTGCTCGACGGCCTCGGCGACACCATCCGCGTCTCGCTCACCGAGGACAGCGTCTATGAGATCCCCGTGGCGCGCGCCATGGCGGACAAAACCATGTCCTTGTGGAAGCAGCCGGCGCACGAGGCGAGCGACGAGGCCGACTCCATCGATCCCTACTGCTACACGAGACGCGAAACGGCTACCCTGACCTTGGCCGAAGACTGCGCGATCGGCCCGGAGCAGCCGCCACGCGTGATCGTGCGGGTGCCTTCCGCGGCGGCGCTTCCCCCGGCGGCGGCCGCGCTGGCCTCGCCGAAAATGGGCGACACTCCGGCGGAGGGCCTGCTGGTGCCAGTCTCCGGCCCGGGTGATCTGGCGGAACTTTGCGGCGTGCTCGGCACGACGGCTCTGCCCGCGCGTTTCCTCGTGCTTGAGGTCGCGCCGCAGCTCACCCCGGACCTCCTGCAGCCGTTGCTGGCGATGAGCCGCGGTCGCGTCATGATCGCACGCTGTTTCACTCCGGGCGACGCCGAGGCGCTCGCGGGCTTCACTGCGCTCGTGCGCGCCCACCGCCATTTCCTCGCGGTGCAGATTACCCCGGAAGATTTCGCGACCCTCGCGCCGTCGTTCCGCAAACTCGGCGACGAGCGCCTGCTCTTCACGCTCGGCCCCGAGGCTCCCGAAACACAAGCCCGCAACCATGCCATCGGCGGCTACCGTCGCCTCGCCGAGGAAATTCGGGCCGCCGGCTCGCGCGCGCCAATCTGGATTCGCAACACCGCCGCGACCGCCGTCCGCGGCGACAATACCTTTCTCTCGAAACTGCTCGAGGCCTCGTTTCTCACCGGTTCGCTGCTGTGCGACGGACTCGGCGATGTGGTCAGCATCGAGACTGAGCCCGATCCGGTGCGCGCGACCAAGCTCGCCTACAATGTCCTGCAGGGCGCCGGCACGCGGAGCTCAAAGACCGAGTTCGTCGCCTGCCCCAGCTGCGGCCGCACCCTCTTCGACCTCCAATCGACCACCCAACGCATTCGGGCGCAGACCGGGCACCTCAAGGGCGTGAAGCTCGCCATCATGGGCTGCATCGTCAACGGCCCCGGCGAAATGGCGGACGCCGACTTCGGCTACGTCGGCGGCGCCCCGGGGAAAATCAACCTCTACGTCGGGAAAAACTGCGTCCAATACAACATTCCGCAGGCCGAGGCGGACGCGCGCCTGATTGCGCTCATCAAGGAACACGGGAAGTGGGTCGAGCCTGGGCCGGCGGCGGCCTCGGCCGGGTAACCATCCGGCGCCCGTATTCGCGGGGCTGCGCGCGACGCCGTATCGCAACCCACCGCACCCCCGGGGAACGGCTTCCCAAGCCACGCGCCATGTCGTAATTTTTTTCCTATTACATCATGCCTTGGCGCGGATTCGCGCGCCGGATTTTCTCCCGCCGTGGCAACCCAAAAATCGCCGGAAGTTGTGCGCGATCGCATGTGAACAAGTTGTGGGAAAGTTGGCCTTGAAACGCATTTTTGGTTCGCAGTTATTGCCCCCTCGTCCACGCCTGAACCGCCCCCGGACTGTTCTTTCCCATGTCGCATGAGCTTGGCTCCTCGACGCCCGTAGCAACACCACTCGCTAGCCGTTTTCCGCCAACGTTTTCCGTTTCCATCTCACCCAGCCCTTTTGCCGTTGGCGGCGACCCACTACTTTCGTTGCCGCGAACGCAGACAGGATCGGCCCCTTCGGCATGATGGAGCACCCTTCGGCGGAGCAGTGTGAATAAACCTGCCATCCCTCGCCTGTCCATGACCTCCACGTCCCTCTCCCCCAGCTTATGGGAAACGGTGAAGTGCGACTTCAAGTCGCTCTTCCCGGAGGACGTTTTCCAGATGTGGTTCGAACCCGTCGTGTGCCTCGAGGCCTCCGCCGACTCCATCACGCTGGGTGTCCCGAATGACTTCGCCGCGATCTGGATTCACGACAACTACCTCGACCTCATCACCCAGCGCCTGCGCATCACCGCGGGCCGGATGGTCAATGTCACGCTGCGCAAGACCGAGGCTCCCGTCCGCCCGGCCGCCGCCGCCCCGGCCACCCGCGCCCACACCGAGCTGACGCGGGTCCGCGCGGGCACCGCGCGGCGTGCGCCGCGCTCCGAAGACCGCGGCGCGGCCACCGCCACGCTCAATCCGCGCAACACGTTCGAGACCTTTGTCGTCGGCGCCAACAACCAGATGGCGCATGCCGCCGCGATGGCCGTCGCACAGGCGCCCGCGCAGGCCTACAATCCGCTTTTCCTCTACGGCGATACCGGCCTCGGCAAGACCCACCTGATGCACGCCATCGGGCACACCGTCCTCCGCCACAACCCCGACGCCCGCGTCGCCTACCTCTCGACCGAGAAGTTCACCAACGAGTTCATCCAGGCGCTGCAGGAAAACGCCCTCACCCGCTTCCGGCAGCGCTATCGCCATGTGGACATCCTCCTGATCGACGACGTCCAGTTCCTCGCCGGCAAGGAGCGCATCCAGGAGGAGTTCTTCCACACCTTCAACGACCTCTTCGAGTCCGGCCGGCAAATCGTCCTCTCCAGCGACCGGCGCGCGAGCGAGATCGCCAAGCTCGAGTCGCGCTTGGTCTCGCGCTTCGAGTGGGGCCTGCCCGCCGATATCCAGGCGCCCGACCTCGAGACCCGCCTCGCCATCCTTCGCACCAAGGCGCAAACGCTCAACTGCGCGCTGCCCGACGCGATCCTGAATTTCATCGCGCAGAACATCACGCGCAACATCCGCCGCCTTGAAGGCGCGCTGCTCAAGGTCTCCAGCTACTCCGCCCTGACAAGCAAGCCCATCGACCTGCCGACCGCGGAGCGCCTCCTGCACGACGTGCTGATGGAGCAGGCGCAAAACGTCCTCACCATCGAGGTCATCCAGAAACGCGTCGCCGATCACTTCCAGATCCGCCACAGCGACATGACCAGCAAGCGCCGGCCCAGCAACATCGCCTTCCCCCGGCAGGTCGCGATGTATCTCTCGCGCACGCTCACCAAGCATTCCCTCCAGGAAATCGGCGATGCCTTCGGCGGCCGTGACCACGGCACCGTCATCCACGCCTGCAAGACCGTCGACAACATGTGCGAGCAGGACACCTCGACGCGCAACAGCGTGGACTTCCTGAAGGCCCAGCTCTCGAAGTGAGTCGCCGCGGCGCCGAGCCGGCCGGCCGGCACCGCGCCAGGTGACAGTTGAAACCAGCGCCGAGTCGCGCTAGCTGGTTTGATTCCTCACCCTTCGCCATCTCAACCTTCACTCCCTCGCATGTCCCTCACTCCTGAGCAAAAGGCCGCCGTCGCCTCCTGGGTCGCCGCTGGCGACGGCCTCTCCGCGGTGCAGAAAAAACTCGGCGAACAGTTCAAGCTCTCGCTCACCTATCGCGACGTGCGCTTCCTCGTCGACGACCTCAACCTCGAGCTCAAGGACGCGGCCCCCAAGGTCGACGCAAGTGATGTCACCAAGGCCCAGCCCGCCGCCGCCGGGACCGCGTCGCCCCAGCCAAAGCCGGCTGCGGCCGCGGAAAAGAAGGGCTTCCTCGACAAGGCCAAGGAAAAGCTCGGCCTCGCCAAGGACGAGCCCGCCGAACCCGACCCCGAATTCTCCGACGGCCCCGATCCGCTCGAGGAGGACGAGGCCGGCGCCCTGCCGCCCGGCCTCGCCAACGTAAAGGTCGAGGTCGACAAGAAGACCCTCATCCCCGGCGCCATCGCGAGCGGCAGCGTGACCTTCAGCGACGGCGTCACCGGCAACTGGATCGTCGATCAATACGGCCGCCCCGGCTTCACCAAGATCAGCAAGGAAGGCTACCGCCCGTCGCCCGACGACGCGCAGGCCTTCATGCAGGAGCTGAACCTCGCGCTGCAAAAGCTGGGGTATTGAGCGCGCACTTTCCGCGTGAGCCGTGCAACCAGAGTTCTCGCGGCGGTGATGATGGCATTGTTGTTGGCGCTGGGTCTCTGGTTGTTGCGTCCCGTTCACAGCTCGAAATCCATCACGGAAACACCCAGTCCGGAAATTGCTGCCAAGGCAAAGGTCGCCGAAGTGCCGGCCCAACCTGCTGCTTCCGCCGTCACGACGATGCCTGGGACAGGTGAAGGCGGCAAAGCGATCCCCTTTCCCGCCGTCCCTGTGCCAGAACCTCTCACCGGCATCGGTCAAATCGCGCCCACGATCCGGGTCCAAGCGTGGAAAAATTTAGGGCGGGCCACAATCGGCTCCGCCATCCAATCTCAATTCCACGCCATCGCTACGGGCGACACCGACTACCTCCAGCAATCCACGGTGCTTGATCCCGTTGCCCGGCGCGTGGTGGCCTCGATGCATGAGCAAACCTCGGCGAGCATCCGTGCACAATATCCCACGCCGGAGAGCTTCGCTGCGTTCCTTTTGGCAAGCCGTCCGGCCATGGAGGGATACATCCTCATGACCTCAACCCAGGAGTCTCCGGACGATGTCCGTGTTGCGGTCGGGACTTTGGCTGCAGGCGAAGGCAAATTTCGTGGTGAAAGACAGCAATTCCGTCGCGCATCCGACGGCACATTCCAACGCGTGATCGGGTCCGCCGAGCTCAGCTACTGGCGCGACATGCTGAAATGGGACAAGGAGCTATCGCGTTCGCGGGTCTGGACCGCCGCCAAGTGACCATCGCTTGATTCCCAAGACGGATAAGGACGTGTTCCGATCCGCAGCTTCCCCGAAACAATTCAATCTCATCGAGCACGGGGACGGGCAAATCGCACGCGTCGACCAATTTCAATCCGGCCTCCCCGCTGGCGAGAAGAGGTCGAAGCTTTTCCCACGCTGCCGCTCGTCACGCCGCCTCCTGCCCGCTCATGCGGGCGATGGCCGAGCGAAATTCGTCTGTCGCGAAGGGCTTCCCGAGGCGCGCGAGGCGGCGCTCGCGCAGGAAATTCTGGAAGTCCTCGTTCACGACGTCCCCGGTCATGAACACCACCCGCCACGCCGCCGCCTCGTTCCGCGCCCGCAGCTCCTCGTAGCACCGCCCGCCGTTCAGGCCGGGCGTGGCCGTGGCGGGCACCGGCAGCTCGATGCCTGTGTTCTCCTCGCCGCGCAGGCCGGCTCGGATGAGGTCGTCCGCCGCTTGGGCAAAATCGTCATTGGTGGCCGTCGCGCCGGGCGCCGGCGGGACATCGCGCACGCTCCCCACGATCGTTCCGGCCGCGTGCCGCACGTGGAAGAAAGAGCGCCGGCAGCGCTGCATTCAGGGCTCGGGACGATGCGTTCATTTCAGAACCTCACCCCAGCGCGGACGATAAAAGCCGCGAGACTATGCCTAGAAGCGCTCACACCCTACAGGCTGTCATGCACTTCTCGTAAGCGCGTGCGTGCAGCAGGGCAGGTCTGTGACCTGCCCTCGGCCACTCAGCGCGCGAAGGGCGGGTCAAAGACCCACCCCACCGCGGGCAGCCGCTGTCCACAAGTGCATGACAGTCCCTCCGCGCGCGTCTTCAAAATTTTCTTTCATCTTGAGCGCAGCGAAAAATCTACGGCCACGAACGTGATGCCACCCTCGCGCACGTGGATTCTTCGCCGCGCCCAGAATGGCAATTGGGAAGCTGAAGGGGGCTTTGAAGCCACGCCCTAGCCCCCGAGCAGCGCCCGCAGACCCGCCTCGTCAATCACCGCGACGCCCAGCTCGCGCGCCTTGTCCAGCTTCGATCCGGCTTCCTCGCCGGCGAGGACGTAGCTCGTCTTCTTGCTCACGCTGCCGCTGGTCTTGCCACCCGCGGCCTCGATGAGCGCCGTCGCCTGCTCCCGCGAAAGCGTGGGCAGCGTGCCGGTGAGGACGAACGTTTTCCCGGTAAGCGCGCCTTGCACCGGCGCGGTCGCGAGCCGCCCGGCCCTCGGCGCGATGCCCAGCTCAGCCATGCGCGCGACGAAACGCCGGCCGCGCTCGCTCGCGAAAAACGCGAGCGCGTTTTCCGCCGTCACAAAGTCGATCCGCGCCAGCTCGGGCAGCGAGGCGCGCCACGCTTTCTCGGTCGCGAGCTCCTTCTCCAGCGCCGCGTGGCGCGGGGCCCGCGCGGCGCGTTCCTCCTCGGTCTGGCCCTTGTTGGCGCGGGCCTTTGGGTTCGTGAGCCGCGCCTCCTCCTCCAGCTTGGGGATGCGCACGAGGCGCGGCAGGATCTCCGAGGCCGCAAGCGCGGGCAGCGTGCCGTGCACCGCCGCGAGATCCTGCGCCGTCGCCCCGCCCACGTCGCGGATCTGCATCGCGAGCACCCAGCGGCCGAGGTCGAGCGCGCGGGCGCGCGCGATGGCCTCGGTGATCTTCGTGGCGTTTTTCACCCCGAGCACGCGCGGCGCCTCGACGGTGCCGAGGTTAAGCGCGCCGAGCGGCTCGGCCTTCAGCGCGAAGAGATCGAACAGCTCGCGCACCGCGCCGGTCGAGACGAGTTTTTCCGCGACCACGCCGCCGAGTCCCTCGAGATCGAGCACGCCGCGGCCCGCGAGGTAGTCGAGACGGCCCGTGAGCTGCGCGGGGCAATCCGCATTCGGGCAGCGAATCGCCACCTCGCCCTCGATCTGCACGACGGCGGTGCCGCACACGGGGCATTTTTCTGGGAAAACATACGGCACGCACTCCGGCGTGCGGCGCGCGAGGTTCACCGCGATCACGGCGGGGATGATCTCGCCGGCTTTCTCGACCTGCACGGTGTCGCCCACGCGGATGTCCTTGCGCGCGATTTCGTCGCGGTTGTGCAGCGTGGCGCGCGCGACCGTCGTGCCGGCGAGCTGCACGGGCTGCAGCTCCGCGACGGGCGTGAGCACGCCGGTGCGGCCGACTTGGATGGTGATGGCGTTGAGGCGCGTCTCGGCGCGCTCGGGCGCGAACTTGTAGGCGCAGGCCCAGCGCGGGGAGAGCTTGCGCGCGCTCTGGCCCTCGCCGCGGTAGCCGGCGGCTTGTTGTTGCTCAAAGTCGTCGAGCTTCACCACCGCGCCGTCGGTCGCGTAGGGCAGCGTCGCGCGCAACGCATCCAGCGCGCGCACGGCGGCGACGACCTCCTCGATGCCGCGCACGTGCCTCACGTGCTCGACGGTGGGCAAGCCCCACTGCTTGAGCGCCGCGTGCCACGCCGCCTGCGAGGCGACGAGGTCCGGCGGCTCGCACGCGCCGAGGCCGTAGAGCACGATCTCGAGGCCGCGCGATTTCACGTCGGCGGTGTCGAGCTGCTTGAGCGTGCCGGAGGCGAGGTTGCGTGGGTTGGCGTAGGGCTCGAGGCCGGCCTCCTGCTGCGCTTGGTTGATGCGCGCAAACTCCGCGAACCGCAGGAAAATCTCGCCGCGGATCTCGACGAGGTCGGGGATGGGCGTGGAGTGAGGTAGGGCGCGACCGCTGGGCGCGCCGTCGTGCGAGCGCGGATCAAGGGCCGAACCCGGCGGGCCCGGCGGGCCCGCCTTACCCGCAAGCAGCGTGTGCGGGAGATTGGCGATGGTCTTCACGTTCACCGTCACGTCGTCGCCCTCCTCGCCATCGCCGCGCGTGACGGCGCGGGTGAGCTTGCCCTTCTCGTAGGTGAGGCTGATGGAGGCGCCGTCGATTTTCGGCTCGACGGAATACGCGAGGTCGTCGCGGCCAAAGAGCCGGGCGAGGCGCGCATGGAAGTCGCGCAGCTCGCCCTCGTCGTAGGTGTTGTCGAGCGTCGTCATCGCCTGCCGGTGCCGCGCGCGCGCGAAGCCCTCGGTGCGATCGTCGCCGAGCGTCTGCGTGGGCGAGTCCGGCGTGAGGAACTGCGGGAACTGCCGCTCGAGGTCCGCCAGCTCGCGCTTCAGCGCGTCGAACTCGAAGTCGGAAATCTCCGGCCGCGAGTGCTTGCGGTAGAGTTCCTCGTGGCGCGCGACGGACGCGCGGAGTTCGGCGATGCGTTGGGCCGCTTCGGCGGGGGACATGGCGCGCGAGTGTTGCGGCGGAGGGGCGGGCGTCGAGCATGAGGTTTGCGGGCCGGCGCCGGGCAAATCACGCTTGAGCCGTTTACCCAAGCTACCAAATTTGCGCCTCAGATGAGCACTGCGCAGGTGGCATTAACTTTTGGACCATGCCTCAGCATTCAATTCACCTGATTGGCGGAGCCGACTAAGAGACCGCCACTGTCATTACCGATGAGCGCGATGAGCTTTGTCACATCACATTTCGATTTCGTGAGCGCAGCGTTTCCGCGAGTGCAGCAGACTTCTTCGAGGCTCTTGCGCAGGTTCGGATTCAGTTAGAGCCAGACCACCTGATACCTTTCTGCTACGGCGCGAGCTTGAATGTGTTTCCCTCAGGTATGTCGCGCAGCATGGGGTCAGGACTGAAGGCGTATCGGCTGACCATGAAACGTCAGGCGCTCACAAAGGACTTAGTGTTTATCTTTGATTCAGGCCCGGATGTCATTCCGGCGTCCGTTACTCGACAGAAGGAGTATTTCGATAGCTGGATTGCATCACTCAAAGTCTAACCCGGAGGCAACGAACTCACCGCGGGCTGAAGCACCGCGCTACTTGCCCGACTCGATTTGCTGCAGCCACGCGCGCGCCTGCGTGTGATCGGGTTTTTGCTGGAGGGCGGTGCGCAGCGCACGCAGGGCCTCGTCGCGGCGGCCGAGGCGCGCGAGGGCGAGGCCGAGGTTGGCGTGGGCGTCGGGATTCACGGGCTTGAGCGCGAGGGCACGCTGGAAGTTGTCCGCGGCCTCGGCGAATTTCTCCTGCCGGAGGAGGAGCGTGCCGGCTTGGAAAAACGCGAAACCGTCGCCGGGCTTCAGCTCGGCGGCGCGGCGGTAGTGGCGGATGGCGGCGTCAGGCTCGCCGAGCATGGCGCAGACGTTGCCGAGGTTGTTGAGCGCGCTGGCGTTGCCGGGCGCGAGGCGGAGCGACTGCTCGAGGCGGGCCTTGGCCTCGGCGGGGCGGCCCTGCATCGCGAGCACGACGGCGGAGCCGTTGAGGGCGTTGGCGTGATCGGGCTGGCGCGCGAGCACGAAGGCGTAGTGCTCCATCGCCTCGGGGAGCTGGCCGAGATCGGAGAGCGCGTTGGCGAGGTTGTTGCGCACCTCGAGGTGCTCCGGCTGCTGCGCGAGCGCGGCGCGATAATGCGGGATCGCCTCGGCGGGGCGGCCGATCTCGGCGAGGGCGTGGCCGAGGTTGTTGTTGGCGGTGAAGTAGCCGGGGTTGATCGCGAGCGAGGCGCGGTAGTCGGCGATGGCCTCGGCGATCTGGCCGGACTTGAAGAGGAAGAGGCCACGGTTGTCGTGCGCGATGTAGTTGCGCTCGGTCACCTGCAGCGCGTGGTCGAAGAGCGTGAACGAGTTTTTCCACACGCCGATCTGATTCCATGTGCGCGCGGCGCCGGCGAGGAGCACGACGCCCGCGACGGCGAGCCCCCAGCGTCGCGCACCGGGCGTGGCCGAAACGGCCCACGCGCGTGCCGTCCACAGCACCGCGATCTGCACGCCGAGCATCGGCAGGTAGGTGTAGCGATCGGCCATTGCCTGGAGGCCGACCTGCACGAGCCCGATCACCGGCACGAGCATGCCGAGGAACCACAGCCAGCCGATCAGCACCCACGGCCGGCGGCGGCGCTGCCAGAGCGCGAGCGCCGTGAGCGCCACGACGATGACAAGGCAGGCGACGACCTTGCGCGCAGGCCACTCGCCCGGGTGCGGATAAATCGCCGCAAGGTCAAAGGGCCACGCGAGCTGGCCGAGGTAGCGCACGACGGAGACAAAGGCGTTGGCAAGGCGGTCCGGAAAACTGAGCGCCTGCGTCACTGAGCCGCCGCCGCGCTGGACGAGATACGTCACGTAGGATGAGGCGGCGGCGAGGGCGAAGAAGGGGATTTTTTCCAGGATGACGCCCGACAACGGCTCGCCTTTTTCACCGCCAAGCCGGCGCAGCGGCCAGACATCCAACAGCAGCAGCACGCACGGCAGCGTGACGAGCATGGGCTTGGCCATGAGGCCGAGGGCGAAAAACAGCATCGCCGCGCCATACCAGAGCCACGGGCGCCCGACGGCCTTTGGCCCGGTGGCGGAAGCCGTGACGCCTTTGGGGCTGCGGCCCGTCGCGACCGACGAAATGCTCACGCGCTCCGCCGCGGAAGAGATCGCCCGCGCGTAGCGCGCATACGCGAGCAGCGTCGCGAAGAAAAACAAACCGCTGAGCACATCCTTGCGCTCGGAGACCCACGCGACCGACTCCACGCGCAGCGGATGCCACGCAAACCACGCGGCGCAGAGCGCGCTCGTCCCCAGCGCGCCCGTGAGCCGCCGCAGCGCGAGGAAGGCCAGCGCGGCATTCAGCGCGTGGAGCAGCACGCTCGTGGCGTGGTGGCCGCGGGGATCGTTGCCAAAGAGCGACGCGTCGAGCTGGTGCGAGAGCCACGTGAGCGGATGCCAGTTGGACTGCTCGCCCGAGCGCAACGCCCACGCGATGCCGTCGCCCGAGAGACCGGCCTGCACGTGCGGGTTCTCCGTCACATAGCCGGGGTCGTCGTAGTTGACGAAGTCGCCGCCGATGGCGCGGGAAAAGAGGAGGGCCGTCGCAACAAAGAGCCCGACGGCGAGCCACGCGGTCCAAGGCGAGGCGGTGACGGCCGGTGCCGCCGCGGGCGCCGCAGGGGAAGCATCCCGCGACGCCGATGAAGGCCGAGGGGGCTTTTCCGGAGGGGCGGGCGGCGAAGATTTTTTCTTCATGCCGCCTTGCGCCGCCCAAGCGGCGCCTCCAGCAGCCGGCGGTAGGGCGCGCACCACAGGTAGAGCGACACCGCAAGCATCGCCCCCGACGTGTCGGCCACCCAGTCGGCAAACTCGCAGTTGCGCCCCGGCACGAAGCTCTGGTGCCACTCGTCGCTCGCCCCGTAGGCGGAGACGAGCAGCACGGCGGCGCCCGCCCCGCGCCAGCCGCCGCCCCCAAAGGCGCGCAACACCAGCGAGGCGAGCAGCCCGTAGGCGCAAAAGTGCGCGAGCTTGTCGTTGACCTGGATGCCCCCCGGCGCGGCGACCACGGAGCGGCTCGAGGCATGGAAGATCACCGCGGCCACGAGCAGCGGCCATCCCCAGCGGGCGATTCGCGCGGCACCGCGGCGATTCCTCCCGCCGGCATCGGGCGGCGGCTCGGCGTTGGGCGGGCGGTGATCCGGCATTCCGGGCGGGAGCGGGGAAAATGGTCGGGCTGGTGAGATTCGAACTCACGACCTCTTGCACCCCATGCAAGCGCGCTACCAGGCTACGCTACAGCCCGAACAAGGAGCGGTGAAGAAGACCTTCCCTGCACGATGACGCAAGTGCTATTTCGGGCCTGGAATGGTTGGAGCCGTGGCGCCTTCGCCGCGGCTCGGACCAAACGAGACGAAGGCGTCGCGTCCCCGGCTCCAATCCACCCGCCCTGCGAACCTGCCCGCCATTTTCTCCGTGCCCCGCGCGGCCCGCGTGGTTCATCGTGCGGCCTCATCTCCCATGCAAATCGGCTTCTGCACCGACCCCGCCACGCTCGCCTCCCTGCCCGCGCGCCCCGACTGCGACTTTATCGAGGGCCACGTCGTCAATTTCCTCCTGCCCGAGGCGCCCGACGCCGACTTCGCGCCGCATGCCGCCGCGCTGGCCGCCTGCGGCTGCCCGATGCCCGCCGCCAACGTGCTCCTGCCCGCCGCGCTCAAGTGCAGCGGCCCCGACATCGACTACGCGCGCCTCGACCGCTACGCGCAGGTCGTCTTCCGCCGCTGCCAGCAAATCGGGATCAAGTTCATCGTCTTCGGCAGCGCCGGCGCGCGCATGGTGCCGCCGGGCTTCCTGATCTCCAAGGCGTTTGAGCAATACGTCGACATCCTGCGGCAGTTCGCGCCGCTCGCGGAGGAGAACGGCGTGACCCTCGTCGTCGAGCCGCTCAACCGCGGCGAGTGCAACCTCGTCAACACCGTGCTCGAGGGCGCCGAGGCCGTGCGCCGCGCCAACCACAACGCGGTGAAGCTGCTCGTGGACATCTTCCACATGCTCCGCAACGGCGAGTCGCCCGACGACATCGTGAAGGTCGGCCCGCTCATCCGCCACGCGCACATCGCCGAAAACAAGGACCGCGCCGCCCCCGGCGTGAACGGCGAGAATCTCCGCCCCTACCTGCGCGCCCTGCGCAAGACCGGCTACAACGACCGCCTCGCCCTCGAGCCCATCTGGACCGATCTGCCGAATCAGATCGGCCCCGCGCTGAAGGAACTGCGCCGCCAGCTCGCGGACTCCGGGTATTGAAGGGGCGCGTCGACCCCAACGCGCTTTTCATCCGCCCCGCATCGCCCCGCCCAGCGCGCCCTGGATCCCACGGCGGCTTGAGGTCAAGCCGCTCCGCCTTGAGCCGCGGCCTCTCGTCGGACTGAACGGCCTCGCGCACCCTCGCCTCGGGCCTCGCGCGCCTGCACGCTTGTCATCCACTTCCACCACGCCCCGCCCCATGTGCCGTTCGCTTCTTCGCGCGTTGCGCTCGCCCGCCTTCCTCGCGCTCTTCGCGTGCGCCGTTCCCCTCCACGCCCAGCTCACTTGGAGCGTCTTCAACGAGACCACCACGACCCCCGCGCCCGCTTCCACCGCCTCGAATGGCGTCGCCCTCAGCGTGCCCGCGGGACAACGCGCCACGCTCGTCGCCAACAACCTCGCGCCGATCGATCTCACGCGCGACGGCACGGAGGCCTACGTCACGATAAGCTTCAAGGTCTCGGGCGGCCTCTCCGGCATCGCCGCGGGCACGCGCGCGATCGGCTTCGGGTTGTTCAACCACAACGGCACCGCCGCCGACTACGCCGACGACGCCGGCTACTTCACGTGGCTCAACGGCCGCAACACCGGCAGCCTCATCGAGCAGCGCCGCCGGCTGGGCGACGGCACCTCGCCCTCGTTGCTCAATCCGACCGGCACCGCGTTCAACAACCTGTCCACCGGCCAAGCCTCGCCCACGCCCGGTTCGCTCAACGACGGCAACATCTACTCGCTCACGATCCACCTCATGAGCCGCGGCGGCGCGATCTCGTTTGGCAATACCAGCGCCAACACGACCGGCGGGGGCGTCATCCTCGACGGCCCCGGCATCCGCGCGATCACGTTTTCCAATCCCGACGCGCCGGCCTCCGCCTTCGTCTTCAACGAAATCGGCTTCATGTTTCTCAACACGACGAACGCCGCGCAGACGCTCACGATCATCTCCGTCACCTCGTCGAGCAACTCCCTCGTCCCCATCAACCCTCCGGTCATCACCGCGCAGCCGGTCGCTACCAGCCTCAATCCCGGCCAAGCCGGCTCGCTTTCGGTCGGAGTCACGGGCACGCCGCCGCTTACCTACCAGTGGCGCAAGGACGGCGCGAATGTCGCCGGCGCCACCGGCGCGACGCTGAATTTTGCGAACGCCGCCGCTGGTGACGCCGGCAACTATTCCGTCGTCGTCACCAATGCCTACGGCTCCGTCACCTCGAGCGCCGCCGCCCTCAACGTCACCGTTTCGCCGATCCCGCCGACGATCACGCAGCATCCGGCGTCCGCGACCGTGAATGTCGGCGACCGCGCGACGTTTTCCGCGGCGGGCTACGGCAGCGCGCCGCTCACGTTCCAGTGGGCGAAGAACGGCACCGACATCGCGGGCGCGACCGGCACGAGCTACACCATCGCGAGCGTCACCGCCGCCGACGCCGGCAGTTACACCGTGCGTCTCGCGAACAACGTGCCGACGCTCGTCGCCGTCGTCAGCAACCCCGCCGTCCTCGGCGTCAACACCGCGCCCGCCATCACCACGCAGCCCGCGAGCGTCACGACCACCGCGGGGCAGAGCACGAGCTTCACCGTCGCCGCCACCGGCAGCCCCACGCCCATTTACCAATGGTCGCGCAACGGCTCCGCCCTCGCGGGCGCGACCAACGCCACGCTCACCATCGCCAACGCCCAGCTCGCCGACACCGGCGTCTACACCGTCGCACTTATCAATGATGTCGGCTCCGTCACCAGCGCGCCCGCCGTGCTCGCGATTCCATCCACGATGGCTATCACGACGACCGCGCCCGCGGCGGTTGGCGCCGTCAACCTCGACGCGCCGCTCGCGCTCACGTTCGACCGCCCGCCAGTCGCAGGCCGCACGGGCCGCATCCGCGTCTTCAAGGCCAGCGACGACACCGTCGCCGACACGCTCGACCTCGGCGCAGCGCTCCAGCAGCGCACCGTCGGCACCAACGCCACGCTCTACAATTTCATCCCCGTCACGATCAGCGGCAACACGGCGACCTTTTATATGCGCGTCACGCTCGCGCCCGGCACCGCCTACTATGCGCAGATCGAGCCAAGCGCGATCCTCGACAGCGCGGGTGGCTCGTTCACCGGCATCTCCGACAAGACCACGTGGCGTTTCACGACGAAGGCCGGCGGCCCCGCCAACCCCGCCGCCCTCACCGTCGCCGCCGATGGCTCCGGCGACTTCAACACCGTGCAGGGCGCGATTGATTCCGTGCCGGCCAACAATGCCTCGCGCGTCGTCATCACCGTGAAGCGCGGCACCTACAACGAGCTCGTCTACCTCGGCGCCACGCGGCCCTTCATCACCATCCGCGGCGAGGACCGCGCGCAGACGATCGTCGGCTACGCCAACAACAACAATCTCAACGGCACGACGGCCACGCGCGCCGCCTTCAGCATCACCGCCAACGACACGATCCTCGAGACGATCACCGTCCGCAACCCGACGTCGCAAGGCGGTTCGCAGGCCGAGGCGGTGTTCACCGGCGCGCAACGCGTGCTCCTGAGCCGCGTGAATCTCCGCAGCCGGCAGGACACGCTGCTCTGCGCCACCGGCACGTTGCTCGTCACCGACTCCTACATCGAGGGCAACACCGACTTCATCTGGGGCTCCGCCGCCGCGTATTTCAACCGCTGCGAGCTGCGCGGCCTCGACACCGCCGGGCAGGAGGGCTTCTACACGCAGTCGCGCACCGGCCAGAACCAGATCGGCTTCGTCTTCGTCGAGTGCCGGCTCACCGGCGAGCCCGCCGCGCGCAACTACTACCTCGGCCGCATCGATCCCAACCCGGGCAACTTCCCCTTCAGCCAAGCCGTGTGGATCGACTGCGCGATGGGCCCGCACATCTTGCCCGTCGGCTGGCAGCTCAACAACGCCACCACGTCCGCCACCGTGCAGGAATGGGAATACCAAAGCACCGATCTCGCGGGCGCGACGCTCGACGTGCGCTCCCGCCACGCTTCCTCCCGACAAATCGACACCGCGACCGCCGCGCGGTATCGCGACCCGGCGTTCGTGCTCGGCGGCTGGAGCCCGCAGGTTGCGGCCGCGATCGAGGTGCCGCCCGCCGCGACCACGTTTCTCAACGGCTCCAACGCACATCTCACCGTGCAGGCCACGGGCTTCCCCGCGCCGAGCGTGCAGTGGTTTTGGAACGGCGCGCCCATCGCTGGCGCGACTGCGGCCACGCTCAGCCTCCCCGCGATCTCCGCGGCGGACGCGGGCGCGTATCATGTCGTCGTCTCAGGCGCGGCGGGGAACCTTGCGAGCGCCCCCGTCAGCGTGGGCGTGCGACGCGGGGAGTTTGCGGGGGTGTATTTCGCCGGCCAGCAGCTTAACTTCACGGTCCCTAACATCTGCCTTTACGTGCGCGACGATGGCACGGGCGTCGCCTTTCGGCACGGGGCCGACAGTTGCGACGTGACCCGCGCGTTGGTCGTCGATGCGCAGGGTAACTTCGACGTCCGCACGCTCGGCGCGCCCGTTCTTCCCTTTCGCGGCCGAATCGCGGCCGACGGCACGGTCACCGGCGAATATTTCGGCGGCGGCTTCTCCGGACGCAGGGATGATCCGGCCGGCCCCGCGCAAGCGCTCGCCGGTTATTACCTGACGGGCGTCGCCGATGGATCGGCCATAACGAGTTTTGTCGTCGGCGCGTCGGGCACCGTGTTTGTGTGCCACGAATCCGGACCACGCTGGGACGGCGGAGTCGGCCGGCTCTCCGCCAACTCGACGTTCGGCGTCACCATGGTGCTCGGCGGGATCGTCACGGCGACGTTTGCGTCCGATGGCAGCTCCGCCAATGCCCGGGTCATTTACAACGGCGGCACTCAGCCCGGGCCGTTTGTCTCCAGCGGCAGCAACGATCGCCTCGCCCATCGGCAAAGGCTCGGGCAACTCTCCGCGCGCGTGCAGGTCGGCGCGACCTCGCCGGCCATCGCGGGATTTGTCGTGCGCGGCGACCGGCCGCTAACGGCCCTCGTGCGTGCGATCGGTCCAACCTTGGGCGCCTTCAATGTCCCCGGCTTCCTCACCAATCCCCGGTTGGAGTTTTTCCGCGGCGCGGATCGGCTCGCGCTCAACGCCGGTTGGGGCACGGCCTCCAACGCCGCGGAGATCGCTCAGGCCTCCGCGGCCTCCGGCGCATTCGCCCTGCCCTCGGGATCGGCGGACTCCGCGGTGCTCGTCACGCTGAACCCCGGCGCCTATTCCGCCGTGGTCAGCAGCGCGAGCGGCGTGACGTCGGGCGTCGCTTTGATCGAGGTTTATGATCTTTCGCGCGGCGATGCCGGCCAGCGGCTCGTCAACCTCTCCGCCCGCGGCAGCGTCGGCCCCGGTGCGGGCGCCCTGATCACGGGGCTCAATGTGGCAAGCATCCAGCCCAAGCGCATGCTGCTTCGTGCCCTCGGTCCGACCCTCGCCCCCTACGGCGTGGCAAATGCGCTGCCGCGGCCCGTGCTCTCGCTCTTCCGCGGTTCCCGCCTGTTGGTTTCCAACGAGGGCTGGCGCGCCGACTTCGCCACCTCCAACACAACGAGCGCCAGCACCGAGCTCGATCTTCCACCTCTTTTCGATGCGGAATCCGCCCTGCTCGTGAACCTGCCCGCCGGCAACTACACCGCCGTCGTCACCGGCTCCGGCGTGACGGCCGGCACCGCCCTTGTGGAGATTTATGAGCTGCCCTAGTTGCCCCTCCCGCCCGGCCCTCTTTCTTCGCCTCGCATGAAAACCCTCCGCCTGTCCTTGCTTTGCCTGCTCGCGCCGTTTGCCGCGCTCCCCGCCGCCGAGATCGGCTGGGACTCGGCCCCCGCCATCCTCGCGCGCATCAAGGCCCCGCAGTTTCCCGCGCGCGATTTCGCCATCACCAGCTACGGCGCGACGGCGGGCGGCGCGGATTGCACCGCGGCCATCGCGCAGGCCATCGCGGCGGCGCACGCCGCGGGCGGCGGGCGCGTCGTCGTGCCGGCGGGCGTGTTTCACACCGGCGCCGTGCACCTGAAGAGCAACGTCAACCTCCACGTCGCCGAGGGCGCCACGCTGAAGTTCATTTTCGATCCCGCGAAATATCCGCTCGTCCTCACGCGCTGGGAAGGCACCGAGTGCATGAACTACTCGGCGCTCATCTACGCGTTCGAGCAGGAGAACATCGCCGTGACCGGCAAGGGCACGCTCGACGGCTCCGCGAATTTCGAGACGTGGTGGGCCTGGAACCGCAAGCAGCCCGGCCAGCCCACCAAGCAGGTGCCCGCCCGCAACAAGCTCGTGGATCAGGGCGAGGCCGGCGTGCCCGTCGCGCAGCGCGTGCACGGCGACGGCGGTTTCCTGCGGCCCAACTTCGTCCAGCCCTACCGCTGCAAGAACGTCCTCATCGAGGGCGTCACGATCATCAACTCGCCCATGTGGGAGTTGAACCCGGTGCTCTGCACCAACGTCACCGTGCGCGGCGTGACCGTCAATTCCCACGGTCCCAACAACGACGGCTGCGATCCCGAGTCGTGCCGCGACGTGCTGATTGAGGACTGCGTCTTCGACACCGGCGACGACTGCATCGCCATCAAGTCCGGCCGCAACAACGACGGCCGCCGCGTCAACGTTCCCTCGGAAAACCTGATCATCCGCCGCTGCGTGATGAAGGACGGCCACGGCGGCGTCGTGCTCGGCAGCGAGATCTCCGGCGGCGTGCGCAACGTCTTCGTCGAGGACTGCCAGATGGACAGCCCGCACCTCGAGCGCGCGCTGCGCTTCAAATCCAACGCCCAGCGCGGCGGCGTGCTGGAAAACGTCTTCCTGCGCAACGTGACCATCGGCCGCGTGACCGAGGCGATCCTCACGATCGATCTGATCTACGAGGAGGGCGCGCGCGGCCCGCACCAGCCGATCGTGCGCAACGTCTCGCTCGAGAAGGTCACCAGCCAGAGCAGCCCGCGCGTGATGTGGATCGCCGGTTTTCCCGCCGCGATCATCGACAACATCCGGTTTGCCGACTGCACGTTTCGCGGCGTGGAGGCCACCGAGGTCGTGATGCACGCCGGCTCGATCTCGATGCGCAACGTCGCCATCGAGCCGCTGAAGGCCGTGAAGGGCGCGAACTCGATCTCCGCGCCGGAGCCCAAGGCCGGGAAGAAGGAGAAGAAGTGAATCTTCGCGCCTCGGGCGGGCCGTGCGCCCCGCGCGCGGCCGAGCAACGTCCGTGCTCCCCCATCGGCCGCCCGCGGAGCGGCCGGCCCACCTTCGGGCGCTTCGCGCTCGCCGCCGCTTTCGTCACCGCTGCCCTCACCGCCGCGCCTGCGCCGCTGCCGTTCCAGCCGGACATCGTGGTCGCCGCGGACGGCTCCGGCGATTTCAAGACCATCCACGAGGCGGTGCAGTCCGTGCCCAGGAACAACCGCGAGCGCCGCGTGATCCTCGTGAAAAGCGGCGTTTACACCGAGCGCGTCCGGGTCGACGCCGCGTGCATCACGCTGCGCGGCGAGAGCCGCGCCGGCACGCGCCTCGAGTTCTCCCGCGCCAACACGGCGCCGCGCGACGCCCTCGGCGTGGGCGTGCTCAACCTCAGCGCGACCGCGCACGACTTCGTCCTGGAGAATCTCACCGTGAGGAACACCCACGGCCAGCTCGGCATCCACGCCTTTGCCATCTATGGCCGCGCCGATCGCACCGTGATTCAGGACTGCGACGTGCTGAGCCAGGGCAACGACACGCTGTCGCTCTGGCGCGGCCGCGCGGAAAATGCCGCCGAGGACGCCGGCACGGAGGCGGCCGCACCTGGCGGATTGCCCGTCCTCGCCGACGGCGGACGCTACTATCACGCGCGGCTCAACGTCTGCGGCTCCGTCGATTTCATCTGCCCGCGCGGCTGGTGCTACCTCGCCGACTCGACGATCACGCAGTTGAACCCGGGCGCCACCGCGTCCATGTGGCACGACGGGAGCAACATCGCCGACAAGAAGTTCGTGCTGCGCGGCTGCCGCTTCGACGGCCCGCCCGGCTGGCAGCTCGCGCGCCGCCATCACGACGGGCATTTCTACTTCATCGACTGCTCGTTCGCCGCGACGATGCGCGACCAGCCGCCCTATCGCGTGATCTACCCGCTCAACGGCGGCACGCCGACGGAAGCCGACAAGAAGCGCAACGCCGACTACGATCGCACCAACGTCTTCGGTGACCGGAATTATTTCTTCAACAGCCACCGGGCCGGCGGCGACTACGCGTGGCACCGCGACAACCTTGCCTCCGCCCCCGGCGCGCCGCGCCCTGACCAGATCACGGCGAAGTGGACCTTCGCCGGCACCTGGGATCCCGAGCGCACCGACGGGCCGCGCATCGTCCGCCTCGTTCCCAGCGGCGATTCGATGGAGGTGGTTTTCAGCGAGAGCGTGACGGTGAAAGGCACGCCGCGCTTGCGGCTGCGCCCCGGCGGCACCGCGCGCTACGCGTCCGGCAGCGGCGGCACGGCGCTGCGCTTCCGACTCGTCGATCCCGCGGCGGCGCCCGCCGCGACACTCGATCTTGCCGGCGGCGCGATCATCGCCACCGAAGCCGGCGCCAACCTGCGCCCCGCCGATCTCACGCTGCCGTAGCGGCGTGTCTCACCCCCTTCCCCTCATGCGTCCCATCTGCGCGCTTTCCGCTGTTGCGTCCGCCGCCCTCATCGCCGCCGGCCTCGCCACCGCCGCCGAGATCGAAATTCCGGTTCCCCCCATCGCCACGCCCATCCGCGGCCTCCCCGGTCCCGCCGATCTGCCGGCGCGCGCGGCCTTGCCTGACGTGCTCGCGATGAACGACGGCACGCGCGTGACCACGGCCGCGCAGTGGCCCGCACGTCGTGCCGAGATTCTACGCACGCTCGAATACTACGCCGTCGGCCAGGCCCCGCCCGCCCCGGGCAACGTCAAGGGCCGCGTCGTGAAGACGCAGCCGCTCGCGGGGGGCAAGTTCACCTATCGGCTCGTGCACCTGACGTTTGGCCCGGGTGAGAAGCTCGCGCTCGACATCGGCCTCTACACGCCCCTGGGCGCAGGGCCTTTTCCCGCCGTCATCGCACCCGCCGGCACGCCACCCGGCGCGACGCCGTTGCCGCGGCTGCCCAACGGCCCCACGCAGGGCAAGGGCGTCAACGTCCTGCTTGTCGTCGGCGGCGGCGTGCCATCGCCCGGCGCCGAGATTCCCGGCGCCGGCCGCGGCCCCGCTGATCCCGAGCGCATCGCTGCGAGCAACGCCGCGCTCGCGCGCGGCTACGCCTACGTGACGTTCAACAACAACGACTGCGGCGAAGACACCACGCTGCGCGAGGCCGACGGGAGCTGGTCGTTTCGCACCACGCGGTTCTTCCCGGCGTATCCCGGCTACGACTGGGGCCTGCTGCGCGCCTGGGCCTGGGGCGTCTCGCGCATCGTCGACTACCTGGTCACCGATCCGCTCATCGACGGGAAAAAATTGATCGTCACCGGCGCCTCGCGCACCGGCAAATCCGCGATGGTCGCGGCGGCCTTCGACGAGCGCCTGGCCATGGGTGCGCCGGTCGTCACCGGCGGCGGCGGCATCGGCGCGCACCGTTTCGCCGGCCCGCACCGCAGCGAGACGCTCGATCTGATGGTGACGAAATATCCCAACTGGTTTTCGCCCCACCTGCACGCGTTCCGCGGCCAAAAAGAAAAGCTGCCCTTCGACGAGCATTGGTTCCTCGCCGCCTGCGCACCGCGGGCGTTCCTCGCGCTCGAGGGCGACGCCGACGTGATCTCGTGTCCCGAGGCCGTGCGCCAATCCTTGCTCGGGGCCAAGCCCGCCTACGCGCTCTTCGGCGCCGAGGCCAAGCTCGGCGTCAACTACGCGCCACACGGCCACGCCTTCACCGCCGACGACTGGTCCGCGATGCTCGACTTCGCGGACAAGCACCTGCTCGGCAAGAAGGTTGATCGCGCCTTCGACCGTTTTCCCGCCGAGGCCGAGCTCGACGCCGCGCTCGCCCGCGGCCCCGCGAGGAAATAGTCGCGCGGCCGCGCGACCGGGCAGCTCTGACCGTCCGGGTAGAAACCGCCCTCGCGGAAAATCGGCTTGGCACCACGAAGGACCGTCATCCGTCTTGTCGGGCGGTCTCCAGTGCAACTCCGGCCCACCCCTCCGATCCGTCCTTCAATTCGTCCGGTCCTGCTTCGCTTCGTCGCGGTGGCAGGGGCCGTCCTTGCCGAGGCAAGCGGCCGATCGGCGGACGCCGGCGCCGACGAGTTTGAACGCGTGACGAGGCCGCTGCTGGTCAAATACTGCTACGATTGCCATGGTGACGGCCACGCCAAGGGCGGCGTGGCGTTCGACAAAATCAGCGCGGCCGACGGGCTGCACGACACCAAGCTGTGGCTGCGCGTCCTGAGAAACGTGCGCTCCGGCCTCATGCCGCCGAGCGATGCGGCCGACCCCCTCCCCGCGGCCGAGGCGGAAAAGCTGATGGCCTGGGTGAAGCAAGGGGCGTTCATGCTCGACCCCGCGCGGCCGGATCCGGGACGGGTGACGGTGCGGCGGCTCAACCGCACCGAATATCGCAACACCGTCCGCGATCTCACGGGCGTCGATTTTGACGCGCACAAGGAGTTCCCCGCCGACGACACCGGCCACGGCTTCGACAACATCGGCGACGTGCTGAGCGTCTCCCCGCTGCTGCTCGAAAAATACCTCGACGCAGCCCAGTCGATCGTCGCGCGCACCGTGCCCACGCAGCCGCGCGTCGTCGCCGAGACACTCGTGCCCGGGGTGAAATTCGCGACGCTCAAGATCGACACGACAGTGCCCGAGCCGCCGAAGCCCGCCGTGGCGGAGCCGGCCGCGGCCGAGGTCCCCGCGCCCGCGGCCGGAAAGGGTTTCCGTCGCGGCGCCGGTCGCGGCCCGCCCCCGCCGCCGCCGCCGCAACGCCCGGCGCCAAATCCCGTCGGCGACGCGCTCGAGCTCTCCTACTACACGCCCGTGACCGTCGAGGCGCGGCGCAACGTGACGCAGGCCGGGCAGTATCAGGTGGAGCTGGAACTGCGCGCGTTTGAGCGCTACGTGGACGACGTCTTCGATCAAAACAAGTGCCGCCTCCGCTTCTCGATCGACGGCGCTCAGGTGCTCGATCGGGTATTCGTGCGCGAGGGCGGAAAGAAATTCGAGTTCCCCTACGACCGCACCCTCGCCGCCGGCGAGCATACCTTCACGGTCGAGATTGTCCCGGATGCACCGCAGCCGCAGGTCCGCGCGCTGCGCCTGCGCGTCGAGGGCGTGACGCTGCGCGGGCCGATGGAGGAGAAGTTCTGGGTGCGGCCCAAGGGCTACGAGAAGGTCTTCCCCCGCGATCCCCCGGCGGACGCGGCCGGCCGCCGCACCTATGCACGCGAGCTGCTCGCGCCCTTTGCGAGCCGCGCGTTCCGCCGGACCGTTGATGCCGCCACGCTCGACCGCCTGGTCGACCTTGCGCAGTCCATCTACTCCCAGCCGAAGAACCATTTTGAGGCGGGAATCGCGCAGGCGATGGTGGCCGTGCTCGCCTCCCCCCGCTTCATCTTCCGCGAGGAGGAGACGCTGCCACCCGCCGCCGGCGAGGCGCACCCGCGGATCGATGAGTTCGCGCTGGCCTCCCGGCTCTCGTATTTCTTCTGGTCCTCGATGCCCGACGCGGAGCTGACGCGCCTCGCCCGCGAGGGCCGGCTGCGCGTCGAGCTGCCTGCGCAGATCAAGCGGCTGCTCGCGGACAAACGCTCGAACGAACTGGTGCGCAATTTCACGGGCCAGTGGCTGCAGGCGCGCGACATCCTGAGCGTGCCGCTCACCGCCAACGACATCTACCTGCGCGACCATCCCAGTCCGGCCTACGAGCAGGCGCGCCTGACGTTTGCCAAGCTCGCGGGCAAGCCCCGCGAGGCGCGCACCCCCGAGGAGGCCGAGAAGATGTCAGCCGCGCGGACGGCGTTCGCCGAGTTCAACCGCCAGCCCAAGCCCCAGCTCACCGACTCCCTGCGCCGCGCGATGCAGGAGGAAACCGAGCTGGCGTTTGCCCACGTCGTGCGCGAAGACCGCAGCCTCCTGGAGCTGCTGCGGAGCGACTACACGTTCCTCAACGAGGAGCTCGCGCAGCACTACGGGATCGACGGCGTGACCGGCCGCCAGATGCGGCGCGTGGAGCTGCCCCAAGGCAGCCCCCGCGGCGGGGTGCTCACCCAGGGCACCGTGCTGGCCGTCACGTCCAACCCCACGCGCACGTCGCCGGTCAAGCGCGGCGTGTTCATCCTCGAGGCGATCCTCGGCGCGCCGCCGCCGCCGCCGCCGCCCAACATCCCCGCGCTCGAGGAAGCCGCGCCCGCAGGCCAGGCCCGCAAACTCGGCCCCCGCGAGATGCTCGCGCTCCACGCCAAGGAGCCGGTCTGCGCCTCGTGCCACCTGCGCATGGATCCGCTGGGCCTCGCGCTGGAGAATTTCAACGCCATGGGCATGTGGCGCACCACCGAGCTTGACCAGCCGGTGGATCCGGCCGGCCAGCTTTTCACCGGCGAGAAGTTCCGCGACGTGCGCGAGCTCAAGGACGTGCTCGTGACGGCGCGCCGCCGCGATTTCTACTACTGCCTCGCGGAAAAACTGCTGACCTACGCCCTCGGCCGCGGTGTCGACTACTACGACGTCACGACCCTCGATCGCATCGTCGGCGATCTCGAGGCCACGGGCGGCAAGCCCTCCGCGCTGATAAATGGCATCGTCAACTCCGCTGCTTTCCAACAGCGTCGGAGCCCGCCCGCCCGCCTCGCTCAGGCCGCTCCCGGCGCCGCCGCCCCGGCGCGCCTTGAATAGCCACTCCGCTTTCGTCCCGCCCAGCCCTTCCGCCCCATGAGAAACACCGCGCCCCAAGGCCCCGCCCATGCCAGCACCAGCCCGGCGCTCAGCCGCCGCCAGTTCCTCCGTGGCGTCGGCGCCACGGTGGCGCTGCCCGCCTTCGCCTCGTTGCTGCCGGCGCGCGCGTTCGCCGCCGCGGCGAGCGCCGCGCCGCTCGGCGTGACCGCCACGGGCGCGCCGCTGCGCACGGCCTTTGTCTTCTTTCCCAACGGCGCGATTCCCGCCGCCTGGTGGCCCGAGGCGGGCGCGACCGCGTCGGACTTTGCCTTCAACTCTACCCTCGCCGCGCTCGATCCCCTGCGCCGCAGCGTGCAGGTGCTGGGCGGCCTCGATCACGCCAATGCCGTCGGGGGCCCCGATGGCGCGGGCGACCATGCCCGCGGCAACGGCGTCTTCCTCACCGGCGTGCGCCTCAACAAGAGCGCGACCGACATCCGCGCCGGCGTCTCCATCGACCAGGCCATCGCCAGCCAGATTGGCCACCTCACGCGCCTGCCCTCGCTCGAGCTCACCTGCGACTCCACGCGCAGGTCTGGCGACTGCGACTCCGGCTACTCCTGCGCCTACCAATACAACCTCTCCTGGAAGGACGCCCGCACCCCGCTGCCCCCAGAAAGCAACCCGCGCCTCGTCTTCGAGCGCCTCTTCGGCCCCGGCGCCCACGGCGAGCGCATCGCCGGCGCGCAGCGCCGCATCGCCGAGCGCCGGTCCGTGCTCGACTTCGTGCTCGACGACACGCGGCGCATGGCCGGCCGCCTCGACTCCGCGGATCGGGCCAAGCTCGAACAGTATCTCACCGGCATCCGCGAGGTGGAGCTGCGCATCCAGCGCGCCGAGCAATTCGGCCCCAACGCCGATCCCGATCGCCCCACGCCCCCGGGCATCCCCGCCAGCCAGGCCGACTACGTGGACCTCATGTATGACATGATGCTCCTCGCCTTCCAGACCGACTCCACGCGCACCGCGACGCTCCTCCTCGGCCACGACGGCGACAACCGCTCGTTCTCCGAGATCGGCATTTCGGAAGGCCACCACGATCTCTCGCACCATCAGGACAACGCCGAGCGCATCGAGAAGCTGAAGCAAATCGACAAGTGGTATGTCGATCGCTTCGCCGCCTTCCTCACGCGCCTCGATGCCACCAAGGACGTGGACGGCCGCTCGCTGCTGCACAACTCGCGCATCGTCTATGGCAGCGGCAACGCGGACTCCAACCGCCACACGCACAACAACCTTCCCGTGCTGCTCGCCGGCCACGGCGGCGGCCTGCTCACGCCCGGTCGCTACGTGAAGCACGGCGCGAAGCCGATGAGCAACCTCTTCCTCAGCCTCGCCGACCAGGCCGGCGTGAAGCGCCTCGAGCGTTTCGGCGATTCGACCGGCCGGCTGGCCGACGTTTAGTTCGCCCCCCGCCGCCGCGGGCGTCCCCGCCCGCGCCCCGCAATGGAGCGGCGGCTTTCCCGCCGCCGTTCAAAGGCCGCCTCGCGCGACTTGAAGCTTGGAACCATGCGCCCGCCCAGCGCATCCTCGCCGCATCGTCTCCCGATGCGCTGGCTTCCTGCAACCCGCCGCCTTGGCGTGCCTGCCGTCCTGCTCGCCGTCGCGCTCGGCGTGTGCGGATGGCAATGGGCCGAGCATCGCGCCTTTGCGCGCTCCGCGGTGCAAACGCTGGTCAACCGGGGCCGCGACATCACGTCGACTCTGGGCGTGGTCGTGCGCTCCCAGCGTCGCTACGGCCTCATCGTTTCCAAGGATCGCATCGAATCCGCCCTCCAGGATCTCGTCCGCCCCGGCGAACTCGAGTCCATCGCGATCCTCGGCGCCACGGGCGAAACGATCGCCAGCGCCGGCGGCCCCATCCCGGTGACGCCCGACATGCTGCGCGCGCCCGGGCCGCATTGGCGCGACCGCACCGTCACCCTCATGAACCTCATGGACCTGGGGTTCAACGCGTCGGACGCCGCCGCCCGCCCCGCGCCCGCGATCGTCGTGAGCGATCCGCGCGCGTTTCGCCCGGGCCAGACCCGCCGAAGCGCCGAGGCTGGCGTCGCCCCCAAGGCGGGCGAGAACTCCGAGGCCGCCGCCGCGCGCACGCCGTTCGGGCGCCCCTCATGGATGAGCCGGGAGGACTACGATGCCGTCATCCAAAAGCAGGGCATGCACAGCCTCGTGGTTTCCCTTTCCACGGACGAGATGCACCGGGCCGTCAACAGCGACCTCCTGCTCCGCTCCCTCGTCGGCCTCCTCGCCTTGGGCGCCGCGGTGCTCTCGACCCTCGCGTGGCGCAACGTCGTGCGCAACTCCGAGCTCCAGATTCGGCTCGTGAAGGCCGGCGAGATGAACGCCCGCCTCAGCGAGATGAACTTCGCCGCCGCCGGCCTCGCCCACGAGACCCGCAATCCCCTCAACCTCATCCGCGGCCTCGCCCACCTCATCGCCGCCGAGCCCGCCACGCCGCCCCGGCTCAAGGCGCATGCCGCCGGCATCCTTGAGGAGGCCGACCGCGTCACGGTCCAGCTCAACGAGTTCATCAACTACTCCAAGCCCCGCGAGGTCCATGCCGTGCCGGTGGAGGTGTCGCGTCTCGTCGCGGACGTCGCCCGCACGCTGCAACCCGACCTCGAGGAGAAAAAAATCGTGTTCACGCCGCCGGCCCCGCTCACCATCGCCGCGGATCCGCCGCTGCTGCGGCAGGCGCTGTTCAATCTCATCCTCAACGCCGTGCAGGCGGCCGACCCCGGCGGCCGCATCGAGGCGCGCTGGTCCGTCAGCGGCGATGGCGAGGCCACGCTCGAAATCCGCGACGACGGTCCCGGCGTGCCCGCGGCCGAGCGCACCAACATCTTCAAGCCCTACGTGACCATGCGCCCCAAGGGCGCGGGCCTCGGCCTCGCGATTGTGCAGCAAATCGTCTCCGCCCACCGTTGGGAAATCGCCTGCCTCGCGCACGAGCCCCGCGGCGCGATTTTTCGCATCAGCCACCTGAAGCTCGCCGCATGAAGCCGCCCAGCAGCGGCGGGCGTCCCCGCCCGCCGATCCAGGATCTCCGCCCAACCCCCGCGGGCCGGCACGCCCGCCGCCGCAAAGCGTGAAGACCGCCCGCATCCTCATCGTCGACGACGACCACGGGCAGCGCAGCGTGCTCGAGTCGTTCCTGCGCGGCCATGGCTACGAGACGCAGTCGGCCGCCTCTGGCGAGGCGGCGCTCCAGTTGCTCGCCGACCGCCCGTTTGCGATGATGATCAGCGATGTCCGCATGCCCGGCCTCTCGGGCCTCGAGACGCTGCGCCGGGTGCGGCAGCGCGACACCACGCTGCCCGTCCTGCTCATCACGGCGTTTGCCGACATCCGCAGCGCCGTCACCGCCATGCGCGACGGCGCCGTGAACTACCTCGCCAAGCCCATCGACCTCGACGAGCTCCTCGCCACCGTCCGCATCGCCCTCGATCCCGGCGGCGCGCCGGCCACGCCCGACCGGGCGATGCCACCGCTGCCTTCCGGCGTGATCGCCGCCAGCCCGCTCATGCTGGCGGTCCTGCGCGACGCCGCCGTGATCGCGCGCACCGACGCGCGCGTGCTCATCACGGGCGAGAGCGGCGCCGGCAAGGAGGTCCTCGCCGACGTGATCCATGCCTGGAGCCCGCGCGCCGCGCGCCCGCTCGTGAAGGTCGCGTGCGGCGCGAGCCCCGAGCGCGAGTTGGAGAGCGAACTCTTCGGCCACGAGCGCGGCGCGTTTCCCGCCGCCACGCAGCGGCGCCTCGGCCGCATCGAGGAGGCCGCCGGCGGCACGCTCTTCCTCGACGAGATCGGCGACCTGCCCGCCGCCGTGCAGGCCAAGCTCCTCGGCCTGATCAACGACGGCACCTTCCGCCGCCTCGGCGCCACGCGCGATCAGAAGGCCGACGTCCGCCTCATCGCCGCCACGCACCGCGACCTCGAGGCGCAGATCGCCGCGGGGAAGTTCCGCGAGGATCTCTTCCACCGCCTCAACGCGATGGAGCTGCACGTGCCGCCGCTGCGCGAGCGCCCTGAGGACATCCAGCCGCTCGCCGCGCACTTCATCGCGCTCGCCTCGCGGCAAAGGCCGCGCTTTTCCGCGACGGTGGCCGCCGCGCTCGCCCGCCACGCCTGGCCCGGCAATGTCCACGAGCTGCGCAACGCCATGGAGCGCGCCGCCCTCCTCTCTCGCGGCGAAATCGTGCTGCCCGAGCACCTGCCCGCGCGCCTGATGGAGGCCGCGGCCGTGCCCGTCGCCGCCGAGTCGCAGCGCCTCGAGCAAATCGAGCGCGAGGCGATCCTGCGCGCGCTGCGGAAGAACAATTTCAACCGCACGGAGACCGCCAAGGAACTCGCCATCAGCCGCCGCGCCCTCACCTACAAGCTCCAACGCCTGCGGGCCGAGGGCACGCCGGTGGACCCGGTGACGGCGGAGTGACGATCATGAATCGTTCAAGAAATTGCGCGATGCGGCAGGCAGGAGCGCGCCCGCTTCGACGACCTCTCGCCCTCGCCGCGCTATTCCTTCTCCTTGCTCTCTTCTCCCTCCTACCGGCCGCCGAGCCGCGCGCCCGCCCCAACATCCTCTTCATCGCCGCCGACGATCTCGGGAATGTGATCGGCAGCGCGGACCATCCGCTCGTGCGGACGCCGCACCTCGACCGGCTGGCGCGCACGGGCGTCCACTTCACGCGCGCCTACAACCAGATTCCCCTCTGCAACCCGAGCCGCGCCTCGCTCCTCACCGGCCTGCGGCCCGACATGATCGGCGTGCATGATCTCGAGCGGCATTTCCGCTCGGCCGTGCCCGACGCGATCACGCTGCCGCAGGCGTTTCGCCGCGCGGGCTGGTGGGCGGGGCGCGTCGGGAAAATCTTCCACTACGACGTGCCCGCGCAGATCGGCACGGCCGGCCTTGACGATCCGCCGTCGTGGGACGCGACCATCAACCCGAAGGGCCGCGACATCGCCGACGAAAGGCTCATCGCCAACCCCACGCCCGGAAAACCGATCAGCGCCGCGCTGAGCTGGCTCGCCGCCGACGGCGACGACACCGAGCAGACCGACGGGATGATCGCCACCGAGGCGATCCGGCTGATGGGCGAGCAGCGCGACCGGCCGTTTTTCCTCGGCGTCGGCTTCTTCCGCCCGCACACGCCGTTCGTCGCGCCGCGGAAATACTTCGATCTCTACCCGCTGGAAAAAATCCGCCTGCCCCGCGCGCCCGCCCGCGACCGCGCTGACATCCCGCCGATCGCCTTCGCGCACAACAACCCGACGCCCAACTACGGCCTCGATGAGGCGACGTGCCGCCGCGCGCTGCAGGCGTATTACGCCTGCGTGTCCTTCCTCGACGCGCAGGTCGGCCGCGTGCTCGACGCGCTGGACCGCCTCGGCCTCGCGGAGAGCACCCTCGTCGTCTTCTGGAGCGACCACGGCTACCACCTCGGCGAGCACGGCGGCGCGTGGCAGAAACGCACGCTCTTCGAGGAATCCGCCCGGACACCCTTGCTCATCCGCGCCCCGCGCGCCACCGGCAACGGCCGCGCGTGCGAGCGGATCGTCGAGTTCATCGACATTTTCCCGACCCTCGCCGAGCTCGCCGCGATCCCCGTCCCGCCGAAGCTGGCGGGCCGCAGCCTCGCGCCGCTGCTCGCTGATCCACGGCGCGCCTGGGAGGGAGCGGCCTTCACGCAAATCCTCCGCCCGGGCGAAGGCTCGCCCGTGATGGGCCGCAGCGTGCGCACCGCTCGCTGGCGCTACACCGAGTGGGCCGGCGGCGCCGCGGGCGCCGAGCTCTACGACCACACCGCGGACCCGCACGAGTTCACGAACCTCGCCGCCGATCCCGCCCAGGCCGGCGTGCGCGCCGAGCTGCGCGCGCGTCTCGAGGGCCGCGTGCGCGCCGACGCGCCGGCAGGCGGTTTCAATCCGGCCCGGCTGTAGCGGCGCGCGCCGGCGGCGCCGACGCCCCGCCATTCGCGGGCGCTCGCGGCGGCCGCGGACGTCACCTACGCCAGGATTTCCTTCACGACCCTGCCGTGCACATCGGTGAGGCGGTAGCGGCGGCCCTGGAACTTGTAGGTCAGCCGCTCGTGATCGAGGCCGAAGAGGTGCAGCAGCGTCGCGTGCAGGTCGTGGATGTGGACGGGATCCTTGGCGATGTTGTAGCCGAACTCGTCGGTCTCGCCGTGCACGTGCCCGGCCTTCACGCCGCCGCCGGCCATCCAGATCGTGAAGCAGCGCGGGTGGTGGTCGCGGCCAAAATTGGTCTCGGTCATCAGGCCCTGGCAGTAGTTGGTGCGGCCAAACTCGCCGCCCCACACGACGAGCGTGTCGTCGAGCAGGCCGCGCTGCCTGAGGTCCGCGACGAGCGCGGCCGACGCGCGGTCGGTCTGCGCGGTCTCGCGCCTGATGCCGGCGGGCAGGCCGCCGTGATGATCCCAGTCCTGGTGGTAGAGCTGGATGAAGCGCACGCCGCGCTCGGCGAGGCGGCGCGCGAGCAGGCAGTTGTAGGCATAGGTGCCCGGCGTGCGCGCGTCGGGTCCGTAGCTGTCGACCACGGCGGCCGGCTCGCGGGAAAGATCGGTGACCTCGGGCACGCTCGTCTGGAGGTTGAACGCCATCTCGTAGTTCGCGATGCGCGCGTTGATCGCGGCGTCGGGCGTGCCCTCGAACTGATGGTCGTGCAGCTCGCGCAGGCGGTCGAGCGCGAGGCGCCGGCTCTCGGGCGAGATGCCCGCGGGGTTGCCGAGGTAGAGCACGGGATCGGCGCCGGAGCGAAAGCGCACGCCCTGGTGCCTGGCCGGCAGGAAGCCCGAGCCCCACAGGTGCGACATGAGCGGCTGGCCCTTCTTGTCCTTTGTGAGGAGGACCACGAACGCCGGCAGGTTCTCGCGCTCGCTGCCAAGCCCGTAGTCGAGCCAGGCGCCGAAGCTCGGCCGCCCGGGAATCTGCGAGCCCGTCTGCATGAACGTCACGCCCGGCCCGTGGTTGATCGACTCGGTGAACATCGAGCGCACAAAGCACAGCTCGTCGGCGACCTTCGCGGTGCGCGGGAGCAGCTCGCTCACCCACGCGCCCGCGCGGCCATGCTGCGCGAACGCGAACGGCGAGCCGGCGATCGGAATCGAGCTTTGGTTGCCCGACATGCCCGTGAGCCGCTGGCCGCGCCGCACGCTGTCGGGCAGCTGCTCGCCGTGCCGCTGGTTGAGCACCGGCTTGTGATCGAAAAGGTCGAGCTGCGAGGGGCCGCCCGACTGGAAAAGGTAGATGATGCGCTTGGCCTTCGGCGCGAAGTGCGGCTTGCCCAGCGGCGAATCCACGCTCTCCGCGGCGCCCGCCCGGCCGCCCAGCAGCTCGGCCAGCGCGATGCCCCCGAGCCCCAGGGCGAATCGATTGAGGCATTCGCGGCGGCTCATCGCGAACCAAGGCTCGCCGCCCGTGCAAACAGGAGGGTGAGGGGCGGCGGGTTTCATGGCAGCAGGGGATGCGGGCGGAACCGGGTGTTCATCGCTTCATCGAAAACAGATCGTGGTTCATCAGGGTGTTGGCCAGCGTGGCGACGGCGGCAATCTCGGGGGCGGGCAGCCTGGCCTCGGCCGGACGGTCGCCGATTTTCAGGTAAGCCGCGGCCTGCTCGGGATGCTTGTCGAACCACTCGCGCTGCTCGTTGAGCAGCCGCATGAGGATGCGCTGCTCGGCGGCATCGGGCGCGCGGCCGAGCAGCCTGAGAAAAGCGTCGCCCACGAGCGCCTCGTCGTTGCCGGCATGCGCGCGGGCGAGGCTCTCGGCGAGCACGCGCGCGGCCTCGGTGAACTGCGGGCCGTTGAGGAGCACGAGCGCATGGAGCGCGGTGCTCGTCGTGTCGCGCTTCGCGACGCACACGACGCGCTTGGGCACGTCGAAGGCCTCGAGCACGGGGGCCGGGCCGTTGCGCCGCCAGTAGGTGTAGAGGCTGCGCCGGTGGAGCGCGTCGCCCTTGCCCGCGGGCTCCGGCTTGAACGACTCCGGGATGTCATAGGTGAAGACGGGCGGGCCGCCGATCTGCTCGACGAGCAGGCCGCTGGCCGCGAGCGCCTGGTCGCGGATCATCTCCGCGGGAAGCCGGTGGCTCGGCCCGCGGGCCAGGCGGATATTGTCCGGATCCTCGGCGAGCGCCTCGGCCGCGACGGCGCTGCGCTGGCGATAGGTGCGCGAGGTGACGATCAGCTTGAGCAAGGCCTTCACGTCCCAGCCGGAGCGCACGAATTCCCCGGCGAGCCAGTCGAGCAGCGCCCCATGCTCGGGGCGCTCGCCCTGCGTGCCAAAGTCGTCGGCCGTCTTCACGAGGCCCCGGCCGAAAAGCGCCTGCCAGAAACGGTTCACCGTCACGCGAGCCAGCAGCGGGTGATCCGGCGCGGTGAGCCAGCGGGCGAGGCCGAGGCGGTTGCGCGGCTGATCGGCGGGAAACGGCGGCAGCACCGCGGGGGTGCCGGCGCTCACGCGTTCGCCGCGCTGATCGTAGTCGCCGCGCTTCAGCACGAAGGCGGGCTTGGGCTGCGGCAGCTCGCGCATGACCATGAGATCCTTGGCGGCGTCGGCGAGCTTCGTCACCGCGGCGCGCGCGGCGGCCAGCTCGGCGGCCTGGCCGACCCAGGCCTCGTCGTGGCGCGCGAGGTAGTAGTCGAAGGCCGACTCCGGCTCCATCCCGAGCGTGACGCCGGGCGCGGCAAGCTCGCGGATTTCCGGGACAGTGAGCGCCCGGCCAAAAACGCGCAGGTCATCGACCAGCCCGCCCTTGAAGCCGCGATCACGGAACCGTTCGCCGATGGCGATGAAGTCGCCGCCGCCGCCGGTGATGTCCTTGGTCAGATTGTCACGGATGATCTCGGTGCGCGCGGGCCGGCCGTTGACGAAGAGGTGCAGCCCCGCGGCGCGGCTCGAGCCGTCGTTCACCACCGTGACATGGACCCACTGCCCGACCGGCACGGGCTCGGTCGCGCGAATCGAAATGGCGTCGCCCGGCCAAAAGTGGATCAGCGACCACTTGAGCCGGCCCTCCTCGATCAAGAGCTCGTAGCCGCGGCTCGCGGCGTCGGTCCACGCCCGGGAGCGGTGCAGGACTACCGCGCGCTCCTTCACGTCGGGCGTCTGCATCCAAAGGGAAATCGTGAAGGGGTCATGGCGGTGGAAATTGCCAAGCCGTGTGTTGATGGGGTGATCGCCAGTCAGCCTGACCGCAAGGCCGGAGCGCCCGGAGCGGCCGGGGACGGAGTTGTTTTCCTTGGGCGTCGAGGCGTAGTCGCCGGCCTTGGCCGTGTTGGCGAACCGTTGGGCGCCGCGAAGTTTTTCGGTGGCCTCGGCACCCGGCTCGTCGGCCGGCGGCGGCGCGCCGTCCTTGGCTGACTTCGGCGCGGGCGGGGGCACCGGCTCAGGTTCGTCGAAGGTAAAGTTCGCCAGCTCGCCGAAAGGCACGACAGGCGCGGCGGCGTTGGCCCTGAACCACGCGGCAAAAGTCCCGCGGCGCGCGTCGCGCAGCGCGGAGAGCTTGAGCTCCGCCTCGCGCACGGCCGCGAGCGCCGCCGCATAGGCGTCCTTTTGCGCCGTCGTCTGCACCCACATGGCGGGCGTGGGCGCGGACGACGTGAAGTAGGAGTAGAGCCCGGCCTCGTCGATGTTCTGGAAAAACGCCGCGAGCGAATAGAACTCCTTCTGCGCGATCGGATCGAACTTGTGGTCGTGGCATCGGGCGCACTCGAGCGTGAGGCCGAGGAACGCGGTCCCGAAGGTGGTCACGCGATCGTTCACGTAGTTGACGCGATACTCCTCCTCGACGGACCCGCCTTCGCTCTCCATCGCATGCAGGCGGTTGAAGGCTGTCGCGAGCACCTGCTCATCCGTGGCCTTCGGCAACAGATCGCCGGCCAGCTGCCAGGTGACGAATTTGTCCCACGGCAGGTTTTCGTTGAACGCCTTGATCACCCAATCGCGCCACGGCCACATGTCGCGCGGGCGATCGACCTGGAAACCGTAGCTGTCGGCGTAGCGCGCCACATCCAGCCAGTCCGCGGTCATGCGTTCGCCGTAGCGCGGTGAACCGAGGAGCCGGTCGACCACGCGGCCATAAGCCTCCGCCGAGTTGTCGGCCGCAAACGCCGCGATCTCGCCCGGCGCGGGCGGCAGGCCGGTGAGGTCGAAGGACACGCGGCGGATGAGCGTCGCCGGATCCGCCTCGGGCTGGAGGCGGCGACCGGCCGAGGCGAGCCTGGCCTGCACAAACGCGTCGATGGGATGCGGCAATGCGGCGAGGGCCACGGCCGGGGCGTCCGGCTTTTCGGCCTCGCCCTTTTGCGCCGTCTCCGGATCCTCCGGGGCCGGGACGGCGACAGGCTTCAGGCGCTCGAAGGCCCAGTGCCCGCGATACTCCGCGCCCTCGTCGATCCAGCGGCGGAGCGTGTCGATCTGCTGCGGCGTGAGGCGGGCGAGCTTCGAGCTCGGGGGCGGCATCACCTCGTCGTCCTCCGTGCTCGTGACACGGAAGATCAGCTCGCTCTGGGCGCTCTTGCCCGGGACGACGGGGCGCACGCCGTCCTTCTCGCGACGCGAGCCCTCCGCGGTGTCGAGGCGGAGCTTGGCCTTGCGTCCGGACTCGTCCGGCCCGTGACAGCGAAAACACGTGTCCGAGAGAATCGGCCGCACCTCGCGGTCGAAATCGACCGCGGCGCGTGCGCCGGGCGCCAAGGCGCCGGCGAGCAAGAGAACGGGGAGGACGCGGAGAAACACGCGGACCCCACGATGCGAACGCACCCGCGGCGTGCAAGGCCCCAGCGTGGGAACGGCGCGGCGCAAGCCGGGCCGCCCGAACCCACGTTTGGCTCGCATCACGCGCGCGGGGCGTTGAGATCGCGCCGTTTCCATGCGCTCCGCCGTCACCGTGTCGCTCGTGCCCGAGGCCAAGGCCGGGCCGTTCGTGTTTCACACCGGGCTCGCCGACGCCTGCGCCCGCGCCGCCGCGCTGGGATTCGACGCGGTGGAGATTTTTCCGCCGTCGGCGGCGGCGCTCGACGCGCGAGAAATTCAGGCGCTTCTCTCGCTCCACCGCCTCCGCGTCGCCGCCGTCGGGACGGGCGCCGGCTGGCTCGTGCGCAAGCTGTCGCTCACCTCGCCCGAGGCCGCCGTGCGGCGCGACGCGCGCGCCTTCATCGGCGAGGTCGTGGATGTGGCCGGGAGCCTGGGCGCACCCGCCATCATCGGATCGATGCAAGGGCGCTGGGAGGGCGCGGCCTCGCGCGAGCAGGCGCTCGCGTGGCTGGCCGAGGCGCTGGCCGAGCTCGGCGCGCGCGCCTCGCGGCACGGCGTGCCGCTCCTCTACGAGCCCCTGAACCGCTACGAGACCAATCTCCTCAACCGCCTCGACGAGACCGCAGCGTGGCTGCGGTCGCGCCGGATCGCGAATGTGCGCATCCTGGCCGATCTGTTTCACATGAACATCGAGGAGGCCGACTCCGCCGCCGCGCTGCGCGAGGCGGGCGACCTCGTGGGCCATGTGCATTTCGCCGACTCCAACCGCCGCGCCATCGGCCTCGGCCAGACGCGCGTCGCGCCGATCATCGCGGCGCTGCGCGCCATCGGCTACAACGGCTGCCTCTCAGCCGAGATTTTCCCGCTGCCCGATGCGGCCACCGCCGCCGCGCAGACGATCAAGGCGTTCAAGCAGGCGCTCGCCGCCAGCTGATCTTTCCATGCTCAAGACCACCCTCACCCACCCCGAGATTCTGCGCGTCCTCGCCCGCGCCGGGCACCACGCCAAAATCCTCATCGCCGACGGCCACTACCCGGCCTCGACGAAGCGCGGGCCCCACGCCGAGCTCGTCTCGCTGAATCTCACGCCCGGCGTCGTCACTTGCGCGCAGGCGCTCCGCGCGGTGCTGAGCGCCGTGTCCATCGACGCCATCAACACCATGGGCATCCCCGCGGACGACGCCTACGCCAGCCACGGCGAGCCACCCGCCTGGAAGGAGTTCCGAACCATCCTCGACCAGACCGGAAACGCCGCGCGCAAGCTCGAACCCATCTCAAAGTGGGACTTCTACGCGGCCGTCGAAAGCAAAGACCACGTCCTCACGATTCAGACCGCCGACACCGCGCTCTGGGCCAACGTCCTCCTCACGATCGGCGTGCGCACGAGCTGATCGGAGAACCACGGATGGACCCACGATGGAGTTCAACCCCGCGAGCCCCGGGACATTTGTGTCTATCCGGGCCCGGCGGTGGTTGAGTTCTGATTGTCCCGTTTACCCATGCAAACCCGCCGCCTCGGTCAGACCAACCTCCAGGTCCCCATCCTCAGCTTTGGCGCCAGCTCGCTCGGCGCGGAGTTCCGCAGCGTGACGCTCGACGAGGCGCTCGGCAGCGTGCGCGTCGCGCTCGACTGCGGGCTCAACCTCATCGACACGTCGCCGTTCTACGGCCGCGGCATGAGCGAGGTGCTGCTCGGGATCGCGCTCAAGGGCGTGCCGCGCGACCGCTACCTGCTCTGCACGAAGCTCGGCCGCTACGATCTCGCGCACTTCGACTTCTCGGCCAAGCGCGTCGCCGAGAGCGTCGATGTCTCGCTCTATCGCCTCGGCACCGACCACCTCGACATCGTGCTCTGCCACGACATCGAGTTTGTCCCGATGCAGCAGATCGTCGACGAGACGCTGCCCGCGCTCCGCAAGCTCCAGCAGAGCGGAAAAGTCCGCTACCTCGGCTTCAGCGGCTACCCGATGAAGATTTTCAAGTTCATCCTCGAACAGGCGCGCGTGGACTGCGTGCTCAGCTACAACCAATTCACGCTGCAAAACACGCGCTTCGCCGACGAGATCGTGCCCTATCTCGGCGCCAAGGGCGTCGGCGCGATGAACGCCGGGCCGTTCAGCGCCCGCTTGCTCACCAACGCCCCGCTCCCCGCGTGGCTCAAGGAGCCGGAGAACGTGAAGGCCGCCGCCCGCGCCGCCGCCGCGCTCTGCGCCAGCCGCGGCGTGGACATCGCGAAGCTCGCGTTGCAATTCTCGCTCTCCCACCCCGCCATCGCGACGACCGTCGCCGGCAGCGCCAACCCGCAGAACATCCGCAACTGGGCCAAGTGGGCCGCCGAGCCGATCGACCGCCAGCTCCTCGCCGAAGTGCAGGCGATCTTCGCGCCGGTGAAAAACATCGGGCACAAGGAAGGGCTGGCGGAGAACAACTGAACCCGCGACTCTCGACCTATCCGCCGTGAAAGCCCTCCTCCTCGAAAAACCGCAGCACTTCGTCCCGCTCGATTTGCCCGAGCCCGCCGCGCCCCACGCCGGCGAGGCGCTCGTGCGCATCCATCGCATCGGGATTTGCGGGACCGACTACGGCGGTTTTCTCGGCAAGATGCCGTTCTACTCCTACCCGCGCATCCCGGGCCACGAGCTGGGCGTCGAGGTGCTCGCGGTCGGCGCCGGCGTCACCAACGTGCGGCCTGGCGACCGGTGCTCGGTCGAGCCCTACATCAACTGCCAGAAATGCTACTCGTGCCGCCGCGGCCTCACCAACTGCTGCGAGGCGCACCAGACGCTCGGCGTCATGTGCGACGGCGGGATGCGCGAGCGGATGATTCTCCCGGCGCGCAAGCTCCACGTCTCGGCCCGGCTCTCGTTTGAGCAGCTCGCGCTGGTCGAGACGCTCGCCATCGGCTGCCACGCCGTCGACCGCGCGGGCGTGAAGGCCGGGGAAAACGTGCTCGTGATCGGCGCGGGCCCCATCGGGCTGAGCGCGGTGGAGTTTGTGAAGGTCGCGGGCGCGACGTGCATCGTGATGGACGTGAACGAGACCCGCCTTGCGTTTTGCCGTGAGCGCATGGGCGTGCCGCACACGATCGCCGTGCGCGGCGACGGCGCGGAGCTGGAAGCACTGCGCGCCATCACCCACGGCCAGCTCGCCGACGTGGTGATCGACGCGACGGGGAGCGCCAAGTCGATGAGCCATGCGCTCAACTACGCCGCCTACGGCGGGCGCATCGCGTTTGTCGGCATCACCCAGCAGGAGCTCCAGTTCCCCCAGGCGCCGGCGATGCACCGCCGCGAGCTCACGCTCCTCGGGTCACGCAACGCGCTCACACGCGACTTCGCGCGCATCATCAAGCTGATCGAGGACGGCGTGATCGACACCGGCCCGTGGATCACCCACCGCGCGGGATTCGACGAGATGGTCGCGCAATTCCCCGCATGGCTGCGGCCCGAATCGGGCGTGATCAAGGCGATCGTGGCCCTCACGTAGCGCGCCGCGCACGACCCGATGGTGCCCGGACGCGGACTCGAACCGCGATGCTGTTAGGCACAGGCTTCTGAGACCTGCGTGTCTACCAATTCCACCATCCGGGCAAAATCGGACGGGCAAGAGACACGCGGCCCCCGCGAGGCGCAAGAAAATTGATTTCCCCTCCCGGTGCCACGACGGCACACTGCGCGCCCCATGAAAAAAGACGCCATCCTCTCGAAGATTCGCGCCGAGAAAGTCATCGCGCTCATCCGCGCCGATTCGCCCGACGGGCTGCTCGACTGCGCGCGCGCGCTCGCCGCCGGCGGGCTCACGAGCATCGAGCTGACGATGACGACGCCCGGGGCGATCCGGATGCTGGAAAAGGCGACGGCGGAGCTGCCCGATTTCCTGTTTGGACTCGGCACCGTGCTCGACGCCGAGACGGCGCGCATCGGGATTCTCGCCGGCGCGAAGTTCATCGTGACGCCCGCGCTGCGGCCGGAGGTGATCACGCTGTGCCAGCGCTACAGCGTGCCGGTGTTCAGCGGGGCCTTCACGCCAACGGAGATCATCGCCGCGTGGGAGGCGGGCGCGGATGCGGCGAAGATTTTCCCGGCGGAATTCTTCGGTCCGGGCTACATCAAGTCGGTCAAGGCCCCCCTGCCCCAGGTGGAAATGGTGCCGACGGGCGGCGTAAACGAAAACAACGTCGGCGAGTTTCTGAAGGCCGGCGCGTTTGCCACGGCGGCCGGCAGCTCGCTGGTCGAGGCCAAGGCGTTCAAGGAAAAGAACTGGGCCGCCATCACCGCAAAGGCGAAGGCGTTTGCCGCAGCCGTCGCGGCGGCCAAGTAGCCTCGGCCGGGAGCGGGAGGAATCGTGCGCCGCCCGCCCGAATGCGTCGTCTTCGTCGCCCGCACGCACTGGATCGTGGGCGCGGCGATCGCGCTCGCGATCCTGCCGATGCATTGGATCGGGCGGCGGCTGCCGGGATTTGAGCTCGGGCAGCACGCCTACCTGATCGTGGGCGGGCTGGCTTTGTTCTACGGGCTGGCCGGTCTGCTGGTGTGGCTGGGCGCCCCGCTCGGCCGCGCGGCCAGCCGGGTGTGCAGCTTGATTTACCTGCCACGGCCACAGTTCGGATCGCTCATCTGGGAGACGATGAACCGTCCCGATTTTCAGGCGCATTTCATCCGGCGCTAGGCGGAGGCGGGAGGTATTTCGCGATGTCAGGCAAGCGCTTCATGCGGCGGCCCGCGGCATCGCGCACGAGATAGGGATCGACGGCCAGCGTGGCCTCGATCTCCTCCTCAGCGTCGCCGGACTCATCGTCCTCGTCGACGATTTCGCCGTCGGCATCCGTCAAGACCCAGTCCTGCTCGGCATCGAAAATATGCGACATGCGGCGGGCCTCGGGCTCCAGAATCAGAGCCGGGTTCTTCACTCGTCCGTCCTTCACCGGCTCAAACAGGCACGGGAAATACTGGTTCTTGAAGTGGCCGATGAAGTCGCTGAGCCACTTGTTGGCCACGCCTTCCCGGTGGTTGAGGAGCGCGACGTCGGAGAAATGGATGCAGGCCTCGAACCAGCCAAACAGCGCGGAGTGCTGCTCGGCGAGCCGGCAATCCACGACGCACAACACGCGGGCCAACTCCGCACCCTGCGCATCGAGCCACGCCTTGAAGGCCTCGATTTGATCAATGGGGTTGGATGCGCCGTCGGTGACAAAAAAAAACGGGCCGGAGGCGTCGGCCAGCGGGGCATGAATCGAAGAGTCGTGCCACTCCCATCGCCGGGCACCCGGAAACACCGGGCCAGACAGCGGTGCCTCCGACGCCGGCAGAAAGACACAGGCCCGGCTATCGTCGCCCAATCCAGTTTCGATAAGGTCGGCCAAAATCTTCCTGCGGCCGGATCCGGCGCTGCCAAGAATGAGGTAGACGCTTGGTTTCACAGAGTTCACCCGCCCATCACGGCACGCAGTGCGGAACGGTGCAATGCAGCTCATGCAGGATGAAATCGGCCGGACAGGCCAACCTCACGCCGAAACGGGACGCGTCCAGCGCCGATCAAGGGCACGCCACGGCAGGCTTGCGCCGGCGCATGATCACCGTTGCCAGCACGCCAGCGCCAAGAACCAGTGCATACGCGGCGGGCTCGGGCACGGGCGAAACAAAGCCGTTGGAGTCAATTTGCGCGGCGATGCCGTCGAAGGAAATGGCCGCCAATTGCGCTCCGCTAAGAGCATTGCTGCTCGTGCCGAAGCGCAGCGTGTCGCCACCGGCGCTGCTGTAGTTGGAAACCGTCAGGGTGCCGGCCCACGTCTGGCCACTTGAGTTGGCGAACACGAGCGCGCTCGCACCCAGACCGCTGCCAAAATCGATGGTGCTGCTCGCCCCCATGCTCAACGGCGCCGAACCGAAATTCTGACTGAACGCACCGCCGGAGATCTGCAGTGTGCCGCCGCCAAGCGTCAAGGAAGCCGGGCTGGAAAACACATTGCTGGCGGCAAGCCGCAGCGTGCCGCCGGCGTTAATCACCAGCGCGCCAGTAGCGTTCGCCGCGGCGCCGAAGGCCAGCACGCCGCCATTGACCGTGGTGCCGCCGGTGTAGGTGTTGGCAGCGCTCAGCACCCACGTGCCCGTGCCAGATTTGATCACACTGCCGGACGCCCCGGAAATCGCGGTGGCGATCGTGGACCCCGTGCCCGGGCCGTCCAAGGTGAGAGTATTGGCGCCGATAGAGAGGCTGGGGGTCAGGTTGCCAATCGAGATCGTGCTTTCCGTGTAGAAACTGGTGCTCGTCGCGAGGGCCAGGCTCAGATTGGCGCTATTGAACGTGAGGGCGCGTGACGAGTCGTAGTTAACTAGACCGCTCGCGCCCAAGGTGAGCGTGGTTCCGCTTGCCGCGGAAAACGTCAGCGCACCCGCGCCATTGACCATTTGAATTCCGCCGACGCTGACGCTGGACGTAATCACCGGGCTGTTTGCAAACGAGCTTTGCGCGAAAAATGCGACGTCGTTTGCACCGGGCACGCCAGACCCGCCAAACCAGCTGCTGTTGGAATTGAAGTTATTCGAAGAGTCGTTCCAGACGAACGTCGCCCCCGAAACTCGCATACTAGCCAGAAAAAACATCAGCAACGGCGTTGCCGCGACAGTCGAGAGTCGGAGCCATCCACTCCGCCAGCTCCACCGCGTAAGTCTGCCGCCACCCGGCCACAGCCCTGCCCCTACAACATTACGCTCTCGGAGCGCGGCATCGTGGGATTCATGGGACACGGCCTAGTTAGACACGACTGACTGACCCCATGAAAAGCCAGAAATTGGTCTTCCTTTCCAAGTGCTAGTATTTTGACGGACCTACACGCCACACCACTCGTTTGAGACTGCTGGCGGCAACCTTGATTCATTCTCGACCCGCGGGCGCAGGGTATAAAAAAACTGCGCCAGCTTTTGGCTGGCGCAGCATAAGAAACCTAGACTATCCGACCGCTTATTAGGCCTTGCGCTTGGCAAACCACGCCAGACCCAAGAGGGCGAGGCCGAGGAAAGCCGCGGTCGAGCCACCGTCCGGAGCGGGAACGCCCGAGGAAGCGGAGAAGGTCGAGTTGACGTTCGTGCCGCTGCCGGCCGCGTTCTGGAAGGTCGACTCCCAAGTGCCCGCAGTATTGTCGAAACCAGCGCCACTGATGGTGCCGAAGGCGAAGAAGCCGATGCTGGTGGCAGAGTTCGACGTTTCGAAGATGCTGGTGACGTTGAAGGTGAAGCCACCGACGCTCCAAACAAGCGGACCAGGGCTGACAGTTACCACATTGCCAGCCTGATTGGTGAGCAGGCTCGTCGCCGTCGTGACCGCCGTGCCGGTGCTGATACCCGCGAAGCTGCCTGAACCCGGCCCAAGCGTCGTGGTCGAACCGAAGGTGAGAACATTGTTCGAGGTCAAGAGATTGCCATTCGCGGCCGTATAAGTGCCGGCGAAATTAAGCTGGCCAGTGATCGGAACGGCGAAGGCCGCACCGGAAAGCCCAAGCGCGAAGCCGAGCGTGCTGATGGATTTGATGATGGATTTCATGGAAACAAGTTGGGTTGTTCGTTGATGAAGTTGACCGACATCGACAGAATAGCGAGGCGTGTGCCAAGTGAAAAAATCCATCAACACGAATCATAAATCACTATCCATCATATTTTAGAAATTCAGTAAATCAAAATGAGCCGACCTTGGCCATTCACGATTTTGTAAGGTAAATCGACACTTCTGCCCAAGAACTTCGCATGCATGGCGCCTTGAGCATTGTGAGATATCCCAGAGTCCTCAGGTCCATGCACGAGAATAGCGCATTCCGCCCGTCAAGATAGACGGCGAACTTCAATTCATCCAGTCCTTGGCGCTGAGGCGGCGTTTCCTGACTTGACCGAAAAGCAAGTTCATGGCGCATTCACCACCCCACGGATCAGGTGGGGTCGACGCGGCATCAGCGATGCATCACAAATCAAGAACCTGAGCCACTTCCCATCCGGAGCATACTCCCACACCGAGCACACCAGTTCCCTGGCCCGCCACCTGCAGACAACCTCCTTGAATCACTCGGCTTTACCCAGTGCCCGCACTTAGCACCAGCCCCCTCGCAAAACTGTCGTCCGCCGGCAGCGTCGCTCCACTTCCCGCGTGGAAGCGAGCCCTTGACTTGGCCTGCTGCTGTCTGGCCCTGCCGGCGCTGGCACTGGGCACACTGCTCATCTCCGTGCTAATCGCCTTCGTTTCACCTGGACCCATTTTCTTCCGGCAGGAGCGCGTCGGTCTCAGGGGCCGGAGGTTTCGCCTTTTTAAGTTCCGCACCATGCATATGGGCGCAGCGACCTCTCAACATCAGGCGTATTTCGCGACGCTTATGGCCACAGGGGCGCCCATGCAGAAACTGGATGCAAAAGGAGATTCACGGCTTATCCCCGGTGGATGGTTGATTCGCGCCACCGGTCTCGATGAATTGCCCCAGATCATCAATGTCTTGCGCGGGGAGATGAGCGTGGTCGGCCCCCGCCCTTGTTTGGCCTACGAATACGAAAACTACACTTCGGCCCAGCGGCGACGCTTCCGATCTGTGCCAGGGCTGACCGGACTTTGGCAGGTTTCGGGCAAGAACCAAACCTCCTTCGGACGCATGATCCGACTGGACGTCTACTACTCGGCGAAAAAATCCCTCTGGCTCGACCTCAAGATTCTAGGCCTAACCCTCCCCGCCATCGTTCGCCAAGTGGTCCAGATGATGGCTGCTCGCCGCAAATCCGATCGGCAACCCCTACCGGCTGAAGCTTTGTCTGATGCGCCGCCCACGCGGTTGTCAGCGAGAAAGGGCCGGGTAACCACAACGCCTTGACGAGGGTGGCAGGTGCCCGCGCAGCGCACTTCCCGTCAGCTACGAACCAACGGTAACCAAATGCGCGCTTTGCGCATGATTTGCCCCTCTTTGCCGTTTCTACGCGTGGTTTTGCCCCTAACTCAGGCGAGGTTTCTGCGACCCGCGATCGCGTCCCCCCGGGGAGCCGCTGTAAAGGAACTTTGAGTCTCCGGCCGCTCTAAGCCAGCAACTCAGGGTGCGCGAGGGGCATCCGATAGCGATTGGTTCAGCGTCAACCCGCTCAAACATTAGCATTTTAGCACAAGTCGAGCATCCCCCCGGATCTGATCTCTCCGCTTCGGAATTCTTCCCGCGAAAATCAGGGTCCACCTTCTATTTTATGCCGGCAAGAGCCCAATCGCCCCGCGAGTCGGCCCATGCCGTCGGAAAAAGCGCAGGCACGGTCAGCCCAGCCGATCCGACGGTAGCTCCCGATTGGAATCGGACCATCGGCGCGCTGGGCGGGGCGACCTTTTTCCACACAAGCAACTGGGCAAACGTCCTTTCTCAGACCTATGGCTTTACCCCTGCCTATCTCTGGCACATCAACGACGCTGGCGAGCGGTCAGTGATGCCAGCGATGGAGACATCGCAGTGGCTCTTTGGCCGACGCGGTGTTTCGCTACCCTTCACTGACGAATCCCCTGCTCTGCTGGCGGATGCAGCTGCGATTCGACCCTTGGTTGATGCGACCTTGCGCCAAGGTGCGAGCCGAGCGTGGACGAGCTGGGAATTCCATGGCGACCGCCGGTCGCTCGGCATCGAGGACGCCCCTGCCTCGCTATCCTACTTCGGCCATGCGCTTGCCCTGAAAGGTAGCTCCGAGGAACTCTTCGCCAAGATTGACGGCACCGCGCGGACCGCAATCCGGAAGGCGATCAACCTTGGCGTGTCGGTCGAATTCTCGAACGAGCTCGCCGACCTCCGGGTTTTCTACGACCAGCTTTGCCGCACCCGCCGCAAACATGGCCTGCCACCGCAGCCATTTCGATTTTTCACCTCCATCCATCGTCACGCGCTTTCAGCCGGGCATGGCACCGTGGCAATCGCGCGGCGGGGTGGCATCCCCGTGGCCAGCGCCATCTTTTTCCATTTTGGTGCGAGCGCCATCTACAAATTTGCGGCCTCGGATCCGCTGGCCCGCGAGTCGCAAGCCAACCACCTCGTGCTGTGGCGAGCGATCGAACGCTACGCCAAGGACGGTTTTCATCGCCTCGATTTTGGACGCACATCGCGGAACAACGACGGCCTGAGGCGCTTCAAGCTGGCATGGCGTCCCACCGAATATGACCTCGACTACACCCGCTATGATTTCCGCCGCGAAGGCTTCGTTGCAGGCGGAAACGAGCGGACGACCGGATGGCACACCCGCGTCTTCCGACTGCTTCCTCCGTTCGTCTCACGACTGATTGGCGCCATCGCCTACAAGCACATGGCCTGAACATTCTTCACGTTACACCCGCCTTCAGTTACCGATTTCACCAACCGAGCATGCTTCCCAGGGAAGCCTAAAGCACCATGACAAACCAAACCATCCCGGCGGCCCAGAATCTCAATCTCGGGGACATCTACTACATCCTTTTCCGCCATAAGTGGAAAATTCTCCTGTGCTCACTCGCCGGCATCGGCATCGGCGTCGCCCTCTACAAGACCGAGTCGCCGCCCTTTCAGTCGGAGGCGATGCTCCTCGTGCGCTACATCGTGACTCCCAACACGCCATCCGCTCCAAACCCGAATGGCCAGAACACCAATGGGGTGAAATCCGCCGACGAACGCGGCGCGACCATCATGAACACCGAGATGACGATCCTGAACAGCGCGGATCTCGCCAAGGTTGTGGCGGAAATCTACGGGCCCGAGAAAATCCTCGCCAAGACAGGCGGCGGCAAAGACCTGGGCGCAGCCACCGCAGCCGTCCACAACGGACTGCGTGTTGTGGTGCCGCAGTCCAGCACCGTGCTGCAACTCACCTTTCGTCACCCTGACCCCGACCTCGTCCAACCACTACTCCAAGTCATCATCGAGCAGTATCTCAAAAAGCATCTCGAGATCCACGGCGCCGGAGGCCTCCTGTCCGAGCAGCAACAGCAGGCTATGGATAGCACGCAACTCCGCCTCAACCAAGCCGAGGACGAGCTTCGCCGCGCTTTGACTGCTATTGGCGTCACCTCCATAGAAAACGCCAAGGAAGCGGTTGCCGGCCAGATGGCCAGCAATCGCCGCGAGGTCATGAGCTACGAGACGGAAGTCGCCGGGCGCATCGCCATCCTCGAGGAATTGAAGAAGCGTCTGGAGACTTCGAAGACTCCACCACCGGAGGCCCCCAAGGAGCCCGAGATCCCCCAGAAGATAATCGACGATCACAAGATCCTCACGATGCGTGTCGGCCGACTCCAGCAGCTTGAGCAGGAGTTGCTTGCGCAGTTCACGCCGGAAACCATCCGGGTGAAGCTTGCCCAAAGCCAACTCGCGGAAGCCGAAGTCGCGTTGAACAAGCTGCGAGAGCAATACCCTCAGCTCGTGAAGTCCATCCGGCAGGACCGCGTCATCGGTCCCGACATGGACGCCAGCGAGGCCTCCTCGATTGTGGTGCAAGTTGCGGCCTACAAGGCGAAAATCAAGGAACTCGATACCCAATATGAGCGGCTCCGTGCCGAAGCCGGGAAATACGAGCGGGCGGAGGCCAACATCCAGGATTTGAAGCGCAAGCGCGACGCAGCTTTCGCGGCCTACACCACCGTCAACCAGATAACCGAAACAAACCGCTTCAACCGAGAGATCGGCGCCATCGGCAAGGTTGCAAACATCAACACCGTCCAGTCTCCCTCGCCCTCGTTCCGCGAGCCCATCAACGTCCGCCGGTCCGCTCTGTTCGCCGTCGCTGGCATTATCGCCGGTCTGGCCTGGGCTTTCCTCGTCGAGCTCTACCTCGACCGCTCCGTGCGTCGGCCTCAGGATCTCACGCGCATGCTGCGCGCGCCGCTCTTTCTCACCATCCCGCGGCTGAAGCTAGACCCTCAGCCGCTGGCGCTCGAAGCGACCGCGAAACCCGCCGACGGGGCGGCATCAACCTCCACGGAGCTCGTCCCGGCCAAGCCGGCCAAGCGCCGCCGCCGCACCCATTCGCTCCAGCCCTTCCACGAAACCCTGCGCGATCGCCTCATCGGATATTTCGAGAGCCGCAATCTCACCCACAAGCCCAAGCTTGTTGCCGTCACCGGCCTCGGCCACGAGGCGGGCGTCACGACGACGGCTGCGGGGTTGGCCCGCAGCCTCTCGGAAACCGGCGAGGGCAACGTCCTCCTCGTCGACATGACGGTGGGCGAAGGCGCCGCCAAGCACTTCGTCAAGGGCCGCGAGGCGTGCGGCCTCGACGAACTCCTGGAGGCGCGCAGCCAGGGCCATGTGCAGGACAACCTCTACGTCGTCACCGAGAACAACAACAGCGAGCGTCTCTCGCGCAACATGCCGCAGCGCTTCGCGCGTTTGATTCCCAAGCTGAAAGCCAGCGACTTCGACTACATCATCTTCGACATGCCACCGGTCAGCCAGCTCAGCATTACCCCGCGCCTCGCGGGCTACATGGACATGGTGCTGCTGGTCGTGGAGTCTGAATCCACCGACCGCGACCTCGTCCAGGGCGCGTGCAACCTGCTTGCGGAGTCCAAGGCCCATGTCGGCGTGGTCCTCAACAAGACGCGCAACTACGTCCCGGGAAAGCTCAGCCCGGAACTGCTCGCCACTTGAACCCACCGCCCGATTTACCGCCGCCCGCGTTTGCCCGCTCTCGATGCTGAAGAGCCACCAAAAGTTCTACTATGCGCTCAAGCCATTCCTTCCCTGGCGGCTGAGGATGGCGTTGCGGCGCGTCGCCGCCCGCCGCATCCAGCGCGCATCCAGCACAACCTGGCCAACCGATCCCGCTACGCGGCTTGCCCCTGACGGCTGGCCCGGCTGGCCCGAAGGGAAAAAATTCGCCGTTGTGCTCACGCACGACGTCGAGGGACCCGCGGGCTTGGAAAAATGCCGCCCGCTTTTTTCCCTCGAGCGCTCCCTTGGTTTCCGCAGCTCCTTCAACTTCATCCCCGAAGGCGACTATCGGGTGTCACCCGACCTTCGCGCGGAACTGGAGGCCGCGGGCTTTGAGGTGGGCGTCCATGATTTGCGGCACGATGGAAAGCTCTTCCAGTCCCACGCGCGCTTTCGGGAAAATGCGCGCCGAATCAACCAATATGTCCGCGAATGGGGCGCCTCCGGCTATCGCTCCGGCTTCATGTTGCGCAACCTCGACTGGCTGCACGACCTCGACATCCGCTACGACTCCTCGACGTTCGATACGGATCCCTTCGAGCTGCAGCCGGACGGGGCGGGCACCATCTTCCCGTTCTGGGTAACGCCGCCGCCCTCGGGCGCGGGCTCCATGTCGCCGTTTGCCACGAGTGAAAACGCCGCCGCGGCGCGCGGCGGTTACGTCGAGCTCCCCTACACCCTGCCTCAGGACTCAACGCTGTTCCTGGTCCTGCGCGAGAAGTCGCCCGAGACTTGGATTCGCAAGCTCGATTGGATCGTCGCGCAAGGCGGCATGGTGCTTATGAACGTGCATCCCGACTATGTCCGCTTCGACGGCGAGGCCGAGTCGTCGCGCACCTACCCGGTGGGGTTTTACGCGCAGGTGCTGGAACACATCCGCCGCAACTACGCCGGGCAGTATTGGCAGGCCCTGCCGCGCGAGGTCGCGCAGTTCACTGCGTCGATGGCCACCAGGCCCACGCGCCGGCGGGCACGGCGCGTCTGCATGGTCACCCATTCATTCTATGAGAGCGACAATCGCGTGACCCGCTATGCCGAGGCGCTGGCCGCTCGCGGCGACCACGTCGACGTCGTCGCGCTGAGGCGTTCCGCCAGCCTCCCGGCACAGGAGGTCATCGAAGGCGTCAGCGTTGTGCGACTGCAGGATCGGTTCGGCAAGAACGAACAGTCAAAGCTCTCCTACCTCTGGCCGCTCGTGCGGTTCCTGTTCCGCTCCGCGAGTTGGATCACCTGCCAGAACCGCCAGCAACGCTACGACCTCGTGCACGTGCACAACATGCCGGATTTCCTCATCTTCGCGGCCTGGCACCCGCGGTTGACCGGGGCCAGGATCATCCTGGATATCCACGACATCGTGCCCGAGTTCTACGCCAGCAAGTTCAGCCGCGGGAAGTCCTCCATCACCATCTCCGCGCTCAAGCTCGTGGAACGCTGGTCGGCGCACTTTGCCCACCATGTGATCGTCTCGAACCACCTTTGGTTGGAAAAATTCCGCGCCCGCACGCACATGGAGGATCGCTGCTCGGTCTTCATCAACAACGTCGACTCCCGCATCTTTCAGCCCCAGCCGCGCACGCGGACCGACGACAAACTGATCGTCATCTTCCCCGGCGGACTCCAGTGGCACCAGGGCCTCGACATCGCGCTCGACGCCTTCGCCACCGTGAAGGCGCGGTTGCCGCAGGCTGAGTTCCACATCTACGGCGACGGCAACATGAAGCCCTCCCTGGTCGAGCAGGCCCAGCGGCTCGGCTTCAATGGCAGCGTCAAATTTTTCGAGCCCGTGGGCGTGCGCCAAGTCGCGCGCATCATGGCCGCCGCTGATCTCGGCATCGTGCCCAAGCGCGCCGATTCCTTCGGCAACGAGGCCTACAGCACGAAGATCATGGAGTTCATGTCGGTCGGAATTCCGGTCGTCATTTCCCGCACCAAGATCGATCAATTTTATTTCAACGACTCGGTCGTGCGCTTCTTCGACTCGGGCAACGCCGCCGCGCTGGCCGAAGGCATGATCGAGGTCCTCGAAAATCCCGAGCGCCGGCGGCGCATGGTCGCCAACGCGCTCGCCTATTCCGACGAGCACAGCTGGAAGCGTCGCAAGACCGACTATCTGCGCATCGCCGACGACCTCATCGCCGGCACGCCCCCCAAGCCCGCCACATGAAAGCCCGCATCGAACAGAGCCTTCTCGGCGTGCAACGATGGGTCGAGGCCCGCGGCTACCGCGGCTACGATCCGGGCGACGGCCTCACCTCCTTCCTGCGCCCGCTCACGTTCGGGCACCTGTTCGCCGAGCGCCTGCTTCAGCAGGCGATCTGGAAATCCCCGATTAACATCCGCCCGCTCGTGGGCGTGAAGCCGCTCGATTCCACCAAGGGCCGTGGCTTCATGGCCTGGGGCCACGCCCTTCTGCACCAAGCCACTGGTGACGACAGTCACCGCGCGAAAGCGTTCGCGTGCCTCGACTGGCTGGACCACGCGCGCGAGGCCGGCTACGCGGGCCACTGCTGGGGCAACCACTTCGACTTCTCCACGCGCAGCGGCTGCATGAAAGCCCATACGCCCACCATCGTGTGGTCGGGCCTCATCGGCCAGGCGTTTGTCGCCGCCTACGAGCGCTTCCGCGAGCCGCGCCACCTCGAGATCGCCGACAGCATCTGCCGGTGGATCCTCACGCTGCCGCGCGAGACCACGCCCACCGGGGCCTGCCTCAGCTACACCGGCGTCTTCCAAAACTCCGTCCACAACTCCAACCTCCTCGGCGCGGCGCTCCTCGCGAAGACCGGCCGCCTGACGGGCAACACCCGCTACCTCGAGGTCGCGCGCGACGCCGCCCGCTACAGTTGCGAGCGGCTCCGCCCCGACGGCTCGTGGTGGTATGGCGAGGACCCGAAATACCACTGGATCGATAACTTTCACACGGCCTACAACCTCGACAGCCTCCGCCGCTACATCGACGCCACGGGCGACCGCTCCTTCGACTCGCACCTCGCGCGCGGCTACGAGTATTTCAAGGCGACCTTTTTCGAACCTTCGGGCCGCCCGCGTTACTACCACGACCGCACCTATCCCGTGGACATCCAGTGCGCCTCGCAGGCCATCGACACCTTCGCCTTCTTCTCCGATCGCGATCCGGCCGCGCTGTCTGTCGCGATGAAGGTCGCCGACTGGACCATCTCGAACATGCAGGACCGCACCGGCTACTTCTATTATCGCGAGTATCCGCTGATGAAGGCGCGCACGCCCTACTTTCACTGGGGCCAGGCGACGATGTTCAAGGCGCTCTCGCACCTGCTGGTGAAGCTCGGCCCCGCCGGGACCGCCGCCCGCGAGCCGGCTTTCGCCGCCACCGCCTCATGAGCGCCCGCCTGAAATACGTGCTCGTCACGCCCGCGCGCAACGAGGCCGCCTTCATCGAGGGCACCATCAAATCCGTCGTCGCCCAGACCGCGCGCCCGGAAAAGTGGGTCATCGTCAGCGACGGCTCCAGCGACGGCACCGACGATATCGTGAAGCGCCACGCCGCCCAGCACCCGTGGATCGAGCTCCTGCGGATGCCGGAGCACCGCGACCGCACCTTTGCCGCCAAGGCCAACTGCTTCGCCGCCGGCTTTGCGCGCCTGGCCGGCACCGACTACGACCTCGTGGGCAACCTCGACGCCGACATCACGATGGGCCCCGACTACTACGAGTTCCTGCTCGCGCGCTTCGCGGAACGCCCGCGGCTCGGCGTCGCCGGCACGCCCTTTGTCGAGGACGAGTCGAAACCGCACGAGCACAGCTACGCGCACGGCTCGGCGAACCTCACGCACGTCTCCGGAGCGTGCCAGATTTTCCGCAAGCCGTGCTTCGCCGAGGTCGGGGGCTACGTCCCGATCAAGGGCGGCGCGATCGACTGGATTGCGGTCACGACCGCACGCATGAAGGGCTGGGAAACGCGCACCTTCCTCGAGCGCGTTTGCTTTCACCATCGGAAGATCGGCACGGGCAACCACAGCCCGCTCATGGCTCGATTCCACTACGGGCGAAAAGCCTACTACGTCGGCGGCCACCCGTTGTGGGAGACACTGCGCGGGCTGTTCCAATTCCGCGAGGCGCCATTCCTCATCGGCTCGGTCTGGTTCGTGGCCGGCTACTGGTGGGCGTGCCTCACGCGGATGCCGCGCCCGGTGTCCCGCGAGCTGATGGCGTTTCATCGCGGCGAACAGATGGCGCGGCTGCGCCAGCTCCTGCGGCTCGAAAAGAAACCCGCGCCTCCGACGACACCCGGGGCGATGTCCGGCACGCGAGCATGATCACCCCGGCACCCGGCACCACCAAGGACGGCGCGCCGGATGCGATTCAACCGCATCTCAGCGTCTGTATCTGCACCTTCAAGCGTCCCGTGCTGCTGCGGCGGCTGCTCGAGGAGCTGGAGAAGCAGGAAACCGGCGGGGCGTTCAGCTATTCGATCGTCGTCGCGGACAACGACGCGACCCGATCCGCCGAAGCGCTCGTCGCAGAGTTTGCCGCGCGCTCGCCCGGTCGTGTCACCTACTGCTGCGAGCCCACGCAGAACATCGCCCTCGTGCGCAACCGCGCGATCGCGCACGCCCGCGGCGACTTTCTCGTCTTCATCGACGACGACGAGTTTCCCGTGCCCGCGTGGCTCGCGGAGCTTTGGAAAACCTGCGAGTCGCACCGCGTCTCCGGCGTGCTCGGCCCCGTGCGGCCGCACTTCGATTCACCGCCGCCGGCGTGGCTCATCAGGGGCCGGTTTTGCGAGCGCCCCGAGTTTCCCACCGGGACGCCGCTCGCGTGGTCGCAGTGCCGCACGGGCAATGTGCTGTTCCGGCGTGCCATTCTGCCGGCGGATACCCCGCCGTTTCGCGAGCAGTTCGGCACCGGCGGCGAGGACGTCGATTTCTTCCAGCGCATGAGCGCCGCCGGCGCAAAGTTCATCTGGTGCAATGAGGCGGTCGCCTACGAGACCGTGCCGCCCTCGCGCTGGACGCGCAGCTACATGCTGCGGCGCGCCCTGCTCCGGGGTAAAAACAGCCTGAAGATTGGCCGGGGCCGTCTCCTGCTGATGGTGAAGTCCCTCGTGGCCGTGCCACTCTACGGCATCGTGCTGCCTTTTTCGCTGCTCGCCGGCCACCACCGCTTCATGCACCTCCTCATCCGGTGCTGCGATCACGTGGGCCGATTGCTGGCCGCCGTCGGGCTTCATCCGATGGAAGCGCGGCCGATGTAACTCCTTCAGCGCCCGCCCACTTTGCTCGCCTCCATCTCCATGCCGAACGCCGATACCGCCCAACCCGAGGCATCGCCCCGAAGGACGGCCGCACCTGCACTTGAGTTCGAAGGGCGGCGCATCGTCTGTTCCGCCGGGCGGCTTCGGATCGCGTCCATCTTTGACGAGGTCTGGCTCGATCTCCCGCCACTCGCCAACCCCTTTGCGCTGCTCGACGCGGTCGAGCGCTCGGCGATCCAGGCCGATCTCTTTACCTTTGCCCAGTCGCTCCCCGAAGTCGCGGTGGCCTATCCGGATCTTCACGTCGACCACGACAACCTCGCCGTCGGCGACACCTCGAACTTCAAGGCTTGGTGGGAAGGGCTGCCGCAGGAATCGCGGAAAAACTGCCGCAAAGCCCAAAAACGCGGCGTGACCGTGCGCCGCGCGGAGTTCGACGACGCGCTCGTCGCCGGCATCAAGGCGATCTACGACGAGACGCCGATTCGCCAAGGCCGGCGTTTTCCCCACTACGGCAAGGATCTCGCGACGGTGCGCGCCGAGAACGCGAGCTACGCGGAGCGCAGCCGGTTCATCGGCGCGTTTCTCGGGACGCAGCTGATCGGCTTCATCAAGATGGTCTACTGCGGCCGAACCGCCCGCATCATGCAGATCATCGCGCGCAACGACCACTATGAGAAGCATCCCACGAACGCGCTGCTGGCGGCCGCGATGGAGCAATGCTCAAAAGACTCCATCGATCGGCTGATCTACGGGCAGTATGTCTATGGCCGGAAGCGCAACAGCAGCGTGACGGAGTTCAAGCGCCGCAACGGTTTCATCGAGGTGCTCTTGCCGCGCTACTACATTCCCCTCACCGCCAAGGGTCGCCTTGCCCTGGCCACCGGGCTGCACCGTGGCCTGGCCGCCAACCTGCCCGAGCCTGTGACGAACTTCCTGCTGGACTCACGCGCCTTCGTTTACGACAAGTTCGGCCCGAAATTTTCGGGCGGGCGCGCCCCTTCATCCGCATCGCAGCGGGCCGCCTCATGAAATTCTTTCGCCGGTGTAGCTCAACGTTAGAGTGGCCGAATTGTATTCGGCAGATGGAGTGTTCGATTCCTCCCGCCGGCTCCATTTTTTCCCCCACCGCTGCCGCCGCAGTGTGATGGCACGGCCGATGTCCCCATGCCCGGCTTCGCAGGCATCCTCGGCTCCCGCACCCAGAATCCAGCTTCTCGCATCGAGGCCGGAGCGATGGCACAGGCATTGGCCGACGGAACCGAGGGACCCTCGGCCACCGGGAGCTTTTCCATCGATCGCGAGCAGGCGACGCTGACGTGGGTGCGACGGGTCACCGATCAGGAAAGCACCGCGTGGAATCGAACCCGGGACATCCTGCTCATATTCAACGGCCGTGATTTCGACTTGCCGGAGAAGGCCAAGGCCCTCTGCGCCCGCGGCCGCTCCTGCACCACCGACGCCGAGGTTCTCGTGCACTGTTATGAGGAGGAAGGAGATTCCTTTGTCTCGCGTCTCAACGGTCGATTCACCGGCGTGATTGTCGACCAGCGCGCCGGCAAGGTCCTTTTGTTCAACGATCGTTTTGGCGCCGGGCGGGTGTATGTCCACGCCGCATCCGACGGGATCCGGTTTGCCACCGAAGCCAAGGCGCTCCTCGCCGCTTACCCGAGCCTGCGCCGCGTCGATCCCCGCGGACTGGGGGAGTTTTTCTCCGTAGGCTGCGTGCTGCAGGATCGCACGCTTTTTCCCGACATCGCTTTGTTGCCGGCCGGATCGCTCTGGACGCTCCATGCCGATGGGCGCGCCGAGCGCCGCCGGTATTTCTCACCCGAGGCATGGGAACAGCAAACCCCGCTCGAGCCGGAGGACTTCGGCACGCAGCTCACCGAGCTCTTCGCGCGCCTGGTGCCGCGTTACCATCGCGAGGCCGGGCAGGTCGCGATGTCGATGACCGGGGGCCTCGACAGTCGCATGATTCTTGCCTGGGCCAGGGCCCGGCCCGGCGAGTTGCCGTGCTACACCTTTGGCGGCCCCTACCGCGATTGCGCCGACGTTCAGCTGGCCCGCCGCCTCGCCAAACTCGCGGCGCAGCCGCACCATACCATACCGATTGGCCCGGACTTTTTCGCCCAGTTTGCTTCCCTCGCGGCGCGCACCGTGCAGTTGAGCGACGGAACGATGGATGTCTCCGGCGCGGTTGAACTCTACGCCAACCGCCTCGCCCGGCAAATTGCCCCGGTGCGCCTGACCGGCAACTACGGCTCGGAGATCCTGCGGGCCAATGTTGCCTTTCGGCCTCGCGCCCTCGACCGCGCGTTGTTCGCTCCGGAATTCCTCCCGCAGCTCGACGCGGCGGCGGAAACCTACCGCGCCGAGGCCGCGGGCCACCGTCTGTCATTCATCGCGTTCAAGCAGGTGCCGTGGCACCACCACGCGCGCCTCTCGATCGAGGCCGCGGTGCTGGAGCCGCGCTCGCCGTTCCTCGACAACGCGCTTGTGGCGCTGGCCTATCGCACGCCGCCGGCCCTGGCGCGCAGCCCCGTGCCCGCATTGCGCACGACTGCGGCCGGCAATCCCGCCTTCGCGTCCGTCCCCACCGATCGCGCCCTGCGGCTCGGTCGCTCGCCGGCGCTCGCACACCGCTGGCAGGAGTTCACCGCCAAAGCCGAATACGCGTGGGATTACGGCATGCCCCCGTGGCTCGTGCGCGCCGATCGTCTGCTGCGCCCGCTGCGGCCGGAGCGGCTCTTTCTCGGCCGACACAAGTTCTATCATTTTCGCACCTGGTATCGCGACCAACTCGGCCCCGAAATCGCCAGCCGGCCCTTTGGGCTTTCGCGCCTTCCCGCGTGCTACGCCGCCGGCGTCCCGCGAATGATTGCACGGGACCACGCGGCCGGCCGGAAAAACTTCACGCTCGATCTGCACCGCCTGCTCACGCTGGACTGCCTTGATAAGTTCCTCGCCGAACCGCCATGCCGCAACTGATCCAATTCGGTTTCCTGCTGTTCGCCGCGTGGCTCATCCGGCGCGACATTGCGATGCGCCCTGGCCTTTCCCGGGCCATCTGGATTCCCACCATCTGGGTTTTCATCATAGCCTCGCGCCCGCTCTCCGCTTGGATCGGTTTCGGCGGCGCGACGGACACGCTCGACGGGAGCCCGATGGACCGGCTGTTCTACATGGTCATGATCGCCGCCGCGCTGGTCGCGCTTTCCAAGCGCAACCTAAACTGGGGCTGGCTGATCGGCCGCAACTGGCCCGTCCTGCTCTTCTACGCCTTCCTCCTGTTTAGCGTCCTATGGGCCAACTCGCTTGAGTCGTCCTTCAAGCGCTGGGTCAAGGAAGCCGGCAACATCTTCATCGCCCTCGTGATCTTGTCGGAGGTCGATCCGCTTCAGGCCATCCGCGCGGTCTTCGTTCGCTGCGCGATCGTGCTCGTCCCCCTGTCCGAGATTTACATCCGGTATTTCCCGGACATCGGCCGCCGCTACAACATGCACTCCGGCGAAATGGAGGCGACGGGCGTCACCACGCAGAAAAACAATCTCGGCACCATGCTCATGGTCTGCGGCATCATCTTTGTCTGGGATTGGCTCGAGCGCACCCGCTCCACCGCCACTGGCCGCACGTGGATCGATCGGGCCGTCGCCGTCGGCATCGCCAGCCTCACGATCTATTTGTTTTTCCTCTGCGACAGCAAGACATCGATGGTCGCGATGGCGGTCGCGGCCCTGATCATCACCGCGATTCGCCTGCCGGTCTTCCGAAACCGGGTCAGCGCCTTCGGCCTCTACGGCGTGCTGGCGGTGGTGGCATTCTTCGTCGTCGATCGAGAAATCGGCATCACCGAGAGGATCGTGACCATGCTCGGCCGCGACATGACATTCACCGGCCGCACCCTCGTGTGGGAGAAGCTGTTTGGCGTCGGCACTGATCCGCTGCTCGGCACGGGGTTCATGAGCTTTTGGGACGATTTCAGCTTCCGGGCCAAACTGCCCTATTACGTCGCGTTCTCCGCGCACAACGGCTACATTGAGGTCTACCTCGCCGGCGGCGTGATCGGCTGCTTTTTCCTGGGACTCATGCTGCTTGGGACCGGCTTCATCATGAACGCGGACCTGCGCCGCGGCGGCGACTATGCGGTGGTGCGCTTCGCCATCCTCGTTGCGACACTGATCGCGAATTTCTTCGAATCGAACTTCGCCTGCATGACGCCGCTGGGTTTCCTCTTCCTCCTGGCCGCCATCGGCTACTCGACGCCGGAAAACTACGCCACCGCCAACCGCGCCGCGGACCCGCCCGCCGCGCCGGCCGCGGACGAGGAAAAACCGGCGCCGCTCACGCATCAATTTCAATGACCGCCCCCGCGGAGATTCCGCGCCGGATTATCCAGACCGGCAAGACTCGCGCGCTCCCGCTCGTCGAGCAGGCCGCGCTCGCCGGCATGCTGGCGCTCAACCCGGGCTTCGAGCATGTCTATTTCACCGACGCCGATGTGGACGCCTTCATCGATCGCGAGTTCCCCCAGCACCGCGCGGTCTTCGATGCCTTTCCCCACAAGATCCAGCGCTTCGACTTTTTCCGCTACCTCGCGGTCTTCAAACTCGGCGGCTTTTACTTTGACCTCGATGTCTTCCTTGCGCGCGGGCTCGGCGACCTGTGCACGGCCGAGTGCGTGTTTCCGTTCGAGGAGCTGACCCTCAGCCGATTCCTCCGCCGAGAACGCGGGCTGGATTGGGAAATCGGCAACTACGCCTTCGCGGCGCGCGCCGGCCATCCGTTTCTGGGTGCGGTGATCGAGAACTGCGTGCGCGCCCAACGGGATCCCACATGGGCTGCGCCGATGCTGCGCGACATCCCCGCGCCTTTCCGCGCCGGCTTCGAGGTGCTCAACACCACCGGTCCCGGCCTGCTCTCCAGGACGCTCGCGGAAAATCCAGGCCTCGCGCCGTCGATTCGAGTTCTCTTTCCCAACGACGTGCGCGACGAGCGTGCCTGGCACAAGTTTGGCGACTACGGCGTGCATCTCATGGCCGCCTCCTGGCGAGGCAAAGGCGGCCTCCTCCGCCGCCGCCTCGCGATGATGTGGGAGACGCGCCGCCGCCGCCAATGCGCCGCGGAGAGCGCCACGCTCGGACCGTCACGCTCAGTCCCCGTCACGGCGTCCACCTAGCCATGCATCGCCTTTGGACGCGTCTCCGCGGCGCCTCTGCGCGCCGCGCGGCAAGATGGTTCGCCCGCCGTCCTTTTGCCGTCCCGGCGGCAGCGCGGGTGATTTCCTTCACCTTTGACGACTTTCCCCGCTCGGCGCTGCTCTCCGGTGGAACGCTGCTGGAAGGACGCGGACTCAGCGCCACCTACTACACCGCGCTCGGCCTCGCGGGCCGAACGATCGAAACCGGCGCCATGTTCACCCGCGATGACTTGCCGCGCCTGCTCGCGGGCGGCCATGAGATTGGGTGCCACACCCACGACCACTGTCCGGCCTGGGAGACCGCGCCGAGGGCCTATCTGGACTCTGTCGATCGCAACCTCCTCGCTTTCGCCGGCACCGCGGAGAAACCGACGCTCGCCACTCACTCCTACCCCATCAGCTACCCGAGGCCCGCGACCAAGCGCCGCCTTGCGAAAAAATTTCGCGCCTGCCGAGGCGGCGGCCAGGCCGCAAACGTCGGGATCGCGGACCTGAACTACCTGAACTCGTTTTTCCTCGAGCAATGCCACGACGACTTCGCTCCCGTTGAGCGTGCGATCGCCGGCATTGAGGAGCAGGGCGGCTGGCTGATCTTTTCGACGCACGACGTGGAGGACCGGCCCACGCGTTTCGGGTGCACGCCCGCGTTCTTCGCGCGGGCACTCGACCGCGCGGTCCGCTCTGGCGCGACCATCCTGCCCGTGGCGCGTGCGCTCGACTTGCTGGGCGCGCCCGGCTCCGTGCGGGCGCGCTGACATTCCCCCGGCAACGACTCCCCACCTCCGCATGGCGAACCCTCCCCCAGCTCCGCAGCGCCTCGACTTCCTCGACGCCACCAAGGGGTTCCTCGTCGCGGTGATGGTCGTCTATCACAGCCTCAACTACACCAACCAATACACGCTGGGCTTCCGCTATCTCTCGTTCCTGCCGCCGTCGTTCATCTTGATTACGGGCTTTCTCATCACGCGCGTCTATTTTCCCCGCGCGGCGGCAGGCGAAGCCGGGCTGACGACGAAGCTCCTGCTGCGCAGCCTGCGCCTTTTCCTGCTCTTCGTGGCGTTGAATGTCGTCTCGCAGTCGCAGTTCGTGCGGAGCCCGGCCTACGGCAGATCGATCGGCGTGGAGGCGTTTTTCGGCGAGTGGCAGCGCACGTTCCTGCTCGGCGGCAGCCGCATGGCGGTGTTCGAGGTGCTGCTTCCCATCGCATATTTGATCGCGTGCGCGCCGCTGCTGCTGCGCCTCGCGCACTGGCACCGGCTCTTCCTGCCGGTGTTCACGGCCGTTTTCTTCGCCGTGTGTTTCACGTTTGAAATCCGCGATCAGCCCATCGCCAACCTGCGCTTCGTGGGCGCGGGCCTCATCGGCATGCTCGCGGGCCGCTGGCTGCACGACGCCGCGGAGCTGGGCCGCGGCTTCTGGTTCGCCGCCGCGGCGCTGGCCGGCTATGCCGCCTTCGCCGGGAACCACGGCTACCTTTACCTCGTGCAGCTCTGCGGGGCGATTGTTGCGATCATCTTCTTCTCCGGCGCCAGCATCCGTCTCGGTTCGGCGAGCCTCGCGGCGCGTTGGCTCATTCTGCTCGGTCAATACTCGCTGCTCGCCTACGTCGCGCAGATCGCGATCCTGCAGGTGCAGTCGCGGTTCACCGGCCGGCCGGAGGTGCTTTCGTTCACCACGCTCGGAATTTTTCTCGGGACGCTCGTCCTGACCACACTCTCCGTGCTCGCAGCGCGCTGGCTGCGCGGGCGCTCGCCGGCGCTCGACCGCGCCTACAAGCTCATCTTCGCCTAGCATCGGCATGCTGTTCAACTCGCTCGAGTTCGCCGTCTTCTTCCCGCTCGTCTGCGCGCTCTACTTCACGCTCGGCCGGCGGGGGCAGACCGTCCTCCTGCTGGTGTCGAGCTGCGTCTTCTACATGGCGTTCGTGCCGGTCTACATCCTGATCCTGGGGGTCACGATTGCGATCGACTACGTGGCGGGGCTTTGGCTCGAGGAGGCGACGGGCCCGCGGCGCAAAGCCATCCTGCTCGGGAGCATCGTGGCCACCTGCCTCGTGCTCTTCGTCTTCAAATACTTCGCGTTCTTCACGGGCTCGTTCGTCGGCATAGCCGGGCTGCTCGGCTGGAAGCTCTCCGCGCCAGCGCTGCATATCATACTGCCCATCGGGCTTTCCTTCCACACGTTCCAAAGCCTGAGCTACGTGGTGGAGGTGTATCGCGGGCATCAAAAGGCCGAGCGCGACTTCGCAATCTACGCGACCTACGTCATGTTCTTTCCCCAGCTCGTCGCGGGGCCCATCGAGCGGCCGCAAAACCTGCTGGGCCAGTTCCGCATCCGCCACGAATTCGACTACGCGGGGGTGGCGAGCGGCTTGCGGCGGATGGCGTGGGGCTTCTTCAAGAAGCTCGTGGTCGCCGATCGCCTCGCGCTCTACGTCAACGACGTCTACGGCGCGCCGCAGTCGTTCAACGGCCTGCAGCTGACGATTGCGACCGTGTTCTTCGCCTACCAGATCTATTGCGACTTCTCGGGCTACTCCGACATCGCGATCGGCTCCGCGCGCGTGCTCGGCTTCAAGCTCATGGAAAATTTCGAGACCCCCTATGTCTCGACCTCGATCGCGGAGTTCTGGCGGCGCTGGCACATGTCGCTCTCCACGTGGTTTCGCGACTACGTCTATTTTCCCCTCGGGGGCAACCGCGTGGGGCCGCTGCGGCGCGTGCGCAATCTCCTTGTGACGTTCGGCATCAGCGGCCTGTGGCACGGCGCCAACTGGACCTACGTGATCTGGGGCCTGCAAAACGGCGTCTACCTCGTGGTGGGCTGGATTACCCAGCCGTGGCGCGCTCGCGGCTACGAGGCCATCGGCTTGCGCGAAGGCCATGCCTTGCGCGTCGCCCTCGGCATCGCGGTGACTTTCTCCCTGACCTGCGCGGCGTGGGTCGTCTTCCGCGCGCAATCACTCGGCGACGCCTGGCATATCCTCACCCACTGGCACGCGGGCTGGGATTGGACGAACGTGAAGACGCAGCACTTTCAACTGAAGCACTTCGCGCCCGCCCTCGCCGCCATCGCCGCGCTCGAGGCCGCCCAATGGATCGAGCGGCGCACGTCGTTCTCGGGCTGGCTCGCGCGCTGGCCCGTGGCGCCGCGCTGGTGCGCGTATGTTGCGTTCGTCTTCGTCATCATCCTGACGGGCGTCTATCGCTCGCATCAGTTCATCTATTTCCAATTCTGAGCGGCCGATGGGCGCGCCCCCGGCGCCCGCGCTCCGGTGCGGTCCTTGCGTTTCATCCTAACGACGGTAGGACCGCAGGCGTGGCCACGCGGGTGTCAGCACGCTCGCGTCATCCCCCGTCCAAGCATGAAACACCCGTTCTTCCTTCCCGTCTCGGTGCTGCTGGCCGCCTTGGCCGCTCCGGCCGCGCGTGCGCAAACCGTCTCGGCCGCCCCGCCTCCAACGGAACCCGCCGTCACGCTCTCGCCCTTTGAGGTAAAGACCGACCGCGACCAAGGCTACGTCGCCACCGACACCCTCAACGCCGGCCGCCTCAGCACCAATGCGCTCATGACGCCCGGAAACTTCGAGGCAATGACGCGCGATCTGCTCAACGATCTCGGCGTGTTCAATATCGACGAGGCCTCCGGCTGGCTCACCAACGCCCGCCCGCTCGAGCTCGGCGCGATCGAGGGCAACAGCATGAACCCCGCGAGCCTCGGCCTCAACGACTCCGGCGTGAACGTCTCCCTCCGCGGCCTCGGCGCCAACCCCAGCACGCGGAACTATTTCACCAGCGCTTCCACGCCGAAGGAGTTCAATGTCGAGCGCGCCGAGGCCGCGCGCGGGCCCAACGCCATCCTCTACGGCGAGGGCGGCCCCGGCGGATCGCTCAACTATCTCACGAAGCGCGCGCGCTCCCGCGACTTCGCTACGCTCCGCCTCCGCGGCGATGACCGCGGCTCGGTCAGCGCGGCGCTCGATGTGAACCGCAAGCTCACGGGCCAGCTCGACGCCCGCTACAATGGGGCCGCGCTCGACACGCGCCACTTCCTCGACCGCGTGCGCTACCGTGAGTTTGACCATGCGCTCGCGCTCGCTTGGCGGCCGTTCCGCGGGACGACCGTCAATGTCGACGTTGACTACACGCGCAACACCCGGCCCGGCATCACCATCGCCTACGCCGATCAATACTCGCAGTGGGACCATCAGCCGGTCACGGGCCCGATCACCGCCGCGGCGACGCTCACGGCGCGCGGCCTCGCCAACTGGAGCGCCGCCACCACGCCCTACCTGACCTATGTCGAGGGCCTCGGCCTCATCGATTTCGCCGGCGCCGCCCACACCACGGGCCCGGGCCTGCCGGTCTTCACCGAGCAGCGCTACGGCGACGCGCTCTTCCCCTCCCGCGCCGCCGGCCAGCCGGGCATCAGCGCGCTCCCGCCGCTTCCACGGAGCTTCAACGCCAACCCGCGCAACATCGACGTGACCGACCGCGCGCGCGACGTGCAGTTCTCCGTCGACCACGTGTTCGCGGGCGGCCTCACGCTCCAGCTCGCCGGCCAGACCTCCGCCTACCGCGCCGATGGCGGCAACTTCTACTTCCTCAACGTCTACATCGATCCGCTTCAATTTCTCCCGGGCACCACGCGCCCCAATCCGAACTATGGGAAGCCCTATTCCGCCACCAACCTGGGCCGCAGGGTCGACGCCGACCGCAGCTCCAAGTCCGCGCGCATCGTGGCCGCCTATCCGTGGCGACACCGCGGCGGCACGACGACCTTCAGCGCGTTTGGCATGCACCAGCAGCAGAACAGCGACACCGGCTATTCCGATTCCGCCATCCGCACGCCCGGCTCCACGCTGCCCATCACAAATGCCGCCAACACGCTCCATGTCTTCCGCTACTTCGACAACCTCACGACGCGCCTGCCCGACTTCTCGAAGACCCTCGATCTCGTGAGCGTTGCCACGGCGCGCGGCATCACGAAGCAGAAGACCCAGGCCTTCGAGGCGGCCGCCGCCGGCAGCTACTTCCGCGACACCCTCTCTGTCATCGCGGGCTTCCGCCGCGATCGCTCCGCGCTCGAGACCTACAACGGCGTAGCCGCCACCCGCGATGCCCGCAGCGGGGCCTTCACGGAATACACGCCCGACTCCCGCCTCGCGTTCAACAACACGACCACGGTGGGCTTCGTCTATTTCCCGATCAAGATGCTCGGGGTCTACGCCAACCACGGCGAGGGCTTCACCATTCAGACGACGACCAACAAGCGCCTCGATGGCTCCTTTACCAAGGCCAACATCGTGCCTGCGACCGAACGATCCGGCGGCCTGCGCTTCAACCTCAACGCCGGCGAGACCAAGATCGTCGGCTCCGTCGGCTACTACAAGGCTGAGCAGGAAAACCTCCCGGTCGGCGTCGGCGTCGGCAACGTCAACACCCTCTGGCGCGACCTCGGCTCTTTCGAGGGCCGCTCCTACTCCAACCGCTACATCGAGACCTTCAGCGGCGATCCCTTCAGCTCTGCCGCGCTCAACGCGATCACCAGCTCCCGCAGCATCGTCGGCTGGGGCTGGGAAGGCTCCGTCACGGCCAATTTCGGCCAGTCGCTCCGCCTCACGCTCAACGCCGCGCTCCCCCGCACCAAGCAGGGTGACACCGCGCTCGATTACGTCGCCTACGTGAACCAAAACCTCGCCACGTGGACCGCGCTCGCCGCCAATCCCGCCAACCCCAACCGCGCGGCCGATTCCACGTTCGTCGCCCAGGTCAACCAGTTCATCGCCGGCTTTGCCGACGGCCGCTCGCAGGAACGCACCTACAAATACCGCTACAACCTCTTCGGCGTCTACACCGTGCCGCGCGACACGCTCAAGGGGCTGCGTCTCGGCGGCGGCGTGCAATTCCACGGCCCCTCGCAAATCGGCAACGCCATCGGGCAGGCCTACAACTACGTCTACGCGAAGTCCTACTACCTCGCGACCGCGAGCCTCGGCTACCCCTTCAAGATTGGCCGCCGCAAGATCGACGTGCAGCTCAACGTCGACAACCTCCTGAACCAGGGCGACGCAATCTACAACGGCCTCTTCGCCTACGTCTTCAACGGCACAACCTACAACATCCCCTACGGCACGAAAAACATCTGGCCCCGCACCGGCCGTTTGACGGTCACCATTCCCTACTGATCCGCGGCCTTCGCTCGCGCCGCGGCAAATTGAAGCCTCGCGCTTCTCCGTCACGCCGCGATTCCCCCGCTTGCCAGCCTGCGCCGCGCGGCGCACTCTCCGCCTCCCGATGAAACCCCTCCGCGCCCTCGCCGCCATCGTCCTCTGCCTCGCGTTCATCCCCTCGATCGTCGCGGCGGCGTCCGCCACGCCCACCCGCCCCAACATCCTCTTCATCCTCGCCGACGACCAGGGGCCGTGGACCACCGGCTTCGCCGGGCAGCGGCAGGTCGCGACCCCCAACATGGACCGCATCGCGCGCGAGGGCGCGCGGTTCACCCACGCGCTCACGCCCACGCCCGTGTGCAGCCCCGCGCGCGCCGGCATCATGACGAGCCGCTACGGCACCGAGGTCGGCATCCTCGATTGGATCAACCCGCAGGTCGACCAAGGCCTCGGCCTCCCCGCGAATCTCGTCACGTGGCCCCGCCTGCTCCAGCAGCACGGCTACGCCACCGCGCTCTTCGGCAAGTGGCACCTCGGCGATCTTGAGGCTCAGCACCCGACCCAGCGGGGTTACGGGCACTTTGCGGGCTTTCTGGGCGGCGGTTCACCGCCAAAGGACCCCGTGCTGGAAATCGACGGGGTCACCAAGAAGCGTGAGGGCTTCATCGTCGACCTCGTCGCCGACGAGGCGCTCAAGTGGCTCGGCGCGCACGATGCGTCGAGGCCTTTCGCCGCCTCGATTCATTTTCGCGAGCCGCACGCGTCCTACCTGCCGGTGCGCGACGAGGACTGGGCCAAGGTCAAGGACCTCGATCCCATCGTGCCGAATCCCGACTACCCGGGGCTCGACACGGCGCGCGTGAAGAAGCTCACGCGCGAATACCTCGCCTCCGTCACCGCCATCGACCGCAACCTCGGCCGCATCCTCGCCCTGCTGGACGAGCGCGGCCTCGCCGCCAACACCCTGCTCATCTACACCTCCGACCACGGCTACAACATCGGCCAGCACGGCATCTGGCACAAGGGCAACGCCTCGTGGCTGCTCAAGCCGGGGTTCGTCCCGCCCGCGACGCCCACGGTGTCGGCCGGGCGCCGGCCCAACATGTTCGACACCTCGCTCCACATCCCGCTCGCGATCCGCTGGCCCGGCGTGATCAAGCCCGGCACCGTGGAGGCCCGCACCGTCTCGCACCTCGACTGGCTGCCCACCTTCGCCGCCATCACCGGCGCAAAGATGCCCGCCGGCACCGTGCTGCGCGGACGCGACATCTCGCCCGTGCTGCGCGGCACCGCGCAAAGATGGGACAACGATTTCTACGCCGAATACTCCATGCGCCACGGCGCCACCGTCCACATGCGCACGCTCCGCACGCCCGAGTGGAAGCTCACGCGCGACTTCAACAGCGAGGGCCGCGACGAACTCTATCACCTCGCCGCCGATCCCGACGAGACGCGCAACCTCATCGCCGACGGCTCGCCCGCCGTGACCAAGGCCCGCGCCGCGCTCGACGCCCGCATCCTCGCCAAAATGGAGGAGCTGAAAGATCCCGCGTTGCCGCAGGCGCGTGCGCGGCTCCGGCCGTAGGGTGGGCCTGTGGCCCGCCCTCGGGGCGAACACTGAGCGCGCGAAAGGGCGGGTCACAGGCCCGCCCTGCTTCACGGCGTCTCCGGAACGGGAAGCCGCTGCGCTACTCGTAGCGCAGCGCCTCGATCGGATCGAGCGACGCGGCCTTCCACGCGGGATACAGCCCGAAGACGACGCCGATGCCGCCGCACACGCCGAGGCCGATGCCCGTCCACAGCCACGGGAAAGTGATGGGCGTGTCGAACAGCCGGCCGGCCACGTTGCCCCCCAGCACCCCGATGGTCACGCCGGCCATCCCGCCGATCAGCGAGAGCGCCACGGCCTCGGCGAGGAACTGCATCAGGATGCTGCGCTTCCTCGCGCCGATGCTCTTGCGCACGCCGATCTCCTTGGTGCGCTCCGTCACGCTCACCAGCATGATGTTCATCACGCCCACGCCCGAGGCGAGGAGCGCGATCGCGCTGATGACGAGCGCGCCGGCCGCCACCACGTCGGCGATGTTGTTGAACGCCTCGATCAGGGACTCGTTGGAAAAGACCTCGAAATCGTTGGGATCCTCGGGCGCGAGCGCGCGCACGAGCCGCATCGCCCCGATGGTGCGCTCCTGCGTCGCGGCGAGCTCGGCCTGGCTGGGCGCCTGCACGTTGATGCTGATGGAGCGGTAGCTCCGGCCATAGACCGCTAGGAAGCGCGTGATGGGCGTGAGGATGTTGTTGTCGGGATTGTTGCCGAACGAGGAGCCCTTCGGCGCGAGCAACCCGACGACCGTGTAGTTCTGCCCGTTGATGCGGATCAACTTCCCGAGCGGATCCTCATCGGGAAAGACCTTCGTGACGACATCGGCGCCCATCAGGCACACCGGCCGGCCATACTCCACGTCGTCGGCGCCGAGGTTGCGGCCGGCGGCGACGTCGAAGTTGAACGCCGTGATGAAATTCTCGTCGGTGCCGATCAGCCGCACGTTGGGGTTGGTCTTCCGATCGCGCACGATGACGGTCATGCCGCCGCGGTTGAGCTGGAGGTTCACCTTGGCGGAGTCGCCGAGCAGCTCCTTCAGGCGGTCAGCCATCGGGTAGGTGATGTCGCGCCGGTTGCGAAAGCGCGTCCACGGGTCGGAGAAGTTGATCGGGGGAAACTTGCTGATCTGAAAGCTGTTTGCCCCGAGCACGTTCAGGCCGCTCTCGATGGAGTCCCGCATGCCGTTGATGAAGGTCATCACGCCGATGACGGAGAACACGCCGACCGCGATGCCGAGCACGGTGAGCGCGGAGCGGAGCTTGTTCGCGGCGAGCGAGCTGAAGGCGAGGCGGAAGATTTCGCTCAGGAGCACGGCGCGCGGGGGTTACTCGTAGCGCAGCGCCACGACGGGATCGAGCTTGCTGGCCTGCAGCGCGGGCATGAAGCCGCTGAGCACGCCGGTGACGACGGAAATCGCCAGGCCCAGCACCACGAGCGCCGCGGAGAAGACGAGCGGGAACGAGGGCAGCAGCGCGCCCACCGCCGTCGACAGGCCCCACGCGAGCGCCAGGCCGCCCAGGCCGCCGAGCACGCAGATGCTCACGGCCTCGATGAGGAACTGCAGCAGGATGGTGCGGCGCCGCGCGCCCAGCGCCTTGCGCGTGCCGATTTCCTTGGTGCGCTCCTTCACGCTCACGTAGGTGATGTTCATGATGCCGATCGCGCCGACGAAGAGCGCGAGGCCGGTGATGAAGAAGCCGCCGAGCGCGATCTTCCCCTTGATGGGATCGATCTGGTCGCGGATGACCTGCTGGCTGTTGATCTCGAAGTCGTCCTTCTGCTCGGGGGCGAGGCCGCGGATGCGGCGCATGAGGCCCCGCAGCTCCTCGCGGGCCTCGTCCATGCGCGCCATGTCCACCTGCACGCGCACCGTCGGATCGGCCCAGCGGATCGGGAACGAGCGCGCGAAGGCATCGAGCGGCATGATCACGACCGAGTCCCAGCTGAACATGCCGAGGAAGCTGCCCTGCCGCGCCGCGACGCCCACGACGGTGTAGAGCTGGCTGCGGATGCGGATGGTCTTGTCGAGGGGCGACTCGTTGGGGAAGAGCGCGTCGGCCACGTCGAAGCCGATCACGACGGCGTTGCGGGCGCCGCGCGCCTCGATCTCGGTGAAGAAGCGGCCCTCCTTCATGTCGGACTTCACGATGCGCGAGAGGTCGGCGCTGGCGCCCAGGATGGCGACGCTGTTCACACGGTATTCGCCGCGGATGACGGTGGCCTGCCAACTGGCGGAGGGCACGGCGAGCCGGAGCGGGCCGTCGGCATTTTGCGCGATGGCCTCGTTGACCGTGTGCGCATAGTCCGTGGAGATGTCGCGCCGGTTGCGAAAGGTCCACCAGTCCTGGACATTCCGCCAGGGCCACTTGGTGACGTAGAGCACATCGTCGCCGAAGCCGGCGAGGCTGCGCTCGACCCCGGCGTCGATGCCGAGGATGGCCGTGCCCATGAGCGTCACGGCCACGATGCCGATGATGACGCCGAGCGCGGTGAGCGCGGAGCGGAGCTTGTTGGCGCGGACCTGCGCGGCGGAGATGTGAATCGACTCGGCGAGCTCGGGCCAAAAGACGGACCAGCCGTAGTCGCAGATGCCGAAGACGACCGCGCCGACGAAGGCCGCGAGGCCCGACCAGCCAAGGAGCGCCACGAGCCACGGGTCGGATTTCATGAGCCAGAGCCCAAGCCAGCCGGCGCCCGTGAGGGCCGCCGCGATCAGGCAGACGGGCCAGAGCACGCCGAAAATCCAACCGCCGCGCATGGCGTCAGTCCGTCACCGGCTTGTCGCTCTCGATCAGGCCGTCGCGCAGGCGGACGATGCGGCGCGCGTGGCGGGCGATGTCCTCCTCGTGCGTGACGACGATGATCGTGTTGCCCTGCTCGTAGAGGCGCTCGAAGAGCTGCATGATCTCCTCGCCGGTGCGGGAGTCGAGGTTGCCGGTGGGCTCGTCGGCGAGGATGATGGAGGGATCGTTGACGAGCGCGCGCGCGATGGCGACGCGCTGGCGCTGGCCGCCGGAGAGCTCGTTGGGCTTGTGGCCCATGCGCTGCTCGAGGCCGACGTTCACCAGCGCCCGGCGCGCCTTGTCCATGCGATCGGACTTGCCGAGGCCGGCGTAGATGAGCGGGAGCTCGACGTTGTGCAGCGCATCGGAGCGCGGCAGGAGGTTGAAGGTCTGGAAGACGAACCCGATCTCGCGGTTGCGGATGTCGGCGAGCTCGTCGTCGACCATGGTGGCGACATTCTTGCCGGCGAACTCGTAGCGGCCCGCGGTGGGCGTATCGAGGCAGCCGAGCATGTTCATCATGGTCGACTTGCCGGAGCCGGAGGGGCCCATGATGGCGAGATACTCGTTGCGTCGGATCGTGAGCGAGACGCCGCGGAGGGCGTGGATGGTCTCGGCGCCCATCTTGTAGAGCTTGGTCACGCCCTCGATCTCGATCACGAGGGCGCCGGGCGGGCGCGTG
>JBGAGU010000011.1:0-230239 GCA_044226505.1 Opitutaceae bacterium
CCCGCCCCGCCGCCACGATGCCGCGCATGAGCGACGACCCCGAGCCACCGCGCAGGCGCTACCAGCTCAAGCCGCGCGAGTTTGAGCGCGTGAACGATCGCCCTGGCGAGCCCGCCGCCGGCCGCGAGGCGCCGATCACCGTGCGGGATCACCTGCGCGCCGCGTCGAGCGGGGCGCCGCCGGCCATGTCTTCCCGGCCGCGGCGGCGCTCGCGCCGAAACCGCGACTACTGGCTGGCCCTGCTGGGCGTCGATGCGTTGCTGGCGTTTGTCGCGTTCGGGCCGTTTGCCAATGGCGCCACGCTCCTGTTTGGCGCCGCGGGTCTCATCCTCTACAGCGTGGGCCTGACGTGGGTGATGTGGTTCGTCGTCGACGACTATTGAAGCCGCGGTCCAGCTCGGCGCCCCGTGCGTCTTGCGGCTCGACCTCGGTCCGCCCGCTCACGAACCTCCTCGTCCTCCTCCCCATGAAAATCACGCTCCAAGTCGCCGCCGCCCTCTCGCTCCTTGCCGTCGTCGCGCCCCTGCGCGCGCAGGCCCCCGCCGCCAGGGTGGACGCCTCCGCGCCCGTCGTGAAGGCGGGCCCCGACGGCCAGCCGAACGCCGCGTTCATCAAGATGCACGAGTCCTTCCTCGCCCGCGGCAAGGCCGGCCCGATCGGCGTGCTTTTCCTCGGCGACTCCATCACCGCCGGCTGGACGCCCGCCAATGGCTCGCGCGCGCACATCTGGGACACCTACTTCGGGAAAATGCAGCCGGCCAACTTCGGCATCGGCGGCGACCAGACGCAGCACGTGATCTGGCGCATCGCCAACGGCGAGCTCGACGGCATCTCGCCCAAGGTCGTCGTGCTCATGCTCGGGACCAACAACACCGGGCCCGCGCCGGGCGGCCACACCGCCGCCGAGATCGCGGCTGCCGACAAGAAGATCGTCCAGCTCATCCGCGAGAAGACCGGGGCCAAGGTTCTGCTCCTCGCCGTCTTCCCGCGCGGCGCGCGCAAGGATCAGCAGGGCGTGATTCAGGATTCCGCCATCACCGACGCCGCCCGCCGCACGGAGATCATCAACGCCGTCAACCGCGAGCTCGCCAAGCTCGATGATGGCAAGAACGTGCGCTACCTCGACATCAACCACGTCTTCCTCGGCCAGGACGGGAAAATCCCCTTCTCGATCATGCCCGACCAGCTGCATCCCAATACCGCCGGTTACCAGCTCTGGGCCGACGCGATGAAGCCGCTGCTGACCGAGATGATGAAGTGATGGGTGGGCCAGCTCTCCGAGCCGGCCTGAGTTGCGGCGGTATTGGCAAGTCAGGCTCGCAAATCGCGTCTGAACCCAAGCCGCTTCGGAGGAGCGGCCCCGCCTTGGGGCCACTTATCGCCTACTTGTCGTCGTCGTCCTTTTTGTGCGCCTTGTAGAAGGCGGCGCGCACGGGGGCGGGCATCGGCGACTGCGGGCCGCGGACGCTGCGCCAGACGATTTCGTTCAGCTTGATGTCGTCGGCCTTGTCGGGCCCGGAGAAATCCATCTTGCGCGACTCGCGCTCGCCCCAGGCGAGCCGGGTGTTGCGCTCGTTCACGTCGACCTGCGGCGGCCGGGCGGCGTAGGGCGTCGCATCCGCCGTCTCCGCAAACGACGCCCACATCGGCATGGCCGCCGCGTCGAACTGCGACATCGGCTGCAGGCCGAGGATGAGCTCGATCGTGCGGAGCATGCTCGTGGTGGAGTAGAGCGTGGAGTCGACGGCGCGGCGCTTCGTCCACGGGCTGACCACCAGGGCGGGCATGCGGTGGGCGTCGACGTGATCGGGGCCGTTCTGCGCGTCATCCTCGAGGACGAAGATGGCGGTCTCGGGCCAGAACTTGGAGCGCGTCACCGCCTCGACGATCAGGCCGAGGGCATGGTCGTTCTCGGCGACCATCGCGGTCGGCGTCCACGCGCCGGCCTTGGTGCCGGAGGTGTGGTCGCCGCCGAGGCGCAGCACCTGCAGGCGCGGGAGGCCGCCCTCGCGCTCGAAGCGCTGCAGCTCCGCGATGAAGCGTTCGGCGCGCTTCACGTCGGGGTAGTTGAGGTCCCACGCGCGGTAGTGCGGATCGATGTGGCCGACGAGGATCGGCAGCGCGGCTTCCGACTGGAGCGGACCGCGCTTGGGCGTGTCGCAAAACTCGCCGTAGCTGCGGAAGCTCACGCCGGCCTCGGCGGCGCGGTTCCAGAGGTAGCCGTTGGCGGGGTAGGCGGCGGGATAGTTTCCCTCGGCGGGGTGGTCGTATTTCTTGCGCGCGTTGTGGCCGTAGCTGAGCGGCCAGAATTTTTCCACGAAGTCCGTGGCCTGCGCGCCCATGGTCCACTCGTGGCCGTCGGCGCTCACCTCGCCGTCGGCGTAGAAGTTGTCGAGCAGGACGAACTCGCGCGCGAGCGCGTGGGCGTTGGGCGTGACCTTCTCGGGAAAGAGGCAGAGCCGCGGGTCGCCGTTGCCCGCCGGCAGGTCGCCGAAGACCTGGTCGTAGGTGCGGTTCTCGCGCACGATGTAGATCACGTTCCGGATCGGCGAGGGATCGCCGACCTTGGCGGGGAGGGGGCTGCGGGTGGGGCGCGCCTCCGCGCCGCGGACCGCCGCGGCGGCATCGAGCGGGCTGCACGCATAGGCGATCTTCGTCCAGGCGCCGAACTGCTCGGCGCGCTTCTTCGCCGCGGGCAGATCGATGAGCGAGACCGTGCCGCGCATCAGGCTGCCGATGTATTCCTGCAAGTCGCGCGGCACGGGCGAGGCGGGGAACGGCCCGCGGGGATTCGCCGCGGACGTGTTGCCCTTGCCGTTGGCGACGACGAGGGACTTGCCATCGCGCGTCACGCGCACGCTGGTGGGAAACCAGCCGACGGGGATGAAGCCGAGCGACGCGGCCTTGCCGGGCGTCTCGACGTCGAAGACGGCGACGTTGTTGTTGTTCGCGTTGGCGACGAAGAGCAGCTCGCCGTCCGGCGAGAGCGCAAGGCTGTTGGGCATCGAGCCGGGGGGCGCAGTGGGAAACAGCGAGGCGGTGAGCGTCTCGGTCACCCGTCCCGTCGCGGTGTCGATGACGCTCACGGTGTTGAAATTCGACTCCGCCACGAAGAGCCGCCCGTCGCGCGCGAGCAGCATTTCGTTCGGGTGCTGGCCGACCGGCCAGCGGGCGAGGTCCGCTCCCGTCTGCGCGTCGAGGACGAGCACCGTGGACTTGGCCCAGAGGCTCACGAACACCCGGCCGCGCTTCTCGTCGGGCAGGCAGGCGTAGGGAAACGGCGCGTCGGGGTCGGAGGCGGGCTTGACGCGCTCGGCCTCGGGGTGGGTCGCCTCGCCGCCTTGGGCGGCCGTCAGCGAGCGAGCCCAAATCGCGCGACCGTCGGCCGCCGCGATTTTTTCCACGCGCTGGCCCCAGCTCTCCGCCACGTAGAGCGCGCGGCCGTCGTCCGAGACCGCGATGCCGCCGGGCACGCCTTGCTCCGCCACCGGCCGGATGCGCAGCTCGCGGGGCTCGCTCAGGTAGCCGCCCTTGAAATCCAGCGCGTGCACGACCTCCGCGCTGCCGCCGCTGGCGAAAAGTTTTTTCCCGTCGGGCGACCACGCGAGCCCGTAGAACGCCTCGTCGAGCGCCACCTGCGAGACAACGCGGCCGGCCTTCACGTCGAGGATGCGCACCTCGTGCTGGCTGTAGCCGCAATGCAGCACGGCGGCGAATTTCCCCTCGGGGTGGAGCGCGACGTTGAGCGGGAAGTCGCCCACGGGGATCTGCTTGCCGACGGGCCGCAGCGACCACTGGTTGGGGAGCAGCACCGAGCCGTCGCGCTGCAGGCCGGGGAGCGTGGCGGGGGACTTCCCCGCCGCCGCCAGCGCCAGTGGCGCCAGCGCAGCCGCGAGGGCCGCGAGAAGTGATGCTCTCATCCCGCCAGCGTGGGCGGATTTTCCCCTGGCGGCGAGCGCCGTCGCGGGCCTGCGCTCAGTCCTTGCCGAAACCGATCAGCTCCATCTCGAAGACGAGCGTCGCGTTGCGCCCGATCTTCGGGGGCTGGCCGCGGGTGCCGTAGCCCAGCTCCGGCGGGATGATCACGAGCCACTTGTCGCCCTTGCGCATCTGCTGGACGATCTGATCCCAGCCCTCGATCACCATGTCGCGGCGCACGCGGAACGAGAAGGGCTGCGCCGCATCCTTCGCGGCGTCGAAGACCTTGCCGTCGATGAGGCGGCCCTCGTAGAGCACGTTGACCTTGTCCCCCGGCTTCGGCTTTTCCCCGCGGCCCTCGGCCAGCACGACGTAGCGGATGCCCGTCTGGGTCTTCTTCGCGGCGGGCCAGGTCTTCTCGACATACTCGAGATCGGCCGGCGGGAGCTTCTCGCGCTGGGCGAGGGCCAGGGCCGGGGCGAGGGCGGGCAGGAGAAGGAGGAGGCGGAAAAGGGTTTTCACGGCGGGCGCGGAATAGACTTTCCCCGCATCGCTGCCATTCGCCTAATCGCCGGTCAAAACCTTTTCTCCCATGCCCGCCCGTCCCGCCGTCGTCATCATCTGCCCCAAGGAGTTCAAGTTCACCGACGCCGAGGCCAGCGTGGAGCGCCCGCAGCTCGCGGAGGTCGCCGATGTGCGCACGGTGATGCTCGACTTCGGCGCGCCGTTTCCGGCCGAGGCGCTCGAGGCGCAGGCGCACATCCTCTGGCACGGCCCGCGCATGGATGCCGCCGTGATCGCGCGGCTGAAAAATTGCCGCGTCATCATCCGCAACGGCGTGGGCTTCGACACCGTGGACACCGCCGCCGCGGCGCAGGCGGGCATCCCCGTGTGCAACGTGCCCGACTACGGCACGGAGGAGGTCGCCGATCACGCGATCGCCCTGATCCTCGCGCTCTACCGCCAGCTCTTCCCGCTCGACGCCGAGGCCAAGCGCCTCGGTTGGAAAATCGAGGTGGCGCCCAGGATGCGCCGCCTGCGCACGCAGACGCTCGGCCTGGTGGGCCTCGGCCGCATCGGCACCGCCACGGCGCTGCGCGCGAAGGCGTTTGGCTTCCGCGTGGTCTTTTTCGATCCGTATGCGCCCGCCGGCACGCGCAAGGCCGTGGGGATCGAGCAGGCCGGTTCCCTCGACGAGCTGCTGAAGATGTCTGACTGCCTCTCGATCCACTGCCCGTCGACGGCCGAGACGCGCGGCATGATCGGCGCGCGTGAGGTTGCGCTGCTGCGGCCCGGCGCGTTCCTGGTGAACACCGCGCGCGGCGACGTCGTGCAGAAGGCGGCGGTCTTCGCCGCGCTGCGGTCCGGCCAGCTCGCCGGCGCCGGCCTCGATGTCGTGGAAAACGAGCCCCTGCGCACCGCCGAGGAGGCGGCGACGCCCAACCTCATCTGCACCTGCCACGCCGCATTCTGCTCCCCCGAGGGAATGGTCGAGATGCGCACGACCTCGGCGCGCATCGCCCGCGCCGCCATCACCGGCCAGCCGGTCTGGAACCGGGTCAACTAGATCGCCTTTGCGGGGCTAGCGCCACGCCGCGTCGAAGAACCCCGCGTCCACAATCTTGCCCGGCCAGCGCGGGCCGGGCGCCTCGCGCAGATCGACGATGGCGTAGTCGGGCAGCTTCGGGGTCTGGAGCGAGTTGGTGCCGTAGGCCTCGTCGCGGAAATCCACGCCGCTGTTGATCACGACGTAGCGCTGCTGCGGGCTCAGCGGATTCGGGAAGATGAGCACGGGCGCGTGGTGCGCGGCGTCGTAGGTCTGGCCGCGGAACGTGAGCGTCTTGGCGTCCCAAGTGATCGGGAGTTTTTTCGTGGCGAGCATCCGCGCGAGCAAGCGGTTCGACGAAGCATCACCCCAGAGCACGACGTGCTTGCTGGCCATGTCATCGTCGGTGACGGCGGTGTCGTCCTTCACGATCACATGCGCGCGGAAAATATCGCGCCACATCTTGGTCGCGTGACGCAGCTCGGCGTCGGCCCAGGCGCCGACCTTGGCATTGAGCGGCTGGCCGGTCGGGCGCACGAAAATGAACGGCTCCATGAACGCATCCATGATCGGGCCGCTGAGGCCGGGCATCTTGCGCACCTGCTTCTGCCAGCGCTCGGCCGAGTAGGTGTGGTCCTTGAAGACCCAGCGGCCGCCTTCCTTCACGAGCCAGTAATAGGGGGCCACGTCGCCGAGCGTGATCGGCTGGCCGTCGACGGTCAGCTTGAGACCGTCGGCGCTGTCGAGGCTGAGCGTGAACACGCCGACGTTCCGCGTCGTCACGACGAGCTCGGTGGGCGTGACAAATTTCATGTGCACATCCGTGCGCTCCCAGGGCTGCTCCTGCTCCATGAGCTTGATGCGGCCGGACTCGGCATAACGCAGCGTGTAGGTGGTGAGGTGATCCTCCGCGGGCCACTTTGCGCGCGGCGTCGCCGTGATCGCCTCGAGGCGCGCCGCGATGGCGTTGCGTGTCTCGGGGTGGTATTTGTGCTCGGTCTTCGGGCCGGTGTAGCGCTCGAGCTTGAGGCCCTCGCGCGCCATCGCCTGCTCCATGATTTCCGACGATTGCCGCTGCGGATCGAGTTCGCCGGCGTAGGCGAGGGTGGGGACGTTGCGGAAATTCGCGGCATAGGCGGTGGCGTCATACCAGCCCCAGAGCTTCTGCTCCCACGGCGTGCGCTCGGGTTTGCCGGGGCCGAAGACCTTGGCATAGACCGCCGTCTCCGCGAAACCGGCGCCGGGCGACGACGCGGCCCAGAGCCCGGGGAAATGCGCCGTGAGGTGCCACGTGCTCGCGCCGCCCATCGAGAAGCCGCGCACGACGATCTTGCCGGCGTCGATCTTGAAGGCGCGGCGCACGGCCTGCATCGCCTCCATCACGTCGACCTCGCCGGCGAACTTGGTGGCGTTGCAGTAGCGGCCGTAGGGATAGAGCAGCACCGCGCCGGCCGGCACGATCTCGCCGGGCTTGGTCTCGTGCTCGGCGAGGAACGCGAGCTCGCTGCGTTTTTCGCCGCGGCCGGAGAGCACGACGTCGAGGCGCCGCGCGACGCCGTCGCTGCGCTTCCACTCCGCCGGCACCACGATCGCGTAGGGCTGGATGGAGTCGTCGAGCTTCGAGCGATAGCCGCGCAGCACGCAGCCGGTGGCTTCGGTCCACGGCGCCTTGCCCGCGCGCAAGGCGGCGACGCGCTCACGACCGAGCTTGAGGTAGCGCCGTGCGACCTCGACCTGCTTCACGTCGAAGAACTCGTCGTAGCGCAGCGCCCAGTCCACGGCCTTGTGGAAAATCTCCACGTCGGGCAGCAGCGCGGCGAGGCGGGCGTTGCGGGCCTTCGCGAGATCGGCGGCGAGCGCATCAATCTCGCCGCGGAGCGCGGCGGCGCCGGCGGTGAGTTCGTCGCGCGCGGCGGCGGGAATCGCGACGCCGGCGGGCGGGAGGCGTTTGGCGGGGGGCGGAGGAGTCTGCGCGAAGGAAAAGACGCAGAGGCAAAAAAGAAGGGCGAAGGCGCGCATGGGAAAAGAAGTTAGGAGTCAGAACGAAGATGAGCCGATGAGTCTTGCGCGTAGTGGAGGGCGCGACGCACCGAAATGCGATCGGATGCTTCATCCCAGATGAAATAAATCGCGTAGGGGAAGCGGGTCGTCATCGCCATTCGCATCGCACCGCGTCGCCGGCGAAACATCTGCGGTGAGCGCTGCACCAACTGCAACGCGGCATCGACTCTGCGCACAAAATCGACTCCCAGCCCCGGCAACCGTGACTCATACCATTCGAAGGCTTCGCTCAAGTCGGCATCAGCGCGCGAAGAAACAATGAGTTCGCGGGCCATGGGCGCCGACGGTCATTGCTTTTTCAGCAAGCGGTCCCGCACCTCCGGCCACGGGCGCCCCTCGCCGGGGTTCGCCTGATATTCGGCCAAGCTCTGGTCGAGCGCGGGCTCGTGCGATGCGGGCAGGGGCAGGACGTCGGACTTCGCCGTGATCTCAGCCCAGAGCTCGTCGATCAGCTCCAGCTTTGAGCCTATGGGTGCATCGCGGAGCGTGGGGATGTCGGCGACTTTCATGATGCAGGGAGGCTAGGGTGATGCTCGTGGAAGATCGGGTCTTGGAAAGGCTTTTCCTCACCCCTTCGACAACGCGTCCGACTGCTTCACGAACTCGTCGCCGCTCCATTCGCCGTCGCTCTTCACGACCTTCGTTGCGCCCGCTCCGCTCGCCGCGGCGGCGGCTTTCTGCGCGGCTTTACGCGCAGCCTGCCGCTGCACCAAGTCAGCATGCGTCGTGAAATACGGGAGGCTCTTGCCGCGAAAATCCGCCAGCGTCTCGAACTTGTGCTTCGCCATGAACGCCAGCAGTTGCTCCTGCATCGGCTTCACGCACTCGTAGCCGAACTTCATCACGCCAGTGCAGACCTGCACGGTGTCGGAGCCGAGCAAAATGAACTGCGCGGCATCCTCGCCGGTCTCGATGCCGCCGAGGCCGGAGAGCGACCGGCCCGGGAACTCCGCGCGGATCATCGTCGCCAGCTCCATCACCATGCGGAGCGCGATCGGCTTCACGGCCTTCGACGAGTAGCCGCCCGGCGTGGTGTAGCCCTCGACGCACGGGTCGGGGCGCAGCGTGTCGAGGTTCACGCTCGTGACGCTGCGGATCGTGTTGATCGCGCTGAGGCCGGTGGCGCCGCCGCGGAGCGCCGCGCGGCCGGGCTCCTCGATGTGCGTGATGTTGGGCGTCATCTTTGCCCACACGGGTTTTTTCGTGGCGGCCTTCACCCAGCCGCAGACTTCCTCGAGGATGTCCGGGTCCTGCCCCATCGCCGCGCCCATCTTGCGCTCGGGCAGGCCGTGCGGGCACGAGAAGTTCAGCTCAAACGCGTCCACACCCACCGCCTCGCAGCGCTGCACGAGCTCGGTCCACGCGCCCTTGTTGTATTCCTCCATGATCGAGGCGATGAGCGCGCCGGGCGGCTGCGCGTCCTTGCAGCGCTTGAACTCGTCCTCCCACAGGCGAAACGGCCGGTCGCTGATCAACTCGATGTTTTCCCAGCCGATCACCTCGCCGCTCAGCGCGTGGAGCTTGGCGTAGCGCGGCGTGACGTTGATCACCTTCGACGCATCGAGGCTCACGGTCTTCGCGATCACCGCGCCCCAGCCCTCGCGAAACGCCCGGTTGATCACGCTCAAGTTCGTGCCGGGCGGGCCGGAGCCGATGACAAACGGGTTGGGGAGCTTCAGGCCGTCGACGGTGGTGGCGAGCGTGGGCATGGGTGGGGGGATTTGAAAAACAGCCGGGCGAACACGGGCGAAACGCGCGGCGGCGAACCTCGAGTTGAAGCTGGCCCGCCCCGCCGAAGTTTCCAAGCTGCAAACACCCGCCATGCCGCTCCTCGATCCCCAGCGCACCGTCGCCGAGCTGAAGGAGCTGCGCGCGCTCACCGGCGACGAGCACGGCGCGCAGCGCGTGGCCTTCACCGCCACGTGGCTCAAGGCCCGCGCGTGGTATCGCGAGAAGCTGCAGGCCCTCCCCGTCGAGATCGCGCCCGATGCCGCCGGCAACCTCTGGGCCACGCTGCCCGGCGCCTCGCCGCGCACGCTCATCCTCGGCGGCCATCTCGACTCCGTGCCCAACGGCGGCTGGCTCGATGGCTGCCTCAACGTGCTGGCGGGCTTGGAAATTTTGCGCCGCCTCGCCGCGCAGCACCGCGGACGCCCGCCCGTGACCGTGCGGCTCGTCGACTGGGCCGACGAGGAGGGCGCGCGCTTTGGCAAAAGCCTCTTCGGTTCCTCCGCGTGCTCCGGCTCGCTCAACCTGGACGAGGCGCGCGTGCTCCGAGACCGCGACGGCATCACGCTGCCCGCCGCGCTGCGCGACGTGGGCATCGAGTTCGACGCCGTGAAGCAATCCGGCGCCGAGCTGAAAAACGCCGCCGCCTACCTCGAGCTGCACATCGAGCAGGGCCCCGTGCTCCTCGACAAGAACCTGCCGCTCGGCGCGGTGCTCGGGACCTTCGGCGTCGAGCGCCACGCGATCACGTTTCGCGGTCAGGCCGCGCACTCGGGCTCGACGCCGATGAACCGGCGCAAGGACGCCTTCCTCGCCGCCGCCCGGCTCGCGCCCGAAATCTACGAGATCGCCCGGCGCAGCGGCGGCGGCGTCTGCACCATCGGCTCCTGCACGACGAAGCCCGGCATCGTCACGAGCGTGGTCGAGGAGTGCCGCGTGACGCTCGACCAGCGCCACCTCGATCCCGCCGCGCTCGCGCGCATGCTCGCCGAGGCGCGAGAGGCCAGCGCGCGCTTCGCGCGCGAGGGCGGCGTGACCGTCGCGTGGGAACGCCTCTGGCGCATCGACCCGCGGCCCTTCCACCCGGAGCTGATCGATCTCTGCGACGCCGCGATCAAGGAGACCGTGGGCGTCTCGCACCGCCTGCCGAGCGGTCCGTTGCACGACGCCGCCGAGATGTGCGGCGCTGGCGTGCCCACCGTGATGATGTTCGTGCAAAGCCTCCACGGCATCTCGCACAACAAGATCGAGGACACGAAGGAGGAGCACCTCGAGCAATGTGTCGCCGCGTTCGACCGGCTGGCGGAGAAGACGATCGGGTGGATCGTCGCGCGTGGATGACGCGGGTTCGGGGTAGCGCGGGCTGAAGCACCGCGCTACCCACAGACGTTTCGTCTGCAAAAAATTCTGCGCCTAGCCGAAGGCTAGTTTCGCGATGGCCGTGCTCAACCATCCCGATGCGACCCAAGCGCCGGCTACGAGTCCCAACGTAACGATGAAGTATGAAAGGAATCCGAGCGCCTCCAAGGACGGCGCCGATTTCTTGGTGCCGGCTTTGTAGCAGACATCAGCCATTTTGCTGATCACGACGCAGAATCCCAAGCCAACCGCCAGTCCTCCGAGCACGAACAGCACAGTGAACCAGCTCGCTTTGTTCTCTGCCGCTCCAATCCCGGCGATAATCGGACAGCCGAAGATCGAGAGATTCAGACACAGGCTTTCGAGATTCATTATCTCCCCGCGGATTACTTCAACCTCACCGGCCGCCCCGGCCGCGCCTCGGTGAGCTTCTCGTCGCGGATCACCGGCACGCCGTTGACGATGATGTCGCGGAAACCGACGGCGTAGTGGTGCGGGTCGTCGTAGGTCGAGGGATCGTTCACTTTCTCGGCATCGAAGATCACGATGTCGGCCACGGCGCCGGGGCGCAGCTCGCCGCGGTCCTTGAGGCGGAAGGTCGTCGCGGGCAGCAGCGACATTTTCCGCACGGCGTCCTCGAGCGTGATCACTTTTTGCTCGCGCACGTAGCGGGCGAGCACGCGGGCGTTGTTGCCGTAGCCGCGGGGGTGGGGCACGGCGTCGTTGAAGCGGCGCGGGCCGGCGTCGGACGCGATCATCGTGAGCGGGTGCGCGAGGAAGATTTTGAGGTCCGGCTCGCTCATGCCGTGGAAGACGCCCTGCGCGCCACCGCGCGCGTGGATGTCGAGGATGGTCTCGATCTGATCGTCGAGGGTGTCGGAGCCGCGCAGAATTTTCGCGGCCTGCGGGATGGTTTTTCCGTTGAGGCGCTTGTCGGCGCGGAAGCTGGCGACGACGGCGTAGGTGTAGTCGCCGCGCTTGCCGGCCTCGATCGAGTGCTTCATCTCGGCGACTATCTTCGCCTTGATCGCGGGGTCGGCGAGGCGCTGGCGGAAGCTGCCGGCGGGTCCCTCGCGAAACTCCGCGGCGATGAGCGTGCTGATGCCGGTGCTCGACGCGGTGTAGGCATACTGGTCGTGCGTGATGGCAAGGCCCTCGGCGCGCGCCTTGTCGAGCCATGCGAGGATCTCGTCGGCGCGGCCCCACGCGTTGGGGCCGGAGAGCTTGATGTGCGAGACCTCGGCGGGGATGTGCGCCTCGCGTGCGATGGTGGCGAGCTCCTCGAGGGCATCGAGGATGCGCGTGTTTTCATAGCGCATGTGGCTTGCGTAGACGCCGCCGTGCGCCGCCGCGACCTTGGCGAGCGCGACGATCTCGTCGGTCTTGGCAAAGGTGCCGGGCAAATAGATGAGGCCGGTGCTGAGGCCGACGGCGCCGTCCTTCATCGCCTGATCGACGTGGCGGCGCATCTGGTCGAGCTCCTCGGCGGTGGGTGGGCGGGCAAAGCTGCCACCCATGACCTGACCGCGCACGGTGTTGTGGCCGATGAGCGTGGCGACGTTGAGCGCGACCTTGGTGCGCTCGATGTCGCGGAAAAACTCGCCGACATCGAGCTTCGAACCGCCGCAGTTGCCCGTGATGATCGTCGTGACGCCCATCCGGATGAAGTTTTCCGCGACCGGCAAATCGCAGACATCCTCGGAGTGCGTGTGCACATCGATGAACCCTGGCGCGACGACGAGGCCGCGCGCCTCGATCGTCGTGCGCGCCGTGCCGGCGAGGGAGCCGAGCGCGACCACGCGATCACCGCGCACGGCGATGTCGCCCACGTAGGCGGCGCGGCCGGTGCCGTCGACGATGCGGCCGCCGCGGATGAGGAGGTCGTAGTCCTGGGCGCGGAGCGCGGCGCCGGTGAACAGCAGGAACGAAGCGAGGAGGGGGAAGAGAAAGCGACGCATGGAGGGACGATGGGGGAAAGACGCGCGGAGGACAGGATCGTTTTTTGCGCGGGCTGATGTAGGTGAGGCGCCTCACCCCGCTTGGCCTTCAGCAACTATTTCACCACAGAGAGCACAGAGACCGCGGAGAAAACCGCGTGAGGGAATAAGGTCGGGTCGACGACCTACCTCCAAGGTGACAGTGTTTCCCAAAGCTCACAGACTTCTTTTCTGTGCTCTCCGTGCCCTCTGTGGTGCATCCGTATTTTAAAGGAATATGGCACCGTCGTCTTGGTTACTGAGCGGGGTGGGGCACTCCGCCTGCATCTCTACAACTGAACCCAGGCGTTCGCCTTCGCGCTCGCGAGCACGCTTTCGATCACGCGCATGTTGCCGACGGCGTCGGCGAGCGGCGTGGGCACCGGCGTGTCGTCGAGCACGGCGCGGGCGAAGGCGTCGCCTTGCCGCGTGTATTGGTCGCACACGGGGAACGTGATTTCCTCAATCGCGGCGTTGTTGCGCTGGTGCCAGAGGCGCGTGGGCCGGTCGGGCGGGGCGTTGCAGGGAATCTCGATCTCGATGCGGCCCTCGGTGCCGAAGATCTGCACGCGCTGAAACGGCGTGAGCTGCGTGGCGCAGGTGAAGCTCGCCGTGCCGCGGCCGAAGTCGAGCAGGCCCGACGCCAGCCGGTCGGTGCCGAACTTCGGGTCAAAATCGGCGACGCCGATCACGCGGTGCGGCTCGGTGCCAAAGATGAAGCGAGGAAACGACACGCAGTAGCACCCGATGTCCATCATGCCCCCGCCGCCGATGGCCGCGATGTTGCGGACGTTGGCGGGGTCGACGTTCCAGTAGGAGAAGTGCGAGTGCATCGACCGCAGCTCGCCGATGCCGCCGGCCGCGACGATCGCGCGCGCGTGCTGCCACTGCGGGTGGAAGCGATACATGAACGCCTCCATGATCTTCAGCCGCGGAAATTTCTTCGCCGCCTCCGCGAGCTCGGCGGCCTCGCGGGCGTCGAGCGCAATCGGTTTCTCGCAGAGCACGTGCTTGCCGGCGGCGAGCGCCTGGAGCGACCACGGCACGTGCAGGTGATTCGGCAGCGGGATGTAGATCGCATCGACGCCGGCATCGGCCAGCAGCGCCTCGTAGCTCGCGTGCGCGCGCGCGATGCCGTGCTGCCTGGCCGCGGCCTCGCCCTTGGCGGCGTCGCGCGAGGCGAGCGCGACGACCGTGCCGAATTGCGAGCGCTGGAGCGCGGGGATGACCTTGTTGACCGCGATCTTGGCCGCGCCGAGGACACCCCAGTGGAGTTTCTTCATGGGGCGAGTGTGCGAAATCGCGAGCGAGGCTGGCGAGCGGAGAGTAGCGCGGGCGGAAGCCGCGCGCTACTGCAGGCGGCTGGCTTCGCGGGCAAAACTCCACGCGACGATGCGCACGCGCTTCTGTCCGTGGGCGAGATCGAGGGTGCGGAGCGCGCTCGCGCCCGCGGCGCGGATCACGTGGTGGATCGCCGGGAGGTGCTCGCTTTTCGAGACGAGCGTGGTGAACCACCGGCAGAGCTCCGGGCGCGCGGCGCTCTCGGTGACCATGCGGCGCACAAAAGCCAGCTCGCCGCCGCGGCACCATAGCTCCCGGCCGTGGCCGCCAAAATTCCGCTCGGGCCGGCGGTGCGCGTCGAGGCCGAGGTTGCGCAGCTTGCGCCGGGTGCCGGCGTCGGCCTCCGCGGCCGAGGCGTGAAAGGGCGGGTTGCACACGCAGGCGGCGAAGCGGTCGCCGGGCGCGGCGACGCCGGCGAAAATCTTCCGTGGGTCGCGCTGGAGTCGCAGGTCGACGCGGCCGGCGAGCGGCGGATTGCGCGCGACGATGCGCTCGGCGTTGGCCAGCGCCGCGGGATCGATGTCGGTGCCGACGAAGCTCCACCCATAGTCCGCGGCGCCGAGGATCGGGTAGATGCAGTTGGCGCCGACCCCCAGGTCGAGGACGTGCACGGCCGGGCCGCGTGGGATGGCGCCGCCGTTTTCCTCCGCGAGCAGATCGGCGAGATGATGCAGGTAGTCGGCGCGGCCGGGAATCGGCGGGCAGAGGTAGCCGGGCGGAATCTCCCAGTGCGTGATGCCGTGGTGGTGGCGCAGCAGCGCGCGGTTGAGCACGAGCACCGCCGCGGGATCGGCAAAGTCGATCGTGGGACGACCGATAGGGCTGGGGTGCACGAAGCGCGCGAGGTCGGGCGCGGCGCGGACGAGCGCGGGGAAATCGTAGCCGGTGCCGTGCGGGTTGCGCGGGTGCAGGCTGGGCTGGCGAGGTTCGCTGGAGTGAGCGGAGGCGGCGGGTTTGTCCGATTTGTTGGGGACGCGGCGCCCTCGCCGCGTCTCGGTCGTGCGTTGCGCGGCAAACGCGCGGTGCGGCGGCGCGGGCGCCGCGGCTCCATCCCGGGCAGGGCGCGGCTTCACCACGACAGCCGCTCGCGCGGCCAGCCAAGGCGCTGGGCGGTCTGGGTGGTCCACGACCACTTGTCGGGATCGGTGCCGGTGAGCTTCACGGGCTGGCGCTCCGCGGCCAGCGCGAGCGCCTGCGGAATGTCGAGGAAGCGAAGGACGTTGAGGTAGTCGGGCCCGGCAAGGTGCGAAACGGACGGCGAGGCCAGCTCCAGGTCGGCGATTCCGTCGGCGAACAGCGAGGCGTAGAGCACGTTGACGGCTTGCTCGCGGCTCGCGACGAGGTGAAGGCGGGTCTCGCCGAGCAGTTCCTTGGCGCGCAGCGCGGCGATGGCGCGCCTGATGTCCCAGGCGCGCATGGCATCAGCCGTCTGGCCGAGCAGCATGTAGCGCCGCTGCACCTCGATTTGATCCGCGGCGGAGAGCGCGGTCGTCGTGGCGCCGAGGCCGCGCGGCGCGAACTGCACCAGCACGGTTTCGCCGCGCACAATCGCGGCGGCGGTGGCCGGATCGATGGCGGGCTTCGCCCACGCGGCGTCGTCAACGACCGCGAGGACGACCCGGGAGGATTTTTGCGTCGGCGTCTTGCTGGCATAGACGCGCAGCGGCAGGCGCACGCCGCCGTGGCTGGTGAATTCCCACGTCGTCTCGCTGAGCGCGCCGGTCTTGTTCTCGACGAGGCGCGTGAGCCGCAACGGCTCGCCCTCCGCCGGCCAGCCGCGAAACACCTTCTCCCGCAGCGCGCGCATCCACGTCTCCTTTTGCTTCGCCCACGCGGCGGCGTTGGCGGGCACGGGGGGCGCGGCCATCGGGACGAAGGTGTCTTGGATCTTGGTCGTGCGCTCGTCGGCGGGATGCCAGCCGACGGGGAAGACGCGGAGCTGCTTTGGCTCGAAGAGTTTTTCGGCGGCGACGCTCACCAGGGTGTCGGGCTCGTTTTTCAGCCAGCGGTTGAACCAGCGGAAGGCGGGGACCTGCAGGTCCTGGGTGTCCTTGTGCGGGCCCTCGGTGATGAGGAGGCCGAGCTTGTCGCTTGCCTTGTGCAGCGCGTAGAGGCGCGCGAGCTCGCCGTGCACGCGCATCACGCCGTCGAGCGGGAAGATGGTGTCCTTGTCGGAATTGGCGAGGAGCAGCGGGCGCGGGGCGAGGAGGGCGGCGAGCTTGGTGTAGTCCCAGCGATAGGTGTTCACCATGAACATGCAGTCGCAGTGGCCCTTCACGACGCCATCGACGACGTGGTTGTGCAGGTCGGTGATGCCGGCGACGGGCACGGCGACCTTGATGCGGTCGTCGAGCGCGGCCGTATACCACGTGTAGGCGCCGCCGCCGGAGCGGCCGGTCATGCCGATGCGCTCGGGATCGACCTCGGGGCGCGACTGGAGGTAGTCGAGCGCGCGGATGCCGTTCCACGCCTCGACGCCGGCGGGCGTGTAGCCGCGGGAATTCCACCACCACATCCCGAGGCGCTTGGTGCCATGGTGCACGCCCTCGAGCTCGCCGAGCTGGATGGTGTCGATCGCGAGGCACACATAGCCGTGGCGCGCGAACCACTCGCCGTGGTGCTGGTAGCCGGTCTTGTTGCCCATGCTCGCACCGCCCTCCTTCACGACCGCGTGGCCGCAGGCGTAGAGGATCGCGGGCGCGCGGCCCGTGAGGTTTTTCGGCACATAGAGATCGGCCGTCACGTAGAGCCCCGGCAGCGATTGGAAGTGGAGCTTCTCGACGAAAAACTCCGCGTGCTCCAAGCGGCCCGTGATCGTCGCGTGCAAGTCGGTCTTCTCCGGGCGCGGCGAGAGGCCGAGCATCTCAAACAACTGCTCGCGATACTCCGCGCGATGGTCGGTCCAGTCGCGGAGGGTCTTCACGTCGGCGAGCGAGCTGGCGGAGAGCTTGGCGGTCTCGGCGCGGAAATACTCCGCGAACATCTTGTCCGCGGCGTTGGGCTGCGCGGGCGCCGGCGCGGCGCGGCCGGGAGCGAACGAGAGCAGCCCGGAGGCGGCGCAGAAGGCGAGGGCGCGGGGGAATTTCATGGCGACGGATTCCGGTGGTTGAAAAGCGCGGGCCGATGGCGAACGCTCCGCGCAGTCGAGCCCAGCCCCCGCCCATGCGCAAAAACTTTCTCGCCCCGCTGTCCTTCGTCCTCGCCGCCGCGAGCCCGGCCCTCGCGCAGCCCGCGCCGCCCGAGGCGGTCTTCGTCAACGGCAAGGTCGTGACCGTCGACGCCGACTTCAGCGTGCGCGAGGCGTTCGCGGTGCGCGGCGGGAAAATCGTGGCGACTGGCTCCTCGCGCGAGATGCGGGCGCTCGCGCGCGACGGCGTGACGACGGTGCGCGATCTCGGCGGGCGCACCGTGCTGCCGGGCCTCATCGACTCGCACGTGCATGCGCCGGCGGCGGCGGTGTTTGAGTTCGACCACGAGATCCCCGAGATGGAGACCATCCGCGATGTGCTCGATTACATCGCGGCGCGCGCGAAGGTCGTGCCCGAGGGCCAGTGGATCCAGACCTCGCAGGTCTTCATCACGCGCCTGCGCGAGTCGCGCTACCCGACGCGCGCCGAGCTCGATGCCGTCGCGCCGCGGCACCCGGTGAACTTCCGCACCGGGCCCGACAACATGCTCAACACGCTCGCGCTCGCGCGCTGCGGCTTCGACCGCAACTGGCGCGTGACCGACGGCGGGCCCGGCTACCTGGAGAAGGACGCCAACGGCGAGCCCAACGGCCTCGCGCGCGGCCTCGCGCGCTACCTCAAGGCCACCGACGTCGGCCGCAAGCCGACCGAGGCCGACCACCTCGCGCGGCTGAAGCTGCTCTTCCGCGACTACAACCAGATCGGCTTCACCGCCGTCTGCGATCGCGGCGCGACGCCCGAGTCGATTCGCCGCTACGAGAAGCTTCGCGCCGACGGCGCGCTGACCGTGCGCATGGCGATGTCGCAGACGTTTCCGACGGTCGGCGCGATGTCGTCGATCCTCGGCGCCATCGATCAGATCGCGGCGAGCCCGCTGCGGCGGCCCGATCCGTGGCTGCACCTCATCGGCACGAAAATCTGGCTCGATGGGGGCATGCTCACTGGCAGCGCCTACATGCTCCAGCCGTGGGGGCGGAACGAAAACTACGGCATCCGCGACGACACTTACCGCGGCGTGCTCAACGTCCCGCCCGATCAGCTCCGCGCAATGGTGCGCCGCGTCGCCTCGCACGGGATGCAGTTCACCGCGCACGCGGTCGGCGACGCCGCCGGCACGGAGTTGCTCGACGCCTACGAGCACGTGGACCGCGAGATCCCGCTCCGCGACCTGCGCATGGGCGTGACGCACTCCAACTTCATGACGCCCGATCTCGTCGCGCGCACGGCGCGGCTCGGCGTCGCGCTCGACATCCAGCCGATCTGGCTGCACCTCGACGCGCGCACGCTCGTCGCGCAGTTCGGCTACGACCGGCTGCGTTGGTTCCAGCCGCTGAAGAGCATCCTCGCCGCAGGCGGCCACACCGGCGGCGGCTCCGACCATATGCTCAAGATCGGCGACCTCCGCGCCATCAATCCCTACAACCCCTTTCTCGCGATGTGGACGACAATGACGCGCCGCGCGAAGTGGTATGACGGCCAGCTCCACCCCGAGGAGGCGCTCACGCGCCGGCAGGCGATCGAGTTCTACACGCGCGGCAACGCGTGGCTCATCTTCTGGGAAAACGAGATCGGCTCGCTCGAAGCCGGCAAGCGCGCCGACTTCATCGTCGTCGATCGAGACCTGCTCGCGTGCCCCGTCGACGACGTGAAGGACACGCGCGTGCTCGAGACGTGGAGCGAGGGGAAGCGGGTGTTTGCGCGGTGAGCGTGGAGGCATCAGCCCCGCGCAAACACAATCACTAGCACCACCACGAGTCCCGCGAGCAGCGGCGGTGCGGTGCGCTTGACGACCTCGGTGACCGTCACGCCGACGTGGTTCGAGGAAAAGATCACGACGGCCGCCGCGGGCGACATCGTGCGGCCAAACGTTGCCGCGATGGCCGCGAGCACGCCGAGGTCGAGCGCAGTCGCTAAGTTGTCGCGCAGCCCGGGGAGCACGGCGTTGGAAAACGCCACGCTCGGGCCGATGCCCGAGCCGGTGATTACGCCAAGCGCTCCGGGAAAAAACACGGCGGCGAGTTTGCCTGTGACGCCTGTGTCGGAGACGAGCCGCACCAGTTTCTCGGTGAGCCCGACCTGCGTGAGCCCGGCGATGAAGCAGCTCGCCGTGACGACGAGCGAGATCACGTGCGCGTAGGCGAAGCCGAGGCCCTCGAAGAACGACTTCACCTTTTCCGTGAGCGCGCCGCGGCAGAGCAGCAAAGCGATCATCGTCGAGGCGAGCATGGCGTGCGACACGGGCAGGCCTCTCTCGAACGGGGCGGGCAGCGCGTCGAAGATCAGGCCCGGCATCATCGCGAAAATCATCGCGAGCGGCAGCGGCGGGAGCAGGGCCTTCCAGCGCTTGCCCTCGGCGGGCGGAGGCGGCGCGATGGCGCTCGTCAAATCCGCCGGCTGGCGGCGCGTGCGCCAGGCGAATACCGTGACCGCGGTCCCGAAGCCACCAAGCAGCGGCCAGAACATCGCACCGAGCGCTGCCTTCATCGGCGCCCGGCTCGCCTCGTGGATCGCGACGAGGTCAGCGTCGCCGGGATTGAAAAGGCTGCCGCCGCCCGAGCAGCCGAGCACGAGCGTGGCCGCGGCGGCGGCCGGCGTGTAGCCCGCCGCGAGCATCAGCGGCACGAGGATCGGGCCAACCGTGGCGGCGACGGCGGTCTGGCTCGTGACGGCGATGTTGGCGACGAAGCCCGCCGCGCAGCCGCCGGGGATGAGCAGCCACCAACGCCGGCGTGCGGGCGCGAGCAGCAGGTGCACGAGCTCGCGGTCGGCGCCGATCGCGCGCAGCACGTAGGCGTAGCCCATCGCGGAGCAGATGGGGCCGATGGTCTTCACGTTGGCCATCTCGGCGAGGAAGACCTCAAAAACAACGAGGGGCTTGCCCGCGAGCGACGCCAGCGCGAGTCCAGCCGCGAAGAGCACGAGACGCACCTCGGCCTTCTTCACGAGACAGAACATCGCCACCGCGATGATCGCCAAGGCCGCGGGGAACAGCATCGGGGCAGTTTGGGTTTGCGGTTGGCCTGGGCAAGGCCGCAGCAGGCACGATTTGGCCGCGCGAGTGCAGATGCGGCGTTGAGCGCCGGCATGACGATAAGTTTGAGTTTTCCGGCCAGTCCTGCGCGATACCTGCGCTCGGCGCTGCCCGAGCGCTTCTCCCATGCCCCAATTTCCGCTCGTCGATACACACGTCCACCTCTGGGATCCGGCGCGCCTGCGCTACCCGTGGCTCGCGGGCGTGCCGAAGCTGAACCGCCCGAATCTGCCCGAGGATTTCCGGCGCGCTTGCGGTCCAGTGGCGGTGGGCAAGATGGTCTTCGTCGAGTGCGGGCGCGATCCGGCCGACGCGCAGTCGGAGGCGGAGTGGATTGCGGGGCTCGCCCGGACGGAACCGCGGCTGCGCGGCATCGTGGCGCACGCGCCGCTGGAGCAGGGCGACGCCGTAGGCGACGCGCTCGCCCGGCTCGCCGCCATCCCGCTCGTGCGCGGCGTGCGGCGTCTCCTGCAGGGCGAAAAGGACGACGCCTTCTGCCTGCGGCCCGACTTCGTGCGCGGCGTGCAGGCGCTGCACGCGCACGGGCTCAGCTTCGATCTCTGCATTTTCCACCGCCAGCTCGCCAACGCGATCAAGCTCGTGCGCCAGTGCCCGGACGTGAGCTTCGTCCTCGACCACATCGGCAAGCCCGACATCAAGGCCGGCCGGCTCGACCCCTGGCGCGCCGGGCTGCGCGAGCTGGCGCAGTTGGAAAACGTGTGGTGCAAGGTCAGCGGCCTCGTGACCGAGGCCGATCACGCGAAGTGGCGGCCGGCGGATCTGCGGCCGTATATCGATCACGTGATCGCGTGCTTCGGGTTTGATCGCGTGATGTTTGGCGGCGACTGGCCCGTGATCACGCTGGCGAGCGACTACCCGCGCTGGGTGGCGACGCTGGACGACGCGCTGCGCGGCTGCTCGCCCGATGAGCTGCACCGCCTCTACGTGCGCAACGCCGAGGACTTTTACCGCGTCTGAGCGGCGCAAGGTGATTTCAGAATTTCCATCAGGTGCATTTGCCAAGTTTGCTGGGGACGCGGCGCCCCCGCCGCGTTTCGCGTCCTGACGCGGCGAGGGCGCCGCGTCCCCAGCCGATCTACGATCATTTCAATCCCATGAAAGTCTCACCCTCCACCCGCCGCCAGTTCCTCAAGACCGCCGCGACCGCCGTGACGGCGTTTCAGATTTTGCCCCGGCACGTGCTGGGTGGGCCGCGCTTCGTGCCGCCGAGCGAGAAGGTGAACCTCGCCGTGGTCGGGGTTGGCGGCCGCGGCACGCAAAACCTCCGCGCCCTCCTCGCGCTCGCCGATGCGCAGGTCGTGGCCATCGCGGACCCGGCGGAGACCTTCAGCCTCGAAAAATACTACTACAAGGGCGTGGGCGGCCGTTTGCCCGCGCTGAAGATCGTGGACGACCACCACGGCAAGGCGACGCCGGGCTACCGTTGCGCGGGCTACGAGGATTTCCGCGTGATGCTGGAAAAGGAGAAAGGCATCGACGCGGTCCTCTGCGCGACGCCGGATCACCTGCACGCCTACGTCACGATCCGCGCGATGCGCGCGGGCAAGCACGTCTACTGCGAGAAGCCGCTCACGCACAACCTCCGCGAGGTGCGCGAGGTCGCGCGCGTCGCGCAGGAGACCGGCGTCGCCACGCAGCTCGGCAACCAGGGTCACTCCAACGTCGGCATTCGCGAGACCGTCGAGCACCTGCACGCCGGCACGATCGGCGCGGTGAGGCAAATCTACTCGTGGGTCGGCACCAAGCGGTGGAATCCCGCGCTGCTCACCAAGCCCGCGGAGGCGCAGCCCGTGCCCGCCGGCATGAACTGGGACCTGTGGATCGGGCCGCGCGAGCTGCGCGACTTCCACGCCGCCTATCACCCGGTGGCGTGGCGCGATTTCTGGGCCTTCGGCACCTCGTCGATGGGCGACTTTGCGTGCCACGACATGGATGCCGCGACGTGGGCCTTCGATCTCGCCGCGCCCTCGCGCATCGAGGCGCACGCGATCGGCACGGGCGACGCGGAAATCGCGCCGCACGGCGCGATCATCTATTTCGACTTCCCCGCCCGCGGGCCGTGGCCGGCGCAACGGCTCACCTGGTTCGACGGCGGGGCCAAGCCGCCGCCGCATGAGGCGCTGGGGAAGTTCACGCTGCCCTCGCGCGGCACGATGTTCATCGGCGAAAAGGGCATCATCCAATGCGACGGCGCCGGCGCCCCGCCGCGGATTTTTCCCGAGAGCCTGCGCGCCGCCGTGCAGAAGCCCGCGCCCACGATCCCGCGCTCCAACGGCCACCACCGCGACTGGCTCGACGCCATCAAGGGCGGCCGGCCTGCGAGCAGCAACTTCGCCTACGGCGCGCGCCTCACGGAGATTGGCCTGCTCGGCGTGCTGTCGCTGCGCGCGAAAAAGCCCATCGAGTGGGACGCCGCGGCGCTGAAGGCCACCAACGCCCCCGAAGCCGAGGCGATGATCAACGGCACGTATCGCGCGGGGTGGGAGCTGGGGGCGTAAGAGCCATCGCGAGAGGCGGAGGCGGCTGGCCGAGCCAAGCCGTCAAATCGCGCCCTTTTGGGCCGGCCAACCCGCGGCTCACTTCCGAAAATCCAACTGCTCCTGCGCGATCGCGGCGGTGCCCTTGATCGCGTCGTCGCCGCGCAGCTCGGCGGGCGGACCGGTGAGCGCGTCGGAGAGATTCTGGGCGGTGAGTTCGAACACCAGCAGCCCGGGCGTGATGCGCTCGTTCGGCTCACGGGCGCGCAGCCACGCGCAGAGGCGCGCGAAGCGCAGCCAATCGTAGGCGCGGATGCGCTGCCGCCAGACCTCCGTGCCGCCCTCCTGCGCGACGTAGCGGTCAAGCGCGGGACGATCGGACTTGAGCGCGTCGAGTTGCTGCATCTGCGCGTTGAGCTCCAGGTAGGCGCGCTCGAGCGAGGGGCGCCAGGGGCCGTTCACCTCGCCATACACGCCCTGCAGCATCGTGGCGCTCAGCACGTAGGTCCCGGGACCGAGGCCGTAGAGCGAGGGCGGGCGCAGCTCGAAGCTCTGTGGCAGCAGCACGGCGTCGATTTTCCAGCGCCTCAGGTCGGCGTTGCCGAAGTGGGAGAAATACACGGGCGGCTTCTCGCCGGGCCGCGCCGCACGCGCCGCGAGCCACCGCTCAAGGGCGTTGAGATCGGCACCCCAGTCGAACGAGCTGTCCACCACGGTGCGGTAACCATGTGCCGTGCCGCCGCCGAGCGGGTTGACAAACGCGAGGGGGTGCGGCCACACGCGCCAGGCATCGAAGGCCGACCACGCGAGGATCGCCGCGATCGCGCCGACGCGCAGGCGCGGCCACGGCAGTTTCACGGCCAGGCCGGCGACAACCAGCAGCAGCGGAAACACCGGCAGCCAGTGGCGGATGCCGATGTTGAGGCGGCCCGCCATCGTCGCTCCGCCGTAGATCACGCCGAGCGCGAGCAGGGGAGTGGCGGCATAAAGCGCCGCGAGGGCGCGGGGGCGGTTGGTTTTCCACGCGAACCAGGCGGACACCACGCCGAGGACGAGCGCGAGGTGCACGGCGAGCGGCGTCTTGAAGAACCAGACGACCGGGAAGAAATACCACCAACCGTCGAGCGCATGCTCGCCGAGCAGGAATGCGCGCCGGTGTGAACCCGTGGACGCGAACACGCGCAGGTCGACGAGCCAGGCCTCGGGCATCAGGCGGTGCGTGTGCAGCCAGTCGGCGAAGGTGCTGAGCGTGGAGCCGGCAGCGTGGGTCTTGGCCCAAGCTTCGGCGGCCATCGGGGCACCGGCGGAGAAACGAAAACCATAGACCGCCCAGACGACGGCCCACGCAATCGCGCCCGCGGCGAGCAGCGCGCCGAGGAGCCTCAGCCAGAGGCGCGGCACGAAAAACGGGCGCTCAATCGCGAGGCGCACGGCGAGCAGCGCCACCAGGAGGGGCGCGATGAGCAAGCCGCTGAGTTTCGTGGCGAGCAACGCCCCGAGCGCCGCGCCGGCGGCGAGCACGGTGCCGACATTCACCACGTGGAGCAGCCGCCAGAAGGCCCACGTGGCGGCGACGAAGGCGAGCGTCACCGCGAGGTCGGTCGTCGCGAGCGCGCTGTTGGAAACCAACACCGGATTCAGGCAATAAAGGGCGAGCGTGAGCAACGCTGCGGCGTCGCCGTGCAGGCGCTGCGTCCAGAAAAACAGGGTGGCGCCCAACGCCAGGCCAAGCACGAGCACGGCGGCGCGGCTGCGGCGGAGCAACGCGGCGCCGTCGTGGCGTTGATCGGCGAGGAAGAGCCGCCCGAGATCGCTGTCGGCGCCGGTGATCGGCGTGGGCAGGCGCGCGGTGATGTCGGGAAGTTTCGGCTGCAGCGGCACGAGCGGCGCGGCGAGCCATAGCTGCGCGAGGCGGAGATTGGTCGTGACGATTTCCGGCGCGTCGGGCGCGAGATACGACCAGCCCGCGACCATGAAGCCCGGCTCGTCAAAGGTCGCCGAGTGAGTGCGCGCGTCGTGCCAGCCCCAGAACGCGAAGAACGCGAGCAGCAGCGCCGCGAGGAGGAGCGTGCGCGGACGCGCGGGCGTGGCGGACGAGGAGGGGGGCATGGGCTGGCCCGGCGATGTTCGCGGGGCGGGCGCGCACTGCAAGCGCGCGGCGTCGGGGCGGAGGGCCGGGATTGGAGTAGGGCGGGTCTGTGACCCGCCCTCGGTGCGAATACTCCACGCGGGAAAGGGCGGATCACAGCCCCGCCCTGCTGCGCTCAGCGCAGCTGCGCGAGCGCCGCCCGCGCGCGATCCTGGGCCTCGGCGTCATGCGCTTCCCGCCGCGGCATCGCGATGGCGCGGACGAGGATTTCACGCCCCGCGTCGCGTTGGCCGTCGGCCAGGAGCGCGAGTCCCAGCTCGACGTGGTGCGACGGCAGGTCCGGCGAAAGTTCAGCCGCCCGCCGCAGGAGGCGCACGGCCTCCTTGGTCGAGGCCGGCGGCAGCGCGCCGTAGATCAGCTTCACGAGCAGGCGCGTGGCGTCGCTGAGCGACGCGACCTCGTAGTGCCAGCGGCCCAGCACATGGTAGGCGTAGTCGTAGCCCGGATCGAGGGCGAGCGCCTCCTCGGCGTGGCGCTTCACGAGGCGGGAGTATTCGATCTCGGTGCGCGTGTCGGACACGGCGCCGAGCTTGCCGTAGGAGATGGCGAGCGAGAGCACGTTCACCGCGCTCTTGGGATCGAGCGCGACGGCCCGGCGGGAGAAATCGAGCGAGAGCTGGCAGAGCCGCCGACGCTCCGCCTTGTCCGTCGCGGCGAGATCGAGATCGGAATACTGGCGGGCGATCTTCTGGAGGATGAAGGCGTCGTTGGGTTTGGCGGCGTCGGCTTGTTGATAGAGCGCGAGCGCGGCCTTGGCGTCGAAGCGCGCCTCGGCGGCGGCGGCGTCCTTGCGCAGCGCCGCGAGGTCCGCGGCGCGCAGGACGGAGAGGAGCAGGAGGAAAAGCGCCGCGGATCGGAGCATGGGCCTCACGGCTTGCGGAAAAGATAATGGCTCACGAGCCATTCCTCGCCGCCGCGGTAGCCCCAGAGTTCGGCGCAGCTCATGTAGAAGGCGCGCCAGTAGCTCCACCATTTGGTCGCGTGCGCGGCGCCATAGGTCTCGGCAAAGATCGGCATGATCTCGGCGCGGTGGGCGTCCATGTTTTGCAGCCAGTGCTCGGCGGTGCGCTGGTAGTGCGTGCCGTTGACCTTCCAGTCGGCGACGAGCTTCAGGTCGTCCTGGAACTGCGGCAGCAGATCGTGCGCGGGGATCTGGCCGCCGGTGAAGAAGTGACGGCTCATCCAGTCGGAGGAGTCGCGCGCGACGAAATGGTAGCTCAGCCGATGGTGCGTGAAGATGTGCGTGAAGAGCAGGCCGCCGGGCTTGAGCCAGCGCGCGATGCTCGCGAAGAGCCGTTGGTAGTTCTTCAGGTGCTCGAACATCTCGACTGACACCACGCGGTCGAACTGGCCGGGCGCGGTGTCGAAGGCGTTGATGTCGCAGGTCACGATCTCGAGGTTGGTGAGGCCGCGGCGGCGGGCCTCGGCGTCGATGTGCTGCTTTTGGGTGCGCGAGTTGGAGATCGCGGTGATGCGGGCGCGCGGGAATTTCTCGGCGTTGTAGAGGCAGAGCGAGCCCCAGCCGCAGCCGAGCTCGAGGATGCGCTGGCCGTCGGCGAGCTGCGCGCGCTCGGCGTAGAGCGCGAGCATGGCCTCCTCGGCTTGGTCGAGCGTCTCGGCTCCGGTCGGGTAGAGGCAACCGGAGTATTTGAGCCGGCGGCCGAGGCAGAGCTCGTAGAAACGGGTGGGCACCTCGTAGTGCTGCTCGTTGGCGGCGGCGGTCTGCTCGGCGAGCGCGCGGGTCTTCAAGTCGGCGACGTAGGCAGCGCGATCATAGCGCGCCGACTCGTCGCGGAGGCGCTGCGCGAGCAAGCGACGGATGCCGAGGCGCACGAGGGCATCGGGGAGGAGATTCTTTTCGAGGAGGGCGTCGATCATTTGAACCACTTATCTTCACTGATGCTCACTGATTGGGCTGAATCATCAGTGCCAATCAGTGTTCATCAGTGGTTCTATTTTTTTGGAAACCACGGCACGAAGGCGCTCGTGCCCTGTTGGTAGCGGCGATAGGCGTCGCCGCGGCTGCGGAGGCTTTGCTGTTCGGCCATGGGTATGCCTGTTACGCGCAGGAGGAGGAACAGGATGCCCGCGGGTCCGACGATCGCGACCCAGCCCCACGGCGAGGCGAGCGCGAAGACGAAATACGCGACCCAGTTCAGCCACTCGAAGAAATAATTCGGGTGCCGGCTATAGCGCCAGAGGCCGACGTCGCAGACGCCGCCCTTGTTGGCCGGGTCGCGCTTGAAGGCGGCGAGCTGCGCATCCGCGAGCGCCTCGCCGCAGATCGCGAGCAGCCAGAGCGCGGCGCCGGCGAACTCGAGCGCGTGCAACGCGGGCGCGGGATTTTGCGCGATGAGGACAAACGCGATGCCGAGCACGACGACGGAGACCGCTTGGAGCTGGAAGAAGCCGAACATCTTCGTCGCGAAATTTCCCGCCCAGTCGCGGCGGAGCTGCACGTAGCGGCTGTCCTCGACCGGATGGTGGCCGGCGACGCGCACGGCGAGGTGCGTGCCGAGCCGCAGGCTCCACACGGCGACCATCGCGGCGATCAGCGCGCGGCGGACGGGCCAGCCGGCACCGGCGAGCGCGAAGAAGGCCGCGAGCGCGGCGAAGGCATACGACCACACGACGTCGACGAAGCCGTAGTTGTCCACGCGGCGGGAAAAGCCATACGCGGCCGCGAAGAGCGCACACGCGCCGGCCGTGGCGGTGAGGACGAGCGCGAGCGTGCTCATGACTTCAGCGCCGCGGCCGCGCGGCGAATCGCGGGGCGCACGGAAAAATAGACGACGACCGCGAGCACGGGCGCGAGCAGCAGCCATGCGGTGAGCGCGTGGATGCCCGCCCAGCCGAAGCGCGCGAGGAAGTCCGCCACGCTGCTCTCGCGGAACGCGTGCAGCATCTCGCCCACCGTGAAGCGGTCGCCCTCCGCGCGCCACAGCCACTCGCCGATGCGCACGTGCACGAGGATGAGCACGAGCTGCAGCGGCCCGAGGAGCTGGTTGAGCGTCTGCAAAATCGGCTGGTTCATCCGCAGCGCGAGGCCGACGCCGAGGTTGAGCAGCGAGGTGAAGCCGAGGAACGGCAGCAGCGAGCACGCCGCGCCGACGCCGACCGTGAGCGCGATCTTGTCGGGCGTGACGCCCTGCGTGAGCTGCGCGTGCACGGGCTCGATCACGCGGCGGCGCCAGAAGCCGGGGCGCGGAGGGGCGGCGGGCATGATGGAAATCGCCGCGTTCACGCGAGCAGGTAGACCGCGACGCTCGCGGCTGTCAGCGCGCCGGGCAGCACGAGCTTGCCGGGGTTGCGCCGCGTGAAGACGGCGGTGAGCGCCGAGGAATCGGCGGCGGACACGGCGAAGAGTTCGCGGAGCATGAAGGCCGCCATCGCGATGTTGCCGAGGGCGATGATGGCGACGAACCAGAGCACGCGCGTGGCGAGCGATTGCTCCTTCCACGCGACCCAGACGTAGAACGCGATGAACGCCCAGTAGGCGTCGAAGAGCGTGGCGATGAACCATGGGTGTCCGAGCACGGCGCGCGGAATCGAGAACAGCGGCGTGTGCAGGCTCGCCCACGACGTGACCGCGAGCATGGAGGCGATGACGACGAGGAAGAGGAGACGGAGGAAGAGGATCACGGAAGAGGTCAGATGTCAGAAATCAGATGCCAGAAGTCGGAGGTCGGTGGGCTTGAGGCGGTTTGATTTCTTGCTTCTGACATCTGGCTTCTGACCTCTCTTCAGAGCGCCAGATTGTTCGCCCGCGTGTGCAGCGTGTGGACGACGGAGATGTTGCGCAGCGCGAAGGCCGCCTCGCAGTAGCAGAGGTAGTAGGTCCACTTGCGCTCAAAGCGCTCGTCGAAGCCGAGGGCGCGCACGTGCTCGCGTTTCGCGGCGAAGCTCTCGCGCCAGATCCGCAGCGTGCGCGCGTAGTCGGGGCCGAAGTCGTCGTGCGCGAGGAGCGTGAAGCCGCCGGCGCGCGCGAGCAGATCGTTGAGGCGGTTGGGCGAGAGCAGCAGCGACCCGGGGAAGATGTGCTTCTGGATGAAATCCACGCCGCGGCGGAACTGGCCGTAGCGGGCATCGGGGCACGTGATGAACTGCAGCGCGAGCAGGCCCTCGGGTTTCAGCAGGCGCGAGACGACCTCGGCGAACGTCGCCTGATATTTGTGGCCGAGCGCCTCGACCATCTCGATGGAGACGATCTTGTCGAAGGTGCCGGTGATGTCGCGAAAATCGCGGAGCTGCACGTCCACGCGATCGGCGAGGCCGGCCTCGGCGACGCGATGGCGCGCGAGCTCGAACTGCTGGCGTGAGATCGTGACGGTCGTGACGTGGCAGCCGTAGGTGCGCGCGGCGTGGAGCGACCAGCCGCCCCAGCCGGTGCCGATCTCGAGGACGCGGTCCTCGGGGCGCAGGCGGAGGTGGCGGCAGAGGGCGTCGTTCTTCTCGCGCTGCGCGGCCTCGAGCGTGAGGTCGGGCGCGTGCGCGGGCCACTTGGCGGCGGAATACATCATCGACGGATCGAGCCAGAGCGCGAAGAAGTCGTTCGAGAGATCGTAGTGCTCGGCGATGTTGCGGCGGGCGATGGCGCGGGTGTTGGGGCGCAGCGCGTGGCCGAGGCGGTTGGCGAAGCGGAGGAGGTTGAGCGCGGTGGCGCGGCCGTGACGCGAGCCGGAAAGCGTCGGTGCGGATTCCACGTTGGCGATGAAGAACGCGATCACCGCGGTGAGGTCGGGGGTGTCCCAGTCGCCGTCGATGAACGACTCGGCGAACCCGATGTCGCCCGACCAGAAGCATTTTTTGAAGAACGCCTCGCGGCGAATGCGGATGCGCGCATGCGCCGGGATGCCGAGCGGCAGCGAGCGCGCGGCGGTGGAGCCGATGTCGTGCGTGGCGTCTTCCGGGAGATCGAGCGTGAGGAGTCCGCGGCGCATGGCGGCGAACGCGGCCAGGACGGGTCCGCGATACGCGGAGGCGCGGCGGACGGCGGGGGTGGAAATGGCGCGGGCGGCGGTGGAGGACGGGGTCATGCGGCGTCGGAAGGCTGGAGTCCGCCCTCGCCAAGGCGGCGGCCGGAGACGGCGGCCGCGCGCGGGGTTTGGGCGGGGGGAGCGGGGTGGGCGAGCGAGGCGTGGGGGCGGTAGAGATCGCGTTGGTCGGCGGGGCGGGCGGCCTTGGCGAACCACGGCACGCGCTTGAGCCACAAGCGGAAGGCGTGCCAGTGGATGAGCGTGATCACGCGCAGCGTGATGAGGGGATACTTCAGCGTGAACCACGCGAGGCGGCCGGTCGTGAGCTCGCGCCGCGGGCCCGTGAGCGTGCTGGTGAGCGTGCGCTGCGCGCCCGCGTAGTCGTCGATCTGGATCGAGAGGCGGTCGCCGGGCGCGCGCAGGACGAAATCGAAGGCGACGTCGACGTCGGAAAACGGCGACACGTAGAAATGCTTGGGCACGCGGACGCGAAATTCCCCGCGCGCGGCGGCCTGCGCCCCGGGGCCGAGGAAATACGGCTTCATTTCCTTGAAGGTGTTCGTCACCTCGGCGATCGCGCAGGCGGGGGCGCCGCGGCGATCGTAGCAGAAGTAGAACGAGACCGGGTTGAACAGATAGCCGAGCACGCGCGGCAAGGTGACCAGCACGACGCGCCCGCCGGCCAGATCAACGCCATGGGACGAGGCGTAGGCGACGACCCGCTGCTTGAGGCCGGGGCCGGGCGGGACGGCGGGCGCGGCCTCGGCGGTTTCCGGCGGGCCGGGCCGGCGGCGGTCGGCGGGCTCGCCGGTCGGGAGAAAGTCCGTTTCCCGGAAGGAATAGAGGTTGCGGCGGTTGACGGAGAAGAGCGCCAGGCGCCCGGCCAGCGAGCCGAGTTCGTCCAGATCGATGGCGAAGAGAAATATCCGGTAGAGAAAACGGTGCGACCGCGGCGTGAACCGGGCGTGCATCACGCGGCATTCGTAGAGGCAGGAGTTCATCGCTGGGACGGGCATCCGAGGGGTTACGCGCGGGCAGGCGGGGCGGATGCGACCTAACGCCTGCGCGCGGGGGCGCGCAAGGTTTCAGGCCCGCGCCAGCGAGGTTTGAGGCGCGGCCTCGCTCCAAGGATCCCGGCCGAGCAGGAGGCGGGAGAGGTTTGCAGCGGACAAGAGCCCGTCCTCGTGAAACCCGTAGCGCTGCCAGGCGCCGACGAAGTAGGTCTCGGTGCCCCCGCGGGCGGCGGCGTTGAGCGCAGGAATCTCGGCCTGCGCGCGGACGGCCCCCAGGCTGAACAGCGGATGCGCATAGTCGATCCGGCGGAGCACCCGGGCGGGCGCGATGGCCTCCGGGCGGTTGATGGAGACGAAGTAGTTTTCGCGATCGGAAACCCCCTGGAGGGAATTCATCCAGTAGTGCGTGGCGGTGGAGAGGCGGCCGGCCGGGTCGCGGGCGATCTCGTAGTTCCAGCTCGACCAAGCCAGGCGGGTGCGCGGCATCACCGCCGGGTCCGTGTGCACGGTGGCCACATTGGGCTGGGTGCGGAATTCCCGGAGCAGGCGGTGCTCGTCCCAGGTGGGCGCGGCGAGCAGCCGCAGCGCCTGGTCGCCGTGGCAGGCGAGGATGACTTTGTCGAAGACCGCGGTGCGCTGGTCGGAGGTGGTGATGGCCACGCCGTCGGCGACCCGGACGATGCGCGTGGCGGCGACGCCGAGGCGGATGCGCTCGCGCCACGGCGCGGTGAGCTTCTCGACGTAGTTTTTCGCGCCGCCCTCGACGGTCCACCATGGGTGCTGGGTGTGCAGGCCGAGGAAGCCGTGGTTGTGGAAGAAGCGCAGCAGCGTGGTCGCCGGGAAATCGAGCATCAGCTCCGGCGGCGTGCTCCACACGGCCGAGCTCATGGGCACGAGGTAGAAGTCGAAGAAGTCCGCGCCGTAGCCGCGGCGGCGGACGTAGTCGCCAAGCTTTTCGTTTTGCGCCGCGGGATCATCCAGCGCGGCGACAGCCTCGGCGTTGAAGCGGTTGATCGCGGCGAGCATCCGCCAGAAACGCGGGCGGAGGAGGTTGCGGCGCTGGGCGAAGAGGTGGTTGAGCGAGGAGCCGGCAAACTCCAGGCCCGTGTCGGCGTGGCGCACGCTGAACGACATCGAGGTCGGCTTGATCGGCACGCGCAGCTCGGCGAAGAGGCGCGTGAGGTGCGGGTAGGTGACGTGGTTGAACACCATGAAGCCCGTGTCCATGGCGACGGCCCGGCCCGTGCCGGGCTCGGGGGTGGTGAAGGTGTTCGTGTGGCCGCCGGCGTAGCCGTTGCGCTCAAAGAGCGTGATCTCGAAGTCGCGCCGCAAGAAATGCGCGCAGCCGAGGCCGGCGATGCCGGTGCCGATGATCGCGAGGGAGGGCATGTGGTCCCCGGAGATACGGGCGAGCGCACCCGGCGGACGCATCGGGTTGCGCGAGGCCCCAGGCCGCGCGCGGGGCGAACGCCGCGGGCCGCCGTCCGCGGGCCGAAGCCTCGCGCTACCTTTGGGCCGCGCGTCCCGGCGGCGGCCGGGCCGCGGGCTCGTTCTGCTCGGTCACATCCCTGCGGATGGCGGGACCCTCGGCTTTTTTCGGGAGGGCGACCTGCGAGGAAGTCGCGGTAGCGACGGCGATGGCGGCGGCCGCGGGGACCACCTTCTTGAGCGGCGAGAGCGCGGCATGGACGTGCTCGGCGCGCTGGGCGGCGGCGATGCTGTGCGCATGATCGAGGCGCGCGGCCTCCTCCATGATCGACTTGGGCACGGGCTTGAGGCCCCAGATGAGGCCCGTCCACGAGAGGGCCTTCAGGCCGTAGTAGGTGAGATCAATCTCCCACCAATAAAAGCCGTTGCGCGTCGAGGACTGGTAGCGGTGGTGGTTGTTGTGCCATCCCTCGCCAAGGCAAATGAGGGCGAGGATGAAGCTGTTGCGCGAGTCGTCGCTCGTGTCGAAGCGCCGCCGGCCCATGAGGTGCGCCATCGAGTTGATGCACGCGGTGCCGTGGAAGAGCGCGGTCGTGCTGATGAAGAAGCCCCACACGAGCATCTGCCAGCGATCGGTGCCGAGGCCGGGCGCCCAGGTCTCCAGGCCGGCGCCGAGCCCGAAGAGCGCGAGCGCGAAAAGAAACGGCACGACGGTGTCGAAGCGGTTGAGCCAGACGAGCTCCGGATATTTCGCGAGATCCTTGATCGTCGAGTAGTCGGTGGGAAAATTCCGCCGGCTGGTGATCCAGCCGATGTGCGACCACCAGAAGCCGTGGACATGCGGCGAATGGGCGTCCTCGGGCTCGTCGGAGTGCTGGTGGTGATGACGGTGGTGGTAGGCCCACCACAAGGCCCCGCGCTGCACCGTGGTCCCGCCCCACAGCGCGAGGAAAAACTGGCCGACCCGCGACGTGCTGTAGGTCTTGTGCGAAAAATAGCGGTGGTAGATGCCGGTGACGGCAAACATGCGCACGACGTAGAGCACGAGCGCCACGCCGATCGCGAACGGGCTCGCGCCGACCCAGATCACGCCGAGGCAGCCGAGGTGCAAAACCACAAAGGGGATGCAGCGCATCCAGTCCACACGGTCGGGCTCCTGGCGCATTTTTTCCGGGCCGCCGGGCGCATGGTCGGCGTCGAACCACTGGACGAAGGCTGTGAACGCGCGCTTGAGCGGGAAGCGCCGGGAGGAGGCGGGAGACGGCATGGAATCTGGCGAATGGCCGAGGGAACAACTCCCCTCGGCACCTGCAAGCAACGATTGAGGGAAATTTTCGCCGATGAACGGTTTCGATGGGTTACGTCTCGGCGACGCGAAAAGATGCGTTTGGACTCCGTGGCACCGGCCCTGCTCAACAGGGGTGCTTTCAAAGGAACTCCCCGGACAGGGTTCTTTGAGTCCCGCGGGCCGCCACCGGATTTGTCTCCCGGCCGCGGCGACAGCGGGCGGCCCGGCTGCGAGGGGAATTCGCGCGGGCCGCAGGTTGCCCCAAAACGGCCCTTTGGCGGCCGGGCGCGCGTGCGCCCGGCCGCCAAGTCAACCGTCGGCGGGCCGGTGGCGCCAACGCGCCACCGGTGCGCCGGCGTTTCAACCGACAGAGTGAGAAAACCAAACTCCCCGCCTTATCCGCGGGGATTAAAACCATGAAAGCAGTCAGCAAACTCGTCCTCGTCCTCAGCTTGGGTGCGCTTCTCCGCGCCGTCGCCGCCGCGACGGATGCGGAGCAGGCCTACCTCGACTCGTGCCGCAAGGATCCCGGCGTGCCGGTGCCCGTGACCGTGGTCGCCCCCACGGTCGGGCCCGAATACAACGGCGCGTCCGTGCAGCTTGAGTTCCTGGTGGACGTGGATGGAAAACCCGCCTCGTTCAGCGTGAAGTCCGCCACGGACGACATCCTGGCGGCGGCGGTCCTGAAGGCGGTGAAGCAGTGGCGGTTCCTGCCCGCGGAAGTCGATGGCAAGCCGGTCGCGACACGGGTCGCCCTGCCGGTGAACGTCGTCGAAGCGTGGGCCCTGGCCGCGCGCTAGCACCCGCGAGAATCAGCGTGTAAGGAAAAATCAGGGGCGCTCCTGGCAGCGGGGGCGCCCCTGCCTGCGCCAGCCGGGTGATATCCGCTACTTTTCGTCGCCATTTGCCGACGAGGACTCCGTCGCCACGAGGGCGGTGAGCAGCAGGAGGACAATGACGACGGGCAGCATGGCGTGCGGACGGGACGATGAGAAGCGGAGGATAGTAGAGAGTTCCCGGACAAATGGGAATACGCCGATCCACGCATAGCAGATGCGGCGCAGTGGGCCCTTGTCCGTCCTAATATCGACGATCAGGGCTCCACGGGCAGGACAGGACGGGCGATTTTTTGCGTGCCGCTGCCCGGCTGGAGCCGCGGCGCCCCCGCCACCGCAGGCTGCCGCATCTGCGGGTTGCGCCTTGGGCCCGGCGTCCCTTGGAGCATGGCCCCTGTGCTTGCAGCTACGATTTGGGCCGACGTCGGGACCGCACGGGAAATGGGGACTACTTCCCCGCCTCGATCTTCCGCAGGGTCACGTCGCCATTCATGGTGGAGACACTGATCTCGGGGCCGCCCCCGTTGAGCGTGCCGGTGACCAGCTTGCCGCCGGTGATGGTGGGAATGGTGGGCATCTTGGGCGGCAACGGCGCGACGGCGGGTTTCGGCGCCGTCGGTGACGCTGGGGCCGCTGGCGCAGGCGTGGCGTCCTCCTGCTCATCCCGTGCGCGTTTCGACTCGCGGCGCGCCGCTTCGACGCCCTCGCGCGCGGCCTCGAGGCTCTCCTTCACCGCGGCGATCGCCTCCCGCGCGGCGGTCGCGCCGGTTTGCACCGCCTCGCGGATCGCCTCGTGCACATCGTCGCTGATGACCTTGTTGCCGTTGCGCGAGGTGATCACGCGCCGGCCCGGCACCGGGCTCGACTCGCTCTTGGTCACCAGCGCGGCCTCGTCAAAATCCGTGAGCACGGTGCCGTTTTGCGTCCGCACCCGCACGTTGGCCTTGGCGTCCGCCGGGAGCCGCAGCACGACCTCGCCGTTCATCGAGGTGAACGACAGCGGCTGGCCCTCGCGCAGTTCCCGGATGCCGGCGCGGATTTCGCCGTTCATCGTCGAGGCGACCACGCCGCCGGCCACGTCCTCGAGCTTGATGGTGCCGCTCATGCTGTTGATCTCGAGGTTGCCGGCCATGCCGGTGCAGGTGATGTCCCCGCCCCAGGAATTCTTCACGACGACGGCGGTGCGGCGGGGCACGGTGACCTGAAACGAGTTGTTGCCGCCGCCTTTCCAGCCATAGCCGTCGACCACGGCGTCGAGGGTCGCGACATTGTCCTTCTCGCTGAGCACAAAGCTCGACGACGAGCTGATCACGCGCATCCCGTCCTTGCGCGGCGACTTGGCGATCGCCTTGGCCTCGCTCTGCACGGTGATCTCGGCGGTGTCGGCCGCGACGATGCGCAGGTCGCCATGGCCGATCTTGATTTCGAGGCGGCCGGGCTTGGCGGCATCGGAAAACTTGATCGAGGCGGGGGCCTCGGCGGCGCGCGCGGCGAGGACGAGGATGAAGGTCATCGCGACGGCGATGAAAAGGGAGGCGGGCAGAGGGCGGGAGTTCATGGCGTTTTGTCTTTGAAGGCAGGAGCCCGCTTGCGGGCGAGGGGAGATGTGGTGGGTCGGCGTGCGTCCTGAATCGCTCGCGAGCGAGCTCCTGCAGGAAAGGCGGGCGGTGGCGGACATGCCGGGTTTCGTTTTCAGAAGCGGGCGAGGGCGCGTTGCGCGGCGTCGCGCACGCTGCGGTCCGTGGCGTCGTCGAGCGACAGGCGCTCGAGGGCCGGGGCGGCCGCGCGATCCTCGGCGGCCGCGACGAAGTCGATCAGCTCGAGCTGCACGAGGGGGTTTTGCTCGCGGGGGAGCGCGGCCAGGATGCCCGCGCGCACGACCGGGCGGTCGGCGTGCGGGTAGAGGGCCTCGAGCGCGCGGAGGCGGATGTTGGCGCTCGGATCGAAGGCGAGCGCGCTCACCAAATCATCGAGGACCTTGTCGCTGGGGCGCTCGGCGCGCGCGGCGGCGAGCACGCCGCTCAGGCGGTCGTTGGCGGGGCCCTGCTGCTGCTGGAGGAGCGAGTAGGTCACCAGCTGGCCCATCTTGTTGATCTGGCCCTGCAGTTTCCTCAGCTCGCCGCGCAGCGCGACCTCGTCGACGGCGGGCGGCGCGGAGGCCTGGCGCTGGCCGGCGAGGAAGCCGGCGGCGAGCAGGGCCGCGCCGGCCAGTGGCGCGAGGAGCCAGCGCCACCGCGCCGGGCGGTGAGGGCGCGTGGCGGCGGCGGGCGCCGTGCCGGCCGTGGCTTGCTTCTCCGCGGCGAGCATGGCGTAGAAGTTGGCGCGCTGGCGCGGGGAGGGCGGGGGCGTGGGCATGGCGTCGAGGGCGGCGGCGGTTTGCGTGAGCGTGGCCAGCTCGCGGGCGCACGCGGGGCAGCCGGCGAGGTGCGTGCGCACGGCGGCGCGCAGTCCGCCGTCGCCTTCCGCGTTGGGGCGGGAGGTGTCGAGGAGTTCCGGGAGGTGTTCGCGGGCGCGCTGGCAGTTCATGAGGCGGGCTCCTTTTGCAGGTTGAAATAGATGTCGCGCAGGGTGCGGAGCGCCCGGTGGGCGCGAACCTTGGCGGCGCCGGCGGAGCATTCCAGGATGCCCGCGATCTCGGCGAAGGAGAGTTCATGGAAGCGTGCGAGCAGCAGCACCTCGCGGTCGCCGTCGTCGAGCCGGGCGAGGGCCGTGCGCAGGAGCGCCTGGTCGTCGCGGGCGGCGGCATGATGCCCGGCGTGCGGCGCCTCGTCGGCGTGCGCGGCGAGGTCGGCGGGATCGGTGGCGTGAGGGGTGGCGCTGGCGCGGCGGAAATGGTCCGCGACGCAGCGGCGCGCGAGGTGATACATCCAGGCGGTGAAGGAGCCGTCGTCGCGGTAGGTGTGGCGGTAGCGGAGCATCCGCTGAAACACGATCTGCGCGAGGTCCTCGGCGGCGGGCCGGTCGCCAGTCAGCTTGCACAGGAAGCCGAAAAGCGGCCCGTGGTGCCGCTCAAACAGCTCGCCGAGCGCATCCAGCTCGCCGCCGCGCACGGCGAGCATGAGCGCGTGGTCGGAGCGAGGTTGGGCGGCGGAGTCCACGGGCGTCGAGGCGACGGCGCGATTAACCACGGCGGGGCGCTGACAGACAGGAAATTCGGGAGGCGGGGCGAGCACGGCGGCGGCGGGACATGATGGGTTGCCGGGGAGAACCGCGCGGGGCCCGATTGGTTACCCAAAATTGAGTCGATTGTCAGCGCGCCGGCGCTTGTGTTGCCCGTTCGGCCCGCGCAACGGGCCTTTTCCGCATGACACTCGACATTCCCTCCGGCGAATTCGCCGGCTACATCTTTGATCTCGATGGCACGCTCGTCGACACGATGCCGCTGCATTTTCGGGCGTGGGACGCCGCCATGCGGCGGGCCGGGCTGACCCAGCCGCTCGACGAGGACCTCTTCTACTCCCTCGGCGGCGTCCCGACCAGGCGCGTGGCCGAGCTCATCGCGGCGCACTACGGGCTGACGATCGATCCGGATGCCGTGTTCCATGACAAGGAGGCGCGGTTTGGCGCGCTGCAGGCGGAGGCCAGGCTCATCGAGCCCGTCGCGGCCATCGCGCGGCGCGTGGCGCGCACGCATCCGGTCGCGATCGCCTCGGGCGGGCCCCGCGCGATCGTGCGGCGCTCGCTGGAACTGGCGGGGCTGGCGCCGCTGTTCAAGGTGGTGGTGAGCGCCGATGATGTCGTGCACGGCAAGCCGGCGCCGGACATGTTTCTCCTCGCGGCGCGCCAGATGGGCGTCGCGGCGGCGCGCTGCCTCGTCTTTGAGGACGCCGAGCCCGGGATCCGCGCGGCCGAGGCCGCCGGCATGAAGTGGGTGCGGGTGCCGAGCCGGCGGAAAAGCTAGCGGCCCGGTGGCGCGCGTTTCTTGGTGGCTTCGGGAGGCGGCGGTGGCGGCGAATCGATGCGGCGAAGCGCGACCGTGTCGCCGACGGCGAGCTTGGCGGTGGCGGCGGCGTCGGCGTAGTTGCGGGCGAGCCAAGTGAAGCCGTCGGCGTTGGGAAACGCGACCCATTCGCCGCGCTTCACGCTCGAAAAATCGCGGCCGTGCAGCACGCGGAACGCCTGGCCGTGGCGGTTGAGGATGAAGTGCGCGCCGCGCGTGATGCCCGCGGCGGCAAAGTCGGCCGGCTGCGCGTTGAGGAAGACGTTGCCGTAGATGGCCGAGACCTCGAGGACGCGGGCGTCGAAACCGCGGCCATCGGCGTGCGCGACGACCTGCGAGGGCTGGGGCGCGGGTGGCACGGTGGCGTCGAAGAACGCCGCGCCGTCCGCGGGCCGCGGCAGCGCGGCGGCGCCACGCTCGATCCAAGCGTCGAGCGCGCGGAGGGCGACGAGGCGCTCGCGCTGGTTGACGTTCACGTGGCCATCGCGAGCCACGCGGAAGAGCACCGCGCGGAGCGCCGTGGGATCGGTCACCTCCGCGGAGACGTAGCGTTGCGGGCCGGCGATCTCGGATTGGTTGGTCAGGAAAATGAGCGGGATTTGCGGGCGTTGCGTGAGCTCGGGCGCGAGGCCCGGCTCGCGCGCATCGAGGGCCGCCCCGATCGCGATCGCGCCGTGATAGGCCGGCGCGCCCAAGGGGCGGCGCTCGGCGATGAGGGTCGCGATGAGGCCGCCCATGGACTCGCCCTCAATCACCACGCGCGCCGGGGGGCCGAATTTCTCCGCGATGTGCGCGCGCAGCGCGTCGAGGTCCGCGACGGCGTCGGCGAGGATGAGGCCGTTGCGGCGGTAGCTGGTCTTGGCCACGATCCATCCCTCCTCCAGCAGGGTGCGGGTGGCGAGGTGTTCGGGGAACAGATCGGCGATGAGCGGCCGGTCCGCGCTCCGCAGTCCGTGCGCAAGCAGCAGCACGCGGCGGTTCCAGCTTTCCGGGCGCGCAATCGCGAATTTGGCGCCGTTGATTTCGCCGTGCTCGACGGGCGGCGCGGCCGACGACGCGGGGCAGCCGCAAAGGGCGGCCAGGCAGCAGAGCGCAAGGAGGCGGAGGCGCGTGGGCATGGCGGGAAAATAAATCTCCTTCCTTGCCGTTGGCGAATCGTGTTCGAGTCATCCGATGAATTACGAGTCGCTGGCCAAACCCTCGGTGCTGACGCAGCCCGTCTACGAGCCGGGCAAGCCCATCGAGTATGTCGCGCGCGAGCTGGGCATCGAGGTCCACGGCATCATCAAGCTGGCCTCGAACGAGAATCCCTTCGGCCCGTCGCCGAAGGCCCTGGCGGCGGCCAAGGCCGCGCTCGAGGACGGCGAGCTCTACCCTGACGGCGGTTGCTTCGAGCTGCGGCAAAAACTCGCCGCGCGCCACGGCCTCGCCGCGGATCAGTTCATCGTGGGCAACGGCTCCAACGAGATCATCGAGCTGCTCGGGCATGCGTTCGTGGGGCCGGGCGACGAGGTGGTGATGGGCGCGCCGGCGTTCGTCGTCTACAAGCTCGTGACGCTCCTCTTCGGGGCGAAGGCCGTGGAGGTGCCGTTGCGCAACTGGCACCACGATTTGCCGGCGCTGGCGGCGGCGATCACGCCGCGGACGAAGCTCGTCTACGTCTGCACGCCCAACAACCCCACCGGCACGGCCAGCGGCGAGGCGGAGCTGCTGGCGTTTGTGCGCGCGCTGCCGCCTCATGTCATCGCGGTCATCGACGAGGCCTATGCGGAGTTTGTCGAAAACCCGCCCGATCTGCGCCCGCTGATTCGCGAGGGGCGCAAGGTCGTGGGCCTGCGCACGTTTTCCAAGATCTACGGCCTGGCCGCGCTGCGCATCGGCTACGGCTACGGCAGCGCGGAGCTGGCCGGGCTGCTCAACCGCGTGCGGCAGCCCTTCAACGTCAACGCCATCGCCCAGGCCGCCGCGATCGCGGCGCTCGACGACCACGAGTTCGCCGCGCGCTGCGCGGCGTCGAACCGCCATGGCCTGCACCAGCTCGAGCAGGGCTGCATGCGGCACGGGTGGCACTTTGTGCCGAGCGTCGCCAACTTCATGCTCATCGAGGTGGGCGACGGCACGCGGGTGTTCGCGGCCTTGCAGCACCACGGCATCATCGTGCGGCCCGTGAAGTCCTACGGCCTGCCCGGCTGGATTCGGGTGACCGTCGGCACGGCCGAGCAGAACGAACGGTTGCTGCGCGAGCTGCACACGGTTTTGCGTCCGGGTTGAGCGCGCTCGCCGTCGCGCCGCGAAAACACTTGCGGACGAAAACGTCCTGACGTTTGCATTTTGTTGGCAATTTCTCGCCGATACGCGGTCAGCGTCCTGCGCCGTCCGCCGCACTCCCTTGATCCGAATGAACAACACTCTCCGTCTCGCCTCCGCGGCGGTCTTGCTTGCGGCCAGCGCCCACGCCGCGCCGTTCAACCTGATCGGCAGCGGCGTGGAGATGTTCCTGACCGGTGGCGCGGGGGTGCGCGTGGATGACAACATCTTCCTCTCGGCCAACGGCGAGAGCGACGTCATCTTCGACCTCACGCCTGGCGTCGAGCTGGGCTTCGGGAGAAACGCGCAGTTCCGCGGCACGCTGGCGCTCAAGGACGCCTTCAGCCTCTATTCCGATCACAGCGATCTCAACACCGGGCTGTTTTCCGCCGTGCTCGGCACGCGCTTCGACGACGGCAAGCTCAAGCTCAAGCTGGCCGCCAGCTTCCGCGAGCTGAACCAGAACTCCTTCGATGTCCGTCCCACGGCCCCGGGGCTGACGCCCGGCTTGGTGCGGCGCGACGTGTTTGAGACCAGCACCGAGGCCGAGGTGGAGGTTTCCCAGCTCACGTCCGTGGCCGCGGGGCTCACCTACGCCAACGAGAACTACAAGCGCGCGGGCTACACCGACTCGCAGATGCTCACGGTCCCCATCGACGTCTTCTACAAAATCTCGGCCAAGACCGACGTGAGCCTGGGCTACCGCTATCGCGACACGCGCGTGGACCTCGGGCTCGACTCCTCGGACCACTTTTTCAATGTCGGCGCGCGCGGCGAATTCTCGCCCAAGCTCACGGGGCGTTTCGCCGTCGGCCTCAACCGCCGCACGGTGCAGCGCGGCGGCAACGACACCCAGCTCGGCCTCGACTCGACCTTCGCCTACGAACTCACGCCCAAGACGACGCTCGAGTTTGGCGCGGCGAAGGACTTCGGCACCACGCCCCAGGGCCAGCAGATCAAGAATGCCAGCATCCGCGCGCAAATCACGGCGCGGCTCACGACCGAATGGAGCGTGAACGCCGGAGCCATGTGGCGTGCGCTGGACTACGGCGCGCGCACCGATGACTACTGGGAATTTCAGCTCGGCGCCGCCTACCTCGTGAGCGCCGGCCTCCGCATTGTCGGCGGCTATATCCATCGCGATTACGCCTCCGGCGCGCGCTTCGCCGAGTTCAAGAACAATGTCATCAGCGTCTCCGCGGACTTCCGCTACTGAGCCCCGCGTGCCGCCCCCGCCTTCCTTCTCGTGGCGCGGACTCGCCGCCGCCTTCCTGCTCGGCGTGATTCCGGCGCTGGCCGCCGCGCAGGGCGGTTCCGCCGACTATGTGCTCCAGCCGCAGGACCTCCTGCGCGTGCAGGTCTTCCAGGAGGAGGACATCAACCGCCTCGGCGAAGTGAGCGTTTCGCAGGAGCACACCATCGCCCTGCCGCTCATCAATACCGTCGATGTGAAGGGCAAGACCGTGCGGCAGGTGGAGGCGCTCATCCGCGAGCTCTACAGCAAGGGCTATCTCGTCAACCCGCAGGTCCAGGTCATCGTGCTCAAATACGCGGAGCGCAGCGTCAGCGTCATGGGCGCGGTGAACAATGCCGGCCGGGTGCTGTTCCCCGGCGAGCGGGCGCTCACGCTCCTTGAGGCCATCGCCAATGCCGGCGGGCCGAGCCGCCTGGCGAACATGAAGAAAGTCACCCTCACCCGGCGGCGCGCCAACGGCGAGAGCGACGCGCAGGAAATCAACGCGGAGGAACTCCGCACCCGCGGCGGCAAGGACATCCCCCTCGAGAAGGGCGACGTCATCTTCGTGCCCGAGAAAATTTTCTGATCCGGCGCACCATGGCTCACGAACGCGGACACCGCCCGCCCCCGGAAGGCGGCTATGGCTACAACTACGGCGGGGCCCCCGCCGGCTACGGCGGCTATGGCTACGGCTATGGTTATGGCTATGGCGACGGCGATGGCCGCGGCCAGGCGCACCGCACGCTGCAGGACTACCTGCTCATCCTCCGGGAGCGCATCTGGTATGTCGTCGTGGTCTTTCTCGTCATCGTTTCCAGCGCGCTCGTCTACACGCTCAGCGAGGTGAAGATCTACCAGTCCACCACCACGCTCCAGATCTTCCGCCGCCCGCCGCAGGTGATGAATGTGCAGCAGGTCGTCGAGAACAACATCCTCTCGCAGGAGGACTTCCTCACCGAGGTGAAGGTGATCGAGAGCGCCACGATCATCGACCGGGTGGTGAAGCGCCTGACCGGGCCCGATCTGCGCGACTTCCTCGCGCCCTACGAGAAATCGTCCACCGAGGCCGCGTTCGTCGCCGACATCCTCGCGCGGAACCGCCGCGTGATCCCCCAGCGCCTCACGCTCGTCGTGGCGGTCTCCTACCAGCATCCCAACCGCATGGTCGCCGCCAAGGTCGCGAATCTTTTCGCGGAGGAATACCTCAACAATATCCTGCGGCTCCGCTCGGAGGCGCAGGACAAGGCCGTGCAGGAGCTGCAGCTCACCGTCGAGGATCAGCGCCGGAAGGTGGACGAGCTCGCCCTCAAGCTGCAGCGCTACAAGGAAAAGAACCGCACCGTCTCCCTGGACCAGCGGAAGGACATCGTCAGCGAGTCCCTCAAGGCCATCAACCTCGAGGTCCAGCGCTCGCAGATCGTCCTCCAGGCGGCGGAGACGCGCGTGAACCAAATCAAGGATTACCGCGCCCGCTCGGCCGATCTCACGGGCCTGCCGTTCATCGCCTCGCACCAGCTCATCGCCGAGCTCAGCCAGCAGATCGCCGTGCAGAAGATCCAGATCGCGAAGCTCAGCGAGCGCTACGGCGAGAAGTGGCCCGCCATGATCGAGGCCCGCAACGCCCATGCGCAGGCCATGCGCGAGCTCGACCGCCAGGTCGCCTCCGTCGCCGCCCAGATTGAGGCGGACTACGAGGCGGCGCGCAACGCCCACGCCCAGCGCCTGGCCGAGCTTGAGCGCATCAAGGCCGAGTCGCTCGCCGTCGACTCCGCCGCCGTCGAATACAACCAGATCGAGCGCGACTTCAAGACGCAGGACCTCATCCTCCAGAGCATCGCCGCGCGCACGCGCGAAACCTCGATGTCGAGCAACATCGAGACGCGCAACGCCCGCATCGTCGACCAGGCGGTCCCCAGCCCCGAGAACCGCCCGATCTCGCCCAACCTGCCGCTCAACCTCGGCCTCGGGGTCATGGGCGGCCTGGGCCTCGGCCTCGCGTTCGCCTTCTTCGTGGCGTTCATCGATGACCGCGTGAAGAGCTCCTTCGACATCGAGGGCGTCGTCGGCCTCCCGCTCATCGGCATCATCCCCGAGATCAAGAAACTCGATCTCGCGCAGAAGGCCCAGATCGTCGCGACCAACGACGACCGGCAGGTGGCCGAGGCCTTCCTGACGCTCCACTCCAGCCTGCGGCTGAAGGACGAGAGCAAGCACGCCAAGTGCATCCTCATCACGAGCACGATTCCCGGCGAAGGAAAGTCGTTCACCACGACGAACCTCGCCCTCACCTTCGCCGCGCATGGCGAGAAGGTGATCGTGGTCGACTGCGACCTGAGGAAGCCGAACATCCACAAGTCGTTTCGCGCCGAGAACCTCAAGGGGGTGATCGACGTGTGCGCCGGCGAGGCGAAGCTCGGCGACGCCACGCTGCGCAACGTGCAGCCGAACCTCGACGTGCTGCCCTCGGGCGGGCGCGCGCGGAACCCGACCCAGGTGCTCAACAGCAAGGGCTTCGAGGTGATGATCTCCGAGCTGCGGAAGACCTACGACCGGGTGTTCATCGACACCCCGCCGCTCGCGGCCGTGAGCGACGCCTTGATCGTGCTCCCGCTCGCCGATGGATCGATCTTCACCATCTTCTTCAACAAGGTGCGGCGGAAGGCGGCGCAGTTTGGCGCCAAGAAACTCCTCGAGGCCAACGTGCCCTGCTTCGGCGCCGTGCTCAACGGCCTCAACCTCGCGGTTTCCGGCTACTACTACGCCCAATACTACGACAAGTCCTACAAGGACTACTATGTCGTGCAGGCCAAGGCGGACGGCGCCGAAAAGGAGAAGTAGGCGGGCTCACCGCGCCGCGGCGCGCCGCAGGCGATCGTTGATGGCGCGGCCGAGCCCGCGTTCCGGCGCCAGTTCCGCGTGGATGCGCGCGAAGCCCTGCGCGTCGAGCCGGCGCAGCGTGGCGAACAGCCGCCGCGCCACGCCGGGCAGGCGCCCCGTCGCGTCCAGCCAAACGACGCCCCGGGGCGCCGTGCCGCGCGGCCTGCGCTGCAGAATGAACGCTTCGTGCGCGGGTCTGCTGCGCCAGATGCCGGGGGGGATCTCACGATGCAACTCGAGCGGCGTGCGCGGGCTGTAGTGCCGCGCGAGCAGGCCCGGCGCGAGCTGGCCGCGGGCTTTTTCCGCGGGCGCGGCGCGTTGCGTTGTCCGCACCCGCCGGCCCAGCACGCGCGCAATCTGCTCCGCCGTGATCGCGCCCGGCCGCAGGATCGCCGGCCGCCGCGGATCGCGCAGGTCGACGATGGTGGACTCCACGCCGATCGCGCAGGGGCCGCCGTCCAGGATGTGGCGGATTTTTTCCCCGAGGCCCTCGCGCACATGGCGCGCGGTGGTGGGGCTGATGTAGCCGAAGGGATTGGCGCTGGGGGCGGCGAGCGGCACCGCGGCGAGCTTCAGCAGCCGGCGGAACAGCGGATGCCGCGGCACGCGCACCGCCACGCTGTCGCGCCCGGCCGTGACGATCGTGGGCACCGCGGGCTTTTTCGGCAGCACCATGGTGAGCGGCCCCGGCCAGAAAGCCCGTGCGAGCCGCCGCGCGGCGGCGTTGGCTTCGCCCACCAGGCCGAGTTGCCGGGCCGAATGCAGGTGCACGATCAGCGGGTCGTCGGCGGGCCGGCCCTTGGCGCGAAAAATCCCCGCGCAGGCTGCGGCGTCGAGCGCGTGCGCGGCCAGGCCGTAGACCGTCTCGGTCGGCACGGCGACCAATTCGCCGGCCTGCAGGCGCCGCGCGAGGAATTCGAGATTGCGGGCCGTGCCGCGATACGTGCGGGCGGGGGTGGGGGCGGCCATGCGCAAAAAAGGCCGGAGGAAATCCCCGGCCTCGGATGAGAGTGGTTGGCCTGCCGCCCTTAGGGGGCGATCAACATGTTGCGCGCCCGCTTGATGGTGCGGGTGATGGCGCGCTGGTTCTTGGCCGAGAGGCCGGTGTATTTGCGCGGCAAAATCTTGCCCGTGTCGGTCACGTAGTTGCGCCACGCCTCGGGCTGGGTGAACGGAATTTGCGCGGGCGCGAGTGTCTGCGGCTTCGTCTCGGTGGTGCTCATGCTTGAAAAGGAGGGGAGACGGTGCGTTGGCCTGCCGGGGTGTCAACCCGCATTTTGGAGTGGCCAACCCCCGCGCCCGCGCCGGAGCCTGAGGACTGTTCCGAGTCCTCGTAGCTCAACTGGATAGAGCAGCGGTTTCCTAATTTGAGCCAACGATTTGGCCAGAATCTTCACCAGTCCGCTTCAATCGTCTTTCGCTCTTAGAAGAGTGCTTGTGCGCTTTTTTGCGTCGTCCTGAGTCCGCCCGAAACCTCCACGATTTCGGCATCGGGTTACAAAAACGGGTTACACTTTTGAGCAGCTTCACGCTTCACGAAGGATACCTCGACATTTAGGAAAGGTCGAGCATCCCCAGAATGATGGAAAGTCACCAGTGCGAAGCACCATAAGCGCTTCGCATTTCGGGCAGTGATGCTTGTCGCTCAACAACCACTCAACGAGCTCCATGTCGGTCAGGGTTGCTCGCGCGCGCTTCGCCAACGCTCTTGCATCACTTAGCCGAATTCCGTGAGTCCCGGCAAACGCCTCCGCTGGCGGAGTCCATCCCGCAAGGGTGTGAAGGGCTCCAAGTTTGGCCCCGAAATGGGTCATGCTTCCCAATAATTCGCGGATGACCTTCTCTTGCACACGCCAAGTCTTCCAGTGTTTGCACTGAACAAGCATTCGCGACTCGCCGCGACTCGCAATCAGGTCAACGCCGCCATCGGGAGATGCGCCGCCTTTTCGCTCAACTAGCCAACCTTCTTTGCGCAGAATCGCCGCGTTGAATTTTTCAAACTGAAACCAGTCTATCGCGTGCAGTTTCTCCACGATGGACTCTTCACTCCAAGAGAGCGACGCAATCGTTTCGATGGCGTCGCGCGACGTCGGTGTGTTTGCCGGTGGTTTCGTCGAAAAACGCTTCACCACGATTATTGCGATGAAAACGACGATGGCGGCCACGCCGAGAATCAAGAGCAGTGAAGTGAGCGAACTGAAAACCTTCGCAAATCCGCGAAGTCCGCCAAGGGCCAAGCTGATCAACAAGAGCGATCCTAGCGCGAGCTTTGCGAACAGCTCCGTAAGGTCTTGGTTCGATTTTCTTCGCCTTCGTTGTGCCATGCGCAGCCAAACTGACCGCGATGTTTTCATGGAGAAAGCATTTTGTGTGATGAACACACATTCATTCCTCTGCCGGAAGGTAGCGTTTGCGTGTGACTGCCACACGCGGAATCACTCGCAAACACAGGGGAGAAACGCGGAAAAATCTCGTATGGGAGCGTGTCGTGAAGGCGCGGTTCGCATTGTCTCCGCGAGTTACGCAAGAGGATTTGGCCGGGCGGTTGGCTGCGAAGGGTATCCACATGGATCGTTCTGCCATCGCACGAATCGAATCTGGCGACCGTTACGTGCTCGACTACGAGTTGATCGCGTTGGCTCAGGTCCTCAGAGTGAGCACGGCCTATTTGTTGGGCGAAGAGAGCCGTTCGCGTGCATAGCGTAATCCCGTGAAGAGTTAGTAGCCGACTTAACGCGGCTACACAGGATTCAGACGGTGCAGGCTTTCTTGAATCGTTCGTGCGCGTCCAAAACCGCGAATTCCAATCCGTCGAAATAGCGCAACGAGTCCTTTGCATCTAGCATGACTTCCGTGAAGCACGGCCCCAGTGTCTGCGACGGGCTAAGAAGTTCGCGGAATTTCCAACGCCAAGCACCGCCGAAGGCGCGCGCAAGTCCTTCCTCGCCATCCAACCCCCAAAAGCGAGCGAAAGCCCGGCAGCGATTCCGATAAGCACGGTGCGAGACCGGGCAGAATGGCCCGATCACCGCCCGTGGAAAATCGGCTGAGTAGCGCACGCGACGCACACCCCGGTCAGCCGCCAATCGCGCGACAAATGACTTTCCAAGGTATTTCCCGAAGTATCGCGCAACGGTGCCGGCATCGGTCTTGATTGGAAGCAGTTCGTGGATTCGACCAAACCCATACCTTTCCAGTGAATCGCGCAATTCACGCCACTCGTCGCGGAGCCAACGACACGCAGACGAGTAGTCTCGACGCTTCACCGCCGCAAAATCGAACCCCGTGCGAATGTCCACAGGGCAGACAACGAGGAGATGAAAATGCACCCTGTTGTTCCTAGTTCGCTCCATGACCGCGACCCGCACGGGATAGCGTTTCGCGAGGAAATTCGAGTTGAGCGAGTTGAAACGTTTGGAGGCTTCTCGTGCGTCGGTGACAGGATCTTCAAAGGTCAAGAGGACGGAGGCGAGCTGCTCGATGCCGTGAATTCGTTCCAAGTTCATGACGTTGATTTCGAGTTCGAGGGCGGGATGCCGACTGCATTTCGAACTCTCTGTCGGATTGAGTTGTTCCCTCAGGGGACAAGTAAGGGGCGAGGGGGCGTCCGGGCCGCGCTGCGCGCGGCCCCGGTCGCCCTCCCCGCCCATTTCACCATCGAACGCTGGAGGCGCTCGCTTCGTCACCCCGATTACGTGCTCGCCGCGTCCGACCGGCGTGTCGGCTTCTGGAATCCCGAGGTTTGAAGGGATAGGGCGCTCCCATGACCGCAGCACCGTTTTCGCGCCGATGAGGCCATGCGGAACCGCGGTCGTGTTCGGATGCCCAGAATTGGCTAGCAACGGGCCGCACGCTGCGCGTGGGGGTATCGGCCCGACCGAATCGAATTCCGCGCTGGAGGCGCGGCAAGAGGGCTCATTGCCGCCCTCTTGGCTCCCGCTAGGGGAACTAAGAGGGTCGCAGTTCACAAGACGGCAACCGACGACGTTTCGCGCAGAAAGCGCTCGATTTCCCAAATCGGATAAAGCGGCCGACGAGTGGCGCGCGACGGACGCAAGAGGCCGCGTGCGGTCAGGCGGTCGAGAGTGACGGCGCTGATGCCGAGCACTTCGGCAGCTTCAATACGGGAGAGCGCGAGTTTTCGGCCGGGTGCGGCGTCGTTTGCTGGTGTGGTCATGGCCACACCAGTTTGCGCTCTATGCTGCTGGAAAACTAAGTTAGCTCCCCGAGTGAGCCGAACTTGTTTTCGGCCTTCCCGGATTTTTGAAACGCTTTCCTACTTTGCGGCAGATTTGTGCTAGGCGCCCTATGTCGGGACCAACCCGGTTGGGACCAAGATATTCGCAGAGAAACGCATGGAGCGTTTCGAGTGAAGGCATCTGCTCGATTCGCTCCCATGCGAGTCCCATCAAAAGGTAGATAGCGGTCGCATCGTTGCGCTTGTTGCGTCCGCTGAGCATGCGCGCGGCAGCGGCGGCTCCGAGGTGGAAATCTTCGGACTCGGCAATTGTGAGATTTGATTGCTCGGCCGCGACCTCCGATTGTGAAACAGCCAGATGAGCTTCGAGCGTGTTGGATTCTCCGTTGCTCAAAAATTGAATCAGCGCGTTGGCAGATTCGCGCAATTTTACACCTAGACTCGCAGCGCTTTCTCGATGCAGCGCGAGAAGTTCGGCGAGTCGTTTCAGGCTCCCCACCACCATTTCGGATGCAAATCCCTTTTGGAATGCGCGCGATGATTCGCGGTGTCTGGGGTCAAACGCTCCGCTGTGTGTCGCTCGCAGAGAGCGGCGAATTGCGGCCTTAGCCCATGGAAGCGCGAAGTAGCGCGGGGCGTCTGGCTCCCCATCTTCAAAAATGGCGAAGCAAACCGCGCGCAGGTCAAAGGGTCCCAATTGCAGCGCTTTTGAGGGTGCGTTCATTCAACCGGCCTCCGTTGCGGAAAACGTCATGCGCTTTGCCATTTCAAACGAATGGGCATCGCGCAAGTGCCCGTAGGTCTTCGCTACCAGAAGACCGCCGTCCTTGTGTCCGACCCATGCCGCAATCGTTTTGAAGTCCACTCCGGCCTCAATCGCGTTGCTGACGAAGTAGTGGCGCATACAGTGATGCGTGAAGGCTGGCAGGTTTGCCGCCTCGCATGCTCGCTCGAGTCCCTTCGAGGTTCGATCGATGGGGATTATTCGCGAATCGGGTTCTGCGGTCACGGTCGCCTGGAGCCGCTCGAGAAACGCCTGCATGGCTGGAAATAGAGGCACAACGCGCGTCTCATGATTTTTGGTGCCCAGCTCGCCGCCGCTCACGACGAAGCGCCCGTGTCGAAAATCCACGTCGCGCCACAGGATGGCAGTCGCTTCGGCGAGGCGCATCCCGGAGTAGGCGAGTAGCTCGATGAGGTTGGCCCCGGCTTGATACCGAACGTCTAGGCTGCGCATTTTGGTGATAAGCGCCTCGAATTCTTGTTTGGCCGGAATGACGATTTGGGATTTCCCGAGTTTGCGTCGCTTAAGCACCAAGGCGGGATTATCCAGCAGCAGACCTTCGCGTTTGGCGTAGTTGAGAATCGCAATTATTGTGTCGCGCTCGTTGTTGTAGGTCGATGCGGCGATGCCGATGCTTCGCTTTCCCGCCCACGCCTCGCACGTGCTTGCGCTCAGATTACGAATGAGAACCGCACCTAAGTAGGGGTAAAGCTGCGCGACGCTCGTCTCCCGACGCCGGGCCGAAGAAGCCTTCATGTGAGGCGTGACGGTGCCGAGCCACAGCTTCGCGCATTCTGCGAACGTCAAACTCGCTCGCGTCTTCGTGTGATCCAGTCGGTCAACCTTCTGACGGAACTCCGCGAGAAAGCGTTCGGCGAGTTTGCGGTCGGTCGTTTTGAGGGACCGGCGATACTGCTTGCCCGACCTTTTGACCAAACCGTAATAGGTGCCCGATGACCTGTGACGGTAAAGGCATTCTGCCACCTTTGAAAGTAGCCCTGAAGTGGGCGCTTGCTCAGGTGTTTTTGGCTCCGTTTCCACGCCAAAAAGATAGGGTTACAAAAACGGGTTACAAAGCGAAAAATCAGCGAAATCTACTTATTTGTAATTGATTATACTTCAATTTGTTGTCCTCGTAGCTCAACTGGATAGAGCAGCGGTTTCCTAAACCGCCTATCCCGGTTCAAGTCCGGGCGAGGGCACCACCTTCTTCATGGGAGCGTGGAGTTTTGAAATCGCCGTAGCCGGCGGCAAACGGCCTTGGAGGACGGCTTAATCAGCCCGGGAATGGCCCCAACAAGCCAAGCCGCGCGCCGCGCCCTATGGCGCGGCTGGCGCTCGCGCGAGTTGCATCACCTCCGCGATCGTGACCGGCGCTCCGCCGCGGCGTTTGCTTTCGTCGGCTGCCTCCATGAAGGCGCACTCCTCCACCGATTCCTCCAGCGCGACCGGCGCATTTCCGGTCCGGAAAAAGGCCAGCACCTTCTCGGCGAAAAGCTGATAGCTGCGCTTTTCACCGCCGGTGACGGCGCCCTTGGTCCCCACAATGGTGACTCCGTAGCCCAGATGCCCCGCGCGGTTGCCCTGCATGGTTCCGACCCGGCCGTCGGACCAGATGCCGGTGACGACGTCCGTGTTCTTGGTGTGCGTCCGGACCACTCGTTCGCAGCCCCGTCCCATGATATTGTAGAGGGCCTCGACGGTGTGGACCCCATACCAGAACAGGTCCGGCACGTGCGGCTCGGTTTCCGCGGGGCCAAATGCGAAGACGGAGCGCACCTCGCCCACCTTGGCGATCGCGGCCGATGGCCACTCCGGCGTCGTGTAGCGCAACAGCGAGGCGTGAAATACCTTCGCCTCGCTTTCCCGCGTGAGCCGCAGGATCGCGATCGCCTCGCCCAGCGTGCCACCGAGCGGCTTGTCGATGAAGACGGGTTTGCGGGCCGCGAGCGCGCGCTGAAATTGGGCCAGATGCGTCCGGCCATCGACGCTCAGCAAGAGCACCGCATCGACCTCGTGGGTGAGCGACTCAATCTCGTCGTAGATTCTCACCCCGTATTTCTCGACCGCGGTTTTGGTGAAGTCGTCGATGCGCGTCCGGCTGGCTTCGACATCGGGGCTGCCGCCTTTGAAGGCGGCCACGATCTTCGCGCCGGGCACATGGTCGGGCGCGTGCGAGTCATTGTAAATCCGCAGCAGCGTGGTCGCGTGTGAGGTATCGAGGCCGATGATGCCGAGACGCAGGGGTGTCTCGGCGGCGCGACCGGGGTTCACGACGAGCGACGCGAGCAGGGCGCCCAGCCGCACGAGATGCCTCACCAAGGAATACGAAAACGTGGCGGATGACATAGGATAAGAAGGCCAAGCTTAGGGGACGAATTGCAATTCTTCCTGACTCCACGCGTCCGCGCGAGCAGCGGTGGCAGTGCGAACGGATTTGACGTGGCCGGGATCGATCGGAGTCGCCGAGTGGCCCCGCTCGCGGCGCAGATCTGTGAGAACACCGGCGAGCTGGGTGTCGTCCGACGCGCCGAATGCCGGCTTGGCACCATGATGCGCGCGACCGAGCAAGCGAATCGGGCCGCGAACACCGTGGGGAACGATCCGGATGAGCGGTTCGGGCCGGCCGTTGACCCACTTGGAAGCGAGCAAGGGCGGTGCGAGACCTTCCAGTCCACGACCATGAGGCTGATGGCAGGCCGCGCACGTCGCGCCGAAGAGCGTCCTGCCTTCATCGACAGCTCACGAAGCGCGCCCCTGCGGACGGCGCTGGACTATGGCGCTGCTGTTATCCCGAGGGTCGCTCGTTCTGCTATCAGCACCGGCGAATCGTAGATCGGCAGATCGCGAAACGTCGCGCCGTCCTTCGTTTGGGACCACGTGTCCTTGGCGATGGCGTAGACCGTCGAGGTGCGCAGGTCGACGAGCACGGGGTCGGTGAACTTGCCGGTCGGCAGCGTGAGGTTCGAGCGCGATACGGGGTGCCCATCGTCCGGGGGAGCGTCGTTGAACCAGACGGCCACAAGGTGGCCGCCGCCCTTGGTTTCGCTGCGGTAGCCGGTGACGGCCAGCGCACGGATCGCGGTCGAGGTGGAAGGATACTCGGCGATGCGCGTCACGCTATCGTCGAAAATCGAGAAAACACTCTGCGCTGCGAAATAGATCGGCTTGGCATAGGCGATCGACTTGTCCGGGTTGGTCGCCAGCAGACCCTTGTAGTTCATGCTCATCGTGCCGCTGGACGCGGTGCGCCCGACGATGTAGTGCATGTCGGACATCGTGAAGAGATTGAAGGGAACGTCCTTCGCGCGGTGGGCGAGCATCCGGCGAAGGTCCCACTTCGCCTGCGTGGTCTCGGTCCAGCTCAACTTGGACAGCGCGTAGTTGGGCTGGAGTTTCGAGGGTGCGCCGGTCTCGCCCTGACGGACTTCGATCTTGGCGCCGTATTTGGCTAGGAGCGCGCGCACGCGGTCGACGTTGGTGGTGTCGTCGGGGTTTTTCGGATAGCCGTGGATCGTGATGGCGTCGAGGAGGCCCAGCTTGCCGCGCGCCTGCAAGCCGGCCAGGAACTCTTCCGCATACGTGAAAGTGTTGGCGAGGCCGAGCGCCCAGATCCGGGCGCGGGGCTGGACTTCACGCGTGATGGTGGCGGTGCGGAGAAAGAGCTCGAGGTATTGGGTGACGGGCGAGATGCCGGTCTTGTCGAGATCGGGTTCGTTCCAGACTTCCCATTCGTGAACGCGATCGCCGTAGCGGGTGACGAGCGCGCGGACCCATTTGTCCCACGCCGCCAGCGCCGTGGGCGAGGTCGGGAAGCCGCCGCCAAGGCTGATGTCGCCGCCGCCTTCGTAAATCGGATTGCCGTAGTTAAATTCCAGCCATGGCCGCACGCCTTGGGCGACCGCGTCGTCGACGACGGCGTCGAGCCACGCCCAGGAGTAGACGCCCGGCTTGGGTTCGCACTTGGCCCAGCCGGTCTGGACGCGAATGCCCTTCGCGCCGAGCGGCCCGAGGTATTGCTTGTAGCGCTGGTAGTCGGTGAAGTCGCGATCGAGCGTCTCGCCGCCCACCGACCACCACGAGGAGGTGATCTCGCGCGCATGGCGGGCCTTCACTTTGCCGATCACGGGCAGACCGAGCGGGGCCGGCTCGAGTGTCGACACGATCGCATCGGCGGCCAAAGCGTGAGTCACGAGCGCGGCGGACGTGGCCAGCGCGAGGGATATTCGGGTCAGGAGGTGCATTTGATGGAGGCAGGTTGAGGATTAAAATACGACCGGGACACTGCTCAGGTGGTGCGCACGCTGCGCTCACGTGGCGCATCGATCGGCTCCACGCGGCCAAGCGCGAAGAAGAGCGCCAGGCACGCGACGAGCGAAATGGTGCCGGCGATCCAGAACACCGGGCCGTAGCCGGCCCGATTCACGATCTGGCCGATGACGTAGGTGAAGGCGGCGCCGCCAAGGCTGGCGGCCATGCCCGTCACCCCGAGCGCGGTCGCCATCGTCTCGGCGGGGAAAATGTCCGCGTGAAGCGCGAGGATGTTCGCGCTCCACAGCCCGAAGCCAAACGTGGCGACGCACACCCACGCGATGGCGACCGCCGCCGAGGGCGCGTCAGCCACGAAGATGCCCGCGGCCATGCAGAGCGCGCCACCCACCATGACGATTTTGCGCGCAAAGGTCGGCGAACGTCCGCGGGCGAGCAGGCAATCGGAAAACGCGCCGCCGACCATCTTGCCCAGATCCACCGTCGCGTAGGGAATCCATCCGTAAAAGCCGATTTCCTTGAGCGAGAACCCGCGTCCCTGGCTCAAATAATCCGGCAGCCAGAAGACATAGAACCACCACACGGGTGTCGCGAGAATGCGCGTTCCGACGAGCCCCCAAAGTTTGCGCGTCAGCAAAATGCGACGCAGCGCGGCGCCAAACGCGGGCGATTTCGCCGGCTGCACTTGCCGGCTTTCGCGCAATGCTTCCGCGCGATCGTGGTCCGAAAGCCAGCGATGCCGCTCCGGCGTTTCGTAGACGAGCCACCACGCGCTGAGCCAGAACAGCCCGAGCCCGCCGGTCATGAGAAACGCCGCGCGCCAGCCGAAATGCAGCGCGAGCAGCGCCACGAGCGGCGGCGCCGCGATCGCGCCCAGCGCCGAACCGCCATCGAAGATCGCCATGGCAAATGCGCGCCGCTGCGGCGGAAACCACTGCGCGATGGCTTTGCCTCCCGCGGGCCAGTTTCCCGCCTCGGCGATGCCGAGCAGTCCCCGGAAAATCCCGAGCGTCCACGGTCCCCGTGCCAGGGCGTGCAACATCGCGGCGAACGACCACGCGATGATCGAGACCGCGAAACCGAGCCGCGTGCCCACGCGATCAATCCACACGCCGGCGACGAGTTGGCCGACGGTGTAAGCAAGCAGGAAGACGGTGGTGATCGTGCCGTAGTCGGCGCTCGAAAGATGCAGTTCAGTCCGAAGGGTCGGCAGCAGCACGGAGAGCGCCTGACGGTCGAGGTAGTTGATGACCGTGGAGAGCGAAAGCAGGCCGAGGAGCAGCCAGCGCAGACGAGCGAGGGACATGGTTGAAGGATGCGGGGCGATCAGGGCGCCGCGCCAGCCCGCGGCAGGACTGCCGCCCTCAGAATTCCCCTTTCACACCCAAGGTGAAAAACGCCCCGGTGTCGGTGTAGCCGTAGTTGCGCGCGTAGTAGGGCGTGGCCGCGTTGTAGCGCTGCTCCTTCTGCACCTCGTTGGTGATGTTGCGGCCCGTGAAGAACAGCGAGACGCCGCGGCGCAGCCTGACCTCCGCGCTCACGTCGTTCGAGAGGCGCGGGGCGACGTAGCTGTAGGTGCCGGGCGGGATATTGGTGCCGGTGAGGAGGCTGCCGCGCTGTCGATCGCGGAAATTCCAGTTGAGGCTCACGGTGAAGCGCGGGCGCGAGAAGTTGACGCCCCAGTTGACGGAGCGGCGCACGAACTGGCTGAAGTCGGAGGTGGAGTTGCCCGCGAGATGCAGGCTCGTGGCATTGAAAAAGACCTGCGCGCCGCGCGCCCAGCGGGGCAGGAAGGTGAGGCGCTGCCTGAAGTCGAACTCCGCGCCGGAGATTTCCGCGCTGCCGCTGTTCGTCGTCGTGACGAGGTCGTAGCCGAGGTAGTCGTCGGGCAGGCCGAATTGCGCGAGGGACTCCGCGGTGGCGGCGCTCCGCGTCGAGCCGAAGAAGTCGCGGATGTTTTTCCGAAACACGCCGACCGACACGAGCCCGCCCGCCTCGAAATAGCGCTCGATCGCGAGGTCGAAGTTGTCGGCGGTCCAGGGCTTCAGCCCGGTGTTGTTGAGCGTGATGGTCGGATTCGCGGCGGTGGGGTCGGTCACGGACACGCCGGGGATGATGCGGCCGAAGGAGGGGCGGCCGAGGGTGCGGGCGTAGGCGGCGCGGAGGAGCGTGTTCTCGGTGAGGTTGAAGGTGCTGTTGAGGCTCGGGTAATAGCCGTCGTAGTGCCGCCGCACGTGCGCGCCGCGATCCTGATACTGGAGATTGGCGAGCACGACGGGATCGGTGGAGCGGCGGAAAGGCCGGCCGTTGGCGTCGAGCCTGAGGTTGCCGTTGGCGTCCTGCTCGTAGGTGTTGCGGAGATCGTTGAGCACGCCGTAGCCATCGTCATCGGTGCGCTCGAACCGCACGCCGCCGGTGAGCAGCAGGCGCTGGTGGAAAAGCCGCGCGTCGGCGCGGAGGTAGGCCGCGGAGACGGTCTCGGTGATCTTGCGCGAGTTGTTCGCGCTCGAAGCGATGGGCTGCGAGACCGTCTGCGTGAAATACTCCGGGTGCTCCTTGAACAACCCGAGCAGCTTGTCCGGGCTCGGCCACGTGATGAGCGGTTGGTTGAAGGGCGCCTTTTCGCGGGAGTAGCCGGAGGGATCGAGCAGGCCGCGGAGGGCGACGTTGTCGTCGGCGGTGTTGCCGACCCGATCGGGCCCGACGAAGGTCCACGCGGGATTGGGCGAGCGGATGTCGCGGTCCTGCCGGCGCACATCGACGCCGGCCTTCACGCGCAGCGGCACCGCGAGCCCGAGATCGCGCTGGGCGGAGGCGCGCGCGCTCTCGACGACATCGAGCGACTGCTTGGTGTTGTCGTTGGCGGCGCTGATGACGCGGAAGTTCGACGCGTCGTAGCTGTTGACCGGCACGCCGGCGGAGAAAACGGAGACCCTGGCCGGCTCGACGTCGCGGATGCCGTCGTAGTTCACGACGACGTTGCTGAGGCGCCACACGGTGTTGCCGAAGAAGCCGGCGTTCGCGTCGTTGTAGTAGTTGAACGATCGGGAAAAGCTGGCCGCGGCGTTCAGGCGCCAGATGCGGCCGCTGTGCTGGAAGCGGACGGTGCCGGCCGCGCCGCCGTCGACCTTCTGCCGGTGGTTCATGTTGAAGGTCACCGTGCCGCCGTTCGCGCCGCGGGTGCGGGTGGCGTCGCCGGCGAGCCCGGCGCCCGTGCCGGTGTCCCAGGTGAGGTTGTTGATCGCCTGATGGACGGTGCCGCGGAACGTCTGGAAGTTGGCGGAGAACACGTCCTCGGGCCGCGCCTTCCAGTCGAAGCCGAGGCTGAGGGAGTTGCGCTCGATGCGGCTGGGCTGGTTCTGCACGTAGAACGTGCGGAGGATCGGCGCGGTGGCGGTGGCCGCGGCGCTCGCCGAGCCGAACGGAATCCAGCCGGTGCGGAGAAACTTCGACTCGGTGAAGCGATCGTTGCGCGCGACCGCGATCGAGAAGCCGAAGGTGCGGCTGACGGGCGCCACGTAGGAGGCGGAGAAGCTGGGCAGCACCCGACGATGGCCGACCCCGGGGATCTGCGCGGGATATTCGCGCAGGCTGAGGTAGTCGTCCTTGGCCGTGGCATAGACGCTGTAGCTGAAGAGCGGCTTGCGGCGCTCGAAGGCGTTCTTGCTGATCACGTCGACGGAGCCGCCGAGCGAGTCGGCGCGCGCATCAGGCGTCGGGGATTTCGACACCTCGACGCGCGCGATGTTGTTCATCGGAAACGCCGTGGTCTCGACGCTGCGGCCCGTGCCGGACGACTGCGCGCTCGCCGCCGAGGCGCCATCGATCAGGATGGGCGTGTAGTCCGACGGCAGGCCGCGCACGGAGATGGCGCGCGCCTCGTGTCCGGTGATCTCGGGCACGATGCCGGGGAGGTATTTCACGAACTCGCCCAGGTTGCCCTCGGTGGATTCGCCGAACGCATCGGCGGACACGACGTTCTTGAGGTTGGCGGCGAAACGCTGCTCGTTGATCGCAAGCGCGGCCGCGTTGGTCTCGCGCTCGGCCGCGACCACAAACTCGCCGAGCTGCACCGTCGCCCCCTCGGGCCGGGCCGCGCCCACGCGATCGAGCTCGAAGTCGCGGCGCACCGCGCGATCGCGAGTGACGACGACGACGGCCGATTGCGGCGCGAGCCCGGTGAAGAACGCGGTGAGGCGGGCTTCGCCGAGGGGCACGCCTTGGAGGCGATACTCGCCGAACTCGTCCGTGAAGGCCTCGAGCGCCGTGCCCTCCACGGTGAGGCGGGCATTGTTGACGTAGCTGCGGCTCGAGACATTGAGCACGCGGCCTTCGATGGTGCCGGTGGCGGGTGGCGGCTGCGCGAAGACACCCGCGGCCGAGAGCAGCGCGCAGCAGATCGAACCAAGTGGTCTCGAAACCAAGCGAAGCCGAGGCACGGGATAAAGGGAAAGAACTAGAACGAGAACCGCGCTGTGAAGGTGTATTTGCGACCCTCGGCGATCGACCAGACGGGGATCGTGCCGTCGGGGTTGATCACGGCGGGGACGAGTTCGTCCTTCGTGAAGAGGTTGCGGACGTTGAGCTGGAGCTTGAGGCCGTAGCGGCCTTTCAGGATCTTCGTGGCGTAGGAGACCCACCCATCGTAGCGCGTCTCGCTGGGGCCATAGTAGGGATCGCGCACATCGGAGATGCGGATGTCGCTCGGCAGCGCGGCGGCGCCGGCGGGCACGGGCGTGAGATCGGCGCGGAAGCTACGGACCGGATAGCCGAGCGCGGCCTTGTCGAGCCAGCGGACGCCGGCTCCAACGCCGAAGCCTTTGAGCCGCTCGCCTTGGAACTCATAGTTGCCGACGAAGTTCGCGCGCCAGCGGCGGAGCTCGTGGACGGGCGCGCCGTCGGCGGACTTCGCGACATTGTAGGGGTTCAGGACGTTGCGCTGGAAGGCGACGCCAAACATGTTGATGTCGGTGCGGCTGCCGAGGAACGGAATCGAGGCCTGCGAGAGGGGGATCTGGTAGGTCCAGTCCTTGCGCCACTCCGTCACGAGCGGGTCGCCAGAAGCGGTCGGGGTGTTGAAGATGAGGGCGCGCGTGGCCTCGCCGGTGTTGCTGCGGACAGATTGCTGCTCGGAGACATTGAAGAGGAAGGAGAGACCGCGCGTGGGCCGGAACATCAGCTCGATCTCCGTGCCCTTGGTCACGAAGTCGCTGGTGTCCTGCACGCCCGGGTTGGACGAGGTGGGGGTGCCGTTGTTGAGGCGCCAGTTGAAGAGCTGGAGCAACTGAGCGGGCGGCGCGACGTAGCCGACGGGAAAGCCGCCGGGACCAGCGGGAATCCAGCCGTTTTGCACGGCGTTGTAGGCGCTCGAATGGAGGCTGATGATCTGCGCGGCGAGGCCGCCGACGGCGCTGTTGAAGCTGCCGGTCTGGGTCGTCTCGAAGAAGTTGAGGCGTGCGCTCAGCTTGCCGTCGAGAACCTCGAGGTAGATGCCCTTTTCCTTGGTGATGCCGGCGGGCGGGGCGATGGCGACGCCGAAGGCGTTCACGGTGCGGCCGGCGGGCGGGCTGAAATTCTCGGACTCGCCGTAGAAGAAATTGAAGGCGGAAACCGCGCGCGTGCGGCTGAGCCACTCCCGCGGCAGCTTGAGCACGCCGCTCCACGCGAAGAGCGTCTTCTCGAACGCCTGCGGGACGATCGAGGGATTATCGATCGTGAACGTCGGGTCGTCGACGAGCGCGTAGCCCTCGCCGTTGGCGATGATGGGGGCGTTGATGCCGCGAATGGAGGACTTCTCCTTTCGCCAGCCGACCGTGGAGACAAGCGTGTCGGCGAGCCAGTGGCTCTGGAACGAGAAGGCCTGCGAATCGAGCTTCCGCTTGTTGAGGCTGGCGGAGCTGGCGGTGTTGGTCACCCGGTCGTCCTCGCGCCGGAGATCGATCGGCGTGAAGAAGGGGGCGTATTGCGCTTGCTGCGCGACGGCGGCGGACGGCGCCGGCGTGCGCGTGAGGACGACGCCCTTGCCGGTGACCTCCTGTTGGAAGTTCATGAGGTTTTGGCGCAGGCCGGAGAGGTTGGCCCCAGCGGGGGACGCGGCGTTGGCGAGCGACGGGCCAAGGTAAACCCACACGACGGGCTGCTTGCTCTGCGCGGCGAGGCGCGACTGGTTGTTGCCGTTGATCCAGAAGTCCGGCGTGTAGAAAAGGCGGCCGCCGGAGTGCGTGCGCGTGGTGAGTTCCTCGCGTTGGCCGAGGAGGGAGAAGACGTGCTTCCCCAGGATGGTGCCGAAGCGGGAGCGGAGCTTCTCCTGGAGGTCCAGCTCGTAGAAGATCTTGGCGCGAGAGGTCTCGATCTTCTGCTCGTTGTAGCTGGCGTTGCCCGCGGTGGAAATGAACGGGCGGCCGAAGTTGGGATTGGTTTCGCCGGTCCACCAGCGGGTGTTCACGTCAATCGAGATGTAGGGCGACGACTCGCTGAGGAGGTTTTGCAGGCTCTCCGTCCAGCGCTGGCGATTAAAGGAGAGTTCGAAGCCCGCCGAGCGGCGCAGCAGCAACTGCTGCAGCGAGACGTCGACCGCCTCAAGCCATGACTTCTGCTCGGAGTTTGGCCCGACAAGAAGCTTGTCGAAAAAGTTGAAGGCGGAGGCGTCGGAGAGATTCTCCGCGGTGTAGAATGCCTGGTCGGGCATGGCGTAGTCCTGGCGCACGCGGCTCATCTCCCGTGAGTAGGCTTGTGCCGCCGTTTGCGTGATGCCGGACCACGGGAAGTAGACGTTGTTGGAGACCATGGCCCGTCCGAGGACGACCTGGCCGGTGGGCGACGTGGGGATGCTGTCACGCGGGACGGTGGCATCGGGGCTTGCGAAGACGAAGGTCGGGGACCGGTTGACATTCTCGATCACGCCGATCGTGGCGTTGCGCAAGGCAGCGGTGAAAGTGCTGTCGATGCCGGGGTCGAAGGCGACCTTGGCACGGGCACCGAGGGCCTTCAGGTTGGCGGGAAGCGTGGCGTCGAACCACGCGGAAAGCCGGTCGGACGGCGGGAGGACGCGGGGGTTGTTGGAGGTGATGTGGCCCCGCTCGTAGGAGGCGCGGACAACGGTGGAGTCGAGGATGCCCCGGTTGCGGAGCGGCTTCACGTCCCAGCCGGCGGCGACGTATTTGCGCTCGGTGTCGGTGAAGGCGAACTCCTGCTGGTATTTCTCCTTGTCCTTCACGGCGTCGACGCGGACGGCGAATTCGCCGCGGCGCGGGGCGGCGTTGTAGTCAAGGGTCGCGCGGTAACTGCCGTAGCTCCCGGCCGAGAGCTCGACCTCGCCGCGCGAGCGCCCGAGTTCGGCGGCGACGGTCGAGGTGTTGATGATGCCGGCGGGGCTGCCGACGCCGAAGAGCAGGGCGTTGGCGCCGCGGTTGATCTCCACGCGGTCCGTGTTGTAGCCGTCCATCGGGAGAATGGAGCGGTAGAAGTTGCGGGCCTGCGTGGCCTCGGCGAGGCCGCGGACGCGCGTGCCGGTGGGCCCGTTGCCGAGGCCCGGCTCGCTGGCGACGCCACCGCCGGCAGGCGAGGCGCCGGAGAGATTTCCGCCGAAGCCGCGGACCTCCATGTTGGCCTGATAGACGAGGAGGTCGCCGAGATTTTTCGAGCCGGTGTCCTTGAGGAACTTCGACGTGATGACCGAGACGGATGCGCCGAGATCGGTGAGCTTGGTCTTGAGGCCGGTGCCGGCGAGCGACTCGCTGGCCTCGTAGCCCACGTCCTTGTTGGTCTGCACGGCGAACGGCGACAGGAGGACGACGTCCTCCTCCGCGGGCCGCGGCGGCGTGGTCTGGGCTGATAGTGAAAGGGCCAGCAGGCAACCGCAACAGCAGGCTGACATCAGCCCGCGCGGGGGGCGCGCGGAACAAGCCGAACGGGACGCGGGGAGGTGAGGAACGAGACGCATAGGCAAACGGGGTGGCAGGGTTAAAAGGCGCAGCGCGCGAGGAGCGCCTGAGCGTCGCGGTCCGTCCTTGAGTCGGTCAATGCCGTTAATGAATGAAATTATTCCCTATTGAAATTTACTGATTGGAAGCTTGACGTGCGAAGCGAAGACCTGACCGATGTCGCCTCTGGCGTTCGCTTTTCGCCGACGCTTGTTTCAATAGAGAATATGCCGCGCCTGCTCACCTCCCCGAAATCCGCGCACACCGTCCCGGTGTTATGCAAGGCGATCAACGTGATCGAAGCCGTGGCGCAAGCGCGGGGCGCCGCCACGACCAAGAGTCTGGCCACGTCGTTGCATATCTCGCAGACCACCTGCTACCGCATTCTGCAATCGTTCGTGGCCAAGGATTGGCTGCGCCCGGGAGCGAATGGCACGTTCGAGCTTTCCTTTGGTCTTGTCCCGCTGATTCGGCCGCTCCTCCGGCATGAGGTGCTGATTGATATCGTGCGCGAGCCTTTGGCGCGGCTGGCGCGCACCGTCGGGCTCTCCGCCAAACTCACGGTCCGGCAGGGCGACGATGCAGTGACAATCCACAGCGCGAACTCGCCCAAAGGCACGGCCATCACCTCGCGCGTGGGCTCCGTGGTATCGCTCGCGATCGGCTCGAGCGGCGCGACTTTTCTTGCGGCTTTGAGTGAAGACGAGGCGCTGCGTATCCTCGAAAAGGCCCCCGCGGACGCATGGCGTTTCCAGCAGCGGAAGGACGCGGTGCGTCGCGTGCGCGAAGCTCGCCGGCAAGGATATTGTTTTGATGGTGGCTCCTACCAGCCGCACATTCACACCCTCTCCGCTCCAATCAACGGGACGGAACGGGAGCTGGCGGGCGTCATCACGCTGCTGGGTTTTCCGCAGGACTTCGATCCGGCGGTGCGGCCGGCGCTGATTCGCGAGCTCAAGTTCTCCGCCGGCGGTTGCACGCAACTCATCGCCGGGCAAGAGGCGGTCCCCGCCGCCTGATCCGCCGGATCACCCGCCGCCATGATCCTCGCTGACTTTCTGCCGCCCAAGCGCGACCGCTCGTGGGACTACGCGCGACAGGTGGGCGTGACTCACGTCATTGCCCGGTGTCACCCGCGTGACACCGGCCTCACCCCACCCTACGAGATCGATGCGCTGCGCACCGTGCAGCGGAACTTCGCCGCCGCCGGCCTGACGCTCATCGGCCTCGAGGGCGACGAGTTCGACATGCAGCGAATCAAGCTCGGGCTCGACGGCCGCGACGAAGATCTCGGGCGCTATCGGCAGATGCTGGCGAACATGGGCGAACTCGGCATCGGACTGCTGTGCTACAACTTCATGGCGACCGTCGGCTGGGTGCGCACACAGACGCATGTGCCCACCCGCGGCGGCGCGCTCACGAATCGGTTCCAACTCGCCGCGCTCAAGGACGAGCCATTCCCCGAAGCGCAGCGCGTCACCGAGGAGAAACTCTGGGAAAACTACACCTACTTTCTCCGCGCCGTGCTGCCCACTGCGGAAAAGGCCGGCGTGAAACTCGGCCTGCATCCCGACGATCCACCGCTGTCGCCACTGCGCGGCGTCGGGCGGATTTTCACGTCGCCGGAGGCGTTCGCGCGCGCGCTCGCGCTCAGCGATTCGCCCGCGCATGGCGTGACGTTCTGTCAGGCGAATTTCCGCGCGATGGGAGCGGACGTGGCCGCCGCCGCGCGGCGTTTCGCGTCCCGGATCGTGTTCGTGCATTTCCGCGACATCGAGGGCACCGCGGCCGATTTTACCGAGGTGTTTCACGATGCCGGCCCCACCGACATGCCCGCGATGCTGCGCCTCTACCATGAGATCGGATTTCGCGGACCGATCCGGGTCGACCATGTCCCGTCGCTCACCGGCGAGGAGGATTTGCCGCACGGCTACGCCTACCTTGGCCGGCTCTTCGCCCTCGGCTACATGAAAGGCATCCTCGACGACGCCGGCATCGCCTACTGCTGAACCCTCTCTTTCTTCATGACGCCAACCACCTCTTCCGACGGCCTCCTGCAAAAGGAAGCCAAGATGATGAAACTCGAGAAGCTCATCGCTCAGCGCGAGAGCGTTTCGACCCGTGAATTTCCCGTGCCGGTGGCGGAACTGCTCGCCCGCTACGAGAAACTCTACACGGGCGCGATCAGCGACGTGCTGCGCGAGCACGCGTTGCTCGACCAGAGCATCGGCCAGCTCATCCCGCTGCGGCCGGAGCGCACCGTCGCCGGCCTTGCTTTTACGGTGAAGAGCGCGCCCCACGTGAAAATCACGGGCGAGATGACGTTTCGCACGGAGATGCTCGACTGCATGGGGCCGAATTCCTTCGTGGTGTGGGACACGACCAACGACGAGAAGGCCACGCTCTGGGGCGGCGTCATGACCGCGACCGCCATCGGCAAGGGCGTGAAGGCCGCGCTCGTCGACGGCGGCATCCGCGACACGCACCAGATTCTCGAGAAGGATTTTCCCGTCTTCTACAAATACCGCATCCCGAATGGCAGTCTCGGGCGCTGCCTCATCACGCACTATCAAGATCCGATTCTCATCCGTGGCGTCGTGATCAAACCCGGCGACGTGGTGCTCGGCGACATCGACGGCGTCGTGGTGATCCCCCGCGATCTCGCCTACGACGTGCTGATCCGCGCCGAGGAAATCCGCGCCAACGAGAAAAAGATCTTCTCGTGGGTGGCCGAGGGCCAGTCGGTGCGGGAAATCACCGCCAACGGTGGCTATTTCTAATTCCTTCGCCGCGGTCACTGGCATGCCATCCCTATCCGGCGACGACTTTCTCCTCGGCAGCGCCACGGCGCGTCAGCTCTATCATGCGCACGCCGCCAAGCTTCCGATTGTCGACTACCATTCGCACGTCAGCGCGCAGGACTTGGCTGACGATCGGGTGTTCGCAAACCTGTTCGAGCTCTGGCTCGCCCCCGACCAATATAAACACCGCGTGCTGCGTGCGCTTGGCGTCGAGGAGCAGTTCATCCTCGGCCACGCCACGCCCCGGGAGAAGTTCGACCGCTGGGCCGCGGCGGTGCCCTGCACGCTGGGCAACCCGCTCTATCACTGGACCGCGCTCGAGCTCCGCACCTATTTCGGCCTGACCAAGCCTCTGTCCGCCGTGACCGCGGAGGAAACGTGGCAGCAGGCGAACGCGGCCCTCCGGCGCCCGTCGCATCGCGCCCGCGCGTTGCTTGCGCGTGCCGACGTCGAGATCGTCTGTTCCTCCGATCGATTGCTCGATGATCTTTCGGCCCACGCCGCCCTGCAAAAGTCGGGCTTCGGGCCGCGGGTGCTGCCGTCGTTGCGGGCCGACGATTTGCTGGCGGTCGAATCGCCTGATTTCCCGAAATGGTTGCGTGCGCTCGGTGCGGCCTCGAGCGCCGCGGTCGAGGACCTCGACGGCGCGTTGCACGCGGTGGAGCTCCAGCTGCAGCGCTTCGCCGCCCGTGGCTGCACCGTCGCCGACCACGGCATCGACGTGCTCGACTATGTGCCAGCGACGGCGGAGAGCGTGCGTCCGCTCTACGCCCGTCGTTTGGCGGGGAACGCTCTGGCCAACGGCGAGGCCGCGCAGCTTCGCTCGTTTTTCCTCCGTCATCTCGCGGTCGCCTACGCGCGGCGCGGCTGGCTGTTTCAACTTCACCTTGGAGCGCAGCGGCAAACCAGCTCACGCCTCCGCGGCATCGCCGGCCCCGCCGGTGGCTACGCCACGATCGGCGCGACGACGGATATTGCGCGGCTCTGTGGTTTTCTCGACGAGCTCGAACGTCACGGCGCGCTGCCTCGCACCGTGCTCTACACGCTGAACCCCGCCGACAACGCCGCCTTCGCCACCCTCACCGGCTCATTCGCGCAGGAAGGCGTCGCGGGCAAAATCCAATTCGGTCCCGCCTGGTGGTTCAACGATCACGAACTCGGCATTCGCAGCCATCTCGAGACGCTCGCACATCACGGCCTGCTCTGGAACTTCATCGGCATGACGACCGACTCGCGCAGCCTCCTCTCGATGTCGCGCCACGATTACTTCCGTCGCGTCCTCTGCGATTACCTCGGCCAGCAGGTCGAGCGCGGCGCCATGCCGCGCGACGAGGCGCTGCTCGCCGCCTATGTCCGGCGCATCTGCTACGAAAACGCCCGCGCCCATTTCATGTCTCCTGCCAAACCTTCCGCATGAACCACTCCTTTTTTTCCGGCAAAGTTGCCGTCATCACCGGTGCCGGCGGCACCCTCTGCTCGGTCATCGCCCGACGTCTGGCCGCGGAGGGCGCGGTCGTGGCGCTGCTCGGCCGCACGCCCGCCGCCCTCGAAAAGGTCGCCGGTGAGATTCGCGCGAACGGCGGGACGGCGCGCGCGTATGCCTGCGACGTCGTCGACCGCGCGTCGGTCGAGCGCGCCCGCGAAGCGATCGTGCGCGACCTCGGCGTGCCGTGGTTTCTGATCAACGGCGCCGGCGGCAACCAAGCGGAGGCCATCACGACCGCGACGGAATTCGATCCCGCCGAGCTCGCCCCGGACAAGCCCGCCGAGCTCCGCGGTTTCTTCAATCTCTCGACTGAAAAAATCGACGATGTGATTCGCGCCAACACGCTCGGCACGATCCTTCCCTCGCAAATTTTCGGGCGCGACATGGCCGCCGCGCGGCGCGGGAGCATCCTTACCTTCGGCTCGATGACGAGCTACCGCGCGATCACCCGCGTGCCCGCCTATGCGACCGCGAAGACCGGGATCGTGCGCTTCACGGAGTGGCTCGCGGCCTATCTCGCGCCCGCCAACATCCGGGTAAACGGAGTCGCGCCGGGATTCTTCGTCAACGAACGCAGCCGGAAAATCCTGATGAACCCCGATGGCTCGTTGTCGAATCGCGGCAAGAATGTCATGCACCATACGCCGACGAAGCGCTTCGGTGAAGCCAGCGAACTCGTCGGCGGCGTGATGTGGCTGCTCAACGACGAGCAGGCGCAATTCGTCACCGGCGTCATGTTGCCGATCGACGGAGGATTTCTTTCCTCGCCGGGAATCTAAACGATTCCCGAGGCTGCGCCCATCGCGGCGTGGCGCGGTTGCCCGCGGTCGAGCAGGTTCAAGTGTGCAAGCGCCTAGCCCCGGCGACTGCGGGCTTTCCGGAGGAAGTCGGCGATCTTTTCACGCGAAAGGTCATCGACCGTTGCCCGTGGGCAGGCCGGGGCATCGAAGGGCAGGCGACGAATATCACCGGAGCGTTCGAGATGTTCGACCAGGCTGGCGTAAACGGCTGCGATCAATTCAGGGACGGTCTCGGACCGTGCCGGATGACTTGGCTGCTGGCCTTCCGAATCAGCGCCTGCATCTTGGGGTGATGGGTGGCGTCGCTGGTCGCCCCGCGCGATTCGCCGCTTGCGCCGCCCGGGGGCCATGCGGCGCGGGCGGAAGGCCTGCGAAACGGGAAACTCGTGGTCCGGTCCCTGGGATGAGGCGCCGATGGGCCTAGAAGAGCTGCGCCATCTCGTCCATCCAGCTCAGCACGGGCCCGCGAAACGCCAGGAAGTAAAGCCCCCCGGCGATTGCGAGCATGGGCCCGAACGGCACATGGGCGCCGAAGGCCAGCGGCGCCGCCTCGCCCTCGGGGGTTTCGGTGGGCGGTGCCACGGACGCGCGCCGGCCCGTGGCTTTTTCCCAAAGCCACGCCACCGCGAGCCACACCGTGCCCACGACGGCGCCGCCGAAGATCGAAAACACCGCGCCCTGCCAGCCGCAGAAGGCGCCGATGGCGCCCACGAAGGTCACATCGCCAAACCCCATCGCCTCCCGCCGCAGCAGCGCCTCCGCGATGAGTTTGATCCACAGCACGAGCGCCGATCCGATCAGCACGCCGACCACCGCGGCGCGCGCGCCGCGCAGGGCGTCGGCCAGGAAATTGCCGGTGTCGTGGCCGTGCAGCGCCGGCACCAGGATCGACAGCAGCACCCCTGCGACCGCGAGGCCGATGGTGAACACGTCGGGGATGATGAAGTGATCGAGGTCGATGAAGGTCGCCGCCACCAGGCAGCTCACGAAGACCCATCCGCACATCGCGATCCACGGCGGGAAACGCAGCCAGCACGCGAGGAAGAGCCCGCCGGTCAACAGCTCGACGAACGGATAGCGGAACGAGAACGCCCGGCCGCAGCACCGCGCCCGCCCGCGCAGGAGCAGCCAGGAGAGGATCGGGATGTTGTCGTAAAACTTGATCGGCTGCCCGCACGCGCAGTGTGAGCCGGGCGTGACGATCGACTGCTCCTTCGGTAGCCGGTAGATCACGACGTTGAGAAAACTGCCCACGCACGCGCCGAAGACCAACGCCACGGTTGGGAAAAACCACGGGAACGCGGCGGAGACTTGGGCGAGATCGGAGACCATCCGGGGTGTTATTGGACGGGCGCGGCGAGAATCACACGCCGAAAACGGAGGCTACGTTCCCAGCGCCGCGCGGGCGGCCGCCGCCATGTCGGGCGCGGTGCGGGCGGCGGGGATGCCGCTCCAGATTTCGAGCGCCTTGGCGCCCTGATGCACCAGCATCGCGAGGCCGTTGGCCCGTGGCAGGCCCAGCGTGGCGGCGGCGCGGAGGAGCCCGGTCTCGGGCGGGTTGTAGATCATGTCGAAGACGGCGGCGGGGCGCGGCAATGCGGCCAGGTCGATGGGAAGCGGATCGGACGGCTTGAGGCCCGCGCTGGTGGCGTTGACCACGAGCGCGCCGGGCGGCAGGCCGGGCGGCGCGGTGTCGGGCGCGAAGCCGTGCACGGGAATCACGCCGGCCTGCGGCGCAAGCGCAACGCGGAGGGTGTCGAGGTTCGCGCGCGTGCGGTTGGCAATCCACAGCGAGGCGCAGCCGCGCTGCAGGCATTCGACCGCGGCGCCGCGCGCCGCGCCGCCGGCCCCGAGCAGGATGATGTCGGCGCCGGCGAGGTCACGGCCGAGCGTCTCGTGCACCGCGGCGGCGAGGCCGTAGCCGTCCGTATTGTGCCCGCGCCAGCCGCCCTCGGTCCACCGCAGCGTGTTGACCGCGCCGACCGGCCGCGCGGCCGGGTCGACGGCCGCCACGCGATCGAAGGCGATGATCTTGTGGGGGACGGTGAGGTTGACGCCGTGAAATTTTTTCCGGTGCAGCACCTCGAGGGCGCGAGGGAGGTCGTCCGGGTGGACTTCGAAGCGAAAATAGCGCCAGTCCGCGAAGCGGACGTCCTCCCGCGCGAGCGTCGCCAGCGCGGCGTTGTGCATCGCCGGGCTGATCGAATGCCTGATGGGGTGGCCGAGCACCGCGAGCGAGACGCCGGGGCGCGACCACGCCTCGAGATCGCGAAGGGAGAGGGGATCGTTCAAGGTGCGGTGTGGGACTTGCGAATTACGACGCACGCTCCGGCCGCGGACGTAAACCGCAAACCGTCCGACGGCGGCGCCCCCGACTCAGTCGGCGGCGTGGCGCGCGTAGGTCGCCTCGAACTCCTCGACGAACCCCGCGAAGAGCTTCGCGCGCGCCGGGTCGCCGGCCGCGGCGCAGTGATTCACCAAGTTGCGGCAGCTCCGGCAGAGCACCTCGCGCACCGGCGTCGGCGCGAGGTCGGCGGGCACGGGTGTGTGGTTGTTGGCGCGGAGCAATGCCACGACCTCCTGCACATCGCGCAACACCCCGCGCTCGAACGGATCGATGAAGAACGGCAGGCTGTCGGTGAAGCAGCCCACCATGAAATGCCCCGGCAGGCCGACGGGCTCGAGGTCGAGGCCGGCGCGCTGCGCCACCAGGAGGTAGACGATGCTGAGCGAAATCGGCAGGCCGGTGCGGCGTTCCAGCACCTGGTCGAGCAGGCTGTTCAGCGGGTCGGTGTAGTGCTCCACGTTGCCGTGGAAGCCCCACTCATGGAACAGCACGCGGTTGAGCACGCGGCATTTCTCGCGGGCGGACGACGGCTCGACGATCAGCTCGCGGCACCGGGCGGCGATGGCGTCGAGCTGCATGAGGCAGCCGCCGGCGTCGAGCCGCGGCGACACCGTGCGGGCGAGCAGCAGCGCGCCCGTCTCCAACTCGTAGTTCATCGAGCGGATGAAGCCGCGGAACTCCGCCACGGGATCGGAAAACTTCAGCTCGTCGAGGAACCAAGCGGCGTGCCGGCCGAGCACCCGGTTGGGCCCGCGGGCGACGGACTGGAGGAATGACGCGGCGCCGGCGCCAAGCTCGGTGAAGCGGAGGAGCAGGGCGCGGCGCACCGCGGGGCTCGGGTCGTCGAGCAGGCCGAGCAGCGCTTCGCGTTCCGCAGTGCCGAGCGTTTCGGTTTCCACGCGCGCAACGGAAATTCATTTCCGCGGCGGTGCAACCGGTAAACCGGCGGGAAGCGGGAAAATCTCACCGGGCGCCGAAGAGCGCCGTGCCCACGCGCACCATCGTGCTGCCGGCCGCGACGGCGATCGCGAGATCGCCGGTCATCCCCATCGAGAGTTCCCGCAGCGGCGTGCGGAACCGCGCCGCGAGATCGTCGCGCAGCGTGCGGAGGTTGGCGAAGGTCCGCGCGGCGTGCGCCGCGGTCTCCGCGGGCGTGGCCCCCAGCGGCGCGATGGTCATCAGGCCGTCGACGCGCAGGTTTTGCTGCGCGAGCGCGGCCTCGAGCAGCGCGGGTGCGTCGGCGAGGTCGGCGCCGAATTTCGCCGGATCGTCGCCGGCGTTGATCTGGAGGAGGACGGGGAGCGTCTTGCCCAGCTCCGCGGCCGCGCGGCCGAGGTGGGCGAGGAGCTTGGCGCTGTCCACGCTCTGCACGCGGTCGAAGTGGCGCGCGGCGAGCCTCGCCTTGTTGGATTGCAGATGGCCGATGAGCTCCCAACGGAGGTTCGCCGCCGCAGAGGCGGCCGCGATCTGCGCGCGCTTCTCGATTCCTTCCTGCACGCGGTTCTCGCCCACGGCGCGCAGGCCGTGGCGCGCCGCGTGCTCGGCGGCGCCGGCCGGGTGCGTCTTGGTCACCGCGAGCAGCTCCACGCCCGCGGGATCGCGGCCGGCGCGGGCGCACGCCGCGGCGATCTGCGCGCGGATCGCGTCGGCGCGGCGGGCGAACTCCTCGTAGGCGATCAGCATGGCGGCGACTTAGTGGTTTACGGCGGAGCGGGACTTTCCATGCTGCGGGGCACAAGGCCAGCCAATCATGCAGATCGAGAACTTCAAAATCTTCGCGGACCTCGTCGAGACGAAGAGCTTTTCAAAGTCGGCCAAGCTGAACGGCATCACGCAGTCGGCCGTGAGCCAGCAGGCCCGCGCGATGGAGCGGCATTTCAAGTGCCTGCTGATTGACCGCAGCCAGAAGCAATTCCAGCTCACGCGCGAGGGCACGCGCGTCTACGACGCGGCGAAGGAGATCCTGCACACCTACGAGAAGCTCCTCTCCGAACTCCAGGAGATGAAGAAGGTCATCAGCGGCACCATCCGCATCTCGACCATTTACTCGATCGGGCTCCACGAGCTGCCGCCGTTCATCAAGAAGTTCCTGCACGACTTCCCCTCGGTCAACGTGCGCGTCGAATATCGCCGGTCGAACCTCGTCTACGAGGACATCCTGCACAACGCGGTGGACTTCGGCCTCGTCGCGTTCCCCGTGAAGCAGCGGCAAATCGAGGCGCTGCCCTTCCGCGACGATCACCTCGTGCTCATCACGCACCCGCAGCACCCGCTCGCGAAGCGCACCGACATCGAGGTGAAGGACCTCGCCACCCAGAAGTTCATCGGCTTCGACCCCGACATCCCGACGCGCAAGGCCGTCGACGCGATCTTCCGCGAGCACAAGCTCGAGATCGAGCCGGTGATGGAGTTCGACAACATCGAGACGGTGAAGCGCGCCGTCGAGATCGACCACGGCATCGCCATCGTGCCCCAGGCGACCGTGGTGCAGGAGCAGAAGCAGGGCACGCTTTCGGTGCTGCACTTCAAGGGCAAGGAGTTCACCCGTCCGCTCGCCATCCTCCACCGCAAGGGCCGAGTGCTCACGCCGGCGATGAAGAAGTTCATCGAGACCCTCGGGCTCGATTTGCCCGAGTCGCGTGATGCCTGAGCCGCGGGCCCGCGGCGCCGAAAGCCGGGAAGAAAATTTGCGCCGCCGGCTCCCATGCGCAGTGTCGTGTCCGTCCCTCCCTCGTTCGCCATGAAGTCCATCCTCCTTGTTTCCGCCCTGGCGCTTTCCGCCCTGGCGCTCGCCGGCTGCAGCAAGCCCGCCTCCACGGCGGCTGAGTCCGCCGCCGCGGTCCCGTCGCAGCCCGCGCCCTCGCCGGTCGCGATGGCGGCGCTGCCCAAGCTGGGCGCCGTCCCCGCGTGGAAGCTGAAGGACGTGGAGGGCCGGGACGTCGCTTCCGACCAGCTCAAGGGCAAGGTGGTCGTGCTCGATTTCTGGGCGACGTGGTGCGGCCCGTGCCGCATGGAGATTCCCGGCTATGTCGCGATGCAGAAGAAATACGCGGCCGACGGCCTCGTGATTGTCGGGGTCTCGGTCGACCAAGGCGGGCCCGACGTCGTGAAGCCTTTCGCCGCAAAATACGGCATCAACTACCAGCTCGTGATGGGCGACGAGGCGATCGACAAGCTCTTCGGCGGCATCGAGGCGATCCCGACGACCTTCCTCATCGACCGCGACGGCCAGATCCGCGACCGCAAGGTGGGCGCGGAGGAGAGCGAGAGCTACGAGAAGAAAGTCGCCTCGGTGCTCGCGGAGGGCGGGAAGAAATAGCCACGGCGGCGGCGCGCCCCTGCCCGCCGAGGTTTGAAAGGTAGGGGGGGCTGTGACCCGCCCTCGGTGCGAACGCTCAACGCGCGAAAGGGCGGGTCGCAGGCCCGCCCCGCCTCCGCGGGCCGGGACGCCCGCCATTGCGCCGACTCTTGTTCAGAGCCGCACGAAAATCCTCCGGCGCCACATCCACCACAGGATGAGCCAGAGGATCGCGAGCGTCGCGCCGCCGAGGAGCAGCGGCTCGTAGGCGGCGCCGAGCGCGCGGAACGGCGCGGCGCCGAGGTGCGTGGTGAGCGCCTTCGACACGTAGTCGTTGAAGCCGTGCGCGAGGCAGTAGGCGGCGATGGAGTTGGCGCCGATCACGACCAAGGGGAATGCCCACGCGCGCCAGCCGCGGAGATCGATCACGAGGTGGAACAGCGCGAGCAGCAGCAGGCACCACCCGCCGCTGTAGAGGACCCAGCTCGGCGTCCAGATGCGCTTCACCACCGGGCACACCCCGAGCCAGCCGAGCATCGCGCCGGCGACGAGGCCGAGCGCGCCGGCGATCGCGAACCAGCGGAGCTTTTCCGCGGCGGTGCGCCCGCTGCGCAGCACGCCGCCCGCGATCAGCCCGAGGATCATCGTGGCCAGCGTGGGGATGAAGCTGAGCGTGGCGTAGCCGCCGGGGTGGAACGCAAACGGCCGCTCGCGCGGAAAGAGGTTGAGCCACCACGTGTCGAAGGCCCACGCGAGATTGGTGTTCTTCTGCCAATGGGCCGCGAAGCCCGTGAGCCCATGCTCGGCCAGCCAGTCGGGCCGCAGCCCCACGCTCGCGGGATCAAAGCCCGCCGACGGCAGCGGCCGGAGCGCGAACGCCACCCAGTAGCCCGCGACGATTGCGCCGAAGGCAATCCACTGATCGCGGAGCGGGCGGAAGCCGAGCGCGAAGAGAAACAGGTAGCCGAGGCCGATCTGCGAGAGGGTGTCCTCAAAGGTCCAGTAGGTCGCGCTGCGGCTGACCGAGCGCAGGAAGACGCCGAGCAGCACGAGCGCGAGCGCCCGCCAGGCGGCGTGCAGCGTTTGCCGCGCCAGCGAGGCGCCGCGGGCGGCGCGCGCCGCCAGCGAGAACGGCAGCGCCACGCCGACCAGGAAGGAGAACGAAGGCTGGATGAGATCGTGCAGCGTGCAGCCGGCCCACTCGACGTGCGTCTGGTGCCACGCGAGGAATTTCCAAAAACCGCTTTCGGGGAGCGCGGCGGCGACGCGCTTGAGGCGCAGCACCTCGCCCATCATGAGCAGCATCACGAAGCCGCGGTAGGCGTCGATCGAGGCGAGCCGCGCCGGGGCGGGCGCGGGCGCAGGGGCGGGGTTCATGCGTGCACGCTGGCCCGCCGCCACGCCGACCTCAATGCGCTTTCCGCCACCGGTCGAACTCCGGCGTCGAAACCTGCTCCAGCTCGGATCCGCGCCGAACGATGAAGAGCGCGGCGAGCCGCTCCTCCAGCGCGAGCCGCCAGCCCGCCTCGGGCCCGAGGACAAACAGCCCCGTCGCCAGCGAGCTCGCCGTCGCGCTGGAGTGATGGATGACGGTCGCCGAAGCCAGGTCGCCCTGCGGCGGCAGCCCGCTGCGTGGATCGATGATGTGGCCGTAGCGCTGGCCGCCGGCGCGGAAAAAATTCCGGTAGTCGCCGGAGGTTGAGACGGCGGAGTCGGCGAGCGCCACGATGCACGCCACGCCGCCCCGCTCCTCGACCGGCTCCTCAATCGCGATGGCCCAGCCGGGCTGACCTTCCGGGGCCGCGCCGACGCGCACATCGCCCCCCACTTGCACCACGTGGCGCGGCAGGCCCGCCTGGTCGAGCAGCGTGCCCACGGCGTCGGCGGCGAAGCCCTTGGCGGTCGAGGAAAAGTCCGCCGTGATTCCGGCCTGGGCGCGGCGCAGCGCGGGTGGCGCGACGCGGACCTCAAGCAGCGACCAGCCGATGCGCTCGCGCGCGACGAGGATTTCGGCCGGCGGGGGCACGGTCCCCGTGCGTCCCTCCGGGCCGAAGCCCCAGAGCCGGACCAGCGGAAACACGGTGGGGTCGAACGCGCCGCCGGTGAGCGCAGCGACGCGGCGCGCCTCGGCGGCGACCCGCGCCAGCTCGACCGGGACCGGAAACCACTCGGTGTGCGTGCTGGCGTTGAAGCGCGAGAGCGCCGACGCCGGGCGGTAGATCGAGAGTTGCTGCTCGAGCGCCTCGAGCCGATCGGCGATGCGGCGGCGCAGCGAGTCCGGGTCGTAGCCTGCCGCCCCGGCTTCAAAGCGGGCCGTCCACTTCGTGCCCATCGCCCTGCCGGCGAGGGTGACGATTTCAGCGGCGCCGCCGGAGGCGCCGGCGAGCGCGAGAGCGGCCAGCAGCGTGCGCTTCATGCGACGCCCTTCACCCAGTGGATGAGCGGCAGGTATTGCCCGTGCAGCGCCACGGCCAGCGCCACGAGCGCGAGCGCCGCCGCATCGCGCCGCGAAAAACGATCCGTGGCGCCGCGGGCGCGGACGAAGCTGAGCAACGCGCCCGTCGGGCAGCCGAAGCGGCAATACGCCTGCGGCACGAAGAGCGACGCCACGAGCCCGAGCACAGCGACGACAATCGTCGCGATCCCCGCGGAGCGCACGACGTAGGCGGCGAAAGGCTCGAGGTCCGCGAGGTCGAAGGGCAGCGCGAGCATCGTCATCACGAGCGAGAAGACGAGCAGCGCGGGGGGCAGGTAACCGAGCCCGCGCACCGCGCCCTCGGGCAGCCTGGGCTGCCAGCGCCGCGGGCGGATGCGCCCGAGCAGCTCCTGCGCGGCGCCGTGCGGGCAGACTTGGTGGCAGTAGAACGGGTTGCCGGTCGTCCACGGCACGACGAGCGCCGCGGCGGCGAGCAGCGCGAGCCCGGGCGCCGCCGTCCACGGCGCGCCGGCGCGCGCCCAGCCGCCGAACAATTTCATCGCCAGCAAATCGCCGGCGACGAGCCCCACGTAGCCGACGAGGACGAGCTGCCACGCGAGTTTCCAGCGCCGGCGCCACTCGGGGCGGCCGAAGGCCATCAGCGCCGCGCCGGCGAGCACGACGACCATGCCGAAATCGCGCCAGCCGATCCGAAGCGCCGGGCGTTCGACGAGCTCGGAGCGCGCGGCTTGGAGGCGGAGCTTCACGCCCCGCGCGATGGCCATGCTTGTCATCGTCGCGCCTGACACACCCTCGATGCCCGCCTTTTGCAGGTCGAGATCGGCGGCGGCGTCCCACGCGAGGCTGTTCCACTTTTTCAGGAAGCGCCGATCGGTGGCGATGGACTTCACGTAGTCGGCCGTGTCCTCGGAGCCGTGGATTTTCAGCCCGACGATTTTCCAGTCGCGGTCGAGCACCACGAGCGTGTCGGTGGCGCCCGCGTAGCCGATGAGATCCTGCGCGTGCGGAAACGTGCGGACCACGTAGCCCAGCTCGCGCCCCGCGCGATCGAGGACGAAGAGCCCGTCGCGCGCCGAGCTGTCGGGCCGCAGCCGCGCCGCCTCGGGGAAAAACGCCTTCACCTCGTCCACGACGACCGGCGCATCGCCCTGCGTCCGCTGCCGCACCGCGAGATCCCGCACCAGCCACGCGATGACCGCGACGACCGCGAAGCGGTAGAGCTGGAGGGCGAGGCGTTTCACCACAGCACCGCCACGCCGCCCCAGCGGATGATTTCCTTGTCGTGGGTGACGAGCGTGAGCCGGTGCTCCTGCGCGGTGGCGCAGATGAGGCGGTCGGCGGGGTCCTTGTGCTCCCAATCGAGCTGGACCGACCGCCACGCGATCTTGGGCGTGAGGGGCAAAATGCGGAAGCGGTGCGCGAGATCGTCCAGCCACGTGGGCGCGTCGGGGCTCAGGTCGATTTCGCCGGTGCGGGCCTTGCGCGCGATTTCGAGCAGAGTGATGGCGGCGACGCCGAAGTCTTCCGCGTCGCTCTTGTTCGCGAGCGCCCGAACCTTTGGCGACAGCCGCGGGGACGACTCCGCGATCCAGAGGACCGCATGGGTATCGAGCAGGAATTTCACCGGGCGAGGTCGCCCCACTCCTCGGGCGGGATGGCCGGGCCGTCGCGCAGCTTGCCGAGCTTGGCGCGGCCGCTCAGGCAGCCGAGCACGCCGGCCCCGCGGCGGCGCGCGCGAAACTCAAACGCCTGTCCCTCCGCCTCCACCACGATCACCGTGCCGGCCGCGGCCAGCCGGCGCATCCGCGGGAAATCGCGCTGGAAGGCGCGGGTGTTGGTCTTCATGCGTGGCAGTCAACGGTGACTGCCAGTTGAGTCAAACCGCAATCCTGCGCGCCCCGCCAGCGGTGTTTCATTTCACCGCCACCACCTGCACCGCGTCGAGATGGACGTTGCCGTCGGCGTTGGCGGCGTCGACGTCGACGGACGCGGGCTGGCCGGCGGCGAAGCGATACGTGCCGAGCGAGACCCAGTGGCCGTCGATCGTCGCGGGCTTTTTCTGGTTCACGGTCACGGTCGCGGTGCCGTCGGCGTGGCGGATGACGAGGGTGGTGTTGCTCGCGCGGTTCTCGTGCGGCGCGGTGGCGAAGCGCACCTCGTAGCGGCCGTCGGCCGGCACGTTGAAGCCGAAGCTCGCGCTCTTGCCGGCGCCGCGGGCGTAGACGTAGTCGGGCCCGACGTGGTCGAGGTTGGCGCCGCTTTCCCACTTCCCGGTCAGCTTCGCGGCCTTGTTGTCGATCACGAGGCCCTTGAGCGAGGCGATGCTCACGCCGAAGTTGCCGCCGCCCACGTCGATCACGGGGCCGGGCTCGGGGCCGACGAGCTGGAACGTGCCGTCGGCGGCGCGGCGCGCGCGGCCGGGGAGCTTGAGCAGCGCGTCCATCTCGGACCAGTAGAGGTGGTAGACGTCGCGCGGCGTGGCGTTGTGCTTGAGCGCGACCGCGGCGGCCTTGCCGACGACCTCGCCCATCATGCCGATGGTGCGCATCACGCGCACGGTGCCGAGCGCCTGGTCGGTCACGCTGATATCGCGGCCGGCCATGAACATGTTGGAGATGTTCACCGAGTAGAGGCAGCGGTAGGGAATCGGGTAGCCGTAGTTGCGGTCGATGCGCTGGTCGTGCTTGGCGATCGAGATGAAGGGATTGTCGGGGAATTTCTTCGCGTATTCCTCCTTCGCGAAGTGCAGGTCGATGCTCCACGTGCTGGGCACGCAGCCGTCGGGGAAATCCTTCTTCGTGACGATGTCCTCGTGCGTGAGCATCACGTCGCCCACGATGCGGCGCGACTCGCGCGTGCCGCCGATGTAGGCGACCCAGTCGAGCTTGGCGTTGGGGTGCTCCTTCGCGCCGTCGCGGTTCTTCATCGCGTTGAACGCGCCGAAGACCGCGCGGAGATTCCAGTCGCGGATGAGCTCGAGGTCGTCGATCGGGTGCTGGTTGAAGCCGCTTTCCCAAAACCACTCGCCCTTGCCCTTGTCGGCCATGTCGGCCTTGCCGAGCTTGGGGTAGGGGAAGTCGTCCATGTTCAGGTCGAGCGCCCACGGCGTCTGGGGGAACGTGCGCGGCGCATCGGCGTTGGACCAGACCCACATGTTGGACATGCCGAGGAGGTCCTTGAGCTCGATCTCGTATTTGGCGCCGGCGAGGTGGGCGAGGGCGCCGTGGCCGGTGCAGTCGGAGAAATACCTTCCGCGGAATTTTTTCTCGCGGCTGTCGTTGGTGTTGAGCGACGTGACGGAAACGATGCGGCTGTCGCGGGTCTCGGCGGCGAAGACGTGCTCGTTGAGGAAGAGCGAGATGTTTTTCTCGGCGCGGACGATCTCCTCCTTCTTCGCGTCGCCGAACTCGTCGGCGAGGCCGGGCGAGTTTTTCGCGCGGTCGGCGAACTCCTCGACCATCTCGCCGATGTGCGGGTATTTGCCGCGGCGGATGAGCCCCATGGACCACACGCGCACCTCGGAGGAGCCGTTGCCACCGAGCACGGCGCGCTCCTGGATGAGCGCGACCTTCAGGCCCATGCGTGCGGCCGAGATCGCGCTGCCTAGGCCGCCGTAGCCGCCGCCGACCACGACGAGATCAAACTCGCCCATGTCCTGCGGCGCGGCGGGCAGGCCGAGGAGCTGGCGTCGCCACGCGGAGAGCGGGGCGTTGTCGTTGGGTGGCGTCTCGGCGAGATCGGTCGTGAAATAGAGCGCGTCGCAGCGGCCGTCGAAGCCCGTGAGATCGTGGAGCGCGAGGGTCGCCTGCTTTTGGGCGACGTCGACGGTGCCGCCGTCCTGCCACGCCCACTCGGCGCCCTTGGTGCCGAAGGTCTCGGCGAGCGGCGTGCCGTTGACGAGCACTTGGAACTTTCCCGGCGCGCCCGGGGCCTTCCAGTGGGCGACCCAATCCTTGGTGCGCACCCACACGCGGTATTTGCCGGCGACGGGGAAGGTCGCGGTCGTCGTGGCATCGGCGACCGGCGCGCCGAGGCCGTGGGCGAGCAGGTAGGGCGAGCCCATGAGATGGATGAACTGCGTGTCGAGCGACCAGCCGCCGCGGGAGCGGAAGTTCTCGGCCTCCACCAGCAGGCGATCGGCGGCGAGGGCGCGGGCGGGCATGAGCGCGCCGACGGCGAGGGCGAGGAGGGCGACGGGGAGTCTGGGTTTCATTGGGCGAAGAGGGAGAGACAGAGAGACGGGAAGAAGGGGAGAGCAATCAGTCGTAGGCGAGCCATGCGGTCGCGGTGGTCGCGGTGTCGGCGGAGACGCGGAGCCAGTAGGCTTGGTAGGCGGCGGGGAAATCGTGGTCGAGGGATTTTCCGGGCGGCACGGCGAAGCGATCGTAGGTCACCCAATGTCCCGAGCCGCTGAGGTCGACCTCGACGCGAAACGTCACGGGCGTCGCAGCGCGGTGCGAGAGCGTGAGTTTTTTCCGGTCGTAGCCGGTGAGTAGATAAGGATCGGAGGGCGTGTTTGCGGTGACGGCTGTGTCCTTCCACGGGCCGCCGGCGCCGATCGGTTTGCCGAAGCTCCAGAGATCGTCGATGGCGCCGAGCCAGATGGCGACTTGATGGTCCGCGGAACGGACGAGATGCGGGTTGGTGGACGCGGTGTGGCTGGCGACCCCCGACATCACCATGAGGCCGCGCCAGCTCGCGAAGTCATGGATGTGGCGATTGTGCGTGGCGATGGGGCGGACCTTGGCGATCCCGCCGGCGTTTTCGGCGGGCAGCTCGAAGAACGTGCCGCCGGCGTTGAGCAGATCGCGCTCGGTGACAACTTCGCGGGCGATGCGCTCGAGCCCATGCGGCGAGAAGCCGTTGAAATCACCGCCGCCGCGCGGCAGGCGCCAGCGTTTGCCCTGTTCGTCGGTGTAAATCACGGAGGCGGCGTCGTAGGCGAGGGCGTCGCGCGGCGGGGAAATCTTCTCGCGCATCCATGCCGCGGCGCCGGGCTCGTCGGTGCGCACCAGCGCGAGGTCCGCGCCAAGCTCGTGAAACGCGGAGCGGGCGGAAACCTCAGCGACACCCAAGGTCTTTTTCCCGTCGCCTCTGGCGTGCAGCAGCGCTCCGGTCGCGCCGGCCGTGCCGAGTCCATCGAAACGTGAATCGGCCGCCATCGTGCGCGGGTCACGGTTGCGGTAGCTGAAAAATGCCGTGGCGCGGGTGAGATCGCGCGAGGCGCGGAGGCGGACCCATGCGCCGCGCTCGGTGTCGGCAAAGGGCGTGAAGAGATAGCCGGTGACGGGCACGGTGAGCGTGCGCAACGCGGACCATTGCCCGTTGCCCGCGCGATCGATCTCGAGCGTGAAAGTGACGGGCGCTTCGGCGTTGTGCGCGAGGTGCAGGGCGCGCTCGTCGTAGCCGTCGAACAGGAACGCATCCGAAGGCGCGTCCTTCTTCACCGGCTCGTCGAGCCACACGGCGCCGCGGCCGATCACGGGGCCGAGGTGGTCGAGCTGCGTGGGCTCGATGAACCAGAGGTTGGACTGTGACTGGCCCGGACCGGCAACGTCGCCCTTCACGCGGCGCTTGTTGAGGAACTCGTTCTTCGCGGCGTCGTCGCAACCGAGCACGAGTTTGTCGCCCCAGCGCGTGAAGTCGCCGATGACCTTAAGGTAGTTCGAGCGCGGGGCGATGCCGGCGGAGCGGGTGGAGTCGAAATTTTTCGGGAAGCGCCAGAACGCGCCGTGCATCGTCATCAGCAGGTCCTGCTCGCCGATGTCGCGGATGCGGGGCCACTCGGTGTTCCAGCCGTGGGCGCCGTCGTAGCTGTGGCTGGACTTCGGTAGCCGGTAGGCGTGCCAGGCTCCTGTTGTGGGCGGGGTGCCCTCACCCCGCGGGATGGGGCGGGCGCCCGCCTCGCGGGGTGAGGGCACCCCGCCTACATTCTCGCTGCGAGGATCGCGCACCATGAGGATGAGCGAGCGATGATCCCAGCCAATGCTCCAGATGGGATCGGCGGCGGGATCCTTGTTGCCGCCGAGGTCGCCGGGGCCGGTGACCTCGGTGAATTGGTTGCGGCGGACGACGGTCCATTGCTCGGACTTTCCGTCCCACTCGGCGAGCGCCCCGCTCGGGATATCGGGGCGCGAGCGGGCGAGCGGGGAGTTCTCGCCGTTGTTGGCGTAGACGAGCACGCCCTGGCCGGAGTAGAGGCCCTTGCCGTGGTAGCCGGGGAGGTCGGCCTTGCGGCCGTCCTTGAGTTGCTCGTCGCGAAAAAGCTCGGTGACGGCGAGCGTGCGCACGTCGACCTCATAGAACGCCTCCTCCATCGAGGCGTAGTAGATCTTGTTCGCGGGATCGGTGAGGTGGCGGGCGTTGCCCGTCGGGCGTCCGAACATCCGGGCGAATGGAATCGCCCGCACGCGGCGCTGCGCGTCGATCGCGTAGGGGCCGATGAAAAGCTGCCGCGACTCCGCGTGGATGAAACGGTTCGCCGGCGTGCCGCCGATGCTCTCGGGGCGGACGATTTGCCGGAGGTCGGGCGTGATTTCGTAGAGCTTGTCGTCGGAGCCGCGCGGCGAGTGCGGCGAGTAGGTGACGACCCAAAGCCGGTCCGCCCACGGCACGACGGCGCCGGTGCCGCACTCGTTGCCGCCGTTGAACATCGCGAGGTGCGGGTAGATGCCGCTGATGGCGCGGGGGGCGGCCGGCTCGGCGGCGAAGGCCGGCAGGGCGCACCATGCGGCGAGGCGGGTTAGGTGTCGGGCGAGTTGGTTCAATGTAGGCGAGGCGTCTCGCCTCGTGTTTTTCGGACTGAGGCGGAACGCCTCAGCCATGACTGCCCGCATCACACCTGCGCGGGCACGACGAACGGCTTGCGGTAGTCGCGCGTGAGGAGCCGGTCGGCCTCGGGGTCGCCGAGGAATTTTTCCTTTGCGCCGTCGAACTTCAGCGAGCGGCCCGTGCGGTAGGAGATGTTGGCGAGGTGGCAGAGCGAGGTGGAGAGGTGGCCGTCGAGGATGTCGCAATGCTGCGCCTCGGTCTTGCCGGCGCGCAGGGCGTCGATGAAATTGGCCCAGTGGTTGGCGCGCTCGCGCTCGGGCTCGGTGGATTGCGCGAAGGGCTGCTTCTCGCGGCGGCGGAAGGCGCGCCACGAGCGGTTGCCGAGCTCGAGCCAGCCTTCGGTGCCGTAGTAGAAATTGGTCGCGGGCTGCGCGCCGCTGCCCTCGCCGTTGGTGTAGCGGCCGCGGGTCTCGAGCTCGATGATCTTCCCGTCGGCGTAGGTGAAGGCGGCGGTCTGGGTGTTCGGCGTCTCCTGCGTGGTGCGGTCGTCGTCGTAGGTCTCGACGTCGCCATAGACGCGCTTGCCGGGATTCCTGCCCTCTTGGGCGGTGAAGCCGAAGAGCCCGCCGGTGGAGTAGGCCGCGACGGGGTGCTCGTTTTTCCCGAGGCCCCAGCGGGCGAGGTCGAGCGTGTGCGGCCCGGTGTTGCCGGTATCGCCGCTGCCGGTGTCCCAATACCAGTGCCAGTTGTAGTGGCTGCGTTTCTCGCTGTAGGGCCGCCACGGCGCGGGGCCGAGCCACTGGTCGTAGTGGAACGGCGCGGGCGGCGTGCCCGCGCGCGCGACGCCGTAGGAATCGCGGGCGACCATCACGAGCGCGCGCGCCATGTAGAGCTCGCCGATGCCGCCGCGGTGGAGAAACGCCATCGCCTCGCGCACGGTCCTGGCGGAGCGGTTGTTGAGGCCGACCTGCATGTGGCGGCCGTATTTGCGCGCGGCGGCGACCATCTGGCGGCCCTCCCAGAGGTTGTGCGAGGCGGGCTTCTCGACGTAGACGTGCTTGCCCGCCTGGCAGGCCCACACCGCGGCGAGCGCGTGCCAGTGGTTGGGCACGACGATGGAGACGGCGTCGACGGCCTTGTCGTCGAGCACGGCGCGGAGATCCCAGTGCGTGGACGGAGTCGCGCCGGATTTTTCGGCGACGAGCTTGAGCGCGGCGGGCCAGAGCGCCTCGTCGGTGTCGCAGAGCGCGCGGAGGGCGATGTTGTGCGAGTCCTTGAGCGTGCACCAGCTGTTGAGGTGGACCGTGCCCTGGTTGCGCACGCCGATCACGCCGACGTGGATGCGCTCGTTGGCGCCGGCGATGGCGGCGTAGGACTTGGCGGAGAAGCCCATCGCGCCGACGGCGAGGGCGCTGTGCCGAACAAACTCGCGGCGGGTGGTCACGGAGGACGGGGCGGGAGTCTTCATGGGACGGGAAGGACGCGCTAGCGGTAGTCGGCGCCGGTGAGGCTTTCGAGCACGGACTGTTGCCAGGCGCGCAGTCGTGCCGCGAGGCGCTCGGCCTCGGCCGGGTGCGCGGCGATGAGGTTGTTTTTCTCCGCGGGATCGGCGCGGAGGTCAAAAAGCTCGCGACTGGCCTCGCCGCCGCTGCGGGAGCCAGCGTCGAGGACCAGCTTGAAGCGGTTGTCGATGGTCGCGCGCGAGCCGGCAAAGTCCTCCTCGCGCACGGCGGGATGGCGGAAGTTTTGGAAATTGCGCGTCGGCAGGCCGTCGGGCCCGAGCTTGGCGTGGTGCGACGTGCCCTTTTGCAGCTCAGGATCGATGTAAGGCTCGGCGCCGGGGGCGCGGGCGACGGGCGTCTCCCAGAAGCACATGGGCTCGGGGCGGGCGGTCATCCTGCCCTCGAGCAGCGGGAGGAGGCTGATGCCGTCGAGCGGGCGGCGCGGGAGCGGCGCGCCGGCCAGCGCACAGAGCGTGGGGAGCATGTCGGTGGTGACGGCGTTGACGTCGCTTGCGCGGGGGCGCGGGATTTTCGCCGGCCACTCGATCAGGCCGGGCACGCGGATGCCGCCCTCGTGGATGCTGCCCTTTTGCCCGCGAAACGGCACGGTCGCGACGGCCTCCGGCGGCGTGCCGTTGTCGCCGCAATACCAGACGAGCGTGTGGTCGCGCACGCCGGCGCCGCGCAGGTGCGAGCGCAGCGTGCCGATGGCGCGATCCATCGCGGTGATTTCGGCGAAGCGCTCGCGCAGCACGTCGCGCTGCAGGCGGCGGACGTTCTTCCCGGTCTCGTTCGAGGTGAGCTGCACCTGCCTGTTCGCGAAGGTCGCGGGCAGGTGATCGTAGAGCGCGAGATCGGCGGGCAGCGCCTGGTAGGGCTCGTGCGGCGAGCCGAACCACACGACGGCGAGGAAGGGCTTCCCGGCGGCCCTCGCGCGGTCGATGAACTTGATCGCCTCGGCGACCACGATGGCCGAGCTCTCGCCCTTGATGATCTGCGGCGGCGCGCCGTTGCGCGAGAGGTGCGGGTCGAGCTCGAAGAAATTGTCGTGCGAAAGCCACTCGTCGAAGCCCATCGCGCCGGGATTGGTGGGCGAAGCCGCCTTGACGGGGCCGAGGTGCCACTTGCCGAAATGCCCCGTGGCGTAGCCGGCGTCGCGCAGGAGGCGCGCGAGGCCGATCTCCTCGGGCCGCGTCGACCAGCCGGGCTGAAACGTCCCCGCGCGGTGGTGGTGGCGCCCCGTGATGATCGTCGCGCGCGTGGGCGAGCAGCTCGACCCGCCCGAGTAAAACCGATCGAGCCGCAGGCCGGTGCGCGCCATCTCGTCGAGGACCGGCGTCTTCAGGTAGGGGTGGCCGTTGTAGCCGGTTTCGTCCCAGCCGTGGTCGTCGCCCATCAGGAGGACGATGTTGGGCCGCTCGGCGGCGGGCAGGACCGGCGCGAGGAAAACGAGGCCGGCGACGACGAGGCAACGGGGCAGGCGCATGGGGAAGGGGGCCGGAGTGTGCGCGCGGAGCCGCGGCGACTTCAACGGATTTCCCCGGCGGCGCGGGCTTGCCGGCCGGGCGTTCCGCCCAACACTCAGGCCGCCCGATGAAGACGATCCTGCGCCTGCTGTGGTTGGTTGCGTCGGCTGTCGTGGCCTTCCCCGCCACGCCGCCGCCGAACCTCGTCTTCATCCTCACCGACAACCAGGGCGCGTGGACGCTCGGCTGCTACGGCAACCCCGACATCCGCACGCCGCATATCGACCAGCTCGCCGCCGAGGGCGTGCGCTTCACGCGCGCGATGAGCAGCAACCCCGTGTGCTCGCCCACGCGCGCGACCTACCTCACCGGGCTCATCCCGTCGCAGCACGGCGTGCACTCGTTCCTCGACCCGAAGTTCATGATGGGGCCGCAGGCCTACAACACGCTCGCGGAGTTCACGTCGCTCGGCGAAATCCTCCGCGACGCCGGCTACACCTGCGGCCTCAGCGGCAAGTGGCACCTCGGCGACAACCTCCGCCCGCAGGAGGGATTTTCCTTCTGGGTCACGAAGCCCGACGGCCACACGAACGAATTCTACGATCAGAACGTGATCGAGGACGGCGCCGTGCGAAAGGAAGCCGGCTACACCACCGATCTCTGGACGCGCAAGGCGATCGCGTTCCTCGAGCAGAACCGCGCGCGGCCGTTCTTCCTTTTCCTCGCCTACAACGGCCCCTACGCGCTCGGTGGCCTCATGCGCAACGCGCCGCGCAACCGGCATGCGGAGTTCTACCGCGGGAAGAGCTTCACGACCTTTCCCGTCGAGCCCATGCACCCGTGGCAGAACGCGAACAAGCCGTTCCACAACACCCAGCTCGCGATGGAGCGCACCGCCGCCGAGGTGAGCGGCGTCGACGACGGCGTGGGCGAGGTCATGGCCGCGCTCGAGCGCCTCGGCCTCGGCAAAAACACGCTCGTCGTCTATGCCTCCGACCAGGGCTGGATGGGCGGGCAGAACGGCATGTGGGGCATGGGCGATCATTTCCGGCCGGTGGCGGCGCACGACCTGATGTTCCAGGTGCCGTTGATTTTCCGGCAGCCGGGAAAAATCCCCGCCGGCCGCACGACCGATCTGCTGGTGAGCAACTATGATTTTCTGCCGACGGTGCTCGAGCAGCTTGGCCTCGCGGAAAAGATGCCGGCCACCCCGCGCTCGCCGGGCCGCAGCTATGCGGCGGCGCTGCGCGGCGAGTCCCCCGCGTGGGACAACGTCGTCTTCTACGAGATGGAGATCATGCGCGGCGTGCGGACCGATCGTTGGAAATACACCGCGCGCCACCCGGCCGGCCCCTTCGAGCTCTACGACCTGATCGCCGATCCGATGGAGCGGAACAATCTCCACGGCCAGCCCGGCACGGAGGCGACGCGCGCCGAGCTGGCCGCGCGCCTCGACGCGTTCTTCGCCCGGCACGCCGATCCGAAATGGGACGTCTGGCGCGGCGGCGGCTCGAAGGCCAAGCTGCACACGCCGTGAGGCGCGCCCAAGCCTGGCCGCTGCAAAACGCATTTCCCGATGGGTCTTCCCCGCCGCAAAAAATTCCAGCCATGATCTTCCGCCGCGTTCTCTCCCTTGCGTTGCTTTTCCCGCTGCCCGCCTTCGCCGCCGCGCCGGCGAAGAAGCCCAACATCCTCTTCCTCCTCTCCGACGACCACAGCTACCCCTACGTCGGCGCCTACGGCTACCCGAGCGTGAAGACGCCCGTGCTCGATCGTCTTGCCGCCGAGGGGATGCGCTTCGATCGGATGTTTGTCTCCTGCCCGCAGTGCGTGCCCTCGCGCGCCACGCTCATGACCGGGCGCTCGCCGGTCGATGTGAAGATGGTGCGCTTCACCTCCGCGCTGCCGTCCAACCTCCCCGCGCTGCCCGATCTCCTGCGCGATCGCGCGGGCTACTTCACCGGCGTCGGTGGCCGCAGCTACCACCTCGACGGCCCGCCGCCCAACGGCAAGCACGCCGCGCCCGTGATCAGCGGCGTGCTCGACGGGAGGAAGCTCCGCCGCTTCCGCGATCGCGTGAACTTCGCCGACAGCGCCGGCGGCACCAACTTCCCCGCGATCCTCGGGCGTTTCCTCGACGCCGCGCCCAAGGGCCAGCCGTGGTTCTTCTGGCTCGGCTTCTACGATCCGCACCACCCGTGGGACACGCGGCGCGGCGCCACGCGCCCCGATCCGGCGAAGGTCGTGCTGCCGCCGCACCTGCCCGACCTGCCCGGCGTGCGCGATGCGCTCTCGCGCTACCTCGCCGAGATCGAGCACTGCGACGACGACGTGGGCGCCGTGCTCGCGCTCCTCGAGCAGCGCGGCCTCGCGCAGGACACGATCGTCGTCTTCATGGGCGACAACGGCATGGCCTTCCCGCACGGCAAGGGCGCGCTCCACGATCCCGGGCTCGCGGTGCCGCTCATGGTGCGCTGGCCCGGCGTGGTGAAGCCGGGCGGCGTCACGCGCGCGCTCGTCTCCGGCGAGGACTTTGCGCCCACGCTCCTCGAGATCGCCGGCGTGAAGGCGCCGGCCGAGATGACCGGCGTGAGCTACCTGAAGCTGCTGCGCGGCGAGCCGTTCACGCCGCGGAGCTACATCTTCGCCGAGCGCGGCCCGCACGGCGGCGACGGCGCGATGCGCCCCGACATCCCCGCCGCGACCTTCGACCTCTCGCGCTGCGTGCGCTCCGATCGCTGGAAGCTCATCTACAACTGCACGCCGCACCAGCACGTGCAGCCGGTGGACAGCGCGCAGGAGCCCTACTGGAAGGAGATGGTCGCCGCCAACGCCGCCGGCACGCTCGCGCCCGAGCTGGTGCGCGCCTACTTCACGTCGCCGCGCCCGACCTTCGAGCTCTACGATCTCGACGCCGATCCCGGCGAGCTGCGCAACCTCGCCGGCGATCCCGCCCACGCGAAGATCGAGCGGGAGCTGAAGGTCGCGCTCTCGGAGAAGATGGTGCTCGACTGGGATTTCCTGCCGACGCCGCTGCGATAGGCGGCGCCCGCGGCTCAGTAGGTCAGCCGCGTCGTGAGCGCGAGCTTGCGCGGCGCGTTGAAGAGCTGGGCGTAGCGGAAGGAGCCGTCCGTGCTGCTGCGCATGTAGAGGATGCGGTTTGCGTCGAGCACGTTGCTCACGTTGATCTGCACGGAGGCGCGGAGCGTGCGCGACACCCGGAAGCCGTAGCTCGCAAACATGTCGTGGAGCACGCGGTCGGGGAAATAGAACATCTTGCGCTTCCGGGCGTCGAGCGAGTCGTTATACATGTAGCCGCGGTAGTTCTGCTGGTAGCTCGAGATCAGGCCGAGCGAGAGGCCGCGGAGCCGGCCCTCGCTGATGCGGTAGGTGTTGACGAGGCTGTAGGCGCGCTCGGCGTAGCCGACCGTGGCCTCGCCGGCGCGCCGCACGATGACGGCGCCGCCGAGCGGCGAGACGAAGCCGAGCTGGTGCTCGCTGAGCGGCAGGCCGGTGGCGCCCGTGCCGACGCCGGTGGTGCGCAGGCCGAGCTGCTGCGAGTTGGTGATGTAGCCGCCCTCGGGATCGAGGATCGCATAGTAGGGGCTGGCCTGATCCTTCATCATCGCGATCGAGAGCGGGATTTGCGCGGACGCCGGGTTCTTCGGATCGGAGGGCACGAGCAGCGGCGTGAGCGCGCCGCCGGTGGACTTGATGGCGACGACGGTCTGGCCGTTGACCGACATCGTGTTGAACTGGTCGTTGTAGAACTGCGGGAGCGTGACGTCGCTGCGCTCGGCGCCGTTGGCCGTGGCGAAGCTGGCGCGCACTTCCCAGCTTTTCGTCGGCCGGGCGGAGAGCGTGAGGTTGTAGCCGTCGGAGGTCTTGCTGTAGACGAAGGCGGGGCCGCCGTGGCGGCCGTTGATGCCGTCGGGGTCGGTTTGGTTGCGGCTGCCGTTGGTCGCGGTGAAGTTCAGCGCCTCGGACTTGTAGTAGTTGACGTTGCCGGAAATGCGGCGGTCGAAGAGGTCGAACTTGAAGCCCACGTCGCGGCTCACGCCCTTGCCGGCGGGGAGGGGCTCGTTGTTGATGTCGAGCGTGGTGTCGAAGTTGATCTTGCCGTTCGAGGCGTAGTTGCCGGAGAGGCGGAGGTCCTTGACGGGCGTGTCGGCGACGAAGCCGGCCGTGATGCCGTCGTAGGAGACCTCGCGGCGCACCTGGCCGAGGGCCTTGCGGACGCCGGTCGCGGATTCGCGGCGGAGGCCGAGCATGGTGTCGATCTTGCCGCGCCACCATTCGGAGAAGAGCGAGGCGCCCCAGCTTTTCTCGTTGGTGTCGTCCATGGTGAACGCCGTGTTGTTCGGGTTGCCCGTGGTGGCGTTGGCGCCGCCGGAGAGGCCCATCGGGTTGCCCGCGGTGGGGGGCACGGCGTTGGCGTAGACGCGCGGGGCGTATTTGTAGGTCTTGCCGTTGGGGTGCTTCACGGTGTCCACCCGCCAGTCGTTGCCGCCGATGATCGTCTCGGGGAAGATCGGCAGCCACAACGCGGGCATCACGTTGCGGCCGGACTCGGCGTTGGTGACGTTGGCGAGGTTCTGGATGATGTTGCCGCTGGCATCCACCTCGTAGAACCGGCCCTCATACTGGTTGCTCCACGATTCCATGTCCTGGCGGAAGAGGCTCGCCTGATGCCGGCCGAACCACTTGCCGAGGTCCTTCTGGTAGGCGAGGGCGGCGCGGTAGCCGCGCGCGCCGGTGAAGAATGGCGTGGTGGTCTGCGTGGTGTTGAAGGCCCACTTGGTGCCGACGGCGCCGGTCGCGGGATCGACGTAGGCGTTGCTCGCGACGCCGGGGGCGACGGCGGTGGTGCTGCTGGCGCGGAACGCGTCATTGACGCGGGCATCGTGGCCGTAGCGGAGCTGAATCGCGAGGCCCTCGGCGAGGGTCGCCTCCGCGACGATGGACTTGATCTGGTTGAAGTAGTCGTCGCGGTGAAACGGACCGACGCCGGAGTCGACCTTGCGATAGTCGAAGACGTTGCCGAGCAGCGCCTGCGCCTCGGGGAACGCGATGAGGTAGCGCGCGCTCTTGCCGTTGATCTGGTTGTTTGTGGTGGTGGTGTTCGGGATCGGGTAGCCGAAGAGATCGCGCGACGGCAGGAGGAGGTTGGTCGGCGCGGTGATGGTCATCGCCTGCGCGAAGATGGTGTCGCGGTTGTAGTGGCGGAACTCGCCGCGGATTTGCAGGCGCCTCCACGGCTGCACGGTGGCCGTGAGCTGGTAGCCGTCGGCGTGGCGCTTGAGGCCGGGGCGGAAGTATTTCGTGTCGTCGCGCACGCCGTTCACGCGGAAGGCGAAGTATTTCATGCCGACCTGCGCATCGAGCGTGTAGCGGCGCGTGCCCTCGGAGTCGCCGGTGGCGCTCCACGTCATCGTGGGGCGGCGGTTGAGGTAGGCGCGCTTCGAGGCGGAGGTGATGACGCCGCCGGCGTCGCCGGAGCCGAAGAGGAGGGAGTTGGAGCCGCCGATGGCCTCGACGCGCTCGATGTCGAAGGTGTCGAGCAGCGTGGTGTCGGAGCGCAGGAAGCCGTCGCGGCGCGGGTTGTTGATCTGGAGGCCGCGCATCGACATCGACTTCGGGTCCTGCCGGTCGCCCTCGACCATGCCGCGCACGTCCTCGCTGGCGTTGATGACGGCGGGCCCGAGGCCGCCGAGCTTCCAGAGCATGTCGGTCATGTCGACCGTGCCCATGTCGTCGAGCATCTGCCGGTTGAAGACCTTGGCGTCGAGCGGGGTCTTGTTGAGCGCGGTGTTCGTGCCGGTGACGAAGTTGGTGTTGGTCGCGTCGTAGGTGTCGCGGGCGTCGTCCTTCACCTCGAAGACGTTGAGGAGGATGGCCTCCTCCTTGGCCGGGGCGGGCTTGGCCGCGCCCGCGGCGGGCGCGGCGGCCTGGGCGCGGAGCGCGGCGGGAACGGTGCCCGCGGCAAGCGCGAGCAGGGCAAACAGGATGCGGATGGGGTTTGGCATGGTGCGGGAAAAACTCACTCACACAAACTTCGGTGTGGGCACTGGCAACGCCCGAGTGGTGGTCTCACGGCGGACCGTCCAGCGCGCGCCGGGCCGCAATTCCGTGCTCCCGATCCGGGCGAAAGTGTGACCTCATGCCGGTCTTCGTCCCGGCATGAAACTCCCCGGATTTTTCCTCCCGCTGTCGATGCCCGTCCTCGCGGCTTGCGCTGTCGCCGCCGATTTCCGCCGCGGCGAGCCACCTCCGTCCGAACGGCCCCCCGCGGCCTACGTGCCGGACCTGCCGCGGCTCGCGGCGCCGGCCTCGAGCGAGCTGCGCGAGCTCGTCGAGCGCTTCGCGCGCGATCGCGAGGCGCTGCTGCGCTTCTACTCCGTGCCGGGCTCCGCGCTGCAGCTCGCGCGGCTGCGGGCGTTCCATGAGGCGTGGCTCGCGGAGCTGGAGCGCGTGGAGTTCGAGAAACTCGATGTCGGCGGGCGCATCGACTGGCACCTGCTGCGCGGGCAGCTCCGCCAGGAACTCGCCCTCGGCGGCCGCGCCGCCGCGCGCAACGCCGAGATGGCCGCGCTCGTGCCGTTCGCCGACGCCCTCGCGGGCCTGCAGGAGTCGCGCCGGCTCTTCGCGCCCGTCGACGCCCGCGCCGCCGCCGCGGCGCTGGCGCAGCTCGCGCGCGACGCGGCCGACCTCCGCAGAAAGCTCGAGGCGCCCGGCGCCGCGAGGCCCACGAAGATCGTCGCGCTCCGCGCCGCCGCGCGCACCGCCGATCTCGCGAAGGCGCTCAAGGATTGGTTCGACCACTTCAACGCCTACGATCCTTCGTTCGGCTGGTGGGTGCGCGAGCCGCACGCCGCGGCGGCCAAGGCGCTCGACGCGCACGCGAAATTCCTCCGCGAGAAGATCGTCGGCTTCAAGGAGGGCGAGGACGAGCCCATCGTCGGCGATCCCATCGGCGCGGCGGGGCTCGCCGAGGATCTCGCGCGGGAGATGATCCCCTACACGCCCGGGCAGCTCATCGCGATCGGCGAGAAGGAATTCGCGTGGTGCGAGGCCGAGTGGCAACGCGCGGCGCGGGACATGGGCCTCGGCGACGACTGGCGCGCCGCGCTCGAGCGGGTGAAGTCGGACTTCGTCGAGCCCGGCGCGCAGCCGACGCTGATCGCGGAGCAGGCCTACGAGGCGATCGCGTTCGTGAAGCAGCGCGATCTCGTGACGGTGCCGCCGCACGCGATCGACACGTTCCGCATGACGATGATGTCGCCCGAGCGGCAGAAGGTCGCGCCGTTTTTCCTCGGCGGGGAGAACATCCAGGTCTCGTTCCCCACCGACACGATGGGCCACGAGGCGAAGCTCGACAGCCTGCGCGCCAACAACCGGCACTTCTGCCACGCCACCGTGCACCACGAGCTGATCCCCGGGCATCACCTGCAGATGTGGTATGCCGCGCGGTTCAACCCGCACCGCGCGCTCTTCACCACGCCCTTCTGGATCGAGGGCTGGGCGCTGTGGTGGGAGTTCCGCCTGTGGGACCTCGGCTTCGCGCGCACGCCGGAGGAGCGCGCCGGGATGCTCTTCTGGCGCACCCATCGCGCGGCGCGGATCATCTTCTCGCTCAACTTTCACCTCGGGCGATGGACGCCGCAGCAGTGCATCGACTTCCTCGTCGAGCGCGTCGGCCACGACCGCCACACCGCGACCGGCGAGGTGCGCCGCTCGCTCAACGGCGACTATTCCCCGCTCTACCAGGTCGGCTACATGATGGGCGCGATCCAGCTTCGTGCGCTCTACGCCGAGCAGGTGACGGCCGGGAAAATGAAGGAGCGTGACTTCCACGATCGCATCCTCGAGGGCGGCACGATGCCGATTGAGATGGTGCGCGCGCACGTGAGCGGGACGAAGTTGCCGCGCGATTACCGCAGCTCGTGGAAATTCGCGGGGGAGCAGCCATGATCGCCCGCCGGCTCGCCCTCCTGTTGTTGCCGCTGGCCGCCGCGCTCCGCGCCGCCGAGCCCGCGCCCAAGCTCCACCGCGGCCCCGTCGATCCGCAGTGGCTCGGGCGCGATGCGCGGTTCTGGTATCGCGTCGACGTGCCGGGCGGCGGCGAGGAATTCTACGTCGTCGATCCGGAGCGCGGGCACCGGGCGCCGGCGTTCGACTTCACGCGCGCCGCCGCGGCGCTCAAGGAGGCGAAGCTGGGCGCCATGTCGCAGGCCGCGCTCGCCCGCGATCTGCGCACGCTGGCGTTCCGCGCGGACGGGCGCGCGTGGACGATGGATCTCGCCACGTTCGCGATTTCGGCGGCGTTTGGGAAAGCCGAGGCGCCGGGCGCCGTCCCGGCGGGCGAGGACGAGAGCGACACCGCCCGCGCCCGGCGCGCGCGCTCGCCCGACGGCAGGTGGGAAGCCTTCGTCCGCGACGACAACCTTTGGCTCCGTGAGCTGGCGACAAGGCGCGAGGTGCAGCTCTCCACGGGCGGCAGCGCCGGAAACACCTTTCGCCGCGACGCCTCGCGCGCGCGCATGGTGTCGATGCAGTTCGACCGCGCCGACTACCCGGTGAGCGAGGCCGACGTCCGCTGGGCGCCCGACTGCAAGCGCCTCGTCGCGATGCAGACGCGCCTCGTGCCCGAGCGGCGGGTGACGCTGGTCGAATCGAGCCCCCCGGATCAGCTCCAGCCAAGGACCTCGTCGTATCCCTACCTCAAGCCCGGCGACGAGATCCCGATCGGCCGCCCGCATCTCTTCGAGGCGGAGGCGGCCCGCGAAATCCCGATCGATCAGTCGGCGCTGCAAAACCCGTGGAGCCTCGACAACGTCCGCTGGCTGCCCGACTCCTCGCGGTTCACCTTTCAGCACAACCAGCGCGGCCACCAGCTCCTCCAAATGCTCGCGGTCGACGCGGCGACAGGCGCGCTCAGCGTCGTCGCCGAGGAGCGCAGCGAGACCTTTGTCCACTACTCGCGTGGCGGGCGCCTCACCGAGCACATCGACGCCACCGGCGAGCTGATCTGGCCGAGCGAGCGCGACGGCTGGGTGCACCTCTACCTCTACGACGTGCGCGCCGCGAAATTGAAGAACCCAATCACCCGGGGCGAATGGGTCGTGCGCGGCATCGAGCACATCGATCGTGCGAAACGCACCGTCTGGTTCCGCGCCGCCGGCGCCGGCGGCCTCGACGACCCCTACTACGAGCAGCTCTGCCGCGTGAACTTCGACGGCACCGGCTTCGCCGTGCTCACGCCCGAGGACGGCATGCACCATGTGCACCTCTCGCCCGACAGGAAATTCTTCGTCGACACCTGGTCGCGCGTCGACGCCCCGCCCGTCTCGGTGCTCCGCCGCCTCGACGAGGGCATGATCGTGATGCCGCTCGAGACGGCCGACGCCACCCAGCTGCTGGCCGCGCGCGGCCGCTGGCCGGAGCGCTTCGTGGCCAAGGGCCGCGACGGCGTGACGGATATTCACGGCATCATCCAGCGCCCGAGGGATTTTTTCCCGGCGAAAAAATACCCTGTGGTCGAGCGCATCTACGCCGGGCCGCACGGCTACTTTGTCCCGAAGACCTTCGGCGCGCACGACCCGCTGGTCGAGCGCGGCTTCATCGTCGTCCAGATCGACGGCATGGGCACGGCGGGGCGCTCGAAGAAATTCCACGACGTGGCGTGGCGCAACGTCGCGGACGCCGGCTTCCCCGACCGCATCGCATGGCTCAAGGCCGCCGCCGCGAAATTCCCCGAGATGGACCTGACGCGCCTTGGCATCTACGGCACGAGCGCCGGTGGGCAGAGCGCGCTCGGCGCGCTGCTGTTCCACGGCGATTTCTACCATGCCGCCGCGAGCGACTGCGGCTGCCACGACAACCGCATGGACAAGATCTGGTGGAACGAGCAGTGGTTCGGCTGGCCTGTCGGGCCGGAATACGCGGCGAACTCCAACGTCACCCACGCCGCGAAGCTCGCGGGGCGGCTCTTCCTGGTCGTCGGCGAGATGGACAGGAACGTGGACCCCGCGAGCACCTATCAGGTCGCCAACGCGCTCGCGAAGGCGGGCAAGGACTTCGAGTATCTCGTGATGCCCGGCGCGGGCCACGGCGTCTTCCGCACACCCTACGGGCGGAAGCGCATGGAGGATTTCTTCGTGCGCACGCTCCGGCCCGACTGACGGTGAGCGAGGGCAGGGCGGGTCACAGACCCGCGCTACTTGGCCTGGGGCCCGTAGCCTTTCGCGGGCTTGCCGTCGGCCCCGAGCTTGCCCGCGGCCCAGAGGACGCCGCGCGCGACGAGATCCAGGTAGCGCGGATCGGAAACGGTGGCGGTGTTGTGGCCGATGGTCGTGCTGAAGACGCGCGTCTTCCTCGGGCCGAATTCGTTCGTCCAAACGATCACGAACTCGGAGTCCTTCTTCGTGCCGTCCTTCGCGGTGGTCGTCTGGCGGCCGGTGGCGAGCGACGTGTGGCCGGGGAAGTTTTTCGGCGGCTGCACGTTGTTGTAGAGCTCCTCCTTGATCGTGGTCCAATCGGCCATGCCCTTGGTGATCGGGCTGGCGCCGGCGACGAACTTGATCGCAATGGGCTCCTGCGTGGCGTGCGCGCTGGACTGGAGGCCGAGGTAGTCGAACCAGCCGGCGCCCTCGCTGCCGGGCGCGAGGGGCGTGCGAAATTCCTTCGAGACGCGGTAGCTGTGCATGGCGCAGTGGAGGTTCACGCCGGGGATGCCGTCGAGGTGCGGCTGGAGGACGTTGCGCAGCGCGGCGGGGTCGCTGATGTCGGCGGCGCACTCATCGTGGATGATCACGTCGAAGCCCTTGCCGTAGCTTGCATCGGTGTGGAGCGCGAGCGGGGGCTTGGTGGATTTGTCGGGCGTGTGCATGTGCTCGACGACGAGGTTGGCGCGGGCCTCGAGGCCGGCCTTGAGCACGTCCTTCTGCCCGACGTAGTCATGGCAGCAGCCGCCGGTGATGAGGAGGACGCGCAGGGGCTTGGGTGCGGGCGCGGCGGCGGCGAAGAGCGGGAGCAGGAGAAAGAGGGAGGCGGGGAGAAGGTGGCGGAGGTTCATGGCGAGAGCTTTTGGGCGGGAAGACAGCAGGGGCGCGGCGGGGACTCAGGGCTTGGTCTCGATCTTGAGATCGGTGACGGGCTTTCCGGCCGCGTCGACGAAGCGCAGGCTGCCCTGCCAGTTGTTCTCCTCGTTGACGACCTTGAGCACGACGACGTTGACGCCCTTCTTCAGCGTCACGCCCGTCGCTGAGTTCTCGCCGTCCTTCTCGAGCGTGCGCGTGTCGGTGAACTTCACGAGCTCCTTGCCGTTGAGGAAAGCCTTGCCCTGGTCGTTGCTGTTCATGCGCAGGGTGAGGCCGGACTTCTCCGCGGCGCAGACGACGTAGGCGACGGCCCACGCGACGACCTGCTCGCTCTGCGTCGGGTTAAGCTCCTTGAAGTCGATGTAGAAATCCTTCGCCGCGACCTTTTCCCAGGTGAGCTGCTTGCCGTCGGCGATCTGCACCTCGCCTTCCTTCGCGGCGGGCAGCGCCTCGGTGGCGAACTGCTTCTTGTCGATGGCCTCGCCGCCCCCGCCGTCGCCGATGGGCAGCGGGGCGAGCACGAGCCAGTCGCGGATGAAGCCCTCGGCGTCGGGCTTGCCGTTTTGCGCGGCGAGGGGGGCCGCGACGAGGAGCAGGGCGGCCAGGAGGGCGGGCGTTTTTTTCATGGGGGAAGGGGAAGGGGGCGGCGGGAGAAAATCAGTCGAAGATCGGCATGAAGGTGTGGAACGCCTTCTCGCCGAAGTGGCCCGGATCGTTGAAGCGGCGGTGGCGGTCGAGCCGGTCGATGGCGGCCATCTCGTCGGCGGTGAGCGCAAAGTCGAAGAGCGCGAGGTTCTCCGCGAGGCGCGCGGGGTTCTGCGTCTTGGGGATCACGGCGCAGCCGCGCTGCACGCCCCAGCGCAGCGCGATCTGCGCGGGCGTGCGGCGGTGGCGCGCGGCGATGGCGGTGACGGTGGGATCCTTGAGCACATTCTCGTTGGCCTGCGCCATGCCGATGGACTCGTAGGACGGCGAGCCGAGCGGGGAAAAGGCGGTGACGGCGATTTTTTCCTGCGCGCAGTAACGCAGCATCCGCGGCTGCGCGAGATACGGGTGCAGCTCGATCTGGTGCACGGCGGGGCGGATGGCGGCGTAGCTGAGCACGTCGCGCAGCGCGGAGATGTTGAGGTTGCACACGCCGATGCGCTTCACGAGGCCGGCGCGCACGAGGTCCTCCATCGCGCGCCACGTGTCGGCGTAGGGCACCTTGATCGGCTTCATCGCCGGCTGCGGCGCCGCGGGGTCGTGGAACCACTCGGGCGGGTAGCGCACGTCGAACGGCACGAACGCGAGCGCGATGGGGAAATGGATGAGGTAGAGGTCGAGGCAGTCGAGCCGCAGGTCGCGCAGCGAGCGCTCGCAGGCGGCGCGCACGTGCTGCGGCTCGTGGTAGGTGTTCCAGAGCTTGGAGGTCACCCACAGGTCCTCCCGGCGGCAGAGGCCGTCGCGCAGCGCGGTGGCGATGCCCTCGCCGGCCTGCGGCTCGTTGCCGTAGTCGCACGCGCAGTCGAGGTGCCGGTAGCCGAGGCGGATGGCCTCGCGCACGAGCGCGGGCGCGGCGGGCTTGGGCAGCTTCCAGAAACCGAGGCCGACGGCGGGGAAACGGCCGCCATCGGCGAGCGTGAGGACAGGGGCGGTGGACATCGCGGGGGAGTTAGCGCGAGCGGGGCGCGGGCGTCACGGCGGAAGTGAAACGCGGCCCGCGCCCGGCGCCGGCCGGCGGCTATTTCCCCTTCGCCAGATCGACGAACACGAGGTGCGAGGGGTTGCCGACGGGCGCGTAGTGGCCGGTGAAGTTGAGCTTTCCGCTCGCGCGGTCCACGCGGAAGACCGTGACGTGGTCGGCGCGCTGGTTGCAGCAGTAGAGAAACGCGCCGGTGGGATCGAAGCTGAAGCTCCGCGGGTAGTTTCCCCGCGTCCACTCCTCGCCGACGAAGCTGAGCTCGCCATTCGCGCCGATCGCGAGGATGCCGATGCTGTCGTGCAGGCGGTTGCCCGCGTAGACGAAGCGGCCGTCGGCCGACACGAGGATCCCCGAGCAGAAGTTGCTGCCGGCGAACCCGGGCGGCAGGCTGGAAATCGTCTGGCGCGCCGAGAGCCGACCGCGCGCGGCATCGTAGTCGAAGAGCACCACGGTCGAGCCCTCCTCCTGCACGGAGTAGCACCAGCGGCCGTTGGGGTGAAACGCGAAGTGCCGCGGCCCGTCGCCCGGCGGCAGCGCGACGGAGGGCGGGTCGCTCGGCGCGAGCGCGCCGCGGCGCTCGTCGAATTTCCAGACGAAGATGCGGTCGAGGCCGAGGTCGACGTGCAGCACGTGGCGGCCCGCGGCGTCGGCCTGGATCATGTGGGCGTGCGTGCGGTCGTGGCCGCTGAACGCAAAGCTCCCCGGTGGCGCGTGCGGGGCCCGGCGCGGGCCCACGGTGCCGCGGTCGTCCTGCACGTCCGTCGGCTCGCCGAGGCGGCCGTCGGGCAGGATCGGCAGCACGGCGACGGAGCCGGCGAAGTAGTTGGCGACGAGCGCGAACTTCTCCGTCGGGTGCAGGCTCACGTAGGTCGGGCCGTGCCCGCCGGAGCGCACGGTGTTGAGCAGCGTGAGCTTCCCGTCCGAGCGATCGATGGCAAAGGCGCTCACGGTGCCCTCGTGCGCCTCGCCCACGCGATCCGTCTCGTTGGTGGCATACAGGCGCGTGCCGGCGGCGTTTGCCGCGAGGCAGTTGGGGCTCGTGCCCGACTCCAGCACGCCGCTCGGCGTGAGCGCGCCGGTCGCGCGATCCACGCGGAAAATATGGATCCCGCGGCCGTTGCCGGGCGGCAGATCCACCTGCGTCGGCAGCATGTCGCGCAGCGGGGAGCTGAACGTGCCCACGTAGGCCAGGAGCGGCGCGGCCGAGTCGGCGGCGGTCGCGCCGGGCAGCCCGAGGCAGAGCCAGGCACCGGCAGCCAGGGGGAAGGAGAGGAGCCAAGGCGATCGGCGCGAAGCGCGCTTCGCCGGGGGTGAGACGGGCGTGGGCATGAGGAAAGGACAGGCAGGCGTTCGGTGCGGCCGGGCGCGAGCCAAACCGCGCACCGTCCGGCCGATCATTGTGCGCCGGCCGGGGCGGCCAGTTGCGCGCGGAAAAACTTCAGCGCGAGCTGCATCGTCTGGTCGAAGTGCGCGCCGTTCCAGAAGGCGTGGACGCCACCGTCGATTTTCACGAGCTCAGCGGAGGCGCCGGCCGCGCGATATTTTTCCAGCAGCAGCTCCGATTGGGCCATGGGCACCAGCGCGTCCTTCGTGCCGTGCAGGAGCAGCACGGGCGCGGAGCTTTTCGTGACGTGGGTGACCGGCGAGACGAGGCGCGCGAGATCGGCGCCGAGGTTCTGGCGATCGCCCAGGCGCGTCAGGTCGGCGGGCGTGGCCATCGCGACGACGGCGTGGACGCGGCTCGAGACGCCGGCGTTGCCCCCGTCGCCCTCCAGCGCGGCGACCGCGTCGCTGGTGCCCAGCATCGCGACGAGATGCCCGCCCGCCGAGCCGCCGATCGCGCCGATGCGCCCGGGGTCGAGGCCGTGCTGCGCGGCGTGGGCGCGCACCCAGCGGACGGCGGCCTTGCAGTCGACGACCGGCGCCGGGAACTCCACCTCGGGCAGCAGGCGGTAGCCAATGCACGCCGCCGCGAAACCCTGCGCGGCCAGCGCGCCCGCGATGTGGGCGAAACGGTTCTTGTCGCCGCTGCGCCAGCCGCCGCCGTGCACGACGACGATGCACGGGATTTTCCCCGCCGCTGGCTGCCTCGGCAGGTAGAGATCGAGCTTCACCTCGCGCGCGCCGTAGCGCGCGTAGACGAGGTCGCGCTCGACCTTCACCGACGCCGGCAGCGCGCGGCGCATGGGCGGGCCCTCGGGATCGGCGGCGGCCTGGCCTTTCTTCGGCACGGGCTGGGCGAGGGCGCCGGGCGCCAGCAGAGAGGCGAACGCGAAAGCAACGAGCAGCGTGGGGCGGTGCATGGTCTTCAGGCCGCGCAGTGTAGCGGGACCGCGTGGCAAGGAAACGGGAATCTCCGCGGCGACGTGGGCCGCGGGAAATCGTGCGCCGGCCCGCCGCGCCCGCCTCGACACTTGACCCCGCTGGGCTCCGCGCGCGAAGTGCTCGGGACGTTCCGTCCGTTCGTCACCTCCTTCCGCTCCCCGTCATGAACCGTCTCCTGCTTTCTGCTTCGCTCGTGCTTTCCGCCGTCGTGTTGCGCGCCGAGAATTGGGCCAATTGGCGCGGCCCGCTGCACAACGGCTCCAGCCCTGAGAGGAATCTGCCAGCCACGTTCTCGCCGACCGAGGGCGTGAAGTGGGCCGTCACCATGCCCGGCATGTCCGCCGGCACCCCGGTCGTCTGGGGCGACTGGATTTTCACGACCGCCGGCGACAACGCCACGAAGCAGCAGTGCGCCCTCTGCCTCGACCGTCGCACGGGCCGGGTGATCTGGCGCGCGGACATCAGCGAGTTCGCGACCGACGGCCAATACAGCAACACCTGCTCGCCCTCGCCGGTCACCGACGGGAAGGTCGCCGTGTTCTTCTTCGGCACCGGCGAGCTCGTGGCGTTTGAGGTGGGCGGGAAAAAACTCTGGGAACGCAACCTCGGGCCGTTCGCCTTCCAGTGGACGTTTTCCTCGAGCCCGCTGCTGCACGACGGCCGGCTCATCATGCAGGTGCTCCAGCGCGACGTCGCCGTGCGCGGCCGCGGCCAGCCCACGGGCAACGAGTCCTACCTCCTCGCCCTCGAGCCCACGACGGGCCGCGAGCTGTGGCGCAGCGTGCGCCCGTCCGACGCCGTCGCCGAGTCGCGCGAGGCCTACAGCACGCCGCTGCCCTTCACGCACCACGGCCGCGCCGAGCTGGTCGTCATCGGCGGCGACTGCATCACCGGCCACGATCCCGCCAGCGGCCGCGAGCTGTGGCGCTGGGGCACGTGGAACCCGACGAAGATCGGCCACTGGCGCCTCGTGCCCTCCGCGACCGCGGGTGGCGGCGTGATCCTCGCGTGCGGGCCGAAGAACGCGCCGGTCTACGCCGTGAAGGCCGGCGGCAACGGCACGCTCACCAACAAGGGCCTCGCGTGGCAAAGCCACGTGCAGCCCACCGAGGATGCCGCGGAGGCCGCGCCCACGCGGAACGAGCGGGACCTCACGAGCGACGTGCCCACGCCGCTCTTCTACGAGGGAAAATTCTATGTCCTCAACGGCACGAAGAAAAAACTCTTCTGCGTGAACCCGGCCGACGGCGCCGTCGTGTGGAGCGGCGATCTTGCGGGCAGGTCGATCTTCCAGGCGTCGCCCACCGCGGCCGACGGGAAAATCTACGTGATGAACTTCGACGCCGAGGTCTTCGTGGTGCAGGCCGGCGGCAGCGAGTTCAAGCTGCTGCACAAGGCGGGCTTCAAGGACGACGGCGACGGCACGCGCCACCGCTCCAGCATCGCGATCGCGCAGGGCAACCTTTTCGTGCGCACGGGCACGAAGCTCTTCGCGCTCGGGAAGTGACGGGACGGCCTACGGCGCGGCCAACGCGCGGCGCACGGACTCCGGCAGCCCCCAGCCCGGCCCCTCCGGCAGACGCAGTTCGCCGCCGCGCAGCAGCTCGCGGCACGGCTGCCGCGCCGCATCGCTCGTGAGGATCAGCTCGAGCGATGTGACCGCGGGCGAAAGCGCCGCGGCCTGGAGCGCCGCGGCGGCGGCCACCGGGCCGGAAGGGTTGTGCGGCGAAACCTGCCCGCCGAGTTTTTCCGCCATGCGGCACACGCGCACGAGCGGGCCGAAGCCGCCGACGTGCTTCGGGTCCGGCATGATCACGTCGGCCCAGCCTTGCGCGAGGAGTTCGCGGAATCGCGCCTCGCCGAAGAACAGCTCGCCGATGGCGAGGGGCGTCCTGGCCTTCGCGCGCAGCTCGCCCAGCGCCGGGCCGGGCGGGAAGGGTTCCTCGAGCCATGCGAGGCCCAGCGCCTCGAACCGCGGCAGCAGCGCCGCGAGCGAGGCAGGCGTGAAGCGCTCGTGGCAATCGACACGCAGCGCCACGTCCGGAAACTCCCGCCGGATCGCCGTGAGCCGGGCGAAGCCCGTCTCCGCTTGCGCCACGTGGTCGCCGCCCGGCGTGACCGCCTCGAAGGGCGCGCACTTCACCGCCCGCGCGCCGAGCGCGCGCGCGGCCTCGGTCGCGCGCAGGTAGGCGGACTCGGTGCGTTCGCGCAGCGCGCGGTTGAGCGTGCAATAGCACGGCAACGTCGCCCGCGCCGGCGGCCCGTCGGGCGAGAACAACCGCCACACCGGCACGCCGCGTTGCTGCGCCGCCAAATCGAGCAGGGCCTGGTTGAGCCCCGAGATCGCGGTGGCGGTCACAAAGTCGGGCGCGTCCGCAAACCCGCCGTGCTCGAGGGCCTCGATTGCCGCCAGGTCCGGCGCGCCCTGCGGGGCGGCGTCGGCGACGTGGCGCCTGAACAACTCGCCGGCCCGCGTGGCGCAGGCGGCGTCGGCGTTGCTGTGGCTGATTTCGCCCAGGCCCGTGTGTGTGCCGTCAGAGATTGCGACGACGAGCCAGTCGCCCTTGAGGCGCAGCGCCGCATGGTGGCCGTCCGGGTCGGGCAGCGTCGCGGTGCGAAACGCGAGGGGCCGCCGCGCGGCTGCGCGCGCGTGCAGCGCGAGGCCGGCAAGCGCGGCGACGGCGCCCTGGCGGAGAAAGCCGCGGCGGGTCGCGGCGCCCGGCGCCACCGCCGTGGAGGAGTCGCGCGGCGCCGGGCCTTGCGGCATTTTGGAGGACGCGCCCGCGAGGTGGCGCCGCCCGTCGGGACTAGCAGGGGCGGCGGACGGCGGATTCACGGAGCGGAATCACTTCTGCGCGGCGAGAAACGCGATCAAGTCGGCGGCCTCGGCGGCGGTGAGGCTCTGCAGCAGGCCCTCGGGCATGAGCGACGTGCGCGAGGTGGAGGTCTTCGCGATGCGATCGCCGGGAATTTTCTCCACGATGCCGCCGGCCATCTTCAACGTGAGCGCGGCGGCATCGCGCGCGGCGACGAAGCCGCTGCGGGCCGTGCCGTCCTTCAGCTCGACCGTCGTGAGTTGCCACTCCGGCTCGATGATCGCGCTGGGCGCGACGATCTGCTGGAGCAGCGCGGCGCGATCGTATTTGGCGCCGATGCGCGAAAGGTCGGGGCCGAAGTCGATGCCGGCGCCGTCGGCGCGGTGGCACGCGACGCAGGTGGCGGCGAACACGGCGCGGCCACGCCCGGCGTCGCCGGGGCGCGCGAGGATTTGCTCCGGCGAAAAATTCGCGCCGAGCACCTGGCGGCGCTGCGCCTCCGGCAGGAAGCGCTCGAACAGATCGCGCCGCAGCGGATCGGCGAGCGCGGCGCCCTGCGCGATGGCGGCGGCGCGGGCCGCGGCGGGCAGGCGATGATCCAAGAGGTCGAGCACGACGCTGAGCGCGCCGCTGCCGGTGGCGAGGAGCGGCGCGAGCGCGGTCGTGTCGCCGCGGCGCAGGGTGCGCAGGGCCTCGAGTTCCTTTTCGCGCTGGGCCTTGGCGGCGGGGAGCACGTCGCTGTTGTCGGCATTCATCCCGGCGATCCAGTCGCGCACGAGGAGGAGGCCGCGCTCGTCGGGGAGCTTGCTGCCGAGATAGGGCATGTGGGCGCGGCCCTCGCTGGCCATGCGGTAGAGCAGGACGCTGCGCGCCGGATCGCCGCGCGCGATCACGCGGGCATCGGGCAGGCCGAGGTCGCCTTGCACGGGCTTCGCGTCCTGGAGGTTGGCGTCGCGGAGCGTGGCATCGAGGTTGAGCCAGAGGAGCGCGGAGCCGCCGCCGTTGGGGCGGTGGCAGGCGGAGCAGTTGGCGTGGAGATAGGAACGCGCGCGGGTCTCGAGCGAGCCGAGTTCGCCGTGCGGATCGGCCATGCGGGGATCGGGGCGGCCGAGGCCGAGCGCGTGGAAGGTGTCGAGCTGGCGGCCGGGGCTCGCGGCGGTGGGGCGATCGAGCTGGAGGGCGTTGAAGCCGGGCGTGTAGTTGGTCGTGAGGTTGTGGCAGCGCAGGCACTCGGCGCGGCTGTTGAAGCGCCACGTCTGCCGCAGCGTGCCGCCGGGCGCGGCGGCATCCTTGATGGCGAAGGTCGCCTCGTCGCCGCGCGCGGGCACGAGGGCGGCGTCGGTCTGCGCGTCGTTCCAGCGGTAGCTGTAGGCACCCCATTGCTGCGAGCGCGCGTCGTAATGGAGGAGCTGCGTCTCGACCCGGCGACGCGTGGCGGGATTGCCGCGCTCGAGCTCGAGCGAGTAGGTCTTGGCGAGGACGGCGCCGTCGGGATAAACCCAGCGGCCCGCCGGCATCACGCCGAGCGGCTGCGCGGCAATGGTGATTTTGCCGGCACCGGGAAACGCGACCCACCGCTCCGAGGTCGCGTGGTCGAGGAAGCGCGGGGCGTTGATCTCGTAGGGGACGACGCCGGGGGCGGGGCGCTGCGCGGCGGTGTCGGCGAAGAGGCCGGTCTCGCTGAGCCGGCGTGGAAAACGCGACGGCGAGCCGGCGTCGGGATTGGGCGCGAGGCGCCAGAGGCCGCCGCCCGCGTAGTCGCAGATCAGCAGCTCGCCTTCGTGATCGATCCCGAAGCCGACGGGCGCGAGCGCCGTGCGGCACAGCTCGCGGTGCTCGAGCACGCGATCGCCCTCGGCGCGCAGCGACCAGAAGAGCCCCGTCTGCCAGTCGCCGTAAAGGTAGGCGTCGCGGAGCGCGGCGAGTTTTTTCCCGTGGTAGAACTCGCCGCCCGTGATGCTGGCGGCCTCCTCGTGCGAGTGGACGACGAGCGGCGGCGAGACCGGCGTGGGGCCGACGAGGCGGTCGGGGCGCACGTCCTGCTTGCCGCCCTCGGTGAGGCTCCAGCCGTAGTTGGCGCCGCGCCGCACGCGATGGATCATTTCCCAGAGCTGCCAGCCGACGTCGCCGGCGTAGAGCTCGCCGCTGGCGGAATCGAAGGAGAGGCGCCACGGATTGCGCAGGCCGTAGGCCCAGACCTCGCCGCGGGCCTGGGGCAGCGCGACGAACGGGTTGTCGCGCGGGATGGAGTAGGCGCGCCCGGCGTCGGGATGATCGACGTCGATGCGCATGATGCTGGCCAGCAGATCAGAAAGATCCTGCCCGGTGACGAACGGATCGGGCGGCTCGGCGGGGCCGGCGTCGCCCGCCCCGAAGTAGAGCATGCCATCGGGCCCGAAGCGGAGATTGCCGCCGTTGTGGCCGCCTTGCAGCCACGTGATGATCACGGTGCCGCTCGCGTGGTCGAGGCGCGGCACGGGATCGGCGGTGACCTTGAAGCGCACGATGCGCGTGCCGTCCGCGCGATTTTTCACGCCGGGCGTCTTGGCGAGCGCGAGGACGTAGCAGTAGCGGTTCTCCGCGAAGCGCGGATGAAACGTGATCGCGTAGGTGTCGCTCAGCTCGCGGTCGAAGCGCGCGACATCGCCGAAGAGATCGGTTTCGCCCGTGGTGTCGTCGGCGCGGAAGGAGCGGAGCTTGCCGCCGAGCTCGACGACCACGAGCCGGTCGGTGCCGGGAAGGCGCGCGACCTCGAGCGGCTGCGCGAACGTGAGGGCGGGAAACGCGCGCTCGACGCGATAGGGCGATGGCGGCTCAGGCGTCCCGCGCACGGCGGAGCTGGTCCAAGGCTGGCGCGTGGAAAACGGCGAATCCGCCGCGACGGCCGCGAAAGGCAGGAGGGTGAGCAGCAGGGCGGGGCGAACCAAGGCCGCGGAAAGCATCGCGAGCAGTCAGACCGTGCGCGGCGACGGCGTCACGGCGGAAGTGCGCCGGCAGACCGCGCCCACACCCCTGCGCCGGTGCGTCACCTGCCTGCGCCGCGCGCGGTCGCCTTCATTTTCCGGTCGCAGCCCGATCGAATTCGTAGAGGTAGATGCTGAAGCCCTGGCCCGACTCCATGCCCCCGCGTCCGTCCTGAAAGAGCATGTATTTCCCATCGTCGCTGATCGTGCCCTCGGCGGCTTTCCAGCCTTTGAAGTCGGTGAAGTGCGTGAGCCGCTCCTTGCGTCCGCTGCCGTCGAGCCACAGGCGGTAAAGATCCACCAGCGGCCAGCGATGCTTGATCTCCGCGCTCTCGACGAGCGTCGACTTCCCGTCGGGGAAAATGCCCTCGCACTCCTCGTAGCGATCGGGGGTGCGCGACATGTTCGTGAGCGTCCTCGTGGTCAGATCGAGCACGAAGGTGTCGGTATTGTCGGTGTCGTTCAGCTCGTAGCCGGTGAGGGTCAGCTTCGTGTCGTCGGGCGGGATGAAGTTTTGCGTCTCGAGCCATTTGCGCGGGCGCTGGCCGGCGGGAAAGTCGCTCGTTTGCCAAACTGGGCGGGCATGCACCAGTTTCGGCGTGCCGTTTTCATACGCGATTTCGCCCGTGGAAATGTGATCCTGCTCGCCGTGCGTCCACGCGATGCGGAGGCGCGTGCGGGAGATGGCGGGGCCCTCGTTGCACTGCACGCCGAGCGGCACGGGCGGCTTCGTGAACGATTTGTCGAGCACGTAGAGCCAGCTCGCGTCGCGCGCGCGCTGGCGGTCCTCCTTGCTGGCGCGATCAAAGTTCTCGCGCGGTCCGCTCAGCAGCAGGTCGCCATTCGCGAGGTAGAGCGCGCGGACGAAGCCATAGTGCCGGAAGTGATCCGAGCAGGGCGTGATGCGCTTCGTCGCGAACTCATATTCATACACGTCGCCGTAGGCGCGGCTGAGAAAGACGAAGCGCTTGCCGTCGTGCCGCCAATCCGCGCGCTCCCCGAACCAAGTCAGGCGGGTGATGTGCGGCGGGAGCTGCTCCCGCGGGTCGGGGTCCGCCGCATGGGCCCAAGGCGCCGCGACAATCGCTGAGAATCCCAAGGCGAAACGAACCAGGGGTTTTCTGAACGTCATGGAACGAAGCGATGGCCCGCGCGGGCCGGCGTCTACAGGAGGGCCGGCCGCTGCGCCCTCAGAAGCTGAACGTGTTGGTGAGATACCAGCGGCGATCGGGCGGGAGGCGGACGGAGGCGGGCTTGCCGTCGGGCTGGACGGTGATGGGGATGAGGTCGCCGTCGCCGATCGCGTTGCGGACATTGAGCTGGATCTTCCAGTCGATCTTGTTGCGGAAAACTTTCCGCGTGTAGCTGGCGAAGACATCGACGTTGGTCTCGGCGGGGCCGTAGTAGGGATGCGCGCGGTCGATGAAGACGCTGCCGTCCGTCGTGTAGCTCGTCGGGTAGCCGATGCCGACCTTGTCCTGCCAGCGGACGCCGGTGCCGACGCCGAAGCCCTTGAGGAAACCCTCGCGGTCAAAGGTGTAGTTGGTGACGAGGTTGGCGCGGTATTTCCGGATCTCGGGGCTGCTCACGCCCTCGGCGGCGAGCGTCGTGCGCAGGGGCACGTCGATGTCGCTGAACACATAGGCGCCGAGCGTGCCCTCGCCGGCGCCGGCGTCGAGCGAGGTGACGTTGCCGTTGGCGTCGCGCGGGTAGGTGTAGCCGGTGGAGGAGCCGAGGCGCGGGCGGTTGGCGAGCGTCTTGAAGACCGGATCGAGGCGGGCGCGCAGCTCGCGCGTGATGGGCGCGATGTTGGTCTGCACGGTCTCGTTTTTCGTGACGTTGAGGAGGATCCGCCAGTTGCGCGTGGGGTTGTAGATGATGTCCGCCTCGGTGCCCTTGGCGACGAGGTCGGCGGTGTCGCTGTAGCTCGGGAGCTGCACGGTCGTGAGCGCGAAGTTCTGCGTGGCGACGCTGCCGGTGTATTGGAACTGGACCACCTTCTTGTAGTCGCCCGGAAAGGCGGCCATCATCAGATCGATGTCGGCGAGGCGCGAGGCGTCGGGATTGCGGTTCAGCTCCGAGGCCCAGGCGCCGATGGTCTGGAGCACGGCGTTGTTGATCGTGGCGCTGAGCGCGGCGATGCGGCCGATGTTCGAGTCCTTGATCTTGGTCTCGTAGTGGTTCAGGCGGAGGCTGAAGCGGTTCTCGAGGAAGGTGAGGTTGACGCCGAACTCGCGCGTCTTGCCCTGCGGCGAGGGCAGCACGGTGCCGTAGGCGTCGGTCTGCGAGCCGTTGGGCGTGAAGTTCTCGGAGACGTTGGTGAAGAGGCTGGCGTCGATGCCGGCGGGCAGGCGGAGAATTTTCTGCGGCCAGCGCAGCACGCCGGAGTAGCTCTTCACGGTCTTGCCGGCGACGAACGGCGGATAATCCGGCAGCGCGAATTCATCCAGGCTGCGGCGCACCTTGAGGAGATTGTCGAACGCGGCCGGCGTCGTGCCGACCTCGTAGGCGGTCTGCTGGAAATAATCCTGATCCTTCCGCATGCCGAAGTTCGTGATGAAGTGATCGTCGAGCCAGTAGTTCATGATATTGAACGCCTGGGATTTGATCACGTCGCGGTTGTAGTTTCCGCTGCGCAGCGCCTGCTTGAGCGCGTAGGGGATGGTGACGAGCTTCGCCTGCGCGGGGTCGCCGGCGGCGGCCTCGAAGAAGGTGGAGTTGGCGACCGTGCCCTCGGCGAGCGGCGGCGACTGGATGGGCGTGAGCTGCACCGGGCCCGTCTTGCCGATCACGGAGGGGCCGATGTAGGCGATGATCTTGGCGTAGCGGTTGAAGCCGTAGGGGCTGAGGTTGTCGAAGGTGTCGTATTGGCCGAAGTATTTGAACTGGCTCTGCGTGGTGAGCGAGTCGCGCTGGGCGCGCTCGCCGAGGAGCGTGAGGCTGTGGCTGCCGAGCCATCTGCCCCAGCGCTTGGAGAGGTCGCGGAAATCGTAGCGCGCGTAGGCGGTGAGCCGCATCGCCTGGCGCTCGATCAGGTTCTGGTTGAAGATCGCCTGCGCGGAATCGACGAAGGGGCGGCCGAGGTTGGGATTGGGGCGGCCGTCGGGCAGCGTGACGTTGGCGTCGATGCGGATGTGGTTCGCGTTGGCCTGCGAGGAGACGAAGTTGTTCCGATTTCGGCGCTCGAGGCGCTCCTGAAAATACGACGCCTCGAAGCCCACGCGATCGCGCAGGAAGCGCTGCTCGAGCGTCAGGTTGAACGTGTGGAACGTGTCGTTCTGCCGGCCCGTCTCGTCGAGCTGCTGGTCGCGCCAGTTGAAGTTGTCGAAATTGGTGAAGCCTTGCGTCTTTCGCCCGGCGGGGATGCGGCCGGCGGGAAACTGCGTGGTCGCGTAGTAGAGCGCGGGCAACTCGCCGATGTTGACGGTCTCGAGCCAGCTCTGCGTGTCGCCGGTGCTGTCGCGGTTGAACACGGGATCGAAGACCTGGCTGCGGACCGTGTTGACCGCGAGCGCGCCGGCGCCGGTGCTGTTGCTCGCGCTGGGCGTGGCGCGGTAGCCGAGGCCGAGGACGCCGCCGCGGCTGCTGGTGTCGGCGAGCGGCCAGACGAGCGTGTTGAAGGTCTGGATGTTGTTCAGCGCAAAGGTGCGGAACGGCGTCGCGGGGACGGAGCCGGGGATGTTGCCGCCGGCGTTCTGCGTCGTGGCGAGCGGATTGCGCGCGGGGTCGTCGTAGAACGTCCAGTCCCACGGCTGGCGGCCCTGGTCGAGCCACGTCTGAAAGCTGTTGAACGGCAGGACGGAGAACGGCCGGTTGGCGCGCGTGCGGCCCGCCTCGACGTTGCCGCGGATGACCGTGCTGCGCGTGGGCTCGAAGGTGAGCGTGCCGTAGAAACGCTTCTTGGTCTCGAAGGCCGGGCGCTGGTCGAAGCGCTCCTCGTCGTTCAGGAGCGCAATCCGGGCGCCGAGCTTGCGCGGGATCAGGACGCGGTTGAGATCGAGCGTGCTCCGCATGGAGTCGTTGTCGCCGTAGCGGAACTCGACGCGGTTCAGGTTGCGGCGGAGATCGGCGCGGAGGAGCGTGGTGTCGACGACGCCCGCGGCGTTGGCGACGCCGAAGAGGATGGCGTTGGGCCCGCGGTTCACGGTGACGGCGCTGGTGTTGTAGCCGTCGATGCCGACATCGGAGATGAAGTAGCCGCGGGTGAACGTGGGCGTGGTGAGCCCGCGGGCGCGGGTGCCGCCCTGCGGGTTGTTGCGGATGCCGTCGCCGACGACGTTGGGCTCCGTGATGCTGGCGCCGGCGGCGTTGGAAAAATTCCCGCCCGGCCCGGCCGCCTCCATGCCCGTGGCGTAGATGAGGAGCTCGTTGGCGGTGGTGGCGCCGATGTCGTTCAGGAATTCCCGCGTGTAGACGGAGATGGAGGCGCCCAGATCGCGGATGGGCGTGTTGAGGCGCGTGCCGGCGAGGGTGTTGGTCGCCTGGTAGCCGTGGTCCTTCTCGCTGTTCACGGCGAAAGGGCTGAGCACGACGGTTTCATCGGCGGCGGACTTGGCGGCGCTGTCCGCCGCCTGGGCCGAGGCGGACGGCAGGAGGAGGGCCGCGAGGGAGGCGGCCATGCGGGAAAGGGAGGAGGTTTGCTTGGGGGTCATCGGTGGAAGCGAGGGGGAATTTTCAGAGGAAGGGGCGAGGGGCGCAGTGCGCGGTGCAGGCGCGGGCGGACGAGCGGCGCGGCCCACGGTGAGGGCGCCGGTGCCGGCGTCCTGCGATGCGATCAGCCCGGTGCCGGCCACCATGCGATCCAACGCCTCGCGGGCGGTGAAGTCGCCGTGCACGGCGTTGGTTTTCACTCCGCTCACCGCATCGATCGGGTAGACGATCGGCGTGCGGGCCTGCTGGGAAAACTGCCGGAGCGTGACGGCCGCGTCACCCTCGGGCAGGCGGAAGCGTGTCTTCGGCGGATCGGCGGCTGCGGCCCACGCGAGCGCGAGCGTGGCGAAGAGCCAGCCGGCGGCGAGCAACCGGAGCCGCGCGAGGCGGCGGAGCGGGGTCATGGGATTTTCATGCGGCGGACACGCACGGAAAACAGGCGGGGAGCGAGCGTGTCCGGCGGAGGAAACGAATGGCGGCGGGATTTCCGCTAGCGAACGAGGAAAAAATTCCGTCAGTGCCCCGCCGTGCTGCGCAGCACCCATGCGCCCTCGGCGCGGCGCTCGACGGCGATGCCGAAGCTCGCCTCGAGCAGGCGGGCGAACGCCTCCGGCTCGTCGGCGCGGAACGTGCCCGCGACCCGCACGCGACCCGCGGCGGCGTCGCCGATCGCGAGCTGGCGGGCGTTGCGGAGGTTGAACTCCGCGATCACCGCCTCCAGCGGCAAGGCCTCGAACTCGAGCCGCACCGCGCGCCACGCGAGCTCGCGCGCGATCGCCCCGGGCTCGGCGACGCTGACGACGGGGCGCTCGCCGGGCTCGACGCGCGTGCGCCCCCCCGCGGCCAGCGGCACCGGCAGGCCGCCGGCCGTCTCCACCTGCACGCGCCCCTCGGTCACGAGCACCTCCACGGCCTCGCGATCGCGGCGGACGTTGAACGCGGTGCCGATCGCGCGCACGGTCACGCCGCCCGCCTCGACCACGAACGGCCGGGCGGCGTCCTTCGCCACGGTCAGGTGCACCTCGCCCTCGCGCAGCCGCACGCGGCGCTCGGTGGCGGCGAACGCGAGCTCGAGCCGGCCGCCATGGTTGACCTCGGCGATCGAGCCGTCGGCGAGCGCCTGCCGCTCGGGCCGCGCGATCACGCGCACGCCCGGCGAGGGCGGCGGCGGCGCGGGCGGTTGGAAAAGGACGACCGCGAGGGCCGCGGCGATTCCCCCGCCGGCGATCCACCACGCAAGGCGGCGCGCGCGCGGCGCCGGCGGGCGCGCCCGCAAAAGATCGGGATTGGGCCGCGTGCCATCGGCGGGCTGCCACGCCGCCAGCGCATCGAGCGCGCCCCACGCGCGATCCAGGCGCCCCAGCGCGGCGCGGTGGCTCGGATCGGCGCGGAGCCACTGGAGAAACGCGTCCTGCTCGGCGGCGCTCAGGCCCCGGTCGCGGCGCGCGAGCCACGCGCTGGCGGCGGCCTCGGCGGGACTGTGCTCGGGTCCGTTCATGCGCGGCTCACGTTCAGGGCAGCCCGAGGCGCGCGAGGTAGTCGGCGCAGCGGCGCACGCCCACGCCCACCTGGGCTTCGACGGTGTGCTCGGCGATGCCGAGCAGGCGGGCGATTTCCTTCTGCGGGAGCCCGTAGATTTTCCGCAAGGTGAGGACTTGGCGGCAGCGCTCGGGCAGCGATTGGATCGCCTCGGCGAGCAAGGCGAGTTCCTGACGGCGGCTCACCGTCTCGCCGACGCCGGGCGCCTCGTCGACAAACGCGTCGGCCTCGAAGTTGCCGAGCGCCTCCATCGGCACGAGCTGGCGGCGGCGGAACTGATCGAGCGCGAGGTGGCGCGCGGTGGTGAAGAGCAGCGGCTTGACCGCGTGCGCGCGCAGCGGGTCGCGGGCGCGGAGCTGGAGGACGCGCGCGTAGGTTTCCTGCACCAGATCGTCGGCGGCGTCGCCGAGCGCGGGGAAGCGCGCGCGCAGCCATGCACGGAGCACGGCATCGTGCGGTTGGACGTGAGTGGAGAACCAACGGGCCTCGTCCGGGAAGAGGGGTGACATGGCGCGCCTCAGTAACGAACGACCGCAGCGTTTCCGCTAGGGAGTGTTGCAGAATGCCCCCGGCGTCCAATCCCGGTCGTGTCTCGCTGTGTCCGGAGGGCGGGCGGCGCGGGGCGGCCGAGGGCGCGGGGCTTCATGCGAGGGCGGGGCTTTATTTTTGGGCCCAGGCGGGCGTGCCGAACCAGTCGTGCATTTCCTTGGCGAAGGGCGCGACGACCTCCGGCGGCTCCGGCGTGGCGCCGCGGTCGCCGGTGTCGGTGATCCAGGTGTCGAGCGCGGCGCGGAGGCGGGCGAGCGCCTCGCGGTGCGCGGGGTCGGGCGAGAGGGCCAGGTTGCGGATTTCGTGGGGATCGGCGGCGGTGTCGTAGAGCTCCTCGCCGGGGCCGCGCCGCTCCATCAGCTCGAGCGGCGGGCCGGTGAGCCTGCCCGCGGCGTGCAGCTGCCGCATCAGCGGCATGATGGGGAAACATTTTTCCTTGTAGCGATTCAGCGACGCGAAGGTCGGGCCCTCCGTGTAGGTGCGGATGTAGTGAAAGCGCTCCTCGTGCACGGAGCGGATGCGCTGGACGGTCTCGTCGATGCGGTCGCGCGCGGAAAACGCATAGCGCCGCGGGGCGCCGGCTTGCTCGCCAAGGAAGACCCGGCCCTGCATCAGCGGCGGGCGCGGGATGCCGGCGAACGCGAGCGTGGTCGCCGTGACGTCGATGAGGCTGACGAGCTGGCCGTCCACCGAGCCGGCGCGGTAGCGCGGGGGCGCGGGAAAATTCTTCGGCCACTTGATGATGAGCGGCACGCGCACGCCGGGATCGTAGCACCAGTGGATGCCGCGCGGCTCGAGGCGGCCGTTGTCGCCGAAGAACACGATGATCGTGTCGTCCTCCAGGCCGTCGCGCCGCAGCCGGTCGAGCACCCAGCCGATGCGCCGATCCATGCCGGAGACGGAATTGAGAAAGCGCGCCCACTCCTCGCGCACGATCGGGTGGTCGGGGTAGTAGGGCGGCGGCGTGACGTTTTGCGGCGTGGCGATTTTCTCGTGCTCATCCTCGCCGACCCACTTCACGCGGTCCTTTTTGTAGGTCTGCCGGTCGTAGATGTCGTATTCGCTCTCGTGGGAGTTGACCACGGCGAAGAACGGCCGCCGGCCGGCGAGGGCGGACCAGTCGTCGGAGCCGGCGTGGTAGATGGGCCCCTCCTGCGTGAAGTTGAGGTCGAGCTTGCCGGTGCCGACGGCGAGGCCGTCGAGCGTCTTGATATTGGCGGTGTAGTAGCCGGCGTCGCGGAGCCAATGGGTGATCGGGCGCACGCCGGGGGGGAGGCGGAACCCGTCGTCGCGATGCGAGCGCATCGGGTGGGTGTCGGTGGTCGTCTGGTAGAGCCCCGTGAAGAAGGCGGAGCGGCTGGGCGCGCACGCCGGGTTGGTGGCGAACGCGCGGGTGTAGCGGACGCCGGCGGCCGCGAGCGCGTCGAGGTTGGGCGTGCGGACGAGCTTCTCGCCGTAGCAGCCGAGATCGTGCGAGAGGTTTTCGCCGAGCAGCCAGAGGATGTTGGGCTGCGCCCCGGCGGCGAACGAAGTCGCGGAGGACAGCAGCAGGGCGAGGCCGGGGAGACGCAGGCGCTTCATGGCGTGGGGGGATTAAAAACGGCCGCGCACCCCGAGGGTCCAGACGGCGCCGAAGTTGTCCTTGTAGGCGATGGTGCCGGGGACGTTGAAGTAGGACTCGAGCGCCTGGTTGAAGACGTTGCGGCAGCTCAGCGTGAGCTCGTAGGTGCGGTTGATTTTGTAGCCCCCGCTGAAGTCGAACATCAGGCGCTCGCGCTCCCATTGCGTGCGCGCGGCGGTGATGCCGGTGATGCGGGCGGCGGTCCACGTGAAGCGGACCTGCGCGTTGAAGAGATGATTGCCGTAGCGCAGGCCGCCGTTGGCGGACTTGGACATGATGTCGGCCAGCTGCACGTCGGGCACGGTGTGCGACACGGAGCCGAAGACGCTGAAGCCGCGCCAGAAGCCGGGGAGGAACACGAGCTGCTGGCTGTATTCGAGGTCGACGCCCTTGATGCGGCGGGTGGTGGCGGCGTTGGCGTTGCGGGCGAAGGTGTAGCCGTTGTATTCCGGATCGTCGGCGTAGCCGGCCTCGGCGGCGGAGACGAGCTCGGTGGCGATGCCCATGTTTTTCACGACGAGCTGGTAGGCGGAGAGCGTGAGCGTGCCGGCGGGCTCGAGGTAATACTGGGCGCTCACGAAATACTTGTCGGAGGTCTCGGGCTTGAGGTTCGGGTTCGGCAGCGTGACGCGCTGGGTGGTCTCGTTGACGGAGATGACGCCGGCGAGGCTGTCGTAGTTGGGCCGGCCGATCGACTGGCTGGCGGAAACCTGGAGGATGAAATTGCGCGTGACCGAATACTTCGCGCCGCCGCTGAAGAACAGGTTGTCGTAGCCGCCGTAGGTGGAGGGGCGCGCGCCGTTGCGGTATTGGTAGGCGACGTAGGGAATCGTGCCCGCGGTGTAGCCCGCGGCGCGCACGGCGGCGGCGGGCAGGATGTCGTAGGTGCGGCCGATGGTGCGCGTGCGCTCGAAGCGCGCGCCGAGGTTGAGGCGCACCTGCCGCCAGCGCGAGTTGCCCTCGAGGTAGGCGGCGTCGATCTGCTCCTTCACCGAGCGCGGCGTGGTGAAGGTGTTGGTGAAGTTTGCGACCGTGTTGGGCGTGAACTCGCCCGGATGGGCAAAAAAGTAGGACGCCATCTCGTTGGTGTCCGGCCAGGGGAAATTCTGCTGCGTGACGTTGCCGCCGCGCTTGGGGTCGAAGGGGTGCTGCGTCTCGTCGATCATCACGGTCGTCGGGTCGGTCTGGGAGTTGCGCGGGCCGACGAAGGTCCAGCTCTGCGTGCCGCCCCACGTGATGTCGAAGGTGGTGAGGCGCGTCTTCAGGCCGGCGAACAGCTGCACGGGCAGGCCGGCGAGCGTGACGGTGGTCCTCGCGTCGAGGTTGCCGGAAAACACCTGGCTCTGCCCGCCGCGCGCGGTGCTGACCATGTTGTTGGCGTTCGCGTCGTCGCGGCCCCAGTTGGCGATGTCGCCCCACGGCCGGCCGGAGCGCTGCGTGACGGTCCACTCGGTGGAGTTGGTGTCCTTGCGCTCGGCCATCCAGCTCATGCGGGTGAGCCGGAGGTTCACCGTCTGGAAATAGCCCTGGCGCAAATCCTCGTAGTGGGTCCCGCTGCGCGAGTAGCCGCCGCCGGCGGTGAGCGTGAGATCGCCGCGCTGGTATTCGAGCTTGGGCACGTAGGTGATGGTCACGTTGCGCTTGTTGCGGTGGTTGCTCGACTCGTCGAGGCGGGTGTTGGCGTTGGCGGTCGCGTTGGCGATGACGCGCGTGAGCGTCGAGGCCGGATCGATCTGGGCGATGTTGGCGGTGAAGAGGAGGTTCCGGGCGTAGAACTCGTCGCTGAGGAACGAGCCGGAGACGCGCAGCGACGCGACGAGGCGGGGCGTGATCTTGTAGTCGAGGTTGGCGCCGAGCGAGGCGCGCTCGATCACCTTGGGCGCGTCCTTGAACGTGAGGCCGGTGATGCGCGGGCCGGCCGCGGCGTTGGTGAAATCGTAGGCGTGCGTGATCTGCTCCTGCTCGCCGTAGATGGTGGACGAGCCGACGTTGAGCTGCACGCCGAGCTTGCCGGCGAAGACCTCCGAGTAGCCCAGCGTGGCGCCGGGAAACACGACGCGGCGGAGCGCGTTGCGCGGCGAGGGCACGCGCGCGGTGGTCATGCGGTATTCGTTCCCCGAGACGGAAAACTGCGCGACGACCTCGCGGCCCTTGCGGTCGAAGGCGGAGCGGCTGCGGAGGTTGATCGCGCCGGCGGGGGAGTCGGCGTCCATGCGGGCGGTGAGCGTCTTGTTGAGCTCGATGGCCTCGACGCTGTTGATCGAGGACTGCTCGAACTCGAACTGGCGCGAGTCGGCGCCGAACGCCGCGCCCTGCGCGCTGGCGAGGCGCATGCCGTCGACGCTCACCCCGACATATTTCGGATCGAGGCCGCCGATGCGCACGGCGCGGGCGTCGGACTGGTTGTAGTCGATGACGACGCCGGGCATGTATTTGATGAACTCGCCGACGTTGCCGTTGGTGATGTCGCCAAAGTTGTCGGCGGCGATCACGTTCTTGATGTTGAGGGCGGCGCGCTGGTCCATGATGGCCTTGGCATTGCCCTCGCGCTCGGAGGAGACGACGAACTGGGCGAGCTTGACGACGGCGGCGGCCGAGGCCGCGGGCCTCGGGCCCGACGGCGAAAGCTCGAAGTCTCGCACCACGGTCGCGGCGGGCGCGACGGCGACGCGCGCCGTGACGGTCTCGTAGCCGGCGTAGCTGACGACGAGCTCGCGCTCGCCGGGCGGCACGCCCGTGAAGGAAAAGGAGCCGTCGTCGGCGGTGAACACCGTGAGGTTGGTGCCGGCGATGGAGACCTCGACGTTGCGCAGGTATTCCTGCGTGACCGGGCTCAGCACCCGGCCGCGGATGGCGCCGGGGGAGGGTTGCGCGGCCAGGGCGGCGGCGACGCAGCAGAATGCCGCGACGCCGAACGCGCGGCGCAGCCACGCCGGGGCGGGGGAGTGTTTCATGGGGTGGGCCTTTCTCCGCACGGGGCGTGCGGGACAGGCCCACGGAACGATCGCGGCCGCCGGACGGCAAAGCGAAAGTTCCGCCGCGGCGGCCGGCTTATTCCTCGGGCAGCGGCCGGCCCTTCGTCTCGGGCAGGAACGGGAGCACGATCAGGCCGAGCGCGTAGATGCAAGCGAGCCAGCAGGCGGCGTCGCGGAAGGCGTTGAGCTTGGCGTCCGCCTGCGCGACGGCCGTGGCGCCCGCGGGGAGCGCGGCGATGGCCTTGTCGCCGATCAGCTTTTGCAGCGTGCCGAGCGTGATGGGGCCGGAGGCGGCGATGAAGCGGCCGACGTTGTAGCAGAAGCTCGTGCCGGTGCTGCGCAGGCGCGTCGGGAACAGCTCGGGCAGGTAGATCGCGAAGCCCGCGAAGACGCCGAGCTGGCAGACGCCCATCAGGAGCGACATCCAGATGTCGGACTTGGTCTGGAAATTCCGGTAGAAGAAAATCGTGGCCGCAAACGCCGCGATGAAGGCGAACGCGAACACGATCTTGCGGCCGAAACGGGCGGCGAGCTTGGAGAACAGCGTCATGCCGATGAACGCGCCGATGTTGAGCACGATCAGGTTGGCGGCGGTCCACCACTGCTTGCCGGCGGTGATCTCGGCGGGCGAGAGGTTCTGCGCGCGCAGCGCCTTCTCGATTGCGGGGCCGACGAGCGCGCCGCTGAAGAAGCCCACGCCCCACAGGCCGACGACGCCCGCCACGCAGAGCAGCATGCCGAAGATGGCCGGCCCACGCCAGCGCGCCTCGCCGAGCAGGCTGGCATAGCTGCCCATCGCCTTGCCGGTGCCGGCGCGGCTCGCCTCGCGCGCGGCGATCCATTTCGCCGGCTCCTTGAGGCGCATCATGATGAAGATGCAGAGGAAGGCCGGGATGGCGCCGATGAGGAAGAGCGTCTTCCACGACTCCGCGGGATTGGCGTTCGCGAGCGACATCGCGCAGAGGCCCGCGGTGATGTTGCCGATGGCGGACAGCGCCTGCAGGAGGCCCAGGGCCTTGGGCCGCGCGTGATCCGGGAGCGAGTCGGCGACGAGCGCCACCGCGAGGCCGAACACGCCGCCGACGCCGAGGCCGGTGAGCGCGCGGTAGATCATGAACTGAGTGACATCCCTCGAGAACGCCGAGAGGCCCGTGCACAGCGAGTAGATGAGCACGGTGATCGAGAGCGTCCGCGCGCGGCCGATGCGATCGCCGACGGAGCCGAAGATGAGGCCGCCCATCGCCCAGCCGGCGACGAACACGCTCTGCGCCCAGCCGCTGAGCTGGGTGAGCACGAGGGCATCGGTGCCGGGCGGCGAAAGCGCGCGGATGGCGTTGTCGCGGGCGAGGATGAAGAGCTGCTGATCGAGGCAGTCGAACAGCCAGGCGAGCGACGCGACCATGAACACGAACCAGTGCTCGCGCGTGAGCGTGCGATACCAGGGCAGGGCGGGGGATTCAGGGTTGGCGGACGTCATGGGGAAGGAGAGACCAAGGGGCCGGACCGAAGACAGAGGACGGGAAAGGGACGGAGGACGAGAGAAAATCCTGAGGGTCGATCACTTGGCCCGTGCGCGTCAGGGCGCCACCGGCATGCCGCGCGCGGCGGAGGCGTAGAGCGCGCGGATGAGGGCGACGGCCTTGCGCGCCTCGTGGCCGTCGATGGCCACGGGGCGGTTTTCGCGGAGCGCGTCGATCAGATCTTGGATTTGGCGCAGGTGCCCGTGGTGCGTGATGGCGCCGGGCGCGCCGGCGCCGCCGCCCAGCGTGGGATCGGCCTTGGCGTGGCGGATGGCCTCGTCCTCGGGGCGGGGCGCGCGGAATTCCCATTTGTCGAGGCGATCATCCTCGAGGCGGGCGGAGCCGTTTTCACCGACAATCTCGATGCGGCGGGCCCAGCCGGGCCAGCCGGCGGTGCAGGCCTCGATGGAGCCGAGCGCGCCACTCGGGAACCGCAGCGTGGCGCTGGCGGTGTCCTCGGCCTCGATGTGGCCGTAGACGCGGCGCGTGGTGCGGCAGAAGACTTCGCCCGGCATCCCGGCGAACCACTGGAGGAGATCGATGGCGTGGATGGCCTGGTTGATGAGGGCGCCGCCGCCGTCGAGGGCGAGCGTGCCTTTCCAGCCGGTGTAGTAGGCGGGGCCGCGGTGCCACTTCACGTAGGCGCTCGCGAGCACCAGCCGGCCGAAGCGGCCGGCGTCGAGCGCGGCCTTGAGCGTGCGCGCGCCGTCGCCGAAGCGGGCCTGGAAGATGGGGGAGATTCTCACGCCCGCGGCGTCGGCGGCGCGCAGCATCGCGTCGGCCCGCTCCGTGGTGATTTCAATCGGCTTCTCGACGACGAGGTGCTTGCCGGCGCGAATGGCCGCGAGCGCGGGCTCGAGGTGGGCGCCGCTGGGCGTGGTGATGCAGACCACCTGGATGTCGGGCCGCGCGACGAGTTCCTCGACGCTCGTCGTGGCGAACGCGGCGCCGTGCTTGCGCGCAAAAGCGCGGGCGTTGTCCGCGTTGCGCGTGGCCACACCGATGAGCTTGCCGCCCGTGGTGTGCGCGATGGCCTGCGCGTGAAAGTCGGCGATCATGCCGACGCCGACGATGCCGAAGCCGAGGGTCTGTTGGGACATGCGGCGCTGTTGTTAGCAGCGGTGCGACGGCGGCGTCTATGCCGAATCTGCCGCTATCTGGCCAAGCCCCGCACGCACGCGTCGGTGAGTGTGCCCGCGACGGTCGGGGCGTGAGGCGACGGCTGGTGATGCGCAGCGCGGGCGCGGCGCGCGCATGCCGATGGAGACCGCGCGCACACGACGAAGATCGACGGGTCATGGGCGCCGAGAGGGCTGGGGAGGAGACGGTAGGCGCCAGGGTTTTCGTAGGGCCGGCCCTACGAAATTCGGCCGCGTGCCCATCCGTCGCTACGCCCTATCGCTTCTCCTCCGGCGTGTAGAAGGCGCCGAGGTGCTTGAGGACTTCGTTCTTCAGAACCTCGGCGTCGACGGCGCCGTTGTGGCGCCAGAGGACCTTGCCGCCGGGGGCGATCAGGACCGTGTGCGGGAGCGGGCCGGGCCACTGGGGATCGAGCGCGGCGATGAGGGCGTCGGCGCTCGCGCCGGTATAGAGGAAGTTGGTCGCGCCGCGGCCTTCGTCGGCCAGCAGGCGCTTGAGGCGCGCGGAGGGGACGGCGTGCTGGCGCTCGAGGAATTTTTTCGCCTGCGCCTGCATCTTCGGATCGTCCATCGAGATCGTCACGAGCTCGAAGTCGCGGTTGCCCAGGCGGCGCGAGAGGGCGACGAAGCCGGGGAATTCCTCGACGCACGGCGCGCACCACGTGGCCCACACATTGATCAGGCGAAGCCGGTGGGAGGAATTTTTCGCGAGCGCGGCCACGCCCGCGGCGTCGATCGTCTCCAAGGCGACCGGCTCGGCTTTCCATTTCTCGTCGGCCTTGGCGACGTCCTCGCGCTTGTGGTTCCACTTGGTCGAGCAGCCGACGACCGGGGTGCGCGGGGTGGTGACGGGCTTGCCGGCGAGAAGCTCGGTGACGGCGTTGCGGAGGTCGTGCTTGGTGACGCTCGCGGGATCCTCGAAACGGGAATCGTCGACGCGGCCGACGTAGCGGAGCCTGCGTTGCTGATCGAAGAGGAAGACGTGCGGGGTCGCGAGGCACCCGTAGGCCTTGGCGGTGGCCTGCGTGTCGCCGTCGTAGAGGTAGGGGAAGGGAAAGCCGGACTCCTTGGCGTAGAGCTTCATCTCCTCGTAGGAGTCGTTGTATTTCGAGTAGCCGAGCTCGTCGAGGCGCACGCTGTCGGGGCTGTTGGGATTGATGGCGACGACGTCGAGGCCGAGCGGCTTGAACTCCCGCGCGAGCGGCAGGAGGCGCGTCTCGGAGGCGTGCGAGTAGGGGCAGTGGTTGGACAGGAAGACCACCATGAGGAGCTTCGATGACTTGTAGTCGGCGAGCGCGTGCGTCTTGCCGTCGATGCCGAGGAGCTTGAAGTCGGGCGCGGCGTCGCCGAGCTGGAGCGTGCGGGCGTCGGGCGGGAGGCCGCCGGAGACCTCGCCCTTGGTGGCGGAGGCGGAGCCCTTTTTCTTTTTCGTGTCCTGGGCGAACGCCGGGGAGAGCAGCAGCGCAGTCGTGACCGCGACGAGGAGAAGGCGGGGGAAGCTCGTTTTCATGGGACTAGGGTTTCGCGGGCATGGGGGCGGCCGGCTTGGGCTCGCTCAAGGGCGGTGGCGCAGCGGATGGCGGGCGCGGCTGGCCGTCAAACGTGTTCGGCTCCATGATCTCCACGCGCGTGCCGTCGATGTCGTAGTAGTTGATCTGGCGCTTGCCGTTCACGCCGGTGGCGATCTTCGAGTGGGGTTTGCTGCCGGCGGGGTAGGCCCGCGTCTTGAGCATCGCCTCGGCTTGCTCGATGTCCGGGACCTCGAGGCAGATGTGGTGCATGGTGCGCAGCCGATCGAGCGATGGGTATTTGTCGTAAAGCATGAACTCGATGTAGTCGTTGCCGTCGGGCACCTGCAGGTTGACCCAGCTGAGCTGGTTGGCCGTCTTGGCGCCGCGCCACGTCTCCTTGAAGCCGAGGATCTCGCCGTAGAATTTCAGCGAGGCATCGAGCTGCCCGACCATGACCCCCACGTGGCTCATGCGTTTGGCGATGCGCGTGCCGGGGAGAAATTTTCCCTGTTCCCGCATCGTCCACCCGTCGGGCAGGTATTGCACGATCTCGACGGTGTTGCCGTTGGGGTCCTTCACGAAGTAGTTTTTGTTGCCGATTTTTCCGATGCCCGTCTTCGGCGGCACGGCGACGCCCTTGGACTGGAGGTAGAGCCGCATGCCCTCGGCGTCATCCGTCTCGATCGCGATGTGATAGAGGCGGTCGGCGTCGGGCGTGACCTCCGAGCCGGGGAAAAGCTCCACGCTCTGCCGGTCGTTTATCTTGATCCACACGAGCTGCTCCTTCGGATCCTTGCGTGGGATCGAGAAGGGCGAGGCGTAGCCCAGGAAGCCCTCGTAGAACGCGCGGGCCTTCGCCATGTCGCTCACATAAAACGCCGCATGCGAAATGCCCGTGATGCGAGGGCGAGGTGGCGCGGCGGCGGCGTGGGCCGCCACGGGGAAAATCACGGCCAGGGAAAGGCAGAAAAAGCGTCGCGGGAGTTTCATGGGACGGACGAAAGGGCGGCGGGGGTTGTGGGCAGGCGGTTGTCGCTCATGAGCGAGACGATCTCGTGGGGCTCGAGGCAGCGGTCCGCGATGAAGAGCTCGTCGAGATCGCCGCGGAAGCGCTCCGGGCGCGGCCCGTTCGGGCCCAGCCGGCGGCCAATCCACACGACGTCCGCGAGCGCCGGATCGCTATCCACCGCGGGGGCGGGGCTGCGGCTGGTGAGGACGGTGCTGCTCTCCAGTTGCCCATCGACATACTGGCGGACTTGCACGGGCGCGTCGGGCTGCTCGTCGCCGGCGGAGAAGGACACCGCGATGTGGTGCCACCGGCCGTCGCGCAGCGAGGTCGTGCCGATCGCGTGGCCGCCGCGGAAATCCGTGCGCAGCGCGCCGAGCGGGCCTTCGGTGCGATCGCGGTTCCAGTTGATGCCCGCGTGGCGGTTGCCGAGCTTCTTGCTGCGGGTCGCCCAGGTGACCATCGAGTAAGCCTCCGAGAGCGGCGCATCCTCGGGCACGCGGATCCAGAAGGAGATCGTGTGTGGCGTCCCGCCGGAGATGCCGGGCAGGGTCGTGCGCGCGTAGCGCTCGCCGTCGAGCCGCAGCGCCCGGCCGCGCCGGCCTTCCGTGCGCGCCGCCGCGAGGTCGGCCGCGGAATAAATTTGCGCGGCCAAGTCCGCCGACGCCGCCCCGCCCGCCTCGGCGCGCACCAGGGCCCCGGCGGGTTCGTCGAAGGACCAGTGCGCGAGCCGCGTCGGCGGCACCATGCGATCGAGCTGCAAGGGACCGTGCAGCAACGCGAACTTTCGCTCGCGATCCGGCACTTCGGAGATGCCGGTCGTGGCGAAGCGGCGGGCTTCCTTCTCGCGCAGCAGAATCGCCTCCTGCGATCCGCCCCGGGGCGCGGCCTCGACCTCGCCCTTGAGCACCAGCACCTCGGCGGCGCCACGGCCATCGGCGATCATGGTGAACTCGGTGCCGAGGTCGACGACCTCGACGGCCGGATGGGAAATGCGGAAACCGATCGCCTCCGACGGCACGCTCACCCTGACCGTGCCGCGGTGCAGCGTGCCCGCCCACGCCGAGGCGATGGCCATCGACGCCGGTCCCTCGAGCGTGACGCGCGCGCCCGAGTCAAAGGTGATCTCCGCCAGCCCGCCGGCGAGATCGAGCCGCTGGTTCTTCCCGAGGCGATCGCCGGGCAGGGGCGGCGGGGACGACCACCGCGCGTTTTTCGCGCCGGTGACACGGGCGACAAACTCGCCCGCGACCGGATCGGCGTCGGAGCGGACGTGCAATGCGAGCCATCCGGCCAGCGCGATCGCGGCGGCGGCGGGCAGCCAGATGAACCAGCGGCGCATCAGCCGGGGATTGCTTTCCGGCAGGTCCGGTGCCTCCGCATGAAGCTCGCTCGCGTAGGTGTGCAGGCTCGCCGACTGGCCAAGCGCCTGGACATAGAAACGCCGCGCCGCCTCGGAGGTGCGCAGGTAGGCCGCAAGGCGCGCGCGCTGCGCGTCGCTGAGCGTGCCATCGGCCATGGCGCCGCAGAGCTCGTTCAACTCGAGGATGTCGCGATCGGAGAGATTCATGCTGAGACCCCACCGCGGGCGAGCTGGTCGGTCACGCAATCGTGCAGCAGCTTGCGCAGCCGGTTGAGCGCCTTGTAGGCGGCGTCCATGGAGCGGCCACTGCGGCGCGCGGCCTCGGCGACGCCGCCACCCGGTTCGTAACGCGTGAGCACGAGCTCGCGGTCGCGCGGCGCGAGCTTTTGCAGGCAGAGGGCGAGCGCCTCGTGCCGCTCGTCGAGCTCGCGCATCATCTCGCCGGCGGTGTGCGCGACGGCGGCCAGCACCTCGTCGTCGAAGATGACCTTGGACCGCGCGAATTTCTGCCGCGAATAGCGGATGCGCCACCACGCGATTTGGCAGGCCCACGCGACAAAGTCGGTGCCGGGCGCAAACTCGTCGAATTTCTCGCACACGACGACGCTGGTCTCCTGCAGCAGATCCTCCGCGTCGTGCCGATCGGGCACGAGCGTGTAGATGTAGGCGAAGATCTGCCGCTGGTGCCGCGTCATGAGCGCCACGAGGCGCTTGCGGCTGTCGGCCTCGCCGGAGCGTTCGCTGGTCATGGGCGGCGGGAAGGTCGCGCTCAGTGGTTGAGCGCGTAGCTCACGTAGAAGCCGCGCCGGTCGCCAGGTTTCTTCTGCGTGTCGATGTAGTCGAGGTCCGTGAGGTTTTTCACGTTGAACCGGACCGCGTGCGTGAACCTCGAGTCCGCCGGCCGCAGCCGGTAGCTCACGCCGAGATCGACGACCGTGTAGCTCGGCAGCGAGAGCGTGCGGCGGCCGTCGTGCGAGAGGGTGAAGCCGCGGCGCGGGCTGCTCGCGGGCTCGTTGATGCCGCCGGCGAGCGAGTCGGGAAACGTCTGGCCGGTGAACTGCACGCCGGCGTTGAACGCGAGGCCCTTGGCGATCGCGCCAAGGGTGTATTTCAGCGCGAGGCCGTAGGTGATGGCGGGGAGCTTCGCGGGACGGCGGCCGATGGAATCGAGGTCGCGGCCGTTGGCGGTGGTGCGGGCGTTCACGTAGCCGTAGCCGCCGAGCAGCGTCAGGTCGCTGGTCGCGCGCCACGTGAAGTCAAGCTCGGCGCCCTTGGCGTTCTGGTTGCCGGCGGACGTGGTGACGACCGTGCCGTTGGGCAGCACCTCGGTCGCGGTCACGCCCGTGCGATCGATGTAGTAGCCGCCGAGCGTGAACTGGAGCTTGTCGTCGAGCAGGCCCGCCTTGACGCCGTAGTCCCAGCCGCGCGCGGTCTCGCTGGCGTTGAGGCCGGCGGTGGCGCGCTGCGCATTCGGCGAAAACGAGTTGGAGCGGTTCGCATAGAGCGCGATTTCGCGCGTGAGCTTATAGTTCGCGCCGGCCATCGGGGAAAACTGGAAGTCGTGAAAGTGGTTGATCGTCGTGAGCGACGCGGGGTTCGCGGCGGCGGCGGCCTTGTCCCAGAAATTGAACGTGACGTTGTCGACGCGCGTGCCGGCGACGGCGATGAGGCGGTTGTCGAGCGCCGTGATTTGCTGGCGGAGGAAGCCGCCGTTCACATCGACGCGCGAGACGAGCTTGCGGTTGAGGTTCGTGTAAACGTCCGCCGCGAAGTCCGGCACGCGGTAGTCAGGGTTGTCCACGCTGAGGTTGGCGGAGAAGAAATTCGCGTTGGCGTTGACGGCGGCGGGGAGCTGCTTCGTCGGGTTGTATTTCCAGTATTGGGAGTGGTCGGCGGTGAAGAGCGTCCGGCTGTCGAGCCGGCCGCCGAAAAGCTTGTAATGCGCGATCACGTCGATCTGGCCGGCGGCGCCATCCTCGCTGATCCAGCCCTTGTTGGCGGTGCGGCCGGTGATGCGGCGCGTGAGCACATCGAAGGTCGTGCTGTTGCCGTTGTTGAAGGTGAGCGAGTGGCGGTGAAACGCCGCGCCGCCGACGCGCAGCGACCAGGCGTCGCCGAGGCGGTTCTCGTAGGTGACGTTGATCGACGACACGTCGCGGTTCTGCTCCGAGTGCGGGCCGTTTTGGTTGAAGTATTTCAGCTCGGTGGCGAGGCCCTGGATGCGGGCGGTGGCCGGCGCGGTGGAGACGGACCGGAACGGAATCGCGCCGCCGGGATTGGTGCGGCGCGCGAGCCACTCCAGCTCGACGAGCAGCGTGCCGCGTTGGGCGAATTTGTGCTGCACCGCGAGGGAGCCGGTCTTCGAGCGCGTGAAATTCCACGGCGTGTCGTAGTTGCGCTCGTGAAAGCCGGCGCTGAACGCGTAGGTCGTGCGCCCGTCGCGCGTGAGCGGGCCGGTGGCGTTGAGATCGGCGCGCGTGGTCTGGTAGCTGCCGGCGGCGATGGAGAAGCCCTGTGACGGCCGCTCGCGCGGGCGCTTGGTGATGATGTTCACCATGCCGGCGGGCGTGGTCATGCCGTAGATCGCGGCGGCGGGGCCCTTGATGACCTCGATGCGATCGACGTTCACGCGGTCGACGAGGCCGAGGCGGAGGAAGCCGTTGCGCAGGTAGGAGGTCGCGCCGTAGCCCCGGATGTTCACGTTGCCGCCGCCGTTGTCGAAATTGTTCACCGAACTCGTGTAGCCGAGGTCGTTGATCTCGAAGTAGGCGAAGTCCTGCAGGAACTCGCTCGTGACGACGTTGACGACGAAGGTGAGGTCCTTGATCGGCGTGCGCACGCGCGTGCCGGTGATCGACTCGGCGGCGACGTAGCTGTTGTCGGTGTTCTCGGTGACGGTGAACTCGGAGAGGCGCACGGCCTCCTCGGCGGCGAAGGCGGGCAGCGCCAGCGCGACGAGCGCGAACCAACGGGTTGGGGTCTTCATGGGGAAATCAGACTGCGAAAAATCACGCCGTCTCCGCCAGCGCCTGCCGCACCTCCGCGAGGAACCTCGGCACGACGGTGAAGGGATCGTAGGGCGCGTTGCTGTCACGGCGCGGCGCGAGCGTCTCGATGGGCAGGTAGCCGCGGTAGCCGGAGGCGCGGATGATCTTGAAGAGTCGCTTCAGGTCCGTCGGCGACTCGGCCTCCTTCTCCACGCCGAGCGGGCTCTGCTTGATCTGCCAGTTCGCGGCGTAGGGTGCGGCCTTTGCGATTTCGGCGTAAGGATCGTCGGCCTTGAAGTAGCCGGTGTCCACGATCGCGCCGCACCAGGGCGAGTCGATGCGGTTGAGCAGCGAGATGAGATCGGCGGCGGTCTTGATGAAGTCGCCGTGGTTCTGCACGCCGATCATCACGCCATGCCGTGCGCCATGCTCGGCGCAGGCGCGGATGTCGTCGGCGATCCATTTTTCCACGTCGCCGCGGCCCGCGCCGGCGGAGACCGTTTCCCACGTCTGCGCGCGCATCTGCGTGTCGGCGAAGACGCGCACGATCGGCGCGCCGATCTTCGCGGCCATCTCGACGGTGCGCTTGACCCACTCGACGTCCTTCGCGCGCGCGGCCTTGTCCGCGACGGTGAAGTTGTTGCCCGTGCCGGTGCCGCTGATCGCGACGCCCAGCTCGAAGCAGCGGCGCTTGAACTCGAAGAGCCACGCATCCGGCGCGACCTTCCGCTCGCGATAGCCGGGGAAATAATATGCCGTCGGATCAATCGCGTCGAAGCCCTGCTTCGCGCAAAATTCCGCCAGCGCGACGAGCGTGAGGCCTGCGCCGCGGCCGAGGAGCTGATCGTTGAGGAGCTTGGCGAACGAGTAGGCGTTGAGCGAGAGCTTGAGGCTCGCCCCGCCGACGCGCGGAGGCGGCGCGAAGTTCGCGCGCATCGGCAAGGTGGCAAGCGGCGCGAGCGCGGCGGCGGCGAGGAAGCGACGGCGGGTGAAGGGCTGGGTCATGGGGTGGCAAGGAAGTGAATAGCGCAGGCGCACGGATTCCGGACAGGAAACGAAATGGTCCGACCGCGCGGCGCCGCGATTTCATCCGCCGCCATTCCACCCGGGCCGACGACGGCAGGCCCGGCGAAACGAGAGCGAGGCGTCTCGCCGCCCCAGTGGTCCCAGCCTGCGGCGCCGAGCCTAATTCATCGCCGCCAGCACGCCGCGGACGTAGCCGACGGACTCGGCGAGGCCGGTGACGGGGTTGCCGGCGACCTTCTCATACTCGAACGAGACGACGCCGGCGTATTTGATCCCCACGAGCGCGCGCAACATGCCGGGGACGTCGAGCCGGCCGGCGCCCACTTCGACGGGGACGTCCTTCATCGCGCCGACGACGGCGATGCTGTCCTTCATGTGCACGTCATGGAGGCGCGGCGCGTATTGGCGGATCGCGGCGATGGCGCCGTCGCCGAAGCGCTCCGTGTGGCCGACGTCGATGCAGAGCCCGAGGCGCGCATCGAGGTTCTTCACGGCGTTCCAGATGACCTCGGGCGTGGGGTAGACCTTGTCCTCGGGGCCGTGGTTGTGGATGGCGAGCTTCTGATCGAACTCCTTCGCGAGCTTCTCGACGAGCGGGAGCGCGTCGAGGTCGGGCTTGCACACCATGGTGGCCATGCCGGCGGCGCGGACATTTTCAAACGCCTTGCGGCATTTCGCCTCGTCGTTGGGGAGGTTGACGACGCCGGAGCCGGTCAGCGCGAGGCCGGCGGCGCGGAGCTTCGCGCCCACGGCGCGGCATTCGTCGGCGGACGCGGTCTCCCAGTTGCAGTGGTTGCGAAAGAGCGCGATGTTGGAAATGCGCAGCGCCTTCACGGCGGCGATGGCCTCGTCGAGCGGGAGATTGCGCAGGGAGTAGGACGCGACGCCGAGCCGGAGCGGCTCCTTTTTCATCGGCATGTCCGCGGGCGCCGCCGTCGCCGCCGCGGCGGCCAGGCGGGGGAGAAATGGCAGCGCGAGGGCGCCGAGGGTGGCGGCGCGGAGGATCTCGCGGCGGGTGGAGGCTGGGGATTGAGGCATGGTGAAAGGCAATGTGGCCTGGGCGGGTGATGCGCCAACGCTCTAAACAATAGCCCGGAGCGGCGCGATTGGGACACGCCGCGCGCACTCAGCGGGCGGGGGCGAACTTGCGCAGGTAGCGCAGGGCGACTTCGAACTCGTGCGGCAGCGGCGCGCGCAGCGTGATCGGCTCGCGCGACGCGGGGTGCGTGACCGTGAGCTCGCTCGCATGGAGGCCGAGGCGCGCGAGCAGCGGCTTCTCCTCCTCGCGCCCCTTGTAGCCGCGCTTGAAATCCGAGAGCCGGAGCGCGAGGTCGGGCACGCCGTAGAAGGCGTCGTTGAGGACGGGCGCGCCGGCGGCGGCGAGGTGCAGGCGGAGCTGGTGGGTGCGGCCGGTGTGGGGGTGGCATTCCACCAAGGCAAAGCTCGCCCCGCTCGCGCCGCGCCGGTTCGATCCCCGGAACCGCTCCAGCGTGCGAAACTCGCTCAGGCATGCTTTGCCGCCGCGACCCTTGAAAATCCGCATGCGCCCGGGGCGGCGCTCATCCTCGCCGAGCGAAAGATCGACCGTGAACGCGTCGGGCAGGGCGCCGGCGGCGTCGCGAACCGGGGCGATGACCTTCATGGCCTCGTCCGGCGGCAGCACGGCGACAATCGCGTGATAGATCTTCCGCACGGCCTTGGCCTGAAACTGGCCGGAGAGAAAATCGAGCGCCGGCTTGTCCTTGGCGCACAGCAGCACGCCGCTGGTGCCGGCATCGAGGCGGTGCACGTTGGCCACGGTGCGCCCGAAGCGCGGGTCGGCGTGCACCAGGCGCATCAGGTTCTCGCGTTCCTTGTCCCACCGATCGGGGGCGACGAGCAGCCCGCTGGGCTTGTCGAACGCGATCAGCGCGGCGTCTTCGTGGAGGATCGGCGGGAGCGGCATCGGCGGTGACGAGAGCGGAGCCCGCGGCGCGGCGCAAGCGAGGCCGGCGTCGCGTGAATGTTTCTCATGCACGCGGAAACCGCCGTGAACCTGCGATCGCTGGCATGAGCACTGCTAAAATGGGCCATGTTGCCCAAGCAGGGTTTGGGCGGCATGATCCGGCCGCAAGGCCGGAAACAGAAAACACTGGGGCCGGCGTTAAGGGGTTATCGCCGGCCCCTTTGTTTTGTCCGCGGCGGCGACCGCTCGCGAAGGTGGAGTTCCCGTGCGATGATGTGCGGCGGTTGCATTGCGACGGCACCGAATGGCGGGTTGGGCGGTCTGGGTTGTCGTTGCGTTTGATTCACCCGGTCCATGTTGCCGCGAAAAAGAAATTTGCCCGCCGGATGCGGCCTCGCGCTTTGGGCCGCGCTGGGAGCTACGACCTTGGCGGCGCAATCCGCGTGGGAGCAGCGTGACTCCGGGACCACGGCGAACCTGTGGGGCTTCTCCGGCGGGGTCGCGGTGGGCGAGCAGGGCGTCATCCTGACGACGAGCGATCAAGGCGCGACGTGGACGCGGCGCTTCTCCGGCACGACGGCGTGGCTCACCGCGGTCAGCTACGACTCGCAGCTCAAACGCTACACCGTGGTGGGCGAGGGCGGGATGATCCTCTCGTCGCCCGACGGCGTGGGGTGGACGCGGGAAGCCTCGCCCACGGCGGTGCGGCTCAACGGCGTGAGCGGCGACGGCGGCATCGCGGTCGGCGAGGCCGGTGCGGGCGCGCTCACACGCGACGCCAACGGCGGGTGGACGCGGGCCGATGCCGGCTTCGGCAACCGCTGGATGCGCGGCGTATGGGGAGGGCAGGACAACGCCGTCGCGGTGGGTCAGGGCGGCGCGATTTTCACGCGACGTTTCGATGGGAACGCGAGTCCTCCGGGACTTGCTTGGCAAAGCGAGCCGTCGCCGGTCGCCGCGGATCTCGAGGCGATTGCGTTGGGCGGAGCCATCGTTCGGGGCATCTGGATTGTGGTGGGTGCGGATGGCGCGATTTTGCGGAAAGCCATCTCGGAGCCCGACTCGCCGTGGACGCCGTGTGTGTCGCCCACGCGCGAACGATTGCGCGGTGTGGTCCATCACTTGGGAGGATCGATCCAAGGCTTCACCCGGGCGCTGACCTACGTCTATGGTGAGTTCTTTGCGGTCGGCTCCGGCGGCACCATTGTGCGCTCGGCCGAGGGCAGTTCCTGGCAGATCGACAGCGCGCCCACGCGGGAAAATCTCAATGCCGTGGGTAACGCAGGTGGCTACGTCGTCGCGGTGGGCAACCGGGGTGTGATCCTGCGCACCGGCGGGCCGGGCGCAGCGCCGGTGATCACGCGGCAGCCGAGGATGAGCGCCGATGCGCAAGGGGAGGTCTTCGCGGAGGCGAGCGCTGCGGGGCAGGGCAGCCTGACTTACCAGTGGCTCGTGCCTTTGCCCGGTGGGGGCTATCTTCCGGTCGGGACGGAGGGCCCGCGACAATCATTCAAAGTAGCTCCATCCGGGCGGCCGTATCAGTTGGCCGTGGCGAATGCCTTCGGCCTCGCGTGGTCGGACACGTTTTTGCCGAATCGTTTTCTCAATCTCTCGAGCCGCGGCACCGTGGGTGCGGGCGAGGCGGCGCTCATCGGGGGCCTCGCCATCGGCGGGAACGGGAGTTCGCAGCCGCGCGTGATGCTCATCCGCGCGGCGGGGCCCGCGCTCGCGGGCTTCGGCGTGGCCGGCGCGCTGCGCACGCCGCGGCTCTCGCTCTACGCGGGCTCGCAGGTGATCGCGAGCAACGCCGGCTGGGACACGGGGCCGGACGCCGCCGAGGTCCGCGCGGCGGCGCAGAAGGTCGGCGCGTTTCCGCTGGCGGCGGGCTCGGCGGACTGCGCGCTGCTGGTCACGCTGCCGCCCGGCCTCTACACCGCGCAGGTCACGGGCGCCGACGGCGCGACGGGCGTGGCGCTCGTCGAGGCCTACGACACGGAGCCGCCGGGCTTCGCGCGCCTGATCAATCTTTCCGCCCGCGCGCAGGTGCTGCCGGGCGCAGGCGCGGAAATCGGCGGCCTCGTGATCGACGGCGGCGTGCGGAAGAAAACGCTGCTGCGCGCCGCGGGCCCGGCGCTCGCGGCCTTCGGCGTCGCGGGCGTGCTCGCCAAGCCGCGCATGACGCTCGTCCGCGACGGCACCGTGGTCGCGACGGCGGCCGAGTGGGGCGCCGCGCCCAACGCCGCCGCGATCCGCGAGGCGGCGCGGGCGGTCAATGCGTTTGCGTTCGCCGAGGGCAGCGCGGACGCAGCGCTGCTGACGGAACTCAAGCCCGGCGCCTACAGCGTGGTCGTGACGGGCGCCGATGGCGGCAGCGGTGTGGCGCTCGTCGAGGTTTACGAGGTGCCGTGAGGGGCCGGCGCTGGTCGTCGGGCCTGGGGAGGTTGATGCATTTTTCGTGAGCGACCGCGTGCAGTAGGGCGGGGCTGTGACCCGCCCTGCTGCCAGCAGTCGCCGCCCGCACAGGGCGGCGGCCGGCGCGACGCTCAGCGGTATTCCTCGCCCGTCTCGGCGTTGAGGATCTTAAAGTTCTCCACGTGGTAGTTGAGGTCGGCCCGGAAGGCCAGTTTCACACGGAAGAGCTTTTCCATCCGCACGAGCAGGTCGGCGTCCTCGCTCCGCAGGCGCTCGAGGATGCTCGGGTGCACGAGCACGCGCAGCGAGTATTCCTTGCCGTCGTTGCGGAGCTGGAGGCGGCGCACGACGGAGCTGAGCTTGCGCTGGAGCTCGACGCTCATCGTCGTCGCGCTCTTCACGATGCCGCGGCCGCGGCAGTAGGGGCAGTCGTTGTAGAGGTTGCTCGAGAGCGACTCCTGCTGGCGCTGCCGCGTCATCTGCATGATGCCGAGCGACGAGATGGGAAGGATGTGGTTCTTGGCTTTGTCCGACGCCATCAGCTCGACCATCTTCTCGTAGACGGCGTTGCGGTGCCGCCGCTCCTTCATGTCGATGAAGTCCATGATGATTAGCCCGCCGAGGTTTCTCAGCCGGATCTGGCGCGCGATCTCGGCGGCGGCCTCGAGGTTGACGGCGTAGATGACGTTCTTCTCGTCGCCGCCCTTGTTCTTGTGCGAGCCGGTGTTCACGTCGATGGCGATGAGCGCCTCGGTCTCGTCGATGATGATCTCGCCGCCGCTGGGGAGCGGGACCTTGCGCTGGCCGGTCTGCTCGATCTGGCGCTCGATGTTGAAGCGCTCGAAGATCGGGATGCTGTCCTTGTAGAGCGCGATCTTGCCGGCGCTGCGCTTGGAGATCTGCGCGACGAGCTTCTGCGTGCGCTCGTGCTCCTCGGGGCGATCGATGAGCACGCGGTCGACCTCCTCGGTGAGGAAGTCGCGCACGGTGCGCTCGACGAGGTCGGGCTCCTGATAGAGGCAGGAGGGCGGGCGGTCGCCCTTGATGCGGGCTTGGATGCCTTCCCAAGTCTTGAGGAGGATGTGGAGGTCGCGGACGAAGTAGCGCGCCTTTTTCCCCTCGCCGGCCGTGCGCACGATCACGCCCACGCCTTCGGGGATGGTGAGCTCGTTGATGAGCTGCTTGAGGCGCTTGCGCTCCTGCGGGTCCTCGATCTTGCGCGAGATGCCGCAGCCATCGGAGAACGGCGTCAGGATCAGATAGCGCCCGGGAATCGAGAGGTTCGTCGTGGTGCGGGGGCCCTTGGTGCCGATGGGGCCCTTGGTGACTTGGATGACGATTTCAGAGCCGGGGGGATAGAGCGTGGGGATGTCCTTGGTGGTGGGCTCGGCGGGCTTGTCGGCGGCGCCTTTCTTGCGGTTCACGCGCACGACCTCGACGGAGGAATCCGCGGCCGCGGGGAGCATGTCCCAGTAGTGCAGGAACGCGTTCTTGGTGTAGCCGATGTCGACGAAGGCGGCCTTGAGGCCCGGGTCGAGGTTCTTGACGCGGCCCTTGTAGATGCCGCCGACCATCCGGTTGTCGGACTCGCGCTCGATTTCGAATTTCTCGAGGCGGCCGTCGATGAGGAGCGCGACGCGCTTCTCAAGGGGCTCGGAGTTGATGATGAGCTCGCGGTAGGAGCCCTTCTCCTTCTGGAACACAGCGAGGATCTTTTGGAGCAGCGGGCGCTGCTTGGCGCGCTCGGTGGCGCCGGCCTTCAGTTCCTCGGCGCTGACGGGCGCCGTCTCGGCGGGGGTGGGGGGATTGACGAGTTCCTCGTCATACTTCTGCGCGACGTCGGGTGGGACGCCGGTGGGTTGGGATCGATCGCTCATGGCGGGTGTCGTGTGGGTTGAAGCCGGCGACCCCCGGTGAATCGGTTGCGGCGCAGGAAATCCCGGCAGAGCGGTCATGGGCGCGAAGAGGTGATTTCATGTGAAATCCCTCCTGAAGCGCCAGACGCTCTGGACCAGTCCTTGCAGCAAGCAGCAACTGAGCACAAAGGAGCCACCGTAGCTGATGAAGGGAAGCGGTATGCCCGTGATGGGCACCAGCCCGATGGTCATGGCGATGTTCACGAACACATGCACGAGGAACAGCACCGTCACGCCGATGGCGATGAGGGCGCCGAGCCGGTCCCTCGCGGAACTGGCGGTGCGGATGCCGTTGAACAGGACCAAGCCAAACAGACTGAGAACCGTGAGGCTTCCCAGAAAACCTTTTTCCTCGGCGATGACCGAGAAGATGAAATCGTTGTGCGCCACGAGGCGCGGCAGGTAGCCCAGCTGGGCCTGCGTGCCGTCGGTCCAGCCCTTGCCGGTGAGCCCGCCGCTGCCGACGGAGATGAGCGACTGCTGGAGGTTATAGGTCACGCCGATCCCCTTGGGGTCGACCTTTTCCGGCGCGGCGAAGCCGAGGATGCGGTTGCGCTGGTAGTCATGGAGCAGCGGGATGATGGGCCTGCCCTCCTGCTCGAACCGCTTGTTGTCCCGCCCGTAGGTGTAGCCATGCGCGTCCATGAACTGCACGTAGCGCGTGGTATCCCAGGCCACCAGTCCCGCGAGCAGCAGGAACAGCCCCAGCGCACCGGCGAAGAACCGCGGCGACAGCTTGGAGACGTAAAGCATGGAAAAGACCATGGGGGGCAGGACGATGGCCGGCTTTAGGTCCGGTTGTCGGTAGGTAAGATAGAGAGGCGCGCCCACCGCAAGGGCCAATTTCCCCAGCGTGCCCAGCGACTGCCGCACCGTCCCGATCTTGGCGTGCACGAGCACGCTGGCGGTGATGAGGAGCACGGCGATTTTCGCGGTTTCGGACGGCTGGTAGGAGAAAAAGCCCAGGTTAATCCAACGGGTCGCGCCCCATTGCTCCGCCGCGCCGCCGCCCACGCCCGGGATGAGGACAATCACCAGCGGCACCATGAACGCCGCGTAGATCCAGTGCGCCATGCTGAACCAGAACCGGTAGTCCACGAGCGACACCCCGGTGTAGATCACCCCGCCCAAGCCGAGAAACACGAGCTGCTTCATCCAGTCGTTGCGGTGCTGCGGCGACTGGAGGCCGGCCGAGTAGATGAAGGCGACGCCGATCAGGCTCAACGCGATCAGGGCAAGCGGGGTCAGCCAGTCCCAATGGGCCCGCGTCGTGGGCTTGAAGAGGGCGCGAAGATCGAGGCGGGCGAGAAAACGTGGCAAACGCACGGGCGGCCGACTCCACGCCCGGGCGCCGCGCGGCGCAAGGCCCGATCGTGCGATCGCGCGCAAACTTGCTCACAGGCGGGCGGGCGTGAGAAATCTTGAGGTTTTGCCCTCCCGGCCTAGGTTGCGCCCTCTTGACCACAACGAGCGCAGCCCTGCTGGCCTCCGTCTTCACCGACAGCGATCCGATCTACGATTGGGCGGTGGCGGCGATCTTCATCGTGGTCGGGAGCGGCGTGGGTTTCTTCATCGCGTGGCGCCTCACCCGCCAGATGCGCCGCAACGCGCACGAACAGGCCGCCGAGCTGGTCGAGGTCGCGCGCCGCGAGGCGGCGGTCGCCGCCGAGGAGCTCAAGCAGAAGGCCGAGGCGGACATCGCCGAGAAGCGCGCCGAGCTCAACCGCGAGCTCGACCGGCGCGAGATCGAAAGCGACGTCCGGCTCCGCGAAATCCGCGCCCACGAGGAGTCCTTGGCGCTGCTCGACTACCAGCTCGAGCAGCGCCAGGAGCGCCTCAACCGCGAGGGCGCCGCCATCAAGACCGCCCGCGACGCCATCCGCGACCTCTCGAAGAATGTCCGCAAGCGGCTCGAGGGCGTCTCCCAGCTCGACGCCGATCAGGTCAAGGCCCAGCTCCGCGACGAGGTCCTGCTGGAGTGCCAGGACGAGTTGCGCGCCCTGCGCCGCGCCACGCTGGAAAAGTCCGAGCAGGAGCTGCAAAACGACGCCCGCCGCGTGCTCATCGCCGCGATGCAGCGCATCGCCAGCAAGCCCAACAACGATCTCACGGCCACCATCATCCAGCTGCCCACGGAAGAGATGAAGGGCCGCATCATCGGCCGCGAGGGCCGCAACATCAAATCCTTCGAGGCCTCCACCGGCGTCACGCTCCTCATCGACGAGTCGCCGCAGATGGTGCTCGTCTCGTCGTTCGACCCGGTGCGGCGCGAGGTCGCGCGCGTGGCGCTCGACGGCCTCGTGAAGGACGGCCGCATCCACCCGGCCAGCATCGAGGAGTTTGTGAAGCGCGCCCAGGAGGAGGTCGACCTCGTGACGACCCAGGCGGGCGAGGACGCCGTGGCCAAGCTCAACATCAACGGCCTCCACCCCGAGATCATCAAGCTGCTCGGCCGCCTCAAATACCGCTTTTCCTACAACCAGAACGTGCTCGACCATTCGGTCGAGACCGCGTTCCTCGCCTCGCTCATCGCCAGCGAGGTCGGCCTGGATCCCAACGTGGCGAAGCGCGCCGGCCTGCTGCACGACCTCGGCAAGGGCGTGCCTGGCGAGCTGGAGGGCAGCCACGCGATCATCGGCGCGGAGTTCATCAAGCGCTACGGCGAGACGCCCATCGTGGTGAACGCCGTCGCCGCCCACCACGAGGAGGTGAAGCCCGAGACTGTCTACGCCGGCCTCGTCATCCTCGCCGACACCATCTCCGCCGTCCGCCCCGGCGCGCGGGCCGAGTCGATGACCGGCTACATCCAGCGCCTCGGCCGGCTGGAGAACCTCGCGCTCTCGATTACCGGCGTGCAGCAGGCTTTCGCGATCCAAGCCGGCCGCGAGATCCGCGTCGTCGTCTCGCCCACGGAGGTCACCGACGACCGCGCCCGCGAGATCGCCAAGGAACTCCGCAAGCGCATCGAGGCCGAGCTGCAATACCCCAGCACGATCAAGATCACCGTGATCCGCGAGAGCCGCTTCACGGAGACGGCGACCTGATTTTTCAACCACTGATTTTCACTGATGGGCGCGGATGATGATTGGATAAGTGCGCATCAGTGTTCATCAGTGGTTTCCTCAAATGCCTTCGCCGAAAATCCTTGAGACCTTTCCCAATCCCGCGCCGCAGCGCGACTACGTGATCGAGCACACGCACCACGAGTTCACGTCGCTCTGCCCGATGACCGGGCACCCCGACTTTGCGGACATCACCGTGCGCTACGTGGCCGACAAGGCGTGCGTCGAGCTCAAGTCGCTCAAGCTCTACTTCCACGCCTTCCGCAACGAGGGCATCTTCTTCGAGGCCGCGACCAACAAAATCTGCGACGATCTCGGCGCCGCATTGAAGCCGCGCTCGCTCACGATCATCGCCGACTGGAAAGCCCGCGGCGGCTTCACGTCCCGCGTGACGTGCGAGTGGAAGGCGAAGAAGGGGAAGTGAGCCACTCGAGAACCTCCGTGTCGTCGCGGCGCGCGGCCGGTGTCACGACAACCTCGCCATTCGATGCAGCGCGGCATTGTCCATTTCGTCTCTTCAGTTGGGATCGGCTCCGGCCGAAATGGAACCGCGCACGTCGTCGAGATTTCCCGCTGCGACCCACGACATGAATGACGCGGCGGTTTATTCCGTAGGGGTGCGCCTGGGTAGGTGAGCCCGCTTGCTCTAATTGCAGGCAGTGGCGGCGCGTATGGTTTCCATTCCGTCAGCAATCCGTTATTGCCCTGCACCGCAGGTCGGCATCGTGGAAGGTGACCTATAGCTTGCACCTATGAAGACCGTTTCCTCGCGACTGACCCTCATCCTCGCCGCACTCGCCGCGGCGTATTCCGCGCGCGGGCAGACCGCTGCCGATCCCGCCATCGCGCTTGACGAGATCACGGTCTCGGCCACGCGCATCGCGCAGCCGGTGGCGGATGTGCCGGCGAGCGTGTCGGTGCTCCGGCTCAACGACCTCCTCAGCCCCGTCGCCAACCTCCGCGACCTCGCGCGGGGCGAGCCGGGGGTGTCGGTGCCGGCGGCGTTTGGCGCGACGGGCAACGCCCCGCGCAATTTCCCCGCGGCGCGCTCGGTCAACATCCGCGGCCTCGATGGTAACCGCGTGCTCATCCAAGTCGACGGCGTGCGGCAGCCGGAGCAGTTCACGTTTGGCAACGCGCAGCTCATCGGGCGCGACTACTTCGAGCCGTCACTCTACCGCACGGCCGAAATCCTCAAGGGCTCCGCGTCGGCGCTCTACGGCTCGGATGCGGTGGGCGGCGTGCTGTCGTTCCTCAGCCCCGCGCCCACGGCGCTGCTCGCGGGGGCGAAGCGTGACTGGCTCGGCGGCGTCTCCTCGACCTACGCCTCGGCGACGCGCGAGTGGACGCACACGGCCAGCGGCGCCGCGCGCGCCGGCGGCGTGGCGGCGGTCGCCACGGCGACGCACCGCGAGGGCCACGAGGCCGAGCCCAACAGCGCCACCCCCGCCGATCCCTCGCGCTTCAAGATCGACGCGGGGCTCTTCCGGGCCGACTTCGCGCCGACGAAGGACAACTTGCTTTTCCTCACGGCCGAGACGTTCACGAAGACCACCCACGCCTCGTTCCCCAGCCTCGCGACCTCGACCTTCGCGGGGCAGACCGGCCGCCAGCGCACCACGCGCGACCGCGCGACGCTCGGCTACGATTTCACGAGTGGCTCCGGTTATTTCCGCAACGTGCAGGCGCGCCTCTCCTGGCAGGGCGCCAAGGTCCGCGAGACCTACGAGACGCGCCAGTCGATCCCCGTGGGCCCGCCGCCGCCGGCGCCGCAGACCTACGTGCCGCGCCTGCGCCTGCGCGACTCGGATTTCCGCAACCGCGGCCTCTCCGGCTCCGTCCAGGTCGAGAGCGCCGCGCGCCTCGCGGATCAGGCGCATCGCATCCTCTGGGGCGTCGATGGCTCGCGCACGAAGCAGACGCGCTACGAGGATTTCTCGCAGTTCGACGGCGCGACGGGCGCGTTTCTCAACAAGGTCTTCGTCGGCGAAAATTTCCCGCTCAAGCGCATCCCCGACGGCGAGGTGAGCCGCTACGCCTTCTTCGCGCAGGACGAGATCACGCTCGACGCCGCGCAGCGCTTCGTCGGCACCTGGGGCCTGCGCCTCGACCACTACAAGCTCGGGGTCACCGACGACCCGCTCTACCAGAACCTCGCCAAGGGCACCGCGCCCGTGGGCTTTGACCAATGGGCGCTCGCGCCGAAGCTCGGCCTGCTCTGGCGCGTGAGCGCGCAGGAGTCGTTCTTCGCGCGCTACCACCGCGGCTTCCGCAACCCCACGAACGAGGACCTCAACGGCTCCATCGTGAACCTCACGACGCCGCCCGTCTTCTACCGCACGAAGCCGAATCCGGCGCTCAAGGCCGAGACGAGCGACAGCCTCGACGTCGGCATGAGGGCGCGCCGCCCCGGGGCGACGTATGTGATCAGCGTCTTCTACAACGGCTACTCGAACTTCATCGAGACCTTCAGCCCCACGCGCGATCCGCAGCTGCCCAGTTCGCCGACGGACCCGGTCGTCTATCAGTCCAAGAACATCCGCCGCGCGCGCATTCACGGCGCGGAGGCGACGGTCGAGCTGCCGCTCGGCCATTACGAGAAATCCCTCGCCGGCTTCGCGTGGTCCAACTCCCTCGCCTGGTCGCGCGGCGACAACCTGACCGAGGGCAAGCCGCTCAACTCCATCGAGCCCCCGAAGTGGGTCAGCGCCCTCAGCTATTCGTCCGCCGACAAGTGGGGCGTGCGCCTGAGCGCCACCACGCATGCCCGCCAGCGCCGCGCCGACAACTCCGCGATCCTCGCGCTGTGGGACGGCCGCCCGCCGACCCCGGTGCAGTTCGTGCCCGGCGGCGTGACGCTCCTCGACCTGGCGGGCTATTGGAACATCGGGAAAAACGTCCGCCTCAGCGCCGGCCTCTTCAACCTGACGGACCGCCAATACTGGTTCTGGCAGGATGTGCGCGAGTTCGACCGCGGCCGTCCCGACCTTGGCCGGTTTGCCCAGCCGGGCCTCAACTCACGCGTGACGCTCACGCTCAGCTTCTGAGCGCGGGCGTCGCGGGGTGGAAAGCCGTTCCGCGGCGCCTTTCGCGCTCGCGCGGGATGTCTCGCCCGCGCAGGTTTCCCGCGCCATGAAACCTCGCCTCGCGCTTCTCGCGCTCTTCGTTGCGGTCGCGGTCGCCGCGCGCGCCGCAGACGCCGCGCCCCTCTTCAACGCCCTCCTCTCGATCGGCAAGGACTCGCGCTTCGTGCTGGTCGACGCCGCCGGCAAGACGAGCGGCTTCCTCGCGTTGGGCCAGTCGTTCGCCGGCTACACCATCAAGTCCTACGATCCCAAGGGCCCGAGCCTCGACCTCGAGCGCGACGGCCAGGTCACGCGCGTCACCCTCGTGGCCGAGGCCAAGGTGCAGCACAAGGACGCCGAGCCCGTCCGGGCCACCGTCGCCGACGCCGAGGCCGTGCTCACGGCGATGAACTTCGAGCAGATGATGGAGAAAACCATGGCCGGCGTGCGCAGGCAGCAGACGGTGATGGTGGACCGCATGATGGGGCAGTTGATGCCGGCGGGCGCGGACCGCGACGCCGTCGTGGCCCTCCAGAAAAAGATGATCGACGAGATGATGTCGGCGATGAACTTCGGCGAAATGAAGGGCGAGGTGGCCAAGATCTACAGCGAGACCTTCACCAAGGATCAGCTCGCGGCGCTCGGGGCGTTTTATCAGTCGCCGGCAGGCCAGGCCTTCTCCGACAAGCAGCCCGAGATCGCCGCCAAGATGAACGAGCTGATGGCGCCGCGCATCATGGCCGTGATGCCGAAAATCCAGCAGATGGCGAAGGAGTTTGGGGCGGAGATGAAGGCAAAAAAGGCCGAGGCCGGCGCGTCGAAATAGGGCGGGTCTGTGACCCGCCCTCGGGGCGAACCCTCAACCCGCGAAAAGGCGGGTCACAGGCCCACCCTACTTTGAGTTCAGCGCCGCGATCACCTCCGCGTGCAGCGCGGGCGTGGCGCAGGCGATGGTGGACTGCGCCGGATAGGCCGCGCCGCCGCGCCAATCGGTGATCGTGCCGCCCGCGCCGCGCACGATGGGCACCAGCGCGGCGATGTCCCAGGGATTCATGATCGGGTCGAGGCAGATGTCGGCGTAGCCGGCGGCCAGCAGGAAATAGCCGTAGCAATCGGCCCACGTGCGGACGAGGCGCGCCCGCGCCAGCAGGCGATCGCAGGCCGGGCCGTCCTGGTATTTCGCGAGGTTGAGCGTGTCGCTCGTGAGGAGCGTCGCCTCCTCGACGCGCGCGGTGGCGCGGCAATGCACGCGCACGCCGTCGAGGGTGGTGGTGGTCCCGTCGCCGATCATGAGCTGGCGGAGCACCGGCTGGTGGATGCAGCCCAGCACGGGCTGGCCGCGGTGGAGCAGCGCGATGAGCGTGCCCCACAGCGGCACGCCGGTGATGAAGGCCTTGGTCCCGTCGATGGGATCGAGCACCCAGGTCCACTCGGCGTCGGCGCGCTCGTTGCCAAACTCCTCGCCGACGATGCCGTGGGTGGGAAATCGCTTGGCAATCATCGCGCGCATCAGCTCCTCGGCGCCGCGGTCGGCGGCGGTGACGGGGGAGGCGTCCGCCTTGGTGTCCACGGCGAGGCCCGGCCGGCGGTAGTGGGGCCGGATGAAGTTGCCGCTGCGCTCGGCAAGCTCGATCAGGAAACTGCGGTGGATGTCGGAAAGGACCAAGGGAGGAAAGGGACCAAGGGACTAAAAGACCAAGGGACCAAGGGACCAAAGCCCAAAACACCGGTTCGATGCGGTTTGATTTTGTCCCTTGGTCTTTTGGTCCCTTGGTCCTTTGGTCCCTTCATGTCCTGGAGCGAGCAGCCGATTTTCTTTGTCGATTTTGAGGGCAGCCGCGCCTCGGGGATCCTGGAGTTTGGCGTCGTCGAGGTGCTGCGCGGCGAGATCGTCTCGGCCCGCACCCGGCTGTGCCGGGCCACCGGCGGGGTGCGCGAGGAGGATGCGGCGGTGCACGGGCTGCGCGCCGAAGCGCTGGCGGCGCACGCGCCGTTTGCGGACGAGTGGACATATTTCTCCAGCCTGCGCGAGCTGGGGCCGCTGGCGGCGCACTACGCGGGGGTGGAGAACGCGCTGCTCAAGTCCGTCTGGCCCTATCCGCGCAGCGTGCCCGACTTCGCGCGGCCCGGCGAACGCACCGCCGACTGGGGCCCCTGGGTCGATACCGCGCGGCTCTACGCGCAGCTCCTGCCGCGGTTCGAGTCGGGAAAATTGGAGGCGCTGGTCGCCGCGGCAGGCGTGCAGGCCGAGCTCGACGCGCTCGCCGCCGGCCATTGCCCGCCCGAGCGCCGCCGCTACCACGCCGCGCTCTACGACGCGCTGGCCGGGGCGCTGCTGCTCGCCGCGCTCGCGCGCGACCCGCAGATCGCGGGGCTCTCGACCATGCAGCTGCTCGCGCTCAGCACGCTCGACCCGGGGAAGCGCGCGGCGCTGACGCAAAGGGAATTGTTTTAGAGTGGAGCTTCAGATCGGTTGGAGACGCGGCGCCCACGCCGCGTTTTTTGATCCTGACCGCGGCGGGGGCGCCGCGGCTCCAGCCGGAGTTTGATCAGGAGCCGAACAACCGCTCAAAATTTCGCGCGACCTGCGCCGTGAGTTCCGCCAGCGGCGCGCCGCGGATCGCCGCGAGGCCGGCGTAGGCGGCGGCGATATTGCCCGGATGGTTCACGCGCGTGCCATCGGCGAGCGCAGGCAGCGCCTGCATCTCGCGCTCGGCGGGGAGCGCCATCGCAGGCGCATCGGTCTCGACGAGCAACCGCTCGGCAGGGATCTTCGCGAAGACGGCGCGCTTGGCGGCGTGGCGCTCGGCGAGGAAGGCGCCGTTGAACGAGAAATAGGCGCCGAGCGCCGCGAATTCCGCGACCATCTCCGCGGGGCCGCCGTAGGCGTGCAGCAGGAAGCCGCACGCCGGCCGCGGCGTGGCGCGCAGCGCGGCGATCGTCGGGCCCCATGCCTCGAGGCAATGCACCGTCGCGGGCAGATTGCGCTCGGCCGCGAGCGTGAGCTGCCACGCAAACGCCTCCGTCTGCTCCGCGAGCGGCGCCCGGCGCAGCCCGGCGAGCCGAGGATCGTCCGGCCGCGCGCTCCCGAGGATCCAGCGATCGAGGCCGATCTCGCCGACGGCGGCGCGGGGATGGGCGTCGAGGGTGCGGCGGAGCGCGTCACGCCAGCTCGGCGAGGCGTTGCCGACGTCCCACGGGTGCAGGCCGTAGCTCGGGCGCACCCACGCGTAGGCCTGCGCGAGCGCGGTCACGCCGGGCCAGTCCGCTTCGCAGGTGCCGTTGACGACCGCGCCGCCGAGCGGCAGCCGCGCGAGATCGGCGGCGATCGCGTCGAGGTGCGGCGCGAGCCAGGCGTCCTGGAGGTGATTGTGCGCGTCGAAGAGCTTCATCGCGTTGAAACGCGGAGGCCGCGGAGAGCGCAAGGGAAAGGCGCCCTCTCCCCGTGTCCTTCGCGGGCTCCGCGGTTCATTTGGTTTGCTCCTTGGCAAAGGCCCGGATCGCCGCGCGCACCGCGGCGAGGCCGTTGCGGCGCGTGGGCGAGAGGTGCGGCGCGAGGCCGAGCGCCTCGAGTGGATCGATCTCGCAGGCGGCGATCGCGGCGGCCGGCGCGCCGCTGAAGAAGTCGCACACAAACGCCACCAGCCCGCGCACCAGCGGGGACTCGGCGTCGCTGTGGAAACGGCAGGTTCCGTCACTGCGTAGTTCCCCGACCAGCCAAACCACCGACACGCAGCCGGCCACCCGATGGTCCGCCGTGCGCTGCGCGGCGGGCAGCGGCGCCAGGCGCCTCGCGCGATCGACCACCGCGGCGAGACGTTCCTGATGGTCAGGCAGAACGGCGAAGTTGTCGGCCAGGCGCTGTAATTTTTCCGTCAGGAACACTGCGCAAAACTGCGCCCTCCGCAGGGTGCGGCAAGTCCCCTCCGGGGGAATTTCAGCGGCTCGGACAGCGGGCCGTTTAACACGGCAAATCCCGTCATGCGCGAAAACGTCCTGATTCCCCTGCTTGGTTTCCGGCTCCCGGAAGACTATCCTTGGCGCACCGGGCTGGTGGAGGCGGTGGACCTGCAACTGCGCCGGCTGCGCGCGACCGGGCATTTCTCGCCGCCGCGCTTTTTCGGCTACTACTTCCAAGCGGGCACGCCGGTCGGCGTCGCGGGGAGCTGGACCGTCACGCTCGACCATCGCCGCCCGGTGTCGTTGCTGCCGGGCCTGCTGGAACCCCTGACGCAGGGCAAATACAGCATCGTCAGCGCGACGCAGGCCAAGAACCCGGACTTTGTGCTCGTGCACGATCGGCGCGACGGCGCGTGCTGGCTCTGGACGTTCAACGACGGCATGCGCTTCATCGAGTCGCTTGATCCGGTGATGAACGGGCTCGACGACGCGGAGGCCTCGAAGCTGGCCGGGCCGTAAGTCCGGCCGGAAAAAGTCTTCCGTGGTCGGGAAAGTCCGAGCTTGGGCGTTCGCGGCGAAAAGCAGATGCCCGCCTTGGGGCTTAGCGTGGGCCTCCCGCTAACGTGAGCCGGATGTCGAAGGCGGGGACTTGGCCGGAGGGCGGTCGAGGATGAGCGGGGTAGTCAGGTATTCGAAGCCGGCGGACGTGCCGCCGCCCGTGGCGCTGCGCTGCCCCGAGCCGGAGCAAGGGGAACAGCGCGAGGCCGACTTGCCGTCCTCCTTCACGCCGAAACCCCGGCACTGGGGGCACAGGTTTTTAATCTCGCGCTCAATCTCGGCGATCTTGTCACGGAAGTCGGCTTTGTTGGCGGGGTCGTAGTTTCCTTTGAGGAGTTCCTTGAGCGAAACGATGGCCGCGGGGAGGCCGAGGAGGTATTCGCGGCGGCGATCAAGCTGTTGGCCGAGCGAGCGAATGTCGGCGGCGCGGGCGCGGGTGGCGGCGATGGCTTGGTCTTGCGCGGCGCGTTCGCGGGCGAGGCGGGCGGTGGTGTCGGCCGCGGCTTGGTCGGCTTTCGCGCGGGCTTGCGCGGCGTTCTTCGCGGCGTGAGCGGCGAAGGCGGCCTGAAACCGGTTGAGCTCGGCGAGCGGCGCGCCGGCCTGATCCGCGGCGGCGAGAGCGGTGAGGAACGCGGCGTGGCTGGTCGGGCTGAAGCGGGCCTGGGTGCGACGGGCGAGGAGCAGGGCATATTGCTCGGCGACGACGGGGTGGCTCGGCGCGGCGGTGTGGCAGCGCTCGACGAGTGCGGTGAAGGCGTCCTTGGGCGGCGGGGTGCGGCCGGGTTCGTCCTCGAGGAGATCGGACATCTCCTCGTCAAGGCGGAGGAGGGCGCGGTAGGCGGCCCAATGCGGCGAGGGCGGCACGATTTTTTGCGGTGTCTGGGCGAAGACGCGTTGGTAGAGCGCCAACTGGCTGCCCGGCGAGGTGAGGAGGTTGTCGGTCAGGGCGATCTTGCCGAGGAGGCTGGCGGGACCGTTTTGATCCGGCGGGCGGGAGATGTCCTTGATGTAGAGGGCCATTTCCTGCTTGGCGTCGGGGCGGAGCGCGAGGCCGGCGAGGGCGAGGAGGATGGACAGGGAGTCGGGCTGGAGTTTCTCAAGCTGCCGCAGGTAGGAAAGCGCGGCAGGGAGCGGGGCGTGCTCGGCCAGCATGCGACCGTGGCGGCCGAGCCACTTGGAATCGCCGGCGTGGGCCGGGGCTTGGGCGAGGATGAGGCGGACGGCCCGGGCGTGATCGTTGGCGCGAAGGGCGAGGTCGAGCTCAAGGTCCGCCGTCTGCGCCGTGCGGAGTTCGAGCAATTCGAACAGGAGCAGCGCCTCCTCGGCGTCGGCGGGAGTGACGGCGATCGCCGCGGCGAGGGTCGCGAAAGCGCGGGAGGCGGGGGCAAACGTGGCGCCGTGGCGGGCGCGAAATGCGGCGCGGTCTTCGGCGGTGAGCCGGAATGAGCCGTCGGGCTCGCGGGGACCGCGGTGAGGCGTGAGGGCGGGATGCAGGCCCGCCCGCAGGAGGAGGAGCCGGGCGGGATCGAAGGCCGGCTCCGCCGGCAGCGCGCGCGCGGCCGCGAGGAGATTCTCGCCGGGCACCTAGCCGGCGGCGGGGAAGGCGGCAGCGGCGGCGCGCTGCCAGAGGGCGGAGTCCTCCGGGGCGAGTTTGAGGCTGCGGAGGTAGTCGGTGTGCTCCGCGAGGTCGGGGGCGCCGGCCAGGTCGGCCGCGAGTGCGGCGCGGGCGAAGGCGATGTTGCGCGGGAAGGCGGCGGCGCGGCCGATGAAGGCCGAGCGGATTTTCGTCGGGTCGCGCGTGGCTTCGGCGACGGAGGCGGCGAGGCGGTGGAAGCGCGGATCGAAATCGAGGTAGCCTTGATTTTCGCGGTGTGCGGCTGCGGCGGATTCACGCTCGGCTTCGGCGAGGAGGGCGACCGCCTCGGCGGACGAGGGGGAGAGTTCCCGCCAGCGGAAAAAGGCACGCACGCCGCGAAGAAACCTCAGGCTGGGTCGCCGGAGGTTGGGCGGCTCAGCCTTGAAATCGTTTTCCCGGCTGCGAATGAGCCCGTCGAGGCGATCCCAGTCGCGCTGGCCGGCGTAGGCGAGGCCGGCGACCCACGAGCGTTCGCGCGAAGGCACGGCGGCGCGGTGGTGAACCAGCGCCGTGGAATACAGGCCGAGATCGAGTGCCGCGCAGGCGAGCTGAAAGTGGATTCCCTGATAGGCCTTGCCGATGGGGATCGCGGGCCGGGAATCGAAGAGCTTGCGCAAGGCCGCGGTGTCACCGACGGCCGTGGCTTCTTGGAGTGCACTGCGCAGCGGCTCGAAGCTGGCGGGGGTGACAGGGGCGGGTGGGGTGGCCGGGGCCGGCTCGGCGGCGGTGAGCGGGAGGGCGAGCCTCGCGGCGCAGATGAAAAGCAGGCGACTGAGGCGGGGCGACTTCATGCGGCGAGGTCCGGCTTGGATGACGGCGAACGGAAATGTCCTCCAGTCCGAACTTCCGGCCTACGCGGGACCACGCATGGTCCGTCGGCCGGCCAAGGGCGAAACCCGGGCTCCGCCGAGCCTACGCGAGGCAAGCCTTGAAGGCCTCCGTCAGCTTCGCGCGATCGAGGTTCTTGCCGATGAAGACGAGCGTGTTGGTCCGCGCCTCGCCGGGCTTCCACTCGCGGTCGAAGGTCGCGTCGAAGAGCATGTGCACGCCTTGGAAGACGAGGCGCTTCGGCGTGCCCTTCACGGCGAGCACGCCCTTCATGCGGTAGATGTCGCCGCCTTGGACGCGGAGGAGCTCGCTGATCCAGTCGTTGAGTTTCTTGCCATCGAGATCGCCGGGCGTGCTGAGGCCCACGCTGGTGACCGACTCGTTGTGCTCGTGCGCGGCATGAAAATCCTGCTGCCAGCAGGGCCGAGCGGTCTCGCCCATGATGCGGATGTGCAGCGGATCGTGGCCGCAGCTCTCGAAGACCAGGTAAAAGCCGGGCTGCGAGATCTTCAGGTGGAAGCGGCCGTCGCCCTCCTTGAGCAGCAGGCGGTGGAGCGTGCCGCCCGGGGCGATCGTGTCGCCTTCCTTGGTGCGCGATTCCCAGTCGGCGAAGACGTGCACGGCGGCTTCGCGCGCCGCGGCGATGTCCGCATCGGCGAGGGATTTCAACGGCATGATCACGACGTCGAGCTCGTCCGGGTTGCCGTGATGATGGTGGTGATGGTCGTGGTCGTGACCGTCGTGCGAATGATCGTGGCCGTGGTCATGCCCGTGGTCGTGATCGCAGTGGCCGATCTCGAGGACGTGCGTGCCGGCGGGCAGCGCGTAGGCGCCGGCCCACTCGAAGGGATGCTCAGGCTCGAGGAACTTGGGATCGAGCTCGGTGGCGCGATGGAGGTTGAAGCCGCCCACGTCGAGCACGCGGTCGAGCGGCACGTCGCAGTTCTTCGTGCGGTGGATTTTCGCGACGGCGTTGATGCGCTTGATGCGGGCCTCGAGCGCGGCGAGCTCGGCGGGCGTGACGAGGTCGATCTTGTTCAGCAGGATCACGTCGGCGAAGGCGACCTGCTTCATCGACTCGTCGTCCTTGTCGAGGTGCTGGGCGACGTGCTTCGCGTCGACGACCGTCACGATGGCGTCGAGCTTGAAGGCGCGCTTGATCTCGTCGTCGGTGAAGAACGTCTGCGCGACGGGCGCGGGGTTGGCGAGGCCGGTGGTCTCGATGAGGATGCCGTCGAGCTTGTCCTTGCGCTTGAGCAGGCGGCCGAGGATGCGGATGAGGTCGCCGCGCACGGAGCAGCAGATGCAGCCGTTGTTCATCTCGAACAGCTCCTCCTCGCTCTGGATCACGAGCTGATGGTCGACGCCGACCTCGCCGAACTCGTTCTCGATGACGGCGAGCTTCTTGCCGTGGTGCTCCGTGAGGATGCGGTTGAGGAGCGTGGTCTTGCCGGCGCCGAGGAAGCCGGTGAGGACGGTGACAGGGATCATGCGAAGGGCGGGAGGAAGCGGTTCGAAAGCAGGGCTCAGTCCTTGTCGTTCCCCTTGGGGAAATTGAAGGCGACGGCCTTGAACGCGGTGCCCTTCACCTCGAGGGCGGTGAGCGTGGCGTCGAAATTCGCCGTGGCCTTCAGCCAGTCGGCCTGGGCTTCAAACTGGGAGGTGTCGCCGACCGTCTCCCCGGTCGCGGAATTCGCGACGGCGAGGAAGGCGAGCGGGCGCCGCTCCGCGCCGACGGTCGCGACAATCTCGAACGCGGGCGCTTTCACGCGGACGAAGTTCTCCATCTCCCCGTCGAGCACGTAGGCGGTGAGCGTGCCGGTTGCGGTGTCGCGCACCAGCTCGAGGTGAAACGCCTCCTGGCCGAGCACGACGGGGGTGCCGTCGTGCGGGGCCTTGTGCTCGTGCCGCGCGGGCCCGCCCGCGTGATCGTGATCGGCTTTTTTCCCGCAGCCGGCGAGGACGGCGGCAGCCAGGGTGGCGACAAGCAGCGGCAATGTTTTCATGGGATGAGCGACCAGACCATGCACTTCAGGACGCGGCGTGCAACCAGCGGCGAAAGGCGCGGATTTGCGCGAGGGTGCCCGAGACCAGCACGTTGTCGCCGGCCTCGAGCCGTTCGCCGCCGGCCGGGGCGATGATCTTTTGCGCGCCGCGCTGGATGCCGACCACGCGCGTGCCCGTGAGCTGCGCGACGCCGAGGTCGGCGAGCGAGCGGCCCGCCCGCCCGCCCGCCGGCACCTGGAAAGTCTCGAGCACCGAGCCGCGGAACTCCACCGCCTGGTCCGCGGCGGCGCTCGACTGCACGAGAAATTTTCGCGCGGCTTCGAGCTGCGCGGACTGGCCCATGAGCAGGAGCTTGTCGCCCGGGTAGAGGCGGAGCTCGGGCCGGATGGCGGTGATGACGTAGCTGTTGCGCTCGATTTCCAGGATGGCGCAGCCGAAGCGCGCGGGCAGCGCCAGCTGCGAGAGGAGCTGCCCGGCGTAGCCCGCGTGGTCCGGCACGACGCACTCGCCGAGCCGCACGTCCCACGAGCCGAGGTTCTGGGCGCGGCGGTCGCGCGCGGCCTCGGCCTCGGCGGCCTTGGGGTCGCCCGCCAGCACGGCGGTGACCGAGGACTGCCATTCGCTGTGCCAGTAGATGAGCCGCCGGGAGAAAAACCAGACGACCAGCGCCGCCGCCGCCGCGATGCCGAGCCAGCCCCACGCGCCGAGCTGATCCGTCGGCACGATCGCGTAGAGCCAGTAGCCGATCGTGACCGCCGCCACGCCGCGCACGCCGCCGCGCACCGCGCCGGGCGGGACGCCGTTGGCGCCGCCGCCAAACGACTCGGCGAGGATCAGCGCGATGGTCTCGACGTTGCGCCAGATGGCGACGAGCGGGATGAGCGCCAGCAGCACGACGGCGCCCCAGGCCACGTAGCGCACCGTCGCCGGCGCCAGCCCCGTCGCGGGCAGGTGCTCGCCGATGAAGGCGATGATGTGCCCGGAAAAAATCATCACGCCCGTGACAAACAGGACCTCGATCGCCATCTGCGCGAGCCGGCCGCGCACGAGCTTCCAGGTTTGCGACGAGGTCGGCGAGTTCTGCGCCTGCGCCAGCCAGGCATGGTAGGCCTCCAGCGCGCGCGTGACGCGCCGCGGCTCGATGCGCTCGAGGAAGTCGAGGATCGGGTCCGCGTGGCGGTTGATCAGCGGCACCATCAACACCGTGAACAGCGAGACCCCCACCGCGAGCGGGTAGTAATTGGGCGGGAGGACCTTCGCGGCCACGCCCTGCTGCGCGATGATGAACGTGAACTCGCCCAGCGGCCCCAGCAGCAGCCCCGCCCGGCGCGCCTCGCGCGGCCGGGTGCCGCACACCACGAGCGCCAGGCCGGTCGCCAGCGCGCGCCCCATGATCGCAAACACGCCCAGCCCGATGATCCACGGCCACACCTCGCCGAGGAGCTTCACGTCGATCATCATCCCGATCGCGACGAAGAACACGCTGCTGAACAGGTCGCGCATCCCGTTGAACGCCTTCTCGACGGCGGTCCGCTGCGGGATTTCCGCGACGATGGCGCCGAGCAGAAACGCGCCGAGCGCCAGCGAATAGCCCGCGCGCGCCGCGGCCACGGCGAGGATGAAGAGGAGGCCCGCGACCGTCACCGTCTGCAGCTCCGGATCGGCGCGGGCCTCGAGGTTGCGCATCAGCCCCGGCACCATCAGCAGCCCCGCGCCCACGAGCACGACGACAAAGGCAATCATGCCGACCAGCATGACGCTCACGCGCGAGTCGCCGCTGCCGGTCTGCGCCGTCAGCAGCGTGAGCAGGATCACCGCGACCACGTCCTCGATCACTGTCACGCCCAGCGCCAGCTGCCCGGCGCGGTCGTGGGTGAGGTTCAGCTCGCCCACGATCTTCGAGATCACGGCCGAGGACGACACCATGAACATCGCCGCGATGAAGAATGCCTGGAGCGACGGCCACCCCGCCGCGTAGCCGAGGACCTTGGTCAGGTCGAAGACGAGGAACGCGCCGAGGAACGTCGCCACCGGCGTGGCCCAGCCCATGCGCGCGAGCTTGGTGAGGCTGAGCCCCAGCCCGATCGCGAACATCAGGAAGACGAGCCCCACCTGCGAGAGCGTCTGGATGCGCTCCAAGTCATGGATGTAGGAGAACGGCGGCGTGTAGGGCCCGATGATCACGCCCGCCACGAGGTAGCCGACGATCACCGAGAGGCCGATGCGCCGGCACAGCGCGCCCGCGGCGGCGGCCGCCAGCAGCACGATGGCGAGATCCTGGATGAGACTGACGCCGGGGTCCATGTGCGGCCGAGCATGGGCGCTATCGCGGCGCGGGCTCCAGCCGAAATCCCGCGCCGCGGCGGAAGTTCAAGTCACGGCTTCTTCTCGTCGTGCTTGTGGCCGTGGCCCTTGCCGGCGTCGTCGCAGGCGCAGGCGTATTCGGCGCGCTTGCAGTCAGGGCAAATCTCGTCGTGGAAAAGCACCCGGTAGTTGGTGGGCCGCGTGCCGGCGGTGTCGCGGATTTGGACCACGATCGTGTAGTCGTCGCCGTCGGGCAGCGTGGTCCTCGAGGTGAAGCCGGTGGCGGTGCGGTCGAGCGCGAGCGTGGCCTTCCCGGACTTCGCCTCCGCGATGGCGGTGACGACCTGCGAGCCCGGCGGGAGCGGCTGCATTTTCGCGTCGTAGAACGAGACCGTGATCCGGCGGTCCGGCTCGACGAAAAACTCCGCGTGCGGCGCGGCCACGGTGAGGATTTTCCCGCCCTTGGGGCCGGGGAGGGGCTGGGCGGCGAACGCGGCGGCCGAGGCGAGCAGCGTGAGCGAGATGCGGGCGAGCGGGCGGATGGCTTTCATGGGTTGGATTTTTCGGGGACGGGCGTTGGAGGCGTGCGCTCCCTTTCCGCCCACGCGTAGAGCACGGGCAGCAGGATGAGCGTGAGAAACGCGGAGGTGGCGATGCCGCCGATGACGACGGTCGCCAGCGGCCGCTGCACCTCGGCGCCGGCGCCGCTGGCCAGCGCCATCGGGATGAAGCCAAGCGACGCGACGAGCGCAGTCATGATGACTGGGCGGAGGCGCGTGAGGACGCCCTCGTCCACGGCTGCGCGCACCGTGCGCCCGTCCTCGCGGAGCTGGTTGAAGAACGTGACCAGGACGAGGCCGTTGAGCACGGCGACCCCGGAGAGCGCGATGAATCCCACCCCGGCCGAAATCGAGAACGGGAGGCCGCGCAGCGCGAGGGCGAACACGCCGCCGGTGGCCGCGAGCGGAATGCCCGTGTAGACCAGGAGCGTCTGCCGCACGCTGCCGAGCGAGAGAAACACGAGCACGAAGATCACGACGAGCGCCGTGGGCACGACGAGGGCGAGGCGCGCCTTGGCCTCCATCAGGTTCTTGAACTGGCCGCCAAACTCGACGGTGCAGCCGGGGGGCAGCTTCACGGCGGCGGCGATTTTCGCCTGCGCCTCGGCGACAAAGGACGCCACGTCGCGGCCGCGGAGATTCACCAGCACGGCCGCGCGGCGCTGGCCGAATTCGCGCGTGATGGCGGCGACTTGCTCCGTGAGCCGCACCTCGGCCACCTGGCCGAGCGCGAGGAAGCCGCCGCCGTCGGTGCGGACCGGGAGGCGCTTGAGCGCCTCGAGGTCGGCCCGCCCCGGCTCGGGCAGCCGGACGACAATCGCGGTGCGGCGCGCGCCCTCGACGAGCGTGCCGGCCTGCCGGCCGGCGAGCGCGATCTCGATGGTGCGGTTGATCTCGGCCGCGTGGAGGTTGTAGCGCGCGAGCGCGGCGCGGTTCGGCTGGATCTCGAGCACCGGCGATTTCCCGAGCGCATCGAACTCCACGTCCGCGGCGCCGGGAATCCCCTCGAGGATCTCGCGCGTCTCCGCGGCGACGCGCTCGATGGCGGCAAAATCCTCGCCGAAGATCTTCACCGCGACATCGGCGCGCGTGCCCTCGAGGAGCTCGTTGAAGCGCATCTCGATCGGCTGGCTGAACAGGTAGGCCTGGCCGGGCACGCGCAGGTTGAGCTCCGCGGCCATGAGCGCCGCGAGCTCGTCCTTGGTGATCGCGCGGCCGGCGGTTTTGCGCCACGCGGCGGCGGGCTTGAAGAAGATGTAGGTGTCGGAGACGTTGACGCCCATCGGATCGGTCGCGACCTCGGCGGTGCCGATGCGGGAGAACGTGTGGGCGACCTCGGGGAATTTCTCGAGCAGCACCTTTTCCGCGCGCCGCTGCATGTCGATCGAGGCGTCGAGGCCGATGCTCGTCGTGCGGATCATGTGCGTGGCGAACGAGCCCTCGTCGAGCTGGGGCACAAACTCCGCGCCGAGGCGCGAGTGGACCCAGGCGGCCGAGGCGAGGAGCAGGGCGGCGCCGGCCACGACCAGCCACCGGCGCGCGTGGGCCGCGCGCAGCACGGCGGCGCAGGCGCGCTTGGCCAGGCGGACGGGCGGCGAATCGGCTTCCGCGATGCGCCCGCCGAGCAGCCATGCGCACAGCGCGGGCATCAGCGTGAGCGCGAGGGCGAGCGCGCCGAGGAGGGCGAAGATGACGGTGAGCGCCATCGGCCGGAACATTTTCCCCTCGATGCCGGTGAGCGCGAGGATGGGCACATAGACGACCGTGATGATCACCACGCCGTAGAACATCGGCGAGGCGACCTCCTTGGCGGACGCGAGCACCTCATGCGCGCGCTCGGCCGGCGTGAGCCGGCGGCCGAGCTGGTGCTGCCGCGCGGCCAGATGGCGGACGATGTTCTCCACCATCACGACGGCGCCGTCGACGATCAGCCCGAAATCAATCGCGCCCAGGCTCATCAGGTTGCCCGAGATTTTGCCCTGCACCATTCCCGTCATCGCGAAGAGCAGCGACAGCGGGATGGCGAGGGAGACGATCAGCGCGGCGCGCCAGTTCCCGAGGAGAAGCAGCAGGACGGCCACGACGAGGATCGCGCCCTCGAAGAGGCTCTTCTCGACGGTCCAGATCGTGTCCTCGACCAGCCCGGTGCGGTCATACACGGTCGTGAGCACGACGCCGGCGGGGAGCTTGGGCTGGATCTCGGCGAGCTTGGCGGCGACGGCCTTGGCGACGAGGCGGCTGTTCTCGCCGGCGAGCATGAGCGCGGCGCCGAGCACGCATTCCTCGCCGTTGTAGGTGGAGGCGCCGGTGCGCACCGCGCGACCGACGGCGAGCGTGGCCACATCGCGCACCCTGAGCACCTCGGGGCGGCCCGTGAACTTGAGCGGGAGGCTCGCGATCTCATCGATCGTCTGCACGCGGCCCGTGGCGCGCACGGTGACCTGCTCGCCGCCGAGCTCGAGGATGGAGCCGCCGGCGTTGTCCACATTCTCGCCGATGGCGGCGGCGACCTCCGCAAACGTCAGGCCGGTGCTGCGCAGCCGGTCGGGATCGGGGGAGACGACGATTTGCCGCTCGTGGCCGCCGGAAGCGTTGACCTCGGCGACGCCGGGCGTGGCCCGCAGCCGGGGCTTGATGATCGAGTCGTGGAGCTGCTTCAGCTCCATCAACTGCCCGGCGCGCGTGGCGGGCTTGTCCTTCGCATCAGGCGCGTAGTCCACGACGTAGTAGAAAATCTCGCCGAGGCCGGTGCTGATGGGCGCGAGCCTGGGCGCGAGGCCGGGAGGCAGCTCCTCCTGCAGGCCGGACAGGCGCTCGGAGACGAGCTGGCGCGCGCGATAGAGGTCGGCGCCATCCTCGAAAACCAGCGTGACCTGCGAGAGCCCGAACTTCGACAACGAGCGCAGCTCGGTCATGCCCGGTATGCCGGCGAGCGCGTTCTCGATGGGGACGGTGACGAGCTTCTCGATTTCCTCGGGGGCGAGCGCCGGGACCGCGGTGTTTACCTGGACTTGGACGTTGGTGATGTCGGGCTGCGCGTCGATGGGCAGTCGCAGCGCGGACCAGGCCCCGACGGCGATGAGCGCGAACGTGGCGAGGGCGACGAATGCGCGTTGGCGGACCGAGAATTCGAGGATGCGATCGAGCATGGCGGCGATCAGTGGCTGTGGCCTCCGCCCTTGGTCAGGCGCAGCTCGATGAGCCAGAGCTGCTCGACGGGATGGGTGACGACTTCGTCGCCGGCGTAGAGGCCATCGGTGATCGCGACGAATTCGGCGGATGAGGCGCCTGGGGTGACGGCGGTGCGGAGATAGGCGCCGCCGTTGGAGACGTAGACGAAGGTGCCGCCCGCGGTGCGCAGGAGCGCGCCGCGCGGCACCGACACCGCCGTGGCCGGAGTCTCGGAGGCGAGCGCCAGCTCCACAAAGTCCCCAACCTTGGCCTCGGGCCGGTGCGCAAGGGCGAACACGAGATCGACCGGCGCATCGGGCGAAGGCGAGTGCGGCTGGCGCAAGACGAGGTGCGCCCCGGCGGGCACGAGGCGCGCGAGGGCCGCAGCCTGGGCGGCAGGCAGCGTGACGCTCGCCAACGGGGGCGGGCCGGCCTGGTAGACGAGCGCCTGAAGCCGGAGCGCCTGCGGGATCGCGCGTTCCTCGGCGGGCGCGGTGGTGAGGCCCAGCGCGACTCGGGTGGCGGGTGGTATGGTGAGGCCCGTGCCGGCCTTGAAGGTGGTTTCCGCCGCCGCTTGGCTTTCGCCGGGAGGGTGGGCCGTGCGCGGGGAGTCTTGGCTGACGTGATCGTCGGCTGGCTTTGGGCCGCAGCCGGTGAGCGCGATGAGCGCCGCGCCGCCGAGGAAAAGTCTTCGCGGTGTCATGGCGCGAATTCCGCCGCCTTGAAGTCCAGGCCCGTCAAAAGCTGGAGCTGGAGGCCGGCCTCCAGCGCCGCGCGCTTGGTCTCGAGCAGCGCGTCGACCGCCTCGAGGTAGGCGTTCTGCAGTTCGACGTAGGTGGCCAGCGGGACGGCGCCGAGCCGGTAGTGCCGGTCGGCGAGCTCGGCGGCGTCGCGAAATTTCCGGATGGCGCCGGGCTGCCAGAGCGCGGAGGCGGAAAGGCGGGCTTCGTAGTTCACCGCCGCCACGGTCACTTCGCGCTCGAGGTGGCGCTGGGCGATGGCGAGCGCGGCGTCGGCTTGGCGGCGGCGAGCTTCGGCGGCCTCCGCCGGGCCGCGCGTGCGGCCGCCGAGCGGCAGCGGGACCGACAGGCTGAGGCCGAGCGTGGTCTCCCGGTCGCCGGCGGTCTCGCGGGCAAGGAACGGTCCGGCCGTGATGGCGGGGCGGCGCTCGTGCCGCGCGAGCGAGACCTGCAGGCCCTGCTGCTCGAGTTCGACGCGCTTGATCAGGAAATCGAAGTTCTTCTCGCGCGCCGCGACGAGCAGCGCCGGCAGGGCGGGTGCGGGGTTGAAGCGGAGGCTGGCCGCCGTCGCGCGCACCGAGGCGTCCCACGGCGCGCCGCGCAGCTGGTTGAACTCGATGAGCGCGGCCTTCGCCGCCAGCTCGGCGTCGGTCGCGCGCCGTTGCAGCGCGATCTCCTGGGCCTCGATCACGCGCGTCTCCAGGAGGGGCGTGAGCCCCGCCGGATCGCGGGCGACGAAGAGCTCGCGGAGGGCCTGAAAACGATCGGCGACCTCGCGGGTGGCGGCGGTTTTCTCGACGGAGACGGCCGCGGCGTGGACGAGCGTCATCGCGCGGGCGGCGAGCGCGGTCCGAAAGCGGGCGAGGCCCAGCTCGGCGAGCTCGACCTGGCGGTTGGCGATGCTCTTGCGGAGCGCAAGACGGCCGGGCCACTCGAACGTCTGCGTGAGCGAAACGGACCACGCGGCGCCCTCGCCTGAGAGCAGGCCGAGCGGATCACGGACGCGCTTGTGCCCGGCTGAGACGGCGAGCTCGGGATCAGCGGGGGCGCCGGCGCCGCGCCGGGCGGCCTTGGCCGCCTCGATTTCAGCCGAGTAGAAGGCCAGCTCCGGGTGCCGGGCGACAATGTCCGCGACCAGTTCGCCGGGCGACGGCAACGAATCGGCGGCACGGAGCAGGGGGACGAGAGCGAGGGTGAGGATAGCCGGGAAAGAAATGTGAAGGTGCATGGGCGGAGGCGGATCGGCGCGGCCAGGCGCGGTGAAAAAGCGCACGCACCGGCGACGGTGCCGTGCAGTCGTGAGCAGGCGGGTTCGCGCAGGAACCCGCGGGAGGGCCTGGGCCCGGCTAAGGAGCGCGAACCGGGAGCGCAGCGCGCTCGGCGAAAACCCAGGCTCGCCCCACCTCCGGCGGAGCGGCGGAAAGATTCGAGATGCCCGCGGGCGCCGGGCGCCGCGGCGCGAGGCCGGGATTCAGGTCGCGCCGGTGCGCGAGGCAGGCCGAGGCGGCGGGCGCGGGAGCCGCCACTTTGAGCTCTGCCGACGCCGGGAACTCGTCCTCGGCGGCGAAACAAAGCCCGTCGGCGCACGAATCCTCGGCGGCCACGCCCGGCTCGGCCGCGCAGCACGCGTCCGCGGGAATCAACCCGGCCGCCTCAAGCTGGCAGTGCGCGTGCGCCGGCAGCCAAAGCGTCAGCAGGAGGAAGACGAGGAGGCGACGATGCACGGTGCGGAATGAGCGGCGCGCGGCCGCGGCTGTCAAGGTCTCGCCGGCGGCGAGCCGGGCGCGCGCACCTGCCGCGCCAGCGCGTGCGCGTCGGGCGACGCGAGCGCGGACAAGCCGGCGACGACACCCGCGCGGTCGCCCTCGCTGCGGTTCTGGCTCACCTTCCATTTGCCCGCGAGACGCTGGATCGGAATCTCGATCCCGACGACCGCGGAGAGTTGCTTTTCCAGGTAGTCGGCGGGCGCGTCAGCGACCTGCCAGGGCTTGGGCTGCGCGGATTCGTGGCGCCGGACGAGACGCTCCACCTGCGCGCGCAGCCACGCGCGATCGTCGTGCACGACCAAGGGGCCGTGCGCGTGGACGACGCAATAGTTCCACGTCGGGACGACGCGGCCGGTCGCGGGCTTCGCCTCCGCATACCACGTCGGGGTGATGTAGGCCTGCGGGCCCTGGAAGACGACGAGCGCGCCGTGCGCGGCGGAGAAGTCGCGCCACACGGGGTTGGCCCGGGCGACGTGGGCGCGCAGCGTGCCGTGCGGCGCGGCGGGCGTGGCGGCGCGATCGAGCTCGAAGGGGAGGTGGTTGGCGTCGAGCCCGGCGGAGCCGAGCGTGACGAGCGTGCCCAGCGGGTGCGCGGCCACGAGATCGTGCAGGACCTCGGCGCGGGTTTCCTCGAAGTGGGGCGGGTTATACATCGCGGGGAGCGTGGCGGCGGCTCACTTCAGCGCGAGCACGACCGCGCCCGCGGTGATCAGCGCGCCGCCGAGCATCGTCCGGGGCGTGAGCGCCTCGCCCAGGAACACGGCCGCGAACACGAGCACGAGGACGAGGCTGAGCTTGTCGACGGGCGCGACCTTCGACGCGTCGCCCAGCTGGAGCGCGCGGAAATAGCAGAGCCACGAGAGGCCGGTGGCCAGGCCGGACAGCGCGAGGAAGAGCAGCGTGCGGCGCGGCAGCGCAAACGCGGCGGCATACGACGACGTGAGCGGGACGATCGCCCACGCGAAAAGCAACACGACGGTCGTGCGCACCGCGGTGGCGAGGTTTGAGTCGACCCCGGCGACGCCGACCTTGGCGAGAATGGCGGTGAGGCCGGCGAAAAACGCGGAGAGCAGCGACCAGAGGAGCCAGTTCATGCGGCCCACGCTAGGCCGCGCCCGCTCACGGTGGCGAGTCCGCGAGCGGCGTCACGATCGTGTCGGCGCCATGCTCGTAGGCCAGCACCGCGCGACCCGTCCCGGGGAGGGCCGTGAGGGAGGGGAAGCGCGCGCCGCGCGCCACGATGCGCGGCGCGGCCGGCGCGGCGTCGCGCCAAGAGGCGGAGACCAAGTCGGCGCCCTGTTGCCAAACGGCGAAGGCGTGCGTCGCGGTGGCGCTCGCGACCGGCTGCGTGCCGGCGCCGAGCCGCTTTTCCGCGCCGCCTTCGGCGCAGAAATAGACCGAGCCGTCGCGCTGCCACACGGAGGCGAGCTGGCTGCGATCGTCGACGATGGCGCCGCCGTCCATCGGGCAGGCCTTCAGCATCCAGGTGCCGGCGCCCAGCTTCGCGGCGGGCCCAAACTCGCCTGTGCCTGCCGCCCGCGTGGCGAGCCACAGGTCGCGCGCGCCCTCGATGGCGTTGCGCCACATCACCGTGAGATCGCCGCGGGCATTGAAGAGCACGGAGGGATGGCAGCATTCGCAGATGGCGCCGGCCGGGCGGCGGTAGATGAGCTGGTTGGCGCTCCACGTCGCGCCGCCGTCGGCGGACTCGGCGCCGTAGAGCTGCTTCGGCCCGGCGCGGTCGTCGAGCCAGACGGCGAACAGCCGGCCGTCGGGCGCGACGGCGACGTTGCCGAGGCCCTCGCGCGCGCTGTGCGCCTTGTCGTTGATCAGGGCCGGGCCGGTCCAGGTCTTGCCGGCGTCCTTGGATTGAAACGCAAGAAACTCGCCCGCCATCACCACGACCGTGACTCGATCGCCGTGCACGGCGAGGCGCGGGCCGCGGCGGCGGCCGAGCATCAGCGAGGGCAGCGCGGCCACGCGGACGGGCGCGGCGAACGTCGCGCCCTGGTCGTCGGAACGCGCGACGTGGACTTCCTGCCCGCGGCCAAACGCCACGAAGATCCGGCCGCTGGCGCTGGCGGCGAGCTGGGGCTGGGCGGCGTCGCGCAGTTCCGCGGCGGCCGCGGACGCGGCGGCGAGGAAGAGCGGGATCAGGACGCGGAGGAGAACGGTCGGCTTCATGGCGCGGGGCGGAGGGAGCGTTCGTGCAGCCAAGCGAAGATCACGGGCGTGACGACAAGGATGTGGAGCAGCGAGGAAATCATGCCGCCCACCACGGGCGCGGCGAGCGGCTGCATGATTTCCACGCCCGTGCGCGCGCTCCAGAAAATCGGGACGAGCCCGGCGATGGTGGTGGCGACGGTCATGACCTTGGGCCGCAGCCGGAGGCGCGCGCCCTGCTTGATCGCGGCGAGCAGCTCCGCGCGATCGAGCGCGCGGCCGGCGCCGGCGCGGGCCTTTTCGACGGCCTCCTCGAGGTAGACCACCATCACCACGCCCGTCTGGATCGCGGTGCCGAAGAGCGCGATGTAGCCGACCCAGACGGCGACGCTGAAATTGAAGCCCAGCCACCATTGCAGGAGGACGCCGCCGGTGAGCGCGAAGGGCACCGCGAGGATCACGTGGGCGGCCTCGGCGATCGAGCGGAACGTGAGCGTGAGGACGATGAAGATGATGAGCAGGACGGCGGGAAAGATGTAGAGCAGCGTCTGCCGCGCCCGGATCTGGTGCTCGTATTGGCCGGAGTATTCGATTGTCTGGCCGGGCGAGAGTGCGACGGCGGCGGAGACCCGGGCGCGGACTTCCCCGACGAAGCCGCCGAGGTCGCGCCCGGCGACGTTGGCCTGCACAAAGGTGCGCAGCCGCCCGTTCTCGCTCGCGATCTCGCTGGGGCCGGTGACGCGCTGGATGGTCGCGAGCTGTCCGAGCGGCACGTAGCGCACCGGCGAGCCGGGGATGGCGACGGGGAGCGCGCCGAGGCGGTCGAGGTCCTCGCGATCGGCGCGCTCGAAGCGCACCTGCACGGGCCAGCGTTCGCGGCCCTGGATGGTGGTGGCCACGTTCTTCCCGCCGATGCCGGTCTCCGCAACCGCGAGCACGTCGGCCACGCTCAGGCCGTGGCGCGCGAGCGCGGAGCGGTCGGCGACGATCTCAAGGTAGGGCTTGCCCTGGACGCGCGACGGCGCGACGCCGACCGCGCCGGGGACCTGCTCGACGACGGCCGCGACCTCGAAGGCCTTCTGCTGCAGGGCATCGAGGTCGTCGCCGAAAATCTTCACGCCGAGCTGCGCGCGGATGCCGGTCGAGAGCATCAGGATGCGGTTCTCGATCGGCTGGAGAAAACCGGGGACGTAGCCAGGCACCTGCGAGAGCTTGTGGGTGAGCTCCGCGACGAGCGCCGCCTTGGTCAGGCCGGCGCGCCATGCGTGGGGCGGCTTCAGCATGATCGTGGTCTCGATCATCTCCACGGGCGCGGGATCGGTCGCGGTGTCGAAGCGCCCGAGCTTGCCGGCGACGCTCGCGACCTCCGGCGTCTCGCGGATGACGCGGTCCTGCCAGGCCATGATGCGCTTCACCTCGGTGAGCGACGTGCTGGGGAGCAGCACCGGCATGAAGAGCAGCGAGCCCTCCTCGAGCGTGGGCATGAACTCGTGCCCGAAGCCGGAGAACAGGCGGGCGGCGGGCGAGGGGAGGCGGGCGGTGACCGACTGCGGGAGGCCGAAAGCGATCAGGCAGCAGAACGCGAGCAGCGCGGCGGCGAGGGCGAGCACCGTCCGGCGCCGCCGCAGCGCCCAGTCGAGCACCGGGTCATAGAGCGCGAGCAGGGCGCGCATGAGCCAGTTGCGATCCTCGGAGTGAAAGGGGCCGCGGACGAGGAGCGTGCAGAGCACGGGCACGAGCGTGACCGCGAGCAGCGTGGCGCCGACCATCGCAAACGTCTTCGTCCAGGCGAGGGGATGGAAGAGCTTCCCTTCCTGCCCCGTGAGCGTGAAGATCGGGATGAAGGCGAGGATGATGATGCCCATCGCAAAGAAGATGGGCCGGCCGACCTGCTGGGAGGCGGCGAGGGTGAGGTCGAAGTAGTCCCGCGGCGTGAGCGGGACCGCGGGGTTTTTCCCCTGCGCGAGCTCGCAGTGGCGGATGACGTTTTCGACCATCACGATCCCGGCGTCGACGAGCACGCCGATGGCGATGGCGATGCCGGTGAGCGACATGATGTGCGACTGGATGCCAAACTCCTTCATCAGGATGAACGCGATGAGGATCGAGGCGGGCAGCGGGAGCGTGACGATCAGGATGCTGCGGAAGTGAAAGAGGAAGAGGACGTGCATCAGCGTCACGAGCAGCACGGATTCCCAGAGGGTGAACTTGAGCGTGGCGATGGCGCGGTCGATCAAGTCGCTGCGATCGTAGAACGGCTCGATCGTCACGCCGGGGGGGAGGCCGGGCGCGATCTGCGCAATCTTCGCCTTCACGTCCTGGATGACCTGGTGGGCGTTCGCGCCGGAGCGCATCACGATCGCGCCGCCGACGACCTCGTGGCCGTCGACATCGAGCGCGCCGCGGCGGTAGTCGCCCCCGATCTGCACGGTGGCGATGTCGCGGAGGAGCAGCGGCGCGCCGTTGCGCACGTCGAGCGCGATGGCCTCGAGGTCCGCGGCGGACGCAATGAGACCGCGACCGCGGACGACGAACTCGAGGCCGTTCTCCTCCAGCGTGCGGCCGCCGACGTTGAGGTTGTTCCGGCCCACGGCCTCCATCACCTGCTGGAGCGAGACGCCGTGCGCGCGCATCCGCAGGGAGGAGACTTCAATCTGCCACTGGCGCACGAAACCGCCGATGCCCGCGACTTCCGACACGCCCGGGACCGAGCCGAGCTGGTAGCGGATGAAATAGTCCTGGAGCGCGCGCAAGGTGCCGAGGTCCTGCCGGCCGGAGGTGTCCTTCAGGTAATACTGGTAGACCCAGCCGAGGCCCGTGGCGTCGGGCCCCAGGCGCGGCGTCACGCCCGCCGGAAGCACGCTGGCGAGCGAGCTGAGGCGCTCGAGCGTGCGCGTGCGCGCGAAGGTGTTCTCCAGCTTGTCGTCGAAGATGACGGTGATGATCGAGAAGCCGAACATCGACGTCGCGCGCACGCTGCGCGCGCCGGAGATGCCCTGGAGGTTCACCGAGAGCGGGTAGGTGACTTGATCCTCGATCTCGCGGGGGCTGCGGCCCTCCCAGTCGGCGTAGACGATGACCTGGTTTTCGCTGAGGTCGGGAATCGCGTCGATCGGCACGCGCCGCACGGCAAACAGCCCCCAGGCCAAAAGGAGCAGCGTGCCGCAGAGCACGAGGAAGCGGTTGGCGAGCGACCACCGGATGAGCGCGTTGATCATCGGGGGCGGCTAGGGCACCTCGTCGCCGCATTCGAGCATGGTGGCGCCGAAAAACGGATTGCGGATGGGCGCGGCGCGCTGGACCCAGCGGCCCTTGCCGGCGACGGGCGCCATCGGGCACTCGAAGATCTTCAGCCCGAGGTGCGCGCGGTGCGGCTTCAGCAGATCGGCGGCCCGCGTGCTCCACGGCTCGAAGGAGTCGCGCGCGGCCTTGAGATTGGCGCCGAGGGCGAGCCGGGGGAGCGCGGGGAATTTCCCGGCGGTGGCGGCGAGAGCCGGGAAAAGCTTTTGGTAGCGCGCGAAGTCGTCGGCCGCGAGCGCCGCCGAGGCGTCGACGGCGACGGCGGCGAGCGAGGCGAGGTCGTCCGCGGGAAGGGGCGACGGCCCGCTCTCCGGTTGCGCCGGGCGGGCGGGCGCGGGGCCGGCCCGGCTCTCGAGCGTGAGCTGGGCCTGTGCGTCGACCAGCAGCGCCCCGGTGGTGACGACCTTCTCGTGCTCGGCGAGCCCCGCGAGGATTTCGACGAGAGCATCGCCGCGGCGGCCGAGTTTCAGGCGGCGCTGCTCGTAGTGGTCCTGGCCGACGTCCACGTAGGCGAACGGGCCGGCGCCGGCATCGATGATCGCGGAGCGCGGGGCGGCGAGCACGGCCGGGGATTCGACCAGCACGCGGCCTTCGGCGAGGACCCGATGGGGCAGGCGGTGGGGTTTGCCGTCGGCGCTGCTGTAGTGGGGATTGGGCAGCACGGCCCGGACCCGGGCGGTCTGGGAGGCCTCGGAGAAGTTGGGGTCGATGAACTCGATGGGCGCGGAGATGGTGTCGCCGGGCACCGCGCGCGTCGTGAGCTCGATGGTCTGGCCGGGGTGGAGCCAGGGAATGTCCTGCGCGTAGGCGTCGAACACGAACCACATGTGGGAAAAGTCGGCGAGCTCGAGGAGCCGGTCGCTGGCCTGCACGTATTGGCCCTCGTAGACGGACTTCGCGACGACGGTGCCCGCGACCGGGGCGCGGACGACGATCGTGGCGGCGGGCGCGAGGCTCTTCTCGAGCGCGGCGAGGTCCGCCTCGGTGTGGCCGAGCTCGATCAGGCGCTCGCGCGCGGCGGCGAGCTCGGAAGCGGGAAAGGCGCCCTGGCCCTTCACGCGCTCGACGAACACGCGCTGCGCGGTGAGCACCTCGGGGCTGAACAGCGTGATGAGCGGCTCGCCGGCGGCGACCTCGGCGCCGACGTAGTTGATGTGGAGCTTCTCGATCCGGCCCGGGATGCGGGCGGAGAGGATGCGGTGGCGCGTGTCGTCGTCCTCGATGCGGCCGGTGACGCGCAGCGTGCGCGTGAGCGGCTGGCGCGCGACGGCGGCGGTCTCGACGCCGATGGCCGTGACGGCGGAAGGACTCAGGGCGATCATGCTGGCCGACGCCGGGGCTGGGACGGCGTTGGCGGCGACGAGCGCCATGCCGCAGATCGTGCACTTGCCGGGAACGCGCGACGTGACGGCCGGGTGCATCGGGCAACGGTAGATGAGGTCCGCCGGGACGGCGGCGAGCAGCCCCGCGCAGGCCGCAAGCAGGAGGGCGACGAGTTTCATGGGAGGGGCGTCCCGGCCCGGGGCTCCGCAATCGGAGCACGGGCCGGGGGCGCGGGCTGAATTATTTTTTCCTGGCCGCCTTGGCCTTGGCCGCGGCCTCGGCGGCGTCGAGCTTGGCGAGGAACTTGGCGGGCTCCTTCTTGAAATCGTCGATGCAGCCATCGCAGCAGAAGCGCACGACGCGGTCGGGCTTGCCGGCTTCCTTGTGCGTGTAGGTGATGTAGTCGCTCTTGCCGAGCGGTTCGTCGGAGACGAGGCAGGTCGTCAGCGGATAGCGGTCGGCCTTGGCCTTGGAGTCGGCCGCGAGGCCGGCGATGGAGAGGCCGCAAAGCGCGGCGGTGAGCAGGATGTATTTCTTCATGGTGGAATCGGTGCGGACAAAAGAGCGACGGGGAGGGGAGGAGGAACGCACGGGGGGGACCGGCGCGCGCGGAAACGCGAGGCAAACGGGCACGCAGCCTCCGCGCAGGAAGGAACGTGCGGGCACACTGCGCCCTTAGGCGCCTCAGATAAGCAGGCTGCACTGCGCGCGATACAGCGCGATGGGTGCAGCGGGGGCCGGCATCGCCCGGGGCGGGCAAGTCGGCGCGACGGAAGAGAGAAGCAGGAGATGGCGGGGGGCGCGGGCGCTGCGGGGCGCAGGCTTGCTCGCGGTGGCGCGTTCCTCGGCCGCCGCGGGCGCGGCCGGCGGCACGCACGTCGGCCCCGCATTGGGCGCGGTGGACTCGGTCGGCGCGCAGGGGCATTTGCCGGCGCAGCAACAGGCGGAGGGTTCATGCTTCGCCGGGGCCGATGCCGCCAGCGCCGGCGCGCACGCGCAGGCGACGGCGAGAAACAGCGTGAACAAGCGGCGGAGCATGGCGAGGGGAGCTTGGGCGGGAAACCGCGGAGCGCAAATGGTTATTCGGGAATCACGGGGAGAAGCTCACATCGTCGGCGGTCCACATCTTCTTGTCGGGGCCGGCGCTGCGGATCTCCATGCGCACGGCGCTCTCGGCATGGAAAAAGAAGGGGGTGCCCCAGCGGTCGCAGAGCTCGCCGTCGCGGTTGATGGCCTTGTGATCGGGCGGGATCGGGGCAAAGCCGAGCCGGTTCCTCCCGGTGAGCGCGGCGGTGATGTCGGCGTTGGTGCCGACGGGGTTGCCATCCTTGGGAAAGTTCGTGCGGAAGGTCTCAAGGATGGACGAAACCAGCCGGAGATCCGCGCGGATGTCGGACGCGGGCGAGTTGAGCGCATCGGCGAGCGGCGAGCGCTCGGTTTGCGCGGGCGGCGGCGCGGCCTTTTCCTTTTTGGCGACGGGCGGCGGGGGCGGGGGCTCGGCGTCGGGCGCGGTGACGCGCGGCGCGTCGCCCCCCGCGCGGCGGAATTGCCACGTGAAAAGCGCGACCGCCGCCAAGGCAATCGCGGCGATGAGGATGCGGCGGAGGGCCATGGAATGCGTGGATGGAGGAGCGCGCTTGCGCGCGATGGGCGGCGGCGTTGCCAATCAAACAGCGGCGAAATCGCCCGCAAGCGGGCTCCCGCCTCTGCCGCCCTCAGCCCATGAAGCCGAGGTTGGGTTTCTTGAAGCGGCCGATGTTGGGCAGCACGATCGGCAGATCGGTGGCGCTGACGCCGAACCAGGTCGCGAGCGTTGCGGCGTATTCGTCCACGCTGGTGGTCGGAATCCAGCGGCCGAGGCCGGTGTCATCCGGGCCGTTGACGGAGAGGGTCGGCATCGCGCCGTAAATGTCGGTGCCGTTGACCGCGCCGCCGACGACGAACGCGTGGCTGCCCCAGCCGTGGTCGGAACCATCGCCATTGGAGCGGTAGGTGCGGCCGAAGTCGGATGCGGTGAACGTCGTCACCTGGTTGGCGATGCCGAGCTCGATGGTGGCGTTGTAGAACGCATTCACCGCCTCGCTGACCTGCGCCAGCAGGGTCGCGTGAGAGCCCGTGACGGGATTGGAATTGACGAGCTGCGCCGCATGCAAATCCCAGCCGCCAAGCTGGACGAAGAAGATCTGCCGCTTGAGCCCGAGCGTGGGCGAGGCGGCGATGAGCCGCGCCACCATGCGCAGCTGGGTGGAGACCGGGTTGACGCTGGAGCCGGTGACGTTGGGGAAGACGGTGGTGAGCGGCGGCGAGGCGCTGAGCACGCTGTTGAGCAGATCGGCGCTGACGATGGCGTCGCCCGAGGTGGTGCCGAAGGCGGTCTCAAAAAGCCCGGGCTGGCTGAGGGCGAAGATGTCCTTCTGCGCCCGGAAGCGGATGCCGTCGAGGTTCGTGGGATTGAGGTTGGTCGTGCTGCCGGCCAAGGTGGAGGCGCCGCCGGTGCCAATCGCGTATTGGCTGACCTTGTTGCCGATCTGGAAGGTGTTTTTGCCCGCGATGCTGATCGACATCGAGATCTGGTCGCTGGTGTTGAAGGCGTTGAGGAGGTCGGCGATGCGGCCGCCCCAGCCGGTGGAAACGGGCTTGTCCGGCACGCTGTGCTGCCACTGGACCTGCTGGTCGCTGTGCGAAAAGAGCTGCGGCGGAAGCGGCACGCTGCGGGCGGTGTATTGCGCCTTGGTCGTGGGATAGACGAGCGTGCCGGCGTTGGCGATGAAGGCGGCCTTGCCGCTGTTGAACAGGTTGCGCAGCTCGCCGACCGCGGGGTGCAGGCCCCACGAGCGGCCGTCGGAGGTCCTGGGCGTGATGGCGAGGAGGTTGGCCTGCGGAATCGCGAGATTGGAGCGCGCGCTCTGGTAGGCGGCGTAGCCCGAGCCCATCGGGATGATCAGGTTGTTGGCATCGTTGCCGCCGTTGAGGAAGAGGCACACGAGGGCCTTGTAGTCCGGCGCGATGGCGCCGGCGCGCGGGGGCTCCTGCGGGCCGTTGCCGGGGCTCGCGACGGCGCCCATCAGGCGCAGGCTGCCGAGCGTGGACAACATGCCGGTGGCGCCGACGGCGGCGCAGCACGCGGAGCCGAGGAATTCGCGGCGATTGGGGACGGAGAGGGTCTTCTTGTTCATGGCCGGAATCGATTATTTCTGAATCGCCGCGGCCGGGCTCGTGAGCACGAGCAGGATGGCGGTGTTGGTGCGGTCGAAGGGGGAGGTGCTCGCGGGCAGGGCGTTGAGCGCGGTGGTGATGCGGGCGCGCGTGGCGGCGCTGAGCGTGCCGGCGCAGAGCACGCGATCGAGGTGGTCGAGCAAGGCGGCGGGCGTGGCGACGAGGCCCTGTTCGTAGGTGGTGTTCAGCGTGATGTAGTAGGGCTGGTTCGCCGCGGGCGCGCCGGTCGTCGTGGAGTTCACGAAGGTGCGCAGGTAGTTGGGCACGTTGATGGCGAAATTGTCGTCGGTGATCTCGAACTCGGGGGCGACCATGCCGGCGGAGGCGAGCGGGCCGGGGAGCACGTAGTCGGCGTGGTAGAAATTGAAGACCGTGGGCGAGCGCAGCGCCGCCTGCGCGATGCTGCCGAGCGTGCTGTAGATATTGATGTTGGTCGAGAGCGTCGCGATCTGGCCGGCGGTGGCCGGGATCGGCGTGGTGCCGGTGATCACGTTGCCGTCGACGGTGTGCCGGTAGCCCATGAAGCGGCCGCTCGCGGACGAGGCGCCGAAGGTGCGCATGAGGCCGGTGAGGCGGAGGAGCGGCTCCTTGAGCTTGCCGAAGGAGACGTTGCTCGCGACGGACGGCGAGCGCGCCTCGTAGTCGGTGAGGATGGCGCGCACGACCGCGCCCAGATCGCCGCGGGCGCCGGAGCCGTTGTTCTCGAATTTCTGCGCGACACGGTAGACGTAGCCGGGGCTCGGGTTGCTGGTCACGAGCCGTTGGATGAGCAGCCTGGAGATGAAGGGCCCCGTGTTGGGATGGTTCACGAGCGCATCGAGCGCGAGTTGGAGGTCCTTGGCGCCGCCCTGGGCGGCGGGGATGGGCGTGGCGCTCACCGGCGAGAGGTTCTTCACCGTGTCGTCGTGGAAGCCGGGGTAGAGCGACATCGGGTTGAAGTAGTTCGTGCTGCCGCCGCGGAAATTGTTGTTGTTGATCGTGGTGTTGAAATAGGCCCAGCCGGTGAAGACCTTGGCCATCTCGGTGATGGTGGTCTGGTCATAGGTGGGGATGGGGAGGCCGTCGGCGCCGAGTTGCAGGGTGCCGTCGGGCTGGAGGCGCACGAGGCCGATGGTGAAGAGCTGCATGATCTCGCGCGCGTAGTTCTCGTCGGGCGTCTGGCCGGTGGCGGGGTCGGCCTTGGAGTTGCGGAGGGAGCTGAGATACATGCCCATCATCGGGCTGAGCGTCACGTTCTCGAGGAGCGTGCGGAAGCTGCCGAAGGCGCCGTTGCCGAGGATGTCGTAGTAGTTGGCGACGGGCTCGGTGTGCGAATCCTCGCCGAGCGCGATGTCGGAGATGACGAGGATCTGGCTGAGCGCGTAGGCGACGCGCTGGCGGAGCTGGTCGGGGGCGGTGAGCGCCGTCTTGAACCAAGCCGACTGGCGGTTGGGCAGGTGGATGGCGTTCCAGTTGGTGAAGCTGTTGCTGCCGCCGAACGAGGCGCGGTCCGCCACGGTGGCGGCGCGATGCGACGTGAACGGCAGCGCGAGCTGCGCCGTGATCCAGGCGTCGATGCTGCCGCCCGTGAGCGAGTCGATCTCGGCCTTGGTGGGGCCGAAGGTCGCCTGCGTGAGGAAGCGTGCGGCATCGGTGGCGGTGACGTTGGTGAGCGAGACGGCGGGCGGCGCGGCCGGCGCGACAAAGGCCTGCGAGCCCGCGCCGCTGACAAAGCTGCCCTTGAGCTCGCCCGCGGGGAATTTCGCCGAGTCGATGCGCAGCGCGATGTTGCCGCTGCGCAGCGCGTCGAGGAGTTGCGCGCTGGTGTAGGCGCCGGTGGGCGTGAATGTCCACTGCGCGCCGTTGATCTGGCCGTTGGGGAGATCGAGCACGAAATCCTCGTTGGCGCCGATCACGAGGTGCGCGGTGGCCTGGGCGGAGCTGAGGCCGGTGAAGGTGACGTTGACCGCCGCGAGCGTGCCGCTGGAGCTGAGGAGAATCGAGGCGTAGCCCGAGGCCGTCGAGCCGCCGATCGCGCCGGTGGTCGTGCGCACGCTGGCGACGTAGAGCGTGGCCGGGCTGTCGGCGATGGTCACGGTGGCGGCGTTCTGCGCGCCGACGAAATAGCCGCCGGCCGGCGTGACGGTGAGCACGACGGTGTCGGTGCCCTCGTTCTGCACGTCGGGGTTGGGCGAGAGCGGGAGCGCGACGGACGAGGCGCCCGCGGGGATCACGATCGAGCCGAAGAGCGGCGGGTAGTCGAAGCCGTTGATCGCGGAGCCGCCGATGCCGTAGTTGACGGTGAGCGGGAACGTGGTGTCGCCCGTGCGGTAGAAGGTGAACTCGCCGGGCTTCGTGCCCGACTCGTCGGCCGTGGCCTTGGTCGCGACGATGGTGACGACGGCCGGGTTGGCCGGCGTCAGGTCGTAGACCTCCACCAGCGCGACGCCGGTGGTGTTGCCGACGCCGCTCGTCTGGATCGTGTAGCTGCCCGCGGGCAGATCGACGATCATCGCGGCGTCGCGGCTGCCGGCCGGAAATGCAAACGCGCCCGCCTGCACCGCCGCGGTGGCAATCGTCGCGGCGTTGAACGCGCTCGCGCCGACCGGGGTGCCCCAGTCGTCGTTGGTCGCGGAGAACGCCGGCGTGCCCGCGGAGTTCGTGACCACGAGGGTGGGGTTGGCGAGCGCGCCGGGGACGCCGAGCGCGGTGAGCGCCGGGCCCGCGGCGCGGATCAACAGGCGCCGCGCGCCGCTGCCGGGCGAGACGACGATGCCGGGGATCAGGATGTTGCCGCCGGTGCCGACCTGCGCGCGCGTGGAGATGTTGCTCAGCCGGGCGGTGCCCTGGCCGACCTCGTAGACCTCGATCAGCGCGACGCCCGTCGAGTTGTTCGCGCCGCTAACCTGCGCGGTGTAGGCGCCGGGCGCGAGCGTGGCGACGAGCGCGGCGTCGCGCGAGTTGGCCGGCCACGGAAACGCGCCGACGAGGGAGAAAGTGCCGAGCGTGAGGGGCTCCGCGCCGTTGACCGGCGTGCCCCAGTTGTCGTTTTCCGCGATCTTCACGCCGGCGCCGTTGAAGAGCTCAAGCCGCGGATCGGCGAGCACGCCCGGCACGTTGAACGGCGCGGCGCCGAGCGTCGGGCCGCTGGCGCGGATGAGCACGGTCTTGTTGCCGCCGGGGCCGATGTTGAAGCCGGAGATGATGATGTTGCCGCCCGTGCCGACCTGCGCGCGCGTCGACAGATTGGTGAGGCTCGGCACCTGGGCCAGGAGCGCGGATGCGCTGGCCAGGAGCAGCGCGAGGGGAAGGCGGAGGACGTGGAGGCTCATGCGAGGCAAAGGCAGCGGGGAAGGGGGGTGGCAGGAGGGCCGCATGCGCGACCGGGCGCATGGATGGCAAAATGGCAACGGCACCGCAGGTCAAAACTTGAATCACCCCTGGAGCCGCCGACGGCCAATTCCCTTGCCCGCCGGCAGCGCTCCGCGGAGCGTCCGGCCATGGCATTGCTGGAAATAAGAATCGAGATTCCCGCGGCGCGCGCGCCGGCCGCGGACGAGGTGCTGCTTGAGCGGGGCTGGGAAAACTGGAGCGTGCTGGAGGATGTGATTGCGCGCCGGGCGTGGGTCATCGGCCTCGGGAGCGACGCCGACGTCCTCCGGGCGGAATGGATCTCCCTCGCCGCGGCCGGGGTCGACGCCCTCGGCGAGGCGGTCCTGCGCGTGCTCGCGGATGCGGACTGGCGCGACAGCTACAAAGCCCACTTCCATGCGTGGCGCTTCGGCCGCCTCCATTGGGTGCCGATTTGGGAGCGCGAGGCCTTCCGCCTGCCCCCGGGGGACGCCGTGCTGTGGCTCGACCCGGGGCTCGCGTTTGGCACCGGCAACCACGAGACGACCCGGCTGTGCGTCGAGCGGCTCGTGGCGCTGGCTGAACGGCGGGAAAAAGCCGGCGAGGCGAAGGCCGGCGCCCGCGTGATCGATGCCGGCTGCGGCTCGGGCATCCTCGCGCTTTCCGCGGCGCTGCTCGGCTTCCGCGACGTGCGCGGCTTTGACAACGATCCCGAGGCGGTGCGGGTGAGCGGGGAGAACGCCGCGCTCAACGGCCTGGCCGACCGCGTGGAATTTTTCGTGGGCGACCTCGTGGGCGGGCTGGCGGGCCGCAGCGCCGAGATCGTGCTCGCCAACATCCAGGCCGATGTGCTCACCCGTTTCGCGCGCGAGCTCGTCGCGTCGGTCGCGCCCGGCGGCGCGCTGGTGCTGAGCGGGATCCTCGCGCCGGAAAACGCCCAGGTGCGCGCGGCCTTCGCCGCGGTGGCGCCGGGGTGGTCCGTCGATGCGCGCGTGATGGGCGAGTGGAGCGACGTGCTGCTCGTCCGCCCGTAGGCGCCTACGGGAAAAGCACGCGCCCCGCCGCGCGCTCGCCGGCGAGCCGCTCCAGAAACTCCTGGCGTGGAATCTCGCGGGCGCCCAGGCGGGCGAAGTGCGGGGTGAGCTGCTGGATGTCGATCCAGGTCGAGCCGCGGGCGCGCAGGTGCGCGATCAAGTGCAGCACGCAGAGCTTCGACGCGTCGTCGATGCGGTGGAACATGCTCTCGCCCGTGAACACGCCCGCGGCGCTCACGCCGTAGAGGCCGCCCACGAGCAGGTCGCCATCCCAGGCCTCGACGCTGTGCGCGTGGCCTCGGCGGTGCACCTCGAGGTAGGCCGCCACCATCGCCGGGATGATCCAGGTGCCGGTCTGCCGCGGCCGCGGCGCCGCGGCGCAGGCGCGAATCACCCCCGCGAAGTCGCGATCGATCGTGAAGCGCAGGCGCGCCCCGAGCGTGCGCTCCGCCTTGCGGAGGTTTTTGGGCACGCGCAGCGCAGCGAACTCCAGGATCGCGCGCCGGGGCGGGCAGACCCACGGAATCGGGCGGAACGGGCCGCCGTCGGGCCACGGGAAGACGCCGTGCCGGTAGGCCGAGACGAGGCGCGCCGGCGAGAGGTTGTAGTCCAGCGCGACGAGCCCGAGGTCGTCGGCGGGATTCGGGGCGGGCCATTCGGGGGCGCTCATGGGGCGGGCGGCCCTTGTGTGGCGGGCGCGGCGCGCGCCGTCGAGCGCGCAGCTCGAGCCGGGATAGTTCGCCGCCCGGCGACGCGCGGATGCAATTTATTTCTCCCCGCCGGATAATGCCTTGCCTGCGGGCGCGCGCCGGAGCTTCGCTCCCGCCGTCCCTGCCATGACTCCCCGTGACGACGCAACCCTGCTGCAAGCCGTCGCGCTGCGCGACGAGGCGGCGTTCGGCGAGCTCTACGACCGCCTGTCGCGGCCCGTGTTTTCGCTCGTGGTGCGCGTGCTGCGCTCGCGGGCGGAGGCCGAGGAGGTTTTGCAGGAGGCCTTCTGGCAGGTGTGGGAGCGCGCGCCCGATTTCCGCGCGGAGCTCGGCTCGCCGTTCTCGTGGGTCGTCACGATCGCGCGGCGGAAGGCGATCGACCGCCTGCGTGCCAACGCCCGCCACCTGCGGCGCATCGAGGAGGCGCAGGGCGCGCGCACGGAGGACGCCTTCGTCGCGCCGGCCGCGCTGGAGTCGCTCGCGACCGACGAGGCCGGCGCCGCCGTGCGCGCGGCCCTCGCGAAGCTGAGCCCCGGGGAGCGCCGCGCCATCGCGCTGGCGTTCTTCGACGGCCTCACGCACGAGGAAATCGCCACGGCGCTGCGCGAGCCCGTCGGCACCGTCAAGGCCCGCATCCGGCGCGGCCTGCTGAAACTGAAACCGGCCCTCGCGCGCGTGCGCCCGGCCACCGCTCGCTGACGTAATCATGGCCGCGAACCCGAAAGACAAATCCCGTCGCCCCGCCCGTGCGCCTCGCTCCAGGGTGCCGGAGGCCGATGCCATCGACGCCCGGCTCGCCCTTGCCGCGCCCGTCGCCGCGGCGCCGTCGCCCCGGGTGAAAGAGATCCTGCTGGCGCGCATCCGGGGCGCGCGCGCCGCCGCGGCCGGCGAGACGCCCGCGGGCTGGCGCTTCGAGTCGGCCACGAGCGCGGAGGGCTGGCGCGCGACCAGGATTCCCGGCGTGCGCTTCAAGACGCTGTCCGTGGACGCGCAGCGCGATGTGGTCATGCTGCTCATGGAGATGGCGCCCGGCGCCCGCTTTCCCGATCACGCGCACACGGAGGGCGGTGACGAGGGCTTGGTGATTTCGGGCGATGTCATCACGGGCGGGCGGCTCATGCGGGCGGGCGACTACTATCATGCGGCCGAGGGCACGACCCAGGGCGCAACCGTGAGCCCGAGCGGCTGCACGGCGCTGCTCAGCCTTACCGCGCGGGCGTGGAACCAATGGCGGGAGGCGCTCGCGTGAGCCTGCGCCGCGCGCTGGGCCGCATGCTCTGCTTCCTCGCCGTGGGCGTGGCGGCCCTGCGCGCCCACGACCCGGGCATCAGCTCGATGCAGGGCGAGTTGCGCGCGGATGCGATTGTGCTCGTGACGGGATTTGCGCCTGGCGACGTGCAGCAGCTGCTGCCGCCGGAGATGCGGCACGAGGGCGCATGGTCGCAGGCGGAGTTCGATGCCGCGCGCGCGGCGCTCGTCGCGATCGCGCCGGAAATCTGGGAGGTGCGCGTCGGGGGGGACGTGCTGAGGCCCCGCGAGGCGCGGGCCGAGCTGCTGGCGGGGGACAATGTGAGCCTCACGCTCGTGTATCCGCGCGGCGACGTTGGCGCGAAGCTGAGTCTGCGCGCCATGAAGCTCGGGGATTTGCCCTCCGGGCACCGGCAGTTCGTGATCGTCGCCGATGAAAAGGGATCGGTCATCTGGAAGAAACTGCTCCGGGCCGAAGACCCGGTGGTTGGCGATTCGCCGACGTGGTGGGAATTCATCCTGCTCGGCGTGGAGCACATCTGGACCGGATACGACCACCTGTTGTTTCTGTTCGCGCTGCTGGTGGTGTGCGGGAGCTTCCGGTCGATTGTCGCGATTGTGTCGTGCTTCACGCTCGCGCACTCGATCACGCTCGCGCTGGCGGCGCTCAACGTGGTCAACCTCCCCGCGAGGCTCGTCGAGCCGGCCATCGCCGCCTCGATCGTGTATGTGGGCGTGGAAAACCTCGTGCGCCGCGGCGCCGAGCCGCGCGGGCGCTGGGCGCTCACGTTTGGGTTCGGGCTCATCCATGGGTTTGGGTTCGCCAGCGTGCTGCGCGATCTTGGCGTGGGCGGCGCGGGCGGGCAGGGCATTGCGCTGCCGCTCGTGACCTTCAACCTCGGCGTCGAGCTCGGCCAGATCGCGATTGCGGCGGTCGTGCTGCCTGTCGTCTGGCAGCTGCGGAAGCGGGAGGGCTTCCGGCGCCGCGGCGTGCCCGCGCTCTCCGCCGTCGTGGCGCTGGCCGGGCTGTGGTGGTTCGTCGAGCGCACGGTGCTCGCGCGCTGAGCGCGCGCCGCCTACGTCCGGGCGCGTGGCGCGGATGCAAATAGTTTCGCGCGCAAAACTTTTCCGCGCGCGGCGCATCCCCCGCGCCGCGCGGCGCGAATGAGGGGCGATGCTTCTCCCGCCCCTCCGCGCCCTTTTCCTCGCCCCGCTCCTCGCCGCCGCCGCGCCCGCCGCCGTCGATCTCGATCGCGAGATCGTGCTCGCGGCGCACGCGGGCGCCGCGCCCGAGGACCTCGCCATCGCCCGCGCGCAGGCGCAGGCCCGCGCCGCCGGCGCGCGCGCCGCCGACTTTGAGCGGCTCGCGTGGGCCTACGTCGCCAAGGCCCGCCGCACGCTCGACGCGGGCTACCACAAGCTCGCCGAGAAAACCGCCGGCGTGGCCGACGCCCGGTTCGGCCCGTCCGTCGCGACGCGCGTCGTGCGCGCGCACGTGCTGCACAACCTCCACCGCTTCCGCGAGGCCGAGGTCATCGCGGCGCAGCTCGTCGCAGAGCGCGGCGAGCCTGCCGACCTCGCGCTGCTGAGCGACGCGCTGATCGAGCAGGGCAAGATCACCGCGGGCATCGCGGTGCTTGGGCGCCTCGTCGCCCTGAAGCCCGGCGTCGCGGCCTTCAGCCGGATCGCGCACGTCCGCTGGCTCACCGGCGATCTCGCCGGCGCGATCTCCGCGATGGACTCGGCGCTGCGCGCGAGCGCGGCGGACGACGCGGAGACGCAGGCATGGCTCCTCACGCGGCTCTCGGGCTACGCGCTGCAAGTCGGCAATCTCGCCGCGGCGCTCGGCCTCGCCGAGCAGGCCGGCGCGACTCTTTCCGACTATGCGCCCGCGCTGCTCGCCCACGGCCGCGCGCTGCTCGCCCTCGAGCGCACGGCCGATGCCGTCGCGCCGCTCCAGCGCGCCGCCGCGCTGCTGCCGCAGCCCGAGTGCCAATGGTGGCTCGCCGACGCGCTGCGCGCCGCCGGCCGCGAGGCCGACGCCGCCGCCGTCGAGTCGCGCCTGCTGAAGCGCGGCGCGATCGAGGATCCGCGAACGTTCGCGCTTTTCCTCGCGACGCGCCGCGCCGAGCCCGCGACGGCGCTGCGCCTCGCGCGGGCCGGGCTGGCGGAGCGCGCGGATGCGCTCTCCCACGACGCGCTCGCCTGGGCGGCGCTCGCCGCGGGCGACACCGCGGCGGCCGCCGACGCGATGCGCGCCGCGCTCGCCGCCGGCACGCGCGACGCGCGGCTCTTCCTGCACGCCGGCGGGATCGCGCTGGCGCAGGGCGACGCCGCCGCGGCGGAGCGGCATTTCGCCGCGGCGCGCCCGCTCGCCGCCACGCTCACGCCCTCCGAGCGCGCGTGGCTCGCGCGCCCCGTGCCCGGCGCGCTCGCGGCCCGCTGAGTTTTTCCCCAGCCGTCAGTCCAACCCATAAAATGAAACCAAAGACATCCCTCCGCCCGGTGCGTGCGCTTCTCGCGCTCACCCTCTCCGCCGCGATCGGCCTCTCGCCGGCCCGCGCCTCCAGCCACCAGGACGCCCCGCTCATCACCCGCGATCCCGCGGCCAACACCACGGACGTGTATGCGTTCGTCGTCGTGCGCAACGGCCAGAAGTTCCTCGACGTCGCGCTCTCCGTCTACCCGCACGAGGAGCCGGGCATCGGGCCGAACAAATACAGCTTCGATCCCAACGTCCTCTACCAGATCTTCTTGGCCAACCCCACCACCGGCGCGGACCTCGTCGCCTACCAGTTCCAGTTCACCGACGCCTTCAAGACGCAGAACTCGATCCTCCAGTCCTACACCGGCGTCGTCGCGGCCAACGGCGACACGGCGCAGAACTTCACGCAGACCTACAGCGTGACCAAGGTCGTCGGCACGAGCAGCACGCTCCTCGGCAGCGGCACGGTGCCGCCCAACAACCAGGGCAACGCCACGCCGAAATACAACAAGGGCAACGACGGCAACAACCCCGCCAAGGACGGCGTGGGCGACGCCGCGCAGCTCGACGACTACACCGCGGGCGCCATCGCCACGCTGAGCAACGGCTACCGCTCCTTCGCCGGCCAGCGCGAGGATCCGTTCTACGGCGACATCAACGCCATCTTCGACCTGCTCTCGCTCAAGTCTGGCGCGCAGCGCTTCGACAGCCAGGGCGGCTACAACGTCCACTCGATGGTCCTCGAGATCCCGATCGCCGAGGTCCCCGGCGGCGAGAACCAGACCATGGGCGTCTACGCCACGACGAGCCGCCGCGCCACGCTCGTGCTGACCGACGGCGCGACCTCCACCACCGCCGCCGCCACCGGCAACTGGGTGCAGGTCGGCCGCCAGGGCAACCCGCTCTTCTGCGAGGCCTTCATCGCGATCAAGGACAAGGACCTCTACAACCGCACCAAGCCCACGAGCGACGCCGCGCTCTTCAAGACCTACTCCGACAACCCCGAGCTGGGCGCGCTCATCAACGCCCTCGTCCTCAAGGGCAACGTCGCGCCCACCACCAACCGCGCCGACCTCTCCGCCATCTTCATCCCCGACGTGATCAAGGTCGACCTCTCCACCGGCCGCGCCCGCCTCCCCGGCGGCGGCGCCGGCAACGCCACGCTCGCGGACGACGCCGGCTACTCGCGCCTCAGCATCTTCGGCGGCGACGTGCTCGAGAGCCCTGTCGCGACCGGCCACCCGTTCCGCCTCCCCGGCAGCGCCATCGGCGCCGACCCTGCCAAGTTCTACGTCCCCGGCGGCTGGCCCAACGGCCGCCGCATCGGCGAGGACGTGATCGACATCGGCGTGACCGCCATCATCAGCGACCTCCGCTCGCTCCCGCTCACCATCCGCTCCGCCGCGGGCATCGACAACGTCGACAGCAACGACGCGATCCTGAACAAGGTGTTCCCCTACATCGGCACGCCGCACAACGGCCGCAACTATGATCACAACCCCAGGGCGGGCGTCTCGCCCCTGCTGAACTTCGCCACGCGCGGCAACATCGGCACCGGCGAAAACATCCTCATCGGCGGCTTCGTGATCCGCGGCAATGCGCCGCAGCGCGTCCTCGTGCGCGGCACCGGCCCGTCGCTCGCCGCGCTCGGCGTCGCTGGCGCCGTCAACGACACCATCGTCCAGATCTGGCAGGGCAGCACGATGCTCGCCGAGAACGACGACTGGAAAACCAGCCAGCAGGCCGCCATCCAGGCCACCGGCTTCGCCCCGCTCAACGATCGCGAGGGCGCGATCCTGATGACGCTGCAGCCCGGCGCCTACACGACGACGATCCGCGGCAAGAACAACGCCACCGGCGTCGGCCTCGTCGAGGCCTTCCTTGTGGACTGAGCTCGCGGCTCACCTCGGTGAAAGCGAAGCCCGCGGCGACGCGGGCTTTTTCATGGCGGCGGGCGCCGTGCCGAAAAGCAGGGCGGGTCTGCGACCCGCCCTTGCTGCGAACGCTCAAGGCATGAAAGGGCGGGTCACAGACCCGCCCTACCTCGGCGGCCGGCGCAATTCTCGGCGGCCCTGGACGCGCGTTGTGGTCAACGCGCTCCGCCTCACCGCGCCAGTTGCTCGCGCAGCCAGCCCGCGCGGTTGGTGGTGATCGAGTCGACGCCGAGATCGATCCACCGGCGCGCGATCTGCGGGAGATCGACGGTCCACACGTGGAACACCAGGCCGGCGGCGTGGATTTTTTTGGCCCCGTCGGCGTCGAGCGGAAAATTCTGGTTGAAGCTGAGGCCGTTGAGCTTCGCCGCGCGGCAGCGCTTGATCAACTCGTCGAGGGAGAGGTTCTGATCCTTCTTCTTCGGGTCGGACGACGGCGCGTTGACGAGCCAGAGGCACTCGAAGGCCGGCAGGGCCTGCTTGAGCGCCGAGATCGGCTCGTAGTCGAACGAGATGATCGCGGCCTGCCGCGGGGTGAGCTGGTTGCGCCGGATCGCGGCGGCGACATCCGCGGTGCTCTCCAGGCCGGTGTAGATGTGGACGACGACGCGTTTGCCGGGCGCGATGTGCCGGAGCATCTCGTCGAAGGTCGGCACTTTTTCGCCGGCGAACTTCGGGTCCTTCCAGCTGCCGGCGTCGAGCGTGCGCAGCTCGGCGAGGGTGAGATCGGCGAACTTCGCGTCGCGGCCGGTGGTCCGCTTCGTCGTCGTGTCGTGCATGATCGCGAGCTGGCCGTCCTTGGTGCGGCGGACGTCGAACTCCGCGGCGTCGGCGCCCTGTTTCCACGCGAGCTCCTGGGAGGCGACGGTGTTCTCCGGCGCGTCATAGGAGGCGCCGCGGTGCGCGACGATCTCGGGACCGGCGAAGGCGGAAAGGGGAAACAACAACGCGAGGAGGACAGGAGTTTTCATGGAAGAGCGTCAGAGCCGGGCACCTTGGAGCAAGTCGCCCAGTTCGGCGAGGCTCGGCAGCACGAGGTTGGGCGGCGGCTGCGCCGCGGCGGCGTCCGCCGCGGTGGCTTCGCCGCTGAGCACGAGCACGCCGAGGGCGCCGGCGTTCCGGGCCATCGCGATGTCCGTGTAGATGCGATCCCCCACCATCGCGATCTCGTCGGCGCGCAGGTGGTGCCGCGCCATGATGCCGGTGAGCATCGAGGGATCGGGTTTGCCGAAGACCTTGTCGGGCGCGCGTCCGGCGGCTTTCTCGATCGCGGCGCAGATCGAGCCGCAGTCGACGAGCACGTTGGGCTGGTCGGTCGGGCACACGAGATCGGGGTTCGTGGCGAAGAAGGGCTTTCCCTGCTTCACCCACCACGCGGCGCGGCAGAGCTTCGCGTAGGTGAGCGTGAGATCGAAGCCGACCAGCACGGCGTCGGGCTCGTCGCGCGGGTCGTCGCCTGTCAGGGCGAAGCCCGCGGCGCGGAATTCCGCCTCCATGCTTGGCGTGCCGAGCGCGAAGAGCCGGCGCACCTGCGGCCGCTCGCGGCGCAGCCAGTCGATGGTCGCGAGCGACGAGGTGTAGATCTGGTCCGGGGTGCAGGGGATGCCGAGCTTCGCGAGGCTCGCGCGGTAGTCCGCGGCGCTCTTCGAGGGGTTGTTGGTGAGGAAAGTGCAGCCGATGCCGAGCGCCTGCATCCGCTCCAGAAAAGGCCGGGAGAACGGGAACAGCGTGCCGCCCTTGTAGACGGTGCCGTCGAGGTCGAGCGCGAGGTGGCGGATGCGGCGGAGCGGAGCGTGATTCATCGCCTGAAATCAGGGTTTGGCCACGCCGTAGCCGTGCGCGGGCGCGCGCCACGCGAGCACGAAGCACACGGTGCCGCACGCGCCCATGGCGAGCAGGCCGCCGAAGGCCGCGTCCCAGCCGTGATGCTGGACCATCCAGCCGAGCCCGACGCCCGAGACCAGCGTGCTCGCGTAGCCGAAGAGCCCCGTGAAACCCGCGGCCGTGGCCGCGGCGCGCTTGGTGGCGAGGTTGGCGGCGGCGATGCCGATCAGCGCCTGCGGGCCGTAGATGAAGAAGCCCGCGAGCCCGAGCCATAGGATCTCGGACGCGGCGGACGAGCCGAGCTTCCAAAACGCCAGCAGCGACGCCACCGCGCCCACCATGCAGAAGACGCACGTGCGCGGCCCGCGCCCGCCGAACACGCGGTCCGTGATCCAGCCGGCGAGCAGCATGCCGACGAGGCCCGCGACCTCGAACCCGATCACGACCCAGCTCGCGTGCTGGAGCGTGAAGCCCTTCCACTCCTTCAGCAGCGTCGGGCCCCAGTCGAGGACCGCGAAGCGCAGGATGTAGACAAAGAAATTCGCGAGCGAGATCCACCAGAGCGCGGGATTGCCGAACACGTGCGTGCGCACAAACGCCTTGTAGTCCGCGCTCGACTTGTCCTCGCCGTGGGTGCCCGTGTCGCCCTCGACCTTGATCTCCGGGAGGCCGACGGAGCTCGGCGTGTCGCGCAGCATCACGAAGAGCACGAAGCCGATGATCGTGCAGAGCACGGCGGGCCCGAAGAAACACCAGCGCCAGCCGAAGCGCTCCGCGACAAAGCCGCAGAAGCCGAGCGTCGCCCACGCGCCGATGGAATGGGAGGTGTTCCAGACCGACATCTTGGTCGCGAGCTCGCCGGGCGGGAACCAATGCGTCATGAGGCGGCAGCACGGCGGAAAGCCCATGCCCTGCACCCAGCCGTTGATCATCCACGCCACGCCGAGCCACAGCACCGCGGAGCCGAAGCCGAAGAAGACGTTGGCGCCGACCGAGAGCATGAGACCCGCGACCATGAACCAACGGGCGTTGGCGCGGTCGGCCCAGATGCCGTTGACGAAGCGCGAGACGCCGTAGAGCAGGCCGTGCATCGTGAGGAACCAGCCGAGGCTGACCTTGGTGATGCCGAGCGCCTTGTCCGCCTCGATCACGGGCATGGCGACGCTGAGGTTCTTGCGGACGAAATAGAACGCCGCATAGCCGAGCATCGCGCCGGCGAGCGTGCGCAACTGCCAGTGGCGAAAACGCGCCGCCGTGGCGGTGTCCATCGTCGGGGTCGTGGTCATGGGGAAGCAGGAGCGACGAGCGCGCCGCCGGGGGCGAAGAGCGCGTCGAGCGCCGGCTCGAGCGTCGCGGTGCGCACCGCGAGATCGAGCACGGTGAAGCGGCGGCGGATGTGCTGGGCGCGGAGGAAGCTCGCGCGCAGGCGCGCGCGCGTAAGCCCGATTGCCTCCGGCTCAACCGGGGCGCCGACGGCGCGCAGGCGGCGGCGCACCTCGGCGAAGGGGAGGAGTTGCGCAGCCAGGCGTGCGCGGGTGACGGGCCAATGCGAACGGAGTTGGTGAAGCTGCGCGCGCAGGGCGTCACGCGAGCTGTGCTTGGCGGCGGTTTCCTTCAAAGCGGTGGCGAGGAAGTCGTCGCGGGCAAACATCCGGCGCGTCTCCGCCTCGGCTTCGGCGGCGGATGGCCAGCGCGCGACGCAGCGCTCCACGTCGAGTTGCTCGAACGGCTGCGCGAGCAGCCACTCATAGAGCGCGGTGACGGCGAGGGTGGCGAGGCCAACCTTGAAGCCGTGCGACGGCGCCTCGCCGCGGTGCGTGTGGTGCTCCATGTCCCACAGGTGGGAAAATTGGTGCTCCGCCCCCGAGGCCGGGCGGCTGTTCTTGGTCCATTGCATCGCGAAGCCGCCGAGCATCAGCCCCTCGACGAGCGGCGCGATCGCGCTCGCCTCACCCGCCCGCGCGCCCGCCGGATCGGCGAGGGCATCGCGCAGGCCGCCCTGCACGATGGCCCACGCGCGCGCGTCGATCGGCTCGGCACCGAGCGCATCGGCGAGGATCCAGTCGGCGCCCGCGGTGACCTTGGCGAAAAGATCGGCGTAGCCCGAGGCGGTCATCTCCGGCGGCGCGCGCCGGATGAGATCAATGTCCGCCACGACCGCGCGCGGCGCCGGGCAGTCGAAGGTCTGCTTCGCGCCCTCGTGGGTGATCGACGCGCCGAACGCCGTGTAGCCATCCATCGACGCGGCGGTCGCGACGCAGAGGTAGCTCGCGCGGCCCGTGCGGTGCGCCGCGAGTTTCACGAGATCGTTGATCGTGCCCGAGCCCACCGCGATCGGGATCGCGTCGTGCGGGCGGAGCGCGGCCTCGACCTGCGCGACGTAGCGCATCTCGGCGTAGAGCGCCGGGTCGGAGAGGATGAACGGCGGCTCGCTGCCGATCCCGGCCGCGCGCAGCGCTTCGCCGACGGCGCGGCCCGCGAGCGGCAGCGTGTGCGCATCCGCGATCACGATCGCGCGGGCGCCGGGAAACTGCTCGCGAAAGATCCGCGCCGTCTCGGCGAGGGCGCCGGCGCCGACGATCAGCGCGCGCGTCTCGCGCGCCGAGGCCAGCGCGGCCTCGAGGGAGAGTTTCTCCGCAACCGGGAGCGTGGAAGCCGTCATTTCTTCACCTTCTTTTTTGTGCCGGATGCCATGGCGGGCGTGGTGGAGTGGGAAGCGCCGGCCAGCAACACGCCCGCGCCGCCCTCGTCGATCACGAGCGACTTGACCAAACCGCCGCGAATCGCGGCGAGGATCGCCGCCGTCCGGTCACTGCCGGACACGACGCCAATCACCCGGGGAATTCGCCGCAGCTGCTCGATCCGCACGCTCATCACGCGATCGCTCCACGTGGTCGCGCACTCGTCGCCGCGGGCGTCGATGAAGCGGCCGCACACCTCGCCCACGGCTCCCGCACGCTCGAGGTCGCGCAACATCTGATCCTTGAGCACGCCGCGCTCGACAAAGACGGAGTTTTGCAGGGTGCCGAGCCCGATCAGCGCGACTTTCGCGCGGTCGAGGCTCTCGTTCACCGAGCGCACCTGCTCGAGCCCCAGCAGGGCGTCGCGGGTGCGCTTCTCCGCGATGAACGCGGGGGCGTTGAGGGCGAGGAAAATGCCGCCGAGCCGCTGGGCCATCACCCGGCCGACCTCCTGCGCGTCGAAGGCGTTGACGCTGGAGTCCACGCTGCCCATCGCCTGCACGACGGTGAGAGACTTGGTCTTTTTTGCGGGCAGGTGGTGCACCAGCTCGTGGATGGTGCGTCCCCCGGCGAGCGCCACCGTGTCGTGCGGCTGGATCAGGGCTTCGACCGCGGGAGCCCCGAAGTGCCCGATCGCGCGGCGCAGGTCGGCGGCCTCGGTGCCGCCGCTTGACTTGATGACGATGGCTTCCTTCAGCCCCAGGCGGGCGCACAGTTGATCCTCGAGCTCACGGCGGCGCGGCTCGTAGTCGGCGACGGTGATGCGGATGATCCCGCGCTCGCGGGCCAGCGCGAGCAGCCGCGACACCTTGGCCTGGGAGACCTTGGCGAACTTCGCCACTTCGCTCTGCCCGAGGCCATCCAGGTAATAAAGCCGCGCGACCAGGCGCAGGCGTTCGTCTGAATAGTCATTCGGCATCGATATTTTATCCAGCTAGTGGACTCAGGCGCTGTCAAGGGCCGAGCGGCGGGCTCGCGCCGGACCGCGGCGCGGCCGGAGGCCCCCGGCCCGCGCCGCCACGCGATCGTTGCAGGGCGCGGCTTGACGCCGCTTCCGAGGCTCGGCAGAAATATGAATCGTAATGCTGCATAACAATTCACGCTGTTGTTGAAGATCGGAAACCCTTTGCTCGCCATGACCATGACCTCGTCCCTTCGTCCCCTGCGTCTGTTTCAAGCCATTGTCCTCGCCATGGCCATCGCCGTGCCGATGTCCCGCGCCCTGGCGCAGTCCACCGGCGTCGTCTCGGGCCGGGTCTTCAACGGCGCCACCCGGGAATACGTGCGCAGCGCCGAGGTGCGGGCCGAGGGCACGGCCCTCGTGACCTTCAGCGAGGACGGCGGCGCTTACCGGCTCGTGGGGGTGCCCGCCGGCTTGGTGACGCTGGTGGTCAGTTACACCGGCATGGCGCCGGTGAGGACGGTCGTCACGGTCGCTGCCGGCCAGGCCGTCACGCAGGACATCGAGCTGAAGGACGCCTCCTTTGGCCCGGTCGCCGCGGGCAACGAGGTGGTGCAGTTGCAGAAATTCGAGATTTCCGCCGCGCGCAGCGGCCAGGCCAAGGCGATCATGGAGCGGCTGGCCGCGCCCAACGCCAAGAATGTCGTGGCCTCCGACAACTACGGCGATCTCACCATGGGCGATGTCGGCGAGTTCATGAAGTCGATGCCCGGCCTGTCGCTCGACTACGTCGAGGTCGACACGAACGCCGTGCGCATCGGCGGCCTCGACCCGAAGTATTCGCTCTTCACCACCGACGGCGCGCGCATGCCCACCGGCACCTCCAACAACAACACGGGCCGGCAGAATTCCTTCGAGCAGATGTCCATCACCGGCATCGAGTCCATCGAGTTCAACAACACGCTCACCGCGAGCATGGACGCCGACTCGCCCGGCGGCAGCATCAACCTCCGCAGCAAATACGCCTTCCAGCGCAAGGGCCGCCAGTTCGCGTTTCAGTTCGGCGGCATCGGCACCTCGGATGCGCGGCTCCAGCGCGACTATTTCCCGGACGACCGGAAGCACAGCCGCATCCTGCCCTCCGCCCAGATCGGCTATGGCGACGTGTTTCTCGGCGGCCGGCTCGGCGTCGAGTTCACCGCGAGCTACAACGCCAACTTCGTCGAGCAGGACCGCAACCAGATCGACTGGATCTACCCGGCCACGGTGCCCGCGGGCGTCACGCGCGATGCCGGCGGCATTCCCTACCGCGCGATGTGGCGCGCCGGCCCGAAGATGACGCACCGCGAGGCCCTCAACCTCAGCGTCGACTACAAGCTCAGCGAGCGCGTCACGCTTTCCCTCCGCAGCACCTACTCGGATTACGATGTCGAGTATGTGAACCAATACACGTTCCTCTACTTCGGCACCACCGCGGTGTCGAACGCGGCCGCGGGCAGCACCCCCACGCACATCGTCGGGGCCGGCACGACCAACACGCGCCTCGACACGGAGTATTCGCACCGTTTCGCCGACACGCCCGTGCTCCTCCTGGCGCCGAAGGTCGAATACAAGGGCGACAGCTTCAAGGCCGTGCTCCGCGGCAGCTACTCCAATGCGCGCTATAATTTCCGCAACGGCCTGAAGGGTTTCTTCCAGCGCAACGACAGCGCGATCACGAACCTCGGCGGCTTCGTCCTCGATCGGCCTTCGATGGACTCGGCCAGGTGGACGCTCACGCAGACCGGCGTCACGGCCGTGAACGACTGGCGCGTGCCCGAGAACTGGAAATCATTTGGCGCAAACAATGTTCGCAATGCCGAATCCGACACGACCAACGAGATGTTCAGCGGCTATCTCGATCTGGAGAAGCAGCTCGTCGTCGCCGGGCTTCCCGTCAAGCTGCTGGCCGGCGGTGGCGCGCGCACCAACTCGTGGAATTCCAACGAGGGCGGATACGTCGCCTACACGCTCGTCGGCCCCACCGGCGTGCAGGCGAACGCCAGCGTCCCCTACACGCAGAATTACCAAGCGAAGATTCTCGGCTTCGACGCGGGCAACTTCAACGACCAGAACTGGCGCGCCGACTCCAACTACGCGACCTACGATCTTTTCGTGCAGCATCCGGAGTATTTCCTGCGGAACGATGCGGGCAACCTCCAGCGCCGCCTCGCCAACACCAAGGGCATGCAGGAGCAAGTCACCGCCGCCTACCTCGAGGCGCAGACGCGCTACCAGCGGGCCCGCTTTGATCTCGGGCTGCGCTACGAAAACACGGCGAACAACACCAAGATTTGGGACGTCCGGCCCGCGAAGGACGTCATCGCCGCCGGCTATACCGTGATCGGCACCGCCGGCCAGCCCGGCCAGGTCGCCACCTCCACCGGCGCGCCCGCGGCGGGTTTTGCGAGCACGCCGGCCGGCATCCTCTATCAATACAACAACGGCAAGCAGGGCCGCCGCCACGGCGACTACGACAACTGGTTCCTCAGCGGCGGCGCGAAATACGAATTTACGCCGAGGCTCGTCGGCCAGGTCGCCTTCAGCGAGGCCGTCCTCCGTCCCGACTACGGCAACATCGCCGGCGCCACCACGGTCAACGACACCGCGCTGACCGTCACCGTGCCCAACGCCAAGCTGAAGCCCGAGCAATCGGCGAAGCTCTACGCCGGCCTGCACTATTACCTCGAGCCGTCGGGCGTGGTGGGAGTTTCGTTCTACCGGCTCAGGCTCGAGGACATGCAGATCACCGGCCGCACGATCGATCGCCCCGAGGAGGTGGGCTACAGCGCCGGCGACTATCCCGGCTATCGGTTCATCAGCGCGGACAACGACCCGAGCGTCCGCTACACCAACGGCCTGACCTTCGAATACAATCAGCAGCTCACCTTCCTGCCGCGCGCGCTCAAGGGCCTCGGCCTCTACGGCTCGCTCACTCGCGTCATGGCCGATGGCGTGCGCGTTGGCACGCCGAACAAGTCGATGAACTGGGGCGCGAAATACCGCCTCGGCCGCTTCTCCGCCCAGATCAACGGCACGTGGCAGGGCACGTCGCGCACGAGCGCCCTCGCCAACACGCCCACGACCGTGAATGGCGGCGTCCTCTACCACGCTCCCCGCGAGCTCTGGAGCGTGAGCGCGGGCTTCAAGCTCACGCGCAATCTCGAGCTGATGCTCTCCGGCCGGAACATCTTCAACAAGCCCGACATCATCTACTCCAACGTCGAGAGCCACTGGCAGCAATACAGCATCTACGGCTCGCTGTGGACCGCGGGGATCAAGGGCACATTCTGAGGAAACGCGCTTCGGGGGCCCCCGCCCCAAGGGAATGATAAGACCTCTTTCCCTGCTCGGCGCTTTCCCTGCCGGCATTCTGGCCGCCGCGAGGATCCCGCCGCCGCTCACGCGGAACGGCGGCACCTGGCCGACGAGCCACGTGCAGGGCGTCGCCGTCGACCTGCAGGGCGGCTGCATCTTCTGCTCGTTCACCACGCTGCTCGCGAAATACGATTTCAGCGGCTAGCTCGTCGGCACGCTCACCGGCTGGGCCGGCCGCCTCGGCGATCTTGATTTCAATGCGCGCGACGGGCGCGTCCACGGCTCGCTGGAATACAAGAAGGACCAAGCCTTCCGCATCGCCGCGATCGACCTGAGCCGGATCGATCGCGTCGATCTCGACGCCACGAAGTCGGACCTCTTCCGCGCGATCTATTTGCCTGAAGTGGTGAAAGACTACGCCGCCGATCTCAACGGCGATGGCGTCTTCGACGGCGAGGTCGCGAAAACCCCGGACCACCGCCACGGCTGCTCTGGGATCGATGACGTGGCCTTCGGCCCGCAGTTCGGCCGCACCGATGGCCCGCGCCTCCTCACCGTCGCCTCCGGCATCTACGCCAATGCCGCGCGCGCCGACAACGATCACCAAGTCCTGCTGCAATACGACATCGCCGACTGGGCGAGCCACGAGCGTCCGCTCACCGAGTCGGCCCCGCACCACAGCGGCCCCGCCGCCGTGCACGGCAAATATTTCGTGCGCACCGGCAACACCACCTACGGCGTGCAGAACCTCGCCTGCGACGAGGTGCAGCAACGCTGGTTCCTCGGCGTCTACAAGGGCACCAAGTCTTCATTCCCCAACTATCTCCTCGTCGCGATCGACGCCCGCACGCCACCGCGCACCGGAGATTTGATCGGTGTGCCTGGCGCCGGTGGCCAAGGCGCGGAACGGGGTCAGCTCCTCGCGCTCGCCGCCGACGGCCTCAATGGATCCAGCCACAGGCATCCGCGGCTGGAGCCAGAAAGCCGACGTCGGTCTCCCAGCCGATCGGCCGCGGGCTTTTCTATCTCGCGAAAAACTCCGGCCCGCGCGGTGCGCAGACCGGCGATCTCACGGCGATGCGCTGGACGGGTGACGCGGCGAAGCCGTTCGTGCCCCCACGCTTGCTGACCTCGCCAAGCTAGCTCGCGGTGAAATAGCTGGGAACGGCCTTCAACTGCATGAGTCCGGCTCAGAACCGCGCGGTCACGCCCGCCTTGTAGCTGGTGCCGGGGCCGGCGGCGTAGCTCGGGATTTCCCGGCCGAAGGCGTGGAGATAGTCGTTGTTGTTGAAATCGTTCGTGAGGTTGTAGACGTCGAGGTAGAGGCTGTAGGTGCGGCTGACCGTGTATTGCGCCTTGAAGTCCCAGAGCGTGCGCGCGTGCTGGTAGACTTCGTAGAACATCGTGCCGGGCAGCACGCCCGCGCCGCTGCCGAAGTTGCCGGAGGTCGAGCTGCGGAAAAACTCGCTGCGGTAGTTCATCATCACGCGCAGATCGAGGCCGTAGCCGCGCCAGGTGAGGCCGGCGTTGGCGCTGCGGGGCGTGAGGTTGGCGAGGCGCGTGACCGTGGCGGTGCCGCCGTAGTCGCCCTTGGTGTCGAGATAGGTGAAATTGGCGTAGGAGCCGAGGCCGCGCAGCGCGCCGGGGAGGAAGGTGTATTGCTGCGAGTAGTTGAGCTCGAGGCCGCGGATGCGCGCGGAGCCGGAGTTGCGGTTCTGCGTGAGCGTCCAGCCGGCGTATTCGCCGCCGAAGCCGTTGTCGGCGCCGGCGGGGACGGTGGACTGCTGCGAGCGGAAGTAGTTGGAGATTTCCTTGAGAAACACGCCGGCGGAAAGCTGGCCGATGCCCGAAAAGTAGCGCGCGACGGAGAGGTCGAAATTGTCCGAGGTGTAGGGTTGGAGCGCGGGGTTGCCGGCGGAGAGGGTGTTGTTGGTCTCGTTGGGCACGATGGTGGGCAGGAGCAGCGTGGGCGTGGGCCGCGTGATCGAGGTGGAGTAGCTCGCGCGGAGCTGGGTGTCGGGCGTCAGCGTGTAGACGAGGTGGAGGCCGGGGAAAGTGTTGTCATACTTCGAGCCCGACGTGGCCAGGCCGCGGAAATTGTCGAGGGCGCGGAGGCGCGCGGCATCGGCCGTCGCGGTCGCGAGGTTGCTGTTGGTGGCGTTGGAGATGCGCTTGTAGTTGGTGCCGCTCGTGCGGGTCTGCTCCATGCGAAGGCCCGTGAGCACGCGAAGCCGGCCGAGCTTGGTGCTGGCCTGGAGGTAGCCGGCGTCGATGGTCTCGTGGAAAAAAGCGTCGTTGAGCAGCGACTGGTAGTTGGTGTTCCAAATGTCGCTCGAGGTTTGAATCCAGTTCGATCGGTTGGCGAAAAGGTCGTTCTTCATGCCCGACTCCGGGAGCTGCAGGAAAGGGAACGGCCCGTAGCGGCCCTCGGACATGATCATGTTGTAGCCGACGAGCGAGCGGATGCCGCCGGTGGCGGGCGTGGCGGCGGGGCCCGCGTAAGTGAAATAGTTCAGATCGCGGTTGGCCTTCTGGTAGTAGCTGGCCTGCTTGAAGCCGGCCTTGAGCGAGAGCGGAAGCTCCCCGAGGAGAAAATCCTTCTCCAGATCCGCGCGGCCGCCCCAGCGAAGCGCCGGCGCGGAGTAGGTGATGAGCGTGGCGTCGGGCCGCACGACGTAGTTGGCGGGATCGGTCCAGTCGGGGCCGCCGGTCTGCACGACGGAGGGCAGGAAGTCGGCGCGGCCGCGGCGGTCGAGCGTCCAGCTCACGCCGGTGACGCGGGCGTTCACCTGGTCGAGCTGGGGATACTGGGTGCGGTTGCGCGAGTAGTTGAAATCGACGGTGAGCTTGCCGCTGCCGCGAAAGAGCCGCTGCTCGACGCCGCCGGAGAGCGTGGTGCTCTCGCTCTCGCGGATGTAGAGCACGGACTCGAGGTCGAGCGTGCCGTTGCGGGCCTGGACGAAATCGTAGGTGGAGCCGGGAAGGAAGTTGGCGGCGGCGGCGGTGGTCGTGAGTTTCCAGCGGAAATACGAAGGCGAGGAGCCGCTGCGGCGCTTCACGCGGTTGTAGGTGCTCTTGACGTAGAGCGTGGTGTCGTTGCTCAGCTTGTAGTCGGCGTTGAGCCCGAGGTTGAGGACGGGGGACTGCTCGGGCGTGCCGCCCCACTCGCCGGCACCGTAGGCGCGTTGGAGCGGCTCGTTGGGTGCGGCGGCGGCGACAAAGAATCCGGTCTGGGCGGCGGAGGCTTGGCGCGGGCCGTATTCGGAGATGAGGCCGTTGCCGATGCTGCGCATGAACGTGCCGACGACACCGAGGTTGTTGCGCCCGCCGAAGACGGAATACACGTCGGAGTAGCTGAGGTTGATGAGATCGAACTCGGCCTTGTCCCGATACGGCACGGACGGATGGTCGTGGCCGTTGGCCCACGCGGTGCCGAGCGTGAGGGAGACCTGGCGGCCGGGGTTGCGATCGTAGGCGCGCTTGGTGCGGAGGTTGATGTAGCCGGCGATGGCGTTGCCGTCCATGTCGGGGGTGGGGGACTTGATGACTTCGGCGGCGGAGAGCGTGCCCGTCGAGACCTGGCCGAAATAGACATTGCCGTTGCTGATCGCGGTGCCGCCGGACACGGCGATCTGGGCGCCGTCGACCATCAGGGAGGAAAAGTCCTGCGTCATGCCGCGCACGTAGATCGCGCCGACTTCGCCGCCGGCGCCGTCGATCGAGATGCCGGCGAGGCGCTGGATGAGCTCGCCGACGGAGGCGCCGGGGTTGCCGTGGGCGTCGATGGCGGCGACGGTGCGGAGGTTGGCGGCGTGGCGTTCGTCCTGAATCGCGGCGGCCTGGCCTTCGGCGAGGCCCTTAACGACGAATTTCTCGAGCAACTTGATGGCTGGGGTCAGCGCGAAGTCGCGCGTGGCGATCTGGCCGGGAGTGGTGTTCACGGTGGCGGTCTGGTCCTCCAGCCCGGGGTAGCGGGCGACGAGGCGCACGCCGCCGGGCGGGACCGCGATCCGATAGCTCCCGTCGAGGTCAGTCGTGACCTGGGCGCCGCCGCCCTCGACGGCGACGACCACATTGGAGAGGTAGTCGCCGGTGGCGGCGTTGGAGATGCGGCCGGTCACGAAGGCCGTCTCGGCCGCCGATACCATCGAGGCGCTCAGCAACGTGAGCGCGGCCACAAACAGAGGGAGCAGGCTGCGGGGATGCATGGCCGCCCAGCGATAAGTAACCGGACGGGGACTTAAAGCCGATTCTTCGGCCGGCCTTACGAGAACAAGTCCACCGCCGTCCGCCCGAGGAAATCCTCCATGTAGGCGGTCGTGGCCTTGCCCTCGATGAACACGGGGTCGGCCATGATGGCGCGGTGGAGCGGGATGGTCGTCTTGATGCCGCGCACGAGATACTCGCTCAAGGCGCGGTAGGCGCGCTCGAGCGCGACCTTGCGCGTGGGGCCGACGCAAATGAGCTTCCCAATCATCGAGTCGTAGTAAGGGGGGATGGAGTAGCCGGAGTAGGCGTGGGAATCCACCCGCACGCCGAGCCCGCCCGGCGCGTAGTAAAGCCCGATCGTGCCGGGCGACGGCGCGAAGTTGCGCGCGGGATCCTCGGCGTTGATGCGGCACTCGATGGCGTGCTTCTCGAACTTGATGTCGCCCTGGTCGAAATCGAGCTTCTCGCCGTTGGCCACCCGGAGCTGCTGCTTGATCAGATCGATGCCGGTGACCTCCTCGGTCACGGGATGCTCAACCTGGATGCGGGTGTTCATCTCGATGAAGTAGAAGTTGCCCTTCGCATCGACCAGGAACTCGATCGTGCCGGCGTTCTCATACTCCGCGGCCTCCGCGGCGCGGACGGCGGCCTTGCCCATCTTCTTCCGCAGGTCGGAGTGCTGGAGCAGGAAAGGCGAGGGCGACTCCTCGATCAGCTTTTGGTGGCGGCGCTGCACGGAGCAGTCGCGCTCGCCGAGATGAAGCACCTTCCCGTGGGAATCCGCCAGGATCTGGAACTCGATATGGCGGGGCTTCTCGATGTATTTTTCGATGTAGACGGCGCCGTTGCTGAATGCCTTTTCGGCCTCGCCGCGGGCGACATGGTATTCCTTGGCGAAGGAGACATCGTTGTGGGCGATTCTCATGCCGCGGCCGCCGCCGCCGGCGACGGCCTTGATGATGACCGGGTAGCCAATCTTGCGCGCCACTTTCACGGCCTCGGACTCGGTCTCGACCGGGCCGTCGGAACCGGGAACGATGGGGACGCCCGCCTTGCGCACGGTGTCCTTGGCGACGGCCTTGTCGCCCATCATCTGGATCGACTTGGATTTCGGGCCGATGAACTTGATGTTGCACGACTCGCACTGCTGGGCGAATTTCGCGTTTTCCGAGAGAAAGCCGTAGCCCGGGTGAATCGCGTCGACGTCCGCGATCTCGGCGGCGCTGATAATCCGGTCGGCGCGCAGGTAAGAGTCGGCGCTTTTGTTGCCCCCGATGCAGATGGCCTCGTCGGCGAGCTGGACGTGGAGGGACTGGACATCCGCCTCAGAATAGACGGCAAGTGTCTTGATGCCCATCTCGCGGCAAGCGCGGACTATGCGAAGCGCGATTTCGCCGCGGTTGGCGATGAGGACTTTCTGGATCATGTGGCTAAATTGAAAGTTGAGGGTTGAAAGTTGAAGGCCAGCCAAGCTCTCCGGGAGCTTCGGTCGCGCGGCCTTCGCCTCTCAACTCTCAGCTACGGCGTTCAGCCCTGTTTGATTTTGAAAAGCCGCTGGCCGTATTCGACCGGCTGGCCGTTTTCGACGAGAACCTCGACCACGGTGCCCTTGGCCTCGGCTTGGATCTCGTTCATGATCTTCATGGCCTCAATGATGCAGACAACCGTCTTCTCGTCGACCTTGGTGCCCACGTCGGCGAAGGGTTTGCTCTCCGGCGAGCCGGCCCGGTAGAAGGTGCCCACCATCGGCGACTTGATGTAGGCGACGCCAACTTCGTCCTTGGCGGCAGGCGCGGGCGCCAAGGTGGCGGGGGCGGCGACCGGCGCTGCGGGCAGGGGCATCGGTGGCCCGCTATCGACGATAGGGAAAGGTGAAGCAGAACCGCGGCCGGTTGTCACAATGGGCAGGCCGTTGGACCCGCGCCGAATCTTGAGCTTGAAGCCCTCTTCCTCGACCGCGAACTCCGTGAGCTCCGAGCGCTTCATGAGTTCGATGATCTGCTTGATTTGTTTGAGGTCCAAAACGGGGCCTTGGTTGTGAGTTGAAGGACTCGACTTCGTTAGTTGGAAATCGAGGTCGGCCGTTCAAAAGAATTCTGCGGGTCCAATCAATCACCGATTTTGCCCGATATCGGGTCAATGCGCGAAAAGCCCCGATTTCGGCTCAGTTTCATCAAGATTGGGCTGATTTTGCGCTGAAAACCCCTGTTTTTTGTCGAATCTCTGCGCAAATAAAAGCCGTGCATGCGCCAAAAAACCGGATGAAGGCCTGCCGGCTTGCCCGATTTTTCCGAAAAATCAGCTCACTTTTCGGCGTTTTGCGGGCCTTTCGGGGTCATTTTGCGGATTCGGGCTTTCAAGGCACGAAACTCTGCCGTCGGGATGAGCGGCCCCATGTAGGAAACGGTTTCCGAGCCCAACAACGACGCGAGGGCGCCGGCCGTGGGAAGGGGCCAGCCCTTGAGGTGGCCGTAAAGAAAGCCCGCGGCCCACGCGTCGCCCGCGCCGTTGGTGTCGACTACCTCGGCCGGCGGCACGGCACTGATTTGGTGAAGTTGGCCGTCCTTGGCGATCCACGCGCCGTCTTTGCCGACCTTCACCGCGGCGATCACGCCGTGTTCCGTCAGGCGCCGGGCGAGAGTGCCGTAGTCGGACCTATTGTCCTGAAAGAGCGCCCGAATCTCGTCCTCGTTGGCGAAGACAATGTCGATGCCGCGCTTCATTTGCCCAAAAAGCCAGTCCCGGGAGGCATTCACGACCTCGAAGGAGGCCAAGTCGAGGCTGGTGGTGCAGCCGGCGGTGCGCGCCGCGGCGAGGACCGCATCCGCGAGCGCTTGGTTGAAGACGAGATAGCCTTCGATGTGGGCGTGGCGGCAATCGGCGAAATCCGCGGGCCCCACTTCGCCCGGTGACAGGGTCATGGCCGCGCCGAGGCTGGTGCGCATGGTGCGCTGCGCATCGGGCGTCACCATGATCATGCTGCGGGCATTGGGCTGGGGGGCGGTCTTGAAGCGCGAGCCGTCGACACCGGCCGCTTGAAACGCCTCGCGATAGGTCTGGGCGATCAGGTCGTTTCCAAGCTTGCCCAGAAACGTGGAGCGCAGGCCAAGCCGCGCCGCGTTGAAGGTGGAGTTGGCCGCGGAGCCGCCGGTCGTGTGCGCCGGAGCCTGCGGCAGCAAGCCGACGATGCGCTCCATCTCGCGGTCGTCGACGAGCACCATGCCGCCCTTGTCGCCGGCGATGTATTTCTTGAGGAACTCGTCGGGCACGCGAGCCACGAGGTCCATGATGGGCGATCCGACGCCAATGAGGTCAAATTTGGGCATGGTGCAAAGCAGCGGGGTCAGTTGGAGACCGTCAGCCCCGTGGCTAGGAGAGGCTCCTCGTCGATTTCGATGAGGAGCGAGTATTCGCCGGGCTGGGGGAAGGTGAGGTCGCGGATTTCGTTGATGAGGTTGATCCGGTGGAGCGGGCTCTCGGAGGCGAAAGTCCGTTCGAGGAGCGGCTGCGGGTTGGTCGCGTCGAGTCCCATCGAAATGCGCAGCCGGTGCTCGCCGGGCGCGCAGTCGGTGAGCGTGAGAAACCAAATCATGAACGGATGCGTGACCGGGAAATCGCGCGCCTGGATGTTCGAGAAGATGCCGAGAATCGTGTGCTTCCCCGATCCCGGATCGATGTGGACGCCGTCGCAGGTGAGCCAGGCGAGGAGCTGCGGTTTGGACTGCATCGGCGGTGGAGCAGGGCGGCGCGCACCGCGCGGGGCAAACGATTTTTGCGCGCCGACGATGCATCCGCGCACCTTTCCGCGCGCGGCGGCGAACTTTGTCTTGCGCGTCGAAAACGCCGCCGCTGCTCTGCTCTCCCGTGAAATACATTTTCGTCACGGGCGGCGTCGTTTCTTCCCTCGGCAAGGGCCTCACGGCGGCCTCGCTGGGCGCGCTGCTTGAGCTGCGCGGGCTCACGGTGCGCATCCAGAAATTCGACCCCTACCTGAACGTCGATCCAGGCACGATGAGCCCGTTTCAGCATGGCGAGGTCTACGTGCTGGAGGACGGCGCCGAGACCGACCTCGACCTCGGGCACTACGAGCGGTTCACGAGCGGCAAGCTCTCGAAGCTCAACAGCCTCTCCTCCGGCCAGATTTACGAGGCGGTGATCGCCAAGGAGCGGCGCGGCGACTACCTCGGCAAGACCGTGCAGGTCATCCCGCACGTCACCAACGAAATCAAGGAACGCATCTACGCCGGCGGCAAGGGCGTCGACGTCCTCATCACCGAGATCGGCGGCACCACGGGCGACATCGAGGGCCTGCCCTTCCTCGAGGCGATGCGGCAGTTCGCGCTCGAAGTCGGGCGCAACGACTGCGTGTTCATCCACGTGACCCTCGTGCCCTTCCTCAAGGCCGCGGGCGAACTGAAGACCAAGCCCACGCAGCAGTCCGTCGCCAAGCTCCGCGAGATCGGCATCCAGCCGCACGTCGTCGTCTGCCGCACCGACCACCCGCTCGGTGACGACCTGCGCGACAAGATCTCCATGTTCTGCAACGTCCCCGTGAAGGGCGTCATCGAGTGCCGCGACGTCGAGCACTCGATCTACGAGCTGCCGCTCGCGTTGCAGGAGGAGGGCATGGACCAACTCGTCGTGGATTTGCTCGGAGTCACCGTGCCGCCGCCGGCCAGGAACGTCTGGCAGGAAATCGTCGCGCGCCTGCTCAACCCGAAGCACGAGGTCACCATCGGCGTGGTGGGAAAATACATCGAGCTGCAGGACGCCTACAAATCCGTCTACGAATCCATCACGCACGCCGGGATCGCCAACAACGCCAAGGTCCACATCCGCCGCATCGACGCCGAGGACGTCGAGAAAAAGGGCGGCCTCGCCTTGCTCAAGGGCCTCGACGGCATCCTCGTCCCCGGCGGCTTCGGCGACCGCGGCACCGAGGGCAAGATCGCCGCCGCGAAGTTCGCCCGCGAAAGCAAGGTGCCCTACTACGGCCTCTGCCTCGGCCTCCAGATCGCCGTGATCGAGTTTGCGCGCAACGTCCTCAAGCTCGAGGGGGCCAACAGCACCGAGTTCGATCCCAACCCCCCGCATCCCGTCATCAACATGATGGAGGAGCAGAAGCGGATCACCGACAAGGGCGCCACCATGCGCCTCGGCAGCTACGAGTGCGCGCTGAAGCCCGGCACGCTCGCGCACCGGGCCTACGGCGCCGCGTCCGTGATGGAGCGCCACCGCCACCGCTTCGAGGTCAACAACGCCTACCGCGAGCGCCTCGAGGCCGCGGGCCTCGTCGTGAGCGGCGTCAACCCGCAGCGCAACCTCGTCGAGGTCGTCGAGCTCAAGGGCCACCCGTGGTTCCTCGGCACGCAGGCGCACCCGGAATTCCAGTCGAAGCCCAACAAAGCGCACCCGCTCTTCGCCGCCTTCATCGCCGCCGCACTGAAGGAAAAGCGCAAAGACGCAAGGTCGCGCAAAGGCCGCGCGAAGGCCTGAGTGAACGTGGCGAATCTTTGCGCGCCTTCGCGCCTTCGCGCTTAATCCTCAGACGTTCGCATGCTCTTCGATCCGAAAAAACTCCTGCTGATCGCCGGCCCCTGCTCGCTCGAAAACGAGCGCGTCTGCCGCGCCGTGGCCGAGACGCTCGTCGCGCTCCGCCGCGCGCAGCCGGACCTCAACATCGTCTTCAAGGGCTCGTTCGACAAAGCCAACCGCACCTCGCTCGCCGGCGCGCGCGGCACCGGCCTCGACGCCGGCCTCGCGTTGCTCGCGCTCGTGAAGCGCGACTACGGTTTCCCCGTCCTCACCGATGTCCATGAGTCCGCGCAGGTCGGCGCCGTCGCGGCCGTGTGCGATGTCGTGCAGATCCCCGCGTTTCTCTGCCGGCAGACGGACCTGCTGCTCGCGGCCGCGGCGACGGGCCGGGTCGTCAACGTGAAGAAGGGCCAGTTCCTCTCCCCGCAGGAGATGGTCCACGTGACCGGGAAATTGAACGAAGGAAAGGCGCGCGAGATTTGGCAGACCGAGCGCGGCACCACCTTCGGTTACCAGAACCTCGTCGTCGACATGCGCTCGTTCGCGATCCTGCGGCAGAACGGGTTCCCGACCGTGTTCGACGCCACGCACGCCGTGCAGCTCCCCGGCGCAGGCGGCGGCAAGAGCAGCGGCCAGCGCGAGTTCGTGCCGCCGCTCGCCAAGGCCGCGCTCGCCGCCGGCGCCGACGGTCTCTTCATCGAGACGCACCCTGATCCCGCGAATGCGATCAGCGACGGCCCCAACATGATCGCCCTCGCGGATCTGCCGGCGCTCATCGCGTCGTGCCTGGCGGTGTGGCGCGCGGCGGGGACGAAAGGACCAAGGGACTAAAAAACCTCGAGCCAAAGAAGCAGCGTTTGCGGTCCTTTGGTCTCTGGTCCCTTCGTCCTTTACCACATCGCGTCCCTTCCCACACTCACGGCCAACTCAATTGCGGATGGAAACTTTTCTAATCGAAGTGCCGATGCCCTCGATGGGCGCGACGGTGAACGAGCTCACCGTGGTTTCGCTCAAGACCCAGGCGGGCGACCGCGTGACCAAGGGCCAGCGGCTCGCCGATCTGGAAAGCGACAAGTCGATCTTCGAGTTTGAGTCGCCGTGCGACGGCGTGGTGCGTGCGCTCTTGGCCAAGGCGGGCGATGTCCGGCCGGCCGGCTCGGGGTTCCTGCAGATTGAGACGAGCGATGAATCGCTCCGCCACCTCGCCGCCAAGGCCCCCGCGCCCGCGGCGCCGACGGCGGCTGCCGCCAAGCCGGCCGCGGCGCTCGTCTGGACCCCGCGCGCCACCAAGATGGCGCAGGAGGCGGGCGTCGATCCGGCGGCGATGGCCGGCCTCGAGGCCACGGGCCCGGGTGGCCGGGTGTCGGGTGACGATGTCGCGCGATGGCTGGCGGCCCGGAAATCTTGAGTGGACGCCGGGCCTCCCGCGTCTTTTCCTCCCCCGCGTGAGTTCAAGCCCCGAGACCGTTCGGATTGCCGGAGTCGGCTATGCCGTGCCCGCCAATGTCCGGGCCAACAGCGAAATCCTGAAGGCCTTTCCCGACCGCACCGAGGAGGAGATGGTCCGCCTCACGGGTATCCGCGAGCGCCGCTATGCCACCGAGGACGAGTCCGCGACCGACCTCGCCAAGATCGCCGTCCATCATGCCCTCGACCAAGCCGGCATGACCGTGGACCAGATCGACGGCGTGATCATGGCCACGATCATCCCGGACCAGCCGGTGCCTTCGGCGGCGAGTTCGCTGGCGCGCGAGCTGGGCATCCCCCGGGCGCTGGCGTTTGACCTCAATGCCGCGTGTTCGGGCTGGCTCTACGCGCTCGAGGTGGGCCGCGCCTTCATCCGCGCCGGCACGGCGAAAAATGTCGTGGTCGTCACGGCCGAGCTGCTCTCCCGCATCACCAACCCCGAGTGCCAGGACACGGCGTTTCTCTTTGGTGACGGCGCCGGGGCAGCCGTGCTCACCGGTGGAGCGGGCGGCCACCGCCTGCACCGCATGGGCCTGTCCGGCGACGCCGAGCAATTCGACGCGATCCAGCGGCCCGGCGGCGGCGCGCGCAATCCCTTCCCTGATCCCGCCGGCTACGACCTGGAGAAATTCTACCTGCAGATGGACGGCGCGGCGGTGTTCAAGCACGCGGTCATCGGCTTCTCCGAGCAAATCGAGCAGACGCTCGCCCGCGAAAACCTGAAGCCCGACGACATCGCGTGGGTCGTGCCGCACCAGGCCAACGAGCGCATCCTCAAGGCCGTGAGCAAGCGCGTGGGCATCCCCTACGACAAGTTCGTCGTCACGATCTCGAAGTATGGCAACACGAGCGCCGCGAGCGTCTCGATGGCCTTGGGCTGGGCCGCCGAGGAAGGCATCTTCGCCGACGGCGACAAAATCATTTTTTGCTCGGTCGGCGCGGGGCTGACGTTTGCGGGCGGGCTGTTGGAGTGGTGACTTTTGTCGCCGGCCTCGCTGCGGCCGGCCGGCCCGGGGTTGCGACCCCGGCTACTGCAGTTCGTTGTTCAACGCGCTGAGCGCGGCGACGGCGGCGGTGTCGCAGCGCAGCGTGAGCGGCCCGAGCGTGGTCGGCGCGAAGCCCGCGGCCTGCGCGGCGGCCAGCTCCGCGGGAGTGAAGTCGCCCTCGGGCCCGATCAACCACACGGCGGCCAGCGGTGCACGGCCGTGGGTCGCGCGATACGCGGCGAGCGCGGCCTTGAGCGGCTGCGCGCCAGGCGCGAGGCTGGCGATCAGCCTCAGCCCGGCGGACGGCGCCTCGGCCCGGAGGAAGTCCGCCAGTGCCTGCACGGGCGCGATGTCGGGCACGAAGGGGTTGCCGCACTGCTTGGCGGCCTCGATCGCGGCGGTGCGCCATTTCGCGGCCTTGCGATCCGAGCGCGCGTCGTCGAGATGCACTTCGGTGCGGGTGGCCGTGAGCGGCGCGATGCGCCGTGCGCCCAGCTCGGTGGCATGGCGCACGATGGCGTCCATCGCCGCGCCCTTGGGCAGCGCCGCCGCCAGCGTGATCGCGCACGGGAGGGGCGGCGCGGCGCGGCGCGATCGCACGCGCAGCACGGCGGCGTTTTTCCGATCCCCCGCGAGCTCGCACGTCCACTCCGTGCCGCGCCCGTCGAACGCAATCACCGGATCGCCGGCCCGCGCGCGGTTCACGGCGACGAGGTGGTGGGACTCTTCCGGCGAGAGCGCGATCTCCGCCGGCTCGGGCGCAGGCGGCGTGCAAAAGACGCGGAAGTCGGGCATGGGGAAAAGTGAAGAGGGAAGAAGAAGGAGTGAAAGGGGAAAGGCGGGGCTGGTGGCGAGGGGCCGCGGCGCCCTCGCCGCGCCAGTCCGACCGCGGCCAAGGCGCCGCGACCCCGTTCGATCGGGGAATGCCCTCGGGAATTTGGCGTGGACACTCCCGGGTCGCGACCTACCGTTCGCGCGCTGGTCGCTCGCCCGGATGGCGGAATTGGCAGACGCAACGGACTCAAAATCCGTCGCCCTCTAAAGGCGTGTGGGTTCGAGACCCTCTCCGGGCACCAGCGGCGTCACGAAGTCTGGCGCGCGTTGGGCGGCTCGGGGGGCGCGGCGGCCTTTTTCCGCAGCCAGCCATCCACGTAGGCCGTGATGTCCTGCACGGTGCGCGCGCGCTCGACCTCGGCGTCGGGGATTTTCAGGCCGAAGGCCTCCTCGACCTCGAAGATCAGCTCCAGCGCGCCGAACGAATCCACCCCGAGATCCTCGATCAGGCGGCTGCCGGGCGTGATTTTTTCCGGCGGCAGGGAGAATTTCTTCGCGAGGATCTCGCGGACGCGTTGCTCGATTTGCTCGGGGGTCATGGGTGGGCCGTGAAGACCAGCGTGGCATTGCAGCTGCCAAATCCGAACGAGTTCGACATCACGCTCCCGAGGCGCGCCGCGCGCGCGGCGCCGCGCACATGGTCGAGGGCGCACTCCGGGTCGGGATCGTCGAGGTTGATCGTGGGCGGGATGAGCTGGTGCACGAGCGACAGCACGCACACGGCGGCCTCGATCGCGCCGGCGGCGCCGAGCGCGTGGCCGATCATGGACTTGGTGGCGGAGACGGGCGTGGTCGCCGCGGCGGGGCCGAGCACGGCGTGGATCGCGCGCGTCTCGGCGACGTCGTTGGCCTTGGTGGAGGTGGCGTGGGCGTTGATGTAGTCGACGCCGGCGAGGCGCGCGTCGCGGAGCGCGGCGGCCATCACGCGCGCGGCGTCGCGGCCGCCAGGCTCGGGGATGACCATGTGGTGCGCGCCGGAGTTGCCCGCGTAGCCGGCGATCTCGGCGAGGATGGGGGCGCCGCGGCGCATCGCGCGGTCGCGCTCCTCGAGCACGAGCATCGCGCCGCCTTCGCCCATGACAAAGCCGTCGCGCCCGCGGTCGAAGGGCCGCGAGGCGCCCGCGGGATCATCGTTGCGCTTCGAGAGCACGCGCATCGCGGCGTAGGCGGCGAAGTTAAACGGCGTGAGCGGCGCCTCGACGCCGCCGGCGAGGCACACGTCGGCCTCGCCATGCTGGATTTTGCGGAACGCCTCGCCGATCGCGTGCGCGCCCGAGGCGCAGGCGGTGGAGATGACGAGGCTGGGCCCGAGCAGGCCGTGGCGGATCGCGATCTGGCCGGCGACGGCGTTGGGCGTGATGCGCGCGACGGCGATGGGGTTGACGCGCAGATCGCCGCGCGCGATCGCGGCGGCCATCTGCTCCTCGTGAAACAGCTGCCCGCCGAGGCCGGAGCCGACGATGACGCCGACGCGCTCCAGGTTTTCGCGCGCGGGGTCGAGGCCGCTCTGCGCGAATGCCATGGCCGCCGTCGCGAGGCCGAAGTGCACGAACCGATCCGTGCGCGACGCGAGCTCGGCGGGGAAGAAGTCCGCCGGCGCGAAGCCCCGCACCTGCCCCGCGATGCGGGCGGGCAAGTCCTGCGGATCGAAGGCGTCAATCGGGGCAAGGCCGGAACGGCCCTCCGCATTCGCGCGCCAGAAGGCGTCCACGCCGACGCCGTTGCTGGCGACGACGCCAAGGCCGGTGACGACGACGCGACGGCGATCCATCCGGAGATGAGGGCGACGCGTGGCGCGGGCGACAAGCGGTTTTCGGCCGGAAACGCGGCGCGGGCGCGTCTTTCGACTTCACGGCCCGCCCCGCGGATGCGAGCGTGCCGCGCCGTGGCACTTTCGTCCTGCATCCCGATTTGCCCGCGCTATGCGGAGACCGATCAGTCGGGCTTTGTCGCCGAGGGGCGGTATGTGGCTTGGCTGGAACTGGGGCGCGCGGCGCTGCTCAAGGCGCATGGCTTCGACTACCGGGATTTCGAGGCGCAGGGCTACTGGATGCCGGTGCTGGAGGTGGGGTTCACGTTTCATGGGCCGGCGTGCTACGACGATGCCCTCGCGCTCACGACGAGCCTGGGCAGCCGCCCGTCGTTTCGCATCCGCCTCGACTATGCGATTCATCGCGGCGAGGAGCTGCTGGCCACGGCCTACAGCGTGCAGGCCTTTGTGAACCGCAGCCTGCGGCCCGTGCGGCCGCCGCCCGATTTTTTGGCGGGGCTCGATCGGGTGTTTCCGCGCGAGCCGGAGCCGGGCCGCGCCCGCTAGAATTCCACGGCCGGGCCGTAGGTGGCGCGCGGGACGAATTTCCACCGCGCGAGCAGCACGCCGAGCAGCATCGCGCCGAGCGCGCAGCCGCCGAGCGCGAGCGCCGGCGCGTGCCACTGGCCCTCGAAGGCCCCGAACATCGTGGCGCGAAACGCCCGCAGCAGAAACGTGAACGGCAGCCAGCCATGCGCGCGCTGGTAGATTTCCGCCGAGAGCTCCACCGGGTAGATGCCCCCCGACGCCGCGAGCTGGAAGATGAGCAGCACCACGGCGAGCAGCCGCCCCGCGTCGCCCAGCAGCGTGATCAGAAACAGCACCACGCTCACGAACGCCGCCGAGCCGATCGTCGCGACGAGCCACACGAGCGCGGGCTGGGCGAGCGCGATGCCGAGCAGGAAACGCATCGCGGCGACGACGATCGCCGCCTGCAACGCGCCGAGCGCGAGCAGCGGCGCGGCCTTGGCGAGCCAGCGCGCGGGGCGCGACGCGGCCTGCAGCGTGTCGGGCAGGCGGCGCAGGAAGAAAACGAAGCTCATCATCACCGCGCCGATCCAGAGCGCGAGCGCGGCGAAGTAGGGCGCGAAGGCCGGGCCGTTGCCCGGCACCGGCGCAAACGCCTCCACGCTCGCCTCCGCCGGCGCCGCGAGCCGCGCCGCCGTCGCGCCGCCGAACCCGGCGGCAAACTTGCCCGCGGCCTCGTCGAGGCCCGCGCTGAGCTCGCGCGCGCCGTCGCGCAACTCGCGCGCGCCGCCCGCGAGCTCGGCGACGCCGGCCTTCAGCTCGCGCGTGCCCGCCGCGAGCGTGCCGCCGCCGGCGCGGAGCTGCGCCATCGCGTCGTCGGCGAGCGCGAGCTGCGCGGGTGGAGGCAGGCGCGAGGCGAGCGTGCCGAGGCCGGCGTTGAGCTCGCCGAGGCCCGCCGTGAGCGGCTGCACGCCGGCGTCGAGCCGCGCCGTGCCGTCGCGGAGCTGCGTCGCGCCCGCGGCGGCGCGATCGACGCCGGCGCCGAGCTCGCGCACGCCGTCGCGCAACTGGCCCGCGCCGGCCGAGATTTTTCCGCCGACGAAAGGCACCTTGCCCGCCTCCTCCTGAAATTGCCCCACGCCGGCGTCGAGGCGCTTCACGCCGTCCTGCACCTGGGCGAGCCCGTCCTTCAGCTCCGCCGCGCCGCGCGCGAGCGTCGTGCTGCCGGCGGAGAGTTCCGCGAGCCGCTCGGGCGGCGGCAGCTTCGCGCGAATGGTCGCGACCGCCTCGGCGACCTGTTTCATCCCGGCCGTGAGCTGCGCTGAGCCCGCGGAGAATTGGGCCAGGCCCTCGTCGAGCGTCGTGCCGCCCGCGGCGAGTTGATCCGCGCCGGCTTGCAGGCGCGTCGCGCCCTCGTGCGCGCGGCCCGCGCCGTCGGCGACGCGGCGGCCGCCGTCGCGCAGCGCCGCGAGCCCCGCGCCGAGCGGGACCTCGTCCGGTCGCGCGGGATCGCCGATGAGCGCGGCCCAGCGCTCGCGGCCCGCCTGCTCGTTGAGCGTGTGCGCCAGCTCCGCGCCGAAGCGCCGGCTGAGGATCGAGGCCGTGTAGTTCCCGCCCTCCGAGACGAAAATGCCGAGCGGGGCCGCCTGGTTGCCGGCCGCGGCGCGGGCGCTGAAATCCGGCGGGATGAGCAGCGCGAAGAACACCTCGCCGCGGCGCACCGCGGCGCGCGCCGCCTCGGGCGAGGCGAAGCGCACGAAGCCGAACGGCCGCTGCCGCTCCAGCGTCGCCGCCAGCTCGCGCCCGAGCGCGATCTCGCGGCCCGCGCGCGTCGCGGGTTGATCCTCGTTGACGAGCGCCACGGGCAGCCGCGCGAGGTTGCCGTAGGGATCCCAGACGCTGCTCACGTAGATCACGACGTAGAGCGCGGGCACGAGGACGAGGGCGAGCGCCGCCAGCAGCACGCGTGGGGTGCGGAAAAGCGCCAGCTCCGCGGCGAGGCCGGCGCGAAAGCCCGGTGCGGGGGTGGGGGCGGGCTTCGCGGGCGGCATCGATTCCACCCGATTTCAGCGCGCGTTCGGCGTGGTGGGGCGAAACACCAGCTCGTAGTCCCGCCCAATCACCTCGCGCGGAAAACCGATGGCGTGCACGTGCGCGCAGGCCTCCAGCACCGCGGCGTCAAACACCCGCGATCCTGAGCTGCGGACGATGCGCACGCGGCCGAGCGAGCCGTCGGCTTGCACGACAAACGCCACCGTTGCGGCGGCGGCGTTCGCGTCGGCCACGGTGCCGACCGCCTCGCGAAGATCGCGCAGCAGGGTTGCGACAAAATCGGACGAGGCTGCAGCCGGAGCGAAATTCGATGGGCTCTGCTCGGAAAAGGAAAAAGACTCCTGCACGCGCGGCACGGGCGCGGTGCTCGGTGCTGTCATGGGCCGTGGGCTGGCTGAGGATCTTGGCGCCGATGGCGTGGCGATGGATGACGGGCGCGGAATCGATGTCGTGGGCGGGATGTCGGGCGTGCGAGGCGCCGGCGCCGGTTTGGGCGCGCGCGGCGTCGGGATGGCCAAGGAAATTTTCGGTCCTGCCGCCTCGATCGGTGTCGGCGTTGGTGTGCTGACAAGCGTGAGCGGCGGCCGAAGCGATGCCGGCTCAAGTTGCGGCTGAACCTGCAAGAACCACACGATCACCAGCGCGACGAGGCCATGCAACGCGCATGAAAACACGAGGGAGTTTGCGGAGGAAGTCGTCATGATCGTCAACGTCCGCGGATCCTGTTGCGGATTTCTAGCCGTAAGGCGAGCGCGCCGCGGGCTTCAGGGCGGCGGGGAGGGCCTCGGTGCCGGCGCGGACCAGCTCGAGGCGCTGCTTCGCATACGGCCCCAGCGCGAGCACGTCGGCGCCGACGTTGAAGACCTGGTGGCCTTCGCGCACGAACTCCTCGAACGGCGCGAAGAGCCCGGAAGTCATCGCGAACTTGCCGTGCTTGCGCGCGACGGAGGCGACGCGCTTGCGCGCGGCCACGACCTCGGGCGCGTCGATCTGGCCGGCTTTGCCGATGCGGTGCGAAAAATCGCCCGGCCCGAACATGATGCCGTCGAAGCCGGGCACGGCCGCGATGGCCTCGACGTTCGCGAGCGCCTCGGGCGACTCAATCTGGAGGATGATCACGCGCTCGGTGTTGCTGTGGTGCAGATAGTCGGAGAGCGGGATGAGGCAGAAACGGCCGTCCGCGTTGCCACCGTCGATCGCGCGCTTCCCGACCGGGTGGAACCGGGTCCACTCCACGATTTGGCGGGCCTCGTCGGCGGAGGAGACATGGGGCACGATGATGCCGGTGGCATCGGCCTCGAAAGGGCGCACATAGTCGCTGTAGCTGCCCTTGGCGACGCGCACGAGGGAGTCCATGTCGTGGAGGCGCGCGGCGCGGATCTGGTGCTCGAGATTCGACCAGTCGTTGGGCACGTGCTCCTGGCAGATCCACACGGCGTCGGCGCCGGCGAGGCCGGCGATCTCGATGACGCGCGGGTCGTTGAGGTTGACCTTGAACGTGGTCGCGAGCTGCCCCCGGCGGACGAGGGAGAGGACGCGGCTGGAGCGGAGTTTCATGGGCACGGAGCCGCCAGCACAGGGAAAACCCCGGCGAACGCCAGCCCTCTCCGGTGGCTCGCCCTGATACCACCCCGGGGCGCCGCGGCGCGCGGTCGCGCGTGGGCCCCGGGGATCAAAGGAAAAAGCAGCGCTCCCCTCGCGCACGGACGCATCCGACGGCGGCCGCAACGCGAAGCGCCACACCGCCGCGTAGTCCGATCACGGCCCGTCGATCTCGCGATCGCAGAGGATTTCCGCGCGGGGGGCGGGGTCGCGCGTGGGGGCGGCGAGGCGCTCTCGGAAGGACGCGTGGCCCTCCTCGCTGGCGAAAAAGGGCGAGCGCCGCTCGGAGAGGTTGGTCACCGGATGGGCCGCGCCCGCGGCGCAGGTTCGCGGCGCGCAGGACCCACTCGTGGCGCGCGAGCTCGCCGACGGCGCGCTCGCACGCGGCGCCGAAGGACTCCTCGGCCGTGTGCCCGTAGGCCCAGGCGCCCGTGACGCCGCCAAACGGACCCTCGATCGCGATGGCGCTCACGCCCGGCCAGTCGGTGCTGTGCGCGTCGGCGGGGGCGAGGCTGAGCATGGCGGGGATGGCGGGCCCTCCGTCGGCCGGATCGGGCATGTCGCCAGGACCGATGCAGTCGGGGGCCATGCTGCTCGGGGAATGCGCCGAACCTTGCGCGATTTGATGGGGCAGCGGATCGAAACGATTGGCCGCGTTGCCGACGCCGGCCGAGAACAGGAGCCCGGAAAGAGCTCCGAGGGAGAAACGACATGAGTTTTCCATGGCGCCGTCAGCCTCGGCGCAATCGGCCGCAAACACCCCGCGCCCAGATGTCGGAAAATCAGGACATCAACAAGATTGCTAGGGCGTCGCTCATTGCAGCCGCACGTCGAGCAGCAGGAGGCGCGGGGATTTTTTCCGCACGAGCTCCACCGCGCGCAAGCCGTCGTCCGCCTCGCCCACCACCTCGTGCCCGAGATCGATGGCGCAGACCTTGCGGAGGATTTCCCGAAACATGAGATGATCCTCGAGGATGGCGATCTTCATGGTGGCATGAGCGACAACGCCCGGCAGGAGGGGGGCGAAAAGCAAGCGCGGGTTTGTCGGAAAAACCGGACATCTGGCCGCTTGGTCAACGCGGGTGCCCAACGCACTACTCGGCGAGGTGAAAGCCCTCGCCATGCGACCATGAAAAACACCGAAGAGATCCGGCGGCTGCTCGGCGGCCCCCGTGACGGCGAGTCCCCGGCCGGGCGCCTCGTCCGGCTCCGCGTGTCGTGCGTCCTGGAAGCCCCCGAGGTGCTGCGGGCGGGGCGGGAAATCTGGGCCGCGGCCCTGTGGCAGCCGGATCCCCGCCGGCTTTCGCTCGCGGAATGGAGGCTCGTCCTTCCGCGGTGGTTTGCGGAGAAATTTGATCCCGATCCTCGCGTCGAGGATCCGTTGTTGCGCCGCGCTTTCCTGCTCCAGGAAAGGATGCGCCCGGCGGATGCCTGGACGTAGGGCGCTTGGCTGACGCGGATCGATCGCAGCGAACGGCGCTGGGCTTGGTGGGCCGCGACGGTGGGCGGCCCGTCTGAGCTGGAGGTGGTGGCTGATGTTGGGAGCGATGGCGACGACGCGACCGTCCTCGGCCCGCTCCAGTGGATGCTCCGCGCCTCCGGCGCCGACCAGGTGGACGTGGCGCCCGCGGCCGCTTGATGCGTGCCGGGCCTGGGTTTCGTCAGCGGACCGTCCGAGCGCACGCACCGTCTCGTGGGTGGCCGCGTCATCCCCGGTGCGCCTACGTTTTTGAATTCAGCGGCGCGCGCCGGCTCGCGCCGGGCGCGCGCCGCGGCCAAAGCAGAAGCGCAACCCGCAACCCTGAATCGCTCCGCCATGAGACTGCCCCGCCTGCTGCTTTCCCTGACGCCAATGCTCGCCGCCGCCCGCGGCGCCGATGCCCCGCATCCGTGGCCCGCCGCGCCGCAGTTCCTGCCCCTGACGGTTGACCGGATCGCCGCGCTGCCACCCGCGGACCAACCGGCGTGGCGCGCCTACCTGGAGCGCTCGCAGCAAGTGGCGGCGGCGCTGCCGAAGCGCGAGGCGTTCGTCACGCCGAGCACCCAGAAGCTCGAGGGCGCCGGCATTCCCGGCAAACACAGCCGCGGCCTCCAGCTCAACGCCGCCAAGGACTGGTATGCCACCGAGGCGGCGCAGACGATCGCCGATCGCGTCGTTGCCTACCAGAGCAAGGCCGGTGGCTGGACCAAGGGCAACGACTACACCAAGCCCGTCGCGCCGAAGGCCGGCGAGGCCGACGTCTGGAGCGGCGGCACGCTCGACAACGACGCGACGACGTGGGAGCTGCGCTTCCTCGCGCTCGCCGCCACCGCGGCTGCCGACGCCGCGCGCGCGGCCGCATGGCGTGAATCGTTTGCGCGCGGGCTGCGCTACGTGATGGCGGCGCAATATCCCCACGGCGGCTTCCCGCAGATCTACCCGCTCGCCGGCGGCTACCACGACGCGATTACGTTCAACGACGATGCGATGGTGCAGGCGCTTGAGCTCATGCGCGACATCGGCGACGGCCGGCCCGAGTTCGCCTTTGTGCCTGCCGATCTTCGCGCGGAATGTGCGCCGCGGGTCGCGCGCGGCGTGCGCTGCATCCTCGCGACGCAGCTCAAGGATGCCGCCGGCCGCCCCACGGTCTGGTGCCAGCAGCACGACGCGCTGACGCTGCAGGCCTGTGCCGCGCGGAATTTCGAGCCCGTCGCCGCCTGCACCAACGAGAGCGCGGCGCTGCTGCGCTTTCTGATGACGCTGCCGCGGCCCCCGGCCGAGGTCCGCGCGGCCATCCGGGGCGCGGCGGCTTGGCTGGAGCGCACGCAACTGAGCGGCGTGGCTTGGACGCGGCAGGGCGGGGTTGGCTCGCTCATCGAACGCGCCGGCGCACCCCCGCTCTGGGCGCGCATGTATGAAATCGGGACCAACAAGCCGGTCTTCGGCGACCGTGACCGCACGGTGCACTACGCGGTCGCGGAGCTGTCGTCGGAGCGACGCAACGGCTACGCGTGGTATGGCACGTGGCCGGCGCGGTCGCTGGAGGAGTTCAAGGCGTGGTCGGCCAAGCATCCGTGAAGGCGCGGCTCCTTGCGTTATTTCTGACCGCGGCCAGCGGGCTGGTCGTGGCAGCGGCTCGGTCGCCGGCGATTTCGGTGAAGACGGACGCAAACGGAAAGCTCCTCTACGCCGCGGACGAGTCGGGCAACCGCGTGATCGATTTCTCCGGCGCGGGCTACGCGGGCGGCGGCGAGGCGATTCCGCACGTGCCCGCGAAGATCGTCGTCGGGCCGGGCGGTGGCGGTCATGATCGCGAGGTGATTCAGGCCGCGCTCGATCAGGTGGCCGCGCTGCCGGTGGGCGCGGAGGGGTTTCGCGGCGCGGTGCTGCTCAGGCCAGGACGCTACGCGATTGAAGGCACGTTGAGAATTTCCGCCCGTGGCGTCGTGCTGCGTGGCTCCGGCGAAGGCGACGGTGGCACCGTGCTGGTCGCCACGGGCGGACGCCGCGACGCCTTGATCGAAATCGCCGGCCGCGCCGCGCGCACGGAGATCGCCGGCTCGCGCGTGGCGATCGCGGATGCGATCGTGCCGGTGGGCGCGACGCAGCTTTCGGTTGAAAATATTTCCGGCTTCGCGGTGGGCGCGCGCGTGCTCGTGCGCCGGCCCGCGACCGCCGAGTGGATTGCGGCGATTGGCATGAACACGATGCCGGGCTGGCGCACCGAGAATCGCATCCAGTGGGCGCCCGGCTCGCGCGATTTGATTTGGGAGCGCTCCGTTGTCGCGATCGACGGCAACCGCCTCACGCTCGACGCGCCGATCACGACGGCGATCGAGAAGAGGTTTGGCGGGGGCACGGTGGCGCGCGGGGACTTCGCGGGCCGTGTCGCGCGCGTGGGGGTGGAGCACCTGCGCTGCGTCTCGGAATTTGATCGCGCGCAGCCGAAGGACGAGGAGCACGCATGGACGGCTGTGAGCCTCGACCAGGCCGAGGACGCGTGGGTGCGGCAGGTCACGGCGGAGCATTTCGTCGGCTCGGCCTTTCTCGCGCTCGGCGACACCGCGCGCCTCACGATCGAGGACTGCACGGCGCTCGATCCGGTGTCGGAGCTGGCGGGATTTCGCCGGCGGGTGTTTTCCATCGGCGGCCAGCTCACGCTCGTGCAGCGCTGCGTGAGCGAGCGCGGGCTGCGCGATTTCACCACGGGCTTCGCGGCGCCCGGGCCGAATGTCTTCCTGAATTGCCGCGCGACCGAGGCGCTCGGCCCGAGCGGACCGGTCGAGAGCTGGGCCGCGGGCGTGCTTTACGACAACGTGATCATCCGCGGCGATGCGCTGCGTTTGCTCAACCGCGGCATGGCGGGGCAGGGGGCGGGCTGGACGACGGCGAACTCCCTCCTCTGGAACTGCGAAGCCACCGAGATCCAAGTGCAGAGCCCGCCCGGCGCGGCGAACCAAGCCTATGGCTGCAAGGGCCTGATCGCCGACGACAGCCTCGACTACGATCCGGCGCGCGCGCCGTGGCGCGAGTTTGTGCGCGGATCGGCGGTGCAACCGGCCAGCCTCTACGTCGCGCAACTCGCGGAGCGACGCGGCGCGGAGGCGACCGCACGCCTCGCAAAGGCAAAAATCTCCACGGACATCACCGGCGCCCGCGTGCTCGGCGTGAACGAGATTCCGCGCGTGGCGCAGACGCGCGCCGCCCGCCCGCTCACCGTCGCCAACGGCCAGTTCATGATCGACGGGCAGCGGGCGTGGACGAGCGTGACCGGATGGTCATGGTATCTCGGGCAGGCACCGCGCCCGCTCGCGCGGAGCTTCGGCCCGGCGATCACGCGCTTCACGCCGGGCGAGAACGGCCCCGGCGCGACCGACGTGCTCGCGGAGGTCGTGGCCGCGTTGCCGCCGGGCGGCGTGTTCACGCAGCACTACGGGCTCTGGTATGACCGGCGCCGCATCAACCACAACTTCTACGGCTCCCCCGAGCTGCCGGGCGACGACGCGACGGCGCCCTTCATGGAGATGCCGTGGGCGCGCAGCGGAAAAGGCCGCGACTGGAACGGCCTGAGCAAATACGACCTCACGAAGTTCAACCCGTGGTATTTCCGGCGCGTGAAGGAATTCGCCGACCTCTGCGACACGCAGGGGCGCATCCTCTACCACAATTTCTATTTCCAGCACGCGCTGCAGGAGACGCGCGCGCACTACGTCGATTTCCCGTGGCGCCCGGTGAACTGCCTGCAGGCCACGGGCCTGCCCGACGAGAATCCCGCGGGCAGCGCCTTCTGGGATATCGCGCATCCCGTGCGCCGCGATCTCCATCGCCGTTACATCCGCCACTGCCTCGACGTGCTGAAGGGCAGCGCCAACGTCGTCCACGGCATCGATCGCGAATATTCCGGGCCGCTGTCGTTCGTGCAGTTCTGGCTCGATGTGATTCTCGAGTGGGAGAAGGAAAACAACACGAAGGTCTTCATCGCGCTCGAGGTGCCCAAGGCCGAGATGGACGCCATCCTCGCCGATCCCGTGCGCGGCCCGCGCATCGCCGCGATCGATTTTCACCACTGGTTCTACCGGCCCGACGGCTCGCTCTACACGATCGAGGGCGGCATCAACGAGGCGCCGCGCGAGCAGGGCGTCCGCATCCTGCCCGAGGCGCAGGTCGCGGCGCTGCGCGCAAAATCAACCTATCCGGGCAACATCGTGAACTCGCCGGAGTTCCTCCGCGCCGTGCAGGCCGTGCGCAGCGGCACGCCCGCGATGCGCTACCGCGCGCTGCGCGAGTATCGCGACGCGTTTCCCGATCTCGTGATCCTGCGGCGCGGGGAGGATCCGTTTCCGGAGCTCAGCGCGGTGGTGGAGAAGCTGATCCCGCGCGAGCGGCGGGCGAAAACCCGACCCGCGCCGCTCGTGCGCAATTTGGCGGCGAGTGCGTGGTGCGTGGCCGCGCCAGGCGAGGCCTATCTCGTTTACTCGATGACGGGCGAACCCGTGCAACTTGATCTCTCCGGGGAGCGAGGGGACTTTCAGCTCGCCTGGCTTGATGACGAGAGCGCTGCTCCGGTTCGCGTGGACGAGCCGGTGCACGGTGGCGCGATCACAGCGCTTGTTCCGCCTTCCGACAGTCCGAAGCGTCCGCGTGTGGCCTGGCTCACGCGTCGCTGACAACCACTTTCCATGAAACCCCTCATCGCCCTCCTGTTCTTCACTGCTGCCGTCACGATGTCCGCCGCCGATTCCGCCAAGCTGCCTTCCAAGGTCTACGATTGGAAGACCCTCGAGCCCAAGCCCACCGCCAACGGCGTGCGCCGCGATGTGTTCGACGGCCTGACGGCCACGCTCGACAAGATGCATTGCCACATCACGACGCTCAACCCCGGCCAGAATTCCGGCGAGCCGCGCAGGCACTTGCAGGAGGAAGTGCTCATCGTGAAGGAGGGCCTCGTCGAGGCGCACGTCGACGGAAAGACGCAGACCGCCGGACCCGGCTCGGTTTTCTTTTTCGCGGCCAACGCCGTCACGCGCCTGCGCAACGCCGGCGACTCGCCCTGCACTTACATTGTCGTCTACTACTACACCTCGCTCACGCCCAAGAACTGACTCTAGTAGCGCGAGGCTTCAGCCCGCGCACGGCCACGAAGTCGCAATCGGACCGTGCGCGGGCTGAAGCCTCGCGTTACCTCAAACCACCCACCTTCCGCATCATGAAACACCTCCCCTGCGCCTTGCTCGCGCTCCTCCTTGCCGGCGGCGCCGCGTGCGCCGCCGATTCCAACGTGAAGCTCACCCAGCTCGACGACCGCGTGCGCGTCGAGGTGGGCGGCAAGCTCTTCACCGAGTATTTCTTCAAGGGCGCCACGCGCCCCTACTGCTATCCGGTGCTCGCGGCCGATGGCACCTCGCTCGTGCGCGACTACCCGATGAAGGAGACGGCCGGCGAGGAGACCGACCACAAGCACCACCGCGCGCTGATGTTTGCCCACAGCGACGTGAACAAGGTCGACTTCTGGAACGAGGGCACCGCCGGCACCAAATTCCCCAAGGGCGACACCGTGCACGACGGTTTCGCCGAGGTGAAGAGCGGCGCGGTCGGCGTCATCCGCACGCGCAACCGCTGGGTCGCGCCCGACGGCAAGTTGATCGCGACCGACGAGACGACGATGCGCTTTCGCGGCGACGGCGACGCGCGCATGATCGACTACGAGGTCACGATCAAGGCGCCCCCCGGCGAGCCGCTCGTCATGGGTGACAACAAGGACGGCACCATGGCGATCCGCGTGGCGCAGTGGATGACGCTGCCGCACAAATACCTGAAGAAAGACGTGGCGGGAGTCGGCCACTACGTGACTTCCGAGGGCAAGCGTGACGCCGCCGCCTGGGGCACGCGCGCCGCGTGGTGCGATCTTTTCGCCGAGCGCGGCGGCAAGACCTACGGCATCGCAATCTTCGATCATCCGCAGAATGTGCGGCACCCGACGTGGTGGATGGCGCGCGACTACGGGCTCTTCACCGCGAATCCCTTCGGGCAAAAAGACTTTGAGGTCGCGGCCAAGCATCCGCCGGGCAAGGGCGACTACACGATTCCCGCCGGCGGCACGCTCACGCTGCGCTACCGCTTCTACTTCCACATGGGCGACGAGAAGGCGGGCGAGGTCGCCGCACGCTACGCGGACTACAAGGCGGGCAAATGAAGGCAGGGCGGGTCGGTGCCCGCCCTCGGAAAACCCAATCGTTTCAACCACGGATTTCGCGGCTGACACGGATGGAGTCACATCTGGCGCTGTCATCCGCGTAGTCTGCGTGATCCGAGGTAAGAAATCTTAATGTCGTTCAGAGGGCGGGTCACAGCCCCGCCCTGCTTTTCAGACCGGAGCGCGCCCTTGCCCGCCGCTCGCTTCTCAAAACCGGGGCGCTGGCCGGAGCCGGCGCGGCCTTCACCGCCCGCTCCTGGTCGCAGGTCGCCGGGGCCAACGGCGACATCGTCGCGCAGGGCAACCATCAGCTCAAGTCGGCCGCCGCCTCCTCGGCGATCCCGGCGTCGCGGCGCGCGTTTTCCCGGGGTGAAGGGAAGCTATTTCTACGGTGATCGCTGCGGCGGAAAAATCTGGGGGCTGCGCAAGAGCGGCGACGCCTGCCAGATCGCGCTGCTCCGCGATCCAAAGACCCCGAAGCCGCCGCTCACGACGGCGGGCCTGTGAGCTTCGGTGAGGATGAGGAGGGCAACCTCTTCGTGGCCGATGCCGGCGCGAGCCTGCTCTACCCGATCGTCGAGAACGCTAGGGAACGTCTTCAAAATCGCATGGAACCAAAAGCGTGGCGGAGGATCGGAGCGCACGCGATGATCCCACGACGAGTGAGCGAGGCCCGGTGGCAGGGCCTAAAAAAATTAACTCCGCGCTGAGCGGAAAAGCCGCAGGCGGCCTCGCCGGGCGCCGCGGCCGGCCGCGGCACGACGACCGGCCGTATGTGGAGGCGATGCTGTGGCTGTTGCGCACGGGCTGCCCGTGGCGGGACCTGCCGGCGCGCTTCCCCAAGTGGCGCAGCGTCTACACGCGCTGGCGGCGTTGGGTGCGCGCCAAGCTCTGGGCGCGCGTCCTCGCCGCGCTCGCGGCCGACCACGACCCCGAGACCTACGCGGTGGACGCGACCTATGTGCGTGTTCACGCCGACGGCACCCGCGCCCGCGGCGGCTACGCCGCGCAGGCCGTGGGCCGTTCGCGCGGCGGGCTCACGAGCAAGATCCACCTGCTGACCGACGCTCTCGGCAACCCAGTGCGCTTCGTCGTCACCGGCGGCGAGCGCAACGACGTGACACAGGCGCCCGCGCTCCTGCCGCCCGGCACCGGCGCGCACGTCGTCTGCGACCGCGGCTACGACGCGGACTGGTGGCGCGAGCGGCTTCTCGCCGCAGGCCACCTCCCCGTCGTGCCGGGCCGGCGCTCGCGCCTCGTCCAGCCCGCCTACGACGAACACCTCTACCGCGCGCGGCACCTCGTCGAGAACTGCTTCGCCCGCCTCAAGTCCGCCCGCCGCCTCGCCACCCGCTACGAGCAGACTGTCACTTCCTACGCCGCTGCCCGCGCATGCCGATGATCGCCCCCGCGCGCTGAGGGCCGGAAGCCGGCTACGGCGCCGGCAGGGCGAAGGCCACGATGCTGCCGCCCGCGGGCCGGCCCGATTTGCCGCCGCCCGCGGAGATGACGACGTATTGCCGGCCAGCGGCCGTGTAGGTGCTCGGCGTGGCGTTGCCGGTGAAGGGCAGCGGCGCGGACCAGAGGATTTTCCCGGTCGCCTGATCGAAGGCGCGGATTGTCTCGTCGGCGCTGGCGGCGATGAAGAGCAGGCCGCCCGCGGTGGCGACCGGACCGCCGTAGTTTTCGGTGCCCGTGGGTGGCACCCCGCGCGCGGTGAGCTCGCGATACTCGCCGAGCGGCACCTTCCACTTGAGCTCGCCCGTGTTGAGATCGACCGCGTTGAGCGTGCCCCAAGGCGGGGCGATCGCGGGATAGCCCTCTTGATCCTGCCAGCGCCGGAAACCGGCATAGGCATAGGGCGGTGTCTGCGCCTCGGCCGCGGCCTTGCCTTTGGCCTTTGCCTTCGGGGGGGCGGCTTCGTCGGGGCGGCCGCCGGCGGCGGTCTCCCCGAGCGCATAGGCGAGGACGGCGTCGCGCTGTGCGTCGGTCAGCTGGCCAAAGGCGGGCATGCGGCCGAGGCCCGTCTTGGTGATCTTCACGATCTCGTCGCGGGAGCGGCGCTGCGCCACATCGGCGAGAGACGGGAACCCCGCCGCGGGTATGCCCTTGCGATCGAGGCCGTGGCAAGCGGCGCAATGGATCAGGTAGTCGCGCTCGCCGCGGGGGAGCGGCGTGCCATCGGCCCGGCGTGTCTCGACCATCTGGAGGATCCAAGGGATTTCATTCACGTTGACGTAATAGATCCCATTCGGATCGACGGCGCCGCCGCCCCATTCCATGCCGCCGTCGAAGCCCGGGAACATGATCGATTCCTTCAGGCTCGGCGCGGGGAACGGGCCGGAATTCGGGGAAAGGCGGATGCGGTCGAGCGTGAGCGCGCGGGCCGCCGGCGAGACGGTCGAGACATCGGCCTCCGTGTAGCGCTGGCGCATGAGCGGCGCGGGCTTGGTGGGGAACGGCTGCGTGGCCCAGGCTTGCTCTCCGCGCAGATCGGAGGCGGGCACCGCGCGCTCCTCGATGGGCCAGAGCGGCTCGCCCGTCACGCGGTTGAAGACAAAGAGGTTTCCGTGCTTCGTGCCCTGCGCGACGGCGTCGATTTTTTTTCCGCCCTGCGTGACGGTGAGCAGGATCGGCGGGCACGGCAGGTCCTTGTCGAGCAGGTCGTGATGCACGATCTGGTAGTGCCAGAGGCGCTTGCCGGTCGCGGCGTCGAGCGCGACGAGGCTGTTGGCGAAAAGGTTCTGGCCGTGGCGGAAGCCGCCGTAGAAGTCGGGCTCGGCGGTCTTGGTGGCGACGTAGACAATGCCGCGCGCCTCGTCGAGCGACTGGCCGCACCACGGCATGACGCCCGTCGCGGTCTTCCACGCGTCGGCCGGCCAGGTGTCGTGCCCAAACTCGCCGGGCCGCGGGATGAGATGGAAGGTCCAGCGCCGCGCGCCCGTGCGCACGTCGAGCGCGCGCACGGCGCCCGGCCCGCCGAAGCCGCCCAGGATGAGCGAGTCCTTGAAGATCACGCCGGGCGTGTTGAGGCCGGTGACGAAGCCGTCGTCCCGCTCCGTGCCCACGGCGAGCTCGAGCACGCCCTTGTCGCCAAAGCTCTCGATGAGGCGGCCCGTCTGAGGATCGAGCGCGAAGAGAAAATTCCCCGCGGCGGTGAAGAGGCGGCGCTCACCGCCGGACGGGTTCTGCCACCACACGAGGCCGCGCTGCCGGCGCCCGCCGGTGCCGGAGCGCGCGGCCGCCGGATCCCATTTCCAGAGCTCGCGGCCCGTCGCGGCGTCGAGCGCGATCACGCGGCGGCTCGAGGTGGCGGTGTAGAGCACGCCGCCGACGACGAGGTTGTTGCACTGGTATTCGCCCTTCTCGCCGGTGTCGTAGGTCCACGCGACCTTGAGCTGGGCGACGTTGCCGCGGTCGATTTGGCGGAGCGGCGAGTAGTTGGCGCGGTGCTTGTCGCCGAGGTAGGTGGGCCAGTCGGTGTCGGCGGCGCGGATGATCCCGCCCGCAGCCACGGCGAGCGCAAGGAGATGAAATGCGCGCACGCTTACACCTTCCACCCGTCGCGGTATTTGTCGCGGGTGAGCCAGCGGGAGTCGCCGCCGCTCGCGAAGCGCTTGCGCTCGGGGTTCCACTTGGCGTTCGCGCCGTAGTGGTAGGCGAAGTTCATCACGTGGCACGCGATCACCGAGCTGACGCCGATCTCGACGTCGCAGATGGGGCGCTTGCGCGAGGCGACGCAGTCGAGGAAGTCCTGCAGGTGGCTCTTGCTGTTGTAGAGCTGGACCTTGGCGTTGGCCAGGAACTCGCGCTCGGTGAGCGTGACTTCGCGCTCCATCGACGTGCCCTTGTCGATCTCCTTGTCCCAGAATTTGTGCACGGTCTTCTCGCCCAGGATCAGCTCGAACTTGCCGCGGTTCACGTGGACCGTGCCCTCGGTGCCGTAGAAGGAGACGCCCTTGCCGCGGACGTGCGTGAGGACGGTGCCGTCGGCGTAGACGAGCTGCGCGCCGCGCCGCGCCGTCTCCCAGCCCTGGGGGGCGCGGACCTCGACGGGGCCGTTGCCGTCCATGCCCATGCCCCACTGCGCGATGTCGATGTGGTGCGCGCCCCAGTCGGTGATCATGCCGCCGCCGAATTCCCAGGTCTGGCGCCAGTCGGGGAAATTGTCGTGGATGCCGCGCGGGCAGAGGAACGGGCTGTAGGCCACCAGCGGGCCGGGGCCGCACCAGCGGTTCCAGTCGAGGCCGGGCTCCATTTCCTCCGCCGGCTTGGCGTAGGGCTTGGCCGGATCGCCGAAGGAGACGTTGATGGCGCTCACGCGGCCGAGCACGCCGTTGCGCACCAGCTCGCAGGCGACGCGAAATTCCTTCGACGAGCGCTGCTGGGAGCCGACCTGGAAGACGCGGTTGGCCTTGCGCACTTCCTTCAGCAGCTCGACGGCCTCGTGCACGTTGTAGGTGACGGGCTTCTCGCAATAGACATCCTTCCCTGCGCGCACGGCGGCGATCGCGATGTAGGCGTGCCAGTGATCGGGCGTGGCGATGAGCACGCAATCGATGTCCTTGCGGGCGATCACCTCGCGGAAGTCGTTGTAGGCGTCGCAGGCCTTGTAGCCGGCGTCGGCCTTCTTGGCGTAGGCCTCGTCGACGCGCTTCTTCGCCGCCTCGCGGCGCGTGGTGTCGACGTCGCACACGGCGAGCACCTGGACGTCGTCGCGGCCGATGAGGGCGCCGAGGTGCCCCTTCATCTGCTTGCCCATGCCGATGCAGCCAAACGTCAGGCGTTTGCTGGGCGCGGTGCCCTGCGACCAGACGCGCGAGGGCAGGATCAGCGGGCCGGCGGCGAGCGTGGCGGAGGCTTGGAGGAAGCGGCGACGGGAGAGCGGGGCGAGGGGCATGGTGGAGGTGACGCTAGACGCAGAAGGCGCGCGGAGGAAACGGAGTTTGTGCCGGGCGGAGAGATTTGCGCATCGGCGCGGGCGGCGACGATGCCGGCCGCGCGCCCGTGGCGCTAGAACGAAAACGTGCTCGAGAGCGTCCAGCGCGTCTCGTTGGGGATGCGAACGACGGCGATGCTGCCATCGGGGTTGGCGGTGACGGGAATGTCGCTGCCGTTGCCCCACGCGTTGCGGACGTTGAGCTGCAAGCGCCAGTCGATGTTCTTGAAGATCTTCCGCCGGTAGCTGGCCCAGACGTCGCCGGCCAGTTCGTCCGGCCCGTAGAACGGATGGTCGAGGTCCGGGAATTGCGTCTGCAGCACCGGGTCGTTGTCCGCGATCTGGCTGGTGCTGGTGTAGAGCTTGTTGGTCGCGACGATCTTTTCCTTCAGCGCCTGGCCGGTGAGGAAGGGCGCGCCGATCGCGACCCGGCCTTGCCAGCGGACGGAGCCGCCCACGCTCATCGCCTTCAGGATCGGATTCTCGAATCCGCGGAGATCGTAGGTCGAGGTGAAGTTCGCGCGCCACTTCCGCTGCTCGGGCGAGACGGCCCCGTCGCGGGCGAGCGTGGCCGCCAGCGGGTTGCCGACGTTGCTGTTGAAGCGTGACGCGGCGGTCGAGCGCTCGGGCAGCGCGGGGCCCTGATCGATGCCGAGGAGGTTGAACTTCACCAGATTCGCGTAGACGGCGTCGGCCACCGCCTTCGTGAGCTTGGCGGATCCGTTCACGACGGTCTCCTGCTTCGCGACGTTGAACGACACGCGCCAGCGCGGCGTGAGGTTGCCGACCAGCTCGGCCTCGAGGCCGCGGGCGTCGAGGTCGCTCGTGTCGGTGAGCCCGGCGATGCCGTCGGAAAGCACCGCGGTGCCGGCGGCGTTCAGGCGCATGTTTTTCAACGTGCGCGTGGGCTCCGGGTGGAGCTGGAGGAAGGCGGCGTAGAGCTGCTGGTAGGACGAGTAGCCGGCGGCGGTCACGCCGGGGATGGTGTTGAACGCGATGCCTTGGGTCTGCGCCGTGACGTAGCGGTCCATCATGAAGCTCGGGTAATTGTAGACGCCCGCGGTGGCGCTCTGCGCGTTGTTGCTGCTGCCGGTCTGGATGGTGTGAAACTCGTTCACGCGGAGCGAAACGCGGCGGTCGAGGAATTCGACGAGGACGCCGTATTCCTTGGTGCTGCCGGCGGGGGCGGGAATGATGCGGCCGCTCAGATCGGTGCGGATGTTGACGGGGTTGAAGTTGCCGGAGGAGTTGTAGAAGCCGCCCAACTCGATGCCGAGCGGGAGCGACTTCGTCAGGAAACGCGGCACGCGGCCGACGGCGCTCCAGGTGAAGTTGCGGCCGCGCTCATCGAGGTTGGGCGTGGAGTCGAGGCGCAGGTTGGTGGTGTTGAGCGAGTCGTCGGGGTTGCGCGTGTTGCCGATGCTGGAGAACGTCCGGAGGTGGTCCCAGCGCCAGCCGACCACGCCCACGAGGTGATTCTTGAAGAAGTCGCTCTTGAGGCTGAGCGATTGCGAGTCGATCAGCTGGCGGCTCTTCGAGTTGCCGTTGAGGAAGCGGGCGACGGACATCGGCTCCGTGGTCATCACTTTCCTGGTGAAATCGAAAAAGCTGACGTTGTAGGTGTCGCCGTTCTGCGGCACGCGCGCGTCGACGACGTTGGTGATCCGGACATCATTGATCGAGTTGGCGTTGAGCACGGAGGGCCCGAGGTATTGCAGCACGATGGGCGTGGTGCGGAAGTTGCCGCTGTTGGTGGCCTGAAACACATCGGTGTTGAGGTTGCGCGTGGTGCTCGTCCAGCCGGTGGCGTAGCTGAAGGTCGAGGCGTCGTTGCGGTTGTGCGTATGCAGGCCCGTGAAGACGTGGTTGCCGAGCGGCAGGCCGAAGAGCTTCCGGCCCCGCTCCTCGAGATCGAGGCGGTAGAAGGCCGTGGCGCGAAACGCCTCGCGCGTGCCCGTCTGCGTGCGATCGGTGATGCCCTGCTGATCGACGAAGGGGCGGCCGACATTCGGGTTGGGCTGGTCGTTGGGGAGGTATTGCGCGACATCGATGGAGATGCCGCTCGCGGGGGAGCCGCCGCCGTTGCTGCCGAAGGAAAACGGCAGCAGGCGGGTCGACTTCGTCTTCTGCTGGTCAAAGGCGAGCTCGAAGCCGCCGCGGCCGCCGAACAGCTCCTGCGTGAGCGCCGCGTTGCCCACCTGGAAGGTCTGGTCGATGTGGTTCAGCCCGCCGCTGAGCAGATGCCGGCGGTAGTCGAAGATGGCGGGGTTCTGGAGCGTGTAGGCGACGAAGCCGGTCGGCACCACGGTGCCGCTGTAAAACGTGTCGATGGCGTCGCGGCCGTTCGGGTTCTGCGCGTAGCGGATGCGGCCCATGATGCCCGCGATGCCGGCGAGCGCGGGATTGTTGGAGCTCGCGTAGCCCGCGCGCGGCTGGCCGGGCGTGTCGAACACCACGGGAATCTGGATGAAGTAGGGCACGCCGATGCCGGGGTTGGCGGCGACGATGGCGGAGGAGCCCTGCCGGTTGTCGACCGTCACCTTGGGGCGATACGAGTAGGTCGGCGACCCGGCGATGAGGCGCGGGTCGATGCCCGTGCCGGGGATGGAGGCGATGGCGGGATTCGGCGCCTGGAAAAAATTCAGCATCGTGTTGACCGGGGGAATCACGTTCACCGGGTTCGACTGGCTGTCGCCCATCTCGCCCGAGACGCGCACCGTGGTCTTGCCCACCCAGAACGACTGCTTGCCGTCGCGCAGCACGGCCTCGACCGAGAGGTAGCCGCGGCGCTTGCGATCGAACGCGGGCTCCTGCTGGAAATTGTTGTGCTCGTTCACCGTCGCGACGCGAAACGCGAGCCGGTCCCGCACCAGCACGCGGTTGAGATCGAGCGTGGCGCGGTAGGAATTCTCCGAGCCGAAGCGCCCGCCGATCACCGTGCGGTTGCGGGCGAGCTGCGGATGGATGATCGAGCCCTCGATGATGCCGGCGGGATTGCCGATGCCGAAGAGGAGCGAGTTCGGCCCGCGGCTGATCGTGACGCCGGAGGAATTGTAGGAGTCGAACGGGATGTCCGTGAGGAAATAGTCGCGCGTGGTCGTGGCCGCGCCGATGCCGCGCACGCGGTTGTTGGCCTGCGGGTTCTCGCGGCTCTCCGACTGGTCGGGCCGGCCCGACTCGGTCGAGCCGCCGGCGAAGTTGCCGAACGCGCCGCCGACCTCGGTCGCCGTCGTGAGCGCGAGGAGCTCGCCCAGGTTGGTCGAGGCCGTGTCGGCGAGGAATTCCGGCGTGATGATGCTGATGGCCGCGCCGACGTCGCGGAGCGCGGTGTTGATGCGCGTGCCGGCGAGCGTGCTGGCCGCGGAGTAGCCGACGTTGTCGCTCTCCCGAATCACAAACGGATCCAGCTTGATCGCCTCGTCGCGATTTTCGGGTGAGACGGCGGGGGCGGCCGGGGCGGCGGCAAACGCCGGCGCAACGGCCAAGGTCAGGCCGAGGCAAAGAAAACGAAGGGGATTGGGCAACGGGGTCATGGGGTGAGGGGCGGGGGGTGAGGGCGCGACACGCATCGGATGCTCGTCGGCGCTTGGCGGCTCGATGGAGCCGGGGACAGGTCCACTGCGGCAACTTTGGCCTCGTGCGGGCCGGCGCAAGCCTGTTGTCATCCGCGGCGGCGAAAAGAGCGCGACCCGCTGCGCCGCTCGCCCCCTTGCCCATGAAAGTCCCGCTTTCGTCCACCCTCGCCCTGATGATTTCCGCCGTCGCGCTCCGCGCCGACGTGCGCCTGCCGGCCGTCCTCTCGCACCACATGGTGCTCCAGCGCGACGCCGTCGTGCCCATCTGGGGCTGGGCGGATGCCGGCGAAAAGATCACCGTGGCTTTCGCCGGCCAGACGCGCACGGCGACGGCGGCGGCCGACGGCGCGTGGCGCGTGGCGCTCGATCCGCTGCGGGCGAGCGACGCGGGCGCGGTCCTCACCATCGCCGGGAAAAACAAAATCACCATCGACGACGTGCTCGTGGGCGAGGTGTGGCTCGGCTCGGGGCAGAGCAACATGGCGATGACGGTGAACCGCTGCCTCAACGCCGAGGCGGAGGCCGCCGCGGCGAACTTCCCGCGCATCCGGTTCTTCAAGGAAAACTCCCGCACCGCCACCACGCCGCAGCAAGTCGGCGCGGGGGAATGGGTGCTCTGCTCGCCGCAGACGCTGCCGACGGCGTCCGCGATCCTCTACTTTTTCGGGCGCGAGCTGCACCAGAAGCTCGGCGCCGCCGTGGGCCTCATCAACTCTTCGGTCGGCGGCACGCCGATCGAGGCGTGGATTGCGCCGGAAGCGCAGCGGGCCGCCAAGGAACTTGCGCCGTTCCTCGAGGCCGCCAAGGCCGAGGCCGCGGCCCTCGCCTCGCCCGCGGCGCGGAAAAAATATGAGGGCGATCTCGCCGCGTGGGAGGCCGCGCAAAAGGAAGCCAAGGCGGCCCGGAAAAAGGCCGGCAAGCGGCCGCAGAATCCCGCCGAGGCCGCCGCCCGGCGCGCGGACGTCGGCGGCCTCTTCAACGGCAAGATCGCGCCGCTCATCCCGTATGCGGTCCGCGGCTTCCTCTGGTATCAGGGCGAGGCCAACAGCGTGCCGGCCAAGGTCGGGTTCTACGCGGCCCAGATGAAGCTGCTCGTCACCGACTGGCGCGCGCGCTGGGGCGCGGAGCTGCCGTTTGCGTGGGCGCAGCTCCCGAACTTCACCGGCGCCGGCCGCGACTGGCCGCGCCTCCGCGAGGCGCAGCTCGACGCGCTCGCGCTGCCGCGCACGGGCATGGGCATCAACCTCGACATCGGCGAGCAGAGCGACATCCACCCGCGCAACAAGCAGGAGGCCGGCCGCCGCCTCGCGCTCTGGGCGCTGGGCGAAGTCTACGGCGAGAAAGTCCCCGCGACTTCCGGCCCGCTCCCGGCCGGCCACGAGGCGCGCGGCGCCGGGATGGTGCTGCGCTTCACGCACACCGACGGCGGCCTCGTCGCCAAGGACGGCGCGCTGCGCGGCTTCGAGATCGCCGGCGCGGATCGCGTGTGGCGCCCGGCGCAGGCCCGCATCGCGGGCGACACCGTGATCGTGTCGAGCGACGCGGTGTCGCAACCCGTGGCCGCGCGCTATGCGTGGGAAAACAATCCGACGGCGTCGCTCTTCAACGGCGCGGGCCTCCCCGCGACGCCGTTCCGCACGGAGCGGTGGTGAGCGTAGCGGCGGGCGTCCCGGCCCGCCGTGGCTTGAAAAGTAGGGCGGGCAGGGAGGCCGGCCGCTACATCTCGATCCGGTAGAGCGCGGAGCGCGTGCGCAGGAACAGCGCCTTTCCCGCGATGGCGGGCGAGGCCATGAAGCCGTCGTCGAGTTTGTTCGTCGCGAGGACCTTGAACTCCCGCGCGGCTGCAATCACCACGGCCTGGCCGGTCTCACTGAAAAAGTAGAGCCGACCATCTGCATAAACCGGCGAGGTGGAATGGTGGCCCGTCGCCGGAAGCCGCTCGCGCCAGACCTCCGCGCCGGTCTTTGCCTCGAGGCAGGTGACGACGCCCGAATCCTGATCGACCATGAAAAGCAGGTCGCCGACGAGCACGGGCGAGGGGCGGTTGGGCACGCCGCGAGAAACGCGCCAGGCGATGTTGGCGTCGGTAAGCACGCCGGCAGCCCCGCCAAGTTTCACTGCGAGTAGATCGCCTTTCGCGAGGCCGGTCGCGGTGAACACCATGCCGTGCCCCACGACGGGCGTGACGCTGCCGGAGTGATGCTTGCGCTCCTCGGCGCGCCACAGCTCCCTGCCCGTCGCGGGATCGTAGGCGTAGGTCGCCTTCGAGCCGACGCTGATCAGGAGCGGCTTGCCCTCGTGCTCGATCACGAGCGGCGAGGCAAAGGCCTTCCGAAAATCGCCGTCGCGGATCGGCTTGCCCTCGGGCGTGAGGTCCTGGAAGTCGATCGAGCGATCCGTTTTCCACACGGTCTTGCCCGTGGCCTTGTCGAGAGCGACGACGAACTGAAAGTCCGCGCCGTCGAAATGCATGATCAGGAGATTGCGCCAGAGCGCGGGCGACGAGCCGGCGCCGCGCCAGTGGTTGCACACAAAATCCGTGCGCTGCCAGAGGACCTGGCCGGTCTTGGTGTCGAGGCACGCGGTGCCGGGCGAGCCGAAGGTGACATAGACGCGGCCCTCCTCGATCACGGGCGTGGGCGAGCCGTAGCTGTTGAACTTGTCGGCGTATTGGGGCGTCTCGACGTGGAAGAGCTTCACGTCGTGGATGATTTTCCCCGTCGCGCGATCGACGGCGATGGCGCCGAGCTCCTTGCCGTCCTCGGTGGCGGTGGTGACCCAGACTTGGCTGCCGAGCACGACGGGCGAGGACCACGCCTTGCCGGGGATGGGCGTCTTCCATTTCACGTGCTCGGTCTCGCTCCACGTGAGCGGCAGGCCGGTGGAGTCGGAGAGCCCCTGGCGCGTGGGGCCGCGGAAGCCGGGCCAGGCCTCGTTGGCGCGCAGCGGGGCGAGGGCGACGAGGGCCAGGGCGATCAGCAAGGGGCGCATGAGGGGAGATTTGTTTTTTGCGCGCATGCGGCAAACGGGAAAGTGAATGGGCTGGAGCGCTTGGTTGGGGCCGCGTGCGCCTCAGGGTTTCTCCGCGGCGAGTTTTTCGAAATGCAGCCGCGCGCATTGCCACATGTAGGCCGGGCCGCCCTCGGCGGTGCGGCCCCACGGGCTCGCCACGGCGAGGCGCAGCAGCTCAAGCGCGCGGTCCGGGCGGCCCAGCCACTGCTCGTTGAGGCCCGCGTAGTAGTTCGCGAAGAACATCACGCGCTCGTCGCGATCGAGGCCGCGGGTCTTCAGATCGGCGAGAAACTCGTCCGTGGTTTTGCGCCCCGCGAACATGTCGTAGAGCGCAGGGAACGGCTCCCGATCGAAGCGGGTGTAGGGCAGCATCGCGCGGCGCGCGGCGGCGAGCTCGCCAGTCCGCGCATCGGCGAGGAATTTCCAGACGCCGTTCTCGCGGTCGCGGTCGTCGTGGGCGTGGTATTTTTGGAATTGCCGCGCCGACTTCGCGAAGTCGCCCGCGAAATGGTAGGCGATGCCGAGCCGCCAGTGCGGCGCATCCTGCGCGGGATCGAGCGCGATCATCCTCTCGAAGTCCGCGACCGCCTCGGCGAAGCGGCCGAGGAAGAGGCGGCGATCGCCGCGGCGCGAGAGGAGCGCGAGATCGTCGGGCGATTGCGCGAGGGCGGCAGTGAGCGCCGTTTCCTGCCGGGCGAAGTCCGCGCGCATCGCGGCGCGCTCGGCCGCGGGCAACGGAGGCGGGGGCTCGGCGGCCGAGACCGCGAGGGCGAGCGTGAAGAGGATGGGGCGCATCGAAAGTAGCGCCGAGCCGGCGAGCGCGCGTCGGCTCGCCGCTTACTTGGCCTTGATGTCGTAGCAGTAGATCAGGTCTTGGTCGCGGAGGTAGAGCTTGCCGTTGGCGATGACGGGATGGGTCCAGATCGCGCCGCGCGGGCTGCGGATCTTGGTCTGAGGTTCCAGCGTGAAGCGGCCTTTCTCGCTCCAGCCGGCGGGCGAGGCCTCGGCGAGGATGACGTTGCCGGTTTTTTCCTCGAGGCAGTAAAGCATGCCATCGGCGGCGGTGACCGCGCCCTTGGTGATCTTGCGCGTCGACCAGACTTCCTCGCCGGTCTTGAAGTCCTGGCAAATCCACGCGGGGTCGCCGTGGCCGTAGAGGTAGTCGCCAATCTTCACGAATCCGCCGTGGTGGTTCTTGGCGTTCTTGTTTTCGTAGACGACGGTCACCTTGTTGTCGGGCTCGATGCGGACCATCTTGCAGCCGGTGCCGTAGCCGGCGGTGACATAGACGTCGTTGCCGCTCACGATGGGCGTCGGGATCATCGCGGTGCGGCCGGGGAAGTCCGTCTGCCAGAGCACGCGGCCATCGTTCGCGGCGAGGCCGAAGATGCTCTTTTCGTTCCGTTGCACGTATTGCCGCACGCCGTGGATGACCGCCGGGACGATGGAAGAATAGTGCGCCGGCTCGGCGAGATCCTTGGACTGCCAGAGAAGCTTGCCGGTCATCTTGTCGAGCGCGGCGACCACGCCCCTCTTGCCGCCCGGGGTGCAGAGGACCTTGTTGCCATCGACGAGCACGGACTCGGCGTAGCCCCAATTGGGCGTCGAGCCCCCGAGGGACTTCATCGAGACGGTCCATCGCACCTTGCCGCCCGCGATGTCGACACACGCAAGATCGCCGGCGCCCGTGAGCGCATAGACGCGATCGCCATCAACGGTGGGCGAGCCGCGCGAACCCTGGCCCCAGTCGTTGTCGAGGATTTCGCCGATCTTCACGGCGCGGATTTCCCGGCCGGTCTCGGCGTCGAGGATGAGGAGATGGTCCGAGCCGCCGCGGGTGCCGAGGGTGAAGTATTTGCCGCCGGCGATGGCGGGGCCGGAGTAGCCGTTGCCGGCGTTTTCAAACAACCAGAGCCGCCGGGGGCCGCCGGCGGGCCAAGCCTTGAGCAGGCCGCCTTCCTGGGAGACGCCGGTGCGGTCGGGCCCGCGCCACTGCGGCCAGTCCAGGGCGAGCGCGGCGGGCGCCAACGAGACGAGAAGGACCAGGGCGAGGGGGAGGCGCGAGGGGCGGGGCATGCGGAGATGGGTTGGTAACTAGACGCATTGGCATTTGGGAGGATGCTCCCGGGAAAACGCGAGCGCGTTCCGGGAGGGGCCGCGGCGGGAGATTTTCGTTGTCGGGCCGCCCCTCCCTCGGCGTGCTGACGGTGAGCCGGCATGAGGTTTCTCCCCGCAGTTTTCCTATCCGTCGCGACGATGGCTCCGCTGGGCGCGGCGACGCTGGCGGATTTTCAAGCGATCCATGCGCCGCCGGAGTGTGATACAGCCGCGATTTCGCCGGATGGGAAACTGCTCGCGGCGATTATGCGGCTCCCTGGCGCTGCCACGCTGCGCGTTATCGACATTGAGGCGGCAAAGGTCGCGCTAACGGTGAACCTTGACGCTGAAAGCAGCCAGGGGCCGGTCTTCGATCAGATCATCTGGGCGAATCCGACGCGTATGATCGTTCAAGCCGGGGTGCGCGAAATCTTCGCGGTGGATGTGGATGGGAAAAACCACCGGCGGCTGATTAATTGGGACGATCCCTTTTGGTATCAGGAGTCGGAAGTGGTGGCGATTCGCGTTGCCCGCCGGAATGTGAAGTTGGTGGCGTGGTCCGCAGACGATCCCGACTATGTCCATATCGAGGCCTCGTGGATCGGTCGATTTGCGGTGGTGCGGGTTCACCACGGCACCGGCAAAGCGGAACTCACTTGGGAAGGAAGCGGCGACGAACCGCTGCTCTACGACCGGCTGGGTGTGGCGCGGGTGCGCACGATCAGCCGCGAGAAGCCGGAACGATACGACTTGCGCACAAGTGCCGGAAAAGCGTCGCCGTGGGTCCCGCTGGATCGGGCGATCGGGACGGAGAAACAGTCGGAATACCTCGTCACCGCGGCCAACGCGCACGGACCACGCTCGCTCCCGCTCGGCTTTGGCCGCGATCCGGAGGTGCTTTTCTTCGCATCAAACGTGGGCCGGGACACGCTTGGGATCTACGCGGTGGATTTGCGGACCAAGCGGCGAACGGAGTTTGCCCTCGAAGACCCGAACTTTGACCTTTCGCCCCAATTCCTGTCGCGGTTCGGCGAAAGTATCCTCGTGCGGGAAAGAAAGTCAGGCGAAGTCGTGGGCGCCAGAACTTCGCGCCAGCAAGCGGGTGCAATCTGGGCGGAACAGGAACTGCGCGCCGTGCAGGAGCAGGTCGAAAAGCTGATGCCAAATCATGGCGTGCGAATCGAGAACTGGGACGACGCCCGTGAGCGATTCCTCGTTCGGTTTTCGCACCGGGGCGATCCAGGCGGCTTTGCCATATACTCGCGGGCGGATGGCAGCGTGCGCAGCTACATTAGCCGTGCCCCGCGCGTGGCCGCGCTCGGGCCCGCGCACTCGACGCCATGGGTGGTAAAGCGTCCGGACGGAACGCGAATCACCGGTCATCTGACGCTGCCCGGCGGTTCGCACAATACGCCGTTACCAGTGATCGTCATCATTCGTGCAACGGTTTGGGATGGTGCGCCGGCCGGCTATTCGCCTGATGCGCGGTCCTTCGTGCAGATGGGCTATGCCGTGCTGGAGGTAGCGCATCGCGGAGTGCTTGGGCGCGGCTTGCGACACTGGGAGGCCGGGCGCGGCCGGCTGGATGAAGTGATCGCCGAGGACATCTTCAGCGCGTTGCAGACGATCGCAGCGCAAGCGCGTCTCGACGGGAGCAAGGTGGCGCTCTTTGGGGCCTACTTCGGTGCGACCGCGGCACTGAAGGTTGCAATCCTGCGCCCTGAACGCGTGGCCTGTGTTGTTGCACAGGGGCCGCTCATGGATATTTTTAGCCGAGTCCGAGATACCCATGTTGATTTTGCCAGCTCGGTGCGGGAGCGTGAGATGTATCGGGCGTATTTCGGCCCGGACGACGGGAAATTGAAGGCATGGTCACCGGCAGTCTTTGCGCCGCAAATCACCCGACCCGTCATGGCCGTCACGGTGAAAAGAAACTACACCAGCTCCATTTACGATCCCACGGCGGATTTCATCAAGAAACTGAAGGCGACGAAAACCCCGCCTTTCGTGTTGGAGGAATCGGACGTCAAAGGCTTTCCGGAGATGAGCGCGCGCATCAGCGTGGCGACGGAGAAATTTCTCGCGGAGCATCTGCCGCTGGCGCGGCCTTAGTCTCGCGAATGAAGCGTTGAGGTCACCGCCGGCGCCCATGGCGCGCGGCCGGGGAAAAATGGGATGCGGCGCTGCGTCAGCGCACCGGCAGCTCGCGGAAGGTCTTTTCGATGTCGCTCATCAGGTTGATGACGGACTGCACGCCGGCCTCGAGGAACTGCTCGCCTTTGGCGGCCGTGGCCTTGGTCGCGTCGCCCCATGTGCCGGACTGCGTCATGCGCCACACGCTGCCGGGCGACGAGAAGAAAAACGCGGTGTGCAGCGCAGGGCTCTTGGTGATGGTGTCGGGGAAATTGGGAAACTCGGCGTTGGCGCGCGCCATGTCGACGAGCGCGGGGTTGATCGCGAGGAGCATCGAGACCTCGAATTCGCCGGCGTGCATGCCCTTGCCGCCCTCCGTCATCGCGCCGAACTGCGCGGGCGTGAGGCCGTCCCAGTAGTTGAAGGGAAACGCCTTTGCGCCCGGCGGGAGTTTCTCCGCGACCTGCGCGCAGGCGTAGGCGAGCGCGTAGGTGTTGTCGTAGTGGCCGTTCAGGAAAACGATCCGCTTGAAGCCGGCGCGCGCGAACGAGACGGCGAGGTCGCGGATGACGCCCATGAACGTGTCGATCGACAGGCTGAACTCGCTCGTGAAGCCGCGGTGCGGGTATGAGAGCGTGTAGTGCAGCGGCGCCGCCACGAGCGCGTCGCCCTGCCGGACGCAGACGCGGCGCGCGACTTCCTGCGGGAGGAAAACGTCCATCCCGATCGCGGAGTGCGGGCCGTGCTGCTCCATCGCGCCGACGGGAACATAGAGAGTGTGGTGATGGCGGAGGAACTCGGCGATTTCAGCGTCGGTATTCTCGGCGAGGAAGACGGACTTGGGCTTCATGGGGCGGGAG
>JBGAGU010000012.1:0-149872 GCA_044226505.1 Opitutaceae bacterium
CCCTCGCCCCGGTGCTCGCCGCCGTGGGAGCGGTGCTCGCCTTCGCCGCGGGGCCCGCGGCCGTCGCCGCCACGGCCGCCGCGATCCCGGCCATCGCGATCGCCGCGGTGGCGGTGCTCGCCGTCGCGGCGGGTGTCGCCGGAGGGGGCGTCACTCTTCTTGCCGCCGAAAAGGTCCTTCAGCCAGCCGAAGAAGCCGCCGGATTTCTTCGGGGTTTCGGCGCCGTCGTGGCGGCGGTGTTCGCCGCGGTCGCGTGGTTCGCCGCCGCGGTCGTCGCGGCGGGGCTCGCGGGGCTCGAAATTGCGGGGCTCCCGCGGTTCGCGCGGTTCGCGCGGCGGGCGCGGCTCGCGCGGCTCGAAGGAGCGGCCCTCGCGGCCTTCGCGGCCGCCCTCGCGGGGTTCCCGGGGTTCGCGCGGCTCGCGGCGCTCGCGGGGCTGGAAGGCCGGGCGCTCGGCGCGCGGTTCGCCGACGGGCGACTGGGATTCCCAGCTCGACTGGCTGCGGCGAGGCGCCTCGGGTGGAAGGATGTTGAGCTCAGCCTTGGGCTCGCTGCCTGCCGGAGCGGCGGGTGCGGGGGCCTCGGGGGCGGCGGGAGCGGGCGTGGGAGCGGCCGGGGGAACCGGCTCGTTGGCGCGGGGCGTGGTCACGGAGGTTTCGCCCGTGAACGGGTTCTTGTATTCGGACTGCGGCGTGATGACCGCGAGGGCCGACGGCTTGAAGCCGGCTGGCGCGGCGGCGGCGCCGGCGGCCGCGGCGGAGGCGGCGGGGCGCTTGCCGCGGGCCAGGCCGGCGCCGCGCGTCGCGCCGAACGTGCCGGCGGGAGGCGGGGTGCTGACCGGGGCCGAGGCGGCCGCCGCGGCGCTGTCCGCCGGCGCGGGCGCCGGGGCGAGCAAGTCCGCGTTGGCCGGGTTCGGCGTGGCGGACTTTTCTGGTTCTGACATGTGGGTGTTTTCTCTGTTGAAGGCGGCCCGGCCCGGGTGCGGGAGGGCGGCCGTGTTGGTTGCGCCCGCGGAGGGCTTGGGGCGCTCGACGCGGGCAGGAAGCCCGGACGTTCAGGCAGGGAGCCCCGCCGGGCAACTGCAAATTCCGGCCTGGCCGGCGGCGCCGGCGCGCCGGGCCGGGCTGTCTCCGCGTTCCGGCGACTTGCCACTTGCCAGCCGCGACGACGGCGCGCCACCTTCGCGGCCATGGACAAACTCGAGGAAATCTTCCGCATGCAGGACGGCCTGAACAAGCGCATCGGCGTCAACCTCCCGCCGCCGACCGAGGAGGAGAAGGCCAAGTGGATCCTCAACTACACGCGCGCCATGCAGCAGGAAACGGCCGAGCTGATCGACAGCGTGCCGTGGAAGTGGTGGGCGAAATACCAGAAGTTCGACGAGCAGAACGCCAAGGTCGAGGTCGTGGACCTCTTTCATTTTCTCGTCTCGCTCGCGCAGACCCTCGGCATGACCGCCGACGACGTCTACCAGGCCTACCTCAAGAAAAACGCCGTGAACCACCAGCGGCAGGAGACCGGCTACGTGAAGAAGGACGAGGCGGACTCGAAGCACATCTGACACGGCGGGCGGCGGCGGTGCCCCCTGGACGCGCAGGACTCAGCGCGTCACCACAAACGCCGCCGTCACGTCCACCGCGGTCTGGCCGGATTCCACGACGCGGGCGCGGAGCTTGAGCTTGGCCTGGCCGTAGCGAGCGAGGGCTTCCTTGAACTCCGCGATCGCCGCCTGCGCGGGGCGCTCGCAGATCGCCCGCAGGTCGCCGAGCACGGGCTTGCGGTAGGCGGCGCGGCTTTCCTTCACCACGATGCGCCACTCGGGCTTGTCCGCGCCCTTCTCATTCTTCATCAGCTCCCACACGACGCCGTAGCCGGCGAGCGTGGCGAGCGAGACGAGGCTGCCGCCAAAGGCGGTGTTGAGCGAATTTTTGTTCTGCTCCTTCGGCGCCGTGAGCGTGAGCGCGCGGTCGTCGCTCACTTCCACGCCCACGCCCATGGCCTTCGCGAGCGGGATCATCTCGTGGAGGAAGAGTTCGAGGGCGGGGACCTTGACCGATTTCATTCGCGGGGACGTTGGGAGGTTTTCATCGGCACGTCAAAGCCGTAGCCGCAGCGGGACTTGGGGCGAAAAATTGGCGGCGCGTTTGACCTCGCGCCCGCGCCCTGCTCGTTCCCCGCGCCATGATCACCCCGGGAAAGAAGCTGGAGACGAACTTCAGGCTCAAGGTCGTCCGCGACGGCGCGCAACGCGACGTCGCCTTCGCCGAGCTGCTGACGCGCCGCACCATCGTGTCCGTCTACATGAAGAACAACACGCCCAGTTGTGATCGGCAGAACGACGGCCTGGCGGCGCACGCCGCCGAATTCGACCGGGCGGGCTACAACCTCGTGGCCATCAGCCGGGACACGTGCGGTTCGCACCTGAGATACGCCGCCAAGAAAAAAATCGCCTATGCGCTGGCGAGTGATCCCGGGGACTTGTTTTCCCAGGCCGCTGATGCCGTGGTCGAGAAATCGATGTATGGCCGCACGTTCCTCGGCCCGGCGCGCGCCGCCTACGTGCTCGACACCGATGGCACGGTGCTCGCCGTGGCGGCGAAGGTCGACACCGCCGATCACGGGGCCCAGCTCCAGGAACTGATAAAGCCGCTCGGCGCCGCCGCGAAGCGTTGATTCCCCGTCGGGTCGTGGAACTGTCGGCGGCGCCTCCCGTCTCCCCACCGCAACCATGCCCAAACCCGCCATCGTCTTCCGCCCTCGGGCCGGGCTTTGGTGCGGCATGGCGGGCGCAGGGCTCGCCCTCGCGGTCCTGATCCTTTCCCAACGAGCGCCCTCGCCGTTGGGCGCGCCGGGTCCGGCGGGTGCGAAGCAAGGTCCCGCGGGGAGGGCGCGGGAATTGGTGTCGGTGCCGGCGGCGCCGGGCCGGCTTTTCGCCCTCGCGGTGCCGACGAATGGCGATGCGCTCGACGCCGCGCTGCCCGCGCCCGCCCGGGAGATTCACTACGTGCGCACCGATGCCGCGCTCGTCGCCGGCAAGCGCTCGCCGTTTTGGCAGCCGCCGGGAGCCGGGCGCGTCACGGTGCCGCTGCCGGGCGGCGGGGAATTGCACGTGGTGATCGATGACAGCGAGATGCTGGGGGCGGATCGCTTCGTGAGCCGCGGGCGCGTCGAGGGCCGGCCGGGCGGCGTCGCGCGCTTCGCCTGGAGCGAAGGGTTTCTCAGCGCCGAGATCGACGATCCTGAGCTCGGGCGCCTGGTCCTTCGGCCCGCGACCGCGGAGCTGGCGCAGTTCTATCGGGTCGATTCCACGCTGGTGCCGCCGTGCGGGGGCGAGCGCATGCCCGCGCGCGGGGCGCTGGCCGTTGGCGGAGCGCGGGAGACGACGAGCGCGCCGAAGGCCGCCGCCGTGGACAACCCGCAGCGCGCGGAGGTGCACCTGCTGATGCTCTACACGCAGGCCGTGCTGCCCACGATGAGCGGTGCCGCGCGCGTGGCGGCAATCCAGGGCGGCTTCGACCTCGCGGTCGCGCGGACCAACGACATCCTCGCCGCCAGCCTCGTTTCCGCCCGCGTGAAGCTGGTGCGCATCGCCGAGACGCGCTACGACGAGAGCGCCAGCGCCGGCAACAAGGTGCAGGACGACGCCCTCACCGCGCTCTACAAGACCGACGACGGCCAGATGGATGAAATCCACGCGCTCCGCGACGAGGCGGGCGCCGACTTCGTGTGCCTCGCGCTCGCGCGCCGCGACTTTGCGAGCAGCGGCCTCAGTTTCGTGCTGGGCGACGTCGACGACGCCAGCAACGCCCAGTTCGCCTTCTCCGTCGTGGAGCATGGCGCGGTGGCGGGCACCACCGTGCTCGCGCACGAGCTCGGCCATCTGTTCGGCTGCGCGCACGATCGCCAGAACTCCGTCGGCGCCGCGGGCGCCTACAGCTTCAGCTATGGCTACCGCTTCACCGGCGCGGACGGCCGCCAGTATCGCGACATCATGGCCTACCCGCCCGGCACGGAGCTGGCGTATTACTCGACGCCCGCCGTGATCGCGCCCGCGCCCGCGAGCCGGCCGATTGGCGTCGCTGCCGGACTGCCCGGCGAGTGCGACAATGCGCAGACCATCGAGCGCACGGCTTTTGCCGCCGCGGCCTACCGCCTGCAAACCCTGGCGCCCGCCGCCGCGGGCACGCTCGTGAATGTGGCCACGCGCGCCGCCGTCGGTGTCGGCGAGGAGGTGCTCATCGCGGGCTTCGTCGTGCGCGGCCCTGAGCCCAAGTCCATGCTGGTGCGCGCCGCCGGCCCGGCGTTGCGGGGCTTCGGCGTCGCCGATGCGCTCGCGGACCCGGTGCTGCGGATTTTCTCGGGCGCGGCGCTGCTGGCGGAGAACGACAACTGGTCCGGGCCCGGCCTCGCCGCCGCGGCGGCGCGCGCGGGCGCGTTTCCCTTTGCCCCGGGCAGCGCCGACGCCGCGCTGCTCGTCTCCCTGCCGCCGGGCGCCTACACCGCGGTCGTCGAGCGCGCGCGGGGCGCGACCGGCCTTGCGCTCGTCGAGGCCTACGAGGCCGGCGCCAACGCGACCCGCATCGTGAATCTCGCGACGCGCGCCTACGCCGCCCGCGGCGGCCGCGAGATGATCGGCGGCTTTGTCGTGCAGGGCGAACCGGGCACGACCAAGCGCATCCTCCTCCGCGTGCTGGGTCCGTCGCTGGGCCGCGCGCCCTTCAATCTCACCGGCGCCCTCGATGACCCCGAGATGGAAGTGCGCAACGCCGCCGGCGAGCTCCTCCTGCGCTGCGACGACTGGAGCACCGGCGCGGTGGGCGGCGTGAGCCCGGTGAATGATTTCAGCCCCACGGTCGCGACCTACGGCGAGAGGCAAATCGCGGCGACCGGGTTTGCCCCGGCCAACCGCCGCGAGCCCTGCGTGCTCGCGGATTTGCCGCCCGGCGCCTACACGGTGGTCGCCCGCCCCTTCGAGTTCCGCGATCCGGATCCGGCGCGCGATCAGCCGGCAAAGCCCGGCGTGGGGCTCATCGAGGTTTTCGAAATCGCGCCGTAGCTTCCGGGGCTTGATGCGGATCAAGGCGCGCCGGCGGCCGCGCGCGTATGCTGGGGGCGAACTCCCGTTCACCTCCGATGAAAAACACTCCGTCGCTTCCGCTCCTCCGTTTGCTCGCGTTGCTCGCCCTGCCAGCCGCGCCCGCCGTCGCCGCTGAAATTGCGGGCGCCGCCAAGGGCCCGGTGGCCCTGCCAGCGGAGGTCCTGGCGCTCCCGGTGGAGCAGGCGGTGCTCACGGCGCCGCCCAAGGTCCCGCCGCCCATCACGCGCAAGCACGCGGCGCGCGTCGTCGTGCACCTGGAGGTGCGCGAGGTCGTGGCGCGCCTGGCCGACGGCGTGACCTATACGTTCTGGACCTACGGCGGCACCGTGCCGGGCCTGTTCATCCGCATCCGGGAGGGCGATGTCGTCGAGTTTCACCTCGAGAACCACCCGAACTCGAAGATTCCCCACAACATCGATCTGCACGCGGTCACGGGCGCGGGCGGCGGCGCGGCGTCGACGTTCACCGCGCCCGGGCACGCGTCGCAGTTCACCTTCCAGGCGCTCAACGCCGGCCTCTACGTCTACCACTGCGCGACCGCGCCCGTGCCCATGCACATCGGCAACGGCATGTATGGCCTCATCCTGGTCGAGCCCAAGGAGGGGCTGCCGCCGGTGGACCGCGAGTATTACGTGATGCAGGGCGAGTTCTACACGACTGGAAAATTCGGCGAGGAGGGCCTGCAGGCCTTCGACCTCGCCAAGTCGATCGACGAGCGCCCGCCCTATGTGCTCTTCAACGGCGCGGTCGGCTCGCTCGTGGGCGACAAGGCCATCACCGCCAAGGTCGGCGAAAAGGTGCGCCTCTACTTCGGCGTCGGCGGGCCCAATGTCACCTCGTCCTTCCATGTCATCGGCGAGATCTTCGACAAGGTCTGGCCCGAGGGCGGCATGCGGCATGTGCAGGAGCACGTGCAGACCACGCTGGTGCCCTCCGGCGGCTCGGCGATCGTGGAGTTCAAGGTCGATGTGCCGGGCACCTTCATCCTCGTGGACCACTCGCTCAGCCGCGCGTTCAACAAGGGCGCGCTCGGCATGCTCAAGGTCGACGGCCCGGAGAACCGCGTGATCTACTCGGGCAAGGAGGTCGACGCGGTCTACCTCGGCGCGCAGGCCGAGGCGGGCTCCGAGGCCGCGCGCCGCGAGCTCGAGCTCCAGGCGCGCATCGCCGCCGAGATCAAGGCCAACCCCGTGATCGCCGGCCTCACCAAGGAAGCGCAGATCGAGAAGGGGAAGCTGGTTTACATGGGCCTGTGCTTCGCGTGCCACCAGGCCGACGGCAACGGCCTGCCCGGGGTGTTCCCGCCCTTGGCGAAGTCCGACTACATGCTCGCCGATCGCGATCGCGTCATCCGGGCCGTGCTGAAGGGCCTCACCGGCAAAATCACGGTGAACGGAAAGGTATACGACAGCGCGATGCCGCCGCAGGAGGCCGCGCTGACCGACACGCAGGTGGCCGATGTGCTCACCTATGTGTTCAACACGTGGGGCAACACCGGCGACGCCTTCTCCGCCGCGCAGGTCAAGGCCGTGCGCAACGAAGTGCGGTGAGCGAAGCGAGGGCGCCATGCAACGTCTCGGAAAAACCTGGCGGTCGGTGATGTGGCTCATGCTGCCGTGCCTCGCCGCCGGCGAGGAGGCGCGGCGCGGCGCGGCCATGGCCCGCATCCCGGCCGGCGACTACGCGCCGCCGCTGCGCGCCGCGGGGGAGCCGGAGCGCGTGGGCGTGGCGGCGTTCCTCCTCGATACGCGGCCGGTCACCAACGCGGACTTCCTGGCGTTCGTGACCGCGCAGCCGAAGTGGCGGCGCTCGCAGGTGAGCCCGCTTTTCGCCGACCAGGCCTATCTCCAGAACTGGGCCGGTGACTTGGAGCCGGGGCCGCTCGCGCCGCCGTGCGCGCCCGTCGTGCGCGTGTCGTGGTTCGCGGCGCGGGCCTACGCGCGCTGGGCCCAGAAGCGCCTGCCGACGACCGCCGAGTGGGAGCTCGCGGCGTCGGCCGGCTTCACCCGCCCCGACGGGAAAAACGATCCCGAGCTCGCGCGCGCCGTGCAGCAGTGGCTCGCGTGGCCCGTGCCGGAAATCCTCCCCGACGCCAAGCGGGCGCAGCCCGACTTCAACGGCGTGCGCGCCCTGCACGGCCTCGTGTGGGAGTGGGTCGACGATTTCTCGACGGCGATGGTCACCGGCGAGTCGCGCGCCGACACCGGCCTGGACCGCGATCTGTTCTGCGGCGCGGGCGCGGTCGGCGCGCGCGATCCGACGGACTACGCGGCGTTCATGCGGCTCGCGCTGCGCTCGTCGCTCACGGCGCGCGGCACCACGACCTCGCTCGGCTTCCGCTGCGCGCGCGATCTGCCCGAGGAATCTTCGCCATGAAAACCAACCCTTGCTTCGCCCTGCTTGCGCTGCTCGCCGCGGCCGCCGTGGCCGCGCCGCCGGCCACGCCGGAATGCTGCGTGGCGGCGCCGGCACCCGCCGGCCCAATCAGCGCGCGCTCAATTTACCAGCTCGACGCCAAATTCTGCGCCGACACCGGGCAGTGCCAGTCGCTCGCGTCGCTGCGCGGGCGGCCCGTGGTGCTGGCGATGTTCTTCGCGTCGTGCGGCTACGCCTGCCCGCGGCTCGTGGCCGACATGCAGGCCATCCGTGGCCGGCTGCCGGCGGAGCTGCGCGACAAGGCCGCGCTGGTGCTCGTGTCGTTCGATCCGGATCGCGACACCCCGGCCGCGCTCGCGGATTACCGCCGGCAGCGCGCGCTCGACGGCGCGTGGACGCTGCTGCACGGCGACAAGGGCGCCGTGGCCGAGCTCGCCGCGCTCCTCGGCGTGAAATACCGGCGCGAGCCCGGCGGCAATTTCGCCCACTCCAACCTGATCACGATCCTCAACCCCGAGGGCGAGATCGTGCACCGGCGCGAGGGCCTGAGCGGCGGCCTCGACGAGGCGGCGCAGGCGGTGGTTGCCGTGGGGAAGAAAAGCTGAGAGAAAAGCCCGATGCCGGCCACGGTGTTCAAGGCCCTCGATGTCCGCCCGCTGCTCGCGCAGGGCAAGGAGCCGCTGACGGCGATCCGGGCGCGGCTCGAGGCGCTGGCGCCCGGCGAGGGCCTCACGGTGATCGCGCCGTTCCTGCCCGCGCCCCTGATCGAGCTGCTGCGCAGCGAGGGGTGGTGGGCCGCGATCGAGCGGCGCGGCGACGGCTGGGCGGTGAACTTCACGCGCGCCGACGCGGCGCGCTGACGGGCGGAAGCGCGGCGTTCACCGCGCGACCATCCGCGCGAAGAGCCGGCAGAGCCCGTCCGCGAGCCGCTCCGGCCGCGGGATGATGTCGAAGTTGCGCGGCGTGAACATGAGCGGGAAAAACTCCCGCGCCTGCCGCTCGATGGCGAAGGCGTGGGTGACGATGCCGTGGCGGGCGCCGGTCTCGATGGCCTTCTTCACATCGTGCAGGCCGTAGGCGCCCTCGTAGCGATCGTAGTCGCAGGGCCGCCCGTCGGTGATGAGGATGACGATCTTTCGCGCGGCGGATTCCGCGTCGAGCAGCTCCTGCGCGTGGCGCAGCGCCGGCCCGATGCGGGTGTAGCCGGCGGGCTCGATTGCGCCGAGGCGCGATCGGGCCGCGGGCCACGGCTCGTGGAAATCCTTCAGCGTGGTGAAGCGGCACGAGCGGCGCGTGTGCGAGCAGAACGACGCCACCGCAAACGACGCGATGAAATCGGCGAGCACCTCGCCGGTGCAGAAGACCGTGCCCGTGATCGTGTCGAGCACGCGGGCGTCATGGAGCCAGGCATCGGTCGAATAGCTCTGGTCGAGCAGGATCACCGCGGCGGTGTCGTGCAGTTGGCGCTGGCGATCGAGGTAGAGGGTCTCCGCGGGCGTGTGGCCGCTGCGACGCTCGACCTCGGCATCGACGACGGCATCGAGATCGAACTCGCTGCCGAAGGGCTGGCGGCGCACGCGCTGCCAGTCGCTGAGGAGGGCGGCGAACTGGCGCTTGAGCCGCCGGATGAGCGCGGCGTGGCGCCGGCCTTGGTCGAGCGCCCACGCGGGATCGGCCGCGGCGATTTTCCCGGGCTGCACGAAGCACCAGTCCGCGCGGTAGTCGCGGCGCCGGTGGTCCCACTCGGGATAGGGCAGGCCGGCGGCGGGCGCGCGCTCGCCGACCTCGAGCGCGAGGCCGTCGAGGATCAAGTCGCTGCGGTAGATCGAGCGCGGGCGCTCGGCGGAGCGCTGCACGGTGCGCATGTCGAGTTCGTCGAGCGCCTCGGCGTGGTCCTCGAGCTCGTCCTCGTCGTCGGTCTTGCGGCTGAGGCCGTTGGCCTCCTCGAGCGTCTCGGCTTTCTCAAACGTGTGGATGGGCATGTCGGCGCCCGGTCCGTCGCCATCGGGCGCGAGCGTGACCTCGACCTCGCTCTGGCCCTTGCCCTCGATCTCGGTGACCTTTTCGGGCGTCGCCGGCGAAGGCGGCGGATCAAGGGCGAGGGCGGATTTTTCGCCGGTGCCGGGGTCGCGTTGCGGGAGGCCGAGGAGCGGCCAGAGCGGCCCGGGCAGCGCGGCCTCGACGTCGCGCACGAGCGCGGGCAGGCCGGGAAACTCGACGGCGCACGCGGCCGCGAGGTCGGCGAGCGGCGCGCCGGGCCGGGCGGCCCAGCCATCGCGCAGCGCGAGGGCGGCGAGCACGGTCTTCAGATCGTAGAGCGCGGCGTTGGCCGCGGCGGTGCGCGCGAGCGAGAACTCCGGCGGCAGGAAAATGCGATCGCCGGCGCAGAGCGCGGGGTTGGCCGTCTCGAAGAGCGCGACCGGCCGGCCCGCGATCAAGCGGCCGAGCAGGAGCAGCCGGCCGCGGCGGGGCTTGAGCGTGGCGCGCACCGCCTCGCGCCGGCGCTGCGCGGGCCGCACGCGCGCGCGATGATAGACGGCCTTGAGGCCGAGGAAGAGGTTTTCCTCCCAGTCGAGCATCGCGGGGCGGCGCGCGCGCCTCAGATCGCAAGATCGATCACCTGGCGGATGGCGGCGCGGGCGTCGGCGTCGTCGGTGAGCGGCTCGGCGATGGCGGTGGCGCAGGCGAGGCGCGGCGGCACGCCGGCGGCGATGAGCTTGCCGGCGGCCACGGCGAGCCGCGTGGAGGCGGATTCGTGCAGCGAGAGCTCGGCGAGGCCGCGGATGCGGCGCGCGATTTGCACGAGCGGCTTGGCGGTGGCGGGCGGCACGCCGGCCTCGCGCGCGACGATGGCGATTTCCTGCGCCTCGGCCGGGTAGTCGAAATTGAGCGCGACGAAGCGCTGGCGCGTGGAGGGCTTCAGCTCGCGGAGGCTGCGCTGGTAGCCGGGATTGTAGCTCACGATGAGCATGAACTCCGGCGGCGCGGGCAGGCGCTCGCCCGTGCGATCGAGGAACAGCTCGCGGCGGTGATCGCTGAGCGAGTGGATGACGACGAGCGCATCGGCGCGCGCCTCGGCGATTTCGTCGAGGTAGAGGAGCGCGCCGGCGCGGACGGCGCGGGTGACGGGGCCGTCGGTCCAGCGCGTCTCGCCGCCGATGAGGAGGTGGCGGCCGAGCAGGTCGGTGGCGGAGGTGTCCTCGTTGCAGGAGACCGTGATGAGCGGGCGGCCGAGCACGGCGGCCATGTGCTGGATGAAGCGGGTCTTGCCGCAGCCGGTCGGGCCCTTGACCATGAGCGGGAGCCGCGCGGCGAAGGCCTGGCGCATCACGTCGCACTCGTGGCCGACGGGCAGGTAGAACACGGGCGCATCCGCGCGCGCAGCGGCGGCGGCGCGCGGCGCGGGGTCGGCGTCGAGGGCGATCATGTGGCTTGCGCGGCGGACTCGGCCGCGGGGTCCTGGCCGAGCGCCTCGTCCGTCGGCCGTCCGTGGCGGAAGAACGTCAGGATGAAGCAGCCCACGCCGATGGTGAAGAGGCCGGCGGCGAGCAGCATGCCGATGAAGTGCATCTCGATCTCGGTCTGCACCGCGAGGAAATCCATGCCGATGCGGCGCTCGAGGTTGACCTGCGTGATGCCGGCGACGGCGAGGGCGCCGGTCATGCCGACCATGCCGATGTTGGAGGTCCAGAAGGCCCAGTTGGCGAGCGCGGTGTCCCAGAGCTTGCGGCCGGTGAGCAGCGGCATCGCGTAGGCGATCATCGCGAGCACGATCATCGCGTAGGCGCCCCAGAAGGCGAGGTGGCCGTGCATCGCGGTGACGAGCGTGCCGTGGGTATACATGTTGATTTGCGGCAGCGTGTGGGCCATGCCGAGGAAGCCGGCGCCGACGAACGACATGATGGCGCAGCCGAGCGTCCACGTGAGCGCGATGCGGTTGGGGTGCCGGCGGCCGCCCTTGCGCGCCATCGCGAGCGCGTAGATGGCCATGCCGAGGAAGGCGAGCGGCTCGAGCGCGGAGAAGATGCCGCCGACGATCAGCCAGTAGCGCGGCACGCCGATGTAGTAGTAATGGTGGCCGGTGCCGAGGATGCCGGAGATGAACGTGAGCCCGACGATGAGGTAGAGCCACTTTTCCACGACCTCGCGGTCGACGCCCGTGAGCTTGATCAGGAGGAAGCAGAGGATGCCACCCATGATGAGCTCCCACACGCCCTCGACCCAGAGGTGCACGACCCACCAGCGGTAGAAGGAGTCGACCGTCTGGTTGTCGAACGTGATCATGCCCGGCAGGTAGAGCAGCGCGGCGGCGACGAGGCCCAGGTAGAGCACGAGCGAGGTGGTCGTGTTGCGCTTCCCGTGCCAGAGCGTCATGCCGATGTTGAGGATGAACATCAGCACGTTCACCACGACGAGGTAGTCGAGCGGCCGCGGGATCTCCAGGAACTTGCGGCCTTCCCAGATGTTGAGGTGGTAGCAGACGATCGCGGCGACGCCGACCACGAGCAGCGAGGCGAGCTGCACGTAGGCGAGGCGCGGGGACCAGAGCTCGCAGTCGGCCTCCTCCGGGATGATGAAATGCGCGGCGCCCATGAAGCCGCAGAGCAGCCACACGACGAGGAGGTTGGTGTGCGTGGCGCGCGCGGTGTTGAACGGCACCAGGTCGTGCAGGCCCTCCCAGCCGATGCGGGCGAAGCCCATGACGAAGCCGTAGGCGATCTGGAGCGCCAGCAGCAGGAGCGCCGAGGCGAAGAACCAGTAGGCGATTTGTTGGGTCTTGAATTTCATGGCTTCGAGGGGGCGGTGCTGAAGAGGTAGCCGACGATTTCGGCGAGCTGCGCCTCGGAGACGACGGCGGGCACGAGCTTGGGCATCTTGGTCGTCGGCTTGGTCTTCTGCGGGTCGCGGATCCACGCGGCGGTCTGCTCGCGGGTGAGGCGCTTGTGGACGTCGTCGAGCGCCGGCGCGCCGATGGCCGCGCCGGCGAGGCTGATCTCGCCGGCGATGCTGTGGCAGCCGACGCAGCCGCCCGTGGTGAACACCGCGGGGATGGGCTTGGGCAGCAGTCCGGATTCGGCGACGGGCGCCGCGGCCGGGAGCTGGCGGCCGAGCGGCGGCTTGGCCGGGAAGCCGTTGAGATCGACCTGGCCGCACCAGTCGAGAAACGCGATGACGTCGTCGATTTGCCCCGGGGCGAAATGGTAGCGGACCATCTTGCGCTGGCCGGGGAACATGGCCTGCGGATCCCGGAGGAAGAGGCGGAGCCACTCCTTGCCGCGGCGCTCGACGGCCTTGGTGAGCTCGGGCGCGTAGTAGGCGCCCTCGCCGAAGAGCGTGTGGCAGCCCATGCAGTTGTTGGATTCCCAGATGTGCTTCCCGCGCCGCACGGCGTCGGTGATGTTCCCCGCGTGCGTGAGCGCGGGGACTCGGCGCATCGAGTCGTAGGTGAGCGCGAGGAACGCGATCGCGAAGACGCCGGTGCCGCCGAAGAAGAAGGCGCGGGCCTGTGATTTGCTCAGCATGGGTGGCCTCCGCGGGGCATGAGGGTGGTCGGGTGCATGGGCTGGAGTGAACGGTGGGGCGCGGTCAGGCGCGCGCGGCGCGCGCGAGGGCGCGGGGGAAGAGGAGGTTGTTCTCCTTGTGGACGTGGCGGTGGAGATCGGCCTCGAACTCGGCGAGGCCGGCGAGGAGCGCGCGGTGGCTGTTGCAGGACTCGGCGTCGGGCGTGAAGCCGTCGGTCAGCGCGCGGAGCCGGGCGAGCAGCTCGCCCGCCGCCTCGTGCTCGGCCTCCATTTGGCGAATGGGATTGGCGATGGAGCCGCAGTGGAAGCTGTCGCCGCGGGCGCCCGCGTCGAGCTGGCGCACGAAGGGGAAGAGCACGAGCTCCTCCTTCGCCATGTGGCTCATCATTTCGTCGGCGAGCATGACGACGGCGTGAAGCACCTCCGCGAGGCGCGGGTCGCGGCCGTTGTGCTTGCGCGCGACGCGCTCGGCCAGCTCCACGAGCCGCGGCAGCTCGGCGCGGACGTAGGCGTGGTGCGTGGCCTCGATGTGATCGGCGAGGGCGGCGAGCGTGAGCGAAGCCGGATCGATCTCCGTGGGCGCCGCGTCGAGCGCGGCCAAGGTGCCCTCCAGCGTGGCCGCCACGGTGGCGGCATCGAGCCCGCGCCGTGCGCAGGCGGCGGCGAGGGTCTGCTTGCCGCCGCAGCAGTAGTCGAGGCCGAGACGCTCAAAGAGCCGCGCGAGGGCGGGCCGGGCGACGACGAGCTCGCCGAGGGTGGTTTCAGGGGAAAAGAGTGCGGTGCTGGTGGACATAGGGAGCGAAAACCGCCGCAAGTATGCCGGGACGGCGGGGCGCGGGCCTTGACGGGGATCAAGGATTCGTCGCGCCGCATTTTGCACGCGACATGCCCGAGGGGCCTCGTTCCTATTCCGCCGATGCCCAACCCCGCAGACCTAAAGCTCGCCGGCCTGGCCGGCACCTTGCGCGGCTGCCAGCTCTTTTCCAGCCTGTCGCCGGAGGACCTGGCGCAGATCGCCTCGTTTGCGGCGCCCATCGCGCTGGCCAAGGACGCATACCTTTTCCGCGAGCGCGAGCCTTCGCGCGGCTTCTTCCTCGTGCGCGCCGGCGCGATCAATGTCCATCGCGTGAGCGCGGCGGGGCGCGAGCAAGTGATCCATGTCTTCCGCCCGGGCGAGACGTTTGCGGAGGCGGCGCTGGCCTCGGCGACCGGCTACCCGGCCGACGCCCGCGCGGTCGAGGCGAGCAGCGTCCTGCTGCTGCCCAAGCAGCCGATGCTCGATCTCCTCGCGGGCCGGCCCGATCTGGCGCTGCGGATGCTCGGCTCCATGAGCGCCCACCTGCGGGTGCTCGTCGGCATGCTCGACGATCTCACGCTGAAGGACGCCGAGACGCGCGTGCTCAACTGGCTCGTCCAGCGCTGCCCGCCGGCGGGCGCGGCGGAGGTGAAGCTCGGCTCAACGAAAAGGGTGCTCGCGGCGGAGCTCGCGACGAGCAGCGAGACGCTCTCGCGCACCTTTGCGCGCCTGCGCGACGCCGATCTCATCGAGGTGCGCGGCGCGACGGTGCGCGTGCGCGACGCCGCGGCGCTGCGGGCGCGCTTCCGGCGGCTGCTCGGCGAGGCGTAGCGGCCGGGCGTGCATGGTGGGCGCTCCGTTGCTCAACCCCAGCCTCGTCTCCTGTTTGTTGCGATGAAGGCCCCGCGCGCCCTGCGGGGCGGCGTTCGACCTGCCGGATGCGGCGAGCCGTGACTCAGCGCGCGCCTGCACGGCTCAAGTCACCGGCGTGGCAGGCGAGGCGCTCGTGGAAATCTACGAGCTGCCTTGAGCGCGTGCCTGCCTGGAGTCACTCAGCCGGCCGATGCGTGCCGCCAAGCGAGTTGCGTGTTGGAACATCCGACAAATCGCGCGAGACGCGGTCTGCCACTTCACCTCGCGGCGATGGGGATGATACCCTTTGGGGAAGTCGTCGATCAAGTAGCCGCCTTCGCCAGCGCGAATCAACGCGTTCTTGTTCATATCGGAGTCAACCCAGCGGTCGTATTACGATAGCGCAATCCCGCAGATGGATGTGCTGGTGTGGATGAGGCACGGCCTGCGGGGCGCGATAGAGAGAGAAATTGGCAGAGCTGCCGTGGTTTGCACCCAGCCTTTGCCGATCAAAACGAGTCCTGAGGCCGCCGGCGCAGCGATCTGGCTCGATGGCTTCGTCACTGCGCTTCTCGCAACGACGAGAAAAGCGAGCGACGCTAAGGCAATTCGTAGATCTCCAGCAGCACTTCCCCGGCGGAGCCGTCGGCGCTGCGCACCGCAAGGGAGCGGCTCCGGCCCGCGGGCACGGTGACGACGACCGCCGCATCCCGGCTGTCCGGCGCGAGCAAGGATGCGCCGGCGACGCGGAAGAAGGCTTCGAGGGCGGGCTCCCAGTCGTCGTTCTGCGCGAGGCGCACGCCGTTTTCGTCAAACACCTCCAGCACCGGGTCGGCGAGCGCCTCGGTGACACCGAAGGCCGCAAGCCGCGGCCCGAGCGCACGGATGAGGACGCGCATGGTGCCGGCGCCGCGCACGGTGAAGCCGCCGACCAACGGCGGCCCGCCGGCGTCGAGGTGCGCGCGGGCGGAGATGTTGTCGACCTTGGCGCCGACGGCCGGCGCGGGGTCGTAGAGCTCGAGCAGCATCAGGCCGGCGCCGGTCGTCTGCGCGCGCGCGGTGCCGGTGCCGGGCGGCACGGCCGTCGCCAGCGCGGCATCGGCGCTGCCAGCCGGCAGGGCAAACGCCCCCGCGGCCTCGAACTTCTCCGCGTCGGCCGCGCGCCAATCCTCATTCTCCGCGATGCGGTTGGCGGAGGCGTCGAACAGCGCGAGCCGCGGATTTGCCGCGCCACCCGTCACGCCGAGGCTCGCGAGCGCCGGGCCGATGGCGCGCACGACGAGGGGCTTGGGCTCGCTGGCGCGCACGGAATAGCCGAGCGTGAGCGCCGCCGGGATTTCGGCGACGCGCGCGTAGACCGAGAGGTTGGAAAGGAAAGCGGGTAGCCGGAGCGGCTCGACCGGCGGGGTGGCGCTGACCGTGAGCGCGACGCCGCCGCTCGTCGTGGAGCCGAGGCCGTTGGAGACGATCACACTGTAGATTCCGGTGTCGGTCGTCGCGGCGCTGGCGAGGGCAAGGGTCGCGCCCGTGGCCTGGGCGATGGCGGCGCCGTTCCGCAGCCATTGGTAGGTGAAGGGAATCTGGCCCATGGCGGAGACGGAGAGCATCACCGGCGCGCCCGCCGGGACGGTGGCGGAGGGCGACACGGCGACTTCCAGCGCCGTCGGCGGAATCGCCGGCGCGACGAACTCAATTTCCCACCGCGAGACGCCGCCGACGTAGAGCCGCGCGACTTGCCCGGCGCGACGGTCGGAGGCACCGGCTTCGAGGCCCATCACCTGAGGATAAAAAAAATACCAGCCCGGGAACTCGGACTTATCGAGAATCTTGCGCGGCGTCGTCCAGGTCTCGGGTTTGCTGAGGTCGGCGCAAAACGAGACGTAGATGCCCTCCTGCGCCCAGCCCGGCTCGCCGGCGGCGTGGTTGAGGAGCATCACGAAGCAGTTGAGGTAGGTGTTCCAATGCACGGACGGGCCCCAGAACGCGTCGGGGGCCGCCGACTGCCAGGCGCGGCGCACCGGGAAGATCGGCGTCACGCGCCCGCCGCGGCCGGCTTCGCGCCAGCTGCCGTTGAAGTATTTCCAGACCTTGCCCGCGGGATCGGCCCGGTCCTCGTAGGCCATGCGTGCGACGCACACGCCCTGCGATTCCGGCGCGCCGCCGTAGTTGCCGAAGAAAAAATAGAACCACTCGCGCGATCGATCGTGGATGACGGTGCCGTCACCATGGCCGCCGGCGAAATAGCCGTTGCGCGCGCTGGGATCGAGCGGGTCGCCCGACTCGAGCACGACGCCGAGGTCGCGCAGCGTCGCGCCGCCGTCCGTCGAGACCACGGCGCCCATGCGTGGCGCCGTGAGGGTCGAATCCGGCACGAGCCCGATGGGTTCGGCGTGATACCAGCCGTAGAGGACATCGCCATCGTCGGGCCACACGGACTCAAGCCAGCGCGGCATGGCCTCGGAAGATTCGATCGGCACGGCGCGCGTCTCCCAAGGCCCGAAAAGGTCGGCGCCGGAGCTGAGCCACGGCCCGCCCTGCGAGCCATACCACATCAGCTTGCCGTCGCGCCAGAAGGCCGGGCTGCTGCTGTCCACGGCTCGCGGCATCGCGAGCTCGGACGCCACGCGGACCCTTGCGTCTTGCGCACTCGCGCCCACGCCCAAGATCGCGGCAAGGAAGCCGCCAAGAACTAGCCGGACGAGGGAAGGGCGCATGTCGCCCCTCAGACGCAAGCCCTGCGCGTGTGTTTCATCGACAATGAAAAAGATGCGCGATTTTGGCGCCCGGCGAAATTTGCCGGGTGGCGCATCGTCGCCCCTGCACCCAGGCGACGGTGAGTCAACCCGCCGCCGCCGCCGGCTTCCGCAGGATGGCGCCGATGATCGCCCCGGCGATCGTGTAGACGGCGATGCAATAGCCCGTCTCGATCCATACGAGGGCGTAGGGCACGCCCTTGAACAGCAGCCCGACCAGGTGCCACCTCGGGAAATTCACGAGCACGCCGAGCACGAGGCCCGCCTGCGCTCCGCCCTTGGCGCCGGAGCCGAACACCGCGCCCAACCGGTCCATCACCCATGCGAGCACGAGCATCGCGACAAAATCGCCGGTGACGAGCCAGGCGACCTTGGGCTCCGGGTTTATGGAGGCGATGTTCGAGAAAAACGCCTTGGTCAGCAGCGTGCCTTGCACGTAGGCGTCGAGGGCGTTGCAAACAATGCCGGCAACGAGCACGGCGAGCCAGAAGCGGGGGCTTTTCATGCGGAAAGCCTCGGGTTTAAGCGAAGCGAAGCGGAGCGGGGCGGGGGCGGGGGCAAACGCATCCTTTCCGGTCGTGGGGCGCAAAGTCAACGGAACGATCGCCGACCGACGCGAGCGGCCCGAAGGCCGGGGATTTTCAGCGCCGGGCTTCATCCAACTCGAGGCGGACGTAGTCGTAGAGGATGCCGTCGGTGATGCGGGCGGAGGGGGCGATGATCTTCAGGACGTTGGCGCCGGGCTTCAGCAGCGCGGCGTCGAAGGCCTGCTCGCGTTCATGCCACAGGCCTTGCCGGCCGTGACGCGTGACCTTCGCGGCCAAGCGCGCCTCGGTCATCGCGGCCGCGGGATACTCGGGCAAGTGGTCGAAGGTGCAGGAGGTGTGGAGGCCGGTGTCGCCGCGCTGGAGCGTCCAGCGAATCTTGATGTCGGCGGAGGTGGCTGGCGGCAAAAAGGCCGGCGCGGCGAAAAAAAGCAGGAGGCGTTTCATGGCGCTAATTTTGGGTGGGGAGCCACTCAATCGCGCGCGATTGCGTGGCGGCGGGGAAGCGCTGGTAGTCGGGCGGCTCGTCGAGCGTGATGCTGGCGTTCGCGGCGCGCGAGCGCGCGACGGCGGCGAGAAGGTCGTCGTAGTCGTAGGGCACCTGTGACTCGCCACCGATGAAGAGCCCGAGGCGCGCGAGCGGGCGCTCGAGGCTGAAGCGCTCGAGGCCGGTGGTGGGCTTGGCGGCGGTGTCGGTGCGCCGCGGTGTGAGGCCGGAGACGGAGACGACGCTCTTCACGCGCGGATCGAGCGCGGCGGGGTGGAGGGCGACGTTGCCGCCGAGCGTGTAGCCGAAACGCGAGATGCGCGTGGCGTCGACGTTCGCCTCCTTCCAAAGCGCATTGATCGTGGCGCGGGTGTCGTCGATGAGTTTGCCGAGCTGCGACCACTGCGGGTGGCGATCGTAGGACGGTCCGATCTCGGGCTGGCGCGCGCCGAAGCCGCACTGGTCGAACGCGAGGACGGCGTAGCCGGCCTGCACGAGCGCGAGCACCGGATGGAGATCGCGGCGATAGACCCACATGTAGCCGAGCGGGTAGCTGTGGCCGTGGAGCCAGACGACGGCGGGGAGCTTTTTGTCGGCCGGTGTGCCCGCCGGAAAATAGAGGTCGCCGTTGAGGCCGCTGCCGAAGCGGATGCGGCGTGAGTCGGCGGCGCTGCGCTCCGGATCGCGCCAGCCGAAGTTTGCGGCGGGCAGGGCGTCGAAGTCCGGCGGGAGTGCGCCGGTCTTCTGCTGCCACTCGCGCCACGTGGGCGCCTCGGGGAGATTTTGGAGCATCCAGTCGAGGTGCTCGCGGCGCTGGGCTTGAGTGGTGCAGGCGAACAAAAGGCTGAGAACGGCAGGGAACGGGCGAGGGAGTCGCGTGGAAAAACGGGGTGGGGCCGCAGCGGACTATTCGCGGGGAGGCTCAGCGTGCGCCATGTCCCCTGGGTCTGACACTGTGAGGCAGGGTGGCATGATGGCGCGGACGGTGGCGCGGGACGGTTCAATCTGTCGCGGATTGCTTGCGCCGCGGCTCACCTTCAGGGGAGAAATGGCGTTGCCGGGATGGCCCGCCGGCTGCGAAGGAGAAGTCTTCATGGATTTTGCCAAACTTACCCAGATGTCGCGTCAGGCTGTCACCGACGCGCAAAACATTGCCCGCCGCCTCAACCACAACGAGGTCGACACGTGGCACCTGCTGTCCGCGCTGCTCGCGCAGGAGGGCGGCATCGTGCCCGGCCTCATCGAGAAGCTCGGTAGCGGCCCCGGCGCGATGCAGCTCGCCGTCGAGCGCGAGCTCGAGCGGCTGCCGAAGGTCACCGGCGCCGTCGACACCTCGAAGATTTACGTCACCCAGGCCGTCAACGACGTGCTCACGCGCGCCGAGGAGGAGGCCAAGTCGCTCAAGGACGACTACGTCTCCGTCGAGCACCTGCTGCTCGGCCTCCTCGACGTCGGCAAGCCCGACGCGCTGAAGAACCTCTTCAAGAGCTTCGCGATCGATCGCAAGAGGCTGCTCGCCGTGCTCAAGGAAATGCGCGGCTCGCAGCGCGTCACGACCGACAACCCCGAGGCCACCTACGCCGCGCTCGAGAAATACGGCCTCGATCTCGTCGCCCAGGCGCGGAAGGGAAAGATGGATCCCGTCATCGGCCGCGACGACGAGATCCGTCGCACCATCCGCATCCTCTCGCGCAAGACCAAGAACAACCCCGTGCTCATCGGCGAGCCCGGCGTCGGCAAGACCGCGATCGTCGAGGGCCTCGCGCAGCGCATCCTCCGGGGCGACGTGCCCGAGGGCCTCAAGGACAAGACCATCTTCTCCCTCGACATGGGCGCGCTCGTCGCCGGCGCGAAATACCGCGGCGAATTCGAGGAGCGCCTCAAGGCCGTGCTCAACGAGGTCAAGCAGAGCGATGGCCGCATCATCCTCTTCATCGACGAGCTCCACGTGATCGTGGGCGCCGGCAAGACCGACGGCGCGATGGACGCCGGCAACCTCCTCAAGCCCATGCTCGCGCGCGGCGAGCTGCACTGCATCGGCGCGACCACGCTCGACGAGTATCGCCAGCACATCGAGAAGGACGCCGCGCTCGAGCGCCGCTTCCAGCCCGTGATCGTCGATCAACCGAGCGTCGAGGACGCGATCTCGATCCTGCGCGGCCTGCGCGAGCGCTTTGAGCTGCACCACGGCGTGCGCATCCAGGACAACGCCCTCGTCAGCGCCGTCACCCTCTCCAACCGCTACATCACCGATCGGTTCCTGCCCGACAAGGCGATCGATCTCGTCGACGAGGCCTGCGCGATGATCCGCACCGAGATCGACTCGATGCCGCAGGAGCTCGACGAGCTCACGCGCCGCGCGCTGCGCCTCGAGATCGAGGAGACCGCGCTCGCCAAGGAGAAGGACGACGCCAGCAAGCGCCGCCTCGAGACGCTGCGTAAGGAGCTCGCCGAGGCGCGCGAGCAGGCGAAGGCGATCAAGCTCACCTGGGAAAAGGAAAAGGCCTCGCTGGAGAAGACCCGCAAGCTGCGCGAAGACCTCGAGGCCGCGCGCCTCGAGATGGAAAAGGCCGAGCGCGCCTACGACCTCAACAAGGTCGCCGAGCTGCGCCACGGCAAGATCCCGCAGATGGAGGCGGAGCTGAAGCGCCTGGAAAAAAAGGGCGCCGAGCAGACCACGCTGTTCAAGGAGGAGGTCTCCGAGGAGGAGATCGCCGAGATCGTTTCCAAGTGGAGCGGCGTGCCCGTCACGCGGCTCGTCGAGGGCGAGAAGGAAAAACTCCTGCGGCTCGAGGAGGCGCTGCACCTGCGCGTCGTCGGCCAGCATGAGGCGGTGACTCTCGTGACCGAGGCGATCCTTCGCGCCCGCAGCGGCATCAAGGATCCGCGCCGCCCGGTCGGCAGCTTCCTGTTCCTCGGCCCCACGGGCGTCGGCAAGACCGAGCTCGCCAAGACCCTCGCGGAAACGCTGTTCGACACCGACGCCGCGCTCGTGCGCATCGACATGTCGGAATACATGGAGAAGCACAGCGTCGCCCGCCTGATCGGCGCGCCTCCGGGCTACGTCGGCTACGACGAGGGCGGCCAGCTCACCGAGGCCGTCCGCCGCAAGCCCTACGCCGTGATCCTGTTCGACGAGATCGAGAAGGCGCACCCGGATGTGTTCAACGTCTTGCTGCAAGTGCTCGACGACGGGCGCATCACGGACTCGCAGGGCCGCACCGTGGACTTCAAGAACACGGTCATCATCATGACCTCGAACATCGGCTCGCGCTACCTGCTGGAAGGCGTCACCGGCGACGCGATCCCCGAAAGCGTGCGCGAGAGCGTGATGGCGGAGCTGCGCAAGTCGTTCCGGCCGGAATTCCTCAACCGCATCGACGAGACGATCCTGTTCAAGCCGCTGACGCTCGAGGAAATCACGAGCATCGTGGACCTGCTGCTGGCCGATCTAAACAAACGCCTGGCCGACCGCCGCGTGACCGTGGTGCTCGACAAGAAGGCGAAGGATTGGGCGGCGGAGAAGGGCTACGATCCTGTCTTCGGCGCCCGCCCGTTGAAGCGTTTCCTCCAGCGCAACATCGAGACGAAGCTCGCCCGCGCCCTCATCAGCGGCGAAGTCGCCGAGGGCAGCGAGGTGAAGTTCACCGTCAAGGACGACGCGCTGGTGATGAAGTAAGCGGGCGGTCAGCACGCACGCAGCCGGGGCCCACACGCCCCGGCTTTTTTTCGCCCGCGGCGCCGGGGTCACAGGATGCCCGCGCTGGTCGAGCCGCTCATGAGGCTTGCGCGGATCTCCGTCCAGAAGTGAGCCTAACCCGAGCAAACATTCTGTGGCTGACCTTGCAGGCCACGAAGTTTAAGAGTGAGAACCATGATCGCCGCTTACATCGACCGTTACGGACCTGGTCAGAAACTGACGTTGGGAGAGCGCCCCAAGCCAGTGCCAGGTGCCGGCGATGTGTTGGTGCGGATTCACGCGGCGAGCGCAAATCCAGTGGATTTCAAAGTGCGGGATGGGAAGCTGCGGTTTGTGCGGCCATATTCGTTTCCTCTCATTCTGGGTCATGACGGGGCCGGCGAGGTGGTCGCCACGGGTGCGAGCGCGACCAAATTCAAAGCAGGGGATCGCGTTTTTTTTCGGCCGCGAAATGGGCGGATCGGCACGTTTGCCGAGTTCATGGCCATCGACGAAAAGGAGGTCGCAGCCATGCCTCGCAACCTCACGTATGCGGAGGCGGCCAGCCTGCCGCTCGTGGGACTGACGAGCTGGCAGGCGTTGCGTGACGTTGCCGGCATCCGGTCGGGGCAACGGGTCTTGATTCAGGCGGGAGCGGGCGGGATCGGCACCTTTGCCATCCAGCTGGCTAAATTCGCGGGCGCAGAGGTTTGGACGACGACCAGCGGCAAGAACGAGGAACTCGTGAGGGCGCTGGGGGCGGATCACATCATCAACTATCAGAAGGAAAACTTCGAGGAGGTCGTTTCCGGGCTCGATGTGGTTTTCGACACCTTGGGCGGGACCGCCTTGGAGAAGGCGTTTTCAGTCGTGAAACCGGGCGGATGGATCGTCTCGATCGCGGGAACTCCGGATTATCGCACCGCCCAAGACATGGAACTGGTTTACTGGAAATCGCTGGTCTTGGGCGCGCTCGGCTGGCGCGTGCAAAGGAAAGCCAAACGGGCCGGCGTGAACTATCGGTTTATTTTCATGAAGTCGCGGGGGGATGAGCTCGCTCAGATCGCGGCGCTGGTGGAACAAGGGGCAATCCGGCCCGTGCTGGATCGCGTGTTTCCCTTCGCCGAAGTGCAGGCGGCGCTCGAACACTCGGAAACGGGCCGAGCCAAAGGGAAGATTGTGGTAAGCATATGAACACGAAAACACGACCCATGCCTCGCGTTCTTCATGTTGTGACCAACGTTGCGCACTACGCCGATCCGGCGCAGCCGACGGGCCTTTGGCTGGCGGAACTGACCCACGCCTAGATCTTTTCTCGGCCAAAGGCTATGACCAGGAGATCGTAAGTCCGAAAGGCGGCCTGTCGCCCCTGGAGCCGAGATCGCTCCAGTGGCCGCATGCGGACAAGACCGCCAAGGCCTGGTTGGCGGACAAAGCGAGCATGGCGAAACTTGCGACCACCGCTCGTCCGGAGGACATCGATGCCCGAAGATTCGACGTTATATATTTCACCGGCGGTCACGGCGTGATGTGGGATTTTCCCGCTGATTCGACTTTGCAGCGCATCACACAAGAGATTTTTGAGCGCGGCGGGATCGTGGCGGCGGTGTGCCACGGCTATTGCGGGCTCCTTAACACAAGATTGTCGGATGGTGCCCTGCTGGTCGCCGGTCGCCAGATAACGGGCTATTCTTGGATCGAGGAAGTGCTGGCCGGAGTGGCGAAGAAGGTGCCCTACAATGTTGAGGCGGAGATGAATCGCCGGGGCGCGCGCTACAAGAAATCTCTCCTGCCTTTTGCCTCTCACGTCGTCACGGATGGACGACTCGTGACCGGGCAAAACCCAGCATCGGCGAAGGCCACGGCGAAAGCGGTGGCCCAACTGCTGGAGCGTGGGCAGTCGGCGGCCGGCTGACCCTCTTCAATCGCCTTCAAGAATCGAGCCAAGGCACCAACCTTTGCGTTGCGCCTCAGGTAACCGGGCAGACCTTCGTCTAACAGGGAAGTTGCCGAGCTTGAGGTCTCCGCCTGCGTTCCTTGCCCATTCTTCGACAGCTTAACTCTGGCGACGAACTGAGAAGCTGGCCCGCGCCCTCATCGCCGGCGAAGTCGCCGAGGGCAGCGAGGTGAAGTTCACCGTCAAGGACGACACGCTGGTGATGAAGTAAGCGGGTGGTCCACACGCACGCCGCCGGGGCCCACGCGCCCCGGCTTTTTTTCGCCCGCGGCGCCGAGGTCACAGGATGCCCGCGCTGGTCGAGCCGCTCATGAGGCTTGCGCGGACCTGGGCACCGGCGCTGGCGGGGCCGGCCGAGGCCTCGACCTTGCCCGTGACGTAAACGTCCTGGATGCCATTGCGCCCGATCTCGACGCCGAGGCCGCCTTCCACGCCGACCTCCACGCTGACCGGGCCGACGTCGACGCCCGCGCTCTTGCCGACGGAGACCTCGACGTTGCAGCTCACAAAGTTATCCACGAAATCCGCGCCCTGATCCATATCCTGGGTGAGCCCGAGCTTCACCGGGCCGACGCCGAGGCTGGATACAATTTTCTCACAATCGATGACGATGCTCCCGAGCGGCAGGTTGAGCTCGGAGTGATACTGGCAGTGCGTGTCATTGAAATTGGCGAGGCTGATTTTTCCCGGGGTGGGTCGCTCAAGGGGGCAGCTGGGGGAAACCTCGACGGGGACCATGGCGCGGTCGTCGCGAATGGTGCCGTCCGTGCCGATGCCGGTGGTGTAGTAGGCGGAGAGCCACTGGATCTGGGCATTGAGCACGGTGAGGCGGAACTCGTCGCGGGGCTGCACGAATTGCCGCCAGTAAATTTCCTCGCTCATTTTCAGCCGCAGCTCGCGGAGGTAGGCGTCGAAGAGGGTGGCACGCTCGGCGCGCCATTTGGAGAGGGTGGTGTTGGCGAGGCTGATGAACGCGTCGCACAAGTCCTCGTTCGGGAGTCCTTCGCCAACTTGGTTGGCGTCACGGCGAACCAGCCGGTCGTGGGCCGGGGTGTATTCCTCGCGGATCATCCGGCCGCCTTCGGCGATGCAGGCATCGAGGGCTTTCTTGGCCTGCTCCAGGCGGTATTTCGCGCCGCTGTCCTTTTCGAGCAGGCTGAGCATGAGCTGGGCGCGCTGGGCGAAGGGGTGAACCGGCGAGGCCTTGGCTTCGACGGTGATCGTGCCGAATGCGGTTTTCGTGGTGGTCCCCGCCTTGGCCGGCGCACTGGGCAACTGGCCGGATTGGAGTTGGGTGAACGCGGCCATCGCCTGGGCCGCGGCGGCGGCCTGCATGGGCGCCATCAGGGCGTTGCGCTGCTGGCTCAGGCTTTCCACGCGGGCGGCAATGTCGGCGTAAAAGGCCTTCCATTCGCGGCCCATGCGGGCTTGCTCGACGGCGTCGCGGGGAAACTCGGGGTGAACGAAATTCTTCAACCCGAGCGGGTCGGGGTCGCTCGGGCGATAGGACTTCATGTCGTCGAGCGTGAGCTTGTAGCGGAGCTTGCGCAGGGTGTTCAGCTTGTCGGGGGAGAGGCTGCGCTGGACGGCCTGCTTCGCGAGCGCGACGGCCTGGGCGGTGTCGCCGTGGGCGGCGGCGATTTGCGACTGGGTGGCGGCGGCCTGCGGGTGGCCGGGAGCGACGGCGAGCGCGCGCGTGAGGGTTTGCCGGGCCTTTTCCTCGTCGTCGGCGAGGTAGTAGGCTTGGCCCAGGTTGTTCAGGACGGTGCTGTTTTGGGGATACTTGCGGGCCAGCTGCTCCAGCGTGGAAATGGCCAGCTTGGCCCCGCCGCTCATCGTGAGCATGGCGGCGTAATTGCACTGGTTGTCGAGATTGGCGGGGTCGGCGGCGACGGCCTTGCCCATGAGGTGCAGCGCGACCTGGAGGCGGCCGATCATCCACAGGCTGACGGCGGTGTTGCCGATTTCCGCGGGCGAGTGCGCCGGGGCCAGCGTCCGGTAGATCAGCTCGGCGAATTCCCGGGATTCCGGGCTGAGCTTGGCTGCGACCGTCGCCGCGGTGCCGGCCCCGAGGCTTCCGGCCGAGGCGGAGAAGCCCGACGGCGCGGCGGAACCGCCACCGGGACCCAAGGTTTGAGCGCTGCCGCGCAGCGGATACAGGGCGACGGCCAAAGCGAGGATGCAGAGCAAAAATCGCGGAGGAATGTTCACGGTGCGGGAAATGAAGCACGGATGGCTAGTTGACGGAGAAAACGAGGCAAAGTGAAATTCCTCCCGGCCTCGTCGTTGGCGAAGTCCGTCGAGGCGGCGAGGCATTTGCCGGGACGATATGGCGTCGCGGGACAACAACGGGCCCCGTGGTTTTATGGGAAACGGCATGGCCATGGGAAAGCCTTGGCTCTATTTTCCTGCATAATCTTCCCGTGAATAAATATCTGTCGCTTCTCCTGTTGACGGTCTCCGCCTTCGTCGCGCCTGGGCGATCGGCTGCGCCTGCGCCCGCTTCACTCGCGCGCCTGCCGCTCACGCAGGACGGCGGCACTTGGCCGACGAGCCATGTGCAGGGCATCGCCGTGGATTTGCAGGGCGGCTTCATCTACTACTCGTTCACCACGCTCCTCGCGAAATACGATTTCAGTGGCCGGCTCGTCGGCACGCTCGTCGGCTGGGCCGGGCACCTCGGCGATCTCGATTTCAACCCGCGCGACGGACGCGTCTATGGCTCGCTCGAATACAAGCGGGACAAGGCGTTCTACATCGCGGCGATTGATGTCAGCCGGCTGAATCAAGTGGGGCTCGAGGTCGCGAAGACCGATATCTTCCGCACGGTCTATCTGCCGGAGGTGGCCAATGACTATGCGGCGGACTTGAACGGCGACGGGGTGTTCGATGGCGACATCGCGAAGACGCCGGACCATCGCTACGGCTGCTCGGGCATCGATGGCGTGAGCTTCGGCCCGCAGTTCGGACGCACCGATGGCCCGCAGCTCCTGACAGTCGCCTACGGCATCTACGCGAACCCTTCCCGGACCGACAACGATCATCAGGTGCTGCTCCAATACGACATCACCGACTGGCCCCGCTACGAGCGTCCGCTCACCGAGGCCGCCCCCCACCACAGCGGCCCCGCGGCGGTGCACGGGAAATATTTCGTGCGCACCGGCAACACGACCTACGGCGTGCAGAACCTCGCCTACGACGAGGGGCTGCAGCGCTGGTTCATGGGCGTCTACAAGGGCACGAAGCCGGCGTTTCCGAATTACCTGATGTTTGCCGTCGACGCCCGCACCGCGCCGATGCCCGGCGATCTCGTCGGCGTGCCCGGGCCCGGCGGCAAGGGCACCGAGCGTGGCCAGCTCCTCGCGCTCGCCGCCGACGGCCTCGCGGACCCCGCCACCGGCATCCGCGGTTGGAACCAGAAAGCCGATGTAGGCATTCAGCCCGTCGGGCACGGCCTGTTTTACCTCGCCGTCGGTTCGGGCACGAAGGGCCGGCAATCCGGCAGGATCACGCTGCACCGCTGGACCGGCATGCCCGCGGCGCCGTTTGCGCCGGCTGCCGCGGCAGACCTCAAGTGACGCCGCCTATTTGCTGATCCGCAGCGGCCACTTCAGCTCGACGAACGCCCACACGAGGTAATACGCGGTCACGACCAGCAGCGCGCGGCCTTGCACGATGCGCTGCCCGAGCGAGGTGGCGCGCGCGAACCGCTCCTGCCACGGCGTGAACAGGTCGTCGCCCATGGCGATCGCGCCCACGAGCAGGAACATGGGCACGGTCATGGCGAGGTTCTTGAGCACGACGGCGCGCAGCTCGTCGACGTTGGCGCTGCCGAGGGAGAAAAACTGCACGCCGCGGATCGCGAGCATCAGGTAGAAACCCGCGAGGATCTGGAAACTGCGATGAAAGAGGTAGGCGCCGCCGGCCATCGCGGCGTAGAAGGCCAGCAGGCCCCAAAAAAGGAGCGAGAAGTTGGCGCCCGGTTCGTCCGAAGCCCGGGCCATGCTCACCGCGCCGAGCAGCGTGGCGGCATGGATCGAGAGGAATTCGGCGAGGCAGATTTTGTCGAACGCGACCCACTTGATCAGGCCCGGCCCGGCGCCCCACGCCGGGGCGAGCCACGCGCCGAAATACAACGCCGCGGACACCGCATAGCCGAGGACGGCGGTGGTTTGCAGCAAGGATGGGTTGGACGACGACATGGACGGGGCGGCGGGGATGGCCGGAAACCTGAAGGCGGAGGGGCACGGCGTCGAGCCGGCAGGACGAAGGGACGCCGGCAATCGCGCACCGAGCGCCAGGGATGCCCCGGCCGCGCGGATTTTTCCTCGCGCAGGGCGCGGTTCACGGCTTGGTTTTGAATGCGTCCTTTTCCCCGCCCCGACGTCAACCCGCTGAAGATTCCCCATGAGCCCGCACCCGTTGAACCGCCGCCGATTCATCCTCAAATCCCTCGGGGCCACGATCGCGCTGCCAACGCTGCCGTCGCTCATGGCCAACGTCGTGGGCACCGGGCGCACCTCCGCCGTGCAGGCGGCCAAGGGCGCGGGCGCGGGTGCGAAGCGCTTCGTCGCGATCGGCAATCTGCTCGGCTTCCAGGTGAAGCATCTCTTTCCCGAGACCACCGGCACGGCCTACGAGCAGACCGCGTTGCTCAAGCCGCTCTGGGACGTGCGCAAGCACCTGACTGTCTATCGCGGACTCGATCATGGCATCAAGGGCGGGCACTTCGCGGTGCACTCGTTCCTCACGGGCGTGCTCAACTCGGAGGCGCAGAATCGTCCGCTCAGCAACATCTCGATCGACCAGTTCATGGCGGATGAGGTCGGCCACCAGACGCGTTTCCCCTCGCTCACCGTCGGCTCCGAGAGCGGCATCCACGGCGGCTGCCAGATCGCGTGGACCAAGGCGGGCGTGCGCGTGCCGCCCATCTCCGGCCCGGCGGAATTGTTTGACCGTCTCTTCGTCGAGGATTCCGCCGAGCGCCGCGCCCGCCGCGACCAGGACAACCGCCTGCAAGGCTCCATCCTCGATTCCGGCCTCGCCGACGCCAACCGGCTCGCCAAGCGCGTCAACCGGGAGGACAAGGAAAAGCTCGACGAATACTTCACCTCGATCCGCGACGTGGAGAAACGCCTCGAGCTCCGCCAGCGCTGGGCGAGCCAGCCCAAGCCGGAGGCGCCCTTCGAGCGGCCGGCCAACCGCGGCCGCGTGCGCGATCTCCCGATGCTCTACGAGCTCATCGCCCTCGCGCTGCAGACCGACTCGACGCGCATCGCCACGCTGGAAATCGGCGGCGACTTCCTCCCGCAGGACCTCGGCATCGACAAGTCCCACCACAGCATGTCGCACCACGGCAACGACGAGGCGGTGATCAAGCAGCTCGTCGTCCTCGAGGCCTACCAGGTCGAGCAATTTGGCAAGTTCGTCGCGCGCCTCGCCAAGATGCAGGATGGCGACCGCACGCTGCTGGATGCGACCACCGTTCTCTTTGGCAGCGGCATCGGCGACGCCAACACGCACAAGAATTCCGACCTGCCGATCATGCTCGCCGGCGGCGGTTACAAGCACGGCGAGTTCAAGAAGCTGCCGACCGCGGGCGCGAACAAGATCCCGCTCTGCAACCTCTACGTCGACATCGCGCAGCGCATGGGCGTGAAGACGGAGGCGTTTGGCAACAGCACCGGGCGCTTCGGGCTCGCGTGAGGCAGGCTTATGGGTCGGCTCAGTGATGGAGCCGCGGCGCCCTCGCCGCGGTTGTGCGTAGACCAGGGAGCGCTCGAGACGCGGCGAGGGCGCCGCGTCCCCAGCCTGAACCAGTCGCTCCGCATTGCCCTCGGTGTTTTCCTCGCCGTAGTGGTTGCTCACGCCGCCGACACCGCCGCGCAAAAGGCGTTCGCCGATTTCACGGGGAAATACTGCCTGAAGTGCCACGACGCGAAGACCCAGAAGGGCGACCGCGAGTTCGAGACCTTCAAGCTGCCGCTCGCCAACCCCGCGGCGCTCATCGACGCCAAGGACATCATCGACCAGCTCACGTTGCGCGAGATGCCCCCGGCCAAGGCGGAGCGCCACCCATCGGATGACGAGCGGCTCGCCGTCATCCGCGTCCTGCGCGAGGGCATCGTCGCCGCGCGCGGCAAGATCGAGGGCGCCGCTTCGCGCACCGTGTTGCGCCGGCTCTCCAACCGCGAATACGAGAACACCGTCGCCACGCTCTTCGGCCGTCGCGTCGACACCCTCGGGCTCACCGCGGATTTTCCGAAGGAAAAATCGAGCGAGCACATCGACACGATCGGCAAGTCGCTTGTCACCTCCGGCTTCCTGCTCGACCAGTATTTCCAATCCGCCAACCGCCTCGTCGAGCTGCGCCTCGGCAAGCCCGCGACCCCTGCGCAGACGTGGGTTTTCAACAGCCACTTCGTCCAATACGAGGAGCTGCAGGGCCCGCACAAGTCCGCCTTCAACTTCCGCTACCTCTGCCTCTACGAGCAGCCCAACACCGACACGCGCCAGGGCGGCTACGGCCACATCGAGGATTTCCTGAAAGGCGTGCCGGTCTCCGGCCTCTACGACCTCGAGGTCGAGGCGCAGGCGCTGCACCGCGACACGCACTACGATCACACGATCTTTGGCATCGATTTCTCGGAGCCGTTCATCCTCGGCGTCGTGCCGGGCGACGCCACCAAGAACCACATCCATTACCCGCAGTTGATCGAGCCGCTGCTCGGCCAGGCGGTCGTGCCCGACGATCAGCCGACCCGGCTGAAGTTCCGCGTGTGGCTGGAGGCCGGGCAGACGCCGCGCTTCATCTTCCCCAACGGCCCCTACGAGTCGCGCGCCTCCGTCGTCACCATCAACAAGCGCTACGCGGACGACTTTCAGGGCAAATACGCCAAGGCCGGCGTCGGCCGCGCGCACCTCATCCAAGGTGAGGGCGCGGATCTCCCGCACATCCGCATCAGCGAAATCAAGATCAACGGCCCGGTGCCCGAGCCCGGCGGCAGCGCGGAGGAGGTCGCGGTATTTGGCGAAGGCGGCTTCCAGCCGAAGCGCGCGCTCGATCAGCTCTACGCCTTTGGCGGCCGGGCCTATCGGCGTCCGCTCACGAGCGCGGACCGCTCCGCGATTCGGAAAACCTATGAGACCCGTCTCGGCGAAAAGGCGACGCCGCGCCAAGCCGCGCTCGACACGCTGAAAATGATCCTCTGCTCGCCGTCGTTTCTCTACTTCAGCGAAATCACCGACGAGAAGGAAACCAAGCTCGGCCCCTACGATCTCGCGTCGCGTCTCTCCTATGCGCTCCAAGCTGGGCCGCCCGATGCGGAGCTGCTGGCCGCTGCGTCCGCGAAGAAACTCGGCACGCCCGACGATCTGCGCAAGCAAAGCCAGCGCCTGCTCGCCGACGAACGCGTCACGGGTTTTGTCAGTGCTTTCCTCGAGGCGTGGCTCAACCTCCGCGACCTCGGCAGCCAGCCGCCGGCGCGTGATGCCGTGCGCGTGTATTACGCCGAGAACCTGCCCGAGGCGATGAAGACGGAGGTGCGCCTCTTCTTCCGCGATCTGCTCCGCCAAAATGGATCGGTGCAGCGCTTCCTCGACGCCGACTACACCTTTGCCGACAAGCGCCTGGCCAAGCTCTACGATCTGCCCGAGCAAAAAACGCTGCGCATCGCCGACGGTTTCCAGCGCGTCAGCCTCGCGGGCAACCGGCAGCGCGGCGGCCTGCTCGGCATGGCGGGCGTGCTCACCGTGAGCGCCAACGGCGTCGAGACTTCCCCGGTGACGCGCGGCGTGTGGGTCTCCGAAAACATCCTCGGCATCAAGCCGCCCCCGCCGCCGGATGTCGTCCCCGCGATCGATCCGGATGTGACGGGCGCCACCACGATCCGCGAGCGCCTGGCGAAGCACCGCACCGATCCCGCGTGCAACGAGTGCCACCGCAAGATTGATCCGCTCGGCTTCAGCCTGGAGAGCTTTGATCCCGTCGGACGCTGGCGCACGACCTACGCGAAACCCAAGGGCAACGCCCCCGCGCCGAAGATCGATTCCAGTGGCGAGTTCACCAGCGGCGAGACCTACACCGGTTTCTCCGACTTCAAGCGCATCCTCCTCGCCAATCGCACGGACGCCTTCACGCGCCACCTGATCCGGCAGTTCCTCAGTTACGCCACCGGCCGCCACATGCAGCCGCTCGACGATGTCGTGGTCGACGAGATCTTTGAGGCGGTGAAAAAGGACGGCTACGGCCTGCGCACGCTCATCGTTGAGTCGATCGCGAGCGACATCTTCCGATCGAGATGAGCCGTGGTGGTGGCGGGTCGCCGGGCCGTGGCAAAAAAGCACGTTGAGGTCGGCGCGCGGCGCCGCACAGTGCCGGCGATGCCCGCCGAGCCCATCCGCTATTTCGATCGCCAGTCCCGCGCCGTGAAGACGGAGCACATCTACGGCGAGCGCTGGATGCGACTGGCCTACGAGAATCCCGTCGGCCGCCTGCTCGTGTGGGGGCTCATCCGGCGGGCGTTTTTCTCGAAGTGGTATGGCCACAAGATGCGCAAGCCGGAGAGTGCGCTGCGGATCCTGCCGTTCATCTCGAAATACGAGATCGATGTGGATGAGTTCGCGAAGTCGCCCTTCGACTACAAGACCTTCAACGAGTTTTTCTACCGGGCGCTGAGGCCCGAGGCGCGCCCGATCGCGGGCGGCGAAAAGGTCGCGGTGTTTCCCGCGGATGGGCGGCATCTCGCGTTTCAGGATGTGGACCGTGCGGACGGTTTCTACGTGAAGGGCCAGCAGCTCGCGCTGGCCGACCTCTTCGCCGAGGCCGATGTCGCGCGGAAATTCTCCGGCGGCGCGCTGCTCATCTCCCGGCTCTGCCCCGTGGACTACCATCGTTTTCATTTTCCCGTGGCCGGCACGCCGGGCGAGCCGCGGCTCATCAACGGCTGGCTCTACTCCGTCAGCCCGATCGCGTTGCGGCGGCGGCTCCGCTACTTGGTCGAAAACAAGCGCGTCGTGACACTCGTCGAGTCGGCGCAATTCGGCACGGTTGCGGTCATCGAGGTGGGCGCGACGAATGTCGGCAGCATCCAGCAGAGCTTTGTGCCGGGCCGCGTGGTGGCCAAGGGCGACGAGAAGGGGCTCTTCGCGTTCGGCGGCTCGTGCGTGATCACCGTGTTTCAGCGCGGGAGCATCCGCTTCGACGCCGACGTGCGCGAGCAAAGCGCGCAACAGATCGAGACGTTTGCCAGGATGGGCGAGAGGCTGGGGGAGGCGCCGTGAACCTTTTCCGCGCCGCGGCGATGGTTGTCGCGTTCGCCTCGCCCGGCCTCGCGCAGCCCGCCTTTCGTTTTGCCGAGGCGACGATCGATGACCTGCAGGCGCGGATGTCCGCAGGGACGCTCACCGCGCGTGAGCTCACCCAAGCCTACCTCGCCCGCATCGCGCAAATCGACAAGGCCGGCCCGAAGCTCAACGCGATCATCGAGCTCAATCCCGATGCGCTCGCCCTTGCTGACGAGCTCGACGCGGAGCGCAAGGCCGGCCGCGTGCGCGGGGCGCTGCACGGCATCCCGGTGTTGCTGAAGGACAACATCGCGACCGCGGACAAAATGGAGACGACCGCGGGCTCGCTCGCGCTGGTCGGGCTCCGTCCGCGGCGTGACGCGCACCTCGTGACCCGCTTGCGCGAGGCGGGCGCGGTCATCCTCGGGAAGACCAATCTGAGCGAGTGGGCCAATTTTCGCGGCGAGCGTTCCATCAGCGGGTGGAGCGGGCGCGGTGGGCAGACCCTCAACCCCTACGCGCTCGACCGCTCGCCGTCGGGCTCCAGCTCGGGCTCGGCTGTGGCGGTCGCCGCGAACCTCTGCGTCGCGGCGATCGGCACCGAGACCAACGGCTCGATCCTTTCGCCCGGCGCCGTCAACGGCATCGTGGGCCTCAAGCCCACCGTCGGCGCCGTGAGCCGCAGCGGCGTGATTCCGATCGCCGCGAGCTTCGACACGGCGGGGCCGATGACGCGCACCGTGCGCGACGCCGCGCTCGTGCTCGCAGCGCTCGCGGGTGGAGACGAACGCGATGAGGCGACACGCGCGCTGCCGCCGACGTTTGCGGCCGGGTTGAAGGAGTCCTCGCCCCCGCGGGCGTTGCGCGGCGCGCGGCTCGGACTGGTGCGCAGTCCCGGCCTGCGACCGGTGCTCGATGAGGCGTTCACGGCGGCGGTGGCCGTTATTCGCGCGGCCGGGGGTGAAGTGATCGACCTCGGTGAGTTTCCCGGTCTGGCGGCCGCGAGCGCGCCGCGCGTGGAAGTGATGCTGTATGAAATGAAAGCCGGCATCGACGCCTACTTGCGCGAGCTCGGCCCGGCCTCGCGGATAAAGCGCCTCGCCGATGTCATCCGCTTCAACGACGAGAACTGGGCGCGTGAGCAGCCGCTTTTCGGTCAGCAGTATTTCACGCGGGCGCAGGCCAAGGGTTCGCTCACCGACTCAGCCTATCTCGCGGCCTTGGAAACTTGTCGTCGCATTGCCCGCAACGAAGGCATCGGCGCGCTGGGTGAAAGGCATCGCCTCGATGCGTTCATCGCGATCGGTTCGGCGGCACCTCTGCTGCCTCCGCTGCGGGAGGATGCGGTTGATCCGGTTTTTGGCGCCCGCGGGCCGAACGGCGGTGGCGCCGTCGCGGCCGCCGCGATGGCCGGTTGCCCGAGCCTGACGGTGCCGATGGCGCAGGTTGCCGGGCTGCCAGTGGGGCTGATTTTTTTCGGCCAGGCGTGGAGCGAGGCCAGGCTGCTCGCGCTCGCGGCGGATTTCGAGGCGCGCACGAAGGCGAGGCGTGAGCCGCGGTTCTTTCCCAGCGCGACGGCCCCCTGAAAGGTGAAATCGAGAAGAGCGCGGCGACCATGCTCCGTCGCCTTGGTGAAGCCTCGCGAAAGCGGGGCACGGTTACCGGGTGCGGCGTAAATGACGCGCTCTCAGATTTTCGGCACCTGCCTGGACTGCGCCTTCACCTTGGCCTCTGCGATCTCCTTGGCTCGGGCGTAGGCGGGGGAAGTTAGTGTCATGCCGACGCCGGCCTTCCACACCGCCGTTGCGCTGTCCGCCCGTTTCCACTCGCGCGCGAGTTTCCGCACGCTCGGCCTGGAGACGTCGCTCCACGTCGCCCCTTGGGCGTTGCTGTTGAGCACCGTCTGGAGCTGCTCCTCGGTCCACTCGCCTCTCTTGGTGTAGCGAATTCGGGCGCAACGTTCATCTACCATGTCGCAACGAATTTCCCAGTCGTCTTGGCGGTAGGTTTTCTGGGGCCAGAGTTTCGTGATTCGGCCTTCGGAAACCAGAGTTTCTTGGCCGTTTGTAAGTGGCTGGCCGAATCGCCGAACCAATTCGGCTTCGGTTTCCCCAAGCCGACCATAGGCCCCGGATGCGCAGGTGATGACAAACATCAGGGCCGGGACGAACTTGGCTGGGAGCATTTTTAACATGGCCGCGGCTAATCGTTATCGGTTCCAGCACGTGGAGACTTGAGGGGGCGTGCGGCAGCGCGGCCTTTTCCCCGCTTGCTCCATCGCGTCAAAACCGGAAGCCTGTGCTGGAAATATCCCGCCGCCCGGGTGGTGGAATGGCAGACACGAAGGTCTTAGAAGCCTTTGCCGAAAGGTGTGCAGGTTCGAGTCCTGTCCCGGGCACCAGTGCGTTTTGCTACTGCGAGCCGGGCTGGGTGGTGAACTGGGGTGCGGAGGGGGAGCCGGCGTAGGCGAAGAGGGCGGCGAGGTCGGCGGGGGAGAGGGCGCGGCTGTAGAGGCGCACGTCGTCGAGGGAGCCGGTGAGCTGGCCGGCGCCGTCGGCGCGGCGGCCGAGGCGGATGGGGGAGCCGTCGCCGGTGGCGGGGCCGCCGCTGTTGAGGGCGAGGTTGACGGTGCCGAGGGCGACGCCGTCGAGGTAGAAAATGGGGGGGGTGTTGACGTTGGCGTCGGGGGCGACGACGGCGACATGGTGCCAGCCGCTGCCGCTGGTGGCGGTGCTGAGCCAGGCGCAATAGGAGCCGTTGGCGCGGACGAAATACAGGCCGCCGGAGCCGACGATGAAGTCAAAGGGGTTGTTCTGGGCGCCGTTGGCGCTGACCTTCGAGGCGACGACGGCGTCGCCGCCGCCGGGGGTGACGTTAATCCAAGCGGCGATGGTGAGCGCGCCGAGGTAGGGGGCGTCGGAGGGTTGGCTGGCGACGACATGGCTGGCGGCGGCCGCGGAAAAGCCGAGGGCGGAAGGGCCGATCTTGCCGGGGACCCACGACGGGCCGTTGACGAGCGTGCCGTGGGCGGAGCCCGCGCTGTCGGAAGCGAGGGCGCCGGTGCCCTCGTCCATGCGCCAATGGTGGATGAGCGCGGTGGTGATGTCGCCGCCCGTGGCGTTGACCGTGAGGGTGGCGGCGTTGCTCGTGGCGGAGCCGGCGGCGTTGGTGGCGACGACGGTGTAGCTGCCGGCGTTGGCCGCGGTCACGGCAGTCAGGGTGAGCGTGGCGTTGGTGGCGCCGGCGAGATTGGCGCTGTTCCTCTGCCACTGGAAGGTGGGGGTGGGGTTGCCGGAGGCGGCAGCGGTGAAGGTGACGGTGGCGCCGGCGTTCACGGTCTGGCTCACGGGCTGCGTCGTGATCTGCGGGGCGATGAGCACGGGATTGACCGTGAGGACGGCGGCGTTGCTCGTGGCGGAGCCGGCCGCGTTGGTGGCGACGACGGTGTAGCTGCCGGCGTTGGCCGCGGTCACGGCAGTCAGGGTGAGGGATGCGTTGGTCGCGCCGGCGAGGTTCGCGCTGTTCCTCTGCCACTGGAAGGTGGGGGTGGGTGTGCCGGAGGCGGCGGCGGTGAAGGTGACGGTGGCGCCGGCGTTCACCGTTTGGCTCACGGGCTGGGTGGTGATCTGCGGGGCGACGTTGGCGCCGGAGTAGGCGAAGAGGGCGGCGATGTCGGCGGGGGAGAGGGCGCGGCCGTAGATGCGCGGGTCGTCGATTTTGCCCGGGAAGAGGTGAGTGCCGTAGGTGTCGTGCCGGTGGCCGAGGCGCACGTTGGTGAAGCCCGCGGCGGGCAAGGCGCCGCCCGGGGTGGAGCTGTTCACGAGCGAGCCGTTCTTGTAGATCTTGAGGGTGGTGCCGTCCCACGTGCCCGTGATGAAGGTCCACGTGTTCAAGGCCACGTTGACCGTGTCCTTGGCCAGGTGCCACCCGCCGTTCGCCGCGTCGTAGAAGCCGACTGTGGCCCGGGCCTCGCCCGCGGCGCCGCCGTCCATGTCGAAGCCGAGTTCATACTGCACCGAGGTGTCGGCGCCGCCGTCGAACTGCTCGCTGATGACGCCCGCGCCGTTGGGCGTGGCCGTGGGATAGACCCACGCCGAGAGGGTGAACTGGTTGGCGGCGGCGAGGTTCAGGGCCGGGGGGGAGCCGACGTTCACGTAGGAACTCAGGCCGTCGAAGGAAAGCGCCGCGGGGCCGACCGGGCCGGTGGTCCAGGCGGGCGAGAGGATGGTGCCGGTGTTGCCCCCGGCCGAGTCCGCGGCGGACGAACCGCTGCCTTCGTCGAACTTCCACCAGCCGGCGAGGTTCGAGGTGATGTCGCCGCCCGTGGCGTTGACCGTGAGGGTGGCGGCGTTGCTCGTGGCGGAGCCGGCGGCGTTGGTGGCGACCAAGGTGTAGCTGCCGGCATCGGCCGCGGTCACGGCGCTGAGAGTGAGCGTGGCATTGGTCGCGCCGGCGAGATTGGCGCCGTTCTTCTGCCACTGGAAGGTAGGGGTGGGTGTGCCGCTGGTGGCGGCGGTGAAGGTGACGGTGGCGCCGGCGTTCACGGTCTGGCTCACGGGCTGCGTCGTGATCTGCGGGGCGATGTTGGCGTTGACGGAGAGGGTGGCGGCGTTGCTCGTGGCGGAGCCGGCGGCGTTGGTGGCGACCAAGGTGTAGCTGCCGGCGTTGGCCGCGGTGACGGCGCTGAGGGTGAGGGATGCGTTGGTCGCGCCGGCGAGGTTCGCGCTGTTCTTCCTCCACCGATAGGTCGGAGTGGGTGTGCCGCTGGCGGCAGCGGTGAAGGTGACGGTGGCGCCGGCGTTCACGGTCTGGCTCGCGGGCTGCATGGTGATCTGCGGGGCGACGTTGACGCTGAGGGTGGCGGCGTTGCTCGTGGTGGAGCCGACCGAATTGGTGGCGACCAAGGTGTAGCTGCCGGCGTCGGCCGCGGTGACGGCGGCGAGGGTGAGGGTGGCGTTGGTGGCGCCGGCGAGGTTCACGCTGTTCTTCTGCCACTGGAAGGTGGGAGCGGGGTTGCCGGAGGCGGCGGCGGTGAAGGTGACGGTGGCGCCGGCGTTCACCGTTTGGTTTGTTGGTTGAGTGGTGATTTGTGGCGCGGTGGGTGCGCTGGCGGTGATCGCGACCGTCGTCGGGGTGGTGATGCCCATGTTGTCGGTCACAGTCAGAGTCGCGGTATACGAGCCTGCGATGGTGTAGACATTGCTGGGGTTTGCGGCAGTTGAGGTGGCGCCGTTGCCAAAGTCCCACGCGTAAGAAACGATCGTCCCGTCAGGGTCGTTTGAGCCGGCGCTCGAGAAATTTACCGTCAGCGGAATCAGGCCCGAAGCAGGAGTCGCGGAAGCGACGGCGATGGGCGCGACGGCGGGCACGAGATTGCCGGTAATCAGGTAGTTCCCGATGCTGCCGTAGCTGGAGTAGCCGCTCGTAACAGGATCGCCTTCGCCGATCCCGCGGACGCGGAGGTAGTAGGTTCCGGTCGTGACGGTGCGGTTGATTGTGACACCCGCCGTGCCGGCGGCATTGGCGGTCTCCAGCACCGCTCCCGCCGCGTTCATAAAATCGACACTGAGCTTGAGGTTGGCCTCGGGACCGGGGCTCTGCACGTTCAGGGACAAGGGCCCCGCGGCCGCGGCGAGGCGGAATACGTCGACGTCGGTGCTGCGCTCGATTGTGCCGCCGTCGGAAACGACCCCCGAGGTGTTTACCGTGAGGGTGGAGGCCGTGAGGGTCGTGTTGCCGTGATCGTCGGTCGCGTAGGGGATGTAGGTGGAAATGATCGCGAGGTCGTCCTCAAGGTTGTTCGCGTTGGCGTATTCGCCTTTGCTGAACTGCGTCACGCTGCGGTAGTAGCTGACGCCCATGATGGGCGCCCAGTCGCCTTGCCCGCCGTAGTATTCCGTGGCGTTGGCGCCCGTGAGGCCGTCGTGGTTCAGCCCGAGCGAATGGCCGACCTCGTGGGACGCCGCCTCCGCGATGTATTTCTCGGCGCTGGCGAGTTGCTGCGTGAAAACGAAGACGGGGGTATCGGTGTCCCAGTTGAACGAGCCGACGTAGCCCACGCCCCCGGCCCCGAGGTTATACCAATTGGTCGGGCTGATCACGACGCGGATTCCGTAGGCCTGATCGCCGGTGCTGGTTTTTCGCAGAGCCTCGACGCCGGGATCCTGTGTGGTGACATCGACCGCAAATGGCGCGTAGTCCTCGGTCACGCGTTTCCAGATGGCGATAATCATGGCGCGCTCGCCGGCGCTGAAGGTCGCCGGGTCTCCATCGAGATCGAAGGGGGCGGAAACGATCGGGGTGCCGCCGGTGAAGCTCGCATTCCAGATGGAGTCCGCGGTCGTGTGGCCGGTGAAGTCGAGGTAGATGACCTTCGAGGCCCCGGGCAGGCTGTGCAGTTGAAATGCGTCGACGGTCGCGCCGTTCGCGAGCTGCACCGTCGAGGAGCCGGGCACGAGGGCGTTGGCGGGAGTCGTGCCGGCCCTTAGGTTGGGCGCGGCGCAGGTGTAGATGAGGGCGCCGCGGCGATCGACGCCCAGCGAGGGGTGGGTTTGCAGCAGCGTGTTCAGCTTCTGGGCGGTGAAGCCGTAGAATTGCGCGACCTCGGCGATTCGGGGGCCGAGCGCGGCGAGCGCCGCATTGCCGTTCGCGACGGTCGGGTGCGTGAGCGCGAGGTTCGGCTGCGCGACGGCCGGCGTGAGCGCGGCGGCCAGCAGGAGGGAAATTTGACCGAGCAGTAGCAGGCCGAAATTCGGCCGGAAGGTTCGCAGCATGGGAGGAGTCCTCTGGAAATTATTCGTTTTGAAAACGTTTTTCCTGCGGATCGTCCGTTTGCAGAATGTTGGCGGATATCGAAATTCGGGTGCACGCAGGATGACGAGGCGCGCGCGTCAGACCGTGCGCTCGGGCCGAAGTGCCATGTGGCTGCGACCTGCCAGCCCCGTGTCCGCGGTCCCGGGAACCGGAGCGTTGCGTGCGGCCGCGATTTCAGGCTGAGTGCCCTTGTTGCGCTAAACCCCGGAAGTTTTTTTTCCTCATTCCCCATGAACACCCATGTCTCCCGCCGCCAGTTTCTCGGCTCGTCTGCTGCAGCCGTCATCGTTGCCGGCCTCAAGGCCCAGGGCACCGTCATAGGTGCCAACAACCGCATCCGCGTCTGCACGATTGGCTTCAATGGCCAGGGCGGTTCGCACATCCGCGACATTCTCGCGATGAAGGGCGCGGCCGAGTATACGGCGCTCTGCGACGTGGACGCCAACGTCCGCGCCAAAGGCGCCAAGCTGGTGACCGATGCGCAGGGCAAGGCGCCGAGGCTCTACGCGGATATTCGCGACGCGGTGCAGGACAAGGAAGTCGACGCGATTACGATCGCGATGCCCAATCATTGGCATTCGCTCGCGGGCATCTGGGCCTGCCAGAACGGCAAGGACGCCTATGTCGAAAAGCCGTTTTCGCATAACATCTACGAGGGCCGCCAGCTCGTCGCCGCCGCGGAGAAATACCAGCGCATCGTCCAGCACGGCACGCAGAGCCGCTGCAACGGCACGCTCATCCGCGACATGAAGCTCATCCACGACGGCTTCATCGGCGACATCGTCGAGTCGCGCGGCTACGTCTACAAAAACGGCAACCGCGGCTCCATCGGCAAGGCCGCCCCGGGGAATGCGCCCGCGCACATCGACTGGAATCTCTGGCAGGGCCCCGCGCCCGAGCGCGCGTTCGAGATCAAGACCGGCAATTTCGCGAAGGCGCAGCCCGGCATGTGGGTGCACTACGACTGGCATTACAACTGGCTCTACGGCAACGGCGAGATCGGCAACCAAGGCGTGCACGAGATGGACATCGCGTGCTGGGGCCACAACCGCGGCATGCCCGTGCGCGTGCACAGCGCCGGCGGCCGCTTCGGCTACGGCGACGATGGCCAGACTCCGAGCACGCAGGCCACGACGTTCTCCTACGCCGACGGCACGATCCTGACGTTTGAAGTGCGCAGCCTCGGCTCGTTCGAGGAGTTCAACGGCGGCAATTGCGGCAACAGTTTCTTCGGCACGAAGGGCTTTTATGTCCGCGGCCGGGGCTTTTTCTCCTACAAGGAAGGCAAGGACCAGGACGGCAAGAGCGGGGCGCGTGATCCCATCCCCGTGCCGGCCGATGCGCCGAAGGCGCCCAAGGGTGACAAATGGCAGCGCTGGTTCGCCGCGATCCGTTCGCGCAAGCCGTCCGATCTCCCGATGTCGCCGCTCGAGGCGCACCACTCGGCCGCGCACATCCATATCGCGAATGCCGCCTTCCGCGAAAAACGCTCCCTCGAGTTCGATCCGAAGACCGAGCAGTTCAAGGACGCGTCGGTGAACCGCTACCTCACGCGCGAGTATCGGAAGGGCTTCGAGGTGCCGAACCTCACCGGCACCAGCGTCGCGAAAGTCTGATCGCACGTTCCGTTTGTTTCCGTCTGTTTGTTGGGGACGCGTCGCCCTCGCCGCGTCTTCCCCCGCAACGCGGCGAGGTCGCCGCGTCTCCAGCAAGGCCTATCGCTCGTGGATCGCTTTCTTAAACCCCATGCCACGTCTCCCCTTCGTCGCGTTCCTCGCCTCGTTCTCCAGTCTCACCGCCCAAATCGTTTCCCCTGCGGCTGCCGCGGGCGATGAGTCCAAGCCCCCCGTCCAGCTCAGTCCCTTCGAGGTCGTCGAGAACACCAAGGGCTACTTCGCCGGCAACACCATGTCCGGCACGCGCCTCAACTCGAGGCTCGAGGACCTCGGCGCCGCGATCACGGTGATGACCAAGGAGCAGATGGCGGACTTCGCGCTCCTCGATCTCAACGACATCTTCCTCTACGCCGTCGGCGCCGAGGGCAGCGGGGAATACACCGACTTCGCCGTCAACAACGCCGGCAGCGTCGCTGACAACGTCATGAACAATCCCCGCGGCGCGAACCGCCTGCGCGGCATCGGCTCCGCCAACATCGCCTTCGGCAACATCGCGACCTCCGGTCTCACGCCCGTCGACCCGTTGAACATCGACGGCGTGGAAATCAGCCGCGGGCCCAACGCCAATGTCTTCGGCCTCGGCTCGCCCGGCGGCACGCTCAACATGATTCCGGCGACCGCGAACTTCGCCAAGGACCGCACCTCGACCGGCGTGCGCGGCGACAGCGTGGGCGGCTACCGTTTCGAACTCGATGCCAACCGCGTGCTCCTGAAAAACCGGCTCGGCCTGCGCGTGAGCGGCGCGTTCCAGCACGACGGCTATGTGCGCAAGCCCGCCGGCACCGACTCGGTGCGCTACAATGGCATGGTGAAATACCAGCCGTTCAAGTGGACCACGCTCAACGCGAGCTACGCCTACTACCGGATGAACGGCAACCGGCCCAACACGATCATGCCGCGCGACGGCGTCTCGTATTGGATTCAGCAGGGCCGGCCCGCGTGGGATCCCGTGACCTCGACCTATACGCTGAACGGCGTCGCCTACGGCCTCAACGGCCCCGGCCCCGCCGCCACGCGCACCGCGATCACGAGCGACAACAACATCCCCGATGTCTTTCAGCGCACGTTTTCCGGCGCGGACAAAAGCTATGTCTTCGTCGATGGCGGCGCGGTCGCTTACTGGACGACGCCGACCGGCAACACCAACGCCTCCGTCTCACCGCTCCTCAACAACTCGAGCAACCGCTACATGGCCGCGAGTCCCGCGGCGGGCGTCGCGTCCGGCCGCTTCACGAGCCAGCCGCTGTTCACGACCACGCCTTCGCTCAGCGACAAGACCTACTACGACTGGTCCGAGGTGAACCTCGGCGCGATGAACCCCTCATGGATCGCACGCTCACCTCGCGCGTGCAGTTGCAGCAGATCCTGTTCAGCACGCCGCGCCACACGCTCGTCGCGCAGGCCGACTGGGCCCGCGAGGACTCGATGCGCTACCAGCGGAATATCTTCGGCACCGCCGCGACGAATTACCTGCTCGTCGATGTGAACGCGCGCCTGCTCGACGGCTCGCCCAATCCGTTCTTCGGCCGCCCCTATCTCGGCCTCGACCAGCCGCTCACGCAGTGGATCCCCGGCCGCAACGAGACGACGCGCGGCCAGGTCGCCTACAAGCTCGATCTCACGCAGGAGAAGAACGCCCTCCGCTGGCTCGGCCTCCACCAGCTCACCGGCTACGACGAATTCTCCTCCGCCATCACGCGCCGCTACAGCTACCGCGACGTGCTCGCGTCGAACCACGCGTGGGTGCCCGCCGGCACGCTGCCCGCGCTCAATGGCAACATCGCCGGCGGCCAGTCGTCGTCGAATGCCCGCTTCCGCGGCTATTTTCGCTATTACGTCGGCGACGCCAACGGCGCCAACGTCGATTACGCGCCGAGCACGTTCAGCTACGGCCCCGCGACCTACGTGTGGGGCAACGCCGCGACCGGCGTGTTCCAGCGCGAACCCGCGCGCCTCGATCAGCGGCCCACGCTCGACAGCGCCGGCGGCGGCAGCAACTCCCTCACGCTCACCAAGACCACCGGCGGCGTGATCCAGAGCATGTTTCTCGACGGGCGGCTCGTGACGACCTTCGGCGTGCGCGACGACAAGACCTACGACAAGCGCGGCCTCGAGCCCCGCGCGCTCCTCGCCGATGGCAGCGACTTCAACTACGCCGTGATCAATCGCTGGGCCGACGGCGACTACGCCGTCAACGGCGGCCGCACCAAGATGGCCGGCGGCGTGGTGCGGCCGTTCCGCGAATTGGGTTTCATCTCGCGCGCCGCGCGCGGCGCCGGCGCCGCCGGCTTCGGCGCGCGCCTGCTCGAGGGCCTCACGCTGACCTACAACCAGAGCGACAGCTTCATCCCGCAGGGCCCGCAGCAGGACGTGTTTCGCAACCAGCTCCCCAACTCCACCGGCGAGGGCAGGGACTACGGCTTCTGGCTCAACCTCGACGACGGCAAGTTCGTCCTCCGCGTGAATCGTTTCGTGACCAAGCGCATCAAGACCCGCAACGGCGACGCCGCCACCATCGCGCAGCGCACGCTGCGGCTCGATGTGTTCCAGAGCGACGCGTGGCAGCTCGTGAACAACGCCCGCGCGTGGATCACGCAGCTCAACCCGACGTTCACGACCGCGCAGGTCGAGGCCGAGATCGCGCGCCAGACCGGCCTCTCCGTCGCGGAGCAGCACGACCTCGTGCTCCCCGATCCCGGCATCTCCGCCACACAGGACGTCGAGTCCCGCGGCACCGAGATCGAGCTGAACTTCAACCCGGCGAAATTCTGGACCCTGCAGGCCTCGCTCGCCGAAACCGAGACGACCAACACCAACGTCTCCCGCACCACCACCGATTGGATCGCGCGGCGCATGCCGATCTGGACGACCATCGTCGATCCGCGCCTCGCGCCCACCGCGGCCAATCCCAACCGCCTCTGGTGGGACGCGACCTACGGCGGCAGCACGCCGCATCAGACCTTCACCAACAACGTCGACATCCCGCTCAAGATCATCCTCCAGCAGCAAGGCAAGGCCAACCCCCAGATCCGCAAATATCGCTTCAAGCTGGCGCAGAGCCTCCAGCTCGGCGGCCTCACGCAGCACCGCTGGCTGCGCAACGTCGGCGTCGGCGGCGCGCTGCGCTGGGAGGACAAGGGCGGCATCGGCTACTACGGCGTGCAACAGTTCCCCGCCTCGATCACCGACCTCGATCCCAACCGTCCCATCTACGACAAGTCCCATTGCTACGTGGACGCCTTCGTGAGCTACCGCACACGGCTCTTCGGCGGCAAAGTCGGCACGACCTTCCAGCTCAACGCCCGCAACCTCGGTGAAAACGGCCGGCTCCAGCCTGTCGGCGCATTCCCCAACGGCGTCCCGCTCGCCTACCGCATCATCGACCCCGCGCTCTACATCGCGTCGGTGAAGTTTGATCTGTAAGAGCGGGACACCCGGCGGTGTGCGCCGGGATATCGAGACAGGACGGAGTCACCAATACTTGGGCGTGATCTTAACGCCTTTGATTTTCCCGCCTATGACCTCGAGCCGTATGTCGGCCAATTTCCCGTCAAGATCGATGATTCGGCAACCGCCGTGCTGGCGCGAAAGGCCGGATTGATCCGCTCGGATTCGGTAGTCGGTCCGGAGCGAGGAGATGCCCGCATCCAAATCCGTTTCTGGCGGTAAGAGCGCTGCGATGCGTTTTTCTTCATGCAGGAATTCTGGTTGGCTCCCACGGACTTCAAGTCGCCGCTCGCGATAAGCCACAACGCCGGCCATCAGTCCGAGTAGAGCCGACCCCAATAACGCCTTTGGCCGATCAAATCCGTAGGTGCTCATGATCAAGATGAGCACGGCGAAGGAGCCCGCGGAAAGCAGGCTGAAGAGCACCACTTGCACGCCGGTGAGTGCACCATTCCTACGTCGCTTTTCGATATGATTCTATCTCGCACCGAAAACTCGCTTGAAGGGTATGAATCTTCTGGGGGTTCATTTCGTCCTGCCGGTTGCGAAAATTCGTCGCTTCGTGATTGTCGGCGCCCGTCCGCTCCCGTCACGTTCCCCCCTGCACCTCGCTATGATCTCCACCCCGCTCTTCGTTTCCCGTGCGCTCCTGTGCAGCGCGCTGCTCACGGCCGCCGCTTTGGCGCAGGCGCCCGCGATCGACATCCCGGCGCCCAGCCCGGCCTCCACGCTCAAGCAGCGCGTGGGCCTCACCGACATCGAGATCGTCTATTCGCGCCCCGGCGTGAAGGGCCGCAAGATCTTCGGCGGCCTCGAGCCCTTCGGCTCCATCTGGCGCGTGGGGGCCAACAACGCCACGACCATCTCGTTCAGCACGCCGGTCAACTTCGGCGGCACCGACGTTCCCGCGGGAAAATACGCGCTCTTCGCCCAGCTCGGCCGCGAGGAGTGGACCGTCATCCTCAGCTCCGCCAACAAGCAGTGGGGCTCCTATTCCTACAACCCGAAGGACGATGTTGCCCGCGCCACGGTGAAGGCCAACTCGCTCGGCGACGTCATGGTCGAAACCTTCCTGATCGACATCAACCAGATCCGCGACGACTCCGCGGCGCTCAATATCGTGTGGGAAAACACCGTCGTCTCCGTGCCGCTGAAGTTCGACGTCGTGTCCAAGGTGCAGGCGCAAATCGAGGCGGTGATGGCCTCGAATGCCGAGAAGAAGCCCTACGTCCCGGCCGCGATGTTCTACCTCGAGCACAACCTCGATCTGAAGAAGGCGGTGCAGTGGATGGACCTCGGCATCGCGGCGCAGCCGGAGAATTTCCGATTCCCCTTCACCTACCGCAAGGCCCGCATCCTCGCGGCCGCCGGTGACAAGGTCGGCGCCCGTGCCGCCGCCGAGCAGTCCCTCGCCGACGCGAAAAAGGCGCAGGGCTCGCTCAAGGACGAATACGTGCGCCTCAACACGGAGCTCCTCGCGAGCCTGAAGTGATGCGCGCGGCGGCAGTTGTCAGGCGCTTGGGATGGGGACGCGGCGCCCCCGCCGCGTTCTCTCCGCGACGAGGGCGTCGCGGCTCCAGCCTAGCGCGCGTGGCGATCGGCGTGTTTGCGGTTGTTTCCCTGCGCGCCGCCGACGAAGTTCCGACCACGCCGCGCGCCATCCAGGCCGAGCTCCGCAGCTTCGCCACCGTCGCCAGCGTGCTCTACGTCGCCGCCCACCCGGACGACGAGAGCAACGCCCTCCTCGCGCAGCTCGCGCGCGGCCGCGGTTACCGCACCGCCTACCTCTCGCTCACGCGCGGCGACGGCGGGCAGAACGAACTCGGCCCCGAGTTCGGCGAGCGCCTCGGCCTCGCGCGCACGCACGAGCTGCTCGCCGCGCGCCGCATCGACGGCGGCCGGCAGTATTTCACGCGCGCGCTCGACTACGGTTTCTCCAAGGACGTCAACGAGGCGCTCCGCCTCTGGGAGCACGAAAAAGTCCTCGGCGATGTCGTGCGTGTTTACCGGCTCTACCGCCCCGATGTGGTCATCGCTGGCATGAGCCCGGTGCAGACGCCCGGCCAGCACGGCCAGCACGTCGCCTCCGCCGTGCTCGCGATCGAGGCCTTCAAGCTCTCGGGTGATCCCACGAAATATCCCGAGCAGCTCGCCGAGGGCCTGACGCCGTGGCAGCCCAAGCGCATCGTCGGCCGGACCGGCGGCGGACGCGGGGGCCGCGGCGGACGAGGCGGCGACGAGGCCGCAAAGTCCACGCCGGCCGCCGGCACCGTGCGCTTCGACTCCCCCGACATCGATCCCGCGAGCGGTGAAAACTTGAGCGTGATCGCCACGCGCAGCCGCGCGCAGCACAAGACGCAGTTCGGCCCCAACTTCGGCGCCGCGGGCGGCGGCGGCTTCGGCACCGCGCCCGGCGCCGCGACGTTCAACATCATCGCCGGCGATCCCGCGTCCGCGCCCGGCGGCGATTTGCTCGACGGCCTTGATCTCACGTTCGCGCGTTTCTCCGGCGGCGCCGAGATCGCGAAGCTCGCAGAGGAAGCTGTCGCGAAATTCAGCACCGATGATCCGTCCGCGTGCGTCCCCGCGCTCCTCGCGATCCGGGCGAAGCTCGCCGCGCTGCCGACCGACCCCGTCGTGGCGGACAAGCGCGCGCAGCTCGACCGCGTCGTGCAGGCCTGCCTCGGGCTTGAGGTCGAGACGACCGTGGCCGGCGCCGAGGCGGTGCCCGGCGAAACACTAAAGCTTCGCCACACGGCGACCGTAAAGGCGCGCGAGCCGGTGAAACTCGTGAATGTGCGCTATCCCTCGGCGAAGGCGGCCGAGAAATTCGACGTGACGTTGACTCCGGGCCAGTCGCTCAGCCGCGACGTGACGACCACGCTGCCGCCGCGCACGTCAATCAGCCAGCCCTACTGGTTGCGCGAGGAGCCGTCACCGGGTCTCTTCCGCGTCGACGATGCCAAGCTCATCGGCCACGCGCAGAACGCGCCCGCGTTTCCGGTGGAGTTCGTGTTTAACGTGGGCGGCCAGACGCTGGTCGTCGCCACGGAGCCCGTGCAACTCGTGGCTGGCGCGCCCGAGGCGCAGCAACGTCGCAAGCTCGCCGTGATCCCGCCGGTGTCGCTCGGGTTTCCCTACGAGACGGAAGTTTTCACCCTCGGCGCGACGAAGACCACGATCATCGAGGTGACCGCGGCGCGCGCGGGCAGCACCGGCACGGTGAAACTCAGCGGTCCCGCCGGCTGGAAAATCTCGCCGGCATCGCAGCCCTTCACCCTCGCGCAGGCGGGCGACAAGACACGCGTCAGCTTCACCGTCACCGCGCCGGCGCAGACTTCGCGTGGTTCGCTCGCCGCCAGCGCCGAGATTGGCGGTGCGACCTACACTACGGGCCGCGTGGTCTTCAACTACCCGCACATCCCGGTGCAACTATTGCAGCCGCCGGCGCGCCTGAAAGTCGCGGCCGTCGATGTCGCCATCCGCGGCAAGGCCGTCGGCTACCTGCCGGGCGCCGGCGATAATACGGCCGAGAATCTCGAGCAACTCGGCTACACCGTGCGCACGCTCACCGACGCCGATCTCACGCCGGAAAAACTCGCGGGCCTCGACGCCGTCGTCCTCGGCGTGCGCGCCTTCAACGAACGTCGGGGCCTCGCGGTCACGCTGCCGGGGCTGTTCCAGTGGGTCGAAGGCGGCGGCACGCTCATCGTGCAATACAACCGCCCGAGCAACAATCTCCGCGGCCCGCTCGCGCCCTATGCGCTCTCGATCGACGGCCCGGCGCCGCAGCTGCGCGTGACCGACGAAACGGCACCTGTGACGTTCGTCGCGCCGAATCATCCTGTGCTCAACACGCCCAACAAGATCGGCCCTGCTGACTTCGACGGCTGGGTGCAGGAGCGCGGCGCGTATTTCCCGAGCAGTTGGGATCAGGAACATTTCCAGACGATCCTCGCGATGAGCGATCCAGGCGAGCAGCAGCCCGACAGCAGCCTCCTCGTCACGCGTCACGGGAAGGGCTACTACGTTTACACGGGCCTCGCCTTTTTCCGGCAGCTCCCTGCCGGCGTGCCCGGTGCCTATCGGTTGTTTGCGAACCTCGTTTCACTCGGGAAAGAATGAAGCGAATAAACGTCCAGCCAGTAGGGCGGGTCTGTGACCCGCCCTCGAACACTCACCGCGTGAAAGGGCAGGTCACAGACCTGCCCTACTTCACAGGGGGCCCGCGCTGATGGAAAAACAATCGCGCCCTCCTGACGACGACGCCCCCGGCGTCCCCGGCTTCCGCACGTGGCGCGGCGTGTATCTCTTCGTCTTCGCCGCGTTCATCGCGATGGTCATCGCGCTGACGTTTTTCGCCCGCCACTACGGATGAACGCCCTCGACTGGCTTGTGCTCCTCGGCGCGGTGGTGGGCATCGCGGCCTACGGCACGTGGCGCACGCGCCACACCGACAAGCTCGACACCTACCTCAAGGGCGGCAGCGCCACCAAGTGGGGCACCATCGGCCTCTCGGTGATGGCCACGCAGGCCAGCACGATCACCTATCTCTCGCTGCCGGGGCAGGCCTACGAGAACGGCATCGCCTTCATCCAAAATTATTTTGGCCTGCCGCTCGCGCTCATCGTGGTGTGCGCGGTCTTTCTGCCGATCTACCGCAAGCTCGGCGTCTACACGGCCTACGAATATCTCGGCCAGCGCTTCGACCAAAAGACACGGCTGCTCGGCGCCGGGCTTTTCCTCCTCCAGCGCGGACTGCAGGCCGGCATCACGATCTATGCGCCGTCGATCATCCTCGCGACGGTGCTCGGCTGGCGGCTCGACCTCACGATCATCTTCACCGGCCTCGTCGCGATCGTCTACACGGTCACCGGCGGCAGCGCGGCGGTGAACCTCACGCAAAAGCTCCAGATGGGCGTGATTTTCGGTGGCATGATCACGGCGTTCATCGTGCTGCTCGTGAAGCTGCCGCCCGACGCCGCGCACATCGCCGGCGCGATGGGCAAGCTCGAGGCCGTGAGCTACACGCCCGACCTCAAGCAGCGCTACACGATCTGGACGGGCATCCTGGGCGGGTTCTTCCTCTCGCTCTCGTATTTCGGGACCGACCAGTCGCAGGTGCAGCGCTACCTCGGCGGCGCGCGGCTGCGCGAGGGCCGGCTCGGCCTGATGTTCAACGCGCTCTTCAAGATCCCGATGCAGTTCTTCATCGTGCTGCTCGGCGCGCTGCTCTTCGTCTTCTACCAGTTTCAGGCCAACACACCCGTCGTCTTCAACCAAACGCAGTGGCAGCGGCAGGTCGCCGGCCCGGACGGCGCGAAGTTCAAGGCCATCGAGGAAAAGCACGCCGCGGCCCACGCCGACAAGCAGGAGAAAATCCGCGCGTGGGTCGCCGCCCATGAAGCCGGCAACACCGCCGCCGAGACGACGGCGCGCACCGCGCTTGCCGCCGCCCAGAAAACCTCCGACGCCGTGCGCAACGAGGCCCGCGCCGCCCTCCAGGCCGCCGATCCTTCGGCGAAGCGCACCAAGGATTCCGACTACGTCTTCGTCACCTTCATCCTCACCCAGCTCCCGCACGGCGTGATCGGCCTGCTGCTCGCGGTGATGTTTGCCTCGGCGCTCTCGTCGAAGGCCGGCGAACTCAACGCCCTCGGCACCACGACCACAATCGACCTGTGGCGGAGCTTCCGCCCGCTCGCCGTGCGCGACGAGCCGCGGAATGTGCGCAACGCAAAATGGTTCACCGCGTTCTGGGGCATCTTCGCGATCGGCTTCGCGCTCTTCGCGGGCTTTCAGGAGGATCTGATCGAGAGCCTGAATATCGTCGCTTCCGTCTTTTATCCCCCGCTCGCCGGCGTCTTTCTCGTCGCCTTTTTCTTCAAGCGCGTGGGCGGCTCCGCGGTGTTTTGGGCGGCGCTCGCCACGCAACTGCTTCTGCTCGGGCTCTTCTACTTTGCGAAAGGGTCGCTCGCTTATCTCTGGCTCAACCCCATCGGCTGCGTCACCTGCGTGGTCTTTGCGGTGGTGCTGCAGGCGATCGGGGTAGGGCGGGTCTCTGGCCCGCCCTCGGAACAAAGCTAAAGTTTGACCACGGATTACACGGATGAAACGGATAAAGGCGCACGCAACCGGGGATCGCATCCGTGCCATCGGTGAAATCCCTGGTGAAGGCTCGTCCTTTTCCCGAGGGCGGGTCGAAGACCCGCCCTGCTTGGCATGAGCGCCCCTGTCATTTGTTTCGGCCAGCAGCCGTGCGGGTTTTTCCCGCGGCGGTTTCTCTTCGCCAAGTTCCAGACCGCGCGCCGCCTCCAGTCCGAGATCGGCGGCGAGATCGTGTTTTTCTACCACGACAGTGATCACGATGCGCGCGAGACGCAGACCACCCTGCGCCATCGCAAGACCGACGAGCCGGCGACCATGAACTTCACCGTCGAGAACAAGGTGCAGCGCAAGTGGTCGCCGCTTTTCCTCAAGCGCATCGCGCCGGGCTGGCAGGCGACGACCGCGCGGCAGCTCGGCGCCTATGTGGCGCCGGAGCGCGTCGAGGCGTTCAAGCAGGTGACGGCCACCAACGTCGCGGACTACTGCCTCGAGCTGTATCGCCGCCTCGGCCTGCTCGACGGCATCCGCGTCGTGCGCTCCGGGGATCCCGCGGTGCGCACTGCGGCGTGCGATGTGGCGGACTATTTCGCCGATGTCCCCCACGCCGGAGAAATCGTGCGCGCGCGGTGGATGGACGGCGCCCTGAAGCTCCACGAGGGCGGCGACACCTACGTGACGCTGCCGCCGTGCCCCGTGACCAAGGCGCAAATCTCGCCCACGCGCGACACGCGCCTGCGCTGGATGCAGACGGTCGTGCGCTGCACGCATTACATCGCGGGCGCGGGCGAACAAGCCTACTTGCGCAAGGAGGACGCGCCTGAGATTAACTTCGTCAGCCGTGACACGATCGACCGCTCCGATGAAGCTTGGCACTAGATTCTGAACCAATCCTCTCACAGGAGAAAACAGAGGGAACGGAGTAATCCAAAGCCTCTCTCTGTTTCCTCCGTTTCCTCCTGTAAACATGTCTTCGGCTCGTCTTCCCCTCCTCGCCTTCGGTGCGCATCCCGACGACCTCGAGTTCGGCTGCGGCGGCGTGATCGCCGCCGAGGCGCGGAGCGGACGAAGGGTCCATCTCGTCGTCTGCTCCCGCGGCGAGGCCGGCAGCAACGGCACGCCGGCCATCCGCACGCGCGAGGCCAAGCGCGCCGCCGCGCTGCTCGGCGCGACGATCGAGTTCATCGACCTCGGCGGCGACGCGCATTTCGAGGAGCGGGCGGCGCATGTGATCAAGCTCGCCGGCATCATCCGCCGCGTGCGCCCGGAAGTCGTGCTGGCCACCAGCACCGTGGAAAATCAGCACCCGGACCATGTGAAGCTCGGGCGCATGGTGCGCGACGCTTCGCGGCTCGCGCGCTTCGGCGGGCTCAGGGAGCTGCGCCGCGCGAAGCCACATGCGATCGGCCAGTTGTTTTTCTACGCCGTCTCGCCCGACGCGGAGCCGGCCGACGTGGGGCGCGTGCTCGTGGATGTGTCCGAGCCTGGGATTGTCGCGGCGTGGACGGCTGCGATGGAAGCGCATGCCTCGCAGATGAAGACGCGCAACTATGCCGAGCTGGTGCTCACGCGCGCGCGCCTCAACGGCCTGCGCGCCGGTGTCGCGCACGCGATCCCGCTCTTTCCGGCCGATGCGCTCGTGATTGATTCGCTGGCGACCCTCGCCCGCGGCGCGCGGCGGTTCTAGTCCCCTGGCGATGCGCCCGTTGAAGATCGGCATCACCTGTTATCCGTCCGTCGGCGGCAGCGGCATCCTCGCGACGGCGCTGGGCGAGGAGCTGGCGCGGCGCGGGGACGAGGTGCACTTCATCAGCTACGAGCGGCCGTTCCGGCTGCAGGAGGGCGCGCCGCGGCTGCATTTCCATCCGGTCGTCATCAACGGCTACGAGCTCTTCAAGTATCCCGACTACACGCTGCCGCTCTCGGTGAAGCTGGCCGAGGTCGCACGCGACCATGCGCTCGATGTGCTGCACGTGCACTACGCCGTGCCGCACGCGACCGCCGCGATCCTCGCGCGCGACATGCTGCCGGCGGGGAAACGCCCGCGCGTCGTCACCACGCTGCACGGCACCGACACCACGCTGCTCGGCCGCGACGCCGGCTACGGCCCCGCCATCCGCCACGCCTTGATGCAGTCGGATGCCGTGACCGCGGTCTCCGCGTGGCTACGCGACGAGACCCACCGCCTGCTCGCCGTCGATCGATCCATCGACGTGATCCACAACTTCACCGCGCCGCGCGCACCTGCGCGCACGCGCGACGAGGTGCGCCGCGAGCTCGGCCTGCGCGACGGCGAGGCGATGATCGTGCATCTCTCGAATCTCCGGCCGGTGAAGCGCATTGATCTGCTGCTCGACGCCGCGGCCCGCGTGCAGCCGCGCGAGGCATTCAAGCTAGTGATCCTTGCCGGCGGCGACTTCGCGCCCTTCGCGGAGCAAACCCGCCGCCTCGGCCTGACGGATCGCGTGATCGTGAAGCCGAAGGTCTTCGACGTGGAGGACTACCTGCAGGCGGCGGACCTCGGGCTCTACAGTTCGGAATCGGAGAGCTTTTGCCTCGGGATTCTCGAGGCGATGTGGTTCGGCCGGCCCAACGTGTCGACCGCCGTGGGCGGTGTGCCGGAGGTCATGGCCAGCGGCGAGCATGGCGTGCTCGTGCCCTGCGGCGATGCCGCGGGCCTCGCGCGCGGCGTCGAGGCGCTCCTCCGCGATCCGGCGAAGCGCGCGGCGTTCGGCGCGGCGGCGCAGCGACGCGCCCGCGAGCACTTCTCCGCCGACGCCATCGTGCCGCGCTACGAGGCGCTGTATCGGCGGGTGGGCGGTGCTGCGTGATAAATTGGCTGGCGGCGCTCGCGCGACCCCGAGCCTACGGCCGCGGGCGGAACTGATCGCGGTAGGCCTTGCCGCGCTCCATGAGGGCGGCGACCTCGACCCAGTCGCGGTTGGAGAGCGCGGTTTGGAAGCGGTGCAGCTCCGCCTCGAAGCCGCGCAGCGCGCGCAGCACCTCGTCGCGGTTCTGCTCGAGGATCGTGCGCCAGAGCTGCGGGTCGCTGGCGGCGATGCGCGTGGTGTCGCGCAGGCCGCCGCCGGCATGGTTGCGCCACGCGGGATTTTTGGTCGCGAGAAAGGCGCAGAGGCTGGAGGCCACGACCTGCGGCAGATGGCTGATGTGGGCGACGATCTCGTCGTGCTCGTCGGGGGCGACGCTCACGACCTCGGCGCCCAGTGCGCGCCAGAAGGCGGCGACGGCCTCGGTGGCGCGCGCATCGCTCTCGGGCAGGGGCGTGATGAAACACGTGCGGTGCTGGAACAGCTCGGCGGTGCCGTGCTCCCAGCCGGTTTTCTCGGAGCCGGCCATCGGGTGCGCGCCGATGAAGTGCGCGCGCGGCGCCACCGCCGCGGCGCCGAGGCGCGCGATGTCGCCCTTGACGCTGCCGACATCCGTCACGAGCGCGCCGGCGGGCAGGGCAGGCGCGATCTGTTGCGCGAGCGGCACGATGCGATCGACGGGCGCGGCGAGGACGACGAGGCTCGCCTCGCGCGCGGCGGCCTCGGGGGTGTCGGCGACCGCGTCGCACCACGGCTGCGCGCGGAGCTGCAGCCGCGTCTCGGGCCGGCGCGCCCAGATCACGATGCGCTGCGCCGCGCCGGTCGCGCGCGCGGCGCGCGCGACGGAGCCGCCAAGCAGGCCGGGGGCGAGGATCGTGAGCTGGGGGAGGGGAGGCACGGCGATCAGGAGCGGCGCAGTTTCTTTGTCGCGGAAGCCGAGGGGCTTTCGCGAAGCGGCGAAACGCCTGCGCGTTCCGCGACGCCTTGGATCGAAGCTGCGCGCGGCATCGGCAAATTCACTTCCCCATCCTCACCACGCGCTCGAATTCCGCGCGCTCCACCGGCTGCACGGAGAGACGTGAGATCCGGAGCAGCGTCATCTTGGCGAGCGCGGGCTCGACCTTGATGGCGGCGAGGGTCACGGGTTTGGCCAGCGCAGCGCCGGCCTTGAGCTCGACGGCGACCCAGCCGGGCTCGTCGGCGGTCTTGTCGGGAAACGCCGGCTTGGTCACTTCGGCGGTGCCGACCACGGCCTTCTCGTCGCCGCTGTGGTAATAGAGCACGCGATCGCCGGGACGCATGGCGTTGAGATGGATGCGCGCGGCGTAGTTGCGCACGCCGGTCCAGTCGGTCTTCCCTTCGCGGACGAAGTCGGCCCACGAGTAGGTCTCGGGTTCGGACTTCACGAGCCAGTATTGCGTTGTCATGCAGGGGGCGGTTTGGTGCGCTGCACCGAAATGGAACCGTCCGAGGCTGAAAAGCTAAAAGCCCGCCGCGTGCAGCTTCTCCTCTACTGGATGGTGGCGGTGATGATCGGGGTGCCGGCCGTGATTTTTGTGCTGAGGACCTTTCGCTAGCCGCGCCGCCGCCGCATGGACAAGACCCTCTTCCCGATTCGAATGGTGTTCGTCGCGCTCTGCGCCGCGGCGGGCTGGCTGGTGTGCTACACCGTCACCGATTGGGACCGTTATCGCGGGACCGCCGTCGTGGTGGGGTTGTGCATCGGGCTGCTCGTGGTGCTGGTGGATGTGCTGCTGAAGGGCTTTTCGCTGCGCGGGCTCTCGGCGGTGACGTTTGGCATCGCCGTGGGCGTGCTGGTCGCGCACCTGATCGGGTCGTCGCCGCTGCTCGAGCAGGGGGACAAGGGCACGATCTACCTCGTGCGGCTCGGGCTGTTTCTCGTCTGTCCCTATCTCGCCACCGTGATTGCGCTGCGGGGCAAGGATGAGTTCAGCCTCATCATCCCCTACGTGCGGTTCGTGCCGCACGACGTCGATGTGCCGCTGGTGGTCGTCGACACGAGCGTGCTCATCGACGGGCGCATCGCGCGCGTGTGCGAGGCCGGGTTCCTCGGCGCGGCGCTCGTGATCCCGCGCTTTGTCCTCAACGAGCTGAGCGCCATCGCCGACTCGCCGGACCCGCACAAGCAGGCGCGCGGCCGCCGCGGCCTCGAGGTGCTCAATGACCTGCGCAAGATCAAGCACCTCGATTTGCGCATCACCGAGAGCGACGTGGCCAAGCCCGGCGAGTCCGACGCGAAGCTCGTCTTCCTCGCGCAGTCGATGCGCGCCAAGCTGCTCACGACGGACTACAATCTGGCGAAGATGGCCGAGTTTCAGGGCGTGGTGTGGCTCAATCTCAACACCCTCGCGCGCTCGCTCCGGCCGGAGCTGATGATCGGCGAGCGCATCGAGGTGGATCTCGTGAAGCCGGGCAAGGAGGAGGGGCAGGCCGTGGGTTTCGTGGAGGATGGCTCGATGGTCGTCGTCCATGGCGGCAAGCACCACCTCGGCCAGCGCGTCGAGGCCGAGATTGTGAGCGTGCTCCCCACCAGCGGGGGCAAGATGATCTTTGCGCGGCTGGAGGGGCGCGCGCAGGCGGATTGAGCCGCCGCGGGGGCTCGGTTGGTGCGCCGGGGCAGCCGCTGACGCTCGCCGGCGGAAGCGGCTTGGCGGCGTGCCGGCCCGCGGACGGAAAAATAGGTGTTTACTTGCCCGCGGCGTTTTCCCAATACGTCCCCTCCCTTACGGGCCGGTAGCTCAGTTGATAGAGCGCGTCGTTCGCAACGACGAGGTCGTCGGTTTGATCCCGATCCGGTCCACCATGCTTCGCTTGAGTGCGGCAGCCGCGAAGCCTGCCCTGCGAAGCCCGAAGGCCGGGGCACGGGCTGGGCTCGCGTTCGCCAGGGCCCTGCAGGGCACGGTCGCATTCCTCCAGCCTGGCGCCCACCGGGCCGGAAACCGCCGTAGGACGCGATTTCCGGCACGCGTAATTGCCTGCGGCTCGCGGCGTTTGGCCGGCCGGAGTGACGTCGCGGTGCCGTTTGCAAGACGCGGCTGGCGCAATGGCTCCCGATTTGCTATGGTGGTTCCCGATTATGGGGTCTCACGCTCCGTTCATCCATAAACCATGAGTGCATCCAAGAAAGTCACCTCCAAGCCCAGCAAGTCGCCCGCCCCAGCGACAAAATCCGCTGCGCCCGTAAAGATCGCCGCACCCGCGAAGCCCGCGGTTCTGGCCAAGCCAGCCGCGAAGAAGAAGCCGGCCGCCTCAGTCGCCGTCGCGCCCACGAAGATCGTGGCCGTCACGGTCAAGCCGATCGCCCGCCAGCCGGTGCTCACCACGATCGGTGCGCGCATCGACGTCGGGTTCGGCAACGCCCTCTACGTCCGCGGCGAGGGCGCCGGCCTGAGCTGGGACAAGGGCGTCGCCATGGACTGCGTCGAGGCCGACCTCTGGCGCGTCACGCTGCCCGAGTCGGCGCGCGGCCACACCTTCAAGTTCCTCGTCAACGACCTCACGTGGAGCACCGGCCCCGATTACACGGTGCCCGCCGGCGCCAACGTGACGCTGACGCCGGAGTTCTGAGGTAGGTGGCAGGGCGGGACGGCTGGGCCCGCCGATTTTTCCTCAGTGTCAGCGTGGAGACGCGGCGCCCTCGCCGCGTGGTTCAGACGAAACGCGGCGAGGGCGCCGCGTCTCCAGCTAAACGCAAGGCTCGCAGGCCGGCGCGCCCGGCGGTCGCGCCCTGCCTCAATCCGGATTGATCGCCAGCAACCGCGCCTGCACGTGCGCGATCGCGGCGTCGCGATCCGCGAGCTGCGCGGCCGTGACGATTTCGCCGCGCATGCGCACGCGCGAAAACGGCCGCGGCAGGCAGAACCGGTCCCAGCTCCGCAGCCGCCACGCCGACTCAAACTCCGCGCCGATGAGCAGCAGCGGCGCCTGCGCGCGGCGCGCGACCACGATGCCGCCGGGCTTCAATTCGTAGCGCGGGCCGCGCGGGCCGTCGGGCGTGAGGCCGATGTCGTGGCCCTCGCGCAGCGTGTCGATGAGCGTGGCCGCGGCCTCGCGCCCGAGCCGGCTGCTCGACCCGCGCACCGTGCCCACGCCCGCGAGCGCGAAGAACGCCGTGAGCCAAGCGCCGTCCTTGCTCGCGCTCACGAGCGCATACGCCGGCCGCCCGCCGCGGTAGCGCCGCACAATCTCCGCCGCGAGGAAGAGCCGGTTGTGCCACAGCACCATTGCGATTGGCTCGTCCCGCTTGGTATAGGCGACCAAGTCCTCCGGCGCCGCGTCGAACCGCAGCGAGCGCCCCCACAGCCGCAGCAGCACCCCAAACGGCCACAGCATCACGCGTCGCCAGCCCGTGACTTCATGCACGGCAGTGGGACGGGCGCGGGCGCTTTGGGCGGAAGGCGGGTTCAAAGGCGCGTCGTTGTCGGCGAAACGCGGACGCGCGCCAAGCGAAAGTGCATGCTTCGTGGCTTGAGTGCGGCCGCAGCATCGCAAATCTCCTCCGCGTGCCGACGGTGCTTCGCATCGGATCCTTCCGTTTCCACTTCTACTCCGACGAGGGCAACGAGCCGCCACACATCCACGTGCGCACGCCGGAGGGCGAGTGCAAATTCTGGCTCGAACCGATCGCGCTCGCGGCGGTGAAGGGCGTCAGGCCGCACGACATCCGCGTGATCGAGCGCCTTGTCTTTGCGCACCATGCCGCTTTGCTGGCGGCCTACCATGAGTTCCACCGCAACCGTTGAGCAGACCACCGACGCCCTGGCCACGCGCGCTTGGGTGGAGGGCCGGACCGTGTTCCTCGAACTGCACGACGGACGAATCTTCGGCTTTCCCGCCGCCCGCTACCGTCGTCTGCTGAACGCGTCCGATGCCGATCTGCGCAAGGTGAAGATCGAACTCGGTGGCGCCGCGCTGCGCTGGGAGGAAATCGATGAGGATCTCACGGTGCGCGGGGTCGTGGCGGGGCACTTTCAGTTGCCCGCAGAAAATTCGGTCGAGGAAACGCCGCGAACTCGCGCTGCTCGCCGTCGCGCCAAGGCCTAGAAAACACTTTCTTCAGGCTGGGTCACTCAGCGTTCAAGCAGGCGCTTCTTCTGCGCGACGAATTCCTCATCAGTGATGATGCCCCGTTTTCTCAAATCATCTAGCTTTGTAAGCTCAGCGTATAGGTCGGTTTTCGCAGACCCGGCTCCGTCGCTTTTGATCTCTGCCTTAATTTTTTGATCACTTTGTAACACGATATCTGGCCTTGGTTTGAGAGTCACACCCGAGGCTCTTGGATCATCCTTATCAAGGAGTTGAAATTGATACTCAAAATATGGCACACGTCCGGGCTGACGCGGCACGCTTTGTGACGAGACAGCTACGGCAATTTTTCCGCGTTTCGCAGCAAACTCATTTACTTCGCGCATGACTTCGCTGCGAACAGTCGAAATAGTCGCGAACGGTCCGGCGTCACTTTTCGAGATCATATAAGTGTCGGCAGAAATCTGAATGACACCTGAACTCTGACAGCCCGCTATCAAAAGAGAAATGGTCGTTAGCACATATCGAGTGAGGCTTCGCATGATAACGATCATAGGCACGAAGCAGTATTTCGCGACAAGTTTGACGCAAGAGACAAACGGCACGCTTTGCCGTGGTTGACGCTTGCCACCTTCGCCGCCACGAGAGCGGGCCATGTCCTCTCCGCTTCCGCCGTGCCCCCATCTGCCTGCGCCGCGGGCAGGGCTCGACTGGCGGGCGCTGCATGCGTTTCGCGACGCAGACCGGGGCGGGGCTTTCTACCTCGCGTGCTTGGAATACGGGCACGCGCTCTGGCAGCGCGGGTTTGCGGCGCGCGCGCTGCTCTGCCTCGATCGCGCGATGGGGGCGGACCTCGTGGGCGGCGAGCCGGAGCTGCGCGCGCATCCGCTGCCGTATGCGGCGATGGCGTGGCTCATCGCGCATACGCCGCCGGGCGTTTTCCTCGGCAACCCGCGCGTGCATTTCCAGCACTACGCCGATCGCATGAACGCCCCGCGCCGCGAGCAGCGCCGTGCGCGCGCGTGGGCGTGCTGGGCGCTGGCGCGCGCGGTGCGGCCGGATTTGCCGGGCGATCCGAAGCACCGCGTGGTCGAGCCGACGCTCCATGACATCGCGGCGGCGCTGAGCGTGCATGGATTGAGCGGTGAGACGGAGCTGTGGCGGGAAGTGTTGGCGCGGGCGAAGGGCCCAGACCTTTTGAACCACTGATGGGCACTGATGAACACTGATGTGAGCCCGAGCGAACGAGCGCTGAGGGGTTCCAGTGTCAGTGACTATGAGTGTGCATCAGTGGTAGTTTGTTTTTTGAGGATTGGAGCGGGAGTTAGGCCTGCTGGAGACGCGGCGCCCTCGCCGCGTTCGTCCACTGCAAGCCTCCGCGGCGGGGGCGCCGCGGCTCCAGCGGAGTCAGTTCACCACGTTCTGCGGCGTGCCGGCGAGAAAGGCGCGGACGTTGGCGACGGTCGTGTCCATCAGGCGCGCGCGGGCGGCGCGCGTGGCCCACGCGAGGTGGGGCGTGACGAGACAGTTTTTGGCGGTGAGCAGCGGGTTGCTCGCAGGCGGCGGCTCGGCGGAAAGCACGTCGACGGCGGCGCCCGCGAGGCGGCCGGCGTTGAGCGCGGCGGCGAGATCGGCGTCGACGATCAGCGGGCCGCGGCTGGTGTTCACCAGCAACGCGTCGGGCTTCATGAGGGCGAGGCGCGCGGCGTTGACCATGCCCTGCGTCTCGGGTGTGAGCGGGCAGTGCAGCGAGACGATGTCGCTGCGGCGGAACAGATCGTCGAGCGGCACGCGCTCCGCGCCGGGCGTGTCGCCGCGCGAGTGGGCGAGAATTTTCATCCCGAAGGCGCGCCCGAGATCCGCGACGGCGCGGCCGATGCGGCCCCAGCCCACGATGCCGAGCGTGAGGCCATCGAGCTCGCGCAGCGGGTGATCCCAGTAGCACCAGTCGGCGCTCGCGGCCCAGCGGCCGGCGCGCACCGTCTGCGCGTGGTGGCCGACGCCGTTGGTGAACTCGAGGATGAGCGCAAACGTGTGCTGGGCGACGGAGCGCGTGCCGTAGGTCGGGACGTTGCAGACCGGGATACCGCGCGCGCGGGCGGCGGCGGAATCGACGACGTTGTGGCCCGTGGCGAGCACGCTGATGCAGCGGAGCGCGGGAAGCTGCGCGAGCGTGTCGGCGCGCAGCGGCGTCTTGTTGGTCAGGAGCACGGTCGCGTCCTTCGCGCGCGCGACGATATCGGCGGCGGCCGTGCGGTCGTGGATGGTGCAGGGGCCGAGGGCGCGGAGGGCGTCCCAGCTGAGGTCGCCGGGGTTGAGGGCGTAGCCGTCGAGGACAACAAGGTTCATGAAGGTGCACCCTAGGCGGGGCAGGGCGCGCGGCACAATCCTGCACGCGCGTGCCCCGGCGGGACGCGGGCGCGGAAAAAGGGCGTGCCGTGACGGCCTCGCCGGCTCTATCCTCGCGGGATGCCGAACCTCGCCGCCGCCCCCTCCGCCACCGCGGCGGAGTTTCTCCTCGTCTTCCGCAACGCCGGGCCCGACACCCACGCGCACCTGACGCCCGAGCAGCGGGCGCGCCTGGCGCAGCAATGGAACACGTGGGTCGAGTCGCTGCTCGCGCAGGGCAAGCTGAAGCACGGGCATCCGCTGGGGCTCGGGGGCCGGGTCGTCGCCGGCCCGCAGGGCGGGCGGGTGACCGACGGCCCCTACGCGGAAGGCAAGGAAGTGATCGGCGGCTATCTGTTCATCACCGCCGCCGACCTCAACGAGGCCACGGCGATAGCGAAGCACTGCCCCGGGCTGCCGCTCGGCCTGACGGTGGAGGTGCGGCCCGTGGAAAAGGTGAGCCCGGTGCTGACCGAGGTGCGGGCGCGGCCGTCGGCGTGAACACCGCGCGCCATGTTCGCGTTGCGTTGACGCGGCAGCTTGCCGCAGCGTGGCGGCGATGAAGCCCCGCTCCCTCCTCGCCCTCCTTTTCCTGGTCCCCGGTGTCGCCCTCGCGGCGGAGCTGCCGCCCATTCCCGCCCACGCGATCGCGGTGAAGAAGGACCTGCTCTTCGCCGATGATTTCGAGGGCGCGACGCCGGCGAAACCCTGGCACCGCGTCGTGCCGACCTTCGCCGTCGAGGGCGGCGCGCTCAAGGGCACGCAGACGCGCGACCAAAATATCCCCGCCGCCGACGGCAAGCCGGCCGTCACCGCGCACGCCGCCGTGCACGGCCTCGACATCCCCACGCGCGACAGCGTGGTCGAGGTGCGCATCAAGTTCGGCGGCGCGACAATGATCGACGTGGAGTTCGACGACCGCGCCTACACCGGCGCGCACTACGGCCACCTCTGCCGCGCGCAGGTGCGCCTCAACGGCGTGACGCTCATCGACGAGCGCGACGGCACGATGCGCAACGACATCTACGCGATGGCCAAGGACCCGGCGAAAAAAGCCGAGCGCGCCAAGCTGCTCGCCGGCCGCACCGTGACCTATCCGGCGAAGCTGGAGGCCGGCAAATGGTATGCGCTCGTCGTCGAGACCGTGGGCGACGAGATGCGCGTGACGATCGACGGGAAGCCGGCGGGTTATTTGAAGTCGTCGGGCATCGCCCACGCGACGAAGTCGAAGATCGAGCTGGGCGTCGCGGGGAAGGACGGTTGGTTCGACGACCTGAAGGTGTGGAGCGCGGCGCCGGCGGCGCGGTGAGCGAAGACGCGCAGTGAAAGTAGGGCGGGTCTGTGACCCGCCCTTTAGCATGCTGAGTTTTCGAACCGAGGGCGGGTCACAGACCCGCCCTACTTTTCCCTGCGAAATCTCCCGCGACCACCACGACGAGCTTCGCCGGATCGAGGTGGCGGCGGAGCGCCCCGTTCACGGCGTTGGGCGTGAGCGCGTTGATCCTTTGCTCGAAGTCCGTCTGCCACGCCATCGTGCGGTCGAGGTGACGATACGCGGCGAGCGAGCCGAGGATCGCGGGATCGCCGGAGCGCGCGACCTTGAGGGCCTCAAGATAGCCTTGGCGGGCCTTCGTCAGCTCGTCGGCGGTGATGCCCTCCTTGAGCAGGCGCGCGAGTTCCTCCTGCACGCAGACCTCGAGGCGCGCCATGTTCTGCGGGTTGCAGATGGCGGTGATTGAAAACGTCGCGCGCGGATCCTGCGACGACGCGGCGAAGCCCGACGACACGCCGTAGCTCAGGCCTTCCTGCTGGCGAATGCGCACGCCGAGGCGCGACGACAGCGTGCCGGAGCCGAGGATGTAGTTGCCGATGACGAGCGCGGCGTAGTCGGGATCGGTGTCGCGCAGCGCGAGGTTGAGGCCGGCGGAGTAGGTGGCGTTGGCCTTGTCAGGCGTCTCGATCACGTGGCGCGAGCCGGGCACGGCGGCGGGCGGCGGGCTCGCGATGCGCGCGTAAGGCTGCGCCGCTTTCCAGCCGCTGAGCGCCTGCTTCACGAGCGGCACGCACGCATCGGGATCAAAGTCGCCGACGATCGTGAGCTCGCCGGTCGCGCCGCCGAGGAACTCGCGGTAGAGGCGCGTGACCTGCGCGTAGTCGGCGGCCTTGAGGCGCTCGATCGATTCCTCGAGCGTGGGGATGTAGCGGATGTCGTCCTGGGCATAGGGCGCGAGCGTGCGCTGGAGCAGGCGCGGGCCGAGCGCGGCGGGATCGGTGAGCGTCGACTCGAGGCCGGCGAGCCGAGCGCGCTTCGCGATCTCGAATTGATCGGCGGGGAGCAGCGGCTCGCGGAGCACCTGCTGCAAAAGCTCCAGCACCGCGGGCAGCGTGTCGCGCTTGGCGGTGATGCCAAACGTCACCGAGCCGAGCGCGCCACCGCCGCCGCCATCACCTCCGCGCCGGCCGCCGCGGCCGCGCCCACCGCCGCCACCGCCCGCGCCGAGCGTCGCGCCGAGTTTGTCGAGCTCGTCGCGGAGCTGCTGGTAGGTGAGGCTCTTCGTGCCGTGCATCATCAGGTCGGGCAGGAAACCCGCGGCGGCCTCGAGGTCCTTCAGGTTTTGCTCGTTGCCATAGCGAAGCGTGAGCGTGGCGTGGACCTCCTGGCCGCGATTTTTCTTCGGCAGCAGCGTGACCTTCACGCCATCGGGCAAGTCCAGGCGCGAGACGCGCGCCTCGATGTTGGCGGGCGTGGCCTCGAAGGCCTCGCCTTCGGCCGTCGTCGCGCGGCCCGTGTAGCCCGCGACCATCGTGGCGAGCGCGGGCGTCGCGGGAATCGGCGCGCGGTCCGGCTGATCGGTGGGGATGAAGAGACCGACCGTGCGGTTGCTCGGCTTGAAGTAGCGCGCGGCCACGGCCTTCACCGCCGCGGGCGTGACCTGCTCGACGCGATCGCGGTGCAGGAAATAGAGCCGCCAGTCACCCTGCGCGACCCACTCGCTGAGCGACACGCCGATCGCCGCGGTGTCGGAGGCGGAGCGCTCGCGCGCCCGGAGGAACTGCTGCTTCGCGCGATCGACTTCCTCAGCGGTGAACTCCATCGCGCCCGCGCCCTCGATGATCGCGATGAGCTCGTCGCGCACGGCCTCGATGTTCCCATCGCGCGGCACGTCGGCGGACGCGAAGAACAAGCTGGGATCGTGCTGGCGCGCGGCGAAGGCGGAGGCGCTCGACGCCTTTTTCGTCTCGATGAGCTTCTGGTAGAGCCGGCCGGCGGGGCGCGCCGTGAGCACGCTCGCGAGCACCTGCAGCGCGGCGGAATCCTCGTGCGGGCCGGCGGGCGTGTGGTAGGCGACGCCGACCGCGCCATTCACGCCCACGCGCCGGAGCGTGACCGTGCGCTCGCCATCCTGCACCGGCTCCTCGGTCCACGCGGCGGTCAGCTTGCGCGCGGGACGCGGGAGCGGGCCGAAGTGCCTTTGCACGAAGCCGAGCGCCTTCGCCTCGTCGAACTTGCCCGCGATGATCAGCACCACGTTGTCGGGCTGGTAATGTTTTTCGTAGAATGCCCGCAGGTTCTCGATCGGCACGTGCTCGATGTCGCTGCGGTTGCCGATAGTGGACTTGCCGTAGTTGTGCCAGTCGTAGGCGGCGGAGGCGATGCGCTGGCTGAGCACGCGGCCGACGGAGTTTTCGCCGCGCTCGAATTCGTTGCGCACGACGGTCATCTCCGAGAGCAGGTCCTCGCGGCGCACGAAGCTGTTCACGAGCCGGTCGGCCTCGAGATCGATGGCGAACTCGAGGTTGGCGTCGGTCGCGGCGAGGGTCTCGTAGTAATTGGTGCGGTCGTCGGAGGTGCTGCCGTTGAACGACGCGCCGTGCTCCTGCAGGGCCTTGGGCACGAGCGGGTGGCGCGGCGTGCCCTTGAAGACGAGATGCTCGAGCAGGTGCGCCATGCCCGTCTCGCCGTAGCCCTCGTGGCGCGAGCCGACGAGCACGGTGAGGTTGACGGAGACCTTGGACTGCGACTGGTCGGGGAAGAGCAGCAGGCGCAGGCCGTTGTCCAATTGGTATTCGGTGATGCCCTCGACGCTGGCGATCTTGCGCGGCGCGGTGGCATCCGCGGCGAAGGTTGACGCGACGGCAACGAAGGCGGTGAAAACGAGCGCCGCGAGCAGGACCGCGCGGCCGGACGAGGCGGGGCGAGGGGCGGGGGACATGCCGGCAGCGTGCGGCGGGGCCTGGACGGCTCAAGCCTGTTGGGGCGATCGCCGCCGAGGCGGCCGCGCTCGGCCAACTACCGCGGGCTCTTGATCGCGTGATCGGCGGGGAGGTTCTCGCCGGCCCAGGCCTTTTCCCACGTGGTGCGCACCGCGGCGGCGGACCAGAATGGATCGCTTGACGGCAGGCCGAGCGGCAGGAAAGCCACGCTGCACAGGTAGAGGCTGCCGGTGGAGATGTAGGTCTCGCCGAGGCCGGGCTGCGCGCCGGCGAGGCCGATGCGCAGCCAGCCTTGCGCGTCGAAGGTGCCCGGGGCCTCGAGCGTGCGACGAATCACGGCGGTGAGCGCGACGCGCGCCTGGGCCGGCGTCACCTCGGGTGGCAGCGCGTGGCGGAGCGCGGCCAGCGCGAGGCCCTGGAACGCCCCGCAGCGATACGCGATCGAGCGGCCAATCACGGGGTAGGAGCCGTCGGGCGAGATGAGCCTCTCCTGCACGGCGGCCCAGCGGGTGAGCCGCTCGCGGGCGCGTTCGCGCAGGGTGCGCCACTCGGGCGCCTCGGCCCCGACGACATCGAGCGACTCGACGAGCATGGGCTGGATCACAAACGAATTGTAGTAGTCCCAATGGAACTCCGGTCCGTCGCCATACATGCCGTCGCCGACATACCAGTCGCGGTGCTTGCGCAGGCCGTCGAAGAGGCGCGCCTCGTCGCGCGCTTCGCCGGCCCGCTGGAGGAAGGCCTCGATGAGCGTGGCGAACAGGGTCCAGTTGTTTTCGCCCGGCTTGATCGGGCGCGAGGACTTGAGGGCGGCCACGACGTTGGCGCGGACGCGCGGCTCGAGCTTTTGCCACAGCTCCCCCGGCGCGCGCAGAAGGGCCTGCGCCAAAAACGCCGCGTCCACGAGCGGCTGCCGGTCGCGCGTGAAGTTCATGAAGTCCGGCGAGCGCGGATCCGTGCCCGCATCGATCGCGGCGCGGGCGAGCGAGGCGAGGCGGGCGCGCTCGCGGCCCTCGGGCGTGCCATCGGCGCCGAGCTCCAGCCAGGGCGCCAGGCCGGCGAGGAGGCGGCCGAGGGCCTCGAGGTGCGTGACGGCGGCGCGATTGCGCGCGGTGGGCGCGGCTTCGACGGGCATCGTGGCCTTGAGGCGGCGCTCGGCGAGGGCGCCGAGCACGGGCTGGGCAAGTTGCGTCGCGAGCCGCGCCCAGCGCTCGCGATCGTGGCTGGAGGGCGATGCCTCCGCGGCAGGGGAGCGACGGGCCAGGCCCAGGGCCCACGTCGCGACGCTGAGACTCAGGAAAGCTCGACGGGTGGCGGCCATGGCCCGGGAGCGTTGGCCGGCGGTGCCGTCGCGTCGAGGCACAGGTGCGGCTCCGGCGAAGAAATGAACCGGCGCGATGGGCCGCATCAGCGCCGCGACTGCCCTCGTCGGCCCGGCGGCGTCGCGGGATGTCTTCGCGGCGGACTGTCTTGTGCGGAAGCGTTTGCCGGATGGCGGCGCCGGCCGAGCGTGGTCGCTGCCCTCACCCCATGAAAACGAAATCGCTCCTGCCCGTGGTGTTCGCCGCTGGCCTCGCGGCCGCCGCGCCGGCCGCCGTGCAGACCGACATCGAATACGGCGTCGCCGGGGGCGAGAGCCTGAAGCTCGACGCCTTTGTGCCCGAGGGCGCGGGGCCGTTTCCCGCGGTGATCCTCGTGCATGGCGGCGGATGGACGGCCGGCGACAAATCCGGCGGGGCCAGGAAGAACGCCTACATGGTGCCGATGCACGCGGCGCTCGGGCAGGCGGGCTTCGCCTGGTTCTCGATCAACTACCGCCTCGCGCCCAAGCACCGCTACCCGGCGTGCATCGAGGACGTCGAGACGGCGATCCGCTGGGTGAAGGCCCATGCCGCCAGCTACCGCCTCGATCCCGATCGCATCGCCCTTTCCGGCGAGTCGGCGGGCGGGCATCTTGTGCAGCTCGCGCTGGTGCGGATGGACGAGTCGACGCGCGTCGCGGCGGTGGTGCCGTTCTACGGCCGCTGCGATCTCGTCGTCGATCAGAAGCCGGGCGCGGAGCTGCGGGCCAATCTCGCGCAGCTCGTCGGCCGCCCGACCTACGATGCCGAGGCGGAGAGGATCATGCGCGCCGCCTCGCCGCTGCTGCACCTGAGGCGCGGCCTGCCGCCCGTGCTGCTCGTGCACGGCACCGCGGACGCGAGCGTGCCCTACGAGCAATCCGTGGCGTGGCAGAAGCGCTCCCATGAGCTCGGGCTCGTGTGCGAATTCATCACGATCAAGGGCGGCGTCCACGGCATGATCAGCTGGGACGCCGTCGCGCCAACCTACCGGCAGGAGGTGGTGGCGTGGCTTACGCGGACGCTGAAGGCGTCGGCGGCGAAATAGCAACAAGCGCCGCATTGCAGGCCCGGCCGGGGGCCGGGCTGCCCGCCCACCGGCCGCGCCTGCAAAAACCAACGCTTCAAAATACGCGGTGGTGTGACGACACGACCGCGAAGAACAGCGCTAGGCTTTCTTCACGAAGCACGACTTGAGCGCCATCGCCACGCCGTCGATCTTGCAGTCGATGTCGTGGTCGCCCTCGACGAGGCGGATGTTCTTCGCCTTGGTGCCACCCTTGAGCACGCCGGAGCCGCCGCGGAGCTTGAGATCCTTGATGAGCACGACCGAGTCGCCATCGGCGAGCGGCGTGCCATGGGCATCCTTGACGACGCGCGCCGCCGCGGGCGCCGCCTCCTTCGGCCATTCGTGGCCGCACGTCGCGCACTCCCAGCGATCGGGGTGGCTCAGGACTTCGTCCAAGGTGCAGGCAGGGCAGGGAGGATGCGCCATGGGAAAGACGATCACATCGTCGGGTTGAGCATGATGTGCGCGCGGTGCGTGCCGGGATCCATGATCCACGGGCCGCCGGGAATCTCCGGCTTCAGCGGCAGGCCGGTGCTCTCGGGCGTCGCGTAAGGAATGTAGATCACGTAGCGCAGCTTGCCCTTCACCTCGCCGGTCTGGGGATTGTAGTCCTTGTCGTCGGCCGCGTAGACGGCGAGCGTGGTGGGCCCGGCGGGCATCCTGAGCTTGCCGGACTTCACCTCGGCCTCGCGGATGTCGAAGGTCTGCTTCGCGTTCTTGCCCTCCTTGCGCAGCTCGCGGCCGCGCGCCATGAACGGCTCGAGGTCCTTGTGGTAGCACGCGGCGCTGAAGCCCTTCACCTTGGGATCGTCGGCGAGGCAGATCTGGTGGTTGGTGCCCTGGCGGAGGGTGACGAGCTCGCCCTTCTCGTCGTAGCCGAGGACGGTGGCGCCGTCGCGCCACTGCGGCGACGCGGCGAGGAGCGCGGTCTTGATTTGGATTTCGCGCGCAGGAATCACGGGCGTCTGCGCGAACGCGCCCAGGGTGGAGGCGACGATGAGGGCGAGGAGCGGGGCGGTGGTTTTCATGGGGGAAGGAAGTGGACCAGCGAGGTCTGGGCCGTGCGCGCCGCGCCCCCGCTTCAGGCGGCGGCCACGGCGGCGAAGTTGCGGTAGATCTGGAGACCCTTGGCCTGGCTCTTCTCGGGGTGGAATTGCGTCGCGAAGACCCGGCCGCGCGCGATGGCGGCGCAGAACTCGCCGCCGTAGTCACATGCCGCGAGCACCAGCTTCGGATCGGCCGGCGCGCAGTGGTAGCTGTGCACGAAGTAGAAGGCCTCGCCTTCGGGCGCGAGCTGCGCGGCGAGCGGCGAGCGGGGCTGGGTGAAGCGCACGGTGTTCCATCCCATGTGGGGAATCTTGAGATCGCGCGGGCGCTGGAAGCGCACGACTTTGCCCGGGAAAACGCCGAGGCCCGAGATGCCGCCTTCCTCCGAGTGCTCGAACAGCGCCTGCATCCCGAGGCACACGCCGAGGAACGGCCGGTCCGCCGCGATCCAGTCGCGCACGGTGGCGTCGAGTTTCGATGCACGCAGCGAGGCCACGCAGTCGCGCAGCGCGCCCACGCCGGGGAGCACGAGCCCGCGGGCATCCGCGGCAGCGACCTCGGCCGGCGAGCGCACGACGCGGATGGATGCACCCACGGCCTCGAGCGCCTTGGTGACGCTGCGGAGGTTGCAGATGCCGGTGTCGATGACGGCGATCATCCGGGCTTCAGCGCAGGCTGATCTGCGAAGGGAAGTCCGGGCAAAGCTTGGACTTGTTAAGTTGTGTGGTGCGGTCGGCGATGAGCGCGAAGAAGGTCATCTTGCCGGATTTTGAGCAGAGCCAGACTTCCTGAGCGCCAGCATCGAGATAGAGAGCAGTCTTGTAGCGCATCTCGGCGGGCGAGTTATCGGGCGACAAGACTTCGACGCAGATTTCGGGAGCACGAGTGAGGACGTCGTTTTCGCTCACGCGACGCATGACATCGGTTGAGGCCCACGCCACGTCCGCCGCCCGCACACCATCGGCGGTGGAAATCGGGCACTCGGTCAGCACGTGATCACCGCGGAAACGATCCAGTAAAATTGCGATGCGGGCCTGATGGCGCCCGTGCGTGGAGCCGGGAGGAGGACTCATAAGGACGTGGCCATGACGATCGGTTTCGATACGTCCCTCGATCTTCCACATCTCGGGATCGGCGCGCACTTCTGTCCAACGACGGAGGTTTGATTCGGTCTGCGTGCGCTGCGGCGGTAGTTCGATGGTCAGCGTGCTCATGGCGGCAGGTTGATGTGAGACATCGCAGCGGCAAGGCCGGCGCGTCAGATTTTGCCCTTGGTGGAAGGGAGTTGATCCGCGGCGCGGGGCTCGATTTGCGTGGCGGCGTCGAGCGCGCGGGCGAGGCCCTTGAAGATCGCCTCGGCGACGTGGTGCGGCTCCTCGCCGTAGACGAGCTGCACGTGCAGGTTGCAGCCGAGCGCGTTGCTGAACGCGCGGCAAAATTCCTTCACGAGCACGATGTTGAAGTCGCGCACGAACATCGTCGGCGCATTGGCCTCATACACGAGGTGCGGGCGGCCGCCGACATCGACGACGATGCGCGCGAGGGACTCGTCCATCGGCAGCAGGAAGAAGCCGTAGCGCTTGATGCCGACTTTGTCGCCGAGCGCCTCTTTGAAGGCCTGGCCGAGCACGAGGCCGACGTCCTCGACCGTGTGGTGGTAATCCACCTCGACGTCGCCCTTGGCCTTCACGGTGAGATCGAAGAGGCCGTGCTTCGCGAAGAGCGTGAGCATGTGGTCGAAGAACGGCACGCCCGTGTCGATCGTCGCGGTGCCGCGGCCGTCGATCGCGAGGGTGAGCGCGATGTCGGTCTCCGCGGTCTTGCGGGTGACGGTGCTTACGCGTTTGTCGTTTTTTGCCATGCGTCGAGGGTGTCGGAGAGGACGCGCATTTCCGCGTCGGTGCCGATGCTGATGCGCAGGAAGGGCGCGGTCAAGGGGTGGCTCGGGAAGTGGCGCACGAGGACCTTGTGCGCGCAGAGGAAATCGTAGGCGGACTTCGAGACCGCGGGGCCGGTCACGCCGCGGGCGTCCTTCGGCTCGGTGAAAACGAAATTCGCCTGCGACGGGTAGGTGAACCAGCCGCGGCGTGCCGTAAGATCGCGCACGAACTGATCGCGGGTGGCGACGACCTTGGCGACGACGCCGTCGTAGTAGGGCTGGTCGGCGAGCGCGGCGAGGGCGGCGGCCTGGGAGAGGCGGTTGACGTTGTAGCTGTCGCGCACGCGGTCGAGCAGGCCGATGATCTCCGGGTGCGCGAGGGCGTAGCCGACGCGGATGCCGGCGAGCGCGTAGGCCTTCGAGAGCGTGCGGACGACGACGAGGTTTGGATGGCGCGCGAGCAAGGGGATCGCGTTTTCCTTGGCGAAGGGCGCGTAGGCCTCGTCGACGACGAGCAGGCCGCGATAGGCGGCGAGCACGCGCTCGAGGTCGGCGTTGGCGAAGGCGACGCCGGTGGGGGCGTTGGGCGAGGTGAGGAAAAACGCGCGCGCCGGCGAGGCGGCGATTTTCTCCACCGGCAGGCGCAGCGTGCGGTCAAACTCGATGATGCGGGTGCCGCCGTCCTGGATGCCGACGAGCACGGGATAGAGCGAGTAGCTCGGGAGCGTGAAGCCGGCGGCGGCGTCGCGCGTGCAGAAGGCGCGCACGAGGAGGTTGAGGATGTCGTCGGAGCCGTTGCCGATGCAGGCGTTGTCCTCGCGCAGGCCGTGGCCGTGGAGCCGCGCGACGGCGGCGCGGAGCGGTGAGCTTTTCGGATTGGGATAGAGGCGCAGCGACGCGCCGTCCTCGCCCACCTCGCGCCGGATCGCCGCGGCGACGCGCGGGCTGGGCGGGTAGGGGCACTCGTTGGTGTTGAGCTTCACCCAGCCCGGCTCGGTGGGCTGGAGGCCCGGCGTGTAGGCATGGAGCTGCGCGATGTGCGGGAGCGCGAGGGACGTGGGCGACATGGCGGTGGAATGGCCATGCTCGCCGACTCCCGGCGCCGAGGGCGATCCGAAATGCGGCGCAGTCGCGGCGAAAATCACTGGGTGGCTGCGGGGGGCTTCGCGGCGGCGGGCGGGGCGTTGAACCTCACCTTCTCCTCGTCGCGCTCGATGTAGGGGATGCCCTTCTCGAGCCACTCGGGCGCGGGCGCGCCCTTGAGGAAATGGTCGAAGAACTGGCTCATGCGCCTCGCCCAGTCCTTTTGATCGGGGCGGCGGCGCAGGCCGTGGAACTCGCCGTTGTAGTTGAAGAGCCAGGCCTGCTTCCCCTGGCGGCGGAGCGCGAGGAAGAGCTCGATGCCCTGATACCACGGCACGGCGTCGTCCTGATCGTTGCTCATGATGAGCAGCGGGGTCTCGACCTTGTGCGCCTGGAAGACCGGCGAGTTGTCGAGGTAGGTGCGCGGCGCATCGGTGAGCTTCTTCCCGATGCGGCTCTGGGTCTGCTCATATTGGAATTGGCGGGGCATGCCGGTGCCCCAGCGGATGCCGGAGTAGGCGCTCGTCATGTTGCCGACGGGCGCGCCGGCCTCGGCGGCGCGAAAGCGCTTCGTCTGCGTGACCATGTAGGCGATCTGGTAGGCGCCCCAAGAGTGGCCCTGGATGCCGACGGCCTTCTCGTCGACGAAGCCGCGCGCCACAATCGCGTCGAGCGCGGGCAGCACGCAGCGGAGCGCGCTCTGGCCGGGGCGGCCGGTGCGGTAGACGATGTCGGGCATCAGCACGCAGTAGCCGTTGCTGACGTAGTAGGGGACGTTGATGCTCGTGCCGGGCGCGGGGTTGGCGAAGTGGTGCACGTTCTGCGAGAGCCGCTCGTAGATGTAGATGATGACCGGGTATTTTTTCTTCGGGTCGAAATTGGCCGGCGTGTAGAGCGTGGCTTGCAGCGGCACGTTGTCGGCGTTGCGGAAATTGATGAGCTCGGCGCGGCCCCAGGAAAATTGCGCGAGCTGCGCGCCGCCGTCGGTCATCTTCCTTGGCGTGGCAAACGAGGCGTCGGTCACGTGCACGTCGGGAAACTCGTCGAAGCGCGACGCGGTGAGCAGGAGCGTGTCGGCGTCGCGCGCGCGGCCCGCGTAGGTGAAGCGCTTGTCGCCCCAGAGGAGGCGCTCGGGCGCGGCGGTCGCGGTGAAGCTGGTCCGGAAGAAGCCCGTCGCGCGCGTCTCCTCGCTCTCGCCGCGCAGCGTGAGCGGCTTCGCCGGGTCGAGGCCGCGCTCCTCGTCGTCCTCGTCGATGGGCTCGATGCGCTGGACGCGGTATTGGAGCTTGTTGGCGCGGCCGTGACCGGCCGTGAGGTTCAGCGCGGGGCGGTTGTCGGGGAAAAGCTGCCACACGTCGAAGCGATCGTAGGCGAGGAAGGAGGCGCTGTCCTTGGTCCAGCCGGCGGCGCCGTAGGGGCCGGGCGGCTGCGGGCGGTCGTCCTGCTCGTTGTAAAACGCCGCGCGCACCTTGGCGGTGAGCGAACGCGACTCGCCGGTGGCGGTGTCGAGCAGGTGCCAGTGCTTGCCCTGGTAGTAGGCGGCCCATTTGCCGTCGGGCGACCAGAGCAGGGCGGGGCCGCCTTCGCTGCGGAGCTGGGTGAGCGCGACTTTGCGGGCGCCGGTCCGGGGATCGACCAGATGCACGTCGGCATAGCGGCCGTCGTAGTCGACCATCGCGCGATAGGCGCGATCGTCGTAGCCGAGCACGCGGGCGCCGTCGTCGCTGGTGGTGACGGTGGCGAGGTCGGGATTCGAGAGCTGGACGTAGGTCAGCGAGCCGAGGTCGAGGAGCCCGCGGTAGGTGCGGTTGCGCTCCTGCGCGGCGCGCGCCTTTTGCATGGGCTGCACGTAGCCATCGCGCCAGTGCCAGAGGTCCGCGGTGACTTTCTCGTCGTCGGGCACCGCATTGGCGGCGGCGGTCGGGCGGTTCGCGCGGCCCGCCGGCGCGACGGGCACGAGGATTTTCTTTCCATCGCGAGTGAAGGAGGCGGCCGCCTGGCCGGAAATCACATAGCCGGCCGGGATTCCCTTGGCGTCGGCCGAGATCACCTCGATGGCCAGGGAGGTGCCGCGCTCCCAGAGATAGAGCTTGTAGCGCGCGGGCGTGCGATTCTCGGCGACTGAGTCGTGATCGCTGGCGAACACCGCGCGCATCTGCTCGCGGTCCCACGCGAGCCGGCTGTAACGGCCGCGGCCCGAGAGCAGCGCGACCGGATCCGAGGGCGAGGTGGGGAGGACGCGATACACGCCGTTGTCGGCCGGCGTCCGTGACGACACGAGGTAGAGCAACACGCGCCCGTCGCGCGTCAGCGTGTAGTCGGTCACAGCGGCAAACGATCGCTCGGTGCCGGCCGCGAGGTCGCGCAGCACGAGGTCGGTGCCGTAGGTGCGTTCACCGGCGGGGGCCCCGGTGGCGGCGCCGGATTTCGTGGTGGTGCGGCGGGGCGCGGCTGCGTCCTTCGCTTCCGGCGCGTTGTCGTCCGCCGGCTTTGCCTCGCCCGGTTTGCCCTCCTTGAGGTAGGCGACGACCGGGCCGCCCTTGGCCGCGATCTGGAAGCTCTTCACGTCGGCGATCCGGGTGACATCGCCGCTCGCGAGCGCGACGATCACGAGGCCGCCCCTGGGCATCTCCTCGGGTTTTTTCTTCGCCTTTTTGGCCGCCGTCACGTCGGCCTTGTTCGGATGGGTCGTGGCGACGACGAACTGGCCGTCGCCCGTGAAGGCGAGGCGGATGTTGCGGACCGGGGGCGGGGCCTCGGGATTGGCGTTCTCCTCGGATGGCGCCGAGGTGGGCGGCGGAATTGCGCCGACGGGCACGCGGTGCTCACGGCCCGTCGCGACCTCGCGCACGACGAGTTCGCCATCGGCGTCCTGCGGCATGAACGAATAGGCGAGCCACTTGCCGTCGCGCGAGAGCTGGGGCGTCGCGATGCTCCGCCACGCGTCGAAATCGCCGTGCGTGAGCGGGCGGGTGGGGGCGGGTTGCGCGGCGAGGGCGAGGCTCCCGGCGAGCAGCCCGGCGACGAGGCCGAGGGGAAAACAAAGGCGAAGCATGGTGGGCGCAGCATGGGCCATGGGAGGGACACCGGCAATGCGTGATTCCCGCAGGTCGCGGGTCGGGGCGGCGGCACTTTCGTGCGCTTGGCGCTTTGCGGCTGGCGACGCGGCGCGGGATCATTTTTGTGGGGAGGCGTCGGGCCCGACCCGGCTGCGCACCCCGCCCCCCTCCCTTGCTTCGTTCATGAACACCCCGCGCTCGATCCTCCCTGTGTTGGCCGGCTTGGTTTCGGCATCGTGGGCCGCCACGCCGGTGGCCCGGTGGGACTTCAACGAGGAGGACACCTCGCGGGCCGTCGCGGCCGGCGCGGTGGAGCGCGACGTGCCGGGGCCGCGGCCGCCTGCGTTTCCCGATTTCGAGCTGCGCAACACCGCCGCGAAATTCGGCGGCCACGGCGCGCACCTCGCGCTCGCCGACCCCGGGCCGGGCAGCGTGTTCGACTTTGCCAACGGCGACGTGATCACGCTCGAGGCGTGGGTCGAGGTCGAGGGCCACAACGCCAGCGACAACCTCTACATCATCGGCAAGGGCCGCACGGGCGCGCCGGGCTTCGCGGCCGACAACCAAAACTGGGCGCTCCGCGTGCGGTCGGTCGGCGGCAAGTTTGCCGTGAACTTCCTCTTTGCCACGCCGCGCGACACCGCCGCGGCGCAGCGTGACGCGCATTGGCACCGCTGGACCTCGACGCGAACCTTTGCCCCCGGCAGCGGCTGGCACCACGTCGCGGTGACCTATCGCTTCGGCGATCCGGCCAGCATCCGCGGCTGGCTCGACGGCGCGCCGACCGACGGCACGTGGGACATGGGCGGCCCCACCGCCGCCGCCCCGATCGTGGACGACGATGCGATTTGGATTGGCTCCTCGATGAAAGGGGCGGCGACCGCGAGTTTCCGCGGCTCGCTCGATGGCATCGCGGTGTATCGCGAGGCCTTGCCCGACGCGGAATTGAAGGCCCGCTATCGCCGCGTCGGCGCCGCGGCGCCCGCCCTCGCCGCCAAGCCCGCGCCGGCCGTGATGCCCGAGGTCGGCGCGATCCCCGCGGGCCGCGTGCTGGCGACGCTCCACGAGTCGATGCCGACGCACGACCGCTGGCTCAACGAGGGCGAGAAGCCCCCCGCCGAAATCACGCGCTGGACCACGGGCGAGTTTCTGCTGCCGCGCTTCCCGTATCGCTACGACGACTGGGGCATCCGCGCGAGCTGGAAGGCGCCGGTGCTCGCGCGCCTCGCGGCCGATGTCGCGCTGCCGCCGGGCCGGCACCGCGTCGTGTTTCGCGCGCGCGGCCTCGCGCGGCTGTGGTTTGACGGCGCGCTCGTCGCCAGCACCAAGCCCCACCGCTCCGACTCCGGCGGCTACGATCCCGTGGAGCCCGTGCCGGCGCCGCCCGCGCCGGGCCTGCGCCCGGTGGCGTTTGGCGTGCAGGAAGTGCTCGGCGAGATCGAGGTGAAGCCGGGCGCGCGGCAGCGCGTCGTCGTGGAAAATATCGTCGGGGGCCGGCGCTACCGGGTGGAGTCGGGCGAGTTCACGGTCGCGGTGGAGACGGCCGACGGCCGATCGTTCAACGTCCTCCAGCCCGCGCGCGCGAAATCCGAGCCCGTGCCGCTGACTGATGCCGCCGTGGCCGCCGCGCTCGCGCGCACCGAGGGCGAGCTCGTCGCGTTCGACGACGCGCAGCGCCGTGCCGCCGCGGCGTCGCAGGAGGCGTTTTGGAAAAAGCGCCACGACACCGCGCGCGCGTGGGCCGCGACGCAGGCGGTGCCCGTCCCCGCCGGTGCGCCGCACCCGATCGACGCGTTCCTCGACGCGAAAATCGCGCGCGCCGTGGCCGAGGCCGGGCGCACGCCCGCGACGGAGGCGCGGCACTTCCATGAAAGCGTCCTGCCGATCCTCCGCGACGCCTGCTTCCGCTGCCACGGCGAGAAGGACAAGGGCGGCCTCAAGCTCGACTCCCGCGCCGCCGCGCTCGCCGGCGGCGAGTCGAAGCTCCCCGCGCTCGTCCCCGGCGATGCCGCCCGGAGCGAGCTCTTCGCGCGCATCACGCACGCCGACGAGGAGGAGCGCATGCCCGCGAAGTCCGCCCCGCTCCCGCCCGCGCAGATCGCGACGCTCAAGGCCTGGATCGACGCCGGCGCCGCGTGGCCCGCGCCGCCGCTCGCGCCCGAGGTCGCCGCGCGCCCGGCGGTGATCGACGACGCGGCGTTCCTGCGGCGCGTGTATTTCGACACCGTGGGCGTGCCGCCGGGCGAGCGCGATGTGCGCGCGTTCCTCGCCGACCGTGCGCCCGACAAGCGCGCCCGCGCCGTCGACCGCCTGCTCGCCGACGAGCGCTGGGCCGATCATTGGGTGAGCTACTGGCAGGATGTGCTCGGCGAAAACCCGAACATCGTGAAGCCCAGCCTCAACAACACCGGCCCGTTCCGCTTCTTCCTCCACGAGGCCCTGCGCGACGGCAAGCCAATGGACCGCCTCGTGACCGAGCTGATCCTGCTGCGCGGCAGCGAGCGCGAGGGCGGCAGCGCGGGCTTCGGCATGGCGGCGGACAACGACGCGCCGTTCGCCGCCAAGGGCCACATCGTCGCCTCGGCCTTCCTCGGCATCGAGCTCCAGTGCGCGCGCTGCCACGACTCGCCCTACCACAAGACCAAGCAGAGCGACCTCTACTCGCTCGCCGCGTATTTCGAGCGCAAGGCCGTGATCGTGCCGGCGTCGAGCACCGTGCCCGCGGCCTTTTTCGAGAAAAAGGCGCGCGAGTCGCTCATCAAGGTCACGCTCCCGCCCAGGCAGCCCGTCCCGCCCGTGTGGCCGTTCGCCGCGATCACCGGCGTGGCCGACGACGCCGCGCTCGACCCGCTCGCGCAAAACCCGCGCGACACCCGCGAGCGCCTCGCCGCGCTTGTCACCGCGCCGCACAACACCCGCTTCGCGCAGGTGATCGTCAACCGCGTGTGGAAGCGCCTCCTCGGCGCCGGCCTCGTGGAGCCCGCCCACGATTGGGAAGGCCGCGAGGCCAGCCACCCGGAGCTGCTCGCGTGGCTCGCGCGCGAGTTCGTCGCGCACGACTTCGACCTGCGGCACGTTGCGCGGCTGGTGCTCACGTCGTCGGCCTACCAGCGCGCGGCCGTCGGAAAAAATCTCGCCGCGCCCGCGGCGCAGCGCTTCTTCGCCGCGCCCGATGCCCGGCGGCTCGCCGCCGAGCAGGTCGTCGACGCGCTCTACGCCGTCGGCGGCCAGCCGATGCAGGTCGAGGAAATCACGATGGACGGCGACGCGCGCCGCGCGGCGGAGACGTTCATCTCGCTCGGCGCGCCGCGCCGCGCGTGGATGCTCGGCAGCCTCTCCAACGAGCGCGATCGACCCAGCCTCAACCTCCCGCGCGCGCAGGCCGTGGCCGACGTGCTCGAGGCCTTCGGCTGGACCGGCGCGCGCCAGAATCCGCGCACCGACCGCGAGGCCGGGCCCAACGTCCTCCAGCCCGGCGCGCTCGCCAACGGCACGCTTTCCTCCTGGCTCACGCGCGCCGCGCACGGCAGCGGCCTCGCCGACCTCGCCGTCGCCGCCCAGGCGCCCGGGGCGCTCGTCGACGACTTGTATTTCCGCGTGCTCGGCCGCGCGCCGACCGCCGCCGAGCGCGCCCCGCTCGTGCGCGCGCTCGGCCCGGGGTTCGCGACGCGCCTCATGCCCGCCGCCGAGGTCGTTGCGCCCAAGCCCCCGCCGCCGCTCCCGCCGCTCTCGTGGTCCACGCATCTCATGCCCGAGGCGACCAACGTGATGCTGCAAATGGAGCAGCGCGCCCGCGAAGGCCCGCCCCCCGACGCCCGCCTGCGCCCCGCGTGGCGCGAGGCCTTCGAGGATGCGGTGTGGAGCCTCGTCAACACGCGCGAGTTCGTGTGGCTGCCGTGAGCGCCATGAATTTTCGCCACCAAGAGCACAAAGGCCCCGGCCCCGCCGGCGCGCATCTCCCGGGCGCCGACGGGCGCATCGGGAGTTTCAATCGCCCTTCGATCGTTGCGCTTTTTGCGGCCAATTCGCCTGGCGCTTCCTTCTCAACCGAACTCCCCGCATGAATCGCCGCAATTTCCTCGCCGCCACGTCCGCCGCTTCGGCCGCCGCCTTGCTTCCCCGGCTCGCGCTCGGCGCCGCTCCTGTTTCCACCGCTCCTGCCGCGCTCCTGAAAGGCCGGGCCGAGCACGTCATCTCCATCTGGCTCGGCGGCGGCATGTCGCAGATCGACACCTTCGATCCCAAGCGCCGCGGCGATCCCGCGAAGAAGCTCGCCGGCTCCTATTACGACGCCATCGACACCGCCGTGCCCGGCGTGCAGGTGTGCGAGCACCTGCCGCGCATGGCGCGCCTGATGGATCGCGTCACCGCCGTGCGCACGGTGAACCATGATGTGATCGACGAGCACGCCGCCGCGACCAACCGCATGCACACGGGCCGCGTCGTGAGCGGCACCGTCGTCTACCCGTCGCTCGGCTCCGTCGTCGCGCACGAGCGCCGCGCGCTCGCCGACGGCGTGCCGCCCTACGTGCTCATCGGCTACCCCAACCTCACGCGCGGCCCCGGCTTCCTCGGCTCGAAGGCGGGCTTCCTCTACACCACCGACACCTCGCAGGGCCCCGCCGGCCTCACGCGGCCCGACGGCATCAACCTCGAGCGCCAGGCGCGGCGCGAGGCCCTGCTCGCCGAGCTGCGCGCGAAAAACCCCGCCGCCCCCGGCGACCCGCGCGCCGACTACGACGCCGCGATCGACCAGGCGCTGAAGCTCAGCAGCCCGGACTTCATGCGCAGCTTCCAGCTCGCCGAGGAGAAGGCCGCGCTGCGCGAGGACTACGGCGGCGAGTTCGGCCAGCGCTGCCTGCTTGCGCGCCGCCTCGTCGAGCGCGGCGTGCGCTTCATCGAGGTCTCGCACAACCTGAACTTCGTCAACGGCACCGGCTGGGACGTGCACAACGCCGGCATCCGCCAGCAGCACGGCCTCATCGCCGACCTGGACATCGCCGTCTCCGCGCTGATGCGCGACCTCGCGGCGCGCCGCCTGCTCGACCGCACGCTCATCGTGATCACGAGCGAGTTCGGGCGCCCGCCGGAGTTCGACAGCGGCGGCGGCCGCGGCCACCAGGGGCGGACCTTCACCTGCGTGCTCGCCGGCGGCGGCCTGCGCCACCGCGGCGCGTATGGCGAGAGCGACGAGCTCTCGAAGAAAGTCGCGCGCGATCCCGTGAGCGTGCCCGATTTCTTCGCCACGATCCACGCCGCGCTGGGCATCGACTACACCAAGAACCTCCACGACGGCGACCGCCCCGTGCCGATCACCGACGGCGGCCAGCCGATCGCGGCGCTGTTCTCCTGATTGCTGATGCGCGTGCGTTTGCTGGCTTCGATTTTGGCCGGGGCGGCCGGCTCCGCGTGCGCCGCCGCGCCGTCGGCGGACGACCTCGAGTTCTTCGAGAAAAAAATCCGCCCGCTGCTCGTCCAGCGCTGCCACGAGTGCCACTCGGCGGGAAGGAAAATCAAGGCCGGCCTGCGCCTCGATCATCGCGCCGGCTGGCTGGAGGGCGGCGACTCCGGCCCGGCCCTCGTGCCGGGCGATCCGGAGAAGAGCGCGCTCATCAAGGCCGTGCGCTACACCAAGCTCGAGTTCGAGGCCATGCCGCCGAAGACGCAGCTCCCGCGCGACGAAATCGCGCTGCTCGAGGCGTGGGTAAGGCGCGGCGCGCCCGCGCCCGACGAGCCCGCGCCCGCCGCGGCCCCGGACGGCGCGAGGAAAAGCGGGCTCACCCTCGAGGAGGGAAGGAAATTCTGGTCGTTCCTCCCGGTGGCCAATCCGCCGGTGCCCACGGCGGCGGGCGACTGGCCGCGCACCGCCATCGATCACTTCATCGCCGCGGAGTGGGGGAGCCGGGGCCTGCGCCCCGCGGCCGACGCCGACCGCGCCGCGCTGCTCCGCCGCGCCACCTACGATCTCACGGGCCTGCCGCCGGAGCCGGAGGCGATCGACGCCTTTGTGCGCGACGCCCGGCCGGCGCCCGAGGCGTTTGCCGCGGTGGTGGACCGGCTGATGGCCTCGCCGCACTTTGGCGAGCGCTGGGGCCGGCGCTGGCTCGACGTCGCGCGCTTCGCCGAGTCGAGCGGCGGCGGGCGCACCCTGATGTTCAAGGACGCCTGGCGCTACCGCGACTACGTCGTCGACGCGGCGAACCGCGACGTGCCCTTCGACCGCTTCATCCGCGAGCAGATCGCCGGCGACCTGCTGCCCGCCGCCACGCCCGAGGAGCGGCGCCGGCAGGTCACGGCGACGGGCTTCCTCGCGCTCGGCCCCACCAATTACGAGGAGCAGAACAAGGACCAGCTCCGCATGGACATCGTCGACGAGCAGATCGACACCATCGGCAAGGCCTTCCTCGGCCTCACGCTCGGCTGCGCCCGCTGCCACGATCACAAGTTCGATCCCGTGCCGACGCGCGACTACTACGCGCTCGCCGGCATTTTCCGCAGCACCCACACGCTGCAAAACTACACCGACAACGTCGCCCGCTGGGTCGACGCCGAGCTGCCGATGGCGCCGGCGGTGGAGCGGGAAATCGCCGCGCATGCCGCCGAGGTCGCCGCCTTGGAAAAGAAAATCAGGGCGCGGCGCCGGGCCGCCGGCTCGTCCGTCGTCGCGGGGCCGGCCGTCGCGCTGGACACGCTGCCCGGCCTCGTGCTCGACGACCAGCAGGCGAGGATCGTGGGCGGCTGGAGCGTGTCGACGACGGTGAAGCCGTTCCTTGGCGCCGGCTACCTCACCGACAACAACGAGGACAAGGGCCGGCGCACCGTCACCTTCACGCCGGCGATTCCGCAGGGCGGCCGCTACGAGGTGCGCCTCGCCTACACGCCGCAGCCCAACCGCGCCTCCAACGTCCCCATCACGATCCTGCACGCCGACGGCGAGAGCACGGTGATCGTCAACGAGCGCCAGGCCCCGCCGCTCGACGGGCACTTCGTCAGCCTCGGGCAATTCCGCTTCGAGAAGGATGGCGCCGGCTACATCCTCGTCTCCACCGAGGGCACCGACGGCTTTGTGATCGTCGACGCGCTGCAGCTCCTCCCGGCCGAGGCGCCCGCGGCCGCGCTCGCCGGGATCGCGGACGGCCCGAAGAAAGCGGCGAAGAAAGCCGCCGCCACGCCGGCCGATCCCGCCGCGCGCCAGGCGGCCGCCGAGCTGCGCGCGCTCGAGGCGGAGTTGAAAAAGCTCACCGCCGCCGGCCCGGCGCGGGAGCTCGCGATGAGCGTGCGCGAGGCCGCGGGGGAGATTGGCGACACCGAGATTCGCGTGCGCGGCATCGCCCGCAACCTCGGGCCCAAGGTCCCGCGCGGCTTCCTCCAAGTCGCGCCGGCCGCGGCGCCGCCGCGGTTTTCCCCGACCGAAAGCGGCCGCCGCGAGTTCGCCGACTGGCTCGTTGACGCGGGCAATCCGCTCACCGCGCGCGTGGCCGTGAATCGCGTGTGGGCGTGGCTCATGGGCGCGGGCCTGGTGCGCTCGGTCGACAATTTCGGCGTGACCGGCGAGCGCCCGACTCACCCCGCGCTGCTCGACCACCTCGCGCGGCGCTTCGTGGCCGACGGCTGGTCGGTGAAGAGGCTCGTGCGCTCCATCATGCTGTCGCGCGCCTATCAGCTCGCGTCCGCGCCCGCGCCCGAGTCCACGCGCCTCGATCCCGACTACCGCCTCTTCTCGCACGCCAAGCGCCGCCGGCTCGAGGCCGAGGAGATCCGCGACACGATGCTGCACGCCGCCGGCCGCCTCGACCTCGCGCTGGGCGGCCCCAACATCGGCTCGGGCAGGGCCGCGCCCGGCGGCGCGATGGCGACCAGCGAATACGGCTACGTTTTCACCGACACGCGCCGCAGCCTCTACACGCCGGCGTTTCGCAACGCGCGGCTCGAGCTCTTCGAGGTCTTCGACTTCGCCGACATCAACGCGTCCGTCGCGCAGCGCCACGCCTCCGTCGTCGCGCCGCAGGCGCTCTACCTGATGAACCACCCCTTCGTGATCGAGCAGGCACGCCAGGCGGCCGAGCGCTCGCTGCGCGAGCCCGCGCCCGATGCCGCCGCGCGCGTCGAGCGGGCCTACCGGCGCATCGTCGGGCGCGCGCCCACGGCGCGGGAAAAGGACATCGCGCTGCGCCACGTCGCCGACAGCTCGGTTGAAACCTGGAGCGAGCTCCACCAGGCTCTTTTCGAGAGCATCGATTTCCGCTACCTCAACTGAACGCGCCTCGCCGATGAACTCCCCCATGCCCCTCTCGCGCCGCGCCGCGCTGCAGCACCTCGCGTGCGGCTTCGGCTACCTCGCGTTCGCCGGCATCGCGGCGCAGGCCGCCGCGCGCGCCGCGGGCCGCCCCGCGCCGCATCATGCGCCGCGCGCCCGGCGCGTGATTTTCCTCTTCATGGGCGGCGGCGTGAGCCACCTCGACAGCTTCGACTACAAGCCCGCGCTCTACGCGCACGACGGCAAGATGATGGAGTTTCTCGACCAGCGCGCCATCGCCAAGACCGGCATGGGCGCGACGGGCCGCGTGATGAAGCCCCTCTGGGAATTCAAGCAGCGCGGCCAGAGCGGGCGCTGGGTCTCGGAATTGTTTCCCCACCTCGCGAAGCGTGCCGACGACTATTGCGTCGTCCGTTCGATGCACACCGAGGGCGTCGCGCACGGCCCCGCGACGCTCTTCCTCCACACCGGCTCGACCAACATGATCCGTCCCTCGATGGGCTCGTGGATCAACTACGGGCTCGGCACGGAGAACGAGAACCTGCCCGCGTTCGTGACGCTCAGCCCCACGCTCGCCAACGGCGGGCCGCGTAACTACGGCAACGCGTTCCTGCCCTCCGTGTTTCAGGGCACCGCGATTGGCCGCGCCGGGCAGAAGGCCGCCGAGGCCGGCCTGCGCAACATCGGCAACCCCGCGCGCGACCCTGCGGCGCAGCGCCGGCACTTTGAGCTGCTGCGCGCGCTCAACGCCGAGCAGCTCGCCGCGCGCCCCGGCGACTCCGAGCTCGAGGCCGTGGCCGGCTCCTACGAGCTCGCCTGGCGCCTGCAGAACCACGCGCCCGACACGCTCGATATCTCCAAGGAGTCCGCCGCGACCAAGGCGCTCTACGGCATCGGCGAGGAGCCCACCGATGACTACGGCCGCCAATGCCTCATGGCGCGCCGCCTGGCCGAGGCCGGCGTGCGCTACATCCAGGTGAACTATTCGGACAACACCAACAACCCCGCGTGGGACCAGCACTCCAACATGCCCAAGCACCTCGACCACGCCGTGCGCGTGGACAAGCCGGTCGCGGGCCTGCTCGCTGATTTGAAATCACGCGGCCTGCTCGACGACACGATCGTGTGGTTTGGCAGCGAGTTTGGCCGCACGCCCTACGCCGAGCGCAACGGCACCGGCCGCGACCACAATCCCACGGGCTTCTCGGTGCTGCTCGCGGGCGGCGGCTTCAAGCCCGGCTTCGCGCATGGCGAGACCGACGAGTTCGGCCACTTCGCGATCGAGAACAAGGTCCACATGCACGATCTGCACGCGACGATCCTGCACCAGCTCGGCCTCGACCACGAGCGCCTCACCTTCCGCCACGACGGCCGCGACTACCGCCTCACCGATGTGCATGGGCGGGTGGTGCGGGATATCGTGGTTTAGACGCGCAGGGACGAAAGGGACAAAAGAGACCCAAGGGATCCAAGCATCTCCCGCAATCTCGCGCTGCATGGGTTTTGGGTCTCCTTCGTCCCTTCTGTCTCACAGCTCAAAAATCCTCTCCATCCGCCCCACCATGTCCCTCGCGCTCTCGACATCGCCCGCCTGGTTCCCCGGCTGCTCCGTGATCGCCCAGCCGGCGTAGCCGGCGCGATCGAGCGCGGCCATCACGGCCGGCCAGTTCGTGTCGCCCTCCAGCAGCTTCGGGCGATCGGGCGCCTTGGCCGTGGAGCCGGCGGGCGGCGTCGCGCGGAAATCCTTCACGTGGATCCGCACGATGCGCTTCCCGATCGCGTCGATCCATTTTTCCGCGGGGTAGCCGGTGCGGCCCACGTTGCCGATGTCGAAGTGCCAGCCGACCCACTCGCTGTTGATCGCGTCGAGGTAGTCGACGGCCTGCTGCGGCGCGGTGACGAAGTTGTTGCCGACGTTCTCCACGGAGATTTTCACGCCGAGGTCGCGGGCGACCGGGATCGCCTTCCGGATCTCGGCGATGGAGCGCGACCAGCATTCCTCGTAGGTGGAGTCGCCGGGACGGACGGTCGCGCCGCGCACGATGCCGGGCACGAGCAGCACGCTCGTCGCGCCGTAGGCCTTGGCGTCGTGCAGGCTGAGCACCAAGCCCTCTAAGCCGAGCTGGCGCGTGGCCTCGTCCGGCGCGGAGAGCGGCTTCACCCAGTGGATGTGGTCGCACACGCTCGCGGCCTGCAGGCCAGTCTCCTTGAGCGCGGCGATCACCTCGTCGCGGTTCATCGCGCCCATCGGCTCCACGCCCGCGAAGCCCGCGGCCTTCATCGCGCGGAATTTTTCCAGCACCGTGCCCTTCACGCCGATGGTCGAATACATGATCGCCTTGCGGAGCTTCCGCTTCGGGTTTGCGGCGGCGAGGGCAGGGGAGGCGAACGCGGCGGCGGCGGTGGCGCCCGCGGCGACGGAGAGGAACGTCCGGCGGTTCATGCCGCGAGCGTGGCGGCAAACTTCCACGGCGCGAGCCGCGAATCGCCCGCATTTTGTGGTTTGCGCCGGGGCGCTGGTTGGCGCGTGATTTCGGCTCCCCTTTCACCCCATGAAAACTGTCCCTTCGGCGGCTGTGTCGCGCCGCACCTTCATCCGCCATTCCGCTGTCGTCGCCGGTGTCGTCGCCGGCGCGCCCGCCTTCCTCCGCGGCCAGAACCTCAACAGCAAGCTGAACATCGCCTTCATCGGCGCCGGCGGCCGCGCCAACTCCAGCCTCGGCGAGCTCACGCTTTCCGCGGCCGCGAGCGCGCCCGCCGCCGCGAAGAAAAATGCCGCGCGCGCCCTCGCCGAGCTCGGCGGCGAGCCCGGCCCGCACCCGGACGAAAATGTCGCCGTCCTCTGCGACATCAACCGCCAGACGCTCGACGCCGCGGGCCAGCGTTTCCCGAAGGCGCGCAAGGTCGTCGATCTCCGCCGCGTGTTCGATCACGCGAATGAGTTCGATGCGGTCGTCGTGTCCACCGCCGAGCACACGCACGTCTTCGCCGCGTGGCTCGCGCTCACGCACGGGAAGCACGTGTATTGCGAGAAGCCGCTCGCCTACAACATCTGGGAGACGCGCCTCCTCCGCGAGACAGCCGCGAAGTTCCCCAGGCTCTCCACGCAGATGGGCAACCAGGGCCACGCCTCCGCCGCGCGCCGCACCATCCGCGAAATCCTCGACACCGGCGTGATCGGCCCGGTGCGCGAGGTGCATGTGTGGGCCGACCGCGCGTGGGGTCTGCAGGACGCCGCCTCGGCCGAGAAGTTCGACAAGCCGCACGGTTTCTACAACGGCGTGCAGATCACGAACCGCTTCCCCGAGGCGATGACGCCGCCCTCCTACCTCGAGTGGGACCTCTGGATCGGGCCGGCGCCGATGCGGCCTTATCATGCGACGTATTTCCCCGGCCCGCGCTGGTATCGCTGGTGGGATTTTGCCAACGGCACGATGAGCGACCTCGGCAGCCACGACAACGACGTGCCGTTCACCGTGCTCGATCTCTGGCGCACCGACGCCAAGGGCAACCGCGTGCTCGCGCCGATCTCGGTCGAGTCGTCGTCGCCGAATGTCCCGACCGCGCACCCCGAGCTCGCGCCCGCGACGCTGAAGGCGACGTTCCAGTTTGCCGCCACGCCGAAGCAGCCCGCGCTCAAGCTCGTCTGGCACCAAGGCGACTCCAAGCCGCCGGGCTGGACGCCCGCGTGGGGCAACCGCTCGAACATTTTCATCGGCGACAAAGGCATGCTGCTCGGCAACGGCAAGCTGCTGCCCGAGGAGAAATTCGCGGGTTTCACGCCGCCGCCGGCGAAGCTCCCGCGCTCGCCCGGCCACTGGATCGAGTGGGTCAACTACGCCAAGGGCAACGGCCCCGTGCCCGGCTCGAATTTCCAATATTCCGGCTGGACGACCGAGTGCAACCACCTCGGCAACGTCGCCTACCGCGCCGGCAAAAAACTCGAGTGGGATTATGCCGCGATGCGCGCGACCAACGCCCCCGAGGCCGCGCCGCTCATCAAGCGGCCGGCGTTCCGCAAGGGGTGGGACGGCATCCTGAAAGCCTAGCGCCCCTGCGCCCGCCCCGTTGTCGTCACTGCATTTTCTTCGGTCCCTTATGTCCCTCTCGTCCCTTCGGTCCCTGCTCCTCACGCTGCCCCTGCTCGCCCTCGCACCGCTTGCCGGCGCCGCGCCCTCCTACGATCAATCCCGCGTGCCGCTCGAGGTCGATGCCCCGCGCCCCGGCCTCGCGAAAATCGTGATCCTTGCTGGCGGGCCGAGCAGCAAGGCGATGGCGCACGAATATTTCGCGGGCTGCGCGCTCCTCACGGAGTGGCTGAAGCAGCAGCCCGGCGTCTGGCCCGTCATGGCGCGCGAGTGGCCGCAGAACGAGCGCGTGCTCGAGGGCGCGCGCTGCGTCGTCTACTACGGCGACGGCGGCGGGAAGCAGCCCTTCGCCACGCCCGCCCGCTGGGCGACACTTACGAGGCTGATCAACGGTGGCGCGGGCTTCGTCATGCTGCACCAGGCGATGGACTATCCGGTCGGCCTCGATGGCGCCGCGATCGAGGGCTGGCTCGGCGCGGTCTATCACGCCGACATCGGCAGCCGCGGCCACTGGGACATGGAATTCACGACGATCCCCGCCCACGAGGTCACGCGCGGCGTGAAGCCGTTTGCCGCGCCCGCCGACGGCTGGCTCTACAACCTCCACTTCGCCCCCGGCGCCGTGCCGCTCCTCACCGGCGCCGTGCCTGACAAGTCGCGCGCCACCGTCGACGCAAAGAAGCACAACGGCCGCGCCGAGGTGATCGCATGGGCCTACGAGCGCCCGGGCGGCGCGGGCCGCGGCTTCGGTTTCACCGGCGCCGACCTGCACGCGAGCTGGGCCTACCCGAGCCAGCGCACGCTCGTCCTCAACGGCATCCTCTGGGCCGCGCGCGTGCCCGTCCCCGCCGGCGGCGTGCAGGTCGCCCTCGATCCGGCGCAGCTCGAGCTCAACCTCGACGACAAGCGCGCTGCCGCCGAGGCCGCTGCGGCTGCCGCCGCCGCAAAAAAGAAAAAGAAATAACCCCATGCACCTCCGCGCTCTTTTTTCCCTTGTCGCCGTCGTCATAGCTCCGGCCGTCTTCGCCCAGATTCCCGGCGTGAAGATGCCGCCGGCCGGCGATGGCAAGCTGCGCATCATCACGTTTGGCGCGCATCCCGATGACTCCGAGCTGCAGACCGGCGGCGTGGGCGCGCTGTGGGCCAGGCAGGGCCACCACGTGCTCATGGTCTCCGTGACCAACGGTGACATCGGCCACTGGCGCGAGGCGGGCGGGCCGCTCGCCGTGCGCCGCAAGAAGGAAGTCGACGAGGCCCACGCGATCCTCGGCGTGCAGGGCGTCGTGCTCGACAACCACGACGGCGAGCTCGAGCCCACGCTGGAGAACCGCCGCGCGCTCACGCGCCTCATCCGCCTGTGGAACGCCGACCTCGTGCTCGGCCCGCGCACCAACGACTACCACCCCGACCACCGCTACACCGGCGTGCTGGTGCAGGACGCGTCCTACATGGTCACCGTGCCCTTCTTCTGCCCCGACGTGCCCGCGCTGAAGAAGAACCCGGTCTTCATGTATTACACCGACCGCTTCCAGAAGCCCGCGCCCTCGCGCGCCGATGTGATCGTGAACATCGACCCCGTGATCGAGCGGAAGCTCGATGCGCTTGCCATCATGGTGTCGCAGTTTGCGGAGGGCGGGGCCAACGGCCACGCCGGCCTCTATCCCGCCGACCCCGCGGGCCAGGCCGCGCGCCAGCGCGAGGTGCGGCTGAATTTCTCACGCCGCTACCAATCCGTCGCCACGCGCTTCGCGAAGGAACTCGCCGCGTGGTATCCGGGCGAGGCGGCGCAAACGGTGAAGCACGCCGAGGCCTTCGAAATCTGCGAATACGGCTCGCAGCCTGACCGCGCGGAGCTGCGGCGGCTGTTTCCTTTCTTCCCCTGAAGACGCATCTCTGCCTCGGGCTCGTCCTTCTGCTTTCGCGCTGCGTCCTGCCAGGCGCCGACGCGGCGCAGATCAACAGCAGCGCGTCCGCCGATGTGGCCGCGTTCAGGAGCCGGCTCCTCGCCGCCACCACCCGGCACGCCGATCGGTTGCTGCGTCCCGACGGCTCGGTGGTCGCGCTCAAGGGCAAGGCAGCCGATGGCGACGAGGCGCTGGCGTTCTACCGCCTCTTCGAGGCCACCGGCGATCCGCGTTACCGCGCGGCGGCGCTCGCGCTGGCGGGGCGCATTCTCGGTGCGATGCGCGCGACGAAGTTCGGTGTCCTCGAGATCAAGGAAAAGGAAAAGGGCGACGGCGAGACGATCGCCGGCGGCGGGCCGCCCGCGATGGGTTTCTACGTCTCGGCAGTCGCCTGCATCCTGCACCGCGAGGGCGGGCGGGCCGACGACCTGAGATATCTCGCCGGCGTGATCGATTGGTTTCCTTGGAATGAGAGCGGGTGGTGGGCCTCCACCATCGACGTCAAGACGGGCGAGTCCAAGTTGCCGATGTCAAAGCCCGCGATCATCAACAAGACCGCCTCCGTCGCGATGGCGGCCGGCCTCTTGAGCGAGGCGGTGCGCGGCCTCGATCCGGAGCTCTCCGCGCGCCTCAGGCGCAAGGTCGACCGCTGCGTTTACGATCAGATCCTCCCGGCCCAGCTCGCGGATGGCTTCTGGCACTACAGCCTCACGGAGAACGATCCCAAGAACAAGGACGTGCTCGGCTACTTCATGCTCACGACGCATGTGCTGAGGGAGCTGCAGGCCTTCAACCCCGCGTATCGCGAGCCGCGGCTCGATGCGGCGCTCCGCCGCGCGCAGGACTTCGCGCTCCGCTGCATCGCGCCCATGACCGATCCGAACCGCGGACCGCCGTGCGCCGCGCACGCGACCGCCGGCACGCCCCGTCACTACTCACTGGCCGAGGAGCCGAAACGCGGGTTTCAGCTCGGCGCGGTCCTGCTGGGCGGCGGACACCATGATGCAGGCATCAAGATCATGGACGCCGCTCTGGCGCATTTCCCGCACGGCAACGCCGGCATGGACGGCGCGCACGCCGCCGGGCCGTCCGCCGCGATCCTCGCGTGGCTCGCGGACGCAGGCCGCTTGCCGCGATGACTTGAAAGCGCGTCTCGCCGACGGTGGAATGCCGACGCCCCTCCTCATGTTCACTCTCGATTTCCCGCGGCGCCGCTCGCTCGGCCGCATCTTGCCCTGGCTCGCGCTGCTGGCCTCCGCGCTTGTCGCCCGCGCCGCAGCTCCGACGAAACCCAACATCGTCTTCATCCTCGCCGACGACTCGGGCTACGCAGACTTCGGCTGTTACGGCCATCCCTACGCGCGCACGCCCAACATCGACCGCCTCGCCGCCGAGGGCACGCGCTTCACGCAATTCTACGCGACGGGCGTCACGTGCTGCCCCGCCCGCACGGGCCTGATGACGAGCCGCTGGCCCGCCAGCTACGCGACCTATCCCGCCAACGGCGGCTTCGGCGATCGCGTCACGATCACGGAGCTGCTGCGCCAGGCCGGCTACGCCACGGGGCACTTCGGCAAATGGCACATCGGCCCCGACCAGAAGCCCGGCACCTATGGCATCGACGTCATCGGCGCCGAGGACGATGCCGACAGCCGCAGCGCGAAGCAGCGCCAAGGCACGCGTGGCCGCGACGCGCCGATCCACGACGACGCCATCACGTTCATCGAGCGTCACCACGACCGGCCGTTCTATATCAACGTCTGGGGCCACATCTCGCACCACCGCATCGCGCCGCCGCCGAGCTACGTGGAAAAGTTCAAGGACCTCGTTGTCGACGAGACGAAGTTTTCGCCCGAGATGCGCGAGAAATTCGCGATCTGCCGCGCGCGCGGGCAGGACGTGAGCGAGCACATGCGCCGCTACCTCGCGGATATCTTTTCGATGGACGAGGACATCGGCCGCCTCCTGCGCCGCCTCGACGAACTCGGCCTGCGCGACAACACGATCGTCGTCTTCTCGAGCGACCAAGGCCCCGCGCCGATGCGGCCCGACCTCGACAAGAACGCCGACGCCCGAAAAAAGCGCGGACGTCCCGTGAAGGCCACGCCCGCCGCCGACGCGGAATACGCGCGCCTCGACGCGATGGGCTACACCGGGATCTTCCGCGGCGGGAAGCACGGCATGTATGAAGGCGGCGTGCGCGTGCCCTTCATCGTGCGCTGGCCCGGCCGTGTGCCCGCCGGCCGCGTGGACGAGGCATCGGTGCTCAGCGGCATCGACTGGCTGCCGACGCTCTGCGCGCTCGCCGGCGTGACCGCGCCTGCCGGCATCGAGGGCGAGGACACCAGCGCCGCGTGGCTCGGTCGCGCGCCGCACGTCCGCGGCCACCCGCTCCTCTGGCGCACCAGCAACCCCAACAGCGATGCCGCCATCCGCGAGGGCGACTGGAAGCTCACCCGCCCCGGCCGCCGCGGCGGCGAGACCGAGCTCTACGACGTCGCGCGCGATCCCACCGAGTCGCGGAACGTCGCCGCGCAAAACCCCGAGGTCACGCGCCGCCTCTCCGAAAAAGTCGCCGCGTGGGTCGCCACGCTGCCGAAGGACTACGTCAAGACGAGCGAGCCGCCGTAAGAGTGAGGCGCGCCGCTTCGCGGCAACGGACGTTTGCCCTGCGGTGGCGGATAGGTCTGGTTGAGGGATGGGCTTTATGCCCCGACGGGCTTGCGTCGGTGCATGTCCAAGGCCTTCGATGATCGCACGCCCCATGACCCGACGTCTCCTTGCCCTGCCTTGCCTGTTCCTCGCGTGTGCCCTTCTCCGCGCCGCGCCGCCCAACATCCTCATCATCCTCGCCGACGATCTCGGCTACTCCGATCTCGGCTGCTACGGCGGCGAGATCGCGACGCCGAACCTCGATGCGCTCGCGTCGGGCGGGCTGCGCTTCACGTCGGCCTACAACACGGCGCGTTGCTGGCCCTCGCGCGCCGCGATCACGACCGGCTACTACGCGCAGCAGGTGCGGCGCGACATCATCGCCGGCATCCCGAGCGGCGGCGGCAACCGCGGCGTGCGGCCCGCATGGGCGCCGCTCGTCACCGAGTTCCTGCGCCCGATCGGCTACCGCAATTATCACTCGGGCAAGTGGCACATCGACGGCAAGCCGCTCGAGAACGGCTTCGACCACAGCTTCGACATCGCCACCGGGCAGAACAATTTCTTCAAGGCCCCCGGCAACACCATCGACGGTGTGCCCGACGTGCAGACGCCGGACTACTACGTCACCACCGCCGCCGCGTCGCATGCCGTGCGCGTGCTGCGCGAGCACGCGGAGAAATTCCCCGGTCGGCCGTTCTTCCACTACCTCTGCTTCACCGCGCCGCATTTCCCGCTGCACGCGCCCGCCGCCGACATCGCCAAATACAAGGATGCTTACACGCGCGGCTGGGACGTGATGTCGGCGGAGCGCCACGCCCGGCAGAAAAAGCTCGGGATCACCACGCAGCCCGCCGCCGCCTTCGAGCGCGACGTGGGCCCGCCCTACGCCTTCCCCGAAGACATCGTGAAGCTCGGCCCCGACGAGGTGAACCGCCCCGTGCCGTGGGCCACGCTCACGCCCTCGCAGCAAAAGTTCCAAGCCGCCAAGATGGCCATCCACGCCGCGATGGTCGATCGCATGGATCAGGAGATCGGCCGCGTGATCGCGCAGCTCAAGGCGATGGGCGCCTACGAGAACACGCTCATCCTCTTCGCCTCCGACAACGGCGCGAGCGCCGAGATGATGGTGCGCGGCGACGGCCACGATCAGTCCGCGCCGATGGGCTCGGCGAAAACGTTCCTCTGCCTCGGCCCCGGCTGGTCGAGCGCGAGCAACACGCCCTTCCGCCGCCACAAGACCTGGGTGCACGAGGGCGGCATCAGCACGCCGCTCATCGCGCACTGGCCCGCCGGCATCGCCGCGCGCGGCGAGCTGCGCCACACGCCCACGCACCTCGTCGACGTGGTGCCCACGCTCCTCGAACTGACCGGCGCGACGAAACCCGCCGCGATCAAGGGCTTCGCCGTGCCGCCCGCGCCGGGCCGCAGCATCGTGCCGGCGTTCGCGAAGGACGTGACGGTGCCGCACGACTTCCTCTGGTGGGAGCACGAGGGCAACCGCGCGATCCGCGCCGGCGACTGGAAGCTCGTCGCGCTCAAGGATGCGCCGTGGGAACTCTACGACCTCGCCGCGGATCGCGCGGAGTCGAACAACCTCGCGGCGAAAAACCCGGCGAAGGTCCGCGATTTGGAGGCGATGTGGGGGCGGCAACTTGAAATGACGAAAGCGCTCGCGATGACGGACCTTCCCGCCGGCGCCGCCGAGGCCGCGCCGAAAAAGGGCAAGCGGAAGCAGAAGTGAAGCACGCATGAAGGGTGAGGAAATCCCGCGCGGTCGGCCGCGATCGGTAGGGTGGGTCTTTGACCCGCCTTTTCACGCGGGAAGTGTTCGGTGGGCGGGTCACAGACCCGCCCGACTCAAAATCCTCGCTCTCGCACTGGGCGGTGTGGTCACTGCCGCCGCTGCCTTCAGCGCCCAGCCCGCCCGCCCCGCGCGCGACTACCGCGACTGGGCCGTGGTCCGCGGCGGCAGCGCCGAGCGTGGCCGGGCGCTCTTTGCGGCCGATGGCAAGGGCGCGTGCGCCGTCTGCCACTCGGTCGATGGCTCGCACTCGAAAGCCGGACCCGATCTCGCGGCGGTGGGCGACGCGTTGCCGCGCCGCGATCTCATCACCGCGGTGCTCGAGCCCAACGCCACCATCGCGGTCGGCTACGGCGTGACCGTCGTCGAGACCAAGTCGGGCGACTCGTTCCTCGGCGTCATCAAGCGCGCCGATGCGGACGGCGTCGCGCTGATGGGTGTGGACGGAAAACTGATTTCCATACGCACCGCCGACCTCAAGTCCCAGCAGCCGAGCCCCGTGTCGCTCATGCCCGAGGGCATCCACGCCGCACTCACGCTGCAGGAGTTCGCCGATCTGGTGGATTACCTCGCGAGCCTGAGGCAGCCGGCCAACTCGCTCACCGCCAATCGCGGCATGCCGGCCGAGATCCCGCCGCTCGCCAGGCTCGCGACGCTGCGCCCGCTGCTGGCGGAGTCGGAGCGATTTCCTTATGCGCCCGCGCGCCAGCCGGGCGAAGTGCGGCTCGGTCTCGTGTGGTTTGGCGCGATCCCCGGGGAGGACGACGCGTGGCTCGCCGCGCACCAGACGGGAAAAATCTGGCGCCTCGATCGCAGGGCCGACGGTTACGCGAAGACGCTGTTCGCCAATTTTTCCTCCGAGGTGTTTTCGCAACGCGGGCCCAACGGCCTGCTCGGTGTCACGTTTCACCCCCAGTTCCGCGAGAACCGGCGCTACTTTGTGAAGCACCAGGCGCTGGAAAACGGGCAGATGATGACGCTGCTCGTCGAGCGCCGCGCCACGTTCGATCTGCGCGCCGATGCCGGCGAGCCGTCGCGCGTGATCCTGCGCATCCCGGCGGTCACGCAGAATCACACCGGCGGCTGCATCGCCTTCGGTCCCGACGGCATGCTCTACCTCGGCATGGGCGACACCGGCCCGCAGCAGGATCCCAACGGCCACGGGCAAAACTTCTCGCTGCTCCTGGGCAAGCTGCTGCGCCTCGACGTCGATCATCGCGACCCAGGCCTCGGCTACGCGATTCCGCCCGACAATCCGTTTCGCGATCGCGCCGGCGCGCGACCGGAGATCTGGGCGCTGGGTTTCCGCGAGCCGTGGCGCTTCAGCTTCGATGCGAAGACCGGCGATCTCTGGGTCGGTGATGTCGGCCAGGATCGCGTCGAGGAGGTCGCGATCGTGCGGCGCGGCGAGAACCACGGGTGGAATGTCCTCGAGGGCTTCGAGCCGTTCTCCAACGTGCGGCGACGCGAGGGCGAGACCTACACGCCGCCCGTCGCCGCCTACCGCCGTCGCTACGGCAACTCGGTCACGGGCGGCTTCGTGTATCGCGGCCCGCGCGCGCCGTCGTTCGAGGGCGCCTATGTTTTCGGCGACTACACGTCACGGATGATCTTCGGGCTGACGCAACGCGACAGGCAGCTCGAGTCGCTGCGGCAGATCGCCCAGGCGCCGGAAAGCGTGGTCTCGTTTGCGACCGACGCGCGTGGCGAGATCTACGTCGCGAGCTACGAAGGCATGATCTATCATCTCGATCTGTCCGCCGCCGAATTCGAGCGCGGCGCGCCCGTCGCGAGTCGCGGCGGTGTGGCGTGGGAGCGCCGGGCGTTTCCGCTGCCGGAATCGATCTGGAGCGTCGAGGCCATCGACACCCGCGGCGCGGGCCGGCGCGAGGTGGTCGCGATGGGCGTCACGCGGGTGTTCTCCGTCGATCTGGGGACGTGGAAGTTTGACACGCTCTTCGAAGCCCGAGACGGCAAGCTCCTCTACTGCGCCGCGCTCGACGCCAACGGCGACGGCGCACCCGACCTCGCGCTCGGCCGCTACGCGATTCCGTGGATCGAGTTTCGCGCGGCGCAGGCTGCCGGAAAATCGCCCCTGCCGCCGCAGCCGGTCGGGCCCGATTTCAGCGTCGCTTGGCTCGAGAACCCGCGCCGCGCCGGCGGCAATTGGAAACTCCACGTCGTCGATCGCGAGCTCAACGGCATCCACGGCCTCGCCGTGGGCGACGTAAATGGCGACGGCCGAGCCGACGTGATCGCCGGCAGCATCAGCGGCCCGGCGTTCGCCAACAGCCTCGCATGGTTCGACCTCGCGGCAAACGGCGGTCCGCGGCGCTTCGTCGTCACGCGGGGTGGCACCGATGGCCGGCCGCACTACCTCGACTTCGCCGATCTCGATGGCGACGGGCGAGGGGACATCCTGCTCGGCGATTCCGGCGCGGGGATTTTTTCGTGGTGGAAGCGCGGCGCAACGGATGGCGCGCCGTGGACGAAACACCTCATCGCGCAGGAAAAGGGCGCGACGAACATCAAGGCCGCCGATCTCGATGGGGACGGGCGCCCCGATGTCGTCGGCGCGTGCGGGCACGGCAAGGGCGTCTTCTGGTTCGCCGGGCCGGCGTGGACGAGGCACGTGATCGACGCCGACCTCGCCACGCCGCACGCGCTCGCGGTCGGCGACTTTGACGGCGACGGCGACATCGACGTGGCGGTCGCCTCCTACACGACGCACACCGTGCGCGGGCATGAAAACGACGGCCGCGGGAATTTCACGCCGCACGACATCGACACCGGCAACAAGCAGGAGAGCTACGACCTCAAGGCCGTCGATGTGGATGGCGACGGTCGCCCCGACCTCATCCTCGCCGGCCGCGAATCGCGTAACGCCGTCGTGTATTTCAACCGGAAGCCGTGAGGCGCAGGCAGCTTGAAGTCGTGGGCGAGGCGGGACGCCTCGTCCATGACTCGCTCGCCTTCGCATCGTTTTCGTTTCTGATGCGTTTTGCCTGTTTCATCATGAAGCACCTGCCCCGCCTGCTCCTCGCCGTTTGCCTCGCCTCCGCTCCCGCGTTTCTCCCCGCCGCCGATGCGGCGAAAAAGAAAAACGCCGATCGCCCCGTCGCCGTCGGACCCGCCATCGGCGAGAACAAGGCCACGCCCGTCAGCCGCATCAAGGCGAAGCCCGGCTTCGCCGTTGAGCTGATCTATTCCGTGCCCGGTCAGGAGCAGGGCTCGTGGGTCAACCTCTGCGCCGACGATCGCGGCCGCATCTACGCGAGCGACCAATACGGCGGGCTCTACCGCTTCACGCCGCCGCCTCCGGGGCAGACCGTCGCGCGTTCCGCCGTCGAGCGGATGCCGGCCGACATCCGCGCGATCAACGGCATGGCGTTCGCGTTCGGCGCGCTCTACGTCGGCGTCAACGACTACGAGAACATCATCAAGAGCGGCGTCTATCGCATCACCGACAGCGACGGCGACGACCGCCTCGACAAGGTCGAGCTGCTCCGCGAAATCACCGCCCGCGGCGACCACGGCGTCCACGCGATCGTGCCCGCGCCGGACGGCAAGTCGCTTTTCCTCATCTCGGGCAATGGCGCCAAGCCCACGCAGCTCGCGCCCACCTCGCCCGTGCCGCGCTTCTGGGGCGAGGATCACCTGCTGCCGCGCATGCCCGACGGCCGCGGCTTCATGCGCGACGTGCTCGCGCCCGGCGGGATCATCTACCGCTTCACGCCCGATGGGAAAACCTTCGAGGCCTACGCCTCCGGTTTCCGCAACATCTTCGACGCCGCGTTCAACCGTGACGGCGAGCTCTTCACCTACGACGCCGACATGGAGTATGACTTCAACACCTCGTGGTATCGGCCCACGCGCATCAACCACGTCGTGAGCGGCGCGGAGTTCGGCTGGCGCAACGGCGCGGGCAAGCGCCCCGAGTTCTACGCTGACAACCTCGGCGCGGTCATCAACGTCGGCCCCGGCTCGCCCACGGGCGTCACGTTTGGCTACGGCGCGAAGTTCCCCGTGAAATACCAGCGCGCGCTCTTCGCGCTCGATTGGAGCTGGGGCAAGCTCTACGCGGTCCATCTCACGCCCGACGGCGCGAGCTACAAGGCGACGAAGGAGGAATTCATCTCCGGCACGCCGCTGCCGCTCACCGACGCGATCATCCACCCGAAGGACGGCGCGCTGTATTTCGCGATCGGCGGACGCCGCGTGCAGTCGGGCGTCTATCGCGTGACCTACACCGGCCCCGAATCCACCGCGCCCGACGCCGAGAAACCCGCGCCGAGCCCCGCGCGCGAGCTGCGCCGCTCGCTCGAGGCCTTTCACGGCAAGCAGGATCCCGCCGCGGTCGCCAAGGCGTGGCCGCACCTCGGCCATGCCGATCGCAACATCCGCTGGGCCGCGCGCATCGCGATCGAGCATCAGCCGGTCGCGTCGTGGGCCGATCGCGCGCTCGCCGAGCGCGATCCCGCGATCCAAGTCGAGGCGCTGCTCGCGCTCGCGCACGCCACCGGCGTGTGCCCGCCGCATCGGACGGCGGACACGCCGCCCGTCGACGCGGCGCGCGGCGCGCAGCTCCTCGCCGCGCTGATGAAGCTCGACCGCGCCAAGCTCGACGCCGCGCGCCGCCTCGCCCACCTGCGCGTGATCGAGATCGTGCTCAACCGCTTCGGCGCGCCCGACGACGCGACGGCCCGGGCGCTCGTCGCGAAGCTCGATCCGGTCTTCCCCGCCGCCACGCGCGAGGAGAACTGGCTGCTCTGCGAGACGCTCGTGTTTCTCCAGAGCCCCGCGGTCGCGGCCAAGGCCATCGCCCTCATCCAAGCCGCGCCCACGCAGGAGGAGCAGATCGAGTATGCGCGCTCGCTCCGCATGCTGAAGACGGGCTGGACCACGGCGACGCGCACCGCGTATTTCGAGTGGCTGAACAAGGCCGTGAACTACCGCGGCGGCGCGAGCTTCGACAAGTTCATCGAGTTCATCCGCACCGACGCGATCGCCACCCTCAGCGACGCCGAGAAGACGGCGCTCGCCGGGGTGCTGGCGCGCAAGGTCGAGCGCAAGTCCGTCGTCGAGAACCTCGGCGAGGCCTTCGCCGGCCGCACGCCCACCGACTGGTCGCTCGACGATTTGTCCGCCGCCGCGCAGGGCGGGCTGCACCACCGCAACTTTCAGCGCGGGCGGAAAATGTTCGGCGCCGCCGCGTGCTTCGCATGCCACCGCTTCGGCAACGAGGGCGGCATGACCGGCCCCGATCTCACGGCGGCGGGCGGCCGCTACAGCCCGCGCGACTTCCTCGACCAGGTGATCAACCCGAGCAAGGAGATCAACGAGCAGTTCGTGCCCAGCGTGCTCACCAAGAACAACGGCGAGACGATCATCGGCGTCGTCGTGAACCTCAACGGCGACACCGTCTCCATCAACACCGATCCCTCCGAGCCCAACACGCAAACCCGCGTCGACCGCAAGGAGGTGAAGAGCATCGAGCCGTCGAAGGTCTCGCCGATGCCGCCCGGCCTGCTGAACATGCTGACGAAGGATGAGGTGCTCGACCTCGTCGCCTATGTGCTGAGCGGCGGCGACAAGAGCCACGCGATGTTCGCGAAGTAAGGCAGTCGTGGACGAGGCGGGACGCCTCGTCGACGATTGGGAGGGCGTGCGAAAGCTTGAAGCCGTTTCCCGGCGCGGCTTGTGTTGCCCGCACCCCTTGATGGCGCCGCCCCGCGCCTTCACCCCATGAAGACCTCGCTTCGCTTGCTCGCGTCGTTGCCTTTCACGTTCGTCGTCACCGCGGCCCAGACGGTCGCGCCGGCGCCCGCCAAGCCCAACGACGCCGAGGCCGTGCAGCTCTCGCCCTTCCTCGTCTCGACGGAGGGCGACGAGGGCTACCGCGCCGCCAACACCCTCTCGGGCACGCGCATGAACGCGTCGCTCTTCCACACGCCCGCCGCGATCTCGGTGCTCACGAGCGAGTTTCTCTCCGACATCGGCGCGGAGAACGTCGCCGACATGCTCAAGTTCGCGACGAGCTCCGACAACGACCGCACCGACTCCGGCAACCTCGCGCAGGCGTGGGACGTGCGCGCCACCATCCGCGGCTTCACCGAGTCGGTCATCACGCGCGACTACCTGCCCAACATGGTCCAGGGCCGCGGCATCCTCGCCAACGATCGCTTCAACGTGGACCGCGCCGATGTCTCGCGCGGGCCCAACTCCATCCTCTACGGCGCGAGCCGGCCCGGCGGCGCGTTCAATCTCAACTCCAAGCGCGCCGTGCTCAACGGCGCCCAGAAATCCGCGCAGCTCACCGTCGGCCGCTGGGCGAAGAAGCGCACCGAGGCCGACTTCGCGTTTCCGCTGATCAAGGACAAGCTCGCGCTCCGCACCAACGCGATGTGGGAGGACCGCGGCGGCTGGTTCGAATTCGAGATGCTCAAGGCCAAGGGCCTCGCGCTCGCGACGACGTGGCAGCCGCTGAAAAACACGCAGGTGCGCGCCGGCGTGGAGCGCATGGTGCGCGAGCAGATCACGCCCGGAAATTTCCCGCATTCCGACTTCGGCTACTCGCGCTGGGCGCTGGCCGGCGCGCCGCGCGCGCCCAACCCCCTCCAGCCCGCGACCAATCCTGCGCCGTCGCTCCTGCGCGTCATCAACACGCTGAACGCGGTCTATGCGCCGCAGATCCGCGCGCAGCCGTATCGCCTCTCGACGACCGGCGCCGACATGCGCCCCGATCTCGCGGGCACGCAGGCGCCGGGGTTCTTTGAGACGATCAGCGCCGGCGCCGCGCCCTCCGGCGGCACCATCGACGATCCGTTCTGGGGACAAGCATTCCCCGCCAACGCCTATCTCCCCGGCCCCGGCCGCAGCACGAACAACGACTACACGCTCGCCTCCGCATTCATCGATCAGCGCGTCGGGCCGGTGAACGTCGAGCTCGGCTACGCGCGCACGCGCTACCATCGCGGCTTCACGCAAGCCAACCTCAACGCCGTCGGGGATCCCAATCCCGTGCTGCCCGGCGCCTACTTCGCCGACGGCGACTCGGTGATCGCCGCCGGCCGGCTGCCCGGCACGCTGCTGCCCGACATCGCGCGCACGAATCCGTTCGCCGGCCTGCCCTACGTGCAGGGGCAGGCGCAGCGCCAGCTCTTCGACCAGCGCGTCGAGACGTGGCGCGCCACCGTCGGCTACGAGCTCGACCTCGCGCGCCGCCGCGCGTGGCTCGGCCGGCACAGCCTCGCCGCCGCGTGGCAGAAGGAGCGCAGCTATTTCGGCAACGGCGTCATCGCCGAATACAACCTCGCGCCCGGCAACTCGCAGCCGATCGACTCCGCGACGAACATCATCCTCCGCCGCACCTACCTTGATTTCAACACGCCCGGCGGCGTGCGCGGCGGCCTCGATCCGTGGGCCAACCCGATCCCGGAGTCGCCGGGCATGAAGGCCGGCTTCGTCTTCAACTCCATTTCGCCATGGGTCGCGCAGACCAACACGAGCGGGATGCTCGCGTTGCAAAGCCGCTGGGCCGGCGATCGCCTCGTGCTCACCGGCGGCTACCGGCGCGACCGCGCCGAGGTGATGGACGCCAACGCCGGCGGCGTGCGCGTGCCCAACTCCACCAACGCGTGGACCATCCGCCCCTACCGCTTCGAGAACGCGCTCCGCACGGTCAACAACGGCGCGACCAAGACGCTCGGCGCCGTCGTCACCGCGCTGCCGTGGCTCGGCTTCTCCTACAATCAGTCGCAGAGCGTATTCCCGCAGGGGAGCACCAAGACCATCTTCGCGTCCGTCATCCCGCCCATCGTGGGCGAGGGGCGCGACTACGGCGCGCGCTTCATGCTCCTCGGCGGCCGCCTCTCCGCCAACGTGAATCTCTACCGCGCCAACGGCGCCAACCAGTTCCAGCCCGCGCTCAACGCCCCGATGAACAACATCGTCACCGCCGCGAACGCCGCGCTCGCGACGCTCCGCGCCCGCGGGCAGCCGCTCCCCGCCGCCGTGACCGCCGCCGGCATCACGCTCCTCAGCGCGTCCGGGGACGCCGCGCGCGATTCCTCGGAGCTCGACGGCCGCGGCACCGAAATCGAGATCACCGGCCGCCTCGCGCCGGGCTGGAGCATCACGCTCAACGCCGCGCGCAATCAGCTCAAGCAGGCCGACATCCTCTCCAACTCGATGGCCTTCCTCCGCGGCGTGAAATCCGATTGGGAACGCAGCACCGCGCGCCTCGACGACACGCCCGCCGCCGTCGCGACCTTTGTCCGCACCCGCGACGGCACGCCGCAGCGCGACTTCGTGACCAACCCCGCGACCTTCGCCGACGTCTACGCCTACAGCCTCTCCGTCGCCGATCCGTTCCTGCGCGGCACGGGCAAGACGCCGTTCGCGCACGTCGAGAACGTCTTCAACGCCTTCACGAGCTACCGCTTTTCCAGCGACGCCCCGCGCCTCGCGCGCGGCCTGCGCGCCGGCCTCGGCGCCAACTACCGCGGGCCCGCCGTGATCGGCTACGACTCCGCCAACAACGACGCCGTGATCCTCGGCCGCAGCTCCATCGTGTGGAACGCCATGCTCGGCCGGCGCCTCGCCCTCGGCCGCGGCCAGTCGCTCGACCTGCAGCTCAACGTCGAGAATGTCTTCGGCCAGGAGGCGCGCCTCCCGTATTCCGCGACCGCCCCCGGCGTGATCGTGCGCTACCTCCTGCCACGCGTGCGGCATTCGTGGACGGTGCGCGCGACCTACGGGTTTTGAGCGTCGGGGGAAATTTTCCCTCGCGCGGGCTCCCGGACATTTTTCTCCTCCACTTCGCGCCCAACCTCCCCGAACCACCATGCCCAAGTCATCCACCAGCGTCGTCCCCATCGGGAAAAAGACCTGCAAGCCTTTTCTCCTCGAGGTGATGGTCTACAGCCCCGAGAGCGGCTACAAGTTCAAGGTCGTCGTCGAGCGGAGCTGCACGCCGGAAGCCGACGCGATCTGGAAGCTCGTCTTCGATCTCTACCGCGTCGCGGGCGGGAGCGAGACGCAGCTCGTGCACGTCTCCTTCACGGCGGGCGCGCCGGTCGAGCAGACCGCCATCCAGACGATGGCGACCGACGGCATCACCGAGGCGCAGTCGGACGTCCTGATCGCGGAGGTGCATCCCGCGGCGAAGGCGATCGTGGGCGTGGCCAGTCCCACGCCCGCGCAGAAGAAACGCATCCACGACGCGATGCAGAAGGCCGTCACGGCGGTGGAGGTCTGAATTCCCTCCGCGCGATTTTCCCATCGCGGTCGTGCCGCATGAACGCGCGGTGGCTCACGCCGATCCTGCTCGCGTGTGGCGCAGGCGCCCCCGCCGCGGAGCCTGCCGCCGCCGGCGACATTGAGATCGCGACGCTCGCCGCCGCGCCGCCCCTCCACCGCGAGGCGCGTGCGCGCGGCTATCGCGTGTCGGCGTTCGAGATCAAGGGACGCTGGAGCGGCGACATCGCGCTCCCGCTGCGGCCCGGCGATCTTTGGACGCCGGAAAAACAATCGGCCGTGCTGGAGGCGATCCGCGATGCGTTCGACAGCGAGCCGGCGTTCGCGCAGTTGCTGGACCGTGGCGCCGCCGCCAGCGCGCTCTACATCGATGTCGAGGAGGAGAAGGACGAGGCCGCGCGCACCGTGCGGCTGATCTTCCGCCCGCTGCGCGTGCGGCTCTCGCTCGCGAAGATCGGCGACAACCTCCTCCCGATCCCGCGCTCGGCCTCGCCGTTGCGACCCGAGGCGGTGCCCAAGCCGCTGCTCCTGCTCAACCCCGTGCTAGGCGCGAGCCACGATCGCGCCACGGGCCTCGCGGCCACGGCACAGATCGAGGGCGACTTGCTCGCGTGGCCCGCGTTGCTCGCCGGCCGCGGCGCCACCCCGGACCAAAGCGCGAGCCTCGGGCTGCGGCTGCACGGCATGAGGTCCGCGGAGAATTTCCACGCCGCGGGTGCCGCGCTCACGCACACCCAGCGCCGCTGGGGCGGGGCGCTCCGGGACTTTTCCGCGGGCGCCGGCTACGAGGAAACCCGCGAGCCACTGGGCGGCGCGATTCGCACGAACGCGGGTGGACGTCTCGACGCGGGCGCCACGCTGCGCCTCGCGGCCCGCTTGCGCCTGACCGGCGATCTCGGCTTCGTGCACGAAGCCGAAAAAATCGGCAGCGGTTCGCGCACGCGGACGCAGCTCGGGTCCGGCCGGCTGCTCGTGGAGCTGCCGGTGCCCGCGTCGGTGGGCGGATTTTTCCGCGCCGCGCTCTGGGCGGAGCACGGCCACTCGGATCGGGGCCTCGGCTCGCACTCGCGCGTGGCGGCGCGGGCCGGCTACGCGCGTGAATTCCTCGTCGCCCCCAACCAGTCGGTCGGACTCGAACTGGAGGCGGGCGGCGGCAGGCTGCGGGGCGCCGCGCCGGCGGGCCGGCGATTTTTCGGCGGCGCCTCGGCCGCGCAGTTTCTCTACGACGAGGCCGCCGCGCCGGGACTGAGGACGATGCCCTCCGGCCCGCTGCTGCGCAGCTTTGGCCGCAACGAAGCCACCGGCGCCGCCGGGGCGGCGGGCGGCGATGCGTTCTGGCACGTCAACGCCAACCTCACGCTGCCGATCCGCGCGCTGGCTTTCCCGTTGATTCCCGCCGACGAGGAGGTGCGCGGCATGTTGCGCAACGGCATCAACGTCTCGGGCCGCAGCTTCCTGATCACGGCGCTGAAGCGCCAGGGCCTCTCCGCCGCGGAGGCGCGCGCCGAGGCGGATCGCGTGCTCGGGGAAATCCGCCCGGCCACGAGCCACATCATCGACGCGGCGAATCTCTACTCACTGAAGCCGCTGCTCATGGTCGACGCCGCCGGCCTCAGCGGCGCGGCGGGCCGATCGACCTGGACGGCCGCCGGCGGCGGGCTCCAGTTCACGATCGTGACCGCGAAGTTCGAGCTCGGCTGGATGCGCACGCTCAGCGGCCCGCGGAGGGGCCACAACGGGAATCTCCTGCTGCGGCTGGTGTTTCAGAACCTGTTCTGATTTTTCCGGGCGGGGCCGCGGCATGCGTCGGATCGCTGGCGCGGATCAGAAGCCAAGCGTGTTCGTGAACACGTATTGCCGCGGATCGGTGAGACGGTTGTTGCGGTAGTTGCCGCCCTGGTAGCTCACGCGGTCGAAGACGTTCTGCACGTTGACCTGCGTCGTCCACGTGACGCGGCCGAATTTTCTCCGGTAGCTCGCGAAGGGGCTGATGACATAAATGTCGTCGGTGAACTTCGCCGGGATCACGACCTGGCCGGCGACGCTGATGCCGCCGATGGTGTGGCCCTGCTGGAAGCGCGCGTTGGCGCCGAGCGCGAGGCCGCGGAGCGCGCCCGCGGTGAAGCTGTAGCGGCCGTTGAAGCTCATCGCGTGGCGCGGCGTGGGGGCGTTGTCGGCGGCGTCCTGCAGGTATTGCGCGGTGAGCGGGAAGGCGGTGTCGGGGTTGAGGCCGCGCGCCTTGGCCGTCGTGATGGCCTCGGCGTAGCGCGCGCGGAAGAGCGGGTAGAAGCTCGTGAGCGTGGTCGCGGACGACGAGTAGGTGAGGCGCGCGGTGATGGCGGGCGTCGGCGAGAAAAACGCCTCGAGCTCGTGGCCGAGGGACTTGCGGTCGACGAAGTCGTTGGTGCCGACGAAGGGCCGCGCGTTGAACGGCGCAACCTCGTCGCGCGCGGCGGTGGAGATGGTGGTGGCGACGTTGGTGCCGATGGTCTCGAAGCGCACGTAGGAGACGGTGAGGCGCCCGTCGAGCAGGTTGAGGCGCAGGCCGCCGTCGAAGCCCTTGCCGCCGAGCCCGGGGTAGGCGACGCCGTTGAGATCGGTGCCGACATTGTCGGAGAACTGGCGCGACTCGAGCCACGTGCCCGTGAGCGAGAGCCACGGCAGCACGCGCACGACGCCGCCGTAGCTCTGGTTCGTCACCCAGAGGCGGTTGGTGTCGAATACGGGGATGGACGCGCCCTCGGGGAGCAGCGCGCCGGTGGCGTCGGTGAACTGGATGAGGCCGGTCGTCGGGTTGGTCGCGGTGCGCGCGGTCTTCTGGTGCCAGAGATCGCGGCTCACGCCGATGGAGGTGCGGAGGCGGTCCTTGAAGTAGCCGCCGAGGAGGTTGAGCGCGGTGTTGGCGAGGCTCTGGTCAAAGCGGACGTTGTTGTTGAGGAGGTTTCGCCGGAAGAAACCGGTCTCGAGGCCGGGGATGGGATAGTTGCTGAGGGCCTCGTCGCGGTTGCCGTCGACGAGGTAGTGCTGGCGGTAGACGAGGTTGTTGGGGAGCTGCGCGGCGGCGCCGGTGAGGCCGCGGCGGGCGATCTCGGCGGGGGTGAGCATTTCGTTGAACACGTCGCGATAGTATTTCTCGAAGCGCACGCCGCTGCTGAGCACGGCGCGCTGCGTGATGCCCCACGGGAGCGACGGGTCGTAGACGAGCACGCCGCGGACGTTGCGGATGTCGTGGCCGTCGTTGGTCGTCATCAGCTGGTGCTGGATATAGTATTTCTCGTAGTAGGGGTTGGCGACGAGCGCGGGCGCGGCGGGATTGGAGACGTCGAGCACGGATGGGTTCACGTCGAGGAAGAGGCCGCGGCCGCCGAAGGAGCCCTGCAGGGCGTCGTTGAGCGTCTTGGGGCGGACGTTCCTGTCGATCTGCTGGTTCACGGCCACGAGGCCGCGCAACCCGCGCGTGAACTCGTGCCGCACCTCCGCGGTGAGGGTGTGCCAGCGGAGGTCGGCGTAGTTCATCGGGCCGCCCCAGTCCTGGTAGCGCGGCACGACGCTCTCGGGCGCGCTGAGGCGCGGGATGCGGAGCGGGTTCACGTCGAGGACGGTGAGGGCGGCGCCGTTGTTGATGGAGGAGTAGCGGAAGGTCTGCGTGGCGGTGGACTTGAGGTTCACGAGGCGGCCGCCGAGCAGCGTGAAGAGCGACGTGGCGCTCGCGGCGGTGGCGAACTGCGCGGTGCCGACGCCGTTGGCCTGCACGCCGGCGAGGTTGGGATTCGCGTCGAGCGCGATGGTGCCGGTGCCGCGCACGTAGGCGGTGGAGTCGTCGGTGAGGACGGCGTGGGTGGTGCCGTCCCGCTCGTTGGCGCGCTCCCACATCACGTCGAGCGTGGTGCGCGGCGCGAGCTGCCAGCGCAGCGCGGCGGCGACGCCGTTGATGCGGCTGCCGTTGCGCTCGCGCGCCGCCTCGCCGTCGTTGTCGAGGAGGTTGAGGCGAAAGGCGGCCTTCCTCGGCACGAGGTCGCGCTGCACGTCGAGCGAGCCGCGGCGGCCGCCCCAGGAGTCCCAGCGCGTGCCGACGGTGGTGGCGGTGCGGCCGAGCGCAGGGCGCTTGGTGCCGACGTTGACGGTGCCGCCCGCATCGACGTCGCCGTAGGAAAGCCCGCCGGGCCCGCGCGAAAACTCGATGCGCTCGGTGTTGAAGATGTCCTGCGGCATATACCACGGGAAGCCGTCGCGGAGCTGCCGCACCGATGACAGGCCGCGGAAGGTGATCTGGTTGCCGGAGCGCTGGCCCACGGCGGCGCCGCGCGTGCCGCCGTCGTTGTAGACATTCTCGGCGCCGACGGCGAAGTCGGCCGCATCAAGGAAGTTCAGCGCGCCGAGATCGGCGAGCAGATCGGAGGTCATCACCGAGATCGAGTTCGGGAGGTTCTCGAGCCTCTCGTTGGTGCGCGTGCCGGACATCGCGGTGGAGGCCGCGTAGCCGCGGTCGGCGCCGGCGGAGACTTCAAACACCGAAAGCGTGACCGGCTCGCCGGCCGCTGCCGGCTTGGCGGAGGCGGGCGCGGTCTGCGCGCGGAGGAAAGAGGCGGCGGCGAGGAGCGCCGCGCTGGCGAGCAGGGGTCGGGCAGGCATGAGCGATGGGGTTGCGGGGAAGGGGGCGGGGCCCGACCAAGCGAAGGAAGCGGGAACCAACGCTCAACGCCGAACCCTGCGCGCCAGCCACTCAATCGTCGGATCGTCCGACGACGGCCGACGCCTCACTCGGGAAACTCCGCGGCCACCAGGCCGGGGAAAGGCCCACGGCGCGCCGCCGTGGTTGTCGCGCGCAGGCCCTCGCCAAGGCGCATCTGTCCGGAGCCGCCCTCTACGGCGCGGTGGGCCGCTTGGCCGGCAGCCAGTTCACGGGGTTGGAGACTGCATGGCGGAAGAGCTCGTCATACAGCAGCAGCTGGAGGTCGAGCAGCTGATCGTGGTCCACCTGCGGATAGGGGCGAGTGCGCAGGCCGCACGGGGTTTCGTGCACAAACGCCACCGCGCCGCAGGCGTGGTGCAGCGCGCTGACCAGATTGAAATGCGGGGGCGGAAACGTCCGCCCGTCTTCCTTCGGCTCCGTGCCGGATGCGCGGTGCGGCAGGCCCGCGGAGGCCGGCGTTGAGCAGTCTTGCGCCAAATCGGAGGCGGCCAGCGGAATGGCCAGCCAGATCGTGAGCAGATCGAGGGTGCGCGCCTTTTTCATTCGGGTGTCGAGAGGCTGCGTTGGCCGCTTTTCCCGCGCCAAGAGAGGCTCTCCGGCTCGGGCCCGGCTCGTGGATTGTGGCGCATCCGGCGGACTAGGAAGCGGGGGCCTGGAGAAACAGGACGGCGGCGCCCTCGAACGGCGCGCGGAATTTCCGCTTTGCCCCACCGCCGACGGATTCCGCGGGGGTGATCTTGCCGGTGGCCACCTCCAGCCACTCCACGCTGCTCGGGGCCCGCGTCTCCCCGAGATCCACCTCGAACTCGCCGCCGTCGGGCGCGAAGACGATGTGCGACACGCCGGGTTCGGTCAGGCAGTAGCCGGTCGAGGCGCGCTTCACATCCGGGATCGTCGCGGCAAGATTGACGCGGTTGGCGAGAAGACGTGCGTGTCCGAGGCTGGCGCGCACCGGGTCCCACGAGGCGGGCGGCGTCTTGCCGATGATCGCGTTGTCGTAGGGATCCATGAAGATCGGGTTGAGGCCGCGCGTGAAACTCTTCCACACCCACGCGGTCGTGCCCCAGATGCCCCCGAGATGATCCGTATCGGGGACGATGACCTTGCGGCCGTCGGCCGGCGGCGGATTGGTTTTGTAGTTGTAGCCGTCGGGGGCGACTTGGTTGGGGGAAATCCAGTCCGCCGCGCTGTCGAAGAGCGTCTGGTTGTTGCCGCGGAGCTTGGTGCTCGGGTTATACTGGAAGGTCATGCCGACGGGGTGCTGCTTCGGTCGCTTTGCCTCCTCGGCCCTGATGAAGCCGATGAAGTAATACTGCCACGCGGTGGAATAGGAGCCGGCTTCGTTGGAGATTTCCCAGAGCACGTTGTCCAGGTCGCCGACGGCGTCGATCACGCGGCGCACATAGGCTTCCTGCACCTTCGTGACGGCGGGCACCTCCAGGGTGTGGATCTCGATGCCGCGTCCGTCGCCGTTGGCATCGCCGTCGAGGCCGTTGATGTTGTTGTCGGGATGAAAGGGATGATCCCGCCACCACTCCGCCTTCTTCTGCTGCTGCGCCCAGCCCTCGAAAAGCATGACCCCCACATACATTCCGCGCCTTCCGGCGGCTTGCACGCGCGAGCGGAGACGCCCGAAGTAGCCGTCGTCGAACTTGGTGAGATCAAACTTCGGCTTGCCGTCCAAGGCCTTGCCCGGGCCGGTGCGCCGCCACGGATGAGGCGCCACGACGAAACGCTCGTCGAGGAAGAGAACCTGCTCCTCGCGCCAGAGGCGGAAGAAATTGTGATGATGCCGGTCGAGGAAATCGAGATATGCCGTGTAGTCGAAGGCCGGCGGCGGATCGCCCGGGCCGATGTCGACGAGGTTCGCCCACGTGTGCGAACCGGTGAGATACACGGCGTGGAGCGTGCCGGCGGCGTCTTTCGTGCCGTCGGTGAAGTAGCGCGGATTGGTGGGGTGCACGCGCAGCGGCCCGGCCGCCTGCCGCGAAGGGCCGGGGCCCGAAACGGACGCGCAGCCACCGACGAGGAGGGCCGCCAACGTGGAGAAAATCGCGAGGCGATGGCTCGTTGCGCTCATGGGTTCAAAGATAGGGCCGGGGAAATGGGACGCCGTCGGTCGAGGTCGCCGGGGAAGCTCAACGTTCCTCCACGCGCACCCACAGGTGACCGGTGGCCGTCTCGCCGCGGGCATTCGTGTGCTCGACCTTCACGAGGTAGTCGCCGGGCTTCGCGAAGGCGTGTTTCGTGATGGCGTAGCCGTCCTTGGCGAGGGCCTTGGCATTCCCGTCCGATTTCACGGCGACCTTGGGCGAGCCGTCGCCGAAATCCCAAGTTTCGCCACCAGTGGACCGGAAGGTGCGGACTTTGAAAATGATCTCGGCGCCGGGTTTGAGGCCGGTGGTGGGCCAGAAGCTCGGGTGAATGGTCGGCGGCAGGTTCTTTTCGCTGCTGCCCATGACATGGACGATGGCGAAGTCGTAGCTGACGTTTCCGGCCGCGTCGGTGACCTTGAGGATCTCGCTGTAGGCGCCGGGCTTCGGGTAGGCGCGCTCGACTTTGGCGCCGGAGGCAGTTTGGCCGTCGGTGAAGGTCCAGGCGTAGGTCTTGATGGGGCGGGAGGACCAGGACTTCGACGCGTCGAGGGTGGTCGACTCGCCCACGCGGATGAAGTGATGCGGGCGGGCCACGGCAATGAGGGCGGGCTGGTATTCGCGTTGGTAGGCCTCCCATGCAAAGGCGTAGGCCTCCTGCGTGCCCCATTTGCCGGAGGGCTGGCGGCTCTTGATGCCAAAGTGCAGGTGCGTCCAGCCACCGCTCGCGCCTTCCTTGCCGAGCAGGCCGATGCGCTGGCCCAGCTTCACGCGCGAGCCCATCGTGATCGCCGGATCGATCGCGTGCAGGTGGCTGTAGCGGTAATACCAGCCGCGCTCGTCGAGCAGATAGATCACGTCGTAGCGCGGGCGCACCGGCGTGCCCGAGTAGCCGGGCAGCGTCTTCTCCGCCACGCTCACGACGAGGCCGTCGGTGGCGGCGACGACCTCGGTGAGGCCTTCGCAGCCGCCGAAGTCGAGATCGTTGTGGTAATAGATTTTCTTCCGGTCCGGTTTGTCGCCGCCATCGACGTAGGTCGGCTCGTTGGAAAACTGCGTCGCGGTGGCGAACCAGCGCTGCTTGAGCGGATAGACAAACGTGCCCGGCTCGATCCAGGGCGCGCCTTTCGGCCAGAGGCGCAGCCGCGCGGCCTTTTCAAGGCCCCAGGCGTCGTCGCTGCTGTTCGCGTAGTAGCCGCGGGTGATGGGGCAGTCGATCTGCACGCCGCCGACGAGCTGCGGGAGGTTGTAGTTCGCGCTCGTGAGCCAGGCCTGCACGCCATTGACCTCGACGAGCACTTTCGCCTCGCGCACGGCTTTCGCCATCGAGTCGGTCCTTTCATCGAGTTTCAGCAGCTTCACCCGCGCCATCGATTGGTCGGCCAAAGTGACTTCCACGCTTTCGCCGAGGTTCAGATCGACCGCGCGGAGCGTGACATCGCGGTTCTGCGCGCCACCGAGCGATGAACGCGGATTCGCCAGGCGTGCGCGCGGCGCTTCCGTCGGCTCGGCCGCGTTCGCGTCGCCGAACGACGCGCCAGCGATCAAGGCGCCGATGAGCGCGCACGTGGACCATCCCGCCGCGATCCTGTCCCGGATGGAGTTCATGCGTGCGGGTGGGGTGGGCGAACTGAGCGGGGCGGGCTCACACCGCCTCCGGAATGACAAACGGCGGGCGCTGCACCTCGTGCAGCAGGTAGCGGGCGCGCGCCAGCGCGGCTTCGTCGTGCGAGCTCACCTGCGTGATCGCGTCGGTCGCAGGATCAATTTCGAGCCACGGGCCGAGCGTGAGGGGGTGCTTCGCGAGATCGATGCCATTGGCGGCGAGATGTTGCAGGAGAGAGCGACCAGTTTCCGCCGCGGCCGGGATGGGTTCCAGTTCCCGCGCGACCACCGCCGGCTCGGCCGCCCCGCCGACGCGCAGCGAGATGTTGCCGTAGTGGCACATCGCCGCCGTCACGTGCCCCGCGATCGGCGGCGCCGCCAGATCCGCCGCGCGACGGCTCCGCACGGCGGCAAGGAAGTTGTCCATGTGCCCGCGGCCGCCGTCGCCGCCGAAATTCTTGATCAACTTGCCGGCCGGGTCATACGCCGCGCAGCCGACGAGCCCGGCGGCGTAGCCGCCCTCGCACTGCGCCACCACGCCGACGCGCAGCCCCTTCATCTGATCCAACACCGTCGTGCCCGACCTGGTCGGCAGCGAGCGGCCGTCGTAGATCACCGGCACGTCGCCGTAGTCGTAAATCGCCATCTGCGTGTTGGGCGTTTGGTCGAAGTAGTCGGGGCCGTAGCGCCCGCCGAGCCCGAGGACGCGGCGCGGCGGGGCGTCCTTCCCGGCGAAGCGCCGCGCGATGTCGAGGATGTGCGCGCCGTTGTTGCCGAGCCAGCCGTTGCCCGTCGTCCACCACAAATGCCATTCCCAGTGCAACTCCGCGCGCTTGAGCGGGATCATCGGCGCGGGCCCGCAATACAGATTGTAATCGAGAAAGTCCGGATACCAAGGAGTGTGGCGCGCGCTCCCTTTGCGGCTGCTGTAGCCGACCGCAAGCACGTGCTTCAGTTTTCCCAACTGGCCTGAGCGCACGTAGTCGATGCCCGCGGCGAGCCCGGTCTCGGATCGATATTGCGTGCCGACCTGCACCATGCGGCCGTATTTTTCCGCGGCCTCGACGACCTTGCGGCCTTCCCACACGGTGTGGCTCATCGGCTTCTCGACGTAGACGTCCTTGCCCGCCTGGCAGCCCCATACGGCCTGCAAGGCGTGCCAGTGATTCGGGGACGCGATGACGATGGCATCCACGTCCCGGCGGGTCATGATCTCGCGCGCATCGGTGCAGGTGAACGGTGCCGGGAGCGCCGGGTCGGCCTCCTTCAGCACGCGGGCAATCGCGCGTGGATCCACGTCGCAGATCGCCGCGACGCGCACGTCCTTCCGCTTCGTGAGCCGCTTGAAATGCGTTCCCCCCATGATGCCGAGGCCGATGATCCCGATGCGGATCGCGTCGTTGGCGCCGGCCGGCGCCGCGCGCGCGGGGGCGGGCAGGGTGGCGGCCGCGAAGTGGGCGCCGGCGGCGGCGGCGGTTTTCAGGAAGGTGCGGCGTTTCATTGATCGGGTTTCATGCGCAGGCATGGGTTCACTCAGGGGAGGCGGCGGAGGCGCGCCGGGAAATCGACGAGCGGGGACGGACGCCAAAAGTCCGGCGCGCGCCGCACTAGAAACTTCCTTTCACGCCGAGAACCCAGCTTCCACCGTTCTCCTCGCGCGAGCTGAGCCGGGCCATTTGCGGTGTGCTCGGGCCCCAGACTTCGAAGTCGACGGAGGCGTCGTTGAGGTTGCGGACGCTCACAAACAAGGCGATTCGCTTTGAGAGGTAGTAGTCGGCGCTGGCATCGATATACAGCCGCCGGCCGTCCCAACTGTAGGTTCCGGGCCCGATGCTGGCGCCGGTATAAAGGCTGGTGCGTGCCCGGTCACGGAAGTTCCAGTTGATCTTCAGATCATATTTCGAGCGCGACAGGCTGACGCCCCAATTCACCGTGCGCGGGATATAGCCCGCGAAGTCGTTCGCGCCCGGCCCGATGGCCCGCAAGGCGCTGTAATTGGCGAACACCTGCACGCCCCGCGCCCACTCGGGCATGAAGGTGAGCGATTGCTTGTAGCTCACATTGTATCCTTCCATGCGGACCTTGTTTGGGCTGTTGATTTGCGACACCACGTCATAGCCGTCGTAGATGTCGCTCCTCAAGCCATACAAAGCGAGGAACTCGGGCGTGGCCTTGAACGTCGTGCTGACAAAGAAATTGTCGATGTCGCGCCGAAACGCGCCGACGGACAGGATGCCGACGCGGCCGAAGTAATACTCGAGCGTCGCTTTCGTGCTGCGGGCGTTCCACGCCTTGATGCCGGCATTGTTGACGGAGAAACGGTTGGAAGCGCTCGGCGGGCTCTCGGGATCGGGGATCGTGAGCGTGCCGCCATATTGCCCCAGATTGGGCCGGCCGATCGACCAATAGTAGCCGACACGGGCGATGAGATTGGGCCTCACGTCGAAGCTGGCGTTGAGGCTCGGGAACCAGCGCAGATACTCCTTTTTCGTGTGCAGGCCGCGGTCGACGTTGGTCAGCTTCGCCGCTTCGATCGGCGAGGTGGTGATGGGGATGGGCCGGCCGTTCGCGTCCAGGATTAACTTGCCCGTCGCGTCGCGCTGCTGGTTGCGCGTCCGGTCGGTGAGCATGCCTTCGCCTTTGACGTTGGTTTGTTCAGCGCGGACGCCCCCCACCAGCTTGAGTCGCCGATCGAAGAATTGCGCGTCCCCGCGAAGATAGGCGGAGGAGATGATTTCCTCGGCGTATTGGGAGGCCGTCACCTCGGTGTTGTAGCTCCCCACCTCGTCCAGGAGGAAATACCCGGGGTGCGCCTTGTAGAGGTCGACCAGCGCCTTGTTGCTGACCCACCCCATGCTAGGGAACCCGTAGGGTGCGGGAAGCTGCGACAGATCCTGATCCATCACGACCGCCGCTCCATCGTCGGCGGACCCAGGCCGGCCGTCGGCGCCGACGAACGTGAAGGTCGGCGTATCCCGGCGGCGGCGGTCGCGCACCGCCTGGCGAATGTCCAGCCCGGTCTTCACGGCCAGCGGCACGCGGCCGAAGAAATCGCGGCGCGCGTTCGCGAAGGCGCTGCGCTGGGTGGCGTTCGCCTGGTAGCTGGCGGCTCCCGCCGAGGTCAACGGGGCGTTGTTTATGTCGTAGGGATTGATGGGCGCCCCGGTGGCCGCATCGGTGACGGTGATCTGCGTTGGGCGCAGCGGGGAGTTGCCATCGAACGCGATGGTGACGCCGCTGCGGCTCCGGGTGCTAAACTGGAAGAAGCCCTTGGAGTAGTTGGCAAAGACATTGGTGGAGTGCGAGAGGCCCGCACCCGCCTCCGCCTTCCAAATCGGGCCGTTGTGCCGGTAGATGAACGAGGGCATGTAGGTGGTGCCGGCTTTGTCGTCGGGCGTTTCGCGCACGCTGATGGTTCCCGACCCGGGCGCCCCATGGGTGAACGTGGGGGAGAAATCGCCCGGCAGGACGCGGGTGATGGTGAAGTCCTGGCGATGATAGTTCGAGAACTGGTGGAAATACGAGTATTGGACCGAGACCGAGAGGGTGTCGTAGGGGCTCAGCTTGAAATCGAGCGTCGTGCCGAGGGACGAGCGTCGCGAGAGGATCTGGCCCAGGCGCACCTGGTAGGCGGTGCGATAGGGGGCGTCCGGCGTGGTGTTGGGGAAAGTCGTGCCGTTGGTCGCGGTGTCGACGCCGTGCCACCGGTTTGACATCCAGTCGAGCGAACCCATCTGGGCGGAAACGGCGCCGGAAAGCGTGAAGCCGAAGCGTTCGTTGACGGGCCTGATGTAGGCGAAATTGAAGCCGGGATATACTTTGCTGGTGCGCTCATAGTGCGGGCCCGGGCTCCGCGAGAGGCCGCGGATGCGGTCGCTCATCGAGACCGACGCGGCGCCCTCGAACAGCGGCCGGGCGCGCTCGAACGCGGAGCGCGGCACCATGTTGATCGAGCCGGCGAGGGCCGTGCCCGTGATCTCCGGGGTGGGGGTGTGCGACACCTCGATGCGCGCGACGTTGTTGACGGAGAACTGCGAGAGCTCGACGGCGCGACGGGTGTTGATGCGGGCGCTCGCCAGATCGAAGCCGCCGACCGTGATCGGGACATTGTCGGGCGGGACGCCATCGAGCGAAATTTGGGCCGCCTCGCCCCCGATGTAGCTCAGCGTCACGCCTGGGAGGAATTTCAGCAACTCGCCCACGTTGCCGTCGGCCGACGGCCCGAACTCGTCGGCGGCGACGACGTCCTTCACGTTGGGCGCGAACCGCCGCTCGTTGATCGCGATGGCGGCTCCGTCCATCTCCCGGGAGGAGGACACGACATACGCGCCGAGCTTCACCACGCCATCGCGATCCTCCCCGGCTTGGAGGTTGAAATCCTGCCGCGTGGTCTGCCCGGCGGTGACGGTGACGGTCGCCGTCTGCCCGGCGAGCCCGGTGTGGAATGCCGTGACCTTCACCGGTCCGGCGCGGACCCCCGCGAGGCGGTATTCTCCGGCGGAGTCGGTGAACGTCACGAGCGAGGTGTCTTGGATCGTGACCTTGGCATGCTCGAGGTAGCTGCCGTTAGTCGCGTTCAGGATGCGCCCGGCGATCATGCCTTCGCCTTCCGCGGAGTGGGCGACGGGTGTGAAGACCAAGGCGATCATGCCGGCCAGCCTGGCGAGGGGATTGTTTTTTTTCATGGGCTGAGGGTTTTGGGCTGTCTGCGTTTCTTTTTTTTTTCCGGAATCGAGTGCCCGGCCGCTTGGGGCGGCGTTCTGGGCGTTGGGATCGGCCGAGATCGTCAAGGCTCCCGTCGCTCGATCCTGGGTCGTGACGAGGCCCGTGCCGGCCAGGAGCAGCTTCATCGCCTCGTAGGGAGTGTAGTCGCCCCGGACGGCGTTCGTGCGGACTTTCTCCGCCGTCCGAGTCCCGAAGAGAACCTCCGTGCCGGATTGCGCGGCGAACTTTCGCAGCGCGTTTGCGGCCAGATCGGCATCGAGCTCGAAATGCCGCTTCGGCGCTTCCGCCGCGGGCGCGAGCCACGGAAAGGCGAGGGCCGACAGCAGGCAAAGCCACGTCAGCGGGATGCGGCTACCCCCGCGCGTGCTGCGGAGGGGCGAGGGTCTGGTCATACAGGTGAGACGGCGCGGCCCGAAATTTCCCTACAGCAACGTGAGGGATCGCCCTGCATTTCGGCGATCGACGACGGGCGGGCGTCCGCCTCCGCGGTTGCCCGTCTACCGCCGGAGGACGATTTCGTTTCCGCGGCGTTCGGCGTTGATGCGGAATTCGTCGTGCAGCAGGCGCAGGAGCGAGTCGACGTTGTCGGCGCGCATGACTCCGCTCAGCTCCAGGTTCCCGAGCGCCGCGTCGCCAAGCACCAGCCGCACGCGGGCATGCTCGTTGAACATCGGGATCGCCCGGGCCAGCGGGGTGGCGGAAAACTCCAGCTTGGGGATCCGCCACGCGAGGCGGTCGTTGAGGCCGGCTGCCGACATGGCGACAATCGATGGCCGGGAGGCCGCATCCGGCGCCGCCGTTTCGACAATGGCCAGCTCACCCGCCGCGACCTTCACGGGAACAAAGGAGGGCGCAAGTCGCGGAGCCGCGGGGCCAGCGGTCGCGCCGGCGACCTTTCCCGGCGCATTGCCCTCGCTCGGATGGCTGGCGGTCCCGCTTTCCACCGCGACGCTGCCCTCGGCCACGACCACCTCGACGGCCTTGGCGCCGAGTTGAACCGAGAAGACCGTCCCGACGGCGCGGACTTCGACGCCACCCGCGACCACCACAAACGGCCGGCTCGGATTGGGCGCGACATGGAAAAGGGCCTCACCCTGCAGCAGGACCACCCGGCGGCGCGCGGCCTCGTATTCGACCGAGATGCGTGCGTCGTCCTTGATCTCGGCGCGCGAGCCATCGGGCAGGAGTTGTTGCGCCGGGCTCACCACCACGGCCGGGGCCGCCGAGGGCGAGGCATCGAGGGGAGCGCGGGCGATCGAGCGCCAGGCAATCCCGGCCACGGCCAGCGCCGCGACTCCGGAAATGACCGCGCCCAGCCGCCGCTTCCGGCGGCGGCTCAGTCGCGCCTCCACCTCCGCGCACACTTGCTCCGCCCGCCCGCTGGAGACCGCCCAGTCCAGGAGCGGCGCCGGCCGCGGGCACTCCGAGGCCGGCGGCAACAATGGGTCGGCGTGGTCTTTCATCGGGCGCCCTTGCTGTCGCGGTCATGCCGGGCGACATACGTTTCCAAGCGCCGCAGCCCGCGCGCGAGCTGTTCGTCGACGGTCTTCTCCGAAATGCCAAGCTGGTGGGCGACGTCCTTCCGGGGCATGCCCCGGAGCTTTCGCAGCATGACGATTTCGCGGCAGCGGGGCGGCAGGGTGACTAGCGCGGAGGCCAAGAGGTGGACCCGTTCGTCGGCCTCGATCGATTCGGCGACATGGGTGCTGTTTTGTATGACCGCCACCGCCGCCAGATTCCCTACAGGGTCCTCCAGCGAGACCTTGCTGCGCTGGACGCGGTCGAGCGCGACGTGCCGGGCGACTTTGAAGAGAAACGCCTTGGCCGATAGAATCGGCCGCACCGCATGGGCCTTCCATACGCGGAGGTATGACTCCTGCACCACGTCGTCGACATCCCGCACCGAGGGAAACGATCCGCGCAGGTAGGCCTTCAATTGCCCGTCGTGCGGATGCACCTCCTCCGCAAACCAACGGGCTTGGTCGGCGACAGGCGACGGTTCCGGGGTGCTCGGCGTGCTCACGGCGTGGCGGGGAGTTTCAGTTTCCGAAAAACGAAAGCGCGATGGCGAGTGGATTCTCGCCCCTGCGCCTTTGGCGGCGCGTGAAGTCGATCGTCCGTCGGCCGAAAGCCAGATGCGGCCGGCGCCGATCGCGAACGCGAAGCCCCGCGATGTCCGGCGCCAGGCTGGCGTTGGCCCGCCGCCAGGCCGGCTAGGGCGGGAACGCACCCGCCGGCAGGCCGGGGAAAATTTTCAGCGCGTTCTTGTAGTAGAGCTTTTTCAGCACGTCGTCGGGCAGCGCGAGGCCGTAGAGTTTCCAGATGCCATGGTATTTCCGGATCGGGTCGAAATACTCGTCGTCGGTCTCGAGCAGGCGGAAATAGACGTGGTATTCGGGCACGCTGTAGAGGTCCTTCCCGAAAAGGATTCGGTCCTGGTATTTCACGAAGAAGCGGTGCGCGTTGCGCGGCTGGCGGCCGAGCTCGCTCGTGATCGCGCCGATCTCGGCGTAGACGTTGGGCAGGCGGTCGAGCAGCGCGCCGAGGCGCGGGAGGTCGTTGCCGAGCCAGCCGAGGTGCGCGGCGATGAAGGTCGTCCCGGGATGCCGCGCAAAGAGCCGGTGCTGCTCGTCGATGAGCTGCTCCCACGTGTAGTCCGTCTGCTGCGATTGGTTGCGGCGCGCCTGCAGCTTCAGCTCCAGCCAGCGCTCGTTGTCCTTGTCCATCGGCTGGAACAGCCCCCACGGATCCGCGGTGTGCATGAGGACGGGGATCTTGTGCTTGCCGGCCATCGCCCACACGGGGTCGAAGCGCGGGTCGTCGACATGGATGCGGCCTTTGCTGTCGCTCATCATCATGCCGAAGTTTTTCCAGACCTTCAGTCCGATGGCGCCGGCCTTGATGTCGGCCTCGAGCTGCGCGGCGGCGCGCGCGCCGTAGTTGGGATCCTCGAGGTTGGAGTCGTCGATGTTGGTCATCACGCGAAACCGCGTGGGCGCGTGGGCCCTCATCGTGGCGGCGGCATCGGCGACCCACTTGCCGTAGCCGCGGCTGACGGGCGAGTCGATCATCAGCCCCATGTTGAGGCCGTCCATGTCGCGGATGAGCTCGTCGAGGCGCGCGGGCGTCACATCGCGGTGATGCGTGTGCACGTCGATGAACGGGAACTTCGCGCGCGTCGGCTTGTGCTCGGGCACGCGCAGCGTGGACTTGGGCTCGAATTCCTCGATGGAGATCGTCGGGCCGGGGGCGACCGCGGCGAGCGCCGCGCAGGGCAGGGCAAGGAACAGCAGGGGGCGCATGGGTTGATGGGAACGGGGAACGGAGGGCGGGCGCGACGTTTTTCGGGCGGAGCCCCGCGAGGCTTCCCCTTTACGCCGTGCAACCCGCGTGCATCGTTTTCGTCCTGCCGTTCAGTGCCCGGCCCATGATTTTCCCGATGCGACTCGCCACCTTGTTCTTCCTCGGTCTCGCCGCCACCGCGTCCGCCGCGACCGCGCCCGACTACAACCGCGACGTCCGCCCGATCCTTTCCGAGAACTGTTTCTCCTGCCATGGGCCCGACGAGAAGGGCCGCAAGGCCAAGCTCCGCCTCGACCGCGCCGAGTCCGCCCACGCCGCGCGCGGCGACATCACGCCGATCAAGCCCGGCGATCCCGCCGGCAGCGAGGCATGGCAGCGCATCACGAGCCCGCACGACGACGAGGTGATGCCGCCGCCCGAGTCGCACCTGACGCTCACCGCCGCGCAGAAGGACACGCTCCGCCGCTGGATCGAGTCGGGCGCGGCTTACGCGCGGCACTGGTCCTTGGTCGCGCCGGTGAAGTCCGCCGTCCCGGCAATCGAAAATCGAGAAACGAAAATCGAAAATCCCATCGACGCCTTCGTGCGCGCAAAACTCTCTGCCGAAAAGCTGACGCCCGCCCCCGAAGCCGATCCCACCACCCTCATCCGCCGCCTCTCCCTCGATCTCACCGGCCTGCCGCCGACCGCCGCGGAGGTCGCTGACTTCGTCCGCGGCGGGGGCGAGAATCGGGAATCAAAAATCGACAACCTCGTCTCGCGCCTGCTCGCGAGCCCGCACTTCGGCGAGCGCCTCGCGCTCGATTGGCTCGACGCCGCGCGCTACGCCGACACCAACGGCTTCTCCATCGACGGCGGCCGCCACCTCTGGCTCTGGCGCGACTGGGTCATCCAGGCCTTCAACGACAACAAGCCCTACGACGCCTTCCTCGTCGAGCAGCTCGCCGGCGATTTGCTGCCGGGCGCGACCGAGGCGCAGCGCATCGCGACCGGTTTCCAGCGCAACAACATGGTCACCCACGAGGGCGGCACGATCCCCGAGGAAAACCTCGTCAACTACAACGCCGACCGCGTGAAGACGCTCGGCGAATCCGTCCTCGGCCTCACGTTCGGCTGCGCGCAGTGCCACGACCACAAGTTCGACCCCATCACGCAGCGCGACTACTACTCGCTCTTCGCGTTCTTCAATTCGCTTCCCGACAAGGGCCTCGACGGCAACGCCGGCGTCAATCCCGGCCCAAGCATCAAGGCGAAGACCGTCTTGAAAACCGGCGAGGAGCCGGGGTTGAGAAAGGAAATCGCGGCGCTCGAGGAAAAGCTCGCCCGCCGCGACGATGCGATCCTCGCCGCGTGGGAAAGGCGCGAGCAGGCGCAACTCGCGGCGCGCGGGAAAAATCTCCGCGTCATCCCGCTGCGCGCGGTCAAGGTCTCGACGCCCAACCGCGGCGCGGGCTTTGAGGTCACCGCCGAGGGTCGCGTGCGCCTGCGCAATCCCGGCGACCTCGCGGCGTTCGACATCCTCGCCGGGCTGCCGCGCGACGCCGGCCCGATCACGGGGCTGCGCTTCGTGATGCACCCGGTGGACGACGCGCCGCTCGGCGGCTGGGGCTACGGCCCCGCGCGCGCCACGCCCAACCGCGAGCCCGCGGGCAAAAACCCGAAGAAAATGACCCCGCCTCCCGAGCCGACGCAGAAGGGCTCGTTCAAGCTCACCGCCGTCGCGCTCTCGGTCGACGCCGTCCCTGGCGACCAGATCAACCTGCACAAGCTCGAGAAGATCGCGCGCGTGACCGCCAGCTCGTGGGAGCCGGAGAACCCCGCCGCCGGTTGCCTCGATCCGCGCAACGACTCCGGCTGGTCGCCCGATCTCGCGGCGGCGGGGCCGGTGCATCTCACCGCCACGCTGGCGCGCCCGATCAATCCTGCCGCGACGCCGCACCTCAACGTCCAGCTCAACTTCGGCGCCGGCAAGGTGATGATCCCCGGCCTCATCGAGGTCTGCGCCATCACCGGCATCGACGACGGCACCGACCTGCCCGCCGAGATCGTCGCCGCGCTGCAAACAGAATCGGCCGCGCGCACGCCCGCGCAGATCGCCGCGCTCTGGCGCGAGTGCGCCGCGCACGCCGAGGAGCTGGCGCGCGCGCGGGTCGATCTCGCCAACCTCCGCGACCGCCTCGCCGCGCTCACCGAGCCGTTCACGACGATGGTGATGGAGGTCGCCGCGAAGCCGCGCGACACGTTCATCCTCAACCGCGGCGACTACGCGCAGCCGACCGTGAAGGTCGCCGCCGCCACCCCCGCCGCGTTCCCGCCGCTGCCCGCCGGCGCGCCCGCCAATCGCCTCGGCCTCGCGCAATGGATCGTGATGCGCGAGAACCCGCTCACGGCGCGCGTGGCCGTGAATCGTTTTTGGAAGCTGTTTTTCGGCATCGGCCTCGTCGCGACGCCCGCCGACTTCGGCTCGCAGGGCGAGTGGCCGAGCCATCCCGAGCTGCTCGACTGGCTGGCCGTCGATTTCATGGAGCACGGCTGGGACGTGAAGCGCCTCGTCCGCCAGATTGTCACGAGCGCGACCTACCGCCAGGCCTCGGCCGCCACCGCCGCGCAGCTCGAGCGCGATCCGCAGAACCGCCTGCTCGCGCGCGGCCCGCGCTTCCGTTTGCCGGCCGAGTTGGTGCGTGACCAGGCGCTGGCCGTCAGCGGCCTGCTCGTGCCGCGCCTCGGCGGCCCGAGCGTCAACCCCTACATGCCCGGCGATCTCTGGCGCGAGGTCAGCCACTACGGCAGCTCGCCCGCGACCTCGCAGACCTTCGTGCAGGACCACGGCGAGAAACTCTACCGCCGCTCGCTCTATACCTACTGGAAGCGCACCGCGCCGCCGCCGGACATGATGGCCTTCGACGCGCCCAACCGCGAGGTCTGCACGATCGCCCGGGGCAACACCACCACGCCGCTGCAGGCGCTCGTCACGCTCAACGACCCGCAGTTCGTGGAGGCCGCGCGCGCGTTCGCCGAAAAAATCCTCGCGCGCCCCGGCGACGACAACGCGCATCTCGCGTGGGCCTTCGCCGAGTGCCTCTCGCGCCCGCCGAAGCCGCGCGAGCTCGGCGTGCTCGCCAGCGCCCTCGAGCGCGAGCGCGCCCGCTATGCGAAGGACGAGCCCGCCGCCCGTGCCTTCCTCAGCGCTGGCGAATCCCCGCGCAACGAGTCGATTCCCGTCGCCGAGCACGCCGCCTGGGCGCAGGTGGCGTCGCTGCTCTTCAACCTCAGTGAAACGATCACGCGCAATTAGGAAGACGGAGAGAAGGAGAGAATGAGCGACGGAGAGAACAAGCCTCGGCGAAAGAAAGCGGTGAGGAAACACACCGACCTCGAGGTGTATCGTCGATCGTTTGCGGCTGCGATGCAGCTTTTTGAACTGAGCAAGAAGTTCCCTCCTGAGGAACGCTACTCGCTGACCGACCAATGTCGGCGCTCCGCTCGATCCGTCAGTGCAAATGTCGCTGAGGCGTGGCGCAAACGCCGCTATCCTGCAGCGTTCGTTTCCAAACTCTCCGATGCCGAGGGCGAGGCGGCCGAAACGCAGGTGTGGATTCAGTTCGCCGTGAATAGCGGTTACCTCGCGCCCGAGACCGCTCGACCACTCTACGCTGAATTCGATGAAGTCATCGCCATGTTGGTCCACATGATCACCCACCCCGACGACTGGACCTTCTGATCTCTCCTTCTCTCTTTCTCTCTTTCTCCTTCTTCCGATGCAGCCCACCCCTCCTTTCGCCGACTACCTCGCGCACCTGACGCGCCGCACGTTTATCGGCCAATCCGCCCGCGGCATCGGTGGCATCGCCCTGACCTCGCTGCTCGCGCAAAACCTCGCGCGCGCCGCGGCAGCCATCTCTCCGTCTCCCCCTCTCTCCGTCTCTCCGTCTTCTGCGCGCGCTGCCCGCGCGCTGCCCGGCCTCCCGCATTTCAAGCCCACCGCCAAGCGTGTCCTCTGCCTTTTCCAGAGCGGCGGCCTCTCGCACGTCGATCTCTTCGACAACAAACCCACGCTCCAGAAGTTCGCCGGCCAGGAAATCCCCGCCTCCGTGAAAGGCACGCAGCGTCTCACCGGCATGACCAGCAACCAGAGCGCCTATCCCGTCGTGCCGCCACTGAAGACTGGGAAGCTCTGCGGGAAGCACGGCACGTGGATCAGCGACCTGCTCCCGCACACGCAGACGATCGCCGACGACATCTGCCTCATCAAGTCGCTGCACACCGAGGCCATCAACCACGACCCCGCCATCACCTACATGAACACCGGGAATCAGCTTCCCGGCTACGCGAGCATGGGCGCGTGGGCGAGCTACGGCCTCGGCAGCGAGAATGAAAACCTGCCCGCGTTCATCGCGATGGTCTCGCAGGGCACGGGCAAGAACCCCGGCCAGCCGATCTTCTCGCGGCTGTGGGGCAGCGGTTTCCTGCCGGCGTCGCACCAGGGCGTCGGCCTGCGGCCCGGTGCCAATCCCGTCCTCTACCTCGCCAACCCGCCCGGCGTCGATCGCGCGCAGCGCCGCGCGGCGCTCGACGATCTCGCGGCGCTCAACGCCGCCCGCGCCGCCGAGCTCGGCGATCCCGAGACGCTCGCGCGCATCGACGCCTACGAGATGGCGTTTCGCATGCAGACCAGCGTGCCCGAGCTCACCGACATCTCCAAGGAGAGCGCCGCCACGCTCGACGCCTACGGCCCCGAGGTGCGCAAGCCCGGCACCTACGCCGCCAACTGCCTGCTCGCGCGCCGCCTGCTCGAGCGCGACGTGCGCTTCGTGCAGCTTTTTCATCGCGGCTGGGACCAGCACATCGCCATCGCGAAGCAGCTCCCCAACCAGTGCCGCGACACCGACCAGCCCACCGCCGCGCTCATCAAGGACCTCAAGCAGCGCGGCCTGCTCAAGGACACGCTCGTCGTCTTCGCGACGGAGTTCGGCCGCACCGTCTTCAGCCAGGGCAAGCTCGGCGATCCCGCCGCGGGCCGCGACCACCACGGCCGCGCGTTCACCGTCTGGCTCGCCGGCGGCGGCATCAAGGGCGGCCTCGAATACGGCGCGACCGACGACTTCTGCTACAACATCACGGAGCACCCCGTCCACCTGCGCGACCTGCACGCGACGATTTTGCACTGCCTCGGCATCGACCACGCGAAGTTCACGCACAAGTTCCGCGGGCTGAACGTGCGCCTCACCGGCGTCGAGGAGGCAAAGGTGGTGAAGGCAATCCTCGCGTAGGCGGCGTCCAAGCGGTCTTGCCGCGGCTCGCCTTCGCGCGGGAACATGTTCCGCTTTCCGCGCCGCCGTGTCATGCCCCAGCTCTCCGCCACCGTCCTCCGCCTCAAGAAACGCGTTCCGCTCACCATCAGCCGCGGCACCAGCACGCACAGCGAGATTGTTTGGCTGAAGTGGCGCGAGGATGGCGTGGAAGGGTGGGGCGAGGCCGCGCCCTTCGCCATCGACGCGCACCCGCAGACGCGCGACGGCTTGCTCGCCGCGCTCGAGCTGCACCGGCCTTGGCTGGAGGACTCCTCGGCGTGGTCGCGCCACGAGGTCGAGCGCCGGCTTTGGTCGGCCCACGCACCCTCCGCGCTCATCTCGGCGATCAACCAGGCCATGCACGACTGGGTGGGGAAAAAACTCGGCCAACCCGTGTGGCGCCTGCTTGGCCTCTCGCGCGACGGCGGCCCGCTCACGTCCGTCACGGTCGGCATCTCCCCGCCCGAGGCCGCGCGCACGCGCGTGCGCCAGTGGCTGGAGGCGGGCGATGTGCGGGCCTTCAAGGTCAAGCTCGGCGCGCCGGCGGGGCTCGACGCGGACAAGGCCATGTTCGACGCCGTGCGCGACGCGATCCCCGCGGGCGCGCGCACGAGTGTCGATGCCAACGGCGGCTGGTCCCTCGCCGGCGCGCGCGAGATGGCCGCGTGGCTCGCCGCGCGCGGGGTCGATCACCTCGAGCAGCCGCTCGCCGTCGGGCGCGAGCACGAGCTCGCCGCGCTGCGCGACGCCTCGCCGCTCCCGATCATCGTGGACGAGAGCTGCCGCACGGCGGCCGACGTGGCGCGCCTCGCCGGCGCCATCGGCGGCATCAACATCAAGTTCATGAAATGCGGCGGCCTCGACGGCGCGCTGCGCCTCGCCCACGCCGCGCGCGCCCACGGCCTGCGCATCCTGATCGGCTGCTACGGGCAGAGCGCGCTCGGCAACACCTGCGCCGCCACCCTCGGCGCGCTCGCCGACTACCTCGACCTCGACAGCCACCTCAACCTCGAGGCCGATCCCTTCGCCGGCGCCGCGCTGCGCGAGGGCCGCCTCGTGCTGCCCGAGGCCCCCGGTTTTGGAATTCACCATGCACAACCCAACTGATCCCTCCTTTGCGCCGCGCTCCCCGCAGCGGCTGGCGATCCTCCAGCACGGCGGCCTGCTCACGCCCAAGCACGGCAAGACCGGCCTCTCGCTCCTGCGCTACCGCGGCGACGAGGTCGTGGCGGTCGTCGATCGCGACGCCGCCGGCCGCTCGCTCCGCGAGATCACGCGGCTGCCGCTCAAGCGCGACATCCCGATCGTCGCGAGCGTCGCCGAGGCCCTCGCGCACCAGCCCAACGCCCTCGCCATCGGCCTCGCACCCAGCGGCGGCCGCGTGCCGCCCGAGTGGCTGGTTGAGCTTCGCCTCGCGGTGAAGGGCGGCGTCTCGATCTGGAGCGGTTTGCACAGCCGGCTCGGCGAGGATCCCGAGATCGCGGCGGCGGTCCGGCCGGGTGTCTACATCTGGGACATGCGCCGCGAGCCCGCCGGGCTCGTCGGCGGCACCGGCGCCGCGCGCACGCTCAAGTGCAAGCGCGTGCTCTTCGTCGGCACCGACATGGCGATCGGCAAGATGACCGCCGCGTTGGAGTTCGACAAGGCGGCCCGGGCGCGCGGCCTGCGCTCGATGTTCATCGGCACCGGCCAGGCCGGCATGATGATCAGCGGCAGCGGCATGTGCCTCGACGCGGTGCGCGTCGACTACGCGAGCGGCGCCGTCGAGGCCGAGGTCATGCGCCACGGCCCGGCAAACGACGTCGTGTGGGTTGAGGGCCAGGGCTCGCTGCTCAACCCCGCCTCCACCGCCACGCTGCCGCTCATCCGCGGCTCGCAGCCCACGCACCTCGTGCTCGTGGCCAAGGCGGGCGTGAAGACCCTGCGCTCCTTCGAGCACATCGCGATTCCGCCGCTGAAAAAGGTCGTCGCGCTCTACGAGCAGGTGGCCGAGGCGGCGGGGGCGTTTGCCCCTGTGCCCGTCGTCGGCGTCGCGCTCAACACGTGGGAGCAGGACGACGCCACCGCCCGCGCGAGTGTCGAGGCCGCCGCGCGCGAGACCGGCCTGCCGTGCACCGATGCCGTGCGCTTCGGGCCCGGCGAGATGCTCGACCGCATCCTCGCCTGAGGCGCGGCGGGCGCCGAGGCCCGCGCAGGCGGCGGCGCCTGGCGGAGATTCGCTTTGCGATTGTCCCGGCCTTTCGCCGCGATGGGGCTGCCATGACCCCACGCTGCGGCCTTGTCGCCATCCTCCTTGCCCTGACCACCGGCTTGTTCGCCGCCGACATCGCCGGCCGCGTGAAAAGCGCCGCCAGCGGCGCCTACCTGCGCAACGCGCTCGTCGCCGTCGAGGGCACCGCCGTCGAGGTGCTCACCAACGAGGCGGGCGAGTTCCTCCTCGCCGGCCTGCCCGCGGGCGCGGCGCGCCTGCGCGTGAGCTACACGGGCATGACGCCGGAGGTCGTCGCGGTTGCCGCCCCCTCGCCCGCGCCGCTCGAGATCACGCTCCAGTCCTTCGGCCAAAAATCCCCGGCGGCCGGCGACGCGATCAAGCTCGACGCCTTCCGCGTCGCCGCTGATCGCGAGATGAGCGCGGCCGAGATGGCGATCAACGAGAAGAGGATCGCGCGCAACATCAAGGAGGTGATCGCCACCGATGCCTTCGGCACGCTCGCGCGCGACAACCTCGGCGACTTCCTGCAATACCTGCCCGGCGTCGAGGTCGAGGGCGACGGCACCGCGCCGCTCACCGTCGGCCTGCGCGGGATGCCCGCGGAATACACCAACATCGAGATGGACGGCGCGGGCCTGAGCGTGCCGCAGACCGGCGGCTCCACGCGCGTCACCGCGCTGCGCGGCGTGACGATGAGCAACGTCGACCGCATCGAGATCACCAAGGGCCCGACGCCCGACACCGGCGCCGACAGCATCGGCGGGCGCATCAACATGATCCCGCGCTCCGCCTTCGAGCGCAGCCGCCCGGAGCTGCGCTACCGCACCTTCCTGCTGATGAACTCGGACTTCCTCTCGCTGCGCCGGACGCCCGGCGGACGCGAGGGCGGCGACGGAAAATCCTACAAGTGGTTCCCCGATTTCGAGGTCAGCTACGTCAACCCCGTGAGCAAGACCTTCGGCTACTCGCTCAACGCCTCGCGCAACGACTTCTTCAGCAGCGCGCGCCTGCTCCAGCGCACCTACTCGACGACGAACACCTCCGCGACCGCGCCCTACCTCGCGACGATCAACGCGCAGGCGGGGCACTCGTTTTCACGGCGCAGCGCGCTCGGCGCGAAGTTCGACTTCCGCGTCGGCGCGCGCGACACGCTCTCGGTCGCCTGGAATTTCAACCGCTACTGGGTCGACTTCGGCAACAACCAGATGACCTACGGCACCGGCACGATGCTTGCGCCGCTCGCGGGCGGCGGGCGCAACGCGACGACGGGCGACTTCGGCCCCGCGTTCACGCTCGGCCGCGCGGGGCAGGGCAGCGTCACGCAGCTCGTCACCCAGAACGCCTACCAGACCACGCAGACGCACCAGGGCCAGCTCACCTACCGGCACACCGGCCCGCAGTGGGACCTCGAGTCCACCGTCGCGAAGAGCAAGACGATGCTCACCTACCGCCTCGATTCCTACGGGCAGATCGGCCAGGGCCGGCTCGGCCTCACGGGCGTGACCGTGCGCTTCGACGACATCGCCGCCGGCGGCGCCGCGGAAAAAATCACCGTCACCAACGCCGCCACCGGCGCCGTCATCGACACCACGCAGCTCGCCAACCTCGGCGCCTACACCACGCCGGCCGTCGCGACGCGCGACATCAAGAACAACTTCACCAACGCGAAGTTCGACGCCACGCGCAAGTTCCAGCCCGCGGATTTCTCGTGGCTCGTGAAGGCCGGCGCGCTCTTCAAGCAGGCCGCCAAGGATCGCGCGCAGCCGCAGGTGACGCGCAACTACGCGGGCCCCGCCTTCGCCGCGCTCCCCGCTGGCACGCTCACCGATCCCGATTTCAACCTGCGCGGGCCCTTCGGCATGTTTGCCACGCAGCAGTGGCTCAGCATGAGGCGCGGCTACGATCTCTATCAGGCGAACCCGGCCTACGCCACGACCGGCGCGACCTCCTCCGCGGTCGCCGCCACCGACTACATCGCCTACGTCACCAGCCTCGAGGAGTCCTCCGAGGCGATCACCGCCGGCTACCTGATGGCCGACGCGCGCTTTTTCCAAAACCGCCTGCGCCTCTCCGGCGGCGCGCGCTATGAGCAGACGCACGTCATCGCGCGCGGCACGCTCACCAACCTCCAGCTCCAGTTCCGCCACGACGCCAACGGCAAGCTCGTCGACGGCAACCCCGCGCTCCCCGGCGTGCAGACCGTGCCCCTCGCCACCGATCCGCTCGAGGTCGCCAAGCTCACGCGCCTCCCGCTCGCCAACCTCGTCGACAGCACCTACGGCGACCTCTACCCGAGCGTGAACGCCACGCTCACGCTCCGCGAGAACCTCCTGCTCCGCCTCGGCTACGCGCACACCATCGGCCGCCCCACGCTCGCGCAGCTCATCCCGACGACGAGCGTCACCGAGGTCACCTCGCCCGCCGAAAACGCCACCGGCTCCGGCCTCGGCACCATCAGCACGAGCAACCCCGCGCTCCGCCCGTGGACCGGCCGCAACCACGACATCGCGCTCGAGTATTACACCGCGGCCGGCGGCTTGTTCTCCGTGAGCGCCTATCGCCGCGACGTGAAGGATTTCATCTCCACCGTCAGCACGATCGCGACCAAGGCCCAGCTCGACGAGCTCGGGCTCGACGACGACTACGCCGGCTACCTGCTCTCGCATCCGGAAAACGTCACCGGCCAGGTTCGCCAGACCGGCCTCGAGCTCTCCGCCCGCCAGCGGCTGCGCCCGTGGCTTTCCGTCTTCGCGAACTACTCGCGCAACCGCGTCACCGGCCTCCGCGCGGGTGATTTCGCCAACGGCCAGACGCGCCGTTGGAACGGCGGCGCGCAGTTCGCGTGGCGTGCGCTTTCGATGAGCGCGAACTACAGCTGGACCGGCCTGCGCCGCGGCGCGACGAGCGGCCTCGCGAGCAACGCCTTCGTGTGGACGCTCCCGCGCGGCCTCGTGAACCTGAGCGCCGACTACGTGGTGCGCCGCGACACCACGGTCTTCGTCACCGTCAACAACCTCCTCCGCGCCCCGCTCATCAACGAGACCTACGGCACCGACACGCCCGCCTACGCCCGCGTCAGCTCCGACCGTCGCGACGGCGCGCAAGTGCAGTTCGGCGTGAAGGGCGTGTTCTGAAACGGATCGCCCGCGCGCCGGGGCCGGGGCGGGCGCGTTCGCCCGGGTGCAGCAGGCCGTCCCCGTGCGAGACCCGCCGCGCCGCGGCGGCCACTTTGCCTTTGCCCCGGGCGCGCGCTTTTGCGCCGATGCTCGCCGCCCCATGATCACTTTTCGTTCCGCGCTCGGCGCCGCCCTGGCGCTATCGGCCGTCGCGCTCGCCGCGGCGGCATCGCGCCCGCCCAACATCGTCTTCCTCCTCGCCGACGATCTCGGCCAGCGCGACCTCGGCTGCTATGGCAGCACGTTCTACGAGACGCCGCATTTGGATCGGCTCGCGCGCGAGGGCGCCCGCTTCACGCAGGCCTACGCCGCGTGCCCGGTGTGCTCGCCCTCGCGCGCGAGCCTCATCACGGGAAAATATCCGCAGCGCACCGGCATCACCGACTACATCGGCGCCGCGCAGCCCGCGGCGTGGAAGCGCAACACCAAGCTCCTCCCCGCGCCCTATGCCACTGAGCTGGCGCTCGCCGAGACGACCGTCGCCGAGGCGCTCAAGCCGGCGGGCTACGCGACGTTCTTCGCCGGCAAGTGGCACCTCGGCCCCGCGGGCCGCTGGCCGGAGGACCAGGGCTTCGACGTCAATCTAGGCGGCAACGACAAGGGCGGGCCCTATGGCGGCGACAAATATTTCTCGCCCTACGGCAACCCCCGCCTGCCCGACGGCCCCAAGGGCGAGCACCTGCCCGACCGGCTCGCGACGGAGGCCGCGAAGTTCATCGCCGCGCACAAGGCGCAGCCGTTCCTCGTCTGGCTGCCGTTCTACGACGTGCACACGCCCTTGATGGCGCGCGCGGATCTCCGCGCGAAATACGACGCGAAGCGCGCGCGCCTCGCGCCGAAGACCCAGTGGGGCAGGGAGGGCGAGCGCGACGTCCGCCTCACGCAGAACCACGCCGTCTATGCCGGCATGGTGGAGGCGATGGACCTCGCCGTCGGAAAAATCCTGCAGGCCCTCCGCGACCACGACCTCGAGCGTGACACCATCGTCGTCTTCACGAGCGACAACGGCGGGCTCTCCACCAGCGAGGGCTGGCCGACCTCCAACGCTCCGCTGCGCGGCGGCAAGGGCTGGCTCTACGAAGGCGGCGTGCGCGAGCCGCTGATCGTCCGCTGGCCCGGGCACGTCGCGCCCGGCCGCGTGATCGATGCGCCCGTGAGCAGCCCGGATTTTTTCCCGACCTTCCTCGCCGCCGCCGGCGTGAAGCCGGCCCCCGAGTTGCCGCCCGACGGCGTGAACCTGCTGCCGCTGCTCACGGCGGGCGCGGCGTTGCCGGAGCGCGCGCTCTTCTGGCACTACCCGCACTACGGCAACCAAGGTGGCGCGCCCGGCGCGAGCGTGCGCCGCGGCGACTGGAAATTGATCGAGTGGTTCGAGGACGGCGGCACGGTCGAACTCTTCAACCTCCGCGCGGATCCGTCGGAGCGGAAAAACCTCGCCGCGTCCGAGCCCGCGCGCGTGCAGGCGCTGCGCGCGGAGCTGCACGCGTGGCAGAAAAGCGTGGGCGCGAAATCCTCCACGCCCAACGCCGCCTACGATCCGGCGAGGCCGAGCGGGCGCTTCGCCGCCCGCTCGCCGGAGCCGGGCGAAAGATAGCCCGGCGCCGAGGCAGCCCGGCGGGAGGAACAGCGCAGCCGAGGGCTGCGCTTTTTTTGTGTCCAAATTTTTCGATCCGCGACCTTACCGCCAGTTGCCTGCCCCCTCAGCGTCCCGGTGGCCGACCGACTCTCTCCATGGAACACCCCACTCCCATCCCTGCCGCGACCGCGCGTCGCGTTCTTCCCCGTCGTCCCTGCGCGGGCCTCCTGCTTCTCGCCGCCGCGGCGCGGCTCGCGGCGCAAGCGCCCGCGGCCGCGCCTCGGCCGGCGGCGGGCGATGAGACCATCGTGCTGTCGCCCTTCACGGTCGCGTCCGACAAGGACGTGGGCTACGAGGCGAGCGAATCGCTGTCGGGCACCGGCCTGAAGACGAGGCTCACCGACCTCGGCGCCTCGGTGTCCGTCGTCACCGCGAAATTCCTGGAGGACACCGCGTCCTTCAACCTGCGCGACCTGCTCGTCTACCAGGCCAACATGGAGGTGACGGGGTTCGGCGGGAATTTCTCCGGCGCGACGCCCGCGCCCGGCGGCGTGACCAGCGAGCCCGATCTCGGCAACGGCCCGACGGGCACGCGCGTGCGCGGCCTCGCGGAGGCGACGCAGGCGATGAACTTCTACCGCGCGGTGATCCCGATGAACAGCTACAACACGGACCGCGTGGAGATCAACCGCGGCGCCAACGCCCTGCTCTTCGGCGTCGGCAGCCCCGCCGGCATCATCAACACCTCGACCGCCACCGCCGACCTGCGCAAGTCCGGCGGGCATCTCGATCTCTCCTTTGGCAGCTACGGCACCGGCCGGGCGGCCTTCAACTACAACCTCGTCCTTCGCAAAGGGGAGCTGGCCGTGCGCCTCGCCGCGGTGAAGAGCGACGACAAGTTCCAGCAGAAATTCACCTACACCGACACCAGCCGCCGCTACGTCACGGCCACGTGGGACATCAAGCCGCTGCGCAACCGCGGCTTGCTCGACTCGACCATCGTGCGCGCCGGCTTCGAGATGGGCGAAATCAAATCCAACCGCGCGCGCACCCTCACGCCCTCGGACCGCATCTCCTCGTGGTTCGACGCCACGCTGCCCGCCGATCTCCGCGCGGCCGGGGCCCGGGGCAAGGTGAGCTACGATCCCACCGCGGGGCCGTTCGTGGTGTTCACCGCCGCCCTCAACAACATCACGATCGGCGTGCCGGAAAATGTGAACCGCTCGCCGACGTTCACGTTCCAGGACGTGCATGCCACGGCGCCGCGCGACAACATCCAGAATCTCCCCGGCGGCCAGATCCTGCTCGGGCGCGGGATGGTTTCCAACAACGTGTTCTACCCCGGCACGGGCCTCACCGGCACCGCCGCGCAGGCCTACAGCCGTGAGATGAGCCGCGTGCGCGCCGACTACGGCCTCGCGGATCAGTCGTTCTACTCGGCCGAAAATCTCACGGACGCCTCGGTCTTCGACTATTTCAACAACCTGCTCGCCGGCCCCAACTCCGAGGCCAAGTCCAACCTGCAAAACCTCGACGCATCGCTGCAGCAGCTCCTGCTCAGGCGCAGGGCGGGCTTCGAGGTCTCGTTCAACCGGCAGAAATGGAACGAGGGCTTCCAGTCCCTGATGAACCAGGCTTCCCCCTACATCTCGATCGACGTGAACACCAGGATGTGGACCGGCGAGGCCAACCCGAATTTCGGCCGCCCGTTCATCTCCACCGCCGGCGCGGCGAGCTATTCCGATCAGCAGGTGGACACGACGCGCGCGAAGTTTTTCTACGAGCTCAACCTGCACGAGGGCCTCGGCAACCGCCTCGGCGCGATTTTGGGCAAGCACGTGCTCTCCCTGCTCGGCCAGCATGAGAAATTCCTGACGGAGTCGCACGGCGGCGGCTCGATGTTCTACACGCCGGACAACTGGACCAACGGCAACAACCAGGCGCGCACCGCCGCGCAGAGCAAACAGATCGTCACGTGGGTCTACATCGGCCCGTCGCTCCTCGGCGCCAGCACGCCGAGCGGCGCGCACCTGCAGGGCCTGCAGGAAAACCTGATGAACATGCAGAACGAGATCAACGGCAAGGGCGTCGTCCTCTCGCGCGTGCAGGCGCCGACGGCGGCCGTCGCGCAGCAGGCGGCCTACAACCCCTACCTCACGCCGCTCACGGTCCTGCGCGAGGATCGCAAGGTCAGCCACACCGCGGGCAGCGCGAGCATCAACGAGCGCACGCTCGACTCGCGGGCGCTGGCCTTGCAGAGCAACTGGCTCTGGGATCGCGTCGTCACCACCGTCGGCTGGCGCCGGGAGAAATCCTCCATCCTGAGCGTCAACGCCCCGTTCGATTCCACCGGCGAGGGCTTCCGCGTCATCGACGCGCCGTCCTTCAGCCTGGCCAACCCCGCGCTCGTGCCGCAGACGTTTGCCAAGCGCGTGTTCGCCTGGAGCGGGGTCGCCAAGCTGCCGGAGAAATGGCTGCAACGCGTCCCCGTGGTCTCCGCGCTCAACGTCTACTACGGCTCCTCCGAGAATTTCAGCCCGCCCACGACGAAGGCCGTGGATGCGTTCGGCAAGGAGTTCGGCCCGCCCCGCGGCATCACCAAGGAAAAGGGCCTCTACCTGGAGGCCTTCCGGGGCCGCGTCACGGCGCGCGTTAATTTCTTCGAGACGACGCAGACCGGCAGCTTCAACTCCACCGTCGGCGGCATCCCCGCGGCGATCATGGGCATTTGGAGCCAGGCCGTCACCATGGTGCGGGGCGGCAACCTCCCCGACGGCGGCGGCGGCCTGCCGGTCGGCTTCGTCGCGCCCCCGCAGGCGCTCATCGACACGTTCAAGGCGCGCTTGGTCAACGGCAGCCTGCAATACACCGATCCCGGGGTGCGCGACACGAGCGACGCGGTGACCAAGGGCAAGGAACTCGAGCTGATGTTCCGCCCGACGCGCGGCCTCTCCCTCGTGCTGAATGTCTCCGAGCAGGAATCCGTCCGCAGCAACACCGGCGCCGCCGTCCGCAAGCTGCTCTTCGACACGCCGACCGCCTCCGGCAAACCCATCGCGGTCGAGTGGCGCAACGACTGGGGGTTCAACGTCCCCCTCAACGTGGGCGCGCTCCCGAACATCGGCAGCCGCACCGACATCAACATGCTCGCGAACAATTTCCAGTCGCTCGCGCTCAATCGCTTCAACACCGCCGCCTCGGCCGACGGCGCCGCGGTGCAGGAACTCCGCAAATGGCGGGGCAACATCGTGGCGAACTACGATTTTCAGAATGAGAAGCTCAAGGGCTTCGGCGTCGGCACCGGCGTCCGCTGGCTCGATAAATCCGCCATCGGCTTCCCGGTGGTCTCGCTGCGCGCCGACCTCACGCCCGTGCCGCCCGGCGCGCCGAGCCTGCTCAGCGACGTGCGCGTCTCGGATGTGCGGCATCCGTTCTACGGCCCGGCCGAGACCCGCTACGACGGCTGGGTTTCCTACCAACGGAAAATCCTGAACGGCAAAGTCGGGATGAAGCTCCAGCTCAACGTGCGAAATCTCTTCACGCACAACGAGCTCGTCCCCGTCACCATCAACCCCGATGGCCGGGCCGTGGTCTATTCCATCGCCGAGGGCCGGAGATTCACCTTCTCGACTCGGTTCACCTTTTAGCCGAGGATTGCCCCGGGCCTCGCCGGGCCGCGGCGGATTATTGTCCAAAAACGCGCGCGGCGGACCTTAAGTTTTGCCCGCGCTCCATGGACCACCCGCCTCCCCCGCCCAACTCCGCCGACCGCGACGAAGCCTACCTGCGCCTGCTGGCGGAGCACGAGCGGGCGCTGAGCGCCTATGTGTTCAGCCTCGTGAGCAGCCCGGCCGACGCCGCGGACATCCTCCAGGAATGCAAGCTCGCCCTCTGGCGGATGTTCGATCGCTTCGAGCCGGGCACGGATTTCCGCGCGTGGGCGCGCGCGGTCGCGCTGCATCAGATCCTGAATTTCCGCCGCGCCGCGAAGCGCCGGCCCGAGTCGCCGCATGAGCATGAGTTCATCGAGGCCGTCGCCGCCGAGATTGATCGGCGCGCCGATGAACTCGACCGGCGCGCCGAGCTGCTGCGGCTCTGCCTGAAGAAAATCCCCGAGCGGCACCGCGCGATTGTCGTCTGGCGCTACTATGACGGCTGCGAGGTCGAGGCCATCGCGGCCAAGAGCGAGCGCTCCGTGCTCGCCGTCTACCGCCTCCTCAGCCGCATCCGCGAGGCGCTCAACGACTGCATCAGCCGCCAGCTGGCCGCCGCGCGCCGAATCGCATGAAGATCGCCGCATCTCAGGAGGGAATGAAAATGGCGCTGCCTTGCGTGGCGGCGGGCGTCCCTGCCCGCCGAGGGCTGGGCGGACATCCGGAACCGGCGGGCAGGGACGCCTGCCGCCACGCCATGATCCGCCGCGGGCTCGCCGCGCGCACGCCATGAAGCCTTCCGCCGAAAACCTCGATCGCATCGGGCGCGCGCTCGAGGGCCTGCTCCCGCCCGACGAGCTCGCCGCGCTGCAGGCGGAGGTCGTGCGCGATCCGGCGCTGCGCGCGGCGTATGCCGAGCGCGCGTGGTTGCACGGCGCGCTGCACGCGGAGCGCGATCGTCTGCCGGACCTGCTGGCGTCCGTCGACGCGGCGCCGCGGCCCGCGCGCTGGGTTTGGCTGGCCGGCCTCGGCGTCGCCGCGGCGGCGAGCGTCTTGCTGTCGATCGCGCTGCGGCGCCCCGCGCCGCCCGCCGCCATCGCCACGCTCGTGCAGGCCGACAACGCCAAGTGGGCCGGCTCCACGCTGCCCACGCTGCCGCAGTCGCGGCTCGGGCCGGGGATGTTCGCCCTCGTCGAGGGCATCGCCACCGTGCGCTTTGCGAGCGGCGCGGTCGTCACGCTCGAGGCGCCCACCAGGCTCGAGATTCTCAGCGCCATGCGCTGCCGGCTGATCGAGGGCTCGCTCACCGCGGAGGTGCCGGTGGCGGCGCACGGCTTTGCGGTGGAGACGCCCGATCTCCAGGTGGTTGATCTCGGGACGCGGTTTGGGCTGACGGCGGGCTCCGGCGGGAATTCCCACGTGTTTGTCTTCGACGGCACGGTGGAGGTCGAGGACCCGCGGCGCGCGGGCGTGCTGAAGCTGACCGCGGGCAGGCACTACCATGTGGGCGGCGTCACCGGCGCGGCGGCCGTCGAGCCCAATCGCGCCGCGCCTCCGCAAGTCATCGACGGATGGACCTCCATCCCCACGTCGTTTGGCCGGGGCCGCGATGCGTATGTGCGCCGCGGGTTCCCCGAGTTCACGGGCGGGCAGCCGCTCCTCATGGTGAAGCACACCGATCTGGAGCGCGGCCGGACCAACGAGCGCCGCGCGATCATCACCTTCGATCTCGCGGAGGTGCGCACCGCGGGGGTCACGGAGGCGCAGCTCGTCCTCGATCCCGAGCCGAGCGGCTACGGGTTTGTCACCATGGTGCCGGACTCGCGCTTCGCCGTCTATGGCGTCAAGGCCGGCCTCGCCGAGGGCTGGGACGAGCACGCGCTCTCGTGGCAGGACCTGCCCGGCTGCGACGATGCCGGCGTGATTCCCTCGCAGGTGGAAAAGGTCGCGGAGTTCTGGCTGCCGCGCGGCGGCTCGGGCGAGCCGTTGACGATCCGGGGCGACGCGCTGGCCGCGTTTGTGCGTGCCAGCCGCGGCGGCCTCGTTACCTTTCTCCTCGTGCGCGAGACCGGCGAGACCGACTCCACCGGGCTCGTGCATGCCTTCGCTTCCAAGGAACACCCCACCGCCCGTCCTCCGACCCTCCGTGTCCGCTGATTTTCCGCCGCAATGAACCGCCCCTTGCGCCTGCTTGCCCTCTCCGTCCTGGTTTGCGCGCCCGCGTGGGCGGCCGAGCTCGGCGAGTCGGGCAAACGCCAGTTCTTCGAGAACGAGATCCGCCCGCTTCTCGCCCACCGCTGCTTCGAGTGCCACGGCGAGAAAAAGCAGAAGGCCGGCCTGCGCCTCGACTCCGCGGCGCGCTTTGCGAAGGGCGGCGACACCGGCCCGCTCTTCACGGCCGGGAAGCCCGTGGACGATTCGCTCCTCGTCCAGGCGATCCGCCGCACGGACCCCGATTTGAAGATGCCGCCCGACGATCCGCTCCCGGCGGTGGAGGTCGCCGCGCTGGAAAAATGGATCGCGATGGGCGCGCCCTGGCCGGCGAGCCCGGAGGTCGCGGGTGGGGAAGTGGACGCGCATGGGTTCACGAAGGAGCAGCGCGCCTATTGGACGTTTCAGCCGCTCGCGCAGCCGACACCGCCCGCCCTCCCGGGCAACGCCTGGGTGCGCACGGACATCGACCGCTTCATCGCCGCCAAGCACGCCGAGAAAAAACTCGCGCCCGCGCCCGAGGCCAGCCGCGAGGAATTCGCGCGCCGCATCTATTTCGATCTCCACGGGCTGCCGCCGACGGCGGAGCAGGTGCGCGCCTTCGTCGCCGACGCGCGGCGGGATGCCTACGAGCGGCTCGTCGACGCGCTGCTCGCCAGCCCGCGCTACGGCGAGCGCTGGGCGCAGCACTGGCTCGACCTCGTGCGCTACGCCGACAGCGACGGCTACCGCGGCGATTTTCTCCGGCCCGACGCGTGGCGCTACCGCGACTGGGTCATCCGCAGCCTCAACGCCGACAAGCCCTATGACCGCTTCGTGCGCGAGCAGCTCGCCGGCGACGAGATCGCGCCCGACAACCCGGACGTCCTCATCGCCACCTCCTATCTCCGCAACGCGATCTACGAGTGGAACCAGCGCGACGTGCGTGGCCAAGCCACGATCATCACGGATGATCTCACGGCCAACGCCGGCGAGGTCTTCCTCGGCCTCAGCTTCCAGTGCGCGCGCTGCCACGACCACAAGTTCGACCCGATCCTGCAGAAGGACTACTTCGCGCTCCGCGCCTTCTTCGAGGGCGTGAACTGGCGCAGCGACCTCAAGCTCGCCACGCCCGAGGAGAAAAAGCGCTTCGCCGAGAAACAGGCCGCGTGGGAGTCCGCGGCCAAGCCGATCCGCGACGAGATCGAGTCGCTCATCGGGCCCGAGCGCGACCGCCTCGTCCAGCGCGCGCACGATCGGTTCACCGACGACATCCAGGCGATGCTCGACAAGCCGCCCGCGCAGCGCGCGCCGCTCGAGCACGTGCTCGCCACCATCGCCACGCGCCAGCTCGACTACGAGGTCGAGCGCTTCGAGCCGCAGAAGGCCCTCAAGACCCCCGAGGCGAAGAAGCGCTACGCCGAGCTGCAGGTGGAGCTGAAGAAATTCGACGCGCTCAAGCCCGCGCCGCTCCCCGATGCCTTCGTCGCCACCGACGCCGGCCGCGCCGCGCCCCCCACGATCATGAAGGGCCGCCGCGGCGGCGAGCGCGAGGTCGCGCCCGGCTTCCTCACGCTCATCGCGCCCGAGGCCCCGCAGATTACGCCGCTGGAAAACTCCACCGGCCGCCGCACCGCGCTCGCCGCCTGGATCACGCGGCCCGACAACCCGCTCGCCACGCGCACGATCGTGAACCGCGTGTGGCAGCGGCATTTTGGCCGCGGCCTCGCGCCCACGCCCAACGACCTCGGCAAGCTCGGCGGCCTGCCCACGCATCCCGAGCTGCTCGACTGGCTCGCGCGGCGCTTTGTCGCGTCGGGCTGGAGCTTCAAGTCGCTCCACCGCGAGATCCTCCTCTCCGCCACCTACCGCCAGACTGCGCGCATCGCCGTGCCCGAGGCCGCGGCGCTCGCCGATCCGGAGAACCATTTTCTCTGGCGCTTCTCGCCGCGCCGGCTCGACGCCGAGCAGGTGCGCGACGCGATGCTCGCCGCCTCGGGGGAGCTTGACCTCGCGGCGGGCGGCGCGCCGACCGACGCCAATCTCTCCGCGCGCCGCACGATCTATACGACCAAGCGCCGCAACGCGCCCAACGAGCTTTTGCGCGTGCTCGATGCGCCCGCGGGCTTCGCGAGCAGCGCCGAGCGGCAGACCACGTCCACGCCGTTGCAGGCGCTGCTCTTCGCCAACGGCGACTGGCCCCTGGCTCGGGCCCGCGCGCTCGGGGCGCGCGCCGAGTCTGTCGACGGGGTGTGGCAGGCCGTGCTCGGCCGCGCGCCCACGGCCACCGAGAAACAGGAAGCGGAGAACTTCGTCGCGCGCCGCACCGCGTCGGTCCGGCCGTCCGCCGACCAGGCTGCGCCGGCGCTCACCGCCGATAGTGCTCCCGTTGAGGCCGGCCGCTTTCATGAGAACACTGCGCGCGAGCGCCTGCTCGTCCGCACCGCGCCGCGCGAGGGCGACGACTTCACGATCGAGGCGGTCGTCAAGCTCGACAGTCTCGACGCCGCCTCCGCCGTGCGCGTGATCGCGTCGCGCTGGAACGGTGAGCGCCTCTCGCTCGACTCACACGGCTGGTCGCTCGGCGTCACGGGCAAGAAATCCGCGTTCAAGGCCGGCACGCTCATCGTGCAGCTCGTGGGCGAGGACGACAACGCCAACACCGCCTACGAGGTCATCCCTTCCGGCCTCGAGATCACCGTCGGCCGGATGCACCACGTCGTCGCGCGCGTCTCGTGCGCGGAGGGCACGGTGAATTTCCGCGTGCGGGATCTCAGCGCGCCCGAGTCGCCGCCCCGCACCGCCACGGCCAAGCTCTCGCTCGTCGGCAAGCTCGGCGCCGGCGCCGCCACGCCCACGATCGGCGGCCTCGCGCGCCGCGGCCCGCACCAGTTCGACGGCGTGATTGAGGGCGTGCGCGTCGCCCCCGGCCTGCTCGCCGACGACGCGCTCGCCGCCGAGCCGTCACGCTGGCCCGCGCTCGGCGCGATGACGTGGGACGCCCGCCGCCCGCTCCCCGCCGGCTACGAATGGCAAGCCGGCGCCAGCACCGCCGAAAGCACCGACGCCAAGGTCCGCGCCATGACCGACCTCGCGCACGTGCTGCTGAACTCGAATGAGTTTTTGCACCTGCATTGAAATCTGAGGCTGACGAACTTCGTTCTTCGCGAAAATGAAAGACGGCTGGTTTAACGATGAGTATTTTGCGCTCTTTGAGAGCCAAGAAGAGGCTGCGAATGCGACAGCGCGCTATCGGTTATCAGACTACCTGCCGGGTTTCTTCGTCGTCGGGCTCAAGTTCTGGGACGACTTCATTCTAAGCGATACCAATGGACGCTATCACACCGTTCCAACTGTCCCACTTGTGCGCGAGGAGCTGCGGGCGTATTCGTTTCCTGCCGAACCGCTGAAGTTGCGGGCGGACCCAAAGCTCGCTGGAAAGATTAAGTGGCACGTTCAGCCGATTGTTTTCGGTGGCTCTCCGTCGAAGTCGGAGAACATCGCGTGGATTTCCTACGACGCGCATGTGGAGGCGGTGATTTATTGGAATAACCTTTTCCGAGATCTCAGAGGAAAAACGGCCTAGCAGTTCCTAAGAATTTTTCTCCCATGCCCTGCAACCACTACGATCCCGTTTTCTCCCGCCGTGATTTCCTTCGCACCGCCGGCTGCGGGTTTGGCGCGGTTGCGCTGGCGGCGCTCACGCGCACGCCGTTGTTGGGCGCGGACGGCACGCTGAACCGCGCGAGCGCCGCGCTCACCGGGCGCGCGGGCCGGGCGAAGAACGTCATCTTCCTCTTCATGGAGGGCGGCCCGAGCCACCTCGACACCTTCGATCGCAAGCCGCTCATCAACGAGCTCAACGGCAAGAAGCTCCCGCCGAGCTTCAAGATGCCCGTGCTCGCGATGGGCGAGAGCAACTCCCCGATCATGGGCAGCCCGCGCACGTGGAAGCAATATGGCCAGAGCGGGCTGTGGGTGAGCGACTGGTTCCCGCACGTCGCGCAGCACGCCGATGATCTCGCGGTCATCCGCTCGTGCGTGTCCGATGGCATCAACCACGCCGGCGGCGTCTGCCAGATGAACACCGGCTCCGTCTTCGGCGGCCGCCCGTCGCTCGGCGCGTGGGTGGACTACGGCCTCGGCACGGAGAACAAAAATCTCCCCGGCTTCGTCGTCATCAAGGACAGCGAGAAGGAAGTCGTGAACGGCGTCCGCAACTGGGGCACGGGCTTCATGCCCGCCGTGCACCAAGGCGTGGAGTTCAGCGCCACCGGCTCGCCGATCCGCAACCTGCAAAATCCCAAGGGCCACGATGACGCGCGCCAGCGCGACAAGCTCGACCTCCTCGCGTCGCTCAACCGCGCGCACGCCGCCCCGCGCGCCGACAACACCGAGCTCGAGGCCCGCATCCGCAGCTACGAGCTCGCCTACCGGATGCAGGCCGAGGCTCCCGGCGCCGTCGATCTCGCGAAGGAAACGGCCGCGACCAAGGCGCTCTACGGCCTCGACGAGAAGGAGACGGCGGTCTTTGGCCGCAACTGCCTGCTCGCGCGCCGCCTCGTCGAGCACGGCGTGCGCTTCGTGCAGCTCTACAGCGGCTCCGGCAGCGGCTGGGACAGCCATACCGAGCTGGAGAAAAACCACAGCGCCCTGTGCCGCTCCGTCGACAAACCCATCGCCGCGTTGCTCGCCGATTTGAAATCACGCGGCCTGCTCGACGAGACGCTCGTGATCTGGGGCGGCGAGTTCGGCCGCACGCCGATGGCCGAGCAAAAGGGCGGCCGCGATCACAACCCCACGGGCTTCACGATGTGGATGGCCGGCGGCGGCGTGCGCGGCGGTCAAGTGATCGGCGCGACCGACGACCTCGGCCTCTATGCCGTGAAGGATCGCCTGCACGTGCACGACCTGCACGCGACGATCCTCTACCTGCTCGGCCTCGATCACACGAAGCTGATCTACCACCACCAAGGCCGCCCCGAGCGCGCGGATCAAAACGAGGGCCACGTCTTCAAGGGCATCACCGGCACGGCGTAGCCTCGAGCGGAGCCGGGTCCCTGCCCGCCGAGGCTTGGGTGCGCGCACGTCCTGAACCGGCGGGCGGGGACGCCCCCCGCTACTTGCCCGGGATCTTGCTCGGCCCGAGGGAATCATTTGCCAGCGCCCCCCGGCCTGCTACGCCCGGAGCGTGCAAGGCACCGCTCCAGCCGTTGCCACCGACACCCCCCGCGCCGCGATCGAGGCCTCGATCCCCGATCGCTTTCGCGCGCAGGTCCGCGCGCAGCCGGACCGCATCGCCGTCGAGGACGGCGATCGCCTGCTCACCTACGGCCAGCTCGACGCCGTCGTGAACACCGCGGCCGGCGCGCTGCGCCGCGTCGCGCCGCTCGAGGGCGAGCGGGTCGTGCTTCTGATGGATCAAGGCGCGGGTGCGATCGCGGCGACGCTCGCGATCCTCAAGTGCGGCGCGGCCTACGTGCCGCTCGATCCGCGGCTGCCGGCGGAGCTCACGCGCGCGATGATCGCGAGCGCGGAGCCGGCGTTGATCGTCGCCGCGCGCGCGCACCTCGCCGCCGCCGTCGGCCTCCTCGCCGATCCCGCGCGCACGCTTTGCTGGGAGGAGATCGAGGCCGCGCCGGCCGCGCCCGATCCCGGGGTGCCCGTCGCGCCCGGGGCGCTCGCCTACCTCTACTACACCTCGGGCTCGACCGGCGCGCCCAAGGGCGTGGCGGACAGCCACCGCAACGTGCTGCACAACGTGTGGCGCTACACCACGCACCTCGGCATCACGCGCGACGATCGGCTCACGCTCCTCCAGGCGCCGCATTTCAGCGGCGCGGTCTCGAGCCTGTTCGCCGCGCTGCTCAACGGCGGCTGCTCGCTGCCCTACGACGTGCGCCGCCACGGCCTCGCGCCGCTCGGGCCCTGGCTGCGCGCGCGGCGCGCGACGATGTTCCATGGCGTGCCGGCGATTTTCCGCGAGGCGATGGACGGCGGCGGGTTTCCCGCGCTGCGCTGCGTGCGGCTCGAGGGCGACCGCGCGACGGCGCGCGACGTGGAGATCTTCCGCCGCGCCTGCGCGCCGGGCACCGTGCTCGCCAACGGCCTCGGCGCCACCGAGTGCGGCCTCGTGCGGCAGTGGCGCATCACGCCCGCCACGCCCGTGCCCGAGGGCCCCGTGCCCATCGGCGCCGCGATCGCGGACATGGACGTCGTGCTGCTCGACGACGCGCACGCCCCCACGCCGCCCGGCGAGACCGGCCAGATCGCGGTGCGCAGCCGCTTCCTCGCGCTCGGCTACTGGCGCCAGCCCGAGCTGACGGCGAAGCGCTTCCTGACCGATGCGCGCGATCCGGCGGTGCGCACCTACCTGACCGGCGACCTCGGGCGGATGCTGCCCGACGGCACGCTGCAATACCTCGGCCGCGCCGACTTCCAGGCCAAGGTCCGCGGCCAGTGGGTCGACACCGACATGGTCGAGCGCACGCTCCGCGCCGCGCCCGGCGTGGCCGACGCCGCCGTCGCGATCCGCGCGGACGCCGCGGGCGAGCCACGGCTCGCGGCCTATGTCGTGCCCGGCGCGGACGGCGCGCCGGCGCCCGGGGCGTGGCGCGCGCACGTGGCGGCGCACCTGCCCGCGGCGATGGTGCCGACGGCGTGGGTGACGCTCGAAAAGCTCCCGCTCGACCGCAACCTGAAGGTCGATCGCAAGGCGCTGCCCGAGCCCGCGGCGCCGGCGAAAGCGGGGGCGCGCACCGCGCCCCGCGATGAACCGGAGCGGCGGCTCGCGGCCATCTGGGCCGACGTCCTGAAGACCGACGCCGTGGGCGTGGACGATGACTTTTTCGCGCTCGGCGGCGACTCGTTGCAGGCGATGGAGCTGGCCGCGCGCGTCGCGCAGGCGCTCGGCGTGGAGCTGCCGCCCGAGGCGATTTTCGAGCACGCCACCGTCGCGCGGCTCGCGCGCCACCTCGCGGCGTCGCCGCGCGGGGAGACGGCGCGCGCGCCGCGCCGCGCCGGCCCGCCGCCGCCCTCGTTCGCGCAGCAGCGGCTGTGGTTCCTCGACCGCTTCGAGGGCGCGAGCGTGGAGTATCACCTCGCGCAGGCCGTGCGCCTGCGCGGCCCGCTGGATCGCGCCGCGCTCGCGCGCGCGATCACGGCGATCGTCGCGCGGCACGGGAGCCTGCGCATGCGCTTCCCCGCGGCGCAGGGCGTCGCGGTGCAGGAGATCGCGGCGGCCGCGCCCTGCGCGCTGGCGTTCGCCGAGGCGGTCGGGGGCGGCGAGGCGGAGGCGCAGGCCACGCTGCGGCGCTGGCGCGACGAGCCGTTTGATCTGGAGCGCGGCCCGCTGTTCCGCGCCGCGCTGCTGCGGCTGGGCGAGGCCGACCATGTGCTGCTCTGCACCTGGCACCACATCGTGGCGGACGGGTGGTCGGTGGGCGTGTTCAACCGCGAGCTGGCGGCGCTCTACGCCGCGGCGATCGAGGGAAGGGCGGACCCGTTGCCGCCGCCCGCCGTGCAATACGCGGATTGGGCGGCGGCGCAGCGCGAGCGGCTGGGCGGCGCCGCGCTCGCGGCGCTGGTGGCGCACTGGCGCGAGCGCCTCCGCGATTTGCCCGCGCTCGGGCTGCCGCTCGACTTCGCGCGGCCCGTGCGGCAGGAGTTTGCGGGCGCGCGGCACGACTTTGCGGTCCCGGCGTCCGCCGCGGCGCGGCTGCGCGCGATCGCGGCGGAGGAGAACGCCACGCCGTTCATGGCGCTGCTCGCCGTGTTCCAGGTCCTGCTCGCGCGCACCTGCGGGCAGGACGACGTGGCCGTGGGCACGCCCATCGCGAACCGCGGCGAGCCCGCGCTGCACGGCGCGATCGGGCTCTTCACCGGCCTGCTCGTGCTGCGCGGCGATCTCGCGGGGCGGCCCACGTTCCGCGAGGCGCTGGGGCGCGCGCGGCGCACGGCGCTGGAGGCCTACGCGCACCAGGCGCTGCCCTTCGAGAAACTCGTCGAGGAGCTGAACCCGCCGCGCGACCTCGGGCGGCACCCGCTGTTCCAGGTGCTCCTCGCCCTGCAGAACGCCGACGCCACGCCCCTCCGGCTCGCCGGCACGGCGGCGGAGCCGTGGCCGCTCACCACGGACTCGACGCACTTCGACCTCGAGCTGCACCTCACGCCGGCGGGCGACACGTGGACGGCGTCGCTCGTCTTCAGCACCGCGCTCTTCCTGCCGGCGACGATCGCGCGCATGGCAGGGCATTTTCTCACGCTGCTCGATTCGCTGCTGGCCGAGCCGGATCGCGCGGTGGCGGACGCCGCGCTGCTCACGCCCGCCGAGCGACACGACCTGCTCGTGACGTGGAACGCCACCGCCGCGCCCGAGCCCGCCGATCCCGTGCTGCACCGCCTCGTCGCCGCGCAGGCGCGGCGCACGCCCGGCGCGATCGCGCTCGAGGATGCGCGCGAGACGCTCACGCACGCGCAGGTCGAGGCGCGGGCGGGCCGGCTCGCGGCGCGGCTGCGCGCGCTCGGTGTCGGGCCGGAGGTGCGGGTGGGCGTCTGCCTCGCGCGCACGGTGGCGCTGCCCGTCGCGCTGCTCGCCGTGCTCAAGGCCGGCGGCGCCTACGTGCCGCTCGACCCGCAGTTCCCGCCGGCGCGGCTCGCGCTGATCCTCGAGGACGCGGCGGCGCCGGTGATCGTGGCGGAGCGGGCCTTCGCCGGGCTCCTCGGCGGCTACGCGGGAAAAATCCTCTGGGCCGACGAGCCTTCGCCCGAGGCGGTGGCGCCGGCGGACGCCACCGGGCCGGGCCACGCCGCCTACGTGCTCTACACCTCGGGGTCGACCGGCCGGCCCAAGGGCGTGGTGATCGAGCATCGCGCGGTCGTGAACGCGCTGCGCAGCTTCCAGCGTGAGCCGGGCCTGGCGGCGGGCGACGTGCTCGTGGCGGGCACGACGGCGTCGTTCGACATCTCGGTGGTGGAGTTCTTCCTGCCGCTGCTCTGCGGCGCGCGCGCCGTGGTCGCGCCGGACGAGGCCCGCACCGATGGCCGCGCGCTCGCCGCGCTGCTGGAGCGCAGCGGCGCGACGATGTTCCAGGCGACGCCGGCCACGTGGAAACTCCTTTTGCAAAGCGGCTGGCCGGGCCGGCCGACGCTGCGCGCGTGGGTGGGTGGCGAGGCCTTGCCGGCGGCGCTCGTGCGCGCGCTGCTGCCGCGCGTGCGCGAACTTTGGAATCTCTACGGCCCGACCGAGACCACGATTTATTCGCTGCTCGCGCGCGTGGAGTCGGCGGAGCGCATCGTGATCGGGCGGCCGATCGCCAACACGCAGGCGCACCTCGTCGACGCGCAGCTGCAACCCGTGCCGGTGGGCGTGGCCGGCGAGCTCCTGATCGGCGGGGCGGGCCTGGCGCGCGGCTATTGGCAGCGCGAGGCGCTGACGGCGGAGAAGTTCCTGCCCGATCCCTTCGCGGCGGCGCCCGGCGCGCGGCTCTACCGCACGGGTGATCGCTGCCGGCGGCTGCTCGGCGGCGAGATCGAGTTCCTCGGGCGCATCGACGCGCAGGTGAAGCTGCGCGGCTTCCGCATCGAGCTGGGCGAGGTCGAGGCGGCGCTGCGGCAGCTCGCGGGCGTGCGCGACGCGGCGGCGGCGGTGCAGGAAGACGCGGCGGGGGAGCGGCACCTCGTCGCGTGCATCGTGCCGGCGGCGGCGGACGGCGCGCCGGCGCCGGCGGCGCTGCGGGAGGCGCTGCGGCGCACGCTGCCGGACTACATGGTGCCGGCGCAGTTCGTGAGCGCCCCCGCGCTGCCGCTCACGCCCAACGGCAAGGTGAACCGCGCGGCGCTGCCGCGGCCCCGCCCCGCGCCGCCCATGGGGCCGGCCGCGGACGCCGCGCCGCGCACGCTGCTCGAGCTGCGGCTGCTGGAGGCGTGGCGGGGAATCTTCAGGAACGACGCCATCGGGCGCGACGACGACTTCTTCGCGCTCGGCGGCCACTCGCTGCTCGCGGCGGAGCTGGCGGTGGCAATCGAGGCCGCCGCGGGCCGGCGCGTGCCGATCGCGGCGCTATTCCGGGCGCCCACGGTCGCGACGCTCGCGGAGCTGCTCGCGCGCGAGGGCGGCGCGCCGGCGGGCAGCGCGCTGGTGCCGCTGCGGCCGGCGGGCGCGGCGGCGCCGCTGTTCTGCGTGCACGGCTGGGGCGGCGAGGTGTTCGGCTTCGTCGATCTCGCGCGCGAGCTGGCGCCGGGGCGGCCCGTCTACGGCCTGCGCGCCGAGCGGGCGGCCAGCGGCGCGCTGCGGCACGCGACGGTGGAGCGGATGGCCGCGCACTACGCGGCGGAGATCCGGGCGCTCGCGCCGCGCGGGCCGTATCACCTGGCCGGGCACTCCGCCGGCGGCTGGATCGCGCTGGCCGTGGCGCAGGCGCTGCACCGGGCGGGCGCGCCGGTGGCGACGCTCGCGCTGCTCGACACGGAGCCCGTGTTTCCGCTGCCGGCGCACCTCCGGCTGCGGCTCCTGCCGGCCTTCCTCGCGCGGCGGCTCCAGTTGCACCTGCAGGCGTGGCGGGGCGTGCCGGCGGGCGGGCGCGGGCGATTCCTGCGCGACAAGGCGCGCGCGCTGCTCAGGCACGTGCGCTTCGGCGGCTTTGCGCCGATGCCCGCGCAGGACCCGGTCGTCGCGCTCGTGGCGGACTATCGGCCGCAAAAATACCCGGGCGACGTGACGCTCTTCACCGTGGCGCAAAGCCGCGGCACGCTGGTGGCCTTCTGGCGCTGGCAGGCGCGCGGGCGCGTGCGCGTCCGCCGGGTGGCGGGGACGCACCATTCGCTGCTCGTTCGGGAAAACGCGGCGGGCCTGGCGCGGGCGCTGGAGCGGGAGCTGGAGGAGAACGAGCGGGACGCCGGCCCGTAAGGGCCGTTATCCCCGCCGTTCCCACACGGCCGGATCGATCAGCAGCGGCGTGCGCTCGCCGCGGAGCACGGCGAGCACGCCCTCGGCCGCCGCGACGTGGCTGCGACGGCGGCCTTCGTCGGTGTAGGCCGCCATGTGCGGCGTCGCGACGACATGCGGGTGCAGGAAAAGGCGGTTGCCCGCGTCGATCGGCTCGCGGGCCCACACGTCGATGCCGGCGCCGCGCAACCGGCCGCCCTCGATCGCGGCGAGCACGGCGGCCTCGTCAAGGAGCGGCCCGCGCGCGGTGTTGATCAGGATTGCGCCGGCGGGGAGCAAGGCGAGCTGCGCCGCGCCGATGAGGCCGCGCGTCGCGGGCGTGAGCGGCGCGTGCAGCGAAAGCACCTGGGCGCCGCGCAGCAGCTCGTCGAGCGATGCGCAGGGCGTCGCGCCCGCCCCCGCGATCACGCCGGGCGCGACCATCGGATCGAAAGCCCGCACGCGCATCCGCAGCGCGCGCGCGATCTCGGCGACGCGGCGGGCGATGCGCCCGAAGCCCACGAGCCCGAGCGTCTTCTCCGCGAGATCGAAGCCGAGCACGGGCTCGTGGAGTTTCCAGACGCCGGCCTTCGACTGGCGGTCGGCGACGGCGAGGCGGCGCGTGACCGCCAGCATGAGCGTGATGGCAAATTCGGCGGTGGACTCCGTGGGGGCGTCGGGGGTGTTGAGGGCGCAGATGCCGGCGGCGGAGGCGGCGGGCACGTCGACGTTGTCGTAGCCGATGCCCGTGCGGGCGATCACGCGCAGGTGCGGCGCGCGGCCAAAGACGGCGGCGTCCCACGTGCGCAGCGGCCCGGCGATGAGCGCGACGGCCTCGGCGATTTCGCCGGGCCCCGCGACGGCAGCGGGGAGGTTGGGGCCGGCGAGCCGCACGCGGGGCGTGAGGAGCGCGAGCGCGTCGGGGTGCAGCGGGACGTCGGTCCAGAGAAGCGGTAAGGCGGCGGGCATGAGGGGAGCAGCGCGGGCGCGCGAGCGTCGCGCATCCCCGGGGGGCGTCAATCCCCCGCTCGCCTACCATGTCTCAATCATGCGCAAAAAGTGCGGATCGGTCGTGAGATCGGGACGCGGGTTGGGCACGAGAAAATCGTGCGCGGCGCGCGTCGG
>JBGAGU010000013.1:0-141975 GCA_044226505.1 Opitutaceae bacterium
CCCCCCCCCCGCGACCGCCGCGGGATTTCGCTTCAAAGCGCCGCTCCGCCGGGACAGAGTGCGCCCATGATCGCGACCCCGCCCGCCCCGGCCCCCGCCGCGCCCGGTGCCTTCGACTGGCCGCTTGCCCATGAGGCGGAGCGCGCCGTCGGGGCGTTGATTGCCTCGGTGGCGCAACGCAGCGCCTTCGCCGCCACGCTCGCCGCGCGGATGCGCGACGAGACGGGCAACGATTTTCCCGAGTGGGTCGACCATGTGGTGACCACGCCCGAACACGCCGCGCCCCTGCGCGCGGCCGGCTACGTCGAGGAAGGCGTCGAGGCGCCCGCGGGCACGACCGTGCTCTGGCATCCGCGCGCCATGCTGCCGCGCGTGCTGGTGCGGGCAGGCGCGGCGCCGGAGCTGCTGCTGCGCGTCGAGGCCATCGCCGACTTCGTGGCGGCGCACGACAGCGGCGCCGCCATCGCAGGCGCCTGGGGCGCCCGGCTGCGGCGCGCGATCGTGCGCGAGGAAAACGGCGTGCGCCTCGGCGGCGTCGAGCGGCTCGGCTACCGCGGCTTCGTCGTGCGCGAGCCGACGGCGGAGTTTGTGCGCGCGGCGCTGCACGCGCGGGAGCTGTGGCGCACGCGCAAGCGCGACTTTGCCCACGATGCCGCCGGCGCGCAGCACGCGATGGCGCGGCTCGACGCCGTGCTCGGGCTCGTCGACCGCGATGCGGCGTGCGAGCTGTTCTTCGCGGAGGAGCGCGTGTTCTGGGAAGCGCGCAACCGCGCCGGCCAAATCCAAAAGCGCCGGCAGGACCGCCTCGGCCTTGGCTGGGGCAACCACGATCACCACACCTTCCGCTGCTCGCGCGCGCACTTCGCGGACCTGATGGCGTTTCTCCAGCGGCTCGGCTTCCACAAGCGCGAGCGCTACTACGCCGGCGCCGAGGCGGGCTGGGGCGCGCAGATCCTCGAGCAGCCGGCGGCGGGCATCGTGGTGTTTGCCGACGTGGACCTCATGCCCGACGAGACGCAGATCGACTTCTCGACGCAGCGGCTCCCGCCCGCGGCCGCGCTGCGCACGGTGGGCCTGTGGTGCGGGCTGCACGGCGACAGCTTCCTGCAGGCCGGCATGCACCACCTCGAGGCGCGCTTCGACTTCGCGCGCCTGCGCGACCAGCTCGCCGCCGAGGGCGTGAACACGATGCGGCCGTTCTCCGACTTCGAGTTCCTGCGGCAGGCCTTCACCGAGGGCGAGCGCTGGCGCGTGCGGCCCGCGCGCGTGCAGGCGCTCGTGGCGCAGCAGCTCATCACGCCCGCGCAGGCCGAGGGCTTCCTCCGCGACGGCGCGATCGGCTCGCACCTCGAGAACCTCCAGCGCAAGGGTGGCTTCAAGGGCTTCAACCAAAAGTCCGTGAGCGTCATCATCGCCGCGACCGACCCGCGCAAGGTGCAGGCGGGGCACTGAGCACCGCTTCTCCCCATGAAAATCGGCATCATCGGCGGCGGCAAGGTGGGCGGCACGATCGCGACGCTGCTGGAGTCGTGCGACTTTTGCTCGGCCGTGCGGCTCGGCGACGTGCGGCCCAACCTCAATTTGCGCGGCCTCAGGAAGGCCAGCGCCTCGCGCCTCGACGTGAAGCGCGCCGCGGCCCTCGCGGCCTTTGTGCGCTCGTGCGACGCGGTCGTGAGCGCGGCGCCCTATTTCCTCAACCGCGCCATCGCCGCCGCGTGCGCGGCGGCGCGCGTCTCCTACTTCGATCTCACGGAGGACGTGGCGACGACGAATTTCATCCGCGGCCTCGCGCGCAAGACGAAGGGCGTGACCTTCATGCCGCAGTGCGGCCTGGCGCCCGGCGCGATCAACATCGTGGGCGGCTCGCTCGCGTCGTCGCTCGACCGCGCGCGCTCGGTTGAGATGCGCGTGGGCGCGCTGCCGCAGTTCGCGAGCAACCAGATGAAGTATTACCTGAGCTGGAGCACGGCCGGCCTCATCAACGAATACTGCCAGCTCGGCGAGGCGCTGCACGGCGGCAAGCTCATCGCGACGCTCCCGCTCGACGGCGTCGAGCGCCTCACGATCGACGGCGTGGAATACGAGGCGTTCAACACCAGCGGCGGCGTCGCCACGATGTGCGAGACCTTCGCGGGCAAGGTCGGCGAGCTGAACTACAAGACGATGCGCTACCCCGGGCACCGCGACCTGATGAAGTTCCTCCTGCAGGACCTGAACCTCGGCGCGCAGCAGGAATTGCTCACGCAGATCTTTGACCAGGAGGTGCCGCTGACGGACAGCGACGTCGTCGTGTTCTACGTGAGCGCGGTCGGGATGAAGGGCGGCGGGCTCGTGCAGCGGAGCTTCGTGAAGAAGATGCACGGCGACACCGTGCAGGGCCGCCGGCTCTCCGCGATCCAGCTCACGACGGCGGCGGGCGTCGTCGCGGTGCTGGAGCTGTTTGCCCGCGGCGCGCTCAAGCCGGGCTTTGTGAAGCAGGAGTCGGTCACGCTGGCGGCGTTCCTCGGCACGCAGTGGGGCGGCCGCGTCTACGGCGGCGCGGCGGAGGGCTGAGCCATGCCCGCGCCGACGGCGAAAAAAATCGCGGCGGAGATTTTCCCGCGCCTCGGCCTGAAGGCCGGCAACGCCGGCGGCTTCGACGGCGCTTGGTTCGGCTCGGGCCCGTGGATCGAGAAGCGCACGCCCATCGACGGCACGGTGCTGGCGCGCGTGCGCACGGTCACGCCGGCGGAGACGGCTCGCGCGGTGGGCGCGGCGGAGCGGGCGTTCCGCGCGTGGCGCGAGGTGCCGGCGCCCAGGCGCGGCGAGCTGGCGCGGCGCCTCGGCGAGGCGCTGCGCGCGCACAAGCGCGATCTCGGCCGCCTCATCACGCTCGAGACCGGCAAGATCGTGGCGGAGGGCGAGGGCGAGGTGCAGGAGATGATCGACATCTGTGACTTTGCGACCGGGCTCTCGCGCCAACTCCACGGCCTCACGATCGCGAGCGAGCGGCCGGGGCACCGCATGATGGAGCAATGGCACCCGCTCGGCGTCGTCGGCATCATCACGGCGTTCAACTTTCCCGCCGCCGTGTGGGCGTGGAACGGCGCGCTCGCCGCCGTCTGCGGCGACGCCACCGTGTGGAAGCCCTCCGAGAAAGCGCCGCTCACCGCGATCGCCTGCGTGAAAATCGCGGAGCGCATCGCGCGCGCCTGCGGCGCGGACCCGGCGATTTTCTCCCTCGTCAACGGCGACGCCGCGCAGGCCGGCGCGCCGCTCGCCGCCGATCCGCGCGTGCCGCTGGTGTCGGCGACCGGCTCGGCGCGCATGGGGCGGGCCGTCGCCGAGACCGTGGCGCGGCGCCTCGGGCGCACGCTGCTTGAGCTGGGCGGCAACAACGCCGTGGTGGTCGCGCCCTCGGCCGACCTGAAGCTCGCGCTCCGCGCGCTGCTCTTTGGCGCGGTCGGCACCGCGGGCCAGCGCTGCACGACCACGCGCCGCCTCATCGTCCACGAGTCGATCGCGCCGCGGCTCGTGCGCGCGCTGGTCTCGGCCTACCGCCAGGTGCGCATCGGCAACCCGCTTGATCCGGCGACGCTGATGGGGCCGCTGATCGACGGGGCCGCCGTGGCGGCGATGCAGGACGCGCTCGCGGAGGTGCGCCGCCTTGGCGGGAAAGTCCGCTGCGGCGGCGAGCGGCGGCGCGGCGGCTACGTCACGCCCGCGATCGTCGAGGCGCGCAACGACTGGCCCGTCGTGCAGCGCGAGACCTTTGCCCCGATTCTCTATGTCATCCGCTACCGCACGTGGGCCGAGGCCATCGCGCTCAACAACGCGGTGCCGCAGGGCTTGAGTTCGGCGGTGTTCACCAGCGACGCCCGCGAGGCGGAAGCCTTTGTCGCCGCGACGGGCAGCGACTGCGGCCTCGCCAACGTGAACCTCGGCACCAGCGGCGCCGAAATCGGCGGAGCCTTCGGCGGCGAAAAGGAGACCGGCGGCGGCCGCGAGAGCGGCAGCGACGCGTGGAAGGCCTACATGCGCCGGCAGACCGCCACGATCAATCACTCGAAGGATCTGCCACTGGCCCAGGGGATCGAGTTCGGCAAGTAGGGCGGGTCCGTGACCCGCCCTTGATGCGGATACCCCGCGTGCGAAAGGGCGGACCACAGACCCGCCCTACCTCAGGCGTTCGTTGACGCCGCGTCGCTTTTATCCGACAACGCAACCCCTGCCCGCCCCCATCGTCTACCCCGCCGAGCATGCACCCGCGCCTCCTTCCCGTGATCGTCTGCGCCTTGGCCGCCGCTGGCGCCCCTGCGGCGGAGCTGCCGGCCAAGGCCGGCGCCTTCATCGACAAGCATTGCGCCGGCTGCCACGACTCCGTGGAGAAGAAAGGCGACCTCGATCTCACGGCGCTCGCGCTGAATCCAGCGGACCCGAAGAACTTTTCCCTCTGGCTCAAGGTCCACGACCGCGCGGAGTCGGGCGAAATGCCCCCGAAGAAGAAGGCACGGCCGCCCGCGGACGAGCTCCGCGACTTCCTCGGTGCCATCGGCAAATCGCTGACGCAGGCCGAGCTGGCGCGCGCCGGCGCCGAGGGCCGCGCCACGCGCCGCCGGCTCAACCGCTACGAATACGAGAACGCGTTGCGCGACCTGCTCGGCGCGCCGTGGCTGCAGGTGAAGGACGCGCTGCCGGAGGACGGCGAGGCGTTTCGCTTCAACAAGGTCGGCGAGGCGCTCGACGTCTCCCACGTGCAGATGGCGCGCTACCTCGGCGTCGCCGACTACGCGCTGCGGCAGGTAATCGCCCGGCAGCCGGAGCAGCCCGAGGCAAAGACCACGCGCTACTACGCGCGCGAGGCGCGGAGCTTCACGGGGCCGATGAAATTCTCGGTGTTCAACACGAGCCCCGAGCGCGCGACGTTTCCCACGCTGGGCTTCGAGCCGCAGCCGGACGTGCGCGCGGGCAAGGCCCCCGTCAGCGTCGGCGCCGCCGATCCGGCGAAGCGCGATCTCGAGGGCGTGGGCGTGGTCGCGGGCAACTACGAGCCGCTCGAGCCCAAGTTCACGAACTTCAAGGCGCCGGCCGCCGGCCGCTACCGGCTGCGCTTCCAGGCGCATAGCGTCTGGGTCGGCCCGACGGTGCAGACCGACCCGAAAAAGCCGGATCGCTGGTGGATTCCCGATCTCGACAAGGTCGCGCGGGGCCGGCGCTCCGAGCCCATCACGGTGTATTCCGAGACGCCGCCGCGGCAGCTGCGCTGGCTCGGGACCTTTGACGCGAAGGTCGAGCCCGAGGTCGCCGAGCTCGACGTATGGCTGATCGCGGGCGAGACGATCCGCGTGGATGCGGCGCGGCTGTTCCGGTCGCGGCCCGGCGCGAGCCGCTGGCAAAACCCGCTCGCGGAGAAGGACGGCTCGCCCGGCGTGGTCTTCCGGTGGATGGAGGCCGAGGGCCCGATCACGGAGCGCTGGCCGACGGCCGGGCACGCGCTGCTCTTCGGCGATCTGCCGCTGAGGAAGGCGGAAAAGGCCGGCGCCACGGTCGAGGTGGTCTCCGCCGAGCCGGCGAAGGATGCGGCGCGGTTGCTCGGCGCTTTTCTCCAGCGCGCCTACCGCCGGCCCGTCGCGGCGGGCGAGGTGAAGCGGTTCCTGCCCGTGGTCGAGCACGCGCTCCAGAGCGGCGCCGGCTTCGCCGAAGCGATGATCGCGGGCTACACGGCGGTGCTGTGCTCGCCGGAATTTGTCACCATCGAGGAAAAGCCGGGCAAGCTCGACGACTTTGCGGTCGCCTCCCGGCTCGCGTTTTTCCTCGGCAACTCCGCGCCCGACGCCGACCTGCGCGCGGTGGCGGACAAGGGCGGCCTGCGCCGCGCCGATGCGCTCCGCGCGCAAACCGAGCGGCTGCTCGGCGACGCGAAGGCGAGGCGCTTCACGGATGCGTTCCTCGACTACTGGCTCGACCTGCGGAAAATCGCCGCGACCGCGCCGGACGAGGCGCTCTACAACGACTATTACCTCGACGACCTCCTGCAGGAGTCTGCGCAGCTTGAGACGCAGGCGTTTTTCGCCGAGCTGATCCGGGGCGACCTGCCCGCGCGCAACCTGATCGCCTCGGACTTCGCGATGCTGAACGAGCGGCTCGCGACCCACTACGGCCTGCCACACGTCGAGGGCGTGGCCATCCGCCGCGTGCCGCTGCCGGCCGACAGCGTGCGCGGCGGCCTGCTGACGCAGGCCGCGGTGCTGAAGGTGACCGCCAACGGCACGACGACCTCGCCCGTGGTCCGCGGCGTGTGGATCATGGAGCGCATCCTCGGCGAGACGCCGCGCCCGCCGCCGCCGAGCGTGTCCGCGGTCGAGCCCGACATCCGCGGCGCCGCCACCATCCGCGACCTGCTGGCCAAGCACCGCACGCAGGAGATGTGCGCCTCGTGCCACACGCGCATTGATCCGACGGGCTTCGCGCTGGAGAGCTTCGACGTGATGGGCGGCTTCCGCACGCACTACCGCGCGATGGGCGCGGAGGGGAAGGCGCCGGCCCCCGGCATCGGGTTTGGCGGGCAGAAATTCGCGTTCAGCTACGCCCTGCCGGTCGACTGCAGCGGCGAATTGCCCGACGGACGGGCGTTTGCCGATGTGCGCGAGCTGAAGCGCCTGCTGCTCACCGACGAGCGCGCCATCGCGCGCAATCTGGTCCGGCAGCTGGTCGTCTACGCCACCGGCGCCCCGGTGCGGTTTTCCGACCGCCCCGCCGTCGAGAAGATCCTCGATCGCGCCGCGGCCAGCGGCTACGGTGTGCGCTCGCTGATCCACGCGATCGTGCAGAGCGATTTGTTTCTCTCGAAATAGCCCCGCCCCGCTTTCTCCCATGAAGACCCCCGCCCGTCCTTCTTCCCGCCCCGCTCCCGGTTCCTTCGTCTCCGCGCAGCGCGCGCTCTCCCGGCGGCAGTTCCTGCGCAACGCGGGCGTGGTGATGTCGCTGCCGTGGCTCGACTCGATGCTGCCGGCGTTCGCACGCGGCGAGACCGCCAAGGCCGCGACCGCCAAGCCGCGCCGCATGCTCGGCGTGTGCAACAACCTCGGCCTGCTGCCCGACCAGTTTTTCCCGAAGAACGCGGGCCGCGGCTACGCGCTCTCGCCGTATCTCCAGACGCTCGCGGCGCACCGCGACGACTTCACGGTGTTCAGCGGCGTGTGGCACCCCGATGTCGATGGCGGTCACCCGGCCGACATCTGCTTCCTCACCGCGGCGCCGCATCCCGGCAGCGGCGGCTTCCGCAACACCATCTCGCTCGACCAATACATCGCGGAGCGCATCGGCCATGAGACGCGTTTCCCGTCGCTCACCCTCGGCGTGAACGTCCTGCAGGGCCAGCGCAGCCTCTCGTGGACGGGCTCCGGCGTGCTCATCCCCTGCGAGGAGAAGCCGTCGGACGTGTTCAAGAAACTCTTCGTGCAGGGCTCGCCCGCCGAGGTCGACGCGCAGATGCGCAAGCTCGCGCAGGGCCAGAGCATCCTCGACGCCGTGGGCAGCCAAGCCAAGGACCTCCAGCGCGGCGTGGGCGCGCGCGACCGCGACCGGCTTGACCAGTATTTCACGAGCGTGCGCGAGCTCGAGCAGCGCATGGAGATGTCGAAGGAGTGGGAGAAGCGCCCGAAGCCCAAGGTCGCCGCCAGCGTGCCGCTCGATCCGGCGAGCCCCAAGGAATACATGGAGAAGGTGCGCCTGATGTATGACATGGCGCGCCTCGCGTTTCAGACCGACTCGACGCGCTCCATCTCGCTGCTCCTCGACAGCGTGAACTCGCCGACGCTCGAGCTCGACGACGAGCACAAGCTCACCGACGCCTACCACAACCTCTCCCACCACGGCCGCTCCGAGGCGAAAATCAACCAGCTGAAGGCGATCGACCAGTGGCACATGAAGCTGCTTGCGCAGCTCTTCACGGATCTCAAGGCGGTGCAGGAAGGCGGCGAGTCCCTCTTCGATCGCACGATGGTCCTCTACGGCTCCAACCTCGGCAACGCCAACACCCACGTGACGACGAACCTCCCCGTGCTCTTCGCCGGCGGCGGCTTCCGCCACGGCCAGCACCTCGCGTTCGATACGGTGCACAACTACCCGTTGCCGAATCTCTTCGTTTCGATGCTCCAGCGCATGGGCATCGAGTCGGACAAGTTCGCGACCTCGACAGGGACGATGCGGGGGCTGGAGATGGCGCGGGCGTAGGGCAGTTCCCGCTGTCGTCCCAGCGCTTCCGCATAACGTCATGTCCGAAGCGCCAAGTCTCTACGCGGACCTCTACCAACGCGTAAGCGAGATCCTCTACTACGTCTGGGATCCGATTGGAGTTTTGCCGGCTGCCGGAGCGCGTGACGAATACGATGCGTATGTGCCGACAGTAGTGCGATTGCTCTACGAGGAGAAGGAACGCGAAGAGATCATCCGTTACCTCCTCGATCTGCAAACGGGGCACATGGGCATGAATCTAACCGACGATGCAAGAGCACGAGCAGCTCATGCAGTGCAGGTGCTGATTGAGCACAATGCTTGGATCAAAGAAGTCTGGTCTCGTAGACGTTAGCCGCTTGCGTGGCGCGCTTCCAGTTCGGTCAGCGTCGTGCATTTCCCCTTCTGCACATCCGCGATTTTCTTCGCCATGGATTTCCTCCACGCCGAGGTCGTTCGCTTGAGGTGGTGCAGGTAGATTTGGATTTCACGACGCTCGCGCGTGATGAGGCGGGAAATCGCCCGCTTGATTTCGAGCACGCGCATGGCAGGACCCGATCGCGACGTTGCCTCGCTCATTGGGTGTGCCACACGGACAAAACCTTGCCGTCTTCCTTCGCAATCACGGCGTTGGCGACACCTCCCAGCATGCCGTCCGGAAGCGTTCCGTCGACGTGCCACGTTCCGTCCGAAAGGAGAGTCGCCTTGTATGGCTTCTGGGTCGCGATTTCCTTCTCGCCATAAATCGGATTCCAGATTGCAACCGCGATTGCGATCGCAGTCTTTTCGTTGGGAACGAAGCCGCCCTTCGGTTTCCAATCCATCTCGGTCACGGTTTTCTTCGCGCAGGAAACCACACCTAGCGCTCCAAGGAAAATGATGACGGCGAACTTCATCTCGGTTTGTGACCTTGGTTTGCAGCGCGCGTTTCGCATGTTTCGCTGCGGGTTCTCGGTGGTTACTTTCGGGGCTGAGTGAACGCCCCGCTCACCGCCGTCTCCTCCACCGCGGCGCCGCGCCAAAACTGGATTGCCGTCTCACTCCACCGCGCGAGCAGCACATCGCTTCCCTCGGTCGCGAGGAAGCCATACTCGATCGCGTCCTTCGCCGGTCCCGCTGTGGCGAGTTCGGTGAAGAGCGTCTTGGCCTGAAACACCTCGGCGATCTTGAAGCCGCGGCCGTCGGCAGACACGGCGTCGCCTTTCTTTTTTCGCGCGGCCTCGACGGGGGTCAGGCCGGGGGGGCCGGCGATGGGCCGGAGCAGGTGCCACTCCTTGGAGCCGCCGCTGAGGCCGTTGACGAGGAGCGCGCCGGCGCCCTTGGCGTCGCGGAGGTCGTATTCGCGGCGCTGGTGGCGACCGCCCGGACGGGCCACCGCCACGGCCGACACCGCGGCAACGGTGAAGCGCCCGGTGCCCAGCGTGCCCTCGGCTCCCTTCGCCAGCTGCACGGCGGGGGCGAAGGCCGGGAGGGTGGCCGCCGCCACCGGCGCCGCCGCCTTGCGCGTGAAGCACGAGTAGCCGGAGAACAGCGTGATGCCGCCGAGCGCCGCGAGCACGAGCTTCGGGATCCAGCCGACACCGGACGCGCCGGACGATCCGGAAGCGGCCTCGCGGAAACCGGAGCGGTCGGCCGAGTTGGGCACGACGTTGGCCGGCGCCGCGGGCAGGTTGAAGGCGCGCGTGACGCCCGCGGCCGGCACGTCGAGCCCCTCGTAGAACTCGATGTCGTCGCCGGTCCAGCTCGCGACCAGCATGCGCTCGCCGGTGTCGGCGTTGAAGTAGTTCGCCACGTCGCCGACCTCGATGCCCTCCGCGGCCTCGCCCTCGAGGTGCACGACCCGCGACTCGTCCACGAGCGTGATGGCGACGGGCGTGCCATCGAGGTTGACCTGATCGCCGACCCGCTTGGCCGCGGCTTCCGCCGCGCTCATCGGCTGCGCGGGCGCAAAGGGCCGGAAGAGCTTCCACTCCGGGCCGGACTCGCCCTCCTCGTAGACGAGCGTGGCCGAGTTGCCCGAGCCGTCGACAAGCCGGAACTCGTTCCAGTAATAATCTTCGCCGTCGATCTCGACGGCCATCACGGCGCGGCCAGCGACGCGCACGCGCCAGCCGTTGAGCGTGCCGGTGGCGCCGATGCGCAGGGCGGTGGGATTGGCGTAGTCGCTCATCGGAAAAAATGCGGCACGAAGCGGCTCAGGTTGCCCGTGATGCGGCGCGTGTCCTCGCGCAGCCCGAGCCCCGCCGGCTCGTGATCGACCATCCAGACGCCGCAGACGGGGCGGTGCCCATCGAAGGCGGGCAGGTCGGCCATCGCCTGGAAGATGCTCGCGCCGGCGCCATACGCGCCGTCCGTCTCCTCGACCGCGACGCCGCCCTCGAAGAGCGCGACGTTGGCGCCCTCGCGGCTGAGCTTCGGCTTCCGCACGTAGCGCGCCCCGAGCGGCGCGGCGGTCTCGAACGCCGGCAGCAGATTCGGGTGGCCGGGAAACAGCTGCCACAGAATCGGCAGCAGGCCCTTGTTGCTCAGGAGCATTTTCCACGGCGGCTCGATCCACCGCACGGGGTCGTGCGCGAGGCGCGGCGCGAACTCCTCCGCGTAGAGCCATTCCCATGGGTAGAGCTTGAACGCGTGCGTGACGCCCACGCCGTCGAGGTCGACGAACATCCGGTTGCGCGCATCCCAGCCGAGATCGTCGATGAACACGCTGCGCGTGGCGACGCCGGCCTGCTCGCAGGTGTCGCGCAAGTAGAGCACGGTCTGCTCGTCCTCGGGGTGCTCGCGCACGCCACTGAAGTGAACCGTCGTGCCCGCCCAGCGTCGCCACGCCTCGATCAGGCGCTCGTGGATCGAGTTGAATTGATCAGCGGCGGGCCGCGTCTCCTGCAGCCAGAACCATTGCGCGACGGCGGCCTCGACGAGCGCGGTCGGGGTGTCGGCGTTGTATTCGAGGAGCTTCGGCGCGCCGCGCCCCTCAAACGCGAGGTCGAAGCGCCCGTAGAGCGAGAAGTCGTCGCGCTCCCATGAGCGCACGATGGCCGGCACCGCGATTTCGGGGATGCCGAGGCGATCCCACCAGCCGCGTTGGATGACGGCCTCGGCGGCGTCGATGCAGCGGAAATGCAGCTCGCGCGCCGCGGCCTCCAGCGCCTCGATTTCCGGGGCGGTGAACTCGTAGCACGCGGACTCGTCCCAATACGGCCCCTCGTCGTGCGAGTGGTAGGTCAGGCCGATCTCCTCGACCTTCTCGCGCCAGTCGGCGCGCGGGGCGCAGCGGTGGCGTTGCATCTCAGGAATAGAGCGAGTGGGTGCCGGCGGTGCCGCCGAAGCCGCCCCGCGAGATGTCCGTCCGCATCCCCTGCGCGGCGCGCGCGGCGTCGGCGGTGGGCGCGGAGAGGTTCACGATGCTCTGATGCGGCTGCGCGGCCCATTGGCCGCCGAAGAAATACAGCTTCCGCGCCGGGTCGTAGTGATTGTAGGCGAGCGGGAAAAATCCGTGGAACGGCGCGTGGTAGTAGCCCGCGCCGGGGATGAAGTGATCGTTGGCGTAGTAGACCTCGGGCGAAATCTCCGCGGTGACGCCGCCCGCCTGCGGCAGCTTGGCGCCGCACGCCGAGAAGGCGCCCACGGACACGCCGCTGAGCAGCACCCGCGTGACTATCCGGCTGCGTTTCACGACAGGCCGACGGCCGCGCTCAGGAAAACATCGCCGCCGCGATGATCACGCACACGCCCAAAATCACCGCGCCCGCGACGATCGCGGCCGCGACATTCTTGTTCTCGATGATCTCGCGGTGGAGATCGCCGGGCGTGCACTTGTCGAAAACCTTGTAGCCCACGATGGCGGCGAGGATGCCGATGGCGGCGAACAGCAGCATGTAGCCGATGGCGACGCCGAGCGAGTCGGCGTGCCACGTGCGGGCCGGGGCGGCCTCGGCCGCGAGCGCGGACAGCGGCAGCGCAAAAAGCACCGAGGGGCGGAGGAAGCGGATGGGGCGGAGGTGCATGGCGGGGAAAACGGCGCGACGCTCGCGGCGCGGCGCGGCGGAGTCAACGGGCCGCTCGTTCCACGCGCGCGGGAAATTTCCAGGGCCGCTAGGCGAGGCACGCCGCCAGCAGCCGATCGCGCACGGCCGTCGCGGCGATGGGCGTGGGGCTTGCCCCCGTGCCGATGAGCACGGGCCATTCGTCGGGATTTTTCGGGCAGGTGCCGTGCGAGCCCTTCACGAGCGAGGCGTCGAGCGGGATCACGTCCATCAGGCCGCGGAAGCCGAGTTTCTTTCGCAGCAGCTTGGCCACGACGGCGGGCTTGGAGGCCCCGAGGAACAGCTCCACCGGATCGTAGCCGTATTTGCGGTGGATATCGACGCAGCGCGCGAAGTCGGGTGCGCGCGCATCGTCATCCCAATAGTAGTAGCTGAACCACGCATCCTCCGCCGAGAACGCCACGAGATCGCCCGAGCGCGCGTGGTCGAGGCCCGCGGCGCGCTTCCCCTCCGCCCCGAGCACGCGCGCCACGCCGTCGGTCCGCTCGAGCAGCGCGCGCGCGGGCGTGAGCAGCGCGGGATCGTTCACATGGATGTGCGCGATCTGGTGATCGGCGATGGCGAAGACGCGGCTCGCGCCGCAGTCGAGCAGCTCAAGGCCCAGCTCGTCCTTGATGGTGAGCCAGCCTTGCGCGCGAAAAAGGCGGTTCAGCGCGATCGCCCGGCGCACGGCCGTGATGCCGTATTCCGAAAGCACGACCGTGCGCACGCCGCGCTGCGCGTAGAAATCCATCAGCCCGCCCGCCACGCCGTCGATCGCGCGGCAGTCCTCCGCGATGCGCGGGTCGTCGGGGCCGAGGCGCTGGAGGTTGTAGTCGAGGTGCGGCAGGTAGACGAGCGACAGGTCGGGCCGGTGCCGCTCCTCGATCCATTCCGCGGACTTCGCGATCCACGTGGACGACGCGAGGCCGGCCATCGGGCCCCAGAACGCCGGGAACGGAAACGGCCCGAGGTCGCGCTTGATCGCGTCGCGGATGGAGAGCGGATGGGAGGCGACATCGAAGACTTTGCGGCCATCGGCGGGATACATGGGCCGCGGCGTAATCGACCAGTCGGCGGTCGAATACATGTTATACCACCAAAAGAGCTTCGCGCAGGTGAACGTGGCGGCGGGCGTCCCTGCCGCTACACGGGCGCGGCAGGTTTCCCAGAGCTTCTCCCCATGCACGAGGCGGTTGGACTGCTTCCAGAAATGATGCTCGGCCAGCTCGCGGTCGAACCAGCCGTTGGCCACGGCGCCGGGGGCCGCCGGGGGCAGCCCCGTGAGGTAGGTGCTCTGCGCCGTGCACGTGACGGCGGGCAGCACGGGCTGCACGCGGATCAACCCGCCGGCCTGCGCCGCCTGCGTGAGCCGCGGCATCTGCGGCCCGAGCAGGCGCGGCGTGAGGCCGACGACGTTGAGGACCGCCGTGCGTTCAGCCATAGCGCTCGCGCAGCTCCTCGAACGCCGCCTTCACCGTCGGCCCGTCCATCTCGTGCACGTCGAGCCGGTCGCCCGGCGCGCGCACCATCGGGATGGTGAGGCGGCCGCCCATGTGCTCGCGAAACTCCTCCAGCCCGTCGAGCATGTCCTGCGGGCCGGTCGCGCGGCGAATCTGCCGCACCGGCGCGAACAGCTCGAAGCCGAGGCCTTGGATCACGCCGAGGATTTTTTCCGCGGTGGCCTTGGGCAGCAGCCCCACGCGCCGCGCATAGATGAGATCGATCGCCATGCCCACGGCGACGGCCTCGCCGTGGCTCACGCGGAAATCGGAGAGCTGCTCCAGCTTGTGCGCCGCCCAGTGGCCGAAATCGAGCGGCCGCGCCGAGCCGCGCTCAAACGGATCCCCGCCGGTCGCGATATGCTCCATGTGCTGCCGCGCGCTCTCGCGGATGACCGCCTCGTAGGGCTCGCGCTCGAATCCCGCCAGCGCGCCGACGCGCGCCGCGATGAACTCGTAGAACGCCGCGTCCCGAATCAGCGCGACCTTCACCGCCTCGATCAAGCCGGCGCGGCGATCGCGCGGCGGGAGGCCGTCGAGAAAACTGAGATCGTTCACGACCGCGTGCGGCACGGCGAAGGAACCGAGCCAGTTTTTCTTCGCGAAGAGGTTCACCCCGTTCTTCACGCCGAGGCCGCCGTCGGCCTGGCTGAGGCTCGTCGTCGGCAGGCGGACGAGCGGGATGCCGCGGTGCGCCGTCGCCGCGCCGAGGCCCACGAGGTCGAGCACCGCGCCGCCGCCGATCGCGATGACGAACGAGTGGCGGCAGAGCTTGGCCTCGTTGATCGCGGCCCACACGCGCTCGAGCTGGCGGAAGTCGTTTTTCACCGGCTCGCCGCCCGGCACGCTGAGGGGCGCGCCTTCCAGGCGCACGCGGTCGGGCCGCGCGGCGAACCAGCGCGCCATTTTTTCCGCGAGGCCCGGGAAAGCCGCCGCGAGCCCCGCATCCCAGAAGACGAGCGCCCGTGCCGTGCCGCCCGGCTCGCGCGGCGTGAGCAGCGTGGCGAGCGTGTCGTTGCCCGGCGCGAAGACATCGCGCGTGAAGAGCAGGCGGTGCTCGTGGCGAAGCGTGATCGGGAAGGAAAGGGAATCGGAGCGGGCGGACATGCGTTCAGGTGGAGGCGGCAAGGCGTTGCGCCCAGCGTCCCAGCGGAATCGCCGCCGCGCAAGCCAAGGCCGGCAGCCACGCGCCCACGAGCGCGAGCGCCATCGCGTCGATCAGCGGGATGAACGCGAGCAAGCGGCCGACCGACCGGCCGATCTTCGCGGCGGGCGCGCCGGGCGCGTATTCCCAGCGCGCAATGAGGCTGAGGGTGACGATGTAAACAAAGAGCGCACCGACCCACCAAAGCAGCGCGGGCGTGAAGGAGCAGCCGGGCATCGTCGCGAGCGAGAGAGCCAGCAGGACTCGGCAGCCCGCCATGAACACGACGGAGCCGATCCAGCGCTTGTGCAGCCAGTCGTAGGCGAGGATGCACGCCGCCAGGCCCGCCGCCCACCCCGCGCGGGCGCCGGCGACGAAAACGAGCAGCGCGAGGCCGAGCGCCATCTCGGCGCCACCGAGCCACCCGGCGCCGGCGCGGGAGATGAGCCCACGCGGAATCGCGCGCTCGGGCCGGCGCTCGCGATCGAAGGCGGCGTCGAAGACGTCGTTGAACGTGGCGCCGCCCGCATACACGAGGCAGCCGGCGAGGATGGCCAGCGCGAGCCCGCCCGGCGCGGGAAAAGTGCTGGTCGCGCCTGCGGCCGCCGAGAGCACGAGCGCCGCGAGGACGTTGCTCGCGACCGAGGGAAAATTGCCCGCGCGGGCGAGATCGAAGAGGGCGCGAGCGCTCACAAGCGTGATCCGATCGTAGCGGAAGCCGTAAGGCTTTCGTAGGCTGCGAAACGCTTACGCGTTCCGCTACCAAAGCGAGCAACCGGTTTCATCTCACGCCAGTCCTCGCGTCGCGAGCGCACCGAGCGTCCACTCATACTCGCGCACGAGCTGTTCCTCGATGGGCAGGCGCAGCGCCGGCGGGAGCACTTCCCACGTGTAGGTCTCCATCTCGAGGTGCGTGCACGCGCCGCGGTGCGCCGCGAGCCAGTCGAGCGCGCCCGCGAGGTGATCGCGCGTGTCGGCAAACGGCGCGCCGGGCGCCGCGTGCAGCGGCACGTGGAAATGCACGCGCCATTCCTCGCCGGCCGGCGCGGGCGCGGTGTCCGCGAGCGCGTCGGGCAAATCCGTGTAGCGCCGCCGCACCGCGCCCGCGCGCGGATCGCCGGCGACGACTTGGTGCAGGTAAGTCGGCTCGACGAAGGCCGCGAGCGCGGCGCGCCCCGCGGCGTCGGGCTTCACGCGCAGCGCGGAGCTCAGGTGCAGCTTGCTCAGCCGCAGCCCGGCGGACGCGAGGCGATCGAGCGCGGCACCCGCCGACTCAAACTCGACCGCGAGGTGACAGCAGTCGTAGTTCACGCCCACGTGGCGCAACAAGCCCTCGCCCTCGACCGCGCGATCGCTCGCGCGCCACTCGGCGAAGAAGTCCACCGTCTCCGTCGTCGTCTCGATCAGGCAGCAGGGCTCGGGCTCGAGCCCGAGGTGCAAGTCGCGGCCGGATTTTTGCGCGAGCGCGGCAATGCGCCGGCCGCAGTCGGTGAGGTTGGCGAGGATCGCTTTTTTTCGCGCGGGCTCGGCGGCGACGAACGCCTTGAACGACGCGGGCACCGTGCTGACGCTCGCCGATGCGCCGGGAGGCGTGAGCGCCACGAGCAGCTCGAACAATTGCAGCGTGTAGGCCACGCGCTCGGGCGTGGACCAATCGGGCGCGTAGACCTGCTCCTTCACGCGCGTGCCGTGGAAGCTACCGTAGGGAAATCCGTTGATCGTGAAGACCGTGCAGTCGTGCTGCGCGAGCCAGCGCTGGAACGCGCGCAACGCGGCCGGTTGCGCGAGTTCGGCGGCGGCGCGCTGGCCGAGGCGGAGGCCGATCGCGTAGCTGCGGCCGGGCGCGACGCGGCGGCGCACCGGCAGGGTGTGGCGCTCGAGCGCGGCAAACGTCTCGGCCCAGGTCTCCCCGCGGTGGACGTTGGTGCAGTAGGCGAGCTCGATGCCGGAGGAGAGCTTCATCCCGCAGGCGACTCAGCGATCTTGAACTTCGGGCACTGCGACAAAAAGCGGTGCGGGTTGCGGAAGAGCACGGCGTCCACGAAGTCGTCGCTGTGCCCGCGGCGGCGCATCTCGAGCGCAGTCTTCGGCACGGCGAGCGGATCGCTCACGCCCCAGTCGCAGGCGGAGTTCATCCAGATCCGCTCGCGACCGCAGATTTCGAGCATGTCGACGGCACGCGGCGGCGAGGACTTGGAGTCGGGATAAAGCGTGATGCCCGCCCAGAACCCACGGTCGAGCACGCGCTGGATCGTGTGCTCCTCGACGTGGTCGATGATCACGCGCCCGGGCTTCACGCCGCGGTGCGACGAGAGCAGGTCGAGGATGAGGTTCGTGCCCTTCAGCTTGTCCTCGAGGTGCGGCGTGTGGACGAGGATGAGCTGGTCGTGCTGCACGGCGAGCTCCACGTGGCGCTCGAGCACGGTCATCTCGTTGCGGGTGTTCCGGTTCAGGCCGATTTCGCCGATGCCGAGGACGTTGGGCCGGTCAAGGAACTCGGGGATGATCGCGAGCACGTCGCGGGCGAGCGCGAGGTCCTCGGATTCCTTGGGGTTGAGGCAAAGCCACGAGAAATGCGGCAGGAGGAACTTGGCCGCGCGCGCGGGCTCATACTCGGTGAGCTGGCGGTAGTAGTCGCGAAACCCGGAGACCGAGCCGCGATCGAAGCCGGCCCAAAACGCCGGCTCGCACACCGCGACGCAGCCGGCCGTGACCATCGCCTGATAGTCGTCCGTCGTGCGGCTCACCATGTGGCCGTGGGGCTCGATGTAGCGCATGGAAGTTTATTTTTTCGCCGACCCGGCCGCCGCGGACCGCCAGGCGCCGAGCGCGGCCTTGCCCGAGGAAACCGCCTCCGGCTCCGTCGTGGGATCGCTCAGTTGCTCGAGGATGCGGCGCGCGCGCTCGGGCTTGCCATCGACGAGCAGCTCGGCCGCGTCGCGCAGGGCCGCCACCCGGAAATCGTCCGCGATCGCGTGGCGCTCGGCGCGGTCGAGGAACGCCGCCACCTCGATGAGCTTTGCCCGCACGGGGATGAAGCCATGGTCGACGACCGCCCGGCCGGCCGCGGCGGGCATGGGCGCGCGGCTCGGGAACGGTTTTCGGGTGCGATTGCTTTTGGCCACGGCGAAGGATGAAAACTCAAATTGACGATGACGGGGCAAAGCAAACAAACATCGCACCCGGTGACAACCCGCGCCCCGCAAGCCCTTCTCGCATGAGTGAGAACCTGATCGTCGTCGACGAACGCGACCACGCGATCGGGCGTGGGGAAAAACTGGCGGTCCACGCCCAGGGCCGGCTGCACCGCGCCTTCTCCATTTTCCTCGTGGATGGGCGCGGCCGGCTGCTGCTCCAGCGCCGCAGCCGCGCCAAGTATCACTCGGCCGGCCTGTGGGCCAACTCGTGCTGCGGCCACCCGCGGCCGGGCGAGCGCACGCTCGCGGCCGCGCGGCGCCGGCTCGGCGAGGAGTTGGGCGCGAGCGCGGCGCTGCGCTTCGGCTTCAAGGCTCGCTACCGCACCGCCCTGCCCAACGGCCTCGTCGAAAACGAAATCGTGCACGTGTGCTTCGGCCCCGCGCCGGCGACCGATGCATTTTCGCCCGACCCGGCCGAGGTCGAGGCGGTCACGCGGATGACGCTGCCGGAGCTGCACCGCGACATCGTGCGCCACCCGCGCCGCTACGCCTACTGGCTGCGGCACTACCTGAAGAACCACTACGCGGCGTTGCGGCGCGAAGTCGCGAGGGTGCGAAACGAGCCGTTGTAGGCCCGCCCGGCGGCCGGGCGGGCAAGGGTTCACCAGGTGTCCACCGGCCCCTTGGGCACGGGGATCGCATCACGCTCGAACACTCCGGCGTCGCCGGGCTCGCGCATGAAGGACGCGACCATCGGCGCGGGACGGAATTTCTCCAGCAGCTCGCCGCGCTCGTCGCAGAACTGCGCGCGCCACGCGAGATACTCCGCGATGGCGGCCTCGAAGTCCGCGCGCGACGCGATCGCGAGAATCGCCCGCTTGAACGGCTTCGCGGGCCCGAACCGCTTCGCATACCACGGCGCCACGCGGCGAAAGAGCTTCGCGCCCTGCGCCTCGCCGTAGAACTCGACGTAGCGATCGAAATGGCGGCGCAGCACCCGCAGGCGCTCCGCAAAGCCCGGCTCCGGCAGCAGCTCGCCCTTGCGCAGCAGGTGATCCGTGCGGCGAAAAATCCACGGATCGTAGAACGCGCCGCGGCCGATGCTCACGCCGGCACAGCCCGTCTCATCGAGCATGCGCTGCGCCGCGGCAGGCGTGGTGACGTCGCCATTGCCGATCACCGGGATGCTTTTCACGGCCTCGGCGACCGCGCGGATGCCCGCGAGATTCACGCCGCCGGAAAAGCCCTGCGCGCGCGTGCGCCCGTGCACGAAGATCGCGGCGACGCCGACATCCTCGAGCACGCGCGCGAGGTCGGGCGCGGTCAGGTTGTCCTCGTCCCAGCCCAGGCGCATTTTGGCGGTGACGGGGATTTTCACCGCCGCGATCATGCCGCGCACGAGGGCGGCGGTCTTTTCCAGCTCGGTCATCATCGCCGAGCCGCCGCCGACCTTGACGACCTTGCGGACGGGGCAGCCCATGTTGATGTCCACGGCCTGCGCGCCGAGCTGCTCGCACAGCGCGGCGGCATCGCGCATCTCCTCCGGCACGCCGCCGAAAAGCTGGATCGCCATCGGCCGATCCTCGGGCGCGGAGGCGACGAGCTTGAGCGCGGTGGGATTGCGCTCGAGGAGCGAGCGGGCGTTGACGAGGTCGGTCGTCACCCACCCCAGGCCGCCGAGTTCACGCAGCGTGAGCCGCATCGGCAGGTTCGTGTAGCCCGCGAGCGGGGAGAGGCAGAGGTTGGACGATAGCTCGTAGGGACCGAGGCGCATGGCGGGCGCCCGCGGGCGCGATTTCCGAATGGTCGGGGCGGCGAGATTCGAACTCGCGACCTCCTGGTCCCAAACCAGGCGCTCTACCAGGCTAAGCTACACCCCGGGCCGATCGAATCGCGAACGGTTGGCGCTGCGGCGGCGGTGTCAATGGCGCTCTCCACCGGGTGTCGCGCCGCCGTCGTTTTCACAGCGGAAACTATCCGCAATTCGGCGCCGCGATTGTGGACAAGCCCGGGACAATCTCTTCTTGCATCGCCCGGCGAATCCCTCTGTTGTCCGACTTTCTCCTTCCTCCATGGACACCATTTCGTCGCGCGAAAACAACAGCATGCTCCCGGTCGGCGCCATCGTCGTCGGCGTGATTGCCCTCCTGCTTGGCGGCTACGCCGTCATCACCCTCTCCAAGGTCAACAAGGCGATCGAGGCGCATGACGCAAAGCTCGCGCGGGTCGACTCCATCGAGTCCGCCGCCACCTCGGCCTCGGCCGCGGCCGACAAGGCGGCCAAGGACGTGCAGGGCCTCACGCGTTCCACGCAGGACGCCTTCAATCAAGTCGGCAGCGAGCTCAGCAGCCTTCGCGGCGCGGTGACCAAGCTGGAAGAGGCCGCAAAGAAGGCCCCGGCCGTCGCGAAGGATGGCAAGAAGTCCAGCGGCCCCGCCACGGCCGGCCCGGACGAATACATCGTGAAGCCCGGCGACGGCGGCACCAAGATCGCGAAGGCCAACAACGTCTCGCTCGCCGACCTGCAGTCCGTGAATCCCGGCGTCGACTGGACGAAGCTCAAGATCGGCCAGAAGCTCAAGCTGCCGGCGAAGAAGTAACCCGATCCGCGGAAATTTTCCAAAGTGCCTCTCGCGCCTCGGGCCGGGAGGCATTTTTGTTTTCCACACCATGAACCCACCACAGCCCGGGCCCGCCCGCTGGGAAAAACTCGCGACGGAGACGCGCCACACGACGCGCGTGTTCAACGTGCTCGGCGCGCGCTACCGTCACCCCGTGCGCGGCACGGAACGCGACTTCGTCGTCATGCAGGCACCCGACTGGGTGAATGTCGTCGCGCTCACCCCCGACGACCATCTCGTGCTCGTGCGGCAGTTCCGCTACGGCATCGACGGCTTCTCGCTCGAGATCCCCGGCGGCGTGATGGACCACGCGGGCGAGGATCCGATCGCGGCGGGCCTCCGCGAGCTGCGCGAGGAGACCGGCTTCGGCGGCGGCCCGGCGCGGCTGATCGGCACCGTGCGGCCCAACCCCGCGATCCAGTCGAACCGGTGCCACTTTGTCTTTGTCGAGTCCGCCGTGCGCGCGCACGACCTCGCGTGGGACACCGACGAGGAGATCGAGGTGGTGCTCGAGCCGGTGGAAAAGGTCCTCGCCCTCGCCCACTCGGGCGGGATTTTCCACAGCCTCGTGCTCAACGCCCTCATGCTGTTTGAGCCGCACTGGCGCGCGCGCCAGCGGTGAGCCGGGGTGGCGTTTGACATCACGGCTCAGCCCGGTTTCTTCCGCACCTCCACACCATGCCCGCGCCGCTTTTCGCCAATCCCGCCGCCTCGCTCGGCGTCAACGGCGGGGAGCGCGTGCCCGCGGCGCTCGAGCAGGAGGTGCGGCGAATCTACGCGCGCAGCCCGCTCTACGGGCGGCGCTTCCCGCTCCATTCCGAGCCGCTGCAGTGGTCGTGCTACCGCGAAATCCCCGCGCTCTCGAAGCGCGAAATCGTGGAGCGCGGCCACCAGGCCTTCTTCGCGGACTACGCCGTGATCGAGCGCGGGCTCGCGGAAAAGAAGTTCGAATACGAGAGCACCGGCGGCACCACGCAGTCGCCCATGACCGTGATCATGGAGGAAGGCTGGTGGAACGCCCAGACTGAGCGCGCCTACCGCGCCTCGCCGATCCTGCGCGAGTTCGCCGGGCGCAAATACCGCAAGTGCGTCCTCGCGCCCGTCGGGTGCTCCAGCAACCTCTGCCCCTACGAGGACCATCCGTTCCCGCACCGGTATTTCGACGGCGTCGTCTACCTGAACCTCTCCAGCGATCCATTCGCGTTTCCCGAGGGCGAATGGGACCGCATCGTGCGCGAGCTGCAGGCGACGAAGCCCGAGGTGATCGAAGGCGAGCCGGTCTACCTGTCGTTGCTGGCGCGCGCGGCGCAAAAGCGCGGCGTCACCGTGCCGAGCGTGAAGGCCGTGATTCTCACCTACGGCAAGGCGAGCACGCAGCATGGCCGCCGCATCGCCGAGGTGTTCCCCGCCGCGCAGGTCGACCTCTACGGCTCGACCGAGGCGGGCTACCTGTTTGTCGGCGAGGCGTTCAAGGACAACTCGCAGGCCATCGACGCCAATGCCTTCATCGAGCTCGCGCCGTGGCGGCCGGAGCTGAAGGACGTGTTCCAAATCTACGTCACGACCCGCGGCCGCGAGGCGATGCCGCTGCTGCGCTACCACACGGGCGACATCGTGCAGAAGTTTCCGACCGGCTTCCGCCTGCTTGGGCGCGAGGGCAACCTGTTTTTCCGCGCCGATGGCTCGCTCGTGTCGCCCACGGACATCGACGCGGCGCTGCCGGCGGCGTTCGCCTGCTGGCACTACTCGCTTGTCCAGACGGGCGACACGCGCTGGGACTTCCACTATGTCGCCGAGGAGACCGCGGACCATGCCGCCATCGAGCGGGCGCTGGCGTCGCTGCTCGGCGGCGGCGCGCGCGTGGCGGCCTTCAGGCGCAAGTTCATCGCGCCGGCCGCGAGCGGGAAATTTGCGCTGCTGAAGCCGCTCGCCAAATAGGCGAGGCCCGGCCCGCGCTCCTCCCGGGGACGGGCAATTATCCCGGGCATAAAGCCCGGCCTACCGGGTGGTGAAGGCTCGCTAATGACCCCCGGGCCCGCCCGTTCGCACGCTTTACTTCGGACAGGCGCTCGCCGAGTTTTCCGCGGTTTTACGCTCTCAACCCCACGGCCATTTTTCGCGATGAATCTTGTCGGCTCCCTCTTCGGCTCCTCCATCGGCCGGAAAATCCTCATGGCAGTGACCGGCCTGATCCTGATCGGGTTCGCGGTCGGCCACCTTGTCGGCAACCTGCAGGTCTTCTCGCCCCCGGACAAGATCAACGGCTACGCGCAATTTCTGCATAATCTCGGGCCGCTGCTGTGGGCCGCGCGCATCGGGCTGATCGTGGCCGTCGTGCTCCACATCTGGGCGGCCGTCACGCTCTCGCTCGAAAACAGCCAGGCGCGCGGCGGCAGCTACGGCGTGAAGCACACGATCCGCGCCACGCTCTCCTCGCGCCTCATGAAGCAAAGCGGCCTGGTGGTGCTGGCGTTTCTGATCTACCACCTCGCGCACTTCACGTTCGGCGCCGCGCAGGCGGCGACGTTCAAGTCCGCGCTGCCCGCGCACACCATGCAGCAAGCCTATCGCATGGCGGGCTTCCCCGTGATCGACGCGGGCGAAAAAGTGCCCGACGTGCACAGCATGGTCGTGCTGGGCTTCCAGTCGCCGATCGTGGCGCTGTTTTACATCGTCGCCGTCGGCCTCCTGACGCTGCACCTGCTCCACGGCATCCAGAGCATGTTCCAGACGCTGGGGCTGCGCACGTCGCGCTGGGCGGGCTGGCTGCAGAAAGTCGCCGCCGTCTTCTGCCTCGCCTATTTCCTCGGCAACCTCGCGATCCCCGGCGCCGTGCTGGCCGGCAAACTCCAGCCTGCCTCGGCCGCCGCCAAGGTCTCCGCCACCCGTTAACCGCTTCGCCCCATGGCCACGCTCGACTCCAAGATTCCCTCCGGCCCGCTCGCCGACAAGTGGCGCAACCACAAGGCGAACATCAAGCTCGTCAACCCCGCCAACAAGCGGAAATACGAGGTGATCGTCGTGGGCGCCGGCCTCGCCGGCTCCTCCTGCGCCGCGACGCTCGGCGACCTCGGCTACAAGGTGAAGTGCTTCGTGTTTCACGACAGCCCGCGCCGCGCCCACTCGATCGCGGCCCAGGGGGGCATCAACGCCGCGAAGAACTACCAGAACGACGGCGACAGCGTCTACCGCCTCTTCTACGACACCATCAAGGGCGGCGACTACCGGGCCCGCGAGGCCAACGTCCACCGCCTCGCCGAGGTCTCCGTCAACATCATCGACCAGTGCGCCGCGACCGGCGTGCCCTTCGCGCGCGAATACGGCGGCCTGCTCGCCAACCGCTCGTTCGGCGGCGCGCAGGTCTCGCGCACGTTCTACGCCCGCGGCCAGACCGGCCAGCAGCTCCTGCTCGGCGCCTACTCGCAGCTCTCGCGCACCATTGGCACGGGCCTCGTGACGATGCACCCCCACTGCGAGATGCTCGATCTCGTGATCGTGGGCGGGCAGGCCAAGGGCATCATCACGCGCAACCTGATCACCGGCGCGATCGAGCGGCACTCGGCCGATGCCGTCGTGCTCGCCACCGGCGGCTACGGCAACGTCTTCAACCTCTCCACCTACGCGCGGCAGGCCAACACCACCGCCATCTGGCGCGCCTACAAGCGCGGCGCGTGCTTCGCCAACCCCTGCTACACGCAGATCCACCCGACGTGCATCCCCGTGAGCGGCGACTACCAGTCGAAGCTCACGCTCATGTCCGAGTCGCTCCGCAACGACGGCCGCATCTGGGTGCCGAAGAAAAAGGAGGACAGCGGCAAGCCGCCCGCGTCCATCGCCGAGGAGGATCGCGACTACTACCTCGAGCGCATGTATCCCGCGTTCGGCAACCTCTGCCCGCGTGACATCGCCTCGCGCGCCGCCAAGCGCGTGTGCGACGAGGGCCGCGGCGTCGGCGAGACCGGCCTCGGCGTCTACCTCGATTTCTCCGACGCCATCCGCCGCCTCGGCGAAAACGGCGTGCGCGAGCGCTACGGCAACCTCTTCGACATCTACCACGAGATCACCGCGGAGAGCGCCTACCAGCAGCCGATGCGCATCTTCCCCGCGGTGCACTACACGATGGGCGGCCTCTGGGTGGACTACAACCTGATGTCCAACATCCCCGGCCTCTTCGTGCTCGGCGAGGCCAACTTCTCCGACCACGGCGCCAACCGCCTCGGCGCGAGCGCGCTCATGCAGGGCCTCGCCGACGGCTACTTCGTCATCCCTTACACCATCGGCGACTACCTCGCCGGCCAGAAGCCCGGCTCGCGCCCGAGCGCCGATGGCGCCGAGTTCAAGGCCGCCGAGCAGGGCATCACGGCGATGACCCAGCGCTTCCTCGCCAACAAGGGCACGCAGCCCGTCAGCCATTTCCACAAGCGCCTCGGCAAAATCATGTGGGAGCACTGCGGCATGGCGCGCACCAAGGCCGGCCTCGAGGCCGCGCTCCAGAAGATCCCCGCGCTGCGCGAGGAATTCTGGGCGAGCGTCAGGGTCCCCGGTTCCGCCGCCGACCTCAACCAGTCGCTCGAGCAGGCCGGCCGCGTGGCCGACTTCATGGAACTCGGCGAGCTCATGTGCCGCGACGCGCTCACCCGCGAGGAGAGCTGCGGCGGCCACTTCCGCGAGGAGCACCAATACCCCGACGGCGAGTGCAAGCGCGACGACGCCAACTTCGGCCACGTCGCCGCGTGGGAATTCCAGGGCGAGGGCAAGGCCCCGCTCCGCAACGTCGAGCCGCTCAACTACGAGTTCGTGAAGATGAGCGTCCGCAATTACAAGTAAGGCACCCCCTACCGCCATGGTCGCTTCCGCCCACTCCACCTCCCCCATCTCGATCACGCTCCGCGTCTGGCGCCAAGCCGGGCCCAAGGCGCCGGGCAAGTTTGTCGACTATCAGTCGAAGAACCTGAGCCCCAACATGTCGTTCCTCGAGATGCTCGACGTCGTGAACGACGAACTCACCGCCAAGGGCGAGGAGCCCATCGCCTTCGCGCACGACTGCCGCGAGGGCATCTGCGGCACTTGCTCCTGCACCATCAACGGCAAGCCCCACGGCCCCGGCAAGGGCGTGGCCACCTGCCAGGTCTACATGCGCGCGTTCCGCGACGGCGATGTGATCACCGTCGAGCCGTTCCGCGCCGAGGCGTTTCCGATTATCAAGGACCTCGTCGTCGATCGCTCGGCCTTCGATCGCATCCAGCAGGCCGGCGGCTTCATCACCGCGCGCGCCGGCTCCGCGCCCGATGCAAACGCCCTGCCCGTGCCGAAGTCCGACGCGGACCTCGCGATGGACGCCGCCACGTGCATCGGCTGCGGCGCGTGCGTCGCCGCGTGCAAGAACGCCTCCGCGATGCTCTTCGTCGCCGCCAAGGTCGGGCACCTCGGGCTGCTCCCGCAGGGTCAGGCCGAACGCGACAAGCGGGTGCTCGCGATGGTCTCGGTGATGGACGCCGAGGGCTTCGGCAACTGCACCAACCAATACGAGTGCAGCGCCGCGTGCCCCAAGACGATCTCGCACGACTTCATCGCGCGCATGAACCGCGACTACCTCGGCGCCACGCTCCGCGCCACGTTCGAGGCGGAGCCCGCCGGCACCGGCGGCGGCGCGGGCTGAGCCAGCCGTCGGCCTAAAAAATCGAGAACGCCTTGGCGCTCTCGACCGCGACCCAGGCGCCGCCGCCGAGGAGCGCGGCCTTCAGCGCGTTTTTCATCAGCCGGCGCCCCTGCAGGGTGGCGTCCCGGAAATCGGTGTTCACGCGGGGGCGGTTGTGCTGCGCCATGAAGCTTGCGAGGCGCGCGCCCTTCGCCGCGGGCACCGCCCGCCGATGCATCCGCGGGAGCGGAAGACGCAGGCAGAGGTTGGCGATCGCACGCAGCACAGCCTCTAAGCGCCAATTTGGGGTGGTTTTTTCAATCCGAAAGCCGCTACCGTCGCGCCTTTCACGCCGGTTTATCGGCCCCATCACCCTTTCGCATCATGCACCACTTCCACTATTCCGGCTCCGCCCTCCACTGCGAATCCGTCGATCTCGCCGCCATCGCCAAGCTCTACGGCACGCCGACCTACGTCTACAGCTCCGCCACGATGGAGGACAACTACCGCCGCCTCCAGCGCGGCCTGGCCGGGCTCGACGCGCAGCTCTGCTACGCGATGAAGGCCAACTCGAGCCTCGCGATCCTCCGGCACTTCGCGAATCTCGGCGCGGGCTTCGACCTCGTGAGCGGCGGTGAAATCCGCCGCGTGCTCGCGGCCGGCGCCAACATCCGCGCCAGCGTCTTCGCCGGCGTCGGCAAGACCGAGGCCGAGATCCGGCTGGCGCTGGAGAACGGCATCTTCTCCTTCCACGTCGAGAGCGAGCCCGAGCTGGCGCGCATCAACCACGTGGCCGGGAAGCTCGGCGTCCGGGCGCCAATCGCGATTCGCGTCAACCCGGACGTCGACGCCCACACCCACGCCAAGATCACCACCGGCAAGAGCGACAACAAGTTCGGGATCCCGCTCAAGCACGCCGCCGCCGCCTACGAGGCCGCCGCGAAATACCCCAACCTGCACATCAAGGGCGTGCAGATGCACATCGGCTCGCAGCTCACCTCGGTCGCCCCGTTTGTCGAGGCCGTGCAGAAGGTCGGCCCCTTTGCCGCCGAGTTGAAGGCCCGGCACGGCATCACCTACTTCTCCATCGGCGGCGGCATGGGCATCATCTACAAGGATGCCCTCGCGAGCGGCCAGCAGGCCTGGTGGGACGCGCAGCCCGCCGACCAGCGGCCGCTCACGCCCGAGACCTACGGCGCCGCGCTGGTGCCGCTCCTGCAGCCGCTCGGCCTGAAAGTGCTCCTGGAGCACGGTCGTTTCATGGTCGGCAACTCCGGCGCCCTGGTCGCGCGCGTCGAGCACCTGAAGCGCGGGGCGAACAAGAACTTCCTCATCGTCGACGCCGCGATGAACGACCTCGTGCGCCCCGCCATGTATGACAGCTACCACGAGATCGTGCCGCTGCACCGCGACACCACGCGCCGCGCGCTCGTCGCCGATGTCGTCGGCCCCATCTGCGAGAGCGGCGACTGCTTCGCCAAGGATCGCCAGCTCCAGGAAGTCGGCGAGGGCGAGCTGATCGCCTTCATGAGCGCCGGCGCCTACGGCTACACGATGGCCAGCCGCTACAACACCCGCGGCATGGCCGCCGAGGTGCTCGTGAAGGGCGCGAAGTTCGAGCTCATCAACGCCCGCGAGACCTTCGAGCAGCTGATCGCCAACGAGAAGGTGCCGGCGTTTTTGAAGTAAAAGCGCGACCCCGGCTCGCGCGGATGAACCCGGATATTCCCGTGCGGCGAAAATTCATCCGTGCCCATCCGTGAAATCCGTGGTTCAAGGTCGGCCATGAATTTCGCGGTCATCGGCGCCGGCGCATGGGGCACCGCCTTTGCCCTGCACCTCGCGCGGCTCGGCCGCCAGGTGACGCTCGTGCCGCGGCGCGAGGCCCAGGCCGCCGAGCTGGCCGCCCGGCGCGAGAACACGGACTATCTTCCGGGCATTCCGCTGCCCGCGGCCATCCGCGTGACTTCCGACATCGCCGGCGCCGCGGCCGCGGCCGATGCGCTGCTGCTGGCCTGCCCCGCGCAAGCCCTGCGCGAAACCTGCGGGCGCGTGGGGCGCGCGCGATTGGTCGTGAGCCTCGCCAAGGGCCTCGAGCTCGGCACGCACCTGCGCCCATCGGAGGTCATCGCCGCGACGCTGCCCGGCGCCGCCATCGGGGCGCTCACCGGGCCGACCAACGCCCTCGGCGTCGCCCGCGGCGACCCGTCGGCGATGGTGCTCGCGACCGCGGGCACCGACGCGTCGCCGCTCCAGGCGGCCTTGAGCAGCCCCGCCCTGCGCCTCTACACGAGCGACGATCTCGCGGGCGTGGAGTTCGGCGGCTGCCTCAAGAACATCTACGCCATCGCGGCCGGCTGTTGCGACGGCCTGAAGCTCGGCGACAACACCAAGGCCGCGCTCCTCACGCGCGCGCTCGCCGAGATGGTGCGGGTGGGCGCGGCGCTCGGCGCGCGCGCGGAGACCTTCTACGGCCTCGGCGGCTTCGGCGATCTCGTGGCGACGTGCTACGGCGGCTGGAGCCGCAACCGCGAGTTTGGCCAGCGCCTCGGCGAGGGCGCGCGCGCCGCCGAGCTCATCGCGCACCGCAAGACGGTCGTCGAAGGCTACAAGACCGCCGAGTCCTTCGCGGACCTCTGCGCGCAGCGCGGCATCGACGCCCCCATCCTGCGCGAAGTGCACGCGATCCTGTTTGAGGACAAGCGCCCCGCGGCCGCCCTCGCCGCGCTGATGGCGCGCGAGCTGAAGCGCGAGAGCGGCGTCACTTCTTCGCCGCCGCGATGATCTTCGCGGCCTCGGCGTTGAAGCCGCCCGTGCCCGCGAGCACGCCGGCCTCGTAGGCTGCGGGATCGATGGTGAACTGGTAGTTGGCGGACTTGCCGACAATCTTGCCCGCGCCGGAGATCATCGAGAGCGCGGTGCTGATCGCGTTGCCGGCGTTCGAGGTCGTGTCCTGCATCGCGAGCTCGCCGACCTTCTCGCTCACGTTGATGGCCTGGCCCTTCAGCTTGGCGTCGCCCCACGCGCCCTTCTGCGTGAGCAGCGGCACGATGGCGCTGGCGAGGTTCATGCCGGGCGCGGCGTTGATGCCCGCGGAGATGGTCGAGTAGCCGGCCCCCTTTTCCCCCCAGACTTGCGGCGACGTGATCACGTAAGTCGGCATCAGAATCGTGCCCTCGCCGAGGATGCTCTTGCCGTATTTGGCGAACTGGTTGAACACGCCGCTGGCCATGCCGCTCTTGAAGTTTTGCTCGTCGGTGGGGGTTGCGACCAACAGCACGTTGGCGCCGAAACCGTCCTTTTCGATGGGCAGGCCCCACGCGGCATCGGGCGCGGTGCGCTGGGCGTTCTTCACGGCGTCGAGATCCTTGATGTCCTCATAGGTTTTCACCGTGTAGCCGGCGGCCCGGAGGCGGCCGACGAAGTCGTCGTAGACTTTCTTCGCGATCTGCTGCGCGAGCGCCTTGTCGAGCCCGCTCACGACGTAGTGCGCGCTGGCGCGGACGGTGTTGGCGCCGCCGGTCCGGCCCACGCCGGAAAGCGCGCTGCCGCTCTGCGCGACGGACACTTTTCCGGCCACCGGCAGCCTCAGAAACACCGTCGGCACGATGATGACGGGCGAGTCGCCGAAGTTCTTCGCCCCGCCGGCCTCCACCTTGTAAACCGGCGTCACGGGCTTGTCGGCGGCGAAGGCGAGCGGAAGGGCGGCGACAAGCGCGAGGGCGCAGGCGCGAAACGGAGGGGCGGTGAAGCGGGGCGATTTCATGGGGAAATGTCTCCGCGGGCCAGCCTGCCAGCCCGCGCGCGGGCGCGCCATACGCATAGATGCGAACGCACGCGACGGCTGGAGGTGGCCGCGCGCCCCGCGCGCGGCCCACCGCTCAATGCCCCAGCCCCGCCTGCTGCTCCTGGATGTATTCCTGCTTGAGGCCGAGCTTCTCCGGCGCGTGCAGCACGAGCATCTTCATGCGGATGTCGCCCGGCACCTGCGTCGCCGTCGCCTTGGACACGACGATCATCAGCCCGATCGCGAGCGGCACGGTCCAGATCGCGGGTTGCTCGCAGAGGATGCGGAGCAGCGGGTGCTGGGCCCAGAATCCGTTGAGCGGCGCGAAGCCCGCGAAGATTTTCCCCATCGGGCCCTTGTCGAGCGCGAGCGTGCCGAGGTTGGTGAGCGCCGCGGCGCCGAGCGCGCAGAGCCCGCCCACCAACATCCCGGTCGCGGCGCCCGTCATCGTCATGCCGCGCCACCAGACGCTCATGAAGAGCAGCGGGAAATAGCTCGCCGCCGCGATCGCGAAGGCCTGCCCGACCATGAAGTTGATCTCGAGCGGCTCGACGAAGCAGCCGAGGCCGATCGCGATCGCGCCGATCACGACGGCGGCGATCTTGAAGGCGGCGAGGCGCTGCTCCGGCGTGGACCGCGGGCGCAGCATCCGGCCGTAGACGTCGTGCGCCAGCGCGCCCGTCATCGAGACGAGCAGGCCGCTGAACGTGCTCATGAACGCCGCAAACGCCCCGGCGCACGTGATGCCGCTCAGGATCGAGCCGAGCACGCCGGACTGCGCGCCGAGCAGCGTGGGCAGCTCGAGCACGACCTTGTCGGTGCCCTTGGCGCCGACGCCCGAGTAGAGCTCCGGCATGAGGTTGCGCCCGATCGCGCCGAAGACCGGCGGGAACACATAGAAGATGCCGATCAGAATCATCACCCACATCGTGGTGCGCTTGGCGGCCGCGCCGTCGGGGTTCGTGTAGAAGCGCACGAGGATGTGCGGCAGCCCGGCCGTCCCGCAGACGAGCGCGATGATCAGCGAGTAGGTGTAGAGCAGCGAGTAGGGCCGCTGGTGCTCGGCGAGGTAGCCGGCGCGCTGCTCCGCGGGGAGCGCGGCGGCCGCGGCGTTGACGGCCTTGGTCGTGAGCGGGCCGAACGGCGCGACCCACACCTCGTCCTTCGGCGCTTTCTCGACGAGGGGCTTGCGCGGCACCTCGGTCGCGAGCGTCGCGCTTTCGCCGGGCGCCTGGTTGGCGCCGATCTGGCTGTTGTAGAAACCGACGACCGCCATCAGCACGAAGACCGGCACGCTGATCGCGAACATCTTGATCCAATACTGGAACGCCTGCACGAGCGTGATGCCCTTCATGCCGCCGAGCGCGACGTTGAAGGTGATCACGGCGCCGACCACGACGACGCCCACCCAATAGGGCATGCCGGGGAAGATGTAGGACAGCGTCACGCCCGCGCCCTTCATCTGCGGCATCGTGTAGAAGAAGCCGATGAAGAGCACGAAGCAGACGGCGATCTTGCGGAAGATCGGGGAGTCAAACCGGCCCTCGGCGAAATCCGGAATCGTGTAGGCGCCGAAGCGCCGCAGCGGCCCCGCGATGAACAGCAGCAGGAACAGGTAGCCGCACGCATAACACACGGGATACCACAGCGCGTCGTAGCCGCTCGACATCACCATGCCGGCCACGCCCATGAACGACGCCGCCGAGAGATACTCGCCGGAGATCGCGGAGGCGTTCCAGCCGACCGAGACGGAGCGCCCCGCGACGAAGAAGTCGCTCGCCGTCTTCGAGGTCTTCGCCGAGCGGAAGCCCATCCAGATCGTGACGACCACGGTGATGAGCGAGAAGGCCAGGATCCACGGATCGATTTGCCCTGGCGCCGCGAGCGGGAGCGCGGCGGCGAGGGACGACAGTGCGGCGGCCATGGCTCAGCTCCTCTCCTTTCCCGCGCGGGAGCGATCGGCTTCCGCCACCTCGTCCTCCTCGAGCGCGATGGAACGCCTGATGAAGACGAAGGAGATGATCCAGACGAAGGGGAAAAAGAGGACGCCGAGGATGAGCCAGCTCAGCGTGAAGCCCGCGACGCGCGTCGCCATGAGCGCGGGCGCAAAGTAGTTCAAGAGCGGCATCCCCACGAGCGCGATGAGGAAGGTCGCCGCGCAGGCGACGGAGAGGCCGAGTTGCCGGCGCATCAGCGTGCGGAGAAACGGCTCGCTGTGCACCACATCGTCGTGGGCGGGAGGCGGAGGGGGCATGGGAAGCGGAAGATGCCCGGCTCCGGCACGCTGACAATTCCCATTATTGCCGCGAGCGGCGCATTGCGCTGCGGGGCGTTTCCCTGCACGTTCCGGCCTCTTTTGCCATGCCGTCCACCGCCGCGCCGCTCCTCTACGAGATGCATTCGCACACGCCGCTGTGCAAACACGCGCGCGGCGAGCCCGAGGAGTATGCGTCGGTCGCCGAGCTGCGCGGGCTCCGCGGCATCGTGATTACCTGCCACTGCCCGCTGCCCGACGGCATCTCGCACGCCGTGCGCATGGCGCCCGGGCAATACGACGACTACATCGCGCTCGTGGCCCGGGCGCGGGAAAGGTTCGCCGGCCGGGTCGACGTGCGGCTCGGCCTCGAGAGCGACTTTTACCCCGGCGTCGAGCCGTGGCTGGAGCAGCTCCACGCCCGCGCGCCCCTGCACCATGTGCTCGGCTCCGTCCACACCCAGGTGCCCGACTACCGCGAGCGCTTTTTCAACGGCGACTACTTCGCCTACCAGCAGACCTATTTCGACCACCTCGCGCAGTCGGCGGAGACGGGACTCTTCGACACCCTCGCCCATCCCGATCTCGTCAAAAACGAGGCGCCGCACGAGTGGCACTACCCGCGCATCGAGCCGTTCGTCCTGCGCGCGCTCGATCGCATCGCGAAGACGGGCGTGGCGATGGAGCTCAACACCTCCGGCGTGAACAAGGCCCTGCCCGAGATGAACCCCGGCGACCGCATCCTCGCCGAGATCCGCGCCCGCGGCATCCCGATCGTGATCGGCGCCGACGCGCACCGGCCCGAGCGCGTGGGCGATGGCTACGCGGCCGCGCTGCGCAAGCTCGACGCGCTCGGCTTCCGCGAGGTCAGCTTCTTCCTCGATCGCAAACGGCAGACCGTGCCTATCGCGGCGGCGCTGGCGTCGTTGAGATAACAACGGGGCTACGGTCGCCGCCGCCGGAATTCCGCGAGCACCTCCATCACGTCGTCGGCGGCCTGGTGGTCGTCGCCCTCGATCGGCTCGCCGGTTTCGAGCAGCGCACGGGCGACACCGGGGAAATCGGCCCGCGGGCCGCGCGGTTGGAGCGAGGCGTTGCGCGCCCAGCCGAGCGGCTGGGGAATCATGGGCCTTGTCGCGCGCCGGGACAACCCGCCGCGAATCAACGGCCCGCCGCCCGCAGCGCTTCCTTCGCGCGCAACAGCACGCGCAACGGGTGCAGCTCCTCGTCCGACGCAAGCGGCATCGGCGCGCCCGTGGCCAGATGGGCCACGACAAAATCAAAGTAGTCCCCCGCGCCCGCTCCCGCGCGATCGAGCGGCTCCGTGATCTTGTCCGCCGTCACGAGCCGCGTGCGCGCGCCGCCGTCGACTGACTCCACGAACCCGCGCGTGCCGAAGACGCGCAGCGTCTCGTTGCCATGGGGCAGCTGCGGGTGGCCGGGGTTGAGGTAGTTCATGATGATGGTGGCGAGCCCGCCGTTTTCGAGCGTCGCCTGCGCCGCGCCCGCGATCCGGCCCTCGCCCGCCTCGGGGCTGCCGGTCCTTGTTTCCCAGCCGGTCAGCGCCTTGATGCGCACGCCGCCCACGTGCTCGACCATGCGCACCGCGTGGACGCCTGCCTGCAGGAACAGGCCGCCGTCGATCGCCTCGTCCTGCGGGCGCGACCGGCCGTAGCGATACGACTTCTGCACGAGCACCTGGATCACCTCGCCCACCCCGCCCGCGCGCACCACGCGGCGCATCGCCGCATACTCCGGCGCGAAGGCCGTGCCCGCCATCTCATGAAACTGCCGCCCCGTGCGCGCCGCCGTCGCGAGGATTGCATCGAGCTCCCGCTCCGTCAGCGCCGACGGCTTCTCCGCGTAGACATGCCGGCCGGCCTCGAGGCAGCGAATCGCGTCGCGCGCCTGATCCGCCCGCCGCGGCGAGCAGAGCACCACGAGCTGCACGGCCGGATCGGCGAGGAGCTCCTCGAGCGAGGCCAGGCGCTTGGTTCCCGCCGGCCAGGCGGCGTCCCGCACGCCCGCCACGGCGACCAGCCGCGCCGGCAGGCCCCGCGCGAAATACGCGGGCGTCAGCTGATGGCCATTCGCGCCGTAGAGGCCGACCCCGATTCCCGCGTCCGCTGCGAACAGCGCTGGGGCGGCCGGACAGACCAGGGCAAATCCGATGAGCAGGCGGGACAGGAGGTGCATACGTTCACGGCACACGCCGCGGCCGCGATTTCGGCGAAGCGGCCAGTTTTGTCAGCGGATTTTTCAGCGCCCTTTGCAAAGTCCGCAGAATGGCGCTGGCCGCGCCGCGCCGTTTCATCCATCAAGGCTCCCATGCGACTCCCCGCCTTCGTTGCATTTCTTGCCACCGTTGCGGCCGCGATGGCGGCGGACGAAAAAATCTCCCCGCCCATCGGCCAGCTGGCGACCCCGGGCTGGGCCTACACGGAAGTCCGCCGATTCAAGGCGCCCGAGGCCGGCCAGGGCGTGGCCGTGGATCGCGACTACTTCTATGCGATCAACAACCACACGATCGGCAAGTATCGCAAGGGCTCCGGCGAGCGCGTCGCCGGTTGGGAAGGCGGCGCCGACGGCGAGATCATCCACCTCAACGCGGGGGCGATCGTCGACGGACGCCTGCTGACCGTGCACTCCAACTACCCCGGCGTGCCCATGCTCAGCTCATTGGAGATCTTCGATCCCGACACGCTCACGCACACGTCCTCCCACAGCTTCGGGCGCATGGACGGCTCGTTCACGTGGCTCGATCGGGCGCCGCGCAATGCCCCGGGCGGGGCCGCAGGCCGCTGGATCGCGTGCTTCGTCCACTACGGCAACCGCGGCGCGGAGCCCAACCGCGACGGCGCGTGGACGCAGATTCTCGCGCTCGATGACGATTGGCGCCGCACCGCCGGCTGGGCGCTGCCCGCCGATCTCAACGCGCGCTTCGGCGGCCGCGGCTACAGCGCCTCGGGCGGCGCCTTCGGCCCCGGCGGCCACCTCTACCTCACGGGCCACGACAACACCGAGCTCTACGTCGTGGCGTTTCCGAAGGCCGGCTCGGTCCTGAAGTGGATCGCCACCATCCCCTTCCCGTCGGAAGGCCAGGCCTTTTGCTGGGACCCGCACGAGCCCGGCACGATTTGGTCCATCATCAAGAAGACCAGGGAAGTCATCGTCGGCCGCGTGAGCACGCCGCCGTGAGTCAGCCCGGGAAAAGCTCCGCGATCTTTTTTTGCCGGTAGTCGAAGATCGCCGTGAGCTGCCGGCGGATCCAGAGCGCGTGGGCGAGCGAGCCCAGCGGCCCCCAGCCGGGATCGTAGGTGATGCGGTCGCTCATCGTGACCCCGCCGGGCGCCGGCGCGAACCGATGCTCATGATGCCAAAGCCGGTAGGGCCCCAGGCGCTGCTCATCCACGAAGAACTCGCCCTCGCGCACGTGCGTGATTTCCGTGAGCCAGCGGAGCCTGACGCCCGGCAGGATGCCGATGCGGTAGGCGATCATCTGGCCGGGATACATCCGCGGGGCGACCTCGCCCAGGATCTCGAAGCGCAGCGTGGGCGGCGTGAGCGCGTCGAGGTTGCGCGGCGTGGCGAAAAACGCCCAGACGCGCGCCGCGTCGCCGGGGATGAACTGCTCGCGATGCAGGTGGAAAATCATGGCCGGCTGCTACGCGCGGGCGGGCGCGGCGGATTCACCGGGCGCGGCACCGCGAGCCGCCCGCTTTCCCGCAGGCGGCGCGCCAGCTCGGCCGAGAAGCGCGCGGCGCCCTCGGCGTTCATGTGCTGCGAGCCGTAGAAGTTGGCGCGCGAACGCGAGAGCGGCGAATCGCTGTAGTCCCAGAACGGCACCTGCCGGGCCGCGCCCAGCTCGCGGAATCTTGCGAAAATCGCGCCGCGGTTCAGCAGGAGCGGCTGCACCTCGAAATACTCCGGCGAAAAGACCAGCACAAGCGGGACGTCCTGGCTGCGGCAGGTCTCGATGATGTCCGTGAGCGCGGCGACGCCCTGCGGCTCGACGTCATACATGACCCCGGGGCCCACGCCGGCCTTGTAACGCTCGAAGTCCTCGTTCCACTGCTCGTAGCGGGGCAGGAATCCCTGGTGGTAGTCCTCGGCGGGAAATTTTCGCAGGCAGGCCAGCGCTCCCATCACCCACAGGAACCGCGTGTCCTCGACGGCATAGCCATACATCGGGATGTATTTCATCTTCCACGCCGCCGGGTCGACCGCGCGCAGCGCCCCGTAGAGCGCGGGCTCGCCGAGATACGGCGTGAAGGCGGCGACGTCATAGGTCTCCCCGCGCTTCGCGATCACGAGGCTGGAAGTGTCCAGGTTCTGGATGACGAGCTGCGGCTTCGCATTGTGCCGCAGGTAGGTTTTCAGCACCGCCGCCTGCAGGTCGATCCGCGCCGCCACCATGCCGATGTTGTAAGCGGATCGGCCGGTGACCGCGGCGATGACCCGGGAATCGTAGTGAAACTGCGCGCGCGAGGAGCCGTTGACGACGATTTCGGCGTTGACCTGGCCCGAGACGATTCGGTTCAGCGAGCCGAACTTCGACGTCGGGATGCGCCGCAGCCCCTGGTTGACCACGACGTGCAGACCCGTGACGACGACCGCGACGAGCGCGAAAAATCCGATCACCTTCGGCAAGCCGCGGAATCTGCGCCGCGTCGGATCGTCGGGCTGGGGCGAGGACATGGGATCAGAACTGGAAATAGATGAAGTGGTCGGAGCTGAAGACGCCGAAGGTGATAATCAGGCACACGAAGCCCACGTAGGCCGGCCAGCGGATGAGAAACGGCAGGGCGGCGACACGGGGCCCGACGGGCCGCCGCTGATCGAGCCACTGCACGATTTCCAAAACAAGGATGCCGGCGACGGCGGGCGGGAAGTGCTTCAGGTAAAACCGCTGGGTCACGATCTGGCTGAAGTCCCACCGCCTGGCCCAGTGCGTCAGGATATAGCCGGCATCGCCCAACGACTGCGCGCGGAAGATCACCCAACCCACGCCGGTCAGCGCCATCGTGGTGGCCCACCGCGTGAGCCAGCGCAGCCCGCTCGCCTCGCTGACACGCACGAAACCGAAGCACGCATCGCGCAGCGGCCGCGTGGCGCGACCGGCGATCACATACGCCCCGTTGAGCAAGCCCCACACGACATAGGTCCAGTTCGCGCCGTGCCAGAGGCCGCTGAGGCCGAAGGTGACGAGGATGTTCCTCGCCCAGCGCACCGCGCCCACCCGGCCGCCGCCCAGCGGCACATACACATAGTCGCGAAACCACGTGGAGAGCGACAGGTGCCAGCGCCGCCAAAAATCCGCGACGGACGTGGCGCGATAGGGCTGGTTGAAATTCTCGCTGAGCCGAAACCCCAGCACCTGCGCCGATCCGATCGCGATGTCCGAGTAGCCGCTGAAGTCGCAGTAGATCTGGTAGGCGAAAAACACCGTCGCAATCGTTAGGTGCAGGCCGGTGAAGGCCTGCGGCGCGGCGAACACGTCGTTCACATAGACCCCCACGCGATCGGCGACCACGAGCTTCTTGAAGAAGCCCCACGCCATGCGCTTCAGGCCCGCGACCACGCGGCCGTAGTCCCACGCATGCGCGACGCGGAACTGGCCGAGCAGATTCTGCGGCCGCTCGATCGGCCCGGCGACGAGCTGCGGGAAGAACATCACATACGTGGCGTAGGTGACGAAATCGCGCTCCGCCTTCTGATTGCCGCGGTAGACCTCGATGACGTAGGCGAGGCTCTGGAACGTGTGGAACGAGAGCCCGATCGGCAGGACGAGGTTGAGGGCGGGCTGCGTGAGTTTCCACCCGAGCCAGCCCGCCGTCTCGGTGAACGCGCCGGTGAAGAACGCGAAATACTTGAAGACAAACAGCACCGCGCACGTGGCCGCCACGCTCGCGACGAGCAGCAGCGTGCGGGAGCGGCCGGCGGTTTTTTCGAGCCAGAGGCCCGCCGCGTAGTCGATGCCGATCGTCGCCCCGAGCACGAGGATGTAGTGGGGCACAAACGCCATGTAGAAGCCACAGCTCGCGATCAGCAGCAGCGGCGTCTGCGCGCGCGCGGGCAGCGTGAAATGCAACGCGCACACCAGCGGGAAAAACAGCGCGAATTCGAGGGAGTTGAAAACCATGGGCGTCCCGCTGGACGGGCCGGTTTCTGGCGGGCCGAAGACAGGCGGTCAATGCGCCGGCCGCCCGCGCCGCGCCCCCGCGAAGGTCAGGCGGCCTTGGGCGCGCGCGTCCGCACCGTCGTGATGATCGCCACGGCGCCGATGATGATGACGGCGGAAAGCGCAATGTGCGGAGTAAGCGGCTCGTCGAGGACGGCCCAGCCGAGGATGACGGCGACGATCGGGTTGACGTAGGAGTAGGTCGAGACCTTGGCCGGCGTGCTGTTTTTCAGCAGCCAGGCATAAACCGGGAAGGCGATGAGCGACCCGGCCACGACAAGGTAGGCCCACGCGAGCCACGAGCGCGCGGTGATCGCGGTGAGGTTCACGCGCGGCCCCTCGCCGATCGCGAGGCCGATGAGCAGCATGAGCGCGCCGCCGCACATCATCTGCAGCGTGGCGGCCATCATCGGCGTGGCGCCGCTCTTGGTGTATTTCGCGAAGAGCGACCCGCCCCACCAGCTGATGCTGGCGAAAAAAAGCGCGCCAAGGCTCGCCACGGGCGGCCGGACGTTTTCCGGCAACGCCCCCGGCCCGAGCAGGACGAGCAGGCCGAGCAGGCCCGTGGCAAAGCCCGCCCACAGCATCGGCGCGGGCCGCGTGCCGCCCGGCCGCAGCCAATCCATCATCACCATCACCAGCGGCGACGCCCCAAGGATCAGCGTCGTGAGCCCGGACGGCACAGATTGCTCCGACCACGCGACCACGGCGTTGCCGCCGGCGAGCAGGCACGCGCCGATGCTCGCCTGGTCGCGCCATTGCTCGGCGGTGGGCCAGGCGGACCCGCGGGCCTTGAGGAAGGCCAGCAGGACGGCGCCCGCAAACGTGAACCGCACCCCCGACATGATGAACGGGGGCATCGTCTCCACGGCGATGCGGATGCCGAGATACGTGCTGCCCCAGATCAAATAGATCGCGGCGAAGGCGAGGATGAGGCCAGTGCGGGACGGCGCGGGATTCACGCGGGGAGCTCCTTGTGGAAAATCACGTCGTCGTGCAGCGAGCCGTCCGGATCGCGCGTGGTTGGGAATGCCGCGCGCGCCCGGCCTCGCGCGCGGCCGCCCCGCTGGCGTTCATCAGCCCGGAGGCGACGCCGCGCCCGCGACGCAAGCGCCGCACGGCGCGCCTTGCCGCGAGGTGATTGGAGGCAGGAACGGCCGGGAGGACTTCGACATGCACGTGCAGTCGGCTTTGCATTCGGGGGAGACGGACCAAGGGCGGACAGAAAGCTCAGGGCTGTTTCCTGGCCAGCTCGCCGAGCGTGCGCACGGCGGCCTCGATGGCATCGCTCCACGGCACGCCGCAGTTCATGCGGAGGCAGTTCTTGTAGCGATCCTTCACGGAAAAGAGCGCGCCGGGCGCAGTGGTGATGTGATGCCTCAGCGCCTCGCGGTGCAGCCGCAGCGTGTCCACCCCCGGCGGCAGCTCGACCCAGAGCACGAAGCCGCCCTCGGGCCGGCTGAGCCGCGTGCCTTCCGGGAAATGCCGCAGGATCGCCTGCGAGAACAGGTGGAGCTGGTGATGATAGGCGCGCCGGATGGAGCGGAGGTGGTGGTCGTAGCCGCCGTTGCGCAGGAAGTCGGACACCGTCTTTTGCAGCACGACGGGCGTGCCGAGGGTGTTGGTGAACTTGAGCCGCCGCACCCGCTCCAGATAACGGCCGGGCGCACACCAGCCCACGCGCAGCGAGGGCGCGAGGGTCTTGCCAAATGAGCTGCACAGCAGCACGCGGCCATCGGTGTCCCAAGCCTTGAGCGGCTTGGGCCGCCGCTCGCCGAAGTGCAGATCCCCGTAGATGTCGTCCTCGATCACGGGCACGTCGAACTCGGCGAGGAGGCGGTAGAGCGCCTCCTTGTTCTCGTCGGGCATGTTCGACCCGAGCGGATTGGAGAAGCTCGGCATGACCATGAGGGCCTTGATGTCGTTGGCCGCGAACGCCGCGCGCGTGGCGTCGAGGCAGATGCCGGTGCGGGGGCCGGTGGGGATCTCGACCACGCGGAGATTCAGGCTCTGGATCATCTCGAGGAAGCCGAAGTAGGTCGGCGACTCGACCGCGACGGTGTCGCCGGGCTTGGTCACGGCGCGCAGCGCGAGGTTGAGCGCCTCGGTGCAGCCGCAGGTGATGAGCAGCTCGTCGTGCGCGAGCGGGCAGCCGGCCTGCAGGTAGCGGCGCGCGACCTCGCGGGCGAGCGGGTCGTAGGCCGACGACATCGCGTAGCGCCCAAGGAGCGACGGATCGTTGCGCCCGACGGCGGCGAGGATCCGCGCGAGCTTCTTGGTTGGAAACAGCGAGTGGTCCGGGCACGCCGCGCCAAACGGCACGTAGCGCGGATCGGAAGCGAGCGACAGCACCTCGGCCGTGAGGTCGTTGACGCCCACGGCACTGGGCCTGGCCATCGGTTTGGCCATGCGCGGCTCAGGCGCGTCCATCGGCAACCGCGGCCGCACATAGTAGCCCGACTGCGGCCGCGCCTCAATCCAGCCGCGGTTCTCCAGCAGCGTGTAGGCTTGCAGGACGGTCGAGATGCTCACGTCGCGCTGGAGCGACATGCGGCGCACGGACGGCAGCCGGTGCCCCGGACGCAGCGTGCCCTGCTCGATGAGTTGCTCGAGGGAGCGCGCCAGCTCGACGTAGAGCGGCGCGGCGGCGGGTGCGGTGAGCGTCTGAATCATGGTGGGAGTCGGGCAAGGATAGGGGAAACGGGGGTGCAGAGGCAGGAGTAGCGGGTCGGGTTTGAAACCAGCACAGTTGCAGAAACCTGCGAGGTGTGACCATGACAATTTCCGGCCTGACAGCGGCCCGGCGTTGCGGCGGGCTGCGGCACGATGAGCGAAGACGCGGACCAGTTTTCCGAGATCGTGGGCGCAGTGCTGCAGCGCTTCTGCCGCCAGAACGGCCAGCCCGCGCCCTCCCCGGCGGACCTCGCCGCGGTCGCGCGGCGGTTGCAGGCCGTGGTCGCGGAGCGCGGCCTGCCGCGCCCGCTCGCGCCGGGCGAGACCGGCGCACCCGGCGGCATGGCCGAAAGCGACTGTGCGCCGCTGGCGGCGCGCGTCGCCGGCCCCGGCGCATCCTCCCTCCTGGCCGAGGCGGCGCGGCAGCTCGTGAAGGCGTGCTTCCACCCCGAGTTCACGGTCTGCCGCGACTCGTATCGGGAAGCAGGCGCAGATGGCGCATGCCGCCGGCAAGAACTCGCCCGGGCGCGCGGGCGGGTGAGCGGCAGCCATTGCGTGGACTGCCCGCATTTCGTCGCCTTGCAGCCGGCCGAGCATGCGGCGCTGCTGCGGGACGCGTGGCGCGCGGAACCAGCGCTCCTTCTGGCGCAGGGCGGAGTCTTCCTGCCGGAGGATTTTCGCCAGCTGCGGCTCTGGCTGCACGCCGAGGCGCGGCGCAGCCGGCGAGCCTGAATCGCAACGTGCGGTCATTCCCTTCCGGCCGCCGAAGTGTCGCGATTTTTTTACCGGGATTGATGGGGTTGCTTCCTACATTTTCGCGCGGGCAACCGATAAGCCTACGTATCCCCGTATGCGAAAAATCCGTGCCGTCCTCATCGAAGACGAAACCATGTTTCGTCAGTTGATCATGCTCACGCTTGGCAAGGTGAAGGACCTGCAGGTCGTCGGCGAGTTTGGCCACGGCAAGCCCGGCCTCGAGGCCTGCCTGCGCGAGAAGCCCGAGCTCCTGATCGTGGACCTCATGCTGCCCGACATGAACGGCATGGAGATCGCGCGCGAGGTGCGCCGCGCCCTGCCTGACACCAAGATCCTCGTCATCACCGCCCACCCCAGCGAGCGCCTCCCGGCCGACTTGATGGTGATGGGCGTGAATGGCTACGTGGACAAGACCGAGCCCATCGAGTTTGTCATCAGCGCCGTCGAGACCGTGCGCGAAGGCGGGATGTTCTTCGCCACGCGCGTTCGCGCCAAGGGCGGCGCGACGCACGGCCTTCCGGTTACCCGCCCGATCCTGCAGGTGCCGCTCACGGAGCGGGAGCAGGAGATCGCGCGGCTCGTCGCCGGCGGCCAGATGTCCAAGGAAATCGCCGCCGCGCTCAACCTGAGCGTGCGCACCGTCGAGAAGCACCGCGCCAACATCATGGAGAAGGTCGGCGTCCGCGAGGTCGCGAGCCTCACGCGCTGGTGCATGCAGGCGGGCTTGGTCGAGGCCTGAAACGGGCACCGCCGCCCGATCGCAAGCTGCCCAGGCGCGGAACTGCTCCGCGCCTCTTGCTTTTCCACCGCTGGCGTCACTCGCCCACGAATGTCCGCAGCGCCGTCGCCGCGGCCTCGAAATCCGCCGCGATCAGCGCGAGGTCGCTCGCGGTCACGTCGCTGGCCGCATCGGCGGCGAGCCGCGCCTCGATTTCCGCCATGCGCCGCGCGAGGACCTGCGCGCCCATGAGGCGCGAGTTGCTTTTCAGGTTGTGCACCAGGCGATGGCGGTTGCGCCGCTCGCCGCGGCCGAGCTCCGCGTAGGATTTCGGGAAATCGCGCAGGTAGGTGCGCACCAGGGTGCGGACATTGTCCTCACCGAGGACCGAGGCCAGTTCGGCGAGCGACGGGTTGGGCGGTGCCATGCAGCACCCGTCTCATCGGCGCGCGCCGGCCGGGCCTTACGGCAAAAACGAGACTAAATCCTCCGGCGCCGGCGAACCCCGCAGCCATCCGCGAAAACTCAGCGATACTTCGCCAGCGCCCCGCCGGTAAGCCGGCAAATCTGCCATTCGCGCATCCGCCGCGCTCCGATTGACTCGTAAAAGGCGATGGCGGGGGCGTTCCAGTCGAGGACGGTCCATTCCATGCGGCCGCAGCCGCGGGCATTGGCGAGCTTGGCGAGGTGGAGCAGCAGGGCCTTGCCGATGCCGCGCCCGCGCAGGTGCGGAAAGACAAACAGGTCCTCGAGGTAGAGGCCGGGCTGGGCCAGGAACGTCGAGTAGTTCGTGAAGAACAGCGCGAACCCCGCCGGCTCCCCGCCGGCCTCGGCGATCACGCACTCCGCCGCGGGCCGGCCGTGCGCGGGGAAGAGCGTCGCGCGCAGCTTCTCCTCCGTCGCCTCCACTTCGTGCGTGAGCTTCTCGTAGTCGGCGAGGCCGCGGATGAACGTGAGGATGAGCGGCACATCGGCGGCCGTCGCGAGGCGGAGGGCGGGAGTCACCCGGCCAGGTTAACAAGGGCATGCCGCGCGATGCACGGCGGATTTTTGCGTGGCGCCGCGCGCGGCCGGCACGCACGATTCAAGCGATGCTCCGGTTCGCCCCACCCCGCATCTGGCTCCTTCTGCCCCTGCTCGTCGCCGCACTCGCCGCCGGCGAGGCGCCCCCGCGCGCCAGCAAGCCCGGGGTGAAGCAGGAGATTGTGGGCGTCATCGAGGCGCAGCTCGCGGCCTTCCGCGCCGGGGACACGGCGCGCGCGCGCACCTTCGCCGCCGCCGAGCTGCGGGCGCAAAAGCCCCTCCCCGCCTTTGCCGCCATCGTGGAGCAGAGCTACCCGGAAATCTGGCGCAGCGAGCGCGCGGAATTCGGCATCGTGCGCGACGACGGCGCCCGCGCGACCGTCACCGTGCAGGTCTTCGCCAGGGGCGGCGCCGCGGCCTACGACTACACCCTCCAGCGCGAGCCCGCCGGCTGGCGCATCCTCGGCGTGCTGCGGCACACGCCGCGCAAGGCCGGCAAGGCATGAAGCGGGCTCGGCTCAGGCTTCTGGCTATGGAGGCGCGCCGCCCTCGGCGCGTTAGTCCGACCGCGGCGAGGGCGCCGCGGCTCCAGATGCTTCGCGCCGCCCTCGCTGGTTCGCCAGCGTGTGCCAAAACCTCGGCTGCCCACGCATGAAGCCCATTTTCGCTTTTCTCGTTCTCACGCTTGCCGCGGGCCGCGCCGCCGTCCCCGCCGACGTCGGCCCGCGCTCACCCGCCGTCGATCTCGCGGGCTATGCGGCGGTGAGCTACGTCGACGCGGCGCGCGGCGACGACATCAAGGGCGACGGCTCGCGCGAGCGACCGTGGGCCTCCCTCCCCGTCGCGCTGGAGCATGCCGCCCCCGCCGCCCCCGCGCGCGCGGCCATTCTCGTCTCCGCGGGCCGCTACACGCCGCCAACGCTCGCCCTCAAGCCGCGCGTCGACCTCTACGGCGGGTTCGCGGCGCCGGGCGGGCCGCGCGATGTGCTCGCGCACGCCACCGTGCTCGACGGCGGCGAGGCCCAGCGCATCGCGTTTGGCGCCGACGACACCCGGATCGATGGCTTTCATTTCACGCGCGGCCGCGTGCGCGGCAAAGGCGCCGCGCTCCACTGCGACGGCGTGTCGCCCGCGCTCCTCAACTGCGTCTTCGCGCACAACCGCACGCTCCGCCCCGCGCCCTGGGCGCCCGCGCAGCTGCACGAGACCGCCCACGACGGCGGCGCGGTGTTCTGCGCCAACGGCGCCGCCCCGCGCATCGAGCACTGCCTGTTCTACGACAACACCACCGAGTGCGGCCGCGGCGCCGCCCTCGCCGCCGACCGCCGCGCCGCGCCGCGCATCCGCGCGAGCGTGTTCGCGAACAACCGCGCCGGCCTCGACGACCCGATGCGCAGCAGCGACGGCGGCGCGCTTTCGTTCTTCGACGGGTGCGGCGGCGAGCTCACCGGCTGCATCGTCTCCGCCAACACCGCGCTCGCCCGCAACGACGCCGGCGGCGTCTTCGTCGCCCTCTGGTCTTCGCCGCGCATCGCCGACTGCGTCTTCACCGCCAACGACGGCACCGACGACGCCGGCGCGCTCTTCATCGGCGGCCAGGAGCATCGCTACGGCGTGCCGCTCGATCCGATGCCGCCGGCGGAAAAATTCCACGTCCAGGTCGAGCGCTGCGTGTTCGTCGGCAACACCAACTCCGCGAAAAATTCCGGCGCCATGCGCGTGACGATGGAGTCGCGCGCCACCTTCCGCGACAACCTCATCACGGAAAACCAAGGCGGCTTCTACCTCCAGCGCTCGGAGATTGTCGCGGAGCGCAACACCGTGTGGCAGGACTGGCGTTTCGTGGAGGACAAGCCCTCGCTCGGGCCGAGCCGCCTCGCCGGCAACATCCTCAAGGGCCCCCTCGCCGCGCCGATCGCGGCGCGCGTGACGCTCGCGCGCAACATGGCCGAGCCCACCCTCGGCGGCGACCCCCTCGCGGTCGCGGACATCTTCGTCGACGACGCCATCGAGGGCAAAATCGCCGCGTTGCGCTTCGATCCCGCGACGATGTCCACCACGATCACCACGGCGGCCCCCCTCGCGCGCCCCAGCGCGCTCACGGGCCGGCCCGTTGGCCTCGGCAACGGCAAGAACTCCCAGTGGCGCGTGATTCAGCGCGCGGCCGAGCGCACGCTCGTCGTCTGGGGCCGCCTCGAGGCCGAGACCAACCCCGCCACGCAATTCGCCGTCCTGCGCACCTTCACCCTCAAGCCCAACGCCCCGGAAGGCGTCGGCGCCCGCCTCAAGTAGGGCGGCGCTGTGACCCGCCCTCCGCCACCCCCACGCTTCCCGCCATGAACCCAGCCCAGATTTTTTCCCCGCTTCACCGTTTCAGGGCGCGTCACAGACCCGCCCAACTTAACCAAGCCGCTCGCGCCTCCCGCCTCCTGCTCCTCGGTCTCTGGTCCCTGGTCCTTGGCCCTTGGTCCTTCGCCGCTGCGGCGAAACCCACCCGCATCAACAAGGCCATCGAGCTCCTCGCCGCCGGCCAGCCCGTCTACTACGACTACGGCCGCGGCGGCTACGACGAGGGCAAGGCCGCCGCCGCGGGCTGGGCCGACGTGCTGATGTATGACATGGAGGGCGCCGCGCTCGATTTCACGCGGCTGCGCGCGTTCATGAAGGGCCTCGCCGACGCCGGCCCGATCGCGAGCGGCCACCGCACGCCCGCGGTGTTCGTCACCCTCCCGCTCTACGGCCTCGATGCCGCCACCGTGCAGGCCAACCACTGGATGATCCAGCAGGCGCTCGCCGCCGGCGTGCACGGCCTGCACATCTGCCACGCGCGCAACGCCGCGGCCGTGGCGATGTTCATCCGCGCCGCGCGCTACGAGATCCACCAGCAGGCCGTCGGCGCCGGGCTCGAGGAGGGCCTGCGGATGTTTGGCGCGCACGAGTTCGCCTCCGGCATCTGGGGCGTCTCGCCGCGCGACTACTACTCGCTCGCCGACGTGTGGCCGCTCAACCCCAAGGGCGAGCTCATGATCGGCGTGAAGATCGAGGACCACGTCGGGTTGCCCAACACCGAGGCCATCGTCCGCGTGCCCGGCGTGATTTTCGCCGAGTGGGGGCCGCGCGACACGAGCTACTCCAACGGCTACCTCGACGTGGCCTTCGACTACGGCCGCAAGCCCGGCGTCGTCGAGCCCCCGCCGCTCAAGGCCGCCGCCACGCGCGTGATCAACGCCAGCAAGGCCGCCAAGGTCTTCATCCTCGACAACGCCCGCGCCGAATCCGTGACGCAGCAAATCGACGCCGGCATCATGATCATCGCCGGCGGCCTCAAGGAGGTCGCCGAGATCGGCCGCAAGCACACGAAGCGCACGATGCCATGAGCCGCAAAATCCCATCCGATGATGCAGCGGCGGGCGTCCCGGCCCGCCGGGCTTTGACGAACATCCTGAAACGGCGGGCCGGGGCGCCCGCCGCCACGAAACGAGCCACCGCCCTCGGTCTCTGTTCGCTGACCCTCGGTCTGCCGCTCCTTTCTTCCAGCGAGACGATCGCCTTCTTTCCGTTCGACGAGCCCGTCGGCCTCTACCCGAGCAGCGTCCTCGCGGATCACGGCCCAGCGCACATCCCTCTCATCATCGGGCCGGGCGGCAGCGTGGTGCCGGGAAAATTCGGCCGCGCCCTGTCCACCGCGCCGCAGCCCGCCATCGAATATCCGCCGGGCAGCGTGCTCTTCGGCCTGACGCCCGCGCCCACGCCGCCCGGCCGCACCGTCGAGCCGATGCACTGGCGCAACGCCCAGTTCGCCGCGCTCCTCACCGCCGGCGAAAAGCACCTGCGCAAGGAAATCCACGCCCCCGACCCCACCGCGACCGGCCTCAACCTCGGGGCCTTCGACTGGACCGTCGAGTTTTGGTATCGCGCGGCGCCGCCCTCCGCCGCGCGAGCGGAGGAGGGCGTCGTCTTTGAAATCGGCGAAGGCCCGCGGGCCGAGAACGATCACGTCACCGCCCTGCTCCTCGACGCCGGCCGCGGCGGCTTTGTCCTCGTCAACCAGCCCACCGGCACCCGCGCCGCGATCGCCTCCGATCGCGCGGCGCTGGCGGACGCCACCGGCTGGTCGCATTGCGCCTTCGTCTTCGAGGCGGCTCGCGGCCGGCTCACGCACTACGTCAACGGCCGGCCCGCCGGCCCGCCCGTCGCGCTGAAAATCGCCGCGCTGCCGGCCGGCGCCGAGTCGTATTTCTCCATCGGCCGCGACGCCCGCTGGCAGCATCCCCTCCCCGGCGCGCTCGACGAGCTGCGCTTCTCGCGCGGGCTTGTCTACGCCGCTCCGTTCCCGCCGCCCGGCTCGCTCGTCGCGAGCCCCGCCGCCGGCTCGCCCGCGCGCCCGCCGGCGGTCTCGGCGCCGCTCCGCTTCACCTCCCCCGCGCTCGCCGCCGTCTCGGCGACCAAGCCCGTCGCCCTCGGCTCGGCCAAGCACCTCCTCGTCGACGACGCGCTCTTCCCGGAGCACACGCACATCGCCTTCGTCCCCACGCCGCCGCTGCGCGTCGACTTCGCCCTCGAGATCAAGGGCCGCATGCGCAAGCACCTCGCGGTCGTCGACGACGACGCCGGCTTGGTGCGCCTCTACGCGCCGCTCGACGACGATCGCCTCGGCGTCTTCACGTCGCGCGACGGCCTCGCGTTCGACGCGCCGCGCCTCGCCACCGGCACCGCCGAGACGCCCAACCTCGCCACCACCGAGGACGCCGGCACCCCCTCGGTCTTCCTCGATCCGCTCGCGCCGCCCGCCGAGCGCTGGAAGATGGTCAGCGGCTGGGACGACCGCGGCATCTACCTCTTCACCTCGCCCGACGGCTACGCGTGGACGCGCCAGCCCACGGCCGCGCTCTCCGCGCGCTCCGCCTCGCAGTCGAACATGTTCTACGACGACCAGCGCGGCCAATACCTCGGCTACCACCGCACCGACCTTGGCACGAACCAGTTTGGCAAGACCGAGCGCCGCTTCGTCTTCACCGCGACGGAGAGCCTGCGGCCGCCGTGGCCCTTCACGCCGCTCACGCAGGCCGACTATGAGCGCGCCGCCGCGACGCTGCGCCTGCACCGGCAGCGCCCCTGGTATCTCGACAACGGCCCGCTGACCCCCGGCGGCCTCGGCCTCGAATACCCCACGATGTTCCGCCCGCGCGACGGCTACGATCCGGATGCCGCCGACATGTATGTGCCCAAGGCCGTGAAATATCCCTGGGCGCCCGACACCTACCTCGCCTTCCCGCCGGTCTACTACCACTACGGCGACACGCGGCCCGCCGCCCGCGCCGCGCTGGCCGATCGCGCGCGCGGCCGCGGCGACGGGCCGCTCGAGACGCAGCTCATGACGAGCCGCGACGGCGAGACCTGGGCGCGCCATCCGCGCCCGGTCTGGCTCGGCGTCGGCGCCTATCCCGGCGGCCTCGACATCCACCAGACCTACATGGCCCACGGCATGATTCGCCGCGGCGACGAGATCTGGATGTATGCCTACAACACCGAGGAATACCACTCCGGCGGCCGCAACGGCCCCAATCGCCGCGGGCTCTACCGCACCGTGCAGCGCCTCGACCGCTTCGTCGCCGCCGAGTCGCCCTACGATCGCGAGGGCACGCTCGTGAGCCGCCCGCTCACCTTTGCCGGGAAAAAACTCGTGCTCAACGCCGACACCGCCGCCAGCGGCTTCATCCAGGTCGGCCTCCGCCGGCCCGATGGCTCGGCCATCCCCGGCTTCGGCGTCGACGACTGCGTCTACGTCAGCGGCAACGAGCTCCGCCACGAGGTGGAATGGCTCGGCCGCGGCCAGGATGTCTCCGCGCTCGCCGGCCAGCCCGTGCAGCTCGTCATCCGCACCCGCGGCGCGCGGCTCTACGCGCTGCAGTTCGAGCCGTGAGGAAACGGCATCACACCGCCTGCCTCGCCCGCTGCCTTGCTGGGGACGCGGCGCCCCCCGCGGCGAGGGCGCCGCGTCCCCAGCCAATCCACGCCACTGAAAATTCTGAGCGCAGCGAAGAAGGTGGGGCCGGCTCTCCGAGCCGGCCTGGGTTCAAGGGCGATTCGCCGCAAGAACCCAGCGCGGCTCGAGGAGCCGCCCCCGCCTCAAGGCTCGCTCGCGCTGCATTCTAACACCTCTTGCCCCCATGTCCCTCCACGCCCTCGATCTCGCCGTCATCGTGCTCTACTTCGCGGTGATTGCCGGCATCGGCTTCTGGGCGACGCGCGGGCAGAAGACCGCGGAGCGCTACTTCGTCGCCGGCCGCAGCATCCCAATGTGGGCCGTCGCCTTCACCATCATGGCGACGATCATCAGCACGGGCACGTTCGTCGGCCACCCCGGCACCGCCTACCAGAAGGGCCTCATCCTCCTCGTGCCGCACTTGCTCGTGCCGTTCGTGCTGCTCGCCGTGGCCAAGGTCGTCGTGCCGTTCTACCGGCGCGTCGTGAAGATGAGCGCCTACGAATACATCGGCCAGCGCTTCGGCCTCGGCGGGCGTTTCTACACGTCGTTCGGTTTCCTCGCCGATCGCATCTTCGATCTCGGGGTGACGCACGTCACCACCGCGCTCGCGATCAATGTGCTCACGGGCTGGGATATCCGCGCCGTCATCCTCGGCGTCGGCGCGTTCACGATTCTCTACACGATGCTCGGCGGCATGGAGGCCGTGGTGTGGACGGATGTCGTGCAGGGCGTCGTGCTGATGGTCGGCGGGGTTTTTGTGCTGGGCCGGCTGATGTTCGCGCCGGAGGCGGGCGCGCCGTTCGCCGTCGTCGCCGAGACGTGGCGCGCCGGCAAGCTCACGCTCGGCTCGTGGGACCTTTCGTGGAAGACCTTCACCGACCCCGCGCTCACGACCACGTGGCTGTTCTGCCTCGCCTACGCCGTGCAGTGGACGCGCCGCTACGCCACCGACCAGCACATCGTGCAACGCTACCTCGTCGCCAAGTCCGACGAGGCCGCGAGCCGCGCCGCCTTCGTGAGCGCGCTGCTGTGCGTGCCGGTGTTCGTCGTGTTCATGTTCGCGGGCGCGTGCCTCGCGGGGTTCTTCTCGCTCGCCAACGTCCCCCCGCCGCCGGTCGCCGACAGCGCGATGCCCTGGTTCCTCGCGCACTTCATGCCCGTCGGCCTGCTCGGTCTTGTCGTCGCCGCCATCCTCGCCGCCGCGATGTCCACCGTCAGCGCCGATCTCAGCAGCGTGGGCACGGTGCTCACGACGGACTACTATCTCCATTTCAAACCCGACGCCTCCGACCGCGCGCGCCTGCTCTGCGGCCGCGTGATGATCGCCGGCGCCGGCGCGCTCACCGTCATCGCCGCGTGGCTGCTGTTGCCGGAGAAAGGCTCCACGCCGCTGATGGAGCGCGTGATCCTCATCGCGTCGATTCTCTCCGGCGGCACGCTCGGGCTCTTCTGCCTCGGCTTCCTCACGACCACCGCCACGCGCCAAGGCTGCTACGTCGGCATGGCGTGCTGCGCGCTCTACACCGCGTGGGCGATCCTCACGCGCGGCCCGAAGCCCGTCGTCGACCTCGGCCTCAACTTCCCGCTCAACCCCATCCTCATCGGCGTCGGCGGCCACCTCGTGCTCTTTGGCACGGGCTGGATCGCGAGCAAGGTGATGGGCGGGCACCGGCCCGAGGGGGTGGAGCGGCTGACGATTTATGGGCTGCGGCAAACAGCCGCGGCGCGCATCACTTCCTGACACTCACTGGCGACATCACACGCATGGAGATTCCGCCGCAATTCACTGCCTACCGATGCGCTGAGTATTTTGCATCCGACGCGTTTACCTGCGGAGTCTGGGATGAGCCGTCACAGCTTTGGGTCATCGTCGCAGTCGACGATGTTGTCGAGCACCCGGAGCTGGAGTTTCTGGTCGTCGGCAGGTCGGGCTGCGACGGCATCGAATTCGGTTATCGAAAGGGACAGGATGGGCTTTGGGCCTACTACCCGATTGGTCAGGAGTTCACACGAGTCGCGCCGAACATCAGCAGTTTGGTCGAGGGTTGGCTGTCGGGAAGCATCACAGTATGAGCAACACGCAGCCCAACATCCTCCTCGTCATCGCCGACGACTTCGGCGCGCACCAGCTCGGCTGCATGCCGGGCGGCGACGGATTTTTCCCGACGCCGCGGCTCGACCAGCTCGCGGCGGAGGGCGTGCGCTTCGCCCGCGCCTACGCGACGGCGCCCGTGTGCTCGCCGTCGCGCGCGAGCCTCTACACGGGGCTGCACCCGGCGCGGCTGCACCTCACGGAGTTCATCCCCGGCAGCACCGCGCACAACGCGCCGCTCCTCGCGCCGCCGTGGCAGCGCGGCCTGCCCGTCGCCATCGACACGCTGGGCGACGTGCTGCGCCGGCACGGCTACGCGACGGGGCATTTCGGGAAATGGCACCTCGCGCCCGACTACCATTATGCGCCCGGCCGACCGATGGACCCGGAGTCGCAGGGCTTCGACGAGGTGGTCGTCACGCGCAAGCCCCCGCTCGGCGCCGATCCCGAGGGCGACCCGCATCACATCGACGCGCTCACGGATCGCACGATCGAGTTTTGCACGCGCGCGCGGGCGCAGCCGTTCCTTTGCGTGCTCGCGCACAACGCCGTCCACCGCCCCGAGCTCGCGCCCGCCGCCGCGATCACGCGCCACGCCGCGCGGCCCGGCGCTGATCCCGCGGTGAACCGCCCCGCGTTCGCCGCGATGGTGGAGCGGCTCGACGCCGCCACCGGCCGGCTGCTCGACGCCCTGCACCGCGCCGGCCGCGACCGCGACACGCTCGTCGTCTTCACCGCCGACCACGGCCCGCTCGCGCCGAGCGATGTGCGCAAGCCCCTGCGCGGCGCCAAGGCCGATCTCTACGAGGGCGGCCTGCGCGTGCCGCTGCTCCTGCGCTGGCCCGGCCGCATCGTCGCCGGCGCCGTGCACAATGCGCCCGTGAGCGGCGCCGATCTTTTTCCCACGCTGCTTGCGGCGTGCGGCGCGCCCTACGGCCTCGTCGATGGCGTCAACCTCTGGCCCGCCCTCGACGATCCCGCACACGAGACGTGGCGGCCCGCGCTGCATTGGCACTACCCGCACTACCACCATCTCGGCCGCGGCCCCTGCGGCGCGATCCTGCGCGGCGAGCACAAGCTCATCGAGTGGTTCGGCCGCGAGCCGCGCGTGGAGTTGTTCAACCTCGCCGCCGATCCGAGCGAGACGCGCGACCTCGCGGCGGCAGAGCCGGCCCGCGCCGCCGCGCTGCTCGCCGAGCTGCGCGCATGGCGGCGCAACGTCGGCGCGCAAGAGATGACGCCGAATCCCGACTACAATGCCCACGCGCCCACCGACCTCCTAGCACCCGCTGAATCATCCTGAAATCCCCGGAAGAGCTAACCACTGATGCACACTCATGAACACTGATGCCCAGAAATCCGCCGGCCTTTCATCAGTGCCCATCAGTGTTCATCAGTGGTTCAACTCCGTTCCGATCGTCCCATGAACCCCGTCATCCTCCAGCAACCGCGCCGCATCCTCTTCGGCCCCGGCGTCGCTGAGCGCACGGCCGACGAGCTCGCCGCCGCCGGCAAGCGCCGCGTCTTCGTCGTCTCGAGTCCCACCGCGGCGCGCCACAGCGCCGATCTGATCGCGGCGTGGCGCGGGCGTTTCGAAGCGGTCGAGGTCGACGACTCCGTTAACCGGGAGCCCGAGATTGCTTTGTTCGAATCCGTCCTCGCCAAGGCGCGCGAGTTTGCGCCCGACGCCATCGTGGGCCTCGGCGGCGGCAGCCCGCTCGACACGGCCAAGCTCGTCGCCGCGTTGCTCGACGGCCGGCAGGCCGTGCGCGAGACCTTTGGCATCGGCAACCTGCGCGGGCGCGCGGCGTTTCTCGTGTGCGTGCCGACTACCGCGGGCACCGGGGCCGAGGTCTCGCCCAACGCCGTGCTCATCGACGAGGCAGAGAAGGTGAAAAAAGGCGTCATCAGCCCGCACCTCGTGCCCGATGTCGCGGTGGTCGATCCCGTGCTCACCCTGCCGGTGCCGGCGTCGGTCACGGCGGCCGTCGGCCTCGACGCGCTCGTGCACTGCATGGAGGGCTATGCTAACAAGGCTGCGCATCCCGCCGTCGATGTCTTCGCGCTCGAGGGCATCCGCCGCATCGGCCGCAGCCTGGCCACCGCCGTGCACCGCGGCGATGATCTCGCGGCGCGCACGGACGTGATGCTCGGCGCGCTGCACGGCGGCCTGTGCCTCGGGCCGGTCAACACGGCGGCCGTCCACGCGCTCTCCGCGCCGCTCGGCGGCGAATACCGCATCGCGCACGGCGTGGCCAACTCGCTGCTCGTGCCCCACGTCTTCCGTTTCAACCTCCCCGCGCTACCCGCGCGCTACGCCGACATCGCGCTCGCGCTCGGCACGCCCGCCGGTGCGACGCCGCTCGCCACCGCCGAGGCCGGGCTCGCGCGCCTCGCCGCGCTCTCGCGCGAGTGCGGCGTCCCGCAACGCCTGCGCGACGTGAAGATCCCCGAGGCGGACTTGCCGAAGCTCGCGCTCGCCGCGTCGAAGATCCAACGCCTCCTGAAAAACAACCCCCGCGAAGTGACCGAGGCCGACGCCCTAGCGATCTATCGGGCGGCTTATTAAGATCGCGATGAACCACGTCGGAGAATCGTCCAAGGTAGCGCGAGGCTTCAGCCCGCGCCGGAACTGGAACCAAACTGAACCACGGATAACGCGGATGAGCACGGATCAAACCTCCGCAGCCGGAATCTATCCGTTTTCATCCGTGAAATCCGTGGTCCATGCCGGGGGTATTCGGCGCGGGCTGAAGCCTCGCGCTACCCCGGCCCACCCATGACAGCCTCCGCCAAACCCCTCCTCGCCGTCACGCTCGGCGATCCTGCCGGCACGGGGCCGGAGCTGATCACGCGTGCATTTGCTGAGCCGGAGGTGCGCGCGGTGTGCCGGCCTGTCGTCATTGGCGATGCCGCGACCGTGCGTGCCGCGCTCGCGATCACGCGCGTGCCCGCGGCCGTGCGCGTCATTTCCCGCCTATCCAATGCGGACGACGACCGCGCCATCATCGACGTGATTGATCTCGCGAACGTCGATCTCAGTTCGCTCCGGCGCGGCACAGTGAGCCCGGCGGCGGGGCGCGCGGCCTACGAGGCGATCAAGCGCGCGGTGGAGCTCACGCTCGCGGGCGAGGCGCAGGCGGTCGTGACCTCCGCGATCAACAAGGCGGCGCTGCACGCGGCAGGTTTTCACTACGACGGCCACACGGAGCTGCTCGCCGAGCTGTGCGGCAAGCCGAAGGTCACGATGATGCTCGTCGCGGGCAAGCTGCGCGTCTGCCACGTGAGCACGCACGTCTCGCTCGCCACCGCGATCGCGCGCGCGCGCCCGGAGCGCATCCTCGAGGTCGTGCGGCTCGCGCACGAGGGCGTGCGCCGCCTCGGCATCGAGCGGCCGCACATTGCGGTCGCCGGGCTCAACCCGCACGCCGGCGAGGGCGGCCTCTTCGGCAGCGAGGAGATCGAGTTCATCGCGCCGGCGGTCGAGGAGGCGAACCGCCGCGGCTTCCGCGTGAGCGGGCCGTATGCGGGCGACACGGTTTTCTTCCGCACGCTGCAGGGCGAGTTCGACTGCGCGATCGCGATGTATCACGACCAGGGCCACGTCGCGGCCAAGATGCTCGGCATCTGGCAGGGCGTGAACGTGACGCTCGGCCTGCCCATCGTGCGCACCTCGGTCGAGCACGGCACGGATTTCGCCAACGCGGGGAAGGGCACGGGCGATCCGCGCAGCCTCGTGCAGGCGCTGAAGCTCGCCGCGGCGATGGCGGGCAACCCGCCGCCGTCCCGCCCATGAGTTCGCTGCGCTGGCTCGATGCCGCCGTGATCGCGATCTACATGGCCGCGATGCTGCTGGTCGGCCGCTGGTTCGCGCGGCGGCAGACGACCACGGAGGCCTACTTCGTCGCCAGCCGCTCGATTCCGGGCTGGGCGACGGGCATCTCGATCTACGCGGCGCTCATCACGAGCCTCACGTTCATCGCCTATCCCGGCTCGGCCTACGCCGGCAACTGGGCCGAGCTGGTGCCGGGCTTCACCATCATGATCACGCTGCTGCCGGTGGGGGCGGTGGTCGTGCCGTTTTACCGCGAGGCGGTGGGCATGAGCGCCTATGAGTTCTTCGAGCGGCGCTTCGGCTACGGCGTGCGCGCCTACAGCGCCTTCGCCTTTGCGGCCGGGCATTTCTCGAAGATGGGCTTCGTGTTTTTCACGACCGCGATCACCATCGAGCGCATCACGGGCTGGGACATCTACGCCGTGCTGATCGGCACCGGGGCGATCACGATTTTCTACACGGTGATTGGCGGGCTCGAGGCGGTGATCTGGACCGATGTGATCCAGGGGTTCGTGAAGGTCATCGGCGTGGTCGTCGTGCTCGGCTGGCTGTTTGTCCACATGCCGGGCGGGATCGGCGCGGCGTTCGAGCTCGCGGCGGCACGGCACAAGTTCGACCTCGGCACGCCCGGGTTCGACCCGGCGAGCAAGACGAGTTTTTGGGTCCTGATTGTCTACGGGATCTTCCAATACCTGCAAAAATACGTCGCTGATCAGACGCTCGTGCAGCGCTACCTCGTGGCCAGGACCGAGCGCGATGCGGTGCGGGGCGCGGCGCTGGGCGGCATCCTCTGCGTGCCCGCGTGGGTGCTCTTCATGCTGATCGGCACGCTCGTGTGGGCCTACTACCAGCTCTCGCATGAGCCGCTGCCGGCGGGCATCGCGCCGGACAAGGTGTTCCCGCATTTCCTGGCGACGAAAATTCCCGCCGGCTTGGCGGGACTGTTCATGGCGTCGCTGTTCTCCGCGGCGATGGCGATGCTCTCCTCGGACTTGAACTGCCTCTCGGTCGTCGCGGTCGAGGACGGCTACCGGCGATGGCGGCCCCGGGCGACGGATGCGCAGCGGCTCCTCGTGGGCAAGCTGGTCGTCGTCGCCTGCGGCCTCCTGGCGGTCCTGATTGGCATCGTCATCGCGTGGAAATCGGAGCGGGTGCTTTCGTTTTGGTTCACGACCTCCTCCGTCGTCGCGGGCGGGCTCGCGGGGCTTTTCTTGCTCGCGTTCCTCAGCCCGCGCGCGAACCGGCAGGGCGCGCTCGCGGGCATCGGCGCGTGCCTGGTGTTCACCGCCTACGCGACATTTTCGTCGGGCAAGGACCGGCTGCTCGACCTCGGCGCCTGGAACTACCCGTGGACGGGCGTCACCATCGGCGTGATCGGGCACTTCATCGTGCTGGCGGCGGGCTACGTCGCGAGCCTCGCGTTTGCCGACGACACCCGGGCCGCGAGGCCGATGACGCTCTGGGGCTGGCTCGATCGCCGGCGCGGGGCCAACCGCGAAGCCGCGGCGGAGCACTAGCGGGCGTTGACCCCCGCGGCGATTTCACCCCTGCTTGTCCCGCCCCCGCCCCACATGAAACCCCGCCGCCCGTCCCCGTGCGTCCTTGCGACGCTTTTCGCCACGCTTGCCTTTGCCGCGCCCGCGCTGCGCGCCGCGGTCCTGACCGGCCGCGTGCTCGACCAGCAATCCGGCGCCTACCTCGCCGGCGCCATGGTGCGCATTGTCGGCACCGATCAAAGCGCCACCACCGACAGCGAGGGCCGCTTCGCGTTTCCCAACGCCCCCGCCGGCCCGCAGCGGCTCACCGCCGACTACCTCGGCTACGATCCCGTGTCGCTGGGCGTGAGCGTCGCGGGCACCGGCACGACGACGACCGAGCTGGCGTTCACCTCCGGCCTCGTGCGGCTCGAGGCGCTGAAGGTCGAGGGCTACCGCGAGGGCCGCGCCAAGGCGCTCCAGCAAAAGCGCACCGCGGACAACATCATGGACATCGTCTCGGCGGACTCCGTCGGCAACCTGCCCGACCGCAACGTCGCCGAGGCCGTCGCGCGCCTGCCCGGCGTCAACCTCTCGCTCGATCAGGGCGAAGGCCGCTACGTGAGCATCCGCGGCGCCGAGCCCAACCTCAACCAAGTGATGGTCGACGGCGCCACCATGGCCGCGCCCGGCGGCACGCGCCTCGGCCGCGCCGTGCCGCTCGACACGCTGAGCGCCGGCCAGGTCGCGTCCATCGAGGTGATCAAGAGCGTCACGCCCGACCTCGACGCCAACTCCATCGGCGGCACGCTGAACCTGAAGTCGGCGAGCGCGTTCGACCGCAAGGGCCGCTTCATCGGCGGCTCCGTCGCCGGCAACCGCAACGGCAACGCCGACAAGGACAACCTCTCCGCGCAGGCGAGCTACTCCGATGTCTTCGGCGCGCGCCAGGAATGGGGCCTCGCCGCGAGCGTGAGCTACGAGAAGCGCAACTATCAGAACGAGTGGGCGCAGTTCGGCTGGTCGCTCGTCAACATCGGCGGCACCCCCACCTACCTGCCCAACGACTTTGAGATCAAGCCCGAGTGGGGCTCCAAGACGCGCAAGGGGCTCAACCTGAACCTCGAGTTCCGGCCCAGCGCGGAGACGCAGCTCTATTTCCGCCCCGGCCTCTCGCGGACGGAAAATCCCGAGACGCGCTTCGAGGTCATCTACACCCCGAGCACCGCGCCCGCCAACATCACGTTCACCGGCCCGCGCGCCGGCACCATCAACGCCGGCAACCGCTCCGAGCGCCGCGCCTTCCGCTACCGCGTCGATCAGGACCTCGACAACTACGTCGGCGGCTTCAAGCAGAAGTCCGGGCCCTTCACCGTCGAGGGCATGGCCACGCACTCGCACGCCAAGGAGAACCGCCTCTACACGACCGACCGCGAGTTCCGCAACGCCACCGGCCAGACCGGCCCCATCGTGTTCGACCTCGGCAACGGCTTCGTGCCCGTGCGCTGGGACGTCGACCCGGCGATCGACGTGCCCGCGCGCTACCCGCTGCGCCGCACGCGCGACGACTACGGCCTCGTCGAGGAGAAGATCTACACCGGCAAGCTCGATCTCCGCTGGGATTCCAACGACCTCGCCGGCCACCCGGGCTACCTCAAGGCCGGCTACAAGTTCCTCAAGCGCGATCGCGTCACCGACCTCGAGTCGCGCCGCCTGGTGCCCGCCGGCGCGGCGTGGAACCTCGCCGACACCGGCCCGCAGCTCGCCTCGCGCTCCGTCTACAACGGCCGCTTCCAGTCGCTCTTCCTCCCCAACATCGAGGCCATCGACGCCTTCATCTCCACGCACCCCGCGCAGGTCGCCCACGATCTCGCCGGCGAATCGACCAACTCGATCGAGGACGACTACCAGATCAGCGAGTTCATCTACGCCGCCTACGCCATGGGCGGGATCAAGCTCGGCAATCTCCGCCTGCTCGGCGGCGTGCGCTGGGAGAAGACGAGCGCGACCATCCGCGCCGTCGAGGAGCGCACGATTGGCAACGGCCTGCCCGTGCGCATCCCCAACTCCGGCGTGAAAAACTACGACAAGCTCTTCCCCAACCTCCAGGGCACCTACCGCCTCACCGACGACCTCCAGCTCCGCGCCGCCTACACCACGACCATCGGCCGGCCCGCCTACGAGGACGCCCGCTCGCTCGCGATCTTCAACTATTCCTCGGTGCTCAACCCGGTGAACCCGCAGTTCGGCAACACCGGCTCCGTCACCGTGGGCAACCCGAAGCTCAAGCCCTACGGCGCGCGCAGCTTCGACCTCTCGCTCGAGTGGTATGCCAGCAAGACCGGCGGCGTCTTCAGCCTGGCCGCCTTCCGCAAGGACATCCGCGATCCGATCTACACCTTCACCGAGTCGCAGCTCAACGTCGTCTACAGCGGCGTGGGCCTGCAGTCGCTCTCCTACACCGGCAAGCTCAACGGCACGAGCGGCCGCATCTCCGGCCTCGAGCTCAACGTGCACCAGCCGTTCCGCTTCCTGCCCGCGCCCTTCGACGGCTTCGGCATCGACGGCAACCTCACCACCATCAGCTCGAGCGAGGTCATCCCCACGCGGCCCGGCGAGGACATCCCGTTTTTCCGCCAGCCCGGAAAGATCCGCAACCTCACGCTCTTCTACGAGCGCGCCGCGATCTCCGCGCGCATCGCCTACACCTACGCCAGCGAGCAGATCAACACGCTCGGCTCGAACCTCATCGGCGATCGCTACAACCGCGGCCGCAAGCAATACGACGCGCAGGCGCGCTACCGCTTCACGAAAAACTACTCGCTCACGGCCGCCGTGCGCAACCTGACGCGCGAGCCCGACGAGCTGAGCTACGGCATCAAGAGCCTCGTGCAGTCCAGCCGGCTGCTCGACCGCGACTACAAGCTCGAGCTGAACTTCAATTTCTGAGCCCGCGCGTCACGCCAGCTCCCAGCCCTTGCGGTAGCTGCGGCGGATGAGCGGCGCGGCCTCGGGCGCGTTTTTGACGGCGAGTTTTTTGGCGTCCCACTCGACCTTGCGGCCGAGGCGCAGGGCGACGTTGCCCAGCAGCACCGTCTCGCTGAACGGCCCCGACTGGGAAAAATTCGAGAGCGCCGGCCGCCCCGTGCGAATCGCCTCGAGCCACTCCGCATAGGGCCCGCCGCCCTCCCCGGCCGCGGCGTCCGTCGTCTCGCCGCGCACGCGCGGAAGCGTCTTCGGCGGCGGGACGAAGTTCGCCGTGAGCGCCTCGGGCTTGAACACCCAGTCCTGCCGCGTGCGGCCGAAAAACATCCGGCCCTTTTCCCCCACGAGGAGCAGATCGAAGCGGCGGAACACGTGGTCGGCCGTGGGGAAATCGGCCTTCCACAATTCCTCGGGCGGCGGGTTGGCATACACGCCCTCCTTGCCGACCACGCCGTCATACCAGACGAATTTCACCGGCGCGCCGAGGACGCTCGTGGGAAACTGCCACGTCACGCGCGACCGGCGCGGCGCGGCGATCGCGTTGCCGCCCTCGTGCCACGCCTCGACGGAGGCGGGCGCCCCCAGCCCGAGCGCCCAATACGGCATGTCCATGATGTGGCAGCCCATGTCGCCGAGCGCGCCCGCGCCGAAATCCCAATACCCGCGCCAGTTGAACGGCGCGATCGCGCGGCTGTAGCCGTGAAAGGGCGCCGGCCCGATCCACTGCTCCCAGTCGAGCCCCGCCGGCACCGGCTCCGGGGCGGGCCACGCCGCCATGCCCTGCGGCCAGATCGGCCGATCCGTCCACGCGTGCACCTCGGTCACCCGGCCGAGCACGCCCGCGCGAATGAGCTCCACGCCGCGCCGGATGGGCTCGCCCGCGTGCGCCTGGTTGCCCATCTGCGTCTGCACGCCGGTTTCCTTGGCCACCTCCGCCAGCCGCCGCGCCTCCCACACGGAGTGCGCGATCGGCTTCTGGCAGTAGACGTGCTTGCCGCGGCGCATCGCCAGCATCGAGGCGTGGAAATGATGATGATCCGGCGTCGAGACCGTCACGGCGTCGAGCCCCGACATCGTCGCGATCATCTCGCGGTAGTCGGTGAAGAACTTCGCCTGCGGGAACCGCTCGGGCATGGTGTCGCCGCCCTTGGCCTTCGCCTTGCGCCGGCCCAGCGACGGATCGCGGGGGTTGGCGACATCGCAGAGCGCGACAATCACGCCGCCGGCCGCCGCCGTCGACATCGTGTCGGTGTAGCCCTTGCCGTTGATGCCGATGCACCCGACCTGGATGCGGTCGTTGGCACCGCGCGCCGAGGAGGGCAGCAGGTGAAAGCCGAAGGTGGCGACGGCGGACGCACGGAGGAAATCGCGGCGGGACGGGCGGGGAGTCTTCATGGGGGCGAATCGGAAATGAGCGGGCGAGGCCGCGCGTGCAAGACACACGATCGCCCGGCACGGCTTTTCCCAGGGGCCGCCGGCCCGGGCTCACGCATCGCGCGCGCAACGAAAACCGATGTTCGTCGTGGCGCTGTCGGGCGCGTTGTGGCTGCGCGCGTCGGTGCGGTAGCGGTTGCAATAGCTGGCGTGGCAAAGATACGAGCCGCCGCGCATCACGCGTTGGTCGCCTTGCGCCGGGCCGGCGGGATTCGCGCGCGGGCTCGCGCGGTAATACCCGGCGTCAAACCAGTCGGCGCACCATTCCCAGACGTTGCCGGTCATCTGGTAGAGGCCGTAGGCATTGGGGCCGTAGCATTTCGCGGGCGCCGTGCCGTAGTGGCCGTCGGCCTCGGTGTTGCGCGTGGGAAAGACGCCCTGCCAGACATTCATCCGGTGCCTGCCCCCGGGCTCGAGGTCGTCGCCCCAGGGGAATTTCTTCTGCACGAGGCCGCCGCGGGCGGCGCGTTCCCACTCGGCCTCGGTCGGCAAGCGCTTGCCCGCCCACGCCGCGTAGGCGCACGCATCATGCCACGAGACTTGGACCACCGGATGGGCCCGGCGCTTCTTGATGTTTGAGCCCGGCCCCTCCGGATGCCGCCAGGTCGCGCCGTCGACGCGGCACCACCACTCGCTGCCCGGCACACGCACGCGCGCGACCTTCGCCAGCTGCGTCGGCGTGAGGTGCCCGAAGAAAACAAAGCTCCACCCAAAGCGCTCCGCCTCGGTGCGGTAGCGCGTGGCGTTCACGAAGTCGGCGAACTGCGCGTTCGTCACGCAGGTCGCGTCGAGGAAAAACGGCGCGAGCTCCACCACATGCGCCGGCCCTTCGCCATCGGCGGCGAAACCATAGTCGCCATCGGTGCCCATCAGGAATTCCCCGCCGGGAATCAGCTGCATGCCGGGCAGCGCGCCGCGCGCGGCGGTCCGCCCGGGATCGCTCGCAGCGGGGATTGCGGCCGGTGCCGTGCCACCTGCGCCCTTCGCCAACGCACGCTCGGGGGCGCAGCACGTCTTCTTGTCGGGCGCATCGGGTGCCAGTTCGGGCATGGGACGAATAGGACGAAACGGGCCGCAGGCGTAAAGGATGCGCCGCGCGTCCGGGTGCTTGCGCTCGTGCGCGGCAACCGGCAAGGTGCGCGCCCCAATCCCCTCCTCCATGAGCACCGCCGCCGCGCCCGCTGTTTCCCCCCGCAGTCCCGTTGCCCTTCTCGGCTGGAGCCTCGTCGCGCTCGCCGGCGCCGCGTCCGTCGGCGTGCTGGCCTGGTCGCGCGGCGAAAACGTCAACGCCCTCTGGATGGTCGTCGCCGCGCTCTGCGTCTTCGCCATCGGCTACCGTTTCCACTCGGCGTGGCTCATGGCGAAGGTCCTCACGCTCGACGATCTGCGCGCCACGCCGGCGGAGACGCACGGCGACGGGCGGGACTTCGTGAAGACCAACAAGTGGGTCGTCTTCGGCCACCACTTCGCCGCCATCGCCGGGCCCGGTCCGCTCGTCGGCCCCGTGCTCGCCGCGCAATTCGGCTACCTGCCCGGCATGCTGTGGATGCTCATCGGCGCCACGCTCGGCGGCGCGGTGCACGACTCGGTGATTCTCTTTTGCTCCACGCGCCGCCGCGGCAAATCCCTCGGCCAGATGGTGCGCGACGAGGTCGGGCCCTTCGCCGGCTGGCTCGCGCTCGTGAGCATCATCGCGATCATGACCATCCTGCTCGCGGTGCTCGCGCTCGTCGTCGTGAAGGCGCTGGCCGAGAGCCCGTGGGGCCTCTTCACGATCGCGATGACGATGCCGATCGCGCTCGTCATGGGCGTCGCGATGAAGGGCGCCGGCCACAACGGCAAGGCGCTCGGCTGGATCAGCGCGCTCGGCGTGGTCGCGCTGCTCGCCGCCGTGTGGGCCGGGCAGTTTCTCCACGGCACGGAGCTGGAAAAGTTCCTCACGCTCCACGGCACCACGCTCGCGTGGTGGATCATGGGCTACGGTTTCCTCGCCTCCGTCCTGCCGGTCTGGCTGCTGCTCGCGCCGCGCGACTACCTGAGCACGTTCATGAAGATCGGCACCGTCGCCGCGCTCGGCATCGCGGTGATCGTGCTCGCGCCGACGCTGAAGATGCCGGCGATCACGAAGTTCATCGACGGAACCGGACCCGTGTTCGCCGGGCCGGTGTTCCCGTTCTGCTTCATCACGATCGCGTGCGCGGCGATTTCGGGTTTCCACTCGCTCGTCTCCTCGGGCACGACGCCAAAGCTCCTCGCGCGCGAGTCGCACATCCGCGTCGTCGGCTACGGCGCGATGGTGACCGAGATGTGCGTGGGCATCATGGCCCTCATCGCCGCGTGCGCGATGACGCCCGGCGAGTATTTCGCGATCAACATGGCCGGCACGCCCGAGGCCGTGACGGCCAAGGTCACCGCGCTGGGCTTCCCCGTCACGCCCGCCGAGATGGCGGCACTCGCCGCCGACGTCGGCGAGAAGAACATGGTCGGCCGCACCGGCGGCGCGCCCACGTTCGCCGTCGGCATGGCGCACATGTTCGCCGGCGTGATCGGCAGCAAGGCCATGCTCGCGCTGTGGTATCACTTCGCGATCATGTTCGAGGCGCTCTTCATCCTCACGACGATCGACGCCGGCACGCGCGTGGGCCGCTTCATCACGCAGGATCTGCTGGGCAACGTGTGGGCGCCGCTCGGCGACACCAAGTCCCCCGGCGCCGGCGTGCTCGCGACCGCCCTCTTCGTGGGCGCGTGGGGCTGGTTCCTCTACCAAGGCGTCGTCGATCCGCTCGGCGGCATCAATTCGCTCTGGCCCATCTTCGGCATCGCCAACCAGCTCCTCGCCGTGCTCGCGCTCTCGCTCGGCACGACCGTGCTGATCAAGATGGGCCGCGCGCGCTACATGTGGGTCACGCTGCTCCCGCTCGCGTGGCTGCTGAGCGTGACGCTCTCCGCCGGCCTGATGAAGATCTTTAGCCCCGCCCCGCTCGGCTTCCTCGACATCGCCCGCGGCCTCGAGAAAAAGATCACCGCCGGCGGCACGCCCGCCGAGCTCGAGACGTGGAGCGCGCAGCTCTTCAACAACCGCGTCGATGTCGCAGTGACGGCGGTGTTTCTCGTGCTTGTCACAACCGTCGTGCTCGCGAATGCGCGTATGTGGTGGCAGCTCCTCGCCGGCAAGCAGGCGGCCACGCTGCGCGAGGAGCCGTATGTGGCCGCGACGCCGGAGACGGCGAATTGAGGTGGGGCGCGTTGACCTCAACGCGCCTCTGGAAAAATTAACCGCCGCAAGCGCGGCATCCGTTCCTCACCGCTGCGCCGGCCAGCGCGGCGGGTATTTCGGGTAGGGCGGGATCGCATAGTCCTTCGGCGGATTTTTTTGCAGCTCGGCCAGCACGATCTCGACGGCTTTCTCGAGCTGCGGATCGCGGCCTTGGCGCACGAGCTTGGGATCGTGATCGACCTCGATGTCGGGCGCGATGCCGACGTTCTCGACCTCCCACTTCCCGTTCAGATCGTAGAGGGCCATGCGGGGCGAGGTGACGGTGCCGCCGTCGATCAGCGTCGGGTAGCCGCCGATGCCGACGAGGCCGCCCCAGGTGCGCTTGCCGACGAGCGTGCCGGTGCCGGCCTTGCGGAAATACCACGGCAGCGCGTCGCCGCCCGAGCCGGCAAATTCATTTATGATCATCGCCTTCGGCCCGAAGATCGCGGCGCCGGGCGAGTCGTTGATCGCGCCCTCGCGCGTGATGATGCGCGTGCGCAGCGGGCGGTTGAGGTAGTCGACGATGTAGTCGGCGAGCTGGCCGCCGCCGTTGAAGCGCTCGTCGATCACGGCGCCTTGTTTGCCGACTTGCGCGAAGAAGTAGCGGTTGAAGCTCGTGTAGCCGCCCATCGCGGTGTCGGGCACGTAGACGTAGGCGAGCTTGCCGCCGCTGAGCTCGTCGACCTTGCGACGGTTGCCCTCGATCCACGCGAGGTTGCGGAGCGTGGACTCGCTCGCAACCGGGATGACCGTCACATCGCGCGCGCCGGAGCCGTCGGCATTGGCGCCGACGCGGAGGACGGTCTGCTTGCCGACGGTGCCGGCGAAGAACGAAAAAATCTCGTCGCTCGCGCGCAGGTCGCGGCCGTTCACCGCGAGCAGATACTCGCCGGCCTTCACGTTGACGCCGGGCTGCGTGAGCGGCGCCTTCGCCTGCGGGTTCCAGTTCTCGCCGTCGAACACGCGCGCGAACTGGTAGCGGTAGTCGGCGATTTTGTAGTCGGCGCCGAGGAGGCCGACCTTGATTTCCCTCATCTCGGGCCGCGCGCCGCCGCCGACATACATGTGCTGCACGCTGAGCTGGCCGAGCATCTCGACGAAAAGGTAATTCAAATCCGCGCGGCTCGCGATCCCATCCACGTAGGGCGCGTAGATGCGCTCGGCCTGCGCGATGTCGATGCCGTGGTAGCCGGCGTCGTAGAAAAAGTCGCGCTGGATGCGCCAGACCTCGCGATACATCTGCTGCCATTCGGCGCGCGGATCGACCCAGACCTCGAGCGCATCAAGCTTGAGCCCACCGGAGCCGGCCGCGGGGGCCTTGTCGGCGCCGCCGATGAACCAGCCCGCAGCTGTCTTCCAGAGCATCTTCTCGCCCTTGGCGGCGAGCTGGAATTCCTCGACGCCATCAAGGAGCTTCTCGGTCTTGCGCGTCTTGAGATCAAAACGCTGCAACGCGAGCTTGCCGCCGCCGTCGCCGCCGCCCCCCGCGACGATCGGGCCCTCGAGCACGTAGAGGATGTTCTCCTTGCCGGCGGTGAGCGGGCCGTAGTTCCGCTCCGGCAGCGGCAGCGCGAGGATGCGCTGGCCGAGGCCCTCGAAATCGATGACGACCTTCACGCCCTTCTTGTCCTTGTCCTTCGCGGCGTCGGCGGCGGGCTTGGCGTCGGCTTTGGTCTCGGGTTTCGCGTCGGAGTCGGTGGGTTTCTCCGCGCTCGCGATCTTCGGCGGATCGTCGTCGGGCTTCTTGCCGGGCGCCTTGTCCTTCGCGTCGTCCTTCTCCTCGTCGCTCTCGGGCGCGAGCGGCGACGGGAGATCCTTGGCGAGCACGGCGAGATAGACGGCGCGCGTGATCGGGTGCCGGTTGGAGCTCATGTTGAAGCCCACGGAGCTGAGGCCGAGGTCGGTGCTCGCGGTGAAGTAGAGGTATTTGCCGCTCTTGTCCCAATCCGGCGAGCGGGCGTCGCTCATGCCATCGGTGATCTGCGTGACCTTGGCGTCGGCGAGCGAGTAGACGAAGACGGCGCGGTGGTTGTTGGGCAGTTCCTTCGTGTAGGTGAGCCACTTGTTGTCGGGCGACCAGCGGAGCATCGGGCCGCGGCTTTGGATATCGCGGTCGAACTTCACCGGCTTGCCCGCCGCGAGATCGAGCAGCCAGAAATCGCCGCGCTTGTCGCTGTAGGCGATCTGCTTGCTGTCGGGCGACCAACTGAGGTTGTAGAAAAACGAGGGCGAAGGCCCGAGGTCGATCTTGCGCACGGGGCCGAGGCCGCCTTGGTCGCGGAGGTGGAGCTGGTATTCGCCGGACTCGTCGGAGAAATACGCGAGCGTCTTGCCGTCGGGCGACCACGAGGGATCGCGATCGGCGACGCCCGGGCTGCGCGTGAGGTTGCGGATGTCGCCCTTCTCCGCGGGCACGGTGATGATCTCGCCGTGCGCCTCGAAGACGGCGCGCGCGCCCGTGGGCGAGATCGCCGCCTGCGTGAGCTGCGCGGCCTTGAGCTTCTCGAAGTGCGGGCGCGTCTGCGCGAGCTCGGCGTGGATGGTCACAGGCACGGCGCGCGTGCGGCCGCTCGCGAGGTCGAAGAGATTCAGCGAGCCGAACTGCTCATACACGATCGCGCCGGGGCCGGCGCCGGCGGACTTCAGGTCGAAGCCGTCGTTCTTGATGAGCTGCGTGACGGCGCGGGATTTCGTGTCGTAGCTGAAGAGCGTGGTGGCGCCGGCGCGGTCGGAGAGGAAGTAGACTTTGTCGCCGATCCACATCGGGTTGTAGTCATTGGAATTGTCGCGCGGGATGAGGGTGACGCTCGAGTCGTCGAGCCGCGCGATCCAGATGGGGGCGGTGAGGCCGCCGCGGTAGTTCTTGATCGCGACGGAGGCGCCGCGATTCCAGTGCGGCACGTAGGCGAGCTGCGTGGCGTCGGCGGAGAAGGAGCCCTGCATGCCCATCGGCAGCGGCACCTCGGCGGGAAAGCCGCCCCCGGCCGCGACGGTGAACAGTTTCTCGAAGCGCGAGTAGGTCTCGCGCTGCGAGCGGAACAGGATGCGCTGGCCGTCGGGCGTCCAGCCGAGCGCGGTGTCGTTGCCCGGGTGCGTGGTGAGCCGGCGCGGTTCGCCGCCGGCGGCGGGGACGACGTAGACATCCTGGTTGGTGTCGAAGTTGCCCGTGAACGCGACGAGCGATCCATCCGGCGAAAAGATCGGCCCGGTCGCCGTGCCCGAATCGCCGACGACGAGGCGGCGCGCCTCGCCACCCTCGCGCGGGACGCTCCACAAACCGCCGCCATGCACGAAGACGATCGCCGTCTTGCTGAGCGTGGGCGATTGCAGGAGGAGCGGCGGATTCTGGGCGAGGAGCGGCACGGCGCCCGCAAGCAGGAGGAGGAGACAGCGGAACGGTTTCATGGGGTGCATTTCCCCACCGAAGCGCAGGCGGCTCCGCGTGGAAACGAAATTTCCGCGCCTTGCGCCGGGCCCGGCGGCGGACAGTCTCCCGGCCATGCCCAACCCCGGCCAATTCTGGGAGCTGATCCTCGGCACCGTGATTGCTCTGCTGCCGATGATCAACCCACTGGCCTCGGCCCCCACCTTCCTGGCAATCACCGAGGGCGACTCACACGCGCGGCGCATGGAGCAGCTGCGCTGGGCCTGCATCTACATGGTGGCCATCCTCGTGGTCTTCCTCGTGGGCGGCACGTTCATCATGAAGTTCTTCGGCATATCGATCCCGGGCCTGCGCATCGCGGGCGGGCTCCTGGTCGCGGGCATCGGCTTCAAGATGCTGATGGAGCAACCCCGCCGCGCGGCAAATGACGCCGCCGAGGCGGAGGCGCGGGCCAAGCGCGACATCTCGTTTTCACCGCTGGCCATGCCGATGCTCAGCGGGCCGGGCTCGATCGCGGTGACGATCGGATTCACTTCGCTCGCGACCCAGTGGCTCGACTACGGCGCGATCATCCTCGGCATCCTCGTCGTCGCCGTCATCAGCTACGCCACCCTGGCCCTCTCGGAGCGCGTCGTGCGCGTCATCGGCGCGAATGGCATGAACGCACTCTCGAAAATCATGGGCTTCCTCATCCTGTGCATCGGGATCCAGTTCGTCGTGAACGGCGTGCTCGGCGTCGTGACCGATCCGGCGTTCATCCGCGCGATCCGCGACGCCGTGGGCTGAGCGCGCCGGCAGCGGGGCCTAGTATTTGCGCGTGACCGTCGCGCCGGAGTGGTCCTTGAAGATCAGCTGCTTCTTGTCGGCCTCGATGCTGGCGAAGACAATGCCGAGCGTGCCGTCCACGGTCTCGCCAATGCGGGTGAGGCGGCCGTTGATCATGGCGCGGCCGGACGAGCCTTGGAAGACGCCGTTGACCCTGGCGTTCACGACCCACGCCAGGAAGGCGGGGCTCGCCTCCGGCGCCGCCTCGAGCTGCGTCGTCGCTGCGAGGTTGGGGGTCAAAGGCGTCATGGCCGTCGAGGTGCCGCCGGACGGCGAGGTGGCGGGCTTGGGTGGCGAGCCGGCCTTGGCCGGCTGGTCCTCGCCGAGGACCGCGGCATCGATGCGCGCCTGGCCGCTCGCACGCCGGGCCGCGATGGCATCCTGCGCCTTCTGGATGGCATTCGCCGGCGCCGCCGCAATTTTGTTGAGGGAGTCCGAGGGCGTGGGCCCGGCGGAGGGCGCCGCGGGCTTGGCCGGCACAGGCGCGGATGCGGGTGCGCTGGCCGCGGCCGGCGCCACGGGCGCGGTCTCGGTCTTCGCCGGCGCAGCCCCCGGGACGGAAAAATATTTCCAGCCGAAGAACCCACAGACGCCCAACACGAGGAGCGCGATTACCGCGCCGATCAGATAGCGGGCGGCGCTGCGTTTCTCCGGCGGCGCGACCGGAGGTGGCGGCGCGACCTCGGGCACGTCGACGTTGACCTTGAGATGCGGCACCCCAAACGGCACCGCGGTGCGCCGCGCCGGGCTCGGGGCGGGAGCAGGGACAGACGGCTGCGTGACGGTTTGAAAGCGAGGGAAAGGCGGACGCGTGGCGTTCGACGGCGGGGTGGGCGCAGACTCGGACGCAGGCCGGGCCACGTTCGGCGCCGCGACGGCGGGCGGCGGCATTACGCTACGGGGCGGAATGGTAGCATCGGGCGCACTGAGCTCGCGCAGCAGGCTGGCCGGAACCACCGGTGCGGCCGCCGTGGGGACCGATACGGGGGAGTCAGTCTTGGGCTTGAGCTTGAACTTCACTCCCTCGCCCGAAGCCGGGGCGGGACCCGACGTCGGCGGCGGTGGAGCCGCAACCGCGGGACCGGTCGCCGGCGCAGCGGGCTTCGACTCGTCCACGGGGGTGCCGTCGGCGGGGCGGAGCCGCGGCTTCAGGCGCAGGGCCGGAGTCGGCGACGAAGGCTCGTGATTCATGTGAAGCAGCCAGCGAGTATCGGCGCGAATCGCGAAACCAAAAAGTTTGCCTCGCCCTTGCGGCGGCCTTTCTGCACCGTCTTCACCCGTTTTTCACATGTTCAAGCACCTGCCGCCCGCCGTCCTCGCCTTGCTCGTTGCGTTCACGCCGGGCTGCTTCTTCTCCAAGAAGAAGCCAGCCGCGAAGGAGAACGCCGCCATCGCCGCCGACGTCGAGGAGAGCTTCCGCCGCCGCTGGCTCGACAAGCGCGTGGCCGAGCTGGCGGCGCAAGGCACGGCCGCCGCCGCCGCGCGCACGCAAGCCGAGGCCGAATTCCGGGAGCGCTACGGCTTCGTGAAGTCCGCGCAGAAAAACTGACGCGCCCCGCCCTGCCGGCGCGTGCAAGCCAACGCCCCCTCCGAGGCCGCGCGCGGCGCGCTCGCCGCGGCGATTTGCTACCTGCTTTGGGGCCTCGTGCCGCTCTATTGGCGGCTGTTGGCCGGGATCAATCCCGTCGAGCTGATCGCACACCGCGCGCTCTGGTCGCTGGTGTTTCTTGCCGTGCTTGTGGCCGCCCAGCGGCTGGGCGCCGAAATCCGCGCGGCGCTCGCGACGCCGCGGGGGGTGGGGACCAACTTCCTCAGCGCGACGCTGCTCACGGGAAACTGGCTCGTCTACGTCTGGGCGGTGAACACCGGCCACGTGATCGAGAGCAGCCTCGGTTATTTCCTCGTGCCGCTCGTCAATGTCGCGCTCGGCCGGCTGGTGCTCCACGAGCACCTGCGCCGCCTGCAGTGGCTCGCGATCACGTGCGCCGCCGCCGGCGTGGTGCTGATGGTCATCCAGCTCGGCCACCCACCGTGGATTGCGCTGGCGCTGGCGGGCACCTGGGGCTGCTACGGCCTGATGCGCAAGCGCTCGCACCTCGGTTCCCTAGCCGGCCTGACCGCTGAGGCACTCCTGCTGGCGCCGTTCGCGCTGGGCCTGCTCCTCTGGCAATGCCACACCGGGGCCGGCGCGCTCGGGCGGGTCGATTCCGCCACCCACGTCGTGCTGCTCAGCTCCGGCGTCATCACGGCCGTGCCCCTGCTGCTTTTTGGCTACGGCGCGCGGCGCATCCGGCTCACCACGCTCGGCCTGCTCCAATACCTGGCGCCCACCGTGCAGTTTGCCCTCGGGCTCTGGGTCTTTCACGAGCCGTTCTCGCTGGCCCGGGCCAGCGGCTTCACGCTCATTTGGGCCGGCCTCGCCCTCTACACGCTCGACAACCTCCGCGGAGCACGGGCCGGCGCCTGACCCGGGCGACGAAAGGCGCGGCGAGATGAACGCACCCGCCCGGGGGCCCCGCCGCCGGGGCGCTTGCGCACCCTCCCCGCCTGTGCAACGTCTGGCGCCCGCCCATGAAAAATACTACCCGCACCCTCGCCCTCATGTCTCTCTTTTCGCTCCTCCTTGGCTTCGCCCGCGCGGAGCCGCTCAAGGTCGGTGAAAAGGCCCCGGCCGTCACCGCGCTCACCGATGCTGGCAAGCCCCTCAACCTCGCCGACGTCTACGCCAAGAACAACTACACGCTCGTGTGGTTCTACCCGAAGGCCCTCACCGGCGGCTGCACCAAGCAGGGCTGCTCGCTCCGCGACGCCAGCGCCGAGCTGAAGAAATTCGGCGTCGCCGTCGTCGGCGTGAGCGTCGATCCGGTCGAGAAGCAGAAGGAGTTTAAGGAGAAAAACAATTTCGACTACCCGCTGCTCGCCGACACCGACAAGAAGGTCGTGAAGGCCTTCGGCCAATCGGGCGGCATGATGGCCAGCCGCGAAGCCTACCTCGTCGACCGCAGCGGCAAGGTCGTCTACCACGACAAGGGCCAGACCGAGAAGCAGGCCGAGATGGTGCTGGCGTTCCTGAAGGCGAAGAAGAGCTGAGGCTCGCGTCCGACATCTCCTGCCTCACGCGCCGGGTCCCGCGACCCGGCGTTTTTTTTCGCTGCGCAAGGAGCCGCGCGCATTCCTCGCGGCTCAGCACGACCGGCATTCACCGCGCGGCAATGCCCTTCGAAAGGCGATTTTACCGAGTTGGCGGTGCAACCCTTCCTCCATGAGGAACACGAGCGCGTTGAGCGCCTGCTTCCAGGGGCGGCGGGACTCGCGCTCTGCCGGACCCCGTGCCGGCTCAAGAATGCCGCACAGCCGCGGTAGACTTCCTCCGTCCGCCACAAGAGGCCCACCGCCCGCCCGGCCTCGACCGGATCACGCTTCTAGTTGGCCCCGCCCCGATCCTGCGCGGCGCCCCGCTTGCGCCTTGCCTCTCCCGCTCCCCCAAATACTCCTTCGCCAGCATGACGGTCGCCGGCGCCCTCCTGCCTTTGCAGCGATGCAGGAACCCGAGGATTTCCCGCTCATGCTCCGCCCGCGTCGCCACCGGCAATCCCGCGCTGCGCAAGGCTGCTTTCCAAGTCGGAAATGCAACCGCGTCGGTCTCGTGGGGCCTGGCGACGAGTGCAGCTTTGCACAGGTGCCGCATCAACCGCCAAAAGCTGCACCCGGCCTTGGTGGCACAGGGAGACTACCCTGCGATGAACGCTTTTCCGTTTTCTGCAAAGGCTGCACTGAGTGCAGCCGAATAACACTGTTCGGCAAAAAATGCTCGCACCGCCGCGCACCGTCAGGAATGAGCCGCTATGGCAAAAGCATCGTCGCCAAGTGAGAGCGCTCGCGCAGCGAATCATCGCCGGCGAGGTCGGTGTAATCGACGGTTCTCGCCAGATGTTGAAGTTTCGATTCTGGCTGCATGCTGGCGAAGATGAAGATTTCCTTACCTTCGTCGGTGTTGATTCCGAATCGCATCATCTGCTTATCGGCGACGTTCGAGCCCATTGGCAGCCGGATGCGTTGAAGAAGAAGGACGAGGAGATTGCGGCGCTCGAAGAGTTTTACCGAAAGCACGTCGTCGAGGCTGCGGCGCGTATCAAAGCGAAATACGAGTGATGAAAAAGCCGAACAAGGCGTCAGCAACGGTGTTCACGAAACAAGAATAAACTGGGGATTTTTGAGGAGGCGGTTGAGCAGGACGGTGAGCTTGCGCATGACGGCCGTGAGGGCGACCTTGGCCGGCTTGCCCTTTTCACGGAGCCGCAGATAAAACGCCTTCAGGATCGCGTTGTGGCGGGTCGCGGCGCGGGCGGCCAGGTAGAGCACGCGGCGCACGGCGGCGCAGCCGCCGTGGATGTGGCGCTGCCCGCGGAACTGCCCGCTGTCGTGGTTGAGCGGCGCGACGCCGACGAGCGCGGAGGCTTGCGTGTCGCGCATCCGCCGCCTGAGTTTGCCGAGGACCGCGATGACTCCGTTTCGCCGGCAACGGCTCTTGCTCACAGCTCCTCATCCCGCGACCCCGGGAGCGCCGTCGCAGTCGGATCGTGGCGCACGCGGGCGAGCCAGCCGTCGATCTCGGGGGTCGCGCGCGCGGCGGGCCACGGGGCGGCGACGAGATCGATCACGCGCAGCGCGCCGTCGGCGCAGCGGACGAAGTTGCGCGCGTGCAGGTCCGCCACGAGCCATGGGCGGCCACCGTGGAAAAACAACCGCGGGTGATCACGGTTGGCGCGGAGGAAGCGCGACGGGATCTCGATCAGGCCGGCGGGCAGCGAGACCGACATGTCGTCGCCCTGCGGCAGCGGCTCGCCGAGCGCCTGCTTGGCCACGAGGATGCCCTCGGGCGTGATCGCCACGACCTCCGTCGCCATGCCGCCGAGCGCGTGGATGAGCAGGAGCTTCTCCAGCAACGCGCGATAGTCGCCAAGCCCGGCCTCGGCGTGGAGCGCCGCCTCCTCACCGCGACGAAACGCGAACTCGCTGCCGATGCGCTTGCCCTCGCGCGGGAGGTAGAACTTGTAGACCGAGCCGTCGTCCGCGGCGAAGGCCCACGCCTCCACGCCACCGCCGATGCGGCGCAGCCTGTCGTTGGGCTCCTCCAGCGGGTTCTCGATCGCGTCGCCATCGGGGAAGCCGAAGTCGGCGAGCCGCCGGAGCGGCAGCCGCGCGCGCCACGCGCGGATGGCGGCGCCCAACTCCGCCCACTCACCGCCGGTGGGCTCGAGCAGCGCTACTTCGTCCTCGCCGAGCGTGACGAGATCGCGGTCCGAATCTTCTCCGACACCGCATTGGGCTGCCGCCGCGCCGAGGCGAGCGAGCGCTTCCAGTCGTCGCTCGTGATCGTGTTGAAGAGCGGCGCGCTCGTCCGGTCCCGGGAGGAGCCGGCCGCGGAGGCGCGTGGCTTGGCCGGTGAAGGAGTCTGCTTGCATGAGGCGTCCGCGGACATGCGCGGACGGTCGGCGGCGCCGCGGGCGATGGCAAAGGGTTTTTCGGCGCGCGGAAAATATTTTCCCCGGCCGGACAAATCCGCGGCCAGTCCGCGGCTCGGGGCGCTACAGCGCCGCGAGCAGGCCGCCGTCGACGTAGAGGATCTGGCCGTTGACGAAGTCGCTCGCGCGCGACGAGAGAAACACGGCGGCGCCGACGAGTTCCTCCGGTTGGCCCCAGCGGCCCGCGGGCGTGCGACCGCAGATCCACTTGTTGAAGTCGACGTTCTCCACAAGCGCGCGATTGAGCTCGGTGGTGATGTAGCCGGGACCGAGGCCGTTGCACTGGAGGCCGTGCTTCGCCCACTCGACCGCCATCGCGCGCGTGAGCATCTTGAGCCCGCCCTTGGCGGCCGCGTAGTTGGCGATGGTCGGGCGGCTCACCTCGCTCATGACGGAGCAGGTGTTGATGATCTTGCCGGAGCGGCGGGCGATCATCCGCGGGGCGGCGGCGCGCGCGAGGAGGAAGGCGCTCGTGAGGTTGGTGTCGATGACTTCGCGCCACTGCGCCTCGGTCATCTCGGCCAGCGGCGCGCGGCGCTGGATGCCGGCGTTGTTGATCAGGATGTCGATGGGCGAAAAGTCCGCCTCGATTTTCGCGACGGCCGCCTCGCAGGCCGCGCCGTTCGTCACGTCAAAGGCGGCGGTCGTCACGCGCGCGGCGGGCGCGGCGGCGCGCACCGTGGCGGCCGCGGCCGCGAGCTTTGGTTCATCCCGGCCGTTGAGGACGACGGCGGCGCCGGCCTGGGCGAGCCCGGACGCAAGCGCGAGGCCGATGCCTTGGCTGGAGCCGGTGATCAGCGCGGTGCGGCCGGTGAGATCGAAGAGGGGGTGGGCGGCGGGCATGGGAGCGCGGGAGATTTCGCGCACGGCGCGCGCGGCGCGCGAGCACGAAAGCATGCGCTCGTGGGCCGCAGGGCGGGTCTGTGACCCGCCCTTTCACGCGTTGAGTGTTCGCACCGAGGGCGGGTCGCAGACCCGCCCCACGGCTGACGCTCAGAAGCTGAACGTGTTCGTGAGATACCAGCGGCGCTCGGGCGCGAGGCGGGTCGTCGCGACCTCGCCCCACGGCTGCACGGTCACGGGCAGCAGCGAGCCGCTGCCGATCGCGTTGCGCACGTTGAGCTGCGCCTTCCAGCGGATCTTGCCGCTGAAGATCGGGCGCGAGTAGCTCGCGAAGAGGTCGACGTTGGTGTCGGCGGAGGCCCAGTAGGGGTGCGCGATGTCGATGTTCACGCCGCCATTGGCGAGGCGCGTGCTCGGGTAGCCCATCGCGAACTTGTCCTGCCAGCGCACGCCGGCGCCGACGGCCCAGCCGCGGAGGTTGAGGCCGAGGACGGACTCGGAGCCGAAGGTGTAGTTCGTGACGAGGTTCGCGCGCCACTTGCGCTGCTCGGCGCTCACGGAGCCCTCGGTGGCGAGGGCGGTGGCGAGCGGCACGTAGAGGTTGGCGTCCAGCCATTGGCCATACGTCTGCGTGTTCGCGGGGAGCGGCGCGCCGGGCACGTAGCCGGTCGGGTAGTTGCCGCGCGGCGTGTTCGCGAGCTTGTCCCACGCGGGCTTCATCAGCGCGACGAAGCTCTTCATGAACGGCAGCGAGTTGCTCTGCACGGTCTCCTGCTTCGCCACGTTCATGAGGATGCGCCAGCGCGGCGTGGGGTTGAAGACGATGTCGGCCTCGAGGCCCTTGGCCGTCGTGTCCGTGGTGTCGGTCGCGCCGGCGAGGCCGGTGTTGAGGTTGCCGGAGACGGAGAGGTTGGGCGCGGTGCCGTTGACCTTGAAGTTGTGCAGCGCGCGGTAGTTCGACGGCAGCGCGCTGAAGAGCAGCTCGATGTCGGCGTTGCGCTGCGCGGCCATCCGGGGGTTGATGTTGCCCTCGACGGCCCAGGCGGCGGCGGCGCCGAAGATGTTGTTCACGGTCGCGGCGGTGAAGTTGCTCCAGTTGTAGCTCGCGCCCTTGATCGCGGTCTCGAACCAGTTCATGCGCACGGAGAACTTCTCGTTCAGCGCGGAGAAGTTGAAGCCATACTCCTTCGTCTCGCCCTGCGGCGAGGCCCAGCTCACGCCGAACGGGCTGATGCGGCCGCCGAGCGGCGTGAAGTTCTCGGAGCGGTTGACGAACACGCCCGCATCCGCGCCCGCGGGCAGGCGCAGCAGCTTTTGCGGCCAGCGCAGCACGGCGCCGTAGCTCTTGATTTCCTTGGCGGCGAACGGCGGCGGCTGGCCGTTGAAGAGCGCGAAGTCGCCGAAGCCGAAGTGCGCGCGGCCCGGATCGAGCGGGTTGGCGGGGTTGGCGGAGTAGGCGGTGCTCGTGCTCGCGGAGAAATCCTCGTCGCGCCGCCAGCTCAGCGTGGTGACGAGGTGATCGAGCAGCCAGTTGCTCTGGAGCACGAAGGCCTGCGACTTGATCACCTCGCGCGAGGCGGTGCCGGGGCCGGCGATGTCGATGAGCGTCGAGGGCGCGGAGACAAACGCGCCGGGGTCGGTGGCGTCGGCGTTGCGCTTGAAATAGCTCACCGGGATCAGCGGCCCGGCCTGGATCGCGGCAGTCTGGATCGGCTGGAGGCGGAGCGGGTTGTTGTTCCCGATGAGCGAGGGGCCCATGTAGACGATGATGCCGGGGCGCCGCGTGTTGATCGAGAGATCGCCGGTCGTGGTGGCGTCGAGCGCGTCGCCGAGCGTCGAGGTCACCGGGCGCTGATCGAGGAGGTTGACGCGGCTCTCCTCGTAGAGGCCGGTGAGCGCATGGCGGCCGAGCCAGCGCGTCCAGTTCCGGTCGAGGTCCTTGAAATCGTAGCGGAGGAAGCCGGTGGCGTGCGCGGCGTTTCGCGACTCGAAGCGCTCGCGCCAGCTCGAGAGGCCGTAGACGGCGTAGGGCCGGCCGAGGTTGGGATTGGGCTGGCCGTTGGGGAGCGTGACGGAGGTGTCGAGGAAGATGTGGTTGGCGTTGTTGATCGAGAAGAAGGAATTCCGCGAGCGGCGGTCGGCGCGCTGCGTGTCGTAGGCGAGCTCGAAGCCGGCGTGGTTGTTGAGCAGGCTCTGCTCGAGGCGGACGTTGAAGGCGTGGAAGGACTCGTTCTGCCGCGAGGTCTCGTCGATCAGGCGGTTCTTCCAGTCGAAGGCGGAGAAATCCGTGAAGCCCTGCGCCTTGATGCCCGCGGGCACGAAGCCGGGGAGCTGGCCGGGCGGGACGTTGGCCGCGGTCCAGTAGCCGGCGGCGAAGTCGAAGATGTTCTGCGTGTGCAGGAATCGGATCGAGTCGGTGATGAGATTGCGGTTCACCACGGGATTGAAGGTGGCGGAGCGCACCGCATTCGCGGCGGTCCCGGTGGTGCTCGGCGTCGTGGACATGAACGCGTAGGACATCGCGCGATCAGTGGGATTGCTGAAGACGTAGGTCGGCCCGAGCGAAATCGAGTTGCTGAAGAGGAAGCCCTCCGTCGCGGTGCCGTGGGGGCCGGCGGCGTTGGCGGGGTCGTCGTAGAAGCGCCAGTCGTAGCTCGGGCGGCCGGCGGCATACCACGCGGCGGGAATGCTGTTGTAGGGCAGCGAAATCAGCGGGCGGTTGGCGTTGGTGCGGCCCGCCTCGAAGTTGGCGCGGAGCGTCGTGGTCGGCGTGGCCTTGAGCGTGAGCGCGCCGTAGATGCGGCGCTTGTCCTCGAACGCCGGCCGTTGGTTGAACTCCTCGCGATCGCGCAGCAGCGCGAGGCGGAAGGCGGCGCGCTGCGGGAGGACGACGAAGTTGAAGTCGGTCGAGGCGCGCAGGCTGTCATTGTTGCCGTAGCGGAGGGAGACGGAGTGCTTGTTGCCGCGGAACTCGGGCTCGATGAGCGCGGTGTCGACGATGCCGGCGGCGGAGCCCACGCCGAAGAGCGCGGCGTTGGGGCCGCGGTTCACGGTGACGGCGCCGGTGTTGTAGGCATCGAACGGGATCGAGGTCGCGAAGTAGCCGCGCGTGAACGTCGGCGAGGCGAGGCCGCGCGAGCGGCTCGAGCCCTGCGGGTCGATGCGCGGGCCGTTGCCCGCGGGGCGCGGCTCATTGATGTCGTTGTTGGCGCCGGAGAAATTTCCGCCCGCGCCCGCGGCGTCGGTGCCGGTCGCGTAGATGAGCAGGTCCGAGGAACTCGTCGCGCCGATGTCGTCGATCAGGTCCTTCGTGTAGATCGAGATGGAGGCGGCGAGGTCCTTGACGGGAGTGTTGAGGCGGGTGCCGGCGAGCGTGTTGGTCGCCTGGTAGCCGGTGTCCCTCGCGGACTGCACCACGAAGGGCGAGAGCACCTCGGCGGGCTCGTCGGCGGCCGCGGGTCTGGCCGGAGGGACGGTTTGCGCGACGAGCGCGCCGGCGAAGAGGGCAAGCGCGGCGCGGGCGGTCGCGAAGGCGGGGCGGGAGCAACGGGTCATGGGTTCCAGGGGGTTGGCCTTCAGCCAAGGGAATTCATAATAATTATCAAGTCCGCGAACAGCGCATGAGAAAATCGCCGGCGCGGCGCCCGGAAGGGCCGGCCAAAAAAAAAGCCCCGCACCGGGGCGACGGCGCGGGGCTTGAAGAAAAACGCACGCCGGGGCGCGCGGCGCGGGCTAGGAGGACGCGACCGTCGCGCCCTGGATGGAGGGAACCGTGAACGGCGCCCGCCCGACGCGCTTGCGGATCAGGCAGTTGTTCGCGGCGTCGGCGATGACCTTGTCGGCGTGCACCAGCATCTCGCGCTTGGCGTCCACCTGCAGGAGCGGCCCGAGGATCGGCTTGGTCTCGTCGAGGTTGACCTCGTTGGCCTTGAGGTGATCGAGCGTGCGCCAGTAGGCCTCGCGCGTCACGAGGTTCGAGGCCACGGCGTCGGCGAGCTGGGCGTTGGCCTTCTCCGACCCCGTGAGGTAGGAGATATTGGCGAGGTGGCAAAGCGTCGTGGAAAGATGCCCCTCCTCGAGGATGCCGTGCTCGACCTTGCGGGCATGCAGCGCCTTGATCCAGTTCTTGCGGTGGGCGCCGTTGTCGGAGCCCTCGAATTTCTGGATCAGCTTGCCCTCGTTGTCGTAGGCCACGGCGGCGCCGTTCTCGGCGACGTTGATGTAGCCGCCCTCGCATTGGACGGCGACACCGACGGACGATTTCCGGTAGACGTCCATGGCCCGCATGTCCTTTTTGCGCCCGAGTCCGCGCACCTCGAAAATCAACGGCGCCTCGGCGAACTCCATGGCGGAGACGAGCGTGTTCGGCGTCTCGGCATCATCGCGATAGCCAAAGCGACCGCCGAAGCTGATGACGTTTTTCGGCAGGCCCTTTGCCCCGAGCATCCAGCGGGCGACGTCCATCTGGTGGATGCCCTGGTTGGAGATGTCGCCGCCGCCGTAGTTCCAGAACCAGTGCCAGTCATAGTGCACCGTGCCCTTCGGGCCGTTGCGGGTCGGGGGCGTGAGGGCCGCGGGGCCGGTCCAGAGATCGTAGTCGAGGCCGGCGGGAACCGGCTGCGGGCCCTCGTGCTTGCCGATCGAATCACGCGGCTTGTAGCAGGTCGCGGTGACCCACTTCAACTTGCCGAGCTTGCCGGCGCGGAGGAACGCGATCGCGCCCATGATCTGCTCGGAGGAGCGGTTCTGCGTGCCGATGAGCGCGATGTTCTTCTTGCTCGCGCGCAGGGCCTCGACGGCCTGGCGGCCCTCCCAGATATTGTGCGAAAGCGGCTTCTCGACATAGACATCCTTGCCGGCCTGAAGCGCGGCGATGGTGATGATCGAGTGCTGGTGGTTCGGCGGCGCGAGGACGACCGCGTCGATGTTTTTGTTCTCAAACATCTTTCGGTAGTCCTTGTATTCGGCGACGTCCTTGAGGCCGGCATCCGCCGCGGCCTTGCGCCCGCGGGCGAGCACCGCGTCGTCGACGTCGCAGATGGCGGCGAGCACCGCGCCCTCGAGCTTGCTGCGGCTGCCCGGGAGGTAATTTTGCAGGTGGCCCCAGCCCTGGGCATTGAAGCCGACGATGCCGACCCGGATGGTGCCGTTGGCACTGGCGAGATCAGCGGCACGCAGCGAGCGCGAGACGAGCGCCGCGCCGCCCGCGGTCAGCGAAGCTTTGAGGAAGTCCTTGCGAGTCCAGTTATTCATGGGAGCGATCGATTTTGGGAGTTTGGGCGGTAAAGCCGGAAGTTAGGGGTGAATAAGGCGGGGGAAGAAACCGGTTGGCACAACGCGCCGTAAGGTCAACGCGCCTTTCGCCAGACGGTCCGGGGCCGCACGGGATGCAGGAAATCTCGGCCTACTCGGCGGCGGCCACCGGACCCGCGTCGGACGAACGAAACGGGCTGCGCTCCGGCGCCTCCGAGTGCGGCACGGCGCCCACCACGCCCTGGAGCAGCCAGTTGAGCGCGGGCACCCGGTGGCGCACCCACACGCTCATCGGCTCGGGCTTGGCCCCAAGGCCCGCCTTGGGCTCGAGGGCGGTGCGCCCGAGCGAGAGCCGCGCGCAGCGCCAGGCGATCGCATCGCTGATTGTGGCGTGCAACAGGCGGAGGTAGATGGGCAGGCCGTCCGCCGCCGCCGCCCGATCAAACCCGATGTAATAGCCGATCGCCGTGTCGCGATCGCGGAGCGAGGTGACAAAGCCCAGGATCTCCGGCCCACGGCGCACCACCGTGCAGCGGAAATCGTCGCCGAGCACGCGGGCCAACGCGCCCAGGTAGCGCTCCTGGACTGTCACGAGCCGCACGGACGCGTTGGCCTGCACGGCGCGATAAAGCTCATGCAACCGCCCGGCATGCGCCGCCGGATCGGCGAGCGGCTCCATCGTGCAGCCCGCCGCCGCGAGCCTTTTCACCTGATCCTTGATTTTCTTGCGATACTTGGAGTCGAGCGCGGCGGCATAGTCCTCGGGCGTGCGCCACGCCGGGTCGAGGGCGAGCACCATGTTGGGCTCGGTCTCGAGCGGGCGGTAGCTCAGGCGGCGCAGCGCCTCCACCTCGGGCTGGGCCGGCGTGAGGTCCTTCACCATGGCGAGATCGGCCTGGCCCGCGAGGCGCTCGGCGCGGCGGATGCGATAGATCGCCTCAGCCACGGCGGGCCACAGCACCGCGGCGTCTTCCCCGGGCGCGAACGCGACGCCGTCGAAGCCCCACGAAAGCAAGTTGCCTGCGACCAGCATGCGCTCGCGCAGGCCATCGCCGGCCTTGCGCGCGGCGGGTGCGACCATGCGCCGAAGCAGGCCGCCCTTGGGCGACGCCTTCGCGATCGCGGGATCACGGCGCAGGTGCTCGCCGGTCACGGTCACGATTTGCAGGGCGACGGCCGCGACCGGCGCATCGCCCCGGAAGATCAGGGCGTAGCGCGGCGCGATGTTCTCCGGCCCATGTTCCTCCAGCACCCGCAGCACATCGCGCCGCAGGAACACGCTCGCGCCTCGCACCACCGCGTCCCAACGCGCGGCATCCAGGTAGCCAACGCGGTCGGCAAAGGCGAAGCCGAGGCCCGTCGGCGAGTGCCGCTCGCGGTGCCGCGCCCGCAGATCGACGAGGGAATCCTTGAGGTTGCGCGCGAGCCGGCGGGGGGAGAGGGGCTTCATGGGGCGACGCGGGCGGTTGTGGCCGGCGCGCGGCTTGACCACAAGCCGCGGCTTTGGCGCAGTCGCCCCGCGCCGCCATCCACGGCTCCGGCCGGGCACCTGTTATTCCAGCCTCGCCGTCAGCGCGGTTCCGGCGCGGACTCCGTCCCTTTCCCATGACCAAACTCCTCGGCAAACGCGCGCTCGTAACCGCCGGCGCACAGGGCATCGGCCTTGCGATTTCGCGGCAACTCCTGGCCGCCGGGTGCGAGGTCGCCGTCCACTACCGCACGAGCGCCGGCGCCGCGGAGGCGCTGGCGCGCGAGGCTTCCACGCTCGGCCGGCGCGGCGTCGCGCTCACCGGCGATCTCACGCGCACCGAGGCCTGCGAGGCATTGGTGGCGGGGGCCGTGCAGGCGCTCGGCGGGCTCGACATCCTGATCAACAACGCCGGCTCGCTGATCGCGCGCCGCGCCTTCGCCGAGGCCGACGACGAATTCTGGGCGCAGACCATCATGCTCAACGTCGGCAGCCTGCGAAAGGTCACGCGCGCCGCCCTGCCCCATCTCGCGGGGGCGGCGAAGTCCCGCGGCGGCGCGAGCATTGTGAACCTCGCCTCGCTTGCCGGCCGCAAGGGCGGGCACGCCGGCTCGCTCGCCTATTCGACGGCCAAGGGCGCCGTGCTCACGTTCACCCGCGCGCTCGCCGCGGAGGTCGGGCCCCAGGGCATCCGCGTCAACGCCCTCGCCCCCGGCCTCATCCTGGGCACCAGTTTCCACGACACCCACACCACCAAGCAGTCGGCCGACGCCACCGTCGCCACCATCCCGCTGGGGCGCGCGGGCAACGCCGACGACGTGGCCCGGGCCGCGGTGTTCCTCGCCGGTGAATTCGATGGCTTCATCACCGGCGCAACGCTCGACATCAACGGCGGCGTCTATTGCGCGTAGCAGCGGCGGCGCGTCCCGGCCCGCCCTGCCACTCGCGCATTGAAATCGCGCCTGCTTTCCCCATTCCTCGCGCCGCCATGAAAAAATACCTCCTCCCCCTGTTCTTCCTCGCTGCTGTCGGCCTCCAGGCCGCCGGGGCCAAATCCTACCAAGTCACCGGCCCCATCGTCGCCCTGACGGACACCGTCATCACCGTCCAGAAGGACGACGAGAAATGGGAAATCGATCGGAGCGCCGCGACCAAGATCGACGGCAAGCTGGCCGTGGGCACCAAGGTCACGATCTACTACACCATGGAGGCCGCGAAGATTGAGGTGAAGGGTGCGCCCGCCGCCAAGACCGACAAGGCCGACGCCGCCGCCGCCAAGGCCGCGAAGAAGGCCAAGTAATGAGCCCGCGGCCCATCGCGGCCGAAACCGGCCTCGGCCCGTGAGATTCGCAGGCCAGGTCGTTTGGATCACAGGCGCCTCGTCGGGCATCGGCGAGGCGTCTGCGTTTGCGTTTGCCCGCGAGGGCGCCCGGCTCGTGCTCTCGAGCCGCCGGCCCGCGGAGCTGGAGCGCGTGCGCCGCGCCTGCGCACGTCCTGATGACCACATCGTGCTCCCGCTCGACCTCGCGCGCAGCGAGACGTTTCCCGCCGCCGTCGCCGAGGCGATCGCGCGGATGGGAAAGATCGACGTGCTCGTGAACAACGGCGGCGTGAGCCAGCGCGCGCTCGCGGCCGAGGCCGACGAGAAGGTCGAGCGCGCCTTGATGGAGGTCGACTACTTCGGCCCGGTCGCGCTGACCAAGGCGGTGCTGCCCACGATGCGCGCGCGCCGCGCCGGCCACATCGTCGTTGTCAGCAGCGTCATGGGCTACGTCGGCACGCCCGGCCGGTCGACCTACGCGGCGGCCAAGCACGCGCTCCACGGCTACTTCGACTCGCTGCGCGCCGAACTCTGGCGCGAAGGCATTCGCGTCACCATCGTCTGCCCCGGCTACGTCAACACCGCCGTCTCCGCCAACGCCGTGGGCCCGCGCGGCGAGTCGCGCGGCCGCTCCGAAGCCACGCAAACGCGCGGCATCCCGGCCCAGAAGTGCGCCAACGCCCTCGTCCGCAGCGTCGCCCGCGGCCGCGAGGAAATCGTGGTGGGCGGCTGGGAGACCGCCGGCATCGCCATGAAGCGCCTCGCCCCTTGGCTGCTCTCCCGCATCGTGCGGCGGATGAAATTCTCCGGCGCGACCGCGCGCGACGCGAAACCCTCTTCCGCATGACCCTGCCCGCCCCCATCGCCGCCCTGCCCGCGCGCACCCCCGAGCTCGCCGCGCTCCTCGAAAAATGGGCGCACATCAATTCCGGCTCCGGCCACCGCGCCGGCCTCGACGCCATGCGCGCGGCGCTGCGGGCCGAGTTCGGGAAATTCCCCGGCGCCGTCGTCGACGAGCCGGCGTGCCCCGGCACCGCCGCCGCGCTGCGCGTCCGGCAGCGGCCGGCCGCGCGCACGCAACTCCTGTTCAGCGGCCACTTCGACACCGTCTACGAGGCCAACGACCCGTTTCAAAAATGCCGCTGGCTCGACGCCGATCGGCTCAACGGCCCCGGCGTGACCGACATGAAGGGCGGCCTCGTCACGATGCTCGCCGCGCTGCAGGCCTTCGAGCAGACCCCGCATGCCGCCGCGATCGGCTGGGAGGTGCTGCTCACGCCCGACGAGGAGACCGGCTCGCACGGCAGCCGCGCGCTGTTCACGGAGGCGGCGCGCCGCGCGCAGTTCGGCTTTGTCTTCGAGCCCGCCCGGCCCAACGGCGACATCGTCCACTCGCGCAAGGGCACCGGCGGGGCCGTCGTGCGCTGCCACGGCCGCGCCGGCCACGCCGCCAAGGTCCCGAGCGACGGCCGCAACGCCATCCTCGCGCTCGCCGATTTTCTCCAAGCCGCGAGCCGCCTCCCCGCCGAGCTGCCCGGCGTGCTCGTCAACGTCGCCAACATCCGCGGCGGCGGCCCCGCCACCAATGTCGTGCCCGACTTCGCCGAATCCGAGCTCGACCTGCGCATCACCAGGATGACCGACCGTGCGGTCCTCACCGCGCGCCTCGAGACTCTCGCCGCCACGATCAACGCCCGCGAAGGCTACCGCCTCGAGCTCGACCTGCGCTTCAACCGTCCGCCCAAGGAGTGCTTCCCGCTCGAGGAAAAACTTTTCCCCGAGTGGCAGCGCGCCGCGCGCGAGGTCGGCGTCGCGCCGTTCTCGTGGGTCCACACCGGCGGCGCGTCCGACGGCAATTTCCTAGCGGCCGACGGCCTGCCGAGCTTCGACGGCCTCGGCCCGATCGGCGACCACCTGCACAGCGCGCGGGAATTTGTGGTGGTCCCCACCATCGCCCCCCGCGCCCAGCTCGTGGCGCTGTTTCTACACCGGATGGCGGCGGGGGAATTCGCATTGGGATAACGACTGCCAGCTACCTGACGCCGTCGTGAGGCTTGGAGAAATCGCGCACATGGATCGCAGCATTTTCCCCCAAAGCATGAAATACCTCTGCTCACTCTCGCTTTTCGTGGTTTTGGCTCTCTCTGCCGAAGCAAAGCCAGACCCGATCATCTATCTGCCAAAAGGCGGGCAACAATTCAGGGTCGCAGTCTGGCTCCATGGCTATCGCGGCTACCCCGGCGTCCTAAAAGAACGATTTCTCCAAGATGTCGCCGACAGTTTGAAAATCGCCATCGTGGGCTTCCCCGCCACGACCGAGCTTGGCGACAACACGCAACAGTGGTCGGAGGAGCCCACCGCGGATCACGCCTACATTCAAGAGCGGCTCGCTTCGCTCGCAGAGAAGCATCCAATCGATGTTTCTCGCGTTGCTTTGTTTGGGTTTTCGCAAGGCGCGATGGTCGCTGCCGATCTCTGCACTCGTTTCCCGGAATCCTACGCCGGAGCAATCGTGATGTCGCCGGGAGGCATGACGACTTCGCAAGCCGCATCGACACCTGTGGCCGCGCACAAAAACCAGCGCTTCTGGCTGGTCTGCATGGCAAATGAGCATCCGGGCAATGTTGAGCTCACCCGCTCCTACGCGAAACACCTCCAAGCCCTCGGATCACAGGCCAAGAAGATCGAATATCCCGGCATCAGGGAACACACACGGCCGCCTGACTTCCAGAAGCGATTTCCCGAGTGGATCGCCGACATTCTTCAGCTCGATCAAAAGCAGGGGTGAACCTTTAGCATCTAAAACGCAACGCGCGAGGACTCAGCGCCGCTCAGGTGTTGGCGACCTGACTCGGCGCTGTGAGCCTCAAAACCTGACCACCTGATTCTGCGCCGCGTGGCGCAGCCAGTGGTCGACGAGCACCAGCGCCGCCATCGCCTCCACGATCGGCACCGCGCGCGGGACCACGCAGGGGTCGTGGCGGCCGCGGCCCATCAGCTCGGTCGCGGCGCCGTGCACATCGACTGTCTTCTGCGGGCGCAGCACGGTCGCGGTCGGCTTGAAGGCCGTGCGGAACACGATCTCCTCGCCGTTGCTGATGCCGCCCTGCGTGCCGCCGCTGCGGTTGGTCACGGTGCGCACGCGGCCGTCGCGCGGCTCGAAGAGGTCGTTGTGCTCGCTGCCGCGCAGGCGCGCGCCGGCGAAGCCGCTGCCGATCTCGAAGCCCTTGGTCGCCGGCAGCGAGAGCATGGCCTTGGCGAGATCGGCCTCGAGGCGGTCGAACACCGGCTCGCCCCACCCCGCCGGCACGCCGCGCACGCGGCACTCGATCACGCCGCCCACGGAGTCGCCCTCGCTGCGCACGGCCTTGATGCGCTCGATCATCTTTTCCGCCGTCGGGCGGTGCGGGCAGCGGACGGGCGTGGCCTCGACCTCGGCGAGCGTGGGAAAGGCCCCGAGCGCCTCCGCCGGCGCCACGATGTCGTGCACCTGTGTAAGAAACGCGCGAATCTCCACGCCCGGGGCGCCCGCGCCATTGGCGAGGCCGAGTATCTTTTTGGCAATGGCCCCGGCCGCCACGCGCCCGATCGTCTCGCGCGCGGAGCTGCGGCCGCCGCCGCGATGATCCCGAATCCCAAATTTCGCCTGGTAGGTGTAGTCGGCGTGCGACGGCCGGAATTTGTCGCGCATCTCGTCGTAGGCGCCGGGCCGCTGGTCGGCGTTGCGCACGAGCATCGAGATCGGCGTGCCGGTGGTGCGGCCCTCGAAGAGCCCGGAGAGGATCTCGACGCGGTCAGCCTCGTCGCGGGGCGTCACGATGTCGCTCTGCCCGGGCCGGCGGCGATCGAGCTCGGCCTGGATTTCCGCGGCGTCGAGCGGCAGGCGGGGCGGGCAGCCGTCCACGACCGCCCCCACCGCCGCGCCATGGCTCTCGCCCCAGGTGGTCACGGAAAAAAGTTTCCCAAACGTGTTCGGCATTGCGGCGCGGGAGCGTGGGCGGCGCTTATTTCACCGGCAAGCGGCAAATCCCCCTCGCCCGGTCGATCCCATCGGCAAAAATGGGCGCGGCAACTTTTCCATCCTGCCGGAGTCCCAACCCAGCATCCTCGCACTCGACCGTTTACAAGCCGCACGGATTGCCTTCGTTATCACCCGCACGGCTGCCGTCCGCCGAACATTCCTCCCTTTCCCGCATGACTTCGCGCTTCGCCCGCCTGTGTGTCCTTGCCGCCGCGCTTTCACCCGTCGCCCTGTTCGCCGCGCAGGCGCCCGCCCCGGTCCCGTCCGTCCAAGCGCCGCAGAAGACGGGTCCTGGCTCGCCGTTGTTTGCACCGGGGATCGTGGACGAGGTGATCACCGTCAAGCTGCCCGACGCCGACATCAACACCGTCCTCGATGCGCTCAAGAACTACACCGGGCGCAGCATCCTCCGGCCCGCGCAGCTCCAGACCACCACGAATATCAACATCGATCTGCCGCCGGAGATCTTCCGCTCGGAGGCTGTGCTCGCGATTGAGACGGTGCTCGCGCTCAATGGCATCGGCATCGCGCTGCAGGGCGACAAGTTCCTCAAGATCGTCAACAACCAGCAGGTCGCGAGGGAGGCCCCCGAGCTGATCACCGGCTCCACCCTCGGCCTGCCGCCCAGCGGCCGCGCCGCGACCAAGCTCTTCCAGCTCGAGTTCGCCCGCGTGCAGGAGGTCATGCCCATGCTGCAGGCCGGGGTGCTGAATCAATCCTATGGTGCGCCCGTGGTCCTCCAGCACGCCAACGCCGCCTACATCACCGACAGCATCACCAATCTCCAGCGCGTCGAGTCCCTGCTGAAGGACATCGACAAGCCTTCCAGCTCGCTCAAGCCCAAGTTTTTCTCGGTGCGCAACGTCAAGGCCAGCGACCTCGTGAACAAGCTCCGCAGCTTCCTGACCGGCCCGCTCCAGCTCACGCTCGGCTCCGCCACCACCTACAGCGCCGATGATCGCACCCAGCAGATCGTGCTCTTCAGCGATCCGCGCCAGTGGGACTTCTTCGCCGAGCTGATCGACAAGCTCGACCAGAAGTCCGATCCCAACACGCGCACCGAGGTCCTCTATCTGAAAAATGCCAAGGCCAAGGACGTGGTCGACGTCCTCAGCCGCATCATCAGCGGGCAGACCTCGGCCATCCAGAAACAGAACAGCGGCTCCGTCCGGCCCGGCCAAATCGCCCCGACGCCGATGCCGCCCGGCGCCCCGCCGCAGCCCGCGGCCGCCACCGTCACCACGCCCAACCCGACATTCGACGCCCTGGTCGCCTCGGGCTCAGCCGAATTCAGCGCCTTCATGACCGTGCAGAACGAGGACCGCACCAACGCCGTCGTGGTCTTCGGCACGTCGGACGACATCCGCTTGGTCCGCGAACTGGTCAACAAGCTCGACATCCAGCTCGCCCAGGTGCGCATCGAGGTCGTGATTGTGGATGTGACGCTCGACGACAACCACGAGTCCGGCATCAGCGCGCTCGGCCTCAAGGTCGATGGCAACAAGCTCGTCGGCTTCTCCGGCAGCGAGACCACCGTGACGGTTTCCAACGGCACCATCACCCGCCCCGGCCTCGATCTCGCCGCCGAGATCTCGATCAAGACCACGCCGCGCAAGCGCAACAACACCATCATCACGCAGCCCACCACGACCACCAGCCACGGCAAGGAATCCAAGTTCTTCAGCGGCGAGACGCGGCCCGTCGTCACCGGCACCGTCTCCGCCGCCGGCGCCTCGACCACCGGCCTCTCCAGCAGCAGCACCGTCACGCAGCAACAGATCGGCACCACGCTCACCGTCACGCCCTTCATCGGCAGCGACGGCTCCGTGCAGCTCGACATGACGCAGACGGTCGAGGAGGTGACCGGCACCGTGCCGGTCGACCAGAACGTCCAATACATCATCGGTCGCCGCGAGACGAAGAACTACGTCAGCGCCAAGTCCGGCGACATCCTCGTCTTGGGCGGATTCCGCAAGGGCTCCGACATCCGCGAGACCAACCGCCTCGGTCCCATCCCGTTTCTCGGCGAGATTTTCGGCTCCCGGAAAAACTCCAAGACCCGCAGCGAGCTCGTCTTCTTCATCCGCGCCACCGTGCTCGTCAACGATCCCGCCGTCGACAACGCCGAGGCGATGAAGCGCATCGAGCAGTTGCCCGCGCGCGACGCGGTCAAGGGTGCGCTCGACCCCAACTACGTCCCGCCCAAGCAGACGTTTTTCGAGAAAGTCCTCGCCAAGTGAACGTGCTCGAACCGGACACACTTCCGGCCGCCCTCGCCGCGGGGCTCACCGACGAGCAGCGCCAGGCCATCGCCGAGGCGCCGCGTGAAAAACGCCTCGCCGCGCTCGCCGCCGCGCTCGCGCGCCCCGAGCCCGAGGTCCTCGCCCAGCTCGCCGCCGCCGCCGGGCTCGGCCTCGCGAGCAACCTCGAGACCGATCCCGAGGCCCGCGGCCTCCTGCCCGCCCGGCTCGTCCACGAATACCAGATCATCCCCATCAAGCTCGAGGCCCGGCCCGGCGAGCCCGGCACCGAGGCCCCGGCGCCCCTCCATCTCGCCACCGCGTGGCTGCCCGACGATGCGATGCGCGACTGGCTCCGCACCTTCACCGCCCGCCCGTTGGCCTGGCACCTCGCGGTGCCCGAGCGCATCCACCAGCTCATCATCGAGAACTTCGGCGTCGGCTCCGGCTCGCTCGACGACAGCGACGAGAGCTACGTCGCCCCGGAGGCGCAAAAGGAGGCGGACGAAGTCGTCGACGAGGAGGCCGCCGTCGTGCGCTTCGTCACCGACGTCATCACGCAGGCCATCGAGGATCAGGCGACCGACATCCACTTCGAGCCGCAGGAGGGCCAGCTCCGCATCCGCTACCGCGTCGACGGCCTGCTCGTGCCCGTGCCCGTGCCGGAAAACCTGCTGCGCTTCCAGGACGCCATCATCTCGCGCCTGAAAATCATGGCGCGGATGAACATCTCCGAGAAACGCCTCCCGCAGGACGGCCGCATCAACTTCAAGGCCGGCGGCCTCGTGCTCGACATCCGCGTCTCCACCGTCCCCACCATCTACGCCGAGTCGATCTCGCTGCGCCTGCTGAACCAGAAAAAGGAAGCCTACTCGATGGAGCGCCTCGGCATGAGCGCGCACGAGCAGGCGCAGATCACGAGCATCCTCGACTATCCGCACGGCATCATCCTCGTCACCGGCCCCACCGGCTCCGGCAAGAGCACCTCGCTCAACGCCTTCCTCCGGAAAATCAACTCCACCGATCTCCGCATCATCACGATCGAGGACCCGATCGAGTATGAGGTGCCCGGCGTGAACCAGATGCAGGTGCGCCCCGAGATCGGGCTCACCTTCGCCGACGCGCTGCGCCACGTGCTCCGCCAGGATCCCGACGTGATCATGGTCGGCGAAATCCGCGACAAGGACACCGCCGAGATCGCGATCCGCGCCTCCCTCACCGGCCACCTCGTCTTCTCCACGCTGCACACCAACGACGCGCCCGGCGCCATCACGCGCCTCGTCGACATGGGCATCGAGCCCTTCCTCGTCGCCAGCGCCATCGAGCTCGTGATCGCCCAGCGCCTCGTGCGCCGCCTCTGCCCGGAATGTTCGCGCGCCGCGCCCGTCTCCAAGGTGAAGCTCCTCGAGAACCTCGCCATCCTCGGCTGCGATGCGAGCGAGGCCGAGGGCGTCGACGCGCTGCGCGCGCCGGTCGGCTGCGATCGCTGCCGCGGGACGGGCTACCGCGGGCGCATCGGCCTTTTCGAGATTTTCCGGCTCAACGAGGAGATGCACCAGCTGGTGCTCTCGCGCGAAAGCACGCGCACCCTCGCCGAGTGCGCGCGCAAGAACGGCATGCGGACGCTCGGCCAGAGCGGCTGGGAAAAGGTGAAGGCCGGGCACACGACCTTCGACGAGGTGCTGCGGGTCATCACGGTCACGGAGAAGTAGCGCATGCCCCGCTTCGCCTACACCGCCCGCGATCGCGCCGGAAAGACCGTGGCCGCCGACGTGGAGGCGCCGGCGCGCAAGGACGCGCTGCGGCTCCTCGGCGCGCGCGGCCTGCAGATCATCACGATTCAGGAGACGGCCGGCGCGCCCGGCCCGAAGGCGGGCGCGCCCAAGGCCGCCGCCAAGGCCACGGCGCCGAAGTCCGCCGATCGGCCCGTCGCCGCGCAGGCGCCCACGCGCAAGGAGTGCCTGCCGTTCCTCGAGTCGCTGCACGATCTGGCGACGAGCGGGCTGTCGGCGGGCGAGGCGGTGCGGCTGCTCTCCGTGCGCATCAAGGAGCCGCGGCTCCGCACGCTGTGCGCCGGGCTCTGGGCGCAGATCAGCGAGGGCGCGCCGCTCTCGCGCGCGATGGCCGGGTTCCCCCAGGTGTTCACGCCGTCGATCACCAACCTCATCCAGGCGGGCGAGGCCACGGGGTCGCTGAACGACACGCTCGCGCGCCTGATCGCGCACCTGACCGAGCAGCGCGAGCTCCGGCGCCAGCTCACCGCGTCCCTCGCCTACCCCGTGTTCATGGTCGCGGTCGCCGGCGGCGTGGTGATTTTCTTCCTGGTTTTCCTCCTCCCGCGGCTGAAGACGCTCCTCACCTCGCTCGGGGGCAAGATGCCGGCCTCCACGACGATCCTGATCAACGTGTCGGAGTTTGCGCTCAGCATCTACGGGCTCGCCGCGCTGGTGCTGGCGATCATCGGGCTCATCTCGTTCCTCGGCTGGCGCCAGACGGCGGCGGGCAAGGCTGCGACGGACCAGTGGCTGCTGGGCGTGCCGCTCGTGGGGCCGTTCCTCGTCTCGCAGACGGTGCTCGCATTCTCGCAGACGCTTTCCGTGCTGCTGGCCAACGGCATCACCGCGGCCGACGCGCTCCGGATGACCGAAAGGCAAATCGCGAACACCGCCCATCGGATGGCATTCAACACGGCGACGGCCCGCGTGCTCGAGGGCGAGGCGCTGTCCGCCGCGCTCTCGCGCACCGGCTGTTTCCCCGATCTCGTGCTCGACAAGCTCGCGGTCGGCGAGAACACCGGCAACATCGTGCCGAGCCTCCGCCAGATTGCGACGGCCTACCAAAGGCGGATTTCAGCCCAGTTGAACACCTTCACGAAGGTGATCGCGAGCGCCGTGCTGATGGCGGTCTTCATCTTCGTCGGTTTCATCGCGTTCGCCATCGTGAGCGCGGTGTTCAGCGTGAGCGCGTCATTCAAGATGGGCGGTTGAGCCCTCGCCGGCACGAGTGCGCCGCGCGCTTCACGGCTTACGGCACTTCGTAGACCTCGACGAGCGCCACGCCCGTGCCGCCGTCCGCTCCGCTCACCTGCGCGGTGTAGCCCCCGGGCGGCAGCGTGACCAGCAGCATGGCATCCTTGCTGGCGCCGTTGGCGACGGCAAACGCGCCGATCGCCGAGCCCACCGCCGTCAGCTGCGCGTCGCCACCCCAGTCGTTGTTCTCCCGCACCAGCGTCGCGCCGGAAAAAAGCTGCAACCGCGGATCGGCGAGGACGCCGCTGACGCCGAAACCCTCGAGCGCCGGGCCGATGGCGCGAATCAACACGGTCTTCGCCGTCGCGCCGCCAATCACGAAGCCCGCGATCAGGATGTCGCCGCCCGCGCCGACGCGGGTGCGGGCGGAGACATTGGTGAGCCGCGGCGTCGTGGCGGCGAAGGCCGCGGGCACCGTCGCGTCATAGATCTCCGCCAGCGCGACCCCGGTGCCGTTGTTGCGGCCGGTAATCTGCACCGTGTAGGAGTCGGGCGCGGGCGAAAACGCCAGCGCGGCGTCGAGGCTCGCGCCGCCCGCAAGCTGGAAGGCCCCGACCTGCGCCGCGCGCGCCGCGACCGTGGCGTCGCCGCCCCAGTTGTCGTTGCTCGCGACGGTGGCCGAGCCTTGGAAAACATTCGCGATCGGATCGGCGAGCACACCGCCGAGGCCGAACTGGGTGAGCGAAGGCCCGACGCCGCGCACGAGGAGCGGCTTCGCGCCCGCCGCACCCGCGCCGCCCAGCGCAAAACCGACGATGAGCGTCTCGGCCCCGGTGCCGGCGTTGGTGCGCACCGCGAGGTTGACGAGGCGCGCGGTGTCGGCCGGCGAGGCGTTCACGACCGTGAGCGTGGCGGGCTCGCTGATCTCGGAGCCGCCGCCGTTGGCCGCGCGGCAGCGATAGGCGCCGGCATCGGCGGCGGTGGCGTTGCGGATGACGAGCGTGCTGCTGCGCGCGCCGTCGAGATCGACGCCGTTTTTTTGCCAGAGATAGAAAGGTCCGCCGCTCGCCGGCGCGCTGAACACCACCGTGCCGCCCGCCGCGATCGTCTGCGAGACCGGCTGCGCGGCAAACACCGGCCGCAGGGCCTCGACCGTGACCGCGATCGTCGCTTGCGCCGCGTTGCCGTTGGTGTCGGTCAACCGCACCGTGACGTCCGCGCTGCCCGCGGCGAGCGCCCGAAGCGTGAGCACGGTGCCGCTCACCTCCGCGCTCGCGATGGCGGGCGCGGAGCTCTGCCCCGAGATCGCGATGATCGCGGGCGCGGCGCCCGCGGGGTAGAGCGTGACTTCGCGCACGGAGTTGATCGCGACGATGTTCGACTCGTTGTGCTCGCCGGAGGAATAGTTGCGCAGCGGGATCTCGTTGAACGGCGCGCCGCGCCCGTAGCGCGGCAGCGCGGCAATCTGGTCGACGATCGTCATGCCGGTGCCGACGACGCGGCCGAAGACGGAGTAGCCGCTGTTGTTGGCGGGGCCGAGGATGGTGGAGTTGTCGCGCGTGTTGAAGAACCACTCGCAGGTCGCGCTGTTGATGTCGCTCGTGCGGGCGGCCGAGAGGGTGCCGCGGGCGTTGGCGAGGTTGTATTCGAGCGCGACGGGCGCGAGCTTCGCGATCTCCGCGACGGCGAAGGGCACGCGATAGACGTAGCCGCCGCCCTGGACGATCGAGGTGGCGCCGTTGTCGAAGGTCGCGGTGCGGTGGATGAAGCTGTTGGTGTAGGCGCCGGCGGCGACGTAGGTAAGGAAGTTCGCGGCGTGGCGCGGCGCGATGTCGGTGCGCAGCTCGACGTTGAAGCGGCCGAAGGTGGTGTCGAACTGCACGAACCGCGTGCCGTTCGCCAGGCCGGGCACCGTGAAATGGTTGCGCAGATCAATCGTCACGGCGGGATCGCCGGTGAGGAGGCGCTGCGCCGGGACCGGGGCGAAGAGCACGGGCACGCTGGTCTGCGCGCGCAGGCCGGCGGCAACGATGACGAGGAGCGGAAGGACGAGGCGGGACGGGCGCATGGCGAGCCGCGCATGACGCCACGGCCGGCGGCGTTGTTCCAGCCAAAGTTTCGCGGCGCGCCGGATCAGTAGCGCAGGGTGAGCTGCGTCGCGATCAGGCGCGTGAAGGTGTGCGTGCCGGCATCGCCGTGCTGCAGGCTGTATTGCAGCTTGAGCTGGGTGTGCGGCGTGAAGCGGTAGGACGGCCCGAGATCGGCGCGCCACACCTCCTGGCCCCACTGGCGGGCAACGCCGCGCTCGGGCAGCGTGGAGAAGAGCTGCTGGTTCCAGCGGAACGCGCCGGAAAACTGGGGCGTGAACTTGTATTTCGCCTCGGCGTAGCAGGCCAGGGTGTCGGCATGGCCGACGGTGGGGATCTCGAACCGCGCGGCAAAAATCTCCGTCCACACCTGGAGGTGGTGCCAGGCAAACACGATGTCCTGCGCCAGCACCCGCTGGCGATAGTCGCCGCGGCCGCGGCCCGGGGCGAGCGTGCGCTCGGCGTCCTCGCGGAGGTAGCTGCCCTCGCTGGCGGAGGCGCCGATTTCCCACAGCTGGTTCGGGCGCCAGGCGACACGCGCGCTCACGCTCGGATGATGGCGCTGCTCCAGGGCGTGCTGCCACGCCTCAGGGTTCGAGGACAGCGAGCCGAGCTTGGCCTCGACGGCGTAACGCATGCGGCCGATGTCGCCGGAGACCGCCGCGCCCGCGGCATAGCTGGGGCCCCAGACAATCGGAAGGCGCACGGATTTCTCGCGCGCGACCTCCTCCGCCGAGAACGGGCCGCCGCGCAGGTGCGCCCAACGCAGGAGCTGCGCGGTCGAACGCACCGCCTCGGTGTCCCACACGCCGGTGAGATGCTCGTAGGGCACCGGCGCGGTGATGAACGGATCGGTCCACGAGCCGTGGCGGTTCACCCAGTTCCCCACCACGGTGCCGAAGCGGCCCAGCTGGAAATTGAAATGCCGCCCGGCCCAGGGGCGCACGCGCACGGCCAGCTCGTCGAGCCGCGCCTCCAGCGGGCGCCGGCCAGCATCGAACCCACGGTCGACTCGCATCTGCGCAAAGGCGTAGATGCGCGGCCCCACCTGCGCGTCGAGAAACGTCGTCACCCGCGGGGCAAAGAGCGCGCGGCCCGCGGTCTGAAGGAGGCCCGGCGCCGGCTGCTGCAAGTCGTAGCCCTCGAGGTCGACGGTGCCGCTTGCGCGGGCGCGCACGCGGCCCTCCGCGGCGCTCACCGTGAGCGCCTCCTGCAGGCGATCGAAGAACTCGTCGTTCGCGCGCGCCGCGGCCGCGAGGAGCGGCAGGCAGGCGAGGAGGCGGAGCGGTTTCACGGGGCGGAGGGGGCGGCGGGCGGCGGCGACCAGCGGAGGCGCAGCTCGAATTCAGTCCAATTTTCATCCGAGCGCAACAACCGCAAATCGCCCAAGTGCAGGCGGGCCAGCTCCCGGGCGAGGTTGAGGCCGAGGCCGTAGCCGGGGACATTCTCGCCCATGCCGCCGCGATGGAAACGCTCGAAGATGTGCGACTGCGCCGCCGCCGCGATGGCGGGCCCGGTGTTGCCGACCACCAGCCGCACCGCGCCGTCCTCGATGGTGGCGGCGATCCGGATGCGGCCTTCGCGCACGTTGTATTTGCGCGCGTTCTCGAGCAGGTTCTGGAGGATGATGGCCGTGTAGCGCTTCTCGCCGAGGACGTGCACGGCCGGCGGGAAATCGGTCTCGACGCGCACGTCGAGGCCGTCGGGCACCGCGCCGAGGTCGTCAAGCGATCCCTCGATCAGGGCGCTCAGGTCGACCGGGGCAAAGGCCAGCTTGAGCCGCCCCGCATCCAGGCGGGAGAGCAGCAGCAGGTCCTCGATCAGGCTGGAAAGCCGGTAGGTTTGATGGATGAGCGCGGAGATTTCAGCGCACTCCGCAGGCGTGAGGTTGTCGTTGGCCAGCAGTTCCTCAAGGCCCGCGCGCATCACGGTGACCGGGGTCTTGAGCTGGTGCGACGCGTCGGCGGAAAAGCGCGCCGCGCGCTGCAGCTCGGCGCTCGTCATCTCGAGCGCGGCCTCGGCCCGGGCGCGTTGCGCGCGATTCTCCTCCGAGTCGACGGCCAGCCGCTCGACGGGCGCCGCCAGCCGGGTCGAGACGACGTGGCTGCCGCCGAGGCCGACCAGCAGCAGCAATACGCCCGCGCCGAGCACCTGCCAGCGCAGGCGCACCTGCCGCGCCTCCAAGTCGGTGAGCGGGAAAACGCAGACCTCGAGCGCGGGCGGGTAAAGGGAGCCGGGGTTGAGCCGCTGCGCGAAAAGCAGGTGCGGCACGCCGTCGAGCGCGACGCGGACCGGCGCCGCTTGGTCCTCGCGCACCTCGCGCGCGAGGGCGGCCTCGGCGGCGGCGGGAAGCGCGGCCGAGTGCAGCCGGCCCTGCACCTGCAGGCCGCCCTTCATGCCCGAGGGCGCCTCGCGGCGGCCCACGGCGAACGAGTCGAAGCCGAGCACCAGCGCCGCAATCGGCTCGCCCGTCTCGGTGGAGAGGATCGGCATCGCGATGATCTCGAAGACGGCGGACTCGGCCCCCTCGACCTCGCGCGCCAGGTAACCAGTCTGCGGGCGCGCGGAGAGCGACGGCAGCGCGAGGCTCGCCTCCTCCTCGCGCGAGAGCGCGCCCACCGTGCGGTCGGTGGCCGCTGGGATGACCGCGCCGTCGCGCCCGAGGAAGCGGTAGAACCGGGCGTGGAGCCCCTCGGCCTCATCCTCCCCCTGCCCGGGGGGCGGCGCCATGAGGTCGCGCAGCTCGTTCTCGGCGCTCGGATAGAGGAGATCGAGCGCGTCGTCCTCAAACGCCGACTGGATGCGCGAGCGCCGCACCAATGTGCGACAGCGCTCGACGAGGCCGGCATGGCGCATCGCGCGGGCATTGCGCAACACGGTGAGCTCGGCCTGGAACTCGCGGCGCAGGTCCTCCTCGACGTTGCCCGCGAGGCTACGCTCGCCGAAATAGAGGGCAAGGAGCGTGACAAGCGTGACCACGATCATGGTCGCCGCGAGCAGGCGCGCCCGGAAGCCGGCGAGGCGCGCGCCCTGGTTCTCCGGCGCGGGTTTCACGGAAAATCCACGCGCAGCGTCGCGCCTTCGCCGAGGTCCACGGCGCTCGCGCGGGTCTGCTTGCTGTCGATCCAGGCCTTGAGCGTGTGCCGGCCGGCCGGCAGGCCCGTGAGGCGGAAGCTGCCGTCGACCGCCGTGATGACGAAGTGCGGCGTGTCGAGCACGAGGATGAGCGCGCGCATGTGCTCGTGCACGTCGCAGCGCAGCGTCACCAGCCCGGGCGTGTCGAAGAGCACCCCGGGCACCGGCCGCTCGTCGGCGCGATAGCGCCCGAGATCGAAGCGCTTCGCCGGCGAGAACGAGAACACGTTGTGGAAGGTATCGTCGAAGTTGGGAAACTCGACGCGCGTGCCGACCTGCACCGGCAGGAGCGACGGCGTGAAGGCGAGGTCCTTCTGCGAGACGCGCGTGATCGGCGGCGACGCCGGGCGCGGGAACGCCCCCTCAAGGTAGACCACCGCCACCGGGGGGTTGGTCGAGAGCACGCCGGACTTGGCGACGATCTCGTAGCGTTGGTTGACGACCGGGGTGGAGCGCGTCTTGGGCAGGGCGACGCGGCCCTCGATCGTGGCGGCGAGCGCGGCGGCGGGCAGCAGCGCGAAGACGAGGGACAGGCGCGCGTTCATGCCGGCGACTTCAGCGTGTAGCCGACGCCGCGCAGCGTCTGGATCAACGGTGTGCCGAAACCCGAGTCGATTTTCTTCCTCAGCCGCGTGATGAAGATCTCGACGGTGCGCGTGTCGTATTCGTGGTCGCGCTGCCAGACGCGCTCGCAGAGCTCGGTGCGCGAAAACGGCCGGCCCGGCTCCTGCATGAGGACTTGCAGCACGTCGAGCTCACGCGGCGAGAGCGCGATGGGCTTGCCCGCCCGCGTCACCCGCCGGTGCCGCACATCCATGTGCAGATCCGCGACGCGCAGCAGGTCGGACGCGCCGCCCGTCGCGCCGCGGCGGCCGAGCGCCTCGACCCGCGCCGCCAGCTCGTCCATCGAGAAGGGCTTGGCCAGGTAGTCATCGGCTCCGGCGTGCAAACCGCGGACACGATGCTCGACCTCGCTGCGCGCCGTGAGGATGAGCACGCGCGCGGGGCTCCGCGCCTCGCGCAACCGGGCGAGCAACGAGAGCCCGTCAAGGCCCGGCAAGCCCAAGTCGAGCACGACGAGGTCCGGCGGATCACCGAGGGCGGCCTGCAGGCCCTCGGCGCCGTCATGCGCCACCGCCAGCGTGTGGCCGTGGCGCACGAGGGCGCGGGCCACGTGCCCGGCGAGCTGCTTTTCGTCTTCGATAACGAGAATCCGCATGGTGAGCCAGGAGCGCAGGGGGGGAAGCGAGCCAGCCCGGCGCGGAAGCGTTTCCAACCCGCCCGCAGCGTCAAGGCGCCTCGTAAATCTCGACGAGCGCCTCGCCGGTGCCGCCGCCCGCGCCGCGCACCTGCGCGGTGTAGCTCCCGGGCGCGAGCACGGTCACAAGCGCGGCGTCGCGGCTCCCGGCGTCGAGGCCGAAGGCCCCGACGGCGCCGAACGTCGCCGCGAGATCGGCGGACCAATTGTCGTTGGCCGTCAGCAGCGCCCCGCCCGCCGTGTAGATCTCCAGCACCGGATCCGCCAGGAAACCCGTGACGCCAAACGACCCGAGCTTGGGCCCGACCGCGCGGATCAGGAGCCGCTTGGCGCCGCTGCCCGTCACGGTGAAGCCCGCGATCAGGATGTCGGCGCCGGTGCCGACACGGTTGCGCGCGGAGACGTTGATCAGCTTCGCGGCCGTGGCCGGCCCGGTGTCGTAGGCCTCGACCAGCACGATGCCCGCGCCGGTGCCGCGCGCCTGCACGGAGGCCGCGCCGCCGAGCGGCCGGAGAAACGCCGCATCCCTGCTCCCCGCGGGGAACGCAAACGCACCCACGCTCGCAAACGTCGGAGCCAGGTTCGCCGGCCAATCATCGTTCGAAAAAACGGACGTCGCGCCCTGAAACAAATCGAGACGAGGGTCGGCCATCACTCCGGCAAGCCCGAACGCCGAGAGCGCCGGCCCCGCCGCGCGCACGAGGACATCCCGCGCGCCCGCGCCGCCGCCAATGACGACGCCGACAATCAGCGTTTGCCCCGCCGCCAGCGAGGTGCGCACGGAGAGGTTGGAGAGCCGCGCGTTGGGATCGATGACGGGCGGCGCCACGGTGAGCGTCGCGACGTTGCTGACGGTGGTGGCGACGACGTTCGTGGCGGCGACGGTGTAGTCCCCGGCATCGGCGAGCTGCACATTGGCAAGCGTGAGTGTCGCGGCCGTGGCGCCGGGAATCGCCGATCCGCCGCGCCGCCACTGGAAGGTGGGCACCGGCACCCCCGTCGCGCCGGCGGTGAAGCTCACCGTTGCGCCCACCGTGGCCGACTGGCTGGCGGGTTGGGCCGTGAAGACGGGCGCGGAATCGGCCGAACCCCCGCCGGAAATCACCATCGTCAGAGGTTCGGGACCGATTCGGTCTCCCTTTTCGTCGTTGAACTCGAAAGCCGTGATCAAGACTTGAAACGTGCCCCCCACCGTGGGCGTGCCGGAGATGAGACCGGTGGAGGCGTTGAGCACGCCATTGCCGTTTACCCCCAACACCGCCAGCCCCGGTGGCAGTCCCGTGACGCGAAACGATCCCGGCGCAGTCGGCGCCCCGACAATGGTGAAGGCTAGCGGCGTGAACGTCGTGCCCACCGCGCCCGTGATCGGCGGAGGACGGCTGAACGACCACTGCGTCGCACCCGCGAGGGAGTGCACGGCGCCGAGCGAGGCGAGGCCCGCAAGCGCGGGGCGCAGCACCGCCCCCAGCGGCGACGCGGCGAGCGCCTCGCCCGCGGCCGAGGCGACGCGGAGCACCGGCGTGCGCTGCAGCAGGGCGAGCAGGACGGCGCCGGAAACCGGCAGGGCCCGGCACCGGCGGAGAAGAAACAGCGCCAACGTCATGCCTGGGAGGAGAGGCGGCTCAATTGCAGCCGCAGCCGCTGCCACCCACGCCGCGCCCGCCGGCCGCGGCCTCGCGCGAGAAGTAGATGTGCTCCGCCAGCACCGTGCTCAGCGGATCACGATCGGGGCGCATATCGTAGCCCGCGAGCGTGGCGCGCTCCCACGGCTGCACGCGCACCAGCGCGGGATGGGCACAGCCGGCGAGCAGCGCGACGGCGGCGAGCAGGCCGAGGACGAGGAGGCGGAGCTTCATGGCGAAAAGGCTTTCAGGGTTTCGGCGCGAGCAGGGCCTCGATCTCGCGGCGCAGCTCCTGCTCGGTCGTGTCGCCGTGGAAGCCCTGGTGGATGAAACGCACCCGCCCGTCGGGCCCGAGGAGGTAGCTCGTCGGCATCGCCGGCACGACGACTTGTTTCACGAGCTTCTGCTGGCGGTCGTGCAACGGCGCAAAGGGCAGCGCCAGCTTCTTCACGAAGCCTTCGGCCGCGGACGACTTCTCATCCACGCCCACCGCCGCGATCACGAGGCCGCGCGCCGCGTAGTCGGCGTGGAGCTTGGCCAGCATGGGGAACGACGCCTTGCACGGCGCGCACCACGAGGCCCAGAAATCCACGAGCACCACCTTGCCCGCCGTGTCGGGCAAACCGGCCTTGGCAAGGGCGGCGACCCCGGCGGCCTCGAGCGCGGGAAACGCATCGCCCACCTGCACGGCGGCGTTCGCGAACCACGCCGGGAACAGAAGCACGGAGAGAAGGATGAACCTACGTGGCGACATAGTTGAAGAATCCCCGCGTCTGCGCCCGCACGCGATCGGTGATGAGCAAGCCCTCGGCGCCGGGCACGGATTGGATGAAGTCGACGCCCTTGGGCACGCCGAGCACGAAGGCCGTCGTGGAGAGCACGCCGGCCTGCAGGCAACTCGGCGCGACCACGGTCGCCTGCACGCAGCCGTTCGCCACCGGCCAGCCGGTGCGCGGATCGACGATGTGGCCGTAGCGTTTGCCCTCGATGGTGAAACAACGGAGGTAGTCGCCGGACGAGGCCACGCCGCGATCGAGCACCGCGAGGCTGCCATCGCTGCGACCGGGGCTGCGCGGATCCTCGAGCCCGATGTGCCAGGCCGGGCGGCCCGGCGGCCGGCCCGCGGCGCGCAGGTCGTGCCCGAAATCGACGAGCGCGCTGCGGATGCCGTGGTCCCCGGCGATCTGCGCGACGATGTCGACGGCGTATTCCTTGCCAAAGCCGCCGAAGTCGAGCGCCATGCCCGGCGCGGGGAGAAAGACTTTGCCCGGCGCGCGCTGCACCTGCTTCCAGCCCACGAGCGCGCGGGCCGCGGCGATTTCAGCGTCGGCGGGAATCCGGGGCTGGGCGGCCTTGTAGTCCCAGAGCCGCAGCAGCGGCAACGCCGTGGGATCCAGCACACCCTGGGTCATGAAGTGCAGCGTGTCGCACAGCTTCAGCAGGCCCTCCATCTCCGCATCGACGGCGACCCACTCGCGGCCGGCGGCGGCGTTGATGCGGCTCACGAGGCTGTCGGGCCGGAAACGCGAATACTTCGCCTCGAAGGCCTGCACCCACGCGACCGCCGCACGCTCGAAGCCCTGCGCCTGCGCATCGCCCCCGGGCGCGGCGTATTGCACCTCGCAGAGCGTGCCCAGCGCGTGAAACGACAGCCGCCGCAACGGCAGCCCCTCCGCCGCTGCATCGGCGGCGGGCGGCGGGGCACGGCGTTGCTGGAGGACGAAGGCCATCGGCGGTCTACCAGGAAAACCTCGCGCCGAGCGTCACGATGTTGGCGCGGCAATATGCGCTCTGCGGCGTGACGCCGTCGCGCCCCCGCATGTCGTAGCGCTCGAAGGCGGCGTCGAATTGCAGCGCGTCGGTGGCGTTGACGATGAGCTTCAGCCCGTAGTTCCAGCTGCGCATCTCGGACAGGCGCCAGTCGGAGGAATAGAACGGCCCGCCGGGCCGCGGCGCACCGGCGGTCGGCACGATGGGCGTGCCGTCGAGCCGGTAGAGGTAGAAGTCCGCCGCGCCTTGCTGGTAGAGGCGCACGCCCGGCCGCAGGATCACGCGGCTGCCGGCGTGCTGGAACCACGCCAGATCGAGCGTGTGGGCGTGGACGCCAAACGTGTCGCGGTAGTAGCGATAGCTGGCGTCGAGCGCGCCATGCGCCTCGGGGAACGCGCGGTTCACCGCGGCGAGCGCGATCCATTTGTCGCGCTCACCGGGGCGGTTCTCGGGAAACGTGAGCGGGAGGAAAATCGTGGGAAAGACCTCGACGTTTTTCTCGACCAGCTTGTAGGGATCGGCGAGGTAGCCCGTCTGGCGGCCCCAGGTAAAGTTGAGCGTCGCCGAGGTGCGCGCATCGAGGAGCTGCGTCAGGCCGACGATGACATCGTTGCCGCGCTTCCTGGCGCGCGGCGCTTGGTAGAAGACCTTCACGTCATCATCGGTGCCCGCGACGCCCGCGAGCAGCGTGGTGTTCCTCTGGTTGAAATCGGTGAGCGTGTTGAGCGACCAGCCGTTGGAGACGTAGTCGCTCTCGCGGCTGTTGCCGACGCCGACGGCGACATTGACGCGCGCGAACTGGCGCGAGAACGCCGCGTTCCACGCCTTGCGGCGATCGGTGAGCTTGGAGAGCGGCACCTGGGTGCTGCCCGCGGGCGCCGGCTGGCCGTTGGGCGTGGCGCCGGTGATGGCGTCGAGCACACCCTCGACCTTGAGGTGCATGTCGGTGCCGATGTCCTTCTCGACGCCGACGCTGTTGACCTCGACGGCGATGCGGCCGCCCGACTCGCGGTAGTCCTGGTATTTGTAGCGGACGGCATCCTCGGCCCGGATGGCGCGCGGGGCGAGCCAGGCAAGCAGCGAAGAGAGGACGGCGGCGCGAAGCGGAAATTTCATCGGGCGCTTGGGAGGGAAAGCGGTGGAAAGGGAGTGGCGAGTTGCGACGGCGCAACGGGCGAAAGGTAACAAATCATTCAAGCGCCCGCCGCGGCCGGCCCGCGCGGCTACCGGGGCAGCTCCACGGCGGTGACACGAAGCGTCAGCGTGAGTTTCGCCTCGTTGCCGCGGTTGGCGGCGAGGCCGAAGCGCTCGATGCCGATGTAGGGCGCGCGCTTCTGCAGGTTGAGGTAGAACTGCTCGAGCGTAACGAAGTCCGCGCCCGTCACCTGGTAGTCCACGCTGTGCACGGTAAAGGGGCCGCTGGGCTCGGAGACTGGCGCGCTCGATCCATAGTTGTTGCGGAGCCCGGCCTCTTGGGCGGCATGGTTGATGGCGTCGAGCAGCTGCGCGCGATCGAGGGTCTTGGCGTTGTCGAGCTGGCTGGCGGCCGCCTGCACCATCTTTTGGATGCTCTCGCGCCGATCGAGCCAAAGTTTCTGCTCAGCCAGGGCGCTGCCGGTGCTGCGCTGCTCGCGCCAGAAAACACCCGCGCGCGCGCCGAACGCCGAGAGCCACCACAGCAGCCCGATCAGCAGGAAGGCGAGGAGCAGGAATTTCTCCCGCAGCGCCCGGGTGAGGAAATAGACGCGGAGGGCGGCAATCATTGCGAGGCGATGGAGTCGGCGCGCTTCACCGTGTCGGGCTTGAACGTGACGATGAGGCGGAAGGTGCCGCCGTCGTTGCGGGTCTTCTCATCGCGCGTCTCGACGCTCTGGACCATCGGAAGCTTGCGGATCGTGGCGGCGTAGGCGCTGGCCTGGCCCATGTTGGATGTCGCCGCGTCGATGAAGAGCGTGTAGAGGCCCGCCTTCGGATCCGTGAACACGCTGACAAAGGTGATCTCAGCGGGCTTCCGGTCGCCCTCGACGAGCAGGGCGATCATCTCGAACGGCAGCAGGCGCTTGGTCGCAAGCTCCTCGATGCGGTTGGCGAGCGCGTGCGATTTCTTGATTTCCTCGACCCTCGGGTTCTGCGCGGCGACGCGGGCCAGGCGGGGCTGCTGCCAGAACTTGCGCGCGGCCACGATGCCGATCTCGGCGAGACCGAGGAAGAGGAGCGCGGCGGCGGCGCCAAGCGCCACGCGCCAAAGGAACAAGTCGCGCCGCTGCGCGCCGCGCCGCGCGGCCAGCTCGGCCTTGTCGCGCACGTCGAGCTGCGCCGCGACGGCCGCGGGAATGGCCGAGACAAAAGACCCGGCGCGAAACACCAGCGTGCCATCGCGCCCCACGGGCTCCGCGGCCAGCGGGGCGGCGACCTCGATCAGCCGGCCGGAATCGCCCAGCGACGCGACGAACTCCCCGCGCGCGCGCGCGCGGTCCTCATCCGTCGCCTCAGGCGCCACCGTCCGTGACAACACGCGCGCGGGCACGGGGGATTTCTCAAACTGAATCGCCGTGAAGCCATCAGGCGCGGCGAGCAGCACCGTGGTGCCCGGCGCCCCGGAACCGAGCGCGGCGGCGAAGGCGGGCAGCACGAGCTCGGCGTCGCCCCACTCCGCCGCTTGCTCCGCGGGAAAGCGCCGGCGGTAGGCCGCGAAAACGAGGGCCGTCTCCGCACCCGGCACCCAAAACGTGCCGTAGTAGAGCTGCGCGAGCGGAAAAGGCGCGAGCCCTTCGAGCGCCAGCTCGGCCTGCGCCGCGGCCTCCGCCGGCGCCGCCCCCGCGGCGATCGGCACCGCGCGCGTGAAGAACAGCGCGTCGGGCAGGAGCGCCACCTTGGGCGGCGGCGGCCCGGCACGGAGAAAATTGAGCGGCGAGGCGCACATGGTTTGGCGAAGATATCAGGGGCTCACCGGCGGTGGCGGCGGAGGAGGAATTTCATCATTTTCGCGAATTTCCAAGAGCGTAAAGGGGTAGCGCAAGCTCGCCGCGGCGGGTTTGGCCGCGGTGTTTGCGCCAGCGGCGGCCTGCGCGGCGTTGGGGCGGGCCTGCAGCTCGGCGGCGGATTTGGCGGCGGCGGCGGTCGTCACGGCTTTGGTGGCGGTGGCTTGCACCGTGGTAGCGCCGCCGGGCGGCGCGACCACCGCGGAAAGGCGAAATTCCATGCGGCCATCGCGCACGGTGATGGTAATCCGCAGCGCGCTGATCGTGGAGGCGAAGCCCCTGCCGTCCCCACCGGGCCCGGCCACCCGCTGCACCTCGGCCTCGTTGCGCAGCCACTGCGGGCCCTGGCGCTGGAACTCGCCGGTGCCGCGGAGAAAGTCGTCGAGCCGCTGCTGTTGCTGGGGGTTGAACTGGCCCAGGGCGGCGAGGGTGTCGGATTTGGCGCCGTTGATGTTGGGCTGCGCGAAGTCGAGCAGCGACACGGCGGCGACGAAGCGCTTCCAGTTGTCGTTGGGCCGGCCATCGGCGTCGTAGAAGAATTCCCGGGCCCCCTCAATCGCGGCCAGTTCCGAAAAGGAGCGGAGCGGGCGGCCCGGCGGCTCGTAAGGGAGCGCCGCAGACTCGTAGTTCGGGCGCAGCGCGGAGGAGTAGACGTGGCCGTGCTTCATCCAGCCGGCGAGCGCGTCGGCCACGGTCTCGGCCTCGGCCTTGGCGACGCCCCACGAGGCGAAAAGATTGGCCAGCACGATCACGTTTACGCGCGGGAGCGAGAGCTTGCCGCTCTCGTCGTCGAGCGCGATTTCGACGGTGCGGCCGTCGGCGGGGACATAGCCCGCAAAGGCCAGCGGATCGCCCCACCCTTCGGCGGGGCTCTTCAAACCGCCGTTGGCCTCGCGGAATTCGTTGAGCACGGCGAGCGCGACTTCCATCGCGGAGTAGGCCTCGAGGCGCAGCCGCCGCGCCACGGCCTCGCGCTGCTCGACGAGGAGATCAACCCCGGCCTTTTCCATGAAGGTGATGAGCGCGACGGTGGCGAAGAGCAGCGTCACCATCACGATGACGAGCACGGAACCGCGGCGGGAGATCAGGCGGGGGCGCATCATCAGAAGACGGGCAGCCCCTCGCCGGGCGCTGGCAGGGTGATGATGCTCTCGCGCTTCAGCTGGCCGTAGGCAAACTTCACGCGGAGGCGCTGCGGGACGAGCGGCTGGCCCTGCGAGTCGTTTTTCACCGCCGTCTCGGTGGTCCAGCGGCGCGTCTCCGGGTCATAGTAGTCATAGGCGAGCCCCGAGACGAGGGGCGTGATCACCGTCTCGCGCGGCGGATCGGTGTCGAAGTTCTTCTCCAGGCGGGAGTGCCAGAGCAGGATGAGCCCCTCGCCCGATCGCGCCTGCAGCGAGCACACCACCTCGGGCAACGGCTCCTCCGGCCAGGAAAAAAGCCGGCTGCCCCTCAGCAGCTCAAACGTCAGCAGCTTCTCCGTGAGCCCTGCCTGGGGCCGGACTTCCTGCCAGGCGATCGGGGTGGAGTTCGCGCGCGCCGCCGGTGGCAGCGCGGCCGCCCGCAGCTCGTGCTCAAGGTAGCGGCTCACCGCGCGCACATGGAGATCGAACAGCCGCACGTCGGTGCCCCGACCCCAAAGCTCGCCCATCGAGAACACAAAGGTGTTCATCGCCACGAGGAGCAGCGCCACGAGCGCGAGCGCGAGCAGGACTTCCAGCAGCGTGAAGGCGCGCCCGGCGGGGGCACGCGAGAAAAGGCGCCGGCGCGGGCTCATGGCGACTTCTTCACCTGCAGCTCCGCGATTCGTTTTTTGACCTCGGCCTTGAGCTTGCCCTGCTCGGCGGCGTCGACGGACCACGTCGGGCGCAGGACGAGGAACTGCTGCGCCACCTTGTCGGGCTCCGCCCTGCCCGGCTCGGAGATCTCGCAGGTGAACGCCACCTTGAAGACATCCGGCAGCGCATCCGCCGTGATCTCGACCGACCACCGCGCGCGACGGCCCCCGGCCGTCTCGAACTCGCCGCCCTGCTCGAGTTTTTTCCGATCGGGCTCGCGCAGCACGAGCTGGCGCGCGAAGGCCACATCCTCATTGATCACCATGCCGCGCGAGACCGCTTCATAGCCGATCAGCACGTTCAGGTAGGCCGACCCGAGCACCACGACGACCAAGGCGAGGATGCTAAGCGCCACCAGCACCTCCAGGAGGGAAAAGCCGCGGCGAACGGGCGGGCTCATGTCAGAACGCCGGCGTGGCATAAGGGTCGGGCGGCGTCAGCACCGGCGCGCACGTCCACGGATCAATGGCGAGGATGCTCGAACCACCGCCACGGACGAACTGCGCGCGAAACGGCGTGCACGTGCCGTCGGAATAAAACACGGCAAAAGGCAAGGGACGCGACTCGACGAGGACGCCGCCCACCAAAATCACGGGGCCTCCGCCGCCTTTGGTCGCGGCCGCCAACAAATCCACCGTCAGGTCCTCGGCCAATTTGGGCGCGATCGGAAAGACCTTGAGCGGAGTCTCCTCGCGCGTGAACCCGTCGGGCCCGAGCGGGGCGGGCGCGGTCCCGTCGAGCAGGATGAAGGCCTTGCGCTCCTTGCTCCACTTGAAGTGGATGTCGGCATCGGCCTTGAGCGCGGACTTGCGCGCCTCCTGCACGGCTTTCCAAAAAACATCGTTGGGCGCGGCGGGCGGCCCGCCGATGAGCGGCGCCGCGCCGCCGATCAGCACGCTCGCGATGAGCCCGATGATCGCGATCACCAAGAGCACCTCGAGGAGCGAGAAGCCCCGCGCAGCGCGAATGACTGAAGGCGGCCGAGGCATCGTTTCGGCGCCGGGCGGCGCCCTCACTTCGGGGCGGGCGCGGTCTCCCAGTTGCCGATGTCATCGGCCGTGCCACTCTGCTTGTCAGGGCCCTTGGACCAGAGGTCGTAGCCCCCCTTGTTGTGCGTGCCCGGGTAGGCGTATTGATAGGGCTCACCCCACGGATCGTTGGTCAGCTTGCTCGCCTCAACGTAGGGACCAAACCATTTCTCCCCCTTGGCGGCGGGGCGCGTGACCAAGGCCTGCAGCCCTTCGGCGGTCGACGGAAAATCGCCCATCGCGATGCGATAGGCGGTGAGCGGCGTCTTCATCGCATCGGTGACAAAGAGTTTCGCGGTGCCGCCCTGCGCCCCACCCAAGATGCTGCCGACGTTGGTTACGGCGAGGCCCACCAAAAGGCCGATGATCGCGAGCACGACAAGAATCTCGAGCAGGGAGAAGCCGCGCGAATCGGCGGAGCGGCGGACATTTTTTCGTTGAAGGCGCATGGTGGAAGCGACGATGGCGACGCGCAGCTCCTTGTCGAGACGCACAGAGCCGAGGGATGTTCCCCGCCAATTAACGCACGACCGACTCGACCTGCCCGGACGTCCACACGGCGTCGTCATCGGTCAAAAATTTCCGATCCGGGCCGGCGCTGCGGATCTCCATCTGCTGGCCGCTGACCTGATGGAAGCGAAACGGCGTGCCCCAACGATCGCAAAGCTCGCCGCGGGCGTTCACGGCGCGATGGCCGCGCGGGAGGAAGGCAAAGCGGAGCGGGTTGGCGCCGCTGAGGGCGGCCGTAATCTCGGCGTTTTCGCCGACGGGATTGCCGCCGCGCGGGAAATTGGACTGCCAGGTCTCGAACAGCTCGTTGAGAATCTTCAGATCGGCCCGGATATCGCCGCCGGGCGCGTTGAGCTGATCCGCGAGGCGGCTCTCGCCTTCGAGCTGGGGCTCCGAGCCTGCAACCGCCCCGCCGACCTTAGGCACGAGCGACGTTCCGCCCGAACCGCGCCGCGCGGAACCAAGCGGCGGCGACGCCGGGCCGGGCCACAGGAGCCAAGCGGCGATCCCAACGATGATCGCGACAACGAGGGCGGCGAGCGTGCGCCGCCCGTTCATGCGTTGTTCATGAAGCCGAGGTCCGGCTTGGCGAAACGGCCGATGTTCGGGAAGATCAGCGGGATGTTGGTCGCGCTGACGCCGAACCATTTGGCCAGCGTCGCGGCAAACTCATCGACGCTCGTGCTCGGGATCCAGCGGCCGCGGCCGGTGTCGCTCGGGCCGTCGCGCGTGAAGTCGGGCATCTGGCCGTAGATGTCGCCGCCGTTGACCGCGCCGCCGAGCATGAAGTGGTGGCTGCCCCAGCCGTGGTCGGAGCCATCGCCGTTGGTATCGTAGGTGCGGCCGAAGTCAGAGGCGGTGAAGAGGGTGACTTGATTCTCGGCGCCGAGCTGCTTGAGCGCGTTGTAAAACGCGTTCACGGAAAGGCTGATGTCGCGGAACAGGTTGGCGTGCGCGCCGCTCACGGTGTTGCCGATCACGACCTGATTGTCGTGCAGGTCGAAGCCGCCGATACGGACGAAGAAGATCTGGCGCTTGAGGTTGAGCTGGCCCTGCGCGTTGACGAGGCGCGCCACCATGTGCAGCTGCTGCGCGAGGCTGCTGTTGGGCACCGCGCTGAAGATGGGCTGCACCGGGCTCGCGCCGGTGATGATGGTGGAGAGCAGGGCGCTGTTGCCAATGGCACCGGACGTGAGGCCGCCGAACGCCGTCTCGAAAAGGTTGGAATTCTGGAGCGCGAGCGCGTCGTTCATCGCGGCAGTGCGCAGGCCGTTCACGCTCGTGCCCGTGCCGGAGCCCGTGAGCGCGATCGCGCCGCCGGTGCCGACCGCGTATTGCGAGACGTTCTTGCCCACCTGGAAGGTGTTCTGGCCATTCAGCGTGAGCGACATCGAGATGCGGTTGTTCGCATTGAGCGCGTTCATCATGTCGGCGACGCGGCCGCCCCAGCCGGTGGCGACCTCGTTGAACGGCTTGTCCGGGACGCTCGTCTGCCACTCGACCTGCTGGTCATTGTGCGAGAACAGCTGCATCGGCCGCATGTCCGCGCGCGTGAGATATTGCTGCTTGGAGAGCGGGTAACTGAGCGTGCCGACGTTGGCGAGCAGGGCGAATTTCCCCTGGTCGAAGAGGGCCTTCAACTCGGGCATCGCCGGATGCAGGCCCCACGTGCGGCCGTCGCTGGTGCGCGGCGTAATCGGCAGCACGCTGTTCTGCGGCAGCGAAAGCACGCCGCGGCCGCTGGTGTAAGCGGCGTAGCTGGCGCTGTCGGTGGGGATGACGAGGTTGTTGGAGTCGTTGCCGCCGGCGAGGAAGAGACAAACGAGCGCCTTGTAGTCGGACGCCGGGGCCGCGGCCGTGGCCGGAGCCGTGTCCGTGTTGGCGACCGCGCTCATCAGGCGCAGCTGCGCGAGCGACGAAAGCAGGCCGGTGGTGCCGACCGCGGCGCAGGAAGCACCGAGGAAATTGCGGCGGGAGAGATCGGGGAGGGTCGTCTTGGGATTCATGGCGGCGGATTATTTCTGGATAGCGCCCTGGGGAACGGAAATCGTGAGATAAACGATGGAACGGACACGCTCGAGGTCGGCGGCGCCGTAGGTCGCGGCGGTGCCGGCGGGCATGGCGGTAATCGCCGTGACAAACCGATCGGTGACGACCTTGGGCAGCGAGCCTGCGGCGAGGACGAGGTTGGCGTAGTCCACCAGCGCCTGCGGCGTGCGCGCCAAGGCGAGAATGGTGCTGTCGAAGAGGACGCCGACGGTGGCCTCGGCGGGATTGAACACGCTCGTGGTGCCCGGCATGCCGCTGCGCGTGGCGTAGATGTAATTCCAAAGCTGGTTGGGCATGCTGATCGCCGTCGTATCCGTGATGATCTGGTATTCCGGCGCGTAGAGCCCGGCGTTGGCGAGGAGGCCGGCCTGCACGAAGTTCGGCTCGAAGAAATTGAAGACCGTCGGCGCGCGCAGGGGCGCCTGCGCCAGGCTGCCCTCGGCGTTGGCAATGGTGAAGCGGTTGTTGTTCGCCCCGCCATTGAAGGCCCGGAAAATCGCCGTGGCCCGCAGCAGCGGTTCCTTGAGCTTGCCAAACGCGGCGGTGGCCGCGACCTCGTTGGAACGGGCCTCGTTGTCCATCAGGATGGCGCGAACCACCGCGCCAAGATCACCGCGAACGCCGCTGCCGTTGTTGGCCCAGACCTGCGACACGCGGTAGATGTAGCCCGGGCTGGGGTTCGAGGTAACCAGGCGCTGAATGAGCTGGCGTGAGATGAAGGGGCCTGTGTTGGGGTGATTCGCGAGCGCATCGAGCGTATCCTTCAGGTCCTTTGCGCCGCCTTGGTTGGCCGGGATGGTGCGCCCGCCGATGATGGTCTTGGCCCGGTCCTCGTGGAAGGCCGGGTAGAGCATCATCGGCTGCATGTAATTGGTCGCCTCGGCGCGGAAATTGGGGACCGGATTGGCGGAGTAGAACGCCCAGCCGGTGAAAATCTTCGCCATCTCGGTGATGGTGCTGATGTCATAGGTCGGGATCGGCACGCCGAGCGGATCGAGCTTCAGGGTGCCATCGGGCTGGAGCTGGTTCAGCCCCACGCTGAAGAGCTGCATGATCTCGCGCGCGTAGTTTTCATCCGCGGCGGTGAGGACCTGGCCGGCCGCGTTGAAGGTCGCCTTGCCGTTGCGCAACATCGAGAGATACACGCCCATGATCGGGCTGAGCGTGACCTCCTCCAGCACCTGACGGTAGTTGCCGAAAGCGCCCCGGACCAGAATGTCGTAATAGTTCGTGAGCGCGCGCGGGTTGTTGAAGAGCGTGCCATTGGTGTCTGACACGACGAAAATCTCACTCAGTGCGAAGGCCACCCGCTGGCGCAGCTGGTCAGGCGCCGACGTCGCCGTTTTCCACCAGGCATACTGGCGGTTGGACTGGCTGTATTGCGGGTTTTCGCCGGTGGCCGTGAACGTTTGGAAATCGGCATCGAGCGCCGCGAGGTGCAATGACGCCGGCAGCGCCATCTGCGCCGTGATCCACGCGTTGAGGTCGGCGCGGCGCTTGCCCACCAAGGCGTCGATTTCGCCCTTGGTCGGGCCGAAGGTGCCTTGAATCAGGAAGCGGGCCGCTTCGTTGGCGGTAAGCGCCGTGTCGGCCAGCGGAGCCGGCGTCACGGGCGGCGTGAAGGCGAGCGAGCCGCTGGTCTGGATGAACGTGCCGCGCAGCTCGCCCGTCGGGAAGTTGGCCGACTCGACGCTGAGGAAGATGCGGCCGTCCCTCAAGCCTTGCACGATGTCCGCCGCCGTCAGGGCGCCGCTGCCGGTGAAGATCCATGAGACGCCATTGACCTGGCCATTGGGCAGGCGGAGGAGCTCGGCGCCGACCTCGTTGCCGTTGCCGTAGCGCAGGTAGGCGACGGTCTCGGGCGAGCTGAGGTTGGAGAACGTCATGCTCACGACGGCGAAGCGGTTGTCGTTGCTGAGCTGGATCGTGGCGGTGCCGAACGCCGTGGTGGCATTTACACCTGCCGGCGGGCGCAACGCCGCGAGGTAGAGCGTGCCGGGGTTGTAGAAGATGGTGACGGCCGCCGCGCTGCTGCCGCCCACCGTGTAGCCCGTGCCCGAAACGAGGGAGAGCGTGGCGTCCTTGTTGATGGCGTTCGCCCCGCCGCCGGACAGAGCCGAGACGACGACCGTGGCGCTGGTCGCCCCCGCCGGAATGGTGACGCTGCCGGGCAGCGCCGCATAGTCCACGCCCGCCGCGGCCGTGCCGGTGATTTGGTAGTAGACCGTCAGCGGCGAGGTCGTGATGCCCGTGCGCGTGACGGTGAAGACCGCCGGCGGCGCGCCCTTGGTGTCGGTCGTCGCAGTCGTGGCCGCGACGGTCACGGTCGCCGCCCCGTCCGCCGTGAGGTCGTAGACTTCGACGAGGGCGAGGCCCGTCGTGTTGCCCACGCCGCTCACTTGAATCGTATAGTTCTTGCCCGGCTCCAGGTCGACCAGCAGCGCGGCGTCACGCGAGCCAGCGGTGAACCCGAAGGCGCCCGCCTGCACAAAAGCCGTCGATAGCGCCGTCGTGTTGCCCGTGCCCCAATTGTCATTGGACGCTACCTGCGCGCCTGCCGCATCGATGATCGCAATCGCCGGATCGGCGATTGTGCCAGCGACGCCGAAGCTTCCGAGCGTCGGGCCGGCGGCGCGAACAAGGAATTTCCGCAGCCCGCCACCGGGCGCGATGGAAAGGCCGGAGATCAGGATGCCGCCGCCGGTGCCGACCTGCGCGCGGGTCGAAAGATTCATGAGGCGCGCCGGGCCAGTCACATCGTAAACCTCGACGAGCGCGATGCCGGTGGCGTTGGCGACGCCGGTGACCTGCGCCGTGTAAGCACCCGGCGCGAGCGAGGCGACGAGCGCCGCATCACGACTGCCCGCCGTAAGGTTGAATGCACCGACGGTGCCGAAGGTCGCCGCGGTCGCACCTTGCGCGCCGGCGGCCACGGTCTGCCAATTGTCGTTCGAGGTGATCAGCCGGGCCGGCGTGGAGCTGTCGTAGAGATCGATGCGCGGATCGCCGAGCGTGCCGCCCACGCCAAAGCTTGCGAGGCCGGGACCGACCGCGCGGATGAGCACGGTCTTGTTGCTGCCGGGACCGACGACGAAGCCGACGACGGCGACGTTGGCGCCGGTGCCGACCTGCGTGCGCGTCGAGAGATTGGCGACGCGCTGATCGAATTCAGCGGCGGAAACAGAGGTAAGCGCGCACAAGACGCTGGCAAGGAGCACCCTCGCCGGGGCTGGGATAGTTTTCATCGGACGAGAAGATTTTTCGGGCGCGAAACCGGGTCGCGAACTGTGTTTGGGTAACGGTGTGAAGCTGCTCCGGCCCGCCACCGAAGTCCAGCCTGTGGTAGGTAATTGGCGGTAATTCCCCAAGGCTGGGGCGAAATGCTTAGAGGAAACCGAGGTTGGGCTTGGCGAGGCGTCCAATGTTGGGCAGCACGGCCGCGAGATTCGTCGCACTGACGCCAAACCACGACGCCAATGTGGCGGAATACTCATCCACGCTAGTCGTTGGAATCCAAAGGCCGCGCGTGCCTGCATCGCCCGGATCTCGGCCGGTGAGGTCGGCCATTCGGCCGTAGATGTCGCCGCCTTTCACGGCGCCACCGACCTCGAAATGATTCGACCCCCACCCGTGGTCCGATCCGTCGCCGTTGGTGTTGCAGGTGCGGCCGAAGTCCGAGGCCGTGAACGTGGTGACTTGCTCGGCGCCGCCGAGCTCGCCGGTGCCCACGACCGCGCGGGTCGAGAGATTCATCAGCCGCGCCGAGCCCGACACGTCGTAAATCTCGAGGATGGCCACGCCGGTGCCGTTGTTTGCGCCGTTCACCTGCGCGGTGTAGGCGCCGGGCGAGAGCGTGGCGAGGAGCGCGGCGTCACGGCTCCCGTTGGCCAGGGAGAATGCACCCAACGAGGCCCTCGTCGCGGCGGCGTCCGTGGACCAGTCGTCGTTCGCGAGCACCAGCACCCCCGCGCTGTTGAACAGCTGGAGCTGCGGATCGGTGAGCACGCCGGCGACGTTGAAGGGCGCCTGCGCGAGGCACGCGCAGGCGGCCAGCGCAAGGCGACGAGTGTGGGTTTTCATCGGGCGGGTGGATGGCGAGTCCGGCCGGGGAGTTTCCGCCGGGGCCTCGGGCCGCCACGAAGCTCCGCCCCGCCCACATGGCTGTCCAGCGCGCCAGTGCAAACGCCCCGTAAATCCCGCGGCCCGCGCCGCGCGTCAAAAAATGTTTCAGCGGGCGGACGGCGCGAGGCGCAAAACCGCTGTAGTGCGCACTCCGGGACGCACCTCGCCGCTGGGCAGGACGACCGCGCCGCCCCACGGCACGGCGATCGTCGTGACCGGCAGCGGCTCGGGCGACAAGGCGACGGAGCGCCACGTGTCCCGCGCGGGATCGTAGGCAAGGACGTCGCGGGCGAAGCCGGGGTGCGTTTCCAAGATCCTCCGCTTCGCCTCGGGCGGCGCGCTCAACCCGAGATCGAAGGCCTCGAGCCGCGAGAAGAGCTTTCCGTCGTCGCCACCGAAGATCCACATCTCGTCGCCGACCGCGGCGGCGGGCGCCGCCATCATCGCGCGCGGCGGCGGCGCAATCGCGCGCCACGCGCGCGCCGCGGGATCGTAGGCGAACGCATCCGTGAGGATCTGGGCGAGCTGGCCGGGCCGCGGCTCGCGCCCGCCGAAGAGAAAAACCTTGCCCCCGAACGCCGCCGCGACCGGCACGATGCGCGCCGGCCCCGGCCATGCGGGCAGCTCCTCCCACTTGGATTCCACTCCCCCGCCCCGCCTCGCCAGATCGAGCGACCAGAAGGTGCGCGTCGGCGCGCCGGGCTTCATGTCCTGCTGCCCGCCCAACAAGTAGATGATCGAGCCGATCTGCGCGCCGGCCATGAAGGCCAGCGGCGCGGGCAGCGGCGGCAGCGTGGTTGTCGTGAGCTCCTTCCGGCGCGCGTCCCACGCGAGCAGGAACACGTCGCGATGGCACTGCGCCGCGTCGCAGCCGCCGGCGCACACGACGCCCTCCGGCGTGCTGAAGCTGAAGCCGTAGGCGAGCGGGCGCGGCAGCTTGAGATTCTTCGCCGTGCGCCACGTGTCCGCGCCACGCTCCAGCACGAACGCATCGTCCCACCACGCCTTCGCGCCGCCGTCCCACGGCATCGCACGCGGGAAATTCGCGCCGCCCGCCACGATCAGGGCATCGCCGTGCACGCCGGCAAACGGCGCCGCGAGCCCCGCCTGCCGCGCCTGGCCGAGCGCGGGAGGCAACGCCGGCAAGCGGGAAAACGCGGGCGCCCCGCGCGACGCCGCCAGCGCGAGGACCGCCACGCTGGCCGCGAGGCCCAGAAAGCACCATCTCCCGGCTTGGTTCATCGCGGGTAGCGCGGGCCGTCCGTCGCGCCTCAGCCCTCCCTCAAGGTCGTCATCTCAAACCGCGGCGCCAGCAGGTGCTGGAGCACAAACGCCAGCAGGTAGGCGCTCGCGCACACCACGAAGAGCACGGCGTAGCCGCCGGAGACATTGTCCTGCGCCTTGAACCGGTCGAGCAGCTGGCCCGCGACGATGGGGAAAAAGAAACCCACCACGGATCCCGCCATGCCGCCCAGCCCGACGACCGAAGCGACGGCGCGCTTGGGAAACATGTCGGAGGCGGTCGTGAAGAGGTTCGCCGACCAGGCCTGGTGCGCGGCGCAGGCGAGCCCGATCAGCACCACCGCCGTCCAGTCGCCCACGCCCTTCACCCACACAATCGGCACCACGGCGCAGGCGAAGACGAACATCGCGGTCTTGCGCGCGCGCGTGACGCTCCAGCCGGATTTCACCAGCGCGCCCACGACCCAGCCGCCGAAAATGCTGAGCACCGTCGCCATGCCGTAGATGGTCGCGAGCATGTAGCCGCTCTGCTTGATATCGAGGTGCCGCGTCTGCTTGAAGAAATCCGGCAGCCACGTGAGAAAGAACCACCACACCGGATCCGTCAGCGCCTTGGCGATGACGAACGCCCACGTCTGCCGGTAGCCGAGCAGCCCCAGCCAGGAGACCTTCTCGCCGTCGCGGCTCGTGTCGTCGCGATCGCTGCGGATGTGCTCGAGCTCGGCGGCGTTGGTCGCGCGGATTTTTTCCGGGACGTTGTAGAACGGGCCCCAGAGGAACAGCCAGAGGAAGCCGGCGATGCCCGCGAAGACGAAGGCCCAGTGCCAGCCCAGCGACAGCGCGATCGCCGGCACCGTGAGCGGCGCGACGATGGCGCCCACATTGGTGCCGGAATTGAAGATCGCCGTGGCCGTGGCGCGCTCGCGCTTGGGAAACCACAGGGCGACGGCCTTGATCGCGGAGGGGAAGTTGCCGCCCTCGCCGAGGCCGAGCGCGATGCGCGCGGCGTAGAAGCCGCCGATGCTCGAGACGAGCGCGTGGCCCGCCGCCGCGACGCTCCACGCCGCAATCGAGACCGCGTAGCCGATCTTCGTGCCGAACTTGTCGACCAGCCAGCCGAAGATCAGCAGGCTGAGCGCGTAGGAGAGCTGGAAGAAGGCGTTGGTGTAGCCAAACTGCTCGTTGGTCCAGTGGAGCTGCTCATCGAGGATCGGCTTGATCAGCGCGAGAATCTGCCGGTCGATGTAGTTGATCGTCGTCGCGAAGAAGAGCAGCGCGCAGACGACCCAGCGGTAACGGCTCATCGGCGAGGCGGGGACGGAGACGGGGTTCATGGAAGGGCGGGGTTAAAGTAGGGCGGGTCTGTGACCCGCCCTCGGGTCGAACATTGGCCGCGCGAATGGGCGGGTCACGGACCCGCCTTACTTGGAAAACTCCGGCGCGAGCTGCAGGCCGAAGTAGTCGCGGGCGTTGGCGAAGCAGATGTTCCGCACCATCGCGCCGACGGACTTGAGATCATTCGGGACTAGGCCCGCGGCCATGTCGGCGCCGAGGAGGTTGCAGAGCGTGCGGCGGAAATACTCGTGGCGCGGGTAGCTGACGAAGCTGCGCGAGTCCGTGATCATGCCGACGAAGCGCGAGAGCAGGCCGAGGTTGGAGAGCGCGTTCATCTGCCACTCCATGCCTTCCTTCTGGTCGAGGAACCACCAGCCGCTGCCGAACTGCATCTTGCCCGCGACCGAGCCGTCCTGGAAATTCCCAATCATCGTCCCGAGGACATAGTTGTCGTTCGGGTTGTTGTTGTAGAGGATCGTGCGCGGGAGCTGGTCGGTGGAATCGAGCGCATTCAGGTAGCGCGACAGCGCGGACGCCTGCGGGAAATCGCCGATGGAGTCGAAACCGGTGTCGGGCCCGAGCTTGCCGAGGAGGCGGGCGTTGTTGTTGCGGAGCGCGCCGAGATGCAACTGGAGCACCCAGCCGCGCGCGGCGTTCCAGCGGCCAACCTCGAGCATGAGGTAGGAGCCATAGCGCGCCGCCTCCTCGGGCGAAGCGGCCCGGCCGCGGCGCGCGGCGTCGAAGATCATCTTCGCCTGCGCGTGGGTGCAGGATTCGGCGAGCGCGCTCTCAAGCCCGTGGTCGGAGACGCGGCAGCCGATCGCATGGAAGTCGTCGTGGCGCCGCTTCAGCGCGCCAAGCAGATCGTCGAAGGTCTTGATGCCGCCGCTGGCAAACGCGCCGCCGGCCGTGGCGGCGAGCTTGTCGACCCAGGCGTTGAAGCCGGCGGGGTTGCCGACGGCGAGGGCCTTGTCGGGGCGGAACGCGGGATAGACGCGCGCCTTCAGCTTGCCGGGATGCGCGGCGATGGCCTTGTGGTGATCGAGGGTGTCGGCGGGGTCGTCGGTCGTGCACACGACGGCGACATTGGAAATGTTGATGAGATCGTGGACGCGCAGCCTGGGCAGCTTGGCGTTGGCGGTCTTCCAGATTTTTTCCGCGGACTTGCCGTCGAGCAGCGTGTCGACCCCAAAGTAGCGCTTGAGCTCGAGCGCGGACCAGTGGTGCAGCGGGTTGCGGAGCGTGTGCGGGACGGTCTCGGCCCAGGCCTGGAACTTTTCGCGCGGCGTGGCCTTGCCGGTGACAAACTCCTCCTTCACGCCGTTGGTGCGCATCGCGCGCCACTTGTAGTGATCCCCGCCGAGCCAGAGCTCCGCAAGGTCGGCGAACTGGTGGTTCCGCGCGATCAGGTCGGGCGGCAGGTGGCAGTGGTAGTCGTAGATCGGCTCGCCGGCCGCGTAATCGTGGTAGAGGGCGCGGGCCTGCTTGGTGGACAGGAGAAAGTCGGCGTGGATGAAGGGGCGGGAGGCCATGGAGGAAGGGGATTATCTGGAGATGTCGTTGAGCATCGCATCGAGGCTCGTGTAGCCGGCCAGGAGTTTTTTCGCGGCGGCGCAGGTGGCGGCGGGGGCGAGGCCCGTGTTCTCGGCCAGGAAGACGATGTAGCTGGCGATGTTGCGGGCAAAGTGGAGGCGGCCTTCGTCGCTGATCGTGTAGAACCGTGCGCGCTGGCGGTAGCCGGCGGGCGTGTGGTCGCCGAGCGCGGCCTTCTCGGCGCGGCCGCCGGCGGCGAGCACGTGGAGGAAGTTGTATTCGAACCAAAACATGTGCTCCGGGCTGGGCGGCAGCGACTCGAGCGCGGCGCGCGTCGCAGTGGGGCTCGCGAACACGTCCACCCCCTTGCCGGATTTCGCCAGCGCATCGGTGATGAACACGCGCGCCATCTTCTGCTCGGTCGCATCGGCGCTGAACGCCCCGAGCACCGCGAGGTCGAGCGTGAACTTATACCAGTCGCGCCAGAGCGCCTGGTCGCCGGCATTCTTCGAGGCGAAGAGCGCGCGGCCCATTTCGTAGGTGTAGCGCCCGCTCGTCTTGATCTCGAGGCGGCCGCCGGTCACCTGCCCCATGACTTGGTAATTCTCGGCCGACTTGCCCGAGCCCGAGTGGAACCCGATCGAGGCGCCGAACTGCCTGCACACCGCCCACTGCCTCTCCGCGAGCACGCGCAGCTGCGCGTTGTCCGGGAACGGCATGTTCTTCTGGAAGCCGAACGCCGGCGCGACGAAATGGATCTTCATGCCGAGCGCCTCGCAGAGCGACAGCATGATCGCGGTCGTCTCCGGCGTCGTGAGGCCGGGCAGCTCGTCGATGGAGAGCTCGCGCAGGTAGGCGCGGCCGACATCCGTGGTGAAAAGCCTGGCGCGCGCGGCCGCGTATTTTTCATCGCGGCGCTTCATCTTCTGCAGCGACGGCCAGACGTAGGCGAGGAGCCTGGCGAAATCGGACTCGTTCAGCGTGAGGCCGACGCTCGCGACGCGCGCCTTCACCTTCGCGATGAGATCGGCGGGGACGTTGGCCTTCACCCACGCGCCGGCATCGTCGGCGACCTTCGTCTGCGCCAGCTCCGGCGAGAGATCGAACGTGATGTAGCTCGCGAGCACGCAGCCGGTGACGAGCGCATCCTCGCGGTTGTCGAACTTGCCGCCGATGGGCTGGTGATCGGCGTTGAAGGACCACGCGATGCCGCGCCGGTGGAATCCGCTCTTCAGCTTCGAGAGCACGCAGCCGTGGCTCATGCCCTCGACGCTCTGGCCCTGGTGGCCTTCGGGGACGTTGGTGCCGATGAACGGGAACGGCACGGTGTCGAGCTTGCCGGCGAGCATGACGTCGACGTCGTAGACGAGCTCACGCGGGATCGAGTTTTGGTTGGCGGTGAAGCCGAGCGAGAGCGCGCTCATCGCCCACTCGGTCGCGGGCCAGTGCAGCGTCGTGAACCGCGCGCCGAGGCCGAGCGTGCTCTGGCCGAGCTTTTCAGCCGCAGTCGGGAAAATCGTGCACGCCGGGTTCTTTTCCTGCGCGAGGTTTTTCAGCTTCAGGAGATTCGCGAACGTCGCGGGAAAAATCGCGGAGCCGTCAGCGAGCGTGTCGCCATTTTCAAGCGCCGCCCCATTCCTCGTGGACAACTTCCACGCGCAGTCTCCGGTCGCCGAATCCTCAACCAAAACGAACTCGCCGAGCTTCGTCGCAAAGCCGCTCTTCGCGTGGGTCCTCAGGCCCGCGCCGCCGGCCTGCAATTTTGCCTTGAGGGCCGGCCAATCGAGGCAGAAGTCCGGCGACACGCAGGGGTTGGTCGCGATGCGGAGGTTGTTTTCGAGCAGGAAACGATTGATGGCGGACATGGCGGGACGCGAAAACCCAGTCGCGCAGATTCACCCGCCTGAGACAAGGCGCGATCCGATCATGAGCGTCAGGCGGACGGGGCAGGGCCCGGGGCCGCGCGGGGGATTTGGCGGCGGGGCCGGGCCTAAAGCCACTTCGGATCCGTATCGTCGACGAGCTGCTGGAGAATGGAAAAGCGAATCTGCCCGTAGTTGAGCGCGAAACGCTGGCGGTCGTTGCGATAAATCCAGGTGGCGGGAGCCCAGCCCACGCGCAGGCCCATGAAGGAGGTCATCTGCGCCTCGGGGCGGCGCGAGGCGTTGGGGTGCTGGAGGTGCAGGAAGTTCTTCTGCGAACCGAGGCCAAACTTCGCGAGCTCCGCCGCACCATCGCGCTCGTCGCGGATGGTGATGAAGACCACCTTCACCTTGGGGTTCTTCTCCACGAATTCCTTCCACCCCCCGCTCTTCAGCTCCGCGTTGCAATTCGGGCACCACGTCGACCAGAAGTGCACGATGGTCACGTCGGGCGACTTAACGAGTTCGGCAATCTGCCGCTCAAGGGGGAGCCAAGCATCGGAATCGGCCGCCCGCGCGGCGAAGACCGAGCCGAAGAGGAACAGGAGGGTGGCGGCAAGAAGCGGCTTCATGGCGAAACGGTGAGGTCGCCCCCGAAAAGCGCAATTCGCGACGCGCCCGTCCTGGCATGACACAAAAAAGCCCGGGCCGTTTCGGCCCGGGCTTCGGAAGAAAGACCAACCTCGATTACGGCAGCTCGTAGACCTCGATCAGCGCGACGCCCGTGGCGTTGTTCGCCCCCGTGACCTGCGCCGTGTAGTTGCCAGGCGGCAGGGTGACGAGCACCGCCGAGTCATTGTTCACGAGCGGGAACGCGCCGACCTGGGCCGAGGCGTCGCGAATCGCGGTCGAATCGGCGGAGTTGCTCCAGTTGGTGTTGGTCGCGACGGGCGCGGTCGCGCCGGTGCGGTTGAGCGTGAGCGTGGGCTGGGCGAGCAGGCCGGTGAGGCTGAACTGCCCGAGGCCGGGGCCCACGCCGCGCACGAGCACGCGCTTGGCGCTGCCGGGCGGCACCACGAAGCCGGCGATGAGCTGGTTCTCGTTCACGCCGGCGGCGGCGCGCGTCGAGATGTTGAGGAGCTTCTGGCCGGGCGCTCCACCGGAGAGGTCGTAAACCTCGACGAGGACAACGCCCGCCGCGGTGGTGGTGCTGCTCACGATGGCCGTGTAGGCGCCGGGCGCGAGCGTCGTGACAATCGCGGCGTCGGTGCCGGCGGCGCCCAACTGGAACGCACCGACCTGTGCGCCGGCCGCGTCGATGGAAGCGCGACTGGCGGAAATACCGGTGTTGACCGCAAGTGAGGTCGAACCGCGGAAGAGCTCAAGGCGGGGCGTCGTGAGGGCGCCGGGCACATTGAACGGCGCGGCACCCAAGGTCGGGCCGACCGCCCGGATGAGCACCGGCTTCGACTCCTGCCCGGAAATCACGAAGCCCGCGATGGCAACCTCGGCGCCGGAGGCGACACGAGCGCGCGAGGAGATGTTGACGAGGCGCTGGCGCGCGAGGGCGGCGTCGGAGCCACCGGAGAGCGCCGTGGCGACAATGACGCCGGAGGAGTTGCCGGTGAGCAGGCCCGTGTCGGCCGCGATGTTCTCATTGATGGTCGAGCGTCCCGTGGCGACGGAGACGGCGCCGCCACTGGTAACCGTGCCCGAGCCGCCATCGATCACGGCACCCGCCTGGGCGACGACAAACGCCACGCCGTTCGGGCCGGCGATGGTGTAGGCCACCGCGCCGTTGGCCGAAGCGCCCGCCTGATAGTAGCCCGCGACACCGAGCGTGCCGCCGGAAACAGGGGCGACGGCGCCGCTCAGCGTGGCGCTGGCGCCACCGGCCAGCGTGCCGGTGACAGAGCCGTTCGTCCCGATGGAGGCGATGAGCGTGACGGGCAGCAACTGCGCGGCGCGCGGCGGCTCGTCCGGCCCGCCGACCGACAAGATGGCGGCCTGGGTGAACGAGAACGCGCCGTTGTCACCCACGACGACGTTGAGGCTCATGACAGGCGCCGCCGCGCTGGGCAGGTAGCTGAGGAAGACGCCGGTGTTGTCGTCGCGCACATAAAGCGCCCAGTTGCCGAGGCCGGAGCCGAACGTGCCAAAGTAGACCCCCGCAAAGCTGCGGCCGATGACCGTCAGGCCAGCGGTGGCGGAGGTGGCGGTGCCGGCGGAGTTGGTCGCGACGACATCGTAGTTCGCGGCATCGGAGGCCTGCGCGCTGGAGAAGACGAGCGTCGGGTTGTTGGCGCCAAGGATGTTGGCGCCGTTCTTCCGCCACTGGTAGGAGGGCGCAGGTGCGCCGCTGGCGGCGACGTAGAGTGTCACCGAGCTGCCCAGCAGGACCGAGCGGCTCGCGGGCTGCAGCGTGAAGACCGGGGCGGCCACTCCGGTGGCAATCGTGAGCGTGGCGGTCGAGCTTTGCACCGAGCCGACGCTGTTGTTGACCTGCACATCGTAGTTACCGACGTCCGTGGCGGTGACCGCCGCGATCTGGAAGCTGGCGCTGTTGGCCCCCGCAATCGGGACGCCGTTCTTGCGCCACTGGTAGGCGAGCGAGCCGCTGCCCGTGGCGAGCACCGAGAAGCTCGCGCTGCCGCCCGCCAAGGCGACCTGCGGCTGGGGCTGAACCGTAATCTGCGGGGCGGCGTTCACGACGAGCGCCGCGCCATTCGAGATCACGGAGCCGAAGTCGTTGGTGACACGCACGGTGTAGACCCCCGAGTTCGCCGCCTGCACACCGGCGAGGGTGAGCGAGGCCGTGGTCGCGCCGACGAGGTCGATGCCGTTGCGGCGCCATTGGTAGGCGAAGGGCGCCGTGCCCGTGACCGCGACCGAGAAGGTCGCGCTCGCACCCGGGTCGACCGCGGCCCCCGTGGGCTGCGTCGCGATGGTCGGCGGCAGGTTCGGCGGCAGCACGGTGAGCGTGAAGGTCTGCGTGGCCGCGATGCCGTTCGTCGCCGTGATGGTGAGGGTGAAGGGCGAACCGGTCGTGTCGGGCGGCGTGCCGCTCAGGACGCCGGATGTGGCGCCGAGCGTGGCCCACGAGGGCAGGCCGGAAGCGACGAACGTCACGGGCGTCGTGCTATCGGTGGTCACCGTGAAGGTGCCCGGCTGCAGCGCGCGGAAGGAAGCCGCGGCGGCGCTCGTGAAGGCCGGGGCGATGCCGACGGTAAGCGTGGCCGCATTGGAGACGGCCGCAGGCGACACGCCGTTGGCCACCACCACACGGAATTGGTCGCCACTCATGATCTGCGTGGCACTGGAGACCGTCAGCGTAGCCGTGGTGACGCCGGAATAAACCAAGTCGGGAACGAGGTTCGCGAAATCAGTCGAGCCGGCGGGCTTGCGCTGCCACTGGTAGCCAGTGGGTGCCGGCGTGCCGGCGCCGACGACGCTGAACGTGGTCGTCGCTCCGAGCGCAACGACGCGGTCGGCCGGATGCGTGACAATCGACGGTGCGACCGTGCTGCCGCTGCGGCGAATGACGTGGTTGGCGGAGTCCGCGATGAAGAGATTGGAGTTGGCGTCGAGCACGATGCTGTAGGGCCGGTTGAACCGCACCGCGGCCCCCACGCCGTCGAGATAGCCGCCGGCGCCCGCGGTGCCGGCGATCGTGGTGACGTCGCCCGCCGTGGAAATGCGCCGGATCGTGTTGTTCACGGTGTCCGCCACAAAGATGTTGCCCGAGGTGTCGAGCGCCACGCCCGAGGGACGATTGAACGTGGCGGAGGTCCCGTTGCCATCAAGCGCACCGCCGAAGCCGAGCGTGCTGCCCGCGACGGTGGTGACGACGCCAAAGGCCGTGACGCGGCGGATGGCGTTGTTGCCCGAGTCGGCGACGATCAGGCCGGTGCCGTTCTCGATCACAAGCGAGTTGGGCGAACTGAAGCGGGAGTTGACGCCCACGCCGTTGACGTAGCCGACATTGCCCAGCGACCCGACGAAGGTGGAGACGGTGCCGCCCGCGGTGATGCGACGGATGGCGTGGTTGAAAGAGTCGGCGACGTAGACCGTGCCCACCGAATCCACCGCGACGCCCGTCGGCAGGTAGAAGCGGGCCGCGGCGCCCACGCCATCGACGGCGGCGAACTGCCCGGCGGTGCCGGCCAGCGTGGCGACGGTGCCCGAGGGCGAGAGCGTGCGGATCGTGTGGTTGAAGGAGTCGGCAATGTAGAGGTTGCCCGCGGAGTCGACCGCGATGCCCGCCGGGGCGTTGAAGCGCGCGACGTTGGAAGCGCCGTCGACGGAACCGGGGACGCCCGCCAGGCCGGCGATGGTGGTGACGGCGCCCGCGGCGGTCATCTTGCGGATGACGTGGCTGCCGGTGTCGGCGATGTAGAAGTTACCCGAGGAATCCACGCAGATGCTCGAGGGGCTGCTGAAGCGCGCCGATGCACCGACGCCGTCCAGCGAAGCGCCCTGCCCGCCCACGCCCGCAAACGTGCTGATCGTCGTGCCCAGGTTGACCGTGAGGAGCGCGCCGATGCTCTGCACGCTGCCACCGGCGTTGGTGGCGACGAGGCGGAATTGGTCGCCGCTCATCCCGGAGGTGACGCCCGTGATGGTGAGCGTCGCCGCCGTGGTCCCGCCAAAGACAGCATCGTCGAACAGATCGATGAAGCCCGTCGTGCCACTCGGCTGCCGCTGCCAGCGGTAGGTCGGCGTCGGGCTGCCCGTCGCGCCGGAGGTGAAGCTGGCGTTGGCGCCAAGATTCACGATCGCCGCGGTGGGCTGAAGCGTGATGGTCGGCAGCACGGCGGTGACACTGAGCGTGCTCGCATTGCTGTAGGTGGTGCCGTTCACGTTGCTGGCGGAAAGGCGGTATTGCTCGCCGTTCAGGGCGACGGTCGCCCCGGTGATCGTGAGCGTGCCCGTGCTGGTGCCGCTGTAGGTGACGTCGTCGAAGATGTCGAAGAAGGCGGAGCCGCCACTCAGCAGGCGTTGCCAGCGATACGTCGGCGTGGGGCTGCCGGTGGCGACCGCGGTGATGCTGCCATTCGAATTCGGCGCGATGATCGTGCTGCTCGGCGGGTGCGAGGTGAACACCGGCACGGTGTTGCTGATCGCCAGGGTCGCGACGGCGGAGAAGGCATCCGGGCCACTCGAGTTGGACGCCACCAGCATGAACTGGTCGCCATTCATGAGGGCCGTCACGTTCGTGATGGTGAGCGTGCCGGTCGTGGTTCCGCTGTAGGGGACCGCCTCCGTCAGGTTCTGGAAGCCGCCGCCCGCCGCCGCCTGGCGCCGCCACTGCAGCGTGGGCGTGGGCGCACCGCTCGCCGAGCCGGTGAACTGCACATTCTGGCCGATCGTGGCGTTGAGAATCGAGGAGGGGGAACTGACAATCTGCGGGGCCGCATTGCCCGTGACGGTGAGGGTGAACGATTGATCATTCGTCCCGGCGAGATTGGTCGCGCGAATCGTGACGGGGAACGAGCCGCTGGCCGTCGGCGTGCCGGAGAGGAGGCCGCCGGAGGCGAGCGTGACGCCCGAGGGCAGCGAGCCGGCAAAGACCGCGAACGTCGGCGCCGGCGTGCCCGTGGCCGTGACCGAGAACGAGCCGAAGGTGTTCAGCGAGAACGTCGCGTTGTTGGCACTGTTGATGACCGGCGTGGCAACCGGGAAAATCCGGCGGATCGTGTGGTTGTTGTAGTCACCCACGTAGAGGGTGTTGGCCGCGACGGCGACGACGCCGAAGGGGCCGTTGAAGCGCGCCGCCGTCACGGCGAGGCCATCGGCGGAGCCGCCCGAGCCGGCGGTGCCGGCAAAGAGGCCGCTGGAGACCTTGGTAATGATGTGCGTGCCCGCTTGGCTGACGTAAACTTCGCCCGAGCCGTCGACCGTCACGCCGCGCGGGGCGGACAGGGAGCTGAGCACCGTCGCCACGGTGTTGCCGCTCGTCACGGCGACGCTCTTCAACTGCCCGTTGTCATGATCGGTCACGTAAAGCGTCGTGGCGCCCGAGTTGAGCGCGAGGGCCCACGGTTTGGCCAGGCCGGAGGTCACGATTGAGGTGACCGCGTTGCCCGCGACGTCGACGCGGCGGATCAAATTATTGCCCGTGTCGGCCACATAAACGATGGCCGTGCCGCCGCTACCGGCGACCGCCACGCCCTGCGGCGAATTGAACGAGGAGAGTGCGAGCGTCGAGTTTGTGCTGCCGATGTTCGCCGTGCCGATCGTCGTGGTGAGCGCGCCACCCGAGCTGAAGACCTTGATGACGTGATTTCCGGTCTCCGCCACATAGACGTTGCCCGCACCGTCCACCGCGACGCCCGAGGGGCCCTGCAGGCCGGAGGCGAAGAGCGAGACCGCGCCGGAGCTGATGTTCATCTTGCGGATCCGGCCGTTGGTCTGATCGGCGATATAGATGGAGGTGCCGTCGCTCGCGAGGCCCGCGGGATTGTTGAAGCGCGCGAGCGTGCCGTCGGCATTGTCGGCGGTGCCGGCGACACCCGCGGAACCGGCGGGCGTCGACACGCCAACCTGAGCGAGCGCCGAAAACGGCAGCATCAAGCAGGCGGCGACGGCGGCAAAAAGCCGCGCGGTTCGGGCGCGGCGCGGGACAGACGGAACGATGGCGGTGTGGTTACGTTTCATGACAATTCGGGTATTCAGGGACTGCTCGGCGTGAAAAAGTGGGCCGCGGCCGAGGGGCACAACACGTTGCGTGAGCCCGGCGCGCGAGCGCAAGACGCTTGTTCCGAGAAAAAGTCCCTAGGCCGGGAAAATTCTCCGAACCGTGGCGCGCGCCAAATGTTCCATCGCGCGCTCACGCCGCTCACACATGGCGACGACGACGCGGATGCGCTCGAGGAGTTTTGCACGCGCAGCGTATCGCAGCGCCCGTGCCACGCGGCCATGCGCGCGATTTTGCGTGGCTCCACGACGGAAGGAGGAAAAAATTTCCCCGGCGCTCGGCGCGGGTCGCGCGAAAATTCCCCCACCCGCCCGATCGGCGGCGAGCATTAATCCCCATTTCCGCGCAGGCGATCAAACGCGCGCACCCACGTGTCATCGTCGCCGAAACCCCCGGGCTTCACGGCGAGCATGCGCTCTCCGGCCCGCGCGAGGCCCAGCCCCGGCTCGATCTCGGCGCGGAAGTCCAGTGCCCGCACCCCGAGGGTCCCGCAGACGGCAAACGCCGTCTCACCGCCGGTGACAAATATTCGCCGCGCGCCCGTTTGCGTGGCCACCCGCGTCGCCGCGAACGCCATCGCCGCGAGTGCCGCCGCGGGCTCGGCCCGCGCGCCCTCGAGGATCAACGTCACGGCGCCCGCCTGCCGCGCGGCCCAGGTTGCCGCCTCAATCGCCGGCTCGGGATCGCGGACGCGCACCTCGCATGCCGGCACGCCGCGCCGGCACGTCAGCGCGGCCGCCTGAGCGCGGTTGCCCGCGTGCGCACTCCCACAGATCATCAGCACCGGGCCGGGCGCGAGGTCACGGTCGCTCGCCACCGGTCGCGCTGCGCCCGCCGTGATCCGACCCGCTACGGGCCGCGCCAGCGCCCCCGAGCCCACGGCCACCCAAGGCCCGCCCGCCGCGTCCATCGCCGCGACCGCCGCCGCGAGATCCGCCTCCGTCTCCGCATCGGGAATCACCACACGCTCCGACGCGATCGGGCCGAGCAGCGCACGGATGGCGCTTTCGCGCACCGGACTCACCGGATCGCGCGCGAACTCCGTCTCCGCCACCGGCACGCCCCGCACGCGCAGCACGCCTGCGCGCACCGTGCGGCCCGCCGCGGGGTTCGCCGGGCAAAACAACACCCGCGCCTCCGGCAGCGCGGCAAGCAAGGCGCCGAGTTCGGCCGCGACCGGCCCGCGCAGCGTCGAGTCGATTTTCTTGTAGACCAGGGCCGCCCCGCGGCGCCGGCCCTCCGCGATCGCCGCCGTCACCGCCGAGGCCGCGGCCGCGGGCGCGAGGTTGCGCGACTCCGTCGTGCACCCGGCCATCGCCTCCGGATCGTCGCCCCAGGCGTCGGGCGCGAGCGCCACGGTCACGCGCCGCCCCGCCCGGTGAAACCCCGCCGCCGCGTCGAGCGCGCCGCTCAGATCGTCGGCGAGGAAAAATCCCCGGCTGGCGAGGCCACGATCCGCCGCTCGCGGGTTGTTTTCCTTTTCCACGGCGCGCCCCGCCTCACCGCCGTTGCAGCAGGATCGCGCCGGCGATCACCAGCCCCACGCCGAGCACGCGCGACACCGTCGGCCCGACGGGCGCGACGCCAAACGCCCCCGTCGTGTCCACGATCAGCGCCGTGATCATCTGGCCCGCGACCACGATCGCGAACACCGCCGCCGCACCCAGCTTCGGCAGCGCGAGCAGCGAGACCACCAGGTAGACGCCACCGAGCAGCCCGCCGCACCACGCCCAGAACGGCACCGCGCCGAACGCCGGCAACGCCCCGCGCTCCACCACGCCGCCGGTCCACAGCGCGCTCAGCCAGACGAGCGTCACCCCGACCGAGACCAGCGTGGCCAGCACGGGCGAGCCCGTGGCCGCGCGCAGGCGCGCGTTCCAAGTCGCTTGCAGGGTCAGGCCCGCGCCGCCGAGCGCGACGAGGAGGACCAGGATGAGGCGCGTCAGCATGATGGGGCGGAAATTCTTCCCGCGGCCCCCGCCGACACAAGCCGCCGTTTCACTCGTCCACGGCCTTCTTGCCCGCCGGTGCGGGCGCGATGTCGCGGTATTTCCTTGGGCGGGCGTCGGTGAAGGGCGCGAGCACTTCCTGCAGTTTCTTCCTCGCCGCCGCGGCCTCGCCTTTGACGGCTCCCGCCGCCAGCGGCTGCTTTTCCATCGGATCGGCGCTCGTGTCGAAGAAATCGCCGGTGCGGTAGAGCTTGAAGCGCGGCGTCGCCGCAAACTCCCGCACGGACTTCATGTCGCCGTTGCGCGAGAACCACGAGTAATACCACTCGCGGGGCGTGCCCCGCTCGCCGCGGAGCTGCGGCGCGAAGCTCCGCCCGTCGATTTTCGCCTTCGTCGCCGGCAGGCCGGTCGCCGCGAGGAGCGTCGGCAGGAAATCCGTCGAGTCGATCAGGTCCGCGCACACGCGGCCCGCGGGAAATTTCCCCGGCCAGTTCCCGATCAGGGGCACGTGCATCCCGGTGTCGATCGACAGGCCCTTGCCGCCCTTGATCACGCGGTCGCCGAGGCGGGACTCGACGGCGACGCCCGTGCCGTTGTCGCCGAGGAAGAGGATCAGTGTGTTCTCCCGCAGGCCGAGCTTCTCCAGCTGCGCGACGACCTCGCCGACGTGCCGGTCCATGTGCTCCACCATCGCGGCGAAGTGCTTCACGTTGCGGTTCACCTGCTCCCCGATCGCCTTGGGATCCCACTCGGCGCTCTCGGGCGTCGGCTGGAAGGGGTCGTGCACGAGCATCATCGGGTAGTAGAGGAAGAACGGCCCGTCCTTTTTCCGGCGGATGAAATCGAGCGCCCACTCCTGGACGAGGTCCGGGCCGTATTCGCCGTGCGTGAAGTCGCGCTCGACGCCGTCGTATTCGAGGCCGGGGTTGGCGTAGCGCGGCGGGCGGCGCGTGTGCTGCCAGAGGCAGTTCTCGTCGAAGCCGAATTTTTTCGGCAGGCCGAGATCATGGCCGAGCTGCCACTTGCCCGCGATGCCGGTCGCGTAGCCCGCGCGCTTGAAATGGTGCGCAAAGGTCTCGGCCTCCGGATCCATGTTTCCAAAATTGATGTAGTTCCTGACATTGTAGATCCCGGTCATCAGCTGCACGCGCGTGGGCGTGCAGAGCGGCTGGGCGTAGCAGCGGTCAAAGCGCACGCCGCCCGCCGCGAGCCGATCAAGGTGCGGCGTGCGGTAGGACGTGCCGCCGTAGGCGCCCAGGCACTCATAGCCGAGATCGTCGGCGAGGATGAGGATCACGTTTGGATTCGCGGGGGCGGCGGCGAGCGGCGCGAGGGCGAGCAACAAACCAGCAAGCAGGGGGACGAGGGTTTTCATGGCGTGGCGCCAGCAAGACGCCCGCCGCCGGCAACCGAAACAAAAAAACCGAGCCGGAACGCGGGCTTGATGGCCCGGGCCTCGCGGCGACACTGCGCCATGCGCCCCTGCCTTCGCCTCGCCGCCGCGTTGACGGCGCTCCTCCTCGCCGGCGTCGCGCGCGCGGCCGACTACTTTCCGCCGCCCGGCGAGTGGGCGAGGAAACCTCCCGCGGAACTCGGCCTCGACGCCGCCAGGCTCGCCGCCGCCGTCGAGTTCGCGCGCGCCAACGAAAATCCCGGCGCCAAGGATCTCGCGGAGGAGCTGCGCAGCACCTTCGGCCGGCGCGAGCCGCTTTTCAAAATCCTCGGGCCCACGCAGCCCCGCGCCGCGCTCAACGGGCTCGTCATCCGCCGCGGCTGCGTCGCCGCCGAGTGGGGCGACACCGCGCGCACCGACATGACGTTCAGCGTCGCGAAGACCTTCCTCACCACCGTCACCGGGCTCGCGTGGCAGCGCGGGCTCATCCGCGCGCTCGATGATCGCGTGGCCCCGTATTTGCCGACGGCCGAGGGCGAGCGGCTCTTCGGCTCCGCGCACAACGCCCCGATCACCTGGGATCACCTCCTGCGGCAGACGAGCGACTGGAGCGGCACGCTCTGGGACCTCCCCGACTGGGCGGACCGCCCCGTCGGCGCCACGCCCGCCGACCATGCGAACCGCCCGCTGCGCGCGCCCGGCTCGTTTTTCAAATACAACGACGTCCGCATCAACCTGCTCGCGCTCTGCACGCTGCACGTCTGGCGCGAGCCGCTGCCCGAGGTGCTGCGCCGCGAGGTGATGGACCCGATCGGCGCCTCGCGCACGTGGCGCTGGACCGGCTACGACAACTCCTGGATCGAGCTCGACGGCCGCCGCGTGCAGTCGGTGAGCGGCGGCGGGCACTTTGGCGGCGGGCTGTTCATCAGCGCCTGGGATCTCGCGCGCTTCGGCTATCTTTTCCTGCGCGGCGGCAAGTGGGCCGGCCGCGAGATCGTCGCCGAAAGATGGATCGCGCTCGCGCGCACGCCCGGCGCGGCCAACCCGGCCTACGGCTTCGCCAACTGGTATCTGAACACCGACCGGAAGCCCATGCCCGCGACGCCGGCCTCAAGCATCCGCTTCGTCGGCAACGGCCAGAACATCGTCTATCTCGACTGGGAGCACGACCTGCTCGTGGTCGTCCGCTGGATCAGGAACGACGAGGCGCTCAACGCCTTCCTCGGCCGGGTAATCGGCGCGATCACGGATGGGAAATAGCGGCCGCGGCGAGACGCCCCCCGAGCCCTGGGTTTTGATCGACAAGGAAAACGCGCGCTGAAAGCGCGCCACACGTTTCGCCCTTTCAGGGCTTGGTCATTTCTTGACCAAATTCCCGGGGCGTTGCCCGGGCTGATACGTCGCGCCCCTTCGGGGCTCGCGCGCGAATCGCCGCCGGCACCGCGCGGACCCCGCGCTCAACCGCCCGCGCCTCCGCCCGCCAGCGGCGCCCTCAGCTCCGCCGGCAACGGCGGCGTCGCGCCCGGCTGCGTGCACACATACCGCGCGATCTCGCCCGCGGCCTTGTGCACCGCATCGAGATCGAGCCGGCGGAGCAGGCCGACGGCCAGCCCCGCGGTGAACGAGTCGCCGGCGCCCACGGTATCGATGACCTTCACCGGCGCGGGCCGGCACTCCGACCACCGCTCGCCCGCGAGCAGCCAGCTGCCCTCCGCGCCGCGGGTATACGCCACGACCCGCAGCTGAAACCGCGCCGCGAGCGCGGCGAGCTGCGCGCGCTCGTCGCCCGCCAGCGCGAACATCGCCGCGACCACCGGCAGCTCGGCGTCGTTCAGCTTGAGCACATTGGCCAGCTGCAGCGACGCCTCGATCACCTCTCGCGAGTGGTGGTGCTGCCGCAGGTTGATGTCGAAAATCCGCAGCGCCTTCGCCGGCGCGAGCCCCGCCAGCTCGCGAATCGCCCGGCCCGCCGCTGGCGAGCGCTGCGCCAGCGTGCCAAAGCACACCGCGTCCGCCCGCCGCGCCGCTGCCCGCGCCGCCTCGGTCGCCTCCAGCCGGTCCCACGCCACGCCCTCGTGAATCGTGAACTCCGGCACGCCCGCGCCGCCGAGCTTCACCGTCACCGTCCCGGTGGGCGCGGCCGCGTCGACCTGCACGAGCTCGCGCGGCAACCCGGCCGCCTCGAGCCGCCGCAGCGCCTCGCGCCCGAGATCGTCGGCGCCCACGCGCGTGATCACGCCGGCCTCGGCGCCGAGCGCGCGCGCGTGGCAGGCGAAGTTCCCCGGCGCCCCGCCGAGCTGCGGCCCCGTCGGCAGCAGATCCCAGAGCACTTCGCCCAGGCCGAGGATGCGCGGGCTCATCGCGCGGGAGTCGCGGCGACAAAGCTCGCCGCGTCGTCGGGGTTGCCTGTGCCGGAGTATTTCGCGAACTGCGGCCAGGGGAACACCGGGCGCGTGCGCAGGACCTTGCCGTTCGCGTCCTTCGCCTCGCCGAGCAGCCGGTCGGGCGCGACGCCGTCCTCGACCCAGCGGATGAGCGCCGCCTGCGTGCCGGTCGCCGCCGCGCCCGCGCCGCGCATGCCGTGATCCACGCCGGGCACGAGGAAGAGCCGCGCAAACTCCGCCGTCTTCGCCGCGCCGCCCATGCGCTGCTGCACGCGCTCATAGTAGCCAATCGAGCCCTGCGGGGGGATCAGCTGATCGGCGAGGCCATGGATGATGATCACCTTGCCGCCGCGATCGCGGAAGCGCGTGAGGTCGGGGCTGTCGGCGCTGAACGTGGGGCCGAACTCCTCCACGCTCTGGTTCATCAGCAGCTCGAACTCGCCGCGCGTGATCGTGGCGGGGTCCCAGTTTGGATTCTGCACGAGGAAAAACTTGATCCACTCGTGCGCCACGCCGAAGGGCTTGCCGACGAGCGGCGTGCCCTCGGTGCCGGCCAGCGCGAAGAGGTTCGCGCCGCGCGTCAGCCCGTGCCACAGCACGCGGCCGCCCGGGCCGCGCGGGCCTTCCCAGATTTGCCGCACCACGGCGGCGTCGGCCTCCGAGAATGTCTCGTCGCCGACCTTCGTGCCCGCAAACGCCCGCGGGTCCCACCCGCAGCGGAGCGGATCGTCGATCACACCGTCCGCCACGCCGTCGTCCTTGTCGCACGCGGCGATCACGGCGGCGGTGACGGCGTCGAGCTTGGCTTTCGAGACGAAATGCTTCGCGTCGTTCATCACGACCTGCGGCCAGAACGTCCCCGGCACCATGCTCGCCCAGTTGATCGCGGGGCAGCCGGAGTAGATGCCATCGTAGTCCTCGGGAAACCGCTGCGCCGCCATCAGGCCCTGCCGCCCGCCCGTCGAGCTGCCGATGAAGTAGGAGCGCCGCGGCGGCTTGCCGTAGAACGCCGTCGCCAGCGCCTTGCCGGCGACGGTCATCGCGTGGATGCCGAGGTAGGCGTTGTCGCGGATTTCCTGCCAGTTGAGCCGGCCATTCGCGTTCAGCGCAAACGCGCCGCTGCCGCCCGCGTGGCCGGTGTCGGTGGCCGCCGCGGCGAAGCCCTGCAGCGCGGGGCCGCGCACGCTGGCGGGGTTGCCGCCGCTGAAGCCGCCGCCGCCGTTGCCCATGAAGCGGCCGTTCCAGTTCCGGAGCGGCAGCGCGACCCACACCGTCACGCGGTCGCTCGCCGGCGGATGCGTGACGATCGCCGTGACGCGCACGAGGCCCTCGCGCTCGTCGGCGGCGACGGACTCGATCGTCGTGTTGGGCAGCGCGACCTTGCGCAGCTCCTCGGGCGAGAGGATCGGCGCGGCGTCGGGGTAGAGCGGCGCGGGGCGCTGCGCGAACGCGCACGAGGCAAGGGCCAGCAACAGCAACGGGGTTTTCATGGGAAAAAAACGGGGCGGGTCGGTCAGTCGATCATGCCGGCCAGCCAATGCAGGACGTTCAGCAGGAACTGCGGATTCTGCCGCGCCGTCGGATCGTTCATGCCCATCGGGCGTTTGTCCGCGCCGGCGAGCTGCGCGGAAAACATCGCGGCCTCGCCGAAGACCGCGAGCCGGCCGCGGCCGATCCTCGCGATGGCGCCCTGCGACCAGCCGGACACGTCGGGTTTCGGTGTCCCGGGCGGAAACTGCCACGCGACCCGGGGCTCCAGCGAGACGAAGCCCTTGCCCAACACGAACAGCGACACCGCGTCCGGCGGGCAGCGAAACGCGCTCCCGGTGAACGCCACGACCTCGGTGACGGCCTCCGCCGCCGAGCGCCCGCGCACGACCGCGTGGTCGGTGAGCGAGCCGTCGGCGCGGCGAAACGCGAAGCGGCTCCGGCCCGCGGCGTCCTGCGCGAAACCGTTGCTGAACGTGAAGCCAAACGCCGCGGCCAGCGCGCTGTTCCCGCCCGGAAACGGCATGTGGTCGACCATCAGGAAAAGCGCGCCGCCGTCGCGCACCCACCCCGCGACCGCGGCGACCTCCGCGTCCGTGAACGCGGACGGCGTGGGCAGCGACCAGTCGCCGCGGGCGTTGCGCGGGTGCAGCGCGTTCGCAATCACGAGCACGCGCCGATCGCGCAGCGCGGCGGCGGTGAATTTTTCCTTCGCTTCGCGGACCACGAACCCGTCACGGCGCACGAGGTTCGCAAACGCGAGGTAGCGGCCCGTCGCCGTGTGGAAGTTCCCATGCGCCTCGTCGATCGCGACGACCGGCCCGCGGCCCTCGGCAAACGCCGGCGCCGCGATGGGCGGGGCGAAGGCGGCGTCGGCGACCTGCTGCGCGCGGATCGGAGCGACGGAGAAAAACGCAAACGCGAGCAGGCTCCGCGTGGCGGCGGGCGACCCTGCCCGCCGAGGCAGGGCGGGTCGCAGGCCCGCCCTGCTTTCCAAACCCCGGCGGGCGGGGATGCCCGCCGCCGCCCCGGGGCCGCTTACTTGAATTGCTCCATCCACGCGATCTGCGGCCACGGGCCGCCGTCGTTCTGCTGCGGCGCTCCGGGCGTGCTGCGCCCGCGCTCGATCAGCCCGCGCATCGCGCGGCCGAGGCGCTGGACGATTTCCGGGTGCGCCGCGGCGAGGTTGGTCGTCTCCGCCGGATCGGCGGCGAGATCGTAGAGCTGGAAGGGCGGGAGCCGCGAGAGATCGGCGCGCTCGGCCTTCAGCCAGAGCGTCGGGTTCGCGGTGGGCGGGCTCCAGCCGCCGGAGCCGGGGCAGAGGAGCAGCTTCCATTGCCCGTCGCGGATCGCGAACTCGCCGTCGGCGCTGTGGTTCACGAGCGGCGCGGCGCGGGGCGCATCCTGCGCGCCGCGCAGCGCGGCCAGGAAGCTCACGCTGTCCTCCGCCGTGTTGTCCGGGATTTTCGCGCCGAGGATCTCCGCCATCGTGGCGAACACGTCGAGCTGCCCGATCGTGGCGCCGCTGCGCGCGCCGGCGGGCGCGACGCCGGGCCAGCGCGCGAGGAAGGGCACGCGGTGCCCGCCCTCGAAGAGATCGGCCTTGTAGCCGCGGCGTCCCGCGCTCGGGTCGTGCGCGATTTTCTTCAGCGCATCGAGGCCGGCGGGCGGGGCGAAGCCGTTGTCGGCGGTGAAAATCACGAGCGTGTCCCGCGCGAGGCCGAGGCGCTCGAGCGCGGCGAGCACGCGGCCGATGTCGGCGTCGAGCTGCGCGCAGAAATCGCCGTAGGGCGTCGTCTTCGTTTTCCCGGCGAACTCGCCCGTGGGCAGCACCGGCGTGTGCGGCGAGGCGAACGGCAGGTAGAGGAAGAACGGCTTCCCGTCGCGCGCGGCGGCGCGCTGCGCGAGGAAGGCGATGCCCTCGTCGGCGAGGCGCGCCTGCACTTCCTCCATGCGGAAATCCTCCGCGATCGGGCCGCCGCGCCAGAGCCGGGGCGCGGGGCTGTTGCCGATGGTGCCGGCGGGCACGCGCGTGGCGCGGTCGTCGCGCAGCCACACGTAGGGCGGCATGTCGAGCGACGCGCTGATGCCGAAGAAGCGCTCGAAGCCGTGGGCCAGCGGGCCGCCGGCGACGGGCCGCGTGAAATCCACGTCCTCGGGCTGCGGCCCGCGCCTGGCCCAGTCGAGCCCCAGGTGCCACTTGCCGACCGCGGCGGTCGCGTAGCCCTGGCGGCGGAGGAACTCCGCGATTGTCACGCGGCCCGGCTCGATGAGCGCGGGGCTGTAGCCCTGGAGCACGCCTTTCTTCAGCTTCGAGCGCCAGGAGTAGCGCCCGGTCAGGAGCGTGTAGCGGCTCGGCGTGCACACGCCCGACGCGGAGTGCGCATCGGTGAACGCGACGCCCTCGCGCGCCAGGCGGTCGAGGTGCGGAGTCTTCCACGCGGCGTGGGGATTGAGCGCGGAGACGTCGCCCACGCCCATGTCGTCGGCGAGGATGAAGAGCAGGTTGGGTTTCTGCGCGGGCGCGGCGGAGAGCGCGAGCGCCAGCGAGCCGCAAACCGCAAGGCAGGTTAGCCGCAAAAGGGCGCAAAGTCGCCGGGGCATGGCGGCGGGAATGCGCCGGGCGCCTATGGGCGCGGCCATGAGGTGCGTCGTGACGGACGGTTCTTTGCGCTCTTTTGCGGCCATAAAAAAATCAGGAGATGCTCAGCGTGAACTCGAACGGCGTCACGCCCGTGAGATAGACGGACTGGCCGTCGCCCTTCGGCAGCGCGCCGCGCAACTGCGTGTAGGTGTGCTCGGCGCGGCCGGGGCCGAACGCGATCGCGTCGCCGCCGAAAACATAGCGGCCCTTTTCACCGCGCAGGAGGTAGCCGTCCTTCACGTCGACCAGGGGCTCGACACCCTCCAGTTTTCCACCCTGGCGAAACACCAGCTCGATCGCGACGGGCACAAAGTCCGTCCCGCGGATCGCGATGGCGAAGGCGAAGCGGCCGGCGTCTTCCGTCACGGTCACGACGGCCTCGAGGACCTGGATTTCGCTGCGCGCGCGCCGGGCGCGGCTGTCGTTGGCGAGCGTGCCGTTGGGCGCCATGCGGGTGTGCTCGCCATCGGCAATCTGCGCCTGCGTGAGCGGCTGATAATACGGGCCCTCGAGCCTCTGCCGCAGCACATAGCGGCCGTCGCGCGCCTCGAGCGCCTCGCCGGAGAACTGGCCCTTGCCGAAAAACGCCGTCGCGAGCCGCAGCGCGGTGAGCGCCGCGGAGCCCCGGCGAAACGTGAAGAGCGTGGTGTGGCCCGCGAGGATCGTGCCGCTCGCCGCGCCGCGGCGGATGCGCGCGAGCGAGGAGTGCGCGAAGACCTTGGCGTAGTCCGTCGGCAGCGGCGCGCTCGGCGGCAGCGCGCGCCCAAACCCGGGCTCCAGCAGGAACGTCGCGAGTTCCCCCACCCGGCCCTGCGTCTCCGCCTCGATCTGGCGCGCCATCGCGGCGAAGCGGCCGTTGCCGTCGCGCAGCGCGAGCGTGCGGTAGGAAAAATAGTAGCGGTGCATCGTCCCGCGCTGGTCGCGGTCCTGCCGGCGCGAGGCCTCGGTCACGACCTCGCCGTCGGGCTGCACGTAGTAGAGCGACATCTCGAGGTTCTTGCGCACGGGCTCGAGCAGCGCGGGCCGGTCGAGCAGCCGCGCGACGGTGACGAGCGCGCGATCCACGATGGGCGAATAGACGGTCGTGCTCTTCTCCGTGTATTGCCCGTCGGGATCGAGATCGATGCCCTCGGCGAGCCACTGGTCGGCGCGGGCGACGTAGCGCGGGTCGGGGAACAGCGAGTTCACCCACGCGAGCGCCGCGCAGACGACCCAGCGGTGGTTCGGCGTGTGGACGCCGCCGACGACGAGCGCCTCGCCGCCGCGCTTGATGAACTCGCCCAGCTCCGCCGCCACCGCCGCCAGCGCCGGCACCGGGCTCGCGCGCAGGAGCGCGCACGCGGGGCACGCGCCCTCGAGGATGAACGCGAGGTCGGGCGTCGAGTGGAAGTTGGTCGCGTAGTAGTCGACCGTCCCGTCCGCGTGCTGCGCCGCGAGCATGTAGCGGATGCCGGCGCGCATGGGCTCCACCAGCTCGGTCGAGCGATGGTAGCGGGAGCCCGGCGCACACGACGCGGCGGCGAGCGCGGAGACAAGGCCGTTGGTGCCCGCCACGGTGTGGATGCCATTGGCATCGGGCAGGCCGCCGATCCAGCGGTGGCCGGCGCGCTTTTCCTGCTTCGCGAGGAGCGCGGGGATCTGCTCGTCGTTGGCCTCGATGGCGAGGCGCAGGAGGTCGGGCGCGGCGGAGGGGCCGGTGGCTTTCTCCGCCGCGGTCAGGCGCGGGGCGAGCGCGGCGAGGGCCGCGGCGGCGGCGGACGAGGCGAGGAAGTCGCGGCGGGGGATCGGAGGCATCGGTGGGAGCAAAACAATTTCGCCGTTCGTAGCGCCAGCGCAGAATGTCCGAGGTGGGGCCGGCGCTCCGCAGCCGGCTTGGGTCGCAGGGCGATTCGCAGGCAAGGACTCAGGCCCGCCCGGAGGGCGGGACCCAGCTGCAAACCTTCACTTGAACTTGTCCCGCATCGCCTGGATGCCGGGGATTTTTTTCAGCAGCTCGGCGTGCGTGGGCTCGAAGAACTGCACGAGCCCGCGGTGCCGCGCGCCCACGAGCACCGTGAAGATGTAGCCGTCGTGACCGGGCGCGCGCACGGTCGGGTGGTAGCCGCGGTCGATGAGAAACGTGTCGCCGTGGCGGGTCATCACGACTTCCGGCGCCGCGCCGCCGCCCTCGTCCGGGTAGCGGAACTGCGCGCCGAAGCCATTCTCCGGCCGGTAGCGGTAGTGGTAGAGCTCCTCGTGGTTCGTCTCGTCGGGCAGGCGGTCGGTGTCGTGCTTGTGCGGCGGATAGCCCGACCAGCAGCCGGCGTCGCCGTAGAGCTCGCTCACGAGCAGGCCGCCGGCGCGACCCGTGCCGTTCTGCCCGAGGATGTGGAAAATCCGCCGTCGCGAGTGCGTGTCGTGCGAGCCGACCTCCACCATCTCGACCTCCTCGGGCGTGATGCGGAACGGCGCGAACTTCTCCGCGCACACGCCGCCCGCCACCGCGACCTCCGTGCCGTCGGCCACCGCGCGCACCGTCACGCCCGCGCCGGTGCCGCAATAGACGGAGTCGGCGTTGCCGCTCCAGATGTTTGCCCGCCGTCCCACGCCGGAAAAAGTCTGCGCGCCCACCGAAATATCCGCGCGCCCCGAAAGCACGACACACAGCAACTCGCAGCCCGGCGCACTGAGCGCGTGCGCCTCGCCCGCTCGCAGGCGGAGCAGGTTGAAGTAGCAGAGCCGCGTCGCCGCGCCATCGCCGGGCGAAACGATGGGTTGGTTATGGTTGTCACGGGCGCGGAGGAGGCGGGTCATTTTCTTACTATGAGTTCGTAGGTCTTAGAAGGACATGGAGGCTTCCTACCTGCCCATTCTTCTCGGAAATCAGAACTTCAAACGGTTCGCACCGATAGTGCGAAAAGCCTTGCTTTCGACTCCATGTGAAGGGCGACGCCATGATCACTTTTTTCGAACTAACCAGCGATCCATCTTCCTCGATTCGACGGCAAGCATCCTCGAACCCTGCCTTCTTCAGCGTTCGATATTTCTCCATCCGTGCAGCTATCGCAGGCTCGCTCAGGATTTTTTCGTAACGAGAGGCACGCCTCAATCCCAACAGCACCGGAACCACCAAGACGAGTGAGACCGCCAACACTCCCCCCCAATCTCCACTGGTGAACGCGAGGCGGCCGAGAATTACCACGATGAGGACGGCGAGACCGGCATAGAACCATTTCCATCGTATCATCACGGCCGCTGTAGTCAGAGGAATCTCATCATCATCGGCTATCATCGGTGTTAAAACCTACTTCCACCCGAGACACTCCGAAGGTTCACCCCACCCGCTCCAACCTCCCCGCCACGTCCGTCCGCAGTTTCTCGATGTGCGCGAGCGTGAATTCCCGCACGTTCAGCGCGTCGTTTTGCACGAGGGGCGTGAGGTCCATCGCGAAGGACACGGCCGTCGCCGCGTCGGTCGCGTGCGAGGCGAAGAAGGTGGCGTTGGCCACGCGGCGGCCGAGCGCGGCAAGGTCGTAGCGCTTGCCGCCGGCGATCTGCGAGTCGAAGACCGCGACGAGCTCGCGCGCGAGGTCGGGGTTGGCGCTCGCGTCCATCGCGACCTTGTCGGCGTCGGCCAGCCAGTCGAGGTCGCGCCAGCCCTCCACGCCGAGCACCCGGCGCGGGCGCCGCTCGCGCGGCAGCGCGCGCATGGCCTCGAGGCAGCGGAGGAAGCAGGCGACATGGGTGTCGTGCTTGTCCGCGGGTTGGTGCAGGTAGACGGTCTCGAGCGCCGGCCCGCAGCCGCCGAAGATCGCGGCGAGATCGGCGGCGACGCCCGGGTGGCCGGGCTTCTTCACGTCGCCGCTCGGGTGCGCGAGCTGGAGCTGCAGGTTGTATTTCCCGATCTCGGCGGCGCGGCGCTGCTCCTCGCGGCGGATGATCTGCATCTCGGCGTCGGTGGTCTTGGCGTAGCGGCCGGTGCGGGCGGAGCCGGAGCCGTTGGTCATGACGACGCCGGTGAAAAATTTCCCCGCGCGGCCGAAGCACTCGGCGACGGCCGGGTAGGCGTTGATCTCGATGTCGTCCTGGTGCGCGATCACGCAGAGGTGCGTGGTGCGCGCGAGCGCGGCGGCGGGCGTGAGGCCGGGCGCGGCGTGCGGCAGGAAGATGTCGGCCTCGGGGCGGGAGAGTTTCATCCCCGATGGTGAACAGGAAGATCGCGTGGACCGCAAAGAATTCTTCCCGCGCCGCCCGGCCCGCCGTTCAAAACAGCTTCGCCGGATAGAGCCCGCGCGCGATCAGTCCGGCGATGGCGGCCTCGACGCGCGGCTTGTCCTCGCGATACGTCACGCCGAACCACGCGCTCCCCGTCGGCAGCACGCGCACGCGCGCCTCGCCGCGCGCAATCATCGTGGAGACGGCGGCGGGGAGATAGCACTCGGCCTTGAGCGGATCGGGCTTGGCTGGAGCCGCGGCG
>JBGAGU010000018.1:0-17697 GCA_044226505.1 Opitutaceae bacterium
GCGCACGGAGTCCAACCTCCGAGAGCCAATCGATCTGACGCAAGGCAGGGAGAGGCGGGCGGCCGCCCGCCTCTCCCGTTCACCGGCCGAGGGGAGCTGCTTTATGGCCTCTCCCCTCGGCCGGCGAACCTACAAGAGCCCGGGCTCGAACACCACGCCCTCGCTTCGCAACGAGGTCCCGCGCCAGAGGGAGAACGCGAACGCCATCGCGCCGGCGAACGCGATCACGGGCAGCACGGTCGCCGCGCTAATCCACAGGCCGAAGGCGCCAAACAGGGCGGAGACAATCGCGGCGCGGCGAGCCGAGGGCGCGGCGGCGAAGCGCGATTCCGGCCGCAAGTTGGCCGGGTCGGCGGCGGGGTTTCCACCGCGGGCGGTCTTGGGTGCGGGCGTTTTCGTCCGCCAGCCCATGCCCATGAACCATAGCCCCAGCAGAAGGCCGAGCACCGCGGCGGCGAGCAGGCCGTGGTGATCGACGTTGGTGGGGGCGAAGGTCTCGTAGAAACGCGGGTGGCCGAGCATCCCGAGCGCGAGCACGACACCCGCGGCCGTGCCGGCGCAATGCGCGGCCCACGCGGAGAGCCCGACGAGCACGGCGAGGAAGAGCGGGGCGTTGAACCACACCAGCGTGCGTTCGAGCGCCTCCGGCCCGGTCGCACCCGTAAGATGGGATCCCGCGCGCAACAGCCACGCGATCGACGAGCTCCAGTGCACGGCGCGGCCTTCGGGCGCGTTGTCGATGGTCGTGAATCGGGTGCGGGCTTCGCCGGCCTCCTGCGCGGCGAGCGCGTGGCGCACCCACATCTGCGAGTCGGCGTGGCGCGCGGGGATGAGCTGGCGGAGCGGCGTGGCCTTGTCCGGGGCGCCGGGCCCGGCGGCTTCCTCGAGCAGAGCCAGGTAGTCGCGCACGGCGACGGTGTGAAAAACAACCAGCGCGGCGCAAGCCAGCCACACGGCGCCGAGCAGGAGCCAGCGAGGGCGCAGGAGAGCGTGCGAGGTCGGCATGAGGCCAGCGAGTCGTGAACGAGGCGCCCCAGCGCGTCGAGCAACGACGCAGCGGCGGGCCGCCTCAGCACGTGATTTCGGCGCCGAAGGTCGCCCGCCAGCCGTAGTGGCTGTTTTCCCAGATGAAAGGCAGGTCGCCTTGGTAGGACGCCGGCGGGCGCGAGGTCAGTTTCTCGCCGTTGGCGGTGAGGCAGGCGACCAGCGCGCTGCGAATCCCCAAGGAGGCGGGGCGCACGTCGCGCGCCGCCAAAGGACGCAGGGCGCGACGGACAAGCCAACGCCCGGCTAGCCCCGCGCCAGCGCCGCCAAATCGACGGTGCGCCAAAGCTCGCGCGTCGCGCCGGAGAACATCCGCACGGTCACGCGCGGCCCGTCGATCGCGACGACGGCGTAGCCCGGCAGATCGGCGTAGTCGAACGCGGTGATGAACGGCCGCTCCGCGTCATAGACGGCGCGGCGCTCGGCCTCGTTGGCCGGGGAGAAATTCGGCTCCACGCGAACCTGGTCGGCGTTGTAGCTCGCGACGCCGGCGAGCGGAGTCTTGGCCTGCACCGCGGGCGCGCCGAGGATGCTGCTCACGGCGAGCTGGGCGAAGCGCCCGCGGCCGGCGGTGCGCGCGAGCGCGCAAAAGCGGTGGATGTGGCCGCCGAGCACGAGCGCGCGCTGATCGCCGAGGAGCGCGAGGAATTTCTCGCGGCGCGCCCGCTCGCGCTCGCTGGAAAACACATGCCACGTCGCGCGCGCGCCGTAGGGCACGACGGGCGGGTGCACGGCGACGAAGAGGTGCTCCGCCGTGCGCTTCGCCGCGACGGCCTCGAACCACTCGAGGCTGCGCGCCGCCTCGTAGGCGTCGAAGAACGCGAACTGCGCGTTGCCGCAGTCGATCGTGTAGCTGCCGCTCGTCACCTCGGCGGCGCCGCGCATCACGCGCCGCGCCTGCGCCGAGAGAAACGGATGGAACACGCGCGCAAACGCCGCGGCCGCGCCCGGCCCCGTGATGTCGTGGTTGCCCTTGGTGAAGAGCAGCGGCGCGCCGAGCTGCGCGGCGCGCACGGCGGCGAGCGCCTCGGTGTTTTGCCTCACCGAGAGCTCCTCGCTGCCGCACAGGCCCTCGACGAGATCGCCGGCCTGGAGCACGAAGGCCACGCGTGTCGCCGCGTCGCGGTTCAGCGCCGCGATCGTCTCGCGCACCGTCGCGAGCAGGAGCGGCGTGACCTCGGCCGTGATGCGCGAGTAGTTTTTGATCTGCGAGACGTCGGCGGGCTTGTCCTTCCCGACCCACGCCATGTCATGGTGCGCGAGCGCGTCGTAGTGCAGGTCGCCAAGGAGGACGAAGGAGAAGCGGGTGGGCGGGGCGGCGAGCGCGCGTGGCGCGCAGCCGAGGGCGGAGGCGGCGAGCGCGCGGCGCACGAATGCGCGGCGGGTGAGGCGGGTCTTCATTTTTTCACGGCGGGTTGGCGCAGATCGACGCGGAGGAGCTCGCGGTCGTTGCGCACGAAGACGCTGCCCATGGCGAAGGCCGGGTGCGACCAGTGCACCTCGCGCCCGCCGGCCTTGTTCGTCGGATCGAGCAGGTGCGCGCGGCTGATCTCCCCGTAGCCCTGCGGCGTGAGGCGGGCGAGGATGAGGTCGCCGGTCTCGTTCCAGATGAAGTGGCGGTCCTCGTGCTTCACGAGAAACGCGGTGGTCCAGCGCGCCGGTTTGCCGTCGGGCCGCGTGGGGGCGAGCGTCTCCCACACGCGCTCGCCGTCCGCGAGCCGGAGCGCCCGCAGCTGGCCGAAGCCGCACACGCCGTAGATGTGCCCGTCCTCGATCCAGGGCGTGCTCATCAGGCTGTGCAGGCCCTCGGGGCGCACCTCGCTCGCGCCCTTGATGCGCCAGGCCTCCGCGGCGCGCGGCGCCGCGGCGTCGAGGCGCAGGAGCAGCGAGCCGTCGAAGAACGACGAGATGAAAAGAAACTCGCCGTGCCGCCGCGGCGTCCCGATGGCGTGCGCCATCTTGGTCTTGAAGGGCTGCGTCCAGAACACCGCGCCTGTCGCGGGATCGAGGCCGTTGATCGATTCGCTGTCCCAGACGACGAGCTGGCGGCGGCCGCCCGCCTCGATCAGGGTCATGGGTGCATAGCCGGGCTCCTTCGCCGGCAGCGCGCGCCAGAGTTCCTCTCCCGTCTCGCGGTCAAAGGCGATGACCGTGTGGCCGGCGCCGCCGACCAAGCAGAACACGCGGCCGCCCTCGACGAGCGGCGGCGAGGCGAAGCCCCACGTCTGCGTCTCGACGCCGTAGTCGCGCTTGAAATTCCGCGCCCACACCACACGGCCGGTCGCGAAGTCGAGGCAGTGCAGATCCCCCTCCGCCCCGAGCGTGTAGACGCGATCGCCGGCGACCGCGGGGCTCGCGCGTGGCCCCGACGGATAGCTGATCATGTAGGGTGCGTCGTAGTCGTGCGCCCAGAGCGCCTTGCCGTCGCGCGCGTCGAGGCAGAGCACGCGCTCGCGGCCGGGCGTGCCGGTGCGCTGGAGTGCGCCGCCCGGGTTGCCGCGCGTCTCGGAATCGGGCCGGTCCATCACGAAGACGCGCCCGCGCGCCACGACCGGGCTGCTGTAGCCCGCCGCGATCGGTGCGCGCCAGAGCACGGGCGGGCCGCCGGCGGGAAACTTGTCCACGATGCCCGTCTCGCGCCACACCCCGTCGCGCTGCGGCCCGAGCCAGTGCGGCCAGTCGTCAGCAAGGAGCCGGGCGGCGGCGAGCGCGAAGAGCGGGGCGAGGCGAACCAGCATGACCCACAACTAGCCGCCGGCGTCGCGCGGTCAAAGCCGCGTGTGCGCGCCGGCCGCTTCAGTCGATCCAGCCGCCGACCGCCTGGAGCGGTGCGAGCGAGCCGCGGCGCGTGACCCAGGCGGCGAGCGCGTGCCGGGGCGCCGCGAGGTCCGGGCGCGGCGGGAGCGTGACGCTCACGGCGGCGGCCTCGCGCGCGGCTGACTGGGTCTCGAGCCGCAGCACCACAAACTCATGCCGCAGCGTGCGGCCGGAATTCTCGCCGCGCTTCACGGCGCTGACGATGCCGCCGCCGAGGAGCGCGAGGTGCACCTCGAGGGCGCCCTTCGCCGCGCCCGCGGCCGGCGCGAACTCCACCGCGGCGGTGCGGTCCGCCGCGCGCCAGCGCAGCGTGAGCGTGCCGGCATCGGCCGGGCCGGGCCGCTCGGGGCCGCCGCTCGGGCGCCACTCCGCGCCGTTGCGCACGAAGCAGGGCGTGTAGACCTGCGAGGAACGCCAGGCCTCGGCGTGGGCGTATTGCCGGGCCGTGAAGGCCGGCGTGGCCAGCGCGTCCTTCCAGCCGAGGCGGTCCCAGTAGTTGACGTGAAACGCCACCGGCACGAACTCGCGCCAGAGCCCCGGCAGATCCTTGAGTCCGCCGAGCCATGCCTCGGCCGGCGGGCAGCTGCTGCAGCCCTCGCTCGTGTAGAGCTCGACGAGCGCGACCTGCGCCGGGCCGCTGCGGAAAACCTTCTCCCCGTCCGCCGCCGCGGCGAGCGTCGCCGCGAGCGCCGGCGCCATCGCGAGGCGGGCCATGAGCTTCATGCGCGTGAGAGCGCACACGGCGCGGTTTCTTCCCGGCGAGGGATCATTTCAAGTGCTCGTGCTCGTGCGGCTCGGCGACGGCGCTGGTGCGCCAGTTGAACGCGATGGTGAGCGCGCGGAACACAAACGTGACGCCGATGGCGACGCCCGCCGCGAGGCTCGCGTCAAGCCCGAGCCTCACGATCAGGAACACAAAGGTCACCGCGCCCGCGAGCGCCGTGAGCACGTAGAACTGGCCGGGCCGGAAGACCAGCGGCTCCTCGCGCGTGATGATGTCGCGCAGGAGGCTGCCGCCGGAGGCGTTGACGAGCCCGACCAGCACCGCGCCCACGGCCGGCAAGCCCGCGAGCAAGGCCTTCTGCGTGCCAAACGCGGCGTAGGCGCCGAGCCCCAGCGCGTCGATCAGCGCGATCACGCGCTGCGCGTGCCGCGCCTGCCGGCGGAAAATCGCCGCCGCCGCGGTCGCCGCGCCCACGAGCAGCACGTAGCGCGGATCGGAGAGCAGCGGCGAAAGGCCGGGGCCGGAGAGGAAGACGCCGTCGCGGAGCAGCCCGCCGCCGAGGCCCACCGCGAGGGCGAGGAAGAACACGCCCACGATGTCGTAGCCGCGCCGGATGCCCGCGAGCGCCCCCGTGAGCGCAAACGCGAACGTCGCGCCGAGATCGAACCAGGCCGGCAGGTGGAACTCGGAGTTCATGGCGGGCCTGGCGGCGTCGTGCGGATCGCGCGCCCCGGCGCGGCGCCCGCGACAAGCTTGCCGTCGCGCACGACAAACGTGCCCGCGACGATCACGTGCGGGATGCCGGCGGAAGGCTCCGTCGGCTTCGTGTAGGTCGCGCGGTCGAGCACCGTCGCGGGATCGAAGACGGTGATGTCGGCGTCGGCGCCGAGGGCGAGGCGACCCTTGTTGCGCATCGCGGGCGCGTGGCCCTCGAGCCGGCGCGCGGGGAAGATCGTCATCTTCGCGAGCGCGGCCATGAGCGGGAGGACTTTTTCCTCGCGCGCGTAGTGCCCGAGCACGCGGGCAAACGTCCCCGCGCCGCGCGGGTGGCCCTTGCCGTCGACGAACGGCACGCCGTCGCTCGCGATCATCACGCCGGGATGCGCGATGGCGCGGGCGACGTTCTCCTCGCGCATGGTGAAGGTGATCACCCAGCCGCCTTGCCTGCGGTATTGCCCAAACGTCTCCGCCGTGAGCCGCTCGCCGGTCGCGGGCCAGAGGATGTCGCCGTAGCGGATGCCGAGCCGCTGCTGCCAGCCGGGCGCGAAGAGGGCCGACTCGATGAGCGTCGAGCCGGCGGTGTAAGGGTAGACCTCGGTGGTGAGGTCCATGCCGGCGGCGCGGTGCGTGTCGATGAGCGCGAGGATGCGCGGCACGTCGTCGCGCCCGCTGCTGTTGACGTGCACGACGTGCAGCGCCGCACCGGTCGCGCGCGCGGTGCCGATGGCCTCCTCGATCATCGCGAGGCCGGTGCCGCGCACATGGATGAACGCGGGCACGCGGCGCTGCGCGGCGACGCGGAACATCGCCTCCATCTCGGCGGGCGTGGCCGACGGCGTGTAGGCGAGGCCGAAGCCGATGCCGAGCGCGCCCTCGTCGAGCCCGCGGCGCAGCGCGGCCTCCATCGCGGCGATTTCCGCGGGGGTGGCGACGCGGTGCGAGCCGGCGGGCGTCGCGCCGAGCGCCGCGACGGCGGCGGTGCTCACCGCCCAGTGCCCGATCTCGAGGCCGGGGTGGAAGGCGGCGAAGCGGGCGTTGATGTGGCTCACGGTCGCGCCGAAGTTGATCGGCATCGCCTCGCCCATCCCGCGCAGCCACGCGGCGACGGGATAGACGCCCCACTCGAGATCGAGCGCGGTCGTCACGCCGTCGCGCGCCTTGATCGCGAGGTCGCCCGCCGTCTGGCCGTGCGCGTGCAGATCGATGAAACCCGGCGCGACCACGTGGCCGGCGACATCGACGACCGTGCGGCCCGCGAGCGGCGTCGCGGAGATCGCGGTGATTTTTCCGCCCGTGATGCCGACGTGCCGCGGCGCATCGAGCCCCGAGGCCGGGTCCATCACGCGGCCGTTGGCGAGGACGAGGTCGTGGGTCTGCGCCGACGCAGCGGCCAACGTCGAAAACAAGAGCGGCCAGAGGGGGAGCTTCATTTTGGAGACGGCTCAGTAGGTGAGGAACAGCGCCTGCACCGCGCGCGCATCCCGCGGGCGCGTGAGGGCGAGCTGGAGCAGGACGCGGGCCTTCTGCGGGTTGAGCTCGTCGGCGGCGATGAAGCCCAGCGCGTCGTCGTCGATCTCGATGTTGCGCTCGACGATGCCGCCGCCGGTGCGCGAGCTGCGCACGATGGCGAGGCCCTGTCTCGCCGCCTCGGCGCCGGCGGCGAGGGCGGCGGCGCTGAGATTGCCGTCGCCCACGCCCGCGAGCACGAGCCCGCGCGCGCCGGCGCGCACGGCGGCGTCGATGAGCGCGCGGTCCATGCCGGCGTGGGCGTAGAGAATGTCGACGCGCGGGAGCGGGGCCGCGAGCGAGCCCGGCGGCGCGAACTCGCTGCGCGCGGTGTGGCGGCGCACGGGCGGTGCGTAGAAGTGGAGGCGGCCGGCGTTGACGAGCCCCGCGAGGCCGTGGTGGCCGCTGCGGAAGGTGCCGACCTGCGTGGTGTCGGTCTTGGTGATCTCGCGGGCGAAATGGATCTCGTCGTTGGCGACGACGAGCACGCCGCGGCCGCGGGTCTCGGCGTGCGCGGCGGCGGCGATGGCGTTGTAGAGGTTGATCGGGCCGTCGGCGCTGAGGGCGGTGGCGGGGCGCATGGCGCCGACGAGCACGACGGGCTTTTCCGTGCGGAGGACGAGGTTGAGGAAATAGGCCGTCTCCTCCATCGTGTCGGTGCCGTGCGTGATCACGACGCCGGCGATCGCCGGGTCGTCGAGGGCGGCCTGCGCGCGGGCGGCGAGGCGAAGCCACACGGCCTCGTCCATGTCCTGCGAGCCGATGGCGGCGACGCGCTCGACCTCGATCCGCGCGAGCGCGGCGAGCTGCGGCACGGCGGCGACGACCTCCTCGGCGGAGAGCGCCGCGGCGCGGTAGCCGCGCGCGCCGGCGGCGGCCTGCGCGCCCACGATGGTGCCGCCGGTGGCGAGAAGGCGGAGACGGGGGAGGGGAGGCATCCCGCGAGACTGCGCCCGGCGATGAGAGGTGTCGCGTCGAAAACTGCGGGGGCGGTTTTCCGGCTTTACATACATAGCAATGCAATGTATCCAGGCCGGGATGAAAATCTCCAAGGACCTGGTCGCCGCCTCGACCGTCCCGCTGGTGCTGGCGATCCTCGCGGACGGCGAGAGCTACGGCTACGCGATCATCCAGCGCGTGCGCGAGCTCTCCGGCGGCGAGATGGAGTGGACGGACGGGATGCTCTACCCGGTGCTGCACTGGCTGGAGGAGAACGGCCACGTGAAGGCGCGCTGGGGGACGGCCGAGAACGGCCGCCGCCGGCGATATTACTCGCTCAAGCCGGGCGGGCGAAAACACCTCGAGGAGCTGCGGGCGCAGTGGCTCGTCGTGCACGCGACCCTGCGCCGCGGGTGGAGGATCCAACATGAAGGAGCTTGAGGCGAAGATAGCCGCGTGGCGGGCGCGCGTGAAAACGGCATTGCCCGGGCAAGCGGAGCGCGTGCGCGAACTCGAGTCGCACCTGCGCGACCACACCGAGGCGCTGCGGCGGGACGGAATGAAGCCGGACGAGGCGCTCGACGCGGCCATCGCGCGGCTCGGCGAGCCGGCGGCGCTGGCACAGGAGTTCGGCAAGCTGCCGCCGGCGTGGTTGCCGGCGGCGTGGCCGGTGCGCGTGATCCTCGGCCTCGGGACGGTGGTGCTGGCGGCGGATTGGGCGAGGCTGGGCTATTTGTATGCCGCCGGGAAAATGGGCCTGCTGCTCCTGGTCCACGTGGTGATTGTTTTCGCGGGTTATCTCGCCGTCCTCCTGAGTGGGCTGGTCGGGGGCTATGCGCTGGTCGTCGCGTGGCGCCGGCCGCTGGGTGCACGCGAGCGCAGGGAATGGACGCGGTTGCTGGCGTGGCTGGCGGCGGCCAGCAGCGGGCTGCTGCCGGTCGGCATCGCACTGGGCATGATCTGGGCGAAGGAAAACCTCGGCGTCGCCTGGGCTTGGAAGCCGGTGGAGATCGGCGCGCTCGCAGTGTGGGTTTCCGCGATCCTGCTTCGGCTCGCGCAGACCCGCTGGTGGGCGCGGGGTCGTTTGCCGCGGCTGATTGCCGTGTTGGGAAGCCTGGTGCTGTTCTTCGGCTGGATCGTGGCGGCGGCGCGGACGCCGTTGCCGATCGCGTGGTTTTGCGGGGCATTTGTCGCGGCCCAGCTCGCGGTGCTCGTGCTGCGGCGCGAGCCGGACGTGGCGGAATAGGGCGGGGCAGCGCCGGGATTCCCCGCGGAAAGTTCATTGAACTGGGTGCCAACCTCGGCAGGTTGGTCGGCCCGCCCGATGGATTCCCGCCGACAAGACCCGCGCAACGCTCCGCGCCACCACTCCCGTCCATCCCGGGAGGAGGGCGGGCGGCAGCAGGAGCGCGGTGGCCCGCGTCCGCAGGGTCAGGCTGCGGGAGCACGGCGTTTCGACGGCCGGCCGCCGCAGCCGCGTGAAGCCGTGCCGCCGGTGGCGACCGTGTCCACCGCCGTCACCAAGGCCGGCGTGCCGCATGGCTCGCGCGAGGGCGGCTGGTTGCCGGACTTGGTCTACACCGGGGAAAAGTTCGAGAGCGGGCTGGCGTTCTTTGCCGATGCGACGGGCCGCATCACGCGTTTCTCGCGCGAGCCGGCCGACCTCGCCGCGGCGCGACGGCTCGAGGGGCAGGCGGCGTTGCCGGGGCTCGTCAACGCCCACTCGCAGGCGTGGTGCCGCGCGCTGCGGGGGCGCGCGGAGGCGCGCGGCGCGGCGGCGCGGGAGCACGCGCTCGCGCGGATGGGCGACGAGGAGATCTTCGACGCGGCGCGGATGGTCTTTCTCGAGCTGCTGCTCGCGGGCGTCACGTGCGTGGGCGAGTTCCATGTGCTGCATCGCCGGCCCGACGGCGCGCCGTGGCCTGAGGCGCATCACGTCGCACGCGAGATTGCCCGCGCGGCGCAGGAGGTGGGCGTGCGCCTCGCGCTGCTGAACGTCGCGTGCGGCGCCGGTGCGCCGGCGCGCTTCCGCCATGGCGGGATGGATGCGTTTGTCCGCGAGGCCGAGACCCTGCGGCATGCGTTTGAAAAGGAGCTGCCCGCCGATGAGGTTTGGCTCGGCGTCGGCGCGCACGAGATTGGTGCCCTGGCGGCCGAGGACCTCAAGGCGCTTGGCGCCTACGCCCGCGCGCAGCGGATGCGCCTGCATGCGACGGTGGCCGCTCCGGCGGGCGCCGGGCGCGCGCCGCTCCTGCAGCTTGCCGAGCTGGGCTTCCTCGACAAGCGCTTCACCGTGATCGACGCGCCGGTCCTGACCGACGACGAAATCAAGCTTCTCGGCTCCGCGCGCGCGATCGTCGCGGCTTGCCCGGGTGATGCCCTCGCCGCCGGCCTGGGCCTCGCGCCGGTGGAAAAACTTCTCGCCGCCGGCGCGGGCGTGGCGATCGGGACGGGTGCGCACGCGCAGGCCGACTTGCTCAGGGAGGCGCGGTTGCTTGAGCTGCACCTGCGCGGCGCGCGCGGCCGCCGCAATGTGATTGGCCCGGAGGCGGCGACCGCGCTGTTCCATGCCGCGACGGTGGCGGGTGCGCGCAGCCTCGGCGCCACCGGCGGCGCGCTCGAGGTCGGGCGGCCCGCGGATTTTTTCACGGTGGGCCTGCACGATCCCTCGGTGGCGGGGGCGGATGCGACGTCGCTGCTGGCCACCGTGGTCTTCGGCCTCGAGCGCCGCGCGATTCGGGACGTATGGATCGGCGGGCGGCAGCGTCTCACGGCGGGCCGCCACGCGCTGCATGGGCCGATTGTTGGGCGGTTTGCGGACGGTCAGCGAAAACTCTGGGCCTGACGATCGGGATGGGGTGTGGTAGGGCACGCCCGTGCCTGAGGCGGGCGGTGCTTAACTTCCGCCCGCGCGGGCCGATTACGTGTTTTCACTCATGCACTCGATCCCCGCTTCGCTCCGCCGTCTCGGCGCGTTTTGGTTCGCATGGCTCGCCGCCACGGCGGCGTTGCTCGCCCAGCCGACAGTCACGACCGACTCCGGCACGCTGTCCTACACCGAAAATAGCGCGGCCTCCGCCGTCTCGCCTGGACTCACCCTGAGTGCAGGGACTCCGCCGGTGTTTTTCGCGACCGTCACCATCTCGGTGAATCTGGCCTCGGGGGAGGACATCCTGTCGTTCACCAACGACGGCTCGACCATGGGCAATATCGCGGCCGGGGCCTACGATTCCTCCACGGGCGTCATCAACCTCTTTTCTTCCGGCTCCAGCGCCAGCGTCAGCGAGTGGCAGTCGGCCCTGCGGGCCGTGCGCTACTCGAACTCGTCTGACAATCCCAGCACCGCGACCCGCACCGTGAGCTTCGTGGTGCAGGATGGCGGGGGTCAGAATTCCCCCGCCATGCGCGATATCGCGATCACCGCCGTCAACGACGGGCCGGTGAACACCGTGCCCGGCGCGCAGACGATGAACATGAACACCTCGCGCACGTTCAGCTCCGGCAACTCCAACCTCATCTCCATCGCCGACGTCGACGCCAACTCCGGCAATCTCCAGATCACGCTCACCGCCACGAACGGCACCGTCGCCCTCAACGCCGGCGCCACCGGCAGCCTCGCGACCCTCAGCGGCAACGGCTCCGGCAGCGTCGTCTTCACCGGCACGCTGGCCAACCTCAACAACGCCCTCAACGGCCTCGCGTTCACGCCCACGTCCGGCTACTTCGGCGCCGCCAGCCTCCAAATCGCCACCAATGATCAAGGCAACACCGGCACAGGCGGGGCGCAAACTGACACCGACACCGTAAACATCACGGTCAACTCCGTCGCCCCGACCGTCACCTCCGTCTCCGCCTCGACGGCCAACGGTTCCTACAAGATTGGCGACACTATCTCGGTCACAGTCGCGTTTTCGCAGGCCGTCACGGTGAGCGGCACGCCCACGCTGTTGCTCGAGACCGGCGCCGTTGACCGCAATGCGACCTATGTCTCGGGCTCGGGCTCGAGCACGCTCACGTTCAACTACACCGTGCAGTCCGGCGATGTCTCCGCCGATCTTGACTACACCAGCACCTCGGCCCTCGCGCTCAACGGCGGCACAATTGCCAACGGGTCTCCGACCAACGCCGACCTCACGCTGCCCGCCCCGGGCGCCGCCGGCTCCCTCGGCGCCAACAAGGCGATCGTGATTGATGGAGTGGCGCCCACGGTCTCGAGCGTCGCCGTGCCGGCCAACGGCACCTACATCCTGGGCCAGAATCTCGACTTCACGGTGAACTGGTCCGAGGCGGTCACGGTCAACACCGCCGGTGGCACGCCGCGCATCGCGCTCACGCTCGATGTCGGCGGCACCGTCTACGCGACCTATTTCTCCGGCAGCGGCACGACCGCGCTCGTGTTCCGCTACACCGTGGCCTCCGGCAATTCCGATCCCACGGGCGTGACGGTCGGGGCGCTCACCCTCAACGGCGGCACGCTGCGCGACGCCGCGGGCAACGACGCCGTGCTCACGCTCAACAGCGTGGGCGCCACCGCCGCCGTGCTCGTCGATGGCATCGCGCCCACCGTCTCGAGCGTCGCCGTGCCCGCCAGCGGCACCTACGGCTCCGGCGCGAACCTCACCTTCACGGTCAACTTTTCCGAGGCCGTCACGGTCAACACCGCTGGCGGCACGCCGCGGATTCCCCTGACGTTTGACACCGGCGGCACCGTCTACGCGACCTATCTCTCCGGCAGCGGCACGACGGCGCTCGTCTTCCGCCACACTGTCGTGGCTGGCACGGCCGATCCCTCGGGCATCGCCGTCGGCGCGAGCCTCGATGCCAACGGCGGCACGCTGCGCGATGCCTCGAGCAACAACGCCGTGCTCACGCTCAACAGCGTGGGCTCCACGGCGGCTGTGCTGGTCGATGGCATCGCGCCCACCGTCTCGAGCGTCACGGTGCCCGCCAACGGCACCTACGGCGTCGGCCAGAATCTCGACTTCACGGTGAACTGGTCCGAGGCGGTCACGGTCAACACCGGCGGCGGCACGCCGCGCATCGCGCTCACGCTCGATACGGGCGGCACCGTCGACGCCAGCTATCTCTCCGGCAGCGGCACGACCGCGCTCGTGTTCCGCTACACCGTGGCCTCCGGCAATTCCGATCCGACGGGCGTGACGGTCGGCGCGCTCACCCTCAACGGCGGCACGCTGTCCGACGCCGCGGGCAACGACGCCGTGCTCACGCTCAACAGCGTGGGCGCCACCGCCGCCGTGCTCGTCGATGGCATCGCGCCCACCGTCTCGAGCGTCGCCGTGCCCGCCAACGGCACCTACGGCTCCGGCGCGAACCTCAACTTCACGGTCAACTTCTCCGAGGCCGTCACGGTCAACACCGCCGGCGGCACGCCGCGCCTCGCCGTCACGCTCGATGTCGGCGGCACCGTCTACGCGACCTATCTCTCCGGCAGCGGCACGACCGCGCTCGTGTTCCGCTACACGATCGTCTCCGGCAATTCCGACCCGACGGGCATCGCGCTCGCCGCGAGCCTCGACGCGAACGGCGGCACGATTCGCGACGCGGGCGCCAACAACGCCACGCTAACGCTCAACAGCGTGGGCTCCACCGCCGGCGTGCTCGTCGACGGCGTGGCCGCGGCGGTGCTCTCCATCACGCGCCTCAGCGCGACGCCGTCCAAGGGACCGAGCGTGCAGTTCACCGTCACCTTCTCCGAAGGCGTGACCGGCGTCGACGCCACGGACTTCCTGCTCACCGCCACCGGCACGGCGGCGGGCACGGTCTCCGCGGTTTCGGTCGTGAGCACGTCCGTCTATATCGTCACCGTCACGGGCATCACGGGTGATGGCACGCTGCGCCTCGATCTGAAGGCCAGCGGCACGGGCATCACCGACATTCCGGGGAATGTCACGGTGGGCGCGTTCTCCGCGGGCGAAGTCTACACCATCGACACCACGGTGCCCGTCATCACCAGCGCCGGCACGTTGAGCGGCGTGTTTGGCGGGCCGGTTTCCTACACGGCCACGGCCAACGAGTCGCCCGTTACGTTCGCCGCCACCGGCCTGCCCGGCGGCCTCAGCCTCACGACGGGCGGCGCGCTCAGCGGCACCGTCAACTCGAGCGGCAACTTCACCGCGACGCTGACCGCGACCGACGCCGCCGGCAACGTCGGCTCCCGCACCCTGGCGGTCACCATTGGCCGGAGCCTTGTCACCATCGTCGTCAGCAACCTCGCGCAGACTTACGATGGTCAGCCCCATCCCGTCACGGTAACCACGACGCCCGCCGGCCAGCCGGTGACGGTCGCTTACGCGGGCTCAGCCACGGTCCCGACCGGCGCAGGCACCTACGCGGTCGTCGCGACGGTTGACGCCCCCAACTACTTTGGCACCGGCAGCGGCACGCTGGTGATTGCCAAGGCCGCGCAGACGGTCTCCTTCCCGTCGCCCGCGCCGGTCTCGGTCAATGTCGCGGCGCCGCTCGCCGCCACCGCGAGCAGCGGCCTGCCGATCACCTATTCGATCGTTTCCGGCAATGCCACCCTCGCCGGCTCCTCGCTCACCGTGCGCGACGCCTCGCCGGTCGTCGTGCGCGCCACGCAGGCTGGCGACGCCAACCTCGAGGCGGCGTCCGCCACCGTGACCGTCTCCGCCGGCAAGCTCCCGCAGACGATCACCTTCGCCGCGCTCACGGATCGCCGCGGCGACGAACCCGCGTTCGCGCTCACGGCGACCGCCTCGAGCGGGCTGCCCGTGACGTTCACGTTGGTCAGCGGCCCGGCCACGCTCGCCGGCTCGCTCGTCACCCTTGGTGGCACTGCTGGCACGGTGACGATCCGGGCCACGCAGGCCGGCGACGCCACCTACGACCCCGCGCCCGAGGTCGTGCGCTCGTTCGAGGTGACCGCGGCGGTCATCGCCGAGCGGCTGATCAACCTCTCGACCCGCGGCCCCGTGAACCTCGCGGGCGGCCGTCCGCTCATCGTCGGCTTCGTCATCTCCAGCCCGGGCCAGAAGCGCCTGCTGCTCCGCGCCGCCGGCCCGGCGCTCACCGGCTTCGGGGTCGCCGGCGCCGCGACCAACCCGCGCCTGCAAATCTTCGACAGCGCCGGCCGCGTCATCCTCGACAATGACGACTGGTCCGGGGCCGACGTGGCCGCCGCCGCGTCGCAGGTCGGGGCCTTTGCCCTTGCCGCCGGCAGCCGCGATGCCGCCCTCGTCGCCACGCTCGCGCCCGGCGCCTACAGCATGCAGGTGCTCGACAACGGCGCGCCCGGCGTCGCGCTCGCCGAGATCTACGATTTGGGCGACGCCGCCGAGCCGCAGCGCGTGATCAATCTCTCGTCGCGCGGCACGGTTGATCCCGCCGCGCCGTTCATCGACGGCTTTGTGATCGCCGGCCGCAACCCGAAGCGCGTGCTCATCCGCGCCGTCGGCCCGGGCTTGGGCGCCTTCGGCGTCGCGGGCACGCTCGCCGATCCGCGGCTCGCCGTCTTCAGCGGCGCGACGCTGGTCGCGCAGAACGACGACTGGTCCGTGCCGCAGCCCGTGGCCGGCCAGCCCGCGCCCGCCACGGGCGCGGAGATTTCCGCGGCGGCCGCCGCCGCGGGTGCGTTCGCGCTGCCCGCTGGTTCGCGCGATGCGGCCGTGGTCTTGACGCTCGCGCCCGGCGCCTACTCCGCGCAGGCCGCGGTCGCCACGGGCGCCGCCGGCGCGGCGCTGGTCGAGGTCTACGAGCTGCCGTAGTGCGGCGCTTGCGGAATCGGGGTGTTGCGGCATCGTCCGCGGCACCCCGCCCATGACTGCCCCGACGCGCATTGCGCTGCTCGCCCTCCTGTCGGTTGCGCCGCTTTGCGCGGCGCCGGAGATCCCCAAGGGCCAGGTGCTCGCGCAGGTCGCGTGTGTCTCGGATCCCAAGCAGACCTACGCGCTCTATATCCCGACGGCGTTCGATCCGGCGAAGCGGCATGCGGTGCTCTTCTGCTTCGATCCCGGGGCGCGCGGGCACGCCCCGGTCGAGCGGTTCAGCGCCGCCGCCGAGCAATTCGGCTGGATCGTCGCCGGCTCGAACAACTCGCGCAACGGCCCCTGGGAGGCCAACGCCGCCGCGATCAAGGCGATGGTCGGCGATGTGACGCGCCACCTCCCGATCGACCCGCGGCGCATCTACGTCGCGGGGCTCTCGGGCGGCGCGCGCGTGGCATGCACCGTCGCCGTCGGCGGCATGGCGCAGGGCGTGATCGCGTGCAGCGCGGGCTTCGGCGGCAGCGAGACGCCGGACCGCGTGCCGTTCGCGTTCTTCGGCACGGCGGGCCTGACGGACTTCAACTACCGCGAGCTGCGCCGCGTCGATCGCGAGCTCGACGAGCGCAAGGCGGCGCACCGTGTCGTGATCTTCGACGGCGGGCACGAGTGGCTGCCCGCGCCGCTCACGTTCGAGGCGCTCGGCTGGCTCGAGCTGCACGCGATGCGCACCGGCGCGCGCGCGAAGGACGAGCCGTGGATCGCGGGGCAGCTCGCCGCGCGCACCGCCGCGCTGCCCGCCGAGCCCGCGGTCGAGGTGATGCGCGCGCTCAAGTCGATCGCGGCCGACTTCAAGGGCCTCGCCGGCACCGCGCCGCTGGAGAAGCGCGCCAAGGAACTCGCCGCCTCGCGCGAGGTGCGCGACGCGCTCAAGGCCGAACGCGCGCTCGAGTCCAAGGAGGAAGCCCTGATCGAGACGCTCGTCGCCGCGGCGATCGAGGGCCGCGCCGCGTCGGCCCAGAAAACGATCGCCGAGCTGCAGGCGAAGGCGAAGGGCGCCGACGCCGCCGCGCGCGTGATGGCGACGCGCGTGCTCCAGGGCGTCTCCTCGAGCTGCGGCGAGATGGCGCGCGAGGCCTTTCGCCAGGGCGACTACGAGCAGGCGTCCTCGGTGCTGGAGCTGGCGGTGCTCCTGCGGCCGGAGGCGGCGCAGTCGCATTTTGAGTTGGCGCGCGCCCGGGCCAACCTCGGCGATCGCAAGGGCACGCTCGCCGCGCTGGGGCGCGCGATCACGGAAGGCTTCGCCGACACGCTGCGCCTCGATCAGGAGCCGGCGTTCCGGCGCTGGAAAAACGATCCGGCCTTCGCGGCGCTCGTGGGATGGTGAAGGAGCGCCGAGGCAGGGCGGGTCTGCGGCCGGCCCTGCCCCGGAGCCTCGCCGGTTCGCGGATTGACCGCGCGGCGCGCGGGCGGCTTTGCTCGCGGCCTATGTCGCTCACCCTCGTTGTCCTCGCCGCCGGCATGGGCTCCCGCTACGGCGGCCTCAAGCAGATCGACCCGGTCGGGCCGGGCGGGGAGACGGTGCTGGACTATGCGGTGTTCGACGCGGCGCGCGCGGGCTTCACGCGCGTGGTCTTTGTGATCCGGCGCGACTTCGAGGCGCTGTTCCGCGAGAAGATCGGCGCGCGCTACGCGGGGCGCATCGCGGTCGACTACGTGTTTCAGTCGATCGACGCGCTGCCCGGGGGCTTCGCGGCGCCGGCCGGCCGCGAAAAGCCGTGGGGCACGGGGCATGCGGTCTGGTGCGCCCGCGACGCCGTGCGGGGCAACTTCGCCGTGATCAACGCCGACGATTTCTACGGCGCGGACTCGTTCGCGCAGCTGGCTCGCTTCCTCGGCGCGGCGCGCGGCGGTGATTTCGCGATGGTGGGCTTCCGCCTCGCCAACACCCTCTCGGAGCACGGCCTCGTGTCGCGCGGGGTGTGCGCGGCCGGGGCCGACGGCGCGCTGCGCTCCATCGTCGAGCACACGGGCATCGCGCCGGCGGACGTGGGCGCGGGGCGGAAATTCTCCGGCGAAGAGATCGTCTCGATGAACTGCTGGGGCTTCACGCCGGCGCTCTTCGCGGGGCTCGACGCGCAGTTCCGGGAGTTCCTCGGCTCGGTTGGAGCCGCGGCGCCCTCGCCGCGGGGCGGGGCCGGCCGC
>JBGAGU010000014.1:0-121227 GCA_044226505.1 Opitutaceae bacterium
CTGCCCGCCGAGGAATAGAGGGACATCCTGAACCGGCGGGCAGGGACGCCCGCCGCTACGGGGCGCTACATCTTCAGCGTGAGCTGGAGATTGTAGCTGATGGGCTGCTTGAGGGCGAAGGTGAGCGGCACGGTCTCGCGCGCGGGGCTCGTGTAGTCGTTGTTCTTCGGGCGGAGCGCGCTCGCGGTCTGCGCGATGGAGGAATACTGCGGGCCGCGGTCGTTGAGGAGATTGTTGATGACAAGGTTGGCCTGCACCTCGCGGCGGTTCTTGAAACGCCACGCGTAGTTCAGGGTGCCGGTCACGATGTAGTAGTCGTTGGGCGTGTAGACGGGCGTGTAGGCGTCGACCTTCGGGTCGTCGATGGCCTGCGCGGGGTTGGCGGGGTTGGCGATGGTGTCGGCGCCGCGCGAGCCGATGATCTGCTTGTCGCGCCAGCGGACGCCGAGGCCGCCGCGGAGGCCCTTGAGCCGGCCGGTCTGGAGGGTGTAGTCGGCGAAGAGATTGAGCAGCGGCTGATCCTGCGCGCGACGCTTGCCGGTGACGACGTTCTGGCGGAAGGCGACGATGTTGTTGAACGCGTTCTGGGCGTTGGTCGCGTCGGGCGAGCGCTGGTTGATCGGGATGGAGAGGTCGACGCTGGCGACGTCGCTGGCGCTGACGAGCACGCCGGCGTCGCGCGCGATCTGGCGGAAGAGCGGCAGGTTCTTGTCGATGTAGGCGGTGACATCGGGGTAGAGGTTCGACTCGTAGACCTTGGGGAAGCTCAGGCTGCCGGTGAGGCGGAACGCGCGCGACGGGTTGTAGACCACCTCGATCTCGAAGCCGTCGCCGGAGCGCGTGCGGATGTCCCGATACTGCACGGGCAGATCGCCGGCGCCGCGGATGTTGCGGCCGGTGGCGCTTTGATCGCCGACGACATTGGCTTGGTAGAGCGTGGTGAAGAAGTTCGGGCCGTCCTGCGAGATGGCGCCGTTGATTTCCTTGGTGCGGTAATAGGTGAAGTTGAGGTTCAGCTTGTTTTGGAAAAGCTCCATGCGGAGGCCGTAGTCGGTGCCGGTGGAGATCGTCGGCTCGAGCTGGCGGCCATCGATGCGCACGATGCCGCCCGGCGGGTTGAAGGTCTCGGCGAAGTTGATGGAAGGATTGAGCCAGCTCGCGAGGTGGAGCACGGAGCCGACGGAGCGCGTGACCTGCGTGCCCTGCACGGGGAACGGGTTGTAGTCGTCCTTGAAGCGATCGTTGGCGTAGAGCGGATCGCGGTCGCCGTTGGGCGCGAGGCGCGGGCGGATGGCCGCCTCCTGCGGCTCGCCGATCGGGTTGCCGCGGGCGTCGCGCGTGCGGTAGGTGAGCGTGGCGTAGTCGGCGGGCGGCGCGGGGCGCATGATGCGCGTGAGGCCGTCCCAGTTGAGCGGATAGTCGCCCTTGTCGATTTGCTGGACGGTGCGGAAAAAATACGAGTCCTTGCGCACGGCGCCGAGGACGATGAGGCGGTTCTTGAAGAACTTCGCGTTCACGGAGGCGAGGGCGTATTTGAAATTCGACGAGTTGATCGACTCCGTGTCGCGGCGCGAGATGTCCACCGCCCAGATGGGCTGGATGGGGCCGTTGGCGCGCGTGGCGGGATTGGGATCGACGTAGGTGATCGGCGCGAGCGACGGATCGGGGATGGGGCGGGAGAACTGGTTCCAGTAGCGGCGCACGCGGACGTTCTGCGTGGCGGGCGTCGAGAGGAAGCCCCAGAGGCGATGGTCGGCGCCCTGCGCGACGCTGAGGTAGCGGTAGTCGCTCTGGTCCTCGCCGCGGTTGATGCCGCCGAGGGTGTTGAAGGCGAAGTTGCCGAAGCGCGTCTCGAGCACGTAGGCGGCGGCGCCGCGGACATTGTTGTAGTTGAACTGCCGGTAACCGCGCATGAGCTGGCCGTCGCCGTAGGGCTGGAGGAAGTAGGGGTTGGCCGAGCCGTCGGGACGGACGCGGTTGATGTCGATGTAGGTGTCGTTGCTGCTGCGGTTCTGCTCGCCGTTGATGAAGGAGCGCGCGCGGTTGAAGTCGGCGGCGACCTCGAAATGGAAATTCCCGAGACGCTGGTTGAACGTGATCTGGATGTCCTTGAACCGCTGCGCGAGGATGGGCGCGTCGGGGGAGATGGTGAACTCCTCGGACGGCGGGCGAAAAAACGAGTTGTTGATCGCGGTGGTGAAGCGGTTGGCCGGCACGTCCACCGCGTGGAGGAAGGTCGCGCCCGCGCTGGCGAACGACGGGAGGCTGCCCTGGACGAAGCCCGCGAGCGGCGTGGTCGTGCTGTTGCCGCCGGGGAGCGTGATGGGATCGTTCTGGTAGTTGAAGATCGCCGGCGAGGTGCTCACGGGATCGATGACGAAGTAGTTGGCGCCGCGGCGGCCGATGCCGAGGGCGTTGGCGTTGCCGGGGAGCGTGGTCGCGCCGGCGGGGGCGTTGAAGACCGTGCGGCCGTCCCAGCCGGAGAGGCGGTCATCCAGTGTGGTGAAGCCGGACTGACGGGAGTTGTCGCCGTATTCGCCCTCGACGCGCAGCTCGCCGTTGCGCCACGGGCGGTAGGTGGTGTTGAGGAAGACGGCCTTGCGCTTGTCGAAGTCCTTCAGCCGCCAGCCGCTGCTGTCGCCCCACACGGCGGCGGCGCGGGCGGCGAACTTTTCGCCGAAGGGCTGGTTCACGTCGAAGGTCGCGCGGTAGTTGCGCCATGAGCCGACGCTGAGCTGCGCACTCTCGGCGGCGCGGTTGGTGAGCGCGCGCTTGGTGGTGGCGGAGCTGACGCCGCTGAGCGAGCCGTTGCCGAAGAGGATGGAGTTGGGACCGCGGCCGAAGTCGTAGCGCTCGAGGTTGTAGCTGTCGCCGTTGTTGAATTGCGGGAAAAAATTCCGCTGCGGCCGGCCATTGCCCGAGCCGCGGATGGTGTAGTTGATCGGGGCGGCGAAGAAATTCTGCATGCCGTTGTCGACGTTCAGCGTGCTGCTCGTCGCCCATTCCGCGGCGCTCTGCAGATCGGTGATGCCGAGGGCGTCGATGAAGTCGCGCGTGATGACGGAATAGGAGACCGGCGTGTCCCGGAGGTCGCCCGCGAGGCGGCCGCCGGCGAGCGAGCTGGCGGCGGCGAAGCCGGTGTCCTTCTCGCTGCTCACCTCGAAGGGGGAGAGGACAACGGGGGCGGCGCCGTCCTTGGGCGCCTTGGCTTCGGTCGTCGGGGCAGAGGCGGGCGCAACGGCCTGGGCGCGGAGGAACGACGCGGACACACAGGCGAGCGCAAGCAATCGCACGGTGCGCGGGAAGGGGGAATGCATGGGGTGGGGTGAGTTCGCGCAAGCCTGCGCCACGGTCGAGCCCGCCACTAGCCGAAAATCGCCTCGAGGCGTCGCGAGAAACTAAGTTTCGCCCGTGCCGGCGGGATTTTTTAGCTGGTCGCGCCAACCGGCAATCTTGGCCTGCGCGCCAAAGTGCTCGGCCCGGGACTTGTCGCCGCGCTCCATCCAGATGCGAGAGAGCGTGGTGTTGATGAACAGGTCGGCCGGGCGCAACGCGTGCGCGCGCTCAGCGGCGGCCAGTGCGGCATCAAGGCGACGCAGCGAAAAGTTTACCTCGGCCAGCGCATGCCAAGCCTCAAAGGACTCCGGCGCCATCGCACTTGCGCGGGCGAGCTTGGTGAGCGCGGAGTCGGACTCACCCAGCGCGTAGTCGGCGGTGGCGTCTTCGATGAGCGTCTGAAGTTCGTCGGCGGTCACGCGGGGAGGGGGCTGGGCGGCAACAAAAAGGAAGGACGTCGTCCGGCGTGCTCGCCGGCTATTTTTTCATTCCGGCTTCGATGCCCAGGTTGATGGTGACGTCGTCGCCGAGGACCTTGCCTAGCATCGCCGGGCCGCTGAGACCGAACTGGGATTTCTTAAGGGTGGTCGTGGCTTCCCAGCCGCTGACCTGCGCGCCGCCCACGCCCGGGCCAAATCCGAGTAGCTTCACTTTCAGCACCACCGGTTTTGTCACGTCCTTGATCGTGAGATCGCCGGTGACATCGAACGCATCCTCGCCCGTCTTTTTCCATGATGTGCTGCGGAAGGTCATCGTCGGAAACCTGGCGTAGGCGAAGAAGTCGTCGCTCTTCACGTGGTTGTTGCGCTTTTCATCCGCCGTGTTGATGGAGCCCACGTCGATTGTGGCCTCGACGGAACTGCGCTCGGGGTTTTCTCGGTCAAAGGTGATGGATCCGCTGACCTTGGAGAAGCTGCCGGTGAACTTGGAGACGAGGTGGCGAAGGCTAAAACCGACGGTGGAGTGCACCGGGTCAATCTGGTAGACTTCGACAGCCGCGGATGCGGTGGAGCCAAGCGCGATTGACAGGGCAAGGGTGAGAAAAGCCCGGATCGAATTCATGAACAGCAGCGGTTGGAAAAAAGGGGTGGTGGGGGCAAACGCAACGCGGCGTTCACAAAATCAGCATCGCATCTCCATAGCTGAAGAACCGGTAGTCGCGTCTGATTGCCTCGGCGTAGATCTCGCGCCACCACGCGATCCCATCAGTTGAGCCGGGCGCGAGAAACGCCGCGACCAGGCAGAGGAGCGTGGAGCGGGGTTGGTGAAAATTCGTGATGAGCGCGTCGACGCCCCGGAAATCACGCGGAGGATAAATGAAGATGTCGGCCTCGGCGCGGCAGGGCTGTTCGCCGGGCAGTGGCGCGGAGTTTCGCGCCAGAAAATCCTCGATGGTGCGCACGGCCGTGGTGCCGACGGCAATCCGCCGGCCCGCGAGTGGCGGGAAGAGCGCGCGCTGCGTCGCCGGCGGCAGTTCGTAGGTTTCGCGATGGATCGCGTGCGCTTCGACTGTGGCGGTGGCGATCGGCTTGAAGGTGCCGAGCCCGACGTGGAGCGTCGCATCGGCGAAACGCACGCCCTGCGCTGCGAGCGTCGCCAGCAAATCGGGGGTGAAATGCAGCCCTGCGGTCGGCGCCGCGACGGCCACCTGGCGCGCGGGGTCGGCATACACGGTCTGGTAGCGTTCGCGGTCCGCGGCGTCGGAAATATTGTCCGCGCGCAGGATGTAGGGTGGCAGCGGCACCGCGCCCAGTCGATTGGCGAGCGCCGGCACCGGTTCGCCGCCTTGGGTGGTGAAGCGCACGATCGCCCCGCCGTCGTCCCCGCGTGCCACGACCACGGCTGAAAAATTTCCCTCCCGGTCGGCGAACGTCGCGCCCGGAGGCAGCTTTCGGCCGGGTTTCAGCAGGCAGCGCCAGGTGAAAAAATCACTGTCAGGCTGGAGCAGGAAGCACTCGACTTGCCCGCCGCTGGGCCGGACCGCGCGCAGCCGCGCGGGCAAGACGGCGGCGGTGTTGCGGATCAAGGTGTCACCGGAGCGGACGAACTCCCGCAGATCGCGAAAAGCGCGATGCTCAAGCGACCGCGTGGCGCGGTGCACGACCAGCAGGCGCGACTCGTCGCGCCGGGCCGCGGGCCTCTGGGCAACAAGGTGCGGCGGCAGTGAATAGTCGAACAGATCGGCGTCGAGCGAAGTCACAAGTCGGCTCGGCGCGTGGCGCGCAAGGCGCTGGAGCCAACAATCGGATTTGAACCGATGACCCACGCTTTACGAAAGCGTTGCTCTACCAGCTGAGCTATGTTGGCACGCGCGAGAAGTGCGGAAAAAAGCTTCCGTCGACGAGAGCGCAAGCACCATTTTCCCGCGACGCGCGGCGGGCTGGCCCCTGGTTCAGGCGGACTTGGTCGCGGAGGCCGCGCTAAGCGCGACAGCAATACCTCGGCGAACATCTTCACTGTCGAACGGCTTGATGACCGTGGCGTGAGCCCCGAGCCCGCGTGCGAGCGACAAACAATCGCCGCCGGGAATGTAGCGCCCGCCGCCCGAGATGGCGAGAATGCGCGCCTCCGGCTGGATTTTGCGGATCGCCGGGATCAGTTCGAAGCCGTCGCCGTCGGGCATCACGACATCGGTGATCACGAGGTCGAAGTTCTCATTGTGCAGGTGCCGCAGCGCCTGCTGGCCGCCGTCGACCGTCTGAACGCGATGCCCGCAGTCAGATAGCCAATGTGCGAGCAAATCGCGGATGCCCTCCTCGTCTTCGGCGACGAGGATCGAAAGTGGAGCGGCAGCGTGGGGATGCATCGGCTGCAGCCATGGTGGGCGCGCGGCGCGCCGCGGCGAGCGGGAACACACGGGCAGGATTGAAAAACCCGTCAAATTCGCGCCATCGCGCTCAGTTTTCGCCGATACGCTCATCGGTTAACGGACCTTGGAGTCTTTCCCGCAGCTTGATGGCCTCGATCTGGGCTCGCACGTGCGCGGCAAACCGCGTGAGGCGATGATGCACGTCGCGGGTTTCGAGGAGCTCTTGCTTGACCGCCGCGTCGTCGCAGAGACTGAAGGCGGCGATGTCCGCGAAGGCCTCGGGGTCGTCGACCGTCTTGAGAAACGACATGATTTCGACCGGGCCGCTGCGGGCAAGGCGTAGCTTGATGCCAAGCAGGCGGGTGAGTTCACGGCGCAAGTCTCGGTTGTCTTCCTCGCTGGCTCCCGCCTCGCTGCTGAGGGCGCGGATGCGGATGCGGCGGTAGGGTTCCTCGCGGATGATCTTGGTGATTTCGATGCGGCAAAGGCCTTGAAGGAGGAGGTTGGATGTTCCGTCGTCGTTCTTCTGGCAGGCGCGGATGATGCCTACGCTGGCAATGCGATGAGGTGGCTCGAACTTAGCTGGATCAGCTGCCAGGCCCGCATCCAGACCGGCAACGGCGAAGAGCCGATTTGAAGCCAAGGTGTCGCGCAGCATGTGGCGGTAGCGCGGTTCAAAAATGTGCAGCGGCATCAACGCCTGCGGAAAGAACGCGACGTTGGGGAGGGTCATCACTGGCACCTCATCCGGTAGAGTAATTTCCATTTCCATTGAACGACCCTAGTCGTTGGAGGTGTGACTGCAACCGCGCCAACTTGATCGTCAAGACTGTGCACATGGCGCAAGGCTGAGACACAATGGCGTAATTTGATTGCCAAGAGATGACGCGAAAGTCGTCCCTTGAAATTTCAAGCCATTGAAAGACAAAGGTTAGTCGGTGTTTGCGAGGTGAAGGCATCAGCGTTGCTAGTTGAGAGCCATGAGCCGCATTCTCGGAATTGATCTTGGCACCACCAACTCGTGTATGGCGATTATGGAGGGCGGGGAACCTGTGGTTATCCCGAATGCCGAGGGCGCCCGGACCACGCCGTCGGTCGTCGCCTTCACAAAGTCTGGCGAGCGGTTGGTCGGCCAAGCTGCCAAGCGCCAAGCGGTCACCAACCCGCGCAACACGGTTTTCTCCGCCAAGCGATTCATCGGCCGTAAATTTACGGAGGTTCGTGAAGAGGCGAAGAACATGCCCTTCAAGACCGTCGAGGGCAAGAATGGGGACGCTTACATCGAGGTCCAGGTCGGCGACAAGACCGAGCAATTCGCGCCTCAGCAAATTGCGGCGTTCGTGCTCGGCAAGCTGAAGGCCGATGCCGAAGCCTATCTCGGCGAGAAAGTCACGCAGGCTGTCATCACGGTGCCGGCGTATTTCAACGATTCGCAGCGCCAAGCCACCAAGGACGCCGGCAAGATCGCCGGCCTCGAGGTGCTCCGCATCATCAACGAGCCCACCGCCGCCTCGCTCGCTTACGGCCTCGACAAGAAGAAGGACGAGAAGATCGCGGTGTTCGATCTCGGCGGCGGCACGTTCGACGTGTCGGTGCTCGAGATTGGCGATGGGGTCTTCGAAGTGAAGGCCACCAATGGTGACACTCACCTCGGCGGTGACAACTGGGACGAGGCGCTGATTTCCTGGCTCGTCGATACCTTCAAAAAGGAAAACGGCATCGATCTGCGCAAGGATCCCATGGCCCTCCAGCGTCTGAAAGAAGAGGCGGAGAAAGCGAAGATCGCGTTGTCGTCGGCGCAGTCCGTTGACATCAACTTGCCCTTCATCACGGCCGATGCGTCGGGCCCGAAGCATCTCAACGTGCAGCTCTCGCGCGCCAAGATGGAGCAAATCTGCGACGCGTTGTTTGAACGCTGCATCCAGCCGTTCAAGAACTGCCTCAAGGACGCCGACCTCTCAGCGGACAAGATCGATGAGCTCGTGCTGGTGGGTGGCATGACGCGCATGCCCAAGGTCGTCGAGATCGCGCACAAGCTCGGCGGCAAGCAGCCGCACCAAGGCGTAAATCCCGACGAAGTCGTCGCCGTTGGCGCCGCTGTCCAAGGCGGCGTGCTCAAGGGCGAGGTGCGCGATGTGCTCCTGCTCGACGTCACGCCGCTCACGCTTGGCATCGAGACGGCTGGTCAGGTCGCCACTCCGATGATCGCGCGCAATACCACGATCCCGGCGAAGAAGACGCAGACGTTTTCCACTTACGGCGACAACCAGCCCTCCGTTGAAATCGTGGTCCTGCAGGGCGAGCGCCCGATGTCCCGTGACAACAAGATCCTCGGCACGTTCCGGCTCGACGGCATTCCGCCCGCACCGCGCGGCATGCCGCAGATTGAGGTGACGTTCGATATTGATGCCAACGGCATCCTCCACGTCTCAGCCAAGGATCTTGGCACTGGCAAGGACCAGAAGATCACCATCCAGGGCTCGTCCGGCCTCTCCAAGGACGAGGTCGAGAAGATGACCAAGGAGGCTGAGCTTCACGCTGCCGAGGACAAGAAGCGCAAGGAGGCCGTCGAGACCAAGAACCAGCTCGATACCTCCATCTACCAGATGGAGAAGACCCTCAAGGATTCAGGCGACAAGCTCGCCTCCAGCATCAAGTCCAAGGTCGAGTCTGCCCTGGCGGAGGCCAAGAAGGACCTCGAGAGCAACGATCCCGCGCGCATGAAGTCTGCGCTGGAAAAGCTCACGGCGGTCGGCGGCGAACTTTATCAGGAGGCGCAGAAGGCCGCTCAGGCCGCCGGCGCGCCTGCGCCCGATGCGGCTGCCACCGGCGATGCCGCCTCCTCCGCCAAGCCCGAAGGCGCGGGCAAGAAGACCGAGAAGAAGGCGGATGTGGTCGATGCCGACTTCGAGGTTGTAGACGACGAAAAGAAAAAGTAGTCGTCGTCCTTTCATCTTTGCGCGCCGGCTGCGATTTGTTCGCAGCGGGCGCGCTTTGCTCACCACTCAGAACCGAAAATCACCCTTCAACCCAAACCCAAATCCAAAATGGCTAACGTCAAAATCAAGCCGATCGGGGACCGTGTCCTCGTCGAGCACATCGAAGAAAAAGAGCAGGTCCGCGGTGGCATCATCATCCCGGACAGCGCCAAGGAAAAGCCCCAGGAGGCCAAGGTCATCGCCCTCGGCACTGGCAAGAAAGGTGATGACGGCAAGGTCACGCCGTTCGAGGTCAAGGTCGGCGATCGCGTCCTGATTTCCAAATATGGCGGCACCGAGGTGAAGCTCGACGACAAGAAATACACGCTCGTCCGTGAGGACGACATCCTCGGCGTGATCGGCTGAACCGGCCCGACCCTCGCAATTCCCAACACTCAACTAAAAATTCATCCACATGGCTGCTAAACAACTGCTGTTCGACGAGGCCGCTCGTCAGAAAGTCCTCCGCGGCGTCGAGCTTCTCTCGAAGGCCGTCAAGGTCACCCTCGGGCCCAAGGGCCGCAACGTCGTCATCGACAAAAAATTCGGCTCGCCGACCGTCACCAAGGACGGCGTCACCGTCGCCAAGGAAGTCGAGCTTCCCGATCCCTACGAGAACATGGGCGCGCAGATGGTGAAGGAAGTCGCCTCCAAGACCTCCGACGCCGCGGGCGATGGCACCACCACCGCCACCGTGCTCGCCGAGGCCATCTACAAGGAAGGCCTCAAGAACGTCACCGCCGGCTCCAATCCGATCTTCCTGAAGCGCGGCATCGACAAGGCCGTCGAGGCCGCCGTCGCCGAGCTCGCGAAGATCTCCAAGAAGGTCAACGACCGCGAGGAGATCCGCCAGGTCGCCACCGTCTCCGCCAACTGGGACACCGAGATCGGCGACATCATCGCCGACGCGATGGACAAGGTCGGCAAGGACGGCACCATCACCGTCGAGGAGGCCAAGTCGATCCAGACCACGCTCGACGTCGTCGAGGGCATGCAGTTCGACAAGGGCTACCTCTCGCCCTACTTCGCGACCAACGCCGAGGCCCAGGAGGCCATCCTCGAGGACGCCTACGTGCTCATCCACGAGAAGAAGATCGCCAACCTCCAGGAGTTCCTCCCGCTCCTCCAGATCGTCGCCAAGAGCGGCAAGCCCCTCCTCGTCATCGCCGAGGAAGTCGAGGGCGAGGCCCTCGCCGCGCTCGTCGTGAACAAGATTCGCGGCACGATCAACGTGTGCGCCGTCAAGGCCCCCGGCTTCGGCGATCGCCGCAAGGCCATGCTCGAGGACATCGCGATCCTCACCGGCGGCCGCTGCATCACCGAGGACCTCGGCATCAAGCTCGAGAACCTCCAGATCAGCGACCTCGGCCGCGCCAAGCGCATCGTCGTCGACAAGGAGAACACGACCATCGTCGAGGGCTCCGGCAAGTCGTCCGACATCCAGGGCCGCGTGAAGCAGATCCGCCGTCAGATTGACGAGACCACCTCTGACTACGACCGCGAGAAGCTCCAGGAGCGCCTCGCGAAGCTCGCGGGCGGTGTGGCCGTCATCAACGTCGGCGCCGCCACCGAGGCCGAGATGAAGGAGAAGAAGGCCCGCGTCGAGGACGCCCTCCACGCCACGCGCGCCGCGGTCGAGGAAGGCATCGTCGCCGGCGGTGGCGTCGCGCTCCTGCGCTGCGCCAAGGCCATCGACTCCGTGAAGCTCGACGGTGACGAGGCGATCGGCGCCCAGATCGTGCGCCGCGCCATCGAGAGCCCCATCCGGATGCTCTGCGCCAACGCGGGCGTCGAGGGTGCGGTCGTCGTCGGCCAGATCCTCTCCAACAAGGGGAACTACGGCTACAACGTCGCCTCCGGCGAATACGAGGACCTCGTGAAGGCCGGCGTGGTGGACCCGACGAAGGTCACCCGCACCGCGCTGCAGAACTCGGCGTCCATCGCCGGCCTGCTCCTCACGACCGAGTGCATGATCACCGAGATCCCGGAGAAGAAGGAAGCTCCGGCCGGCGGCCATGGCCACGGCCACGGCGGCGGGATGGACTACTAAGCCTCACCGAACGGAAGGAGAGATCCTCCCGTTTGTTTTTGAAAGGGCGCGCCGCGAAAGTGGCGCGCCCTTCTTTTTTCCGCTACTTGGCCTGCGCTCGAACCCAGTCGAGGTTGGCCTTTGCATCGGCATGCTGCGGGTTGAGTTGCAGCGCCCGTTCAAAGTGAGCGCGCGCCTCCGCGGTCCGACCGAGCCTCACGAGGCACATTCCGGCCAGATTGTGCAGATCGGCGTCTTCCCGGCCGTGCTTAATCGCGTTGGAGAGGTTCTCCAGTGCGCCAGCCAGATCGCCGGTTTGGAACAGCACGCGGCCAAAATTGCCGTAGGCCTCCGCGTAGTCCGGCTTCAGCCTCAAGGCCTGCTTGAAACGATCGATGGCTGCGGGGACGCGACCCGCCTGAAAAAGCGCGATGGCGAGGTTGTTGGCATTCTGCGGCGATTCCTCCAGCGCCAGGCCCTCGCTCAGCGCTTCGATTGCCGCGTCGAGTTTGCCGGCGGCCTTCAATGCTTCCGACCACATCACGCGCGCGCGCGCGTTGAGCGGGCGCTTTTTCACCGTGTCGGCCCATATCGTCTCTGCGCTGCGAAAGACGGAATTCCGCTGGCAGGTCAGCGTGACAAGCGCCGCCAAAGCCGCCGCGCCGACAAGCAGGCTGGCGCGTGGCCGCCACTTCACGGCCGCCAGGACCACCAGCGCGATCACGGCGGCAAGAGGAAGATACATGCGGCTCTCGGCGATCGGCTGGCCCGCCAGCGGCACGACGCTCGAGCTGGGCGAGAGCAAAATGAAAAACGCCGCGCCCAAAAAGCCCCACGCCGCGCCTCGGGCCAGCCCCCGCAGACTCAGCGTGAGCAGCGTGCCGAGCAGCGCGAACGCCCCGATGACGGCCGCGCCGCCCGGGCTCGGCAGATTCGCGCCGTAGTCGAAGACGAGGTTCACGGGGGCAAACGTTCGGAGCACGTAGAGGCTCACGGCCTGCGACTCGAGGCAGAGGTAGCTGAACCACGACAACCCGTGCTCGTAGCCGATCGCGCGCTGTCCGAGCCGAGCGCCCAGCATCAGCGCCACCAGGATCACCCAGGTCGCCGCGTGCGCGACGTGCCATGGCCACCGGCGCACCCACGTCTCGCGCCACGAGCCGGTGAGAAACACTGCATCGAACAAAAACACGATCACCGGAGCAGTCACCATCACCTCTTTGGTCGCCATGCCGAGCGCGCAGGCCATCGTGCCCGCGGCCAGCCACAGCGTGCTCCGGCGTTCCGCCCCGCGGACGAAGGCGTAGAGTGTGCTCAGGTAGAACAACCCCATCAGGCTTTCGGCGCGCTGGGAAATGTAGGTGACCGCCGAGGTCAGCAGCGGGTGCACCGCCCACAGCGCGGCGATCGCAAACGCGATCGGCGTGGCATGGGCGCGGAAAACGTCCCCGCTGCGCGGCAATTCGAGCGTGCGCCGCGCGAGCCCGAAAAGCACGAGGGCCGCCGCCAGGTGGATCGCGAGGTTGACGACGTGATAGCCGCCGACCGCCTGGCCACCGACGGCGTAGTTCAGGGCGAAGCTGAGGTTCAGGATCGGCCGGCCGGCCGAATAGATTTCCCCCGGGGGGAACAGCACGTCGCCCAGCGGGGCAAGCTTGGTGATGGTCGGGTTGGCGACAATGGTCGTCAGGTCGTCCAGGAGGAAGGGCACCTGGAGGGTGTTGAGATAGGCGCCTCCCGCGATGAGGACGAGCGCGACGGCGAAAAATGGGACGGGAAGCGCGGGCCAAGGAGAAGGACGCACGGCGCGGGAAATTTTTCCAAGCGGCACGCGCCCGCAACCGAAAATCCTTTGGCCTTTCCATCGCGGCGCGCCGTGCCATTGCTCCGCGCCAGCATGGAAGTGATCTTTCTCGGCACCGGCACCTCGCAGGGTGTGCCCATGATCGCGTGCGGTTGCCGCGTCTGCACCTCGCCCGACCCGAGGAACAAGCGCACCCGGGCATCCGTGCACGTGGTGATGGACGGACTGCATGTGCAGGTCGACGCCGCGCCGGAGCTGCGGCTCCAGTGCCTGCGGGAGCGCATCGAGTGGGCGGACTTCTTTGTGCTGACCCACGGCCACGCCGACCACGTGTGCGGCATGGATGACCTCCGGCGCTTCTGCGATCTGCGGGGTGGTGAGGCGATCACCGTCTATTCGACGGAGGAGGGCATGGGCCGGGTGCTCGCGATTTACCCGTATGCGATGGCGGAGCGGCCGATTTCGAAGGGCTACGCGGCCTTCAAGCTCGAGGCCATGCCGCCCTTGCTCGAGCTTGGGCAGGGCACCATTCAGTCCACGCTTCTGCCGCACGGCGGGCTCAACACGCTGGGCCTCGTTTTTACCGAGCGCAGCAGCGGGAGGAAGTTTGCCTACTACACCGACTGCAAGCGCGTGCCCCGTGATGCGGTCGCGCTCGCGCGTGGGGCGGATGCCGTGGTGCTCGACGGCCTGCGCCCGGAGCCGCACCCGTCGCATATGTCGATTAACGAAGCCATCGCGGTGGCGCAGGAGATTGGGGCGCCGGCGACCTGGCTCACGCATCTCACCCACCTCAGTGACCACGCGACCCTGGAGGCGACCCTGCCGGCCGGGATTCGCGTCGCCTACGACGGACTGCGGCTGAGTCTCTAGGCGGCTCAAAATCGCCCAGCGCGGCCGGAGGTTGGACGAGCAAAGGAAACAGCCTGTAACTTATCGCTCGACCCGGTGTAGTGCATGGCAGGTTATTTCCGACGCCACGCGCCACCTGTTGCCATGAACCTCGCCGATGTCTCCACGGTAGTCCTCGTGATTGTTGGGTTGCAGCTGGTGTTTGTGGCGTGGTGGCTTGCGGTGGCGGGACTTTTTCCCCGGATGGTTGAGCATTGCGCGGAGAAACTGGGCGCTGCGCCGATCACGTGCGCTCTGGTCGGCTTGGCCTGCGCCCTGCCGCTGATCCTCGGCGGGCTCGCGCTGGGCAAGGCGGTGCCGAGCGCCGCAGGGAACATCGGGCGTGCCGCGATCATCCTCGGAACCATCTTTCTCGCCCTGTCGGGCACCGCCGGGCTGGCGCTGCGGATCGGGCGCGGGCTGGACGATGCGGGCACGGCGCTGCGCCGAATGCTGCGGGGCGGCGTCGTGCTGGCCTTGATCTTCCTCACGATTGTCTGGCTGCCGCTGACGCTGCTCGCGGGGCTGGGGGCGCTCGTGCGCGTGTGGTTCGCGCGGAAATCCGCGGCGCCGGTCACATGAGGATGACACGCCGCCAATTTATCGTGGCGGGTGCTGGCGCGGTCGCGGCGGCGGGCGGCGGCTGCGACCGCGGGCCGGACTTGATCACGGAAGCGCGGCGTTTCGTCGGCAAGCCGACCGCGCCGCTGCTGCCCGCGGCGCTCGCCCCGTCCGACTCGGCGGAAATCGACCTGGTCTCGCACGTGCTCAACCGCCTCACGTTTGGCGCGCGTCCCGGGGACTACCGACACGTGGCGACGATGGGCGTCGAGGCGTTTGTCGCCGGGCAACTCGCGCCCGCGACGCTCGACGACACGGTGTGCGCGCGCGTGATCCGGCACGAGTTCGACAGCCTCGCGGACCCCGAGGGCAGTTTTTTGCGACGCGAGGACGGCGCGGGCGATCCACTGCAGAAATTGTTTCCGGCGCTGCGTGATCGCGGCGCGAGGGTGGGGGACCTCTACGAGTTCAAGGACAAGGTGCTCCTCGATGATCTGACCCGGGCGACGATTCTTCGCGCGGTGCTGAGCGAGCGGCAGCTCTTCGAGGTGATGGTCCAGTTTTGGAGCGACCACTTCAACATCGATCCCTCGAAGGCCGAGGCGAAATGGCTCAAGGCCGCCGACGATCGCGACGTCGTCCGGGCTCATGCGCTGGGGAATTTCCGGGACTTGGTGCGGGCCAGCGCCGTCAGCCCCGCGATGTTGTGGTATCTTGACGGCCGGGCGAATCGTGTGGCCAACGCCGGGGACAAGCCGAACGAAAACTACGCGCGCGAATTGCTCGAGCTGCACACCTTGGGCGTGCACGGCGGCTACACGCAGCAGGATGTGATGGAGGTCGCGCGCTGCCTCACGGGCTGGACCGTGCGCGATCGGAAAAAATTCTTCAAGGGCCGCGTCGAATTCAACGCCCGCCAGCACGATGACGGCCCGAAACGCGTGTTGGGCGCCGACATCCCGTCCGGCCTCGGCGCCGCCGACTTGGATCGGGTCCTGGAGATTGTGGTGCGGCATCCGCAGACCGCCCGGCACATCGCCTGGAAGCTGTGCCGGCGCTTCATCGCCGACGAGCCGCCGGAGGCCGCGGTGCGGGCGACGGCCGGCGCGTTCACCGCGGCGCAGGGCGATATTCCCGCAACCTTGCGCGCACTTTTTGCGACGCCGGAGTTTCGGGCGCCGGAGGCGCGGGGCGCCAAGTTCAAGCGACCCTTTCATTTTGTCGTTTCCGCCCTCCGGGCCGCGCACGCCGAGACCGACGCGTCCAAGGCGCTCAATGACTATCTGCTGCGAATGGGGCACGCGCCGTTTCGCTACGCGACGCCGGACGGTTATCCGGAGACGGCCTCGCATTGGCAGAGCACGCTGCTGTGGCGCTGGAACTTTGCGACGGCGCTCGTGGGCAACCGCATCAAGGGCACGCGAGTCGAAATCGAGACGCTGCGGACGCGGCTGGGCGGGGACGAGGCGCTGATGGCGACGGTGCTTGGGCGGCGCCCGAGTGGCGAGGAGCGCGCGGCCTATCGCGATGCGGGCGCGGATGTGGCGCTGCTCCTGGCGTCGCCGGCGTTCCAACACAGCTGAGCGGGAGGCGCGCATGGCGACGCAGGCACTCATCACGGGCAACGGCGACGAACGCCGCACCTTGGTCGTGGTCTTCCTGCGCGGTGCCGCGGATGGGCTCGCCCTCGTTCCCCCTGTTGAGGACGCGCACTACTACCGCGCGCGTCCGCGCCTGGGCATCGCGAAGAACGACGCGGTCCGCCTTGACGACCGCTTCGGGCTGCACCCGAAGCTCGCGCCGCTCGCCGCCGCGTGGCGCGAGGGCGAACTGGCGATCGTGCACGCGTGCGGATCAGAGGATGGGACGCGGTCACACTTCGAGGCCCAGGATCTCATGGAGCATGGCGGCCTGGTCGCGGGCGGGTGGCTGGGGCGGTTCCTGCGCGTGAAGCCGGCGGCCGCGAGCGGTGCGCTCACGTGCGTCGCCGTGGGCAAGGCGTTGCCGGAATGCCTGCTCGGCGCTCCGTCGGCAACGGTCATGCAGGGGCTCGATGACTTTGCGCTCGGGGGACGCACGCCCGCGTTTCGCACCCAGCTCGAGCGGCTCTACGCCATGCAGCGCGGCCAACTCGGGGCCGCGGCGCGGGACACGTTTGACGCCCTGGTGCGAATCGAGGCGATGCGTGCGACCGCCTACGTCCCGGCAAATGGTGCGAACTACGGCCGGGACGATTTCGCGACCGGCCTGAGCCAGCTTGCGCGCTTGATCAAGGCCGATGTGGGGCTGGAAGCCGCTTCGATCGATCTGCCGGGGTGGGATTCTCACTTTGCGCAACAGGGGCAGGTCGACGCGCTCGCGGCGCGGTTGGCCGCGGGCTTGGAAGCGTTTCGCACGGATCTCGGCGTGCGCATGGCTGCGACCACGGTTGTCGTGATGACGGAGTTTGGACGCACGGTGGAAGAAAACTCGGGGTTCGGCACGGACCACGGGCGGGGCTCCACGTTCTTTGTGCTCGGCGGCGGCGTCCGTGGCGGACGGGTGCACGGCGAGTGGCGCGGGCTTGCGCCCGATGTGCTCGAGAAGCGCGGCGTGCTCGAAGGCTACGGCGACCTGCCAGTCTGGAACAACTATCGCGACGCGATCGCGCCGGTTTTGGGGCGCCACGGAGTGGATGCGGCGGGGCTGGCTGCGGTGTTTCCGGAGTTCTCGCTGAGGCCGCTGGCGCTTTTCGCTTAGGATTGGATCACTTCAGCTGATTGAGCGGCACACGGTCCATGTCGTCGAAGACTTGGTTCTCGCCGGCCATCGCCCACACGAAGCGATATGCTCCCGTGCCCGCGCCGCAATGCACCGACCATGGCGGAGACAGCACCGCCTCGCGGTCCCGGACGATAAGATGACGCGTGGCATCGGGGCGGCCGAGCAAATGCACTATGGCTGCGTCACCCGCGTCGAAGTAGAGGTAGATTTCCGAGCGGCGGAGATGGGTGTGCGGCGGCATGGTGTTCCAGACGCTGCCGGGCTCGAACTCGGTGAACCCCATGGTAAGCTGGCAGCTCGCTGCGCCGCCTGGGTAAATCAGTTTGTGGATGCGCCGCCGATTGGCGTTCGCTGCGTCACCGATGGGCTCGGTCCTCAGCGTCGCAGCGCGGACATGCGCGACGGGGTGGGGGGCATGGGCAGGCGCGCTGACGAACCAGAATTGCGCGTCGCCCTCGCCTCCGTTGACGAAGAGCACCTCGCGTTCGCCACGGCCGATGTAGAGGCAATCGAGATGCTCCATCTCATAGGTCGACCGCCCGACGCGGATGAGGCCGAATCCACCGACGTTCAGTATGCCCATCTCTCGGGCCGCGAGAAAATACTCCGTGCCGGTTTCCTTGGCGACAGGCAGCTCTAGCGACGTTTCCGCAGGCATCGCCACGCCGGTAATCATGCGATCGAGGTCGGTGTATCGGGCGGTGATTTTGCCCGGCTGGAAAAGGCCGCTGAGCAAGAAGCGGTCGCGGAGTTCTTGGGTTGAAAGCGTGTTGACGGCTTCGGGCGCGGGCAGGTGGTGAAATTGCATGCAAGAGGTCGGGTCGCAGTGCGCGGCAACAAGACGGCGGAGCATGGCGAACACAAGCCGCCATTGGGCATGCGGGCGTCAATCACCGGAGAATCCAGCGTGTTGGCGCAAGGTGTGACTTTGCTGGAATAAATACCTAGCGATCAAACGATGTGCCCAAGAGCGTTCTGCGGGTGGAGTCGTTGCGATCGTGGCGGGAGCTGGAATCAAAATGATGTTCCGCCGTGAACCGAACGCGGGCTCGTTGGACCTGCGCCTAAAGTGGTAATGATCGCTTGCCGCGTCGATCGGCATGACTGGGCGTCAAGTGGCTAATACCACGTAAAATCCTGCGCAGCCATTGGCGCCGATCGCCGGTGGTGTTTTCTAGCTGTTGCTGTTGGCATCGTTATGAAAGCGGCGGGGTTTACCTAATCAGGGCGTGGGTATCGTCCTATGTTTCCTGCTTGTTTGCGCGGCGCGATTGGGAGCCAATGAATTTTCTCTTTGTGGCTTGCGCGCCCTCAATTTTGACCCGCCGTCCGTGGCTTGCGCGCGCGCTCTGTGTCGTTGCGATGTGGCTCGCCGGAGGCGCGGATTCAAGCCGAGGAGCGACGTCCGCCAATGCAGGACAGACAGTCACGTTTTATGTGACGGCCGACGGCTATCCGGCGCCGACGTTTCAATGGCGAAAGAACGGCGTCGCGATTTCCGGTGCAACGGGGCAGTCGTTCGCGATCGCGTCGGTGACGACGGGTGATGCCGGCGCCTACTCGGTGGTCGCGACCAACGAACTCGGCTTGGCCACCAGCGCGGACGAGGAGCTGACCGTGACCGCAGCGCCCGTCAACGTGGCGCCCACGATCCAGACACAGCCTGTTTCGCCGCAGACCGCGGTCACCGGCGGTTCGGTGAGTTTTGGTGTTTCCGCCTCGGGCACGCCGACTCCGACCTATCAATGGCAGAAGAACGGCACGAGCCTTTCGGGTGCGACAGCCTCGACGCTGGTGCTCACGGCGCTTACGCCTGCCGATAGCGCGACCTACACGGTCGTCGTGTCCAACGTCGCCGGCAGCGTCACGAGCTCGCCCGCCCTGCTCACGGTTAACGATCCGACGCCCACGACGCCGCCGGTCACGAACATCGCGCCGACGTTTACGCTCAATCCCGCGGCCACGCAGTCCGTCGCCGTGGGTGCGACTGCGACCTTCACGGCTGGGGCCGCTGGCACGCCTGCCCCGGCCTACCAATGGCAGAAAAACAATGTCGCAATCGCAGGTGCCACGGACACCACGCTCACCTTGATCGGGGTCGCCGAGGCTGATGCAGGAAATTATTCCGTGATTGCGAGCAACGTCGCCGGATCCGTGACGAGCAGCGCGTGCGTGCTCTCCGTGGTGGTGCCCCCGCCGACGCCCACACCAAATCCCCCGCCGACCCCGACGCCCAACCCCACGCCCAACCCGACGCCGAATCCGACTCCGAATCCGACGCCTAACCCCACGCCGAACCCAACCCCGACGCCAAATCCAACCCCGACTCCGCCCCCGACGCCGGGCGTGGCCACGGCACCGGTTATCACCGTCCAGCCGGCTGGACTCCAAACGGTCGTCGCGGGCAATGGCGCCAGCCTCACTGTCGTGGCTGGTGGGAGCCCGTCTCCGTCCTATCAATGGCGCAAGAATGGCACGAATATCCTCGGGGCCAACAGCGCGACTCTGTCGCTTTCCTCGGTGACCGCGGCCGACGCTGCGATTTATTCCGTGCAGGTTTCGAATTCCGCCGGCAGCGCCATGAGCGCAAACGGCACCCTCGTCGTCCACTCCCGGCCGTCGATTGTGAAGCAGCCGGCGGTGCAAGCGGTCACGCTTGGCTCGCGTGCGGTGTTCAGCGTCACCGTCGCGGCTATTCCGGGAGCGAGCTACCAGTGGCGCAAGAACGGCGTGGCGATTCCCGGCGCGACGGCGTCGGTCTATCAAGTCCCGCTGGTCAGCGCCACCGATGTCGCGACTTACAGCGTGGTTGCCACCAACCCCATCGGGACGGTCACGAGCAACGGCGCGTCCCTCCAAATTGCCGCCCCGCCGGCGATCACGATGCAGCCGATCAGCCAGACGGCGGCTGCTCAGTCGAATGTCACGTTGGTCGTTGAGGCTGCCGGCGCGCCGGCGCCCTCCTACCAGTGGAAGCGCAACGGCGTCATTCTGCCCGGTGCGACGGGCGCCACCCTGCTCCTGAAGGGCGTGGGTCCCGCCGATGAGGGCACGTATTCCGCCGAGGCGTCCAACAGCATGGGCTACGCTATCTCGGCCGGCGCGACGCTGACCGTCACCGCAAGTGCCGGTGGCGCGGGACCCTCGAACGGCGGGGGCGATGGCGGACTTACGCCATCGCAGCCCACGACGCCGGCCGTCGTCGCCTCTCGTATCGTCAACGTCTCCGTGCGCTCGATGGCAGGCGCCGGTGATAACGCCCTCATTGTTGGCTTCGTCGTCGGCGGCACGTCGAACAAGCCGATTCTTGTGCGCGGCGTTGGCCCCACGCTCGGGCTCTTTGGGGTTCCTGGGGCGCTTGGCGATCCGACGCTGGCGCTCTACTCGGGGGCGAACGTGGCGTCCGCCAACGACGACTGGAACAGCAATGCCAACGCCGTCCAGATCGAGGGCGCCGCCGCACGCCTCGGTGCGTTCAGCCTGCCTGCCCAGAGTGCGGACGCCGCGCTCATGACCACGGTCGAGGCCGGCGCCTACACCGTGCAACTGAGCGGCAAGGACTCCGCGAGTGGCGTCGCCCTGATTGAAATCTATGACGCCGCCACCGCCATGCCGGCGAGCCTTGTGAACCTGTCGGTGCGCGCCCAGGTCGGTGGAGCGGAGTCGCCCAGCCTCGGCTTCGTGATTAGCGGCACCACGCCCAAGCGCGTCATGATCCGCGCGGCGGGGCCGACGCTTGCGGCCTTCGGTGTCGGCGGCGTGCTGACGGATCCGCAGTTGCAGCTCTATCAGGGCAGCACTCTCGTGGCGGAGAACGACAACTGGGGCGGCGCCACCACCATGGCGGCGACGTTTGCCAGTGTGGGAGCTTTTGCCTTCTCGGAGCCCACGAGCCGCGACGCGGCGCTCATCGTGACTCTGGCACCGGGCGCTTATACCGCCTTGGTCAACGGTGCGGGCGGCGGCTCCGGCGTCGCGCTCATCGAGGCCTACGACTTGCCCTAGCGGTGGCGCCCGCCGGACTGGCGCATCGTCCGGTGCATTGACGCAGGGGGAATTTCGCCTAAGCCGTTTCCGGCTTTCATGCGTCGATAACGATAAGCTTATGCGCCTGTTCCTTGCCCTGCCGTTTTCCGTGGCCTGCGCCCTCGCAGCTGAGGAGCGCCTATCGTTCAATCAGCACGTCCGCCCGATTCTCGCGGACAACTGCTTCGCTTGCCACGGTGTCGATGCCGGGCATCGCAAGGCCAAGCTTCGCCTCGACACCTTTGAGGGCGCGACCGCGCCGCGCGAGGGCTTGCCCGCGATCACGCCCGGCAGCGCGGAGAAATCCGAGTTGTGGCAGCGCGTCGTCAGCGTGCACGACGACGAGGTGATGCCGCCCCCTGAGTCGCACAAGCCGCGCCTCACCGCCGGTCAGCGCGAGGTGCTCCGGCGCTGGATCGAGCAAGGGGCGCACTACCAGAAACACTGGTCGTATGAGCCGGTCGCGCGGCCCACGCTGCCAGCGCCCAAGGCGGGAGCCGCGGACCATCCCGTGGATCGTTTTGTCGGCGCGCAGCTCGCGGCGCGCAAGCTTGCGCTTTCGCCCGAGGCGCCCCGCGAGGTGTTGTTGCGGCGGGTCACCTTCGATTTGACGGGCCTGCCGCCGACGGTGCAGGAGGTCGACGCGTTCATCGCCGATCGCGCGCCGGGGGCGTATGAACGCGCCGTGGATCGACTGCTGGCGTCGCCGCGTTACGGCGAGCACTTTGGGCGCCTCTGGCTCGATGCGGTGCGCTACGCCGATACGCATGGCCTGCACTTGGACAACGTCCGCATGATTTGGCCCTACCGCGACTGGGTTGTGGCGGCCTTCAATCGCAACCTCGCGTTCGATCAGTTCACGGTCGAGCAGCTCGCCGGCGATCTTCTTCCCCACCCAACGACTGAGCAACTGGTCGCGAGCGGCTACAACCGCCTGCACCTCACCACCTCCGAGGGCGGCGCAATCGAGGCGGAGGCGGAGATGCGCAACACCGCCGATCGCGTCGACACCACGGCCGCCGTCTGGCTCGGGCTCACCGCCAATTGCGCTTCCTGCCACGACCACAAGTTCGACCCGCTTTCGCAGCGTGAGTATTATTCGCTCGGCGCCATCTTCAAGGGCCTCGCGGACCGCCCGTGGGACGGCAACGTCCGCCTGCCTGGCCCGATTGTCACGCTCGCGCCTTCGGCCGTCGTGCAGCGCCGCGTCGACGAGGTGGCCGCCGCCGTGAAGCCGCTCGAGGCCGCGCTCACCGCCGCCGTCGATCATGTGGTGGCCGAGAAGCCCATCGCCAAGCCGGCCAAGAAACCCATCACCTACGAGGTGATTTGGGCGGAGGATTCCGACTTGGTTTCGCCGCGCGATTTTCCGCGCCAGCCGCGCGTGGGCGAGTGGCGCGAGGGCGCCGGCGTGCCCGTCGCGGGCGGTCGCCGCGCGCTGCGGATCGAGGGCCAGGCCGCGCGCGACTTCGCCTTTACCACCGGCGAGATCAACCTGACCGTGCGCACGGAGGCGACGCCGTTTGTGCACTTCCAGCCGGATGCCGCCCGGCCGCCGCGCGCCATCAGCCTCGAGTTCGTGAGCGAGGAGAAAACCAAGCGCGTGATTTGGGGCGAGGCCGCGGCTTTCCCCGGGGATTTTTCCAAGGATGCCATCCTGGCCGGCCCGCTGCCGCCCGCGGGCGAGTATGCGCGCCTCGCAATCTCGGCCAAGGATGCCGGCCTGAAGTCCGGCAAGGCCTACACCGGCCTGCGCATCAGCCAAAGCGACGGCGCCGCATGGTGGGATCACGTGGGGGCGACGCTGACCTCGCCCGATGCCGCCGCCGATCCCCTGTTGTCGAGCGCCGCATGGGCCAGCGGGCTGCGCAACACGGCGCGCTTTGTCGAGGGCATGCCGTTGCGGCACGACATCAAGTTCCTCATCGGCCTCTCGCCGACGCAGCAGAACGACGAGGAAAAGGCCCGCCTGGAGCGCTACCACCGCGACTACATCTACGGCCCGTTGCGAGGTGCGGTCGAGCGCGAGGCCCATGCCGTGCGCGAGTTGCTCTCCGAGCAGACGCACTACGAGCTGACTTTTCCCTCGACGCTCATCTCGCGCGAGCGCGCCGAGCCGCTGCCCGCGCGCATCATGATCCGCGGCCAATACGACAAGCCCGGCGACCTGGTCGAGCCCGCCACGCCGGCCTTTCTGCCGCCGAGCCACGCGTCCGGCCCCCGCCTCTCGCGCCTCGACTTCGCGCGTTGGCTGGTCGATCCGGCGCACCCACTGACGGCCCGCGTGACGGTGAACCGATTTTGGGCGCAGCTCTTCGGCGCCGGCCTCGTGCGCACGCCGGGTGACTTTGGCTCGCAGGGGCAGCCGCCGACGCACCCCGAGCTGCTCGATTGGCTCGCGAGCGAGTTCGTGCGCTCCGGCTGGGATGTGAAGGGCCTGGTCCGGCTGCTCGTCACTTCGCGCACCTACCGCCAGGGTTCCGCCGTGAGCCCGCGCTTGCTCGAACTCGACCCCGACAACCGCCTGCTCGCGCGCGCGTCGCGCCATCGTTTCGATGCTGAGGTCATCCGTGATCAAGCGCTCGCGCTCGGCGGCTTGCTGCGGCCCGAAATCGGCGGCCCGCCGGTGCGGCCCTATCAGCCGAGCAACATCTGGGAGCCGGTGGCCTTCGGCGGCAGCAACACCAAGGACTACGTGCAGGACCACGGCGCCGCGCTTTACCGCCGCAGCCTCTACACCTTTTTGAAACGCACCGCGCCGGCGCCGGCGATGACCACGTTCGATGCGCCCTCGCGCGAGAACTTCTGCCTGGTGCGCCCGCGCTCGAACACCCCGCTCCAGGCCCTCGCGCTCATGAACGACGTGCAGCAGTTCGAGGCCGCGCGCGCGTTTGCCGAGCGCCTGCTCCTGCGCCCGAGCAGCGACGCGGAGCGCCTCGACCTTGCCCTGCGCAGCGTGCTGGCCCGCGCGCCGGCGCCCGCCGAGCGCAAGCTCCTCGCGGAATCGCTCGCGACGCACCGCGCGCACTTTGAGCGCCAGATCGAGGCCGCGAGCCAGGTGATCGCCAACGGCGAATCGAAGCCGTCCAGCACGCTGCCCCCCGCCGAGCTGGCGGCGTGGACCATGGTGGCCAATCTCCTCCTCAATCTCGACGAAACGGTCTGCCGGAACTGACGCGCCATGCATCCCGTCCACGAATTCCTGAACCACGCCACGCGGCGGCAATTTTTCAACGGCGCCGGCCTCGCGCTCGGCGGCATCGCGCTCAACCTGCTCGCGCCGCGCGCGCGTGGCGCCGCTCCGCGGCAAAACCCGCTCGAGGCGCGCGTGCATCCCCCGCGCCCGGGCTTCCCGCACCACGCGCCGACCGCCAAGCGGATCATCTACCTGCACATGAACGGCGGGCCGTCGCAGCTCGACACCTTCGACTACAAGCCCGGCCTGCAGGAGCATTTCGACGAGGACCTGCCCGACTCGATCCGGCAGGGGCAGCGCATCACGACGATGACGAGCGGGCAGGCGCGGTTTCCCGTCGCGCCGTCCATCTTCAAGTTTGCGCAGCACGGCCGGAGCGGCGCGTGGGTGAGCGAGCTGCTGCCGCACACCGCCAAGGTCGTCGACGACCTCACGATCGTGCGCAGCGTCCACACCAACGCGATCAACCACGATCCCGCGTGCACGTTTTTGATGACGGGGAGCGAAATCCCCGGCCGCGCGAGCCTCGGCTCGTGGATCAGCTACGGGCTCGGCAGCGAGAGCAACGACCTGCCCGCGTTCGTCGTGCTCACGCCCAAGTTCTCCCCCAAGGTCGCCGCGCAGGCGCTCTTCACGCGCATGTGGAGCAGCGGCTTCTTGCCCACCACGCACAGCGGCGTCGCGCTGCGCGGCCAGGGCGATCCCGTGCTCTTCATCGACAACCCGCTCGGCGTCGACGGCGCCACGCGCCGCGCGATGCTCGACTCGCTCGGGAAGTTCAACCAGCTCGCGCACGCGCGCTACGGCGATCCCGAGACGCTCACCCGCATCGCGCAATACGAGATGGCGTTTCGCATGCAGACCAGCGTGCCGGAGCTCACCGACCTCGGCTCGGAGTCAGCTGCGACCCTCGACCTCTACGGCCCCAAGGTGAGGGAGCCCGGCTCCTTTGCCGCGAGCTGCCTGCTCGCGCGCCGGCTGGTCGAGCGGGGCGTGCGGGTCGTGCAAATCAACCATCGTGGCTGGGACCAGCACGGCACGCTGCCCGAGCACCTGAAAATCCAGTGCCTCGACACCGACCAAGGCTGCGGCGCGCTCGTCGCCGACCTCAGGCAACGCGGCCTGCTCGACGACACGCTCGTGGTGTGGGCCGGGGAGTTCGGGCGCACGGTCTATTCGCAGGGCACGCTCACCAAGACCAACTACGGCCGCGACCACCACCCGCGGTGCTTCAGCGTGTGGCTCGCCGGCGGCGGCGTGAAGGGCGGCCTCGTCTACGGCGAGACCGACGATTACTCCTACAACATCGTCAAGGACCCCGTGAGCCTCTTCGATCTCAACGCCACGCTGCTGCACTGCCTCGGGATCGATCACCTGCGCTTCACGTTCAAGTCGCAGGGCCTCGACATGCGGCTCACGGGCGTCGAGCCCGCGCGGGTCGTGAAGGAAATCCTCGCGTAGCGCGCGGGGCGCGTCGCCGCGGGTTTTCACCGCAGCGATTTCAGGTGGGCAAAGAGATCGCTGACTTGCTCCGGCGGCAGCGACTCGAGCAGGCCCTCGGGCATGAGCGAGCGGCGCGTGAACCCCGCGCTGCGAATCTCGCCGCGCGGGATGCGGCGATCGTTTGCGCCGGGGAGGCGCACCACCACGGCGTCGGCGCTTTGCTCGACGAGGAAAGCATCGACGACCTCGCCCCCGCGCAGCGCCACGCGGAACGTGCGGTAGCCGGGCTCCATCGCCGCGCTGGGCGTGAGGATGTTGCGGAGCATCGTGTCGACGCCGGTGTTGGCCACGCCGTCGAGCGGCGGGCCGATCGCGCCGCCCTTTCCGCCGAACGCGTGGCACGCGAGACACAGGTTCGTGAACAGCTCGCGGCCGCGGTCGGGATTGCCTCGGGCGTTGGCGAGCGCGCGGAAGCGGGCGAACTTCTCGTTCTCCGCCGCCGCCTCCGCGGGCGTGAGCGCAGCCGGCGTGGCGTCGAGCGCGTCGCCGCCGAGTTTTTGCCAAAGGGCCGTGACGAGTTCGTCGGCGGGCCGGACGGCGTGCAGCCGATCCGCGGTGGTCAGGCCGATGTCGGCGGTGGCGACCGTGCCCGCGCGGAGACCCTCGGCCAGCGCCGCGGCCCCGGCGGGCGTGCCGGCGAGGTCGCGCAGCACGGCGCCGCGCGCCGGCACCGCGAGCGAGGGCAGCAAGGCCACCAGCCGCGCCGGCGCGGCGGGATCCCGCGCGCTGGTGAGCGCGGCGAGCGCCTCGGCGCGGACGGTCGCCTCCGCCGGGCCGCGCACGATTGCCTCCAGGAGGTCGACCGGGCCGGCGCCGAGTTCGCGCAGCGCCCGCAGCGCGGCGAGCACGGGCGGCTGGCGTGGTTCGCGCCATCTCGCCCGCACGAGGGCGATCAAGTCCGGCGCGGCGGCGGCGAGCTTGAACGCGCCCGCGGCGTCCGCGGCCAGCGTCTGCTCCGGCACGACCGGGCCGGCGAGCAAGGCGCGCGTGGCGGCGGCGAGCGGCTCGCGCAGCGGGGCGGGATCGAGGGCCGCCCGGGATTCCCAAAGCAACCGGAGCGCCGTTGCGCGGGCGCGGGGCGAGGCGAGCTCGGCGGTGAGCGCGGCGCGGGCGGCGGGCTCGGAGAAATTCGCCGCGAGCGTGCGCAGCTCCTCGGCATCGAGCTCGCGGCCCAGCTTTGCCCGCAGCGCGACGAGCCGGCGCGCGCCTTCGGCGCCTCCGATCGCCTGGGCCGCGAGCGCCTCGGCTTCCGCGAGCCGGAGGGCGCCCGATGCGAGCAGGGCATGCGTGTCCGTGGCGTGCGTCTCCCAGGCCCAGCGCGCAAGATAGCGCTCGTGCGCCCGTTCGAAGCGCTCCCATTCCCCGCCGTCACCCGGGCTGAGCGGCGCGCGGGCGAGCGCGACGAGCCCCGCGAGCGCTGTCGCGCCGGGACGCGCCGCCCGGCGCAAGCCCTCGGCCAGGGCGCAGCGCACGGCGAAGCTCTCCTCGGCGGCGAGGGGCGCGAGGAGGCCCGCGAGTTCCGCCTCGGGCCGCGGTTGCGCGCAGCTGATGCGCACGGCCTCGCGGCGCAGCGGCGGCGCGGCGTCGCCGACGAGCGCGCGCAGGGTGTCGGTCGCGATGGGCTGCACCATCTCCAGCGCCCACAGCGCGCCGAGCCGGCGGTCGATGGCGGCGCTTTTGTCGATGGCGATTTCCGCGAGCGCGGGCGCGAGGGCCGCCGCGCGCCGGTCGCCGATCTCGAGCCAGGCAAGCCGGGCGACCAGCGCGTTGGCATCGCCGAGGCGTGCGAGCAGCGCGCGATCGTCGAGGCGCGTGAGATCGGGCGGCGTGATGCGCGGCTGATCGCGATGGCGGATGCGCCAGATGCGGCCGCGGGTCTTGTCGCGGTCGGGATGCGCGCGGGGGACCTCGTTGTGCGAGATGATTTTGTTATACCAATCGACGATGTAGAGCGCGCCGTCGGGCCCGAACGCGATCGCAACGGGACGGAACCACTGGTCGGTCGTGGTCAGGAAGTCCGGCAGTTTCTCGTAGCGGCAGCGCGTCCCCTCGGGCGTGGCGCGGACCGCGTTGATCCTGTTGGTGATCGGGTTGGCGAGGAAGAAGACCCTGGTGCCCGCCTCGTCGGCGGGCGCGCCGAAACGGCGGAAGAGCCGGTCGCGATCCTCGGCGAGCGCGAGGCCGCTCAGGCCGGTGCCGCCCATCTGCGCGGGCGCGAGCGGCGGCGGCATGAGCGGCTGGTAGGGGCGGAGCCGATCGCGCGAGCCGGTCGCGACCCAGATGCCGGGCGCGTAGGGAATCACGGGGTAGCCGAGGTCGTTGGCTTCCTGGAGAAACGTCTCGCCGTCGCGCGAGGTCACGAGGCCCCAGATGTTGTTGGGCCCGGCGGTCACGCTCTCGAAGCGCGACCCATCGAGCGCCATCATGGCGAGCTTGCACTGGTTGAACGCGACCTCGGCGGTGCCGTCCGCAAACGCCGCGCCTCCCGGCCGGCGCACGGTCGAGTAGTTGAAGAGCCCCTGCGCGACGAACATGGCGCCGCCGGGCTGCCGCAGGAACTGGTGGGGAAACAGGTGCGAGTCCTGCGTGCCGAAGCCGGTGAGCACGACCTCGTGCGCGTCGGCGCGGCCGTCGCCGTCGGTGTCGCGGTAGAGGCGGATGTCGGCGCCGTATTGCACGAGCGCGCCGTCGCGCCACGGTTGCACGCCGAGTGGCATCACGAGGCCGTCGGCAAAGACGCGTGGCTTCGCCGCGGCGCCCACGTCGGCCTGGTAGATGTTGTCGAAGACGACGACGCGATCGTGCCCGCCCGCGGCGAAGAGCGCGTCGGAGGCGGACTTCTGCTCGTTGCCATCGACGGGGTATTCAAGCGCGGTCGTGGTCCAGAGGCGCATCCGCGCGTCCCAGGCGAGCGCGACGAATTTCCCCAGCCCCGGCGACTCGGCCGCGACGAGCTCAATCTCGAAGCCGTCGGGGAGCGCAAAGGTGCGCCGCTCCTCCTCGGGGGCGAGCGCGGCGGCGCCGACCGCATTGTAGTTGAGATTGCGGCCCGAGGGGGCGTCGGCGGCGGGGCACGCCGACACGGCACCAAGGACGGCCAGCGCAAGTGTGATCCAACGGCTCATGGGGGCACGCGCAGCGAAACCCGCGATGGCGCCCTCGTCGAGCCCGCGGGCAATCTCAGCGGCGCGCGCCTGCGGCGAGATGCGCCAGCAGGGTCTCCGCGCAGGCGCGGGCAAAGGCGGGATCGTTGATCTCGGCGTCGAGCTCGCGGACCGGGATGCCGGGGCGGAGGTTTTGTTTCAACGCGCCGAAGAGCGCGGCGTCGGCCGCGGGCGAGTGAAAGGGCTTTCCGGGCGCGCTGATGACGCTGACGGCGCGCAGCGGGAGCAGCACGGTCACGGGCGCGGCGTAGCGGTTGAGCTTTTCGGCGATGATTTTCCCGAGCTGCCCGCACTCGGCGGGCGTGGTGCGCATCAGGGTGACCTGCGCGTTGTGCTGATAGAAGGTGCGGCCGGCGAATTTCGCGGGGACGGTCGATGGTTCGCCGAAGTTCACCATGTCGAGGCAGCCGGGCGCCACGATGGCGGGAATCCTCGCCTTGGCGGTGGCATCGAGGCGCTCGGGGCCGGCGGTGAGGACACCGCCGACGAGCTCGTCGGCCCACTCGGTGGTCGTGAGGTCGAGCACGCCGGCGACGAGGCCGCTGGCAATGAGCGATTCCATCGCGCGGCCGCCGTTGCCCGTCGCGGCAAAAACGAGCACCTCGTAGCCGGCGGCCTCGAGGATTTTCTTCGCCTCGGTGACGCACGCGGTCGTGTTGCCAAACATGCTGGCGACAATGAGCGGCCGATCGGAAGGGGAGGAAGACGGGGAAGACTCGGAAGCACGCGAGGCACGGGCCGAGACCATGCCGCAGATGGCGCCGGCGGCGTTGGCGAAGATGACGCGCGAGACGCGGTTGAGGCCGGAGACATCGACGATGGCGGGCATCATGGTGATGTCCGTGGTGCCGACGTAGGGCGCGACCTGGCCGCTCGCGAGCGTCGAGACCATGAGCTTCGGAAACCCGATCGGCAGCGCGCGCATCGCGGCGGTGGCGATGGCGGTGCCGCCGCCGCCACCGAGGGAGATGATGCCGTCGATTTTCTTCTCGGCGGCGAGGCGCGCGACGACCGCCGCGGCGCCACGCGTCATGAGCGCCACGCACTCGCCGCGGTCGCGCCGCGCGAGGATGTCGCGCCACGCGGGATCAGCGGCGGCCGCGAGCTCGCCGGAGGCGATGTCGGGCGCGAGCGTGGGCTCGGCGAGGCAGCCGGCGTTGATGAGGAGCGTGGTGAAGCCCTGCGCGCGGATTTGCTCGGCGAGGAAGGCGTGCTCGGGGCCCTTGCTGTCGAAGGTGCCGAGGATGGCGATGACAGGCATCGGAAAAGCGGGAGGGATAAAAGTGGAAAGCGGAAAACGGTGGAAGCGGACGGCTAGAGGGCGTTTTCCGGCTTCATCTTTTTCACTCCCCAAATTTTCCAGCTACTTCCCGCCCACCCACTTCACCGCGTTCGTGAGCAGCGTCCGGTAGGCGGGCATGTCGTGCACGCGTTCGTCGTGGCCGAGGGTGAGACCGACGATGCGGGCTTTGTCGTGCTTCGTGATCCACACGACGGGGTGCGGTTTCTTGAAGCGGATGCTCGGCGAGGTCTCGGCGAGCACCTCGATGGGCGCGGTGCCCGCGGGGATTTTCTCGGGCTCGGCGTTGATGTAGTAGAGCTCATCCTCGACCTCGAAGCTCGCGGGCACCCCCTGCAGGATCGGGTGGCCGGGCTTGAGGGCGTTGACGGTATACTTGCCGAGCTTGTCGTGGCCGCGCGCGCCGCCGCCGACGATCTTCGCGTTGAGGTCGGGCCACTCGGGGAAGCCATACCAGGTGCCAGGGTGCAGCATGACGAGGCCCTTGCCTGCGGCGGCAAAGGCCATCACCGCGGCGCGGTAGGCAGGTGTGTCGAAGAATTTCCGGTTCACGCTGATGACCGCGATGTCGGCCTGTGGCAGCAGCTCGGCGGCCTGATCGCGATCCTCGGTGGCGTGGACGGTGAAGCCGGCGGCGCGGAGGGTGGCGCCGTCCGTGCCGGAGAAGAACTGCGCGAACTTGTGCGAGCTGCCGCCCGTGATGATGAGGACGCGCTTCTTGCCCGGTTCCCACTTGGGCTGCGTGAGCTCCGGGAGCGGGGCGTCGCCACGGCCGCCTTCCTTGGGATTGGCGACAGCCGGCGCGGCGGTGACGGGCGCGACCGCCGCGGCCGGGGCGGTGGCGCTGGCGCGGAGGTAGGCGATGATGTCGCGGAGGCCGGTGGCGCCGAGGCCCTCGAGGCCCTCGGGCATCAGCGAGCGGCGGGTGTTCTCGCGGGCGGTGATGTCCGTGATTTTCACCTCGGTGTCGCCGCCCTGGTTGCGGACGACGAGCGCGGCGGTGGTCTCGCTCGCGATCACGCCGGCGAGCACGTCGCCCTTCTTCGTGGTGATGTTCCATTGCCAAAAATTCGGTTCCACCTGGCGGTTTGGATCGACGATGGCGGTGAGCAGATCGGCGGGGGCGTGCGCGCCGATGCCGGCGAGCGGCGGGCCCACGTCGCGGAGGCCCACATCGCCGAACTTGTGGCAAATCGCGCAGGTGGCGGCGAAGAGCGCGCGGCCGTTGGCGGCGTCGCCGGGCTTCTCGATTTCGGGCAGGAGCCGAGCGATGAGCTCGTCCTTCTCCTTCGAGGAGGTGCCGGCGGCGCCGAGCACGACGGCGGCCTCGCGGGCGACGCGGGTGTTGGGGTGCGTGCGGAGACGCGCGACATTGGCGGGACCGATGGCGGCGGGCGTGAGGCGGCCGTCCTTGAGCGCCGAGACGAGCGCGAGCGCGGACTCCTGGCGCTTCATGATCTGCTCGAAGAGCGTGGCGGACTTCGTCTGCACGAAGGCGGGGATCAGAATCTCGTTGGCCTCGCGGGCGCCGAGCTCGCCGACGGTGGCGAGGAGCGGCGTCTTGACGGCGTCGCTGGTCGCGGGATCAGCGAGGAGCGCGCCGATCTTCGCGAGGGCCTCGGCGCGGTATTGCGGGAGCGCGACGAGCGCGGTGGCGATCTCGGCGCGGCGGGAGTCCGCGGTCTTGGCGTCGGCGAGATCGGCGAGCACGCGGCGGGCGGCCTGGGCGACCGAGTCGGCGAGCGCGCCGGTGGTGTCCCACTTGGGCGCGACGAGGAGCGCGGGCGCGGCGGTGTCGGGATGGGCGAGGAGCTTTTGCAACGCGGCCGTGGTCGCAGCGTCGGCCGCGGGCGGCGTCGCAGTCAGCTGGCCCAGGCCGCGGAGGAAAGCGGCCGCGAGCGGGCCGGGGGAGGAGGCGGCGGCCCGCACGAGGCGCGAGGCTTGGGAGGCGGGGAGCGAAGGCGTGAGGGCGGCGACAAAGGTCGCGAGCGAGGCCTCTTGGCGGGCCAGGGCATCGGCAAGGAAATCGGCGGTGTGCTCGGTGGCGCCGGCGATGATGGCGGACTTGGTCCAGTCGTCGGTCGCGGCGGCGAATTCCGCGAGCGCGGCGCTGCGTTGCGCGGGCGTGGTGGCGGCGCGGGCCTTTTCATAGGACGCCAGCGCGGCGCTGCCCATCGGGGGCGTCAGCGCGATCACGCGCGAATCGCCGCCGAAATTTTCCCGCGCGAGGCGCAGCGCGGTTTTCTTCACGTGCGCGTTGGGGCTCGTCTCGATCGTCTTGAGGAGCGCGGCGAGGTTGCGGCGGTCGAGCACGGGGACCTCGAGCTTCTTCGCCTCCTTGTGCTGCACGCGCCAGATGCGGGAGAAGTAGTGGTCGCGGTCGGGGCGGACGGCGGCGTTGGTCTGGCTGTGGACGGGGCCGCGGGTGTCGTTGTGGATCACGGCCTGGTTGTAGAAGTCGATCACGTAGAGCGCGCCGTCGGGGCCGATGCGCGTGCCGATGGGGCGGAACCAGAGGTCGGTGCTGCGGATGAACTCGGTCTCCTCGCGGCCCTTTTCCTTCTCGACGGTCACGCTCACGCCCTCGCGGCGCACGAACTCGTGGTGCACGATGTTGAGCGTGGGCTCGCCGGTGAAGTAGCTGTAGTTCCACTTCGCGGGCCACGCGCCGCCCTCGTAGATCGCGCAGCCGGCGGCGGCGGTGAAGCGGCCCACTTGATCGATCTGCACGTAGGCCTGCTCCGGCCAGTCCATCGCGGGGAACGTGCGCTGGTTCGTGATGAGGCCCTTCCACGAGGTGGTGCCGGGGATCTTGCCCTTCGCGAGCACGCTCTCGGGGAGGACGGTGTGGAAAAACACGGTGCCGCTCGTGGGCTGCGTCCAGAAGACCTGGCCGTCCCACGTGATGGCGAGGCCCCAGGTGTTGCCGTTGCGGCTGGAGTATTGCTCGAACGCGGAGCCGTCGGGCTTGAAGCGCACGACGCCCGAGCCGTCGGGGCCGAATTTCCTGCTGCCGTCCCCGGAAGTCACGTCGCCGCGCGAGTAGCCGTGCGTGGCGTAGATCCAGCCGTCGAGGCCCCAGCGGAGGTTGTTGATGACGGCGTGGGTGTCGTTGATGCCGAGGCCGGTGTAGAGCTTGGTGCGCTTGTCGCAGACGCCGTCGCCGTTGGTGTCCTCGAGCAGCCAGATATCGGGCGAGCACGCGGCGATGACGCCGGTCTTGTAGAGGACGAAACTGGTGACGAGCTCGAGCTTGTCGGCGAAGACCTGCTTCTTGTCCATGATGCCGTCGCCGTTGGTGTCGGTGAGGATCGAGATGCGGTCCTCGGGCTCGCGGTCGGGCGCGACGAGCGGGGAGAGCAGCGAGCCGGAGTCCTGCCACGCGCGGAGGGCGGAATTGGCGGGGGTGTTGGGCCTGCGGCGGCCGTTGGGATACTCGGGCGTCTCGCAGACCCAGAGGCGGCCGCGCTCGTCCCAATCGAGGTCCATGACCTTGTTGACGAGCGGCTCGGAGGCGACGAGGGAGAGGTTGAACTCGGGGTGGACTTGGATTTTCGCCGCGGCCTTCGACGGGTGCGTGGGGCCGCCCTCGGGGTAGCGGAGCGCGTCGCCGAGTTCGTCGCCGCGGCAGAGTTCGTCGGCGTTGGCGCGCTGGCCCGCCCACGCGATGCCGCGGAGGAGGATGGCGCGGTAGTTGGGGCGAGAGAAATTCTCGTAGCGGTGGCCGGGGATCGAGACGAAGGCGCGGTAGGGCTTCGCGCCGCCCGCGATGGTGCGCTCGTAGGTCCACATCTGCGGCTGGTGGTCGTAGATGTTCACGCCCTTGTTCTTCGCGACGGCCTCGGCGGCGCGGGCCTGCGCCTCGCGGTTGCCGCGGCCGCCGGTGTCGATGGCCTTGGGCGTGTAGGCGGTGGCGAGGACGTGCGCCTCGGGCAGCAGGTCCATGTCGTAGTAAATCTCGTCGTCCATCTGCCAGTTGGACGCGCCGCGCGTGATCGGGTGGGCGGAGTCGCGGAAGTAGAGGTGCATCGGGGCCTCGAGCCACTTGGTCGTGCCGAAGCGCCACGAGCCGCCGACGATGGTCTTATACCAGTCCGGATCGCGCGAGACGATCCCGGCGTGAATCACGACGAGGCCGCCGCCGCGCTTGAGGAACGCCTCGAGGTTGGCGCGATCCGCGGCGTCGGGGATGTTGCCGCCCTCCTGGGCGTGGATGATGAGGACATCGGTCGCGGCGAGCTGCGCGGCGGTGGGGAAGGCGTCGCCGCCGGTGGCCTTGGCGCCGCGGGAATTCAGGAGCGGCACCCAGTCGGCCAGGAAACGCGGGTGGTCGTGCTGGCCGGGGCCGTGCGTCTTGGGGCCGGAGCGGATGAAAATTCTCAGCGGGGCGTCGGCGGCGGAGAGAACAGACGTGCAAAGGGTGACGAACAACAGGAGGAGTTTCATGGCGGACGGGAGAAGGAGAGACGAAGGGGCGGGGCGAAAGGGAGCGGGGGCCTGAGGCGGCACGGTGCTTCAGCCCGCGCGGGAGAATGATGAGCCTTCCGGGCGGGGGCCGAAGCCTCGCGCTACCAGCGCGTTTTGCAGGCGGGGAGATTTTTTCGAAGCGAAGCCCACGGCTCCTGCGCCGAGACATCGTGCGGATCGGGCTCGGCGGCGAGCGGGTCGGGGAGTTTGGCGGGGGAGAGGATGGCGAGGAAGACGAGCGGCTCGGCGTGGGGGTTGTAGGTCGCGTGGATGGTGCCGGCGGGGATGTGCGCCATCTCCCCGGCGCTCAGGATGCGGCGCTCCGTGCCGACCCACTGCTCCGCGCGGCCGTAGACCACGTAGATGATTTCCTCGCGGTGCGGGTGATGGTGGAACGGATGGCAGTGCATCGGATCCATGTTGGCGCGGACCAGCAGGAGTTTTTCCGCGGCGACGAGGTCGGGGCGGCAGAGCCACTCGTTGTTGGTCCACGCGTTGGGCTCGCGCAGGGCGTCGGCGATTTGGACGAAGCGGCGATCGGCAGGAGTCATGAGGGGTGGGGGCTAAGCGCGAAGACGCAAAGAACCACGAAGGTTCGCGAAGTTGGCGAAAAAAGTTCTTTGCGAGTCTTGGCGTTCCCTTCGCGTCTTTGCGCTTATTTCTTCTTGGAGACCCGCAGGCTCTTGAATTTCCGCGTGAGGTCCGTGAGCGATTGCTCGACGCCCATGCGCTCGAGGCTGCTGGCGCCGACGAAGCCGACGCAGTCGGTGCCCTTGATCATGCGCGCGGCGTCCTCGGGGGTGTTGATGGGGCCGCCGTGGCAGAGGAAGAAGATGTCGTTTCGCACGGAGTTCGCGGCGTCGATGATGTCCTGCGTGACCTTCATCGTGTGCTTCCAGCTGACGACCGCGTTCTTCACGCCGATGCTGCCGCCGACGGTCGTGCCGACATGCGCGATGATCGCGTCGGCGCCGGCCTTGGCCATCTCCTTCGCCTCCTCGGGCGAGCCCACGTAGACGATCGAGAAGAGGTCCATGCGCCGCGCGAGGGCGATCATCTCGTATTCCTTCTTCACGCTCATGCCCGTCTCCTCGAGCACGCCGCGGAAGTGGCCGTCGACGATCGTGTGGGTCGGGAAATTGTTCACGCCGGAGAAGCCCATTTCCTTCACCTGGCCGAGCCAGTGCCACATGCGGCGGCGGGGATCGGTGGCGTGCACGCCGCAGATCACGGGCACTTCCTCGACCACGGGCAGCACCTCATACTCGCCGATCTCCATGGCGATGGCGTTGGCGTCGCCGTAGGCCATCATGCCCGCGGTGGAGCCGTGGCCCATCATGCGGAAGCGGCCGCTGTTGTAGATGATGATGAGATCGGCGCCGCCTTTCTCGATGAACTTGGCGCTGATGCCCGTGCCGGCGCCGGCCGCGATGATGGCCTGGTTCTTCCTCAGGGTGGCGTTGAGGCGCTCGCGCACTTCCTCGCGCGTGTAAGGGTTTCCTTTTCCGGTCCAAGGGTTGGGCATGGTCGTTGGGCGATGGGTGAGAGGCGATGGCTACGGGTCCGGCGAGCGGTCGTTGTCGAGCACGCTGCGCGAGGGGAGCGGTCATGAAAAGCACCGGCTGCACACATTCAACAGACGAATTTGCACGCGCGCGGCGGGGGTAGACGGCGCCGCGGGATCAGTTGTAGGCGGTCGGCGTCTTCACGCCCTTCGGCACCGCCTTCACCCGCAGCGCCCAGTCGTGCCACGCCTTGTTGAGGCGGGCGACGATCTCCGGGTGCTGGGAGGCGACGTTGTGCAGTTCGGTCCGGTCCGCGGCCAGGTTGAAGAGTTCCCACTGGAACTCGCCGTAGCGGGCGGTGGCCTTCCAATCGCCCCAGCGGACGGCGCAGTTGTTGGAATGCTCGAAGAAAAGATACTCCGCCGCCGGCCGCGCACCCGCGGAGAAGAACGGCGCGAGGGAGCGGCCTTCCATCGGGTGGATCAGCTCACTGGCGAAGATCTCTGGGTATTTCGCGCCCGCGAGTTCGGCGAAAGTCGGCATCAAGTCGATCACGTGCGCGGGCTCGCGAACGAAGGTCCCGGCGAGCTGCGGCGCGATGCCCTTCGGCCAGTGTGCGATGCAGGGCGCGGCGATGCCGCCCTCGGTGGGGTTGTTCTTGTAGAGGCGGAAGGGCGCGCTGGAAACATTCGCCCAGCCGCGGCCGTAGGAGATGGCGCCGGCCTTGTCGGGATTGTTGATGTCCGCGAAGGCCCCGCCGCCCAATTCGCTGTAGGGCTCGGCGCACGCCCCGTTGTCCGAGAGAAACACGATGAGCGTGTCGTCGAGCCGCCGCGTGCGCTCAAGGTAGGCGAGCAGCTTGCCGACGTTCTCATCGAGGCTGTGCACCTGGGCGGCGTAGACGGCCATGCGGTAGTCGGCCTCCTTCCGCTGGGCCGCCGGCACATCGGCCCACGGCCGCACCTTGTCGTCCCGCGGCGAGAGCGCGAGCGATGCCGGAAACAGCCCCATCTCCACCTGGCGGCGGAAACGCTGCGCGCGGATCTCGTCCCAGCCGGCGAGGTAGCGGCCGGCGAATTTCCTGATGTCGGATTCCTTGGCGTGGAGCGGCCAGTGCGGGGCGTTGAAGGCGAGATAGAGGAAAAACGGCGCGCCATCTTTCGCCGCATCGATGAACTCGAGCGCTTTGTCGGTGAACGCATCGGTGGTGTAGTAGGCCGCCGGGTCCGGCGCGGGCTGGGGGGTGTCGTCGAGCATGAGGCCGCGCTCGCCGCTCGGCCTGAAGTAGCTGAACGCGCCCGCGAGGCTGCCGTAGTAGCGCTCGAAGCCACGCTGCGCCGGCCGCTGCTCCGGCGCTTCGCTGCCGAGGTGCCACTTGCCGGTCATGTAGGTGTGGTAGCCGGCCGCCCGCACGACTTCGGCGATCGTCACGCAGTTGCGGTTGATGTGGCCGCGGTAGCCGTCGACGCCGAAGTCGAAGCGCACGCGACCTTCCGACGCCATCATGCCGACGCCGGCCTGATGCTGGTAGAGGCCCGTGAGCAACGAAGCCCGGGTCGGGCAGCAGCGCGACGTGTTGTAGAACTGCGTGAACCGGATGCCGCCGCGCGCCAAGCGGTCGAGATGCGGCGTCGGAATCTCCGACCCGTAGCAGCCGAGATCCGAGAAGCCCAGGTCATCGGCGAGGATGACGACGATGTTCGGCCGCGGCGCCGCGGCGGCGGAAGCGCCGGCCGCGAGGAGAAGGAGGGAGAGACGAAGTGCTTTCACGCGGAGGAAATTCCGACTCGCTCGCGCTCGTCGCGACGAGCTCAGAACGAGCCCTTCACGCCAAAGGTCCACAGGGCGGCGAAGTCCGTGGACTGACGGAAGCGGGCGCTGGCGGGAGTCTGCGGGCCATAGGCGAGGAAGCGCTCGGTCTGGTCGTTCACATTGCGGAGGTTGAAAAAGAACGCGAGATGGCGGCGCAGCGACACCTCGCCGAGGACGTCGATGTAGAGGCGGTCGTCGCGCCAGTTGTAGATCGCGGCGCCGATGCGGTCGGTGCCTGTCGCGGTGACGGCACCTTGGCGGCGCTGCCCCTGATAATTGAAGTTCACGCGCAGGTTGTAGCGCGGCCGGGTGAGGCTGACGCCCCAGTTGGCGCCCTTGGGCTGGTAGCCCGAGAAGAAGTCGGCCGCGCCGCCGGTGACGCGCTGGCGGCTCAGGTTGCCGAACACCTGGACGCCGCGCGCCCAATACGGGAGGAAGGTGAGCGCCTGCTTGTAGTTGATGTCGAAGCCCTCGACGCGCGTGCCGTCGGCGAGGTTATACTGCGTGGCGACGTCGTATTTGCCATAGACGGCGGGATCGAGGCCGTAGAGCGCGAGGAATTCCGGCGTCGGCGCGGCGTTGTTCTGGGCCCAGAAGTTTTCGAAATTGCGGCGAAACGCGCCGGCGGAAAGGACGCCGACGCCGGGGAAATAATACTCGAGCCGGACCATCGTCGTGCGCGCGGTCCACGGCTTGATGCCGACGTTGGCGACCGTCGTGACATTCGACGGGGAGGCGGCGGATTCCGTGTCGGGCAGCGTCACGCCGCCCGTGTAGAGATCGAAATTGGGGCGGCCGATGGAGTGATAGTAGGCGGCGCGCGCGGTGAGGTTCTCGCTGAGCGCGTAGCTGGCGTTGAGACTGGGGAAGAGCGTGAGGTATTCCTTCTTCGCCTTCGTGCCGCGGAAGACGCGCGTGAGCTGGGCCGAGGCGAGCGCGTCCGAGGTGATGGCGAGGGGCCGCCCGTTGGGGCCGAGGATGACGCGACCGGAGGAGTCGCGTTGGTAGTTCCGCGTGGGATCGTTGAGCGGGCCCGCGCCGTCGATGTTGGTCTGTTCCGCACGCAGGCCGCCGACAAGCTTGAGGCGGTTGTCGAGGAAGGCGGCGTCGCCGCGCAGGAACGCGGCGGAGATCGTCTCGCGGGCGAAGCGCGAGTTGTTGACGTTGGAGATGTAGTTGGTGGCCGCGTTGGTCGTGAACTGCGCGGGGTTGGCCTTGAAGAACTGGTAGAGGCCGTCGTTGCCGACGCGCTGCGTGAGCGGAAAGCCGAACGGCGCGGTCTCCTGCGAGAGCGACGGGTCGAGGAAGCGCGCCGCGGAGTCGTCGTTGCCGACAGGCGTGGTGCTGGCGCGGCCGTCGGCGCCGACGAAGCTGTAGGTCGGCTGGTTGAAGGCGTTGTCGCGCTGGGAAACAAGCCAGTTGAGGCCGGCCTTCAGGGAGAACGGCACGGCGCCGAGAAAATCGCGGCCGGCGGTGAAGGTGACATTGCGCCGAAGATCGGCGATGACGCTCTCGGTGCTGTTGGCGGTCGCGAGCGAATAGGAGGAGAGGCTGTAGGGATCGACGATGGCGCCGGTCGTGCCGTCGGTGACGGTGATGCGCTCGGGCCGGCCGGGGTAGTCGGGCTGGATGCCATCAAAGGCGATCGTGAGCCCCGTGCGGCGCGCGGTGGCGTTGAAGAAGCGGCCGACCTGGACGTCGACATGGTGGTTGACGTTGGAGGAGTAGCTGGCGGCCGACTCGAATTTCCAGACCGGGCCGCGGTGATACCAAAACAGCGTGGGCATCGCGGTCTTGTTGACGCGCTCGCGGCCCTCGGTGGCGAGGTTGAGCTCGGCGGTGCCGATGCGGCTGCGCGTCGACGTGAGCGAGAAGCCGGCGGGGTCGACCTGGTTGATCTGAAACGCCAGCGCCTTGTTGAGATAGCCGATGGTCGTGCGGGCGGCGTGGAAACCGACCGAGATGCGGTCGCTCTCGGTGAGGCGGAAGTCGAGCGTCAGGCCGAGGGAGAGCCGCGTGGTGAATTTGCCGCCGTCCTCGACGGAATACCGCGAGAGGTAGGGCAGGTCGGGAGTGGTGTAGGGAAACGCGGCCCCGTTGGTGATGGCGCTGGCGCCGCGCCAGAGCGCGACGGGGGTGTCTTGCGAGGAAAACTGCGAGGCCGAGCCGGCGGAGACGGTGTAGCCGAAGGACTTGTTCACCGGCGCGGAGTAGCTGAAATCGGCGCCGGGCCGGATCTTGTCCGTGGCGTGGCCGCGAGGGCCGGGCGTGGCGCCGAGGCTCTTGTTGTTGTCCCGCATCAGGGCGGACACGGAGTAATTAAAAAGCGGCTTGGTGCGCTCGAAGGCGCTGCGCGGGACCAGGTTCACGGTGCCGGCGAGGGCGGAGCCGGGGGACTCGGGCGTGGGGGAGTATTCGATTTCGACGCGGGAGAGATTGTTGGTGGAAAAGAAATCCATGTTGAACGAGCGGCCGCGGCCGCCGTCGCCGCTGGAGCTCGCCATGCTGAGGCCACCCAGCGTGACCGGAACGTTGTCGGGCGGCACGCCGTTGATGGAGATGGAGCGGGCGTTGCCACCGACGTAGTCGACCGAGACGCCGGGGAGGAACTTGAGGAACTCGCCGACGTTGCCCTCGGCGATGGCGCCGAACTCGTCGGTCGAAACGACATTCTTGATGCTGGAGGCCACGCGCTGCTCGTTGATCGCGTAGGCGGCGCCGTCCATCTCGCGAGACGAGGCGACGGTGAATTCCGACAGGCGCACGATATTGTCGCCCGCCTTCGCGGGGCCCGGCTCGGTCGCGCCGGAGAGCTTGAAATCGTGCTGAGTCACGGCGCCGGCCGTCACCACCACGGTGGCGGTTTCCGGGCGCAGTCCCGTGTAGAAGGCGACCACGCGAGCGGTGCCGGCGGGCACGCCGTTGAGGCGATACGAGCCGTCCGACGCGGTGAACGTCGTCAGCGCCGTGCCCTCCACGGTCAGGCGCACGTTCTCGAGGTAGGCGTCGCGGCCGGCGTGCGCCACGCGCCCTTCAACGGTGCCGGAGCCGGCCTGCGCCTGAAGCGCGCCGGGCGAGATGGCGAGGACGCATGCCACAGTCAGTGCAACGAAGATCCCGCGGGAAAAAAATGAGGAACTCATGATGGGCTGGGGCGCCGGGAAAAGGCGCGAAGCGGAAAAGCTTCGGTGCGCAATACGCCATGGCAACGTTCCGCCACACACGTGCACGCGACGATTTTGCACATGGTCAGGGAGTCATGGAAGGCTGCCGGCGGCGGTGACTGGATTGCCGTGGGGCTGCCCGCAGCCCATGGTGCGGCGCTGGTTCGGCGGGGAGGAGTTTGCGGGCGCGTTCGACGCGCATGCCGAGCGGATGGAAGACCCGACGCGGCGCTTCCCGACAACGGCTGAGCCTCGCGAGTGGCTCGGCCAAAAAACTGGCTGCTAGTTGGCGCGCGGCGGTCCTGATTCGCGAGCAGGGCGAGGGGCGTCGATCAAAACCTGCCCTTGAGGCCGAAGGTCCACAACGCGCCGAAATCCGTGCGCTGGCGGAACTGCGCGACGGGCGGCGTGCTCGGGCCGGCGACCTCGAAGTCCTCGGTGGCGTCGTTCAGGTTGCGCAGGTTGCCGAAGAGGGAAAGCTGCCGCGTGAGGCGGTATTCGCCGATGAGGTCGATGTAGAGCCGCTTGTTGCCCCAGTTGTAGGTGCTTGGCTCGATGCCCGCGCCCGTCACGAGGCCGCGGCGCTGGCGGCCGCGATAGTTCCAGTTCATGCGCAGGTTGAACTTCTCGCGCGTGAGGCTCGCGCCCCAGTTGAACGTGCGCGGGATGAAGCCCGCGAAATTGTCGGCGCCCTCGCCGGTGGCGCGCAGCGCGGTGGCGTTGGCGAAGACCTGCACGCCGCGCGCCCACGCGGGGAGAAACGTGAGCGCCTGCCGGTAGTCGAACTCGAGGCCCGTCATCGTGAGCACGCCAGGGACGTTGTATTGCGTCGAAAATTCGTAGCCGCCGTAGGTCGCCGGATCGAGGTCGTAGGTCGCGAGCAGCTCGGGCGTGCCGGGGCCGTTGCGCGTCGCCCAGAAGTTCGTGAAGTCGCGGCGGAAGGCGCCGACCGAGATCTGGCCGACGCGCTCGAAGTAATACTCGAGGCGCACCTTCGTCGTCTTGGCGGTCCACGCCTTCACGCCGGCGTTGTTCACGGCAATGCGCTGCGTCGTGCCGGTGCCGAGCGTGGTGTCGGGCAGCGTCACGCCGCCGGCGTATTGGTTGAAGTCGGGCCGGCCGATCGACCAGTAGTAGGAGCCGCGGGCGATCAAGTTTTCGCTCAGGGCGTAGCTCGTGTTGAGGCTCGGGAAGAGGCGGAGGTATTCCTTTCTTACATCCTCGCCGCGGTCGAGGAAGGTGAGGCGCGACACGCCGAGCGCGTCGGTCGTCGGCACGATGGTGAGCGGACGGCCGTTGGCGCCGAGCACGTAGCGGCCCGAGGCGTCGCGCTGGAAGTTGAGCGTGGGGTCGGTCTTCGGGCCGGTGGCCTCGACATTGGTCTGCTCGGCGCGCACGCCGGTCGTGATTTTCAGGCGGCGCTCGAACAACGCGAGGTCGCCGCGCACGAAGGCCGACGAGATCGTCTCCTGCGCGTATTTCGAGTTGTTGACGGTGGAGCGATACTGGCCGTTGGCATCGACCGTGAAGTAGGTCGGCTGGACCTGGTAGCGCGTCCACAGCTTCGTGTTGCTCACCCAGTCGACGCGGCCGAGGCCCCAGGGCGCGGTGCGCTCCGCGGAGAAGGGCTGGTCGATGAACTGCGCGGCGCTGTCCGTGCCGGCATGGGTGTAGGTCGTCGACATGCCGCGCGTGTCGCGCACCGATTGCCGCGCGTCGAGGCCGGCCTTGATGGTGACGGGCACGCTCCAGTTGAAATCGCGCGCGGCGTTGAGGTAGGCGGTGCGCCGGCGGTCGACGGAGTCGCGCGGGTTCGAGGTGGCCGTGGTGATCGCCTTGTTGTCGAGGCGCAGCGGATCGATCACGGCGCCGGTGGCGTTGTCGACGACGGTGAAGCGGCCGGGGCGCAGGTAGTAGTTGTCGTCGAAGGCGATGGTGACGTTGCCGCGCGTGGCGGTGGAGTTGTTGAAGAAGCCGAGGTCGATGTCGCGGTCGGAGTTGCTCGCGCGCGAGTAGCCGAGGCCGCCCTCGGCGCGCCAGATCGGGCCGTGGTGCCGCCACGAGATGGTCGGCATGAACGTGCGGTTGGTGCGGTTGATGGAATTGTTGGCGACGCTGATGGTGCCCGCACCGGCCGCGCCGTGCGTGAAAGCCGGCGAAAAATCCCCCGGCGCCACGCGCGTGATGGAGTAGGTGAAGAGGCGCGCGAAGAAATCGACGTAGTTGTAGGTCGCCTGCACCGCGAGCGAGAGGCGGTCGCGGTCCGTGAGGCGGTAGTCGAGGCTCGCGCCGAACGAGGTGCGGCCCGTCTCCTTGAGGTCGTCGCGGAAGCCGATGTCGGTGAGGTAGGGCTTGTCGGGCGTGGTGTTGGGGAACGCCGCGCCGTTGGTCGCCGCGCTCGCGCCGCGCCACGTCAGCGTGACGAAGTCCTGCGGCGAGTATTGCGTGGAGTTGTTCGCCGAGATCGTGAAGCCGAGGCGCTTGTTGACCGGCACGATGTAGGAAAAGTCGAAGCCCGGGTAGACCTTGCGCCGCGCCTCGTGCGTGGGGCCGGGCGACTTGTTGAAGTGCCGGTCGTTGTCGCGCATCATGATGAACACGCTGCCCTGGAACTCGGGCCGGGCGTTCTCAAACGCGCTGCGCGGGACCATGTTCACCGAGCCGGCGAGCGCCATGCCCTGCGACTCCGGCGTGGGCGACTGCACGATCTCGATGCGCGAGACGTTGTTGATCGAGACGAAGTCGAGCGCGACGGCGCGGCCCGTGCCGCCCACGCCCGCGCTCGCGAGATCGAAGCCGCCCACGGTCACGGGCACGTTGCCGCTCGGCACGCCGTTGATCATGATGTTGCGGGCGTTGCCCCCGCCGTAGTCGATGGCGATCCCGGGCATGAACTTGAGCATCTCGGCGACGTTGGCCTCGGCCACGTGGCCGAACTCGCCCGACGAGACGACATTCTTGATTTCCGACGAGAAACGCTGCTCGTTGATCGCGAGCGCGGCGTTGTCCATCAGCTGCGTCGAGACGACGAAGGAATCGAGCTTCACGACGTCGCCCGCGCCTGGCTTTGTCGCGGCCACCAGTTCGATCGTGTGCTGCACCGTGCGGCCGGCGGTCACGGTGACGGTGGTGGTCGTCGTCGGCGCGCCGGTGCGAAACACCCGGATTTGCGCCGCGCCGGCGGGCACGTTGTCGAGGCGGTAGTTGCCATCGGCGTCGGAGAAGGTCTCGAGCGCCGTGCCGACGACGGTGAGGCGCGCGCGCTCGACGTAGGTGTTGTTCGCGGGGTTGAAGACGCGGCCCGCGATGGCGCCGGTGGCGGCGGCGGTTTGCGCGCGGAGCGGGGTGAGCGCGAGGACGAACGCGAGCGCGAGCAGGCGCGGGCAGGCGGAGGCGAGGCGGGGCAGGGCGCGAAGCGGGTTCATGACGGGCGGCGAGGGGCGGAGGCGATGGGCAGTCAGCCCATGCTCCCGGGCGCGGGCGGCATGGGCAAGCGGGCGCCTCGCACCAACGCGTGACGATTTTCCACCTCGCGGCGGCAGCCTCCGATGGCAGCGGAACGCATGGGCGTTTCGTCCGGTCCGGCGAAAGCCCCACGGCTTCCGCTACGCTGACATGCCGCTTGTCGCGCCGGCTCAATTCGCTCTTGTCCTCCGTCGATGTCCCCCACCGCCTGGCAGGAAACCACCATCGACGGGCCGCGCACGCGGCGGTGGTCGCTCGACCGGAAGCAGTGCGGCGAGCTCGCGGTGCACCGCATCGCGTGGCTGGGGCTCGACGTCGTGCACGCGCCCTACCGCCGCGTGCGGCTCGCGCCGGGCGGGAGCTTTTTTCTCGCGACGCTGGAGGGCGAGGGCCGCGTGCTGCTCGAGGGCCGCTGGCAGCGCGTGACTGCCGGCTCGCTCTGCCTCGCGCCCCCGCGCGTGCTCAACGCCTTTCACGCCGAGCCCGGCCACCGCTGGGCCTTCGCCTGGATCCGCTACGAGGAGCCGGCGTGGGCCAAGCCGCTCGTCGGCGCCGGCTCGCCGCTGCGGCTCGCGCAGGGCGCGGAGGAATTCGGCCGCGTGCTCGGCGGCCTGCGCGCCGAGTGGGAGGGCGGGCGCGACGCCGCGCTCGTGCACCACTGGCTGAGCCTCGCGCACGGCCTCGCCGCCCGCGCCGCGCGCCCGTGGCAGGCCGACTCGCGCATCGGCGACCTCTGGAAAAAAGTGGCCGCGGACCTCGCCGCCGACTGGAAGCTCGCGAGCCTCGCCGCGCGCTGCGCGCTGAGCCCGGAGCACCTCCGCCGCGTGTGCCGCCGCGAGCTGGGCCGCACGCCAATGGAGCATGTGACCTACATGCGCATCCAGCACGCGCAGGAACTGCTCGAGACGACCGACGAAAAACTCGAGGCCCTCGCGCCGCGCGTCGGCTACCACAGCGCGGTGGTGTTCTCGCGGGCGTTCGTGCGGTGCGTGGGGCTCACACCGTCGCAGTATCGGGAGCGGCGTCGGGCGAAGTGAGACACTGCGAACCGCGTGCCTACTGATCGGGTGCGGCTCGCAAAAGCCCGCGCACGATCGAGTCCTTCAGGTTGCGATGCCAACTCACGTTGGGGTCGAGCTTCGCGCGGGTGCCGTCACCCTTCGTCTCGAACCGTTCGGACACCAGCGTGATGGTCCGCTCCGTGACGGTCGCCGTGGCGACGGCCTCGATTTTTCCCTTAGGCAGAACAGCGACAATTTTCTCAGCATCCTTGGACGAGATGGTCCAGCCGCGATCCATGAACGCGGTCGCGACGACGAGGCGCGCGGCGGCTTTTGATATACCGCTGGGAATCTCCATCCCATCGCCGTCAGGCACCCACGATTTCCCGCGGCCTGATCCCAGCGCCTTTTCGAAGACCGATTTTTCCTTCACGCGCGGTTCGGCGAGGCCGGCTTTGGCGAGAAGCGTCGGGATGCCGTCCTCAATGACTGTGCGAAGTCCGTGCAGCACGAGGCGTTTCTCGGCATCGCCGTAAGCCGGCCAGCTGGTCCGCCACGCAACTCGTGGGATCGCCTGCCCGAGCGTGATCTTCTCGGAAGAACCAAGACGCCGCGTGGCGCAGTGGAACGTTTGCAGCCCCAAGGCGCAGTAGGCCTCCCAACGAGGACCTCGGTTGTAGATGCCGACATTCTCGATCGATTGATTCGTGCGGCCTATCCAGTCGCGTGTCCGGATGCCGTGGATGACGATGACAACGTCGACGTCCAACTCGGGCGCCAGCCGATTGAGCAAGGGCTCCAGTTGTTCGCGGCTACCGGTCAGAGCCTTCATTTCATCGGGAGGCACGAGCGTGCTGCCCTTGACGAATTTGGCTTCGCGCTTGAGGCATTTTTGCGCAGCAGCGAGCGCCGCTTCATTGATGTCGAAGCCAGTTTCCGTTGTTGTCCACGTCTCGTTCTGAAACGCGGTGAACCCGACCTTTTGGAAGCGAACGCTTGAATCGATTGCGGATAGAATGGCGATGCGCTTGGCTGAGGAAACGGTCTCGGTAGCAGAAGCGGCTATGGCTACAGCGGGAGCGAATGCCGCCAATAGCACCGCCACAAGAGCGGAGAATCGCAGGCAGTTCGCTTTCATGGGGTGCGAGCTACCTTCTCCTCCCACCCAGCCCAATCACCCCGAGCAGCGATCGCGTGACCGCGTTCGTTAGGCTCGCGGCGAAGCTCCGCCCGGCCTGCCGCATCATCTGGCCGCCGACGCCTTGCATCATCGTCGTGAAGACGCTCGGCCCTTCCGACGCCGCCGGCGCGGGTCGCGCATACGGCGCCGGCGTCGGATAGGGCGGCGCCTCGGCGACCGTCGGCGTCGGGCGCGGCGCTGCAGTCGGCGCGGGGCTCGCGGCGGGCGTATAGGCGCGACGGGCGGGCGCGGTGCGTTGCTCGTGCTGCGGCGTCGCGGCGGCGGCGAGCTTGCCGCCGAGGATCTCGTAGGCGCTCTGCGGATCGAGGTCGGCGTTGTATTTCTCGACGAGCGGCGAGGCGGCGACGCGCTCGTCGATCTCGGCGGGGGTGAGCGGGCCCATGCGCGAGCGCGGGGCGCAGAGGAGCGTGGCGGCGAGCGGGGAGGGGATGCCGCGCTCGTCGAGCACGGTCACGAGCGCCTCGCCGATGCCGAGCTGCGTGAGGAGCTGCTCGGTGTCGTAGAACTCCGTGAGCGGGTAGTTCTCGGCGATGAGCTTGATGTCCTTGCGGTCCTTGGCCGTGAAGGCGCGGAGGGCGTGCTGCACCTTCATGCCGAGCTGCGCGAGCACGTCGGCGGGCACGTCGGTCGGCGACTGCGTGCAGAAAAACACGCCCACGCCCTTGGAGCGGATGAGGCGGATCACGGTCTCAATCTGATCGAGCAGGGCCTTCTCGGCCTCGTCGAAGAGCAGGTGCGCCTCGTCGATGAAGAGCACGAGCTTGGGCTGGTCGAGATCGCCGGCCTCGGGGAGCGTCGCGAAAATCTCGCCGAGCAGCTGGAGCATGAACGACGAGAAAAGCTTGGGCCGATCCTGAATGTCGGTGAGCCGCAAGATGGAGATGACGCCGAAGCCGTTGTCGGTGCGCATGAGGTCCTCGACCTCGAAGGACTTCTCGCCGAAGAACCGCGTCGCGCCCTGTTGCTCGAGCTCGATCAGCTTGCGGAGGATGAGCGCGGTGGAGGTCGCGGGCACGAGGCCGTATTCCGCGGTCACCTGCGGCTTGGCCTCGCCGGTGATGTATTCGAGGACTTTCTTGAAATCCTTCAGGTCGAGCAACGGGAGGTGCTTGTCGTCGCAGAACTTGAAGACGAGCGAGACGAGGCTCGCCTGCGTGTCGTTGAGGCCGAGGATTTTTGAAAACAGCACCGGCCCGAATTCGCTCACCGTCGCGCGCAGGCGCGCGCCCTTCTCATCCGAGAGGGTAAGGAACTCGACCGGAAACGCGCTCGGTGACCACTCGACGCCGAGCTTCGCGTGGCGCTCCTGGATGCGCGGGTTGTCCGTGCCGGCGGCGGCGACGCCGCTGAGGTCGCCCTTGATGTCCATGAGCACGACGGGCACGCCGGCCTCGGAGAGGCCCTCGGCGATGAGCGCGAGCGTCTTGGTCTTGCCGGTGCCGGTGGCGCCGGTGATGAGGCCGTGGCGGTTCATCGTGCGCAGCGGCAGGCGCACGGGCGCGTCGGCCAGCACCTCGCCGTCGCGCATCGCGGCGCCGAGGTGAATCGCGCCGCCCTGGCAGGCGTAGCCGCGCTGGATCACGGAGCGGAAATCTTTGGGAGCGGACATGGGAATCGGCAGGGGCGGGGCGCGCAGGATTCGCGCATGCGGCGGGCGCTGTCCAGAGAATTGGTCGGCGGCGCGGGCGCCGCGCGCAACGACGCGGCGGGCGAAAATTTTTTGTCCCGGCAGAAGTTTTTCCCTGCAAATGGCCGCGTGGTCCGATTGGCTCGGCAGGTCGCGAGCCAAACCCCTTGTGCTCCCCTGCGCCCCGCCCGAATTGCCGCGCGGCCCTTGTTTTCCTCAAACCATGAAAACTCCTCGCCTCCGTCCCCTGTCCCCGTCCGCTTGGTTGTTTGCGATTGCCGCGCTGGCTTCGGCGCCCCGTGTTGCCGCGCAAGCCGTCGCCCCGTCCGCCGCGCAGGAGGCGCCCATCGAGCTCAGCCCGTTCACCGTCTCCACCACCGAGGATCGCGGCTACCAGGCGCAGTCGTCGCTCGGCGGCAGCCGGCTCAAGGCTAACCTCAAGGACGTGGCGTCGCCCACGACCGCGTTCACCCAGCAGTTCCTCGAGGACATCGCCGTGACGAACCTCGACGATCTCGCCCCGTTCATGCTCAGCACGGAGCATGACTTCGGCGAGGACGCCGCCGGGCAAAATCGCCTCAATAGCAGCACGCGGCCGCTGCGCGTGCGCGGCATCAACGGCGGCACGATCTCGGTGAACTTCTTCAAGTCGCCCTACCGCATCGACACGTTCAACACCGAGCGCATCGATCAGTCGCGCGGGCCCAACGCCGTGCTCTTCGGCGTCGGCGATCCGGGTGGCATCATCAACGTCTCGACCAAGCGCGCGCTCCTCGCGAAGCCGCAGGCCTCCGTCGCCGTGGTCGCCAAGTCCCACGCCGGCCTGCGCGAGGAAATCGACGTGAGCCAGCCGCTCGCGCGCGATCGCGTGGCGGTGCGCGTGGCCGCCGTGCGCGAGCAGAACCAGACGTGGCGCAACTACGAGCACGACGACGAGCACCGGCTCTTCGGCACGCTCAAGTGGCGGCTCGGCGCCAAGACCGAGCTGAACCTCGACGCCGAGCAGGCCGACATCGACAAGGGCACGAAGCGTTCCTACACTGCGCTCGACGCCTACACGACGTGGCGCGACGGCGGCCGCGTCATCTCCGCCAGTCCGAATGCCGCGCAGGGCATCGCGCGCATCGCGACCGTGCCGTGGCTCGTCTACGACACCGCGACCGGCACGCTCGCCAACTGGCGCAACGCGACGGCCTCGGTCCTCCGCACCTCGATCGACGGCGACAACGTCGCGCTGCAGGATTTCTCCGTGCTGCCGAAGCAGACCGTGGTCTACGGCCCCGGCTTCTATCAGGCGCTCGGCTACCGCCGCTTCTCCGCGTATCTCACGCACGCCTTCACGCGCGAACTCAACCTCGAGCTCGCCGCGATGCGCACCGACGCGCACATCGACAACAGCGACCCGCAGCTCGCAGCGGGCCAGGCGCTCAAGGTCGACACGATGCCCACGCTGCCCGCGGGCGGCGCGAACCCCAACGCCGGCCGCCCCTATTTCGAGTATCTCCCGCAGCGCAACTTGAACGACAAGCGCGACGACTCGCTGCGCGCGAACCTGGCCTACCGGCGCGACCTCGGCCGCTGGGGCAGGCACACGATCGCCGGCGTGTTCCAGCACGACTTCGCGAAGAACAGCCAGGCCGTCGTCCGCGAGCAGATCATCTCGCCCAACGCGCCCAATCTCGCGACCGCCGAGAACAACCAGAACCGCATCTTCCGCCGCACCTACGTCGACCTCACCGGGCCCTCCGACCGCATCGTGATGGCCGACTACCGCACGCAAAACGCGAGCGGCGTGCGCGAGCTCGTCGGCGGCCAGAGCTACACGACGGCGTGGATTCCCTTCAACGCCAACTCCCAGCTCAACAGCAACGACGGCAACACGCTGATCGGGATGCTCCAAAGCAGCTTCTGGCGCGACCGCGTGCAGACGATCATCGGCGGCAGCCGCGACCGGCGCACGGACTATATGTCCACGCAGCGCTTCGCGCCGCAGCCCGGCTTCGCGCAGGGCATCCGCTACGCGATCCGCGACCACGCCGGCCTCGGCACCAAGGCGCAGGGGACGTCGTTCAGCACCGTCTTCCACGCGACGGACTGGCTGGGCCTCACCTACAGCCAGTCGCGGAACAGCGGCCTGCCCTCGTTCTCCGGCGTGCTCAACCCGCCCGCGGGCGGCATCATGCGCCCGCCCACGCCCAAGGGAAAGAGCCGCGACATGGGCGTGAAGCTCGATCTGCTCGACCACCGCGTCTTCCTCACCGTGCAGTATTTCGAGACGGCGGCGGAGCGCGACTTCGACTTCATCGCGGTGATGACGACCAACATCAACCCGATCTGGAACGCGCTCGACGCCGCGGGCGTGCTCGCCGCCAACCGCCTCGTGCTCGCGAACGTGCAGGACGCCGCGACCGGCGCGACCTTCGACTCCAAGACCCACGGCTACGAGGCCGAGCTCACCGCCAACCCCACCGAGCGCTGGCGCATCTTCGCCAACTACAGCAACGAGACGACCACGCGCTCCGACATCGGCCGCGAGCAGCAGGCCTACCTCGCGACCTACCGCGATCTGTGGGTGCGCAACGGCAGCCTCCCCACCGTCGATGGCACCGGCCGCACCGTGGCGCAGGCCGTCGCCGGCGTGGATCAGGCGGCGTTCAGCAACTTCGTGCTCGCCGATGGCAAGCGCCCGCTCGGCCAGATCCGCCACAAGGTCAATGTGCGCTCGAACTACGATTTCGCGCGGGAGAAGCTGAAAGGCTTCTCCGTCGGCGGCGGCGCGCGCTGGACCAGCGCGCCCATCGTGGGCTTCACCGCGACCGGGGCGCTCGGCGGCCCGATCACGCGGCGGGTGTTCTACGGCTCGACGCAGTTTTTCCTGGACGCCAACGCGAGCTACCGCCGCAAGCTCCCCGCGGTTTTCGGCAAGTCGATCCTCTGGACGCTGCAGCTCAACCTGAACAATGTGCTGGGCAACGACTCGTTCGTGCGCCTCCGGCAGGCGAGCGACGGCCAGCTCGTGAACTACCGCTGGAACCCGCCCCGCGAATGGATCGCGACGAGCCGCTTCTCGTTCTGAGCGGAAACCTCGAAGCCTCCCCGTGAAGCACGCCTCCCCCTCTCGTCTGCGCGGCGTTTTGCCCGCCGCCGCGTTTGCCCTTTCCGCGCTCGCTCGCGCGCAGGAACTCCCCGCGCGCGCCGCCCAGCTCGACCGCGACGGCGACGGACGGATCTCGCGCGCTGAGTTCCCCGGCGATCCCGCGCTCTTTGCCAAGCTCGACCGCAACAACGACGGCTTCCTCTCCGGCGACGAGCTGAAGGGCCCCGGCGGCGAGGCCGCCAAGGCCGAGCGCGCCCCGCGCACCGTGGCCGCCGAGCCCGCCGGCCTCGAGCTGGAGCCCGACATCGTCTACAAGACGATCAACGGCGAGAAGCTCGCGCTCGATCTCTACCGTCTCAAGGGCCGGCGCTACGACCGGGCGCCCCTCGCGATCTGGATTCACGGCGGGGGCTACGTGAAAGGCGACAAGGCGGGCGCGGTGCGCGGCAACGCCGCCGTTTTCGGCCCGCTCATGGAAAGGCACGGCTACCTCGTCGCCTCGCTCAACTACCGCCTCTGCGCGCTCGACGGCCCGAAGGTCCCGGACTGCACCACCGACTGCAAGGACGCCATCCGCTTCCTCGTGAGGAACGCGGGCAAGTTCGGCTTCGATCCCGCGCGCATCGTCACGCTCGGCGCCTCGGCCGGCGGCGGGCTCTCCCTGCTGATGGCGCTGACGGCGGACGGCGACTTCGCCGGCGCGCCCGAGCTCGCCGGCGGCCCGGCCAGGGTGCGCGCGGCCGTCTCGTATTTCGGGGTGACTGACTTTGCGCACAAGCCGGGCGAGTTCGCGCGCGGCGACGAGAAGCTCATGATTGTGTTTGATCCAGCGGATCGCGCGGACGCGCGTCGGCTCGCCCGCGTGAGCCCCGTCTCCTACCTGCGCCGCGACCCCGCGCCGCCGCCGATGCTGCTCGTGCACGGCGAGCTTGATCCGGTGGTGCCGTATTCGCAGTCGGCCTGGATGGACGCGGAGGCGCGCCGCCTCGGCGTGCCCATTGAGTTCGTGCGCGTGAAAAACATGCGGCACGGCTTCCAGCCCGGCCCCGGCGGGCCGATCACTCCCTCGCTCGACGATATCTGGCGCACGACGGTGGAGTTCGTGGTGAGGCACAATGCGCCGCCGGGTCGTGGCTGAGGCGTCCCGCCTGGAAATTTTTCCGCCGAGCACGATGCGGGCGCCTCCGTCTGCGTGAAGGCAGCGTCTCGCGCGCCGGGCCGGCGCGCTGCGCGCGTGATTGCCGTGCCGGCCTGCCGGCCTGCGGGCGCCCTGCACCGCGCAGCCGCGCGGGCTAGCCGGATTTTTTCTTCGCCGCCTTCTTTGCTGGCGGCGCGGCGACGCCGGGATACTGGCCGTCGAGCGGCGCGTGGATTTTTTCCAGCCAGCCGCGCAGGCGCCGCTTCTCCGCGGCGAATGCCGGATCATCCGCGAGATTCGTGAATTCGTTCGGATCGGCGATGTGGTCGTAGAGTTCCTCGAACCCGTCGAAGTAGCGGATGTAGCGCCAGCGCGCGTCGCGCACCGCGTGGCCGCTTTGCCGGCCCATCGTCTGCGTCGTGATGGCCGGCGCCTCGCGCGGCGCAGAGGGCTCGCGGAGCTGCGCGACGAGGCTCGTGCCTTCGCATTGCGCGGGCACGGGCAGGCCGGCGAGCTCGCAGAGCGTCGGGTAGAGGTCGACGAGGCTCGCGGGGCTGGCGACGCGCCCGCCGCGCGGCACGCCGGGACCGGCCAGGATCAGCGGCACATGCGTGGAGCGCTCCCAGAGCGTGAATTTCTCCCAGTTCTGCTTTTCGCCGAAGTGCATCCCATGGTCGCTCCAGAGCGCGATGAGCGTGTTCGCGGCGGCGGGGCTGGCGTCGAGCGCGTCGAGCACCCGGCCCAGCTGCGCGTCCATGAAGGTGATGCTCGCTTGGTAGCCTTGGATGAGGCGCTCCCACATTTCGAATTTCTCCTCGTTGGCCAGCACCCACTCGTGCCACGGCACGCGGTCATGCCCGTGCGTGTCGGCGAGATCGTCCGCGCGCACCGCGGGACGGCGGATGCCGGCGAGCGGATAGAGATCAAAATATTTCTGCGGCACCTCCCACGGCATGTGCGGGCGGAAAAACCCCACCGCAAGGAACAGCGGCTGCGCGCCGCGCTCCGCGCTCAGCTGGGCGATCGCCCAGTCGGCGACCTGCGCGTCGGACATGGCTTCGTCGGGCACGCGCAGCGGGTGCGCGCCGAAGACCTGCCCGCGCCGGCCGAGCCCGCCGCCGAGCGGGCGCGCGCCGGCGATCCCCGCGGCGGCGTCCTCGATCCAGTCGTCGGGCCGCACCTGCGGCGGAATCTGATCGAGCGCGCTCGGGAAATACGCGTCCCATGCGCCGGGCTCGTTCTCGCTGCCGTCGACCCACTGCAGGCCGTGGAAAATTTTCCCCGTGCCGGCCGCGCGCCAGCCGTGCGCGCGGAAATGCTGCGGGAGCACGACCGCCCGCGCGAGGGCGCCCGTGCCGCTGTCGGGCCCGGTGCGCCACGACGCCGCCGGCCGCGAATAGACATTGTGGTCGATGCCGGAGGTCGAGGGCCGCACGCCGGTCAGCACGGCGAGGCGGGACGGGTGGCACGACGGCGAGGCGCAGTGGGCGTTCACAAACGCCACGCCGCGCGCCATGAGCCGCTCGAGGTTGGGCGCGCGGATGCCGCGGTCGTTGTCGAGCACCCAGTCGTTGAGATCGTCGACGGCGATGAAGAGCACGTTGGGGCGCGCGGGCGGCGCCGCGGCGGACGCGCGGGGCGCGAGCGCCGCGCACCCGGCGGCGAGGAGGAGAAGCGGGGAAATGCGGCGGAGCATAGGCGGAGCAGGGGGAGTTGACCCGGGGCCGGCGGCGAGCGCAACCACGGGCCAACGCCTCGCTTGCCTCGCGGCGCGCAACCCCAGAATCTCCCGCGATGCGCATCTCCCCTTTGCTTGCCGCGCTTTTGCCCACCGCGCTGTGCCTCGCGCAGACGCCGCCCGTGTTCACGCCCGAGATGGCGGAGTTTGCCCGGAGCTTCAAGACCGCCGGCCTCGATCTCGGCGGGCAGGTGAAGCCGCTCCCGCCCGCGGAGGCGCTCACGCACCTCGCCGCCGCCGATGGCTACGCGGTGGAGCTCGTCGCGAGCGAGCCCGCGATCCGGCAGCCGATCGACATCAAGTTCGACGCGCGCGGCCGGCTCTGGGTCGTGCAGTATCTCCAATACCCCTATCCCGCCGGCGTCACCATCACCGGCTACGACCAATACATCCGCGCGACCTTCGACCGCGTGACGCCGCCGCCGCCGCGGCACTACCGCGGCGCCGACCGCATCACGATCCTCGAGGACCGCGACGGCGACGGGAAATTCGAGACGGTGAAGACCTTCCTCGACGGGCTCAACATGGCGACGAGCGTGCTGCCCGGCGACGGCGGCGTGTGGGTGCTGATGTCGCCCTACCTGCTTTTTTATCCCGACAAAGACGGCGACGACATCCCCGACGGCGATCCCGAGGTGCACCTCGCGGGCTTCGGGCTCGAGGACACGCACTCGCTCGCGAGCAGCCTGCACTGGGGGCCGGACGGCTGGATCTACGGCGCGGGCGGCAGCACGACGACGCGCGAGATCCAGGGCGTGAAGATGCTTGGCCAGGGCATCTGGCGCTATCATCCCGGCACGCGCGTCTTCGAGGTGTTCGCCGAGGGCGGCGGCAACACCTTCAGCTTCGAGTTTGATCAGTTTGGCCGGGCGTTTTCCGGCACGAACAACGGCGGCACGCGCGGCCTGCACTATGAGCAGGGCGCGACCTACGTGAAGGGCTGGACCAAGCACGGCCCGGCGCTGAATCCTTTCATCTTCGGGTTTTTCGAGCACATGGGGCATCAGGGCTACACCCAGCGCTTCCCGCAGGCCTTCATGATCTACGAGGGCGGCGCGATGCCCGGGCTGGAGGGCGAGATCGTCGTCGGCATGGCGCTCACCAACCGCGTGCAGGCGAGCCGCGTGCTCCCCGACACCTCCACCTTCCGCACCGTGGACAGCGTGGCGCTCGTGACGACGGACGACCGGACCTTCCGGCCGGTCGACATCGAGCTCGGGCCCGATGGCGCCATCTACGTCGCGGATTGGACGGACGCCCGCGCCACGCACGTGCAGCCCGCCGACACTTGGGACAAGACCAACGGCCGCATCTACCGCATCGTGCCGAAAAACTTCACGCGGCCCAGGCCGATGAACCTGGAGAAGACCTCCACGACCGATCTCCTCGCGGTGCTCGCGCACCCGAACCGCGACTTGCGCGAGCATGCGCGCCGCCTGCTGGCGCGGCGGCCCGAGCCCATCGCCGCGCCGCTGCGCGCCACGCTCGCGCGCAACGACCCCGCCGCGCTCGAGGCGCTCTGGGTGCTCAACCTCCGCGGCGAGATCGACGAGCCCGGCCTGCGCGCCGCGCTGCGCCACCCCAACGCGCACGTGCGCCGCTGGGCCGTGCGCCTGCTCGGCGACCGCGGGAGCGTGGGGGCCCAGACGCGCGAGGCGCTGGCCGGCCTCGCGCGCGACGAGGCCGACTTGGAAGTGCGGTGCCAGCTTGCGTGCAGCGCCAAGCGGCTGCCCGCCGGGCAGGCGTTTCCCATCATCCGCGCGCTCACGGCGCGCGACGAGGATGCGGCCGACAAGCACCTGCCGCTGCTGATCTGGTGGGCGATCGAGAGCAAGGCGGAGACCGGGCGCGAGGAGCTGCTGGCCTTGGTGTCCGATCCGGCCGTGTGGCGGACGAAGATTTTTTCCGCGCACCTCGCCGCGCGCATCGGCCAGCGCTTCACGGCGGATCAAGGCCCCCGCAAGCACTACACGCTCAACCAGGGCGTCTACTCCGAGTGGCTCATCGAGCGCGCGCCGGAGTGGCTCGCGCGCAACCTCGAGTATTGCAGCCGCCTGCTCGCCGCCGCGCCCGGCGACCGCGAGGCCGGCCTGCTGATCGACGGCATGGCGCGCGGCCTGACGGGCGCCCGGGTGCAGGACGCGCCGGCCGGGCTGCGCGACGCGGTCGCGAAACTGTGGTCCGCGGCCAGGCCCTCGGCGACGCTCGTCGCCTTCGCGGCGCGGCTGGGCCGCACCGACGCGCTGGCGGCGGCCGTGGCGGCGATGCAGGCCGGGAAAATGCCGGAGGCCGATCAGCAGGTGTATCTCGACTTGTTCGCGGCGCTCACGCCCCCGCAGGCGCTGCCGATCGTCGCGGGCCTCGTGCGCGCGGAGAAAAACGAGGCCAAGCGCGCCCGGGAGCTCGCCGCGCTGGGCGGCTACGAGGAGGCCGCGGCGGCCGAGGTGATCATGGAGGTCTTTCCCTCGCTGACCCCGCGGCTCCAGGCCACCGCGCAGCGCATGCTGTGCGAGAAGCCGGCGTGGGCGCTCGCCATGCTCCAGCGCACCAACGCCGGGACCTTCAAGCCCGGCGCCTTCAGCTCGGCCAACACCGCCCTCCTCCGCGCCCACGCGGATCCCCGCATCACCGCCGCGCTCGCCGCGGAGGAGCGGCTCGCCGCCGCCGATCCCGCCGCGCAGGCCGCGCAACGCGCCTACGAGGTCGGCAAGATTGCCTACAACCTCACCTGCGCCGCTTGCCACAAGGACACCGGCGAGGGCCACCTCGGCCTCGCGCCCGCGCTCGTGGGCTCGCGGTGGGTCGCCGCGGGCGACGATACGCTCGCGCGCATCGTGCTGCATGGAAAGGAGACGCCCGCCCGCGGCTTCGTGATGCCGCCGTGGAAGGCCTTCGATGACCAGCAGCTCGCCGCGATTCTCACTTACGTCCGGCGCGAGTTCGGCAACCAGGCTGCACTCGTGACACCGGAGAAGATCGCCGCCGTCCGCGCCGCCACGGCGGATCGCGCGAAGCCGTGGACGGATGCGGAGCTTGATCCGGCGCTGGCGGCGGCGAAGCGGAAGTAGGCGGGCGCTGCGCGGCGCATTCCGGCGCTCGCGTGCGACCCCGGGAGGAAAGGCGTCAGGCGCGGGCGCAGGGCGCCATGGGGGCGCCTTTTGTCACCCGCGGGCTGAACCAGCCGCGCGGCCTCGCCTGCGACAGCCAGCGATTCCTTCACATCGCCGATGGCGGCAACAACACGCTCACGCGCAGCGCGCCGGCGGGCGCGACGTCCACCGTGTCGAGCGGCAACCTGAGGGCGCCGACTTCAATCGCGACGCCCACGACGGACGGCACGCCGCTGCCGCCGGCCGCCCCGAGCCTCACCGTCTTCGCGGGCAGCACGGCCGTCGCCTCCAATGAAGACTGGGGCGGCGTTGCGCAGGTGACCGCGATCGGCAACGCCGTCGGCGCGTTCGGCGTCGCGCGCGCCACGAGTCGCGCCGCCTCGCTCGCTGCGCGCGACTGCACGATTCAGGTTTCCCGCGCGGGCGGGTGCCTTCACCGCAACGACGCCGCAGCTCCAGCAAAACAACGACTGGGTCGCGCCCCCAACACCGCGCAGATCAGCGGTGTCGGCAATACCACGGGCGTCGCCCTCGTGGAGATTTACGTGGTGCCGCAGCGTTGACGCCGCCGGGGGCGCGGCGTTCGCTGGCGGCGTGCGGGGCCCACGGTCAACCGGAGCGATGAAGGGAAAAAGATGAGGGGCATCACGCGTCGCGATTGGCTTGCCGGGGCGGCGGCGCTGGGGCCCGGGCTCCTGCAGGGCGCGGCGCGCCCCGCGGGCGATCTCCACCTCGCGACTTTCCGCTGCGACGTTACGCCGCCGCGCGGCCATGCGCTCTGCGGCGGATGGATCAAGCCCGCGGCCGAGGTCGACGACGGGTTGGAGGCGATCGGGCTCGTGCTGCTGGGGGCCGGCCCGCCGATTGTGCTGTGCGCGGTGGATTGGACCGGCCTGCTCAACGACGCGCACCTGGCGTGGCGCACGACGCTGGCTGACGCCGCGGGCACAACCCCCGATCGCGTGGCGGTGCACTGCGTGCACCAGCACAACGCGCCCTTGGTGTGCCCGGAGGCCGCGCGCCTGGTCGCCGCCCAGCCGGACCTTCCCCGGGTGTTCGAGCCGGATTTTCACCGTCGCTGCCTGGATGCGGTGCATCGGGCCGTCGCGGCCGCGCTGCCCCGGGCGCGTCCGGTCACGCAGGTGGCGCACGGCTCGGCGCGCATCGCGGAGGTGGCCTCGAATCGCCGGCTCGCGCGCGACGCGGCCGGCCGGGTGACGAAGCAGCGCGGCAGCTCGTGCAAGGACCCGGAGCTCGTCGCGCTGCCCGAGGGACCGATTGATCCGCTGCTGCGGACCGTGGCCTTCTACGATCGCGGGGAGAAGATCGCCGTGTGCCACTACTACGCGACGCACCCGATGAGCTACTACGGCGACGGCCGGGTGAGCAGCGATTTTTGCGGGCTCGCGCGGAAGCAGCGCCAGCGCGAGGAGCCCGGTTGCGCGCTGCTCTACTTCACGGGCTGCGCCGGGAACGTCGCCGCCGGGAAATACAACGACGGATCACCCGCGGCGCGGCTGCGGCTGACCGAGCGCATCCTCCGCGGGATGCGGGCGGCCGAGGCCGGGCTGCGCCCCGCGCCGCTCGCGCGGGTGGCGTGGCGCACGGCGGAGGTGCACGCGGCCCCCAATCCCGCGCTGGGCCCCGCGGAGTCGCTCCGCGAAACGATGGGCCGGCGCGCCGCGGCGATCGTGCTCCGCATCCGGCCGGCGTTTAAGCTCGCGCTGCTCGAGCGTTGCACGCGGCGCGTGCCGTTCGTGCTCGGGGCGCTGCACCTCGACGACCTCGCGGTGCTGCACCTCCCGGCGGAGCCGTTTGTCGAGTTCCAGCACCATGCCCAGGCGCTGCGCCCCGGCCGGTTTGTCGCGACCGCGGCCTACGGCGACGGCGGACCGTGGTATATTCCCACGGCGGAGGAGTTCCCCGCCGGCGGCTACGAGGTGGACTTCGCCTTTTGCGCTCCGGAAACGGACCCGCTGCTGCGCCGGGCGATCGCGGCGCTGCTGGCCTAGGCGAGCGGCGCCGACGGCGCGGCCGGCGAAGCGTCCGGCTGTTTTGAGGCTTCCGCCAGCACGCGGAATGGTTTGACTGACCCGATGCAAGCCGTCCGTGAAATCCACCGCCTCAACTCGCCGGCGCCCAAGCCCCAATCGCTCGCGTTCGCGGGGCCCCTGCTGTGGATGGGCTCGCGCGAGACCAAGCGCATCTACGCGCTGGACGCCATCGCCTGGAAGGTGCGCTGGGAGTGCGCCGCGCCGGGCACGCCGTGGGGCATGACGGGCGTGGAGGACGAGCTCCGGGTGCTGTGCGGCGAGACGGCGGAGGACAACCGCGTGATCCGCCGCTGCATCCCCGGCCAGGGATTCGACAAGGCGTTTGCGCTGCCTTGCCCCGACGACAGCGGCTCGCAGCTCGGCTACGACGGGCGCCGGCTCCACGTCAGCCAGTGGTATCCCCAGAAGGTCCTGGCGCTTGATTCCGATGGCTCGGTCGCGCGCACGATCCACGTGCCGCACGGGATTTGCGGGCAGTGCATCGTGGGCGGCATCATCTGGCTGATCACGACCGACAAGGAGGAGACCACGGACTACTGGCTGACGCGCGTGGATCCGCGGCCGACGATTCCGCAGATCGAGGATGTGGCTCATGTTCCCTTCCAAGCGCGGGCGTTGGCGTGGGACGGCGAGCATTTCTGGACCAATCATCGCGAGCAGAACCAGATCGTGGCCTTTGCCCATTCCTGACCGCTGGCGCGGCTTTCGGCGGTTTTGAGCCGCGCCGCGCGAACGGAAAGCGGGTTTTTCGACGCCGCCGCAGGGCGGAAGAAAATTCTTGCCGTCGGTGGGGCGACTCGCGACTTTCCGCGCTCCTTGTTCGGTAGGATACTCAAGTGGCCAACGAGGGGAGACTGTAAATCTCCTGGCTTACGCCTTCCCTGGTTCGAATCCAGGTCCTACCACCATTTTCGCCGAAGTGCCTGGTGAGCGTCGGCGCCCCTCCGAATGGCCCAAGGGGCCGCGCGGTTGCGGCGACCTAAAGCACGCCGCCTTCGCGAAAACTATAATAGCCCCGCCCGGCGGGATCGGCGGCGCGGCGGCCGAGGATCACGTGATCCTCGAGGGGGATTTCCAACGCCTGCGCGGCGGCGCGAAGGGTGCGCGTGACCTTGAAGTCGTCCGCGCTCGGCGTCGGATCGCCGCTGGGGTGATTGTGCACGCAGACGATGGCGGCGGCGCCCTCGCGCACGGCGGCGCGGAACACCTCGCGCGGGTGGGCGAGGGTCGACTGGACCGTGCCCGAGGTGACCTCCACCCGCTTGAGGAGGCGGCGCTTGGTGTTGAGGCAGACGACCCAAAGCTTCTCGACCGCGAGACCCGCGGTGAACGGCTGGAAATATTCCGCGACGCGATCAGCGCGGTTGAGCAAGGGTTCCTCGCCGCCCTGCTGGCCGATCACGCGCCGGGCGACCTCCATGACGGCCACAAGCTGGAGGGCCTTGACCTTGCCGATGCCCTTGAGGCGGCGGAAATCCTCCTCGTGCCAGGCAATCAAGCCCGCGAGCGAGCCGGCCTCGTGGATGAGGCGCGTCGCCAGCGTGAGCACATCCTGCCCGCGCGTGCCGCTGCGCAGGAGCATGGCGAGCAGCTCGGAGTCGCTGAGCGAGGCGGCGCCGAATTTTTCGAGCCGCTCCTGCGGGCGCTCCGCGAGGGCCAGGGTGCGCAGGCGGTTGGGCGGGGGTGGAGCGGCTTCCTCGGGCACGCGGCTGGGTGTGGCGGGAAATCGGGCGCGTGCCAACACTTGGCGCGACAATCTGCAGGGACGGTTCTCCGAGCCGTGCGCGGGCAGCTCGGAGAAGCGCCCCTGCCACGGACCGCAACCCACTTCGCCGGCGTGGCGGCGAGGTGCCGCTCAGTAGTGCTTCACGTAGCCGTTGCGGCGCAGCCGCTCGAGCCACTTTTCCTGGCTGGCGCGGCCCATCTGCTGCACGAGGAGGCGCTCGATTTGGTCGCGCACTTCGTCGATGGGCTGGATGCCGGCGAATTTCCGATCCTCGGCGTAGATGAGGTAGGCGCCCTCGGGGAGCAGGATCATCTTGGAGGCCTCGCCTTTCTTGAGCTCGAAGGCGGGGTCGCTGAATTCCTTCTTGAAGTCGGAGCGCTTCATCCAGCCGTAGTCGCCGCCCTTGGAGCGCTTGCCGTCCGTGCTGAATTCCCGGGCGAGCTCCTCGAATTTCTCGCCGGCCTTGAACCGGGCGAGGATGAGGTTGGCCTTTTCGGTGAGGGTTTGGTCGGTCTCGCTCTCGGTGCGGGTGAGCTGGATGAGGCGCATGTGCACCGCGTCCTCCTGGTAGAAACGGTCCTTGTTCTCGTTGTAGTAGGTCTCGATGCGGACGGGGCTGATGACGCTCTGCGACTTCTTCTGCTGGCCCTGCATGTAGGAGAAGATGATGTCCTCCTCCTTCTCCTTGCGATAGTCGCGCTGCGTGACGCCCTTGGCCTTGAGGTAGGCGAGATACTTGGAGCGGTCGCCCTCGAAGCGCTCGGCGATCTCGTCGGCGATGGCGTTGTCGACGTAGTGGGGCGGGATGTTGCGCTTCTCGTCCTTGCGAAACTCCTTCACGATGAGGACGCGGTCGATGAGGTCCTGGATGGCGCTGTCTTGCAGCTGCTCGAGCTGTTGTTCGAACTCCTGCTGGCTTTTCGACTGTTCACGGACCTGCTGCATGAGCGGCCCGATGTATTGCATCACGTCGGCGACGGTGATGATTTTCTCCTCGGCGACGGCGACGATGCCGTTGGCGAACCGCAGGTTGAGCTTTTCCGCGACATCACTGCTGGACGGGGAGGCGGGAGTGGCGACGGTCTGAGCCAGCGCGGGCGTTGCAGCCAGGAGGGCGGCGAGATAGCGGCGGCGGAGCATCATGGGCTGGGCAGGTTATTCAGGAAGACGAGGATTTCACGCAAACGTAGGAGGGGCTTGGGGGCGGTCAACCGCGGAAACCGGGTGCCGACTTGCACCCAGTCGTCGCGGCGGCCGGAGTGCCGGAGGCACTTCAGCCGGGAGGAATCGGTTTCGACGGAGATGATGCCCTTTTGTTCCGCGCGAACCCGAATCTCGGTCACCAGGAGGAGCGCCCTCACCTCATCGCCAAACTTTCCGAAGCGGTCGCGCAGGTCCGCTTCGATTTGCTTGAGCGCGGCGGGGGTCTCCGCGAGCGCGAGCTTGCGATAGAAGTCGATGCGGAGCCGCGTCTCGCCCAGGTAGGCCGAGGGAATCCGCGCTTGGATGGGCTCGACGTCGACGGCGTGGGCGTCCTCGGCGTCCTTGAGGGCGGTGTAGCCGTCGATGTGGCGGCCGGCGCCGGCGGCGGAACCCGCGCCCTCGCCAACAAAGACAAAGTCCAGCTTCACGCTCGCGCGGAGGGCGGCGGCGGATTTGTCGCCGCGCAGGCGCGCGACCGATTGGCGCAGGAGCTGGCAATAGAGCTCGAAGCCCACGCCCACGATATGCCCGCTCTGCTCGGAGCCGAGGAGGTTGCCCGCGCCGCGCAGTTCCAGATCGCGCATCGCGATGCGGAAGCCGGCGCCCAGCTGGTTGTGCTGGCGCATGGCGGTGAGGCGCTGGCGCGCGACCTCGAGCAGCCGCGTGTGGCGGTGCAGGAGCAGGTAGGCGTAGGCCTGGTGCTTGAAGCGCCCGACACGCCCGCGGAGCTGGTAGAGCTGCGACAGCCCGAACCGATCCGCGCCCTCGATGATGATGGTGTTGCTGTTCGGAATATCGAGGCCGCTCTCGATGATCGTCGTGGAGACGAGCACATGGTAGCGGCCGGCGACGAATTCCGTCATCACGCGCTCCAGCTCGTCCGCCTCCATCTGCCCGTGCCCGACGCCCACGGTGATGTCGGGCATCAGCTCGCGCAGCCGCGCGGCCACGAGGTCGATCGTCTGCACGCGGTTGTGCAGGTAGAAAACCTGCCCGCCGCGCCGCAGCTCGAAGCGCACCGCGTCGACCACGACCTTCTCGTCGTAGGTCTTCACGATCGTCTGGATCGGGTGGCGGTTCGAGGGCGCGGTCTCGATCACGCTGAGGTCGCGGGCGCCGGTGAGCGCCATGTAGAGCGTGCGCGGGATCGGCGTGGCGCTCATCGAGAGCACGTCGACGGTCGCGCGCATGCGCTTGAAGACCTCCTTGTGCTTCACGCCGAAGCGCTGCTCCTCGTCGATGATCACGAGGCCGAGGTCCTTGAAGACGACGTCGCGCTGGAGCAGCCGGTGCGTGCCGATGAGGATGTCCACCTGCCCGGCGGTCGTGGCCGCGAGGATTTTCTTCAGGTCCGCGCGGGAGCGGAACCGGCTGAGCATCTCGACCGCGATGGGGTAGCCGGCCATGCGCTCGCGAAAGGTGTTGAGGTGCTGTTGGGCGAGCACGGTCGTCGGCACGAGCAGCGCGACCTGGCGCCCGCCCTGCACGGCCTTGAACGCCGCCCGGATCGCGACCTCGGTCTTGCCGAAGCCCACGTCGCCGCAGATGAGGCGGTCCATCGGGCGGGTTTTCTCCATGTCGGCCTTGGTCTCGGTGATCGCGCGGAGCTGGTCGCGGGTCTCGGTGAAGGGAAACGACGCCTCGAATTCCTTCTGCCACGTGTTGTCCCCGGGAAACGCATGCCCGGGCTGGGCCTCGCGCGCGGCCTGGATGCGCAGCAACTCCGCCGCGAGGTCGATGGTGGCGCGCTCGGCGGCCTGGCGGGCTTTTTCCCAGCGGCCGGAGCCGATGCGGCCGAGCTGGGGCTTGGCCTTGCTCAGGCCGACGTAGCGGCTGATGAGGTGCGACTCCTGCAACGGCACGTGCAGCGTGACATGGTCGTCGAACTCCAGCGAGATCACCTCCCGCATGCCCTGCGCGGTGTCGAGCTTGGTCAGGCCGCGGTAGTGCGCGATGCCGTGCTGGAGGTGGACGACGAAGTCGCCCTCGACCAGCTCCGCGAAGTCGAGGAGCTGGTCGACTTGCGCGCGCTGCGCGATGGCGCGGGCGTTGAGGGCAGGGCGGCGCTGGCGCTGGCGGCCAAAAATCTCGGTCTCGGTGACAACGACGAGGCCGATGCATTCCGCCGGGGCCGCGGCGCCCTCGCCGCGGTCGGGGCGGGGGCGCTCCGCCTCCACCCGAGCCAAGGCGGCGCCCGCCCGAAACGTCAGGCGAAACCCCTCGTTCATCCCGCCCCGCAGCCAGCGGGGGCGGAGGTTTTTCAGCGCCGGGTCCTCCGCGAGAATCTCCTGCGCACGCTGCTCCTCGCCCTCCTTGGCGGAGACGATCATCAGGGCGTAGCCTGATTTCCTCCACGCGGAGACTTGGCGCAGGAACTCCCTGCGCGCCTCCTCCTCCACGCTCAGTCGCTCCTGGGCGACGAGTGCGTCGTCCGGGTAGCGGCGGTGATGCGCGAGGCTCTCGGTGTCCCATGTCGTGTCGGTGGTGGCCTCCTCAAAGAGCCAGCTCGCCTCGTCGAGATCGCTGGCGCCAAACGCCGCCGCGCAGCGCGCCAGCAGCGGCGCGAGCGCATCCCGCCCCTCGCGGGCCAGCGCGCTGAACTCGGCGTCGAGCATGGCCGGCTCGACGCAGAGGAGATGGGTGCCGGGTGAAAGGTAGTCCGCGAGGCCGGTTTGCGAAACCCCCAGCCGCACGCGCGGCGACGCCGCGAGCGACACGCTCTCGACCGCGGCGCCCGAGCGCTGCGTGACCGGGTCGAACTCGCGGATCGACTCGATCTCGTCGCCGAAGAAATCGAGCCGGTAGGGCTGCGTCGCTGTGACCGGATAGACATCGATGATGCCGCCGCGGATCGCGTAGTGGCCGGGCGCCTCGCACACCGCCTCGGAGTCGTAGTCGAGTTGGTGCAGCGCCTCGAGCAGGCCTTGGAACGGCTGCGCCTGCCCGCGGCGCAGCGTAAGCTCGCGCGTGGCGAACTCTTCCAGGGCCGGCACGGGTTGCAGCAACGCGGCGGGCGTGGTCGTCACCACGAGCGTGTCGGGCGTGCGCTCGAGCCCGCGCACCGCGCGCAGCCGCGAGAGCACCGTCAGCCGGTCGCTTGACGCGGCGAACGCCTCGCGCATGTCGGCGCCTTCGGCCATGGCTTCGGGAAAGACCAGGGTTTGGAGCGCGCCGCCGACGCCGCCCGTGGCGCCGTGAAAGAACGCGATGTCCTCGGCGAGCTGCTCCGCGATGCGCAGGTTTTCCGTCACCACGAGCCAGACCGGCGCCGGCCGGGTGCGCACCAGTTCGGCGAGCACCGCGCCGCGTGCCGGCGGGCAGACGCCGGTGAGCTTGTGGCGCGGCAGGGAAGGGACGGACATGGGCGACAAGGGAGAAACGGGGAAATGCGCCGACGGCAAATGCGCGTTTTCTCCGCAAATGCGACGCTACCCGCCGGCGGGCTCGCCCCCGGCCGGTGCGACTGAGATTTTCCCGGCCCGACGACTACGCCGAAAACAGCGCCTTCATCTCGGCGAGGTGCCGCGGCACGGCGACGGCGGAGTCTTCCTTGGCCTCGTATTCGAGCGCGACCCAGCCTTGGTAGCCGCCGTCGCGAAGAATCTTCGTGAAGCGCTTCATGTCGGCGGGCTTTTTTTCCCGCGGCTTGTCGCCGTCAATCTCGACCTTGAACTGCACGTTGAGCGCATAGGGCACGCAGGCGGCGAAATCCTTGTAGGGATCGGGGCTGTGGAAATTGCCGGAATCCAGGTTGATGCCGCACCACGGGCTGCCCACGGCCTTGACCATCGGGATCAGCGCGGCGGCGGTGCCGATCGAGTCGTGGTTCTCGAGGCCAAGGAAGATCCCGCGCTTGCCCGCGTAGTCGCAGCACTCCTGGAGCGACTCGATGACGATTTTGTCGGCGGCGGCGCGGTCGAAGCCCTTGGGCGCGTCCTTCGGGACATTGCCGGCAAAGACGCGGATATGCTGCGCGCCCATCAGGAGCGAGCGGTCGATCCACTTCTTGGTGTAGGCAATCTCGGCGTCGAGCTTGGGGCCCTTGGGCAGGGAGAAGTTGTTGCCGATGGCGGTGCCGCTGACCTCGATGCCTTGCAGGTAGGCATGTCGGCGGAGCTTGATCATGTAGTCCTCGGTCTCCTCCGCGAAAAAGTAGGTGGTGAGCTCCGCGCCCTCGCAGCCCTGCGCGGCGCAATAGTCGATGAACTTGAACATGTCGGTCTCGCGTCCCGCCGCCGGCTTCTGCGGCTTGCCCCGCATGACCGGGAAGTTCTCGCGGAAGGAGTAGGCGGCGAGGCTGAGCTTGAGGCGCGGCTTGCCGGTGCGGCCAAACGGGCTGGAGCCGGCGGCGGGCGCGGCGCGGAGGCCGAGCGGGGCGGCCGCGGCGAGGCCGGCGGCGGCGGAGAGTTTCAGGAAGGCGCGGCGGGAGCAGGGGGCAATCATGGGGAGGATGATGGTGTGGCGAGCCGGTGGCGAAAGTGCAACGAGCGCGAGAATTATTTTTGGGCGCGGGTGGCGCACGCCGGAATAATTAGGCGGCAAAAAACTTTCGCTGGATTTTGGCGTCACGCCTGCCATCCATACCCCGGATTTTGTCCGTTCCCTGCGGCCCCGTCGCGCCCGACACCGTCTCGGCGCGTTCTTCCTTTCCCTCGACAACCATGACCTCAAACCCTGCATCCCCGCGTCTCGCGCTCGCCGCGAAACGCTTCCTGCATTCGGCGCTTTTTGCGCTGGCGGCGCTCTTGGTGGCGTCGCCGGCGGCGATGGCCGCCGACGCGAACGCCGTCATCAGCGGCATCGTCACCAACAAGACCACCGGCAACGGCCTGATCGGGGCCAAGGTCCAGATTCCCGCGCTCAACCTCAGCGTGCTGGTCGACAACACCGGCCGCTACCTGCTCAACGTGCCCGCCGGCACGCATGAGCTGGTCGTCACTTACACCGGCCTCGATGAGCAGCGCGCCAGCGTGACGGTCGCCGCGGGCCAGCCGGTGCTGCGCAACTTCGAGATGAGCAGCGCGGTGCTGATGCTCGACGTGTTCAAGGTCGCCAGCGAGAAGGCGGGCCAGTCCGCCGCGCTCACCCAGCAGCGCAACGCGGACAACCTCAAGAGCATCGCCTCGATGGATGCGCTGACCGATTTGCCCAACATGAATGCGACCGAGCTGGCCATCCGCCTGCCTGGCGTGACGTTTGCCGATCCCGGCGACGAGGTGGTCGAGCAGATCAGCGTCCGCGGCATGGGCGCCGGCACGACCTCGATCATGATCGACGGCGGCATGATGTCGTCGTTCAGCGCGCAAAACCGCAACACGCGCATGACGGCGTTCACCGGCGCGATGTTCGAGTCGCTCGAGCTCACCAAGGGCCAGACCCCGGACAAGCCGGTCGATTCCCTCGGCGGGAGCGTGAACTTCAAGACCCGTTCGCCCCTCTCGATGCGCGAGAAGCGCCGCCTGTCCTATAATTTCCAGTATCGCACGGCGCCGTCGTTCACCGAGCAGGTGCCGATGCGCGAGCAGCACCGCAATCACGCCCTGTTCAACGTCCAATACACCGAGAAGTTCTCCATCTTCGGCGCCGAGCGCGAAAACCTCGCGGTGTCGGTCAACGGCTTCTGGACCGAAAACGCCTTCGGCGTCTACCAGACGGATCGTGATTTCCAACAGACGAACAACCAGCCCGCTTACCTCTGGGACTATCGCACCCGCGACAATTTCAACGTGCGCAAGCAGCGCAGCATCAGCTCGAAGTTCGACTTCCGTGTCACGCGCAACGACCTGCTCAAGCTGAACATCGTCATGAACAACGCGCCCGAGCCGATGCGCCGCCAATACAACATGCGCGCGTTCACCGGCAGCCAGACCTCCGCGGTGAATGCCACCTCGGCGATCGCCCCGGGTTTCACGGACCGCATCACCGTCGTGCGCGCCCTTCCGACCGCGGCCAACGCGACCTCCAACACCACGGCGAGCGCGCTCATGGATCAGGGCACCACCAACATCCAGCGCGACCAACGGCTGCGCCACCTTGATGTCGGCGGCGAGCACACCTACGGTCGCTTCGAGGCCGACTGGGCCGCCCTCTGGAGCCGCACGCGCTACCGCACGCTCGGCAACGAGGCTTCGCTCAACACCCGCCTCGGCAACGTGCCGCTGATCGGGCCGAACGGCCGCCGCAACGACGTCGCCGGCACCGCCGCGAGCCCGCTCGACAACATCGTCGGGCCCAACGGCGAGACCGGCGTGGGCTGGATCTTGGACCGCACCCAGAGCGATCTCTACCCGCGCTTCATCCAGAACGGCGGCCTCGATTTCACCAATCCGAACAACTGGCGCCCCAGCGTCAACGGCCTGACCACCGGTTCCGGCAACCTCGACGTTGATCTTATCCGCGAGCTGCGCGGCAACGTGAAATTCCGCCTGCCCTTCTTCGAGGAATACCCGACGTTCCTCAAGACCGGCTACTCCATCCGCGATCACGACGACGAGCACTACCGCTCCGGCCGTCGCTGGAGCTACATCGGCCGCAATGCGCTGCCGAACATCCCGAACTTCGTCACCTGGGACAAGCTGAAGACCGGCCGCAACCTCCCGTATTGGGAAGGCGCGCAGTTCTACAACAACGGCCGCCTCGTCGATCCGTCGCTGTGGCAGGAGGACGTCTACTTCTACCATCAGAACCGCATTCAAAACACCCTCCGCACGCAGGAGACCATCACCAGCTACTACGGCCAGATTAGCGGCAAGATTGGCCGCTTCGGCTACCTCGGCGGCATCCGCAGCGAAAACACGGTGACGGTCGGCCGCGTGAACGTGCGCGCCCGCACGCTCAGCACGGCCGCGCAGCAAGTGGCCGATCCCCTCGGCTCCGCCCTCCGCGACTACAACAACCCGGTCAAGAACGCCGGCGAATACACCGAGAACTTCCCGAGCATGCACACGTGGTATGATCTCACGCCGAACCTCCGCCTGCGGGCGGCCTACAGCACCGGCATGGCGCGGCCCTCGCTCGCCAACGCGGTGACCGCGCTCAGCATCAACGAGACCACCCAAGTGATCACCTTCGGCAATCCCGACCTCAAGCCCACGAAGTCCAAGAATTGGGACTTCGCCGCCGAGTATAGCTTCGGCACGGCGAGCTACGTGAAGGTCGGTTGGTTCCACAAGCGGCTCGACGACTACATCCGCAGCGGCCAGCCGATCGGCGTGGTCGGCGTGGGCCCCGACAACGGGTTCTACGGCCAATACGAAGGCTTCGAAATCCAGGGCAATTCCAATGCCGGCACGGCCTACACCCAAGGTTGGGAAGTCGAATATGTGCAGCAGTTCCGCTTTCTCCCCGGTGTGCTGCGGACCCTGCGCCTCTCGGGTAATTTCACCAAACTCATGGCGCACGGCGACTATGGCACGCCCGGCGTGTATCTGACGACGGATCGGGTGAACGGCTTCATTCCCTTCACCGCCAACGCCAACCTGGGCTGGGACTACAAGAACTTCGGCGTGTCCGTCAGCTACAACTATACGGACTCGAGCATCCGCGGCGCCGCCAACATCGCCCAGCCCTCGCGCGACAGCTACATGATGCCTCGCGATCTGTTCAACGTGAACCTGCGCTACACCCTCCCGCGCAACATGACGCTCAACCTCGGCGTGCAAAACCTCTTCAACGAGCCGCAGCGCTACTATCGCGGCGTGCATGACCAGGTGAATCAAGTCCGCCTCCAAGGCACGACGCTGACGCTCAGCCTCGAGGGTCGCTTCTAATCCGATTGTCCCCACGTCGGGTGGCCGGGGCTTGCGCCCTTGCCACCCGATTTTTTTTGGCGCATGCCTTGGCCATGCGCCCCGTTGCCCTGCTCGTGTCGTTCGTGTTCGTCGCGTCGGTCCGGCCTGGCCTCGGAATTGTTGCGGCGCAGGCCGGCGAGCTTGGCGCCGGTGAGTGGCGGCCGGCCGCGCCGCGCGAAGAGATTCGGCCGCGCTTTGCCGCAGCAGGGGAGGGGGCCCGCACGATCCTCGCGATTGAGGCCGATGCGCGCGAGGGGCTCCACGGCTGGTGGACCCGGGCGCTGCCCGTCGAGGGTGGGAAGACCTACCGCTTCAGCGTCCTGCGCCGCGCGACCGGACTTGAACAGCCGCGGCGGAACGCGGTGGTGCGCGTGCTTTGGCGCAATGGTGCGGGCAAGTCCGTCCACACGGATGAGCCGCTCGTGCGCGGCGTGCTGCCGGGCTTTGCGCCCACCGCCGAGCCCGAGTATCCCGGCGCGATCACCGAGCAGGCTGACGGCTGGACGGAAATCTCCGGCACCTACCGCGTGCCCGCGGCCGCCACGCAAGCCGTGGTCGAGCTGCACTTGCAGTGGGCGTCAAATGCACGCGTGGAGTGGCGCGATGCCAAGCTGGCCCCCACGGAGCCTCCGCCGGCGCGCATGGTGCGGCTCGCCGCGGCGCACTACCGGCCCAAGGGCGGCAAGTCGCCCCTCGACAATGCCCGCGAGTTTGCGCCGCTCGTCGCCGAGGCCGCCCGGCAGCGGGCGGATCTCGTCGTGTTGCCGGAGACGCTCACCTACTACGGGCTGCGGCGCGGGTTCGCCGACTGCGCCGAGCCGGTGCCCGGTCCATCGACCGAATATTTTGGCGCCCTCGCGAAGGCGCACGGGCTGCACATCGTCGCCGGCCTCGTCGAGCGCGACGGCGCGCTGCTCTACAATGTCGCCGTGCTCCTCGATCCCGACGGGCGCCTCGCTGGGAAATACCGCAAGGTCGCGCTGCCGCGCGGCGAGATCGAGGGCGGCCTGCAGCCGGGGCATGAGTATCCCGTGTTCGAGACCCGCTTCGGCAAGCTCGGCCTGATGGTGTGCTACGATGGCTTCTTTCCCGAGGTCGCGCGCCAGCTCGCGCTGCGCGGCGCCGAGGTGATCGCGTGGCCCGTGTGGGGCTGCAATCCCCTGCTCGCCAGCGCGCGCGCCTGCGAGAACCACGTCTTCCTCGTCAGCAGCACCTACGAGGACGTCTCGCGCAACTGGATGCTCACCGCCGTCTACGATCGCACCGGGCAGCCGCTCGCGCGCGCGGAGACGTGGGGCACCGTCGTCGTCGCCGAGGTCGATCTCGCGCAGCGCACGCTGTGGCCGAGCCTCGGCGATTTCCGCGCGGAAATCAAAGCGATCCGGCCGGAAGCGCGCCCACCCATGGCGCCGCGAAATGAAGACCGGCGTCGACGTCCTCTTCGCTGACGGGCGGCATCGCGCCCGGTTGCGCGGCAAACGCGTCGGCTTGATCACCAATCCCACGGGCGTCGACGCCGCGCTCACGAGCACGGCGGCGCGCTTCCGCGCGGCGGAGGAGTTTCGCCTCGTCGCCCTCTATGGCCCGGAGCACGGCGTGCGGGGCGACGCGCAGGCGGGCGAGTTTGTCGACTTCTACCTGGATGCGCACTACGACCTGCCGGTGTTCTCGCTCTACGGGCAGGGGCTGAAGCTGCCGCCCAGCCCGCTGGAGGGGATTGATGCGACGATGCGGGAATTCGACACGCAGCAGGCCGGCAAGGAGGTTGCGCCGGCCATGCTGCGCGGGGTCGAGGCGCTGGCCTTCGACCTGCAGGACGTGGGCACGCGAGTCTACACCTACGTTGCGACGATGGCCTACGCGATGCACGCGGCCGCGGAGGCCGGCATCCCGTTTGTCGTGCTGGACCGGCCCAATCCCATCGGCGGCGAAATCATGGAGGGCCCGGTGCTCGAATACCCGCGGCACAGCTCCTTCATCGGCCTCTACCCGGTGCCGTTGCGGCACGGCATGACGGCCGGTGAGCTCGCCCGGTTGTTCAACGCAAAATTTCTGCCGAAGAAATGCGACCTCACGGTGGTCCCGATGGAGGGCTGGGCGCGGGGCGACGGGTTCGACGCCACCCGGCTGCCCTGGGTCGCGCCGTCGCCCAATATGCCCACGCCCGACACCGCCGCCGTCTATCCCGGGCAAGTGCTGCTGGAGGGCACCAATCTTTCGGAAGCCCGCGGCACGACGCGGCCCTTTGAGTGGTTTGGCGCGCCATGGATCGACGGATTCGTCCTCGCGCGGGAGCTCAACGCGCTCCGGCTGGATGGCGTGCGCTTCCGCGAGACGTGGTTCACCCCGACGTTCTCGAAGTTCGCCGGGCAGCGCTGCGGTGGGTGCCAGCTGCATGTCGTCGATCGCAACGCGTTCCGTTCCGTGACCACGGTCCTCGCGATCCTCGAGGTGGTGAGGCGGCTTTATGGATCGCGGCTGGAGCTGCACGCCGCCTATTTCGACAAAGTCATGGGCACCTCGGCGGTGCGCGAGGCGTTGGAGGGCGGCGTGCCTTTCCCAAGCATCGTCGCGGCGTGGGCGGCGGGGCTCGCCGATTTCGCGCAGGCACGCGCCCCGTTCCTTCTCTACGCCTGAGGCTCCGGCAGGTTCCTGGACTTTGCCCTTGCGCTGGGGCGCTCCGGAAATAAGTAACCAGTTGGTTATCCCCATGCCGCTTACCCGCCGCCGTTTCATCGAGGCCAATGCCGCCGCCGTGCTGGTGGCGCAGCTCCCCGCCCGCGCCGCCGACGGCGACCCCGCGCGTCTTGCGAAGGACGGCGGCGCCAAGGCCGTGACCACGCGCCCCGGCAAGTGGGTGCGCTGGGACGAGCGCGAGCGCGCGCAGGTGGACGCCGCCGTGGCGCAGGCGTCGCTCTTCTACTGGGGCGGGCGCGGCGTGAACACGCAGACCGCGCTCTTTGTCGAGCGCTTCAGGCGCCACTGCCCGGCGGAGCACGTCTTCACCTGTTCCTCCGGCACCGCCGCCGTGCACATCGCGATCGCGGCGGCCGGCATCGGGCCGGGCGACGAGGTCATCACCACGCCGATCACCGACATCGGCACCGTCGCCGGCATCCTGTTCCAGCAAGGCGTGCCGGTCTTCGCGGACCTCGGCGCCGCGACCTACAATCTCGACCCGCGCGCGGTGGAGCGCGCGATCACGCCGCGGACGAAGGCGATCGTCGCCGTGCACCTCGCGGGCACGCCGTGCGACACCACGGCGCTCCGCGCGCTGGCGGACCGGCACAAGCTCGTGCTGATCGAGGATTGTGCGCAGGCGTGGGGCGCCCGGCATCGCGGGCAACCGGTGGGCACCGCGGGGCACATCGCGTGTTTCTCGCTGATGAACTCGAAGCACATCGGCACGGGCGACGGCGGCGTCGTCGCCTCCAGCGATCCGCGATTCGGGCCGGCGTTGCTGAAGTTCGGCGACAAGGGCGCCGACCGCACCGCCGCCGGCTTCACGTGGGACAAGACCGCGGTGCTCGCGACCAACTACCGCATGAGCGAGCTGCAGGCGGCGTTCGGCGCGGCGCAGCTCGAGCGGCTCGAAGGCATCGCCGCCAAGCGCGCGGCGCTGGGCCGCGTGCTCATCGAGGGAATCGGCGGCGCGCCCGGGGTGGTGCCGCCCGCCTTGCCGGCCGATGACCGCGGCACATTCTGGTTTTTTTATTTCCGGCTCCAACTGGAGAAATTGCGCTGCTCGCGCGCGGAGTTCACCGACGCGCTGCGCGCCGAGGGCGTCGCGTGCAGCGCCGGCTATATCCCCGTGCCGGTCTACAAGCTGCCGTATTTCCAGAGCCACGGGTTCTTCGCGGGGCGCTGGCCCGTCAAGGAGCTGGGGCTGACCGCGATGGACTACACGAAGGTGAAGTGCCCCGAAGCCGAGGCGATCCTCACCACCGGCATCAGCTGCACCTTGAACGAATCGATGGATGAGGCGCACGTCCGCGAAGTGGCCGCGGCGGTGCGCAAGGTCGCGAAGCACTACGCCGCCTGAGCGGCTGTGCGCTCCCGTTCGCGCCGGTCTCAGGAACCCCAGCTCCAGCGCTCCGTTTCCCAGGCGTAGCCGGCGCCCCGCGGCAGGATGCGGCCAATGCCGGGCCACGGCAGGTGAAAGCCATAGGCGCGCTCACGGGTGGCGGCGAGCTGCGCGAACAGCTTCTTTCGCGTGTCGACCGCCTGCTCGGGCTCGTGATCAAAGGCGATGGCCCAGGCCGGGTTTGTGAACATGAGCGTATGGTGGTGGGCGACGTCCATGAAGTGCAGCAGCGACTCCTTGCCCGAGCGGATGCGATACACCGCGTGGCCCGAAGTATGGCCCGGTGCCGGCTCAATCGTGATGGCGTCGCCCAGCACCGCGGTGCTGCCGCGATGAAGCTGGAGGTTGGGCTGGAGGACGTCGAACTTCGCGCGCGCGTCCTTGATCATGCCGGGCAGCGGCCCTTTCGCGCGCCGCGAGCGGGAAAAGTCCGGTTCGGGGGAACGCCAGAAATCCACCTCGGCCCGCAAGCAATGCAGCGCAGCGTTGGGAAAAAGCGGACGGTTGCCGGTCACGAATCCGCCGATGTGATCGGCATGGGCGTGGCTGAGGAAGGCCTGCGTCACCTTTTCGGGCGCGATGCCAATGCCCGCGAGCGCGTCGGTCAGCCAACCGATGTCCGGGTTCCGCCCGCGGCCGAAACCGCTGTCGAACACCGCGATCTCGGCGCCGAGCTTCACGACCAGGAGATTCACGTAGAGCGGCAGGGCGTCGGTGCGTTCGCCGCGCAGCTCGAGGTCCGCGCGCATCGCCGGGCGGTCGGCCTCGGGCCACATCAAGTTGAGCCCCTCCTTGAAAAGCATGTGGCCGTCGCTGATTGACCAGGCTTCGAGGTCGCCGATCGCAAAGCGGTAGGCGAAGGGATTGCGCGGCGCGCTGGGCTTGGGCGCCGGCGGCGTGTCGGCGGCGCGCGCGGACGAGGGCAGCGCGGCGGCCGCGAGGGCGGTGGCTGCGGCGCCGAGAAATCGGCGGCGGGAGGAGGAGGGGGCGGGGTGGCTCATGGACGGGAGGAACGTTTCCAGCGGACGTAGATCTCCTCGACCTTGGCGCGCGCCCACGGGGTTTTGCGCAGGAAGGTGAGGCTCGATTTGATCGTCGGGTCGAACATGAAGCAACGCACCGGCACCTGATGGGCCAGGTCGCGCCAGCCAAACTCCTCGACGAGCTCCGTGAGCAGGCGCTCCAGCGTGATCCCATGCAGGGGATCGCGGTGCGGCGGTTGATTCATCGCGCCGAGCTTTCGCGGCGGCGCGATGCGAGGCAAGGATGCGCTGAATTCGCGTGCGTCACGCGCCCCGCGGCGTTTCGCTGGTGGGATGCTGCTCGTCTCGACGGAAACGCTCGCCGCCCATGTCTCCGATCCCGCGTGGGTCGTCTTCGATTGCCGCCACGACTTGGCGGACCACGGCAAGGGTGCGCGGCTCTACCGCGAAGGGCACATTGCCAACGCGCACTTCGCCGCGGTCGAGACTGAGCTCTCCGGCGCGAAGACCGGCCGCAACGGCCGTCATCCGCTGCCGGCGCCGCAGGTGTTTGCCGATTTTCTGGCGCGGCACGGCGTCACGGCGGAATCCACGCTCGTGGCCTACGACGACGCTGGCGGCCTCTACGCGGCGCGCCTCTGGTGGATGGCCCGCTGGATCGGGTTGAAAAATGCGGCGCTGCTCGACGGCGGCTGGCCGAAGTGGATTGCCGAGAGCCGCGCGGTGACTCGCGAGACGCCCGTGCCGCGCGCGGCCACGCTGCGCGCCGAGGTGCGGCCTGATGGCCTATGGGATGCCACGGAGGTGGCGCGCCGCATCGCCGATCCGGCGTCGGCGCTTGTTGATGCGCGCGCGGCCGAGCGCTTCCGCGGCGACGTCGAGCCGCTCGACAAAGTCGCCGGCCACATTCCCGGGGCGCTGAACCGCTTCTACAAGGCGAACCTCAACGCCGACCTCACGCTGCGGCCGGCACAGGACATAAGGCGGGAGTTCGAGGCGCTGCTCGGCGGGCGCGCGCCGGAGAACGTCGGCCACCAGTGCGGCTCAGGCATCACCGCGTGCGCGAACCTCTTCGCGATGGAATACGCCGGCCTCCGTGGCTCGCAGCTCTACGCCGGCTCGTGGAGCGAGTGGATCGCCGACCCGGCCCGGCCCGTGGCGAAAGGGTAGGAGCGGGTCCCGGCACCGTGAGCAGGGCGGGCCTGTGACCCGCCCTTTTCGCGCGCTGAATGTCCGCACCGAGGACGGGTCAGAGACCCGCCCGGCCCGGCTAGGCCGGCTTCCGCGCCGTCATGATGCTGCGGTCGGCCGCGGTGGGCTCGTGGTGAAAATCGACGAAGCCCGCGGCGCCGAGCAGCGCCGCCATCTCCGCCGTCGAATAGCATTTGCCCTCGGTCACGCTCATCAGCAGCGCGGAGTATTTCGCGACGGGGAGCGGACCGGTCTTGTCGGCGTTGAGATGGGCGTCGTGGATGATGAGCAGGCCGCCCGGCTCGAGGGCCGCGAACGACGCGGCGAGGAGCGGGCGCACCTTGTCGGTATCCCAGTCGTGGAGCACGTTGGAGTAGAGGTGCAGATCGCAGCCGCGCGGCAGCGGGTCGGTGAACATGTCGCCGGCGACGACGTCGACCCGCGGGGCGAAGCCGCGCTTGGCAATCATCGCGCGGGCGATCCGATCGACGGGGGTGCGCTCGAAGACCGTCGCGGCGACGTGCGGATGATTCGCCACCACGGCGCAGGCGTAGATGCCCGAGCCGCCGGCGATGTCGAGGAGCCGGCGGCGGCCCTGCGCCGGGATTTTCTTCGCCATGGCGGCGCCGAGATAGACGCCGCGGCAGTCCATCGCGGCGGTGAAGGTGGTGGCGAACTCGTCCGTGAGCATCGCCTCGCTCCACGGCTTCTCGTGCGCGTAGCTGCCCCAGTTCGCGGGGCGGCCGGTGCGGAGAATCTTCACGTAGTCACGCACGACCGGCCGCTCCTTGAGCGATGCGTAGTAGGGCCCGATGAAAAACGGCGAGGTGCGCACGAGATGCTCGCGCGCGAGGTCCGTGGCGTGAAACACGCCCGCGGCGTCGCGCCGCACGAAGCCGCTCGCCGCGAAAAGCGTGAGCATCACGTCCGTGGGGCGCGGCGTGATCCCGAGGCTGCGGCAGATTGCCTCCAGGTCGGCCGGCTGGGCGGCGAGCCGCGTGAAGAAATCAAACTCCGTGATCGCGGCCGCGATGAGGTCGGCGGCGTAAAGGCCGTCGCGGTAGCGGTAGATCTCGAGCGGGTCGGTGCGGGGCAGGGTGGTGAGGTCCATGACGGACTTTTCCATTGCGCGAGCCGGGCCGAGGCCGCAAGCCCTTGGGCTTTTACCATGCTCGTCCATACCGTTTATTTTTGGCTGAAGCCTGAAATCACCTCGGCGCAGCGCGCCGAGTTCCGCAAGGGCGTCGAGTCGCTCGGCAAGATCAAGGCGGTCGCGCACTGTTTCGTCGGCACCCCGGCGAAGACCACCAAGCGCCCGATCATCGACGACTCCTACTCGGTCGCGCTGACCGTCGTGTGCAAGGACGTGGCCGGCCACGACGCCTACCAGGTCGATCCGATCCACCTGAAGTTCGTGGAGACGTTCAAGACCTACTGGAACAAGGTGCAGATCTACGACGCGGAGTGATTGCGCGCGGCGGTTGACCGGCCCGCGGCCGGACGCCACAACACGCGCGATGGCCAAGAACTCCTCGCTCGACCGCGTGCTCGGGCGGCTCGACACGCTCGACGCCGTCAACCTCGCCAACCTCGTCCAGCGCCTCGCGCGCGAGCGCGGCGTCTTCGAGGAGATCTTCAACACGCTGCAGGAAGGCGTGCTCCTCGTGCGCGACGACGGCGCGATCGAGTATGCCAACGCCTCCGCGCACCGGCTGCTCGGCGTCGGCGAGGACGAGCTGACGGGGCAGACCCTGTGGCGGCTGGTGCCGGGGCTGCGCAGCTCGTTTGGCGCAGCGCTGGACGACGGCCAGCCCGAGGCGGCGCCGATCGCCACGCGCGAGTTTGAGCTGACCTATCCCGAGCCGCGCACGGTGCGGCTCTACCGGGTGCCGTTTCGCGCCGCGACGGGCGCCCCGGGCCGGCGATTCGCCATGATTCTCTCGGACGTCACCAAAGAGAAGCAAAGCACCGAGGAGCGCATCGAGAGCGAGCGCACGTCGTCGGTCCTGCTCCTCGCGGCCGGCGTCGCGCACGAGCTCGGAAACCCGCTGAACTCGCTCACGATACACCTGCAGCTCATGGAGCGGAAATTGAAAAAGCTCCGCGTGGGGAAGGATGGCGAGTCGCTCGCGGAGTCCGTGCGCGTGTGCCTCGACGAGGTGGCCCGGCTCGACGGGATCATCGGCAACTTCCTCGAGGCGATCCGCCCGCGGCCGCCCGATCTGGCGGAGACGCAGCTCAATGACGTGCTGGCGGAGGTGCTCAAGTTCCAGCACCGCGAGCTGGCGGACCGCGGCATCGTCGTCGAGGCCGAGACCGCGGGCTTGCCGCCCGTGCTCGCGGACCGGAACCAGATCAAGCAGGTGTTTTTCAACCTCACCAAAAACGCGATGGACGCCATGCGCCCCGGCGGCGCGCTCCGGATCAAGTCGCATGCGGACGACGACTCGGTGTTCCTGCTGTTCGCCGACACGGGCAGCGGCATCAAGCCCGAGGATGTGGTGAAGCTCTTCCAGCCCTACCACACGACCAAGAGCGGCGGCCACGGCCTCGGCCTCATGATCGTGCAGCGCATCATGCGCGCCCACGGCGGCCAGATCGGGCTCGAGAGCAAGGAAGGCGTCGGCACGATCGTGACGCTGCAGTTTCCGCGCAAGGATCGGCGCGTGCGGATGCTGCGCTAGCGCGGGCCTCGGCCCGCGCGGCGGGGCGAGCGCGGCCTCCCGTGCCTAGGCGGGCCGCAGCCTCGCGCCACCTCACCGCTGCGCCTTCTCGAATTCCTTGCGCAGCGAGTCCTTGATGATGTTTTTCACGACCACGACCTGCTGCTCCTTCTTGCCGCCGGTGCGGACGGCGAGCTTGAGCGGGAGCTCGTCGCTGGTGACGCCAAGCTGCGAAATCATCGGATCGAGCGCGCCCTTTTCGCCGGGCGCGAGCTTCAGCTTCGGCGGGCGCACCGCGAAGTTGCCGAGGTCGGAGTTCACGTCGGTCACTTCGATCTCGATGGGCTCGGCGCCCTTGTTTTCAAAGAGCACGCGAAGCGTGACGGGTGGCATCGGGCTGCCCGCGGCGCGGCGGGCGCGCGCCTGGCGCATGTATTCGGCCATCGCCTCCTTTTGCTCCTCCTCGGAGTCGCCGCCGCCGATGTTGTAGACCTCGGTGAAGGCGCCGGCGTCGTCCCGGCGCCCACGGCGGCCGCCTTCCTCGAAACCGGGGCCCTTGCCCGCTTTCCCGGCGCCAGGTCCGCGATCGAAGCCGCGGCTGACGGTGGCGAGGACGGTGAGCTTGCCGCCAAGGAACGCGCCTTCGCCGCGCATGGCAACGGGGCGCTCGATCGGCTGCTTCGTCGCTTCCTCCATCATGAGGTCGCGGGGCCCCGATTGGGAGTTGCAGCCGGCGATGGCGGCGAAGAGCGCAACCGCGCCGGCGGCGGCGAGGGCGGGGGAGAAAACCGGATGCTTCATGGCGAGGGAAAATGGGTGCGACGGCGAGCGGAGGCGAAGGTTGGCGGGAACGCAAGGACGCGCAGGGCGGAGCCGAATCTTTCTGGCGTCGGGCGCGTCTTGCGCCATCACACGAAATGCACTCCGCATGGAATCAACCGCTACGACCGAGCTGGCCTCGATTGTCCGCCGCGCCCAAAAGGGCGACGAGTCGGCGCAGCGTGAACTCATCACGCTCTACCAGCACCGCGTGGCGGGCTTCGTCTACGCCATGACGAGCCGGAGCGACTACGTGGAGGACCTCTCGCAGCAGGTCTTCATCAAGATGGTGCGGGCGATCGATCGCCTGCAGGCGCCGGCGCAGTTTGAATCGTGGCTTTTCCGCCTCGCGCGCAACACGTGCATCGACCAGTTGCGCCGCCAGAAACTGCGGCGGATATTCCTGCCGTTTGGCGAGGAGCATGAAAACATCCCCGAGCCTCCCGGCGCGGTCGATTCCGAGGAGCTGGATGCGCTCCGGCACGCGCTGGCCCAGCTCCGTCCGCAGGATCGGGCGCTCCTGGCCCTCGTGCAGGAGGGGCGCAGCCACGCGGAAATTTCCGATATCCTCAACATCAGCGTCGCCGCGGTGAAGGCCCGCCTCCATCGCGCGCGAGAGCACCTCCGTGAACACTACACGCCCGAACATGAAACCTGACACCGCCGCCTGGAAGGCCCTTCAACGCCATGCCGCCGCGCAACTGAGCGCGGGCTTTGCCGATCGCGTGCTGCGCCGCGCGCAAGGCCCCTCCCCGGTCACCTGGCAGGCGCTCTTTGCCTCGGGGGCGCGGCGGCTCAGCCCCGGTTTCGCGGATCGGGTGCTGCGCGCGGCGCGCGCCGCGGCCGAATTGCCGTCGATGGGCAGCTACCTGGCGCTCAGCGCGGCGACCGCCGCCGTGTGCCTCGCCGCCGTGATCTTCCTGCACAATCGTTCCGTCTCCAGCGCCGACGCACGCAACCTCGCGGAGTGGGAGCGCCTCGTGGAGATCGCCGACGACGACACGTCCGTATGACCATTCGCGTCCTTGTTGCGCTGCTGACCGTCGTGGTGTTCCTCGCGGGATACGCGGCGCGCGTGCTGACGGAGCCGGCGCAGCCGGTGCCGCCGGCGCCCGCCGCGCTCGCCAAGGAACTCGCGCCGGCCAGCTCGAACGGGGGCAAGAAGGGTTACTCGCCGCTCGACCGGGCCAAGCTCGTCGCCGAGATTCAGAAACTGCGCCCGCAAATCGAGGCCTACAGCGCGCAAGTCGGCGAAATCGAGGCGGAGTTTGAGCGGGATTTCTTGAAGCTCCTGACGTCCGCGCAGCGCGAGAAATACGACGCCAACAAGAAGAAGAGCGCCGATCGCGACGCCAAGAAGCTGGCCGACCGCACACCGCTGTCCGATCGCGACATCATGATGGCGCAGGAGCGCCCGCTCACTTCGATTTATTGGATGTGCACCGTCACGCCGCGGCTCGAGTCGATGACGAAGGAATACTCGCTCGACGCCACGCAGCAGAACAGCGCGCGCTCACTCCTCGTGCTCCGCCGCACCAAGTATGTGGCGCTTTTCGACTCCACGCCGCACCCGAGCATCCGCCTGAGCCGCCTTGCGCCCCTGATCGAGCGGGTGGCGGCTGCGCCGGCAAAGTAGCTGGCGCGAAGTTTTGGATGGAGCAGGACGTGGCCCGCGCCACAGTCGCCGCCATGCCCAAGTCGCCGCTCGCCGGACTCAGTCTCCTTCTGCTGGAGGACGAAGCGCTCCAGCGCAAGCGCCTCGCGGGTTTCCTCGAGAAGGAAGGCGCCGAGATTACCGCCGTCGCGAATGTCGCGTCGGCGCGGCAGGCGCTCGACTCGATGGCCTTCGAGGCCGCGCTGATCGACGTGAACCTGCCCGACGGGCGGGGCACGGATCTGCTCAAGGACAAGCTCTTCCCGCCCACGACCACCGTGATCGTGATGACCGCGGAGGGCGGGATTGCCGGCGCGGTTGAGGCGCTTCGCGCCGGGGCCGCGGACTACCTCGTGAAGCCCTTCGATCCCGAAGAGCTGCCCGTCCGCTTCGTGCAAGCGCGCCGGAGCCGGCAGGCGAAGCGCGCCGACGAGTTTCGTCGCGATCAGGAGAGCGACCTCGTGTTTGGCGAGAGCCTCGCGGTCGTGCGCGAGCAGCTTGCGAAAATCACCGCGGCGGATCGACGCCTGAGCGGACACTTGCCGCCCGTGCTGATCGAAGGCGAGACCGGCACGGGCAAGACGGCGATTGCGCGCTGGATTCACCGGCACGGGCCCCGTGCCGACGAACCCCTGATCGAGCTCAACTGTTCCGCGCTGCCGGATGCGTTGGCTGAAGCCGAGTTGTTTGGCCACGAGCGTGGTGCCTTCACCGATGCCAAGGCCGCGCGCATCGGCCTCATGGAGGCGGCGGATGGCGGCACGCTTTTCCTCGACGAGCTGCCGAGCTTGGCCTCTGGCCTGCAGGCCAAGCTCCTCACCGCGATCGAGGATCACCAGCTCCGGCGCGTGGGGGCGTCGCGGACGATTCCAGTCGATGCCCGCATCATCGCTGCGACCAACGCCGATCTCAACGGCCTCGTGGCCGAAGGCCGGTTCCGCGCCGATCTTCTGCACCGGCTCGATCTTTTTCGCGTGCGGCTGCCGCCCCTGCGCGAGCGCGGGCGCGATATCCTGGTGCTGGCGACTGAGTTGCTTGCACGCGTGAGCCGGCGCTATGGGCAGAAGCCGCCTTCCATTCCCGCGGAAGGTCAGGCGCGGCTGCTCGCGCATCGCTGGCCGGGAAATGTGCGGGAGCTGGCGCACGAGATTGAGCGCGCGGTCGTATTTGGCGGCGCGGCCGGCCTGACGTTCACCCACCTTGGCAACGACGCCAGCGCCGGCCAGGGCTTGGGCTGGCTGCGCCCGGATTTTGTTTTTCCGCTCAATGGATTTTCCATGGAGGCGGCGATCGACGAATTGGTGGCTCGGGCGGTGAAACAGGCGGATGGCAACGTCTCCGCGGCAGCGCGTTTGCTCGGCGTTTCCCGGGACGTCGTGCGCTATCGCCTGAAAAATAGCGACGATGCCAAACCGGCCGCTGGGGAATAGTTCGCAGATTCCGCGGCTTTTGGGTTCTCGTTCCCAAGCGCGAGCTCGGCTCAAGGGGGCGTGCGGAATCGTTAATAACTGTAAACCAACAACAAAAGATTTCGGCTGAGATTGGCATGTCCATTGCAACTCTGAACGCGTCCGCATGACTCTACCCTCCACGCTCCGTCATTTGCTCGCCGTCGCTTGCCTCGCGACGATAGCGACTGCTGGCGCGGCTGAATCGGATGCGTCCGCCAAGGCGAAGGAAGCGGCCAAGGCGGCCACCGCCGATGCGCGCAAGAGCTCGCAGGAGCTGATCACCAAGATGATTGCGGATCACGAGGCGCTCGCGAAGCAGTTGAAGGACGCCACGGACGCGCAGCGGAAGGAGATCATCGCCAAGATGGAGGAGCAGAAGAAGAATTTTGAGGAGGCCTTCAGTGCGCTGGTCAAGCAACAGCGCGAGGATGCACGCCGCCTCCGCCAGAATGCGGCGGCCGGCAAACGATAACTTTCAGGCGTAATATCTCGGCGTAATGTCAGTCAAAAAGGGCGGTCGCTTGTGGCGGCCGCCCTTTCTTTTTCCGCGGTGCAAAATTCCGAACATGGCTTGAGCCGCCGGGTCTCCCCCGCACACTCACCCCTTCCTGACCCGAACCGTTTGTGCCGCTCCCGATTCGTCCAGCAGCATTTTTTCTCTGCGCCTTGTGCCTGAATCTCGCGCTGAGCACGGCCCAGCCTGCGGCTGCCATCGCGACGACGGCGGATTTGCCGCCCGAGCTGGCAAAATTGCTGGCGCCGCCGTCGCCGTGGGGCGCCTCGGCGCGCGTCGAGGCGATGGCCGGCTACAAGGACAACCTGCTGCTGAGCAGCACGGGCGAGGAGCGCAGCGCCTTTGTGCGGGCCAGTGCGCAGATCGTCGTGCTGCGCCTGCCACAGAAGGCGTTTGACTACTCGTTGCTCGCGGAAGTGGCGGGCACCCGTTATCTCGACGGGCAGCGTTACGCGGATGGCACCTCGACCAAGCACGACGCGCGCGCCTATCTTCGCAACGAGATCGGCTGGAGCCCGGCTAAAACCCTGCGCCTCTCGCTCCCGCTCGATGCCTGCTACCAGGACCAGGTCATAGACCAATCGGACACGGAGTTCACGCGCGAAATCTCGGCGATCCAGGCGGGCATCGCCAAGCTTGGGCCGACCGTGCGGTGGACATTTCATCCCGCATGGTGGGTGGAGGCCCAGGCGTCCGGGGAACTTAAGCGCTTTCGCGGCGGCGCCAACGATGGCGACGTGGGGGAGGGCGCGCTGCGCCTCGGTTGGAGGCCGCTGCCGCGCCTGAAGGTCCGCCTCGGGGCCGAGGAGCGCTGGCACGGCTTCGAGCGGCGGGCGCAATTTTCCGCCGCTGGCCGGGAACTCGCCGGCACGGCCTTGAAAGTCGCCGCCCGGGAGGGTGAGCTGCGGCTCGACTATGCCTGGGATCGCGACAGCCACTGGCAGACATCGACCCGGGCCGGAGTGCTGGCCTATCGCGACAACGGCTCCGGCTATTTTAGCTACCGGGAAAAATCCGCCGGCCAGGAAATCGAGTGGAATCGCGAGCCGTGGCTGCTGGGCCTTTGCGGCACGGCGCGGCGCGTGGACTTTGAGGTGCAGACGGTGGGTTTCGGCCTCGCGCCCCCGCCGCGGGTCCGCGACGAGTTCACGGCGGAGCTGCGCGCGGAGCGCCAAGTCACCAAGCGCTGGGCGATCTTCGTGCGATTCGAGTGGGAGCGCAGCCGGTCGAACGATCCGCTGTCGTGCTACGTGGTGAACGAAGGCTTGCTTGGCGTGCGCTGGAGTTGGGACAAATAATCCCGTCTCCCGCGCGATGCCCGCCACCCCGTCCCCCAGCTCCGGCCGCTTCGTCCACTTCGGTGTGCTGGCGCTCACCGTGCTGGTCTTCGCTTGCGTGGTGCTGGCGGTCACGCTCCGCCTGCGTGCCGATTTGCGCGAGCAGATCTTCCGGCGCGAGGCCGAGACGCTCGCCGCGGTGGCCGCGAACCACATCGACAACAGCGCGGCGGACCTCGGTGGCCTGGCCCCGGCCGACGTGCCGGGCGCGCTGCTCGTCGCCGTGCTGAAGACCTCGCGGCTGCGCGGCGTGGTGGGGGTGCGTGTCTTTGACGCCAAGGGTGCCCTGAACTCCTCGTTCCCCTACGCCTGGTCCGATGCCCAGCCGCCACCGAGCGACTGGGCGCGGGTCTCGCGCGGCGAAGCCTTGGCACGCCTCCATCCGCGGATGAGCCGGGAAGAGATCGACGGGGTTTTTTCCGACGAGCGTCCCGCGGGCCTGATTGAGGCGTGGGTGCCGCTGCGGCGAGGCGACGCGGCCACGGTCATCGGCGCCGCGCAATTCTGGATCGAGCCCGGGGCCGCCACGGCGGAACTCGCCGCGCACGACCGGCGGCTGCTGGCGCAGGCCGCGCTGGCGTGGGCCGCCGGCTCGCTCGTAATCGGGATCGCGTTGCTCTGGGCGCTGCGCCGGCTGCGCGCGGCCAACCAAGAGCTGAGCGCGCGCAGCGACGATCTGGAGCGGGCCAACCGCGAGCTCGTGCTCGCGGCGAAGACCTCGGCGCTCGGCGCAGTCGCGGCCCACCTCATGCACGAGATCAAGAATCCGCTCGCGGGCCTCGAGTCGATCGTCGCCGGGCAGGGCGAGGCGCCTGAAGGTGCGGAGCCAGGCGGGGAGCTCGCCGCCGCCTCCGATCTGACGCGCCGCCTGCGCACGATGGTCAATGACATCGCCGCGGTGCTGCACGACGAGCAGACCGGCGCCGAATTCGAGCTCACGTGCGCGGAGATCGCCGGGGTCGCGGCGGACAAAGTGCGGTCCGAGGCCGCCGCGCGTGGCATCGCGCTCACGGTCGCGGCCGACTCCGCCGCGGCGATTGCCGGGCGCCGCGCAAACCTCGCGACGCTGGTGCTGCGCAATCTCCTCCAAAATGCCATCGAGGCCACGCCGCACGGCGGCTCGGTGCGGCTCGCGGGTTCGGCCGCGGCGGACGGCGCGGTCGAGTTTTCCGTGCAGGACAGCGGGAGCGGCCTGCCCGAGGCGGTGCGGGCGCGGCTCTTCCAGCCCTGCGCGAGCACGAAGCGAGGAGGCAGCGGCCTTGGGCTTGCGCTGAGCCACCGGCTTGCGCAGCAGGCGGGAGGGCGGCTGGAGCTGGCGCGTAGCGATGCCAGCGGGACGAGCTTCCGTCTTGTGCTGGGCGTGGAGGCGTGATTCCAACCCAGCCTGCAAGAATGCCGCGCACAATTCCGGGCGTTTGCCGTTGATTCCATGGGCCGCGCCCGGGGGCGCGGCTTGCTCGGATGGTTTGTTTGCATGGGGGCGCTGCTGGCGGCGCCGCAATGGATCCTGGCCCAGGCCGAGGGCACGCGGCAGTGGGCCTATTCGATCGCGGGCTACACGGCGTCGTCCCCGGCGCTGAGCCCGGATGGCGAAACAATTTACCTCGGGGTCGAGGCCTCGGGTGGCGCGGGCCGCGTTCTGGCGATTCCGCGCAATGGCGGCGCGCTGCGTTGGTCGGTCAACCGGCCCCAAGGGGTCGTCACCTCACCGGCCGTGGACACCGACGGCACAATCTACCTCGGTGGCGACGACGGGCGGTTCCTCGCGCTCAACCCCGCCAATGGCGCGATCCGCTGGCAGCTCAACACCGGCGCGCCCATCACCAGCAGCGCGTCGATCAGCGAGGGCGGCGTGATTTATTTCGGCGGCGGCGATTCCGCGCTGTGGGCCGTGAACCGCGACGGCACGGTGCGCTGGCGGTTCACCACGGGAAGCTGGGTCGATTCGTCGCCGGCGATTGGCGCAGACGGGACCGTTTACTTCGGCTGCAACGATCGGTTTGTCTACGCCGTGACGCCCGCCGGCGCCGAGAAGTGGCGTTTCAACACGGGCAGCCCGGTGCCAGGTTCGCCGGCAATCGGGGCCGACGGCACGGTCTTCATCGGCTCGCTCAACCAAAAAATCTACGCCCTGCGGCCCACCGACGGCACCGTGCTGTGGGAGCACGGCACCAACGGCGAGATTCGCGCTTCCCCGGTGCTCGGGGCGGACGGCACGGTCTACGTGGCCTCGGTGGACCGCAACCTCTACGCCTTGCGTCCGACCGACGGCACCGAGCGGTGGCGGGTCTCGCTCGTCGCGGCGAGCTGGTCGTCCGCCGTGGTGCGCGCGGATGGTGTCGTCGTCGTCGGCGCCGACGATGGTATCGTGCGCGCCTTCAATGCCGATGGCACGCAGCGCTGGCGTTTCGACACGCAGACGGGCTTTGGCAACATCATCGAGTCGTCCCCGATCGTCGCGCCGGACGGCTCAATCTACGTGGGCTCGCTCGATGGGTTTCTCTACAAGCTCAATGGCAACGGCGTCGCGCTCTCGACGATCTCGACGTGGCCGGCCTTTCAGCGCACCACGGCGCGCGACGGCCGCGCGCTCACCGTGAGCGGCGCGGGGCGGCTGCTCAATCTCTCCACGCGCGCACAGGTCGCGGGCAACGCCACGCTGATCGCGGGGTTCTTTGTCCTCGGTGGCGGGCCTCGCGTGCATTTGTTGCGCGGCGTCGGCCCGACGCTGGGGCAGTTTGGCCTGCTCGGCATGCCCGATCCGCGGATGCAGATTTTTTCCGGATCCTCGGCGATTGGAACGAACGACAACTGGGGCGACAACACCGCCGGATTCTCGGTGCCAGATACGTCCGCGGCGGTCGGAGCGTTTCCGTTGCCGGAGGCCAGCCGGGACGCCGCGACGGTGTTGCCGCTCGGTCCCGGCCTCTACACCACGCATATCACGAGCGTGGATGGACGCGGCGGCGTGGTGCTCGTCGAGGCCTATGATGCGCCCGCGGGCGACCCCGCGACGCGGCTGCTCAATGTCTCGACGCGCGGGCAGGTGGGGGGCGGCGCCGACGCGCTGTTCGCCGGCGTCGCAGTCGGAGGCGCGGGACGCACGCGGCTGCTCCTGCGCGCCGTTGGGCCGGGCCTCGCGCAGTTCGGCGTGGGCGGGGTGCTGGCGCGGCCCACGCTATCGCTCTATCGCCAGCTCTCTGGCGGCGGCCAGCAGTTGCTGCGCACCAATACCGGCTGGGCGACCGAGAACGTGACCTACGACATCGCCGCCGCGGCGGGGCTCGTGCAGGCGTTTCCCCTCCTGGAGTCGAGCGCGGATTGCGCGATCGTCGTGACGGTCGATCCAGGCAACTACACGATTCAAGTCTCCGGTGTGTCGGGCACCACCGGCGAGGCGCTGGTGGAAATCTACGTGCTGCCCTAGCGGCGCGCGGCCGGGAAACTGCTTGCCACTGCGATGCGGCCGCGGAGACTGCTGGCCGCCCATCCAAGGCGCCCTACACACCACGCAACCACGCGGGCGCACGCCCGCTTTTTTCGGACGACATGGACGACAATGCTCCCAAGGAGAATCCGCCCGCGGATTTCAACAAACTCGACCTGAGCCAGCTTCAGGGCTTCAGCTTCGGCACGCAGTGGACGCAGGACAAGGCGTCGACGGGCGGTGGCCGGCGCGACAATGATTCGCGCGAAGACCGGCCGCGGCGTGAGCCCCGCGACGGTGGCGGGCTCGACCGCCGTGACCGCCGGGGCTTTCGCCGGCCGGGCGGGCTGGGCGAAGGCGGAGGCCAGGGAGCGCCCGCGGGCGGCGGCGAGCGCCGCGAGTTCGCCGGCGAGCGCCGCGCCCCGCGCGAGGGCGGGGAATTTCGCGGTGGCCCGCGTCGTGACGGCGGCCATCCTGGCGGCGGGGAGCGCGGCACGCGGCCCGGCTTTTCCGGCCATGGCCGCGGCCCGGCGATGGATCGCGGACCCTACGACAGCCCCTATTACACGGCGACCTTCTATCCCGAGGACACGAGCTTTAACACGCTCGTGCAGACCATCCGGAAGTCGTGCCGCACCGTTGAGCTGTTCGAGATCGCGCGCACCGTCGTCGCCAAGACGGATCGCTTTGTCGTCGTGGTGGCCCACAAGCCGCAGCCCGCGCCCACCGGCGCGGCGGCGCCGGACGGGGCAAGGACGCCGCGCCCGGTTTTCCATATCTCCGTGCCCGACGGCCTGCCGTTCGAGACGGACGAGGCTGCCGTGTCGCATGTCATGAGCCGGCACCTCGACAAGTTTTTCGACATGGCCGAGGTCGAGGTCGACCCGCCCAAGGGAAATTTCCAGGTCATCAACAAATGCGGCGTGACCGGCGAGCTCCTCGGGCCGCCAAATTACCACCGCTACAACCAAATCGTGCAGCAGCACTACGCGGCGAAGCTCGCCGGGCGCATGGGGCCGGAGGCGTTTCGCGCCCGCATCGAGACGGTGCGCGATCCGGAGGCGGTGAACCAATGGCTCGCCAAGATGAAGAAGGCGGTGCGCTACACGTGGAAGGCGGCTGCGCCGAAATCCACCGCCGTCCCCGCGGAAGAGGGCGCGGCGCCCGCCGAAGCCGCGCCCGCGGCCCCCGCGGCCGAAACCGCGTCCGCGGTCCCGTCGTTCGACGCGCTCGAGGATGCCCGGCTCCACCTGCTCACGCACGCGCGCGACAAGGTGGTGCGCACCGCGGAGACCGCGCGCTTCCACGGCAAGGTGGCCGAGACCATGCCGCCCGGCGAAATCCGCCACGCCACCGAAGGCGCGCTGGAACGCCAGCGCCGCTTCCCGCTCGACACGGCAAATGCGCTGCGCGGCCGCCTGCGCCGCGAGCACTTCACGATCTTCAAGAAGGGCTCCAAGGGCGTGAGCTACGTCTGCGCCGTGAAGCGCAAGTTTCGCGTGCCGGGCCAGACGTTTGCGGACAGCATTGGCGCGCTCATCGCCTTCATCGAGGCCAACCCGATGGTGCGCGCGAGCGAGCTGGCGCCGAAATTCCTCGGCATCACGCTCGCCGCCGCGCCCGCGCCCAAGCCCGCCGAAGACGCGCCCGCGGCGCCCGCCGAAGGCGAGGCCCCCGCGGCCCCTGCGCCGGAGGCGCCCAAGCCCGAAAGCACGCTCACGATCGAGGAGCGCGCGAAGCTCGCCCGCATGCAGGGCGATCTCGTGTGGCTTGTGCGCGAGGGCTACGTGACCGAGTTCATCGACGGGCGGCTCTTCGCGCCGCCGCCGATGGTCGAGGCACGGAAGAAGGAAATTGAGAGCGAGGAGCACGATCCGGAGAATTTCCCGGAGGTGCCGGCCGCAGCGGAGGCCGCGCCAGCGGCACCCGCGCCGGCCGAATCCGCCGAGTTGCCGCCTCCCGCCGCCGAGGAAGCCCCTCCTCGGGATACTCCCGCGATGTAAGGTGGGCGGCCCGTCAGCGGAGCCGCACCGCGTGGCGCTCGCCCGCCTCGATCCCAAGGTCGAGGTGGAGCGTGCGGCTGGGCAGCCATGCGGCGATCTTCTCGGGCCATTCCACGGCGAGGCACCAAGGCGACACGAGGAAGTCGTCGAGCAGGAGGTCCTCGACCTCCCGCGCGCTCTCGAGGCGGTAGGCATCGAGATGCAGCAGGCGCACGGGCCCGCGGTGCAGGGTGAAGATGTTGAACGTCGGGCTGGTCACGCTTTCGGTGACGCCGAGGCCGCGCGCGAGGCCCTGCACGAACGTGGTCTTGCCCACGCCGAGGTCGCCATGCAGCGCGAGCGTCGTGTCCGGCGGCAGGGCCCGGGCAAACTCCGCGGCGAGCGCGCGCGTCTCCTCGGCCGAGGACGTGGTTGCGCCGGCGCGCAGCCTATCGCAGATGTTCGTAGCCACGATAGTCGGCGAGGTTGATGGCGCGGGCGGGAAACTTGCCGGCCGCCGCAAAAAAACCGATGCGAGTGAGCCGCGTGCGCGGGAAGGCGCGCCGCCATCGTCGCGCCAACGCGGCGAGATCGGCGGAGCGGGCGAGCGCGAAGACCAGTTCGTAGTCCTCGCCATCGGTCAGCGCCGCATGCACGTCGGCGCCCCGGCGCCGGGGCAGGGCGGCCGCGTCGATTGCCGGCGCGGCGCCGCGCGGGGTGAGCGCGTGCAAGTCCTTCGCGAGGCCGTCGCTGATGTCCATCATCGCGCGCACCTCACGCTGGCGGGCCAGCCAGCGGCCCTCGGCGAGCCGCGGCGCGAAACGAAAATGATGCCCGCTGCGCAGGCTGCCGCCGAGCACGCCCGTGACGAAGATGGCGTCGCCCGTCCGCGCGCCGGTGCGCGTGAGCACGCGCGGCCCGGCCGTCTCGCCGAGGAGGGTTAGGCTGGCGGCGAGCACTCCGTCGGCCTGCGCGACGTCGCCGCCGACGATTTTCACGCGGTGGCGCCGCGCGCTGCCGGCCAGGCCGCGGTAGAATTTTTCCAGCCAGCGCCGGCTGGTGCGCGCATCGAGCGTGAGCGCCAGGACCGCGGCGACCGGCCGCCCGCCCATCGCGGCAAGATCGCTCAGGTTGCGCTTGAGCAACTTCTCCGCGGCGGCCCGCGGTGATACCGTCGCGTCGAAGTGCCGCCCGTAGATCACCGGATCAACGGTGATGAGCTGGCGGCCGCGCGAAGGCGCGAGCACCGCGCAATCGTCGCCGATGCCGAAGGGCGCGCGCGGCGAGGCGTCGCCGAGCCAGCGGCGGAGTGCCGCGATCAATTTTTCCTCGCCCCACGCGGCAACGGAGTCGCGGCGGCGATGCGTGAAAGGGTTCATGGCGGCTTCACGAGGCCCGACAACACGCAGGCGATGGTGTTCAAGTTGAACAGCGCGTGCGCCACGATTGGCACGCCGATGTGCCCGGTGCGCTCGTAGGCCAAGGAAAACAGCACCGCGAGCAGCACGAGGGGGGGCAGACTGGCGAGACCGGCGAGTGTCTTCCAGTTCACGTGCAGCGCCGCGAAGGCCACGGCCGGCAACGCCAGTGCGAGCGCGTGCGGGAGGCGCGTGCGCAGGTAGCGGAAGATGCCGGCGCGGAAGACCACCTCCTCGGTGAGCGGCGCGATCACGATGGCGAGTGCAATCATCGCCGCGAGCAGGCCGGGCGACTCCATGCGGGCGAACATGCCGAGCAGGTCCTGCTTGTCCGTCGGCAGCCCCGCGGCCCGCACGAGCCCGTCCGACGCTGCCGCCGTCACGAGGAGCAAGGGCAGGGCGATCAGGAAAGTCGCGATGCCGCCGAGCAGGGCGCGGGAGTTTTCTCCCGGCCGAACGAGCCCGGCAATGCGGACGGGGCCAAGCAGCGCGCCGATGAGCATGCCGAGTTGCGCGCCGGCTCCGCTCGCGATTACGACGGCGTCGCTGGAGAACCCGAGCGACCGCGCCAGAGTCGCGGCAAGCATGGCCAAAAACGCCGCGCCGAGCGTGACGCAGCAGCCGAAGAGGAGAAAGCTCGTGAGCGGAATCTCCCAGGCGGAGAGCGGCGCCTCCCGCCGCTCCGCGCGCGCTGCGGGGGAAAAAACCACGCGCCAAAGCAACACGAGCCCGGCGCCGACCATGGCTGCCTCAAGGCAAGCGAGAGTCAGCGCGGCAGCGGGCAATTCAGGCACAGGCGTGATGGCGAGGTGCGGGCGATGTCACCGGGCGACGATCTTCCCGGCTTCGAACACCACGCGCCCGCCGACGATGGTGGCCTTCACGCGGCCGGTGAGGGTCTGGCCGGACCACGGGGAGTTGCTCGACTTGCTCTGGCCGGCCTTGGCGTCGTAGCGCCATTTCTCCGCGGGATCGAAAAGGCAGACATCCGCGTCGGCGCCCGGCGTGAGCGTGCCGCCGGGGAGCTTCATCAGCGCGGCGGGACGGCGCGTCATCAGGTCGACGACGAAGGGGAGCTTGAACTTGTTCTGCCGCACGAGCACGTCGAGCGTCACGGGCAGGGCGGTCTCGAGGCCGAGGATGCCGTTGGGCGCGAAGTCGAACTCCTTGTCCTTCTCGTAGTCCGTGTGCGGCGCGTGGTCGGTGGCGATGATGTCGAGCGTGCCGTCGCGCAGGCCCGCGATGAGCGCGACGCGATCCTCCTCGGTGCGGAGGGGCGGGTTCATCTTGAAGTGCGTGTCGTAGGTCTCGAGCGCGGCGTCGGTGAGCGCGATGTGGTGCGGCGTGGCCTCCGCCGAAATGCGCGCGCCGCGCTGCTTGGCGCGGCGGATGATGTCGACGGAGAACTTCGACGAGATGTGCTGCAGGTGGATGTGGGCGCCCGTGTATTCCGAGAGGATCACGTTGCGCGCGACGATCAGGTCCTCGGCGGCGTTGGGCCACCCGCGGAGGCCGAGGCGCGTGGAGACGACGCCCTCGTTCATCACCGCGCCGACGGTCATGGAATGATCCTGGCAGTGATCCATGACGGGCAGGTCGAACATCTTCGCGTATTCGACGGCGCGGCGCATGAGATCGTTGGACTGCACGCAGTCGCCGTCGTCGGTGATCGCGACCACCCCGGCGCGCTTCAGCGAGCCGATGGGGGCGAGGGCCTGGCCCTTCATGCCGACGGTGATGCAGCCTGTGGGATGGACCCGGATGATCGCGTCGCGCGCGACCACATCCTTCATGAGCTGGATGGTGCCGGCGTTGTCGGCGACGGGCGAGGTGTTGGGCATCATCACGACGGTCGTGAAGCCGCCCGCGGCCGCAGCGCGCGAGCCCGTGGCGATGGTCTCCTTGTGCGTCTGGCCCGGCTCGCGGAAATGGACGTGGATGTCGACGAGGCCCGGGCAGGCGACGAGGCCGCGGGCGTCGATGCGCTTGGCGCGCTTTTTGTCGGCGGCGGAGAGCGAGGCGACGAACTTGCCGTCGCGCACAAACACGTCGCCCGGCGCGTCGCGCTTGGCGGCGGGGTCGATGACGCGGGCGTTCTTGATCCAGAGGGTCGGCATGGCGCGGAGTTATTCGACGGGCGTTACGAGCTCCGGCTGGCCGCCGGCGCAGAGGTAGAGCACGGCCATGCGCACGGCGATCCCGTTGGTCACTTGCTCGAGGATCACGCTGCGGTCGCCGTCGGCGAGCTCGCTGTCGATCTCGACGCCGCGGTTGATGGGGCCGGGGTGCATGATGATGGCCTTGGGGTTGAGCCAGCCGGCCCGGGTCTTGTTGAGGCCGAACATGCTCGTGTATTCGCCGAGCGAGGGAAACAGCCCGGCGGCCTGCCGCTCGTGCTGGATGCGGAGGAGCATGACGACCTCGGCGTCGGCGAGCGCGCCGCGCAAATCGTGCGCGACGCTCACGCCCATGTCCGTGAACCAGCCGGGCACGAGCGTCGAGGGGCCGACGAGCGTGACGGCGGCGCCGAGTTTGGTGAGCGCGTGGATGTTGGAGCGGGCGACGCGGCTGAACAAAATGTCGCCGAGGATCACGACCTTGCGGCCGCGCAGCGAGCCGAGGTGCTCCTTCATCGTGAAGGTGTCGAGCAGGCCCTGCGTGGGATGCTCGTGCGCGCCGTCGCCGGCGTTGATCACGGGGATGTCGAGGATGCGCGAGAGGTAGAGCGGCGAGCCGGCGGCGGCGTGCCGGATGACGATCATGTCGGCCTGGAGGGCCTGGATGTTTTCGGCGGTGTCGCGGAGCGTCTCGCCCTTGGTCGTGCTGCTGCTGGCACCATCGAGCGAGATCACGTCGGCGCTCAGGCGCTTGGCGGCCATGTCGAAGGCCATGCGCGTGCGCGTGCTGGGCTCGAGGAAGAGGTTGACGATGGTCTTGCCGCGGAGGGCGGGGACCTTCTTCACGCTGCGCGTGAGCGTGCGCTTGAACGCGGCGGCGGTCGCGTGGATCTGATCGATCTCGGGGAGGGAGAGTTCCTCGATGGTCAGGAGATGACGGCGGTTCCAGGACACGGAGATTTACGGGTTGGGCGTTGCGATTTTCGATTTCGCCGGCTCGAGGCGAATCGTGTCTTTCCGGGGAGTGTTCGCAGCGAGGGCGACGACCACCTTCTCGCCGGCGCCCGGCGTGAGGGCGAGGCCGGCGTAGTCGGCGGCGACGGGCATCAGGCGGCCGCCGCGATCGACGAGGACGGCGAGCTCGACCTTGGCGGGGCGGCCGTGGTCGAAGAGTTCGTCGAGGGCGGCCTTCACGGTGCGGCCGGTGAAGAGCACGTCGTCCACGAGCACGACGGTGGCGCCGGTGACGTCGGCGGGAATCTGCGTGGGCGCGAATTCCTTGGGGATGGGGTGCCGGCCGATGTCGTCGCGGTGGAAGGAAATGTCGAGGGTGCCGAAGCGGGCGCCGAGCCGGAGCGCGAGGCGCCGGGCAAGTTCGACGCCGCCGTTGGCGATGCCGAGCAAAAGGAGCGGCTGCACCGCGCCATGCCGGCGGCGAATGGCGCCGGCCAGCCGCTCGATCGCGGCCTCAATCTCGGCGGGTCCGATAGTCTTCGCGGTGGGCACCGCGGGCGTTTGTGGCGGGTGGCGCGCGGGGTGGGAAGGCTTTTCTGAAAATGAAATGCCCCCGGCGCCTTGCGGCACCGGGGGCACGCTTCACTTCCGGACCGCGCGAGCTGGAGCGCGGCGGAAAAGCCGGGCGCTCAGGGCACCTCGTAAATCTCGACGAGGGCCGCGCCCGTGCCGCCGTCGGAGCCGGACACCTGCACCGTGTAGGCGCCGGGGTCGAGCAGGGCGAGGGTCGAGGCGTCCTTGCTGCCCTGATCGAGCGCGAACGCACCGACGAAGTTGGTGGCGAGCACCATCTCGCTGGCGTAGTCCGCATTGTTCCAGTCCTCGTTGCTGAGCACGCGGCGCGCGGGCGTGGAGGAATCGAAGATCTCCAGCTTGGGATCGGCGAGCGTGCCGCCGACGCCGAAGGCCGAGAGCTTGGGGCCGATGCCGCGCATCAGCAGGGTGCGCTGGCCGGTGCCCCCGAGGACAAAGCCAAGGATGAGGACGTTGTTGCCCGTGCCGGCCTGGCCGAGCACGGAGACGTTGATGAGCTTGCTGGTGGTGGCGGTGGGCGTGTCGATGTCGTAGACCTCGATGAGAGCGATCCCGGCGGAGCTGCCGACCCCGCCGACCTGCACAGTGTAGTTTTCGGCGGGGCCGGCGGGCAGCGTGGCGACGATGGCGGCGTCGCGGCTGCCAGCGGGCAGGCCGAACGCGCCGGAGGAGACGAAGGTGGCGGCGAGGGCGGCGTCCCAGTTGTCGTTTTCCGCAATCTTGGTCTGGCCGCGGAAGACCTCGAACTTCGGGTCGGCCATCGTGCCGGTGAGGCCGAACTGCGCGAGGCCGGGGCCGACGGCGCGGATGAGCACGCGCTTGGTGCCCGTGCCCTGGACGACGAAACCAGGCGTGACGATCTGCCCGGCGGCGATGTTGGTGCGGCAGGAGATGTTGGCGGCGCGCGAGGCGGTGGGCGAGAGGCTGATGACGGCGCCGTTGCTCGTCACGGTGCCGGCGGTGTTGGTCACGCGCACGGTGTAGGTGCCGGCGTCGTTGGCATTGATGTTCTGGCGGAGGATCGCGTTTTGCGTCTCGCCGGCGATGGCGTTGCCGTTGCGGAGCCACTGGTAGGCGTTGCCGGCGCCCTGCGCCGAGACCACGAGCGTGAACAGGCCGCCGGGGGCGACGGTCTTGCTGAGCGGGTGCAGCGTGATCGTGGGCGCGCCGCTCGCGTTGACGGTGACGGTGCCGGCGTTGAGCCGCACCACGCCCGCCGAGTTGCGGACGTCGACCGAGTAGGCGCCGGCGTTGGCCGCCGCCAGCGTGTCGATCACGTAGGGATTCGCCGTGGCGCCGCTGATCGCGACGTTGTTGAGATACCACTGGTAGGTGAACGGCCCGATGCCGCTCACGCTGATGGGGATGACGAGGCGCCCGCCGATCGCGACGGAGAAGGCGCCGGGGGTGAAGCCGGGGGCGATGACGGGCGCAACCGAGGCGGTCGTGGTGCCCGTGACGGCGCCGGCGCCGGCGAAGGAGAAGCTCCCGCTCCACGCGCCCCAGCTGGCGCTGGTGACGCCGTTGCGCGTCGTGCCCGCGTAGGAATTCTGGCCAGGCAGGATGGTGATCGTGACATTCTTGGTCTCGCCCACGCGCAACACGCCCGCGTGCACCGCGGCGAACGCGATGCTGGAATCGTCCGTGTAGACATCCGTGCCCCAGGCAATGCCCGAGGCGGCGCCGGTGACGGTGAATTCAAAGGTCTGGTTCACCTTGTTGCGGTAGGAGACGAGGCTCGTGGGCGCGGTGGCCGCGACGATCGCGGGCGCGCCGGCCGTGACCGAGGTGCCGGCGCCGCCGCCGGAGCCGTTGACCTTCACGTTGTCGAGCGCAGGGCCGTAGATGCCCGCGGTGAGGCTGGTGAACGTGAGCGTCGTGCTGGCCGCGCTCGCGGTGAAGGTGAAGGTGCGGTTGACCCAGCCCATGTTGGAGAGGGTCTTGCCGGCGGTGTCGAAGCTGTAGTTCTGGGAGGTGCCCGCGGTGTTGTTGACGCTCACCCGCATGTCCTTGACGCCCGTGCCCGTGCCGTAGCCGGGATTGCCGGCATAGTCGAAGGTCACGGTGTAAGACTGACCCGCGGTCGTGGCGAAGGTTTGGGAAATCGCGCCGGCGCCCGTGCCGCTGAGATCGATGGAGCGAGAGCCGTCGGAGGCCTGCCACGCGGTGCCCATGTAGTCGATATTGCCGCTGCTGACCGTCCAGCCGTTGATCGTGGAGGCGCCGCTCGCGAGCGTGATCCAAGAGGTGCCGGGGTTGGTGCCGCCTTCAAAGCTGCCGTTGGTGAACGAGGCATTGGCGGTGCCGCCGCCGCCCCCACCGCTCCCGCCACCGCCACCGCCGCCGCCGCCACCACCACCGCCGCCCGCGGCCGGCGTAAACGTCGTGCTGGCGTTGATGCGATACTGCGTCGTGTTGTTCGATCCGGGCGCGAAGCCGCCGTAGTTGGAGCTGAGCTGGTTGTTGGTGATGGTGGCGGAGGTCAGGGCAAGGGCCGTGAACTGCGTGCCTCCGGTGATCGTGACCGCGCCTGTGGCGCTGACGGTGCCCGTAAGGGCGCCGCCGCTCAGGTCGAAGGCGCCCGTTGCCGAGACCGTCGCGACGTATGCGCCAAAACTGCTTTCAGTGACCGTGTTGATGATCGGGACGGTAACCCTGAGATTCAGGGTGCCGATGTAGGTGCCGGCATACTGGGCCTGCGCGAGCAGCGCGGGCGTGGTGAGCAGCGAAACGGCGAGCAAGCCGCCGGGGGGGAGCAAACGACGGAGGAAGCGAAGGCAGTGCATGGGAAGTGAAGAGAAGCGTTGAGTAACCGCCCTCATTTTGGCTTCGCCTCCGGTTTTTTGGGATACGCATACGTGCGTATGCCGCGGCCCGCGCGCGCGGCGTGCGCGCGGAGCAGGCGGCCTCTCGATGGCGCCGGCCGCCTAGGGCAGCTCGTAGACCTCGACGAGGCCCACGCCCGAGGTGCTCCCGACGCCGCTGAGCTGCGCCGTGTAGCTGCCGGGCGCCAGCGTGAGCAGCAGCGCCGCATCGCGGCTCGTGTTGGCGAGGGAGAAGGCCCCGACCTGGGAAAAAGCCGCGCGCAGCGCCGCCGTGCCGCCCCAGTCGTCGTTGCTCGTGACTGCGGTGGCGCCGCGGAAAACGTCGAGGCGCGGATCGGCGAGCGCGCCCGCCACACCGAACAGCGTGTTGAGCGAGGGCCCGATTCCCCGCAGCAGGATTTGCCGCGGCATGTTGCCTGAAATCGTGAATCCCGCGATCAGGATGCCGCCGCCGATGCCAACCTGCGCCCGGGCCGAGACGTTGGCCAGGCGGGCGCCAGCGGCCGGGGCGGTGTCGTAGAGCTCCGCCAGGACGATGCCAGTCGCGCTGCCGCTGGCGGTGATCTGCGCCGTGTAGCCGCCGGGGCTCATCGTGCGCACGATGGCGGCATCGAGCGACGCGGGGTTGAGCGCAAAGGCCCCCGCGGCCGTCATGGCGCTGGCGATGGCGGCGCCGTTGCCCGTCACGGGAGATGCCCAATTGTCGTTGGCGGTCAGCACCGTCCCACCCGCTTCGAAGAGTTGCAGGCGGGGGTCATCGAGGAACCCGGTGACGCCAAAGGGCGCGAGGCTCGGGCCGATGGCGCGGAGGAGGATCGGCTTGTCCGGTGCGCCAGCGAGGGCAAAGCCGACAATCAACGTCTGGGCCGCGGTGCCGGCGGTCGTGCGGACAGAGAGGTTGGTGAGCCGGCCGGGATTGGGTGGCTCGACGGTGATCACGGCGGGAGCGCTGACGATCGAGCTGGTCGGGCTGATGATGGCCACCGAGTAGGTGCCGGCCGCCGCGGCAGAGACCGTCCCGATCGTGATGACGGGCGTCGTGGCGCCGGGAATCACGGCGCCGTCCTTGCGCCACTGATAGGTGATCGGGCCATCGCCCGTCGCGGCGACGTTGAGTGAAAGCGAGAGCCCGAGCACAGCGACCTGTGACTGCGGCTGAGTCACGACCGCGAGCGCCTCCACGGTGCGGCGCCCGGTGCGGCGGGCGTTCTGGCGGTATTGCGACCAGAGCGTCGAGCTGCCGACGCCGATGTCGAAGGCATAGAGATGGCGGTCGTTGCTGCCGACATAGAGCGTGCGGCCCGCGATGGCGGGCGAGGAGCGGATGATGTCGCCCGTGGCCCACGTGCGGACGAGGCGGCCGTCGGCGTCGATCGCGTAGACGAGCCCGTCGTAGCAGCCGATGTAAACGGTGCCGTTGGCGTCGACCGCGGGCGATGCGGCGCGCACTTGATCACCGAGCCGGTAGGTCCAGCGCGCGCCGCCGGTCGTGGTGTTGACGGCGTGGAGGAGGCCGTCGTAGCCCGCGAAATAAACGGTGCCGCCATCGGGGCTGAACGCGGGCGACGAAGACGTGCCGAGCGTAGCCCCCGCGTAGGTCCAGCGGCGCACGCCGGCGGGCGTGAGCGAGTAGAGGCGGCCGTCGCCGAGCGTGCCGAAGTAGATGTTGCCCGCAGCGTCGAGCGCGGCGGCCGTGTAGATCGCATTGGGGGTGGCGAAGGTCCACTTTACGGAGCCGTCGGCGGGGTTCAGCGCGAAGAGCCGGTGTCCGGCGGCCTCATCGTCGTTGCCGAGGTAGATCGTGCCGTCGGCCGCGAAGACCGGCGAGGCGTAGGATGCGCCGGGGATGGAGACGGACCATTTCGGCGCGACGCTGGTTTGGTTGTCGCGGAAGGCGAGCAGCCGGCCCTCGTCCGAATGCACGAGCACGGTGCCGTCCTCGGCGAGGGCGACGGCGGTGTTGGCGTTCACGCCGGTGCCGACAAGAATCTCCCATTTCTTTTCGCCGGTGGCGGTGTTGATCGCGAAAAGCTTAGCGGTGCCGGCCTGCGTGAAGTTCGAGGTGGTGCCGACATAGAGCGTGCCATCGGGGGCAAGGGCGGCGGAGGAGGTGTCCATCACCGACTGGAGGTTGAGCGCCGGCCAGCGGCGCGCGCCGGACGGGGCAAAGGCATGCATGAAGCCGTCGCGGCTGCCGACGTAGGCGGTGCCGTCGGGCCCGACCGTCGGCGCACTCGTGACGATGCCGGCGGTGACGCCGGTCCAGAGCGAGTCGTTCAGCGTAAGGGTGAATCGCGCCGTCGGCGGCGGTGAACCGGCGCGGGCCGCCCCGTCGACCTGGATGGAGTAGGTCGTGCCAGCCGCGGCATTGAGGGTCACGACCGCATCGGTGGCGGTCGAGGTGCCGCCGACTTCGGAGTCGGCATCGTCGCTCGACGCCACGAGCGTGAGGGCATTGAGCGCCGATCCGGTGTAGATCGCCAGCAGCGGATCGAAGCCATCGCTGCCTAGCGCGAATTGATAACGGCCCGACGTCGGGGCGGTCCACCGATACCAAAGCGACCTGCCGCCGGTGCGTCCCTGGATGGCGGGCTCGCCGGGCTCGGTGGTGGTCTGGGCGTTCGAGGCCTTGATGAGTGCGGAGCGTCCCGTGATGACTTCAGCGGCCGCGAAGTTGTCGTTGGCCGGGATCGAGCCGAGGTCGAGGAGCGTGAGGCCGCTGGCGCCGTTCTTGCCGGCGACGACGATCTGGTAGGTCGTGCCGGCCTGCGCGGTGAACTCGAGCCGCGACGTGGTGAGGCCGGCGTCGTTGTCGTTGATGGCAACCGGAGTGAGCGCGGCGAGATCGGAGCCGACGAAAACGCCCAGGAGCGTGTCGTAGCCGCTGCCCGCCGTGCTGAGGCGCACCGTGGCGCTCACGGGCGCGCGCCACTCCCACCAGAGGGATGCGCCGCCAGCCTGCCCGCCAAGCGCGGGCTCGCCGGCCTCGATGGTGGCGCCCCTGTTGACGGCGCGGATGGCGAGGTTGCTGCCCGTCACGCGGGCGCGAGTCGCGAAGTCGTCGTTGAACGGCCGGTTGTCGGTCGATCGAATCGCGCGGTCGAGATTGAGGCGGCCGCTGGTCTGGGATTTTCCCGCGAGCGCCACGGGCGTGTCGACGCTTCGCAGGACCCGATTGATGAGCTGGCGATAGTTGTCGGTGGGAAACTGCGCCTTGAGGAGGGCAAGCGCGCCGGCGACGTGCGGCGCGGCCATGGAGGTGCCGCTGCGGGAGATGTAGAGCGTCGCGTCGTGCGCGAGCGAGTAGATGTCGGAACCAGGCGCGAAGAGCTCGACCGAGCCGGAACCGAAGTTCGAGGAGGTGGAGACTTCGTCGCGATTGGTGGAGTTGCCGACCGAGATGACATTCTCGAGCCGGTAGCTCGCCGGGTAGCTCGCGATGACGTCGGTATCGCTCGACTCGTTGCCGGCGGCGGCGACGAAGATGATGCCCGCGTCGCGCAGGCGCTTGATCGCCTCGTATTCGGCGGGGATGAACTGCGGTGTGCCACCGGTGGCGACGACGCCATAGCTGGCGTTGATGATGTGCGCGCCGTTCGCGATCGCGTAGTCGATGCACGTGATGGCGTCGGAAGTGGCGCCGCTGCCGGAGCTGCGGAGGAACTTCAGCGCCATGATTTGCACCCGCCAGGCGACGCCGGCGATGCCCGTGCCGTTGTGGGCGACCGCCCCGATGATGCCGGCGACGTGCGAGCCGTGGCCGTGGTCGTCGGCAGGGTTGCCGTTGCCCGCGATGGCGTTGATGCCGTTCACGTCGTCGCGATAGCCGTTCCCGTCGTCGTCGAGGCCGTTGCCGGCGGTTTCGCGCGGGTTGCGCCACAGATTGGCGGCCAAGTCCGGGTGATCGAGGCGGACGCCGGAGTCGATCACGGCGACAATGACGGACGAGGCGTCGGTGCGCACGTCCCACGCGGCGGTGGCCTTGATGTCGGCGCCGGCGAGGCCGTTGCTCGAACCGTTGTTGGCGAGCGACCACTGGCGGGCGAAGCTGGGATCGTTGGGCACCGCCGCGACGTGGCGGATCGTGTCGGCGTGCACAAACTCGTAGCGCCCCGTGGCCATCAGCCGCGCGATCGCCTCGTCGACGGTCTCGCCCTCGCGCACCGCCAAAAGCCGCAGGCCCCCGAACCGCTCCCAGTGGCGATGAACGCGGCGGCCCTCGCGCTTTTCCGCGGAATCGGACTCCGCGCGGTGAGCGGCGAGGGGCTTGGCGAAAACGACGCGATCACGAAAGCCCTGTGCGAGCTCCTTCGCGGAAAACGGCTCGGCGAGCGGCTCGGGTTTGTCCGTGTTCTGGGCAAACGCGATGGTGGCGAGGACGAGGAGGAGGAGGGCGGAGCGGCAGCGCACGGAAATCAACCGGCGAAACCTTGCGGGGAATCGGAGCCGTGACAAGAGGTGGCCCGGGCGGGGAATCCGCACTCAAGAAATCAAGCGCAGGACGACCGAGGGAAAGAGCCCGAGCCCAACCAGCAACCCGGCGGCCACCAGCAACGCCGCCGCCGGCTTGCGGGGCGTGCGAATGCCTCCGGCGGAACCAGTCGCCGGCGCGGCGACGAACGCCTGCTTCAAGACGATCAAATAGTAGTAAAGGGCGACCGCGCTCAGCGCGATCGCGAGCAGCGCGAGCCAGCCGGCTGGGTTGGAGAGGCCGGCGAAGCGCAGGGCTTGGCTGAAGAGGAGGAATTTCCCGAAGAAACCCGCGAGCGGCGGAATCCCGGCGAGCGAAAGGACGAAAACCGCGAGGCATCCGGCGAGCAGCGGCGAGCGCCGGTGGAGCCCGGCGAGATCGGTGATCGTGTCGCACCGGCCGGCGCGCTCGACCACCGCAATCACGCCAAAGGCGCCGATCGTCGCGAGACCATAGGTAAAGGTGTAGTAGATGAGGGCCCCGGCGCCGAACCGCCCGCCCGTGATCACGCCGAGCAGCGTCACCCCGGCGTGCGCGATGGCGGAATAGGCGAGGAGGCGCCGGAGATTCGCCTGCGCCAGGGCCACGAGGTTGCCCAGGAGCAGCGAGGCGCCCGCCAGCACCGCGAGCGCGAGCATCCACGATGGCGCCTGGCCGGTCGCGTCGCCCGCGCCGCTCCACAGGAGGCGCGCGAACAGCGTGAACCCCGCCACCTTCGACGCCGATGCGATTAGCGCGGCCGCCGGCGCGGGTGCGCCCTCGTAGACATCGGGCGCCCACAGGTGGAAGGGCGCCGCGGCGGCCTTGAAGCCAAACGCCGCCAGCACCATCACGAGCGCGACGACCAGCAGCGGGCTCCAGGGCGCCGCGCCAATCTGCCGGGCGATTTGCGGAATCTCAATCGAGCCGGTGAGGCCGTAGATCAGGCTGAAGCCGAAAAGGAGAAACGCGGCGGAGACACCGCCGAACAGGAAATATTTCAGGCCGGCCTCGGCGGATTCCGGCCGCCCCTTGTCGAAGCCCGCGAGGATGTAGAGCGCCAGACTCGCCAGCTCGAGCGCGAGAAAGGCGAGCAGGAGGTTTTGCGCCACAGCCATGACGGTGAAGCCGGCGGTCGCAAACAGCACCACGGCGACGAACTCCGCGGGCTGCCGCAGCCGGGTCGTGCCGGGCAGCAGCGCAAGCGAGAGTCCGGCGAGGAGGAGCACGGCAAAGCGCGCCGCGCGCGCCAGCGGATCGAGGAGCAGCGCGCCGCCAAATGCGGGGCCGCTCGCGCCGGCGGCATAGGTGAAGCAGGCCGCCAGCCCGAGGGCGAGCAGCCCGATGCGCACGGCCGCGTGCCAGCGTGCCTCCGGGACCTTTTTCCGGCCGAGCGTGAGATCGAGCGCGAGCGCCAGCAGCCCGCCGCCGATGAGGGCCGCCTCCGGGCTGAGCGCGTGAAACAGCTCGGTGTGGTTCACGGTGCGCCCCCCTTGAGCGCCGCCTGCAGGAGCGGCGATTGCAACGCGGGCGTGATCCAGTGGAGCAGCGCGTCGGGGTTGAGGCCGAAATAGACGGTCGCCGCCACGAGCAGCATCGCGCCCGCCCGCTCCGGCAGCGTGATGGGGTCCAGCGGCAGCGCGGGGACCGCGGGCATGGCCGGCGCGGATTTGTCCGTGGTGCCGAAAAACGACACTTGGATTGCGCGCAGGGTGAACGCCGCCGCGATCACGACGCCGGCGCCCGCGGCAAGCGCCCAGGCCGGCGACGCGCGCCACGCGCCGATGAGGATCGTCAGCTCCGCGGGGAAGCCGCTGAAGCCCGGCATCCCCATCGAGGCCAGGCCCGCGAGCACGAAGACCAGCGCCGCGAACGGCAGCGCGCGGTGCAACGGCATCCTGCGCAGGTCGGCGAGCTGCCGCGTGTGCGTGCGCTCGTAGACCATGCGCCCGACCACCGCGAACAACAGCCCCGCGATCACGCCGTGCGAAAACATCTGGAGCACCGCGCCCGCCACGGCCTGCGGATTGGCCGCCGCCAGGCCGAGGAGCACGAAACCCATGTGGCTGACGCTGGAGTAACCGATGACGAACTTGAAATCTCCCTGCACCAACGCCACGCAGCCCGCGTAAAGGATGCCCACGACGGCGAGCCACGCGATGGTGTCCTGCCAGAACGCGAAGCCCGCGGGAAACAGCGGCAGCGCGACGCGGAGGCAGCCGTAGGCGCCGAGCTTCATCACCACGCCGGCCAGCAGCATCGACGCGGCGGTCGGCGCCGCCACGTGGCCCGTCGGCGCCCACGTATGGAACGGAAACATGCCGGCCAGCACGGCGAATCCCAGGAACACCAGGGCGAACATCGCGATCTGCCCCTCGCGCGGCAGGCGCGCCGCCGCGGTGGCGAGCTCGCTGAGGCCAAACCCCGGCGCGCCGCTCGCGGCCTGCGCCCAGAGGAGCCCGGCCAGCACGAGCGCGCTGCCGGCGAAGGAGTAGAGCACGAGCTTCATCGCGCCGTGCTCGCGGTTCGTGGAGCCCCAGATCGCGATGAGGAAATACTTCGGCACGATCGCGATCTCGTAGAAGACGAAGAGCGTGAACGCGTCCGCGCTCAGGAAGACGCCGTAGACGCCGCCGATGAGCGCGAGATAGAGGGCAAAAAACTCGCCCGCGCGCTCCTCGACATTCCAGGAAAAGAGCACGCCCGCGATCGCCGCGAGGCCGGTGAGCACGATGAGCGTGAGGCTGATGCCGTCCACGGCGAGGTGGTAGCGGATGCCCAGCTCCGCGATCCAGGGGACATCGATGAGGGTCTGGAGCCCCGGTGCCGGCGAGAACGCGTTGGCCGCGGCAAGCGTGAGCGCGAAGGCGAGCGCCGCCGTGAGCAGCGCGACCATCCGCGCCCGCGCCCCGGCGAACAAGGCGAGCAGCGCGCCGGCAAACGACGCGTAGATCGTGAAAGGCAGCGCGTTCATGGCAGCGCCAGGTGGCCGGCCCAGGCCGTCACGAGCGGGTTGATGAGGCGCAGCAGCAGCTGCGGCGCGACGCCCAACGCAATCATCAGCGCGGCCAGCGGGACGAGCACGCCAAGCTCGCCGCCGCGCGCCTCGGGAAATTCACCCGCGGCTGCGCCGGCCCGCGGCCCGTGGAAGACGCGCTGCCAGAACGTGAGCAGGAACATCGCCGTGCCCAGCAGCCCCAGGCACGCGATCGCCGCGGCCGCCGGGCTGAGGCCGAACACGCCGCGGAAAATCAGGAACTCGCCCACGAAGCCGTTCAGCCCCGGCAGCCCGAGCGAGGAGAACAGCGCCAGGCCGCACAGCCCCGCGAGGATCGGCGCCGCGGAGCGCACCCCGCCAAAGTCGCGGAGCCCCCGCCGGCCGCCGGCGCGCGCCTCGAGCACGCCGACGCAGCAGAACAGCGCCGCCGCCGAGAGCCCGTGGTTGAACATCTGCAGGATCGTCCCGGCGAGCGCCGCGGTCGCGCCCTCGCTGACGGGGCGCGCGCTTCCGGCCGCGCCGGCCACCGCGAAAACCGCCAGCAGGCAGTAGCCCACGTGATTGAGCGACGAGTAGGCGAGCATGCGCTTGAGGTCGGTCTGGCGCAGCGCGGCCCACGCGCCGAAGACAACGCTGCCGAGCGCCAGGGCGAGTAGGCATGGCGCCGCGTCGTGGAGCGGCTGCGGGAAAATCGGCCAGAGGATCCGGAGGAAGCCGTAGACGCCCATCTTCGCCATCACGGCGGTCAGGAACATCGCCGCGCCGGTCGGCGCCTCCGCGTAGGCTGGCGCCTGCCAGGTGTGCAGCGGCCAGAGCGGCGCCTTCACGGCGAGCCCGAGCAGCGCGCCGAGAAAGACGAGGCGCATGCCGCCCGCGCCGAGCTTGGCCGCGAGCGAGCCGTCGGCCCCGAGTTGCGCGAGCTGGGAAAAATCGAGTGAGCCGGTCGTCGCAAAGAGCGCGGCGAAGCCGACCAGCATGAACGCGCTGCCCCCCACCGTGTAGATGACAAACTGGTAGGCGGCGCGCGTGGCGCCCGCGCCGCCCCAGAGTTTGATCAGGAAAAACGCCGGGACGAGGCTCAGCTCCCAGAACACGAACCAGTGGAAGAAATCGAGCGCGAGGAACACGCCGAGCGCGGAGCCCTGCAAGGCGAGGAACAGCGCGCCGAAGAGCCGGGGCCTCCCGACCGACCACGACGCCAGCAGCGCCGCCGGCGCGATGATGCCGGTCAGCAGCACGAGCACGAGACTCAGGCCGTCGAGGCCGAGGTGGTAGTGCACGTTCAGCGCCCCGATCCAGTCGTGGCGCTCGACGAGCTGCGGCGCGGTGCGCGTCGGGTCGAATGCCGCGAGCGCGAGCGCCGCGAGCGCGAGCGTGGAGAGGCTGGCCGTGAGCGCGACGAGCCGCGTGGTGCGCGGGCTGACGCCACGCAGCAGGGCGAGGACCGCCGCGCCGGCCCACGGCGCGAAGACGACAACGGAGAGCAGCGGGAATGTGCTCATCGCGTCCTCCCGAACAGCACCGCAAACACAATCACCACGAAGCCGAACGCGATCATCAGCAGGTAGCCGTGGGCGTCGCCCGTCTGGGCGCGCGAGTAGGCGCGGCCGGTCTCGCGCAGCGACCCGCTCGTGGCGTCGAAGCCGGCGTTGAGGCCGTCGTTGTCAGCGTCGCGATTGACGAGGCCGGCGAAGCGCCCGAGCCGCGCGAGCAGGCGCACCGCGGCATCCCACACGCAGCGGTCGAGGCCGTCGGCCAGCGCCGCGAGCGCGCCGGCCGCACGGCCGACGGTGGCGGCGTAAAGCTCGTCGAGTTTCATGCGCGCCGCGAGGAAGGCGAAGGCACGCGGCGCCCGTGCCGCCAGCGGATCGGCGGCGGTGGATTTTTCGCGGGGCTTGCGGCCATAGGTCGCCCAGCCGGCGCCGAGGCCGAGCGCGACGAGCGCGATCGAGAGCACCATGAGGCCGACGCCGTCGGCGTGGTCGTTTGCCACCGCCTTGGGGTCGAGGAGGTGCTGCAGCCAGGGCGAGGGCCACGCGAGCAAGCTCAGCAGGATCGCGCACGCCGCGAGGAGGACGAGCGGCACGGTCATCACGGCGGGGCTTTCGTGCGCGTGCCCGGCGTGCCCCGATCGCGGGCGGCCGAAGAACGTCTCGGCTACGAGGCGCGTCATGTAGAACGCCGTGAGCACGACCGCAGAGAGACCGGCGTAGAGCGGAATCTGCGAGACACCCCAGCCGTGCGCGGCGTGCAGGATCGCCTCCTTGCTCCAAAACCCCGAGAACAGGAACGGCACGCCGGCGAGCGCCATCATGCCGATGGCGAACGTCGCGAACGTCACGCGCATCGGCCCGCGCAGGCCGCCGAGCTGACGGATGTCCTGCTCATGATGCACCGCATGGATGACCGAGCCCGCGCCGAGGAAAAGCAGGGCCTTGAAGAAGGCGTGGGTGAGCAGATGGAAAATCGCCGCGACCCACGAGCCCACGCCAATCGCGAGCATCATGTAGCCGAGCTGCGAGACGGTGGAGAAAGCGAGGATGCGCTTGAGGTCGTTCTGTGCGCAGGCGATGAGCGCGCCGAGCAGCGCCGTGATGGCGCCGGTGAACGCAATCACGGCGAGCGCGTCGGGCGTGAGCAGCGGGAAGACGCGCGCCATCAGGAACACGCCGGCGGCGACCATCGTCGCCGCGTGGATCAGCGCGGAGACGGGCGTGGGGCCCTCCATCGCGTCGGGCAGCCAGACGTGCAGCGGGAACTGGCCGGATTTTCCGACGGCGCCGCAAAACAGGAGCAGCCCGACCGCGGTCGAGCCGCCGAGGCCGGCGAGCACGGCGGGTTCGAGCAGGCCCTTGCCTTCATCGAAGAGCAGCAGCGTGCCGGTCGAATCCTGGAGCCACAGCAGGCCGAGCAACAGCCCGAGGTCGCCGATGCGCGTCGTGATGAAGGCCTTCTTCGCCGCGGCCGCGGCCTCGGGCTTTTGGAACCAGAAGCCGATGAGCAGATACGACGCGAGGCCGACCAGCTCCCAGCAGATGAAGAGCAGCAGCAGGCTGTTGGCGATGACGACCCCGAGCATCGCCGCGGCGAAGAGGCTCAGGAAGCAGAAGAACTGCTTCGCGCGCTCGTCGTCCCGCATGTAACCGGTGCTGAAGACAAAGATCAGCAGGCCGACAAACGTCACCATCACGCACATCAGCGCCGCGAGCGGATCAAGCAGCCAGCCGAGCCGCATCGCGCCGTGGCCGAGATCGAACCACGCGAGGTTGGCCGTGAGGTGCGCCGCGGGATCCGCCAGTGCGGTCGTGAGCGCGCCGCACGAGAGCAGGAAGGAAAACGCGAGCGCCGCGATGGCGACGGAGGCGGAGCGCTTGAAGGCGTGACGCGGCGCGAGCGCGCCAATGGCGGCGGCGGCCAAAGGGAGCGCGGGGATGAGCCAGAGGGAATCGACGGCAAGCCTCATGCTCAGCCCTTGAGCCGGCTCGCGTCCTGCAGCCGGATGTTTTTCTGATGCCGGTAAATCGCGATCACGAGGGCGAGGCCCACGGCCGCCTCGGCGGCGGCGACGGCGATCGCGAAGAGCACGAAGATCACGCCGGTCGCCGCCTCGGGGTTCGGGCCGTGGCGCCAGAACGCGATGAAGTTCAGGTTGGCGGCATTGAGCATCAGCTCCACGCCGAGCAGCACGAGGATGGTGTTGCTCCGCGAGAGCGCGGCCATCAGCCCGAGGCAGAACAGCGCGCTCGAAAAAATCAGGCAGAGCTGGAGCGGCGAGAGAGTCATGCGATACCTGCTTGAAAGCCGATCGGTTGGAGCCGCGGCGCCCTCGCCGCGGTTCGTGCGAAGGCGCGGCGAGGGCGCCGCGTCCCCAACCAAGCCGTCCGATATCGGCTCATGAGCGGTCCTCCTTCCGATCGACGGCGGCGATCACGACGGCCCCGAGCAGCGCGACGGTGAGCAAGGCGCCGACGATGAGCAGCGCGGCGGCGTGGCGGCCGGCAAGCTCCGTGCCGAGCTGTTTCACCGTCACGCTTGCGACCGACGTCGTGCTTGGCAGCGGCGTGCTGATCACGGCGCCGATCAGCACGCCGAGCACGGCGCCGCCGGTGATGAGCGCGACAAGAGCGCGGGCCAATGGGCCTGGCGGCGCGACCAGCGTGGGCTCCGGCGGCCGAGTGAGCAGCACCGCGAAGAGCACGACCATCGAGATCGCGCCGACGTAGACCAGCACTTGCGCGAAGGCCACGAACTCCGCGCCGGCCCACAGGTAAAACGCCGCGATGCCGGCCCAGCTCGCGATGAGGAGCAGCGCGCTGTGGATGAGGTTGCGCAGCAGCAGCGCCACGCCCGCGGAGGCGAGGGTGGCGATCGCGATGATGAGCAACGTGATCATGCGGCGTAACGATACGTGCGCGGCCCAAGGCCCGTGGTGAGCCCGCGGCCCAGCAGCACAAAAGGTCCCGCGAGCAGCACGGCGGCGATGAGCCAGCGCGCGGCGCGGACCGCGCCGGTCCAATCGGCGCTCAAGGCCCAGAAGGCGGCGACGGCCAGGTTGATCAGCGCGAGCGGCACGAGGAATTTCCACGCGAGGCGCATGAGCTGGTCGATGCGCAGGCGCGGGAGGGTCGCGCGCACCCACATGAATGCCAGGAGCAGCGCCATGAGCTTGGCCAGGAACCACACGTAGGACGGGACGACGGCGAGGAACGGCAGCGGCGCCTGCCAGCCGCCGAGGAAGAGCGTCACGCCCATCCCGCACAGCGCGCACATCCCGAAATACTCCGCCATGAAGAAGAGCGCATACTTGAAGCCGGAGTATTCCGTGAGGTGACCGGCGATGAGCTCGCTCTCCGCCTCGGGCAGATCGAAGGGCGAGCGGTTCGACTCGGCGAGCGCCGCGACAAGGAAAATCGCAAACCCGGCCGCGCCCCACGGCGTGAACACGTGCCACTGCGGCAGCAGGCCGAAGGTCCAGCCGCCCTGCCGCTCGACGATGCCGCTCGTCGAGAGCGTGCCGGCGAGCATCACGACCGGCACGATGGAGAGCAGCAGCGGCAGCTCGTAGCTGATGAGCTGCGCGAGCGCGCGCATCGCGGCGAGGAGCGAGTATTTGTTGCGGCTCGCCCAGCCGGCCATGAAGACGGCGAGCTCCGTCGCCGCGCCGGCGGCGAAGAAATAAAGCACGCCCGCCTCCAGCTCGAGCGGCACGAGCAGCCGGCCATAAGGGATGACGGCGAGCGTAAGGATGGCGAACGCCAGCAGCGCGACCGGCGCGGCGAAATGCAGCACGCGATCCGCGGCGCGCGGGACGACGTCCTCCTTGGTGAGCATCTTGATGCCGTCAGCCAGCGGCTGGCCGAGGCCGAAGAGGCGGTTCTTCGTGAAGGGCAGAAACGGCAGGCCGGTGCGGTTGGGACCGGGGCGATTCTGGACACGCGCGAGGACCTTGCGCTCGAGCAGCGTGAGCAGCGCAAACAGCGAGGCAAAGACGACGATGACCGCGAGAATCCCAAGCAAGCTGCCGGCGGGCCAGCGCAACGACTCGGGCAACCAGCCGACGATCCAGTCGCGGGCGAGCTGAGGCAGTCGCTCCAGGAATGAACCTGTCGTGGCTGCAAGCAGGGCGGCATTCATGCGGCGGGCGGGGGTGGAGGGTTGGTCGGCCGCGGCGGGGGTGGCGCCGCGCCCGCGGCGGCCGCGGCGGCCTTGGCAGCTGCGGCGGCCGCGGCCTTCTCGGCGGCGGCCTTGCGCTCGGCCGCGAGGCGCGCGTCGACCTCGGCGGCCTCGGTCGGGTGGATCTCGTGGTAGTAGCTGTTGGGCTTGGCGAGTTGCTCGCGTTTCAACAGCAGCGCGTCGAAGCGATCCGTCGTCGCGATGGCGAAGACCTGGTCCATCTTGATCGCGTCGAAGGGGCAGACCTCGACGCAGATTTGGCAGCTCATGCAGACCGAGGTGTCGATGTCGAAGACCTTGGGGTAGAGCTGCGGCTTGCCGGTGGCGTCGGGCTTCTTGTCGGCGCTCTTCTCGATGTAGATGCACTGCGGCGGGCATTCCTTCTCGCAGATCTGGCAGGCGACGCAGCGGAGCGTGCCCATCGGATCGGCGGCGTTTTCGGAGACGAGGAACGGGAAGTTGCGGTAGGCCTCGGGGAGCTTCGCCTGCTGCTCGGGAAACTCGACCGTCGTGTAACGCGCGGGATCGTGGAAGGAGCCCACGAGATTTTTCGCGGTGACGGCGAGACCTGAGATGAGACCGGAGCCGAGCATTGGTCAGAAGTTAACCACTGATGAACACTGATGGGCACTGATTCGGAGATAAGTGAAAATAAGTGCTCATCAGTGGTTCAAAAGGCTCGGCTTCATCGGTCCACCTCCCCGAGCACAATGTCGATGCTCCCCAAGATGATCACCGCGTCCGCCACCGTGTGGCCGAGGCAGAGATCCTCGAGGAGCGTGAGATTGACGAACGACGGCGGGCGCACGCGGTAGCGGTAGGGATTGGGCGTGCCGTCGCTCACGAGGTAGAAACCGATCTCGCCCTTGGGGCCCTCAATGCGGCCGTAGGCTTCGCCGGGCTTGGGGCGGAAACCGCGGAGCTTCGCCTTTGGATCCATCACGGGGCCGGCGGGCAGCGTCGCGAAGGCCTGCTGCAAAATCTTGATCGACTCGCGCATCTCGAGGACGCGGATCATGTAGCGGTCGTAGGTGTCGCCGTGGTCGCCGAGCGGGACGCGGAACGGGAAGCGCGGATAGAAACCGTAGCCATCCACCTTGCGGAGATCGTAGTCGACGCCGGTGGCGCGCAGCATGGGGCCGGTGATGCCGGCTGAGATGGCGAGGTCGGGCTTGAGCGCGCCGACGCCCTGCGTGCGCGCCATGAGGATTTCGTTGCCGGTGATGAGCGCCTCATACTCGTCGAGGAAGGCGCCGTAGCCATCGGTGAGCTTTTTTGCGGCGGCGAGCCACTCGGGCGAGGCATCGGTGCGGCAGCCGCCGAAGCGCTGGAAATTGCACATCATGCGCGAGCCGCTGAGCGCCTCGAAGAGATCGAGGATCTTCTCGCGCTCGCGAAACGCATACATGAGCGGCGTGCCGGAGCAGCCGCAGTCCTGCAGGAGGAAGCCGGCGAGGCACGTGTGGTTCAGCAGCCGCGTGAGCTCGGCGAGGATGATGCGCAGATACTCGGCGCGCTCGGGCACGGGCTGGCCCGCGAGCTTCTCGACGGCGAGGGCGTAGGCCCAGTTGTTCGTCATCGAGTTGAGGTAGTCGAGCCGGTCGGTGTAGGGCATCGACGCAAGGTAGGTCGTGCTCTCGCCGAGTTTCTCGTGGTTGCGATGCAGGTAGCCGAAGACGGGTTTCAGCTTCACGATCGTCTCGCCATCGAGCGTGACCTGCATGCGGAACACGCCGTGCGTCGAGGGGTGATGCGGGCCCATCGAGACCTCGAGGAGATCGCCGTGGAAAGCGTCGTGCACGGGCCTGACGTTGGCGCCCGCAGGAGTGAGCTCGGAGGCAATCATGGTTTTGTAGCCGGGCTCGTTGAGCCCGGGCCGGGGTCGGCGCTCCCGGCCGCAACGGGATAATGCGCCTTGGCCTTCGTGTGCACCGCGCCGTGCGGCGTCGGCTCCCACTCGTAGTCGTCGGGCTCGGCGTAGTCCTTGCGCATCGGGTGATCCTTGAACTCGTCCCACATCAGGATGCGGCGCATGTCGGGATGGCCCTCGAAGACGACGCCGAAGAGATCGAAGATTTCGCGCTCCTGGAATTCGCACGCGCGCCACACCGGCGTGAGCGACGGCACGGTGACGGCGTCGGCGCGGCTGGCGGTGCGCACGCGCAGGATCACGGGGCCTTGCTTCAGGGCCATCGAGTAGAGGTGGTAGACGACCTCGAGATGGCCGGCCTTGGGCCAGTCGAGGCCGGTGACGTTGGAACAGTAGTCGAGGCGCAGCGCCGGATCGTCGCGGAGGAAAAACGCGATGTCGCGCGCGTGCGCGGCGGGCAAAAGGAGCGAGTGCTGCGCAGCGGGGCCCGGATTCGCGAGGATGGAAATCTCCGCGCCCGGAAAACGGGCGAGCAGGCGGTCGCGGAGTTGCTCGAGGGATTCCATCGGCGCGATGTTCATTCCTTCCGCACGATCTGCGGCGGTTGCCACACGGCGGGATTGCACGCGGGCTCGAGATCGCGCGCGCCGAATTCTGGGACGGGATAGTCGCAGCTGGCGTCGGGCTGCAAGTGACGCGGGGCGGCGGGGCCCGTGAGCTTCTGGCCGCGGATTTTTTCCTGCAGCGCCATCAGGCCGTGGAGGAGCGCCTCGGGGCGCGGCGGGCAGCCGGGGATGTAGATGTCGACGGGGATGAAGCGGTCGATGCCCTTGAGGACGTTGTAGCCTTGCTTGAACGGCCCGCCGGAAATCGCGCACGCGCCCATCGCGATGCAGTATTTCGGCTCGGGCATCTGGTTCCAGAGGCGCACGACCTGCGGCGCCATTTTTTTCGTGACGGTGCCGGAGACGATGAGCAGGTCGGCTTGGCGCGGCGACGGGCGGAAGACCTCCGAGCCGAAGCGCGCGATGTCGTAGCGCGCCATCGACGCCGCAATCATCTCGATGGCGCAGCAGGCGAGGCCGAATTGCAGCGGCCACACGGAGTTGCTGCGGCCCCAGTTGTAGAACTCCTCGAGGCTCGTGAGCAGGATGCCCTGGCGGCGCAGCTCGGTGCGCTCGCGCTCGTTGATGCCCGTGGGCAGGGTCGTGGCGAAATCGCTCATGTTACTTCCATTCGAGGTGTCCGCGGTGCCACGCCCACACGAGGCCCTCGGCGAGCAGCAGCAGAAACACGAGCACGGCGATCAGCGCGCCCGCCGGCAGCCCCGTGAACGCGACCGCGATCGGCAGGAGGAACAGCGCCTCCACGTCAAAAATCAGGAACAGGATCGCGTAGAGGTAATAGTGGGCCTTGAACTGGATCCACGAGTCGCCGGTCGGCGCGACGCCGCATTCGTAGACGGCGTTCTTCGTGGCGCTCGGCTTTGCCGGCGAAAAGAGCCGGGTCCAGAGCCGGGCAACGCCGAGCAGCGCCAAAGGAAAAGCCACCGCGACTGCGGCGAAGAGCGCGAGATAGGCGTAGGCGTGCGGGGCGGTCATCGGGCGAGCGGGCGCGCGAGGAAGGGGTGCGCGGAGTGAAGCCGGAGCGCGGCATGATTTCAATGCGCGCCCCGCCGCCGCAAATTCAAACGCCACCAACTAATCGCGCGTGCGCCAGAATCGCACGCAACTTATCACGCCGATAAGGTCGCAGCGCGCAGCGCGCCGTGCAGTGAGAGCCGTCCGTTTGGCCCGGCGAGGGCCGCGCCCAGCTGCGCGTGGGCGGCGCAAAGCTGCGCGACCTCGGGCTCGCTCATCACAAAAAACGCCGTGGCGAGGGCGTCGGCCTGCGCGGCCGTCGGGGCGTAGGCCCAGACGCGAGTGGTGCGCACGGCGGGCGCGCCCGTGCGCGGATCGATGAGGTGGGCCCCCTTGATCGCGGTCCCGGAGCCGCTCAGCGACGCGCCGTCGAGGGCGATTTCACGCTCGTTGGCGCCTTCGCCGAGGCCGACGGGCCAGCCGCGTGTCCCGGGCTCGGGCAAGCCGAAGGCGAGGAGGCTGCTGCCGCCGGCATTCAGGCAGGCCGAGGTGATCTGCCATTCGGCGCGCAGCAATTGGGCGATGTGGTCGAGCGCGAAGCCCTTGCCCACGGCGCCGAGGTCGAGTCGAAGCCGCTCCGCCTGCGAGGTCAGCGTGAACGACTCGGGATCGAGGGTGAATGCCGGGGCGCCGGGCGGCTGGCCGGCGGCGTGGTCCGAGGCGTAGGCGGGGTCAAAGGCGCGGCCCGTGGCGAGCGCTACATCGGCGGCGACGAGGAGGCACTCCAGCGTCTCCGGTGAGATGACGGTCGAGGCGCCACGCGCGAGGCCGCTGGCCCGGGCGATGTCGCTCGATTCCACAAATCGGCTGAGCAGCGTCTCCAGGCGATCGAGTTCGCGAAACGCGGCCTCGGCGGCGTGCCGCGCGTAGTCGCGCTCCTGCCCGGTGATGGCGATTTCCCAGTAGGTGGCCATCGCCTCGTGCTGGAAGGCGTGGAGGTTCATGGCGGCGGGGAGGCCGGGCGGCGCGGGGTCCGCCCGCGCCAGATTTTCCAGCGCAAGCCAATCATCGCGGCGGCGGGACGCCACCAGAGCCGACCGAGGCCATATTTCGAGTCGCCTTGCGCGCGGGGGTGATGGCGCACGGGCACTTCGCCCACGCGGAAGCCGGCCGCGACGGCGAGCGCGGGAATGAAGCTTTGCATCAGCTCCATCGGGAAAAACGCCTCGCGCACTTCCCGGCGCATGACGCGCAGCTGGCAGCCGGCGTCGTGCACGCCGTCCCGCAGGATCGCGCCGCGGACGGTGTTGGCGATCTTCGACATGAGGCGGCGGAGCGTGGAGTCGTGCCGATCGACGCGCCAGCCGCACGCGAGGTCGAAGCGGCCGGACTCGACGAGCGCAAGCAGGGCCGGGTAGTCGCGCGGATCATTCTGGCCGTCGCCGTCCATCATCAGCAGGAACTCGCCGCGGGCGGCGCGCAGGCCGGTGAGGAGCGCGACGGCCTGCCCGGAGTTTCTCTCGAGGCGCAGCTCGCGCACCTCGGGCCAGCGGGCGGCGGCGGCGGCGATTTCGGCGGCGGTGGCGTCGGTGCTGCCGTCGTTGACATAAATCACCTCGAACGGCCGGCCGATCTCGCGCAGCACGGACACGCACCGTTCCGCGAGCGGCAGGATGTTGCCGGCCTCGTTGTAGACGGGAATGACCAAGGAGAGCGCGGGCGTCACGGTTCAGGCGTGAATGTAACCAACAGCACCCCGGGACGCAGGCCGAGAATCGACTCGCGGTAGGGGCGCCGGAGCTTGGCGCGCACGGCATCGGCTTGCGTTTGCGAGGCGACGATGAGCGCGCCGTCGCAGTCATCAGGCGGCGTGGCGTAAAATCCCACGCGCGGCAGGCCGCGGAAATACCACGGCAGCGGCCAGTATTCCTCCGCGATCACGCGCACGGGTTGGCCCGGCGCGCGGGCGAGGGCGGCGTCGGCGAGCGGGCGGAACTTCAGCACGTCGGGCGAGCTGTGGACGTAGGCGTAGGGGTTGCGCTGATCGGCGGGGCGGAGGAAGGACGAGAGCTGCGTCTGCTGGAAAAGCATCGCGGTGGCCACCAAGGCAAACGCCACGGCGAGCGGCCGGCCCGTGCGCAGGCGGGCCATCGCGGCGAGCGCCGCGGCCGCGAGCAGCGCCGCGCCGGGCACGAAGTGAATCGCATGCCACGGGGTCTTGTAGGCGAAGAGCGAGAAAGCCAGGATGAGCGCGAGGGTGTAGAAGGCGACGCCGCGGAGGAAGCGGCCGGGGGAAAGCCACGCGACCAAAAACCCCGCGAGGGCGAGCGCGGAGAACGCGAGCTGTTGCCAGACGAGCCCGCCCTCGCGCCACCAGCCGAACAGCCGCAGGTAATACCACCACGGCTTCTCGTGGCCGGTGGGCGCGGCGTCGGCGCCGAAGCGCGCGGCGGCGTGCGCGTAGGCGGCGAAGGCGTCGCGCAGGCCGGCGGGATTCGCGCCGAACGACGAGTAGAGCAGCGCCGCCGCGAACCCGCCCGCGAGCAGGCCCGCGATGAGATCGCGGCGCGGGCGGCGCGTGGCGGGCCGGGATTCGCCGCGGAAAAGCAACAGCGCGATGAGCGCCGCGGCGAGGAACAGCGGCGCGCTGGCCTTGGTCGCCTGCGCGAGCCCGGCGCATGCGCCGGCCGCGATGGCCCAGCGCGCGAGCCCGCTGCGCCACCAGGTGCGCACGCACAGGAACGCGGCCAGCACGAATGCGAGCAGCAGCGTCTCCTGGATGAAGTCGCGCGCATAGTAGACGAGCGGCGGCGAGACTGCGCAGAGGAGCGCGGCGGCGAGCGCCGGCCAGCGGCCCAGCGGCGCGGCCAGCGCCGCGACAAGCAGCACCGTGAGCGTGCCAAAGATCGCGGGCACGAGCCGCACGGTGGTCTCCGTGAGCGCCGCCGTGGAGCGCTCGCCGCGCAGCCACGCGACCGGCAGCGCGGCATAGTAGAGCGTCGGCCCATGGTGGTCGCGCGGATCGAAGGCGTAGTGGCCGGCGTCGATCAATTCGCCGAGCTTCATCGCTTGGTTGGCCTCGTCGGCGTGCATCGGCCGCCGCGCGAGGTCATGGGTGCGCAGCCAGAGCGCGAGCGCGGTGATCAGCGCGAGGGGCAGCCAGCGGAGGAACAGCGGGAGCACAGCGTATGAGTGCCGCAACACGCGGGATTTGTCACCATGAACGTCGGGCTCCGCGGCGGTGCGGTCGCGGCGTGCGTTGCGAATGGCCGCACCCGGAGAATGCGCCCACCGGGGCCGGCGGAAAAGCAAACAGCCGGCCGTGCGGGGCACGGCCGGCTGTTGAGTCGGAAAATCAGGGGCTTACTTCCCCGCGACGCCGAAGACCTCGACCTCGCAGTAGTGGTTCAGTTCGTCGGAGGTGTTGCCGTTGCTGTAGAGGCGGACGTAGCGGCCGCTCGTGTTTTTCGCGTCGATGACGCGGCCGTGGTTCACCTCGACGTAGGAGAGATCCTTGCCCTTGCCCATCTTGGCGGAGTTGTCGTCGTCGTTGTTGAAGATGGTGGTGACGCCTTTCTTGAACTCGGCGTCGTCGGAGATTTGGATGATCACGTCGTGGTAGACGCGGGCCTGCGAGTGGAAGTGCCACAGCGCGACGGCCGCGATCTTGGCGGTGGCGCCGAGGTCGATCTGCACCCACTGCACGCCGGGCCCGAGCTCCACGTAGGCGCCGTCGATGCCGGACTTGTCGCCGTCGGTGATGAAGGAGAGCTCGCCGATGACAGGCAGGGAGTCGGAGCTGGTGACCTTCTTGCCCCTGGAGAGGAGCTTCACGTCGGGCGAGACCATGATGTCGGGGCGCTTGGTGCCCGCGGGCTCAAGGTTGGGGACCGAGACGGGGCGCGGCGTGCCGGCGAAGAGCGGCTTCGGGTATTCGACCTTCAGCGGGACATCGGCGGCGGACGCGGCGGACGCGAGCGCGAGGGCGGTGGCGGCAATGGCGAGGATGCGGGTGCGCATGGGAATCAAGGATTCGGAGATGAGAGAGAGGAGATGGGAGATGAAACGACGCGGAGAAGAGACGCCGCGGAGCGGTGGAAAATTCAACGAAGAGGCGTCACGCCTTGAAGTCGCCGGGCTCGAAGGGGAGCAGCTTGCGGGCGGCGATGGCCTCGTTGACCTTGAGCACGGTGACGGCGCTGGCAAAACCGTCCTCGCCCGGGCAGTTCAAGGCCGTGCCCTTGCGCACGGCATCGAAGAAATTCTCGAGGTGCGGCTGGTGGATGGCCTTGTCGCCGAGCGTGGCGTTGAGGTCGAAGGCGTCGAGCGCGGCGGTCTCGCGCACGTCGACCTTGGCCGGGCCGCCGGAGGCGGAGACGGTCGGGACCTTCGAGGGCATGGTGAGGCGCTTGCGCGGCTTGTCCCATGGCTTGAGGTTGGCGGTCGCGCCCTCGCCGGTCTCGGGCCGGTTGATGAGCTTGGCGGCGACATACTGATCCCACTCAGGGGCGCGGGCCTCGCGGTAGAGCTTGGTGTATTTCGGGTTCTCGGAGATTTTCAGCGAGCCTTCGTCGCCCATGAAATACTCGTGGTAGCCGCCGCCGGCGCTCGTGGTGGTGAGCACGTCGTAGGTGGCGCGCACGATGCCTTCCTTGGTGGGATACTCGTAGATGGCGATCGCGTTGTCATACCACTCGTGCGTCTTGTAATAGTCGACGCCGCCGCTCGCGATGCACATCTGGGGATTGGCACCGAGCATCCAGTTGTAGATGTCGATCTGGTGGGCGCCGAGGTCGGAGACGGGGCCGCCGGCGTATTTTTTGAACCAGCGCCAGTTCCGAAATTGGTGCATGTTCGCGTAGCCGAACTGCGCGAGCTTCTCGGGGGACATCTCCTGGCCCTTGGGCGTGCCAAAGTCGTCGGTCACGGCGCGGTGCCACTGGCCGGAGACGTTGGTGACGCGGCCGAGGAGGCGCGCGTCGCGCACGATCTTGTCGCGGGCGAACTGGTAGCGCGGGTTGCTGCGGCGCTGGTGGCCGATCTGCAGGAGCTTCTTGGTCTCGCGGGCGGTCTGCACCATCGAGCGGGCGCCCTCGACGGTATTGGACATGAGCTTCTCGCAATACACGTGCTTGCCGGCGCGGAGGGCGGCGTTGGTGTGCTCCGCGTGCATGAAGTCGGGCGTCGCCACGATCACGGCGTCGATCTCCTTCACGGTGGCGAGCATCTCCTTGTAGTCCTCGAAGGGCTTGGCGTCGTGCTTGAAGGCCTTGAGGCGACGCTCGGTGCTGGTGAGATTGTATTTCCAGATGTCGCAGACGGCGACGAAGCGCACGCCCGGGATCGGGCGCGCAGCGGTGGCGAGGATGTTGCCCTCGGTGCCGCAGCCGATGAGGGCGACGTTGACCGTGTCGGCATTGGGCGCGGCGCCGACCTCGGCCCCGCGGGAGATGTAAGGCGCGGCGGCGATGAAGGCCCCGAGCTTGGCGCTCGTGCTCAGGAAATCGCGGCGCGACAGGGGGGAGGCGGGGGAAAAAATGGGATCGGCCATGGGAACGGTGTTTGGGATTGGGCCGCGGCAGGGCGGGGGCTCAGTCGGCCTTGTCGCCCACGAGCGCAAAGCGGTTGTGCCGCACGAGCGTCAGCGCGACGGCGAACATCAGCACCTGCATGCCGATCCAGGCGACACCTTCGCCCTCCTGCACGGCCATGAGGCCGAAGGCGAGGCCGACGTAGACGAGGCCACCCAGGAAGAGCGAGGCGCGGGTCTTGATGCCGAGCAGAATCGCCGAGCCGAAGATGACCAGGAGGTAGCCGAGCGACATGGCGAACAGGTTGGTGGCCCACGCCGGAATCATCGAGTAGTCGGCGATGGCCTTGCCGATGCGGGCCATGTTCTCGGAATAGTTCGAGAAGCTGAAGGTCTTGTTGGCCTCAAACTTCTCGAGCCCGGCGAGGAGCGTGCGCAGTCCGAGGAAGAGCCGCAGCAGGAGAAACGCGGCCGTGAAGTCGCAACGAGGCGATGGGGAGGAGGGATTTTCGTTCATCAAAGGGAAAGCTGGGAAGTCAGAGTCGGACAGCCTGACGCACGAAGGCAAGGCGGAGTTGTGCGTGCCGTGCAGCTTCGTGGAAATGGTTTGAAACTGAAACGGGGCGCGCCGGCCGCGCGCAGCCTGCGCGCGGCC
>JBGAGU010000015.1:0-117194 GCA_044226505.1 Opitutaceae bacterium
CGGCCGCGCGCAGCCTGCGCGCGGCCGGCGCGCCGCGGTATTTGCTTTCCGCGCGTCTGTCGCTCTGCTGCCTGTGCCTCCCCATGCCGCGCCTGCGCCTTGTCACTTTCAATATCGCGCACGGCCGCGGCCTTACGCCGATCCAGGGGCTGACGAGCCTCCGCAAGCTCCGCGTCAACCTCCGCCGCATCGCGGGCCTGCTTGACCGCCTGGCGCCCGATGTCGTCGCGCTCCAGGAAATCGATGAACGCTCCCGCTGGGCGGGCAACTTCGACCACCTCGACTACCTGCGCGCCCACACGCGCTTTCCCCATGCGGTGTTTGGCATCAACACCCGGCGCAGCGGCCTGCTCAACCTCGCCTACGGCAACGCCGTGCTCTCGCGCCACCCGATCCGGACGGCCGAGACCGTGGTCTTCGGCCAGCGGCAGGTGGGCGAAAAGGGCTTTGTCTATGTCGAGCTGGACGTCGGCGGCCGGTGCCTGCCCGTGGTGAACCTCCATCTCCATTTCGGCTCGCGCCTGCAGCGGCTGCGCCAGCTGGAGCGCCTCCTGGGCTGGCTGCGCGAAAAGCACCGCGCGCACCACCAGGCGTGGGCCGTGCCGCCGGTGATCTGCGGCGACTTCAACAATCCGGGCACGCGGGACGACGCGACGGCCTCGCTCCTGAGCCACCTTTCCGACTACTGCGACTACACGATGCACCCGACCGCCGGCGGCACGTTTCCGTCGCCGCTTCCGCGCCGGGCGCTGGACTTCATCTTTTTGCCGGCCGGCTGTGCCGTCGTGCGCAGCGAGATTGTCCCCTCGCTGCTCTCGGATCATCGCCCGGTGGCGGTGGAATTTGAATTTTGATTCCGCGCGGCGGCGTGGACGGGCGCACTCTAGGATTGCGCCGCCCACAATCCCTCACTCCCTCATTGCCCTTCCATGTCCCGCCTTCAGTCAGCGTTTGCCCGCGCCCGCGCCGAGAACCGCGCCGCCTTTGTCGCCTACATCTGCGCGGGCGACCCGGACTTTGACACCTCGGTGGAAATCTGCCGCGCGTTGCTGGCCAACGGCGTCGACATCCTCGAACTCGGCGTGCCGTTTTCCGACCCCCTCGCCGACGGGCTGACCAACCAGCTCGCGGCGCAACGGGCGCTCGAGGGCGGGATGACGGCCGCGCGCGTGTTTGAGCTGGTGCGGCGCGTGCGCGAATTCAGCCAGGCGCCCATCGTCTTCTACACCTATTACAACCTGGTCTTCGCCAACGGTGTGGAGGCCTACGTGCGCGCCGCCAAGGCCGCGGGCGTGGATGGCATCCTCACGCTCGACCTGCCACCGGAGGAGGCGGGCGAGGTGACGGCGGCTTGCCGCGCGCACGCGGTGGAAACGGTCTTCATCATCGCCCCCACGACGCCCGACGAACGCATTGCCACCATCGCGGGCGCGACGACCGGTTTCCTCTACTATGTGTCGCGCGAGGGCGTGACCGGCGTGCGCGATCAGGTGGCGGGCAACATCCCGCAGGCCGTCGCGCGCGTCCGGGCGCGGACCAAGCAGCCGATGGTCGTCGGCTTCGGCATCGGCACCCGGGCGCAGGTGGCGGAAGTCGCCGCGCACGCGGACGGCGTGGTCGTGGGCAGCGCCCTCGTGAACTGCGTGCGTGATCACCTCGCGGACCGGGCGCGAATCGCGCCGGCCATCGCCGCGCGCGCGGCCGATCTGTCCGCGGGCGTCCGGAGGCGCTGAGGCCCGGCCATGGCGCGCCCGATCCTGCTCATCGACGACGACCGGCTCCAGCACCGGATCCTGCAGGAGCATTTCAAGACATTCCAAGCGGGCCTCTACGCGCTCGACGGCGCGGCCACCTACGAGGAGGGCATGGCGAAGCTGCTCACCGGCGGCTACGCCGCGTGCCTGCTCGACTACCAATTGGGCCAGCGCGATGGCTTGCAGCTCATCCGCGACGCCGTGGCGGCGGGGTGCCACACGCCCATCATCTTCCTCACCGCCGAGACGGCAGACCACATCGACCTGGCCGCGATGCATGCCGGCGCGCTCGACTACCTCGTCAAGGGCGAGATCACGCCGCGCATGGTGGAGCGGTCGCTGCGCTACGCGCTGAAGCTCGCCGACACGCTCGAGGCCCTGCGCCGGCTCGCGACGCGCGACGAGCTCACAGGCCTGCTGAATCGCCGCGAACTCGACCGCGTGCTGGCGGAGGAGTGCGAGCGCGACCTGCGCTTTGGCCACGAGTTCGCGCTCATCATGCTCGACATTGATCACTTCAAGTCGATCAACGACCGGCACGGGCACCCGGCCGGCGACGCGGTGCTCAAGGAAGTCGCGCGCCGCATCCAGGCCGAGGTGCGCACCGTCGACCGCGCCACGCGCTTCGGCGGCGAGGAATTCGCGGTCGTCGTGACCGAGAGCGACGCCGCCACCGCGCTCGAGATCGCCCGCCGCATCTGCGCCACGATCGCCCGCGAGCCGGTGGCGCTGCCTTCCGGCGTGGCGCTGCCGGTGACGATTAGCGCGGGGGTGGCGGCGCTGCCGCGCGACTCGCGCTCGGACGGCGCGCTCATCGCCGCGGCGGACCGGGCGCTCTATGCGGCGAAGCAACGCGGGCGCAACCGCGCCGTCGACTACGCCGCGCTCTAAGGCCGGTTGGGGGCGGGAATTTCAGCCGCGGGCCGCGCCATCACCCGCAAGCTCGCGGGCCGGACGGAAAATTCGATGCGTGCGCCGGCCGCGTGCACCTCGCCGTCCGTGTGCAGGGGACCCGGCCCGGGGCGCTCGACGACAAAATGGGTGCCGCTCAGCGCGACCACGCGGCGCGCCCGCGGAAGCGTGCCGGCGAAGAGCCGCACCGCCAGCCCAGGGCCGGTCCACAGCGTGACCGGCGGCACGGCGCAGAGATTCAATTGGCCGTCGTCCAATGCTGCGGCGGGCGCGATGTAGGCATTGTTGCCGTATTGGTTGGCGTTGGCGACCGTCAGGGTAAAGGCCCGCACGGTCGTTCGCGCCGCCCCGGCCGTGATGGCGAACTCCTGCGGCTGCCACGTGCGCCAGGTGCCGAAGGCGGTGGAAAGATAGCGGGCGAAGCCGCGGTGCGTGAGCGCGTTGAAGCGCCGCGCAACTTCGGCTTCGAAGCCGATGCCGGCGGCGGTGAAGAACGGCTTCCCGTCGGCGACGCCGGTGTCGATCGTGCGGGCGCGTCCATTCAGGAGAATGTCCAGCGCGTGCGCGGGCGGGCCGTGAATGCCCAGATGGCGGCCGAGGCCGTCGCCCGAACCGCACGGCACCAGGCCCAGCGTGGCCGCCGTGCCGACCAGCGCGGACGCGATCTCGTTCATCGTGCCGTCGCCGCCGACCGCGACGACGAGGTCGCAGCCATCGGCCACCGCGGCGGCGGCGAGGGCGGACGCGTGCCGTGGGCGTTCGGTCAGCACGAGGCGGGCGCCATGGCGGGCGGCAAACGCGCGCACCGCGGGCAGCGCGCGCGCGACGCGGCCGGAGCGGGGATTGGCGATGAAGCGGATGTTCAGCGGCGGGGATTTTTCGGAAGAGGCATTGCGCGCGCGCGCGGGATGGAAAGAACAATCCGCCTTGGCCGGCGTCCGGCGCGAGCCCATCCTCCGCTTGTGCGTCCCATGCTTCACATCCTCACCGGCCCGACGGCGGTCGGCAAAACGGAGTGGGCGCTGCGCTGGGCGGAGCGCCACGACGCGGAGATCGTGTCGTGCGACTCGTTGCTTTTCTACCGAGGAATGGACATCGGCACGGCCAAGCCCACGGCCGCGGAGCGCGCGCGGGTGCCGCACCATCTCGTTGATATTTGCGAACCGACGGAGCGGATGGACGTGACCCGCTACGCGGCGCTGGCCCGCACGGCGGTGGAGTCGATTCGCGCGCGTGGGCGCGCCGTCCTCGTGACCGGCGGGAGCGGGTTCTATCTGAAAGCCTATTTCACCGCGGTGACGGATGCGGTCGCGGTGCCGGAGGCCGTGCGCGCGGCAGTCGCTGCGCTTGCACCCGAGGAGGCCCTGGCGCGCCTGCGGGAAAGGAACCCGGCGGGCCTCGGGGCGCTCGATGTGGCGAACCCGCGGCGCGTGGCTCGCGCGCTCGAACGCTGCCTGGCGACGGGCCGCACCCTTGCGGAGCTGGCGGCGGAGTTCGCGCGCCAGCGCGGGGTCTTTGCGGATTTTGAGCCGGTGCTCTCGCGCCTCGATCGTGATCCGGGCGAGCTGGCGCGACGCGTGGAGGCGCGCGTCGTGGAGATGCTGCGGATGGGGCTGGTCGACGAAGTGCGCCGGCTGCGCGCCGGCGGCTTGGAGGGGAATCCGAGCGCCGCCCGCGCCATCGGCTACCGCGAGGTGCTGGCGATGTTGGACGGGCGCCTGGCCGAGCGCGACCTGGCGGCGGAGATCGCGAAGAACACCCGCGCGCTCGTGAAGAAGCAGCGCACGTGGTTCCGGACCCAGCTTCCACCGCATCGCGACGTGCGCGCAGGGGCCCTGCGCGACGCCGACGAGCTTTTCGCGGCCTAGATTGGGTCAGGCCCCGGCGGCGTCTTGGCGCTCCCGCGCCAGGCGGGCAAAGATCACGACGTGGCTGGCGATGATGAGCGGCACAAGGAAGGTGGGCAGGAGGCTGAGCGGCAGGATGGTCAGCGCGCGAAGCTGCATCGGGTCCGCGAGGTTGAGACGCACGGCGGTGCCGACGACCATCAGGATGTCGACCAGGCCGACGACGTTCCAGATGGTCGTCACGCGCAGGCGGGGGCCCGGCTCGAGCGGCGCAAAAGCCACCGGCAGCGCCATGGTGGCAACGATGATGTCGCCGATCCCGCCGGGAATCGCGAAGGCGTAAGGCAGCAGGCCATCGCGGTGCAGCACCAGGAAATACACGCCCACAAAGCGCGTGAGGTGGAGCAGCACCAGCAGACGCAGATCGAGGGAATCGATCCATGCGCGCACCGCGCCCATGCGGAAATAGGCCAGGAGCAGCACGGCGGTGAGCGAAGCGATGATTGCCTGCGGAGCCCACGGGGGCAGGCGCTGCAGCACGAGGTAGTGGCCGGCGGCGAGCGCCGCGCCAAACCACAGCCAGAAAATCAGGCGCAGGAGGAGGGAGGCGATCATGACCGGCAGCCTCGGAGGCGCGAGCGGAGGCGGCGAGCGCGGAATCGATGCCGCCGGGTCACGCGCATGTTTGCGAGCCAAGGCCCGCGGCGCGTCGGGCCGGACCGTTACTGCGGCAGCTGCACGCGGAACCGCTGGATCGAGGTGCCCTCGAGCCGGTGCAACTCGGCGACCGCGCGGCGGAGCGCGACGCGCGCGCTCAGTTCCTGGAAGCGGTTGGTCTCGAGGTCATCCTGCGCGAGGAGCACGAGGCGGCTGGTGGAGAGGCCCGCGTCGAAGCGCGCCTTCTGCTGCTCGTATTGCTTCACCGCGAGCTCGGTGGCCTTGGCGGCAATCTCGACGGCGTTGAGGTTGGATTCGACGGCGCGCACGGCCACGCGGACGTTGACGAGCAGGGACTGCTCGAGCTGCTCCAGCTGGAGCTTGCGCGACGCGAGGTTGGTCTGGGCGGTGCGGTAGCGGGCCTTGTCGGCGTGGCGGCCCCACGGCGTGGAGTAGGTCAGGCCGAGCGACCAATTGTTGCCGTGGTCGTTGGGCAGGTTGGCGATCGCTTCGCCGTAGCCGAGGTTTGTGGTGCGGGCGGTGTAGCCGAGCGAGGCGTTGAGATCGAGCGTCGGCAGTTGGTTGCGGCGCGCGGTCTCGAGATCGATCTCGAGCTGCTTGATCGCCTCCTGGGTGGAGAGGCTGTCGGGGTAGTAGTCGCGCGCGCGCTTGTAGGACTCGGCGAAGTTGGGCGCGGCCTCGCGATAGTCGTCGAAGGCCACGGCGCCGAGCTTCTGATCGAAGTTGGGCAGGTTAATCAAGTTGAGCAGGCGGTCCTCGGCGTCGCGCATGGACTGCTCGGCCTGCACGATGCCGCGGCGGGCGTTGGCCACGCCGACCTCGGCGGAGAGCACGTCGAGATCGGTGGCGACGCCGGTGGTGCGGCGGGCCTTGTTTTCATCGAAGAGCTTCTGGTTGTAGTCGAAGGTCAGCTGGCGGATGCGCAGGGTCTCGCGCGCGGCGACGAGGTTGTAGTAGGCGTTCTCGGTGTCGCTGATGAGGGTGAGCACGCGGCTCTTGTAGTTGATCGAGGCGATGTTGAGGCCGAGCTTGGCGCGGTCGACGGCCGAGGTGGCGGCCTGGCGGCCGGCGTTGTTGAGCAGCGGTTGGTTCAGCGTGGCCGAGACGCCGTTGCCGAAGCTCGGGTTGATCAGCGAATTCACCGAGTTCGTGGCGCTGCGGGTGAGGTTGGCGCTGACGTTGACGCTGCCGTTGGTGGCGGCGAGGCGCGGGAGCGTGACGCCCACGCTGGTCGTGGTGGAGTCGCTGCGCGGGCCGACGGTCGCGGTGCCGTCGAGGCGGCTGGTGGTCGAGGCGGCTTGGCTGACGGACCGGCGCGTGGAGGCGTTGATTGTGGGATCAAACGCGGCGTCCTGGATGGCGATGGCATCCTTGGCCGAATCAACGGCGTAGGCCTGGACTTGAAGGTCGAAATTCTTCTTCAGTGCGAGGGCCACGGCCTCCTCCAAGGTGAAGGGTTTGTCGCCGGCCGTCTGACCGAAGGCGGAAACCAGGCTGAGACCGAGGGCGAGCAGGACGCGGGCGGATGGACGGAGCATGACTGGATTAAAGGGGCGGCAAAAAGGGATGCAGGGGACAACACGGAGGGCGAGCGAAAGTTACTGCCTTTCATACTCGCCCCCTGGCGTTCGCTTGAGAACCGTGAAGCCGGCCTGCTTGGCGCGAGAGACGGAGAGAGGGGCCGAAAGTTGCGGCGAACTTACCGGCTGCGGATCAATGCGCCGGACTGCCAGCCCGCACTTCGGGCATGCGGTGAGATCCGGCGCGCCGGCGGCGAGCCGGTGCTCGAAGCCGGGGCCGCACAATTTGCACGGCGGCTTGAGCGGAGCGTAGAAGCGGAGCGGCATGTGCGGATAGGGAAGGTGAACGGGCCCCGGAAAAAACAAAAGCCCGCGCGGCAACGGGGCGGCGCGGGCGGTGGGCTCAGGTTGCGTTCCTGAAAATTCGCCGGCGCATCACGGGCCCTTGGGATCGGACCGTTTCAGTTCCCGCTCGACGATCTCGTTGAGGTAGGCGTTGCCGGCGAAGCGGCCGCTCATGGCGGCGTATTCCGCGCGTTCGTTGGCAAACATCGGGTTGGCTTCCGTCGTGTCGGGCGCCTTCTTGTCGATGACGTAGACAAAGATCCCCTTTTCGCCGACGAGCCGCAGGTCGGAGAGCTGGCCTTTTTCAAGCCGGCCAAGCGTGCTGAGCACGGCCTCGTCGACGCCTGGGGCGCGGGTCCGGCGGGAAAACGGCTCCAAGGTCTTGACCTCAAGCTTGAGGCTGGTGTTGGCGGCGGCGGCTTGCTCCAGCGTGTCGCCGGCCTTGAGGCGTGCCTCGAGCTGCGCCTTGGCGGCGGCGGCGAGCTCCATGAAGCGCTTGCGGCGCTCGTTGGCGGCGTAGTCGGCCGCGACCGCCTCGCGCACGGCGGCAAGCACGGGCTTGTGGGAGGGTTGCAGTTCCTTCCACCAGAGGATCACGGCGCCATTGCGGGTCGCGATGGCGTCGGAAAGCAGCCGGTCCTTGTTGAGTCGAAAGGCCTCGGTCGTGACCTCGGGCGCGCCTGAAAGCTCGAGCGGAGCGGCTTCGCGTGAGAACGGGGGCAGCGTGCGGGCGATGAGTTTCCGCTCGGCCAGCGCCTTCTCGATGGCCTCGGGCGTCTTGGCGGTGGCGTTGTAAAGGGAGAGAGAGGCCTCGCTGGCCTCCTTTGCGGCGAGCTTTCGCGCGCGTTCGAGCTTGAGCTCAGACTCGACTTGCGCGCGCACCGCCGCGAAATCTGCCGCCGGATCCGGCGCGGGGGCGGGCGTAACGGTGGGGGCCGCCGGCGCAGCGGGCTTGGCGGGGTCGGCGGGCTTGGGGAAGCGCGAGGGATTCTGATCGTAGAAGGCGCGCACCTCGGCGTCCGTTACCTTGACGCCACCGATGTGGTTCAAGGCGGGAAAATCGATGACACTCACGACGACGCGCGGCGGCACGTCGTAGCGGCCGCCCGCTTGCTCGTAAAACGCCGTGAGATCCGCGTCGGTCGGCTTGATTTCAGGCTTGAACGCCGCGTAGTCCGCCGTCGCGGTGGCGACGGTCCACGTCGTGTCTTCCTCGATGAGGGCGTTCTTGATTTCGGAAGGCAGCACGTAGCCCGGGCCGGCGAGGAGCTTCTGGACCTTTTCCGCGCGGATGTCGTCGCTGATGACGCGCAGCACGTCGGACTCGGTGAGCGCGGCGCCGCGGGGGCTGGTCTTCAGGTTGTCGCGGAAGCGGGTGTAGGCGGCGGGGTCAAACTTGCCCTCGGGTCCGGCAAACGCGCGCATCGTCTCGATCTGCTTCTTCACCTCCTCGGTAGTGGCGGGCGGGAGGTGCCAGCGGTCGGCGAGGTCGAGCGTGGCGGCGCGGTTGAACGCGAAATTCTGGAGCTGCTCGCCGGAAATCTGGCCCATCATCATCGCGCCGAAGCGCAGGCTGATGCTCAGGTTGGCGTCGCCGAAGAGCTTCTGCTGATCGGACTGGAGGTTGAGGTTGTAGCCGAAGAAGGGCCGCTCGATCGAACTGCGGTCGGTCTGCCGGATGCCGCCGGCCGCACCGATCGTGAACACGAACGACACGATGACCAGCGCCAGCAACACCGCGAAGACCGTGCGGAAGTGATGCTGGAAGTATTTCTGAATCCAAGTGATCATGGAGGGGAAAACGGCGGACGGTAGGTCCACCCCCGCCGCTGGCAAGGGCGAATTGGGAATCGACGAGGCCGGCGCGCGGCGTCTTTTGTCGACGGCGATGCGGCACGACGACAGCCAGGCCCCCGCGGCCTTTGCGGGAGAGATCGAGGCGTTTCTGGGCTTCATCGCGCTGGAGCGCGGGCTCGCGAAGAACACCGTCGTGGCCTACCGGCGCGACCTCGACCAAGCCGCGGCGTTCCTGGCCGCGCAGGGGGCGGCCGGATGGGCGGCGGTGTCGGGTGCACAGGCGGCGACTTGGCTGCATGCGCTCACCGAGCGGCGCCGGGCGCCGGCCAGCCTCGCGCGCAAACTCTCGGCGTTGCGCATGCTCGCGCGCTACCTCGTGCGCGAACGCGTCCGCGACGATGACTTCACGGCTCTGCTCGGCGCGCCGCGCCGTGCGCGGCGCGTGCCGCACACGCTGACCGTGGGGGAGGTGGGCAGGCTGGTCGCCATGCCCGCCGGCGACGGGCCGCGCGCATTGCGCGACCGCGCGTTGCTGGAGCTTTTTTACTCAAGCGGCCTGCGGGTATCGGAACTCGCCGCGCTGTCGCTCGCGCAGCTGGACGTGGGGCAGGGGTTCTTGCGGGTGTTTGGCAAGGGGGCGAAGGAGCGCATCGTGCCGGTGGGCGCCCGGGCCCGCGAGGCGCTCGCCGCCTATCTCGTGGGCGGCCGGCCGGCGCTCGTGCGGCCGCACACGGGCGGACATGTCTTCCTCAACCACCGCGGCCGCGGCCTCACGCGCGTCGCGCTGTGGATGATCGTCAAGCGCCACGCCCAGGCGGCGGGCTTGCGAAAAAACGTGAAGCCGCACGCGCTGCGCCACTCGTTCGCCACTCACCTGCTGGCCGGCGGCGCGGATTTGCGGGCGATTCAGGAGATGCTCGGGCACGCGAGCATCTCGACCACCCAGATCTACACGGCGGTGGAACCGGGGCGGCTGGTCGAGCACCACGCGCGTTTTCATCCGCGGAACCGAAAAAAGTAGCGTTGCCGGGCAGTCGACCGCCGGCGGGATACTTCCGACTCGCGGGCGGCGCGCCGCGCGATCAGCGTGCGCCGCATGAATCCCCGGAGCCGCGATCCGCGCGTCGATGCCTACCTGGCCAAGTCCGCGGAATTCGCCCGTCCGGTGCTCGCGCACTTGCGCGCGCTCGTGCACGAGGCCTGCCCGGAGGCGACGGAGACGATCAAGTGGGGGATGCCGTCGTTCGAGCACGCCGGCCGCATCCTCTGCGGCATGGCGGCGTTCAAGGCGCACTGCACCTTTGGATTCTGGCATCAGGGCATGGAGAAAATCCTCGGCTCACACGGCGACAAGGCGCCGGCCGCGATGGGCAGCCTCGGTCGCATCACGAGCCGGGCCGATCTGCCGCGCGACGCGGAGCTGAAGCGATTTGTGCGCGCCGCGGCCAGGCTCAATGAGTCCGGCGCGCCGGCGCGACCGCCGCGTCCCGCCAGGCCGGCGAAGGTTCCGCCCGTGCCCGCCGACCTCGCGGCGGCGCTGAAGAAAAACGCCGCGGCGGCGAAGGTCTTCGCCGCGTTTCCCCCCGGCAAGCGCAAGGACTACATCGAATGGCTCATCGAGGCGAAGCGCGACGCCACGCGCCAGGCGCGCCTCGCGACGGCCGTGCAGTGGATGGCCGAGGGCAAGGCGCGGAATTGGAAATACGAGGCGTGCTGAGTCCCGGCGGGCGCCGGCGCGGGGGCATTCTCCTTGCCTATTTCACGGCGAAAAATTGATCTGGTTGGCAGACAACCCGCGCCGCACACGGCGCGGTCCCCTCACCACCACAAACCATGCACCTCCGCATCGCGCGGCTGTCCGCCGCTTTGTTACCGTTCGCCATCGTCGCAGGCCTGCCCGTGGCCGCGACCGCCCAGACGGCGCCCGCCCCGGCGCCGGGCTCCGAAGAGTCGGTGAAGCTCGAGAAATTCGTCGTCACCGGCTCGCTCATCAAGCGCCTCGAGAGCGAAGGCGCGCTGCCCGTGCAGACGATCACGCCGCTCGAGCTTGAGCAGCGCGGCATCGTGAGCGCCGAGCAGATGCTCATGGAGCTGAACATCAATGGCAACGGCCTCGACAACCTCGCGTCCAATGCCGATGTCGTCGACGGCGCGCAGCGCGGCAACAACGGCGCCACCTCGGCCAACCTCCGCATGCAGGGCGCGGGCGCCACGCTCATCCTGATGAACGGCCGCCGCGTCTCCTCGCACGGCCTCAACGGTGGCGTCGTCGATCTCAACCAGATTCCGTTCGCCGCGATCGAGCGCGTCGAGATCCTCAAAGACGGCGCGTCGGCGACCTACGGCACCGACGCCGTGGGCGGCGTAATCAACTTCATCCTCAAGAAAAATTACGAAGGTGCCGCCGCGAGCGCCGCGATGGATGTCACCGAGCAAGGCGGCGGAAATATCTTCCGCTACAACGCGGTCGCCGGCTTCGGCAATGTGAGCCGGGACGGCTACAACATCATGGCCTCGATCTCGCGTTCCGACAACAAGGTGCTGCGCGGCGACCAGCGGAAGTTCGTCAACACCTTCCAGCCGAACCGTGGCGTTTCGCCCGACACGCGCGGCACGCCCATTGCCACGCTCTTCGCCATCGGCTCGGCCACCGTGCCGGTTCCCACTGTCCTGAGCGGCAGCGGCGCCGGCGCCACCAACTCGAGCATCGGCCCGGTCGATCCGCAGAACGCCGCGCTGCGCGTGAACGGCGTCAACTACGTCGACCTTCCCACCGGCCCCGGCTACGCGGGCCTGGATGGCATGGGCCCCTACGACGAAGTGCTGTGGCGGTCTCCCGCTTCAAAGTATGGCTCGGCCTGGGACACCGGCCGCGCGGCCGTCATCCAGCAGCCCGTGAAGAATACGAACCTCGTGCTGAGCGGCACGTTCAAGCTCGCCGACCGGCACCGCCTCCTCACCGAGGGTGTCTTCGGCCGCTCCGTTTCCAACAAGAGCTTCTCGCCGAACCAGTGGACGAGCTCGGCCACCGCCACCACCACCGCGCTTGATGGCCGGACGGTCGTGCCGAACCCGCAATACCTGATGCTCTACCCGAGCACCGGCGCGAGCTACAACAAGGTCTTCAACGCCCTCGCGGCCTACTTCCCGGAACTCGCCTCGAACCGTGGCCTGCCGATGGCGTTCCGCTGGCGCTCCGTCCCGCTCGGCAACCGCGCCTTCACCACCACCACCGACACCTGGCGCGCGATGGTGGGCGCCGAAGGTCCGCTCGGTTTTCTGGCGCAATGGGACTATCGCATCGGCGCCTCGCGCGCGGAGAGCCAGGGCAAATCCATCCTCAATAACGGCTATGTCTACACCGTGCCGTTCACCAACCTCATCAAGTCCGGCGTCGTCGATCCGTTCTCCTACACCCAGACGCCCGAGGCCATGGCCGCGATCGACAAGACCCGCGCCAACGGCGTCGCAATGTATGGCGGCACCTACCGCACCGACGAGTATGACGCCGCGGCCACCGGCCCCGTCGTGAAAATCCCCGGCGGCACCGTGCAGGCCGCGGTCGGCGTCGACTGGCGGCAGGAGAGCTTCCTTTTCAACGGCGACACGCGCCAGAACCTCAGCTCGTCCGACGCGCTCATCTTCAACGCGCCCTTCGATAACGGCCTCGCGACCAACGGCACCCTCAAGCGCACCATCAAGGCCGCGTTCGTCGAGCTGCAAGTCCCGATCGTGAAGGGCCTCGACGTCAATGCCGCCGGCCGCATCGATCAATACTCCGGCTTCGGCAGTTCGAAGAACCCGAAGTTCACCCTGCGTTGGGCGCCGCTGGACAAATTGCTTTTCCGCTCCGCCTACAGCACCGGCTTCCGCGTCCCGACCTTCAAGCAGCAGTATGACCCGGTGACGGAAAGCCCGCTCGCCGCGACCGGTCTCATCGATCCCGGCACCGGCCAGCAGATCGCCGCCAACTCCGCGACCACGCTCTTCGGTGGCAAGCCCGACCTCCAGCCCGAAAAGGCCAAGATGTATTCCGCTGGCTTCGTCGTCCAGGCCACCAAGAACATCAGCGCGAACGTGGACTGGTGGTCGGTCAACCGCACCGGCACGATCCAGAGCTTCGGCACGACGCAGCTCCTGCAGAACTACTCGCTGTTCCAGGATCGCTTCCAACGCCGCGCCGACGGCACGATCCAGCGCATCGACACGCGTTGGGTCAACGCCGGCCAGACCTCCACGCGCGGCATCGAGTTCGGCCTGAAGGCCAACACCGACCTCGGCGACAAGGGCAAGCTGAGCTTCAGCTGGGATCTGTCCTATCTCCTCGAGAAAAAATCGCGGCTCCTGGCCACCGCGCCGTGGGGCCTGAGCGAGATCGACACCTTCACCCGCTCCAGCGACATCGGCCTGCACAACAAGCAATCGGCCTCGGTCGGCTACCGTCGCGGGGATTGGGCGTTCCTCGTCAACGGGATCTTCCGCAACGCCTATCGCGACGCCGTCCTCCCCGGCGTCGGCACCGGCGCGGGCCAGATCATCCCGCCGCAGTGGAACCCAATCGTGAAGCCCTACTATGTCTACGGCCTGAGCGCGACCTACCGCGGCATCAAGAACACCACGATCATCGCCGGCGTGAAGAACCTCTTCAACACCGACCCGCCGTTCTCCGCCACCTACGACACCAACACCGGCGCCGGCAGCAGCTGGGAACCCCGCATCGCGGATCCGCGCGGCCGGGCCTACACGCTGCGCGTGGACTACAAGTTCAAGTAAGCCGCCAGGCGGCCCTCACCCCCGCTGCGCAATCCCGGACGCGGCGCAGGAGGCGACTCCGGCGCCGCGTCTTGCTTTTCGCCGTTGCACGGCCCGCGAAAGCCGGTGCATTGGCGCGCGTGAACCTGCACGTGCTGCCGGCCGGGATGCTTCAGACCAACGCCTATCTGCTCGTTGCCCCCGAGCGGGGCGAAGCCGTGCTCATTGACGCGCCCGGCGAGGTGTGGGCCGAGGTCGCGCCCATTTTGGAAAAGGAGCGCAGCCGCCTCGCCGAGCTTTGGATCACCCACGGGCATTGGGACCACATGCAGGGGGCGGCGGAAGTGGTCGCGGCCACGGGCGCAAAGGTGCGCGCCCACGCGGACGATCGCGCCCTGCTTGAGACGCCCGAGATGATGGAGCGGCTGATGGGGGAGCGGCTCGGCCTTCAGCCGGTGCGCGTGGACCACTGGGTGACGCAAGGCGAGCAACTGGCGGCCTTGGGCACGACCGCCGAGGTGCGGCATGTGCCGGGACATTGCCCGGGAAATGTGCTTTTCCATTTTGCCTCGCTGGGCGCGGCGTTTGTCGGCGATGCGCTTTTCAACGGCAGCGTCGGCCGGACGGATTTGCCGGGGGGCAATTTCGCCCAGCTGGAGCGCTCCATCCGCGGACAAATCTACACCCTGCCTGCATCAACGGTTGTCTTTCCGGGCCACGGCCCCAAGACCACTGTCGCGCACGAACGCGCCGCCAATCCCTATGTCAGCGACTGAGCACGAAGTCTTCATGCGCCATGCGCTCGGGCTCGCGCGCCGCGCGTGGGGCGCCACGCATCCCAACCCGATGGTTGGCGCCGTGATTGTCGAGGACGGGCGCATTGTGGCCGAGGGTTTCCACGAGCAGGACGGCGGGCCACATGCCGAGCGGCTCGCGCTCCTCAACCGCGGCAAGCTGCCGCGGCCCGGCGCGACGCTCTACGTGACGCTCGAGCCCTGCTCGACGCAAGGGCGCACCGGGGCGTGCACCGACGCGATCATCGCCTCCGGGATCAAGCGCGTCGTCGTCGGCGCGACCGATCCATTTCCGGCGCATGGGGGCGAGGGCTTCGCGGTGCTGCGCGCCGCGGGCATCGAGGTGATCACGGGCGTGCTCGAGCGCGAGTGCCACGACCTCAACCTCATCTTCAACCACTGGGTCGCGCAGGGGCCGCTGATCGCGGCCAAGGTCGCCTCTACGCTCGACGGCAAGCTCGCCTGCCGCACCGGGGACTCGCGGTGGATCACCAACGAAAAGTCCCGCGCGGATGTGCACCGCTGGCGCCGGCTGTTCCCGGGCATCGCCGTGGGCGCGATGACAATCCTGAAGGACAACCCGCGCCTCACGGCGCGAAGGGACGGCGAGGCCGAGTGGTGCCCGTGGCGCTTCGTCTTCGACGGCCTCCTGCGCACCGTCGTGGACAAGGCGCTGCCGGCGGTCTTCACCGACGAATACCGGCATCGCACGATCGTCGTGACCACGCCTCACGGCGGCCTGGGCTATGTCCGCAAGCTCCGGGACATGGGCATCAAGGTCTGGACCTTCGATTCCCCGACGCAGCGGGTGCCGTTCGCGGATTTCCGGAAAAAATGCGCCGAGGAGCGCATCGCCGGCGTGTTTGTCGAGGGCGGCGCGCAGCTCATCAGCGAACTCGTGCGCGCGCGCCAGCTCGACTACCTCTTCGCCTACCATGCGCCCGTCATCCTCGCGGACGACAAGGCCAAGACCATGTTCACGGGCTTGCGCTCCGAGCGCATCGACCAGGCGCTGCGCCTGGCCGACATCCGGCACGAAACGTTCGACGGCGACATGCTGATGCATGGGCGCATGGTGTATCCGGACAAGATGCTGGTGGACGAGACGGCCTTTGGCGGGCCGCGGTGAACAAAGACGGATGGTTCGCGCGCGGCCCCGGCCTGATTTTCCCATGCCCCATCGTGTCATCCCCGTCCTGTTCGCTCTCGCGCTGGCTCCCGCGCTCCGCGCCGCCGAGCCCGACTTTCCGCCGCACCCGGATTCAATCGTCAATCCCGCCGTGCCCAAGGGCGACCTGATCAAGTTCGAGTTCGCCGGCTCGAAGATTTTTCCCGGCACCACGCGCGAGGTCACGCTCTACGTCCCGAGGCAATACGATCCCGCGAGGCCCGCGTGCGTCTACGTGAACCAGGACGGCCTGCAATGGGGCGCGCCCGTGGTGTTCGACAACCTGATCGCGCGCGGCGAGATCCCGGTGCAGATCGGCGTCTTCGTGCGGCCGGGCGTCGTGAAGGCCGCCCCCGGCGCGGCGGCGCTCGATCGCTTCAACCGCAGCCTCGAATACGACGGCCTCGGCGACGCCTACGCGCGTTTTCTCCTCGAGGAACTGCTGCCCGCCGTCGAGACGAAGTCGACGCCCGACGGCCGCGCGATCCGCCTCTCGCGCTCCGGCAACGATCGCGCCATCGGCGGCTCGAGCAGCGGCGCGATCGCGGCGTTCACGGCGGCGTGGGAGCGGCCCGATGCGTTCACGCGCGTGTTCAGCAACGTCGGCACCTTCGTCGGCCTGCGCGGCGGCGACATCTACCCGACGCTCATCCGCAAGTTCGAGCCGAAGCCCCTGCGCGTGTTTCTCGTCGACGGCGCCAACGACAACAACCTCTACGCCGGCGACTGGTGGATGGCCAATCAGACCATGGAGCGCGCGCTCATCTACTCGGGCTACGAGGTGCGCCACGTCTGGGGCGAAGGCGGCCACAATGCGAAGCACGGCACCGCGGTCTTCCCCGACGCGGTGCGCTGGCTCTGGCAGGGTTGGCCGCAGCCCGTGAAAGCCGGCAAGCCGCCGCTCGAGCGCCTCGGCCCCATCCTGATCGACGGTGAAGGCTGGCAGCTCGTCGGCGAAGGCTACCGCCTGAGCGAGGGCGCCGCCGTCAACGCGAAGGGCGAGGTCTTCTTCACCGACATCCCCGCGGGCAAAGCCTACCAGATCGGCGCCGACGGGAGACCGGTCGAGTTCATCGCCGACACGCAGCGCGCCAACGGCCAGGCCTTCGGTCCCGATGGCCGCCTCTACGCCGTCGCCGCCGGCTCGCGCCAGATTCTCGCCTACGGACCTGACAAAAAACCCGCGGTGATCGCCGACGACATCACCGGCAACGATGTCGTCGTCGCGCGCAACGGCGACATCTACGTGACCGCGCCGCCGAAAGCTCAACGTGACGGGCGCCAACGCCTGGGGCGCACCCAACAAGCCCGCTGCGCCGCGGTTGTAATCCTGCTGAATTTCAAAGCAGTTTCCTCGGCTCACGGCCAATGTGGACGGGCTTCCAGCCGTTGACCGCAACTTCAAGCGCGCGAACCCGATCAGGTTGAAGTTCGGCTCTTATCCGCGGCAGAACATGAGCCAGGGCTGCTTTGTCGGCTTTATAGTAGGCCGTTTTCTCGGCCCGAAGATAGAGCGTCAGCGCGTGTTCGGTGTCCTTGCGGAACGGCGGGTTTTTGACCTGCCAGATGGGATTGTTGACGCTTTGGTAGTGAAGGTCCGCAAGGATTAGCAGCGCTTTGGTCTGACCTTGATCCGCAGCCCGCTTGAATAGCTCGATGGCCTCGGCTTCGCGGTTGGCGCCGAGGGTGTTGGTCCAGAGCATCCATCCATAGCGAAATTCCGCATCGGGATCCTGCTTGTCCACAAGTGGCCTCCACTCGCGTTCCGCCAGATCAAAGCGGCCGCGATCATGCCACCGCAGCCCGAGCGTGTAGCCATCGACGGGACCATAATAGGTTCCGCAGCCCGAGAGCCAAAACGCGCCGCCGAGGATCGCGCACGAAACGATTTTTTTCACGAGATGCGCCTGGCCTGGTCACCTGACATGGATTGCGCTTCTACCGATCCGCGTAGCCGCGCGGATGGGCCGAGTGCCATTTCCAGGCGGTGGCGACGATCGAGTCGATGTCGGGAAACTTCACTTTCCACCCCAGCTCGCGCTGCGCTTTCGACGAGTCCGCGAAGAGCGATGCCGGATCCCCGGGCCGACGCGGGCTTTCGACGACTTTCACTTTTTTCCCCGTGACCTTCTCGACCGCGCGAATCACGGCGCGGTTGGAGGTGGGCGTGCCGGTGCCGAGGTTGTAGAACAACTGCGCGCCGGGAGCGGCGAGCCTTTCAAAGGCCGCGATGTGCGCCCGGCTGAGGTCGTCGACGTGCACGTAGTCGCGGAGGCAGGTGCCGTCGGGCGTCGGATAGTCGGTGCCGAAGAGCTCCAGGTGCGGGCGCTGGCCGACGGCGACCTCGATCGTGACGGGAATCAGGTGGGACTCCGGGGTGTGATCCTCGCCGATGGTGCCGTCCTCGGCGGCGCCGGCGGCGTTGAAGTAGCGGAACACGGCAAAGCTCAAACCGGTGGCGTGCGCGAGGGCCTTGAGCGCCTGCTCGATGTCGAGCTTGGTCTGGCCGTAGGGATTGATGGGCGCCTGGGGGAGGTTCTCGTGAATCGGCAGCGAGGCCGGCGTGCCGAACGTCGCGCAGGTGGAGGAGAAGACGAATTTCCCCACGCCGGCGCCGATCATCGCGTTGAGCAGGTGGAGCGTGGCGACGACGTTGTTGAAGTAGTATTTCAGCGGCTCCTTCACCGACTCGCCGACTTGGCAGTAGGCGGCGAAGTGCATCACCACCTCGATCTTCTCGTCGCGCAGCACGCGGCCGACGAAGGCTTCGTCGCCGAGGTTGCCCTCGTGGAGGCGGACGCCGGGCGCCAGCGCGCCGCGATGGCCATAGACCAGGTTGTCGAGCACCACGGGGCGGTGGCCGGCGGCGGCGAGCTGGCGGACACAATGGCTGCCGATGTAGCCGGCGCCTCCAACGACAAGGACGTTCATGCGGGCGAGGCTTGTATTGCTTTCGGAGGGGCGATGGCTAGCGCTTTTCTCTTACGTCCGCATGAAGCCTCCGCCGCAAGCGCGCATCGTGATCACCGGGGTCGGCCTGACCGCCCCGAACGGCAACTCGCTGCCCGAGTTCCGCCGCCACCTGCTCGCCGGGGTGGCGGGCGTGGAGCGGATCGAAATCCGCTACATGGGGCCCCAGCTCGCCGGGGTCTGTCACTACGACCCGCTGCGATACCAAAAGAAGAAGGAGGTCCGCGTCGGCACGCGCGCCGGCTCGATCTCGATCTACTGCGCGCGTGAGGCGCTGGCGGACAGCGGCGTGGCCTTTGATGCGCTCCCGAAGGATCGCATCGGGATCTACATCGGCTGCACGGAGCACGGGAACGTCGAGACGGAGAACGAAATCCATAACATCTCGAAATTTTCCTACGACACCAAGTTCTGGTCGCACTACCACAATCCTCGCACGGTCGCCAACAACCCCGCGGGCGAGGCCTCGCTCAACCTCGGCATCACCGGCCCCGCCTACACGATCGGCGCCGCGTGCGCGGCGGGCAACCTGGGCCTCATTCACGCCGCCCAGATGCTGCGGCTCGGCGAGGTGGACTTCGCGATTTGCGGCGGCGTGAGCGAGAGCATCCATACGTTCGGCATCTTCGCCGGCTTCAAGTCCCAGAACGCCCTCGCCACGCACGACGTCCCCGCCAAGGCATCGCGGCCCTTCGACCTCGCGCGCAACGGCATCGTCATCTCCGAGGGCGGGTGCCTCTACACGCTGGAGCGCCTCGAGGACGCGCAGGCCCGCGGGGCGAAAATCTACGCCGAGATCGCCGGCTACCACGTCAACAGCGATGCCTCGGACTACGTGCTGCCCAATCCGACCCGCCAGGCCGAGTGCGTGCGGGCGGCAGTTCGCCGCGCCGGCCTCACCCCGCGCGACATCCACCTCGTCAACACCCACGCCACCGCGACGCCCCTTGGCGACATCCAGGAATGCGAGGCGATCCGCGCGGTGTTCGGCGAGGGCTGCCCCGACACGCACATCAACAACACCAAGAGCTTCATCGGGCACGCCATGGGTGCGGCCGGCGCGCTGGAACTCGCGGGCAACCTGCCGTCCTTCGACGACCTGATCGTTCACCCCACCATCAACGTGGACAACCTCGACCCGCAGTGCGCGCTGCCCGGCCTGGTGCTCAATCAGCCGCGGCCGGTTGCGAAGGTGGACACGATCCTCAACAATTCCTTCGGGATGCTCGGCATCAATTCCACGTTGATTGTTCGCCGCTTTGTCCCGTAACTCCGCTTTTCCAGACCCATGACCAAAGACGAATGCAAGCAGGTGGTGCTCGAAATCATCGCGGACATCGCGCCCGACGAGGACCTGAGCAACGTCAAGCCCGACGTCCGCCTCCGCGATCAGCTCCAGCTCGATAGCATGGACTTCCTCGACATCGTGATGGAGCTCCGCAAGCGCCACGGCATCGAGGTGCCGGAGAAGGACTACATGCAGCTCGCGTCGTTGGACAGCTGCGCGGAATACCTCACGCCGAAGTTCAACGCGCTGCCGGCGAAGGGCTGAAGTGAAGCTGCTGTCTTGAAGCCGGGATTATTGTCCCGACTTTTTGTTTTTGAAGAGGAAGGCCGGGAGGTTCGGAAAGAGAGATTTGCTTCTTCCCGCTCTTCCCGGCCTTCCTGTTCACTTTCGCCTCGATGAACACCCGCTCGCACTACGACGTCGCCATCATCGGCGCCGGCATGTCGGGCCTCGCGGCGGGCATCCGGCTCGCGCACTTCGGGAAGAAGGTCTGTATCTTCGAGCGGCACAACGCCGTGGGCGGCCTCAACGGCTTCTATTCGATCGCCGGGCGCAAGTTCGACGTGGGGCTGCACGCGATGACGAATTTCGTGCGGCCCGGCGTGAAGGGCACGCCGCTCACGAAGCTCCTGCGCCAGCTCCGCATCGAGCGCGATGAGTTCGCGCTCTGCGAGCAGAAGCAGTCGCGCATCGCCTTCGGTCCGCGTGGCGAGGCCGCGCTGCACTTCACGAATGATTTTGCGGTCCTCGAGTCCGAAGTCGCCCAAAAATTTCCCGCGCAAATCGACGGCTTCCGCCGTCTCGTCGCGCTCGTGAAGACCTATGACGACGTGTCGCTCGACGCGCAGCCCGAGTCCGCGCGCGCCGTCGTGCGCCGGCACATCAGCGATCCGCTGCTGGAGGACATGCTGTTCTGCCCCGTGATGTATTACGGCAGCGCGATGGAGCGCGACATGGAGTTCGGCCAGTTCGTGATCATGTTCAAGGCGCTCTTCCTCGAGGGCTTCGCGCGGCCCTACGAGGGCGTGCGCGTCGTGCTGCGCGTGCTGCTGGAGAAATACCGCGCCGCCGGCGGTGAGCGCCGGATGAAGTGCGGCGTCACGCGCATCTTCGAGCGCGAGGGCCGCGCCACCTCCCTGCTCCTCGACAGCGGCGAGGAAGTCACGGCGGACCATGTCATTTCCTCCATCGGCGCGCCGGAGACGGAACGCCTGCTCGGGGCCGCAAACACGCCGACGCCACCGGGGGCATTTTCCTTCGTGGAAACGATCACCGTGCTGGACCGCCAGCCCGCCGACCTTGGCTGGGGTGCCGACACGATCATTTTTTTCAACGACTCGACGCGCTTCGACTACTCCCGACCCACCGCCGCCGTGGATGCGCGCAGCGGCGTGATCTGTTTTCCCAACAACTTTGATTTCGGCGAGGGACGGACTTTGCCCGAGGGAATTTTCCGTGTGACCTGCCTGGCTGACTACCCGAGTTGGGCCGGCAAGGACGAGGGCGAGTATCAGGTCGCAAAGACCGGGTGGTTCGCGGAGGTGCAACGCAGCGCGCGACGGTTTCTGCCGCCGGTGGACGATGCGACGCTCGCCGCCGCGACGCTCACGACCGACATGTTCACGCCGCGCACGATCACGAAGTTCACCGGCCACCTCGGCGGCGCGATCTACGGCTCGCCGGTGAAGAACCGGCAGGGAAGAACCGCGCTGGCCAACCTCTATCTCTGCGGCACGGATCAGGGTTTTCTCGGAATCGTGGGCGCGATGCTGAGCGGCATCTCGATGGCGAATTACCACATCCTGCAGCGCGGGTAAAAATAGGGCGGGTCGGTGACCCGCCCTCTTGCGTGCGGAGTGTGCGCACCAAGGGCGGGTCACAGACCCGCCCTACGGCGGACAGCCGATCAATTGCTTTGTCTCGGCCCCGCGGCGCGCCAGCCAGCCTGCCACTGTTTCATGAGCTGCGCGACGAGCTCGGCATTCTGCGGGCGTTGCGCGATGTTTTGGTTCTCCTGCGGATCGGAGAGGTGATCGTAGAGCTCGATGGCGTCGATCTTCGCGTGATCGTTGCGGGCGACCCACACGACGAAGCGGTAGCGCTCGGTGCGCATCGCGTAGCCCATGAGCGGGACGCCGAGCGTGCTGCCGGCGACGTTGGCGGGGCGCGGGTATTGGCTGAAGGCGGCCTGCTTCCACGCCCGCGCGGGATTCTCGATCAGGGGCTTGAAGCTCTGGCCCTCGAGGTGCGCGGGCCGCGGCAAGCCGGCGAGATCGGCGAGCGTGGGGTAGATGTCGACGAACTCGACGATGCCGTTGGTCTTCGCGCCGGGGTTTTTCATGCCGGGCACGGAGAGGAGGAGCGCGGTGTTGGTGTCGTTCTCGCAGTTGGTGTGTTTGCACCACGCGTCGTGCTCGCCGAGCTTCCAGCCGTGATCGCCCCAGAGGATCACGATGGTGTTCTTGCGCAGGTCGAGGCGGTCGAGTTCGTCGAGGATGCGGCCGAGCTGCGCGTCCATGTAGGAAATCGCGGCGTAGTAGCCGTGCTTGAGCTGGCGCGCGAGGTCGTCGGGGATCGAGCCGGCGGGGATGCCGCGGTAGGCGCGCATCTCGCCGCCGGGCTGGATGGCATAGTCGGGCGCGTCCTTCGGGCGGAACTTGTTCGGCGCAAGTTCGATTTTCGCGGGGTCGTAGAGGTCCCAGTATTTTTTCGGCGCGACGAAGGGCAGGTGCGGGCGCGCGAAGCCGACGGCGAGGAAGAAGGGCGCCTGCTTCGCGCCGATCTCGCGCAGCGTGGAGATGGCGAGCGTGGCGACCTTGCCGTCGACGAAGGTGTCGTCGGGCACATCAGCGCCCTCGAACGCAGGGCCGCGCGAGCCGGGCGGCGTGGCCCGCGCCTTGGCGGCCTGCTTTTTGCCCGCGCCTTTTTTCTTCGGCGCGCTGGGCGCGGCGTCGGGCTCGGCGTTGAGCGCGGCGTTCTCGGCGGCTTGGTTTTCCTTGAGCGCGTAGGTCGGGGCGTTGGGCCGCTGCCATGGCACGGACCATGTGGGGGCGTCGTCGTAGCCGCCGTGGTAGATCTTGCCCATGCCCTGCACGAAATAGCCGTGGTTCTTGAAATGCTGGCCGAGCGTGACGACCTCGGGCAGCGCGGTGCGGAAGTGCGTGACGAGGTCCCAGACCTTGGTGGTGTCGGGCCGCGTGCCCGTCATGAGGCTCGAGCGCGTGGGCGAGCAGACGGCCTGCTGGCAATAGGAGCGGTTGAACGTGATGCCGGCGCGCGCGAGGCGATCAAGGTTCGGCGAGTGGATGTAGCTCGCGCCATACGCGCCGAACTCGGGGCGCAGATCGTCGACGGCGACGAAGAGGATGTTGGGCCTGGCCTCCGCCGCGCGGAGACTGGAAACGGCGGCGAGGACGAGGAGGGGAAGATGCTTCATCGGGAAACGGATCACTTCTTTTTGCGCTCGTCGCGGCCGGCGTGGCGGCCGGTGCCGTCGCCATCGTCGAGGATGCCGCCGGCGGGGTTCAGCTGCGCCAGCGCCGCGGCGAGCTTGGCGCGGGCGGCGCGGGCGGCGGTGTCGGTGGTCGCGGCGGCGACGGGCTTCTCCGTCCACGGCGCGTCGCTCAGGTCGAACAGCTCGCCCTTCTCGTTGAGCTTCCATTTTTGATCGGCGACATACCACATGCGCGCGAGCTGGACGAAGGCCCACTCGCGCGGCTGGCCGCGCTCGCCGCGGATTTGCGGGAGAAAGTCGCGGCCGTCGATGACCTTGCCGGCGGGGAGCGCCGCGCCGGCGAGCGCCGCGAACGTCGGGAAAAAGTCGGTCGAGTCGATGAGGTCGCGCGACACACGGCCGGCCGGGGTGACGCCCGGCCAGTTGACGACGAGCGGCACGCGGCTGCCGCCCTCGAGGACATCGCCCTTGGCGCCGTTGAGCCGGCGGCCCCTGACGGTCGCCTCCTCGATATGGATGGACGCGGTGCCGTTGTCGCCGAAGTAAATCAGCAGCGTGTCCTCGCGCAGGTGCTGGCGCTCGAGCTCGGCGACGAGTTTGCCGACGAGCTTGTCCATGTAGGCGATGTTGTCCGCATAGAGGTCCTTGCTGTCGGGCTTGCTGTCGGGCGTCGGCAAAATCTCCACGTGCACGTGCGACATCGAGTAGTAGATGTAGAACGGCTGCTCGCGGTGGCGCGCGATGAAGTCCACGAGGTGCGTGTGCATCAGGTCGGGGATGTAGTCCTTCTCGCCGACGAGGACGCGCTGGCCGTTTACCTCGACGAACTCGCCCTTCCGGCCCTGCGACTTCCAGTAGGCGCCGCTGCCGTTGAACCGGAAGGTGTCATCGAAGCCGAAGTCCTGCGGCCCGAGCGGGAGCTGGCCCCACTTGCCGATGCACGACGTGACGTAGCCCGCCTGCTTGAGGACGACGGGCATCATGGTCTCGTCGGTGGGCTTGAACCGCTTGGTCGCGTCCTGGTTGGTCGCGCCGGTGCGGAAGACGTAGCGGCCGGTGAGAATCGTGGCGCGCGACGGGCCGCAGAGCGGCTCCGCGTAGGCGTGGGAAAACACCGTGCCGCCGCGCGCCAGCGCGTCGATGTGCGGCGTCTTGAAGCGATCGCTGCCCGTGCAGCCGATGTCGCCGATCCCGACGTCGTCGCCGAGGATGAAGATGATGTTGGGCTTCCTGGCGGGGGCGGCGTGCGAGATCGCGAGCGACGCGAGGAAAAGGGGGAGGGCAATGACGCGGGTGATCATGGGCAAGGAGTTTCAGAACGACCACGTCGTGGTGAAGCGCGTCTCGCGCGGCGAGACGAGGTCGTAGCGGCTGTAGGCGACGCCGCGGCCGCCCGGCAGGAGGAAGCCGTCGGGATTCGCGTCGGAGAGCGAGAGGCGCACGGGGATGATGTGGGTCTGGTTGAAGAGGTTTGCGACATTCACCTGCAGGCGCACGCGGCCGGGGAGGCGCGGCGGCTTGAACGAATAGGCGAGCATCGCGTCGGCCGCGGCGATTTCCCGGCCGGAGATCTCGCGCCCCTTGGAGTTGGAGCCGATGACGTTGGCGCTGCGCCAGCGCCAGCCGCCGCCAATGGTCACGCCGCGGAGCCGGCCCTCCTTGATGTCGTAGGCGGTGAAGAAGCTGATTTTGTGCGGGCGCAGGCCCCAGCGTTTCTGCTGCTCGTCGCGGTCGGCGTTGGTGGTGTCGATCAGGTTGAAGATTTCCTGCGCGACGGTGGTGCCGGCGGCGTCGGTCGTGAGGGTGGAGGGATTCGCGCCGGGCGCGAGCGATCCGAGTTGGATCCACTTGGCGATGGCGCTGCCGGCGGCGAAGGCGCTTGGGTCGACGACGTAGCGGCCGGAGGCGTCCTGCCGCACGCCGGCGAGCACGTGGAAGCCGTCGGCGGCTTGCTTGAGGCCATACCAGTCGGTCATCTCGGTCGCGAAGTTGGTGCGGCCCGAGTCCGTGTAGGAGTAGTTGAGCACGAGGCGCCAGTTGCGCGTGAGGTTGGCCGTGACGCGGGCCTCGTAGCCCTCGGTGACAAAATCGGACGCGATCGCGTTGGCGGGCGGCGTGTAGGCGCGGTAGACGTCGGCCCACTCCGCCGGCGTGATGGGGCGGCCGGCGCCGACGAGCACCGTGGCAAACGCATCCATCACGCGCGAATTGCGGGCGGGTGCGCCGGCGAGGCCGGCGGAGGTGATGCGGCCTCGCTCGCGGCCGTCGAAGTAAACGAGGCGCGCGCTCACCCGGCCCTCGAGGAAGTCGAGGCCGATGCCGTAGTCGGACCCCTTGCCGTGCGAGAGCGGCGCGAGATTGCCGAGCGGAAACACCGTGCGCGCGAGCGGCGGCACGCCGACGTTGGACGAGCGGTTGGCGATCAAGGAAAGCCAGCTTGTGGCGTGGAACACGCCGCCGACCGACTGCGTGTGCGCGCTCACGTGTGTGACCGTGGCCTTGCGCGGATCGCGGTCGACCTTGTCGCCGACGATCGGATCGACGGAATAGCCAAACTGCGTGACGCCCACCTTGTCCTGCCGATAGCCCGCGGTGGTGACGAGGCGGTCGCGCCAGAAATGGCTCTGGACGACGCCGACGAGGGAGTCGGTGTCCTGGCGCATGCCGGAGTTGTTGGCGCCGGCAGCGTCGTTGGTGAAGGCGAGATCGTAGGCGCGGCCGCCGAAGTTGAATTTCGCGGGGAGGGCGCGCCAGTCTCCGGCGCGGTAGGTGCGGGTGTCGCCCTCGGTGAAATAGTAGCGGGAGGAAATGCGGTTGTTCTGCGCGCTGGCGAGCGCGTTGAACGGGCTGCCCACCAGCGAGAGCCACGAGAGCGCGTTGATGTCCGTCTGCGCCGCGGTGGAAGCCGAGGCGGCGATGCGGTGGCGGCCGAGCCAGTCCGGCTTGGGCGCGAGCGTGTAGGTGGCGGAAAGCCGCGTCTCGCGATACGTGCCGTCATGCAGATCGCCGCGCCAGTTGCCGTCGACGTAGAGGCGGCCGGCGTAGGGATTGGCAGGGCCGTTGAGGCCCAGCGTGCGGTTGGGCTCACCGCGCAGGGTCGGGTCGGTGCCGACGAGCGTGCGCGTGGTGAGCGACGTGGATTGGTAGTGCGTGGCGAGGTTGACGACGAGCGCGCGCCGCGGCTGCCAGTCGGCGGAGAACGTGTAGTTGTAGAGCCGCTGCTCGCGCAGCGAGCCGGGGCCGCCGGCATTGGCCGCGCGCGGGAAGACCCGCGGATCGTTGATGATGAGCGCGGAGCCGGTGCGGCCGGGCGTGCCGTCGGGGGCGCGGACGGCGGCGTTGCCGTAGCTGCCGGAGAGGTAGGTGCCGATGGCATCGAAGATCGCGCCGTTGTTCTCGATGAAGGTGGCGCGGTGGTTGAGTCCGCCGGCGGCGCCGTTGCGGGTGGTGATGCCGAGCGCGATCATCGCGGCGGTGGGCGCGGCGGCGGTGGGCGTGACGGTGACGGCGTCGACTCCCCGGGCGACGCGGTTGTCATACCACGCCAGAAACTCGTCGGTGGGCGGGAGGGTCTTTATCACCGCGCCGCCATCCCGGCCGATTTCGGCCATGCCGGTGAGCGTGAGCGTGGGGATGGGCCGCGCGACGACCGAGGCGAACCCGCGCCGCTTGTCTTGAAAATCGAACTGCCGCCACCCGCCGTTGGCTTGGTTGAGCCCGGCCGCCGAAATGGCGAGGCGGTCCTTCTTCAAAACCTTGTTCACGTCGAACTCCGCGCGGTTCTGATCCCAGGAGCCGAAGCCGTAGCGGACGGTGGCGGAGTCGCGGTAGGGCACCGCGACCTTGGAGGTCTGGTTGATCAAGCCCCCGGGTGCGCCGACGCCGAAGAGGATGCTGTTGGGGCCGCGCGTGTCGTCGAAGCGGCCGACGCGATACGGATCCATGTTCGTGATGCTGGTGAAATAATCCATGCCTTGGCTCGCCGCGAGGCCGCGCACCGACGTCCGGTTGAGCAGGTTTTCACCGGTGATCATCGGGTTCTGGCCGGAGCCGGCCTGCCAGGCGTTGGTGTCGAGCTCGGAGTTGACCGTGTAGTCGAGGAGGCGCGAGAGGTCGGTGATCGCGAGGTCGTCGAGGAATTCCCGCGTGAAGACCGAGACGGAGCCGGCAGTGTCGCGGAGGCGGGAGTTGAGCCGGCTGCCGGCGAGGGTGTTCTCGGCGAGGTAGCCCAGGTCCTTGCTCGTGTTGACCTCGAACGGGCTCAGCTCGACCACGGGCGCGGCTGCGGGGGCGGGGGGCGTTTGGGCGATCAGCGAGCCGACCGAGGCGCACGCCAGCGCCCGAATTGTGAGGGGCAACGTTTTCATGGGGCAGGGGTGGCCCATGGAAGTAGAAACGCCGCGCGTGGGCTACTGCTTTTTGCCTTTTTGCTTCGCGGCGCCGTCTTCCGCGGGCGCGAGGGCGCGGGGGCGGTTGGCCGGCCCGGCCTTGGGCTCGGGGCTCTTTTTCAACTCCACCTGCGCCTCGCGCAGCGTGGACTCCAATGCAGGGTCGGCGGCGCGATTGTTGTATTCCCCGGGATCGGCGGCGAAGGAGTAGAGTTCCCGTCCCGCCTCGCCGGCGTTCCACTCGGTGTAGCGCCAGTTCACGCCGATGACAGTCTGGCTCAGCACATCGCGTTTCGCGGCGGTGTCGTAGTGATAAACCATGGTGCGGGCTGGGCGTGGGTGGCGCTCGTTGGCGCCGCGCATCAGCGCCGCGAGCGAGCGGCCCTCGAGGCCGGGCGGCGCGGAAAAACCGGCGAGCTCGACGAGCGTGGGATAGATGTCGAGCAACTCGACCGGCACGCCGACCACGCGCCCGGCCGGCACGCCGCCGCCGGCGACGATCAGCGGCACGCGCGTCGAGGCGTCAAACGCGCTGAGCTTCGCCCAGAGGCCGCCGTGGTCGCCGAGGTGGAAGCCGTTGTCGCCCACGAGCACCACCAGCGTCGTCTTCCACAAGCCGAGCCGGTCGAGCTCGTCGAGCAGGAGGCCGATGCGCGAATCGGTGTAGGAGATGCACGCGTAGTAGCCGCGCAGGGCGCCGGCGCGCGAGGCGGGCTGGGCGAAGCCGGAGAGCTCGGTCTGCAGCGCGATGGGCGGGATGTCGTGCATCGCGGGCTCCGGCGGCGGCGCGAGCTTCGCCTCGTCGTAGAGGTCGAAGAATTTCTTTGGCGCGGTCCACGGCAGGTGCGGCTTGTGAAAGCCCGCGGCGAGGAAGAACGGCTGCTTCGCCGCGGATTTCTCGGCGATGAGCTTCGCGATGGCCGTGGCGTTCAGGCCGTCGCGCATTTGCGATCCGTCGCCGTCGAGGATGTGCCACGCGGGCCGGCCGTCGCCGCCGCCGTAGCGCGACTCGATGGCGGCCTTTTCCTGCGGATCGTTGCCGGGGCCGTCCTCGTAGCTGTCCCACGACTTCTCGTCGCTGGTGCGCAGGTTGTGGGCGACCTTGCCGGCGCCGGCGGTGTAGTAGCCGCGCTCGCGGAAGAACTGCGGGAGCATCACGGCATCCGGCAGGGCCGTGCGGGGCGGGGTGTTGAGCACGTAGATGCCCGTGGTCTCGGGACGGCGGCCGCTGAGGAAGGAGGCGCGGCTCGGGCCGCAGAGGGGATATTGGCAGTAGGCCCGGTCGAAACGCACGCCGCGCGCCGCGAGGCGGTCGATGTTGGGCGACTGGACGCGGGGGTTGCCGTAGCAGCCGAGCGAGGGATTGAGATCGTCGACGACGATGAAGAGGACGTTCGTCGGCTCGGCGGCACGCGCGCAAAACGCGCTGCAGAGCAGGGCCGCGAGCGGCCATGCGAGGCGGCGCCTCGGGCGCGGGGAGGGAGAGGGGGGGCGTGGCTTCATGCGATGTCGTTCAACCTGGGGCCTGACCTGCGGGCAACGTCAGTTCCCGCGGGTGGGCTCGTTTTGCGATGGAGCGAGTGTGTGGGCTTCGATCCGGCCGGCTCACTCGTCTTTTTGCTTTTGGCCCTGCTTCTTCTTCGCCGCGCCGCCGCCGAGCGGCCACGGCCGGGCGCCGACGCGGTTGGCCCATTCGTCGTATTGGGCGGACATGGCCTTGACGCGATCGGGGTATTTGGCGGCGAGGTCGTTCAGCTCGGAGCGATCGTTGGCGATGTCGTAGAGTTCCCAGCCGGAGGGATGCTTGGAGACGAGTTTCCACTGGCCCTCGCGGACGGCCCGGTTGCCCTCGTGCTCCCAAAAAATCGGCTGCGCGCGCGCGAGGGGGCCGCCGGCGAGCGCCGGGCGCAGGCTGACGCCTTCCATCGGCTGAATCTTTTCGCCCGCAAAGTTCGCGGGATACCGTGCCCCCGCGAGATCGACGCACGTGGCCATGAGGTCGATGAGGTGGCCGGGCTGGGCTTCCAGTGTGCCGCGCCGCGCCGCGCCGATCCCGGCCGGCCAGTGCGCGATGAGCGGCGTCGAGATGCCGCCCTCGTGGACCCAGTGCTTGTATTCGCGGAAGGGCGTGTTGCTCACGTTGGCCCAGCCGCGGCCGTAGGCGATGTAGGTGTCGGCGGGGCCGGGCAGCACGCCGTAGCCGCCGCGCACCGGCCAGCCGTCGCGCGTCTGGCTGGGGCGGCTGTTCTGCTGCTGGGCGTCCTTGGCCATGGGCGGCAGCGACGGCGCCGCGGCGCGCGGGGTGAATTCGCCCGTGCGCCCGTTGGGCTCGGCGCAGCCGCCGTTGTCCTGCAGGAAAAAGATCAGGGTGTTGTCGAGCTGGCCCTGCGCCCTGAGCTCGGCCGTGATGCGGCCGATGCCCTCGTCCATGACGGTGATCATCGCGGCGTAGGTCTCCATGCAGCGCGTCTCAAACTCGCGGTTCTTCACCGCCGCCCAATCCTCGGCGACCGGGGAGAGCACGGCGCGCGGATCGACGACGCCGAGCTGCTTCTGCTTCGCCAGGCGCGCGGCGCGGATAGCGTCGTAGCCGGCGTCGTAGCGGCCCTTGTATTTCGCGATGTCCTTCTCGCGGGCGTGCATGGGCCAATGCGCGGCGGTGAAGGCGACGTAGAGGAGGAACGGTTTCTCCTTTTGGTCCCGCGCGTGGTCGCGGATGAAGCGCGTGGCGTGCTCGCTGATGGCGTCGGTGTAGTAAAACTCGGCGGGGCGATACTCGGGATCGTTGGCGGCGGTGATGAGCTGGTTGTCGCGCACGAGGGCGCTCGGGTCCCAGTAGCTGCCGGCGCCGTGGATGGTGCCGTAGTAGCGATCGAATCCGCGCTGAAGGGGCCAGTTGTGCCGGCGCTCGAGGGCCGCGGCGCTCTGGCCGGGCGTGACGTGCCACTTGCCCACGGCGTAGGCGCGGTAGCCGGCGGGCTTGAGCGCCTCCGCGAGGGTGACGCTGCGGCGGCTGAGATCGCCGCGGTAGGCGTCGGAGCCGTTGTCCTCCATCATGTGGCCGACGCCCGCCTGGTGCGGGTAGAGGCCGGTGAGGAGCGAGGCGCGCGTCGGGCAGCAGCGGGCCATGTTGTAGAACTGCGTGAACCGCACGCCGCCGGCCGCGAGCGCATCGAGGTTGGGCGTCGCGATCTCGCCGCCGTAGCAGCCGAGGTCGGAATAGCCCATGTCGTCGGAGAGGATGATGACGATGTTGGGACGCTGGGCCGCGGCGAGGCTGCAGACGGAGAGAAGGAGCGACAGGGAGACGGAGCGAAATGGCAGTTTCACGGGGAAGGACGTTTTTGGATCGAGGGGTAGGGGCGGCCGGCGATGAGGCGCGTGCCATCGGAGAAACCTTCGGGGCGGTTCGCGAGCTGTTTCACCATGCGGGCCCGCCACGTCGCGACAAGTTCGCGGTGCGCGGCCCCGCGCGCGAGGTCGTGCTCCTCGCGCGGATCCTCGGCGAGATCGAAGAGCTGCTCGGAGCCGTCGGCGGGGCGCCAGACATACTTGAAGCGGCCGTCGGTCAGCGCGTGGAAGGCCTGCGCGGGGCCGTAGGTGTTGGCGTGCTCGCTGTGGAGGAAGCGGACGATTTGTTTCTCGCCGCGCAGCACGGGCACGAGGCTCATGCCGTCGAGCGGGGGTGGGGCGACGGCGGCGAGCTCGAGCAACGTCGGCATGATGTCCTCGAGGCAAACCGGTCCGGGCGGGCGCGCGCCGGCCGTGAATTTCAGCTCCGGCGATCCGGCGATGATGAAGGGAATGTTGGCCGAGCCCTCGTAGGGCTCGCATTTCCTGAAATAGCCGTGGTCCCCGAGCATCTCGCCGTGATCGGCGCAGACGACGATCACCCACGGGCGGCGGGCGCGCTCGCTGCGCGCGGTAAAGGCGGCGATGAGCGGCGCCACCTGCGCGTCGAGGTGCTCGATGAGGCCGAAGTAGCCGGCCTGCGCCCGGCGGAGCGCCTCGCCTTCGAGGCGGATGCGATGGCCGTTGCGGTCGCCGGCGGGCGTGAGGCCATCCCACTGCACCCAATCGCCGCGCGCGACCGGCGGCAGATCGGCCGCGAGATATTTGTCGAACAGCTCCTGCGGCGGAAACAGCGGCGGATGCGGCGCGTAGAACGACGCGGTGAGGAACAGCGGCCGCTCCGTCTCCGCCTCCGCGACGATCTGGCGCGCGCGCCGCGCGATCCAGGCGGTGGGGTGCAGGGCGTCGGGCAGGTCCCAGGCCTTTGCCTGCCAGAAGTTCGTCGTGAGGCCGAGCCGCTCGATGGTGGCGCGGACGCCGCCGGAGCGGGGCGCGGCCGCCTGGAGCTCGCGGTCGTAGTCGTCGTCGTTGAGGTAGGTGGAGCCGAGGAGTTCGCGCTGGTAGCCGATGTCGGGGTTCGGCGGGTTCTGGTGCATGTTGCGGCCGACGAGCACCGTCGCGTAGCCGGCGCGCGCGAGCAGGCCGGGCAGGGTCGGGCGGGTGTTCTTCATCGGCGCGTAGCCGACGAGCCCGCTCGTCGCGGGAAATGTGCCCGTGAGCAGGGAAAGCCGCGCCGGGATGCACGATGGGCAGGTGGAATACGCGCGGCGGAACGAGGCGCCGTGCGCCGCGAGCGCGTCAAGGGTCGGCGTGCGCACGACCGGATGGCCCGCGCCCGACATCGCGTCGCCGCGCATCTGATCGGGCATGAGGAGCAGGATGTCGGGCGGCGGTGCCGCGAGCAGCGCCGAAGCCGCCAGCCCCGCGCCCGCGAGCAGCGGCAACAGCGGCGAAAACGGGCTCCGGGGCGATCGCATGGCGAGGGGTTGGGGCAACAGTGAGGCTCCCTGGGCCGAATTTGTGAAGCGGGATTTCGATGCGCACCCGGCGCCGCTCCGGCGGTTTCAGAACCTGCAGCGAGGCTCCGGGGGGAAATGCGGCGGGACTGCGGGCAGGCCGAGCCCCGTTGGGGCATAAAGTCCGCCGGCAAATCGCCTGTGGGAGGAAACGGCGATTCGCGCGGCGTGGCGGCGCATGCCGGGCGCCCGACGCTACGGCGTCCCGCCCACTGCCCGTTGCAGCGCGTAGTGCGCGGCGTTGTGCTCGGCGACGGCCTGCAGGTAGTCGAGGCGCGCCCGCGTGTAGTCCTGCTCGGCCAGCACGGTCTCGAACACGACCGCCACGCCGAAGTCACGGCGCTCGCGGGAGAACCTCCACGCGGTCTCGGAGGCGGCGAGCGCCTGCGTGGCGGCCTCGAGGCGGGCCACGCCGCCGCGCACGCGCGCGTGCGCCTCGATGACCTCGCGTGTGATCTGATCGCGCAGGCGTTCCTGCTCGAGCTTGGCGGTGCGCGTGCGGGCGTCGGCGGCGCGGGTGCGCGCGGTGTCGCCGATGCCGCCGGGGCCGACGCGCCAGCTCACGCCGACGGCGTAGTCCTCGCTGTCGTGAAATTCGCCCGCGGCGTCCGCGCCGCGCCCGCCGCGCAGGCCGCCGACCTGTGCGGTCGCGCCGACGCTCGGGATGAGCGGGCCGACGCGTGCGCCCCGGGCCTGCGTCTCGGCGGCGGCGGTGGCGGCGGCGGCTTGGTTGAGCTCGGGGCGGCGCGCGAGCGCCTGCGCGATGAGCGTGCCCGGCATCGCATCGGGGCCGAAGAGCGTGAGCGGCGCGAACTCCCCGTCGCGCGCCTGCAGGTCCGTCGCGGGCGGCAGGCGCAGCACGGCGGCGAGGCGTGCGGCGGCGATGGCGCGCTGCTCGGCGGCGGTGGCGGCGAGCGTGCGGTTCTTGGCGGACTGCACGGCGGCGCGCGCGGCGTCGCCGGCGGAGGCGACGCCGGCGTCGACGCCGTTGCGCACCTCGGCCGCATAGGTGTCGGCCACGCGCAAGGCCTCGCCGGCCGTGCCCACGGCGGCCTGCGCGCGCGCGAGCTCGAAATAGGCGGCCGCGGCCTGCGCCACCGCCTCGAGGCGGCGCGCGGCGAGCGACTCGTTGGCCGCGCGCGCGAGCTGCTTGGCCGCGAGCGCCTGATAGTAGGCCTCGCCGAGATCGACCTGCGCGGCGACGGTCACGCCGACGCCGAGCGTCTGCTTGCGCGTGTCGAGCATGGTCCCGACGACATCCTGCAGCCGCCCGTCGTGGCGGCGCCACTGGACGCCCGGCGCGATCCATGGGAAAAATTTCTGGCGCGCCTGCTCGTGCGCGGCCTCGGCCTCGGCGAGTTTCTCCTGCGCGATCGCGACCTCGAGGCTCTGCGCGCCTGCGAGCTTCAGCGCCGTCGCGAGATCGATCGGGTAGGGGGCGTCGGCGGCGAGGGCGCTCGCCAGGGAAAGCGCCAGCGCGACGACAAGGCGCTGGGCAAGGCCGGCGCCCGCCGCCGGGCGGTCGCGCAATGGGCGTGACAACCGCGACGGCCCGCCGACCCGCGGCCGCCCTGCAACGCGCGCCGGGCTCGGCGCGCTCCACCTTGAGCCGTGTGCGTCGTGGTTCATTTCACCTCCGTGGCGGCGACGGGCTGGCCGTCCGCCAGCGCGGCCTTGCCGAACAGCAGCACGAGATCGTTGGCGCCGACCCCCTCGATGATCTCGAAGCGCACGCCGTCGTTGAAGCCGACCTTGACCGGCGACTTCTTCGCCTTGCCGTCGATCGCCTTGAAGACGGATGCGCCCGTGCGCTCCACGAGCAGGGCCTCCACGGGCAGCGTCGGCACGCCGGTGTGTTTCTCGACGCCCACGCGCGCGGTGGCGAAGAGCCCCGGGCGCAGCGTGAGGCCGGGGTTGGGCGCGTCGGCCTCGACGAGCATGGTCTTCGTCGCGGTGTCGAGGGCGAAGCCGAGCCGCGAGACCGAGGCCTCGAAGGTCTTTCCCGGGAGCGCGTCGCACGTGAATTTCACGGGCTGGCCCACCGCGACGAGCGGCGCCTCCAGCTCCGGCACGTAGACCGCGACGCGCACGGTCGAGAAATCCATCACGGTGAGGATCGCGGCGTTGCCCGCGCCGCCCGACGTGGCCGCGGGGATGAACGCGCCCGGATCGACGTGCCGCGTCGTCACGATGCCGGCGAAGGGCGCGGAGAGCCGCGCAAACGCGAGGAGCGTCTCGGTGCGCTCGAGCGCGGCGCGCGTGACGGAGAGCCGGCCGAAGGCGTCGTCGATCGCCAGCGGGGTGACGAGTTCCGGGGATTTTTTCTGGGCGTCGTGGAGCCGGCGGTAAGTGGTCTCGGCGACGGCGACCTCCGCCTTCTGCCGCGCGAGATCGGCGACGAACTCGGGCACTTCGATTTCGCCGAGCGGCTGGCCGGCCGTGACGGCGTCGCCCTTGTCGACGGCGAGCGACTTCAGGTAGCCGGGGACCTTGGCGTAGAGCGTGGCCTGCTGCGCGGGCTTGATGGTGGCGGGCAGCGCGACGTAGCGGACGACATCGGCGCGCACGGGGCGCGCGGCCTTGAGCTCGAGGGGCTTGGGCGCATCGGCGGCGAGGGCGGCGGAAGAGAAAAGAATGAGCGGAAGGACTGAGCGCATGGCGAAGGGATTGAGATGGAGCCGCGGCGCGCTCGCCGCGGACGGGCGTGAAACCGCGGCGAGGGCGCCGCGGCTCCAACAAGAGGGTGGCGGAGAAAAGTGGGATTTTGGCTTCATGCCTTGGCGTGATGCACGCTCGCCGGATCCTCCGGGTCGAGCGAGCGGGAGCGGGTGCTCGCGCGGCGGCGCAGCAGCGCAAAGCACGAGGGCAGCACGAGGAGCGTCGCGAGCGTCGCCAGCACGAGGCCGCCGATCACCGCGCGGCCGAGCGGCGCGGTCTGGCCGCCGCCTTCGCCGAGGCCGAGCGCCATCGGCACCATGCCGGCGATCATGGCGGCGGTGGTCATCAGGATGGGGCGGACGCGGCTGCGCGCGCCCTCGGTCGCGCCGGCGAGGGCGTCGCCGCCCGCGAGGCGGGCGCGCTCGGCGAAGGTGACGAACAGGATGGCGTTGGCGACCGCGACGCCCACGGCCATGATGATCCCCATCGCGGACTGGATGTTGAGCGTCGTGCCCGTGAAGCGCAGCGCGAGCACGGCGCCCGCGATCGCGGCGGGGATGGCCGCGACCACGACGAGCGAGAGCCGCAGCGACTGGAAGTTGGCCGCGAGCAGCAGGAAGATCACCGCGATGGCGATCACGAGGCCGCCGCGGAAGCCGTTGAGCAGCTCCTCCAGCGGCGGCACCTGCCCGCGCACGGCGACGCTCGTGCGCGCGGGCGGCGCGCCAATCTCCGCCAGGGCGCGCGTGATCTCGCGCGCGACGGTGCCGAGGTCGGCGCCGTGGATATTGGCGGTCACGGAGACGACGCGCGCCATGTTGTAGCGCTCATACTGGCCGACGGCGGTGCCGGGCGTGAGCGTGGCGACCGAGCGCAGCAAAATCGGGTCGCCGCCGGTGCTGGAGGCGACGGGCACGTTCTTCAGGTCGTCGAGCGAGGTGGTGCGCGCCTGCGGGATTTGGACCTGCAGGTTCATGCTGATGCCCGTGCCGGCCTCGGCCCAGAAGTTCGCGAGCGTAAACCGGCTCGAGGTGGTGGCCGCGACGAGCGAGCGCGTGACATCGCTGGTGCGCACGCCCATGAGACCCGCGCGCTCGCGGTCGACCGTCACGTCGACGGTGGGGAAATCGAGGTTCTGCGCGATCTGCACGTCGCGCAGCGCGGGGATGGCCTTCAGCTTCTCGAGCACCTTCTCGGCGTGCGCGCGGCTGAGCGGGAGGCTCGGGCCGCTGACCGCCACCTCGATCGGCGTGGGCGAGCCGAAGCTCATCACGCGCGAGACGATGTCGCTCGGCTCGAACGACACGCGGTTGCCCGGCAGCTCCGCGGCGAAGACCGCGCGCAGCCGCTCCTGCAGCGCCGGCACGTCGACGTGCGCGCCGGGCTTGAGCTGCACGGCGAGCCACGCCTCCTCGGGCCCGCCGTTCCACAGGTGGATCAAGTTGACGGGGTAGTTTGAGGCGTGGACGCCGACGAGGCCCATGGTGAGCGCGATGTTGTCGGCGCCGGCCTCGCGCTTGATGAGGTCGAGGGTCTTCAGGGCGATGCCCTCGGTGAGCTCGACCTTGGTGCCAGCGGGCGCGCGCACGCGGAGCGCGAGCTGGCCGGCGTCGGCGCGCGGGAAAATCTCCACGCCCAGCCCGCGGCCGAGCGTCCAGACGATGCCCGCGGTGGCCGCAAGGTAGAGCACCACGATCACGAGGCGGGCGCCGAGCAGCCCGCGCACGAGCCCGGCGTAGCTGTTTTGGAACCTGGCAAACGCGCCGGCCCGCTCCCCGCCGGCGCCGTGCCCGCGCACGAGCCACACCGTCAGCACGGGGACAAACGTGCTCGACAGGATGAACGACGCCACCATCGCGAAGCCCACCGCGAGGGAGAGCGGCACGAAAAGCGCCTTCGCCGGCCCCGTCATGAAGAACGACGGGATGAACACCGCGACGACGCACAGCATCGCGAGCAGGCGCGGCAGCGCGGTCTCGCGCGTGGCATCGAGCGCCGCCCGGGCCGGGCTCCGGCCGCGCGCGAGGTGCGTGTGGATGCTCTCCATCGCGACCGTCGCCTCGTCGACGAGGATGCCGACCGCCAGCGCCAGGCCGCCGAGTGTCATCAGGTTGATCGACTGGCCGGAGAGCCAGAGGGCAAACACGGCGGCGAGCAGCGCGAGCGGGATGTTGAGCACGACGACGAGCGCGCTGCGCCAGTCGCGGAGAAACAGCAGCATCATCAGGCCGGTGAGCGCCGCGCCGAGCAGGCCCTCCTTGGTCAGGCTCGCGATCGCCTGCACGACGACCGGCGATTGATCGAATTCGTAGGTGACGTTGATGTCGTCGGGCACCGCCGCCTTGAACTTCGGCAGGTTGGCCCGGACGAGATCGACGACGGCGAGCGTCGAGGCGTCGGAGCGCTTGGTGACCGGCATGTAGACCGTGCGGCGGCCGTTCACGAGGGCGTAGGACGTCACGATGTCGGAGGCGTCGTCCACCGTGGCGACATCGCGGAGAAATACGGCCGCATCCCCGCGCACGCGCAGCACCGTGCCCTCGAGATCGCGGACGTTGCGCGGGATGGCGTTGACCGGCACGAGCGGGTAGCGGTCGCCGAGGTTGATGTTGCCGGACGGGCTGAGGTTGTTGCTCGCGGCGACGGCCTGCGTGACCTCCTCGGGCGAGAGGCCGTAGGCGCGCAGGCGATCGGGCTTCAGGTTGACGACGATGGTGCGCGCGCTGCCGCCGAAGGGCGGGGGCGCCGACACGCCGGGCAACGTGGCGAAGAGCGGGCGGACCATGTTGAGCGCGGCGTCCTGCATCTGGCCGACGGTGCGGGCGGGGTTGTCGGTCGAGAAAACGAGGTGGCCCACCGGCACGCTGCCCGCGTCGAAGCGCGTGACAAACGGCCCGGGCGTGCCCGGCGGCATGAAGGCGCGCGCGCGGTTCACGTAGGCCACCGTCTCCGAGAGCGCCTGCGACATGTCGGTGCCCGGATGAAACTGGAGCTTCATGATCGAGGCGCCCTGGATCGTCTTCGATTCCACGTGCTCGATGCCGGTGATGTAGAGGAAGTGATACTCGTAGTAGTAGGTGAGGTAGCCTTCCATCTGCGCCGGATCCATGCCGCCAAACGGCTGCGCCACGTAGATGGTCGGCACGCCGAGCGGCGGGAAGATGTCGCGCGCCATCCGCTGGAGCGCGAGGCCCGCGCCGAGCACGACCGCAAGGACAAGCACGATGATCGTGAGGGGACGGCGCAGCGAGAGCTGGAGGAGATTCATGCGGCTTGCGGAAACACCCTAAGACAGTTCTCGGACACCCCGGGTTACAACTGCAAATGCGGCCCAAGTTGCCCGGCGGGCGAGGCGAGCGCCGCAATCCGTGCCACGGCCTCGGCCGGCGCGAGGGCGGTGGTGTCGAGGCGCAGGCGCGGCGCGGGAATGACCGGGGTCTCAAAGGCGCCGGCGGCGCGCACTTGGCGGTAGAGCGCGAGGTCGATCAGCTTGCCATCGCGCCGCCGCGAGTCGGAGCCGAGGCGGCGCTCGATCTCGGCTTCGGGCGCAGTCAGTTCCACCGGAATCACCTCGCCGCCGGCGGCGGCGATCTCGGCGAACAGCTCGTCGATGAAGCGCTGGGGCACGGTGTTTTCCGGGGTGAAGGTGAAGATCAGCACGGGCAGGCGGTCGGCGAGGGCGCGCCGGAACCCAGCGAGCCAGACCTGTTCGCGCAGCGCGATGAAGCCCGGCGTGCCGAAGTCGCAAAGCGCGCTCGCGAGGTTCACCGTGAGGTGATTGTGGAAGAGGCGCCAGCCGGTGCGCCGCGCCAGCTCGCGGGCGATCGTGACTTTGCCGACGGCGGGCCGGCCGAACAGGAAGAGGAGTTTCATGGGCCGACGTGGCGCGGTTGGCGCCGCGTCGTCAGCGCTTGCTTGGCGCCCGGGGAGTGCAGCACCCGGTCCAAGTTCGCGACCAAGACACGCGCGCCCTTGCGCACGAAGACGTGGCCCTCGTCCGCGAGCTTTTTCTCCAGCGCCGGGAGGCCGCCGGGATATTTCGGGTTGAGCTCGCCGTCCTTCTTCACCGTGCGTCAGTAGGGTGTTGGGTCTTTCTCGCCCGCGGCGAGCGCCTCGGCGGCGGCGTGCGCGGCGATCCACGAGAAAATTCCCGTCGTGATCGGGCAGCCGACCTCGGCCTTGTGCTGCTTCGCCACGGCGGCGCGGAGCTCGTTGATCGTGGTGACGCGCCCCTTGGGCACGGTGCGCATGAGGGCGTCGACCTCGCGCGGGGCGGGAATGGCGAGCGTCTTGCCGCCCCAGCGCTTGGCGCCGGCGGCGTCGAGGTGCTCGACCTTGGGCAGGCCGTGGTCGCGGGCGAGTTTTTCGCGCCAGGATTTCCGGGGTTTAGACCTCGCGGGCATGAAGGCAGGTGGCGATCTAAGCTTAGAATGGCATGAAGCCGAGCGCGAACGCCCGGTCGGCGAACCACGCCGCGCCGAAGAGCCCAAGCAGCGCGGAAACGCCGAGGACGATGCGGCGCTCATGCCTTGATTTCCTCAGCAGCGCGACGAGCGGCAGGCACGCGGCGACAATCGCCAGCTGCCCGATCTCCACGCCGACGTTGAACGAGAGCAGGCAGCGCACGAGCCCGGTCGTGGGCAGGCGCATCTCGGCGAGGACGTTCGCAAAGCCGAAGCCGTGGATCAGGCCGAAGAAAAATGTGAGCACCCAGCGGTGGCGCGTGGGCGCGCCGCGGATGTTATCGACGGCCACGTAGACGATGGTCGCGGCGATGCCGCTCTCCACGAGGCGCGTGGGCAGGTGCACGACCTCGAGCGCGGCAAGGATCAGCGTGAGGCTGTGCGCGATGGTGAAGGCGGTGACGATCTTCACGAGCTCGCCGAAGCGGCTCACGAGGAGCAGCGCGAGCAGGAAGCAGATGTGATCGTAGCCGAGGAAAATGTGCGCGAGGCCGAGGCGCAGGAATTGCCAGAGGCGTTTCCACAGCGGCGGCTCGTAGCCGGTCACGTAGTCGTAGTCCGGCTCGAAGCGGGTGAAGGTGACCTCGTGCTTCGTCCCGCCGTGATCGAACGAGCCGAGGATCGTGTGGCGCTCGCTGAGCGGCGGGATGAAGCGGAAGGCGAGCGTGATGCCCTCGGGCATGTCGTCGACGGCGCGGCGGAAATCGAAATGGATGAGGCCGTTCGCGGTGTGGTAGTCGGGCTCCGCGATCGTGTCGCCGGCGTCGGGCGGCCAGACGAAGCCGGCGGGCGCGCCGAAATCGGCATCCTCGTCGTTGAGGGCGATGGCGATGTGCTTTTGGAGAAACGCCTGGATCGCGGGGAGGCCGCGCTGGAGCTCCGCGCGCGAGATGCGGCCGTCGTGGTCCGCGTCGAGCGGCGTGATCCTTTGCAGCGTGAAAAGGTCGTAGGTGAAGCGGAAGCGGACTTCGCGCGCGCCGAGCTCGACGCGGGCGTAGCTGGTGTCGGGGTTGTGACCGAGGGCGGCGAGGGGCGCGAGGAGCAGGACGAGGAGAAATGCGAAGCCGGAGCCGCGGCGCCCTCGCCGCGGTGGCCGGCCAAGACGCGGCGAGGGCGCCGCGTCCCCAGCAGGCCGGGTTTCCGTAGGATCGATCCCGCTTTTTGCGGGGCGGCCGCTGGCCGGCGAGCCGTCGCGATTATCACGTGCGCCGCGCGACGGCCCTACAAGATGCCGATCACCGCTCAACGCTTCGGCTCGTATTTGATCCACATGGGCGAGGCCCAGACGAGCTCGCCCATCGTCTCGCCTTTGCCGGCGGACTGCTCGCCGCGCACGTAGTAGTAGCTCGTCTTGCCGGCCACCGGGCTCGGATCGGTCCAGGTGTATTCGACCTCGGCTCGGTTCGGCTCGCCGAGGACGATCTCCACGTCGTCCTTCACGAGCGTGACTTTCTTGAAGGGCTCGGTGCCGGTGAACTTCACGTGCACGGTGGGCGGCGTGGCGCTGGTGAACTCGTCGCCCATCATGTAGGTGCGGCCGCCGGTGGTGCAGGTGTATTCGGCGATGATGTTGTCGGTGGCGGCGTAGGTGTGGCGCAGGCGCATCGCCTGGAGGAGCGCCTCGCGCGAGTTGTTTTCCGCGACGATGCACGCGTAGCTGATGTGCGTGGAGCCGTGGTCGCTGCTCGACTCGAACGAGAAGCGGTAGCCGCGGTTGAGCAGCGCGAGGTTGATGAAGCCGCTCGGCTCCCAGCCGCCGATCGCGTCGGCGCCGGTGGGGCTGCGCGGCGCGCCGGGGCGCTCGTAGTTCTGGCGCGCGCCCTGGTAGATCTCGACCATGGGCTCGAACGCCCCGCCCCAGTCGCGCCAGTCGGTGCCCATGCTCGTGGACGAGGTGTGCGAGGCGCACACGCCGTTGAACTGCTTGAGATACTCGAAGAGCATGAGCGTGTCGGGCGCGTGGACTTCGGGCGAGCGCTCGGTCTTCGGGAGGCGCGGGAGCGTGCGGACGCCGCGCTGGGCAAACACGACGTTGCGGTGGCCCTCGGGAAACGCGACGCTGCGCTCGTAGGTGAACGGCGGCTCGAATTTGCCCGGGATGCGAAACGCATCGGTCGTCTTCTGGGTGAGCCACCAGGTGTATTCGCGGCCCTGGCCGTTGTCGTGATCGCCGTTGCCGAGCCAGTCCATGCCGGCGACATCGATCGCGTAGCGCCACATGTCCTCGAGCGGGCCGTCGTTGCCGCCGTCGCCGGAGATCTCGGTGTGGCGGTGGAACTCGCCGCGGATGACCTGCAGCGTCTTGCCCTCGAGCCCGAAGCGGTAGGCGCGGACGGCGGCGATCTCGCGGCGCTCCTTCTCGGTGGCCTCGCTGGCCCGGGCGGCGGCGCTGGGCGTGGCGCGGGCGGGCTTGAGCGTGGCGGCGACCTTGCCGCCCGCGGGGGGCTCGAGGCGCGAGAGGAAGATGTCGTTGTCGAACGGATCGGCGTTGTCGGTGGCGTTGCCGGCGCGGAATTGCTGGATGTGCCGGCCTTGCCGGTAGTCGCTGGAGTGCGCGATCACGAGGCCGCCGGCGGGATGCGCGGCGACGGCGGGCTGGTTGTAGAGGAGGTTGTCGGAGTGCGGGAGCACGATGGGGCCGACCCATTTCGCGCCGTCGAAATACGTGGCGTAGTTCATCCACACGGAGCCCTGCGGCGTGAAGAAATTGCCCTCGCGCGCGCGGGCGAGCAGCCAGACGCGGCCGTCGCGATCGCAGGCGATGCGGCCGAGGTTGTTGTAGACGCCGGCGCCGGCCTCGATCGCTTCCTCGCCCGCGGTGCGCGTGACGGCCTCGGCCTCGGGGCGGCGCACGGGCAGCGCGGCGGGGCCGCGGCGCATCCGCGCGCCGGGCAGGCCGGTGGTGACCGCGCTGTCGGGCGCGAGCCATTTGCCCGCCTCGAGCACTCTCATGCCGATCTGGCGATCGCGGTAGAGGCCGATGCCTTCGTCGCGCACGAGGCCGCCCCAGTCCTTGCCCCACGTCGGGCCGCTTTGCTCCCAGCAAACCCACAGGCGGTTCTGCTGGTCGTAAGTGATCGCGGGGCGCGCCTCGTAGCCCGGCGACGAGGTGACGGGCTGCGGCGCGGCGGCCTTGCCGGCGGCGTCGATTTCGCGGAGCCACACGTCGTAGTCGCCCTTTTCGTAGGTGTCCCACGCGATCGCGACGCGGCCATCGGCGGCGGCGGCGATCGCGGGCGTCCAGCAGGTGAAGCTCTGCGTGGACACGCGCTCCTCGGCGGACCAGCCGCCCCCGCTCTGGTGCCGCGAGAGGATGCGGAACGCGCCGTCGCGCACGCCCTGCCACGCGATCCAGACGCGGCCTTGCGCATCGGTGGTGGCGACGGCGTTGACGTCGGAGCCGGCATGGTTCGAGAGGTTGATCGGCGCGGAGAAGCTGCCGCCGGAATAGGAGCGCGCCCAGATCTCGAAATTCGCGGGGGCGGCGGGATTCTGCCACGCGGCGTTTTCGCTCCACACCACCCACAGGGCGCCGCGGCCGTCGACGGCGAGCGCGACCTTGTAGATGTCGCCCTTGCCGGGCGTGACGGCGAGCGGTTCGCCGGGCTGGCCGTTTTTCGCGACGCGCAGCCAAATCTGATCGCCGCCGGGCGGCTGGGCGAGAAACGCGAAGTCGCCGGGCGATTTCGTCCACGCGCGCCGGCGCTCGTCGCGATCGATGCCGGGCGTGAAGCTCACGCACGCGACGTAGGTCGTGCCGTCGGGCGCGACGGCGACGGCGGGATAATCGTCGTCGGTGCGAGCCTGGGTGACCTGGCGCGTGGCGGCGGTGCGCTCGATATCGACGGCGCCGTCGAGTTTTTCGAGGACCTTGCCGTAGGGAATTTCGGAGAGCTTGAAGCGGAGGTTGCCCTTCGGGGTCGTGATGCTGACTTCCGAATCCTCCGTGACGTCGACGAGGTGGAGGATGACGCCGTTGTCGGCGATCGGGCCGTCGGCGGCGGCCGCGGCCTTCTTCTTTTTGCCGGCGCCCTTTTGCTTTTGTTTCTGCGCGTTGGTGCGGCGGACGGTGAGCGGCCGCGTGTCGGCCTTCCACGCGTTGGCGCCCTCGACGTGGTCGCCCTGCTGGAAGCGCCAGCCGCTGACGCTGTCGACGCGGCCGGGGGCGACGCGGGCGTCGCCGTCCCATTTGGTGTTGGAGTCGTCGGTGAGGCCGAAGCGGAGGCGCACGCCGACGTCGGCGGCGGAGGCGGGCACGAGGGAAGCGGCGAGGAGGAGCGCGAGACGGAGCAGGGCGGGGCGGGGCATGGCGGCGGGGGGGACGCCGCAGAGGTAGGGGAATTGCCGGCGCGGGCGACGAAATTTTTTCCGCAAAAAAACGCGCGGCCGAGATGGCCGCGCGTCGTGGAATGGAAAATCGGCCGCCGCTTACTTGCCGAGGCTCTTGCGCAAATCGTCGAGCTGGCCGGCGCTGCCGAGGAGGACGTTGCGGCTCGCGATGAACTTCGCGTATTCCGTCATGAAGATCTTGCCCGGCGGGCGGAAGTCGAAGTCGCCCGGCTTGTCGCGGAAGAACTCGCGGTGCACGCGGGTCCAGACGAGGCGGCCGTCGGTGTCGATGTTGACCTTGGTGACGCCGAGCTTGGCGGCGGGGAGATACTCGTTCACGTCGACGCCCATCGAGTCCTTGATGCTGCCGCCGGCGGCGTTGATGCGCGCGACCTCGTCCTGCGGGACGGAGGAGGAGCCGTGCATCACGAGCGGGAAGCCGGGGAGGCGGGCCTTGATTTTCTCCATCACGTCGAAGTGGAGCGACTGGCGGCCCTTGAACTTGAACGCGCCGTGGCTGGTGCCGATGGCGCAGGCGAGCGAGTCGCAGCCGGTCTGCTTCACGAACTCCTTGGCCTCGTCCGGATCGGTGAGGCACGCGTGGCCTTCCTCGACCTTGATGTCCTCCTCGACGCCGCCGAGCATGCCGAGCTCGGCCTCGACGGAGATGCCCTTGGCGTGCGCCCGCGTGACGACGCGCTTGGTGATCGCGACGTTCTGATCAAACGGATCGTGCGAGGCGTCGATCATCACGGAGCTGAAGAAGCCGGAGTCGATGCAGTCGTAGCAGGTCTGCTCGTCGCCGTGGTCGAGGTGCACCGCGAAGATGGCCTCGGGGAAGATCACGCCGGCCGCGCGGATGATGGCCTCGAGCATGCGCTTGTCGGTGTAGCTGCGCGCGCCCTTGGAAATCTGGATGATGAACGGCGCCTTGGAGTCGATGCAGCCGCGGAAGAGGCCCATCGCCTGCTCGGCGTTGTTGATGTTGTAGGCGCCGACGGCGTATTTGCCGTAGGCGTGTTTGAACAACTGCGCGGTGGTGACAATCATGGTCGGAGAAAATGAAACGGGACAGATTCCGTGCAGGCGGGGCGGGCGGGCAAGGGTATTCTCGGGGGATGACGCGGCGGGCCGGGCCGCCGCGCCGGCTATTGTTTTCCGGTGCGAGCCGGCGGCTGGCCCGCGCCGGGCGGGTTGCCGAGCGCGTCCGCGACGATTTGCCGCAGCTGCTGCTGGGCCTGCTGCTGCTGTTGCATCTGCTGGAGCGCGGCGAGCTGCGGCTGGCTCAGCACCGACTGGGATTGCGCGACGGCCGCGGGCGTGATCGCCGCGGTGCCGCCGCCCGGCGAGCCGCCGAGCACGCGGAGCGCGGCCACCTCGGGCACGGCGGGGATAGCGGGAGTGGCCGCGGCGGCGGGCGGGCGGGCGGCGGCCGGGCGCGGCTCGGGATTCGCGGCGAGGATCTGCACGAGCTGATCGGCCTGCGCCGCCGTGAGCGGCGCGGCGGTGTAGCTGAGGCGCTGCTGCAGCTCGGCCACGGTGTTGCGCTGGGCCGCGGTCTGCTCGTAGGCGGTGAGCTGCGTGAAGCCCGCCTCGCCGATCACGCCGCGGATCGACTGGTTGATTTCCTCCTGCGTCTTGGCGACGAGTTGCTGGAGGGCCGGGGAGTTCGCCCGTAGATCGATGCCCTGATCGCGCGCGACGGCGGAGATGTCGAGGAGCGCGGTGCGGCGCTCGGTGAGCAGCGCGGCCAGCCGCGCGACCTGATCCGGCGGCAAGTTGAGGCCGCGAAAAAATGCCGCATAGCGCGCCTCGATGCCGCCGCGTTCCTGCGCCGCGAACAAGGCCTGCACCTCGGGCTTCGCGAATGCCTCGCGCATCGCCGCAAGCTGTTGGTCGGGGTCGCGGCGGGCGGCGGCCTCGCCGCGCGCGGGGCGCGCGCCGGGCGCCGCGCCCTCGGCCGCGGGTTCCTTGCGGGCCGTGAGCTGCTGCCGGAGCTCGCGGTTCGCCTTCTCGAGCTCCCAGGCGCGCCGCTGGAGCTCCGCGCGCTCGTCGCGCGGCATGGCGGCGGCGCGCAGCACGGAAAGCTCGGCGCGCTCGGTCCACGCGAGCCAGCCGCCGCCAAGCGTCGTGAGCGTCAGGACGACGATGGCCCAGGTCTTCGCGGAGTTCACGGCGAGCCTGACGAAGCTGGGGCGGGGGAGTTACCGCGGCGGAAACTCGAACTCCGCCTTCGCGCCGGTCTTCGAGAGCACGAGGTAAGCCCCGAAGGGCATGCCGCGCTTCGACATGAAGCCCTGGATGAGGTTCGTGCGGCCCTCGTCGAACATCCGCAGGATTTCCTCCTGCGGCAGCTGGAGGCCGCAGAGTTCCTTCTTCAGCGTCATCACGATCCGGTTGTCCTGATCGGGGCGGCGCACGTAGTAGGCCTCGGGTGTCTCGAGCACCTCGGCGCCCTTGTGCTGTTTGCTCGTGCCGATGACGGTCGCCTTCGAGAGATCAGGCGGGGCCTTGGCCTTGCGCACGATGGGCTTGCCGTCCTTGTCGAGCTTGGGCGCGCGGGGCGGAAACTCCCATTCGAACTTCGTGCCGTTGCGCTTGAGGATGGCGTTGAAGGGCCGGCCTTTCTTCGAGATGAAGCCCTCGATCACGCCGGTCTTGCCCTCGCTCACGAGCGCGATCGCCATCTCGCGGGTGATCGGCTTCTGGCACATGAGGCGGCCGATGCGGAAGGTCTGCTTCCAGCCGTCGCCCTCGCGCTCGCGCAGCACGTGGCTCGAGCCGACTTCGCAGAGGCCCGCGCCCGTCGCCGGATCGGTCCAGTAGGGCTCGACGGTGCCGAGGTCCACCTTGTCGCCAAAGTCGTATTGCGCCTGCCACTTTCCCTTCTCCTCGTCCTTGACGAGCTTGAGCAGCGCGGAAAAGCGCGCGCGGGTCTTGGCGGACACAAAGCCGTCGAGCGGGCCCACCTGGCCCTTGGTCACGAGCTCGCGCACCTCGTTCTCCTCCATGCGGCGGCCGCCGATGACCTTGTAGATCATGAACTCGCCGTCGCGGGACTTGTAGCCGCGGAGCGTCTCGCGCAGCGGGAGGCCGTCCGTGGGCGAGAGGATGTCGGTCTCGCGCGCGATGGAGTCGTCCTCCTCGAAGCCCTTCACGCGCTCGATGATGCCGCGCGTGGTGGCCTCGATCTCGGCCATGAACTTCTCGCGGGAGAACTTGTTGTGCTCCATCTGGCGGAGCTTGAACTCCCACTCGCCGGTCATCGCGGGCTGCGTGAGTTCCTCCGCCTTCACGGCGCCGAGGAACTGGATCAGCTGCTCGGCCTTGGCGGTGGGGATGAGTTCGCGCTGCGGGCGGTCGATGTATTTCTGGTTGATGAGGCCGTCGATGGTGTCGGCGCGCGTGGCGGGCGTGCCGAGGCCGCGCTCCTTCATGGCCTCGGCGAGTTCCTCGTCGTCGACGAGCTTGCCGGCGCCTTCCATGGCGGAGAGGAGCGTCGCCTCCGTGTAGCGCGGCGGCGGCTTGGTCTGCTCGGCGTGCAGCACGGGATCGAGCGTCGCGGCCTTGGCGGGCGAGCCGTCCTCGGCGCTGAGCGCGGGCAGGGCCTTGGAGTCGGGCGAGTCGTCGTCGACGGTGTTCTTGCCGTAGACGGCCAGCCAGCCGGGGAAGGTGAGGACCTTGCCCTCGGTCTTGAAGTCGTGACCCGGCGCGACCGTCGAGGTGCGCGTGGTGACGTCGAACTCCGCCGCCGGGTAGAACGCCGCGACAAAGCGCCGCGCGATCATGTCGTAGAGCTTGGCCTCCATCTCATCGAGGTTCTTGGCCTCGGAGGCGGTCGGGATGATCGCGAAGTGATCGCTGATCTGCTCGTTGTTGAAGATGCGCTTGTTGGGCCGCACCCAGCCCTCGTTGAGCGCCTTCTCCGCGTGCTTCCCGAGATCGCCCTCGAGGTTCTTCATCGTCTCGCGCACGGTGGGGACGTAGTCCTCCGGCAGCGCGCGCGAGTCGGTGCGGGGGTAGGTGATCATCTTGTGGCGCTCGTAGAGCGCCTGCGCGATCTGGAGCGTGCGGCGGGCGGGGAGGCCGAAGCGGTTGTTGGCCTCGCGCTGCAGCGTGGTGAGATCGTAGAGGCGCGGCGCGGCCTGGGTGCTGGCCTTCTTCTCGTCGTTGACCTTCGCGAGCGGCTTCCCTTGGCACGCGGCGACGACGGCCTCGGCCAGCGCCTTGTCCCAGATGCGGTCGATCCGATCGTGGTCGTCGTTCTCCGCCTTCTTGAAATGAGCGCGCTGGTAGACGCCCTCGTAGCGGCCCTTGGCGACCTCGAAGGTCGCGTTCACGCGCCAGTAGTCGCGCGGCTTGAAGTTCCTGATCTCCAGCTCGCGCGCGTAGACGATCGCGAGCGTGGGCGTCTGCACGCGGCCGACGGAGGCGACGTTGCCCGCGCGCGAGCCGAACATGCGCTTGGTGAGCGCGCGCGTGCCGTTGATGCCGATGAGCCAGTCGCTCTCGCTGCGGCAGCGCGCGGCGTCCTCGAGGCCGTGCATCTTGGCGCCGTCGCGGAGGTTCTTGAACGCCTCCTGGATGCCGCCGGTCGTCATCGTCTGCATCCACGCGCGCTTCACGGGGAGCTTCGATTTCGTGAGCTGGTAAAGGTAGGCGAAGATGAGCTCGCCCTCGCGCCCGGCGTCGCAGGCGTTGATCACTTGGTCGACGTCCTTGCGCGCGAGGAGTTTTTTCAGGGCGTTGAAGCGCTCCTTGGAATCCTCGATGGGCTTGAGGCCGAATTTCTCCGGGATGATCGGCAGTGTCTCGAGGCGCCAGAAGCCGTATTTTTTCTTGTCGATGTCCTCGGGCATCTCGAGTTCCACGAGGTGGCCGAGCGCATAGGAGATGACATATTCGTCGTTCTCGTAGTGGTCGCCCTTCTTGGGGATTTTTCCGAGAGCTTTCGCGAGATCGGCCGCGACGGACGGCTTCTCGGCGATGACAAGTGACTTCATGAGTGCGCGAGCGGTTAGCGGCGCAGGCGTGAAGTGCAAGAAATTGTTTTGTGCGGGCGGCGCTTGGCCGGTGCAAGCGATGATCATCGGCCGAGAAAACTCCGCCCTGTTTCCGGCGAAAATGCGGCCAACTGATGAATGGTTGATTCCGATCCGGAGAGCTTTCGCCTAGTCGTCGCCGCGGGCGTCGCATCAAACCGGAACCCATCGCGGCGCGCGAAAGCCACCTCCAGCGCGAGTTGAGCGCTGCCGTCGGGCAACCACCACTCCAGCTAGCGGCAGCTTCAGCTCGCCGCCACCTTCGGCGTCTCCGCCATCGCCGCGTCGAGCGACTTCAGCATCGCGGCGATCGTCTCGTCGGTCTCGTCGCCCATGTTCGAGATGCGGAAGGTCTTTCCTTTCAGCTTCCCGTAGCCGCCGTCGATGACGAGCTTGTGCTTCGACTTGAGCGTCTTGTTCAGCGCGGCGAGATCGAGGTTCAGCGTGTTGGCGAAGCAGTTCAGCGTGACCGAGCCGTAGCCCTCCTTGGGGAAGAGCTTGAAGCCTTTGCCGAACACGAAATCGCGCACGGTCTTGTTGAGCCGCGCGTGGCGGGCGTAGCGGGCCTCGAGGCCCTCGGCCTTGATGTCGTCGAGCTTTGAGCGCAGCGCATAGAAGAGCGAGATGACGGGCGTGCTCGGCGTCATGCCGGCCTCGTGGTTCTTCTGGAATTCGACGTAGTCGAAATAGTAGCCGCGGTCGGCCATCGTCGCGGCGCGGTCGAGCGCCTTCTTCGAGACCGAGAGGAACGAGAGGCCGGGCGGCAGCGCGAAGGCCTTCTGCGAACCGCTCACGAGCACGTCGATGCCGAGCTCGTCCTTCTTGATCGGCATCGCGCTGAGCGAGCTCACGGTGTCGACGATCGCGATCACCTCGGGGAACTCGCGCACGACCTTCATGACCGCGGCGAGGTCGCTCATGCAGCCGCACGAGGTCTCGTTGTGGATGAGCGTGAGGGCGTCGTAGGCGCCGGTGGCAAGCTCGCGGCGCACGGCCTCGGGATCGACGGGCTGGCCCCATTCGAACTTCAGCGCGGTGGCCTGCTTGCCGCAGCGGAGCGACACGTCATACCATTTGTCCGAGAAGGCGCCGTTCATGCAGTTGAGCACCTTCTTTTTCACGACATTGCGGATGGAGCCTTCCATCACGCCCCACGCGCTGCTGGTCGAGAGGTAGACGGGGTCCTTGGTGTAGCAGAGGGCCTGGAGCTCGGGCTGGATGGAGTTGTAGAGCGCGACGAAGTCCGTGCTGCGGTGCCCAATCATGGGCTGCGACATGGCGCGGAGGGTTTTCTCCGAGACGGCGATGGGACCGGGAATGAAGAGTTTGTAGCTCATGGTGAAGGCGCGTAAGCGTCGAAAAACAGTTTGTGCGGGCGGGTGCGTCAACCTTCATTCCCGTCACCACGCATGTCGCAGCCCTGGCTGAAGAAAAAGATCAACGCCCTCGAACTCTACACAATCGATCTGATTTACGGGCGGCGCGCGGGCGCTGGGGCGGCGGTTTACGGGGCGTTCTTGCAGGCGCTGTCATGGCTGTTCAGCGGCATCGCGCAGTCGCGGCTCTGGCTCTACCGGCAGCGCATCTTCCACGACCAGCCGCTCGGCTGCCTCGTGGTGGTCGTGGGCAACCTCACCGTCGGCGGCACGGGCAAGACGCCAGTGGTCGAGAAATTCGCGCGGGCGCTGCGCGACCGCGGCCGGCGCGTGGCCATCCTGAGCCGCGGCTACAAGAGCAAGTCCCAGCCGCTCTGGAAAAAACTCTGGTATCGCTTCACGCACACCGACGAGCCCCCGCCGCGCATCGTGAGCGACGGCAGGGACGTGCTGCTCGACAGCGAGCAGGCCGGCGACGAGCCCTACATGCTCGCGAAGAACCTCCCCGGCGTGATCGTGCTCGTGGACAAGAACCGCGTGAAGGCCGGCGAGTTTGCGATCAAGGAGTTCGGCTGCGACACGCTGGTGCTGGACGACGGCTTCCAATACCTGCCGCTCAAGGGCAGCCTCAACCTGCTGCTGGTCGACAAGACCAACCCCTTTGGCAACGGCCACCTGCTCCCGCGCGGCATCCTGCGCGAGCCGATCAAGCACCTGAAGCGCGCGAGCTATGTTTTTCTCACCAAGTCCAACGGCCAGCGCGATCGCGAGCTGGAGAACCTCATCGCGACGCACAACCCCGCCGCGGACATCATCGAGTGCGCGCATCGCCCGCAGTATCTCCGCCGGTTCGGCGCGGCGGACGGCGCGCCCGGCGCGCGCGAGGAGCTGGCGTTCCTCAAGGGGCGGCGCGTCTTTGCCTTCAGCGGCATCGCGACGCCGGAGAGCTTTGAGAAGTTCCTGCGCGACTACGGCGCGCTGCTCGTCGGCCGCGAGCGCTTCCTCGATCACTACCGTTTCGACCAGGAGGACATCACCGGGCTCTTCGAGCTGGCGCAGCGCGAGCGCGCCGAGTGCCTCGTGACGACGGAGAAGGACGCCGTGCGCATCGCCGCCGATCTCAAGTGCCCGCTGCCGCTCTACTACCTCCGCCTCGAGATCGAGATCCTGCGCGGCGCGTCGGACTTCGACGAGGCGGTGCGGCGGATCTGTTTTCCGCAGACGGGCAGCCGGGCGGGGTTTTGAGTTGGGCGGTTGCTGGAGACGCGGTGCCCTCGCCGCGTGATGGGGGTTCTCGCGGCGCTGGCGCCGCGCCTGCAGCAAACCGCGCTCCGCCTTTCCCCTTGCCGCATCGCCGGCCCGCGCCGTTAGTCAACGCCCACATGATCATCGATCCGCGCTACGCACAGCTGGCCGAGGGCCTCACCGGATTTTCCACCGCGCTCAAGCCTGGCGAGCGCGTGCTCATCGATGCCTTCGATGTGCCCGACGCGATGGTGATTGCGCTCATCCGCGCCACGCGCGCCCGCAGGGCGCATCCCTATGTGCAGCTGCACCGGGCGCGCGTGACGCGCGAGATGTCGCTCGGCGCCGAGGAGGCCCAGTTCGCGCCCCATGCGGAAATCGAGCTGGCGCGCATGCAGAAGATGGACGCCTACATCGCGCTGCGCGGCTCCGACAACATCTTCGAGTCGTCCGACGTGCCCTCGGACCGCGTGCAGCTCGTCTCGCGCCTGATGAAGCCCGTGCTCGACCATCGCGTGGGCAAGACCAAGTGGGTCGTGCTCCGCTGGCCGACCTCGGCGATGGCGCAGCAGGCCGGCATGAGCACGGAGGCGTTCGAGGATTTTTACTTCAACGTCTGCACGCTCGACTACGCGCGCATGATTCCCGGCATGAAGGTGCTCGCGGACCTCATGAAAAAAACCGACCGCGTCCACATCAAGGGCCCCGGCACCGACCTCCGCTTCTCGATCAAGGGCATCGGCGCCCAGCCCTGCGGCGGCCTGCGCAACATCCCGGACGGCGAGGTCTTCTCCTGCCCGGTGAAGGACAGCGTCGAGGGCTTCATCCAATACAACGCGCCCACGGTCTACCTCGGCGCGTCGTTCGACAACATCCGCCTCGAGTTCAAGCGCGGCCGCGTCACCGCGGCGACCTCGAGCAACACGAAGCGCCTGAACGAAATCCTCGATAGCGACGCCGGCGCGCGCTACATCGGCGAATTCGCGATCGGCTTCAACCCGCACATCCTGCAGCCGATGCGCGACATCCTCTTCGACGAGAAGATCGCGGGCTCCTTCCACTTCACGCCCGGCCAGGCCTACGAGGGCGTGGGCAACGGCAACAAGTCGCAGGTCCACTGGGACATGGTCTGCATCCAGCGCCCCGACTACGGCGGCGGCGAAATCTGGTTCGACGACAAACTCATCCGCAAGGACGGCCTCTTCGTGCCCAAGGCGCTGCACAAGCTGAACCCGGAGTATCTGCTGGGCAAAGGCTGATGGTTTTTTGGAAAGCCACTGATGAACACTGATTGAATGAAATGATTGGAATTCAATCCGTCTGAATTCCCGACATTTCATTTGATGAGTGTTCATTCGTGGTCCCGACGAAGTGAAAGATTTCATCCAAGCTCTCCCCAAGACCGAGACGCACCTGCACATCGAGGGCGCGCTGCCCTACGAACTGCTGTGCGCGTGGGATCCGAAGCGCTGGCCAGCTGACCCAGACTTCCGTGCGCGCTCGTATCGCTACGCGACGTTTCCCGCCTTCGAGCAGATCCTGCTCGACCACGCGCTGCCGTGGTTCACCAGCGCCGAGCGCTACCACGAGGCGGCCAAGGCGATCTTCGCGAAGCACGTCGCGCAGAATGTCCGCTACGTGGAGACGAGCTTCCATCTGCCCGTCACCGGCTTCATCAACGTCCCCGGCCCCGAGATCATCGCGGCGATTCGTTCGGCCGCGCCGGCGGGGCTGGAGGTGCGCGTCTTCACCGGGATGTTGCGCAGCGACATCAACGGCGCGCTGCGGCCCATCATCGAGCACCTGCACACGTGGGAGCACCTCGCGGGCGTCGATCTGCACGGCCATGAAATCATGCCGACGCCCCCGGACGCCGCCGCCCTGTGGGCCGGCCTCCGCGCCGCCGGAAAAATCACCAAGTGCCATGCGGGCGAGTTCGACGGCGCCGCGCGCGTGCGCGAGGCCATCGCCACGCTCGGCGTGCGCCGCGTCCAGCACGGTGTGCGCGCGATCGAGGACCCGGCGGTGGTGAAGCTCGCCGCGGAGACGGGGACGACGTTTGACGTCTGCCCGCTGAGCAACGTCGGCTTGCGCGTCGTGCCGTCGATTGCCGCCCACCCGCTGCGCCGCCTGATGCAGGCCGGCGTGCGCTGCACGGTAAGCACGGATGACCCGCTCAATTTCGCCAACTCGATTACCGAGGAATACGAGGCACTCGCCACTGAGGCCGGTTTCACCCGCGCCGAGCTCGCCCAGATCGCGCGCAACGGCTGGGCGGTCGCCAGCGTGCCCGCGGCGACGCGTGCCGAGATGATCGCGACGATCGATCGGCTCGCTCATTCGTAGGCGGGCCAGGACCCGGCAGCCGCATGACTCAAACCCACACCGTGCCCGAGGGCACCCGCCCGCAGCGGGCCGACAAGGCGCTGGCGCTCGCCTTTCCCGAGCACAGCCGCACGGCGCTCCAGCGGGCCTTCGACGCCGGCCACGTCACGCTCCGCGGCGCCGCCATCAAGCGCGACGCCTCGGTCGCGGGCGGCGACACGCTGGAGTTTTCCTTTCCCGACGCCGTGCCGCTCGAGCTCAAGGCCGCCGACATCGCGCTCGACGTGCTCTTTGAGGACAAGCACATGCTGGCAATCAACAAGGCCGCCGGGATGATTGTGCATCCCGGCGCGGCGACGGGCGACGACACGCTCGTCCACGCGCTGCTCGGCCACTGCGCCGATTCGCTCAGCGGCATCGGCGGCGTGGAGCGCCCGGGCATCGTCCATCGGCTGGACAAGGAGACGACCGGCGTGATCGTCGTCGCGAAGACCGACGCCGCGCACCGGGCGCTCGCGGACCAGTTCGCCACGCGGAGCCTCAAGAAATTCTACGTCGCGCTCGTGGCCGGCGTGCCGCCCCTCCTGAGCGGCACGATCGACAGCGCGATCGGGCGGCACCCGACGCACCGGCACAAGATGACGGTGGGCGAGGGCGGCAAGCCCGCGCGGACCGCGTGGGAGCGCGTCGAGGCCTACGGCGGCATCGCCGCGCAGCTCCGCTGCCAGATCTTCACCGGGCGCACGCATCAGATTCGCGTCCACCTGAAATCGCTCGGCCTCCCGATCCTCGGCGACGCGCTCTACGGCTGGAAACCCGACGCGCGCCTCGCCGAGAAAGATCAGCCGCAGCGCGTGATGCTGCACGCCGAGCACCTCGTGCTCACGCACCCCATCAGCGGCAAGGAGCTGGATCTGCGCGCCCCGCTGCCGAGGGATTTTTCGGCGATGATCAAGGCGCTGAAGAAGGCGGCGAAGTAGCGGGGGAGGACTCCTCGGCGTCCGCTTGAACCAATTTCGGCCGGGACGCGTCCAACGGCCCTACCTCGATGCGTCCCCGGCATTTTTTCGTCGTCGCCCTCGCGTGCGAGGCGCTGTGCCCGGCCGGTGCGCGCGCGCAGCCCGAGGCCGACGTGCGGACTGCGGTCGAGTGGCTGTTCAAGGCGGGCAACTATGCCTGGGAGGCCAAACGCAGCTACGCCTCGGACCTTCGACCCGGGGCGCGACCTGCGCTCACCGATAGCGGTGAAACCCAAATCGGCGGCTGCACGACGCTCGTCAAGCGGCGCTTTCCAATGGTCCTGCTCGGTGATCAGATCGCGATCAAGACACTCGACGGTTGGGTCCATGGCCGGGACCTTTCGTCCGGCGACCTGCTCAGCTATGGCGTCATCTCGATCAAGGCAGGCGTGTTGCTGCGCTGCCCGCACGAGGAACTTCAACACCTCATGGGCAAGGCGCGCCAATTCCGCCGGGAAGGCGCGGAGATCGTCGCGGACCTCGCGAGGACGGAGGACGAATATCGCGAGGTTGAAAGCTACATGCGGGCGGTGAATCAGGAGCCCTCGCCGGGCCGTGGAAGCCCGAAGGCGGCGGGCGGTTTGTGGCGTGTGCGAGCGCCGCCTCCGACCCCGCTTTCAGCCGGAAACAGCGTGAAGCTATGTTTTCAGCTCGCAGGGCCGGCGATCGAGGAATTCAGGGTCGAGATTCGCGCAAAGCCAGCGAAGCCCGTCGCGACGAAGGAAGGAGCCGTCACGGAGTTCACCGCGATCTACGTTCGCAAGCTCAACGGCATCGGGCGCACGAAGGTCGTCGTCGATCCCATCGCGGAGGCGTTGCTGCGCTAATCCGCGGCGAGCGCCTCGTCGGCGAGGCCGTAGCGGAGATTGCGGAGGGAATTGCGGAAGGAGGCGAAGCCGCCGAGCTCGGCGACGGCAAGCAGCGTCGCGAGCGCGGTTGGGAAGACATCGGCGCGCGCCGCGGGCAGGCCGGGGATGCGCTGGCGCCCGGCGAGGGGCAGGGCGCCGAGCCAGTCGAGGAGTTCGCGCAACTCGGCGGCGCGGATCACGGCGTCAGTTTGCTCGAGCGAATGGCCGCGACGGGCGCCGAGGATGGCGCGGGCGGTGGCGACGGTGCCGCCGGTGCCGACGGCCTCGGCGTGCGGCACGAACTGAAAATGGGCGCGGGCGAATTCCGCGCGGGTGTGCGCGGCGATGGCGGCGCGCGCCGCGGCGGCGAGGGGCTGCGTGGGATCGGCGACGAATTTTTCGGTGAGCCGCACGCAGCCGAGCGGCAGGCTCACGGCCTGCGTGATTTTCCGCTCGCGAAACGCGAGGCATTCGAGGCTGCCGCCGCCGAGATCGAAGACGTGAAAGTCGCGCAGGTCGCGCAGCGCGGGGTCGGTGGTGAGGCCGCGGCCGATGAGGTTGGCCTCCTCGTCGCCGGTGAGGATGCGGATGGCGTGGCCGGTGGCGGCCTGCACGCGCGCGCGAAAGTCGGCGCCGTTGCGCGCGTCGCGCACGGCACTCGTGGCGACGAGGATGACCGTTTGCGCGGAGAAGCGGTCGGCGTCGGCGAGCAGCGTGCGGATGGCGTTGAGGCCGCGGGCCATGCCGTCCTCGCTGAGGCGCGGCTCGGCCTGGCTGATGCCGGCGCTGATGCGGGCGTCGAGCGAGCGCACATGCAGCGGGAAGACGCCGCCGCCATCGCCCCGCAGGGCGACGAGCACTTTGATCGAGTTGCTGCCGATATCGATGACGGCGACGGAGCCAGACATTTTACAGGAGGGAACGGAGGAAACAGAGGATGAAGAGGATTTCTCTGTTCTCTCCGTTGCCTCCTGTAAAATAGGATTGTCTCAGAGGGTGAAATCTACCGGCGCGACCAGCAGGACGAACTCGCCCTTGAGGCTCGCCTTCGCCAGCGCGGCCTGCACTTCGCCCACAGGACCGACCCAAAAAGTCTCGTGCAGCTTGGTCACTTCCTTCGCCACGCAGACGACGCGCGCGGGGCCGAGCGTGGCGACGATCTCGTCGACGGCCTTGTCGATGCGGTGGCAGCTCTCGAAGAGCGCGAGCGTGTAGGCGAAGTCGCGGTGCTTTTCGAAGAACGCGATCCGCGCGGCGCTCTTCGGCGGGAGGAAGCCCACGTAGAGAAAGCCGTTGCTCGGCAGGCCGCTCGCGCTGAGGACGGCGGTGAGCGCGCTCGCGCCGGGCACCGGCACGACGGGCAGCCCGCGGCGGCGGCAGGCGCGCACCACGCGAAACCCCGGATCGCTGAGCGCGGGCGTGCCGGCATCGCTCACGACGGCGACGGATTTTCCCGCGGCGACGAGGTCGGCGAGTTTTTCCGCGGCCTCGGTCTCGTTGTGATCGTGGTAGGCGGAGAGGTCCTTGCGCAGGCCGAGGCGCGTGAGCAGGGCGCCGGTGGTGCGCGTGTCCTCGCACGCGATGAGGTCGACGCCGCCGAGGATGGCGCGCGCACGGTCGGTGAGGTCGGCGAGGTTACCGATGGGCGTGGCGACGACGTAGAGGTGGCCGGGCTGCGCGACGAGGGACGGGTTGTCAGCGATAGCGGTCATGCTGTGAGCAAAAAAAATCCGGCCGAAGCCGGATGGGGCGTCATCACGGGATGACGGCAGGGGAGGAAAATCAGCGCCCGGTCGGTTGGCCCATGCCGGGAATCTGGCCTTCCCACGATTGGGGCCGGCTCCACGGAATCGAAGACTGCTTGGGGGAATTGGTGCTGCAGCCGGCGAGAATGGCGCCGAGCGAGGCCAGCAGCAGCGCGAGGAGGGGGCGGTGTAGGGTCTTCATGGTTGGCGGATCAATAGGGCGGAATCGCCTTTCTGCAAGACCCCTCGCAAGGTCTCGGGCAGCACTTGGGCGACCGAGAAATTCTCGCGGAGGTCGCTGATTTGGACCGTGGCCACGACGTTGGTTCCCTGATTGACGGTGAGCTTGTGGCCGAGCTTGGCGCCGCGGGCCTCGCCGAAGTTCAGCACGACGAAGGCATTGCCGGGCCCGACGGTCAGCACCGTGGCGCGCCCGGCGCGGCTGGCGAAGACGGCGGTCGAGGCGCCGGCCGTCGCGGGCGCGGCGGCGCCGTTGCGGGTGGTGGCAAGCTGGCGCTCCAGCTCGGCGATGGCGGATTTGTAGCCGGCGACGGCCTCGGGCGAGGCGTTGGAAGCGCGGCTGGCGGCGAGGTCGCGCTGGAGGGCGGCGACCTCGCTGGAGAGCGAGGCGGCGGTGGACTCGTAGAACGTGAGCACGGCGCGCGTCTGCCCGAGGTCGCGGTCGAGATCGCGGTTGCGCGTCTCGGACGCGGCGAGCTGCGCGCGGGCGGTGTCGAGGCTGGCGCGCGTGGAGTTGAGCTCGGCGTCGAGCTGGGCGGCGCGGGCCTTGTGCGCGCCGGCCTGCTCGTTGGCGGCGGCGAGATCGGAGTCGAGCTTGGTGGCGCGCGCGGTGGAGTCGGCGAGGCGCTGCTCGAGGATCTGCTTCGAGTTGCCGATGCGGAAAAACAGCACCGCCGAGACCGCTGAGCCCAGCAGCGCGATCGCGCAGAGGATCAACGGGAGGCGGTGCATGGGGTTTGGAGGTAGGGCGGGTCTGTGACCCGCCCTTGGTTTGCGAGTTGAGACTAAGGGCGAGACGAGGGCGGGTCACAGCCCCGCCCTACTTCACGCCATGCGGTAACTTGAGGCCGTCACATCGGCCTTGGCGCGCTTCTTCACGCCGCTGCCCTTGTTGGCCGCGAGGTGCTCGAGGATCTTGAAGGCCAGCTCGGCCTTGTCGGGCGTGCCGGCCTTTTCCGCGAGCTGCTCGGCGGTGAACGCCTCGCCGGGCGCGGCCTGAAGCGCGGCGACCAGCTTCAGCTTCAACGCGATCACGCCGCCGGCGGCCTTCTTGCCGGCCTCGACGCCGGGCTGGTGGTAGGCGTTGATGCCGATGAGCGAGGCGTAGAGCCCGGTCACGCGCTCATACAGCGCGATCAGCATGCCGAGCGTGCGCGGCGAGACATCGGGCAGCGTGAGCGTGATCGAGTGGCGGTCCTTTTCGGTGAGGGCGTCGCGCGTGCCGAGGAGGAAGCCTTGCAGGTAGTCGCCGGCCGTGATGCCCGGCTCGACCTCGAGCGAGGTCTTGGCGTCACGATCCTTCAGCACCTCGATGAAGGTCACGAAGAAATTGTTCACGCCCTCGCGGAGCTGCTGCACGTAGGCGTGCTGATCGGTCGAGCCCTTGTTGCCGTAGACGGCGATGCCTTGGTTCACCACCTTGCCGTCGAGATCGAGCTCCTTGCCGAGCGACTCCATCACGAGCTGCTGGAGGTAGCGCGAAAAGAGCAGCAGCCGGTCCTTGTAGGGGAGCACGACCATGTCCTTGGCGCCGCGGCCGTCGGTCGCGAAGTGCCACGCGAGCGCCATCAGCGCGGCGGGATTCTGAGCGGTGACCGGCTGGCGCGTGACTTCGTCCATCGCCGCGGCGCCGTCGAGCATCGCCTGGATGTCGAGGCCCTGCAGCGCGGCGGGAAGGAGGCCCACGGCGCCCAGCTCGCTCGTGCGTCCGCCCACCCAGTCCCACATCGGGAACCGGGCGATCCAGCCCTCGGCCTTGGCGACCGCATCGAGCTTGGAGCCGACGCCCGTGACGGCGACAAACTGCTTCGCGTGATCCAGGCCCGCGGCCTTGAACGCGGCGATGGCCTCGAGCTGGCCGTTGCGCGTCTCGGCGGTGCCGCCGGACTTGGAGATGACCACCACGAGCGTCTTCGCGAGCTGGCCGCGCAGCGTGTTGAGCACGTAGTCGATGCCGTCGGGGTCGGTGTTGTCGAAGAAATGGACCGCCATCTTGTCCTTGCGCGGCTGGCCGAGCGCGTGGGCGACGAGCTGCGGGCCGAGCGCCGAGCCGCCGATGCCGATGACGAGGAGATGCTTGAACTTCCCCTTCGGGCCCGCGACGGCGCCGGCGTGCACCTTGGCGGTGAAGTCCTTGATCGCGGCGAGCGTGGTCGTGATCTCGCCCGTGAGATCGGGCGACGGCGCGAGCTGCGGCGCGCGCAGCCAATAGTGGCCGACCATGCGCTTCTCGTCGGGGTTGGCGATGGCGCCGCCCTCGAGGTGCTTCATCGCGGCGAAGGCGTCCTGCATGCGCGGCTCCATCGAGGCGAGCCAGCCATCCGGGATGGGCAGCCGCGAAAGATCGAGCGAGACGCCGAGATCGGCGTGGTGGTGGAAATGGGTTTTGAAACGCGACCAAGTCATGGCGGCCGCAAGTCATGCAACCGCGTCGGGCGAAGTCGAGAAGCGAGCCGCGGGCTTAGTTGGCCGGGAGCTTCGCGGTCTCGTCGAGCTCGAGGCGGAGGTAGTCGTAAACCACTCCGGTCGTCAGATCGCCGGCGGGGACGGTGAGCGAGATCGTGTTTTCACCCGGCTGCAGCAGCGCGGCGGCGAACTTGAACGTGTGCTCCTGCCAGACGGCCTTGTTGGTGTTGTAGCGGAGCGCATTGGTGCTGAGAGGCCGGATTGCGCCGGCGTCGCGACCGTTGACGGCGATGGCGAGGGTTTGGGTGTCGGCTCCGGCCAGCGCGAGGCGCAGCGCGGCGACCCCGGCCGCCGGCTGCGCGAGGTCGAACTTGATGGTCCACGTGCAGGCGCGGCCGCGGCCGTAGACGGCCCATGGGCCGCGCTGGTCGGTCTGCGGGTATTGCTCGAGCGACTCGGCCTTCACCCAGCCGAAGCGCTGGTGCGCGGGGTTTTGGGCGGCGGGGTTGAGCCATGCGCGCGACTCGCCACGGGGCGTGTGTTGGAAGAACCAATCGCGGCGGTAGTCGCTCTTGCCGATCGTGTAGGTGATGTCGTCGGGGAAAAGCAGCGGGTAGCGCAGGCCCCAGCCCCAGAGCCAGTAGTTGTCAGGGTCGCCCTTGTAGAATTTTCCGCCGGTGCGATCGGGGAAGCCGATTTCCCAGATTTGTTTTCCGTAGCGCACGGGCGTCCATTCGAGCGCGCCGAGGTCGAGGGTCTTGCCGGGCTCGACGGTGATGTTGGCGCGGGCGAACTCGCCGAGCACGCCGTCGGCAAACGCGTGCAACGTGTAGGTGCCGGGGCGGACGTTGGTGATGACAAACCGGCCGTCCTCGGCGCCGTCGTTCCAGAATTGGTAATACTTCGCGTCGCGCGTCCAATGCATCGGCCGCGGCGCGAAGCCGCCCCGGCCACGGCCGGCGCCGGGTGGCGGAGGTGCTGACATCGACGCGACGGTGACGATGTCCGTCGTGAGGGTCGGGTGGGGATGCGCGAGGCCGACGGTGAGGCGCGGGAGTTTCTTCGAGGCGGCCTGTGGATCGTTGAGGACGATGCGGCCGGTGACGTGCCCGCGCTCGGACTTGCGCGGGTAGTCGACGCCGCTCACCCACTCGAAGGGCCACGCGGCGTTTTCCTTTTTCGCCTGCGCGAGCGCGTCGCGCCAGAGGGCGGTGGCGTTCTCCTTCCACGCCGGCGGCACCGTCGGGTCGCCGTGCGTGGCGGCGAGCGCGGCGAGATCGGCCGGCGAAGGCTCGCGCGCCCGCTCGAGGGCATTGACGTAGATCATCATCGGGCCGATCACCTTGCTCCACTTTTCGCCAGCGGCGATGGAGGCGGTCGCGCCGCCGCCGTAGTGGGTGCCGCGCCAATAGTTCAGGATGATGGGATCGGGGTTGCCGTTGTCGCCGAAGTGGCAGACGAGCTCCTGCTTCGACGCGCCGCCGCTCAGGTATTCCGTGGTGGGGTTGATGAACCAGACGCCCACGCGGTCCTTGGTCGAGGACCAGCCGTAGGCGGGGACGCGGTATTGGACGGCGGTGTAGCTGTATTTGTGCTCCACGGAATTTTGGTAGACGCCGCGGCTCATGATGCGCTGCTCCTTGGCGTGAACGACGACGCCCGTGCCCCAGTCGAGCGGGTGGCACGCGAGCAGGTTGCGGTCGGCGTCGACGGAGAGCCAGTCGAACTTCTGGCTGAGCCGGATGATGTAGCGGCTCTCGGGCACGTTGAGCGGGCCGTATTCCGGCGGGTGCGAGAAAATCGCGTAGACGTGCACGCCGCTCTGGCCGCGCGCGAGCGAGTAGCGGATCTCAAGGTCGCAGTTGACGGTGCCGTTGGCGGGCGCGCCGGGCGAGCCGGGCGTGAGGCCGGCGGCGGGATCGCCCTTGTTGACGCCCTTGACGAAAATCTCCGCGCGCGCGCCGCCGTTGCTTGCCGGATCGATGGTGAGGCCGCGGGTGAGGCCGCCGATCCTGGCGGTATTGGAGGGGTCTTGTTCCCAGCCGCCGACGCGGCCCTGGTCATGGCCGAGGACATCGGCGCCGCGAAAAACGAGTTGCTCGAGTTCGCCGCGGCGGTTGTCGATGCGGACGGTGACGATGCCGTTGGCGAGGATGAAGGCCCCGGGCTCCTCCTTCACGGTGACGGGTGCGGCGATATTCGGCCGCGCGATGGATGGCGGGGCATCGGTGGCAAAGGCAGCGGCGACAAACGGGACGACGGCGAGCAGGCGGAGGCGGTGCATGGCGATGAACGGCGAGGCGCAGCAACGCCGGCGAAGTTGCGGAGGGTGGCGGCGAAACGCGTCGGACAGTTTGCGTCCGCCGCTCCGCCGGTGCGCAACGGCGCCCTTGCCAAGGGCCGGCCGCGCGCGAAAACCTCGGGGCATGGCCTTGCCCTGGATTGCGTCTTTTCTCGCGGCGTTTGGCTTGTCGCTCGCGCCGTCGCCGGCCGGGCCCGTGCCGGAGCCGACCGCGCACGCGGCGATCGCCGCGGCGCTGGCCGGGCACGCGCCGGGCATCGGGCTGCGGGCGGTGACGCTCGATGGCGAGCGGCTCACGGTGGACCTCGGCGGCGAGGCGTTTGCGCTGCGGCCGGGCTCGCGGGCCTTTGCGCTGCTGACGAGGCGCGTGCAGTTCGCCGCGTCCGAGTCGCTGCAAGGCCGCCTGCCGGCGATGGAAATCGAGCTGCGCATCGGCGGCGTGCCGCTGCCGGAGTTGCTCACGGAATTGCAGGCCGGGCCGGCGCGGGCCGCGGCCCCGGCCGCGGGCGGCGGCTCGCCGCCGGCCCGCGCGGCGCTCAACGGCCGGCGCATCGCGCTCAGCCCGGGCCACGGCTACTACCTGAGCGGCACGCGCTACGTGCTGCAGCGGAGTTTCTTCACCGGCATCGTGGAGGATTTCGTGAACCACGATTTCGTGACGCTCGTCGCCGCGCAGCTCACGGGGTGGGGCGCCGACGTGCGGCCGCTGCGCCAGCTCGATCGCAACGCCGGCGACGGCGAGACCGGGTTTCCCCGCTGGCAGGAAGCCGCGCGTTACCACGTGAAGGCGCTCGGCGCCGACGCCTCCGTGTGGAACGAGCCCGGCTTCGATCACCTCGATCAGGACATCCGCTGCCGCCCGCGCTACGCCAACGCCATCGGCGCCGAGCTCCTCGTGAGCCTCCACAACAACGGCGGCGGCGGCACCGGCACCGAGACGCTCTACGACACCAGCCACGTCGCCGCGGCGGAGAGCAAGCGCCTCGCCGATCTCCTCCATGCGCGCGTGATCGCCGCCATCCGCCGCGACTACGATCCCAACTGGACCGACCGGCTCGTGAAGGGCTTCAACGGCAGCTACGGCGAGAACCGCCTCGCGACGCGCCCCGCCGTGATCATCGAGATCGCGTTCATGGATCGGCCGACGCCGGACAACGTCGCGCTGCGCGACGAGCGCTTCAAGCGCATCGTCTCCGCCGCGATCGCGGACGGCATCCGCGAGTTTGTCGAGGGCCCGGTGCCCGCGCCGCCGAGCGGGCTGGCCGCGAGCAGCGCCGCGGGAGGCGTCGCGCTTGCATGGCTGGACAACGCGACCAACGAAACCGGCTACCGCGTCCAGCGCCGCGAGCCGGCGGCGGAAGCTTGGGTGACGATCGCCACCCTGCCGGCCGGGGCCACGAGCTACCGCGACGCGACCGTGTCGGGAAACGAAGCCCACAGCTATCGGGTGCAGGCGTTCAACGCCGCCGGCGTCTCGGGGCAGTCGTCCAACGAGGTCACGCTGGGCGCGCCCGTGCGGGACCTCACGCCGGGTGGCGGGGTTGGGCCGGCCGCGTGGCTCACCAACCTGTCGTTGCGCACCTCGCTGGAGGCGGGCCGCAGCGTGATCGTGGGCTTCGTCGTGCGGGGCGGCGGCAAGGACATGCTGGTGCGCGCGGCGGGCCCGGCGCTGGCGGTTTTTGGCCTCACGACCGCGATGGCGGACCCGCGGATCGAGCTGTTCAGCGGGGGCACGCGGGTCGCGCAAAACAACGACTGGCCCGCCGGGCTGGCGCCGGCGTTTTCCAGCCTGGGCGCGTTTGCGTTTCCCGCGGCGAGCCGCGACGCCGCGGTGCTCCAGTCGATTGGCGGCGCCGGCACGGCCGTCGTCACCGGCACGGCCGGCGGCGTCGTGCTCGTCGAGGGCTACGACGCCGGCGCGGGCAGTGCGGTGCGGCTGGTGAACCTCTCGGCGCGCAACCGCGTCGGCACGGGCGCCGACGCGCTGATCGCGGGCTTCGTGATTGCCGGCACCGGCACGCAGCGCGTGCTCGTGCGCGCGGTGGGGCCGGGGCTGGCGGCGTTTGGCGTGGCCGACGTGCTGGCCGACCCGCGGCTGGAAGTGCGCGAGGGCGCGAACCGCATCGCGGAAAATGACAATTGGGACGCGGGCCTCGCGCCCGTCGTGGCGCAAGTGGGCGCGTTTGCGCTCGCGCCGGGCAGCCGTGACGCCGCGGTGCTGCTCACGCTGGCGGCGGGGCGGAGCTACACCGTGCAGGTGTCCGGCGCCGGCGCCGCGACGGGCGAGGCGCTGGTGGAGGTCTACGAGGTGCCGTGAACGCCGGCGCGCGGGCGACGGCTCACGGGCGGTGGAGCAGCTTGGCGACCCACGACGAGACGAGCTGCGTGAGCACGACCGAGGCGGTGAAGAGGTAGAGGCCGAGGCCGATCTGCAGGCTCGCGACCCCGGCGGACTTCATCGCGACGATGAGGATGGCGACGACGAACACATCGAGCATCGACCACTTGCCAAGTGACGCGACCCAGCCGTGCAGCCGCCGCATGCGCGCGAGGTTGTGCTCGCGCTCGAGCCAGATGAGGGCGAGCAGGCCGAGCTTCGCGCAGGGAAAGACCAGCGTGAAGAGCGTCAGCACCGCGAAGAGGAAGAACTCCCCCTCGTGAAACAGCGTGAGGATGCCGCCGACGACCGAGACCGCGTCCTTGAACACCCAAAACTTGGTCACCTGAAAGAACGGGAGGAAGATGCCCGCGCCAAACAGCAGCAGGGCCAGCGCGATGAGAAACGGAATCGAGCGCGGTCGCGGCGGAAGATCAGCCATGCGGCATGTTGGTAAGCCGGCTTCGGGCCGGCGCGAGCGGGAAAACGCCGATGGCCCGGGCCGCGTGCGGTTCCCCGCGGCGGTCGCCCGATCGTTGGCACGTTTTACGCAATGCCCCGGGACTGCGCCATGAATGCCGTCGCCGCCCCAGCCCGCCCTCGCGAACGCACCCCGATCTCCGTCGGCCTGACCTGCTGGCGCTGGCAGTGGCGCCGGGCGGTGAGGATTGCCGAGCTGGCGCGGGAGATGGACGTGACGCTGGAACTGACCCAGCGCCGCCACGGCTTGCGCCGCGACATCGAGTGTCAGGTCTCGGGCAAAGACGTCGACCGCTTCATCGGGGAATTCATGCGGCGGTGTTGATGGATGAGCCTGCTTCAGCCGCAGGGGTCGCCGCGCACACGGGGAGGAGAAGCGATTCCGCCGCAGCCCGGCGGCGCGCACGTCGCGGCCGCGCGCTTACTTCACGGCGTTGATGCCGCCGGATTTCGCGGCCTCCTTCACGAGCGCCATCGTCGCGGGGAGGTTAAGATCCTCGAGCCGCTTGAAGTTGATGCAGCTGCGGCCGGTCTTCACCTGGCCGAGCTTCGCGGCGTTTTTCTCCACGAGGTAGCCGCCCTCGCCGCCGACGCAGACGTGCAGCGCGTAGCCGCTTTTCCCGGCGACGAGGCCGAGGGTGAACCAGTCGCCCTCGCGCCCGCTGGCCGAGCGGTAGCGATATTTGCCATAGCCGATGAGGGGCGACGGCCCCATGCCCCACGTCATGAACGGCGCCAGCTTCGGCACCGCCTTGCGAATCGCCTTGTGCAGCGTCGTCATCGTCGCCCGGCGATCGTCAGGCAGATCGGCGAGAAATTCGTCGAGGGTGGGGAGGGCCTTGGGCATGGGCCGACGCTGGGTAGTCGGGAGAGGGCGGGCAAACTGGAAGAAGTGTGGCGTGGAGAGCGGTGGCTACGCGATCGTGCCACAAGACTCACGCCAATGATTTTCCCTTGATCGCGGCGCATCGGCCGCTGGGGATGCCAACGCGGCTACATTTCGCAGCGGACTGAATAGAAAAATTCATCCAAGTCGCCAACATTGCCGCGGTCATTCGGCATCGTGTCGGCGATCGCCGCCAATCTGGAAAGCTCGCTGTCGAAAAAACGGTTGATGCACGGAACCGCAGGGCCTTCGTCCAATTCCTCCGCCGCTTTCTTTCGCTCGACTAGGTTTACGAGTTCCGTGTGAACGGCCGCGGGGATGCGGGCGGCGTTCAACGCATCCATGAACGGCATCGGCGGCGGACCGGCGGACGGGTCCTGCTCAATCCATCGGCAGCAAAGCAGCGGGCGCGCAATGTAGAAGTATTTTTTGAGCCGGACGCTTGGCGATGTGCCGTCGCGCATGTGCTCGCGATAGTTATGACGCGCCATCGACAGATAGTGGTGCATCGCCGCCTTTGGTGAGAAGAATGGCACGATCAGTTTGCGGACTTGGCTCCAAACCTTGTCTTCTTTGTAGACGATCTGAGACTGCATCCATTCAAAGCAGATCGGATTGGACTTGGTTACCAAACCGAGGAATTTCCGGAAGTCCCATCCGGAGAAATCAAGCAACGGATCGGGCGATCTTATGTCGTGGTTCTCGATGACGTCGCGGCGTGGGAAGACGGTCAGGTAGTCGGACTGGCGAGAAAGGTAGATGAAACGAACATCGTAGTCGCTGTCGGTCGACTCAAAGCCCCAAGCGCGGCTGCCGCTTTCTACGGCAAACCAGATTTTCACCGAACGCTCCGCTTCGATGCGCAGGAGCGTCGGGTGAATCAATTCTGTCGACGACATTGGTCGCTCGCCGCACCTCAGAGATCCTTGTCCGTCACCGCCCCCTCCGAAGCGCTCGTGACGTGGCTCGCATACTTCGCGAGCACGCCGCGGGTCTCGGTCGGCTTCTTGGGCTTCCACGCTTTCAGGCGCTTCTTCAGCTCCGCGGCCGGGATCGCGAGCGTGAGCTCGTTCTTCACCGCGTCGATGGTGATGGGATCGCCGTTTTTGATGACGCCGATGGGGCCGCCCTTGGCGGCTTCGGGCGTGATGTGGCCGACGACGAAGCCGTGGCTGCCGCCGCTGAAGCGGCCGTCGGTGATGAGCGCGACTTCCTTGCCGAGGCCCTTCCCCATGATGGCGCTGGTGGGCGAAAGCATCTCGCGCATGCCGGGGCCGCCGACGGGGCCTTCGTTGCGAATCACGACCACGTGACCGGCCTTCACTTTTCCGGCGAGAATCGCTTGCAGCGCCTTCTCCTCGCCTTCGAACACGATCGCCTGGCCGGAGAAGAGCAGGCCTTCCTTGCCCGAGATCTTGGCAACGGCGCCGGTGGGCGCGAGGTTGCCGTAAAGGATGCGGAGGTGGCTGTCCTTCTTGATCGGATTGGAGAGCGGGCGGACGACGTCCTGATCGGTCGGGTAGGGTTTCACGTCCTTCAGGTTTTCCGCGACGGTCTTGCCGGTGACGGTGAGGCAGTCGCCGTGGAGCAAGCCGGCGTCGAGCAGCACCTTCATGAGCGGCGGCAGGCCGCCGATGCGCGTGAGGTGCACCATGCCGTATTTGCCGGAGGGCTTGAGGTCGGCGAGGACGGGGACCTTCTTGCCGATGCGCGTGAAGTCGTCGATCGAGAGCTTCACGTGGGCGGAGTGCGCCATGGCGAGGAGGTGGAGCACGGCGTTGGTGGAGCCGCCGAGGGCGATGGTGACGGTGATGGCGTTCTCGAACGCCTTTTTCGTCATGATGTCGCGGGGCCGGATGCCGGCCTTGAGGAGCGCGAGGGCGGCGGCGCCGGCGTTGCGGCAGTCGGCCTTTTTCTCGGCGCTGATGGCGATCTGCGCGGAGGAGTTCGGGAGCGACATGCCGAGGGCCTCGATGGCGGAGGCCATGGTGTTGGCGGTATACATGCCGCCGCAGGAGCCGGGGCCGGGGATGGAGCACTCCTCGATTTTCTTCAGGCCGGCGTCGTCGATCTTGCCGGCGGCGTGCTGGCCGACGGCCTCGAACACGCTCACGATGTCGCACTCCTTCTTCGTGTCGGGATGGATGCCGGGGAGGATGGTGCCGCCGTAGACGAAGACGCCGGGGCGGTTGAGGCGGGCGAGCGCCATGAGGCAGCCGGGCATGTTTTTGTCGCAGCCGCCGACGGTCACGACGGCGTCGAAGCCCTCGCTGCCGGCGACGGTCTCGATGGAGTCGGCGATGACCTCGCGGGACACGAGCGAGTAGCGCATGCCCGCGGTGCCCATGCCGATGCCGTCGGAGATGGTGATGGTGCCGAAGACGATGGCCTTGGCACCGGCGGCGTTGGCGCCGGCCTCGGCTTCGCGGGCGAGTTGGTCGATGTGCATGTTGCACGGCGTGACCATGGACCAGAGCGAGGCGACGCCGACCACGGGCTTCGCGAAGTCCTCGTCGGTGAAGCCGACGGGGCGGAGCATCGAGCGCGCGGCGGCGCGGTGCGGGCCGTCATGCACGATGGACGAGAAGGGGCGGAGGGGATCGGGCGTGGTCTTGCTCATGGAAAAGGTGAAGGGAAGGAGAGTGCGGGCGGAGAGTTGAGAACCCGGAGCGGGGCGCGGGCAAGTGCGGAAGCGGCTGCCGCGCGAAACGGGCGCGGCACTGTGCCGGTGGGCGCGGGCGAAATTCAGGTTGCGTGCGCCCACCCCCGCCGCATCACTCACCGCGATTTTCCCCGCATGGCCTTCAACCTGAAAAAAGTGCTCAAGGCGCTCCTGCTCTCGTCGAGCCAGCCGCTCGCGATTAAGGACATTCAGGCGGCGTTCACGCGGTTCCACGACGCCCAGCTCCCGCTTGGCGAGCCCGAGGCGGCGCCCGCGGGCGCGGGCGGGGCCGCGCCGGCGGCGGACGAGAACGGCGCCAACGGCGCGACGCCGCACGCCGCGCCGGCGCTGCCCGCGGAGGAGCCGGCCGAGGTCATCGCCGAGCCGCCGCAGGATCCGGAGCTTTATTCCGACGTGCCCACGCTCATCACCGCGACGCAGATCCGCGAGGCGATGGACGCCATCGCGGTGGAGTTGCGCGCGAGCGACGACGGCCTGCTCCTCATCGAGGGCAACGCGGGCTTCCGGCTGGTGACGCATCCGCGCTTTGCGCGCTGGGTCCGCATCCTCCGCCAGGAACCGCCGCCCGTGAAGCTCAGCCAAAGCGCCGTCGAGACGCTCGCGGTCATCGCCTACCGCCAGCCCGTCACGCGCACGGAGATTGAGACGATTCGCGGCGTGTCGGCCGAGGCCGGCATCAACAAGCTCCTCGAGCGCGAGCTCATCTACATCGTCGGCCGCGCCGACTCGCCGGGCCGCCCGATCCAATACGGGACCACGGATCAGTTCCTCGAGTTTGTCGGCATCAAGTCGCTCGACGAGCTGCCCGCGTCCGACGTGCTCTCCTCGCGCCAGATCGACGAGTGGCTGCAGACGGCGGCCAGCCCGCACAAGCCCTCCGACACCGACATGGGCCTCGCCGACGAGCAGCTCCCGCTCGAGGGCGCCGCCGCCCAGCCCTCCGCGCCCCCCGCCAGCCCCTGACATGGACCTCGGCCCGATCCGTGAAAAAATCGACGCGCTCGACAAGCAGCTCGTCGAGCTCCTCAACCAGCGCCTCGCCCTCGCCGCCGAGATCGGCAAGCTGAAGCGCAACGCCGGCGGCCAGATCTACGTGGCCGAGCGCGAGGACGCCGTCTTTCGCAAGGTCACCGGGCAAAACAAGGGCCCGATCAAGCACGAGGCCCTGCGCGCCATCTACCGCGAGATCATGTCGGCGGCCATCGCGCTCGAGAAGCCCCTGCTGATCGCCTACCTCGGGCCGGAGGCGAGCAACACCCACGCCGCCGCGCTGAAGAAGTTCGGCGCGAGCGTGGACTACCACGGCATGGCCAGCGTGAGCGACATCTTCACCGCCGTGGAGAAAGGCGAGGCCGACTACGCCGTGATCCCGATCGAGAACTCGACCGAGGGCTCCGTGCGCGAGGCGCTCGACAGCTTCGTCGAGAGCGACCTCAAGATCGTCGCGCAAATCTACCTCGAGATTAACCACGCGCTCATCTCCGGCTCCCCGCTCGAGAAGATCACGACGGTCTATTCCAAGGATCAGGCGCTCGCGCAGTGCCGCCACTGGCTGCAGCGCCACGTGCCGCACGCGCGGCTCGTCGATGCGCCCAGCACGTCGCGCGCGGTGCAGATGGCGAAGCAGGAGCCCGGCACCGCGGCCGTGGCCGGCGAGCTCGCCGCCGAGCACTACGGCGTGCCCGTCGTCGCGCGGAACATCCAGGACAAGGCCGACAACACGACGCGCTTCTTTGTCATCGGCAAGAAGGCCTCCGGCGCCGTCGGCGGCGGCAATGACATCACCAGCCTTTTGGTCTCGCTGGGGGACGAGGCCGCGTCGCACTCCGGCGCGCTCCTGAAGATGCTCATGCCCCTCGCCGAGCGCGGCATCAACCTCTCGAAGATCGAGTCGCGCCCGAGCAAGAAGCGCCCGTGGGACTACTACTTCTTCCTCGATATCTCCGGCCACCACGACGACGCGGCGATGAAGGCCGCGATCGCCGAGCTGCGGAAGTTCTGCCCGCTCGTGAAGTGGCTGGGCAGCTATCCGGCGGTGAGCTGAGGCGTAAAGGTGGGCCGGGCGCTGCAGCTCACAGCTCGTCCAAATCGAGAAACCGCAGCACGCCGGGCAGCGTGTAGGTCTTGATGTCCGCGGTGTCGTAGCTGCGCGTGCGCACGAAGTCGGCGAACTTGAAGCCCCGCACCCACGTGCAGCCGACGGAGCCCGGCGCGATCGCGGCGGCGAGCTTGGCGTGGACGCCCACGCGGCCCTCGCCGTGAAAGCGCACGTCGGCGCGGTTGAGCTCGGGCCACTCGGCCAGCACGTCCAGCGCGCGCAGCGCCTCGTGCGTGCGGAGCGCCACCATGCTGTCGCCGAGCCACTGGAGATCGTCGGTGAGCTTGTGCCAGGTGCCGTAGAATCCGTTCATCGGGCCGTTGTTGATCGGGTCGGGGCGGAGCGGGCCCATGCCGGAGAGGTTGACGACGAACACCGCGCGGCCCGCCGCGCACTCGGCCTCGATCCAGGCGGTGTGGGCGGAGAGCGCGGCGGTGCCGTCCTCCCAGATCGCGACCGTCACGGGCAGGCGGTCGGCGCGGCGCGCCTGCGGGCGGATCAGCATGCCGAGGTTCGCGAGATCGGGCTGCGACCACCAGAAGGCGGTGTCCACGGTGTAGTTTCCGACCGCGCGCGCGCGCTCGATGCGGCGCGGGTTGAGCGGCGTGGGCTCCCGGCCGCGCGTCACTTCACCGCGCAGCCAGTCCTTCGCGCGCGCGAGGCGCGCGGCGGGGGCGAGCGCCTGGCGCGCGGCCTCGGCCTCGCGCAGGCGCGCGAGGTTGGCCTCAAAGACGAACTCCGCGTCGGGGAAGTCCACGCGCACCTGGCCCGAGGGGGTGCAACGGAGCTGCTCCTCCGCCAACGCCTTCGGCTCGAACCCGCCGAGATCGACGTCGCGGCCGAGGAGGTGGCGCGCGAAGAAGCGCGCCGCGGCGCGCGCCAGCGCGGGCGTGTAGGCATGGGTCGAGTCGTCCTCGACCAGCTCGAGCGCCGCGCCGGCACGGGAGATTTCCCAGAGGCGGCGATCGCGCGCGACGGTGCGGCGCGTGCCCTCGATGGGGAAGAAGTCCGAGGTGACCGCGAGCACGTTCACGGGCTTGGGCGCGAGCGCGAGCAGGATGTCCTCGTGGTCGAGGCCCGCGCGCGTGAAGCCGGGCCAGATTTGCTCGGCGTCCTGCGGCTGGCCCGTGCGCTGGTAGCTGTCGCGCGACATGATGAACGTCGCCGGCGCCGCCGCCGCGACGCGCGGATCGGCGAGCATCACGAGGCTCGTCTGCGTGCCGCCGCCGGAATTGCCCGTGACGCCGATGCGCGCCGGATCGACCTCGGGGCGCGTGCGCAGGTAGTCGATGCCGCGCATCGCGTCGTGGAGCACGTAGCGGGCGAGGGAGTCGCCGACGAAGCGGCACTGCGCGCCCGCGTAGTCGTGCTCGCGCGTGCCGATGCCGACGGGATTCTGCCTCGTCGCGGGATCGATGTAGCTGAGCCGCTCGCCCTGGCCCACGGGATCCTGCGCGAGCACGATCAAGCCGGCGCGCGCGAGGGTCTGGCACACGCGCTGGTATTCCGGCGCGAGGCGCGCGGTGTTGTGGTGGCCGCTGAGGAACAGCACCGCGGCCGTGCGGCCCGCGGGTCGCGCGGCCGGCAGGTAGAGGTTGGCCGTGACATAGTGGTGCGGCCGCGACTCGAAGATGATCTTCTCGATGCGCAGGCCGTCGCCCTCGACGACGCCCGTGACGCGCGGGTTGAGCGGCGTGTCCATCGGCGGCAGGCCGCCGAGGCCCGCGACGATCTCGCGGCGGATGAGCTCCTGCCGCGCGCGCAGCGCCTCGGGCGTCGTGAGCGCGTCGCGCTGGGCGTCGCCCGCGGCGAAGGCGCGGCGCGAGCGTTCATAGATGTGGTCCTTGAGCTGCGCGCCGGGGTGCGTGTAGCTGAAGGCAAAGCGGTCGAGCGCCGCAAACGGCGCCGGGGCGGGGGGCTGGGCCGCGAGCGAGGCGGCGAGCGCGGGGAGGAGCGGAAGCAGGGGTTTCACGGGAGGGTGGGGCAGGGCGAAACGACGCCGCGGCCCGCGAAACGTCAATGCCGTGTTCCGCGTTGCGGCGCGCGCGGCCGGCCGCGTAGGCTCCGGCTTCGCCCCGCCGCACCCGATTTGCCCCATGAAAACCGTCCATGTCTCGCGCCGCGCCTTCCTGCGCCGCTGCTCCACGATCGCCGCGCTGTCGGGCCTCCCGCCGTGGTTTGTCGAGCGCCGGCTCGCCGCCGCGGAGGCGCCCGCGCCGAAAACGCCCTCCGCCAACGATCGGCCCGGCGTCGCGCTCATCGGCGGCGGCGGGCAGGGGACGACCGACGCGAGGAACGCCGCCAACTGGGGCGACATCCTCGTCGTGTGCGACGTGGACTCAAAGCGGGCCGCCGAGGCCGCGGAAAAGCTCAGGGCCGAGGGCAAGCCCGCGCCGAAAATCCATTCTGATTTCCGCCGTGTGCTCGAGCGCGCCGACATCCACGCGCTCGTGAACGGCACGCCCGACCACTGGCACACGCTCGTGAATCTCGGCGCCGCGCGGGCGAAGAAGGACGTCTATGCGGAGAAGCCGCTCACGCTCACCATCGACGAGGGCCGCCGCCTCGTGCGGGAGGTGAAGGCGAGCGGCATCGTGCTGCAGACCGGCACCCAGCAGCGCAGCTCGCCGCGTTTCCGCCTGGCATGCGAGCTCGTGCGCAACGAGCGCATCGGAAAACTTCTTTCCGCCGACGTGTGGCTGCCCGCCGGGCTGCGCGAAGGCCCCTTTGCGCCGGCGCCGGTGCCGAGCGAGCTCAACTGGGACTTCTGGCTCGGGCCCGCGCCGTTCACCCCCTACGTGCCGCAGCGCTGCCATCGCACGTTTCGCTTCTGGTATGAGTATTCCGGCGGCACGATGACCGACTGGGGCGCCCACCATAACGACATCGCCTACTGGGCCATCGGGCTCGTCGCGCCGCGCACCGTGGAGTCGCGGGCGCTCACGCAGCCGATTCCCGGCGGCTACACGACGTTCAGCGAGTATGAGGTCGGCTACACCTACGCCAACGGCGTGCGGCTCAACATCCACACGACGCGCGACGACAACATGTTTGGCGGCAAGGTCGTCGCCGACGGCCAGCGCAACGGCATCCGCTTCGAGGGCACGCACGGCTGGATCTGGGTGAACCGGGACCGCATCGTCGCAAGCGATCCGGAAATCCTGAAGGCCCCGCTGCCCGAGGGCGCGGTCCGGCTCTACGAGAGCAAGAACCACATGGAAAATTTCTTTGACTGCGTGAGGTCGCGAAAGGCCCCGATTTGCGACGTCGAGACCGGCCACCGCTCCGCCACCATGTGCCACCTCGGCGCCATCTCGCTGCGCACGGGCCGCACGCTCACGTGGGACGCCGCCGCGGAGCAGTTCACCGGTCCCCACGCCGCGGAAGGCAACGCCCACGTCGCGCGCGAGCTGCGCGCGCCGTATGATTACACCTTCGTCGGCTGAAGCCGGGCGCGACGCTCGCCCCGCGTGTTATTCGCTCGACGGCGCCGGCCGCGCCGCGATCTCGAACGGAATCGCGGGCACGGCGCCGAGGGGCACGCGCTGGGCAGCCTTGGCTTTGGTGGTCGTGCCGGAGCCGGGCCGCTCGCCGAAGCCGGTGAGCATCAGGTTGCCCTGCGTGCCCGGCTTGGCCGCGGCGGGATCGCAGGCGAGGCTCACGTTCACGGTGTCGCCCGCGCCCGCGGACACCTTCGCGATCGAGATGCCCGCCGGGGGATCGACGAGCGCGAACTGCACCGCGCCGGCGGCGCGGGCGGAGGGCGCGGCGATTTGCAGTTTCGCGGATGCGCCGGGCGTGAAGCGGAGCGGCGCTTGGGTCAGCACGCGAAACGGCGCGCCGCGGCCGGCGACGTGCACCATGAGCGCGCGGGCCGCGACAAGGTGCCGGTAGGAAAACGCCTGCATCATGTCCTCCGCCGGCACGGCGGCATGCGCCACTGTCTGGCCGCCAATCGTCGCCACGCCCGCGAGCGCCAGGCTGGAGACCTGATCGGCCGAGCCAAACGGTGCGGTCAGGGTGACCTGCATCTTGTCCTGGCCCGCGGGGATGCGTCCGCCGCCGAGGCGAAAGCCCGCGGGGGCATCCTTGAGCAGCAGCGCGATCTCGCCGGCGAAGCCGTCGTGGCGCAGCGCGTAGACGGTGACAGCGGCGCTGGCCCCGGCGCGCAGGTTGAGGCTCGACGGGGTGACGCGAAGCTCGAAGTCGGGCTGCGGTGGATGCACGTGCAGGCGGTAGCCGAAGTCGGGCCCGCCCTGGTGCTGCGTGTCGGCCAGCGTGAGAAAATAGCTGCCATCGGCGGGGAGCCGGGCCGCGAGCCTCGAGTCGGCGTGGTGCGTCAGCAGGCCGGTGGCTTTGTCCTCGTGGTCGTCGTTGCTCGCGAGCTGGCGGCCGGATGCGTCCGTCAGCGTGAGCACTGAGTCGAGCGGCGAGCCGAGCCGGCGCGCGAAGACCTCCGCGACCAGCTCGTCGCCGGCCTTGCCCTCGAAACGAAACACGTCCCGGTCGCCGGGGCGCCCGATGCGGCCGTTGACGATCGCGGGAAGGGTGACGGGCTGCGCGGTCGCGCGCTCGTCGTTGGGCTCGGCCTCCAGGCAATCGCGCTGGCGATCGAGCGCGAGCTGGACCGGGTTGGAAAGTTGATCCCGGCCGCGGACGTGCAGCAGAAAGCGGCCCGGCGCGCGGTCCGTGGTGTCGATGGCCAGCTGCGCCGCGTCGAGGTTCCAGCCGGAGAGATCGAAGGCCGCGCGCTCGCCGCAGGTGGCGCCGAGGGGAAAGACGCCCGTGACGAACGGCAGTTCGCCGACGGAGACGCGGTAGACGAAATCCTCGCGCCCGCGAAAAATCGCGTCCTTGATTTCGAGCACATAGAGCCCGTCGGCCGGAATCTCGAAGCAGAGGACGGGGTCCGGGTTGAAGCGATAGTCGTCGGCGTAGGAGAGTTCGCGGCCCCGCACATCCGTGAGCCGGAGCGTGGCCTGAAACCAGCCCGGCACGGCGTCGGCGAGGTAGGGGAGGAGCGCGCGCGCCGCGGCGACGATGACGATGTGCTGGCCGCGGCGGGCGGAGAAGTGAAAGCCGTCCACCTCGCCGGGGAGAATCTGGCCGTTCACGACGGCGGGCAGCGTGATTTCCATCTCGGATTTTGGCCGGTGCGTGAGCGGGTCCGGCTCGCGGTTGGGCGGCGGCTGATTGGGGAACGATGTGGCGATGCGGGGCGGCTCGCCGAACTCGCGCAGCGCACCCACGCAGAACGTCATCGGATTGGAGAGCCCGCCCGCCGTGCGCAGGCGCAACTCATGATCGCCGACGGGCGCATCCGCGGCGATGGTGACCTCGAGCGTCACCGTCTCGGCGAGGACGGGGCTGAGCTGACGGTTCCCGCGCCCGGCGAGCAGGAGCCGAATCTCGGCGGCGCGCTCCTCGTTGGCCGCGGTGAAGGCCGGCTTCGTCGGATCGCTGCGGGCGGCGGCGCGCTTGTCCTGCAACTGCTGCTGCTCCTCGCGGAGGTCGTTGATTTCCTTCTGCGTCAAGGGGCGCTCGTAGCCGGAGATTTTCGCGGTGAGGCCCGCGCCGGAAAAATGCACCGCGGCGGCGGCCGCGAGATTTTGGCCACCGAGGGAAACCTTGAACGTCGTCCCTTGCTGCCCGCCTGCGGGGTAAGTGAACGCGAGGTGCGGTGCGCCGCGGCCGCCGGCCGGCTGGGCGAGCACGTCAGGCTCGAAGGCCAGGGCTGCTCCGAGGAGGAGCAGGAAAAACAACCACGGGTCGCAACGCTCGCGGATTCCGCCGAGGGATTTGCCGGACAGGTGCATGGCGGCTCCCGGTTTCACATGATTTCCGCGATGCGCCCGGGGCCGGAGGCGGGGCCAGCGGGCATCGCGCGCACATCCGCGCCCTCGGGATGGGGCAGCCGCGCGTTGCCGTCGATGCCGAGGAGCTCATACATGCTCGCGATCAAGTCGCGCGGCGGCACGGGGCGCTCCTTCACCTCCTCGCCGCGGGCGTCGGTTTGCCCCACGACGTGGCCGCCCTTGAAGCCGCCGCCCGCGACGACCGCGGAGAACGCCTTGCCCCAGTGGCCGCGCCCGCCGTTCCACGGCGATTCCCACTGGACCTTGGGCGTGCGGCCGAATTCCCCGCCCGCCAGGACGATGGTGCTCGCGAGCAGCCCGCGCGCGGACAGGTCGGCGAGCAGCGTCGCGAGTCCCCGGTCGAACTGCGGCAGCTTCTGGCGCATGATCGGGAAGTGCTGCTTGTGGGTGTCCCAGCCCTTGTAGTTGATCGTGACGTAGGGGACGCCGCGCTCGACGAGCCGGCGCGCCATGAGGCACGACTGGCCGAAGGTGTTGCGCCCGTAGTCGTCGCGGACCGCATCCTTTTCTTGGGAAAGATCGAAGACCTTGCCCGCGTCGCCGAGGATCATCTCGTAGGCGTCGTTTTCGCACTGCGCGAGCGCGGCGAGGCGCGGGTCGCCGCGCGGCATCGCGCGTTCAAACGTGTTGAGCTGGTGCAAAAACTCACGGCGCGCGCGCTGGCGCTCCTCGGAGATGCCCTGGGCGACGACGCCCTCGACGACAAAGCGCGCCGCGCCCGGATCGCCGCCCGTCGCAAACGGCTTGTAGCGGCCGCCGAGGAAGCCGGCCTCGGAAAAGCGGCCCTGCAATTCGGTCAGCACGATGTAGGGCGGGAGCAGGCCCTTGTAGCCGGCGTCGTAGCCCTTGAAGAGCGAGACCACGGCGCCCGTGCCGGGAAAAACATCGCGGCCGCCCGACGCGCGGCCGGTCTGCACGGTATACGACGCCGTCTCGTGGCCGTTGATGCCGTGGGTCATGCTCCGGATGATCGAGTATTTGTCGGCCTGCTGCGCGAGCAGCGGCAGAAGCTCGCCGATCTGGATGCCGGCGACGTTGGTGGGAATCGGGGCCTTCAAGCCGCCGTGATAGTCGTAGCCCGCATCCGGCTTGGGATCGAAGGTGTCGAGGTGGCAGGGCCCGCCCCAGAGCCAGATCTGAATCACGGATTTCGCCTTCGGCGTCGCGGGCGCGGTGGCGGCGCGGGCGAGCGGGCCGGCCAGTGCGAGGCCGGCGGTGCCGAGCAGGCCGCGGCGGATCGCCTCGCGGCGGGTCATCGGCGGGCCGCCGAGGCCGAGCAGGCGGAGCTCGGAGGCAAGGTTCCAGAGACGAGGATCGACGCTGTGGTGCAGGCTCATGATGGCGGAGGGGGTTGGCCGGGCGTCGCCGAGAGCGGCCCGGCATGGATTGTCAGTGGCGGAGGAGAAACTCGGCGCTGTTGATGAGCGCCCAGGCGAGATCGATAAATGCCGTCCTTCCGTCCGGACCCCGCGACGCGCGGGCGGCGAAGGCGCGCTGCTCCTCCGCGGTCGGCGGGCGGGAGAGAATCGTGAGGTAGAGGCTGGCGACCACCTCGCGCGGCGCCGCGCGGGAACGAATCAGCGCCTGCAGTCTGGGGCCCTGCTCGAGCTTCCGCTGGATGTGCGTCGAGTTCAGCAGGTGCAGGCGCTGCGCGGCGGTGATCCGGTTGTTGCGCTCGGACTCGAGCCCGGTGTCCCGCGACGGCCGGCCGAAATTTTCCAGAAACGGGCTCGTGATGCTCCCGTCGGGCAGCGCGATGGAGCGCTGATCCTCGGGCACGAACGTGAAGGGCTCGGGAATGGCGCTCGAGTATTTCTCCGTCGTGCCGGTGATCTGGTTCAAGGCGTCGATGAGCACCTCGGCGTCGAGCCGGCGCGGGGCGTAGAAGGCGAAGTTCGCCTCGGCCTCGGGCCTCGCGCTGCGCGCGAGCGACGAAAGCTGATAGGTGCGCGAATTCAGGATGAGGCGCATGAGGCGCTTCACGTCGAAGCGGGCTGCCACCAGCTCGTGCGTGAGGAGCGCGAGCAGCGCGGGGTTTGCCGGCGGATTGTCCGGCCGGAAATCGTCCGCCTCGTGGACGATGCCGCGCCCGAGCAGCCAGGACCACACGCGGTTCGCCATCGCGCGCGCAAACCAAGGGTTTTCCGGCGCGACGAGCCACGCGGCGAACGCCTCGCGGGGATCGCGATCGGCGGCGAGGTGGGCGGGCGTGCCGTCGGGAAACACCGCGCGCGCCGCCTCGCCGGCCGGCGGCGACTTCTGCGGATCGAAGAACACGATCTCTTCCTTCCACTCGGCGGTGGACTTGTAGCTGAGCGGCGTGAAAAAGCCCGCGAGGCCAGCGAGCCGCGCCTCCGGCCACTTCTCCGCGCGCTCGCCCATGAACGTCAGCGCCACCATGCGCGCGATGGCCGCCGGCTCCTTGGACGGGACGGCGCGGTAGAAATTGACGGGCCCGACCCGGAAGTTGCTGCCGTTGGCGAGGAGCAACTCGCGCGCGAACTCATCGTAGGGCCGGTTGCGCCGCAGCGCGTCGACGATCCAGCGATGATAGGCCTGCGCGGCGTTGGGCCAGAGGTTCACGGGGAACTCGGCCTTGAGCCGCAGGAGATCGCTCCACTTCATGCCCCAGTAGTCGGCGAACTCGTCGCGCGCGAGCAGCTGATCAATCAAGGCCGCGCGCTTGTCGGCGGACGGGTCCTGCAGGAACTGCCGGGCCTCGGCGGCGGACGGGAGCGTGCCGATGACGTCGAGGAAGACGCGGCGCACAAAAACGGCGTCGGTGCACACGTGCGCCGGGGCAACGCCGAGCTGAGCCAGGCGCGCAAAGACGAACTCGTCGATTTTCCCCGCCGGCTGAGGCGCCGCGGCCCGCTCATAGAGCTCAACCGGCGGCGCTGCCGGCGGCGGCGCGCCGGCGCTGTCTCCGGCCTGGCTGGACAGCGCGGAAACTGCGCAGGCGAAAGCGAGGCTTATCCCCCGCGACTTGGCGGGCAACGGATGCGCAGCCGGGGAAGCGCGGACGCCGGCAGGAGGAAGTTTGCCGTGGGTGATCATGGGGGGCGCAGCCGCAGGTGACGCTGCGTCCGCTTGGGCGCTACAGGAGCCGCGCGCTATTAGCGCCGGCTAATCGCGCCCATTTCTCGGTGTATTGAGATGCCTTGTGCGCGCGCGAGAACGCGGGGGCCGTAACCGGGGGAGGGACGCCGCGTCTGCGGCGCCATGCAAACTTACAGCCCGGCTGGCGCGGTTCGTTGCGATGAAATGCCGGCGGCGACGCCGGCCGCGAAAATCCCGGAGCGGGCCCGGAAGGCGTCCCCGGAGTTTGCGCTCACCGAGACGATGCGCGCCGGCGAGCCGGTGGCCGCGGTGTTCGAGCGCCTCGCGCGGGGGCTGGCCGCGCGCGAGGCGGAGATCCTCGGGGTGATGATCTATGGCTCGCTGGCCGCGCGCCGCGGAATCGACCGGGCGATGCGCGCGGCGCTGGGCGAGACGCAGTGGCCCGTCACTTGGATCGAGGGGGCGGGCTGCGACGGCGCGCCGCTGGCCGGCGTGCAGGCGTTTGCCGTGGGCGGCCGCGCCGTGACGCGCGTGCGGCTCGGCAACCGCGTGGTCGCATCCGTCTTCGAGGATGGCGACGCGCGCCACTGCCTGCTGGGCGGCCTCGGGCCGACGGCGCGCAACCTTGGCCCGGGCGCGCAGGTGCAGCAGACGCTCGAAAACCTCGAGTGGGCGCTCGATCAGGCGGGCATGGATTACGCCGATGTCGTGCGCACGTGGTTCTACAACGACGACATCCTCGCGTGGTATGGAGAGTTCAACCGCGTGCGGTCGGCGCGCTACGCCCGCGTGAACTTCCGCACGGGTTCGCTGCCGGCGAGCACCGGCATCGGCGCGCGCAACGCCGATGGCGCGGCGCTTGCGGTCGCCGCGTGGGCGGTTCGCCCGAGCGGGTCCGGCGCATGCGCCAAGGAAGTCGCATCGCCCCTGCAATGCCCGGCGCCGGCCTACGGCAGCTCGTTCAGCCGCGCCATGGAAATCGACTCGGGCGGCTGGCGACGGCTGTTGATTTCCGGCACGGCGTCCATCCATCCGGGAGGGGCGACGGCTTGGGTCGGCGACGCGGGGAAGCAGGTGGGCCTCACGATGGAGGTCGTTGCGGCCATCCTGCGGTCGCGCGGGATGAGCTACGGCAACATCACCCGGGCGACGGCCTACTATCGCGACCCGGCGTTCGTGCGCCACTTCCAGGCTTGGTGTGCCGCCCGGGAACTCAACTCCCTGCCCGTGGTGAACACCCATTGTGTCATATGCCGCGACGATTTGCTGTTCGAAATTGAGCTCGATGCCTGTGGGCCGGGGAGTTGAGGCCCGGGCCGGAGGCGGGTCCGGCCGAATTGCCCGGTAGGTTTGAAGTTGTGGAAATTCCTAGCAACGACAGCCCGGGCGTGGTCGTCTGGCAGGCGCCACACCCTGTCTGGTCGCATTCCCTCGCTTCGCCTGCTGCATGTCCTCTTCACCCTCGTCCGCACCCCGTTCACGCCGTCGCTGGATCGTCTACGCCGCCGCAGTCATCATCTTTGCCGGCGGCGCGTGGTATTTCGCCCAGCAGGCCGCGCCAACTCGCCCGTCGATGTATGGCTCTTTCCGCCGCGATCGCACCCAAGCCGTGCCGGTCCGGGCCGAGGCGGCCCGAAAGGCGGACCTCGCGCTGCACCTGCGGGCCATCGGCACGGTGGTGCCGCTCAACACGGTCGTCGTCCGCAGCCGCGTCGACGGCCAGTTGAACAAGGTGGCCTTCACCGAGGGCCAGGAGGTCAAGGCCGGCGACATCCTCGCCGAAATCGACCCGGCGCCCTACCAGCTCCGGCTCGCGCAGGCGGAGGGCAGCTTCCTCCAGTCGCAATCGCAGGCCCGCACCGCGCAGGCGGACTTGGAGCGTTTCAAGCAGCTCCACTCCCAGACGCTCGTGACGCTCCAGGATCTTGAGAAGCAGCAGGCGCTGGTCGCCGAGCGCGAGGGCCTGCTCGCCACGGAAAAGGCCAAGGTCGACGATGCCCGGCGCCAGCTCGACTACACGCGCATCGAGGCGCCGATCGCCGGTCGCCTTGGCCTGCGCCAGGTCGACGCCGGCAACATGATCCGCGCGGGCGATGCCGGCGGCCTCGTCACGATCACCCAGACGCGCCCGATCACCGTCACTTTCACGGTGCCTGAGGTCGATCTCCAGAAGGTCGTCGATCCGATTCGCGCGGGCGAGGCGCTGCACGTCGAGGCCTGGGATCGCAACGAGCGCGGCATCCTCGCCACCGGCACGCTCCGCACCGTGGACAACCAGATCGACATTTCCACCGGCACGCTGCGGCTCAAGGCCGAGTTCCCGAACGATGACGAAAAGCTGTTCCCGAATCAGTTCGTCAACATTCGCCTCCGGGTCGCGACGCTCCGCGATCAAATCGTCGTGCCCGCCATCGCCGTGCAGTTCGGCTCGCGCGGCACGTATGTCTATGTCGTGGGCGCCGAGAACAAGGTGGCGGTGCGCGATGTCGTCGTCGGGCCCTCTGAAAACCAAGTTCAGGTCATCACCAAGGGCCTCGAAGTCGGCGACGTGGTGGTGCTCGAGGGCCTCGATCGCCTGCGCGAGGGCCGGATCGTCTCCATCCTCGCGGACGACCCGAACAAGAATCCGCCGCCCTCGCCCAAGGCCACGGGCGAGCGCGGGAGCGGCAAGGGCAAGAAGAAGCAAGAAGGCAAATGATCCCCGCCGCCACGTTGCCCAGCCACGGCAGCGGCGAGCGTCCGCGCGCCGACGTGCCATGAGCCCCTCCCAACCGTTCATCCTCCGTCCGGTCGCCACGAGCCTGCTCATGGTGGCGCTGATGCTCTCCGGCCTCCTCGCTTACCGGCTGCTGCCGGTGTCGGCGCTGCCGCAGGTCGACTTCCCGACCATTCAGATCTTCACGTTCTACCCGGGCGCGAGCCCGTCGGTCACCGCGAGCGCGATCACGGCGCCCTTGGAACGGCGCTTCGGGCAGATTCCCGGCGTGAACCAGATGTCGTCGGCCAGCTCCGGCGGCGCGTCGGTGATCACGCTGCAGTTTTCGCTCAAGGTGTCCCTCGGCGTCGCGGAGCAGGAGGTCCAGGCGGCCATCAACGCCGCGAGCAACCTCCTCCCCAACGATCTCCCGGCGCCGCCGATCTACCGCAAGGTGAACCCGGCCGACACGCCCATCGTCACGCTCGCGGTCACGTCCGCCGCGCTCCCGTTGCCAGCGGTTCACGACCTCGTGGACACGCGCGTCGCGCAGAAGCTCGCGCAGATTCCGGGCGTCGGCATGGTGAGCCTCGCCGGCGGCCAGCGCCCCGCGGTCCGCGTCCAGATCAACCCGGGCGAGCTGGCCGCGCGCGGCCTCAGCCTCGCCGAGGTGCGCGCCGCCATCGGCGCCGCGAGCGTCAACGGCCCCAAGGGCAACTTCGACGGACCCCTGCGCTCCGTCCTGATGGACGCCAACGACCAAATCCGTTCCGTCGACGAATACCGCCGGCTCATCGTCGCGTGGCGCGATGGCGCCCCGCTCCGGCTCGGCGATGTCGCCACCGTCGCCGACGCCGCCGAGGACCGACGCCTCGCCGCCTGGGCCGACAGCGCCCCGGCCGTGCTCGTCAACGTCCAGCGCCAGCCCGGCGCCAACGTCATCGAGGTCGTCGACCGCGTGCAGGCCCTGCTGCCGCAGCTCTCCGCCGCGCTGCCCGCCTCGGTCGACATGGCCGTGCTGACCGATCGCACGCAGAGCATCCGCGCCTCCGTGCGCTCGGTGCAGCACGAGCTGGTGTTCGCCATCCTGCTCGTTGTGCTCGTGACGTTTATCTTCCTCCGCAACATCGCCGCGACAATCATCCCGAGCATCGCGGTGCCGCTGTCGCTCATCGGCACGTTTGGCGTGATGTATCTCGCGGGCTTTTCGCTCAACATCCTCACGCTGATGTCGCTCACCATCGCGACCGGCTTCGTCGTCGACGACGCCATCGTGATGCTCGAGAACATCGCGCGCTACCGCGAGGAGGGCGCCTCGCCGATGGCGGCCGCGCTCAAGGGCGCCTCGCAGATCGGCTTCACGCTCGTCTCGCTGACGATTTCCCTCATCGCGGTGCTCATTCCGCTCCTCTTCATGGCCGACGTCGTCGGCCGGCTGTTCTTCGAGTTTGCGATCACGCTCGCGGTCTCGATCGGGATTTCGCTCGTCGTCTCGCTCACGCTCACGCCGATGATGTGCGCGCGCATGCTGCCGGAACCCGCGGCGCACGCGCACGCGAAGCCCGGCTTCCTCGACGGCGTGATTGCGCGCTACGGCCGCCTGCTCGACTGGGTGCTGGCGCGCCAGACCTTCACGCTGGGCGTCACGCTGGGCACGATGGCGCTCACGGCGGGGCTCTACTTCGTGGTGAAAAAGGGCTTCTTCCCGCTGCAGGACAATTCCGCCATCCAGGCGGTCACGGAGGCGCCCCAGTCAGTCTCGTTCTCCACGATGTCCGAGCGCCAGCAGGCCCTCGCGGCGATGATCCTGCAGGACCCGGCGGTCGCCAGCCTCTCCTCCTTCATCGGCGTCGATGGCACCAACGCCACGCTCAACAGCGGCCGCATGCTGATCAACCTCAAGCCGCACGGCGAGCGCGCCTCCGCCTTCGCCGTGATCGACCGCCTGCGCGAGCGCGCGCGGGAGATCACCGGCATCGCGCTCTACCTCCAGCCCGTGCAGGAGCTCACCATCGAGGATCGGGTGAGCCGCACCCAGTTCCAGTTCACCCTCACGTGCCCCGACGAGAAGCTCCTGAGCGAGTGGGTGCCCGAGTTCGTCGCGCACTTGCAGGGCCTTCCCGCGCTGGCGGACGTGGCGAGCGATCTCCAGAACGAGGGCCTCCAGGCCTACCTCGAGATCGACCGCGACGCGGCGAGCCGCCTCGGCGTGACGGTGGCGGACATCGACGACGCGCTTTACAGCGCCTTCGGCCAGCGGCAGGTCTCCACGCTCTTCACGCAGGCGAGCCAATACCGCGTCGTGCTCGAGGTGGACCCGCGGCTGAGCGCCGGACCGCAGGCGCTGACGACGATCTTTGTGCGGACTCGCGCGGGGAAACCCATCCCGCTCTCGAGCCTCGCGCGCGTCACGGAGCGGCCGACCACGCTCCTGATCAACCACGTCGGCCAGTTTCCGGCGGTGACGGTCTCGTTCAACCTCGCGGCGGGCCGATCGCTCGGCGACGGCGTGGCCGCCATCGAGGCGGCGGCCCGCAATCTCGGCGTGCCGCCGGCGATTGAGCTGCGCTTCCAGGGCGCGGCCCACGCCTTCCGCGCGTCGCTTGGCAGCACGCTCTGGCTCGTGCTCGCCGCCGTGGTCACGATGTATCTCGTGCTCGGCATCCTCTACGAGAGCAGCATCCATCCGATCACGATCCTCTCGACGCTGCCGTCCGCCACGCTCGGGGCGCTCCTCGCCCTCTGGGTCACGGGCCGCCCGCTCGACATGATCGCCATCATCGGCATCGTGCTGCTCATCGGCCTGGTGAAGAAGAACGGCATCATGATGGTCGACTTCGCGCTCGAGGCGGCGCGGCGCGACAAGCTCTCGCCGCAGGAGGCGATCAAGCAGGCGGCGCTGCTGCGCTTCCGGCCGATCCTGATGACGACCCTCGCGGCGCTCTTCGGCGCGCTGCCGCTCATGCTCTCGACGGGATCGGGCGCCGAGCTGCGCCAGCCGCTCGGCCTGGTCATGGTGGGCGGCCTGTTGGTGAGCCAGGTGCTCACGCTGTTCACCACGCCGGTGGTCTACCTCTTCTTCGACCGCCTGGCCCGCAAGGAACCCGCGCGCAAACCCGCCCCCGCGCCCGCGGGCGCGAAAGGAGCGGCGGCGTGAACCTCTCGCGGCCGTTCGTGCGCCGCCCGGTGGCGAGCACCATGATTGCCGTGGCGCTCATCCTCGTGGGCGCGCTCGCCTACGGGCTGCTGCCCGTTTCGCCGCTGCCGCAGGTTGATTTCCCCTCCATCCGCGTGAGCGCGTCGCTGCCGGGGGCCAGCCCCGACACGATGGCGACGAGCGTGGCCTCGCCGCTCGAGCGGGCGTTTGGCAGCATCGCGGGCGTCCACGGCATCTACTCGGAAAACCGCCAGGGCTCGACGAGCGTGATGCTGGAGTTCGCCCTCGGCCGCGATCTCAACGCCGCCGCGCGCGACGTGCAGGCGGCCATCAACGCCGCGCGCAGCGAGCTGCCGGCCGGCATGCCGGGCAACCCCACCTTCCGCAAATCGAACCCCTCCGCCGCGCCCATCATGGCGCTCGCGCTTAGCTCGCCGAACCTCTCGCCGGGCACGCTCTACGACTTCGCCGCGACCATCCTCGGGCAGAAGATTTCGCAGATTAACGGCGTGGGCGAGGTGCAGATCGGCGGCGCCTCGCTGCCGGCCGTGCGCGTGCAGCTCAACCCCCACGCGCTCTCCCACCACGGCATTTCCCTCGACGAGGTGCGGCGCGCCATCGCGGCGACGAATTCCATCCGCCCGCGCGGGGCGGTCGAGGACGGCCCGCGCCAGTGGGAGGTGCAGGTGAGCAGCCAGCTCCGCCGCGCCGCCGAATACGAGTCGCTCGTCGTCCGCTACCGCGACGGCGCGCCGGTGCGCCTCGGCGACGTGGCGAAAATCTCCGACTCCGTCGAGGACCGCTACAGCATGGGCTTTCACAACGATCGCCCCGCGGTGCTCCTGATGATCAGCCGCCAGCCGGGCGCCAACATCATCGAGACCATCGACGCCATCAATGCGCAGCTCCCCGGCCTGCGCGCGCTCCTCCCCGCCGATGCCGATCTGGCCGTCACGATGGATCGCTCGCCCGGCATCCGCGCCACGCTGCATGAGTCGCAGCGCACGCTGCTCATCGCGACGGCGCTCGTGATGCTCGTGGTGTTTGTCTTCCTCGGCGACGCGCGCGCCGCGGTGATTCCGTGCCTCGCGATCCCGGTGTCGGTCGTCGGCACGTTCGCGTTCATGTATCTGTTTGGGTTCTCGCTGAACAATTTCTCCCTGATGGCGCTGATCGTCGCGGCGGGCCTGGTGGTCGACGACGCGATCGTGGTCATGGAAAACATCTCGCGCCACATCGAGCGCGGGCTGTCCCCCTTGCGCGCGACGCTGAAGGGCTCCGGCGAGGTCGGCTTCACGCTGCTGGCGATGAACCTCTCGCTGGTCGCCGTGTTCGTCTCGATTCTCTTCATGGGCGGGCTGATCGAGCGCATGTTCCGCGAGTTCTCGATCACGCTGGTGGTGGCGATGGGCGTGTCGCTCGCGGTGTCGCTCACCCTCGTGCCGACGCTCTGCGCGCGCTGGCTGAAGCCGGTGCACGACGCGCCCGCGGGCGGCTTCCTGCACGCGACCGAGCGGGCCTTCGAGTGGACCAAGTCGATCTACGCGCGCTCGCTCGGCTGGGTGCTCAACCACGCCACGCTCACGCTGATCGTGCTCCTCGGCACGATGGCGCTGAACATCTCGCTCTACATCAAGCTGCCGAAGGGCTTCCTCCCGATGCAGGACACCGGCACGCTCAACGCCTTTGCGCGCGGCGACGACGCGTTCTCCTACCAGGTGATGCAGCCGAAGATTGAGGCCTATCGCAAAATCATCATGGCCGATCCCGCGGTGCAGGATGTGATCGGCACCTCGGGCGGGAGCTCCGGCATCAACAACGCGCGCATGACCGTGCGCCTCAAGCCCCTCGCCGAGCGCAAGATCTCGGCCACGGATGTCGCCAACCGCATCCGCGCCGCCGCGCCGCCGATGGCGGGCAGCAACCTGTATCTCTACGGGGCGCAGGACATCGACGGCCCGCGCATGTCGGACAACACCTCCTATGACATCTCGATCCTCGCGTCCGATCTCGATCTCATCCGCAAGTGGGCGCCGCGCATCGGCGCGGCCATGCAGGACCTGCCGGAGCTGACCGACGTGGACGCGCGCTCCGAGGCGGGCGCGCAGGTGCTGCGCCTCTCCATCGACCGCGAGGCGGCGCGGCGGCTGGGCGTCGACATGCAGATGGTCGCGCAGGTGCTCAACAGTTCCTTCAGCCAGCGGCAGGTCGCCACGCTCTACGACCGGCTGAACCAATACCGCGTGATCATGGAGCTGGAGCCGCAATACACCTCCGACCCCGTGGTGCTCGACAAGGTGACCGTCATCGGCGCCAACGGCACGCGCGTGCCGCTCTCGGCGTTCACCAGCTACAAGTTTGCCCAGACCGAGGACCGCGTGCGCCACCGCGCGCAGTTCGCCGCCGAGGGCGTGGGCTTCAGCCTCGCGGAGGGCGTGACGCTTGAGCAGGGCCTCGAGGCCATCGACAGGGCCGTCGCCAAGATCCTCCTGCCCGCGAGCGTGCAGGTGCGGATGCTGGGCTCCTTCAGCTCGTTCACGGCCTCGCTGCAGGCCCAGCCCTTCCTGATCCTCGGCGTGCTCGTGGCCGTCTACCTTGTCCTGGGCGTCCTCTACGAGAGCCTCGTCCATCCCATCACGATCCTCTCGACGCTGCCCTCGGCCGGGCTCGGGGCGTTCCTCGCGCTGAAGCTGACGAACACGGAATTCTCGCTCATCGCGCTGCTCGGGCTCTTCCTGCTCATCGGCATCGTGATGAAGAACGCGATCCTGATGATCGACTTTGCGATTGAGCGGGAACGGAACGGCGGCGTCGCCGCGCGCGAGGCGATCTACGAGGCGGCGCGGATGCGCCTGCGCCCGATCCTGATGACGAACTTCGCCGCGCTGCTCGGCGCGCTGCCGCTTGTCCTCGCGACGGGCGAGGGCGTCGAGATGCGCCAGCCGCTCGGCCTGGCGATCGTGGGCGGGCTCATGGTGAGCCAGTTCCTCACGCTCTACACGGTGCCGGTGGTCTATCTCTGGCTCGACCGCCTGCGGCTCTGGGGGCAACGCCGCGCCGCACGGCGCCCCACGGTGGCGGCCGCATGAGGACGCGACTCGCGCTGCTGGCGGTCGCCCTGGCGGATGCGGCGGCGGGCGCGAGCGTGATCGAGACGAGGAAATTTCCCTCGGAAGCGCTGGGCCGGGAGATCGAGTGCCGGGTCTTCTTGCCGGACGGCCACAATCCGCGCGGCCCGGTGCCGCTGCCGGTGATCTATCTGCTGCACGGCCGCGGCGGAAACCTCGATGCGTGGACGACCGTGCGCCCCGACCTCGACCGGATGATCGCGGAGAAGCGCGTCCCGCCGCTGATCGCGGTGATGCCCGATGGGCCCTCGGGCCGCCGCGCGGGCTACTATGTCGACTCGGAGTTCGCGGGCGCGGGCGAATTGCCGGCGGGCGAGCGCGTGGAGACGGCCTTCACGCGCGATCTCGTGGCGGGGGTGGACCGCGCCTTCCACACGCGCACGGATCGCGGCGGGCGGATCGTCGGCGGCTTCTCGATGGGCGGCTACGGCGCGCTGCGCTTCGCGCTGGCGCACCCGGAAATCTTCGGTGCGGCGATTGTGCTGAGTCCGGCGGTCTACGTGCCGCTGCCGCCGATGGCTTCGAGCACGCGGGAGTTCGGGGCGTTTGGGCGCGGCGGAAAGGTCTTCGACGACGCGGTCTACGCGGCGAAGAACTACCCGGCGCTGATCGCGCCGTTCGAGGCGCGCGGCCTGCCGGTGGCGATGTTCATCGGCGTCGGCGACGACGAGCAGGCGCTGCCGGGCGCCGCGGACGCGGTGCACGACCTGGACTACGAGGCGCACACGCTCTACAACCGGGTGCGGCGCGCGCGCGGGATCGACGCGGAGCTGCGCGTGGTCGACGGCGGGCACGACTGGCGCGCGTGGCGGCCGCTGTTTTGCGAGGGCCTCGAGTCCGTCCTCAGGCGGCTGGCGTCGCCGGCGCCGAGTCCGCGCGGAAAACCGTGAGGCCGCGCAGCGCCTCCTCCGGGGGCGCGGGGAAGAACCAGCTCGCAAGCCAGCCCACGGCGATCGAGACGAAGACCGAGATGCCCAGGTAGAGGAACGGGTGGACGAGCGAGTGCCACCACACCGCGAACGTCGTCACGAAGCTCACGCCCATGCCCACGAGCACGCCCTGCCAGTTGGCGCGGCGCGTGAACATGCCGAGCGTGTAGGCGCCGCCGAAGGCGCCGCCAAAAAGCCCGGCCAGCTCGATCGCCGTGTCGAGAAACGACGCGATGCTGAAACGGGACAGCAGCAGCGCGAGCCCCATGCCCGCGACGCCCGCGCCCACCGTCACCCACTCGGCGATGCGGATGCTGGTGGCCGGCGACGGCTTTTTCGCGAGGCCCTCGTAGAAGTCGACCGAGACGAGCGTGGCCACGCTGTTGAGGATGCTCGACAGCGTGCCCATCGCGGCGGCGAACAGGCCGGCGAGCACCAGGCCGGTGACGCCCGCGGGCAGCTCGGCGGCGATGAAGAGCGGCAGCGTGGCGTCGGTGCGCAGGAGCGGGTTCATCCGCTCGGGAAAGCTCTGGTAGTAGACGTAGAGCCCGGTGCCGATCAGGTAGAGCGTGAGGCTGCCCGGCAGGATGAGCGCGGCGAAGATCCACACCGAGCGGCCGGCCTCCTTCTCCGACTTGGTCGCGAAGACGCGCTGCATCAGCACCTGATCCTTCGGGAACGTGAGCACGGTCTCCATCAGCTGCAGGAAGATGAAGCCCCATACCGTCGCCTTGGTGAGATCGAAGCTCCAGTCGAACATCCGCAGCTTGTCGTCGGCGATGGCGATGGTGGCGAACTCGCGCGCGCCGCCCTTGAGCGACCACACGACGAAGCCGATGGCGAAGAACAGGCCGCCGAACTTCACGATGACCTGCGCGACATCCGTCCAGATTACCGCGCGCATGCCGCCGAGCGCGGTGTAGGCGATGGTGACGACGCCCATCATCAGGATGCTCCAGACGACATCGAGCCCCGTGACCGTGGAGATCGCGAGCGAGGGCAGGAAGAGGATGATGCTCATGCGCCCGCCCAAGTGCATGAGGATGCACATGGCGCTGCCGGCGAGCCGCACGGAGCGGTGGAAGCGGCGATCCAGGTAGTTGAAGACCGACGTGAGCTCGAGCCGGCGCAGCAGCGGCACGATCCAGATCGCGACGAAGACGAGGGCGAGGACGTTGGTGATGTTGCCGAGGAAATACTGCCAGTTCGTCGAGTAGGCCTTGGCGGTGGTCGCGATGTAGCCGATCGAGCTGGAGTTGGCCGCGTAGAGGCTGATCCCCGCCGCCCACCAGGGGATGGCGCGGCTGCCGACGAAGAACTCGGCCGTGGATTGCTTCTTCTCGCGCGCGTAGCACCACGCGCCGATGGCGGCGATGAACGCGAGGTAGCCGGCGATCATGACCCAGTCGAGCGGGCGGAGCAGGAGCTTGTTGCCCTCGATCCGGGCGGTGGAGAGCGCCGCGCGGCCGTCGGCCCAGACGAGCCCGGTTTTCCAGCCGGCGCCGAAGAGCGCGTCGCCCGCGAGGGGCGGCCCCTGGGTCGCGACCGCGTGGGCGACGGTGTGAAACGTGGCGAGCTGCGTGCGCGCGCCGCCGGGTGAATCCGCGGCGAGGCGCACCAGAAAAAGCACGTGGGCCTGGCCCAGCGGCTGGGCCGCGCCAGCGACCACCAGTCCGGGCAAGGTGGCGCGGAGCTTCCAGCCTTCGCCTGCGGTCCAGCGCCAGACTTCATCGGCGGTCCCGGCGGCGTTGGGCGCCGTGAGGACGAGCGAAGCATCCTGCGCGACGAGCGCGCTGGGCGCGCCGGCCTGGCCGCTCCAGGCGGGGAACTCGCGCCAGCCCTGCGGCGCGTCGCCCGGCGTCAGCGACCACGCGTGCGCGGCGCCCTGCGCGTCGACGCCGACGACCTGCAGCGCCCCGCCCAGCGCGGCGCCCCGGGCGGCGGCGAGGGGCGCCGGCAGCGGCGGCAGCGTGCCGGCCCCGGTGAGCGGCGCCAGTCGGTCGATCGCGCCGTCGCTGGCGCGCGCGAGCAGGAGCCACGTCGAGGCGCCCTGGGTGATCGCGCCGCGGACTTCGGCGCCGTTGACGGCGGCTTCGGCGCCGTGCCACTGGCGCGACGCCTCGTCGAAACGCCAGAGCCGCGCGTCGCGCACGGCCACCAGTTGATCGGCGGCGAAAAGCGCGGAGACGGGCGTGGTGCCCGGCGGCGCCGGCAGCTCGCCCGGCGCGACGCTGGCGAGGTTTTCCGCCGCGGCGGCCGTGATGGCGAGGGCGAGACCGGCGGCCGCCGCTCTTGCGATGGATCGCAGCATGAAGAGCGGCGGCGGTCGCTTCAGGCGATCAGAAGCGGATCGAGTGCGTCAGCGAATAAGTGCGGCCGCGGCCCGCGAAATAGTTCTGGAACTGGTCAATCTGCGCCCACGTGAGGATGTAGTAGCGATCGAGCAGGTTCTCGATGCCGAGGGAGAGCTCGCCCCATTTGCCGAGCGAGTAGGTGCCGGCGAGGTTCCAGATCGTGTAGCCGGCCGTCTTCTCGAACTGCGGGCGGCCGACGTTGAGCTCGCGGCCGAAGAGCGTCGTCTGGCCAAGGGTGACCGTGCCCTGGCGGTCGTAGCGCCAGCGGACGGAGGTGCCAAACTTGTCGGGGCTGATGTTGGCCACGCCTTGCTGCACGGAGAGCGGGCCGTTCTCGACGGCGACGGTCTTGCCCTCCATGTGGGAATAGAGCGCGGTCAGCTTCACGTCCTTGGTGACGGCATACTCGGCGTTGGCCTCGCCGCCTTGGACGAGCACGGGCCGGCGCTGGAGGATGAAGTCGCGCGTGATCGGGCTGACGGTGAGCGACGAGCCGAGCGCGGAGTAGCTGCGATAGATGGAGGCGCTGAAGCTCAGGTCCTGCCGGCGCCACGCGAAGCCCGCCTCCTTGTTGTCCGCGATGACGGCCTGGAGATCGAGGATGCCGGAGACGGACTTGCCGGGGACGTTGATGTTGCGGAGCGGGATGCCGACGTTGGGCAGCGTGAAGCCCTTGCTGTAGGAGGCGAAGAGCGACCAGCCCTGCGGCAGCCGGTAGATGGCGCCGACGTTCGGCAGGTTGGACTTGTAGTCGAGCGAGCCGCCGTTCACGCGCACGCGGTTGTTGAAATAGGTCGTGGTGTAGCTGTCCACCTGCAGCTCGCCGTCCTCGTGGCGGAGGCCGCCGCTGAGCGTGAGCGGCCCGTTGACGTAGGAGACCTGCGCGAACGGCGCGTGGCTGGTGTAGATCATCGGCGGCACCCACACGCGGTTGGTGAGCGCGAGGAGCTGCTGCGCGGTCTCCTTCATGTGGTCGTAGCCGACGTTGAGCTCGAGGCCCTCGACGTCGAGCAGCCGGGCGCGGGTCCACGAGCTGCGGAGCCCCTTCTTCTGCGAGTTGATCTCGGATTGATCGACGAGCTGGCCGATCGGCGCGATGAGGGGATCCTGCTTCGCGGGATCGGTGGGGTCGGCGAGGAAGCGCATCGCCTGGCTCGACTTGTAGACCTGCACGTTGAGCGTGCCGCCGCCGAGGTCCGCGTGCTTGTAGGCGAGGGCGTATTGGTTGAACTCGTTGAACTCGGACTTGGCGCCCGGCGGCTGCTTGTGAATCGAGGTGTCGGTGATGCCCTTGGAGCGATCGCCGGGGAAGGCGCTGAAGTTCGATTTGCCCGCGAGGTCGAAGCGGCTGATCGTGAGCTGGAGGCGCTGCACCTGCTTGTCACCGAAGTTGTGGCCGATCTTGAGGAAGAGGTTCTTCTCCTCGGTGTCCATGGTGCTGCCGCTCTGGCCCATGCCGATGAGGCGGTCGTGGGCGTCCTTGGCCATGTTGCGGTTCACGAACGCCGCGGCGAGAAACACGTCGGTCGGGCCCTGCTTGTTGGCGTAGTTGAGGCCGACTTTCCAGCTGTCGGTGCGCGTGCCGCCCTGGGTGGAGAAGCGCGAGGTGAGCGTGGCGTCGCTGCCTTCCTTGGACGGGCTCTTGGAGACGTAGTTGATGATGCCGCCCGCCGCGCCGATGCCCTCGGCGGCGGACGGGCCGTTGATGACCTCGATGCGATCGACGATGCCCATGTCGGTGAAGGTGGCGTTGCGGTTGCCCTCGCGCAGCGGCGTGGTCTGCGAGATGCCGTCAAAGAGCCGCAGCGCGACGCGGCCGCGCAGGGTCTCGCCGGTGTTCTGCATCTGCTGGGTGCCCTCGGCGTAGCCCGGGATGGTGCGGGAGAGGACGGCAGTGGCGTCCTCGGTGAGCAGCAGCGTGTCGGTGATGTCGCCGGTCGTGATGAGCTTCACCGCGCCCGGGATTTGATCGATGGTCTTCGGCGTGCGAAAGCCGGTGGTGACGGTGAACTTGTCCAGCTGGACGACCTCGTCGACCTTGGCGGCGCCGGGCGCGGGGGCCGGTTGCGCAAGCGCGGGGAGGGCGAGGAGGGCGAACGACAACGCCGCGACACGCGCGACGGCGGGATTTCCTGGATGGGTTTTCATGGTGAGGGCAGGGGAGGAAGGGCCGGGGCAACGCGCCTGCAGGGATTTTAGGCAAACGTTTGCATGAAAAGCGTCTTGAATCCGCCCGGGGTGTCAATGCTTTTGCCGTCATGACGCTCGTTCCCAACGCCGCCCCGGCGCAGTCGTTTCCCCTGCGCGCGCGGCTGGGCGGCGTTCTCGGCCACGCGCTCGACGCGAGTCGCGCCGCCCACCTGGCGCGCTTCATTCGCGACGAGACCAGCCCGCCCATCGCGCTCTTCCATCCCGCGTGCGTCGCGCACAACCACGAGGGCGACTGGTATGGCGAGCATGCGGGCAAGTGGCTGGCCGCCGCGGCGCGCGCGGTGCGCGGCGGCGACACGGCGCTCGCGGCGAGCGTGCGGCGGGTGGCCGACTACTTGGTGGGCGTGCAGGGGCCCGACGGCTACCTCGGCACCTACGCGCCGGAGCGGCGCTTCATGTGCCGGCGCGGGCCCGCGCCACGCACCTGGGACGGTGCGCCGACCGTCCGCACCTGGGACATCTGGGTGCACGCGTATTTGATCCTCGGCCTGATCGAGGCCGCGGAGGCGCTCGCCGAGCCCCGCTACCTGGCCGCCGCGCGGCGGATGGGCGACCTTTGCTGGCGGACGTTCAGTGAAGGCGGGATCGCGATCACGTCGCTCGGCAACCATCATGGGCTCTCGGCCACCGTGCTGCTTGATCCGGCGGTGGAGTTGTTCTTCGCGACCGGAGAGGAAAGATACCTGAAGCTGGCCGAGCTCATCCTGCGGGAGGCGAGCGAGGCGCCGGCGCTGGAGTTCCTGCCACAGGCGCTCGCGGGCGCGGACGCGGCCTTCATTGCGACGGGCAAAGCCTATCAGCTCTGCTGGATGCTCACCGGCCTCGCGAAGCTCCACCGCGCCACGGGCAACGCCGACTATCTTCGCGCCGTCCGGAATGTGTGGGCGAGCATTCGCACGCATCACCTCACGCTCGGCGGCGGCCCATGGGGCGGCGTGGGGCACCGGTCCCGCGAGGTGTTCAACGCCCCGGGGTTCTTCAGCCCCAGCGGGCTCGTCGAGACCTGCTCGACGCTCGCTTGGATCCAACTCAACCGTGAGCTGCTCGCGATCACCGGCGAAGCCCAGTTCGCCGACGAAATCGAGAAATCGGCCTACAACGACTTGCTTGGCGCCCAAGCCCCTGCGGGCGACAACTGGTGCTACTATTCCTTCCCCAATGGCCGGCGTGTGTTCACGACTTACTGGCGCTGCTGCAAGTCCAGCGGGCCGCTTGCGCTCGAGGAGCTGCCGGCGATCGCGTGCGGTGTGGGCGCGGACGGCGCGGTGAGCGTCAACCTCTACGGCCCCGGCGGCGTGGACGTGCCGGGCACGCCCGCGGGCCGCCTGCGCCTCGTGCAGGAAACGCGCTACCCATTCGATGGGATGATTCGGCTGCGCGTCGATGCCGAGCGTGCGGCGGAATTTTCGATCCGATGGCGCATTCCCTCCTGGGCGGAGTCCTGCCGCATTTCCGTCAACGGCGCCGCGGTCGACTCCGCTGGCCGCGCGCAGGCGAACACGTATTTCGCTTTGCGTCGCACGTGGAGGCCGGGCGACGAAGTCACGTTGGACTTTCCGATGCGAGCGACGTTGCACCGTCGCACTCACCGGAACGTGCAGGAGTCGCGCGCGCCGGACGGCTCGCCCGTCGCGCAGGAAGTGCTGCGCGCCGACTACGCGGCAATCGCGCGCGGCCCGCTCGTCTATGCGACGGGGCTTGTCGACGGCTTCAAAACCGAGGAGACGATCCGCCTGCCGGACGGCGCGCCCGCGGATGTGCTCGAAGTAATGGAGCCAGTTTCGGACGAGGAGGGGCCGCGGGTGAGGCTCAGGCTGGGCAATCGCGCGCCCATCGAGTTCGCGCCCTACTACGCCGCGGGCGGGCGCGTCGATGGCGCGTGGCGGCTCACCTGGCTCTCGCTCGCGCCGAGTGAGCCTCAGGGCGCGCGCTCAACCACCGCGTAGATTGCGCCCCAGAGCGGCGCGCCGGCCGCATCGAGGAATTTTCCCTCGAGCCGGTGCGGCTCGCCGCGCCGGAGGCGGACGGTGAAGCGCGCATGGGTCGCGGTCGCCTCGGTCGCCTGCGTGAACTCGCGCTCGTCGACGAGGAGGCGCGCCGCGCGCACGGGCCGGGCGGGCACGCCGCGAAAGGCGCCCGCGAGCGGGGCGCCCGACTCCGGCGGAAACAGATGGAGCGACACGGTGTAGTCGCCGTCGCTTGCGGCCTCGATGTCCCAGTGGCCGAACTTCGGCGTCGCGCCCGCCTTCAGCTCGCCCCATTCGCCGCAGTAGGGGCCGACCCAATCCGCCGCGGAGAGCGTCGAGATCCGTTCGTTCGGCGAGCCGACGATGATGTGGTTCGGCCGGCCCATGACAGCCTTGGTCGGGCCGAGCCAGGCCTCGTAGTCCGCGCGCAGCGCCGCGACGATTGCCGGGAATTGCGGCGCAACATCGCGGGCCTGCCCCGGATCGCTGGAGAGGTCGTGGAGCTCGGCGCCGCGCACCAATCGCCAGTGACCGCGCAGCACGGCGCAGTCCCATTCCTTGAAGCTCGCGCCGAACTGCACGACGACGCTGCGGTCCGCGGCCGCCGCGGCGTTTCCCGCGAGCAGCGGCGCGAGGCTGCGGCCGTCGAACACGGCGCCGGGTGCCGCCGGCACCCCGCAGAGGTCCAGCAATGTCGGCACGAGATCCGTGCCGTGCGTGAGCGCCTCGACCTCGCGGGGCTGGGTGAGCGCGCCGCCGCCGGGCCAGTGCAGGAAGAACGGCACGCGATGGCCGCCATCGTAAAGCGAGCCTTTGCGCCCGCGCATGCCGGCGGTGTAATAGTTCGTGCGCTCCACGGTGCCGTTGTCGGTCATGTAGATCACGATCGTGTCGCGCTCGAGGCGCCGATCGCGGAGGAACTCGCGGAGGCGGCCGACGTTTTCATCGAGGTTCGCGGCCATGCCGTAGAAGAACGGGAGCACGCCGGGCAGATCCTCGTAGGGCTTGGCGTGGCGCGGCGGCACGTAGTGCGGCTCGTGCGCGGCGGTCGGCGCGATGAAGGCGAAGAACGGCCGCGCCTGCGCGGCGATCCATTGCATCGCCTCGGCGAAGAACACGTCGGTGTTGTAGCCGGGGAAGCGCGCCGGCGTGTCGTTGCGCCAGTAGGTGTCGTCCTGCGCGGCGTTGAGCCAGTGGTCGGCGAGCGAGCTGACGCCGAAGCCCTTGCTGTGGATCGAAAGCTCGAAGCCGCGGTCGTGCGGGCGGAACGGGTAGTTGTCCCCGAGGTGCCATTTCCCGAAATGGGCGGTCGCATAGCCGGCCGCCCGGAGCAGCCCGGGCAGCAGCGGCAATTCGCGGCGCGGGATGGAGCGGCCCTCGCCGACGGCGGTCGCGCCGTTGCGAAACGCGCTGAGGCCGGTCATCAGCTCCCCGCGCGTGGGCGTGCACATCGGCGCGACGTGATGATTGGTGAAGCGCACGCTCTCCAGGCCGAGCTGATCGAGGTGCGGCGTGCGCAGCCGCGGGTTGCCGTGGAGGCCCAGATCGCCGTAGCCGAGATCGTCGGCAAGGATCAGGATGACGTTGGGGCGGGACGGCGACGGCGCGGCCGCGATCGGGACGGGCAGCAATCCGCCGGCGAGCAGCCAAGCCACCCGCGCGCACGCCCGGCGCCATGGCGCGACGAAGTTCATGAAGGGGGCTACTTGCCGTTGCGGAGGAAGCGGTCGAGTTCGCGCCTCGTCGGCATCGCCGGCGCCGCGCCAGGCTTCGTGATCGAGAGCGCGGCGACGGCGGTGCCGAGCTTCGCGGCCTCGATGATGTCGCCGCCGGTGCGCACGAGCCCGGCGGCGAGGCCGCCGCAGAAAGCGTCGCCCGCGCCCGTGGTGTCGACGACCTTCACGTTCCGATGCGCCGGCAGGGCACGGTGCCCGTGCGCCTCGGAGACAAAGCAGCCCTTGTCGCCCAGCGTGACAATCACCGTGGGCACGCCGAGGCGGCGGCAGAGTTCGTGCAACTCGCCGGGCCGCAGCGCCCGCAGCGCCGCCTCCGAAAAGCCGGGGCGCTGCGCCTGCGGGAGCCGCCGCACGAGCGCGACGAACTCGCTCTCGTTGGGGATGAGGATGTCCGCGTGCGCGAGGAGCCCGGGATCGAAGTCGTCGCGCATCGGCGCGGGATTGAGAAGGGTGAGGACCCCGGCCGCGCGCGCGGCGCGCAGCGCGTGCGCCGTGGCCGCGGGGCTGGCCTCGAGCTGCACGATCGCGACGCGGGCGCCGCGCCAGAGCGAGCGCGGGATGTCGGCGGAGGAGAGCCGCGCGTTGGCGCCGGGATCGATCACGATTTCGTTCTCGCCCTCGCGATTCACCAGGATGACGGCCGTGCCGGTCGGGCAGCCGGCCTTGAGCGCGAGGCGGCAGCCGATCCGTTCCTTGCGGTAGACGGCCTGCACCTCGGCGGCAAACGCGCCGCGCCCCATCGCGCCGATAAAGAGCGTGGGCACGCCGAGCCGCCCGCAGGCGATGGCCTGGTTGGAGCCCTTGCCGCCGAGGCCGGTCCGCATGCGGCCGACGATGGTCTGCCCGGCGCGCGGAAACGCGCCGCACTCGAGCGTGAGATCCTGCATGATGCTGCCGACGACGACGACTTGGGCGGGCTTGGGCATGAAGTGGGGATGCTGCGCCCGCCAGGTTCCGCGGGCGTTGCCTGGCGGGTGGAAAGGCGTGCAAACGTTTGCGCCGGACTTTCCAGCGGTCAAGTGGAACCTCGCGCGGCGGAGCCCGCCGGCGGTTTTCAACAGGACTTTCGCACGATGAGGTCGGGCTGGAGCCTCAGGCTCACGGGGGCGCGGCCGGCGTCGGCGATGCGTTTCAGCAGCAGCTCGGCGGCGCTCTGGCCGACCTCATACGCGGGCTGGCGCACGACGGTCAGCGGCGGGTTGAAGACGGAGGCGAGGGGCAGCTCGTCGAACCCGACGATCGCGATCTGCCGCGGGATGCGCAGGCCCCGCGCGGCGATCGCCTCCAGCGCGCCGGCGGTCATGAGGCCGTTGCAGACGAAGAGCGCGGTGGGCGGCGCGGCCAGCGCGAGCAGCTCGCCCGCCAGGCGCTGCCCGCTCTCCTGCTTGTAGTCGCCGAAGCGGACGAGCTCGGGCTTCACGGCGAGGCCGACGGCGGCGTGCGCATCCTTGTAGCCCCGGAGGCGTTCGCGGCCGGTCGAGGAATCCGCCGGTCCCCCGATGAGGCCGATCCGGCGGTGGCCTTGCGCGAGGATGTGCTCCACCGCCCGGAGGGCGCCCATGTGGTTGTCGACCTCGACTTTGTCCAGGCCGCCGCGCGCCAGGCTGCGGTCGACGCAGACGACGGGCGTGCCCGCGCTCACAATTTGCAGCACCGCGGGATCCTTTTCGTGGATCGGCGGCAGGATGATGCCGTCGACGGACTCGGCCTGCATCACGTCGAGATAGAAGTGCTCCTTTTTTTCGTCCTCGTCGTAGTTGCAGAGCATCACGGCGTAGTTGTGCCGGTAGGCGACGTCCTCGACGCCGCGGGCAAGGTCGGCGAAAAAAGGATTCTGGATGTTGGGGATGATGAGGCCGAGAAGGTGGGTGCTCATGTCGCGCGCGCGCAGCCGGCGCGCGACGCGGTTGGGCTTGTAGCCGAGCTCGCGCATCGCCTTCTGCACGCGCGCCTGCGTCTCGCTGCCGATCTTGCCGGTCTGGTTGATCGTGCGGGAGACGGTGGAGATGTTCACCCCGGCCCGGCGGGCGACATCGATCAGGCTGGCGGTTTTCTTCATTTGGGCGGGAGGGCGGAAGGGGCGGGGCAGTGGCGGCAGGAAGGAGACGATGCGGGGCCAGCGCAATTTCATAGACAAGGAAGCGGGGCGACGCAAACGTTTGCCTCCGCTGTTCCGCCTCCACCGCATGAGCAAGTCCCCGCGCGTTCCCTCCGCCCGCATCGCCGAGTTCCAGTTGTCGCACGCCCGCAACGGCCCGCACCTGCCGCTCCCGGTGTCGATGCCAGGCTGGCCCTTCCAGACCATCGGCCAGTGGAAGCAGGACGTGAACGCCGCCGCCGCCGCGTGGGTGCGCGATTTTCGCGAGTGGCGGGAGGAGCACCTCACGCGCATCGGCTACAGCGGGGCGAACTACGAGCGCCCGGAGCTGCGTTGGTCGCAGCGCAATTTCGTCCACGCGCAGATGATGGCCGAGGATCGGTTCTTCTACGACCCGGCGCGGCGCCGCTACACCGTCGACCGTTACCTCGACGACCTGGAGGCGCGCTACGGCGGCATCGACAGCGTGCTCATCTGGTATGTTTATCCGAACATCGGCATCGACGACCGGAACCAGTTCGACCTGGCCGCCGATTTGCCGGGCGGAATCGCGGGCCTGAAGCGCGCGGTCCGCGATTTCCACCGGCGCGGCGTGAAGGTCTTCATCCCCACCAAGCCTTGGGACAACGGGACGCGCGCCGCCGGTGCGCCCGATTGGGAGTGCATCGCGCGCCTCGCGAAGGCCATCGGCGCCGACGGCGTCAACGGCGACACCTACAGCGGCGTGCCGCGCGCGTTCTTTGACGCCGCGGACGCCGCAGGCCGGCCCCTGGTGCTCGAGCCGGAGGGGGTTCCGCTCTCCGACGAGGCGCTGGCGTGGAACCTTCAGAGCTGGGGCAAACTGCTGCCCGACCAAGTCGCGCTGCCCGTCGCCAAGCTGAAGTGGCTCGAGCCGCGCCACATGACTAACACGGAGAACCGGTGGGGCCGCGACCGCACGAACGACTTCCACTACATTTTTTTCAACGGCACCGGCTACAACTCGTGGGAAAACATCTGGGGGCTCTTCAACCAGTTCACCCCGCGCGACGCCGCCGCGCTCAAGCGCATCGCGCATCTCTACCGGAAGTTTCCCGCGCACGTCACCAGCGCGGACTGGGAGCCTTACGCGCGCACTGAGCAGCACAATGTCTTCGCGTCGATGTTTCCTCTCGCGGCGTCGACGTTGTGGACGGTGGTGAACCGCAACGACTACGCGCTCGCGGGCGACCAGCTGAGCGTGGCGCACCGCGACGGGCGCGCTTACTATGACGTTTGGAACGGCGGGCCGCTCATCCCGCGCGTCCGCGACGGGCGCGCCACGCTCGCGTTGCCGCTCGAGCCGCGCGGCTTCGGCGCGGTGCTGGCCGTCGAGCGCGGCGCCAAGGTCCCGGACCTCGCCGCCTTCCTGCGCGAGCGCCGCGCCCTCACGCGCACGCCGCTTCGCGGGCTCTCGGCCGAGTGGCGCGCGCTTCCACAGACGATGACGCCCATCGCGCCCACGCGCCGCGTCGCCGCCGCGCCGGCGGGGATGGTCACGATTCCCGCGGGCGAGTTCGACTTCCGCGTCACCGGCATCGAGATCGAGGGCTTCACGTGGGAGGGCCACGACGTGCAGTTCCCTTGGGAACCCTGCGCGCGCCGCTCGCACCTCCACCGCATGAAGCTGCGCGCGTTTCACCTCGACCGCCATCCGGTGACCAACGGCGAATTCAAGGCGTTTCTCGCCGCCACGCGCTACCGCCCCGCCGACGATCACAATTTCCTCCGCGACTGGAAGCGCGGCGCGCCGCCGCGGGGCTGGGAGAAAAAGCCCGTCACGTGGGTCTCCCTCGAGGATGCGCGCGCCTACGCCAAGTGGGCCGGCAAGCGGCTGCCGCATTCGTGGGAGTGGCAATACGCCGCGCAGGGCGCCGATGGCCGGCTCTTCCCGTGGGGCAACGACTGGCGCGCCGACGCCGTGCCGCCGCGCAACACGGGCCGCAAGCTGGTCCCGCCCGCCGATGTGGACGCCCATCCGCTCGGCGCGAGCCCCTTCGGCGTCATGGACCTCGTCGGCAATGTCTGGCAGTGGACCGACGAGTTCAGCGACGCGCACACCCGCGCCGCGATTCTGCGGGGCGGCAGCAGCTATTGTCCGCAAACGTCGCACTGGTATTTTCCGCAGGCTTGGCAGCTCGACCAGCACGGCAAGTATCTCCTCATGGCCCCATGCAAGGACCGCAGCGGCATGATCGGCTTCCGCTGCGCGATGGACGGCCAGTGATCCCGACGCCCCATGCCTCCGACTGGTCATTTCAAAGAGCGCGGCGCGCTTCGCGATGACACCCCGCCATGACCCCGCTCCTCCGCAGCAAACTCTTCGTGCCCGGCTCGCGGCCGGAGTTCTTTCCCAAGGCCCTGGCGAGCGCCGCCGACGCCATCTCGTTTGATCTCGAGGACGCCGTGGCCGAGGACCGCAAGGCCGAGGCCCGCGAGCTCGTCGGCCGTGCGCTCGCCTCGCCGGAGTTCGGCGCTGCGCGCCAGGCGGTGATCGTGCGCGTCAACGCGCTCGGCACGCCGCACTTTGCCGCCGATCTCTCGGCGATCGTTTCGCCGCGGCTCGATTTGCTCAACGTGCCCAAGGTCGAGTCGCCCGACGACATCCGGGCCGCCGCCGCCGTGCTCGCGCGGCTCGAGGATGAGCGCGGGCTCACCGCGCCGGTGCGCATCCTGGCGAACATCGAGTCGCCCCGCGGCCTGCGCCATGCCGCCGAGATCGCCCGCGCCGATCAGCGCGTGGCCGGCCTCCAGCTTGGCCTCGGCGATCTTTTTGAGCCGCTCGGCCTCGACCGCACCGACGCCGCGGCGGTGCACCATGTGCAGCTCGCGGTGCGCCTCGCCGCGGGCGAGGCGGGCCTCTGGGCGCTCGACACCGGTTTCGGCGCCATCAAGGACGCCGATGGCTACCGTCGCGAGGCGACGCAGGCCAGGCGCCTCGGCTTCCTCGGGAAGACGTGCCTCCACCCCAGCCAAATCGCCATCGCCAATGAGGTCTTCCGGCCCGGCGAGGCTGAAATCGCGCAGGCCCGGCGCATCGTCGAGGCCGCGCGCGAGGCGAAGGCCCAGGGGCTCGGCGCCTTCCTCGTCGACGGGCGGATGATCGACCCGCCGTTCCTGCGGCGCGCCGAGGTGCTCGCGGCGCTCCCATGAATGATTCGCCGCAGCCCGGGCTGAAGAAGCGCGACTACCGGCCCGCCGCGCGCGGCCCGCTCGACGGCGTGCGCGTGCTCGATCTGTCGCGGCTCTTCGCCGGCAACGTCCTCACGCAGGTCCTGGGCGACTACGGCGCCGAGGTGATCAAGGTCGAGCCGCCGACGGGCGACACGCTGCGCGACTGGAAGACCGCCGGCGTCTCGACGCACTGGAAAATCTACGCGCGCAACAAAAAGTCCCTCGCGCTCGACCTGCGAAATCCCGCGGCGATCGATCTCGTGCGGCGGCTCGTGCCGACGGCGGCGATGCTCGTGGAGAGCTTCCGCCCCGGCGTGCTTGAGGAGATGGGCCTCGCGCCGGCCGCGCTGCACGCGCTCAACCCTCGCCTCGTCGTCGTGCGCATCTCGGGTTTCGGGCAGGACGGCCCGTATGCGCAGCGGCCGGGCCTCGGCACGGTGATCGAGGGCATGTCGGGCTTCGCCTCCTTCAACGGTTTCGCCGACCGCGAGCCCGTGCTCCCGCCGATGTATCTCGCCGACGGCATCGCGGGCCTCTACGGCGCGTCGGCCGCGATGATCGCCCTGCGCGCCGCCGAGCGGGACGGCCGCGGCCAGGTGATCGATCTGCCGCTGCTCGACCCGCTCTTCGCGATTCTCAGCCCGCAGGCGGCGAACTACCGGCTCACGGGAAAGACCAAGCCGCGCACCGGCAGCCGGTCCTCCAATTCCGCGCCGCGCAACACCTACCGCTGCAAGGACGGCGCCTACGTCGCGCTTTCCGCCGCGACCCAGAAGATGACCGAACGGCTCCTCGCCGCCATCGGCCGGCCCGAACTCGCGAGCGATCCCCGTTTCCGCACCAATGCCGACCGCCTGAAGCACGTCGAGGCCCTCGATGCGATCATCGGCGCCTTCATCGCCACGCGCACGCAGGCGGAGAACGTGGCCTTCTTCGAGGAGGCGGAGGTCACCGTCGGCCCGATCTACGACATCACGCAGATCCTCGCCGATCCCCATTTCATCGCGCGCGAAGTCCTCGCCGACTATCCCGACGCCGAGCTCGGGGGCGCGCTCCCGATGCACGCCGTCGTCCCGCGCCTCTCCGGCACGCCCGGATCGATCCGCACGCCGGCGCCCCGCCTCGGCGAGCACAACCGCGCGCTGCTCGCGGAGGTGGGCGTGGGCGACGCGGAATTTGCGCGCCTGGCGGCGGAAAAGATCGTGGCCGGATCGCCCGCCGAAAAATGATCGCGGAGCCGCCGCCCGATGCCGCGCGCCTGCGCCCGGCCCTGCTGCTCCTCGGCGCCGGTTATTTCTTCCTCACGCTCTGCGACTCGCGCGAGGGCATCGCCAACCTCGCTTTGCGCTACCTGCTGAAGGACGAGCTGCGGCTCACGGCGACGCAGATGGCCGCGTTCTTCGTCGTCATCAAGCTGGCGTGGTATTGCAAGCCCCTCGCCGGCCTTGTCACCGACAACGTGCGGCTCGGCGGCACGCGGCGCAAAGGCTACCTCGTCGTGTTCTCGCTCGTCGCCGCGGCGCTGTGGGGCGCGCTGGTGTTCACGCCGCACGCCTACGGCCCGCTGCTCGCCGTGGTCGTGGCCATCAACTTCGCGCTGATGATCACACACGCGACGCTCGGCGGCGTGCTCGTCGAGGTCGGGCAGGCGTTTCGCGCCACGGGCCGCGTCAGCGCCGTGCGCAGCGGCGTCGAGAGCCTCGGTTGGCTCGTCACCGGCCTCAGCGCCGGCTGGATCGCGGCCAACCTCGGGCATCACGGGTTCTGGCTCACCGCGCTGCTGATGGCCCTCCTCGCGCTGATCTTTGCGCGCAGCCTCCGCGAGGAGCGCGGTCCGGCGGCCGGCGCCGCCACGCTCGCCTCGATCGTCGCCCAGTGCCGCGAGCTCGCCCGGACGCCGACGCTGTGGACCGCCGCGGGCTTCTGGGTGCTGGTGAAATTCTCGCCCGGCTTCGGCACGCCGCTGTTCTACCACCAGAGCGAGACGCTGCGCTTCACGCCGCAGCACGTCGGCTACCTTGGGTTTGCGTCCGCCATCGCCGGCTTGCTCGGCAGCGTGGTCTACCTGCGCCTCTGCCGCCGGGTCGCGCTCAGCCGCCTGCTCTGGATCGGCGTGAGCCCGCACGCGGTCGCGGCGCTCGCCTATTTCGCCTATGGTTCACTCGGCGCCGCGCTCGTGATCGAGGCGACATACGGCCTCTGCACCGCGCTGGCGCTCATGCCGATCTTCGACCTGCTCGCGCGCGCCACGCCCAAGGCCTCCGCCGCCCTCGGCTACGCGCTCATCTTCAGCCTCGGCAGCCTCTCGGTGTCGGGCTCCGATCTTGTCGGATCGTGGCTCTACGAGCGGCTCGACCGCAGCTTCACCGGCATGATTTTGCTCAACTCGGGGACCTCCGCGCTCGTGTTGCTGGCGATTCCGTTCCTGCCGCGCGCCCTCGTGGCCAGCCGCGACGGGGAGCCCGCCGCTTGACGCGCCCGCGCCGCGCGTGCCAGCGTGCGCGTTTTAGAAAAACGTTTCGCCGCGACATGCCCAAGAAGAAGAGTCCCAAGCCGTCCGACCAATCCGAGCTGCCGCTCGACGCCGCCCCTGCCGCGCCCGAGGAAAAGGCCGCGCCGCCGGCCGCGAAGTCCCCGGCGGCGCCCACGCCCCCGGCTCCCGTCGAGGCCCTCGCGCCCGTCGCGCCGCCCACCAAGCGCCGCGGCGGCGACAACGTGCAGACCGAGGACTCGCCGCTCGCGAGCAGCTACCGCACGTGGTTCCTCGACTACGCGAGCTACGTCATCCTCGACCGCGCCGTGCCGCACCTCGACGACGGCCTCAAGCCCGTCCAGCGCCGCATCCTCCACACGCTTTGGGAAATGGACGACGGCCGCTTCCACAAGGTCGCCAACGTCGTCGGCCGCACGATGTCGCTCCACCCGCACGGCGACGCGTCCATCGGCGCCGCGCTCGTCGCGATCGCGCAGCGCGCCTTCCTGATCGAGCCGCAGGGCAACTTTGGCAACACGCTCACGGGCGACGACGCCGCGGCGCCGCGCTACATCGAGGCGCGCCTCACGAACTTCGCCAAGGACGTCCTCTTCAACCCCAAGACCACCACGTGGCAGCTCAGCTACGACGGCCGCGCCAAGGAGCCCGTCACGCTGCCCGCCAAGTTTCCCGTCGTGCTGCTCGACGGCGCCGAGGGCATCGCCGTCGGCCTCGCGACCAAGATCCTGCCGCACAATTTCAACGACCTCTGCCGCGCGGCGATCAATCACCTCCAGGGAAAAACCTTCCGCATCCTGCCCGATTTCCCCTCGGGCGGCACCGCGGATTTTTCGGAATACAATGACGGCGAGCGCGGCGGCAAGGTGAAGGTCCGCGCCAAGATCGAGCAGCGCAGCAAGTATCTCCTCGCCATCACCGAGCTGCCCTACGGCACGACGACCGAGACGCTCATCGAGTCGATCCTCGCCGCCAACGCCAAGGGCAAGATCAAGATCAAGCACGTCGACGACAACACCGCGGACGTCGTCGAGATCCTCGTCCACCTCCCGCAGGGCGCCGATCCCGAGCAAGTGATCCAGCAGCTCTACGTCTTCACCGGCTGCCAGCAGAACATCTCGCCCGCCGCCTGCGTGATCGTGAACGACGAGAAGACGGGCCTCGATCGCCCGGAGTTCCTCGGCGTGCGCGAGATCCTCAAGCGCTCCGTCGACAAGACCAAGGCGCTCCTCAAGCAGGAGCTGGAGATCAAGCTCGGCGAGCTCGAGCAGCAGTGGCACTGGGATTCACTCGAGCGCATCTTCATCGAGGAGCGCATCTACCGCCGCATCGAGAAGTCCAAGACGTGGGAAAGCGTGCTCGAGGAAATCCGCGAGGGGTTGAAGCCCTTCCTGAAGCAGCTCCGCCGCGAGGTCACCGACGACGACATCACGCGCCTCACCGAGATCCGCATCAAGCGCATCTCCGCCTACAACCGCTTCCAGGCCGACGAGGCCCTCAAGAAAATCGAGGAGGGCATCAAGGAGACGAAGGGCAACTTGCGGAAGCTCACCGAGTATGCCGTCGCGTGGTTCGAGATGCTGCAGGAGAAATACGGCAAGGGCCTCAAGCGCCGCACGAGCTACGACGAGCTCGAGGAAATCAAGGCCTCCGAGGTCGTGTCGGCCAACCAGCGCCTCTACGTCAACCGCGAGGATGGCTTCATCGGCCTCAACTGGCGCCAGCACGAGTTCGTGCAGGAGTGCACGATCCTCGACAGCGTGCTCACGATCATGGGTGACGCGACGCTCAAGGTCTCGAAGGTGGCCGACAAGGTTTTCATGGGCCGCGAAATCCGGCACATCGCGATCTGGCCCGCCGACGGCGACACCAAGTTCTACACGATGGTCTACCGCGACGGTCCCAACGGGAAGACCTTCGCCAAGAAATTCCAGATCGGCGGCCTCAGCCGCGACAAACTCTATCCGCTGGCGAAGAGCGAAGGCTCCAAGCTCGTGTGGCTCCACGTGGCCGACCGCGAGAAAGACATGCCCAAGAGCATCCACGTGAGCCTCGACGGCCGCAGCGGAGCCCGCGTGCGCGAGATCGACTTCGACCTGACACCGATCCCGGTGAGCACGCGCACCTCAAAAGGCCTGACGATCACGAAGTGGGCGGTGAAGGAAGTCCGGCCGAACGATCTGGAGCTGAAGTAAGCGGCCGGAACCCTCCGACCGCGCCCCGGGGCGTGGCTTCACCCCGCGAGACTTTCGCAAGCTGCGCGAAGGGGCGATTACGCCAAAATCCTATCAGGCCCTGCTGGCGCAGTTCGAAGCGGCCCGGGAGGCTGGCGCATTTGATTGGCTTCCGACCGGCGTGGAGGTTTCGCAGCGAATGCGGGCAGTATATGCCAGCCTGCCCAGCACCGCTATTTGCGGGACGCGGCGCCCCACTGCGGCGTCTCCGGGTTCAAAGCGGTGCGTTCCAATGATCGCCACCTGCTCGTGGTGGCGTCGCACTTTAAGCTGAAGGGATTAAACGTCATCCCTTCAGCTTGAGCAGGAGCAGCACGGTCAGCCGTGCAGATAACTCATGAGCAAGTTTTCGAGATACTCCTGCTTGCCGGACTTGGGCGTGGGTTCGCCGAGCTTGGTGAGGACCAGCTTCTCGAGCGACTTGAAGTTGGCCTTGCCGGTCTCGATGTCGCGGCCGTAGCCGGCGTCGAAGCTGGCGTAGCGCTCGGCCACGAATTTCTCGAACTTGCCCTCGGCGAGGATGCGGCGCGCGAGCTTGAACGCGAGCGCGTAGGCATCCATGCCGCCGATGTGCGCGTGGAAGAGATCCTCGGCGTCGATGCTGGGGCGGCGGAGCTTGGCGTCGAAGTTGAAGCCGCCGGTGCCGAGGCCGCCGGCGCGCAGGATCGAGACCATGGCGAGGGTGAGCTCGCGCACGTCGGTGTTGAACTGGTCGGTGTCCCAGCCGAGGAGGAGATCGCCGGCGTTGGCGTCGATGGAGCCGAGCATGCCCTGCGACGCGGCGACCTCGATCTCGTGCTGGAAGGTGTGGCCGGCGAGCGTGGCGTGGTTGGTCTCGATGTTGAATTTGAAATATTTCTCGAGGCCGTAGGTGCGGAGGAAGGCAATGCCGCTCGCGACGTCGAAGTCATACTGGTGCTTCGTCGGCTCCTTGGGCTTGGGCTCGATCAGGAACTGGCCCTTGAAGTTGATGCTGCGCGCGTAGTCCACGGCCATGTGGAGAAACGCCGCGAGGTGGTCCTGCTCGCGCTTGAGGTTGGTATTGAGGAGCGTCTCGTAGCCCTCGCGGCCGCCCCAGAAAACGTAGTTCTCGCCGCCGAGCTGCCTGGTGACATCGAGCGCCTTCTTCACCTGCGCGGCGGCGTAGGCGAAGACGTGGGCGTCGGGGTTGGTCGAGGCGCCGCACATGTAGCGCGGATTCGAGAAGAGGTTGGCGGTGCCCCAGAGGAGCTTCACGCCGGTGGCCTTTTGCAGCGCGGCGGCGTGGGCGACGACGGCGTCGAGGTGCTTGTTGGACTCGGCGAGCGTGCGGCCCTCGGGGGCGATGTCGCGATCGTGGAAGCACCAGAAGGGCGCGCGGATCTTTTGGAAAAACTCAAAGGCGGCGTCCATGCGGACCTTGGCGACGGAGACGGGGTCCTTGCCGCTCTCCCACGGGCGCACGATGGTGCCGGGCCCAAACGGATCGCCGCCGGTGCCGCGGAACGCGTGCCAGTAGGCGATGGAGAAGCGCAGGTGCGCGGCCATCGTCTGGCCGTCGATGACCTCGTCGGGATTGTAGTGGCGGAACGCGAGGGCGTTGGCCGTCTTTGGGCCTTCGTAGGCGATGGTGGGAACGGCGAAGTGGGCGCGGGATTTCTTGCTCATGGGTGAAGGGCGAATGAAGGGAAGGAGAGGCGGGGAGACGGAAAAAACGGAGGGAGAGTGTAGCACGGGGACCCGGCGGAGTGGTAACAAAGATGCGCACATTTCTTTTGATTTTTGGTGCAACGGGCTTGGCGTAGCGGCGGGCGTCCCTGCCCGACGCCACGAAAAACATGAACCCCTCCCGCAAGGTCGCGCTCCTCATCGAGACCTCCAACCGCTACGGCCGCGATCTGCTCTACGGGGTGCGCGACTGGATGCGCGAGGGCGGGCGCTGGGCGGTGCGCTTCACGGAGCAGGCGCGCGGCGCGGCGGTGCCCTCGTGGCTCGCGGACTGGCGGGGCGACGGGATCATCGCACGCGTCGATTCGCCCGCGATTGCGGCGGCGCTGCGGCGCACCCGGCTGCCGGTGGTCGACGTGAGCGCGGAGCGCGACGCCTCGGAGTTTCCGCGCGTGAGCATCGACAACGCCGCGGTCGCGCGGCTCGCGGCGGAGCACCTCGCGCGAAAGGGGTTTTCCCATTTCGCCTACTGCGGCGACGATCGCTTCCTGTGGTCGCGGCAGCGCGGGGCGGAGTTTGTGCGCGGCGTGAAGGCCGCGGGCCACGCCTGCGCGGCGTTCACGCCCGGGCCGAAGGCGCGCCCCGCGCCGGGCTCCGATGCGGAGCACCGCGCGATCGCGGAATGGATCGCGGGGCTGCCGAAGCCAGTGGGCATCTTCGCGTGCTACGACGGGCGCGCGCAGCAGGTGCTGGAGGCCTGCCAGTCGCGCGGCCTGCACGTGCCCGACGACGTGGCGGTGCTGGGCGTGGACAACGACGAGGTGCTGTGCGAGCTGTGCACCCCGCCGCTCAGCAGCGTGCAGCCCAACGCGCGCCGCACGGGCTTCGAGGCGGCGGCGATGCTCGCGCGCATGATGGCCGCGCGCCGCAGCGTGCGCGCCGAGACGCGCTACGTGGAGCCGGTGCGCGTGGTGGAGCGGCAGTCGACCGACGTGGTGTCGGTCGCCGACGCTCGGGTGGCCGCGGCGCTGAAGTTCATCCGCCAGCATGCGTGCGAGGGCATCAACGTCGCCGATGTGCTGCGCGCGGTGCCGACGTCACGCACGCTGCTGGAAAAGAAATTCCAGGCGCTGCTCGGGCACTCGCCCCACCGCCAGATCGTGCACGCGAAGATCGAGCGCGCCCGGCACCTGCTCGTGGAGAGCGAGGTCTCGATTGCGGTGGTGGCGGAGCTCGCGGGCTTCAGCGACGCGAGCTACCTCAGCGTGGCGTTCCGGCGCGAGACCAACGAGAGCCCCTACGCCTACCGCGCGCGGATGCGGACCAGCCGCGCGACTGGGTAGGGGACGCTGGCTCAGAACCGCGTCGTCACGCCGAGGCGGAGGGCGCGCGGCGACCCGGGCGTAATGTTGGTGTTGCTGTTCGCCATGGCGTGATAGGCGCGGTCGAGGAGGTTCTCGACGTTGAGCTGCGCCCGCACGCGGGGGCTCACGCGCACGAACAGCGCGGCATCGAAGCGCACGAAGCCGGGCACGCGCACCGTGTTGTCGGTGGCGGCGAAGATTTCGTCGCGACAGAGGGTGCCGAGGCCGGCGCCCCAGCGCGGGGTGAAGTCGTAGCGATGCCAGAGGGAAAGCGTGTGCCGCGGGAGCTGCGCGAGGCGCGCCCCCGCGACGACGGTCGCCGACTGCGTCGCCTTGATCACGCCGTCTTGATAGGCATAGCCGCCGACCACGCTCCAGCGCGACGTGACGCGGCCGGTGAGGCCGACCTCGACGCCCTCGGCGCGCTGCCCGTCGACGAGCAGCGCGCGCGTGGGATCGGCCGGATCGGTGATCGCGACGTTGCGGCGGTCGAGCCGGTAGGCTGCGGCGGTGAAGGCGAGATCGGGGCGCACGTCCCATTTCACGCCGGCCTCGACGTTGCGGAACGCCTCGGGATCGAGCGAACGGTTGCTGAGCGTGAGCGAGGAGAGCTGCTCGCCCGCGCGCGGCACGAACGCCGTGCTCGCGCTGGCATAGAACGCCACGGATTCCGCGGGCTTGAAGATCAGCCCCGCGCGCGGCGACACGAGCCGGTCGGCGTGATCCACGGTGACGGCGGTGCGGTGGTTGCGAAAGTCGACGGAGAATTGTTCCAGCCGCACGCCGGCAATCGCATGGAGGCGCGACGTGAGCGCGATTTGATCCTGCGCGTAGATGGCGGCGGTCCGGGCGACGCCATGGTTGCTGGCGTCGGTGGCGCCCGGCAGAAAGGCCAGCGGCAGCGTGGTGCGCGGCGCGGCGAGCGGCACGGTGACGGAGGTGGTCGTCGGACTGATGCTGGTGAAATAGCCGGTGAGGCGCAGGTTGCCGGTCTGCTGCCGGCCGAGCTCGAGGCCGAGCAGCGCGCGATGCCTCGCCGCGCCGGTCGCAAACGGCAGCACGAGGTCGGTCTGGTTGAACAGATTGTCGCGATCGGTGGCGTTGTTGTAGGCGGAGAGCGCGACGGCGGTGCCGGTGGCGTTCACTGCGCCGGGGCAGACGTTCTGGTAGAACTTGCCGTGGCGGCCGAAGCGCGCGCTGTTGCGCAGCGTGGCGCCATTGCCGAACGCGTGATCGAGCGTGACGAACGCGGTGTTCACCGTCGCCTCGCTGCGGCTGCGCGCGGGATCGCCGAAGAAGGTGGAGGCGGCGGTGCGCACCGGCCGGCCTTGGAACGACGACACGCCGCGGTCGGCGGTGCGCTCGTCGCGGAAATGCTCCGCGCCTGCGCGCAGCGTCGTGCGCGGCGCGAGGCGCCACGCCAGCACGGGGCTCGCGCCGTGGCGCCGCAGGGTGACGTCGTCGCGGTAGCTGCCCGCCTCCTCATGGAGCGCAGCCACGCGGAAGGCGGCGCGCGGCCCGGCCGTCCCGCCGAAGTCGAGCGTCGCGCGGTATTGCTCCCACGAGCCGATCTGGAGCGATAGTTCGCGCCGCGTCGCGCCGTCGGCCTGCTGCGTGACGCGGTTGACGATCCCGCCCGAGCCGCCGCGGCCGAAGATGAGCGCATTGGGACCCTTGAGCACCTCGACACGATCGACGGCGTAGAGGTCGCGGAAGTATTGCACGTCGTCGCGGATGCCATCGACGAAGAAGTCGGCCGTGGTGCTGTTGCCGCGGAGCACCGGCGTGTCGCGGTTGCCCTCGCCCTGCGCGATGCCGGCGCCGGGCACGTAGCGTGTCACGTCGCCGATGCCGCGCATCGCCTGATCGTCGATCAGCTCGCGCGTGACGACGGAGAGGGCTTGCGGTGTGTCGAGGAGCGCGGTGTCGGTCTTGGTGGCCGTGGCGGAGCGCGGCGTGGCGTAGGATTTTGCCCGGCGATCACGCACCTCGAGTTTTTCCAGCGGGATGACCTCCGCGGGCGGCGGCAGATAGCTGGGCGTGGGCGCGGCCTGCGCGACGGCAAGCGGCACGAGGCGGGCGGCGGCGGCGAGCGCGATGAGCCCGGCGCAGCGCGGGGAGAACAAGGTGCATGGCGAGACAAACATGGCGAAGGAATTTCGACGTGATGGTTGAGCCGCGCCGCCGCGCCGCGCGGAAACGCGCGCCGCGGCGGATGGCGTGGAGGAGAACACCTGCGGGGGCGCGCCGTTCACCGGCGTCGATCCCTGCGTTCGGGGCGCGAGTCACTCGCGTCGCTCCGACTCGGCGGTGCGGCATCTCGCGCGTCACTCACCATGGCAGGCGCGGGGAATGAGGGGTCGTCGGCGGCGGCTGGCAAGCGCGGACTGCGCATCGCGCGACGTATGACGGAGAATGCCGCGCGTGCGGACGCGGAACTTGTCCTCGACGCGCAGCGGGCGCCCGCGTTTGACTCCGCGGATGCCTGACACCCTCCGCGTCAACCTCGGCGAACGCAGCTATCCGATCCATTTCGGCGCGGACGTCGGCGGCGAGGTGCGCGCGGCGGCCCGCGAACTGGCCGCGGCCGGTCGCCGCATCGCGGTGGTGACCGACGTCAATGTGCAGCGCGTGCAGGCCGGGGCGCTGCGCGCGATGTTCGGCGATGCGCCGGTGCTCGCGGTGGAGGCGGGCGAGGGCGCCAAGTCGCCCGCCGGGATCGGCCGCGTGTGGGATTTCCTGGCGACAGCGAAGCTCGACCGCGGCGGCGCGGTGTTTGCCGTCGGCGGCGGCGTGATCGGCGATCTTGGCGGTTTCGCGGCGGCGAGCTGGCTGCGCGGCGTGGATTATTTCCAGGTGCCGACGACGCTGCTTGCGATGGTGGACAGCTCGGTGGGCGGCAAGACGGGGATCAACATCGCGGCGGGGAAAAACCTCGTCGGGGCCTTCCACCAGCCGCGGGGGGTCTTCATCTCGACCAACCTGCTGGCCACGCTGCCGCCGCGGGAATTCGCCGCCGGCGCCGCCGAGGTGATTAAATACGGCCTGCTGGGCGATGCGGCCTTGTTCGCGCAGTTGGAGAAGTCGCCGCTCACCGTGGCGGGCGCGGGGCTGCCGGCGGTGATCCATCGCTGCTGCGCGATCAAGGCGCGCATCGTCGAGGCCGATGAACGCGAGACCGCGAAGGAAGGCGGCCGCGCGCTGCTCAATCTCGGCCACACCTTCGGCCACGCCGTCGAAAATGCCGCGGGCTACGGCGAATACCTGCACGGCGAGGCGGTCGCGATCGGGCTGTGCGCGGCGGGGCGGCTCTCGCAGAAGCTCGGTCACGTCGGCGTCGGCGAGGTCGCGCGCATCGAGCGCGTGATCGCGGCGCACGGGCTGCCGGTGCGGCTGCGCGCGCCGCTGGCCTACGCGGACCTGCATGCGGCGATGACCCGCGACAAGAAGGTCCGCGCCGGCGGCCTGCGCTTCGTGGTGCTGAGGGCGCTCGGCGAGGCCGTGACGCAGGGGGACCTGCCGGCCGCGCTGGTCGAGGCGAGTTTTCGCGAGGTGGGGGCCGCGTGATTACGCGCTTCCGTCTCCGGCCGGTCCCGCGGTAGGTTTCCCCCCATGTCGGCCATCGACGAAGGCATCGTCCGCGAGTATTTCGAGCAGAACGGATTTCTCGTCCGGCAGGCGCGGAAATACCAGGTCTCCGCGCGCCGCAAGGTCGCGGAGGAGGAGATTGACCTGATCGTCTTCAACCCCACGTGGGAGCGCGGCGCGCGGAAGCCGGACTTTTTCCTTTTCCCGAGCGAGCTGCCCTTCGTGCGCAAGGCGATCGTCGCGGTGAAGGGCTGGCACACGGGCGTCTTCACGCCGACGATGCTCAGGAGCAGCCCGGAGATTTTCAGCTTTCTCCAAAAGAACGTGCTGAAGGAGGCGGCGCGCCTCTTTCCGCCCGAGGCGGACGAGGACCCGGCGGGCGCGCTCACCAAGATCCTTGTGCTGCCGAGCCTGCCCACCGCGGAGCCGTTCCGCTCGCAGAGCGTCGACTTGCTGAAGGAGGCGGGCGTGGATGCGATCCTGTCGTTCCGCGCCATGCTGCTCGACCTGCTCGAGAAAATTGAGCCGAATCAAAACTACTCCAAGAGCGACACGCTGCAGGTGATGCGCCTCCTCAAGAACTACGACCTGCTCAAGGACACGCAGCTGGACCTGCTGAGCGAGGGCGGTGCCGGTGCAAGCGGGCGCCGCACGCGTGGCGCCAACCCCTGACCATGCCGACCACGATTCATCCCACCGCGATTGTCGAGCCCGGCGCGCAGCTCGGCGCCGACTGCGAGATCATGGCGCATGCGATCGTGACGCGGCACTGCGAGCTCGGCGACCGCGTGGTCGTGCACCCCTTCGCGGTCGTCGGCGGCGATCCGCAGTATTTGAAATTCGACCGGACGCTCGACGCGCGGGTGCGGATCGGGGCCGGCACCGTGGTGCGCGAGCACGTGACGATAAACCGCTCGATCCACGCGGGGAAGGCGACGGTCGTCGGCGAGGCCTGTTTCCTGATGGCGGCGAGCCACGTGGCGCACGACTGCGAGGTGGGCAACAACGTCGTCCTCGCCAACGCCGCGCTGCTCGCGGGCCACGTGAGCGCGGGCGACCACACGTTTTTTGGCGGCGGCGCGGCGGTGCACCAGTTCTGCCGCATCGGCGAGAGCGTGATGGTGGCGGGCCACGCGTCGATCACGCGCGACGTGCCGCACTTCACCATGGTGGCGGAGCGCGACGACGTCATTGGGTTCAACGTCGTCGGGCTCAAGCGCCGCGGGTTCGCGCGCGTGGCCATCGCGGAGCTGAAGGCGGCGTTCCAGGAAGTGTATTTCACGCCGGGCAACATCCGCGAGGTCGCGGCGGCGCGGCTGGCCGCGGGGGCGTTTGAGACGGCGGAAGCGCGGAAATTCCTGGAGTTCTTCGCGGGCGGAAAGCGCAGCTTTGCGCGGGCGCGGCGGACGAAGGAGGAAAGCGATGCGGATGCCGGCTAGACTTGCCTTCACCTGCGGTGATCCGGCGGGCGTGGGCCCCGAGATCATCGCGCAGTGGCTCGCGCGGCACCGCGACGAGGCGCGCGAGATTGCGGTGATTGGCCCGGCGCGGTGGCTCGCCACGCTGGAGACGCCGGCGGAGAAGGTCGCGGTGGGCCTCGAGGATTTCGTCACGGTGCCGGGCAAGCCCGAGGCCGACGGCGCGCTGGTCGCATGGGCGGCGATGGAGCGTGCGGCGGAAGGCTGCCGCACCGGCGCGTTTTCGGGGGTCGTCACCGGGCCGGTGAGCAAGGAACGGCTCGCACGGATCGGCTATCCGTTTCCGGGGCAGACCGAGTTTTTCGCCGCGCGCTGGGGCGGCGAGCCCGTGATGGCGTTCTGCGGTGGCCAGCTCCGCGTGGCGCTCGCGACGTGGCACATTCCGTTGCACGAGGTCACGCGGGCGCTCGGCCCGCACCTCCTGCACCGCACGGTCGCGGCGGCCGACACGCTCTGCCGCTCCGATGGCATCGCCGCGCCGCGGATTGGCGTGTGCGGCCTCAACCCGCACGCCGGCGAGGGCGGCCTGCTGGGCTACGAGGAGCGCGACCTCATCAACCCGGCGCTCGATCGCATCCGCGAGGCGTTTCCCGGGGTCTCGCGCTGCGAGCCCGGCGACACGCTGTTTGCGCGCGCGTTGCGGGGCGAGTTCGACGTCGTGATCGCGCTCTACCACGATCAGGGCCTCGCGCCGCTCAAGCTGATCGACTTCGACGAGGCGGTGAATGTGACCCTCGGGCTGCCCCATGTGCGCACGAGTCCCGACCACGGCACGGCCTACGGCATCGCGGGGCGAGGCGTCGCGCGTGTGACGAGCTTTGCGAACGCGGTGGCCGTTGCGCAGCGGCTCATCGTGGGGCGGTCACAACGAGCCTGATCGAGCGTGATGGCTTCGCGCAGCGGCGGGCGTCCCTGCCCGCCAAAGGTTGGGT
>JBGAGU010000001.1:0-1408117 GCA_044226505.1 Opitutaceae bacterium
GCGGCGCCCCCGCCGCGTTTGCCCCGACCGCAGCGGGGGCGCCGCGGCTCCATCAAGCGGCGCTTGCCAGCGATTTTTCCCAACGCACGCTGCCGTCAGCGATGCGCCCCATCCTGCTGTTCTCATTTCTTGTTTTTTCCGCCTCGGTCTTGTTTGCCGCTGAACCGCGCGTGATTCCCCTCTGGCCCGAGGGCACGCCCGGCCTCAAGGCCGCCGCCGGTCCCGAGAAGGACGACGGCAGCGGACGCTACACGAACATCCACCATCCCACCCTCACGCTGCTCGCCCCGGGAAAACCCAACGGCACCGCGATCATCTACGCGCCCGGCGGCGGCTATGTGCGCGTGGCCGCCGGCGCCAACGGCGGCGAGATCGGGCGCTGGCTCGCGGGCACGGGCGCCACGGTCTTCCTGCTGAAATACCGCCACGCCGATTACGGCCAGCCCGCGCCGTTGCAGGATGCGCTGCGCGCCGTGCGGCTGGTGCGCTCGCGCGCCGCGGAGTGGGGCGTGCGGCCCGATCACATCGGGATGCTCGGCGGCTCGGCGGGCGGGCACCTCGCGGCGAGCGCGGGCACGCTGTTCGACGCGCCCGAGGGCAGGACGGGCGCGGCGCTCGATGCCGTGAGCGGCCGGCCCGACTTCCTGGTGCTGGTTTTTCCCGTGATCACGATGATGGAGCCGTTCGCGCACGCGACCTCGCGCCGCGCGCTGCTCGGCGAGAGCCCGTCCGCCGAGTTGAAGCACCGCTGGTCCGTCGACGAGCAGGTGACGAAGGACACGCCGCCGACTTTTCTCGTCCACTCCTCCGAGGACACGGTGGTGCCGGTCGAGAACAGCCTGCTCTTCTACCAAGCGATGCGCCGCGCCAACGCGTCCATCGAGCTGCACCTTTACCCGCGCGGCCCGCACGGCTCCGGCATGGCCGCGTCGCTCGGCCCGACGGCCGAGTGGCCGCGGCTGTGCGAGGCATGGATGCGATTCAACGGGTGGCTGCCAGCGTTCTAAATATCTTTCGCCTATGACTACTCGTCGTGACTTTTTGAAAACCACGGTGCTGGCGAGCGCTGGTTTGCCGTTGGCAGTGCGTGCCGATCGCGAGTCCATACCGCCGACGTTCGGTCTGGTTGCTGACGCGCAATTCGCCGACATCGATGCCAAAGGCACGCGTTTCTACAGGCGATCGATCGACAAACTCGGTGCTGCCGTGGAGCACTTCAATCGGGAATACCTCCAATTTTGCGTCCACCTCGGAGACTTGATCGATCGCGAATGGCGCAGTTTCGACAAAATCTCCGAGCCTCTCGCAAAAAGCCGGCACGGCTGGGAACATCTTCTCGGAAACCACGATTTTGATGTCATCAATGAGCGAAAGCGCGATGTGCCCAAGCGGCTTGGTCTGGAGCAGCGCTATTGGCATTTTGACGTCGAGTGGTGCCGGTTCGTTTTCCTCGATACCAACGACGTAAGCACCTACGCATATTCGGTGAATTCTCGTGCGCACATTGACGCCGAGCATGAACTCAAGCGAGCGAAGGCGGCCAATCTCCGCCAAGCGCAATCGTGGAACGGGGCCATCGGCCTGGCTCAGTTGGCGTGGCTTGATCGGACGTGCACGCATTTCGAGCGCGCCAAGAAAATGGTGGTGATCTTCGCGCATCATCCCGTGTTTCCTGATAACGAGCATAATCTCTGGAATTCAGCTGAGGTGCTCGACCTCATTGATCGGCACCCCAACGTAGTCGCGTGGATCAACGGTCACAACCATGCCGGGAGTTTTGCGGAGCGAAACGGTGTCCCGTTCATCACCATGCGCGGCATGGTCGAGACTGCGGATACGACAGCGTTTGCCACGGCACGAGTGCTTCAGGATCGCATTATGATCACGGGCCACGGCCGTGAACCGTCACGCGAACTACGTCTAAGATGGACGTTGGATGATGTGCTCCGTTGAATCAGACTCGCTCGTGTCACCGCGGTCCACGCACGCTGCATGTCGTCGCTGTCCTCGAACGCCCGCCGAAAAACTTTGCCTCGCCTGCGGACTCTGCTGCGACGGCACGCTTTTCGGCCACGTGCGCCTGCGGCGCGGCGACGAGGTGAAGAAACTGAAGGCCCTTGGCCTGCCCGTGTCGGTCACGCGCACCCAGCCGCCCCTGGTCTACGCACGCCAGCCTTGCGCCGCCCTGTGCGCTGATCGCACGTGCCGGGTTTATGCCGACCGGCCCGGGCAGTGCCGCACGTTTGAGTGCGGCGTGTTCAACGCCGCGCAGGCCGGCCGCATCTCGTTCTCCGCCGCGCGACGGACGGTGCAACGAGCCCGGCGAACAGCGGACGAAATCCGCCGGCTCCTGCGCGCACTCGGCGACACCGACGAACACCGCCCGCTCACGGAGCGCTTCCGCCGCACGCAGCAGCGCATGGAATCGGGCGGAGCGCCCGCGGCGGCGGCGACAACAGTTGCTGACCTGGGTTTGGCGATGCATCGCCTCAATCTGCTGGCGCACGAAAAATTCCACGTGAGTGAGCGCGAGGAATCGGCGATGCGCGGCGCTTGAAGCGCATCGAGAATGAGCCCGTGGCGGGAGAGCGCCTGTGGGCGTTTGCGCAGCGGCGGGCGTCTCTGCCCACGCCCTCCTGGCGGTCGGCTGGGATATCGACGACGCCCAGCCCTACATGTGCTCCTCGTAGCTGATCTCGATCTTCGCGGTGAAGGCCTGTTTCTTCGCGGCGCCTTGGAAGCGGATGCTGTGCGTGAGGTCGTCGTAGAGCCAGCCGTTCTGCGGATCGGGGCGGACTTCCCGGCCGTCGACCAGCACGCGCAGGCTCTTCTTGTAGAGCGTGGCGGCGCCTGAGAGCGGTTCGAGCGCGACCGCGACGGTGTCGGCGATGCGGTCGCCGAGCGCGGCGAGCGGGGCGGAGAAGTCGCTGTCGATGTTCAGCACCGTGCCGCCCGTGAGCTCGGCGGCGCGGCGATGCGAGAGGTTGTTCGGCGACACGACGGCGTGCATCTCGACCTTTCCGCGCTGGTTGCCCTTGGCGATGATGAAGGGGCGCAGCACCCACTGGTTGATGTAGCCATCGAGCGTCTGGCGCTTCTGCGGCGTGCGCGCGTTGAACTGATCGAGCAGGGTGGGGAGCTTGCCGTTCTCGATCCACTCTGCGACGGGCGGGCCGCTGCGCTGCTCTTTCCAGAGGGCCATGCGCGTCTCCTCCTCGTCCATGAAGAAGACCACAATCGTCGGGGCCTCAGGGCGCAGGAAGGCATGCTGCTTGTTGTAGGCGTTCGCGATGAAGTTATACACCGCGGTGAAGGCGGTGCGGTTGCTGTCGCCGTTCGTGCCGACCTTCACGAGCTCGGCAAAGAGGCTGTCGGGGGTCTTGGGCGTGACCCACGGATCGGCGAGCGCAGGAAGCGTCACGAGCGTGCCGTTGCTGGCGACGCGCTTGAACGCCACCTTCTCTCGGCCGCGGCTGTCGAGCACGGGGTGGCCCGCGGCGTCGAGCTGCACCGAGCGGACCTCCTTGAAAAACGGCTGGTCGTCGGGACGGCGGCTGGGGTCGGCGTTGACGAAATCGGTCGTGAGCACGCCGATGCGGTAGTCGAGGTCGCGCGCGTGGAAGAGCTGGCGGAAGCGGCTTAGGTTGGCGGCGATGCGGGCCTGGTGCGCGGCCATCGAGGGCGAGTTGTTGATCACGAAGACGAGGTCGACCTCGCGGCTGCGCGAGCGATCGACCGCCATGCGTTTTGCGATGCGGATGGGCTCGACGCTGATTACGACCGAGTTCTCGACGCCGAGGTGCGGGTTGTTTTCGTCGACGGTGTAATACTTGAAGCGCTCCTCGCCGATGAAGCCGGGGTTGGGCGCGTAGCTGAGCTGGCCGGTGGCGCGGTCCAGCTTGGCGGCGCCATTTTGCGGGCGGGCCTTGTCGTCGAGGTGGTAGGCGACCTTGGCCCCGAGGATGGTGGCGCGGTCGGCGGGCGACATGAAATCCTCGTGGCTCGGGAGTTTCTGCGCGACGGGCGTGTTGGGCCGGGTGGCGAGCGTGACGCCGCGTGGCGTCACCGCGCGCTCGCGGGTGGCGTCGACCTCGAATTTTTGCATCACCACCGGGGGCGGGGCCTTCACGGTGATCGCGACGGTGTTCTTGAACACGAGGCCGGAAGTCTCGTTGCGCACCGTGTAGGCGAATGAGTCCTCACCCACGTAGCCCTCCTGGGGCTGGTAGGCGAAATAGCCGAGGCGTGAGGTCTTGGTCTTGTAGAAATCCGCCTCGTCGCCGCCGCCCGCCAGGCCCACGCGGCCATACAGCGGCGCCGTCGTGATCGTGAAGACGAGGTCGGTGCGCGACTCGGGGCTCAGCACTTCCGGGGCGACGGCGAGCTGGCCGTGCACGCCCGACCCCTCCGCCTCAAATGCCTGCGCCGTGCGCGAGACAATCGTGTCCTTTTCGCCCGGGGCCGGGCCCACGGCGGCGAGGGCCGTCGCCGCGAACAGCGCGGGCAACAGGCGGAACAGGCGCGGGAACGGGCCGGTGAGGAGTGGGAGGATCATAGTGCGTGGATGGCCGCGAAGCGGCGGAGGACAACGCATCCGTCACGCGCATGGCAGCCAAGTTCCCCGCGGCCGCTCAGACCGCGGCGGCGCGCCCCAAGGCGATCACTTCACCGCCGCCCAGACGCGCTGGACGTCGTCATTGTCCTCCAGTGCCTGGAGGAATTCGCCGACCTCGCCGCGGGCGGCGTCGTCGAGCGTGGGGAACATCTTCGCGATGTAGCCGAGCTCCGCGGTAATCACGGACCAACCGTTGTTTTTCAGCCAGGTCGCCGTGGTGTGGACGCCCGTGCGCTCGGTCAGGAATCGCGCGCCGGCGTGGCCCTCGGGGATGTCGTCGTTCTGCGCGTGCGCGAGGGGCTCGAACTCGTTGGCGCTCGCCTCGATGGCGGCCGCCTCGAGGTCGGCCTTGGGATCGGGGTGGTGGGCCTCGACGATGCCGACGTGGTCGAAGAGAAACTTGTTGCTGCCGGCGCCGCCGAGCTGGCCGCTCTTGAAGAGCACGCGCATGTCGCTGGAGCTGCGGTTGTGATTGTCGGTCATGACCTCGACGATCACGGGGACCTTGTGGGGGGCGTAGCCCTCGTAGACGACGTGCTCGAGGTTGGCGCCGTCGCCCCCGGTGCCCGCGCCCTTGGCGATGGCGCGCTGGATCACGTCGCGGGTGACGCTGGCCTTCTTGGCCTTCTCCACCGCGGCATGCAGGCGCGGATTGCCGTCGATGTCACCGCCGCCGAGCTTGGCGGCGACGGTCATCTCCTTGACGAGTTTTTGGACAACCTGGCCTTTCTTCAGGTTGACGATTGCGCGTTTCGCGTGGAGCCATTGACGTCCCATGGGGGCGAGAGTGGAAAGGCCGACGGCCGGCGGGCAATGCCGAAGTGCCGCGGAGCGCCGGGAAACTGGGAAAGCTCAGGGCTTGCAGTCGCCGCTGTAGCACAGCCAGCACATGAGGAGGACGATGACGGAGAAAATCGCGATGAGGATCATTAACGGGGCGGTCGGCCAAGGGTGGGGTGGTGAAGCAACTGGGTGAGCGCAAGAATCCGACGGCGGGGTGGCCAGCCGTATTTATCGTCACCGTCAGATTTTTTCGCAGGTTATTTTGAACGGTTGCCCGCCGGCGCACACGGCGGGTTGACCTGCGGGCCCACTTGCCCTCCCGTGCGTCGCGATGCGTCCGCCGCCCAGCCACGCCCCGACCCCGGCCCTGCCCACGGTGGTCCACCTCGATGCCGATGCGTTCTTCGTCTCGTGCGAGCTCGCGCTGCGGCCCGAGCTGCGCGGGAAGAAGTGCGCCGTGGGTGGCCGCGAGCGCGGCATCATTTCCTCGGCCAGCTATGAAGCCCGCGCGTGCGGCGTCTACACGCCGATGCCCACCCAGCGCGCGCTCAAGGTCTGCCCGGACCTGATCATGCTGCCGCACACCAGCGGCCTCTATGGCCAGGTCTCGCGCCGGATGTTCGATCTCTGCGAGACGCTCACGCCGATCGTCCAACGCAACTCGATTGACGAGGGTTACCTTGATGTGGGGCCGTGCGGGTTTTCGGATGGCGCGGCGCTGGAGGCGCGGGTGCGGGGGCTGCAGGCGCGGCTCTGGGACGAACTGCAGGTGCCCGTGTCGTTCGGCCTCGCCAGCAACAAGCTCGTCGCGCAGATCGCGTCCAAGCTTCGCAAGCCGCGTGGCTTCGTGGTCGTGCCGCCGGGCACCGAGGAGGCTTTTCTCGCCCCGCTCGCGGTGGGCAAGCTCCCCGGCATCGGCGCCAAGAGCGAGGCGGCGCTCAACGCCCGCGGAATAGGGCTCATCGGTGACATCACGGCGCGCGGCGAGGATGAGCTGAGATCAATCTTCGGCGAGGGCTGGCGCGAGATGCGCGCGACCGCCCGGGGCGAGGATGCCCGCGAGGTCCACGTCGAGCACGAGGATGCGAAGAGCTACTCGCAGCAGGAGACATTTGGCGCGGACATCGCCGACTTCGCCGCGATCGAGCGCGTCGCCAAGCGGATGATCGACGAGCTTCTGCCCAAGGTCCGCGAGGACGGGAAACGCGTGCGCACGATGACGATGAGGGTGCGCTATCCTGATTTCACGCAGGAATCGCACGGCCGCAGCCTCGAGGCGGCGAGCGACCTCGAGGCGCCCTTCTACCCGCTGGTCGCGCCCTTGCTGCGCGCGGCGTGGAAAAAGAGCCGGCCATTGCGGCTGATCAGCGTGCGATTCTCCGGGGTGGAGGAGCCCGCGACGCAGCTTGAGATGTTCGCGCAGGCCGACGAAAAACGCCGCCGGCTGGCGGGCGTCCTCGACCGGCTCAACGATCGCGGGCGCGACGCGGTCGTGCGCCACGGGCACCAGCTTGGCGGCGGGGATTGACGCCGCATCTCATCCCATGCTCGACCTGCCCCAGCGTCTTTCACTCGAAAAACAGACCGCCGATCTGCTGCGCGAGCGCATCGCGCGCGGCGAGTGGGGCGAGTGGCTGCCGGCGGAACGCGCCCTTTGCGGCCTGTTGCAGGTGAGCCGCAGCACCTTGCGCCGGGCGCTTGCCCAGCTGCAGCGCGCCGGCGCGGTCCGGGCGGAGCACGGCGCGGGGAACCGCATCCTCGCGCGCGGTGCGCCGACGCGCCGGCGGCTGCGGTCGCACGATGTGGCGCTGCTGGCACCGGAGCCGATCGAACGGCTGCGTCCGTCGCAGGCCTTGTGGATTGACGAGCTGCGCGCGATGCTCGGCGAGCGCGGGTGCCGCCTGCATGTGCTGCATGGTCGCCAGTATTTCCGCGCCAATCCCGGCGCGGCCCTGGAGAAGCTGGTCGGCCAGCATCCGCACGGGGCCTGGGTTCTGCTCATGGCGGGGCCGGCATGCCAGGAATGGTTTGCGCGCCGCGGCCTGCCCTGCGTTGTCGCGGGGTCGTGCCACGCGGGGGTGGAGCTGCCGTCCCGCGACCTCGACCACCGGGCGACTTGCCGCCACGCGGCGGGCGTGCTGCTGGGCCTCGGGCACCGCCGGTTGGCGTTTGTGGCCCAGCAGGCGCAGCTCGCGGGCGACTTGGAGAGCGAGGCGGGCTTCCTCGAGGGCGTGCGCGCGTCGCGCTGGCCCGACGCGACGGTCCTGCTCTGCCACCACGACGGGACCGCGGCGGGCATCGCGCAGACGCTCCGCCGCCTCGTCGCGCAGAAGCCGGCGCCCACCGCGCTGCTCGTGGCCAACGCCTACCACTGCCTCGCCGTCGTCAGCGGGCTTGCGAAGCTGGGTCTCCGCGTGCCCGGGGACCTGGCGGTGGTCTCGCGCGATGAGGACCCCTTCCTGTCGTTCCTGGTGCCGGAGCCGGCGCGCTACGTCGCCAGCCCGCGGGCACTCGCGCGCAGCCTGCTGCAGCCGGTGCTCGAGCTGCTCGAGGGCGGGGCGGTAAGCCAGCGCGCCGCACGCCTGATGCCGCAATTCGTGCGCGGGGCGAGCATCGCGCCCGCGGCGCGCTGAGGTCGCATGCGCATACCACCGGGCGGGCGTTGCGGTCTCCCGCCCAGTCTTCCCAGCTTTGTCCGCCCCATGTTCCGTCCCTTGGTGTTGTTCTCGGCGTTCTGGCTCGGCCCTGCCGTGGGGCTCGCCGAGCCCGCCTATCGCATCGAAATCTCGACGTTGCTCACCGGCCGCGGGAAGCAGCTCTACACGCAGTCGCGCCCGGCGCTGATCCCTGGCGCCACGCCGCGGGTGATGGTGACGACCCAAGAGACCGATCCGACTGGCGCGCACGGCTACAAGGATCTGTTCGTCATCGAGACTGCGGACAACGGCCGCACCTGGTCCGCGCCCACGCGCATCGACACGCTGCGCCGGTCATGGGTGAGCGGTGGCTATGAGTTTGTCATCGGCGACGCGTGCCCGCAGTGGCACGCCGCCACGCAGCGCGTGCTGGTGACGGGAAAGACCTTCGGCTTCCGCGGGGGCACGACCGAGGACCGCGGGCTCGAACGCGTGTCGTATGCCGTCTTCGATCCCAAGGCCGATCATTGGAGCCCTCTCCGGCTGCTTGACCTCCCGGCGCAGGACCACGAGGGCAGGCCGTTCCTCGAGCCCAATTCCGGCTGCCACCAGCGCGTGGACCTGCCCAACGGCGAAATTCTCCTGCCGATTCGCTACCGCAAGGACCCGAAGGTGCGCCACTACACGACGATGGTCGCGCGTTGCCGTTTTGACGGCGAGAAGCTCACCTACGTCGAGCATGGCTCCGAGTTCATGATCCCGCGCGAGCGCGGGCTCTACGAGCCGTCGGTCGCCGCGTTTCGCGGGAAGTTCTTCCTCACGATGCGCGCCGATCACTCGGCGTTCGTCGCGCGCGGCGAGGACGGGCTCAACTACGAGCCGTTCATCGAATGGAAGTGGGACGACGGCGCCGTGCTCGGCAGCTACAATACCCAGCAGCACTGGCTCGCGCACCGCGACAAGCTCTACCTCGCCTACACGCGCCGCGGGGCGAACAACGACCACGTGATGCGCAACCGCGCCCCGCTCTTCATCGCGGAGGTCGATCCCGATCGGCTCGTCGTGCGGCGCGCGACGGAGCGCGTCCTGTTTCCCGAGGAAAACGCCGACCTCGGCGCCGGCTTTGGCGTGCTCGACGTCAGTCCGCGCGAAACGTGGGTGGTCACCTCGGAGCTGCCCACGAAAGGCAGCCGTGACCATGCGCGCGTGATGCTCGCGCGGATCACGTGGCCGGAATGAACTTCGCTTTTCCCTCATGAAACGTCTCCTCGTCTTTCTCCTCCCGCTCACGGGCGCGGCCCTCGCCGCCGACGCCCCGTTTACCGGCGACGTCACCGCCGTGCGCGTCATCCGCCACATGGATCAGCACCCCGGCTCGTCCGAGCTGTGGGAGCCCTGCATTGCCCAGTGGAAGGGCAAGCAGCTCGTCGCCGCGTTCGGGGTGAAAATCCCCGGCAAGACCGACATGGGCGACATCATGGCGAGCGTGTCGACCAACGACGGCGACACGTGGAGCGATCCGGTTTTCATTTTCAACCACCTCGAGCGCCAGGGCACCATCCAGTTCGCCTACGCCAACGCCATCCTCTTCAAAAATCCCGAGCAGGACGTGATGTGGGCGTTCGCCATGCGTTGCCCGATGAACTACCGGCACAGCGAGGACTCGCAGCTCGTCGGCGCCTACAGCGCGGACGGCGGCCGCTCGTGGATCCCGGTTGAGATGTCGATGGGCTACACCGGGCCGCTCATCTGCGTGGCCGGACCGTATCGCGTGATGGAGAAGGGCGTGCCGCGCTACCTTTTCCCGATGCATCGCAACACCCGCCGCAACGACCCGCTCGGCGGCCGCGATCATTTCGTGCTCGCGAGCACCACGCTCATGGAATGGACGCTCGCCAATTTCATCCCGCAGCCCGTGACCGGCCCGAAGGTTTTCCTCCACGAGGGCAGCATCGCCGAAGGCGACCGCCCGGGCGAACTCAAGATGGTGATGCGCACCGCCGACTATGAGGACGAGCGCAAGATGACCGATCCGCCGCGCGCGTTTTCCACCGTGAGCAAGGACGGCGGCCGCACGTGGAGCGCCGCGCAGCAGGAGCCCGAGCTGTGGAACGCGAAATCAAAGGCCTTCTACGGCCGCGCCGCCAACGGCACGCACCTCTACGTCTACAACGACGGCCCCGCCTCGCCCGCGCCCGGCGGCCGCATGGCGCTGCGCTACAAGCTCCAGCCGACCGCCGGCGGCCCGTGGGGCGAGGAGAAGACGTTTTACGACGCCGGCATCCACAACTCCTACCCGACGCTGATCGAAGTCGCGCCCGGTGATTTCCGCGCCGTCTGGGACAGCGGCACGAAGGACCGCACCCGCACGCACATCCATTTCGGGAAATTCAAGATCGCCAGGTAGGGCCGCCGGCCTTGCCCGGCGCTCGATGCCGCCGCGCCCCGCCGCGTTTAGCCGGGGCCGCCAAAACCCCACAGGCGGGCGGCGTTTTCGCCGAGCAGCTTGGCCCGATCCGACGCGGAGAAGACCGGGATTTGTCCGCGGATGAGCGCGAGCTCGTCGGCGAGCGGCGGCCGTCCGGCCTGCGCGCGCGTGGCGCCGGGAAATCCGGTGCCCCAGATCAAGCGGTCCGGCCCGAATGCCTCGTAGACGCGCCTCAGGCACGGCCACGTGTCGGCATACGGCGCCTTCTTCGACGGCGAGAGCAGGTTGAGCTCGGAGATTTTCACCCAGACGTTGCGGTGCCGCGCCAGCGCCGCCAGCTGCGCGACCTCCGCGTCCGCGTCCGGACCGGCCAGGTCGACCCGCGCGAGATGATCGATCACGACCTTCACGTCGGGATGCGCGGCCAGCATCGTGTCGAGCCGCGCGAGCTGCGGCGCGGCGATGAAGAAGTTGAAGATCGCGCCGAGCTTCGCGGCCTTCCTCCACAGCTCGTGGTGCGCCGCCGACGTCATCCACTCCTCGCGGCCCTTGTAGTAAATCGGGCTGAGGCGCATCCCGCTGAAACGATGCTCGCGCATCCAGAACTCCAGCCTCGCCGCGACATCCGGCGTCGTCGGATCGATCAGGCCCTGCGCGCGGAAGCGATGCGGATGGCGCGAGAGCACCTCCGCGAGGTAGCGATTGTCCCACCCGTAGTAGATCACCTGCACCAGCACGGCGAAATCGATCCCGTGTCGCTCCATTTCCTCGAGCAGCATCTCCGCGGTGCCGGCGAGGGCGGGGGGCTGGAAATTTCGCTGCGTGGGGTGGGCGAACGGAAACCGGGCCGGGTCGTTCGCCCACACGTGCACGTGCGTGTCGATGACAGGCGGGTGGTCTTTCGCGGTGGCGGCGGAGGCTGCGAGCGGCGCCGCGGCCAGCATCGTCAAAAACGAGCGGCGCGAGGGCGCCGCGGGCGTTGGGGTGATTTCCGGCACGCGAGGAGGAGACGGAAAATGAGTGTGGGAGGCAATGGCGGGCGTGGCCGCTCCCCATTCATCGGCGCTTGAAACGCGCCGCGCCTTCACGCCTCAAAACTTGATTGTGTTGCTCCACGTCCACTCGCGCGGCTGGTTGGTGAAGAGCGCGGTGTTGATGCCGGAGTAACCGGTGATGTTGTTCGGGCGGACCAGCACTTCGTAGTGGTTGAAGAGGTTGTTCACGTTGAGCTGCGTCGACCACGTGAGCCGGCGGCCGAGCTTGTGTTCGTAGCCGAGGATCAGATCGAACAGCGCGGAGGTTGGGCGCGAATAGAGTTCGCGCGACGCCGTGGGGCTGTAGCCGTTCGGGTAGTAATAGTAGTCGCCGCGCCTCCACTGCACATTCGCCGTGCCGCCGAAGCGCACGCCTTTCAGCATGCCTTCGGCGATGGTGGTGATGCTCGTGAAGTTGAAGCTCATCTCCGGGTAGCCCGTCGTGCGATCGCCGGACTGAGAGGTCACGATGGTCGGCGGGAGCGTGAGGCCGGTGAGTTGGTATTTCGAAATCGCCACGCCCGCGACGCCGGTGCGGATCGGGCCGTTGGTCGGTGAAACGAAGTTCAGGATCGTGCGGCCGTTCGAGGTGCGGAGGAGGCCGTTCGTCGGATCGGGATTGGCGTAGTAGGCGTTGCCGGGCGTGCTGAGCGCGGCGATGGTGAGCGGGATGTAGCCGGCGCCCGCGTCGGCGATGGTGCCGGGCGTGGCGAGGAAGGTCGGGCGCACGTAGACGACCGTGCCGTTGGCATACGTGACCTGACCGGCAGCGTTGGCGTAGAACTGATCGTTGTAGAGCGCGGGGTAGGTCGTGTTGTTGCCGATGGTGCCTTGCACGAACGCGGCGGAGAAACGCAGGCGCCAGTTCGGCGTCGGGTTGGCGTTGAGTGCGGCCTGCGCGCCGCGCGATTTGCGATCGACGGCGATGACGGAGCCGGTGGCGCCGAGGTAGCGGCCGTTGAGGCCCGCGGGGTTGATGCTGTCGCGGAGCTGCGTCGGGATTGCGTAGGGCTCGTCGGTCGATTGCAGCGCGTAGACGGAGAGGGAGCCGGAAACGCGGCCGCGTTCGTCGCCGATTTTCACGCCGACTTCCTCGCCGAGCGAGTGCGCGATTGGCGCGGCGTTGCCGAGCGGATCGGTGGGCACGGTGAGGAGGATGCCCGGGAGGTTGTAGGTGTCGGAGACGGCGACGTAGGGGCGCAGCCAGGAATTCAGGCGGTAGTTCGCGCCGAGCGAGAAGCTGAAGTTGCTGGCCTTGGCCTGCACGGCGGGGATCGCGGTGGAGGGATATTGGAGGTTGTCGGCGTTGACGTAGCGCGCGCCGGCGAGCGTGGTGAGGCGGCCGTCGCCCCACTGTGTGTAGTTGACCGCAAATGCGCCACTGCTGATCGCGCGGCTGTGAATGAAGAGATCGCCGGCGGTCACGCCCTGCGGATTCTGCGGCGTGACGAGCGCGGGATCGGTGAGGTTCATCAGCTGCGCGACGTAGTTGGTGCCGAGGTAGGTGATGCGCGGCGAGCCGGTGCGCACGAACGGATATTTCACGGGGCCGTTTTGCACGGACCAGTAGGGATTAGGGATGAGCATGCGGATGCGCGCGCCGGCGGCGGTGAGCACGGGCTTCCAGTTCGCGTCGGCCTGGTAATAGGCGATGTTTTCGTTGGCGTATTTGCCCTTGGTGTATTCGCCGCCGACGATCGTCTGGCTGCGCGCGCGGCCGCCGAAAAGCGAGTTGGTCGCGAGCGCGCTGAAGCGATACGAGCGCGAGTCGCTCGGCTGGTTGGACCACGCGGAGCCGCTGCTGCCGCCCGCGCCGACGGACCACTGGCCGGGGAGCGGATTGCCGCTCGCGGTCGGCGAGTAGAACGTCGCGCCGCTGCCGAAGCCGACGATGCTGTCCTTGTTCTGGTAGCCGACCGAAATCTGCGTCGAGAGCCACGAGTTCCACGTCGTCTCGGCGGTGAGCGAAAGGAGCTGCGCGGTCGTGACCTCCTCGCGCAACTGGCCGCCGTAGGAGTCGACGTTGTCCCAGTCGATGTGGCCGTTGCCGATCACGCCCGCGCCGCTGGCGCCGCTCGCGCTTTTCTCCATCTGGCCAGTCGCGAGGAGCGTGCGGATGTTCTGCCCGTGCCGCGCGTCGAACGCCGTGCTCGTCGACGTGAGCGTGATCCCCTGCGGGATGAACCGATCGAAAAACGTGTGCTTCGCGGTCGCGCGCAGCACAGTGCGGCCGGGCGCCTGAAACGCGAGCTGCACGTAGGCGCCGTTGAGCGGGCCGCCCATCCACTTGCGGTTGTCGCCGAGATCCTGGTGGAGCAGCGAGAGCGCGACGGCCGCCGGTCCGCGGCTCACGCTGTAGTCGAACTGGTTGAGCGTGTGGCCGTATTGATCGACCTGAAACTTGAGTGCGCCGGTGGGCGCGCGGCCGAAGCGCGCCTGCTTCGAGATCATGTTCACCACGCCGCCGCCGCCGCCGTTGCCGTAGAGGAGCGACTGCGGGCCGTTGATGATCTCGACGCGCTCGACGCCGAAATTGCTGTTGAGGCCGGTGCCCGCGGGCGACGGGAGCATGAACGAGTCTTGTTTCACGACCGCGGCGCCGAGGCCGCGCAACTGCACGCCGGCCGACACGCTGTCGCCGCCGCCGCGATCGAGCGGCTGGTTGACGGGGATGCCGCCGACATCGCCTTGCGCGGAGCCGGTGCCGGTGCCCGCGGAGTAGGCGCGGAGCATGTTCTCGAGCGTGGTGCTGTTGGTGTCGTCCATGAACGTGGTCGTGAACACGTCCGCGGAGATGGGCAGCTTGCCGAGCTCGGTGTTGAAACTGGTGAGCGAATTCGAGTTGAGCGCGCCGTAGCTTTTGTCGGAGGCGGCCTCGACGGTGAACGGCGAGAGCGCGACGACTTCGTCTTTCTCGGATGCGGATGGTTTCGGGGCCGGGGCGGTTTGCGCCACGGACAACGTTGCGCCGGAGCCGACGAGCGAGGTGGCGAAGGCCCAAGCCCGGAGGGTGATGGCGAATTTGGTTTGCATGGGGCGAAAAGATTCAGGGCCGGGGCGAGCCGCGCGCCGACGAGTCGGCGGCCCGCGCGAGCCGATCGGTTTCGGCGAGCGTGAAGCGCGTGCTGACGACGGAGTTTTTCTCCGGGCCTTCGCGATACTTGATGTAGGTCGTGGCCACGAATGTCCCGTCGGGCAGCACTTCGAGTCCGGGATAGCCGTTGTCGCCGCCGTGAAAGCTGTGGAGCAGCTTCACGCGGTAGGCGCCGTCGCGGCCCGCCGCCAAATCCTCGTAGCGGCCGACCCACGCGACGAAGTGCGCCGAAGTCGGGCTGCCATACGCGCCGCCCGTGTCGCGGAAGACCACCACGAGCCGCCCGTCCGTCGCATAGCGCGCGACGTGGCGATCGCCGAAGAGGCCGGGTGGCAACGGCTGCGTCGCGCTCCACGTGCGGCCCTCGTCGCGGCTCGTCATGCCGAGGGCTACGCGCTTTTCGTTTTCACGGAGCAGGCAGAACAATTGCCGGCCGTCGGGCGAGCGCACGACGCACGGCTCGCATGGTTTCAATCCGGGCAGATCGACGACGATGCGCCACGGCGCCCACGACAGGCCGCCGTCGGTGGAGAGGCTTTGCGCGATGACGTTGGAGCGGCGCTCGGTTTTTTCGCCGGGGCGCCGGATGTTGGTCAGGCCGAGCAGGGTTTTTCCGCCATCGATCGGGACGATGGTGCAAAACGGCATCACGCCTTCGAGGCCGATGCTTTTCATCGGCGTCCAGGTCCGGCCGTCGTCGAGCGAATGCGACGCGTGGATCTTTCCGTCGGGGCCGCTCCCCGCAAACACCACGAGCCGCGCGACGCCGTGCGGATCGAGCAGGCGGTAGATCGCGGGGCAGTTGCGGACGGTCGGCCAGTTTGCCGGGATCGGCAGCAATTCGCTCCACGTGCGCCCGCCGTCGTCGCTGCGCTTCATCGGCCCGCACGGCCCGCCGTGCCCGATCGTCCACACGCAGAACATCGTGCGGCCGTCGGGCAACAGCACCGTGGTCGGGTGCCCCTGATAGACGTCGGCCGTGCCCGGCGCGACGACGACCTGCCGCGCGGTGTCGCCCGAGAGATCGACGGTCGGCGGAAACACCCGTCGGACGCGGGAGACTTTTCCCGCGGCGTCCGCGGGATCCGCGGCGAAGATCGGCGCGGCCACGGCGAGCGCCACGCCGCACGCGAGGAGAAAACGGTTGCGGTTCATCGCGGTGTCACGGGGCGGTTGTCGGCGCCGATGGCCTGCACCGGCTTCGCGTCGTCCCAGTCGAGCGCGACTTTGCTCGCGAGCAGGCGCGCGCGGAGCTTCGCGTAGTCGACGCGCTGCACGGGCACGCCCGCGTCGATCGCGAGCGTCGCGGCGGTCGCGGCCGACTGGCTGAGCGTCATGAAGACCGGCTCCATCCGGATCGAGCCGAAGGCCACGTGGCTCGCGGAGAGGGCGAACGTGACGAAGAGATTCTCCGCCTGCGCCGCCTGCGGCACGATCGCGCCGTAGGCGATCGGGTAGGGCTTGGGCACGGCCACGCTGTTGCTGCCTTCGTTCGCGGGCCGGCCGTTCACGAAAATCCGGCGCACGGCGTGCATGTCGATGCCGTAGGCGCCGAGGCCGACGGAGTTCTTCGCCGACGCGCCGCGCACGATCTGCTCGGTCATCACGAAGTCGCCGACCATGCGCCGCGCCTCGCGCACGTAGAGCTGATGCGGCCAGCCGCCGCTGTCGGTGAACTCGTCCTTGCACAGACCGAAGCGCGACATCTCCTCGCGCACCGCAGCGGGCACGCGCGGATCGGTCGCGAGAAAATGGAAGAACCCGCGCAAATACGCCTGGTGCGCGCGCGCGATGGCGACGCGGCGCGCGGGCGCGGCCTCGGGGTATTCGTCCGCGCCGCCGATGAAGTCGGTCGAGATCGGCCAGCGGTTGTTGAAGTCGAATTTCCGGTTTTGCAGCGGATCGTATTTGAGGAAGCTGCGAAGCGTGAGCTTCTCGCCGGCCGCGAGCCGCGCCTCGATCCAGCGCGCGAGGAGCTCGTAGTTTTTCGCGTCGTAGCCCGCGGGCGGCACGAGCGGGATGCGGTTCGCCGGATCGTCGGTGAGGCACACGCGGTAGTTGTAGCTTTGGATGCGTTTGTCGGCGGTGCCGAGGGTGCCGAGCGGCTCGTCGCGCAACAGATACGGCAGCATCCCGCTCCGCGGATCGCCGCGCACGACGTAGGGATCGATCGCGACCTCGAACTTGCCGGCGCGCGGATTCGTGGCGGGGGCCTGGACGCCGTTGGCGGTCTCGCCGTATTGGGCGTTGGCCTCGCGGCCGAGCGTGTAGGCGATGCCGGCGAGCGGCAGCAGGTCGCCCTCGTAAGTGGCGTCGAGAAACATCTTCGCGCGCACGACGAGCCCGCGATCGGTGACGAGCTCGCGGAGGCGCGCGCCGTCCTTGCTTACGCGCACGACGCGCTGGCCGAAGTGCACCGCGATTTTCGCTTCGCGCGCCATTTCGTTGAACAACGCCTCGGCGACTTTCGGCTCGAAGGCCAGCGACGGCGGCTTCTCGTAGTCGACGCCGCCTTTCTGCGGGCCGGTGCCCGTCGGCGTGTTGAACGCCGTGCCCGGCTTCTGCCCGTAGTGGGCGCCGATGCGCTCGTAGACTTCACGCGCCATGCCGCCGACCGCGCTCACGCGATCGCTGTTGCCGACGTCGGTCCAGCTCAGGCCGCCGGAGGTCATGCCGCCGAGGTGCCGGCCGGGCTCGATGATGACGGCGGTCTTGCCGAGCCGCGCCGCCTGCACCGCGGCGATCACGCCGCCGGAGGTGCCGCCATACACGGCGAAATCGACGTCGAGGTCCGCCGCCGTCGCGGGAGAAAGCGCACAGGCGAGGAGCAACAGAAAGGGCAGGGGAGACCTTGGGTTCATGGCGATGCCCCACGATTGCGGCTGGCGCGCTGCCGGGGCAACGGTGCTCAGCGAGGTCGCACGACGATACCACTTCTTTCCGGTTGTTGTGGGCGTCATGGGGCTGTCAATCACACGCAACCCTGACCGACCATGCCCACCCCACGCCTGTTTCGCGCGATCACCGTCCTTGCCGTGCTATCCTTGCTCCACGCCACCGCGGCCGCGCAGAGCGCCACCGGTGTGATTGAAGGCCGGGTGTTCAACGCGGCCACCGGCTCGGCCCTCGCCAACGCCCGCGTCTCCGTCGAGGGATCGAGCCGCGAGGCGATCACCGATGCCGGCGGCGAGTATCGCTTCGCCGGCGTGCCGGCCGGCTCCGCGCAGATCAGCGTCTCCTATGTCGGCATGGCGCCGCAAAAGGCCGTCGTCAGCGTGCCGGCTGGCGGCGCGGTGCGGCGCGAGTTCGAGCTGGAGCTCGACCGCTCGGGCCGAGCCTCCGCGGCGGGCGAGGCGGTGAAGCTCGACGCCTTCACCGTCGTCGCCGACCGGCAGATGAGCGCGCAGGCGGTCGCGATGAACGAGCAGCGCACCGCGCCAAACATCAAGAACGTCGTGGCGATCGACGAGTTCGGCGATCGCGGCGCCGAGAACATCGGCGAGTTTCTCCTTTTCCTGCCCGGCGTGTCGGTCACGACGTCGGGCGCCGAGCCGACCACGGTCGCGATGCGCGGCTTTCCCGGCAACAACACCGGCCTCACCATCGATGGCGCCGAGACGACCGCGACCTTCAACGGCAACAGCCGCGCGCTCGACCTGCGCGAGGTGCCGTTCAACAACGTCTCGCGCGTCGAGATCACCAAGGTGCCCACGCCCGACATGCCCGCGACGGGCCTCGGCGGCTCGATCAATATGATCACGCGCAACGGCTTTGAGACGAAAAGGCCGCAGCTGTCGTTCAACCTCTACGGGATGTTCCACGATCGCAACGGCCTCACCTTCGATGGCAGCCCGCGCGGCGCCTCCGGCGTCACGACCTCGAAATACATCCTGCCGTCCTTCGACTTCAGCTACCTCCGGCCGATCAACCAGAACCTCGCCATCACGATCGGCGGCGGCCGCACGTGGCGCGCGAAGCCGATGGAGACCGGCGGCAAGGGCCTCGATGAACAGCCGACGTGGGATCAGGTTCGCCTTGTGCAGACCACCAGCGCGTGGAACAGCCTCGCGCAGGAATTCAAAACCCTGCAGGGCCAGATCGGCGTCGACTGGCGGCTGGGGGCGACGGACACGTTTTCGGTGAGCGCCCAGTATCGCAGCTACGCGCTGCCCATCACGCGCAGCGTGCTCGGCTTCGCCTACGGGGCGGGCGCCACGGGCGACGCGACGTTCTCGCAGAGCGCCATTCCCACCGGCACGGCGGCGCCCGCCGGCACCGTCACGATGAACGGCAGCGGCGAGAACGTCGACATCCTCACCCAGACCAAGCTCTACAACTTCAAATATCGGCACCGCGGCGACGCCTGGCGGATCGACTTCGGCAGCTACTATTCCACCTCCGGCAGCGATCGCTGGGACATCGACGCCGGCTTCTTCAACACCACGCCCGCCACCATCTCCAACCTCATCCTGCGCGGCGACGGCATCGGGCAGTCCGGCCGCATCATCCCGACCTCCTACTCCGCGCGCAACGCCGCCGGGCAGGCAGTGGATGTCTATGACGGCGGCAACTACTCGATCGTCAGCGGCAACACCAACCAGCCCGACTGGAACACGCAGCGCTACAATTTCAAAGGCGACCTCGCGCGCGATTTCCGCGGCCCGGTGCCGTTCACGCTCAAGGTCGGCGGCCTCGTCGATACGATGCAAAACGACCAGCGCCGCTACGCGAAGACCTGGACATTCCGGCCCAACGGCCTCGCCGACGCGACGGCGCGCATGGCGAGGAATTTCGACGTGTTCGACGATGCCTTCAACGCCAGCGGCCCCAATCTCTTCGGCAAGACCGTCCGCTGGATCAGCGGCAAGAAGGTCTACGAGCTCTACCAAAGGAATCCGTCCTGGTTCGTGACGGACGACGCGCAGGTCTGGCAGGACTACGTGAACAACTCGCGCGCGTTCACCGAGCAGGTCGCGGCCGGCTACCTTCGGGCCGACGTGCGCCTGTTCAAGAACCGCCTCTGGATCGTCGGCGGCGTTCGCTACGAGCGCACGCATGACCACGGCGTCGGCCCCCTCAACGACATCAACGCCCAATACCAGCGCAACGCCAACGGCACCCTCGTCGACGGCAATGCCACCACGCCCGGCATCCAGCCCGTGCTCAAGCCCGGCGATGCGCTCACGCTCCGCAAACTCCGTTACGTGGAGCGCGGCGCCAACTCCGATCAGAAATACAGCGGCTATTACCCGAGCCTCAACGCGTCGTTCAACATCACCGAGAACCTCATCCTCCGCGCCGCCTACGCGCAGACGCTCGGCCGCCCCAACATCAACAACATCATCCCCAGCACCTCGATCTCCGATGCCTCCGCCGCCAACCCGGTGATCACCGTCAACAACGTCGGCCTGAAGCCATGGAGCGCGACGAGCTACGACCTCTCCCTCGAGAGCTACCAGATCAAGGATGGCTTCGGCTCCATCGGCGTGTTCGAGAAGAGCATCAAGGATTTCTTCACCTCCGTCACCACGAAGGCCACGCCCGAGCTGCTTGAGCTCTACGGGCTCGAGAGCGACCAGACGCTGCTCAACTACAACGTCACCACGCTCGCCAACGGCGGCGACGCGAAGATCAAGGGCGTCGAGTTCAGCTACCGTCAGTCGCTGACGTTCCTCCCGCATTGGGCGCGCGGTTTCCAAGTCTTCGCCAACATGACGAAGCTCAGCCTCAGCGGTTCGCGCACCAACGACTTCTCGGGCTACAACCCGAAATCCATGGCCGGTGGCGTCAACTTCGCCCGCGGCCGCCTCGGCCTCAAGTGGACGATCAGCCATCTCGACGACGTCAACACGGGCGCGGTCGCGGCGAGCGCGACCGTGCCCGCCAACACCTTCAACTACCAGGCCAAGCGCACGCGCATCGGCGTGAACGCCACCTACAGCCTCTCGCGGCGCTACTCGCTCTACGCCTCGGTCGTCGATTGGGGCGGGTTCGTGCAAAAGCTCCAGCGCTACTCCCCCACCACGCCGGACTACGCCAAGTGGACCCGCCGGCAGGAGCTCGGCTACTACACGAACATCGGCGTGCGCGGAAATTTCTGAGCCGGGCGCCGGCCGCGCGGCGCCGCATTTGATTGTTCTCCCCGCCCTGCCGACGCACGGCGGGAACGGCCTTCCTTTCATTTCATGAAAACCTCCCCCCTCCTCGTTCTCCTGCTCGCGGGGACCAGCGCGGCGCTTCCCGCCGCCGACACTCCTGTCCAGCTCGACGCGTTCACGGTCTCCACCTCGCAGGACAAAGGCTACAAGGCCGCCAACGCCATCGGTGCCACCCGCACCAACACGCCCATCGCCGACACCCCGCAGTCGATCAGCGTCTTCAACGATCTCTTCATCGAGGACACGCAGTCCTTCGATCTCACGCCGCTCACCTACTACGATCCCACGTTCGTGCCCGCGCAGCCGGACCGCGGCGCCTACATCTCGCGCGGCTTCACGGTCAACGCCACGTTCGTCGACGGCCTGCCGCAGCGAAACACCTTCGGCCCGAACTACACCGCCAACGTCGATCGCGTCGAAATCCTGAAAGGCCCGGCCGCGATCCTCTACGGCCAGGGCGCCGGCGGCGCGACGATCAACCGCGTGCTCAAGCGCGCGCGGCCGAAGTGGGGCACCGTCACGACCGCCACGTTCGCCGATTTCGGCGTGAAGCGCGTGCAGCTCGACACCGGCGGCCCGCTCGGCGCGAGCCTCGCCGGCCGCCCGCTCGCGTGGCGGTTCAACGCGGTGTGGCAGGAGGGCGAGACCTTCAAGCGCCTCAGCCACAACGACGACATCCTCTACTCGCCCACGTTCTCCATCCCGCTGGGCAAAAATACCGACCTCGACGTCGCGTTCACCTACGACAAATCCAACCTCACCGGCAATTTCGCGCACCCTGTCATGAGCGGCACGCCCGGCCGGGCGAATCTCGCCGGCGGCGGCTTCGTGATGGTGCCGATCCGTGTCTCGTTCGGCGAGGCGTTCGACGAGCGGCCCGTCGAGAAGACGCTCACGAGCTATGATTTCCGCCACCAGTTCAACCGCGCGCTCAGCTTCCGCTCGCAATACCAGTTCGAGACCTACAACGCCGAGTTCAGCGAAATCTTCCCGCAGATCGGGCAATACGTGATCACGACGACCACCGCCTCGATCCGGCGCGTGTATCGCGAGCAGAACACCGACACCCGCGCCGACCGCGCGCGCAACGAGCTCGTCGCCGATTTCGCCACCGGCCCGCTCAAGCACAAGGCGCTCGCCGGCTACTCGTTCGACGAGACCAACGAATACCAGCTCTTCTACCAGAACGCCGTCGCCGCCGTTCCCGCCATCGACATGGTCAATCCCGTCTACGGCAACTACGCGCTCCCCGCCGCCGGCAGCGTGCCCGTCGCCACCGATCAGCAGACAAAGTCGATCGCGCGCGCGTGGTATCTCAATGAGCTCGTCTCGCTCCTCGAGGGCCGGCTCTTCCTGCAGGGCGGCTACCGCTCGCAGGACACCTACCAGCGCGTCAACAACCGCCGCACCCGCGCCGTCACGGCGATCCCGACCGACGCCGACACGTTCAGCCTCGGCGCCGTCTACCATCTCAACGCGAAGAAAACCTTGAGCCTCTGGGCGGCGACGAGCGAGGCGTTCGAACCGAACTTCCGCGTTAACCCCGACGGCGAAACGCTCAAGCCCACCACCGGCAACACCGACGAGGGCGGCCTCAAGTTCGATCTCTTCAACAGCGCGATCAACGGCACGGTGTCCGCCTTCAAAACGAAGCGCAGCAACGTCCCCGAGTCCGCCCCCGATCTCGGCGTCGGCTTCTTCCGCTCGGCGCCGGGCCAGACCTCGCAGGGTTTCGAGGTCAACGCCTCCTACAACCCCAGCCGCCGCTTCCAGCTCAACGGCGGCTACGCCTACCTCGACGCCTTCGACACGCGGACGAAGCAGACGGTCGGGAATCTCTCGAAGCACGCGTTCAGCGGCTTCGCGCGCTACGAGCAGCCCGACGGCGCGCTCAAGGGAGTGTTTGCCACCGTCGGCTACATCTATCGCAGCACGCGCGTGCCCACGTCCGGCACCGCGCAGCCGCTCTGGATCATTCCGGAGTTCAAGCGGCTCGACCTCGGGCTCGGTTACGGTTGGAAATCGGGCCGCTTCAGCTACCGCGTGACCGCCAACCTGGAGAACGCCACCGATGAGCTCCTGTTCGGCGACAACAACCAGAACGATCGCTACGCGATGCTCGCCCCGCGCACCTGGCGCTGCGCGCTGCGGGTGCAGTTCTGAGCGCGCGATGCGCCACCGCGCTGGTCTTGTCTTCCTCGCCGTGCTCGCGGCGTGCCTTGCGCGCGCCGCCGAGCCGGCGCGCCTCAACGTCCTCTTCCTCGTCGTCGACGATCTGCGCACGAACCTCGGCTGCTACGGCGATCCCGTCGCGATCACGCCGAGCATCGACGCGCTCGCCGCGCGCGGCGTGCGGTTTTCCCACGCGTATGCCCAGCAGGCGGTCTGCAATCCCTCGCGCGCCTCCGTCCTGACCGGCCGCCGCCCCGATACCCTCCGCGTCTGGGATCTCCAGACGCACTTTCGGCAAAACCTTCCCGACGTCGTCACGCTGCCGCAGCATTTCAAATACCACGGCTACCACACCGAGGCCATCGGCAAAATTTTTCACGACCCGCCAAAAATCCGCGACGCCCCAAGCTGGTCCGTGCCCGCGCAGCTCGACGACACCGAGGGTGTCCGCGGCAAATACGCCAGTGCCGAGAACCTCCAAATCTACCAGCCCGAGGGCAAGAAGGGCCGCGAAAAGGCCGCCGCCACCGACACCGCCGACGTGCCCGACAACGCCTACATCGACGGCCGCGTCGCCGATCTCGCGGCCACGCGAGTCCGCACGCTCGCGTCGCAAGCGCAGCCGTTCTTCCTCGCGGTCGGTTTCCGTCGCCCGCACCTGCCGTTCTCCGCGCCATCGCGTTTCTGGAACCAATACGACCCCGAGAAACTGAAAACTGTCCCGCAGCCCGAGCCGCCGCGTGGCGCGCCCGCGGTGGCGTTGCACGACTCCGCCGAGTTGCGCGGCTACACCGACATGCCGAAGCTCGGCCCGCTCACGCCCGCGCAAATCACCACGCTGCGCCACGGCTACTACGCCGCCACGAGTTTCACCGATTCGCAGATCGGCCGCGTGCTCGCCGCGCTGCGCGAGTCGGGCGCGGAGAAAAACACCCTCATCGTCCTCTGGAGCGATCACGGCTACCACCTCGGCGAGCACGGCCTCTGGGCCAAGACGACCAACTACGAAGTCGACACGCGCGTGCCGCTCATCATCGCCCGCCCGCGCGAATCGCATCCGGGCGCGAGTTCGTCCGCGCTCACCGAACTGCTCGACGTCTATCCCACGCTCGCCGATCTCTGCGGCCTGCCTGCGCCCGCCGGCACCGAAGGTCGCACGCTGCGTCCCTGGCTCGACGACCCCGCCGCGCCGTCGCGCCTCGCTGCGTTCAGCCAATTCCCCCGCCCGTGGACCTACGGCGATCGGCCCGAAGTCATGGGCTACGCCGTGCGCACCGCCACGCACCGGTATGTCGAGTGGCGGCGTCTCGGCACGCGCGAGATCGTGGCCCGCGAGCTTTATGCGCTCGCGCCCGGCCAGGGGTTCGAGACGGAAAACATCGCCGGCTTTGCCGCCGAGTCCCGCCGCCTCCGCGAGCTTGCCGCCCTGCTTCCTCACCCATGAAATCCGCCATGCGCCTCCCGCTCTTCCTTTTCCCCTTCGTGGCGCTTGGGCTTGGCGCCACCGCCGCGCCCACGCCCGAGCAGATCGATGTCTTCAGCGGCGGCCAGGACGGCTACCACACCTATCGCATCCCCGCGATCCTCCGGGCGAAGAATGGCGCGCTGCTCGCGTTCTGCGAGGGCCGCAAATCCGGCGGCGGCGATTCCGGTGACATCGATCTCGTGCTCAGGCGCTCCACCGATGGCGGCCGCACGTGGGGCGCGCAGCAGGTCGTGTGGGACGACGGCGCCAACACCTGCGGCAACCCGTGCCCCGTGCTCGACGAGTCCACCGGCACAATCCACCTCCTGCTGACGCACAACCTCGGCACGGACCGCGAGCGTGACATCGCCGCGCGCACCGCCAAGGGCACGCGCACCGTCTGGGTCGCCAGCTCCGCCGATCATGGCGCCACGTGGACCAAGCCCGTCGAGATCACCGCGACGACCAAGCTCCCCGAATGGACGTGGTATGCCACCGGCCCCGGCGTGGGCATCCAGATGAAAAACGGCCTGCACGCCGGCCGCCTCGTGATCCCCTGCGATCACAACTACGACGATCCCGTCGCGAAGCAGCATCTCTCCGGCTCGCACGCGATCTTCTCCGACGACCACGGCAGGACGTGGCAGCTCGGCGGCGTGATCCGCCCGCGCATGAACGAATGCCAGGTCGTCGAGATCGCCGAGGGCCGGCTGCTCATGAACATGCGCTCGAACCAAGGGCGCAACGTCCGCGCCCACGCGTGGAGCAATGACGGCGGCCGCACGTGGTCGTCGCCCAACGACGCCGCGGTGCTCGTCGAGCCCGTCTGCCAGGCGAGCATCCTGCGGCACGAATCGGGGGTGCTGCTGTTCTCCAATCCCGCCGCGAAGACGCGCGTGAACCTGCTCGTGCGCGCGAGCGCCGACGACGGCCGTGCGTGGACCGATGTCGTCACGCTCTACGCCGGCCCTTCCGCCTACTCGTGCCTCGTCTCGCTCTCCGCGGCGGAGGCCGGCTGCCTCTACGAGCGCGGCGCGCAGCGCGCCTACGAGAAGATCACCTTCGCGCGGTTCGCCGTCGCGGCGGCCGCGCCCTGAGGGCGGCTCGACTCGCCGGCCGATCGCAAGGACGAGCCGGCGGTCGCGAGGGGGGGACGCCGCCGGCTCAGAACCGCCCGTTGATGCCGGCGGTGATCGTGACGAAGTTATACGTGATCTGGTTGGTGCGACCCTTGAAGCCGCGATACAGCACCTGCGGCTCGTTGAAGAGGTTGGTGACGTCGAGCGTGAACCCGACATCCGGGCGCAGCTGATAGGCCACGCCGGCGTTCAGGGTCTTGAACGACTCGCGGTATTGGCGCAGCGCGGGGTTGGCGTTGAAGCTCGTCAGGTATTCCCCGGTGAAATTATAGAGCAGACGCGTGCTGAACTTCCGGTAGCGCCACGAAAGGGAGGCGTTCGCGACGTAGGGAATGAAGCCGGCGATCTCCTTTTTCGCCAGGTAGCCGTTGGCGCCGTTGAGCGGGCCGTGGCTGTCGATCCACGTGTAGTTGAACGAGGCGGAGAGTCCCTTCAGCATGCCCGGGAGGAAGGTGAACTGCTGCCGATAGGCGAACTCCCAGCCTTCCGAGATCGCGTCGCCGGCGTTGAGCGAGCTGTATTCCTTCCAGTTGGCATACTCGCCGTTGTAGCCGTTGTCGTTTCCACTCGGGATGGTGCGGATTTCCTGGTTGCTGATGATGTAGTCGCGAATCGACTTGTGGAACCAGCCGAGCGAAAGCGAACCCACGGGCTCGAAGTAGTATTCGAGCGACAAATCCCAGGTCTTCGCCTGCTGCGGCCTCAGCCCGGGATTGCTGACTGTGACGCGCTGGTTGTTCACATCGTAGCTTTCCGCCGGCAGGAAGTTGCTGAGGTCCGCGCGACCGAAGCTGGTCGAGTAGCTGGCGCGGACCTTCAGGTTGTTGGTCAGATCGTGCCAGGTATGGAGGCTGGGAAACGGCTTCCGGTAGTCGCCGTGGAGCGGGCGGAAGGTGCTGGCGAAATCTTGATTGGCGGCGGCCACGGGATCGGAATTCCGCAGGGCGGTGCTGCTCGCCACGCGCGCCTGGATCCAGCCCCAGCTGTCGACCGTCGTGTCCTCGATCCGCACGCCGCCGAGGTAGCCCGTGCGGCTGAGGAAGCCTTCGGTGCCGAGCCGGCCCTGCGCCATGAGGTAGACGGCCTGCGCGATCTCCTGCAGCCCCTTCGTGCCCGAAAATTTCTGCGACTCGTTGTAGTAGCGATCCTCGGTCCAAAGCGACGGGTCCTTCGGCCGCCGCTTGTCCATGAAATCGTTGGAATACCAGCGTGGGAAGACGATGCCGGTCCCGTCCGAGTAGTAGTTGGGCATGTTCGCATACGTCGGCAGCGGGCCGGTGCCGATGTAAGTCCAGCGATGCTGGTCCTTGGCCCAGACATCGAGCACTTGGGAACGATAGGAATATCCGGTCTTGAGGAACGTCGGCATCGGCAACGGGACTTGATACCTCGCATTGAACCGGAATTGCGTGAGGCGCTGGTCGTTCTGGGTGTTGGAATTTCCGAGGTTGCCCGTCGGGCGGTAGTTGTTGCCGTTGGTGAAATCCGGCCCGCCGTTCTGGCGAAACACCGGGAATAGATCCGACTTGGTGCGGTCAATGATCCAGCCTTCGCCACCGGCGGTCCAAACGCCGGCTGGTGAAACCGTGCCGAGCCGCATCGTCAGGGAGCCGGCGGTGCCGTCGCCGTTGTTGAGGTGGGTGTAGCCCCACCCGCCAGTGTAGTCGATCTGCCAGTTTTTGTATTCGTGCTCCGCGCCGAAGTCGATCCGGCGCGTGCGCACGTAGTAGTTGCGCGGGCCGTCGATTGAGATGTCGAGGGTGTTGGCGGTGCTCGGGTTCACCACCGTGTAGTGATCGTTGGAAAGCGCGGCATTGATGTTGGGCGCCGCGGCGTTGCTGCCGCTCGTCGCGCTGACCGCCATGCGGCGACGGAACCGCTCGATGTTGGTGTTCCCGAGCAGCGTGACATAGAACCGGGTGTTTGCCGACCAGCGGTAGTCGGTGCGCAGATTGAGGCTCTCCTGCTTGCGGTTGTTGTAGTTGTCGCGCTGCAGGAAGTTGAACATGTAGGCGTTCGGGTTCAGCGTGTTTTGGTAGTCGAACGTGGCCCAGGTGAAGCCGATGACATTCTCACTGTAGAACGCGTTGGCCGAGACCGCGAGGTTCCGCGTGCCGCCGAAGACATCGAACACCTCCTGATACGCGGCGGTCAGGAGCGGGTGGGAGCGGTGCTGCGCGCGAATGGGGATCTGGTCGGTGAACGGCGGTGCCCAACGGGCGGTGGCGCTGTAAGTCACCCGGCGCTTCTCGCGCATGCTCAGCGGTGAACGGGTCTTCAGGTTGAGTGTGCCGCCGAGCGAATCGGCGTTTTGGTCGGGCCGGTGGCCCTTGGTCACCTCGAGCGCCTCAAACATCGTGCCCGTGATGCTTTGCAGCTCGAAGGCGCGGCTCGTGCCGAGGCTCGGCATCAGCTGGCCGTCGACCGTGACGGTGTTCAGCCCCGCGCCGGCGCCGCGCATGTTGAAATTGTAGTTCAGGCCTTCGTCGGTCGGAGAACCCGCCACACCGGGCAGGCGCATGACGACTTCGCCCACGCTCATGTTGGGCAAGTTGCCGAAGGAATCCATCGCCACGACGTTCTTCAGGTTTTCCGCATTGCGCTGCTGGGTGAGCGCGGCGGCGTCGCCCTCCCGCTCACCCGTCACCTTGAAGGCGTCCAGCTTGTAGATTGCGGTCGTAAGATCGAAGCTGCGCTCCGCCCGGCCACCGTCGGTGACGACGACTTGGGCCCGCATCGAGTCGAGGCCGATGTAGGACGCGACGACCTCGTAGGTGCCGGCGGGCACGTCGGGGAACATGTATCGGCCCGTGTCGTCGACGAGCGCGGTCCGGCTGAGCGAGGGAATCTCAACGCGCGCGCCGCCCAGCAGATTCCCGGTGGCGGCATTGCTTACGGTGCCGGTGATGACACCGGTGGCGGCGTGGGCGAGGCCGGCGAGCGCGAACAAGGAGAGGCCGACGAGGCGGCGAACTGCGCGCAGCGCGAACGCACGCGAAGCAAGACGGGGTGTTGTCATGGGGTGGGGTGCCGGGAGTTGTGGAGAGATCGCGACGCCTCGGCGCACGTTGCGATGGGGTGGTGGCGGCATCGAAACCGCCGCGTTTCTCGGTGCAAGAGTGAATGATGCCGGACGCGCCGGCCTGGCGTGCGGGCCGATTCTAGGCTTTTCAAACGCGGCGCAGCGCCTACGTTGGGCCGTTACATATGGAGAAAACGTTCGTGATCTTTAAGCCTGATGCCATGGAGAAGCGCATCGTGGGCACGGTGTTGAGCCGCTTCGAGGCCGCGGGCTTCGACGTGATTGGCTGCAAGATGGCGCGCCTGTCGGCCGCTTTGCTGCGCCAGCACTATGCGCACGTCGCCGACAAGCCCTTCTACCCCGAAATCGAGAAGTTCATGAGCTCCCGCCCGGTGATCTTCCTTGCGCTTCAAGGTCCCAATGTGGTCCAGCGGGTGCGCGACCTGCTCGGGCCCACCGACTCCCGCAAGGCGGCCAAGGGCACCATCCGCGGGGACTTCGGCACCGAAATGATGAAGAACGTCGTCCACGCCTCGGACAGCGTCGAGAACGGCCAAGCCGAGCTCGCTCGCTTCTTCAAGGCGGACGAGTTGTTTGGCTGAGCCGGGGCGTCGCGCGGAGCGATGCCCCGCGGCGGGTTGCTACCGGCCCGCGGCCCACATCAGGCCGCGCACGACGAGCTCGACGAAGACGGGATCCTGCCACGTGGCGTTGCTGTGCCCGAACGTGGTCCCGAAGACGCGCGTGTTGTGGTAGCTGTTCGTCCAGATCACGGGATAGACCTTTCCGTCCACCTCGCTCCTTGACGTCGCGAGCGCCTTGGCGCCGGGCCAGAGTTTTTCGATGATGTAGAGCTCGTCCTTCGGTGTCTTCCACGGCGAAGGAAAGCCCGCAAGGGCGGGGTGCTTCGGATCGAGCACCGTGACGGGATATTCGCTCTGGTGATCGTGGCGCCGGCTGGTCACCCCGAGGAATTCACGCCAGTCGTCCGCCGCCATCGCGCGGTAGGTGTGCATCGCGCAGTGGATCACGACCGCGGGCGTGCCGGCTTGGTGGGCGGCGGTGATCTTGCGGACGTAGGCGAGGTCGGTCGTGTCGGCGAAACACTCGTTGTGCACGACGACATCGTAGGGCTTGGCCCACGCCGGGTTGTCATAGAGCGCGATTTGGCCACGGGTGCTCTTGCCGCCCTCGTTCACGACGGTCCAGGCGATGTCGGCGAACTTCTTCGAGCCCTCGATGTAGGCCTTCGCCTGGAGATCGTAGTCGTGGCAGCAGCCGCCCGTGATGAGCAGCGCGCGGATCGGCGCGGCGGCGAAGGCGGGAGCGGCGAGGGCAAGGAGGAGTAGGAGAGGGCGCATGGGAGGAAAAAAGGGAGGGGCTTGCTGGCGGCGGGACGTGCCGGCGGTTCAGCGGCGGAAGCCGCCCATCGGCGGAAAGCCACCGCCTTTGGCCCGCGCCTGCATGGCCTCGAGCTGGCGCATCATCTTTTTGTCCCCGCCGCCCTTCATCATCTTCATCATCTGGCGCATCTGGTCGAACTGCTTCATGAGCTGGTTTACGTCGGCGATCTTCACGCCGGCGCCATCGGCGATGCGCTTGCGTCGGCTGCCGTCGAGGATCTGGGGCTTGCGGCGTTCCTGCTTCGTCATCGAGCGGATGATGGCCTCGGTGCGCGCCATCTGCTTGTCCGCGCCCGCGGGGAGCTGCATGCCGCTCATGCCCGGGATCATGCCCATGATGCTCTGCATCGAGCCCAGCTTCTTCACTTGTTGCATCTGCGCGAGGAAGTCCTCGAGGTCGAAGTCGGACTTCTTGAGCTTCTCCGCCATCCGCTCCGCCTCTTTCTGGTCGATGGTCTCCTGTGCCTTCTCGACGAGCGAAACGACGTCGCCCATGCCGAGGATGCGCGAGGCGAGGCGGTCGGGGTAGAACGTCTCAAAGTCCGCCGTCTTCTCGCCGACGCCCACGAACTTGATCGGCACGCCCGTGACCGACTTGATCGAGAGCGCGGCGCCGCCGCGCGTGTCGCCGTCGAGCTTGGTCAGGATGAGGCCGGTGAGCTGCAGGGCATCGTGGAACGCCTTGGCGACATTGACGGCCTCTTGGCCGAGCGCGCCGTCGGCGACGAGCAGCACCTCGTCAGGCTGCACGCGGGCGCGGAGTTTCTTCACCTCCTCGATCAGATCGGCGTCGATCTGAAGGCGGCCGGCGGTGTCGAAAATCACGCAATCCGCGCCGGCGCGGAGCGCCGCATCGAGGCCGGCGGCGCCGAGCGCGGGCACATCCTTGGTGGCGCGGTCCGAGTAGAAGCCGAGCTCCTCCTGCTTCGCCAGGATCTCCAGCTGATCGATGGCCGCGGGACGGTAGATGTCGGCGCCGACCACGAACGGCCGGCCGCCGCGCTTCTTCAGCAGCTTGCCGAGCTTGGCGGTCGACGTCGTCTTGCCGGAGCCGTGCAAGCCGACCATGAGAATCTTGAGCGGCCGCTTCGGGGAGAGCTCGCTGGCGCCTTCGCCGAGGAGCTTCACCAGCTCGTCGTGGATGATCTTCACGACCTGCTGGCCGGGCGCCACGCCCTTGAGGACGTCCTGGCCCACGCACTTGGCTTGCACCCGCTCGACGAAGCCGCGCGCGACTTGGAAGTGCACGTCGGCGCCGAGCAGGGCGGTGCGCACCTCGGCGAGCGCGGCCGCCATGTTTTCCTCGGAGAGTTTGCCGACGCCGCGGAGATTCCGGAGCGCGGAGGAGAGTTTTTCGGTCAGTGACTCAAACATGGAGCCGACACCGTTGGGGCATTTCGGACCGGGACGCAACAGTGCCGGGGCTGGCCTGCAGGATCGCGCCGAACGACGGATCGCTGCATCCATGCTTGTGCGATGGGCGTTTGTCCGATTGCATCCCCGCTCGTTTGCGCGCGCCCCCGCGCAAGCGCTTTCCACCCCTCCGTGCTGTTCAACTCGCTTACCTTTGTCGTCTTCTTTGTCGTGGTCGTCGGCGCCTACTGGCTGCTGCGCGGCTGGGAGGCGCGCAAGAATCTCCTGCTCGTCGCGAGCTATGTCTTCTATGGCGCGTGGAACCCGCCATTCGCGCTGCTGCTTTTCGCGACGACCGCGCTCGATTTCTACCTCGGTGGTCGCATCGCCGCGGCGGCCGATCCCTCGGCGCGCAAGCGCTGGATGTGGACCAGCGTGGCGTCGAACCTGAGCATGCTCGGGTTCTTCAAGTATGGGAATTTCCTCTTGGAGAACACGCAGTGGCTGCTGGCGCGAGCCGGGGTCTCCTACCACCCGCCGCACCTCGATTTGTTTCTGCCGATCGGCATCTCGTTCTACACCTTTCACTCGCTGTCCTACACGCTCGATGTCTATCGCGGCGTCTGCCAGCCGACGAAGTCGCTGCGCGACTTCACGCTCGCGGTCTCGTTTTTTCCGCAGCTCGTGGCCGGGCCGATCGTGCGGGCGGCGGATTTCCTGCCGCAACTCGTGAGCGCGCGCGTGCTCGCGCCCAATCAGTTTGTCTGGGGGCTGTTCCTGATGACGCTCGGCATGTTCCAGAAGATCGTGCTGGCCGACACGCTGCTCGCGCCGATTGCGGATGGCGTCTTCGGCCACCCGAGCCCGGTGCTGACCCTCGATGCGTGGGCCGGCGTGATCGCGTTCTCGGGGCAGATCTTCTTCGACTTCTCCGGCTACTCGACCTGCGCCATCGGCGCCGCGCTCTGCCTCGGCTTTCACCTGAAGGACAACTTCCTCTTTCCGTTCGCCGCGGTGGGCTTTTCGGATTTCTGGCGACGCTGGCACATCTCGCTGTCCACGTTCCTGCGCGACTTCCTCTACATCCCGCTCGGCGGCAACCGCGTCGGCGCGGTGCGCGCCGCCATCAATCTCATCATCGTGATGTTCCTGGGCGGCCTCTGGCACGGCGCGGCGTGGACGTTCGTGGTGTGGGGCCTCCTGCACGGGCTTTGCCTCGCGGTCGAGTATGCGCTGCGCGCGCTGACCAAGGACGCGGCCTGGAAGGAAACGCTGCCCGTGCAGCTCCTGGTCTGCGCGATCACCTATTTCTTCGTGTGCGTCGCGTGGGTCTTCTTCCGGGCGGCGAATTTCCAGGGCGCCGCGATGCTGCTTGGGGCCATGGCCGGCAAGATCCCCGTCGGCCAGGCCATCGTGTCGGGCCGCGAGCTTCTCCAGGTCGCACTCGTCATCGTCGGCCTGTGGATTTTCCACTGGCGCCTGCGCGACACCTCGCTCGAGGCGGCCATCGCGCGCAAGCCCGCCTGGCTCGTCGGCGGCCTGTGGACCGTGATGCTCGGCGCGATCATTCTAACCCAAGGGAGCGGCAATGCCTTCATCTACTTCCAATTTTGATTTCGCGCGCCCCATTCCCGCGCTGCCGTGGCGCGGGCTGCTGGTCGCCACGCTCGCGCTGACGGCGGCGGCGACCGTCGCTTGGGAAATCTCCGCGCGCGCGCGCGGCTACGCCCCCACGCTCAACGACACCTCCGACCTCTGGGCCGACCGCCGCGAGGCGGTGCAGCCCGACTCCATCGTGAGCATCGGCGACTCGCGCCCGCTCTTCGACGTCGATCTCGACGAACTGGAGAAAGGCCTCGGGAAGCGCCCCGTCCAGCTCGCGATCGCCGGCAGCTGCGCCTACGTGAACTTCGAGGAGCTCATCAACGACGAGCGCTTCCGCGGCACCATCATCTGCAGCGTGGTGCCCGGCATGTTCTTCGCTCCCGGCGGCCCGCTGGTGAAAAACGCCGAGGACGCCCTCAAGCGCTACCGCACCCGCACGATCGCGCACCGCATCGGTCATCACCTCGGGATGTTTTTGGAGGAGCACATCGCCTTCATGAAGCAGGAGGACCTCGTCCTCGCGAAGCTGCTGGAAAAAATCGCCGTGCCCAACCGCGCCAACTCCTACCTGCCGCCCGCGTTGCCGCCTTATTTCCAGACGACCGACCGCGAGCGCCGCATGCGCATGTCGGACTCCTGCGCCCAGCCCGGCCCGCTCCAGGAACGCGTGAAGCACGGCTGGATCCCGCTCTTCACGCCGCCGCCGTTTCCCGACTACACGCCGAAGGAAGTGCTCGAGGGCATGGCGCGCACCGTCGAGGAACGCTTCGGCAAGATCGCCGCGCTCGTGAAGAAGCTCCAGGCCCGCGGCGGCCAGGTCGTGTTTGTCCGCTATCCGCACAGCGGCGATTTGAAGGTGCACGAGGACAAGGACACGCCGCGCAGCGCCGCGTGGGCGCGGCTGATGCGGGAGACCGGCGCGCCCAACATCTACTATTCGGACCATCCCGAGCTGATCTTCGACTGCCCCGAGTGGTCGCACCTGTCCGGCCCCCAGTCGGTGGAGTTCAGCAGGCGCCTGGTGCCGCACCTCAAGGCCGCCCTCGCGAAATAGCCCGCCTCGGCGGCGTGCGGCCATGCGTGTCATACGCGGCGCAGGGCCTTGCCTTAATTCCTACTGAATCAATGTAGATTCGGACAATCGCCCGCCGTGAAGCTCTCGAAGAAAGGCGAATACGCCCTCCGGTCCTTGATCAACCTCGGTCTCGCCGCCGAGGCGGGGCGGGAGCTCGTTCGGGTCTCGGAGCTGTCCGACAGCGAGCAGCTCCCCGCCAAGTTCCTCGAGCAGATCATGCAGGCGCTCAAGGAGGCGGGATTGGTGGAGAGCGAGCGCGGCAAGTTCGGCGGCTACCGCCTCGCGAAGCCCGCCGGCAAGATCACCATCGGCTCCGTGATCCGCCTGATTGACGGGCCGCTCGCGCCCATCGGCTGCGTGAGCCAGACCGCCTACGAGAAATGCACCTGCCCCGACGAGGCCCACTGCGGCTTGCGCATGCTCATGCTGGACGTGCGCAACGCGCTGGCCGGGATCCTCGACCGCTACACCCTCGCTGACGTCGTCGAAGTCACGCTGCGCAAGCTCCGCCGCGACGGCCTGCCGCTGCCCTTCGCCGACAATCCGCGGCCCGCCCGGCGTTCATTTCGCAGGGCACGCGCGCGGCTCGCCCCTGTCGAGGGCTTGATCCTCCACCTGGCCCGATGAGCGCGCGCCTCCTCCTTTTTGTTTCCCTGGCCTTCGCGATGGCGGCCCGTGCGGCGCCCGCCACCTTGCGGGTCGGCTATTTTCCCAACATCACGCATGCGCAGGGCGTCGTCGGCCGCCACACGGCGCGCGAGCACCGCGGATGGTTTGAGCAGCGCCTCGGCGCGGGCGTTTCGATCCAATGGTTTCCCTTCAACGCCGGGCCAAGCGCGATGGAGGCGATCCTCTCCGGCTCCATCGATCTTACCTACGTGGGGCCCAATCCCGCGCTCAACGCCTACATCCGATCGCAGGGCGAGGAGATCCGGGTGCTCGCGGGCGCGGCCGAGGGCGGCGCGGCGCTCGTGGTCGCGGGCGACGGTCGCATCCGCCAGCCCGCGGACTTCCGCGGCCGGCGCGTCGCGAGCCCGCAGCTCGGCAACACGCAGGACGTGGCCGCGCGCGCTTGGCTCAAGCAGCAGGGATTCAAGGTCACGCTCACGGGCGGCGACGTCGCCGTGCTGCCCGCGGCCAATCCCGATCAGATGCAGCTCTTCCGGCAGGGCCGGATCGACGCGGCATGGGCGGTCGAGCCTTGGGTCTCGCGGCTGGAGCTCGAGGCCGGCGGAAAGATCTACCTCGAGCAAACCGACGCGGTGACGACCGTGCTGGTCGCCAGCGTGAAGCTCCTGAAGACCCGCCCCGAGCTGGCGGAAAAGTTCCGCGGCGCGCATGTCGAGCTCACGGCCTGGCTCAATGCCCAGGCCGACGAGGCGCGCGCGCTCGTGCGCGCCGGGCTCACCGCGGACACGCGCCGCGAATTGCCCGAGGCGGTGGTGGCGAGCGCGTGGCGGCGGCTCAAGTTCACCGATCAGGTGGCGCAGGCGCAGTTCGATGCGCTGGTGGCCGACGCGCAGAGCGTCGGCTTTTTGCGCCACGCGATTCCCCTCGATCGGCTGTTCAGCCGGAAGCCATGACCCTGCCCGCCGAGCACAGGAACCAAGCGTCGTCGAAGCTCTCCGTGCAGGAGGTGAGCAAGCGGTTCCATTCGCGGAAGCGCGAGGTCCACGCCCTCGATCGCGTCTCGCTGGAGGTGAGCGAGGGCGAGTTTGTCTGCCTGCTTGGGCCGAGCGGCTGCGGCAAGTCCACGCTGCTGAACATCGTCGCCGGGCTCGAGCTCGCGGGCGAGGGGCAGGTGCTGTGCGACGGCGCGCCGGTGTGCGAGCCGGGGCGCGATCGCATGATGATGTTCCAGGAGTCCGCGCTGTTCCCGTGGCTCGACGTGATGGACAACGTGCTTTTCAGCCTGCGGCTCAAGCCGGGCCTGGGCTCCGCGGAACGCCGCGAAGTCGCGGAGTTCTACCTGAAACTCGTGGGGCTGGAGAAATTTCACCGCGCGTTCGTCCACGAGCTCTCCGGCGGCATGAAGCAGCGCGTCGCCCTGGCCCGGGCGCTCGCGCCCAATCCCCGGGTGCTGCTCATGGATGAGCCGTTCGCCGCGCTCGACGCGCTCACGCGCGAGCAGCTTTACGGCGACCTGCAGCAGATCTGGCGGGAGCGGAAAAAGACGATTCTCTTCGTGACCCACAACGTCCGCGAGGCGGTTTGCCTCGGCGATCGCGTCGTGCTGTTCTCCCCGCACCCCGGGCGAATCCAGGACCAGTTCATGATCGATCTGCCCCGCCTGCGGGACATCAACAGCATCGATGTCGCGCGTCATGCGACGATGATCACCGCGGCCCTCAAGAGCGGGGGCCGCAACGGCCCGCCGCAACCGATGGGGGATGGGATATGAGCCGTTTCGGAAAAATGCTGCTGTTCTTCGCGGGCCTCGTGCTCGTGTGGGAAGTCATGGTGCTCGCCCATGTCTGGTCGCCGGTCCTCGTGCCGCCGCCGTTCAGTGTCGGTCGCTACCTGTGGGAGGCCGCGCTCGATGGTTCGCTCGCCACGGCGACGCTGGTCACGGTCAAGCGTCTCGTCCTTGGCTACGTCGCCGGGCTGCTGCTCGGCCTGCCTCTCGGTCTCCTGACCGCTCGCTTTCGGTTTCTCGGCGACACGCTTGGGCTGCTGGCGCTGGGCTTGCAGGCGCTCCCGAGCGTGTGCTGGGTGCCCCTCGCGCTTCTGTGGTTCGGCCAGACCGAGGGCGCGATGTTCTTCGTCGTCGTGATGGGCACGCTTTGGTCGGTGATCATCGCGACGGACAACGGCGTCCGGAACGTGCCGCCGATCTATGCGCGAGCCGCGCGCACCATGGGGTCGCGGGGGCTGCACACGTGGCTCCGGGTGATCCTTCCCGCTGCGCTGCCGTTCATCGTGGGTGGCATGAAGCAGGGCTGGGCCTTTGCCTGGCGGTCCCTGATGGCGGCTGAGATTTATGTCACGATTTTGAGCGGCTTCGGGCTCGGCCATCTGCTGCACTACGGCCGCGAATTGAACGCCATGGAACAGGTCATCGGCATCATGCTTGTCCTGCTCGCCATCGGCCTGCTCGCCGACAAGATCCTCTTCTCTCCCTGGGAAAAATTTCTCCACCGGCGGTGGGGCACGGCTCGTTGACCCGCCGCTTCCTTATCAACTACCAACCCTACGCTCCACCATGGCCAAAATCTACAACGACATCACCGAGACCATCGGCAACACGCCGCTCGTCCGCCTCAACCGCACCGCCGCCGCCCACGCGGCGCAGGCCGAGGTGTTGCTGAAGCTCGAGTTCTTCAACCCGCTCTCGAGCGTCAAGGACCGCATCGGCTTCTCCATGATCGACGACGCGCTGAAGAGCGGGAAGATCAACAGCAAGAGCGTCCTCATCGAGCCCACTTCCGGCAACACCGGCATCGCGCTCGCCTTCGTCGCCGCGGCCAAGGGCCTCAAGCTCATCCTCACCATGCCCGAGACGATGACGATGGAGCGCCGCAAGCTCCTCAAGGTCCTCGGCGCCCGCCTTGTCCTCACCGAGGGGCCCAAGGGGATGAAGGGGGCCATCGCCAAGGCTGAGGAGCTCGCCGCCAAGATCCCGAACAGCGTCATTCTCCAGCAGTTCGCCAATCCCGCCAACCCCGCCGTGCATCGCCGCACGACCGCCGAGGAAATCTGGCGCGATACCGACGGCAAGGTGGACATCGTCGTCGCCGGCATCGGCACGGGCGGCACCATCACCGGGGTCGGCGAGGTGCTCAAGGCCCGCAAGCCCGGCGTGAAGATCATCGCGATCGAGCCCGACTCGTCGCCCGTGCTCTCCGGCGGCCAGCCCGGCCCGCACAAGCTGCAGGGCCTCGGCGCCGGCTTCATCCCACAGGTGCTCAACACCAAGATTTACGACGAGGTCATCCGCGTGAAGGAAGCGGACGCCGCGCCGGTCTCGAAGCAGGTCAACACGCTCGACGGCATCCCGGTCGGCATCTCTTCCGGCGCGATGATCTGGGCGGGGCTGCAGCTGGCGAAGCGCCCGGAGAACAAAGGCAAGCAGATCGTCGTGATCGTGCCCTCGAGCAGCGAGCGCTACCTCTCGTCGTGGCTGTTCGCCGACATCGGCGTCGAGAGCGACTCGGTCGAGGACCTCATCGCGCCGGCGAGCTGACGCGAGGGATATAACCTGGCAGACAAAGGCCCGCTTCCAATCGAAGCGGGCCTTTTCGTTGCGGGCGACGCCGGATAACCGAGGGCGCGGAGCGGGATGCGCCCGTCGTCGGGCGTGGGTGCGGTGCAGGCCGCCGATGAAATTCAAAACGGCCAGAATAGCGGGATCAGCCAGGTGCAGAGGCCCCAGAACAGCAGGTTGAGCGGAAGCCCGACGCGCATGTAGTCGGCAAATCGGTAGCCGCCGGCGTGCTGCACCATGGCGTTGGTCTGGTAGCCGACCGGCGTGCAAAAACTCGTCGAGGCCGCGAAGCAAACGGCGATCAGCATGGGCCGGGGATCGACGCCCATCGCCGCGGCCACCGCCAGTGCGATGGGCGAGAGCAAGACGGCCGTGGCGCCGTTGCTCATGAACTCCGTCAGCGTCGCGGTGATGAGGTAGAGCACCGCCAGCGCCGCGATCGGTCCCCATGGCCGCGCGAGGCCGACGGCGCCCTCCGCCAGCAGCGCGGCGGCGCCAGATTTTTCCATCACGAGCCCGAGTGGCAGCGCGCCGGCCAGCAGGAAAATCACCTTCCAGTCGATCGCCTCGCACGCCTCCTCGATCGAGAGGCACCGCGTGGCGACGAGCGCCACGCAACCGCAGAGCGCCGCGGGCAAAATCGGCACCGCTCCGGCGCCAGCCAGCACCACCACGGCGATGAAGATGCCCAGGGCCAGCTGCACCTTGGCCCGGCGCAGGGCCGGCTCCACCACGCGGTCGAGCATCAGGAATTCCTGGTCATGGCGGAGGCGCGCGAGGTCCTCCCGTGGGCCGATCAGCAGGAGCGCGTCGCCCGCGCCGAGCCGCGTTGCGGCCAGGCGTCCGGACGACAGCCGCTCCCGACTGCGCAGGCCGAGGACGAGGCAACGGTGCTGACGCCGGAAGTCCAATTCCTCCAGCGTGCGGTCCACCAGCCGCGAGCCCGGCGCCAGCACGACCTCCGCCAGATGCACTGGCTGGTCGCCCAGCATCTCGGCACCGAACTTGAATTCCGGCTCGCTGGTGAGCCGCCACTTTGTTCGCAGCGGCATCAATTCCGCCGCGGGCACCTCAATCAACAGCACGTCGTCCAATTTGAACACGAGGTCCGGCTCCGGCCAGATCGATGTGCCGGCGCGCAGCACCGCGAGGAGCTGGGCCCGGTGGTCGTGGCCAAAGCCGCTGCCAGCGAAGGTCTTTTCCGCCAGTGGCGATCCGGCGGCGATGCGCAGCTCGGTCACGTATTCCTTCACTTGGTAGCTCGGCGCCCCGCCGTGCCCGGTGCGCTCGGGCAGCAGCCAGCGCCCTGCCACGGCCAGGTAGGCGATGCCCGCGACGCAGAGGATCGAGCCGAGCGGCAAAAACTCAAACAGCGTAAAAGCCCCGTGCCCCGCCCGTGCGGAGATGGAGCTCACCAACAGGTTGGTCGAGGTCCCGATGAGCGTGCAGACGCCGCCGAACTGCGACGCATACGAGAGCGGGATCAAAAACCGCGAGGCCGGCGAGCCGCTCTTTGCGCACGCCGCCAGCACAATGGGCAGGAAAATCGCGACGGCCGCGGTGTTGTTGATGAACGCGGAGACAACGCAGGTCACGGCCATCAGGGAGACGACCAGCAGAAAACGATGGCCCGCGAGCCGGCCCAGCCCCGGGCCGAGCCAACCGATGGCGCCGGTGTGTTGCAGGCCCGCGCTCAGCACGAACATCGCCGCCACCGTGAGCGTAGCCGGGTTGCTGAAACCGGCCACGCCCTCATCGATTGTGATCCAATGCGAGGCCCGCAGCCCGGGAATCCAAGGAATCAGCAGCGCAAGCAGCAGGCACGTCGTGAGCGTCATCATCGCGACCAAGGCGGCCGGGTAACGCTCGGTGACGAAGAGATAGCCCGCGGCGCCGATGACAAGGAGGGCGAGGGCGATTTCCATGCGGCAAAAGTGGCCGCGCGCGCGCGGCGTTGTCCAGTTCCACCGTCGCGTTTGTTGATCGAGGTAGCGCGAGGCTTCAGCCCGCGCAACGGTGCGGAGACCTTATTGGGGACCTGCGCGGGTTGAAGTCTCGCGCTACCTCGGACAGCCGATCGCTCGCCGGCTTCACGAGAGGCGGGACGGCTTCAATCTTTCGTCCGCGTCTTCGGCACGGGTCGGTAGCCGTATGCCTCAAAGCGGGCCGCCACGCGACTCATCTCCGCCGCGCCGAGGACCGCCGGTTTCACGCCGGTGGCGAGCGTCGCGAGGTGGAGACGCGCCAGTTGCTCGGCTTCGATGGTCAGGGAGAGAGCGTGGGCGAGATTGTCGCCGACCACCACGAGACCGTGGTTCGCCAGCAGCGCGGCGCGGCGGCGGGCGAGGGCGCGGATGAGGTTGGCGGAGAGCGCGTCGGTGCCGAAGGTCGCATAGCGCGCGCAGCGGATGTCGGCGCCGCCGAAAAGCGCGACGAGGTAGTGGATCGCCGGGATCCCGCGCCGCAGGCAAGAGACGGCCGTGGCGTGCGTGCTGTGCGTGTGGACGATGGCGTGCACGTCCGGACGCGCCTCCATGATCGCGCGATGGAATGGCAGCTCGCTCGACGGGCGCCGCCGGCCGCTGCACGTGCCGTCGGCGCGCACGTGCACGATGTCGGCGGGCTGCATCGCGTCGTAGTCGAGCGAGGTGGGCGTGAGGAGGAAGCCGTCGGCGACGCGCACGCTCACGTTGCCCGATGTGCCTTGGTTGAGCCCGAGCGCGCCAAGTTGCCGGCAGGTGGCGATGATCTTGCGGCGGAGAGGGAGGTGGCTGGAGGTAGGCATGAACTTCGTTGAAAGGGGACGCCCGAAGTAGCGCGAGGCCTCAGCCCGCGCGGACTGAGGAAAGACCGTGAATCACAAATTTCCCGGGCAAACTTGGACAAAGCCCACGGTGCGAAATTTCATCCGCTTCGATCCGTGCAATCTGTGGTCCAAACCTGCGGGTGTTCCTGCGCGGACTGAGGCCTCGCGCTACCGTGCGTGCCCTGCTGCTCATTTTCCGGGAAAGAGCCTCCCCATCGCCTCCGCGCTGGCCGCGCACACGCCGCGCTCCGTGATTAGACCAGTCACGAGCCGCGCGGGCGTGACGTCGAAGGCCGGGTTCGCCGCGGCGCTGCCCTCGGGCAAAATCCCGATCGTGCCGATCGTGCCGTCGGCGAGCCGGCCGGTGAAGTGCGAGACCTCACGGGCGCTGCGTTCCTCGATGGGAATCTCGCGCCAGCCGTCGCGCAGCGTCCAGTCGATGCTGGGCGAGGGCGCGGCGACGTAGAAGGGCACGCCGTTGTCGCGCGCCGCGAGGGCCTTGAGGTAGGTGCCGATCTTGTTGCACACGTCGCCGTGCGCGGTCGTGCGATCGGTGCCCACGATCACGAGATCGACTTGGCCGTGCTGCATGAGGTGGCCGCCGGCATTGTCGGCGATCACGGTGTGCGGCACGCCGTGGTTGAGCAGCTCCCACGCGGTGAGGCTCGCGCCTTGGTTGCGCGGGCGCGTCTCGTCGACCCACACGTGCAGCGGAATCCCCGCGTCGTGCGCGGCGTAGATCGGCGCGGTGGCGGTGCCGACATCCACGGTGGCGAGCCAGCCGGCGTTGCAGTGCGTGAGGAGGTGCACGGGCTGGCCCGCGGGCTTGCGGGCGGCGACGGCTCGGATCAACGGCAGGCCGGCGGCGCCGATGGCGCGGTTGAGCGCGACATCCTCGTCGCAGATTTCGATCGCGAGCGCGCGAGCCGCGGGCGCGCGTGCGCTCCCGGTGAGCGGGGCCACCGCAGCGCGCACGCGATCAAGCGCCCAGCGGAGATTCACGGCCGTGGGCCGCGTGGCGAGGAGCGTGGCGTGGGCGCGGGCGAGGCCGGTGGCGGAGGGGTCGGCGCGTAGCGCCAGCCACATGCCCCATGCGGCGGTCGCGCCGATCAATGGCGCGCCGCGCACGAGCATCGCGCGGATGGCGTGCGCCGCGTCGTCGAGCGTCGCGAGTCGCGCCGTGACGAACTCGTGCGGCAGCCGCGTCTGATCGATGATCTCGACCGCGGCGCCGTCGGCGCTCGGCCAGATCGTGCGGGTCGGGCGGCCGGAGACGTTCATTTCTTCTCCTGATACCAACCGTAGAAGGCCACGCCGAACGCCGCGAGCGCGACAAACACGCCGGCGAGCTTCATCATCACGCCCGCGAGCAGCTGGTCGTCCCCCGGCGAAAAATTCTCGAACAACCGCGGCGCGAACTCATAGGTCGGGTAGAGGATGTCCTGCGAAAACGTGATGTAGGCAAACACGGGCGTCATCGCGATCAGCACGCCGAGCAGGTAGAGCATCTGCACGCCATGCGTGCGGCGCGGCAGGAGGCGCGAAGGGCTGAGCACGGGCCACCAGTAGAGGAGGCCCGCGGCGAAAAACATCACGTGCTCGAGCACGTGGACGAGCTTGTCCCGGAGCGCGAGGTCGTAGAGCGACGGCATGTGCCAGAGCCCGATGACCAGGGAGTAGGTGAGCCCGGCGCCAATGGGGTGCGTGAGCAATCGCAGCGGCGCCTGCACCCACGCGGGCGCCAACGCGGCGTCGATCATCCACGGGGGCAACCCGAGCAGGAACAGGATTGCGGCCGGATAGACCAGCAGCTGGTGCTGGAACATGTGCGCCGAAAACAGGAACCTTTCGCCGGCTTGATCGAGCGGCGAGCCGACGGCGAGATAGAAGACCAGCAGCGCGGAGTAGAAGCACCACGCCTCCCGCTGCGGGAACGGCGCCTTGGGATCGAGCCCGGGCCGCAGCGGCCCCGCCAGGATTGCCCAGAGCCAGCCGAGCAGCACGAGGCCGCCGACGAGGTAGGGTTCGTTGTGCCAGTGCCGCCAGTCGATCATGAGTTGAGCCGACCAGCCAAGCGGCGGTGCGGGCGAATGTCCACGCTGCGCGTGGTCGCGCGTTACTTCGGTTCGCGGACCATTTCGGCGATGGCCGACTTGTATTCCCGTTGTCTTCGTTCCGACTCGGTCTCGTGGGAACGGATGAAGGGCACCGTAGGCTCGGCCCGCTCCAGCAGGAAGTTGCCGGGGCTCGATGCATCGAAGGGGAGCCGGACCTGCGCGAAGTAGTCGGCGGAGCGGGAACTCCTGGCCATCACATAGCCGCGCCGCTCGAGCTCCGGCTGCAGGGTCCGGTGAATCTCGGCGATTTCAGCCGGGTCGGGGCGGGTGCCCGGCGCCGCGCTAATCACGATGGCGACGGCGGGTTTGCGCTGCGCGCGCGGAGTCGATGAACAGGCGGGCAGGAACACGCCGAGACTGAGGACGGCGAGGCAGAGCGGAACCGCGGAAAATTTCATCGGAGGGGAGGCGATGGGCTGGGCGGAGGCGGGAGGTGGTAGCCGGCGCGAGCCGAGGTTTGCGCCGGGGACCGAGCCACCGCAAGCGGCCTTTTCGGCTGGCAAGGGGTGCCGGGACCCCGGCGCCGACCGCAGGTGCGTGGCGGATGGGATTTTCTTTGCGTGCCGAGAGCCTGCGGGCTGACTGATCCCGCCAAGCCCCATGAATCGAAATTTCCGCTGGCTTCGGGAGGAGATCGCGCGCTGGGAGGCGGATGGCTTGGTCACGCCGGAAATCGGCGCCGCGCTTCGCCGGCGCTATCCGGCGCCGGCGGACGCGACGTCATGGGGCACGATTGTGTTTGCGAGCGCAGGTGCGGTGGTGGTCGGGCTGGGCGTGATTTTGCTCTTCGCCTACAACTGGGACGAGATCCCGAAGTTCGCGAAACTCGCGGTCGTGTTCGGCTCCCTTGCGGCCGCACACGGCGTCGGCTTGTGGTGGGCTCAGCGTGACGACTGGCGGCGCAACACCGGGGCGGCGGCCGGTTTGCTCGGCACGATGCTGTTTGGCGCGGGCATCTGGCTCGTCGCGCAGATCTACCACATCGACGAGCACTATCCGAATGGGTTTCTGATTTGGGCGCTCGGCGCGCTGGTGATGGCTTGGGCGCTCGACTCGATCGTGCAGGCGATGCTCGCGGCGGTGCTGCTCGCGATCTGGGGCGGGTGCGAGATGCTCGATTTCGACGACGGCAACATCTGGGCGCTCGTGCTGGTGGTTGCCGGTCTCGGACCGTTGGCGTGGCGGCGCCAGTCGGCGGTCCTGCTGGCGGTCGTGCTGGCCGCGACGCAGTTTCTCCTGCTCTCGAGCGCGGTGTCGTTCGGGTCTGGCGCGCACTTGGCCACCACCTCGCTGGCCTGGGGCGCGGGGCTCGTCGCGTTGTCGCGGCTGATGGCGGGCGGCGGAGCTGGGTTTGCGGGCGGCGCGGGCGTCGCGTCGTTCTTCGGATTTTCGACCGTGGTGATCTGCGCGTATGCGCTGAGTTTTCGGCCGGGCCTGGACTATGCGCGCCGCTTGGAACGGGCGGTGGACGACGGCCACCTGGGCCCGTTGATCGCGAGCTGGGTGATCTTCGCGCTCGCTGCGGTGGCCTGGGGAATCGCCGGCGTGCGGGTGGCGACGCGCCGTGGCGCGCCGTTGCCGTGGCTGGAGTGGCTCGTGCCCGCGATGCTGGCCTATTGCTATGCGCTGGTCTGGGGCCGGGTCGCGTTTCTCGCCGGCCTCGGGCCGCATCCGTTCACGCTGATGTTGGCCGGGATCGCGGCGGCGTGGATGTGGCGCGGCTGCCAGGCGGGGCTGCTGCGACCGACGGTGCTGGGCTCCGTGCTGCTGGGCGCGGTGGTGCTGGCGCGCTACTCTGATCTTTTCCACAGCTTGGCGACGCGGGGGCTGGCGTTCCTGTTGCTCGGCGGCGCGTTTTTGGCGGAGGGGATCTATTTTCGGAGGCGACGGCAGGCATTGGCCGCGTCGGCGAAGACATGAACATGCGATTGATTGCCGGCATCGGGGCGGCCGTGCTGCAACTCGGCGTGCTTGGTTTCATGGCCGGGCAGCGCGAGGCTGTGCTTCACTCCGGGCAGCGCGTTTGGCTGCGGACCGCGCCGATCGATCCGCGGGACAAGATGCGGGGCGACTACGTCCGGCTGAACTACGACATTTCCTCGGTGCCGCGTGGACTGTGGCGGGGCGGACTGGAAGCGAAGTTTTCCGCCAAGGATGGCGACTATCGCGCCTACCGCCGGCAACGCGACCTGCCGGTCTATGCGGTGCTGCGAACGGGCGAGGACGGGGTGGCGGAGCTTGAGTCGCTCAGCGACGTGCCCCCGTCCGGAGGCTTGTTCCTCGCCGGGCGGGTCAATCACGGCACTGCCGATCGTCTGGACGTGCGCTACGGCATCGAGGCGCTGTTCACGGAGCAGGGCCGGGCGCAGGAAATCGAGGACGCACGCGCCAAGGAGCGCCCGGGCAATCCGCTCAACGCCGAGGTCGCGGTGAACGGGAAGGGACTCGCCGTCCTGCGCGGCTACCGGTGGGAGCCGCTCGGAATTCTGGCGACATTCGAGCGCGAGAGGGTTCCGGCCGTGACGGCTTCCACCGGAGTGGCGCCGCGCCCCGCGCGCGAATTTGTCCGGCGCGTGAAAGTCGAGTTGAAGAACTACGGGCCGGAGGAAGTCGCCATTGTGGCTGACGCCGACGGTGGGTCGTTGCGGCTGGTGCCCGATGAGCGCTTTGGCCTGCGCACTCCCTACCGTTGGGTGGGCGCTGACCGACCCGCGCCGAGGCCAAGCCCCGCCGATGTGATTGTGCTCAAGCCGGGCCAGGCTCACGTCCTCTCCGTCGATTTGCTGGAGCCGCGGTGGTTCGTCACTGACACGCGCAAGCCCGGCGACGCGCCCAGTTCGCTCGCGAAGGCGCGGAACGATTGGGGCGGCAGCTATCGGATCGAGTATGCGCCGCCGCCGAAGGCGGATGTCACGGGATTGCCGAACGCCGGATTGATCCGGCATGGGCGCCTGCTCACGCGCGCGTTTAGCGTCACGGGCGCGATGGACTGAACGCGCAGGGCGCCCGGAGGCTCAGCTGAATTCCGAGCGTAGAATCCGCGCGGCTTCCGCCTCGTGGCAGAGTTTCCTGTAGGCTTCGTCGATGCTCACGACGGCGCCGGAGCCGGGGGCGAACCCGCAGTCGGGGTTGAGCGTGATGCGGCGCGGGTCGAGGAACTTGGCGGCCTGCCGCACGCGCGCGGCGATGGTCTCGGGGGAGTCGATTTTCCCGGGCGTGACGTCGACGCAGCCGAGGCCGATTTCGAAATCAGGCCGCAGCTCGCGGAAGACATCCATGTCGCCGGCCTGCGGGGCGGTGAACTCCATCGTGAGGTGATGCACCTTGAGGTGGTTCAGGTGCCGGATGATCGGGCCGTAGCCGCCGGCGTGGCCGACCTCGCCGCGCGCGCGGCCGCCGGCGCGACGGCAGAGATGGACGGCGAGCTTGATGCCGGTGACGCCGCCAACGACCTCGTTGATCATGTCGACGGCGAATGCCGCCGCGGCGTCGGGATCGGGGAAGCGGGCGCGCACCTCGGGATCGACGAAGAGGCAGAGGTGCGGGTCGTCGATCTGCGCGATGTCGGCGCCGGCGTCGCGCACCAGCTCAAGCTCGCGCCGCAGGATCGGCACGCACGCGCGCACGAAGTCGTCGCGCCGCGCGTAGGCGCGCACGGAGCGATCGAGCTGCCACATGCGCTCGCCGAGGAGCGCCGGCGAGGGGAGCGTGGACTTGATTAGCTTGCGCGTGATTTTTTTGAGGAACGTGACCTCGCGCGCGATGAAGCCCGGCGACTTGGGCGAAAGCTTGCCGGTGACGACCGTGAATGGCCGGCCATCGGGCAGCGCGCCGACCTCGAAGCCGTGCGCGAGCTCGGCGATGACGCCGATGTAGGACTTGCGCCACCACTCGCCGTCGGTGACGACGTCGATGCCGGCGTGCTCCTGCAGCGCGACGGCATAGCGCACGGCGGCCTCCATCTCGTGCGCGTAGCGATCGGGCGGGAGCGGCGGGCGATCGTTGATGAGGTCGAGGACGAACGCGGGACGAGGGAGCGAGCCGACGACGGAGGTGGGGAAGAGGAAAGACATGAAAGACCCGGAAGAGTGGAGGACTTGAAAGACAGGGAATGAACGATCGCGACAGGGTTACTCTTTCGGCCAGTGGCGACGGGCGAGTTCGAAGTCCTCCTGCGTGTCGACTTCCATGTAATCGCCCGGAGTGTCGGCGTGGGCGAAGGGCACGCCCGCCTCGATCATTTGTTGGTAGAGGAGGATGAGGTAGGCCTTCTCGAAGACCGTGGCTTCGCGGAAGGGCTTGCCGGCGTGCTGGGCCTTGGCGCGCGCGAAGTGCTCGCGGAGCTGGGCGGCGCCGGCGCGCGTGAACTTGGCGATGCCGGTGTATTCGCCGTGCGCCGCGGCGGGCGGGATGGCGCGATGGACGCGCGTCACGCGGCCGTGGGCGACGGTGACTTTCTCGCCGTCGTCGGGCGGATGTTGCGTGCGGTGCTGGTAGCGTTCGAGCCAGCGCGTATCGACGCTTAGCGCGATGTCGGCGGGATGCGTGAGCACGCGGCGGACGACCTCGCTGGTGAAGAGGATGTCGGAGTAGCAGCAGACGAAACCGTCGCCCATCTGATCCTCGGCGTGCATGAGGGAGAGCAGGATGTTGTTGTGCTCCCAGCCGGCGTTGTGGCGGAAGGTGAACTGCGGGTAGTCGCGCCGGACCTTGTCGATTTGGTAGCCGCCGATGAAGCAGATGTCGGTGACGCCCGCGCCGGCGAAGGCGCGCAGCGCCCAGTCGAGCAGGCGGCGGCCGTGGACCTCGGCGTAGCACTTCGGGGTGTCGGCGGTGGTGGGCATGAGGCGCCGGCCGCGGCCGGCGCCGATGATGATGGCTTTCACGGGATGAAGTTGAGGGGCGGGGACGGGGAGTTGAGAGAAAAATCAACGGCCGGGCATGGGCGGCATTTTGCCTTCGTGGCGCCACAGGCACCCGATTGCCATGGCGGCGGCGAACGCGCAGGCGGACCAGAAGCGCACCGCGAAGGGCCAGCCGTAGTCCTCGGCGAGGTGTCCGGTGAGCTTGTCGCCCGCCGCGGCGCCCATGTAGCCCATGAAATTCACGAAGCCGGCCGCGGCGGCCGCGGTGCCCTGCCGCGCGAGGTCGACCGGCAGCGTGCCGACGAGGAGCACCTGCGCGCCGAAGATGCAGAACCCGAGCGCAAACAAGATCGCGACCGAAGGCGCCAAGCCCCAGTGCAGCACCCGATCGTAGCCAAGGCCCAGCGCGCCGAGCGCCAGCAGCAGCGCGCAGATCACCGGCACGCGCCGGCCCGCAAAGAACCGATCGGTCGTCCAGCCGGAGCACAGCGCGCCGGCCATGCCGCCGAGCGGGAGCACGGCGTATTTGAACGCCGCCGTCACCACGCTCTCGCGGTGGACTTCCTTCAGGTGGGTGACGCCCCAGTCGGTGAAGCCGTAGCGGCACGCGTCGAGCAGGCAGAGCGCCAGGGCGACAAACCAGAGGGCCGGGTTGCCCAGGGTAAGCGCCAGGGTCGCGCGCCAGGTTCGGCCGGAGCCAGGGCGCGACGGGCCGGCGCGATCGGAGCGGGCCGGCGCATCCTCGAGGAGGAGCAGCAGGTGGGCGGCGCTGGCCGCCAAGAGAATCGCCGGCACCCAGAGAGCGCCGCGCCAGCCGAATTTGTCCGCGGCCCAGCCGGCGATCACGAAGGTGAGCGCGCCGCACAATTGGTAGCCCGTGCCGATCAGGCCAATGGCCCGGCCGCGCTGCCCGGGTGGAAACCAGTTGGCCGCCGCGCGCATCGTGGGTGGCCAGCCGAGCGCCTGCACGTAGCCGTTGCAGGCCCAGACAAACGTCAGGAAATACAGCGCCGTCGCCCAGCCGAAGACCACATTGAGGGCGGCGGACGCGAGCAGGCCGAGGGCGAGCAGGCGGCGTGGCGAGAACTGCTCGGCGAGCTGCCCGTTGACCAGCTGCCCGACGCCGTAGGCGAGCTTGAGCGCCATGAGCACCGTGCCGAGCTGCGCCTTGGTGTAGCCGAGTTCCTGGCCGAGGCCGGGCAGCGCGACGCCGAGATTGTTGCGGCAAAAATAAAACGACCCGTAGGTGAGCCACAGCACCCACAGCGCGGTGCGCTGGCCGGGGGTGAAGGCGGGGTCGGCGTTCAACCGTGGCACCGAAAGGCCGCGCGATCCGAGCGTCAAACTTTCACTGCGCGGGAAAACAAAAACGGCGGCCAGAAACGGCCGCCGTCGCGAGGGATTCCGGGATTTGCGTCGCTCAGGTCGGCAACGGCAGGCTGGCGTCGGCGCGGAAGAGCTCGATCAAGCCCCACATGGTGCCGGAGGCGAGCACGAGGCCGATGAAGAACAGGATCGTGCAGAACGGTTTGTCCCACCGCAGGTGCATGAAGTAGAAAATGACGAACATGAACTTCACCGTCGAGAGGACGACGAGTCCCGTGACGAGCAGCCATTTCGCGAACGGCAGGTAGACCGCGATGATCTCGACGCCGGTGATGACGGCGAGGAGCAGCGCGATTTGGACGTAGATCTGGAATTTGCTGACGTCGTGATCGTCGTGGCCGTGGGCGGCCGGGGCGTGGGCGGGAGCGCTCATGGGTGGTGGCTCAGAGGAATTCGAGGAGATAGACGGCCGTGAAGATGACGATCCAGACGATGTCGACGAAGTGCCAGTAGAGGCCCATCGACTCGACATCGATCGCGTTGTGCTCGGTGAACTGGACCTCGCCGCGGGGCTTGGCGAAGTAGAAGGCGAGCGCGCTCAGCGCGACCAGCGCGCCGACGAGGTAGCCCAGCTCATGCTTGAAAAACTCCTGGAGCGCCGCGCCAAACGTCGGCGCGGCGTGCAGCGCATGCTCGAAGCCAAGGACGATCTTCAGCGAGAGCAGCAGGAACGCGATCAGGGTGATGACGTGCAGGAGTTGCTGGCCGAACCAGCCCTTGTCGCTCGCGACCTTGAAGGTGCGCACATACATCAGCGAGAGCCAGAGCACGCCGATCGCGACGTGGCAGCCGTGCGTGCCGGTGAGCGTGTAGAACGTCGTCCCGAGCAGGCTGTTCGAGATCGTCATGTGCTGCTCGTGCACGAAGTGGTTGAACTCGTAGACTTGGCACCCGAGGAAGATCATCCCGAAGAAGATCGTCGTGAGCAGCGACCAGCGGCAGCTCTTCACGTTGCCCTTCTGGATCGCGGTGACGGCGAGGGCCATCATCAGCGACGACATGAGGAGGATGAACGTGGAGAACGACGTGAGCTCGGGGCTGAAGACCTTCTTCGGATCGAGGCCGCCGGAGGGCGGGTGCAGCCGGTAGATGAGGTGCGTCGAGATGAGCGCGCCGAAGAACATGCAGTCCGACGCAAGGAAGGTCCACATGAGGAGCTTCTTGTTCGGGATGCCCGTGGACGTGCTCGGGTCGTGATGGTGGTCGATGGTGCCGGCGTGGGCGCTCATGGAGTGAGTGAGAATGGAAGGGTGGGTGAAGGAGGCCGGGGGCGAATGCGCTCAGTGCTTGGCGTGGTGATCGTCCTCGATGACCTTGCCGTCCTTGTCGAGGTGGAGGTGGTAGCCCTCGTTGCCCTCGAGCGACCAGAAATAGATGCCGATGAAGGTGACGACGCCGCCGATGAGGGCGAGGCCCAGCTTCGGGCCGATGCCGGGCTCCGACTTGGCGGCGAAGACCGTGATGCCGATGGCGCCGATGAGGAGGCCCATGCTGGCGACAAAGGGCCAGATGGAGCCGAAGGGCATGTGGATGCCGCCATGGTCGGCCTCGGCCTTGGCGTGCTCGGCCTGCTCCTTGGCGATCTCCTCCTTGTGGTTCTTCTCATACCACCACGCGTCGCGATCATGCACGGTGGGGATGACCTTGAAGTTGTATTCCGGGGGCGGGTTGTCGATCGACCATTCGAGGGTGCGGCCATCCCAGTAGTCCTTCTTCACCTTCTCGCCCTTGAAGAACGTGTAGACGAGGACGGCGAAGTAGATCGTCATGCCGACGCCGAGGACGTAGGAGCCGAGCGTGGCGATGAGGTTTGCGCTGTCCCAGCCGAGGTTGGGATCGTAGGTGAAGGTGCGGCGGGGCATGCCGTTCAACCCGAGGAAGTGCATCGGGAAGAACGTGACGTTGAAGCCCACGAAGATCACCCAGAACGAGAGCTTGCCCCAGAACTCGGAGACCTTGCGGCCGAACATCAGCGGGAACCAGTAGTGCAGGCCCGCGAGCAGCGCGAAGATCGAGCCGCCGATGAGCACGTAGTGGAAGTGCGCGATGACGAAGTAGGAGTCGTTCTGCTGCGCGTCGGCCGGCGCGGCGGAGTGCATGACGCCGGAGAAGCCGCCGATCATGAACATCCAGACGAAGCCGAGCGCGAACATCATGGGCGTGCGCATCATGATGTGCCCGCCCCAGAGCGTGCCGATCCAATTGAAGATCTTCACGCCGGTCGGCACCGCGATGCACATCGTCGCGAGCGCGAAGGCGGCCGTCGCGACCGTGCCCATGCCCGTGGTGAACATGTGGTGGCTCCACACGGCAAAACCGAGGAAGCCGATGGAGGCGCCCGAGAACACGACAATCGGGTAGCCGAAGAGCGGCTTGCGGGAGAAGGTCGGGAGGATTTCCGAGATGATGCCCATCGCCGGAAGGATCAGGATGTAGACCTCCGGGTGGCCGAAGACCCAGAAGAGGTGCTGCCAGAGGATCGGCATGCCGCCGCCGGAGACCTCGAAGAAGTTGGTCCCGAAATTCCGGTCCATCATCACCTCGACGAGCGCGATGGTGATGAAGGGGAAGGAGAGCACGATGAGGAACGCCGTGAAGAGCGTCATCCACGTGAACACCGGCAGGCGCATCATCGTCATGCCGGGCGCGCGCAGGTTGATGATCGTGACGATGAAGTTCAGCGAGGCGGCGATGGAGGCGACGCCGAGGAGCTGCAGGCCCATGATCCAGTAGTCGGCGGAGTGGCCCGGCGTGAAGGTCTTCGAGGTGAGCGGCGAGTAGCCATACCAGCCGGAGTCGGGGGCGTTCTGGCCCTCGATGCCGAAGATGGGCCCGATCCAGCCGATGTTCAGGATAATCGCGCCGGCGACGAAGGTCCAAAGCGAGAAGGCGTTGAGCCGGGGGAAGGCCACGTCGCGCGCGCCAATCTGCAGCGGCATGATGAAATTGAAGAAGGCGGCCGACAGCGGCATCACGGCGAGGAAGATCATCGTCGTGCCATGCATCGTGAACATGGTGTTATACATCTGCGCCGAGAGGAAGTCGTTGTTCGGCTTCATCAGCTGGGTGCGGATGAGGAGCGCCTCAAATCCGCCGACCAGGAAAAAGATCAGCGCGAAGAAGCCGTAGAGAAAGCCGATCTTCTTGTGATCGACCGTGGTGAGCCAGCCCAAGAGGCCGGTCTTGGCCGTGGGATGGGCGAGCAGGCCCGGCTGTTGCGCGGGCGCGTGTTCCTCGGTGCTGAGGTGGGCGGTCTTGGCCGTGGCGTCCATGGAGGCGGTGAGATTATTTCAGGCTTTGCAGGTAGGCGACGAGGGCGACTTCGTCGTCGGCGGAGAGGGTGATGTTGCGGGTGTAGCCCTTGCCGTCTTCGGTCTTCTTCATGTAGCCGGCCATCGCGCCGACGCCGTAGTGCATCTTGTTGCCGGGCTTGACGGCGAGCGGGTCGTGAATCCAGCGGCGGACTTGCGTCTCGTTGTTCTCGAGCAGGCCGCCGGCGAGCGTGGTGCGCGCGCCGAAGTGCGTGAGGTCGGGCGCGGTCACGCCGCCCGCGCCGTGGCCGCGGATGGAGTGGCAGTTGCCGCAGCTGTTCTTGGCAAAGGTCTCGCGGCCCTTGGCGATCAGCGCGGCGTTTTCGCCGGCCTCGGGTTTCTGCTTGGCGCGCCAAGCCTCGAGCGGGCTCTTGTCGAAGGCTTCCGTGACGCCGACCTCGTTGGCCTTGAAGTTGCGCAACGCCGCGAACTGCGGCGAGACCGCTTCGGTGCCGGTGGCGTCGGTGCGGCCGGTCCGCGCTTGGTTTTGCAGCCAGTCGGCGAACTCCTTGGCCTCGAGCGCGACCACGCGGAAACGCATCACCGCGTGCGAGTCGCCGCAGTATTCCGCGCACTGGCCCCAGTAGTAGCCGGGCTTGTCCGCCTTCAGGTAGATGTGGTTCGCGCGGTTCGGGATCATGTCCACTTTGCCGCCGAGCTTGGGCACCCAGAACGAGTGGATGACATCAAAGGTGCGGAGCTGGATGCGCACGGCGCGGCCGGCGGGGATGACCAGCTCGTTGGCGACAACCATCGGTCCCTTGCTGGAACCCGTGGCGTCCATCGGCACGATCTCGTCCGGATACTCAAACCTGAACCACCACTGGAAACCCGTGGCATTGACGCTGTAGGCGTCCTTCTTTTCGGCCTCGGGCACGTCGTAGGTGTTCCAGATGCCCTTGAGCGTGGGGATGGCGATGATGACCAGCGCCAGCACCGAGGCGACAATCAGGCTGAGCTCGACGAGCGGGTTGCCGTGGCTCTGCTCCGGCGGGGCGGCCTGCTCATCGTCTTCGCTGCGCGCGCGGAACTTGAAGGTGGCGTAGGCGAGCACAGCGCCCACCACGATGAAGATCACCAGCGCGACCCAGCACGTGACGATGAAGAGGTCGAGCTGTTCGCGGGCGACGGGGCCGTCGACGACGATCGTCGATTGGTGGCCGTCCATCCGCCAGAAGTTGATCTTGTTGCAGCCGGCGAGGAGGAGCAGTCCGGCCGCAGCGATCACGGCACGGCCGCACCGGGCCAAGGTCGAGTGAAGCGAGGGCATATGGTCAGTCGGGAAGCGAAAAACGTCGGGAAGGCTAGGGCGCCAAAAAGAACGCAGCGTTAGGGAAGACCTTTGCATTTCAAGCCCTATTCCGGGTTTGGCCGCGATGCGGACGTGCGCGCGCCGGCATGGGATCACTTATTAACGCGGCTCGCGAGGCGCATTAGCGACGCGTGGTTTCATTTCGCGCGGGCGCCGGCACACGCTTCGAGTTTGCATGTCAGCATGAGCCTCGCATCGTCCGTCTCCTTTTCCCATGAAAACTCGATTCCTCCCTGCTCTCCTTGCCTTTGCCTCGCTCGCCCTCTGCGGCGCGCAGGCCGCCCCGCGCGTGATTGAAATCACGGCGAACGATCAGATGAAGTTCAGCGTCGCTGCCCTGGAGGCCAAGGTCGGCGAGGAACTCAAGGTCGTGCTCACGAACCAGGGCACGCTGCCCAAGGAAGCCATGGGCCACAACTGGGTGCTGCTGAAGCCGGGTGTGGACGTCACGGCCTTTGCCTCCGCCGCCGTGACCGCGAAGGACACCGACTATGTGCCCGCGTCGATGAAGGACAAGGTGGCCGCGTCGATCAAAGTGCTCGGGCCGAAGCAGAGCGGCGACGTGACCTTCAAGGTCGAGGCGCCCGGCGACTATACGTTCATCTGCTCCTTCCCCGGCCACTACATGCTGATGAAGGGCACCCTGAAGGTGAAATAAGGTCGCGCTTCGCGACGTTGACTCCGCCAGCCGGGCCCTGCGCCCGGCTTTTTCGTTTTACCGGCGGCCTATGCCGCCGCCGGCCACCACACGTAGAGAAAGAAATACACCAGGACGCCGGTCACGCTGACGTAATACCAGATGGGAAACGTCCAGCGCGCCCACGCCGTGTGGCGCGCGAAGTCGCCACGGAGCGCGAAGAGAAAAGTCCGCGGCACCAGGTAGGCGATCGCGATGGCGAGGATGATGTGGGAAAAAAGCATCACGTAATACAGCGTCGCGATGGCCCCGGCGCCGCCGAACTTGGTGTGCACGCCGCGGACGAGGATCTTGTGCGTCACGTAGCCGATCAGGAAAATCGCCGACACCACGCCGGCGCTCAGCATGGCGCGGCGGTGGGCGTCGCGCCGGCCGAGCTTGATGAAGATGAAGCCCGCCGTGATCAGCACGGTGGCGAGGGCGTTCAACGTGGCGTTCAGCGCGGGGATTTGCGAGACGGTCATGGGGCGAGGAGTCGATCAAGGACCAGCGCGGCCAGCACCAGCGGCAGGTAGGCGATCGAGGCGAGGAAGAGCGGCCGCGCGGCGGCGTCGCGACCTTCCGGCCGCATGAACGCGATCGCGCGCCACAGGAACCACGCCCCGCCCAGGCTCGCCGCCACGCCGTAGCCCCACGTGACGAGTCCGAGCGGCCAGGGGGCCAGGCTTACCGCCACGAGCGCGATCGTGTTGACGAGCGCCCAGGCGGCGACGCGCCGGCCGCTCTCGTCGCGCACGGGCAGCATCGGGAAATGCACGGCGGAGTAGTCGCGCCGGTGTGTCCACGCGATCGCCATGAAGTGCGGGATCTGCCAGAAGAAGAGGATGCCGAAGAGAATCCAGCCGAGCGCCGTCACGCGGCCCTCGCCCGCGCTCCAGCCGATGAGCGGCGGAAACGCGCCCGCGATCGCGCCGATCTCCGTGCTCCAGATCGAGCGGCGCTTCGCCGGCGTATACCAGCCGAGATAGGAGACGATCGTCAGCAGCGTGAACAGCGCCGCCAGGCGATCCACCCGGGCGAACAACAGGAACAGCGCGACCACGCACATCACCCAGCCGAGCACAAACGCGGAGCCCGTCGGGATCCTGCCCGCCGGGATCGGCCGGTCGGCCGTGCGCTTCATCAGCGCGTCCGTGTCGTGCTCGAGCCACTGGTTGAGCGCCGCGACGCCGCCGGCCGCGAGCGATGTGCCGACGAGCAGCAAGGTGAGTTTGGCGGGGTTGGATTCCGGCCGGGCGGAAAAATACCCGACCATCGCCGTGATGACGGAGAGCAGGCTGAGCCGCGGCTTGGTCAACTCGAGATAGTCGCGGAATCCTGCGCGCGGCGTGGTGGCGGTCGTCGTCATGCGCGCGAAGGCGTGGCGAGCGGCGCGGGGCCCTCGATGGCATCGCGGTGCGCGGCCCAGGTGAGCCAGAAGGTCGTGGCGAGCGTGAGCGCGCCCACGACCACGTGGGCCGTCGTCATCTCCGCCCCGCGGCGGGTGAGAATCACCATGGCGCCGAGCAGAATCTGCAGCACGAGCAACGTGAGCAGGATGGAGGCGCCCGCGCGCATCGCCCGCGACGTCGCCGGGTCGCGGCGCACGGCCCAGGTGAAGGCGGGCAGCGCGAACAAGAGCACCACCGCCATCGCGCGGTGCGCGAAATGGATCGCGACGCGAAAGTTCCACTGCTGCGGGAGCCAGTCGTTCTCCGGGGTGGAGTAGGGGAAGGTGTAGATGGCGAGGCCCGCGGCGTTGTGCCGCATCGTCGCCGCGATCACGAGCTGCGTGAGCACGAGCAGGGTGCACCCGACGCCCAGCCGGCGCACCAGCGCGCCCACCGGCGCCGGCCGCTCGATCCAGGAGCGGGTCAACGCGAGCGCGATGGCGATGAGCAGGCACACGTAGATTTGCGCGAGGATGCCGTGGGGGATGCGCAGCATCTGCCCGAGCGTCATGTGGAAGCCCGGCACCTCAATCCGATCGAGCGTCACGCGCTGCCCGCCGATGATGCCCTGCAAAATCACAATGCCCACCGCCCAGTAGCCGAGCTGCCGCACCCACGCGCGCGCCTCGCTGCGCCACAGCCACACCGCGAGCCCGATCGTGATCAGGCCCATCATCATGCCCGTCAGCCGGTGCGAATGCTCGGCAAACATGGAGATGTCCTCCAGCCAGCCGTGCGGGTTGATCGAGCCGTTGGAGAGTGGCCAGTCGGGAAACGCCATGCCGGCGCCGATGCTCGTCGTGAACGCCCCGAGCGTGACCAGCAGGAACACCCATGCGCTCCCCAGCCCCGCGAAGATCGCGAGCGCGGGCTTGTGAGTGACGGTGCGTTGGGCGGAGGCGGACATGAACGGGAGGAATGCCGAGCAGAAGCCGCGGGACTGCCGTCCGCAAACCCTTTGACAAACCATTCCGCCGTCGAATCCGTAGCCCCATGCAATCTCATAGGTTCGCGCGGGCCGCACTCCTCGCGCTTGCGGTTGCCGCAGGCCTTGCCGGCTGCGGCAAGCCGGCGCCGACTGCGGCGCTTCCGGCGCGGCCGGCGCGCTGGCCCCTCACGGGCGAGATCGTGAAGGTCGAGGCCGCGCGCAAGGTCCTCATCGTGCATCACGACGAAATCAAGGGTTACATGCCGGCGATGACGATGGAGTTCAATGTCAGCGCCGGCGACGTCGCGCTCCTGAAAAAGGGCCAGCGCATCCGCGCGGAGATGGTCGACGAACCGGGCGGCGACCTCTACCGCCTCGAGAAGATCTGGGCCGTCGATCCCGCCGCGGAGGCGGCGGTCGCCGCCGGCGCCAACCAACTCCGGCAGGACACGCACACCCGCGGCAAGAACGCCTACCGCGAAGTCGGCGAGATCGTGCCCGACTTTGCGCTCTACGATCAGGACGGCCGGGTGGTGCAGGCCTCGCGGTTCCGCGGCAAGCAGATCATGATCAACTTCATCTATACGCGCTGCCCGGTCGCCAACATGTGCCCGGCCTCCACGGCGCGCATGATGACCGCCCAGCGCCTCGCGCGCGACGCCGGCGTGACCAACCTGGAGCTCATCTCGATTTCGCTCGATCCAGCCTACGACACGCCGGGCGTGCTCAAGGAATACGCCGAGGTGCGCGGCATCGACACGCGCAACTTCTCGCTGCTCACGGGCCCCGAGACGGCGATCCGGGACCTGCTCACGCAGTTCGGCATCATCGCCGAGTTCAAGGGCGAGCAAATCAGCCACACCATCGCCGTGCTGCTCGTCGACGCGAGGGGCGCGATCGCCCACCGCGTCGACGGCACGCAATGGGATCCCCAGGATTTCGTGGCGAAGATGAAACGCGGATGAGCCTCTCCCGCGCAGCGTGGCGGCAGGTCGGCGGCATCTCGGCGGTGGCGCTGGCCGTGTTTGCCGCCCTGCGCTGGCTGCCGACCGGCACGAACCTGAGCCACATGGATTTTCGCGTGGACCCGCGCGCCGGCACCGCGATCGAGTTCTGCGATCCGCTCAACCCGCAGTTCATCCCGGTCGTCGCGGTGAAGTCGCCCGTGACGATGAGCGTCGTGACCGGCCCGCCGGCGACCGTGCGGCTCCACACCGCGGGGGGGAAGCCGCTCCGACCCGAGGATTTGCTCGTGACGCACACCGAGCGCCTGCACCTCCTCATCGTCGATCCCACGCTGCGCGACTACCAGCACGTCCACCCGCGGCCGACGGGCCGCGACGGCGAGTGGAGCTTCGTGTTCGCGCCGCGGCTGACGGGAAACTACCGCATCTTCGCCGACTTCACGCCCGCCGCGACGGGCCGGGGGCTCTACGCGAGCGCCGAGGTCACCGTCACCGGCGAGGGCGCGGCGGTGGCCACGACGATGGTGCCGGGGCGCGAGGCGCTGCGCGACGAGCACCGGTTCACGCTTGCGGTCGCGGCCGAGCCGGCGCGCGCGGGCCGGCCGATCGACCTGCGCTTTTCCGTGGAGCGGACCGCGGGCGGCGCGGTGACGCTGGAGCCCGTGATGGGCGCGCTGGCGCACCTCGTGGCGTTTGACACGGCGCGCAGCGGGTTCGCGCACCTGCATCCGGTGGAGCCCCCCGCGGGCGAGAAGCTGGACGCCGCGAAGCCGGTGCTGAACTTCAAGCTCACGATCCCGCGCGCCGGCCGGTATGTGGTGTGGGCGCAGGTGCGGCTCGGCGGCCGCGAGGTGTTTGTGCCGTTCGGACTCGAGGTGGCCGATTGAGGCAGGGCGGGACCGCTGGGCCCGCGCGAAGCGTGAAAGTTATTTCGGTTCCCAAACAAATCCCCAAGCCTCCGGAGCAAGCACGAGGCCCTGCCGGACCGGATTCATGCGGATGTAGCGCGCCTTCTCTTCATCGCTCTCCGTCGCACGCAACCGATGATCGAAGAAGTCGCGCTGCCACCGAATGCCCGCCCTCTTCGCCAGCATTTCCTTCCACACCGAGATCGTGCGTTTCAACGCGGAATCGCGTGGAAAGGACACGAGCCTGTGAAGATGATCGGGCATCAGCAGCAGGAGATGGACAAACCAGCCGCCACGCTGCTGGCGAAACTCGACGCGCGCGGAGATGGTTGAGTAGGCCCCGGCCTTGCAAAGTTGGTTTTCCCCGCGCGGCATACAGCAGATCGTAACGAAGAAAATGGCCCCGGGCTCAACCCGCGATGGGGTGGCGTGGAGTAGGAATTTTCGCTCGGGCAGAAGAGGTTTCGACGGGCTGGTTTCCATTGCCACGAATCGGCGGGCCCAGCGGTCCCGCCCTGCCTTCAGAACTTCAGGTGCTTCACCGTCAGCCCCTGGTTGATGAGCTGCTTCAGCGAGTCGATGCCGATGCGGAGGTGATCGTTGACGAATTTCTCGTCCACATGCTTGTCGCTCTCGGCGGTCTTCACGCCTTCGGGCGTCATCGGCTGGTCGGAGACGAGGAGCAGCGCGCCGGCGGGAATCTCGTTGTAGAACGCCGTCATGAAGATCGTCGCGGTCTCCATGTCGATGCACATGGCGCGCGTGGTGGTGAGCTTCTTCTTGAACTCGTCGTCGTGCTCCCACACGCGGCGGTTGGTGGTGTAGACGGTGCCCGTCCAATAGTCGCGCGCCCGGTCGCGGATGGTGGTGGAGATGGCCTTTTGCAGCGCGAACGACGGCAGCGCGGGCACCTCGGGCGGAAAGTAGTCGTTGCTCGTGCCCTCGCCGCGGATGGCCGCGATCGGCAGGATCAGGTCGCCGATCATGGCGCGGTGCTTCACGCCGCCGCACTTGCCGAGGAAGAGCACGGCCTTGGGCATGATCGCGCTCAGCAAGTCCATGACCGTGGCGGCGGTGGCGCTGCCCATGCCAAAGTTGATGATGGTGATTTCCCCGGCGGTCGCGTTTGGCATCGGCTTGTCCGCGCCGACGACCGGGACGCCGTGCCACTCGGCGAAGAGCCGCACATAGCGGTCAAAATTGGTGAGCAGGATGTAGCAGCCGAATTTGTCGAGCGGCACGCCGGTGTAGCGGGGCAGCCAGTTTTCGACGATTTCCTTGCGGGTCTTCATGCGGCAGCGTGGGGAAGCGCGGCGCGGGAATAAATCAAAAAACGTGCGGTGGACACCGCGGTGCGCGTGCAATTGGCTGGCGCGATGGACGTCCCAGCCGAGCCGCGGTGGTCGCGCCGCGCGCCGAGCGCCGCGGAGGTGGCGGCGTTCCTCGGGGCGCTCGCCGGCGGCCGGGCCGAGCACAGCTACGCGGCGGTGGGCGGGACGCGCGCGATGGACGGAGCGGCGCCGCCGGCGGGCTACACGTTGGACCATAATCGGCAGCGGCTCGGTGACGGCGAGGCCGTCTTCGCGCGGGCCTGCGCCGCGCTGCGGGCCTGGCGGATGTTTCCCGCGCCCTGGACGCGCATCTCGCCGGCGGACGCGCCCCTCCGCGCCGGGGAAATCGTGGCGATGCAGGCGCGCGCGCTTGGGTGCTGGTGGCTCAACGCGTGCCGCATTGTCTACACGATCGACGAGGCGGTGGGCGCCCGGCGGAGATTTGGCTTCGCCTACGGGACGCTGTGCGCCCACGTGGAGGCGGGCGAGGAGCGCTTCAGCGTGGAAATCCACGGCGACGGCAGCGTCTGGTATGACGTGCTGGCGTTTTCCCGCCCGCGCTACTGGCCGGTGCGACTGGCGCGGCCGATCGCGCGGCGGCTGCAGGCGCGATTCGTCCTCGAGTCCCAGGCGGCGATGGTGCGGGCGGCCGGCGCGGACGACCCCTCATGACAACGAAACTCAAGGTCGGGCTCGGTGGCGTCGCGTGGGTGGCGTTTGTGGTTGGGCGCGTCGCCGGCGCGCACGATCCCGCCTGGGCGCACGCGCTGCTTGTCTTCGCGGCGCTGCTGCTGGTGCCGTTGGCGCTGGAGCTCTTCCGCGATGGGGACGAGGGCCCGCGCACGGCGCCGTGGTGGACGTGGGCGGAGCGGTTGCAATTTCCGGCGGCGCTTTTGCTCGGCGTCGCGTGCTGGCTGCCGCCGGGCATCGGTGCGCTGCTCGCGGCGGTCCCGTGGGCGGGGTTTGCCGTCATGCTCGCCTGGATCGGCATCGCGCGGGTGGGGCAGGGAGGCTGGAAGCGCCCGCTCGACGGACATTGTCGCGACGCGGCGCTGGTCTTCTCCGCGGTCGGCGGCGCATGGGTGCTCGCGGATCGCGGGGGCTGGCGGCCGCTCGGGTTCCTGCCGGAGATTGTGACGCTGACGGCGGTGCATTTCCACTACGCGGGGCTTTTGCTGCCGCTCGTGGCGGGGCTCGTGCAGCGGGAACTTTTCTTCCTCCGCCTCGCGGCGCGCGTGGCGGTGGCCGTGGTGCTCGGCGTGCCGGCGGTCGCGCTCGGCATCACGGCGACGCAGCTCGGCTGGGGCCGCAGCCTCGAGACGGCGGCGGGTCTGTGGCTCGCGCTCGCCGGGATGGCGCTGGGGATCCTGCAGGTGCGACTTGCGCTCGATGGGCGCAGGTCGCCCGCGGCGACGCGCCTGCTGCTCGGCGCTGCGGGCATAGCGCTGTTCCTCGGCATGGTGCTGGCCGCGGCCTACGCGCTGCGCGTGGGGCCGTGGCTGGGCCTTCCGCAAATGCGCGCGCTGCACGGCACGATCAACGCGTTCGGTTTCGGATTGTGCGGGCTGCTGGCATGGCGGCGGATGAGAGCGAGCTGAAGTGGCGCGGCGTCCCCGCCCGCCGAGGTTTGCGATTGGCTGGAGACGCAGCGCACTCGCCGCGTGGTTCGGGCGAAACGCGGCGAGGGCGCCGCGTCCCCACTGGGACGGCTTAGGAAGCGGAGGGCGAGGCGGCCCGCCACTTCCTGCGCTACCTGTTCGCCTCGTCGCCGAGCGGGCGCTGGTTGGTGAACTCGGCGCTCGCCGGCACGGCAAACCTCGCGGGATCGTCCGGCCGCGCGGGATCGAAGCCGCGGAAATCAGGCGGAAGGAATCTCGCGATGGGCAGCCTTTGATCGCGGATCGCCTGCGCGATGCACTGGGCGAGCTCGTAGCTGCCGAAATTGTTGTGATGCGTGTTGTCGACGACGCCGCGCGGATTGGCGAACGCGAGCGCCGATTTTTCCACGCCGAGCGCGGCGTAGAGCACCTTGCTCAGCGCATTGAGGTCGATGAAGGCGACGCCGAGCTCGGTGGCGGACTGCCGCGCGGCCTCGGCGTAGTCGGCGAGCGAACCGCGCACGCGGCCGGCTTCATCGAAGCCGCGCCGCTCCATCGGCGACACGATCACAGGCACGCCGCCGCGGGCGCGCACGCCGGCGACGTGCCTCGCGATTTCCGCCTTGTAGGTCGTGAACGGCCCGCCGTTGCCCGCGGCGATCTGCTTCTGGTCGTTGTGGCCGAACTGCATCAGCAGCCAGTCGCCGGGACGCATCGCGCTCAGGATTTTGTCGAGCCGCCGGCGGCCGATGGAGTCGCGGTAGGTCTCGCCGGACTCGCCGTGGTTGGCGATCGCGACCTCGTTGCTGAAGAACCGCGTCAGCATCTGGCCCCACGAGTTGTAGGGCTCCTTCGACTGATCGCAGACGGTGGAGTCGCCGAGGAGGAAAATCGTCGGCACGTCCGCCGGCTCGATCTCGATGCGGCGGACGGCGGGCGCGGGGCCGACGAACTCGAGCGTGAGAGCGTCGTCCCACGCCCAGGCTTCCTGCACGCTCTCGCGCGGGGCCTTGAGGCGGACTTCGCCGGCCTTGATGTCGGCGACGGCCGGGATGGCGGGCGTGCGAGTGTTGACGACGAAGGTCGCGCGCGTGCTGCCGCCGCGCGGCGCCGTGATGTGCTCGACCATGAGCCGGCGCAGCTCGGCCTTGATCGCCATGTCAGTCGCGGCGGCATCGGAGCCGGCGATGACAGTCACACGCCAGTTGCCCTCGTGCGGCAGGCGCACGGTGAAGTGAAACGACCGCTCGCTCGCGCCCGGCTCGAAGCCAAAGCCACGTTCACGCGAGTAGAACGTGTCGCGGGCGACGCCGTTTGGGCCTAGATCGAATGACACCGGCGTGGCGCACGCGAAAGCCGTGAAGAAGGAAAATAACGCGCAGAATCCAACGAAGCGAGGCATGACGGCAGGGAAACGTTTTGCGCTGCATGATTCAGCCATCCGAAAGCCCGGACGGTCAGACGATCAATCACGGGCCGAACTCCAACCTGACGCAGGTTCAAGGCCCGGCTGCCGCAGCAAGGCCCAACCCACTCGCCCCCGTTGGCTCGGGCCACGAATGCAGCGCGACAGTCTTTTCCCTGCGTGCTCCAAATAGCCCGCGCTCGCCCTCCGCTTCTCATCATGTCCTGCGGGACATCGGCACCGGGACGGAGCGGCGCTTGCCGGTAGGCAGCATCATAGTCGCTCGACCAGAGTGGTGAATCTTAGGTGACGGCCAACACTGGCCCCGAGTAAAACCATGCGGTGGCGCAGACAACTAGAGCTGCGACTGAAACCTCAACGACAGCATGCCGTTTCATCGCTAGCGCCTGAGTTCTACGGCAGATCGTAGACCTCCACGATCGCCACGCCCTGCGCGGCGGCGCCGGTGCCGACGCCGCTCACTTGCGCGGTGTAGCTGCCGGGGCCGAGCGTGACGACGAGCGCGGCGTCCTTGCTGCCGGGCGTAAGCGCGAAGGCGCCCGCGCCCGCCATCACGGGCGCGAGCGAAGCGTCCCAGTTGTCGTTGCTCGCGATCGGCGTCGTGCCGCCGGCGGGGATAATCTCGAGCTTGGGATCGGCGAGCGTGCCGGTGACGCCGAGGGTGCCGAGCGTCGGGCCGACAGCCCGGATGAGCAGGCGGCGCCGCTCGGTGCCGTCGATCACGAAGCCGGCGATCAGGATGTCGGCGCCGGTGCCGACGCGCGCGCGGCAGGAGAGGTTGACGAGCGTGCTGGGCGAGGCGTCGGCCTCGTAGACTTCGACGATGGCCACGCCTTGCGCGGCGGTGCCCGCGCCGACGCCGGCGACCTGCACGGTGTAGCTGCCGGGCGCGAGCGTGACGAGCATCGCGGCGTCGCGGCTGCCCTCGGGCAGCGCGAACGCGCCCTGGGCCGTGGCCGCGGCGCGCAGGGCAGGGACGTCGGGCACCTCGCCCCAGTTGTCGTTGACGAGCACCTTGTCGCCGGCGGCGTTGAACACGCTCGCCACGGGATTCGCCAGCGTGCCCGGCACGCCGAGCGCGGCGAGCGCAGGGCCGGCGGCGCGGATGAGGAGCGTCTTCGGCTTGTCGCCGCGCACGGTGATGCCGGGGATGACGACGTTGGCGCCGGTGCCGACGCTTGCGCGCGCGGAGAGATTCACGAGGCCGCTGAACTCGAGCGACACCGTGGCGGTGGCGCTGCGCGCGGAGCCGGCGGAGTTGGCGGCGACGCAGAAATAATCGCCCGCGTAGGCCGCGGTGAGATCGTTGAGCGTGAGCGACGGCGTGTCGGTGTTGCAGAACTCGCCGCCGCGGAAATACCACGTGTAGGTCGGCGTGGGCGACGCGGCGACGGCGGCGTTGAGCGTGACGCTGCCGCCGAGGCGGCCGCGCGCGCTGCGCGGCTGCGCGGTGAAGACCGGCGCCGCCGGCGGCGCGATCGCAAGATCGACGAGCGTGGCGGCGGAGCCGGAAGGATTTTCGGCGATGACGACCGCCACCTGTCGGCCGGCGGTCGTGGGCCGGCCGGAAATTTGCCCCGTCGCCGCGTTGAGGGTGAGGCCCGCGGGGAGGGAGTTGGCCCGGTAACGCGGCCCGACGCCAGACGCCGCAACCGTGATGGAGAGCGGCTCGCCGACGCGCCCGCGCGCGGAGACATTGGAGGCAAAGGATGGGGGAGGCGTCGTGCTGAGGTCGGGCAGCTCCGCGTAGTTGATGTAGCCGATGAACATCTCGTCGTTGCTCTGCTCGCCAAACGTCACGGTCGAGCGCGGGTTCGGGTTGGAGGGATTGAGCGCGGAGTTGTCGAAGGCGCCGTTGACGCGGATCACGGTGCCGCGCGGCAGGCGCTTGGGCTGCGCGAGGCGGTAGCCGCTCTGCCAGGCGAAGTCGTATTGCGGCACGTTGAGCAGCGTCTCGCTCGAGCCGTCGGGGTAGGTGGCCTCGAACCGGAAGCGCTTGCCGCGATAGTGCATGTGCGGGTTGAGCTCGTAGAGCATCACGTCCTTGGTGGTCGACGCGACAAAGCTCGCGGTCCGCTCGTATTCGCGCGCGCCGGGCGGGATGGAGAGCGCGACGTTGACCGCGGCGTTCGTGCGCAGCTCGCGCGCGGGCGGCTGATCGAAGTAGTAGAGGCCGATCTGCGTCTGGTCGCTTTCCGGCGCACCGCTCGGCGTGTAGTGCATCTGAAACGTGACCTGGCTGCCGGCCTTGAGGAGCTTGCCGGTGCCGTCGGGGAACGCGCCCTGCGTCATGCCGGGGGCGTAGGCGGCGAAGTAGCCGCCGAGGCCGGGGAGCTGGCCCGTGGTCAGCGCGGTGAACAACAGATCCGCGGTCGAGCCTTCGAAGAGGAGCGCGTGGTGCACGACCTTGAGGTTGCCCGGCCGCACGACGGCGGCGCGCAGCCATTTGTCGGAGGTCGTCGGCACATTGACCGTGATGTAGCGGTAGTCGATGACACCCGTGGCCGGCAGGTCCTGCTTGGGGATCGTGAGGACGAGATCGGGTTGGCCGAGCGGCCAGCCGTTGGCGGGTGGCGTGGCCGCGGCGAGCGGATCAGGGCCGGTGCCGCGCGGTGCGCCCGCGCGCGCCCAGGCATGGAGCGTGGCGGTCTCGGCCGGCGTGGGCAGCAGATCGTTGGTGAAGACGCCGAACTGAGGATCGGCGTGCCACGGCGACATGCGCTTCTGGAGCATCGTCGCGCGCACCTGGCTCGCGCGCGTCGCGAGATCGTCGAACGTGGAATAGGTGTGCGGCGCGATGCTGCCGGCCGAGTGGCAGCTCACGCAGCGGCGCAGGACGATGGGCGCGACGTCGCGCGCGTAGTCGATCGCCGGCGCCGGGAGCAAGTCGAGGAGCGGCGCGGCGGCGGGCATGGCCACGTTGGGCTTGGCCGGCGCGCGACCGGCGAGGACGGCGGCGACCGCGTCGGCGGCGTAGTTCTCCGTGGGCGCGGCGAGCGTCGCGGGGTCGGCGTTGTCGAGCGGGCCGCGGTAGGCGAGGATGGAGAACGGCATCGCGCCGATGACAAAGGCCTCGAGCTCGCGCGTGACGCCGAGCTCGCTCGCGACGAGTTGGGCGGTGTCGAGGAGCGCGGGGGTGTCGTTGTTGGTCAGCGTCTGCTGGGCGCCGACGGTGGCGGTCGTGGCGCTGGCGTTGGCGTCGATCTGCCAGATGATGACGTCGCTGGCGGAAAAGCGGGCACGCAGGGCGCGGAGCGCGGCCGCGGTCTGGACGGCGCGGGGGCTGCCCGCGCTGGTGAAGACCAGCACGGTCGCCTTCGCCGTGGTGTCGTAGTAGAGTTCGCGCGTGACGCCGCGATGATCGGTCAGGCGGAAATTGGGGACAATGCCGCCGGCCGTGATCGCGCCGGCTTCGGCGGCGGCGATGCCGCGGGTGTCGAGCGGCGGCATCGCATGGGGCGAGGCGAAAAGCGGGGCGCTCGCGGCGAGCGCGAGGGCAAATGAACGCAGGGGCGACATGGCCGGCACCCTACGCGAGTCCGCGGCGAAATGACAAATGAGGAATGGCGGGGCGGCTCTCGGGTCCGCCCGCCGCCGCGCCGGAGACTGTCGGTCAGATCTTGTCGACGATCTTGTCCGCGAGGCCGTAGGCGATGGCTTCGGTCGCGTTGAGATAGAAGTCGCGGTCGGTGTCGCGATTGATGCGCTCCAGCGGCTGGCCGGAGGTGCGGGCGAGGATCTCGTTCAGCTCGGCGCGGAGCTTTTCCATTTCCTTCGCCTGAATGTTGATGTCGCTCGCCGGGCCGACCATGCGCCCGGAGATGAGGGGCTGGTGGATGAGCACGCGGGCGTGGGGATAGATCAGGCGGCGGCCCTTGGCCGCACCGCAGAGCAAGATCGAGCCCATCGAGGCGGCCATGCCGGTGACGACCACCGTGATGGGCGAGGTGATGAGCTTCATCGTGTCGAAAATCGCCATGCCCGCGGTGATCGAGCCGCCGGGGGAGTTCAGGTAAAACGTGATTTCCTTCCCGGGCGCGACGGTCTCGAGGTAGAGGAGCTTCTCGGTGAGGTCCTTCGCGGTGGCGTCGGTCACGGCGCCCCAGAGGAAGATTTTCCGCTGCTCGAGGAACTTGCGCTGGATGAGCATCGCGACCGGTCCGCCGGACTTTTTCTCCGCGGCCTCGTGCTTTTCATCGTCGTCATCCTCGTCGTCGAGGCGCGGCAGCGGGGCGGAGAGTCCGGGTTGGAGGTTGTCGAAATGCATAGGGGCGCGAACGTGGGGTGCGTCGGCGCGGTTGGCAAGTGCGCGGAGCGTTTGCCGGCGGCGGGATATGCGCAGCCGCGGCGGCCGGCGCGAGGAGCCCGGCCTCAGTTTTTCTTTTCCGTCCACACCGCCATCGTGTCGGGCGAACCTTGGGTGCGCACGCCGTTGTCGGTGAGAATGTCCTCGGTCGCCTCGAGCATGTCCTTGCGCGGGAAGACCAGCGTCTCGAGCCGCCGGCCGGCGAAGTCGAAGACCACGAACTCATCCTTCAGGTCGCGCAGCGTGGCGACGAGATGGGCGAGGTTCTTGATGGCGGTGCCGTTGACGCTCTTGACCACCCGCGACTGCGCGGGGGAGTAGCCCTGCGACAGCTTGTGCGGGAAGAAAGGCGACGCGACGACCACCAGCGCCTCGCCATCAAAGGCCGGCCGGTCCGTGCGGCGCAGCGCCAGCGGGTTGCCGAGGGCGGCGAAGGCGCCCAGCGCGTTGCTGAGGCCGCCGAGAAACTGCTGCGTCGCGTTGGAGAACACCATCGGGCCGTAGACGAAATAGGAGGGATAGGCGCCATCGAGATCGGCGATGAGCAGCGGGCGGCTCGGGGAGACCGGCAGATCGATCGTCTGCTCCACGCCGTCGCGCGCGATCTTCATCGCGACGCGGCCGTCGCGCGCGGCCTTTTGGATGATGTATTGGAAGCGCACGCGAATGTCGCCGACCCGCACCATGCCCTCGTTGTCCACGCGGACGCCGCCGATTTCCGTGATGATGTCCCACGGCTTGAGCGGGTAGGCCGGATCCGTCGTGTCGGTCTCGGTCACGATCATGCCGTCGAGGCCCTTGGGCGCCTTGAGGAAGGGGCGGAGCGCGGGGTTCTCGAAGGTCTGGAGCGTGTCGAACATCGCGGGCTTGCCGTCGTATTTTCCGTCGGCGATGTCGGCGAGGAACAGCTCGATCTCCTCGCACGGGATGATGTAGCCGATGTTCTGGGCGCCGCCGAGGTGGCTGAACGCGAGGCCGATCATCTTGTCGCCGACGACGGCGGGGCCGCCGGAGTTGCCGGGGTTGATCGCGGCGTCGATTTGGATGCGCAGCCCCGAGGTCGAGCCGTTGTAGCCGGTGAACTCGATGCGCGACACGATGCCCTTGGTGATCGAGAGGCTCGTGCCGCCGGTCGGGTAGCCGTAGGCGAGCACCGCATCCTTGATGCTCGGGAGCGTGCTGGCGCGGGGCAGGGCGGGGCGGTTGTCGAAGAATGACTCGTCTTCCAGCTTCAGCACGGCGAGGTCGATGCCCTGCGCGATGGACTCGACGGAGGCGCGGATCTTGTCGCCCGACTGGTTGGCCTGCACCTGCACCTGGCTCGCGTAGTAGACCACATGGGCGTTGGTCAGGATGCGCTTGCCCTCGATGATCACGCCCGTGCCGGTGGACTCGCGCGGCCCCTGCTTGGCCCAGGGCCGGTAGGGGTCGGGGTAGCGCGAGGTGGAGAAGATTTTCACCACCGCGTTTTCCACGGAGGAGTTTTTCGCCGGCTCCTGCGCGCCAAGGGCGAGGGGCGCCAGCAGGCACGCAAGTTTCAACGCAAACCCGGGGTGAAGGCCAAGCGACATGGTCGCGCAAGGCAACGGGCGGAGGCCGGGAACGCCAGTGCGTTTTTTCCGGCGCGCGCGCCCGCCTAGTAGCGAACCTTGTCCTGCTTGGCGGCCCACTCGCGAAAGGCACCCTGCGCCTCGTCGCGCAGCAGGGGCCGCATCGTGATCGCGCGCTGCTCGGGGGGCAGCGGGATCTGCTGGTAGATGAAGTCGTCGTCGAAGCCGATGGCGGCGGCGTCGCGGCGGGTGTTGCCATAGAAGACGCGCGGGATGCGCGCCCAGTAGATCGCGGCGAGGCACATCGGGCACGGTTCGCAGCTGGTGTAGAGCTCGCAGTCGCCGAGCTGGAAAGTCCCCAGCCGCGCGCACGCCTCGCGAATCGCGGTGACCTCCGCGTGGGCGGTGGGATCGTTGGTGGAGGTCACGCGGTTGCTGCCGCGCGCGATGATTTCGCCGCGCCGCACGACGACGCAGCCGAACGGCCCGCCGCGGCCGGCGCGCATCCCGGCCTCCGCCTCGGCGACCGCCGCCCGCATGAAATTTTCCGCACTCATGAAATTTTTGGCGCCGGCACCGTGAATATCCTGCTGACACCTGACAACGCCATAACCACGCTGCGCGCCCATGAGCCATCCTGCCGTCGGCGGCCTCGAGATCGCCGGTCCCCTCCCGCCGCGCTACGCGGAGATCCTCTCCCCCGGGGCCTGCCGCTTCGTCGCGGATCTCGAGGCCCGCTTCGGCGCGCGGCGCCGCGAGCTGCTCGCGCGCCGCGCCGAGCGCCAGCGCGAGATCGACGCGGGCCAGCTGCCCGATTTCCTGCCCGAGACGGCCCACATCCGCGGCGGCGACTGGCGCGTGCCGCCGCCGCCGCCCGACCTCGTCGACCGCCGCACCGAGATCACGGGGCCGGTCGACCGAAAGATGGCCATCAACGCGCTCAACTCCGGGGCGCAGTGCTGGATGGCGGACTTCGAGGACGCCAACTCGCCCACGTGGGAAAACGTGATCGAGGGCCAGATCAACATGCGCGATGCCGTGCGCCGCACGATCACGTTCACCTCGCCCGAGGGAAAGCACTACGCGCTGAAGGAAAAGACCGCGACGATCGTCGCGCGCCCGCGCGGCTGGCACATGGAGGAGAAGCATGCGCTGCTGGGCGGGCAGCGCGTCAGCGCGTCGCTGTTCGACTGGGGGCTCTATTTTTTCCACAACGCCCGCGAGCTGCGGCAGCGCGGGAGCGGCCCCTATTTCTACCTGCCCAAGATGGAGAGCCACCTGGAGGCCCGGCTGTGGAACGAGGTGTTTCTCCATGCCCAGGCCGCGCTCGGCCTCCCGCGCGGCAGCGTGCGAGCGACCGTGCTGATTGAGACAATTCTCGGCGCGTTCGAGGCGGAGGAGATCCTCCATGAGCTGCGCGAGCACGCGAGCGGGCTCAACTGCGGGCGCTGGGACTACATTTTCAGCTTCGTGAAGAAGCTGCGCAACCGGCCCGAGTATCTCTTCCCTGATCGCACGCTCATCACGATGACGGTGCCGTTCATGCGCGCCTACGCCCTGCACGTGATCAATGTGTGCCACCGCCACGGGGCCTACGCGATGGGTGGCATGGCCGCGCAGATTCCCATCAAGAACAACCCGGAGGCGAACGACGCGGCCCTCGCCAAGGTCCGCGCCGACAAGGAGCGCGAGGCCCGCGACGGCCATGATGGCACGTGGGTCGCGCACCCCGGCCTGGTGCAGGCGGCGATCGAGGCGTTTGGCCGGCACATGCAGGGCCCGGACCAGCTCGCGCGGCTGCACGACGTGAAAGTCACCGCCGCCATGTTGCTCGAGCCGCTCACGGGCCCCATCACGGAGCAAGGCGTGCGCTGGAACCTGCACGTGGGCGTGCGCTACCTCGAGGCCTGGCTGGGCGGCTCCGGCGCGGAGCCGATCCACAACCTGATGGAGGATCTCGCGACCTCCGAGATCTCGCGGTCGCAGCTTTGGCAATGGCTCAGGTTTGGCGCCAAGCTGGACGATGGCCGGAAGATCACGGGCGAGCTGTATGACGCGCTGCTCGCCGACGAGCTCGGGAAAATCCGCGCGGAATACGGCGCCGAGCGCTACGATGGCGGGCATTTCAAGGATGCGGTCGGGCTCTTCATGCGCATGTCGAAGAGCGCGACGTTCGACGAGTTCCTGTCGCTCCCGGCCTACGAGCTGCTGAGCTGATGCCGACGCTGGCCCAGATCAACACGCTCGATCGCGCGGCGTTTGTGGCGGCACTCGGGCACTTGTTCGAGCATTCGCCGTGGGTGGCCGAGGAGACGTGGGCCGGCCGGCCGTTTCCCGACGCGGCCGCGCTGCATTCCGCGTTGTGCGCCACGCTGCGCGCCGCGAAGCGCGACCGGCAGCTGGCCTTGATCCGGGCGCACCCGGACCTCGCCGGCCGCCTGGCCCGGCAAAACCAGCTCACGGCCGAGTCCACGCGCGAGCAGGCGAGCGCGGGGCTGAACCGGCTTTCCGCGGAGGAGCTGGCGAATTTCCAGGGGCTCAATGCGGCCTACCTGGCGCGCTTCGGCTTCCCGTTCGTCATCTGCGCCCGGCTCAACAACCGCGCCACGATCCTGGCGGCGATGCAGGCCCGGCTCGGCCATTCCGCCGAAGCCGAGTTCGCCACCGCCCTCGCCGAGATCGAGAAGATCGCGCGGCTGCGGCTGGATGACGCCCTGAAGGGCTGAACGATCGCGAAACCCGCAAAAGGCCGATAATCCGGCTGGAACTTTCCCCGCGATTCGTGTGTTTCGTGGCGGCTTTCTTTCCATGCCCGCCAAACTCACCACCCACGTCCTCGACCTTACCATTGGCAAGCCGGCCGCCGGCATGCGCATCGAGCTCTGGAATCTCGACGGCAAGCCGCACCTGCTGAAAGCCGTCGTCACCAACGCCGACGGTCGCACCGATGCGCCCCTGCTGGAGTCCGGCGAGATGGCGATCGGCCGCTACGAGCTGCTGTTTTTCGTGAAGGACTATTTCGTCACGCACCACCGCGACAGCCTGTTTCTCGACCGTGTCCCGGTGCGCTTCGCGATTCCCGATGCGGCCGTCGGCTACCACGTCCCGCTTCTGGTCACGCCGTGGGGCTACCAGACTTACCGCGGCAGCTGATGACGACCGGCGCTCGTCAAATCGCCCGCCGGCTCGACGAGCTGGGCCGTGTCTCGGACGAGCCGGGGAGACTGACGCGGACGTTTCTTTCGCCCGCGATGCGGCGGGCCAACGCGCTCGTCGGTGGTTGGATGAGGGAAGCCGGGCTGACCGTGCGCGAGGACGCCGTGGGGAACCTCATCGGCCGGCTCGACGGCTCGGAGCGGAAGGGCAAGACGCTGCTGCTCGGCTCTCACCTCGACACGGTGCGCGACGCGGGCCGGTTCGACGGGCCGCTCGGCGTGGTGCTGCCCATCGTGGCGCTCGCGGAGCTGCGGCGCCGCGGGGTCGTGCTGCCGTTTGCCGTGGAGGTGATCGGATTTTCCGAGGAGGAGGGCGTGCGGTTTGCGAGCGCCTACCTCGGCAGCAAGGGCTACGCCGGCCTGCTGACGGCGGCGGATTTGAAGCTGCGCGATGCCGCGGGCATCTCGTTGCGCGAGGCCATTTCCGAGCGGAGTCGCGGCGTCACCACCGCGGTCGGTGGACGCAACGCGGCGAGGGCGCCGCGCCCCCGGGACTTGCTCGGCTACGTCGAGGTGCACATCGAGCAGGGGCCGATCCTGGAGCGGGAAGCGCTCGCCGTGGGCGTCGTGTCGGCGATCGCGGGCCAGAGCCGTTTCGTGCTCACGTGGCGCGGCGAGGCCGGGCATGCGGGCACGACGCCGATGGCGCTGCGGCGCGATGCACTGGCCGGGGCGGCGGAGTTTGTGGGCGGGATCGAGGCCATCGCGCGGCGCACGCGCGGGCTGGTGGCCACCGTCGGCGCGCTCACCGTTGCGCCCGGGGCGGCGAACGTCATTCCCGGCGAGGTCACGCACACGCTGGATGTCCGCCATGCGCGCGACTCGGTGCGGCGCGCGGCCCTAACGCAAATGGGCCGGCTGGCGACGCGCATTGCGGCGGCGCGCGGCCTCGCGCGTCGCTGGCAGCGCGTGCAGGACGCCGCCGCCGTCGCCTGCTCGCCCGCGCTCACGGCGCGGCTGGCGCGGAGCGTGGAGGCGGTGCAGGGGCGCTGCCTCCCGCTTGTCAGCGGCGCGGGGCACGACGGCGTGGTGGTGTCCCGGTTCACGCCGGTTGCGATGCTCTTCGTCCGGTGCCGTGCCGGGCTGAGCCATCACCCCGACGAGTTCGCGTCCGCGGCCGACTGCGGCGTGGCGCTGCGCGTGATGGTGGACTTTCTGGAACGGATGGCCCAGCAACACGCCCGATGAAACGCACGGGGCCGATTGTCCGGGAGAACGCCAAGACCATACACGAGCCGGAGCGGCTCGACTTGATTGTGCGCCGCGGCCGGGTGGTGACCCCCGACGGCATCCTCGATGCCGAGATCGGCATCGTGCGCGGGAAGATTGTCCGTCTCTCGCCCCGGGTCACGGATGAAGCCGAGGCGGAGCTCGACGCCCGCGGCCGCTACGTTTTTCCCGGGATCCTCGACGCGCATGTGCATTTCAACGAGCCCGGTCGCGCCGACTGGGAGGGCATCGCGACGGGTTCGGCGGCGCTGGCCGCGGGCGGCGGCACCATGTTCTTTGACATGCCGCTCAACTCCGAGCCGCCGGTGCTGGATGCCGCGGCGCTCCGTGAAAAGCGCCGCATCGCCGAGGAGCAGTCGTGCACGGATTTCGCGCTCTGGGGCGGGCTCACGCCCGGCAACCTCGACAAGCTCGCCGGCCTGCGGGACGCCGGCGCGATCGGGCTGAAGGCGTTCATGTGCAACAGCGGCATCGCGAGCTTCCAGAACGTCGATGCCAAGGTGCTGCGCGAGGGCATGAAGCGCGCCGTGAAGCTTGGCCTGCTCGTGGCCGTGCATGCGGAGGACGACGCGATGGCCGGCCGGCTCACGGAGGAAATGAAGGCCGCCGGCCGCACCGATGCGCGCGCCTGGCTCGAGTCGCGCCCGGTCGAGGTGGAGCTGGCGGCGATTCGCACGGCGCTCGAACTGGCCGGCGAGACCGGCTGCGCGCTGCACGTGGTCCATGTCAGCAGCCCCGAGGGCATCGCGCTCATTTCCGCCGCCCGCGACCAGCGCGTCGACGTCTCGGCGGAGACGTGTCCCCACTACCTCCTGCTCAACGACAAGGATGTCGTGCGCCTCGGGCCGATCGCGAAATGTGCGCCGCCCTTGCGGGACGAAAAGCGACGCAAGGCCCTCTGGTCGGAGTTGCGCGCGGGCGAGATCCAGACGATCGGCTCCGACCATTCCCCGTCGCGGCCCGAGATGAAGGACTCGGCGAACATGTTCGCGGTCTGGGGCGGCATCGCCGGCGTGCAGCACGGGTTTGAGCTGCTTTTCTCGGCCTGCGAGAAGACCGCCGAAAAAGACCTGCCCGTCCTTGCGGCCGTGCTCGCCCGCAACGTCGCGCGGCGCTTCCGCCTCGACGACCGCAAGGGCCTGCTGGCGACCGGACGGGACGCGGATTTTTCGCTCATCGAGCTGGGCAAGGCCCACACGATCCATGCCGAGGATCTTTGGACGCGGCACCGCATCAGCGCCTATGTCGGCGAGCGGAGCCGCGCGCGCGTCACTCACACTTACGTGCGGGGCAAGCCGGTGTATGCCGACGGCCGGTTGCTCAACCTGCCGCAGCCGGGGCAGTTTCTCGCGCCGCACCGGGCGTAGCGCCGGCGGGTGCCACGGGTTGCCTCAAGCCGCTTGCGTCGCGATTTCGCTCCGTCCTCAATGCCGCCATGAGTTTCCCCTTCGGCCAGACCCGCACGCGCGTCGCCGCGCGCCACGCCCTGATCGCCCCGGATGGCCAGGTGAGGAGCTGCGTGCCCGGTGTCACCGGCGCCGCGGCCGTCATCGTGATCAACGAGGCGATGGGGGCGCGCTTCGCCCAGCTGCTGGTGACCTTTGAGTCCGGCGGCCGCGCGGAGTTTGCCCCCGGCGAGATCGAGACCGCAGGCTACATCGAGACCGGCGGCGCGACGGTGAGCATCGGGGCGGAGAAGGCGAAGTGCGGCGCCGGTGGGTTTTTCTTCGCGCCCGCCGGCGCGGCGTGGTCGATCCGGGCGCCGAAGGCGGGGACGCGCGTGACGCTTTTCCAGAAGAAATTCCAGCCGCTCGCCGGCACCGCCGCGCCGCGCGCGATCCTCGGCGATGCGCGCGATGTGAAGGGCCAGCCGTTCCTCGGCGATCCGGATGCGCGGCTGCAGGTCCTGCTTCCCGACGTGCCGGCGTTCGATCTGGCGATGAACCTCTTCACCTACCAGCCCGGCGCGACGCTGCCCTTCGTCGAGACGCACGTGATGGAGCACGGCTTGCTGATGCTCGCCGGGCAGGGCGTCTACCGGCTCGAGGAGTCATGGTATCCGGTGGCCGCCGGCGACGCCATCTGGATGGCACCGTATTGCCCACAGTGGTTCGTCGCGATGGGCAAGCAGCCCGCGAGCTACCTCTACTACAAGGACGTGAACCGCGCGGCGCTGTAGGGGCGCGCTGGCGCGCGATGGGAAATGGCGTCGCCGGTCGGGCAGGCGCCGAAATCGCCCGCCAGCGGGCTCCTCCCTTGCGTGGCGCACGCGCTGCTGTTTTTTCGGTCCATGCACAACGAGGCCGCATCTTCGTTTGAGTTCACGCTCAACGGCCAGCCGGTGAAGGTCGCGGGCGAGTCGCCCGCCACGACCCTGCTTGACTGGCTCCGGCACACGGGCTGGACCGGCAGCAAATGCGGCTGCGCCGAGGGCGACTGCGGCGCCTGCACCGTGGCCATCGTGGATCGCGACGCGGCGGGCCGGCCCGCCTACCGCGCGATCAACTCGTGCATCGCGCTGCTGCCGATGTTTGCGGGCCGCGAAGTCGTGACGGTCGAAGGCCTCGCCGAAGGCGCCGCGCTGCACCCGGTGCAGCAGGCGATGGTCGATCACCAGGGCGCGCAATGCGGCTACTGCACGCCGGGCTTCGTGGTGTCGATGTTCGAGGCCTACCACCGGCGCGACGTGGTGGAGCCCTGCCAGATCAACGACCAGCTCTGCGGCAATCTCTGCCGTTGCACCGGCTACCGCGCGATCCGCGACGCGGCGGCGGCGGCGCTGGCGACGCGGGCCGAGGCGGGCCCGGACGAATTTTCGCGGCGGCTGGCGGCCGGGGCCCCGGTGCTCGGCGCGATGGCCTACGCCGCGAATGGCGAGCGCTTCCTTCGCCCGTCCTCGCTGGCCGAGCTGCTTGCGCTCAAGGCGCGGCACGCCGACGCGGTGCTCGTCGCCGGCGCCACCGAGATTGGCGTCGAGCTGAACAAGAAATCCAAAAAATTCCCGGCGCTCATCTCCACCGAGGCCGTTCCGGAGCTCACGCGCATCGCGTCGAGCCCGGCCGAATGGCGCATCGGCGCGGCCGCCACCCTGACCACGATCGAGGAGGCCCTTGGCGGCGAGTTTCCCTCCCTGGCGAAAATGCTGTCGGTCTTCGCGGCGCGGCAGATTCGCAACCGCGCGACGCTCGGCGGCAACCTGGCCACCGCCTCGCCGATCGGCGACAGTGCGCCGGTGCTCCTGACGTTGGACGCCAGCGTCGTGCTGGCGTCGGCGGCCGGGGAGCGGAGCGTGCCGCTCGAGGGGTTTTTCACCGGCTACCGCCGCACGCAGATCGCGCCGGGCGAAGTCATCAAGGAGATCGTGCTGCCCCGCGGCCTGGGCGCGGGGCTCACGCGCCGGGCCGACTTCCAGAAAGTTTCCCATCGGCGCGAGCTGGACATCAGCATCGTCGCGGGCGCGTTTGCCCTCGAGCTCGATGCGGGCGGCGTGGTGCGCAAGGCGCGCATCGCCTACGGCGGCGTGGCCGCCCAGCCGCTGCGGGCGAAGCGGGCCGAGGCCGCGCTCGAGGGGCGGACGCTCGCCGCCGCCGCCGGGGCGGTGGCCGCCGCGCTGCGCGAGGAATTCACGCCCATCGACGACGTGCGCGGCAGCGCGGGCTACCGGCGCGGCCTCGTGGTGGGCTTGTGGGAGAAATTTGCGGCCGGCGAAACCAGCCTCGCGATCGATGCGCCGCCGGGCTTTGCGGGCCGCGCGCCATGGCGGGTGGCCGACGCCTCGCGCCAGCTGCGGCACGAAAGCGCGGTGGGGCACGTGACCGGCCGGGCGCACTATGTCGATGACATCGCGCGGCGGCGGCCAATGCTCGAGGTGTGGCCGGTGCTCGCGCCGCACGCCCGCGCGAAAATCCTGCGCCGCGATGCCGCGGCGGCGCGGCGCGCACCCGGCGTCGCGGCCGTGCTGATGGCCGAGGACGTGCCGGGCGAGAACAACGTGGGCGTCGCGCGCCACGACGAGCCGCTCTTCGCGGCTGGGGAGGTTGCATTTCACGGCCATCTGGTCGCGCTTGTGGTGGGCGAGTCGGTGGCGGCGTGCCGCGCCGCGGCGGCGCTCGTGCAGGTGGACTACGAGCCGCTGCCGGCGCTCCTTTCGATCGCCGATGCGGTCGCGGCGGGAAGTTTCCACAATCCGCCCCGCACGATTCAGCGGGGCGATGCGACCGCGGCGCTCGCGGCGGCGCCGCAACGGCTCGCCGGCGAGTTTTCGTTTGGCGGGCAGGAGCACTTCTACCTCGAGACGCACGCGGCGTGGGCGGAGTGGCGCGATGACGGCGACGTCTTCATCTGCTCGTCGACCCAGCACCCGTCGGAGATCCAGGCGATCGTGGCGGAGGTGCTGCACGTGCCGCGGCACAAAGTCGTCGTGGAGGCGCCGCGCATGGGCGGCGGTTTCGGGGGGAAGGAAACCCAAGGCAACACGCCGGCCGCGCTGGTCGCCCTGGCCGCGCTCAAGACCGGCCGCCCCGTGCGCCTGCAGCTCGATCGCGATCTCGACATGACGATGACGGGCAAGCGGCATCCGTTCTGGTCCAAGTTCGAGGTCGGCTTCAACGCCGAGGGCCGTGTGCTCGCCGCCAGCATCGACCTCGTGTCCGACGGCGGATGGTCGCTGGACCTTTCGCAGCCGGTGCTGGAGCGCGCCATGTTCCATGTCGACAACGCCTACTTTCTGCCGGCGTTGCGCGTGACCGGCCGGGCGGCCAAGACGAACGTCGCCTCCAACACCGCCTTCCGCGGCTTCGGCGGCCCGCAGGGCATGCTGGTCATCGAGGAGATCATGGACCGCGTGGCCCGGGCGACGGGCCTGCCGCCGGAAGTCGTGCGCGAGCGAAATCTCTACCATGGCGCCGGCGAGGCCAACCGCACGCACTACGGCGCCGAGATTGGCGACAATCGCCTCCAGAAAGCCTGGGGCCTCGCGTTGGAGCAGTCGCGCTTTGGGGAGCGCCGCGCGGCCGTCGCGGCGTGGAACCGCGCGCACCCGCGCGTGCGGCGCGGCCTCGCGATCACGCCGGTAAAGTTCGGGATTTCGTTCACGCTGACCCACTACAACCAGGGCGGCGCGCTGGTGCACATCTACCAGGACGGGACGGTGCAGGTGAACCACGGCGGCACCGAGATGGGGCAGGGCCTGCACACGAAGATTCTAGGCATCGCGATGCGCGAGCTGGGCCTGCCCGCGGCGGCGATCCGCATGATGCGCACGAGCACCGACAAGGTGCCCAACACGTCCGCGACCGCGGCCAGCGCCGGCGCCGATCTCAATGGCGCCGCGGTGCGCAACGCCTGCGCCACGCTGCGCGAGCGGATGAAGCCAATCGCCGCCAGGCTGCTCAGCGCGCCGGTCGAGACGATCGTTTTTTCCGCGGGGGAGGTGGTCGCGCGCACCGATGCCACCAAACGCATGACCTTTGCGCAGCTGGCCGGCGCGGCCTACGCGGCCCGGGTGAGCCTGTCGGCCACGGGCTACTACTCCACGCCGGAGATCCACTGGGATTGGTCGCGGGGCGTGGGGCAGCCGTTTGCCTACTACGCCTGCGGCGCGGCGGTGACCGAGGTGGAAATCGACGGCTACACGGGCATGCTGCGCGTCGTGCGCGTCGACATCGTGCATGATGTCGGCGACTCGCTGAACCCAGGGATCGATCGCGGCCAGATCGAGGGCGGCTTTGTGCAGGGCATGGGCTGGCTCACGAGCGAGGAGCTGAAGTGGGACGCCAAGGGCCGCCTCCTCACGCACAGCGCGAGCACCTACCAAATCCCCGCGATCAGCGATGCGCCGATGGAGTTCAACGTCACGCTCCTGCCCGATGCGGCCAATCGCAAGGCCGTGCACGGCAGCAAGGCGGTCGGCGAGCCGCCGCTGATGCTCGCCATCTCGGTGCGCGAGGCGATCCGCGATGCGGTGGGCAGCTTCGGGGCGCCCGGTGGGCAGGTGGCGCTGGCCTCGCCCGCGACGGGCGAGGCCGTGTGGCGGGCAATTCAGGCGCGGCTCGCCTCGGGGTGATGGCTACCGCGGCGCAGCCGAGCGGCGCGCGACCCAGTCGATGATGGCCGCGTCGTTCTTGTCGTGGCGCCACACGAGCGCGAGGAACTCGGCGGGGAGGATGTTGTGCTCCTTGAAGAACCGGCGATCGCCGCCGCAGCAATACATGAGCGAGGGCGGCAGCTCGCCGTGGAGCTTGGCGCGCGTCTTCGGCAGGATGCGCGGGAGCCAGGCGATGCCGCGCACGGCGTCGGTCTTGGCGGGCAGCTTCGATTCGTCGAGCACGGCGGAGGAGGCGCGGCCGCCCTGCACGTTGAGGAAGTAGTCGCGGCGGATCGACTCGATGGCGAGGGCGTGCGCGAAGCCGGGTTCGCCGCCGTAACCGTTGTGGTCCTCGGCGTAGTCGTAGAGGTTCTGCGCCGAGATGCCGTTGGCGGCGAGCCAGGCGCGATCCTCGGCGGAGGCCAGATTCTCGGCGCCGCGCTTGCCCGCGGCAAAGGCCGCGACGGCTGTCTGGTAGATCGCCTGAAAGCGATTCGGGAAATCAAAATGGTTCATCGCGGGGACACGACGACGGATTGCGCGAAAAAAGCAAATCGCCCGACGCCCGCCGGGCGGCCGTGCGGGGGGCGGTCACCACGTCAGCCGCCGGGTCGTGCCGTTGCCGGCGGCATCGTAGAGCGTGACCTCGGCGGAGGTGGCGTTGGAGATTTTCGCCACGGGCAGCTCGAGGGTGAAGGTCTCCTCGCGCCCGTCGCGGATGCCATCGGCCGGCTGGGTCACTTCCTCGCGCAGGCCGCTGTTGAAGATCACCTCGATGCCATCGAGCAGCGAGAGTGCGTCGCGGCCGCGCACGCTCACGACGACGTTCTCGCCCTCGCGGCGCGCGGTGGCGTCGAGAATCTCGGGCGCGGTGTTGTCGATGACGAGGCTGTCGGTTTCAAAGGTGTGCCGCAGGCGATCGGCGGCGGGCCGCGGGGCGGTTTCCTCGACGACGAGGCGGGTGAAATAGATGCCGTCGGGGAGGTGCTTCGTGTCGAACTGGGCGTAGTTCTCCTTGGAGGCTTTCACGAGGTCGGTCCAGGCCGCGTCGCCTTCGCGACGGATGGAGAACGTGCTGAGAAGCGTGTCGCCGTCGGGATCGGCGAGCGTCCAGACCACGATTTGCGACCCGGGGTTGAGCATGACCTTGCTGGAGAGCAGGGCGCGCCGGCGTTCCTCGTCGCGGCCAGGGGAGATGAGCTGGCTCAACGACGTCGCGGGCTCGGGCTGCGGCTCACGGGCGGGAATCATGCTGTAGCCGGGCGGCACGATGCGGAAATCCTGCAGCACCGGCCGGCGGTTCTGCGGCAGCGTATACAGCGCGGCGCGGTCGACCTCGAGATCGGGGCCCCCGGTGATCTTCAGGCGCAGCCGGGCGTAGCGCCCACGGAGATCGTCGGCGCGCCAGCCGGAGTCTGGCCCGGCGGTGAGGGGGGTCCAAGGGCCCCAGCCTTCGACTTCGTCGCTGCCGTTGCTCAGGCGGATTTCGGCGGCGATGGCGGAGTCGGTGAGATGGCGGAGGCGGTTGAAGCGCAGGGCGCCGAGGAGCGAGTTGGCGCCAAGGTCGATGCGCCGCGTCTCGGCTTCGCGCGGCGCCGCCGACACGAGATCGAGGGTCGCGAGCCCCGGCGCGTTGTTCCGCAGGAGGAGAAACTGGCCGTCGCCGAGCGGCGCGAGGCCGTTGAGCTGGGATGATGCGCTGCCGGCAAAGGTGAGGGCGTGCCGGGCCTTCAAGTCGTAGCCGGCGAGCTCACCCTGCTCGCCGCCGGCGAGGATCAGGGTGTCGCCGTGGCGCGCGATGCGGTAGAACGCCGTGCTGCCGCGCGAGGTAACGGTCTCGGGAAAACCTTTGGCGGGAAAAAGCATCACGGTGCTGCGGCCGGCGAAGCGCTCGACCTGCGCGGGCGGCGGCGTGCTGTCCCGCGGGCCGGCCGCGCCGCCGGCCGGGGCGGGAGGAGGCGTGAGGCGCGACTCGTTGGTCGTCGAGGTGAACACGATCGTGGCGTAGAAATCGCCGTTCGGCTGGGGCAGGAGGTCGGTGACCTCGGCGTCGCGGTTCTCCTGGAGGATCACGGGAGAACGCGGCGAGGGCGCCGCGTCCCCGACGGGAGCGGGGGGCGCGAAGGCGTAGAGGTTTCCCTTTGGCGCGGAGCCGGCGACGATGCGGCCGTCCGCGAGGGCGGCGAGCCGGCGGACGTTGCGGTCGCGGATTTCGCCGAAGAGCGTGACGCCGCGCTCGGCGAGCACGCCGGCCTCGGACGTCTTCTCCATGTTGAGGCCGGCCGCGGCGAACTTGGCGAGATCGATGCGGTAGATGCGGCCGGGATTGCCCGTCGCGGCGAGGACGGAGCCGTCGGGGAGCAGCATGAGGTCGAAGATGGAGTCGACCGGCAGCGCGACGCGCGCGACCGTCGCGCCGTCGCGGATGAGGTGGAGCGCGCCTTTCGGCGAGGTGCCGGCGAGAATTGCCCCGTCGGCGAGTCGCTTGATCGCGAACACGTGGGGGTCGTCAAGTTTCACCAGCTCGCGGGTGGCGAACGACAGGCGGTCGCCGGCGAGCGTCACCTCGAGGATGCGGCCGTCGGGCCCCGTGCCGACGAGGAACTTCGCGGTTTCGTTCGTGGGCTCGAGGCACCAGAGGATGTCGGCCGGCGGCGGCGCGGCGAGGTCGCGCAAGACGGGGCCGGCGACGAGGCGGCCGTCCGAGCGCGTGGCGAGTCCCTTCAAGTTGCGGCTCGGGACGTCGCGGAAGAAATCGATGTCGGTTTTCTTGGAGAGCGGATCGGCGTGCGCGAGGGCGGCAAGGCTCGTGGCGAGGAGGAGTGGGCGGAGAATCACGGATGGAAATTCTGCAGGAGGGAGGGAGCGCAGCCTACTCCGTCACCACGAGCGGGCGGCGGACGATCGAGTTGAAGAGCTTCCCGGGCTGGACGTGCTTTTCCCAGAGGGGGAGCACCGCCTCGCGCCGGCGGAAGCGCGCCTCGTCGGCGCCGCGCGCGATCCGCTCGATTGAGCCGGGGGCCTCGGCGGTGGCGACCGTTTGGTCGGTGAAGAGGTTCGTGCGCTCGACCACCGCGACAAACACGCCGTCGCCGGGGCGGTCGTCGCGCATGGCGGCGAGGTAGGCGTCGAAGCTCCGCAGCTCGGCCGCGGCGATCACGCGTGGGCGGCCGGTGAGCTGATCGAGCGCGCGGCCCGGGGCGAGGATGACCTCGAGCTGCCGGCCGGCCCACTTGGGATCGATGGCGATGTCGATGATTTCGCGATGCCCTTCGCCCTGCCAGTCGCGCCAGGCGAGCGTGGCCTGCACGGTTTGGCCGGGCGCGGCGGTCGTGCGCGACAGTTGAAAAAGGTCGAGCGTGACGGTGGGGTTGCTCTCCAGCGGCTCGATCGTGAACGTGACGCGCTCGGGGAAGGTCTTGGCGTAGGGGTTCTGGAGGTTGGCCGCGAGGCCCTGCACGAATTCGTTGAGCCCCTGGGTGAAGCCCTGCGGCCCGGGATACAGGGTTTGGAACTCAAGCTGGGCCGCCGGGGCGAAGCGGATGTTGCTCGTGAGGCGGAAGCCGCTGGAGAGCCCCGCGTCGTTCGAGCCGAGGATCGCCTGCGCGACGCCGCTCGCCACGACCATCGGCGTGACCTGTTGGTGGCGGATGACAGAAAACTTGAGGGTGCGCGGCGCGCCGGTCAGCGGGTTGATCGTGACTTCCACGGACGTCATTTCCGGCCCGGCGCCAAGCGTCCCCGAGATGGCGGAGAGGCGGTCCTGCGTGATGGTGCCGATGACGGCGCCGGTGTTGGCGAGCTTCACCGACTGCATCTGCGACGGGAGAATGGTGAGAATCTCGGCCGCGCACATTGGCAGCGCGGCTTCGCCCAGCGTCATCATCGGATGGCCGAATGCCGTGAGCCGGTTGCCGTCGAGGCGCGAGACGGTGCCCGTGCCGGCGAGCGTGATGTCGCCGGTGGCGAGCGCGACGGAGACGGCGGAGCCGGGGCGCAGGGGCGGGGCGTTGAGCGCGGACTGCTGCGAGCCGGGCGAAGACGCCGCCGCCGCGGACGTGTAGCCGCCGAGGGCCGAGGCATTGAGCCCGAGGGACGCGAACTGCGGGGCGAACAATTCGGCGACGGCGGGGCTGAGACCACCGAGCGCGAAGGCGGGTTGCAGCGCGCGGAACTCGCCCGGCGTGGCGAGCGGGGGCGCGGCTGGAGCGGCTGCGCTCACGGCGCGCCGGTCCCTCGGCCGGTTCCTCACTTCGTCAAGGTCGGCGGCCGGGGTGAAGCCGGCGTGGCGCACCGTCTCGAAGCGCTGGATCTGGTAACTGAGCGCGCCGGCGAAGCGGCCCTCGACGTAGAGGGGGCTGCCGCTCATGCCGGCGACGGCGCCCATCTTTTGCACGCGCTCGTCGGTGAGCTGGCAGACGATCAGCGATTTGCCGGGGCCGAGGGCGTTGCGAAGGATGCCGGTGACCTGGACCGAAAACGGCTCGGGCTCGGAGCCGCTGAACACCGTCCAGACTTCGCCGCCCTGGCCGGGCTTGAGTTCGTCGATTGAAATGGAGGGCGCGTCGATCGGCTGGGCGGCGCGGGCGGGGCCGGCGAAAGCGAGCGGGACGAGGAGCAGCGTGGCGGTTCGGGAGAGTTGCATGATTGGGCTCCGCCACGCATTAACGGCTCATCCTGGGAAAAGTTAGAGCCGGGCGATGGCGTCCGTCACGATGTCGCAGGCGCGGTCGATAGCAACTCCGTCATGGGCTGTGCTCAGGAACCCCGCCTCGTAGGCGCTCGGTGCCAGGTAAACTCCGCGCTCGAGGCACGCGTGGAAGAAACGGTTGAACAGCTCCTTGTTGCCGGTGAGCGCGGTCGCGTAGTCGCGCACCGGAGTGGAGGTGAAAAACAGGCTGAACATTGAGCCGCGTTGCGGCACCTGCGCGGGCAGCCCCTTGGATTGGCAGGCGCCGAGCAGCGCGTCGCGCAAGCGGCGCCCGAGGGCGTCGAGGCGGGCATAGGGATGCTCCGTCTCGAGGAGCTTGAGCGCGGCGATGCCGGCGGCCATCGCGAGGGGGTTGCCCGACAGCGTGCCCGCTTGGTAGACGGGGCCGAGCGGCGCGAGTTGGTCCATGATGTCGGCCCGGCCGCCAAACGCACCGACGGGCAGGCCGCCGCCGATGATTTTTCCGAGGCACGTCAGGTCCGGCGTGATCTTTTCCAGCTCCTGCACGCCGCCCTTCGCGAGGCGGAAGCCGGTCATCACCTCGTCGAAGATGAGCACGGCGCCGTGCCGGGCCGTGATCGCGCGGACGTAGGCGAGGTAGCCGGCGTCGGGCATGACAAAGCCGACGTTGCCGCAATACGGCTCGAGGATGACGCCCGCGATCTGGCCGGGATTGGCGGCGAAGGCGGCGTCGAGCGCGGCGCGGTCGTTGAACGGCAGCACGATCGTCTCGGCGGCGAACGACGCCGGCACGCCCGCGCTGTCGGGGTGGCCGTGCGTGAGCGCGCCCGAGCCGGCCTTGATGAGCAGGGAGTCGCTGTGGCCGTGGTAGCAGCCGGCGAACTTGATGATCTTGTCGCGGCGCGTGAACCCCCGCGCGAGCCGGATGGCCGACATCGTGGCCTCGGTGCCGCTGTTGCACATCCGCACCTTCTGGATCGAGGGCACGAACTTCACGATCAGCTCGGCCATCTCGACCTCGAGGGGATTGGGCGTGCCGAACGACGTGCCGCGGTCGAGCGCCGCCGCGATGGCATCGCGGATGACGGGATGGTTGTGCCCGTGGATCGCCGGGCCCCACGTGCAGACAAAGTCGATCAGCTCGCGGTCATCGGCGGTGATCAGCGTGGCGCCGCGCGCGGCCTTGACGAAAAACGGCGCCCCGCCGACGGAGCGAAACGCGCGCACGGGGGAATTGACGCCGCCGGGGATGAGCTGCTTGGCGCGGGCGAAGAGGGAGTCGGAGGAGGTAGGCTGGGCGGGCATTTTCTTTGGAACCACTAATGCACACGGATGAAAGCAAATGGAGGGAATTCAGAGGGCGCGGCGTGACCATTGGAGGCGCGGAGTGGCGCCGAAATTGATCAGGTAGCCGACGCGGTGGCGGATGACGCGGAGTTCATTGATGAGCTGTGCCTCGTGGTCTGGCGTGAGTGCGCGGACCGCCTTGATTTCGACGATGATGGCGGAGTGAACGAGAAAGTCGGCGTCATAGTGTTTCTTTAGCTGTCGCTCCTTGAAGAAGACTTGGAGGCGTGGCTTTGAAACGAATGGAATGCCACGGGCTAAGAGCTCGATTTCCAACGCCTCGTGGTAGACTTCCTCCAGGAAGCCGGGGCCGAGATGATTGTAGACTTCAAACGCCGCACCCATGAGCGCGTAGCCCTCGGCCTCGAAGAGCGTATCCTCAGCGGAGAGGTCCATGGATTTTTGAAACCACTAATGAAGTCAGGAATGGAGGGAAATGGTCGGGAATTCAGAGCCCACGCCTGAATTCCTCCTCATTTCATTCAATTGTGGCTCGGATTCGTGGTTCAAAAATCCTAGCTCACATACTTCTGAACGATCGGAATCCGCCGCCCCACGCCGAAGGCCAGCGGCGTGATCTTCAGGCCGGGGGCCGCCTGCTTTCGCTTATACTCGTTGAGGTCCACCTTGCGCACCACGTCGTTCACCACGGCCTCGGCGAAGCCTTGGGCGACGAGGTCGCGGCGACTCAGGCCTTCCTCCACGTAGCCTTTCAGGATCGCGTCGAGCATGTCGTAGGGCGGGAGGCTGTCCTGGTCCTTTTGGTTCGGGCGCAGCTCGGCGCTCGGCGGCTTCTCGATCGAGGAGAGCGGGATGATTTCCTTCTCGCGGTTGATCCAGCGGGCGAGGGCGTAGACCTGCATCTTGAAGACATCGCTGATCACGGCGAGGCCGCCGCACATGTCGCCATAGAGCGTGCAGTAGCCGACGGCCATCTCGCTCTTGTTGCCGGTGGTGAGGAGGAGCGCGCCAAACTTGTTGGAGAGCGCCATCATGATCACGCCGCGCACGCGGGCCTGGATGTTTTCCTCGGTCACGTCGCGCTGCGTCTGGCTGAAGAGGTGCCAGAGGACCTTCTCGGTCTCGTCGACGACATCGGCGATGCGCACGGTCTCGAACCGGATGCCGAGGTTCTGCGCGAGGAGGCGGGCGTCGTCGCGCGAGTGCCGGGAGGAAATGGCGGAGGGCAGGGAGACGCCGGTGACGTTTTCCGGGCCGAACGCCTCGGCGGCGATGGCGCCGACGACGGCGGAGTCGATGCCGCCGGAGAGCGCGATGAGGGCGCGCTTGAAGCCGCTCTTGTGCGCGTAGTCGCGCAGGCCGAGGACGAGGGCGGCGTGGATGTCGGCGATGTCGCTGAGCGCAAACGTCGGCGCCAGTTGCGGCGCCGCCGAGGGCGCGGCGGTGTCCACCACGCGCAGCTCCTCCGCGAACGCCGCCAGGCCCGCGATGATTTTTCCGGACGCGTCCACGACATGGCTGCGGCCGTCGAAGATGAGCTCGTCGTTGCCGCCGACGGCGTTGACGTAGGCGACCGGGCACCCGAGGGCGCGCGCGGCGTCGGCGACGACGACGTTTTGGCGGAGGTGCTCCTTGGAGCTGTGCCACGGGCTGGCGGAGAGATTGACCATGAGGTCGCACTTCTGCCCGGCGAGCTGATCGAGCGGGGTGCGGCCGCTGTAGAGGCGCCGGGTGCTGAGCATCGGGTGGGTCCAGATGTCCTCGCAAATCGTGATGCCGATGCGCCGGCCCGCGTGCTCGACGAGGGCGGGGAAGACCGAGGGCTCAAAGTAGCGGTCCTCGTCAAAGACGTCGTAGGTGGGCAACAGGCACTTGCGGCCGTGGGTGACGACCGCGCCGCGGTGGCAGAAGGCGGCGGAGTTGAAGAACGGCCGGCCCTTGCCCGAAGCATTGGCCTCCACGGTGCCGATGATCGCCGGCACCTCGCCGACGGCCTTGGCGATCTCGGCGAGCGACTCCATGACGTCGGGCACAAAGTGCCGCTTGAACAGCAGGTCGCGCGGCGGGTAGCCGCAGACGATGAGCTCGGGAAAAACGACGAGCTCCGCGCCCTGGGCGACGAGGGCGGCGTAGGCGTCGATGATCTTGCGGCGGTTGCCGGCGAGATCGCCGACGGTCGGGTTGAGCTGGGCGAGGCCGAGGCGCATGGAAGAGGCGCGGACCGTGGAGGCGTTTCACCTGACTGACAACCCCGCAACGCGCCGGGCGGGCGCAACGCAAGGCTTGCGCTGCGCGTCATGCGCGCGATTTGCTGTCGATTCCGCACTTTATGCGCCACGCTTTGCCGCTGACCATGCTCCTGTCGTTTGCCGCGCTGCGGGCGGCCGAGCCGCTGAAGCTCACGCTGGAGCAGGCCTTGGCCTCGGCGGAGGGCGTGAACAGCAGCGTGCTCCTTAGCCGGGAGGCGGCTGCCCAGGCGCTCGAGCAGGCCAACCAGTCCCGTGCCGGGCTGCTGCCGAACGTCAACCTCACGGCCTTTCAGCGCCGCACGCGCGCGCTGAACATCCTCAGCACCACCGGCGCGCTCAGCGAGACGCGCCCCTCCAACCGCTACGACGCGCGCCTCTTTGGCACCTACTCGCTGTTCAACGCGCAGCAGCTCTCCGCCCAAGGCGCGGCCCGCACGGGGGCCGAGGCGGCGCAGATCGACGTGCGCGCGACGGTGCAGGCGGCGCAGGCCAGCGTGGCCCAGGCGTATTTCGGGCACCTCCGCAACCTGCGCCGGCTCGACGTGCTCGATGCCAACATCACCCGCGCCCGGTCGCTCTACGATCTCGCCCGCAATCAGCTCGCGGCGGGCGTCGCCACCCAGATCGATGTCACCCGCGCGGAGTCGCAGCTGGCGCAGGCCGACCAGGCGCGGCTCCAGCAGGTCACGTCCGTGATGCAGAGCGAGCTGGTCTTCAAGCGCCTGCTCAACCTCGACCCGGCGGCGCCGCTCGAGCTCGCGGATTTCCCCCTCCAGCGCATGGATGCGGGCCTCCTCAGCCTCCCGGAGAGCCGCACGAGCTTCGAGCAGCGCGCCGATTGGCTGCGCAACCAGAAGTCCCTCGAGCAGGCGAAGCAGGACGTGCGCACGGCGAAGTTCGAGCGCCTGCCCACGCTCTCGCTCGCGGGCGATTTCGGCCACGGCGCGGCGAACTTCGACGACGACGGCCGGCGCAAGGTGTGGACCTTTGGCGCGACGGTGAGCGTGCCGATTTTCGACGGGCTGCGGTCCGGCGCCGATCGCCGCGCCGCGCTCTCGCGGCAAAAGGTCCAGCAGGCGCGCCTCAGCTCGCTCGAGCTGCAAATCTCCTCCGAGCTGCGCCTCGCCCGGCAGGACGCCTCGTCGCGCTACGCGCAGATCGAGGTGGCCGAGAAAAACTCCCGCCTCGCCGAGGAGCAGCTCCGCCTCGCGCGCGCCCGCTACAACGAGGGCGTGGCCGACAACCGCGAGGTCGTCGAGGCGCAGGCCCAGCTCGCCCTCGCGGCGGACAACCTGGTCGACGCCGTCTACCAATACAACCTGAGCCGCGTCGAGCTGGCGCGCGCGAAGGGCGATGTGAAGACCGTGCTCGCCGAGAAAGCGCCGTGAGCCGGCGGGTGTAGCGGAAAGCGTGAGCTTTTCGCGCGAATGCAGCCTGCTCCCGCGAAAACCTCACGGTTTCCGCTACGCTTCGTCCAGCCTCCGCGATGACCACCACTCCTCCCCGCCTCATCCTCGCGTCCGCCTCGCCGCGACGCCGCGAACTCCTCGCGCAGCTCGGCGTGCCCTTTGAGGTCGTGACCGCGCGGGTCACCGAGCATGAGGACGCGGCCACGGACCCGCGCGTGATGGTGGCGCACAACGCCGCGCTGAAGGCCGGATGGGTCTCCGCCCGGCATCCCGACGCGGTGGTGCTCGGGGCGGACACCACGGTCTTTTTGGACGCGACGGCGCTCAACAAGCCGCGCGATGGCGCCGAGGCCCGGGCGATGCTCCGCCGCCTGAGCGGGCGCACGCACACGGTGTTCACCGGCCTCGCCGCCCGCCGTGGTCGCGACGGCCTCAGCTTCGATGGCGGCGCATCCAGCGAGGTCACCTTCAAGCCTTTGGACGAGGCCACCATCGAGGCCTATCTCGCGCGCGTCCACACGCTCGACAAGGCCGGCGGCTACGCGATTCAGGAGCACGCCGACTTGATCGTCGCGGGCTACCGTGGGTCGCTCAGCAACATTGTCGGCCTGCCGCTCGATGAGACGAAACAAATTTTGACCCGGTGCGGTCTGCGCGCCTGACTTTTCGCCCGACCTCGCGTCCCTCCTCGCCGTCATGAGCCAATCCCTCGCCACCACTTCCGTTTCGGGCGGCCTGCGGCATGCCGTTGCGCGGGCGTGGGGCAATCCCGAGACCCGCCCGGTGATCATCGGCGTTGCGGCGGTCATCGTGGTGCACCTCTTGATCTGGCTGGCGGCGCCGTATCTGGCGCGCTTCGGCCCGCATGCCGGCCTGGCGCCGTCGAGCACCGCGCGGGACTTCAACATCGAGCTGACGCCCGAGATGTTCACGAAGCCCGAGGAGCCCAAGCCGCCCCAGCGCTTCGTCGAGACCAACCCCGACGCGCCGGAAAACACGCCCGACAAGACCAACAACTTCGCCGCGCAGAACCAGCAGGTCGCGCAGGAGAAACCCACGCCCGAGGGGAAGAGCGACCGCCCCGCGATGGAGGGGAAGAAGGATTTCGAGTCCAACCAGATCGTCAGCGGCCGGCTCTCGCAGCCCGTCGAGCAAGTGCAGGCGCCGACTCCGACCCCGGACAAGGCCGCGGAAGCCGAGCGCGAGGTGAAGGCCGCCCGCATGGAGCAGAACCCGCTTTCCGGCGCGGAGAAATTCGAGGGCGACAACCAGGCCGGCATCGGCGGCAACATCGCGAAGCGGCTCGAGAACATGAAGGCCATCCCCGAGAAAATCGATGGCGCGCCGCAGGCGACGCAGTCCGACGGTGCCGCCACCGCCCAGCCCGCGATCGATCCGCTCCGCCCGCGCCCGCGGCCGATGATCGTGAAGCAGCAGCAGGTGCGCCCGGCGATCCTCGCGGAAAACAAGTTCGGCACGCAGAACGTCGGCCTCACCGCCATCGACGCCCGGTGGAGCAACTACGGCGCCTATCTCCAGCGCATGATCGACACCGTGCAGATTCAGTGGGAGCGCCTGATTCTCAGCATGAACGCCATGCCCGCGGTCGGCAGCACCGTCTCGGTGAAGTTCATCATGAACGACGAGGGCAAGATCACCGACGTGAAGAAAGTCGAGGCCTCGAGCTCCGCGAGCGAGACCGCGCAGCGCGCCTGCGTGAGCGCGATCACCGACCGCGCGCCCTACGGGCCGTGGACCGACGACATGAAGGCCGTCCTCGGCTCGCAGCAGGAGATGACGTTCACGTTCTACTACCAGTAATTTTCTCCTCTTGAAATGAGGATGATAGGGGTGCTGGATACCCACTATGGATACCCACCAGGTAAGTGCTGCTCCCGCCCCCGCCACTCGAAAATACCCGACTGAAGCCAAGGCTCGTGCTGCCGGCGCGACTTGGTGGAGGGAGCCGTCCTGGCCGGAGTGCCTCTACAAAAAGCTCACGGTTGGGCGCTTCTTTTATCGTGCGCGCAGTGGTGACTCTCGGCCGTTTCTTCAACTTGAGACAGATGATCTCGTTGTCGCAAAAAGGCGTTTGCGAGACCGCATGACCGAGGTCGTGGATTTGCGAGAAAGCGGTCAGACTTCCCAAAGTGGTGATTTCAAGACCTTGGGCGCTTGCGCGGAGGAGATGCTCCGCATTATCGGGCGTTCCGAGCGCAAGCCGCGGACTCAACTCGCTTACAAGAATCACATCGACCGCCTGCGTGCCAAATGGCAGGCGGGGAAATTTGACACCTATCCGGCGGCGCGTGTGGACCTCGACCTGATCATGGAACTGCGGGACTACCTGCAGAAACGCTGTGAGTTTGTCGTAGGCCGGGTCGGCTGGACGACCAAGAAACCCAAGAGAAAAACAGGATATTCAAACAACATCGTCAATCAGACGATGTGGGCTTTGCGGGTCTGTCTAGACATCGCAGTCGAAAAGCGAGTGCGAATCGAAAACCCTTTCCTCACTAAATCCACTTTGGAACGGAAGATTAACCTGCCGAAAGGACAACGACAGCCCGACTTTCCGACTACGGCGGGGATGCAAAAACTGTTCGCTGAGATGCGAAGCGTGCCGGAATCTAAACGAGTTCAGAAAGAACGGGGGAACGCTTTTTTGGATTACCGCAAGGCTTTCGCGAATCGCGCGGCCGATCTTGCGGAGTTTCTAGCTTATACGGGGTGTCGGCACGAGGAGGCCCTTGATGTGCGAGTGAACTATGACGGCAAAAACACGCCCGGCTTCCTGTTTGTTGACGGCACCAAGTCGAAGAGTTCGAAGCGCGACGTGCCGATCGCCGTCCCCGGATTGCGGGAGTTACTCGACCGACTGAAAGAAGGAAAGAAGCCCAACGATACGCTTTTCGACGGAAAGGCTGATTGCCTGCAGGCGATGGCAAGGGCATGCAAGCGGCTCGGTATTCCGAAACTGGTTCAGCACGAATTGCGACACTACTTCGCGACCGTGATGATTGAAGAAGGAGTTTCTTTTGCCCTTTTGAGTGAATGGCTCGGCCACTCGGATGGCGGTGTGCTGGCGGCCAGAACCTACGGACACATTCGAAAGGTCCACGCTCAATTTGAAGCCAAGCGTGTCGCGGAATCGATGGCTAAGAAAAATGCGCGCAGCGTTTCTCATTCGGCTAGCGGCGCGACTTCTCGCGAAGCAGCCGCCTGATCTCTTGGCCACACGTAGACACCGGTGAGCGGGCGCGTTGGCTACCTCGTGCCGGTGGCCAGGAGATGGAGTGCAGCAGGCTGCGATTACGATGGGGTAGCCTGCTTTAATCGAGGCAGGACCGAAACCAAAAACACACGAGGGGAAAGTTTGCCTGCGGTCGACCCTCAATCGCGAAGAATAAGCGACCCCAAATCGAAGTAAATGTCATGAAAACTTTTTCCGCGGTGTTCGTAATGCGAGGTGAGGCGCGGCGAACCTTTTTCGAAGCAACCAATGATGTGGAGGCGCGGGAGATATGTGTTCGTTGGGAAGCGGGCCTTGAGGGCGAAACCGCTCCGCGCGAGCAGGAGCAGAGAGCACTCCCAGAGGCATACGACGAAGGGACTGCACGCCAATTGCTGGGCGGCATTTCGAAATCGACGTTGTATCGGGAAATTCAAGATGGAAAGCTGGAGCGTGTCCGCGGCACGCGTCGCATTCTAATAACGCGGGCCTCGCTGGAATCGCGGTCGCGTTGGCGAGCTATCACTCGCTCGCGCGGAGACGGGGTGAGGAACGACGGTGCTTCGCAGAAAGCAGCTACGTGCGGATGAGCGGTCTTGGTCAAAAGGCATCGACGCACCCAAGAACGTTCAACGTTCGCCTAGCCTCGCTGTTTCGTTGTTCAAGGTCGCGGTTGGTGCAAGAGGTAGCTGAACGTTGATGTGCACAGGCTGCACGCGCTGCGGATTATCGAAATACGGCCAGCGCGAACTCGCGAGTCCGGCCGGATTGGTGAAGATGTAGGACGAGCGTTTGTTGGCCGGCGCGACGTGCGCGAGGTTATCACCGTCGAGACTGCGGTTGCCGGTGGGGATGCCATCGATGTTGGCGGGAATGTTAAAGCGGAGGCGAAGAATGCTGAATGGCGGATTGACCAGAATCGAACGATCCACGTTTGGCGCCGCTTGGTAGAGAATGCCGGCGTTGAATCCTCCTGTTTGCGAGGCACGGACGATTACTGTGCCCGGACTCGTGAGTGTGAGTTGGTTGAAGGCAAGAGTGGCCGGTCCACTCACGACAGCGAAGCCGACTGGCAGACCGGACGACGCGCTCGCCGTAAGCGACAGCGGCGCGCTAGGAAAAGGCGCGGTCGGTGGCGGGGTGAACGTGATGGTCTGGGCGAGCGCGGCGGTGAAATTGGCAGTGACCCTGCGGTTCGCAGAGGCAATTGCGATGGTGGTCGAATTTGCGGTGGCATCTAAGACGGTATCTCCGGTCCAACCGGCGAATGCGAAACCCTGACTTGGCGTCGCGACGATGGGCACGATGGCGGTGCCGCCGAGTCCGGTGGCGGAACCGGTCGCGGTGCCGCCCAATCCCGCGTTCACCGTCAGGGAGTAGGTGGCGGAGACGACAGTCACGCTCGCGGTGGCGGTGTTCGATGGGCCGTAGGTGGAATCTCCCGAGCGATAGACGGTGACGCTCGAAGTCCCGAGCGACGAAAACGTAATCGTTTTTGAGTTGCCCGATCCAGAGGTTACACCGCCCCACGTGAACACGCCTGTGCCCGATCCGCCGCTCGCGGTGAACGTGACTGATTGCCCGACCGTCGCGGTGACGTTCGCTGGCGAGATCGACACCGTCGTCTGGTTTGCGAGTCCAATCGACCAAGCGATGGTCGCGCTGCCTGTGTAATTTCCCGTCGCGGTCACGACGAACGAGTAATTGCCCGGGTTGATCGCGGAAGCGGTGCCGGAAATCGTATAGGTCGCGGTCGAGGGCGAGGCGGTGATTGTCGGCGTGCAGGTAAAGCCCGTGTAGCTGAATATTGTGGGAGCCACAGAAAACGTCGTCGTGATCGCGTTGACGGTGATGGTGGCCGTCGCGGTGTTGCTCTGCGCGTAGCTGCCGCCCGCGGGAGAATAGGCGGTCACGGAGTAGGAACCTGGAGTGTTGAACGTCACGGTTTTTGTGCCGCCACTTCCACTGGCGGCGCCACCCCAGATGTAGCCGTTGACGCCTCCGGTGACGCTGAAATTCACGCTGCTGCCGACAGTGATCGATTGGGCGAGTGGCGTGAGCGCGACGGTCTGGGCGTTGGCGACGACAGTGATCGTTGCGGTCGCGGTGTTGCTTTGATTGTAGCCGCTGCCGGCGGGCGAATAGACCGTGACAGTGTAGGTGCCCAGCGAGGAAAACGTCACCGTCTTGGTGTTGCCGGTTCCGCTCGCAGAGCCGCCCCAGTTATAGCCGTTCACGCCGCCGCTGGCGGTGAAGGTCACGCTCGCGCCGACGCCGACGGTTTGGAACGCAGGTGAAATGGCCACCGTCTGAGAGGAAATTGATACTACGGTAATCGTGGCGATCGCGGTATTGCTTTGAGCGTAGCTTCCGCCGGCGGGCGAATAGACGGTGACGGAAAATGTCCCGGCGGTCGAAAACGTGACGGACTTCGTGCTGCCGCTGCCGGAGGCGGAGCCACTCCAGACGTAGCCGTTCTGTCCGCCGGTCGCGGAGAAATTCACGGTGTCGCCGACGTTCACCGTTGGCGCGTTTGGCGTCAGACTGACGGTTTGGCCCAGCAGGGCAGCCACGGAGAAACTTTTCGATCCGAGATTCGTCGAGACGGCGTAGGTCGAGTCGTTCGCGATGGCGGTGATCGTGTGTGAGCCGGCGGCCAAACTTGTGGTGTTGAGACTGAATGACCAGCCGGAGTAGGTGATGTCTCGCGGCGACCAAAACCCGTAGCTTATGTTGGCACTTTGGACGTCGGGCCGGTAGCCGTTGAGCGTCGCGGTGACTGAGCCATTCGCGCCACCATCGACGAGCAGCGTGACAGACGACAGCGGTGCACCGAGTTGTGCGTCGGCGGCCCAACCGTTGCCTGTGAGGGTCTGGCCTTGGGTGATGCTGGCGGAAGAAATCGCGTCAAAGCTCCCGACCGGTGCGGCCGGCAGCACGGTGAGCGTGTAGGGACCGGCGACGGCGGATGGATTGTAAGCGCTGTCGCCTACGCGGGCGACGTAGAAGGGGTAGGTGCCGGGCTGCGGCGGCGTCCAGCTCGACGACCACGTGTTCGAGGGGAAAAGTTTGGTGCCCGTGTGTGAGCTGTCGTTGGGATCGAAGTTGGTCTGACCGGAGACAACATATTGCCAGCCGCCTGAGCCGGCGCCGCCGGAATACGTCGGCGTGAACGCTTGGGGAAATGTGATCGTGGCGTTGCTTGAAGTTACGGCGGGTTGGTTGGCTTTGGGCACGATATCGACGGTCCAGGAAATCGTCGGTGAGCTCGCGCCCGAGGAATCGGTGGCCCACGCCGTGTAGGTGACGCTGCCGACTGCGTCGTTTCTGGAGCCTTGCGAATCACCGGTGTAGCCGTTGCCTCCACCGGCGTAGGCGAAGGCCTGGCCGTTCTTGTCGATGCTCACGGTGGCGAGGTCGCCGTTGTCGTCCTCACCGCGAGCGGCGATCATGTAGTCTTGGCCGGTCGTCACCTGGGTCGGATTCTGTGTCCAAGCGATGCGAGGCGCGTCATTGGTCGAGCCGGTGTTGACGGTTTGGGTCGTGCTATAGAGTGGAAAATATCCGGAACTGCCGCCGCCTTGGTTGTAGATGTAAACGTAAACGAAGAGCCGGAAGTTAGTGTTGGCGGGAAGATCGGAGTAGGTCCACGTGAACGTGCGGCTCGCGCTGGGCCCCGGGTTGGGGCGATTGACGGTCCAGTAAAGCGTGCCGTCGTCGGCGACACCGCCGTTTTGGCTGGCGGGACTCCAGTTGCCAAACACGTCTTGTTGCTCGAGCCATACATCCACGCCGAACACACCTTCCGAACCGCGCGGATAAAACGAATCGGCGTAGTAAACGAAACGCCCGCGCGAATTGTCGGTGCGGCCGAAAGGACTGAGAAACGGCCGTTGCAGGGAAAAATTGCTGCCACCGTGCAGCGCACCGTAAACCGAACTTGGGAACGGGTTGCCCACGGGCGTTGGCGGACTGTAGATGTTGCCGTCCGGTGAAAGCCATTGGGTTGGGGCGGGATCGGCCGCGAAGGAACGCGAGGCGGCCAAGATTACGAGCGCGGTAGCGACGGAGAAGGTGGACCGAGTCATGGCGATGGTGTCTCAAGGCGTTTCGTAGAGCTCGACGAGAGCGATGCCCGTGGCTGTTGCACCGGGCTTCGCGCTGACGACCGCCGTGTAGTTCCCCGCCGCCGCGAGCGTAATGAGACTGGAATCAAAACCGTCCTCGGGGAGCGCGAAAGCGCCGGACGCTGCGGCCAGTTCGCGAATCTGCTCGGTCTGCGGCGAAAACCCCCAGTCGTCGTTGGCGTCGAGACTGCGGCCAGCGCTGTCGAAGAGTGTGAGCGTTGGATTCGTCAGCGCGCCGGTGAGCGCGAAACTCTGTGCGAGGGCCGGCCCAACGCCGCGAAAAAGCAGGCGCAGGTTGCCTCGTCCCGCGAGTGTGCAACCCACGATCATGCGCCGGTTGTTTTCGCCAGCAATCCCGCGCGTGGAGATGTCCACGAATCGGCTGCCGTCGCCTCGACTCACATCGTAGATTTCGACAAGGCCGATTAGACCTTGCGCGGCGGCTGGTGGTGTCCCAGCCGGCGGCGCGACATGTGCGGTGTAGTGGCCTGGAGCGAGCGACAGCACCAACGCGCTGTCGCCCCCGCCGCCCGGCCAGGCAGTCAGCGGGAAATCGCCGACGGCACGCGCGGCTTCGGCCACGGCCGCACCCTGATCGGCCGTCGTGGTCCAACCGTAGTTGGAGGCGATCAGCGAGCCACGGCTGTCGAATACCTCGAGTTGAGTGGCAGGTGGGATTTCGGTGGCCGCGAACCCGAGCGTTTGGAGCGACGGACCGACGCCACGAATGAGAACGGTCTTCTTCGATGAAGCCGGACCGGCAATGACGAAGCCACCGATGAGGGCGCCTGCCCCCGTTTCCGTGAGGCCACGCGTCGAGAGACCCACCAGTTGAAGCGTGCCGCTGCCGGTGGGGACGCTGGTTTGTGGGGGCAGCTTCGCGGGAGGCAGCGGCCAATCGAGCTTCACGTTTTCCGCGCCGACTGTGGCTGTCCCGACGAGCGCCTCGATGTTTCGTCCAGTCGCGGTCAGACGATAAACGCCCGAATTGGCCGCGACTGGGATGGCGAAACCGCCGGACGCGGACGTGACCGCGAACCATTCGCCGCGGTCGGGTGCGATGGTGAGGCCGACGATGCCTTCGCCGATGTCGTAATACCCGTTTCCGTTTCTGTCGCGATACGCGACGCCGGTGATGAACACGGTGTCGGTCGCACCGAAGGGCAGGTCGCTCTGCGTGAGAAATTCGTTGCTCGCCTTGAACACGGTGAGGACACGCGTGCCGGTTTCGCTAGGTGTGATGGCTATGCCGGCCATGCGAGTGTGGCCGAGTTTGAATCCGGGCACAGCGTTTCCCTGAATGAGAAAGGGCGTGAGGCTCCCGCGTGCGGTCGGATACGCGGCGGTCAAAATCGACAACACCCATTCACGAGCGGTCAAAGTCGGAAGATAGAGATTCGTGTGCGCGACTTCGGCGTAGTTGGCGCCGAACGGGCCGAAGCGCGCGGTGCCGCCCGTGGCGTCGGGGCCGGAGAAGGGTTGGTTGGGGCCGTTGAGCAGCGTGGTGCCGAAGATCGGCGTCGGATAGATGTAGTCGGGCGGTTGGCGGAGCGCAGGGAAACTCGTCGCTGGCGGAGTCGCGCGGCTGCCGAGGGCTTCGGCGCGCTGTTGAAACAGCGGATAAAAGACGAGCGGCGCATTCGAGATGGCCTCGGCGTTGGGGAAGTCGGCGCTGTGCGTCCGCGAAATGGCGTAGTCATCGGCGAGCCAGGTTTCGAGTTGCGCGACCGTGGCGGGTGCTTGCACGCGCATGAACCCGGCGACGATTGGGTCTGAATCGGCGAACCGGAGAATGGAGTGGAGCGCACCCAGTGGATCGCGACGGGTGACGTTGAGCCACTCCATCGCCTGTTGCTGCTCAGAGGTGGGATCACCTTGCGACCAACGGCGAGTCGGCTCGGCCAACGCCGTCGAGCTGCAGGCCAGAATCAAAAACGAAACGGAGAGGAGATGGGGTTTCACCCTCGTAGATAGTAGCAACCGGCGAGGGACGTCGCGCCTCGGTCGGATTCGACCGCAGGGGTTGTTATTCTCGTCCGATGTGGCGACCAACGGACAACTGCGGGAATGCAACGACCCACTCCGCCCCGAATGGGGCATCTTCAGCGATTTACTGGAGCGACGTATCGAACCAACAGCGGGAGTGTCAGCAGAAGCGGCGGCACGGGTGCTCAAACAATCGCTCTTTGAGGCCTTCGGGAGGGACAGCGCGGGTTTTCTAGTGAAGATGCTCCATCGTCGCGGTGATGACCGCTCGCGCTTCGCCGCCCTGCAGCGCGAGTCGGCCTCGTATCCGGGAGGCTGGGCCGCGATGAGCGAGGAGATAGCGTTGCGTCTAGTGGCACCGATCGACGGCAACAAAAACGTCGTGACCGACGCGGAACGTGTTTCAAGCTATCATGCGCTTTCGTGGTGGGAACCAGCCAAGGGCGGGCTCGTTCCCTACATGCGGCAGCGCATCGGCTGGGTGTTGCAGGACATGAGCCGGGATCGGGCGGAGCGCGCGCAATTCGTGAGCATGGAAGCGCTGAGCGCAGTAGGCATCGACATCGACGATGGCGGCCGCGTGGTGCGACACCGGGCGGAAAGCGCATCCGAAGGTGAGACCGAGACGGTGGATGAATCCATTCCACTGATCGGAGGAGACGCGGTGCAGCGCGTGATCGGTGTCGGCCGGTCGCGGGCAGAATACGATTTGTTCGAGCGCGTGCTAGGTCACGCGATTCAACGGGCCGATTCGCCGGCGGCCCGCGTGGTGCAGCTCCGGTCGCTGGCGGTGTTGGCGGCCGATATCTTGCGCGGCGGGCGAGAGGACGCGGTGATGGAAAAACGACTGCAAGCATGGGATCCGGCATCGGCCTCGTTCGAAAACACATTTCCCGAACTCGCCGCGGCGCTGGAAACGGCGACGGGGTTTGCGCCCGTCACCGCGCGCGTGCCGCATCCCGAGACAGAGATGGCCGCGGTCGAACGTCTGGCTGCCCGCGACTACGGCGGGGCAGCGTTGGTGCAGCTCTCGGAAGCGGCCGAACAATTTTGGAGTGCGCGCGCGTTGAGCGAAGGCGAACTCGCGAGCGCGGAGCGGCCGGACTACACCTATCTCGCATTGGTAACGGGTCGCGAGGTGGAGCGCGATGCCCGGCCGCCGTCGCTCTTCGGCACGATTCGGGCGATGGCCCGAGACTGGGCGGAGGCCGAGCTGGGGCACGCGTCGGATCGGTTTGCCGGCCGCGTAAATGTGTTTCGCCGCTTGATCGAAAACTACGATCCGGCCACGGACGGATTTTTGGGTGAATACCTCTCTGATCCCGAAGTGTGGAAGGAGACGGCGGCCCCGAGTCCCTTACCCGAAGTCCGCACGATGCAAATGGAGTTCTTCGCCGAGGCGGAGCCAGGCCCGGCGCTTGAGCCGGCAATGGGTTGAAATGAGCAGCACGCTAGAATCACGCATTCACATGGATCATGATATGAAACCGGATATCGTCGTTTTTCCGCAGGCGATTCTAAACAGTTGCGCGCAGCAGCGTCTTGAAGATCGGCTGCGAAAGTCGGTTCTCGATCGACGGGAAGCGGGAGCCGACGCAGCGTATGCGGTGATTTGTCGGCTCGCCTGGCATCCGGCCTTGGCCGCGGAGTTTCTCACGGCTGGCGTGCTCACGAAGACCGAGCGCGATCTACTGCTCGCCGATCCCGATGCGGCGTGCTCGATCCTTCTGGAGAATTACGCGGGGCTGGCGAAAGCCGTCGAATCGCGGCTCCTCAGCCACGCGCGGTCGGTTGAGCGATTGCTCGCAGATCGGCGCGTCACGGGCCGGCCGGCGCTCCATACCGACGCCGACTATTTGAACCTCCTCGGAGAGTCGCCGGACCGCCGGGTTCGTCTCGCTCCTGAAGTGGAGAGGTCGCGCTTGCGCGCGGAATTGAGTCGGACCTCCGAGATGCGCTGGAGTGAAACGCCCACGTTGGCTTACTGGTATCTGGAGACCCACGCGAGTGTCCCCATCAGTGCCCGGCTCTCCGAGGTGTTAAGTCAGGACGAGGAGTATCAGTTTCTCGCGTTGCGCTGGGCTTGTCAGCATGAGCGGCCGGCGGAACAGAGGGCGTTTCTCGAAAATTTTCGCACGCCTGCGTGGGCATTTCATGCGCTGCGCGAGCGATTGTGCCCCGGGCGCGAGGAAGAGTTGCTTCGCATCGTTCACGCGCACCCGGCGTGGCTGGCCGAATGGTGGCAGGTTTCTGGGTGGGATCGTGCGCGGCTCGAAAATTCCTACATGGAAGCCGCCGAGCGATGTGCGTGGCACGAACTGCTGCCGGAGATGTATTGGTTTTATCGCACGACGATCGCGCGTGTGGCTGTCCGTGAGACTGCAGCGTGAAGTGGATTGGATCGGAGTCCTGAACTTATGGCGGTAAGTCTCGTTGTGACGTTGGGGCGAATGAGAGGTGCTGAAGAATGCGCGAACAGAATGCCGCGTCGTCCTGCTGTGCGTAGAGTTGTGCGATGGAGGGCTCGTTGAGCAGAAGCGCCGCCGCGGCATAGAGAAAGATTTCCGTGTGACGCGCCGCTTCGAAACTGTGACGGGCGGCCAGCCAGCCCTGTTCGCTGGTTTCCCAATAAGCCTGAGCGGCAAGATCACTCGCGACGAGTTCGGTAGGCGTGATGCTCATGCCGCCCTGCGGCGTCACGGCGATCCGAAACGAGTCTGCGAATCCCACCAAGCCGCCGAAGTCGCGGGCAAACGGGCGTCCGCGGTCAACGGTGGCCGCGTTCCAGCGTGGATCGTGCAGCCACCAATTGCCGGTTCCCGATTCGATGCCGCTGAAGGGCTCGGCCTCGAGGTAAGATGCCTCGATGCCGAGCGGTTGGAAAAATGCGTGGAGCGCGAAGAGGAGCACCGGATGCGTTTGGGAGGTCAAACCGTGCGCAAGCCAGCGGGCGAGGGCTTCGGCGTGGAGATCGGATGCGGTCACAGTGGGATCGTAGCAAGGTGTGCGGCTGCTGAGGCGGCGTTCGCGTCGGCTCCTTGCTAGAGTCCGAATGTGCGAAAAACGAAACCGAGCTTGGAAGCATTGATCGAGGGCCGCTTGCGGGCGACCGACAATTGGCCGCAACCGCCGTGGGTCGTCGCGGCGATGGTGCAGGACCTGGAAACCGAGGTGCAGGAATTGGTTTCGCGCCGGGTCGATGCGGACTACGTGCGAAAAATCTACCGGCGCAAAGTCGAACCGGCGATTCTGCGGCCGTAGGGGCGGCGCGTGTGGCTCAGGAAGGTTCAGTTTCGCGGCGGCTCGTGGTGGCGGAAAAACCCAGCCAAGGGCGCGCGCTTGCACGCACATTGCTCCGTCCGGGCGACGTCCGTGAATACGAAAATGCGATCGTTGGGCACGCGCCCGACGGCACCTTGCTCGCTTTCGCATGGGCCGCGGGCCACTTGCTGGAAATTTCGCCACCGGAGATTCAAAATCCGGCGTTGGCACAATTTCGCTGGGAAGATTTGCCACTGACTCCGCCGGCGGGGCGCTTTGAGCGGCGATGTGTTGCCGGCAAAGATCGGTGGCTGCGTCGGATTTCAGGCTTGGCCTCGCGTGCCGACGAGATCGTCAACGCGTGCGACGCCGGGCGGGAAGGGGAACTCATCTTCGCGGAAATCATGGCTTGGTGCGGGCGCGACTGCGATGACGCGAAGGTCACGCGGCTCTGGATCGCGGACACGACGCCCGACGGCCTGCGGCGCGCGTGGCAGGCGCGCCGTCCGTCGCGGCACTACGCGCGTTTGCGCGCGGCCGCGTATGCCCGGGCCGAGGCGGATTGGATTTGGGGCATCAATGGCACGCGCATGGTGACACTCGCGCTGCCGCCTCCAGACAGCGAAGCGAGCCCGATCGGCCGTCGCTCAACGTGGCCAATCGGACGCGTGCAAACCCCGGTGCTCGCGCTCATCGAACGGCGTTGCCTGGAGATCGCGAATTTTCATTCCGAGCCGTTCTGGCGTATGGAAACAGAATTCGGCGATGCGACGGCAGGGCGAGTTCGGGCGTGCCTGGTTGCGCCGCCGGAATTTCGATTCGGCCACACCGCGACGCACTTTCGAAGTTTGGAAGAAGCCCGCGAAATCCGGCGAGTGCTGTTGCTCGAATCAGAACGAGATTGGGCGGTCGCCGATACACGTGAAATCGGCACGCAATCGCCGCCGCCCCTTTTCGATCTGCTGGACTTGCAGCGGAGCGCTCACCGCCTCGCGGGCTGGTCGGCGGCTTACACGCTCGAAATCGCGCAGCGCCTCTACGAGCGCGACCACGCCATCAGTTACCCGCGCACCGACAGTGCCGCGCTTTCGGTCGCGATGCGCCCGGAAATTATCGCACGTTATACTACGCTGTGGCGAGAGTGGGCGCGAATTGCGTGGCCGAGGGTGGCGGAACTGCCGGCTCCGTCATATCTGGGCGGCACTCACTTCAACGATGCCGGCGTAACTGATCATCACGCCATCGTGCCGACCGGCGTGATTCCGGCGTTGGTAGGCGAAACACCGGATCGGATGCGCCCCGAAAGAATGCTCTGGGAGTTGATCGCGACCCGTTTCCTCCTCGCGTGGTTGCCAGCGGCGCGCGTCGCGTATGTGACGCGGCATTTTTCTCGGGATGATGGTGCCGGAGGCGTGTGGCGGGCCGTGCTGGAGGCGGAGGAAATGGAATCGCCCGGTTGGCTCGCTTACGAAGACGCCATGATAAATACGACTGGGATCGGCCTTCCACTGGCCCGGCGTCTGGCGGAAAAATCAGTGCCGCCCGCCGGACCATTCGTGCGAATGCTGACTTTGGAAATCGAGCCCGGCCACACGTCGCCACCGCACTATTTGAACGATGACTTGCTACTCCAGAAAATGGCGGAACTTCGGCTCGGCACGAGCGCAACCCGGGCGCAAACGATGGAGGGACTTGAGCAAGCGGGACTGATCGAGCGCGGAACTGTCGGTGCGCGGTTTGTGACCACGCGTCGAGGGGCGCTCTTGTGTGCGTTGCTCTCCGCTTCGGCGGCGGCCGTATTTGCCGATCCGAACGAAACCGCAGCTTGGGAGCGGCAATTGGAACTTGTGGAGCGTGCGCGCGAGCCCGTGCGCAAAGAGGATTTTCTGCGCCACTTGGTCGAGCGATTGAAGAGCATCAAATCCAGCTTGGTGGAAACCGGGGCGCCGCGATTCGCGGTCTGCCCGGACACCGGGCGCGCAGTGGGGGAGGATGCGAGTGGATGGATTTTTCCACCGAAGAGCCGGCTCGCCGGTGTGCGTTGCCCGAAGATCATCGCGCAGCGGCCGATGAGTGCCGGCGACTACGCACGGATTCTACTGGGCGGTCCCAAAGGTGGCGGGCCGTTCGAGGACTTCGTCGGTCGGCACGGTGCGTTTCCCGCGTGGTTGGTGTTTGATCGCAAACGTGGGCGGTTTGTTTTTCGCTTCAAGGCACGGTGAGTCGAATGATGTTTGGAGCAGTTCCAGGACGTGACCTGCACTACGTGTTAAAATCGGTAGGCTCGGTTCCGTGGATGGACGACTAAACGCTTCGGTTTCTACTCCAATATTGCCAGCGCTTCCTCGGGAATCGTTACGTGCGCCGGTGCAATGAGCACCTCGTTGCCGTTTGTTGAGGCTTGATGCGCCGAATACCGCAAATTGAAGCTGAAGAGCTGCTCGTTGCCGTATAGCTCACGAATACGCGGCACATCGTCATAGGTAATGACCCACGGACAATTTGCCTCGCGACACATCAGGTCCGCGAAAGCCTGATGATCGGCGTCTTGGTAGTGACTCAGATAAAGCTCCCTGCCTTTCATGTAGTAGGGAGGATCGGCGTAGACAAAGTGCGAATCACCATTGGCAACGTAGGTGTCGAGGTTTCGGATCAGGTCGGCCGCGTCCTCCCGTAATACCGTGATGCGATCTCCATAGGTCGCCAAATCTTCAATCCGCGCCGCAAGATCGTCTCGGTTGAATCTGGCATCGAGCTTCCACTGCCCCTTCTGGGAGATTCCACCAATGGGGCCGCCATTCTTGATGATACCCGACCGATTGCAGCGGTTAAGATAAAATGCTGCGAAACCTATCTCAACTTGGCTCCGACGACCGGGGCTGCGGTAAATTTCTCGCTGCTGCCGCCATTCGGTCATCGTCAACGGGGTCGTCTGGATCCGTTCGACCAATTCTTCAGTCCGTTTCATCACGCTATTCCAAAAGCAAAACACTGCTCTATCGGCGTCGTTGATGATAACGCGGTCAACGTGCCCTTCGCGCAGGAGCTTAAGGCCTGCGCCGGCCCCTCCCGCAAAAGGTTCGATGTAAGTGCAGCCCTGAAGGCCGTTCGTATAGATAATTTTTTGAAGAACCTCGGTGAGCGAAACCTTTCCGCCAGGATAACGCAAAGGACTCGGATTTCGGGCGATCATGACGGCAGTCGCAGTATTTCACGCAGAAGTGGCATCGCCTGCTCACGAATTTGGATTACGGATTCGCTGGTGGCGAATACGTCGGGACTGTGAACAATCCGGTCAAGCTCGGGCTTACTTTGCTTTATCTTACGCGAAACCAGCGCGCCCAAGGCGTTGATGGTGGTGGGATCGAGTTTTAGTTTCGCATGGTTCGCGTTCACGTAGTCGAGCATCACGGCAAGCGATGGGCCGAGTTTTTCGTTTTTCTCCATTGCCCGTGCCTCATGCCAAAGACGTTGGGCCTTGAGGCGGACTACCAACGCGGTTTCCAACAACACCCGGAGCAGAAAAGCGCTGGCGTGCGGTGCCTGCGAGATTTCGAGCCGCTTACCCTCTTCGATCAGCCGATGAATTTTTTCGTGAGCATGGGTGCTCACAAGGTCGCGTGGGAAAAGCCGTCCAGTGGGCTTGGTTGATCTTTTCGTCATGGCCACATTCGTGGCTCCCGGCGCCGCCGGAGTCTTGTCGTTGCTCGCCTTCCTCTCCGCTTCTATTTCTTCGACTGTGAATTTCCCTCCGCCGGCTTCAAACCCGAGCTGTGCCACGTATTTGAGCTGATCCTCCTCGGTATTCAGCGAGCGGGTATCGATACGATTGTTTGCTGCGTCGTCGAGCACACGGGCCAAGAGCGGAAGAAACTTCTCTTTCGTTGAAGTTACGACCAACCCCTTGTCGGTGATGTCGACGCCGAGAGCTTCACGGCTTTTCTTCGGCTTGAATACGCGTTCGAACACGACGGAATGTGGAAACTGCTCAGGATCGTCGACCAGCACCTTGGCTTCTGGCGTGAGATCGGCGAGTCTGGATAAACGGTAGAGATCAACTGCAGCGCGGAAGTTGACCACTTCGTCCCGGCGAAGCCCGTAGGTGGCGCAAAGATCCTCCACGCTGTCGCCTTGCTCAAGTTTCGTGGCGATGAAAGCGGCTTGCTGCACCGGCTTCCAGTCGACCGTAAACAGTTCGCCGGCGTGTTTGGAAAACATCACCACTTCTGCATCGAACCGATTGGGCACGATTTCGACTGCGATTTTCTTGGGCAACTTCGCTTTTTCCGACAGACGGCGGAACGTGCGTTGCATTCCAGCCGGCGCGAGGTCCGGTTTCGCCAGCACCTTTAGCGCGCACAAGCGGCGGTTTCCTTCATAGACGACGTTGGACTTGCCCTCCCGGAATACGATCAGACGGTCTTGGCGAAAATACCCCTTATCCGCCATCGACCTGGCAAGAGCTTCGATCTTCGAGCGCGTGCAGAGTTCATGAATGATTTCTCGTTCGCTCGCTTTACCCTGCAACTCGGGTAGACGTGGATTGGCTGGGTGGAATTGGAGCTGGTTGAGACTAATAAACTTGGAATCCCAAGTGTCGGAATCAATGAGGGGCATAGGCGAGAGTTTCCTTAGTTTTTGCCGAAGAGCACTTGGCAGTCGAGGCAGAACCTACCCCAGGCGCTTGCACATCCGGGAGATGCGCGGGTGGGCTCGTTGTTTTGTCGTGCTTCGCGAAACTCTTATACCGAAAGCGAGAGAGCCGCGACGCCCACTGCCCAGGCGGACTTCATGCGGGAAGGCGTCTCATGTGCGTCTGGGTCGAGATCTGAAAATTGGGCGAGGTCTTTGCTGACGGTGGCCACCGCTTCGGCGACTTCAGCCAAGATGGATTTGGCAGCGGGTGAGGTCAGTCCGCAGTGGCGAATGCCAAACTTCACGAGGCGCTTGGCGTCGGGCCAGCGCTTTGTGCCGTCGAGGGTGAGGGCGAGGCTGTCGTTGGGCAGATACGGCGTGGTCGTGATGACGTCGAAGGTGGGGGCGAGCGTGACGTGGCCCGTGGCGTCGTCGTAGATCACGCCGAAATTTTTCCGGTGGGCGTCGCCGTTGCGCACGGCGACGGAGAGCACTAAGGAACGGAAAAACTTTGCGAGCTCGGCGCCGGTTCCGTCGGGACCGCGCAGCACGTTGGCGAGCGTGCCGACGAGTTGCTCATACGAGCCTTCGTATTTTTCGCGCGAGAGGCGGCCGGCGAGCGCGCAGCCATCCTCGAAAGCGAGGTAGCTGCCGTCGGCTTTGAGGTCGAAGCGTTCGACGACGAGCAGGCGACCATCGGTGGCGATCGACGTTTTGCCGACGGTGAGACCGGCGGCGGAGGCAGCGCGGAGGCAGAGGTATTCGTTGGCGGCCAAACCGGGGTAGCGAGCGGGGTCGAAGGATTTGACGATGTGCGTGGTGCCGTGGGCGGTGAGGCGTTCGCCGGTTTCGACCGGGCTGAAATTTTCCGTGCGCAGGCCGCCGTCGTCGCGGACGAGCACTTTGGGCTGAATCCCGGCCACGCCGGAATACTGCGCGTAGCGAGTGAGCAGTTCGGCGAACAGCTCGCCGGTGCCGCGGGTTTTCAGGAGGTCGCGGAGGTTGTGCGTGGGCACTTGGTCGAGCTGGGCGGCGGATTCGCCGAAGCGGATGCGGCCGATGAGGGAACGCCCCACGATTTGAAAAAGGGCGAGGTCGTCGATCGCGGGCAGCGCCTTCGCGAAGAGATTGGACACCGCGTCGCGCAGCGCGCCTTCGGGCAGGCTCATGTCGAAGACGGGATGGAGCACACCACTGCGCTCCGCGCCATACGGCCCGGCGGCGACGGGCATAAGCAGGGAAACACCGAGCGATGGTGGCACGTCCGCCTCGTAGGCAAAGCGGTTGAGCGGGTCTTCGCGCGAGAGCGTGCCGACCGGCTGTCGGTTGACGAAGATGTTAGCCACGGGCGTCGGGCTTCAGATTTTTCAAGACCTCGTCGGTTTCGCGAAAGGCGTCGCGGCGCTCGCGGCGGTTTTGCTCATAGGCTTCATGGAGGGTCGGCGGCTGGCGCGGATGGACGCCGATCTCGAGCCCGAGACGGTCGCAGAGCAGGGCGAGCTTGCGCACGCCGAGTTCCTCGATGGTGCCGTTTTCAAGTCGGGAAATCGTGGCGCGACTCATGCCCAGCCGGCGGGCAAGCTCGGCCTGCGTGAGGTCGGATTTCTCGCGGGCGTCTCGGATTAGCTGACCTGTGAGGGCGAAGTTCATGTATCGTATGCGACTCAAATAACGCATTTGTTAGCATAAATGTCAATAAACGCATCGTATGCGATGCGTTTTAGCTGATTGGTGGCACATGGTGGGCGAAGACGAGGGGGCGGTAAACCGATTCGCGCCAAGCCGTTGTTAGTATGATGGCATGGGCAAAACGGCGAGGAACGAAGCTGAACCCCGGGCATCCGAAAAAAGCCAGGACGGCGGGCTGGGATTCTACGAGGAGCCAGTGAAGCGGCTGATGCAGGCCATCGACCAAGGGGTGTGCCCGTGGAATAATCCGTGCCTCTCGCTGCCGATCGCGAATGCGAAGTCGGGGCTCACCTATCGCGGATTCAATCAGGTTTACCTGGCGGTCATCACGATGATGGAGGGGCATCGGTCGCCATTTTGGATGACGTTGCGGCAGGCGAACGAATTCGGTGGCCACGTGAAAAAGGGCGAGCACTCGTCGATGATCGTTTACCGAAAAATGTTCGAGGCCAAGGGGCGCGAAACGAAAAAAGAGGCGACCGCGGACGGCGTGCGTGACGGCGATTCTGCGGCGGAAAAAGTGCGGCGCTATCCGCGGCTGTTTTATTTCCGGGTGTTCAACTACGATCAAACCGATGGAGTTGAGATCGGTCGCGAGCCGTATCCGACGGTGCGTCGCACCGCGACGCCGGACGAGGCGGAGGCGACGGCACGCGCGATGCTCGCTGAAATGAAAGACGCGCCAGTCATCAAGCACGACAAGAGCATCGTGAGCCGGAGTGCGGGTAGCTACGCGGAGAAGAGTGACACGATTTCCCTGCGACCGCCGGAGGACTATCCGACAGCGGGAGAATACTGGTCCACGCTCTTCCATGAACTCGTGCATGCGGCGGGTGCGGCAAAGCGGCTCGATTTCCACAAGGGCGGCCCGCGACCGCGCTTTGGCGATCGCGACTACGCGCTTGAGGAACTCACGGCAGAAATCGGGGCGAATTTTCTGCTCGTGCGGGCGGGGTTGGAAAACGCCGAGCTGCGGGACAACTCGGCCGCGTATCTACGGAGCTGGAAATCGAAAATCGAAGACAACCCCAAGGTGCTCATCTGGGCTTCCGAGCGCGCCGCCCGTGCGGTCAATCTTGTGCTCGGCATTGTGCCGGAGAAGCCCAAGGAGGTGGTGGAGACCAGCACCCCGGCTGAAGTCGAAGCGCCGCAACCCATGCCGTTGCCGCATGTGGTCGCGATGGAGGCAGTCCTTGAAACGGAGGCGGTTCCGCCGACGGCCGCGGCGGTTCCGAGTATGGGTTGAGGCTGGCGCGTTCTTTATCCACGCCGTCGCCAGCTTGCGCCAAAGTCCGGCGCCAACGCCTCGATCGATTACGGCGGCAGGAAGAAACCGAAGAGCTTCCGCTGAATCCACTCGGCGAGGGCAAAGGCGGCGGTCGCCATGAGCGTCCACGTCACGGCAAACAGCGCGGGCCGCAGCACGTTTTTGAGCGGGGCTCCGGCGGCGACGCTCAGCGCAGCGCGACGTCCGGCGGACAAGGCGCAACGCAACAACACCCAAACCGCCGTGCCCGCGCCAGCGATGGGGGCGACGTAGTGCCGCAGGTGAAGCGGTCGCACGGTGGAGCAGGTAGGAGATGGTGCGCCTTGGTTGATGAACCAGGCGGCGAATGCAATTCCGGCGGCGAGGGTGAGAAAAAAGACCAGGGCGGCGACGAAGAGGGCGCAGACGATTTGACCAAGGCGGGCGAGCAGGCGGTGGAAGTTCATGTCCGCAGATAGCGGCGACTGAACTCCTCAAAGACGCAGACGGGCGGTGAATTCGATTTCCGCTCGATCGAATTTTTCGCCGTCGGCCGCCACTGCGATCACGGTGCGCTCCAGCGTCACGCCGGAGATCGAGCACAACGATTGCAGCGTCGTCTCGATTTCCGGCCAGGCGTCGAGCTTCGGGTCGCGCAAAGTGAGAGCGTAGCGCCGAATCTCGACCGGCCCGACCGACTCGGTGGGGTGGCGTTGCACGTTCCACGCGTGACCCCAAGCTTTGAGCCGCAACTCGAATGCCGGCGACGTTTCCAGTCCGCCGACGAGCGTGGTGAAATCTCGTTGGAGGGCGGCGAGGCGCTCGGGCGTGGCGGCGTTTAGCGCGGCGAGTTGGTGCTGTAGATCGGGATCGGACGGCGGCATCACGACCTGCTTTGGCCGGGTAAGATGCGCGACGAGCACGGAGCCGACGCCGCAAGCAGCAAGAGCAAGTGACCACCACCAAGCTTTGTTCAGTCGAGCAAAAGTCATGTTAGCGCGCATCGGTCATCACGCCGGCCAGCGAAAAATTATCCTTCGCGTCCGCGATGGGAGACTCTTCCACGCGCCACGGTTCCCCGGTCGTGGTGACGCCACGACGAAATCCGATGAGCGGCGATGCCGCGGTGCCGCCGCCTTCAAAGATTTTTCCCGTGATCGTGAAACGGCGGCCTTCGATCTTCAGCGTTTGCAGGCTCATGGTTTTGGGCAATGCGTTCGTGAACGAAGTCACGAGGCGATGATGCGGCTGCGGCGAACTGCGAAGCCGGCCAATTTGCACTTCCAACCGTTCGATCTCCTCTTTGGCTGCGCGACGGGATGCGACCAACGAGGCGAGTTGCGATTGTTCGCGCTCGATTCGGGTGAGGGCATCGTGAGCAGCGTGGGCTCGACGATGGTCAAAGTAGGCGGACTGCACGGACCACGTGAGCGCCGCGATTCCAGCCAGGGCGACGACCGCGCGGAAAAACGTCTTGCGGGTTAGGATCGGCCGACGCGGGACGAAATCGGAAAAGCCGCGCGGCTTGAGCCTACGGGCGTGTGAAAGGAATTCCGCCACGGTGAGTTTCTGGAAGGGGAAATCACGCACGGTTTCGCGAAAAAAATCATGCCCGGCCTCTTCACTGCCGACCACCAAGCCGGCGGGGAAAGGCGCACCCTCGAAAAACGCGAGCGCTGCGTTCAAGTCCGGGCCGAGTTTCGGTGATGGCTGTTCCTGCAATCGCAGGAATCGGGCGCCATTGAGGCGGAGGCAGGAGACGAGCGAACGGCGGCCGATTCCGAGCACACTCACGAACCCGTCTGTGGAATTTTCGCAGGCGGGTGTGGCCTCGATGACGGTTTGAAGCGGCCATGCGCCCTCGACGTCGATGCCGGATGACTGAAGTGCCGCAAGCAGGCGGGGCAACGGCGACCGGTGGTCGAGATACAGAATCGTATCGCAGCCGTCTCCGTCGCGGTGCCGCCGGATCGGTTCCACAGCCCAGACGATGTCGGGCAAGGCGAGTGCCGGATGTTGATGGGCGAAAATCGTCTGCAACTTTGCACGACTGGTGTCGGGGCACGGCAGCAGGTGGAGATCGAGATGGGCCGGATGGTAGACGATTCGCAGCGCCGAAATTCCGGCGCATTCCGCGGCGAGCAGTCTTTGAATCTCCGCGATGTGATCGGCTCCCGTTGCTAGCGTGCGCGAGATCAGCCTGCCATCCGGTGCCAGCACGCGCAGCGCATCATCCCACCACAGCACGACCGTGGGCGTCGGTTTCATCTCGGGGTGGCGCGCGTGCTTTTGCGTTCGAGCGGAAATGCGCTCAGAGATTGGTGACGTAGTAGAACACGTCTACAAATCCAGTGCCGGTGGAATCCTTGGCATAGGCCACGGCACCCTGTGTTTGATCGACGGTGGCTGGGGCGGCTGTGGTATTTTGGGTCAGGGCAGGGCCATTGACGTCCAGGGAAAGTTGGTAGGCTTCCGCGGCCGGCGCATTCTTGATGAGCAGGTAGGCGACGCGACTGCCCGCGGGAGTGAGCGTGCCGGTGCCGGCGAGATTGAACGCGCACGCGGCCGAGCCGGCAGTCTGGCCGGTGACGCCGGGATTGTTGGCGCCATCGCTGATCGCGCATTCGAGGCGGGTCATCGTGGCGTAGCTGAGCGTGGGGGCGGCGGTGCCGGTGAAGGTCTGCGTGACGGGCGACCAGGTGAAGCCGTTCGCGCTGCCCGAAGTGGCCGCGTTTTGCACGCCCATGCGCACGGTGAGTGGCCGCTCAAGAAAAAGTTCGCTCAACAACACGTTGTCCAATGTGGCCGCGGCGGCGACAGCGGCGGCGGTGGGTGTGCCCGTGCCGGTGTATTGCGAGACGAGCACGGCGGCCGTGCCCTCAGTTACCGGCAACGTGCCGGGGGAATTCGGCTTGCTGAGAAAATGCGTGACGGCGGATTTGGCGACGAAGGCGACGCCCTGCGCGTTGCGGACGTGGCTGGTCTGCAGCACGCGCGAGACGGCCGGGACACCGATGGCGATCACGACGGCGATGACGGTGAGGACGACGAGCGTTTCAACCAACGTGAAACCGTGCGATCGGTGGTTGCGACGCGACAGGTGACGGGTGGATTCGGAGTTCATAAATGTGGGCGAGTTGACTTCCGATAGTAGCAACCTCACGACCGCCCCGCGTGCTGCCGTCGTGGGTCACCCGCGCATTTCGCTTTTGGTTTCGACGATGGCTCCGAAAACTTCCTCCATCGTCGTCAGCCCACGAGCGGCCTTGCGCACGCCGTCCTCGAACAAGGTGCGGCATCCGCGTTCGCGCAGCTCAGACAAGAGTGACGAGATTGCGACGCTTTGCGCGATCTTCGCTTCGAGGCCCTGCATCGGGAACACTTCGATGATGGCGATGCGACCGTGATAGCCGCGGCCTTTGCAGAGCGAACAGTCGGGCTCGAAGCTTGCGGCGAAAAATCCGGCTTCGGCCGGCCCGAGTTTTTCCTGTGCGAGCAACGCCGCAAAGCGTGCGAGGAAGAAGGCGTTTTGCGGATGAACCCGCCGGCACCGAGGGCAGGGTCGGCGCACGAGACGTTGCGCAATGAGGCCCTTGAGCGCGGAGCCGAGCATCAAGGGATCGAGGCCGAGCTCCGTGAGGCGCTCGATCGTGGCGAGGGCGCTCGTGGTGTGGACCGTGCTGAAACAGAGGTGTCCGGTGAGCGAGGCGCGGAGGGTGATCTCGGCCGTGGCCTTGTCGCGGGTTTCTCCCACCATGATGACATCGGGATCGTGCCGCAGAAAATGCCGGAGGAGTTCGCCAAAGGTGCGGCCGATGCGCTCGTCCACCGGCACCTGCAGGAAGAACCGAGGGTTGCGCAGTTCGACCGGCTCTTCGAGCGTGATGATTTTGAGTTCGTTGATGTCAGGCAGTTGCCCGAGCATGGAGTAGAGGAGCGTGGTCTTGCCGGCGCCGGTGGGGCCGGTGACGTAGATGAGCCCGTCGGGCAAACGCAGCAGCTCCTCGACGCGCGCGATGTCGGCGGGGAAAAGACCGATGTCCTCGAAGGAGCGGAGCCCGGCATTTTCGTCGATGATGCGGACGACCAGGGATTCCCCGTTCACTGCGGGGATGCAGGAAAAGCGCAGGTTGTAGTGGCGGGCTCCGACTTGGAGCGAACCCTGTCCGTCCTGGGGCAGGCGTTTTTCGGAGATGTCCATCCGACCGGCGATCTTCGCGGCTTGAATGACGTAGTCGCGCATCGGACCGTCGATGAAACCGTGATGGATGAGCCGGCCGTCGATGCGGCGGCGAAGATCCAGCGCGTGATCGCGCGGCTCGAAATGCAGATCCGAGGCCCGCTCCGCCACGGCTTCACGCAACATGCGGTCAAACAAATCGGTCGCGCTCGTGGGCACGGCGTCCGGCTGCCACGCGCGCTCGATGTGTGCGAGGATGTCGCGCCGCGCGGCGACGAAGAACCGCACCTCGTGCTCGGGAAAATCCTGCCGGGCCTGCTGCGGCGCGTAGTCGAAGGGCTCGGCGACCGCGACGTGCAGGATTCGCCCGATGAGGGTGAACGGCAGGATGCATCGTCGCCGGGCAACCTCCGGCGAGAGGAGCTTCGCCGCCGCGGGTTGGACGGCGTCGGCGTTAAGTGTGACTTCGGGCAAACCGTGTTGCTGGGCGATGAGACGGGCGAGCGACTCGGGATTTCCGAGGCCGAGTTCTTCGAGCACGACGGAGAAACTGCCCTCGAGATTTCGTTTCAACCAGAGCGCGCGGGCGCTCGTGAACTGTTCTTTCGAGATGAGGTGGGCGTCGACCAGCGCCTGTCCGAGCCAGAACGGATTATCGAATTTGACGCGGCCGGGTGGAACCGGCGTCACGGGACTCGCTCCGCCGTGAGAAAAATGACGAGTTCGCTGCGGGCCTTTACAGTGCCATCGGTTTGAAACGCGCGCCCGAGCACGGGGATGGCACCGAGCACGGGGGTTTTTTGTGTCTGGGTGCTGGTCTGCTCGTAAATCAAGCCGCCGATCATGACGCTCTCGTTGGGTCGAAGGCGGGCGATGGTGGAAAGCGACTTGATCGTCATCCGTGGTGCGTTGCGCTGACCGTCGGGCGACGTGTCCACGCCGATCAGTTGGGTGACGGCCGGGAGCACGTCCACCGTCACCGAGCCGTCGCCATTTACCTCGGGCGTCACGTAGAGCACGGTGCCGATCGTGATCGGGGTTTGCTGGTAATTGTTCTGCACGGTGGAAAGCGGTGCGATCGTGCCGCTCTGGTTGATGGTCGTCGTGTTCGCGAGGGAGAAGAAAGTCTGCTCGGTGCCCACTTTCACGAAGGCAGTCTGGTTGTGCAGAGTAACGATGGAGGGATTGGAGACGGCCCGCACCTCGCCCTGCTCGGCGAGCGCGTTGATGATCGCGGCGATTTTTCCGGTCGCGACCGTGCCGGAGATCGTGCTCGGAATCGTGGCGGCGCCACTGATGGTGGCAAAGGCGGTCTTGGTCGCGAAGCCGGTGAGATTGACGCCGCCGGCCGTGGTCGCAGCCAAACTCCAATCGACGCCGAGTTTGCGCTGCGAAGTGAGACTCACCTCCAGCACGCGCGCCGTGATCCGCACCTGCTGCGCGATGCGACGGTTGATGGTCTCGATGTAGGATGCGAAGTCGCGCTGGCGGCGCAGGGAAGCGGTGACGATCGCGACGCCGGCAAGTTTGTTGATCGAAACGGACTCGCCGGTGTCGGCGAGACGCGACAACTCCGTCTGCACGTCGGACCAAAACGTGGTCTGGTTCTGCTGCTGGATGGAGATGTTGGTCTGGTCATTTTGATTCGCAGCCCCCGAGTTTCCTCCGGCGTTGTTTTGCTGAACGAGGAGCGGACTCGTGCCGTTGGAAGCACCGCCGCCGGTCGCGCCGGTGGCTTGGCTCGAAAGCGTGATTGTGCTCGAACCCTGGGCGGTGCGGGTGAGTTGGGGATGATCGATCTGGTAGAACCGCGTGACGGTTTTGCGGAAGGAGATGACGCGGCCTTGCTGCTCCCACGCGCAGCCGCACGTCTGGGCCACGGCCTCGACGATCTCGCGCACGGTGGTGTCGCGGAGTTCGAGCGTGATTTCGCCGGAGATCGCGCCGTCGAGGACGAAGACGAGGCCGTGGCCGCGATTCAGCGATTGGAGCGCGGCGGCGAGCGGCATCTTCTGCACGCGAAATAAAGCGACACGCGAATCGAGCGCGACCTCGGACGGGGTCGCACGGGGTGAGACGGTGGCGGTTGGGGTGTCGTTCGTTTGTGCCGCGTCGGGTGCGAGTCGATAGCTAGGTAGAAGCGACGGTTCGGACGGAAGCGACGGCGCGGCGAGAACAGAGGCATCCGGAATCGGCGTCGGGGACACGACCGGTGCTGGCAGTGGCACCAATTGTGGGGGCGCGGATGCGGCGTGCAACGTGGCCGCGCCCCAGACCGTGAATCCGCAGGCTGCAACCCGGAGCATGTGGCACGAGACAAGATGGATCGGCGCGGACGCTTGCATGACCTTGATAGTAGCAACGCCGACGCGACGTTAATTTTGCAGGGTGATCTCCGCCGGCTCCTTCAGGATGAATTGCGAGAACAGCGACGCGCTCGCACTGGGCGGCACGGCGGTGCCGCGCCACGCCTGAATGGTGCGGCCGTAGAGGATGGGCGTCGCACTCGTCTGGCTGCCCGCGTTGGCCAGCACGGTGAGCGAACTGCCGGACGTGGAGCCGTTGAAGTTGTAATACACGTAGCAGTTGAGCGTCGCGTCGGTGTTGTTGATCACCACGTTGTATTTCGGGCAGTTGATTTGCTGCACGCAGAGCTGCCAGAGCCGGCCTTGCCACGCTTGGATTTGTGCGGCGGTCAACGCGGTCGTCCATGTGGCGGGTAGCGTGGCGGTGGGTGAGGTCCACGTGGTGTTCCAAACGTCGTTGAAGAGCGCGAGATTCGCGGGGTCTTGCGGATTGGCCGCGTTTGGCAGCGGAGGAATCGTTAGTTGGTCGGGCGCGCCTACCCGGGAAATCAGCAGGAAACGTTGAGACGTGGTTTCGTTGTCGGGACCGACGAGCAAAATGCGCCGATTGCGAGTCGCGTTCTGCAACAAGCCCGCTGCCTGCACTGGAACGCCAGTGGCGGGGAACAACACACCTTGAAACGAGTAGCCCAACTGGCGCGCGACTTTGATGAACCAGTCGTTGCTCGCGACGGTCGTCGGCAAGGCCGTCGAGTTGGTGGACGTCGAAAACTGCGTCGTGTTCACACCGGTCGGCACCGTGCCGGGCAAGGCCGCGATGTTTGTGCCCTCAAGGTCCGTGGACAGAAACGAGGCCTGAATCGCGGCGGCGATGGTTTTGAGCGACGACGTCTCCGCGGCGACCTGACTCTGCGTGATCTGAAATCCCACGACGGGCGCGGCCAGCGCGAGGAGCAGGCCGATCACGGCCATGACCAGCATGATTTCCAGGAGCGTGAAAGCGGAGGCGCGGGAGTGCATGGTGAAAGGCGGCGGCTCAGTGCACGACGAAGACGACTTGGTAGATCGCCTGAAAAAAGGAGACCATCACGAGCCCGACGCCGCCCACGACGAGGATGGTCATGGTCGGATTGAGCAGGGCCACGAGAGCGGTGATGGATTCCTTCGCCTCGGCACTGCAAAAGCGCGCGACGCGATCGAGCGCGTCGGCAAGTTTGCCCGACTGCTCGCCCAGCTCGATGGTCATGCACGCGATCGGAGGGAAAAGACCGGTCTCTTCGAGGGCGCGGCTGAGTGCAGTGCCGTCAATCATGACGCGTTCGCGCACGAGGCCGAGCGCGTGCAGGAACGCGCGGTTGCCGACGACCTTGCTGCACGCCTCGATGATTTCGGGGGCGGGTTTGTTGGAGCGATAGAGCGAACGGTAGATCGTGCAGATGAGCGCGACGGTGAGTTGCCGGTAGATCGTTCCGACGAACGGGAGGCGCAGAAAAAGTCGGTCGAGGTAAAGCCCCACGGCCGGAATGCGTCGCAGCGCGGTGAGCGTCAGCGGCACGACGACGAGTGCGGCGAGGATTGCCCACCACCAAGTGCGGACGAGGGTGGATGCGGCGATGAGTGCGCGCGTCAGCGGCGGGAGGCGGCCGTCGAGCGATCCGAGCAGTTCGGTCAGCCGCGGAAAAACGGCCGCGAGCAGGAAGACGCAGAGCAGGGCGGCCAGCAGCATGATGAACGCGGGATAGGCGCAGGCCTTCAGCACTTGTTTGCGATTCGCGTCTTCGTAGGCGAGCCGCTCCGCGAGATCGCCAAACCGATCGGCGAGTGTCGCCGTGCCGGCATCCTCGCCCGCTGCGATCACGCTCACGAGGCCGGGAGGGAAACTGCGAGGAAACAGGGTAAACGCCGCAGACAAACTTCCGCGGGATTCAACGACATGGGCGTAGATGGCCTGCAACGCCTGACGCGTTTGCGCGTGGGGGAACTTCTCGCGCAGTTTGCCCAACGCGTCGGGGATCAGGATACCCGAGGAGAGCAGCATCTGCATTTGCTGAAAGAGGTGGATTTGCTGCTTCCGCGGGATGCGGAGTCGGGCGAGCGAGCGGAGATCGCGGCGCACGGGCCGAATCTGTTCAACGAACCAGCCGTCGCGCCGGAGGGCCGCGAGCGCTTCGTTCACGTTCGCGGCGTCGAGCTTGTGACGATGTGCAGTGCCACGGTCGTCGAGGACCGATGCTTCGAAAGAAGGCATGACGAATTCAGCGGGGAAGCCGGAGCACGACGCGCCGATCCTGCACGGGAACGCGCGCCGCAAGCTGCGCGGTGCGAAGTTCGATCCACTCCGGGGAGATGGTGGCCACGGTGAGCGTCTCGATGGCGTCGCCGATCCCGTAGAGTTCGCCGTTGATGACGACGGACGATTGGTGCGGGGCCTGGCCGACTTGGACGAGGCCGACATTCAATGCGAGTTCGCGGGTTTGGATTTTCGGTTGGTAGCGGACGCGGAAGGGATTTGGTGCGGTAGCGGTTTCGTCGTGCGAAATCCCGGCGGCGAGGTCGATGACGTCACGGTCATCGGCGGAGATGATCGCGTTTGCTGCGGTCGATGACTCGACGCGCGGTGAAGTGACGACGGGTTTCGGCTCGGGTAGGTCGGGCACGCTTGGCCGAAGCGACAGCGGTGGGGTGAGTGCGCTCACCGCGATGGATGGGACGTCGAGCGGAGGCATTGTGAGCGCGGCGGGTTTTGTTTCTGACTCGCGTGCCGACGAAGCGACTTCGATGGCGAGCGAGTTCGAGTTTCCGGCGGGTGTGATGACCCACAGCCGATGAGGGCCGGAGTGCGCTGCGAAACTGAGATTCAGTGCGGAGCGGTTCTCGTTGCCTTCCCAGCTTTGAGCACCGCCGCTCGCGTCGTTCCACTCAAGGTGCCAGCGATACTCTCCGGTCGAGGGTGGGGCGGACACTCGGTAGAAATGTTGCTCGCCGCTGCGGGCGGTGCCGGGGCCGTCGAGCTGCTGCGCGTGCGCGTGTGCGCCGAGGATCAGGATTGCGGTGAGTCGGAGTAGGGCGCGCACTTGGTCGATTGTAGCAACGGTGGCATGGGCTCACGAGGAGTGGTTGCGGTGCTCGGCGTCGGCGCGAACTCGCGCGCGGTAGGCCCGCTCTTCCTCTTGTTCGCGGCGTTTCAAGTGTTGCCCGAGGTTATTCATGGCGACCTGCACGCCTTGGCCTGGCGATTCCGCGGAGAGACTGTCGATGAAGGTGCGGGCACCCAGGCCGATGGCGTCACCCCAACGTGATTCACGTTTAGGCTCCGGCGTGGTCGGCGGGCGTGCGACTACTGGAGGAGGCGCGGACGGAGTGGGGCGCACCGACGGCGACATCACGGAGCCGAGCGGTGTGCGCGGGATGCCGACGCTTCCGCCCGTGGAGCCGCCCGACGAGGGTGGCCGGTAACTGGGTGATGGCGGACTTGCACCGCCGCCGCTCGCAGAGGCGGCTCCGGCCGCGAGTCCCCGGGCTGCGCCTCCGGCACTGCTCGCGCCGCCGCCTGATCCGAAAAACGCCCCGGCCAAACCGCCGCCGCCTGCCGCCGCGCCGCCAGCGACGGCGGCGGTCACCAGCGTGGTGGCGACGCCGGCGAGGAGACCGGTCGCCACACTCGAAGCGAAAGCGCCGGCGACACCCGCGCCGCGAAGGAAGAGCGTGATGAGCTTCGGAGTTTTGATCGCCATGTAGATGGCAAGGAAAACATACGAGACGACGTAGCACAGCATCACGAGGGCGACGAGTTCGCCGCCGCCAAACGCGGTGGTGACGGCCAGCGTCACCATATAGGCCGCGCCGCCGGCGGTTTGGAGCGCACTGTCGCTCGGCACTGCGAGCGGCCCGAAGAGAATGTAGCGCAGCAGCAACCCCATGAGCGCATCGACGAAGAGCATCAGGAATTGGTAGGCCGGCACGACGACACTCAGCGAAATCAACGAGCGCAGGACGCCGTAGAACGCGCCTTCGGTCGCGCGCAGGAGCCAAAACGGCATCGCGAGCACGAGGACGAAGAGATTGAGTTCGAGCAGCACCTGCACGCCCGCAGTGAAGAGAAACGCCACCATGCGCGTGAGCACGATGCCGATGCCGCGGCCGAACCAATCCACCAAGGAGCGGAGATCGGCCATCAGCCCGGATACCGCTGCGGCGGCCTGTTCCACTTTTTCCGAGAACCAGGCGCGGGCGCGCTGCGCGAGCGTGGGCGACGCGCCGATCACCGGGAGCAGGCGGGTATCGAGATAGTGCAGTGTGTGCGTGAGGACGTTCTTGGCGTAGAGCTGGCGCTCCGATTCAAACGCGGCGTTGCTCGCAGGCGTGTTCGGCAACGCCATCGCGGTGGCGGCGCGCGCATCGTCGGTCGCAAGCGTGCCGGAGAGCGGAGCGAGCGGCGTGGTCTGAGCTTCAGGAAACGCGATCGCCAGATCGGCGTGGTCGGCGGGCAGCGCGGCTAGGTTGGTAATCAGGGCGCTGAAGTTTTGCAGCACGCCGCGCCCGATGGAGGACATGACCTGAGCGTCGGACGTGGCCGGGTCGCTCCAGAGTGCGGAATCCAGCAGCGGCAGTTGGCCGGGGCGGCCGGCGGCAGTGAGGGCGGCGTTGAGCGCTGCGGCCATCGCGTTATACCAGTGGCCGATTTGGATCATCTCGTCGCGCGAACCGTCGCTCGGATAGAGCGCGACGGCGCGGCGGGCGGCAGCCTGACGAATCGCTTCGAGGCGCGCCTGCGCGAAGGTGAGCGTGCCGAGGCTGCCCGCTTGCAACCGGCCGGTGAGATTCGGCGAGCGCGAGGCCATCGTTTGCAGGCTTTGAGACAGGACGCCGTTGAGCGTCATCAGGCACGCGTAGATGAGCGGCGTGTTCGTAATGATGAGCACGCCCATGAGCAGCCGGAAATAAATCTTCGCGAGATTCTCGGCCGGATGATCGCGGATGAATTGTCGGTGGCGCAGGGAGTCGAACGTGGCGACGGTGGCCATCGCGCCGAGGAAGAGTGTGACCGTCGTCCAGTAGAGATAGCGAAAACTGCCGTCCGCGATGAACTCGAAGGGATTGAAACCGAGAAACGTGAGCGTCGGCCCGCCGCCGCTCGCGCGGTATTGCGCGGCGAAACGCGCGATGCTGTCGGTGCCGAAGCCCGTGGTCGCGCCCATCGCGCGGTTGAGCTGCGCCTGCGAATCGGCGATGCCGGCGGAAATCGTCGTGCCGCCGAGCGCAGGCGGGCCAGCGGCGTTTTGGGCGTGTGCCGCGAGTGTCACGAAAAACGTGGACGCAAAAAGGGCGAGTCGGCCCGCGCTCTGCAGACGAGCGGGCAGCGACTTCACGGGGAGAACCCGAGTTGGAGGATGCGTTGGTTGCGCGCGCGGTCGGCGACTTCGGTGCGTTCGGCGACGGCGTGAGTGAGGAGGAGCACTTTAGTTCGTGCCGTGTCCGCTGCCTGCGCGGTGGAAATGAGTTTGGCCTGAGCGGTCTGAGCATCGAGCTGCAGTCGGAGATTCACGAGTTGCGCTTGATTCATCGGCTGATTGAGCGGAACCAAAATTTCTGTCTGAGTCTGAATGGCTGCGAGCGCGGCGCGGTGGTGGATGTCGGTCTGTCGGTGGTCGGCGTAGATTTTATCAGCCGGCGAGGACGAAACCACGGGACTCGAAAGCGATGGAGAGATGCGAGGCGTGCCGGTTGCGATGGTAGGAGTTGCGGGACGAATGTTTGGCACCACCGGAGCGCCGATGATTTCACGGAGGGTTTGCTGCTGTTGCAGGACTTCGCGCAGGCCGGATTCGAACGACTGGAGCTGGCCGAGTTTCGTTGTCTCCTCCACGAGCACCGCGGTCTGTTGCGCGGCCCGCTCCGGATCGATGGCGATGCGCTGGGCCAGCGCGATGTGAGCCCACGACAAACTGAGACCGAAGAGCGTAAGAGCGAAGCGGAGTGAGCGGATCATGTCGATGTTTACGGGCCGTTGTTGAGTCGCAGGGCGTCGGCATTCCGCTGTGCTTCCGATTGCGCTTCGAGCAGGCGGTTCTGGGCGTGCATGGCGCGGATGGAAGTTTCGTTGGCGTCGGCGTTTTGCGCGGCGGCTTCGAGTGCGATGGCGTTGGTTTGCGCGGCGATCTGGGCCTGGGCGTGCTCCTGCTCGACCAGCGTGCGCGCTGAGGACGCCTTGGTCTCCGCCGATTTCGTGGCTGCGGAAAGAGCCTGCAGATTGATCCGGCGCTCCGCCGCGGCCTCGAGCCAACGGCTCGCGAGGAGGTTCGAGAAATCGACGGCGGCACGCCCGCCGAGGTTGTAGTGATCCGTCGGCGCGCGCGCGGCATACCACTGCGCGTAGGCGATCTCGGGTTGGGTGAGTCCGGCGGCGCGACCGATGCGGTCGATGGCGGGTGTCACGAGCGCGTTGCGGAAAAAATCCGTCGGGCGCTGCACGGCTTGAACCCATTGGTCGAAGGTGATGCCCATGAAGATGTCGAGCTGGCCGGCGCTGTTGAAGAGCCGAGAAATGTCGATGTGCTCAAATCCCGGAATGCCGCGCAGCAGGCTTTGCACCTGGCTGAGACTTTGCGGACGGGCAAACGTCGCGGCGTCGGCGGCGTTGCCGAGGGCGGTCGTCACCTGCACGAGTTGATCGAGCTGCTGGGTGGAAACGCCGAGCAGGGCGCCGAGCCGCTGAACCTGCTGCTGCGTCTGCGCGAGAACTTTGATCGTCTCGGCGGTGTTGGTGGGATCGAAAACGATGTCGCCCACGCCGAAAATCGCGCGGGTTACGAGAGGCTGTGCGAACAGTGCCAGCGCGGCGGCGAGACGGAGGAGGTGGGTCGGTTTCATCGGATGGGTTCGCTCAGGGTCGCAGCGGTGGCGAGGCGTGGCGCGAAATTGATCCCGTCGTAGGTGCCCGCGGGATAGGCGAGCAGCGGAGCCGGTGGGAATGCGGCGCGGCGCGCGGCGGGCTTCTCCGTCTCGGTGCGGTCGCGCCAATACTCGCGCATGATGCGCAGGCGCTCCTCGCGGCGTGCCTGCTCGACGGCTTCAAGGCGTTGCTGGTCGGCCGACGAGATGACGGCGTTGTGGACGAGGGAGCCAGCGACCAATCCGGTCGCACCACCGAGCAGCGCGCCGGTGTTGCCGGTGAGCTTTTGTCCCGCGAACGCTCCGAGCATTCCGCCAGTTCCCACCGCGGCAACTTGCCCGGTCGAGAGGCGATCCGATGCAGCGCGCGACGTGAGCGGACTCGTGGGCGAAGCGCATCCGACGAGGAGAGCGGTCGCGAAAATCAGGAGAGGGATTGAGCGCATGGATCAAATTTGGCGGAGCCGCGAAGAGTGGATGCCGGCGGGATGCTCGCGCGCGAACTTGCGCACCGCTTCCTGCCGCGTGAGGCCGGCGACGACGTGGTTCTGCATTTCGAGGCGATCGTCCTTCGAGTTGCAGGTGAAGGCGTATTTAAGCGGCGTCGAGGCGCTCACGAGGTGGAGCGTGCGCTGGCCATGCGGAGTTTTCTGGATGAGCACGAACTCGGCGTGGCTGCCTGGCACCGTGTTCACGGCCTGAATGAGGCTGAGTTCGCGCGGCGATAGATTTTTTTCCAGCGCGACGATGCGGGCCTTGTCGTAGTTGTCCTGCTTCAGGACGAGGAGATTGTCGGCCGCGCCGACGAAGGCGTTGCGCGACTTGCTGCTGACGAGAAAATCCTCGAGCCCCTGCGAGATCGCGCCCACGCAGACGCCGGCTTTGCGCAGCGTGCGTATGGCGTATTCCATGAATTCGGCGGTGGCCTCGTCTTTCAACTGCAAGCCGGCCTCGTCAAAGAGCAGCACCTTGGGCTCGCGACTCAGTTCAAGCGCGAGGCTCGTGACGGTGCTGACGATCGAGTTGAAGATGACCCGTGTGAGATCCGAATCGCGCTGGTCGTGCATCACGCGTTTCAGATCGAAGACGACTACGGGGGCCGACAGGTCGATCTGCGACGGGCCGTCGAACAAGTTGGCGAACGAGCCATCCTCGCACCACGCGCCGAGTCGGTGCGCCAGCACGGAACCGCGCTCATCCCGCAGGAGGGCGGCGCGCACATGGCGCAGGAAAACGGTTTGATGGAGGTCTCGGAAATACGCGCGGCGGAGCGCGCTCTCGATGACAACGAGGTCGGTCGAGGAAAGGCGTTCGCCGCGCTCCATGACGAGGCTCTCCATCCAGAGCGCGCGGGAGCGGAGCACCTCCTGGTCGGGCACAGTGCCGGGCGGGAGCCAGAGTGGGTTCAGCCGGTTCGCGCGGCTCTTGATGTTGTAGTCCACGTAGACGCCGCCGCTGCACTCGCAGAAATTTGCGAAGGAGCCGCCGAGGTCGATGATGATGGCGCGGGCGTGGCGCCGTCGCATCGCGATCAGATTTTCATCGGCGAGCACGGATTTGCCCGAGCCGGTGCCGCCGATGATCAGGTGATGCGGATTCGCGAACAGCGATTCGTCCGGCAGAACCCAGTTGAAGAGACTGCGCGACGCAGTTTGGAAAAGCGTGCCGATGGCTTTGCCGGGCGGAAGATTGGTCGGCTGGCCGAAGAGCGGCAGCAGGCGGACCAACTGCTGCGTCGAATAGTCGAGCAGGCGGTAGCGATCTTTGTCCTGCGTCCAGAACGGTTGCATGGCTCGCCAGTAGGGCCAGAGCGCGTGCTTCTCCACGATGAGCACAATGTCGCGCGCGCGGGCCGCCGAGAGCGTGGCGGCGATTTTCTCCCGGAGCTGTTCCGGGGTCGGTGCCCAGAGATGGAGATAGCACGCGGCCCGCCATGTGCCCTCCGAGTTGGCGCCCATTTCTTCCAGTTCGCGGGCGAGCTGCTCGGTGGCGGCGCGTTCGGCGGGGTCGCTGGCCGTGGCGGGGTCGGACTGACGCTGCTTCAGGAGAACCTTCAGCCGCTTCATGCGCTTGAGCCGGTCGCCACGCTCCACGTTCACCACCACCTCGGCGCGAAACAGGCCTGAGAGCAGCATCAACTCGTCGAACACCGGGCGGGCCATCTCCTCCGGCGGTTCATAGAGCGTGAGGATGGCGTGATACCATTCGTCGAGTTCGGCGATGCCGGCTGGAAGCGTGACGCCTTCGGCGTCCCAGCGAAACACGCTCTGCACGGTGCGCTCCGTGAAGGGAGTTTGTGCGCCAGCCCGCCGCCGTGGCAACGGTGCGCCTTCCTCGAATCGGCGCGGGTTCCAACGCTGATAGCAGAGGCGCGCGACCGCGTCGTCATCGAGGGGAATCGGAGCGTAGCCGAGATGATCGAGTGCGCCGGCGAGAGCACGGGCTTGCGTGAGCAGTTCCTCGGAAGCGGAGGTGAAAGTGGTGGCGTCGTAGCGAACGTGTTCGCGCGCATCGGTGAAGTAGGCGTGAGCGCGCTGCGACCACGCGCGGAAGGTTGGTTGGGGAGTGGGGGAGCGATGCGGGCGAATTTCGGCGGCCCTCGGTTTGCGAACGAGAATGAGATAGGTTTCAACCCAGCGCAGGTGGCCTTCGCACAGGAGCGCCAGGATATTTTCCTGCTGCTCCCGCTGCACATCGCCGACGAGGCCGGCGGAGAATTCCGTTTCGTTGAGCCGTGCGGCGAATTCGACGGAACGCGAGTGCTGGGTCCAGATGACCTGGATGTCGAAATGATCGGGCAGCGAATTAAGAAACCCGCCGAGCCGTCGGTAGATCTCGCCCATCGCCTCGTCGGCGAGGGTGGGGGTGTAGGGCGCATCGAGCTTGAAGCCGTAGCCGAGGGAGCGGTCGCGATTGATTACGATGCCTCGGCTCACTTCGAGCGGCGACAGCTCGCGGTCAAACGTGCGGCCGTCGAGCGCGTTGGTGCGCTGGAATTTTCTGACGAGTTTGCCGATCATGGGCAATCGCGCCACGGCCGAAACTCCGCGCGGCCGGGTCGGAGTTGGCGTGGTAGAAACAGAGCCTGGAAGAAATGAAAATCATTTCCGGGTGGTCGACCGAGACGGAAGGCGACCAGGTAGGCGGGGAATCCAAGGAGGATGACGGCCATCGTCACGGTGCTGTCGAAGAGCACGATGTTCAGCGCTATGCCCGCGATCAGCGTCCCGAAATCCTGTGGCGTGAAAACGCCCCAGACGTAGATGGAGCGCGCGAGCTGACGGTGATAACGGACCGCAAGCATGGCTACGGGGCCTTCTCCAAGGCGGTGATCGCGCTATCGACTCCGGTCAGCACGCGTTGAAGGTCGGCGGCCGACCACTCGCGGGCTTTGGCCAAGGCGAGCAGATCGGCGTAGGCTTTTCGCAATAGCTCGAGCGCACGCGTCCGCTCGGCCGCGGAGGTCGGCACGTAGATGAAGACGGGAAGCGAGGCCCGCGTCCACGTGCCGCCGACGTTTAACGTCACGTCTTTTTGCACGTCGAGCGCGCGCAGTGCGTAGCCGGGGATTTTCAGGGGCACCGCCGTTTCGGAGACCGGTGCCGGTGGGATGGGAGGCGAAATTGGAGCCGGCGTTGGACTTGGAGCCGGACGTTCGCCTGCCATCAAGGTGGAGCAAGCGAGCGAGATGGCCATGAGCAGAAAGCGGGTGCGCATGGTCACGATAGTAGCAATGCGCCCAGAGCCCGGTGGCGGAGATTGCTATTATGAGAGCATGACGACCTCGACTCCGGAAACCGCTCGCGTGGTGCTGCACTGGCTCAAATCTGCCGCGCTAATTTCTTTCGTGCTATGGATCGCGGCGGGCCAAGCCCATGCACAGAGCGCCGACGCCATCTTCAACGGCCCGCAGAACATGGACGCGGGATTGCAGGGCGGCATGAACAACATCGCCGGCTACGTTTACGCCATCTTGAAACTGCTCAGCCTGATCGGCCTCGGCGTCGCCTACTATCAAATCACCCACGAGGGTCTGGGTAAGGCCATCCTCGCGACGGTCGCGTCGATTCTGCTCTGGTTTGCGCCGGTGATCGTCAACGTCACGCGCAGCATCGGATCGAGCGCAGCGCAGCAGTCGCAGGTGACCGGGCGCCCGAACTGAGAGAGTGTTCGCGCAGTCGCCCAGTTTCGGGGCACTCGTCTGGCCGGCAGCAAAGGCAAACGAGGTCAGCAATCTGCTAAAATCACCTATGTCAGATTTTTCGCGACCGACTCACCTGTTGTGCTTTGCTGCTCATCGAGATCGCTTTGACGCTAGACAGAAGGATGCCGCAGCCCGCGGATAGGCCGGCGACATTTTGGAGTAGGCTTCGCGCCACGGGGAACACAATTTCCGGCTAACTGAAAGCACTCCGCAGCGAGTGGTCAGGCAGGGAATTGGTCATTGAATACCATACTCCAATATCTCCGCGCTTCATCGGCGCTCCATTTGGCCGCCTCCAGGGCCAGCTTCGCTTTATCCCGCGAGTAAATCACCCCGCGCAACGCCAGCAGTCGTTGAGCCTCGGTCGGACAACCAGGAATGGAGCCGGAAATACCTTTTGGGTCGTGGAGCGCCCGGCATTCCCGCCGAGTCAGACTTTGCAGCACCTCAGTGAAACACTCCGCAAAGCTCTTCACGCCCGAGCAGATTTGTTCTTGTGCGAGCACCATCTCGATATGAAAAGACGAAACCCGGACGCGCTCCTGCCGGCAACCGCGCCAAAATTTTACTAGCCGGGCGACATTCGAAAGCTTTCCGCCGCTGGCTTGATTGGCGGCAGCGATAAAATCGCCGTGCAAGCCTGGGCAAGTATCGAGCCAGCCGTCCCGGCCGTCAGGAATCCGAAACACGGGATGCCCTCGCGGATCAAATGACTGAAAAAACGCGGGGACGACATCGACGTCCGCACCCCCGAACGACACCACGATCGCATGGACATCGCGGGTTATCGCCGTGTTCGGTAAACGGTCGATCAGCTCGGAGCGCACGTTGTCCAGCACCGTGCTTGAACTCATGGTGCGTCGTCCCCAACGAACACCCTCGCGCGGAATTTTTTCGAGTAAATCGAGATCACTATCGCCCCTGATCGACGTTCCTCGGACGACGCTTCCCACCTTCACGAAATCGGAAATGCCGAGCGTGGTGGCGAGCCGCACTTGAATGGTGCGCCGATGCCGCTGCAGCCGTTCCGTTTCCGCTTCGGTGGGCAGAATCCGGCTGACGAGTCGACCGAACGATTCGTTGATTGTGCTCACGACACGCCTACTCCGCTTTGAACGGTGGGGTGGGTTGAATGGTCGCCGCCACCCGAAGCGCTAACGTTCCCGTGATCTTCTCGTGAGGATAAGCAGCTAGGACAATTGCCGGAATGAGCCGCTGGGTGATATCCGAGAATGTGAAGCCATAGTCGCGGCCTCTCGACTCACCCAGCGTATCCGCCAGTGCCGTGATTTCTTTGTCGGTCAGACGTGTGCCCGCGAGTTGGTCCGCAAGCATTTTTTTGCGTAGAACCAAGCTTGGGCGCTTGAAATCAAACACTGCCGCCGCCCGACGGCGCACCGCAGGGTCCAAAGCGCTCAGGCGGTTGGTGCACATGATAACGAGGCAGGGCAGGTGTGCATTCGCGAGATCATCAATGCCGCGGATCAATGCGTTTACCCCCGCTCGATCCTCGTGATGCATTTGCGCCAACTCCCGCGATTGCGCGAGCGCGTCGGCCTCATCAATCAACAGCACGGCTGCTCCGGTCGGCTTTCGCCCGCCGTCCGGGAGTTTCGGACAACGGGCGCGCAATTCCGCGAAGGCATTCGAGATCAACCGCGTCATTTCACCGACCGCACCGCTGCCGCGTGCTCGCAGGCTCAGATTGAAAAGTTCGATTTCCAAATCCATCTCGCGCGCGAGCGGATCGGCAAATGTCATCGCGAGTTCCGTTTTGCCGGTGCCAACGTCGCCCGCAAAGATGATCAATGGCGGGCGGCGCCGGAGCAGATCGATCGCGGGCAGATGCGTGCCGTGATGATCCTTACTCCACTTTTCCAGCAGGTCGGGACGCAGTAGGGTTTCCGCTTCCTTGCTCAGGTGCGCCTGAACTTCGTCCAAGCCGCAGAGCGCCGCGTAACGCGCCTGCATGGCAGGGTCTGGATAGATGAGGACCGTCTCGAACAAATCTTTGCTTACACTCATGGGAACGGATGGAAGGTTTTCCGCCCCAGGGTCACGCCGCCGGCGGAATAATTCAGGTCATAGACCCAGCGGCCCACGCCGTCAGGGGGCGGGTCAGAGATTGTCCGCTGAACGGGCATATCCGCCTCGACTCGGTCACGCTGGTCTTTTGGAAGATTCCAGAACTTTCGAGTTTTGTTCAGGCGGTTAAAAAAATTCGCGCCACTGATATCCACTCCCGCCACCATTCGGCCGGGTCGGTCGTTGGATACGATCTGGCCCGCCGAATTAACCGTATAACTCCACGACAGAATTCGGGCACCGTTCCGTAGAAAACCAAACTCGTATTCCTCGACGTAGCCCTCGTTCAGCAATAGCGCGAGTTCCGTGCCGTAACCATTGATCCAGCTCTCTGGCGGCTGACCATAGATCTGCTGGCAGCGCCGCATGTCCGCAGTCACCTTCGAGGCTAGTTCCTTCGCGTGGACCAAGGTGAACGACTCGGTGGTCGTTCGTGTCATCGTAAAGCTCATGGCGATCAGGCGTTGAAGGAAGAGCCCATGACGTCGCGCCAGCATTCGAGCGCTTCGCCTTTGGTTTGACAGGTGCGCGCGTAGCTCAGGTGGTCGAGCGCCGTGCTGGCGAGGGTTACCAACTGCACGCGCGTCGATTCTGTGACGTCGGCGGCCACATTGTTTTCCGGACTGACCGGGTCGAAAATCTCCACCATTCCCGTGCGCGCCTTCGGCAAGGACGTCGCCTTATAATAGTCGGAGAATGCGATACGTTCCTTAAGGCCGGTGTTCTGAATATAGGAAAACACCTTCTCGATGCCGACGTGGTAGTCGCTGAAATCCGCGCCATCGTCGGCGACCTTAGCCACGATGAGCTCGACTAGGAACGAACGGAATTTGAAATCCAATGTGTCTTTCTCGCGCTGGCGCACCCACCACTTCAACAGGCGGATAACCTGTGCGTAGTGCGTCGGCTGTTTGTCTTTCCGCTTCCGGGTAAATTCCAGGTGCCGCGGAATACTCGTCAGCACCTTCTTGCCGGTCGACCGGTCCCACAAATAACCCCGACCTTCGGCATCACCGAGCGAATAAACCGGCGTGATTTCCACCTTGATGCCCGTCCCGCTGAAGGCGATCACCACGCACGGGCCATCCACGGTGATTTTTTGCGGATCAATTTGGGGGTAGGTTAGGCGCAGCTTGGTCGCCAGCCATTGCACCAACGCTGCCAATTCTTGTGGCGCGGAACCGCCTTTCACGTAGACGGCGACATCCGCGTCACGGATCGTTTTGAGTGCGGTGCCTTTGGCCAGGCTGCCGGACAGAAGCATTTTCTCGACGCCGAAGTCCGGATGCCCCGCCAGATAACGTTCGAGGTCATCGCGCAGATCGGATACTTGCTTACGATACCGTTGCGCGTCCGGCTGCTTTAGGTTCACGCGTTCCTCGGAGAATGTAACCAGATCGGCCTGCGAAACCTCGGGTGTTAGAAAATTAATCGTTTCCATGGTGTTTGAAAATTTAGTGGGAGCTGCCCCAAATGGCGTTCAACCGATCGCGGTGCATCTTCCAGATTTTCGTGGGAATCATGGGCGCACCGGCGCGTGCGAGCTGGTATTCGGCGAGCACGCGGTGCGTTTCACGGGAATCTGGCTCCGCGTCTTTCAACAATCGCGCCGCTTCAGCGTGCGCTTGATCGGCTTTGGCGCTAAAGCTCACATAGCCGCGCCACGACTTGAGTGTCCCGGCGGAAATCAAAAACACCAGTGTGGCGGCGATTGCCCGAGCCGCCGTGACCGCCGTGGTCGCGTTGTTCAGCGTGGCCAGAAAGAAAAGCAGAAACGACACCGCGACCACCCCGGTGATCACCATGAGGGCGAGGAGGTAGGTCGCGCACTTCGCCGCGAGGTGACTGCTGAAGAACGCGCTTTCGGAGACATTTTCCAAGATTCGCTTCAGCCCGGCCGGTTGCGCGCTGGCGTAGGTCACCCCTTCCGTCAGCAGTCGATCGATCTCGGGCTGCAGGGCGGCGGGCAGTTCCGCCCGAAGGTTCGCCAAGATCCGATCCGAGGGAGCAGCACCGAGGCCGTCCAAGAATTCATGCTGCCGTTTCAGCGATTCCGCCCGGCTCTTCATGTGCGTAGCCCGCGCGGTCATGACTGCGCCTGCGGCTGCAAGGGGGAAAGCCAGCCAAGGATAGCTCAAGCTCCAGCCCACCGAGAGAAGGGAAACGAGGCCGCCGGCAAAAAGAAACACCTGCATCCCCACGAGCGCGCACGACCAGAATTTCGCCTTCTGGAACGCCGCATTTTGCAGCTGCACCAGAATGGGTGCCTTGTCGGGAGGTGTCGGTTTCGAACTCACAATCCCAAATAGATGCAGCGATTTCAGTGGTTTGCAATGCCTTTCTGTGATTTTATCACAGGTAGTCGCGGTTTTTGATTAAAACTCGGCTTGAAAAGTCGATAGATATGTGGATAATCCACGTCGATATGCTTCTTTCGTTCACGCTCAAAAACTTCCGTTCCTTTGCGGATGAGCAGGAATTCTCGATGGTAGCGAGCAACCGCTACCCTGACCACGTCGAGCACCTATGCCCAGTTCCCGGCACGGACGACCGGCTTCTTCGCGCCGCCATTGTCTACGGCGCGAATGGCTCCGGAAAATCCAATTTGGTCAAAGCCCTTCGGTTTGTTCAGCGCTTGGTGACAGTCGGCACACCGCCCGGAAAATTGATTGCGCGGCAACCGTTCCTCTTTGATCGCAAGGCGCGGCAGGAACCTTCTCTTTTTCAGGTCCGTTTCGTCCACAACGAGCGCGTGTTTGACTACGGTTTTCAGGTGACGGATGCCGAGGTGACCGAGGAATGGCTCTTTCTCATCCAAGGTTCGAAAGAGGCCTTGGTTTACGAGCGCGTCACAAAAGAGAATGTTACTAAGATCGAGCCCGGCGCCGCCATGAGTGACACGGTTCAATACGGCGATCATTCGAAGACCACGGCTCTCGCCCAAATCGGAGTTCGCGGAAACCAGCTATTTCTGGCGGCGGTGCGCGAAGGTCTCAACCCGGACGACCACGGGCCGCTGATTCGATCAGTCCTCGAATGGATCAACTCGATCACCGTCGTCATGCCCGATGCGAATTTCGGTGCCCTCGCCCAATGGGTCGCCAGCAACTCGGCTTTCGCCGTCTTTGCTAGTCGGTTCCTGCATGACGCCTCCACGGGCGTCGCGGCTTTGCGCATGGAAAATCAGGAACTCAACGAGTCCTCCGGACTGCCGCTGGATTTCGCGAAGGATCTGCTCAGTGACGCGCAGCCTGGCGAAGTTCGTTCTTTCCAATTTCCCGGGATGGGCACGGTCGGACTGCACAAAAGTGAGGGTGAGAAATATCACATTCAAACCATTCGCGCCGAGCACATCGATAACGAAGGGAAAGCCGTCACGTTGCCGCTACAGGAGGAATCGGACGGGACCCAACGTCTCACCCACCTGCTGCCGACCCTATACCAACTGCAGGACAACCGGAAAATCTACGTCATCGATGAGATCGACCGTAGCCTGCATCCGTTGCTCGCCAAAAAATTCATCGCGTTCTTTTTGCGTTCCTGTGCCACGAAACGGGGCCAACTGATCGTGACAACGCACGAATCCAATCTCATGGATCTCGATTTGATTCGTCGCGACGAACTCTGGTTCACCGAGAAAAGCCCGCAAGGCATCTCTAGCTTGTATTCGCTGGCGGACTTCAAAGTCCGCACCGATCTCCGCATCGACAAAGGGTATCTCCAGGGACGTTTCGGCGCCATTCCCTTTCTGGGTAATCTGGATCGCCTCGCCGATGAGAGCCTTCCCCCTGCGAAGCCCGCATGTCCCTGACATCTCGCAAGAGTCGCCCTCTACCGCGCGACGTCCCTGTGCTCCGCGACGCTCGGCTTTTCGTCGTCGCGACTGAAGATACCTGTGCACCCAAACAGTATTTTTCTTTTTTCCCCCATCCCCGCGTTCATGTAAAGGTGCTCGAAACGCAGGGTGGTTTATCCAGTCCCGCACACGTCGTAGAGCGGCTGGTAGACTACGCCAACTACTACCAAATCGGAGAGGACGACCAGCTTTGGGCGTTGTTGGACACCGACCATTGGGTCACTGGCAATCACAAGCCCGGCCTGATCGCATCGCTCAACCAAGCTAGAGAACGCGGATACCGAGTCGCGATGAGCAACCCGTGCTTCGACCTCTGGCTTCTGCTCCATCATCAAGCCGTTGCCGCTGGCCACGCCTTTGCGAACGGCGAAGAGGTGGCGCATGCGATTCGCGCGGCCTGCGGTGAGTTCAACAAGACCCAGCTAAAGCCCCACCACTATCCCACGGAGCAAGTTGCGAATGCGGTCAAACGCGCCCGCACCCTCGAGCCGGCAGGGGTCGATGCGGAAACGGGATTCTGGCCCGAATCAACCGGATCCCCAGTTAACCTGCTGATTGAACAGTTGCGCGCGGCGGGTCTCGGATTCTCCGGCGTGCCGTTGAGCCCTTGACCGTCCGATGCTGCGACGGCGATCGCGTGGGTCAGCTCATTCCTTTCGCTACATAAGCAACCAATCGAACAGTGATTGAAATCATCGTTCAGGCAACTGCGAGACGTTGTCGGCAGGGCCGATGTCGTCTAACTTGAGCGTGAGAGGATCGGCGAGAGGGTTGGCTTCGCGAGCAACTCCGGCTTCGAGCTGGGCGGCGACGTTGCTCCACCGCATCGGTTCGTGGCGGGGGCCGGCGTGGGCGCGATCGATGGCCGCGCTGACTTCGCGATAGTCGGAACAGACCGTCGGGCCACAGCCGCGGATGTGAGTGAGTTTGGCCATGACTAGAAAACGGGGTGGCGCCACGCGGTGCGCAGAGCGCGTGCTTCGCGCAGCGTGGCGGCGACTTTGATGCAGCGGCGCGGCGCAAGGTTTGCCGTGTCGGACGCCCAACGGTCGGGACGCACGACGGCGATGAGGAAAGAATCATCCGCCGTGAAACGGTAGGGTAGATTCTCGCCGAGGGCTTCGCGATTTGTGACCGCGTCCAACGTGTCCGGTTGAAGTGCGACTGGTCCCACGCGATGACAGCCGTGCTGCCGGATGAGCCAGGTGAGCCAGGCGAGTTCCGGGATGACCTCGGCGCCCGCGAGGAGGAAATCGGTCAACGCACCGGAATCTGGCCGGCCCATGGCGGCGTCGATTTTCTCGATGAGATCTGGTGTGAGGATGCCGGCATCGCGCAGAGCTGCCATAAACTCGCCATCGCGGGCGGCATTCTGAAAGCGCATCATGGGCTGGCCTCCACTTCGGAAAGATGCGTGTGCGGCGGCTCTGTGATCGCTGCGGAATCGGCGGTCGCTTCGAGTTTGGGCGTGAACTCGCCCTTGAGTTGGTCGTTCCAATCTTTGTTGCGCACATCGTAGTGGATGCGAGCACCGGCGAAGGGCGCGGGTTCGCCTCGCATCTCGGTGGTCATGCGTTCGAGCTGATCATCGTTCTGGTAGCGCGCGAACAAGTCCCATACCGCGCCGTCGTTCGCGACGATGCCGCGATACCCGGCCGCAGGATCGTCCGGCTCCTGACGCCACGCGATGTTTCGCTCCGCGGAGAGGTCGGCCAAGGCGGCCATCCGGGTCGCGCCCGCCGCATCGTGCGTGAGCGAGAAATCTATTTCCGATGGCATGACAAACTCACAGATGCAGGGCACGCCCAACTCGTCGGCCATTTTTTTCGTGGCGGCGGCGGCGACGCGACCGGCGCGGTCGTTGTCGAACGCGGCGCGCACGTCGATGCCTTTGCGCTGGCATTCGAGGAGCAGGCTCTCGCTCGTCCGGGCGCCGGACATGCCCCAGATGCAGGTGCCGGCGGGCGGGCGGTCGATCACCCATTTGCTCACGGCATCGAGGGCGCCCTCGGTGAGGATGGCCTCGCGCGTGGAGGCATTCCAGTTCCCCAGCAAGAATCCGCCAAATTTTTTTCGGCCCTCGGTCGCAGCGAACGACGCGTAGTCCGTATCCAGCGGGAGAGTCTTGTAATCGTAGCCGACGACGAGGTCGGTGCGCCACGAGGCGAGCGGAAACACCACGACCGGTTCGGCCAAGAGGTAAGGCGCTCCGGTGCGGCGCGAGGTTAGGCGGCGCTCGCGCACACTGGGGAAGGCGGCGTTGCGGCGCATAAGGTCGCCGACTACGGATTCGGGGATTCTGCGAATCTCGGTGAGATAGTGCCGGATGTGATGATCGAGATCGTCGGGTAGTTTGAGCACGGGCTGGGTGCCGCGACTCGCCGTGGTGCGTCGGTAGTCGTCGATGGTGTTGAAACGCGCGGGCAACTCCTTCGCTTGTTCGATTTCATCCGCCGGTGGCTTGGGCCGCGGCGTAAGGGCGGAGTGGCCGCTGGGGGCGTAGTGGGCGTCGAGGGTATGGGCGGCGAATGCCTGCTGAAGCTCCCGGCGTGCGTCCTTGAAATCGCCACCGCCGCCGAGAATCGAACGCACGGCGATGACCGCGTTGATAGCGCCGCTTCCGCCGGATGCGTTGCGGCCGGGGCCACCGAGGCCGGGAATGGGTGCGCCGTTGAAGCTGGCGAACCAGTTTTCCGCGGTGGAGCAATTGAGGTAGAAGCCGGGGGAGACTTCGTATTTGACCATGTTGCGACCGCCTTTTTTGCCCTGAAATCCGAAGTGCGACTCCATGACGTCGCGCAGCGGAATCTGGTTCAATTCCGCCGTAATCGCTTTTTGCCGCAGGAGGGCCTCCTCCGCGGCGGCGGGGCGACGGGGCGACGACGACATGCGTTCCGATTGTAGCAAGCGGCGCGAGCCGGGTTGCTACAATCACCCGCAGATGAAGAAACTATTTCTCGGCGTGCTCATGGTATTCGTGGCACAAGGTGGAAACGCGGCGGAGTTGTTGCCTGCGACGAATGAAATACGACTCCCCGGACGCGTTGTGGCCGAGTTGCCGCGAGGCCGTCTCGTGCGGGAGGGCGAGGGCTACATTTTGAACTGCGAGGGTGCGGCGATGCCGGAAGTCGTCGCCGCACTCGGACGGGCGTTTCAGATCGCGATAGCCTACGCGGGATCGGACACGCGGAGCGTAACGGGAATGTTTTCCGGCCGCGACGTGGATGAGATTTTGGTTTCGTTGGTGGATCGAAGCGACTTGAGCGTGATCACAAAAGGACCGATGCGGATGATCGGACCGATCGCTGTGAGGTCAGTGTCGGTCGTGCGGTTTTCTGGGTTCGTCGGAACGAGCGGTGGGCCAGAGCAATCCCGCGAGAGCGATGGCGCAGCCGGTCGGGCCGAGCAGGGCGGCGTGGCCGTTGTGGACAAAACACAGCGTGAGCGCGTAGCAGAAGCCGAAGCCCAGGGCCGCGCGGCGCCAGCGCAGGGCACCGCAGACGATGGCGGCAAACGCGAGGAGCATCCCCGCCGAGAGCCATAGCGCAGTGGCGATCTGGCCCTGCACGGTCGTGAGGACTTCCGCGAGCTTCTGCGGATCGATCTCGGTGGAGGGGTTCATGGGGGCGACGGCAAGACGATGAACAGCCGGGCTCGGCTGAGCATGGCTTCAGGCGAGATCGAGAATGAAGTGATGCCGCCGGAGTCCGCGTGGTCGCCGGTGGCAGGTGCTTTTTCGGCCGGTGAATCAGCCGTCGCACTCAGAGTGACGAGGAATGCACGTAGCTCCGGTTCGCGCAGCAAGGCGGTGCGCTCCTCGGGCGACAGTTCACGGTAGGTTTTTGGTCGATAGGAAAAGTGGCCGATGAGCGGACTGTGGGCGGCGATGCGATCGATCGGGAGCGATTCGTTTGGACGCAACAAGGCAACGTCGGCGCGATAGTGCGAAGTGGTGAGCGCTGCTCGGGCGAGGTAGGCGTCAAAGATCGCGGAGGCGCTGCCGGAACGTGTCGGCGCTTGCTCGGCGGCGAGGCCGTGACCGACGGAGCGGAAAACGAGGAAGGCGGCCAGTAGGCTGAGATTCCGGGAAGGGGAGCGCGGCACAGTTCCACAATAGCAAGCCTCACGGCGACCGGCCGGTTTGCTTCACATCGACCAGGAAGCGCATGGCTGGACGTTGCAGTGCGTGGCCGGCGGCGCGGTTCGCGATGGCTTGGCTGAGGCCGGGCAATTTCGTCGGCTGCGTCAGCCAGCCTAGGCCGGCTGCGAGTTCGAGTAGCCACGCGGGATCAGTTTCGGTGAGCGGGATAAAATCATCGCGCTGGCCGGTGAAGGCGCTGAGCGCGAAGTGGCAAGCCCATTTCGGCGCGGAGCCAATTTCCTCGGCCCGGACTGAAAAACCGCGCAGCGACAATCGGGGCAGCGCGAGGTAGGCATAGAACGGATTGGCGGCGAGCAGCTCGCGGTAGGGAGCGAGAAGTTCCGTCGGATGCTGGAGCAGAAAATAGGCGGCGGCTGCGGCGTAGCGATGCCGCTCGTCGGCACACCACGCGAGGAGTTCGGCGAGCAGGCTTTCGTTGCGAGTCTGCCTCGCGTGGAGAAAGCCCCAGTAGCAATCCGTGATGAGCGTGTGACGGTAAAAGCCTTCGGGCTGCCGGAGCGTGCGACCCGTTGCGGCGGCCCAGCGCATCAGTTGAAAAACAGCTTCACCCGAGCCGCAGAGAAATTTCTCCAATCGGTCGGCGGTCGCATCGTAGAATCCCATCAGCAGGGCCAGCGCGCAGGCGGGATGAACGACGATGACGTTGAATAAATCAGGCAGCTTCAAGGCAGCCGGCCCGATTCGCAGCAGCAATTCCGGGCGGTAGGGGATGAGTCCGAGCACATCGGGCTGGAGCGGCTCCCCGCGATCCTGGGCGAGGACGCGTTTGATTTCGTTGACGGCCCATGCGTCGTAGGTTCGTCGCCATTCCGGGGCTTCGCCCGGGTGGCTCCACATCGTGCGTGGAAGGGAAATAACCGAGGGATGATCGGTCATCGTGAGACGGTGTCCGGTGACGAGTCGGCGTATTGGCCGGCGAGCCGGCCGCGGAGCGCTGCGGCCATTTCCGCGTTGGCCGAGTAGAGGAATATTCCGCCGTCGAGGGCATTCGCGGCAGTCGGGACAATCGCCTGGGCGGTGACGACGACATAGGCCCCATCGACCATGCAGGCCGTGCCGTCGAAGCGGTGCCGGGCGATGCGCACATTGCGGATGGCGGTGCGCTGACGGAGCCAGGCGCGGGCACCGGTCTCGGGATTGGGATTTTGCGCAGGAGAGAGGATTACATGCACGGCCACGCGCCGGGCGGCTGCGGCACGCAGGGCTTGCAGCACGATCTCGGCGTCGAGCTGCGCGGCCGAGAGCCAGATTTCCGTTCGTGCGGCGCCGAAGAGGTCCGCCCACGTTTTCGTGACGGCGGGGTCCGGAGTTTTGGGAAGGTGTATCGCGAGGGGTGCCTGCGGTCTCTCGCGAAGGATCATTCGGGCGCCGCTCGGACTGAGCCAACGGCTCATTTGTAGGCCGCCGAGCGTGCTGGAGGCCAAGGCCAGGAGCCAAAGGACGGCGTAACGATAGACTGCGGGAATTGAAGGCATCCGCGTTGGGTTGCCTCCGATAGTGGCAAGGAGGCCGGTCCAGGCTGGGGCCTTGCTATTATCGCCAGAGCACCATGAACACCGCGCTCAACCTCTGGCGCCGCTGGGTGATTTTCTTCGCGCGAAAAATGCCGATCGAATCCCCCGGCATCTGCACGGCGTTCTGCGTGCTGTTTCTGCTCACGGCGGTGTATCTGTTGCCGGAGTTGTCGCGGCTCGCGAGCGAGGCGCCGATGTTTCGCGAGGCGCTCGACGGGGCAGCCACGGGATGGCGATGGCTGCGGGGCATCGAGATCGCGATGGTAGCGGGCGCCTGCACGGCGTCGTGGATTTTTCAGGCGCGGTGCCTGCAAATCTGCTTCCCCGATTTCTACGACCAATATGCGGACGAATGATCTCATCGCTGGACGGAGCTTCGGTGTTCTGGCCCAAGCGTGGCCGCTGAAATCGCGCTGGGAATATATCGCTCATGTCGCGGCGGCGCTCGCGGTCGTCGGCCTGCTGATCCCCGTGACGCTCGCGCAACTCGGAGCGATTTATGGCTGGCCGCGTGGACTGGCGCTTTGGGCAACGGGAGCGGTTCTTTTGTTCGTCGCGCCGCTCTATGTGTCGAAAGCGTGGGAACTCGTCGGCCGTCGCACGGTGGCGAAGCGGCACGGCTTCACGATTGCGGGGATGAACGTGAACTACGACGCGATGCGCACGTCGATCCTCGTCACCGGAGTGACGGGGTCGTCCAAGACGGCGGGCGTGTTGATGCCGGCGCTGCAGCAGCTTTTTCAGACCTACAACGAGGAAACTGACGACGAACTCTCAAAAAACGAATTTCAGAAAATCGGCGCGTTTATTCCCGAGGTGAAAGGCGACTTGGTGGACGGGTGCATCTATCTCGCCCACGAAGCGGGTCGGTGTGTGTCGCGCGATGTGCTGATCGTTTCGCCGAGCTGCCGGATTCCGGTGATCCGCTATCGCGACGAGCACGGGCGGCTCTGGTTTCTCAGCGGGCGCGGCGGTGCGGGCGGTTCGGATGCCGGTGAGATTTTGCCTCGTTTGCATTTCCCCGCCGGGCACCACCGCGCCGGGCGACTGGTGCCGAGCAATGTGTTTGAATCGCCGGCGGAGATTCAAGCGGTGCTGTCCGAGCTGGCGAAGATGGCGGTGACGCTCGGCGAGCGCCGGCCGCGATTTCTCGGCTGGCGCTGGGAAGGCCCGCGACTGCGACGGGTGAGCCACACCGTCGCGCGCGATCAACCGGTGGCCTCGCTCGATGCGGAGGGCCGGCCGATTCTATCGGAAGCGCCACTCACACTGACGGTCGACGGCGTGCTCTACGTGGACAACGGCATCCACTACAATCTGGTCGATCCGCTCTTGCCGGCGGCGGAGGCGGCGGAGCGGATCACCCGGCTGGCGTCGATGTCGCGCGGCAGCGGCAGTCGCGGGGAAAACGATTATTTCTACGAGCAGGGAAGAAAAGTCATCGCGGCGTGCATCTCGCTCCACCGGGCGTCGGAGCGAGCGCACTGCACGGCGATCGATATTGTCCGGCTCGCCACGCAGGACCAGCGTCTCACGGCGGCATTGGCGCGGCTCGGCGAGCGGATCAAAATCCTGCGCGAGGAGGCGAAGGCCTGCCGGGACGAAGATGTTCGCAACGATATTTTGCGGCGGCAGATCGCGCCGCTGGAAGACCTCACGCTTTTCTTCCGCGACGAATGGCAAAAGATGGTGGCCGACGGCAAGACGGCGAACATCATCAAGTCCACCATTTCGGGCGCTTTCGACGTGTTTCTCCAAGACCCGAACTTGGCGGAGACGTTTTGCCAGCCGTCCACGTTCAGCTTCGAGGACATCGTGCAGTCGGGGAAAATCATCGGGCTCGTGCCTGGCGATCGCTACGAGCAACTGGGGCGTTTGCTGGGCACGGCGTGCAAGAGCGATTTCCAGAGCGCTATGCTCGCGCGCAACAGCCGCCCCGATCTCAATTCCGCGCGCCTCGCGCTCTCGTTCACGGACGAGTGCCACAAATACATCATCTCCGGTTCCTCGACCGCGGGAGATCCCTACTTCATGAATCTCTCGCGCTCCAACAACGTCGTGAACTTCTGCGCCACCCAGAGCTACGCGTGGATCATCGAGGTGATCGGGCGTGAGGCAGCCAACGTCTATATCTCCGCGTTTGGCGTGCAATTCTGGCTGCAACAGACCGACCCCGAGACGTGCAAGCGGGCCTCGGAAATCTGCGGCATGGTGACGCGGGAGAAAGTCAGCGCCGACCACAACATCGATTTCGGCGGACTGCTCGGCACGCTCTCCAACGGTCGCGGCATGACGGTGCGCCACCGCCTGAACAACGAGGAGAAGGATCGTTATCGTCCCGAGGACTTCGCGCATCTGAACGTCGGCGACATCGTGGCCTACAACAAGGGCTGCGAGGGCAACGTCGCCAAGGTGAGAAAAGGGAAATCGAACTACATATTTTGCACCGAAAAGCCTCGCGGTGTGGCAGCGGTGAACGCTCGCGTGCGCGAATACTACCGCGAGATTCTCGAAAATCTCTCGCACGAACGAGGCCAGGACGCGCGCTGGGATTGCCAGCCTCGTCCGGCGGAAACTGCGCTGCCCGCAACTGCGCCGGTGGTTGCGCCGACCGCGGTGTCGGGTAGCGCGCCGACCTCGCCGTTCGCGCCGGCGCCGGCAAGCAGCGCGACTGAATCGCCAGTTATACCGCGCCCCGCTTACAAATCGGTCCTGCCGCTCACGCCGGGCTTCGCGATCGCGCCGCGTCCCGTGTTGGAAGTGAGTGTCGCGGCACCTGCTCCGGCGACGCGGATTTCTTCTCCTCCGACTCCGCCGCCGGCCTCAAAGACGGGCGAGGGTGACGGCGGCGAAAACGCACTGACACCCGCGCAAGTGGAACGAGAGCGCGACCTCTTCGCCGCCTATCTCGGAAATCTGGATGCCGCCGTCGGCGAGATGAGCACGGTGGAGCCGCACGGTCTGGCGGTCGTGCTCGAGGAAGCGAGGCGTCAGGCTCAGAAATCCGACAAGCCCGATGCGACCTTCGGCGAAACGCTCAGTCTGGGACTCGACGGAATGGCGTCGGATGAGCGTCCGCCGGAGCGCGAGATCGCCGCAGCGATCCCGCCCGATGCGCCAGGTCTCATCCCCACCGGCGGTCTGGCTCTGCACGTGGCCGAAACCGCGCGGCAGGCGAGGGCGCAGGAGGAGGCTGGGGCGGCCGCGCGCCGGCGGGCCACGGCGGAACGGCCGCGACCGGAAGCGGGCGCCTTCGATCTCAAGACCATGCGCGATCTCGTTTCATAGCCATGCGTCTCGTGCCTGCGGACACCACCACCGCCCATCTGGTCGTTTCGCTTAGCAGCGAAGAAGTGCTGATTCTGCTGCAACCGGGAAAGATGATCCGAACTGTGCTGGATCGGCACCCCGAGCTCGCTGACCGCGCACGCTTTCTCAGCCTGACGAAAGGCGGCCCCGGTATGTTGGTGCTACTGCCGCGCGCAGCGGGTTCGCTCCTGCTCATGGCTCCAGACGGGCACGCGTTGGAGCGCGAGTTTAAGGGTCTGCTCTTCGACGCTTTGGCTCCAGAGGAACGACCGCAATTGGCGGTGGCGGGTTGAGCCGATTTCGCCCCGACTTCCTTTGCCATGCTGCAACGCCATCCAATCAAAACTCGGCCCGCCCGCGCTGTCGTGCGGCAAGTTTCCTTCGTGGAAGAGTCGCGGGGCAACCCGCTGGGTTCCTATCCGGATCTGGTGCTCGCCACGATGCCCTACAACCTCTGGCTTACCTCGCAGGTGCTCGAGCCTGTGCTGTTGCGATGGACCAAGCTGGCACCCGATCTTGGCGAACGGGCGGTGGGCATCGCGCATGATGTCGAATGGGCCTCGGGTCGCGCTCGACTGGCGTTTCAAGAAGTGCTCCCGGCCGCGTCTGTCGCCGGTGATCCGGCCGTGCTCGCGACGATGGGCGTGACGGCCAACCTCCAGCGCACGCTCGCCATCCTCGCGGAGTTTCTTTTGGAGCCGTCGGCGGCGTTCGCCGCAAACGCTAGGGAACCCCAGCCCTACAGCCTTTCGCGCTATTGGTGCGGGTTGATCGACTACCCCAAGGCGGCTCCCTACTTTGCCGCTCCGTTTCGCGCGCCCAAGCACGCCTCACGCATCCATCCGACCCGACGCGATCCGCAGCACCTGACCAACGCGTTTTGGTGTTCGGTCGCCGACGTGGATCGGGAGTGCGAAAATGGCCTGACCCAGCTCCGCGATGCGATCAAACGCGATGGCATCATCAACGCTGGCGACCTGCGCCACCTGCATGCGCACGCGACTCCGTTGCGGGCAAGAGCGAGTTGAGTCGCGCCGCGCCGCGACCACTTGAGACAACACCCGATGCAGGCCGGAGTGTTTGTTATGATGAGACCACGCGGGAAAAAGTTCGCCGCGCTCAGACAATAAGCCACATGTTCAGACCATGAAGACGCCCGCGCACGGCCGCTTTGGCCGACGTCATCCGGTTCCGCCCGTGTTGCGTTCGTGGCAGGAAGTGGAAAGCCGACTCGGCGTCGCGCCGCCGGCGGGGCTGCCGATTACGAGCAGCGGCGCGACGTATGTGATGGCGCAGGAACTGGCGTGGCTCGACGCATCGCATTTTGCGGTGGGGCGGTGGGACGGCTCGATGTCGATTTTTCAGTTCAACCAATCGCCCCAGTTAGGTCCGGTGATCGCGAAGGCCGTCAACACGCCCTCGGCCGAGGGCGTGCAGATGATCACGCTCCTCGCGCCGGGGCTGTTCGTGACCTCGAACGATGCGCAGAGCATGATCGTCTGGCAGTCGCCCAGCGGACAATGGTCCGACCTCGTGACGGCGCAGACGCTGGCTTACAGTGCCACGCTTGGCGTGGCCAATAGCGGTGCGAGTTATATCCCGCCCAACGGGGTGCTGCTCTTTCTCATCGTCGGTCACGCCGGCGGCTTCGTCACAATCTGGCAAGGTGGCCCTGATGGATCGGCCCTCGCACTGATCCAGACGGTTGACGTGCGGTCGGCCACTCCGGTGAATCCGTGGGGGCTCCACAACGTGCGCGGCGTCGGTCTCGTCTCGGCGACGGACTCCGCTGGATTCGTAATCACGGGCTCGGAAGACGGCGATCTGTGCCTCGTGCGCGTGCCCGACGGGGCCATCGTCTCCCGCATCGTTTACAATCCCGCCGCCCAACGCGGCATCAACAGTCTCGCCGTTGCGGGAGGCAACTTGCTCGTGGCCAACTGCGCGGTGGGCAGTGCCGATTCCAATCTGTGGTCCTACTCCGTCGATTCACTGAGCGGGAGTATCGTGCCGACCGGGTCCGCCAAACTCGTGACCGATCCGACGCGCGCCCAGGTTTTCAATTTCGATGTCATCTGGGGACGATATGCGGGTGGTCCGTGTTGGTTTTCCGCCACCGAGGAAGGCTATCTTTGGATGGGCACCGCGACGGCCGGCGGCGGCATTGCCATCATCGGAAGCCAGAAAGTCACCTCGCCCCTTGGGGCCGCGATCGGGATGGGCCCGCCCTCGAATCTGGCACTCGTGGCCTACGATCTCTACGAATTCGACACAGGCGCGGGCGACCATTGAAGGAGATTTGATCGGAGAGGAGCCGTCTCAACTCCTTTTCCAAGGGCGGAATTTCGCAGGCGCAAGGTGAGCGTCCGCCGTGGTGGGAAGATTGCTGCAAGCAAACGAACCGACGAAGGTCGACATGCGCGGTATCGGACTGCCGCCGGCTGGCTCCTGGTATTTCATTGCCACAAACTACGGGTTTCGACAGGCATATGATTAATATCCCCGTCCAGTGGTTCACATCGAAAACGTCGATCTAACAGCGCGTGGCCTGAAACTTCCAAGTGACCGGGTCGGGATAGTCATTGCCCAGCCGCGCCTTTCGCTGACCCCTGCGGAACCGTTTCGATGCCGCCCAGAGACCCAACCGCAGCAACTTGCTCTGATTGATCGCACATTGGCGGTCTCTCGAACGGCGTCTCACGGTGCCCAGCGAACTCATTTTACGGTATTTCCGGAGTTCTGCATTCCGGGTCTGGCCGGAGTCGCTCGCATCGACGCTGCGCTTCAAGTGGAAAATTGGCCGGCGGAAACTGTCGTGATCGGCGGAGTCGATGGGCTTGACCGCACTGACTATCTCACGCTGATCGGAGCTCCCAATACGTTTGTGCATACCGCGTCGAATGGTGCCGACCGTGTCGCTGCGGACCAATGGGTCAATTGCGCGGTGATTTGGATCAAGGGCGCGGACAACACCGTCGAGCGCTGGATTCAACCTAAACTCTACCCGTCGCGCCCCGAGAACAACGCGCAATATCAAAGAATGTTTCGCGGCGGCTGCGTGTATCTTTTTAAGGGGCTTTATGCCACCGGCGGCGCGGCCTACCGCTTCAGCTCGCTAGTCTGCTTTGATTGGATCGCGACCGTCGGAGCGAATAAACCTTGGCAATGGCTTCTCAGTTCAATGCACAGTGAGGGGGCTCAACTGCTCGCCACGATCCCGCTCACCTGGCTGTTTGTCGTCCAACATAACGACCAGCCCAGCCACGCCACGTTTCTGGGCGAGTTGAAGGATTTCTACAACCAGGTCCAGTTCCCCTCCGCGAGTCGTCAGGGAACCTGTATTGTTTTCGTCAACAACGCCGGTCGCAACGTGCCGGGCCGAGCCGACACCTACGGATGCACCAGCTTGATCCTGCCGCAAACTGCGACGTTTACCGCGACGGATTGCTACGTCACGCATTCCAACGGTGGGCCCCGCTTTCGCGGCAACAACCTAGCACTACTCCGTTAAGTAGTGCTTGAGTGATTTTGGCCGGTCGTCATGGTGCAGGGGCATGATGACACCCAAACAGGTGGCGGTGATTCGGCAGCAATTGCAGGGCTTCGTGGAAGAGTTCGCAGCGGAGTTGGGTCGGAGCGAACGTCGCCACTGGTGCGGCAAGTATCTGGAGGGCCTGCTCCGCGAGGGAGAACGCAAGTCGATTGAGCCACTGGCCGCCCGGGTCGGCGGCGATGACCAAGCGCTCCAGCAGTTCGTCAACCAAAGTCCGTGGGAGCATGAGGCCGTGCTGTTTCGCCTGCGCCAACAAATGCGACGGCGCATCGACGCCCCTGGGGTCCTCGTGCTCGATGACACCAGTCTGCCCAAGCAAGGTCACCATTCGGTCGGCGTCGCCCGCCAGTATTGTGGCGCGTTGGGCAAAATCGCCAACTGTCAGAGTATCGTGACGTGGCATTGGGCCGCACCGGACTTACATTGGCCGCTGGCGGCGCGGTTGTATTTGCCCGCCGTGTGGACCGACGATCCTGTCCGGATGATCCGAGCCGGGGTGCCACCGCCAGCGCAGCGCTTCCAGGAAAAGTGGCGCATCGCGCTCGACCTGCTGGCCGAGATGAAGCCGCAGTTGCCGGCGTATCAGGCCATCGTGTTCGACGCCGGTTACGGCGTCGTGCTCCCCCTCCTCGCGGAACTGGAAAAACGCGGCGAACCCTATGTGGCGCAGGTGCCCGGCAATGTCGCCGCTTGGCCGGCCGAAGCGGTCGCCCGCATGGTGCGAGCGGCGGTCGGGCGTCCGCGGCGCTACGCCGTGGTGCTAGATCCTGCGCTGCATCCGCGCTCGATGGTCGAGTGGCGGGACCGCCTGCTCCAAACGCCGGAACGCTGGGCGAAGATCCGGTTGCCGCGGGCGGATGGCGCCAGCGTTTGCGCCGTCGCCCTCAGGGTGAAGGCTTCCCAGCGTGGCAGTCGCTGGCGCCAGCCCGGCGTCGCCCGCTGGCTGCTGATCGAGCAACTTGGCGACGACACTTTCAAATATTATCTCTCAAACCTGCCGGCCAAGACCTCGCTCGCGGAGTTGGTGCGGTTGGCGCACCAGCGCTGGGCCATCGAGCAGGGTTATCAACAACTGAAGGAGGAACTCGGCCTCGATCACTTCGAGGGCCGCTCTTGGCGTGGGCTCCATCATCATCTCACGCTGTGCTTCCTCGCCTTTTGCTTCCTGACCCGGCTGCGCGCGTCAAAAAAAACGCCCCTCGCTGCCTGAAGTCCGCCGCTGGCTCATCGAAGCGCTGACCCTTTGCCTCTGCCCGCGCTGCGCGACTCGCTTCACCCGTTCCGGCCTCATCATCGACACGTCGTAGCTACTTAACGGAGTAGTGCTAGGGAGTGTTTTCAAACCTCAAGAGTGAGCCAATCCAAGACGGCGGCGAAGGTGACGAAGGCCAAGAAGGTGAGGGCCAGTTTGTCGTAGCGGGTGGCCACGCGGCGGAAGCGCTTGATCCGACCAAAGAAGTTTTCCACGTGGTGGCGGTGACGATAGTAGCCGCGATGAAAGTTCACCGCGTGGCGTCGATTCCGGCGCGGGGCGATGCAAACTCGCACGCGGCGGCCGCGCAAGGTGGCGCGAAAATTATCCGCGTCGAAGCCCCGGTCGCCGACCGCACGCTTGCCCCGCAAGGCTGGCACGAGAGGCAAGATGGCTTTCAGATCGTGTCGCTGACCTGGAGCCAGAGTGAGGGCGACCGCACGACCGCGCCCCTCGACCACCGCCGCCAACTTCGAGTTAAGCCCGCCCTTGGTGCGACCGATCGCGTGGTGCGCCTGCCCGCCTGGCGGATTCGCGCCGTGCTGATGCAGCTTGATGTGGGAGCAATCCAAATGCCGCAGCTCGCCGGTCGCCGCCCGTGCGAGGTGCGCCAGCAGCCGCGCCCACAGCCCGCAGGCGCACCACCGCCGCCAGCGTGTGTAGACCGAACTCCAAGGGCCGAAGGCCGCCGGCACGTCTCGCCACGGGCAGCCCGTGCGCAACACATACCACAGCGCGGTCAGCATCTGTCGATCCTCCTTCGGGGGTCGTCCGCCCACGGGGCGTATCTGGCAGCGCCGCGTTTTGCGCCGACTCAGGTTAATTTTTTTAGCCGCTTCCACAGCGGCTCGGGCAACTCCAGCCGGGCGATAAATTTCATGACCCCGCCTGCGATCTCTGTCCGCGCCTTATGTTCCGCAAGGTTTGAAAACACTCCCTAGTCCATCCTCATCGCGATGTGTTTTTTCGCGAAGCCGGCCCATGTATCCATTCCTTCATTCAAGTGAACCCGGCCTCCGTCGTCCCGGGTGCCGCGGGGCAAAGCGTGCCCGTCGAAAATCCTTTCGTTCATCCCATTGATGTCGCCGCGACGGACCCGCGCACTCCGGGTGGCGCGGTGCCGGGCGCGGTCAAATGGCTGAATGACACTCTCGATGGCATAGAATGCCTGAGCGTTTCCCTTCCACACAGTCCGCTGGCTCCGACGGTTGCGGCTACTCACGTGCTCAATGTCCAGGACCTGCGATCCAAAACTGCCATTCTCGCGACCAGAATCCTTGCACTCGGCAACCCGGCCTTCACCAAGGAACGCCCCGGCTCGCCAACAAAAATCGTGGAGAAACATGCGGACGAGTGGAGCGCGAGCGAAAGCGACGCGTTGGCGCACGTCACGCACACCCTCGATATTTTTCGCATCGGTTTTGCCGACGCGACGAGCAACACCAACGGTGCCCACGCCGAGGTCACGATTCGCGGCAGGGCCGTGGATGTCCTTGCGGTGCGCGGTGCGACCCACGAGCAAAATCTCAAGCACGCCGAAAAGCACCGGCCTTACCAGCGCCGACAGTTGCTGATCGTGTCTCGCGATAGTCACAATTCGCCCCTCAGCAGTCGCGACGGCACCATCTTCCGCAACAAGCAGGCCGGAATCCAATCCCGCGCCAAATTCACCGATCCGGCCAACAACCGTTTTCCCATCGGGTTTCAGGAATTGATGCAGGAATTCTTGGGGGCCGATACTCCGGTCGAATTGGAGGTAGCCGTCTATGCCCGACTCGCGAATTGAAGCCGACGCAATGACCGTTCGTTTACGCGAGCATCTGCGCACGCTGCTGCCAATGGCTGAAATCAGCCAGGCTGATTCAGTGCTGGCGCTGCCGCCGCTTTTGCTTTTGCAGACCACGCACAACCTCGCGGCCTTCGCGCTGCCGCATGGTGACTGGCGTGCTAACTACGAAACGCTTTACGAGGGCTTCAAGGCTCTATGCAACCGACGGCAGCGCGAGTGGGAGCAGCTGGACGTCAATTTTGTCTTCTGTATTCCCCTGCCTGATTCCGATTTCGATGCGTTCTGTTCGAAGGTCGAAACCGACGTCTATTTTTGCCGCAAGTTTGTGATCCCGCTCGACGGGGACATACCACAGGCACTCGCGCGTCTGCCATTCCTTCCACTCGATCCGTTGCAAGGCGCGGGACTTCGGCCTGACTCCGCACAAGTCTTCCTTCAGCGCCATGGCGTCTCCGCGCTGCTCGCGCGTTATCTCGTCCTGCCGCATCAGCGCGGTCCCGAGGAAATAGTGAATGACTGCGTTGCACAGCAATTCGGCGACCCGGTCGTTTCGCCGGCATTGCCACGCACCAGTGGCGCCGCAGCTGACCGGTCGCAGGAGCCGATTAGAATCGAGAAGATCGAGATTGAAAATTTTCGCGCCTACCGAAAACCGCAATCGTTCGACATCGCGAGCGACATCACCGTGTTATACGGCCCCAATGGTTTTGGAAAAACTTCATTCTTCGACGCCATCGACTTCGCCGTAACGGGCGACATCGGACGCCTGGCTGGGCTCACCGATAGCCAGTTTCAAAAGGCCGCCACGCACCTCGATAGCGAACCGGGGAAAAGCACGGTGGCGATGACCGCCTCGAACAACGGAACTTCGATGCGCGTCGAGCGCACCGTCAAAGCGCGCAATCGCGCCACGCTCAACGGCGATCAGAAAGACCGAAAAGCCATTCTCGCTGCGCTCACCGGCGCGGGCTCCCCTGGCACCGAACGGATTGACCACCTCGTCCGGTTGTTCCGCGCCACTCATCAATTCAACCAGGAGGAACAGGAACTCACCCGTGAATTCCAAAAGGACTGTCGGCTGAGCGCCGACATCGTCTCGCGGATGCTTGCGTTCGAGGACTACAACAATGCGGTGGCCAAGACCGCGAAAGTCCATGCGCACTTGGTCCAGATCATGGCCGGCCACGACGCGACGATCCTCGACGCCCAAACTCTGGCCACCGCAGACCGGGAGGAGCTTCGGCGGCTCACTCAGCCCACTCAGATCGATGGAAGTGCCTCCACTCTGCAAGAAACCATCGCAAGCGTAAGAAGCCGCCTCACCGCCGCCGGTTTTTTTGCCGAGGATGAGCCCGTCGATACGTCCGTCGTGCGCGGCTGGCGGGCCGCTGTTGCGGCCCGTCATGCCGACCATGTTAGCAAGGCACGCCGGTTGACGGAAATCGCCAAGGACTTGGCGTCATTGCCCACGACCCGAGTTCAGCTCGAAACACGATTGCAATCCCTCACTGCCAAAGAGCAGGAGCAGGCGAAGGCCGAGGTCGAACGCGCTGCCGCCGAACTTGCCAGCCAGCGTGCCGACCAGACCGTTACTGAGCACCGCGGGAAACTAAAGGAACTCACTGCCCGCAATCAGTTGCTCGAATGGATTCGCAGCAACAAGCCACGTTATACCGAAGCAGTAGCCCTTGAGAAGAAATTAGGCGAGGACTTGGGAACCCTAGCAACTCTCCTTCGCGAACAGCGCACGGCCGAGGAAAAACTCGCGGTCGAAGTCCAAGCGGCCGAAACAACCAATTCCCAGCGGGACATCAAGTCTGCGACTCTTCAACGACAGCTGAAACTGTATACAACGCTCCTTGAAACCCATCCACGCTACGTGGACCAACGCCGTCGACTCGGAGAGGTGGACGAGACACGGCGGACGGTGGAAAAGGAACTCGCAGACCTGCAACCATTGCACCGTAGGCTCACGCAGGACCAAAGTGACTTCAGGGCGGAGGAGAAGCGCCTCGATACGCAGATCAACCAAGTCACGACTCAGCAATCTGACCTCAAGGAGCTGCTCACCGACCTTGCGGGGCACATCCATACCGGGGTGTGCCCGATTTGTGCGGCCGACTACGGCGCAAAGGAAAAACTGCTCCAGCGTATTCAAACCCACTCGAATGCCGAGGTTGCCTCGGAACCACGGCAGCAGCTCAAGCAAATCCGCGAGAAGATCACGGCCGCCAAGCAGAGCGTGGTTGAACTCGCGGCAAAAAAGGTCGCCGCCGAACAACGTCAAGCCGCCCTGCAAACCGAGAAGACTCAAATTGAGACCGCCCTGACAGCCTTCGTGCGTTCGGTCGAAGGCACTGGACTCTTCCCGGATTCTCCGGCTGGACATATCGCCGATGAACTGCGGCGACGCATCACCGCCCTAAACGCAGAAATTGCCCAGCAGGATGCGCCAACGGCCGAACATCAACGCGTGATCACTACGCTGCGTGAGGCACTCGCGGCCAACCGGCAAGTCTCCCGGCAAAAACAGTTCGAGCACGACGAGAAATCCAAGACACTTACCGGTGTCCGGACCGAACTCTCACGTATGCGTGCAGACTCCAGGCTCGGGCAATCATCTCTCGATATTGACCCGGTGCAGCTGGCCGAAACCGAGCGGCTAACGACTGAGCAATTGGCCCGCGCCAACGAAGACTTGAAGATGGCGGAACCGGCAGCCGTGCTGAAGAAAACCGCCTTCGCAGCGGCCCGCCAGACCCTCGTCTCCCTGCGCCAGGAGATTCAAAATTTGCGCGCTCAAATCGCGGCAGACAAAAAATGGATCGCGGACTTTGAAGCCCGGTTAACGGCGTCGAACCTGTCTCCGACGCTAACGCCTGACGCCTTGGCAGACCTTGTGAAGGCGGAGTCCAAGCTTCAAGCGGATGTCGCGGTGCTCGGTGATAGCACGGCCAACTTGGAACTTGCTCTCGACGCAGCAACAACCGCCGCAGCGCTTTCTCGGCTAACTGATAACATCCATAAAGCCGACAAGCGGAAAACCGACGCGGAAAGCGAACGCCAGCGACTCAAGCCGTGGGCTGACTACTTCGACGAACTGGGGGCTTTGCTAAGCGCCCAGCAAAATACCGCGATTGCCACCTTCACCCGTGAATACGGGCCGCGTGCGTCCGTGATTCAGCGCCGTCTGCGGTCGGTTTACGGCTTTGAGGACATTACCCTCAGTCCCGACAAAAGTGACATCGTTGTGCGCGCCACCCGGCGCGGAGAACCGCTCCGTCCCATCGACTATTTTAGTCAGTCCCAACAGCAAACCCTGCTGCTTGCTCTGTTCCTGACGGCTTGCAGTTCGCAGACGTGGTCAAACTTCTGCCCGGTTTTGTTGGATGACCCGGTCACTCATTTTGATGATCTGAACACTTACGCATTTCTCGACCTGCTAGTAGGCTTGCTGGATGCGCGCAACGGCCCACGGCAGTTCATTCTTTCAACGTGTGATGACCGGTTGTTTCAATTGGCTCGTCAGAAATTCCGGCATCTCGGCTCCCGCGCAGCTTTCTGCACGTTTATCGCGTCGGGCAAGGATGGTCCGCAGATCGAGGCCGTCACGCCTTCTTGAGCTTGATTGCCTTTGTCTGTCAGCGCCGATTCGAGTGGGAATGGTTTTTGGAGCCTCCGAAGATTGATGTCACAAGAAAACACGGGCGCTTTACGCGCAAATCACCGGCATGCTCCATTTGGCTTTGGCCAGCGATTCGAGATCGGCGATCCACGTTTGCAGGAGGCTGCGGCGTGAGTCGCAGTAAGCGAGAAACGGATCGGCGATGTAGGGCGACAGGCCGGCGGCGGCGAGGGTGAGGTAGTTGCCGCCGAGGGCGCGCATGGTCTCGGGTTTGATGCGGAGGGAGTAGCCGCGGGGCACATAGCCTTCCGGGTAGATGGTCGTGTAGGGCAGGAGCGGCAGCGATTTGTGGGCCTCGAATTCACGTAGTGGTGCGAGGGCCAGCCACAGCGACGCGGCGGCCGAGAATTCGTCGGCTTCATTTTCGCCGGGCGGCGGCAGCAACGGAAACAACACGCTTTCGGCCGCGCGGATTAATTCGGGCTGGGAGCGCCACACCTGGCTGCGAAGTTCGGTTTCGGGCTTCGGCCAATAGTGGGCCACCCGCACGATTCCGATTTTTAAAGTGAGCCCGTCACGCAGCGGCTGGGCAAGGTGCGGCTCGCCGAAGAATGGCGGGCAGGGGATAAACACCTCGCGGCCCACCGCGGCGGCGTCGAGGCGACGGTGTGCCACGCGATGGAGCAGTTCGCGCAGCCGCCGTGCGTCGTCCGTCATTCCGCCGGCGCGCGTGCGAACGAGAGCGGCCGAGGCGCGAGCCTGCGCGGCCGCGTCGGGCCGCTCCGTCTCCCAATCCCGCAGGAGACGCTCCTCGTAGCGGAAGATGTCCGGCAAATGGAGAAACGGCGTGATGGTCGTTGCGAGGCGATCCTGCGCGAGCGCCCATGCGATTTCGGGATGCCGGCAAAATTGCCCGAGTGGGGTCGTGTGCAGAAACCGCGCGAACGATTCGCTTTCATCTGAGGCCGGCGACGACATGGAGAAGTTAGAACCAAGGAATGTTTTCGGCCTGCACGACCGTCTGGACGGCGTGGTCGGCGGCGCTTGCGGCGGGCGCTCCGGTCTGCAGGAGCGCGATCATGCGGGGATCGGCCGGGGCGGACTTCGGCTCCGCGTCGGAGGCGATTTCCGTTCCTGGGTGGCGCGGCTTTCTGAGGCCGGCGGTTTTGAGCTGCTCTTGGTAAACCAGCATCCGCGCGTCGAGATCGTAGCGCGCGAGACGCGAGGCCGAGAGTTCAAGGTAGGCGGCGGTTTTCTCCCGGAGGTTCGGATTTTGGGCGATGGGGTGCGGTGCCATCTCGGCGAGGATTTCCTCATGGAGGGTGGCGCGCCGGCCGAGTGAACCGTCGGGTCTCGGCCCCCACAATTCATCGAAGTCCCGCGTTGCGGGCTCGGCACCGTGGAGCTCCATGAGGCCGGCGAGCGTTTGGGCCGCGATACCACGCGCGGCCTCCCGCGTGCCAGCGCGGAGCGATTCCGGCGTGCGCGTCGGATGCACCACGACGAGCACGCCGCTCGCCATCAGGGTCGACTGCGCGTGGGTGAGCGCCGGTAGCCCGCTCGTCATGCGATCCACGAACTCGTCCACGAGGGCGCGCTGCACCGCATAGTTGGCGCGTTGCGATGGGTGTGGCTCACTCTCGACCTGGAGCGACAGGGGGACGCCCGGATGGTAGCGCCGCTGGTGGGCGAGTTCGCCGCCCAGGAGTGCGCCGAGCAAGTCGCGAGGCAAAGCGTCGGCTTGCTCGGGCGCGAGCTGGGTCGCTGCTCGCACGCGCACGCGGGTAAAATCGACCGGGTGCATTTCCGAAAAATAATCGACGGCACTGCGGGCGAGCCACAGTCGCCCGTGATGGTTGACCGCCTCATCGAGGCTCTCGCTCCAACGGGAAATCGACTGTCCCTCGGAATCGACGATCTTGCGCGCGTCGGCGTCCTTGAACGTGCGCTCGGCAAATGCATCGGTGATGGCGAAGCGACGTGGGGACGGTCGATTCGTGTCCGATGGCGCGGGAGCTGCAATCTCGCGCACGAGCAGCCGCAAAGGTGCGAGGCTGCGGCGGGCGCCGAACAACGCCTCCATGAGGGCTTCGCGAACGCGGCCACGGCCGGGCGAATCTTTGTCTATCGTGGCGACCAGAGGGACAGCTTCGTCGTCGAGTGGCGCAAGCAGGAAGGCGTCGTCGTCCGGCAGATAACGTCGCACCCAGACACGCGGTGCTTCGGAACGAAACTCGGTCGGTGAACCTGCGGGAAGTTGCGCGCTCATCGCGGTGCCTTCGTTGCCACCGGGCGAAAGACAAACCAGCTCGGCGCCGGCATCCGGTAGGCGTAGCCGCAAAACGTGCGGTCGGGCAGCCGGCGGCTGCACATTTCCAATCGGCCGTCGCGCCAGACGGGCAGTGCGGTCTGCGCGTTGTCGGCGCGCAGTTTGCCGCCGAGGCGGAGCACGGACTCCGCGAAGACATACGGGACGATCGGCTCCTCCAGCGGGTCGGCCGGGATTGGGGCTGCTTTCAGGAAATAGACGAGTCGCACCATCGGTCTACGGCGTGGACGGCGGCGTGCGGCGAAGAAGAAACCAGCCAGCGTCGCGATCGAAAACGGCGCTGCGATCATCGGCGTTGCGGGCCATCGCTTCGGCTTGGGGTCGATCCGACTCGCGCATCAAACCAGTGAGCACGATGTCGTCGGCTTGGCTCGGATCGAGCAGCGGTCGGTCTGGCACCGAGATGTTTTCCGTCTTCGCCTGGGAGGTGGAAAGAGTGGGCGAGCGGATTTCTTTTTTCGCTCTGAGCGGGGATTTGCTTTCCGCGGCCTCGACGTTCCAGCCGCCGGGCTCGACGATCTGATACATGACTTGCGGACCGAACAGCCGTCCGTCAGCGTCTTGATAGGAGCGCAGGTGAACAACTCCGATTGTTGGGTTGCGATAGACGGTGGCTTCACCTGCCGGCACCGACACTGGCGACGCGAGCAAGGACGGCGCGAGATTGGGAATCGGTTGCGATGCCGCTGGAGGCAGGTTGGGCGTGGCCGTTCGGCAGCCGGTGACGACGAGAACAATGCTTCCCACGAAAAATATGCGGACCGGGATCATTTGGATTGGGCGGTGGCCGCCGGGCGGGTGCCCGCGTCCGGTGGCTCCGTGGATAGTGGCAAGGTCACGCGGTGAGTTTCGTGCGCGCGGCTCAAATCGAGATCGCGGTCGAGTTGAAGCCAGCAAGCCGTCCCGGCCGGCACGAGGTAGTGGCTGGCATACCGCTGCTCGATTTCCTTCAGGCGGGCCTGCGAAAAATCCTGCAAGGCTTGCGCCGACGCTTGATAGAGGGAGGCGCGGGGATCGCCGGAGGAACTCGCCGATGTGACGGCGATGCCGCCCACGCTGGCGGAGAACGGTTGCGCGAGTCGTGATTGCAGCGATGCGACGGCGCCGGACGCAAACTCCGCCATGTAGGGCGCGACCTGTGCCCACGCGGGTGGCGGGAAAAAATAAGCGGCGATTCCCGGGTAGATTTGCGCGCCACTGGCATCGGCTTCGACGGCGGTCGCGGCGATCGGTAGCTGGAACCCATCCGGATAGAGCACGGCGTCCGCCGTGAGAATTAGCCGGTCGCGCACGGCCGCTCCGTTGACGCGGCCCAGGAAGCGCGTGCCGAAGGGAACCCGCTCGCGCCCGTTGAACCGGAGCGGCGAAGCGGCGGCGAATTGCAGGGTCGCAGTCGGATTCCCGGTATCGACGGTGGTGAGCAGATACACCGCGATCAACGAACCGCGCGGAACCAGAAAACGGGTGCGCTCGTTTTCATCGGTCGTCCCGACGGAGATTTTGGGCGTGACCGATTCCACTGTGGCATCGCGGTAGCCGAACAATTGCGGCGCAGGCGCCGCGCTCGAATCCGAACTCGGCCGACCGGCGGGTTCGGCGGCAAAGGCCGGCGGCAAGGCGGCGAAGACGGGAGCGCTGGCGACATCGGTGGGGTTCGTGCCTTCGTCGAGCGGACGTTGAGTGCGCGAGTCATTGGCCCGCGGTGCCGAGGCGGCTTCTTTCAACGCTTGCGCGATGGCATTGAATGAATCGGGTTCGGTCGACGGTGGCAGTGCGACCTGAGGTGCTGGCGTCGTTTTTTCCAGGCGGAAACTTTCCGACTCGGCGTTCCTAGCGCGGGGCGCGGAACTCTTGATGGGCGTGATGATCGCGGCGGCCTCGGTGATGGCGGCGACGTTGGAGGGTGAGAGTGCCCGCACGGGCGCGACCGTGGGCGCTCCCAGCACGCGGTCGTGAAGAATCTTCACCGCCACAAACGCCAGCACGCCGGCGGCGAGATAAATGCCATAGCCGGCCGTGCGGTGGCCGTCCTGCTTTTCGCGAATAAAAAATCCCATGACTACTTTGAGCCGCGGCGACCGATCTCGGCGGCATCGGGCGGCAGTCGGAGTTGCCACGGATTGTGCCGGCTCAACCGCTGGCCTTGGACGGAGAGATAAACGGTTTCGGCGGTTCCCGGTGAGATGATCGTGCCGTGGCCGGAGAGCTGGTAGCGCGCGATGATCGGGATGGCGCGGCCCTGCACGGCGAGCGCGTATTGCGAAATATCCAAGTGCAGGGCGTCGCGTGTGCGGTTTTGCCACCGGACGCGAAAGACCAGCAAATCACGATCGAGGAACTGCGCGACATCGACCAGCGTGAACAGGCAATCGTTCCAGACGGAGATTTGGCCGAGGGCTTCCGTGCGGAGAGACGGATGCGCGGCGAGGAAAACAGGATCACGTTGCGCCCGTTCGAGGATGCGCGCGGCCTCGATCAAGCCGACTTCGTGGGGCTTCAGCGGAGGTGCGTCGGCGAGAGAGGCTTCGTCGTCGGTCGCGGTCTCAGCCGTCGGCGAAAATATCCGGACGAACTGGGCACGCACATCGGTGACGACTTTCGCCACGAGCACGTAGACGTGCGGGCCGATACGGAGATTGAGATTCGTCTCCGCGCCGCCGGTGCGCCCGGTCGGCGCGAGCTCGATCTGGTTGAGCGTCCGGTCGTATTTGTAACTGACGAGGGGTGAAGCGGCGGAGATTGCAGCGATTTTTTCGGAGCCACGAAACAAGAGCGTCGTGACGCGGCCGGGTGCCACAAAGATTTCTACGGGCACGCCGGGATACAGGTTGGTCACAGCGGAGTCTTCCGCTCGGATCGGCGAGACGGTGAGCAGCGCCAGGAAGATCGTGATCGAGCCGCCTCTCATCGCCGATCCTTTCCGGTCTCCGCGCTCGTGGGCAGGTTGAGCGCCTCGCGACGGGCGCGCTCGCGTTCCTCGGTGTAGAACGCATCGCGGGTGACGGCGTCCACGCTTTGCAGCCGCCAGCCGATGGTATTGGTGCCGGCTGGCGGGCCGATTTCGAAAACGCAGTCGAGGTAGATGGTGCTGGTCTGCGCGGCGGAGACGGAGCGCGACGAAAGCAGGCCGCGGTAGCGCACACGCCGTCGTCCTGTGCGTTGCTCGACGGATCGCGTTTCCTGCAACACCGCGGTCTGCACATAGCCGGCCGGATATTTTACTGCGTTCTCGCGGTAGGCTTGGTCGATTTGGCTGATGACGTCCGCCGCGCAAAAGTGGCGGACTTCGTCGGGGAGGCCCTTTTCGGTGCGACTGAAGGCGACCTCGACAATGTCGGCGAGCAACAGATCGAAATCGCTCTCGCGCACACTGGCGAGAGATTCGGGTGGCCCGCTGAAGATGAGTCCGTGCAGGATGCCGACGAATTTGGGCGGAGTAAGGGCGGCGCTATTCAGCCGCCACAGGCCCACGCCCAATGCGACGAGCAGCACGACTCCGCCGATCACCAGAAAACGAAAGCCGAATCGGAGGCGATCCTCGTCCAAAAAGAAATCGCGACTCTCTTCCATTCGCGACCAGCGTGGATGGGCGATCGCGTCCTCGGTCGATGCTGTTTCGTCGCCGTGGTTCATGGTGAACGAGGATTCAGGAGGCCGCGGTTGTCGTGGGTGGTGTCCCACGCCAACGCCTCGGGTCCGGTTTTCGTTTCAAGAGCGATCACATAGAACGGGTAGGGGTTGAGCCGCCCGAGGGGATTGGCCTCGACGATCACCTGCGCCCGCCACGGGAAAAACGTCACACCGGAGTTGCGCACGGTGACCGCGAGGAACCCGCGCACGTAGGCGGCGGCGCGACCGCTCTGGCTGTCGGCGACGACATCCGCGAAGCCGGTGAGGGCGAGGCTTTGCGTCATCTGGTTGGCCTTCAGTTCCGGCGAGGCGGCGCGCAGGCGTAGCTCGGCGGCGCGATAAATCTCGGGATCGACGAGGCCCTGCGCCAGCGGCAGGAGCGGATGACCGGAGTCGCTCGCGGCGTAGAGCAACGGCAGGCAGCCGTGGAGAAAGAACGCCAACTGATCGTAGGAGACCTGCGCGGTGCCGTAGAAGGCGGCGGCCGATTCCTTCAACGTCTTCCCGGCACGAACGACGACCGGTGGCTTGCACTCCAGGTGGAGCGCGAGAGCCCACACCGCGGCGGTGCAGCTCGCGACCGCTGCGAGCAGAAGCAGCATGAGGCGCTGCTCATGCACCACCCACGCGAAACTCCGAAAGTGGCTGTGCAACGCGGCTGGCAGCTCCGCTTGGGGCGGGATCAACTCTGCGGCTGACTGCGGTGCCGCGCGACCACGCCGCGCCCGCCACCGGCCGAGAAAGGCGGTGGCCTGCAAAAAATGCGACGGTTCCGGCGCGGTGGCGGTCGCGCCGGGGGCGTCCCCTTGTGAATTCGAACCCATGTGCCCATGATTGTAGCAACGTGAGAACTCGTCATCGCCCCGTTGCCTCTTCCCGTCCGCGCCGCTACCGCTTGGAACGCCAGTCGCTTTCGCCTGAACGCGAGCCGCCGCGCCGCCCGCCGGGATTGTTGTCCTGGCGTCGGTTAGTAGCGGAGCCGTTTGTCTGCTTCCTGCTCCTGTTCGCCATCATGATGGCCATGATGTGCATCGCGGCTGTGCATCGCACCGGGATGAGCCGTGCGCTGCTCGGCAACTGGGCGGACGTGCGCTGGTGATCAATCGTCCGGGAACGGCGGCAGGCGCTCGAACTTCAACACCTCCGCGTAGGAAATCTCGCCGGCCGCGGCGAGGAGCAGCGCCTCGCGCACGAGCGATGAGCCGCCGAGCGCAAGCCACCGCTTGCGGAGGGTGGTTTCGTTGAACGTGTGCCGGCTGGCCCGACCGATCGCATCCGTGAGATCGTCGCTCGCGGCGGGATGGAGCAATTCAAAGACGGCCGCGACGCCGCGCTCACCTTGGCCGCCACACTGCGCGCAGCCGCCGGGGGTATGCACCGTCGTCGGCACCGGCAATTGGTAGTGCGCGAAATGTCGCGCTTGCGCCGGTGTCGGCGCGACCGGTTTCCGGCAGTGCGGACACAAGCGCCGCACCAAACGCTGGGCGACGACGAGGAGCAGTGAGGTCGCGATTTGCCGTCCCGTAAGCCCGAGGTCGAGCAACCGTGACACCACGCCGATTGCGTCGCGCGTGTGCAGCGTGGCAAAGATCAAGTGGCCGGTATCAACGGCCTCGACGCACGTGTGCGCCACGGGCCCGTCGCGAATCTCGCCCATCAAAATCACATGCGGTGCCTGCCGCAGCAGACTCTTGAGTCCATCCGCAAAACTCCGGCCGGTGTCGGTGCCGACGGGAATTTGTGTGATCCACGGCACCGTGAATTCGACGGGATCTTCCAGCGTGCGGATGTTCAGAACCGAGCGGTCGAGCTGGCCGAGACACGAATAGAGCGTCGTCGTCTTGCCGTGGCCGGTGGGGCCCGTCGCCACGATGAGCCCCTGCGACTGGCGCAGGCAGGCTTGAGCGAGCGCGAGGTGACGCGGGTCGGTGAACGGCAGACGGTGCATCCGCTCAAGCTGTCGCTGCCGATCTTGAATGCGGGCGACGAGACTCTCGCCGTGAATGGTCGGCGTGATCTCGATCCGCAAATCGGCGCGACGGCCGTGCGGCATCGGAAAACTCGCCGCGCCCGATTGCCACGTCGTGACGGTTTGAGTGGAGAGGCCGGCGATTTCCTTGAAGGCCCGGAGCAACCCCGCCGCGTTTGCGCGATCCACGGGCGGCAGCAGCTCCTTTTGGCCCGCGACCTTGATCGCCACGTCCATCCATTCTTCCTGATCGTCGAGCAGCAGATCGGAAGCGCCCGCGGAAAAAGCCAGCGCGACAATTTCGGCGGCGATGTCACGAGCTGATCGACTGAAGAAATCCCACGCTTCTGGGCGATTCATTTGCTCGGCCTCTGCTCCGACGTCTCCTTTCTCGGGCGTGGTGCACCGGCCGGCTTCGAGGTGAGTGATCGCGCGGTCGTAGTCGGCCTCGGAAATCCGGAACCGCCGCACTTCCTGGTGAGTGAGACGGCGGATCGCGGCGAGGGCCGGTTCGTCTGCCGGTGAGACCATCGCAATGTCGAGCAGCACACCGGCGCGAAGCGACGGCAAAAACGCGTGGCGGAGGCACGTCGGTCGTAGCGCCTCATAGGCTGCGGCGTCGGCGCCATCAGCGGTGAAAGGAATCTCGGGAAACCGATCCGTGGTTTCGATGGTAGGAGACGTCTGGCGGCCGTTGGGTTCGGAGGGCATCGTGATTTGATTACAATGGGCCGGGCTCCGGGGCGGAGGGTGGCATCTGCTCCAATGGAGTGAGTGTGAGCAGTTCGTCCAAGCGAACGATCTGGGTCCGCGCCAGAAATCCCGGCGGTGCCGATACGGTTTGCGACGGAAGGGTCTCGATGTCGTTTGCTTCGACCGCCGTGGAATTCGGACCGCGCGCGGTCGCGGGCGCGGCGAGATTGACCGGTTGATGATGCTGCGCGAGGACCTCGGCGGCACGGGTCAGATCGCGATTGAGCGTTGCCGCGCCGGCCGACGAGCCGGTGACGCGGGGTTGCCGGTGCGCGGCCGGATGCCACAAGGTCAATAAATCCGGGCCGTCGCCGAGCGCGGGACTCAGCGACTGCATCATCCGCAGCACGGTATGGGCCGAGGCGATCAGGCACTCCGACTCGGTGTTGTCTTCGCGTCGCAGCGTGGCCCGGAGCACTGCGGTCTCGTGCGCCAGCCGGGTGTTTTCCTCGGCGCGATCACGGTGGTGCCGAGCGCGACCGCGAACTTCCTCGTGAAATGACACCGGTCCACCGCCATCCGACTTGGCCGCTGCGGGGGCGAGTTGCGCGCCGTTGACGCCGGCGATGTAGAGCGTCGAAGCCTGACTGATGATCGCGGAGAATATGCCGAGCGTGGTGCGGGCTTGCGCGGCGGTTTCGAATTTGGCGGCGGCGGATTTGTCGGCGATGGCCGGGAAGTTGTGCTGGAGTTCGTAGAGGCGGCCGTCGGCGACGTCTTCCGCGATGAGATGCGCGACAGCATCGCGGCCCTGGCGAAGCAAGGTGAGCGAGCTGGGATCGGTCCGCATATCGTCCACGATCCGCACCAGTTTTTCGATGCGGATATTGCCACTCTCGCGGGCGTCGGGCTCCAGCGAAGCGCGATGAAGGAGCATGAGTTCCTCGGCCGCCTCGAGCCGCCGCTCCCGCGTCTCGGTGTGCAGAGTCTGTGGTTTCGGCAGGTGCTGCGCGCAGGCGAGCTCGGCCTGTCGTGCAAACGAATCTTTCAACACTTGCTGGCAGGGCACGTCGACGGTGCGGTCGCCGACTTGGTAGCGACGCAGAATGCTGAGGTTTATCTTGGCGCCATTTTCCGTGAGTGGATGCACGAGCACGTGGGCGTGAACGTGCGCGCGATCATGGTGCAGCGCGACGACGTAGCCGAGCGTATCGCCGGGATAAAACTGGGACTGAAATTCCGTGAAAGCGTTGCTGACGGCCGTTAGGAGAAAAGTATCGGCCGAGACACCGCCCTGACGCATCGCGGCAGTCAACCGGGGATCGAGCGTGAAGACGACGTGATGGGCTTTAGTGGCGAGCGCGTCGGTGTCGCGCAGCCACCATTGCCGGAGCCGCGCGAGCCGTTCGGCGGCGGAGAGTTTTTCGATCTCATGGGTTTGGTAGATGTCGGGGTGGGCGGCGCGACCGAAGGCCGTCACCCGGCCGCGAAACGGCAGGTAGTCGATCTCCGGGCGGAGTGGTGCCTGACCGGTGAGGATCGCGCGGAGATATTCCTCTTCCGTTTGGGCGATGACATCCGTGGGCGCGATGTAGTTGGGCTTGGTCGTCTCATCGGCGTAGGCGTTGAAAAAATCGCGCAACGGCCGGGCGGCGGTGAAACTCTTTTTTCGTCGCACCATGCCCGCGCGTTTGACGCGTCCGCCGTAGGCGGCTTGAACTGCACCGTAGAGGCTCATGGTTGCGAGGTGGAGTGGCGCGCGAGCTGGTCGCGCAGCGCGGCGGCATCGAGCAGAATTTTCTCGGCGCCGGCGAGCAAGGTGCCGAGGCGCTTGCGTTCGGCCGTGAGCGTCAGGGCCGCGCGTTCGAGATCGTCATCCAACGGCGTGCCGTCGGTCAGCGCGGCGGACTCGGCAGCAAGGAGTTGCAGGGCGAACGCCACCATCGCGGAAACGACGGCGTCGTTGGAAATGCGCTTGGCCTGCCGGACCGCTGCGTAGAGTCCGAGTTCGGACGGAGCGAGCGACACCGAGACCACGAAGGTGCGGGGCGCGGCTTGAGCTTGGAGATTTGGATTCATGATGCGCGCTGAATGGAGGTAACGGCAGGGGACTTGGCTGCGGTCAGCCGGTGGTGGAGTGCGAGCAGTTCGTCCGCATACTGGGAAAGTCGGCGGTAGTGCCCGGCGTGAATGCGGCGGAGCTGCTGGCCGATCTCCAGATTGGTGGTCGCGAGCAGCAAGAGGACCGTGTGCAGGCGATCCGAAAGCGCCTGGAGCCCGCGCAAGTCCGTGAACCGGGTGAGGTGCGTCGAGGACTCGAAGTGCGCGATCAGAAATGCGATCAAGTCGCCGAGTGAACCGGCGTCGAGCTGGACGGTGAGGCGATCGAGGGTGGCTTTCGTTTCGGCCGAGACTTTAACGGAGGCGGTGGTTTCGGATTCCGGCGGTTCTGGCTCCGGGGTTGGCAGCGATTCTTCCATGTCGCCGATGGTAGCAAGGAATCATCACGGAATACCGGGCGACGGATTTCTGGCCCTTTGCCCGGGCGCGCGGCACCAGTGGAACCCGAATCGAGAGGGCACCGCCGTTACCCGCCTACACCGCTCGACGGAATTTGAGCCTTTGATGCTGCGCGCGACCACCGTGTGACGAAAATCCGCGGAGTTGTGCTGAACCTCCGGGAAAATCGGCGGAGTATCCTGATAGCTTCCTTTCCCTCCGTTCCACTTCCACGCCCGGGCGGGCCTGCGCGGCGTTTCCGCCGCGGTTTATCGTCCTAGCTCGTTCAGAGGTTCCCCGCAGCCGTGTCCGCGAAAATCTGCGGCCGGCCGGCAATCGCCCTCACGTGGTTCATGGTTTCGGTCAAAAATTATCGTGCCTGCGCGGCAGCGCTCTCCTCGGCCACTGTTGCCCCGCTGGTTGCGTGTCGTCTGCTCTACAATAATCCGGCGTTACGAAACGAATAGAAGCCGAGGTGGAGCGGATCGGCCTTGGGGTCACCGCAGATAATATGATCGGCGAGTGGGATCTCCAGGATTTTGGCCGCCTCCCGCAGGTTCCGTGTGACCGAGCGGTCGGCCGGGCTCGGGCTGGGATCGCCGGAGGGGTGGTTGTGCGCGACAATGATGCCATAAGCACCGGCGAGGATCGCGCCGCGAAACACTTCGCGGCACGAAACCAGCGTGGAATTTACCGTGCCGAGACTCACGAGCTGCCGCCCCAACGGATGGTTCCGGCAGTCGAGGTAGATGACGTAGAAAGCCTCCTGCAGGGGATTCTCGTCAAAGGCCGACCGTAGGTAGTCCACCACGTGTTCCGGGGCGACGAGGCGCACCGCCTCGCCCAACGAGACGAGGGAATAAACCAGCTTGGCTTCGAAGACGCGCATGGTCGCGACGCAGTTTAGCGAGGGGAGGCGGCGGAAGCCCGGGCTCGCTCGGTGGCATAACCGAGGAATCCCGCGCGGTCGAGTTGGGCGAAATCCAATCCCAGCGCGTCGCACAAGTGGCGCAGGTCGGCGAGGAGATCGACGATGCAGGCTTCCGGTAGATCGCTTTCTTCGTAGGCCGCGACGACGGCGCGTTTGGCGATCACGCGGCGATAGAGCAGGGGATTCGCTTCGGGTAGGTCGTCGGGAATCGTGCCGAGTGGGTGGAGGGGGATTTCGTTCCAACGGGCTTCGATGGCGTCGGAGGAAGGTGAGTCGGATCGGGAGGGAGTGGGCATTGGGCGGATGGATTTACTCCGCAGATAACGCCGTCGAAATCAGCGCGGCGTAGATTTCCAACAGCACTTCGGTTTCGTCCTCCGGCCCGACGGTGCAATCGACCACGGCATCCTCCAAATCGTCCAAGCCCGTCGAGGGGAGCGTTCCGCCGTGACGGGTGAGCACAGCCGAGACCGCGCGAATGCCATTCTCCGACAGGCTTGCGGCGAGGTTTCTGATTTCCTCGCGGAGAGCGGCCAGCGCGTCGTCGTATCCGTCCGCGCTGGCAATAGCCTGGCTGACGCGGTGGCGCATTCGCGCCTCGGTGGGAAATTCCAATTTTTCCTTCATCGCCGCAGATAGCGGCCCCCGTCGTCCACTCTTCGACCGTTCCAGTCAGGAAAAATAGCTCTGACGGCAGTTGGCCGAACAGAATCGCCGGTTGCGCTCGGGTGCAAATTCCGCCGCCGCGCCGCACCACGCGCACTGGCACCGGAGATGTTTTTTCATCTTCGCGTGCAGTCGCGCGTCGCTCAATTCGCGCACGACCGCGCCGCCGCGCCGGTTGACCTCATGGGTGCAGTAGGTGTGGAACTGCCGCAACATGTCGTGGCCGGCGCCACCCCAGCCGGAGAGCGATTTCGGATACCACGCGTCGAGCGGGCGCTGGCGGACTTCGCGGATGACGCGGGCGAGAGTGCCGGCGGAGACGACACCGCCGTGGTCGCCGAGTTTGTGCCAGCGATGGATCATCGGAAGGGCAGGGGAGGGCATGGCCGCAGATAAGCGCCGTGGTTTCAGGGCGATGCCGGCGAATGCGAACTTTTGCGGGAAACGTCGCATTCGCCCGGGGAGAAGAGGGAGCGCCGTGAGGAGAGGCGCAGCGGCTGGACTCGGGCGGCGAGCGCGCACTGGGCGGTGAGGCGAAGATTTTTCGTCGAATTTCTTGTGCTCACGGAGTCGCGGCCTACGAAGATCGCATGTTTCTTACGTGGAAGGAGGTGCCGGAAAGAACGAAGCTGGGCGAGTGCCTGGATGTTTTTCCGCGCGATCCGGGCGTGCCAACGCACCTCGACGTGGTGGCCCCCGATGTCGCGACGCTGCGCGCCCGGGCCTTCGATCATTTCCTGCACAAAATGCCGGCCACGGCCCCGTGTTGTCTCTACGGTTCGCTGGTTCGGATGCACAATCCCGAACAAGACGGGACGCTGGAGTCGCGCGCTCGGCACGTGACGCACGGTGAAGATTACCGGGCCGGGAAAGAAATCATCGACGTGGAAAAGTGCCGGTGGCTGCCGGAAACGCTCACCACGGTTCTGGCGGCTGCGGCGGTGCTGGAAGATAACAAGACGGGGAATCTGGTGTTTGCCCGGCAACTGGCAGGCTACAATATTCACTTGGTGATCGTCCGGCCCCGACCCAGCGGGTTCAAGCGGGATGAGATTGGCGCCGACCTGATTACCCAGTTCCTGCACTCCCTTGGCAACCGTCAGGAACTATTTCGCATCAAATGGAAGCGGCGAAAATAAAGAGGCCCGGAACCGAAGTTCCGGGCCTGACTCCGCATATTGGAAATTAATCCTCGGCGAAGGTGCCCGATTTTCATCGGGCAGAACGGCTGGGACTGCCATAACCTACACCCCATCCGGCACCGGCCTGCTCAAACGGGGGGTTATCCCTTGCAGACCGATATTCCTGTCTTTCGACCTCGCCAAGATCGTCCAAATTGGTCCGAAGTCAAACAAACGCTATGCGGGTTAGGGAGATGCTGAGGCGAGTGCCGAAGAACGAAAACGTTATGATAGAATTTGCCGTGAGCAACGGCGGCTTCATCTCCCCGGCTAGGGCGGTGATGAGGGTCACGGATGTTCGGTATGGCGAACGATCTGGGCCGTTCGCCCCCGCACTTTGACGGACGAGGGTTCCTCCTGCACTTGCTGCGGCATAGTCAGCTTGAACTCGATCCACGTGGCGTCGAAGGTGCGCAGCTCGGCTTTGCCGATAACGTCGCGTGCGCGGGCGACGGCCAGAGGCGCATTTACGGCGCGAAGCCGCGAACTCTCAGCTGCTCGAGGACGGGGTTAAGCGCGGCCGGTGCGGCGAACCAGATGCCCGGCGGGATGACGCCGGCCAAGTCCAAGCCGCGTGGGCGGGCGGCATTTCCGGCGTAGCCGGAGGTGATGACTTCTGCGGTGTAGGCGACCGCGCCGATGAACGTGCTCTCCGGCAAACGTCCGGCCCGGGATTCGATTTGCAGCTCGTTGAGGTAGTGCGGAACGATTTCGCAGAGCATTCGCGCGTGCTTCAGGTCCTGCGGCCGTTCGGTGAATACCAGTGAAGCGAGGTTGTAGAGTTTGGCCTTCAGCAATACGGGCGGGGCGGGGATGCGGAAGGTGCGGGCTTCGCGAGATTCAACCAAGGAGTTGAGCGCCAAATCCACCGCGGAAAGTCCGTTCACCTGGCTCAACACTTCAATCGTCAATGCCGGTTCTTCCGGGTTTCGCTGCTTGCGCAGAATGGCTGCGACGATGGTCTCGCGCTGTGGATCAAAATGCAGTTCCCAGCCCGTCCGGCGCGCCAGCTGTTCGGCGAGCGCCCGCGTCCCGTAGATGTCGGCGTCCTTGCTGACAAAGGGTGCAAAGGCCTCCAAGTTCGGCAGGGCGGTCGTGTAGACTTCCGCCCACAGATTGACGGCTTGTCCGCCGACAATCAGCGGTGACTCCGCCCCGCAGAGGATGTCGGCAAAGTCCGTCGGCGTGCGTTCAGGTAAACCGCGCATGCTCGACGATGCGCCACGGGCCGGCGTTCACACCCACCGCCGAATTTTCCGCCTGAATCTCCCGCGGTGTCGCAAGTTTCAGTTCGATCCTGGCCGCGTCGAAGGCGCGCATCTCGCTCTTCCACGCGTGGAATTCGTCGGTCGTGTCCATCCGCAGGGGCGGGGGTGGTGTCTGCGGATTCTCCCCGAGCGCCACAAGAAAATGACGGTAGGCTTCGGTGTAGGTCATGGGAGTTGCGGGATGCAGTGGTTGAGTGCGGTTCGTATAGTGAGGAACAAGCGTGATTCAAGCAAGCGCGGGCCGGGGCTGCTGGGCACGGCGTTTTCAGTCCCACCACAGACGCCAGACGACGCGCTCGTCGTCTTCTTCGACAACGTGATTTTCGTCGGCATGGGTGATTTCGCCGAGGGTGTGGCAGTCGCTTTGAAACCGGGCCGTGGTCAGCGCCCGCCAGTGAGTGGACGGAGCGTTGAGCTCCCGGCCGAAGCGCGCGTTGAATTTGACGTAGGTGACATGCGAGCCTTCCCAGCCAAAAACGTAGGTGAAGAGGTCGCGGCCGTTGTTCGGGTTGCCGGGATTGTGGAACCCGCGGCGGTTGAATTCGGCGAGTTGGCGAACGAACAGCGGCGCATCGAACTGGTTGTAGCTGCCGACGAGTTCCGCGCAGCGGGCGAGGTCGGATGCGTCCGCGCAGACGGCGCGACAATCGAGATTCCCGTGTTGCGCGAGAAACTGCGCTGGTGTTTTGATCCCCGGAAGGCGGTCGGGAAATTTGCGCCATGCCGGTGTGCTGCGCGCCGCTCTCCAGGCGTCGAAGGCTGCTTGCGCCCGTTCGAGAGTGTTGCACTCGGCCGCCCATTTTAGGCTAATCGCGCAGATACGACCGGCTTCCTTGATTTGCTCCGGGTCGTGCCGGCAAATTTCGCACAGATGGGGGAAATCGCGAATCAGGGGATCGAGGTCGCCGTTGCACATCCAGCCGGGAAATGTGACGGGATTCCAGAGAGAAGCGTTGCAGGCAGGCTCGTTGGACGGGGAAGGTGAGGACATATCCGCAGATAACGGCGGCGGGGCGGCGGTCGTCTTCGCGGCTTCATGGCCCCGCGTGCCGGTGCGAGATTAACCGCATTGCGTGCAACCGTCGGTGGCCACGGGGGCGAAAAAATTACTGAGCCAGCCCTGCCACGACTCCACGTCGCCGTGAGTGAGGAGTCGCGTCGGCGTCCGCGCGACTATCGCGTCGATCTCGTCGGGCGGTAGCAATCGCCGCTCGCGGATGAACTCAGTCATCGAGCCGGGCCGCGGCGTCGCGCCTCGTGCGCCCCGGACCGGTTTGCGCCAGAGGCCGTCGATCGAATGGAGCCGGGGCCGCGCGCGAGCCTCGATCAGGACGATTTTTCGCAGCTCAGCGGGCGGTGCGTCCGCGAGTTCGGCCGGCTTGGTCGCGGGACAGAAATAGCAGGCGGATTTCGGCGGAAGCGGCAGCCGTTCCTGCACGATGATCGCCTTACACGCCTCGCGGTCGAGGCCCCATTCGATCAACGGATACCAATAGTCGTAATCGCGATCCTCACGATCCCCGGCGTGATTGCGCCGCCGAAGGTCAGCCGGGCCGGCGTCGTAGCCGATCACTTTCCGCAGGCGGCCACCGACAGCCCAACACTCAATGGCTGGCCTCCATGATCGGACGAACGCGTCCTGCGGCGCGACCTTCCACTTGAGGCTGCAACTTTTGAAACCGAACGCGAGCGACGGCAGCGTGGCGTTGGTGAGGAGATTTTCCTCCAGCGAATGATACGGCGGGTAGTTTTTGAAATTCTTTGGCTCGTAGCGGACCACTTGGAGCGCCGGAAATCCGACCCGCGCCAGCCACGCGTCGATCACGGGGCGGTAGGCGTAGGTCACGGCTTTTTCGCTCCCGGTATCGGCGAAGAGGATCAAGTCCGGCCGGATGCCAAGCCGATAGAATTCAATCAGGAGCGCGGTCGAGTCGACGCCCAGGCCGTAGGCGACGACGAGGGGCTGGCGGGGCGGCGAACCGAATGAAATTTCCTCCTGCTTCATAGCTGGAGGCAGATAACGCGCACTCGGTTCGCGCCGCCGTGTCCACCGAGCCGAGCCTGCGGCGCCGTTAGTCTATCGGCACTCGATGAGTTCGCCGTGCTCGTTGCGCAGGCCCGTCTGCGTCAGGATGCCTTGATCGATGGCGGCGATGATTGCCGGCCGACTGTGCTGCCGCGCGTAGTCGTAGGGATTGTGATAGGTATCACGGTTCACCTCGTAGTCCCAATGGTGATAGGTCGGCAGACCGCTGGCACAGAAAATGACGCCGGGTTCATGGCAACGGTCGTTGCGATAGCACGGCTCGGGGCGCAGTGAGAGCCAATTGTCGCCGTAGCGGTCGCCCGGATAGATGGCGTAAACCTTCACGCCCTTGTGTTCCAGCAACAGCCATTCGTGCCACGTTCGCCCGTGGGGCAGGTCCCATCTCTGGCGGAGTTCGGCGAGCGAATCGGCGGCGTCCTCCTCCAGATCGCGGAGCAGGGTGGGGTGACGGCGTGCGACATTCGCCACGTGCACGCGTTCGCGCTCGCATAGCAGATTGAAGGATCTGCCGCCGCGATGCTCCGTCCGATCCGGGATGCCCCCATAGATGGTGCGAAAGCACTTCACGTAAGGCCGGGCGCACTTTTTGCAGATGTGGCCGCTTATTTCGTAGTCGCGGTCGGGCTTCGGCAGGCGATCCGCGAAGACGACGTCGGAGCCCATCAGACTGCCTGCGCCGATGATGGGAACGCACAGAAAGGGCCGATGCTTGATCCGATAGATGCCGGGCAACCTGGTGGCGGTGCGCGCGAGTTCGTTCTTCACGAGGATGAATTCGCTGACGCCACTCGGCATCACGTCGTCGTCGCCGCAGAGCTGGCAGGTTTTGACGATGTCGTGGTAGCAATCGGAGCAGACGTTGTCGTGGCCCTCGGCCCAGTAGCCCTCGTCTGCCGACACATTGCATCCGCAGCGGTCGCATTCGGTTTTGTGGTCGTTCATAAAAGGATCGGTTGGCGAGCGCCCCATTCTCCTTCGCGAGGAAACTTCCGAGGGCGCTCGCAGGGTAGATAATTGAGCCAACGGCCGCGGTTGTGATCGCCCGGTGTCGCCTCCAGATGATCGGGAGCGAGGCTTCGAGCGGTGGTTTCAACCGCCGTCGGTCTCCGCGACGAGACCGGCATCGTCGTCGCTGACCCATAGCCAGGCTTGGACGTAGGCTCCGGGGGCGTCGCCTTTTGAAATGATGGCGGATTCGTCCACTTCGATCTCGCTGTCGCGCGCCAGCGACTCCGCCCCGCGTTGATAGGCGGCGGGGGCGACACGCTGTTCGGCTGATTCATGGGCACGGCAGCGCCGGCTAATTTCCTCCAGAAAAGCGGTGGCCTGCGTGCGGTTCGAGTGAGAATCCAGGAGTGTCTTCTAGGCCTGAATCTCAGCGATGGGCAACAGAAGGTCGTGGGCGGGCCGGAACGCGGTTTGATTTTCCATGCTGGCAGACAAAGCCCGCCGGGCGGCGGCCGGCGGGCCGGGTGAAGTTATCGCGGCAGCCGCTTGGCGATTTCCGCGAGCTTCTTCGCGGCGAGGGCAGTCGTGGCGCTTTGCAGGCCGCGGTGCTCCAACTGCTCGAACTGCGGATGCGCGGTGATGGGCGAGACGGCGGTGACACCCGCCGCTTCGAAGGCCCCGAAAAGACCGGCGATCATTTCGTTCCACTCACCGACCTCTTTCGCGAGGGCGGGGAGGTTGCGTTTCTCCCAATACTCGCCCTCGTCGTTGACGCTGGCGACCAAGCCGAGTTCGCGACCTTTGTCCAACATCGCAGTCACCGTCACGTGGCACTGCAGGAAGTGAGGCATGGAAACCGTAGAGGCATACTGGGTCTTGCAGAAACTGTGTCCGGCCCACGGCGCGAACGCGGTCTTGATGCCCTTGCCCTCGTGAAACACGGACTCGGGGAAACGGCCGATGAAAATATTGGCCTCCTCGCAACCTTCCCCCGGCCACGTCGAAAACCCGATGAGCTCCAACGGTGGAACGCGCAGCCAGCATTCGCGCCCGGAGCCGCGGTTGAGGACGAGGCTGCCCTCGGATTGAATCATCGCCCACCGCAGCGGATGATCGCGGTCGTCGTGGATTTTTTTGATGTCGGAGCCCCGCAGGTGGACGATCTCTCCGACAGTGTCGAAGGGAAGATCGAGGCAGGCGGAGCGCAGCTCGTGCAACTTGGCGAGAACCGTCGAGGTGCTGAGCGAATTTTCGAGTGTCCAGTGAATGGTAAGTCCCATGTCCGCAGATAACGGGCGCGGCGGCGCGGCTTTCGGCCGGGACGGCTCAGGCCGCGCGGCGGCGGGATCGGCGGGCACGTTTCGCGGTGGGGCCGATGACCGGGGCGATGACTTCACCGGAATCGCCGTCATCGGTGTCGTGGTAGCAAAACGTCGCCGTCCATTCGAGCGAAGGAAACAATTGCTCGGTGTCCGGCCCGATGGTGTAGCTCACCGCGAAACTCTCCACCTCGTCGGCGCTGGTTTTCAACGCCGGTTCCTTCACGAACGTTTCGTAGAATCCGAGCGCCAGTTCCGGCATACTATCTGCCGGGCCAAGCGGTTTCCCCTCGAAGGAGTGGACGCGGAGCACCGCGTTGCACTCGGCAAGCAGGGCAGTTTGCTGGGATTCGTCGAGCACGACGACGGCTCCGTCGATCGCGTGGAACGTGAGGGTTTGCGACCAGCAATAACCCTCGGAGTCGAAGTCCAGTTCGACCTCAATTGAACCCACGCCCAATAAGTTGGCGGCGGCGACCAAAGCGGTGAAGAGGTCGGGATGATTGGCTTTGGCGGTGTGCGGTTCTCCGTGCGAAGTGGTGTTGTAGCACACCTCGTGACGGACGGCGCGCTCGGCGATGTCCACGGCGACATTGCCCCGGCCGCCTTCGTTGTTATACCAGTCGCCGAGGTGGGAATTGATGTGGTCGTCGAAGTGTTTTTCGACGAGCGCGGCGAGAAGTTTTTCTCCTTTGCCCGCGTGCGGTGGCAACTCGACCTTGTATTCCGGGTAGAGGAGATGGTGACGCGCGAGGGCGAGCAGCCACTGCTCGGTCACGGCTTCGTCGGTGGGCCGACGTTTCTTGACGTAGGTGAACTCCACGTGGTCAACGGCCCCGCTGTCGCCGCCGCCACTGAAACTCAGCTCGGCGCGCCGGACGCCGAGCGTGGCGAGAAAATCAATGAGAAAGGCGGCGGAATACTCGTCGGCTGAAAAGCTGTTTGTGGTCATGCTCGCAGATAATCGCGCCGCCGACTCTCCGCTGATTTTTGAAATTTACGCGGCGCGGCGCCTCGGGAGACGCGAGCGCTTCGGTGCCGGCGCGATGACGGGGGCTGCGATTTCGTCGGATTCACCGTCCTCGCTCGCACGGTGGTAAAACCTGGCCGTCCATTCGAGCACGGGCGCGCCCGAATTCATCCCCAGCGCGAGCGTCACGTTGTAACTTTCCATTTCGCCATCCTCGCCGAGGGCCAACGCCGCCTTCTCCACGAAGGCTTCGTGCAGCCAGAGCGTGAATTCCTCGATGCTGCTCGCCGCCAGCGGTGCGTGGCGTTTGCCCGGTTGAGTTCTGGCGGCGGCGTGACACGCGTCGAGGAATGCCGCCTGCGTTGGGTCGTCGAGGGTCACCGTCGTGCCGTCCGCCGCCTGGAAAGTATAATTTTGCGACCAGCAATGCGCGTCGGCATCGAAATCGAGTTCGGCCTCGATGCGGGCGATGCCATGCGCGGCGGCGACGCCGAGGAGCGCGCGAAAAAGCGCCCGCCTTCTCACCCTGCCGGAATGTGGTTCGCCCGCGGTCGTGGTGTTGTAGGTGACCCGGTGACTGATGAGCCGGCCCGCGATGTCCAGCCCGACACGACCGCTGCCGCCGTCGTTGTTCACCCAGTCGCCGAGATTTTGGCTGATGTGGTCGTCGAAATATTTTTCGACCGCCGCGGCAAGGAAGCGTTCGCCTTTCTCGCCATGCGTCGGCCCTTCCGCGGAATATTCCGGGTAGAGCAAGTGATGCCGGGCGAGCGCGAGTCGCCATTGTTCGCCGACCTGTTCATCATTGGGCGGGCGGTCTTGGCGGTAGGCGAAGGTCACGTCGTTCACGGCGCCGTCGTCGCCGCTGCCGCTGAAACTCAGATCGGCGCGCGTGACGCCGAGCGAAGCGAGAAAATCAATGAGGAACGCCGCGGCGTATTCCTGCGGAGTGTAGTCGAGTGTGCTCATAGGAAGAGATAGTCAGCGCGGCATGAGTTCGGCATAAATTCCCTCCGTGGGAGTATCGACTTGCCGCACGTGCATCCACGGCTCGGCGCGGATGGCGCGAAGCCAGTCGAGCGCGGCGGGAATCCGCCCGTTGAAATCCTCGCGCACGTGTTGCTCGCCGAGCAGGCGCACCGGGATGGGTTGGCCCGCGCTGTTGAGGAGCGTGACCCCGAAAATCTGCTCGGCGAGAAAGATGCCTACGCTGTGGTGACGCAGCGCGCGATGCCGGAAATCGGCGGCGATGACCTTGGTTGCGTCGAACCAGTTGTGGAGCGGGAGGTAGTCCTCGGGTTTGCCGCCGAAGCGACGCGCCGAGGACACCGCGTGAATGTAGGAATGAGCCATGTGGGCAGATAACGGCGGAGCGTTTGTCTCCGCTCCGGTCACGCCGCCTGAAACGCCTCGATCGCGTAGGGGTCGCCGCTGACGAGCTTCGTGAGTTTTGCGAGCAGCGGGCTTTCGCGCATCACGAGCTTGGTCGCCTGCACCAGCGCAAGCGAGCGCGCGAGAAAGATGGCGAACTCCGCGTGGCCGGCGATGCCCGTGACGGCGTGGAGGCGCAGCGCGTAGCTGAGGGCGCTGTGGGTGAGTTCCGGGTCTTGGATGCACAAATTCACGACGGAACCGCAGAGCAGCGAAAGCCGGTCAATCTCCTTGGGGATTTCCGCATCCCTCGGCCGCGCGAGCACGTCGGCGGCGTCGGGAATCTTGTCGGCGTGGCTCAGGAACCCCACGAAATCCGTGCCCGCTTTTTCCCCGACGTGCCCGCAGATGAGTGCGAGCCGCAGGCCGGGGTCGTCCGGGCTCAGTGCCTCGATTTCCCGCAAGTCCGCGCCGACGCGTGCCCATGTCGCTGGGCAACCGAAGGTGAGGGCGGCGCGGTCGCTCGGGTCAAAATTATTGAAGTGGGGCGCAAAGGCCGGGACGCCGAAGAACGCGGCGACGCGCGCATCGCAGCCGTGGCAGAGTGCCCACGCGTTCCACACGGCGAGGTCGGCGCGTAGGTTGATCCACTGAAAACGCCGCCGCATGGCGAGGTGCATGTCGCGGCCGGCGGAGAGCGCGCTGCCGGGATTGCCGTCGGCGATGATGAACACGTTGTCGCGGAGCGTGAGTTGCCCGACCGCGCGCTCGGCCATGAGACGGTAGAGCGTGGGCATGACAGACAGGTCGGCCGCGGCGTTGAGTTCGTTCAGGTAAAGCCAGACGGGGCCGCCGTCGGGCGCGTGCTCACAGGAGAGTGCGGCCATCTGCGCCATCGGCGCGAAGCCGGTCACGGTGCGACCGCTCGGGTCGGCGTAGGTGTGCGGCAAGCCCGCGAGGTCGAGCCGGTCAAGCAGGCTCGCGACCAACACGAGCAACTCCGCGCCCGCTTCGCGCGCGAGGGTGGTGATGACTTCGGTTTTGCCGACGCCGGGCGTGGAGAGAAGAAAAACGCTGCGCCGCTTGGCAGCGGCGAGACGGAGGACGGGTGGAAGTTCGCGCAGCGTGAGCGCCGCACCGGTGTCGATAGATTTGGAGGCCATGCCCGCAGATAACGCTCACGTCCGCGCGGCGAACGCGTGGGCGGGCACGGCGATTTTCTCGCCGAAGGGAACCGCGCGGGTGGCAATTTCGTTTTCGGTTTCGCCATAGACGGCCCAAATCACGGGATAGTCCGGCGCGACTGCGGGCATCTCGCCAAACGTATCGGTGAAAATGACGAGGCTTTGCGGCGGAGCGTCCTCGTTCAGCCGGGAAAAAAGCGGCACGAAAGACGTGCCGCCGCCACCGGTGAGTTTCTCGGGCGCGGCGTAAATCCACTCGTCGCCGAGCACGGCGGCATCGCCCTGCATCCAGCGCACGCGCCCGCCGCACGCGCGGATAATGGCGTCGATTTCCCGCACGGCGCTCACGAGATTCTCCTCGGAAATGGAGCCCGAGGTATCGACATAGACGGCGCAGTCGCAACCGCAGTGGACTTCGCGCGGGAGATAAAGCCCCAGCGCGCATCCGCGGCGGTGCGGTCGCGACCAATCCGTCCGTGCCTGCCCAAACGCTTCGTGCAATGCCAGCCGCAGTTTCTCCTGCCACGGCACGGTGGAGCCGCGACTCAGCCCGGCGGCGCGCTCCGCCCCGCGCGACCCGCGGCCCTGCGCTTGCGCGTAGAGCTGCGCCGCGACCACGCGGGCCTGCCACACCCGGATCCGGCCGGCGCTATCTTCACCGGCGACGGGCATCGGCGAACCATCGCCATCGGCGAGGCCGGACAGGTCGTCGTGGGCGACATCGGCCATCGGTAACACGAGCTTCTTCCGTTGCGCCTTCGACTGGCGGCAGAGCACCGCGTAAACCTCCTCGTAAGCCATGCCCGCGAACCGGTCATCAACCAACGCGCTTTTCGGCAGCCAACGGGGGTTGTCGTCGCGGAGAATCAAATTGATGACGAAATCGTGGGCGAGGTTGGAGAGCACCGGATCGTGTCCGCGTCCGCGCCAAAAAATTCCGAGCGCGGGATGCAGCGCCTCGTGGGCGAGCACGAATGCCCGCTGTTCCACACCCTCCAAGCTGGTGAAGAAGGGGGGATTCAGAAACACGCGGTCATGCGCGTCGACGGCCGCCATAGGCACGCGATCGGTCAGGATGGGTTTGAGGTGGGCGAGCAACGAGCCGTAGAACGGATAGCGGGCGAGCAATAGCAGACGAGCGGCGCGGAACATCTGTTCGACGGCAGGGAGGGAAGCAGAGGGAGTCATGCCTCGCAGATAACGGGCATCCGGGCGTGAACTGCGCACAGCCGGACCAACTCGTTGGCGAGTTGCGCGTAGTCTTCCGCAGCGCCCTGTTCCTCGGCGTGCTGGTAGCTCGCGTAGCTGCCGCCGCTTTCGAGGTGTTCGCGGCACAGACACCGCGCGCCTGTCCAATCGAGTGTGCGCCGGTGCAGGGCGCGAATACTCCGCAGTCGATTCACCGAATCGAGCACGTCGCCGTAGGGAATTGCGCCGAGACGGAAGAACGCGATGTCGCGAGCGAGATAGTGGCGCGTGAATTCGACGACAGTGATAGGAGCGGTCGGTGCCGCTGACGAGAAAGCGCTGGTCATGCCGGCAGATAACCGTTGGCCCGGTCGCGCCGCCTACCCGACGGGCGGACAGTTCTCCGTCCTCGCCTCGTTCATCGCCACGCGCAGCGCATTCACCACGCCGAAAAAATCCTGTCCGACTTCGCGCCAGAGCGCCCACCGATTGCCGAGGCCCGTGTAGTCCTGCCGCGACCGGCAACCACGAAACATAAACGTTCGCCCGCGACCGAAGTCGATTTCGGCGTTGAATGATACGTAGAGATGATCGGCGTGCAGCGTCACGTCGCCGGGGCCGGCGATGCCGCCGCGGTTCACGCGCAGATCGAACTGCGAGGGAGTCAGGCCGAGTTCGATGGCGAACCGCGCGGCGAGCCGGCGGGTCTCGCGGAGGAAGTGCTCCTTGTTTTCCTCGTGGTAGCAGAGCTGCGCGTTGGCGACGAAGCGGGCGAGGGCGGCGATTTCTGCGGAGGTGATCGGGTTCATCCCTCGCAGATAAGCCGCCGCCTCCGGCTTTAGTTCCGCGCGGGATCGGGCCGGCGGAGCAGCCCGCTGAAACGGCCACTGAACTGCTCCGTCTCGAAATAGCGCAGCAACCGCATGGTCCCGTCGCTGCGACGCTCAACGGAATACTGTCGGGCCAAGGTGAATCCATCCTTCGTTTCATAGCTCGCGAAGACGACCTCGTAGCGATCCGGTCGCTCGGCGGGCGACGGTCCCGCGAAAGGATCACGGGGATCGAGCGGGCGCGCGGCCCACGCTTCCATGAAAAACGCGTAGGCCGTCGCACCGGCGTCACGCAGCGTCCGCGCGATCGCGACGGCCTGAGCGTCTTTCACGCGCTCGGGATCGAGCCGGGCGGCGAGATCGGCAGGCACACTGACTTTGAAGCCGGCGATAAAAGTGTCGTCGCACCACATGAGGACGGTGGGAGCGAGGGTGGTCGTAGGCTGCCAATTGAGCTTGGTGACGAAGCCTTCGATCCGGTTGGCGGCGATGCGGAGTGGTGGTGGGTGGGACATGGCCGCAGATAACGTCCGGCCCGCTCCGAATCGCGCGGTTTAGCGTCACGCCGCCGGTGATGCCGGGGCGCCGTCGTCGAGCTGCGCCGCGAAACTATACAGTTCATCGAGCAGAAATTCCGCGACCGAGATCGGCTCCACCTCGTCGCCTGTGCCGCATTCATCATCCTTCGCAGCAGCAGCGCAGACGACGCCGGCGCAGCGTCGCAAGGAGTGAAAGCGAAGCACCTGGCCTTCCTCGTGGGGATGAGCAAGTCGGAGGTAGTCGGTGTAAAAGGGGCGCGGAGTGCCGTCAGCCGGAACGCGCGCATCGAGGTAGGCGAGGAGCGCCGCCGCCAGCACATCGTAGGAGGATTGAATTTCTGTGAATGAGGTCATGGGTGAACGGGATGAATCATCGGCGGTTTCCGTTGCGCTCGCTGGAGTCCGCCGGTCGTGTTTTCTTGCCGGGCACGAAACAGAGCCGAAATCCTGCGGCGCATTTGACCGCCACGCCGAAAGCCGCTTCGACGGGCAGGTCAAACCACGTGCGACGGCCCTTCTCGCGGAATCGCAGGAGATCGCCCGGCCCGATGGCGACGACGATGGCGCGGGCCTTGGCTCGCGAATTGGGAAACAGCACCATGTAGGGCGTGCGTGTCACGCGCTGCACGGCCTTGTCGGTCGTAGTCATGGCTTGTCCTCCAGCGGGAGCCCCAGTTCGCGGGCGTAGCGGCCGACATTCCAGCCTTCCGCGTGCGCACGGGTGAAGGCTTCGACCACGTCGCGAGCGGAGCACGGCAATGTCGGCTCTGCGTCGGTCGGGGCGAAATCCTCTGCTCGCAACTCGTGCCACACGTGGTCGTCCTCGGTGAGTTGTCCGCCGCTGTAGGTTGTGAGCTCGGATTGTAGCGGTTCCCAGCCCACTTGCTGCGGGATGAAAAACTCGCCGCCGTCGAGGCAGTGGGAAAGTTGTCGAAACGTAATCTGCCCTGCGACGACCACCTCTCCCGCCGCCTTGTAGTTGCTGGCGTCGCGATAGAGGTAGGCGATTCGCGTGTTGGGTGTTTTCATAATGCCGCGAGAGTTCACCGATCGGCGCGTTTCTCTCAGTGAGAGTAGCCGGGACGGGTGATGCTGAATCCGCGCAACACCATTGATTCGGGCGCCACGAATCGCGTGCCCTTCGCATCCTCGATGAGGAACGGTTTCTTGCGCGCTTTCAGATTCAGCCCGACCAACCGAAAGCGCACGCCACGCCCATCCGTGAACGTCTGCCCGAGATGCTCGGGCGTCAGTCCGAAGAACGCCGCATTCGCTTTGAAATCCTCCGCTTCCCGCGACGCCACCGTGCCATCGGCCGCAATGACCGCTGCCTCCACGGGGATGACGCAATTGTGGGCGCGGTAGGTGATGCGTCCCGTGTTGAGACGGATGCCGTGCTGTTCCCCGACCTTGGCGAGGGCGAGATCGACGGCCGCGCGCAGCACGTCGATGGTGGTGCGATCAAACGAAGAAATTTTCATGTCGTGATTTGGTTGTGCGATGCAGATAACGGCGGCTGGCCCGTGCTCGCCGGTTTTTCCGTCCGACGGCGCGGACGGCGGCAGAGCTCCAAATCGGCGAGCCAGCGCTCGATCCAGTCGTGGCTCATGAGTGGAGAGCGCACCGCACGCCGACCGAGCCGCCGGTAGATTTTCACGGCGGGCAGCACGCCCTGCCAGTTCACATAAACGATGCGGAATATCAGGCCGTTGGCGGGATTGCGCACCCTGAGTCCGTCGCGGTCAGCGGCGATCAGTCGCGCAAGGGTCGGGGCCTTATTTTTCTTTCGGCGAGTCTTCACGCCACGCAGATAAGAGACGGCGCAACTGCACGAACGCCGCGTTTTCGATCTGGCGCACGCGCTCGCCGCTGAGCCCAAGCGAGGCTCCGACTTCGCGCAGCGAGCCGCCGATGCGCTGTCGTTGGCGTCGGCCGTCGACGGCCCGTCGTGGCCGGTCGATTTGCGATGGAGCGATCCGTGCGACAAAATCGAAGCGCGCACGAATGATCTCCCGGGCGCGGGGATCGAGCTGGTGGAGGGCGGCGCGAACGGACTCGATACGCTCGTGGTCCATCGCCAGCCGGTCGCCGCGCTCGGAAAATTCATCGGCCAGTGTCTGGAGCAATGTCTCGCTACGATGTGCGACCGCCGCATCCAAACTGAGGGTGACGGCGTCGCCCGCTGCACGACGCACGCGCGCCACCTTCCAGCCGAGAATCCCGGCGAGTTGCTCCGCCGTGGCTTGACGTCCGGTTTGTTCCAACCACTGCCAGCCGGCCTCGGCCAGTGCGATACGATCCTCGCGTGGCGCGGGTCGCCTGCGGCTCTGTCTGGCCACGGTGATCAACGAATGAAATTTCGACCGCAGGTGGAACGTCGCGAAGTCACCGAACCGGCTGCGCCGCGCATCGAAGCGGCGCGCGAGTTGATAGAGCGTCGCGATGCCTTCGGAAAACAGTTCCTCCGCGTCGGGTTGGCCGTGGCAACCTCGGGCGAACCGCTCCGCCAGAAAATGCGCGAGACGGAGATTGTTTCGCACCAGCTCGTGCAGCGCCGCTTCATCGCCTGCGCGGATTTTATCGGACAAGACCATCTCGGTTTCTGCTGAGAGCAGCGCGTGGTCAAGCAGCCGGTGGATCGTCACCGCTTGGGTCCGACGGAGTGACGCCCGAACCTGTTGGTCGTCGTCGGGACCGTGAGTATCATGGCCGGTTGGATTCACCCTGGCAGATAGTGGCAGGGGAGGGTGGTGGCCGGTTTCTAGCCGGCTGCTTGGGCCGCCGGTTTCTCGCCGGGTGACGATTTCGGCGGCAGTGGCTGCAGCGGCCCGGCGAGCGCAAGGACGGCGACCGTTACGTCGGCCTGCGTCGATTCCAAATACTGCGAGGTCGTGGTGATCGCGCTGTGGTTTAGGGCGCGCTGCGTCAGCACCAAGTCATGGCCGGATTGATCGTAGATGGACCGCGCGAAGGTCTTGCGCATGGAGTGGGTCGCCACGCGGTGGTCGAACCCGAGTTGCCGCGCCGCGTTTTTGATGATGCGCCACGCGTGCCCGGCGGTAATCGGCGCGTTCGCGCCTTTGCGGCTCTTGAACAAAAACGCGTCGGCCGGCGGCCGGTCGTGGGGAAAGTTCGTGTGCAGGAATGTTTGCAGCGCCGCCTGCAGCGCCGGATGCAGCGGAACCGTCCTCGAGCGAATCCGACGCGCACTCCGGCCCTCGCCGCCTTTAAGCTGGCGGCGCGCGAGCGTGATCTCCTTGGCGGCGGTGCCTTCTTTCCAAATGTCACCACAACGGATGGCGAGCAACTCATGGACGCGAAAGCCCGTGTAGAGCCCGAACAAGAACAGCAGCCGATCACGAGCGCGATCCAGTGACGCGGTCATTTCGGATTGCTCGGTTGGTGTCAGGGCACGGGTGGCGCACATGTTCCGCAGATAAGACCCGTCGCAATGGCCCCGCGCTCAGGCGGAGAACTCCATCGCGAGCATTTGCTGGTTCGTCTCGCCGTTTCGTCGTGTGCCTGACGGTGTTTCCTCCAGCGGATTCCAGCCGAAGTCGGTGACGCGGCGAAACGCTGACACGAAAAATTCGTGAGTGTGGTCAAACCGTTCACGCTGACGGGGCGAAAGGCTGGATTTGAGGCGCCCGCGCACTTCGCCCGGCGTGCGAAAGGGGAAGTCGGGGAGGGTGGTTTTGTGATAACACTCCAGCGCCGATTGCCAGAACCGATCCCGCGCCGCGCGAAAGTCGGCGACGGCGGTCTCGCGGGCTCGTTCAAATTCTCCCGTCGCGATCTCTGGTCGAGCGGCAAATTGATTGGCCGCTAGTGGGACTGAACTTTGGGGATAACGTGATGCGTCCAGAATTGGTTCCCGCGGTCCGCCACAAATAGCGGCTCCTCGCAGGCCGGTCTTCCAACCGCTCCCTTGCTAGGATCAAGCCATGCCGGAACCACGCAGCGCAGTTCTCAGGGATCTCGTCGTTGCGGCCCAACACGTGACCGTCGAACTCGACGGCCGTCGCATACTCGTCCGAGCCGATCCACGCTCAGACGCGTATGAGGCGTTGCGAAGCCTGCACGAAAAGATCGAGGAGAGGGTCGCGGCGGGTGCGAATCAAACGACGGAGAATACGAGCATGTTTTCGCGAGCCGGTGCATTCTTCAGGAGCTTGTTCAGCACCGGCTACAACTCTGGCGAGCAGACTTCGCTTTTGGCGCAGCGTCGCTCCGTGTTGCAAGATCCGCCGCAGTCCTCCGTCCCAGATCCCCGAAAACAGTTCGGACATGCCAGAGAGATATTCCTGGATTCCCGTGGTATGCACGTGCGGTGGAGTGCAAGTATTTCAGCTCGATCTACCGAACCGCCACCCGCTCAATCCCCAGAGCTGCTCGATTTGACGTTTGCCCCCGATTCCCCCGTCACGGAGCAATTGCACCGGTGCTTCCGCGAATTGGCTAAGCTCGGCTACGCCGTTCCCGGCGTTGACGCTGCGATCCGCTCTCCCGCGATCTGCGATTCAAAATCAACCGATCAATCTGTCGCTTCGATTCGTTCGAAGGATAAAGATTCCGTGACTTCATCTCCGGGCTTTCCGCCGAATTCAGCTGTCGTTGAAAAGCCGGGTGTCGCCACGGCTGGCACGGCTGCAGCCAATGGAATCACTTCCCAAGAAATCGTTGGATCCGCGGGCAGTGAGAGTGCGAACTTGGCAGTGCCGAATAAACCGCAAGAACGGAAGTCGGGTTCGAGGGAATTGATCACGATGCGACTGAGGCCGGAATTGCCGGACGCACCTACCCGGGGTATGGTCGCTTCGATCGAAACCCCGGAGTCTGCGGAGGTCCTAGTCGCACCTGAATTACTCCTGCGCGCACTCCGCGCGTCGGCCGCTCTGCCTTCGACCAGCGAACAGCGGCTGACATTTCTTCAATGCGTGAAAAACGAAAACGGCCTGCGCATCGTAAATGTCGGGCTTGGCGGAAGCGGCGAAGGTCAACCCATTGCCTGGCGAGAGGCGACCGAGTGGTGGCAGACCCACGGGAATGACCTGGCGGCTGCTGCGGAAGCGTCACATCAGGAAGTCTCTGAGATACGGCCTGCGAAGCTCTCCGAACGAACCTATGTTTGCGGCCAGTCACCACTGGGCACGCCGGCACCGGTTTCGCCGGCGGGTGCCGAAATGGAGCCCCCATCGCCGACGGCCTAGCCAGACGGCTCATGCAGGATCGAGACCGGACGAGGGTGAACGTGGAGAACTATCTGGCCGCCTCGGCCAGAATTTCCGCATGATTTCACCCGGGATCGCAGTCGCACCAATGTCTGGTCCTCCAAGGCCAAAAGGTAGTCCTCCGAGGCGTCGGACAATGAACCGACGCGGCGGGCGTAAGATAACATCACTCGTCCAAAGGCGGGAACTTCGCTCCGCAGCAATTCGCGAACATAGTGCGCGATCTCAGTGTCCTCCACTTCCTGATCCGGCTCAGGTGCCTCGGACGCAATCACGTTGGCCAGCGAGACCTCCCGTTCGCTGTCATCACCTCCGGGCGAGGCCGATTGATCGAGCGAAACGACGACCGGCCGGCGTAAGAATGAGCCGTAGGCATCGGCGCTGATTTTCAAGACCGAACAAATTTCGAACTGCGTCGGCTCAGGCCGCCCCTCGGCGCGGCATTGCTCAACGAAGCGATCAATCCGGCGGATGATTCGCTGCTGATTGATCGAAAGCGGCACGACGCCGCTGGTCTTTTGCGTGTAGCGGGAAATGTGATAGCGAATCCAAAATGTCGCAAAATATCCAAACCGGGCCGACGTCTCATTGTTCGGCACGTAGCGGTCGATTGCGGCCAGCAGGCCGACGAGGGCGGCGCTGAGCAACTCATCATAGTTTCGTCGACCGCGCACCGCCGCTTTTGCCAAGCCGAGGTTTGCGTCAAAAAGTTCGCTTCTCTTTGCGGTGATGACCCGGCAGGAAACGTTCAATGCGTTTCCGGCTGGGCCAGACGTGGCGCCGCCCTCGGCGATCGCGAAGTAGCTTTCAACGGGTAACGAGGTAAGCAGGAAATTGGCGAGCAGATGGCTGTGCTCGGCGTCTTGCTCAACGCTGGCGATCAACTCCGACAGTGTCCGGCGCCGGGCTGCGTTGACGCGCGCGGCGCGCCACGATTTCGACGCGCCAGAAGACTCCGTGGCCTCATCGTCCCGCGGGGGCATTGAATCCAGCCAGGCGCGAACGAGAATCGGATGCCGGGCAAGTTGGTCCACGAGCGTGCGCTGGAGTGCATAAAATTCCTCAAACTGAACGCGGTTGTCCTGATAGCCATATCCGTTTGCCGGCAAGTGACCATCCCGCCCCTGATCATTTCTCGTTGGTTGGAGTGCCATGTGAACGCCCGCCTCCATTCCGTGCCGCAGTATGAACCGCTGCGGCCCGGCTCGACCGCGTTGCGCGCTGCCCGCGGTCGGCAACGGGTGCCTCCGTGGTCTCTTCACTTGTATATCGAGGCACCGGTTGAACCTTGCCGTCGGCCGTGAAGAAAGTGAATTGGACGCGCTTCCGCATCCACCGAATTGAATCGCATCGCGGGCGCGATCACAGACGTGAGGTGAGGTGATTGTCTCAAAAGGTTCGGCGATTCTCTCGACTACCGAGGTGGAATATGGTCCCGGGGCAGTTTCATGGCGCGAAAGTGGCGGGCCATCTGCGATTGATCGGAAAGGCCGGCTGTCTGAGGGACTTCCTTTACGGGGATGCGCCCCGTCGACCGCGAACGCCGTTCACGGCACCAACCCGCCGTAGGGCGTCAATGCCACGCTCCCGATCGTCCGGTCTTGGACGTGGCCGCCTTACAGGCCGCCAGCGAAGTCTGTCCGCTGTGGCCGTGAGGCGAACAGCTGTGACTGGTCGCGATGGCCGCAAACGTGATGCAGGGAACCCACGACGAATGCATTGTCGCCAGGATGGAGGACTGCTTGGCAAACTTGTGCGGCCGTAATCACCGGTGGAGGCGCCGAGCCCGGTGCAGCAAATCGAAGGTGTGCCGGTGAAATTGGCTTCGTTGTCGCGAAGCTGGTCGAGCGATGTCGTCGTCTCAGCGTTGCTGGAATTTCGCGAGGTCGATCTTCTTGAGTTCCTGTTTGAGGATTTTGCCTGCCTTGAATTTCACTACTGCGCGCAAGGGGATGACGACTGTCTCCCCTGGGTTATTGGGATTTCGGCCGACGCGCGGCCGGCGCAATTGCACTTCCAGAACTCCGAAATTGCGCAGCTCGACGTTTCGTCCGTCGGCCAGCGCGCGCTGGATAGTGTCGAGCGTCTGCTGCACGTTATCGACGATCTGTTTCTGCGGGAACCCGGTCTTCCGGAAAATCTCCAGCACGATCTCATGTTTGGTCAGGTTGGGCATGGGGTTAATTGCACGGTTTTGATCGGGGCTCTACCCGCGTTTCCGGTTGGTCTTAAGATTTTCGATCGCGGCCCGCACCAGTTCACCGATCGCGACTCCTTTTTGCCGCGCGGCACGCCTGAGGTCCACACGCTGACTTCGCGGGACGCGCACCGAGATTTGCAGGCGCCTTTCCTTGGCCGAGGTGAACCGACTGAAATCGAACTGCGCCAAGGCGAAGCGCACCGTTTCACTCGCGGTCTTGAATCCGTGGGCTTTTCGGGCGGCTTCGATCTGGTTGAAGATCGAGATCGGGAGATCGACGGTGAGCGGGCTGGTGGCGTGCGTGGGACGTTTTTTGGGGGTCATAGGAGGCCGAGTCTTCAATGCTGGGTCGCGTCGCTCGGCAAAGACACGGGGTTTGTTTAGGCGGGGTGAAATTCATATCCCGATTCATCCTGCAACGGTTCAGGATTTGTTTGCCGAACGGCGGGCGAGCCAGATCATTAGCGCACCGAAGACGGTGAAGAGTGCGCCCCAGATCAGATTTACGTTTTGCCCGAGCGAGTGAGCGGTGTAGATGGCAGGGTCTGAAATAGAACCGTATACGACGAGGATAATGCCGAGCAGGAGAAAGAGCAGGCCCATCGGGAGGCGGATATCGAGTTGCATGAATGAGAGTGGAGGAGGGGGCGACTACCAGAACATGATGTTCAGCGCGGCAGTGGCACCGAGGACGAGGGTGCCGAGCAGGGCGGGGCGCGCATACCACGGCGTGCCGGGCGCGTCTTGGGGTTTTGCGGTCAGCGAATAAACCAGTCCGCGGAGTTCGTCGTCGGTGCGGTTGGGTTTCGTCGCGAGGGAAATGACAAGTGTGCCGAGGAAGCAGCCGGTGAAGGCGAAGATGGCCATCCAGAAACTCTGCGCCATCGAACTGGCGAAGAGCTGGTGCACGCCCAGCCATCCGCCCTTGAGCAGGCTGGGCACCTCGCCGACGGCGAGAGTGTTGCCTTGGAAAATCGCGGCGGTGGCTGTGCCGATGAGCAGGCCGAAAAAGGCGCCGTGGCCGGTGGCTCGACGCCAGAACATGCCGAGGAGGAAGATGGCGAAAAGCGGCGCGTTCACGAAGCCGAACACCAGCTGGAGCATGTCCATGATATTGTTGAATTTTGCGGCGGCATAGGCGCAGGCCGCACTGATGAGCAGGCCGACGACGGTGGTGATGCGGCCGACTTTGATGAGGTGGGCGTCGGTGGCGTCCTTCTTGAACCAGCGCTGGTAGAGGTCATAGGTCCAGACCGTGTTGAAGGCGGTGACGTTACCCGCCATGCCTGACATGAACGAGGCCATGAGTGCGGTGAGGCCGATGCCGAGCATGCCGTGCGGAAAATATTTCGCGAGCATGGCGGGGACAACCATGTTGTAGTCGGGGTTGCCGTCGGCGCCGACCGGCAGCGCGAGGCCGGCGGAGCCGCCCTTGTGGTAGAGGGCGATGGCGAGCATGCCGGGGAGGATGACGAGCGCGGGGAACAGCATCTTCGGGATGGCCGCGATCAGCGGCGTGCGGCGGGCGGCGTTCATGTCCTTGGCGGCCATGGCGCGCTGGATGACGAGGAAGTCCGTGCACCAGTAGCCGAAGGAGAGGACGAAGCCGAGGCCGGCGACGAGGCCGAACCACTCGATGCCGATGGGGTTCGCGGTGGGCGTGCCCAGGTGGGACCACGAGGAACTCCAGGCGCCGGGCATGCCCTTGGTGGCGGAATAGGCGTCGAGGTTGTGCATGAGGCCGCTCCAGCCGCCGATGTCCTGCAGGCCGAGGATGACGAGCGGAAGGAAACCGAGCACGATGAGGAAGAACTGGAGCACCTCGTTGTAGATGGCCGAGGTGAGGCCGCCAGTGTAGATGTAGACCAGCACGATGGCGCTGGAAACGAAGATGCAGGCGTCGAAATTCCAGCCGAGGATCGCGTTGAGGAGTTTCGCCAGCGCGAACATCGAAATGCCCGAGGAGAACACTGTCATCACGGCGAAGGAAAGCGCGTTGAACGTGCGCGTCTTCTCGTCGAAGCGGAGTTTGAGGTATTCCGGGACCGAGCGCGCCTTGGAGCCGTAGTAGAACGGCATCATGAAAATGCCGACGAAGACCATGGCGGGAATCGCGCCGACCCAGTAGAAATGACTGGTGGCGATACCGTATTTGGCGCCAGAGGCGGCCATGCCCATGACCTCCTGCGCGCCGAGGTTGGCGCCGATGAAGCCGAGCGCACAAATCCACGCGGGAAGCGAACGGCCGGACTCGAAGAAGTCGGAGCTCGTTTTCATGTGCCGCCGGATCGCCCAGCCGATGCCAATCACGAAAATAAAGTAGGTTCCGAGAATCAGATAGTCGACCGGCGCGAGTTGCAGGGACACGGCACCGCCGCCGGGTAGGGGATTGGAGATCGTGGCCAGTTGAATCATGGGCGTGTTCAGTGCGGGCTTTACCAAGATGGAATGAGAGTGAGCTCAGGGATGGGCGGCGGCGGACGGAGCGCGCGCGAAGGCGCGGGCAGGTAACGGCTGGCGCGCGAATCCGGGACCACTCCATTCGAGCTGGAGTGCCGGGGCGTGGACGCCGGCCTGAAGCAACGAGAATCTGAAAGGATGGGGGCCGGCTTGGAGCCGCATCGTCGCCGATTTCTCCGTGCCGTGAGCATATCCGAAATCCGCGTCAATGAGCGTGGCCGCGTGCAGGCGGAGGATGGCACCGGTGTCGATCGTGAGATAGAAGGTGTATTCACCGTCAGCCGGCACAATGAGGTGACCGGTGAAGAGTAGTCCCGCGGTAGCGTTGGGCGGGACGCCGGCAGGGTCCGGTCGTGACATCGTGCCGGTAGCGACGGGCGTCAGCGCCGCAAAATCCGGCACCCACGGAAACGGTCCGGCGTAGGCACGCCACTCAACTCCAGCGACGGTTGCAGTGGTCGTGAGTGCGGGCACGAGCGCAGCGTCGTAAGGGCGCGGTGCGGCGGAGTCGGGCCGCCGGGACTGAAGGGCGGTCTCTTGTAATTTTCGCTGAAGTGCGGCGCTTGCCGGATCGCGGGCGAGATTCTTCGTTTCCTTCGGATCGGCGACGACGTCGTAGATCTCGAATTTGTCGTCGGCCGATTTCACGTCGTAGCGCACGCCAATCAGATCACCCAGGCGGACGGCCTGCATTTGATTGCGCGGGCGGTCGCGTCGGCCCGCCTCGAAGGCCGGGTAGCTTGGTGTCCGTCCACCGACGTTGTATTCGAAATACAGTGGACCGCGTTCGCTCGCCCGGCCCTGTCCGGTCAGTGCCGGCAGCAGGGACACTCCGTCGGTGCGAGCGGGTGGGGGCATGCCGGCGACTTCGGCGAAGGTGGGCAGCCAATCCCATTGGGCGCTCGGCTGCGCCACGACACGTCCGGCGGGAATGTGCCTGGGCCAACATGCGATGGTCGGCACGCGCAGGCCGCCCTCCCATAGATCGCGTTTGATACCGTCGAAAGGTCCGAAGCTCGCGAAAAACTCGGGTGAGAACTGACCACCGAGCATGGACTCGCGTTCCGGTCCGTTGTCAGAGGTGAACACGATGAGTGTATCTTCGTCGACGTGGAGATCTACGAGCAGTTGCCGCAGGTCGGCCACGGCGTCGTCGATGCGGCGCACGCTGGTGGCTTGGCGCCGGTAGACATCGGGCCAGGGTTTCGGCGGCGCGGCGGAATCCTGCGAATCGTCGTAGGTGGCCGCGGCGAAATCCGGATGACTCCATGAGTCGATCGTGCCCGAGGCGGTGTTGATCATGCGGCCGGGCGCACCGAGCCATTGCAGGCCACCCTTGAGGCCGCCGCCGGCGGGATAGGCCTGGGTCGGTAGTTCGAGGACAGCGTGCGGGGTGTCGAAGGCGAGATAGAGGAAGAACGGTTGCTGCGGGGTGGACGCGCTGTGTGCCGTGATGAATTTTTTGGCCCGAGCGGTGAAGAGGTCGGTCGTGTAGCACTTGTCGAGGCCGGCGGTGACGTTGGTGCGGCCGTCCCAAACGCTGACCGGCCCTCGGGCTTTCGCCTTTTCGGCAAAATAGGGCGCCTCCTTCGGGTAGTGTTCGTGACCGTCGATATGGCGGAGCATGCCGTAGAAAGAATCGAAGCCGCGGTTGAGCGGATGCGCAGGCGCGTCGGGTTGCGCGCCGTCGGTGGAGGTGTTGGATTGCCCGTGCAGCCCCCATTTGCCGATGGCGGCGGTGGCGTAGCCGGCGCGGCGCAGCACGGTGGCGAGCGTGTGGTTGTTTTCGAGGGCCTTGTCGAACTGGTTGTCGCGGACATTGGCGTGCCCCTGCGAAACGCCGAGCAGCAGGGACGCACGCGACGGCGCGCAGACGGGCGCCGCACAGTAATGGTGCGTGAGTTGCGCGCCCTCGCGGGCGAGGCGATCAAGGTGCGGGGTGTTAAACGAGGCGGCGTTGCCGGACGCGCGTCGCGCGTTTTGAAAATACACCCCGAGGTCGCCCCAACCGAGATCGTCAGTGAGGATGAGAATGATGTTGGGGCGGTCGGCCGCTCGGACCGCTGGAGCGACCAAGGCCAACATGGCGAACAGCGCGGCGAACAGGAACGTTTTTTTCATGTGCTGGCAGCGAGACAGGTCCGAATCGACTAACGGGCGATGGTGGGAGGCAGCGCGAAGGCCACGAGGCTCCCGCCGGCGGGCCGGCCGGATTTGCCCCCCCCGGCGGAGATCACGAGAAACTGGCGACCGTTCACACTATAGACACTCGGGGTGGCGTTGCCGCTGAACGGCAACGGCGCCGACCAGAGAATGGCTCCGGTGTCCTTGTCGAAGGCCCGGATCGTTTCGTCCGCGGTTGCGGCGATGAAGATCAGTCCGCCGGCGGTTACCACGGGGCCGCCGTAATTTTCCGTTCCCGTCGGAGAAATGCCGCGGGCCGTCAGCTCGCGATACTCACCGAGCGGCACCTTCCATTTGAGTTCGCCGGTGTTGAGATCGACGGCGTTCAGCGTCCCCCACGGCGGTTTGATCGCGGGATAGCCCGCCTGATCCGTCCAGCGCCGGAAGCCGCCAAAGGCGTAGGGAGGGATATCCTTCGCCTCCGTCTTGGTCGCGCCTCCTGCCTCGTCGGGGCGACCTCCGGTGGGCGCGGTCTTGCCGAACACGTAGGCCAGGATCGCCTCGCGCTGCGGGTCCGGGATGCGATCAAACGCCGGCATGCGGCCGAAACCAGTCTTCGTGATTTTCATTACTTCCTCGGGAGTGCGCCGCTTGTCCACGTCGAGGAGGGACGGGAAACCGGCGAGCGGAATTCCGGCGCGGTCGATCCCATGACACGCGGCACAGTGGATCAGGTAGTCGCGTTCACCGCGGGGTAGCGGCGTGCCATCGGCGCGCCGGGTCTCGACCATCTGAACGATCCACGGAATTTCGTTCACATTGACGTAATAGATACCGTTGGGATCGACGGCGCCTCCGCCCCACTCCATGCCCCCGTCGAAGCCGGGAAACATGATCGTCTCCTTCAGGCCGGGGGTGGGAAACGGACCGAAGTTCGGCGAAATCCTGATGCGGTCCTGCGTCAGCGCGAGCGCCTCGGGCGAGATCGGGGATACGTCTTCCTCGCCGTAACGCTGCCGCATGAGCGGCGCGGGCTTCGCGGGAAACGGCTGGGTCGGCGAAGCCAGCTCGCCGCGAAGTTCGGACGCGGGCACGGGTCTTTCCTCGATGGGCCAGAGCGGTTCTCCGGTGACGCGATCAAAGACAAAGAGGTAACCGTGCTTGGTGCCTTGGGCGACCGCATCGATCTTTTTCCCGCCGTGGGTCACCGTCACGAGGACGGGCGCGCAAGGCAGGTCCTTGTCCAACAGATCGTGATGCACGATCTGGAAATGCCAGAGGCGTTTGCCGGTCGCGGCGTCGAGCGCGACGAGGGAATTGGCGAAGAGATTGTCTCCGCGGCGATCCGCCCCATAAAAATCGGGTTCGGCGGTTTTCGTCGCGACGTAAACGATGCCGCGCTTCTCATCGAGGGCTTGGCCCGACCACGGCATCACGCCGGTGGCGGTCTTGTAGGCGCCGGCGGGCCAGGTTTCGTGGCCAACTTCGCCGGGGCGCGGAATCAAATGAAAGATCCACCGGCGTTCCCCGGTGCGCACATCGAGGCCGCGCACTGCGCCAGGTCCGCCAAAGCCGCCGATGATCAACATATCTTTGAAGACCACGCCGGGCGTGTTGAGCCCGACTTTCGGAGTGCCGTCCACGTCGAGACCGCTGCCAAGTTGGATCGAGCCTTTGTCTCCGAAACTCGAAATGATTGCGCCCGTCTTGGCATCGAGTGCGAAGAGAAAATTCCCCACGGCGGTGAAGAGCCGTTGCTCGCCGCCCTGCTCGTTTTGCCAAAACACCAACCCGCGTTGCCGGCGACCACCGGCGCCGGCAAACGTTGTCGCCGGATCCCATTTCCATAGTTCGCGCCCCGTCGCGGCATCGAGCGCCACGACCTTCCGGCTCTGCGTGGCGGTGTAGAGCACGCCGGCGATGATCAGATTGTTGGCCTGATACTCGCCGATCTCCCCGGTATCGTAGGTCCAGGCCATTTGGAGTTGGGCGACGTTGCTGCGGTCGATCTGTCGCAGCGGCGAGTAGAGGCTGCGGTCTTTGCCCCCGAGATAGGTCGGCCAGTCGGCGTTGGCGGCGGATGTCGCGGCTCGCGATGCCGGCAGGCCGGAAAACCACGCCCCGAGACCGGAGAGGATGAAACGGACGAAAAATTTCATGCGAGGGAACGAGCGATGTTCGATGAAGAACGAGCGAGGATACCCCCGTTCCGTGCGGATGGTAAAATTGCCCGGTGCGGCCCAGCAGCAGACCGGACACGGACGTCCATGCGGGCTGTGACGTTCCAGGAGGCGCGACCGGGCGCGCGGAAGGGGCTGTCCGGCCAAAGTGAGTGTGTGAGGGTCATTTTCAGCGCGGGCGTTTGATCTTCTCCAGTCGCGCACGCAGCGCGCTCACCGTATCAGGATATTTGGCGGCCACGTTGATCTGCTCATCGGGATCGTTGGTCAGGTGGTAAAGGGCGTCTTCGCGGACGATGGATTCGCCCCAGCGTTTGTCGGAAGGGTTGGCGCCGGAGCCCATGCCGGACACCTGCTGCTGTGGGCTCGCGGGGATGAATTTCCAATCGCCCGCGCGCAGGGCGAGGGTGTTGGAGATGCCTTGTTCGACGAGTTCGGTGCGAATTGCGCCGCCGGGTTGGCCGGTGAGGACACGCAGTTGGTCGAGGCTGTCGACGCCGGTGCCGGCCGGGAGTTTCTGACCGGTGAGCGACGCGCAGGTGGCCAGCAGATCGGTCAGGCAGATCATCCGATCGTCGACGCCGACACTTACGTGGCCGGGCCAACGCGCGATGAACGGCACGCGCGTGCCGCCTTCGTAGGCGAGGTATTTCCAGCCGCGCAGTCCGCCGGCGGGCCGGTGGTCGCCATTGAGTTCCTCTGCCTGGTCGAAGTATCCGTCGAACAGCACCGGGCCGTTGTCGCTGGTGACGATCACGAGCGTGTCGTCCGCGACCCCGGCGCGATCGAGCGCGGCGAGCACTTCGCCCACGGTCCAATCGAGTTCGGCGATCACGTCGCCGCGCGGGCCGAGTTTGGTGGTGTCTGCGAAACGCGGGTGCGGCACGCGTGGGACATGTGGATCGAATGTTCCGAGGTAGAGAAAAAATGGGGTTGCCTTGTGCGCCTCGATGAAGCGCGCCGCGCGACGGGCGATAACGTCGGCCAAATCTTCATCGATCCAACGCGCGGCTTTGCCGCCGGACATCGAGCCGATGCGGCTGATGCCGTTGACGATTACGCCGGCGTGTTGCGCATCGGCGCGTTGCTTGAGCAGATCGGGGCGCTCGGCACCGGTCGGTTCGTTGCTCACGCGCTTTTGATAACTCACGCGAATCGGATCGGTCGGATCGAGGCCGACGACGCGGTGATTCTCGATGAAGACCGTGGGCACGCGATCGACCGTGGCGGGGATAAAGAAGGCGGAGTCGAAGCCGACTTCGAGCGGGCCGGGCCGGATGTCGCCATTGAAATCCACGGCGTGCTCGCCGTCGCCGAGACCGAGGTGCCATTTGCCGACGAGCGCCGTGGTGTAGCCGGCCTGCTTCAGCAACGACGGGAGCGTGAGGCGCCCGGGGGTGATGCTCAGCGGAGCGTCACCGTCGAGGATGGTGGTTTGTTTGGTCTGCTGCCGCCACGCGTATTCGCCGGTCATCAGCGCATAGCGGGATGGCGTGCAAGTGGAGGCGGGCGCGTAACCCTGGGTGAAGCGGCGGCCCTGTGCCGCCAGCCGATCGATGTGCGGCGTGGCAATGGCGCGCGCTCCGTAGCAGCCGACATCGCCGTAGCCAAGGTCGTCAGCCACGATGAGCACGATGTTGGGGCGGGCGGCGGTCTCAGCCGCCGCCGTGAGCGGGACAGCGAAGCCGAGTGCGATGAGGAATGATCGGACGGGGGAGCCGATGTTGAATGGGATGATAATATTCATTGGTGCACGGCCACTGCGGCCATTGGGCAGCGACTCGGTTTACCGCGTGGGGGTAGGGGCGGTTGCTGGCTCGGCCGGCAGGCCTGGGATCCGCCAGTCGTCGTTATCCACATGGGCGGTGCGCATGATTTCCGCACACCGGGCGGCGAGCCGCGGGTTTTGTTTGGCCACGTCGGCCTGCTCGCCGAGATCGGCAACCAAATCGTAAAGTTGAATCGGGGCCGTCACCTGCCCGCGGCGGATCGCTTTCCAGCGACCGTCGAGCAGCACGGCCTGACTCACTCCGTTCTCGTAGAATTCCCAATAGAGATACTCGTGCTGCTTCTGAATTCCTCGACCGGTCAGGGTTGGCAGCAGGCTGATGCTGTCGTGGGTCGGCGGGAGCGGCACGCCAGTTAATTCAGCGAACGTCGCCATCATATCGCCGAAGTAGCCGACTTGCGCGGCCTCCGTGCCGGGGTTGATGCGACCGGGCCAGCGGGCGATGAAGGGCACGCGAATGCCGCCCTCGGTGAGGTCCCGTTTGTAGCCACGCAACGGGCCGCCGGATTTGAAGAAATCCGGATCGGCACCACCTTCCTTGTGCGGGCCGTTGTCGCTGGTGAAAATGACGAGGGTGTTGTCGTCGAGTTTGAGCCGTTGGAGCTGTTCAAGCAGACGTCCGACCGTGCGATCCATGCGGCTGACCATCCCGGCAAAGGCGGCGCGGGGAGTGGGCGAGTCGCGATACGCACCGAAGCCATGCTTGTCGCCGCCACTGCCGTCCATCGCGAACGGTGTCTCCGGCCAACGCCCTCGATAGGGAGCAGCCGAATCTTCCGGGACTAGCAACTCGGCGTGAGGGCTGGTCAGCGCCAGATAGAGGAAGAACGGCCGGTCTTGGTGGGCGGCAAGGTAGCGCAGCGCTTCGGCCTCGAGCAGGTCCGGGGCGTATTGGCCGCGTTTGCCGTTCTGATTGCCGGGGAGGCTGACACGTTGGTCGTTTCGCCACAAATAGTCAGGGTAGGTCCAGTGGGCTTGGCGCTGGCAGTTGTAGCCAAAGAAAAAATCGAACCCGGCCTTGAGCGGATCGCTGGCCGATCCGGGATGACCCAGACCCCACTTGCCAATCAGCGCCGTTTGGTAGCCGGCGTGTTTGAGCATCTTCCCCAGTGTGAAAGTGTCGGCCGGCATCGGGGACTGGCCTTCGGGCAGCACCTCCTTGTTACCCCGGACGGGCGCGTGGCCGTTGTGCAAGCCCGTCAGCAAGGTGCAGCGGGACGGGGCGCACACGGTGTTCCCAGCATAGAGCTGCGTGAAGCGCATGCCTTGCGCCGCCATGCGATCGAGGTGGGGCGTCTGGATGAGCCGCTGTTGGTAGCAGCCGAGATCGCCGTAGCCGAGATCGTCGGCGAGGATGAAAATGATGTTGGGCCGCGCCGTGGGGTCGGCGGCAAAGGCCGGCGCGGCGAACAGACCGAGCGCGGCCAAGCTGAGGAGCAGGCGGCGGGAGTGGCTGAGGGATGAGGCCGGCTTCATGGCGTGGATTTGGCGCGTTCGGAGGCGAGACGTTGGGCGAGTTCCTGAACGCGTGCCGGCTCGCGGGCGGCGAGGTTGACGGACTCGGTGGGATCCACCGCGAGATCGTAGAGTTCGTGAGGCCCATTCTGCCGTTCGATGAGTTTCCATGAACCGACGCGCAGGGCGAGGGGCGACTGGCGGTTGCTCTGCAGCACCAGCGTATCGCGGCCTTGGGCACCGGGTGCACCGAGGAGAGCAGGCAGGATATCAACGCCATCCGGCGCGGCACCGGCCGGAAGTTTTTGCGCGGTCAACGTGGCGAAACTCGGCAGTAGATCGATGAGACCAAACAAGGCGTCGGAAGTTTTTCCCGCGGCAATGTGACCGGGCCAACGCGAAATGAAGGGCACGCGGTGGCCGCCCTCGTAGAGCTGGCCCTTGGCGCCGCGGAGCGTGCCGTTGGGAGGTTGCAAGGCATGGAGGGCGTTGGTGCCGTCATCGTAGGTGGTCTTGATGGCGCCGCCATTGTCGGAGGTGAAGATCACCAGCGTGTCCTGCGCGAAGCCGCGGCGGTCGAGGGCGGCGAGCACCTGGCCGACGGTCCAGTCGAGTTGGTGGATGACATCGCCGCGCCAACCGCATTCGCTCGTGCCGCGAAAACGGGGATGCGGGACCATCGGCTCGTGGATGTCGTGAGTCGGGAGGAAAAGGAAGAAGGGTTTGCCGCGTTGCTGGCGGTCGAGAAACGCCACGGCGCGCTGGGTCAGGGTGTCGGCGATGTCCTCGTCCACCCACCGGGCTTTCTTGCCGCCGGTCATGTAACCGATGCGACTGATGCCGTTGACGATGGTCTGCGAGTGACTGGCGTCGGCTTTGATCTTCAACAGGTCGGGCCGCTCGAGTCCGGTCGGATCCGTGCCGATGCGCTTGTCGTAACTGACCGTGATTGGATCGGCCGGGTCGAGCCCGACGACGCGATGGTTTTCCACGAACACGCAGGGCGTGCGGTCTCCGGTGGCGGGGATGAAGAAAGCGTAATCGAAACCGAGTTCGAGCGGGCCGGGTTTCAGGTCTCCGTTGAAATCGGGCGTGGTTTCACCGAGGCCGAGGTGCCATTTGCCAACGAGTCCGGTGGAGTAGCCGGCCGACTTCAATGACGACGCCAACGTGACGGTGCCGGGCTTGATGAGCAGCGTGGCGTCGCCCGGCGCGATACCGGTGCCGGGCTGACGCCAGGCGTAGCGGCCGGTGAGCAGTGCGAAGCGCGTGGGCGTGCAGACGGACGCGGTGGCGTGCGCGTCGGTGAAGCGCGCTCCCTCACGGGCGAGGCGGTCGAGGTTGGGAGTTTTGACTTTGGTCGCGCCATAGCAGCCCAGATCGCCGTAGCCGATGTCATCGGCGAGAATGAGCACGATGTTGGGGCGTGATGTCGTCTCAGCTGCGTGGGGCTGCACGGTGCATACCGCGAGCGCGGCGAAAACCAAGGCACCGAACCGGGGCCGGCGATTCAGGCGGGGTTCGGTTGCGTGGTGGGGTGAGTGAATGTGAGGTTTGGTCATTTGATGGGAGGTGGTTGGGGCCGGAGGCGATTAGGAGTCGCCGAGCCTGACCGAAGAGCCGGACGCGCAGGCCGTAATCGGCGAGGGCGACTGACCCAACAGACGAAGGTGGATATGCGGTAGAAAAAAACGGACGGTTGGATTCTAGGGGGAAAGGTCAGTTGCGCTCGATCGGCAGCGCGGATTTCTCCGCGATCAACAGCGGCGCATCGTAAACCGGCAGGCCGCGAAAGGCCGCGCCTTCCGCGCTTTGGGTCCATCGGTCCGGCGGGATGACATACACGCGGTTGGTGCGGACATCCACGAGCACCGGTTCGCGAAACCGGCCGGCCGGCAACACGAAATCCGCGAGGGTGACGCCATTGGCTTCGGCCGGTGGCGCATCATTGAACCAATAGGCCGCCACCTGACCCTCGCCGGCGGTCCGTTGATAACCGGTCATGGCCACGCCGCGCAGCGCGGTGGAGGCAAAGGGATACTGGGGCAGCCGCCCGAGGGTGTCGTCAAAGACGGTGAACACCACCTGCGCCGCCAGGTAAGCCGGCTTGATCGCCGCGATCGACCGGTCGGGATTGGTCGTGAGCAGCCCCTTGTAATTCATCTGCACTCCATTCTCTCCCACGCCCTGGTTGTCGGCCTGGACGTAGTGCATGTCGGAGAGGGTGAAGAGATTCATCGGCACGTCCTTGGCCCGGTGCGCCAGCAGGCGGCGCAAATTCCACTTGGCTTGGATCGTCTCGGTGAGGCTGATCTTTTTCAGCGCGAAATTCTCCTGGTAGCGGGACGGGGCGCCGGTCTCGCCCTGCCGCACTTGGATCGCGTGGCCGTATTTCCCGATGAGGGCGCGCACCTGGTCGGTCAGCTGGGTGTCGTCGGGATTGCGCGGGTAGTTGTGAATCGTGATGGCGTCGATCAAGGCCAGTTGGTCCCGGGCCTGCATGCCGGCGAGAAACTTGTCCGCATAGGCCGGGGTGCGCGCGAGAGCCAGGGCGAAGATGCGCGCAGCCGGCTGCACGTCGCGCAGGATGGTCGCGGTGCGGATATACAGCCCGACGTAGGCTTCGACGGGCACGACGCCGTGCGTGTTGAGATCGGGCTCGTTCCAGACTTCCCACTCGCGCACGCGATCCCGGTAGCGTTCGGCGAGTGCCCGCACCCAGCGGTCCCAAGCCGCCAGCGCCTCCGATGACGAAGGCAGGCCGCCGCCCAGGCGCGCATCGCCGCCGCCGGCATAAAGGGGATTGCCATAGCTCAGTTGGAGCCAGGGCTGGACACTTTGGGCGAGGGCATCGTCGATAACCGCGTCCAACCACGCCCACTCATAGGTGCCTTTCACTTGCTCGCATCTGGCCCAGCCGGCTTGGAGCCGAATGCCCTTGGCCCCGAGTGGCCCCAGATAGGCCTTGTATTTAGCGTAGTCCGCGTAGTCGCGATCCAGCGTCTCCCCGCCGATCGACCAAGGGGAGGACGGGATGTTGGCCGCGGACTTGAGCTTGATCCGGCCGAGCGCCGGGAAATCGATGCCAATGGTGGGGAGCGGCGCCGGTGCTGGCAAGGTCGCGCGGAGCACGGTTGCCGCACTCAGGGCTACAAAGATCAATTGGAGGAGAAAGAGGCGACGTGATACGTTCATGGGCAGAGTAGCGGGACGGGCATGGATTTCGATCCAGCGATTCTCAGGTGGAGTCTCCTCACGATACCTGCAGCGCAGCGGGTAAAGCCAGTGCGCGATATCAGCGAAGCCGGTCTGGAAATTCCCGGTGTTGAATCGGCCGGCAGGCGTTGATCGCAATACCGAAACTTGCGCGGGCATGATCGCCGGATTGGACAGCGCTGCATTGCGCGGCGACAAGGCCCGCCCCGCCGTCGAGGTCGGAACCCGGCCGGATGCTGGCTCAGGCTTCTCACTGCGGGTGTCTCCTAGAAGTGAGGAGCACATGGGCGAGAGCCACTGCGGCCAACCCCGCCAACCCTGCGAGGCACTTGAAACCCAAGCTCAGTCCGTCGGCAATGCCATATGCTTCGGCGAGCCAGCCAAACATCCACGGTGTAACCGAGCCGACCAGAAGGGCGATCATGGCGAAGACTGACACCACCACCGCGCGTAGTTCAGCCGGCACGGCGTCGAACAGGCTGACGTGCGTGTTGCACTCGTAAGCGCCACGCGCCAGACCAAGAACCGCCATGGCGGCGGTCACCGACCAAAGGCTCGCGGCACTGCCTAGCCACCACAAGCACGGGGCTATCGCGATCATGGCTGCGAGCATCAATGCGACTCGCCCTCCTGGCCATCCGCGTGCCAGTCGGTCGGAGAAATAACCGCCAGCAATGACGGCCAACAGGGCCGCAACATGGTGCCCGGTCATGGCCTGCGCTCCCGCCGCCCTCGCGGTCAACCCATATTTGGTCTCGAGCAGGCGAGGTGCCCAAGTGATGTAGGCATTGACGATGCACACGATCACCGCAAAGCACAGGCAGAAGACGCGTGCGGCGGGATTGCCTGCCAGCTCGGCCAAACCCGCCCGGATCGTGCCCAACACTCCCCGCCGGCTGGTGCGCGGCGCGTCGGGCTCCAAGCGCCAGACCAGCAGCGCCGCCAGCAGAAGTCCGGTGCCTCCGAACACAAAAAATGCCCAACGCCAGCCCCATTGCGCGGCGACCCAACCTCCGGCGACTCCGCTGGTGATCACACCGAAATAAAGCGCGGCTTGATGAATCGCCATGGCCCGTCCGCGGCTCTCGCGGTGGCGTTCGGCCAGCAGCGAATAGGCCGCCGGCGTATAAAACGACTCGCCGCACCCGGTCAGCAGACTGCGGAAGAGGATCAGCGAAACCAGTCCCACAGACGCTCCCGTGAGCACCGTGCCCAAGCTCCACGCGGTCAGACTGAGCACGATCGCCCACTTGCGATCGAGATTGTCCCCGACGTAGCCGGCCAGCGGCATCAACATGGCAATCGCGCCGAGCATCAGGGTGTTGGACAAGCCGAGCTCCCGAGGGGAAAGTTGCAGCGACTCGGCCATCATCCCGATCAGAACGCCGAAGATCGCCCGGTCGCCATAGTAGAGAAAAAACGTGGCGAAGAGCCAGGCGAGCAGTTCCCATTTTCTCTGAACGGAGGGATCGGGCGGGGGCATTTTCATTTGGCTTTAGCTGGGCGACGCAAAAGGCCGGTTCCCGTTTCCACATCCGCCGGCAGCAGTTGGGCCAGGCTGCCAGCGTCCACCGCCAGCCGGGCTCCCGTGATGCTCCGGGCGGCGTCGGAAGCGAGAAAGAGAATGGCTTCCGCCACGTCAATCGCCCTCGCCTCCCGACCGAGCGGAAGATTCGCCCTCCGGCGGGCAACGACGCCTTTGGTCAGCGATTTCCAGCGGTCACTGTGGATGTAACCTGGCACCACCATGTTCACCCGGATGCCATGGTCCGCCAGTTCGACCGCCAGAGCCCGGGTGAGCGCATCCAGGGCACCCTTGGTCGCGATGTAAACAGAGCGCTTGCGGATCGCGCGTTCCGAGGTGTTGGAGCCGATGTTCACCACCGTCCCACCACCCTGCTTGATCATCGCGCGAACCACCGTCTGCGTGCAGACGAACAGACTCTCAAGATTGATGGCGATTGCGGCGCGCAGGACCGACTGCGGCGTGTCCTGCATCGCATACCCCATTGCCTGATCCACGGCGTTGTTGATGAGGATATCGATCCCACCTGCCCGCCGAAGGATGCCATCGATCATCGGTCCGATCCTTGCCGGTCGGCGGAAATCCGCGGCTACTGGCCAGACCTCCATTCGGGCCGTCGTCCGCAGCCTGGCCGCTGCCGCACGTGCCTCACCCAGCGTCGGGGCATGGAGGAAAACTGTCGCGCCGACGTCGGTAAATCGCCGAGCGATCTCGAAGCCGGTGTTGGCATTTGCGCCGGTCACCAGAACCCGTTTGCCGTGCCAGTTCATGACTTCGGTCCTCCCGAGAAATAGCCTGTGGCATCGGGCGGACGAATGGCGGTGAGCTCGCCGTTGTAGTGCCGCAGGTTGCGTGGCTGGTAGGGATACCGGGCGATTTCCGTCTCGGAAATCTCAATTCCGAGACCGGGCCGGTCCGGGATGGACAACGCCCCGGCCTGGAAGTGGAGCGATTCGTCGGTCACCTCGCCCCGATGGCGGACATCGGTGGACATGGTTTCGAGGAGGAAAAAATTGGGTGTGCATGCCGCTACGTGCAGCGTCGCCGCATTCGCCACCGGGCCGGAGGGATTATGCGGGCAGATGGCGATGTGGTAGGCTTCGGCCATGGCCGCGATCCGTCGCAATTCGCCAATCCCCCCGACGTGACTCACGTCGGGTTGCGCATAATCCACGCAGCGACGGGAGAGAAAATCCCTGAAATCCCAGCGGCTATACAAACGCTCGCCGCCCGCCACCGGAACCCGGATGCGTCGTTTCACCTCGCCCAGTCCCTCCTGGTCGTCGGGTGGAATCGGTTCCTCAAACCAGGTGATGTCGTAGTCTTCCAAGGCGTGGCCGACACGAACCGCCGTGGGCACGTTGAAGCGGCCGTGGCCTTCGATCAGGATGTCCACATCCGGCCCGACGGCGGCGACGACGGCCTCGATGCACTCAAGCGCCGTGCGCAGTTCCTGTTTCGTGATGTTCATGTAGGCCGACCCGAAGGGATCCCACTTGAGGCCCTTGAATCCTTGGGCGACCGTCGCTTTGGCCTTGGCCGCAAACTCCTCGGGTCTGGTGGCCGGAGCAAACCATCCGTTGGCGTAACACGGCACCTGCCGGCGGACGCACCCGCCCAACAGTTGCCAGACCGGAACCCCGAGGGCCTTCCCCTTGATGTCCCACAGCGCCATCTCCACGCCGGCTAGGGCGCTCATGAGCACCACGCCGCCACGCCAGTAGGCATCGCGGTAGGCATCATGCCAGAATGCATCGATGTCCCGCGCGTCGCGGCCCACCAGGTAGCGTTCCAGTTCCTGGCAGGCCGCGGCGACGGTCGTCTCCCGCATCTCCAGTGTCGATTCACCGACTCCGGTGATACCGTCAGCCGTGTGCACTTTGACGAACACCCAGTTCGTCCGGTAGGCGTGGCAGATGAATGTCTCGATTTTGGTTACTTTCATGGTCAATTTCTAACGCTTTTCGTAACGCAGCGGGTAAAGCTGGCGCGCCATGGCGCGGGCGGCCGCGACGGTTTCCTCGTAAGGAGTGTCCGCGATGTCCACAAAACCGGTCTGGTAGTTTTCCGTATCAAACCGTCCGGCCGGCGGTTGATCGTAAAACTGGAACCAGTGCGTGCCCACGATCGCCGGATTGCGCAGCGCACTGCCGACATACTCCCGGTAAGCGGTGGCGCGGGCGTCCTGGTCCGCCACCGGCGCCAGGGCGCTGCTGAAGGAGCCGCGGTCGAGCGCCCCGAAATGAAACTCGCCCACCAGGACCGGACGGTCCGCCGTGTGATCGCCCAGGGTCAGCTTCGCCACGGAGACAAAATAGCGATTGAGGCTGAGCACATCGCAGTATTTGGCCGCGACCGTCAGCACGAGGGGGTTGAAACCGGCGAAACGGGCGCCGAGGTAGAGATGGCGCGGAGCGATGTTTGCCAGCGCGTCATGGCATCCCTTGAAGTAAGTCTCGATCACGGCGCGGCTGAAATCCTGCAGATCCCCGGCCGCGGCGGATCGAGTCCGGTCGGGCGTCGTCGTCGCGCTGAGAAACGCCTCCCACGAGGAATGCGCCGCGCCCCAGGCGGCGTTCAGTCGACCGATATCCTCATATTTCGCCCGGAGCGCATCGCGGAAAGCCAGTTTGGCCGGCTGCGTCGCCGGCGAGCGCAGCACGCACTCCGCGATGTGGAAGGTGTCGCCCCACGCCAGTTCGTTGTCGACAAAGAAGCCCATACACCAGGGGTCGCCGATGCTGTCCCTAAGGTCGGTTTTGAGCGTGGTCTCGATCTGCCGCCGCCAACCGGGATCATAGGGATCGGGCAACTTGCCCCAGGTCCCTTCCGATCCCTCGATGCGGTGCCCGGTCGAGCCCAACGGGGCCGAATAAACGATGGCGGTGTAAGGGGTCCGCCGCCGCAGGTAGATCCGCGGGTCGGAGGAATTCGCGATGGTGTTCAGCCCCCAGCTGGCCAGGCGGCGCTGGGCTTTCTCCGCGTAACTTGACTCCCAATCGCGGCCATACTTCCGGTAGAGATTCGCCTCAAGAAAATCGTAAACCGGATGATCCGGATACTTTGCGTAATAGAACCGGGTCGAAGCCGGCTCCTGTCCGTAGAAGCGTCCCAAATCCGAATCGCGCGGCGGGAGTTGGAAGAGATGCTCCCGGTGAAGAATCGGGGTGCCATGATAAATGCCACCGACCCGGATGCGGGTTCCGACCCGGACAATGCCGTGCGACCAGAACAAACGGCCCGTGGGATCGACCAGCCACCATTGGCCGTCGATTTTTTCCGTCCGGAAATAACCCGTGGCCGTCAGTTTGGGCCCGGAGGCCCAGCCGCCATACTCGTTCCAATCCGCCGGGCGTGGATGGGCCAGCAGATCGAGTTCCTCCCGCTGATCCGCGCCGGCGAGATCCGCCGCGGTATGAATCTTCCCCGGCCAATCCCGGTGGGCGTATTGCCCGAAGGTGTCGACCAAGGGGAAGGCTTTCTCCTCGGGCAAATCGCGCAGGGGAGCCGGGGTGCCGCGCGCCACCGCGGGGCCCACCTCGACCGAACCGCCCTCCTCCGGGTCGGCGAGACCCACGGCCAATCCCATGATCGCCGCTCCATCAGCCAGGCCCGGGGCGATATGATCGTCGGGCAAAACACCCGGCCGGACGAAATCCGGCGGGGCCTGGCGGAGCGCGATGAATTTCTGGAAATAGGGCGCCGCTTCGCGGCCCGCGAGCGTCACCAACAGCCAGACGGGCGTCGCGGTGGGCGGCACCACGGCTTCGTAGGTGCGTCCCGTTCGCGGATTCTCCCTTTTCTCCCCCGAGTCCGGAGTCAGCACGCGCAACCACACCCGAAGCGGCTTCGTTCCGGAATTCCTGACGGGCACCGCCACTTCGGCATAAGTGCTGAGATCAAGCCCGGGCGCGGGGTATTTGATTTCCAGTTGAGCGCGACCCGTGCCCGCTCCGGCCAGCATCGCCCAAGTTCCGTCAAGGCGCGCTGCTTCGGATTGCGCCCGATCATCGGCCGCGCGCCAAGCCGACAACACCCGAGGCGGCTGAGCTTTGGTGCCGGCGGAAACCACGCGGGAGACTGCCGCAGCCCGCGAAGGAGCGGGCAGGCAAGCCAGTCCAAGCAGCATCGCCGCCAGCAATGGGCGGGAGGTCGGGACGGACAAACGGAAAGGGGGCGGGTTGGACATGGTCAATGAGAAGAAGGATTCCTCCGGCAAACGCGTTGTCTCCCCGACAAGGAGGGTAAGATCGCGGAGGATTGGCTTCATCCGGAGGCTCACGGAGCGACAGAAAACGCCGCGTTACGGCGACTGAGCTGGAGCGGGCGGATAAACCAAGGCCGCGGTCCGGCCTTCGAGCACGGCGACGGCGTGGTTCAGGATGTATTGCGGGGGATAGGTGCCACCGGGCGTGGGCTTCGCGGATTCGAGCGCCCGCTTCATCGCGGGCAGCGCAGGGCGCGCGATTTCGCCGAGGCGGTCGAGCACGTTGCCGGCATGAAGGATGGCGGCGGGGGCATCGGTGGCCTGCGCCCAGCGCGCGAGGACGGGCAATGCGGCATCCCTCCGGCCGTGTCGGGCCAAGGCCTCGGCGGCGGCAACGGCGACTGCGCCCGAATTGTCTTCAAGGCAGCGGAGCAACGCGCTCTCAGCGGGGAGGATCTTTCCCCTCAGCATCACGCAGCCTTGCGCGGCCCACCAGCGGACGGGCTCGCTCACGTCGCCAAGTGCCTCAATGAACTGTGGCAGGTTCGCTGCGTCGCGCTCCGAGGCGAGGAGCGCGAGGTCCAGCACCCGTTCCATCGGCCAGGCTCCGGGCACGCGCGAGGCGTCGTAGCCTTCCAGGGCCGAGCCCTCCGGGAGGAGGCCGTTGTCCTTGATCTCCAGCATTCGCTGCCTCAGCGCTGCGCGCATTTTGTCCAAGGTGGCACGGTGCGCGGGAGTGCTGGCGAGGTTATGGACGCTGTCGGGATCGGCCTGCATGTCGTAGAGTTCTTCCGTGGGTTTCTCGCCCCAGAACTGCGCGGTCGCGGCAGTGAGTTTGCCTTCCGCAGCCATGCGGGCCCACGACTGGTAGCCCCGCGCCTTGAACATATATTCGAGCGGCTGCACGTAGGCGATGTCCGGACGGAAATTGCGGATATAGAGCCAGCGCGAATCCACGACGGAGCGCATCATGTCGTAGCGCTCGTCCATGCGGTCGCGGGTGGTGAAGACGAATTCGTTGGGCGCAGCCTTGGCCGGACCGGCGAACGCGCGGCCTTGCATGTAGGCGGGGATTTTCACGCCCGCGAGGGAGAGCACGGTCGGCGCGAAATCCACGAAACTCACCGGCTCCTTGATGCGCGAACCGGGCGCGGCCGAGGCGAGGTGCCGCCACTTCGGGGGATAGTAGACGATGAGCGGCACGTGCGTGCCGCTTTCCTGGAGGAAGCGTTTGCTGCGTGGCAGCACTCCGCCGTTGTCGGAATAATAAAAGACAATCGTGTTGTCGGCGAGGCCGTCCTTTTCGAGATCGCGCAGTTTTGCGGCGATCTGTTCGTCCATGAGCCGGATGTGATTGTAGTAACGTGCCCAGTCGGCGCGTATCTCCGGCGTGTCGGGCTGATACGACGGGATGCGCACGTTCGCCGGATCCATCGGCGCGAAATCCAACGGCAGTTCCTTTTCGGGAAACAAGCAGCTCTCGTGCGTGATCTCGTGATTGAAGACGCTGAAGAAAGGCTGGCTGGGCGCGGGGCGCTTGCGCCAGTGCGCGGTCTTGCTCGATTCGTTCCACGCGTCTGGCAGGCCGAGGGGGGAGTTGTAGTCGGTCTTGGCATTGTTGGAGGCGTAGTAGCCGGACTCACGGAGCAGCGCGGGGAATCCCTTCAGCCAGGAGGGAATCTTGCCTTGGGCGCGCATGTGCTGTGCCGGCCCGGCGGTCGCCGCATACATCCCTGTGATCAGGGTAAAGCGGGAGGGCGCGCAGACCGGTTGCGCGAAACACCGCTCATAGAGCACGCCCTCGCGGGCGAGTTTGTCGAGCGTCGGCGTGTGGGCCCGGCGGTCGCCGTAGCTGCCGAGGAGCGGGTCGTTGTCCTCACTGACGAGCCAGAGAATGTTTGGTCTCTGTGTCTCGGCGGCGCACAGACTCGCGAGTGGGAGAAATAACAGGGCCGTGAGGGCAAGGAGGAATCGATTCATTGGGAAAGAATGGCTGCGATGGCCTCGGCGACGGTTTTGGTGCCGATGGATTTGTAAGCATCAAAGGGGCCGTCGGCGCTGCCTGCCGGCCAGTCGGCGGAAGCGGCGTATTGGCCGTCGTCCTTGAATTCTCTCTGCAGGCGGGCGAGTTCGGTTTTCAACTCGGCGAGCTTGGCAGCGACCGCAGGATTTTTCGCGCCGTCGGCGTGGAGGAGGTTGTGCTGCTCGGTCGGGTCTGCGGTGAGATCGAACATCTCGTAGGCGTTCTGCTTCCAGTAATAGATGAGCTTGTGTGTTGCAGTGCGCAGCCCGAGGTGAGCGGCGGTGTTGTGGTGCCCTGGATCGTGGTAGTAGCGGTAGTAAACCGAGGTGCGCCAGTCGGCGGGCGATTCATCGCGCAGCAACGGGACGAACGAGCGACCCTGCATGGAGGCGGGCACGGGCAGGCCGGCGAGATCGAGGAAGGTGGGCGCGAGTTTCATGGCGTTGGGGTGAAAGTGGGTGAGAACGTTTGAGCGAGGTGACCGGCAGAGGACGGGTTTGGCGAAGGCGGGTGCTGGCTCGGTGAGGACAGCCTATTGCTTGTTCTTGGCCCCTTTCTTGGCCGCCGCGTTGTGGCCTTCGAGGCCCGAGAAAACAGGATCGATCAGCTCCTTGTTCCAGGCGGCGAGTGCAGCCGCGAGGCGTGCGGCGACCGCCGGCTGCTTTTGCGCAAGATCCTGCTGTTCCCCGATGTCTTGGGCGAGATGGTAGAGTTCATCGGGTTGGCCGCGCAGGCGCACGAGTTTCCAATCGCCTTCCCGGATCGCCCATTGTCCACCGTTGCGCCAGAAGAGCCGTTCGTGCGGCGCGCCGGACTTTTCGCCAGTGAGAAAAGGCATGAGATTCACGCTGTCGTATTTGCGGTCCGCGGGCATCGCCACCCCGGCCGCTCCCAGCGTCGTGGCAAACACGTCGATCGCACTCACGGGGCGATCCTCGGTGGTGCCGGCGGCGAGGCGGCCCGGCCATGTCATCAGGAAGGGCACGCGGATTCCGCCCTCGTAGGGCGAGCCTTTTGCGCCGCGCAACGGCGTGTTGTCCGCGCCGTTGATGGCTGCCGCCGGTCCGCCGTTGTCGCTGAAGAAAATCACCAGCGTGCGCTCCTCCTGCCCGCTCTCGCGCAAGGCCGACAGCGTCTCACCGATCGCGTCGTCCATCAGGCTGACTTGCGCCGCATATTTTTGCCGGAGGGGATTCTGGATTGCCGCGAAGCGCGCGAGGCGCTCGGACGTCGGCTCCATGGGGTTGTGGGGCGCGTTGAACGCGAGATAGAGGAACCATGGTTCGCTCGCATGCCGCTGCACAAACGCCGCCGCCTCCCGCCCGAATGCGGCGGTGAGATGCGCCGGCTCCGGCGTGGCCACGCCGTTTCGCTCAAGGGACAAGGTGTTTTCGACCGCCGCGTTCACCGTCCAGTTGCGATACCGGTGTCCGCCGCCAATGAAGCCATACGTCTCCGCAAACCCGCGTCGTTCCGGCACGAACTGTGGTGCCGCGCCCAAGTGCCACTTGCCGATCCAGCCCGTAGCATAGCCCGCAGTTTGCAGTCGCTTCGGCAGCAACGTCTCCGTCACCGGCAGCCCTTCGCGATGATCGGCGGGATCGTAGAACACATTCCGTTCGTGGCCGAACCGTTGCTGGTAGCGGCCGGTCAACAGCCCCGCGCGCGAGGGGCTGCAAAAGGCGTGGGTGACGTAACCGTTGGTGAAACGAATTCCCTTCGCTGCGAGCTGGTCGAGGTGCGGGGTCGGGATTTCGCGCGAGCCCTGAAAGCCGGCGTCGGCGTAGCCCTGATCGTCGGACACGATGAGCAGAATGTTCGGCCGGGACCCTTCGGCGAACGCCGTTTGCAGCAGCAGGATGGAGGACAGGAATGCAGGAATCAGTCGCATGGTGAAATCGGTGATCAGGGTAACTGTGGTTTCACCGGCGTGAGGTGGTCGTCGGCCACCGGAAAGAGCGCCCCGTCCGCCGCGAACTTCGCCATCAATGCCTCCATCATTTGCCGGAGCTTCGCGGGCTCGGTGGCGGAGAGGTTGTTCGATTCGGAGGGGTCCCGCGCGAGTTGGAAGAGCTGGTAATGGGAATCTCCGGATACTTTGGACGGGAAGTAATGATAGATGACTTTCCAATCGCCGTCCCGATAGCTGGTCCAGTAGTCGCTGCGATGCGGGGAGTGCGGATAGTGCATCAGAAAGGTTTCCCGGCGGGTGGCATCGGGCTTGCCGCTGAGCAACGTATCGAGACGCGCGCCGTCCACGATGTGCTTCGGCGGAGCGGATTGGCCGGTGAGCGCGAGGATGGTGGGGAACAGGTCGTAAACGGCAGCCTGCTGATTCTGGATGGCGCCGGCGGGAATCGGGAGGCGCTGTTGATAGACGCTGCTGGCACTGGCCTTGGCCCAGGCGGCGATGAACGGCACCCGCGTGCCGCCTTCATAGTGGGAGCCTTTCATGCCGCGCAACGGGGCGGCGCTGGCGATGGCGTGCGGATCGCCGAGCGGGGCGTCGGAGCCGTTGTCGCCGAGGAAGAAGATGAGGGTGTTGTCAGCGACGCCAAGTTGGTCGAGGTGGTCGAGGAGATCGCCCAGCGACTTGTCCATGCCCTCGACCAGCGTCGCGAAGGTTTGCGCTTCGGGTGGCTTGCCGGAGTCCTGATAGTGGGCGGCGAAGCGTGGGTCGGATTGGAATGGCCGATGCACGGCATAGTGCGCGAAGTAGAGGAAGAAGGGCTGACCGTCCCGCACCGCGTCGCTGACGCGCGCGTTGGCCTCCAGGGTGAGCGCTTCGGTCAGGAAGATGTCGGTGCCGTGGTATTTCTCCAGCCCTGGCACGCCGCGGCCTGAAAGTCTCCCGGGCTGGCCATTGACGGGATTGCCGAAGTTTTGCCTGCCGTAATAGCTGCCGGCCGAGCCCGAAGTCCCGCCGACATTGAGGTCGAATCCGAGATTTCGCGGCTCGGCGCCTTCCGACGCGCGCGGTCCGAAATGGCCTTTGCCGACGTGGATGGTGCGGTAGCCGTTCGCCCGCATGAGACTGGGCAGCGTCACATCGCCCGTCTTCAATCCACTCCAGTTCCATTGCGGCGGTCCGTTGGGACCGCCGTTGTCCGTGTCGGCGTTGATATGATTCGTGGTGTGATGCCGCGCGGCGTTCTGGCCGGTCAGGATGGAAATGCGCGTGGGCGAGCACACGCTCATGGCGCAGAAATTGTTAAACCGGATACCGCGCGCCGCCAGCCGCTCCATATTGGGCGTGCGGTAGAAAACATTGAGTGGATGGCGTGTGGGCTTGCCGGCGGCATCGGTGAGGAACGGCACCGAGGTGTCCATGATGCCCATATCGTCCACGAGGAAGATGACGATATTGGGCGGCGGCGCGGCGAACGACGATGCCAGGAGGCAACACGACACCAGAACGAGGAGGTGGAACTTCACAGTCCGAGAGAGCCGGCTTGGGTGGGGCGGAGAAAGCGGCTGCGCTCAGCGCAGGAACGCCTTGGGCGGAAGCTTGGTTTCGAGGCCGCCGGCCGGATCACCCGCCAAGTCCGGTTCGGTCAGCATTCTTTTTACGTTCGCAAAATCCTTCTTAGGGCTGTCGGCCCAAAACAGATAGTTGAGCTTGAGCTTCTCCCGGGCGAGTTGCAGGTGCTCACGAACCGGGATGGGGACTTCATCGTCGGGCGTGATCACGATCGGCACGCCGTTCATCATGGTCTGGCCGCGCTTCAAGGCACTGCGCTTCTTGTAGGCGACAGCATAGTTCGATTGTTGCACCGCTGCGCCCATCGGCACGGTGCCGGCGAGTTTGGTGTAGAGACGATAGACCCCCTTTTCCGGATTGTTAACCGCGTCTGGGCGCGGATAGACATCCGGTCCACCCATGCCGACGCCGATCTCCTTTTCGTAATCGGTCAGCTGCGGCAGCAGTTTTGTCGGGAAGTTGGTGTATTGGATGACGACGGTGTTCGGAAACGCATGGCGCAAAGTGGTCATGCATCGCTTGAGCGCGTCGAAATAGACCGCATCGGTGTAAGCCTCGACGCCCTCCTGCGGCGTCCGGTCGAGGTAGGCGCTCGTCGAAGTCTCCGGTAGGTTCACGGCCTCCAGATTCGGATCGCGGTCGAATTCGCGACCAAACGCGACCAACAGTGCGTCCAGCCGCTCGGCCACCTGGCGGTTCCAGATGACCGGATTGAAGGCCCCTTTCACGGTGACATAGACGCCGCCGCCGAACTCCGGCCCCCGGATGTAGTCGGGGATACTGCGGGAGCCCTCGGTGAAAGCAATGAACGTAAACTGCGCGACCAATTGCCGGTCGTGCTTCTTCGCCAGGGCGAGATCGGCCCTCAGCGTGGAGAAATCATAGCGCCCCTTCTCCGGCTCAAACTCCCGCCAGGTATAGATTTTCTGCACGCCGCGAAAATGCGGCAACGCCAGCACCTCCGGGGTCACTGCGCCGTGCGCGACGAAAACATAGTGGCCGGGGTGCCATTTTACTGCCGCCGGGGCGGCAGCGGCGAAGACAGGAACCAGCAGGATGGAGTAGAACAGGAGGCGGAGTTTCATGAGGAGTGATGGTTAAGAGAGCGGGGAAACCGATGCGGCGCACCGGTAGTTGGAAGCGGAGTTGCCCGGCGGTGCGGGGTGGCGGATGAGGCCAATTACGGTGGCAAGCGGCCGCGCCGCGCGGGCGGCTCAGTGCAGGAAAGCCTTGGCCGGAAGCTTGGCGTCGAGGCCACCGGCGGGGTCGTTGGCGAGGTCGGTTTCGGCCAGCAGTTTCTTCACATTCGCGAAATCCTTCTTGGGATTGTCGGCCCAGAACAGGTAGTTGAGCTTCAGTTTTTCCTGGGCGAGTCGCAGGTGCTCACGGACCGGGATCGGGATTTCGTCCTCCGGCGTGATCACAATGGGGACGCCGTTTGATGTGGTCTGCCCGCGGCCCATGGCGCTGCGCTTCTTGTAGGCCACCGCGTAGTTCTCCTGTTGCACCGCCGCTCCCATTGGAACGGTGCCGGCGAGCTTGGCGTAGAGGCGATAGACACCTTTCTCGGGATCGCTGACTGCGTCGGCCCGCGGATAGACATCCGGTCCGCCCATGCCCACGCCGATCTCCTTCTCGTAATCGGTCAACGCGACCAGGAGCTTCGGCGGGAAATTCGTGTATTGGATGACGACGGTGTTGGGAAACGCACGGCGCAGCGTAGTCATCTGCCGTTTGAGCGCCTCGAAATAGACCTGCTCGGTGTAGGCCTCGACGCCGGCCTGCGGCGTCTTGTCGAGATATGCGTTGGGGGCGGTCTCGGGAAGATTCACCGCCTCCAAATTGGGGTCGCGGTCGAATTCCCGACCCAGCGCGACGATGACCGCGTCCAACCGCTCGGCTACGTTACGATTCCAGAGGACTGGATTGAAGGCGCCTTTCACGGTGACATAGACGCCGCCGCCATACTCCGGCCCCGTGAGATAGTCGGGGACGCTGCGGGCTCCCTTGGTGAAGGATTTGTGGGTGAACTGCACGACCAGTTGGCGGTGATGCTGTTTCGCCAGCGCCAGGTCGGCCTTGAGCGCAGAGAAATCGTAGCGCCCCATTTCGGGCTCAAACTGCCGCCACGTATAGATTTTCTGCACCCCGCGAAAGTGCGGCAGCGTGAGCACCTCCGCGGTAAGTTTGGAGCCGGCGACGAAAACGTAGTGGCCGGGATGCCATTTCACTTCCGGGGAAACAGCGGCGCGGAGCGTAGCGGTGGTGACAACGACGAACAGGAGGAGGATTTTCGACATGATGAATCGTTCGCCCACTGGTTCCGAATTCAACCTGCATGGCAGGGGCGGAGGATCGGCAATTGTGGCAGGAGCGCGCCGGAGATTCAACCCACGCAAACACGGGGGGGGGCTTTTTCAAACAGGCCGGGACTTTGAGCCGGTGGGATAGCCCATGTCGCTAACCGGCGCGGGAGTTCTTCGGCATTGCCACCGCAAGCCCGTGCACTCAGCTGGCAGTCGAGGTCGCGGAGCTTTTGCCGCGCAAAAAACGGTAGGGGCGAGCCCGGTCTACCGCGGTTAGAACTCGCACCTGCTCAACGCGCCGGGGCAACGGCGACGATGCATTGGCTGCGGACTTGAAGGTGGAGAACGAGCAGGACAACGCACATGGACGTATTCACGGCGCGGAGTGCGAAGGGGAGGGCGCGACCGGGGTGGTGCAGAGTTCGAGGGCGGTCGTGGCTGGCGCCGAACTGAAGGGTGACGGTTGGGCCGCCGTCGCTCCGGTGGAGTTTGAGCGAGGCGAAGCGTTGAATGAGACGGAGCGCGGGCGTGTGAGGCCGGCCGGGTCGAGTTCTAGAATGCGGACTTGGTTGGGTGTGCCGGCCTGTGTGAAAGAAACCGCCACGCGTCCGTTTGGTCGTAGCGCGGCGCGGGGGAAGCCGCTGGCGCGGGCCTGCGTCGAGTCGGCGACGAGGTGGGCTGCCGAGATCTTTCCGTTGGTGAACAGCCGGCGCGCGTAAATCCCCGCGGAGTTTTCAACGGTGCCCGTTTCCATCCACAGCAGCAGGGCCGACTGCTCGTCGAGGATTACGGTCTCGATCCGGCCCATCGGCTTTCCGAGATCGATCACGAGCGGAGGGCTCAGCGTGTGACCGGCATCGTCCGAGATGCGGGCCTGCACGCGCGCGATGCCGTTGGCGGCCGTGAACCACGCGACGGCGAGCGCCTTGCCGCGTGCGTCGGCCGCCGGGCCGTTGACGGGACAGCCGGGGATTTTCCATCCGTCGTCATTCAGGGTCCGTGGCGCGGACCAGGAGCCGCTGGCGAGATCGAAGAACGTGTAGCGATTATCTCGAATTTCCGCGGTGGTATGGCCGCGATAGCCGACGAACACGCGATCGCCGGGCAGCGTGGCGACGGTGTTTTGGCAACAGGTGCAGACGTCGGGATCGACGGTCCATTCGCCGAGCGAGGAGCCGTCGGGGGCGAGCAGGCGGGCGAGGAGCTTCATCGACGGCGCATAGGGCGCGCTCGGATCGCGGACGTGGGCGCTCTCCAGCCAGACGGCAAGTGTGCGGCCGCCGCTCAGCGGAGCGAGGGCAACGAACTCGTGGCCGAGGCGCGCGGGCGCGCACCATGTCTTGCCGCCATCGGTGGAGCGCGAAAACCAGCCGTCGTAGCCGTGACCGCCGGCGGAGGCATCGGGTCGCTGGAACCACTGGGCGGTGAGCGCGCCGTCAGTGCCGACGGCGAGCGAGGCGACGTCGGCCCAGTTTTCCATGAGCAGTGGCGTGCTCACGATGACGCGTGGGGCGGACCACGCGGAAGCGCCGGGCGAGAGCATGGCGAGAAAGAACGCTCGTTCGCCGGGCGTGGTGGAAGGTGCAGACCACGTGAGATGGATCGTGCCGTCGGGCGCGGCGGTGAGGTTCGAGCACTGGCTGTCCGGCGTGGCCGGGGTGGGCAAATAATGGACGATTTCTGTGCGCCCGACGACGGCGGTGAGCACGAGGGCGAGCATGGCGGTGCACAGGATGTTCATGGCAAGGCGGCGTTACAGGCGGTTGAGAAATTCCTCGGGTGACCAGGTGGAGCCGTCGACGCGGTGGAGGATCGTCCCGTTGGGGCCGATGAGCAACGTCGAGAGCGTGTGCTTGAAGACGTTTTCGCCGGGCCGGGCGATGACGCCAAACTGCGCGAGCAGATCGCGGATGGCGTTTTCCGGCCCGGTGAGAAATGAGAAATTGGCCGTGTCGATGCCGCGCGCTGCGGCGTAGGCTTTGAGGACAGGCGGCGTGTCGAACGCGGAGTCAAAGGAGATCGAAACGAGTTCGAGATTCCTGACACCGCCTTTTTTTGCCGCAGCCTGCAGCGCCATCATCTTGGCGGTCGAGGCGGGGCACATCGTCGGCACCGGGCAGCGCGTGAAAATAAAATTGAGCACGGCGTGCTTGCCGCGGAAGTGATCGAAGGCGATGGCTTTGCCCTCCTGATTGTAGAGCGTGAAGGAGGGCACCGTCTCCCCGACTTCGCGGTAGGTGCCCCTTCCTCGCGTGTGCGTGTCTTGTCGAAGGGCGAGCGCGGCGACGGCGACGGTCTTGTCTTCCAACGAATCGAGGAGGTGAAAATCCGAGAGAGGAAACACGCCGTCAACGGGCGGTCCCATCCGCGCAGCGATGTGCTGGCCCTCGCGGAGTTTGGCGAGGTCGACGCCTGGAGCGGAGAACTCCATCGTCATCGCGGGCATGTAGCCGGGGATCTCCTCATGGTGGATATGGACGACGTTGCGGGTGCGGTCGAAGCCGACGATCTCGCCGCGGATATGGTGGCCGGCTTCGGGTTTCGCATCAGGGCGTGAACATCCGGTGACAAGCAGCGCGACAGAGGCGAGTGCGAGGAGGAACGGGAAGGCAATGATGTGCTTCATGGAACGGATGGGGTTCCCTCGCTCACGCTCGTCGTTACGAGCGTGAGCGAGAGGCGAATCAGAATGAACTGCGCACGCTCAGCTCCGTGTTGCGCGGGTCGGCGAGGCGGCGCATGGTGGTGCCGGCGACGGGCTCATATTCCTCGTCGAGCAAGTTGCGGCCGCGCAGCGTGACGTGCCACTTCCGCCACGTGTAGGTTGCGCTGGCGTCGAGCGTCACGTAGCCCTCGGCGATCACGGAGTTGTTGTTGTTGCCGAAGCGGTCGCTCACGTAGCGCGGGCCGCCGCTGAGGGCGAAACCGTTGGTGAAGCGTTTTGCGACGAAGAAATTCGCGACCCACTTGGGCACGTTGCTCGGGCGCTTGCCGGTGCGCGAGATGACGCTCGCGCCGAGGTTCTCGTTGAAGTCGGCGAACGTCGAGTCGGTGAAAGCGCCGTTGATCTCCACGCGCCAGCCGTCGCCAGGTGATAGCGCGAGCGCGGCCTCGGCGCCCTTGGATTTCTGCGCGCCGATCTGCTGGCTGGTGCGCACGCCGGTGATGGGATCGAGCGTGGTGGTGAGCAGGTCCTTCTTCAGCAGGTCGAACACAGCGAGCGTGGCGTCGAGCTGGCCGCGGAGGAAGGTGCCCTTGAGGCCGGCTTCGTATTGGCGGCCTTTCTGGAGAGAGAAATCGTTGCTGGTCGCGGTGAATGAGACGAGCTGCGTGACAGGCTCGGCGGCGCGGCTGAACGAGGCGTAGGCGTTTATTTCCTTCGTGAGAATCCACACTCCGCCGACACGGCCCGTGTAGGTGCGGTAGCCTTTCTTGAACGTGGAGAACGGCGTGGCCGTGGCGGTGGTAGTGTTGGCGAGCGTGTCGCGCTGGAGCGAGATGTGGTCGTAGCGCACGCCGGCGACGGCGCGGAAATTCGAGGTCACGTCGAAGACATCCTGCGCGTGAAACGCGTGCGTCTCGACCCCGATGCGCGAGGTCTTCTGGAAACGTGTCGCCGGGGCGTAGCCGACATTCGGAGCGAGGAGCGAGATGGCGGGGATCGTGAGGACGATGTTGCCGGGGGCGCCGCCGCGGATCTGGTCGTTGTGCTCGAAGATGCCGCCGACGAGCAGGCGGTTGGCGTGGCCGGCGATTGGTTTCTTCACGGTGAGATCGAGGCGGTTGCCGATGAGCATGTCGTCGCGATAGATGAGCGTGAGGGCGCCGCGCGTGATATTGCGCGCGACGGGATTCCACGTGTTGCTCTCCTCATTGCGCCACTTGAGGACCTGCGTGGCGACGTAGGTTTCGTTGCGCAGTTCCAGCTCGGGCGAGAGGCGGAGATCGGCGCGGACGCGGTTGAAGACGTTCTCGGTCGCGGCAAAATTATCGAGGATGTTGTAGTTGGTGCGGCGCGCGGCGGGATCGACGCGCGGGTTGATCATGCGGTCGGTGGTGTTGTTGAACGTGCGGACCTCGACGGGGGAGTTGGCGACGGTGGTGTTGACCACGCCGTCGTAGATCGTGGGGTTGCCGTAATAGCTCTCGTTCCAGTCGTCGAGGAAGGTGCCGAACCACGTGAGCGAGAGCCGGTCGTTGACACGCCAGCCGAGCGAGAGGGCAAGCGCGTCGTAGCGCTGCGAGTTCCGGTCTTGGTAGCCTTCGGTGACGTTGTGCGAGTAGTCGGCGCGATAGCTGACGCCGCTGCTACCGATAGGGCCGCCGACGCCGAGGCCGACGCGCCAGCTACCCCAGCCGCCGTAGCTCGCGAGCGCGTCGCCGCGGAAGGTGGCGCTGGGCGATTTCGAGATGTAGTTCACCGCACCGCCGATCGCGCCTTCGCCGAACATCAGTCCGTCGGGGCCCTTCAGGACCTCGACGCGGTCGAGGAGAAACGAGTCCACAGTGCGCGAGCTCTGCGACGCGGTGTTCTGGCGGATGCCATCGCGCATGACGGTGACGTTGTTACCGCCAAAGCCGCGCGTGGAGTAGGTCGGGATCGAGCCGAAGTTGGTGCCGCCGGTCATGCCGACAGCGGCCTCAACCGCCTCGACGGCGGTGCGCAGGCCGCGGAGCTGCATCATCTCCTGGGTGATGACGGAGACGCTCGCGGGCAGCTCGCGGCTGGTGAGGCCGAGACGCGAGCCGGACGTGGCGACGGCGTCGAGCGGGAGGGAAAAGTTGGCCTCCTTCTCGGCGATGACGGCGAATTTATCGAGGGTGACAGGGTCATCCTTGGCTGCCGGCGGCGCCGACGCGGCGCGCGCGAACGAGACGGCCGCAAGGCCGGAAATCAGGAAGAATGGGAGACGATGAGAAAGTGTGAAACGATGGGACATGACGATGACGCGTGGAATCGGATGGCACGGCGCGCGCACGCGGGAGCGCGGTCGTGGCCCGCGGGTAGTGCGGGCGGGTTTCGGGAAACCGTGGACGCGGACGCGCGCGAAAATTCAGCGCGGCGCGGACACGGGGGGTGCGAGGGCGCGCTAGGCGCGCGGCGGCGGCACCGGAACTTTTTCCACTCGGCTGGGCCCCGCGCTCGCAAGCGCGGCCGGCCACTGATCTGTCATCTGGGGGACGATGAAAACGGAGGTCGCGTGGTAGGCGATGAGGAGCTTCTCCGCCGCGCGCTCGGAGCTGTGCGGGAGTTGCTGCTTGGCGGTTTCCTTGGCGCTCGCGATGCCGAGGCACATGTCGCAGGGCTTTGTCGGGTCAAATGTGATTCGCAGCGCCTCGGCGGCGGGCATCACTTTGGCGTAGCCGGCAAACATCTTCGCCCAGGCAAACACCTGCACGCCATCCAGCAACGCGCCGTTGGCGCAAAGCCAGGCAAAGAGCAGGCTGAAGATGGCGATTTTTTTCCGCACGAGCTCGGGAGCTGGACACAAGCGCGGCCGAGATCAAGCGGGATTTGATCGCCATTATCGCGAAGCACCAGCGCGCGCCGCTGGCAGCTTCTGCCGTTCCTGCGCATCGTCACAAAATGACCGGTTTCTTTCTCGGGGCGAATTTCACCGTGCGACGATGGCCGCGGAGTGCGCGGCACGGGACTCATGCCACTGTCATTGAACGCTGAGGCGGAAAATGGGGGCTTAACAGGTCAGTCGCAGGATGGGTTCGTGGGCGAGGCTGATGGACCGGGCGGGCTCATTGCCGCCCTGCAGCCGTGCGGTGATGACGTTGGCAGCTTGCGCGACCATGGCATTCCAGGGAATGCCGACGGTGGTCAGACGGAGACGTTCGGCGACGGGGGCGTTGTCGAAGCCGACGAGCGGCGGCAGTGGCGCACCATGAAGGCGACAGTGTTCAATCAGCGCCTCGGCGAGGCGATCGTTGCAGGCGAAAATGCCGGTGGGATTTCCGGCGAGAATTTCGCGGGCGCATGCGCGACCGCCCTCGATGAACCAGGTGGCGGCGTTGATCACGTGCGCGCCCGGTATGTGGGCGCGAAAGCCGGCGATGCGCTGAAGGCTACGGGGATCGTTGACTGGCCCGCCCAGCACGGCGAAGCCGTGACGACGGCGAGTCCGTTCCTTTAAGAGTTCAGCGGCGCAGGCGCCGCCGGAAAAATCATCGGTCGTCACCGCGTCCACGTAGGCACCGCCGATGCCGACGGGCGGACGGTCGTTGAGGCAGAGGGCGAACTTTTTGGCCACCGCGGCGGCTTCGACGGCGGCACGGCATTCCCACGCGACGGGATAGTGGTCGGTGCGAAGGCGAGGCGCGACGTTGCCGTCGGTCCAACTGCGCACAAGGGGGACGCCGTGCTCGTTGAGTGTGTGCTCGATCAATTCCAGCAAGTGCGCGCCGAAGGAGCCTTTTCGTTTGGCGCGCGAGTGAAAAATCAACTGCACGCCACGCAGGGTGACGCTCTGCCCGGGATGATAGGAACCGGAGGCGGCGCGGCGCTGCAGTAGTCCTTCGGCCTCCAATTCGCCGAGCAGACGATGTGCGGTCTGGTAGCTGACAGCAAAGCGTTGGGCGACTGCCCGGGTGGAGAGAAACCGTCCGCCGGGCTGCGCGAAGCCGCCCTGCAGGCGCGCCACCAAGGCGGCCTTTACCTCGGTGACGTGGGCGGAACGGGGACGGGGCATGCCACGACCTTTATCATATCAGATTATACGTCGAGCGATTTGTTAATGTTTGAAATCCCGGGATGACGGCCTCTGTTTCCAGCAATGGCCGACCAACCCCTTGCCGGTAAGGTGCTCGTCGTCGTGGGTGGCACGACGGGGCTCGGGCTGTCCGCCGCCCGGGCGTTCCTCGCCGCCGGGGCGCGGGGAGTGGTGGTCACCGGGCGCGAGGCCACCAGCGCGAACGCGGCAATCGCGACGCTCGGGAATGATGCCGCGGCGCAGGTGGGAAATGCGACCGATGCGGGCCACGCGCCGGCCGCCATCGCGCTTGCGCTGGCGCGATTCGGAGGCTTCCACGGCCTGTATCACGTCGCGGGCGGGAGTGGGCGCCGCTTGGGAGACGGGCCGTTGCACGAAATCACCGACGACGGGTTGCGTGCGACGCTCGAGCTGAATTTGCACTCGGTCGTTCTTTCGAATCGCGCAGCGGTGAAACAGTTTCTCGTGCAGGGCACGGGTGGATCGGTGCTCAATATGGGCTCGGTGCTCGGCTGGTCGCCGTCGCCGGAATTTTTCGCGACGCACGCCTATGCGGCGGCAAAAGCGGGCATCGTGGGTTTCACCCAATCTGCGGCGGCCTACTACGCCGGGAAAAATATCCGGATGAATGTCCTCGCTCCGGGGCTCGTGGAAACACCGATGGCGCGTCGCGCTGCGGCGGACGAACGCATTCTGAAATTCATTGCGACCAAGCAGCCGCTCGACGGCGGGCGCATCGGGCGCCCGGATGATTGCGACGGGGCGGCGGTGTTTTTGCTTTCGGATGCGGCGCGGTTTGTCACCGGGCAGGTGCTCGCGGTCGATGGCGGCTGGACCATGAGTGAGGGACAGACTCCCGAAAGAACTCCATGAACGCTTCCCGGCTGATTCTCGGAGTGGATCTGGGCGGCACCCGCGTGAAGGGCCTTGTCGTCGACTCAGCGGGGCGAGTTCGCGCAGAGGATATGCGTCTTACGGACGACGGGGCCGACGATGCGTGGCAAGGAAATGTTCGTGCGCTGGTGGCGAAGCTGCGGCAACGCTTCCCGGAAATCGCGGCGGCGGGGCTTTGTGCGCCGGGGCTCGCTGCGCGCGACGAACGCTCGATCATGAATCTGCCAGGACGGTTGCGCGGAATAGAGGGACTCGTTTGGAGCGACGAACTCGAATTGCCCACGGTGGTGATCAATGACGCCCATGCCGCCCTGTTCGGTGAAGTCTGGCTGGGAGCGGCCCGTGAGGCGGCGAACGTCCTGATGCTCACGCTGGGCACGGGCGTAGGCGGAGCAGCCATGGTGGACGGAGGTTTGCTCCGCGGCCATTTAGGGCGCGCCGGACATGTCGGGCACATCTCGCTCAACCCCGACGGCGCGCCGGATATCGTCGGCACCCCCGGCAGCCTGGAGGACATGATCGGCGACTGCACCGTCGCGGAACGAAGCGGGGGACGCTTCCTATCGACGCGCGATCTGGTTGCCGCGGCGGTCGCAGGCGACGGCGAAGCGATGCAAGTCTGGGCGCGGTCGGTGCATGCGCTCGCCGCAGCACTCGCGAGCCTGATCAACGTGCTCGACCCGCAGACCATCGTGCTCGGCGGCGGAATCGCGGCCGCCGGCGACGCGTTGTTCAAACCGCTTGCCGCTGCGCTTGACCGGATGGAATGGCGCGTCGGTTCATCCCGGGTGGCGTTGGTGCCCGCCCGGCTGGGTGCGCAGGCCGGGGCTTTTGGCGCCGCGTATCGTGCGCTGCGGAATTTATCGAAACCATGACGCCTTCCGAAAACTATCTCACCAAGGTCCGCGCGCTCGTGGATACCGTCGCCGCGCAGCAGTCGGTCATTCACCAAGCGGCCGACTGGTTCGCCCACACGATTCTTGCGGGGCGCATGGTGCACCTCTTCGGCTCCGGTCACTCGCGCATCATGGTGGAAGAAATGTGGCCACGTTACGGTTCGTTTCCCGGTTTCAATCCCATCGTGGAGCTTTCGCTTTCCTTCCACAACCTCGTCGTCGGAGCGAACGGCCAGCGGCAGGCGATGTTCTTGGAAAACGTGAGCGGGCTCGCGGAGCGGATTTTGCGCAATTACGACCTGAGCAAGGCGGAGAGCGCGCTGATTATTTCGTCGAGCGGCTGCAACGTGGTGCCGATCGAGATGGCGGAGCAGTTTCAGCGGCGCGGGGTTCGCGTGGTCGCGCTCGTGAGTCTGGCCCACGCGAGGGCGTCGACTTCGCGCCGGGCCGACGGAAAAAAGCTGACAGACTTTGCGGATCTCATTCTCGACACCGGCGCGCCCGTGGGGGATGCGATGGTCAAAATTGACGGACTCGATACGCCGGTCGCGCCGGGTTCGACGGTGGGCGGGTGCTTGCTCGTGAATTCGATCAAGGCCGAGGTGGCCGCTCGTCTCACGGCAGCGGGCCAGCCGCCGAAAGTGCTGAGCGCGGGCGTGATCGTCGGCGCGGCGCGGGCCACGGAGTTGTTTGAAGCCGCTTACGACGAGCACGCGCATCGGCTCGCGAGACTCTATGCGAACGTGGGGCGGGTCTGAGACCCTGCCCTACTCGGAGAAAATCATGACCTCGTCGCCGCTCCTCCTCGAAAAAATCCCTGTGCTCGCCACGGTCGATGTGCTCGTGGTCGGCGGCGGCTCGGCGGGGTGTTGCGCGGCGATCGCAGCCGCGAATGAAGGCGCGGGCTCGGTGCTGCTGATTGAGCGCTACGGATTTCTCGGCGGATCAAGCACACAGATGCTCGATACGTTCTATGGATTTTTCACGCCGGGCGCGGAACCGCGGAAGGTCGTCGGCGGCGTGCCGGATCAAGTGGTCAACGCGCTCGACGCTGCGGGCGCGGTGTTTCTCCGGCCCAATACCTACGGCGCGGGCACGGGAGTAAATTACGATCCCGAGCGGCTGAAGTTCATCTGGGATGAACTGCTCGCGCAGGCCGGTGTGCGCGTGCTGCTCCATGCGACGCTGGTGGCGGCCGAGCAAGACTCAGGAGGGCGGATCGGCGGTGTGGTGATTTCGACAAAGTCGGGTTTTTTCCGGATCGACGCCCGCCGATTCATCGATGCCTCGGGGGACGCGGATCTCTGTCACCTCGCGGGTGTCGCCTATGAGAAAGCCGGCGAACAGGAGCCGGCGCAAACCCTCACGACGACATTTCGCATGAGCAACGTCGACCTGTCCACCTACGAAGCCGCCGGCGGGAAGAAACTGCTGATGCAGCGCATGGCCGAAGCGGTGGATCGCGGCACCCACGCGCTCCCGCGCAAGAGCGGCAGCCTGCATGAGATGAACGCGCGGGGATGCGTTTCGACGGTGGCGGTGCGGGTCGCCGCGGTTGACGCGGCGGACTTCGAGCAACTCACCGCAGCCGAGCAGGAGGGGCGACGGCAGGCGTTCGCCTACGAACGGTTTTTCCGCGACTGCGTGCCGGGATTTACGGCGGCGAACATCATCGGACTTTCGCATCAGATCGGAGTGCGCGAGACGCGGCGGGTTTACGGCGAATACCGGCTGACGAAGGAGGACTGCCTGTCCGTCGCGCGCTTCGACGATCGGGTGCTGCTTTGCGGAGCGCCCATTGAGGACCACCGCGCGACGAAAGTGGGTAGCAAAGAGACAGTCTGGGACTACGTGCCCGGCGGCCAAGCTTACGACGTGCCGTATCGCACGCTCGTTCCCCGCGATCACGATGAACTATGGGTCGCTGGCCGCTGTTTTTCGGCGACGCACGATGCGCACGCTTCGTGCCGATCGATGGCGCAGACGATGGCGATGGGGCAGGCGGCCGGAACGGCGGCGGCGCTTTCAAGCGGGAGCAACTGCGGCGCGCGCGAAGTGTCGGTGGCGAAGTTGCAGGCGCGCCTGCGCGAACGCGGCGCAATTTTGGAGACCCCGATGCAGCCCGCCGCGATCGGTCGCGCAGAGTGGCCGAAAAAATTTCCCCGTCGCTAACCTCAGAAGGCAAATTCCATGAAACTTCACTTCCGCCTCTTGCTCGCCGTTTTCTGCAGCACACTCGTCTTGTCCGCCGCCGAGCGCTGGCAGCCGCTCTGGGACGGCAAATCTCTCGCCGGCTGGAAGATCATCGGCAGGGGCACATGGAAAATCGAAGATGGCGCGCTGCACGGCACGAACGACAAAAGCGAAAAGGACTACGGGCACCTCGTGACGGAAAGAATCTACGGCGACTTCATGGTGCGCCTGAAGTTCAAATCGCTCAAAGGAAACAGCGGGTTCTATTTCCGCATCGAAGAAAAAGGCTTTAGCGGCGTGGCCGGCTTGCAGGCCGAGATCGACACGACGAAAGACGTAGGTGGTCTCTATGAAACCAACGGTCGCAAGTGGGTCTCTCAGCCAACACCGGAGCAAGTCGCCACGTGGTTCAAGCCCGGCGAGTGGAACGAGATGACGGTGAGTGCGCAGGGCGGGCACATCGTCGTTCAGATCAATGGCAAGAAGTCCGCCGAGCTCCGCGGCGATCCGGGGCGCCGCGAGGGAAAATTCGCTCTGCAAGTCCACGGCGGCATAGACTGCGACGTGTGGTTCAAGGACCTTGAAATCCAGCTTCCGTAAATATTGCGCTCGATGAAAACATTATCTCACACGAAGTATTCCCGTCGTCGTTTCTTAAGCGGCAGTCTGGCCGTCGCAGCCGCCACGTCGTTGGGTTCACTCCCTTCGGTCGGCGCGGAAGCTCCTCCGCCCCCGCCCACCTATTCCCGCAAGATCAAGGTCGGCGTTATTGGTAACGGTGGTCGCGGCGGCTGGATCGCGAAGCTCTTCAAGGCCCACGGGGGCTATGAGATGTGGGCGGTGGCCGACTATTTTCAGGAGGTGGCGGACAAATGTGGCGATGAACTCGGGGTCGACCGCACGCGCCGTTTCTCGACGCTCTCGGGCTATAAAAAACTGATCGAGAGCGGCGTCGAGGCTGTCGTGGTGGAGACGCCGCCTTACTTTATTCCTGAACATGTGACTGCGGCGGTCGCAGCAGGGCTGCACGTCTACATGGCGAAGCCCGTTGCAGCCGATGTGCCAGGCGCATTGCGAGTCGAGGCGGCGGGCAAGCGAGCGACCGAGAAGCAGTATTGCTTCCTCGTAGACTACCAACTGCCGACGGACCCGCATAACATCGAGGTGGCGGCGCGGATTCGCCAGGGAGGATTGGGGCAGGTCGTCCGCGTGGTGACGACCGGCCACTGCGGTCCGCAAAAAGATCCGCCCCGCACGGCAAACATGGAGAGTCGCTTGCGCGAACTCGTTTGGGTGAACGACGTGGCGATGGGCTGCGACTACATCGGTAACTTTGATATTCACGCGATCGACGCAGCGCTCTGGGCGCTGGGCCGGCGTCCGGTCGTCGCGACGGGCATCTCCGGGATACGGCGGCCGGAGCCACACGGAGACGCCCGCGACGTCTGTGCGTTGATCTACGAATATGCCGACGGGGTGATCCATCAGCACGCGGGGCAGGCGTTGAAGAACAACAATGCGGTTGAGTTGAGCGCCGCGATTCACGGCACCGAGGCGAACGGTTTTCTGACCTACTGGGGCAAGGCGTTTCTCAAGGGCGGCCCGAAGCATTACGGTGGTGGCACTGTAGACAACCTCTACGCGGCCGGAGCCGAGCGAAACATCGCGCGTTTCTATCGCGAAGTGACCTCGGGTAAGTTCGCGAATGAAACCTGTCAGCGCGCGGTCGACGGGGTGCTTACGTGCGTCCTCGGCTACGAAGCCGCCGCGCGGCGCACCCGGTTGACCATGGATGCACTGCTCAAGGAAAATAAGCGCATGGAAGTCGACCTGCGCGGGCTCAAGTCCTGAGCCCGGCGTGGTGCCCGTTTTCTTAATTTACCCATAACTGTCATGAACCCATCACTTCAAAACGAACTCTCTCGCCGCCAATTTATCGCCCATGCCGGTCTAGGCTTCGCCGCACTCGCGACGACGCGTCTCGCCGTGGCGCAGGGCTCCGTGGCCAACAGCAGGATTCGCCTCGGTCTCATCGGCTGCGGCAAACGCGGAGTGTGGCTCGCCGGGCTGTTTGCCGAACACGGCGGCTACGAAATCGCCGGGGTGGCCGACTACTTCCCGGAGGCGGCGCAGGTGGCGGCCGACAAATTCAAGCTCTCTCCGGCGCAGGCATTCAGCGGGCTGAAGTGCTATGAAAAGATGATTGCCACGGGCGGGCTCGATGCGGTGGCGATCATCAGCCCACCATATTTCCATCCAGAGCAGGCGGCGGCTGCGGTCGCGGCGGGGCTGAATGTCTACCTCGCGAAACCCGTCGCGGTGGATGTGCCGGGTTGTCAGTCGATCGCGGCGAGCGGCGCGACGGCGCGCAGCAAGGGACAAGTTTTCCTCGTGGATTTTCAAACCCGCACGAACGAGTTTTACGTGGAGGCGATCCAGCGCGTGCACGCGGGTGCGATCGGCGATTTCTGTTTCGGCGAGGGCTCGTATCACGACGGACGTCTGGCGATCAAGGGCGAGACCGACGGCCCGGAAGGGCGGTTGCGGAACTGGGTCTTCGACCGAGCGCTGTCGGGCGACATCATCGTCGAACAGAACATCCACACTCTCGATGTGATGAGCTGGATCGCAAAGGACGTGCCGCCGGTGCGGTGCAGCGGGACGGGCGGTCGTCGCGTGCGGATCGATGTGGGCGACGCGTGGGATCATTTCGCGTTGGCCTATGAATACGCGAACAACGTCGGCGTGACGTTTAGTTCGCGGCAATTCGACGCGCACGGCACGCCGGGAGGAATTCTCAATCGCATGTTTGGCACGAAGGGAGTGCTCATGACCGCCTATGGCGCCGACGTGATGATCCGCGGCGGGGCCGAAGCGTTCTATCGCGGAGGGAAGACGACGGGCATCTACAAGGAAGGCGCGCAGGCGAACATCCGGGCGTTTCACGAGCAGATCATGAAGAAGGATGCCACGAATCCGACGGTGGCACCGAGTGTGACGAGCAACCTCGTCGCGATCATGGGGCGCACGGCAGCGTATGAGGGCCGACCCGTGACGTGGGCCGAACACATTGGGTCGAAGAAGAAACTGACGGCCGACCTGAGCGGCTTGAAGGCCTAAACTCTCGACGCACCTTCCCTATGAAAACGCCCATTCCGCGCCGCGCCTTTCTGCAGGGTTCCCTCGCCGCCGTCGGCGCCGCAGCACTCGGACGTGCGACACGTGCGGCGGAGCCAAAGGCGACAATGGCCGGATTTCGCCTGTTCGCCTGCGATTGGACGCTTCAGAAACTGTGCAATCCAGAGGCCTTCGAACTCGCGGCGCGCATCGGCCTCGACGGCGTGCAGGTTGATTTCGGTCGCCCGAAGGACGGCGAGATGATGTTGCCGCTGTTCGGTGAAGCGCAGCAGGAACGTATTCTGGCGGCGGCGGAGAACCACCGCGTCGTCATCTCATCGCTCGCGATGGGAGCGCTGAACAACATCCCCTACAAGAGCGACGCTGCGACGGAGCAGTGGGTGCTCGACAGCGTTAAGGTGATGACGCGGCTGAAGCAGAAGGTGACGTTGCTGGCGTTTTTTGCGAAGGGCGACTTGGTCGGTGACGAGGCCGGCGTGACGGAGGTGATTCGGCGGCTGAAGAAACTCGCGCCGCGCGCGGAGGCGGCGGGAGTCGCTTACGGCATTGAGTCGTGGCTCAAGGCGGCGGAACTCGAGCGTATACTCAACGCGGTGAATTCACCGGCGATCCGCGTCTATTACGATGTGGGTAATATGCACAAGGTGGGCGAGGACTACGGCGCGGCCATCCGCCGCCTGGGGCGCGAACGCATCTGCGAAATCCACTTGAAGGACTATGACGGTCTCTACGGTAAGGGTTCGATCAACTTTCCGGCCGTGCGGACGGCGTTGGATGCGAGTGGCTATCGCGGCTGGCTCGGCATTGAGGGCGTCAAGACGCCGCTGGGAGTCGAGGCGAGCATCCGTTACGACGTCGACTACTTGCGTCCGATTTTCCCGAAAACGGTCTGAGCTCCATTTACGATTTCCCCATGAAAAATTGCCCTCTCCGCAGCTCCGTCATCGGTAGCTACCCGTTTCCGAGTTGGCTCGAGTTCGCCAGCCAACACCTCGAAGTCTTCGGCCGCTCTGATGTGAGCGAGATCCAAAACGACGCGGTGATCGCGGCGGTGCACGATCAAGTCGAGGCGGGGCTCGACGTCATCACGGACGGCGAGCAGACACGGCTCGATTTCAATCTGTCGTTCTACGGCTACATCAAAGGCATCGAGCTGGAATCGGTGTCGCCGCGCAAATTCGGTCCTCCCGCCCACGATCAGCGCGGCAAGCACGCGATCACGGGCGAGTTGGTGGCGCCGCGCGGGCTGGGCGTGGTCGAGGAGTTCAAGCGACTGCAACGCCTTGCGCCGGTCGGCGCGGCGACGCTGAAGGCGAGTGTGCCGGGGCCGTATACGTTGAGCGGCCGGCTCGTGCCGAATGCCCGGTATGCCGATCGGTGGGCGGTGACGGAGGCGTTGCTGCCCATCGTGCGCAAGGAACTCGAGGATCTCGTCGCGGCGGGCTGTCGGGAGATCAGCGTCGATGAGCCGTCGATGAGTTGCTACGCCTACAAGGAGGATCCCCGGCGCTTCGTGGACATATTCAACCGCACGGTGGAGACGGTCTACGGGCGCACGCGCCTGTGCACGCACTTGTGCTTCGGGAATTTCAAAGGACGCGCGATCGGACCGCGCCGGATCGTGCCGATGTTTCCGGCGTTCCTCGATTTTAAGGCCGACGAAATGCACGTCGAGATGGCGAGTCGGGAGTTTGCCGAGATCGAGCTGATCGCGCAGATCGCACCGCGCATGGACGTGGCCGTGGGGATCGTCGACGTGAAGAGCTACTACGTGGAGACGCCGGAGAACATCGCGGACCGCGTGCGACTCTGTCTGAAGTATGCGCCCGCGGACCGTCTCGTCTTCGCGCCCGACTGCGGCTTGAGCCAGACGGCACGTTGGGCGGCGCAGCCGAAACTGCGCAACATGGTCGCCGGTATCCGGCAGGTGAAAAAGGAACTCGGGCTGTGATTCGTCCCGTCCTCCAAGATGACGCGTTCCTCACGGATGTCGCCGCGATCCGCGCCGACGTCACGTCACCGCGGTTGTTTGTCTGGTGGCTCGGGCAAAGCGGTTTTCTCGTCTGCTATCGGGGCGAATTTCTCCTGTTCGATCCATATCTGAGCGATTCGCTCACGAAGAAATATGCGGCCACGGACAAGCCGCATGTGCGCAGGACCGCGCGTGTGGTCGACCCGGCGCGGTTGGGTTTTGTGGGCGTCGTCACCTCATCGCACAACCACACGGATCACCTCGACGCGGAGACGCTCGGTCCGCTCTTCGCGGCTGCACCGGCGGCGAAACTCGTTTTGCCCGCGGCGAATGTCGCCTTCGTCGCGCAGCGTCTCGGACCGACGGCGGCGGGGCGATTCGTGCCGTTGGCCGGAGGACAGCGCGCCACGGTGGGCATGTTTGCCTTCGAGGCGGTGCCGGCGGCACACGAGGAACTTGCGCCCGAGTTTGCCGGCTTCGTCGTCAGCGTGGGACCGTTTCGCCTCTATCATAGTGGTGATACGGTGCTGTTCCCCGGGATGGTGGAACGGCTTCGCCCGTTTAAGGTGGATTTGGCCATGCTGCCGATCAACGGCCGCGCCCCCGAGCGCCGCGTCTCTGGCAACCTCGACGGAGCCGAAGCCGCGCAACTCGCGCACGACATCGGGGCGCGGTGCGTGGTGCCGTGCCACTACGAGATGTTCGCGTTCAACACGGCGTCGCCGGAAGTATTTTCCACGACGTGTGCGCGGCTGGGGCAGCGGGCCGCGGTGTTGAGGGCTGGCGAGCGTTTGGTGCTGGAGGCGAAGCCATGAGTTTCGTGCGCACGGTTCTCGGTGACATTCCACCCGGAGAACTCGGGGTGTGCTATGCGCACGAGCACGTGATCATCGACCGCAGTTTCACGACGCACGCTACGCCCGACTTCTTGATCGACGACGTCGAGTGCGCGGTGACGGAACTGCGACAGTTTGCCGCTGACGGTGGGCGCGCGATGGTCGATTCGATGCCCTGTGACAGTGGCCGCAACCTGCGGAAACTCGCGGAAGTGTCGCGCCGCTCCGGGGTTCATCTCGTCTGCCCGACCGGACTTCATCTGGCGAAATACTACGATCCCGGCCACTGGGGGAATTTCTACACGGAGGACCAGCTCGCCGCGCTCTTCGTCGCGGACCTCATCGAAGGCGTCGATGCGCACGACTACAATGGTCCGCTCGTGGAGCGCACGTCGCACCGAGCGGGCGTGATCAAGATCGCGAGCGACCGAGCGTTCACAGGTCGTGAGGAAAAAATCTTCGCGGCCGCGGCTCAGGCGCACCGTCGCACGGGTTGCCCGATTCTCACGCATACCGAACAGGGCGAACTGGCGCTCGCGCAGGTCGAGCGACTGCGCAGCCACGGGGTGGATCTCCGGCACGTGTGCCTCTCGCATACCGACCGAAAGCCGGACGTGGCCCTGCACCGGGAGCTGTTGGCGAGCGGCGTGCGGGTGGAGTATGACAGTGCGTTTCGCTGGAAAGCCGGCCAGGGGAACCCGACGCGCGATCTGGTCGTCGCGCTTCTCCCGGAGTTTCCCGACCAGATCATGCTCGGCATGGATGCGGCCCGACGCAGCTATTGGCGCAGCTACGGCGGCGCGCCTGGGCTCAGTTTCCTGCTCAGGGAGTTTTCGGCACAACTGCGGGATGCGGGATTGTCGTCCGCGCTGCTGCAGAAGATCTTCGTCTCCACCCCCGCCTCCACCTTCGCGTTTTTGCCGCCATGAAAAAACTCAAAGTCGTCGGCCTGAATTTCGATCACATGCACATGGGCGATCTGCTGCGGAAATGCCACGAGCATCCCGATGTCGAGATCGCCGGGATTTGCGATGCGGACCCGGCGCGCATGCAGGCAGTGATCCGGAATTTCGCCATTCCGTCGGAGCGCGTGTTCACCGATCCACACCGGTGCCTGACGGAGATGGCGCCCGATTTTGTCGTGCTCTGTCCGGCGACGGCGCGGCACGCGGAGTATGTCGAACTGGTGGCGCCGTATCGTGTGCACATGCTCGTGGAAAAGCCGTTTGCGGCGACGCTGGCCGAGGCGGATCGGATGATCGCGGCGGCGAAACGGGCGAAGCGATTGCTCGCGATCAATTGGCCGCTGCGGTGGTATCCGGCCCATGCGACGGCGCATCGGCTGTTGCGCGAAGGACGTATCGGAGCGCTGCAGGAGGTGCACTTCTACGACGGCAACCGCGGTCCGCTCTATCACCTCGCCGACAAGATTGAGGTGGAGCCGACGCCGGCGATGAAGCGCAAGAGCTGGTTCTACCGGAAAACGGCGGGTGGCGGTTCGTTGCTCGATTACCTCGGCTACGGGACGACGCTCGGCACATGGTATCACGGCGGAAAGAAGCCGCTGGAGGTCACGACGGTCGTCGATCAGACGCGCGGCCTGGAGGTGGACCAACACAGCGTGACCATCGCGCGCTACGCGTCGGGGTTGTCGAAGTTTGAAACGCGCTGGGGCACCTTCACCGATCCGTGGACGAACCAGCCGCAGCCGAAGTGCGGGTTCGTGCTCAAGGGCGCGGACGGGACGATTAGTTCCTACGACTTCGAACCGACGATTCGCATTCAGACGCGGGCGAACGTGCGCGGCGTAGATGTGCCGGTGGATGTCCTGCGGGTGCCGGAGCAAGACCCGATTCAGTATTTTGTGCACTGCATCCGCGAGGGGCGACCGGTCGAGGGACCGCTTTCGCCGAAGATTGCGCGCGTCGGACAGCAGATCGTGGACAGCGCGAGGTTGAGCGCACGACTCGGGAAAACCGTGAAACTGATCGACTGACCATGAGCGAGACTATGAATTCGGGTGGCTACGGTTTGAGCGCGGCTGGAGCGGGCGGAACCATCGTGGCGCCGGTGCTGCCCTATCTTCCGCCGCGGCCGCTTAGCTATCGGCCGAAGATCGCGCTGATAGGTTGCGGCGGCATCTCCGAGTATCACCTGCGGGCGTATCGCGAGATGGGGCTCGAGGTGGTGGCGCTATGTGACCGGAATGTGGCGCGGGCGGAGAAGCGCCGCTTAGAATTTTTCCCGGAAGCCGCCGTAGGCACCGACTATCACGAGTTGCTGCGGCGGGGTGACGTGGAGGTCGTCGACGTCGCGCTACATCCGCAGGAGCGGATCGAGGTGATCGACGCGGCGTTGCGAGCGAGGAAGCACGTGTTGAGTCAAAAGCCCTTTGTCCTCGATCTGGCGGTAGGCGAACAGCTCGTGACGCTCGCGGATGCGCACGGAGTGAAGCTCGCCGTGAACCAAAACGGCCGCTGGGCGCCGCATTTCAGTTACATGGCGGCGGCGATTCACGCGGACGTGATCGGCGAGGTGGCGAGCGTGGATTTTACCCTGCAATGGGATCACACATGGACGGCGGGCACGGCGTTCGAGGATATTCGCCATCTCGTGTTGTTCGACTTCGGCATCCATTGGTTCGACATGGCCGCGCGGTTCATGCGCGGCCAACGGGCGGAACGCGTGTGGGCGAGCGTGCGGCCCACGGCGTTTCAAAAAATGAAACCGCCGATGCTCGGACAGGTGACGATCGATTATCCTGGTGCGCAGGTGCGGCTGAATTTCAACGGTCATGTGCAACATGGACAGGAGGACCGCACGGTCGTGTGCGGGAGTCGCGGCACGCTGCGGAGCTTTGGTCCCAGTTTGTCGGAACAGACGGTGGTGCTCCACACGGCCGCAGGGCAGGGGACCGTGCCGTTGCAGGGCACGTGGTTCACGAGTGGTTTTCAGGGTGCGATGGGCGAGTTGCTTTGCGCCATCGAGGAGAACCGCGAGCCGACGCACAGTGCGCGCAACAACCTCGACAGTTTGGCGCTCTGCTACGCGGCGCTCGCGAGCGCGGATTCCGGCGAGCCAAAGAAGCCCGGCAGCGTCACCACGATTTCGAAATAATTCCATTTCACCATGCACCCGATTCATCCAATTCACTCCAACTCTCGTCGCGATTTCTTGAAAACCACCGCGATTGCGGCAACGGCAGCGGGCCTGAGCGGCGCGCTCGGCGCGGCGACGGCGCAGCGCAAGATGATCGTGGGGGCGCACCCGTGGGTCTATGCGGCGACGCAGCCGAACTACGATCTGACGCCGGTCTTGCCTCAGGTCTTCGCCGATTTCAGTTATGCCGGGGTGGATGGCATCGAGCTGATGCACACCGCCCTCAGACCCGCCGACGCGGTCGCGCGAATCGGCGAGCTGGCGCACAAGCATCGACTGCCCGTGATTGGCGCCTCGTTTGGCGGCGCGATGTGGGACCGGACGCAGCATGCGGCCGTGCTCGAGGACGCGGAGAAAGTGATCACGCGGCTGGCGCAGCTGGGCGGGCGCACCCTGGGCGCGACCGTTGGCCAACTGCGCCCTGCGACACCGAAGCCGCGCAAGACGCCGGAGCAACTCGACGCACAGGCGGAATGCCTGCGCAGGATCATCGCGCTCTGCGCCAAACATGGCGTCGTGCTCAATCTCCACAACCACGCCTACGAGGTGGAAAACGAGCTGCACGATCTCAAGGGCACATTGGAACGGATTCCCGAGGTGAAACTCGGGCCCGACCTAAACTGGCTGGTTCGCGGTGGCGTGAATCCGGCCGAATTTATCCGGCGCTATGGAAAGCAGATCGTCTTTCTCCATCTGCGCGATCAACGCAAAGACGGGAGGTGGGTCGAAGCGATCGGCGAGGGCGACACGGATTTTGCCGGCATCGCGGCGGCATTGAAGGCGGTCGCGTTCAGCGGCGACTCGATCATCGAGCTGGCGCACGAAAAAGATTTCAAGCCGACGCGCCCATTGCGCGAAAGTGTGAAATTGAGCCGCGCTTTTGTGGCGAAGACGTTCAACTATTGAACCCGGGAGCGGAGAGGGCGCGCCATGGCGAACCTCCGGGAGGAGCATCCAGCCTATGGGAAGAGGCGGCCGATGTCGCGAGGGTGGTCGCGATCGCCGTCGCGGTTGCAGCAGACGGCACAGCATCAAGGGCGAGACCTACTTTCGGTAGAGCTGCTCCAGCACTTCGTGATTCGTCGTGGTGATGGCCTGGAGGAGGCTGGGGTAGGGCTCGCCGGCGGGGTCGATGATGCCTTGTTTCCAACTGGGCGGCTCGCCCTCGCGACGGATGCGGGAGACGAGTTGGCAGTGGTTGTAGCCGACCAGGTAGGGTTCGGCGAAGGCGGCGCGGAGATAGCGGGAATAGTGGGCGGCCGCGGCCTCCTCGTTTTTCAAAGGGCGGCCCATCACGGTGAGTGTGGCAGGCGTGGGAAAATTGGCGACGTGATCGACGCTGATGATGGGGCGGCCGGTGCGTCGGTGAAGTTCGCGATAGGAGGTAACGTTGAATTCGCCATCGAGCTGAGTGGCGACGACCGGGAAGTATTTCGCCGATTTTTCCACCACGGGCATGAAAAGTCGGACGCCGGCGAAGCGCTCGCCGAGCACGAGGTGGTTGGGATCGTGGCGGCGAAAGGCCTCGGCGGTGAGGCGATAGGATTGATCTGCGATCTCCGCGGTGAACGCCAATTCAGCGGCCATGAGATCGGGGGCGTCTCGCGTGGCCTTTGCATACGCGAGCTGGCCGGGCGATCCGGCCGGGAGTTTGCGAAAGAACGACAGCCAGCTTTCCCCTTGAGATTTCTCTTCGGCTGCGAGGTAGGCGTGATCGCCCCAGAGCGGAAGGTCGACGAGGTAATACCCGAGGAGGTAGCGGTTCTCACGGAAGGGTCGGACAAAATCGGCGACCCGTCGGTCCAGATCGGTGGCGAACTCAGGGGCGAAGACATCCGTGTATTGCGGCGGAGTGCCGGACCGGACGCCCGACGTTTGCGTCTGCCGGAACCCGGTGGAGAACGGCAGGCTTTGCCGGAAATGGACCGGGCTGTCGTAGCCTGCATAGTTGAAGCCCCAGTCACGGATCATTTTCTCCACGTGAACGGCCGCCCGCTTCACGTCGCCACCGTGTCGTTCTTTGATGAAGTCGTGCTCGGTCGGACGCAGATTGCGTTCGGCGCCGGTAAAGTAGGTGCCGAGGTGATTTACGCCGATTGGAACGTAGGCGTGTCCATCAGGGGTAATGAAAAACCAGCGTCCCTGAACCTGCTCGAGGTGAAACCACCCGGTGGCTTGTCCTCTGATTGAACGCGTGCCGCCGTAGGCGTCGAGGCCGGTGTCGGCGGCGCGGCCGCTGTTGGCGAAGAGCGCGAGGGTGAGGGCGAGGATGACCGGAAACCCGAGGGAGATGCGGCCGGCCCGGAACGAATGCGTCTGACTCGTCATGGAGAAAGCGAGAAAAGCTGACTGATGGAGATGAGAGGATCGATTCGCTTGTGGTGGAAATGGGAGGATGGCCGCCGCTCCGCACGCGCCCGCGAATCACGGTTTCGTGGCAGACGGCGGCCCGGCGGATCAGAAATCAAAGCTATTGGTCAGCAGAAAAACCCGCGGTTCGGGATACTGGAACACAACCGGGGACCGGGCCGCGGAGAGGCCGTTTTGGGCGATGAGTTTGTCGTCATTGAGGATGTTCCGGACGTTGAGGGACACGTTCCAGCGGATGCGTTTCTTGAAGAGCGCCGTCGAGTAGCCGAGGACGGCGTCGGTGTTGAAGGTGGCGCCACCCCGGATCGGCCGAGAGGTGTCGGCGAGGGTGAGGCTCGCACCGGCGGGGAAAAGTCCCGGCGCGCCGAGGATCGGATCTTGGGCGAGATCGGCGGTGGAAACCGTCTTGTCCCAGTAGCCCAGGATCCGGTCACCGCGATAGCGCAGGCTCCCGCCGATCCGAACGCCTTTCAGCAACCCTGACTGAAACCGATACGAACTGGTGAGGTTGCCGCGCCAGGCGACCTCCTGGCTGTTTGCCCGTCCCTCGCTCTCCCGGAGGAAGGCCCAGCCCAAAGCGGCGCTCCGGAGGTAGGCGAGCAGGGTCTCGTTGGCATTCGTGGCCGTGTTGAAGTGCAATTGGGTGGGGCCGGTGCCTCCAGCGCGCTGGGGTGCGGCGAGGTCGTTGGCGGCTGCCAACCAGTCCTTCAGCCGATAAGCCAGCACGCCGAACCAGTCCCCCGAGATGCGGACACTGCGCGTCTTGTTTTTCGCGAAACTCGCGCTGACGCTCCAGCCGCGGGTCGGATTGGCGACGAGCCGGTATTCGATGCCTTTCGCGATGCGATCGGCGGCGTTGGCGTATTTGAGATTAAAGACATTGCCGGCGGCGCCTTCGCTCGCCCAGCCGAGGACATCGTCCTGAAAGAAGCGAATCGGGCTGGCGGGATCGATGCCATTCGTCGTGCCGCCGACCACGGGGGACCCGGTGGCGGTGGTTTCATATCGTCCGCCGGATCTCAGGAGATTGTAGTTCTGCACGGACTTCTCGATGTGCACGGCGGTCCAGCGGATGTCGGCGCGATCCATGCCGGAATTGCCGCCGACGGCAGCGGGGTTCGGCACCGCGGGCGTGCCACCGGCGATGCCGAGATAGATGGATTCGTAGGCGTTGACGCGGAGGACCAGCATGTTTTCGAGGAAGCGCAGCGAGGCGCCATACTCGCGGGTCGTGCCGTCGTCCAGTTGCGCCTCGGCGCCGGTGGGCGACTTGCGAGTGAAGTCCGCCACGAACGCGGACGACGACTCCGTGTAGTGCAGGCTGGGGATGCCGTTCCGGCCGAGCGGGTGCAGCACGACGCCCTTCAAGCGCGAGGTGACGCTGTAGTTGGTCGCAGGTTCGAGCGAATCGAACTCGCCGCCGCGGCTGAGCATCGCATCCCAAGGTTCGAAGCCGGCGTTACCGACGGCTTGGCCGTTGCTGGGAAAGATGATCGCGGCGCCGTTGCGCACGGGTTCCTCATACTTGCCGGTGGCAGCGTTGTAACGGCGCGGCAGCCGGCTGTTCGCGCCGCCGCCCTGGCCGACCCAGGGAGCAAACGAAGCGCGGGAATATCGCTCGCCCACAGTGAAGTTGAGGCGGCCTTGGAGGAAACTGCTTTGCACGCCAAACTGCATCGCATCTTCCTTTTTCTTGCCGTTCGTGATCGCGACTTGGGCTCCATAGGGGTTGCTCATGCCGGTGTTGACCACGACGTCGCGGCCGGCGGAGTCCTTGCCGATCACGACGGTCTCGTTGTCCCAGAGATTGAAGGGCGCCTGCACGGAGAACCGCCCGGAGCCGCTGTCGTTCTGCGGCGTGTCGAGGTAGAAGCGGGCGCGGAGTCGGCGAGTGTTGCGCGTGTTGTCGTTCGCGGCGTTGGTCCCGGCCGGATAGGCGATCCCGTCGAACGTGTTGTCGGAGATGATGCGGGCATTGTTGGCGTTGTGCTGCACGCGCATGTTCACTCCGCCGGTATACATCACGGCGGCCTGGTGAGTGCCCAGCCAGCGCCAGAGGCCGCGGCGTTTTTCAAGATCGAGCGCGTAGGCGGCCTGGAGCCTGCGCTCCGTGCGATGGTTCCGCCACATGCTGCCGGTGATGTCGTCCTCGACGTAATATTTTCCGAGGTTGGCATTGGGCGTGATGCCGTCGGGGAGGAAGCGGTTCAGATCGACGCGGAGATCGGTATTGTTACCGGAGATGAAACTGAGCGAACGGGTGTCGAAGACCTCCCGGTTGTAGCCGCCCTCGATGTAGAGATCGCGCCAGGGGTTCAGCTCGAAGACGAAGCCATGAATGCTGCTGCGCCAGCGACGCTGCAGGGCATTGCCGATGACGTTTTGATCGCGTGGGTAGACGGAGGGATCGGTGATGCTGGGGTCCTGCGTGCCGTCGAGCGGCCGGCGGGAAGTGACGGTGTTGGTCCAATTGCGGATCGCGGTGGGTTGGCTGCCGTTGAGGTTATACGCGACCGTGCCGGCGGACGCGACGTTGTTGAAGCGTTCGGCGGAGCCCGCGAGGTCGGCGCCCTGGGCATTGAAAGCGGTGTTGAACTGCGCGGCCGTGCTGGCGGGTGTGAGGCCCGCATTGTTGAAGAACGGGCGGGTGGCAGTGGATAACCAGGGGCTGACACGATCGGCGACGAGGGTGTTGGCGGCGTTGCGTTGCCGGGACTCGTATTTCTCGAGCCAGCCGCGGATGGAAATCCGCCGATGGGGCTGGAACATCAGCGACGTATAAAGGCGCTCGACCTTCGAACCCACGCCATCGCGATAGTCGCGTTCGTCGCTGCGGAGGCCGGCGACGCGGAAGCCGAGCAGGTTGCGAATCAAGGGCTGATTGAGATTGAGGGAGGTGCGCAAGCTGCCGTGCGAGTCGACGCGGATGGTGGTGTTGCCGGAAAACTTCCGGAGGTCCGGCCGATCGAAGGCGACGTCGTTGGTGCCACCGGCGAATCCGGCGCCAAAGAGAATGGCGTTGGAACCGGAGACGAGGGTGAAACGCTTGCCGGTGTTGTAGGTGTCAAGCGGGACGTTGGTCTCGAAAAAATCATGGGTGTTGTTGGAGCGGCTGAGTCCGCGGGTGCTACTGCCATAGTTGGAGGCGAATACACTGTTGGTGTTTGGGTCCGTGCCAGGAGAGAAATTTTCGTCGCTGGACTCGATGTTCATCGAGTAACGCAGCGCCTCGTCGAGAGTGAGCGCGCCGATGTCGTCGAGGAATTCGGACGTCATCACGTCGATCTGCGAGGCCACGTCGCGCAGCTCACTCTTCAGGCGACGGAAAATGGACTGAGGACGACGGCCTCTTCGCTGGAGGTGGCATTGCTGGCCGCCGCAGGAACGGGGGTGGTAGAAACAGGAGGAGTTGCCGCGGATGCGGGGGCCGCGACGGCGAGAAGGGCAAGCAGACCGGTTGGCCAGAAGACGTTTTTCTTAGAGTTCATAGATGCTGGTGGTGTAGCGGGTGTTGGCGGAGAGGATGATGAAACGGTGCGGGATGCATCGGCGGGAGGGGGCGCGGCGCATGTCAGGGGGCGCCAAGAATCTGGTGGATCACGTCGCGATTGGTCTGCGTGAGCCGCGTCACGTAGTCCTCGAACGGCGTGCCGTCGGGCCTGAGCAGGCCTTGTTTGTAGCGTTTGAGTTGGTCCTTGTAGATCGAGAGATACTGGCAGCGGAAGTAGCCTACGAGGTAGGGGCGGGCAAAGGCGTCGCGCAGGAAGCGGTCGTAGCTGGCGGCGGCTTCCTCGGCGGAGGCGTATTGATGCCAACCGCCGGTCTTGGGCGTTTGTTGATCGAAGAAACCGCATTGGTGATCGACGACGACAATGGGCTTGCCGGTGAGCCGATGCAGGCGGTCGAACTCGGCCACGTCGAACCACGTCTCGTCCGGGCGCGTGAGTTTGGCGATCGACGGAAAGAAATGGTCGCCGGGCTGGATACCGAGCACGTCGATAAATTTCGCGGCTTCCTCCAGCACTTCATCGGGATGGTCGCGTAGCTGAAAGCGCTCACCCATCAGCAGGCCACGAGGATGCTCGCGGCGAAAGCCGGTGCTGATGGTCTGGTAGTAGTGTCGCGCGATGAGGCGCAGGAACTCGCGGTCGTCGGCGAAAACGGGCGCTTGGTCGAGGTCGAGCGACGCTCCGCCCACGGCTTCGAAGGAGGCAAAGTTTGCGCCGTAAGCGGCGTTGAATTTTGCAAGGTCGCCGCCATACCGCTCGCGCAGAAAGGCGGTGTAGCGATCACGGCCCGGTGCGCCGATAGGCAGACTGCGCATGAAAGAGACGAAATCGGTGCCCCGCGACTGCCGCGTCAGCTTGAGATCCCAGCTCAGCGAATCGCTCCATGCCCACGCCATGGCCATCGGATTGGCTTTCATTTCGGCGGCGGCGGCGAGCGCCTTGGTTTCGGCCTCGGCCGCGAAGGCGGGGGTGAAGACGTCCACATAGGTCAGCGGCTCACTGTAGAACGAAGCGGACATGAACTTCGTCGTGACGATGTAGGGCATCGTGCGTCGCATTTCCTGCGGAGGAAAAAAGCCGGCGCTGTTGAAGCCCCACGTGCGGATTTGTTTTTCAATTTCTGCATGCACGCGCGGCCAATCTTTGCCGAAGCGTTGTGCGAGGACCGTGCGCGGATATTCGGGCGCGTTTCTCACCTCGTTGAGATGGTTCACTCCGAGCGCGATCATCGCGTGACCCTCGGGAGTCACGAACCACCAGCGGTCCCGGATTTTTTCCAACTCAAAGTGGCCGGTGGCTTTCGCCTGCACGGCTTCCAGTCCGCCGAAGCGATCCGTTTGCGCGTGGAGCGGGGAAGCAAGGCAAACGAAGGCAACGGCAGCAGAGGCGGCGAGGAGTAGTCGGCTGACGACGTGGTAACGGTGCATGGGTGGAAGGTTCGAATCGAGGTCAGGTCGTCGGTGCAGGGCGGAGTCCGTTGCTTCGAGACTCGTGGCTGACCTTGAGCGACGGGCGCGCGACGAGCGCGGCCTTGGCGAGGCTCACCCGCGGTATCTGCCGTAGCGTCTTGCCTACCGGGGTCCAGCGCGAGGTGGAGCGAACGGAGAGGCGGAGGCGTTTCATGGTTTGAGCGTTCGAGACTTGAGGGGGCGATTTGTCGCGTTCGAGCATCGCGAGATTTCAAGCCGAGGTGTTCGCAGCATCAGGGAAACGATCCGCTACGATGTTCAGGTTGATATTGTGTTCGAGGAGCACTTTCACGGCGGCGAGGACGAGGGTGAACCCGCCCATGGAGTCCAGGGCCTGATTGACGATTTCATCGCCGTCGCCAGAGAAGCCGGAGTTCGTGACACTGACCCAGGTCGTGTCATCCGGTCGTGACGTGAAGAGCCACTCGGCGATGGTAAAGTTGCCGCCGCTGCCCCACTCGATGAGGATGCGCTTGTTCTCTTCCAATGCCTTCACGCGGACTTCGGTGGGTTCGGGACAGATGTCCCACTGCCAGTGGACGGTCTTGCCTGCCTCCAGCCGTCCGCTGCTCTTATTGAACCAGAACTGGGTGGTGATGGCGGGATCGACGAACGCATTGAAGACCGCTGCGACCGGTCGGCGGATCAAGAACTCTGCTTTGGCGGCAGGCGATTTGGTGAGTTTCATTTGGGTTGGAATGTTGGGGGTGCCGGGGCTCCGGGCCTTATTGGTCGGCATTGTCGCAGCCGGTTTTTCCGGCGGCGACCATCGCGTCCCAGCGCTTCTGCATCTCCCTCGGTGATATTTTTTCTATCTCATGCTGGATCATCCACTGGTGGCCGAAGGGATCGCGGAGCGCGGCACAGCGAAAGCCGTAGAACATGTCGGCGGGAGGCATCTCAATGGTCGCGCCGGCGGTCTTGGCGCGGGCGACGGCGGCGTCGGTATTCAAGACCATGAGGCAGAGCTTCACGGCGGTCCCGCCGAGGGTCAGCGGTGATCGGTTGCCCCAGGCGGGATTTTCGTCGGCCAGCATGAAGTGACTGCCGTTAATCAGGATTTCGGCGTGGCCGATGGTGTTCGTCCTCGCATCCGTGAGCCGGTAGAGTTCCGTGGCTCCGAAGGCGGCGGCGTAGAACGCAATGGCCGTTTTGGCGTCCTTGACGGTGAGGTAAGGACTGAAAGGCGGATATTGGGCGGGTGTTTTCATGGTGGGGTAAACTTTAGTGGGAAAGTTAGTCGACGAGCGCCTTCAGCGAAACGATGACGTCAGATGCGGACGAAAAATTTGTTGCGATACATCCAGAGCGTCACGAGCCAGAGGCTCGCGCCCACGGCGCAGGCCGCGAGCACGGGCTCCCACGCTGGGCCGGCGGCGAGGAAGATGTCTTTGCCGAGATACCGCTGCCAGAGGCCGGCAGTCCACGGCCTGAGCAGCATGAGCATGCAGTAGAGCGCAATGGAGTTCGCACCGGCGACGACTAGGGGAAAGGTCCAACGCTTCCAGCCGCGCACGTCCACGAGCCAATAAAATGCCGCCAGCATCAGCACGCAGGCGCCCGTGCTCACCAAGCCGAAGCTCGGCGTCCAGATGCGTTTGATAATGGGGCACAGGCCGCTGTGGCCGAGAAGTTCGCCCACGACGAGCAACGCCGTGCCGGCGATGAGCAGCCCGCGCAGTTTGCGTGCGGCGTCGGTGGTTTTCGCCCGCACCCATTCGCCGCACATTAACCCGGCAATCATCGTCGCCAGCGAGGGGAGGAAGTTGAGCGTCTGGTAGCCGCCTGCGTTCCCGACGTAGGGCGCGGACTGCGAGAACAAGTTGAGAAACCACACGTCGAAGGCGTGCGCGACGTTCGAGCATTTCCACCAGGCCTGGCCGATGCCCGCGTGATTCACGGCGGCCCAATCGGGAGTGACGCCTGGCCCGAGCGCCGCCGCGCCGCCGTGCAGGACGAACAGCAGCCACGTCAGCACGAGCGACGCCACCGCCGCAATGCCTTGCACGCGAAAGCCGCGCCCGAGGCAGAAAAACACGAGCGGATAGCACAGGCCGATTTGCGCGAGCGTGTTGTTGAGTTCCCACGGGACCTGCGGCTTGCGGTGATACGTCAGGAAGACGCCGAGCACGATGAGGACGGCGGCGCGCACCAGCGTGTGGCGGAAAATTTGCCATGAAGTGTCTCCGTCGCGTAACCGGCGGGCATGGGAGAAGGGCAGCGCCATGCCGACCATGAACATGAACGACGGCATGATGAGATCCCAGAAGCCCCAGCCGGCCCACTCGCCATGCTCCCATTGCGCACGCAAGAAATTCCAGAAGCCGGATTCCGGCGTGGTTTTGAGATGAAACTCCGCCATCTTGGCCAGGCCAAAGCCGTGGAACGCGAGGCAGATCATGATGAAGCCGCGATAGGCGTCGAGCGAAAGCAGGCGAGTGGCAGGAGCAGGCGAGGGGGGCGCGGAAGTGGCGGGTGCGTTCATGGGGCGGAGGGTGGATGAAGTCGGTGGGAGCGATGGATGCGCGGCTCGGTGTCAGCTGAGCTGACCGTCGCAGCCGACGCGGATGCGAAGAGAAAGATTCGCGCGGGTTTTGAGCGAGGCTGTGGAGGATGGTTCAACGCGCGGTCGAGGGCGCGGCAGTGACCGACCAGATGCGCAGGTTGTCGAAGTGCGCCTCCATCGTCGGTTCCTTGCCCGTGGCGCTCAGGCGCAGGTTGGATTTCGTCGGGTGGGTCAGGCCGGAACTTTTCAAGTAACCGATCACTTTGTCGTCGATGGTCACGCGCATCGCATCGCCGACGATCTCGAGGCCGAGGCGATACCACTGGCCTTGCTCCAATTTGACCGGGACGTTTACCGTGGCTTTTTCGGCGAGACGGTCGCCTTCGGCCAATTTCTTCTGGTCGCCAGATTTGCGCAGGACGTAGATGTCGTTACGCATGACGCCCTCCTTGTCGTCGAAGAGCGTGATGCGGCCGGGCTGCACCATGATGCGGCTGATGTGGCCGGCGTGGGAGCCTTGGTAGGCGATGTCGTCGCAGGCCACACCGAAGGCGCGCGCGCCTGCGAAGCGGAATTTGAGTTCGAGGATGAGGTTGCCGTCGGGCAGCGGGAGCGTGGCGGTGAGTGTGCCGCCGTGGTCCGCGCGCTCCTGCCGGCCCTTGAGCAGACCGTCGGCGACGGTGAAAGCCGGGATGGAGGACTTCAGCGCCGGCCCGAGGCCGGTGCGCTCAAAGTCGTCGGAAAAGACAAGTTTGTGCTTCGTGCCGAGTGGTTGCGAGGGAATGTCCGCGGCGGAGGCGAATACGACGCAGGGGAGGATTGCGAGGGCGAGGAGACGGAGGTGAGGTTGCATGGAAAAGTTGATTGAGCGGGAGGATTTGGAGTTTCGTATTTAGTGCCGAACTTCCCACGTGTGCCGTCCCGTTCCAGCAGGCACCGGAATCTCCATTCGTTCTTGGAAGAACCCGGCCGTCGGCGGGGTTGCGAGCTTGCCGTCGATGGCGAATCCGGCCGGCCCGCGGCGGTTCAGTTCACGGCGGAAGTTGTCCGAGAGATGGAGTTCCCAACTGGACTCGCGGGTCTGGAAATGCCGGCAGAATTCCGGAGCGTAGTTAAACTCGATCCGGCCGTCCGCGCCGCCACGCACGTCGGCGAAGAGGTAGGCGATGATTTCGTTGATCGTCGTGAAGCGAAACTCCGGGCCGAACTCGGCGAGGCGTTTCCGCATGTAGTCGTGATCGCGGGAGACGTCGATGTCGTGCGAGTGGATCATGATCGGGCGCTCGCCTTCGAGGCCGGGAATCTCGCGCACCGGCCTCGTCTTGGGTGCGGCGAAATACGCCCGGAGATCGGGGATGTCCTTCGGGCTGACCCAGGGAACCTTCGGCGTGATGAGATAGGGCATGAGGTTGATGACGTAGTCGGGCCCGAGCCAGAAATCCTGGGTCAGCGCGAAGCCGGCCTTGCGCGCCATGCGTGGGGTGCTGTTCACGTAGGAAAATGTCTCCGCGTCCTGACCGGGCACGAAATAAAGCGGGCGCTGGCCCCACGTTTCCTCGAGCGCGGTGAGGGAGCGACGCAGCGCGAAGAGTTGGACGGCGTTGGGGACTTCGAGGTTGTTGATCCGATTGTAGAATTCGCCGCCCCAGCGCGGGTCGAGGCGGTGATCGAGGTCGACGGCCCAGTAGGCTTTCCAGTCCGGGTTGCGGTGAGTCCAGCCGTGGCTCTGCACCTCGAAGACGCCGGCTTCGAGGCCGCGACGCCAGCCGCGTCCGTTGGAAATCAAGTTCTGCCTGTCGCCGATGGCGTCGGTGTAGTCCTGCGTCCAGTTGGGCTCGGCGAGTTGCGAGCTATCCATCAGCCGGCCGGGGACCATGTTGAGCTGCATGACGGCCTTTCGCTCCTGCAGCGGTTGCACGATCCAGTCGACGACCTCCTGTTCCGTGAGCGCGGGAAAATGCCACGCTTTGAACATCGCGGTGCAGGTGGGATCATCCATGCGGAAAATCGCCGTGCGGGGAAACGTTCGATAGGTTGCGTAACCGATCCCGTGCACGAGAGCCCGGCGCAGGGTGCGGAGCAGAAAGGGAAAATTTTCCATCATGTGCTCCGGCTCGCCGCCGAGCCAGACGGCGGAAGCGCGGTCGTTGACTTCGCGCACCGTCACCACGGGCCGGCCGTGCTGCGTCGCCAGCACGGTGGCGGTGGTTGGTTCGACGGTGGACTGACGGCTCGGCGCAGGATCGCCGGCTGGGAGTTGATCGCCCGCAAATCCTCGGGAGATGTAGTGTTCACCGGAGAAGCGATACGGAGCCGGAGCCACGTCAGTGGATGAATCCGGAGACGACCAGCGCAAGCCGAGCAATGCCTGCAAGGCCGGCGGCGGGCTGCGGTGGGAAAGCGCGATCAAGCTGATGCCGTAGTCGGTCACGGCACGAGTCACCACGGCGTAGTCGCGCGCCGGGAGCGTTGCGGGATCGACGTCCCAGATCATCGCGCCGTAGGCGGCGCGCAGTGGGTGATCGAGGAAGTAGTTGAGCCGAAGCTCCGACTGATCGAGCCGCAGAATGTCGAAGGGGATGCTGCACGTCTTGAGGTAGGCAGCGACGCGCCAGAACGTGTCGCTGGTGCGCGGGATGCCCGGATCGCTTTTCGCGTTCTTCACCACGCGCCCCGCACTGTCGTGCAGGCCGTCGATGATCTCGCTGTGGGGATCGCCCCATTGGCTGCCGACGACGAGGAGCACCTTGTTCGGTTTCCAGCGCGCGGCGAGGGCGTCGGGAGGCTGGACGGAAACGTCGGCGGCAAAGGCGCCGGTGAGGGTTGCGATGGCCAGGACGGGGAGGATGAGTTGGCGAATTTTCATTCGGAAAGAGGCGTGACGGAGTCGATTCCGAGCCAGCACAGGGCAGCGCAGACATACGCGACGGCGGCGACATAGATGGGGACGTTCCAGTTGTTGCCCGACCAGAGCAGGAGATAGGCGACCATCGGGCCGGCGACGGCGCCGCCGGCCGCACCGCCCATATTCATTCCGCCGGAAACGGAGCCGGCGAAGCGTCCGCCGATGTCCATGCTCGCGCCCCACGCGCAGGGGATCGTGAGATCGTTGGCGAAGCTGGCGAAACCCATCGCGAGGATGGCGACGAACGGGTCTTTGATTTGCACCGAAATCACCAGCAGGGCGGAGGCGCCGAGGAGGCCGCCCACGCCGAGCATGCGCCGGGCGCGGTTGGTGCCACCCAGCTTTCGGGCGAGGACCGGCGAGAAATAGCCGCTGAGCCAGCAGCCGATGCCGCCGAGAAAGAGTGGCAGTCCCGCCAGGAGCGCGCCCGTGAGTGCATCGCGCTGGAGGGTGAAGCCGCGCGCCTCGCGCAGGTAGGTCGGCAGCCACTGGATGTAGAACCACCAGCCGTAGCTGAGGAGAAAATATTGCAGCCACAGGAGCATGATCGAGCGATGGCGTAAAATTTTCGCCCACGGCACGCCGGAGTGGGCGGGGTGATCGATCCGGGCGGGCAGGATCGCGCATTCGGCGGCGTTGACCGAGCCATGGGCATGCGGGTCGTCCTTGAACCACCAATAGAAGACCACGGCCCAAAAGAGGCCGAGGACGCCGAAGATCTCGAAGACCCGGCGCCACGGCACATGTTGGAGCATCAGGGCGACGAGCAGCGGTGTGACCGCGCCGCCCCAGCGCGCGGCAAACCACATCAGGCCCTGGGCGCGCACGCGTTCGTTGGCCGGCAGCCACACGGTGAAGGCCTTCGCTAGATTGGGAAAACAACCCGCCTCGCCCACGCCGAACAGAAGGCGGCAGACCAACAGCGAGGTGTAACTCCAAACCCAACCGGTGGCGGCCGTGAAAAATGACCAGAGCACGGTGACGCGGAGGAGCACCTTGCGCGCGCCCCACTTGTCGCCCATCCAGCCGCCGGGGATTTCGCAGAGCATATAGGCCCAGGAAAAAATGCCCAGCACCCAGCCCCATTGCACGGTGGTGAGACCCAGGTCGGTTCGGATCGCAGGAGCCGCCTGCGAGATGATGACCCGGTCGATGTAGCAGATCATCGCGAGCGAAATGGCGAAGACGACGACCCAGTGGCGCGCCTGTGTGGGGATCTCGTCGGCCGAAATTGTGGGTGAGGTCGTTTTAATGAGGGAGCGCGGGACGGAGAAATTAGTGGGGCATCGTGCGAACGCGCACGTCCGCGCGCCGGAAGACGGCGGGATCGAGCTCGATGCCCAGGCCCGGAGTTGCGGGGACGCGGAACTGACCGTCAGGATCGATCGCGCCCATGAAGGAAACCAGTCCCTGATATTCCTTCAGGTAGTGGCGGCGCACGCTTTCGAGGATGAAGAGATTGGGAAGGTTCAGCGCGAGATGGAGCGAGGCCGCGTGCAATACCGGACCGCCGCAGTTGTGCGGGGCGACGGGCACGTAGTAGGTCTCAGCCATCGTCGCGATTTTCTTGGCTTCGGAGAGGCCACCACACCAACAGAGGTCGGGATTGATGATCTGGGCGGTGCCCTGCTCCAGCACTTCGCGGAATTGCCAGCGGGTCATCAATCGCTCGCTCAGGATGAGCGGGGTCGCGGTCTCCTGCTTGAGAGTGCGGTAGGCGGCGAGGTTGTCCTGCGGCAACATTTCCTCGAGCCACATCACGCCATACGGCTCCAAGGCGTGGGCAATCTTGATGGCGCTGGGGACGTTCCAGTAGCCGTGAAATTCCATCGCGATCTCGATGTTGGAGCCGACGGCGTCGCGGATTTTTCGGATCGGGGCGAGGCAGGTCTCGAGATCGCCACCGGTGATGAACTGGCCGCCGTTTTTCACACCCACCGCATCGAACGGCCAGATCTTCATCGCGCGGATGTTCTGCGCGAGGAGATCGCGGGCGAGGAGGTCGGCGGCGGTGTTGAAATCGTGGATGTGGTCGTAGCAGGTGTTGTAGGTGCGAATGGCTTCGCGCGATTTGCCGCCGAGCAACTGATAGACCGGCTGGCCCGTGTATTTTCCCAAGAGATCCCACAGCGCCAAATCGATGGCGCTGATCGCGCGCAGCTCGGCTCCGGCCCAGCCGTGGTAAGCGACGGCGAGAAACATGTCGTTCCAGAGCCGGTCAATCTCGCGGGCGTCGCGGCCGAGAAGAAGCGGCGCGAGTTGCGTGCGCACGACGGCCTCGCAGGATTCGGCGGCGGGATAGGTTTCGCCAAGACCGACGAGGCCGGTGTCGGTATGGATGCGGACCCAGAGCCAACTGATTTCTCCCGCGTGGACCTTGATGCCACGGGCGAGGACAATGGTTTCGATCTTGGTGATGATCACAGCGTGGGATGCTTCGGTGTAGCGGGGTGCGAAGCAGGCGACTTAGAGCTGCGGCAGAAGAGGCATCGGGGTAACGGGAAAGCAGGAGCCCGCGCGAGCTGGCGGCAAAGCGGAGCGATCATTGTCGCAGGAGCCAGCAGACGATTCAACCCACGGAAACACGTGGGTTGAGAGCCGGGGGGGACAGGCTCAGGTTTGCATTGCCGTGACATTCGACGCCTCCAAGGTCGGGCGGATGAATACGGTATCCTCGGGCGCGGTGATTGGAGTGGCGGCGTTGCACCTGTATTTTTTGGTGCTGGAGATGTTTTTCTGGACGAAGCCGCTGGGCCGGCGGACGTTTGGGCTCACCACGGAATTTGCGCATGCCTCGAAGAGGCTCGCGGCGAATCAGGGGCTCTACAACGGGTTCCTCGCCGCCGGGCTGGCGTGGGGTGTTTACGCCGGGCCGACGGAGGGCTATACACTGAAGCTTTTCTTTCTGTGCTGTGTGATCGTCGCGGGGATTTTCGGCGCGGCGACGGCGAATCGGAAGATTCTGTGGGTTCAGGCGGTGCCGGGCGCGATCGCGTTGGCCTTGGTGTGCGTGAGCAAGTGACGGAGCAGATTCTGGCTCCGCGAGCACTCACAGAAGATGAGACCGTCGGGCGCGTGGAACAGCAGTGCTCGCGCTTCGGATGGACAGTGAGCATTGATTCTTCCTTTTTACGACGATGCCCGAAAGTAACTTGTCCGGAGTGCTCTTCGACCGTCTTGGCGGTCGGTCCCGTTTGCTGCATCTGCTGCGGTATTTTTACGCCGACGTGCGGCAGCACCGGGAGATCGGCCCGATCTTCGCAGCGCGCATCACCGACTGGCCGGCCCACCTCGAAAAAATCGCCGATTTTTGGTCGGGAGTTACAGGTGGGCCGGCGCTCTACAACGGTCCGATGCCGTTCAAGCATATCAGCCTTGGGCTGGAAGAGAGGCACTTTGCCGCGTGGCTCGATTTGTGGCAGCGTCACTGCCATGCGCACCTGCCGCCGCTCGAAGCGCGGCAATTGATCGTCCTGGCCGAATCGATCGGCTTGCGCCTGCGACAAATCGTGGCGCAGCCCTCCGCCCCGGGCGCGTGAACGATTCGTGCGCCTCCGCATGGCAAGCGTGCCGTCCGCATGGCGTCACGCCGGCACTTCCCACTCGACGAACGAGCGCGGAAGATTCCCTCCGTTTGCCCCGGTCAGAGCGTCAACGCACCGGGGTGTCGGATTGGCCCTCAGCCTATCTTCCGAGGAAAGAGCGGACGCAGGTAGTCGAGATCGTAGCGGATGCTTTTCTCGACGCCGAGCGGGGTCTTCGTGCCCTCGATGCCAACCCAGCCGCGGTAGTTGATCGCATCGAGAGCGGCGCGCACGGCCGGGAAATCCATCGAACCCTTGCCGTAGAGATCATCGTAATCCTTGAGATGAACCTCGCAGATGCGTTCGCGACCGAGTTGACGGATCGCAGCGCCGACGTTCTCGTCCACTTTCTGCATGTTGCCGATGTCGTAGTAAACCTGCACCGCCGGTGACTTCACCGCATCCATGATCCGTTCCAATTCGGGCACTTTCAGCCACGACTCGATGCCGAAAATCACGCCCGCCTCCTCAGCTCGCGGCGCCAGACGGCGCAGCCGGCGGATGACCTCCTCTAGGCCGGCCGGATCACCGATCAGATCGCCTTTGTTGAAGAAGGGCAGCAGCACGACGCGCAGTTTCATCCGTCGCAACACGGCGATGGTGTCGAGCGCCCACTGTTCCCCTTCGGCGGAGCTCTTGTAGGGCGTGCGGTTGACTGCGCCCAAGGCGAGCGAGCTGATGGCCACCCCATGGCGCGCCGCTGCCGCCATGAGTTCATCCTGCTTGGCCTCGGCGAAAAGCGGGGGACGGCCACCACCCTCCGGTGGCCAGCCAAAGTCAACTTGCACGCCGTCGAGCCCGATCCGGGCCGCCAACTCATAGGCGGCCGGATCGCACCGCTTGTCCAGCGTCCAATCGGGCGCGAAGATGCGAAAGCCATCCGTGGCCTTGGCCGTCGCGGCGGAAGCGGCACCGAGCGACGGACGAAGGAAGGCGGCAGCGCCGAGCGCGGTCGCCGAAGTGGCCAGGAACGTGCGACGATCAATTGTGTGCATGGCGGAGATCGGCGCGAGGTTCAGGCGTGCAGTCCGGAAAGATCCGCTTCGACTCGCTCCGTCGAGCGGATGAGTTCTTCCCAAGTCGTGGTGCGGCGTTGCCGCGCCGCGGTGCGGCCGAGGATGGCGATCAGGTTGCTCGTCACGCTGGGGGCCACGGTCGCGTTCGTCGCGTCGCCTGCGCGGACTTGTGCGTGGAACGTCTTGATGTTGGCGCTTGCGCCTTCCTTGTAGATGGCGCTGGTGCTGCCGCCGCGGTAGAACGTGTCCGCCCCGCCGCGGATCAGCACATCGCCGCCATAGGCGGTCGAGAGCACGCCCTTGCTGCCGAACATGCGGTTGAGGAAACCGCCCGGCATGCCGTGCCCCTTGAACTGGCGCGAGCTGAACGTGACGCCCACGTCGCGGGCATACTCGTAGACGAGCGCGAAGTGGTCCCAGCAGTCGCCGACATCGAGCCGGACCTTGTGTCCACCGGTCCCCGTGCAGCGCAGAGGCGGCGTCTCCTTCATCGCCCAGCTCATCACGTCGAGCACGTGGATGTTCTGCTCGACAATGATCTCGCCGGAAAGCGCGCGGTCCGAAAGCCAGTTGCGCAGGCGGGCCTCGGGCGTGCCGGGGTCGGCCTTGCGCGGCGGGCCGTCCACGTGGTTCGTCGCCTCGCCGAAGCAGATCTCACCCATCTGCCCAGCGTGGATACGCCGGATGGCTTCGATGAAGAACTCGTTCGTGCGCGTCTGGAAATCGACGAGAAACACCTGATTTTTTCGCCGTGCCTTTTCACCGCTCGCCTGGATCGAGTGGCAGCCGGGCACATCGACGGCGGTCGGTTTGGCGAGATAGACGTGGAGGCCGGCATCGACCGCCGCACGCGCCTGCTGGGGATGAAAATAGGGCGGGCTGATGATCGCGACGGCGTCGAGCCCGCCGGCGGCGATCATTTTCTCGGCGCATTGCAGGCCGGTGAAGGTCTGCCTGGGCGCGAGCTGGAATTTTTCGGCGGCATTCCTGACCCGATCCTCGAAATAGTCCGCCACGCCGGACAACTCGTAGCCGCCGTGTTCCTTGAACAGGGGGGCCAGCAACCCCAGGCCGCGGTCGCCGCAGCCGATCAATCCGAGACGGAGGCGGCTGTTGGCGGCGGAACCTTGAGCGACGGCGCGGCTGATAGTGGAGACAGCCGCAAGCCCGAGGCCGGCTTGGGCGAGGAAGTGACGGCGGGAGAGGCGGGGTCGGATGGATGTATTCATGAGGGTTGGCGGGTTTCGTCTGGGGCGGTTGGATTGAGGAAAAGTTTGGTCAGGGCAGCCGGAGTTCGATGTCCTTGAACCAGACCTCGACGTCTTTGCCTCCGTGCAGTTGGAAGGCAAAGCGCCCTTCCCTGCGCCCGGGATCGTCGGTCAGTTCGGCGGAAATCTTTCCGTTCACCCGCACGACGATGTGCCCGCCGTGGGCACTGACGGTCATCTCGTTCCACTCGCCGGGCTTGAACCAGGTCGCGACTTGCGCGGGCGTCGGCTGCGAAACCCACTTGCGGCCGTTGGTTTCGTAGAGACCGCCGACGTCCTTGGTGGCGTCGATCTCGGCCTGAAACCCGGTGACGCCGCTAAAGCCGGTATCCTCGATGCGGAAGTAGAGGCCGCTGTTGCCTTTGATCGAATTGAATTTCAGCCGGAGCGTGAAGTCACCGTAGATTCGATCGGAGACGAGATGGCCGTAGCCCGTTTCGGAGATCACATTCACGCCGTGAATCGCGCCGTTTTCGATCATCCAGACGCCTTTGCCGATCGGGTGCCAGCCGGCGAAGGAACGTCCATCCCAAAGCGACTGCCATGAATCCGCGGCCAAGGGTGCGACGGGCGGACGCGGTTGATCAGGGCGGAGTGGAAACATTTTTTCCATCACCTCGGTCCAGTAGGCGATGACGGCGCGGGATTCGGGGTCGCGGCCCTGGTCGCCGGTTTCCTCGATCCAAGTGTTCAACGTGGCACGCATCTCCCGGAGAGCGCGCTGGTGCTCCGGTGAGGAGGAGGAGGCGAGATTGTGGATCTCGTAGGGGTCGGCCTCGAGGTCGTAGAGCTCCTCAGCGGGCAGCCGCGGAGCCATGAGGGCCAGAGGCGGGCCGGTAAGCTCGCCTTCGGCGTGCAGCTTTTTCAGCAAGGGGACTACCGGATAAGTCGCGTCTTTGTAGCGATGAATCGCCATGAACGGGACCTCGGGCATGAAATTGCGGATGTAGCGGTAACGAGGGCCGCGCACGGAGCGGATGCGCTGCACGGCTTCGTCGTGCCGGTCGCGCGCGCTGAAAACGACGGTGCGTTCCGGATCGGCCTGCGCGCCGAGAAACACGCGGCTCTGCATGCCGGCCGGCTTCGGCACCCCGGCGGCGGCCAGAGTGGTGGCCGTCAAGTCCAACAAACTGATCAGTTGTTCGCTCGTCGTCCCGGCGCGGTATTGCGGAGGAGCGGGGAAATTCTTTGGCCAGCGAACGATGAGCGGCACGCGGTCGCCGCTGTCGTAACACCAGCCGAGGCCGCGATGTTCGAGCCGGCCGTTGTCCGCGAAAAAAATGACCACCGTGTCGTCCGCCAGGCCGTCGCGTTCGAGCCGGGCGAGGAGCTCGCCGACCCGCGTGTCCATGCCGCCCACGGCATCAAGATAACCGGCCCAGTCCTCGCGCGTGATCGGGTCGTCGGGATAGTAGGGCGGCACGACGACACGCTGGCGGTCGATCATTTTCGGATGGCTCTGCCCGTTCCAAGGATTCTCCTGCGATCCCGTCCAACCCTTGGGCGGGGAGTTGCGCTCGACTGTGGGCAGATTGACTTGGGCGAAAAACGGCTGGCTCGCTGTCAACGCCGTCCACTCGGTCGCCTGAAACAGTCGGACGGAGTTGTTGAAATTGTGCATCACGCTTTCGCGTTGCGGATTGGCCGGCGGTTTTTCCTTTGGACGCAGCACTTCCCCCACGACCTCGAAATTCAAATCCGTCTTGCCTGTGCCCACGGGTTTGCCCGCGAGCGTTGTGATATTGGCGGTGAAATAGCCGGCCTCGCGCAGTCGGTGCGGGAGCGGGCGCACCCCCGCCGGCAGGAGAAAATGATCGTCCAAACCGGGCGAACGGTGGCTGCGATGGTGGTGCGCACCGATGGTCGTCTGATACATGCCGGTCATGAAGCAGGATCGGCTCGCCGAGCACACCGGCGCGGTGTCGAACGCCAGCCGATAGCGCATGCCCTGACTGGCCAGCCGGTCGAGATGGGGCGTCAGCACGAGCGGATAACCGTAGCAGCCGAGATCCGGCCCGATATTCTCGGCGACGATCCAGAGGATGTTGGGTTTCCTCACTTCAGGGGAGGAGGAGGAGGAGGCGTATGTGCGTGCTGTCGGGCCGACAATTAGAGTCATGCACAGCGTGGCGACGAGGAAGAAACGGGCGGGCATCTGGCTTCGAAGATAGTGTGGCTGGAGCTGTGTTGCGCTCAGGTTTGTGATCGGAGCGCGGTGCGCCTCTCGCGTGCTTAGAAACTGAACGTGTTGGTCAGATACCAGCGGCGTTCCGGGGCGAGGCGGACGGTGGAGGCCTCGCCCCACGGCTGCACGCCGATCGCGATGGTGGCGGGGTCGCCGTAGAGGTTGCGCACGTTGAGCTGCGCCTTCCACCGGACGCGGTCCTTCCAGAGCTTGCGCTCGTAACTGATCCACGCATCGACGTTGGCTTCGGCGGGGGCGTAGTAGGGATGCGCGAGATCGAGGACGACGCTGCCGTCGGGTTTGCGGGTTGTGGGATAGCCGATGCCGAGCCGGTCCTGCCAGCGCAGGGCGGCCCCGATGCCCCAGCCGTCCAGCATTTCGCCGAGGAGTGAGCCGCGACGGAAGCTGTAACTGGTGACGACGTTGAAGCGCCATTTGCGCTGTTCGGCGCTCACGGAGCCCTCGGTGGCGAGCGCGGTGGCGAAGGGGACATTGACATTGGTGTCGAGCCAACTGCCGAAGCTTTGCGTCCCCTCGGGCGGGGGAACCGTGGGGCCCGAACCGAGTGGGTAGCCGTTGCGCGGGATGTCGCGCATGTTGACCACCGCGCCTGAAACCGGATCGGTGATATTGGAGTTCCAGATCGGCGTCATCCGGGCCATGAACTCCTTGAAGATCGGAAACGAGTTGGTCCGCACCGTCTCCTGTTTCGCGACGTTGGCGAGGATGCGCCAATTGGAGGTGGGATTGTAAACCAACTCGACCTCGGTGCCGCGGGCGAGGAAGTCGGTCGTGTCGGTGATGCCGTTGAGCTGGCCGAAGGTGGTGGAGAGGTTGGGCGCGGTGCCGATGACGCGAAAATCGCGGAGGGACCGGTAATCGGACGGCAGCGCGCTGTAGAGCCGTTCGATCGCGGCGTTCATGAACGGCACGTTGCCCGGATTGACGTTGCCCTCGATGGCCCAGAACGAGGAAACCTGCACGACGGCGTTGTTGTGCGCGATGCTAAACGAGGGCGGCGGGGACGAGGCGGCGAGCACCCTGGTCTCGAAGCGGTTCACGCGCAGGCTGAGTTTCTCGCCGAGGAGCCCGAGGTTGAAGCCGTATTCCTTGGTGGCGCCCTGCGGCGAGGGCAGACCTTGGTTGTAGATGTCAACGCGGCCGCCGACGGGCGTGAAGTTTTCCGAAGAGTTGTAGAACACGCTGAGGTCGGCGCGGCCGGGCAGGCGCAGCAGGCGTTGCGGCCACTTGAGCACGGCGCTGTAGCTCTTGGTTTCCTTGGCGGCATTGGGCGGCGGCGTGCGCGCGAACGAGAGATCGTCGAAGCCCCAGTGGACCTTGCCCGGATCGTTGACGTTGGCCGGATTGGCCACGAAACCGATGGTCTGGCGCTGAAAATAATCCTCATCGCGCCGCCAGCCGAACACGGTCACAAGATGGTCCTGCAGCCAGTAGCTCTGGAGAATCGCGGCCTGCGACTTGATTACTTCGCGCTGCGCCGAGCCGTTGTTGGAGATCTCGACGAGGGACGACGGCGCATCGACGAACGCCCCGGGATCGGTCGCGTTGGCCGCGCGGACGAAATAGCGCGCGGGCGCGGTCGGGCCCGCGACGATTTCCGGAATGCGGATGGGTTCGAGCCGCAGCGGCGCGTTGTTGCCGATGACGGATGGCCCAATGTAAGTGAAGATGCCCGGACGACGCCCAAAGACACTTACGTTGGGGTTGATCGCGAGCGCGGCCGGGCCATCGGCGGCGAGCCGGTGGCTGTAGCCGATGGTCTCGAGGGCGTTCTCCTCGTAGAGGCCGGTGGCCGTGTGCCGGCCCAGCCAGCGCGTCCACGACTTGCCCAGATCCTTGAAATCATAGCGCAGGTAGCCGGTGGCGCGCATCGTCTCGCGGTCGGAGTAGTTGTTGGACCAGGTCGATTGGCCGTAGATGACGTAGGGCCGGCCAAGGTTGGGATTGGGCTGGCCGGTGGGCAGCGTAACGTTGGTGTCGATGCGGATGTGATTGGCGTTGCCCTGGGAGAAGAACGAGTTCTTGGAGCGGCGGTCCACCCGCTGGGTGTCGTAGGCGAGCTCGATGCCCACGCGATCCCGCCATGCGCGCTGTTCGAGCGCGACGTTGAACGCGTGGAAGCTGTCGCCCTGGCGCGACGTCTCGTCGATCATCCGGTTCTTGAAGTCGAACGCACTGTAGTCGGTGAAACCCTGCATCTTCACGCCCGCGGGCGCGAAACCGGGCTGCTGGCCGGGAAACACGCGCGAATCGGTCCAGAAGGCGCCGTTGATTTCGCCGACATTGAGTGTGCCCAGAAACACGATACTATCGGCTGCGAGATCGCGATTCACGAGCGGCTGGAGGAGTTGGTTTTTGACCGCATTAGCGGCGTTGGCGGCGGTGCTGAGCGTGTTTCCGCGAAAGCCGAAGTCGGCCGCCCGGCCGGAGGGATTGGAATAGACCACCGCGATCTGGTCGAAGAACTGTGCCTGCGCCTGAAGAAATCCGACTCCGGTCGCGGAGTTTTGCGTCGCCGCGGCTGGGTTGCGGAGCGGATCGTCGTAGAAGCTCCAGTCGTAACTCGGCCGGCCCGCCTCGAACCAGTAGGGCGAGATGCTGTTGAAGGGCAGCACGGTGATCGGGCGGTTGGCCTTCGTGTTGCCGGTCTCGAAATTGACGCGCAGCGCGGTGGACTTGAAGGGCTCAAACGTCAGCGCGCCGTAGATACGCTTCTTCTCTTCGAACGCCGGGCGCTGGTTGAACTCCTCGCGGTCTTGGAGCGCGGCCAAGCGCACCGCCAGTTTGTCCCGGACCAGCACGCGGTTGAAATCAATGACGCCGCGGTAGCTGTCGTTATTGCCGTAGCGGGCCTCGACCTTGTTCGCGTCGCGGCGGAGATTGGGGCGCAGGAGCGCGGTGTCGACCACGCCCGCCGGACTGCCCACGCCGAACAACATGGAATTGGGCCCGCGGTTCACCGTGACCGATTCGGTGTTGTAGGAATCGATCGGGATGTCGCTCGTGTAGAAATTGCGGGTGAAGTTGGGGCTGGCGAGGCCGCGGGTGCGCGTGGAGCCCTGGGATTGACGCGCGGACCGTCGCCCACGACTTGGGTGTCGTTAATGTCGTTGGTCGTGCCAGAGAAATTGCCGCCCGCGCCGGCGGCTTCCATGCCGGTCGCAAAAATGAGCAGGTCGCTGGCGTTGGTCGCCCCGATGTCGTTGAGAAAATCCTTCGTGTAGATCGAGATCGAGGAACCGATGTCCTTGACCGACGTGTTGAGCCGCGTGCCGGCGAGGGTCGACGTGGCTTGGTAGCCGGTGTCCTTGCTGGAGTTGACGACGAAGGGCGACAGCTCGACGGCTTTATCCGTTTCCGAACTGGCAGGGTTGCCGGCACTCGGAGCGACGGATTGCGCAGCCAGAGGCCGGGAGATGATGAGCAGGGGCAACAGGCTGACGAGCCGGGCGCAGGTTTTCATTGGGGTCATGGGGTGGGTGGTGCATCCTATCGAATGAACATCAGACCACCAACCCACGTAAACACGTGGGTTGGTGGGTGGAGGTTGGCGAAAGCCCCGGCATTGCCGGGCGTGGGCGAGGCCACAGCGGCGAGGTGCGCGTGCGTGCAGTTTTTCAAGGCTTCCGCGTGAATCGCGGAAATAAACTGGGAGCCGATGAGGCCGACGTTGACGGGAGGTTTCATAGGGTCAGCGGGCGGGGCAGGGGAGGCAGGTCGGCTGCGGGGCGGTGATCGACGGAGGGCCGGCCAGTCTGGCGCTACGAACCATCGCCCATCGCGCGGCGCCGATCATCCCGGCGGGGTTGCCGAGTTGCGCCGGGACAATCGTCGCGGCTCCCCGAGGATGCAGCCGTGAACCACTCACGGCGGCCTGTGCGGCCTCGGCAAAGAATGCCGGATGCGCCTGCACCAGGCCGCCGCCGAGGACGATTCGCGCTGGCAGAAAACTGTGCAGCACGTTCCAAGCCGCCACCTCCACGGCGCGCCGCACCGGCGCCAAGACGCGCTCGGCCCGGGCGTCAGCCGCCGCCGCTGCGGCGAAAACGGCGGCGGCATCGGTGAGACCGAGCGGGCGCCCGGCGTCAGCGATCGCTGGCCCGGAAATGAGAGATTCCAAACAACCGTTTCTGCCGCAGTAGCACGCGGAGCCATCAAACGAGATCGGCATGTGGCCCAATTCCGGATGCTCACCTCCGACGCCACGATAGATCTCACCGTCAAGAATCACCGCGCCGCCGACGCCGGTGCCGACCGTCAGCATGACCAGCCGATCTGCTCCCCGCCCGGAACCATAGTAATACTCTCCGAGCCCCGCCGCATCCGCATCATTTTCGAGCCACACGGGCAAGTCCAGGGTGCGCGTGAGCGAGCTGACAATGTTCCAGCCCTCCCAGCCCGGCAATGTGTGCGGATTGTTGATTTCTCCGCTCAATGGATTGACCGGGCCGGAACAACCAACGCCGACACCAGCCATCGTGTGACAGTCCAAACCACAATCCTGCAGCACCCGTCGCACCGTTGTGGTGACGCGCTCGGTGGCATCGCGGATTCCCCGTCGCGACTCGGTCGACAGAGTGTGGCTGGTCAGCACACGACCGTCGGCGGCAACCACGCCGATGGCGATCTTCGTGCCGCCGATGTCGATGCCCAAGGCGTGGCAGGGCGAGTTCATCCGTTGTGCCGAGAAGATGAGCATGAGGACTGAAGCACCCCTTCAGGGATCAGCGCGGCGGCCGCTGCATCGCAGTAAATCGAGACAGCCCGGTGGCACCGGAGCAGAGACGCCGGAAACAGGGGTGAAATCTCACCGGTCACGAGCTGGCGCAACTGCGGCGCCTTCTGTCGGCCTGACACGAGCAAGAGGATTTGCCGCGCTCGGAGGATGTCATCCATCCCGAGCGTCAGGCCGTAGGCGACGCGGCCTTTGCTTTGCAGCAGCATCGAATGCGACAGTGACGCGGGGGACAGGATTGCGACGTGGGGACCGGATTGAAGTTGGCGCGTCGGCTCATTGAAGCCGAGGTGCCCGTTTTTCCCCAGCCCAAGCACCTGGATATCGATAGGCCCGTGCAGCGCCAACCAAGCGGCCACGCGATCGCATTCCGCTGCCGGATCCGTCGGCTGGCTCTCCCAGCCAAAATACCGCTCCGGCGGCACCGCGAGCGGGGTCAGCAAGAGGCGGCGAAGAAAATGTTCGCACGACGCCGGATCATCCATCGCCAGCCCGCCCCATTCATCCAGTTTCAGCCAGCGTGCCTCTTCATACAGGTCAGGTTCGGCGCGAGCGTGGGCGACGAGCAGCTCGTAGGCCCGCTGGGGAGACGATCCCGTCGCGAGGCAGATGAGCGAATTCCGCTTCGGTCGGAGTTCGTCGGCGAGCCGCGCTGCAACGGCGCGACTCATTGTCTCCGCATCCGGATGCAAATGCCACTTCCAGTCGCGCGGAGGCCCCTCCGTGGCTGCCGCTTCAGTAGCGTGAAGGTCGAAGTCGAAGGAGGCCATGTCGCGGGATCGTAGCGCGGCATTCCACTCCCGTCCATGTGATGGCGTCCCGAGTGTTTGGAGATTTCGTCCCAGGCACAGGCGGTGCGGTGATTCAGGGGCTTTGCCGAAGTTGGCGACGATATTCACCGGGCGTCAGACCCAGTTTCCGCCTGAACGCGACGCCCAGATACTCGCTGTGTTGGAAACCGCACAGTTCGGCAATGTGCTCTAAAGTGAAATCGCTTTCGTCCAACAACCGCTTCGCCCGCTCGAGCTGCACGCGAAGAATCTCGTCATGAGGCGAGCGGTTCAGCGAATCGTGGAAACGCCGATAGAGCACCGAGCGCGAAACCTTGAACTGCGCCAGCAGGTCGGCCACCTGCAAGCCGGCGCAGGCTTGTTCGCGAATGCGGCGCATCGCGGAGGCGATCACCGGATCGTCCACTGCGGTAACGTCGGTGGATCGGCGCACCGCTACGCCCAAAGGAGGGATGAGAATGGGAAACATTTCCTCACGTTGCCCGGGATTTGCCATCAGCCGGTCGAGCAACCGCGCTGCCTCGAAACCCACCCTGCGCGCGTCGTCCCTCACGCTCGAAAGCGGCGGGTCGGCCAGGCGGCAGGTTTCCTCGTCATTGTCCACGCCGATCACCGCCACTTGCTCGGGGGAGGCCAGTTTCAAGCGACGACAAGCATCCAGAACCCGTGCCCCCTGGCGGTCGCTGCACGCCATGATCGCGACGGGTTTTGGCAGCGCTGCGAGCCACGTCATCAGGCACTCGCGATTCCGCTGCCCCTCCGCGAGCGTGGCCAGGCGGCGGGGAGAATCATGGCGGGCCGTTGAGAATCCTTTCCTGGCGATGGTGCGCTCGAAACCCAGCCGTCGCCGCTCCGACCACGGCTCCCGTCGGTAGCCGCAAAAGGCGAAGTGTTTGAACCGGCATGAAAGCAAGTGCTCCGCCGCTACGCGGCCGATGGCTTCGTCGTCATTGCCCACCTGCGGCAGGTGCAAGTTCAGGTGATGTCCGAAAACTTCCACGACGGGAATCCGTGACGCCCGGAGCCGTCGGGCCGTCGCGCGACTTTCGACATAGGCGAGAATACCGTCACCCTGCCAGTGCTCGAGCCAGCCGGCGGAATACGAACCGGTCGCGTCGGAATCGACGTCCAGCGACCATCGGCCCACTGTTTCCGCATAGTCCGCAATCCCCTGCAGAACCTTCCGGCCGTAGGTGCGTGCCTTGTCTACGCACACGGCTACCTGCGGCAAGACAGCCGCATCACCCTTGGCCGGCATGGGCATCCTTTCTCACCGGCAATAAACCGGCGCGCTGGGCGAGTTCGGCTCCGCTCGTGAAGCTGGTGTTCGCCAGCGTCGCCGGGACGCCGCAGGTGAAGTGGACGTTTGTTTTCATGAGCGTTGGCGGGACGGGAATTTCGAATGTCGTTCTATTTTCGCCGTCCGGCAAAGTGGATCTGTGACTTGGCCTCGGGCTGCGTGGCGAGCATGGCACGAAGTTGCGCAACGACCGCGGGTTTGGCAGCGGCGAGGTTGCTCGTTTCTTCGGGGTCGGTTTCATAGTCGTAGAGTTCGATCACTGCGGTCGCGGCGGGTGCGCCGATCTTTTTCCATTCGACGAGTCGGTAGCGGGCGGTGCGCACGGCGCGCCCCAGCAGTTCTCCGCGCGGATAGACGTGGAAGACGGCGTCTTTGGTGGCGGTGGCCGGATTTTTCAACGTGGGCACGATGCTAGCGCCGTCGAGTCCGCGAAGAGCGGGCAGGCCCGCCAGTTCGCAGAGCGTCGGGTAGAGATCCACCGTTTCGACCAGGGCGCTGATTCTTGTCCCGGGTGCCGTGACGCCGGGCGCGACCACGACGAGCGGGATGTGCGCGGCCTGCTCGTAGTTGGTGTGCTTGCACCACTGTCCGTGGTCACCGAGGTGCCAGCCGTGATCGCCCCAGAGCACGATGATGGTATTCTTCGCAAGCGGACTCGCGTCGAGTGCGTCGAGCACGCGGCCAAGCTGGGCATCCATGTAACTCACGGCGGCGTGGTAGCCGTGAATCAACTCGCGCTGTTGGTCGAGGGAGAGCGAGCCGACTTCGGGCATATCGCTGTAGGCGCGCAGTTCGCCCCAGGTCGTGCGCGCAAATGCGGGGGCACCTTCCGGGGGCGTCTGTCGCTTCGGCGGCTGGAACGAAGATCGCTCGTAGAGTTCCCAGTATTTCTTCGGGGCCATGAACGGCAGGTGAGGCCGGAGGAAACCGACCGCCATGAAAAACGGTTCGTCGGGCTTCGCGGCGGCCTTCCTGAGTCGTGCCGCGGCCTCGTCGGCAATTTGGCCGTCGGCGTAGGCGGTGTCGGGCACATCGGCGCACTCGGTGGGGGCTCCCGTGATGCCACCGCGGGAATTCCGGCGCGCCCGTGCGGTGCTTTCCTTGAGTTGGTAGCCGTCTTTCGGGCGCCAGTGGGGCACGGTCCACGAGAGAGCGTCCTCGTGGTTGCCATGGCCGACGTGAAATATTTTCCCCATAGCTTCCGTGCGGTAGCCTTGGCGCTGAAAATACTGCGCCACTGTCACGGCATCAGGGATCGCATCGCGGAAGTGCGTCGGCAAATCGTAGATCCCGATGGTCTGCGGGCGGAGTCCGGTCATGAGCGAATTGCGCGACGGCGAGCAGACGGCCTGGTTGCAGAACGCGCGTTCGAGCAATGCCCCTCGCGCCGCGAGACGATCGATATTCGGTGACTGGATGAGCGGCGAGCCGTAGCAGCCGAGCAGCGGCTTGAGGTCATCGACGCAGATGAGCAGGACGTTGGGTCGCGCCGGTGGGCCCGCGGCGAACGACGCGCTGGATGCGGCGGTCAGTAAGAGCGCAGTGAGGCAGAGTGGAAGTGTGCGGGTCTTGGTTCTCTTCATAGGAGATGAGGGGGCAATCATTCGTGGCAGACGGATTGCGGGGCATTGCTGGTTTTGCGTTTCGCCGGCCAGGCGCAGGCTGGTTGAGGTCCGGTGTGCGCGCCTGTTATGACCACGGTCACGTCGGGTCGCAGCCAAGATCCGGCCCGATGTCCTCGCCGGCGATCCAGAGGATGTTGGGTTTGTCGGCAGCGAAGACGGTCGTCGCGCTCGCGAGCAGGACGCTGAAGAACGGGCATAGAATTTCATAGGTGCGTCCGTCATCGTGTTCGAAAGGTCAGGCGGTGGGCGCCTTCCGGGATGACATACCACCGGTCGCCGATCTGGGGCGGGGCGAGCCGGCGCCCGTCGAGCGAGATCTCGCGACCGGCAGGGACGTTGACACTGGCCAAATCGAGCTTTGCCACCATGCTAGGAGGAACCTCCGCGATCAATTCTTCCCCGTTACTGCTCGTGATCCACGCGACGCGCAGATCCCCAAGCGGTGAAGGCAGGACCACCGACACGTTGCGGAGCGAACCGGGGACACGTCGCACGAGGACCTCCCGCATACCGGGGGCCACGGCCTCCAGCCCGGCCGCCCAACGGGTCAGCGCCATGGGGAAGATGCCACATTCGGCCTGCGCATCGGCCCGGGAGTGCTTCTCAGTGAAGCCCTGGCGATTGGTGCGGTCCAAGTGCCAGTCTTCCCACAGTGTGCCGTTGCCGGTTCGCAGTTGATGCGCGAAACGCGACTCGAGCATGGCCACGGCCGCATCGACGCGGCCACCTTCGCAGAGGGCGAAAAACGTCCAATAGGCGAACAGCGAAGTTACTGGCACGATGTCGGGGGTGGGCTGCAGCAATTTTGGCAGGATGGCCTGGGTTTGCTCTGGGGTCGCGATACGCGCCACGACGGCGATGGCGTTCGCGTGCTCCGAAAACCGCGTCGACTGTTTCCCGTCCACCAAGGCTTCGACGAACAGGCCGCGTGACACGTTCCAAAATCTGGTGCGGAGCACCTCGCGGATACTAGCAGCCATCCGGCGGCACTCGTCGCCGCCGCGTTCGTTCAGCCAGTCGAGGGCCTCGGCGTAATCATCAAGCGCCAGCGCGTAAAGTGCGTTGACGACAAAGTGCGCGCCGCGGCGATCAAGATGGGAGTGATCGATCCAATACGGATACGGTGGGTCGGCGATCAAGCCGTCGGGTTGAGCCAACTCGGCCAGTCGCTGCATGACGCGTTGCGCAGTGGACAGAAGGCGACGGGCGGTGGACGTATCGCCGCTGTAGAGCAGGTAATCGCGCCAGCCCATGATCCAGAAAAACTGGGCGTCGAGAAACGGCGAAAAACGGCCGTCGGCCATCGGCGCATACATGGCGAGCGTGCCGTTGGGTTCCTGCTCTTCGGCATTTTGGATCAGATAACGGCGCTGCAGAAACGTGTCGCCGAACGCGGCATAGTTGCCCTGCGCCGCATAATAGGAGGTCTGCGGATACTGGCGGCGCTCGCGGTAGTTGTCAGTATAGGCATCCGTCGTGATCACCTCGATGGTTTTCGCACCCGCCTGCCAGAACCGATCGAGCCACGGATTCTCCGGTGTCACGAATTGGCCGCGCCGCGTCCAGGGATATTCGATGCGCGTGACGCCGGCGAAATGCAGGCGCACCGGCTCCGCCGCACCGCGCACCACCACGGCCAGATAGCGCGTCGGCTTGAAAAAGAAAGCCTCCCACTGCTGTCGCCGCCCGGAGAGCACGAGCCGGTCGGCGTTGAAGGAGTTCAGGATCGTTGGATCAAACACGCGATTCAGAAGATAAGGCGTGCAGAGCACGTCCACGATCACCCCCGCCGGACCTTCGATATCCAGGCGCGAATGGCCGCTATGCACGGAGCCGAGGTCGAATACGAGAAACGTGCTTTGCTCCTTGCCGCCGCTCCGCACCACGAGCGGCGCCTGCCCCTGCTCGTAGGCTTCAACTCCCGCCAGGCCGGTCCGGTCTTTTTGGGTTTCGTCAATGGCCGGCAGTTTGAGCAAGGGCAGGGCGGTGAAGCGATATGCCGCCGGATCGGGCCGGGTCTGCGCGGCCGCCGGATCATTTTGGTTTCCGGAAAACACCAACCGAGTCGCCCGCGCCGTGGTTTCCAAGAGCTGGGGCAAATCGCGCGGCACGAGCGCCACCCACGGCGGCGTGACGGCCTGCGGCACAAAGTCCGCTTGCGGCCGCGGCCACCATGACCCCAACTCGGGAATCTGACGATTGCCGTTGGCCGACATCACCCCGCCGGGGACAATGGACACGGCGAATGGCCAGGAAGCATCGTTGAAATCCGGCGATAGCCAGTCGTCCGGACGTTTGCGCAGATCGACGATGTCCACGGAGCCATCGTGCTGTCCGCGATCGATGAACGGGGAACCGCTGTCCCACGAAGGATCGCGCAGGATCTTCCATTGGCGGTCGGTGCCAACGGTGTTCACTGCGCCGTCGCGCCACAGCTCGAGCTGCACCAGCAGGCCTGGTCGCGTGGCATCGTGGTAAGGCTGGGCCACTCCCGTATGGTGAAAACGGACCGCCAGCACATTCTTGCCCGGACGCAGGCAGCCAGACACATCAAGCGCGTCATACGACTGGTGGTGCGCTGCGCTGCGCGCTGGGCCGCGCTGCACGAAGGCGCCGTTGACGAACAACTGGTATCTCGTGTCGGCGCTGAGGTAGATCGCCGCGCGCTCCGGAACGCTGGGCAGATCGAACGTCCGGCGGGCCAGAAACATCAGATTCGTGCCTGTGATCGTATCGGGCGCGATGATCCAGTGCGCCGACCAAGCCTTGGGTCCTCCGGATTTCGCCGTCCGGACCGACATGTCCGCCGCAAACGACAAGCCGGATGCGCCGGACAGGAGCAGGGCAGTCAAGCTGATGGTGACAAGGGTGCGGCAGGTCAGAGACAGATTTCTCATCGTGCGAGTGGTGGCTGGATTTGGAGCTGACCGGTCTGCTGTTTGCATTGCGGAACGCAGGGTGATCAGCGAACCGCCGAAAGCAGGGCGGATTGCGCGGGAATGGAGACGGAGATTCACGGGGCGGCGTTGGGCCGATCGCGGCGCGACCGATCTCCATTGTCGCAGGAGCGACCGGCGCGTTCAACCCACGCAAACACGGGGATAGTGCTGTTAGGTGACGACGATGAGCGTGGCACGACAAACAGGGTTGTCTTCGCGAACCCAGCAGGACGCGCTGATGGTTGGGGCTGAGACGTGAACAGAAGGACTCTGCCCGATTCTCCGGCGTGTTTCAGTCGGGCCGATTATCCATTGAAAGGCAGGCGACTATTTCTGACTGGTAGCGCGGTGAACCGATAACGCAGAGGAAATCGGGCAAGAGCATTGGAAAATCGGTCGCGGCAAGTGGGATGAGGCAACGGAATCAGCCTGTCCTATCGCGGCTCGTTTTCGAAAAGCACTTGCACCGGAACCTTCAGCGCCTTCGCAATGGCCGCCAACTCGTAGTCGAGAATCGGCCTTTCACCACACTCTATCTTGGCTATCTGCGACTGGTTGATCTGGATGCCATGCCGGGCGAGGCGTCCGGCCATGTCTTCCTGTGTGATCCGCGGTTTGGCCGCCATGCGAAGGCGTTGGATTGTCTTGCCGGTGAGATTGCGGCGGGACTTTTGGCGAAAGGCGGTGGTGGCGCACATGAGAGCGCCAATCTTAATTTTATTCTTGGGTAGACTTATTCTATAGGAGAATAATCGTGGACTCCGCGATGCACCCGACCAAACCATCCGCCATGCCTACTCACAGGCCCAAACTGCGCATTCTGTGCGCCGAGGACGAACTGATGATCGGGGAATTGCTGTGCCAACAGCTTCTGGCTGCCGGCTACGCTGCCGAGCACGTGGCGGACGGATTTACCGCGTGGGAGCGGATGTCCGGCGACCTCGCGCATTTTGACGTGTTGATCACCGACCATCAGATGCCGGGCCTGACGGGCTTGGAACTGGTGGACCTGCTGCGGCAGGGGAACTACCGGGGCCACATCGTCGTGCACAGCGGCGCGATCACCGCGACTGATGTGGCCAGTTACCGGGCGCTGGGGGTGGATGCGCTGGTCGCAAAGGGCGGGAAGATCGACGAACTGATGGCCCAAGTGACGGCATTTGCGGTCGAGTAACCGCGACCTGTCCAACTTTGCGACCGTTCTATGGTTGCTCACCGCGACGCCGGGGCGGTGTCGTCACGCACTTCGAGGAGACGAAACGTTCCGGCGGGGACTGTAATAGCCAAATCGAGCGGGAGTATTCCGAGCGCGTCACCGGTCACACGGTCGGAGAGTTGCCAGCGGCCCGGGATTTGTGCGGCGATTCTTACCTCGCAATCGGCGGGGTCGAGCCAACCGGAGTCGACGAGCGCGATGACGTAGCGACGCGGTGAGACTTCGATGACTTGGTGGGAGCGAATAAGCTTTCCCATTCTTGCCCAGTTTGTCGCCGTCGGTGGTCCAGATTGTTTTCCACGGGCCATCGGCGCGCGGATTGGCACCGGGGAGAAGGGCAACAAAACCCTGCGGGGTGGTGCTCGCCAGTTGGGACGGATCGCGGCGGGTGCGTCCCCAGAGATAGGTGGCGACGTCGGTGCGTGGGAGCGGGGCCATGCCCCAGTAGCAATCGAGCCGATCGAAGGCCCAACGTTGCGTGTCGGTGCCGTCGAGGTTCCAGTTCGCCTCCTGATGGCCATTGGCGCCGTGTTGGGCGAAGCGCTCGCTGAGATTTTTCATGACGAGGGCGACCGGTGAGACGGACCGCAGCTGTTCGCGGCGCGGCGGGGTGATGACGCCGCGACCGAGGAGATGGAGAAAGGTGGCGGTGCCTTCGCTTCCGACGCGCGTCCAATGTCCCGTGCGCGGTTCGCGTTCGCCATTAAGGGCCATGAAGACGCGGGCGCCGAGGAGCGCTTGCGAGACGTAGTAGCGCAGCTGGGGATGGCCCGTCATCGGGTATTCCCATTCCCAGTCGCGATTGAAACTGAACCAATCAGCCGCACTACGCACGGCCCAATCGTCAACTTGGCGGTCGAGCCAGAGGCCGACACGGGCGGCGAGATTCACATCGGGACTGCGCGAGTTGCTGTCTTCCACCGAGGGAAGCAGCGCGGAGCGGTAGCGTGGGTCCAGGATCGAGGCGCGGAGTTTCGGGTCGGCGGGTGTGTGGGCCCAAGCGACGTTCTTGCTGGTGATGATAAGCCGCTTTTTGTGTTGCACGCACAGTTCCAGCACCGGCTTGAGGAAGTGCTCGAAATAGTAAGGCAGCGTGTCCGATTGCTCGGCTTCGGTGCTCACGAATCCCTGCAACATCGTCGGCGCGGCCTTGAGCATCGCGGCGACCGTCGCCACTTCGACGTAGGGCGTGGTGCTGTGGCCGATGTTGATCCAGAAGGGGCAGCGCTCGGCCTCGAAGTGTTTCGCGGCGGCGACGATTTGGGCTCGCGTCTGATCGTAGGCGAGCCGCCGTTCACGGCCCCAAGGCTTGCCGTCGGGCCGGAGCAGCGCGGATTTTTCGGAGGGCCAGAAATCGACCGCGAAACGCAAGCGGGGATAGGGGAAACGTTTTTCGTAGTCGCGCACCTCGGCGATCCATGGGCCGAGTTTCCTCGGGTCACCGCCGTTCCACCAATAGCTGGCGACGATTACGTCGAAGGGGCCGTCTGCACCAGGCATGGCGTCGCCGCGCCACGCAGCGGCCGTGTCGCCCAATTGTTTCAGACTCGTGCCGATGGCGGCCATGACGCCGCGGCGCTCAAGACGTTCGAGTGATTTTTCCCAGCCGGGGGAAAAAGTCAGGCGGTAGAGGTTGTCGTCACCGTTGGGGCTGGAGCCGAGGAGCACGCTGCCGTGGGGGCTCCCGGGCACGTAGATAACGTCGGTGAATCCAAACGGCGCGATGGCCTGGCCGAGCTCCCGGCCTTTGGCATCGTAGAGCCGCACCTGCGGGCCCTCGACTACGACCGTCTCCGCGCCCGGGCGATCGGTGAGGTCACCGGAAGCCACGAGGCGCATGGTGTAATGGTAATCGTAGCTGCGCCCCTTGATTTTGGACGGGAGATCAAAGACGGGGCGCAGGCCGCCTTTCAGGGCGTAGGCACCACGCTTCCAAATAATTTCAGCGGCGCCGTCACCATCGAGATCGGCGACGGTGCCGTTGGCATTCTTCAGACTCAGGAGCGGGTCGCCCGATGGCGATTTCCTCGCGATGGTCTCTTTGAGTTGAGTGAGAGTGGGGCCTTTGAAGAAGAGCATGTCCTGCCGTGCAAAACCGCCGACGAGCAGTGCGGCCACTTCGCCCGCGCCGTCGCCATCGAAATCGCCGGCGCGCAGGAGGCGGACGGCGCCGTTGACGGGAAGGTGATGCAGCTTGGTGCCGCCTGCAGAGAAAACGACGATTTGCCGGGAAATGCCGCCGGCCAGCACGACCGGCGTCGTGCCGTCGAGTTTGGCAACGGCCACCTGATAGACGGGAGCCCCGAGGCCCTGTTTCCAGCGCAGGTTTCCGTCGGGCGAGAAAATGTAAACCGAGCCATCTGCGCTCGCGGCAATGATTTCTTCGCGCCCATCGCCGTCGAGATCGCCGACCGCGAGATCGAACACGAACCCGCTAATCGCCGCATCCCAGCGATGCGCACCGTTGTCGGCGAAAGCGCAGACGCGATTATCGTAGGTCGAGCCGACGATCTCCTTCGCGGCGGGATTGCCGTCGAGTTCCGCGACGGCGAGCCGGTAGATGTTGCGGCCATGCGTGGGGATGATTTCCACCCCGGCCCATGTGTAGGCGGCCATTAGGCTGTAGGCGACAAGACAGCAGAAGATTTGGGAGAAGTTTCTCATGGCGCGAATTGTGGAGCCGGTATTGCGGCAGAACAGACTGCTGCTTGCGTCGCGGAGTCGGCGTCGCGGAGCGTGAGGTGGTCGGCGAAACACTGGAAGCGAAGGGGCGCTTTGCGCGGGACTGGAGACGGAGATTCACGGGGCAACGTTGGGCCGATCGCAGCGCGACCGGTCACCATTGTCGCAGGAGTCACCGGCGCGTTCAACCCACGCAAACACGGGGAGCAAACGGGGGGAACCGGTGCGGACGATCGGACGCCCATCGCGTGAAACAGAACCTTTCGTTCGTTGGCCGAAACTTGATTTGTCGCTTGGCTGACGAGACCGGCTCGCAGTCCGATGCCCGCGGCTCCGATTGCGCCCACGTGTTTACGTGGATTGAGCAGACGACGCGGTTCCGGCACTCTGCCAACGAGCCGCTCTCATACTATCAGATGAATTTTGCCGTCATTGCTTCCCTTTTCTCCGCCGTTCTTCTTGGACTTGCGTCTTCGCTGACAGCCCAGCCGGACGGCCTGACCGTAGTCTCTGTCCTTCAGGACGAGACAGCGCTCGCGGGCGCTCACGTCATTCGGATGCACGCTGGTCTCGCCTACGTCGCCGGCAAAGGCGGGTCGCTGGCTATCATAAGTGCCGCCCAACCGAGTGCCCCTGAGCTGCTCTGGTCAAATCAGGATGCGGAGACCAACGAGGACGCGCAAACGGTGCTGCCGCTCGACCGCGGCCGATTGTTGGTCGGCGCACGCGAATTGCTGCTGTTCGACGTTCGCCAACCTTCAAAGCCCGCCCTGCTCGCAACGCTACGGGACCGCCCGCGGATCGATCAGATCAGCAGCTTCGCCCGCTTGGGTGACACCGTCTACGGGGCGAGCAGCAACGGCTATATTTTCTCAACCGATGTCAGTGGCACGGACAAAATTCGCCTCCTCGGGACGCGCGCAGTGCGGGAGCGCGACAATCTCGCCGGGCCCCATGATGTCGCACTCGCGGGCGATTTGCTGGTCGTCGTGGATGGAGGCGGTTTCGGTCGCGTTACCAAACGCGGTCGATTGGTGATCTACAGTGTGATCGACCCCGTGACCCGCGCGCCACTGGCACCGGAGCAGTGGGGCTCGCCGACCATCACCACCGACCGAAGGTTCGCTGGTGCCCGCCGCGTCGTAACCGCAGGTTCCTTCGCCTATGTCGGCTCGACGAACCATGTCACGATCGTGGACCTTTCGAATCCGGCCATGCCCGGCGTGCGCGGCAGCATAGCTTTCCCCGACGATCGCGGCCCATTCGGACTCGCGGTTTCCGGTCGCATCGTCTTCGCTGCCGGCGGTCAGACGGTGCAGGCCCTCGACGTCTCGAATCCCGGGCAACCACGCGAACTCGCCCGCGTCACCGCTTCCGCAGCATTTAGCGGCGGGGGCGACGACGCGCACGATTTGGCCTACCACGACGGCCATCTTTTCATCACCGCCCAGAATTCACATGCGCTGGTCGTCGTGCGGGTGGATGGCAAACAACTGCAGGAGGCAGCTCGCCCATGAATCCGCTCGGCGGCTCGGGTGACCAGGGTTTGCCAGGCAGCATATTTTTTCGGATGAGCGTCGCGAGGTGGTGATGCGCTGCGCGCCATGATCCGGAATTGCCACTTGTTGCTTCTATCGCCACCTCTCCGGACGAGGATGCGTGGCTATTTTTCAATCTGCTTTGCGACGATGGCGCTCGCGGTGGTGTCCGGTCTGCGCGGGCAGGACACGGGCCCGGATGAACGAACGATTTCCGTGCCTGGCGTGATTGCGCGGAGAATCAACCGGGAGTATCGCGAGCTCGATGATCGGCGACGGCGCCTCGAGGCCGAGTTGCTCGAGCTGGCTCAGCCGCCGAAGAGCGAACGAAGCGCTCGCATCGGCTGGAAAGTTTTCGGTTACGACGACTCGTTGCCGGTCCGTCAGTGGGTGGAGATCGATCTAGGAACCGCGCAGCGCATCGATGCCATCGCCTTGATTCCGGCCGACGCACCGGCTGCCGGAGTCAACGAACCGGGCATTGGGTTTCCGCTCAGGTTCCGCATCGAGCTGGTGGACGTAAACGGATCGCTGGCCGTGATGGCCGATTACACGGCGGCGGACTTTCCCAATCCCGGCGGGCTCCCCGTATTCGTTCCGGCGCGTGGCACCATCGCGCGACGAGTGCGGGTGACGATGAACAAGCCGTGGAGCAAGAATCGCTATCGCACCTACGCATTGGGCGAAATCATGGTGTTGCAGGGAAATCGAAACCTGGCGACCGGCCTGGCTGGCGTGACCGTGCAGTCCAGCGGTTCGCTCGAAAGTGCGCCGGCCTGGAGCCGGGAAAACTTGATCGATGGCCAGTGCATGCTCGGGGCGCCGCTCGCCAAGAGCGACCGGCCTTTGGCCCACGGTTGGGAGTCGGCGCGGTTCGATCAGGCGTCGGCTGTCACATGGGTGCAAATTGACCTCGGCGCCGTGCAACCGATCGACGAAGTGCGGTTGGTGCCGGTGCGCCTATTGGAATACACCGACGCCCACGGCTACGGATTTCCGGGCAAACTCAGGGTGGAAATATCCGAGCAGGCCGACTTCGCCCGGTCACGAGTGCTGGCCGACTGGTCGGCGCACGCTCGGGGTGACCCCGTTTTCAATCCGCTCACGATTCCCGGGAAAAGCTGGCCGGCGCGGTATGTGCGCGCCACGGCCGAAGAACTCTGGCAGCGACGCGAAGGCGTATATGTTTTTGCGTTGGCAGAGTTGCAGGTCTACCGGGGCAACGAGAATCTGGCGCTCGGAGCTTCCGTCACGACCGCCAGCGTCTATGACAGTCTGCCGCGCAACTTTTCGGCCGAGTTTCTCACCGACGGCCTGCGCTCAACTCAGAGACTCGCCGAGTTGCCCGAGTGGTTGGCGGCGCTTTCACGTCGCCGCGAAGTGTTGTTTGAAGTCGCCGGCATTCGCGCGAGTATGGCCGCGATTCAGCCCGCTTTGGTCCGGGGCGCCGCTTGGACAATTGGTTCCGCGCTGGGTGCCCTGATGATTGGCACCCTGGCGGTTTTCTACCGTGCGCGCCGGGCCCAGGCCCGCACGGTGGCCGGTCTCCAGCGAAGGATCGCGGGGGATCTCCACGACGAGATTGGGAGTAATCTGGCCACGATTGCGCTGCTCACCGAACTGGGCCAGCGGCAGAACGCCGGTATCCCCGCCGGAGACGTGGAGGAAATCCGGCGGCTCGCCAACGAATCCGCGGCGGCGATGCGCGACATCGTCTGGTTGATCCAGCCGGGACCACACGATGCGCCGCTGCTCGCGGAACGGCTGCGTGCCGCCGCGCGCCGGCTGCTCGACGGTCTCGAATGGAATTTTGAAATCACCGGCTTGGACGCTGCGCCGTCGCTGGATGTGCAGCGGCATCTGCTCCTCGCGCTAAAAGAGATGCTCCACAATGTCCTGCGCCATGCCGGTGCGCGCCGCGTCGAGATTCACCTCTCCGTGTGCGACGAGCGTTTCATCCTTGAGGTCCGCGACGATGGCCGCGGCTTTGAGACTGCGCGTCAGACTGACGGGCACGGATTCACGAGTCTGCGCCACCGCGCCGAACTGCTCGGCGGCGAGTTCGCCCTCGAAAGCCGTCCCGGACAGGGCGCGCGCGTGGCTTTGAACGGTTCCTTGCGCTCCGCAGTCAGAAATCCCGCCGCCCCAATATGACCATCATCGCCAAGCAGAGTGTCTGGCTCATCGAAGACAACGCGACCTTGCGCCACACCGTCGCGCGGGCGATCGCCGCCATCCCGGGGTTTGACTGCGCCGCCCAATTTCAACGCTGCGAAGACGCGCTCGGCCGGCTTGGGGAGCCGGACGAAGCAGGGCCCGATATCATTTTGCTCGACGTCGGACTGCCGGGGATGAGCGGTATCGACGGCATTGCGTTGCTCAAACAAGCGTCGCCGCGCACGCAGGTGGTGATTCTCACGGTCTTCGATGACGATGATAAAATCTACCGTGCAATCTGTGCCGGCGCGTCCGGTTACCTGCTCAAGGGCGCGCCGCTGGATGATTTGGCCGCCGCGCTGGACGAGGTCAGCCGGGGCGGGTCGCCAATGACACCGCGCGTCGCGCGCCGCGTGCTTGAGATGTTCTCACGACTTGCCCCGCGCGAAACTGCCCTGGCGGGGCTCTCACCGCGCGAGCGCCAAATCATCGAGGGCATGGTTGACGGTCTGACCAACAAGGAGATTGCCGAGCGCCTCGGCCTCAGCGCACACACAACCGACGGCTACACCCGCGCAATCTACGAAAAACTCCACGTCAACACCCGCAGCGGAGCCGTGGCCAAGGCGATGCGCGATCGGTTGTTTTGAACGGAAAGACGAGGGATTAAATTACCCGGCCGGGTTCGTCTGTGATCGTGTTGACGAATTGAATGAGGGCTTCACCTTGCTAGCGCCATAACTAGGAGCGCACAACGCGGAGTGCATGGACGGAGTGGTCGTCCTCCGCCTATGGAAGTTCGTAGATCTCGATGAGCGCGACGCCACGGGTGTCGTTCGCGCCGCTGACGGACGCGGTGTAGGCACCCGGCGGGAGTGTCAACAACACGGCGGCATCCTTGGAGTCCGCGGGTAGCGTAAACGCGCCGACCGCCGTGGCAGCGCTGGCGATATCGGCGGCATTGCCTGCGGCGCTCCAGTTGTCGTTGGCTGCAATGACGGTGCCGGCTGGACCGCTCACCGTGAGCACGGGATCGGCCAGCGCGCTGGCCACTCCAAAGCGCACCAGTGCGGGGCCGATGCCGCGGATCAGCAATTTCTTCGGTCCGGTGCCGCTCACGACGAAGCCGGCAATCCCGGCCGCCGCATCCACACCGACGATCAGCCGGGACGACAAATTGACCAGCCGCGCAGACCCGGGCCCGCGTTCATAGATTTCGATCAAGCCGAGGCCGGTGGCGTCGCGCACGCCGGACAACTGCACGGTGTAGGCTCCGGGGTTGACCGTCGTCAGGAGTGCGGCGTCGGCGCTGTTTGCGGCCAGCGGAAACGCGCCCAGCTCGGCAAAAAGGGCGGCGGTGATACCGGTCGTGTCGGTCCCCCAATCATCATTCTCCGAGAGCTTGATGCCGTTGGCATCGAACAGCGTGAGCTTGGGATTTGCGAGCGAGCCGGGCACGCCAAAGGCCGTAAGGCCGGGGCCGATGCCGCGCAGGAGCACTGCCTTGGTGCCCGGGCCGGACACGGCAAAACCGGCGATGAGGATGTCATCTCCGGTCGCCACAGAGCCGCGCGTGGAGAGATTGGCAAGGCGGGCGGATTCGCCGCCGCCGCCGCTCTGCGGAGCGGCGCTCAGGCTCATCGCCGTTTCATCGGCGGCCGTGATCACGCCGCGTTTATACAGGGCGACGACATTTGGATAGGCGATGCCGGAGCGGACGCCCTGCCACGTCTCGCGCAGCGTATCGCCGGTCGCGGTGAGGCGGTTGAGTTGCGGCGCGATCAAGGTCGCGAGCACGCGATCGGAATCGATGAATTCAACCACCCCGCGTCCCTGCACGGCGTTGCGGAGTGCGCCGTGGCCAAACAGCGCGAGGTTGGTGACGCGGTCGAACTTGAGAATGACGCTCTTGTCTTCCCAGCCGGCGATGTCACTAAATTCGCTCTTCACGGAGTAGATGCGGATGTTCTTTGCCTGGGTAAATTCCACGTAGGCATCGGTGCCCAGCGGATGCTCGGGATTGAGGCCGTAGAACCACAGGGGCTCGGTCGTGCCTTCGACTTTCAGAATGCGGAAAGAAGGGTGCTGCGAGGTGAAGGATTTGATGGCACCGGCAAAATACCACCGTCCGCCGCCGGAGTTGCGCACGCGGAGGAGGCTGTGGGGCTGGGTCTCGCGCCGATTTTTTGGCGCGGTCAGAGCCGGGGCGCGGTAAATGTGCCCGATGTGGACGAGGGAGTTGCGACCGGCTTGCCAGTCCAGCGCCACGAACCAGTCGTTGGCCAGATCGATGGCATCCACGCCGATGGAGAGATCGCCCAAGTGCGTGGTGGCGGATGCGTCATTGGCCGTGGTGATCATCGGCGTCTCGCTCGTTGGGTTCCACGCCGGATGGACTTCGATCCGCGTCAGGTTGCGGTCGGCACCGTAGAGAATCGTGTCTTTGCGGAGCGTGATCGTGCCATCAATTAGGTAGATGCCTTTGCGCAGGAAAATTTTTCGATGGCCGTCGATCACCGCCTGCAATTTGGCCCGCGAAACATTGCCCGGCACGATGCCGGCATCGTAAGCGTCGAAGGCATCGGTATCATCCACCGAAGGCAGCACGGGCCAGACGTGGCGGCTGAGGAGGTCGGACGGCGGAGCGGATGCGCGGTCGCTGATGGAGTGAACTTCTCCGTTGCTCAGCGGATCGGGCGCGCGGCTGGGCGTCCCGTCGATCAGGTCCGATGAGATTTTGCCGACCAAGACCGGGGCCTGACTGCAGTAGCTGTATTCGTCGATGAGTTTCCACGTGCCCGTGCCGGTGACGGCCGGGTTGGTGGCGCTTTTGACCAACGCGTCGCCTCCGGTGACGTAGACATTGCGCGCGTAGAAATTTTTTCCGGTGCCGCTGCGGTTGTCGATCGCGGCGACAGCGGGAGTGCCTCCGAGCCGGATGATGCCGTCGATCAAATTAAGGGCGGCGAAATTGGCCTGGTTGAATCCGGTGTCGGTGGTCAGCGCGGCACTGGTGGAACCAGGCAAGGTGACAATCTCGAAGCCCACGAAGGTCAACGGCGCGAACGATTGATGGCGCACCGCGCTGATAGTCTGGTTTCGGAGCGTGGTTCCGGCAATAACGCTGCCGGAGCCGCCCGCGCCCACGTCGTCGATGCCGTAACGACCGCCTTCGATTTCAATGTTCACGACGCCGGTCCCCGCACTGGGGAGACCGCGGAGTCCCGTGAAGGCACCGGTGGCGGTGATTTTCACGTTTTCGATCGAGCAGTTCTGGGCGTTGTTGAAGTAGAGGCCGATCGCTCCGGCGTGTCCGCTGCAATCCAAGTCCACGCCGCGCACCATCTGATGGTAGCTTTCGTCGGCCTGCTCATTGCCCGAGTTATCCTTGCCCAGATTCAGAAATTTCAGGAGCGGTTTCGGGTTGGCAGAATCGCCGAAACCGGCGGCTCCCGCCGTCAGTTTGATCACGGGTCGGCTGCCTTTGGCGGAGCCGATGATGGAAATGTGATGGGCTCGCGGTGTGGAGAAATCGTCGGTGATGCCGTCCCATCCCGTTTGGGTAATGGCCGTGAGGGTGTCGTTGACGAGGTAAGTGCCCGGTGGGAAGTAGGCGATCAGGTTGTTGGTGTAGGCATCGTCGATGGCGGAGTTAAGCGCGGCAGTCGTGGCGCTGGCGGTCGCGGTGCTGCCGTCGATTGTAACGCCGGGATAATGGCTCACGACCAGATAGCCTTTGGCATAGAGCGGGTCGTTTTGCGCGGAGACAGGGATCGCGGCATAAGCCGGCAGTGACACGATTCCAGCCAGCGCAAATAATGCGAGGGAGCGGCAGAGCGGACTTGCGAAGCTCCGCCAGTCGATCGACCAACCACCACTGGCGGCCGGTCGCGTGGGAAGGGTAAACAAGGTCATGGAGAACGGGCACACGGCTGGGTCGGCGTCATGGAAGCATTCTGCCGGTCGAACTTCGGACGCACAACCCACGGAAATACGTGGGCCGTGCGGCGGACGTGAAAGCGGTCGCCCATGAGCAGGCCACGAGGTTGCTCCCGGCGGAAAACGGTGCAGACAGGCTGTTCGTAGTGTCGCGCAATGAGACGCAGGAACGCGCGGTCATCGGCAAAGACCGCGGGACGTTCGAGATCGAGCGTCGCTCCGCCTGCGGTCTCGAACGACGAAAAATTCGCGCCTCAGACCGCCATCCCCCGTGTTTCCGTGGGTTTTCACGTAGCGATTTTTCCCATAAAATTCGCCGTTCGCCCTGCCGGCCGCGGCTTCGTCGTCCATCGAAACCGCCTTCTTCGACAACGCCCACCTTCCCGATGTGTCATCCGCTGCGGTCCAGTCTCCTCTTTTTCAGTGTCGCCTTGGCGGCAAGCTGGAACTGCCGGACGTGCGTGGCCGCATCTCCTGACTTTACCCGGGACATCACCGACGTGCATGGACGCGTCGTCCAGGCACTCTTCGCGTGAACTCTCTCCGTCCACGAAACACGCGCTTCCGGTGCACTGCACTCACATGAAACCCATCGCCGGCCTCCGCCCCATGAAGCTCCCGTTCGCTCTGCTGTTGGCCGCCGTGACTCCGCTTGTCGCCGAATCCGCCCCCGCGCGCCGACCGGCCGCCCAGATCCTCGTGCCCGGTTTCACCGTCCGCGAGTTGCCGATCGCGCTCACCAGCCTCAACAACATCGAATACGCGGCAGACGGGCGGCTCTTCGCGGGCGGCTACGACGGCCGCTTCCATGTGCTCCGCGATACCGACGGCGACGGGCTCGAAGACAAGGTCGACACGTTCTCCGCCAAACCCAGCTCCGACTATCCACTCGGCATCGCGGTGAAAGATGGCGAGCCCTACTTCGTCCTCTCGCGCGAAGTTATCCGTTTCCGCGATCGCGACGGCGACGGCGTGCCCGAAACGCGCGAGGTGTTCGCCAGCGGTTTCGACGACCCGGCTCTCGCGACGGCCAGCTATCTTCTGCACCGCCGTGTCGACAACGCCATGGCGTTGTCGTTCGGACCCGACGGGGCGCTCTACCTCACGATGGGCAGCGCCGCCTATCAGAATCCGTATTGGAAGGAGGAGAAAACCGGCGTGAACCACTATACGACCAACCAGCGCCGCGGCTGCCTCCTGCGTATTACGCCTGATGGCAAGATCGAGCAGCTCGTCAGCGGCCTGCGCTACATCATGGCCCTGCAGTGGAATCGCCACGGCGATCTCTTCGCGACCGAGCAGGAAGGCGCGACGTGGGTGCCCAACGGGAATCCGTTCGACGAGCTCCTTCACTTGCAAACCGGCCGCCACTACGGTTTCCCTCCGCGCCATCCGGTGCACCTGCCCGACGTGATCGACGAGCCGAGCGTGTGGGATTTCTCCCCGCAGCACCAGAGCACCTGCGGTTTCCGCTTCAACGGTCCCGCGCCCGGCCGCGGCCGCTTTGGGCCGGAATGGTGGTCCGACGATGCGCTGATCACCGGCGAGTCGCGCGGCAAACTCTGGCGCACGAAGCTCGCCAAAACCGCCGCCGGCTATGTCGCGCGCACCGACCTCGTCGCCGCCCTCGGCCTGCTCGCGGTCGATTGCGCGATTTCCCCCCACGGCGATCTGGTTATCTGCTGCCATACCGGCGCGCCCGATTGGGGCAACGGCCCGACCGGCGAAGGCCGGCTCTTCAAGATCAGTTATACCGATCCCACCGCGCCGCAACCCGTGCTCACGTGGCCGGCAAGCGAAACGGAAACCGTCATCGCCTTCGACCGGCCACTCGACGCCACGGTGTGGGCCGGCGTGGCCGCTCGCACGACGATCGATTCCGGCCGTTACGTCGGTGCGGCGGATCGTCTCGAAGTCATCCGTCCCGGCTACGCCGCCGTGAAGGCACAGCAAAACGAGCCGCGCGGGTCCGTCGCCATAAAATCGGCACGACTCTCCGCCGATCGCCGGAACGTCGTATTCACGACCGCACCGCGCCTATCCGCCGTCAACTACGCCGTGGCGATAGCGGACAAACTCGATTCCAGCCACGATCTCTCAGGTCTCGCCGCCGAATGGCGCGATGGCGGCAGCACACGCTGGACCGGCTGGTTGCCGCACACCGACTTCACCGCGGCCCGCGAATTAACCCGCGCCAGCGCCACGCACGACCGCCTCTGGCGACACGCCACCGCGCGTGGCACGCTCACGCTCCGCACGCAGCTCGACCTCTGGCAGATGCTCCAGCCCGCGACGCAGCCCGGCTCGAAACTCGACTACACCCCCGAGCCCGAAACGGTCACCGTGGTTTTCAAGAGCGATGCCGCCCTCCGCGTCGAAGCGCCGCCCGCGGCAAAAATAGAACGCACGAGCGACCGCGAGGTTCGCCTCACCGTTACGGGGCCTACCGAGAATGCTTGGCTGCCGGTTGCGCTGGTCGTCACGACGCCGGCGACGACGCTCGATGTCGCCTGGCACACGGCGCGCGATGCACGCCCGCGCGCGCTCGGCCCCCGCCGTTTCCTCATGCCCTTCGCCCGTCCGGGCACCCGCGACCTTGCGCCGCGTCCGATCGCCGAGATTGCCGGCGCCGACTGGCACGCCGGCCGCGCTCTTTTCAACGGCAAGGCTGCTTGCGCCACCTGCCACGAATTGCGAGGCGAAGGCAACCGGGTCGGCCCCGAGCTCGGCAACCTCGTCCACCGCGATTACGCCAGCGTGCTCGCCGACATCGCCGATCCCAACGCAACGATCAACCCCGAGGGCGTCGGCTACATTGTCACGCTCAAGAGTGGCGAGACCACGGTCGGCACGCGGCTCGGCGAGTCCGCCTTCTTGTTACAGATCGCGCAGCCCGGCGGCACTGTCGCCAGGCTCAAGAAGTCGGACATCGCGAAGATCGAGCCCATGCCCGTCTCGCTTATGCCGCCGGGCCTGGAGAAATCCCTCACGTCCACCGAGCTGCGCGATCTCATGTGCTATCTGCTCACCGCGCTGCCGAGTCATTCTCAACCATGAGGTTTCCTCCGCTCGGTTTTTCGACACTCCTGTGCGTTCCCCTGCTCGCCCTCGCGGCCCAGGCACCCACGGAACTTCCGCTCCCGGCGCGCAAGGCTCCGCGCCCAAACATCCCGGCTGGCGGCGTGGGCGTGACGGATGTGCAGATGCTCGTGCCCGGGTTTGCCGTGCGCATGCTGCCGCTGGAACTGCCCAACATCAATGCCGTGCGCTATCGGGCCGACGGCAAGCTCCTGGCCCTCACGTTCAGCGGCAAAGTCTTCCTGCTCACCGACACCGACGGTGACGGGGTCGAGGACAAGGCGGACATTTTCTACGAACCGGATCGTCAGCACCTCTCGCTGAACCTCCTGCCCACGCCGCCCGGTTATCGGCACGGCAACGGCGTCTTTATTGCCCGCAAGGGTTCGCTCGTGCTCGAACTCGACACGGACGGCGACGACCGCGCGGACCGGGAAGTCACTGTCGCGACGAACTGGGAAACACCGATGCGCTTTCCCGGCAACGCGACCGACACCGTCGGCGTGGCACTCGACGCCCAGCAGAATCTCTACTTCGGTCTGGGCGCGGCAAACTCGCAGAATGGCTACCTGCTCGACCACGGCGTCGGCAGCTACCGGATCACGAGCGAACGCGGGGCTCTGCTGAAAATGCCGCCTGATCTGTCGCGGCGAGAAATCATCGCCACGGGAATTCGGGCCGGTTTCGGCATGGCCTTCAACGCCGCGGGCGATCTCTTCTCCACCGATCAGGAAGGCGCCACGTGGATGCCGAATGGCAATCCGTTCGATGAATTGCTCCATCTCGAGCCCGGCCGGCACTACGGCTTTCCGCCGCGCCACCCGAAGCACCTGCCTCACGTCATCGACGAGCCGAGCGTCTTCGACTACGGGCCGCAGCACCAGAGCACGTGCGGTCTTTTTTTCAACGAGCCGGTCGGCAGCGGCCCCGTGTTCGGTCCCGCGTGGTGGCGCGGCGATGCGTTTGTGGCGGGCGAGGCGCGCGGAAAGGTTTTCCGCACGAAGCTCGTCAAGACCCCCTCCGGCTACGTCGGTCAGAATCAGGTGATCGCTTGTGTCGGCTGGCTGACGATTGATCAGTGCGTTTCCCCACGCGGTGATCTCGTCATCAGCGTGCACAGCGGACCGCCCGATTGGGGCACCGGCGGACCGGGCCTCGGCCGGCTTTTCAAGGTGACGCGCGCTGACGCCGCCGCGCCACAACCCGTCTCCACCTATGCCGCGAGCCCGACGGAGCTGCACGTGGCGTTCGACGGTGCGCTACCGCCGGGCATCGAGACGAATCTCGTGGTTCGCACCACTTTGACGAGCGGCGTCTACGTGCGTGAAGGCGACCGATTCGAAACCTTCCGCCCCGGTTACCGCGCGGTCGACCAGCAGCAGAGCGCTCCGCGCACCCGCGTGCCGGTGCGCGCCGTCCGACTCGCCGATGATCGCCATACGCTGGTTTTCGAAACCGCGCCGCGAACCGTCGCGCAGCACACTTCGATCGACATCGACGGCTGGCCTCAGGCGCCGACCGCGCTCGCCAAGGTGCGCCCGCAGAAAGCGGCGCTGGCGGTCGCCGCCGATGAGACGGGTGTCGCGGCGACGTGGACGTCCACCGACCGCCGCACGACTTGGACGGGCTGGCTACCTCACTTCGATCTGCAAGTTGCACGTGAGCTGACCGCCGCCAGCGTCAGCCACCAACGCCTGTGGGGCCTCGTCCGGCAGCCGGGCACCCTCGTGCTGCGCGGCCAGCTCGATCTTTGGAGCATGTTGCGCCCCGCGGTGCAGCCCGGCGAGCGGCTCGATTTCACGCTGCCCGCCGAAAAGGTGACGGTGCGTTTCGCTGCGAACGGCGGCGCCGCGCCTCAGCTCACGTTTCCCGGCCTCGTGCCGTCGCCCGCGACCGACACCACGGGCAACATGGCGCGTCTGCTGCGCCACGTGCCACGGGAACGCACCTACGTTCCCGTCGAAGTCACCGTCGCGACCGGCGGCGGACAAACCGCCAGCCTCCATGTTTCATGGACGACTGCGGAAGACGATCGGCCGCGGGCGCTCGCACTCCGGCGGGTAGTTGTGCCGTGGGCATCGCCACCGGAGCCCATCACCAAGCCAGCGATGCCGGCCGAACTGGCGGGCGGGGACTGGCATAAGGGCAAGCAGCTCTTCGCCGCCTGCGCGATGTGCCACGGCGTGAACGGCGAAGGCTCTCGCGTCGGGCCCGATCTCTCGAATCTCGTGCATCGCGACTATGCCTCGGTCGTTAGAGACATCGCGGAGCCGAGCGCGGCGATCAATCCCGAACACGTCGCCTACACGATCACGCTCCGGACCGGAGAGACGCAGACCAGCGTGCTCCTGGAGGACAACGCCGATCACCTGCTGCTCGCCGTGCCGGGATCGACGCCGAAAAAATTGCCGAAGAGCGACATCGTCCGGATGTCCGCTTCCGCAGTATCGCTGATGCCCCCCGGCCTCGATCAGGCCCTCGGCCCCCAAGGTCTGAAAGACCTTCTTTCCTATCTTATGCTGCCATCCCCCGACCAACCCTCCAACTCCACCCCATGATGATCCGACGCCTCCGCCCCTACGCCGTTTTTGGCGCTGCCTGCATGTTTGCCTGGGTGGCTCTCGCGCAAACGCCCGCTCCCGCACCGAACCTCGGTGCGACCGCCGCCAAATCGCCTGCGCTTGCCAAAAAAATCGTTCTCATCGGCGGCAAGAAAAGCCACGGCCCTGGCGAGCACGATTTTCCCAACGGCATTCCGATGATCGCCGCGTGGCTCAAGGCCGCGCCCGCCTTCGCCGCCGTCGACGTGCTCGCCTACACCGGCGGCTTCCCGGCCGATCTCGGTGTGCTCGACGGCGCTTCGAGCATCGTGATGTATTTCGACGGCGTGCAGGAGACGCCGCCGCCGCTGGCCGATCCCGCGCGCATCGCGAAATTGCAACAGCTCATGGAGGCGGGTGCCGGCCTCGTCACCCTGCACCAGTCATCGACGCTGCCCCCGGGCAACACCGCCGTGCCGCTCATCGAGTGGCTCGGCGCGAAGCGCAACGGCATGTTCGATCGCACGACCGAGAAGGCCGCGCTCAAGCTCGCCACTCCGGCCCACCCGATCAGCGCTGGAGTCGGCCCGATCGCCTTTACGGATGAATTCTACCCGACCCTGATCTTTCACCCCTCGCGTCAAGTGACGCCGATCTTGCGCGCCGAGCTCACGCCGAAACTCGGCGATGAAAAAAAACAGGCGGTGACCCCGCCGACTCGCGGCGAGCACACCGTCGGTTGGGCCTTTGAACGCGCCAACGGCGGCCGCTCCTTCGGCTTCACCGGCGCGCATTACGCGAAGAACCTCGAGGAGCCGAATCTCCGCCAGCTGCTCATCAACGCCATCGCGTGGAGCGCAAAGCTCGACGTGCCCGCGGGCGGCATCGCGATCCCGGGCCCGATCGTCGGCGTCGCGCAGGTGAACCGCCACGCCGAGAACCGCGTCGTGTCGATGCCATCGGGCGAGCTGCGCTGGTATACGTCAGCCGAGATGGGCAACTCGCGCACGATGACCACCGGCGTGGCGATCATGAAACCCGGCAAATCCAACCCCCGTCACTTTCATCCGAACTGCGACGAGATCCTTCACGTGATCAGCGGCAAGATCATCCACACGATGAACGAAGTGAGCACGCAGATGAGCGTGGGCGACACCGTGAGCATCCCCCAAGGCGTGCTGCATAACGCCACCAACATCGGGCAAGAAGATGCCATCCTCGCGATCTCGTTCTCCACCGCCTATCGCGAGGCCGTCGGCTACGGCTCGCCCTGACGCCGGATTCGAGCTCGGCCGTTCGCGACGCTGATGGACGCGGTCGACCGCTCGGACATCAGGTTCATCGTGAGGCGTCGATGATCCGGCGGTTCGTCTTCTGAAGTCGCGTCACGTAGTCTTCGAAGGGCGTGCCGTCGGGACGGAGCAGGCCTTGTTTGAAGCGTTTGAGCCGATCTTTGTAAGTCGTGAGATACTGGCAGCGGAAGTAGCCGATGATGTAGGGTCGCGCGCAGGCGTCGTGGAGAAAACGGTCGTAGCTGTCCGCGGCTTCTTCGGCGGTAGGGTATTGATGCCAGCCGCCGGTCTTGGGCGTCTGCGCGTCGAAGAAACCGCACTGGTGGTCGGCTATGACGATGGGCTTGCCGGTGAGACGGTGCAGGCGATCAAACTCGGCGGCGTCGAATTGCGTTTCGTCGGGACGCGTGAGTTTGACCGGGGAAGGGAAGTGGTGGTCGCCGGGCTGGATGCCGAGAACGTCGATAAATTTCGCCGCCTCCTCCAATACTTCGTCGGGATGATCGCGCAGATGAAAGCGGTCGCCCATGAGCAGGCCACGGGGATGCTCCCGGCGGAAAACGGCGCTGACAGTCTGGTAGTAGTGTCGCGCGATGAGGCGCAGGAACGCGCGGTCATCGGCAAAGACCGCGGGACGTTCGAGATCGAGCGTCACTCCGCCCACGGTCTCGAACGACGAAAAGTTCGTGCCGTAGGCCGTGTTTAGTTTTGCAACATCGCCATTATGCCGGGTGCGCAGAAATGCGGTGTAGCGTTCGCGTCCCGGAGCTCCGCGGGGCAAGCCGCGCATGAACGATACGAAATCGGTGCCGCGCGATTGGCGGGTGCCCCGGAGATCCCAGCTCAACGAATCGTTCCACGTCCAAGCGATGGCCATCGGGTTGGCTTTCATCTCGGCGGCGGCGGCCTTCGCCTTCGCTTCCGCTGCCGCGGCGAAGGCAGGGGCGAAGACGTCGATGTAGGTGAGTGGATCGTGAAAGAACGAGGCGGAGACAAACGGGGTGCTGACCACGTAGGGCATCGTGCGGCGCATCTCCTCCGGCGTGTGGAAACCCGCACAATTGAAACCCCACTCGCGGCATTGCCGCTCAATCTCGCCAAACACGCGCGGCCAATCCGTGCCGAAACGTTGTGCCAGCACCGTGTGCGGATACTCGGCGGAGGTCTTCACCTCGTTGTGATGATTCACGCCGAGTGCGAACATCCCGTGTCCCTCCGGCGTGACCAACCACCAGCGGCCGCGGACTTTCTCCACGGCGAAATGCCCGGTGGATGCGGTGGTGACGGCGGAGCGCCCGCCAAAACGATCGGTTGGAATTGACTGCGGTTCGGCGGCGGAGAGCGCCGCGGCTCCGGCCACGGCCAGTGCGACGACGCGCATGGCGCGGTGGCGGGAGCAGGTCATTGAGAACGACGGCGAAGCTCTTCTCCCACTTTCAGAATCACGAGGGCATGTGAATTCTGCGCGGTAACGAACAGGTGGCCGTCGTGATAGACGAGGTCGTGCGCGTCATCTCGGCCGCCGGGAAAGGCGGACGCCGATGTGAAGCGTCCGAGTTCGCGCGGCGCGTCGGGGTTCGCCACGTCGATCGCCAAGACGGTTTGCCCTCCGGCGGCGTAGGCCACTTCACCGGCCACCTCGAGTCCGTTGGGACCGTCGAGCGATCCGGGAAAATCGATGCTGCCCCGCAGCGTGGGCTGCGCGGGATCGGTCAGATCGATGACCGAAACATTTTGCCACAGTTTGTCGGTGCGGCCGGGTTTTTGGATTAGCGAACAGCCCGCGTAGGCGAAGTTGCCGCGGATCATCACGCGGTTCGCACCGGCGAGGCGCGGATGTTCGAGCTTGCCGACGAGCACCCATTGCTCAGGAGGCAATGCCTTGTGCGTCCGGGGATCGGCCACGCGATATACCGCGAGTTTTCCGGGCCGGGATTCCGCGCCAAAACCTTCTGGCGCGACGATTACGAGCAGATCGCCGCGGAAGGCTGCGTCGTGCGGTTTTTCAAGCCCGTCCAGTTGCCTGGCATTGCGGGAGCCCAAGAGCGTGAGGCGCTCGGGAGAGGCAACATTCACCGCGTAGATGTAGCCCTCTTTGTTCGCCGCGAAAACGACCTCACCGAGGCGCGCGAAGCCGTTGGTGATGTCCACCCGCGGGCGATCTTTGATGGCGAACAATTGTTTCGGCGCCGCCGGGGTGGTCACGTCGAATAGAAAAAGATCGCGTGTGCCGACGAGCAGGCGGTTGCCGGAAAGGGGCAACACGGTCTCCGCGTCCTCGTAGGCCAGCGGGTTTTTCGCGGCCCATAGTAGTTTGGGAGAAGCGGGCTGCCGCACGTCCACGACAGCGAGCGACCCGCCTTTGCCTTTCTCGTAGGGGAAAACTCCACTGCTCGGCAGTGCGCGCGTCGTGTAGCCTTTTCCTGCGATGTAGGCGATGCCGTCGCGGATTTCGATGTCATGCGCGCCGGTGAGCGCCGCTTCGTCGCGCAGCACCGCCGCAAGAGTGAGCGCGTCCGAGGAGGGCACGCTGGTGGTCTTGGCTCCGCCGGGCTGAGCCCACGCCGGCGTGCCGAACCAGTCATGCATTTCCTTGGCGAACGGCGCGACGACTTCGCGGGGCTCGGGGATGTGCCCGCGATCACCCGTTTCAATCATCCACGTATTGAGGGCGGCGCTGAGCCGGGCAAGAGCCTCGCGGTGCTCGGACTGCTGGGAGAGCGCGAGATTCTTGATCTCATGCGGATCAGAACGGAGATCGTAAAGTTCCTCGGAGGGGCCGGTGCGCTGCATAAGTTCCAAGGGCGGGCCGGTGAGTTTCCCTTCGGCGAGGAGCTGGCGCATGAGCGGGTAGATGGGGAAACACTTTTCCTTGTAGCGATTGAGGGAGGCGAACGTGGGGCCGGTGCTGAAGGTGCGGATGTAGTGGTAGCGCGCGTCATGCACGGAGCGGATGCGCTGCTCCGTTTCGTCGATGCGATCGCGCGCGGCGAACGCATAGCTGCGCGGCGGCGTGGTGCGTTCGCCGATGAGACTGTGGCTTTGCATCAGCAGCGGACGAGGCACACCGGCGGCGGCGAGGGTGGTGGCGGTGAGGTCGAGGAGGCTGACAATTTCGTCGTTCACCGTGCCGGGCGCATACCGGGCCGGGGCGGGAAAATTTTTCGGCCAGCGAATAATCAGCGGCACACGCAGACCGCTGTCGTAACACCAGTGGATGCCGCGGGGCTCCAGGCGGCCGTTGTCGCCGAAGAAGATGATCACGGTGTCGTCTTCGCGGCCTTCGGCGCGCAGCTTGTCGAGCACGACGCCGAAGCGTTTGTCCATGCCGGAAACCGAATTCAGGTAGCGGGCCCATTCCTCGCGCACCACGGGGTGATCGGGATAATACGGCGGGGGCGTGACGTTCTGAGGCGTGGCGATTTTCTCGTGCTCGCGCTCGCCGACCCATTCCGCGCGCGCATGCTTCCACGTCTGACGGTCGTAGATGTCGTATTCGGATTCCATCGCGTTGACGACCGCGAAGAAGGGACGGTCTTTCGGCAGGGCGGACCAGTCGCCGGAATTTTCGTGATAGATCGGACCTTCGTTGACGAAGTTCAGATCGAGTTTGCCGGTGCCGATTTCTTTTCCGTCCAGCGTCTTGAGGTTGGCGGTGAAGTAGCCTGCGTCACGCAGGCGGTGCGTGACGGGGCGCACGCCTTCGGGCAGGCGATAGGCATCGGTGCGGTGGGAGCGCATGGGGTGCGTATCCGTGCTCGTCTGATACATGCCCGTGAAGAACGCGGAGCGGCTGGGCGCGCAGGTGGGATTGGTGGCGATGACATTCGTGTAGCGCACCCCTTCGGCGGCGAGCCGGTCGAGGTGCGGGGTGCGGACGTTCTGCGCCCCGTAGCAGCCGAGGTCGTGCGCGAGATTCTCGCCGGCGAACCAGAGGATGTTAGGTTGCTTGGGCGCGGCGGAGGCAGGGGAGGCACCAAGGATCGCGGAGAGTAGCGTTGCGAGTGGCAGGAAAAAGGTGACGATTTTCATAGGGCAGAATAGGTGTGAAGTGAGAGGAAGCTCGGTGGGTGGCGCATCCCTACTTCATGGGAGCCGTGGGAGCCGCTCGCGGTGTCCCGCGTCGAAACAAGACGGGACGTTCCAGCGGTGCGGTCACAACGGTCCGGCACGGCCAAGTCCACGCCGTCGGGGAACGGACCACCCACGGTGGGTTGGAAGTGATTTTCTGCTGCCAGGGCGGTAGCAACCAATGAGAGAGCGGCAAAAGCGGCGGTCGCGACTGCGAGCGGGTTACTCAGTTTCATGAGCGAGGTTTTGGCGGCGCTGCCTCGTTGGCCCACGCGGGCGTGCCGTGCTGTCGGTGCGCGCTTTCGGCCCACTGGCGCACGATGGCGGCGGGTTCGGGCGTGCGGCCCTGGTCGTTGGTTTCTTCGATCCATTGCTCCAGGGCAGCGCTCATTTCCTTGCGCATGAGTTGGTGTGCAGGATTGGTGGAGGCGGCGAGATTGTGGATTTCAAAGGGATCGGTTTCGAGGTCGTAGAGTTCCTCGTCGGGCAGGCGCGGGGCCATGAGGGCGGCCTGGGCGGGAGTCAGTTTTCCTTCGGCGTGGAGCTGGCGCAGCAGCGGCACCACCGGAAAGCGGGCCTCTTTGTAACGGTGCAGCGCGAGGAAGGATTGTTCCGGCATGAAGTTGCGGATGTAGCGGTAGCGCGGACCGCGCACGGCCCGGATGCGGTTCACCGCATCGTCGGTGCGGTCGCGCGCGCTGAAGACAACGCTGCGTTCTGGATCGGCCTGCGCGCCGAGAAACACGCGGCTCTGCATTCCGGCGGGCTTGGGCACTCCGGCGATGGCGAGCGTCGTGGCGGTGAGGTCGAGCAGGCTCACGAGTTGTTCGCTCACGGTGCCGGCCTTGTAGTGCGATGGGGCGGGAAAATTTTTTTTCGGCCAGCGAACGATCAACGGCACGCGGTCGCCGCTGTCGTAGCACCAGTCGAGACCGCGTTGCTCCAACCGACCGTTGTCCGCGAAAAAAATAACCACAGTGTCGTCTGCGAGGCCGTCGGCCTCCAGGCGGGCGAGGATCTCGCCGACGCGGGTGTCCATACCGCCGACTGAGTCCAGATAGCCGGCCCAATGCTTCCGCGTCACCGGATGATCGGGGTAGTAGGGCGGCACTGTGATTTGGGCCGGATCGGTGATCGCCGGGTGGGTCTGGCCGTTCCACGGATTTCCCGGTGCTGCCACCCAATCTTTTGCGGAGTTCTCGACCGTGGGCAGATTGACCTGCGCGAAGAAAGGCTGGCGCTGCTTGAGGTCCGTCCACTCGCCGCTGTGGTAGAGGCGGACAGAGTTTTGGGTGTTTTGGCTGCGCCCCTCGATGCCGTCGTCCGTGGCTGGCGGCTTAAGCGTTTTGGCGAGGGCGGTATTGAGGACCGGGCCGTTCACCTCGAAATTAAGGTCCGTCTTGCCGGTGCCCACCGGTTTTCCGCCCATCGAGGCGACGTTGGCGGTGAAGTAGCCGGCTTCCGCGAGCCGTTGCGGGAGGGGCCGCACGCCGGCGGGCAGTTGAAAGTGATCATGCCGATGCGAGCGGTGATTGTGTGCGCCGGTGCTCGTTTGATACATGCCGGTCATGAACGCCGATCGACTGGACGAGCAAACCGGTGACGTGTCGAAGGCCAGGCGGAAGCGCAAACCCTCGCGCGCGAATCGATCGAGGTGCGGGGTGCGGACCTGCTTCGACCAGGGCGAGTCGGGATAGCAGCCGAGGTCCGGTCCCATGTTTTCGGCCGTGATCCAGAGAATATTGGGACGGCGCGTAGCGGCCGGAGTATCTGCAGCTCGCACGGAGCCGACTGCTCCGAACACGAGAGCGGTCAGGATGGCGGAGAGAAATTGGGGAGCAATCTTCATGAATTTGGCGGGCACGACAGACGGAAGGGAGGTGGCCAGTGGGCGAAGCTCGCGGACGAGCGGCTGGCTTCGGCATCGAAGTCGCACCGCGATAGTGTCAGTTGCGCGCGGGAGATTCAACCCACGGAAACAAGGGGGCGAGATGGCGACGTGGCGGAGAGCGGCGTTCGATACGCGTGCGTTGTGCGAAGGTGTGCTCGGGCTTGCGGCGGTGCAGTCGCGGTTCGATTCCGACCGTTCATCGTCGCGGCAAAAGGCGCGGCGCAGCAGCCCCCCTGATTTCCGTGGATTGAGGGACGTGCCGGAAGCGCGTAATCTAGGAGAGTGAGGATAACAAAATGCGACAGCGACGCGCGACGGAGCGGTTGTCTAAACCGGAAGCGGTCACCGGGACTCCCGCGCTGTTTGAGTGTCGCCAAACGTCTTGCCCGCTGGGTTGATCGGACGGCAACCGCAACGACGTCAGACGGGCATGATTTCGCTCCCTCCAAATTACTTCGCTCGAATCACCGATGAAACTCCCGCTCGCTGCTTCAATTTTCGCCACGGCGCTGGTGGCCTTTGCCGCTTCGCCAGTGACCCCGCCGAACGCCCTGACCGTGGTCGCCGTGCTCCAAGACGATGAGGCGCTCGCGGGCGCCCACGATGTCGAGGTGCGCGACGGCCTCGCCTATGTCGCGGGCAAGGGCGGCGCGTTGGCCATCGTCGATGTGAAGGACCCGGCGATGCCCATGCTGCTTTGGTCTGGTCGCGACTCGCAGGCCTACGAGGACGCGCAGACCGTGCTGCCGCTGGGCCGCAACCGGCTGCTCGTCGGCACACGTGACTTGATCCTGTTCGACACCCGGCAACCGGCCAACCCCACGCTGCTCGCGACCGTGAAGGATCGCCCGCGCATCGATCGCATCAACGGCTTCGCACGTCGTGGCGACACGGTCTTCGGCGCCAACAAGAGCGGTTACGTCTTTGCGGTTGATGTCAGCGGCTCGGACGACGTGCGCGTCCTCGGCTTTCGGGCGGTCCGTGAGCGCGACAACCTTTATAGTCCGCACGACGTCGCGCTCGCGGACGAACTGCTGGTGGTCGTCGACGGAGCGAATTTCGGGAGGGACAGCAGACCAGGCAAACTGGCGGTTTATCGCGTCGCCGATCCGACCACTCACGCGCCGCTCGCGCCTGATCGATGGGACGCGCCGGCTGTCATCACGGATTTGCGCTTCGCGGGTGCCAACCGCGTGAGGACGAGCGGTCGCTTCGCGTATGTCGCTTCGTCGCTCGCGGTCGAGAGTCCGCGCCACACTGGCCTGCAAAACAATCTGGCCGTCGTCGACCTGTCCGATCCGGTGAAGCCGCGCCTCCGCGGGAGCGTCGCGTTTTCGGAGGGACGCGGACCCAACGGCATGGAGATTTCCGGTCGCGTCGTGTTTGTCGCCGGAGGCCAGTCCGTGCAGGCCATCGATGTGTCGAACCCCGACGCTCCTCGCGAACTCGCCTTTGTGACCGCGCTGGCGGCGTTTCCAGGTTCGGGCGATGACGGCCACGATCTCGTTTACGCCGACGGCCATCTTTTCGTCACAGCCCAGAATTCACACGCGCTCGTCATCCTGCGCGTCGAGGGCAAAGAATTGCTGGACGCCGCCCGCCGCTGATGTCTTCGCCTCACGCATGGCGATCCTTTTGCCTCATCCACATGAAACTCGACCCCGGCGCTGCCTGTATCCCGGCGATCCCCGTGTTCGCCCGCTGCACGCCGGCTGCCGCCAGCGCCAAGTGATCGCCTTGCCCGATGCTGAATGGCCCGTCACTCGCTCAGGTCTTCCTCGGTCGTTGCGTTGTGCGTTGCAGCTTTCGAGTCGGTCTCATGGTCGCCCTTATCGCCGGTTTGCGGGCACAGGATGTCAGCTCGGACGAGCGAAGGTTTTCCGTGCCCGACGGTATTGCGCGAAAAATCAGCTCCGAGTATCGCGAACTCGACGACGCCCGTCGCCGGTTGGAGGCTGAGCTGCTGGAGCTGCCTCCGACCCCGCAGAACGAACAGAGCGCTCGCATTGGGTGGAAAGTCTTTGGATTCGGGGATGCTTTGCCCGTCCGACAGTGGGTGGAAATCGACCTTGGAAGTGCGCACGCGATCGATGCGGTCGCGCTCATCCCGGTCGATGCGCCGACGAACAGTGCCAGCGAGCCCGGCGTCGGTTTCCCGCGCCGGTTTCGCGTCGAACTGGAGGATGACGGTGGATCACTGGCCGTGATCGCGGATTTCACCGGGGCGGATTTCCCCAATCCCGGCATTCTCCCCGTGCTCCTTCCGGCGCGCGGCATGATGGCGCGACGAGTGCGCGTTGTCATGAGCAAGCCATGGGAGCGGAACCAATACTACACCTACGCCTTGGGCGAAATCATGGTGCTCAAAGGCAACCGAAACCTCGCGACGGGCCTCACCGGTGTGACCGTGCGGACCAGCGGATCGCTCGAAAGCGCCCCGGCTTGGAGCCGGGAAAATCTGATCGACGGACAAAGCACCGTCGGTGCGCCCCTGCGCAAGAGCGGGAACAAACTCGCCCACGGCTGGCAGTCGGCACGATTCCCCGGCCCCTCGGCGGTCGCGTGGGTGCAAATCGATCTCGGCGAAGTTCGCCGCTTCGATGAAGTGCGTCTGCTGCCGACGAAGCTGCCCCATTATTCCGTCCATCAAGGCTACGGATTCCCCGGAAAGATTCGCGTGGAAGTCGCGGATGACGCGGCGTTCGGGTCGTCTCGTGTGCTGACCGATTGGACGGCCCGAGTGCTCGACAATCCCGCATTCAACCCCGTCACAGTGCCCGGCGACGGAATGCCGGCGCGCTACGTGCGGGTGACGGCGAAGGAACTTTGGCCGCGCGCGGAGAATGCCTGGGTGTTCGCGCTGGCGGAGTTGCAGGTTTATCAGGGCGACAAGAATGTGGCGTTAGGGATCCCGGTCACAGCCTCCGCTGCCACGATGGGAGAGTCTTCCAACTTCAGCCCCGACTTTCTGACCGACGGTGTCCGCGGGGCATTGGAGTTTGTCGAGTGGCCGGTCTGGCTCGGCCTGCTGTCACGTCGCCGGGAGATGCTGCACGAAATCGCCGGCATCCGCGCGCGGCAAACCGAGATCCAACCCGGCTTGGTGCGTGTGGTCGGGTGGGCGTTTTCCAGTGTAGTGGTGCTGCTGGTGGCCGGGACGATCGCTGCGCTCTATCGCGCCCGGCGAGCCCAATCCCGCGCGGTGGCGGCGCTGCAGCGGCGGATCGCCGGCGATCTCCACGACGAGATCGGCAGCAATCTCGCTAGTATCGCGATGCTCTCCGAGTTGGGTCAGCGGCAGGACGGCGCCAGCGCCGACCGCGATCTGGGCGAGATTCGCCGGCTGGCCAAGGAATCGTCCGCGGCCATGCGGGATTTGGTCTGGCTCATCCAACCCGGACCGCACGATGCGCCGCGCCTCGCGGACCGGCTCCGCGCCGCAGCGCGCCGCCTGCTCAATGGGCTCGAATGGCGGTTCGAGATTTCGGGCATGGACACCGCGCCGTCCCTCGACGTGCAACGCCATCTGCTCCTCGCGTTGAAGGAAATGCTCCACAACGTCGTGCGCCACGCGGGCGCCCGGCAGGTTGAAATTCACCTCATCGTGTGCGACGATCATTTCACGTTGGAGGTGCGCGACGATGGCCGGGGATTCGACGTTTCGCGCCAAAGCGACGGTCATGGTTTCACGAGCCTGCGCCATCGTGCCTCTCTCCTGCGGGGCAAGTTCACGCTCGAAAGCCAGCCCGGCCACGGCGCTCGCGTGGTGCTGTCGGGTTTACTGCGCACCGAGGGTGAAGCGGCCCCGCATCAAACCAAATGAGCACTCTCATTGCACAGCGAGTCTGGCTGATCGAAGACAACGCCACCTTGCGCCAGACCGTCGCGCGCGCGATCGACACCCTCGCGGGATTTCGCTGCGCCGGGCAATTTCAGTGCTGCGAAGACGCGCTCGCCCGACTCGCCAGTGAGGCCGACGCGAAGCCGGATATCGTTCTGCTCGACGTCGGCCTGCCGGGCATGAGCGGCCTCGACGGCATCGCCCTGATCAAGCAAGCCGCGCCGCGCACGCAGGTCGTGATTCTCACTGTCTTCGACGACGACGATAAGATTTATCGCGCCATCTGCGCCGGCGCTTCCGGCTATCTCCTCAAGGACTCCTTGCTGGATGAACTCTCTGCTGCACTGCACGAAGTGAGCCTAGGTGGTTCCCCGATGGCGCCACGGGTCGCGCGTCGCGTGCTCGAGATGTTCTCGCGCCTCGCGCCGCGCGCGACCGATTCGCCCGCGCTCACGCCGCGCGAGCGTCAAATCGTCGAAGGCATGGCCGACGGCCTGAGCAACAAGCAAATCGCCGCGCGCCTCGGCCTCAGTCCCCACACGACGGAGGACTACACCCGAAACATCTACGAGAAGCTGCACGTCAACACCCGCGGCGGAGCCGTCGCCAAGGCGATGCGCCACCGGCTGTTTTGAGCGCGCGGCATCGCGGGCGTTTCGGTGGGAGCCCGTGCAACACCGCGGCAGCAAATCCCCGTTGGAGTCCCCCCGTGTTTCCGGGGATTGTGACGGTCCGTGCAACTCGGCATGATGGATCTCAACCCATGAAGATCACTTTTGCTGGATTGCGCGTGATGGCTCTCGCCTTTGCGCTCGCTCTTTCGCTCCGTGCCGCACCGCAACTTGGCCTGCAGTCGTGGACCTGCACCGCGATGACGTTCGAGCAAACCGTCGAATTCGCCGTGCGCCATCGCATCACGAATCTGCAATTCTACGACGGGCACTTCAATCCGAAGGGCCCGAAGGAGGAAACGCTGCGCAAATTAGCGGTGCTCAAAGCCCATGGCCTCAAGGTTTACACCTTCGGCGTCAATGCGACCTCACTCGACAAGGAAGAGAATCGGAAGCTCTTCGAATTCGCGAAGCTCATCGGCGCGAAGCTGATTGTCGTCGAGCCGCGGAATCCCGCCGAGTGGGACAATCTCGAGGAACTGGTGCGCGAATACGACATCCGGCTCGCGATCCACAATCACGGAACCGGCACCGTCTATGGCGACCCCGCCACGGTGAAAGCGGTGCTGGCGAAACGCGACCGGCGCATCGGTGTGTGCCTGGATGTCGGCTGGGTGACGGGGGCCGGTTTCGATGCCGCCGAAGTCTTTCGCAGCTATGGCGACCGGGTCTTCGACATTCACCTCAAGGACAAGAAAATCGAAATCGCCGCCGACGGAGCGAAGGTGGTGATCGATGCCGTGGTCGGAACCGGTGCGACGAATTTCACGGGACTCTTCGCTGCGATCAAGGAGACGAACTGGAGCGGTGTCATGGCCATCGAGACCGGCCGCAAACCGCTGACGGCCAATCCGGACACGCAGGTGGCCGCGGCGATCGGGGTCTTCGAGACGCGAATGTCCGGGAAATAGTTCAGGAGCCTCAAAGCACGGATTGCAGATTCTGGCTCCGGTAGCGACTGGATGAAGCCGGCCGCCTGCAATGAGAGAACCTTTTCGCGTAGGGCCGCCATACGCTCGTGTTCGCAGTGCAGTTCGTAGCGGCACCGTTGCCCCCTGAACTCCTGAAACGAAGGGAGGCAGTGTTTACGGAACTTCGTAAACTTCGATGAGAGCAACGCCTCGGGTGCCGTTCACGCCGCTGACGGACGCGGTGTAGGGACCGGGCGGGAGCGTCACGAGCACGGCTGCGTCGCGCGATGATGCGGGCAGCGCGAATGCGCCGACGCTCGCGGCGGCGATGACGATGTCGGCGGCATTGCTCGCGGTGCCCCAATTGTCGTTGGCGGCTACAACCGTGTTGGCGGGGCCAACGACACTGACGCTGGGATCGGCGAGCGGGTTTGGCACCCCAAACTGGGCCAAGGTTGGCCCGATGCCGCGAATGAGTAATTTTTTTGGCACCGGACCGCTCACGACGAAACCTGCGATGCCGACGCTGGCCCCACTGCCGACCGTAAGCCGGGATGACAGATTTACCAGACGAGCGGAACCATGATCGAGTTCATACACTTCGACCAAACCGACGCCGCTCGCATCGGCGACCCCTGCCAATCGCACACTGTAGGCCCCTGCTCTCACCGTCGTCACGAGCGCGGCATCGGCACTGCTCCCATTCAGTGCGAAGGCACCTACGTCTGCGAACGAGGTCGCAGTGGCGCTGCTGTTGCCCGTGCCCCAGTCGTCGTTTTCTGCAAGGATGGCACCCTCGGCGTCGAACAGGGTGAGCTTGGGGTTAGCGAGAGAGTTGGACCCGCCAAAGGAGGCGAGCCCCGGCCCGATTCCACGCAGCAGCACGGTTTTTGTTCCCGGACCAGAGACGGCAAACCCTGCAATCAGAAATTCATCTCCGGCGTTGACGGAGCCGCGGGTGGCTAGATTGGCAAGTCGCGAGGCCCCGGTAGCGCCGGGTGTTGGCGGGGCGGCGCTTAGGGTCATCGCCGCTTCGTCGGCCGCGTTGATCACGCCGCGCTTGTAGAGCGCTACGACATCCGGAAAGCCGATGCCTGTAGTGCCGGCCCCTAGACTTTCCCGAAGCGTATCGCCCGTAGCGGTGCCGTTGTCGGCCTGCGGCGCAATCAAGGTCGCCAACACGCGATCAGTGCCGGCCCCGAGAAATTCGATGGTCCCTTTGCCGATCACGGCGTTACGGATCGCTCCATGGCCGAACTGAGCAACATTTTGGACGTTATGGTAGGTGAGCAGCACGCTCTTGTCCTCCCATACGGTGTTACTGATCGGGAATTCGGATTTCACGCCGTAGATCCGGATGTTCTTGGCGTTGGTGAATTCGACATACGCGTCACAGCCCGCCGGATGCTCTGGATTCAAGCCGTAAAGCCACAAGGGCTCGGTCGTGCCTTCAACTTTAAGGATGCGGAATGCGGGGTGTTGCGAGGTAAAGTTCTTTCTCGATCCGGTGCCATACCAGCGGCCGCCGCCCGCGTTCCGGATTTTGATGAGGCTGTGGGGATTGGTCGGCAGTCGATTGATCGGTGTCGTCGCCGCCGGTTCACGGTAAACCTGTCCCACGTGGACCGTCGAGTTGCGGCCGGCCTGCCAGTCTAGGGCCACGAACCAGTCGTTGGCCAAGTCCGTGGCGTCCATGCCGATGCTCAGCTCGCCCAGATACGTGGTGGCGGTGGCGTCGTTGACCGTGGTGATCATCGCCGTCTCGTTCGTTGGGTTCCAGGAGGGCTGGACCTCGATGCGCGTCAGATTCCGGTCGGTTCCGAACAGAATTGTGTCTTTGCGAAGGATGATCGTGCCGCTTAGGAAATAAATGCCCTTGCGGAGAAAAATTTTCCGATGGCTGTCGATCACACTCTGAAACGCGGCGCTAGACACGTTCCCTGGCTGGATGCCGAGGGCGTAAGCGTCAGCGACGTCGGCATCCGTAACCGAGGGCAGGGCTGTCCAGACGTGGCGGGTGAGGAGGTCGGCGGGCGGTGGCGCGGCTTCGTTGGTGATGGAGGAAACCGCGCCATTGTTCAGGGGCGCCGGAGATCTGGTCGCGATGCCGTCAATCAGCGATCAAGAAATTTTCCCGTCGGCGTCTACAGCGGCCTGGTTGCAATAGCTGTATTCTTCGACGCGCTTCCACGTGCCCGCGCCACCGACGGTAGCGTTGGTTCCGCTCTTGAGCAGCTTGTTCCCGCCCGTGACATAGACGTTGCGAGCGTAGAAATTCATCCCCGCCGAATTGTTGATCGCCGCCAAGGAAGGCTCCGCACCGAGCGTGATACGACCATCGATGAGGTTCAGGCAGGAGTTATGTGCGCGACCGCTGGAGGGGATGGTCAGCGCAGCTTGAGCCGAGCCGGCCGGAGTGACGATCTCGAAGCCCACCAACACCAAAGGCACAAAACCGTCGTAGCGCACCGCGCTGACCGTCTGGTTTCGCAGCACGGCCCCGACTATTGTCGTGCCAGCCGAGCCGGTGCCGACCGTGTCGATGCCGTATTGGCCTCCTTCTATTTCGATGTTCACGACGAGCGATCCGCGAGCCGGAAGTCCCTTGATGCCGGAGACTGCGCCAGTTGCGGTGATCCCGACATTCTCAATAGAGCTGTCCTGTGCCTGATTGAAGTAGAGGGTGATGGTCCCGGGATTGCCGCTGCCGCAATGCAGGTCCACCCCTCGCAGCATCTGGTTGTAGCCTGAACCATCCGCCTCGACGGCTGCGTTCGCGACGTCAAAGTTCTTGAACTCCAACAGGACCTTGGGCTTGCCCGCATCGCCGAAGCCGGCGGCATTTGCCGCCAGCTTGATCACTGGCCGGCGGCTACCTGTGGTAGCGCCGACTATGGCGATGTGATTTCGCGGTGTCGCGCTGGTATAGCCCGGAGCATTTGTCGGCAATCCCGCCGCCGTATGGGCCTTGAGCGTATCATTCACGAGGTAGGTGCCCGGGGGGAAGTAGACGGCCAGATTGTTCGTGTAGGCGTCGGCAATCGCCTCGTTCAAGCCGGCCGTCGTGGTGGTCGCGCTGGTCTCATTGGTGAACACGCCTGGATAGTGGGTGACCACCAGATAACCCTTGGCATATAGCGCATCGTCCTTGGCGGCGGCAGGGATCGCCGCGTGTGCGTGGGGAGGGAAGCAGCCGAGCAGCGCCAACAACAGGACCGGCAAGCGGAAGCCGCCAGCGTGGCCGGAGGAAGGGACCGCGCGGCGAAGGGAGACGAAGGGTTCGGCCATGAAAGCGGTTTAGGGCAGCTCACGGGCCAGTAACGCTTCGATGAAGAGACGAGTCTTTTTCGCCTCCGCCGTGACATGTGCGGTGTCGCCCGCGTCGAGGCATTCGATCACCACGGGGCCGCGCGTGAAGCCCCCGCGACGGAGTCGGCTCATTACGCGGGCAAAGTCGACTTGCCCGGTGCCCGGCGTGATCTCCACGTCGTTCGGCAGGCGAAAATCCTTCACGCAGAATCCGGCGACTATGCCGTCGACGGTGGCGGCGTCGTCAACGGGGTTGACGGTATTCCCCGAGTGTTTGCAGACGTTGCCGGGATCGTAGGTGAGCCGAAAATTTTTGTGACCGATCCGGTCGATTAGGCGGCGGCACAATGCGCCCGTCGAACTCGGTCCGTTGTGTGGTTTGATGGTGAGACCCACGTGTTGGGCCGCGGCATAGTCGCAGCATTCCGCGACGACCTTGTAGTAGGCATCGACTGCTTCCGAAGAGCCTGCGCCGCCGAGGAGCAGACCGGGGCAGCCGCAGGCCGAGACGTTGTCCACCAATCGACGGAGGCGAACAATGCTTTCGGCGACGGAAGACTTCTTCATGAAGTCGGCCCCGAAAGCGGAAGCGATGCCCAGCCCTCGGGCCTTCGCTTCCGCCGCCATCTCCGCCGCTTGCTCCAGGGTGGTGTCCGGAGTGAGCATCATTCCCGTCTTTGCGGTCATCAGGCCGGCGAACTTGAATCCGGCGGCGGCGATCGCATCGAGCGCCACGCGATAGTCGTGTTTGTTCCACGGGCGCGTGTAGCACCCGACTTGCCACGGCGTCTCACCGGCGGCGCGAAGGCCGCTGGCAGCCGCCATTGTGAACAGAGCGCCACCGACAAACTTGCGGCGGGTGAGAACGGCAGACGCAGTGCCAGTCGTGGCGGGGCTGAGGGCGTCTAACGGGAAGTGTGTTTTCACTTACTGATATAAGTATTTTGCTTTGGAGGGCTGGGACCTCGACGAAGCGATTCTTTCGAGAATTGACACCGATTTTTAATGACCGGAAGCCCGTGAAGCTCCAACCCTGGAGCGGCGATGGCTATTTCAGGCGATAGTTCACTTCCAAAACCGGTTGACTACCAACTGGTGAATCTCCGCTGTGGAATTCGACATAGTCGGCGTGGCCGTTGTTGTTGTCATCTGCTGAAAAGTAGACGCGGAACTGAGTTTTGGTGTTAGTCTGGCTGATTCGGAGGAGGCCAGCTGGTGTCAATGTCCCTTCCGTCCAATCCCCGTTCCCGGGCGGAACGCTAAGACCTGTTACAACATCGGATTCGTGCGCGAGCGCTTCAAAGTCCCCGATCGCGAGAGCACTGCTTGTGTTGAAACCTCCCTTACGAATGTCCACTTTCAGCGCCCCCAGTCCGGTGAAGTCAGCGCTCGAGGAGGCGCCGGCTCGTTTGAGACGAAGTTTGGCACTAACGATGACGGCGTCATCGGGGAGGGGTTCGGTCACGAAGGAGAGGATGGCCTTGTATTGTTGATTACCGTCGTGGTCACCGACGCGCAACGTTACACCGTTGCCTAAAGTTCCACCAATATTCGACGTTTCACTCGATTCCCTCACCCAACCATCGTCTCCCGAATCAGAATAGAATTTTTGGATAGGCCCACCGTAAGAAGGGCCGGCGTGCGTCAGTTTGCCTTCGTCGTTGCCGGGCCCGCCGGTCGTGATGATTCCGCGTTTATACAAGGAGACGATATCGGGAAAGGTAACTGACCTTTCAGATGAAGCGCCTGCTAGCTTCTCCAAGAGTGTTGGTCCGGTGAACGTAAACGATTTCTTTTGGGGCGCGATCATGGTCGCGAGCACTCGATCGGTTCCGTTCCCGAGAAATTGGACGAGCCCTTTGGCGCCGCCGCTTTGATCGAGGCCATTGCGGAGCGCCCCGGAACCAAAGAGCGCGACATTCTGAACGTCGCGGAAAGTGATAACCGCACTGAGTTGACTCCAAGTCGGCGAAGGTGGCGGGGAGTGACTATCTATCGCGTTGTCCCAAGCTGTGTGTTCCGAGATAACGAATTCGCTCTTCAATCCATAGATGCGGACGTTAGTTGAGTTTGCGATCTTGGCATAGGTATCGCACCCGCGGGCGTGTTCCAGATTCAAACCATAAATCCACAACGGCTCAACCACGCCTTCTACCTTGAGCACGTGAAAATCGTTGTTTTTCGCCGTGTAGTTCTTTCGCGCACCGACTCCATACCATCGTCCGCCGCCCGATTCGCGGATTCGTAGAATACTGTGGAGGTTGGTGGTTTCGCGCGGTGACCAGGGCGAGGCTACCTTGGGGTCTTGCGCATAGACCAAGCCGATATGCACCATGGAATTTCTTCCCGCCTGCCAGTCCAATGCGACGAAACGGTCATTGGGATGTGCTTTGCTGATGTCGGGCTCCACCCCGTCGGGCGCGTCGACAAACACCCCGATCGATAGATCGCCGAGGTAGGTAGAAGCATTCTTGTCGTTATCCGTGGTGATCATCGGCACCTGATATTGGGTCTCCCGAAATGTCACGTCAGGCTCGATCCTTGTTAGGTTCCGGTCGGCACCGAACAGAATCGTGTTTGCCCGCAGATTGATGGCACCTTTAAGTAAATAGACCCCGGCCGGCAGAAAGATTTTTTTCTTCTCCGTGCTGCACCGTTCAATGATGTCTTGCAGTTCCCTGGGTTCGACCGGACCTGGCAGGATGGGAATTTCGGTCCCAGTTAGATCGGCGAGATTGCTTACATCGACAACGTCCGTGTCCTCACGCGACGGCTTTGAGGCCCAGCTATGCCGGGTGACTAGATCTATCGGCGGAGTAGGCGCATTGTTCTGGATATCGGCTGGGACTTGTGGGGAGGGGTTTGTGGTTCCATCGACCAAGATTTGGGATGCCTTGGGGTCAGCGTCGATGCCGGTATCGCGGTAGGAGTATTCGCGAATGAGTTTCGAGACGCCGGAGCCTGTTGTCAGGCCACTTGGACTAGCCACTAGTTTTGAAGTGTTGTTCCCACCACTGACATAGACGTTTCTCGCGTAAAAATTTCTTCCGTTGGTGATGTTATCAATCGCCGCGATGTCGGGCTCGTCTCCCAAAGTGATGATACCGTCGATGAGATGAACTCCAGAAGTTTCCGCACTGTATTGCGCAGCGCCGGAGTTGGTTGGTGGCGTCGGTTGTAGAGTCACAGCAGGAATACGGTAACCAGGCGGAGTGCTAATTTTAAACCCGACGAGAACCAATGGCACGAAGCCGTCGTGGCGCACGGCATTCACAGTCTGATTGGTCAACACCGCGCCGACTACAACGGTGCCGGGATTCTTCGTGCCGTTGGTGTCCAAACCAAACTGACCGCCGATGATCTCGACGTTTACTACCACACTGGCTCTAGCCGGCAGTCCCCGGATACCGGAAATAGCCCCGGTAGCGTCGATCGTGACATCTTCGATGGAGCTATCCTGCGCTTGGTTGAAGTAGAGGCCCGTTGCGCCGGCATTGCCGTTGCAGTCCAACTTCATCCCGCGCAACATCTGGTAATAGCCTGCGCCCGCTTGCTCTTTGTCCCATGGAATCGTGGTCGGTGACGGATCCAGTGGGTCCGGATTCGCCGGTGGAATGTAAAAATTCATAAACTCTACCATAGGTTTGGGTGTCGCCCCGGAACTGCCGTTGCTAAATCCCGCGGCACCGGCGGCCAATTTGATTGTCGGACGACTGTTGCCCGCCGTGGAGCCTACGATGGCGAGATGCTTCCTCGGGTTCGGTGCCGTATATCCCGGGGCACCGTCGGGCTTCCCGGTCGATGTGTGGGCTCGGAGCGTATCGTTGATGAAGTAGATTCCCTCTTCGAAAAAGAGTATCTTATTGGTTTCGTAGGCATCATCGATGGCTTGCTGGATTTTCCCCGTCGTGACCGTAGCATTGGCTTCGTGCGACGCAAATGCCGGAGTCACGTAGTGAGTCACGACCAGATAGCCTTTCGCATACCGCGGATCGCTCAGAGCATTTGGGGGAGGCGTTTGCGGATGAGGCACGGGAAATGCCTGGGCTAACGGGAGACCGACAACGATCAGCGCGAGAAGAATGATCGCGCGATGTGCAGCTCGGGTAAGGACCGAGCCTACGTGTGCCTCATACGAGGCAACCGTGGCGTTAGGCGAGTGGAGGGTGTTTTTCATAGGAATGGATAGCTGGCCGGAGCTGAGGGGAATGTTCTGAAGAGAATCGGGCCAGATGAGAGGTTCCCAGCAGAGGCTGGCTGTGAATTTTTTCCCTGTGCGAGTCGCACCTGGTGAAAGATGGCGGAAAGTCTCATCCGTGGAATGCAATCGTTCGCTCGATTTGGTGCCTCGTCGCAATCTCGCGAACGACCGCGGTCACGGTGTGGTTTCCTTTCGCCGCGTCGGCTGATAGCGGGAAGAAGTGCGCATACTCGCCGGCTTGGCCGCCGCCGCGTTTGGCTTCCACCAACGTGGGTGACACTTCGCGACCGTCGACGCTGAGTTTTACCAACTCGGCCAGTGGGGCCTTGAGCACGCCTTGAAAGGTGCACTCCCACGCGCAACGCACGCGGAGGTTTACCCCGCTTTCCGGCCGACCGGCCTCGAAGGCATCGCCCGGGCGCACGGCGACGATCGAGACCAAGGGGCGCATGCGTCGCGGGTGATCCCACCAGCGCCAGTCCGCTTCCCGAGCGCGCACGTATTCGAGGACCTCGTCGGAACCGCTGTGCATCCACGTTTTTCCTTTTGTCCAGACATCGTGGCGCACGGGCACGGTCCAGTTCTGCTCTAGGGCACGGAGCCAACCGTCCCACGTCGGCTCGTTTGCCAGAAAGAGGGTGCGAAAGCCGGTCGTAAAGTCCGCGAAGTGCCACGGCTCGGGGCCATGGGCGTCCTGGAGAGCAACAAAGGGAATCTGTCCACGCCACCGGTGCAGAAACGGTTCCGTGTTTGCGTGGTCCGGATTGCCGAAATGGTAGGTCTGGATTGCGGCGAAACCACCGCGTTTGATCGAATCATCGAGCAACATGCGCGCGAGCTGTTCGTTTTCGCTGTATTGCCAAATCAGTCGGCCGCGACCGCGATGGAGCGGGTCCAGCCGTCGCGTGCGAAACTCTGGCCACGAGACAGGCGCAGCTGGCGCGTTGCGAGTGCCGAGCGGTGCACCAATGTCCGAGCCGGCCGGCGCCACGACGTCGCTCGTGTGACTGAACGTGCCGAGGCCCGGAACGACCACCCAAGTGCCGTATTCTTCATTGGCGGTGAACCATGTGACCGGCACTTTCTGCTCCGCCGCAATCGCAGCGAAGCGAGCACCCCAGCCGGCTTTGGCGTTCTTCGCACCCCACAAATCAATATGGAGGCTGCGGGCGAGTTCCACGGCGTCAGCCGGGCTTCCAGTCCCGTGCGCTTCAAGCTGAGCAGAAAAGACCTTCAGGCCGGCGGGCAGCACAGAGCGTGGGCGCAGCGGACGCCGTTTTACTCCGCTCAGCGTGTCGAGAGCTCCGAGGGTATCGAGAGCATCAAGGGCGTGGTAGGTGGCGGTGGCATTGCTCAGCCAGCCCGGACGGTCGCCGAACCCGCCGTCGGTGTTGGCCAGCGAATGAATGTAGGCGATGCAGGCCTCGCGCCGTGTCGGGGCCGAACCCAACAGCTGCAAGGAACGCACGGCGGCATGGACATACGCAATGTCATCGAAGCCGCCGAAAGACGGCTGCGGTTGATAGGTGAAGCCACCGTTGGGGAGCTGGCACGCGCGCAGCCACTCGATCAATTCATCGGGCCGCGGAAACACCCGGCCGAGCGCCTGCCGCGCTTGCAGCGCCCAGAAGGTGTTCATCAAGTGGCCGTCGCTGCCGTCGGCCGCCGGCGAGTTGTTAGAGCTGCCGTTGGCGCGCCGACGCTCGTCGAGGTAACGGCCGAAGGCGTCGGATATTCCGGCGGTCGGCAGTCCGAGTAGCGTGTGTGCGAGCACGACGCTCAACTCGGATTGGGCCACGGCGTAGCCGTGTTGCTCGAAGTTGTGATTATTCTCGAGTGGCTTCGTGAGCGCGGCGATTCGTTCGCGAAAATCAGAGGTATCGGCACCGAGCCACTGTAGTGCCTGCACTTGCTGCCAGTCGAAGATCCGCATTTCCTGCGGTCGCGCCTTTAGTTCGCGGGGATGATGCGTGCGCACGAAGGTGACGAGGGACTCCCGGTTCGGCGGAGTCATCTTCAGCAGACGATAAGCGCCGATGACTCCAAGGGTCGGCGTAAGGTGCGACATTTCTTGGCCGCCCCAGCCGTAGGCTCCGTCTGATTTCCGCAACGATTCGAGGAAGGTGGTAGTGGTCGCTGCCGACGTTACCGCGGGTGTGGCAGCCTGGCTGAACAACCGCACCGGGCCCGCGGTCGCGGTGCCTGCGACGGCGAGGAGACGCAGCATCTCTCGCCGATTGAAACTGGGGGAGTTGGCAGGCACGACGCAGGAAAACGGCGACAATCAAAACGTGAACCGATTGGTGAGCACCCACTGGCGCGGGTCGTTGAACCGGTAGTTCAGGACCTCCCCGGTCGTGCTTTGGCTGACCACGACGAACCTATCATTATTGAGAACGTTATCGACGTTGAGTTGGATGCTCCAATTCACACTGCGTCCGAAGAGGGAGAACTTCCGGCGGTAGCCGACATTCAAATCGGCGAACATTTGACTGGCGCCGTAGTTGACCGTGCTTGCGGTGGTCGCGGTGGCGGCGGTGAAGCGCACGACGGGGGCGTCGGTCCAGCGCACCGCGCCGCCGACGCCGAAGCCGCGTAACACGCCCTCCGTAAAATCATACGACGTGCGGAAATTCAGCTTTTGCGGAATTTGGCCGCGGGGCCGCCGGCCGTTGGCGAGCGTGATGCCGTTGAGGACATTGGCGTCGATGACGTCGAGTTGCTCCGCGATGGTGTCGGCAGTGTTGTTACCGTCGCGCTCCTGCGGGGCGAGGCCGGTGCCGCGGCCCACGAGATAGAGGCGCCCGCGCGTGCCTTGCGTCCAGAAGCTTCGCATGTAGGCGATGTAGTTGACCATTTCCGGCGCGATGTTCGTGCGTGCGGTCTTGGTGCGGGAGTAGTTGAGAAAGAGCCGCCAGTTCTTCGTCGGATTGGCGGTGAGATCGACTTCATAGCCCTGGGTGCGAGAGGCGAAGGTGCCGCCCGTGATCACATCGCGCGGGGAGACAATCGGGGCGTTGGTGGCGGGATCGTTGATGCCGCTGGCGGCCAGCGCATCCCAGATCGCGTTGACGCTGGCTTGGCTGATTGCCGAGTTGAAATCGAAGTCGTTGCCAGCGGTCGTCTCGAAATAGAGGGCGTTGAGGAAAAGGCGACGCTCGAACAAATCCAGTTTGATGCCGATGTCGTGGCTGCGACCGAGGGGGCGCGGTGGGCGTTGATTGGACAAGGTGCCGTCGGCGGACGGGATTGAGCCGCTGTTCTGGGCGAGCCCGCTGTTTTCGGCTTTGCTAAAGCTGAGTCCGAGCCACTGGGTCGCATGAAATACGCCGCTGAAGGTGATGTTCTGGGCGGAACTTTGGTTTCCGACCTTGTCGCGCACGGGAGTGAGGATGCCGTTGGTGAAGCCGGCGAGAGGAGTGCGCACCTGCGTGGACGCGAAGCCCGTGCGTTCATCGCGGCTCATGCCCACCACGGTATTGATGCGCCTGTTCCAAAAATTGCTTTGGAGCATTCCGATGTAGGACTTGGTCTCGGCGGCGACGAACTGCGTGCCGTTGGCGAAGGGTATCCAGCTGGTCTGATAAGTTCGGCCGCTAATCGGATCGGTGAGTCCGTTGGGACCGGCGGTGCGCCAGTCGGCGAGGACGACATTGCCCGACGGTCCGTTGAGATCGACGTAGGTGCGGCGCCAGACGCGATTGTTGTTGTTTTCGGGATTGGTGAGCGTCGGCGCGTTGGGAGAAGTGACGAACTCGCGCAACTGCACGGCGCTCGTCTTGTCGTAGTCGTATTCGATGACACCTGCGAGAGTGTGGGAGCCAAAGTATCGGCCGAAATCAAATTTGTAGCTGCCACTGGCGCGGATGGCGTCGGTGCGCGTATCGCGATAGTTGCGCTGCATATGTGTCTCAAGATAGGCGCGACCGACGTTGGGGTTCGGTGCGCCTGTTGGGAGTGTAGGACTCGGATCGGCGCGGAGGAATTGACCAAGGTTCTGCTGCGCATCCTTGTTGTAGAAATGATCGTCGAGGCGCATGGCGGCGACTTCGACATTGAGATCGCGCGTGAACGAGTGGGTGAGAAAAGCGGAGAGCCGATTGGAGGAGTTGTCCTGTCCCATGCCAGGCCCGAGAATGGAGGTCTCGCGCGGCAGCACGGAAAAATCGGTGAGCGTGGCATCGCCACCGACCAGTGAACGCGGCGAGGTGCGCGAAGAAGCAGCACGGTTCATGAATGAATTTGTGGCGGCGTCGTAGACAAGCCACGCAGCGTTCGCGCCCGCGGTGCGCTCGATGCTGCCGGGCACCGCGACGGCGGAGAGGGGCTTGCCGGCGGCGAGCCACGGCGTGTAGGCGTCGAGCGCGGTGAAGGTGCGGTTGTTGCGCCGGTGCGCGCGGCCCGTCTCGGCCTCGGCGTTGATCTCCGTTTTCGCGGAGAGCCGGTATTTCAGGGTGCCGAAGAGCCGGTCTTCGTCGTTGAACTGGTGGTTGCGCCAGTGATTCGTGCGGCCTTCCACTGCGGCAATGCGGAACGCGAGGCGGTCGCGCAGGACCACATGGTTATAGTCGCCCTCGATGCGCGTGCCGCCGTAGGAACGAACTTGGCCGGCGACGAGGCTGCTGTCGGTGTTGAGGCGGGCGCGCTTGGTGGTGGCGTTGATGATGCCGCCGGGGTTGCCCACGCCAAAGAGGATGGCGTTGGGGCCGCGGGATTGGTCGATGCGCTCGACGCTATACGAGTCGGCGCGACCGCCGGTCTTGAAAAAATTGGTGGTGACCTCACCGCCGCCGAGACCGCGCATGCGCAGCGGCCTCGCGGTGCCGGAGAAGAGAGGGTTCTGATTCCCGGCTTCCTCGGCAAAATCATACTCGGTGCTGAGCATGAAGCGCGCGAGATCGTCGGTGTTGTTGATCCCGGTATCGAGGAGGAATTGTTCGGTGAACGATGAGGTCGGCGAAGCGATGTCTTTGAGATCGGTCTTCATGCGGCTGCCGGTCAGGGCACTCTGCGCCTGATAGCCGCGGTCCTCGCTGGCGTTGACCGTGAAAGGGGAGAGTTCGACAACTTCGTTGGCGACGACGTTTGCTGGGCGAGAGGTCGATGTGCTCGTCGTCGCTTCCGCCGCGAACACAAACGGCGTCACCGCGAGCATGGCCAAGCGTCCGAAAAAGCAGATGGGGATTCGATTTTTCATAGGTGGATTTTCCGCAGCGGGTGCTCCACGGGCGGGTGAGGAGAGGCGAAATGCGCACGCCTCGGCGAGCGGGGGCGCGGTCAAACCGTGCGGATCGCGCGCTGGGCGTGATCGTAAACGGTCTTCCGACCGGTCTCGTAAGCCTTGGCAGCCATCAGGACCGCGACAGCGTGTTTGTAGCCGTCGTCGATCGAGGCGTTCGGCGTTTCGCCGGTGCGCATACATTGCAACCAGTTCAGGAAATGATCGGGGCACTCGACCGGTGTGACTTCGACCTTGCCGCGAATCTTGCCGTCGCGCTTCGGACCGCCGTCGGCGCTATAGCTGGGCGCGTTGGCGTTGTCCAAGGAGAGCGTGCCTTTCGTGCCAAAGTATTTGCGGGTGTTGCCCGAGCTGTTGCCGAAATTGGTCGAACTCGTGAGCATGAAGCCTTCCGGGTAAATCCACGTCGCCTGGACGCAGTCGGGAGCGGTGAATTTGTGTTCATCCTTCCAAGTGAAGATACCGCCGGTGGAGACGCACGAAGTGGGAAAACCGCAACCCATGATGTAGTGCGAACAGTCGAGGAAGTGCGCGGCCCACTGCGCCGTGGGGCCGTGGCTGAACTCGTAGAACCCATACCACGCCTCATATTGATCCGGAGTGAAAGGACGCATCGGCCGATCTCCGAGGAATTCTTTCCAGTCGACGTCACCCTCCTTCACGTCGCGCCCGAGGTAAGTATACCAGTAGGGCCGCTCGCTGTTGCGGGCTTCTTCAATGCGAGAAATTTTTCCGAGGAGGCCGCTCTGCATCACGGCGCGCGCGCCGCCAACGCCGGGATAGCTGCGCCATTGCGTGCCGACTTGGACGACCGTGCCGGCGGCCTTCACGGCGTCCACCGAGCGTTTCAATTTGTCCAGTTCGGTGGCGAGCGGCTTCTCGACGTAGATGTGTTTGCCGGCTTTCGCGGCCGCTTCGAGCTGATCGGTGTGCTGGTGGTCGGGTGAGGCGATCATCACGGCGTCGATGCCGTCCATCGCCAGCAAGTCCCGGTGGGAAACGAACTGCTTCGCGTCACGGCCAAACCATTTCTTCACCATGCCGTTCGCCTCTTCACGCGCTTTGCCCCACGGATCGGCGAGGGCGACGATCTCGAAATTGGTCGAGCCCACGTGTTTGTAGATACCTTCCATATGCGCAGTGCGTCCGCGGCTGCCGCAGCCGATTTGGGCGATCCGGATGCGGCTGTTGGAACCAACGGAGCGCGTCCGCTCGGCGGCGGTAAGCGGGCGGCTGCCGACGGCGGCGGCGATCGCGAGGCCGGCGGCGGTCTTGAGAAAATCGCGACGCGGCATCGGAGACGGTGACGATGAAGCGGCTGTGGGCTGGGCGGTGTTCATAGGAAAATTACGAGGCGATAATTTGGTCCATTCTCCCGGAGATATGAGAGAGCCACGCTGCATCGGAGAGGTCCGGGACTCGAAATTGTTCAGCGATGAGCCAGCCGGTGTAACCAACTGCATCCAGTGCACGCATCACGGCCGGCCAGTCGTTGTCGCCCGTCAGCAGATCGACCTGGGAACCGGCTTTCGGGCCGCGTTCGTCGCGCACCTTGCGGCTGTATTCCTTGATATGAATCTGGGCGATGCGTGGACCGAGGATCTGCACCCAGTGTTCGGGCCAGCCGACGGGCACCACGTTCCCGATATCGAGATGCCAGCGCACTGCCTTTGATTTGAATGCGTCGACGAACGCCGCCGCCTCCAGCGGGCTGAGGAGAAACTGATTGGCCTGGATATTCTCGATCGCGATGGCGACGCCGAGTTCTTCGGCGAGCGGAACGGCCTTCGCAATTTCGGCGAGCGAACGGGTGTAGGCGGTGGCGTAGGGCACGTCTTTTCGGACGAATCCGGGCACGAGGAGGACCGAACTTGCGCCGTAGGCCTTGGCATCGCGCAGACCTTGTTTCAGTCCGTTGAGTCCGGTCTCGCGCGTGGGGATCGTCAGGCCGGTCGCATCCTGCGCGGCGAGCACGTCCTTTTTATTCATCGCACTTGTCACCTCGACGCCCGCGAAGGCCGCTTCGCGAATCAGTTTGAATTTTTCCAGGACACCGAGCCGGTCCGCAGTGGGACTTTGCAGCGTGGAAAGCATGAAAGCTTTGCGGTGCGCGCGCGTGGGTTGGGCGGCCGCCCGGACGCCAAGCGGTGCAAGGGCGGCGAGCGCGGCGGAGGACTTAAGAAAAAGACGACGATTCATGGGGAATCAAAAACGCCCGCTGATGCCAAAGGTGATGGTCGTGCCGTTGAAAGTCGTGCGTTGCATCTGGTCGGGGATGCCGCGGTAGCCCACCTGCGGCACGTCGAAGAGATTGTTGATGTCGACGGACAGGCTGACGGCTGGTCGCAGTTGATACGCGAGACTGAGGTTCACCACGTTGCGGGCCCGGATGTAGAGATTGCGCCCCGGACTCGCGGCCGAGTAGCTCGAAAGAAACGGACCGGTGTAGTTGGCGTTGAGCCGCGTGCTGAAACCGCGGAAGCGCCACGACAAACTGACGTTGCCCGTGCGCGGAATAAATCCTGCAACCTGCCCGGTGCTGAGGTTGGTGGTGCCGCCGAAATTGCCGTGCGTGTCGAGCAGCGTGTAGTTCGCCATGAACGCGAGCCCCTTGAGCGGCCCGGGGAGGAAGGTGAGCTGCTGCTGGTAGCTGAGTTCCCAACCCTGCACGTAGGCGGTGCCGGCGTTGGCTGAGCTGAGGCGGGTGAAGCCGCCGTATTCGCCATTGTAGCCGTTGTCGGTGCCGATGGCGATCTTGCCGCCGTCGATACCGGTCACGATGTAATCCTTGATCGTCTTGTGGAACCATCCGACCGAGAGGTTGCCCACGGGTTCGAAATAGTAGTCGAGCGAGGCATCCCAGTTTCCGGCGGTCTGCGGGAGGAGGCTGGGATTGTTGATCGTCAGGGTCTGGTTGGTTTCGTTGGCCGTTTCGTTCGGGACGAGGTTGCTCATCGCGGGGCGGCCGAAACTGGTGGACCAACTGAGGCGGGCCTTGAGGTTGCTCGTGAAGTCGTGAGTGAGATGGGCGCTCGGGAAGGCTTTCGTGTAGCTGCCCACAAGTGAACGCCGGTTGTTGGCGTAGTCGCGGTCGGCGGAGCCGATCGGATCGACCGCCTGCTGCGCGGCAGTGCTGGGCGTGCGGGCGCGCACCCAGCCCCAACTTTCGTCCTCGGTCTTTTCCCAGCGCACTCCGGTGAGCAGACTGGTGCGATCTACTTTGCACTGGGCCATGATATAGCCCGCCTTCACGGTCTCAGTCACAGCGCGCGTGCCGGTATAGCGGGACTGGGCGCGAAAATACAAATCATCGCTCCAGAGCGCAGGCTCGACGGGGACGAGATCGCGGCTGATGGCATTGGCGCTCCACAGCGGGATGCGCCTGCCGTTGTGCTCCGTATCGTAGGTGCGGATCGAAGGATCGGCCGGGAGTGCGGTCGTGCCGCGGTAAAGGTAGCGTTTGGAGAGGTCGAGGTTCTTCGCCATTTCCTCGCGCCAACGAAAACCGGTCTTGATGAAAACCTGCGCGGGTGTGCCGAGATCGTAGCGGGCGTTACCGCGGACCTCCGTGACTTCATGGAGGTTGTGGATGTCGGCAAAATTCAGGCTGGAGGGCCGGTAGTTGGCGGGATTGGTGAAATCAGGTCCGCCCGCCTGGGTGAAACGGGGATTTAGGTCAGACTGAGTGCGATCAAGAATCCAGCCAACACCAGTGATGCGATTGACGAGCAGGCCGCCGTCGCCGTTGGTGCTGGTGACGTGGGTCTGGCTGTAGAGCGCGTTGTAGTCGAGTTGAAGCCGGCCGAATTCCTGCTCGGCCCCGAGGTCCACATGGCGCATCCGGTTTTTGAAGCCGAACATGTTCGAGGTGACGTCGATGGTCGAAGCGGCGATCGGGCGCACCTGGGTGATCCGGTCGGTGTAGCCGGGCACGACGCCCGAAGTCGTGGCGTTCGGCGCGGTTTGGTTGGTGAACGCGCGCACATCGTAGGCGAGGCGGAAGCGCTCGAAGGCGTCGTTGTAGATCGTGTTGAGCGAGAGTTTCGTCGAGGAAGAGAGGCGGTAGTCGGCCCGCAGATTGATCGAGGACTGCTTGCGGTTGTTGTAGTTGTCCTGGGTGCGGTAGTCCCAGAGATAGGCCGGCGTGTTGGTCGTGTTCTCAAAATCACGCATGGTGCGGAAATAGCCGACCGCCTGTTCGCTGTAGAAAAGATTGACCGAAACGCCGAGATTGCGGTCACCGCCGAACGTGTCGAAGACCTCCTGATAGGCGACATTGAGGAGCGGATGAAAGCGGTGCTGTTCGCGCAGCGGAATTTGCTGCGTGAAGGAGGGCGCGAGGCGGCCAGCGAGATTGTAGGTGACGCGGCGCTTTTCTTTCAGGCTGAGCGGGGAGCGGCTTTTCAGATTGAGTGTGCCACCGAGCGAATCCGCGCCCTTGTCAGGTGTGTGGCCCTTGGTGAGTTCGAGGGCGTCGAACATCGATCCCGTGATCGTGTGCATGCGCTGCGTGCGGGCCATGCCGCCAATGCTGGACATCTGAGCCCCATCGATGGTGATGCTGTTGAGCCCGGGCCCCATGCCGCGGATCGTGAAATTGTTGATGTTGCCCTCGTCGTTCACGTTGCCCGCGACGCCCGGGAGCAGCACGGCCAGCTCGCTCGCGTTCATGTTCGGCAGGTTTCCGTAGGCGTCGATCGCGACAATGTTCTTCACGTTGGGCGCGTTGCGCTGCGCGGTGATCGCGGCGGCGTTGCCTTCGCGTTCGCCGGTGACCTTGAAGGCGTCGAGCTGATAGATGCCGGTCGTGAGGTCGAAATTGCGAATCGCGCGCTGGCCGGCGGCGACCGTGACGGGGGCTCGTTGGGGGTCTAAGCCAGTGTAAGAGGCCACGAGCTCGTGGGTGCCGGCAGGGACGTTTGAAAGCACAAAACGACCGGTGTTGTCGGTGAGCGCGGTGAGCCCGAGCTGAGGGAGTTCGACGCGAGCGCCTTCGAGCAGGTTGCCGGTTCCGGCGTTGCTGATATTGCCGACCACAATGCCGCTGGCGGTTTCGGCGACGGCGCCCGACGCTGACGGCTGAATTGCGCCGACGCAGAGCAGCGCGAAGAGCGCGACAGAAAGAAATGACGGCTGGAACCGTGACAGCGATTTTCTCGGAGCGGAGTAGGTGATCATAGGGGTGGGGCTGGCTTGTTTGAAATCACTTCGAAGCCGGAACGGCGGGCGCGGGCCTCCAGAGGTCGATGGGGCGCGACGCGGTGGTCGGAAAGGGCAGTTCGACCTTGCGCCCGGTGCGGGCGGATTCGTAGGCGGCGAAGATGACTTCGAGCACGGCGCGGGCATCCTCGCCGGTGACGAGGGGTGTCTTGTCGTTCTGCACACAGTCCACGAAGTGCGCCATCTCGGCATGGAAGCCATAGTTCCAGGCCTCTTCATAAATCGTGAAGCTCCAACCGGTGGTCGGGCCGGATTTTTCCACAGCGTAGTCGTAGCCTTTCACACTGTAGGTCTCGATCGAATTGCCGTGCAGCAAATCCGCGTAGGCGACGCCGCCGGTGCCGTAGACCTCGGCGCGATCATCCATCCCGCCGAGCTTCGTCCAACTCTCTTCGGCGACACAGGTGACGCCGTTGGCAAATTCCAAGATCAGGATCGCGTTGTCGTCGCCGCGAGTTTTGTCGCCGTGCACCGAGGTGCTCATTTGCGCATAAACGGACTTGATGGGGGACCGGCCCAGCATCCAGCGGAAGAACTCGATCGCATGGCAGCCCATGTCCATCGTGACACCGCCGCCGGAGCGCTCCACATCCCAGAAATGCGCGGCGTGAGGGCCGTCGTGTTTTTCCATTTGTTTGAGCAACGTGGGCCGGCCGAGGGCGCCGGAATCGAGCAGTTGTTTTAAGCGGACATACTTTGGCGCGAAGCACAGCTCTTCGGCATACATGAGCTTCACCTTGTGCTGGCGACAGGCGGCGATCATCCGGTCGGCCTCGGCAAGGTTCAGGCAAAGCGGCTTCTCGATCACGATGTGCTTGCCCGCCGCGGCAGCATCAAGGACGACTTGGCAGTGCAGGTGGTTGGGCACACCGACCACGACCATGTGGAGGTCGGAGCGATCGAGTAATTTGCGGTAATCGGTGAACGCGGACGGAATTCCGAAGCGTTGGGCGAAAGCCTGGGCGTTGCCGGGTGTGGGCGAGGCCACGGCGGCGAGGTGCGCGTGCGTGCAGTGTTTGAGTGCTTCCGCGTGAATCGCGGAAATAAACTGGGAGCCGATGAGGCCGACGTTGACGGGAGTTTTCATGGCGAGAGAAAGAGACAGTCCTGCGACGAGATGATAAAATGAGCAGGGAGAGCCGGCATGCGGTGCAAAGGTTTGATGGCGGTCTTGAACAAGGCGGTCGGAGCCGCGTCCAGTGTGCAGCCCGCCGTGCAGCCGGAGAAAAGACGGATGGGGGGCTGCGTCATGCTGCCTCCAGATTACCCGACGAAGCCAAGCCCAACAACCCCCGTAATCAAGGGGGAGAATATGCGAGGCCCGAGGGGCACGGCGCACGCGCGCACGGTGCCGTGGTTGTGGGGCGCACCATTTTTGCCCGCGTGTTGAATGCGATTCAGCCGCGAACCCTGTGGTTTAAACCGCAATCGACGCCCGTTTCTGGAACGGGGCGCCGAGACGGGTCACGCCTGCTGCATCTGAGGCAGCATCGGGCAAACTCGTGCGTAGAATTTCGGGAGGACAGCCGTGGTGCGCGCGACGGGAGACATAGGGCCGATGAAGCGGGTCGAATCGCCGCGGAATTTCGACGCATCCGAACAGCGTGGCGGACCGCGCCGCTCAAACTGTCGTGCGATTCGCCGCTACGGCTTTCGCGTTACACGGCCAACGATGATTTCGCGGCCAGCTTTGCTAAGCGTATAGATCAAAGCAGGGTCACGCGGATCCCAACTGAAGGCCTGACCTTGCGCGGTGATCGGGATGGTCGCGACCCACTTCAGCGTCGGACCGGCCGTGGGCATCGCCAACACATAAAGCGCAGTGTCGTCATGGCCGGTGACAAAGAGCAAACCATCCGGACCAAAGGCACCGCCGGAAACACTGAAACCGCGCGCCGCGAGTTTTTTCATCAGATCATCGGGAAACGCCCAGCCGCCCGTCTGCCGCCATTCATCGTCGAACTCAACGAGACGCGTCCACTCTGGGCTGCGGCCAGGTTCACCGCCTTTGCCGCCATAGTGCACGAAGCAGGCGACCCAACGGCCGTTGCGCCGGTCCAGCCAGGTGAAGGAACCGTCGGCCCGACCGAAGCTACGACTGCCGACATGTTTTAGCGTCGCGGTGTCCCAGATCTCGACGGAGCTGAGGTTGGGCACGCCGGGATAGTTCGAGTGCGCGCAGTAGAGCCGGCCTTCATGCACGATGCCCGCGTTGAGATGAATGAGCGGCTCCCCCAACGGGCATTCCCAACTCGCGACGCGCACGCCTGTCTCCTTCCGGTATTTGCCGAGGGCGTGGTTGGAGATGACGTAGAGGAATTCGCCGTCCGCTGCCACGCCCTGCCGGGCCTCGGGCGCGGCGATGCGGCGGAGATCCGAATACTGCCAAGCGCCGGCGGACGGAGTCGCTCCGATTACCGGTGCGGCGGAATCGGCCCCGCGCGAGAGGGAGGCGAGCAGGAAAAGGGGCAGGAATTTCAAAACTGCATTCATGGTGAAAGTGAGTGGTCGGACGGAAAACTATTCGCGGGGTTTTACTCTCCAGGCTGTGGCGGCGAGTATCATGGAAAGAAACGACGCACCGATCCAAAAGTAGAACACGGGCGCGAAATCGTAGATTTTTTTCCCATCGTCCATGGTCTTGTAGGCGTCGAGGAGGAAGCCGCTGATCCAGTCCTGCGTGCCGGCGCCGACGTAGGCGAACATCCCAATCAATCCCTTCACCGTGCCGGCGGCGGCCTTGGGCATGATGTCGACGGCGATGAGGCCGGCTAAAAAAACAATCAACCCGCCGACGCCAAATCCGAAGAGCCCCATGGCGACCGCATCGATCCAGCGTTGTCCCGCCGGAGCGAGAAAGAGGAGCACCATGCCGCCGGTTTGGAGCAGGCCATAGATCAGCGTGGGGAGATTGCGACGCGATCCAAAGAACCGGTCCGACATCCAGCCCGAAGCGGCGGCGCCGAAAAAACCCATCACCGGGTAGCTGGCCATCACGAATCCGGCGTCGGTGAGCGAATAGTGTTTGGTCTCCTGCAGGAAAAGCATCGCCCAATTGTTGATGGCGTAGCGGGCGACATACATCAGCGCGCAACTGACCGCGAGAACCCACACCCACGGATTGCGAAAAACCTGCCGCTGCAGTTCCGCGGTCGTGCCCCGCGGTGGCGGTCCGGCGGAGTGGTCGTTCTTGTAGTCGGCGACGTGCGGCAGCCCGTAGGTTTGCGGCCGGTCGCCGAGCGTCCGAAACAGGGTGAACGCGACCAGGAGGCAGACGATTCCGGGGCCGACGAATCCCGCCCGCCAGCCGAAGTGATTCACCAGCCACGCCACGAAAATAAACGTCATGCCCTCACCCAAATTGTGCGCGCCCGCCCAGATGCCATAACGTGTGCCGCGCTCGCGGTTGCTGAACCATTGGCAGATCGAGACCACGCTGGGGGCGGAACCGATGGATTGAAACCAGCCGTTGAGCCCCCAGAGGATAACGAATCCGACAAACAGGTTCGTGAACCCGAACGCGAGGTTCGCCAGAGCGGACAAGAGCAGCGCCCATGACATGAAGCGGCGGATGTTCGCATGGTCGGAGAACATGCCATTTATGAATTTTCCGATCGCATACACATAAAGCAGGACCGATCCGACGATGCCCATTTCCGCCGCCGTCAGCACGCCGGCGTCCAGCAGCGGTTTCTTGGTCACCGAGAGACCGAGACGGCAGGTGTAGAAAAACCCATAGCCGGCGATTAGGGACAGGAAGATGCTCCAGCGCTTGCGCTCATAGAGGCTGGCAATGGCTGCGGCGGTTGGCAGGAGCGGGCGGTCCGGACCGCTTTTGAAGTAGGCGATGAGAGTCTGGAGCATGATGCGATGGGCGGGAGCGGGAGCAGGGGCACGAAGCGGAACTTACGACGCACGTTGCGCCGCGGGCTCAGTCCGCTTCGGCCGAGGGCAGCGTCAGAACAGCGACGAGGCTGTCGCCGACGCTGCGCACGCGACTCAGAAGTTGAAATTCACGCCGAAGCGCGACTTCCAGTGATAGATCTCGTTCCCCGAACTTCGGGCGGCGACGCCGATGTATTCATTCAGAGGTTCTTCGCTGAGGTTCAGGAATTCGGCGAAGACCCGGAAATTCCGGTTTATGCGATAGCTGACCTTCGCATCGATCGGGCGGCGGCGATCGGCAAACGTGTCGGTTGCGGCGTTGGCCCCGACGGCGGTGAGATTTGGGCTGTTGAACGCCATCGCCACCCTAGCCTCGAATCCGTATTTCTCGAACATGAGGGCGACGTTGCCGACCTCGTCCGATTGCTTGAAGAATGGCAGCTTGTCGGCGCGGGTGAACAACGTGGCGGAGGAATCCGTGACAGTGCAATTGAAGTTAACGCCCACTCCATTGAAGGGCGAGGGCAGCCACGTGAAGAACTGCTGGTAGTTGAATTCCACGCCGGTGATGCGGCCCTTCTTCGCGTTCTCCGGTTGCGAGAGGCCCACCCGATCGTAGTTCCGACCGTCGATGTTGACGTTGGTCTGCGTGAAGCTCCCGGTGTAAATGGGATTGTCGATATCCTTGTGGAAAGCGCCCACCGAGACGATCCCGCCGCCTTTCATGTAGTATTCGAGCGTGAGATCCACGTTGGATGATTTGTAGGGCTTCAAGCTGGAGTTGCCGGTGCTGATGTTGCCCGTGTAGCGACCGCTACCGACGGAGGTTTCGACATCGTCCACGGTCCGGCGCGGAGCGAGGTCGGCATAGTTGGGCCGTGCCATGGTGTTGGTCCACGCGACGCGGCCCACGAAGCGCTTCGTCGGCCGCCACACGAGATGGAGGCCGGGCATGAGGTTGTCGTAGGTGCTGCGGCCCGTTACCCGCCTGAAGACGCCGGAAAACACGCCGCCGGGAGTGCTGAGCGCGTTAGCCCCATAGGTCGCCTCGGTGCGCTCGTAGCGGACGCCGGCAAGCGCGGTCCAAGCGGGAGTCAGATTCACACCGGCCATGGCGTAGGTGGCGAAAACGTCCTCGGAGGCATCGAAGTCGCCGGCGATTGAATTGTTAAGCGAGCCGAGCGGATCGAAGGCGAAGCGGGCCGGGTTGGCGGCGAAGAATTTCTCGTTGGCCGGCAGGTCGATGGTGGGACCGAAGCGATACCGCCCGTCGAAATAGTTGGTCGGCTCGGTGCCGGCCAAGCTGGGCTCCGCCAGGGTCCACGCAGTTCCCAGCAGATTGTAATTCCGGTTATTGCGATCGTCCGCCTTGTCGCGCGTCACGTATTTGGCGCCGGTTTTCCAGTAGCCGTTTTGTCCGCCGATTTGAGTGTCACGACGGAGATCCGCTTGGGCGGAAAACACCTTTTCCCGTTCCAAATCGGAGCGGAAGCGCACGCGCCGGAAAGGATAGCTCGCGGGATTGTAGAAGGCCGCGTTGGGGGTGATGACCAAGTGCCCGCTCGTGAGATCGTAGCTGTTGGGAAACGCGCCGGCGGCGGAGCGGTATTCCCAGTCGTCGCGCTTCGGCACGTCGCGTTCGCCCTGACTGGCGCCGGCCTGCCAGTTGAACTGATAGCCCGAACCAAGGCGGTGTTTACCCTCGATGGAGGCTGCATCGATGGTGCCGGTCTGATGATAGGCGCGAAATTCGCTGGTGGAGCGCCCCTGGCTGTTGGTGGCGCCGGTGGCGGTGTGGTTGGTGCGCACGCCGAGCACATGTTCGAAATTCGATTTCTGGCGCCCCTCCTCGTCGGAGAATTCGTTGTGATTCAGGCGCAGCGCCAACTCGTGGCCGGTGGACGGACGGAATTGCAGGGCGAGATTGGCGCCGATCCGCTCACGCATGATGTCGTAATCGAACGACTCCTGGGTCAGCGGAGTCCAGATTCCGTTCAACAATGTCCACGCGGGCGTGTCCGAGGTCTGCGACTTGAATTCTTTCTTGGAGTAACTCGCGCCTACGACCACGCCCCATTTTCCGTTTTTGTCCAGAACCCGTCCGAAGGTGAGGCTGCCATTGGGAGAGGTGTGGCCACCGAAGTTGTCGTAGAAGCCGCTGACGCTGCCGAAGAGAAATCCCTCGGGGCGGTCGAAAGCGCTATGCGTGACGATATTGATCGAGCCGCCGATGGCCGTGCCGTCCATATCGGGCGTAACGGCCTTGGTCACTTCGAGCCGCGCGATCAAATCGGCGGGCACGGAGTCCATTGCCACGCCGCGGTTGCCTGCCTCCGACGGCGTCCCAATCAATTGGTTGTTGAGCGTGACGCCGTTCAAAGCGGAGTCGATACCCCGAACGACGACGTAGCGGCCTTCGTCTTGATCGATCTCGACCGAGACGCCGGGCATGCGGCGCAAGGCCTCGGCGGCGTTACCGTCGGGAAACTTGCCCATCGCGTCGGCGGAGACGGCGTCCATGATGCCGGCGGCGGTGCGCTTTTGCTGGAGCGCGCGGGCTTGGCCTTGGCGTTCTCCTTCCACGACGTAGGCGCCCAGTTTCACCACGCCCGAGCCGAGCTTGAAGTCAGCTTGGGATTCGCTGTCTCCCGTCACCCGCACGGTTTGAGTGCCGTCTTCGTAGCCAGAGTAAGAAACTTTGAGCGTATAGTTTCCGGGAGGCACATCGCCGAGCAGGTATTTGCCGCCGGCGGCCGTGGTCGTCTCGCGTGAGAGTTCCACGATCAACACGGAAGCGTTGGGCAGCGGTGCGCCACTGTCGGTTTCACGGACATAGCCGGCGATCGACGCAGCGAGGAGACTGCTGGCACTGCACAAGAGCCCGGTGAGGCTCGCAATCAGGAGGCGTATTTTAGGGTTCATGGGTTGGTTGGTTCGGTGTGAGGAACGAAGGGATACCACGATGTTCCGGCGAGAAGCGGCGTGCCTAACGGGACAGGGGAGAGCCGGCCGGTTTGCGGGCCAAGAAAAGTCCGAGGAAGCCACCGACGATGAGTGCGCCCGCGATCAGCAATAAGCCGGCATTGTAGCTGCCGGTCCGGTCGCGAATGAAGCCGAGGGTAGGTGGCAGACCGACGCCGGCGAAATTGGCCACCGCGTTGATCAGGGCGATCGCGCCCGCAGCGGCCGCGCCGCCCGCCAGATACTCGGTGGTCACCGCCCAGAAGACCGGCGTGACCGCCCAATTTAACCCCACGGCCAACAGCAGCAACGCGTAAGTGACCGCCGGGGAGCCTGCGGCGAGGCTCACCGCCAGTGCGACGCCGGAGGCGAGCAGCGGTAGTCCCAGATGCAAGCGGCGCTCGCGTCGGGCATCGGAGTGGTGGCCGTTCAGATACATCAGGGCACAGGCCAGTAAGAACGGCAGGGCGGACAACAGGGTGACTACAAAATTTGATTCGCCGGAGAGGGCCTTGAGGATCTGGGGCAGGAACAGGGTCACGCCGATCGTGCCGAAGGCCTGCAACAGCCAGAAGAGGGCCAGCAGCCAAACCTTACTGTCTGCGAAGGCCTGGCGCCAACCGGAGGAATGGGCCGCCGGCGCAGCAGCCGTTTCGGCCGCGATGGTGCCGGATAGCCAGTCGGCTTGCGCGACCGACAGCCACCGGGCGTCGCGCGGCGTGTCGGGGAGAATGCGGAGCACCACGAACCCCAGCACCACCGCGGGCACGCCCTCGACAAAATACAACCAGCGCCAGCCGGAAACCCCAAGGGCTCCATCCATGCCCAGCAACGCGCCCGATAAGGGAAGACCGATCACCGAAGCGAGGGCTGCGGCGATGTAGAAAAATGACATTGCGCGCGCGCGGTTGTTAGTCGGAAACCACCGGCTGAGATAATAGATGATGCCGGGAGTGAACCCGGCCTCTGCGGCACCGAGCAGCAGGCGCATGCCGTAAAGCTGGTTGGCAGACTGAATAAAGGCCATGCCGCACGCCACGAACCCCCAGGTCACCATGATCCGGGCGATCCAGCGCCGTGCGCCCACCCGCGCGAGGATGACATTGCTCGGCACCTCAAAGAGGATGTAGGTGACGTAGAACAGGCCTGCACCCAGCCCATACATCTGCGTGGAAAGCCCGAGGTCGGCGTTCATCGTCAACGCAGCGACGGAGATGTTCGCTCGATCCACGTAGGCGATCAAATACAAGAGCATCAGAAAGGGCAGCAGCCGCCGCGTGATGAGCCTGATGGTCTCCGCGTGGAAGGTCGGGGTAGGGGTGGACATAAATAACGGCGGGGTTGTGCGCTACGCGGTGACCTGCGGTGGCGGCAAGGGATGGAGAAAGCGCGGGGGTGTCATCGAATGGGGAATGGGGCGTTCCGTGCGCTCAGGCAGGGCCGAGCATGCCTGCGGGCTGGGGCGACTTCTGCGCGTTTCGAATGGCGGCCAAGCCGCCGATGCAGGCGGTGCTCAGCATCGTGATGTCGAGACTGTAGGCGATGAAGCGATAACCTTCGGTCATGCGCGCCTGCACCTCGCCCGGCACGGGCGGCACCACATGGATGCCGGCCGCGACGCCGTGCCGCTGGCACGCCGCGAGGATGGTCGCACGTGCCGCCAGATAGTCGGGGTGATCGAACTGAGCGGTGAGGCCCATCGAGGCAGTGAGATCGTAGGGCCCGATAAACGCCGCGTCGATGCCTGGCACGCCGAGGACCGAGTCGATGTTGCGCACGGCGTCGATGTGCTCGATTTGCACCGCGAGGAAAATCTCCTCGTTGGCGCGAACGCATTCCTCGGCCAACCGCAGCCCGTAGGTGTTGGCCCGGCAAAAGCCCACGCCGCGCAGGCCGAGTGGCGGGTATTTTGCAGCCTGCACCAGAAGCAGGGCTTCTTCGCGCGTGCGCACGAGCGGAGCCACGATCCCATCGGCGCCCGCGTCGAGGTAGCGTTTGACGAAGGCATAATCCACTCCGTGCACGCGCGCCATCGCCGCACACTCCCGCCGGCCGGAGCGGATGGCCTGGAAAAGCTGCTGCGCCTGCGGCACATCGACCGCGGAGTGCTCGATGTCCACGCAGAGAAAATCAAAGCCCGTGGCCGCCATCAGTTCGGCGACCATGGGACTGCCGCTGTTAATCCAACTGCCCACGACGGTATCCCCGGCGAGCATCCGCTGGCGGAGGGAGTGAGGGCGGGAGTTTTCGGCCGGGGGCTTCACGCGAGGGAAAGGCGGGCGACGGGAATTTTGACGACGACTTTCAGCACGTTCGTGTGATCCGCGATTCGGATCTTCGGGCGATGCGCGTCCACCGGTGTGTAGAACGAGAAGAAACCGGCGGCGTTGACCACACGTCCGAACGCGGGACCAGAGAGATGAAAAAGTAGGTCCTTCTCCTCGTTATAGTCTCCATCGTTAGCCAGATTCTCGCGAGGAGCCCAGTCGATGCCCTCGGCGCCAGACACGGTGTATTGCAGGTCGGCATATTTCCGATGGGTCTCAAAGCGCGACGATTGTGCCGGGCCGGTGTCGTAAGAGAGCACCAAGGCATACAGCCCGTCTTCATCCAACTGATAGCGTCCCTCCTTGGGGTTGGTAGGGAGATTCCTGATCCAGGCGACAGCCTGTGTCATTGCTCCACCCGGCGGGGCGAGGCGCATCGTTTCAAAGTCACTCAGTTTTCCGCAGATCATAGGAGGGAACGATTCGGGACGGTTTCGGGCTCAGGCCAAGCGGGCCCACAACCCGGTGACGGCCAGCCATGAGGTTGCCAGGGAGAAGGCGAACGCGAATGACAGCCCGGCATTCAGCCAGAAACCCGCGCGCTGTCCGCCCATTAGGACGCTGCGGTTCACGAGGAGAAAAATTCCCGCAACGACCACGGGAAGCATGAAAACCTGTGCGACCAAGCTCGCCGTGCGGTGGACCGAAACCAAGAACGCTCCGGGTAAGGTGCCCAACCAGCCAATCCCACAGGCGAGCGCGGTCAGAGCGAAAAACCGCGCTCCGTGGAGGTGCACTCCCTCTCCAAGGTAGTCCGCGAGCAGCAGCGGCAGGACCACGATCATCGGGATGATCAAGGAGAGTCCGGCTCCGATCGCGCCCAGCCGGAAAAACTCCGCCGCGCGCCCGCCGGCGACCTGATCCAAGCCGCGCGCGGCCTCGAAAACATCGCGGACGGGAAGCGACTTCGGATCCAGCGTAGCGGCGGCGCAGGCCAGAACAGAAACGGCTATCACCAGCATCACGAGAGCGGAGAACGCTGCGTCCCGCCGTTGGTCGCGTGCGTTGGCCACGTTCCAACTCGCGTGTTTCACCACGAGGGAGCGCACGAGGAATGTCGGCGCCGCCAATGCGATGCCGAGCACGGCCACGACGGGCCGAAGCCCATCCTCCGTCGCGGGACGGGTCGGAATCAGATCTCGCGCGAGCATCTCAGGCGCAACTCCCACGATCCACAGAGCTCCCAAAAATCCGACCGCCATCAATGCCGCCGATCCTGCCACCACCAGCATCAGCATGGAAAATCGGCCGGTCGCCAGCACCGCGTATACCCCGCTTAGCATGACAGCGGCGACCGCCATTTCGCCGGCGGGGCTTTGCGTCGGCGCCCAGCCACCATGAATCAAGCGTGCGACCACCCCGACCAGCACGGGCAATCCCGACCCTTGGCCGAGCACAATCCCGACGAGGACAAGCAACGCCAGCCAACGGCCGCCGCGCAGATGTGCGCGGAAACCGTGCAATGCGGTCTCCCCGGTTGCCACCGTGTAGCGGCCGCAGGCCTCCAGCAGCGCCCAACTTAAGAACGCACCCGCCATCAGCAGCCACAGAGGAGATGCTCCTCCCTGCGCGCCGGCTGCTGCCAGTTTCGTGACGGCACCGGGACCGATGGTGTATCCCGCGCAGAACAGGCCTGGAACGACCAGCATGAGCCACCGGCTCGGGTGCGGAAAAAATCGGGGGACGGCAGGCACGCGATGACGGTGCGTTCACGAACGGGGAGCCGACGTTTCCGCCAAGTAGCCGTAGAGAAAGGCGCGGTGCAGATGGAATCGAATTTGCCGGGCGGCGGCGGGGGCGATCTTGCCACCGGTCCAGTGCAACCCGGAGCGGCGCTGGTCGCCCGTGACGGCGGTGCAGTCCGCGAGCGCAAATCCGGGCAGCGGCCGGCCCTCGCCGTCGAGGAGTTCGGCGCGGAGCGCGCCGCCCTTTTTGACGAGCGTATTCACCACGAAGGAGTGTCCACCGAGCGCCGCCGATTTGGTGACAGCCTCGCCCGGCGTGATTCCGCCGGCCGACGGCGCGAGCGCATAGAGCCGGTCAAATTCCCAGGTTGCCCGACACAGGGCGGTGTTGAAGGGCAGGGTGGGAGTGTTTACGCCGATCACGGTCTCGCCGCCGACTTCCAAGCGGGGGCCGAAACGGGTGTCGAAAATCTCGCCGTGGATGCCTTCCGCGCCGGCGTAGTAGACATGCATCTTTCCGCCTTCGACCACCGGGTGGTGCATTTGCCAGATCATGCCGCCGCCCCAGTCGCCGAGGGGTGGATTGGCGAGTGCGGGCCGGCGGTCGGGCCGCCACCAATTCACGCCGTCGCGCGAGGCGGCCAGTTGCAGACTCATCGTCTGGATCACGGCGTCGTAGTAATTGATCAGAGCGATGTAGCCTCCGTCCACGGGGACCGGGCAGATTTCCAGGAACTGGGCGAAGTCGGGATCGCGCCAGTCGCGGGTCAGCACCAACCGTTCGCTGCCCCAGTCACTGCCATCCCGGCTGGTGCGTCGCGAAATACTGCGCAGGCCGCCACGGGAATTGTTATCGTAGGGGATGAGTCGATCGCCATCACGCGCCTTGGGGTAGGACTTAAAATACGAAACGAACGATCCGTCCGGCTCGCGATAGACAAAGGAAACGTCGCCGCCGCCACCGACCGAAGGATGGATGGGACCTTCGATCAATTTCCAGTCCTTGCCGTCCTTGGAGCGATAGCGGTAGGTGCCCAAACGCTCCGTGGGGCCGGGCAGATGTCCAACCTTGTTTTCTTTCTGTCCACCGTAAAGCGGCCCGCGCATGACGAACATTACATAGGGCCAGGCGGTGTTGGCCGGGTCCACGAAGACGGACGCGTAGACCGAGGTGCCGCCCGAATCGAGGTCGAGCAGGATGTTCGTCCGATCATGCCCGGGCCAGCGGACAAAGGGCAGCATCGGGCGATACCAGTTCACGCCATCTTTGCTCTCCAGATACGTCAGCCGGCGCTGGTGCTCATGGACGGTTTTCAGGCCGTCCAGTTTCTCCTCGCCGGGAGTGGACACCTGCCAGGCTTTCCAGAGTCCATCGATCGGATCGTGCAGCACGGTGCCATGCGCCATGACGCCGCCGGAGTCCCACGGCATGGCGGGCGCAAGGAGGGGATTGTGCGGATCGGGCGTGCCGGTCTCGACCCGCCATGAAACGAGTTGCAGCGAGGTGAAATCATCCGGCATGAGGAGCGGCAGGCGCGTCGAGACGGGCTTGGGCGCTCCAGCAGGCGGCGCGCTCCCGCGGGCTGGAGCCGGCTGCGCTGCGGCAGCGATTATTGCGGCTGCGAGAAACAGGAGAGCTTGCCGGCAAAAGGTTTTGAAGAATGATTGCATCGAAATATGAGCGATGAAACAGGTGCCTTTGGCCTCAGAATGGGCGGCTGATTTCGAAGCTCCACGAACGCCCGTTGAGGAGAGCCTGACTGACCGAGGGATCGTAACCGAAACTGCCGGACGATAAGGGCGGTGCCTCGTCGGTGAGGTTGACGACACCAAGACGCACGCGCGAATTGCGCAGCCAGTGGCGGGCGGTTGACGAGAAGCGATAGCCGATCGAAAGGTTGTAGCTGACGACGGGATCGATCACGAGGCGATAGACGGTCTGTCCACCCGTGAAGAACGGCGCGATGTAGGAGGGCCGGCCCAGTGATTCGTAGGTGGCCGCAGTGGTGGTCGCGCCGGTGTCGTGTGTCGTGCCGACGTGGTAGATGCCGAGCGCGCCGCTCCAAGGCCCCTTGCGCCAGGCGACGCTACTTGTGCTGCGCCACCTGGCCGCGCCATTGCCAAGAAGCTCGTCGTTCAAGGTCGGAGGGAGATTGGGCGGGGCGAGCACCGACGTGGATTTCCTGAGATAAGCCCAATCGGAACTCAGCGTGACGTTGCCCCACGCCAAGCGCGGCAGCACATAGCGGAAACCAAAATCAATGCCCGCATGTTCGCTGGTTGAAATGTTCACAAACGGCCGGTTGAGCGAAAAGACGCGGCCGGCGGGTGCGGCGGGATTGCGGGGGTTGGCGGCGTTATAGGCCGCAAACGCCGCGATATCCTCGGCGGTCAGCGGCAGACGCTGGACGTCCGGGTCACCTCTATAGCTGGCGGTGCCGCTGCCCACGTCGACCGAGCCGATGGGCGTGCCTGCGGCGGTGCGCAGTGCGGTGTAGGCGAGCAACAGGGCGGTGTCGCTCGCGCGGATCTGATCCGGGCTGCGCTGGCCGAGTAGATTGGTGCGGCTGATCCGCCACACGTCGGCGGTCAGGCTGAGACCCTTCAGGCCCGGCACATCAACGACGATGCCGTAGGTTTTGCCCTCCGACGACTGAGGCTTGAGATTGGGATTTCCTCCAAAATAGGTGCGCTGCACATACGGGCCTTCGTTGAGGAAGGGATTGCGGTAGGTGTCGATTTCGCCGGCGCCCGCGCTGTTGGTCCAGCGGGGGCTGGTGTAGAGCGCGGCGAGGCTGGGGGCCATGAAGCCTTCATTGTATGAGGCGCGCAGCATCAGCCAGGAAACGGGCCGCCAATTGGCGCCAATCTTGGGCTTGGTGGTGGTGCCGAAGTCGCTGTAGTTTTCGTAGCGGGCCGACGCGCTGATCTCGAAGGTATTGACCAGCGTCCAGCGACGCTCGGCGGTGACCAGAGGCAGAACCGCCTCCGCGTAGACACTCGTGACGTCGCGCTTACCGATGACATCGGGCCGCGGAGGGTGCAGCAGGAAATCGTTATTGGTGGGATCGAGACCTGAGTTCGCGGGATTTTCGCCGCTGAAGGGCGGGCGCAAATCCTTAAGATCCTCTCGTCGGTATTCGAGGCCGGCGGCGGCCTGCGCGTCGATGCCCCAAAACGAGAAGAGACGGCCCGCAGCGCGGAGGTCTCCGCTCGAGATGGAGCTGCGGGCGTTGCGGGCAAAGGTCTCCGCGAAAGAATCCACGACAGAGGCGGGATTGGTGTAGGGTTTGTCGGCGACGACGGCTCCACCCACAACCTTGAAAGTATAGCCGAATGGATTGAAGGCGGAGGCGTCGGTGCGTTGGAGAGTTTTTTGCAGGAGGCTCTCGCGCACGTCGGGAAAGGCTGCGTCGCGGCCCTTCACCTGATTGTAGAAGGCCGAGGTCTCCCACGTCCACGTCTCACCCAGCTTGCCGCGAAGACCACCGGTGAGCCGGACCACATCGGCCTTGGTCTCGACGGTCTCGGGGGCCAGATCGGCGATGGTCAACTGCGTGAGGGTGGTGGTGCGGGGAGCGCCGGTGACGCGCGGCGTGCCGTCGGCATTCGCCGCCCCGGTCGCATGATAGAAGCGCGATCCGTAGGGATTGTAAGGATTGTCGATGGCCATGACCATGAGTTGGTCGGAGGTCGGTGCGTTGAGTGGGAGCGGCTGCCGGCGCATCGTGGAAACCGCCTTGTAGTAGCCCAGATCGCCAAAGGCTGTGATGCGTTGGCTCAAGTCGAACTCGGCCGAGAGAAACGTGTTGCCGCGACGCACCCGGGGCGAAGAAAAACCAAACTGGTTCAGATCGAGGAAAAATTCGGGATTGGCGGCCCGCGTGGGCGCGGCGTTGGTGAGCGTCGGCGTGCCGTTGACGGGACGGAAATAGTTGTTGGCGGTCGCGGTGCCGATGCGAAAGGTCGGCCAATAGCCGCGTGCGGAGCGGCCGTCGAAGGGGCCGCCGAGGCTGTTGAACGGCGCTGGCGCGCGATCCACATTGAGGCTTGAGCGGCTGAAGTCGCGTTGCGTGAGCTGGATCGCGTCGCGGTAGAGGGCTTCGAGCGTGCCGAAAACGCGCCCGCGGCCGGCGGCGAAACTGGAACCGAAAGTAAACATGCCCTGCACGCTCTCGCCGCCTCCATGCTCGGGCCAGCCGTAACGGAGGGAAGCCTCCGCGCCGCTAAACTCCCGCTTCAGCACGTAATTGATCACCCCGCCGACGGCATCGGAGCCGTAGATGGACGAGGCTCCGTCGCGCAGCACCTCAATGCGCTCAATGCCCGCCGTGGGGAGTTGGTTGACATTCACCGCCTGTGTGAGGCCGGCGGTCATGGGGTTGATCGCCATACGCCGGCCGTTCACGAGGATGAGTGTGGCGGTCGCCCCCATGTTGCGCAGGTTGACATTGGCATTGTCGCCGCGGGCGCCGGAGGAGCCCAGCCGGGTTTCGTTCTCGGGCAGATTCACCACCGACGGCAACGATGTGAGCAGATCGACCGGCAGCACGGCATTGCGAACTTCCATCGCGGTCTGATCCAGCACGGTGACGGGAACGATCTTCTCCAGGTCGAGGCGCTTGATGTTGGAGCCCGTCACGAGGAATTGCTGGAGCGCCACCGGTTCATCGTCGGGTTTGGCGGAGGTGCGGGCGGGTGCAGCCTGAGCGAGGAGGTCGGACAGGAGTGCAAACGGCAGGAGACAGCCGAGCAGCAGGCGCGTGATTGCGGTCGTGAAATTTGTTCGATGGGTCATGTTTGAGGTCGGATTGGGTGATTCAGGTTTCGCACTGCCGTGCCTAAATTTTTTGGGCCATGGGTAATAAAAAAAGACCGGGCAGGTGTTTTGAACGCGCGCGATGGAGCTGCGTTGATCGCGATCAGTAGCGCCGTTCGATGTAGAACGAGAAACGCCGGGGCATGGTGCCGCTGTTGGCCGTGCCCGTAATGACGCGTTGGTCGAGGACGTTTTGCACGCGGAGCTGCGCCTCCCACGATCCGGTCCCGACTCGCCGCACGGCCCGGACACCGACATCCCAACGAAGGCTGGAGCTTTGCAGCACGATATTGTCGGGATTTAAGACGACGTCGTCCGTGTAGCCGAAGGCGTTTTGCGCGTAGAACGCCCAATTATTATCCCGGTGAACCAAATAGTTGCCGACGAAATTCAGCCGGACGGGAGTGTCGCCGCGCTGCCGCCGCTTCACCACGGAGAGGTCCGATTGCACGGCGAAGATCGCGGTGTGCGCAAAGGCCCCCGACGCATAGAAGGAAAACCGGTCGGTGGGAGCGCCGGAAATCTCGACCTCCACGCCTTCCGAGGTGGCACTGGGATCGACGACGTTTTCGCGCCAGTTGAACTGCGGGCTTAACTCGTCGTTGCGGTTGGTCCGAAAATTTACGGAGCGAATATCGCTTCCCTCCAGAATCTTGTAATACGACACGTTGAACGTGAGCCGGCCATTGAGCACTTCCGATTTCAGCCCGATTTCGTCGAGTTCCACGGTGCGGGCGGCCGAGACGCGCTGCGCAGGATCGCGTCCCGCCACACCGAACGTGCCTTCCGGAAAACGGAGGACGTTGCGGGTCGGATCCTGCTGCTCGGCGTGAACGGCGAAGGCCGTCAGCCAGGGAACAACGCGGAACGAGCCGCCGAGGCGCCACGTCTTGTCCGTGGGTTCGGGCCGCGAAGCGGTGAAGGTGTTGGTCCTCCGGTCCTGGATGTCCTCTTCGATCTTGTCGTAGCGCCAGCCGCCCGTGAGTTGGAGCCGGTTCTTCCAAGCTTTCGCCGTGTGCTGGACGTAGTATGAGGTCTCCTCGACATCGCGGGTCTCGAAGGTGCTCACCGCTTGCGCCGGCAGGTCGCTGCGTTTCAGATTCAGGAACGCGCTGTTTTCCAAGATGCGGAAGATGCCGCCGGTGTTGGCGCGCTTGAAACGGTCGAAGACATCCCGATGGGTAAACTCATAGCCCAGCAGTGTCTGATGGGTCATTGTCGCGAAATCGTAGTCGAGCAGGAAGTCTCCTTGGTAGGATACGAATTCGATATCCCTTTCCGTGGTGTCATGTCGCAGCGCCATCGTCCAATCGATCGGCGGCCCCAGCGGATTGTTGGGGGCAAAGATATAGCTGCCGAAACCCCGGAGGCGGGTCAGTTCGCGATCCACCTCGGTCTTCACCCAAAGCAATCCCTGCCGGGTCGAGAGCCAGGGGGTGAATTTGTGATTCATGATACTCTGAACTTCGTAAGCCTGGGCGTCGGGTTTGACGAACGACGCGGTCTGCGGCGTGTTCAGCGGCAGCATTTTGATTTTGGCGAGGGCGCCGTCCAGCGGGAAGGTGCGCACGATGGAGCCGTTGGCGGCGCGGGAAAAAAACTGGAACTCGTCCTGAATCTCGAAAAATTCGGCCGAAGGCGTCCGCCCGGACTGAAGGCTGCCCTCGATCAGTAGATTCGTGCGCTCGTTGAAGCGAAATTCCACCGAAGGAAAGAAGGCGATCGTATCGTATTTTTCGTTGGGCAGGTAGATTTCTCCCCCGGTGTAGGCCGCGATCGCCCGATAAAGCACGGAGCCGTCAGCTTTGAGCGGGCCGGTCTGATCCACCTCGGCTTTGTAGTAGCCGAAGTCATCGGCCGTAAATCGCAGCGACGTGGCCGGTTTCAGCTGCGGCTTCTTGGTGATTAGGTTCACCACGCCACCAGCCTCGCCGCGACCGGTGGTGGCGGACCCCAGCCCCTTGATGACCTCGACGCGTGCGATGTTGGAGAGATCCTTCCGGAAATGCAGCGACGAGCCCGTGGTGTAGCGAAAGCTGTTCCGGAACTGACTGAACACGTCGATCGAACGCACTTGGAATTGGTCTTGTCCGCCGTTGCGGACCGTCACGCCGGGCAGAAAGGCCACGGCCTCACCCAAGCTGGGCGCCACCAATTCCTTGATCATGCGTTCGGAGGCGATGTTGACCGTCTGGGGAACGTCGCGCAAAGGCGTGTTGAGGCGGGTGAGCGACGTCGAGGAAGTGACGCCGTAACCGCTGGCATCCTCCTTGGCCTCGACCGAGAACGGAGCGAGGACCAGAACTTCTTTCTCTCCGGCAGGCGGCGGTTGGACTGACTGAGCCCAAACCGGCAGTCCGGCAGACAAGAGCGCCACGACGGTGGTGATACGGGAGTATGGACGGACAGTTGGCATAGGGTGGGATGGTTGCAGGGTTCGTGGTTTGACTACCGAGGTGGAGAGGGCGCTGCCGCCTGTGAATCCATGCGGCCTTCACTGGCAGCCACAGCGGATGAAAGACGGTGACGGATTGAGTGCTTGCTTCGGGTCAGGTCCGATAGGCAATAACGCGGATGAAATTGCACAGGGTAAAAGGGCACCGTGGGAGGGAAGGAGGGTGGTCGGTGAACAGCACGGGGACCGCCGTTCAATAACGTGACCAAAATTTTGTGCGGGTTGACGTGCAATGGGGCTTCCGTGTTATTGTAACAGCATGGCAAGCCCAACCTCTCAAAAAAACCTTCGAGCGATCGCCGAAGCCTGCGGTGTCTCGGCCATGACCGTTTCCCGCGTGCTGCGGAATTTTCCCAACGTGGCATCCGATACCCGGCGCCGCGTGCTATCGGCCGCGAAAAAACTCGGTTATGTGCCTGATCCGCACATGGCGCGGCTGATGGCGCGAATCCGCGGCTACCGCCGCCGCCGCGAGGCCGCGGTCATCGCGTTGGTGCGCGACGATATTCCGGGCGACGAACTGCTCGACCACGCCTATCAGTATGTCGCACTTGACGACATCCGCACGCGGGCTGCGCGCCATGGCTACCGCGCCGAGGAGTTTCGGCTTGATCGCACGCGGATGTCGGCTGCGCGTTTGGCGCAGATCCTTGAGACCCGCGGAATCGAGGGCCTGATTATTTCGCCGCAGTCTTCGCATAGCATCGGCACCGAACTCGATTACTCGAGGTTCGCGGCGGTGACGCTGGGCTATGGGCTCACGCAGCCGGCGCTTCACCGTGCGAGCACGCACATGACACGCGGCATTCAGCAGGCGACTGCCGAGTTGGCGGCACGTGGCTACCGGCGGATTGGTTTGGCGATCACGCAGTGGGTGGATAACCGTTCCGACCACGCCTATCAAGGTGCGATGTTGACGTATCAACAGCAGATCACGCCGCGAGATCGCGTGCCGTTGCTGTTGTTCCCGGAGAACAATCTAGCCCAAGAATACGAAATCTTCCGTAGGTGGTTTCAGCGGCATCGGCCGGACGTCGTTATTTCGTTCGATTCCTACGTCCCGGAGTGGCTGACCGAAAAGCTTGATCGCCGCATTCCGGAACAGGTCGGGATGGTCGTGCACGATTGGGCGGAGCGCCATCGGAACTTCGCCGGCATTCACCATCGTCGGGCTCAGGTTGCGTCCGCGGCGGTGGATATGCTGGCGACGCTTCTTATGCACAACGAACGCGGTGTGCCAGACATTCCGCGTCAGACGCTGACACCTCCCGCTTGGGTCGATGGTCCGAGTATCCGTCCGCGCTGAGGGGCGCGGCTGCCGGGAGTTTTTGGCGACGATTGTGTTACAATAACAGTTACAGGAGAGTTGCATCACTTGCCGCATTGGCCGGACATACGCCGGTCGCCACTGCGCCTCTCCATGTCTTCCGAATCAGCTCCCTTGATCCTGTTTACCAACGCGGTGCCCGACGAAGTGCTTGTCCCGCTCAAAGGACTTGCTCGCGTGGTGCTCGGACCCGCTGGCGGCGACTTGATGCCTCGGGCAGAAGTGCTGCGGCTTGCCCCCGAACTGGCCGGCATCGTGAATCAGGCAGAGCTGCGGGTGGACTCCGAACTCTTGGACCGTGCGCCCAAATTGAAGGTAGTCGCCAATGTTTCGATTGGCGTGAACAATCTGGATATACCGCTCATGCAGCGGCGCGGGGTTTTCGCCACCAATGTTCCGCACGCGTTTGTCGAATCCACGGCGGACTTCACTCTTGGGGCCTTGCTGGCCGTCGCCCGAAGGATTCATGAAGCCGATAGCTATGTGCGGGCAGGCGGATGGCGCAGCTTCCAGCCCGGAGTTTGGGATGGTGCGTTGCTCCATGGCAAAACGCTGGGGCTCGTTGGCTACGGCGCAATCGGTCAGGCGGTCGCGCAAAGGGCGCGGGGCTTCGGACTGCGCATCCTCTTTCATCAGCGCACGCCGGTCGACCATAGCGACTATGCTCCGCTCGACCGGTTGCTGCGTGAGGCTGACGTGGTCTCGCTGCACCTGCCTCTTAATCGAGACTCTGATGGTTTGATCGGTGCGGCTCGATTGGCGCAGATGAAACCGGGTGCCCTCCTCATCAACGCGTCGCGTGGGCGCATCGTGGATGAATCTGCCCTGGTCGCGGCGTTGGAATCCGGCCATCTCGGGGGCGCGGCGTTGGACGTCTTCGAGAACGAGCCTCAAGTCCATCCCGCGTTGCTTGCCATGCGAAATGTCGTGCTTACTCCCCACATCGGAGGAGGCACGCGCGAAAGCCGCCTCCGGGCTCGCCTTCACTGCGTCAACGACGTCGCCCGGGTTCTAGCCGGACAGCGTCCGCTCAGTGCGCTCAATGAGCCAGCCGTGGTCCTGCACCGCTGAATGAGTCACTTCGATCCCGTTCTCGTCGAATGAAAATATCGCGGCTAGAAACTTTTCATGTGCGCCCTCGTTGGCTTATTTTGCGCGTGCAGACCGACACGGGTTTGACTGGTCTCGGCGAGGCGACCCTCGAAGGTGCGTCTCTCACCGTCGAGACGATGCTGCGTGAAATGAGCCGCTGGCTGATCGGTCAGGATCCGCGGCGTATCGAATACATCTGGCAACATCTCTACCGCGGGGGATTCTATCGTGGCGGGCCGGTTCATTGCACCGCTCTGTCCGGCGTCGACATGGCGCTCTGGGACATCCTCGGAAAATCGCTCGGCGTCCCGGTCCACCAGTTGCTCGGCGGGCGCGTGCGCGATCGGATTCGGATGTATGCCTGGACCGACGCCGGCACAGCCGACAACTACGTCAACTCGGTGCGCGACCTGCGCGATACCCGCGGACTCACGGCCTTCAAATACAACGCCACGGGGATGATGCGTCCGCTTTCGGCTCCGGCAGCCCTGCAGGCGGCGGCTGATCGGCTTGGCTCCTTGCGGCAGGCCGCCGGGCCTCACGTCGATATCGGCGCGGATTTCCACGGACGTCTGACCTTTCCCGACGCCAAGCGCCTGGCCAAATTGCTGGAGCCACACCAGCCGATGTTCATCGAGGAACCGATTCTGCCCGGCGACGCCGACGGACTGCGGGAGATCGCGGATGCCACCAGCATTCCCATCGCGGCCGGCGAAAGGCTTTTCACCCGGTGGCAATTTCAGGAATTGATTGAGAAACGCGCGGTGCGCGTCGCGCAGCCCGACGTGGCGCACGCGGGCGGAATTTCCGAGGTGCGTCGCATCGCGGCCCTGGCGGAATCGCGGGACATTCTGGTTGCCCCGCACTGTCCGCTGAGTCCGGTGGCCCTCGCCGCCAGCCTGCAGCTCGATGCCGCCTGCCCAAATTTCCTCATCCAGGAACACGTGACGCTCGGCGAAACCCTGCTGGCCGAACCCTTCGTCATTGAAGCGGGCCACATCCGGGTGTCCGATCGTCCCGGACTCGGGATCGAGTTGGATGAGCAAAAGCTCGCCACCGAACAGTTTGACGGTGTCTGGGACACGCCTCGCTTCACGGCAGAGGACGGAGGCTTTGCTGAATGGTGACCCCGCAAATCGTGACTCAATTTATTTCCTGCGATTGGGGCACCTCGCGCCTGCGGCTTCGTCTGGTCGAACTGGCACAGGGCCGAGTTCTGGCTGAACACGCCACTGACGAAGGTATCCAACCTTTGGCCAGGCTTCATCCTGCTCCGCATGGGCGGCGTGAGTTCCTTGGCGCGGTGCTCGAACGTGGCATCGCTGCACTGGGCGTCGGCGGTCACCCCGACATTCCTGCGGTGATTTCCGGCATGGCCTCATCCACCTTGGGCTGGCAGTCACTGCCCTACGCGTCTTTGCCGGCGCCGATCGACGGCAGCACGGTGCGCTTCGTCGATTTTCTTCACGGCGGCCGCAAGGTGCGGTTGGTTTCCGGCCTGCAGGCGGCGAGCGATGTCATGCGCGGCGAAGAGACGGAATTGATCGGGCTGTTCACCGATCCCGCCCGACACAGTTTGCGTGAGAACTGCACGGTCGTGCTGCCAGGCAGCCATTCCAAGCATGTGCGATTGCACGCCGGTCAGATTGTGGATTTTTCCACTTATCTAACGGGCGAACTCTACGGCCTGCTCAGTGAAAACAGCACGCTGGCTACTCCAGGCGACGCAATCTTCGACGAGACCGTCTTTGTGGCCGGCGTGCACGTGGCCCGAAAGATCGGCTTGAGCGCGGCGCTCTTTCAAACCCGGGCGCGCACCGTGCTCGGTCAGTTGGCCGCGGAACATAGCCGCGGATTTCTCAGCGGCGTGTTGATTGGTGCGGAGGTAGCCACTTTGACCGGAGCGTCCACGGGGAAGATCCTGCTCGCCGCGACGGATTCGGTTGCGCATCAGTATGCCTTGGCGCTGGGTGAACTCTCACCGGATGCCGTCGTGGTGCAAATCCCACCGGCCGACTTGGCCACGGCCGTCGTATTGGGTCAGGCCAGGATACTGACTTTGCCATGACGGACCCGGCCTTCAACGCTGTCCGCTTCGCGGCCATGCCACTCATCGCGATCCTGCGTGGCCAGCCCGGGAGGTTCGTCGAACCGGTCGTGCAAACCTTGCTCGAAGGTGGTTTTACCGCCTTGGAAATCACGATGAACTCACCGGGAGCCGCGGCTCAAATCCGAGCCGCCGTTGCGCTCTCGCGAGGTCGCATGAACATCGGCGCCGGCACGGTGACCACCTTGGCCGAACTCGACGAAGCCGAGGCAGCCGGGGCCAGTTTCATCGTCACACCGGTGATCGTGCCGGATGTGATTGGCGAATGTGTGCGGCGCGGTTTGCCGGTGTTTCCGGGCGCGTTCACGCCCACCGAGGTGCACCAAGCGCACCGGCTCGGCGCGACGATGGTGAAACTTTTCCCCGCCCACCGCCTCGGCCCCGGCTACGTGCGCGACCTGAAGGCGCCGTTGTCTTCCGTGCGTCTGCTCGCCACCGGCGGCATCACGCCCGAGACGCTGCCGGAGTATGCGCGCGCCGGCGCCGAAGGATTTGGCGTCGGAAGTCCGCTGCTGGCACCGGAACGGCTGGCTGCCGGAGATTGGGAGTGGCTGCGAAAACGAGCAGAAAATTTCTGCGTGGCGTGGAAAGCCTCGCTCGCGCCGGAGGGCTAGAACTTTACTCGCGGCACGATCGGCCGGCACTGCGCCGGCATGGTAAGGAAAGATGCAGGGGGACCGATCAGAGCTTTTTCGAAATCTCCAAGTAGTAGCTCCGACCTTTAGCGCTAACGGTGCCGCCTTGATAGCCGCGCGATTCGTCCGCAATTGGCGGCTCTTCGTCGAAGAGATTGGAGATGCCAAAACGCGCGGTCACGTTGGCGAGCAGGCCACGCGTCGCAGTGAAGCGATGCTGCATGTTCACATTGTGTTGGATCACCTGCTTGATCCACCAGCGATAGCCACGACGCCGCCGATGTCGTTGAAGACTTTGATGTAGTCGGGGCGGCCGAGTTGATCGTAAATCGCCTGACCGGCCGCGCCGGTGGCGAGCGCGCCGCCGGGATCCATCGAGCCGCCGTAGTATTCCGCAAACCAGCCGGCGCTCCACGCGCCACGACGCCACGTGACGCCCGCGTTGCCACGCCATTTCGCCCGGCCGTCCTCCTCAAGGATCGAGTCGGGTTCGGAGAACTCGTCGAGCTGTTGCTTGAACTTGCGGTTGTAGGTCGCCTCGGCCTTCAGGGTGAACTGGCCGACCGCGAGTTTCGGCAAGCGGTAGGTGAGTGCGAAATCCCAGCCTTCGAGATCGCGGCCGGCGACGTTGAGGTAGTCGTCGATCACGGAGAGCACGCGCCCGACGGGCGCGCGTTGCGAGGAAACGGGGCGCGTGGCGTTGAAGGCGGCATAGGCGTCCCGGTCGGGCTGCGTGACCGGGGCGCGGGTGACCTTGTCGCTGCCCTTGTAGTCTGGTGCGCCTGAGCCGGTGACGACGCTGCTGGCGGCGGTGCCGCCCGCGATTTGAGCCTGCGTGTAGGCATCGAGGAGTGTCTCGTCGTGGAGCAGCACGCCGGCGGCACCGAGGTTGTCGATCACCCGCTTCTGGTCGAGACGCCACCAATCGACGGTGAAGGTGAGGCCTTTCACGCGCGGCACATCGATGGCGATGCCGATGGTGGACGTGCTGGATTCCTCGGGGCGCAGCGTGGCGTTTCCCTGACGGAAGACCGTGCGATTGGTGGCGCCATCGCTGATGAGGTTCGTGACCTCGAAGCGATAAGGATCGGAGATGCCGGTGACGGAACGCTGGAGCGGCGAGGTGTTGGTTTGCACCAGATTCGGCGCGCGGAACGACTCGTTGTAGGAAGCACGCAGGAGGACGTGAGCGCCAGGGCGCCAGGCGAGGCCGTATTTCGGCTTCACGGCGCCGTCGATCTTGGGAAATTTTTCGTAGCGCGCGGCGGCGGAGAATTCGAGCACGTCGAGAAACGGGCGGCGGTTCTTTTTTCCGAACACCGGCACAAGCACCTCGGCGAAGGCGGAGTAAACGCTGCGCTGCGAGGAGAGATTCAGGTTGGGGCTGAGGCCGATGAAGTCGTTGTCCGTGCCCCCCGGGAGAAACGGCGTGGTGTCGCCCGCGGGGTTGAGGCCGTGGAACGGCGGGCGCCAGTCGCGATAGCTTTCCCAGCGGTATTCACCGCCGAGTGCGCTGCCGATGCGACCGCCCCAGAAATCGGCGAGCGAGCCGTTGAGTTTTGCATCCCACGTGGCGAGTTCGGTCCGGCCTTCGCGGACGAAAGTGTCGGTGAGGGCATTCACGATCGACGTCGGATTGGTATAGGGCTGGTCGACGGTGACGGTGCCGCCAATGTTGCGGAAGGTGTAGCCAAACGGGTTGAACGCCGTGCTGTCGGTGCGGAGGAGCGCGGCCTGAAGGCGGCTATGCCGGATGTTGTTGGCCTCCTCGTCGCGCGTCCACGCGCGGGAATACAGCGCGCCGGATTCTCATTCGAAGTCCGCAAATGTCCGGCCACGCAGGCCGCCGATCAGGCGCAGCGATTGGGAGAGGACACTGATATCTTTCGGTTTGAACTCGCGCGGGCGCACGCCAGTCCCTCCAGCCAAAAGCACGTCGGCAGGTGTGCCAGTGACGCGCGGGGTGCCATCGGCATTGGATGCGCCCGTCGGATGGTAGAAACGCGAACCGAAGGGATTCCACGGATTGTTCGCGCCGACGTAGATGTTAAGATCGTCGGTGGCATCCGAGCCGGCGGGATCGCGGTGGTTAAGGGAGTCGGCGCGATAGTAGGCCAACTCGCCGAAGGCTGAGAGGCGTTAGTTCAGCCGGTGGTCGAGCGCGGTGAAAATGTTCAACCGATCCGTCTGCGGCAAAATCACGCGGGCAAGACCGAGGTTGAAATAGTAATCGCGTTCGACGCCCGTGGGCAGCCGCGACGGGGCGGTCTGTCGCAGGCCGGTGCCGCCGGTGGCGAGCGGGGTCAGGAAAAAAACGCCGGCGGCCGAAGCGGTCAACGACGTGGAAGGCGTGGTCGAGGTGGTGATGCCCGCGTTGCCCGTGGGACGTGCGCCCACAAAATTTCCCGTGGCATCGAAGGTGCCGCGGATGAAGTTGCCGTATTGCGAAGCGGTGGACCGATTGTCGAAGTCGGTGTCGGTGGTGCTCCACGGCTCCGGGACATTGCGCACGCGGCGCACATCGGAATCGCGGGAGAATTTGCGGTCCTTGGTCCCGAGCAGCTCGCGGTGATAGACATCGACCATCGCGAGCAGACTGGTCCTGCCGCCGTTAAAGACCTTGCCGCCGCTCAGGGTCGTGCGCCAGTCCTCGGCGCCGCCGTGCTGGGTGAGGCTGCCACGCAGGGAGAGGTCGTAGCCGTCGTAGTCGCAGCGAAGGATCGTGTTGACGACACCGGCGGCGGCATCGGCCCCGTAAATGGCAGAAGCACCGTCGCGCAGCACCTCAATGCGTTGGATTGCGGCGGTGGGGAGCTGGTTGATGTTGACGGCGAGCGATGGCACGCCGCCTTCGGCCTGGCTGATCGGATGCGGCGCGAGGCGGCGGCCGTTGACCAGGACAAGGGTGTTGCCGGAGCCGATGCCACGGAGGTTGAGCGCAGTGTTGTCGCCCCGCGCATCGGCACCGAGGACATTGGTCTCGGTGAGCGTGAGTGCTCCGCCGTTGGGGAGCAGTTGGAGAAGCTCGGCCGCCGTCGGAGCGGCGCGCAGCGCGATGTCGTCGAAATCGACCACTGTGACCGGCAGGTTGGTCTCCTGATCGATGCGGCGGATGTTGGAGCCCGTGACGGTGACGGCTTCCATGACCTGCACCGGAGGCTTGGCGTTCGGCGCGGCGGGCGCCTTGGGGGCAGTTTGCGCGGCAAGCGATGCGGCCAAAAAGCCGGTCAGAATGAATGCGGGCAGGAAGCGTGCAGATGCGGCCGGCGGGGTTTTTTGTGAGTTCATGGGCAGCGATTCGGAGCGGCTGGTTGGTCAGGTGCGTGGGATAGAGGAAGGGACGACATAAATACTCAATATCGTCTGCCGGCTGCGGCGTGAGTGGGTGTCAGTGTGTCAGTCGCGGGCAACGCGTTCACCCCACGGAAACACGTGGGGCCGAACGCAAGTTCTCATGTCTCCGGTTCTCCCGGGCCAATACCGTTGCGCTCGGTCAACAACCGGCCGAGCTCTGCGCCGAGGAGAAGGTCGGAGACCACGCCGAAATGCTGCGCGCGAATCCGGCCGAGCGCGTCGATCAACACCAGAGTCGGGGTGCCTTGCATCGCATAGGCACGCATGGTCCGCGGCAACGGGTGATCGTCGGACGGCTGGTCCACTGCGAGGGGGAACGTGAGGCGATATTCGTGCCCGAACACCCGCAGTGCCGCCGGCGTCATCACGTCATGGTGCTCGAACACGCTGTGCAACCCGATCACTGAGAGGGAGCGTGGGTCAAATGCGCGCTGAATCTCCACCGTTTGAGGCAGGCCGTGCGAGACACAGCCGGGGCAGAGCATCTGGAAAGCGTGGAGCACGACGACGCGGCCGCGCAGTTGCTCGAGCGCGAGGGGTGCGGGCGTGTTGAGCCAGAGTGAGGCGGAGATGGGCGGCGCGAGGCGGGAGGCGGCGGGAGCGGCGGCGAGCGCAGAACAGTTTGCGGACATCGGAGAGAGCGCGTTTCAAGAACAAGAAAGGAGGAAGGTCTCCGCCCGGCGTGCGGCGGTGGCCTTCCTCCGAAACGCGGTGCAGGGTGTGAAATTACTTCAACGCGCTCATCGGCGCGCCAAAGTTGAGGTGCAGCGTCTGCCCGCCGACGACGAGGGCCGGGACGGATTTGACGCCGGCCGCCTCGGCTTCGGCGATGCGGTTCTTGGCGGTGCCGAGGTGGACGACTTCCAGATTGACCTTGGCAGTGTCGAGATAGCGCGTGACGGCGCTTTCGGCGTCGAGACAAACAGGGCAGCCGGCGTGATAGAAGGTGGCGATGGTTTTGCTCATGGGATTTTCCTGCGATGGATGGTTTGAAACTGTGCGGAGCGGAATGCCACGCACGGTGTTAATATAACGCATCCACGCGCACGCTCACAGAGGGCACGATTCGGAGAGTGGGTACCGTTTGGTGCCTACTGGACGCAAGCTCGAGACGACGCATACTTGTGCGACATGAAATCGAAACACCTCACACTCAGCGAACGCACGGCTTACCGAGGGCTTGAAGATGTGGTGGGGTGCAAATGGTCGGCCGCCGTCGTGGGCGCGTTGCAGCGCGGGATCACGCGGCCCGGTCAACTGGAGCGTTACATCCCCGGTATCTCGACGAAAATTCTCAACGAGCGCCTGCGCAAGCTGCTCGCCTACGGTCTGGCCACGCGCGCAGATCATTCGGCCACGTCGTTGCACGTCGAGTATCGGCTCACGCCCACGGGTGCAAAACTCGCGGGCGTGATCGAGCAACTGCACGCGCTGCAAGCGGAGCACTCGGTTGCGTTGACCGAGGCGACAGGAAAGCCGACGCAGCGGTGATTGGCAATGCGGCCGCCGAGCGCCGCATGTGACGCAGCCTTGCCTGCGTCCGCGGAATCACATCCCTTCCAATCCACCCTCGTTCAACATGAATAAAATCACCCTGTTGCGCTCGTCAGCGCTCACCTTGTTCTGCGCAGTCTTGGCATGGTATTGGGCGCCGATCCGCGCCGTCGCCCAGACCGCGGGTCACGGCGAGCCTCCTGTGAAGGCTCCTTTCCTCAAAGGCGAAGACAGCCTGTGCGTGAACGATTGGTGGAATCGTCCCGCCAATCCGATCATCGACCTCAAGGTTCCGCGGGACCAAGTCGTCGCGTTTGGCCTCTATACCGTCGCCAACGGAATTCTTAAACTCAGTGCTCAACTCTATCCCCTCTATCCGAGCGAAACCCGCGAGGTCCGCCTCGAGGTCGAGCGCGACGGACGCTGGATTGAGCTGGCCCGGCGCTCCGTCAATGACCTCGGCTGGTCCACCGCGTTTCGCATCGAAAAATGGGATCACTCGCGCGATCAGAAATACCGACTCCGGCACGGCGAGAGTGCCGTCTTCGAGGGCCTGATCCGGAAAAGTCCCGCAGCGAAGGACGAGATCAAACTGGCTGCCCTCTCGTGCAATTCGAACCGCGACCGCGGTCTCCGCCCCGAATACACCCGCAATCTCAATCATCAGAATCCCGATCTCGTGTTCTTCGCCGGCGATCAATCTTACGATCACAAGGAGCACACCGCCGCGTGGCTGAAATTCGGCCTCGCGTTCAAGGAAATCATCCGCCGCCGCCCCTGTGTTTCCATTCCTGACGATCATGACATCGGCCAGGGCAATCTCTGGGGCGAGAATGGCAAAATCGCCACGAGCACCGCCGGCGACAGCGGCGGTTATTTTTTCCATCACGACTACATCAAGATGATCGAACGCCAGCAGTGCGCCAACCTCCCCGATCCGTTCGATCCCACGCCCGTCGAGCAGGGGATCGGAGTTTATTATACCAGCCTCAATGTTGGTGGCGTCGATTTCGCAATTCTCGAAGACCGCAAATTCAAGACCGGCCCGCTCGGCCGTCACCCCATGAAGGGGCCGCGTCCGGACCACATCCTCGATCCCAACTACGACCCCGCTGTCATCGACACTCCGGGCCTACAGCTCCTTGGCGAACGCCAGCTCAAGTTTCTCGCCGATTGGGGCGGCCGCCGTCAGGGCGTCGTGATGCGCGCAGTGCTCTCGCAAACCGGCTTTTCCGGCAGTGCCCACCTCCACGGCACCCCGACAAACCGGCTCCATGCCGATCTCGATTCCAACGGCTGGCCGCAATCCGGCCGCCTCGCCGCTCTCAAACTTATCCGGCAAGCCAACGCCGTCCATATCGCTGGCGACCAGCACATCGCCACCCTTGTCCAACACGGGATTGATCGTCACCGCGACGGACCGTGGTCCTTTGTCGTCCCCGCCATCGACAACAGTTACTACGGCCGCTGGTGGTGGCCTGAAAACGAGAAACCCGGCGCCAATCCCGTCGCCAATTCTCCTCTCCCATGGACCGGCGACTACCTCGACGGCTTCAATAATAAGATCACGATGCATGCCTACGCGAACCCCGACACCGCCTTTTTCGAGAGCCAAAAGACGCGCACGGCCAACCTCGGCAAACCGGGCTGGGCGGATGGTTGGGGCCTGATCCGTTTCAAGAAGTCCACGCGCGAAGTCACGTTTGAATGCTGGCCCCGCTTCAGCGACGTGACGCAATCTGGCGCGAAACAGTTCCCCGGCTGGCCGCATACGATAAAGCTCTGAGGCCGGCCCTGCGATAGTAGCGCGGGTTCCCGAATCACGGAACTTCATAAACCTCGACAATCACATTGCCGCCGCCGCTGCCCTTCACTTCAGCAGTGTAGGCACCGGGCGCGAGTGTCATCAGTAGCATCGCATCCCGACTGGCGGGATTTTGGATGGCAAACGCGCCGACCGCTGCGCTCACGACTCGCAGTGGCGTTTCGCCGCCCCAGTTATCGTTCACGCCGATTTTCGTGGCGCTGGCACCGAACAGTGTGAGCTGCGGATCCGCCATGGTGTCGCCGACGCCGAACGCTGCCTGCAAACCGGGGCCAATCGCGCGGACGAGCACGGTCCGCGCCGTCTGGCCGTGAAGCACGAAGCCCGTCGTCAGCGAGGTGTTCGCGTCGACGAATCTAAGGATGGAAACGTTGAGCAGGCGCGGTGTGGTTGCGGTCAGGCCGGCCGCGGGCGTCGCATCGTAGATCTCGGCGATGACTGTGCCCGTGCCGTTGTTCGCCGCGGAAACGCGCACGGAGTTTTCGCGCGTTGTAATGTTGGCGAGCACCGCGGAATCGAGCGATGTCGCACCACTGAAAGGAAATGCGCCCACGCCGTGCATCGCTTCCGCCAGGGCCGGTGTGCCGCCCCAGTTGTCGTTCTCGCCGGTCTTTGTCGCGCCGGCGAAGAGTTCGATTCTTGGATTGCCGAGCGGATTGATCACACCGAGGGCGCCGAGCGAGGGGCCGGCAGCGCGCAACACGAGTGGCGTTGCACCGGATGTGCCGCTGCCGCCGACGACATAGCCCATCGAAAACGAGTCCCCGGCCGCGCGAATCGCAGTGATGCTGGAAAGGTTAATCAGGCGGCCGACGGCGGCTGGTGGGGCGTCGACCACGGTCAATTCGGCCGAATCGCTCGCCGCGCTGCCAACCGCGTTGGTTGCAATACTCCGGTAACTGCCTTGGTTTGCGCTTGAGGTGCGGCCAATGACCAGCGTGGGAAAAATCGCGTCGGGGATGTTCACACCGTTGCGCTGCCACTGATAACGCTCGGCGTTGGTCGCGCTGGAATTGAAGACGACCGTGCTGCCCGCCGCGACGGTCTGCGACACCGGCTGCCAGGCGATCAGCGGTGCCGTGCTCGGCGGCGACGCGGGGCCGTTGAGAAAGTTTTCGAGATTGGTGTAGCCATTGGAGGCCATGAAATTCCGATCCGCCGGATCGTTGGGATTGAGCCCATGCGCCGCTTCCCATGCATCGGGCATACCATCACGGTCCGTATCGACGTAGGGTGTGCCGCCGGCGATGACCGGGAACCCGCCCACATCATTTTCCGTTACCGGAAGAGAGGTGATGCCGGTATTTGTCACATACTGCTCGATCAGCCTGGCATCGACGGCATCGCGAGCGGCAACCCAATTGCCAAGGCTGTCCAATCTGCGGGACGCGCCCACGATGGGCAGGGTCGTCGCTTCTAGGCCGTTTGCCGGTTCGGCAACAATGGGGTATGCAGTGTCGGCCATAGGAGAAGGCCGCCGCCAAGCCAACGGAATCGGCCCCATCTGCGACCCATTTTCACCGGTTACCTGGTTCGCCAAAATCCATTGATCGCCATCGGGATTCGGTTGATGCCAGCCTTTATTCCCCAAGAGATACAATGATGGGGTCCCGGCTGCGCTGGTTGCGTTTCCGACGCCGGCTTGGATTTCATTCCTGCTGGCGGTGGTCATTGGCCCCGGTTTATATACATTTCCAATTACGTCTGCCAGTATGCCTCCGAGATACTGGTTCATATAAAATCGATTATTGTAGTGCAGGTTGTTCACATAGCGGGACGTCTTGTTTTTTAGCAGAGGATTGCGATGATTATTGTTCATCATCGCGTTATGATGGAAATCGATGTCGGTCATCTCGGCGGATTTTTCAGGACTGTCCGATCCGGTCAGCATAGCCGTGGAATGATCGGCGAGCCCTTCGGTCACAAGATTCGCCGAAATGGTGATATTGCTCAACGCGGTTATACTCCGCGAAACACCGAACCCTTCGTCCTGATTCCAGCTCACGGAATTATGATCGCAAATTATGAGGGTGCCTCCGGAAATCCCAAGCGCCGTTCCGCGATTGGTGCCCGAACCGGCGCCGGCCGGATGCCAGCCCTTGCGAATACGGGTATAACGCCATATGACGTTGCTGGCATGGATATCGATCAGCGAGTAGGGCGCGCTGTTTTTGGCGGTAATCATTATTCCGCCACCGGGCGCGGTCTGCCCGGCAACGGTGAGGTTGCCATTTACTATATAGATGTAGTCCTCGAGTTCGATTCTGCCTCCTACGCGAAAGACCACGGTGCGGGGGCCGGAGGCCTGGAGAGCAGCGCGCAGGCTCCCCGGTGGCACTGGATTGGTGCCGTCCGCGAGGGTGGTGACTTCGATGACAGCTCCCCCGCGGCCACCTGTAGCAGCCGCCCCGCCACCTTGAGCGTCGGGAAACGCGGGAACGGCGGCTGAGGCGGCGGAGAGGGCGAGTGCCGTCGTCAAAAATAATATCCGCACGGGCACAATTGCGGCGATCATGGTTTTGCAGGAGTTAGCTTCCGAGGTGGCCGTGGCAACTCCATCCACTCGTTTTCTTCTATTCGCGGTGGGGACAGTAGCGGAAGTTTGCCCACCCTTGGAGGTTCGGAGCCGACCGGGGTTCGCTTCAACATCGATAATGCGTCGCCTAGTAAGGCTTCGTGCGCACGGCCGGAGCGATGTCAGAGCACCGCTCCGGTTGTTTTCGTCCTGCCGACCGCTCAGAAACTGAACGTGTTGGTTAGATACCAGCGGCGCTCGGGGGCGGGGCGGGCGGCGGACACTTCGCCCCACGGCTGGATGGCGACGGTGATGAGGTCGCGCTCCTGATAGATATTTGCCACGTTGAGCTGCACTTTCCAACCGATGCGGTTGCTCCATATCCTGCGTTCGTAGCCAATGAAGGCGTCCACGTTCGTCTCTGACGGCGCATAGAACGGGTTTCTTCGGTCGAACGAAATGGCACCGTTGGGACTGCGGGTCGATGGCAAGCCAACGATCATCTTGCTTTGCCAGCGCACGCCGCCGCCGACGGACCACCCCTTCAGCGTTTCGCCAAAGGGAGAGGTGGCGGTGAACTTGTAATTGGCCACCAGATTGACGCGCCAATTGCGTTGTTCCGCGTTTGGATCGCCTTCCGTGGCGCGGTCGGTGGCATAGGGCACCTTTAGGTTGGCGTCGACATCCTGACCAAGCGTGGTCCGGTTAGCAGGCAAAGGATCGCCAATCTGCCAGCCTTCAGGATAGGTGCCGAGCGCACGGTCTTTCAGCCGCTCCAAAACGGGCAAAATCGTGGCGTAGATCAATTGGGCGTTAGGCGCGATATTGCTCTTTTTTGTCTCCTGATGGGCAACATTGACCAACACTCGCCAATTTTTCGTCGGGTTGAAAATGAGGTCGGCCTCCTCGCCCTTGGCCACGAAGTCCGTCGTATCGTTTGCCCCGGGCAGATTCGACGCCCGAGTCGCCACGAGGTTGGGCGCCGTGCCGCTAACCGAGACGGCCCATAAAGATAGTATATCTGGAGACGTGGGCAAGGCCTTGAGCGCGTCGTTGATTGCGGCAATGTCGGCGTTGCGCATCGCTTGGAGATGGGGATTTACATTGCCCTCCGTCAACCAGCGGAAGGCGAGCGCCGGAAAATAGGTGCCCATGGCACCGCCAAGGAGTCCTTGACCGCTCAGTCCCGTGCTCTTGGTCTCGAACTGGCTCAGGCGCACGGTGAGTTTGTCATTGAAGGCCGAGAAGCTAAGCCCGCGTTCCTTGGTGCTGCCCCTGGGTGCGGCAATGGGCGTGTTCCAATAGGTGATGCGACCCCCGACTGGTGTGAAGTTTTCGGACTGGTTGTAAAATACGCTGAGATCCGTGCCTTTGGGCAGTTTGATGAGCTTTTGCGGCCAGTAGCCGACAATGCTCGCGCTCTTGCTTTCCCGGCTGACGTTCCGCGGAGGCGTATGGGGAAAGAGGGCGTTAACGTCCTCTACGCCCCAGAATATTTTTCCGAAATTTTGCGGATCTGCCGGATTGTAGACCGTGGCCGTTGATTGGGTGGCGTTGTAGCTGGTATCGCGGCGCAGGCCAAATACGGTGACGATATGGTGCTGCAGCCAGTTGCTCTGAAGCGTGACCGCCGTCGACTCGATGACCGCGCGACCGACCTGCCCATTGACGTTGGTCCAATTGACATCAAGGGGACTATCCGCAAACGCCCCCGGATCGGTGGCCGTGCCGGTCCGCGTGAAGGAAGAGACATTCCCGGCTGGTCCGATGTTCAGCGCCGGAACCCGAATGGGCTCAAGCTTGAGTGGATTGGTGTTTCCGATCAGCGAAGGCCCCATGTAGACCACTGTGGTAAGGGTGCGGCCGGTGATATTGGGACTGATCCGATCCGCCAGTTCGCCGTCATACGCGAAACGAGTCTGGTAGTTAAGATCGGTGTTTTCGAATCGCTCGGCCACTCCGCTCAGCGTGTGGCTGCCGAGCCATTTGCCCCAAGATTTGCCCAGATCCTTGAAATCGTATTTGAGGTAGCCATTGGCTCGGACGGTTTGCAGGTTGGACGTCAAATTGTAGTAACTGCCTCCAAAAGTCATCGTGACATACGGTCGGCCGAGATTGGGATTCGGCAGGCCGGTAGGGCCCGTGACGCTGGTGTCGATGCGGATATGGGCGGTGCCGGTGCCGCCTCCGAAATAGAGTGAACGCGTGCGTGTGTCCTTACGCTGCTGATTGAGGGAAAGCTCGAAGCCCACGCGGTTCTTCCAGGCGCGCTGTTCGAGCGTGACATTAAACGAGTGAAAATTGTCATATTGCCGGGAGGAATCGTCGATCATTTGGTTGGCCCAATCGAACGCGCTGAAGTCTGTAAAGCTTTGGAATTTGAGGCCCGCGGGCACAAAACCGGGCAATTGCCCTGGGTAAACACGCGCGCCAGTCCAATAGTTATTGGAAACCTCCTGAATATTTCTCGTTTGGGAAAAACTTGGGGTGTCGGGAGCAAGGTCGCGGTTGAGCTGCGGATGGAAGAGCGAAGTCAGGATGGCGTTTGCGACCGTGGCATTACCGGTGTTCGAGGGAGCCGGGCTGATGGCGAACGAGGGCCTTTGTTGGTTTGGGCTGTTGTAGAAAATTGAGATGGGCTGGAGTTGAGCCTGTCTGAGGTAGGGGATGTTGTTGAGTTCGTTGGACGAGTTCTGGCTCGCCGCCAGCGGATTGCGGACAGGGTCGTCATAGAAGGACCAATCGAAACCTGGCCGGCCTGCGTCATACCAATCTTTCATGATGCTGTTGAGCGCTGTGATCACGGGAAAAGGGCGGTTGGCTTTCTGCACCCCGGACTCGAAATTCACGCGCAGCGAGGTGGATTCGTAGGGTTTGTAGGTCAGCGTGCCGAAGATGCGGTCCTTTTTCTCAAACGCGGGGCGCTGGTTATATTGTTCATCCGCCTTGAGGCCAGCGATGCGCACAGCGAGTTTGTCTTTAATCAGCACGCGATTGAAATCGACCGTGGTGCGCGTGCTGTCGTTGTTTCCGTAGCGAAAGGAAATGTTGTTTATTTCTTTCCGGAGATCGGCGCGGATGGTGGAGCTGTCGACCACGCCGGCCGGGCTGCCCACGCCGAAAAGTGCGGCATTCGGGCCGCGGAGAATCGTCACCCGATCGGAGTTGTAGGAGTCCGTCGCAATGCTCGTCGCGAAAAAATCGCGGGTAAATGTCGGCGAAGCCAAACCACGCGACCGACCACCCTCATTCTGCGGATTCCGGCGATACGCGCTGCCCTCGACGGCGATGGCGTTGATGTCGTTGCTTGCGCCACCAAAATTGCCACCCGGTCCCGACACATCCATGCCCGTGGCATAGAGGAGGAAATCGCTGGAACTCGTGGCGTTGATGTCATTGAGAAAATCCTTGGTGTAGATTGAGATTGCAGCGCCTAGATCCCGCAGCGGGGAGTCGAGGCGGGTGCCCGCCAGCGTCGACAAAGCTTGGTAGCCTACGTCCCGATCGCTGTTGACGGTGAATGGGCTGAGGGCCACGACGTCAGCCTCGTCCTTTTTCGGTCGAGGAGTGGATTCTGTCGTGTCGGCGGCTTGGCCGGGAGCAAAAGTCAGGGCGAGCAGGGAGCCCACCAGTGCAGCGATTTTCGTTCTTGGTTTCATGGATTTGTGGTCACTTTTTGCGGACTGATTGGAGATAGCTTCGGTTTGGGGGAGGACGGATGACTGAAAATCGGATCGATGAATGGGTGCCTCAGCCCGAGAGACCGGATTCCTGCGCACCGTGAGCGCGCCGCTTTTGGGGTCCTGGAAGACGCTGAATCCGGTGCCGGCCAGCATGCGCTCAAGTGCCTGGAGCGCCGAAAATGTGCCCTGCACGGGTTGCGTGCGCACAGCCGCCACGGCGTCTGTCGGGAACAAGACTTGCAGACCCGACTGGGTTGAAAATCGCTTTAGCGATGGCTCGATGAAATCGGCCGGAAGACTAAAAATTCGCCCGTTCGCTTCGGCCGCAGCCAACCCGAGCATGGAGCCCAATGAATAAAGCACCCAAAAGCCAAGCAAGTTGAACGGACGCCTGCCGATGCGAAGCGCCGCATGCGGCTCTGGCACCGGGGCAAGCGGCGCAAACATGCGACAGGTGGTGCACATCATTCGGGATGAGTTTGAGGAGGTGGCGATCCGCACCTGCGGGCCGTCATATTATTCTGACGGGCCAGCCGCAGAAATCAGTTACACGAATCTGCACCGGAAAGAGGGAGTCTTGCCTGCTCGACGGCTCAACAGGTGGGGGAAAAATCGGATGCGCAGACTTGGCGTCTTCCGAACTTGCCCTGGACCGCGCAAACGCCACTACAACGCCCGGCGCGCCGCTGAGGGCCGCGCCTTTTTTCCAAATCACCGGCGGCCCAGTCCTGATTCGGCGCGGCGCAGTTTGACTTCTTTGCCGGCCCGCTCGGCATATACGCCGAAGCCGGCTTCCAGGAGCACCACAAAGGCATCGGTGTTGTCCGTTTGAAATATCCCGCTGATGCGCACGGCGCGAAGCGATGAATCGTCGATGACGAGTTTCAGCGCCGATTGCCCTGACGCTTCGCGATTCATGATCTCGATGGCGTCGGCGAGGGTGGCTCCGGAAAATTCCACGCGGCGATTGCGCCACGCGAGCCGCTCGCCGAGTTCCGTCGCAGCGATGGGGATTACCGTCGGCACGGTCGCACGCGGATCGATTGCGAAGACGACGCGATGACCGGCTTCGACCACGGCCGTTGGTTGGGGCGGCTTGAGGAGCGGTGCGCCGGCAGGCGGAATTCTTGCGGTGACCAGCTTGTCGATCGCCACGGTGCCTTCAGTGATCAAAACCTCGACCGCGGAGACGCCGAGATCAACGGCGAAAGCCGTGCCAACCGCGCGGACCTCGACGCCACCGGCGGAGACCACGAACGGTCGAGTGCGGTCGTGCGCGACTTCAAACATCGCCTCCCCGCGTTCCAATTCCACATGACGCATTCCGGTGGTGAATGATTCGGTGATCCTGGCTCCCTGCTTTATCGAGATCACCGATCCGTCCGGCAACGTGCGCCGCACCGGGGAGAATATGATGGCTGTTGCGTTCAGCGACCCCGTCGGTTCCTCGCGAGTTGGCAAGCGCCAAAAGACCCCGATCGCAACCAGGAGTGCGAGAGCCGCGGCCGTGGCGCTCAAACGCCGGCGACGCCGGCGGGTGGCGCGAAACGAAAGCTCCTGCTCAAGCTCGTTGACTGCGCCCGTCCGCGCGGGCTTGCCAAACACCGACCAAGCGGACTCGAGTTCCCTGAGCGCGACACCGTGGCGGGAATCGGCGGCCAGCCAGCGCTGAAATTCACCTTCCTCCTCGGCAGAAAGCCCCGCGTCACGGCGAGAAAACCATTCTGCAGCCGCCGTGCTGATCACGGCTGGGATGCGCGAGCGGATGAGGGATAGATTGGGCCGAATCGGCATGGGCGCGGCGTTCACTCTACACCATGTCGGCGCAAGAATTCTTGGCAACGCTTGACGCCCCGTTGGACTTGCACCTGCACCGTCTGTTCGGAGATGCCAAGCAAAGAGGCGATTTCTTTCTGCGGAACGCCCTGCAGGCGGCGGAGGACAAATATCTCCCGGCAGCGGGCCGGGAGTGTCTCGATGCCATCGGCGAGGAGGCGGATTTCCTCTCGCGTGCAGGCGGCTTCGGCGGCGGTGACCTTGTCTTCTACGACAGTCAGCGCCGCCAAATCAGCTACGGCGTCGATCGGGGAAGCCTGCTCGTGGGCGAGAAGGTCGAGCGCTACATTGCGCGCGATTTTGAACAGGAAGGCCTTGGTGAACTGAATCGGTTGGGCGGTGCGGAACTTCCAGATGCGCAGATAAGATTCCTGCACAACGTCGTCCACATCGCGCACCGCCGGGAAGGATCTGCGCAAATAAGCGCCGAGTTGCGAACCGTGCGGATGCACGTCGCGATCAAACCAGCGAGTTTGCTCGGCGTAGGGCAGTGGTTCGGGCGGGAGCGATTGCATGGGGCACCGTTCGTCCTAATCGAAATAAGCCAGGGCGTTCGGCAGCGTGTAGGTCTTGACGTTCGTGGCGTCGTAGCTGCGCGTGCGCACGAGGTCGGAAAACCTGAAGCCGCGCGCCCAGACGCAGGGGACCGAGCTTCCGGCGATCATGGCGGCGAGATGGGCATGCACGCCGACGCGGTCCTCGGCGTAGTAGCGCACGTCGTCGCGCTTCAATTCGGGCCACTCCGCGAGCACCTCGATCGCGCGCAGGGCCTCCGCGCTGCGCAGCGCCACCATGCTGTCCCCGAGCCACTGGAGATCGTCGGCGAACTTGTGCCAGGTGCCGTAGAATTCCAACAGCGAGCCGTGATTGATGGGGTCCGGTTTGAGCGGGCCCATGCCGGAAAGATTGACGACGAAGACCGCGCGGCCCGCGGCGCACTCGGCCTCGATCCACGCGGCGTGGCCGGAGAGCGCGGCCGTGCCATCTTCCCAAATCGCGATTGTCACGGGCCGCAGCGCGGCGGCGCGATCTCGCGGGCGAATGAGCATGCCGAGGTTCGCGAGGTCGGGCTGCGGCCACCAAAACGCGATGTCCACGGAGTAGTTTCCCACGGTGCGACCGCGCTCGATGCGGCGCGGGTTGAGCGGGTTGGCCGCACGATCCCGGAGCACCTCGGCGCGCAGCCACTCGCGGGCGCGCGTGGCGCGAATCGCAGGCGCAAGGGCGGCGCGGGCGGCGTCGGCGGCGCGGAAGCGTGCGAGATTGGCCTCGAATACAAACTCCGCGTCGGGAAAATCTCCGCGCACCTGGCCCGACTTCGTGCATTGCAACCGTTCCAGCGGAAACGCCTTGGCCACGAAGCCTGTGAAATCGACGTCGCGACCGAGGAGATGGCGCGCGAAAAAGCGCGCCGCTGCTTTGGCGAGAGTGGGCGTGTAGGAATGCGTCGAGTCGTCTTCAACGAGTTCGAGGGCTGCGCTGGCACGGGATATTTCCCAGAGGCGTCGGCTGCGCTCGACGGTGCGGCGTGTGCCCTCGATGGGAAAAAAATCCGATTTCACCGCGAGCACGGCCACGGGTTTGGGTGCCATCGCGAGCAAAATATCCTCGTGATCGAGGCCGGCGCCGGTGAAGCCCGGCCAGATTTGCTCCGCATCCTGGGGCTGGCCGGTGCGCTGGTAGCTGTCGCGCGACATGATGAACGTCGCCGGTGCCGCGGCTGCGATGCGGGGATCGGCGAGCATCAGGAGGCTCGTCTGGGTGCCGCCCCCGGAGTTGCCGGTCACGCCGATTCGCGCGGGATCGACCTCGGGGCGCGCGCGCAGGTAGTCGATGCCGCGCATCGCGTCGTGGAGCATGTAACCGGCGAGCGCGTCGCCGATGAACCGGCACTGCGCGCCGGCGTAGTCGTGATCGCGGGTGCCGATGCCGACCGGATTTTTTCCGTCCGCCGGATCGAAATAACTCAACCGCTCGCCCTGGCCGACGGGGTCTTGGGCAAGGACAATCAAGCCGGCGCGCGCGAGGGTTTGGCAGACATGTTGGTATTCCGGATGGAGGCGGGCCGCATTGTGATGGCCGCTGAGGAATAGCACCGCACCGGTGCGCGCGTCGGGGCGCGTCGTCGGCAGGTAAAGGTTGGCCGTCACGTAGTGGTGCGGTTGCGATTCGAAGATGATATTTTCAATGCGGAAGCCGTCGCCTTCGACGGTGCCCGTGACGCGGGCATTGAGCGGAGTGTCGGCGGGTGGCAGGCCGCCGACACTCGCGATGATGGTGCGACGAACGTAGTCCTGCCGCTGGCGGAGCGCGTTGGCGGTCGTGATGGCGTCGCGTTGGGCGTCGCCGGCCGCGAATGCGCGGCGCGAGCGTTCGTAGATGTGGTCTTTGAGTTGGCTGCCGGCATAGGCGTAGCCGAAGGTGTAACGATCGAGATCGCGAAACGGCGCGGGCGCTGTTTGTGCGCCGAGCGCAGCAGTGAGTGCCGCGATTGCGACGAGGGAGGGAAAGGTGCGGTTCATGGCAAAGCAGTGATTGTCGGTGCAGTGGGGCGCGTCAGAGCGGTGGAACGCAGGTCACGCCGTCGAAGACGCGGCGGGCTTGGTCTCGCAGGAGAGGGCCACGGCCGCGAGGATGGCGAGGACGATGCCGGCGCTTTCGATCAGGCCGACTTTTTCGCCGAGGAAAATGAGGGCGAGGATGATTGTGACGATCGGCTGCAGCGCGGCGGCGAGCGGCGTGACGATGGCGGCTTTGCCTTCGTAGCGATAGGCCGCAAAAGCGGCGATGACGCCGAAGCTGTTGAGCGCGCCGGCGGCGAGGCCGGACCAGACCATGGGCGCGGACATGGCCCAGTTGAGGGGCTTGGTCGCGACGATCCAGATCGCGATCGGAATGAATGCGGCGCACCACGCGAGATAGGAGAGCTCCGCCGAGACATGATTGGTGGAGACTTTCTGGGTCGCGCTGAAGACGCCCCAACAGACCATCGCGCCGAGCGAGTAAAGCATCCACGGGGTGAGGCCGATGCGGCGGAGGATGGCGAGCGGGTCGCCGAGATTCCTGGCTTCACCGCTGAGGAGAATGATCGCGGCCACGGCGATGAGGATACCCGCGCCTTGGATGAGGTTGAGGCGTTCCTTGAACCAAAAAAACGCGAGCACAATGGTGACCAGCGGATAGACATTCGTGAGCGGGACGGCGATGGCGGTGTCGGCGCCGGCTTCGAGCGCGAGGTAGAAAAAGATATTGCCCGCCGCGGCGATGAGACCGGAGACGAAGCCCCAGAAAAGGCCGCGGGGTTTGTTGGTGCCGGTGCGAATGTTTTTTGAGCGGGCCGCGAAGATCACCGAAGGCACAAGGGCGAAGGTGAAGAGCATCTGCGTCATCCAACCGGAGAGTTCGCGGCTCGGGCCTTTGGAGAGCACACCCCAGATGCCCCAGCACGTGGCGGCGGTGAGGGTGTAGAGCAGCCACGGAGGCAGGAGGGGTGATTTGGTGGCGGTCATAGGAGAGGGGGTAGGAGTGGGGGCGGGATAGTCAGTCCGTGACGACGGCGAGTTCGTAGGAACCGAGATCAAAAAGATCGTTGGGGAGATCGCTGCTCTCCGTGACGTAAAACGTGGGGGCGCGGCCCTCCGTGGCCGTGATAGCCTCGCCGTGCGGCACGTCGGCCAGCATGGTAAAGAAACTCACCTCCGGGTCGTTCCATTTCACGCGGAGACAGACAAAATCGGACGCAGACACGGCGCCGGCGGCGACTTTGGCGGAGAGTTCGGGGCGGCGCATCAGGGCCACGACGAGGTAGAGCGGCTTGGTGTCGGGATCGCCGAGAAACAGGAAATCCTCGTTGTCGGGATGGGTCGCGAAATCGACGAAGGGCACGCGGTTCACTGTGACCGAAATGAGCATGTGCGGACCGTAGTGCTCGGCCGATCGGTAGAGAGGGTGGTCAAGGGTTTGTCCCGGTGCGGCCGGGAGATCGTGTCGGTGGGCACCGAGGCGGATGATCAGGTTGCGCCGTTCAAGGTCGGCCATCACGGCCGGCGTCATGGGAATCGGTGGCAGGGCGATGACGTTTTTCATGACGGCGGCTCACGCGACAACGGTGATCTTGGTGGCACGCTCGAAGCGCCCCGGCTCGCGGCCGGCGATGGCGGCGAGCGCGAGGGAGATCATTTGCACCGGGAGCATTTCCAAGACGGGCAGGAGCCGCGGCGGCGCGGCCGGCAATCGGAACGGACTCAGGTCGCTATCCGCGCCGAGCAGCGCGGCACAGCCACCGGCGGCGCGGATATCGCGCACGAGCGTTTCGTTGAGCGCGGCGGTCGTGGGCGCTCCTGAGAACACCACAGCGAAAAGACCCAGGCCGACCATTTCGAGCGGTCCGTGACGAAAGGCCGGGCAGCTCATGCCTTCGGCGTGAAACCGGGTGGACTCCTTGATGATCAGTGCGCCGGTGCCGGCGGCGGCAAGCGAAGGCCCGCGACCAAGAAGGAAGAGATGGCGGAGCCGGGTGAGTTGCCCGGTGAGCTGGGTGACGTGGGTGCGCCATCGGACAAGGTAGTCTTCCACGAGGGGCGCGGTGTGATCGAGTTCCTTGATGAGGGCGTCCAAATTGTCTCCGCACAGCGCACCGCCCAGCCACTCGAGGGCGACGAGCGTGGACAGGTAGGTCTTGCAGGAAACGGAGAATTCCGGGCCGGCGCGCAAAGGCACCAGTGCATCGGAGCGGAGGGCGAGGGGAGAATCCGCGGTATTGGTGACACCGACCACGAAGGGCCGCGACGGGAGCTCCGTGATCAGATCGAGCAATTGCACCATCTCCGCGCTACGGCCGGATTGAGACACCGCGACCAGGAGCGTGCGCTCATCGAGCAGGGCGGATTGCGCGTGCACGAGTTCCCCGGTTTCGATCATCAGTGCGGTGTGCCCGGCCCGCACCAGCCGGAGGAGCAGCGGATACAAGGCGTGCAGCGAGGAACCGATACCGGTGAGCACGATGTGCCGAGAGGCCGCGACGCGCCCTTGCAGCGACGGAAACGAGCGCAGGCCGGTCAGGGTGTCGGCCACCGCTTGAGGTTGAGCAAGGAGATCGCGCAGGTAGGCGCCTTCGACGACGGAGAGATACAGAGACATGGGAGGAGTGGCGATGGATTCTGACAGAGTGAAGTGTTGGCGTATCAGTGTTGGAACGTTCCCAGATCAGGCGCTCCGGCGGACGGCCGTCTCGCGCCAGCGAGATCAACGAGCGGGGCAAATGACATTTGGCGCCCGGCTTTCAGCGCCGGGCTGTTCGGCTTCAGTCGAAAATCGGCCGTGACGGGATCAGTCGTCGGATTCACGAACTGAGGATCGGCCACGAGGTCATTTTCGCCGGCGACGGGCGATTTCGCGCCGCCCCAATAGAGATTGTTCTGGCGGACGATATTCGCGTTGTTCCGGTCGGCGCGGGTCGGCAGCCAGGTGTCGAGCGGTCGGTCTGGCTGAGCGACGATGATGTTGTTGATGAAGCGGACATCCTTGCAGCGATCGAAGCCGACCTGGCCCCACTTCATTTCCGGCGTAGTGCCGTTGTGGTAGACGGTGTTGTTGGCCACATCCAGACGGTGGCTGCCCCACATCTGGATGCCGCAGCCGCCGTTGTTGAAGGCGAGGTTGTTCTGCACCAAAGTCCGGCCGAGGTAGCCACCGGGAGGAAACTCCGCGTTCGAGTCGAGCAGGATGCCGTTGCCGTTGTAGAATTTGGTTTTCACCGGCTGATCGTCCGGCGAGTTTTTCACATAGAGCCGGTTGCCGCTCGCCTGATTGCCGGCGACGAGAATTTTCGGGACGTTTTCCTGCGCGTCGAAGTTCGCGTGGCCCATGAGCGTCAGGCCGGCGGGCGCACCGTTGACCGTCGTCCAGCAATTGTTCCGCACGTGATTGTCCACCACCGTTACCCAGTCGCAGTAGCGGACGAAGATGCCGTCGGAGGTGCAATACTCGGCCACGTTTCCCGCGATGCGGATATGATGAACGAGGTCGTTGGCGGTCCGCTTCCCGCCGGGAGGCGTGGCGCGGCCGTTTACGAAAATGCCCTGCGAATTGACGTTCGGCGACGTCGTCCCGAGTTCGCCGGCGTATTGCTCCCGGGCGGTCTCGCCGTTGCCGAGGATGTGCAGACCGCGGATTTCGAGATAGGCGAGGATGGGCGCACCGATGGACTGCTGGATGTTGACGGCTACTTGACCGTGGGCGGACAACACTGGCGCGTGACCCGGGTAGTTCTTCAAGGTGATCCAGGCAGCGGGCGTGCCGGGCCGGGAGAAATTCGCCACGGGTGTGCCCGCCGGTTTCCCCGCAGGGCGTTCGTAGCGGCCGTTCATCAGCAGAATGACGTCGCCCGGTTGTGCGACATCGATGGCTTTTTGCGGCGAAGCGAAAGCGGATTCTTCGGTGCGCCCGTCGTTGGTGTCGCGACCGCGGGGGCTGACGTAAAATGCGGGGCTCGCATACGCGAGATTGTCGATATGCAGCTCCGCCGGACCCGAAAACGTGAAGCTGATTTGAACGAAGGGATCGGTCGGCGCGAAGGCTCCCTTGCCCGCCGGCTTCATCGCCGAGAGTTCAATGGCCGCTCGCTGGAAAAAATCCGCGGTCGCGGGGTAGAGCGTGGTTTCCAAGCCGCCTGAGCGGGCTTTTGCCGCGTCGAAAGATTCGACACGCAGAGTGATGGGCTGATTCACCGAGATCGAGTGATCGAAGCTCAGGGTGAGTTTGCCGAGATTGGTTTCGAGGGTGTTCACCGCGAGCAAGCCGCTGGTGAGAACAGCCGGTTCTCCTCGCTCGACCGTCAGCACGGCGGCGCCGGAAGCCTCCTTGGACGCCTGCACATCCACGGTGCCGGCAGACTTCGTCGCGACGCCGGGCCATTGGCCGGGGCGATTGAAATCGTAGCGCAGCAGCGCGCCCGCCCACACGGGTGCGGCCAGTGCGCAAAATGCCGCCAGTCCAAGAAGCGGATGTGGGGGTGAAGATGATTTCATCGTGATCGGATGCTTGGCTTTGGGAGACGTCGGCCGACGGCTGGCCGCACCGGGGCGGGATTCATCCGCCTCGGTGCGACGCAGCGATCGGAACGGCGAGCGACTCACTTCGGCGTGAGTCGGTAGGTCTGGAGTTGTTGGCGAGAGAACGTCGCCGGCAGAGCGGCTGCGGTGTTGAGCGTCGCCGGTTCGAGATCGGTTTCGAGGTGAGTCGTCCGTCGCGCCGCAGCGAGGCCGGAAGCGACGGCGAGGGTCGCGGTGGCCGGGGCGTCGGAGACATTCCACAGGCGTGCAATGATGCCGTGGCCCATACCTTCCTCGGCGGGTTTCAACGCCCAGAGCAGGACATTGGGATCGCTTACCGTGAGAAGTGAGAAGGAGGCGGCGGGAAGCGTGGCGGCGGTCGGGCCGTCCACCGAGGCGGTGACGAGCGGATTTTGGTGTTCGAGGGCGAAGCGCATCGCGGCGACGGCATCGTAACCGCGGTGCGCGCGGAGCGCGAAACGCTGGAGAAAATACGTCGCTCCGTTCTGGTTGCGGATGCCGAGTTGGTCGCCGTCGACCTGGCCGCCGGCGAGGACGTTCAGTTGCGCGGTCGCGGTGTCGAGGGAATCGGGCGTGCTCTTGCCGAGACGCATGAAGGCGCAATCCCAGTTGGAGAGGGTGACGCCACGGGTGCCCGTGCCGTCGGTGATGTCGGCGAAGTGGTTGAGAGTGGCGTAGTCGTAGCGGGCATTGCGTTCCGCGTAGTGGCCGCGATAGGACTTTTTCTGCAACCGAATGATGGCACCGAGTTCTTCCGTGTGCACATCGGGCGAGGCGAGGTTGAAGCTGAAGGCCCAGTGGCGAACATCGCCGAAGTTCTCGGTGATTTCATTGCGGAGATCGATGCGTTCGGAGTCGCGATAGAGGGTGACACGGGTGACGTGGTTGCGCGCGGCACCGCTGGTAATGCGGACGGTCGCGCCCACAGGGCCGCTGTTTTCCACGACGATGCTTTTGCCACCGGCTTCATGCGCCGCCAGATCGTTGATTTTCAGTCCGGCAATCGTGGCGGCGAGCTCGACCGTTGGCTCGTGCTTGTTGATCAGGCTGGCGATGGCGCCGTCGCGATCGAGGGTGAGTCTAACGCGGGAGTTTTCAAACACGCGGGCGGAAAGCGTCGCGGCGGCATCGCGAGGGGCGCTGCCGGGGCCGGGGCGCAGTTCAAAGATTCTGTAGCCTACCGGCGGCAAATCGCGGGCGAGGATGCGCAGATGTTTCCCGCCGGAGAGCGTGACGAATTGGTGGGGCGTGTCGGTGGCGGCGGTGAGGTCATGCACGTGGATGTCCTCAGGGCCGTCGTAGGGAAAATCGGCGGCGTCGGTGCGCATCCAGCCGAGGGAATTGAAGACGTAGAAGCGTTGGTGTGACGGGGAGCGCGGAATGAGCGCAGAAAGCCGTTTGGCGGCGTCGCGTTGCAGGGTGTCAACATAGCTGGCGACGCGATCGGCGAGGGTGTTTTGCCATGAGGCGCGGGCGTCGCGGGAGACGGGGCCGTCCGCGGTCCAGTCGTGTTCCCAATAGAGGCCGAGGTCCATGAACGCCTGGTCGCGGGCCGGGGCTTGGTCGCGGAAAGCCGCGGGATCGTGAAGGGCGACGACGGTGGCGAGCGCCTCGGCAGTGCGAAGCTGCTCGACGGAGCGACGGATGCGGGCGGAGGTTTCAGCCATCGAGGCGCTGTAGAGATCCCATTCGTTGCCATAGGTGAGAGACTCGGTCGGGAGCTGAGCACCGTGGTGTTTTTCGAAATCCCAAAAGAAGTCCTCCTGATTGGAAACGATGACTTGGCGGTCGGGAGTGGTCTCCGCCCGCGCGATCACGTGGAAATGATCGGTGGACGGATAGGTCTTGGGATCGGCGGCGTAGGGCACGCCAGTTTTGCGGTCGAGGGCATCCCAGCCGAAGCCAAACGCGGCGCGCACGCCGTAGGGTTCGGTGGCGCCGGGAGCGCGATAGCGGGAGAGGAACTTGGAGTTGGTGGTGAGAAACCGGACCGCCTTCACAGGGTCAAAGGCCTCGGCGTAGCCGCCGCTCTGCTTGCTGCCGCCCGGCACGAAGGAGTGCCATTTCATCAACAGGCGCTGGCCATCGAGCCCCGTGCACCAATAGATCTCGTGTTCGCGGTCGGCGAGAGAGGCGTTCCGCAGCTTGCTCGCGCAGCCACACACGCCCCGCCAACTGAACTTCGCCCCGGCACCTGCCCAGAGCGAAGCGAGCCCCAGAGGAAAAGACTGGTTTTCCATGGCGACGGCTTGGGTGAAGCGCAGGCCGAAGCGTCGCTCCAAGCGGCCGGAGTAATACATGCCCCGTAGCACAGCCTCGGCCGGTTGTGCGCCGTAGCAAGAGACGACCGCGTTGAGCGGCGCACTGAGGTGGCCGCTCTTGATGCGGTCCATCAGGCGCACGAACTCGGCGGGAGTTTTTTGACGCTCGTATTCCCACAGCCAGAGGCTGCCGTCGGCGTTGAAACGGTTTTGCAACGGCGGCGGATTGCCGATGGTTTCGTCCGTCAGCTTCGCGTGGAAATCGAGCATCTCGACGAACACCCGCTTGTAGGTGTCGGCGTCGGCCGTCCACATGTAGTCGGTGTGATCGTCGTTCGCCAGGTAGAGGCGAACTGGCTCGGCGGCCGAAACCGGCTGCCAGGCGAGCGCGAAGGCAGGAATAAGGAGAAACCGTTTTGAGATCATGCGAGCGGGGCGGTGAAAATCCGGCGGGGGTTGTCGAGTATGAACTTGTCCGTGTCCTCCTTGGCTATGCCGTTCGCGTGCATCCAGGGCACGGCGGTATCCAGCAGGTAGGCGTAGGTGCGGTCCCGGCCGTTCACGTTGGTGTCCTCCCAGAGGAGCTTGAGTTTTCCCTGCTCAAACGACCAGGTCACGTCCATGGTGGCGACCAAGCGGTCGGCGTAGCCGCGGCGGGCGAGATCGCGAATGATGCGGGCCAGATCCTCCGGCTGGGTGTGGTTCCAGTTGCCAAAATTATTGAAACTGAGCGTGCTGCCCTTGGCTACGACGCCTTCCAGGTAGTCGATTTCCTGCTCCACGGAACGTCCGCTCCAGCCGAAGGTGGCCTCGATGTGCGAGAAATAGCAGCGTCGAAGGTCGGCGCCCGCTTCCGCCAGGATTTGCTGCTGTTCGGCGCAGCCGCTGACGGCGTGGGCACAAATTGGAAGATGATGGCGTTGCTGGACGCGAGCGGCGGCGATGAACAGTTCCTTCTCCGCCGGCCGGATGGGCAGACGCACGGCGGCCACTTTGATAACACCGGGCCGAACCTCTGTGCCCTGAAGGCCGTGCTCGATGTCGTGCAGCATCTTGCTCTCGAAATCCTGCGCCTTCAGGGCCAGTTGCTCGCCGCGCAGCAGGTAGAAGCCGGTGCAGCAGATGACATTGACGCCCGTAGCCCGCGCCACCTCCCGGATGCCTACGACATCGTCGGGCGGCCCGACATCGACGATTGTGCGCAGGCCCAGTGACTTCGCCCGCTGCAATTCGCGGATCGCATAGGCCAAGCTTTCCTCACGGTGTTCCCCGCCGCGGCGCAGCGCGATATGCTCGTGCAGGCTGGAGATGCCCATCTGCTCGGGTAGGATTTCTCCCGTGACCGTGGGAATCGGCCGGGCGCGCGGTCCGAGTGAGGGAGGGGTGGGCGCGGAAGAGCCCTGCGCGCGCAGCAGGACGGGCGACAATGCGACGCCAGCGAGAGCTGCGACGCTCTGTGCGAGAAATTGGCGGCGGGTGGTCATGGGTGGAGAGGAAATGAACCGGGATTTATGGTCCAAGTCGCTTGGTGGGACGCCTGCGACTGACAGGCGCGTGGGCAGTTCATCGTTTCGGTTTTACCGATTGGCGCATGGTGCAATGTTACCTGAGATTTCAGGGAAGTATTGAGTGATGCGGCGGATTGGCGCTGCGCGCCGGTCCAGTGCCGGCGTGCAGCGCCCTTCTTAGTTCGCGACGAGGATCAATCCATCTCCTGGACTCAACGACAACGACTGGCCGACCGACACGTTTGCGTTGGTGTCGGCGTTTTTCCATTGGGTTGTGCCGACAGGCAGGGCTGGAACCGTGATATTCACGGCGGGGCTGCCGCTAGCCCAAGGGTAAACCGCGACCAAGCCTTTCTGGAACTTACGCTGATACACGCGGTTGTTTGGGGAGGTCGAGCCCAGCTTCAAGCCACTGGGATAGACCTGTGTCAGATTGTTCGCAGTGATGGGATTGCCGATCTGCGCAAAAAGCATGGGCGCTAGCCGATAGATGAATTTGTTATTGCTGGCATCAGTGCTGACGAGCAGGGGTTGACCGAAAATAAGCGTGGAGTTTTTCGGCAATTCCGTCGCGGAAACAACTTTCACGGCCATGAGATACGAGACGTAGCTGAAGCGCATCTTGGCCGCGTAGCTGGGCTCGTCCTCGTTATTGATATATTTGGACAGTTCTCCAGCCGGCCCTACCATGCAGATATACGGCCGGAGGCTGTTCGCAGCATCGATCATCTTGGTGAGATGGGTGGTCCAGGTCGTGCCAGCGATCTGTTGGAAGTTAGCGCTGCCCGCTGGGCTGGGACCGACATACTCCAAGAATGAATCCTCAAAGCAGCCGGCGTTAAGGCGGCCATCATCCGTCGCAACGTTGGGCCGATCCACGAGTGTTTCGGTTCCAATACCCAGGGGATCGCCGGCCAAATGGTAAGCGCCTACTTGAAATGTTGTGTTAGCATAAATGACATAGGGCCCGTGGCCTGGTGGGGGAGCGGCCAGCATACTGCGCGTCTGAACGGTAAAGTCCTGCAATTCGCTTATGAATTGAGGTTCGGTATAGTTCGCGCCGGTGCCGAAGTTCCAGATGTCCTTCGGGCGGACCTGATTTCCCCTCGCGTCACACATATTGTAGAATCCTTGGTTAAACGTGTCCCACCATGCGCCGTCGTATTCGCGCTTGGTGCCACCGGGCGGGGGCGTGGTGGTGGTGTAGCCATTGATAATCGCGGCGCGAAACGATGCGGCGTCCGTCGCGCCCGGATCGAATGCATAACGGATCGTTTTGCGCACCTCTACGTCGTCGCTCGGGTCGCTCGTTCCCTTGGTGTCGATTGCGAGATTGTCGGGGTAGCCCTGGTCAAAACGGGGATCGGATACCAAACTGTCGCCGAGGTAGACCGGAGAGAATACATTACTGTTCAGCCCATGCCCTGCGCTGCCGAGATTTTTGTAGTTGCGAACAACCGTGACCGACACGGCTCCGTTCGCGTCAGGATTGCCGACGCTGACAATCTGCATCCATTCGTTTTCAATTCTCAGCCACGAATCGTATTGCTGGGATTTTAGATATTGAATACCATAAGCGTTTGAACCCACCGGGGGCACGTTTGGATCGTCCTTGCGGGGGATGAGCACCTTGCGTGCCGGGAGGTCAAGAATGACATTGAAGGTCGTGGCGGTGGAGCTAATGCCCCATTGGAGCTTCCCGGCCTTGATCATCGCGACGCCCTTGATATACGAAGTCTGCGCCTTCTCGGAGTCAGGCGCGAGGTTTGTGGTGTAGCCTCCCATGTAGGGGATAACCGGTGTCAGGTCCGGGTCACGGCCCAAGACGTCCCGCACCAGCTGCACTGGCTTGTCCGTAACGCCGGCGGCGTCCGAGCCATAAACCATTTTCAGCTTATGCACCTCGGTGGCATTCAAGGGGGACAAAAAGGTCTTCGATGTGCGTTCATCCGGCACGGCGATCGCCACGACCGGATACGAAGGCGCCGCTTGGAGAACGGAGGCCAAGAGGCCCAGCAGCAGGGTGCGGGGAGCGCAGCATCCCCGGAGGATTGGGAAGAAGCGGCCGGCTGCGAAGGAGCAGCAAGCCGCGCGGGTGGTGTTCATCATGTTTTGGGTTCTTGTTTTTCGGTAACACACCGGCCGGTTGCATGGTGCAAGGGTCGGGAAAGGGGCGTCGTGGCGATGGGGCGAGAAAGCGCGGCTGGTTTCGACGCAATGCATTCCCACGGCTAGGGGGCGGCAAGGGACGCCACGGTGGCGGCGCAACCACCTGCGGGGTCTGTCTTGGGGAATTGGCCGGAGTGTTGCATCCACGCTTTCACCTGCGGCCAGCCGTAGGGACCGGCAGGCTGGCCAGGGCTCGCTTCGTTGCGGCCGGGCATGGTGCCTGCCGGCTTGCTGGCATAGGGACGCAGCGTGCCGCTGGCCGTTGACCAGATGATGTTGTGCACGGCGAGAGTGTCGGGCCGGCGGCCGGTGCTCACGCAGCCAAGGAAGTTGGCGATACCGTCGCCAGCATCCTTGTTGTCCAGACCGTTGGCAGCGGGGAGATTCGTATCGGTCCAGATCGGCTGGACACCCTTGAGCGCGTCGGAGAGGAAAGGGGCGCGATCGGTGTTGTAGTTGCCGTGATAGACATGCAGCGAGACGGGCCGGTCGGAGCGCTGGCGCATGGCGTCGTAGGCTTTGTAGAGCCCACCGTAGGCCGCCTTGCCGGTGTCCTTCGCGTGACTCACGGGCTCGCGGGGGAATGTATCCGGACCGCAAAGACCTGCGCCCGGGGGCAGTTGGGCGATGATGGTCGGAACCTCGCGGGCGGGGAAGTTCACCATCTGCCAGAAGAGCCGGCCGCGAGGCGCTGCGTCGTCGAAATTCGCGAGCCGGCCGCCGAGCCACTGGTGAAAGGCGCGGAGGTTGGCATACCAAGCGGCCTCGATTGGTCGGGTGAGGTAGGGAGATTCGCCAAGTGCGGTCTCCTGGATCACGAAACCGTAGAGGCCCCGGCGGGCTGCGGGGCTGCTTTGGAGCGTGGTGATCACCCGGTCGTAGAGTCCCTCCAGCAGTTTCAAGCTCTCGGGCTGGTCGAGCTTGATCACGCGCGGCGGCGCCTCGCCGGGGTGGGGCGTGTTGTCCCGGATTGAGAAGCTATGACGATCGCCCACTCTCATATACGCGGGAAATCTTGCGTAGCGATGCTGGAGCATCACGCGAAGATACTTGCCGCGAGCGGCGCAGGCTTCGGCGTCCGCGCGGATCCGGGTGAAACCGGCGGTTTTCCAAGTGCGCGTGCCGTCGGGAGCCGGCTCACCCTCCAGATCACCCCAATCGTAGGCGACCTCGATGAGGCGCATCCACGGGCCGGTGGCCTCACATTCATCGAGCAGTTGCTCAGAGGTCCGGTTCAGACCGGACGTCCGGTCAGTGAGACCGTGACCGGGCACGAAAAGGTGCGTTGGCACGGCCAAGGCGGCCGGAGCAAGCGCGGCGAGCATGATAGCCAGCAAGAGCGGTAACGGGCCGAACTTCCTCATCGGGACAGGTGCGGGGATGGGTGACGTCATCGACGGCTGATCGGTCAGGATCGCACCCGGGCCGGGAAGCCTTGGTGCGATCAGGAGAGAGGGACATTCAGAAGCTGAATGTGTTGGTGAGATACCAGCGGCGTTCGGGGGCGAGGCGGACGGTGGAGGCTCCACCCCACGGTTGTGCGCCGATGGCGATCGGCTCGGTGCTGCCAAAGAGGTTCCGGGCGTTGAGCTGCACTTTCCAGTTGATGCGGTTCTGCCAGAGTTTGCGTTCGTAGCTCACCCACGCGTCGAAGTTGGTCTCGGCCGGAGCGTAAAAGGGATGCGCGAGATCGAGCGTCACGCTCTGGTTGAGGTTGCGGGTCGTCGGGTAGCCGATGCCAAGCTTGTCCTGCCAGCGCACGGCGGCACCGAGGCCGACACCCTTGAGCTTGTCGCCAAAAGGCGAGTCCTGGCGGAAGGTGTAATTGGTGACGAGGTTCGCGCGCCATTTGCGCTGTTCGGCGGAGGCGGAGCCTTCGGTGGCGATCGCGGTGGCGAAGGGCACCAGCACATTGGCATCGAGATAATCGCCGTAGGTCAACTGGGCCGGCACGGGCAGCGGATCGGTGGGCTGGTAACCGACGGGGTAGGTGAGGCGGGGGCGATCGCGGAGCTGGTTCCAGACCGGCGTCATCAGTCCGATCAATTTTTTCAGAAACGGCAGGCTGTTGGTTTGAATCGATTCCTGCTTGGCGACGTTCATCAAAATGCGCCAATTGCGCGTGGGGTTGTAGACGATTTCAATCTCAGTGCCCTTGGCGGTGAAGTCAGTGGTATCGCCGGCGCCGCTGAGATTATTGAGGCGTCCAGCGGCCGCGAGGCTCGGGGCGGTGCCAAGGATGCCCCAGCCGTAAAGTTGGCGGAAGTTGGCGGGCAGCGGGCTGAAGAGCAGTGCGATGTCGGCGTTGCGCGACGGAGCAAGCTGCGGATTGACGTTGGCCTCCACTCCCCAGATGTCAGCCGCTTGGAGAATGGCGTTGTTGATCGTGGTGTTGTAGACGCCGGGCGTGAAGCTCTGACCCTGAACGTCCGTCTGGAACCAGTTGACCCGGAGGCTGAGTTTGTCGTGGAAGCCGGAGACGCTGAATCCGTATTCCCTGGTTTTGCCACTGGGGGAAGCGAGCGGTTGATTAAACCCGTCGACGCGGCCACCGGACGGGGTGAAATTGGCGGACTCGTTGTAGAAGACGCTGAGATCGGTGCCCTCGGGCAGCTTGAGCAATTTCTTCGGCCAGCGGAGGACGCCGCTGTAGGTCCAGGTTTCAGCTGCGACGTTGAGCGGCGGGGTGCCGGGTAGAGCGAGATCATTGAACCCGTAGTGAACTTTCCCGGGATCGTTCGGGTTGCTGGGATTGGCGATGAAGTTGATGTTTTGCCTCGCGAAGTAGTCGGCATCGCGGCGCCAACCGACCAAGGTGACGAGGTGGTCCTGCAACCAGTAACTTTGCATGAGCGCGGCGCGGGACTTGATCACGTCGCGCTCGGCGTTGCCGCCGGCGTTGATTTCCACGAGCGACGCAGGGGTGTCCACAAAGGCGCCTGGATCCGTGGCATTGGCGGCGCGCACGAAATAGCGCACGGGGACGGCCAGCGGGCCGGCCTGGATGACGGGGATCTGAATGGGCGCCAACTGTAGCGGGTTGTTGTTTCCGATGAGCGATGGGCCGAGGTAAACGAGCACGCCGGGGCGACGGGCGAAGACACTGATATTGGCGTTAATGTCACGGGCTGCCTCGCCGTCGGACGCAAAGCGATGGGTGTAGGCGATCGAATCGTTTTTCGATTCTTCGTAGAGACCGGTGAGAGTGTGGCGCCCGAGCCACTTGCCCCACGAGGATTTCGTGTCCTTGAAGTCGTATTTGACAAAACCGGTCGCGCGCTTGGTTTCGCGCTCGGTGAAATTGTTGAGCCAGTTCGCCTGGCTGTAGATGTTGGCGAAGGGGCGGCCGTAATTTGGATTGGGCTGACCGGTGGGGAGAACCTGGTTCACATCGACGCGGATGTGATTGGAATTGCCTTGGGAGAAGCCGGAATTCTTGGTGCGCCGGTCGATGCGCTGGGTGTCGTAGGCCAGCTCAAGGCCGAGGCGGTCTTCCCAGGCACGCTGCTCGAACGCGACGTTGAACGTGTGGAAACTGTCGCCCTGGGCGGAAGTCTCGTCGATCATTCGGCGGCGGAAATCGAACGCGCTGAAATCCGTGAAGCCCTGCATCTTGATGCCGGCGGGCGCGACCCCCGACTGCTGGCCGGGCAGGACGTTGGCCCCGGTCCAGTAGGCGCCGATGAGCTCACCGACGTTCACCGTGGTCAGCAGCGGGATGGCGTCGTTGGCGAGGTCGCGGTTGACCAATGGCTGTAAGACGGCGGCGCGGACGGCGTTGGCAACATTGCCGGTGGTGACGCGGGTCTCGCTGCGAAAGGCATAAGAGGGCGAGGTGGCGGCGGGGCCGGAGTAAACCTGCAGGACCTGATCGAAGAGCTGCTGCTGGCCAAAAAGATTTCCCCAGATGGCGCCACCGACGACTTGACTGGCCGCGGCGGGATTGCGGGCGGGATCGTCGTAGAAGGTCCAGTCGAAGCCGGGGCGCGTGCCGTTGAGCCAGGCGTCGGAAATGCTCTTGAACGGGAGCACGGTGATCGGCCGGTCGGCCTTGGTTCGGCCGGTCTCGAAATTGAGGCGCAGGGCGGTGGACTTGAAGGGCTCGAAGGTTGCGGCACCGTAGATGCGCTTTTTCTCCTCGTAGGCGGGACGTTGGTCGTAGCGCTCCTCGTCGTGCAGAGCGGCGAGACGCACGGCGAGTTTGCCCTTCACCAGCACGCGGTTGAAATCGAAGGACTCGCGCAGGCTGTCGTTGTCGCCGTAACGCACTTCGACCTTATTGGTGTCGCGCCGGAGGTTGGGGCGGAGCAGCGAGGTGTCGACGACGCCGGCGGGACTGCCGACGCCGAAGAGGATCGCGTTGGGGCCGCGGTTGATCGTCACCGTCTCCGTGTTGTAGCTATCAAAAGCGATGTTGGTGGTGTAAAAGCCACGCGTGAAATTCGGGGCGGACAAACCGCGGGTGCGGCTGCCCTGCTGCGGGTTGGCCCGCACGGAGTCGCCGACGACTTGGACCGAGTTGATATCATTCGTGGCGCCGGAAAAATTTCCGCCAGGACCGGCCGCTTCCATGCCGGTGGCAAAAATGAGCAGATCGCTGGAGTTGGTCGCCCCGATGTCCGTGAGAAAATCCTTGGTGTAGATCGAAATCGAGGCGCCGAGATCCTTGACCGGCGTGTTGAGTCGGGTGCCGGCGAGCGTGGAGGCCGCTTGGTAGCCCGTGTCTTTTTCCGAGTGGACGACGAAGGGCGACAGCTCGATCGCTTTGTCGGTTTCGGCTTCGGAGGAAGGACGATTGGCAGCGGGAGCGGTTTGTGCGGAGAGCGGAAGCGAGGCGACGATGAGGCCGACGAGCAACGCGAGCGGGGTTTGGGTGGGTAGGGTTGGTTTCATGGGTTACGGGTCTGGTCGCAAAAGTGAAGATCGGCCGAAGCCGCAGCGGGGGACTGCGTGGGCAACCGCTTGCCTACATCGGTAAAAACGTTGGTCAAGGTCTAATGCACTCCATCAATGCGAAACTGCTGGCAGCGCTTGCCCGCAGAGCAGTCACCGCACCTAGTTCACCTTCCCGACGGACATCTCACTTGCTATGCACTTTCCGGGCGGGTCCGGTAGATTCGCGAATGACCAGATCGGTCATCAACCGCGATTCCCCACCAGCGCGGCGGGGTGAGCCCAGCATCTCGTGGAGGATGTCCATGGCGAGTGTGCCCAGTTTCTCTCTCGGAATTCGGACGGTGGTGAGCGGCGGATAGGAGAGTGCGGCCATCGGGATGTCGTCCGCGCCGACGACGGAGATGTCCTGCGGCACACTGAGTCCGCAACGCAGGAACGCACGCACCGCGCCGAGTGCGGTGAGGTCGTTGCTGCAGAGCACTGCCGTAGGCGGCTCAGTTAAAGTCAGCAATCGTTCGGCCGCAGATGCGCCAGTGATGGCGTCGTTGTTGCCTTCGACGATCTGGGGTTTCAAGCCAAGCTTCTTGAGTTCGCTCTCGACGGCGCGGCGATAGGCGGAGTGTGACGGGCGATTTTGCGGACCGGCGATGAGAGCGAAGCGGCGGTGGTTGAGCGTGTGCAGGTAGCGGACGGCCTCGCCGGCTCCTTGGGCTAGATCGAGGCGAATGTTGCTCTTGCGGCGACCAGGCCCATCGGAGTCGAGAAAGACCGAGGCGATCCCGTGCTCGGCGAGGCGTTCGGCGATCGAACCGTCCACCCGGGAGGTCATCACAGCGACGCCGGGGGACTTGTTTTCGATCATCCGGCGGAAAACATGCTCGGTTCGCGCCGAGTCGTAGTTCGTCGTGCAGAGCAGCACTTCGTAGCCGTGCGCGAGCGCGGCGCTTTCGAACGATTTGATGAGGCCGGGGTAAAACGGATTTTCGATGTCGGAAATGACGAGCCCGACAAAGTCGCTGCGACCGCGGGCGAGTCGCCGCGCGTGGGAGTCACGATGGAAGTTCATCTCCTGCAGTGCGCGCTCGATGATCGCGCGGGTCTCCGGTGTGACGAACTTGGTGCCGTTGAGCACCCGCGAGACGGTGGACTCGGCGACCCCGCAGGCCTTCGCCACGTCTTTCATAGTCGGCATGGATGACTTTTTCATGGCGTGCATGACTAGGTGTCGCCGACGAACGGCGCAAACTCCAACCCGTCGTGAACGATGAACCGCGCCGCGTGAGGAAAATTCCGTGATCATCGCGCTTCTGGGTTCGGCGTCAGCGACGGGGAAATGGGGTTGAATTTGGCGCCGGATGCGTCATAAGAGCCGAGGCCGCTCGCCGGACTACTCGGCATCAAACGGCGTCGGTCGGTTATGCTCCGTAGCGCGAGACGGCGGCGTCGTGCGGCGCGCTGAGGCAACCACTCCTGATGCGGTCGATCAGTCACGCGATCCCGGCGGAGCTCTTGCGGCGCTCGTATTCCCAAAGCCAGAGACTGCCGTCGGCATTGAAGCGACTCTGATCGGATGATCTGCTGCTCGGCGCAGCCGCTCACGGCGTGGGTGCAGATGAGCAACCGATATCGTTGCTGGACGCGGGCGGCGGGGAGGAGCAGCGCGCAGAGGACGCGGACGGTGCCTAGCGCAGCGGAGTCGGAAGGAAGTCCCAATCGAGGACCATTTTTTCGGAGAGCGCGACCTTCAACTCACGCTCGATCGCAGCGTGGCGCGGGTCGCCGGCGAGGTTGCGCAGCTCGCCGGGATCGGCGGCGAGGTCGTAGAGCTCGTAGGTGGGGCGCGGCGCGGTGAAGTAGGCAGTCACGAACTCGGGTGCAAGTTTCCCGGCGGCGTTGGCGGCCACCATCGCCTGCCAATACGGCTCCTGCGCGCTGTCCACGGGTTGCACGCGCTGGTGCGGCGTGCAGTTGTAGATCAATTTCCAGTTCGCGGAGCGCACGCAGCGCGAGAGGTCGAAGCTCGCCGCAGGGATGTCGGGGCGCATCGCGCCGTCGCCGCCGTGCGGGCCGCGCTCGGCGAAGACATACTTGCGGCCATTGAACGGCTCGCCGCGGAGAAGCTTCAGGTAGCTGACGCCAGTCATCTCGGCGAGCGGCTTGACGCCGGCGATCTCGAGGAGTGTGGGCGCGAAATCCTCGCCGGAAATAAGCTCGCGCGTGACGCCGCCGGGCTGCACCACGCCGGGCCAGCGCACCATGAGCGGCACGGCAATGCCAGGATCGTGGAGCGCGCCCTTGCCGTGCGGGAAGGCCATGCCGTTGTCGCCCATGAAGACGACGATCGTGTCGCGCGCGTGGCCGCGCTTTTCGAGCAGCGCGAGCACGGCGCCAACGTCGTCGTCGAGGTGCTCGATTTCGGCGAGGTAGCGCGCGTAGTCGGCGCGGACCTCGGGCAGATCGGGGAGATAGGGCGGGAGGGTGAGCCTCGCGGGATCGATGCGCGAGCCGGGGCGGCTCGCATCCCAGACGTGATGCGGATCGCTGAAGCCAAGCCAGAAGAACCACGGCCGGTTTTTCGGCGCAGCGTCGAGAAAACGGCCGAGGACGGCGTCGAAGTCCTTCACGCCGCCATCGTCCACGAAGTTCACGCGCTGCTTGAAGGTGCGGAGTTTTTTCCCGTCGAGCACGCCGCTGATGACGGGCGCGGCGTGCTTGCCGTTGGGCGGCGGGCCGTCGAGGTGATAGCTGCGGCCACCAACGCCGGTGAAGTAGCCGGCGCGGTCGCGGAGCAAATCGGGGAGCGCTGGTAGTTCAGCGGGGAGGGCGGAGGTGAAGCGCACCATCTTGATCGAGACGGGCGAGCGGCCGGTCATGAGCGTGGCGCGCGACGGCACGCACTGTGGGCAAGCGACGAACATGCGGTCGAAGCGCAGGCCCTGCGCGGCGAGGCCGTCGAGCGCGGGCGTGCGGAGGTCGCGGTTGCCGTAGGCGCCGAGATGCGGGTAGCTGTGGTCGTCGGAGAGGAGGAAGAGGATGTTGGGCTTCGCCGCGGCGGGCGCGGCTCCAGCCGCCGGAGAAAGGAGGAGGGAGAAAGGCGAAAGGAGCGCGGCGAGGGCGAGGAGACGGAGGTGGTTCATACGGGGGAGTGGATCTTGAAAGCGGGCAGCGAGAATCTGAAAATCTGAGATTTCAGGCAACTGGTTCGGGAGTCACGGATGGTTCAGAAATTTTTAGTTTTTCGACGCCCAACGCCGATTTCAAGATGGGCTCGAACTACGCGCGGGTGAGGTTGGCGGTTTGCAGGACGGGCGTGGTGACTCGGGCGGCTGGGACTGGAAGCTGAACGTATTGGTGAGATAGCAGCGGCGCTTGGGCGCGAGGCGCACGGTCGGAGGGGCGCCCCACGGCTGCACGTCGATGAGGATCGTATCGGTGCCGCCGAAGAGGTAGCGGGCGCTGGGTCGCACTTTCCAATTGAAGCGATCGTTACTCACCCGGCGCTCGTAGCTCGCGGGTTGTGCGGCCGACGTTTTGGCAAGTCGGCCGCAAGAGGGTTAATCGTGCCGCCGACGGCAAGCAGTCGGCGCAGACTTCATTCCGCGCACCTTCACGGAGCTACGGTGCGGTCGTGGTATTGATTTTGGTTGGGATGGCTGTGGTGCATCCGCCCGCGGAATCGGGGGCGCTGCCGTTATGGTTCCCGTTTGGAAACTGGTTGTTGGTCGAGAGTTTCATCCAATCCCTGACGTTATTCCATCCGTAAGCATCATTGGGGCGCACGAATCCCTGATCCACCGCTTCGTCTGACACGAAGGTCGTATATGCCCAAACGACATTATTGACCTGCATGTTATCGGGTTCCCAGTCCTTGGCCCAAGGAGACACACAGCCTAGGAAGTTGGCGATGCCCACTCCGGCCCAGCGATTGGTCACCGAAGAGCCAAGTCCCGACTCCGTATAGGAGTCGATCGTGTCCATGTTATCTCTACCCCAAATGGGTTGGGGGCCCAAATGCGGGAGCATGTCGCCGACCGCAGTCACTTCTTTTTGAGCATGCACGTAGGGATTCCAATAGTTGTTCGCATAAACGTGGAGCGACAGCGGGAGTATTCCCCGCTTCTCCCTCATCTTGTTGTAGGCATTGTAGAGGGCGACTCTATTTGGTTCGCCGAGGTTGGCGCCGGGAGCCGGTTCGCGCGGGAACGTATCCGGTCCGCAGAGGCCACCACCGTTCGGCATCGCATCGGCAATTCGTGCGGCGTCGAGAGCGGGCGAATTGATCATTTGCCAGAAAAGCCGATGCGGCTTCGATGAGGCGGTGTTCGGAGCGAAATTGCGAAGCCGTCCGCCTTGCGAAAGCCATAGATTAAAATCGATCAGGTGATCGACCCATTTGGCCTGTCTGGCAGCGGTCCAGTAGGCGCTGGTTCCAAACGCGTGTTCCTGGATGTTAAAACCGTAGAAGGCATCGCGTGCATTCTCGTTTCCAGGCTTTTTCAGCTCATTAATCACCGCCTGATACAAGTCCTTGAGGTATCCGAGCACCACGGCGGCTCCGCCGCTATCGACGTAGTCCAACTTGATATTCCAGTCTGTCACTCCCGGGCCAATGCTGACGGCATATTTTTGATTGTAGGTCAGGTAGGCTGGCAGGGTGGCAAACTTGTGCATGAGCATCACGCGCATTTTCAGCCCGTTCGCATAGCAGGCCTTGGCTTCCTGAACGATTCTACCGATCCCCGGATTGCCATACTTGTAGGTGCCGGGCGTGTTCGAATTCGCCGGGCCGTCCGTTTGAAGTTCGCTCCAAAAATACTCCCGCTCCACGAACTGCATCCACGGGCCGGTGTTTTTGCATTCGTTGATCAAGGTCGTCATCGAAGTGCTCGGATCGCCACTCTTGGAGGTGAGCCCATGCCCGGGAACGAACAGGTAGTTACTCGCGTTTGTCGCACCATCCGCCCGCTGAGTGAGCCAGACCAGGGCACATGCGAGCGCGAAGGACGTCACTCGAACTAAGCCCAAAGGGGAGAGTTTTGCTGATTGCTCGCCCGAGCGAGTTGAATGTGCGGTTTGGGACAACGCTCCGGCGGGCAGAGCAGGGGAAGAGAGCACAGGGCCGCCAACGGCGCGATGCTCTTGCTTGGGTTTGTGTCTGGTTTTATTCATGGGGACAAATTTTTCTGGGCGCACGGTGGCGCCGTGCGGCGAACTCAATCCGGGGCGGGCCCGGCAGGTCAGAACATAAACCGGTTGGTGAGAATCCACTGGCGCGGTTCATTGAACCGGTAGTTCAAAATCTCGCCGGCCGTGTTTTGCCGGAGGATCACGAATTTGTCGTCGTTAAGAACGTTGTCGACGTTGAGTTGGAGGGTCCAGTTCACGTTGCGACCGAAGAGCGTGAACTTCCGGCGGTAGCCGAGGTTCAAGTCCGCGAACACCTGTCGGTCACCGTAGGTCACGACACGGTCCGTGGTCGCGGTCGGAGAGACGTAGCGCACGATGGGGTGGTCGGCCCAGCGAACGGCGCCGCCGATGCCAACGCCTTTCAGCGCGCCCTGCGTAAAATCATACGAGGTGCGAAAGTTTAGTTTTTGCGGAATTTGACCGAGAGGCCGACGACCGTTGGCAAGCGTGATACCGTTGAGGATATTGGCATCGATCACGTCGAGCTGTTCGGCGATGGTGTCGGCGGTGTTATTGCCATCGCGCTCTTGCGGGGCGAGACCGGTGCCGCGGCCCACGAGGTAGAGGCGACCGCGTGTGCCCTCGCTCCAGAAACCACGCATCCGGGCGATGTAGTTGACCATCTCGGGCCCGATATCCGTCCGGGCGGTCTTGGTGCGGGAATAGTTGAGGAAGAGACGCCAATTTTTCGTGGGGTTCGCCGTCAGATCGACCTCGTAGCCCTGCGTGCGCGAGGCGAAGGTGGAGCCCGTGACCACATCGCGTGGCGAGATGATCGGAGCGTTCGTGGCGGGGTCGTTGATGCCGTTGGCGGCGAGGGCATCCCAAATCGAGTTGATGCTGGCCTGGGTGACAGGCGGGGAGAAATCAAAGTCGTTGCCGGCGGTGGTTTGGAAATAGACGGCATTGAGGAAAAGGCGGCGGTCGAACAAATCCAGTTTGAAACCCATGTCCTGGCTCCGGCCGAGAGGGCGTGGCGGGCGCTGGTTCGCCAAGGTGCCGTCGGCGGAGGGGATGGAGCCGCTGGCGTTGGGGAGGCCGCTGTTTTCGGCTTTGCTGTAGGTGAGGCCGAGCCAGTGGGTGGCGTGGAATACGCCGCTAAAGGTGATGTTGCGGGCGGAGCCTTCGTTGCCGGTGTGATCGCGCACGGCGGTGAGGACGCCCGTGGTGAAGCCGGCCAGCGGAGTGCGGACCTGAGAGGAGTTGTAGGCCGTGCGCTCGTCGCGGCTCAGGCCGACCACGGTGTTGATGCGTCTATTCCAGAAATTGCTTTGCAGCATCCCAATGTAAGACTTGCTCTCCGTGGAGGTGAACTGTGTGCCGTTGCCGAACGAGATCCAGTCGATCTGATAGGCCCGGCTGCTGATCGGATCGGTGAGGCCGCTGGGGCTGGAGGTGCGCCAGTCGGCGAGAAAGATATTGCCGGAGGGGCCGTTGAGATCGACGTAGGTGCGGCGCCAGACGCGGTTGTTGTTGTTCTCGGGGTTGGTGAGCGTCGGCGCGTTGGGCGAAGTGACGAACTCCTTCAACTGCACGCCGGTCATTTTCTCGAAATTGTATTCGGCGACGCCCGCGAGGGTGTGAGAACCGAAATAGCGGCCGAGATTGAATTTGTAGCTGCCGCTGGCGCGCACGGCGTCGGTGCGGGTGTCGCGATAGTTGCGCTGCATCTGCGATTCGAGGAAGGCGCGGCCGACGTTGGGGTTGGGCGCGCCGGTGGGCAGCGTGGGACTGGGATCGGCGCGGAGATAGGTGCCGAGGTTTTGCTGCGCATCCTTGTTGTAGAAGTGATCGTCGAGGCGCATCGCGGCGACCTCGAGGTTGAGATCGCGCGTGAAGGCGTGGGTGAGAAACGCGGTGAAACGGTTGGAGGTGTTGTCCTGGCCCATGCCGGGCCCGAGGATGGAGGTCTCGCGGGGCAGCACGGAGAAATCCGTGAGCGTGGGATCGCCGCCGACGAGTGCGCGGGGCGAGGTGCGCGACGAGGCGGACCGGTTCATGAGTGAATTCGTGGCGGCGTCGTAGACGAGCCAGGTGGCCGTCGCGCCCGCCGTGCGTTCGATACTGCCCGGAACGGCGACGGCGGAGAGGGGTTTGCCGGCGGCGAGCCACGGCGTGTAGGCATCGAGCGCGGTGAAGGTGCGGTTGTTGCGCCGGTGGGAGCGGCCGGTCTCGGCCTCGGCGTTGATTGCCGTTTTCGGGGAGAGCCGGAATTTGACGGTGCCGAAGAGGCGATCCTCGTCGTTGAACTGGTGATTGCGCCAGTGGTTGGCGCGGCCCTGCACGGCGGCGACGCGGAAAGCGAGGCGATCACGAAGAACCACGTGATTGTAGTCGCCCTCGATGCGCGTGCCGCCGTAGGTGCGGACCTGGCCGGCGATGAGATTGCTGTCGGCGTTGAGGCGGGCGCGTTTGGTGGTGGCGTTAATGATGCCGCCAGGATTACCCACGCCGAAGAGGATGGCATTGGGGCCGCGGGACTGGTCGATGCGCTCGAGGCTATACGAATCGCCGCGTCCGCCGGTCTTGAAAAAATTCGTGGTGACCTCGCCGCCGCCGAGGCCGCGCATCCGGAGCGGTTTGGCGGTGCCCGAGAAAAGGCGGTTTTGGCCGCCGGCATCCTCGCCGAAATCCGACTCCGTGCTGAGCATGAAGCGCGCGAGGTCGTCGGTGTTGGTAATCGCGGTATCGAGGAGGAATTGTTCGGTGAACGACGAGGTGGGGGCGGCAATGTCCTTGAGGTCGGTCTTCATCCGGCTGCCAGTGAGGGAGCTTTGCGCCTGATAGCCGCGGTCGTCACTGGCGTTGACGGTGAAGGGAGTGAGATCGACGATTTCGTCGACCGCGGGGCTTGGCGAACGGGTAGACGTGGGGCCGCTCGTCGCCTCGGCCGCGATCACAACCGGCGCGGCGAGCAGAAGGAGGAGGCAACCGAACAGGTGAGATTGATTCCTAGGATGCATGGTATTGGTGGTAGTCATGACGACGCGGATGGAGGTCGGGGCTGCGACGGAGTGGGAGTTCGTCTTCAAACGGTGCGGATCGCGCGCTGGGCGTGATCGTAAACGGTTTTCCGGCCGGTCTCGTAGGCTTTGACGGCCATGAGGACGGCGACGGCGTGCTGGTAGCCGGCGTCGATCGAGGCGTGCGGGGTCTCTCCGGTGCGCATGCATTGCAGCCAGTTCAGGAAGTGATCCGGGCGCTCGACGGGTTTGACCTCCAGCTTACCGCGGATCTTGCCGTCGCGTTTCGGCCCCCCGTCGGCGGAGTAGGTGGGGGCGTTCCAGTTGTCGATGGAGAGCGTGCCTTTGGCGCCGAAAAACTTGCGGGTATTGCCCGCGCTGTTGCCGAAATTATTCGAACTCGTGAGCAGGAAGCCCTCGGGGTAAATCCACGTGGCTTGCACGCAGTCGGGGACGGTGAACTTGTGTTCGTCGTTCCAGGTAAACGAGCCGCCGGTGCAGACGCACGAGGTGGGGAAGCCGCAGCCCATGATGAAGTGGGCGGTGTCGAGAAAGTGCGCGCCCCACTGCGGGACGGGCCCCTGGCAGAATTCGTAATAGCCGAACCAGGCGGAAAACTGGTCGATGTTGAACGGACGCATTTTCCGGTCGCCGAGGAATTCCTTCCAGTCGACGTCGGCCGCCTGCACATCGGTTTTCAGATATTGATACCAATAGGGTTTCTCCGCGTTGCGGGCTTCCTCGATGCGGGAAATTTTTCCGAGCACGCCGCTCTGCATGACTTCGCGAGCGCCGACGATGCCGGGAATACTGCGAAGCTGCGTGCCCACCTGAATGATGCTGCCGGCAGCCTGCGCGGATTTCGCGGCGTCGTAAGCGCGGAGGAGTTGATCGAAATCGGTGGCGAGCGGTTTCTCGACGTAGATGTGCTTGCCCGCCTGGGCGACGGCCGCGAGGTGCGTGGTGTGATGGAAATCGGGTGAAGCGATCATGACGGCATCGATGCCATCCATCGCCAGAAGGTCGCGGTAGTTGGTGAAGGCTTTGGCGGTGCGGCCGAAGGTGGCTTTCACGAGGGCATTGGTGTCCTCCAGGGCCTTGCTCCAGGGATCGGCAAGCGCGACGACTTCGAAATTCGTGGCGGCGAGGTGGGGGATGATGCCTTTTTCCAAATGTGCCAGTCGGCCCCGACTGCCGCAGCCGATTTGGGCGATGCGAATGCGGGAATTGGCGCCGATGGAGCGGGCGCGTTCGCCGGCGGTGAGCGGCCGGGCGAGGGCCGAACCGGTGGCGAGTGTCGCGGAGATTTTAAGAAAATCGCGGCGGGGAAGCAGTGTTTTTTTCATAATAGAGTGGATGCGGGGCAGGGCTGGTTAAACCGAAGGGCGAGAGCGGGAACACCGATGGTTGGCCATTTCGCGGCAAATGAGGCAAGCGCTTTCCTGGCGGGATCGATAAGAGTGAAAGAACCGATGGGCGGGATTGCTTTGTGCGAATATCCTATCGGACCTGCGACGCGGCGAAAACCCACGGAATCACGGGGGATGGGCATTCCGGCTTCTGCTCACGCCGGTGTGAAGCAATGAGACAAACCGGTCGCCCGGTGATGGGTGTCCGTGGGGTTGAAACCAGAGGCGCAGGCACGTCAGACGGTTTCCGGAACGGCGTAGGGCTTGCGGTAGACGCGCGTGAGGAGCGCGTCGGCTTCGCGGTCGTTGGCGAATTTCTCCGTCGCCCCGTGGAAGGTGAGCGAGCGACCCATGCGGTAGGAGATGTTGGCGAGGTGGGGCAACGACGTGGAGAGGTGACCTTCGTTGATGTCAGCGTGCAAGTCGGTGTCTTTGCCGGAGCGGAGGGCGTCGAGGAAGTTGCCCCAGTGCTCGCCTTTCCAACCGCCGGCGCTTTCCTGGGAGCCGGCGAAGGGTTCTTTGCTGCGGCGGCGGAAGGCTTTCCACGTGCCGCCGCTGAGTTCGAGCCAGCCTTCGGCGCCGAAGAAGAGGTTGCCCACTTCCTGGCCGCGGCTGCCTTCGTGGTTCGTGTAGCGCCCACGGGCCTCGAATTCGATCATGGCGCCGTCGGCGTATTTGAAAACCGCGGTCTGGGTGTTGGGTGTCTCCTGCGAAGTCTTGTCGTGACCGTAGGCTTCCACGCCGCCGTAGACGCGCACACCGGGCGTCGGTGGGCCGTCGTCGTCACGGAACCCGTAGAGGCCGCCAGCAGAGTAGACCGAGACGGGGTGTTCGTTTTTCGCCATGCCCCAGCGCGCGAGGTCGAGTTGGTGCGGGCCGGTGTTGCCGGTGTCGCCATTGCCCGTGTCCCAATACCAGTGCCAGTTGTAGTGGCTGCGTTTTTCGTTGTAGGGTCGGTCGGGCGCGGGCCCGAGCCAGCGGTCGTAGTGGAATCCGGCGGGCGGCTGGCCGTCGGCAGAACGGCCGTAGGAATCGCGAGCTTTGAAGCAGAGTGCGCGGGCGAGGTAGAGTTCGCCGAGGCCGCCACCGTGGAGAAACGCCATCGCATCCATTACACCGCGCACTGAGCGGTTGTTGAGACCGACCTGGACGCGCCGCCGATATTTTCGCGCGGCCTCGATCATCTTGCGGCCTTCCCAGATATTGTGGGAGGCGGGCTTCTCGACATAGACGTGCTTACCGGCCTGGCAGGCCCAGATGGTCGCGAGGGCGTGCCAGTGGTTCGGCGTGACGATGGAGACGGCGTCGATCGCTTGGTCGTCGAGCACCGTGCGGAGGTCCCAAGTGGTCGCAGGCTTCACGCCGGTCCTGTCTTCAACGAGCTTCACGCCGGCGGCGAAGAGGTTTTCGTCGGTGTCGCAGACGGTGCGCACCTGCACGTTGTGACTGTCCTTGAGGCTGCACCAACTGTTGAGATGGAGCGTGCCTTGATTGCGAATACCGATGACGGCGACATTGATCCGTTCATTGGCCCCGGCGATGGCGGCGTAGGATTTGGCGCTGAAGCCCATGGCCCCGATCGTAAGGCCGGCAGTGCCGATGGCGGACTGTTTGATGAAGTCTCTCCGTTGGGTTGGTTTCATAGGACGGTCGGGGTAAGGTAATTTATGCGCGGGTCGCGGAAGAAAGAATGCAGGGGACGTAGACCAAGCCGGGTCCGTCACAGCAGGCCCTGATAGGCGAGCCAGATGCTGCGGAAGTATTTCATCACGCGCACGGGATCGGCGCTTTCGGGAATCTCCGCGAAGGCATGGCCGGTGAAATTGATTTCATTCAGGCGCGTGAAGAGGCGGCGGAAGGGATATTCTTCGAGGTAAATATCGCGGAGATGCACGGTGAAGATCTTGTTCTTCACACGGTCGAAGTTGACGTCGAAGCCGCCGTCTTCGAGGTCGGTTACGTTGGAGTTCCAGCAGACGCCAACCATCGGGTGATCGGCGACGTCCATGATCCGTTTGCAGCGCGGGACGCGGACGGTCTCGTTGCCGTGGATTTCGAGACGGATTTCCTGGCCGAGACTGGCGCCAAACTGGCCGACTTCACGGAGCGAGAGACCGATTTGTTCGAGGGTCTTTTCCTCGGGCACCCCTTTCGGCAATGCGTTAGGCCGCACCTTCACCCCGGTGGCGCCGACGTCGTGCGCAAGGTTGAGGTAAGCCTTGGTGTCCTCGATATCCTGCCGGAGCTTGGCCTTGTCGGGCGTGTGGTAGTCGAAAATGCTGCCGAGGCTGACCAACTGCACGGGCGAATCGGCGAAACGCCGCTTCACCTCGGCGCGCTCAGCCTTGCTCAACGTAACTTCGACACCGTGCTTGTGCGTAGTGCGCAGCTCGACGCCAGTGAATTTGGCCTCGGTGCAGTTCTTGATGATGGTCTCGATATCCCAGTCCTTGCCGAGATTGTAGGTCACCATGCCGATGTGATGCTTGGACTTGCCGGTGACAAATGACGGCGTCGGCGCGGAGCTTTTCTTTTCGGCCTTTTCGGCAGCGAAAAGGACGCCGGGAGCAGTGAGCGACGCGAGCGCTCCAAGACCAAGCGCGGTGTCTTGGAGAAATTGACGGCGGGTGGATTTCATGGGGTTTGGGTAAATGAATTTAAGGGCAGTCAGCGCGACAATGGCTTGGCGTCGGAGTCGGCCGCGCTGGCAGCTATCATGATCAGAACAAGGTCGTGCTTTCTGGTCCTGGTCATGGTCCAGACGCCGTCGCGGTTGCCCCGGACCAGACCGAGCGGAAGACGTTTTCCGTTCGAGGGGACGATAAAATAGGCGTCGTAGGTGATGTCCGGCTCAAGACCCACGACTGCCAGCTCCATCGGACTCAAGGCGCTGAAATAGATCACCCGCAGCTTGCCGGGCACACCAGCCGCATACGACGTGAAGTGCTTCAACGCGTCGCTTTTGGCCGGGAGCACCCACTCGGGGTGCGGCTCCATTTTCCACCAGTCGAGCATTGCCAGGGCTTTCTTCCCGAGCCCGACTTGAGTCGCTCCGCGATATTGGTAGGCGTTGTGCCACGTCTCTTCTCCCCACGACAGACCGTGGGGCTGGACGTTCGACGGAAATTCGTCGGAGCTAAACTGCGTGATGCCGTGCGCCCCGTAGGTGTAACCGGGCGAGCCTGACAGGACGCTCGCCCAGAAAAGTTGGCGCTGGCAGTCCTCCCAGTTGGTTTCCGCAATGCCTTCGTAGGCGACTTCGTCGACGAGCACGGGCATGGCGGGTTTTTCGGCCAAAGAAGTCCGCAGCAGGGAAAGGGCTTTCGGCAACGCTTGAAGATAGAGATGCCCCGCTTGGAGCATGTCGAAATCCAGCAATGAGGAATCGAGCACTTCATTCCGCGAACTCTGCCCGTGCTTGGGATGCGCGCAGATTACGTGGCCATAGCAGTTGATCTCACGCAGGTATTGGAGCACTTCGCTCCAGGCGGCGATTTGACGAGGGCCGTCTTCTTGACGCGTTTCCGAGTTGTAGTAGGGCATGGACACCTCACCGGCGACGCACCACACGGCCGGCAGTGCGCCCCAGCGCGCCATGATGTAGTGCCATAGTTTCTTCGTGCTCTCCGTGCCCATGCGCAAAATGTAAAAGCCCCAGCACGGAACCACCACCGGCACGATGCCGGAATCCACCAGATGAAAAACCCGGCGGTCGGCCGCATCGAAATACGCCGGATTAACCCGCTTGGCCGCCTCGTCCCACGGCAGACCGTTTTCGTTCTCATTCTTTTAGTCGAAATAGGTCCCTGTTGGCGCCAGCCCCACCGTGAACTGGATGGCGTTGTAGCCTTTTTCCACCCGATCCTTGGTCATCAGCTTGAACTCGTCCGGCCACCGCAGACGCTTGGTCAGACCGCACCACCAAGTATCGCCCAACCACAGAAACGGTTTGCCGTCGACGTGGGTAAAGTGGCGTTTGTTTTTTGAGATCCGGATTGGACCGTGTTTGAGCAGCTCATTGTCGCCCTCGTAGCGCACGACCCGAAACGTGCCGCGGTGATGATGCAGCCCGGCGTCCCGCTCGTTGGACGCCACGGTGACGTAGCTGAACAGGCCGACCTCATGCGAAGAAAAACGAAAGCTGAACCTGTCCTGACCGGCCCAAAATCCAGGAAATATCTTTTCCCGTCCGTCGGGGAAAGTGACCTTAACTTTGAAGTCCACATCTTCAAACGGATCGCGATACGCCGAAGTGGCGCGAAAGCTTTTTTCAAAGACGGTGTTTTGCGGCACGGTCGCCGCATCCGAGTCGGCAGCCGCGTTTGTCGTGCGGGCGAGGGCGACCGCCGCTCCGGTGTATTTTATGAATTCGCGACGTTTCATAGCGGTGCTTGGATTGGGAGATTAGCCGCTCCTGAAACCCGGTTCCGGTCGGTGACAACGATTGAATGTGTGGTGATCAAATATGGGCCGCAGGGGTTGGCCGTGTAATCGGGCGAGCGCGACGTCCCCTCGGATGCGGCTGGAAAATCAGCAAAGCGCGCGGGTGGTCGCCGAAACCGAGCGCTCGTGATCGGTGAAAAAGAAGCCCGGTGAAGCCGGAGAGGGAGGGGTAGCGCATTCATGGGTGTTCGTTGCAGTGCCCGATCGCCGGGATCGGGAATCAGTGGGCGGTGCCAGCGTTCCATCGGACATGACCGGTCGCATAGACAGGCCGATGCGGGAGACGAGGGGCTGGCGTCATGCCGACAGTCTATCGGCCAGACTTCGACCCAACAACCCACGTAAACACGGGGGCATTCGCGTCGCGCGTGCGCTTGACATGATCATATGAATGGAATGTTTAAACAAACTAACATGCAGATAAATTCCCTCCGCCCCAAACCCGCCGATCGCTCGCGTTCGCTCCGTGGCCTGCGGCTTAACCCCGGCAGCTCGCTACCGCTGCATGCACAGGCCGAACAATCGTTGCGCACCCTGCTGGCTTCCCCAGACCAGGGCACTGGCACACTGCTGCCCGACGAGGTGTCGCTCGCCAATGCCATGGGCGTGAGTCGCAACACGCTGCGGGCCGCGATCGCGCGTCTGGTCAGCGAGGGCCGGTTGGAGCGCAAGGCCGGAGTGGGCACGCGGGTGGTCGAACCCAAGATGCACTCGGGCGTCGGCGCATGGCAGAGCTTCACCCGCGAAATGGAGGCCAAAGGCATCAAAGTGGAGACGTATTCGGTCACGGCCCGAATGGTCGAGATCCCGGCCGAGGCTGGCCCTCGACTGCTCCTCGAGACCGGCAGCGAGGTGCTCTGCCTTGACCGCGTCCGCGGCTGGGACGGGAAACCGGTGGTTCATTTTCGCTCCTACCTACATCCACGTCTCAAGCTGGTGATCGACGATGATTTCAACCAACCGCTTTACGAACTGGTGCGGAGTCATTGCGGAGTCATTGCGGACCAGTCCGACGAGGAATTGACCGCGGTCGCCGCCGACCGCCGGCTGGCCCGGGTGCTCGCCGTCAAACTCGGAGCTCCGCTGCTGCAGCGCAATCGCACGGTATACGATACGCGGCGACAGCCGATGGAATACTCCGTCGTGCACTACCGCGGTGACCGGTTCGAACTCAGTCTCAATCTGCGCCAGCAATGACCTGCTTACCCCGTCCTCCCAACTATGAACACTAAGCCGCTACGCCCGCTCCGCTTCGTCCTCTTTGCCACGGGCGTGACCGCCATTGGGGGATTCCTTTTCGGATACGACACCGCAGTGATCAATGGTGCGAACTGTTACCTCGCCGCCCACCTGGGGCTCAATCCGACGCAGGAAGGCCTGGCGGGGGCCAGTGCGATCTTGGGCTGCATTCCGGGCGCGATGTTCGCCGGTTTCCTGAGCGACCGGTTCGGCCGCAAAAAAATGTTGTTCCTGTGTGCGGCACTCTACGCGGTGTCGGGCCTGCTCTCGGCCATCCCACGCACCTTTGACCAGTTTCTGCTCGCCCGGATCATCAGCGGTTTGGGCATCGGCGCGTCGTCCATGATCTGTCCGGTTTATATCGCGGAGATCGCGCCAGAGAAATGGCGCGGCCGGCTCGGAGCGTTGTTTCAGCTCGGCATCGTCACCGGCATTTTCCTGACCTTGTTTGTGAACCTGCTCATCCAAGGGTGGGGGGACGAGGCGTGGAACACGTCCGTGGGCTGGCGCTGGATGCTGGGCATGGAGGTCGTGCCGGCCATCGCCTTTATCGCGCTCCTGTTCACCGTGCCGGAGAGCCCGCGCTGGCTCGCCCTTCGGAGCCGCACCGATGAGGCCCGCGCGATTCTGGAGCGGGTGGACGGACCGGAGCACGCTGCGACGGAGCTGGCGGCCATCCGGGCGGCGGCGACGCAGGTAGAGCCGCCGTTTTCTGCGCTCTTTTCCGGAGCCTACCGTCGCCCGCTGCTGTTGGCCGTGCTGCTCGCGCTCTTCCAGCAGTTCTGCGGCATCAACGCCATCATGTATTACTCGACGAAGATTTTTGAAACCGCGGGCGCAGGCAAGAACGCCGCCTTCACGTCCTCCGTCTGGGTCGGCCTGATCAACCTCGTATTCACGTTCGTGGCCATCGCCTTTGTGGACCGGCTGGGTCGCCGTCCGTTACTGCTCATCGGCACCGCCGTGCAGGCGGTCGCGCTGGGCCTCGTGGGCTGGATGTTTCATATCGGGCAACACGGTCCGCTGCTGCTCGGTTGCGTGGTGCTCTTCATCGCCGCTTTCGCCCTGGCGATGGGGCCGATCACTTGGCTGTTCTGCTCGGAGATATTTCCCAACCAGATTCGCGGTCGGGCCATGTCCGTGGCCGCGTTCGTCATCTGGACGGCGTGCTACATCGTGGCCCAGACCTTCCCGATGCTGAACGACAGCCCGGCGGTTGGTCCGGCGTTAACTTTCGGGATCTACGCCACGGTCAGCCTGGCTTCATTCTTCTTTGTGCTGCTGCTGATCCCTGAGACGAAGGGCCGCTCCTTGGAGGAAATCGCGCGGATGTGGAAACCGGTGGAGGGAACCAGCAAAGGAACGGCGTCATGATCGTCCTTGCCTGTGATCTGGGGGGGACGCGCCTGAAGATTGGCGTGATGCGCGACGGCCTGATGCTGGCGCAGACTGTTGAGCCGGCAAACTCGCAGCAGGGGCTCGCGCCACAACTACCGGTGCTCAAAGCCGCTTGGCTGCGACAGCTGGAGGGACTGAATCTGACGCTCACTAACTGCGCAGGCGTCACGGTGGCCTTTCCCAGCCTGATTGATCAGCCCACAGGCCGGATCCTCGCCGCCTACGGCAAATATTCCGACGCGATGGCGCTTGATTTGCGGGAGTGGGCGCGCGCCGAGCTTGGTCTGCCGCTCGCCATCGAAAACGACGCTCGCATGGCGTTGATCGGAGAGTGGCGCGCCGGGGCCGGCCGCAACCGCGACAATCTCGCGATGATGACGCTCGGCACCGGGATCGGCACGAGCGCCATCATGGAGGGCCGCATCGTGCGCGGCCGGCATGGACAGGCTGGCGTGCTCGGCGGACATCTCTCCGTGCGCTACGGCGGACGGGCGTGCAGCTGCGGCAATCTTGGTTGCGCCGAGGCGGAGGCCTCCACGGCGTTTCTCCGACAGCTGGCGGAGGGTTTTTCGGATTGGCCGCGGAGTTCGCTCCGGCACGCCGCGACCCTCGGCTACGCCGAGGTCTTCGCCCACGCCGCAGCCGGAGACGGGTGTGCCGCCGCCCTGCGCGATCACAGTCTCCTGGTCTGGGGCACGCTCGCAGTGAATTTGATCCACGCTTACGACCCGGAAGTGCTGATCCTCGGTGGCGGTATCATGGCCAGTGGCGATGTGATTCTTCCATCCGTGGCCGACTATGTGAACCGCCATGCCCACACGCCGTGGGAGAAAGTGCGCGTGGTGGCTTCCGCTCTGGGCGACACAGCGGCGCTCGTGGCTGGCGAGTGGCTGCTCCGCGAACACCTCAACCTGCTCGGCAATCTCGCATGAAAACCCAGACTTCCCTGCTCCTCGCCGCGCTGCTGCCGATCACCTCGGGGTGGACTTCGGTTCGCGCCGCCGTTGCGACCTCCGCTGCGGCCCCGCGCCGTCCGAATATCATCTTTTTCCTCAGCGACGACCACGCCTACCAGACTATCGGTGCCTACGGCAGCAAGTTCATGCCGACGCCGAACCTTGATCGTATTGCCAAGGAGGGAATGCGCTTCGACCGGGCTTTTTGCACAGAGTCGATCTGCGGCCCGAGCCGTGCGGCGATCATGACTGGAAAATACGGTCATGTCAGTGGCGCGATGGGCTGGCTGCCCTACGACCATAAGCACCGCACGTTTGCGGAATATCTGCGCGCCGCAGGCTACCAGACGGCACTCGTCGGCAAATACCATCAGGGCAGCGATCCGGTCGGCTACGATTACTACGACATCCTGCCCGGGCAGGGCGTTTACCACAACCCGACCTTTATCTCGGCAAAAGGGCGGCGGACGATCCCAGGTTTCGTCAGTGATATCATCGCCGATCTCTCGCTCTCCTGGCTCGAGCACCGCGACCCCAACCGCCCGTTTGTGATCAGCATTCACGACAAGGCGGCGCACATCTCGTGGCAGCCGGCGAAACGCTACGAGTCGCTCTTCGACGGCAAGGATTTGCCGGAGCCCGCTTCAATCGGCGACGATCACGCAAATCGCGCCGAGGCGGTGAAGCCCACCTGGCTGCAGGTGGACCAGTTGCTGCGCTGGCAAGGGAAGGAATGGGGAGAGGCCCCCGCCGGACTCACGCCCGAACAGCGCCGGGGCTGGCTTTATCAGAAAATGATGAAGAGCTATCTCGGCTGCGTGGCCGGCATCGACGACAATGTCGGCCGTGTCCTCGACTGGCTGGACCGCAACCATCTCGCGGAAGACACGATCGTCATCTACGCTTCCGACCAGGGCTTCTTCCTCGGCGAGCATGGCTGGTTCGACAAGCGCTGGATGATGGAGGAGTCGCTGCGCATGCCGCTGCTCGTGCGCTATCCGCGCCTCATCCAGCCCGGCTCGGTGGAAAAGGCTATGACGCTCAACATCGATTTCGCGCCCACGCTGCTCGACCTCGCCGGTGTGCCCGTGCCAACTGACATGCAGGGGCGCAGCCTCCGTCCCGTGCTGGCCGGCCAGGTGCCCGCTGACTGGCGCCATTCGATCTACTATCGCTATTACGCGACCGAGTTCGCGCTGCCGCCGCACTATGGCATCCGCACCGAACGCTACAAACTCATCCATTACCAGGGGCCGATCATCGCCGACGATGGCACGCCCACGGGCGATGCCACGCGAATCGCCCGCCAGATCGACGAATGGGAACTGCTCGATCTCAAGGCTGATCCCGGCGAGACGACCAATGTTTATCACGACCCCAGCTATCAGACCGTGGCCGCCGACCTGCATCGCGAGCTGGAACGGCTGCGCCAGGATCTCGGTGATGCACCGGCCGCGGGCCCGGCGGGCCTGAATCAGCAGGGCCGGCTGGGGCCGATGCACACGGGGCCTGAAACCGCGCCGCCGGTGCATTCGCCGCGCAAATAATTCCTGTTTCAACCCATCATGCGAAAGTCCAACTACGAAAAATTTCCCGCCATTGCCGTGTCCGACAGTGCGGGCGCGGCGGCCACCGGCTGGCCGGCCATCGCCGACCGTTTGCGCCGGGTGGCCGAGGGGCGGGGAGCCCGGCGGACCGTGCTCGTGGTGGAATGCTATCCCGGGGTGGACGAGGCCGCCGTGCGCGGGGAACTGGCCCGCCACCTGATGCCGACGCTGACCATCGCCGCCAGCGAGGCCCTCTTGCCACCGGACAAAATCGACGCGCTCGTCGCGCCGTTTCTCGGGGGCCACGATCCCGTTTTCGGCTTCCTCACCAACCTGACGCTGCCGCAATTTTTCGACGACGGAAAACTCGCCGCCCTGCACGCGCAGGCCGCCGCCGTGGCGGAAGGTCTCGTCCTGATCATCGGCTGCGGCGCGCGGCTCATCGCCGACGGCGACGTGTTGGTCTACGCCGATCTCGCCCGCTGGGAGGCGCAGTTGCGTTTCCGCCGCAACGAGTCGGCCAACCTCGGCACGGCGAACCACCCCCTCGCCCCCGGCCTCCAATACAAGCGCGCGTTCTACGTGGACTGGCGTGTGGCCGACCGCTGGAAACGTCCGCTCATCGCGCAATGGGACTTCGTGCTCGATACCCATGACCTGCGGACGCCGAAGCTTGCCGACGGCGAGTCCGTGCGGCGCGGCCTGCGGCACGCCGTCACGCGGCCGTTCCGCGTGGTGCCCCTCTTCGATCCCGCGCCGTGGGGCGGGCAATGGATGAAGGAAGCCTTCGACCTCGACCGCGGCGCCAAAAACTACGGCTGGGGTTTCGACTGCGTGCCCGAGGAGAACAGCCTGCTGCTCGACCTGGACGGAGTGCGCGTCGAACTGCCGTCGATCGACCTCGTGTTCGCCCAGCCGCGCGCGCTGCTGGGCGAGGCGGTCCATGCGCGGTTCGGCGACGAGTTCCCGATCCGCTTCGATTTTCTCGACACGATCGGCGGCGGCCACCTGTCGTTCCAGGTTCATCCGCTCACGGAATACATGCAGCAGCACTTCGGCCTGCACTACACGCAGGACGAAAGCTACTACCTGCTCCAGGCCGAGCCGGACGCCACCGTCTATCTGGGGCTGAAGGATGGCGTGGAGCCGGCGGCGATGGTGCGCGCGCTGGCCGCGGCCCAGGAAGGCGGCGCGCCGTTCGACGCCGACCGTTATTCGAACCAGTGGCCGGCGAAGAAACACGACCACTTCCTCATTCCCGCAGGCACGGTGCATTGCTCCGGGGCGGGGGCCATGGTGCTGGAGATCAGCGCGACGCCCTACGTCTTCACCTTCAAGCTCTGGGACTGGGCGCGCCTCGGCCTCGACGGCAAGCCGCGGCCCATCCACCTCGCCCACGGGGCGGCCAACATCCAGTGGGACCGCACGACCGCCTGGACCATGAAGCACCTGGTCAACGCCATCACGCCGGTCGCCACGGGCGACGGCTGGCGCGAGGAGCGCACCGGCCTGCACGAGCGCGAATTCATCGAGACGCGCCGGCACTGGTTTACCGGAACCGCGCCGCACGACACGCACGGCGGCGTGAACGTCCTCAATCTTGTCCAGGGCGAGGAAGCCGTGGTCGAAAGCCCGACCGGGGCCTTCGCGCCTTACGTCGTCCACTACGCCGAGACGTTCATCGTCCCGGCGGCGGTCGGGGCCTACACGATCCGTCCGCACGGGCCGGCCATCGGCACCGAATGCGCCACCATGAAGGCCTTTGTCCGCACCTGAGTCTTTCCATTTCCCATGTTCAATCTCGATCAGATCCTCTCCCGCTACAATCCCGTTACCGGCGAACTCGCCGGGGCGAAACCCACTGAGCGTTATCTCGCCGATCTGCGCGGCTGTTTTGCCAACGCGACGGCCTACGAGGAGGCGCTGGCCGCCGGCAATCCGCTCCTCTACCGCGTGGGCGGAGTCGAACCCGCGGCCGGCGAGGGCGACCTGCACTACGGCGTCGGCTGCATCATGCCCGGTAAGATCGGCGATGAATATTATCTGACCAAGGGGCATCTGCACGCCTGGCGCCCGGCGGCGGAATTCTATTTCGGGTTGTCCGGCGATGGCGTGATGCTGCTGGAAGACGAGATCACCGGGGAGAGCCGGATGGTGCCGTTGCGCCCGCACCACGCCGTGTATGTGCCGGGTCACACCGCCCACCGCACGATGAATACCGGCCCCGTGCCCCTCACCTATCTCGGCGTTTATTCCGCCCGTGCCGGTCACGATTACGGCGTCATCGCCCGGCGTAATTTCCGTTGCGTCGTCGTCGAACACGCCGGCCAACCGGTGATGCTCGCACGCAACCAACTTTGATCTCTGCGCTTTCTCCCATGAAACACATCCTTCGCTTTTATTTCATCCTGACGATCTGGCGCGGTGTGACGGCCGCCGCCGTGGTGGATGAAGTCGCATCACGCCAGGTGCTGTCGCTTGACGGCGTCTGGTCCATCGCGGAGGGCCGGCTGGATACGGTGCCGGCGGATTTCGACCGCACCGTGCCGGTGCCCGGCTTGGTCACGCTGGCCACGCCGGCTTTCACCCCGACACCCGGCCCGAAGGTCGCCGATCGCCTGGCCTATCCGCAGAAAGATCCGGCCCGCGACGCCTTCTGGTATCGGCGCACGTTCCGGTTCGACCAACCGGTTCCCGCCGTCGCCCGGCTCAAGGTCGCCAAGGCCATGTTCGGCTCGCAGGTGATCCTGAACGGCCGCCTGCTCGGCGACCATGCCGGCAGCTTCACGCCCGCCTACTATGACGCGCGCGCCGCGCTCCAGCCGGGTGAGAACGTGCTGCTCATCCGCGTCGGGGCCGATCGCGACGCGGTCACCCAGGCGGTGCCAGGCGGCTTCGACAACGAAAAGGACCGCTACATTCCCGGCATCTTCGACTCGGTTGAACTGATCCTCTCCGGCACACCGCATTTCCTGCGGGTGCAGACCGTGCCGGAGATCGCCACGCAAACGGTGCGGGTGCAGGCGGTGCTGCGCAACGCCGGGCCGGCGCGGGCCGCCGCCGTGACGTTCGTGGTGCGCGAGGCGAAATCGGGCCGCGTCGCCGGCCAGGTCACGAGCGAGCCGGTGGCGCTGGCGGCGGACACGGAGGCGACGGTGGACGTCCGCATCCCGCTCGCCGGCTGCCGGCTGTGGTCGCCCGAGGATCCGTTCCTCTATCGCCTCGAGGCCGACACCGGCGCGGACCGGTTCACGACCCGCTTCGGGATGCGCGAGTTCAGGTTCGATGCCGCCACGGGCCACGCGCTCCTCAACGGCCAGCCGTATTTCCTGCGCGGAAGCAACTTCACCCTCTACCGCTTTTTCGAGGACGACGACTGCCGGCTGCTCCCCTGGACCGACAGCTGGGTGCGCCTGCTGCACCAGCGCGTGAAGGAAATGCGCTGGAACTCGCTGCGCTACTGCATCGGCTTTCCGCCCGAGGCGTGGTATGACATCGCCGACGAGCTCGGAATCCTGATCCAGGACGAGTTTCCGCTGTGGAAGCTCTCGGACGTGAAACGCGGAGAACTGGAAAAAGAGTATGCCGAATGGATTCACGAACGGAGCAACCATCCCAGCGTGGTGGTTTGGGATGCGCAGAACGAGACGGTCACGCCCGAGACCGGCGCCGCCCTCTCCGCCGTGCGCGGCCTCGATCTGTCCGGTCGGCCGTGGGACAACGGCTATGGTTCGCCCCAGGCGCCGGGCGACGCGCTCGAGCAGCACATCTATCATTTCTCCCCCTGGCAGTCCTTTGACCGGTTCACGCTCTCCGACCTGGCGCGGGCGGACCGCGTGCCGCACTCGACCAACCACAAGGCCCACGAGGGGCACAATGCGGTCGTCATCAACGAATACGCCTGGCTGTGGCTGAACCGCGACGGTTCGCCGACGACGCTCACCAGGAAGTTCTACGACAACGCGCTGGGCGAAAACGCCACCGTGGCGCAACGCCGCCACCTTTACGCCACGCATTTTGCCGCCGAGACGGAATTCTGGCGCAGCTACCGCCACGTGGCCGCGTTGATGCATTTTTGCAGCCTCGGCTACTCGCGTGCCGACGGGCAGACGAGCGACAACTGGGCGGATGTGACGAAGCTGATCTGGGAGCCGGAGTTCCACCGTTATGTCCGCGACGCCTTTGCCCCGGTCGGCCTGATGATCGAGTTCTGGAGCGAGCGCGTGCTGGCCGGGCAAGCCGCGCGGCTGCCGGTGCGGCTGATCAACGATCTCTCCCAGCCGTGGGCGGGCGAGGTTCACCTGCGCCTGCGCCGCGCCGGCACCGGCTCGGTGGTCCGCGAGTTCGGGCAGCCCGGCCGGATGGAGCCCCAGGGCTCGGCCACGCTGGATTTCCAGATCACCTGGCCGCAGGAACCCGGCGCCTATGTGTTGGAAGCGGAACTGCGCGGCGACGGCGGGGAATCCGTGCGAAGCCGGCGCGAATTCACCGTGGAGACACGCGCGGAGCAGGGCCTGGCCTTCGGGAAGCCCGCGACCGCATCGACCGGACCGGCCCAACCGGACGGTCCCGCCGATGCCACCGATGGCGACCCGGCCACCGTGTGGCAGGCGACCGGACCGCAAGCCTGGCTGGCGGTGGATCTGGGCAGCGTGCGTTCGATCAGGCGGGTGCGCATCGAGTGGGGCTTCCGGTATGCGGTGGGATTCGCCGTGCAGCTTTCGACCGATGGCCAGACGTGGAGCGAGGTGCAGCTGGAAAAGGTGGGCCGCGGCGGGGCGAGCGAGATCGGTTTCGCGACGCGGGCCGCGCGTTTCGTCCGCGTGTTGTGCCAGCAGCGCTGCCTGACCCCCACGCAGGTTCCCAGTCCCGGTTACGCTATCCGCGAACTGCAGGTTTTCGATTAATCCGCCCATTCCCACCTCGATCCGATCTGACATGAAAGCTCCCCGCACTCTCCTCCTCTCCCTTGCCCTGGCCGCCATGGGCGTCGCCGGACTCCGCGCCGACCATGCCGCCGGCAATCCCGTCCGCACGGAGACCGAAGTGCGGGAAGCGGGCCGGCAGGCGGTCGCGCGTTACGGCGACGCGCGGCTCGCCGCGCTGGGATTTCTCGACGTGACCAAAGCCCCCTACCTCGCGGATCCGACCGGCAAGCAGGACGCGACCGCGGCGATCCAGCAGGCGCTGAACGACGCACGCGATGCGCGGCTGGTGACCTACCTGCCGGCCGGCCGCTACCTGGTGTCCGGCACGATCGAAGGGGTCATAGGCACGGTGAAATGGGATCACTGGCCCTACGAGGGCTGGTCCGACCCATGGGTCGCCTACACATCGTTCGAGTATCCCTGCGTGATCGCCGGGCCGGGCGAAGGCGCGCGGGCGACACTCGTGCTCGCGGACCACGCGCCGGGGTTTCACGACCCGAAAAACCCCAGGCCGGTGCTCTATTTCTGGGCCCGGGGCGAAACCGGCCCGGTGTTGGAACCGAACTCGCCGCAGCCGGCCATCAATTTCAACCAGAAGATCCTGAGCCTCGATTTTGAGCTGGGCACAGGCAACCCCGGAGCCGTCGCCATCAGCCACCAAAGCGCCGAGGGATCGACCATCGAGGACGTGTCGGTTCAGGCCACCGGGGCCTTCGCCGGCATCCTGAACGCGCCCGGTTCCGGCGGCGCCATGCACGGCATCCGGGTCACGGGCGGCCGCTACGGGCTCTACCTGCCCGGCAGCCAGCCTTCGCCGTCGGTGAGTGACCTGACGCTCCTGGACCAGGAGGAAGCGTCGATCCATTATCGCGGCCGCGGGCCGCTGACCGTGGTCGGGGCCGACATTCGCGGCGCGCCGATCCGGGGTGGTTCGGTCGGGGCGCGCTCAGACGGGGCGATCAATCTCATCGACAGCATCGTCGCCGTGCGCGGTGGCGGCCCGGCCATCGCCACGCCGCGCTCCGTGGTGCTGGACAACGTCTGGTTCGACCGCGCCGCCACCGTGGCCCGGATCGCCGACCATCCGCCGGTCGCCGGCAACGCCACGGGCTGGACCCATGTCGCGCGCTACCTCGCTGGCGGCATCGTCAAGTCTCCTGATTTCCTGGGCGGAGCGTCGCGCCGCGATCCGCTCTGGCTCGACGGCCAGGAGCAGACGGCTCCACTCCTGCAAGCCGGCCCCGCGGCGACGCCCCCCGCCGACCTGCTGACGCGCCACCGTTTCCCAAGACAACCCGGCTGGTTCTCCGCCGGCACCGCCAATGTGCGCACGGCGCCGTGGAATGCGGCCGGCGACGGACGCCAGGACGACACCGCGGCGATCCAGGGGGCGATCGACGCCCATGACGTGGTCTTCCTGCCGAAGGGAGTTTACCGGATTTCCCGCCCGTTGCGCCTGCGCGCCAACACCACGTTGTTCGGCGTGACGAACCTCTTCAGCGTCCTCACGCCACTGCCCGGGGCGCCCGCATTTTCCGACCCCGGACACCCACAGCCCCTGGTGGAAACGGTCGACGATCCGCGGGCGCGCTCCATGCTCGCGATGGTCAGGCTGGAACTGCCCGTGCTAAACCCCAGCGTCTATGCGCTCCGCTGGCGGGCGGGCCGGAATTCCGTCGTGCGCAACGTGTATCCGATCCGCACGGCGTGGCATCCCAATGCACCGGTGATCGGGCAGCCGATGGTCGTCATCGAGGGCTCCGGCGGCGGCCGCTGGTATACGCAGACGCTGCTGGGCTGGTGGTCGCAAGGCCCGGACTACCGCCATCTCCTGGTCCGCGGCACACGGGAGCCGCTGCGTTTCTATCATCTCCAACCCCAGCATGCCCGCAGCGAGGCCATGATCGACCTGCGCGACGTCGAGGATGTGGACATCTATTCGATGAAGTCCGAAGGCAGCTACACCGTGGTGGCGATGCAGGACAGCCGCCGGGTGCGACTGTTCGGCTACGGCGGCAACGCCGCCATGCGGCCCGGCTGGCCGCTCTTCTCTCTCGACCGGTGCTCGGACGTCGTTCTCGCCGGGATTTATCCGCAACTGGGCGGGATCGGCAACGTGGGCGCCCTGCGCGTGGGCTATGATCCGCGGTCATGGCTCATCCTCCGCGACGGCGACCGGACGATCCGCGGCGACCAACAATTCGTCCTCTATCAAACCGGGGCCGCGCGTTGAACCGGATGCCGCGGCCGTTTTATTCATCATGAGTCAATATATCACCAAACCCATCCCCGCGGAAAAGCCGCCCGTCGCCTTCGTCGAGCGCCCGTGGGGCTCGTTCAAGCAATACGCACACAACCGCGACTGCACCGTCAGCCTCATGACCGTGCTGCCCGGCCAGCGTCTGAGCCTGCAATCGCACACCGGCCGGGCCGAGTTGTGGATCGTGCTGGACGACGGCGCGAGCGTGCAGGTGGGCGAGACTGTGCGCGAACACCGCGCCGGCGACGAGATCTGGATCCCCGCCAACGAGAAACACCGGCTCGCCAGCAATGCCGGCACCTGCCCCGTGCGGGTGCTCGAGGTGGCTTTCGGCAACTGGCAACAAGCCGACATCACCCGCTACGAGGATGATTTCCGGAGAGCGGCGCGGGGAGAATAGCGTGATGGTTCATCCAATTGTGCGCGCGCTATCATCACTGTCGAATTCGCTACAGCAGGCAGGGCTGCTTTCTTGGAATTGCGCGCACCACCCGATTGCTGCGCGTGGCGACACGCTCAAAGCCGCTTTTGCGATGCCGCCTGCTGGTCGTTTGCGTGGAGTAATATGACGAGCGATCTCACGCGTTGTCGCGCTATGAAGGGGCAATAACGGGAACGTAGCATTCGAGTGAAACTCACGAATCATGATTCCCAAAATCTCCATCTGCCGCCCCACGTGTTTGCGTGGATTGCTCCATTGGCGTTCCTCCGCTAGCATGTGCCCGTGTCCGAACACCTAGCAGGCTGCTGAAAAACGCCCTGTATTGATATAACGCTCTCCTGATTTTGTGATTTTCGCTGTAAACACAGGCTCCGCAGCTCGTTTTTCGCGCCGCGATCGGCGCGGCCCGCAGCGTTTTCGGGCCGAAGTGCGGTGTGCGGGCACACCGCGGGCCCGGCGGGCGTCACGCCCGCGCGGTGGGCGGCGGTCCGCCGCCCAGGAGTTTCGCCATGCGCACCAGGTTCCACGCGGCGACGACGTATTGGCCCTGCGCGTGCGTGCGCTCGACCCCGCGGTAGCGGCTCTTGTGGAAGCAGCCCGTCGTTTTCGTCCAACCGAAAATCTCCTCGATGCGCTTGCGCAATTTCTGGCTGATCGCGTGCGCGAGGGTCAGCAGCACGTGCAGGGTTTTCTGGCCGTCCTTGCGCGCCGGATGCGGCACGATCTTTTGCTCGCGCAGTCCGGTGACGAACTCCGCGGTGTGGTAGCCTTTGTCGGCGCCGACCGTCTTCGGCGCGAAGCCGCGGTTGCGCAGCTCGATCATCTGGTCCACGGCGACGGCCGACTCCGGCGCGCCGACCGCCGGCTGCACCTCAAACAGCACGCACAGGCCGTGGCGGTTTTCCATCGTGGCATGGCCGGCGAAGCTCAGGCGCGCCTCCTTGCCCGGGCCTTTTTTCACGAGCTTGGCCTCGGGGTCGGTGGTCGACGCATGGGTGTCGTTGCGGCGTTGTTCGCCCTTGAAGTCCGTCCACGCATTGCCGCCGCCGGGACCGTCGCTGCCTTTCGGTCGGAAACTCTTCAGCGAGGCCCATGCTTCGATCAGCGTGCCGTCGACGCTGAAGTGATCGTCGGAGACCCACCCGTGCCGCCGCGCCAATTCCACGACCTCGGCGAAGAACAGATCGGCCACTTCGTGCTCCAGCAGCCGCGCCTGGTTCTTGCTGTAAACGGAGGCGTCGAAGACCGTCGCGTCCAGCGACAGGTCCACGAACCAGCGGAAGAGCAGATCGGTCTGCAACCGCGCACACAGCTGCCGGTCCGAGCGCACCGTGTAGAGCGCCTGGAGCACCTTGCCCTTCAGCAGCGTCTCCGGCGGAATCGAGGGTGCGCCGTCCGCGGCGTAAATCTCGTCGAAGTGCGCGTGCATCGCCCGCAACACCTCGTCGCACAGCCGCTTGATTGCCCGGATCGGGTGCTCGGCCGCGATCAGGGTCTCGACGTTGATCAGACTCACGAAATCGGTTGGGTGGGCAGTTGTCCGCGCATGCCCTCTCGACGCAGATCACGGCCTGCGCGTTGCGGACTTTTTCAGCAGCCTGCTAGAGCCGCATTCTCTCGGCTCCCTGCTTTCAGCCTCGCGGCTTAGCGCATCCCCATGATTTTCTCCTATGAACACAACCACCCAAACTCGCTTGGTCGCCTTCAATGGCGACCTGCTCGCAACCTCTGTTCGAAACAGGATATGGCTTCGACTTCTCCCTCTGCTCGCAGTGCTCGGCTCAATCCTTCCTTGTATGCGTGCGGCGCTCCCTCCCTTGGCCGCGAGAAGTGATCCCTTGTATGCCAAAGGTTACTTGGTTGTCAGTCACTACCCAGGCGTGACGATCAACGGAGCAGAGTCTACCGCCTCTGCCACGACGGCCGCGCTGAACACGGCCCTAAAGGATGCCTACGAAAACAAGCTCATCGCCTACTTCCCTGAGGGCACCTATCTAATCAATGATCGGCTCAAGGCCCATACCGCGACGGGAGTGCAGGACCTTCCGGACGGACCTCTGAAGCAAACCTTCGCCACCCCGCGGGATCATCTCGCAATCATCGGCTCCACCAAAGGAGGACGGCCGCGGATTAGGTTGGTCTCTGACGCGGCTGGCTTCGGCGACGTTCAAATTCCCAAACCCATGCTGGAATTCAAAAACTACGCGCGCAAATCCCTGATCGGATCATCCCTAGGGCTCTTGATTGGGTGAAGTTTGACTACGGAAGTCAAAGTCTCACGCGGCGCGGGCGAAGAGCGGTTCGGCGTGGCGGTGGCACGCCTGTTCCACGCGGGCCAAGGCGAGCCGCAGCACGCTTGGCGCAGCTTTGATGCGCGCGTCAAAGTCGGCGAAGCCCGGGGCGATGAGCCGGTCGTAGGCGTGGGTGTAGAACAGGGCCATGCGCAGGCCGTCGTCGGTGACCCGATACGCCAGCGTGCCGGGCAGGCGTTGGATGAGCCCGTGCAGGCGCAACCGCCGCAAATCATAGGTGGTCCTGCCAGGAGCCGATAAGCCAGCCGAGGCTGGCGGTTGGCCGGGTTGGCCGAGGATCGCCCGCAGCTGCCGCGCGCGAAAGTCTCCTGGCAGAACCGCGAGCACGATGAGCGCTTGCAGCAGGTGCTGCACGCGCAAATCGCCGAAACGCAGTCCGGCGATTTTCTGGCCGGGCGGGGTGCCGAGCGGTTCATGCACGTGGCGGAACGCGGCTTCGCTGGCCAGGGTGTCTCGGGCGGAGCATTGGACGCCGAGGAGGCGTCGGTTGGCGCCAAACCCGATTTTCCGGAGTTGGACCAGGTTGCCGAGACCGCGGCCGACCTGGAAGTCGCGGGTGTCGTTGATCGTGGTTTCGGTGCGCAAGGCGCACCCTTCCTTGTGGTATTGTTTGATCCGGGTGTTTTTATAGTCGAGGTGGAGCGAGGGGATGACCCCGTCGCTGAGGATCCGGGTGCGAAAGCGGCCCGGGGTGGTTTTCATGATGCGGCGATCAAAGATGAGCTGGAGTTGCGAGGGATGGCCGAGGGTGACGTTGTCCTTGATGATCTGCTCGAAGAACTGGCGCCCGGTGAGCGGTCGGTCGAAGACTTGGGTGAGGGCAAACTCGGCTTGGAGGATGGAGAGGTTGTAATCGTAGCCGGCGGCGCGGTCGGCGGCGGGAAACGGGTGCGGCAAGCGCGCCATCCACTTGGCAAAGACGCCGGCGAGGGCGCGCTCGTCGAGGCCCGCGGCGATCCGCTGGGCCAGGGCGGCGTCGGCGCAGGAGCGCAGGCCGTTGTCGAGCGCCTCGTAGACGACGCCCGCCTTGGCGAGCTGGCGTTTGAGGAACTCGTGGCCGTTGAGGCAGACCTTCACCGGATACGGAAAGTAGCTGCCGAACTTGATGAACAGCGGGCCGAAGTCCTCGTCGACCAGATACCAATAGTAGACTTTCGCCAGGACCGAGGCGCGCACCAGCCACGGATAGGTCTGGCCGGTGGCGGGATTGCGGCGCTTCTCGGTGCGCACGGTGGTGAACTTCTCCTGGGCGGTGCCGAGGTAGAGCACGCCTTCGGACGGCGCGAAGGTGCGCAGGCGGCGCTGCGTCTCGTCGTCCTTGCGCTCGCCCTTCTCGAACCGATGCACGGCGATCCCGTGTTGCCGCACGAAGCGCTCAATCCGTTTCGCGTGGTCGCGGCTGATTTCGTCGAGGAGCACGGACGAGGCGAACTTCGCGCCGCGGTGGCGGCGCAGGAAATGGGCGACCGCCTCCGGCGTCTGCAACCCGGGCACGTAGCCGTTGAGGTAAAGCCGGTCGAGGCATTCCAGTTCGAACGTCACATGCTCCTTCAGAATCTCGGCGAGGGTCGGCGTCATGCCCTCAGCCTGTGCGCTCACTCGCACCCACTCGACTCTTCTCTGTTTCCGCGCCCACCTACATCTCGTCGGGCTGGGGCGTTAGCCCCGCTAACCTATGAGGAAACTTACGATCACGACAACAATGCTGAGACTGCCGAAGTTCCTGTCGAAGAAGCGGATTCCGGTTATCACCAGATGGTGCGAGGCATCGACTTGGATTGTGGCGGCAACCCGGGGGCCATCGGGCTCTACTTCAACGAAGCCCAGAACAGCTCCATCGAGAATGTGAAAATCTTCGCCGCCGGCGCCTTTGCCGGTTTCCGCGGGATTCCTGGCGCGGCTTCGATTATGGTGAATATCGAGGTCGAAGGGGGGCAATATGGCATCTACACGAATTCGAATAAAGCGGCCGGGTGTGTGATCGCCGGTGCGAAGTTAAGGAACCAAACGGTCAACGCCGTGCGCTACGATGGCTTCGTCCCCTTGGTATTGGTTGGCTTTGAGATTGTTACTCCGGCAAACTCCACCCAAGCGGCGGTGACGATTGTGAAGAACCCCGGTGGTGCCCGGGCCAACGCGTCCGGCGTGAGTCTCATCGACGGCATTATCAGGCTGGGCGGCAACCCGACGGTGGCGGCGATTGATAACCCGGAGGGGAAAAATTTCTACGCCCGCAATGTTTACATCAGTCGCGACGGGGCCTCTAACTTGGTGAAGAGTTACCTCGCCGACACCACCACGGGCACCGGCTACTGGAAACGAATCAATGAATACAGCTACTGCGACCAAGCCGGCCCTGATTCCTTCGACAACGGTGAAGGGCTTAAGGAATCATTCAGCCTAGTCGGCGCTGCCCTCACCCCGAATAAAACGCCGAGTCCGTTGAACAATGGCGTGATTGCTGCGGTTACCAGCAATGCGGGTTCTCCTCCGGGGGACTTGGTGAGCCGCCACACTTGGTTTGCACTGCCATCCGTGGACGATTTGGACAAATTCGACGTTTCGACTGCGGGCATCATTCCAGCGGTGAATGAAGACGACCCGCGGGTCGTGGATCATGGCGTTTTGCAGATTCTCATTAACAGCCATCGGAAAATATTTTTACCCAAGGGCATTTACCGGCTCACCGGACCAATCAATCTCAAAGCGGATACTATTCTGTTTGGCGCAGATCGCAACTTGACCCGGATAGAAGTTGCCCAGGGTTGGAGCGACGACATTGCGGAAACGAAGGCTCTGCAGATCGAAACGTCCGTGATCACGACGGATAACAGTTCCACCGCCACCACCTATCTGGGCGATTTGAGTATTGGCGTGCATTGTGGCAAGCCTCCAACCGGTCCGGAGTCACTACCAGACCCCAGTGACTGGTTCACGGCTTTGGACTGGCGAGCCGGGAAAGACTCCATGGTCCACATCGGGCAGGTTTACCGAGAGCCGTATGCGGTGATGCCCCGCTGGAAGACTAACAAGCACAGCCTCATCCGAATTCATCAGTTAGGTGGGGGCCGGTGGTATCACCTCGGTGCCGTAAAGGCTCACACGTCAGAGGATCCCGACTATCGCATCCTCAAAGTCGAAAACACGACCCAACCGCTATGGATCTACGGACTTAATCCGGAACACCCCAGGGGCTGCGACGCATATGTGGAATTCAACAACGCGAAAAATGTCCGCATCTATTCCGTTAAGAGCGAGTTTACCGAAGACAGAGCTCTCGGCATAGATAGCTTGGCGGCCAAAAGCGTGGCCCTCAAGTTTATCAAATCTCAAAATATCGCTATCTTTGGCTATGGAGCGATCCGCAATGGGGTGAACAACCGCGGCATCATTGAATTCATCGATTCGGCCCGGGTGCTGGCGGCATTGATCGCGCCAGAAAGGAAAAGGTTCGGCACCTCCAGCGACGATACAATCCGGGAATTAAAGACGGAGGATGTTCTACCGACAAGAAAAAGAGGAGTTACTTTCCCACACGTTGTCGCCCTTTATAAAGACGGCGAAATCACTGGAACAGACGAAATGCAGATGACTCATTCTGATAGTTTTTATGGAATGGAGCTAAGTTTCCCATCCGTGGAAGGGGAGGATGGTTGGATCGTCGCAGGAACGCCCTCTACCGTCAATACCATCGGGCCGCTACGCGTCGGCGACAACGCCGCGAATAAACAATATCGGAGCATTCTATCGTTTGTAACGACCCTGCCATCGTCGCATCCCGATTTAGTCGCCGTCGCCGCTACATTGAGCCTGCGCCGCAATGCTAGCGCCTTCACCTATCCGGCAGCCTTCGGGAGACTCAAAGCGGACATCAAGACGATGACATTCGGGGGCACTGCCACCTTGGTCAGCGACGATTTCAATGCCGCTCCAACGTATACTGATGTAATCCCCGCATTCCCGGTTCCCGCTGCCAGCAGTGTGAATGAATACGAATTGGCCTCTGGCTTGACGGCGATTAACCCTGGTGGTCGGACACAGTTGCGCATCTATTTTGCGAACCCCACCGACAGTGATTCAGCCGCGGACGCACTGGAGTTCTTCGGTGGTGGAGGCCCCCTCGTGAACCAACCTATCTTGACCGTGCGTTACACTCAGCCATGAACGCACCCGCTTCTACGCCAATATAGTCAGCCAGCCAGCCGTGATCCACGCTGCGGCTGGTGTTCCTTTGGTGGCGTTGCTACGCGCACGGGCTCTTCAGGGGAGCGATAGCGGAATCCCCGTCGTCAATTGTCTTATCCGAAACCGCAGAGGTCTGGCGAACCACTTACTCAACGTGCAAATGAACCAAAGAATCCAATTGTCGACCCTGCTGAAAGCCTCGCTCGCCCTGTTCCTGCTCACGCAGGTTTTGCACAGTCAAACGTCGTTCACGGTTAGAAACGCGAAGCGCGGCGGTGACTTTCTCTGGGGCATCGCGAGCAGTTCGGATCGACTGGTTGCCGTCGGAGAACGGGGAACCATCCTGACTTCGGTGAACGGGACGAACTGGATCCGCAGTGATTCCGGCAGCCGCGACTGGTTGATCGGAATCACCTATGGACTGGGCCGATTCGTGGTGGTCGGGGATCGTGGAATAGTCCTGACTTCATCTGACAGTGTGCGGTGGAACAAAGTATCGACCGCGACGACCACGCACCGTCTGAACAACGTCACCTTTGTGAACGGGCAATTCGTCGCCGTCGGCGAGGCCGGCACGATCCTGACCTCGCTCGATGCCACGGAGTGGGTTCAGCGCCCGTCCGGGACCACCGGCTGGTTGCGCGGCATCGCCTACGCCGATCTCAGCTACCGGACTGCTGTATAATGCCCCGGCATTTCGATTCGTGGAGGTCGCAAACCAAGTTTACCTCGCGATCGGCCAAGGCGGCCGGGCGGTGGAATCGAGCGACGGGATCGCCTGGAGTCCATCCACCGCACGCGGCGCGAACGATCTTGAAGCCCTTATCTACGCGATTTCCGGCCGGACGGTATACTCGACGCATGGCGGTGCCTTCGTGTCCGTTGGCGAAAGCGGCGCCGTCACTGCTGACGAATATTCCTTTCGTCAGGATAAGTTCGGGACCGTTGTTCCCGACAAGTCGCGCTTAGATGGCTCCACCGGCAACGCGGCAAGAATACGCGGATTGGTGCAGGGGGCGAACGCGCTTTTTGCCACCGGTGAGAACGGCACGATCCTTTCCGCTCCTTCCCATCTCGGGCCATGGACGCCCGCGGCGTCCGGCACGACCGCCAACTTGGTTAACGGTGTCTACGCCAACCAATCGCTCTTCGTCGTGGGCGAGGATGAAACGATTCTGCAATCCACCGCCCTCTACCCAAGTCGCCTGCAGAACATTTCCAGCCGAGGATTTGTCGGCACCGACGACAACATCCTCGTCAGCGGTCTCGTCATCGCCGGCTCCGCACCGAAGACCTGCTTGATTCGCGCCGCCGGTCCGGCCTTGGCGCGTTTGGCGTCGCGGGAAACCTCGCTGCGCCCGTGATCGTGGTGCGCAACGGTGCCGGGCGAACCATGGCGGCGAATGCCGGATGGAGCAGCGATCCCTCCCTCGCGGTGGCGGCCTCGCGAGTCGGGGCGTTCGCTTTTGCGCCGGGCAGTGCGGACGCCGCGCTCCTCGTGTCCCTGGAACCCGGCAGCTACACGGTTGAAGTCGCTGGGCGCGACCGTGCCACCGGCACAGCCCTCGTGGAGGTCTACGATATGGCTGGCCCCGAGCCCGACGGAGCGCGGACGATCAATCTCTCCACGCGCGGCACGGTCGGCGGCTCCGCAGGCAACCTCATCGCCGGTTTTAGCATTGGAGGAACCGCCTCCCGCCGCGTCGCGCTTCGGGCGGTCGGTCCATCTCTGGCTGCGTTCGGCATCAGCAACGCGCTCATCAGCTCCGTGCTCGAGCTATATCGGGAGGGAGAGCCGGGCCCTCGTGCCACCGCCCAAGGGGTGTGGTCGGCGCGACCCGATGCGGATTTACTTCGGAGTTCGTCGACGTTGGCCGGCGCGTTTGCGCTGATCGAGGACAGCAAGGATTGCATCGCGGTCTCCAACCTCGCACCCGGTAACTATACGGCGGTCGTGCGCAGCGCCGACAATGCGTCAGGCGTCGCATTGGTTGAAATCTATGATCTCCCGTAGCCCGCTTTCTGCTATTTGGCCGGTCACACAAGATTGAGCGCATCTCGGCGAGCCGAAACGCGCGGTCCGAGAGCGGGCATCAGTCTTGGTTCAATTGCGGCCAATCCATGCGCCGACAATCCACCTCAGTCCTGTTCGCCCTCACTGCCGCACTTCCCGCTACACAAGAGGCGCAGTTGGTGCGCGGCGAAGATTGGCGCGCCGCATTATTCGCGCGAGCGGACTTGCGCTTGGGCAAGCACGGGGTCCTTGAGTTCGGCCATCTTGGCGAGGATACGGGCGGTGAGGTCGCGATAGGCGGCACGCGCGGCGGGGCTGGGATCGGCGATCAGGTTGCGCGTCTCGCCGGGGTCGGCGGCGAGGTGGTAGAGCTCGTCGCGGCCTTCGTTCATGAAATCACGGATCAGTTTCCACTCGGGCGTGCGATACATCCGCACGTGGGTCTTGGCGCGGTGCTTTTGGGAATATTCGGCGTAGAAATCGTCGTCCCAGGTTTTCGCCTCACCCCGGAGCAGCGGGGTGACATCGCGGCCGCGAATGATCGTGCCAGCCGGGAGCGGGGCGGCGGCGACGATGGCGAACGTGGGCAACCAATCGAGGTGGGAAAGCGTATGTGCATTGGTGGTGCCGGCCTTGACCACGCCCGGCCAACGGATCGCGAGCGGGATGTGCAGCGAAGTGTCGAACATGTTGGGTCGCTCACCCACGGGGATATTGGGCGTCCCCGGGGGCAGAGCCTCTTTGTTCAGCAACCAGGTGGCGTTGCCCTTATGCCAGATGCCGTGGTGGCCGATGTTGTAGCCGTGATCCGAGGTGTAGATGAGGAGCGTATTTTCCGCGAGCCGGAGGCGGTCGAGGGCATCGAGAATGCGCCCGATGTTGCGGTCGAGGGCGGTGACGGAGGCGAGGTAGTCGCGGGTGAGCTTCTTGGCGCGGGCAACGTCGAGGCCGGGGAAATCGGGATTGGGGACGATGGGATCGAGGTCTTTGACCTTGGCCCAATCTTCGTCGGGCACGGGCAGATAGGCGGCGTGCGGTTCCCGGAAGTGAATACTGACGGCGAAAGGCTGCGAGGTGTTGCGCTGTTGGAGCCAGGCGAGTGCCTCGTCGGCGACCAGATCGACGATGAAGCCGACGCGTTTTTCTTTGATGCCATTTTTTTCCAAGACGGGATCCTTCGGTGGCGAACCGCCGCCGCGAAGGCCGACGAAGGTGTCGAAGCCGCGCTGGGTCGGATGTTGTTCGTCGAGGTCGCCGAGGTGCCATTTGCCGAAGAGGGCGGTGGCGTAGCCGGCTTGCTGGAGCAGGCGCGGCCACGTGGGGAATTTCGCGTCGAGGCCGAGCGGGCCGTCGAACTGCGGGTTGATCCAATCGGTGATACCGACTTCGCTGCCGTAGCGGCTCGTCATGATGGCGGCGCGGGCGGGACTGCACACGGGCGTGGGCGTGAGGGCGTGGGTGAAACGCACCCCATCGTGTGCGATGCGATCCATATTGGGCGTGCGCACCTGCGGATGCCCGGCGGCGCCGATGGCCCACGGGGCCTGATCGTCGGCCAAGATGAAGACGATGTTGGGGCGCGCAGGAGCGGGCGCCGCGAGCCCGAGAGAGGCACTGAACAGGAGGAGCAGTGGGCTAAAGTGTTTCATCGGCAGGGAGCGCGATAGAGCGGAACGGAAAGAAAATGGGGCGGAATGCTATTTGGCCACGAGCGGTGCGGTTTGCTCCGGGGTCGCCATTCCACCCGGCAGCTCCAAGATGCGGATGTTGCGAAAGTGGATTTCCGAACCTTCGGATTCGAGGCAGAGGTAGCCTTTCCGCACGCTCGAACGACTCACGCCGTTCACGAATTTCCCGTTGATCGCGAGCTTCACAGTGCCGTCCACGCAGACGACATCGTAGGTGTTCCATTCGCCTTTACCCTTGCAGCGCATCTCATACGACATGCTGCGTTTGCCGCGTGGATTGTCGGGCGTGACCTCGAGGCCGCCCGCACCGAAGAGTTCGCCGGAGACGTAGCCGGGGTGGCGCGGACTGCCGTCTTTCTCCGGAAACAGGCGGGGGAACTCCAACTCGAGCATTTGCACTTCCAGTCCTTTGGGCAGCTGCCGGCCCGGCGGAATGGTGCCTCCGCTCCAGGCAAATACCCCGGAATTCCCGCCGGCCTGCATGTGCCTCCACTCGATGTGCAGGATGAAGTTTTCATACTGCTTCTCCGAGCGCATTACCCCGATGGGCTGGCCGCTGCACACGAGCAGTCCGTCCTGCACGCGCCACGTCTCCTTGCTGGTGTTTATGTCCACCCAGCCAGTGAGGTCCTTGCCATTGAAGAGATCGCGGAACGCGGGCGAGTCTTCGGCGCGGACCGGCGTGGAGCCAAAGAACAGGGCGACGCAGAAAATGAAGGGCAGGGGGCGTGGGTTCATGGGGTGCGAGCGTATCGGATGAACAGGGCGGGGGAAACCCACGGAAACACGTGGGGTCGGAGTGGCCAGCTTCGCGGCAGCGAGTTTGTGCGTGTGGTGCGTGCGCTGCTGCAGTGCATAGGGCGACGTTTTTTGACGCGATGGGTGCGGGAGAATTGCTCCTGTGATGGCGCGAGACCAATCGAGTGCGCCATTGGCACCGTCAGCGGCGGGATACGGCCGATTGAACGATGATCGGCGGCAAGAGAATCGAGAAGAACGCCCGAGAAAAGGAGAGATAACCCAAGTCGGACGTGATGTCCGTCTGTCATACTATCGGCATTTTTATGTGGCCGACTGTTTCCAAATTATCCGAGGGAAGGAAGGGGACCGGTGCATAAAACAACCGCCTCCGCTGCATCCACGACCACAGAATTCACGTTACCCAACTGCACTCGGCCTCATTGCGGTTTGCTGGTTCAGGGACTCGAAAGTTGGGTCAAGATCGGCACTCAAAGGCCGTCGCATTGGCCACCGCACTGTCATCCGGAGTTCGTGTATGTCATGGTGACGCTTGGGCGAGCGAATTGTTTGATCCGATGCCAAACGGATACTCAGCAATATTTCGCCGAAAGGGAGATCGACGGTGAATATGTCTGGATCGTCCCGTCCGGAGTGATGCATGAAATCCAGTGGCGCGCTGAAGCACCGATGCTGAGGCTTTTTATCAAGAAACAGTGGATCGAAAGCCTCATCGGGTGCTGCGTGAATGGTGTCTCGCTTGAGCCGCTCACACGTTATGTGGCGTTTGAGCCCACAATCGGTGATCTCTGCCGGAGGATACGCCATCACGGCTGCGTCCAAGAACCGCCCAACCGGGCTGCCGTCGCGGGGCTGGGCGCCGCACTGGCTGCGGAGTTGCTGTTGGCCAACGAGTCACTTTGCGGAGTGGACGTTTCGCGTGGCCCAAGGCTCTCAGCGTTGGCGTTGGAAAAAATCTACGCCTACGTCCGGGAACATCTGCCCGAGCGATTGACGCTGGCTCAGCTAGCGTGGGTCGTTGGACTGAGTCCGAGCTATTTTGGGCAAATGTTTCGATCAGGCCATGGCTCAACACCCATCGCCTATGTGATATCGCAGCGTGTGCAGCGAGCACGCGAACTTTTGGCGGTCGGCCACCTGTCGGTGAAGGAGATTGCGCACGAGGTCGGCTTTGCCGATCAATCTCAGATGGCGCGCCATTTCCGCGCCGCGGAACTCTCGACTCCACGGAGCTACCTTCCTCCTCGGTGACAGAGAAACGTGGAGATGCCACGTTTGTCAGTGGTCATGAGATAAGCCGCCAAGAACCTTACCGTAAGTGGCGTTTTCGTGTTGTGCAGAATCGCCCCAGCCGTCAGGGAAACCCGCTACGAGCAATTCCGGGTGCAACCGATATTCCCGGCGCTGACCACAATCCATTGCAGCCTGCTGAAACAATCGGAGAAGCAGAAACCGGCTCCCCTTGTGTCGGAGTAAATTCGCGAAAAGTCAGTGGACTCATTCAGACTCGAAAATCACGTTCTTGGTCTGGCGAACATGTTTTTGAACCCCCTAGAGAGTTTCGCCAGTCGGCGTATAAGGGGCATTTTCAATTCTTCTCCGGATACCCAAATGCGGATACCCACTGGATACCATCAGAGGACATTTCGCCGGTAATTCAGGAACGCTTGAAAGATGCAGTTTCATGGTTTGCACTCTGGAGAATGAAAATTGGACCGACGCTGAATTTTAAACAGTTGATGACGTTCACGTTCTACTATCAGTGAGAATCGCGGCGATGTTTGTTTCGTTTGCGGCGCTTGCCGCCTGCTCCGGCTGCCAAAACACAAGCCCTGCGCAGCCCACTGCGCCCTCGGCTGTGGCCGCTCAGACTCCTCCGGCAAAAGCCGGTCCTACCGCTATCGACACCCGTTGGTCCAACTACGGGGCATATCTCAAGCGCATGATCGATGGCGTGCAGATTCAATGGGAGCGTAACGCCCTCCGCTTGAAACCTGTGCCAGCAAACGGGCGCACGGTGCGCGTGAAGTTTGTAATGAACGCCGAGGGAAAAATCACGGAGATCAAGAGTGTGGAGCCCGACGTGGCTGTGGGGGATGGTCCAACTCGCGCGTGCATCAACGCGATTGTCGATCGGGCTCCATACGGAGTATGGACCGATGACATGAAGGCCGTCCTCGGCTCGCAGCAGGAAATGACGTTCACGTTCTACTATCAGTGAGCGGTGCCGATGGTTTTTGGGCGGCGTTGCCGCTCGGGCGCCACGTGACGCTCCTCGCGCGCGACGCCCACGGTCTCGCGGCCTTCAACAAGCCCGCGGGCGTCCTCTCGCATCCCAATTCGCGCGCGGACGAGCCGCGTTCGCTGCTCACCGCGCGCTACGAGAAGGAGGGCGAGTTCTTCGCGTGGGGCGACGCCACGGCGCCGTCGCGCCTCTGGCTGCTCAACCGCCTCGACGCGGCGACCTCCGGCGTGATCCTCGCGGCCGCGAGCGCCGAGCTGGCCACGGCGATTCGCGCCCATTTCAAGCGCAAGCAGGTGCGCAAGATTTACCACGCGCTGGTTTTCGGCCTGCCGCGCGTGAAGTCCGAGCTGTGGCGCGATCATCTCCGCATCGAGAAGCGCGGCGGTCAGATTCGGGCGGCGGTGGGCGAGGGCACCGTCGTCGCGGAGTGCGCGATGACGGTGCTGAAAAAAACCAACGCCGAATCGCGCCTCGCGCTGCTGCAGCTCGAGCCGCGCACGGGCCGCAGCCACCAGCTCCGCGTGCAGTGCGAGTCGCGCGGCCTGCCCATCGTGGGCGACCAGACCTACGGGGACTTTGCGCGCAACCGCGCGTTTGCGAAGCAGGCTGGCACGAAGCGGCTCTTCCTGCACTCGAGCGAGACCAGCTTCGCCTACGAGTTCGGTGGGAAGCGGCATGAGTTTGCCGCGAGCACGCCGCTGCCACCGGAGTTCGAGAAGTTTTTCTGAGCCGAGCCAATCGCGGAAGCGCGAAAGGGCGGAAACACGGAAAGAGCGGATTGCTTCCGCGCCTCCGTCCTTCCGCGCTTTCGCGATTTCTTCCTCTCTCCATCTCTCTCGCTCCGTGTTTTTCGTGCTTTGCGCCTCCGTGCCTTTGCGCTTCAACGTTCGCCCCCCGCACCATGATCCTCCCGAAATCCAACCGCCTCACGCCCGAGCAGCTCGCCGAAATCACCGCGATCGTCGGCGAGTTTGGCTGCAAGATTCAGCCGATCGTCGGCGCGGTGCGGACCATCTACGCCATCGTGGGTGACGAGCGCGACGATCTCATGATTAACCGGCTCGAGGGCCTCGCCTACGTCGACCGCATCGACCGCATCCAGTCGCCGTTCAAGCTCATGGACCGGCGCTCGGACCTCGCGAGCCACCGCATCACGATCAACGGCACGACGCTCGGCGAGCAGCTCTTCGTCATCGCCGGGAACTGCACCATCGATCCGAAGAACCCGAACTATTTCTACGAGACCGCCGCCGCCGTGAAGGAGGCCGGCGCCAACATGATCCGCGGCGGCGTGTGGAAGCCGCGCACCAACCCCTACACCTTCCAGGGCGACGTGAAGTCGATGGATATCCTCCTCGAGGGCTCCCGCCGCACGGGCCTGCCCGTCGACACGGAGGTGATGGAGGAGGCGCACATCAAGGTCGCGCTCGATGCCGGCGTGAAGTGCCTGCAGATCGGCGCGCGCAACGCGCTCAACTACTCGCTCCTCCGCGCCGTCGGCCGCGAGATCGCGCAGCGCGACGTGGTCGTGCTGCTCAAGCGCAGCATCCACATGGGGCCGATCAACGAGTTCATCTCGGCGGCGGAATACATCGCGGCGTTCGGCAACCCCAACGTGATCCTCTGCCCGCGCGGCACCACGCCCACGCTCGACGGCTACCGCAACCATCCCGACGAGAGCATCACGCCACTGCTGAAGGAAAAAACCTGGGCGCCCGTGATCGTCGATCCCTCGCACTCGGTCGGCAAGGCGTCCTACGTCCCCTCGGCGGCGCTCGCCGCGGTCGCCTACGGCGCCGACGGCCTGTGCATCGAGGCGCACGTCGAGCCGGCGAAGGGCATCGGCGACGATCCCAAGCAAGCGCTCACCCCGGACGTGCTGGGGAAAACGATCGCGCAGGCCCGCCAGCTCTGGGCGATTCAGCGCGGAAAATAATCCCGGCTAGGGCGCGAGCTTGAGCAGGCCGCGGCGCGTCATCCATTCGGCGGCGCGCGCGGGCCAGGTCGTCACCGGCTTTTCCGGCACGAAGCGCAGGCCGTAGCCGTGGCCGCCGGTGTCGTAGACGTGCACCTCCGCGGAGCCGCCGAGTTTCTTCACCTCGGCGGCGAGCAGCAGCGCGTTTTGCACGGGCACGCCGTCGTCGAAGGCGTGCACGAAAAACATCGGCGGCGGCGCCTGCGTCGGCAGCGGGATCGCGGGCTTGAACTCGGAGCCGCCGCGATCGACGAAGCCCGCGGAGTAGATCAACAGCGCGAAATCCGGCCGGCACGGCTGCGCGTCCGCGCGATCGATCGCGGCGTATTTCCGCGCCTCGCCGAGCAGCGTGGCGTAGGCGGCGGTGGCGCCGCCGGCGCTGAACCCAAGAATGCCGACGCGGCGCGGGTCGAGGCCCCAGGCCGAAGCGTTCGCGCGCACGAGGCCCATCGCGCGCTGCGCGTCCTGCACCGCGGCGAGCCAGCGCTGCTGCGGATCGCGGAAGGGCACGCGGTATTTGAGCACGATGCCCGTGACGCCGATCGAGTTGAGCCACGCGGCGACTTCCGTGCCCTCGAGATCGTAGGCGAGGATGTTGAAGCCGCCGCCGGGACAGATCACGACGGCGGCGCCGGTGTCCTTTTCCCTTGCGGGGCGGTAGACCGCCAGCTGGGGCGTGGAGACGTTGCCGAGCTTGATGATGCGGCGGCCCGCGATGAGGACGTCGGTCGGCTTGGTCTGATCGGCCTCGGGCGGGAGCGCCTTCGTGTCGCCGGGCGGAGTGCCGGGCCAGAGGTTGAGGACGAGCGGTTCGGCGGCGGAGAGCGAGGCGGCGAGGAGCGCGAGCAGGATGAAACGGGGCATGGGCGTTTCAAATCAGGCTCGCGCTCATTCGGCAACGTTCGCGAAACGGAGTGCTCGACGGAGGGGATGACAAAGTAGGGCGGGCCTGTGACCCGCCCCTTTTCGCGCGTTACGTGTCCGCACCGAGGGCGGGTCACAGACCCGCCCTGCTTGATTTGCGCGGGCGCTCAGAATGAGAAGGTATTCGTGAGGAACCACTCCTGATGCGGCGAGATGCGGACCGAAGCCCAAGTCTGGCCGTCCGGCTCGATGGAGATCGGGATCAGGCTGTCCTTCTTGCCGACGTTGCGGACGTTGAGCTGGACCTTCCAGTTGATCCGCTGGGTGAGCTTCCGCTCATAGTTTACCCAGAGATCGAGCGCGTCTTCCGAGGGGCCGTAGTAGGGCTTCGACAAATCGTAGGTCGCGATGGTGCCCGTGCTCGGGAGGAGCGGGTAGCCAATCACGACCTTGTCCTGCCAGCGGTAGGAGCCGCCGATGCCGGCGCCCTTGAGCTTGCCTTCGCGGAAGCTGTAGTTGCTGACGAGATTCCAGCGCCACTTGCGCAGTTCGGAGGCGGCCGTGCCTTGCTGGAGCTTCAGCAGGTTGTATTGGCCGCGCCAGTTGGCCCAGTTTTGGCGAACCTCATTCGTGGCGACGTAGTTGCCGTTGAACTGGCGCATGTCGCCGGCGACGCCGGCCATCTGCTGGTCGAGATAGGCGACGAGCTCGTCGAGCACGGGCCCGCCGAAGTTGTTGCGCACGGCGTCGGCCTTGGAGGCGTTGAAGGCGATGCGCCAGTTCGGCAGCGGGTTGGCGGTGAACTCGAGCTCGTAGCCCTTCGAGAGCGTGTCGGCCGTGACCGAGAGGCCCTGCGGCGTGATGGCGCTGTAGGCGGCGAGCGTCGAGATGGTGGGGTTGAGCGCGGCGTTGTTTTGCACCGGGATGGCGCGGCCGTTTTCCGTGGTGGTGTTGGGCCCGAGGGTGGCCTCGTAGGTCGCGCGGTCGGTGAGCGCGGAGGCGTTGGTCGGCGTGTAGCCCCAGGCGTTGAAGTAGCCTTTGCCGCTGAGGAAATTCTGGATCGCGTTCCACGCGCGGATGGAGGCGTCGCGGTGGGCGTCGGCCTGCGCCTGCGTCTCGAGCGTCGTGCCCGCGGTGCTGCCGCCCACGCCGTTGAGATCGGCGACGGGCCGGCCGCCGGCGTTGACGTAGGCGGGCGTCCAGAAATAGCGCTGGCCGGCGGTGTTGACCGTCTGCTCGCGGGTGTCCCACGTGTAGGCGCTCATCTTGTAGAGGAAGACATTGCGGAAGCGCAGGCCCTGCTGGATCGTGCCGGCGATGCCGCTGAGATCGGCGGTGGTGCTCGCGTTGGCCACGCTGGTCTCGTAGCGCACGGCGCGGATGGAGAACTTGTTGTCCTTGGTGGAGAGGAGCACGCCGTAGTCCTTGGTCTTGCCGGTGGGGTTGCCGATCGGGTTGCCGTAGATGTCGCGGCGGGTGTCGGTGACCTGGAAGTTGTCCGACTTGCTGTAGGAGAGGCTCACGTTGATCGGCAGGCGATCGCGGTTGAGGAGGCGGTTGAGGTGCACGACCACGCTGCCGCTGGTGGAGTGGGCCTTGAAGATTTGGTTCGCCGGATAGGCGTCCGGCAGCCTGTAGGCATCGGGCGCGAGGTTGAGCATGCCGCGGTTGAGGGTGACGGGCAGCGCGGTGGCGGAGCGGCCGGCGACGTCGTCAAAGCGCCAGCCGAAGGTGGGCACGATGGCGTCGCGCCAGAGGAAGCCCTGCCACGAGCCGGCCCAGGACTTGGTGGCGCGCTCGGATTTCTGCGCGCGGGTGAGCAGGCTCGGGTCCGCGCCGTTGTCGTAGGCAAGGAGGGTGTTTTGGAAATTCGAGTTCCAGCCGACGTAGTTGGCGGGATTCGAGGCTTGCGTGAAGCCACCGGTCGGCGGATTGGCGGCGTCGAAGATGGTCGGCGTCAGGTTGGCCGGCACGGTCCACGGTTGCGACGGCGTCACGCCGGCCGGATTGCGCCAGGTCGCGTCGAACGTGTAGACGCGACCGCTGGTGAGCGTGACCGGCGAGCCGATGCGGCCGATGCCGGAAGGGGCGGACGCGCCGGCCAGCGAGGGCCCGAGGTAGATCGCGGCGACGGGCGGGCGGTCGGTGAAGGGCGAGGAGGCGCCCGTGGTCTGGTTCCAGAATCCGGCCCACGCCTGGCTGTTGGCATACATCTGCCACGAGCGGTTCTCGGTCGCGTAGGTCTCGTGGCTGTAGACGCCGTTGAGGCGGTGCCGGCCGAGGAGCCGGGCGAGGAGGCTTTCCTTGGCGACGACGTCCGAGGCGCGCAGCTCGCCGAAGAGCGAGCCGCGGAAATATTTCCGGTCGCTCTCGTAGGAGTTGCCGCTGCCGGGGCCGGCGCCGATGTAGGGGCGGCCGAAGTTGGGGTTGGCGGCGAGGTCCTGGAAATTCCGCAGGATGTCGATGTTGATGCTCGGGCCGAAGCCGAGGAGCGCCTGGCCGCCGCGGCGGTATTTCTGCCGATCGAGGCTCACGTCGATGCCGAGGCGGTCGCCCCAGCCGGTCTGGGAGAGGCTCAGGTTGTAGGTGTTCCAGTGCTCGAATTGCGACGAGGTCGGGCCGTCGATGAGGTTGTTGTAGAAATCGAAGATCGAGGAATCGAGCATCGAGGTGTTCTTGTATTGGCCGAACTGATAGTTGCTGAGCTTCGCGTTGGTCGCGAACGCCGGGAGCGAGGAGATGCCGAAGAACTGATCCGCGTAGCGCTGGCCGATGAGGCTGCCGGAGGCGCCGCGGTTGGAGCCGTCGTTGTTGAGCGCGCCGGAGTTGATGTAGCCGCCGTAGATGCGGTAGAGCTGCGCCGTCGCGCCGTCGATGAACCAGATCGGCTGCTGCTGGTTGGCGAGGCCGGCGGTGAGCCAGGGATTGGTGCCCGCGGCGTTGGCGCCGAGGTCGTAGCCGCTGTTGACGGCGAGCTTTCCGAGGCCGCCAGACTGGCTGCTGTTGTTCACCGGGCGGAACCACGGCGAGATGTTGTCATTGGGCGTGATCGTGCGCGGGCGGTTGGCCTTGATGTCGCCGTTCTCGTATTTCGCCTTGATGCTCGTGTGAAACGAGCGGTCGCTGAAGATCTGCGGATCGAAGCGCACGGTGCCGTAGTAGCGGCGGTTGTTCTCGAAGGCGGGTTCCTGGCGGAATTTCTCGTCGCTCCACAGGCCGTCGAGGCGCACGGCGAGCACCTTCGGGATGATCTGCTGGTTGAAGTCGAGCGTGCCGCGCGCGGTGCCGTAGGAGCCGAAGCGCAGATCGGTCGACCCGAAGGTCCGGAACTCCGCGCTGCGGGTCGTGGCGTTGACCATGCCGGCCGGGCTGCCGAGGCCGAAGAGGATGGAGTTGGGCCCGCGCTGGATGTCGATGCGGTCGACGATGTAGGAGTCCCAGGGGATGTCGGTGACGAAGAAGTCGCGCGAGTTGTCGGCGGAGGCGAGGCCGCGCACCCGCTGGGCGCCGGCGGGCGCGCGGAGCGAGGCGGTCTCGTCGACGCTCGTGCCGTTGCCGAGGCCGGCGTAGGTGCCGCGGGTGCCGGCGACCTCGGCGTTGGTGGTGTATTGGAGGAGCGTCGCGCTGTCGGTTGCGCCCACGTCCTTGAGAAATTCCTTGGTGATGACCTGAATCGCGGCGCCGACATCGCGCAGGTCCGTCCGGATGCGCGTGCCGGCGAGGGTCTCGCTGGCCTGATAGCCCTTGTCCTTGGTGGAGTTCACCTCGAAGGGCGTGAGCAGGATGGCTTCGGAGGATTCCTCGCCGGTGGCGGGCGCCGCGGGGCGGGGAGTGGCGGGCGTCTGCGCGCGCGCCGCGGCGGCGAGCAGCGCAGCCGACGCGAGGAGCAGCGAGCGGGACAGGGTGCGGTTGATCATGGGAAGGGGGAGGACGGCGCGGACCCGGCGCGGGGGGGGCGGCGCAGGCGGGGTTGGTGGGTGAGGGGCGGGCGACTTTAACAAGCGAGCGCGGAGCGCGCTATCGCCCAAACGAGCTATTCCTGACGCGGCGCGCAGGGTGCCCGGGCGTGGCGGCCGGCGTCCCTGCCGGCCGAGGCTTGGGCGTTCGAGCGTCCTGAACCGGCGGGCACGGAGGCCCACCGCCACGCTGAGCCGCTGCGCAGGCGCTCCTACGAAGGCTCGTCCACCCGCAGCAGCCCGTGCTCGAAGCCGCGGGCGACGGCCTCGGCGCGATCCGCGGACTCGAGCTTTTGCAGGATCGCCTTCACATGCGCCTTGACCGTGTGCTCGCTGATCGAGAGCGCGGTCGCGATGTCGCGGTTCGAAAGGCCGCGCCTCATGCCGTCGAGCACCTCGATCTCGCGGCTGGAGAGATGGCGCCGGCCGGAGACCTGCTCGAGCCGCCGCGCCAGCGCCTCCGGCAGATAGTTGCCGCCGCCGTGCACGCAACGGATGGCGCGGACGAGTTCCTCGCGCTTCACGCTTTTCGGCAGGTAGCCGCACGCCCCGGCGGCGATGGCTTGCGAGATGTCCTCGTCGAGCTCGGAGGTCGTGAGCATGAGCACGCGCGCCTCGGGCCACGCCGCGCGCAGCGAGCGCAGCGCCTGCACGCCGCTGGCGCCCGGCATCCGCACGTCCATCAGCACGACATCGGGCCGCTCCGACTTGTATTTTTCCAGCGCCTGCGCGGCGTCCTCGGCTTCCGCCACGACCGCCAGCCCCTCGTCGAGCGCGAGGATCGCCGCGAGCCCCATGCGCACGACCGAATGATCGTCGACGAGCAGGATGCGGATGGGCGCGGGGGCGGGCATGGCAGGGCACTGTGGCAGTTCCGCGCCGCGCCCGCAATCGCCCGAACGGGCGATCCGCGCGCGCTTGCGCCGGCGGGCCGGCGCTGAAATGAGACGGCGTGCCCCGGCTGCCCCGCGAATTCGCCGCGCTCTGCCTGCTCGCCGCCTCGCTCGCGGCGCAGGACGACGCCGCGCGCCCGCTCGCGACCTGCGCCGAAGTCCGCGCGCTCACGCCCGGGCAGGCCGGGGCGCGGGTGCCGGTGCGCGTGCGCGGCGTGGTCACGCTCGTGCCGGCGGACGCGGGCGGCAACTTCACCCTCGATGACGGCACCGGCGTCTGGGTGCGCCTCGAGCGGCCCGACATCCTCGCCCCCGGCGTGAGCCTGCGGCCCGGCGATGTGCTGGAGGTGAGCGGCGTGTCGCACGAAGGGCACTTCGCGCCGATCATCGTGGCCGAGGGCGTGCGCGTCGTCGGCACCGCGGCGCTGCCGGAGCCGCGGCGGGTCGCGCTCCTCGACACGGAGTCGGGCGCGCACGACAGCCAGCGCGTCACGATTCGCGGCGTGGTGCAGGCCGCGGAGCTGGCGCCGCGCGTCAACCGCTTCGAGGTCAAGGCGCGCGTCTCCACGCCCACGGGCGGCGTGGCGGTCACGCTGTTCACGACCGAGGCCTTTCCGGTCGAGAGCCTCGTCGACGCCGAGGCCGAGATCACCGGGGTGTTCCTCGCGTATTTCAACTCGCGCCGCCAGTTCATCGGCGCGCGCGTGCTGTCCAACGATCCCGGCGACCTGCGGATCGTGCGGCCGCGCGGCGCGGATGCGTTCGCCGCGCCCGAGATCGCGCTGAGCGACATCACGGGCTTCTCGGCCAAGGCGTCCGACCTCCACCGGCGGCGCGTGCGCGGCACGGTCACGCTGAGCAAGCCGGGGCACTATTTTTATCTTCAGGAGAAACCGCACGCGCTGCGGGTGAACACGCGCCAGGCCGACGCCTTGCAGCCGGGCGACATCGTCGAGGCCTCGGGATTTTTCCAGCTGGAGCACCATCGCGCCGAGATGCACGAGGCCGTCTTCCGCCGCATCGGCCGCGGCCCGCCGCCCGTGCCGGAGGAGATCGTGCGCCAGCAGGCGCTCGTGCAGGAGCCGCGCGCCACGAGCGCGCCCACGCAGGACTACGACGACTACCTCGTCGCGCTGCGCGGGCGCCTCCTCAGCCTCGACGCGAAGCAGGGCGAGCCGCTGAGGCTCAACCTCGAGTGCGACGGCGTGCTCGTGCCCGCGGAGTTCACGAGCCCGCCCGACGCCGGGTTCGTCGCCGCGCTGCGGCCCGACAGCGTGCTGCTGGTGAGCGGGGTCTGCGCGGTGGCGTTTTCCGAGTCGCGCCCGGTCGTGAACTGGCCCTCGCCCGTGGCGCTGCGGCTCCTGCTGCGCGGCCCGGAGGATGTGCGCGTGCTCGCGGCGGCGTCGTGGTGGACGCCGGAGCGGCTGTGGGCGGCGCTCGGGCTGGTGGCGGCGGTGCTCCTCGGCGCGCTCGCGTGGGTCGCGCTGCTGCGCCGGCAGGTGGCGCAGCGCGGCGCGCAGCTCGCGGAGGAGATGCGCGCGCGGCGCGACGCCGCGGTGGAGTTCGAGACGACGCTGCGCGAGCGCAACCGCCTCGCCGCCGATCTGCACGACACGACGGAGCAGTCGCTCACGGGCCTCGCGTTCCAGCTCGAGGCGACGATGGCGCTCCACGAGAAATCGCCCGGCCGCAGCCAGCAGCACATGGCGCTCGCCCGCCAGCTCCTCGACCGCAGCCGCGAGGATCTGCGGCGCAGCATCTGGAACCTGCGCGCCACGCCGCTCGAGGAGCACACGCTCGCCGAGGCGCTGCACGCCGTCGCCGCCGATCGCAGCATGGGGCTCGCGGTGCGCATCACCGTCGAGGGCGGGGGCGAGCCGCGGCCGCTGCCCGACATCGTGGCCGGCAACCTCCTGCTCCTCGCGCAGGAGAGCATCACCAACGCGCTCAAGCACGCGTCGCCGGGCCACATCGCGCTGCGCCTCGCGTTTTCCCCGGGCCGCGTCGCGCTCACGATCCGCGACGATGGGCGGGGCTTTGATCCCGCGCGGGCCGACGGGCCCAAGGACGGGCACTTCGGCCTCCAAGGCATGCGCGAGCGCATGAAGCGCCTCGGCGGCAGCCTCGCCGTCGACAGCGCGCCGGGCCGCGGCACCACGATTACCGCGACGGTCGCGGCCTGAGGAACCGCCGCGGGGCGGGCGGCGCCGCTGAAATTTTCAGCGGCCCTGCGCAACATTCCCTCGCGCTGCGGCGGCCGCGGCCTTTGCTGTCTCAGCCTACACCCCATGCGACTTTTCGGCCTCCACTGGATCGATGTGCTCATCCTCCTCTGCTACATCGTAGCGGTGCTCTGGATCGGGAAGAAGTTCTCCCACGCGGTGAAGGGCGAGGGCGACTTCTTCCTCGGCGGCCGTTCGCTCGGGCGCTGGCTCCAGTTCTTCCTGAGCTTCGGCAACATGACCGACCCGGGGCAGGCCACCACCACGGCGAGCTCGGTCTACCGCCAGGGCGCGGGCGGCGCCTGGCTCGCGCTCATCACGCTTTTTCTCACGCCCTACTATTGGTTCATGTATGTTTGGTTCCGGCGCGTGCGGCTCACCACGATGGCGGACCTGTTCGCGGATCGGTTCGGCAGCAAGTTTCTCGCGACGCTGTATGCCGTCACGATGCTCCTCATCGCCGTGCTCAGCGTGATCGCCGGAGGCAATGTCATGGCGTTGAAGACGCTTCAGCCGCTCATGGTGAAGGAGGAGGCGGCGTGGACCGCGGCCGAGCGGCAGATGGTGGCGGATCACCACGAGTTCACGGAGTTGCGGCAGCAGCGCCAGGCTGGCCCCCTTCCGGGGGAACGCGCGGCGCGCTACGATACGCTGCGCGACGCCTACAACCGCGGCGCGCTCCAGCCCTATGTGACCTACCTGCACCCCGTGACGTTCTACCTGGTGTCCACTTCGCTCGTGGCGGTGTTCATCATGCTTGGCGGACTGAAGGCCTCGGCGGTCGTGGATGCGATCCAGGCGATTCTGGTCGTGCTGATTTCCGTCGTGCTGATTCCCTTCGGGCTGTGGCGAATAGGCGGCGTGGCCGCGCTGCACGAGAAGTTGCCGGCGGCGATGTTCAATGTCTTCGGCGGCGACGCCGCCTCGGAATACACGTGGTATTCCATCGGCGCGCTGCTGCTGGTGCAGCTGGTCGGCATCGGCGGCGCGCAGCACCACATGGCGATCGCGGGCTCCGCCAAGGACGAGTATGCGGCGCGGCTCGGCATGGTGACGGGTGGCTTCAGCAAGCGCTTCATCACCATCGCGTGGACGTTCTGCGGGCTCATCGCGATCGCGATGTTCGGCCCCAACCTTTCCGATCCGGATCAGGCATGGGGCCTGATGACGCGCGAGCTGCTGCCGATCGGCCTCATCGGCATCATGATCACCGGGATTCTCGGCGGAAAGATCGCCCTGCTCGGCGCGCAGTCCGTGGTGCTGTCGGGCCTGGTCGTGAAGAACCTCTACGAGCCGCTCGTGCCGGGGCGCGCGGAAAAGCACTACGTGCTCGCGGCGCGGCTGACGGTGCCGGTGCTGCTCGTCGGGGGGGTGCTGATCGGGCTGTTTTTGAACAGCATCGTCGCGATCCTGAAGTTTGCGATCGTGCTGCTGCTGGTCTGGGGCGTGCCCATCACGCTCCTCTTCCTGTGGCGGCGCGTGACGGAGACGGCGGTGCGGGTGCAGGTTTTCGCGACGCTGATCTTCATCGCGGTGATTCCGTGGGCGGTCTCGGCCATCCCGGCGCTCGCGCAGTCATCGGCGCTCACCCTCATGACGCGCGAGCGGATTGTGGTCGTGCAGGTGCCGGCGACGGCGGTGGATGTCGCGGCCGGCCGGGCGGCGGCGCTCGGCGCGCCGGTGGAGCAGAAGCGGCGCATTGAGCCGGTGTCGGTGTATTTCGAGGAAGGCGTGGTGCGCTCGGATCCGGCGGACCCGGCTTCGCCCAAGACCGGGAAGGGGCTCTTCCGGACCGAAGTCTGGCTGCTGGCCGCGCTGGGATGCGACGTCGCGGGCTTCTCCGCGGCGCAGCTCCTCACGACGCGCTACCTGGTCGACCTGGTGCTGCCCATCGTGCTGATCATTGTGGTCAGCCTCCTGACGCGGCGGACGGACGAGACGCGCGTGGCGCGCTTCTATGCGCGGATGAAGACGCCGGTCGCGGCCACGCTGGAGCAGGACGCGAAGGAAGTGGCGGCCAGCTACGCGAACCCCGCGCGCTTCGACCACATGAAGCTGTGGCCCGCGTCGGACTGGGAGTTTACGAAATGGGACAGGCGCGACACGATTGGCTTCCTGGCCTCTTGCGCGCTCGTGGGCGTGGTGCTCGCGGTGCTCAAGGGCGTGCTGCTGATCGGGAGCTGAGTCGCAGCGGCGGGGACGCCGCCGCCACGGCTACACCTTCGCGCGCAGCGAGAGCCAGAGGTAGAGAATCACCCCGATGCAGATGCCGGAGTCGGCGACGTTGAACGTCGGGTAGATGTAGCTGCCGAAATGCAGATCGATGAAGTCGATCACGTGTCCGTGGGCGAGGCGGTCGACGAGATTGCCGACGATGCCGCCGCACAGCAGGCCAAAGCTGACCTGGGCCAGCGGCTGCCGCAACCCGAGCGAGTGCCGCCAAAAATAGATCGCGCCGAGGGTGCCCAGCGCCAGGAGCGCGAGGAGCGCGCTGCGCCCGGCGAGCATGCTCCACGCCGCGCCGGTGTTGCCGACATGGATGATCCAGAAGAACCCGCGGATGATCTCGAGATCCGTGCCCGGCCCGTGCGAATGCAGGCCGTCGAACGGCACGCGCGCGAGAATCCAGAGCTTGGTGGCCTGATCGAGCGCGAAGATGGCGGCCGCGATGAACAAAAGGCGGCGGTAGGCGCCGAGGCGCCGCCATTGCGACGGGGTCGTGCCGGGGCCGGCGGGCGCCGGGGGTGGGGCGGACGCAGGCGCAGCCGTTTCGTCAGCCATGGTTGCGGCGATCGCGAAATCGAATGCGCGGGGCCGGTGTCGCCTCAGTCGTCGCCGCCGCCGCCTTCGTCCATGATCTTGCCGCCGCCGTCCTCGCCCAGCTCGCCGAAGAGGCCGGCCTGCGTGCGGGCGCGGTGGCGGTTGCGCTCGAGGTCGCGTTGCGCCTCGGCGGAGAAACGGGCGAAGGGCACGGCCGTGAGGCGCTCCTTGGCGATGGGCTTCTGCGTGGCCTCGCACACACCGTAGGTGCCGTCATGGATGCGCTTGATGGCGGCCTCGATCTCGGAGAGGGCCTCCTGCTCGTTGGCCACCATGCTGAGCGCGAAGTCGCGGTCGAAGGTGTCGGTGCCGGCGTCGGCCATGTGCTGGCCGTAGGACGAGAGGTCGCCCGCGTCGTCCTTGGCCGAGCGCTTGAGCGTCTCCTCGGAGTGGAGCTCGATGCCGGCCGTGAGGTGCGACCGCAGATCGATCAGGAGCTTGTAGTAGCGGCGGAATTTTTCCGGCACGTCCTTCTCGGCGATTTCCTCGGCGGTCTTGGGGCCCTTCTTGGGATTGAAGCCAAGGATGTCGGCGAGCGAGGCGGCCTTCACGTGCTGCGGCTTGGCCTTCTCGGGGCCGGCCGCGGCGGCCTTGGCGGCGGCCTTTCCGGCGGCCTTGGCCGGGAAGGGCGCGGCGGTCTTGGTCGTGACGGTCTTCGCGATGGCGCGGACCTCGTCGAGGCTGAAGGCGATGGGTTTGGAGGGAGCCTTGCGCTTCAGGATGCTGTCGCGCAGGGCGGTTTTCTTGGACGGTTTTTCCATGGAGGGAGATTTTTTCGCGGGCGCCGGCGCGGGCGCGGGCTTCGCAACGGGCGCGGGCTTCGCGGCCTTGGCCGGAGCCGGCTTCGCGGGCGGAGGCGCCGCCTTTTTCGGGGCGGGCTTCGGCGCAGGCTGCTTCGGGGCGGGCTTCTTCGATTTTGTGGCCATGGGGATTTGGGGAAAGGGATTCAGGCGGGGATGAGCGCGCCGGCGCAGCGCGGGCAGACTTCGCCGCCGGCCGTGGGCGCCAGGGCCGGCACCCAGCGCCAGCAGCGCGGGCAGCGCACGTGACCGAGCTCGCTGCACGGCCGCACGGCAATTTGGAGCGCGTCGGCGCCGGCGCCGGGCGCGAGCGCGACGTGCGAGACAATGAAAAGCTCAGGCAGGAAGTCGCGGTGCTTTTCCAGCAGCGATGCGAGCGGGTCCCCGGCCGGGGCGCTGAGCGTGACGGCGGCGTCGAGCGACTTGCCGAGCTTGCCGGCGGCGCGGTGCGGCTCGATGGCCTCGTTGACCTGCGTGCGGACCTTCAGCAGCGCGGAAATCTCCGCCTCGATCGTCGCGTCGTCCCAGCTCGCGGGGACGGCGGGCCAGTCCTGCAGGTGGATCGAGTCGGCCGTGTATTCGGTCTTCGCGGTGGCATAGCTGAACGCCTCGTCGCAGGTGAACGTGAGCACGGGCGCCAGCACGCGCACCAGGGCGTGAAAGATGTGATGAATCGCCGTCTGCGAGCTGCGGCGCAGGGCGGACTGCGTGCCGTGCGTGTAGAGCCGGTCCTTCAGGATGTCGTGGTAGACGGCGGAGAGCGTGACCGAGCAGAATTGATTGCAGAGCTGGTAGACGCGGTGGAACTCGTAGGCGTCGTAGGCTGCGGTGCAGTCGCGCACGAGCGCGGCCGTCTGGTGCAGCGCCCAGCGGTCGAGCGTGTCCATTTGCGCGACGGGCACGGCGTCCCTGGCGGCTTCGAAGTCGAAGAGGTTCGAGAGCTGGTAGCGAAGGGTGTTGCGGATGAGGCGGTAGCTCTCGGCGACGACGTTGAGGATGCTGCTCGCAACCTTGAGATCCTTGTCGAGGTCGGAGACCCGGATGTCCTCGCGGAAATCCTGCGAGGCGATCCACCAGCGGATCACGTCGGCGCCGTAGGCGGCGACGTAGTTGTCGGAGGTCGGCGGCTTCTCGTATTGGCCGGACTTGGAGATTTTCTTGCCGTCCTTGCCGACGATGAAGCCGTGCGTGAGCACCGCCTTGTAGGGCGCGGCGCCAAACGCGATCACGCTCGTCCAGAGCGACGACTGGAACCACCCGCGGTGCTGGTCGCTGCCCTCGAGGTAGAGATCGGCGGGCCAGTCCGTGCCGCCCTGCGCGCGGCGGAGCACGGCGGCGTGCGTCGACCCGGAGTCGAACCACACGTCGAGCGTGTCGCGGCCCTTCGTGAGCGCGGCGGGCGCCGGCCAGCCGGCGGGCAGGGCGACGCCCTCGAGGAGCTGCGCGGGCGTGGCCTCGAACCAGAAATTCGTGCCGCGCCGCGCAAACTTGTCCGCGAGCGCGCGGAGCACGCCGGCATCGAGGTAGGCGTTCTTCTTCTCGTCGTAGAACGCGGCGATCGGCACGCCCCAGGAGCGCTGCCGGCTGATGCACCAGTCGGGCCGCGACTCGACGGCGGCGCGGATGCGCGCCTCGCCGTGGGCGGGAATCCAGCCCTGCGCGGCGGCGATTTTTTGGATTTCGCCGAGCGCCTTGGCGCGCGTCGCGTTGGTGTCGAGCCCGACGAACCACTGGTCGACGGCGCGGAAAATGATCGGGGTCTTCGAGCGCCAGCAGTGCGGGTAGCTGTGGTTGTATTTCGCCTTCGCGAGCAGCGCGCCGGCGTCGGCGAGCTTCTTCAGCACGGCGAGGTTTGCCGGCGAGGGTTTCCTCGCGGCGAGATCCTCGACCGTCTCCAGCGTCGTCAGTCCGACGAGGTCCGCCGGGACCTTGCCATCGTCGACGTAGCGGCCGTCGTCGCCGACCGGGCAGTAGATCGGAAGCTTGTATCTCAGGCCGGTGAGGTAGTCCTCGGTGCCGTGGCCGGGCGCGGTGTGGACGGCGCCGGTGCCGCTGTCGGTCGTCACATAGTCGGCGAGGACGATGGGCGAGGCGCGGTCGATGAACGGATGGCGCGGCGCGAGGTGCTCCAGCTCTGCTCCTTTTCGCCTGGCGACGATGGCGGGAGCGCCCTCGATCTTGGCCGCCGAGAGCACGGAGCCGAGCAGCATCTCGGCGACGATGATCCGCTCGGCCCCGAGATCCGCGACCGCGTAGTCCACCTCCGCGTGCAACGCGATCGCGAGGTTGGCGGGGATGGTCCACGGCGTGGTCGTCCAGATGACGACGGAGAGCGGCTTGTCGGTGGGCAGGCCGAACTTTTTCGCCTCGGCCTCCGGCACCTTGAACTTCACCCAGATGGCGATCGAGGTGTGGTCCTTGTATTCGATCTCGGCCTCGGCGAGCGCGGTCTCGAAGGGGATGCTCCAATAGACGGGCTTCTTGCTGCGGTAGACGAGGCCCTGCTCCACGAACGCCGCGACGGTGCGGACGATGTCGGCCTCGAAGGCGGGGGCCTTCGTCTTGTATTCGTGCTTCCAGTCGGCGAGGACGCCGAGGCGCTTGAACTGCGCGGTCTGCTTCGCGATCCAGCCCTCGGAAAAGTCGTCGCACTTGGCGCGCAGCTCGGCGGTCGTGAGCGTGAGCTTCTTTTCCTGAATCTCGCGCGACACCTTCTGCTCGATCGGCAGGCCGTGGCAGTCCCAGCCCGGCACGTAGGGCGTGCGGAAGCCGCGCATGGACTTGTAGCGGTTGACGAAATCCTTGAGCGACTTGTTCAGCGCGGTGCCGATGTGCACGTCGCCGTTGGTGAACGGCGGGCCGTCGTGCAGCACGAACGCGGGCGCGCCGGCGCGCCTTTGCTGGATCGCGTCGTAGAGCCCGATCTTCTCCCAGTGCGCGACGCGGCCCGGCTCCCGTTGCGCGAGTCCGGCGCGCATCGGGAAGTCCGTCTTCGGCAACTGCAGCGTGTCTTTCAGGTCTTGGGCCATTCGGCGAAAAGGGGCGCGAAGCTAGGTCGGCAGGGAGGAGAGTCAAGGGTGGCTTCGGTCTCTGGCCCGCGGCGGGCGCCGCGATTTTCCGAGGCGCGCGAGCGTGCGATTCCCCGCCGGGGACGCGCGGGGCCGCGGGCGAAGCGCCGCGCGGTCCGCGGGCCGCAAAACCGGCGCGCCGCGCGTCGTTGACGTGCCGACCGGGCTGGGAAGAGTCCGTCCCTCCTCGCCCTGCACCTCACCATGAGCCAGCCTCGCTCCTCGCGCGCCCGCTACCGCGCCTTCCTCGAAGACTACAAGAAACGGCGGCTCGACGAGGAGACCGAGAAGCGGGACAAGGGCGCTTCGCCCGGCACGCCGCCGCCGGCGACGCCGGGGAAGTCGCAGGGCCTGCTGCGCGGCAAGCGTCGCGAATACCTCCGCGACTACCTGCGGTGGCTGCGGCCCCACCGTGCACGCATCGCGTGGGTCTTCCTCCTCGCGCTCATCGCCGCCGGCCTGCAGATGGTCGAGCCGCTGTTCATGCGGTTCATCATCGATCGCGTGTTGCTCGAGCCCGGGACGAACGTCTCCTGGCGGCTCCTGTGGGTGCACCTCGCGGGCACCGCGTTCCTGGCGGTGATTGTCGCCTCGAACCTCGTCGGCGCGCTCAAGGATTTCCGCCAGCGGCTGCTCAACGTGCGCGTGATGCTCTCGCTGCGCCGCGCGCTGTTCCATCGGCTGCTGCACCTGCCGCTGCCCAAAGTCTGGGACATGAAGACCGGCGGCGTGCTCTCGCGGCTCACCGGCGACGTCGACACGACGACGGGGCTGCTGCAGCTCGCGATCGTGTCGCCGGCGATCTCGGTCATCCGGCTGCTCGTGGCGATCGGGATTCTCTTCGCGCTCAACTGGCGGCTGGCGCTGACCGCGATCGCGATCATCCCGGGGGCGATGCTCGCGAGCTTCGTCTTCGCGCGCCGCGTGCGGCCGATCTACCGCTCCGTGCGCAAGGACGTGGAGCAGATCGACGGGCGCGTGGGCGAGACCTTCGGCGGCATCCGCGTCGTGCGGGCGTTTGGGCGCGAGCTGCGGGAGCTGCGCGACTACATGGCGGGCCGGCACGCGGTGCTGCGGAAGGAGATGTTTGCGCAGCGCCGCGAGCTCGTGCTCTGGACCTCGTGGGGCCTGCTCGTCTCGGTGACCAACGTCGCGATCATCTGGTTCGGCGGCGTGCTCAACGTCGCGGGCCGCGCCTCCATCGGCGACATCATGGCGTTCCAGTGGTATGTGTTCCTGCTGCTGAACCCGGTCTGGAACATCGTGAACTCCTTCTCCGAGCTGCAGCGCTCGCTCGCCGCGATGGAGCGGGTGTTCGAGATCCTCGCGTTGCCGCCCGACAAGCCCGACCGCCCCGGCGCGGTGGACGCGCCGCGCGTCGTGCGCGAGCTGCGCTTCGAGGAGGTCTCGTTCGAGTATCGCGAGGGCCGGCCGGTCGTGCGCGACTTCAACGTCGTGGTGCGCGGCGGCTCGGTGATCGCGCTCGTCGGCCGCAGCGGCGCGGGCAAGACGACCGTGACCGATCTCGTCGCGCGTTTCCACGATCCCACGGCGGGAAGAATTTTGCTCAACGGCACCGATCTGCGCGACCTGCGCCTCCGCTCGTTCCGCGGCCTGCTCGCGATTGTGCAGCAGGACGTGTTTCTCTTCGACGGCTCGGTGGCCGACAACATCGCCTACGGCCGCCACGACGCCACCGCCGCCGAGATCGAGGATGCCGCGCGCCGCGCCAACGCGCACGAGTTCATCGTGAAGCTGCCCGGCCAATACCAGACGACCATCGGCGAGCGCGGCGTGAAGCTCTCCGGCGGCCAGCAGCAGCGCCTCGCGATCGCGCGCGCGATCCTCGCGCGACCGCAGATCCTGATCCTCGACGAGGCGACGAGTAACCTCGACACCGAGAGCGAGCAACTCATCCAGGCCTCGATGGCCGAGCTGCTCGCAGGCCGCACGACCTTCGTGATCGCGCACCGGCTCTCGACGATCCGGCGGGCGGACTTGATTCTGCTGATGGAGGAGGGCCGCGTGATCGAGCGCGGCACGCACGAGGAGCTGATGGCCGCGCGCGGCAAATACCACGAGATGGTCGTGCGGCAGATGGAATCGCAGCGGGAGGAGGGCGACGCGGTGTTGCGGTGACAAGTAGGGCGGGTCTGTGACCCGCCCTCGGTTCAAACTCTCAAAGCGCGAAAGGGCGGGTCACAGACCCCGCCCTACTTCAAGGCCCGCTGCGCAAGCCGCTCGCCGGCCGCGAGGCACGCGGGCAGCGCGATGCCGTCACAGACCTGCCCGCCGATGAACAGACCAGGATGCGTGCGCTCGACCGCCGCAATCGCGGCAAGGTGACGCTCGTAGCCGAGATCATATTGCGGGATCGCGCGCGGCCAGAACGCGTGGCGTTGGAAAACCGGTGCGCCGCGCGCGCCGAGAAGCTTTTCGAGATCGGGCACGATTCGAGCGAGCAGAGCGTCGGCGGATAAGCGTGCGAGCTCGGGCTGCCGCGTGCCGCCGGCGAGCACCGTGAGCGCAACGTGATCAGCGGGCGCGCGACCGGGGAAGAGCGTGGAGGAAAACAGCACGCCGAGCAGCGAGTGCGACTCGACCGCCGGCACCAGCAGGCCGAAACCGTCGAGCGCGTGCGCCACCTGCTCGCGTCGGTAGCCGAGGAACAGCGAAGCGACGGGGGGATGCACGATGGTATCGAGCGGAGCGAGGGGCGCGGCGGCGCCGATGCGCAGCGTGGCGAGGGCGGGCGCCGGAAGCGCGGCCACGACGACGTCGAAATTTTCGGAGGAGCCGTCGTCGCACGAGACGGTCCACGCCGAACCGGGCGTGAGCGCGACGACCTTGCGGTTGAGTGCGAGCGCGCCTGCGGACAGGCGGGCGGCGAGGGCGTCGGGCAGGGTTTGCAGCCCGCGGCGAAACGAGACGATGCCCGCGTCCGGCGCGCGGGTTTTTGCGGCGGCGGCCTGCGCGCGCAGCAACGAGCCATGCGCCTGCTCCGCGGCCCAGAGCTTGGGGAACGCGTGCCGTGCCGAGAGCTTTTCCGGGTCGCCGGCGTAGATGCCGGTCACGAAGGGATTCAGCACGTAGTCCACGATCTCGTCGCCGAAGTGCTCGCGGACGAGGGCGGCGAGGTTCACGTCCGTGTCGCGGAGGCGGGAGCGGAACCGCATTTCGCGAAACACGCGGGCCTTGGCGCCCACGGAGAGCAGGGGCGAGGGGATCAGGGCCAGCGGCGAGAGCGGCAGCGGGACAGGTCGGCCGCGGCGCACGATGTAGCGGTGCTTGGCCGCGGGCGCAGCCGAGATCAACTCGGACGCAAGGCCGAGCTCGGCGACCAGCGCGGCGAAGGCGGGATCGCCGGAGAGCAGCGTGTTGGGCCCGGACTCGATCAGCCAGCCATCGGCGGTGACTTCCGTGCGAATCGCGCCACCGACGCGATCGCTCGCCTCAAACACGCGCACGCGATGGCCATGCTGTGTGAGCCGGTGCGCGGCGGTGAGGCCGGTGATGCCTGCGCCGAGGATGGCGATGGATCTCGGCGAATCAGACATCGGATTTTGAACCACTGATGAACACTGATGGGCGCTTATCCAATCAGTGATGATGAGTGTGCATCAGTGGTTCCCTCGGTCGGCTATTTCCAACCGGTCACCGTCTCCACCAGCGCCGCCATGCACTCGAGTTTCGCTTGCGGCGTGATGCCGTGGCCGAGGTTGAAGATGTGGCCGCGGGCGCCGCGCATCGACTCCAGCAGGCGCGTCGTCTCGCGGCGCACGATGTCGGGCGTGGTGTTGAGCAGCACGGGATCGAGGTTGCCCTGCACGGCGACGTTGGCGGGCAGCGTGCGGCGCACGATCGCGAGGTCGCACGTCCAGTCGACGCTCAGCACACGCGCGCCCGTGAACGCTTGATCGGTGAGGTGCGGCGCGGTGCCCTTGGCGTAGAGGATGACGGGGAAATCGCGCGGGAGCGCGGCGATGATTCGCCGAATCCATTTCAGCGACGCGGCCTCGTAGTCGGGGCCGGCGATGATGCCGCCCCACGAGTCGAAGATCTGGATGGCGTCGGCGCCCGCGGCGATTTGTGCGCGGAAATAGGCGATGAGGGCGGCGGTGAGTTTCTCGAGGAGGGCGTCGAAGGTCGCACGCTCGGTGTAGAAGAGGAGCTTGATGCGCTCGAAATCATCGGAGCTGCCGCCCTCGACCATGTAGGTGGCGAGCGTCCACGGCGAGCCGCCGAAGCCGAGCAGCGCGCGCGAGCCGGCGAGTTCCTTTTTCAGGAGGGCGAGCGTGTCGGTGACGTAGGCGAGGCGAGCCGGCACGGCGTCGGCGGGCGTGAGCGCGTCGATTTGCGTGCGCGTCTCCAGGCGAAATTCCATCGCGATGCCGCCTTCGTCGCGGAATTTGTAGCCCTGTCCGAGCGCCTCGGGGATCACGAGGATGTCGGAGAACAGGATCGCGGCGTCGAGGCCGGGGTAGCGGCGCAGCGGCTGCAGCGTGACCTCGGCGGCGACGGCGGGCGTGCGCACCATCTCGAGGAAGGACGACTGGGCCTTGAGCGCGCGATACTCCGGCAAATAGCGCCCAGCCTGGCGCATCACCCAAAGCGGCGGGCGATCCAGCGGGGCGCAGGCGCAGGCGGCGAGGAAGCGTTCGCGGGACGTCATGGCGTGGTCGCGAGCCAGTCGCGCGGCTTGAGGAACACGTCGTGGAGGCGCGCCTCGGGCGAGCCGGGGGCGGGCTTGAAATCATAGTCCCAGCGCACGAGGGGCGGAAGGCTCATCAGGATCGACTCGGTGCGGCCGCCGCTTTGCAGGCCAAAGAGCGTGCCGCGATCCCAGACGAGGTTGAACTCGACGTAGCGGCCGCGGCGGTGGAGCTGCCACTGGCGCTCGCGGTCGGTGTGCGGCGCGGCCTTGCGGCGGGCCACAATCGGGCGGTAGGCGGGGATGTAGGCGTCGCCCACGGCCCGCATGAGCGCGAATGAGGGCGCGAAGCCGAGCTCGTTGAAGTCGTCGAAGAAAATCCCGCCGACGCCGCGCGGCTCGCCGCGGTGTTTCAGGAAGAAGTAGTCGTCGCACGCCCGCTTGAAGCGCGGGTGGATTTCGGCGCCAAACGGCGCGACGGCGTCTCGCGCGACGCGATGCCAGTGCACGCAATCCTCCTCGAAGCCGTAGCAGGGCGTGAGGTCGAAGCCGCCGCCGAACCACCAGACGGGCGCGGCGGAGCCCGGGGCGGTGGTGAAGAAACGGACGTTGGCGTGGCTCGTGGGCACGAGGGGATTGCGCGGATGGATCACCAGCGAGACGCCCAGCGCTTCCCACGCTTGGCCGGCGAGCCCGGGGCGGTGGGCGGTGGCGGAGGGAGGAAGCCTGGCGCCGCGCACGTGGGAGAAGGCGACGCCGCCCTTTTCGAACACGGCGCCGTCCGCGAGGACGCGGGTGCGGCCGCCGCCGCCTTCGGCGCGGGTCCATTCGTCGGTGCGGAAACGCGCGGCGCCGTCCTCCGCCTCGAGCGCGGCGCAGATGCGATCCTGCAAATCGAGCAGGTAGGTTTTTACGGCGGCGGAGTCGGCGGTCATGGCGGGACGAAAAGTGAGCACGTTTGCGCGCCGGCGGGAAAACCTTTTCCCGCGCGTTTTTTGGCGGAAGCCGCGCAAACGGCGCCGAGGTTGGCTGGCGCCGCGTCCCGCCCAGGCGGTGCAGTTCGCACGCGATCCCTTGACGACTTTGGTAGGTTTCGCGTTCGACAGCCTGCGGTCCCGCGGGCTGGCTCACCGCTCCACTGATGCAATCCACCATGCTCTCGTCCGTCGCCGCGATGGGATTCACCGTCGCGTTCTTCCATGCGGCGATCCCGACGCATTGGCTGCCGTTCGTTTTTGTCGCGCGCGCGCGGCGGTGGGGGCGGGGCAAGACGATCGCGGTGGTGGCGCTCGCCGGCATGGGCCATGTGTTGCTCACGAGCCTGCTGGGGCTGGCGATCGCGTGGTTCGGGTTCAAGCTCGAGGAGAAGGTCGAGTGGTTTCCGCGGCTGGCGGGCGGGCTGTTGCTCGCCGTCGCGGCCTACTATGCCTGGCGGCAGTGGCGCGGCGCCGGCATCTGCCATCATCACGCGCCCGGCAGCCAGCACCACGCGGACGAGCACTGCGGCGAGGAGAAGGAGCAGAGCCACTGGCAGGAAGAGCTGAGGGGCACGCCCATCGTGTCGCCCCAAGCGGGGGAGTGGGCGGCCGTGAGCGGGCTCTTCGTGATGCTCACGCTGTCGCCGTGCGAAGGATTTCTGCCGGTCTATCTCTCCGGCGTGCAGTTCGGCTGGAAGGGGTTCTTCGTGCTGAGCGGCATCCTCGCGGTTGCCACGCTCGCGGGCATGGCGCTGTTCACCTGGCTGGCGCTGGTGGGATTCGAGAAATTCCGGCTGAGGGCGTTTGAGCGCAACGAGGCGGGGCTCCTCGCGGCGCTGTTCGCGGTGCTCGGTCTGCTCGTGCTCGCGCTCGAGCACTGAGCGCCACGGAACCGGGGCGAGGCCGAAGCCCTCAGGCGGACTTCTTCTCCGCCTTGCCCTCCCGCCAAGCCCGCCACATCTCCACGACGATCGGGATGACCGAGACGAAGATGATGCCGAGGATCACTTTTTCGAAATTGCGCTGCACCCAGGCGATATTGCCGAAGAAATAGCCGAGGTAGGTGAGCGCGTAGATCCAGACGAAGCCGCCGACGACATTGTAGGCGATGAAACGCGGGTAGGACATCGCCCCGATGCCCGCGACAAACGGCACGAACGTGCGCACGATGGGCACGAAGCGCGCGAGAATGATGGCGCGGCCGCCGTATTTCTCGAAGAACGCATGCGCACGCTCGAGGTGTTTCTTGCGGAGGAGAAACGAGTCCTCGCGCTTGAACGCCGCCGGTCCGATCTTGGCGCCGATCCAGTAGTTGATCGTGTCGCCGAGCACGGCCGCAACGAAAAGCAGCAGCGCCATCAGGTGGACGTTGAGGCCCGTTCCGGGGCGGGCGCAGAACGTCCCGGCGACGAAAAGCAGGGAATCGCCCGGAAGAAACGGCATCACGACCAAGCCCGTCTCGACGAAGATGATCGCAAACAGGATCGCGTAGGTCCACGTGCCGTAGTCGCGAATGATGGCATCGAGGTGCGCGTCGATGTGCAGGATGAAGTCGATGAGCTTCTTGATCAGGTCCATGGGCTGAGGCGCGAAGTGGGCGGGCGAGGGTGGCTGACGGGCACAAAAAAGGCAGGCAGCTGGGGCTGCCTGCCCGGAAAGGGTCGGTGCGGGCTCAGACGTCGGGCTTGGTCTTGCGCAGGCCCGTGACGCGATCGCCCGGCTTCCATTGGTTGCGCTTGCGGAGCAGCTCGATGCGCTCGAAGCGCTTCAGGACGTTGCGTTTGACGACGAGGCCGGAGGAGCCTTGGAGGCTTTTGTGCTGTGACATGGCGATTAAAGGGAGACGGTTGCGACGAGTTAAAGGGTCGGAGGGTGAAGATTGGCCCCCGCCCATGACAAGTATTTTTCCGCCACGCGCTCGGCCCGCACCACCACCCATTCCGGGGTGCCGTAGGGGTGGTGGGCGAGGATGTGGGCTTCGAGCGCGGCGAGCTGCGCGGGCAGGCACTTGAAGGCCAGGCGAAATTCCTCGCTGCGCTCCACTTTACCCTCCCAGCGGTAGCAGGAAAGGATCGGGCCGTCGATCTGCGCGCACGCGGCGAGATGATGGGCGACCGCGTCGTGGGCGAGGCGCTCAGCCTCGGCTCGGGTGGTGACGGTGGTCCAGGCGACGAACATGGCGCGGACCGTCGATCCGAGGCCTCGGCCGGGCAAGTGGGAAGTGCCCTCGGGCGGTTTCGGGGATTGACGCACCCACCGCCGCTCCCTGACTCGCGCTCCTTTGCGCATGACGATCTATCCCGCCATCGACATCAAGGGCGGCCGCTGCGTGCGGCTGACGCAGGGTCGCGCCGACCAGGAGACGGTGTATGCCGAGCAACCCGCCGAGGTGGCCAAGGCCTTTCGTGCCGCCGGCAGCAGCTGGGTGCACGTGGTCGATCTCGACGGGGCGTTTGCGGGCGAACCGCAGAACCTGACCGCGGTGCAGGCCATCGCGGCGCTGGGCATGAAGGTGCAGCTGGGGGGCGGCCTGCGCACGCGCGCGAGCGTGGAGCGCGCGCTGGGTTTCGGCGTCAGCCGTGTGGTCATCGGCACGCGCGCGGCGGAGAGCGAGGCGTTCGTGGGCGAGCTGGTGCAGGCCTTCGGGGAAAAAATCGCGGTGGGCATCGACGCCAAGAACGGCCAGGTCGCCGTGAAGGGCTGGGTCGCCACCGCCGACATGAGCGCGCTCGCGCTGGCCAGGCGCATGGACGCGCTTGGCGTCGCCACGCTGATCCACACGGACATCGGCACCGACGGCATGCTCACGGGGCCAAACTTCCCCGCGCAGGAGGCGATGCTCGGGGCCGGCAAATTCCGTGTGATCGCGAGCGGTGGCGTGAGCCGGCGCGAGGATGTGATGAAGCTCGCCGCGCTCGCGCGGCGCCACGCGAACCTCGACGGCGTGATCGTGGGCAAGGCGCTTTATGAGAAGCGCGTCGAGCTGCCCGACTTGCTCGCGCTCGCCCGCTGAGGCCTGGCGCGGCGCGCGTCCGCGTGGCACCTTGCCTGCTTCACCGCGCGCCTGATGCACCCCCGAACGCCCGCGCTCATCTTTGCCGCGGTTCTCGCCGTTGCGGCTCGCGCCGCCGCAGCGAAACCCCTCTATGCGCTCTGCGCGGCCTACCCGCCGGAGATCGCCGCGTTGCACCGCGAGTTTGGCGTGAGCGAGAAAAGCGGCTTCACGCGCCAGAGGCACCTCGGCCTCGATTTCTGGCGCGGCACCTATGCGGGCAAGGACGTCGTCGTGTTCCGCACCGGCGTGAGCATCGTGAATGCCGCCTACCAGCTCCAGCTCGCGCTGGATCGCTTTCCCATCACGCACGTGCTCTTCGCGGGCGTCGCGGGAGGGATCGACCCGGCGTTGCATGTCGGCGACGTCGTCGTGCCCGAGCGCTGGGCCTATCATAGCGAGGCGGCCTACCTGAATGAAGACGGCAAGGGCGGGCACTTCATCCCGGACTACCTGAAGCCCAAGCTGCCCAACTTCGGGATGATTTTCCCCAGCGAGACCGGAGTGGCGCGCGAGGGCGAGGAGGAGTTTCGCAGCATGGCCGACTTTCCGGTGGACGCGGCCCTGCTCGCCGCCGCGCGCCGCGCCGCGACGGGGCTGCCCGCGATGCGCAAGGCCGGCCGGCCCGTGGACGTGTCCGTGGGCGGCACGGGAGTCGCCGGCCCGGTGTTCATGGACAATGCGAAATATCGCGAATGGCTTTTCCGCGTCTGGCGGGCCCGCTGCCTCGACATGGAATCCACCGCACTGGCGCACGTCGCCTTCGTGAATCGCAAGCCGATCCTCATCGTCCGGGGGCTGAGCGATCTCGCCGGGGGGCAGCACGGCAAGAACCCCATCGACGACCACGAGGCGGCCGTCTCCGACATCGCCGCCCGGGTGCTCCGCGCCATCGTCGATCAGCTGTAGGTCACGCGCGAAAAAGCGCCTCGCCCGCGGCCCGGACTTTGCTCTGTTGGCTCCATGCTTACCCGCTTCTCCGTCGCCCCGCTCCATACGATGACCCGTTCGCTCGCCGCCGTGGCCATGGGGCGGGCGGCGCCCGACCTCGTCGTCACCGGGGCGCGCGTGCTCTCCACCTACACCGAGCGCATCCACCGGGACCGCGAAGTTTGGATCAAGGGCGGGCGCATCGCGGTCGTGAAGAACGCCGGCGACTACCGGAAGTCGAAGCTCACGGGCGCAAAGATCCACGACGTCCGCGGCGGCATCCTCGCGCCGGGTCTGGTCGACCCGCACGTCCACATCGAAAGCAGCATGATGACGGCGTGCGCCTTCGCGGAGGCGGCGCTGCTCAACGGCACCACGACGGTGTTCTGCGACAGCCACGAAATCGGCAACGTGTGCGACGTCGCCGGCATCGAGTGGATGCTCGAGGACGCGCGCCGCGCGCCGCTGTCGATTTATCTCACCGTGCCAAGCACCGTGCCCGCGACGAACCCCGGGCTCGAGACCGCCGGCGGCGACCTCACGCCCGCGAAGATCGGGAAGGTTTTCGACCGCTGGCCCGAGGCGGCGGCGCTCGGGGAAAAGATGGACTACATCCCCGTCGCGATGGGCGACGCGCGCAGCCACGCCATCCTGGCCGAGGCGCTCAAGCGCGGCCGGCCCGTGTGCGGCCACATCTATGGCCGCGAGTTCGTCGCCGCCGGCGCGGCCAGCGGCATCACCGACACGCACGAGTCGATCGACCGGGAGATCGCCGGGGATTTTCTGGAGAACGGCGTGTGGATTTTCCTCCGCGGCGGCAACCCGCAGACCCCGTGGCACTCGCTGCCGCAGGCGATCAAGGCGGTGACCGAGCTCGGCGCGAATCCCAAGCGCGTGTGCGTGTGCACGGACGATCGCGACGCCGATGATCTGTTCCTCTTTGGCATGGACTGGGTGGTTCGGCAGGCCGTGGCCGCGGGCCTCGGCACCACCACCGCGTGGAGCCTGGGCTCGCTCCACCCGGCGACGCGCTATGCGATGGACGGCGAGTTCGGCGGCCTCGCGCCTGCGCGCCGCGCCGACCTCGTGCTGCTCAACGACGCGCTCGAGGTGCAGAGCACCTGGTATGGCGGCGAGCTGGTCGTCGACCGCCGCAAGATTACGCCGATCCTGGATCGGGCGCTCAGCCGCCGCTACCGCTACCCGCGGGTGGCGTATGCGACGGTGAAGCTGCCGGCGCGCAAGCCGCTCACCCCTCCGCTGCCGAGGCAAGCGGCGACGGCCAACGTCATCCGCCTCGTGCCGCCCGGCATCCTGACCGCGCACGACCGCCTCGCGCTGCCAGCGGCGGCCTCGTGGTCGGAGCACTTCGCCCGCCATGATCTTTGCTTCCTCACCGTGATCGAGCGCCACGGGAAAAACGGCGGCGTGGGCCACGGGCTGCTGCGGGACTTCGGCCTCAAGGCTGGCGCGGTGGCGAGCAGCGTCGGCCACGACGCGCACAACATCATCGTCGCCGGCTCCAACGAGCCCGACATGCAGCTCGCCCTCGCCACGCTGAAAAAGCTGCGCGGCGGCGTGTGCGCGGTGCAGGGCGGCAAGGTGCTGGCGAGCGTCGCGCTGCCGATCGCGGGATTGCTCTCGGACAAGCGCGCGCCGGTCGTCGCCCAGGAGACCACCGCGCTCAAGCGCGCGTGGGCGAAGCTCGGCTGCAAGGTGCCCTACATGGGCTTCAACCTGTTGCCGCTTTCGGTCATCCCCGAGCTGCGGTTGACCGACAAGGGCCTGGTCGACGTCGTCGGCATGCGCGTCGTGCCGCTCTTCGCTCAGGGCTAGCCCCCGGCGCTCACGGCAGCGGCTGCAGCTGTTCCGCGGGGATGCGCACGAGCAGCCCTTGGCGCAGCACATCGACCGAAAGCACGACGCCGCGCGGCCGCGACGGATCGTCGACCAGGCCCTCCAGCCCGTGCAGCGGCCCCCCCACGATGCGCACGCGGCGCCCGCGCGTCAGGAGCGGCATCACGCTCAGCTCGAGGCCCGACGCGACAATCGTGCGCACATCGCCGAGCTGGCGGAGAAACGTCGCCTCATCCTCGACGGCGATCGCCCGCGCGAGCAGATCCTGCTGGTGGAGGCGGGGGCGTTTTTCCGCGGGCACGCGGGTGAAGACGTAGCCGGCGAAGAGCGGCTTGGTGAATGTCTTCATGCGCGCGCCGTAGCGGCGGACGCTCTCGACCAGCGGCAGGTAGTGCTCCAGCGCCTCGGCGGCGAGGAGCGCGGCGAACTTCTTCTCGCAGCGCGGCCGGGTGTGGCAGACGAGCCAGCGCGCCTCGGCCATCGCTCAGCCCTTGAGCAGGAACCGCAGCGCGGCGTGATAGCCCTCGAGGCCGAGGCCGGTGATCACGGCCAGGCTGGCGGGCGCGGTGAGCGACTTGTGGCGGAAATCCTCGCGCTTGTAGATGTTCGAGATGTGCACCTCGACGATGCGCAGCTGCGAGCCGGCGAGCGCATCGCGCAGCGCCACGCTCGTGTGCGTGAGGCCGCCGGGATTGATGACCAGGCCGTCGCACTTTGCGTCCGCGATCGCCGCGATCCGGTCGATGATGGCACCCTCGTGGTTGGACTGGAAGAACTCCAGCTGCGCCGCGGCGCCGAACTCCTTGCGCAGCGCGGCCTCGAGATCGGCGAGGGTCGCGCGGCCGTAGATCTCGGGCTCGCGCTTGCCGAGCCGGTCGAGGTTGGGGCCGTTGAGGATGGCGATTCTCTTCATCGTCAGAGGGGATTGTCGGTCGCGATGAACTCCCACGGCAACCGAAACTTTTTCGCGAGCTCGGCGGCGAGCGCCCGCACGGCGTGGACCTCGGTCGCGTAGTGGCCGCAGAGGTAGAGGTTGAGCCTCTCCTCCTGCGCGCGGTTGAACCACTCCTCGCGCAGCTCGCCGGTCACGAGCGTGTCGACGCCCGCCGGCCCGAGCTGCGGCACGGCGCTGTTGCCGGCGCCGCTGCAAAACGCGATCGCGCGCGGCGCCGCGGAGCCGCACTCGATGGCGATCACGCGCGCGTAGCTTTTCCCAAGCTTCGCGCGCAAGGCGGCGCGCGTCATCGCGGACTTCGCGATGCAGCCGATGGCCTCGCCGTCGCGGACGAGGAAGGGCCGCGCGGGCTTGAGGCCGAGCTGCCGCGCGAGCAGCGCGTTGTTGCCGAGCTGCGGGTGGCCGTCGAGGGGGAGGTGGCTGGAATAGAGCGCGCAATCGCCGCGCACGAGCGTGGCCACGCGCTCGAACACGGGGCCGGTGAGCGGCTGCGGCATGTCCCAATACATCCCGTGGTGCACGATCAGGAAATCGACCCCGGCGGCCACGGCCCGCTGGAAAGGGACGAGCCCCGCGTCGACCGCGGCGCCGATTTTTGTGACGCGGCCGCCATTGGCGACCTGCAGCCCGTTGAAGGCGCCGGGCGCGTCCTTGAACGCGGCGCGGCGCGTGCGGCGGTCGCAATAGGAGACAAGATCGGAAAGTTTGGCCATCAGGGGACGCCGAGGCGGCAGCTGTGTGCGCTAAAGCCCGCGCCGAAACTCACGAGCCAAAAATCACCCGCGGTTTCCGGCGCCGGGCCGCGCAGCGTCTCCTCCAGCGCAAAGAGCACGGAGGGGCTGCTCATGTTGCCGTGCGCGCGGAGGACGGCCCGGCTCGCGCCGAGCGCATGCGGCGCGACGACCGGCGTGAGTGCGTCCAGCACGTCGCGGCCGCCGCCGTGCGCGACCACGCGCGCCACGGGCCGCGGCCCGCGGGCCCGCCAGAGATCGGCGACCGCGCCGGCGGCGACGCCCGGCACGTCGCGGTCGAGCAGGTTGCGGAGCTTGCCGCCCCGGAGCTCGAAGCGAAGTTTGTCGCGCACGGCCGGCCGGTGCGTGGTGGAAAAATCAAATGCCCGCAGGGGTTGGGCGGCCGGCGTCGATTTCCAAACCGTCGCCGCCGCGCCGTCGCCAAAGAGGCAGGCGCTCACGAGCACGCCCGGGTCGTCGTCGAGGTAGAACGCGGCGGAGCAGACCTCGACGGCGACGCAGGCGACGGTCGCCCCCGGGTGCGCCGCAAGCACGTGGCTCGCCGCGCGCAGCGTCGGAATCGCGGCGCCGCAGCCAAGGCCGACGAGGTCCTGCAGCAACGCGTCGCTCCGCAGCCCGAGTTGCTCCGCGACGTAGCTCGTCACCCCGGGGCAGAGATAGCCGGTGCACGTGCAGACAAGGAGCGCGTCGATCTCCCCGGCGCGCACGCGGGCCGCGTCCAGCGCGGCGGCCAGGGCGCGACCCGCCAGGCGCGGCGCTTCGGCGCGGAAAATGGCGTTGAGTTGGTCGGGCGTGAGGTCGAAGACGTTGTCCACGTCGGGCGCGGCGAAGTGCCGGGTCGCCACGCCGCTGTCGCCGCACAGAATCGCGCGCAGCATGAGCCGCGAGCGGCGCGACAGCCGCTCAACGAGCCGCGAGCGCTGCGCGATTTCCCAGCAATCGGCCTGCGTGAAACGGGCCGGCGGCACGGCGGTGGCGAGGGCGTGGAGAAACATCGTCAGTGCAGGGCGGCGTAGAGCGGCCGAAAGGGCAGCAACCGGGCGCGGCCGAGGGCGGCGAAGCAGCGCTGGCCCCAGGGATGCAGCAGGAACGGGTGCAGGATCGCGGCCGAGGCGAAGCGCCGGCGGAATTTGCGGCGCTGCGCGGTGCGGCCCGCGCGCACGGCGTCCGGCCACGTGACCAGGCCGCGCGCGTAGGCGAGCAGCGGTTCCAGCGCCAGTTCGGCGCCCTGCAACGCCGCCGCCATGCCATTGCCGGTGAACGGCGGGAGCATGCCGATGGCGTCCCCGACGCAAAATCGGTCCTCCGCTTCAGCGGTGCGCGCGAAGCCGAGGGCGGCGACGGCGCAGAAACTCCCCGCGTCAATTTCAGCGCGCGCGAGGCGGCGCGCGAGCGCCTCCAATCCGGCGGCACGCAGGCTCTGCAGCAGCAGCGTGGGCCCGCTGCCCGTGGCGAGGCCGCGCCGGAAAAGCCCGCAGACGTTCACTGCTCCGCCTTCGACGCGAGAGAGCCCCGCGTAGCAGTGGTCGCCCAGATGCATTTCGAGGTCGTGGGCGGGCGCGAGCCCCCGCGCATGGACCTTCAAGCCGATCCAGGGGGAGGCCGTGGCGCGACGGCGCCCCGTGGCAAAGACTCGGCCCGCCCGCGCGTCCGTCGCCGCGACCCGTGAGCGCGTGCGCAGTTCGCCACCGAGTTCGGAAAAAGTCGCGGCGAGGCGCGCGTCGAGGGCAAAGCGGCTGAGCGCGAGCGCGGGTGAGGGCAGGGTTTGCAAGCGTGGTGCGCCGTCGCGGTAGGTCCACGCGACCCGACGGTGCGTCAGCGCGCCAGCGAAAGCCGGGGCGAGCCCAAGTCGCGCCACGGTGTCGTCGCCGAGGCCGGTGACAAACTCGCCGCAGACACGGTGGCGCGGGTAGTCGCCCGCCTCGTGCAGCGTCGCGGGCACGCCCGCGCGCCGCAGCGCGCACCCCAGCGCGAGCCCCGCGAGGCCGCCACCGATGATTTCGATCGGGCGGGGCGTCATGCGCGGCGCACGGCGACCATGCGGTAGAGCCCGCGAAGCGTGGTGTCGCACCTGAGGGACCAGGCCGGCGCGGCGAGCCCCAGCGCGCGCGGGAGCTCGTCGCCCAGAAACCCGGCGGCGATGCTCACGCGCGCATCGTGTCGGGTGACGTAGTTTGCGCCGAGCAGCGGGGCCAGCAGGCGAAACAGGAGTTGCGACCGCCGCACGCGCGCGGGCTCGCACGCGACGATGACCCGGGCCGTGCGGCCGAGCGTCGCGCCCAGCGCGGCGAGATCCTCCGCGGAAAACTGGTGGAAGATCAGGTTGCCCGCGATCACCGCGTAGCGGTCGTAGCCGCCAAACCCGCGCAAGTCGGCGCGGTGCCAGGTGCGCCTGGCCGGCCAGGCCGCGGGCCGCGGCCAGAGATCGAGGCCGTCCAGCCCGAGCCGCGCGGCCAGCTCGCCGGTGCCGGCGCCGATTTCGAGGCCGCGCTCCGCGGGCCGGAGCAGCGGCGGGAGCGTGCGGGCCAGCCAGCGGTGGCCGCCGGTGACGGCGTTCGTGGCAAGGAGATCGCGGCGGCTGTGCAAGGCGTCCGGGTGATCGGGCGCGAGGGCGTCGAGGAGCTCGGGCTGGAGGGTGCGCCGCATCGGGAACTGCAACGGAGGTTGCCGAGGCGCGCGGAGCTGTCCAGTTTGCGCGGCAGTTCCTCATGAGCGTCTCCCTTCCCGCCGTCGCCGCGACCGCCACGCCCCCCGTCGATCTCATCGCGGCGGCGGCGGAGAATTTTTCCCACCGCCCGTCCTGGGACGAGTATTTCATGGCGACGGCCGTGCTCATCGCGTCGCGGTCGAATTGCGAGCGGCTGCACGTGGGCTGCGTGATCGTGACCGGCGGCGAGCGCAAGAACCGCCTCGTCGCCGCGGGCTACAACGGCTTCCTGCCCGGCACGCCGCACGTCTCGCTGCTGCGCGACGGCCACGAGCAGGCGACCGTCCACGCCGAGCAGAACGCCGTGGCCGACGCCGCGCGCCGCGGCAGCTCCGTCGAGGGCTGCGTCGCCTACGTGACGCACTACCCGTGCATCAACTGCGCGAAGATCATGGCTGCCGCCGGCATCGCCGAGGTGCGCTACCGGCTCGACTATCACAACGATCCGCTCGTCGCGCCGCTGCTCGCCGACGCGGGCGTGCGGGTGCTGAAACTCTGAGGCCCGCGGCGCGTCGGGCGTGTGCGTGATGCAAGGCCGAGAAAAAGTGAACCGGGACAGCCTTGTGGGCTCGCTGCTGCTTGCGCACCCGTCGCTGAAGGATCCGAACTTCCGCCGGAGCGTCGTGCTCATGTCGGCGCACAACGACGACGGCGCGATGGGCGTGGTGCTCAACCGCCCGCTCGGCAAGCGCCTCGGCGAGCTGAGCGGCGAGTTCGCCCTCGGGCCGCTCTCCAGCGTGCCGATTTTCAGCGGCGGCCCGGTGCAGACCGATCAGCTCGTGCTGGCGGCCTGGCAGGCGCGCGACGACGGGTTCCGCCTGCACTTTGGGATCGAGCCGGAGAAGGCGCGCGAGCTGGCGGGCGAGGACGGCACGCACATCCGGGCGTTCCTCGGCTATTCGGGCTGGTCGGCCGGGCAGCTGGAAAACGAGATGAAGCACCGCACCTGGGTCGTGGCCGACGTGCCCGACGATCTGCTCACGCAGGCGCAGGACGAGCGGCTCTGGCGCATCGTGCTCGGCCGCGAGGGCGCGCAATGGAAACTCGAGGCGGGCGAGCCGGAGCACCCGGAGGAGAATTGAGTCCACCGGCCTGACGCACCTGCGTCGCATCGCGAGATTGGGCTTTCCCGGCGCGGCGGCGCCCGCTACTTCTGGCAGGAATTTTTTCATGACGCTGCAAACTCATCTCCTCGCCAAGGCCGCCAACCAGGCCCGTGGCCTCGCCATCGACGCCGTCCACGCCTGCGCTTCCGGCCACCTCGGCCTGCCGCTTGGCACCGCCGAGATCGGCGCGGTGCTCTTCGGCCACGCGCTCGCGCACAACCCGGAGCGCCCGCGCTGGATGAACCGCGACCGCTTCGTGCTCTCCGCGGGCCACGGCTCCATGTTCCTCTACAGCTGGCTGCACCTCAGCGGCTACGAGTTGCCGATCGAGCAGGTGAAGAAGTTCCGCGTCCTCCACAGCGCGACGCCCGGGCACCCCGAGTTTCATGAGACCCCGGGCGTCGAGGCCACCACCGGCCCGCTGGGGCAGGGCATCGGCAACGCCGTCGGCATGGCCGTCGCGGGCCAGATGGCCGCGGCGCGCTTCAACACCGCGGAGCACGCGATCTTCGACTACCATGTCGTCTGCCTCGCGGGCGACGGCTGCATGCAGGAAGGCGTGGCGATGGAGGCCGTGGAGTTCGCGGGCCACCAGCGGCTCGACAACCTGATCCTGATCTACGACTCCAACGACGTGACGCTCGACGCGATGGCGGCGAAGACGCAGAGCGAAAACACCGCCGGGCGCTTCAAGTCCATCGGCTGGGACGTGCAGACGATCGACGGGCACGACATGGCCGCGGTCCTGAAAGCCTTCAACAAGGCGAAGAAGACCAAAAGCGGGAAGCCGCAGCTCATCATCGCCAAGACGATCATCGGCAAGGGCATCGCCGAGGTGCAGGGCACGGCCAAGGGCCACGGCGAGGGCGGGGCGAAGTTCGCCGACACCGCGCGCGCCTCGCTCGGCCTCCCGGCGGATCAGCACTTTTTCGTGAGCGACGACGTGAAGGCCTACTTCGCCGCGCACAAGGCCCGCCTCGTGCGCGCCTGCAACAAGTGGTCCAGGACCTTCAAGGCGTGGGCCGCCGCCAACCCGGAAAAAGCCGCGCTCCTCGAGTCGCGCAGCACGGCGCCCAGCGCCGCGGCGCTCCTCGAGAAGATCCCGGTTTTCCCGGCCGACGCGAAGCTCGCGACCCGCGCCGCGGGCCGCGACGTGCTCCAGCCCATCGCGGCGGCGTGCCCGCTGCTCTTCGGCGGCAGCGCCGACCTCTACGGCTCGACCCTCAACTACATCGCCGCCGACAAGGATTTCGAGCCCGCCAACCGCGCCGGGCGCAACATCCGCTTCGGCATCCGCGAGCATGGCATGGCCGCGATCGCCAACGGCGTCGCCTACGACGGGCTCTTCCGCCCCAGCATCGCGACGTTCCTCGTGTTCGCCGACTACTCGCGCCCCTCGATGCGCATCGCCGCGCTCGCGAAGCTCCCGGTCATCTACATCTACACCCACGACTCCATCGGCGTCGGCGAGGACGGCCCCACGCACCAGCCCGTCGAGACCATCTCGGGCCTGCGCGTGCTGCCCAACTTCGACGTGATTCGCCCCGCGGATCCGGAGGAGACGGCGGGTGCGTTTGCCGCGGCGCTCGAGCGCAGCGACGGGCCCACGCTCCTTGCGCTCACGCGCCAGGCGCTGCCCAATCTCAACGACATTCCGGCGCAAACCCGCCGCGAGGGCGCGCTCAAGGGCGGCTACATCGCGCACAAGGAAACGGCGCCGCTCACGCACATCCTCATCGGCACCGGCAGCGAGCTGCAGCTCGCGCTCGCCGCGGCGAAGATCCTCGGCGCCGGCGTGCGTGTGGTGTCGATGCCCTGCACCTCGCGTTTCGAGCGCCAGTCGGCCGAGTATCGCGAGGGCGTGCTCCCGTCGTCGTGCCGCAAGCGCGTGGCGGTCGAGGCGGGCGTGACCGTGCTGTGGTCGAAGTATGTCGGCCTCGATGGCAAGGTCGTGGGCATCGATCGCTTCGGCTTGAGCGCGCCCGCGCCCATCGCGTTCAAGGAGCTCGGCGTCACCGTCGAGGCCGTGGTCGCCGCGGCGCAGTCGCTGTGAGGCGGGCGGGGCGGTGAGGCGCGCGCTCGCCGGCATTAGCCGCGCCCGGCCGCGGATTAGGCCGGCGACTGTGTCGCTAATGCCACAAGCATGGCTTGCGTTTCTCGTTAGCCGCCTAACTATTCGGCCCCTTATTTGTTTTTCCGATGCCGCATCTGCTGTTGAAAGACCTGCCGCGCTACGAGTGCCTGCTCGAGGCCGCGCATGAATTTCCCGACCTCGACCCGTCGGCGACGGCGGTTTTCCTGCACCTGCTGCGCGCCGGTGACGAGGCGTTCCGGGTCGTGGAGACCCACCTGGCCCAGCACGAGATTTCCCAGGGCCGCTTTGGCGTGCTGATGGCGCTGTGGGGCAACTGCCGCCGGCCCGGCTCGCAGGACCAGGCGCTCACGCCGGCGGAGCTCGCCGAGCGCACGGGCGTCACGCGCGCGACCATCACCGGGCTGGTGGACACGCTGGAGGCCGCGGGCCTGGTCACGCGGCGCCCTCACGCCGAGGATCGCCGGATGATGTCCGTGGCGCTCACGCGTCGCGGTGAAAATCTCCTGGCGCGCATCATGCCGCCGCATTTCCGCCGCATGGCGTGGCTCATGGGGCCGCTGAGCGAGGCGGAACGAAAGACATTCGTCCGCCTCCTTTCCAAGGTCATCACGCGCACCGCCGGCGAGAACCCGGCCGCCGAGACGCGCGAAGCTGTCCTTCCCGTCCACTCCTGATCGTTGTAGTCCCGACCCATCCATCCCTCTCCTCCCATGTTCAAGAAAGTTTTCATTTACGGCGCGACCATCTTCGGCCTGCTCGTCCTCATCGGATTCCTCGCCGGCACGAAGGTGCGGCAATTTTCCGCGATGGGTGCGGCGGGGGCGGCCATGGTTCCTCCCCCCGAGGCTGTCACCGCGGCCCTCGTTGAGGAAGCGTCGTGGGACGGCGCCATCGAGGCCACGGGGTCGCTCGCCGCGGTGCAGGGCGTGACCGTTGGCGCCGAGGTGCCGGGCAAGGTGGAGAAGATCTTTTTCTCCGCCGGCGCCACGGTCGCCGCGGGCGATCCGCTGGTGCAGCTCGACATCAGCACCGAGACCGCGCAGCTCCGTGCCGCCGAGGCCACCGCCGAGCTCGCCAAGCTCAATCTCGATCGGGCGCGCGTCCTCCGCGCGCAAGGCACCAATTCCGCGGCCGAGCTCGATCTCGCCGATGCCCAGGCGAAGCAGGCGAGCGCCTCGGCCGACTCGATCCGCGCCGTCATCGCCAAGAAGACCATCCGCGCGCCCTTCGCGGGGCGCCTCGGCATCCGCCTCGTCAACATCGGCCAGATCCTCAAGGACGGCGAGGCCATCGTCACGTTGCAGACGCTCGATCCGATCTTCGTCAATTTTTCCGTGCCGCAGCAGCGGCTGGCGCAACTCGCGGTCGGCACCGCGGTGCGCGTGACGAGCGACGCGCTGCCCGGCGACAGCGTGGAGGGGAAAATCACCGCCATCGCCCCCGAGGTCGATCCGGTCACGCGCAACGTCCGCGTGCAGGCCACCCTCGCGAACCAGGGCGAGCATTTCCGCCCGGGCATGTTCGCCGCGGTCAACGTCGTGCTGCCTGCCACCGGCAAGAAGCTCATCATCCCTTCCACCGCCGTGCTCTATGCGCCCTACGGCGACTCGGTGTTCGTCATTGAGGAAAAACGAAACGACAAGAGCGGCCAGACCCAAAAGGTGATCCGCCAGCAGTTCATTCGCCTCGGCGCCGCCCGCGGCGACTTCGTCGCCGTCACGGACGGCCTCAAGGCCGGCGAGGAGGTGGTGACGACCGGTGCCTTCAAGCTGCGCCCCGGCATCGCGGTGAAAGTCGACAACAAGCTCGCCCCCGAGATGAAGCTCAACCCGACGCCCGAGAACAAGTGACCGCCTCCGCGCGTCTTCCTCCATGAAATCGTCCTTTACGGATCTCTTTATCAAGCGCCCGGTCCTCGCGCTGGTGGTCAACCTCGTGATCGTGATCGCAGGGTTGCAGGCCTACCGCTCGCTCAACGTCCGGCAATACCCCCGCAGCGACAACGCCGCGGTCGTCGTCTCCACGGTCTATGTCGGCGCCAGCGCCGAGCTCGTGCGCGGCTTCGTCACTTCGCCGCTTGAGCGCGTGATCGCCGCCGCCGATGGCATCGACTACGTCGAGTCCAAGAGCTTGCAGAGCTTCTCCATCATCACCGCTCGCCTGAAGCTGAACTACGAGCCCACCAAGGCCCTCGCCGAGATTAGCGCCAAGGTGAACCAGGTCCGGAACGATCTTCCGCCGGAGGCGGAGATTCCCTCCATCAGCGTCCAGTCGGCCGACTCGCAGTTCGCCTCGGCCTACCTGAGCTTCGCCTCCGACATCCTCAACCAAAGCGAGATCACGGACTACCTGACCCGCGTCGTGCAGCCCCGGCTCTCGGCGGTGCCCGGCGTGCAGCGCGCCGAGATCCTGGGCGCCCGCACCTTTGCGATGCGCATCTGGCTCAAGCCCGACCGCATGGCCGCGCTCAACATCAGCCCCGCCCAGGTGCGCGCCGCGCTCGCGCAGAACAACTACCTGGCCGCCGTCGGCAGCACCAAGGGCTCCTACGTGCAGGTCAACCTCACGGCCAACACGGACCTGCACTCCGTCGCGGAATTCAAGCGCCTCGTCGTCCGCCAGGCCAACGACACCACCGTGCGGCTCGAGGATATCGCGGACATTGTGCTCGGCGCCGAGGACTACGACACCCGGGTGAGCCTCTCCGGCCAGACCGCGGTGTTCATGGGCATCTACCCGCTGCCGCAGGCCAACACCATCGACGTCGTGAAGCGCAGCCGCATCGAGCTCGACGCGATCAAGAAGGAACTGCCCAACGGCCTCGAGGCCCGCATCGGCTACGATGCCTCCGCCTACATCAGCAACGCGATTCACGAGGTTTCGGCGACGCTGATCGACACGCTCCTGATCGTTGTGGTCGTGATCTTCCTCTTCCTCGGCTCGGTGCGCTCCGTCGTCGTGCCGATCCTGGCGATCCCCGTTTCATTGATCGGCGGTGTCTTCCTGATGCAGATGTTCGGGTTCACGATCAACCTGCTCACGCTGCTCGCGATCGTGCTCTCCGTGGGCCTGGTGGTTGACGACGCGATCGTCGTCGTCGAGAACGTCGAGCGCCACCTGCGCGAGGGGTTGAAGCCTTTGGACGCCGCGCTGCTGGGCGCGCGCGAGCTGGTCGGCCCCGTGATCGCGATGACGCTCACGCTCACGGCCGTCTACACGCCGATCGCCTTGCAAGGCGGCCTCACGGGCGCACTCTTCCGCGAATTCGCGCTCACGCTCGCCGGCGCCGTCACCATCTCCGGCATCGTCGCGCTCACGCTGTCGCCGATGATGGCGGCGTTGCTGCTCAAGAGCGGCCATTCCGATCATGGCTTCGTGGGCTTCGTCAACCGGCGCTTCGACAGCGTCCGCAACGCCTACGCCCGAGTGCTCGATGCGTCGCTGGCGCACCGGCCCGCGGCCTACCTGGTGTGGGTGGTGCTGAGCGGGCTCACCTACTTCATGTATAGCTTCTCGCCGAAGGAGCTCGCGCCGGCCGAGGACCAAGGCGTGATCTTCGGCATCTTGAACGGCTCGGCCAACGCCACCGCCGAGCAGAAGGCGATCTCGGGCAAGGCGGTCGAGGAGGCGTTCCTGGCGACGAAGGAGGCCGATTTCACCTTCCAGCTCCTCTTCGGCGGCGCGGCGGGCGCGACGATCGGGGCCGATGGCTTCGGCGGCATGGTGCTGAAGCCCTGGGCACAGCGCCACCGGAGCGTGTTCCAGATCATGCCCGAGGTGCAGCAGCGGCTCGGTGACGTGCCGGGCATGCAGGTGTTTGCCACCACGCCCTCGGCGCTGCCCGGTGGCAGCAATTTCCCGGTCGAGTTTGTCATCGCGTCCACGGCGGATGCGGAGCGTTTGCTGGAATTCGCGAATAAGCTTCAGCAGGCGGCGATGCAGAGCGGGGTGTTCGCCTTCCCGCCCATCATCGATCTCAAGGTGGACCAGCCGCAATCCGAGATCGTGATCGACCGCGACAAGGTGGCGACGCTCGGCCTCAACCTCTCGCAGGTCGGCGCCGATCTCGGCTCCGCCCTCGGCGGCAACTTCGTCAACCGCTTCAACATCGACGGCCGCAGCTACAAGGTCATCCCGCAGATCGTGCGCGCCGAGCGGCTCAACCCTGATCAGCTCACCGATCTCTACGTCACGGGCCCCAACAACCAGCTCGTGCCGCTGAGCACCATCGCGACGATCAAGAGCAAGACGGTGCCGCGCTCGCTCAACCGCCTGCAGCAGCTCAACGCCGTGAAGCTCTCGGGCGTCACCACCCGCACGCTCGACCAGGCGCTCAAGGTCCTGGAGGACGCCGCGCGGGAAATCCTCCCGCCCGGCACCGTGATCGACTACACCGGCGAGTCGCGCCAGCTCCGGCAGGAGGGCGACAAGTTCCTGCCTTCGCTGCTGCTCGCCGTCTTGCTGATCTTCCTCGTGCTCGCGGTGCAGTTCAACTCGTTCCGCGATCCGCTGGTGATCCTCGCCGGGTCGGTGCCGCTCGCGATGTTTGGTGCGCTGGTCTTCACCGCATTGAAGATGCCGAACCCGAACATGCACTTTTGGACGGACGGCTGGACCACCACGATGAACATCTACGCGCAGGTCGGCCTCGTGACCCTGGTCGGCCTGATCGCCAAGAACGGCATCCTGATTGTGGAGTGGGCCAACCATCTCCAGGAACACGGCAAGTCGAAGGTCGAGGCCGTGCGCGAGGCCACGCTCGTGCGCCTGCGCCCGATCCTCATGACCTCGGTCGCGACGATCGCCGGGCACTTCCCGCTGACCCTCGTGACCGGCGCCGGCGCCGCGGCGCGCAACAGCATCGGCCTCGTGCTCGTGGGCGGCATGGCCATCGGCACCATCCTCACGCTCGTGGTGCTGCCCGCCCTTTATGTGCTGCTCGCCCGCGATCATTCGCACGATCGAGCGGCGGAGGCCGCCGCGCCCAAGCCCGCGGGCACCGCGACCGTCGTCGAAGCCGTCACCGTCCTCGCGAAATAATCCCATGCACCTGACCCGAAACCAATTCTCGCCGGTGCGCCCGATTGCGGCGCTCGTGCTCGCGGCCTCGGCCGTGGCGCAGCCGGCGCCGCAACAGCCGGTGCCCGACCAGCTCGATCTGGCGACCGCCATCGGCTTTGCCGTCGAGAACAACTTCACGATCCGGCAGGCGCGCGAGCGCATCCGCCAGCAGGAGGGCGTGGTCGTCGAGGTGTCGGCGCGCTCGATCCCCAACGTCGCCGCCGAGGCCGCCTACCAGCGCAACGACCGGGCGATCTCGAGCACGTTTCCCGCCAGCGATCGCGCGTGGCAGATCAACCTCACGGCTTCGCAGGTGCTCTACGCCGGCGGCGGCGTGAGCGCCTCGGTGAAGGGCGCGAAGCTCGCGCGCGACGCCGCGCTGCTCGACCTGCAGGCCGTCATCAACGAGGCGCTGCTGCAGGTGCGGACCGGGTTTTACCGCGTGCTGCTCGCCCGCGAGCAAATCAAGGTCCAGGAGTCGAACCTCGAGTTGCTCAAGCAGCAGCTCAAGACCGCGACGGACCGCTTCGAGGCGGGCACCGTGTCCAGCTTTGAGAAGCTCCGTGCCGAGGTCGCCGTCGCCAACGCGCAGGTGCCGCTCATCACCGCGCGCAACGATTGGCGCCTGGCCATCGAGGCGCTGCGCCAGGCGCTCGGCTTCACGACCAACACGCCGGAGTCGCTGCGCAAGGTGCCGGATTTCGTGGGCACGCTGGATTTCACGCCGATGCAGTTCGACCTGCAGGCGTCGTTCGATGCGGCTCGCGCCCACCGGCCTGACTTGGAGCGGCTCGCAAAGCTGGCCGACGCGAGGACCGAGGGCGTGACCGCCGCCAAGTCCGGCTACCAGCCGAGTGTCTCGGCCTTTGGCGGCTGGGCGCTGCGCAAGGGGCCGACCGACAGCTTCGGCGACTCGAACAATGGGTGGCTGATTGGCGTGCAATCCCAGTGGAACATCTTCGACGGCCGGGCGACGGCGGGGAAAGTGGCGCAAGCCAAGTCGGCCCTGGAGCAGACCAAGCTGTCGCTGGCCGAGGCGCAGCTGACCGTCGAGATCGAGGTGCGGCGGGCGCATTCGCAATGGCAGCAGGCGTCCGAGCTGGCGGAGGCCGCGGTGAAGGTGGTCGAGCAGGCGAGCGAGGCCGTGCGCCTCGCGACGGCCCGCTACGACGCCGGGACGAGCACGCAGCTCGATTTGCTCGCCGCTCAGGTCGAGCTCACGACGGCCCGCACGAACCAGATCCTGGCGTTTTACGGCTACAACGTCGCGGTGGCGGCCCTGCGCAAGGCGATGGGGCAGCCCGACGAACTCGTGCGAAAGTAGGTTGCGGGCGCGGCGGGGCTGGTTTGGGTGAGTTGCGCCCGGCCATGGCGGACGTTCAAAAATTTTCCGGCCACATGTGTGCAACCCGCCCAGCGAGGGGCTGTCGTCGCGACGGTCCATGAAACGTCTCCGGCTTCTCCTCGTGGCCGCCGGCGCCGGGCTGCTTTTGCTGCTCGCGCTGGCTTGCGTGGCGTTGAGCCCCTCGTTTCAGACTTGGGCGGCGCGACGCGCCCTGGCCGGCCGGCCGGAGGTCAAGGCGACGCTCGGCTCCGTGTCCGCCGGCATGCGGACGATCGAAATCCGGGATGCCCGCGTGGAGTTGAAGGGCGGAATCCTGGCGCTTCCTCTCGTCGAAATGGATGTGCCGGTGATGAGCGCCGGGTGGAACCGCACCGTCATCGTGACGCGCCTGGTCGCCCAGGGATGGACGATGGAGTTTATCCCCGCACCGGCCGTTTCGGTGCCGCCCAGCTCGGCCGCAACCCAAGCGGCGCGCGCATCGGCCGAGGCGGCGGTGCAAGCCTTCGTCGGGGTCTTCGCCCAGCTCGCGTTGCCGGTGGATGTCGCGATTGACGGGATCGATCTGCGCGGCGAGGTGGTGCTGCCCGAAAAACGCGGCCGGGTGCAGCTCGCGATCAAGGGTGGGGGACTGGCCGCGGGACGCGACGCCAAGTTCGACGTCACGGCCACGGCCGCGCTCACGGGGGACGATGTGAAGTCGGTGGAGCTGCGCGGGGAACTCGCCGCGCGGATGGACACGCCGCGGAGCTTCACGGCGCTTTCGGTCAGGCTCGATGCGACGGCGGTGGGCGCGGATTTCCCCGGGGGCGCTCGGCTGCATGCGGAGGCGAGCGCAACCCGCGGCGCGACGGGTGAAACCTATGCGGCGGGCGCCGTCACCGAGGGCCGGGAGATCCTCACGGTTTCGGCCCAATTCCCGACGGGCGCGCAGCGCATCGACGGCCGTTGGGCGGTGAAGGTGCGCGACGCCGACCTCGCGCCCTTTTCATTGGGCAAGACCCTGCCGGCGTTCTCACTGGCGGGCGAGGGCGGCTTCGACGCCGATGCCGGCTTTCGCGCCATGCACCTCGCCGGCCGGATCGACGCCACGGCGAGCCGGCTTGAGGTGCTTCGCAAGGAACTCACGGCCTTGGGCGCCCTCACGCTGGGGGCGGAGTTCGACCTCGCCCATCGCGATGGGGTGATCGCCGCGCGGCGGCTCGAAGCGACGCTCGGGGCGGCTGGCGCGCCGGTCGCATCCGCGCGCCTGCTGCAGGAATTCGAAATCAATCCCGGCACCCGGGAGCTGCGCACCGCTGGAGTCGCGCAGGAGCTGTTTGCGCTCACGCTCCATGGCGTGCCGCTGGCCTGGGCGAAGCCCTGGCTCGCGGGCTTTGATCCGGGGGGCGCCCGCGTCCGCGGTGATTTGGTGGGGACGCCGCGCGATGGCGGGGCCACGTTGCGCTCGCGCGCGCCGCTGGCGATAGACGGTTTCGGCTTGGTGCGCGAAGGCCGGGCATGGGTCGAAGGCGTCGACTTGCTGGTGAGTCTCGCGGCCGACTACACCCCGCAGGGGTGGCAGGCGGAAATTCCCGGGCTGACCGCGAAGTCGCAGGGCGGAACCCTGCTCACGTTTGAGGCGCGCGCCGGGCGGCTGGCGGGCGCGGGCGAACCCTTGAAGGCGACCGGTCGCCTTGTCGCCGATGTGCCGCGCCTGCTTGCGCAGCCCCTCGCGCCGGGCCGATTCGCGCTCACCGCCGGCGAGCTGGACATCAACTTCGCGGCGAGCGCCGCCGCGCGCCGGGAAGTGCAGGCCGCGATCGCGGTCAGGGGACTGGTTGCCCCCGGCGGGGAAAAGTCGGTGGCGCTGCCGTCACTCGCGCTCGATCTTCGGCTCGATGCCGCTGCGGACGGCACGACGGTCTTCAACGCGCCGATTTTGATTGAGCGCGACGGGCGCAAGTCCGACCTCGCGGTGACTGGCACGCTGGCCCCGGCGGACAAGCTGCCGCCCGTCATCGAGGCGCTCGTGACGGGTGAGCGGTTTTTTGTCGAGGATGCGCAGGCCTTCCTTCTTGCGGCCGCCGGCCCGCGTCCCGCGGCGGGGCCGACGCCGGCGCCGGTCCCGCGTCCCGCGCAGCTTCCGCCGTGGGCGGGCCTGAACGGCAGCGTCAGCCTTCGCCTCAAGGAAGTGGTCTGGTCCGAGGCGTTGCGCACCGCCAATGTCACCGGCCGGCTGCGCCTCGATGCGGGCGTAGTGCGGCTGGAGGGGGCGCAGGCCGCCGTGGGCGAGACCGGCCGCTTGAACGCCGAGGGCACGCTCCGGTTCGAGGCGTCATCCCCGCAGCCCTACGCCTTGGCGGCCGAGCTGAGGCTCAAGGACATCGAGACCGGCACCCTGCTCAAGGCCCTCGGCGGGGAGCGCGCCGCGACGGTGGAGGGCCGTTTCGATGCCGCCGGCAACATCGCGGCGCGCGCGGTGGCGCCCGGGAATTTGGCGGAGGCGGCGACGGGTGAATTCAGCCTCACCAGCCGCGGTGGGGTTTTCCGCGGGCTGCCGGTGGCGGTGAATGTCGCCAGCGAGAGTGCGGGTCGGCTCGCGACGCTCATTTCCTCGATCGGTGGGAAGAAGGAGGCCGAGATTGCGGGCAAGGCCGAGGCGGTCGGGGAGTTCGTCCGTGCGCTGAATCCCGTGGCTTACGACCAACTCAGCGTGCTGGTGAGGCGCGATGAGGCGCTCGGCCTTTCGCTCCATGATTTCACCCTCATCGCGCCCGAGCTCAGGCTGACGGGGTCGGGGAGGACGCTGCATCGGCCGGGCGCCAGCCTGCTCGACGATGCGCTGGCGATGGAGTTTCGCCTGCGCGCGCGGGGACGCCAGGGCGAGCTGCTGAAATATCTCGGCGTGCTCGAGGCGAAACCCGACAGCCTGGGTTACAATGCCTGCGCGCTCCCGTTGAAGGTCGCCGGCACCTTGGGCCAGCCCGAGACGCCCGAGCTCAACGCCCGGCTTGCCGCGCTGGCGGTCGAGAAGACTGGCGTCGGCGAAAAGGCGGCGGAGATTTTCAACAAGCTCCTGGGCGGCGGCAGGTAGGCGGCGCGGCCGGCGATCGCGCCCGCCATTGGTCGCATTTTCCTCGCGCTCGGCGCGGCGCGCGGCAAAACACACCGCCGATACCCCTCCCTCGTCGTCCGTTTCGCTGCTCCTCTTGGCGTGTTTCTTTCGACCCCGTCCATGGATGCCGCGAAGTCGCGAACGATCGCTGCACCCAACCTGCCCCCAACATGAAATCGTTTCATCGCTGCTCCACCTCGTCCGCCGTCGCCGCGCTCGGCGCGGTGTTGCTTCTCGCCGTTCCGGTCCCGCTCTGTGCCCAGGCCGCATCCGCCGCGGCGAAGCCCCGCGAGGCCGTGAAGAGCGAGGTCGTCACGCTCGACGCCGTCTCGGTGACCGGGTCGAGCTTCAAGCGCCTCGATCAAGAAAAGGTCCTGCCCGTCACCGTGTTTAGCCAGGAGACCATCGACCTCCGCAACGCGCTCACGCCCGTCGAACTGCTCACGGCGCTGCCGCAGGTCACCAACGTCCCGCTGAACGAATCCACCGCCGGCGGCGCCAACTCCCGCGGCGACAACGCCAACGTCAATCTCCGCGGCATCGGCTCCGCCAACACGCTCGTCCTGCTCAACGGCCGCCGCCTGACGCCGAACCCGATGACGTCGCCCGACGCCGGCATGCTGGCGTTTTCCGTCAACGTGAACCAGCTCCCCACGCAAGGCATCGAGCGGATTGACGTGCTGCGCGACGGTGCGTCCTCGCTCTATGGTTCGGATGCGGTCGCGGGCGTGATCAACTACATCACGCGCCGCGATGTCCGGGGCCTGGAGCTGCGCACGACCGCCCGTGTGCCCGAGCACGGCGGCGGCCGCAACCTGCAGGCCACGTTCACCTACGGCATGGACTTTGCCGGCGGCAAAGGCCGCTGGCTCTCGACGCTCGATGTGCTCTGGCGCGAGCCGCTCTACATGACGCAGCGGGATTTTTCCCGCACGGCGGACCACTACCAGAACGCGCCTGCGCCCTTCAATGTCGCGGGCAGCCCGTTTGACGGCCGCGCCACCGTGGGCAACTGGCCGACGTTCCGCGTCGGCACGCAAACCACGACGACCTACTTCCGCCCCGTCAACGGCACGCCCACGCTCACCCCCACTGGGCCCACGCGCGCGGCCAACCCGGAATTCTATCTCAACGTCAACGCCTACCAGAATCTCGGCTACTCCAAGAGCGACCGGCAGAATTTCTTCAACAGCGTCGAGTTTGACGTCTCCGACCGCCTCACCGCGTTCGCCGACTTCTCGTTCTACCATTCCAACACCAACCTGATCCGCCAGCCCGTCTTCGTGAACGCGCCGAGCGGCGATGCGCTCAAGCCGGTGGGTTCGACCGACTCCTTCTACTACAAGGTCATCTCCGCGGATAATCCCTACAATCCCTACGGCTCGCGTTTCTTCAGTCCCACCGGGGCGCCCAACGCCGACGGCTCGCCGCGCCTCACGGGCGCACCGCAGCCCCTGACGCTGCTCGCGGTCTCGTTCAACGACCTCGGTGGTGAAAGCGTGCAGGTCCACGCCGGCACCTACCGCGGGGTTGCGGGCCTGCGCGGCAAATTGCTGGGCGAGTGGACGTGGGAGAGCGGCGTGCTCTACACCCGCTCCTACGCCTCGGACATCTCCTTTGGCGCCGTGCGCGAGACGGCCTTCGGGGCGTCGCTCCTGCGCACCGATGCGAGCGCGTTCAATCCCTTCGGCTACACCTTCCGCGTCGCCAACGGCGCCGTCGTCGCCAACCAGCCCTACGTCAACCCGAGGTCCACGCTCGATCAGTTCAACCAAGTCTGGCGGCGCGAGGGCTTCAGCGCGATCACGAGCGGCGATGTCCGCGCGGCCGGCCCGATCTTCCGCTATTGGGGCAACACGATCTCCGCCGCCATCGGCGGCGAGGCGCGGCGCGAGCAGTTCCTCGACAAGCGCGCGCCCTACGTCGGCGTCAACCCGCCCGGCTCCGGCCTCGATCCGAACGACAACGATTTCATCCTCGCCTCCGTGAAGCCCGACTCCTCGGGCAACCGCAACGTCTACAGCGCCTACCTCGAGACGATCGTGCCCGTGCTCGCGCCGCGCCACGACGTGCCGCTCGCCAACTCCCTCGAGCTCACCGCCTCCGCGCGCTACGAGAACTACAGCGACTTCGGCACGACCACGCGCCCCAAGATCGGCCTCAACTGGAAGCCCACGCGCGGCATCATGGTGCGCGCCTCCGCCAACAAGGGCTTCACCGCGCCGAACCTGCCGACGCTCTACGCGCCCACGCAGTTCACCGTCGACAGCGCCCCGGGCCAGATCGACGTGTATCGCCAGCTTGCGGGCCCGAGCGACAACCGCTACTCCATGCGCAACTACTCCTCGGGCAACCCCAAGCTCCAGCCCGCGACGTCCGAGGGACGGAGCGCCGGCGTGGTCGTTGAGGTGCCCAAGGTCAAGGGGCTCGTGCTCACCGCCGACTACTGGCAGATTGAACAGGCCAACGTCATCGGCAGCCGCTCCGCCGACCAGATTCTCAACAGCGACAACGCGCTGCTCACCGCCTACGTCCAGTCGCAGCTCGCCGCCGGCCGCACCGCGGCGCAAATCGATCTCGGCTCGGGCACGAGCAACTACAAGGGCGATCCCGCGGTCGTGCGCTTCGCGCCGAGCGCCACGGACATCGCGGCCTACGCCGCCGCCAACGCCGGCAAGCCCGCCAGCCAGCAGCTCCCGGTCGCCGGCCTGATTTTCTCGCGCACCGCCAACTACGAGAACATCGCCAAGGGCTACGCCAGCGGCGTCGATCTGAGCCTGAGCTACCAGTTGCCCTCGCTGCCGATCGGCCGCCTCGCGCTCAACACCGACTGGAGCTACCTCATCCGCACCTACCAGTTCCGCGCGATTCCCGGCTCCGCCTCCATCTTCACCGATCGCATGGATCTTGACGGCACCACGCGCTGGCGTGGCACCGGCACGGTCACGTGGCGCAAGGACAACTGGAACGCCGGTCTCAGCGGCTACTACATCGGCAGCTACGGCGATGGCGGCGCCGCGACCAACGCGGCGACGTTCAACACCCTGGGCGCCCCGAAATATCTCGCGCGTCAGTTCTCCGATGGCGCCTATCAGTATCGCTATCGCGTGCACGACATCGTCACGTTCAACGCCTTTGTGCAGCGCCGCTTTGAGCGCGACGCCGCCAAGTGGCTGCGCGGTTCCTCGGTGCGCCTCGGCATCACCAACCTCGCCGACAAGGAACCGCCGCTGGTTTCGGGTGCCTTTGGCTACTCCGCGTCCGTCCACGGCTCGCTCTTTCCCGGCCGCACCTGGACGCTCGAACTCGTGCGCCGCTTCTGATCGCCTGCTGTAGGAGCCCACTTGCGGGCGATTCTGCGCCGCGATTGAAGTCAACGTCATCTTCCATCGCCCGCAAGCGGGCTCCCATCCTCCTGCCATTTATCATGAAATTCCGCTTCTCGTTTATCGCCCTCCTCGCGCCGCTCGTCCTCAGCGCGCAAACGAAAAAAGCCGACGTCCTCGCCTACGTCGACCTCACCAAGGCCGCCTATGACGACATCGCGCTGAAAATCTGGGGCTACGCGGAGACGGGCTTCCACGAGACGCGCAGCTCCGCGCTCCTGCAGGAGCAGCTGAAGCGCGAGGGTTTTGCCGTGGAGAGCGGCGTCGCGGGCATGCCGACGGCGTTTGTCGCGAGCTATGGCAGCGGCTCGCCGGTGCTCGGCATCCTCGCGGAATACGACGCGCTGCCCGGCGTGTCGCAGGAGGCCGTGCCTGAGAAAAAGGAGCGCGCGGGCGCGACGGCGGGGCACGCCTGCGGCCATCATCTCTTTGGCGCGGGCTCGGTGCAGGCCGCCGTGGTCGTGAAGCAATGGATGAAGGCCACCGGCCAGAAGGGCACGCTGCGCGTCTACGGCTGCCCGGCGGAGGAGGGCGGCTCGGGCAAGGTCTACCTCGTGCGCGCCGGCCTCTTTTCCGATGTGGACACCGTCATCCACTGGCACGCCGGCGATCGCAACCAGGTCACGATGGCGTCGTCGCTCGCGAACAAGTCGGGCAAGTTCCGCTTCTACGGGGTCGCCTCGCACGCCGCCGCCTCGCCCGAGCGCGGGCGCAGCGCGCTCGATGGCGTCGAGGCGATGGACAATATGGTGAACATGATGCGCGAGCATGTGCCCGAGACCACGCGCATCCACTACGTGATCACCCGCGGCGGCGAGGCGCCCAATGTCGTGCCCGCCTTCGCCGAGGTCTACTACTACGTCCGCAGCCCGAGCCGCGAGATCGTCGCCGAGGTCTGGGACCGCGTGGAGAAAGCCGCGCAGGGCGCCGCGCTCGGCACCGGCACCACGATGAAGGTCGAGATCACCGGCGGCGTGCACGAGCTGCTCATCAACGACACGCTCGGCCGCCTCATGGGCGAGAATTTCCAGGCCGTGGGCGGCGTGATCTACACGCCGGAGGAGCGCGAGTTCGCGCTCAAGATCGGCCGCACCGTCTATGGCCAGGCGCCTGCGCCGGAGACCGCGGCGCTCGTCCTGCCCTATGTCGCGGGCCAGCGCCGCGAGGGCGGCGGCGGCTCGACCGATGTCGGCGACGTGAGCTGGGTCGTGCCGACCGTGGGCCTCCGCGCCGCGACGTGGGCGCCCGGCACGCCGGCGCACAGCTGGCAGGCCGTCGCCTGCGGCGGCACCACGATGGGCCTCAAGGGCATGAATGTCGCCGTCAAGGCGATGGCCGGCACCCTCGTCGATCTCTTCCAGAAGCCCGATGTGATTGCCAAGGCCAAGGCCGAGTGGATCGAGAAGCGCGGGGCCGGCTTCAAATACTCCGCGCTCCTCGGCGACCGTCCGCCGGCGCTCAACTACCGCGACTGAGCGGCGGGCCGGGAATTTGCCATTGACGGGCCTCCGGGCGGAGGTTGCGCTTGACGGTTTTCATTCCGCCGCTACCGGCACCATCATGAGAGACGAATACATCAAGGACGCGCTCAAGGCGATCAACGATCCCAACATCCTCATCAACGTGGTCTCCCGCCGCGTGAAGCAGCTCAAGCGCGGCAACCGCCCGCTCGTCGAGTCGCTGGAGAAGCTCTCCCCCGAGGATACCGCCCTGCGCGAGATCATCGAGGGCAAGATCAGCCACGAACTCGCCGGCTAGTCCGCCGCACCCGCGCGTTTGCCATTTGGGCGGCCCCGTTCTGCTGTGCGGAACCGGGCCGCTTTTTTGTCGGACCGCCCCCGCACGCTCATCGCATGGCCGCCCCCAAAGACGCCCCGCGCTTCACCGAGGTCCGCAACGCCAAGGCGCTGCGCGACTACTCGATCGGCGAGCGCTTCGAGGCCGGCATCCAGCTCCGGGGCACCGAGGTGAAGTCGATCCGCGCCGGCCGTGCGCAGATCAGTGACGCCTTTGCGCGCGTCGAGAAGGGCGAGGTCTGGCTCCACAACGCGCACATCGAGCAATACGCCTTCGGCAACATCCACAACCACGACGCCCGGCGCATCCGGAAGCTGCTCCTGCATCGGCGGCACATCGAGAAAATCCGCGTGGCGCTGGAGACCGGCGGCCGCGCGCTGGTGCCGCTGCGGCTCTATTTCAAGGATGCGCTGGTGAAGGTCGAGGTCGGCCTCGGGACGGGCAAGAAGCTGCACGACAAGCGCGACGACCTGAAGGCGCGCGTCGTGCAGCGGGAGATCGATCAGGCGATGAAGCAGCGGCGAAAGTAGCGGCGGGCCCGCGGGCGAATGGTGGAGCGCCGGCTTCGGCGTGCGTCCGATTGGGAAGAAGCCGATCCGGCCCTTGCCCGGGCGTGGTCGCCTATTCGGTGTAGCGATCGGCCAGCAGCTGCGCGAGGTCGCGGTAGCCCTGGGCCTTGAGGCCGTTGACGAGGTCCTGATCGACGCTGCGGCGTGAAAGGACGTTGCTCAGGCTTGAGTCGCTGGCGGTGGACGGCGTGACGAGCGTCCAGTTGCCCGTCGCGACATCGACGATCGCGGCCTTGAGGCGGATGCGCATGTGCTCGCGCTCGTCGGGAATCGTGTAGCCGACAATCGGCACCCACGAGATCGCCGACGTGAGTTTGTTTCGCCGTTCCGACTCCAGCACGCCCCAATAGCAGACGATCTTGTCGAAGCCGCCGCGTGCGGCCACGAGCCGAAGCGCGCGCGCGTAGTCCGGGCCGGAGGCGCCGGTGCGCATGGGTTTGCCGGAAAAGCCCGCCACGCTGAAACGGTCGCGCATGGCCTGGACCATCGGGTCATCCGGGAAGTCCGCCCCGGATTGAATCAGGAGAACCTTGCTCGCGGGGGACAGCCGCGCCGGCGCGCGATCGCGAAGCGCCGTGGCGATGTCGGCCTCGGTGAGGCCGGAGTCGAGGTTTGCGCCCACGACGTCGAGTTCGGAAAGTTCGCCGGCGTAGCCGCCCAACTGTGCGGTGCCGCGGCGATGGCCGGTGTCGTAGCCGGAATTGGAGATCGAGCGGGTCGTGCAACCGGCGAGGAGGACCGCGACGAGCGCGATCGAGGGGACGATTTTGGGATTCATGCGCCAGTTTGGGAGGGTGCCGCGGCGCGAAGGTTCCCTTGCCTGGCCGATGAGCCTGCTGGCCGCGTTGTTTTGCGGGGGAAAAATCGGGCTGCACCGCAGCGCCGCGCGGATTGGGCCCTCGCGTTCGCGGGCAGCCCGCTGCGGCATGATTTTTGTTTTCCTTCGCGGGGGGCTGTGAAGCGAAGCGTCGGCGGAGCGGCGGACCGCGAAATTCGCGTCGCGCCCCTCCCGTGAAATCCCCGTCGCCCGATTCGCGGTCTTTGCGTCTGGTGCGATTGGCGTCCGCGCCCCGCCGGCGCTCCCCCGGCAAGTCACCGACCAAGGAGCGTCGTCACGCGCAGGCCATCACGCCGGTCGGCGTGCAGAGCGTGCTTTGAGCATGTCCTGCCGCAGGCTCGCATCACCTACATCGATCCGTCTCCGGCAGGGTGTTGGCGAGCGTGTGAACGTGATTCGCGCGGGTGCCGGCGATGGCCTCAGGCAGTTTGCGAGTTCGTTTGAACCGACCTATCCCACCCAGGCCCGCGCGTTGTAGAACAGCTGCATCCACGGCGAATCCTCGCCCCATTCCTGCGGCGACCAGCTCATGCAGGCGGAGCGGAAGACGCGCTCGGGGTGGGGCATCATGATCGTGACGCGGCCCGAGGCGGTCGTGAGCGCCGTCATGCCGAAGGGCGAGCTGTTCGGGTTGAGCGGATAGACCTCGGTGGGCTGGTGGTGGTTGTCGACAAACCGGGCTGACACGAGACCCGAGGCGCTGAACGCCGAGGCGGCGTCGGCGCTGGGAAACTCGGCGTAGCCTTCGCCATGCGCGACGGCGATCGGGATGACGGAGCCCTCCATGCCGCGGAAGAGCACGCTCGGGCTGCGCTCGATCCCCAGCGAGACGAAGCGGCCCTCGTAGCGCTCGGACTTGTTCTGCACGAAGCGCGGCCAGTGCTCCGCGCCGGGGATGATCGACTTGAGGTTGCTGACCATCTGGCAGCCGTTGCAGACGCCGAGCGCGAACGCGTCCTCGCGCGCGAAAAACGCGGCGAACTCCGCGCGCGCGCGCGCGTTGAAGAGGATGCTCTTGGCCCAGCCCTCGCCGGCGCCGAGCACATCGCCGTAGCTGAAGCCTCCGCACGCGGCGAGGCCGCGGAAATCGCGCAGCGAGACCCGGCCCGCGAGGATGTCGGTCATGTGGACATCGATTGCGCGGAAGCCGGCGCGGGTGAACGCCGCGGCCATCTCGACCTCGCCGTTCACTCCCTGTTCGCGCAGAATCGCGACCGGTGGCTTTGGGTTTTTAACCACGGAGGGCGCGGAGAGCACGGAGGAAGACGGTGAGGATGAGCGTGCCTTGACTGCCCCGCTTTGGGCCTCTGTGCCCCCTGTGTTCCCGGTGGTTAATTTGAAGGTGATAAGCGGCGTGATGCCGGGATCTTTCGGATCGATGCGGAGCGCGTGCTCCTGCTCGGCGCACGCCGGGTTGTCGCGGAGGGAAGCGATGCGGCGGGTGACATCGGACCAAATGTCGCGCAGCGCGAAAATGTCCTCCGCGAAAAGCACCTTGCCGCCGCGGCTCACCCGGAGCGTGTGCGTGCGGTTGAGCGTGCCGATGCGCGTGGTGCAGTCCTTGAGGCCGTGCTCGCGCAGCGTGAGCGACACGTCGTCCAGATCGTCGAGCCGCACTTGGATGACGGCGCCAAGCTCCTCGCTGAAGAGCGCCGAGAACGCCTCGTGGCCGTTGGGCAACGTGAGATCGACCCCCACGTGGCCGGCGAAGGCCATCTCCGCCACGGTCGCGAGCAAGCCACCGTCGCTGCGATCGTGGTAGGCGAGGAGCTTCTTTCCTTGGCCGAGCTTCTGGATCGCGTTCCAGAAATTTTTCAGGTCGGCGGGATGGTCGACGTCGGGCGTGGCCTCGCCCATCTGCGAGACGACTTGGGCGAGGATGGAACCGCCCAGACGATTTTTTCCCCGGCCAAGATCGACGAGGAGCAGGACGGTGTCGTCCGTCGTGGGCGAGGCGTCCCGCCTCGCTTCCGAATCGCTTGAGCCCGGAGGCGGGACGCCTCCGCTACGACTCAACTGCGGCGTGAGGGTGAGGCGGATGTCGGACACCGGCGCGAAGGCCGACACGATGAGCGAGACGGGCGCGGTCATGCGTTTCTCCGCGGCCCCGTCCTTCCAGACCGTGCTCATGCTCATCGAGTCCTTGCCCACGGGGATCGTGATGCCGAGCGCGGGGCACAGCTCGATGCCGACGGCCTGCACGGCGGCGTAGAGATCGGCGGCGTCGCCGGGCACGGCCGGCGCGGCCATCCAGTTGGCGGAGAGGTTCACCTTGCCGATCTCGCCGATCTGCGCGGCGGCGAGATTGGTGAGGGCTTCCCCGACGGCGAGACGGGCGGAGGCCGCGGCGTTGTTGACCGCGACGGGCGTGCGCTCGCCCATCGCCATCGCCTCGCCGGTGTAGACATCAAACGCCGCCGCCGTCACGGCGCAGTCTGCGACCGGCACCTGCCAGGGGCCGACCATCTGGTCGCGCGCGATGAGGCCGCCGAGGGTGCGGTCGCCGATGGCGACGAGGAAAGTCTTGTCGGCGACGGTCGGGTGCGCGAGCACGCGGTGCACGGCTTCGGTGAGTGTGAGATCGCCGAGATCGAGCGGGAGCTGCGGCCGGCGCAGGGATTTTTCCACGCGGTGCATGCGCGGCGGCTTGCCGAGCAGCACGTCGAGCGGGAGATCAATCGGGGTGTTCTTGAAATGCGGATCCTCGACGACGAGGCGTTTCTCCTCGGTGGCCTCGCCCACGATCGCGAAGGGGCAGCGCTCGCGCGCGCAGAGCTGCTTGAAGGCGTCGATGCGCGCGGCCGGCACCGCGAGCACGTAGCGCTCCTGCGACTCGTTGCACCAGATCTCGAGCGGGCTCATGCCGGGCTCGTCATTCGGCAGCGCGCGGAGGTTGAAGCGCCCGCCGCGGCCGCCGTCGTTGACGAGCTCGGGCAGCGCGTTCGAGACGCCGCCGGCGCCGACATCGTGAATAAAGGAAATCGGGTTCTCGGCGCCGAGCGCCCAGCAGCGGTCGATGACCTCCTGGCAACGGCGCTCCATCTCGGCGTTGTCGCGCTGCACGCTGGCGAAATCGAGGTCTTCGCTGCCGTGGCCGCTGGCGACCGAGCTGGCCGCGCCGCCGCCGAGGCCGATGAGCATCGCGGGCCCGCCGAGCACGACGAGTTTGTCACCGGGGTTGATCGCGCCCTTCCTGACGTGATCGGCGCGGATGTTGCCGAGGCCGCCGGCGAGCATGATGGGCTTGTGGTAGCCGCGGAGCTCGTCGCCGTTGGCGCCGGGCACGGTGGCCTCGAACGTGCGAAAATAGCCGTTGATCGCCGGCCGGCCGAACTCGTTGTTGAACGCCGCGCCGCCGAGCGGGCCCTCGATCATGATGTCGAGCGCGCTGACGATGCGGCCGGGCTTGCCGTTCTCCTTTTCCCACGGCTGCACGGCGCCGGGGAGCCTCAGGTTGGAAACGGTGAAGCCGACGAGGCCCGCCTTCGGCTTCGCGCCGCGGCCGGTCGCGCCCTCGTCGCGGATCTCGCCGCCGGAGCCGGTGGCGGCGCCGGGGAAGGGCGAGATCGCCGTCGGGTGGTTGTGGGTCTCGACCTTGCAGAGGAGGTGGATGTCCTCGGCGCTCGTCACGTAGTCGTGCGTGCGTGGATCGGCGAAGAAGCGGCCGCCGCGCGAACCAGCGATCACGGCGGCGTTGTCCTTGTAGGCGGAGAGGATGCCGTCGCGGTGCAGCTGATAGGTGTTCTTGATCATCTGGAACAGCGAGTGGTCGCGCTTGGCGCCGTCGATCTCCCAGGTGGCGTTGAAAATCTTGTGCCGGCAGTGCTCGGAGTTGGCCTGGGCAAACATCATCAGCTCGATGTCGTGCGGGTCGCGGCCGAGCTTGGTGAACGCGGCGACCAGGTAGTCGATCTCATCCTCGGCGAGGGCGAGGCCCAGGGACTTGTTCGCGGCGACGAGGGCGGCGCGGCCTTGCGCCAGCACGGGCACGCTGGCCATCGGGCGGGGCTGGTTGTGCTGAAAAAGCTCCCGGCACGAGGCGAGGTCGCCGAAGACGACCTGCGTCATGCGATCGTGGAGCTTGGCGCCGAGGGCCTTGAGTTGCGCGCCGGTCAGCGCGGCGCCGCCGCACTCGATCGTGAACTCCACGACGCGTTCGATGCGCTTGACGGAAGCGAGGCCGCAGATGTGCGCGATGTCGGTGGCCTTGGACGACCACGGCGAGATCGTGCCGGGGCGCGGCGCGATGACCTGCACGAGCCCGGAAAGGCTGTCGCGCGCGCGCGTCGGGCCGTAGGTCAGCAGCTTTTCGAGCACGGTGTGCTGGGCCGCCGAGAGTTCGCCCTCCACCTCGGCCACATGCACGAAGCCCGCCGCGAGCGCGCGCGCCGGCAAGCCGGCCGCGACGAGATCGGCGAGGAGCTTTTGCAGTCGGAAAGGCGAGAGGGCGGAGGAGCCTCGGAGGATCAGCATGAGAGAAGCGTTTACTCGAAAAGAGGAAGGCGCGCGCTGGCGATGGGAAAAGCGGGCATGACAGGCGGCGGAAAAACTGCTCCGCTTGCGCCATGCGCCGCCGTCATCTCAGCGCCTTGCTGGTCGTGGGTGCGCTCACGTGCGCTGGCGTTTTGCATGCGCAGGCGGAGGGCGGCGCCGGCGGCCCGGCTGTCCTCGTGCGCGCGCACGGCGACGAGCGGGCGGTGAATGTGGGGGAGGAGCTGGCGGCGTTGCGCTCGGCGAATGCGAAGCTCGTCGGGGACGTGCGGCGCGCGCCGATGGATTTCGCCACGGCGATCGCCCGCGTGCACGAACGGGCACGCGCGATCGGCGGACCGGCGGCGCTGGCGCCGGTGCTGAAGGCGCTGCCGAGGCAGGACGCCGGCACGCTGCGCCTGCTGGCCGTGCGCGAGTTGATGAAGGGGCGCACGAGCGGCATGCTGCTCCTGCTGCTGGCCGCCTATGATCGTGAGCCGAATTCGGTGGACGCGCTGGCGGACCTCGCGGGCGGGCTGGCGGGCATGGGCTGGGTCAACGAGGCGCTCGCGTGCCTCGACGAGTTGGCGCGGCGCAAGGCGGTGCTCGAGCCCCCGCTGGGGATCGCGGGTGACTCGCTGCTCGCCTACGTGCGCGGCTATTGCCTCGTGCGGCTCGGCGAGGTGAAGGCGGCGCGGCCGTTGCTCGCGGGCGTCGTCGCCCGGGAACCGCTGCTGGCCGAGGCCGCGCGGCTGATGGCAATCGTCGGCGAGACCGAGGAGGAGCGGCGGAAAAATTTCCTGCTCGGCGTGTGGCGGCACCGCAGCGAGCTCATGGTTTGCGCCGGCGTCGACCTCGACGGGGCCGAGCCGGCGGCGCTGCACGAAGGCGAGGAGGTCGCCATCGATGTCCGCTCGCTGATCGATCTTTCCAAGGGCAAGCCAGGCGTGCTGCCCGCCGTGCCCTATGCCAATTCCGTCCTCCAGGCCAACACGATTGAGCCCGAGCTCGATCGGGCGGCGGAATCCGCCAACAAAAAATTCTGGGCCATCGTGAACTCGCGGAAGAAGCCCGCGGGTTTCAAGAACACCGACGACGCCGTGATCGAAACCTGGGGCTCGCGGATGGCGCAGCTCGTGGACAGCCTCGACCACCGCGATCGCGGGTTGCGCGACTTGGAGCGCGCGCGCATGGGCCTCTCCCGGGAGTTTGGCCGGGCGATCACGGCGATCGAGGAGCGGCACCATGATCTCGGGCAAAAGGCGGCGCTCGCCCTGCAGCGGGAGTTCCTCGCCAAGAAGGCGCCGCCCCCCACGCCGGCGCAGATCGGCGAGGTGATGCGCCCGCATTACGAGGCGGCGCTGCAGGAGGCGCGGCCCGTGGCCGCGCGCATGGAGGCCGCCGAGCGGAAGTTGTTCGCCGAATGGCACCGCCTCGCCACGGCGATCGAGGCGCAGATCGGCGACAAGGCGTGGCACGAATATGTGCGGCTCACGATCGAGTCGAAGCGGATGGATTTCCACCGGCGGCTGCTGCACATCGGCCGGATGCAAGCGAGCGTGGGCACGCTGCCGTGGCTCGACAAGGATGCGGGCGAGACCTCGCTGGAGCCGGAGCCGGACAACACCCCGCCGTGCAACGCCGACAACAGCATCTCGCTCAGCACCGCCGGCAGCGTCGCGGATCACGTGCTGCCCTTTGACGTCGGCGTCGAGGTGAACTGCGAGGGCATCACGGCCGAGTTGGACGTCGAGACGCGGGTGCCGGGCGTGACGGTCTCGACCGAGTTCGGCGTCGGCACGCAGGGTGACTTCACGGTCTTCGTCGGCCCCAAGGCCTCGGCCAACCTCGGCGACAAGGAGATCGCCGCGCTCGCGGGCAGCGCGAAGGGCGGCCTCTACGTCACGGGCAATCGCAGCGGCGTGAAGGACGCGGGCCTGAAATACGAGATCAAGGCCGGCGCCAAGCTCGGCGGCGCGACGGCCGCGAACAAACTCGACGAAGCCAAGATCAGCTTCATGCCCGCGCCCGTTTCCGGCGACAACCCGGCCGGGCCGGTTGGCGGCAAAGGTCCTTGAGCACCGCCGCATGAACAGCGCGGCGAGCAAGGGGGTGGGGAAAGCAGGCCTGACAGTCAGCGCGGAAGCTGCTCCGCTTCCGGCCATGCCCCGCCGTGGTTTCTCGCCGCTCCTCACGATATGCCTCGCGCTTGCCGGGGGGATGGCGGCGGACGCACAGGAGACGGCTGGCAGCGCGGGCCTGGCCGTCCTCGTGCGATCGCAGGGCGACGAGCGCGCGGTGAAGGTCGGCGAGGAGCTGGCGGCGTTGCGCGCGGCAAACGCGAAGCTCGTCGGGGACGTGCGGCCCGCCCCGGTGGATTTTGCCACGGCCATCGCCCGCGTGCACGAACGGGCGCGCGCGATCGGTGGACCGACGGCGCTCGCGCCGGCGCTGAAGGCGCTGCCGAGGCAGGACGCCGGCACGCTGCGCCTGCTCGCGGCGCGCGAGCTCGTGAAAGGCCGCACGTCCGGCATGCTCCTCCTCCTGCTTGCCGCCTACGACCGGGAGCCGGACTCGAACGACGCTCTGGCCGACCTAGCGGGCGCCCTCGCGGGCATGGGCTGGGTGAACGAGGCGCTGGCCTGTCTCGACGAGCTGGCGCGGCGCAACGCGATACTCGCGCCCCCGATGGGCATCGCGGGCGAGTCGCTGCTCGCCTACGTGCGCGGCTACTGCCTCGTGCGCCTTGGCGAGGTGAAGGCCGCGCGGCCGCTGCTGACGAGCGTCGTCGCCAAGGAGCCGATGCTCGCCGAGGCCGCCCGGTTGATGGCGGTCATCGGCGAGACCGAGGAGGAGCAGCGTAAATATTTCCTGCTCGGCGTGTGGCGGCACCGCAGCAGCGTGATGGTCTGCGCCGGAGTGGATCCCGCCAGCGCCGAGCCGGACGCGATGCGCGAGGGTGAGGAGGTCGCGATCGACATCCGCTCGCTCGTGGACATGGGCAAGGCCAAGACGGGCCAGCTGCCCGACATCACCTATGCGCGCTCCGTGCTCCACGCCAACGGCCTTGCGCCGGTGCTCGAGGCCGCCAAGCGCGACCTCGATCGGAAGTTCTCGGCCATCCTCCAGCAGCGAAAAACGCCACGCGGCTTCCTCCTCACTGAGGACGACGTGGTCGAGACGTGGGGCCATCGCATGGCGCGCGTGGTGCACACGCTCGACTACCGCGATCGCCGGATCCGCGATCTCGAGCGCGTGCGGCGCAGCGCGGATGTCGACGCGCTCAAGGAGCTGCGCAAAATCGAGGAGCAGCGCAGCAAGGAGGCCTACGACGCCGCGGAAAAGCTTGCGATGGAGTTTGTGCGCAAGAAGGCGCCGGGGCCGAGCTTCGAGCAAATTGCGGAGGTGCAGCGCACGTTTCATGAGACCGCCTTGAAGGAGGCCCGCCGTGTCCTGCAGCGCGAGGAGACGGCGGTGCGCGCGTGGTTCACGGAGTGGCACCGGGTCGCGACCGCGGTCGCGGCGCAGATCGGCGACGCGCGCTGGCACGAATATGCGCGGCTCACCATCGAGGCGCAGCAGGTGAAATGCTACGGACAGCTGCTCCATCTCGCCTACTTGCAGGCCAGCGTGGGCGTGCATCCCGGCGTGACCAGGGAGGCGGGGGAGACGCCGCTCGAGCCCGTGCCCGACCCGCCGGAGAACTGCAATCCGGACAACAGCATCTCGATCAGCACGGCTGGCACGGTGCTGGACAACGCCTTGCCCTTCGACGTGGGCGTGGAACTCAACTGCGAAGGCATCTCCGCGGAAGTGGACATCGAGACGGAGGTGCCGGGCGTCACGGTCTCGACGGAGTTTGGCATCGACACGAAAGGGAACTACACGGCGTTCGTCGGCCCGAAAGTCTCGGCGACGGCCTCGCTCGACGACGTCGCCTCCATCAGCGCCAGCGCCAAGGGCGGCCTGTATGTCACCGGCAACCGCAAGGGCATCACCGACGTGGGCGTCAAGTATGAGGTCAAGTCCGGCGTCAAAGCCGCGGGGACCGTGACCGCCGCGACGAAAGTCAGCGAAGGCAAGGTGAGCTTCATCCCCGCGCCGGCCGACGGCGACGACGTGATGATCCCGATCAGCCCAAGCCGCGGTCGTTGACGCGGGCGCGCGGTTGCTTTCCGGCGGGAGTGAGCTTGCTTGCGACTCGAATGCGCGGCCGGTCGCGAGCAATGACGTTTCCCCAAGGCGCGCCGCCCATAAGACGCAGCGGGCCGAGAAAGCCGTTGACCGCCGCCGGTCCGTGCGCGGAATCGGCGGCTTTGCGGCGCGTGACTACACCACAACTTCCTTCCCGGCGGGCCAACGCATGAGCGAACGTATCACCCACGAGTGTGGCGTCGCGCTGGTGCGGCTGCTCAAGCCGCTCGCCTATTACCAGGAGAAATACGGGTCGCCGCTCTGGGGCTTCACCAAGCTTTTCCTCCTGATGGAAAAGCAGCACAACCGCGGCCAGGATGGCGCGGGCGTGGCCTGCGTGAAGCTGGACATGCCCGCGGGGGCGCCGTTCATGTTCCGCGAGCGCAACATCGAGCCCACGCCCCTCGACCGCATCTTCCGCGCGATCATGGCGGGCTACGACGAGAAGGTGAAGGCCGGCGACATCCACCCGGAGTTCGCGCCGACGGTGAAGCGCGAGTTCGATTTCGGCGGGGAGCTGCTGATGGGCCACCTGCGCTACGGCACCAGCGGCGGCTACGGCATCTCCTCGTGCCACCCGTATTTCCGCCGGAGCTCCTGGCCCACCCGCAACCTCGCCCTCTGCGGGAACTTCAATCTCACCAACACCGAGGAGCTCAACCAGTCGCTCATCGCGATGGGCCAGCATCCGATCTTCGCGACGGACACGCAGGCCATCCTCGAGAAAATCGGCTTCTTCCTCGATCAGGAGCACGAGGAAATCTACCGCTTCCTGCGCGGACGCGATCTCGGTGGTGAGGAGCTGTCCCACCGCATCAGCGAGGATCTCGACATCGCGCGGGTGCTCACGCGGGCCTCGCAGAAATGGGACGGCGGCTACGCGCTCGCCGGCCTCATCGGCAACGGCGACGCCTTCGTCGCGCGCGATCCCTCGGGCATCCGCCCCTGCTTCTGGTTTCAGAACGACGAGGTCGTCGCCTTCGCCTCCGAGCGCGCGCCGCTCATGACGGTGTTCGATCTCGCCGCCGAGCAAGTGCGCGAGGTCGAGCCCGGCCACGTCGTCGTGCTCAAGAAGCGGGGCACCGTCACCTCGGCGCCCTTCACCGCGCCGCTGCCGCGGGCCTCGTGTTCGTTCGAGCGCATCTACTTTTCGCGCGGCAACGATCTCGACATCTACCGCGAGCGGCAGGCCCTCGGCGGCCAGCTCGCGCCGCAGGTGCTGAAGGCGATCAACCACGAGTGGGGCAACACCGTCTTCAGCTTCATCCCCAACACCGCCGAGACCGCGTTCTACGGCCTCATGTCCGCGCTCCGCACGCAGCGCCGCGACGAGGTCAAGGCCGCGATTCTCCAGGCCAGCCGCGAGGGCCGGCTCGATGAGGCGATGCTCGATGATCTCATCCTCCGCAACTGGCCGCGCGGCGAGAAGGTCGTGAGCAAGGACATCAAGGCGCGCACCTTCATCGGCCAGGAGTCGATGCGCAACCAGCTGGCGAGCCATGTCTACGACATCACCTACGGCTCCGTGCGCCCGGGCGTGGACAACCTCGTCGTCGTCGACGACTCCATCGTGCGCGGCACGACGCTCAAGCGCTCCATCCTCCGCATCCTCGCGCGGCTCAACCCCAAGAAAATCGTCATCGTCTCGACCGCGCCGCAGATCCGCTATCCCGATTGCTACGGCATCGACATGGCGCAGCTCGGGAAATTCATCGCGTTCGAGGCCGCGGTCGCGCTGCTCCACGAGCGCGGCCAGGCGGCGCTGCTCGACGAGGTCTACGAGCTTTGCCGCGACGAGGTCGCGCGCGGCGGCTCGGTCAACCACGTGCGCCGCCTCTACGATCCCTTCGGTCCCGAGGAGATTTCGCGCAAGATCGTCGAGCTCGTGCGGCCCAAGGCGCTCGAGTGGCCCGGCCAGTTCGAGATCATTTTCCAGACGATCGAGAGCCTGCACGCGGCGGTGCCGCACCATCGCGGCGACTGGTATTTCACCGGCAAGTATCCCACGCCCGGCGGCTATCGCGTGGTGAACCAAGCCTACGTGAACTTCCACGAGAAGAAGGAAGCCTCACGCCCATATTGAGCGCATGAGCCTGTCTTACGAATCCTCCGGCGTCCGTTACGATCAACTCGATGCGTTCAAGCGCGCCTGCCAGCAGGCGGCGAAGACGACCGCGGGCCTGCTGCGCGATCACGGCTACGCCGAGCCGGCGACGACGCGCGGCGAGAGCGCCTACCTCATCGAGGCGGCGGATCATTTCCTCGCGCACGTCGAGGAGGGGCTCGGCACCAAGAACCTCGTGGCCGACGCCGTCTACGCCACGACCGGCCAATGCTTCTACCGCGAGATCGCGATCGATACGGTCGCGACCATCGTCAACGACCTCATCACCTGCGGTGCGCTGCCGATCTCGGTCGCGATGCACGCGGCGGTGGGTGACTCGGGGTGGTTTGCGGATGCGACGCGCACGGGCGCGCTCGTCGCGGGCTTCGCCGAGGGCTGCCGCGCGGCCGGCGCGGTGTGGGGCGGGGGCGAGACGCCCACGCTCGGCGGCGTCGTCGAGCCCGAGGCCATCGTGCTCGCCGGATCGGCGATCGGGAAAATCGCGCCGAAAAATCTCCGCATCATGGGCGACGTGCGCGACGGCGACGCGATACTCTTTCTCGCGAGCTCCGGGGTGCAGACCAACGGTCTCTCGCTGTGCCGCCGCGTGGCCGCGCAGCTCCCGCAGGGCTACCGCACCCCGATTGGCCACGGCGATCCGCGCACGTTTGGCGAAGCGTTGCTCGCACCCTCGGTCATCTACGTGGCGTTTGTGCGCGAGTGCCAGCGGCGCGGGCTCAAGCTCAACTACGTCGCGCACGTGACCGGCCACGGCTGGAGAAAACTCATGCGCCTCGAGGAGCCGTTCGTCTACGAGATCACCGCGCCGCGGCCGGCGCCGGCGCTGTTTCGTTTTCTCGAGGAGGCGGGCCCGATTGAGCGGCGCGAGATGCATGCGACCTTCAACATGGGCGTGGGCTTCGCCGCCTACGTCGCGCCGGAAAACGCCGACGCCGCGCTCGCGATTGCGAAGGCCACGGGCTACGACGCGTGGCAGGCGGGCACCGTGCGGAAGCAAGGCGCGCGCAAGGCCGTCGTCGTGCCGTCGCTGGGCATCGAGTTCGCAGGCGACACGCTGCAGGTGCGGTAGCGGTTGGCGGGCGCCGCAGCTCCGGCGGTTTGCACGGGGCGTTGGAAACTACGCCCAAAAAAAGTGTGGCGGCGGGTGCGCGGGGTTGTTGTCGTCTGCGTCTCCAGCTCGTGACTGCCCCTCAGGATTGCTTCGCCGTGCTCGAAGGAGCGCTCTTTTCAATCGGCCCGTTCGGGGGCCGCGCGCTGCGGCACGGGCCGTTGGCGACCGCGATCCTGGAGTTTCGGCGCGGCCCGCTCTGCACCTACGTGCGCGAGCATCCCCACGGCCTGCTGCCCGGCGTGCCCAACCTCTACTGCCTCGATGGGGCGCATCGCCTCGCCTGGATGGCAGAGTGGCCGCTCGCCGGCGACCCGTGCTCACGCATCCTTGATGAGCGCGGCGGCGAACTGGTGGTGCAGGCGGCGTCGGGCGCGGTGGTGCGGCTCGATGCGTTGACCGGGCGGTTCATCGCGCTCTCGGCGACGGACGCGGCGGCGGTTTGAGCGTGATGGCGCGCCCGTGGCGGTGTCTCGCGCGTTGACGCTTGGCCGCGAAGCCCGCCACTTTCTGCGCCTTCCCCAAACCCATGCGGCCCATCGTCCAGATCTCGCTCGACCTCATCGACCGCGCCGAGGCGCTCGCCGCCGCCGAGACCGCGCTGCGCGCGGGCGTGGACTGGCTGGAGGCGGGCACGCCTTTCATCCTCGCCGAAGGCGTGCATGGCGTGCGCGCGCTGCGCGAGCGTTTCCCGAAGACGCCGATCGTCGCCGATCTCAAGATCATGGACGGCGGTTACCTCGAGGCGGAGATGATGGCGAAGGCGGGCGCGACCCACGTCGTCGTGATGGCGCGCGCGCATGAGGAAACGCTGAAGGTCGTCGTGAAGGCCGGCCGCGACTACGGCGTGAAGGTGATGGGCGACAACCTCGGCTTTCCGGACATGGTCGAGGGCGCAAAGATCATCGAGGATCTCGGGTGCGATTTTGTGATTCACCACATCGGCTACGACGAGCGCCGTGGCATCGCGGCCGCGGGCCGTCGGATGCCGAACCCGCTCGATCAGCTGCGCGAGATCGTCGCGGCGGTGAATGTGCCGGTGCAGGCGGTGGGCGGGCTCACGCTGGAGCAGGCGGTGCGCACGCCGGAGTTTGGCGCGCCGCTCGTCGTCATCGGCGCGCCGCTCGCGGTCGACGCGGATGCGTTTCGCACCGCGGATGGAAACCTTGAGGGCACGCTGCGCATCATCTGCGATCGCGTGCATGGCTTCGGTGACGTGAAAGTTGGAAAGGCCCGGAAATGAAATCCCCCGCTGTCGTCAATTTTTCCTCCACGCCGCACAGCGTGGAGCTGCGCGAATTCGCGCGCCCGGAGCCGGGCGCCGACGACGTGATCCTTGCGGTCGAGGCCGTGGGCGTCTGCGGCAGCGACCTGCACCAGTGGACGGGCCATCATAGCTGGCCCGTGAACTATCCGGTGGTGCTCGGCCACGAGTTTGGCGGCATCATCGCCGAGCTCGGCGCCAACGTGAAGAACTGGAGCACCGGCGACCGTGTCGTCAGCGAGACCGCGGCCGTGATCGATCTCAACAGCCCGCTCACGCGCGCCGGGCTCTACAACCTCGAGCCCAAGCGCAAGGGCTTCGGCTACGGCGTCGACGGCGCGATGACGCGCTTCGTGCGCGTGCCCGCGCGCTGCCTGCACCGCGTGCCCGCGGGCCTCGCGATGGAGCACGCCGCGCTCACCGAGCCCTGCTGCGTCGCCTACAACGCCGTGGTGAACAACGCCAAGGTGCGCCCCGGCGATCGCGTGATCGTGCTGGGGCCGGGACCGATTGGGATTTTGTGCGCGGCGATGGCGAAGCTCGCGGGCGCGGAGGTCGCGCTCGTGGGCCTTGAGCGGGACAAGACGCGCCTCGAGGTCGCCAAGGCCTACGGCTGCTCCGTCATCATCGGCGATGCGACCGCGTGGGCGCGCGAGCGCGACGGCCTCGGCGCCGACGGCGTGATCGATGCGGCCGGCGCGTCCGCGGCGCTCAAGACCGCGCTCGAGCTCGTGCGCCCCGCCGGCTGGATCAGCAAGGTGGGCTGGGGCCCGCAGCCGCTGAACTTCTCGCTCGATCCGCTCGTGCAGAAAAACATCACGCTGCAGGGCAGCTTCAGCCACAACTGGCCGATCTGGGAGCGCGTGCTGGCGCTGCTGGCGTCGGGGCAGCTCGACGTCCGCCCGATCCTCGGCGGCGTGTGGGCGCTGGAGAGCTGGCACGAGGCGTTCGAGAAAATGCACGGCGGCGAGATCGTGAAGGCCGTGCTCAAGCCCGCCTAAAAGAAAAACTCCAACCACGGATCGCACGGATGCACACGGATGGAGACCAAGACACCGTATGTCCCGGCGGGAAAGTCATCCGTGGTCATCCGTGAAATCCGTGGTGCTCCTTCTCTAAAAATGCGGCTGAAAAACAAAGTCATCATCGTCACCGGCGGCACGAGCGGTATCGGCAAGGCCATCGCGGAACGCTGCGTCGCCGAGGGTGCGCGCGTGCTGGTGCACGGCATCGAGCGCGCCGACGGCAAGGCGCTCGTCAAGCAGCTCGGCGCCAAGCGCGCCGCGCTCTGCATCGCCGATCTCGTGGACCCGGCGAGTCCGGCGAAGATCGTCGCCGCGGCGGTGAAGGCGTTTGGCCGCATCGACGGGATCGTGAACAACGCCGCGATCGTCGCGCGCACGAACCTGGAGACGACGACGGTTGCGTTCTTCGAGCGCATGATGGCGGTCAACCTGCGTGCGCCGGTTTTCCTGGTTCAGGCGGCGCTGCCGCATCTCAAAAAATCCGAGGGCAGCGTGCTCAACATCGGCTCGATCAACGCGCACAGTGGGCAGGCGAACTTGCTCGACTACAGCCTCTCGAAGGGCGGCTTGCAGACGCTCTCGCGCAACCTCGCCAACGCGCACTGCAACGACCGCGTGCGCTTCAACCACCTGAACGTCGGCTGGGTCCTGACCGACCGCGAATATCACCACCAGATCGAGCACGGCATGGCGGCGGACTGGCACAAGACCCTTCCGCCGCAATTCGCCCCCTCCGGCCGCCTCATCATGCCGGAGGAGATCGCGAGCGCCGCGGTGTTCTGGCTCGGCGACGAGTCGCGCCCGATCAGCGGCTCGGTCGTGGAGCTCGAGCAGTATTCGATCATCGGGCGGAACCCGAACAAGGGGAACGGCAAGTAGGCCGGACGCGTTTTCCCATGCCGAAGCTCGCCGCTTTCCCCAAGGCCTTCATGCGCCAGCTCGTGAAGGATCGCTCGATGACGCTGCGCGAGTGGGTCGATCTCGCCGCGCCGCTCCAGCTCGATGGGCTGGAATACTATTCCGGCATGTGGGAGCTCGCCGAGCCGGCGAACTGGGCGCGCGCGCGACGCGAGGTCGAGTCGCGCGGGATGGTGATCTCGATGCTGTGCTGTTCGCCGGATTTCTCGCATCCCGACGCGGAGTTCCGCCGTGCGGAGATCGAGAAGGAGAGGAATTGGATCCGCATGGCGGCGGCGCTGGGCGCGGGGTTTTGCCGCGTGCTCTCGGGCCAGCGTCGCCCGGAGCTGACCCGCGAGCAGGGGCTGTCACTCGTCGCGCAGAGCATCGAGGCGTGCCTGCCGGAGGCGGAACGCTGCGGCGTGACGCTCATCATCGAGAACCACTACAAGGACGATTTCTGGAGCTACCCCGAGTTCGCGCAGAAGATGGACGTTTTCTGCGACCTCGTCGCGCGGATCAACCACCCGCGTTTCGGCGTGAACTACGATCCGAGCAACGCGTATCTCGCCGGCGACGATCCCCTCGAGCTGCTGCGGAGGGTGAAGCACCGGGTGGTCACGATGCACGCGAGCGATCGCTCGCTGATTTCCGGCACGCTGGAGGACCTGCGGCGCGAGGAGGGCGGGGCGGAGGGCTACGCGAGACGCCTGCGCCACGGCGAAATCGGCAAGGGCCTGAACGACTACGACGCGATCTTCTCCACGCTGCGGGGCGCGGGCTTCGACGGCTGGGTGAGCATTGAGGACGGCGTCGACGGCATGGAGCAGCTCGCGGCCAGCGTGCGCTTTGTGCGGGCGAAATTGCACCGGCACTGGCCGGCGTAGGAGCGCGTCACGATTTCAGCGGCGGGGGGCCGTCGAGCGCCTCGTCCAGGTCGGCTTGGGAGAGCCGATAGACCAGCAGCGTGTGATTGATTTGATCATCGGGCCGGCGCTGGCGCAGGTGCGCGGTGAGGCGGGCGAAGCGATAGGTTTCAAATTCGCCCCAGAGGCTGGTCCAGTCCGTGAGCGGCACCGCGCCGACCGCGGAGAGGCGCTGCCGCGGATCGTCGGACAACAGCGGGTCCACAATCGCGCGCAGCTCGCGATAGCGCCGCTCGTGCGCGACGCTCCAGTCGCCGAATGCATAGGCGTAGAGCGGAGGCAGGAACGAGGCCGACACGACATACGTGCCCGCCCTGTAGCGCAGGAGGTCGGGATGCAACAGGAGCAGCAGCGCGGGACCTTGGGTCAGCGATGCATCAAGAACGAGCCGCGGATCATACCGGGGATTCCGCTGCACAAAGTCGGCCACCAGGGTCGCCCGCTGTTCGGGCGCGGCGGGGGGAAGCACGGCGAACAGATCGGTGAGGGGAGCGTTGATGCGCCGCGCGCTGATGCCGTGCGTCGCCGGCTCGGCCTGCCCGAAGTAGGCGAGGTGCAGCGGGCCGGTGGCTGGCCGGCGCTGCAGGTAGCGCGCGAGCGCCGGCAGGTCCTGGCCCCAGTCGAGCGAGCTGTCCACGACGTGGCGGTGCGCCTGCGACGGCAGAATCAGGCCGTTGAAATACGCGAGGTAGTTGGGAAACCAACAGAGGCTCTCAACCGCCACAATCCCCAGCAGGGCGAGGGTGGCGGTTGGCGCAGGCCACCCGCGGCGCGCCAACCCGGGCACCTTGAGGTCGAGGCGGGTGACTGCGCCGCAGAGGATGAACAGCGGCGCATAAATGGGGAGCAGGTGGCGGTGCCCGATGTTGAGCTCGCTCCCAATCGCGACGGCCCAATAGGCGGCGGAAAACAACAGCAACGGCAGCATTCCGGAGGAGGGCAGGGCGGCGAGGCGCGTGGTCCGGGCCAGCGCAATGCCGGCCAAAGCGGCGAGCGCGAGCAGCGCGAGGGGAGTCTTTACGAGGAAGACGTAGGGAAAGAAGCTGCGCCAGCCGCCGACACGCGTCTCGCCATTGAAGAAAGCGGGATGTAGCCCGGACATGCTCCACGCGTAGGCGTAGCCGTAGAGGTAGGCCTCCGGCAAAAGCTGATGGCGAAGGGCGAAGGCAGCCAGGCGCGCAGGCCACGCCTGCGGTGGTTCGGCGCGGAGGGTGTCGAGCGCCGCGGCTTGGGCGGGGCTCAGGACGGTGCGCCGCACCTCCGCCAGCGCGGCGCGCGAGGCGTGGGTCCATTCGCCAGGATTGGTGCGCCGGCCGGTGAAAACCGCGTTCGCGTGCTGGCGTTGCGCCGGTTCGAGCGCGAGGCGGTCCAGCAGCGTCGAAGGCGGGGGGTGATCAAGCACGCGCTCCCACGGCACCTGGAACGAGGCCGGCACCCCGAGCCCCGGGGCAAAGCCGCTGAACCGAAACCCATGCGCCGCCCAGATTGTCCCGACGGCCACGATGCCGTGGATCGCTGCGGCCACGGCCAGCACCGCGATGCGTTGGCTTCGCGTCACGGCTGCCCAGCGTGGGCCGCAGGCGAGGGGCGCGGGCTGCATCACGCGCACCACGGCGAGCGCCAGTGCAATCGGTATCATGATCACGGCGGACATCTTCACGACGCACAGGGCCCCGAGGGCCGTGGCGCTGGCGAGGACGCGGAGCACCGTCGCCTTTTCGAGCACGCACCACCATCCGGCAAGGGAGGCGAGCATGAACAGCGCACTGGCGATGTCGGAGGTCATGAGTGCGCCGTTTGCCAGCACCCCTGGATTCAGCGCGCAGAGCAAAAGGGAAATCATGGCGCCCTCCGGGCCAAAGAGCCGCCGCGACCACAGCCAGACGCCCGCGCCCAGCGCGACCGCCAGCAATCCCGCCATCGCGCGCCCGCGTCGCGTCATGGCGTGCGGGTCGTTGCCGAGCCGATGGAAGAATTCGTCGGCCACCACGCGGAGCTCGCCGCTGCTCCAGCTCGGGCCGTTGGTCGCCGGCGTGCGAAAACCGCCGGCCAGCAGCGGGAGGGCGAACCACCGCTTCGGCAGGTTGCCATTCTCCGGATCGAAACGGTAGTCGCCGGTCCGCCAGAAAATCACGCCCGCCGTCGCATGGCCCGGCTCGTCGACCGTCAGGGATTTGTCGCTGACGCCGGCGAGCAATGCGCCGTAGAAAACGGCCAGCACGAAGGCCGCCGCCCAAGGCGAGGTCGCGCGGGCGAGCCATGCGGCGGGCCGGGGCGGTGGAGGTGCAGCAAGGGGCGCTGACATGGCACGCGATTCGATAGGCGCGCGGCGATGTCGGGGGCAATGCCAAGAATTGCCGCGCCGCGCCGAGGTTTTCGATTGCGCGCGGGAGAAAATCCACGGACGGTTTGCCGGTTCCCCTTGCCCCCGACCCCCGAAGTGCCCGCCGGTTTCGGCGCGTGCACTCGTCAGCCCCATCACACCAAACCCCATGAAGATCCGTCGTCTTACCGCCGTTTGCGCCGCCGTGTGCGGCTTCGTCGCCCTGCAGCTCTCCGCCTCGGTCGCGCTTGCCGCCGACACGGGTGTCATCACCGGCTCCGTCAGCAATGCCCAAACCCGCAACACGCTTGAAGGCGCGCGCGTCGAGCTGCCCAAGCTCGGCCTGAGCGTGCTCACCGAGAACGACGGGCGATTCACGTTCAATGGCGTGCCCGTCGGCGCGCACGAAATCGTCGTCACCTACATCGGCCTCGATCGGCAGACGGGCGTGATCAACGTGTCCGCCGGGCAGCGGGCGGTGCGCGATTTCGAGCTGACGACGGGCATCTACAAGCTTGATGCCTTCAAGGTCACCGGCGAGCGCGAGGGCAATGCCGCCCAGATTACCGAGAAGCGCAACGCCGACAATGTGAAGGACGTGATTGCGATGGATTCGTTCGGCTACCTGCCCAACATGAGCGCGGGCGAGGTGGTGATGCGCCTGCCCGGCGTGGCCGGCAGCCCGACGGATGAGGGGCTCAACTACCGCTTCAACATCCGCGGCATGGATCCCAACCTCAACAACGTCACGGTCGACGGTGGGTCGCTCACCACCCTCGGGACGACGCGGGCGTTTGAGCTGCAGTCGATCACCGGCGCGATGTTTGAGGCGATGGAGCTCATCAAGGGCCAGACGCCCGACAAGGGCGCCGATTCGCTCGGTGGCACGATCAACTTCAAGACGCGCTCGACCTTCTCGATGCGCGAGAACACCCGCACGACCTACAATTTCTCGATGCGCTGGGCGCCGCCGTTCTTCGAGCAGACCCCGCTCCGCGAGCAGCACCGGGCGCACCCGGTGCTGAACCTCACGCACCAGCAGGTGTTCAGCGTCTTCGGCGGTGAACGTAATCTCGGCGCCTCGCTCAACGTATTTTACTCTGAAAACGCGGTTGGTGGCTTCGAAGCCATCTTTGATCGCACGAACCTCCTGAACGGACCCGCGCCGATTTGGAATTACCAGACCTGGGACAACACCAACAACCGCAAGCAGCAGTCAATTGCCCTGAAGACGGACTACAAGTGGTCGCCCACGACAAAGTTCTCCCTCTCCGTGACCGAGAACGACAACTTCGAGCGGCACCGCCGCCGTGTGCGCGTGACGGCGCAGACCGGTGGCAATACGACCGTGCCCAACGCAACGACCACCGGCGTGGTCGCTGGTGCGTTCGACGAAAAGATTACCGTCGTGCGCGCCAACACGGTGGCGGCGGTGCCGGTGCCGATCACGGCGAACCTCATCGACGTGCAGATGGACGGGCCGCTCAACTACTACGTCCGCATGGGCCGCGCTGACTTCACGGGCGAACACAATTACTCTCGGCTCAACATAGAATATACGGCCGGCATTGCCCGCACGACGCTCAACAACGGCCAGGGGCGGGGCGGCCAGCTCAACATGCGCCAGTTCAACCCTGCCACGCAGACGCCCGGCCGTGCCGTCACCTTCGGAGGCGCGGGATGGATCATCGATCAGCGGCAGGACATGTTGCATCCGAAGTTCATCCAGAACGGTGGTCCCGACTTTACGGATCCCAACACCTATCTCCCTCGCGCCACGGACGGCCTGACCCAAAATCGCGATGAGCAGGACCAATTGCAGAAGCAGTTCCGTTTCGACATGCGCTACCTGCTTCCAATCAGCGCGCCTATTTCCTTCAAGACCGGGTTTCACTGGCGCTCGCTGCAAATGGATCTCTGGGGCAAGGATCGCCACCGCTGGACGCTCAAGGCGGTCAACGCCTACGACCCTTCGGTCCACTTTGCCCCCGACCCGACCTACGTCAGCTACGACCGGTCGAAGACGGGGCGCGCGATCCCGATCTGGCAAGCCGAGGGCACGTTTACCACCGATGGTCGCCCGACCCGACCGGAACTCTGGCAGGAGGATCTCTATTACAACGAGAGCCAGAAATTCGTCAACACGCGAGGCGCCACCGAGGCCATCGGCGCGCAATACGCGATGCTTAGCGGACGCCTCGGCCGTGACGGCTGGAAGGCGCGCACCGGATTCCTCGGTGGGATACGCATGGAAAGCGTGCACGTGGACAGCTGGGGCTGGGTGCGCCAGCGTCGGGTCGACCCCAATTCCGCGACAGATCCCATTGGCGCTGCCCAGCGCGACTACGCCAACACTGATCGCAAGCTTTACGGCAAGTTCGACCAGAAGTTCCCGAGCATCCACACTTGGCACGACATTACCAGGGACCTCAAGGTGCGCGTCAGCTACTCGACGAGCTACGGCCGCGCGGGCCTGAACAATTTCCTGCCCGGCGAGACGATCGTCGATAACGCGACCACGCACACGATTACGATCAACAATCCCGGCCTGAAGCCGCAGCAGGCCCGGAATTGGGACACCACGCTCGAGTATTACATCAACCAACCGGCGGGCAGCATCACCTTCGGCTGGTTCCATAAGGACATCCGCGACTTCATCATCAACAGCCAGTTCATCGGTGTCATTCCGGCCGGCACGAACAACGGCTACGACGGCGAATACGAGGGTTTCAGCGCCTACACCGCGCTCAACGCCGGCACGGTCACCGTGCAGGGCTGGGAGTTTGCCTACAACCAGCAGCTCACCTTCCTCCCCGGCGCGCTGAAGGGTTTGGCCGCTACGTTCAACTACAGCTGGTGCGATCAGCATGGCATGCAGTCGGGCACCCGCTATCTTACGCGCCGGGATATCGTTGGTTTCATCCCGATGGCCTACAACGCCGGCCTTCGTTGGAACTACGGCAAATACAGCGCCCGGGCGCTCTACAATTTCTCGGGTGAAAATGTGACCACGTTCAACGCCGCGAACCCAGGGCTGAGCCAATTCCGCAATACCATGAAGACCCTGAATCTGGGTGCCGGCTATCAGCACTCTCCGTCGCTGGGCTTCAACGTCGATGTGAGTAACGCCCTCAACGAACCGCAGACGTGGTATATCGGCTACAAGGATCGCCTGCGCCGCGATACGATCAACTTCGTCACGCTGACCTTCAGCATGAACGGACGCTTCTAGGCCGCCTCGCCCTGGGCCTCGACGCCAAGGCAGGACACTTCCTCCTGGGTCCAGGCAGAGTGATCGCAGCCGCGGGGCCGGCCTCGCGTCACCGGCTGTGCATCGCGAGGCCGAGCACACGCACTCGGCCTGCCGCTGGGTTTCCGCGCGGCTCGATCCGCAGGTAGTTTACGCCGAATTGCGCCGGACGCTGCGTCGCCGCGCGCGCGACGGCTTGGCCGTCAATGGTCCACTCGATTTCGCCAGTGGCGGCCGTCGTGTTTGTCCATCGCACCCGCACCACGCGCTCGTCGGCGGCGGGTGGGAGCGACACCGCAAACACGGCGTGCGCCGCCGCCTGCGTGTCGTCGAGGCGGCTGAAATGATCCGTGAGCGAGAGGCGCAGGCCGGAGATGCCGGACGGGACGCGCAGGCGCAGGGTGATTTCGCCGGAGGCGGCGCTGGGAAAATTCCACGCGGCGCCGCCGGCCCCCTCCGCCCGGAGCGGAATCGCAAGCGCGCCATCCTCGACACCCGGCGGCGCGGCGCCGTAGGCGGTCCACTGGGTGGGACCGGCCGTGAGATCGTCGCGCGCCTCCGTCTCCTCCAGCCAGCGGGGATCGAAGGCGAAGATCGCGCGCTTGCCCTCGCCCTGGCCGCTTACGACGACCACCTTGCCGGCGGTGTTTTGCGCGGCGGTCGCGTAGGCGGTGCCGCGATCACCGCGCGTCTCGGCGACGGGCTCGGTGAGGACTTCGCGGAAACCGCGCCACGTCCGGCCCTCGTCGCCGCTGATGGCGGCGTGCAGCGCCTCGCGCCCGCCCATCGCGTAGCTGCGGGGGTTGGACCAATTCTGGCAGGCGTTGGCGAGAAGGAGGATTTTTCCGTCGCGCAGGCGCAGGAGCGTCGCGGGGGAATCGGAGGAGATGAAGGGCGAGGGTCCGAGCGCGGGCCAATGCTCGCCGCCGTCCACCGAGAAGGATTGAAACAGCCGCCCCTGCCGGTCCCGCACGAGCATCCACACGCGGCGATCGCGAAGCTCGAGCAGCACGGGCTCGATCGCGCCGTAGCGAGTGGCGTTGGGCGTCTTCAGCTCGAGGGAGAGTGGGTCGAGGGATTGTCGCCACGTCGCGCCGTGGTCGTCGGAGAAATAGGCGAAGGTGTCGTTCCAGCCGAAGTCGGGGCCCGCTTTGGGTGCGGTCATGCGGTTGGGCATGGCGCGGGCGACGGCGAGCAGCAGCCGGCCGGAGGCGAGCGAAATGAACCCGCGGATCGAGCCGATGTAGCCGGGCACGATTTTTTTCGGCGCGGTCCACGCGGCGGCGCCGGCGGGGCGCGTGGTGTGGAAGACCTCGTAGAGCCGGCCGCGGTAGCCGCCGGGCCCCTGGCCGAGCACATGCGTGACGGCGTGCAACGCGCCGTCGCCCGCCTCGAGCACCTGCACGGCGTAGTAGGCCTGGCCCGGCAGCGTGAACGCCCGCTCGGGCGCGGCCCAGGTGAGGCCGCCGTCGCGCGAGCGCAGGACATCGATGGCGTCGCTCGCGGGCTTCGTCACCGCGTAGAGCTCGAGCGTGCCGTCGCGGCGCGCGAGGAGGCAGGTCTCATTGGTCGGCGCCTCGCGCAGGATGACGGGCGCATGTATCGAGGCGACGTCGCGCGGCTTCGGGCGAAGGTGCATGCCGAAGGGCTCGGCGGCGAAGGCGACCGAAGAACCGAAAAGCGTCGCGAGCAGCGCGAAAGAAAGTGTTGCGGCCATCGGCATGGAGCTCCGCGCGCAGGTGCAGGAGGGCGGGGCTGTGCCCCGCCCTCGGCTCCTCAACGCGCGAAAGGGCGGGGCACAGACCCGCTCTCCTGCTTCGCCGGCGCGTGCGTTGGCTTTTGATTTCACGTCCCGGTTTTCAAAACTCCGCGCGCACGCCGAGCGTGACGAGCGAGCCGAAGTTTTGGTAGGTCTGCGGGCGCGTCCAGGCCGGCGTGCCGGGGCCGGCGCGCTCGGTGCGCTTGTTGGCTCCGTTCCAGTTGCGCGCGCCGCCGTAGAGGGTGAAGTGGCGCGCAAACCTCCAGTCGAACGACCAGTCCTGCGTGATCTGAGGGGCGACATAGCTGAACGTGCCCGCCGGGATCGTCGCGCTCGCGGCGTTGGCGGCGCCGGTGACCTTGTAGGCGTAGGCGACATTCCAGCGGAACGTGAAGGTGCGCCACGCGTAGGTTGCGCCCCAATTGATGTTCTTGTGCGCGAAGGGCGTGAAGTCCCGTTCGTTGGGCCCGCTGACGCGCGAGATCGTGGCGTTCGCAAACGTCGAGATGCCCTTCGCCCATGGGTGGAGCGCGCCCCACGACTGGCGCCAGCTGAGTTCGTAGCCCTTGATGGTGGCGTCGCCGCCGTTGGTCTTCGTGTTGATGATGTAGCCGAGGTAGTCGTCGTTGAGGCCGAAGCTCTCGAGCAGCGGGAGCGTCGCGGGGCTCTGCGTCGACACGAAGAAGTCCTTCAGATCTTTCCGAAACAGGCTCACCGCAATCGTGGCGCCCTTGAGGTTGTAGCTCTCGAGCGAGAGGTCGAAGTTGTCGGCGCTCCACGGCTTGAGGCCGGTGTTGATGACGGTCGCGCTCGGTTGCGCGACCGTGGGATCGGAGACGGTGATGCCGGGCACGATCTCGGAGAGCGCGGGTCGGCCGAGCGTCATCGCATACGCCGCGCGGGCGACGAGCGCGTCGGTGAAGTAGTAGGTCGAGTTGACGCTCGGGTAGTAGCCGTCGTAGGTGCGGTCGGCGTGCGCGCCACGGGCGGTGTAGCGGAGCTTGTTGGAGGCGAGGGCGTCGGTCGTGACGAGGATGGGGCGGTTGTTGGCGTCGCGGAGCAAATTGCCCTGCGCGTCCTGGCGGTAGGTGGCGCGCAGATCGTCCTTCAGGCCCTCGCCGTGGTCGTCCGTCTTCTCAAAGCGCACGCCGGCGACCAGCCAGAGCTTGTTTTCGAGGAACTTCACGCTGCCCATCGCGTAAGCGGCGGAAACGGTCTCCTGGAAGAAGCGGGAGTTGGCCGTGGCCGACTGGTAGGCCGCGGCCTCGTTGAGCGTGAACCACGTCGGGTTGGCCTTGAAGAGGTCGTAGTATTTCGAGGCGCTCACCCAGCGGAGCTGCAGCGTGTCGTTGAAGAAGCGCTGCGCGGAGAGCGAGTCGTTGATCAAATCGTAGTCGCGCACGAGGCGGCTCGCGGTCGCGGGCGGGTTGAAGGTCCACGTGCGGAGCTCGCTGTCACGGTCGCGGCGCTGGCGGTTGACGACGAAGCCGGTCTTGAGCGTGACCGGCGCGGCGAGCGCGAAGGTGCGGCTAAGGTTGGCGGCGACGGAGCGCAGGTCGTTCGCGATCTGCTCGGGCTGGCTGGTCGGATTCAACAGCGTCAGGTTGCCGCCGTCGAAAAGGTCGAAGGGCTGGCCGTTGCGCGTCGCGGTGAAGCGCGGCGCGTAACGGTCGTAGATGCCGTCGAGCCGCTCGGCGCGGGCGACGAGGCCGGTGACCTGAAAGGTGCCGATGGTGCGAAAGAAGCCGTTCTCGACATCCTTCCGCCGGTCCCAACTGCGCGAGTAGGTGGCGGTCGCGTCGAGTTTCCACAGCGCGCCGTCGTGCTGGTAGCGCAGCACGGCCGAGGTCGTGCCGCGCGTGCGGTCGCCATAGGTGATGGTCTGGCGGGCGACGTCGTTGCCGGCGGCGGTGGCGCTCGCGGGCTGGAAACCCTGCGTGAACGTCGCGCCGCCCGTGTTGCCCGCGCCCCAGGCCACGGCGAAGATGTTCTGCCGCGTGGGCGTGTTGATGTTCACGCGCTCGACGTTGAGCCGCAGGGAATCGCGCGCCGTCGGGCGCCAGTCGAAGGTCGTGGAGGCGAGCTGGCGCTCGGTGGCCTGGAGGACGTTTTGCAGCGTGCTCGTCGTGAGGACGCCGCGCACCATGTCCCAGGTGGGCGAATCGTAGTCCATGTCGTAGACGCGCGTGAGCTCGCTGAGGTTGAGCGTGAAGGCGAACTGCTTGTTGACCGGATGCGAATAGCTGAGGTCGAGGCCGGGCTGGTGCGAGCGCGCGCGCGAGGAGCGGTCGCTGCCGAGGCGCTCGCCGAGCGGGGGCGGACTCAGGCGGTCGTCCGAATTGTAGGCGAGGTAGGTGTTGAGGCGCAGCACGCGGCGCGGCGACGCGAAGCCGGACTTGCCGACGATGTTGACGGTGCCGCCGACGGCGTTGGCCGGCCGGTCGGGCGTCGGCACCTTCGTCACCTCGATGCGATCGACGCTGCCGGCCGCGCTGGCGGCGAGATCGAAGCCGCGGTCGAGGGACGGCGTGGAAACCTCCGCCCCATCGAGCATGAAGACGATGCCGGTCGCGGGCAGGCCGCGGATGGAGGCGCTGCCGGCGGTCTGCGGCGCGCCCACGATGGAGATGCCCGGCGTGTATTTCAGGTATTCGCCGATGTTGCCGTCGCCGAGGTCGCCGATCTCGTCGAGCACGACGACGCTTCGGATATTCGGCGCGGCCTTTTGCTCGTTCATGGCGGCCGCCGCGGCGCTCAGCTGCGTGGCCTCGACGACAAAGCTGTCGAGCCGCACGACGCTCTTGTCCGCGTCCAGGTTGGTCTGGCCGCGCGCAAACGAGAGCTCGAAGTCGCGGCTGGCGACCGAGCCCGGGGCGACGGCGACCGTCGCGGTCTGCGCCTCAAGGCCCGTGTAGGTCACGCGCAGATGCGCCGCGCCGGCGGGCACGGCGGCGAGGCGGAAACGGCCATCCGCATCCGTGAGCGCCTCGAGCGCAGTGCCCTCGATGGTGACGCGGGCGTTGTTGAGCGCGACGCCGTTGGTGGCGTTGCGCACGCGCCCCTCGATGGCGCCGGCAGAGGGAGACTGCGCGAGGGCGGGCGAGACGAAGCTCGCGCACAGCAGCGCGGCGAGCGCGAAGGTCCAAATGGGGGCGGATATCTTCATGGCGGTGGGTCGGACGGGGCGTGTCTACGGCAGTGCTGCGAGCGGCAGCTTGCGGATGCGGAGGCGCGCGAGCCGGCTCTTGTCGGTTTCGCCGCCCGCGCAATATGCGAGCAGCACGGCGTCCTTCGTGAAATGGATCGCCGCGTAGCAGAAGCCCGCGTCGACCGCGGGATCGTCGCCGTCGAGGATCGCCGCGCGCGACCATGCGCCGGCGGGCGTCCTTCCGGTGGCGAGCACCAGCGGCGTGCGATCGCCGCCGACCCGCCGCATGGGGCGGGTCTCGTAGGCGGCGCCGGGATTCCAGAGCGCGAGCAGTTTGTCGGAGCCGGGCGGGCGTTTCATCGAGAGCGGCGAGTTGGGCGACGTGAAGCGCGAGGGCGCGGGCACGCTCCACGTCTCGCCGTTGTCGGCGGAGAACATCTCGTATTGCCGCCCGAGGTCGGTGCGCGCCCATGCCCAGAGCTGGCCCGGCGCGAGCTCGACCACTCCGGGTTCCTGCAGGCCGCTGCGCGTGTGCGCGACGGGCAAGGTGCCGTAGCCCGGCGCCTGCCGCCAGGTGCGGCCGTCGTCATCGGAGAGGAAGAATTGCGCGACGCCGCGCCAGTCGACGGCGGACGATTCGTTGCGGTCGGCGAGCGCCGGGTGCAGCGCGGCGGGAATGATCAGGCGGCCCGAGGCGAGGCGCACGACGCGGTCGTTGTTCACCACATAGTAGCCGGCTGCGGGCATCGTGACGACGGGCGCGCCCCACGTCGCGCCGTCGTCGGCCGAGCGGCGGCATACCATCCGCATGTCGTGCCAGCTCCGGCGCAACAGGTAGAAGATGCCGAGGTCGCCGTTGGCATGGCGGAGCAACGAAACGCTCATGACGTTCATCACCGAGTCCTCCTCCGGCGTGGCGATGAACGTGTCGCCCGACCACGTCTCGCCGCCGTCGCTGGACGTGCGCGCGGCGAGGCGGGCCTGGGCCGCGTCGCCCGACGACGTGCCGGTGAAGTGCGAGTAGACGAACAGAATCCGCCCGTCCTTAAGATCGGCGAACGCGCCCTCGCTGTTGCGCGGGTTGCCGGGGCCCGGCGGCAAGTCGAGGATCTGGCGCGCGGGGATTCTCGACGGCGCAGCGGGCGGCGTGGCGGCGACGGCGGCGAGCGCCCCGAGGACGAAAATGGCGAAGGTTCTCATAATTTTTCCGCAACACTGAGCGCAATGGGCGTGACGATGCCCGCGATTCGCGCCGCGAGGTCGGCGTGCCCCTCGGTGTTCGGGTGCGTGCCGTCGGTCGTCCACGCCTGCAAGCGCCGCCCTTCGCGCTGCGCCTGCTCCCAGCCGGCGAAGTGATCGACGAGCGGCACGGCGAGCTCGCGCGCGACGGCGCGGCAGGCTGCGACGTAGCGAACGAGCCGGAGATTCGGGTCCTCGCCGAGGCCGTTGCGGCGATTGTCCTCGCCGAACTTCGGCTCGGTCATCAGCACCGGCACGATGCCCGCCGCCCGCAGGCGGCGCACGATTTGGCGGAGGTTCTCCGCGTAGGCGGCGACGGCGAGCCGCGACTCCGCCTTCCCCTCGTCCACCCAGCCGTCGTTCGTGCCATACATGATCGTGACGATGTGCGGGCGTTGCGAAATCACGTCGCGCTCCAATCGCGCGAGCGCCTGGTCGGTGCGCTCGCCGCCGATGCCGGTGTTGTGGACGTCCACGCGCACGTTGCGGGCGCGCAGCGCGGCCTGCACGAGCGCGGGAAACGCCTGCTGCGGCATCACGCCGGGCCGCGAGCCCTTCGTGATCGAATCGCCGAGCGCGATCATGCGCACCGCCGCACGGCCAAGCGGATTCGCGACGGGCGCGAGAAAATCCTTCTCTGCCAACTCCACGCGCACCGGCCCCTGCATCGTCGAGATCCAGATGCGGCCCGGCGCGGCCTCAAACAGGTAGGGATAGGAAATCCACGACGCCGACTCGCGCTTGCCCGGCTCGGCGGGATTGAACGCGAAGACCTGCGGCGTTGTCCACGTGAGGCCGTCGTTCTCCGAGAACGCAATCGAGAGTTCCTCGCGGCGGGCGAGGCGCTTCGCGGGATCGCGGTAGCGATTCCACACGAGCGCGACGCGGCCGCTGGCCAAGCGGGTCATCGTGCCCGGTGAGTCGCTCGCTTCGACCGTCGAGGGCGCAGGCGCGGTCCATTTCGCGCCGTCCTTCGAGGTGCTCTGGTAGAAGCATCCGTGCGGGGTCCGCAGCAGCAGGGTGAGTTCGCCGTTCATTTTTTCCAGCACCGTGCCCTCGATCATGCCGCCGTGCGTGCCGGCCGGGACGGCGCCGCCGCTGCCGGCGTAGTTGCCGGCGGCCCCGCCGTCGATGCGATCGCTCGCTCGCCAGGACGAGCCGGCGTCGTCCGAAAAATAGAGGATCGTCACGTGCCGGCCGGGGTTGGCGGCGGCTTGCTGGCAGACGAGCAGCACGCGCCCGCTGCGGAGCTGGATCATCTGCCGCACGGCGCCGCACCAGCCGTCCTGCAGGAGCGCGGGGGCGCTCCAAGTCTTCCCGTCATCGGCGCTGCGCATCGTGTAGACGGGGAGGCGGCAGCCCTCCTGCGGGCCGCCCTTGGCGTCGTCCCATTTGAGGGCCATCTCCTTCCGGTTGAGAAACGCATAGACCATCACGCCGTCGCGCGTGCGGAGCAGCGCGCGCTCGCCGCTGGCCTGGAATTTTTCCGCGTCGAGAAATTTGCGTGCCTCCCACGTGCGGCCTTCGTCGCGCGACACGAGCGCGCCCGCCGGATCGACGCCCCAGATCGCGCCGTCGGCCCCGCGCACAAACGGGCCCTGCGGCGAGCTGGCCGGCAGCGCGCGGACCTTTTCCTGAAGTTGAAGCTCAGCGCGCGCAAAGCTCGCGAGGGCCGCAAGCACCGCCACGGCTCCGGCAAGGACGCCCCGGGTGGCCTTCATGCGACCGCCTTTTCCGCCGCGGTGCGGTTGGCGCGCACGAGCAGCCAGAGCAGCGCGGCGCACACCAGCACGCTTGCGCCGCCGAAGAGGAATATGTTGTTCACGGGAATCTTCGCGTCGCGCAGGGCGCCGCCGAGGTAGGTCGTCACGCCGCCGACGGCGCAGGCGCAGAGGTTGAGGATGCCGTAGCCGGTGGCGCGGTAGCGGGAGTCCGCCACGAGCGTGAGGATGGGCATCATGTTGGCGTCGGTAAACGCCTTGGTGAACCCGAACAGGGCCAGGCCCGCGAGGGCGGGCGCGAGCGAATCGGCGCTCGCGGCGAGCAGCACGGCGGGGGCGCCTGCGCAGAGGCCGATGAGGGGCACGAGCATCGGCGCGCGCGGCTGGGTGCGGCTCCAGGCGTCGGCTAGGGCGCCGCCGAAAACGACGCCGACGAGCGACGCGCCTTGGAACCAGCCCGTCGCGGACAGGCCGCCCGTGCCCTGCGTGAGATGAAAGCGCTCGGTCAGATAGGTTGGCATCCAACCCACCACGGCCCACGAGCTGGCGCCGAGCAGGCCCCAGAAGCCGAGCGCGAGAAAGAATTCGCGACGGCCAAACAGGCTCCGCACCGCCTCGCCGAGCGAGGCCACGTCCGCGGGCTTCGGCGCCGCCGCGTCGTTGTCCCCGCCGGCCGTCGGGCGGCGGTCGCGCAGGTAAAGCGCCGCCACAATCGCGATGACGAGGCCGAGTTGCCCGAACCACACAAAGGACTGCGCCCACCCGTGCTTTTCCGCGATCCAGCCGCCCACGCCGCCGAGCGCGCCGCCGATCATCACGCCGCTGAGGTGCGTGCCATTGGCGAGCGAGCGCGTGCGCGGCCCGTGATAGTCGGCGATCAGCGCGAGTGCCGCGGGGATGTAGCACGCCTCGCTGATGCCCATCAGCGCGCGGGTCGCGAGCAGCTCCGCATAGGTGGTCGCGTGCGCCGTGAGCCAAGTGATCGCCGACCACGCCACGAGGCTGAACACGATGACGCGGCTGCGATTGAAGCGATCGGCGAGGTAGCCGGCGAACGGGCTCAGCGCCGCATACACGAGCAGAAAGACGGTCGTGAGCAGGCCGAATTGCCGATCGTTCATCGGGATCGCATCCACGAGCGACTGCCGCATCGTGGTGATCATCATCCGGTCGAGGTAGTTCAGCAGCCCCACGAGCCACAACAGCGCAACCGTCAGCCACGCGCGCAGCAGCAGCGGGCGGTGGCCGGTGGCGGAGACGGCGGCGGGCGCGTTCATTCGATCAACTCCGGCCTGAGGGACCAAACGCCGGTCGTGCGCACGCCCGCCATGATTTCGCCCGACACGATCCACCATTCGCCGGCGAAGGCGACTGCCGGTGCGGTCACCACGGGGTCGGGCCAGCGCGCGGCGCTCTCAATCCAACGTCCGGTCGAGACGTCGAGGCTGGCGATATGGTTTGGCACGCGAGTGTCGCGCGGCTGTTTGCCGGCGAGCCGGCCATCGACGCCACCGAGCACCCATACGCGCGCGGGCGAGCGCGTGGTCGGGGCGGGGGAGGGCGCCGCCACGGCCGACCAAGGAAGATCAGGGAGCCGCTCCCATTTTTTCGCGCGGAAACAATAGGCGTCGGTGAGGTAGTTGGGCTGGGTTTTTCCGTCGGCCGCCAGGGTCATTTCCAGGCCGCTCAGGAGATAGAGGGCGTCGCCCGTCGCGGCCATCACGGCTTGTCCCCGAGTGGGCCCCGGCCAAGTCGGGAGCTTTTTCCATCCGGACTCGAGCTGCGGCAAATCCAGCCGCCAGAAGTCGCCTGTGCTCACGCGGGCGGTGCCAGGGGCATAGCCGCCGGCAACGTAGACGCTGCCGTCCCGCACGGCCGCGACTTGGCTCGTGCGCGGCGCCGGCAAACGCGGTCCGCGCTGCGTGCTGAGCGTGTGCCCATCCCAGCGCAGCACCAGCGTGTCGGCAAGGACGGTCTCGGCATTTTCCCCGCCGATCACGAGCACACCGCGCGGCGTGGACACGGTCGCCGCATAGGCGCGCGGCTCAGGCAGCCGCCCCGCCGGCCGCCATGCGCGGTCACCGGAGCCGAGCACGAAGACCTCATCGTAGTAGGCCTTCTTCCCGCCCTCCCATGGCATCTTGCCGGGGAAGTTTGCACCGCCCGCGGCGATGAGCACGTCGCCGTCGACCCCCGCGATGAGACCGGCCATGCCGGGCGCCAGCGGATAGTCGGGACGCTTGCTCCAGGCCGACGCAGCCGAAAGTGACGCAGCGGAGACGAGGCCGCCCGCCGCGAGCGCGCGGAGGAGGAGCGGGGCGGGGCGAGGCATGGGGGGCGGCATCGGTGTGGCGCAGCGCCCGCGGTTCGGCGAGCCGCGAGTGACGGAGGCCAGCGTCGGCGCTGCATGCGCCACCGCAACCGTGCCGAACTGGTCATGTCACATGCCAGCGGATAACCTGTTGCCGATGCACGGGGCGCCGCCTTGCCTCGCCCTCTCCATGCGCCCCTCGCTCATTCGTGCCCGCCTCGCCCAGGACCAGGTTGTTCGCATCGCCTGCATGTATTACCCGAGCACCATGATGCCCGCCCACGCGGCCAAGGCGGGCTTCGACGCAATCTGGTTCGACACCGAGCACAGCACGTTCGACCGCCGCGAAGTCCAGCGCATGATCGCGCTGCATCACCTCGCCAACATCGACTGCATCGTCCGCACCGGCAGCCGCAACGCCAACGAGCTCTACCACCTGCTTGAGAACGGCGCAGCGGGCCTCATGTGCCCGCTCGTCAATACCGCCGCCGAGGCCGCCGCGCTTGCGCGGGCGACGCGTTTCTTCCCGCTCGGGGAGCGCGGCCTCGACGGCGCGGGGCTCGACAACGACTTCTACCTGCCTGGCACCCTCGCGTATCCGGCCGCAGCCAACGCGGAGACCTTCCTGATCGTCCAAATCGAGACGCCGGAGGCGATCGCCAACGCCGACGCCATTGCCGCCACGCCCGGCGTGGACGGGCTCTTTGTCGGCCCGGGTGATCTTTCGCTGCGCTTGGGCTGCCCGCTGGATTGGAAGCACTCGCGGATGGTCGAGGCGCAGGCGGCCGTCGCCGACGCCGCGAAGCGGCACGGCAAGGCTTGGGGCCGCCCGTCCGGCAGCGCCGCCGACATCGCCGAACTCACCCGCGCCGGCGCGCGCCTGATCGCCCATGGCAGCGACTTCGGCGCGATCATGACCATGCTGCCCAACTGGGCGAAAAACTTTGCGAACGACGCGCGCGCCTGAGCCCCCGGCTCGCGGCTAGCCGGGGCGCTTCTCCCCCACGTCGGTCGCGCGTTCATAGCGATCAATCGTCGCCCCGGGCGGGCGCCACTGCGGCAGCCGGCGCGCATCCACCTTGGCGATGGCGGCTGACGTCTCCGGCGCATCGGCCGCCGGGCCGGCGTTGCCGGCCGGGCGGTATTCCCACCAGCATTGGCCGCGGTGATTGTGCTCATGATCGACCGTGAAGCCGGCGTGCGCCATCATCGGGCCGACCCAACCCATGCAGTGGTCGCAATAGTCGCGGTGCTGCTCCAGGCCGTTGCGGACGAGGAAGCCCTTCGAGGGACAGTCGTGCATGTCGATGCGGAAGACCTCGGGGCCGCGCGTGATCCGGAAGCCGAGGTCGGGCGACTCCTCCACCAAGGTGTGCCCCCAATACTTTGCCATGCCCGCGATGCCCTCGCGCGTGATCGCGTCGACGGCGTGGCGCTGGCTGTCGAACGCAATCGCGTCGCGCCAATAGTCGTGCAAGAGCGTCGGGCCGCCGACGCGCTCGAGCCACGCAAACGTCCACTCATAGTGCCCGCAAAAATCGTGGCAGCCAATCATGGGCGCACCTCCGCGATCTCGGTGGGATCCTGGGGGACGAGGCCCGCAGCGGGCAGCGCAAACACCTGCGTGCAGCTCCCGCCGCCGCCGCAGAGACGCATCGCCAGCCCGGCCTCCGCGGCGCGCGCTGCGCCGAGGATGGCGCAGTGCCGGCAATACTCCGGCACGATGGCGCGCTGGTGATTCCGGAGGTGCTTGATTGCGGGGCAGACCTTCACCCGCACCTCGACGCGATCGGCGTGCTGCTCGACGTCAGCCTCCGCGCCTGGCTCCGCGGCGAAAAACTCCCGCCAGTAGCGCGCCACCGCCGGCAAGCCGCCGGCGCGCCACGCTTGGTTCACGGGCGCGAAGTAGCCCCGGCCGAGTTCCTCCAGGTAGCCGCGCCAGCCCGCGGGGCCCAGGCGCGCGATCAGGAAGCGAAACGTGGCGTTGGTTGCGAAATAGAAGTCCGCCGAGCCCTGCGGCTTGGTGTCGCGGTAGGGCAGCGCGGAGTCGGCGGGGGGGAGGGGCGGCATGCGAGAGAGTTGGCCACGTGGCGCTCGGCAGGGGCAAGCGCGGCGTTTGCCAACATTCGGGTCGCGTTCGCGGCGCCGGCGAGTTCGCTCCACTGGTCACCTCGCATGAGCAGTGCGCCCTTGTCCCTCTCCCTGCCGCGCCGGCACTTGTTGTCGGCGCAGGCGGCGGAGGCCATTCGGCAAGGCATCGCCGGGGGCGCTTGGCGGGAAACGCTGCCCAGCGAACGTCGGCTTTGCGAACTGCTCAAGGTAAGCCGCCCCACGGTGCGCGCGGCGCTCGGCCTGCTCGCCCAGGACAGCCTCATCGAGATCAAGCATGGCCGCCGGAACCGTCTGCTCGGCGGCTCCGCCTCCGGCGCGCGCAGCAGCCGCCTCGTCGCGCTCGTGTCGCATGAGCCCCTCACGCACACCAGCCTCACGGCCTACCAGGGCATCGCCGAGATGCGCGCGCACCTGGCCGAGCACGGGTTCGCAAGCGAGGTGCTGGTGTGCTCCGCGCGCAGCCCGGGGGCGCAGCGCCGGCGGCTGGCGGCGTTTGTGCGGCAGAACCAGCTGCTCTGCTGTGTGCTCATATCGGTGAGCGAGGCGTTGCAGCGGTGGTGCGTGGAAGCGGGCATTCCGGCGCTGGTCCTCGGCTCCTGCCACGCTGGCGTGCCTCTGCCGTCGCTGGATGTGGACTATCGCGCCGTCTGCCGGCACGCCGCCGGCCTGCTCCGCGCGAAGGGCCACCGGCGCCTTGCGTTTGTCGTCCCGAATTCCGGTCTCGCGGGCGACCTCGCGAGCGAGGCGGGGTTCCTCGACGGATGCGGGGCGGATGATCCGGAGACGCATGCGTTCGTTGTCCGGCACGACGGCCGGGCGGCGCAGCTGGCCACGCGGATTGACGGGCTGCTTTCCCAGGCGGCCCCGCCCACGGCTTTGCTCGTCGCCAAGCCGATTCACACCCTGGCGGTCGTCGCTCACTTGCTAAAGCGGGGCCGGCGCGTGCCCGCGGAATTGTCGCTGATCGCGCGCGATTCAGATCACCTTTTCGCCGATGTGATTTCCCACTACCGGCTCGACGAGGCGGCGTTCGCGCAGCGACTGACCCGGCTGATGACGCAACTCGTCCATGAAGGGCGGCTGCCGGCCGAGGCCCACCGGATTCTCCCGCGCCACATCGCGGGCGGCACCGTGGCCGGGCTCGCCGGCGCCAGCGGCGCCAAGGTCCGCCACCGAGCCCTCCCGGGGAAATGAGTGGCTGCCCGGCCCGGAGGGCGGAGGGAGCTTTCGTGAGGCTGGCGTCCCGGCCTAAGACGTGGCTTCAACGGAAGCGCTTTGAATTCATCGGCTGGCCGCCGGCAGCGAAGAATCCAGGCGAATCGCTGGGGCCTGTCATCGCACGGATTGCATCCCGCCCCATTTTTCCCGCACGCGGACGGGAGAGGGAAGGGCCCGGGCGGGGGCGTGCTTGAGGTCCATTCGGTTCACGTCCGGCGAAACCAGTTCGTGCGCCACGCGCCGAGGGCCAGCCCCACCAGCATCCAGGCGAGGCCGATCAGCTTCGCCGGCGTGCCCAGGCTGATCCAGAGGGCGAAACAGATCGCGAAGCCGGTCAGCGGCAGCACCGCGTCCCACAGCGTGCGCCGCGGTGCGCGCCAATAGTAACTCAGGAACGCGGCCCAGTTCACGCCCATGAAGCCGATGAGGGCGCCGAAGTTCAGCATCTCCGCTCCCAACCCGAACGACATCGTGAACGCTCCGCCCAGCACGACCGCGCCGACGAGCAGCACGTTGTTGCGCGGAATCAGCGTGCGGCGGTCGAGGCGGCCAAAGAATCGCTCCGGCAGCGCGTTGCTCCGGCCCATGCTGTAAAGCAGGCGCGCCGCGCCGAGCTGCGCCGCGACGCCGGAGCCGAAATTCGCCGCCAGCAATGTGACGCCCAGGATCAGCAGCAGCGGCGACCACGCGCGGGCGGCGACGGTCACGTAGGCCGTGTCGACGTCCGGGAATTTCTCCCCGGCGGGCCACACCAGTTGCGCGAGATAAACCTCGATCGCCGAGAGGACGCCGATCGCGAGACACGTGAGCACCGTGGCCAGCAGGACGTTGCGCCGCGGATTTTCCACTTCCTCCGAGAGCGTCGAGATGCTGTCGAAGCCGATGTAAGTGAGCACCGCGATCGACGTGCCGCGAAACAGCGCGGAAAAACTGAACGTCGCGGGGTCGTAGAAAGGCCGCGTCAGGAAGGCCGCGTCGACGTGCGGCAGCGCCGCCACATGACGCACGGCCGCCGCCACGACGATCACCACGACCACGCCCATGCCGGCGGCGAGGCCGGCGTTGACGCGCGCCGAGGACTGGATGCCGCGGATGTTCAGCAGCGTGAAGATCACCGCGAACCCGCATTTCCAAATCCACACGGGCACCGCGGGCACGAGCAGCGCGGTCTGCTGCGCGCACCAGATCGTGCAGATCATCGGATTGAGCACGTAGTCCATCAACATGCTCCAACCCGTCACCCAGCCGAGCGAGGGATGGATTTCGCGGGCGACGTAGACGAACGCCGAGCCTGCGCTCGGGTAGACGCGCGCCATGCGTCCGTAGCTGATTCCGGTCAGCAGCATCGCGACCATCGCGATCAGCAGCGCCGTCACCACGTGGCCGTGGTCGTTTTCGTAAAGCACGCCGAACGACGACATCGGCGCCACGGGCTGGATGGCGATGATGCCAAACAGGATCAGATCGCGCAGCTTGAGCGTGCGCTTCAGGTGCAGAAGCGGCCCCTCATCCGCTTTCGTCTCCGCGGTGACGGCGTTCATGAAACGGCGATCGCCATGGACCGCGCCCTCGGCTTGCGCGGCGACGATGGAGTTGCGGCGATGACTTCGTGCGCCGGCTCGTCGGACGGCAACAGCCCGGTCGCCAACGCCGCGGCGCCGACGATGCCCGCCTCGTTGCGCAGCGCCGCGGGCACCAGTTCCGCCCGAGGCGTGAGATGCTTGAAGAACTGGCGATGGCGGACACTGATGCCGCCGCCGACGATGATCAGCTCGGGCCAAAGGAGGCTTTCCGCCAGCTCAAGGTATTCATTCACGCGGCCGCTCCACTCCGTCCAGGACAGTTTCTGGATGCTGCGCACGGCCGCCGCGGCATACGACTCCGCGCGACCGCCGTGCAACGGGAGGCCGCCAAACTCGCAGGGAATCACCACGCCGTCGTGCGCCAGCGCCGAGCCGATGCCCGTGCCAAACGTCAGGATCAACGTCTTCTCCGTCCGTCCGCGGCCGGCGCCGTATTGCATCTCAGCTCGCGCGGCGGCCTCGGCGTCGTTCAGCAGGACCACCGGGCAGCCGGCCGCCTGCGTCAGCATCGTGGTGTCGATGCCCGCGGTCTCGGGGTGCAGGTTGTCGGAGGTGATGACCCGGCCTTTTTGCACCACGCAGGGAAACCCGATCCCGACGGCCCGCGGCTGGCCGAAGGTCCACGCGAGATTTCCGATCGCGGCGAGCAACTGCGCGCGCGGCAGCGGCTCCGGGGTCGGCATCACGCGCAGCTCCGTCACCAGCCGGCCGTTCGTGGTGTCGACCGCCGCCGCATTGATGGACGAGCCGCCGATGTCGATGCCGACGTAGTTCACCTTGGTCATCGGGCCGCCTCCGCTTTTCGGTGTCGCGTCACGGGTTCGCGGTTTTGCGAATCGGCAACGCGCCCGGCGGCGCGACGTCCTCGTAGGTCGCGTGCTCGTCGCCCATCTTCACGTCGTCGATGTAGATGACGCGCTCTTTCACCGTCGACTTGGGCGAGTTGAACTTCGCTTCGTTCCGCGTCCGCCAGTTCGGATGATAGATGCCGATCTTCCAGTAAGGCGTGCGCAGGTGGCCCGGCTTGTAGGTCGTGGGCCCGTGCTTGTCGACCGCGAGCACGCCGTCCTTCCAGATCTGGAGAACACCGTCGCTTGCGGAGGACCACTTGATGTGGAAAACCCACGCGGTCCATTGGCCGGCCTCCACGCGGCCGGTCGCGACGAAGTTGTCGCGCGTCGCCTGACCCTCGACGCCGAAGTTGTTGTTGATCGCCCAGGTCGTGCCCTGAATCGAGACGGACAGCGAGGGATACTTGCCCGTCGCCGATGCCGGCAGGCTGCTGATGTGGTGCCATTGCGTGACGATGTCGGAATTGTCGGTGGTGTTGGCGCTGCCAAACACCCAGTCGGCCGGCACGAAGATGCGCACGCCATACCAGCGATCCTGGAAGCCGGGTTCCGCGGTCAGCGCGAGTTCCGAGCGAAACGAGTTGAGCTGGCGCGCCACGGTGAACTTCACCGCCTTGTCGCCCGGGCGCGTCGCGAGCGGGGCCTCCACCACCTTGATCCGCTCCTGCTTGCCCCACTCGGAGCGCGGCGGCTCGAGCTCGAGCGCGTAACGATCATCGAGCGTGTATTTGCTCCACTTCAGAAACGAGCCGTCGTCGAAGTTGTCGCGGAAGAGATGGACGCCTTCCTTTTTGATCCACGTGGGCTCCATCGTGGCCTGCGGATCCTCTTTGTCCTGGGCCGAGGCGGCCGCGGCGAATCCGGCGCAGCAGGCCAGCAAGACGAGGGGGCGAAAAAGCGAACGGGGTGAGTGCATGATGAAAAGCGTCGGAGCGATTTTGAGTTCCTGGCGATTGGACTCGGTCCTCGGGGTTCGGCGGCGCCGGCAGGCGATTCGCGCCGCAACGAAGGTGAGACGCAGGGGCTGGAAGTTCATCGTGGGGCGCCCTAGAACCCGACGCTGGTCGACAGCTGGAACGTCCGCGGCTGGCGCAGGCCCCAGCCGGTGGTGTTGCCGGTGACCGGGTCGGCGGCTTTGCGGACGAACAGGTTTTTGTCGAAGAGATTGAAGACGTTGAGCTGGGCCGACCACAGGTAGCGCTTCATGAGCTTGTGCTCGTAGCGCAGGTGCGCGCCAAACGTGAACAGCGAGTCGCCCATGATGCGTTGGGAGGGAATAGGATTGCCCGTGGAATCGAGCCGCAGCGCGAGCACGTTCGGCGCGCGATACTGCGCCGACCCGCCGAAGGAAACGCCGCGCAGGCTGCCCTGCGTGAAGGCGTAGCTCGTGACGAGGTTGAACGACCACTTGCGGAGCTCGTTGGCCGGCGCGCCTTCCTGCGCGTTGTGGTAGTTCAACAGCGCGGCGCGGGCGCTGTTGATGATCTTGTCGACGGTGTCGCCGGACGCGGTGACGACGCTGCCATACTTCGCCTGCAACGGAAAGACGCGCGTCTCGAGAAATTTCTGGTAGCGCCGGTTCACGTTGCTGAGCCGGTTATCCAGGCGCGACGCGTTCACCATGATTCGCCACGACTCGGTCGGATTGCAGGTGATCTCGGTTTCGTAGCCGGTGGAGACGCTGTCCTGCGTGTCGGGCGGCTGCTCGCCGCGGTTGAGGATGTTGATCGAGAGGCCGGTCGCATCCTCGATTAGGCCGATCTGCGCGGGCAGGCCCGAGGCGGGATTGGTGGACAGGTTGACCGAGCGCGAATCGTAGCGGGACACGGTGGCGTTCAGCCGATCGCCGAGGAAGGAGAACTTGAGCCCGTAGTCCTTGCCCTTGCCGCCGGGCACCGGCAGCGCGTTGCCCAGGATGTCCAGGCGCGGCGAGCCGAAATCGATGCTCTCCGATTTGTTGTAGAACGCGGAGACCCAGCGGTTGACGTGCGCGACCGCGCCGAACGTCTGCGTGTCGGCGCTGAACGCCAGCACCTGCGGGCGCGCAAAGGTCGTCCAATGGTTGTAGAAGCCGTCCGCGTTGGGCGCGGGCGAGGCCGTGAACCGCTTCACCGAGTCGTGCCGCTGGCCATACGTCAGGACGAGATGATCCTGCAGCAGCTTGGCCTGCGTGCCGAGCGTCCAGCCTTCGACCGACGTGAGGTCGTTGACCGAGCGCGTGTTTTTCAACGCGGGCGTGATGCCCGCCGCCGTAATCACCGGAAGGTCGTGGCCGTAGTTGGCCGCGGGCAGCCACGCCTTGGCGCCCTCGAAGAGGTAGGTGCGATACGCGATCCGGTTCTGCGAGTTGGAGACGTTCGAGTTGAAACCGGGCAACGGCGTCGTGTTGACCATGAACGAATCGTCCAGGCCCTGCGTGTTGTTGTAGCGATTCAGGAGGCCGGCCACCACCCAGTTGCCGAGCCAGCGCGAGTAGCGATCGCCGTCGAACGTGTAGGCCAGCGTCGCGCGATCCTCGGAGCTGGTGCGGTTTTCCGCCTGCAGGCGAAAGGTGTTTTCGGTGTAGAACTTTCCGACGTTGGGGTTGGGCTGGCCGTTGGGCAGGTTCTGGTTCGTGTCGACGTCCACCTGAAAGCTGCTGGAGCGAACCCAGTGGAGATCCCAATTCGTGCGGCTGCTCGCGAGCTCGAGCGAAAAGTCGCGAAAGAACGTCTGCTCGAAAAAGAACTGCACGTCCCGCCCCCGGTAGTCGGAGGCGACGCCTCCGCCGTGGATGTTGGTGTAGAGATCAATCGGCGAATTGGGCCCGAGGCGGTAGTTCAAGGTCGAGCTGACGGGGGCGCCGCGCGCGGTGTTGTTCCAGTTCAACACCGGGATGCTGGCCGGCGAGCCGTCGATCACCACGAGGCGCGCGGCGCTCGCGGCGCGGGCGGTGCCCGCGGGAAGATTGGCGGCGTTGCCGGCCGAGGCCGTGCCCGCCACCGTCGGCCGACCCGCGGCAATCCACGTGGTGATGCCGTCCTGCGGCGTGGTCTGATCGGGCAGGAGCCGATCCGCGCGCGCCCACTCGCCCATCGCGGTAAACTTGGCCTGATAGTTTTTGAAGTCGGCGAGCTTCACCGTGCCCGTGAGATAGAGGCGCTTCTCCTGGCGTTGATCGTAGTCCATGAAGCCGCGCCGTTTTTCGCCGAGGGCGTCAACGCGCAGCGCCGCGCGATTTCTCACGATCGGGATCTGCAAATCCACCGAGGCGCGGCGCGAATTGTTCTCGTCGATCGAGACGCTGGTCTTGCCCGCGACGCGATCCTTGGTGAGCGCGGCGCGGTTGGTGGAGGAGCTGAGGTTGCCGGCGACGTTGCCGACGCCGAAGAGCAGCGAGTTGGGGCCGCGGGTCTGCGTGAGGCGGTCGATGTTGTAGCTGTCGATCGTGAACGGGATGCTGAAGAAATTCGCCTGGCTGCCGGTGGAGGTGACGCCGCGGATGCGGATGCCGCTCGCGTTGTTCTGCTCCATGTTGAACGCGTTGTTCGGCTGGTTCGGATCGACCTCCGTGTTCGTCATGAACGAGGCGATCTGGTTGACGTCGTTGAGGCCGAGATCCTGCAGCAGCTCCGGCGTGATGACCGAGATCGCGGCGGCGGTGTCCTTCAGCGATGTTTTCAGGCGCGTGCCCGAGAGCGTGGACGTCGCGGCATAGCCGCGCTCTTGATCTCCGGTGACGCTGAAGGGAGAGAGTTCGACCACTTCGTCGGATGAGGCGGGCGGACGGGCGGCCGGTGCTTGGCCGAAGGCCGTCATGGCAACGGAGCCCGCGAGGGCGAGGAGGAGGCGGCGGGGGTGTGGTCGCATGTGGATGGTGGGCGAGAGAGGGTTTTCGGATCGGACGCGCGTCATAGGGCGCAATTCGCGCGGCGAGGCCACGCGCACGCCGCGCAACTTATTGCACGGTTTGCGCAACCTATTGCATGGCGCGCTCAGTGTCCGAACAGGTGGGCGCCGTCGAAGTTGTCGTTGTCCCAGGTGTTGACGTCGCCGTAGTAAAAGTAGCCGTCGATGCGATCGTCGTTGGGATTCAGGCGCGGGTCGTGCGTCGCCTTCATCCAGGCGAGCACTCGCTGGCGCAGCGTCTCCTTGATCGCGGCATACTCGGGCTGGCCCGCCACGTTGTTCACTTGGTCCGGATCTTTTTTCAAATCGTAGAGTTCCTCGGCGGGGCGATGGGCGCACGACAGCTCGAAGTAGCGGCGCAACGCCGGATCGTTTTCGCCGCGCAGGACGATCGTTTTGAGCGGGCCGTTGTCGATGTCGCCGTAGGGGCCGACGGATTGATGCTTCCGCGGATCGCCGGCGGGCCAGCGGTCGGGGCGGAGGTTGAGGAGCAGGAGGAAATCGCGCGTGCGGATGCCGCGCACGGGATAACCGAGATCGCCGGCGCGCACGTTGGCGTGGCGCTCGCGCTCGACGAAAACCGCGTCGCGCACCGCCGGGTCCGGCTGCTGTTTCAGCAGCTTGGTGAAGCTACGGCACGTCATCGACGCGGGCACGGGCAGGCCGGCCAACTCGAGCACGGTCGGCGCAAACTCGCTCAGATTCACAAACGAATCGAGCCGGCGGCCGCCAGCCACGCCGCGCCCCCAGAAGACCAGCGGCACCTTCATGCCGTCGTCGTAGCAGTTGGCGAGTCCCCGCGGGATCTGCCAGCCGTTGTCGCCCGCGCAGACGATGATGGTGTTGTCGAGCAGCCCGCGTTTTTCGAGCGCCGCAACGGCGTCGCCGATGACGGCGTCGAGCCGGCGCACGCCGTTGTAGTAGGCGAGCAACGCGGCGCGCACTTCCGGCGTGTCGGGCAGATGCCTGGGGACTTTGACGCTCGCGGCGTCGAGCCCCTTCGCGGCCTCGGGTCGGTAGTCCCACTGGCCGATGGCGGTGTCGAGGTTGCCGACCCAGAAAAAGAACGGCTGGTCGCGCGACGTTTGATCGAGAAAAGTTTTGAAGTCGGCGTAACGGTGCCCGACGGGGTTTTCCTTCCAGCCGCTGACGACGTAGTTGCCCGGCGCCCAGCCTTTGCCGCAGTAGGCGGTCACATAACCCGCGCGTCGCAGCAGATCGGTGAGCAACGGATATTGGTTGGGCAACGCACTCCACAGGCTCACCGCTTCGCCGAGCTCGTGCGTGGCGCGACCCGCGAGCATGGAGGCGCGGCTGGGCGAGCACGAGGGCGACGGGCAGAAGGCGTTGTTGAAAAAAACGCCCTCCCGCGCGAGCCGATCGAAGTGGGGCGTCTGCACGCTGCGATCGCCGACGAAGGAACTGTGCGGCGCGGCCCAGTTGTCGCCCAGGAGGAAGAGCACGTTGGGCCGTGCGGGTTGGGCGCGGCTTGCGTCCGGCGCGGCGGCGGCGAGGGCGCTGGCGATCGCGAGCGCGCTCACGCCCATGACGAGCGAGCGAGTGAACCGGCGAGTGTCGGGCAAAAGGAAAGCCAAGGTCATAGCGATCCGACACTCTGATTTTCGTTTGATAAAACGAGGGAGCTTCCATGCAACGTATTGCGTGCAAGGCGCGCGAACGAGCATGAACCAACTGGCGAAAGTCGCCGGGGTGAGCGTGTCGACCGTGTCGCGCGCCCTGCGCAGCCAGCCGTCGATCCCCGAGGCGACGCGGCGACGCATCCAGCAACTGGCGGACAAACTCGGCTATCGGCCCGATCCGATGCTGGAGGCGCTGGGCGCGTATCGCCGGCGCCTCGCCAAGAAGGAATATCGGCCCACGCTGGCCGTGGTCGCGACGAGTGTGGATTGGCGCGAGGATCTCGCGTGTCGGCTCTATCATGAAGGCGCGCAGCGGCGGGCCGAGGCGCTGGGGTATCAGCTCGAGGTGTTTGTCGTGTCGGCCGGCAAGCTGAGCAGCGAGCGGCTGGCCGGGATTCTGGAAACCCGCGGCATCCGCGGCGTGTTGATTCTCCCGATCCTGGATGTGTCTGTGAATCTGGATTTGTTGCCGGGCAAATTTCTCGTCGTCGCGGCCGGCTACAAATTCACGTCGCCCTTCATCAATCGCGTTTCGATCAATCATTTCGCCGCCGTCGGCGGCGCCCTCCAGAAACTCGCGGCGATGGGATACCGGCGGCCCGGCTTGGCGCTGCGCGCGGAGCCCGCGAAACGTGCGCCCAGCGGCGTGACCCATGTCGGCCAGTTGTGGAAAGGCGGCTACCTCGCCGAATGCGCCAAGCAATTTCCCGACCTGCGCATCCCGGTGATCCAACCCGCCGACGGCCGCCAACTCGATCGCTGGCGCAAGCGCCACAGGCCCGACGTCATCATCTCGCAAGACCGCCAGATCGGACGCCTCATGGGGTCGGGATCGGCGCGCCCTGATGTCCCGATCGTTTACACCATGGTGGACGACGACGCGACGCTCACTGGCATCCACCAAAACTCATGGCAAGTCGGGCGCCGTGCCGTCGACTTGCTCGTGACCGATCTCTACCGCGCCGAATCAGATGCCGTGATCGCGCCCGTGACATTGCTGGTTGGGACCGCCTGGCAGGAGGGCAGCTGGTGGCGATGAATAAGTCGCCGCGGCGCGGTGGCTTCGGCCTTCACGACGCGGAGAAGGTTGATTTCGGAAACGGCTAGCGGCCCATGCGAGGAGCCCAAAATACAAGTGCTACCCCGAAGAAGGGTCTGAGCGGGCTGCGAGTGAGCACGACTCGCGGAGCTTCATTCCCTGCTCGAATCGGCAACTGACAAAAAAGTTCGGACGTCCCCCAAGCTGGCTGCCCGACATGGATTCGAACCATGACTAGGCGAGTCAAAGTCGCCTGTGCTACCATTACACCATCAGGCAAGAGAGGTGAGGCGCACAACGTGCGGCGACCTCCGGCTCGGTCAAGGATGGAAACGGTTGCGCCGCCGGCGCCGGTGCGGCGGAATTGCGCCGCCATGAGGTGCATTCGCCCGATTTTCCCGTTGTTGTCGTTGGTCTGTCCGCTTTTTGCGGCTGAACCTGTGCCGCTGCCGCATGCTCACGCGCACAACGACTATGAGCATGCCCGTCCGTTGGCCGAGGCGCTGGAGCGCGGGTTTGGCAGTGTCGAAGCGGATGTCTGGCTGGTTGGCGGGGCGCTGCTCGTCGCGCATGACCTCAAGGACGCGAAGCCGGGGCGAACCCTGGCGGCGCTCTACCTCGATCCGCTGCTGGATCGCGTGCGGAAGAATGGCGGGAGCGTTCACCGCGGGGGCGCGCCGCTCGTGCTCCTGATCGACGTGAAGTCGGAGGCGGGCGCGACCTACGCATTGCTCGCCAAGGAACTCGCGGGGCGGGCCGAGATGCTGACGACGTTTCGTGCTGGCCGCGTCGAGCGGGGCGCGGTCACGGTTATTGTTTCGGGCAACCGGGCGCAGGCGCAGATGGCGGCGCAGGCTGAGCGGCACGCATTCGTCGACGGGCGAGGCGGCGACTTGGAGGCCAACCCGCCCGCGGCCCTCGTGCCGTGGGTCAGCGAGAACTGGCAGAAGCTTACGCCGTGGCGCTGGCAAGGCGCGATGCCGGCCGAGGTGCGCGCGACGCTCGGCGCATGGGTCGAGCGGGCGCACGCGCAGGGGCGCCAGGTCCGCTTTTGGAACACACCGGATCGCCCCGAGGTGTGGGGCGCGTTGCTTGACGCCGGCGTGGACTGGATCGGCACGGACGACCTCGCGGGATTGCAGCGGTTTTTCGCCGGGCGCGCGGCTCGCTGAGCGCTCGCAGGAGAATCCGTCATTGACCGAGGCAGGGCGCGGCCTAGCTTCGATCCTTCCATCACAGCAAAACTTGTCCGCACTCCAGTCGTGAACGTCCAACTGACCAGCCTGTCCGCCACCCGCAAGAGCCTCGTCGTCACGCTCGACCCGAGCGAAGTCGACGCCGAGCACACGGCCGTTGTCGGCGAAATCGCCAAGGCCGTCCGCCTGCCGGGCTTCCGTCCGGGCAAGGTGCCGGCCAGCATCGTCGCCGCGCGCTTCAAGAAGGAGATTGCCGATGAGTTTCGGCAAAAAATCGTCGCGAAGGCCTATCGCGACGGACTCGAGAAGGAAAAGCTCGACGTGCTCAACGTGGTCAACGTCGAGGAAGGCACCATTGCCACGGGCTCGCCGGCGAGCATCACGCTGACGCTGGATGTGCGTCCCGAGTTTGCGCTGCCGGCCTACACGGGCCTCGAGACCGAGGTGCTCCCCGTCGAGCCGACAGATGCCGAGGTTGAGCGGGTGATCGAGGGCCTGCGTGGTGAGCGCGCGGACTTCAAGGCCACGGACCGCGCTTCCCGCAAGGGCGACTACGTCAAGCTCGGCTACGAGGGGACGGTGGGTGGCAAGCCCGTGGCCGAGATCGCGGCGGACAAGCAGCTCTATGGCAAAGTCCCGCAAACGTGGGAGGAGGTTGAGGGTGAAAACCAGGGCGTGATTCCCGGCCTCGGCCTGCAGCTCGCCGGCCTGAAGACCGGCGACAAGCGCGACATCACGATCACGTTCCCCGCGGATTTTGCCCCCGTGCCTGCGCTGGCCGGGAAGCAAGCGGTCTACGCCGTGGACGTGCAGGAAGTGCGCGAACGCACGCTGCCGGAGCTGAACGCGGAGTTCTTCAAGGCCCATGAAGTCGACGACCTCGCCGGCCTCCAATCCAAGGTGCGCAACAACCTCAAGCTGCAGAAAGAATATCAAAACCGCGCGGCCCAGCGCCGCCAGGTGGCCGATCAGCTGGCCGCCAAGGTCGACATCGCGGTGCCCGAGTCGCTCGTCGAGGCCGAGACGCAGGGCGTGCTCCGCCAATACATCGAGGAGCAGATGCGCCGCGGCGTGCCCGAGGAGCAGTTCGAGAAGGACAAGAAGGAACTCTTCGCCGGCGCGAAGCAGGCCGCGCACAACCGCGTGAAGCTCCAGCTCATCCTCGCGAAGATCGCCGAGCAGGAAAAAATCGAGATTAACGGCGACGACCTGAACCAGGCGATTTACAACGAGGCGATGCGCTCGGGCCAGAAGCCCGACAAGCTCGCGCGCGCCATCGCCGAGAACCGCGAGCAGCTTCGCGCGATGCAGCAGTCGATCATTTTCGACAAGGCGGTTGATTTCCTCGTCTCCAAGGCTAGCGTCCGCGTAGCTCAGCCCAAGGCGTGAGCGAACCAACACCAAATCAACGCACGTGAGCTACGACACGCTAGTCTGGGAAACAAACGGCCGCGAGACGCACGGGATGAGCGTCTATTCCCGCCTGCTGAAGGACCGGATCCTCTTCATCGGCACGCCGATCGACGACAATGTCGCCAACCTGATCATCGCCCAGATGCTCTACCTCCAGATGGTGGACGCGAAGAAGGACATCCACCTCTACATCAATTCGCCCGGCGGCGTCGTGACCGGTGGCATGGCCATCTATGACACGATGAACTTCCTCGAGTGCGACATCGTCACCTACTGCCTCGGCATGACCGCGAGCATGAGCACCGTGCTGCTCGCCGCCGGCACCAAGGGCAAGCGCTTCGCGCTCCCCAACAGCCGCGTGATGATTCACCAGCCGAGCGGCGGCGCCGGCGGCCAGACGGCCGACATCGCCATCGCCGCGCGCGAGATCCTGCGCTGGCGCAAGACCCTCAACGACGTCCTCGCCAAGCACACGGGCAAGACCCCCGAGCAGGTCGAGAAGGACTCCGATCGCGATTACTACATGGACGCGCAGGAGGCCAAGGCCTACGGGATCGTCGACCATGTGGTGACCTCCACGCGTGAGACCGGCCGCTCGGTCCAAAGCGCGGCTTGACGGAGTATTAACCGCCCAACTCCTGCCTCGACTCGTCCTCGTGGCCCGGCAGGCTCACCGCCCATGGCAAAATCGGCGCGCATGACCCTCTGCTCATTCTGCGGCAAGTCCCAGGCGGAGGTTAAGAAGATCATCGCCGGGCCGGGCGTCTACATCTGCGATTCCTGCGTCAACGTCTGCAAATCGATCATCGATCGCGAAATCAAGGCGCCCGCCGCCGAGGCCAAGCCCGCCTTCCGGCTCATCAAGCCGACGGAGATTCGCAAGACGCTCGATGACTATGTCATCGGCCAGGATCACGCGAAGAAGGTCCTCTCGGTCGCGGTCTACAACCATTACAAACGCCTGATGTTTGACTCGGGCCAGTCGAAGGACTCGGCCGCGCTTTCGCCGGAGTTCAACGACGTCGAGGTCGAGAAGAGCAACATTCTCCTCGTCGGCCCCACGGGCTCGGGCAAGACGCTCCTCGCGCGCACGCTCGCGAAGATTCTCGACGTGCCCTTCGCGATTTCCGACGCCACCACGCTCACTGAGGCCGGCTACGTCGGCGAGGACGTGGAGAACGTCGTCCTCCGCCTGCTCCAGTCGGCCAACTACGACGTGAAGAAGGCCGAGTGCGGCATCATCTACATCGACGAAATCGACAAGATCGGCCGCAAGACGGAGAACGTCTCGATCACCCGTGACGTTTCCGGTGAGGGCGTCCAGCAGGCGTTGCTCAAGATCCTCGAAGGCACGGTGTGCAACGTTCCCCCGCAGGGCGGCCGCAAGCACCCCAACCAGGAATACATTCAGATCAACACCGCGAACATCCTGTTCATCTGTGGCGGTGCATTTGTCGGCCTCGACGCGATCGTGCAGCGGCGCAAGGGCACGCGGAGCCTGGGCTTCTCCGCCGTCGCGGCGCAGCGTGAGCAATCGCTCAACCCCGAGGAGATGATGAAGTCCCTTGCGCCCGAGGATCTGATTCGGTTCGGCATGATCCCCGAGTTCATCGGCCGCCTGCCGGTGGTTTCCGTGCTCGACCACCTCGCGGTGGCGGACCTGGAAAAAATCCTGCTGCGCACGAAGAACGCCATGGTGAAGCAGTATTCCAAGCTGTTCGCGATGGATCGGGTGCGGCTCAAGCTCACGCCCGATGCGGTGAAGGCGATCGCCGGCCGGGCCATCGAGCTCAAGACCGGTGCGCGGGCCCTGCGCTCGATCATGGAGAATCTCATGCTCGAAGTGATGTATGAGCTGCCCCAGCGCGAAGATGTGACCGAGGTCATCATCGACGCCGGCGTGGTGGCTGGCCGCCGCAAGCCCACGCTGCGGCGGGCGCCGAAGAACGAGGCCAAGCAGGACGCGGCCTAATAAGGTGCCCTGGACGGCCCCGCAGCGGGGCGTTTGCCGGGTTTGCGGCGCCTTGCGATGCGCGCCGCAAAACGGCCGAAAATTCTTTTTCCGATTTTGAACGCGGAGGAGATGCCCGCGTCTCTCTCCGTGGTAGTCAGTTCTACGGTTTGCTTGGTGTTAGGTCATTGGGCCGTCTCGAGGGGTCGGGACGGCCCTCCTTTTTGCACATTTCGCGCGGTTTCAGCTTCCGCCCGGATTTTGAACCGATGGTGGCCTGCGCGTGAGCAACGCCGAGTTGAGGCCGGGCAAACGTTCGGAGAACTCGGCGTTTTCATCGGCTTGTCGCAGTGCGCGCTGGACCATGCCCATCTTGGCGTCGAGGTTGTCGATCATCGACACAAAGACGGCCTCGGGGGTGGCGGCGTAGACGGCGGCGCCCCATTCGGGTTCGCCTTGGTGGGAAAGGATGACGTGCTCGAGGCGCTCAAGGCGGTCGGCGTCGAGCTTGGCGCGAATGCCGTGCTTTCGCGCGAGCTGGTAGCCGAGGACGACGTGGCCCTGCAAAATGCCGCGGCGGCTGCGTTTTGTGGCAAGCGTGCCCTCATATTCGATGGCCTTGCCGGTGTCGTGCAGGAGAATCCCCGCCATCGCCAGATCGGGATCGACCTCGGGGTAGAGCGGGAGGAGCGCACGACACGCCCGCGCCATGTGCACGGTGTGCTCGAGCAGGCCATGGCGGTAGGCGTGGTGCATGGCAACGGCCGCGGGTGACCAGCGGAACGTCTCGCCGATCTCGTCGAAGACGCCGCGCACAGCCGCGCGCAGCTCGGGCAGGACGATTGAGTCGATGAAGGCGGAGAACTCGGCCCAGAGCGCCTCGGCGTTCTCCGGCGCGACTTCGACGAGGTTGTCGATGAGGCCGGGCGCGCCGAGCTCGTCGTCCTTCAGCGCGAGGGCCTTGCTGATGCGCGGGGAAAAGCGGCCGTTGTAGAAGTCAATTTTGCCCTCGATGCGCACGACGGCGCCCTCGCCGGCGGCCTTGAAAACCTCGAAGACCGGGCTGTCGCCAAAGATGGTGCAGCCAAACGAGCCGTGCCGGTCGCCGAGATCGGCGCTGAGGAAGGTGTTGCCGTTGGCGGCGGTCTTGGCGGCGAGCTTTTTCACCACGAGCAGCGCGGCGAAGGGCCGGCCATTGGCCTCGGTCCCGAGCGCCTTGAGGTCGCGGACAGAGGAGAGCATGGGCGAGTCAGGCATGGGATTTCACGAGCTCCGTGTAGGTTTTGAAAAAGGGGTGTTTCACGTCGCCTAGCAGCGCGTAGAAAACGGTCTCCGCCGGCAACACATGCACGCCGGCGCGGGCGAGGGCGTCGACGCACGCGCGCGCGTCGTCGGCGCGACGCGCACCGACGGCGTCGCTGAGCAGCGTCACGTGCAGGCCCGCGGCCTTGGCGGCCAGCGCGGTCTGGTAGATGCAGACCGGCGTCTCAAGGCCGCAGAGCAGCAGGTGGCCGACGTCGCGTTCGTCGAGCAGGGCGGCGCGGATCCGATCGTCGCCGAAGGCGGAGAAGGCGATCTTGCCCCAGGCGGGGGCCTGGGGCGCGAGCGCGAGCAGCTCGGGCGCGGTGCGGCCAAGTTTTTCCGGCGCCTGCTCGGTGAATGCCACGGGCAGCCCGAGCCCGGTCGCCGCGGCGATGGCAAGGGCGCAGCGGCGCTGCAGCCGCGGGGCATTTTCCATCGCCGCGATGAACCTGGGCTGCAGATCGACGCAAAGCAGCAGGGTGTCGGCGTGATCAGTGGCGGGAGCGGCGGACATGCGGGGCGAAGGCGGGAAAGTGCTAGCGTCCGCCGGAGGCGGGAGTAAACAGGAAAGCCCATGGAAATGCACCTGCAGCCGCTCGCGACGACTTGCTTCGTCTCGGGCGCCCCATTCACGGAGGGCGCGCGCGTCGCCAGCCACCTCGTGCGCGCCGGCGCCGCGCTCGAGATCGTGCGCTACGATGTGCTGGAGGCGCACGCGGCGGGCTTCGCGCCGGAGGGTTTTGTCGCCTGCAAGTGGGTGCAGGCCTACAAGCCGCGCCGCGCCGGCGAGAACGCCGATCGGGCGCTCAAGCTCACCGCGGAGAATCTTTTCGTGGCGCTCGCCGATCCGACGACGGAACCGACGCCGGAGAACACGCGGCTTGTGCAGTTCCTCGCGCTGATGCTGGAGCGGAAGCGCGTGCTTCGTCCCCGCGGCCTGAGCGCCGACGGCGCGCGCCACCGCTACGAGCATGCGAAGTCGAAGGCGATTTTCGAGGTGCCGGTGGGCGAGCTGACGCCGGAGTTCTTCGTCGCGGTGCAGGAGCAGCTGAGTGTTCTAGTCGGCGAGCCAAAGGCGAAGGCCGAGGTCGCGCCGGTTGCCGAGCCGGCATCGCCCGCCTGATGTTTTAGCCTAGAAGCATATAGGCGGCGAACGCCGACACTGACCAGCAGGCGATCCCCGCGACCATAACGATCCTAACCAGCTGATTTCTGCCGGCAATTTCAAAGCCGAGCCCGCCCAGCAACACCAGCGCCGGCGTTGCACCCAAGGCATAGGTCATCTTGATGGCGCAGTGGTAGGGGACGGTCACGATATGGTGCAGCAGCGCCACGCCGTAGGCGGCAAGGGTCGTCACGATCAGGAGTCCCACTTGATCGCGAAGCGACCTTCGGAGGGCGACGCCCAGGCCCATGATCAGCAATAGCGCAGGAAAGACGGCGAGCGCCACGCTCATCACGAGGAGGGCGTAGTCCCATGGTGGAGCCGATGTCCGCAAGATGGCGGAGCTCAGGAACGTGTCGCACCATAGGCTCGCGAAAAGTCCGCCGGGAACGCTCTCAAGTCCGGCCTCGATCGGCTGGGATAAAACGTGGCCAAACGACGAGAAATCGCCGGCTATTCGGTAGCCAGGTTCCTGCCACCATACAAAACCACGGCTGACATCCCAGCCCCCGACAAACGGGCGTCCCAGCACGACCCAGTTTCGCGCGTAATACCACCCCGCGATCGCTATCGTGGCGCCGCCGGCCCACAAAAATGGCGCCAGCTGCTGCAATAAGGAAGACCGTGCCTCGGTCCGGGTCAGACCGTGAACCGCTAAGGCAATCACCACGGCACCGCCCATGAGCATCGCGCTCACCTTCGTGAGCAGCGCGAGGCCAAAGACCACCCCAATCTGCAGAGGGACCCAGCGCAGATTCTCACCCTTCATGGGCTGCGCGAGCCGCAGGCAAAGTAGAAACGTGATTGCTGACAGCAGAGCCGCGAGGGGTTCATTGCCGATGTAGCGGGAGAGGTAGATGTTCATCGGCAGTGCCCCGGCCAGAACCACCATGAAGATCTGGAGATCGGCCCGCCCGGGGAAGACGTGGCGCGCCACGCGGTAAGCGACTTCAATCTGCAGCATCCCGCATAGGAGCGGGACAACCCGGAGAAACGCGGCCACGGTCTCGATCGGTGCAATTTTCACCCCCAACCACACCAGCGGAGCACTGACACCATAGTAGAGTGGGGACTGAAAAAACTGCCATCCCTCGGTGGCGAGCGGCACCCGGCCGTGAGTCAGGATGTGGCTGATGTATTCGACGTGCCCCGCGATATCGAACCCAGCTCCAAGGGGCAGCCGGAAGAGCGACACAAGTCCGGCGACCAGCCAGATTCCCTGAATTCTCCAGCGCCACGCGGGCGGGTTCGCAAGACACCGGGCCAAATTTTGCCGACAACGCGCCAACCACGCGAACGCCCCCACGGCCGCCAGCGCCGCAGCGAGCAAAGGCCAGCGCTCGGCGAAGCTGATTCCCGCGGCGGGAAACTCGGCCGCGAGTGCGGGCCGCGGTCGCTTGCCCGCGAGGCGCACGGATTTCCATGCGTCGCCGCTGCGCCATTGCCACCGAGGTCCCGAGGGCACCGAAGGAAGATCGGTGGCGAGCCAAAGCGCAACGGGCCCCAGTTCGTTCTGCACCAGCACGGTCAGTTCGTGTCGTCCCGGCTTGAGGGCAGGCAAGGATACCACAAAAGCCTCCTTCCAATTGGTCAGGGTTGGCGGAGTTTCGGCGATTCGGTTGCCATCCAGATAGACCGCGGCGTGCTTCAGCGCGCGAATTCGGATCCTTGCGGGCGCTGGGTTATCGTCGCTCGAAAACTCGACGCGGAAAAATTCCTTCGTGAGTCCGGCTGAACGCGTGGCTAGATTCACCGGAGCATCGGGCACAATCCACTCCGCGCCCGGCTGCGCGGTGAGGAAGACGACGGCGGGATCCGTCTGAATCCGCCCGCCGAGCCAGAAGGCGTAGCCCACGACCGCGAGCGCAAGACAGGTCAGCACCAAGGGGCTGAGCCAATCGCGGCGAAGCGCGGTGGTGTCAGGCGCGCCCATGGCGAGATGCCGAGACCGCTACCGTCGCACGGGCACGCCGCGCGCGGCGAGGTGATTCTTCACCTGCGCGATCGTGAATGTGCCGAAGTGAAAGAGGCTCGCGGCCAGCACGGCGCTTGCGCGGCCGGCGTCGAGCACATCGGCGAAATGATCGAGCGTGCCGGCGCCGCCGCTCGCGATGACGGGCACGCCCACGGCGTCGCTCACGGCGCGCGTGAGCGGGCAGTCGTAGCCGGCCTGGGTGCCGTCGGCATCCATGCTGGTGAGGAGGATTTCGCCGGCGCCGAGATCCGTGGCGCGCGCCGCCCAGGCGACGGCGTCGAGCTCGGTGCGGTTGCGGCCGCCGTGGGTGTAGACGCGCCATGATTTGCCGTCGGGCTCGCGCTTGGCGTCGATGGCGACGACGATGCACTGCGCGCCGAAACGATCGGAGGAGGCGCGGATGAGCTGCGGATCCTTGATCGCGGCGGTGTTGAGGGAGACCTTGTCGGCGCCGCTCCGGAGCATCGCCTCGATGTCGGCGACGGTGCGGAGGCCGCCGCCGACGGTGAGGGGCATGAAGCACTGCTCGGCGGTCGCGGCGACGACGTCATGCATGATGCCGCGGTTGTCGCTCGACGCGGTGATGTCGAGAAACACGAGCTCGTCGGCGCCCTGCGCGTCGTAGGCCTTGGCGCACTGCACGGGATCGCCGGCGTCGCGGAGCTGCTGGAACTTCACGCCCTTGACCACGCGGCCGGCGTTGACGTCCAGGCACGGGATTATTCTTCGGCTCAACATGGAGGGACGGGATTCGGCCGGGAGGAATCGAGGATCAAGGGAATTCTTGAAACCCGAGCCCCGCCGCCGAATCGCGCGGAGCGCGTCAGGAATCCATGTGTGCCACGTCCGGCTCGAAGTTCACCACCAGGCGGTAAACGTGGCCGGGCCGCATGATCAGCGGATGATCGCGCACGAGGTATTGGAGGTAGTGGACCTTGCCGTAGTTGGTGCGGTAGGTGGGATCGGCGCTCACCACTTCGGTGTCCTGCCACGCGGCCTGGAAATCGTCCTTGGCCACGCTGCAGCGGTGGCCTTGCGGTCCGAGGGAAAGCGCGCCGGGCGTGTGGTATTTTGAGTGAGGCGCGGCGATGGCGAGGCAATAGCGGAACTTGTCGAGGGTGACCTGCTGCTTCACCGTGTAGGCAAACTCGACGCCGATCTTGTTGCCGGCGAAATTCCACTGCACCTTCACGCTGCCGAGGCCCTTGACGAACTCCTCCTTGAGGTTGATGAGCTCGGGCTGCTCGTAGCGGAAGTAGAAGCTGTTGCGCAGGCCGAGGCCGGTGACGCAGTTCTTGCCGTAGAAAGCCGGAATCGTGACCTGCTCGCCGAACGTGAGCTCGGGGAGCATCACGGGCACGTAGATGTTGTTCGGCCAATCGAAGATGCCCGGGCAGTGCGGGAAGGCGAGGGAGTCGGCGGTGAGCGTGGTTCCGGAACTGATCAGGGGCACCTGGAGATGCAGGCCCGACTCGGGATCGCGGTAGAGGAAGAGGCCCTGCTCCTTGCGGTTGGACTTGTCGAAGATGACGAAGCGGCCCGTGGTCTTCGGCGGCTCGATCCGCGGCGTGCCGCCGGGCATCTGCACGGTCTTCGCGAGGCGCGACCACTGGCAGAGATAGCGCGCGGCGTCGAAGTTCGCCATGCGCGTCGTGTGACTCGTGTAGGCCGTGCGCTCGTTGTCGCGCAGGTCCAGGAAGCCGTGCTCCTGGTCGAGGTAGGTCGCGTAGAAAAACATGAACAGCCGTCGCAGGATGTCGTAGTATTTGACCTTCTGATCGTCAGCGACCCAGCCGTCGCGGAGGCCTTGCAGGATGAGGCTGATGCAGTGCATCTGGCCGTAGGCGCCGGCGGCGCGGCCAAAGGCCCAGCCGAGCCCGTCGTGGCGGACGAGGTCGGGCATCATCTTGATGTATTTCTCGGCGTAGGTGCGGAGGGTGGGGAGCTTGCGCTCGCGCACGCCGCTGTTGGCGTGGAGCTGGAGGGCGGAGCGGACGAAGACGAACGTCATCACGCCGTAGAGATTGAAATTGCCGCCGAGGCCGGTGGTCGAGTCGTCGAAGAAACCGGCCGAGCTTGTGTGCTGGACGCGCTCGCACATGCGCTCGATGAGGCGGGAGGTCTCGTCCTTCTTGGAGAGGCCGAGCGAGAAGCGCGCCACGGCCTTGGCGATGTTGAAGGCCTGCCAGTGGTTGTCGTAGTCGCTGCGGTGGAGCAGGGACTTGTCGATGCGCTGCTGCGTCTCCTCGACGAGGCGCTCCCAAACGGGGTTCCGTTCCTTGGAGGGCCCGAAGGCGAGCAGGCCGAGCGCGGCGTAGGCGAGGCCGTTTTCCGCGGCGGGCTCGGTGAACATCTGCGCCGTGATGCAGCGCGCGGCGAGGTCGACCAGGTCGTGGCCCTTGAGCGTCGTCTCCCCGGTGGCACGGTAGAATTCTCCGAGGGCAAAGGCGACGTGGCCAGGTTCGTCGGGGCGCGATTGCTCGCCGTTGGCCGGCAGGATCGTGCCGTCGGGCTGAATCGAATCGAGGTTGTGGGCCAACATCGATCGGGCCATGTCGAGGCACTGCTCGGAAAAACTATGCATGCGTGGTTGAGCTGGTGGCGAAGGAAGACGCGCGTCGGACGCGAAAGGAGCGTTTGACTCTCAGGAGTTTCGGAGGAGGAGCAAGAGGGAAGTTGCGGACAGGGCGATGCGCTATCGCGCGATCAGCTTCAGGAATTCCGCGTTGGTCTTCGTCTTGGAGAGACGAGCGATCATCGTGTCGGTGGACTCCTCGATCTTCTGCTGCACGAGGGCGCGACGGAAGAAGTGGATGCTCTCGAGCGTCTTCGCGTCGATGAGCAGCTCTTCTTTGCGCGTGCCGCTGGCGGCGACGTTGATGGCGGGCCAGAGGCGCATCTCGGCGCACTTGCGGTCGAGGACGAGCTCCATGTTGCCGGTGCCCTTGAACTCCTGGAAAATCACGTCGTCCATGCGCGAGCCCGTCTCCACGAGCACGCTGGCGATGATGGTGAGCGAGCCCGCTTCCTCGGTCTTGCGCGCGGAGGCGAAGAGCTGGCGCGGCTTCTCCAGCGCGCGCACGTCGAGGCCGCCGGAACCGGTGCGGCCGGAGTTCTTGGCGGTGTTGTGGGCGCGCGAGAGGCGCGTGATCGAGTCGACGAAGAGCACGACATCCTTGCCCATCTCGACCTGGCGCTTCGCGCGCTCGATGCAGAGATCGGCGATGCGGAGGTGATTCTCGACCTGCTCGTCGTTGGACGAGGCCCAGATCTCCGCGGCGGGCACGCTGCGCTTGAAGTCCGTGACTTCCTCCGGGCGCTCGTCGATGAGGAGGATCATCACCTTGCACTCGGGGTTGTTTTCCAGGACGCCGAGCGCCATGTCGCGGAGCAGGGTGGTCTTGCCGGTGCGCGGCGGCGCGACGATCAGGCCGCGGGTGCCTTTGCCAATCGGGCAGAAGAGGTCGACGGCGCGCGTGGTGAGGCGGCCGTCCTTCATTTCCATCTTCAGGTGCTGGTTGGGCGAGATGGTCGTGAGCGTGGTGAACTCAAACTTCGCGCGGCGACTCTCGAGCGGCTCGCCATCGACGGTCTCGATGAAGCGCATCTTCGGGTTGGGGAAGCGCCCGTCGGGCGGAAACGCCGTGCCGCCGATCACGGAGCCTTGGCGGAGCTTGAAGCGCCGGATCAGCTCCTTGGGCACAAAGGGGTCCGTGGGCCGGCGCTTGCAGCCGCGCGCGATGTCCACGAGCTGGCCGTTGCCGCCGCGCTGGAGATCGATGTCGAGCACGCCCTCGACGCGGATCGTCTCGATGGGGGCGGGACCGGGGCCTTGGGCGTGCGGATCGGCCTGGAGGGGGGCATTGTTCGCCGGGGCGGGAGCCGCAGCGGCGGGTGTGTCCGCCGTGGCGGACGCGGTTTTCTTTTCCATACTGTGAGGTTGGCAGGGCGCTTCGCGTGCTTGACGCTCGAAACTCAGGACGGGATAAGAGCCGCGTTTTTGCGTCCTTAAACCTCAAACCAACACGCAACGTGCCGGATCAGACGATTACCTCAGTATCCCGGGAATCCCGGAAATTCAGGCCTTCGGCCGAGTTCAAAGCCCAAGCGAACCTTGGGAGCGAGGCCGCTTACAAAAGGCTCTACGCCGAGTCTGTCAACTCCCCAGAAAAATTCTGGGACCGGCAGGCCAAGGAGCACCTTGTCTGGAGAAAACCCTACAAGAAGGTCCTGAAGTGGACGCCGCCGCACGCCCAGTGGTTCGTCGGCGGCAAGCTCAACGTCTCCGAGAACTGCCTCGACCGCCATCTCGGCACGCACCGCGAGAACAAGGCCGCGATCATTTTCGAGGGCGAGCCGGGCGATGTCCGCACGATCACCTACAAGCAGCTCCATTTCCACGTCTGCCGCTGGGCGAATTATTTTCAGAACATCGGCGTCGGCGAGGGCGACCGCGTTGCCATCTACATGCCGATGATCCCGGAGGCGATGATCGCGATGCTCGCCTGCGCGCGCGTCGGCGCGATTCACACCGTGGTCTTCGGCGGCTTCTCGCCCGAGGCGCTCAAGGATCGCATCAACGACTGCAAGGCCAAGCTCGTCATCACCGCCGACGGCGGCTGGCGCCGCGGCAAGGTGATCGAGCTCAAGGCCAACGTCGACAAGGCCGTCGAGCACACGCCCACCGTGCAGCAGGTGCTCGTCGTCAAGCGCTGCGGCAACGACGTCGCGATGCGCGACGGCCGCGACGTGTGGTGGCGCGAGGCTTGGGAGGGCGCGCCGAATTCGCACAAGGCGAAGGCCTTCGATTCCGAGCACCCGCTCTTCATCCTCTACACGAGCGGCTCGACGGGAAAGCCCAAGGGCGTGCTCCACACCAGCGCCGGCTACCTGCTCGGCGCGAAGCTGAGTTCCCACTACGTCTTCGATCTCAAGGAAAACGACCGCTACTTCTGCTCCGCCGACATCGGCTGGATCACGGGGCATAGCTATGTCGTCTACGGCCTCCTCTCCAACGGCGCGACGGTCTTCATCTACGAGGGCGCGCCGAACCAGCCCGAGCCCGATCGCTTCTGGCAGATGATCGATCGCCACGGGCTCACGATCCTCTACACGGCGCCCACGGCCATCCGGGCGTTCATGCGCTGGGGCGACAACTATGTGCTGCGCCACCGCCTCGATTCGCTGCGCCTGCTCGGCTCCGTCGGCGAGCCGATCAATCCCGAGGCATGGATGTGGTATCACACGATGATCGGGAAAAAGAAATGCCCCATCGTGGACACATGGTGGCAGACCGAGACCGGCTGCATCATGATCACGCCGCTGCCGGGCGTGACGCCCACGAAGCCCGGCTCGGGCACGCGGCCCTTCTTCGGCGTGGTGCCCAAGGTCGTCGACGACACCGCCGCGGAAGTCCCGCGCAACAGCGGCGGCAAGCTCGTCATCACGCAGCCGTGGCCGTCGATGCTCCGCACGCTCTGGGGCGACGACGATCGCTACAAACGGCAGTATTTCTCCGAGTTTGCCGGCCGCCCCGACATCTACTTCACCGGCGACGGCGCGCGGCAGGACAAGGACGGCTACTTCTGGATCGTCGGCCGCATCGACGACGTGCTCAACGTCTCCGGCCACCGCATCGGCACCGCCGAGGTCGAGAGCGCGCTCGTCTCGCACCCCGCGGTCGCCGAGGCCGCCGCGGTGGGCCGGCCCGACGAACTCAAGGGCCAGGCGCTCGTCGTCTTCGTGACCGTGAAGCAAGGCGTCACCGCCAGCGAGGAGCTCAAGGAGCAGCTCCGCGCCCACGTCGGCAAGGAGATCGGCTCGCTCGCGAAGCCCGACTCGATCCGCTTCGCCGCGGGCCTGCCAAAGACGCGCTCCGGAAAAATCATGCGCCGCATCCTCAAGGAAATCGCCGCCGGTGGCGAGGTGAAGGGCGACACGACGACGCTGGAGGATTTCTCCGTCGTCGCCGCGCTGCAGAGCGAGGATTGACGCGGATGCATTCGTAGCGGAAGCCGTGGGGCTTTCGCCGCCCGCGAAACGCTCACGTGTTCCGCTACGAGCTCCTCACTTCGCCGGCCGCAGGATTTCCAGCGCCGCGAGCGCCGCGGCGTTGCGCGTCTCGAGCCCCAGCTTCTGGAAAATGTGCTCCACGTGCTTGTGCACGGTGCGCACGTTGGCGCCGAGGATCGTGGCGATGTCGGGATTGCTTTTGCCCTGCGCGATCCAATAGAGCACCTCGGCCTCGCGGGCGGTGAGGCCGAGCCGCATGAGCGCCGCGGGGCCGGGCGGCGCGCCGCGCTCCTCGAGCACGAGCATTTGCAGGTCGCTTCGCCCGGGTTCGGAGAAACGACGGACCGCGAGCGATGCGGTCTCGACGATCTTCGGCGCGGCGTTGCCGGCTTGATCAGGAAAATGCTTGTGCAGCAGATCCGTCGCGAGGCGGGTCGCGAACGCGATGCGCTGCGCCGCGTCGAGCACCAGCACGGCGCGATCGAGCGACTGGCTGAGGGCGTTTTCCGCCTCCACGCGGAGGGCGAGCTCGTCGGCGAGCGATTTTTGCAGCGCCCGGACATGCAGGTGCGCCGCGACGCGGGACAGCACCTCCGGCGGGTAGGCCGGCTTGGTGATGTAATCGAGCGCGCCGGCCTCGAACGCCCGGACCTTTTGCTCGGGCTCGTCGACGGCCGTCATGAACAGCACGGGCACATCGCGGCACTCCGCCCGCTGCTTCAGCCGCAGGCATGTCGCGATCCCATCCATGCCGGGCATCACGAAGTCGAGCAGCACAAGATCCGGCGTCGTGTGCTCCAGGAGCGAGAGCGCGCTGCGGCCGCTCTCGGCCACGAGGATTTCGTGCCCGGCGTCGCTCAGCGCGTCGAGGAGCAGCGAGAGGTTGGCGGGCGTGTCGTCGACGACGAGGATGCGGGCGGCAGGGGCGCGTTTCATGGCGGCGGGGCGGGAGGGGCGGTGAGCTGGCGTTCGAGCAAGGCGCGGATTTGCTCCATCCGGTAGCTGCGGGCCAGGGCATCAAGCGTGTCGAGCAGCCCGTCCGGTTCGGCGCGTTGGGTGCGCAGTGCGCTGAGGCGGGTGCGCAGCGCCCGAATCTCGCCGCGGCGCGCGCAGCTGAGCAGCTCCTCGAGCATCGCGGGCGCGAGGTCCGAACGAGCATCGGCGAACGGCTGGCGCGAATCCCGCCGCGGCGCGGCGGGCTCGGCAAACGTCCATTCCAGGCCGAGCGCGCCGGCGAGCTTTTCCAGCAGCTCCGCCTCGCGAAACGGCTTGGGCAGGAAGTCATCGCAGCCGGCGGCGAGGGCGTCGGCCTTGCTGAAGACCAGCACGGAGGCGGACATCGCGATGAGTTTGATCCGGTCGCCGCCCGGTTGCGCCCGGATGCGGCGCGCGAGTTCGAGGCCGCCCATGCCCGGCATGCGCAGGTCGAGGAAGGCAAGGTCCGGCAAGCTCATCTGGAGCGCGGTCTCGCCGCTCGCGGCCTCGAGGATGCCGAATCCGAGCGGCCGCAACAGGTCGCGGAGGACGTGGCGGTTGACCGGGATATCGTCGACGATCAGCAGCGTGCGTCGCGGGCCGGTGTAGCCGGTGACGGTCCGCGGCGCGCCCGTGGGGTCCGTCGTGTCAATCGCGAGCGCCGGCAGGCGCACGGCAAAGCTGAAGCAACTGCCCGCGCCGAGCTGCGTTTCGAGCGCCAGCTGGCTGCCCATCAGCGCGGCAAAGCGCTGGCTGATGGCGAGGCCGAGGCCGGTGCCCGGCTCGGTCGCGCGGGCATCCGCCGCCTGCTGAAACGGCTGGAAGATGCGCGCGCGGTCCGCCTCGCCAATGCCGGGGCCGGTGTCGCGCACGCTGAAGCTCACGCCGTCGGGTGCGAGCGGCCGGGCGGTGAGCCGCACCTCGCCGCGGGCGGTGAACTTGATCGCGTTGCTGAGGAGATTGTCGATGATTTGGCGGAGCTTTTGGGCGTCGCCGACGACCATCTCCGGGAGATCGGGCGCGGCATCGAACACGAACTCGAGCTCCTTCTGCTCCGCGCGCGTGCTGATCGCCGCGGCGATGTCGCGCAGCAACTGCGGCAGGTGAAACGGCGCCGGGTGCAGCTCCATCCGCCCCGCCTCGATCTTGGAGAGATCGAGCACCTCGTTGATGAGGCGGAGGAGGTGCTCGCCGCTCGTTTGCACGACGCGCAGCCGATCGCGGTTCTTCTCGGTCAGATCGCGATCCTTCATCAGCACCTGGGCGTAGCCGATGATGCCGTTGAGCGGGGTGCGCAGCTCGTGGCTCATGCTCGCGAGAAAGGCGCTCTTGGCCGCGCTGGCCGAGTCGGCCTGCTCCTTGGCCGCGGCCAGCTCGGCCGTGCGCTGCACGACGAGCCGCTCGAGGCGGGCGCGCTCGCGGTCGGCGTGGTGGAGGCGCCAGCGCACAAAGCCGAACACGGCGCCGAGCGCCATCGCGCCGTAGGCGGCATAGGCCCACGGGCTGCGGTGCCACGGGGGCGCGACGCTGAACTTCAGGCGCGCAGCCTCGCTCACCACGCCGTCCGCGTCGATCGCGCGCACTTCGAACACGAAGGGGCCGCCCGTCAGGTTGGTGAACGCGGTTTCCGGGCTCACCGTCGGCGCCGACCACGCCTCGCGAAAACCGCGCAGCCGGGTCTGGTAGCGGACGGGCGCGCCCGGCTGGTAGCTCGGCGCGGCGTAGCGCAACGTGATCGGCTCGTTGGAAAAGGGCAGCCGCACCGTGGCGCCGCCGGAGACCGGCCAGGGGTGTTCGCCGACGGAAAAACGACGCAGATGGGGCCGCCAGCCGGCCCCGCTGCGCCGGGCCTGCAGCGTGTCGAGCTCGATGCGGGCGATGGCCGTGGGGCTCTTGGTCCACAGCACCGGCCGCGCGGACTCGGATTCCACGATGATGAGACCGGCGCCAAAGCGGCCCACCGCGGCTTGCCAGCGGGCCGGCGCATCGCGCCACGCGAAGGCGTTCGCGCCGTCCGGCTCGAAAAAACCGAGCGGCTTGGCGCAGGCGACCGTGCCGGACCATGGCGAAGTCCATGCCCGGCCGTCGGAGTCGGCCACCGCGGGCATGAACCGCAACGGGCTTGCGCCTTCGACGCGGAAGCGCGGATCCAGGTCGAAGGTCCGCCGCGCCGGCTGCCAGCGATACATGCCGCTCTCGGTCAGGAAGTGCAGCTCGTCAAAGAGGGGAAACACGCCCGTCCAGCTTTTGCCTTCAGGCAAGCCGGCGGCGCCCAGTGGGTGCGGCTCCGCCGTGGCTTCGGTCCACTCGCGGCTGGGTGAAGCGATGCGCCAAAACCCGCTGGCGGCGGTGCCAAACCACGAAACGAGCTCGGACTCGTCCGAGCCGTTCCAGAGAATCACGCCCGCCGGGAGCGTGAGCACGCGACGGGCCCGGCGCGCGGGCAGGTCCAGCACATGGACGCTACCGTCGTCCGTCGCGATGAAATACAATCCGGGCGCGCGCCGGTTCGCCTTGATCATGGTGATCTTTGCCTGCGGGTCGAACAGCCGGCTGCGGCCCGCGGGTGACAGCAACTCCACGGTGTCGTTGGTGCTGAACAGCAGTCCCTCGGGCGTGTCCCGCAGGTTGTCGCAGATTTCCGGCACACGCGCGTCCGGCACAAATCGCGCGGGCGCTCCCGTTGCGGGCTGGCCCGGCTGGAGCCGCATCAACCCTTGGGTCGAGGCGGCATAGAGCGCACCGTTGTGTCGCACCAGTGATCCCACGGAGCCGATCGGCAGGGCATTGCGCTCGTCGAACACGGAGACTCCCGGCGCGAGGTCCAGGCGGAGCAGGCCGTTGGCCAGGCCCAGCCAAAGGCCGTCTTCGGCGTCGAGGGCGGCGTTGAGAATGGTGCAGTTCGCCAGCCCCGTCTTGGCGTCGAGCACTTGCGCGCCTTGCAGGGCGGGATCGGCGATGACGATGCCCCGGTTGTTGCCCCGGACAAAAACGATCCGGCCGTCGCGCAACGGCAACACCGTCAACAGGGGTTCGGCCACCAATGCGTCCAGCGCACTCGGGATCTTTTCCAGCCGGCCGGTGGCGGGCACGAAGTCGAAGAGGCCGTCGCCCTCGACCACGCAGAGCGCGTGCGCGGCCGTGCGCTCCGCGATTTGGATCTCGCGGCCGGCAAGCGCGGGCGTGGTCGCGACCGGCTGAAAACCGCTCCCGTCGAAGACGTGCAGGCCATGGAGCGAGTCGTGCAGGAAAATCCTTCCGCCGAGCGAAAACAGCTGCGAGCGGCCCTCCGCAAACCGGGGCATCCACTCGGCGCGGCCGTCGGCGAAGCGCAGCACGCCGTTGCTGGTGGCGGCAAAGACCCCGGCGCGACCGGCGACCAGCGCGCGCAGGCGGCCAAAGGTGCGCCGCGTTTCCGGCAGCCAGCGGGTGCGCGAGGCATACCGGAGCTGCCCGTCGGCAGGATCGGCCGCGATTACGCCGATCTCGTTGTCGCCCCCGGCCCACGTCGTGCCCGCCTCGTCCACGCAGAGCGCCGTGACGTAGGTGGCGGGGACCGCGATTTTTTCGTGCGTCACGCCGTCGTAGAGAATCGCGGCGTGGTAGGTGCCGAATACCGCGAAACCCTCCGCCGTGTGCGCCACGGCGGTGACTCGGCTGAAGCCGTCGTAGTCGTCCGACGAAAAATACCGCTGCAGCGGCAGGCCGATTTCCGTGCCGAGGGCGAGCGGCGCCTCGGCCGCGGCGGAGCGCAGGCCGCCTGTCGCCAACGCCACGCCAAGCAGCGCGCGGCGGATGGAGCGAAAGGGGGTCATGCCCACGAGCAAAAACGCCGCGGCGCCTCGGTCAATGCGCGCGGCGCGCGCTTGGTCCGCCTCGTCACGCGGGCCCATCCTCGGCCGCACCGGCCATCGCCAAGAAAGCGGCCAGCGCGGGATCCGCCGCGCCGGCTTGGCGCCAGCCGAGGACGAGGCGGCTCTCGGGCGCGGGGCCGTCCAGTTTGCGGAACGCGATCTCCGGGGGGAGGTGCTGGGCCTCGGAGGGGGTCATGAACGTCACGCCCAGGCCGGCCCGCACGAGGCCCACGCCGTTCGCGCGCGGCCACACCTCCTCGGCGATGCGGGGTGCCACACCCGCCGCCGCGAACGCCGCCAGGATGCGGTCGTAGAAGCCGGGGTTGTGGGTGCGCGGAAAGAGCACAAACGGCGTCGCCGCGAGATTGCGAAGCTTGAGCCGGGCGCGGCGCGCGAGCGGGTGGGCCGCCGGGAGGAGGATGCCGTTGCGTTCACGCAGCAGCACCCGCGTGCGGATGCCGGGGGTCGGCGCTTCGGGATGGAAAAAGCCGCACGCGATGTCGCCGGCCTGGAGCGCCGCCAGCTGCGCCGAGGTGGGCGACTCGATCAGCTCGAGCCGGATGCCGGCGTGCCGCCGGTGAAATTCGCGGATGATGCGCGGGAGCACGGTGGCCATGGCGAGCCCGGTGAAAGCCACGCGCACGTGGCCGGTCTGCCCGCTGGCGAGCGCGTGCAGCTCGCGCTGCGCGCCGGCGAGGTTGCGGAAGAGCGGCTCCACGCGGTCGAGCAGGAGCTTGCCGGCCGGGGTGACCTCGACGCCGCGGCGCGTGCGGTTGAGCAGGTCGGCCGCGAGCGCCGCCTCCAGCTGCGCGATGGCCCGGCTGAGGGCGGGCTGGGCGACGCCGAGCGCCTCGGCGGCCTTGCGAAAATGCAGCCGGCGCGCGACCTCGCGGAAATAGACGAGGTGCCGCAGCTCAAAGGGAAACTGATACTCCGCCGGCATCACAGGCAGCGAAAAGAGTATTTCCCGGCATTGCAACGGTCTGGTAGCCTCCTGCCCCTCGCCATGCCCAAATCCCTCTTCGAAAAAGTCTGGGACGCCCACGCCGTCCGCACCCTGGCCAACGGCCAGACGCAGCTCCTCATCGGCACGCACCTCATCCACGAGGTCACCAGCCCGCAGGCCTTCGGGATGCTGCGCGATCTCAAGCTGAAGGTCGCGATGCCGCACCGCACCTTTGCCACCGTCGATCACATCATCCCGACCGACCAGCTCGTCGAGCCCTACAAGGACCCGCTGGCCCAGGCGATGATGGATGAGCTGCGCAAGAGCTGCCGCGAGTTCGGCATCACGTTTTTCGACCGCGCCAGCGGCAAGCAGGGCATCGTCCACATCGTGGGCCCCGAGCAGGGCATCACGCAGCCGGGCACGACCATCGCGTGCGGCGACTCGCACACGAGCACGCACGGCGCCTTCGGCGCGATCGCGTTTGGCATCGGCACCACGCAGATCCGCGACGTGCTGGCCACGCAGACCATCGCGCTGGGCAAGCTGAAGGTCCGCCGCATCAACGTCACCGGCCAGCTCCGCCCCGGCGTCTACGCGAAGGACGTCATCCTCCACATCATCCGCGTGCTCGGCGTCAACGGCGGCACGGGCTTCGCCTACGAATACGGCGGCGAGGTGTTCGACCGCATGACGATGGAGGAGCGCATGACGGTGTGCAACATGTCCATCGAGGGCGGCGCCCGCGCCGGCTACGTGAACCCGGACGAGACGACCTTCGCCTACCTCAAGGGCCGGCCCTACTCGCCGACGGGCGCAGCGTGGGACGCGGCGGTCGCGCGCTGGAAGAGCTTCGCGAGCGATCCGGGCTGCCGTTTCGACGATGTCGTCAACATCGCCGCGGCCGACATCGCGCCTACCGTCACCTGGGGCATCAATCCCGGCCAGGGCATCTCGATCGTCGAGGCCATCCCGGACCCGGCGAAGGCGACCGCCGCTGATGAGAAGGCCTCGATCGAGGAGGCGCTGGCCTACATGAAGCTGAAGCCCGGCGCCCCCATCAAGGGCACCAAGATCGACGTGGCCTTCATCGGCTCGTGCACGAATGGCCGCCTCAGCGATTTCCAGGAGGTCGCGAAGTTTGTCCGCGGCAAGAAGGTCGCCAAGGGCGTGAAGGCCATCGCCGTCCCCGGCTCGCAGATCGTCGCGATCCAGTGCGAGAAGCTCGGCCTCGACAAGATCCTCGCCGAGGCGGGCTTCGAGTGGCGCGCCGCCGGTTGCTCGATGTGCCTCGCGATGAACCCCGACAAGCTCGTCGGTGATCAGCTCTGCGCGAGTTCCTCGAACCGCAACTTCAAGGGCCGCCAGGGCTCGCCCACCGGCCGCACCCTGCTGATGAGCCCGCTCATGGTCGCCGCCGCTGCCGTTACCGGCTCGGTCGCCGACGCACGCGAGGTCTTCGCGGTCAACTAAAGCACAGCCCAACCATCCTTCCCATGTCTCTCGCCAAAATCACCGCCATCACCGGCCGCGCCGTCAACGTGCCCGGCAACGACATCGACACCGACCGTATCATCCCGGCGCGCTTCATGAAGTGCGTCACGTTCGACGGCCTCGGCGAATTCCTCTTCAACGATGTGCGCAAGGACCCGAAGACCGGCGCGATCACCAACCACTCGCTCAACGATCCGCGCTTCAAGGGCGCGACGATTCTCCTCAGCGGCGCCAATTTCGGCTGCGGCTCCTCGCGCGAGCACGCGCCGCAGGCGATCCAGAAATACGGCTTCCGCGCGATCGTGGCGGAGAACTTCGCGGAGATTTTCTTCGGCAACTGCACGACGCTCGGCATCCCCTGCGCCACCGCGAGCCGCGAGGACATCGCGAAGATCGCGGCCGCGGTGGAGAAAAACCCGCAGGCCGAGGTCGTGGTGGACGTGGCGAAGCAGGAAATCCGCTTCGCCGGCCAAACGGTCAAGTGCGAGGTCCGCGCGGCGGCGCGGGATGCGCTCGTCAACGGCCGCTGGGATGCCATCGGCGAATTGCTCGACGGCGTGGGCGCCATGAAGGCGACCGCGGCGAAGCTGCCGTATCTGGCGGCTTGAGCCCGCATGTGGAACGAGCGTTACGCGGGCGAGGGCTAGTTCTACGGCACTGAGCCGAACTCCTTTCTCCCGGAGCACGCGCGGATCCTGGCCGGCCCGGTGCTGAGCTTGGCCGAGGGAGCAGGGCGCAATGCCGTCTTCCTCGCCTTGCTGGCCTCGATGTGCTCGACGCCGATGCATCTTTGACTACTCGCCCGGCGTCGTTCGTGCGCGGCTCCACCCCTTGGTGGAGCGCGCGCTCAAGCCCGGCGGCATCGTGCTGCTCGAGGCCTGCACGCCGGCCCAATTGCCCCGGGCCACGGGCGGCCCCAAGGAGCCAGTCTGTTCATGTCCACGCACGGCCTGCGGCGGGAATTTCCGCACGGCGAGGTAATCCTCGCGCGTGAGCTGGACCGCAAAGTCGCGGAGGGTGGCCATCGGTCCGGGGGCCTCGGCGCCGTCGTCCAGTTCATGGCCCGGAAGAAGGCCTGAATCGCCGGGGCGCCGCCGGCCCGCGGCCACTTTCCCATGAACTTTTCCCTCGCCGCGGCGTCACACCGCGGCACGTTCAACTTCCCTCCATGTTTCTCGCTGCCATCGATATTTCGCGCATCGTGCGCGAAGCCGGTCTCCTGATTTACCCGCTCGCCGCCTGCTCGGTCGTGGTGGTCTTCGTCCTCGCCGAGCGGCTCTATGCGCTGCGCCTGGGGGCGGTGATTCCGGATCATCATGCGGAGGCGGTGATCGAGGGGCGCGCGCCGCAGGGCGACCGGCGCTCCACGCTGGGGCGCATCCTGGAGTTTGCCGCCCGCCATGCCGGGGACCCGGACGCGATCAAGGCCTGCGCGCGGCTGGAGGTCATCAAGCTCGAGCGCGGCATCAGCTACCTCGACACCATCTACGCCGCGGCGCCGCTCATCGGCCTCATCGGCACGGTCACGGGCCTGCTCGGCGCCTTCTCTGTCGTCGATCCGCAGACGCGGATGCCGGATCCGGTGCAGTTCACCGAGAGCGTGGGCTATGCGCTGTCCGCGACGATCCTGGGCCTGTGCATCGCGTTGCCGGCGCTGATCGGGAGCGGCTATTTGCAACGCGTGGTCGAGAAGCGCGCCGCGCAGCTTGACGTGCTGCTGGAGCGCGTGCTCGCCCGGCAGGCCGACGGCGAGCCCGTCTCGCGGCCATGAGCCTGCTCACCGCCCGCGCGCGCAAGCGCCCCGAGCTCCCGCTCGTGCCGCTCATCGACGTGCTCGTGATGCTCGTGCTCTTCGCCTACGTCACGATGCAGGCGCGCTCGCAGGCCACGCTCAACATCACGCTGCCGAAGGTCGAGACCGCGGGAAAAAATGAGTTCCGCGGCAACGTCACCATCTCGATCGCGAAGGACGGCGCGCTGACCTTCAACGGAAAGCCAATCGCGGATGCGGAGCTGCCGAAGGTCCTGCTCGAGCTGAAGAACATCGACAAGGACATCCCCGTCCTGATCCGCTCGGACGAGAAGGCGACGCTCGAGCGCCTCACGTTTGTCTGGGATGCCTGCCGCAAGGCCGGTCTCAACAAGCACAGCCTGCAGAGCCGCTAGCTGCGCGCGGGCGCCGGCGGCGCGCTTGGCCCGGCGACCCAGGTGCCGGCGACGAGGATGCGCAGCGCGCGCGGCGGGATGCCGCGTTCGTTCTGGTGGATGAGCCCCGCGAGCGTGCGCAGCGCGACGGCGCCGATCTCGCGGCAATTCTGGTCGATCCCGGCGGGAAAGTTGCCGTCGAGGATGCTGGTCGCCGCGACGGCGAGATCGCGCGGCACGCGCACACCGAGCCGCGTGAGCAGCGTGCGCAGCGCCGGGTGGGTGGTGAGCACCGCGTCGGGCCGCTGGCGTGCGAGCCACGTGCGCAGCGCGGCGACGGTGCCGGGCGTCACGGCCTCGTCGAGCATCAGGGGCGCGAGCCGGCGCGCGGCGGGCGTGAGGTCGGACTGCTGCCGCAGGAAGCCCGCGCGGAAGTTGCCCGCGGTGTTTCGGTCAAAGCGCGGCGAACTCACAAACCCGATCCGGCGGTAGCCGAGGGCGTGGAGGCGCGCGCAGGCCAGCACCGCCCCGCCGGCTTGGTCGGCCACCACGGTGTGCGCCGCCGGCACCGGCACCGAGATGCCCAGGCGCACCATCGCGTAGTGATCCCAGGCAAAATCCCCGAGGCTGAACCCGTGGGCATGGGGCGGGATGAGCAGCCCGCGCACGCCGCGGGCCGAGAGGATGGCGTGCATCCGCTCCGGCGACAGTTCGCGCCCCACCACGAATTCCTCGAGCCGGTAGCCGAGCCGCAGCGCGGCCTCGGCGGCGCCGTGCCAGTAGGCGTCGAACTCGCGCAGCCGCCGCAGCGCCTTGGGCTCCGGCCACTGGTTGATCCATGCGAGGGTCGCGCTGATGGGCGCGGCGCGCCGGGCCTTCCGGTAGGCGGCGAGGGACGCGAGCATCGGGTCCGGCCGGTAGCCGAGGCGTTCCGCCGCCTGCCTGATTTCGACGCGCCGGCTCGCGGAGACGCGCGCATCGCCGCGCAGCGCGAGCGACACCGCGACGTGCGACACGCCCACCGCCAGCGCGACATCGCGCAGCGAGACGCGCCGCGGGGCGGGGGGATGGACAGGTGCGCTGGGCATGGGCGGCGGCCGCAGCCTACGTGGCGGCACGCGGCAGTTACCAGTGAAACTTGCGGCGCGATTGAAGGGGGCGGGCCGGGATGAATCGTGCTTTCCGGCCTGCGCGTCCCCCGGGCCCCGACCATGAAACCAACCCCGCTCCTCACCCTGCTGCTCTCCGCGCCGCTGGCCCTCGCTGCCCAGGTTGCGCCAAACTCCGCGGCGACGCCGCCGGCCGCTGCGGCCGCCCCGGCCAGACTCGATCCCGCCAGCGCCCCCGCTGCGCCGAAAGAGGTCGTCACGCTCTCGCCGTTCACCGTGAACACCGATCGCGACAACGGCTTCATGGCGGCCAACGCCGGCACCGCCACGCGCCTCTCGCTCGACATGGCCGACGTGCCCGCGCCGTATTCCGTGATGACGCGCGACTTCATCGACGCGCTCGGCCTCACCTCCGTGCAGGAGGCCACGATGTGGGCCGTCAACGGCGGCCCCGTGCCCGACGGCAACGGCGCCGACACCTTCGGCATCAGCACCATCGTGCAGGTGCGCGGCGTGATCCTCGCCAATGGCGGCTCCAGCGGCGGCTCCGCCACGACGCGCAACAACTACCTCTCGAACGCCATCCAGGACAGCTACAGCATGGAGCGCTACGAGTTTGGCCGCGGCCCCAACGCCGCGCTCTTCAGCATCGGCGCCAACAGCCCGCTCGGCGGCAGCCTCGGCTCGTCGTCCAAGGTCGCGCGCTACGACCGCTCGTTCGAGACCATCGAGACGAAGTTCGGCTCGTGGAACTACCAGCGCGCGACGCTCGACGTGAACCGTCCGCTCACCCGCAAGGCCGCCCTCCGCGGCAACTTCGTCTGGATGGATCGCGACGGCTGGAAGCGCCGCGAGACCGAGCAGGTCAAGGGCGCGACGGTGACCGGCTCGTATCTCCTCACGCCCAAGACCGAGATCCGCATCGAGGCCACGGCGGAGAAGTTCGCGCGCTCGATCCCGCAGATCGTGTTCTCGGAAAATCTCACCGGCTGGGACGGCTTCACGACGATTCGCGGCCCCGTGACGAACTCGATCTACTCGACCACGGCGACGCCGGGCGTGACGAGCGTGGCGGGCGTCTCGCAGCTCTTCGGCCCGGGCGGCCTCACGCTCAGCGGCACCACGCAGGGCGTCGATCGCCGCGCGGGCGGCTACTACGTGTGGGACCCGAGCCAGGGCATGATCATGAATTTCCAGAACGAGGCGCTCACGCGGCGCGGCGACGACACCGCGACGACGCCGCTCCTCGGCAACGGCGTCCTCTGGGTGCGCGGCACCGCGCCCGGCGGCTATCCGTTCGGCAACGCCGCCTCGCAGACCACCACGCCCACGCCGACGACGATCGGCGGCAGCCTGAACTTCCTCTACCAGACGAACCTCCCCGCGGACCGCTTCAACCGCGCGCTGGGCGGCTCGAGGTTCCGCCTGCCCGACAAGCGCGACAACGACACGACCGACGCGCCCATTTTCCAGGAGCATCACAAGGACCTCAACGTCACCCTCACGCACCAGATCGGCGAGCGGTGGTTCTTCGAGCTCGGCGCCGACGGCAGCAACCTCAAGGACCGCCGGCAAAACGTGAACGATTTCCAGACGGTGCGCATTGACATCAACCAGGCGCTCCCCAACGGCGCGCCCAACCCGCACTTCCTCACGCCCTACGCCGACGGCACCGAGGAGTGGCGCTACGTCGCGATCAAGAATCGCTCCCTTCGCTACAATGTCGCCTACAAGGCCAACCTCGGCCGCTGGGGCGACTACATCCTCAACCTCAACGGCAGCCTCAGCACGCGCGACACGCTCCAGCTCTTCTACCAATACAGCCTCCACCGTGGCGCCGATGCGCGCCTCTGGACGCAGACCGACAACCTGATCCGCGTGCGCCACTACTGGTATGAGAGCGGCCGGCCGTTCGGCGACGACGGCGTGCCGGGCCAGGTCTTCCGCCGCGACTTCGCCGCCGACAACAATTCGTTCACGACCGCCACCGAGGCCGTCACCCCGTCATGGGTGCTCAGCAGCTGGAACGACAACAAGCAGACCTTCTTCAACAACGGCCTCGCGATGAGCGCGAAATACTTCGGCGGCAAGCTCGTGCTCCTCGCCGCCGGCCGCCGCGACGACGCCAAGACCCACGTGAAGAACTCCGTCATCTCCTCGCAGCGCGGCTACCTCCCGGCGAACTGGGACGGCGTCACGCCGCTCTGGCTGCCCGACGCGCCCGCCGACTACGCGGCGCTCACCTACATCCCGCGCAGCGCCGCCGGCGCGCCGCTCTCCACGATCCCGGTCGCCGCCAACACGCGGCCCACGATTGCCACGCCCGTGCCCGCCGGCCTCACCGCCAACGCCGGCAACGTCGCCGATCCGCTCTACGCCGGCGACCGCTTCCGCAACGACTACAGCCCGCCGACCAACAACAAGCACCCGATGAGCATCAGCACCGGCGGGGTCTGGTCGCCGCTGCACTGGCTCTCGCTCGTCGCCAACTACGCGACCTCCTATCAGCTCCCGCCCGCCGGCCGCTTCACGCTCGACGGCCAGCTCGCCGATGTGCAGGTCGGCTCCGGCTACGATCTCGGCACGCGCTTCCGCTTTTTCAACGGCCAGCTTCAGGTCAACGCCGGCTACTATTTCAACAAGCAGCGGCGCGTGCAGGCCACGCCACCCACCAGCGGCCCGATCAACTCCCTCTACGGCCGCAACGCCTACACCGATCCGCTCACCGGCAGCCGCAACAACCTCGGCCTGCCCGACATCATCGGCACCGACTACGCCTCGCAGCGCAACAACGGCTACGAGCTCGATCTGGTCGCGTCCTTCCGCAGCGGCCTGCGGCTCACGTGGAATGTCGGCTCCGGCCAGCTCCTCGCGCTCGACCGTTTCCCGCTCGCCAAGGTCTACGTCGCGCAGCACGCCGACGATTTTCGCCGCGTGCTCGAGGCCGCCGGCGGCCGGCTCGACACCACGCAGAGGAACCCCACCGCGCCCCACGCACCGGGCCTCGCCGTCCTCGATCCGGCGCGGCCCAACGCCGGCGCCGGCCAGCCGGCGGAGCAGACCGGCGCAGTCGCCGACTACAACAACCTCTGGGCGCAATACGAAGCCATCCTCACCGACGCCCCCACCATCGGCGTCCGCAAGATCGTCTCCAACGCCTACGCCGACTATGCGTTTCAATCCGGCTTTTTGCGCGGCGTCCGCGCCGGCCTCGGCGTCCAGTATCGCGGCGACAACATCTCCGGCTACCGCACCGCCGACACCACGACGACGCTCGTCAACGGCGTGCCGCAGCTCCAATACGGCCCGACCGCCGGCTTGCTCTATCCGATCTATACGCGCCAGCCGCTCAACACCGTCGGCACGCTCGCCTACACGACGCGCCTGAAAGGCACCTGGTGGGGCAAGTCGCTCGAGGGCAAGCCCGTCACCCTCCAGCTCAACGTCAACAACCTCCTCAACCGCCAGCGCGTGATTTATCAGGACGACACGGTGGTGCCGCGCGCGCCCAACGGCGATTTTTCGCAGGCCAACCGCGTCTCCGTCCCGGCGAAAAACGCGATCTACCAGCAGCCGATCAGCGCGATCGTGACGATGCGGCTGGCGCTGTGAAAAGGTGGGCCGCGCGCTCCGAGCCCGCCCACAGGCGGACTTGCCTCGGCCGCGCGCGGAGCGCCCGGCCCGCCTCCGTGGGCACCGGCGCAGCGAAAGACAGGAGCGCGCCTGCGCGCGATGGAGCGCCGCTCAGGGCGCCGCCGAAACGACCGGCGCCGTGCGCGCCACCGTCGCCGGCCGCAGGAAATCGAAATCGCAGCCGCGATCGGCCTGCGTGATGCGCTCGTGGAAAAGCCGCGCGTAGCCGCGCTCGGGCGCGGGCGCGGTGGCGGGCCGGTGGGCGAGGCGGGCGGCGATTTCACCGTCGGGCACGAGGAGCGTGAGCTCGCGGCGCGCGACGCTCAGCCGGATGCGATCGCCGGAGCGCACGGCGGCGAGCGGGCCGCCGATGGCGGACTCGGGCGTGACGTGCAGCACGACGGTGCCGGCGGCGGTGCCGCTCATGCGTCCGTCGGAGATGCGGACCATGTCCTTCACGCCCTGGCGCGCGAGCTTGCGCGGAATCGGCAGGAGCCCGGCCTCGGGCATGCCGGGCGCGCCGACGGGGCCGATGTTTTGCAGCACGAGGATGTCGCTGGCCGCGACCTCGAGCGCCGGATCATCGATGCGCCGGGCGAGGTCCTCGGCGTTGGCGAAGACGACCGCGCGGCCCTCGTGCTCGAGCAACGCGGGCGTGGCCGCGGCGTGCTTGATGAGCGCACCGCCCGGCGCGAGGTTGCCGCGCAAAAAAGCGAGCCCGCCCTCGGCAAAGATCGGCGCGGCGCGCGGGCGCACGACATCCTGCGGGTAAGCGGGGCCGGCGGCGTCGAGTTCCTCACCCAGCGTGCGGCCCGTGATCGTTAGGGCGTCGAGGTGCAGCAACGGACGCAGCTCGCGCAGGACCGCGGTGAGGCCGCCGGCGCGGTGGAAGTCCTCCATGTAGCCGCGGCCCGCGGGCTTGAGGTCGACGAGCACGGGCGTGGTGCGGCCGAGCGCGTCGAACGCGGCGTAGTCGAGCGCGATGCCGGCGCGGCCGGCGATCGCGGCGAGGTGGATGAGGCCGTTGGTCGAGCCGCCGATGGCGAGGAGGACGCGCAGGGCATTGGTGATCGCCTTGGGCGTGACGATTTTCCCCGGCGTGAGACCGCCCGCGATCAGGGCGACGGCGGCCGTGCCGGTTTTCTCGGCGACGCGGAGGCGATCCGCGGTGACGGCGGGCGGCGAGGCGCTGCCGGGCAGCGCGAGGCCGAGCGCCTCGCTGACGCAGGCCATCGTGCTCGCGGTGCCCATGACGGAGCAGGTGCCCACGCTCGCGACGAGCCGGTCGTTGATCGCGGCGATGCCCGCGGCGTCGATCTCGCCGGCGCGATGCGCGGCCCAGAAGCGCCGGCAATCCGTGCAGGCGCCGACACGCTGGCCCTCGTGAGCACCGGTGAGCATCGAACCCGTGACGAGCTGGATCGCGGGCACGCCGGCGGAGATCGCGCCCATGAGCTGCGCGGGCACGGTCTTGTCGCAGCCGCCGATGAGCACGACCGCGTCCATCGGCTGCGCGCGAATCATCTCCTCGGTGTCCATCGCCATGAGGTTGCGCAGATACATGCTCGTCGGGTGCGCGAAGCTCTCGTGGATTGAGATGGTGGGAAACTCGACCGGCAGGCCGCCGGCCAGCATCACGCCGCGACGGACGGCGGCGATGAGCTCGGGAGCGTTGCCATGGCAGGGGTTGTAGCCGCTCGCGGTGCTGGCGATGCCGACGATCGGGCGGTGGAGCGCGTCGTCGGAATAGCCGGCGCCCTTGATGAAGGCGGTGCGCAGGAACAGGGAGAACGCGGCGTCGCCGTAGCTCGTGAGATTGCGGCGAAAGCCGGTGGGGACGGGGGAACTCATGCGCGGGAGGGACGAGGGTGGCGCGCCTTGCGGGGGCGGTTTCGCGCGACAAGAGCTTTATTTGGGGCCGGCACGCAAGGTTGTGTTGACGCACCGGGGGGCCGGTTCGCAATCGGCGGCCAACCTTGCGCCTTCCCCTGAAAGTCCTGCGTTGGATGCATCGGCAGAAATTGTCGCGGCGCACCCTGCACGGCTCGCACTTGCACCGCTGGTTTGGCGACGGGGTGATCAGCAAGTCGCTCTGGCTCCCGACCCGCGGCTCGCTCGCGCGCGCGTGGCTCGTGGGCTTTCCGATCACCGTGGTGCCGTTCCTGCCGGGCCAGTCCGTGCTGGCGACGATCGCGGCGCTGATGGTGCGGGGAAACCTGCTGCTCTGCATCGCGCTGCAGTTTCTTTCCAACCCCTTCACGGCGCCGGTGCAGCTGCCCGTGTGCTACGTCGCCGGGGAACTTGTGCGCGGTCGCATGCCGGGCGACACGTGGAAATTGATCTCGGAGGACACCAAGCACCTCCTCACGGGCGACGCCGTGATCTCGCTTTACCTCGGCGCGGTGGTGGTGGGCGTCGTCGGCGGCGTGCTGGGCTACGCGGTCATCCTCGCCACCTGGCGCGAGCGGCCGAAGCGGCGCGGGGAACGCGGGGAGCGCGAGGATGAATCCCTGCCGCCGTTCGGGCGGCGTTGACGGCCGCGACTTGCTCACCCCGCGCGCCGCACCGCAAGGCGCCGCCGGATGATTCTTCGTTGGCGTGGAAGGCGGAAGCCGCTTTCAGTAGGGCACCCCATGAAAACCCTGCCCCTGTTGATGGCGTTGCTTGCCTCATTGGCCGCGTCGTCGCTTCCCGGCGCGACGGACAACCTCGCGCCCGTGGCCGCCCTGCAGCGCGCGGAAGCGGCGTTTTTCCAGCACATCCTCGAGCATGGCTTCAATGCGGGCATGGCCGCATTCATGGCGGACGACGCGATGATAGCGAACAGCCTCACGTTCGGGCGCGACGCGCAGGCCGCCCGGCAGAAGGGCGATGCAGCGCGCGCCCGCGATCGGGCGATGCGCTGGAAACCGCTGCGTGCGGAGGTCGCTGCCGCCGGTGACCTCGGCTACACGTGGGGCGTGGCGGAGTCGGCGCCGGCGAAGGACGGGCCGTTCCGCCCCTACGGGATCTACGTCATGATCTGGAAACGGCAGGCGGACGGGCAGTGGAAGTTTGTGTATGACGCGCTGACGACCGTTGGCGCCGAGGCGGTGGAGAAATTCCTGCGCGAGAAATTCCCCGGCTCCGGCAAATAGCGGCTTACTCCAGGGACCCGGCCACCTTGAGCCCCGGGACGGCGCGGAACTGCGTGTCGGTCGTCAGCACGGTCGCGCCCATTTGCAACGCGGTCGCCGCGACCATCAGCGTTCGCGTCGGCAGCACCTTCCCCTGGCGATCAAGCGAGCGGGCGAGGTCGGCGGCGCGGGACCAGACTTGCTCGGTCGTGGGTTGGACGATCATCGTGGCGAAGCGCTCCCGCAGCTTCCGCAACAGCTCCGGGTCGCGGATGCCACGGCAGACTTCCAGCACGATCAGGCCGCAGGTCGCGAACTCCACGGACTCGTGGAATCGCGAAAACGCCCGGAAAGGATCCTCACCCGCCCGGAGGGCGGCGAGGTAGATGCTGCTGTCGGGGAGGACGAGACGCTGCATCGCCAGTGGGGTCCGGTGGCGGTGCGCGCTACCCCGCCGGGGCGACGTTTGGCGCGGGATCGACGGCGCGCTTCAATTCCTCGGGCGAGAGACCGAGGCCGGAGGCGAAAAGCTCCTTCATTCCGTGGCGCCGGGCCAGTTCCTTGAGTGCAAGCTCCACGGCCGCCGTCTTGCTCCTGGCGCCCGTGATTTTTATCACGCGGTCCAGGAGTTCCTCGTCGATGTGCATCGTCATCTTCATCCGGGCGCGAAGCTAGGGCCTGGGGGCTGTGCTTCAAGAGAAAGGCGGGGCATGCGCCCCGCCTCCCTTGCGCCGCGGCGTCCCGGCTAGATGGTCTCGAGCAGCTTGTTGAGGCGCGCGACCATCGCCGAGGCGTCGTCCAGGAGGCCGGCGCTGATGAGCGCGTTGTCGAGGAGCTGCTCGGCGACGAGCTTGGCGCGGTCGGCGTGGGCGGCGTGCGTCTCGAAGAGTCGCTTGATGACGGCGTGGCGCGGATTGATCTCGAGGTTGACGCGCAGCGGGGAGTCGGCGCCTTCCTTGTTCATGGCCTTCATCATGCGGCGCATGTGGGGCGACATGAACTTGTCGGCGTTGAGCGCGAGCACGGGCGAATCGACGAGGCGGTCGCTCGCCTTCACTTCGGCGACGCGATCGCCGAGGGTGGCCTTGAGCCAGCCGGTGAGCGTTTTCACGTCGTCGTCGCTCAGGGCGCCCTCGGGCTTGGGCAGGTCGGCGAGCTTGACGTCGGCGTGGTCGGCGGCGGTGAGCTTCTTGCCGTCAACTTCGCGGACGTTGTTCATCACGTATTCGTCGACCGCCTCGTAGCAGAAGAGCACCTCGAGGTTGCGGGCCTTGAAGCCCTCGAGATACGGGCCGCTCTCGATCGCCGCGCGGTTGGGGCCGAGGAGGTAATAGATTTCCTTTTGCTCGGCGCCCATGCGCGAGGCGTAGTCCGCAAAGGAGGTGGTCTTGCCCTTCTCGGTGAGCGACGACTCGAAGCGCAGCAGCTTCGTGAGCGCCTCCTTGTGGGCGTAGTCGAGGGCGGCGCCTTCCTTGAGGAAGATGCCGAACTCCTTGTAGAATTCGTTGTAAGCCTCGGGGCGCTGCTTGGCCTCCTCGTCGAGGAACTTCAGGAAGCGCTTCGAGATGACGGAATTCAGCCGGGCGACGAGCGCCTTGTCCTGCATCGTCTCGCGCGAGATGTTCAGCGGCAGGTCCTCGCTGTCGACGACGCCCTTGAGGAAGCGCAGCCACTCGGGCAGCAGATCCTTCGGCTTGGCGTCGATCATCACCTTGCGGCAGTAGAGCGAGACCGCGGGCTCCAGGCGCGCGAGGCCGAGCTTCTCGGTGTTCTCCCGCGGGACGAAGAGCAGGGCGTTGATGGAGAGCGGGGCGTCGGCGCTGAAGTGGAGGCGCAGGCGCGGCTCGTCGTAGGCGTGGGCCTGGAACTTGTAGAACTCCGTGTATTCCTCGTCCTTGATCTCGGACTTGTTGCGGAGCCAGAGGGCCTGGACGGTGTTGACGCGCTTGCCGTTGAGATTGATCGGGAACGAGACGAACGCGCTGTAGCGCTCGAGGATTTCCTTGATTTCGGCGTCGGACGCGAAGTCGCCGCAGTCCTCCTTTAGCTCGATCACGATTTTGGTGCCGCGGCGGAGGCCCTCGCTCTCCTCGATCTCGTAGGAGCCGGAACCATCGCTCGTCCAGACATGGCCGGGTTCGGCGGCGCGCCACGAGCGCGAGTAGACCTTCACGGTCTTGGCGACCATGAACGCCGAGTAGAAGCCGACGCCAAATTGCCCGATGAGGTTGGAGTTCTTCGCGCCGCCCTCGCCGAGGGCCTTCAAGAACTGCTTCGAGCCGGAGTGCGCGATGGTGCCGAGGTTCTTCACCAGCTCGTCGCGCGTCATGCCGATGCCAAAGTCCTGGATCGTGATCGTCTTCGCCTTGTCGTCCGTGGTGACGTTGATCTCGAGGTCGAGCTTGTCGTCGAAGATTTCCTTCTCGGTGAGCTGGATGTGGCGGAGCTTTTCCAGCGCGTCGGAGGCGTTGGACACCAGCTCGCGCACGAAGATTTCCTTCTCCGTGTAGAGCGAGTGGATGACGATATCGAGCAGCTGCTTGATCTCGGCTTGGAACTCGAATTTTTGCGGCGTGGCGGTGGGCATGGGAAAGGTGGCGGTGAAGGGCGAAACGAAAACAGCCCGCCAGTGTAGCGGGTCCGGAAAAAAATCAAGCGGACGCTCCGCCGCGGCGCCCGCCGTGGCCTAGGGCGACTCGTCGGACTCGGCTGGCAACGGGCGCTCCACGCGCAGGCGGCGCACGCGCTCGCCCGTGACGTCGGTGGCGGTGACGGTGTAGTCGCCGAGGGCAAAGCTCTCGCCGCGGCGCAGGGTTTTGCCGCGGTGCCGCTCGGCCCAGGCCGCGACCGTCTCGCGCGGCTGCCACTCAAAGGCCCAGCCGGTCTCGGCCTGCAGCTCGCGCATGGTGAACAGGCCGCTGACGACGATGGCGTTCTCCGTGTGCTCGAAGATGGGGCCGGTCCCGAGGTCGAACTCGTCGCGGATGTCGCCCACGATTTCCTCCAGCACGTCCTCGAAGCTCACGATGCCGGCGGTGCGCAGCTCCTGATCGAGCACGATGGCGAGGTGAACCCGCGACGTGCGAAACAGCTCAATCATCGAGTGGATCGGCGTCTTGAGCATGAAGGTGAGGGGCGGGCGAATCAGCGGCTCGAAGGGCGAGTCGGGGCCCAGCACCGTGATCTGCCAGAGCCACTCGCGCACGAGGAGGATGCCCCGCACGTCGTCGAGCGAGCCGGCGCACACCGGGAAGCGGCTGTAGTGCGAGGTCTGCGCGATGCGGAGGTTCTCGGCCAGCGGCTTGTCGAGCCAGAGCGCCACAATCTGGTCGGGCGGGCGCATCACCTGCTGGGCAGTCACGCTGCGGAGCCGGACCGAGCGCACCATGAGGCGGTTGATCAACGCGTCGCCGGGGTGGGAGTGGCGCGCGTGGCTGAAGACATACTCGAGCTCCTCGGTGCTGAAGCCGTGGTCGCCCTCCGACGCGGGGCGCAACCCGAAGATCCGCAGGATGAGCGCCGCGGTGTGGTTGAGCACCCAGATGAACGGGAAGAACACCCAGTAAAACACCATGAGCGGCGCGGAGACGAGAAGCGACACGCCCTTGGGCCGCTGGATGGCGAGCGACTTGGGCGCGAGCTCGCCGAGGATGATGTGGAAAAACGTGATCAACCCGAACGCGACCGCGAACGACACCGACTTGATCGCGTCGGCATCGGCGATCCCGATCTGGCGCAGGAGCGGCTCGATGCGGTGACCGACAATGGGCTCGCCCACCCAGCCGAGGCCGAGGCTCGTCAGCGTGATTCCGAGCTGCGTAGCCGAAAGCACGGCGTCGAGGCGCTCGGCCGCGCGGAGCGCGAACTTCACCCGCCAGCCGCCGTGCTTGGCCATCGGGCGGAGCTGGCTCGCGCGGATTTTCACGAGCGCGAACTCGGCCGCGACGAAGAAGCCGTTGGCGGCGACGAGCGCGAGCACGAGCGCGATCTCGCCGAAGATGCGCAGTGACTCCGGCATCAGCGGGACTCCGTCGTTGGAAAGCGTGACATGCCGGTGAGCGTGAGGCCGGCGACGCGGCGCTCAAATGGAAAGTGTGGCGGCGGATGCGGCAGCCAGTCGTAGACGAGGCGTCTCGCCTCGTGCATTGAAAGGGAAGACGCGAGGCTCTCAGGGCGTGAACGCCCTCAGCGGTGTGAGCGTAACGGGCCCGAGCAGGCCGCTGGGTGTGAGCGGCCACTCGCTCGCGTCGAAGGGCCGGTAGTTGATGTTCACGAAATTGATCTCGCGCATGATTTTCCAGTCCACCTTGCGGCGATCGAGGTCGCGGATGCGGTTGGCGGCGAGGTTGGTGACGTCGAGCTCGAGGATGTTGCCGCTGGGCTTGAGCAACGCGCCGTCGAAGCGCACGTGAAACGGGATACTCCAGAGCGTGCCGAGGTCGTGGCCATTGAGCCGCACGCGCGCGCTCTCGCGCACGTCGCCGAGGTCGAGCAGCCACGCGTCGGCCTTGGCGGCGGGCGCGTCGAATTCGAGGCGGTAGCGCGCGGTGCCGCCGAAGCGCTGGTGCTCCTCGCCGCCGAGATCGGTCCACGATTTCAGCTCGGTCGTGGTGAGCGAGGACGGGAGTTCGGGGCCGCCTTTGGTGAAGGTGAGGGACCAATTGCCGCTGAGAGACATCGAAGCGCCCGAGGGCCGTAGGTAAGGCAACCGTCTCTCTTTCGCGATAGGACCACGCCAAAACGCACTGAGAACGGTGCTCTCACCGGGGACAAGTTGGAGATAAACCTGAGAGACGTGTTCTGCGTCGGACTTGTGCGCCGACAACGCGCGAAGCCCAGACAAAGGATCCATTTGCATTGCCCAATGGGCCAGCGCGCCGATTTCAACCCACTGATCGATCGGCTTGGAGGACAGGTTGGAAATGAAATAGTCCGTGCGGCGGTCATCATTTTTCGAGGACTCGTGCTTTCTGCGGACGAAAGACAAACCAAGTTTGCTCATCGGTTCCGCGAAGGCGAATTGCGCAACGGCTGAAACGACCTCGGGAACGGTCGATTTGATCAAGCCCACCGCGGCCATGCGATCATGTATTGTTTTGAATTCCGCCCGTCGATCGGCGAGCCGGCCATATCCGGGCACATCCTCCGGCAGTTTCTCGAAGACCACCTTCGCTCCCGATTCTGCGAGCGACGCGAGTTTTTGCAGCGTCGCGACCGGCATGCGCCGCGTGGCAGGGACGACGAGCACCTTGTAGCGAGCGCCGGGCGTCGCGAGTTCGCCTTTGTCGGCCTTCGTGGCGAGGAGCTGCGCATCCGAGATGTAGTCGAACTGGTAGCCCTTCTCGAGGAGCGCGCGCGCGAGTTTGCCGACGGGTTGCTCGGTCAGGAATTTCACGTTGTGGACCGTGAGCATGTTAGCGAGGCCGTCGGCGTTGTCCCACACGTCGGCGAGGGGCCAGTAGAGGAGGATGTCGTTGTCGGGCTGGCCGGACTGGAGCACGGACTGCACGCGGGCGACGTAGCGGTTGAGCGCGGCGAAGTCGTCCCACCACGTGTTGTTGGGGTTGAATTGCGTGGCGGCGTAGAAAAGCCAGCCGGGCCACGCGGCGTCCTGGGGCGAGAAGACGGTGCCGTGGTAGAAGACGTGGTTGATGCCGCTGGCGAAGACGGCGTCGATCTCGGGCTTCACGTATGCGAGCGAGACTTTCCAGTGATCGCGCAGCCACGTGGCGGTCTCACTGGAGGCGTAGCGGCGGCCCATCACGTGCGCGGCGGAGGAGGCCATGCGCATGACGAGCGGCTCGGGCAGGTCCTGCTCGTTGCCGGTGCGGATCTCGTCGCGGTTGCGGCGGAGGCCAGGGATGGGGAAGGGCGTGGAGCCGAAGGTCTCGGTCTCCGGGATGTCCACGGCGCCGTAGAGATCGAGGAGGTTGGCGGGCGCGCCGTGCGACTGGTTGCGGACGGTGAAACCATACCTGTGCGACCAGTCGATCCACGTGCGCAAGTAATCGAGGTGGAGGCGCGCGAGGGTGTCGCGGTAGTCGCTCTTCACGCGCGCGAGGGTGTCGCGGTCGACGTCCTTCACGTCGGCGGCGTTGCGGGCGATGAGCGCGGCGGCGAATTGCTGGATGTCGTAGCCGTGCATCTCGCGAAAAACCTCCGGCAGACGCGCGGTCCAATTAGCGCCGAAATATTCGAACGAGTCGTGGAACTGGCCGCGCACGAGCCCGCGGGGAAATTTTTCAAACGCGGTGTCGAACGGCGCGAGGTAGCGACGCAGCGCGTCGGGCGAAAACGGATCGACGACGAGGCCCTCGCCGCCGGGCGCGGCGCGCTTGACCATCATGCGCGACGGCTCACCGACGATCTTGCCGTCGCGGAGCACGGCGCGCTGGAGGGCGTTGGGCTCGTCGATCCACGGGCCGCCGAAGGGCCAGCCGGTGCCGGTCGCCATATCGACGCCGAGTCCGAGCCGCTGCGCCTCGCGGCCGACGTGCTCCAGCATCTCCATCCATTTCGGCGAGAGGAAATCGATGTAGCGACTCTCGTAGCCCTTGGCGCCGTAGATGGGCGTGATCTCGACGCCGCCGAGACCGGCGGCGGCGAATTTCTTGAGCTGCGCGGTGAGCGAGGCCTTGTCCACGCCGCTGCCGGGCCACCACCAGCGCGTCCAGGGTTTGTTTTCCTTGGTGATCGCGGGCCAGGCGGCGGCGGGCTCGGAATCAGCGGCGCGCAGCGTGGCGCAGGGGAGAAATGGGACGAATGCGAGGGATAGGACTGATGCGAGGCGAGCGAGGGCGGGGCGCATGATCGAAAAACTGGATCGCGTGCGGGGGCGCACAACGCGAGGCGGGGCCGGACAGTCGGGGGCGGTCGGGCTCAGCCGCCGAGGTAGGCGGCCTTGAGCTGCGGATCGACGCGGAGCTGCTTGCTGTCGCCGTGCATCACGATGCGGCCGGTCTCGAGCGCGTAGGCGTAGGACGAGACCTCCAGCGCGAGGTTGGCGTTCTGCTCGACGAGCAGGATCGTGATGCCGCGCTCGCGGTTAATCTCCACGATCTTCTCGAAGATGGTGCTGATGAGGCGAGGGGCGATGCCGAGCGAGGGCTCGTCGAGCATCAGGAACCTGGGGTTGCCCATCAGCGCGCGGCCGATTGCGAGCATCTGCTGCTCGCCGCCGGAGAGCGTGCCGGCGGTCTGCTTCAGGCGTTCCTTCAGGCGCGGGAAAATCGTGAACACGTAGTCGCGGTTCTGCGCGTTGCGCGTGGCGTCCTTTTGCAGGTAGGCGCCCATCGCGAGGTTTTCGTCGACGGTGAGGTTGGCGAAGACCATGCGGCCCTCGGGCACATGGCACAGGCCGCGGGCGACGATCCGGTGCGGCGCGACGGCGGAGATGTCCTCGCCGAGGAAGGAGACGCGGCCGGACTTGGGCCGCAACAGGCCGGAGATGGTGCGCAGCGTGGTGGTCTTGCCCGCGCCGTTGCCGCCGATGAGCGTCACGATCGCGCCGGGCTGGATCGTGAACGAGATGCCGGCGAGGGCGTTGATGGCGCCGTAGCTGACGTGGAGATCGGAGACTTGGAGCATTCGGAATCAACCACTGGTGGGCACTCATGAACACTGATGCCCAAGCCGCAAAAACATATGAGTGAACATCAGTGAAAATAAGTGGCTCACCGCTCAGTGGTGCGCGTGCTTCTGGCTCTCTTCGCCGAGATAGGCCTCGATGACCTTGGGATCGCGCTGGATCTCGGCGGGCGTGCCCTCGGCGATCTTCACGCCGTAGTCGAGGACGGCGATGCGCTGGCAGACGCCCATGACGACCTTCATCGAGTGCTCGACGAGCAGGATGGAGAGGGAAAATTCGCGGTGGATGCGCTGGATGAGGCCGATGAGCTCCTGCTTCTCGACCGGGTTCATGCCGGCCGCCGGCTCGTCGAGGAGCAGCAGCTTCGGCTTGGTCGCGAGGCCGCGGACGATTTCGAGGCGGCGCTGCTCGCCGTAGGGCAGGCTCTTGGCGGGTTCGTCGCGGAAACGCCGGAGATTGAAAATCTCGAGCAGCTCCTCGGCGCGCTTCTCGATGGCGGCCTCGTCGCGGCGGAAGCCGCCCAGGCGCACGAGCGAGTGCGCGGGGTGGGTGACGCGATGGAGGTTGCAGGCGACGCGGACGTTGTCGAAGACCGAGAGCGAGCCGAAGAGCCGGATGTTCTGGAACGTCCGCGCGATGCCGCGCCCGACGATCTGGTTGACGCGCAGGCCGGCGACGCTGCGGCCGTGAAACGACACGGAGCCCGAGGTGGTCTGGTAGACGCCGGTGATGAGATTGAAGACGGTGGTCTTGCCCGCGCCGTTGGGGCCGATGAGGCCGCAGAGCTCGCCCTCGCGCACGGCGAAATCGAGGGCGTTGACGGCGGTGAGCCCGCCGAAGCGGATCGTGGCCTGGTCGAGCTGGAGGAGCGGGGCGGACATCAGGCTTGCGGCGGCGTATGGGGATCGACGTCGAGGTCGCGCACGCCGCGGCGCTGGCGCTGGCGCTCCGTCTGCGCGCGGATCTGATCCTTGAGGGCGGTGACGCCGGGCACGGCGCGCAGGGTCGTCTGCGGCGTGCTGCGATCGGAGGAGGCGAGGATGACGTGGCCCACGCCGACGAGGCGCAGCCAGAACGGCTCGACGATCTTGTAGTCGCGCACGCGGTAGAGCTCGAGCTCCTGCGTGGTCTTGGAGAGGAAGCCCATGCGCACGCGGATGCGCTCGGTGGTGAGCTCGTAGCGCTCCGTGCGCGTGGCGGTCCAGCGGCAGAGCGCCCACAGCGCCGGGACCGCGAGGCCGAGCAGCACGAGCGGCTGCGCGGGCGTGATGACGAGGTAGAGGGCGGCGACCGCGACGGCGAGGAGCAGGCAGAGGATGTAGGAGCCGAGGTTGGTCCACTGCGAGGGCGTGCCGCGCCAGAGGACAGTCTCCGGCGCGTCGGGGGAGGGGGAAGGCGAGGGGTTCATGGCGCGGATGATTTTTTCGCCGCACGGGGCTTGATGTTCAACAGCCCTTGCGGCCGGACGAGCATGAGCACGATCAGCAGGAGCGAGTAGATGATCATGCGGAATTCGGCGATCGGGCGCAGCAGCTCGGGGAGCAGCGTGAGGAGGATGGCGGCGAGGATGACGCCGAGCGTGTTGCCCATGCCGCCGAGGATGACCATCACGACGATCTCGATGCTCTTGGTAAAGTCGAAGCCGGTGGGGGTGATGGTGAGCTTGAAGTGGCCGTAGAGCCCGCCGGCGATGCCGGCGAAAAACGCGCCGACGACGAACGCCACGATCTTGTAGCGCGTGGTGTCGAGGCCGACGGCCTCGCTCGCGATCTCGTCGTCGTGCGTGGCGAGGAAGCCGCGGCCGTAGGTCGAGTGCACGAGGCACGTCACGGTGAAGACGGTGAGCGCGCCGCAGGCGACGACCCAGAAAATCGTGGTGTAGGCCGGGATGCCGTTGAGGCCGAGGGCGCCGCCGAATTTTTCGACGTTCTGGAAGATCACGCGGATGATCTCGCCGAAGCCCAGGGTGACGAGCGCGAGGTAGTCGCCCTTGAGCCGCAGCGACGGCACGCCCACGAGCAGGCCGGCGACGGCCGCGCAGAGCCCGCCGACGAGGAGCGCGAGCGTGAACGCCACGCCCCGTTGCACGACCGTGCCGCCCTCGGCGCCGAGGAACGATGGCGCCACAAAGAGGCTGACCGCCGCCGCGAAGTAGGCGCCGACCGACATGAAGCCGGCGTGCCCGAGCGAGAACTGGCCCGTGTAGCCGTTCACGAGGTTGAGCGAGACGGCGAGGATGACGTTGATCCCGATGCCGATCAGGACGTCGAGGTGGTAGGGGTCGATCTTGTCGGAGAAGTGAGACAAGCCGAACGCGGCCAGCAGCGCGACGAGGAGGTAGAGGTGTGGGCGGGGCATGGCTCGGGCGAAGTCTTTTGACCCCGGATTACACGGATCGCGCGGATGCAAACGCGCGCTGCGATGGTTTCGTCTGTGTCATCGGTGTAGTCCGTGGTCAAACGGTCTTAGACTTTCTCGACCGTGAATTTGCCGAGCAGTCCTGCGGGACGGAAGAGCAGGATCGCGATCAGGATGCCGAAGGCGATCGCGTCCTTGTAGGTCGACCACTGGCTGCCGCTCACGAAGGTCTCGACCGTGCCGAGCAGCAGGCCGCCGAGCGCGGCGCCGGGGATGTTGCCGATGCCGCCGAGCACCGCGGCGACGAAGGCCTTGAGCCCCGGCATCACGCCCATCAGCGGATCGATCGACGGGTAGTTGAGCGCGTAGAGGATGCCGCCGGCGCCGGCGAGGGCGGAGCCGAGGCCGAAGGTGAAGGAGATGACGACATCGTTGTTCACGCCGACGAGCTGCGCGGCGCGGGGGTTGAGCGAGACGGCGCGCATGGCGGTGCCGATCTTGGTCCGGTGGACGATGAACTGCAGGGCGAACATCAGCCCCGTGGCGACGACGATGACGGCGAGTTGGCTCGACGAAAGCGTGAGTGCGCCGAGCTGGAAATTCTTCACCGGAAAGACCTCGGGAAACGTGCGCGGGGCGGCGCCGAAAAAGACCTGGCCGGAGTATTCGAGCAGCAGCGAGACGCCGATGGCGGTGATGAGGACGTTGAGCGTGGCGGCGCCGCGGAGCGGGCGGTAGGCGAGGCGCTCAATCGTCATGCCGAGCACGGCGCAGCCGAGCATCGCGGCGAGCAGGACGGCGAAGCCGCCCCAGAGCGTGTGCTCCGGCACGAGCTTGCCGGCGAAATAGCCGAGGAAGGAGCCGACCATGAAGACATCCGAGTGCGCGAAATTGATGAAGCGCAGGACGCCGTAGACCATGGTGTAGCCCAGCGCAATCAAGGCGTAGATGGCGCCGAGGGACAATCCGTTGAGGAGCTGCTGGAGGAATTCGGACACGCGACGGTGCGGCAGTTGAAAGTTGAAAGTTGAAAGTTGGAAGAACTAATCCCGCGGCGAATCGCCCGCGCCTCATGGCGTGACGGCTTCGAAGAACTCCACGCGGCCGTTCTTCACCGTGAGCATCACCGCGGCCTTCTCGCTGTTGCGCTTGGCGTCGATGGTCGTCTTGCCGGTGACGCCAGCATGATTCCTCGTGGCCGCGATGGCGTCGCGGAGGGCCGGGCCGGTGGTCGCGCCGCTGCGTTCCATGGCGGCGGCGATGACATACATCGCGTCGTAGCCCAGGGCCGCCACGCCCTCGGGGCGCTCGTTGCTCCAGCGCGCCTGGAAGCGGCGCACGAACTCGCGAACTTCGGGGGCGTTGTTGTCGGCGGAGAAATAGGTGCAGTAGTAGGTGCCCTCGACGGCCTTGCCGCCGAGCTCGGTGAGCTGCGGGGCTTCCCAGCCGTCGCCCCCGATGACGGGCATGGCGAGGCCGAGTGAGCGGGCCTGCACGCAGATGAGCGCCGCCTCGCTGTAGAATCCGGTGGCGGCGATCACATCGGGGCGCGCGGCCTTGATGGCGGTGAGCTGGGCGCGGAAATCCTTGTCGCCCTCGGCGTATCTCTGCTCGGCCACGACCTCGCCGCCGAGGGCGGTGAAGCGCTCGCGCAGCACGGCGGAGAGGCCGACACTGTAGGGAGAGGTTGTGGAGGTGAGCAGCGCGACGCGGCGGGCCTTGAGCGACGTGCGCGCGAACTTGGCGAGCACGGCGCCCTGGAACGGATCGATGAAACAGATGCGGAAGATATAGTCGCCGATCTCGGTGACGCGGGGATTGGTCGAGGAGATGGCCATCATGGGCACGTGCGCGTTCTGGCAGATGGGCGCGGCCTCGAGGGAGTTGGCGGAAGCGTTGGCGCCGATCATGACGCCGACCTTGTCGCGCGAGATGAGCTTCTTCACGGCAGTGGCGGCCTCGCCCTGCTTGGACTGCATGTCCTCGACGAGATACTCGAGCTTGCGGCCGAGGACGCCGCCCTTGGCGTTGATCTCCTCGACGGCGAGAATCACGCCCTTCCGCGTGGCGACGCCGAACGCGGCGTCCTTGCCGGTCATAGTGGCCGATCTTGATCGGGCCTTCGGCGGCGAAGGCCGCGGTGGCGAGCAGGAGCAACGCAGGGAAGAAGTAAGCGCGGGTCACGGGTCGATGGTTTGGAAAAATTCGGTGCGGCCGTTCCTCACGGCGAGCATGACGGCGGGCTTGGAAGCGTTGCGCTCCGCGTCGATCGTGGTGCGGCCGGTGACGCCCGGGTGATCCTTGACGGCGGCGAGGGCGTCGCGGAGGCGCGGCCCCTCCGTGGTGCCGGCCTGGGTGATCGCGGCGGCGAGGATCATGACGGCGTCGTAGGCGAGCGGGGCCATGGAGTCCGGGGTGTCGCGGTATTTGGCCCGGAATTTCTCCACAAACGCGCGCACCTCGGGCGCGGTGCTCGCCGACGAATAGTGGCTGCAGTAGTAGGTGCCATTGACGGCCGCGCCGCCGATTTCGATCAACTCGGGGGCTTCCCAGCCGTCGCCTGCGACGATGGGCACGGTGAGGCCGAGCTCGCGGGCCTGTTTGCAGATGAGCGCGCCCTCGGTGTAGAAGCCGGTGGTGGCGATGGCGTCGGGCTTGGCGGCCTTGATGGCGGTGAGCTGGGCGCGGAAATCCTTGTCGCCCTCCGAGTATTTCTGGTCGGCGACGATGTTTCCGCCGCCGGCAGCGAGCTTTTCGCGAAAGACCTTGGAGAGGCCGACGCTGTAGGACGAGGAGACGGAGGTGAGGAGCGCGACACGGCTCGCTTTCAGGGTGTCGCGGGCGAACTTGGCGAGCACCGCGCCCTGAAACGGATCGATGAAGCAAACGCGGAAGGCGAAGCTGCGGCTGGCTGTCACTTCATCGGCCGTCGCGGTGGTGGCGACGAGCGGGACGCGCGCGGCCTGCGCGACGGGCGCCATCTCGAGGCAGTTCGAGGAGGTGCCCGTGCCGAGGAGAGCGACGACCTTGTCCCGCGAGAGAAGTTTTTTGGACGCCGTGGCGGATTCGCCGGGCTTGGACTGGTTGTCCTCGGCGACGGCGGCAAGCGGGCGGCCGAGGACGCCGCCGCGGGCGTTGAGCTCGGCGATGGCAAGGAGGATGCCGCGGTGCGCGGATTGGCCGAAGGCGGCTTCCTTGCCGGTGAGGGGGCCGACCTCGCCGAGCCTGATGGGCTCGGCGGCGGCGAGCCCGGCGCCTGCGCAAAACGCGGCGAGGGCGCCGCGTCCCCAGTGGAGCGCAGCCCGGGCCAGACGCGGCGGCATCACGGCGCGACGGTCTTGTGGAACTGCAGCTTGCCGTCCTTGACCGCGATGATCGTGGCGGGCTTGGAGGCGTTGCGGTCCTTGTCGAGCGTCGTCACGCCGCTGGCGCCGGAGAAATTCTTGGTCGCCGCGATCGCGTCGCGGAGCTTGGGGCCGGCGGTGACGCCGGAGCGCTTGATGGCATCCACTAGGATGTAGAGCGAGTCGTAGCCGAGGGCGGCGTAGGCGTCGGGCGTCTCGTTCTTCCAGCGGGCCTTGAATTTCCGCACGAATGCGGCGACCGCCGGCTCCTTGTTTTCCGGCGTGAAGTGCGTGGAGTAGTAGGTGCCGTTGAGCGCGTCGCCGCCGATCTCGAGGAGTTTCTCGGATTCCCAGCCGTCGCCGCCGAAGAGCGGGACGGTGAGGCCGAGGCTGCGGGCCTGCCGGGCGATGAGCGCGGCCTCGGTGTAGTAGCCGGGGACGAAGACCGCGTCGACGTTGGCGGCCTTGATGGCGGTGAGCTGGGCGCGGAAGTCCTTGTCGCCCTCGTTGAACTTCTGCTCGGCCACGACCGTGCCGCCGCCGGCGACGAAAGTCTCCTTGAAGAATTTCGCGAGGCCCACGCTGTAGGCGCTCGAGACACTGGTGAGCGTGGCGACCTTCCTGGCCTTGAGATCGTTCAGGGCGAACTTGGCCATGACGGTGCCCTGGAAGTCATCGATGAAACACACGCGGAAAACGTAGTCGCCCTTTTGCGTGACCGCGGGGTTGGTCGCGCCCGAGGCGATCATCGGGATTTTGGCAGCCTGCGCGAGCGGGGCGACCTCGAGCGAGCGCGAGGAGGTGACCTCGCCAAGGATGGCGATCACCTTGTCGCGCGAGAGGAGCTTCTTCGCGACGGTGGCCGACTCGCCGGACTTGGATTGGTTGTCCTCGGCGATGAGCTCCAGCTTGCGGCCGAGGACGCCGCCCGCGGCGTTGATTTCCTCGAGGGCGAGGACGATGCCCTTGTGCTGCGACTGGCCGAAGGTGGCGTCCTTGCCGGTGAGGCAGGCAAACTCGCCGATCTTGATGGGCTCCTGGGCGCGCGCGGCGATCGAGAGCGCGGCGAGGGCGGAGAGGGTGGAGAAGCGGAGCAGTGGTTTCATCAATGGGGGGAAGTGTGGCCTAGGGATTCACGTCCTGGATAAACGTGAACTCGCCGTTCTTCACGGTGAGCACGACGGCGGACTTGGTGGGGTTTCTCTGGGCGTCGAACGTGATGGTGCCGGTGACGGCGGGGTAGCCGCGGGTGGCGGCGAGGGCGTCGCGGATCCTGGCGCAGTCGGTCGAGCCGGCGCGGCGGATGGCGTCGATGGCCAGCATGGCCGCGTCGTAGCCGAGGGCCGAGAGCGAATCGGAGGCCGCGCCCCAGCGCTGCTGAAAGCGGCGGTTGAAGTCGACGACGCGGGCGGAGCGGTTGTCGGGCGAGTAGTGCGTGCTGAAGTAGCCGCCCTCGACGGCGGGGCCGGCGAGCTTCACCAGCTCCGGCGATTCCCAGCCGTCGATGCCGAAGAGCGGGACGGTGAGGCCGAGGTCGCGGGCTTGTTTGCAGATCAGCGCGGCCTCGGCGTAGTAGCCGGGGACGAACACACCGTCGGCGCCCGCGGCCTTGATGGCGGTGAGCTGGGCGCGAAAATCCTTGTCGCCCTCGTTGTATTTCTGGTCGGCCACGATGCTGGCGTCGCCGGAAGCAAAGCCGGCGCGGAAGAACTTCGCGAGGCCCACGCTTTGCGCCGAGGAAGCCGAGGAGAGGATGGCGGCGCGGCGGAGCTTCAGCGTGTCGCGCGCAAACTTGGCCATGATGGTCCCCTGGAAATCGTCGATGAAGCAGACGCGGAAAACGTAGTCACCCTTGGTGGTGACGGTGACGTTCGTCGCGCCCGGCGAGATGAGCGGGACCCGGGCCGCCTGCGCGATGGGCGCGGCCTCGAGCGTGCGGCCGGACGTAATGTCACCGATCACCACGGCGACCTTTTCGCGCGAGATGAGCTTCTTGACGACCGTGGCGGACTCGCCGGGCTTGGACTGGTTGTCCTCGGTGATGAGCTCAATCGGGCGGCCGAGGACGCCACCGGCGGCGTTGGCCTCCTCGACGGCGAGGAGCGCGCCTTTGTGCGCGGCCTGCCCGTAGGTCGCCTCCTTCCCGGTCAGGGAGGCAAATTCGCCGAGCTTGACGGGGGAACCGACGGGCGCGGCAAAACCTCCAGCCACGGAGAATGCGACCACTGCCGCCAGGCGCGACAAACGGGAAAAGGAAAGCATGAGGCAGTCGAAGGGTGCGATGATGCAGCCAAGGCAAGGCCTGATCGGTTTTCAACCTCTCTGTTGCCCTGCGCCGGTGCGGAGTGGCGCGCCCGGCGGGATTCCGATCACGCGGCGGTCTCCGCCGCCTCACTCCTCGGCGCTGCGGGCCGCGTCACTGGCCCAAACGATCAGCCAGCCGCTCTTGTCGTCGACAAAGACCATGGTCGACGCGCCGTCGCCGGATGCCTCGATGTTTTCCGCCCGGGCGGTTTCGCCGACGGGCAGCTCCAAGGTCGCCGTGCGATCCGCCGGGGCCATGACAAACACCAGGGCGGCGGCAGCGGCGGCCAACGGCAGGCCCAGCCATGCGGCCCAGTTCCGACGCGAGCGCGAGGCCGGCTCGCCACCTCCGCCGCGGATCCGGCGGCGGACGGCGAGCCACTCGCGCTCGGTGTCGGGAACCGGCATCTTTGAAACCTCGCTGCGCCAGGCCGAGAGGGCGGCCGCGACGTCGTCCCGCACCCGCCGGCAGGCCGCGCAGTGCGCGACGTGCGCTTCGGCCTCGGCGCGCCGCGGGTTGGGCGGCGCGCCGTCGGTCTCGGCGAAGAGTTCGGATTGGACCTCGCGGCAGTTCATGGCGGGCGCAGGGAAAGGGAATTCGCGTTAGCGGCGATAGCCGTAGCCCCAGGCGGGCGCGGGTGCGGGAGCGGCACAGTGGTCCTCCGCGACCCACACGCGATCGGTGCGGTAGGTGAAGTAGCCCGGCTCGATGACGCGTTCCGGGCGGCCCCAATGGGTGTAGCGGACGTAGCTACGCTCGGGGATCCAGGTCTTGACGACAATTTCCTTCCAGTAGCCGCGGGCGGGCGGGGTATAAGCAGGCGCGTAAACGACCGTGGGCGGCGCCGGACGATAGGCAGGGATGCCAACATTCAGGCCGAAGCCGACCCGCGTGTCGGCCTTGGCGGTTGCGGCGGCAAAGGCGGCGGTGCCAGCGAAGAGGGCGAGAGCGATGCGGTTCATGGTGGTTATCCTTGGTTGAGGTTCGCCCCCTCTGACGACGCGGCCCTCGGCGATATTCAAAGATTTTCCTCTCGAGGAAACAGGGTTCACCGCGCGACCAAGATGACCACCGGCACCTCGTCGCCGCCTCCGCGCCGGACGAGGACCGCTGGCACCCCGGGGTTGAGCGTCAGCGTGGCGCTGATGATCGTCTCCGGGCCTTTGAGCCAAAACACCTTCAGATGGATGCCCTTTTCGGGGTCGTCCTCGAGCTCGAGCCGGTGGTCCCCGGCGAAGGTGATGGTGCCGCGTCCTCCCTCGTGCAGGGTCGCCCGGCCTTCGGTCGCATAGTGAAACGTGTCAAAGGGCAGGTTGCTTTTCAGGTTGTCGGCGTAGGCGGCGAGTTTGCGATCGACGCCGCCCTTCTTGTTTGAGGCGGTGATCAAGATGGCGTGGACGGTGATCATCTTGCCGTCCTGCTTCGTCGTTTTGCCGGTGGTCGCGGCCCATCCGGCTGGCGCGGGCGCGAGTGCGGCGCAGGCGAAGGCAAGGGCGAATTGAGCGATGGTTCTCATGGCTGGTCTCCTAGTTTTTGCGCCAGGTGGCGGCGCGCGTGAAAAAGACGGGACATGACGGTGCCGCGGGCGATGCCCAGGTTGGCGGCGATTTCGTCGTAGGAAAGATGCTGGATTTCCCGGAGCGCAAGCACCGCGCGATGCTTGGGCGGAAGCGAGGCGATGGCGTTTTCGAAGCGGCGGGCGCTTTCGCTGCGCTCGACCTGCTGGCGCGGGTTGTCGGGCTCGACCGCCTCGGGGGCGGCGGCCATGCGGTCGGCATTGCCGTCGTCCTCCCCGACATCGGAGGCAAAGGGGATGAAGCGGCTGAACCAGCGCTTGCGCCCGCGCAGGTGATCGATGGCGCGGCGCGTGGCGATGGGGTGAAGCCAGGTGGAGAATTTGGCGTCGCCGCGAAACGTGCCGAGGTTTTTCCAAACCGTGAGCCAGATTTCCTGGCACACGTCGCGGGCGCCGTGCTCGTCGCGCAGCATCGCGGCCACCAGCCGGAAGACCGGTTCATAGTGGCTGCGCATGAGCGTGCCAAAGGCCTCCTCGTCGCCGGCGCTCGCGCGCTGCACGAGCGCACGCTCGGCGTCGGGGGTGAGTTCGGCGGGATCGGGCACGGTGGGGCTTCAGGCATCGCGCCTTGGGACGCGAAAATCCAGCGCGATATTCACGCCAGTGCGGCTTGGGCGGGGGACGCGGCGCAGTTTGCAGCTTGGCGGGCGGGACTTTCGGGGTTTTGTCACACGCACGATGTTCACCGGGATAGTCGAGGAAACGGGTCGCGTGCTCGCCTTCGAGCCGAAAGCCGAGGCGTGGAGCCTCGCGGTCGCCGCACACGCGGCCTTGGCGGATCTCGCGTTGGGGGACAGCATCGCGGTCAACGGGTGCTGCCTCACCGTGGCGCAGTTCGACGCGGGTTCGTTCCGCTTCGACGTCCTGGAAGAGACGCGCCGGCTCACCAACTTCGCCGCGCTGAAGCCGGGTGCGGCCGTGAACTTGGAGCGCAGCCTGCGCCTCAACGGCAAGATTGGGGGGCACTTCGTGACCGGCCATGTCGACGCGATGGGCACGGTCGCGACCTTCGAGCAGCGCGGCAAGGACCACTATCTCCGCGTGCGCGTGGCCCCGCCACTCATGCGCCATGTCGTGCACAAGGGCAGCATCGCCATCGATGGCATCTCCCTCACGATTGCCGAGGCGGAGGACGACGCGTTTGCCGTCTGGATTATCCCGCACACGCGGGCGGTGACCAACCTGCGGGAAAAACGCGCCGGCGACCCCGTCAACCTCGAGTTCGACCTGCTCGGCAAGCACGTCGAGAAACTGCTCGCCAGCCGCACCGGCTGAGCCCCGAACTGCTGCATGCGCCTCGCTGTCCAAGCCATCGCCGATGAACTCCGCCGCCTGAAAAGCGCTGGGGTCAGGACGGTTGCGGTTTCAGAGGAGAGCGTGGCGGCGCTCCGCCGTGCGCTGGCCGACGCCGCGCCCGAAGCGGCCGGCTCGAACCCAGGGAGCGCCGGCGGGGCCGTGGCCAGGCCGGCGCCGGCGGCGGTCGCGCCGCCCGTCGTCCGCAAGGTGGAAGCGCCTCGGGCCGAAGCTTCGGCCCCGAGCCTGCCCGCCCCCCCGTCGTTTGCACTTCCGGCCGGGGACAAGCCGGCGCGGTGGAACGCGCTTCTGTCCTTGGTCCAGAACGATGCGATCTGCCGCGCCAACGTCCGCCCCGGCAAGAAGGTCGTGCTCGGCGTGGGAAACCTTGAGGCAAAGATCATGTTCGTGGGCGAGGCGCCCGGCGCAGAGGAGGAAATTCAGGGCGAGCCGTTCGTCGGCCCCGCCGGCCAGCTCCTGACCAAGATGATCCTCGGCATGGGGGTGAAGCGCGAGGAGGTCTACATCGGCAACATCATGAACTGGCGCCCCCAGATGCCCACGGCCGAGGGGCGCGAGCAAGTCGGCAACCGTCCGCCCAGCGAGGACGAGATGCGCTACTGCCTGCCGTATCTGCGGGCGCAGGTGGAGATCGTGCGGCCGGTGCTGCTGGTGGCGCTCGGCAAGACCGCGCTCGAGGGCCTGCTGGGCTTCGGCAAGTTCAAGACCCTCGGCGAGGCGCGCGGGCAGTGGCACGACTTTGGCGGCACGCCGCTCATGGTGACCTACCACCCGAGCTACATCCTGCGCGAGCCGACCAACCGGAAGAAACGCATGATTTGGGAGGACCTGCTCAAGGTCATGGAACGCGCCGCGCTGCCGATCTCGGAGAAGCAGCGGGGCTTTTTCCTCGAGAAATGAAGCACCCCGCGCTGTGCGCCGCCTGGCTGTGGGCCGCCCTGTTCGCGGGCGCCGCCGAGGAGAAGTTTGACTACGCGGCGCTCCGCGCGCGCGCGCAGGCGCTCGCCGCGCAGCCGCCCGCGCCGCCGCGCGGCGAGGTGCCCGCGTGGCTCCGCGCGCTCGACTACGACCAGCTGCGACTCATCGAGTTCATGGGCGGCCAATCGCTCTGGCACGACGAGAAGCTGCCGTTCGAGGTGCAGTATCTGCACCCCGGCTTCCTCCTCGACAAGAGGGTGCGCCTGAACGAGGTGCGCGGCTCGACCGCGCGCCCGATTCCGTTTCGCCGGGAATATTTCAACTACCGCAGCGTGAAATCCGGCGACATCCCCCCGGATCTCGGTTTCGCCGGCTTCCGCCTGATGTTTCCCTTCGGCGGCCCCGGCACGCCGCACAACGAGATCGGGTCGTTTGCGGGCGCCAGCTACTTCCGGTTTCTCTGCGCCGGCTCGGCGTATGGGCTTTCCGCCCGCGGGCTCGCGCTCAACACGTGGGAGCCCGAGGGTGAGGAATTTCCGGTCTTCACCGAGTTCTGGCTGGTGCGCGGCGACGCCCGGGCGAAGAGCCAGGTGTTCTTCGCGCTGCTGGAGAGCCCGAGCGTGACCGGCGCGTATCGTTTCACGGTCACGCCGGGGGCCTCGACCACGGTCGAGGTGAAGGCGACGCTCTTTTGCCGCAGGAACGCCAAGGTCTTCGGCGTCGCGCCGCTGACCAGCATGTTCTGGCATGCCGAGAACTCCGACACCACGCGCGATTTCCGCCCCGAGGTGCACGATTCCGACGGCCTGCTGCTCCACACCGGCGCGGACGAATGGATCTGGCGGCCGCTCACCAACCCGCGCGGCGTCCGCGTGTCGGCGTTCAGCGACGACAACCCGCGCGCCTTCGGCCTGCTCCAGCGCGACCGTGATTTTGAGAATTATCAGGACCTCGAGGCCCGGTATCACGCGCGGCCGAGCGTGCTCGTCGAGCCGCTTGGGAAGTGGGGCCGCGGCAGCGTGCGACTGGTCGAGATACCGACGACGACGGAGTTCGACGACAACATCGTCGCCTTCTGGGTCCCGGAGAAGCTTCCGCCGCCCGGCGAGCCGATCGACGTGGAGTATCGCCTCACGTGGGGCCTCGGGCAAATCGCGCCGCCCGCCGGCTTCGTCCGCGCGACGCGTCACGGCAAGTCGGCGCGCTACGAGCCGGGATTCGAGCGCTTCGTGATCGATTTTGCCGGCAAACAGCTCGAGGCGCTCGGCGCCGATGCGAAGATCGAGCAGGTCGTGTCGGTGGGCGACGGCGGCAAGCTCAACCACGCCGCGCTCCAGAAAAACGCGATCAATGGCACGTGGCGCGTGGCCTTCACGGTGAAGCCCGACGGCTCGGGCCGCCCGATTGAGCTGCGGTGCTTCCTGAAGCGCGGCGCGCAGGCGCTCACCGAGACGTGGTCCTATCTCTGGCAACCATGAGCAAGCCGGTCGAACTTTCCGCGGAGTTTCGCCCGAAGACCGGCACGATGGAGCAGTGGAACGCCGCCTATGTGCGCGTCGAGGACTACCTGCGCGCGCACCGCATCCACAACCGCCTCCACCAGAGCCGCCTCATCCACCAAGTGCTCGAGCGCACGGCGTCGCGCCACGAGGCCGACCCCGCGCTCAGCCCCACCGTGCTCGCGGCCGAGGAAATCGAGGCGCTCATGGACCTGTGGTTCGCGGACCTGCTCGACGAGCGCGGCCAGCCGCATGAGCGCATCGCCGTGGATGGGCGCCTCGCCCTTCTCCTCTGCGACGGTGCGCAACGCTGGCCCTATGCCTTTCTCGATCGTGAGATTCCGGCGGAGTTCGAGGCGGCGATGCGCGGCGTCGCGGTGCGGGCGGGCCCGGACGTGACATTCTCCAGCATGGCCCCGCGCCCCATCGACCTCGGGCCGATCCCGGAGGTGGCGGGCGAGACCATGGAGCGCATCGAGCGCTGGCCCATCCTGCGCGCGCTGCTCCTCTGGCTGCTCTTCGCCGGCGTGCTCGCCGCGATCTTCTACGTCACGCGCTGATGAATAGGGGACCAACAGACCGGAAGGCCACGAGACCAAGGGACAACGATCCTTGGCCGGCACGTGGTGCTGTCTTCCGTCCCTTGGTCCTTTTGCCCCTCCCCTGATGGACCTCCACCTCAAGGATCGGATGGACAAGGACCGCCTCAACCGGCGGCGGACGCTCTTCTTCACCGCGATCTTCGCGTTCACGGCGATCGCGACGTGGTTCATGGCCGACTTGCTGTGGCAAGGCGGGCTCACGGGCGTGGAGCTGATGCTGCTCGCGCTGTTCGTCGTGTTGTTCGCCCACATCGCGGCGGGATTCTGCACGGCGCTCGTGGGCTTCTACGTCGTCAACCGCGGCGGCGACAGCGCGCGCATCGTGAAGACCCTCGCGCCCGACGAGGACGCGCCCCTCGGGCCGACGGCGATCGTGATGCCGGTGTTCAACGAGGACGTGAGCCGGGTGTTCGAGGGATTGCGCGTGGTGTTTCGCTCGCTGCAGGAGACGCGCAAGCTCGGGCACTTTGATTTCTTCGTCCTCAGCGACTCGAACCAACCCAGCCAGTGGGTGCAGGAGGAGGTCGCCTGGCTGGAGCTGTGCAAGCAGGTCGGCGGCTTCGGGAAGATTTTCTACCGCAAGCGCCGCCACGCGATCAACAAGAAGGCCGGCAACATCGCCGACTTCCTCCGCCGCTGGGGCCGCCGCTACCGCTACATGATCGTGCTCGACGCCGACTCGATCATGACGGGCAAGGCGCTCGTGCAGCTCGTGCAATTGATGGAGCGCAACCCGGAGGTGGGCATCCTCCAGACGGCGCCGCGCATCGTGAACGGCGAGACGCTCTTCGCGCGCATGCAGTCGTTCGCCAGCCGGCTCTACAGCCCGCTGTTCCTGGCGGGCCTCAACTACTGGCAGCAGCACGAGGGTAATTTCTGGGGGCACAACGCCATCGTGCGCGTCGAGCCCTTCATCGCGCACTGCTCGCTGCCGGACTTGCCGGGCAGCGAGCCGTTCGGCGGCCGCATCCTGTCGCACGATTTCGTCGAGGCCGCCCTCATGCGCAAGGCCGGCTGGGCCGTGTGGCTCGCCGGCGAGATCGAGGGGACCTACGAGGAGGGGCCGCCCACGCTCATCGACTCCGCGAAGCGCGACCGCCGCTGGTGCCAGGGCAACATGCAGCACCTGTGGCTCCTCTCGGCGCAGGGCTTCCGCCCGGCGAGCCGGTTTCACCTGCTGATGGGCGTGATGGGCTATCTGTCGGCGCCGCTGTGGCTGCTGTTCATGCTGCTGTGCACCGTGCACGTTTTCACCCAGGTGAAGCTGGCGGAGGGGGCCGGGCGGGCGCCCGCGTTTTTCGGCGACACCGCGCGCTGGCCCCTCGCGCTCGGCCTGTTCGCGTTCACGATGCTGCTCCTGTTCTTGCCCAAGTTTGTGAGCGTGATCCGGGCGCTTGGGCAGGCGGAGGAAGCGGCGCGGTTCGGCGGCAAGCGCCGGCTCGTCGCGAGCGCGCTCGGCGAGACGCTGCTCTCCGCCCTGCTCGCGCCGGTGAACATGGCCTTCAACGCGAAATTCGTCGTCTTCACGCTGCTGGGGCAGGGGGTGTCGTGGGTCACGCAGCGGCGCGACGCGGAGGGCGAGGGCACCGACTGGCGCGAGGCGATCATCACGCACGGCGGGCAGACGATCTTCGGCGTGGTGTGGGGCGTGAGCGCCTTCATTTTGTCGCGGCCCTTCTTTTTCTGGCTGAGCCCGGTGGTGGTGCCGCTCGCGCTCTCGATTCCGATCTCCATTTTGCTGAGCAAGTCCGGCCTCGGCGCCGCGGCGCGGCGCGCGGGGCTGTTCCTCACGCCGGAGGAGACGGCCACGCCCTACGAGCTGAAGCGCCTCGAGCAGAACCTCGCCGAGTGCTACCGCCACCTGCCGCCGCTGAAGCCCCTGCGTGCCGACTATGGCCTGATGCAGGCGGTGCTCGATCCCTACGTGAACGCCATGCATGTCACGCTGCTGCGGCACCGCCGGCCGACCGAGGAGTCGCGGGAGTGGTTCGCGCAGCTTCGCGCGCGCCTGCTGCGCGACGGCCCGGCCAAGTTCACGGTGAAGGAGAAGATGTCCCTGCTCCTCGACGCCGAGTCGATGATCGCGCTGCACCGTGATCTCTGGAGCTGCCCGGCGGAGGAATTGGCGGAGTGGTGGCGCCTCGCGATGCGCCACTACAACGTGCTCACGGCCGCGCCCACGACGGCGCTCTATCGCTAGCTTGCGCGGCCCGGCGCCAGGCCGCTAATTCCCCATCGATGAACCAGGCAGCCACCCAGCTTTTGCGCCGCCGCCTCGGCGCGCGCGTCGTGCGCACCGACGACGAGGCGCGCCGCGCCGCGTCGTTCGACAGCAGCAAGATTCCCTTCCTGCCTGACGCGGCAATCTTCCCGCGCCAGGAGGCGGACATCGGCGTGGTGCTCGCGCTCGCGAACAAATTCCGCGTGCCCGTGACCACCCGCGGGCGCGGCACGACGCTCACCGGTGCGGCGGCGCCGCTCCGCGGCGGCTGGGTGATCGACATGCTCGGCTTGAATCGGATCGCGATCAACGAGGAGGCGGGCATGGCGCATGTGCAGGCGGGCGCAAAAGTCGCCGACATCCAGCGGGCGGCGGAGGCCAAGGGCTGGTTCTACCCGCCCGATCCTTCGTCGAAGGAGTATTGCACCATCGGCGGCAACATCGCGTGCAACGCGGGTGGCATGCACGGCGGGAAATACGGTGTCACGCGCGACTTCGTCGTCGCGCTGCGCGGGTTCCTGCCGACGGGGGAATACGTGGAGTGGGGCACGGCCACGAAAAAATTTTCCGCCGGCTACAACATGCGCGATCTTTGGATCGGGAGCGAGGGCATGCTCGGCGTCGTGACGGGCGCCGTGCTCAAGCTGATCCCGCAGCCGGCGGCGCGGTGGACGCTGCTCACCTCCTTTCGCGACGAGACGCGCGCGCTGCAGGCGGCGCTCGCGCTCTTTCGCTCCCGCGTGCAGCCGGCGATCTGCGAGTTCCTCGATCGCGAGAGCGTGCTGTGCGCGGAGCGCGCGACGAAGCAGGCGGTGTTTGCAGGTCAGGCCGGCCGGCCGGTGATCCTGTTGGAGCTGGCCGGCTCGAAGCTCGAGGTGCGCGAGCAGAGCAAGGCCGTGCTCGCGTGGGCCGCGGCGCACGCGACGGCGCATCGCGTGGCGCGCAATCGCGACGAGGCCGAGCAGCTCTGGGCGGTGCGGCGCAAGTGCTCGGGCGCGATGTTCGAGCTCGGCGACGCGAAGCTAAACGAGGACATCGTCATCCCGATGCGCAGCTACGTGAAGTTCGCGCGCTTCCTCGTGCGCCTGAAGCGCGAGTCGGGCCTGTATGTGCCGACCTTTGGCCACCTCGCGGACGGCAACCTGCACGTGAACATCATGTATCACCGCGCGAACCAGGCGGAGACGCGCGCCGCCGAGAAAGCGGTGCAGCTCCTCATGGAGACGGTCGTGTCGCTCGGCGGCGCGATTTCCGGCGAACATGGCATCGGGCTGGCGAAGACGCCGTTCCTGCGCATCCAGCATTCGCCCGCGCAGGTGCGCGCGATGCAGGCGGTGAAGCGCGCGCTCGATCCCAACGGGATTTTGAACCCGGGAAAGATGTTCGAGGTGTTCCGCGTCTGGAAGCACGAGCGCCTCGCGGTCCACCTGCCGTGGGATCATAAGTGAGCATGTCCGCGCGGCTCCCATGAGCGGGAAGATCGAGCGCGCGCTCGTCGCCGGGGCGATCGCGGCGGTGCTCTGGTATTTCGGGTGGACGGTCGTTTCCAACGGCGGGCTCGGCGACTGGGGCGACCAGGATTACTACAAGCAGCTCGTGCGCGGCTGGCGCAAGGGGCAGCTGGCGATCGATGTCGCGCCCACGCCCGAGATGCTCGCGCTGGCCGATCCCTACGATCCGCGGCAGAACGCGCCGCATCGGCTGGGTGACGTGTCGTTCTTCAAGGGCAAATACCATCTCTATTTCGGCGCGGCGCCGGCGCTGACGGTGATGCTGCCCGTGACGTTGCTCACCGGTTGGGAAATGACGACGGGCGCGGCGGTGCTGGTGTTTTGCTCGGTCGCGTTTCTCGCCGCGACGTGGCTGTGGCTTGCGATTCGGCGGCGTCATTTTCCGGGCAGCGCGCCGATCGTCGCGCCGCTCGGCGTGCTGGCGCTTGGGTTTGGCACGCATCTGCTCGCGCTGGCGCAGCGCGCGATGTTCTGGGAGCTGCCGATCGCGGCGGGGCTCGCGTTCACGCTGCTGGCGCTGGGCGCGGTGTTTCGCGCGCTGCACGGCCCGCGGCCGGCGCGGTCGATGGCGTGGGCGGGACTCTGGCTCGGGCTGGCGGTGGCGTCGCGGCCGACGTGCCTCTTTGCCGCGCCGATGCTGCTCGCGCCGCTGTGGGGCGCGTGGCGGAAAAACGATCCGCGGCGCGCGTGGTGGCGGCTGGCGCTCGCGGCGGCCGCGCCGCTGGCGATGTGCGGCCTGGCGCTGATGGCGCACAACTTCGCGCGCTTCGGCAGCGCGCTGGAATTCGGCCAGCACTATCAGCTTTCGGGCGCTTATGAGTCGCGGTGGGTGCACTTCAGCGCGCGCTTCATCCCGCACAACCTTGCGGTCTATTTTTTCCAGCCGGTCGTGTGGGCGTGGACGTTTCCGTTCCTCTCCGCGCCAAGCGTGCCAGTGCACGGCTTGCCGGGCTACTTTGGCACCGAGGAGGTCTGCGGGATCGCCGTCACGTTCCCGTTCGTTTGGCTGGTCCTGGGCTTGCCGTGGGCGGGCCGTGGCCGCGGCCGGGCGGAGGCCGGGGCGTGGCGCGCGACGTTGCTCGCGCTCGCGGCCGGGAGCGCGCCGGTCGCGTTGCTGGTGGTCAGCTACTTTTCGACGACGGCGCGCTACCAGGCGGACTTCGCTCCGACCTTGGGCGTGCTGGCGCTCTGCGGCCTGCTGGCGGTGGAGCGCGCCGCGACGCGGCCGGTGATGCGACGACTGGTCCTCGCCGGCGCGACCGTCTTGTTCGCCGTCACGGTGCTCATGGGCATGTTGGTGGGCTTTGACTACCATGGGCGCGCGTGGAGTCGCAACGACCCGGCGCAGTGGGCGCGGTTGGAGGGCGCCGCACGGGCCGCGCTGGGCGAAGCGGGCCGGTGGGCCGGGCAATTCGACGGCCCGCACGTGTTGAAAGTGCGCCTGCGTGCGCAGCCGGCCGGCACGGCGGAGACGTTTTGGCGGGCCCGTGATCCGCGGGCGGACGAGCGCATCGTGCTCGAGCACATCGGGGACCGCTTGATTCGCTTCGGCTACGCGCGGGGCGGGGAAGCGGTGCAGTGGGGCCGGCCGCTGAAATGGGAAGACGAGCACACCCACACGGTCGAGGTGCAGGTGCCGTCGCTCTATGGCAGGCCGCGCGGGCTGATGGGCGGTTTGCGGCGCAATGTGGAGTTTCGCGAGCGCACGGCCGTCGCGGTGTGGTTCAGCGGCGGGCGCGCGCTCGACGCCATCGTGCCGCCTTGGCCCGGTGACATCGCGGGGGGCGGCGCGATCGGCGCGGATTTTTCCGGGGAGGTGCGTTCGCGGCGGGCGCGGCTTTTTCGCGACGACGAGGTGCGCGACGCGCGGCGGTGGCCTCCGTCGGAACCGTCGCACACCGTGGGGCGGATGGAGGTGATCCTGCCGGAGGCGGTGCGGCCGGAGGGCGAGCCGCTGCTCGCGTTCGGCGAGCACTATGCCTCCGATATGTTTTTCGTCCGCCCGGCGGCCGGCGGCGTGAAGTTCGCGTTCGAGCACCACGGCGCAGCCGTGGCCGAGTCCGCGGTTCTGCCCGCGGGGGCCGGCCCGCTGGTGGTCGAGATCGAGTCGCCCACGTTTTGGCGCCCGGGCAAGGAACTCGGGCAATCCTCAACCGCCGACGTGGTCGTGCGTGTCGACGGCCGGGAGGTGATCCGGTCGCGGCAGACTTCGGCGGACTTTTTCCCGGGCACGGAGCACGTCGGGCGCAACCCTTATGGCACGACGTGCGGGCCGGAGTTCCGCGGCTGGATTCTATCCATGGCGTGGCGCTAGGCCTGGCTCAGGAGCGAAATCACGGCGGCGGTGTCGGTCAGGTCCGCCATGGCGACGTCGGGTCGATGCGCCTGCAGGTCTGCCAGCGTCGAGGCGCCGGTGGCGACGGCCAGCGTGCGGGCCCCGATGGCCCGGCCGCAGGCGATGTCGTGCGGCGTGTCGCCGATGATCCAGGTCCGGGCGGGGGCGAAGTCTCGGCCGTGCGCGGCGCGGGCGCGGCGCAGCGCGTGCGGGCCGAGGTCGTTGCGCACCTCGCTGTCGTCGCCAAACGCCCCGAACGCGAAGTGGCCCCACAGCCCGTGGTGCGCGAGCTTGGCCTGGGCGCCGGCGCGCTTGTTGCCGGTGAGCAAGCCTTGGGCGAACCCGCCGTGGGCCGCGACGGCCGGGAGGATCTCGCGCACTCCGGGCAAGACGCGGGCGCGCGGGTTTTGCAACGCGGCGGGCAGCTCGCGCAAGTAGCCGTGGAAGAAGCGCGCAAAGTTCTCCTCGGTCTCGGGCAGCGAGAATTTTCGGAACACCTCGCGCATGATCCAGGTGTCGGTGCGGCCGGCGAAGTCGATGTCGGCGAGCGATCCTTCGCGGCCGAGGTCGATTTTCAGCGCGCGCTCGAGCGCCGTCATGCCCGCTCCGCCGGAGGCGATCAGCGTGCCGTCGATGTCCCAGAGGAGGAGAATGTCCTTTTGCACGAGGGCGCCAAGGCAGCCCCGGCGGCGCCCAGCTGGCGAGCAAAAGCCTAGCGCCGAAGCGCCGTGAAGAGCGTGCCGCCCAGGATGAGCGCCGCGCCCGCGAGTTCCTGGGCCGAAAATGTCTCGCCGAAAATCACCGCGCCGCCCACGGCGATGCCCAGCGGCACGAGCATCTGCAGCAGCGAGCCCTCGGCGACCGGCAGATCGCGGAAGCCGTGGGTCATGGCGATTTGCCCGAGCGCCGCGCACACGCCCGCGCCGGACATCATCGCGGCCGCGGGGAGGGAGACCGACTGCAGATGGAGCAGGGCGGGCGCACCGCAAAGCAGCAGGCCGTAGACGCACTGGGCCGCGAAGATCGTCGAGGTGTGCTCGGTGGCATGGAGCTGGCGGATCGTGATCACGACGTAGGCGGAGGCGAACGCGGTCACGACGCCGAGGAGATCGTAGGCGGTGATGCGGGCGCCGGTCCCGAAGGCGTTGGTGAGCAGCGCCAGGCCGGCGAGCGCCGCGCCGCTGCCGAGCGCGAGCGCCGCGCTGAAGCGTTCGCCGAGGATCCAGACCGCCAGCAGCGCGCCGCTGATGACGTAGGTGTTGTTGATGAAGGTCGCCCGGCCGGCGCCGAGCTCCACGACCGTCAGATAGTAGCCGTAGACGCTCGCGCCACCGACCAGCCCGCGGAGCATGAGCTTCCGCTGGGTGAAAAGCCGGGTGAGCTGAAAGTCCTCCCGATAGAGCGCGAGGACTACGACCATCCCGGCGAGGAACCGGACGCAGCTCACCAGCCACACATTGACGGATTCGAACCGGCCCAGTCCCCGGATGAGCAGGACGTTGGCGGTGAAGCACACGGTCGAGGCGAGCATCAGCGTGACACCCCGCGCATGGTGGGAGGCGCCGGGCGTGCGTGGCGGGGCGTGGCTGGACATCGGGAAACGCTCGCGGCCCGGTGATCCGTGCTCAATGCCCAACGCGCCGCGGCCCGCACAGCCGGCGCGAAATCCGGGCGCGCAGCCGCGGGCTCAGCGCGCCTGCGCCGGGTAGCGGCGCAGGTCGAGCGTGTGGCGGCCTTCCGGGGGAAAATCGATCTTGGGGATGAAGCGCGGCTGGCCGAGCGTCCAGGACCACGGTTCCCAGCGTTCGGCGCGGCGGGCGGCGGCGGCGGTGTCATCGACCGGGGGCGCGTCGTAGGCTTGGAAGCGTGGATTCCAGACGTGCCAGCGCGCGGCGGCGGCGACGGTGAGCGTCGCGAGATCCACCCATTCGATGAGGAGGGGCGCGTGCACCGGCACATGCGGCTGCAGCGACGGCGCGAGGTAGAACGCGCGGTAGCGGATGCCGCAGGCGGCGCCACCGTCGGCGGTCGGGCGGAATTCGCAGGGCAGCCCGTTGACGAGCAGGATTCCGCCCTCGAGGAACTTCCGGTCGGAAATCCGCGCCTCGATGCGGTCGAGGCTGGAATCCACCGTGCGGGCGACGGTGCCGGCGTTGGGCGATTCGCCGAGCAGCGGCCACGCCTCGAGCGCCTGGCGGAACTCGATGGCAAAATCCTCGAACGCGGGCTTGTGATCCTGGGGCGCGTCCTTGGGCGCGGGCTTCGGCCGGCGCAGGGCGAATTCCCCGAGCTTGGGAAAGCGGAACTCCCACGGTGCGCGCAGCCACTCGGCCTCGAACGGAATCGCGTGCGCCTGCAGGTCGGCGCAAATCGCGACGAGGTCTTCCCAGACGAAGGCCGGCAGGAAAAATTTGTCGTGCAGCTCGCCGGCCCAGCGAACAAACGGCGCCCGGCACGGCGCGGCGCAAAGCCGCGCGAGGATCGCGCGCACGAAGAGCGCGGTCACGGACTGCACGGCGCGCGCGGGGTGGGTCTCGAACGCCCGGAACTCGACGAGCCCGAGCCGGCCGTTGGGCGCGTAGGGATTCCAGAGCTTGTCCACGCTGATCTCGGCGCGGTGGGTGTTGCCCGAGCGATCCATCAGGAGATCGCGGAACAGGAGGTCAAAGAGCGGGAGGTTTTGCGGCGAGCCGAGGTTCTCGGCGCCGGCGCAGGCGATCTCGAGCTCGTAGAGCGCCTCGTAGGTCGACTCGTCGATGCGCGGCGCCTGCGAGCTCGGGCCCATGTAGGCGCCGGTGAACGCATAGCTGAGCGCGGGGTGCCGCTGCCACCAGCGGATGATCGAAGGCAGCAGCGCGGGAAACGCGAAGAACGGCGAAAGCAGCCCGGCGGGCCCGCCGAACACGAGGTGCGCGCCGCCGCCGGTGCCGACCTCGCGTCCGTTGAACTGGAGTTTGCGCGCGACCAGGCCGACGGCCGAAGCCGCGGAATAGAGCTGGCCCAGCTGCTGGTCGTAGTCCGCCCAGGTCGCGCAGGGGGCGACGTTGATCTCGAGCACGCCGGGATCGCTGGCCAGCCCGATGGTCGGCAGGGCGGGGTCGTGCGGCGGGGGATAGCCGGCGAGCGCGATGTCGCGGAGCTTGAGCTCGGCGAGCGTGGCCTCGATGGCGGCGAGCAAGGCGACGTAGGAACCGAGCAGCAGCGGCGGAATAAAGACGGTGAGCGTGCCGGCGCGGGCCTCGGCGCTGAGGGCGCGGCGCAGACGGCCCTCGCCGAGTTGCGCGAGCGGAAGCCGGAGGCCCGCCGGGGCCTCGCCGGGAAACAGCGGCAGCGGCGCCGCGCCGAAGACGGGTTTCCAATCGTCGGTCATCCAGGCGCCGCCGTTGTGGTCGAGTGGAAGCACATAGCCGGTCGTGACGGCGGGCGCGGCGGCTTCGGCGAGTGGCAGCGCGCGCGCCGGATCCAGCGCGAGCGCGCGCGCCAGCGCGGCGATGAATCGCTGCGCGTCCGCCGCGGTATGGCGGCCGGGCTCGGTGTCGGGGCGGAACAGCGTGCCATCCCGCCAGAGCGGGCGGCCGTCGGCGCGGCGCTGCACCAGCAGCGCCCAGCGCGGGAGCGGCTCGCCGGGGTAGTGCTTGCCGGAGGTCTCGAGCACGGCGGCGCCGGGAAACGCCGTGCGCACCAGCTCGCGCGCGAGCTTGCGGGCGTAGGCGAGCTTGGTGGGGCCGAGCGCGGCGGTCTGCCATTCGGCGCCCGCAGGCGCGACCGGCACAAAGGTGGGCTCGCCGCCCATCGTCAGCAGCACGCCGCTGCGGCCGAGCGAGGCCTCCGTGGCCGCGCCGCAGGCGAGGATGCTTTTCCAGACGGCCTCAGTGTAGGGGGCGGCAGGCATGGTCAGAGGCGTTCCACCGTGAGCTGGATCGTGAGGGTTGAGGTGACGCCCGGGGGGCCGAAGAAGCCGCCCTGCACGGGGCTGACCCGTTCGGCGACGGCGGCGTGCGCCACCGGGACGTAGGCGTCGTTGCAGAAGATCGCGCGCGTCGGATCGAGGCCGCGCCATCCGGCGCCCGGCAGATAGATCTCGGCCCATGCGTGGGTGGTGGGCGGAAGGGGATTTGCCAGCAGGGGATCCGGCGGCTCGTGCAAGTAGCCGCTGACGAAGCGAGCGGCGAGGCCGAGCGAGCGGCACAGCTCGATGAGAAAGACCGCGTAGTCGCGGCAGGATCCGCCCCCGCGGCCAAGCGTCTCGGCGACCGACTGGATGCCCGGCTCCTCGCGGCGCGTGTAGCGCAGCGCGCGGTGCACCGCGCTGTTGAGCGCGATGACGAACTGCACGGTGTCGCCCGGCGGTGCAGGCAAGTGATCGGCCAGCCACCCGCGCAAGGTGGCGGGCGAGGTTTCCGGGCGCAGGGCGAGGCAGGGGGCCAGCGCCACGCGCTCGGCGTCCTCGTAGGCAAACGGAAAACCCAGGGCGCCGGGGCGCAAAAAGAAATCGAAGGGGTTCTCGTCGAGTGTCTCGACCATGAGCTCGCTGCGAACCTCCAGCCGGGCGGCGCGGGCGTCCGCGGCGAAGTAGGCCCAGTCGAGGGCGTTGTCGAGCGGGTCGTTTGTGGCGATCCGGCGCGCCGCGGGGCTGATGGTGAGCGCAAACTCGTGAAGCCGCTGGCGCTGGGATTCGCGCGGCCGCAGGTAAAGCGCGTGGGGCCCGAACGACACCGGGGCCGAATAGTCGTAGCGCGTGAGGTGGGCGAGGCGGAGAAACATGCGCGGCGGCGGATTTCCCCGAGGTGGGTTAGGCCGTCGTTTCGGCGATGGGGGCGGGCGTTTCCCGGACGGAAACATCCACCTTGAGCGAGCGGGTGGGCGCGCCGCGGTAGGTGCCGTTCACCGGGCGAATGTCCGCATAGTCGCGGCCGACGGCGATCTTGACGTAGCGCTCGTCCGCGACGCGGTCGTGCGTGGGATCGAAGGCGGCCCAGCCGAAGCCGGGCACCCAGGCCTCGATCCAGGCGTGCGAGGCCTCGATCTCGCGGGGGCGGCGCGTCGTGTTGAAAAAATAGCCGCTGACGTAGCGGGCGGGAATCCCAATGCTCCGGCAGAGGCCGAGGTGCACGTGCGCGAAATCCTGGCACACCCCCATGCGAAGCTTGAGGACGTCGTTGGCCTTGGTGTTTACGCCGGTGGTCTTGGGGCGGTAGGCGAAACGGCGGTAGATGTGCTCGCCCAGGCGCCGCACATCGCGCCAGACGTCGCTGCGCCCGTCGGCGAGGGCGTCCTGCGCCTCGCGCCACAATTCGACGTCCAGGGGCACGTAGTGGGAGGCGTTGTAGAACTCGGCGAGCATCTCGCGCTCCGCGGACCGCTCGAGTTCCTCGATCGGCACCCGCGGGACCGCGGGCCGCGCGGCCATGGGCGTGGTCTCGACCGTGGAGACCGCCTCGATGATCAGCTTGCGGTGATCATCGGGCACCTCGAAGTAGTGCACGGTGTTGCCGTAGAAATCGTCGTAGTCGCGCGAGGTGGCGGCGGGCGTGAGGCAGAGCTTGAAGTCGTGGCACCGCTGCGTGCTGTCGTCGATCGGGCGGAGCCGCACCTCGTTGAAGCTGTCGTGCGCGTTGCCGGCGTAAGTGAAGGTGGTGCGATGGTGGACGCGGAGATGCATGGACTCGGAGCGGCTTGCACCGCGCTTTCACGCGGCAGGCAAGGATGAAGAGGGCTCAGCGCTCAGGATTGCTGCTGCTGCTGTTGCTGCTCCTCGATGGCGGATTCCGCGGGATAGAACATCGTCGTCTCGGCGACTTCGTTGCTGATGGTGTCGAGCGTGGCCTGAACTTCCATGAGAAACTCGTGCAGTCCCTGCTCGAGCACATCGGTGATCGACAGCGACTGGAGATCGGCGAGGAGCCGGCGCGAGACCCGGGCGGCCTCGGTGCGCGGACGCGCGCCGGTCTCGCCGAGGATGCGGCGGAGGTAGTCGTCCACCTGCGCGACGCAGAAGTGCAGGGAGCGTGGGAACGAGTCGGAGAAGATGAGGAACTCGGCGGCCTTCCACGCCAGGATCTCGCGCACGTAGTAGCGGCGGTAGGCCTCGAGCGCGGAGGCGGAGCGCAGCACCGCCTGCCACTGCGCGGTGTCGATGGCGCCGCCGACGTCGGTCGCGCTCGGCAGGAGGATGTGGTATTTGACGTCGAGGATGCGCGTGGTCTTGTCGGCGCGCTCGAGGAACTTGCCGAACTCGATGAACTCCCAGCCCTCGGAGCGCGAGAAGGTCGATGCCGTGAGGCCCTGGAACAGGTGCGACGCCTGCTTGATGGAGCCGAAGAACTCGTTGGGCCCGTCCTTCCAGACGGCGGAGGTCGAGCGGTTCTTGAGGAAGAGATGCAGCTCGTTGATCGCCTCCCACATCTCGACGGAGATCTGGTCGCGGATCATGCGGGCGTTCTCCCGCGCGGCGTAGACGCACGAGAGGATCGAGCTCGGGTTCTTGAGATCGAAGGCGAGGAATTCGGTCACGGTGCGGCTGTCCGCCGCGTCGTAGTGCTTTGCAAAGAGCTCGTCGTCGCCGGTGCTGAGGATGAGGGATTCCCAGTGCTGGTTCTGCTCGGAGTCGGCGGCGGCCTGGAAGTCGGCGATGAACTGGAGGTTCACCTCGAGCAGGCGCGCGGTGTTTTCGGCGCGCTCGATGTAGCGGCTCATCCAGTAAAGCGAATGCGCCACGCGCGAGAGCATGGTGGTGGCTTGCGCGCGCAAGGCGGGGAGGGCGGCTTTGGAGGAGGCAGGCATGGTTAGGCGTCGCCGTGCAGCACCCACGTGTCCTTCGAGCCGCCGCCTTGGGACGAGTTGACGACCAGCGAGCCCTTGCGGAGCGCCACGCGCGTGAGGCCACCGGGGGTGACGGTGATTTTCTCCCCGTAGAGGATGTAGGGGCGGAGGTCGATGTGGCGGCCCTCGAGGTGGCCGTCGCACCACGTGGGCGAGCGCGACAGCTGGATCGGATCCTGGCCGATGAAGTTGCGGGGATTGGCGGCGACCATCTCGCGAAACTTGGCGCATTCCTCCTTGGTGGAATGCGGGCCGATCAACATGCCGTAGCCGCCGGCCTCGTTGGCGGACTTCACGACCAGCTTCTCGATGTTCTCGAGGATGAACTTCCGCTCGAGCGGCTCGGAGGCGAGGTAGGTGTTGACGTTCGGGAGCAGCGGTTCCTCCCCGAGGTAGTATTTGATGAGCTTGGGGACGTAGGCGTAGATCACCTTGTCGTCGGCAACGCCGGTGCCGATGGAGTTGGCGAGGGCGACGTTGCCAGCGCGGTAGGCGTTGACGAGGCCGGGCACGCCGAGCATGGAGTCCGAGCGAAACACCGTCGGGTCGAGGAAATCGTCGTCGATGCGGCGGTAGATGACATCGACCTGCACGAGCCCGGCGGTCGTGCGCATGAAAACGTGGGCATCGCGCACGACGAGATCCCGGCCCTCGACGATCGGGATGCCCATCTGCCGGGCGAGGAAACAGTGCTCGAAGTAGGCGCTGTTGTAGACGCCGGGCGTGAGCAGGACGACGCTCGGCTTGTCCTTGCCGGGCGCGAGGTGCAGCATGGCCTTCAGCAGATCGTCGCCGTAGCTCTCGACCGGGCGGACACCGTAGCTCTGGAAGAGGTTGGGGAACGCGCGGCGCATGGCGGCGCGGTTCTCGATCATGTAGCTCACGCCCGAGGGGCAGCGGAGGTTGTCCTCCAGCACGAGGTATTCGCCCTTGTCGTTGCGGATGAGATCGGAGCCGCAGATGTGGACGTAGATGCCCCGCGGCACCGAGAAGTTCATGAACTCGCGCCGGAAATGCTTCGCCCCGAGGATGAGCGCGGGCGGGACGATTTTATCCTTCAGGCATTTCTGGCCGTGATAGACGTCGTCGAGGAACAGGTTGAGCGTGTGCAGCCGCTGGATGAGGCCGGCCTCGATGCGGCGCCATTCCTTGTCCGGGATGATGCGCGGAATCAGGTCGAACGGAAAGATGCGCTCGGTGCCCTGCGAGTCGTTGTAGACGGTGAACGTCACGCCCCGCCGGAGAAATGCGGCGTCCACCGCGGCGCGCCGGCGATCGAATTCGTCGAGCTCGAGCCGGCCAAGGCGTTCGGCCAGGCGGGCGTAGTGGGGACGCACCTCGGTCGTGTCGCGCGAGGCAAACATCTCGTCGAAGAAAACGCCGGAGTCGTAGTGCGGATTGAGGATCGACACGGAAGGGTTTGTGGTGAGCGGCCAGGGACCGATTCAGCAGGACGCTTGCCAGAACCACAGAAGGCCCCGGGCGCGTCAAGGCCGGGGCGGAAAAACGCAGCGCCGCCAGCCGAGGGGCGGGCGGCGCCGGGGTGCGGCGGAATACTCCGGCCCGACTACTGCGCCGGGATGATGTTGAAGGGCACCGCCACGCGGACATTGACCGGCTTTCCGGCGATGGTCGCGGGCTTGAACTTCCACTTCGCGGCGGCCTCGAGGCAGAGCTTGCCAATTTCGGGCGTGGGGGCCTTGGCCACCGTGAGGTCGCGCGGATTGCCGTTGCGATCGACGGTGAGCGTAATGTCGACGCGGACGGGGCCCGAGAGCTTCTGCAGCGAGATTTCGGGCTGCGGCGCGAGGATGGCGACGGGGCGTTGATCGGTGTCGCTGAGGCGGACGAGGCGGTCCTCGGGCTCGAGGTTGCGGCTCAGGTTGAGCACCTGGCCGGACTCGATGCGGGCCTCGATGGTTTCGCTGTCGTAGCCGGGCAGGCTGACCTCGTAGATCACTTCTCCGGGGTTTTGCTCGAGCAACGTGAGCGGGGTGACACCGAGGCTTACGCCGCCCTGCGAGACCGAGGCGCCGGCCGGCGTGGTGGTGAGCTTGACGATGCCCGTGCGGAACGCGCAGGCGGCGCGGACCGTGGTGTCGCGGCCGACCGAGACCGTCTCGGTCTGCGGCTGCCAGCCTTCGCGGGTAAAGGTAATGGCGTAGTCGCCCGGAGCGACGTCGTTGAACGTGGCGGGCGTGCGACCCGTCCGGACGGCCGCCGGCCCGAGGACGATGGTGTTGGCCGCGCGGACTTCGAAATTCGCGTCACCGGGCTCGCTGGTCAGAATCAGCGTGCCGACGATGCGCGCGAGCCGGATGAGGCCGGCGTCGGTCGTCTCGTTTTCCTTCACCTCGAGCTCGAGCTTGGCGGTCTCGTGGTGCTGCAGCGCGATCGTGACGGGATAGCGGCCGAGCTTGAGGTCGCGGAACGTGGCGGGCGCGGTCCGCGGCGGCAACTCGCCGACCGTGACGGTGGCGCCGGCGGGGCCCTTGACCGTGATGACGCCGCGGGCATTGGCGATGCGGATGGCCGCCTGGATGCGCGCCTCGTTCTCGGCCTGCTGGCGCGCGGCCTCGGCGGCGGCGACCTTGGCGGCGTTTTCCAATTCAATCTTGCGGCGAGTCTCCGCCTCGATGCGGGCCTGTTCCTCGGCCTTGCGCTGGCGCTCGAGCTCAGCGAGCCGCACGGCCTCGACGCGGGCTTTCTCGGCGGCGACCCGCGCCTCCTCTTCGCGCTGGGCCTTCCACCACAGGCCTCCGCCGATCAGGAGCGCAATGGCGGCGGCGATGCCGACAAAAAGCAGGGCGCGTTTCGAGCGCGGCTTGGCGGGCGCGGCGCCGGGCGCGCGGGCGGCAGGTTGGGCTGCGGGAGGCTTGGCGGCAGGCGGCGGGGTGCTCGCCTTGGCCGCGGCGGCGGCGACCATCGACTTCGCCGGCGCGGGCTCGGGATTCTTTTTCCCCGGGTTTTTCGCGGCCGGGGCGTTTTTCGCCGGGTAGCTCACGGAGGAATCGGGCGCGGTGACCTTGGCGGTGGCGGTTGCCACGGCGGCCTTGGCTGCAGCGGGCGCGGTTGCCTTGTTGACCGGGACCGGCGCGGTCGCCTTCTCCGCCGGAGCGGGCGCAGGCGCCGCCGGCTTGGGCGTGTTGACGGTCTTGACTGAAATGACGGGCGACGGCGCGGGCGTGGACGCGGCTTTCGTCGGCGCCGCGGCCGGCGCGGGCTTCGCCGCGGGGGTTGAGATTGCCGGGGTCGCCTTGGATTCGGCTGCGGGTGGCGGCGGGGGCGGAGCCTTGGGGCTGGGTGCCACCGGCGCAGGCGCGGGCGCCGCGGTTGCCGCAGCAGGTGCCGCCGCAGCCGGCGCGGGAGCGGGCGTTGCGCTGGCTGTGGCGATTTGCCACGGCGCGTTCCACGCGCCCGCCGCTTCGGTTGCCCCAACGGAGATGAGGTTGAGGAAACCGGCCCACGCGGGTGAAAGCGATGCCTCGAGGTCGGCGTTGGCAAACGTCACCCCGTTCTTCGCGCACCAGGCCTTCACGTCGGGTGCAAACGGGGTGAGGTCCAGCGCCGTCGCGAGCGCGTTGGCGAGCCAGTGCTGGGCGGCGGGCAGGCCGGTGCATGCGAGCACGGCGGGGGTCGCGCCGCGGAGCGCCGAGAGTTCCGGCTTCAGCGCGGGCGTGAGGCGCGCGGCGATTTTCGGCGCGGCCTCGCTGAAATCGTAGTCGGCGTTGAACAGCAGCTTCACGGCGGAGCCGCGGAATTTCATCCCGAGCTCGGTCTGGACGGCCTCGGCGATGCGATCGAGGTTGAGGGACACGGGCGCCGCGGCGATCACGCCGCCCGGGCCGATGAGGAGCGCGTGCGCGCCTTGTGCACCCAGCTCGAGCAAGAGGGTCGGGGCCGAAGCGAGGGCCGCCACCGCGCCCGCGGCGTGGTGAGTGGCCGAGACGGTGCGCGCGGGCTTGAGGCCTTGTGAGGCGAGGGCGGCGAGCGCTTGCTCCCGGCTTTCCGCGCTGGCGGCGGCCAGCAACCACGGCGAGCCATCCGGCGCTGCACCGTCACGCGCGCGGGCCGCGGCGATCCACGCGTCGGCGTCGCCGAGGCCGGGGAGCGAGCGGGCAAATTTCTGGACGCCCGCGAGGCCGGCGTGCGCGCCCGCCTCGGCTGCGGAAGCGAGGTGCAGGCGGCGATCGGCAGGCCGCGCGCCGCAGACGAGCGGCGCGCCCGGCAGCAGGACGGTTCGCGCCGCCTCGGCCAGCGCGGCGGCGTTCGCGAGCGGGATCTCGACGAATGCCTCGACGCGCACGGCGCGGCCGCTGGCGAGGCCGCGGGCGAGGAGCAGCGCAAAGTCGTTTTGCTCGGCGAAACAGACAGGGCTCGGGGAGGTGGACATGGATGGGTGTGTGGGAACTACGGACGCTGCGCTCAGAAACGACATCGACCACGGGAAATCCAGAAACGCGCCGCGCGTAAAAATTGTTTTACGCATTCTTGAAGCCGCTGCGCTTGAGTTTGCGGATGCGGCTTCAGTTTCTACTTACGCGCCCGATTCTCGCTGCAGCACCTTCTTCCCCCGCATGTCCCCCAGAATCCTGATTGTCCGAAAGTCGTCCGCCGATACGCACGCGCGCAGCGCCGTCGTCGATGCGCAGGGTTTCCACTGGCGGGATTTCGCCGGCGCGAAGGCCCTTGAGGCGGCCCTCGGCGCCGAGCGTTTTTCGCTGGTGCTCGTCGATCACCGCGGGGTTCAGGGCGATCCCGTGGCATTTGTCGCGGGGCTCAAGCTACGCGACAAGCAGACGCCGATCATCCTCGTGAGCGAGCCCCTGCAGATGGACGCGGTGGTCCGCGCCATCCGCGCCGGGGTGAAAGACCTCTTCCATCCCCCGATCAACCTCCCGGCCCTCGCCGAGCGCATTCATGCGATCCTGAAGCCGGAGCTTGGCGCGGCGCGCGGCGCGCGCATCGAGGATTGGCGCGACATTCTCGCCGAGCTGGCGGCCACCCCGGCGGCCGCCCCGGCGTCCGCGGCCCAAGCCGCGGGGACGGACCAGGAGATCGCCGGACTGCGCGAGGCGCTGCTCGCCGCCCAGAGCCGGCAGGGCGAATTGGAGCGCGAAGTGGCTCGCCTCGCCGGCTCGCGGCCGCCGCTGGCCAAACCGGGCTCCACCGGTCGCACCGCGCATCCCTTGCCGCTCGAACTGGAGCGGCTGGAATCGGATCAAAAGCTCTTCACGCAGCTCCTCGCGAAGGTGGAGACGGATCGCGCCGCGCAAAAAATGACCGCCGCGCAGCAGGCCGCGCGCGAGCAGGTGGCGAGCGACGAACGCCGCGCCCTCGAGGAAAAGGCGCGCCAGCTCACGGCCGAGCGCGCGGCCCTTGCCGACCAGATCAGGCAGCAGGAGGAAGCCGCCAAGCGGACCAAGGCGGAGGGCGAGCGGCTCGCGGCCGAGCGCCGGCAGCTGGAAGCCGACCTCGGCTCGCAGCGGAAAATCGCCGCGGAGATTTTGCAGGAGCGCGATGCGATCGCGAAAGCCCACGCCGAGCACACCGCGGCGCAGGAGCGCGCGGCCCGCGCCGAATCCGAGATCGCCTCCCGGGCGCAGGCGCTGGCGGCCAAGGAAAAAGCCCACGCCCAGGAAGTGGCCCGGCTTTCTGGCGAACAGGAGCGCCTTGAGTCCGAGCAATTGCTCGTCAAGCAGGCCCAGGCAAAGCTCGCCCAGGAACGCGACGCGCTGGCCAAGGCGCAGGCGGCGCAGCAGGAAGCGGCGAAGCGCGCGGCCCAGGCCGGGACCGACGTGGCGGCGCGTGCCCAAGCCCTCGGCGCGCGCGAGAAGGCGCTCGCGGAAACCGAGGCGAAGCTTTCCGCCGGGCAGGAGAAATTTGCCGCCGCGCAGCGTGGGCTGGAGCAGGCGCAGGCCCGGCTGGCGCAGGAACGCACGGCGTGGGAGCAATCGGCCGCGGCCCAGCGCGCCGAGGCTGCCCAGGCCAGGGCTCAGCTTGCCTCGGCCCGGCTCGCGCTGGAGACCGATCAGGCCAACCTGCGGCAGGCGCTGCAGGAGACCTCGGCCGAGCGGGCCGACCTCGACGCGCTCGCGGCGCGGCTCGAGGGACAGGAGAAGGATCTCGCCGCGCGGCAAAGCCAGCTGAAGAAGGCGGAAACCGAGGCGCAGGCGCACGCCGCGCAGCGGAAGAAGGCCGAGGCGCAGCTCGCCAACGATCGTGCCGCGCTGGCCGCGGAGCAGGCGGAGCTGGAAACCCAGCACCAAGTCGCCCGGCAGGCGCAGGCGAAGCTCGCGCAGGAGCGCGAGGCGCTCGCCAAGGCGCAGGCGGCGCTGAAGGACTCTCACCGGCAGGGCGCCAAGGCCGAGGCCGAGCTCGCCGCGCGCACCCAGGCGATTGCGGCGCGGGAGAAGGCGCATGCCGAACTCGTGGCGAAGGTCTCGGCTGAGCAGCAAAAGCTGGCCGCGGCGCAGAAGGAGCTGCAGGCCGCGCAGGCCAAGCTCGCCCAGGATCGCGCCGAGGCCGACGTCGCGCTCGCCGCCCAAAAGGAGATCGCCGTGCGCTCGCAGGCGCTCGTCGCGAAGGAGCGCTCGCAGGCCGAGACGGCCAGCAAGCTCTCCGCGCTTTCAGAGAAGCTGGAGACCGACCGCGAGATCGCGAGACAGGCGCAGGCCAGGCTCGCGCGCGACACGGAGGCGACGACAAAGGCGCAGGCGGCCTTCGAGAAGACCCGCGCCGAGACGACGGCCAAACTCGCCGCCGAGCAGGAGAAGCTTTCCGCGGCCCAGCGCGCCCACGCGGAAGCCGCGGCAAAGTCCGAAAAGGAGCGCGCGGCGGTCGAGAAGGCCGTCGCGGCACAGCGCGCCGAGTCGACCCAGCTCCAGGCGCTCCGCGCCTCGGTCGAGGCCGAGCGCGCCGCGGCCAAGGCCGCCGCCGAGAAGTTTGCCACGGAACGAAAGGACTTCGAAACGGCGCGCGCCGCGGTCGAGCGTCAGCGCGCCGAGCTCGCCGAGAAGGAAGCGCAGCTCCAGGACTTGGAGGTGCAGGCGCTCGCCGAGTCGGCGAAGCGCAAGAAGGCCGAGGCGCAGCTGGCCAGCGAGCGCGCGGCGCTCGCGGCCGAGCGGGCCGAGCTCGACGCCGAGACGGAGGCGTTTGCCGATCGGTGCCGCTTGTTCGAGGAGCGCCAGGTCCAGCTCCGGGAGCAGATGAAGCAGCTGCTCGCGTCCTGAACCGGGGCGCGCGCGAGGATTTTCCGCGCCTGCGCTTGCGGCGCGCGGCGGGTTCGTCCGGGATGGCCGCATGAGCCGCAGCGATCAGCGCCCCGTGACCGTCCGCACCCTCGCGGAGCACGTCGGCGTTTCGACCGCCGCGGTGTCCACGGTGTTGGCCAACCGCCACGAGGAGCGCCGGCTCGCGCCCGGCACCGTGGAGAAAATCCGCGCCGCGGTGCGCGAGCTCGGCTACGTGCCCAACGTCGCCGCGCGGCGCCTGCGCGCCCACGATCCCGAGGTGCGCCACCACGAGCTGGGCATCCTCACCTCGTTCGAGGCGCCGCTGTTCCTCGTCAGTCGCGTGCTCCGGCAGGTGCAGCGCATGGCGGATGCGCGCACCGGGCCCGGCCGCCGCTACTCGGTTTCGATCGACATGTTCCATGCGGGCCGCCTGCGCGAGATGGCGGGGCTGCTGAACGCGAGCCGCTTCAACGGGGTGATCGTGACCAACACGCTCCCGGAGGATGACGCCTTCCTCTCGGCCACCGTGCTGCCCTACGCCGTCGTGGTGCTCGGGCGGCGCCTGCCCAACTACTGCTGCGTGCTCGACACGCCCGGCGAGATTGGCCGGCGCGCCGCGGAGATCCTGCTGGCGCGCGGCGGCAAGCGCCCGGTCCTGCTCACGCCCGCCCTGCTCACGCAGAGCACGGCCGAGCGCGCGGAGGCGTTTGTTGCGACGGTGCGCGCGCGGTCCGGCGTGGCGCTCGCGCGTGTCGCGGCGGGCGGGTTTGCGCCGGCCGCCGGCGCGGAGGCCCTGCGCGCCCACCTCGGCCTGGGCGGCCGCTGCGACGGAATCTACGCCGTGACCGACGGCCTGGCGCTGGGCGCCTACCAGGCGATCAAGGACGCGGGGAAAAAGATCCCGCGCGACATCGCGGTCGTCGGGGTGGGGGACTACGAGCACGCCGATTTCTTCGACCCGCCGCTGACCTGCGTCGGGCCGTCGAGCGACACCATCGTGGAGCGGGTCGTCGCGCAGCTCTTTCACCTGATGGCCCGCCGGCGCGTCAAGCCCGTGGAGATTTTCGTGCCGCCCTCGGTGGTGCGCCGCGCGTCGGCGTGAGGCCGCGGATTTTCGCCGGCTTTGCGTATTTCGCGCTTGTGCCTAAATCGTTTTAGCATTTTCGCTCTGGCAACCCCTTCTTCCCATGATCCCTGCGCTCCGCCCCATGGTCCGTCCGCTGCGCCTAGTCGCGCATCTGCTCGCCGCGTTCTGTCTCGCCGCCGGCGCGGGCGCGGCGGATGGGGGGGGCAAGCTGACCGGCACCGTGAGCAACGCCGCGACGGGCAACCTGCTCCCGGGCGCGCGGATTGAAATCGCCGCGCTGGGCCTCGCGGCCGTCGCGGACCAAACGGGACGCTTTGCGCTCGAGGGCGTGCCCGCCGGGGAGCACGAGGTCACCGCTTCCTATACCGGCCTCGACGCCGGGCGGCAGGTGGTCCGCGTGGGGGCGGGCGCGGTGGTCCCGGTCACCTTCGCGCTGACATCCGCGGTCTACAAGCTGGACCGGTTCATCGCATTTGGCGCGCGGGAAGGCAGTGCCGCCGCGATCACCGAGCAGCGGGTGGCCGAGAATTTCAAGAATGTCGTCGCGATGGATTCCTTCGGCAACCTGCCGAACATGAGCGCCGGGGAAGTGGCCATTCGGCTGCCGGGCGTGGCCGCGGCGCTGGACGACGAGGGCAACGTCACCGGGCTCATCGTCCGGGGACAGCCCGCGATCAACAACCGCATCGTCGTCGACGGCGAGCTGATCGCCAACACGGCCAATCTCAGCCGGCAGTTCCAGACGCATTCGATGACGGGTGCGATGTTCGATCGGCTCGAGGTGATCAAGACGCACACTCCCGACACGTCCGCCGACTCCGTCGGCGGAACGATCAACCTGATCACGCCGTCGACGCTGACCATGCGGGAGAAGCGCCGCGTGCGCTACAACCTCTCGCTGCGCGCGGCGCCCGCGTTCACCGATCAAGTCCCGTTGCGGCGGGCGCACCGCGAGCACCCGCTGCTCAATGCCGCCTACCAGGAGGTGTTCGATGCATTTGGCGGCGAGCGCAACCTCGGCATCGCGGTCAATGTCTTCTACAGCGAGAATGTCGCCGGCGGCTTCCGCACCATCCGTGACTATCAGAACACGCCCGCCCAGCCCGCCTATCTCTACACCTGGGCCAACCAGGATTTTTTCAACAGCCGCAAGCAGGGGAGCGCCAACCTGAAGCTCGAATACCGGCTGTCGCCCGCGTCGCGCGTGTGGGTCTCGGGCATCTACAACGACGCCTTCGAGCCCTTCAATCGGCTCTACGAGATCACGGCCCTCACCGCCCAGAGCGTGGCGACGCTCGATGCGGCGGGGAACCCCACGGGCACCGGCGCCATCCTGCCGAATTTCTCGAACACCCTCACCGAGGCGCGCGCCGTCGCCGCGTCGATTGTGCGGGTCAATGAGACGATGTTTTCGTTCCTCAATCGCACGCGCATTGCCAGCGCCGGCGGCGTGCACGAGTTCGGTCCTTTCACGCTGGAGTGGAACGCCAACTACAGCCGTGCAAGCGCCCATCTGGGCGTCGCTGGGGGCGGCACGCTCACGCTCGACGACGCCGGGGTCGGCTGGCGCCTGGACCGCAGCCGCAGCGACCTCTATCCCGCGTTCACGCAGACCTCCGGGCCGGACTACCGCAACATCGCCAACTACCGGCCCAACGGCCCGCTCACGGCGCGCAACAACACGCGGCTGTCCGAGGTCTCCGGCGCGCACGTCGATGGCAGCTACCGGCTCCCGCTTGCCTTCAAGGCCAAGCTCAAGGCCGGCCTTGGCACGCGCGAGCAGATTTCCGGCGTGACGAACAACGACCAGCGCTGGAGCTATGCCGGCGGAACCCGCCCCTTTGTGGCCGACCCTTCCATCGTCACGTGGATGAGCGAGCGCACGGGGTATGCGCCCCCCGTCGTCGAGACCGCCGCGCTGATTCGCAACTACCAGCCGGTCGATCCCGCCCTTTGGAACGAGGACAACTACTTCCGGGAGTCGCAGAAATTCATCGGCAACCGCCGGCTCACGGAGACGGTCGACTCGGGCTACTTGATGACCCAGGGCAAAGCCGGGCGCCTTGGTTTCCTGGCCGGCCTGCGCGAGGAGCGCACGCGGGTCGAGTCCTTCGGCTATGTGCGCGCGCGCGTGCTCAGCACCGCGGCGCAGCAGGCCTCCGATCCTGCCGGGGCCGCGCAGCGCGACTATGCCAACAATGCCCGCCGCATCAGCCGCTCCTACACCGACGATTTCCCCAGCGTCCAGCTCAGCTACGATCTCACCAAGTCGCTCAAGGCGCGGATCGCCTGGTCCACGAGCTTCGGGCGCCCGCCGCCGACCAATCTGCTTCCGAGCGAGACACCGAACGAGACCGCGCAGACGCTTACGATCGCGAACCCCGGCCTCCTGCCGCAGAAGGCCCGCGAGTGGGACGCCGCGCTCGAGTATTACTTCGAGCCCGTGGGCCTCCTCTCCATCGGATGGTTCAAGAAGAACATTCGCGACTACATCGTGAGCGGCATCGAGGCCGGCCGGGTGGCCACCGGCGCTGACAACGGCTTCAACGGCGACTACGCCGGGTTCCTGATTTTGCAGACCGCCAACCTCGGCTCGGCCGATGTGAACGGCTGGGAACTGGGCTACCAGCAGCAGTTCACCTTTCTGCCGGGACTCCTGAGGACGCTGGCGTTCTCCGCGAACTACACCTACCTCCGCGCGGAGGGGAACTTTGGCGGCGCAGCGGCGCTCCGGACGGGCCAAGTCGCGGGGTTCATCCCGCAGACGGGGAACGCCAACCTCTCGTGGCGCTGGCAGCGGTTTGGCGCGCGCATTCGCGCCAACTACCACGGCCGCTACCTCAACGCGTTCGGCGGCATCACCGCGCCGCAGCGCGATCAGTGGCGCTTTGCCCGCACGGTCACCGACCTTGGCTTCACGTGGCGCCTGCGCGCCGGCGCGGAGCTTTCGCTCGATGTTTCCAATCTCACCAACGAGCCCCAGCAGTTCTACCGCGGTGTCACCTCGCGGATGGAGCGCACCATCCTGAATGGCACGACGCTCACGCTCGGCGTGAGCGGGCGGTTCTAGCGCGGGACACCCCCACATCATGCATCCCCTTCGTTTCGCCCTAGCGCTCGCCCTGCTGTGCACCGGAGCCGTCGCGGCGCCCGCGGCGGAGGCGACGATGCCGCGCCTCGCCTACAACAACCCGGGCACGCTCGTCGACCTGGGCGTGGGGCTTTGGGCCTGGCCGCTGCCGATGGACTACAACGGCGACGGCCTCATGGACCTCGTCGTCGTCTGCACGGACAAGCCCTACAACGGCACCTGGTTCTTCGAGAACAGCGGCGAGATTGATCCGCAGACAAAGCTCGCCGTCTTCAAGCCCGCCGTGTGGATCGGGAAATCCGCGCCGTCGGTCGGCATCTCCTACGTGACGGGCCAGCCGATCGTGACCGCGACCGCCTCGGTGAAGCGCGGCGAAACCTACGATTTCCGCGGCAACGTGTTTCCCGATTTCCGGCGGACGCAGTTTGGCAAACCGCAGCGCCTCGCGGTGCCGGAGAGGATCTTCACCGAGCCGGGCAACATCCGCCAGAACCAGTGGCAGCTCGTGGACTTTGATGGCGACGGCGTGCTCGACGTGTCGCTCGGCATCGATTTCTGGGGTGACTTCGGCGCGCTGAACGGCGGCGAGGCGGCGTTCAATGCGCAGGGCGAATGGACGCGCGGCAAGCTTCGCGGCTATGTCCATCTGCTCCGCAACACCGGCACCAACGAGAAACCCAGCTACGCCGCGCCGGTGCGCCTCCAGGCCGGAGGCAAGGATGTCGACCCCTATGGCATGCCCTCGCCGATGTGGGGCGACTTTCGCGGCACGGGAAAGCTCGACCTGATCTGCGGCGAATTCCGCGATGGCTTCACGTTCTACGAGAACACCGGGACGCGCACCAAGCCGGTGTATGCGCCGGGCCGCACCCTCACGAGCGCCGGCCTGCGCGTCCACATGGACCTCTGCATGATCACGCCGACCGCCGTGGACTTCAACGGGGACGGCAAGCTCGACATCGTGTGCGGCGATGAGGACGGGCGCGTGGCCTTCCTCGAAAACACCGGAGCCGTCATCGACGGCATGCCGCAGTTCCTGCCGCCGCGCTATTTCCGGCAGTTTGCGCAGGACGTGAAGTTCGGCGCGCTCTGCACGCCCTACGCGTTCGATTGGGACGGCGACGGCCTCGAGGACCTCATCGTGGGCAACAGCGCGGGCTATGTTGCGTTCATCAAGAATCTCGGCGGTTCGCCCGTGCGCTGGGCCGCGCCGGTCTACCTCTCGGCCGGCGGCCAGCTCATCCGCGAGCAGGCCGGCCCCAATGGCTCCATCCAAGGCCCCGCCGAGGCCAAGTGGGGCTACTCCATCCTCAGTGTCGCCGATTGGGACGGCGACGGCCTGCCCGACATCATGACGAATGGCATCTGGGGCAAGGTCGTCTGGTATCGCAACGTGGGCTCGCGCACGCAGCCACGGCTGGCCGCCGGCCAGCCGGTCGAGCTTGCGCTCCCGCCCGGCGCGAAGAACCGCGGCCCCGCGTGGAATTGGTGGCAGCCGAAGGGCGCCGAGCTGGTCTCACAATGGCGCACGACGCCGCAGATGTCTGATTGGAACGGCGACGGCCTCATGGACCTCGTGATGTCGGACGCCGAGGGCTATCTCGCGCTCTACGAGCGCCGCCGCGGCGCGGACGGGAAGCTCGAGTTGCTCCCGCCGCAGCGCGTCTTTTGGAGCGAGGGGGCGAGCGCCTTCAACAGCAACGGTCAGCCGCAGAACAAAGAGAGCGGCCTGCTCCGCCTCAACGCCGGCACCTTTGGCAGCGGCGGGCGCCGGACGTTTTGCATCGTCGACTGGGATCGCGACGGGAAGCCCGACCTCTTGCTCAACAGCACGCCCAACGTGAACTTCTTCCGAGCCACGGGCCGGGACGCGCAAGGCCGCTGGACATTCAAGGACGAGGGGCCGGTCAGCACCCATGTCCTCGCGGGGCATGCCACGAAGCCCACCTACTTTGCGTCCACCCGTGAGCTGCTGATCGGCGCGGAAGACGGATTCCTCTACCGGCTCAAGCAACCCTGAGCCCGCGTCTTCCGGTCGCCGGCCTCATTTCCTCCCAACCCTATGAAATCATCCCTCATTGCTTCCCTCCTGTGCTTGGCTGCGTCGGTTTTGTCGGCGGCCGAAAGCGGCACGATCGCCGGACGTGTGTCGAGTGCGGCGACGGGAGCCTACCTCGAAGGGGCCGAAATCTCGGTGGTTGGGCAGCCCCAGCTCACGCTCTCGGCGCGCGACGGCTCGTTCACACTTTCCGCGCCGGCCGGCCTGCGGACGGTGCGGGTCTACTACACCGGCCTGGAGGTAGCCACGCGGCAAGTGAACGTCGTGCCGGGGCAAAGCACCGACCTTAGCGTCGCTTTGTCCGCCGAGGTGCAAATGTTGGAGACGTTCACCGTGTCCAGCTCTCGTCAGGGCGAAGCGGCGTCGATCACCAAGCAGCGCAATGCCGACAACGTCACGAATGTGGTCTCGACCGATGCGTTTGGGAGCGTGGCGGACGGCAACATCGGCAACTTCATGGTGCGTCTCGCCGGTGTCGCCGGGGAATTCGAGAACGGCGAGGTCGTCGGCATCCGCATCCGCGGCACGCCGGTGGAGTTCAGCGCCCTGAATGTCGACGGCGTGCGGGCGGCCGGCGCGTTTTCCGGCTTCAACACCCAGGGAGATCGCGGCGCCCAGAGCGACCAGATCCCCGCGGAGTTCATCAAGGAGGTGGAACTCACCAAGGCGCCCACGCCTGACATGCCGGCGGACTCCATCGGCGGCGCGACGAACCTGATCACCAAGTCCGCGCTCGATTTCAAGGAGGACGTGTTCACCTACCGGCTCGGGATGAACTACAACACCTTTCGCGACGACCTGCGCAACGACTACCGTCCCAACGCGGCGCTCACCTGGCTGCAGCGCATCGGCCGCAAGCGGGACATCGGGCTCGCGCTCTCCCTCAGCTACACTGACACCGAGGCTCCGCGTGATCGCGTGCAGATGCAGCGCACGCAGGCCGATGGGCGCAACACCCAGGCCCGCACGCTCTCGAACATCAACCAGCGCGTGCGCCTGGGCGCCGGCGCCAAGGTCGACTACCGCGCCGCCGACGGTTCGAGCCTCTATGCCAAGTTCCAGTTCAACTACTATTACTTCGACAGCCCGCGCCTCGTTTATGCCGCATCCGTTGCCGGTGCCGGCCGCGTCGCGAGCTACGCCGTCGTGAGCCGCGCGCAGATGGAGGCGGGGACGCCCGCGCGCGACGCCACCAACCAGACGGCCGGTGTCGCGCCGGGCTTTACCGATGATTTCACCGAGATGGTCAGCGCCACCTGGCTCAACGAGGCGACGTGGAACGTGAAGCTCGGCCGGCAATATCTCGGCGAGATCGGCGGCGAGAAAAAGCTGGGCGGCGACCAGTCGCTCAAGTTTCAGGCCTCCTACAACCCCTCGAACTTCGCCAGCAATCTGCGCTCCGTCGACCTGAACCTCGTCGGCAACATCGGCATGTCGATCGACACCCGCGCCAATCGCTCGCGCCCGCTTTTCCGCCAGACCTACGGCCCCGCGATCGGATTCGGCACCAATCCGCGCAACTACACGATGCGCCTGCTCCAACAGCCCGAAAGCAGCGAGGAGGAGGTGGGCAACGCCAAGGTGGATTACACCAAGGATTTTCGGGCGCTCGCCGTGCCGGTGCAGTTCAAGAGCGGCCTAGCCTGGCGCCAGCAGCACCGCTGGCTCAAGGTGGCCCGCCCCAACTGGACCTTCGGCGGATCTGACCGGATCGCGGGCACGATTGCCGCGACAGGCGCCAACGACGACAACCTGGGGCAGTTCCTGTCACCCGCGCCTGCGCATGGCATCTTCAATGAGTCCAATGGCACCTGGCTTCCGCTTCCCGCCATCAACTTCCCCGTCGTGTGGCAGGCCTTCTCCGACCATCCGGAGTGGTTTCTGCCCGAGGGCACGTCGGTCACCGCCCCTCCCACGTTCACCGAGATAACTGAGGATATCGGTGCAGGCTATGTGCAAGGTCGGGTGGTGCTCGGCCGGTTCACGGTCGTGGGTGGCGTTCGGTTCGAGCGCACCGCCGTCAAGGCCTCCGCGCCCAACACGGATTCCCGCAATCCCTCGGTCACGCGCGTGAGCCGCGATCGCGACTACACCGATGCGTTCCCGAGCCTCCATTTGCGCTACGAGCCGACGACCGGCGTCGTTGCGCGGGCGAGCGTCTCCACCGGCGCCGCACGGCCCAACATGACCGACCTTTATCCGACGACGACGGTCAGCTACAACGCCGCGACCGGCCTTGGCACCGTTACCCAGAACGATCCGGGGCTGAAGCCGCAGTATTCGACCAACTACGATGCCACGCTCGAGTATTATTTCGAGCCGGCGGGCCTCGTCTCCGTCGGTTGGTTTCGGAAAGACATCAAGGATTTCATCGCGCGCAGCTCCCGCGAAATCGATGGCGGCGCCGATAACGGCTTCAACGGCCAATTCGCGGGCTTTACCCTCAATACCAGCGCCAACGGCGGCTCGGCCAAGGTCGATGGGCTCGAGTTCGCCTACAACCAGCAGTTGAGCATGCTGCCGCGCCCGTGGAACGGGCTGCGAGTCTTTGCCAACTACACGAAGCTCAAGACCTCCGGGACCTACGCCAACGGCGTGACCGACCTCGTGGGCTTCGTGCCGGAGGTGTTCAATGGGGGGGCGTCTTTCCTTTGGCGGAAGTTTGAAGCCCGAGTGGCCTACAACTGGACGAGCGGTTTCCTGACTTCCTTCAACACCAACGTCGCGGCCGAGCAACGCCGCCGCGCGGTCGAGACGACCGACCTCAACTTCCAATACAAGTTCTCGCCGCGCCTTGGCCTGTTCCTCGACGTGATCAATGTCTTCAACCGCTGGCCGGAGTTCTACACCGGGCGCGCCACGAACCGCGTCGTGCTCAGCGATATCTACGGCACGCGCCTCAACTTTGGCCTCACCGGCCGCTTCTAGCTCATCGTCATGATTCGTCCGGCTTTCCTTCTCGCCGCCTCCCTCACCGCGGTCGCCATGACGGCGGCCACCTCCGCGCCGCCTCATCCGGCAAGGAATCCCGCGTCCCGCATCATGCTTGCCGGCGATTGGGTGCCGCCCAACCCGCATACCATCGACTTTGAGCGGCTCCCGCGCGTGCCCGCGCAGCACATCGTCGTCAGCGACGTGAGCGCGCGGAAGGGCGTCAACCAGCACAACTACGTCATCCACCATGCCGGCCGTTTCTGGGTGATGTGGAGTGACGGACCGCGGGTCGAGGACATGGGGGGCCAGATCGTCAAATACTCCACCAGTGCGGACGGCGTATCGTGGGGCGCTCCGAAGCCACTGACCGCCTATCCGCCCAACACGCCGCCGGGATCCCCACACTACAACACGCGCGATAAGGAAGGCCTGCGCTACATCTCCCGGGGCTTTTGGGTGCGAAACGGCGAGTTGCTCGCGCTGGTCTCGCTCGACGAGGCCGCTGGATTCTTCGGGCCCAGCCTCGCTCTCCGGGCGTTTCGCTGGCGGGAGGCGGGGGAAAAGTGGGAGGACATCGGCGTAGTGCGGCAGGACGGCATTAACAATTTCGCGCCCGAGAAGCTGGCCACCGGTGAGTGGGCGATGATCAATCGCCGCCATGACTACAAGGACACGGGGGTCGATTTCCTCATCGGCGGCGTGCGGGCGCTGGATGACTGGAAATCGGTGCCGGTCGTGACCGGCGCCGGCGGAGATATCACCCTGAAGGCCGAGGAGCCCATCTGGTATGCGCTGCCCGACGGCAACCTCGTCGCCCTTTTCCGGGACAACGGGAAAAGCGGTTACATTTTCCGTGCGTTCTCGACCGACAACGGCCGCACCTGGAGCACCCCCGTCGTCACGGATTTTCCCGACGCCCGATCCAAGCTCCATGCGATCCGGCTGAGGGACGGCCGCTATGTGCTCGTCTCCAACTCAAATCCGAAGAAACGCGACCCTCTGACCCTCGCGATCAGTGACGACGGCTTGGTCTTCGACCGGCTCTTTTATGTCGTGGGCGGCCGGCACGTCGACTACCCGCACGTGATGGAGCACGACGGCTATCTCTACATCGCGCACTCGGGGGCAAAGATGTCCGTCGAGATCGAGCGGGTCCGAATCGCCGACCTAGCGGGACTGCGGAATTCGAAGTGACGATGGGTCTCCGCTTTCTCCCGCGTTTGCTTGTTGCCGTGATTGGCGCGCTTGGGGCGCGTGCTGACGATTACGATATCGTGGTCGTTGGCGGCACCCCCGGGGGGGGCGCGGCGGCGGTCGCGGCGGCCCGGCTCGGGCGCACGGTGGCGCTGGTCGAATACCACGCTCACCTCGGGGGGATGGCGGCGAGCGGCCTGGGCAAATCCGATGTGGAGACCAAGGAGGCGATTGGCGGATTGTGGCGCGAGTTTGTCGGCCGCGTGCGCGAGCACTACGTCAAGACCTATGGGGCCGCGAACGAAAACGTGAAGCTCTGCCGCGACGGCTACTACTACGAGCCATCGGTCGCGGAGAAGGTTTTCGATTCTTTGGTGGCCGAGCAGTCACGCATCCGTGTCTTCAAGCGCCACCAACTCCAGAGCGCCACGCGTGAAGGCGCGCGGGTCGTCTCCGTCCGCGTGCTCGACCGCGCCACGGGTGCGTCGCGCGACCTGCAGGCGGGCGTGTTTATCGATGCGACCTATGAGGGGGATTTGCTTGCGACCGCGGGCGCCGCGTTTCGCGTCGGCCGCGAGGCCCGCGGGGATTTCAACGAGCTCCACGCCGGAGTCGTCTACATGGACTATGAAACGCGCACGTTTCTCCCTGGCACGACGGGGGAGGGCGACCGCCGCGTGCCCGCTTACACCTACCGGCTTTGCCTCACGAAGGATCCTGCCAACAGCGTGCCGCTGGCAACGCCGCCGCCCGGCTACGATCGCGCGCGTTTTGCCGGCTATCTCGATGATTGGCGAGCGGGCCGCTTCGCCCCGCCGAAACAAATGAAGGATGGCATCGGTTACTACGCGCCGACTTTCGGCACCGTCGTCCGGGCGCTCTCCATGGCCGATCTGCCCAACGGCAAGCTCGACGTGAACATCAACCCGCGCCCGCTGGGGTTTCCGTTCGCCGAGGAGAACTACGCCTACCCCGAGGCTGGCTGGCCTGAACGGGAAAAGATCAGCGAGCGCCTGCGGCACCTCACGCTTGGCCTGCTGTGGTTCCTGCAGAATGACCCCGAGATTCCGGCGGAACACCGCGCGCTCGCGCGGCAGTTCAACCTCCCGCGCGACGAGTTCACCGACAACGGGCATTTCCCGTGGCAGCTCTACGTGCGTGAGGCGCGCCGTCTCATTGGGGAATACACGCTCAGTGAAAACGACCTGATTGTCGGTCCTGCGCTGGGCCGGACGCGGGTGCATGCCGACAGCATCGCGGCCGGCGAGTATCCCATCGACAGCTTTCCGGTGCGGAAACGGGAGCCCGGTCACGAGGTCGCGCTCGAGGGCTACATCCTGATGCTTGAGAAATACACGCAGCCCTACCACATCCCATTTCGCATCATTGTGCCGCGCGACGTGGACGGCCTGCTGGTGCCGGTCGCGGCCTCGACGACGCACATCGCGTTCTCAAGCATCCGGCTCGAACCGACGTGGATGGCCCTCGGGCAGGCCGCGGCCACCGCCGCGCATCTTGCCCTCCGTGACCGCGTGGCGCCCCGCCAAGTGAAGGTTGATGCCCTGCAGCATGAGCTTCTCCGCGCCGGCCAGGTGCTGACTTTTTTCCGGGACATCAATCGCTCGTCACCCGACTACGCCGCCCTTCAATTTTTAGGGACCCGCGGGTTCTTCCCCGATTACCTGGCGCGTCCCGCCGAGCGGCTTGAACCCGACACGGCGCGCGACTGGCTGTCCCGGGCGGAGGCGCTTGGCGTGGCGCCTGACGCGCGGGCGCGGCTTGCCGCCGCCGCGAGTGCGGGTGTGATCCGCGGGGAGTTTTGCCAACAGCTCTATTCGTCCCTCTTGCCGCCATGAAAACCCTCCTCGCCCTGCTGCTTGCGACCGCCACGGTTCAGGTGCTTTCAGCTGCCGGACAAACGGCGGTCACACGCGCCGAGTTCATTTACGAGCAGGCGCCGTTCCCCCAATGCCACGCCTCGACAATTGTTGAGTCCGAGCCTGGCCGGCTGGTGGCCGCCTGGTTTGGCGGCACGCGGGAAAAAAATCCCGACGTGGGCATCTGGGTGTCCCGGCATGACGGGAAGAACTGGTCTTCTCCCGTCGAGGTCGCCAACGGCGTGCAGCCGAACGGCGCGCCGCGCGTGCCCACGTGGAACCCCGTCTTGTTCCGACCGAAGGGCGGGCCGCTGCTTCTTTTCTTTAAGGTCGGCCCGAGCCCCAGCTCTTGGTGGGGCGAGGTGCTTTCGTCCAATGACGGCGGCGCGACGTGGGGCGGACGCCGCCGCCTGCCCGACGGTATCTACGGCCCGATTAAGAACAAACCCGTGCAGCTTCCTGACGGCACCATTCTCAGCGGCACGAGCGACGAGACGAATGACAAGGCCAACCTTTGGCGCGTCTACTTCGAGCGCAGCGCCGACGGCGGGGCGACCTGGACGAAGACGCCCTTTCTCAACGACGGTCGCGAGATCGGCGCCATCCAGCCGAGTGTGCTTTTCCTTGGCGGGGAAAAAATCCAGGCGGTGGGCCGCACGCGGCAGGGCCGGGTTTTCACGATCGCGTCGCCCGACTTCGGCCGCACCTGGGGCCCCATGACGCTCACCTCGCTGCCGAATCCCAGTGCCGGCACCGATGCCGTCACGCTCGCGGATGGCCGCCATGTGATTGTCTACAACAACACGACCAAGGGACGCACGCCGCTCAGCGTCGCGGTCTCACGCGATGGCGCCGATTGGAAACACGTCCTCGATCTTGAGACTGCGCCCGGCGAATACAGCTACCCTGCCGTGATTCAAGCGGGAGACGGCCTCGTCCACGTCACCTACACGTGGAAGCGGGAGAAAATCCGTCACGTCATGATCGATCCTAGGAAATTGTGAGCCGTCGCCTGAAGGCGGAGCCACGAACCCGAATCACAACTCAAGAATCCATGTCCACTCCCTTCCGCCCCAGCGGCATCTACTCCGCCCAATGGATCCCGACCGACGCCGCCGGCCGCCTCGACCGCGCGGCGCTGGCCGGGCATCTCGCCTTTGAGCGCCGCGCCGGCATCAGCGGTGTGCTCGCCCTGGGCAGCACGGGGGAGTTCCCGCACTTCACCATCGACGAGCGGCGCCAGGTGCTTGCCACCGTGGCCGAGCTGGCGGCACCTCTGCCGGTGATCGCCAACGTCACGGACATTCGCCCGCGCGCCGCCATCGAGCTGGGCCGGCACGCCAAGGCCCTCGGGTATTCCGCGATCGCGCTCATGCCGCCGCCGTTCTACCCGGTTTCCCAGGCCGACATGCTGGCGCATTTTCTCCATGTGGCCGACGCCACGGGCCTCCCCGTGATGCTCTACAATTTCCCCGAATTGTGCGGCAAGCGGATCGACCTTCCCACCGTGGCCGCCTTCGCCGCCCGCGCGCCGATGTGCGCGATCAAGCAGAGCGGGGGCGAGTTTGCCTACCACCGCGAGCTGATCGCGCTCGGGCGGGAAAAGGATTTCGCCGTCATGTCGGGCGCCGACACCCGCCTGCCGGAAGTCTTCGCGCTCGGCGCCGCGGGTTGCATCGGCGGCCTGGTCAACATCGTGCCGGAGCTCATGGTCGCGCTCGACCGCGTGTGCCGCCAGCATCAGCCCGGCGACAGCGCCGCGCCCGCGGCGATCATGCGCGAGCTCGGCGGCATCATCGATCGGTTGACCTTTCCGCTCAATGTCGCGGCCGGCCTGGAGTCGCGCGGCTTTGCGCCCGGCGCGCCCAAGGCGGTGGTGTCGCCCGAGTCGCGCGCCCTCTACGGGAAAATCGTTTCCGAGCTGGTGGTCCTGTTCCGACGCCACCACGTTGTGCTGGCGCCCTCGGCCGCGGCGTGAAGCATGGCGGCCGCTCCGTCCGCATGACCGCCCCCTCCCAGCCCCTCCGCTACGCGTGGTTTGTCGTCGCGCTGCTGTTTCCCGTCGCGCTGCTCAACTACCTCGATCGCCAGATGCTCGCGACGATGAAGGCCTCGATGGTGGCCGACATCCCGAGCATCGCCAACAAGGCCGACTGGGGCCTCGTCCTCGGCTGCTTCAAGTGGACCTACGCCGTGCTCAGCCCCTTTGCCGGCTTTGTCGCGGATCGCGTGGGCAAGCGCTGGGTCATCGGGGCGAGCCTGCTCGTGTGGTCCATCGTCACGTGGTGGACGGGCCATGTGACGACCTTCCACGAACTCGTCGCCGCACGCGCGCTGATGGGGGTGAGCGAGGCCTTCTACATCCCCGCGGCCCTCGCGCTCATCGCGGACTACCACGTCGGCGACACCCGCTCGCGCGCGGTCGGCGTGCACCAGACGGGAATTTATCTCGGCCAAATCCTCGGCGGCTTCGCGGGCTACGTCGCCGACTCCCCCGAGCATGGCTGGCGCTGGATGTTCACCGCGTGCGGGATGGTCGGCGTGGTCTATGCGCTGCCCCTGCTCGCGCTGCTGCGCGAGCGGAGCCGGCCGGAGGCGCCGACGGAGGCTGCTACCGAGCGGACCGCCGGCGAGGCGCCTGGCGTGTGGCGCGGCCTGCTCGGCAACCGCAACTTCATTTTGCTGGTGCTCTACTTCACGCTGCCGGCGATCGCGGGCTGGGTGGTGCGCGACTGGATGCCCGACATCCTGCGCGAGAAATTTGGACTGGGGCAGGGCGCCTCCGGTGTTAAGGCCATCCTCTATGTCCAGCTCGCGTCGCTCGCCGGCGCGGTCATCGGCGGAACGCTCGCGGACCGGTGGATGACGCGCACGCCGCGCGGGCGCATCTTCGCGAGCGCGCTGGGCATGATGATGTTTCTGCCGGCGCTCTTCAGCGTCGGCAACGCCGGCACGGTCGGCGTCGCCGTCGCCGGCCTGATCGTGTTCGGCCTCGGGTGGGGATTCTTTGACTGCAACAACATGCCCATCCTCTGCCAAATCGCGCGGCCCGAGCTGCGCGCCACCGGCTACGGCATCATGAACCTCGTGAGCATCAGCTGCGGGGGATTCGGCGACTGGGCCTTTGGCGCGCTGCGCGATCGCCACGTGCCGCTCAACCTCATCTTCGGCGTCTTCGCCGGCATCGCGCTGCTCTCCGTCCTGCTCGTCCTGCTGATCAGGCCGCGCGGTGAGGCGGCGTGAGGGAGCGGAGAGGGCGTCGAACGCGGATGCGGGCCCGTGTGGCGGCGGGCCGGGACGCCCGCCGCCACGCTCACGCCGCGCGCAGCCGCTCCGGCGGAAACGCGAGCATGCCCACGATCGCGCCGCCGTAGCGCTCCGCGGTGTAGAGGTATTTCTTGATCAGCCAAGCGCGCCACAGCGCGGCGTAGATCGCGATCCACTCCGCGGCGAGGCGATTGTGGTCATGGTCGCCGCGTTCGCCCGCGTGCCAGATGTGCTCGGAGATTTTCTCCAGCTGGCGGGCCATCTCGGCGCGGATGTCGAGCGAGCCGCGCGCCTCGATCACCCGCTGCGCGGCGGCGAGCAGCCCAAAGGCCGTCGGATCGGGGCCGGCCAGCGCGAGGATTTCGGCGCGATGCGCGGCGACGAAGTCGAGGATGCGGGTGACGTAGAGGCGCATCACGCCTTCCTGCCATTTCTGCTCGAGAGCCAGGCGTTCCTGCTCCGTAAACCAACCGGAGGGGTTTGATGGGTTCACGCGCGGGAGAGAAACGCCGCCGGCCCGGATCGCAACCGCGCGGACTTGCGCAAGTCGGTCGTGCTACGCGCCCGCCTTGATCGCGGCCGCGGGCTCCATGCGCGCGGCCTGGTAGGCCGGGAAGAATCCGGCGACCACGCCGACCACCATCGCGAGGCCGAGCCCGAGCAGCGGCACCACCGCGGGCAGCGAGAAGCTCCAGCCGGCGTAGCTGGCGATCGCGGAGGTGACCACGGCGCCGAGCGGCGCGCCGATGAGCCCGCCGATCCCGCACAGGATCACGGCCTCGAAGAGGAACTGCGCCTGGATGTCGCTCCGCAGCGCGCCCAGCGCACGGCGCAGGCCGATTTCCCGGCGGCGCTCGGCGACGGCGACCATCAGGCTGTTCATCATGCCGGTGCCGCCCAGCACCAGCGCGATGCTGCCCGTCGCGCCAAGCAGCAGCGCGAAAAGCCGGAGCTGCCGGTGCATTTCCTCGAGCAGCGCCGCCGCGCTCACGCCTTGCACCGCCAGCCCCTCGGCCGCGCCCTGCAGGAACGCGATCGCGTCGGCGAGGACGTCCGCCGTGTCCGCCTCGGGCGCATGCTGCGCGTAGATGACGGTGATCTCGGCGCCTTCGATGACGCGGGCAAACGCCTCCGCGTGGATCAGGATCGCCTGGTTGAGGTCGCCTTGGTGCAGCTTGATGGCCTGCGCCGGCGCAAGCACGCCGATGATGGTCAGCAAGCGGCCGTCGATGGAAAGCTGCCGGCCCACGAGCGGGCCGTCGCCGCCGCCCCGCAGGTTCCTCGCCTGGTCGTGGCCGACGACGACGAACGACTCAGTGCGATCCAAATCCGTGAGCAGGCGGCCCTCGGCGGCGGCGAGGCCATTGAGATCGCAAAAGGCCTCGGACGTCCCGAGGAGCGGCGCTTGCAGCGTGCGCCCGGCGAAGCCGACCGCGCCGCGGCGCTCCAGGAGCGGCGCGACGCGCCGCAGGGCGGGGACCGCCTCGGGCAGGCGCCGCACCAGCTCCAGGTCGATGGCGGGCGCGCGGCGCCCGGGGGTGGCGGTGGAGGTCTTGCGGATGGCAAGCACATCGGTGCCGGTGCGATCGAACTGCTCGAGCGACTCGCGGCGGACGATGAGCGTGAGCGCGAGCATGGCGACAATCGCGCCGATGCCGGCGGTGAGGCCGGCCAGCGCGAGGAGGTTGCGGCGCCACGCGTCGGTGAGCGAGTGGACGGCGATGCGGAGGTTGGTGAGGTGCGGAATCATGCGGGCGCCGCGGCGAGCGCGTGAAGCTGGCCGGCCTCGAGCGCGTAGCGGTGGTCGGCGCGGGCGAGCTCGGTCTCGTGGTGCGAGATGAGGACCAGCGCGGCGCCGGCGTCGCGGCAATAGTCGCGGAGGTGCTGCATCGTCTCGGCCGCCGTGCGCGGATCCAGCGAGGCGGTGGGCTCGTCGGCGAGGATGAGGCGCGGCCGGCCCACGAGCGCGCGGGCCAGCGCGACCCGCTGGAGCTGGCCGCCGGAAAGCTGCGCGGGCCGGTGCTTCGCAAACGCGGCCAGGCCCAGGCGCGCGAGCAGCGGCCGGGCCTCGCGGCGCGCGAGCTGGGGCCGGAGCCCGCGATAGACCAGCGGCACGGCGGCATTTTCCTCGGCGGTCAGGCGCGGGAGCATCGGCGAGGTCTGGAACACGAACCCGATCTTTTGGTTGCGCAGGACGGTGAGCTCGTCGTCGTCGAGGCCCGCGAGATCGCGGCCGTCGAGCCGGTAGGCGCCGGCATCGGCGCGGTCGAGGAGGCCGAGGAGGTTGAGGAGCGTGGATTTCCCGGAGCCCGAGGGGCCGTTGATGGCGACGGTCTCGCCGGGAAAAATTTTCAGCGAGACCGCGCGCAGCGCGCAGATCGCGACCGGGCCGACGTGAAAGGTCCGGGTGAGGCCCTCGGCTTCGACCACCGGCGTCATGGGGCGAGCTTGGCGTTGGCGAGGATGACGTCGCCGACGGCGAGGCCGGCGCGAATCTCCACGGCATCGGCGAGCACGACCCCGGTCGTGACCTTGATCGGTTCGGGGCCGCCCTTGCCATCGCGGCGGAAGACCGTGGCGGCGCCGCCCGCCCGCCGCACCGCGGCGACGGGCACGACGACGGCGGCGGCCTTCTCGTAGACGGTGATGTCCACGCGCGCCGACATGCCGAGGCGCACGGCGGCGAGTTCCTGCGCGGAGAGCTGGCCGGTCTTGGCGATCAACTCGAAGTAGGGCCGGCCGCTCAGGGCCACGGCCTGGGAGGAGACGTAGGCGATCTTGCCGGCGAGCTTGAGGCCGGAGAAGGCGTCGCCGGAGATGATCACGGGCTGCTCGTGGCGGATGCGCGCGATGTCGACCTCGTCGGCCCTGGTCTTCACGGCCACGCCCTCGAGGTTGCCGATCGCGAGGAGGATGTCCGACTGGTTGATCGTCATGCCCTGCTCGTAGAAGCCGTCGAAGCCCGTGGGGCGGCCTGCGGCGGGGCGCGTGTTGGGGAGGATGACGATGCCGGAGAACGGGGCCCGGATCTCGGTGCGCGCGAGCTTGGCGCGCAGATCCTCGAGGCGCAGGCGCGTGTTTTCCACGTCGTAGCGCGCGGAGGTGAGGCGCTCGGGCGTGACCGAGCCGCGGACGTTGGCGACCTCCTCCTCGGCGGCGGCGAAGTCCGCCTCCTGCATCGCGAACTGCTGGCGCGCGCTGTCGAGCGAGACCTGCGCGATGATGCCGAGCTTCGAGAGCTGCTCCATCTCGGCGAGGTTGCGCTTGTTGGCGTCGGAATTCAGCCGCGCCTTCACCAGCGCGCGCTCGGCGCGGGCGACCTCCGGGCCCTTGGCCCAGGATTCGAGGCGCGCCAGCTCGGCGGTGGCGCGGAAGAGCGCGGCCTCGGTGTTGCGGGCCTCGACCTCGACGTCGGTGGCGTCGAGGCGCGCGAGGAGCTGGTCCTTGGCGACGAGCTCGCCGTATTCGAAGCGCTTCTCGGCGATGCGCCCGCGGAAGGGCGCGGTGAGGTTGCGGATCTCGAGGGGCTCGATGTTCCCGAGGAGCGGGATGCCGGTGCGCACGGGCGCGGCGGCGACCGTGTGCCAGGCGAGCGCGGCCGGCGCGGCGGCGGCCCTGGCGGGCGACTTTCGCTTGTGGATGCCGAGCCAGGCGAAGAGGCCAATCGCCACAAAGAGGCCCACGCCCGCGAGCATCGCGACCAAGCGCACGGTCTGGATGCGGCGGCTCAGCAAGGTGTGCGCGGCGGCGGTCTCCTCGATCTTGAGGAAGGCCTTCTGGAGCTCCGTGTGCTTGGCCTCGAGCGCGGTGTGGAGCGTGTGCTCGGAGTCGTGGATTTTCTTCAGGCGCAGGAACAGCTGCGCGTTTTCAATCGCGGCGCCGGCCTGCCCGCAGATGGCGTCGAGCAGCGTCTCGTCGCGCGGCTTGAGCGGGCCGGCGCGGCGGTTGAGCAGCTGGATGACGCCGATGCGCCTGCCCGTGCTGTCGCAGATTGGCCGGCAGTAGAAATCGCGGGTGTGAAAGCCCGTGGCGCGGTCGATCGTGCCGTTGAAGCGCGGGTCGGCGTAGGCGTCGGCCAGCTGCACCGTCTCGCCGGTCTCGAACACGTGGGTCGAGAGCCCGCGCCCATGCGGCACGCGGGCCACGCCGCTGCCCTCGGCGATGGGCGACCACATCTCGCCCGTGGCTTCGTCATGGATGAACAGCGCGGTGCGCTCGACCTCGAGGAACTCGGTCACGCGCCCCATGATCTGGAGCAGGATGCGCGCGAGGCTCAGCGAGTCGGGCGCGGGCGGCGGAGGCGGGGGCGGGGCGTTCACGGGGGCAGGGAAGGGGCGGCGGTCGGCAGCGCGCGCGCGGGGCCGCCCGGCTGGTCGAGATCCTGGATCCGGATGCCCCACGCGGCGAGCGTGGTGCCGAGGGCCTGCTCCAGGAGCGTGAGCGCATTGAGGTAGGCGATCTGCGCGCCGATCTCGTTGAGGCGCGCGCTCAGCAGGTCGTTTTGAAACGTGATGATGGCGAAATTGGTCGTGCGGCCCGCTTGCAGGCGGCCGCGCTCGATGTCGAGTTTCCGCTCCGCGAGCTCGCGCGCCACCGCCGCGACCTCGACGCGCTTGAGGGAAAGCTCGATGGTCCGCAGCGCGTCGCGCACGTCGATTTCGATGTTGTCCGTGATTTCGGCGACATCGAGGGCGGCCTTCTGCGCGCGGCTGCGGGCCCGGAGGTAGCCCTGCTGCCGCGTGAGATCGCCAAACGGGACGGAGAGGGCGAGGGCGACGTTCCAGTCCTCGTTGACGCGGTTGAGCGTGGTGTCGAGCGCCTCGCGGTAGCGCGGCGAGGTGCCGGCGACGCGGTAGCGGGAGCTGAGGTTGAGGGACCAGAGCTTGTTGTTCCGGGCGGCGTCGGTCGCGAGCTCGTTGATGGTCTTGCCCTGGATGGCCTGCTGGTAGTCCGGGCGGTGTTCGAAGGCGAGGCGCCGGCAGGTCGCGAGATCGAGCGCGAACTGCGGCACCGTGATCTCGTCGGACGCGGTGAAGTTGGTGTCGCGATCGGTGTCGATGAGGCGCACGAGGGCGAAGCGCGCGGAGTCGCGCGCGGCCTGGGCGGTGAGGAGGTTGAACTCGCGCGTGGCGATGTCGGCTTCCGTCTGGATGATTTCGACGGGCGGGAGGATGCCGGAGCGCACGAGCGCGGCGTTGACGCGGAGCTGCTCGCGCGCGCGCGTGAGCGAGGTCTCCGTGACCTCGACAAACCGCTGCGCCTGCAGGAGCGCGCGGTAGGCGAGGACGACGTTGGTGACGGTGCTGATGACGCCGCGCTTGAACTCGAGGATGTTGGACTGCTCGGCGAGGCGGGCGATGCGGAGGTTGGCGAGGTTGGCCGCGAAGCCGCCGCCGCGGAGCAGCGGCTGGTCGAGCGAGAGGAAGATGCTCGAGTCGTAGACCTTGTTCGTGGCGGCGGTGCGATCGGTCGCGAGGTTGTCCCACGTCAGCGCCAGCCGCGCGCCCGTGGCCACGCGCTGGGAGATCACCGCGGAGGCGCTGCCGGTGCGCGTGGTGGTCTCCGCGCCCGCGGCCGTGACCGGGTTGTAGCGGACCGTCGAATTGAGGGTGAGGTCCGGCACGAACTCGTCCTGCGCGACCTTGAGATCGTAGCGCTGCACCTCGCGATCGAGGCCGGCCTTGGCGAGCGAGCGGTTGTGAAAAAGCGCCAGCTCGATGGCTTGGCGCAGGGTCAGCGTGGCCGGCGGTGGCGGTGCGGCGGGGGCGTCCTGCGCCCTAGCGGGGGCTGCGGCCGCGAGCAGCACGGCAAAGCCTCGGCGGAACGCCCCGGAAGGGCGACAACGGCGAAGCGGGGACCTGGCCATGAGGACGAGTGAAGCGCGGTGGACGGCCGCGGAGGCCCCAGCGCACGGAGGGCCGCGGGGCTTGTCAAAACCTTATCCGGCCACCGGGGGGCGCGGTCTCCCCGGCCAGACTTATCACTCGAAGATCTTCCCGCGGTTGAAACGCCAGATGGCGACGCCCATCACGCCGGCGCTGATGCCAAGGAGGACGCCGACGGTCGGCAGGATCTGCCCCAGGCTCCGCCCGGCCCACAGCACCTGCCCGAAGCCATCCATCGCCCAGTAGGTGATCGTGAACTTTGCGATCCGCTGCATGAACTCCGGCATGAAGCTGATCGGGAACCACGCGCCGCCGCAGGCGCTCATCGTCAGGACCAGAAACGTGGCGAGGCCCATGGCCGATTCCTGCGAGGCGGAGACCGAGGCGATGAACATGCCGAGGGCGGTGCAGGCCGCCGCGGCGGCGACGCACATGACGACAAGGTTCCCGAGATGGCTGGTGACATCGATGCCGTAGAGCAGGCTGCCGACAAAGAACACCGTGACGAGCTGCACGAGGCCGAGCACCACGCCGAAGAGGAAGCGCGACCACAGGATTTGCGCGCGGGTGACCGGGGCCGCGAGCAGCCGTTGGAACATCCCGCTCTTCCTCTCCTCGAACAGCGACGTGGCCGCGCCATTCAGCGCGAACATCAGGAACATGATCGCCCAGCCGCCGACCACGCGCGTCGCCGCGGGGCTCCTCACGTCGCGCCCGACCACCTGCTCGTTCTCGATGCTGATGATGCGCGAGAAGAAATCGCCCGCGGAACTTTTTTCCCCGCCGGCGCCGCCCGCCGCGGCGCGCGCCAGGCCGAAGTCGCCGCGCTCGAGCGACGCGCGAATCTCCTCCCGGTCGCCCCCGAAGGCCTGGGCGATCGCGGTCGCGAGGGAGTCGTTGAAGGACGCGAACCGTTGTTCGCCGATCCGTTCGCGGGCCTTGGCCTGGAGCGATTGGCCGAGCAGCTCGGGGACGTGGGCGAAAATCGCCTTTTGCAGCAGGCCGTTGACGGTCTGCGCCTCGATTTCGTTGAGCGGGTTGGAGAGAAACCTGAGGTGCACGCCAAAGCCGGCGCGGCCGCCAATCTTCCCCGGGATCACGATGGCGAAGCGAAAGGCGCCGTTTTCGATCAGCGGGCGGAGGTCGGCCTCGACGAGGGGGCGCGTCGTCTTGTCCGGGTGGTTGAATGTCGTGATGACCTGAAAGGCCTTTTCGCCCTTCAGGACATCGACGAGCTTTTGCGCCGCCGGGCTGGCGCTCTCGTTGACGACGGCGAGCCGGATGCCGTTCGGGCCGGAGTCCTTTTTGTTGAGGCCAAAGACCCAGCCGAAAATATAGATCATCGCGATCGGCACCGCGAAGGTGAGCACGACGGCGGTGCGGTTGCGCGCGTAACGGATGAAGCCCTTGCAGAGGAGAACCCAGGTGGCGTGCATGTCATTCGCGGAGGTTGCGGCCGGTGAGGTGGAGGAAGACGGCCTCGAGCGTCGGGCGCTCGTGCGTGAACGCGCGCGCGGGCATGCCGTGGCGCTCGGCGAGGGCGTAGAAGGCGGAGACCTTGAAGCCCGCCGGGAGGCCGAAGCTCAGGGTGGCGTCCTCGCGTGCGACCGGCCCATGCGCGGCCAGGGCGTCCGCAAAGCCCGTCGTGGCGGGCGTGGCGGCGAAGCGAATCGCGTCCGCGAAGGGCAGGCGGGTCAGCAGATCGTCGAGTGTGCCGAGCGCGTGGATTTTCCCGTGGTCGATGATGCCGATGCGCGAGCAGAGGCGCGTGGCCTCCTCCATGTAGTGGGTGGAGTAGATGATGGTCAGCCCCTCGCGGTTGCGCGCCTCCAGGAAGTCGAAGATGGCGTTGCGCGATTGCGGGTCGACGCCGACGGTGGGCTCGTCGCACAGGAGGAGCTTGGGCCGGTGGAGGAGGGCGGCGACGAGGTTGAGCCGGCGCTGCATGCCGCCGGAATACGTCTTCACCGGATCGCGGCGCCGGTCGGCGAGCTGCACCGCCTCGAGCGCCTCGTCGATCCGGGCGCGCAGTTCGGCGCCGCGCAGGCCGTAGAGCCGGCCGAAAATCCGCAGGTTTTCGTCGGCGTTCAGGTCGTCGTAGAGGGCGATGTTCTGCGGCACGAGGCCGAGGGCGGCGCGCGCGGCGATGTTGGCCGGCGTGAGCGGCTGGCCGTCGAGCGTGATCGTGCCGGCATCGGGCGAGCGCAGGCCGGCGATGAGCGACATCGTGGTGGACTTGCCGGCGCCGTTCGGCCCGAGCAGGCCGAAGAACTCGCCGCGCGCGAGGTCGAGCGAGATGCCGTCGAGGGCGGTGAGCGCGCCGTAGCGCTTGGTGACGGAGCGGAGCTGCAGCATGGAATCAGTGGTGGCCGGGAGAATGTTGTGACCGGCCGAGCGAGAACCGGAACGGCGGCGATTGGTTACACGCAAACGGCGGGCTCACATGAAATCATTTTCGCCCCAAGATCGACTGGAGCGCGGCGACATGGACGGCGAATGCCTTGCGGCCGGCGGCGCTGGCGGCGACGAATGTCTTGGGCCGGCGCTCGACGAATGTCTTCTCGACCAGGATGTAGCTGGCCTCCTCCAGCGCGCGCAGGTGCGCGCCCAGGTTTCCGTCGGAGAGGGCGAGCTTTTCCTTCAAGAAGCTGAAATCGACTTGCTCACGCGGTCCGAGGCTGGTGAGCGCCGACATGATTCGCAGCCGCGCGGGCTGGTGAATGAGATCGTCAAGGTCGGGCATGGCCGGAGGATCAACGCCAGAAATGCCGGATGTAAAACCCAGTGAGCACGAGCGCTCCACCGCAGAAGATCGCCATCCAGAGCCAGAAGATGCCAGGGAAGAGGAAGACTCCCCCCAGAACGAGCGCCGTCACCAGGAGCCCCAGCCAGAGCAAGTAAGTGTCGGCCCAAAGGCCGGCGATGACATACGTCTGCATCGCGATGAGGCAGCAAAACGCATACATGTGACGCGGGTTGTCGAGAGGGGCGTGGAGCACGAGGGGAAAGAGCGCGCCAAAGCACCAGATCGTGACCATGACGGCGACGAAGCGGCCATCCGTGGGCCGGCGAATCTGCCGGGACTGCGTGAAGCCGGTGAGGAAGGACAGCAGGGCGCCGCCGACGCAAATCCACGGAAAGAACCGCACGGCGTTGTCGCCCCCGAAATGCGCGGCGAGGGGCATGGCGATCCAGGCCGCGCCCCAAATCCAGAGATGATAGTGGCCGCGGTGCTCGCGGATCACGCGGCGCATCGCGGCCCGAGTTGCTTCAACATCGGCCAGCAAGGCGCCGGCTTCCTGCGGGGATAGTTCGGAGGGCATGGCAGATTACTCTGTAACGCAGAGCAATCTGTCAATGCATTCTTCAGTGCCGGGATTCGGCGCCGATTCGCCGGCGGGCAAATGACCGCAAGAACGCGAAGGAGCCCTCCGGAGGCCGTCATGCGCCTTGGCGGCGTGCAACCGCTGGGGGCAGGGTGGGCACAGGCCCGCCCCGCTGCACGCGCTCGCGCGCGCGAGTGCATGACAGACGCTATTTCGCGCCCCGCGTGCGCGTGACGAGCTCGCGAGTCTTGCCGACGATCGCGTCCTCGAGGCCCGGTGCCCACGCGCTCGGCTGGCCATATGGGATCATCGAGGTCTCGCCCTCGTAGCGGCCTTCCTTGAGCACGCGCTCGCTGGGGATGTAGGCCATCACGTCGGTCGAGTAGCCAAAGACCCAGAGCGTTTCACCCAGCTCGCGGCGGAGCCGGAACGAGTAGTCGACCACGACCTCGCCGCCGAGCGCCGCCCACGAGAGCGAGCCGAGCTTCCAGGCTTGAACCGGATAGGCGTAACGCAGCGCGCCATCGCCGCGCGTGCGGAGTTTCTCCGTCACGACCGTCGCCCAGGCCTGGTGCATTTCCTTGTTGGGTTGGTTCTTTTCGAGCGCGGTGCGGAGCTGCTCGTCGGTGGGGCGGCGCGCAAAGGAAAGCGTGATGTCTTCGAGGGCCGAGGCGAAGCGGCCGGCGATCGGCGTCATCTTTTTCGCGAGCGCGCGATCAGCGGCGTCGGCGAGGGCGCGGCCATGTTGATCGGCGAGCTCGACGGTGCCGCGGGGCGCGGGATTGGCGTCGGCGCCGCAGCCGATGGCAAACAGCACGGTCGCGCCGGGATGGCGCTTCTCCAGCTCGAGCTGCGCGCTGCCGGCGTAGTCGCCGTGCCACTGATAGAAGGAGAGCGTGGTGTTGTGGCACGCGTAGGAGACGAGCAGCGCCTTCAGCGCGCCGTCCGCGCCGCGCACCGCGAGCACGGGCACCCGCGGATCGAAGGGGCCCTTGAGTTTTCCCGCGGCGCGCTGGCCGGGCACGTCGGTCGCGGAGTTTTCGCGGCGATTGTAGCCGATGTAAGCCTCATCCTCCGCCCACGCCAGCGCGGCGGGGGCGAGCGCGTTGAGCGCCGCGTCGGCGGCACGGATCATCTTCTCGGTGAGAGTGCGCGCGTAGTCCTCGGCCTTCCTCTGCCCGTCGGGCGGCAGGAGGCGAAGGCCGGCGATGTTGCCGGGGATGAACGGCGAGCAGTGGGTGTGGGAGACATTCGTCATCACCGCGCTGCGCGGCAGGCCGTGCCTGCGGCCGATTTCGCTCGCGACGTGGTCGGTGATTTCGCGCGTGATGCCGCAGAGATCGAGCGTGAGCAGGACGCCGCGGTTGCCGGCGGGGTCGGCAAGCGCGAGCGCCTTGACCCAGAGGGCCTGCGCCGTGCCATCGGCGGGATGCGTGCGCACGGCGTAGCCGGTCATCCACACGCCGGCGGGCGGCGTGATGTCCTCGCGGGCGGCGCCGGCGCGCCACGTCTCGGCGGCGGGGCAGGCGGTGGCAAACGCGAGCAGGAGGGGCAGGAGGCGGCGGGGCGCGGCGAGCATGGCCGAAAGTAACCCGCGGAGCCCGGCGGCGCGCGAGTTTATTCTTGCGGGGGCGGCGCCGTTAGTAACTTCTCAGTTACTCGCGGCGGCCTGGAGCCCAACCCCGCTCTCGCCGCGTGCTCCCTCCCATGACCTCCTCCCACGCTGGATACCTCCGCGGCGGCGCCATGCGCCGGCTGCTCTCGATCGGACTCGCGCTGGCCTTGCTCCCCCTCGGCTTGCGCGCGCAAACCTCGGCGACCGGCACCCTCACCGGCGTCGTCACCAACCAAGCCACCGGCGACTTGCTGCCCGGGGCGCTGCTCGCGGTGGAAGGCACCGGCGTCACCGGCGTGAGCGAGCGCGGCGGCGGCTTCACGCTCACGGTCCCGGCGGGCCAGCACACGCTGCTCGTCAGCTATGCCGGCCTCGACCCCGCGCGCGTGCCGATCACGGTGACGGCGGGCGGCACGGCCCGGCGGGACGTCGGGCTCACCTCGGGCGTCTACACGATGGAGACCTTTGCGGTGAAGGGCGTCCGCGAGGGCAACGCGCTCGCGCTCCAGACCCAGCGGAATTCCGACAACCCCAAGTGGGTGGCCGCCACCGACACCTTCGGCAACCCCGCCGCCAATCCCGGCGAACTCATCCAGCGCCTGCCCGGCATCGCCACCGACATCGTCGGCAGCGAGGTGCGCACGCTCTACGTGCGCGGCATGGGCACGGGCTTCTCCTCGCTCCTGATCGACGGCGATCGCATGGCCAGCTCGACGGGCACCAGCTCGGCGCGCGACTACCAGATTGAGCAGCTCGGCACGGGCAACCTCGAGACGGTCGAGCTCATCAAGGCCCCGCGGCCCGAGCAGGACGCCAATGCCGTCGCCGGCTTCGTCAACCTCGTCCCGCGCCGCGCCTTCGATCTGCCGGGCCGCCGCATCTCGGCGACCGCGGGCGTCATGTGGCGCGAGCGCGGCTTCAGCGGCAGCCCCTTCCAGGACCGCGCCGACGGGCTCGATATCTTCAACGTGAGCTACTCCGACGTGTTCGGCGCGTTCGGCGGCGATCGGAACCTCGGCATCTCGCTCAACTTCAACCGCCGCGTCTCCGCCACCACCCAGGACGAGATCGGGCCCGGCGGCGTGCTCTACAACTTCGCGCAGACCTACCTCAACCCGAACTCCACCAACCCGCTCACCCGCCTCTTCGGCACCGGCGACATCGGCTACAAGGCCGTCGCGCGCAACGCCGGCCTGAGCGTCGACTACAAGCTCTCGCCCGACGCCTTCGTCTATTTCACCGGCGCCTACAACACCAACGACCAATACCAGCGCTACTACCGCCCCGGCATCGGCAACCCCGCCGCCACCGCCGCCAACTTCTCCGCCGACAGCACCTACGATCACTCCTTCCTGCTGCCGCACGCGGCGTCCGTGGCGATCAGCGAGTCCACGCCGGCGTTCTTCAAGAACTCGAAGAACTTTTCCCTGCGCGGCGGCGCGCAGTTCAAGTTCCTCTCCGATCGCTCGGCCACCGCCGAGCTGCGCGCGAGCTGGTCGCACGCCAACATCTCCTATCCCGGCTGGATCCGCGCGCAGGCCCGCACCACTTCCGCCACCGGCATCGGCTTCGAGATCGATCGCCGCGGGCAGGACCCGTGGTATCCGATCTTCCGCCAGACCGCCGGCCCCTCGATCTACGATCCCGCGAGCTACACGATGAACTTCATGCAGAAGCAGTCCTACCGCTCGCCCGACGACATCTACGGCCTGCGCGCCGACGTGACGAAGAAGTTCGCCGGCGCCGTCCCCACCACGCTCAAGGTGGGCGCCAAGTGGGATGACGACACGCGCGTGCCGTTCACCACCTTCGGCACCTACACCTTTGTCGGCGCCGACGGCATCGCCAACAGCGCGGACGACTCGATGGCGCCCTACGCCAACCTCATCTACAAGCAGGGCGACGGCCGCTACGGGCCGTTCCCCTTCATGACCGGCCCGCAGGATGCGCCCGCCGCCTACTGGAAGCAGACCGCGGCCGACGCCTACAACAGCTACGCCACCTCCAACGCGAGCAACGCCCGCTTCCAGGAGACGATCAGCGCCGGCTACGTGCAGGCCTCGACCAAGCTCGGCCGCTTCCGGCTCCTCACCGGCGTGCGCTTCGAGCGCACGCAGACCAAGGGCTCCGCCTGGGTGCGCAACACCACCGTGAGCTGGGGCGGCAGCAGCGTGGGCGGCACGAGCCTCGATCCCGCGGTCGTCGCGGCCAACGTCGCGCGCGCGCAGCGCTCCTTCGTGCGCCGCAACACCGCCTGGGGCGACTACCACAACTTCTTCCCCGGCTTCCACGTCGCCTACGACCTCGCCCCCGGCTGGCTCGTGCGCGCGAGCTACAACCGCGCGATCTCGCGCCCGCCCATCGCCAACATCACGCCCAGCGTCACGGAGAATTCCGAGACCAACACCGTCAGCATCGGCAACCCCGACCTGAAGCCCTACCTCACGAACAACTACGAGATCAGCATCGAGAAATACTTCGAGCCGGTGGGCCAGTTCAGCGTCGGCGTCTTCCGCAAGGACATCTCGAACTACTTCGCCTCGTTCGGCTCGACCGTGCCCGCGGGCGGCATCGACGGCAACGGCCTCTACGCCGGCTACACGCTCACCACCTCGCGCAACATCGGCGACGCGCGCGTCAACGGCATCGAGGCGAGCTGGCAGCAGCAGTTCAGCTTCCTGCCCGGGCTGCTCAAGGGCCTCGGCGCCTTCGCCAATTTCACCTACCTCGATGCCAAGGGCAATTTCGGCACCACCGTCACCACCACGAAGCTCGGCCAGCTCGCGCCCCGCAGCGGCAACGGCGGCGTCACGTGGCGCTACCGCGCGATCGACGTGCGCGTGCTCGGCAACTGGACCGCGCAGAAATACAAGAGCACCACCTCCCCGATCGACATCTACAACGAGGAGCGCTTCATGATCGATCTGAAGCTGCAATACCGCCTCGAGCGCCGCTACGATCTCTTCCTCGACGTGACCAACCTCACCGACGAGGCGCCGCGCACGGACGTGTCGCTCAACGGCCTGAAGTTCTTCCGGACGAACCAGGGCGTGGGCTTCGCCGCCGGCGTGCGCGGGCGATTCTGAGCCGCGCCCGATGGGGCGGCGGCGCCCCTGCCGCCGCCGCACCGCGCCCCCGCGTTTGCTGAATTGCGCGCGCCCGCGAAACACCCTTCGCTCGCGCCATGCAGGTCCAGCTCACCGCGGCGGAAATCGCCACCCTCACCGACGCCAAATCGCAGCGTGGCGCCACCGCCGCGGTGGTGCGCGGCCTCGCCGCGCTCGCCGAGGCCGGCCCGGGCGACCTCACGTTCCTCGGCAACGCCAAATACAAGGCCGACGTGCCCGCCACGCGCGCCTCGGTGGTGCTCCTGCCCGCGGACTACTCCGGCGAGCCGCAGCCGGGCCAGCTCTACCTGCTCGTGGCGAACCCCTCCGTCGCGCTCGCACGCGTGTGCGCGCGCCTCGAGCAGGCGCTGTGGCCGCGGCCCGCGCCCGGCATCCACGCGAGCGCCGTCGTCGCGCCCGGCGCGCGCGTCGCGGCTTCGGCCACCGTCGGCCCGCTCTGCGTGATCGAGGCGGGCTCCGTGGTCGGCGAGCGCGCGCATCTGCAGGCGCAGGTGTTTGTCGGCCGTGAGGCCGTGGTGGGGGACGACTCCTGGCTCATGCCCGGCGTGATCGTCGCCGCCGAGTGCCGCGTGGGCCGCCGCGTGCGGCTCCAGCCTGGCGTCGTGATCGGCTCCGACGGCTTTGGCTACGAGTTCGCGCAAGGCCGCCACGAAAAAGTCCCGCAGGTCGGCCACGTCGAGATCGGCGACGACGTCGAGATCGGCGCCAACACCACGCTCGATCGCGCCCGGTTCAGCCGCACCTCGGTGGGCGAGGGCACCAAAATCGACAACCTCGTCCAGATCGCCCACAACGTGCGCATCGGCCGCCATTGCCTCATCTGCGCGCAGGTCGGCATCTCGGGCAGCGCCATCTTGGAGGACTACGTCGTCATGGGCGGGCAAGCCGGGTCCGCCGGCCATCTGACGATCGGCAAGGGGGCGAAGGCCGGCGGCCGCGCGGGCATCGTGGGCGACGTGCCCCCGGGCGCATTCGTGAACGGGAATCCCGCCGTGCCCTACATGCTCGAGCGCAGGATGACCGCGCTCAGCCAGCGGCTGCCCGAGCTGTTCAAGCGCGTCGGCGCGCTCGAGGAGCAGCTTGATGTCGCAAAAAAGTCTTCCTCCTGACGCCGTGCGCCCCAACATCGCGCGCCAATGAGCGAGTCGCGCCTCAAAATCTTCACGGGCAATTCCAACCGTCCTCTTGCCGAGGAAATTTGCCGCTCCATCGGCGAGCCCTTGGGCGAGGCGACCGTCACGAGTTTCCCGGACGGCGAGTCGTGCATCAAAATCAACGAGAACGTCCGCGGCCACGACGTCTTCATCATCCAGTCCACCTGCCCGCCGACCAATCACAACCTCGTCGAGCTCCTCATCATGATTGACGCCGCGCGGCGCGCCTCCGCGCAGCGCATCACCGCGGTGCTGCCCTTCTACGGCTACGCGCGCCAGGACCGCAAGGACCAGCCGCGCGTCCCGATCACCGCGAAGCTCGTCGCCAACCTCATTGTCGCCGCCGGCGCGAATCGCATCCTGACGATGGACCTGCACTCGCAGCAGATTCAGGGCTTCTTCGACATCCCCGTGGATCATCTCTACGCGTCGCCGGTTTTCTTCGCGCACTTCGCGACGATGAAGCGCGAGAACCTCGTCGTCTGCTCGCCCGATGTCGGCGGCATGAAGATGGCGGCCGCCTATGCCGATGCGCTCGGCGCGGGCCTGGCGCTCGTCGCCAAGAAGCGCAAGAGCGCCACCAAGGTCGAGGCCATCAATGTCGTCGGCGAGGTCGAGGGCTGCGATGTCCTGCTCGTGGACGACATCACCGAGACCGCCGGCACGATCACCGCCGCCGCGAAGATTCTCCGCGAGCACGGCGCGCGCAGCATCCGCGCCGCCGTCAGCCACTGCATCCTCAACGACGTCGCCATCGATCGCCTCAAGTCCGGCGTGATCGACGAACTCGTCACCACCAACTCCACGCCGGTCAACACCCACGGCCTGCCGATGAAGGTGCTGAGCATCGCGCCGCTGCTCGGCCAGGCCATCCAGCGCATCAACAGCAACGAGAGCGTGACCGGGCTCTTCCGCGTGAAGGGATTCTGATGCGCGGCACCGCGCGAGCGTTGGTTTTCCTCGGCGCGGCCATTTCGGCCTTCGCGGCGTCGCGCGACAAGAAGCCGGCCGCGGGCGCCACGCCCAGCGAGAAGCCCGCGATCAAGCTCGATGCCACCCCGCTCGCCTCCGGGGCCCGCGGCGGCCTGATGCTCAGCTACGCGGACATGATCGAGCCGGCGCAGAGGGCGGTCGTCTCCGTCTATTCCACCAAGATCATCAAGGAGCGCATCACGATCAATCCCTTCCTCCGGCAGTTCTTCGGCGACATCCCGGATCAGGAACGGCGCAGCGAGCAGCAGGGCCTCGGCTCGGGGGTGATCGTCACCGCCGACGGCTACATTCTCACCAACAACCACGTCGTCGAGGGCGCCGACAAGGTGAAGGTCACCCTCACGGATGATCGTGATTTTCTGGCCACCGTCGTCGGCACGGATCCGAAGACCGATGTCGCCGTGCTCAAAATCGACGGCAAGGACCTGCCCAGCGTGACGCTCGCCGACAGCGAAAAACTCCGGGTCGGCGACATCGTGTTTGCGGTCGGCAATCCCCTCGGGGTGGGCCAGACGGTCACGATGGGCATCGTGTCCGCCAAGGGCCGGAGCAAGCTCGGGCTCCTTGAAAGCGTCTCCGGCTACGAGGATTTCATCCAGACGGATGCGGCGATCAACATGGGCAATTCGGGCGGGGCGCTCATCGACGCGCGGGGCCGGCTCGTGGGCATCAACAGCGCCATCATCTCCCCCTCGCGCGGCAACATCGGCATCGGCCTCGCGATCCCAGTCAACCTTGCGCGGTTCGTCCTGGATAGCCTCGCGGCGACGGGCACGGTGGCGCGCGGCCACCTGGGCGTCTCGAGCGAGACCGTCACGGCGGACGTCGCGGAGCAGCTTGGGCTCCCTCGGGCCACCCGCGGGGTCGTCATCACGGACGTCGATCCCGAGAGCCCGGCGGAGAAGGCCGGCCTCCAGCGCACCGATGTGGTGGTCGCCATCAACGGCCACGCAGTCAGCACGTGGGAGGAGTTGCGCCTGCTCGTCGCGCAGGTCGCACCGGATGCCACGGCGAGCTTGGGCGTGATGCGCGACGGCAAGCCGCTCACGATCGAGGTGACGCTGGATCGCGTGGAGGAAAAGCCGAATGAACTCCTGCCCGGCGTGGACGTCGTGCCGCTCACGCCCGAGATTCGCCGCCGCCTTGGCATCCGCGATATCGCGGGGCTGGTCGTCACGGGGGTGGCCGATGATTCGCCCTATCGCGAGGGCTTCAGGGTGAACACGGTCATCCTCCAAATCAACCGCGTCCCCGTGCCCGACGTGAAGACGGCGCGCGAGAAGCTCATGCGCGGCGAGCGCAATCTCTTCATGATTCTCGACGGCCGTGGGCCACGCCTGATTGTGGTCAGCGTCCCGCGCGAGCAGTAGGCGGTCAGCTGCCGGGCTTCTGCACCGGGATTTTGGCCAGCTCCGGCGGCACCGCGTCCGCGGGATAGGTCGGGAAACTCAGCTCGAGCAGCGAGACGGCCGGCACGTCGAACCGCGCGCTGCCCGCGCTGCGGTCCACGAGCATGGCGATGCCCACCGGCGTGCCGCCGGCCCGGCGGATGATGTCGAGGCACTCAATCACCCGGCCGCCCCGCGTCACGACGTCCTCGACGACGAGCACCGGTTCACCCGGCGCGAGCGTGAAGCCGCGGCGCAGCACGAGCGCGTTGTTTTCCTTTTCGGCGAAGATGTAGCGGACCTTGGCCCGCCGGGCGACCTCCTGCCCGATCACGAGCCCGCCCATCGCGGGGGCGAGCACGGTGTCGAAGCGCAGGCCCAGCGCGCGGACCTTCTCGACGAGCAGCTCGGCCAGGCGCTCGACCGCATCCATGCGCTGGCATACCTGGGCGCATTGGAAGTAGTGGCCGCTGTGCAGCCCGGAGCGGAGCACAAAGTGCCCGTTGAGCAGCGCCCGCGTGCGCGTGAAGATGTCGAGGATTTCCTGCTGGCGAGAGTCCATGCGGCGACGCTGCGGGCCGGGCGACAAAAGCCAAAATGAATTTTGCGTCCGGCGCCACGGGCCGTAGCGTCCCGGCCAACGTGAATTCTCCCGCACCGCCGCCGCTTGAGGACGAGCTGGGCGACGTGCTCGAAAAGGCGCTGCGCCTCTCGGGCTTGTCCGCCGAGGCGCTCGCCGCGCGCACCGGCGTGCCGCTCGGCCGCATCAACGACGCGATCGACTACCGGCCGGACCTCACGTGCGCGGAACTGCAGCGGCTCGCGGCGCCGCTCGGCCTCAACGACGTGGGCCTGTGCGCGCTGGGCAGCGGCGCCTACCCGCAGCCGGAGATTGGCGGACTGCCGTTTTGCGTGTGGCCGCTGCGCATGCCGCACGGCATCGGCGTCGCCAACGCCTATCTCGTGGGCGAGTGCGGCGGTTCCCGCGCGCTGCTCTTCGACACCGGCGCCGGCATCGACGCGCTCTCGGCGGTCTGGCCCGCGTCGGTGCGCACGCTCGACGCGGTTTTCCTGACGCACCTCGAGCCGGAGCATGCGGGCGGCCTGTGCGAGGTGGTCGCCCGCTTCGGTGCGCCGAAGGCGTTCATCCCGCCGGGCGCGACCGCCGCCTGCGGCGGCCCGATCGGGGAAGGGGAGGTGCGGAATTTTGGTCCGCTCGACGTGAAGGCGTTCTTCACGCCGGGCCATGCCGCGGCGCACAACTGCTACCTGGTCACGCGCCGTGCGACCCCCGGCGCCCCCGGCTTGCTGATCTCGGGCGATCTCGTTTTCGCGGGGTCGGTGGGCGGGGCGTATTTTTGCCGCGACCAGCTGCGCGGCAGCCTTCGCCGCATGCTCACCGGCCTGCCTCCGTCCACGGTGATTGCGCCGGGCCACGGGCCGCTGACGACCGTGGCAAACGAGCTCCGCTACAACCCCTTTGCCCCGTGAGCGAATCGCCCGCGCGCATCGAAGTCCGGCTGCAGACGCTCTCGCAGCTGTTCAACTCGCTCGATCCCTCCCCGTTTCGCGAGCGCGACTTGGACAACGACGCCGAGGCGTTCATCGTTTCCTGGGCGCGCGAGTTGCCGCGGCACGAGCCCCTCAAGCTGGTCGTGCACGTGCGCGAGGCGCCGCAGCCGGAGCGGGCGGCGGGCCTGGAGGAGGCGGTGCGGCACTACTTCCGCGAGCACGCGGCCCTGAAGCAGCGGGAGTTCCGCGCCTTTGTGCGGCGCGGGTGCAACAACCTCCTCATCGGCGTGGCCTTCCTCGTCGCGTGCTTTGCCGTCGGCACGTTTGTCGGGCGGCTGGGCTATGCGGCCCTCGGCGACGGCCTCAAGGAGAGCCTGCTCATCGGCGGCTGGGTGGCGATGTGGAAGCCCCTCGAATTTGTCCTCTACGACTGGTGGGCCGCGCGGGACGAGCTGCGCCTGCTGGCCCGGCTGGCCGAGATCAGCGTCAAGCTCAGCGTGCCCTAGCGCGTGCCGATCGCGATCAGCTTTTCGGCGGTGCGGACGAACAACGTGCCGTCGACCGCAGCTGGCGTCGCGAGGCACAGCCCCTCCATGCGGTTGCGCGCGACCACGGAAAACGCGGGCTGAGCGGCGACGACAAACGCCTCGCCGTCCTCATTGAGGAAGTAAAGGCGGCCGCCGGCGGCCACGCCCGAAGCCGTGAACGCCGAGCCCGCGCGCAGGAGCCGCTCGCTGTAGCGCAGCTCGCCGCTGGTGCGATCGACGCAGGTGAGGATGCCCTGCCAGTCGCAACTCCAAAGGAGCGGCCCGATGACAATCGGCGTTTGCATGTAGCTGCCGAGCTTCGGGTGGCACCACGCGATCGCGGCGTTGGAGTCGGCGAGGTCGGGCGCGTGATGTCGCCCTGCGCCGCGCCGAGCCGCACGGCGCGGATGGGGCGGTGGCTGCCGTGCGCACTCGTGAAGTAGGCCCAGTCGGCGACAATGAGCGGCGCAGGCACAGGAATGTCGCCGCCGCCGGACAGCGTCCACAACGGTCGGCCCGTCACGAAGTCGTAGCCGCCAATCTGCTTCCAGCCGTTGAGGACAATCTGGGTGCGGCCGTTGGCCTCCGCGACCGCGGGCGTGCACCAGTTGGCGACTTCCTGTCGCGGCGTGCGCCAAAGCTCGCGGCCATCGCGCGCATCAAGGATGGCGACGAACTGTTCGCTCAGCACATCGCACTGCACGATGACCTTGCCGTCGTGGAGCAGTGGCGAACTGGCGAAGCTCCATTGCAGCTTGGGTGAGTCCCACGGCCCCGCGTCCATCTTGCGAGGTCCCGCTTCCAGCGGAGCGTGCCGTCCATCTCAAAGCAGAACACTCCCTCCGAGCCCAGGATGGCGACGATGGACCGGCCGTCCGTCGCGGGGGTGGCGTTGCAGTGGGACGCCTTGGTGTGGCGTTCCTGCCGGGGCACGGCTTCGTGCACGATCTTGTTCCAGCGGACTAGGCCCGTCTCACGGTCGAGGCAGAGGAGCCGCCACTGGTGCGGCTCATTTTCCGAGAACGACTCACCGGCGCCGTAGACGCCGGTTTTGATTTTCGGCCGCGGGCCGGGGCGATCGGCCGTCGCGAGAAAAACGTGCGGCCCCCAGACGATGGGGCTCGCGTGGCCCAGGCCTGGAATCTCGACGCTCCAACGAATATTCTCCCTCGACTCGACATTCCAGGTGGTGGGCGCGGCGACCTTCGAGAGGCCGGCGCCGCCGGCACCGCGAAACTGCGGCCAGTTCTCCGCCGCCGAAGAAGACGGGAGTGCCGCGGCGATCGCGAGCAGTGGGGCAAACGCAGGGGCGCGCATCCTTTTGCCATGGTTGCACGGCGCGGCACGGATTGGCGAGCGCCGGCTGGGACCCGCTCCGCGATCGATGACGCGCATCGATTTTATCGAATAACACGTCCGCCGCGGGATCGGATAGAGTCACGCCGTCATGAGCCGCCCAACCGTTCTCCCGCCGGACGGAGCGCCCGTGTGGCACGCGCTCCCGGTCTCCGCACGCCCCGCCCGATCGCCCGCGCAGCTCGCCACGGAGCTGAGGGGATTCCCGCCTGACTGCATCGACGCGGCTTTGCGCTTCCAGGCCAGCCGCGCCTTCGAGGACTTCGGCGCGATGCTGCCAGGCATGATCGTGTTTCATCTTCCGCGCGGCGCAGCTGGCGCGCCCGCGGCGTTGGGCGACGCGCTCCGGCTAAGGGAGGATCTCGGCCTCGATTCGCTGGCCCTGACGGAGATGGCCTTCAAGCTCGACGACCTTTTCCGTGTCTCGATTGAGACTCGCGACGTGTTCGGCGTGGAAACGGTAGGCGATCTCAGGGCCCTGTTCAGGCGGAAGCTCGGCGCCGCATGAACGCCGATCTCATCCTCGTGACCATGACAAGGGCCGGGTGGGCCGGCATGCTGCTCGGCGTCACCTCGGGCGCCGTGATGGGCCTGTTCTTCCACCGGGAGGACTGGATGGGCGGCTACGGCAGCTATCGGCGCCGGCTCATGCGGCTCGGGCACATTTCGTTTTTCGGGCTGGCGTTCGTGAACTTCGCCTTCGCGTTCACCCAGTCCGTGCGGCCGCTTCCGCAGCCGTGGAACTCGGCCGCGGCGTGGGCATTTCTTGTCGGCGCGGCGACGATGCCGACCGTGTGTTTTCTCAGCGCGTGGAGAAAACCGTTTCGACACCTGTTCTTCATCCCGGTCGGCGGCGTGCTCAGCGGGATCTGCGCGGCGACTTTTTTCCCATGAAGCTCGGGCTGCTGGCCATGAGCGGCGTGCGTTGCCGCAATGAAGCGCTGCTCGCGCTGGGGCTGACGCTCCCGGGCTTCCTCGAGCGCAGCAAAGTGATCGCCTCGCTGCCGAGCCTCGGCCTCCTGACCCTCGCCGGCCTGACGCCCGGGGACATTGAGGTGAGCTACGTGGAGGTGCCGGAGCCCGCGACGCTCAAGGAGCTGCCGGGAGATTTCGACGCGGTCGCGATCTCGAGCTTCACGGCGCAAATCAAGGAGGCCTATCAGCTCGCCGACCGTTTTCGCGCGGCGGGGGTGAAGGTGCTGATGGGCGGCCTGCACGTGACGGCCCGGCCGGATGAGGCGCTGCTGCACGCGGACAGCGTCCTGCTGGGCGAGGGCGAGTCGCTGTGGCCGCAGATGATCGCGGACTTGCAGGCGAACCGGCTCCGGCCGCGCTACGATGCCCGACGCATGAATTTTGACTTCGCGCAGTCGCCGATGCCGCGCTTCGAGCTGCTGAAGGTGGACAACTACAACCGCCTCACGGTGCAGACGCAGCGTGGCTGCCCCTTCAACTGCGATTTCTGCGGCGCCTCGATCCGGCTGAACCCGCGTTTTCGGGCGAAGCCGGTGGAGCGGGTCGTCGAAGAGATTCGCCGGATCAAGGCGATGTGGCCGCACCCGTTCATCGAGTTCGCGGATGACAACACCTTTGCCGACAAGGCCCACGGCCGGAAGCTCGTCGAGGCGCTGGGGCCCGAGGGCCTGCGCTGGTTCACGGAGACGGACGTCAGCATCGCGCGCGATCCCGAGCTGCTCGCGATGATGAAGGAAGCGGGCTGCGCACAGATACTGATCGGGCTCGAGAGCCCGGGGGCCGCCGGCCTCGACCGGCTCGAGCACAAGGCGAACTGGAAAATGAAACAGCGGGATAGCTACCGGGCGGCCATCGAGGCGATTCAGGACGCGGGCATCACGGTGAATGGCTGCTTCGTGCTCGGGCTTGATGGCCAGGATCGAACGAGCTTCGACGCGGTCTTCGACTTCGTCCGCGCCTCGGGGCTGTATGAAGTGCAGGTCACGGTGATGACCGCGTTTCCCAATGCGCCGCTCTATGACCGGCTCGCCGGCGCGGGACGCCTGCTTGATCCCACGGCGTGGGAGACCTGCACGTTGTTCGACGTGAACTACGTGCCGGAGAGAATGAGCGTCCCCGAGCTGGAAGGAGGCTTCCGCGACCTCGTGAAGCGGATCTACGACACGGGATTCGTCGAGGAGCGCAGGCGGCGATTCTTCGAGCGGCAAAGCGCGCTCCGCCAAGCGCGCGCCCTCCGGGCCGGCATCGGGCGGCCGGCGGCCGATCGGGACTAGTAGAACACCGCGCGATCAAGGCTGCGGTATTGGATCGCCTCGAGCAGGTGCGGCGACTCGATGCGCTCCGCGCCGGCGAGGTCGGCGATCGTGCGCGCGACCTTGAGGATTCGGTCGTAGGCACGCGCGGAAAGCTGGAGCTGCTCCATCGCCTGCTGCAGCAGATCGCCGAGCGCCGGGTCGATCGCGCAGTGCCTGCGGATCTGCGCGTGCGACATGCGGGCATTGGAGGTGATTTTTGTGCCGGTGAAGCGGGCGTGCTGGCGGGCGCGGGCGGCATCGACGCGGCCGCGCATCCGCGCGGAGGCCTCGCCCGGCTGCTCGGAGCGCAATTCCGTGATCGACAGGGCGGGCGCCTCGATGTGCAGGTCGATGCGATCGAGCAAGGGGCCGCTAATCTTGGAGCGGTAGCGCTGAATTTGCGGCGGCGTGCAGCGGCATTCGTGCTTGGGGTCGCCGAGGTAGCCGCAGGGGCAGGGGTTCATCGCGGACACGAGCATGAACGCGCTCGGCAGCGTAATCTTCCCGGCGCTGCGCGAGATCGTCACCTCGGCGTCCTCAAGCGGCTGGCGCAGCGTCTCGAGCGCGGAGCGCTTGAACTCCGGCAGCTCGTCGAGGAACAGCACGCCGTGGTGGGCAAGTGAGATTTCCCCGGGGCCCGGAATTGCGCCGCCTCCCAGCAACGCGACATCGGAGACCGTGTGATGGGGAGCGCGAAACGGCCGCGTGCCCCACACCGCCTCGCCGCTGATCGTGCGGCCGGCCGCCGAGTGGATGCTGAGGATCTCGAGCTGCTCGTCGAGCGTCGGCGCGGGCATGATCGTCGGGATGCGCTTGGCGATCATGGATTTTCCCGAGCCGGGAGGACCGATCATCAGCAGGTTGTGGTTCCCGGCGACGGCGACCTCGACGGCGCGGCGGAGCGCCTGCTGGCCCTTTATCTCGGAGAAATCGACTCCGGGGTCGGCAGCGGCCGGGTTTCGCTTGGTCGCGCCGGGATCAACGGCGGGCAAAGGGCGCTCGCCGGCGAGGAAACGCGCGGCTTGGTCGAGGGAATCCACGCGATGCACCGCGATGCCTTCGACGAGCGCGGCTTCCTCGGCGGAGAGTCCGGGCAGGAGGAGGCCGCGCTTCCCGAGCGAACGGGCCAACCGGGCCATGGCGAGCGCGCCGCGCACCGGACGGGTGGCGCCGGAGAGGCTGAGTTCGCCGGCGATCAGCCAGTCGGCGAGTCGCTCGCATTTGAGCTGGCTGGTGGCGGCCAGAATGCCGAGCGCGATCGGCAGGTCGTAGAACGGGCCTTCCTTCCGCAGGTGGCCGGGCGCAAGGTTGATCGTCGTGCGCGTGCGCGGGGGCCGAAAGCCGCTGTTGTTGAGCGCCGTGAAGACACGGTCGGTCGACTCCTTGACGGCGGTGTCGGCCAGGCCGACCAGAAACCACCGGGCCTCGCCCGCCTCGCCGGCGTTGACCTCCACATGCACGGCCTCGGCATCGATGCCTTGGAGGGCGGCCGAGGTGATCGTCGCGAGCATGGGGTGGGGCGCGAAGGAAGGGCAAACGCCGTGCAGGAGGCGACGCAAAATTCTTGGCGGGGCTGAGGCCGAAATCCCGTTGCGGCCGGGGCCTGCGCCCGCCAGCCTCGCCGTTTCTCAATGAGACTCGGGATTACGGGCGGCATAGGCTGTGGCAAGTCCACCGTCGCGCGCGCGTTCGAACAGCGTGGCTTTCGTCGGCTCGACTCGGATCGCATCGTGCGCGACCAGGTGCTGACGGAGCCTGCGGTCGTCGCGGCAATCGCCGCTCGCTGCGGGCCGGCCGTGCTGGATGCGAACGGCCAGATTCACCGCCCAAGGCTGGCGGAACGCGTGTTTGCCGACGACGCGGAGCGCGCGTGGCTCGAGCATCTCACCCATCCCTTGGTCTTCGCGGCGTGGCGCGCGGCGTTTGCCACCGAGCCGGCCGCCCGCTGGGCCGTCGAAGTGCCGTTGCTCTTTGAGCAGCGGCTGGAGAAATGGTTTGATTTCACGATCTGCGTCGCGTGTGCTCCGGCGCAACAACTCGCCCGACTGGAGCAACGCGGTCTCCCGCGCGCGCTCGCCGGGCAGCGAATCTCAAAGCAACTGCCGCTCACGCGCAAAATCGAGCTATCCGACTTTGTCTTGTGGAACGAAGGCTCCCCTTCCTTCCTCGAGGCGCAGGTGGATCGTTTGGTGGGCGCGCTCCCGGCGGCCTGAAACTTCACCGGGCTCCCCGCGTCACCCGACCCGCGGCCCGCGTTTTTCCGCAACCAACCCGACATGGCCCTGCCTCCCAAAGACGACGACTCGTCCGCCACCGAAACCAAATCCCGCCGCCCGCGTGCCCGCGCCTCAGCCAAGACCGCCGAGGAAAAGCCCGCCAAGGCCGCCAAGCCTGCCGCCCGCAGCCGCGCCCGCCGCGGCCCCGCCGCGAAGCCCGAGGCTGCCGACTCACCTGCGCCGGTGATGGAAACCCGGCCCCCCGAGCCGGCGCCCCGCGACGAAATGCCGGCGCGCGTGGAAGCCCCTCCGCCGCCGCCGCCTGAGCCGCGCGACTATCGCTCGCCGGAGCCGCGCACCGAGTCAGCCAGCTCCGCCCCAATCGCTTCCTCGGACTCCGCGCCCGCGCCCGAGGACCGGGCCGTGTTTTCCGCCTCACCGTCCGATTCGCCGGGCCAGTCGGATCAATTTTCCCACCAGCAGCCGCAAGGCGGCGGTCAGTGGCAGGGCCACCAAGGCGGCCAGGACCGCGGCGGTTTCTGGAAGAAACGGAAACGCGGGCGCCATGGGGGCGGTGGCCACTGGCAGCAGGGTGGTGGAGGCGGCGGACCGGGAGGCGGCCACGGTGGTCGCGAGCAACATCCCGCGCAGCTGCCTCCCCCGAGCAATGCGCCGGTGTTTGGCGACCTGCCCAATCCGTCGCGCTTCAACGACCTCGCGGCGCTCGATGCGCTGGCGAACGATCTCGCCGGCGGTTCCGGCGCGCCGATTTTCCTGCATGAAATCTACGCCAAGACGCTGCAGGAGCTGGTGGCCTACGCACGCGGGCTCGGCGTGAAGTTCGAGGGCGCGCCCGGCCGGCTTTTCCTGCTGGGGGAAATCCTGAAGTTTGCCGCGGCGGAAAAGCGGCCGGTCCGCGACACCGGCTACATCGATCAAAACGACCGCGGCTGCTTCATCGTGCACCGGCATGTGAACTACCGCCTCTATCCGGAGGACGCCTATCTGCCGGACTCGCTCGTGAAGCGCTACGGCCTCAAGCGCGGGCACCTCGTCGAGTGCGTGGTGCAGCCGCCGCTCGAAGGGGAGCGCTGCCCGTCGATTGTCCGCATCGAGAGCGTGATGGGCCTGGCGCCCGAGAGGATCGCGAGCGTCACGCCGTTTGAGGAGCTCGTGCCCTACTATCCCCTCAAGCGCATCCTGCTCGAGGATCCCGCCGTGGTGAAGGACATGTCGATGCGCGCCGTCGATATCCTCACGCCCATCGGCTTCGGTCAGCGCGGCCTCATCGTCGCGCCGCCGCGCACGGGCAAGACGATCCTGCTCCAGAATATCGCGAACTCGATCACGGCCAACAGCCCCGACGTGAAGCTCATCCTCCTGCTCATCGACGAGCGGCCCGAGGAAGTCACCGACTTCAAGCGCCACACGAAGGGCGAGGTCGTCTCCTCCACCTTCGACGAGACGCCGGAGAGCCACGTGCACTGCGCCGAGATGGTGATCGAGATTGCACGCCGGCGCATTGAGCAAGGCGAGCATGTGGTCATCCTGCTCGACTCGATCACGCGCCTGGCGCGCGCCTACAACGCGCTCGCCGGCAACGGCGGCAAGACGATGTCCGGCGGCCTGGAGTCCAACGCGCTGCAGAAGCCGAAGCGCTTCTTCGGCTCCGCCCGCAACATCGAGGGCGGCGGCTCGCTCACCATCATCGCCAGCGCGCTGATCGACACCGGCTCGCGCATGGACGAGATCATCTTCGAGGAGTTCAAGGGCACCGGCAACAGCGAGCTCCACCTCGATCGCGGCCTCGTCGAGCGCCGCATTTTCCCCGCGATCAACATCGACCGCTCCGGCACGCGCAAGGAGGAGCTGCTCTACCATCCGGACGAACTGCAGCGCATCTTCGCGCTGCGCCGCGCGATGCAGGGCCTGGGCCCGATCGAGTCGATGGAGATGCTCATCACCCGGCTCAAGAAGACCAAGTCCAACACCGAGTTCCTTTTGAGCCTCGCGCCGAAATGAGCCGCCGCTTCACCCCATGACCCCGCTGCCCTCCGCCGCATCATCCGCCGCCGCGGACGATTTCATCATCCAGCTCGCCCTGGATCGCGGTTTTTTGCATCCGTCGCAAATCGACGCGGCGCGGGCGATGGCGGCCGGGCACTCCGATGTCACGACGCCGGCGCCCCGCGTGATCGATCTGCTCGTGCAGCAGGGCGTGCTCACGTCGCGCCGGGTGGCGGAATTGCTCGCGGCGGAGTTCGGCATGCCCATGGCGCCGGACCTGACGAACGCGCGCATCGCCAGCGAGACGCTGGAGATGATTCCGCGCGCCGTGGCCGCGAAACACCTGCTGCTGCCGCTCGCCCGCGAGGGCAGCAAGCTCCGCATCGCCCTGGCCGATCCCCTCGACACCGACGGCATCGACGCGCTCGGCTACATCGTCAAGATGCCCATCGAGCCCTCGGTCGCCACGCCGGAGGACATCACCGCCGCGATCGACCGCTTCTACGGCAAGGATACCAACTCGATCGACTCGCTGCTCGACAACCTCTCGGCCAAGGACGGCCAGGGCGAGGCCGCGGCGGTCACGACGGAGCCGGGCGTCGGCGTCACGCAGACGGATTCGGAGGCCGACGCGCCCATCATCAAGCTGGTCCACGGCATCATCATCGAGGCGATTCAGCGGCGTGCGTCCGACATCCACATCGAGCCGTTGGAAAAGCGGTTTCGCGTGCGCTACCGCATCGACGGTGTGCTCATCGAGGTGGAGAACCCGCCCAAGCGCCTGCAGCTTTCGATCATCTCCCGCCTGAAAATCATGGCGAACATCTCGATCGCCGAGAAGCGCATCCCGCAGGACGGGCGCATCCAGATTGCGGCCGGCGGCAAGCAGCTGGACCTCCGCGTCTCGTCGCTGCCGACGGCGCACGGGGAGAGCATCGTCATGCGCATCCTCGACAAGGAGGGCCTCACGCTGGGCCTGCCCGAGCTCGGCTTTCTGAGCGATGACGCCGCGACGTTTGAAAAACTGATCTCCCTGCCGGACGGGATTCTCCTCGTCACCGGTCCCACGGGTTCAGGCAAGACCACCACGCTCTACGGCTGCCTGCACTTCATCAACAAGCCCGACCGGAAAATCATCACCGTCGAGGACCCGGTGGAATACCAGCTCAACGGCATCAACCAGGTTCCGGTGCGCCACGACGTGGGCATGACCTTTGCCTCCGCGCTCCGCGCGATGCTGCGGCAGGCACCGAACATCGTCATGGTTGGCGAAATTCGCGACCTCGAGACCGCCGAGATTGCGATCAACGCCTCGCTCACCGGCCACATGGTGTTCTCCACGCTGCACACGAACGACGCGCCGGGCGCCGTCACCCGCCTCATCGACATCGGCGTGAAGCCGTTCCTGGTCTCGACCTCGCTGCGCGGGATCATGGCGCAGCGCCTCGTCCGCAAGATCTGCAAGCACTGCAAGAAGCCCTACCCGGCGGATGCGAACGAGATTCGCTCGCTCAACATCAACCCGGCCCAGGCCGCCAACGCCAATTTCTCCAAGGGCGAGGGCTGCGCGAGCTGCAACGCCACGGGCTACCGCGGCCGCATGGGGATCTTCGAGATTTTCGTCATCACCGACGAGATTCAAAAGATGATCTATGAGAACGTCGGCACCCAGAAGCTTCGCGAGCGCGCCCGGGCCCTCGGCATGAGGACGATGCGCGAGGACGGCGCCCGCAAGGTCATCGCCGGCCTGACCACGATTGAGGAAGTGGTTTCCATCACGGTCGGCGACGCGATCTGATGAAATCCCGATGAAACTCGCCTTTGCGCCGACCGATCTTTCGCCACGGGCCGCTACCGACGGAGACAACTTCGCCCCATGAGCTATGAAATGAATGATCTCCTCGACCTCGTGGTCGAGCAGGGTGCCTCGGACCTTCACCTGCAGGTCGGGCAGCCGCCGACGCTGCGCCTTCACGGCAGCATGGCGCCCATCGACGGCCCGGCGCTGACGCCGGCTGATACGGAGAAGCTCATGCTGGCCATCACGCCCGACAATCACGTCGCGCAGGTGAAGCTGAACGGTGGCACTGACTTCGGCTTTGCGTTTGGCGAAAAGGCCCGCTTCCGCGTCTCGGTCCTCAAGGCCAAGGCCAACTATGGCCTCGTGCTCCGCCAAATCCCGGTGCGCATGTTCAGCCTCCGCGACATCGGCCTGCCCGACAAGATCCGCGAGCTGCTCTACCGCCCGCGCGGCCTCATCCTTGTCACGGGCCCCACCGGCTCGGGCAAATCCACGACCCTTGCGTCGATGGTAAACTACATCAACGAGGCGCGCGACGGCCACATCATCACCATCGAGGATCCGATCGAGTATTACCACGACCACAAGAAGTGCGTCGTCACACAGCGCGAGGTGCACGTCGATGTGCCGAGCTTTTCCGAGGCGCTCCGCCGCGCGCTCCGCCAGGACCCGGACGTGATCCTGGTCGGCGAAATGCGCGACCTCGAGACCATCGAGGCCGCCATCAGCGCCGCCGAGACCGGCCACCTCGTCTTCGCCACGCTGCACACCAACGGCGCGGCCAAGACCATCGACCGCATTGTCGATGCGTTCCCCGCCAACATGAAGGACATGATCCGCACGCAGCTCGCGTCGTCGCTCGTGGCGGTGATTTCCCAGACGCTCTGCAAGCGCGTCGGCGGCGGCCGCATCGCGGCCTACGAGATCATGATTAACACCACGTCGATTGGCTCGCTCATCCGCGAGAACAAGACGTTCCGCATCATCTCCGACATCCAGACGGGCGCCAACCTCGGCATGATCACGCTCGACACGCACCTCATGAGCCTCGTCAACCGGGAGCTGGTCTCGCCCGACGAGGCCTTGGAAAAGGCCCAGGATCCGAACGTGATGCGGGAGAAGTTCCTCGAGCTCGGCCTGAAGCTGCGCGAGCTGTGATCGCCGGGGATCGCGCGGAAAAGTCTTCCGGACCGGAGACCTTTTTGGCATCGCCCCGTCCTTCCCCGGGTCTTTTGGTCTATTGCACCATTGGTCCCCCAGTCCCTCGATGTTTCCCGGCCACAGCCCAGCCATCTACGACTTCCTGAAAGAGCACCGGCTCGTCGCGTCCGATCAACTCGATGAGTTGAACGAGGAGCACAAGGCGACGGGCAAGCCCCTGGCCGATGTCGTCGTCGACCTGGGCATCATGGAAAAGGAGGACCTGCTCCGCCGGATTGCCGATCACCTGGGCTACGATTTCATCCGCGAGCTGCCGGTGCAGTTTCCGGGCGAGGCGATCGCGGCGCTCACCGGCAAGCTCGCGCGCGACTACGGCGTGATGCCGCTGCAGGCCGACGAGCACAACATCGACCTCGTCGTCACCGATCCGTTCAACACCCATGCGGTCGACGACCTGACGTTTGCGCTGGACCGCAACGTGCGCCTCTACTTCGCCGATCCGGACAAGGTCGAGGTCCAGATCAAGCAGCACTACGGGGAGGACGAGGAGAGCATCGACGAGGTGCTGCAGGAGATTAACACCGACACCAAGGTCGCGACCGACCCCGGCAACCGCGAGCTCTCGGCCACGGACTTGGAATCGATGGCGGAGCAGACGCCGATCATCAAGTTTGTGAACCTGGTGGTCGGCCAGGCGATCCGCGACAAGGCGAGCGACATCCATTTCGAGCCGTTCGAGCACGAGTTCAAGATCCGCTACCGCATCGACGGCGCGCTCTACGAGATGGCGCCGCCGCCCAAGCAGCTCGCCGTGCCGATCATCTCGCGCGTCAAGGTGCTCGCGGGCCTCAACATCGCGGAGCGCCGCGTGCCGCAGGACGGCCGCATCAAGATCACCATCGGCGGCCGCGCGGTGGACCTGCGCGTCTCGACGCTGCCCACGCAGTTCGGCGAGAGCGTGGTGCTCCGCGTGCTCGACCAGTCCGCGGTGCGCCTCGACATCACGCAGCTCGGCATGCCCGAGGATGTGTTCAACGGCATCCACGAGATCGTGCGGCGGCCCAACGGCATCTTCATCGTCACCGGTCCCACGGGCTCCGGCAAGACCACCACGCTCTACAGCGGCCTCCGCCTCGTGAACACCGTCGATCTCAAGATCCTCACCGCCGAGGATCCGGTCGAGTATGAGATCGAGGGCATCATGCAGGTGCCGGTGAACCCGCTCGTGGGCCTCACCTTTGCCGCGGCCCTGCGCTCGTTTCTCCGCCAGGATCCGGACGTCATCATGCTCGGTGAGATCCGCGACCTGGAAACCGCGCAGATCTCCATCCAGGCGTCGCTCACGGGCCACTTGGTGCTCTCGACCCTGCACACCAACGACGCCGCCGGCGCCGTCACGCGGCTGGTGGACATGGGGGTGGAGCCGTTCCTGATCGCCGCCTCGCTGGAGGCGGTGCTGGCGCAGCGGCTCGTGCGCCGCGTGTGCGTGCAGTGCAAGTCCGCCTACCTGCCGCCGGCCGACCTGCTCAGCCAGCTTGGCATCACGAAGGAAAACGTGGGCAGCCGGCAGTTTTTCTACGGCAAGGGTTGCCCGACTTGCTCGCAGTCCGGCTACAAAGGCCGGCTCGGCATTTATGAGTGGCTGCGCATGAGCGAGGCCCTGCGGGATCTCGTGACGCAGAAGGCGCCCACGCTGGTCATCCGGCAGAAGGCCATCGAGCAGGGCATGCGCACGCTGCGCGACGACGGCCTGCGCGCGATCTTCGACGGCCACACGTCGATCGAGGAAGTCGTCAAGTATACCTGAGCCGGTTCCGCGCCTTTCACCCCCTCGCCATGGCCAAGCTTTCCGTCCGCACCGACCAGCCTGAGAAGCCGGCCACGTTTGCCGCCAAGCCCCCGCCCAAGGGCCCGAAGCTCACGGTCGCGGCCGGCGCGCCGGCGCCGCGGCGGCGCAAGGGCATCACCATCGGCAAGCCGATCAACGCCAAGGGCCAGGCGGTCTTCACGCGCCAGCTCGCGACGCTGGTGCAAGCCGGCATGCCGATCATGCGCAGCCTCGAGGTGCTCGCGCGGCAGGAAAAACGCCCGGCCTTCAAGGCCGTGGTCGAGGACTGCGCCGACACGATCCGCTCGGGCGGAAATTTCTCCGACGGTTTGTCCGCGCATCCCAAGGCCTTTGACCGGCTCTACGTCAACATGGTGAAGGCGGGCGAGGCGGGCGGCGTGCTCGACAAGGTGCTGGAGCGCCTCGCGGTCTTCACCGAGAAGGCCGTGAAGATCCGGGGCAAGGTGGTCTCGGCGATGGTCTATCCGGCCATCATCAGCTGCGTGGCCGGCGCCATCATGGGCGTGCTCATGGTGTTCGTCGTGCCGAAGTTCAAGGAGGTCTTTTTCACGATGCTGAAGGGCAAGCCGCTGCCGGGGCTGACCTCGTTCGTCGTGGCCATCGCCGACGCGATGCGGAACAACATCCTGATGGTGCTCGGGCTCGTGCTGGGCGTCGCCGTGCTCTTCTGGCTGTTCAAGAAGTCCGCCTTTGGCACGCGCGTGCTGCACTGGCTGCTCCTGCACGTGCCCGTCCTCGGCGATCTCTTCCTGAAGGCGGGCGTGGCGAAGTTCACCCGCACCTTTGGCACGCTGCTCGACTCGGGCGTGCCGATCCTCCAAGCCCTCATCATCACGCGCGACACCAGCGGCAACGTCCACATCGCGAACGCGATCAACGTCGTGCACGACCGCGTGAAGGAGGGCGACAACGTCGCCAAGCCGCTGGAGTCGACGAAGATTTTCCCCGGCATGGTCACCTCGATGATCGAGGTCGGCGAGGAGACGGGCGAATTGCCGAAGATGCTCGTGCGTATCGCGGACAATTACGACGAGGAGGTCGACAACGCCGTCGACGCCCTCACGTCGATCATCGAGCCCGTCATGATTGTGATGATGGCCGTGGGTGTCGGCATCATCGTGATCGCGATGTTCCTGCCGATGGTGGAGCTCATCAAGAGCCTCTGAGTGGGGTGGCCGGGAAGTAGGGCGGCGTCCGAATGGGGCCAGGCTTAGGTGCGCTGGCGGACGCATTGACAGCGCCCGGCGCGGCGGTAGTCGGAGTCGCTGCCCCATGACCCGTCCTTTGCTGCGTCTGCTTCTTTTCCTGTTGCCGCCGTTGGCGGCGCTTCGAGCCGCCGCACCGGAATGGAAGGATGCCAAGGGCGCGACTTTTCGCGGAGACCCGGTGGAGGTCGTGGGGCCGATGGCGTTGTTCCGCACGGGGAGCGTCTCGACGCGGTTTGTGCCCACCCGCGCGATGTCGCCCGAGGACTGCGTGCGATTCCATCAGGCAATCGCCGGACGCGCGCCGCGCGCGGAGCGCTGGAGCGAGGCGAAGGGCGAGGCGACGGCGGACCTCGCGGGCAAGCTCACGCGCTCCGACAACCGCGAGCTGAAGCCGATCGACTTCACGCAGACGCCGGAGCCGGAGATGATCATCGCCGTTTTCATCGGCAAGCGCGAGGGCAGCGTGAACCACCTGCTCGACAACCTCGCGCCCTTCGTCAGCCGCGTGCGGCGCGTCTATCCCGGCCGCGTCGAGGCCGTGATCCTGCCGTCGCGGCAGGCCAACATGGACTCGCGCTGGCTGCCCGCGCGCTCGTGGCTCGTGGCCGATCCGGCGAAGGTGGGCGGGATCAAGCTCATGCTGCGCTTCGCGCCGGCGCAGGGCATGTCGTTCGTGCTGATGACGCGCGAGGGCTCGCCGCTCTTCGGCCACGCGGTCGAGGAGGTGTTCGACGTGATGAAGTTCGTCGATGGCGCGAGCGATTTCCTCTGGGAGCTCAACCCCGCGAATCCCCGCACGGCGCGCGATCGCGCGCACTACCTGCGCGCCGTGCGGCCGGTGCAATTTGCCGAGGGCGCGGCCGAGCCCGCGCTGCTGATCGATCCGCTGCGCGTGGACGCCCTGCGTGCGCGCGGAGTGGGGCGCGTCGAGGCGCGTTTTGAAATCGGCGCGGACGGCGCGCCGACGGCGGTGACAATTGACCCGGCGTCCGGGCTGCCGCCGCAGCTGACGCCGTTGCTGGCGGAGGCGCTGCGGCGCAACGCCCTCTTTGCGCCCGCCATCGCGCAGGGCCGGCCCGTGGCGGGCAGCCACGCCTACGCGCTCACCGTGCCGCCGCTCGATCCGCAGCTCGCGGCCGACGCCGCGTGGGTCAACGGCGAGGCGCGCCGCGCGATTCCTTTCAAGAGCTGGCTCGTGCTGAAACCGATTCGCGTGCCCGAGCAGGTCTTCACCAGCGTGGATCGCGTGGGGCCGGACGGCGTGGTGATGCTGAAGGCCGTGACCGCGGGCAAGGCCGGCAGCGTTTCGACGGCCTCGCAGATGAACGCGTTCAACGACGATTGGTTTTCCACCACCGGCGGCGCCGGCATGGTGCGGCCCGTGGCCGGTCAGAAGCAGGAGGTCGACGGCACGAAGCTGACATGGAAAGCGATGACGCCGCGCGATGGCTTGGTGGATTTCCTCGGCAATGCGAGCTACAACAGCCACGACTACTGCGTTGGCTACGCGTGGACCGAAATCGACGTGCCGGAAGAGACCGATGCGTGGCTCGGGATCGGCAGCGACGACGGCCTGAAGGTCTGGCTCAATGGGGAGCTGGTGAACGACAAGTGGGTCCAACGCACGAGCCGGCTCGACGACGACGTGGTGGCCGTGCGCCTCCGCAAGGGCCTGAATCAATTCCTCATCAAGATCCAAAACGCGAAGGGCCTCTGGAGCTTCACCGCGCGGCTGCGCACGCGGGGAAATTGAAGTCGGGCGGGCCTGTGGCCCGCCCTCTCGCGCGTTGAGTGTCCGCACCAAGGGCGGGTCACAGACCCGCCCTGCCTGTGATCCGATCCCGCTCGTTGAGCAGCTGCGCCGCGATGCTGAGCGCGATCTCGTGCGGGTGGTTCGTGCCGAAGTCGAGACCGAGGGGGCAATGAAACTGGGCGGCGCGCTCAGGCGACAGGCCCCCCGCGACCAATTCCCGGCGGAGGACGGCGGCCTTGGCCGCGCTGCCTATCGCGCCGAGAAACGGGAAGGCGCGTTCGGCGAGGGCGCGTTGGAGCACCGGCCGATCGGTCGCGTGGCCCTTGGTGAGGCAGAGCACGAACGCATTCTCCGGCAGGCTCGGCACGAGCTCGGCGGGATGCTCGAGGCGCACGACGCGGAGATTTCGCGCACGGGGGAGCTGCGCCAGCCACTCCTCGCGCGAATCGCAGACCGTGAGCGAGCACGGCAAGGGCAGCAGCACGGGGACGAGCGCCTGCACGATGTGGCCGGCCCCGAAGAGGACGATGGGCCACGACTCGCCGTGAGCGGCATGCGGTTCGAAGTAGAGCTTCACGCTGCCACCGCAGGTCATGCCGACGTCGGCCTTGAGGCTCCAGTTGACGAAGCGCGGCCGGGCCTCACCAGCGAGCAACGCCTGCGCATGGGCGATGGCCTGCGCTTCCAGCCGGCCTCCGCCGACCGTGCCGGCGTGGCGGCCAGCGGTCGTGACGAGCATCTTGGCCCCTGTGTCCTGCGGCGTGCTGCCCAGCGACTCGACGAGCACGACGAGCACAAAGGCCGCCCCTTCGCGCTCGAGTGCGGCGAGATGCTCGTAGAATGCCGTTGCCGCCGGCTCAGCCATGGCGGCGGCGTTCCTGCCAGCGCTCGAGGCCGGCGAAAATGGGCAGAGACTCGGCGGCGGGGACGGCTTCATCGCGCACCAGCCGGAAGGACGGATCGAACAATCGCGCGGCATCGTCCGGCGCGAGGCCATAGGGCGGGCCGTCGCTGGCGTCGCCGAAAAAGTAGAGGCCGGCGAGCGTGCCGCCTGGCTTCAACAACGCCGCGGCGCGGGCGACGATCCTGCCGCGCCACGCGGGGGGGAGGGCGCAGAGAAAGGTTCGCTCATAGACGAGATCGAACGGCGCCTCGGCAAACGGGTGCGTGAAGAAATCGCCCTCCACGATCCTGCCGGCGAGCTGTGCGCCGGCATTGGCCCGGGCCCGCGCGACAGCCGGCGGGCTGAAGTCGATGGCGGTGACGTTGTAGCCAGCCCGCGCAAAGGCGGCGACTTCGTGGCCCGAGCCGCAGCCGGGGATGAGCACGGACGCGCCGCGCCCAGGACGGGTCGCGAGGAAGCGGCCGAGCGCCGCAGGCGCGCCGCCGAGATCCCACGGCGTCGTCTGCGCGAGGTAGCGTTCATCCCAGAACGCCCGGTGCGTGGAACTTTCGCTCATGCCCGCTGGAGCTGAGGGCGGCCGCTCTCCACCACGAAGCTGGCGCGAGTGTTCAGCGGCGCACCGGCCTTGGAGACGAACGGCACCGTGCGATAGTCGGTGCGCCAGCGCTGCGGCGTGACTTCGCAGCGCACGTAGCCGCGCTCCGCGTTGTGGAATTTCACGAATGGATTTTCCGCGAGGAGCTGGTCGTTGGCGCGGGGGGTGTTGGCGCCGTCCCCGCCGGAGGAGATGGAGGTGCCGACGAATTCGGTGGCGACCACGCGTGAGTCGAGCTGGTCGAAATCGGCGATGAGCTCGTTGGCCCAGTTGCTGTGGATGTCCCCCGTCAGGACGACGGGATTGCTGGTCCTGGCCTCATGCAGATGGCGCAGCAACCGGCGGCGCTCGAACTCATAACCCGGCCATTGATCCATGGAGTAGGTCACCTCGGGGCCGCGGGTCTTGTCGACGCGCGCGACCATGATTTGTTGCGCGAGCACGTTCCACTGGGAGGTCGAGCGCCCAAGGCCGGAGAAGAGCCACTCGCGTTGTCGCTCGCCCATGAGCGTGCCCTTGGGGTCCATGAGGACGGGACTGGGCGGCTTGTTGCCGTCGCCCTGCGGCTGCGGCGTGCGATATTGGCGCGTGTCGAGCACGTGGAAGCGGGCAAGGCGCCCGTAGTCCAGGCCGCGGTAGAGGAGCATGTCGGGCCCGTGCGGGAGCGCGCTGCGCCGGAGCGGCATGTTTTCGAAATAGGCCTGATACGCGGCGGCGCGTCGGAGCATGAATTCCGCGCGGGGCTGGCGCTTGCTGCCCGAGTGCGTGCCGGCGTAGTTGTTGCTGACCTCGTGGTCGTCCCACGTGACGATCCACGGCGCCATGGCGTGCGCGGCCTGCAGCGCAGGATCGGCCTTGTAGAGCGAGTAGCGCAGGCGGTAGCCAGCGAGGTCGAGGCATTCGCCCGCGAGGTGACGGCGCACATAGCCGTCGCGCGCAGGGCCCTCGTAGATGTAGTCGCCGAGGTGGACGACAAGATCGAGATCCTCCCGCGCCAAGTGCTCGTAGGCGGTGAAGAGGCCCGCCTCATAGTGCTGGCACGAGGCGAAGGCGAAGCGCAGGCGCGTGGGGAGGGAATCGGCCGGCGGGGCGGTGCGCGTGCGACCCTTGGGGCTGACCTCGCCGCCGACCTTGAAGTGATACCAATACCAGCGGTCGGGTCGCAGCCCCTCGACCTCCACGTGGACGGCGTGGGACCATTCGGCGACAGCCGTGGCGGTGCCGGAACGCACGACGCGCGTCATCGCCTCATCTTCGCAGACCTGCCAGGAGACCGCGACGGGTTCGGGTGGCATGCCGCCGCCGGGCTCGAGCGGCCTTGGGGCGAGCCGGGTCCACAGCACAACGCCGTCCGGCAGGGGATCGCCGGAGGCGACGCCGAGCGAAAATGGGTAGGCGGAAAAAACCCGCGCCGCGGCGGTCGCGCCGCGGGCGCGGTTTGAGAACATCGCGGCGGCCGCAAACGAGGCGACGCCGGCAATGAACGACCGACGGCTTGGCGAGTGCGGCGCAGGCAACGGGAAGAGCGGCGAGGGCATGTCGCGATCAGCAAGCGCGGCCGCCGATTTCCCGTCAAGCGATGCAAAGCCCGCCTCGACATCCGCGGGCCCCGCGCGCTATGCACTGCGAGATGACCCGACTCGCCCGCCTGCTCGTGCTTTCAATGCCATTGATGGCATCGGCCGGGGCTGCGGCCGACTACGACGTCGTCGTCTATGGCGGCACCAGCGCCGGCGTCGTCGCGGCCGTGCAGGCGAAGTTGATGGGCAAGAGCGTCGTGCTCGTGGGCCCAGACAAACATCTCGGCGGCCTTTCCAGCGGCGGCCTCGGCTATACGGACACCGGCGACAAGTCCGTGATTGGCGGCCTGGCGCGCGAATTCTACCACCGGGTGTGGCGGCACTACGACACCGACGCGGCGTGGCGCTGGCAGAAGAAAGCCGAGTATGGGAACCAGGGCCAGGGCACGCCGGCGATCGACGGGGCGCAGCGCACGATGTGGATTTTCGAGCCGCACGTCGCGGAGCAGGTCTTTGAGGACTTGGTGCGTGAGCATGCGATCCCGGTGCTGCGGGACGAGTGGCTGGACCGCGGAAAAGGGGTGAGGAAGAGCGGCGCGCGCCTCGCGTCGATCACGATGCTGAGCGGCAGGAGTTTTTCGGGAAAGATGTTTGTCGACGCCACCTACGAGGGGGACCTGCTCGCCGCGGCGGGCGTGAGCTACCACGTCGGGCGCGAGGCCAACCGCACCTACGGCGAGGAGCACAACGGCGTGCAAACCGGCGTCCTGCATCACCGCCACCATTTCGGCTATTTGCCGGAGAAAATCAGCCCCTACTGGAAACCCGGGGACCCGGCGAGTGGGGTGCTGCCGCGGGTAAGCGCGGCGCCGCCCGGGGCCTTTGGCGAAGCGGACGACAAGGTGCAGGCCTATTGCTACCGCATGTGCCTCACCGACGTGGTCGAGAATCGCATCCCGTTTGCGCGGCCCGAAGGCTATGATCCGCGGGAGTATGAGTTGCTCGCGCGCGTCTACGCGGCGGGCTGGACGGAAACGTTTCAAAAATTTGATCCCATTCCGAATCGCAAGACGGACACCAACAACCACGGGCCGTTTTCCACCGACAACATCGGGATGAACTACGCCTATCCCGAGGCGAGCTACGAGCGGCGGCGCGAGATCCTGGCGGAGCATGAGCGCTACCAGAAAGGCTGGCTCTACTTTGTCTCGACGGACCCGCGCGTGCCGGCGGACGTGCGCGCGAAGATGGCGCGCTACGGCCTGCCCAGGGATGAGTTCAAGGACAACGGCGGCTGGCCGCACCAGATCTACGTCCGTGAGGCGCGCCGCATGATTGGCTCGTATGTCATGACGGAAAACGAGCTGCGGAAAAAGAAGCCGACGCCAGATTCAGTCGGCATGGGCAGCTACACCATCGACTCGCACAATATCCAGCGCTACATCACGCCGGAAGGTTTCGTGCAGAACGAAGGTGACATCGGGGTGTCCACCGGCGGTCCCTACGAAATCGCGCTGGGCTCGCTGTTGCCGAAGCGAGCGGAGGCCGAGAACCTCGTGGTCCCGGTGTGCGTCTCAAGCTCGCACATCGCTTTCGGCTCCATCCGCATGGAACCCGTTTTCATGATTCTGGGGCAGTCCGCGGTGACCGCCGCGGCATTGGCAATCGAGGCAGGCGGAGCCGTGCAGGACGTGCCCTACGCGAAGATTCGCGAACGGCTGCTGCGGGACGGCCAAATCCTGCACGCGCCGGCGAAGGGGGCGGCGAAGAAATGAAGGCCTGGGCGGCGCTGACCCTGGTGTGCGTAAGCGGCATCGCGGCTGGCGAGCCAGCGCCGCAATGGCGCGAGCTATTCGACGGCCGGACCCTCGAGAACTGGCGCCAGACGGACTTTGAGGGCGGCGCGGCGGCGAAGGTGCAGCCGGCCTCGAAGGATGGAAAGCCGGCCATCGTCATCGAGCCCGGGGTCACGCTCTCCGGGATCACCAGCACGCTCGGCTCCCAGCTTCCGCGCACGAACTATGAGATCACCCTCGATGCGATGCGCATCATGGGTGGGGATTTTTTCTGCGCCCTGACGTTTCCCGTGGGAAAATCCCACTGCAGCTTTGTGGTGGGCGGGTGGGGCGGCGTCGTGGTCGGAATCTCAAGCGTCAACTATGCCGATGCTTCCGACAACGAGACGACGCGCTCCGCGGAATTTGAGGACAACCGCTGGTATCGGATCCGCGTGCGGGTGACCGACGCGAAAATCGAGGCGTGGATCGACAAGGAACAGATGGTCGATCTCGAGCTGAAGGAGAAGAAGGTCATGATGCGGCCGGGCGACATCGAGAAAAACGTGCCGCTCGGAATCGCGACCTACCAGACGCGCGCCGCAATCCGGGATGTCCGCCTGCGCAGCCTCACTCCCGCCGAGATCGCCTTGGCATCCGCCCCATGAGCGCGCCGGTGCTGCAGGCCCGCGCGCTCGCGAAAACCTATCTGAGCGGCGACCGACGCATCGGCGTCCTGCGCGAGGCCTCGCTGAGCGTTGCGGCTGGCGAGAGCGTGGCGATCCGGGGCGAGTCAGGCTCGGGGAAATCGACCCTGCTGAATCTGCTGTCCGGCCTCGACGCGCCGGACGCCGGCACGATCGAATGGGAAGGCGCCGCGCCAACGGCGGGCCGGCGTGCAGCCTTCCTGGGCATGGTCTTCCAGTCGTTCTACCTGATCCCCGAACTGAACGCCGCGGAGAACGTGCTCATGGCCGCACGCATGATCCGTGCGCCTGGCGAAGCCGAGCGGGCAAGGGCGGCCGGGCTGCTGGCGCGAGTCGGCCTCGCGGAGCGCGCGACGCACCTTTCATCCCAGCTCTCCGGGGGCGAGCGCCAGCGGGTGGCGGTCGCCCGGGCGCTGATGAACTCGCCGAGGCTCCTGCTCGCGGATGAGCCCACCGGCAATCTCGACGAGCAGACGGGCAATGCCGTGATCGAATTGCTGCTGGCGCTTTGCCGCGAGACGTCCACGGCGCTGGTGCTTGTGACGCACAATGCCGCGCACGCCGTGAAGACGGACCGGTGCCTTTTCCTTCGCGCCGGCGTGCTCGGCTAGTGCCGCGCGGTCTCCGATATTGCGGCCCTCCCACGCCAGCGCCCAGACTGTCCGCGCATGTTCTCCCGTTCCTCCAAGATTCGCTGCGGTGTCGCTGGCGTCGGCTCGCTCGGTCAACACCACGCGCGCATCTACGCGTCGCTGCCGGACGTGGAGCTCGCCGGCATTTTCGAGACAAGTGATGCGCGGGCCGCGGAGATTTGCGCCAGGCACAGCTGCCGGCGCTTTGCCACCCTGGCGGAACTGGGGGCGGCGTGCGATGCCGTCTCGGTCGTCGTGCCGACGGACAAGCATGCCGACGTGGCGTTGCCGCTGCTGGCCGCGGGCGCGCACCTGTTGATCGAGAAGCCGCTGTGCGCCTCGCTCGAGGAGGCGGAGCGCGTGCTCGCCGCCGCGCAGGCGGCAAAGCGCGTCGTGCAGGTGGGGCACATCGAGCACTTCAACCCCGTGATGGCGTTCCTCGAGAAGGAAATCGACGAGCCGCGCTACATCACCGCGGAGCGCCTGGCGCCTTACCAGACGCGCGGGACCGAGGTGGGCGTCGTGCTCGATCTGATGATTCACGACATCGGGATCGTGCTCGCGCTCGTCAAGTCGCCCATCGCGAAAATCGACAGCGTCGGCATCAACGTGCTCTCGAAGAGCGAGGACATCGCCAACGCGCGCATTCAGTTCCAAAACGGCTGCGTCGCCAACCTGAGCGCGAGCCGCATGAGCACCAAAAAGGCCCGCGAGATTCGCATTTTCCAAGGCGACGCCTACCTCTCGCTCGATTTCATGAACCAGGCCGGCCACCTGGTGAAGAAGAGCGACATCATCGCCTACGGGCTGAAAATGAAGATCGGCCTCGTGAAGCCCGGCGATCTCAGCGCGATTCCCGTGCGGGACATCCCGATCGAGAAGGGCGAGCCGTTGGCGCTCGAGCTGGCGCACTTTGTCGCAAGCGTGCGCGAGGCAACGCAGCCAAAGGTCGGCGCCGCCCTGGGCAAGAGCGCCCTCGAGGTGGCCATCACGATCACGGAGCAAATTCGCGCGGCGGCGAAATGAGCGCGACGCCGGCCCTGCCGTTTCGCCTCCCGCCGCCGGCGGCCGGGCGGGTGGATGTGCTCATCGTCGCGGGTGAGCACTCCGGCGATGAACATGCGGCGCGCATGGTGCGCGAGTTGCGCGCGCGGCAGCCGGGCCTCGCGGTCGCGGCGCTAGGCGGACCGCAGCTCGCGTCGGCTGGGGCGCAGCTCCTCCACGATCTCACGGCCTCGTCGGTGGTGGGGCTGGTCGAGGTGCTGAGAAACTACTCGTTCTTCCGGGCGCTTTTCGAGGAGACGCTCCGCTGGATTGGGGAATACCGGCCGCGCGCGGTGTGCTTCGTCGACTATCCAGGGCTGAACCTGCGGCTCGCCGCCGCGCTGCGGGAGCGCGGGCTTTCAATCAAGGGTGGGGGGGCAATCCGCATGCTCTACTACATTTCGCCCCAGATCTGGGCCTGGAAGGCGAAGCGCCGATTCACGATGGCGCGCGACCTCGATGCCCTCGCGACGATCTTTCCGTTCGAGCCGAAGTGCTATGCGGACACAACGTTGCCGGTGGAGTTTGTCGGGCATCCCTTCGTCGCCGCCGACTACGCGGCGCCGGTGCGCTACGATCCCTCGGGCCCGGTGCTCTTGCTGCCGGGCAGCCGGGTGCAGGCGGTGAGCCGGATTTTTCCCGCGTTGCTCGAGGGTTTCCGGGCCTTCGGCCAGCGTGACGCGGTGGTGCTTTTCCCGAGCGAGGAAATCCGCGACATCCTCGAGGCCGTGCGCGCCCGTGCCGCACCGTTCGCCGATCAGGCGGTGAGCGTGCGGCGCACCGGCGAACCCGTCGCCGCGGCTGCGGTCCTGACGTCCAGCGGCACCATGTCCATGCACTGCGCGCTGGCGGGGATCCCGGGAGCGATTGCCTATCGCGCCAATCCTCTGACCTACCTGCTCGGTCGCATGCTCGTCCGAATCGAGCACCTCGGCATCGCCAATCTTCTCCTGGGCGAGCCGATGTATCCGGAGTTCATCCAAGGTGCGGCCACGCCAAAGGCGCTCGCGGCGGAGCTGCGCGCATGCATCGGCGACCCGTCGCGCCGCACCCGCACGGCGGAGCAGGCGCAACGACTGCGCGCCCTGCTTGAGGTCCCGGCGACCGGCACGGCGACGGATTGGCTCGCGCGGCACCTCTGACCGCCAAGTTGGGGCGTTTGGGACGTTAAAATTTAGTCACAACCCCTCGGTGATGGGACGTGCGTGGAATTGGCCCGTGCAGGTGCCGAAGAATCGGTTCTTGCCCAGCATGGCCGGCACACCGTCCAACCCTCCGAATAGCGTGCGGCGCAGCCGCGCGCTGCCCTTGCTTGCGTTGATGGCTGGCCTCGCCGTCACGTGCGCCGCGTGGATGTCGACGCGGCAAGCGGTGCGGCGCGAGGATACGGTGCGCTTCGAGCGGCTGAAGGAGCGCATGCTCACCGCCATCGAGGCCCGCTTTCGTTCTCCGCAGCAGGCGCTGCACGGCGCCCGCTCATTGGTGGCGGAGAACGGCGAAGTCCCGGTGGGGCAATGGGCACGCATGGTGGAGGCGGTCGCGCCTTTCCTCGATCGCCACGTAATCGGATTGGGCTACGCGCAGCGCGTGCAACGTGCCGACCTTGCGGAGATCGAGGCTCGCATCCGCGCCAACGGGCGCCCCGAGTTTCGGGCGGAGCGAAGGGGCGGCGATGAGCAAGTCTTCCTGGTGACCCACATCGAGCCGCTCGCCCGCAACCACGAGGCGCTCGGCAAGGACATCGGCTCGGGCAGCACCCGCCGCTCCGCGGCAATCGAGGCGATGCGCACGGGCGCACCGGTGATTTCGCGGCGCATCAACGTCGTGGACGGCGCTGGCACGGTGCCGGGCTGCCTGCTTTTCCTGCCCATGTATGCGCCCGGGGCCAAACTCGCCGATGCCGTCGACCGCGAGCGCGCGCTGCTGGGCTGGGTCTATGCCTCGTTGCGCATCGACCTGCTGCTTTCAGCGGTCGGTGCCGCGGCGGAGGGCCAGCTGGACTTTGAAGTCTTCGACGGCGAACGGGCGACCCCAGCGACGCTGATCTACAAGAGCGACGAGCACCGCCAGGCACGGGGGACGAAGTGGTCGGCCGGTGAAGGTGCGGCCGTTGATTTTTCCGAGACCCTCACGCGCCCTGTCTATGGCCGCAATTGGATCATTCGCGTTCGCACCACCCCGGCATTTGTCGCGCAGGGCAACGCCGTGCGCGGCTGGCTCGTGCTCGCGGCCGGCATCGTGCTGAGCCTGCTGGTCGCGGCGTTCACCTCGACGCTCGTTGAGTCGCGCGTCACGGCACTTGTGCTCGCGGAGGAAATGACGGCGAGCCTGCGCCGGGCCGAGGCTGAGACGGGGCGGCTTGCGCTGGTCGCCAGCCGCACCGCCAGCGTGGTGATGCTGATGGACCCCGAGTGGCGGATCGAGTGGGTCAACGCCAGCTTCGAGCGCGTATTCGGCTTCACGCCCGAGGAGGCGAAGGGCCGCCGCCCCAGCTCGCTTCTTGGCGGGCCGGGGGTGAACCCGGAGACCCTCTCCGCCATCGGCGCCTCGGGTGCCCGCGGAGAATCTTTCCAAGGGGAGTTGCTCAACTACACCAAGGACGGCCAGCCGCGGTGGATGGAGATCGACATTCAGCCTCGCAAGGACGCAGCCGGCCGGGTCACGGGCTTCATGAGCGTGCAGCTCGACATCACCGAGCGGAAGCGCATCGAGGCGGAGGTGGCGAGGAAGGAGGCGCAGTTCCGCTTCATCTTTGAATCCGTGCCGATCGGCATCTCGTTGCGACGGGTCGTGTCCGACGACACCGCGACGCGCTTGTTCAACGCCGCGCATGCGCGCCTTTGCGGCCTTGACGGGGATGAGGTCAACGTGCCGGGCGCGTTCGAGCGCATCAGCTTCCCCGAGGAATACGCCGCGCAGCAGGCGCTCTATGCCCGAATGAAGGCGGGGGAGATCTCGCACTTCTCAATCGAGAAGCGGTATCGCCATCGTGATGGCCGGATCGTCTGGGTGCATCTCACGCAGCAGCGCAAGGACAGCCCCGGCAGCGGCCATGAGGAGCTTTCCACCCTCGTGGACATTACCGAGCGCAAACTCGCCGAGGAGCGCCTTGCCCAGGAGCAGACGCGCTTCCGCTCGATCTTCGAATTGATTCCGATCGGGCTCTCGTGGTTCATCGTCGGGCGCGAGGCTGAGACGCATCTGGTCAACTCCGCCCACGCCCGGATTTCCGGCGTATCGCTCGATCGCAGCCGGGACATGTCGCGCTACGTCGAGGCCACTCACCCGGAGGACCGGGCGCGCGAACAGGAGCTGGTCGCCCAGCTCCAGCGCGGCGAACTCAGCCGTTTTGGGCTCGAGAAGCGGTATGTGCATCCCGGCGGGCGCGAAGTTTGGGTGGTCGTCAACGTCCAGCTGGTGACCGATCCGGTGACGGGGCTGCGCCATCAGATATCCTCGACGGTGGACATCACCGATCTCAAGCGCCAGGCGGCCGAGCTGAGCGCGGCGAAGGAGACGGCGGAGGGCGCCAACGTGGCGAAGAGCCAGTTCCTCGCGATGATGAGCCATGAGATTCGCACGCCGATGAACGGCGTGATCGGGATGACCTCGCTCCTCCTCGATTCGAAGCTCACGCCCGAGCAGCGGGAGTTCGTCGAGACGATCCGTGCCAGCGGGGACAGTCTCCTCACGATCATCAACGACATCCTCGACTTCTCCAAGATCGAGTCGGGCAAGCTGGAGCTGGAGAACGTCGAGTTCTCGTTGCGCGAGTGCGTTGAGGGCGCGCTCGACCTGCTCGCGCCAAAATGCGCGGAGAAGGACATCGACCTCCTCTACGAAATCGCGGACGACGTCCCCTCGGCCGTGCGTGGCGACCCGACGCGCCTTCGCCAGGTGCTCGTCAATTTGCTCGGGAATGCGGTCAAGTTCACGGAGCGCGGCGAGGTCGTGCTGTCCGTGCGTTCGGCGCCGCACGGCGATGGCCGATCCGAAATCGAGTTCGCGGTGCGCGACACGGGCATCGGCATCTCGCGCGAGGGCCTCGCGCGGCTATTCCAGTCGTTTTCCCAAGTCGACTCGGCGACGACGCGGCGTTTTGGCGGCACCGGGCTCGGCCTCGCGATCAGCCGGCGCCTCGTCGAGCTTATGGGCGGCGCGATGGGGGTTGAGAGCGAACCCGGCCGCGGCTCCACCTTCCGCTTTGATATTGTCGTCACCCCGCTCGGGTCGCCGGAGCAACCGTGGCTTGCGCCCAGCCCGGCCTCGCTCATCGGCAAGTCCCTCCTCGTGGTCGACGACAACGAGACGAACCGCCGCATCCTGCAGGCGCAGGCGGCGGGATGGGGCATGAAGGCCCGGGTCGTGGGTTCCGGCGCCGAGGCGCTCGCGCTGCTCGGCAAGGGCGGAGCATTCGATGCCGCGATTCTCGACATGTCCATGCCGGTCATGGACGGCGCGATGCTCGCGCAGGAAATCCGCCGGCGCTTCCCCGACTTGCGCATGCCGCTCGTGCTGCTGTCATCGCTCGGCACGCGCGACCAAGTGGCGGACGGTGCGCTGTTCGCCGCGTTTCTCACCAAGCCGGCCAAGCCCGGGCAGCTCGTCGAGGCGCTGGCGACGTTGTTCAAGGGCGACTCACTTCCGCTGCGCGTCGCGTCGGCGCATCCCTTCCCGAATCCCGCGGTCGACGCCGCGGCGCCCACCGAGCGCGTCCTGCTTGCCGAGGACAACGTGGTGAACCAAAAGGTCGCGCTGTCGATGCTCGCCCGCCTCGGGCTTCGGGCTGACCTCGCGGCGAACGGCAAGGAGGCGATCGAGGCGCTCGTGCGCCAGCGCTATGATATTGTTCTGATGGATGTCCAGATGCCGGAGCTCGATGGCCTCGCGGCCACGCGCCGCATCGTCGAGCGCTGGCCGACGCGCGCGCACCGCCCGTGGATCATCGCGGTCACGGCCAACGCCATGCTCGGCGATCGGGAGACCTGCCTCGCCGCGGGCATGGACGACTACATCACCAAGCCGCTCAAGACGACGGAGCTCGTCGCGGCGCTCGAGCGCGCCCGCGCGGCGACCGTGCAGCGTGCGTCGGCGGCCTGAGTCAGGCTGACGCTGGCCGCTGTTGCGGGGCAGTTCCGGCCGGGGGGCTCTCGCGTGGCGCGGCCACGAGCGGTGCGACTTGCCGCCAGAGCGCCGCGGCCTTCTCCGCCGCCATCGCCCGGCATTTGGCGACCTCCGCCTCACGCGCCGCCCGATTGCGCTCGGCGATCCGCGCGAGATCATCGAGGTTGTAGAGAAAAACGTTTTCGAGCTCGGCAACCGTGGGCTCGATGTCGCGGGGCAGCGCTTGGTCGATCAGGAAAAGCGGCCGGGCGGGGCGGCGCGCCATCGCGGCGGAAATCACCTGGTGCGAGAGCACCGTTTCGGGCGCGGCGGTCGCGCTGACGACGATGTCAAATTCCGCCAGCCGCGCCGCCCTTTGTTCGAAGGGCAGGGCGCTCGCGCCCAAGGTCGCGGCCAGCTCCATGGCTCGCGCCGGGTTGCGACTCGAAACGGTGAGGCTTGCCGCGCCGCGGCTCTGGAAGGCCCGCGCGGTCTTCTCGCCAATGTCACCGGCACCGAGCAGCAGGATTCGCGCGTCCCCGAGGCCGCCGAAGATGGAAAGTGCCAGCTCGACCGCGATGTTGGCCACGCTGACCTGGCCCTCGGTAATCGCGCTGTGCGTGCGCACGTGCTTGGCGGCTTGAAAGCACTTTTGGAAGACGCGGTTGAGGACGGGCCCGGTGGTGCCCGCGGCCTGCGCCGCACCGTAGGCCGCCTTGACCTGCCCGAAGATTTCCGTCTCGCCCAGCATCTGCGAATCGAGCCCGGCGGCGACTTCGAGGAGATGCCGGATCGCCGCCTCGTCGCCGAGATCGAGCCGAATTTTCCCGAACTCCAGTGGATCAAAGCCACGCTCGGCGCAAAACGCCTCGCCGATGCGCGCGGCCGCGGTGGCGTCGGCGGCCACGCCGTAGAACTCGACGCGGTTGCAGGTGCCCAGAACGGCGAACTCGCGGAGGCCGATGATGCCCGCCAGGGCGCGCTGGAGGCGCTCCGCCCCGGCGGCATCAAGCGAGAGCTTTTCGCGCACGGCGAGTGGCGCGCGGTGATGCGTCGCGCCGACAATGAAGAGCCGCGCCTCGCTCATGGCGCGCGGGCCTCCCGGTGCGGTGCCGGCGGCGCGTGCCGCTCGCCATCCACCAGCGAGAGCGAAAGCAGCGCCGCGCCGAAGAGCCCGGCGCACACCCAGGCAAAGCGCTGGGCGATCAACCGCCCGCGCAGGCGCAGCGCGGCGACCGCGACATACGCGAGCCAGACGGGCGCCGTCGCCAGCAATTTGGGGACGCCGACAAGCGAGGGCTCGCGCACGAAGATCACCGCGATCACGGCGAGCGATGCCGAGAGGATGGCGGCGCCCGTGCCCAGCAACCGCACGCTCATGTGGTCGAGATCGCGAATCGAGGGCAGCAGCGCGAACCAGCCGCCCAGTTCCTTGGCCTTGAGCGAATGGTGCCGCAGCAGGAACATCAGCGACGTGAGCGCCAGGAGCCCGAACACCCCATAGCTGAAAACGGCCAGCGCCGCATGGAGCTCAATCCACGGGTTGCCCCCGAAGATGTGAGTCCGCGAGGTTGCGTCCCACGCGGGGACGGCGAGCGACATGAGCGTGAGCGTCGCCGCCAGCGCCGACGTAAAGTAGCCGAGCAGGCTATGGCGGAACGCGACGCCGACGATGAGGTAGAGGGTCGTCGCGGACCAAGCGGTGAACTGATAGAGTTCGAACTGATTCCCGAGCGGACAGCCACCGACCGCGCGCCCGCGCGCCGCGAGGCCGGCAAGCTGGAGCGCGTAGCCGATGGCGATGAGCACGTAGGTCGCGGCGCCAGGAGGCCCGCGCCGCCGCAGCAGGGCGACCGCGCCCAAAAGGAAACCCGCGAGGTAGAATCCCGCGGCAGCCCAGAGCCAGGCTCGGTCGGTGACGGCGTGAAACATGAGGGATCGACGTTACGTGCGCCGAGCTGGGGGGCAAGAACGCGTGCGCCGAGGCCGTGATCTGCGCGGCGGCAGCGAACACCGCCGCGATCTTTTCGGCCTTGGGACGGCGAATATGCGCTTCGGCCTTGAGCTCCTTGGCCTGGACTTGCCTGCGCGCGGTGCGCCTGTATGCGTCGGCATTCCATGAAAACCCTCCTGCGCAGCTTTGTCCTCTGCTTTGGGCTCGGCCTTGTTTCGCCCGGCCTCGCGCAAAACCGCACCTTTACCAACCAATACTCGTTCGGCGACAGCCTGAGCGACAGCGGCAATCTCTTCGCCGCCACGAGTGCGCTCGGCGCGCCCAACCCACCGGCCCCCTATTTCCAGGGCCGCTTCTCCAATGGCCGCGTGTTTACCGAACTGCTCGGGAACAACCTGGCCTTGGCCGCCACGTCGCCGGCCTCGGTGAAGAGCAGCCTCAACTTCGCCTTCGGCGGCGCCACCGCCGCGGGCACCAACGCGCTGCCGCCTTCCATCGGCGTGCAACTCGGGCTCTTTCAATCGCGCGGCATCGTCCCCGCGCGCACGGATCTGTTCACCCTGCTGGCCGGCCCCAACGATCTCATCCCGGTGCTCACGGCGCCCACCACGCCGACGAATCCCGCGGCGCTCGACACCGCGGGGTTCAACACCGCGCAGGCTGTCGCCGCGAGCGCGCAGGCGCTGATTAGCTTCGGGGCGAAAAACCTCGTGGTCGCGGGCATGCCCAATCTCGGCGCGACGCCGCGCTCGCTGGCTTCGGGCGGCGTCGGCGGCGCCGGCGCGGCGTTTGGCCTGCGCGCGTCGAAGGCTTTCAACGACCAGCTGCGCACGCGCCTGGCGGGAATCGCCGCGGCGGCCACGGACGTGAACCTCGTCTATGTTGATCTGCAGGGCATCCTCGACCGGGTGGTGCTCGACTACCGCGCCCTCGGCTATGCCAACGCCACTTCCTATTACCTCGCGCCCGCCGCCCAAGGGGGCGGCCAAGGTGACCCGAACAGCTACGTGTTCTGGGACGATATTCACCCGACCGCGAAGACCCATGCCACGCTGGCCGCGATTGTGACCGAGCAGCTGAACCCGGAGATTCCGCTCGGGTTTGGGGCGACGCAGGGCAGCGCGGCGCTCGCGCTTCGCGGGCTCGCGACCAGTGCGACCGAGAGCCGCGCGAGCGAGCTCGCCGCTTCAAGCCGGCCGGCGAAGCGGCTCGATGCCTACGTGTCCTTCGGCTATGCCGATGGCAATCGCGCCAAGGAAGGCTGGCGCTCGAAATTCGACTATACCGCGCAGGCCGTGACGGGCGGCGTGGACGCGCGGGTGAGCGAGGGGTTCTTCCTGGGCGGCGCCGTCGAGTCCGGCCGGCTCAACGCAGACCTCGCCGCCGGTCAAGGCGACTACACCGTCGAGAACACCGCGGGTCGGCTCTATGGCGTGTGGCGGGGCGGCCCGGTCTCGCTGCTCATCGACGCGAGCTACGGCGTGTTCACGCTCAAAGGCATCCATCGCACGACGGCGTTTGGTGGCTTCGCGACGAACGGCAAGTCCAGCGGTGATCATTGGGGGGCGGGTATGCGCGTCGCGTGGGCCGCCGATCTTGGAGGCTCCGCGACGCTGCGCCCTTGGTTTGGGCTGCGCACCGAGCGGGTGAAACTTGATCCCTATGCGGAGAAGGACGTGCCGGCGCTGTCCTTCGAGTTTGCCGAACAGGAGGCCGCGAGCACCCACGGCAGCCTCGGCGTTGACTACGTTGGAAACTGGTCGCTCGCGGGCCGCGCCGCGCGCTGGGATTTGCGCGCCGCCTGGCACGGGGAAATCGGCTCCTCCGAGCGCAACGTCACGGGTCGTCTCGCCGACAACTTCACGCGTCCCACGACCATTTCCGTGCGTGACGGCGACGGTCGCGGCGTGGAACTCGGCGGCGCGCTGACCGTTTTCCTGACCAAGGCCTGGAGTGGTTCGCTCGGTTACACGGCCGACATTCGGAATCACGACAAGGTCGCGCACCGCGTCGCGCTCTCGTTCCAGACGGGTTTTTAAGGCGCAGGCCTCGCCGGGCTGGCATTGACTGCGGGGCGGTTCGCCGGCGTGCTCGGTGGTCCGCGCATCCGCGTCGAGCCCCATGTCGTCGAACGCCGCCCCTTCGTTGCACATCCGCCTGGCCTGGGCCGGCCGGGCATGAGCACGGCGCCCCAGTTGAGGCGCGCCCTCGGCCTGTGGAGCGGGACCGCCCTGTTGGTTGGCACGGTGATCGGTGGCGGGATTTTTCGCACGCCCGCCTCGATTGCGGCGGTGTTGCAGGAGCCCGGCGTGATTCTGGGGATCTGGCTGTTCTTCGGGATCGTCTCGCTGTGCGGGGCGCTCGCGCTCGCGGAGCTGGCGACGATGATGCCCGAGACCGGCGGCACCTACGTCTACCTGCGCGCGGCTTACGGCGATGCGGCGGCCTTTGTCTTTGGCTGGCTCTACCTGCTCGCGGCGATTCCAAGCGGCATGGCGACGCTGGCGGTTTTCTTCGCGGAGCTCTCGCTGGAGTTGGCTGGCACCGGCCCGGGAGCAGCCGCCTGGGGCATACCTTTGATTGCGACCGCCGCCATCGTGGGGCTTTCGCTGACGAACATCGCGGGAGTGCGGGCCGGTTCGGCGGTCACGGAAGCGCTCGCGATTGTGAAGGTGGGGGCGCTGCTCGTGTTCATCGCCGCGGCCTTTGGCTCGGGAATGGGCGATTTTTCGCGCTGGACGGTCGCGCCCGCTACGGCCGCCGGGGTCCCGGTCGATTTCGCCGCGGCGGTGAAGTCGGTGCTGTTCACCTTCAACGGCTGGGTCTACGTGAGCCTCGTCGCGGGGGAACTCAAGGAGCCCCGCCGGGATCTCGGGCGCATTATTCTCACGGGCACGGGCATCGTGATCGCGCTCTACCTCGCGGCCAACCTAGCCTATCTCTACCTGATTCCCTTGCCGCAAATGGCCGGGCAGGTGGTTGCCCGTGAAGGCATGCGGCTGATCGCGGGGCCCGTTGGGGCGATGGTGATGACGGCCTGCATCCTCAGCAGCGTGCTGGGCTCGCTCAACGGCGTCATCCTCACGAAGGCGCGCGTGTCCTACGCCCTCGCGCGCGACGGCCTGAGCTTCGGCTTCCTGGGGCGCGTGCACGCGACGCGCGCGACGCCCTACATCTCGATTCTCATCCAGGGCGCGGTGGCGGTGGTGCTCGTGTGGGCGCTGCGCGACCCGGAGCGGCCGCGCCGGCTCTTCGATCGACTGACGGCCTATTTCGTGCTCGTCGAGTGGCTCGCGCTGCTCTTTGCCATCGCGGCGGTTCTTGTGCTGCGACGGACGCGCCCGGGGGCGGAGCGACCCTTCCACGTTCCAGGCTATCCTTGGGTGCCGGGGTTCTTTGTCGCCGGCACCACGCTGGGGCTGGGCGCGATTCTCTGGAGCGCGCTCGCGGCGGGTGACTTTTCGCCGTTGGTCGGCCTCGGGGTCGTTGTCGCGGGATTCCCCGCCTATTGGGTCTGGCGACGCGTGAAGCGCGAAGGAAACCTGGCCGCATGAAATCATCCATGCGACGCGCGACGACTCGTGCGGGGCAGCCGGCGGCGCTGCTGCTGGCCACCCTCACCCCGGCCCTCGCCGAACCGAAGGCCGAGCTCGACGAGGCCATGCGCTCCGGCCTCGCCGCCAGCGCGGCGCCGGGCGTGGTCGTGATGGCGGCGGATCGCCGAGGCGTGATTTACGAAGGCGCGTTTGGCAGTGCTGAGCACGGCACGGCCCGCGCGATGGGGCTGGACACGATATTCCGCATCGCGTCGATGACCAAGGCCGTGACCGCCGTGGCGCTCATGCAGCAGGTGGAGGCGGGAAAAATCTCGCTCGATGATCGGGCGGACAAGTTCCTGCCCGAGCTGGCCAAGGTCCAGCGCCTGGCGGAATTCGATCCCGTGACGAACGCGCATCGGCTCGTGCCGCTCGGGACGCCCATCACGATTCGGCACCTCGCGACGCACACCGCGGGCTTTGGCTATCCGTTCACGAGCGCGGCGCTGCGGGACTTCAAGCCGCGCGAGGGCGAGACGCCGGCGGTCGCGCCGGTGCTGTTCGAGCCCGGCACGGGCTGGCTCTACGGCACCAACATCGATCACCTGGGCCGCATCGTGGAGCGACTCTCGGGGCTCACGCTGGAGGAATATTTTCAGCGGCGGATATTCCGCCCGCTGGCGATGAAGGACACGTCCTACAACATCGCCGCGGACAAGCTCCCGCGCCTGGCCGCCCTGCACCGGCGCGGGCCCGATGGAGAAATCTTCTCGCTGCCGCAGAACCCGCCATCGCCCGTGACGCGGTTCAACGGCGGCGGCGGGCTCTACTCGACGGCGGGGGACTACGTGCGCTTCCTGCGGATGTTCCTCAACGGCGGCGAACTCGAGGGCGCGCGCGTGTTGTCGGCGGCGAGCGTGGCGGAGATGGGCCGCAATCACATCGGCGCGCTCGGCGTGCCGGCGCTGAAATCCGCGCGCCCCGAGCAGAGCGGCGACTTTGCATTCATCGCCGACGGCCGGGACAAGTGGGGCGTGAGTTTCCAGATCACGGCGGAGAGCGTGCCGGGCCGGCGCGCCGCCGGCAGCCTCAGTTGGGGCGGCATTCACAACACCTATTTCTGGATCGACCCGCAGCGCGGCGTGGCGGGCGTGATCCTGTTGCAATTCCTGCCCTTTGCCGATCCGCAGGCGCTGGCGCTGTATGAGACCTTTGAGCGCGGGATTTATCGGGTTGCGGACGCTTCTGCCCGGGGCCCGTAGCCCGCTGGACGCTTGCGGCGGCGGCCCGTGCGCCCGAGCCTCGCGCGATGATTCACGTGGTGCTGTTCCAGCCCGAGATTGCGCCCAACACCGGCAACATCGGACGCATGTGCGCGCTCACGCGTTCGCGCCTGCACCTCATCCATCCTCTCGGCTACGTGATCAACGACCGGAATCTGCGGCGCGCGGGCATGGACTACTGGAAACAGCTCGACGTGCACGAGCACCCGGACTGGCCGGCCTTCCGCGCGAGCCCCCATGCCCCGCGGCGGCTTTGGCTATTTACCACGAAGACCGACGCCAGCTTCTGGGACGCCCGCTTCGCCGACGGGGACGGGCTGGTGTTTGGCAACGAAAGCTCCGGCGCCCCCGCGTGGCTGCACGACGAGATCGGCAGCGCGCATCGCGTGACGATTCCGCACGCGAATCCCACGCTCCGCTCGCTGAACCTCAGCGCCGCCGCCGCCGTGGCGACCTACGAGGCCCTGCGGCAACTTCGCGCGTGAGGCGGCGTTGGCCGCGCCGATCGCGTGTGCTCACAGCTGCACCGGCAGCCCGATTTCGATGATCTGCGACGGAGGGATCTGGAAGTAGTCCTTCGCCGGCCGGGCGTTGCGGCTGAGGAAGCTGTAGAGGCTCTTCTGCCACTCCCACATCGTGGCGTTGCCTCCGGGGATGATCATCTCGCGGTTGAAGAAATAGGTCGCGCTGCTGGGATTGAGCGGCACGCCGCGCGCCTGCACCCGGGCCATGAGCGCGCTGGCATCCGGCGATTGCATGTAGCCGTAGCGGCCGACCGCCCGCCAAAGCCCCTCGCCGATCTCGGTGAGCGCGAGTTGCTCCTCTTCCGGCACCGTGGGGACCTCGTCGGTCAGCACGCTCAGGAGCACGACCGTCTGGTTCAGGCTGCGGTTGGACTTCACGTGATGCAGCAGCGCAATGGGCGTGCCGGCGGGCGAGCCCACCATGAAGACCGCCGCGCCGCCAACCCGCGTGACGTGCTTGCTGCGCGCGATGGCGGTGAGCTCGCTTTCCGTGACGTTGTTGCCGTAGACGCGGCCGTAGATCTCCGCGCGGCCGGTCTTCCACGAGTTCATGATCGCGAGCACGAGCAGCGCGATCACGAACGGCAGCCAGCCGCCTTCCGTGAACTTGTGGGCGTTGGCCGCGAAGAATGCGCCCTCGAAAACAAGGAAGGCCCCGCAGAGCGGCGCCGCCTTCCACCGCGGCCATTGCCAGCGCATGCGCGTCACGCGGTAGAAAGCCAGCGTGGTGACGACCATCGTGCCGGTCACGGCGACGCCGTAGGCGGCCGCCAGGCGCGCGCTCGAGCCGAACAAGAGGACGATGCCGATGGTCATGAAGGCCAGCACCCAGTTGACGAGCGGCAGGTAGATTTGGCCAATCTGGTCCGGATTGGTGTGGCGCACCTCCAGCCGGGGGAAGTAGCCGAGCTGGATGGCCTGCCGCGTGAGCGAGAAAACCCCCGAGATCAGCGCCTGGCTCGCCACGATCGCCGCCGCGGTGGAGAGCGCGATCAGGGCGAGGCGCGGGGCGCCGGTCGGAACCAAGGCGAAAAAGGGGTTGGTCGTGTCCAGCGGATGCGAAAGGACATAGGCGCCCTGCCCAAAATAGCACAGGATCAGGCCGGGAAACGCGGCCAGATACCACGCGCGACTGATGGCGACGCGGCCAAAGTGGCCCATGTCGGCGTAAAGCGCCTCCGCGCCCGTGATGACAAGCGTGACCGAGCCCAGCAGCTTAAACGCACCGCCGGGATGCTCCAACAGCAGTCGCAGGCCAAGCCAGGGATTCAGGGCCTCCAGGACGAACGGTGCCTTCACGATGTGCCATGCGCCCAGCACGGCCAGGGTTCCAAACCACAGGACCATGACCGGGCCAAACATCGCTCCGATCGTCCGCGTGCCCTTGTGCTGCACCCAGAACAGCGCGGCGAGCACGGCGGCCGCGGCGGCCGGCACGTAGCGTTCCAGGTGCGGATCCAGCGTCGCCACGCCTTCGATCGCGCCCAGCACGGAGATTGCCGGCGTGATCACGCCGTCGCCATACAGCAGCGCGGCGCCGAACAGGATCAGCAGGGTGAACACGCCGCCGCCGCGCCCGCCGGGCGCGCGCTCGGTGTGGCTCAGGGCGAGCAAGGCGAAGATCCCGCCCTCGCCGCGGTTGTCGGCCCGCATGATGAAGCCGAGGTATTTCAGGCAGACGGCAAACGTGAGCGACCAGAAGACCAGTGAAAGCGCGCCCAGGACGCCCGCGGTGCGCTCGACCGGCGGCAGCGAGTCCAGGCACTCGCGCAAGGCGTAGAGGGGGCTGGTGCCGATGTCGCCGAAGACCACGCCGAGCGCGCCGATGCAAAGCGCAACCTGGGCCGCGGGGCGAAGAGGCGATGGCGACGGACTGCTCATGCAAAGGGCCAGTGTCGCGCGTTCGCGGTGCGGCTGTCGAATCCGTTTCCTGTTCGGGGGAAAACAGCTTGCCTCGACGCGGGCAATTTTGTGGCGGTGGACAACCGCGGCGCAACTCCCCACGCTCCGCAACGATGATTCCAGACTGGCAGACAGCCAAGACCTACACCGACATCCTCTATCAGAAGGCCGGCGGCATCGCGAAGGTGACGATCAACCGCCCCGCGAAGCGCAACGCCTTCCGCCCGCTCACGGTGGCGGAGATGTTCGACGCGTTTTCCGACGCGCGCGAGGACCCGAAGATCGGCGTCGTGCTGCTCACCGGCGCGGGGCCGCACACCGATGGGAAATATGCGTTCTGCGCGGGCGGCGACCAAAGCGTGCGCGGCCACGCGGGCTACATCGACGAGGCGGGCGTGCCGCGCCTCAACGTGCTCGATCTCCAGAAGCTCATCCGCTCGATGCCCAAGGTCGTGATCGCGCTCGTCGCCGGCTACGCGATCGGCGGCGGGCACGTGTTGCACGTCGTCTGTGATCTCAGCATCGCGGCGGACAACGCGATCTGCGGGCAAGTCGGGCCGCGAATGGGGAGCTTCGACGGCGGCTTCGGCTCAAGCTACCTCGCGCGCGTCGTCGGGCAAAAAAAAGCGCGGGAGATCTGGTTCCTCTGCCGGCAATACGGCGCGCAGGCGGCGCTCGACATGGGCCTCGTCAACGCCGTCGTGCCCGTCGCGCAGCTCGAGGCCGAAGGCGTGAAGTGGGCCAACGAGATTCTGGAGAAAAGCCCGCTCGCGATTCGGATGCTGAAGAGCGCCTTCAACGCCGAGCTCGACGGGCAGGCGGGCATCCAGGAGCTCGCGGGCAACGCCACGATGCTCTACTACATGAGCGACGAGGCGAAGGAGTTCATGACCGCGCAGCGCGAGAAGCGGAAGCCCGACGCGCGAAAATATCCGTGGCTCCCCTGAGCGCGGCGCGGAGACGGGCCGTCACGTTCCGCAGCCGCAACCGCCGCCGCCGCAGGCCGAGGGCGGCGCGAATTCCACGGCGCCCTCGCTCGCGGGCTGGAGCTGGTCGGCGCAGTCGCAGAGGAACGTGTAGTATTCGTCGCGGGTGAGGCCGAGGGCGGCGGCGCCAAAGGTCTCGGCCTCGTGGGCCGCGGCGAACTGCCCGTAGTTCACCGCCACCAGTTGGTAGAGGACGAGCGCCGGCACCGCCTCGAGCTGGGTCAGGAAAAGCGGGTGCACGCACATCCGGAAACCTTCCTCCGGGCTCGCGCCCTTTTGCACCGGCGCGGCAAACTCGCCGGGCAGGAGCGGCTCGGCGTCGAAGGCAATCTCGCACGGGTAGCGCACGCAGGCGCGGTCGGCGATGAGGCGTTGCAGCTGGCCCCAGCCAATCACGGGCCCGTATTTGGCAAAAATCTCGATGCCCTTGGCCTCGACGTGGGCGGTCAGGGATTGGCGGGCGTCCTCGGCGGTGAGTTGCGTGGACATGGCGGGGTCAGGCGGCGGTTCGCGCGGGAGTCTCGTTGGCGCGGGAGATGCGCCCCTGCAGGATGGGCACGCTCATCCGCAGGAACAGGGTGTAGCAGAGGAGGCCGAAGGCCCAGATGCCGAAGCACACGAGGGTCTCGTTGAGCGAGGGGCTGTATTCCACGATCGCGCCCATCGGGGTGGGGATGAAGCCAGGGATGACGAGGCCCATGCCCTTCTCGATCCAGATGCCGACGATGCAGCACACGCAGGCGGCATCGAGCCACTTCAAGCTGCGGCTGAGCGGGAGCATGAGGAGCACGAGGCCGACGAGATTCAGCGCCACCGCCGTCCAGATCCAAGGCACGAGCGCGTGGTGGCCGTGCAGGCCGAGGAACAGATACTTGGACGAGGCGACGTGCACCGTGCCGGTGTAGAACTCCTTGAAGACTTCGTTGGCGAGGAGGAAGACGTTGATGATCATCGCGACCTGCACGATGCCCCGCAGCGTGAGCAGCGCGCGATCGGTGATGAGCAGACGCTCGGTCATGCGGGCGCGCACCACGTGGTCGAGCGCAGGTGTCGCCATGAGCTGGCGCAGGGCCGCGGCCGGGAGCCGCAGGAGCCGCGCGGGTTCCTCGGCGATGGCGGTGGCGTTGCGGGGCGTGCCGTGCAACGCGGAGACCTCGCCGAACTGCTCGCCCGGCCCGACCGTGCGCGTGATGCGCTCACGGCCGAACTCGGCGCGCTTCACGACCACGCGCCCATCGAGCACGAAGAACGCGGAGTCGGAGCGGCTCTCCTGCCGGAAGATCGCCTCGCCGGCGGCTGCTTCGAGCACGGTGGCCTTCGCCTGCACCTGCTCGCGCGTCGTGGCGGAGACAGCGCCGAGCTCGGGCAGCACGGCGCCGAGCCGGGCGAGGTCCGCCGCATCGGCCGCGCGCCCAGGCCGGGCTTCCGCGACGGCGCTGGCCGTGGATTCCCCGCCCGGCGCCGTGGCGGTGACACGGCGAACGACTTGGAGCGCCAGGATAACCAAGGCCGGGCCCGCGGCAAAAGCCGAGGCGAGGAAGCGGGGCCCCACGATGGAGGAGTTCCAGAATGGCCGGCTCCCCAAGCCGACGTAGAGAAACGCGGTGACCGTGTGGATCGAGACGGCCCAGACGATGGCAATGAAGACGAAGGGAATGTAGAACCACTTCGACGGCGTGCGCCCTTGGTAGCGGGTGTAGAGCAGATAGCCGCAAATGTGGACGTTGAGCAGCAGGTAGCCGTTGAGCACGATCACGTCCCAGCTGAGCAGCGAGCGCGGAAAGTTCATCTGCCCGATGAACGGGATGAGGTGCCAGAAGCGATCCGGCCGCCCGAGGTCCACGGTCACAAACAGCAGGCACATGATGATCGCCGCGACCGCGAGCAGCTCGCCGAAGATCACGAGGTCGTGCAGCTCCTCGTTGCGATAGATGTAGACGGGGATCACGAGCATCACCGCCGCCGCCGCGACGCCGACGAGGAAGGTGAAATTGGCGATGTAGACGCCCCACGAGACCTCGTCCGTCATGCCGGTCACGGCGAGGCCGTGGGCGAGTTGCCGGCAGTAGGCGTTGAGGCCGACGAGGGCGATCGCGGCGAGGAGGCCGAGCCAGGCGAAGTAGCGCCAGTCGCCCTCGGTGGCGACGCGGGCGCAGCGCCCGAGGAAGCGGAGGTAGTTGTGGGCCGCGGCGATCATGCGTCGAAGTAGTAGAAAAAGCGCGGCGAGGTCCCGAGTTCCTCCTTGAGCTGGATGAACACGCGCTTGGTGCGGAGGATCGCCGAGACCTCGCTGTCGGGATCGAGGATGTTGCCGAACTTGCGCGCGCCCACCGGGCAGACCTCGAGGCACGCGGGATATTTTCCGGCGCGCGTGCGCTGGATGCAGAAGTGGCATTTCTCCACCACGCCCTGCTTGCGGGGGCGGTTGCCGAGGTAAGCCATCTCGGGGTTGAGGCGGTCCTTGGGAATCTGGGGCTTGGTGAAGTTGAAGCGGCGCGCCCAATACGGGCAGGCGGCCTCGCAGTAGCGGCACCCGATGCACCAGTCGTAGTCGATCACGGTGATGCCGTCGGACTCCTGCCACGTGGCGTTCACGGGACAGACCTTCACGCAGGGCGGGTTTTTGCACTGCTGGCACTGCACCGGCATGTAGAAGAAGCCGGGCTCGGGGACCTTCTTGGCGTCGTAGTTGTGGTCCGCCTTTTCCAGATCGAGGGTCCCGTGGGGAAGCTTCAGCACCCGGATGTATTGGATCTCGGGACTGCGGGACTGGTTGTTTTCGGCGACGCACGCGTGGACGCATTTGCGGCAGCCGATGCAGCGGGTGAGGTTCAGGCAGTAGACAAACTCGACCCCGTCCATCGGCTTGAGGTCGCGCACGTGGGGGCGGATGCCGTATTGCTTCTCAACCTCGCGTTCGATGCGGCCGATGACGCGCTTCATATCGTCCGGCTTCAGCTCCTTGTAGTATTTTTGAAGGAACTCCTCGGGGTTGGCGAAATCGGTGAGTTCCCGCAGCGGCGCGAGGCTGGCGGCCAGGGCGGTGAGCCCCCCGAAGGCGGCGGCTCCGCGCAAAAAACTGCGGCGGGACATGGCGGCGTCAGAAGTCTTGTCGAGCGGCGGGTTCATGGAAGCGGGTGGCTGGGCGAGGCCGAATGGGCCGGCTGCGGCCCCGGTGCCGGGGCGAGGCCGCCAAAGCGAGGGGCGTGCGGATCGTGGCAGTTGGTGCAAACAAGGCGGGCGGGTGCGCCGCTCTTGCGATCCCAGAATCCCCCGGTGCGCCCGTGCGCGCCGTTCTCCCAATCGCGGTAGACCGGGCCGTGGCAGGTGCCGCAGAGCGCGGGCACGCTGTCGAACTTCAGCTCCCGGCTGTCGCGGACCTGGTAGGTGAGGAGGTTCTGCTCGTTGTGGCAGTTGTAGCAGAGGTTGTTTCGCTCGTGCGATCCGTGCGCCATCGCGATGTCGGAATGCTCCTTCGGGATGATGATGCGGTTCTGGGCGTCGAACCGGATGCGCGGAGGCTTGGTCTTCTCGTGGCAGGCGTAGCAGTCGTAGTCGGAGAGATCCTCCTTGGCCTTCACGAGATCGGCGTAGCTGCGGCGCAGCGGCGCCGGATCGATCACCTTGCGATCGATCGGCGACGGCGGGGGGGGCGGGGCGACGCGCCCCCACGCGCCGATCGCAAAGAGGCCGGCAAGCGCGATGAATCCGACCGCGAGCGCACCGAGCACCGGGCCCGCCGGCACCGGGGCTTTTCCTCCCGCTGGCGGCGTCTGGCTCATGGGGCGGGGGAGCGGCGGCGGTTCACTTCTTGGCGAGGGCCCGCAGATACGGGACCAGCGCCTTCATCTCGGCCTCGCTCACGCCCTCGGCGGGTTTCATCGCGAGCTTTCCGTCCTTGTCCTTGATGCCTTCCTTCATCGCGCGCAGCGCGGCCTCGTCGGTGAACTTGGCCTGCACCTTCGGGTCGGCGAGGTCGGCGATGCCGAGCTTCTTGCCCATCTTGGTGTCGCCCTTGCCGTCGGCACCGTGGCACTTGGCGCAGTGGGTTTCCCAGTTGGCGGCGGCGTCGGCCGCGGCGAGCGGCGCGCAGCAGGCGGCGAGGGCGAGGAGGGCGGCGAGGTGTGTTTTCATGGGGAGCGCGTTGATGACGGGACAAGTATCGGAAATTTGACCACGCTCCGCTCTGCATCCCTTGGCGGGGTGCGCGCATTTCTTGCGCTCGCTGTGCGGGAAAAAATGGCAAGCCATGCGGACCGGCCGCCAACGGATGCGGAGCGCGCGGCGCGCGGCTCTGGCATGCTGCCCGTGCGGAAAGAGCCCCGCGCCAGCCATGAAAATCCCAACCGGCCTCACCTCAACCGCGCTCGTCTTCGGCGGCACCGCCCTTTGGGGCCTCGCCCTGATCGGGTGCGTCGCCGTCAACCGCACCTTGCTCGCGCCGCCGCACATCGCGGGCGCGAATTTCGTCGGCACCAAGGAGTGCGCGCAGTGCCACGAGGAGAAGGCCGAGCACTTCGGCGGCGCCTCCCATGCCCGCCTGAACCTCGGCGACGCGAAGGTCGGCAACACCGGCTGCGAGGGCTGCCACGGCCCGGCCAGCCTGCACGTGGCCTCGGGCGGCGCGCGCGGCACGATCGTGAATCCGCGCCAGTCGCCCGAGGCGTGCTTCCAGTGCCACCTCGACAAGCGCGCGCAGTTCAGCCTGCCCAACAGCCATGATGTGCTGCACGGGAAGATGAGCTGCGCCGACTGCCACGAGCCCCACAAGGGCAACGTCATCGCCGGCACCGGCCTCGACCTCGAGGCGATGAACGCGACCTGCACCAAGTGCCACACGCAGCAGAAGGGGCCCTTTGTCTATGAGCACGGCGCGATGCGGGAGGGCTGCGTCGCCTGCCACAACCCGCACGGCACCGTGAACCAAAAGATGCTGCTGGCGCGCGACGCCAATCTCTGCCTGCGCTGCCACCTGGAGGTCGGCGATCCCGGGAGCTCGGGCCAAATCAACGCCAACGCCATCCGGCGCACCGCGGAGAACCACAACACCCGCCTGATGCAGGGCGCGTGCTGGAGCGCGGGCTGCCACGAGCAGCCGCATGGCTCGAACGTGAGCTTCCACTTCCGCAACTGAGCGCCCTCGCAACCTCAACCGCCCGCACCATGAACTTCGCGAAAGATATTCTCGCCCGCTGCGCCGGCCCGCTGTCGCTCGCCGTCATCCTGTCCGCGCCGTTCGCGCGCGGCGCCGACAAGGCGAACGCCGATGCGTTTCCCACCTATGAGAGCTACATCAAGCTCAGCGGCCAGGCCGCCTCAATCAGCGGCGACGAGTCCGCGTTCCGCAACCGCACGAAGCAGCCGGTGAACGGCGTCGGCATCGAGGATCTGCACGTGGTGAAGTATCTCTCGAAGGCGAGCGCGCTCACGTTTGACGGCCGCGCCCTCGCCGGCGCCGAGGACTATCTCGGAAAGATCAACGTGACGAAGAACGAGGTCGGCACCATCGAGGCCGGCTACAAGCGCTTCCGCACGTTCTACGACGGGGTGGGCGGATTCTTCCCCATCAACAACCAGTGGCTGCCCCTCGCGGATCGCAACCTCCACATCGATCGCAGCAAGTTTTGGATCGAGGGCACGCTCAACCTGCCGCGCACGCCGGTGCTGACGCTGCGCTACACCAACGAGCTCCGTTCGGGCCGGAAGGACTCCACCATCTGGGGCTCGAGCGACTTCACGGGGCTGCCGTTAAACCTCGCGCCAAATCCCATCAACCCCGCGCGCAAAATCGTGCCGAGTTGGATTGCGGTTGGCGAGCGGCATGAGCTGGCCGAGCTCACGGCGCGCCACAAGGTGGGCAAGACCAACCTCCAGCTCACGCTGCTCGGCGACAGGTTCCGGAACGGCAACACGCGCTTCGTCACCAACTATCCCGGCGAGGTCATCCCGTGGTCCGCGGCCAGCCTCTCGAACACCGTGCCCGCCGGGCAGGTCGCCAGCCCCCAGGCCGCGGCGAAGGCGGGCCTGCCCGCCACCGGCTGGAACAACGAGGTCAGCATCGCCGAGGCCGAGGGCATGTTGTCGAAGACGTCCGGCGTGACGTTCGAGGCCGACACGGCGCTCACGGACAAGCTCACCCTGCGCATCGGCGGAAACTGGGAGCTGATCCACACCTCCGTGAGCGGCAGCCGCCCGCTGGTCACGCAAACTGCCACGCCAACGGCCGTCGTGCCCGTCACCACGAACAACTACGACAACTTGCTCGGCGGCACGCGCCTGAAAAACTACGTCGCCAACCTCGCGCTCGATTGGAAGGCGACGAAGGACCTCTTCGTGAAGCTCGGCTATCGCGGCCAGGACGAATACATTCGCGGAGCGAGCACCTACAACGTGATCGCGGCGTCGGGCACGCCGGCGACCACGCTCACGACGACACCGCGCCTGGGCTGGTCGAAGCTTCACCAGAATGTGCGCACCCCGGTGCTGGAGTTGCGCTACACGGGAATCAAAGACCTCGCGGTCTATTTCAACGGAAGCAAGCGCGACCTCAGCGGCGAGGAGCGCAACACCGCCGCCTACAATCCGATCACCGCGGCGGCCGGGACGCTCGCCAACCAAAATGTCTCGGAGAACCACGGCAACTACACGCTCGGTGCAAACTGGAAATCCTCGACGCTCCTCACGCTGCGCGGCGAGGTGTTTGAGAAGGGACACAAGGACGGCACCAAGGGCGTCGGATTGAACCTGGGAGACAACTACCTGCTGGATTCCCGCTACCGTGGCTTGAAGCTCTCGGCGCTCGCACGGCTGTCGCCGTTCATCGGGCTTACCACGCGCTACGTGCATCAAGTCGGCCGGATGCAGGTCACGGGGTTCCTGCCGACCTATCCGGCCTACGACTCGCTGCACTCCAAGAACCACACCATCAGCGAAAGCATCGACTGGACGCCGCAGAAGAACTTCTACGCCCAGCTCAACGGGACCATCGTGTTCAATGTCATCAGCACGATCTATCCCCGTGCGGGGCTCACGCCGGCCACCGTCAATGCCGCCGGTCTGGTGACCGCCAATGCGTTCGACACGAACCGCGTGCTGCACAATTCTGACAACAACTACGCCACCTGCGGCCTGCTCACCGGCTGGGTCGTCGGCAAGGACACGGACGCACAGCTGCAATGCAACCACTACCGGGCCAACAACGGCAACCAGACCCTCGCCGCGCTCACGCTGCCCTACGGCGTGGCGGTGAAGGACACGTCTGTGACGCTCGGCCTCAAGCATCGGATCTCGCCCTCGTGGCTCGCGCACGCGAAATTGGGATACTTCGACAGCATCAACGACACGACCGGTGGACGGACGAACTATCACGGCCCCCTGGCTTACGTCGCCGTCGAGCGCGGCCTCTGACGGTCGCCGGGAGAAAGACGACTTCCGAGCCTCGCGGGCTAACGAGGTGACTGTGCCTGGCCGGTGATCTCCGCGAGGAGGCGGAAGAAACCGGCCTTGCGCGGCGAACTGATCGTCCAGTCGACAGGCACGCTCTGGTAGCCGTCGGCGTAGCCCTCGCCCTTCATGCGGAAATCGAAGTAGCCCCAGCCGGCGCGTTCCGCGAGCGAGGCGGTGAAGTTGTTGGTGGCCGCATCGAAATCAAAGTGATCGTCCTCGTTGAAGAGGATCGGCTTGGGGGTGTAGCCGTCGACTTGGCGCGTCTGCCGGACCATCTCCGCGATGCGCCTCGGGTCGCCGACCCCGTTGCCATGCAGCAGCAGGAAATCCGCGGCGCGCACGACGTTTTCCTTCGGCACGGTATTGCCACCATAGGAGGTGCTCACGAGCAGGCGGCGGCCATCGGGGGCGCGCGCGGCCTTTACCCGCTCAATCAACTCGTGCACGCGCGCAGGCTTCAGGATTTCGTGATCGTAGCGGACGTTGCACTCGTTGTTCACCTCGACGATCACGTTGCGCCATCCTCCGTCGAGCACCCAGCGCGTTGCCTGGTCGACCGCACGCAGCACGGCGGGCTCGCCGGCGAGGCGCTCGTCCTGCCCGAAATAGAAGTAGCCGAGGATGACGACCATCCCGAGCTCGTCGGCGAAATCGAGGATGCGCTTCAGCCGCGCCTGATAGTCGGGGCGGAGCGAACCTTCCGGCGTGAAGGCGCTGTTGTGCCAGGGTTGTTTCGCCGAGTAGCCCTCGGGAGAACCGCCTTGGAGATTAAGGGTGAATGCAAGCAGGCCGTGCGCGCGCCACGCGGGCATCGCGGCCATGAACTCCCGGGTGTTGCGCTCGGCATCCCATTTGCCGGTGTCGGCATACGCCCAGCGCGCCGTGGTCTCGGGGTTCAAGTCGTCGAAGATGCCCTGGACCATCCGGGCGTTGAGCAACAGGCCCTCGATGCTCCTTCCGTTCCAGACGCGTCCTTCGTGAGTCGGGCGTCCGTTGATCAAAAAACGCTCGCCGTCGATCGCGACGGTGGTCTTTGCGGCGAGCGCAAAGCTCGCCGCGAGAAGCAGCCCCGTGGCGTGGAACAGGAGCGCGCGTGTCACGTTCACGGAGTCTTGCCCGCTCAGAAGGTGCCCTTGAGGCCGAAGGTCCAGAGCGAGCCGAAGTCCTCACGTTGGCGAAACTGGGCGTGGGCCGGGGTGTTCGGGCCGTAGCGCTCGACGTCCTCGGTCGCATCCTGCACGTTGCGCATGGAGCCAAACACGCCGATTCGCTTGTAGAGCATGTATTCGGCGCTGAGGTCGACGTAGAGCCGCTTGTTTCGCCAGTCAAACGTGCCGGGCTCGATGCTCGCGCCGGTCAACTGCCCGAGGCGCGCGCGCCCCTTGTAGTTCCAGTTCGCACGAAGCGTGTAGCGCGGCTTCGAATAGCTGATGCCCCAGTTGTAGGTGCGCGGAGTGAAGCCCGAGAAATTCGCCGCGGCGTCGCCGGTGGTGCGCAGCGCGGAGAGATTCGCGAAAACCTGGACGCCGCGCAGCCAGCGCGCGACCTGCCCGAGCGACTGTTTGTAGTCGAATTCGAGCCCTTCCATGCGCACGCGGGTGCGAAGGTTGTAGTTGGTCGCGACGGGATACTCACCGTAGGTCTCGGGATCCAGGTCGTAGAGGGCCAGGAATTCCGGGCTGGCGGTGGGCAAGGTGACGTTTGCGAAGAAGTTCTTGAAGTCGCGGCGGAAGCCTTTGACCGAAATCTGGCCGATGCCCTGCGTGTAGTATTCGAGCCGCAGCATCATGGAATTGGCGCTCCACGGCTTGATGCCGGCGTTCGCGACGGAGATGCGGTTGCTGCCGGTGTTGGGCGCGAGCTCGGTGTCGGGCAACGTGAGGCCGCCGGCGTATTGGCCGAAGTCGGGCCGGCCGATGGAGGTGTAAACCGAGCCGCGGAGGATGAGGTTTTCGCGAATGTCGTAGCTCGCGTTGAGATTGGGGAACCAACGGAGGTATTCCTTGCTCACGTGCTGGCCGCGATCGAGGTAGGTAAGCCGCGAGACGGCGAGAGCGTTGGAAATCGTGCCGGCGCCGTTGGGATTGGGAATCGTGGGCTGCTGGATGAGGGCGGGCAGCGGCGTGCGGTTGGCGCCGGTGCCGGTGAAGAGGATGTTGCCTGCGGCGTCGCGCCGCGGAATCACATTGCCCTGGGCATCGCGCTGGTAGTTGCCGGTGGGGTCGGTGAGCGCGCCCTCGGCCTTGATGTTGGTCTGCTCGGCGCGGAAGCCGCCGACAAATTTGAGCCGCTTGCTGAAGAAGGCGGTGTCGAATCGGAAATACGCCGCGGAGATGATCTCATCGGCATACTTCGAGCGGCCGACGCCGTTGCGGTAGGTGATGTCGTCGACGACGTTAAAATAGTCGGGATGGGCCTTGTAGTGCTCCCACAGCGTGAAGTTGCTCGGGTATTGGATGCGCGGGAAGCCCCACGGGCCGAAGCGCTGGGAGAAGACCGGGTCGAGGGCGAACCCGACGCCGTCGTCACTCGTGGGGAGGCTCGCGTTGGTGCTAGCGACACGGTCCTTGCCGACGTAGTTGTAGGTGGTCACGCCGCCGCGGATATCGCGGAGGGAATTGCGAACATTGAAGCCGGATTTCAGCGAAAGCGGCGTCTCGCCGAGAAACAGATCACGCCGGATGTTGCCGAAGACGCTGCGCTGCACATCCGAGGATTCCCACGTGTCGCTCGTGGCAGAGGTGAGCGCGTAGGTGTTGAGTGTGTAGGGGTCGACCGGGGCGCCGGTGGTCCCGTCGGTGACCTTGATGAGGCGCGGGCGCAGGTAAAAAATATCGGCGAAGGTGATGGTCACGTTCGAGCGCTGCGTGTTCACGCCGTTGAAGAATCCCTTGTCGATGTCACGGTAATGGTTGCTCGCGTGGGAGAGGCCGAGCCCGGCATCGATTTTCCAGACGCGGCCTTCGTGGAACCAGCGCAACGACGGCATCCAAGTGGTGCCCGCCTTCTGCCGGGAACCATTGCCAATGGTGAGGGTGCCAAAACCAGCCGTGCCCGCGGTGAGCGTGGGGCTGAAATCCCCCGGGTTTACCCGGTTGGTATTAAACGTGAGCGTGCGGTTGTTGAAGTAGGCGTCGAAAAACGCGTATTGGAACGAGAACGCGACGCGGTCATAGGCCGTGAGCTTGTAGTCAATCGTCGCGCCGATGGATGAGCGGGTCGTGAGCTTGGTGCCGTCGCGCACGGAAAAGTTGGAAAGGTAGGGTCTGTCGGGCGTGGTGGCAGGGTAGCCGTTGAAGGCGTTGGCCGCGACGGTGGTGGCGTTGCCTGCGCCGCGCCAGGTGTTCACGAAGAAATCCTGCGGCGTGTATTGAGAGGTGTAGCCGCCCGAGAGCGTGAAGCCGAAACGCCTGTTGACCGGCACGACCCAGGAAAAATCAAACCCGGGGTGAATCTTGTAGGTCGCGTCGCGAATGGGCCCTGGCGTCTTGTGCAGGCTCTTTTCGGCATCGCGAAAAAGAACGTAGGTGTTGCCGCTGAACTGCGGCCGCGCGCGCTCAAACGCGCCGCGCGGCACCATATTGACTCCGCCCGCGAGCGCCGAGCCCGGCGATTCCGGCGTCGGCGAGTGATAGACTTCGATGCGCGCGATGTTGTTGATTGAGACTTGCTCGAGCTCGACCGTGCGGCCGTTTCCCGACGAGGCGGCGCTCGCGAGGTCGAAGCCGCCGATGCTCACGGGCACATTTCCGGAAGGCACGCCGCCCATGGAGATCGTGCGCGCATCACCGCCGACAAAATCAATCGCGATGCCCGGGAGAAACTTCAGGAACTCGCCGACGTTGCCCTCCGCCACATGGCCGAATTCATCGGCGGCGACGACATTCACCATGTTGGCCGCAAACCTCTGCTCATTGATCGCGATGGCGGCGCCATCCATTTCCCGGGAGTTGGAAACGACGAATTGGTCGAGCTTCACGATCGTCCCGTCCTTTGGCGCGGCACCCGGCCTCGCGGCTGCGTCAAGGAGGTTGAAGTCCACCTGCGTGGTTTGGCCGGCGGACACGGTCACGGTGAGCGTCTGGGGCACGAGCCCCGTGTGAAAAGCCCGCACGTTCACGCTGCCCGCCGGGGCTTCGCTGAAGCGATATTGGCCGGTCGAATCGGTGAACGTCTCCAGCCGGGTGCCCTCAAGGGTGACGTGCGCCTTTTCCAGGTATTCCCCGTTGCGGGTGTTGAGCACCCGACCCTCGATCGTGCCGGTGGCGGGCTGCGCCACTGCGCGGAAAACGGCGAACGGAGGCAGGCAGAATGCAAGGAAGGCGACGCGCAGAATGGCGCTCATAGGGCAGGGGTGGGGCTAAGCTTGGCAAAATGGTCGGGGCGGTGAGATTCGAACTCACCAACCCGATTTCGTAAATCACAGTGCAACGCATGCTTCGGGCAAGTCGAATTCGGGCGGCACACAGATAAGCACACAAACGGGCACACAAGAGCCCGCGCCACGAGGCGAGGGAGTAGGCGTGCAGGTGGCCTGCCTTTGCGGGCAGCAGCGGCGCGGCGATAGCCGGCCAGAGCGCGAAGGGGCGCAAGACATGACAGCGGCCCGGAACGAGCCCGAGGGAGTGCGGACGGAGGTGAGCGGGTATCCCAACCAGCGCCTTCCCCAGCGGCTCGGCTTCAGCGCGGGCGAATATGCCCGGACGTGGCCCGCGGATGGCGGCCCTACGCGTGAGGGTCAGGCGCGTGCAGCGCTGGGCGCGCGCAGCGCGCCCGCGGTGCACGCTCCTTGCCCACTAACGAACCAAAGGTGCGCCGAAGCTGCAAATCGACGGGACGGCGAAGCCGAAGGCCCTTCGGAAAGGCTGGCAGATGCGTGCGGTAACATGCGTGTTACCAAGAAACGGATACAGGAACAAGTCGCTTATTGTCTTGACAAGTCGCATACGTTCCGACTTGCTCAAAGCCGACTCCAGAAAATTCAAGGCGACCGCACTACAGCTCTCGCTTGCCACGTCAGTCAGGGCAGTTGCCCGACGGCTCACGCTGGCAGCGAAAGGGTTCTGAGGTGGGATAACGGGCCAACGGAGAGCGCAGCGGACGTCCCGCCTGCGAACACTCAACCGTCAGCCGTTACCTTCGTCATGCAGTCTACAGCCGTGGGGGCCAGCCGCCTCCTTAGTGTCCGTGAAGCCGCTTCGCTTCTTGGGGTGTGCCGTCGCACCTTGGAGCGCGAAGTGTGTCGCAAGAAATTCCCACCACCGGTGAAAATCGCGGGGAAATCGTGTTACTTCGTCTCCGATGTGGAGGCCTACGTCGAAAAAGCCCGGGAGAGGAGGGGTGCGTTCGCGTGATTTGCTCCGTCTTCAAACGCAAGCGCCGCGTCGGGGGCCGACTGGTCGAATCAAGCGACTGGTTCGCCTCGTTGCGCATGGAGTGGGAGACCGGGCCGCCCCGCAAGTGGTGCCTGCACGTCGCGGACAAGCGCGAGGCCGAAAGGCTGCTTCATGAAGCCCGCACGAATGCGGAGAAACGGCATCACGGCCTCCTTCCCCCGGACGAGGTGACGGAAGCCCGTGAACAGCCGTTAACCGAACTCCTAGAGGCGTTCTTAGGGCATCTGCGGGGCACGGGCCGCGCCGAGTCCACGCTCAAGAAATACCGCAACATGCGCGTCCTGTTCGCCCGCTGTGGCTGGCGACGGATTCCGCATGTCACCGCGCGGAGCTTTCACGAGTGGCGCGACCGAAGCCCCCTCAGCGGCAAAGCGAAGAACGACCTGCTCAAGAACACCTGCAATTTCTTCGCGTGGTTGCGGCGCTACCGCATGGCGACGGAAAGCCCGCTCGAGTTCGTGTCACCGGTAAAGCTCACCCCGAAGCAATTCCGCCGCGCCCTCAATCCCGAGCAAGCGCAGCGGCTGCTCGCCGTCGCGTCCCCGCAACGCGCCGCCGTTTATCTGGTGGCCCTGCAAACCGGCTTGCGACGGGCCGAACTTCAGCGGCTCACCGTAGCGGACTTTGTCCTGGATGCGCCGAAGCCTTTTGTGCGCGTTCCGGCCAGCATTGCCAAGAATCGCAAGGAGACGAGTCTCTGGCTGCGGGAGGAGGTTGTCGCGGCGGTCCGCTCCGTGTTGCCTGAAACCGCCATGCCGTTTGAGCGAGTGTTTGCCGGCATGGTGCCGCGCTTGCCGCGGTTCAAGCAGGACTTGGAACTGGCGGGAATTCCGTTCTTGGATACCGAGGGGCGTCGCGTGGACCTGCATGCCCTGCGGGTCACGTTTGGAACTAACCTTTCGGTGGCCGGTGTTGCACCGCGCGTGGCGATGGAGCTGATGCGGCATAGCGACATCAAGCTGACGATGAAGATTTACACGGATGGCTCTCAACTGCCCACCGCTGCGGCCGTGGCGAGCCTGCCTGCTTTCACGCTGCCGGGTGTCCTTCCTGCGCCGGCCGAGCCGGCTTCGGGTATACCTGAGATGGGGCCGGAAATGGGCACACAAATGGGCACACAAACCGGCACACAAATGGCGGTCGCGGACGGTCTACAGAAGTTGCAGGCTGTCGCGGGAGGTCGCGCATGAAATCCTTGCAACCCGCTGTGAGTGTCGCAATTAGACGCGCCGTGGCGCTGCTAACCGTTGCGAGTCTAAGACTTGAAAATGGTCGGGGCGGTGAGATTCGAACTCACGACCTCTACGTCCCGAACGTAGCGCTCTACCAGGCTAAGCTACGCCCCGACATTTTTTCCCCCGCCGCAGCGGCGGATGGGGCGCTGAGGGAGCCGGAGCACACTGGGAGGCGCAAGCAGAAAATCCGGAATCGCAGCGCGCGGAGGCTCGCGCGCTTGGTGGAAAAGAAAAACCCCGGCATCGCCGGGGCTTTGGGGGGGGCAAGGGTGATGCCTTGACGACTCGGCGCCTCACTTGGCCGGCGGGGCGGCGTAGATGACCGGCGGGCGAACCATCGAGCTATCCGAAGCCCGCTTCACGATCATCTCGTTCATGCGCTGGATTTCGAGCTCGGCGTTGCGTCGGGCGATGCGGGCAAGTTCCACCTGCTTCGCAATGTCGAAGGCCTCGCGAGAGGTCTTGTCCTTTTCCTTCCGCAGGCGGTCGAGTTCAAGTTCCTTGGCGGCGACATCCTTCGCCGCGGCTTCGCCTTTGGCGACATACTCGGCGGTCTGGTCGCGCACCTTCTTGTCGTCGGCCTCCTGCTTGGCGCGCTTGTCGTCCTCCTTCTTTTTCTCCTCGGCGTCGCGCTCATCCTGGCGCTTTTTCGCGTCAATGCGGGCCTTCTCCTCAGCGGCCTTCTTCTTGGCTGCTTCGGCCTCCTGCTTGGCCTTGGCCTCGGCGATCTGGCGCTGTTCCTTTTCGTGGAGCGCCTTGGCGTGAGACATGTAGAAGCCTACGAAGCCCGCTAGCATGAGGCCGGGGAAAATGAGATACATCCACTTTTTCATCGGTAGGAAATCAACAGGGTTATTTCTTGGCGGCGGCCTTGGCGGCGGCCTCGGCGGCCTTCTGGGCATCTTCCGCAGCCTTGTCCGCGGCAGCGATGCGTTCGAGGACCCCCATGAGGTTCTTGGCGTTGGTTTCGGCCTTCTTCACGTATTCCTTGAGGAAGGTATGTTCGTCGGTCACGCGCTTGCGTTCAGTCTGGGCTTCCGCGAGGTCTTTTTTCTCGGCGTCGATTTCCTTCGTTAGCCGCTTGGCCTGCTGCTCCAACTTGTCGGCGTCGCGACCTGCCTTGTCACGATTGGCCCGCGCGAGTTCGCGGGCTTCCTTTTCCTTGGCCTCGCGCTCTTCGCGGGCCTTCTTCTCGACGCGGCGCCTTTCCTGCGCCTCGAGCGCGGATTTCACGGCCACCTCGCGGTCCTTGGCCTCTTTCTCGAGCTTGGCCCGCTTTGCGTCCGCGGCTTCCTTGATCTTGGCCTGCTCCTTGCCCTCGAAATTCTTATGGGCGCTCCAATAGAACCCAAAGAAGAACACGACGAGCAGCGCGAGCGGCACGATGAAATAGACGTAGCTTTTCTTCATGTGAGAGTGGCGGGCTTACTTGCCTTTGGAGGGGGATTTTTTGGTGTCGGCCTTGGTGGCGGGCGGTGCGCTCGCTTTGGCCTGCTCGGCCTTCTTGGGATCTTCCTTCGGCTTGTTCTTGTTTGCCTTTTCCTCAAGCGCTTCACGGACGACCTCACGGAGGCGAGCGAATTGGCTGTCCTTTGCGGCCTCAGGGAACTTTGAAGCGGCTTCGAGCGCCTGATTGGCCTCCTCGAAGTTACCCAGCTCGTAGGCGGTGTAGGCTTGGAGGTAGAGGACGTTGAACGGTTTTGTGCCTTGTTCGAAGTTGCCCTTGGCGTTCGCGAGCTTGGCGTGCTTGTTGGCCGCGCGCGGGTTCTCCATCTGGATGTAGATATTTGCGATTTGAAGCTCCAAGTCGCCGTTTTGCGGGAAGAGCTTGGTGGCTTCCTCCAGGACCGCGATCGCCTGGGTGTTCATGTTGGCTTCTTGGTAGTAGCGGCCGAGGATGCGCCAGTTATGCGGCACGGACTCGATGGTGCCCTTCTTCATGCCGGTGTAGAGCAGCTCGGTGCCGCGGCTGAACTGGTTCGCAAGGAGGTAGAACGACACCAAGTTCATGTTGTCCTTGGGGGTGTTCAGGAAGCCTAGGGCCTGCGCGCGTTCGAGCGTGACAATTGCGCGCACCAAGTAGTCCCTGGCCTCTTCCGTGTTCTTTTCACGGGTGGCCTTGTCGTTGAGCTGGAGGTAGAGCCCGAAGAGCATCGCCCAATAGTCCTTCTTCGCTGGGGATTGCTTGAGGATGAGCTCAAGCAGCTCGGCGGAGCCGACCATGTCATTCTGCTGCTGCAGCAAGGCGAGGTAGAGCTGGTAGAAACTCTCCTTGGGTTTGATCGAGGTGCTGAGCGCGCGGTCGATGATGGTGCGCGTCTCCTTCAGCAGGGCCTGATCGACGTTGTTGGGATCCGCGACGGCCGTGTAGTAGAGGATGCTCGCGTAGGTCGACATCACATCCGCCGTGGGCTTGGGCGTCTTTTCAAGATAGCGGCGGAAATAGCCGACCGATTTCCGAAAATATTGCGCCTGGAGCTTCTTGTCCGTCGTGCTCGAGGCCTCCTGGGCATTCAGCTGAGCCAGGAAGAAGATTACCTCGTTCATGTCCTTGTCCGCGAAGAACTCGTTCTTGTCATTGAGTTCTACGACCCGCTCCCACGCGCGCAAAGCCTCCTTGTATTTGCTCGTCGCGGCATAGATGCGGGCCTTGGTGTTCAGCACGGACGCCTCATCGTAGCTGCCAGGGACGACCGGCACCGAATCCAAGAGCTTCAGCATGCCATTCCAGTCCTGCGCGTCCTGGAGCGGCTTCATTTTGCCGAAGGCCTCGCTCAGCTTTTCACTGTAGCTGTGCTGCTTTTTCTCGGCTTTTGCCGCCTGGTTCTGCTGGGCAGAAGCCGTGCCTGCGGCGGCGAAAGCCGCCAAAGCGAGCGCAAATCGCAGTGCGCGCCCGCGGCAAATATCGATGGGATGGGGAAGGGTGAACACGACGGATTAATCCTCGTTGAGGGTGAAGACGATGGGCACCTGCATGTGCGTGAGCACATCGCGCCCGCCCTTGCGGCCGGGCTTGAACTTCCATTTGCTTACCGCTTGGACCGCGGCGGACTCGAACTCCCGTTGCGAGGAACGAATCGCATAGGCGTTTTGCACCTCGCCGTTGGTGTCCACGATGAAGTCGACCACCACCTCGCCGGCGATGCCGGCACGGCGCATCTCAAACGGATACTGCGGGCGGGCTTGGAAGCGGGCGACGGGCGTCTGGTCGAGCTTGGAAATGTCGAAAACCTGCATGCCCTTGAACATGTTCGGGTCGCGGACCTCGGGCACGATGTTCATGTTGGCCGCGATGGTGAGGCCCTCCGGGGGCGGCGGCTGGATCTTCTGAACGAAGGAATCCGGCGTGACCAGTTGCGGCACGTCCTGCTGCATGGGCGGCGCGAGGTCGAGCGGCTTAACCTCTTCGTTGGTTTCCACAATCTCGGGCTCCTCCTCGATCTTGGGCATCGCCATGAGCTCAATCTTCGGGGGAGGCTCCTCGACTTTCTTGACGACAGTCGCGGCGGGAATGAGGCGATCGCCGAAAAACACCGCAAGGTGCAGGGCCGCTGAAATCAAAATGCCGATGATAAGGTCTCGTGTCATGGCGGTAGGAGTTTAGCGGCCGGTCGGGCTGGAGACGGTTTCGACCGACACTTGATCGATCTGCGCCTTGCGGACTTCGTCGAGCGCGTAGACGGCGGCGCCGAAGCGGGCGCGCGTGTCGCCGCGAATGAGGACGCGCGGATTGGACTCGCTGCGCTTGTAATCCATCAGGCGGGGCTGGATTTCGCTGACGGTGATCAACTCAGCGGTGCCGGATCCCTGCTTCCAGTAGTAATTGCCCTCGTCGGAGACTTGGAGGTAGATGGTGGTGTCGTTCGGGTTCGGCGGCCCGGGCGGCGAGGCGACCGGCAGCGTGACCGGCAGCGAGGTGATGCGCTGCAGCGAGAGGGTGAAGAGCACGAAGGTGGCGAGCAGAAAGAAAATGACGTCGATCAGCGGGATGATCTCGATACGCGCCTTCTTTTTGCCGTCCTCGGCCTTGGCACTACTTGAACCAGCCATGTGTAAGAGGGATTGGGAGCGGTGCCGGGCGGTTATTTGCCGGCAGCGCGAACTTTGGTCTCAATGAAGACCTTTTGGAAACCTGCTTTGCGCGCCTCGTCGAAGACATAGAGGGCGGCGTTGAACAGCGCGTTTTCGTCGCCGTTGATAAGGATGCGCCCGTCGGGGTCGGTCGCCTTGAAGGACTTCAGGCGGTCGATGAACTCGGATAGGCTGATGAAGTCCTTGTTCCACGCGATGGTGCCCGACTCAGTCACGGAGATCGTTACACCGTTCGGATCACGGTTTGCGCCAGTCTCGGAGGCCGGTTGGTTGATTCCGGGGACTCCGTTCGACTTGTTCAGCGAAAGCGTGAAGAGCACGAACGTGGCGAGCAGGAAGAAGATGACGTCGATCAGAGGGATGATCTCGATGCGGGCCTTCTTCTTGCCGCCGCTGTTGCCTCCTCCAGATGAGCCGGCCATGGTGGTGGTGGGATGTCGGGTTGCGACGCCGGGATGCGGGAGCGGATCGCGCGGGCGATCAGGAGACGCTCTCGGACTTCTTGATCAGGATTTCGAGGGCGTGGGAGACGTCGGCCACCTCGCTCTTCGCCTTCTCGGCGCGGGCATTGAGGTAGTTGTAGGGGAGCAAGCAGAGGATGGCGATGAACAGGCCGGCCGCCGTGGCGATGAGCGCCTCGGCGACACCACCGGTGATTTGGCCGGCGGCTGCGCCGATGTCGCCGCTGCCGAGGGCGCCGAAGGTGCGCATCATGCCGGTGACGGTGCCGAGGAGGCCGAGCATCGGGGCGGCGGTGATGCATGTGTCGAGCGTCGCCATGCCCTGCTGGAAGCGCGCGAGTTCCTGGCCGGAGGCGCGAATGAACGCGTTGGAGAGGGAGTATTCGCGGTTGCTCAGGCTGTAGGCAAGAATCTTGGCGATGAAGTCGCTGCTCTTGCTGCCCATGTTGAGGGCGCCCGCGGTGTCGCCGCGCTCGACGGACTCAAGCATCTTCTCGACGACCTCCGGCTCGCGGGAGGCGTTTTCGCGGAAGATAAAGATGATGCGCTCGATCACGACCGTGATGGCAACGAACGACAGCAGCAGGATCGGCCACATGATTTCCTTGCCCTTGATGAAAAGGTCCATGGGCGTGTCGTCGCCGAGGAGAAATGCGAGCGGAAGCGATTGGGTAATCATAGTTATGAGTGGGTGAGGGTGATTGGGAAAAGAGCGGGGAGGGCGAAAAACTGGAAGCGGTCGGGGCGGGGATACGGCGAGGCTGGAGCGGAGAATCGTTTCCGATCTGCACTCACTTTTTCATCGCGCTTCCTGGCTGGCGGTCTCAGCAATGCAGGAAAGGTGCCTGCGTGCCGGGGAAATTTGGTGAAAAGAGGAGGGCGGGTTCAGCATCGCGCGCTGAGTTTTTTGTGGGTAGGGGAGTGAAGGGAGCGCAATAGGTGTCATCGAAAACCGAGTGTCAACCCACTTTGTCGGAAGCGCGGGCGAAAAAATTTTGAGCGCGATCAAGGGAGTGCGGGGGCGGGTTTTTCATCGCGGGATCCTTCTCAACGCGCGGCTGCGATTTTTCTTAGAAGAAATTGCGCGCCGCGCGATTTCCGCGAAGATCGCAAGGTTGAAAATGCCGGACCGTTCCCTGCCGCGCCGCGCGCAACTTCCTCCGCCGCCATCCGCCCTGCTTGGCGTGAAAGCTCGCCGTGCGATTCTTTTTTCTTTGTTCGCCGTTGCGCCCGCGGTCGGCGCCGCCGAGCCCGTGGCGTTCAACCGCGACATCCGGCCCATCATGTCGGACACGTGCTTTCATTGCCACGGTTTCGACGCCAAGTCGCGCAAGGCCGGCATGCGGCTCGATCTGCGCGACGAAGCCCTCAAGCCGACCAAGAACGGCGTCGTGCCGATCGTGCCGGGCAAGCCCGAGGAGTCCGAGATCATCCTGCGGATCATGGATACCGGCGATCCGATGCCGCCCGAGGAGGCGCACAAGAAACTGACGGCCGGGCAAAAGGAGCTGTTCCGCCGCTGGGTCGCCGAAGGCGCGAAATATGAACCGCACTGGGCCTATGCGCCCCTCGTTCGGCCCGCGGTCCCGGCGATTGCCCCGGCGTTGAATCCAATCGACGCGTTCGTTTGGGCGAAGCTCGCGGAAAGGAAGATCGCGCCGTCGCCCGCGGCCGAGCCGGCGCGCCTGCTCCGTCGCCTCTCGCTCGATCTCACCGGCCTGCCGCCGACGCCGCAGGAAGTCGCCGGCTTCGTGCGCGACGCGCAGCGCGATTTGGCGTCCGCCTTCCGCCAGGCGGTCGACCGGCTGCTCGCTTCGCCGCGCCACGGCGAGCGCATGGCCGTCTGGTGGCTCGATGTCGCCCGCTTCACCGACACCGTGGGCTTTCACGGCGACCAGAACCAACGGATCTTCCCGTATCGCGACTACGTGATCGCGGCGTTCAACGCCAACAAGCGCTTCGACGCCTTCACGCGCGAGCAGCTCGCCGGTGACCTGCTGCCGAACCCGACCGCCGAGCAGCGGGTCGCCACGGGCTACAACCGCCTCAACATGATGACGCGCGAAGGCGGGGCGCAGGCGAAAGAATACCTCGCGAAATACGGCGCCGAGCGCGTGCGCAGCGTGGCGGCCGCATGGTTTGGCAGCACGTTTGGCTGCGCCGAATGCCACGACCACAAGTTCGACCCCATCAAGACGCGCGACTTCTACGAGCTGCAGTCGTTCTTCGCCGACGTGAAGCAATGGGGCGTCTACTCCGACTACGCCTACACACCCAACCCCGACCTCAAGGGCTGGAGCAACGACCATCCTTTCCCCCCGGAGATCGAGGTCACGAGTCCCTACTTGGTCGCGCGCCGGGACCGGCTGAGGGCGGAGTTCGCGGCGTTGCGTTCGGCCATGCCCGCGGCGGCCGTCGAAGCTTGGGCGGCCGACGTGCAGCCCTATCTCTCGCGAAGCCTGACCGGCTGGAGCGAGCTTGTCCCGAAACCCGTCATGGCCCCCGACCAGCCGACCGTCGCGGGCAAGAAGCCGCCGGCGAAATCCAGGTCCCGCGCGCGAACCGCGGCTCCCACGAGCCTGGCGTTCCTGGCCGAGCCCGGCATGGTCGCGACGTTCCGCCTTGAGGTGCCGCCTTCCGCCGACGGCAAGGCTCCGCCACTGTTGCGCATCACGGCCGCGCGCCTGCACCGATCCGGCGCGAAGGAGGAGAAACTCGAAATCGCTTTTGCCGACTCCGCCCAAAAGGAACCGCGCTTTGCCGACGGCGCCGAGGTTCTCGGCATCGCGAGCGGATGGAAAATCCCGGGGGCGAAGGATCCCGTCAACGGGGTGTGGCAGATCGCAATGCCACGCCTGGTCGCCGCCGGCGACGAGATTGAGCTCATTTTTGCCGCGGCCCCGCCGGCGGGGTTGCGGGTTTTCACGAGCCCTCTGGCGGCGCCCGATCCGCTCGCCGTGGCGAGCCCCGCGCAGTTGGCTGCGCTCCGCACGGCGGCGGCGGAACGCACGGCCGAACAGCGCGCGCTCGTGGCCGACGCGGCGCTTTTCGCGAACGCGGCGGGCCCGGCGCCGCTCGAGCAGGCCCAGCGCATCGCGGCGGAGATTCGCAAGACGCGAGACGGCCGCGCTTGGTCGCTCGTCACGGAGGCCCTGCCGCAGCCGATCACCGTGCGCGTCCTGCCCCGGGGCAACTGGCAGAACGAATCCGGACCGGTGGTGCTGCCGGCCACGCCGAGTTTTTTGCCGGCTCGCCGCGAAAGCTCCGCGGAAAAGCGCCTCACCCGCCTCGATCTCGCCGAGTATATCGTCTCGCGGGAAAATCCCATCACCGCGCGCACGGTCGTGAACCGGCTCTGGGCGATGTTTTTCGGCACCGGCCTCAGCGCCGTGCTCGACGACCTCGGCTCGCAGGGGGAATTGCCGTCGCATCCTGAGCTGCTCGACTGGCTCGCCGTCGAGTTTCGCGAGAGCGGCTGGGATATGCGGCACATCATCCGGCTCATCGTGAGCAGCGGGACCTACCGCCAGAGCGCCAACCTGCGTCGCGAGCTGCGCGAAGGGGATCCGGCCAACCGACTCCTCGCCTCGCAAAATCCGCGTCGGCTTGAGGCGGAGTTTGTGCGCGACAACGCGCTCTTCGCCGCGGGGCTGCTCAACCTCCGCGACCTCGGCGGCCCGAGCGTGAAGCCTTACCAGCCGCCCGGCTACTACGCCGCGCTCCAGTTTCCCGATCGCGACTACGTCGTCAGCGCCGATGACGAGCAGTGGCGCCGAGGCGTCTACATGCACTGGCAACGGACTTTCCTGCACCCGATGCTCGCCAACTTCGATGCGCCCTCGCGCGACGAGTGCGCGGCGGCGCGCAACGTGAGCAACACCCCGCAGCAGGCGCTCACGCTCCTGAATGATCCTACGTTTGTGGAAGCGGCCCGCGTGCTCGCGGCGCGGGTCGTCGCCGAGACGCCCGAGGACGCGGCGAGGCTGGCCGGGTTGTTCGAGCGCACCCTCGCGCGCGCCCCCCGGCCGCCCGAACGCGAGTCGCTGTTGCGGCTGCTGGCCGCGCAGCGCGACTACTACCGCGCAAATCCCGACGACGCGCAAAAACTGCTGCGGGTCGGACTCACCCCTGTTCCCGCCGGAGACCCGGTGGAAACGGCTGCGTGGAGCCAGCTCGCGCGGGTGGTGCTGAATCTTCAGGAGTTCATCACGCGCTACTGACCATGCGAATCCTGCGAAGCCTCCGTTGTGGCGGCGGGCGTCCCTGCCCGCCCGTCCATGACGTCCGCGCAAACCACGACGGGCAGGGACGCTCGCCGCGACGCTGAGGCATCCCCTATCTCCCATCTCCTACTATGGATCCGACCACGCACGCCTTGAGCGTCAACCGCCGCGCCTTCCTCCAGCAGAGCGCCTACGGGCTGGGCGGCCTCGCGCTCGCGCTGCTTGCCCAGCGCCTGGGCGCGGCAGGTGCGCCCGCGGGCGCGCGCCCCAAGGGCTGGAACGGTGTGCTCGCCGCCCCGCATCTGCCGATCAAGGCCAAGCGCGTGATCTTCCTCTGCATGGCGGGCGGGCCGTCGCAGTTCGAGACGTTTGACTGGAAGCCAAAGCTCAAGGAACTCCACGACCAGCCGTTCCCCGAGTCCTTCACGGCCGGCCAGCAGCTCGCGCAGCTCCAGAACATGGTGCTCAAGGCCCGGGGTTCGTTCACGGAGTTTCACAAGCACGGCCAGGCGGGCATCGAGATCAGCGATCTTTTCCCGCACATCGCGACGGTGGCCGACGAGCTTTGCGTCGTGCGCTCGATGACGACCGAGCAGATCAACCACGACACGGCCCATGCGTTCATGAACACCGGCTCCATCATCAAGGGCCGGCCGAGCATGGGCTCGTGGTTGCTCTATGGGCTCGGCGCCGAAACACAGGAGCTGCCCGGCTTCATTGTGCTCACCTCCGCGGGCAAGTTCGGCCTCCAGCCAATCTCCGCGCGGCAGTGGTCGAGCGGCGCGCTGCCGAGCAAGTTCCAGGGCATCCAGTTTCAGTCCCGCGGCGACGCCGTGCACTACGTCGGCAACCCCGATGGCGTTTGCCAGAGCACGCAGCGGCAGGTCGTCGAGGAAATCCAGCGCATGAACGGCCTGCTCGCCGAGGAGACCTTTGATCCCGAGATCGCGACGCGCATCGCGCAATACGAGCTGGCGTTCAAGATGCAGACGAGCGTGCCCGAGCTGACCGACCTCAGGCGCGAGCCGAAGGAAATGCTCGACCTTTACGGCGTGAAGGAGCCCGGCGACGGCTCATTTGCGAGCAACTGCCTGCTCGCGCGGCGCCTCGCGGAGCGCGGCGTGCGCATGATCCAGCTTTACCACCGCGCGTGGGATCACCACGGGCAGCTCGAGGAGGGCATGAAGTCCGGCGCCCGCGACGTGGATCAGGCGACCGCCGCGCTCATCAAGGATCTCAAGCAGCGGGGCATGCTCGACGACACGCTGATTCTCTGGGGCGGCGAGTTTGGGCGCACGCCGATGGGGCAGGGCACCGGCCGAGACCATCACATCAACTCCTTCAGCGTGTTCATGGCCGGCGGCGGCGTGAAGGCGGGGACCACCTACGGCGCGACCGACGAGCTCGGCTACCGCGCCGTCGATCAAGTCGTCGACGTGCACGATCTGCACGCGACGATGCTGGCGCTCATGGGCATCGACCACGTGCGGCTGAACACGAAGTTTCAGGGCCTCGATATCCGCCTTACCGGCATCGCCGGGAAAGTGGTGCCGGGCCTGATGGCGTAGCGGCGGCGCGTCCCTGGCCGCCGGTTCAACGCGTTCGTCCAACCCCCGGGCGGGCAGGGACGCCCGCCGCCCCGCGCTTACGCCAGCGCGTCGCGGCAGAACTGGATGCACTTCGCGATCTCGGCCATGCGATCCGACCCGGCGGGCACCTTGTATTCGAACTCGATCGTGGCCTGGATGGGCCACTTGTTGTCGCGGATGAGCTGCAGGACCTCCTTGATCGGCGTGTCGCCCTGGCCGAAGGGCATGTTTTCGCCGGCCTTGGCCGCGGTGCCGACCTTCCGGTCCTTGACGTGAATGTGCGAGACGCGGGCGTGATGCTTCTTGAGGAACTCCAGCGGCGAGCCGTTGCCGCCGCCGACGTAGTGGCCGATGTCGAGGTTGGCGCCGAGGTATTTGGTCTGGCCGAAGGCGTGCTCGAAATGCTCCATGTTTGAAGTGTGATGGCCGTGCAGGCCGACGAGGAACTTGTGCTTGTCCGCAAATGTCCCGAGCCGCTTGTGGTCCTCCTCGCTCTTTGCGATTTCGGTGGAGATGGCGCGGGCGCCGAGGGTCTTCGCCAGGGCGAAGGCGTAGTCGAGCTCGGCGTCGGAGAACCGGAAGATGTTGTCGACCTTCACAATCTCGATGGCGACGCCGGCGTCGTTGTATTTCTTGCGAAACTCGGCGGCCTTGGCCACCGGCGCGGTCTTGCGCCATTCCCCGAGGCGGGTGGCGCCGCCCGGCGTGTTGCCGCCCGTGGCGACGGCGGCCTTGGCGTAGACGATTTCGCTCGGCGCACCGAGGAAGACCTCGACGGACTGCGCGCGGAGCTCGACGCCGCTGAGGCCGAGCTGCACGCAGTTCTTCAGGATGTCGTCACCGCTCATCGTCGGCATCCCAAAGCTGTAGGGCACGTTGAGGCCGATCTGCACGCCGCGCACCTTGGAGTTGGGCTTCGCGTTGCCCGCCGCGTGGAGCGACGAGGCGGAGGACAATAGCCCTGCCGCGGGCAGCGCGGTGAGGGCGAGCTTGGTGAAGTCGCGACGGGAGTAGGTGGTCATGGGAGGATTTTGGAGCGGAGGAAAAGGAGAGCAGAGACGGGCGGCCGGAGCTAGTGCTAGTTTTGGCGGGCCAGCTCGAGATACGCCGCGGCATACCGCCGGCCGAGTTCGCGCGCGGAATCGGCGTCGAAGTGCACCTTGTCGCCCTTGTGCTTCAGCCCGTCGGCGCTGACAAACGCCGTGTGGGGGGCATTCCGCGGCAACTCGCGGTGGGCGAGGTCAACCTGCGTGCGAAACGCGTCCCAAGGCGCATCGGTGAATTTCCCGAGCTGGCCGGCGAGAAATGGCACCGCCGGCGCGGCCAGCTCCGCGCGGAACCGCGCGACGAGGGCGTGGAGCTTGGCGGCGTAAGCGGGGGCGAGCGCGGCCGTTGAATCCGACTCGCCCTGGTGCCAGACGATGCCTTTCAGGGTGCCCGCGCGCAGCGCGATGCGCGCCCGGCGGATCGCGTCGTCCCACGGATGGGTTTTCGTCGCTTCGTAAAAGCTGCCGGGCCGCCATGCATCGATCGGGGAACCGCCGACGGCGCAGGGGATGAGCCCGATGGTGGCGCCCGGAAAGGCCTCCGCGATGGCTACCCCGAAGGCGCGGCCCGGCCCGACGCCGATTACGGCGGGCTTGTCAAAGTGCATCGGGTCGATCGCGGGCACCCATGCGCCCGCCTTGTCGAGCATGAGCACGCGCGGGTGCGGTGTGCGATCGGCGGGCGTGGGCACGCCCCGGCCGGCCATGTTGGACTGGCCGACGAGGAGGAAGAGGTGGAAGCTCTCCTTGGGCGGCAACACGGGCTTCTGCGCCGTCAAGTTCGCCGCGAAGGCGAGGCCGAGGAGAAAGAGCACGGTGGGGCGGGGCATGGCGAGAATCTGGCGGGTTGCGATGCGCGGCCAGACGCAGCAGGGTCGCGCCTGATGCGAATCTCGCGATGGAAAATTTTGCCCGCGGCGGCGCTGCTGCTCCTCCTCCCGCGCCTTTTCGCGTCTCCACCGATGACACCCGCGGCCCTCGCTTACACGCTCGACTTCACCACCCCCGAGGACGCCGCCCTGCAGGCCCGGCTCGTCGCGCTCGACGCCCGCCTGCGCGCATCGCTCGGCATCGCCGAGAACCTTGTCGCCGCCGGCGTTCTCGACCTGCGCACCCTGCGCCTCGCCCTCGTGCGACCCGATGCCGTCGACTACGCCGCGAGCGTCCCGAAGATCGGCATCTTGCTCGCTTGGTTTGCCGCGCATCCGCTCGCCGACCTTGATGGCGCCACGCGCCATGAACTCGGCCTGATGATCAAGCAATCGAGCAACGAAATCGCGGCCAAGCACTCGCAGGCGCTCGGCCTGAGGCGGATTCAAGCCGTGCTCGATGCGCAGGGCTTCTACGACGGGGCGCACGGTGGCGGCCTTTGGGTCGGCAAGCACTACGGCAAAGGCACCGAGCGCCATGGCGATCCGGTGGGCGGGCACTCGCACGCGGCGACGGTGCGGCAGCTCCTGCGCTTCTACCTGTTGTTGGAGCAGGGGAAACTTGTCTCGCCCGAAGCCTCGCGGGCGATGCGTGAGATCTTCGCCTCGCCCGAAATCCCGCACCGCGACGACCGCTTCGTGAAGGGCCTCGCCGGCCGCGGGCTCGAGATTCGCCGCAAGGCCGGCTGGTGGGAAACGTGGTCGCACGACACGGCGGTCGTCACGGGGCCCGGGCGGCACTACATCGTCGTCGCGATGACCCACCATGAACGCGGCACGGACTATTTGGAACAGCTCGCGGCGGCGGTCGACGATTTGGTCACCGGTGGAGCGAACTAATAATCTTCACGCGCCGCGCTACTGGCTGCGTTGGATCTCGGGATTGAAGTTGTGTGCCGCGCACCGAGGGTCATGGTCTCCGCCACATCCTCCGCTTAGCGGAGGAATGGGGTAACAAGAAAGCAAAGCCCGCCGTATAGGGGTATACGGCGGGCACTTTTTTTTGGGCGCTTCGACGCTACGGACGCGGAGAGGCCGCCGCTGCGGCCGGAAGTGGAGGAACGCGTGGTGTGAAAAACCCCCGCGTGCTCGGATCCCGCGGATCGTCCGGGCGCGGGTAGTCGCGCCAGAGCCAGCGGAGCATCTCGGGGAAAATCGCGCCGCCGTGCTTGCCGCTGTGCGTGCCGATGCCGAAGACGTAGTTCACGTCGTAGCCTTTCTCGGTGAGGACGGCGACCATCCGGCGGTTCTGCGCATACCAGTCGCGCTCGGGATTGTAGGTGGCATTGTCGCCGCGCACGCCACGGTTGTCGCCCGCGCCGTCCTGCAGGAAAATCCGGATCGGCTTGCGCGGCGTGTCACGGATCAGGTCGGGGTAGACATGGCCGCCGCGCAGGTTGACGAAGCTGCCGATCGTGCTGAGCACCTTGCGGAACTGGTCCGGCCGGTGCCACGCGACGGTGAATGCCGCGATGGCGCCCGAGCTCGCGCCGCCGATCGCGCGATCGTCGGGATTTTTTGAAATCCGGTAGGTTTTCTCCAGCGCGGGCAGCAGTTCGTCGACGATCACGCGGGCGTATTTGTCGTCGAGGGCGTTGTATTCCTGCGGACGGTTGGTGGAGCGGTCGCCCCAGTCGGAGGCGCTGGCCTCGGGCTGCTCGGGTTTGCGGCCGGGATTGATGAACGCGACGATCGTCACCGGCAGCTCGCGCCGATAGATCAAGTTGTCGAAGACCGTGGGCGCGCGGTAGTCGCCCGTCGCGCGCACGAAGGCCTGGCCGTCCTGGAAAATCATCAGCGCCGCGGGCGCGGAGCCGTCGTATTGCGCGGGCACGTAGACGCAGTAGTCGTGCAGCGTGCCGGGGTAGGCGACGCTCGGGAGCTTTTTCCATTCGCTCACGATGCCCTGTGGCACGTCGGGCTGCGGGAGGGAGTCGGGACCGAGCTTGTAGGCGTCGTCGGTCGGCGCGGCGAAGGCCGCGGTGACGGCGAGGGCGATCAAGGCGATGGGGAAGGATGCGCGCATCGGGAGAAGCAGGGGATCAAAATTCGATGTGGCCGGAGAGCGTGGCGCGCAGCAACTCGATAAGCGCCGGATCCATGCGCTGAAACTCATCCGGGATGCGCAGCACGACGAGCGGCTTGTCGTGCAGCTCGGCGGCGAAGCGCTCCGTCACGCGCGCGGCGTGCTTTTTCTCCATGCAGAAAATCTGGTCCGCCCAGCCGACGTGCCCGGCGGTGAGCTTGACGCGCGCGCCCGCCTCGGTGCCGGCCGAGCGCGCCGCGTAGCGCGGGTGATCCTTGAACAGCGCCTCGGCGGTGGGGCTGCGCCATTGGTTGCGGGAGCAGACGAAGAGGAGCTTGGTTTTCATCGCGAAAGCAGGGGCATTAGGCGCGGCGAGGGTGCGCGCAAGCTTTGGAATACCTGCGTCGCGCGGGGATTGCGGGCTGGTGGCCGGGCGATGATAGGGGTAAACCCCCTCATGCCCGAAACACTCACGATCATCGGAATTTTTGTGGTTTGCGTGGTCGCCGGGGCCATCGCGGTGCGTCGCATCCGCGCGCTGGCGTCGCCGGATCTGACGACGGAGCTGGCGCAGCTCACGCAGCGCGCCGCGTGGATTGAGCACCGGCTCGAGCTGGCGCAGCGCGAGCGCTGGGATGCGGCGATGCTGGCCGCGCTGCAGGCCGAGCGCTCGGCCAATGCCGAGCGGCTGGAGGCCGCGCGCGCGGCGATGCGCCCGGCCTGACGCCCGCTCACCCGTGCGAGGCGTCGCCCGGCGGCATCGGATCCCAGCCGCGCTCGCCGGTGGCAGGCTTCCCGCCCGTGGCGTCGGATTGAAACATGCGCTCGAACGCCTCGATGTGGACGCGCGCGTTCTTGAAGTAGGCGTCGTCGTCGTCCCAGAACTGCGCGAGGTCGCGGACCCCCTGCTCGTCGTGGCGCTTGAAGAGCTGCGCGGCCCGATGCGCCTGGTGCGCGCGCATCCCCAGGGCGCGGAGCACATCGACCCCCAGGTCGAGCGAGGTGCCGAGCGTCTCGCGGTAAAAAGTCAGGATGCCGCGCCGCTGGTATTCGTAGGCGTGCACCCGGCCCGAGGCGCGGGCGAAGATTTTGAGGTGCGGAAAATGTTTCTGCACGGTCTCGGCCAGCGCGACGGACTTCGCCTCGTCGTCGATGGCGATGACGATGACCTTGGCGCGCGCGGCGCCGGCGGCATGGAGCAGGTCGAGCCGCGTGGCATCGCCGTAGAAAACCTTGATCCCGACGCGGCGCACGACCTCGACCTGCTCGGCGTCGAGATCGAGCACGGTGGCGCCGACGCCGTTGGCCCGGAGCAGGCGCCCGACGATGTGGCCGAAGCGCCCGAAGCCCGCGATGATCACCGGGTTTTCCTGCGAGGCGGCGTCGATGACGTCGGCCTCGCGCGCGGGCGGCGCCGGCCGGGCGAAGCGCGGCTGCACGAACTTCTCGTTCACCAGAAACAGCAACGGCGTGGCCGCCATCGAGAGCGCGACCGCGGCGACCAGCGGCGACGCCTCCGTCGGCGCCAGCACCTTGTGCTCGACGACGAAGGACAGCAGGACGAAGGCAAACTCCCCGCCCTGCGCCAGCGCGAAGCTGAACGTGAGGCCCTCGGGCGTCGGCAGCCGGAAGACGCGCGACAGCACGAACAGCACGGCGAATTTCACCGCGAGCAAACCCGCCACGAGCCCCGCGATCAGCGCGGGCTGCGTCCGCAGGAGGCCGAAGTCGATGTTGGCGCCGACCGTGATGAAGAACAGCCCGAGCAGGAGGCCCTTGAACGGCTCGATGTCCGCCTCGAGCTCATGGCGGTATTCGCTGTTCGCGAGCACCACGCCCGCGACGAAGGTGCCCAGCGCCGCCGATAGCCCCACGAGCTGCATCACGAGCGAGATGCCGACGACGAGCAGCAACGCCGCGGCGGTGAACAGCTCGCGCAGCTCCGTCCGCGCGATCGCGCGGAAGAGCGGGTTCACGAGATGGCGCCCGGCAAACACCACGGCGCCGACCGCGAGGATGATGAGCCCCGCCTGCTGCCACCCGGGCAGAGCCGCCATGCCGGTGGCCGCGGTCGGGGCGGCCTCGGGCGCCGCCACCGCGAGCAACGGCAGCAACGCGAGGATCGGAATCACGGAGATGTCCTGGAACAGCAGCACGGCGAACGAGGCCTCGCCGGCGGGCGTCTTGAGCTGCCCGCGCTCCTGCAGCGATTGCAGCACGATCGCCGTCGACGACATCGCGAGAATCAGGCCGGCGGCAAACGGCATCCGGAAACCGAGGCCCAGCGCGAGCCCCACGCCCGCGCAGGCGCACGCGGTGCCGGCCACCTGGAGGCCGCCCAGACCGAGGAGCTTGGCCCGCATTTCCCAAAGCCGCGCCGGCTGCAGCTCCAGGCCGACGAGGAAGAGCATCATCACCACGCCAAACTCCGCGAAGTGCATCACGTGGCCCGCGTGCTCGCCCACCAGGCTGAGCGCGTGCGGACCGATGAGGATGCCCGCAAGCAGGTAGCCCAGCACCGAGCCGAGCCCGAGCCGCTTGGCGATCGGCACCGCGATGACGGCCGCGACGAGATAGACGAAGGCGTGAAAGAGGACGTTGTCCATGGGGCGAGGGATCCGCTGGTTTATCCGGCGCGCAGCGCCTTGAGCCGCGCGGCATACGCGGCGGCGTGCGCCGCGATCGTTTCGGAGCCGGTGAGGCGCGCCGTGCCGTGGACGACAAAGGGCGGCAGCCATGCCATGCCGCATAGCACCGCGGTCTGCTCGAAGGGCCGCAGCAGCTCTTCCATCGTGTAACGGTTGTGCCCGTCGCGCGCGTAGGCGTGAGCCGAGCCGCCCGCGGTGATCGCGGAGAGGAGGGCCTTGCCCTGGAGCCGCGTGCCCTCCGGGCCGTAGGCAAAGTTGTAGTCCAGCACGAGGTCCATCCACTCCTTCAGCAGCGCCGGCCCGCTATACCAATAGAACGGGTGCTGAAAAACGACCACGTCGTGCTCGAGCAGCAACCGCTGCTCGTGCGCCACGTCGATTTGGAAGCTGGGATAGGCCTCGTAGAGGTCGTGGACGGTGACGCCCTCGACCGCCCGCGCGGCGGCGACCAGGTGGCGATGGACGCGCGATTTCTGGAACGCCGGATGGGCAAAGAGGACGAGGATGCGAGCGGGAACAGGCACGCGCAACGTGCTAGGCCGTTCGGCGCACGGGGCAAGCCCGCCGGCTGAGATCCAACGATCTCAGCGCGGCAGGCTCTTGATCTCCGCGTGGCCGAGCAGGAACGCGCGCCGTTGATCGCAGAACGCCTTCAGGCTGCGCGGGCCTTCCTCAATGCTCGCTTGGAACGCGGCGTAGCTCTCGAGCTTGCGCGTGTCGCGCTGCACGTCGACGTCGATGAGGTCGCGGTAGGCGCGCGCGACCGGGCCGAGGTTTTTCCAGTCGAGCCAGTTTTCGGCCATGTCGCGAACGTAGCCGAGATAGCGCGTGCGCAGCGCCGGAACCGCGAGGAGTTTTTGCGCGATGATGGCGTTCGGGTTTTTCATCACGGCGAGCGGATCAAGCTGCGGCCCGCCGCCGCCGCCGAAGCCGCGGCCGCCGCCCGGAAACCCGCCGGGCGGTGGAAACCCACGGCCGCCCTCGCCATCGCCACCGGGTGGGAAGCCTCGCCCATCGGGCCCGGGACCTCCCGGCCCGCCCCGGCCTCCGCGGCCGCCAAAGCCACCGGGGCCGCCGCCGAAGCCAAAGGTCTCGTTGATGTCGTGCGGGATCATGTGGAGGCGCCCGTCCTTGTCCTCGCCGATCGTGTAGTCGCTGGTGCGCGTCCAGAAGCCGTCGCCGTTGGCGAAGACCGTGTCGAGCGCGAGGAACTTCAGCGCGCCGTCCACATCGAGATGCGGCGCGAGCGCGGCCTCGAGTTTTTCGGGCTCGGTCTGCTCGAGGATTTTCGCCACGCGGATCAGTTTCCACCATGAGGCGTCGTCGTCCTTGGAGCGGATGTCATAGATGCGCTTGTAGCCCGCGGGATCGTCGCCGAGATAGGCGAAGCCGCCGCGGCCGCCGGGGCTGCCCTGGACTTTCCAGCGCGCGCCCTTGCTGGAGCCGAAGCGATCCTTGAGGAAGTCCTTGTTGAAGTGCTCCTGGCTCGCGTAGATGCCCCAGTTCTCGCCGTTGATGACGACACGCATCAGGTTTACGCGGGGCGCGGCGATGTAGTGCTGGGCGACGAGGCTGAACAGCGACCCGCGGATGAAGGATGGATCTTCATTGGAGTTGAGCAGGTTCAGCGCGCGGAAGCCGAGGAAAGCGGCCTTCTCGTCCGCGTAGTCGAAGGAAACATGAAGCGAGCGCTTGCGGCCCGCGGCGACCATCATGAACGACGAATTGCCCCGGAAGTGCACGCCCACCTCGGCGAAGGACTTGCCGTCGATGAGGGCCTTCGCCGGCACGTCGACATCGGTGCGGTAGAAATCCTCCATTTCCTTTTCCCAGCCGGTGTCGGCGAACTCGAGGAAAAGCGTCCGCAGTGCGGCCGGATCATAGAGAGGCGGCAGCTTGCCGTAGGTCTTCACGTCGGCGGGCGCAAGGCGCACCCCGGGGCCGGTGGGCTCCTGTTCGCCGCCGCGTCCGCCGCGCGGTCCGGGAAAACGCCCGCCGCGCTGGGCCTTGTTGGCGAGATGAAATTCGCGGGCGGCGGCGCGCTCGGTGGCGTTGAGGCGCTTGTCGCCGTCCGTGTCGAATTGCGCGACGAGCTTTGTCTCCTGCGCCATCGGCGGGCCGAAGCCGCCGCGGCCGGGACCGCCAAGTCCGAATGGGGGGCCGCCTGGCCCGAAGCCGTCGGGCGGCGGCGGTTGCGCGAGGAGGACGGAGGGGAGGAGGGCGAGCAGGAGTTTTTTCATGACGCTGGAGGTTGCCGGGATGGACGCGGCGCGGCGGGGCTTGTCTCACGAATCGTGAGAGTCCTACGGCGCACGACGAAAATCCGGCTCAAGTGCGGCGTTCTTCGAGCCGATGCAGTGGGGTGTTTTCGTTGTTCAAGACCACGCCCGCGTCGCTGGTAAAGCAGCTCCGCGATCTGCCGCCCGCGCCCAAGGTGCTGCACAAGCTCCAGCGGCTGATGGCGGATCCTAGGATGACCATGGCGGCGATTGCGGACGTGATCGCGATGGAGCCGGGGCTTTCGGCGCGCGTGGTGCAGGTGGCCAACAGCTCGCACTTCAACCGCGGCGCCAAGGTGGAGACGGCGATGGAGGGCATCCAGCGCGTGGGGCTCAAGGGCGTGCAGGAGCTCGTCACTTTCGCCGTGGCCTCGCAGCTGGTCGGCCGGCCGCTTGCCGCCTACGGCCTGGGCGCGCAGACGCTGTGGAGCCGCGCGGTCGCATGCGCGCTGGCCGCGGGCAACCTGGCCGAGCGCAGCGGCGCGGCCGACTATGACGTCGCCTACACCGCGGGCCTGATGCACGGGCTCGGGCTCTTGGTGCTCGATCGACACGTGGCGCACCAAAAGAAGCCCCGCGTCTTTCCGTCGTCCGGCTATCCCTTGGACTTCGCCCCGGCAGAGCGCGAATGGCTGGGCTTTTCGCACGCCGAGGTGGGCGCCACCCTGCTCGAGCTTTGGGGCTTTGCGGCACCGGTGGTCGCGGCGGTGAAATTCCAACTCGATCCCGAGGCGGCCCCGGCGGAGCACCGCGCGTTGTGCATGACCCTCGCGACGGCGCGTTGGGCGCGCTCGTTGTTCTGCGTGCCCGATGAGGTTATCCCCGAGCTGCCGTCGGAGACTTGGCTGACCGAGGCGGGCATGCCGGTGGGCGACTTCGGCGAGTGGCTCTCGCGCGTGCGGATGCGCTACACCATCGCCTGCGAGGAGCTGCGGCTCGGCGCCTGAGCGGCGCGGTCCCTTGCCACCAAGGCTGACTGAAAATTCACTTTCAGCGGGGGAGGCGGGGGACGATGCAGCTGGTGTGTTTACCCTGTTCAAAGCGACACCGGAGAGCCTGGTGCAGCAGCTTACCGATCTGCCGCCGGCGCCAAAAATCCTGCAGAAACTCCAGAAGCTGATCAGCTCGGACGTCGCGACCATCGCCATGATCGCCGAGTTGGTCGTGCTCGAGCCCGGGCTCAGCGGAAAGATTGTGCAGATGGCGAACAGCACGCACTTCAGCCGCGGCGCCAAGGTCGACTCCCCGCTCGAGGCCATCCAGCGCGTGGGCCTCAAGGGCGTGAAGGAACTCGTGACCTACGCGGTCGCCTCGCAGCTCGTCGGCCGCCCGCTCGCCGCCTACGGCCTCGACGCGCAGACGCTCTGGAATCGCGCCGTCGCGTGCGGCATCGCCGCCGGCTACCTCGCGCAGAAATCCGGCGCCGTGGACTACGACGACGCCTATACCGCCGGCCTCATGCACGGCCTCGGCCTCGTCGCGATCGACCGCCACGCCGCGAAGCAGCCGAAGAAAATCAAGCTGGTCTCGAGCGGCTACCCGCTGGACTACGCGCCGGCCGAGCGCGCGTTCCTCGGCGGATTCTCGCACGTGGCCGTCGGCGGCGCGCTGCTCGCGATGTGGGGCTTCTCGGCGGCCATCGTGAACGCGGTGACCTAACAGCTCTCGCCCGAGGATGCGCCCGAGGAGCACCGCCCGCTCAGCATGGCGCTCGCGACCGCGCGCTGGGCGCGCACGCTCCTCTGCGTGAAGGACGAGATCATCCCCGAGCTGCCCGATCCGGCGTGGCTCGCGGGCGCGGGCATCCAGCCCTCCGAGTTCGACGACTGGCTGAGCTGCGTGAAGATGCGCTACACGATCGCCTGCGGCGAGCTGCGCATCGCGGCCTGATTTTCAGCTTGGTTGAGCCGGCGGGCCAAGCGCAGCGCCACCACCAGCGGCACGATGCCGCCGAGGCCAAAGGAGCAGTCGACCAGCCGCCAATGGAGCGGGATGCCGCGCACCTCCCCGGCGACCAGCGCGAGCGGAACCACCAGCACACACGCCACCATCCCCATGCGCACCACGGGCAGGTGCCTCCCTGGCTCGCGCCAAGGCGCGATGAAAAAGAGCGCGATCACGATGTGGCCGAACGCAAGCCAGTCCGTGCCATAGCCGATGAACGGGTAGCGCGCATAGGTGACCGCCAGGCCCTCGCGCACGAGCAGGAGCCAGTGCGCGAGTCCGGCGTGGCTCGCCGCCGCGGCCCCGGGCGGGAGGCCGAGCAGCGCGCAGAGGACGTTCAATTCGGCCAGCAGCGGAAAAGCGGTGAGGCCGCTGGCGACCAAGCCGGCGATGAACAGGCCGAGACTGACCCGAATGCCCCGGCGCAGGCGCGCGATTTCCGCCGCGTCGCCGGTTGCGTTCACAGCGAATAGGTCTTCAGCGGCACCGGATCGAGGACCTTGGTGCCGGGCATGCGGCGGCCGAGTTCCTCCGCAAACCACGCGCGCGCCGGCGGGTCGCCGTGCGTCAGCACGACATGCTTCGCCTCGGTCTGCACGGCGAACTCCGCCAGCTCCTCGCGATCGGCGTGGCCGCTCAGCTCGAAGCGCTCGATCCGCGCCTTGATCTTGGCGCGGGTGTGCACGGCGGTGAATTCAAACAGGTCGCCTTCCTGCGCCGCCAGCAGCTTGCCGCCCGGGGTCTCGGGATCGCAGTAGCCGACGAAGCCGATGCGGTTGCGCGCGCTGCCGACGAGGCCCGAGGCGAGCACGTAGCTGGGGGTGTTCTCGACCATCATGCCGGAGCTCACGAGGTAGATGGCCTTCTGCTTCGGATCGATGCCGGGCTCGATCTTCCGCGGGGTGGGGCGGACCTTCAGCTCCTTGATGATGCTGCGGCTGAAATTCGCGTGGCCCGTCTTGCGCGCAATCGCGTCCACGTAGTCGGAGATGTCGATCCCCAGGCCGGCGGCGATGATGGGGCACGGCTTCAGCCGGCCAAAGCGCCGCGCGTCGTGCAGCACCGCGAGCATCTCCTGCATCCGCCCGAGCGCGAACACTGGGATCAGGAACGAGCCGCCGCCGTCGAGCGTCTCGTTGATGGCGGTGACGAGGCGGGCGATTTCGCTGACGCGCTCCTTGCCGGCGGGGCGCTCGCTCGCGCCGCGGGTCGTCTCCATCACGAGCGTGTCGAAGTGGCCGGCGGGGAACTTCGCGCCGGCGAGCGTGCGGAGGTTCTCGAACAGCACGTCGCCCGTGAAGAAATGCGCCTGGCCTTTGTGCCGGATCTCCACGCCGGCGGCGCCGAAGACGTGGCCCGCCGGGTGCAGGATGACCTCGATCTGATCCTTGGCGCCGCGGAAAATCTTGGCGTGGCCGAAGGGCAGCCCGGTCATGCGGGCGGCGCAGCGGTCGATTTCCTCGTGCGTGAAGAGCGGGTAGTCGGCCACGTTTTCCTCGACCTTCTGCCGCTGCATCACGTTGGCGGAATTGTGGAGCATGCGCTCGATCAGCATGCGGCTCGACGTGGTCATGATGACCGGGGTCTGCGGATGATCCCGCATCAGCACGGGCAGGCTGCCGATGTGGTCGAGGTGGCAGTGCGTGATGATGATGAGATCGAGCCGCACGTCGCGGAGGCGGGGGATGTCGGGCGTGGCGGCGCGGCCGAGCTTCTTCGGGTGCAGGCCGCAATCGATCGCGAGGTTGAGATCGCCGAGCTGAATGAACAGCGAGTTGGCGCCGATGCCGCCGTCGCGGTTCAGGTCTGTGAGCTTCATTTTGCGCGCGACAGTGCAGCTTTGCCGCGCCGCCACGAGAACGAAAAATTCACTCGTGCGGGATGCGGAGCGCGAAAGGCGGCAGGATCACGTGCACCTTGCCGCCGTGCTCGTCCACGCCGTGGAAGCTCCCGTGCGACTCGGCGTCGCAGCCGGTCACGTGGTAGCTGTTGTAGGAAAATTCCTCGCCGGGCGCGAGGCGCGGGGTCTCGCCCACGATCTTGTCGCCCTCGACGACGAGGCGCGTGCCGTCGGCGTGGAGGATGACCCATTTGCGGCCCAGCAGCGTGACGGTGCGGTCGGAGGCGTTGCGGAGGGTGATGAAGTAGACGAACGCGTGCGGCTTGTCCCGGGGCAGGCTCGCGCCGCCGTGGTGGTAGCAGAGCTTGTCGAGGTGGGCGGTCAGGCCGGGCAGTTCGCAGGAGCGGGACACGCCGCAGAAGAGACGCGGTGGCGTGCGGCCCGCAAGCCGATTGAGGAGGCCGGGGACCAAAAGGCCGCAGGACGCTCTTCGCACTTGTCCCTTGGTCCTTTGGTCCCTTGGTCTCTTGGTCCCTTCCCATGCCCAAGCTCGCCCTCCTGTCCGTCTCCGACAAACGCGGCCTCGCCGAATTTGCCACCGCCCTCGTGCGCCAGCACGGCTACACGCTGCTCTCGACGGGGGGCACCGCGAAGCTCCTTGCGGAGAAGGGGCTGCCCGTCACCGAGGTGAGCCAGCACACGGGCTTCCCCGAAATCATGGAGGGGCGCGTGAAGACGCTGCATCCCAAAATCCACGGCGGCCTGCTCTGCCGCCGCGACAAGGCCGACCATCTCGCGCAGGCGAAGCAGAACGACATCGCGCTGATCGATCTCGTGGTGGTGAACCTCTATCCGTTCGAGCAGACGGTGGCGAAGCCCGGGGTGCATTTCGAGGAGGCGATCGAGAACATCGACATCGGCGGGCCCTCGATGCTGCGCAGCGCGGCGAAGAATCATGAAAGCGTGACGGTGGTCGTCGATGCCGGCGACTACGACGCCGTGCTCGCGGCCTTCGCCGATCCGGCGAAGCTCCTGGCGCTGCGGCGCAAGCTCGCGCTGAAGGTCTTCCAGCGCACCGGCGCCTACGACACGGCGATCGCGCGCTATCTCGAGGCGCAGGCGGCGGAGCCGGACCTCGAGGCGCTGGGCGGCTTCCCGGCGACGCTCTCGCTGTCGTGGAAAAAGGCGCAGGCCCTCCGCTATGGGGAGAACCCGCACCAGAAGGCCGCGCTCTACGGCACCTTTCACGATCACTTCCAGCAGCTCCAGGGGAAGGAACTTTCCTACAACAACATCTTGGACATCACCGCGGCGACCTACCTGATCGGCGAGTTTGAGCGCCCGACCGTCGCGATCCTCAAGCACACGAATCCCTGCGGCGTGGGCAGCGCCGACAACCTGATCGACGCGTGGGAAAAAGCCTACGCCACGGATCGGCAGGCGCCGTTTGGCGGCATCATCGTCGTCAACCAGACGCTCGGCGAGGATCTCGCCAAGGCCATCGCGGAGATTTTCACCGAGGTGATCATCGCGCCGCGCTTCAGCGACGAGGCATTGGCGATTTTCGCGAGGAAGAAAAACCTGCGCCTCATGATCGCCAAGGGCGGCATCGGGGCCGACGCGCTGCAGGAAATCCGCTCGGTCGTCGGCGGCGTGCTCGTGCAGGACCGCGACCGCACGCTGGGCGAGGTGAGGGAGTTCAAGGTCGTGACGAAGCGCCAGCCGACGGCGGACGAGTGGGCGGCGATGATGTTTGGCTGGAAGGTCGGGAAGCACGTGAAGTCGAACTCCATCGTCTACTGCCGCGGCGAGCAGACGCTCGGCGTCGGGGCGGGCCAGATGGCGCGCGTCGACAGCTCGCGGATCGCCGTGTGGAAGGCGGGGGAGGCCAAGCTCGATCTGCGCGGCTCCGTCGTGTGCAGCGAGGCGTTGTTCCCGTTCGCGGATGGGCTCATCGCCGCCGCCGATGCCGGCGCCACCGCGGCCATCCAGCCGGGCGGCGCGATGCGCGATGCGGAAGTGATCGCGGCGGCGGACGAGCGCGGGATGGCGATGGTCTTCACGGGCAGCCGGCACTTCAAACACTGAGCGCCGGCCGGCTGGTTGATGTTTTCCCGAAATCCGTTCCATTCCACCCCATGAAACACTGGCTCCTCCCCTTGATCGCCGCGTCGCTCGGCCTGGCCGGCTGCTACACGAATCCTGTCACCGGCCGCAAGTCGCTCGCCCTCCTGTCGGAGGCGCAGGAGACGCAGCTCGGCGCCGCGTCCTTTCAGGAAATCCGCCAGAAGGAGAAGACGTCGGCCGACAGCGGGAGCAACGCCCGGGTCACGCGGGTGGGGCAGCGCATCGCGGCCGCGGTGGGAGACCACCTGCCGGGCGCGAAGTGGGAGTTTGTCGTGTTTGAGTCGAACGAGCTGAACGCCTTCGCCCTGCCCGGCGGCAAGGTGGGCGTCTACACCGGCCTGCTGAAGCTGGCCGAGAGCGACGCCGAGCTCGCGATCGTGATGGGCCACGAGATCGGCCACGTCACGGCCCGCCACGGCAACGAGCGCATGTCCGAGGCGATGCTCATCAACGGCGTGACTTCGCTCGCCAGCATCGCGGCCGACGCGAGCACGTCCGATCCGCAGACCAAGCAGCTCTACGGCCTCGCGTTTGGCGGGGCCTCCGCGCTCGTCACGGTGGGGCGGGTGCTCCCGCATTCGCGCGCCAACGAGAGCGAGGCCGACAGGATGGGCGCCATCTACGCCGCCCGCGCCGGCTACGACCCGCGCGCCGCGGTGATCTTCTGGCAAAAGATGATGGCGCAGAAGAAGACGCCCGACGGCAAGGGCGGCGACAGGGTGAGCGCGCTGCTCTCGACCCATCCGTCCGACGAAAAGCGCATCGCCGACCTCAAGGCGCTGATGCCCTCGGTCGTCCCGCTCTACGAGCAGAACAAGGCGAAGTTTCAGGACTGAGCCCGCGCGCGGTGTTTTCCCTTGGCGCGCGCCGGGCTTTTCCGCCACGGTCGCGGGATGTTCGATCCCGTTGAAAAACTGAAGGAGTTTGTCCGCTTCCCGAGCATCTCGACCGACCCGGCGTATCGCGAGGGGATGAAGGGCGCGCAGGTGTTTGTCGCGAACCTGCTGCGTTCGCTGGGCTTCGTCGTCGAGGAGGTGGCGACCGACCTCCATCCGATTGTGTTCGCGCAGCGCGCCGGCGATCCGAGCTGGCCGCACGTGGTCATCTACGGGCACTACGACGTGCAGCCCGCGGAGCCGCTCAACCTCTGGAAGACGCCGGCCTTCGAGCCCACGATCATCGGCCGCCGCATCTACGGGCGCGGCACGGCGGACAACAAGGGGCCGCTCATGACCAACATCGCCGCCGTCGCCGAGGCGCTGGCGGCGAACCCGAAGCTGCCGCTGCGCATCACGTTTCTCGTCGAGGGCGAGGAGGAGATGGGCAGCCCGAGCTTCCCGAAATTCCTGGAACGCTATGCGCCGCGGCTGCGGGAGGCGGATTTTGTCTACCTCTCCGACACGGCGCTGATCAACGAGCACCAGGTCGTGCTGACGTGCGGCCTGCGCGGCCTCGCGTTGTTCGACGTGCATGTGACCGGCCCGAAGGGCGACCTCCACTCGGGCATGCACGGCGGCGTCCTGCGCAACCCCATCCAGGCGCTGGCCGAGATACTCGCCACGCTGCACACGCCCGAGGGGCGGGTGAACGTGCCGGGCTTCTACGACGACGTCCGCGACGTGCAGCCGTGGGAACGCGAGCAATTGAAAAAGCTGGGCGGTGACGAGAAGGCCTATGCGCAGTTCCTCGGCATCGAGGCCTTCTACACGACGCCGGGTTTCACGCCGTTTGAGTCGCTCCGTTTCCAGCCGACGCTCGAGTTCAACGGCATCGGCGGCGGCTATCAGGGCGAGGGCACCAAGACGGTGATCCCGAGCAAGGCGTTCGCCAAAATCAGCTGCCGCTTGGTGCCCAACCAAAATCCCGACCGCATCAAGGAGCTGGTGATGGCCGCGATTCGCGCGCGCACGCCGGCGGGCGTGAAGGTGGACTTCGTCGATCAGCACAAGGGCGAGCCCTACGTCGTCGTGCCGCCCGACCGCGCCAACACGCCGCGCGATCAATCGCCGGTGCTCGCGCGGGCGTTTCGCGCCACCGACAGGGCCGTCACGGACATCTGGGGACGCGCGCCGCTCTACCTGCGCGAAGGCGGCAGCATCCCGATTATCGCCGCGATCAAGGAGAAGACCGGGCTCGACTCGATCATGCTCGGGCTCTTCCTGCCCGAGGACAACCTGCACGCGCCCAACGAGGGCTTCAGCCTCGACGTGATGAAGCGCGGCATCGCGACGACCCGGCGCGTGCTCGAGGACGTGGCGCGCGGGTAGGGAAGGTGGCGCGCGGCGCCCCTCGCGATGGCCGCGGGCGGCCAAAAAAAACGCCCCGGGGATTCCGGGGCGCCGAAGTTGGGGAGGCGTGCCGCGCCTCAGAGCGGCGCCGGCGTGGCGCCCGCGGCCTTCACGACGACGAGGTCGCAGCGGCGATCCTTCGCCATCTCGGCTTCGCTCGCGTTCTTCGCCGCCTCAAGGCTGCCCTTGGAGATGCTCTCGATGCGCGTCGCCGCGACGCCGATCGAGATCAGGTATTTCTTCACGGACGTCGCGCGGCGATCACCGAGGCTGAGGTTGTATTCCGCCGTCCCGCGCCAGTCGCAGCGGCCCTCGAGGAGGAGGCGGTGCGTGGGGTTCTTGTCGAGGTAGTCCTTCGCGGCCTTCAGCTTCTCGCGCTCCGAAGGTTTGATGGCGGATTGATCGTAGTCAAAATAGACGGTCTGGTCCTTCAGCAGATCACGGTTTTGGTCTCCGTTCCATCCGTCGAGCGGGCGCTGCGAGAGCTCGGGCGGCAGGCCCAGATTGCTCGCGTCGGTGATTCCACTCGTGTTGCTCCCCCCGATCGGCGCGGTTGCGCTCGGGTCGGGTCGGGTCGGCTTCTTGGTGCAGCCCGCGAACAGCAAAGCGGCGCCGGCGAGGAGAGAAAGGACAGGCGTGGAGACAAGTTTCATGTGCAAGGGAGCGGTGTAATCGGAGGCGAAGGCAGAGCTATGGGGCATCCCCGCGCCGTGTCGCAAGAAATTTTCCGCCGGACTTCTTCACAGGACGTCGTGCGCAGTGTGAGTGCTTTTGGATGCGGGCACCGATCCTGCGGCCGCAATTCCCGCCGGAGAGCCATCGAGCCGATGGCGTTCATCCGTGGAAGATGGCGATCCTTCCATCACCCGACGTTGCTAAGGCCGATCTCGATGGCGTAGCGCGTCAGGCTGGCGACGTCGTGCAGGTCGAGCTTCCGCATGAGATTGGTGCGGTGGTTGTCCACGGTCTTGGCGCTGAGGCCCAGCTTTTCGGCAATCTCGCGGGTGCTGTGGCTCTCGGCGACGAGTTTCAGGATTTCGCGCTCCCGGTCCGTAAGCGGATCGGCCGGGATGACCGCGCGCTCCGGGTGTTGGGCCACCGAGCGGATCATCTTGGTGATGGTGGGGCCGAAATACTCGTTGCCGCCGGCGACGGCGTCGATCCCGCGCTTAAAGTCGGCGAGAGGCGCGCGCTTCTCGATGAAGCCGTTGGCACCCGCCGCCAGCATCTCCCGCAGCAAGACGGGGTTCTCGTAACCGGAAAACACGAGGCTGCGCAGGCCGGGCTGGGCCTTGCGCACCCGCCGAAGGACGTCCACGCCGTTGAGGCCGGGAAGCCGGGCGTCGAGGACGGCGATGTCCGGCGTTGTGGCGAGGCAGACTTCGACGCCGGCCTGGCCATCGCCCGCCTCGCCGACAATCTCGTAGCCGGGGTCGGTGCGCAGAAGGGCGGCGATCATCTCGCGCACGGCGGTCTGATCCTCGATGATGACGATACGTTTCATGGCGGGGTGGTGGGGGAGGTTTCGCAGCGGACGAAATCCGGGTGGTGGGTCGACTGGGATTCGAACCCAGAACCAACGACTTAAAAGGACGCTGCTCTACCATTGAGCTATCGACCCCCAGCCCAGACTAGGGCGCGGAAAATGGGTTTTCGCTCTCCGGGTTTGCAAGAAATTTCGCCCCGCGGACCATGGGGACCATTGACCGCCGGACACGCCCTGCTATCCACACCGCCCGAGGCCAAAATACGTGGGAACATTTCAAACCTATTCCAATCTGAGCGAAGCGGAACGCATGTCCGCCAAAGCTCAAGAAGTGGCCCTCGACCGGGTGCTCGTCGACCGATTCAAGGGCGGCGACCAGTCGGCTTTTGACGAAATGGTCTCCCGCTACTGGGACCGGATATATGCGATGGTGCACCAGCTCCTCCGCAACCAGCAGGACGCCGAGGAAGTGACGCAGGACGCGTTTATCCGCGCCCACCGCGGTTTGGCCAATTTCCGGGGGGATTCCGCCTTTTCGACCTGGCTCTACCAGATCGCGACCAACCTCGCGCGCAACCGCTACTGGTATTGGTGGCGGCGCAAGCGCGACCAGTCCGTCTCCATCGACGCCCCGGTCAGCGCCGACAATGACATGACCCTCGCCGACGTCATCCCCGCCGAAGTCGAGTCCCCGGACGACATCACCGTGACGCAGGAGTTCGTCACCCGCATTGGCAAGGGGATGGAGCGCCTCTCCGCCAAGCACCGCGAGATCCTCGTCTTGCGGAACATCAAAAACCTGTCCTACGAGGAGATCGCCGCGATTCTTGGCATCTCCGTGGGCACCGTAAAAAGCCGGATTGCACGCGCACGCGAGAGCCTGCGCTCCAAGCTCGGCGAGGATTTCAAATGAAAGACACCGAGTTCATCGAACTGCTCAACCTCTACCTCGATCACGAGTTGACTCCGGCCGACTGTGCTCGGCTCGAAGCCGAGGTCAGGGCCAACCCGGGGCGTCGCCGCACTTACGAGCAATATTGCCGCATGCACAAGGCGTGCGGTCTGCTCGCGGCGGACTTTGCCGCCGAGGCGCCCACCGCAGACACGGGTAAGCTGGTGGCGTTCGAGCCCGCCGCGGGGCGCCGTCCGGCCGGGCTTTGGGTCGTTGGGTCGCTCGGGGTCGCCGCCGCGTGCGTGGCATTTGTCCTCATCAATCGTTCCCAGCCCGCGGGGCCCGTGGCGGGCGCGATTGCGCAGGCGCCTGCTCCCGTGGCGAGCGCTGCGGCGACGGCCAGCATCGCCCCGCGCTCGGGGGGCGGAATCGTGCAGCGTTCCCCGCTCATGGGGGACTCGATCTTTCTCACGAAGTTCGGCGTGCAGCCGGCTGGCACGGCGGTCGCACCGCAACTTGCCTGGATTCAGGATGTGCAGCTCACGCCGATGCAGCAGCTGGTGTCGGCAGAGCAGCTGCGATTCGACGCCCAGTTCAACACGGTGCGCCCGGAGGCTCGCCCGCTGGGCATCAGCACCAAACCGAAGCTGCGTGGCGACGTGGAAGAGCGCGCGAGCTTCGACTTCCGCAAATAGTCGCGAGAAACCGGGTTGACCGAAAAGGCGGCGCGATTTGCGCCGCTTTTTTCTTTCCTCAGGCCGGCCTAGCCGTTGAGCGCCTTCTTGATCAGCGCCTCGGTCGTTGCGTGGGCGCCGAGGGCGAGGGCGGCGCGACGCACCGCCGTGTCGGCGTCGGCGGCCTTGTAGCCGAGGGCAACCAAGGCGGACACCGCGTCACGATGGGCGTGCGGGCCAGGCGGGGCGCTCTGTGCGCCCGGAGCGGCCGGGGCGCTGGCATCGCCGCCGCCGACCTTGGCCTTGAGCTCGACCACGAGCCGCTCGGCGGTCTTCTTGCCGATGCCGGGGCACTTCGCGAGGGTCGCAATGTCGCCCGCGCGGATCGCGCCCTCGAGCGACGCGAGCGAGAGCTTGCTCATGATGGTGAGCGCCGATTTCGGGCCGATGCCGGTGACGTTCTCGATCAGCAGGCGAAAGAAATCGCGGTCGGCCGCCGTCGCGAAGCCGTAAAGCGTCTGCGCATCCTCCCGGTAAATGACAAGCGTGTGGAGCTTCACCGTCGCGCCGGGCGCGGGGAGCTTCTCGGCCGTCGTCACCGGCACGTGCACCTCGTAGCCGAAGCCATTCAGCTCGATAATCGCGTGCAGCGGGGTGGCGGAGGTGAGCGTGCCTTGGATCGAGGTGATCATGGGCTCACTTCAGCCCGAGCACATCCTGCATGTCGTAGACGCCGGGCTGCTGGTTCACGACCCACTGCGCCGCGCGCAACGCGCCGCGCGCGAAAATGCCGCGGTCGCTCGCTTTGTGGGTGAGCTCCAGCCGCTCGCCGAGCGCGGCAAAGATGACCGTGTGATCGCCGACGACATCGCCGCCGCGGAGGGCGTGGATGCCGACCTCGGTTTTGGTGCGCTCGCCCGTGATGCCCTCGCGCCCGTGGCGGAGCGCCTTGGCGGTGAGCTTGCGCTCCTCGAGGATGATTTCGAGCAGGCGCGCGGCGGTGCCGCTGGGAGCGTCCTTCTTGAAGCGGTGATGCATCTCGACGACCTCGGCGTCATAGTCGTCACCGAGCACGGCGGAAGCGCGGCGCGTGAGGGCGAACAGCAAGTTCACGCCGACCGAAAAATTGCCCGCCCATACGCACGGCACCTTGGCCGCGAGAGCGAGCAGGTGTTTCTTTTCCTCCGCAGTGTGGCCGGTCGTCCCGAGGACGACCGGCTTTTTCTTGGCCACGGCCGCCTCCAGCAACGCGCGGGTGCCGGAGTGGGCGCTGAAATCCACCGCCACGTCCGCCGTGGCAAGGCCCGCGGCAACGTCGTCGCCAACGTCGACCGAGGCCGCCACCACGAGGCCCATTTCCTTGGCGGAGCTGGCGACGGCCTGGCCCATGCGGCCCTTGGCGCCGTTGATCAGGATTCGGGGTGCCATGAGCGCGCAATCTTAGTCGAGTTGGGCGAGCACCTTTTCGAGCGCTTGCGCGCTCGCCGGCGTCATCTCGCAAAGCGGCGAGCGCACTTCGTCCGATGCGATGACGCCCGCGCGCTTGAGCGCCGCCTTGATCGGGACCGGATTGGGCTCGATGAAGAGCGTCTTGAACGCCGGGTAGAGCCGGCGGTGGATTTTTGCGGCCGCCGTGAAATCGTTGGCGAGCGCGAGCCGCACCATCTTGCCGATCTCGCGTGCATAGAGGTTGGAGGCGACGCTGATGACACCCTCGGCTCCCACCGACATGAAGGGCAGGGTCAGTGAGTCGTCGCCGCTCAACACGGTGATGTCCTTGCCCATTTCTTGTTTCAGCTGATCGACGCGATCGACGCTGCCGCCGGCTTCCTTGATCCACGCGACATGCTTGTATTTCGCGCGCAGCCGCGCGACGACTCCCACGCTGATCTCGATGCCACAGCGGCCGGGGATGGAGTAGAGGATGATCGGCTTGTCGGTCGCATCCGCGATGGCGGAGAAGTGGCGGAAGAGGCCTTCCTGACTGGGCTTGTTGTAGTAAGGCGCGACCACGAGCATGGCGTCGGCCCCGGCGTCGTGGGAAAGCTTGGTGAGGTGCAGGGCCTCGTAGGTCGAGTTTGAGCCCGTGCCGGCGATTACAGGCACGCGGCCGCGCGCCTCGGTGATCACGCAGCGGATCACATCCATGTGCTCGTCATAGTCCAGGGTGGGGGACTCGCCCGTGGTGCCGACCGGCACGAGGCCGTCAATGCCCCCCTTGAGCTGGTAGGCGACCAGTTTCCGCAGGTCGTCAAATGACACCCCGCCGTCGCGAAACGGCGTGGCCAGAGCTGTGATCGTGCCCGTAAACGGTCTAAGTTTCATGAAAAACGCAAAGGAGCCTTGTCGCACAGACGACGACGGCGAAATAATCAATCGCAACGCTTTTCTGCCATGCCCATCACTGACGACGCCGTGACCGTCACACCGCACACCGAATTGATCAACGAGCTGCTCAAGCTCGCGGTCGAGAGCGGCGTGAGCGACGTCATTATCAAGTCCAACAAGCCCGGCTACGTGCGCATCGCCGGCAAGCTCAAGGCTGTGGACATGGACCCGGTCACGTGTCCCGAGGCCGAGGCCTGGGTCTGCGAGCACGTGCCGCCGATTTTCAAGCCGAAGTGGGACGACGAGGGGCAGGTGGACTTCGCCTATGCGGTGAGCGGCATCGGGCGCTTCCGCGTGAACGCCTTCCACCAACGCGGCCTTGTCAGCATCGTGCTGCGGCACGTGAAGAGCACCGTGCCGAATTTCGAGCAGCTCAATCTGGGCGAGACGGCGCCCGCGCTCATGAAGCTGGCGCAGGCGAAGGACGGTATCCTGCTCGTCTGCGGCGCCACCGGCTCCGGCAAGAGCTCCACGATGGCGGCGATGCTCAACTGGGTGAACCAGACCGCCGACAAGCACATCATCACGATCGAGGATCCGATCGAGTATACCTTTCAGGACGACAAGTCGCTCTTCCAGCAGCGCGAGATCGGGCTCGATGTGCCGAGCTTCCAGCTCGGCATCAAGTCCGTCCTGCGCCAGAACCCGGACATCATCCTCATCGGCGAGATGCGCGACCGCGAGACGTTCGAGACGGCAATCAGCGCGGCGGAGACGGGCCACTTGGTGTTCTCCACGATGCACGCGGCGACGGTCGCGCAGTCGCTCACGCGCCTGTTTGAATTTTTCCCGGCCGAGGAGGTCCTGACCGCACGCCGGGCGATCGCGGGCACGCTGCGCGGCTTCATCTGCCAAAAATTGATCCCGACGATCGAGGGCAACGCCCGCGTGCCCGCCAACGAGATCCTCTGCGCCGACGCGACGGTGCGAAACTTGATCCTCGAGGGCCAGAACGAGAAAATCCAGGCGCTCCTCGAGAGCAACGCCGACTCCGCCACGTTTCACTTCAACAAGGACCTCTACCGCCTCGTGAAGGCCGGCAAAATCAGCAAGGCCGACGCGCTGAAGTTCTCCCCCAATCCCCAGCAGCTGGAGATGAACCTCAAGGGCATCTTCATCAAATCCTGAGCGCGACAGGGCGCCGGGCGGAGTGGGGCGCGCCCGCGCGCCGCGCTGAAGATTAGGGCTTGGATTCGGCGTGCGCGGGCGATTGTCTTGCCGGTTTCAAACATGGCACTGGCACTTTTATTCGCTGGGCAGGGAGCACAAAAGGTCGGCATGGGCCGCTCGCTGTGCGAGCAATCGGCCGCGGCGCGCGCCCTCTACGAGGAGTCCAGCCGGGTGCTGGGTTGGAACCTGCAGTCGGTCAGCTTTGACGGCCCGGAGGCGGAGCTGACGCAGACCAAGGTCTGCCAGCCGGCGCTTTTTGTGCACGGGCTGGCCTTGCTCGCGGCTTTGCGGGAGGCCGGCAAGTTGCCCGCGGGCGAGCCGCGCTACGCCCTCGGGCTGAGCCTCGGTGAGGTGACGGCGTATTGCGCCGCCGGCGTTTTTGATTTCGCGACGGGCCTCCGCATCGTGGCGGAGCGCGGCCGGCTCATGCAGTTGGCCTGCGAGCAAACGACCGGAGGCATGGCGGCGATCATCGGCGAGGAGCGGGCCAAGGTCCAGGACCTCTGCCGGGAGTTCGACATCGAGGCGGCGAATTTCAACGCCCCGGGCCAAATCATCGTCTCCGGCGAGAAGGCAAAGATCGCCGCCGCCGTCGCGGCCGCCAAGGACAGGGGCATCAAGAAGGTCATGCCGCTCAATGTTGCCGGCGCCTACCATTCCCGGCTCATGGAGCCGGCGCGGGCGGCGTTTGCGGCTTTCCTGGACGGGGTGCCGTTTTCCGCGCCGCGCTTCGCTGTGTTCACGAACACCACTGGCGCCGCAATCGGTGAGCCCGCGGCGATTAAGGCGGCGCTCGTGCGGCAAGTCGTGTCCTCGGTGCTATGGGAGGATTGCATGCGGGGCGTCGCGGCCGCCGGCGCGACGCAGTTCTGGGAACTCGGGCCGGGCGGGGTTCTGGCCGGCCTCGCGCGCCGCACCGAGAAGGCCTGGTTCGTGAAGAGCTTTTCTGAATTTGCCGATGTCAGCGCCGCCTGAACCGATGCCCGCAAAATACACCCGCAATTTCTGCATCATTGCGCACGTCGACCACGGGAAGACGACGCTTTCGGACCGCCTGCTCGAGTTCACCAACACCGTCGAGCAGCGCGTGATGACCGACCAGCACCTCGACGCGATGGACCTCGAGAAGGAGCGCGGCATCACGATCAAGTCGCACCCCGTCACGATGAACTACCGCGCCAAGGACGGGCACACCTACAAGCTCAACCTCATGGACACCCCTGGCCACGTGGACTTCTCCTACGAGGTCTCCCGCAGCCTGGCGGCCTGCGAGGGCGCCGTGCTGCTCATCGATGCCGCGCAGGGAGTCGAGGCGCAGACGGTCGCCAATGCGCACCTGGCTTTTTCCCAAAAGCTCAAGGTCATCCCGGTCATCAACAAAATCGATTTGCCGAGCGCCAACCTCGAGCTTTGCACGCGCCAGCTGGAGGACATCCTCACCATTCCCGCGGAGGAGGCGATCCTGGCGAGCGGCAAGGCGGGCATCGGCATCCAGGATATCCTTGAAGCCGTGGTCGCGCGCGTGCCGCCGCCGCGCTGGACGGAGTATGCGCAGACGCGCGCACTGGTGTTCGATTCGCTCTACGACTCGTATCGCGGCGTCATTTCCTACGCGCGCGTCTTCTCCGGCTCGATCGGGGCCGGTGAGCAGATGCTCCTGATGAGCAACGACGTGAAGTCCGAGGTGAAGGAAGTCGGCGTCTTCACGCCCAAGATGGAAAAGCGCGCGACCCTCAAGGCCGGCGATGTCGGCTACGTCGTCTCAAACATCAAGTCCACCGCCGACATCAAGATCGGCGACACCATCACGATCGCCAACAAGCCCGCCTCCGAGATGCTGCCCGGCTACAAGGAGGTGCGCCCGATGGTGTTTTGCGGCCTCTATCCGCTGGAGAGCGACGACTACGAGAAGCTCAAGGCCGCCCTCGGGCGCCTGCGGCTCAACGACTCGGCGTTCGTCTATTCCTCGGAGAGCTCGGTCGCGCTCGGCTTCGGCTTCCGCTGCGGCTTCCTCGGCCTGCTCCACATGGAGATCATCCAGGAGCGCATCCGCCGCGAGCACGACGTGGAGATCATCTCGACTTACCCGAGCGTCGTCTACCAGGTCCTCCCGCATGGCCGGGAAATGATCGAGGTCGACAACCCGATCAACCTGCCGGACCCCGGCGAGATCACGGAAATCCGCGAGCCCACGATCAACGCCTCGATCATCATTCCCAACGACAGCATGGGCGACATCCTCGCGCTCATCATGGAAAAGCGCGGCACCTGCGATCACACCGACACGCTCGACCTGAACCGCGTGATGCTGAAGTGCACGCTCCCGCTCAACGAGATCCTGGTCGATTTCAACGACCGCCTGAAGAGCATCACCCACGGCTACGGCTCAATGGACTACGAGCTCGGCGCCTACCGCGCCGCCGACCTGATCAAGATGGACATCCTCGTGAACGGCGATCCCGTGGACGCGTTCGCGAGCATCGTGCACCGCGAGAAGGCCGAGGGGAAGGGCCGCCAGCTTTGCGAGAAGCTCGCCGAGATCATCCCCCCGCAGATGTTCAAGGTCGCCATCCAGGCCGCCATCGGCGGCAAGATCATCGCGCGCGACAACGTGCGCGAGATGAGGAAGGACGTGACCGCGAAATGCTACGGCGGCGACATCAGCCGCAAGCGGAAGCTCCTCGACAAGCAGAAGGAGGGCAAAAAGAAGATGAAGCAGATTGGCAAGGTCTCGATCCCGCCCGACGCCTTCATCAAGGTCCTCCAGAACAACTGACGTCCATCTTCCCCTAAAAACCAGCCGGCCCCCATGTTTGTCATTCTGAGCGCAGCGAGGAATCCACGGCTTCGGAAACGTGCCGGGTTCGCGGGCATGGATTCCTCGCTGCGCTCGGAGTGATCGCCGGAGGAAACGCCCGAAAGACAAAGACACCACCATGTTCGGCCTCTTCGCTTCCCAGGAAAAAAAGATGCGCGCCAACGCCGGCAACTGGCTGGAGATCGCCGAGCGCGTCTACCACTTCCGCCGCGACCTGCTCGCGCCGGCGCAGCTTGACGAGCTGGAGGCCCGCCGGTCGGAGCTCAAGGCGCTCGTGAAGGAGAGGGCGCCCGCGGAGAAGATGAAGCTCGGCATCGAGCGGCTCGAGGAGGTCCTGCGCCGCACCGGCGGCGCGATCTACCCGAAGACGGCGCTGGTCGAGAACGTCGAGTTCTTCCTCGTCGCCGCCATCGTGATCCTCGGCATCCGGACGTATTTTGTTCAGCCCTTCAAGATCCCGACGAACTCGATGTGGCCGACCTACAACGGCATGACGGCCGAGGTGTTCAAGGCGCCGGCGGACGAGCCGGGCGTGGCCGCGATGGCGGCGCGGGCGGTGGCGTTTGGCGCGTGGCCGCACCGGCTGGATGCGCCGGTGGACGGCGAGGTGCTCATCCCGCTCTACGGCCCCGGGTCGCGCGGCCATGTCTGGGCGCGCGTGGTGCCGGGCCGGACGTGGCTGGTGCTTCCCACCGACGTGCGCGAGTATCACCTGATCGTCGGTGACCGGAGCGTGAGCGTGAAGTTGCCGATGGACTTCGACTTTGACTGGGCCGTCTACGAGGCGTTTCTCAACCGCGGCGTGCCCTTCACGCCGAACGCGATGTTCGCCGAGGTGCGGCGCCGCGAAAGCGAGGGGCAGACGGTCAATGTCACCGTCGGGGGACGCGAGATTGTTTGCCTGCGCACCGGCAAGCGCGTGCGGGCGGGCGAGCGCGTGATGTCGTTCGACGAGATGACCGGCGACAATCTGCTCGTGGACCGCGTCAGCTACCATTTTGTGCGGCCGGCGGTGGGCAGCGGCTTCGTTTTCCGCACCGGCAACATCCCCGATATCATGCGCGCGGTCGGCGACCAATACTACATCAAGCGCCTGGTCGGCACGCCCGGGGACAAGCTGGAGGTGCGGGCGCCGGTGCTGTTCCGCAACGGCGCACCGATCACGGGGTCGTCGGCGTTCGATGCGAATGCGAAGCAGGAGCACGGGTATCTCGGCTACACGAACCCGGACCCCAAGCGCTTCGGTGCGCGCCTGAAGGTGGGCGACGTGCTGACGGTCGAGGACGGGAAATATTTCGCGATGGGCGACAACTCGCCGAACAGCGAGGACAGCCGTTTCTGGGGCTTCGTGCCCGGCGCGGATGTCGTGGGCCGGCCAATCCTCGTGTATTATCCATTCACGCGGCACTGGGGGCCGGCACGGTAGCGCGGGGAAATTCTCCCCGGAGAATGAAACATCAGTGTCGCACAATATGGATTATGTTAAGTTGAGTTATTGAGTTTCTCCATGCCGACTCCTCCTGCTGCGAAACCGCCCGCCCCGTCCAATCCGACCGTCCGCGTCGAACCCCCGCTCTTCTCGTGGTTGAGCGAGCGCAGCGCAGGCGTGCTGCTGCATCCGACTTCGTTGCCGAGTCCATTTGGCGTCGGTGCGTTCGATGAATCGGCGGTCTCTTTCCTGCGCTTTATGGCGGCGGCAGGCCTGCGACACTGGCAAACGTGCCCGCTCGGGCCGACAGGCTACGGCGATTCGCCCTACCAGTGTTTCTCGTCGTTCGCCGGCAACCCCTACCTCGTCGATCCCGCGGCGCTCGTGCGCGCGGGCTTGCTGACCGAGGCCGCGGTGCAGCCGTTGCGCTACCTCAACCGCGACCGGGTCGACTACGGCGCGCTCTACGAGCGCAAGCTCCCGCTGCTGTTTTCGGCGCACGCGGCGTGGCGGCGCGATCCGCGGCGCGCGCTGCCGTATGGGGACTTTGCGGCGTTCCGCGCGGCCCAGGCCGGCTGGCTGCCGGGCTACGCGCTGTTCTCCGCGCTCAAGGACCACTTCGGCGGCAAGCCGTGGTGGGATTGGCCGGAGGGCGTGCGGACCTTTGAACTCGCGCAGAAATCCCCGCTCGCCGCCGAGGTCGCGGTGCGCGCCGAGGCCTACGCGTTCATCCAGTATCTTTTCCTCGGCCAGTGGCGCGAGCTGCGGGCCCAGGCGGCGCAGCTCGGCATCAGCCTCGTCGGCGACACGCCGATTTTTGCCGCGCTCGACAGCGCCGATGTGTGGGCCAGCCCGCAGCTCTTCCAGCTGGATCGGCGCACATTGCGGCCGACGGCGGTCGCGGGCGTGCCGCCGGATTATTTTTCCGCCGACGGCCAGCTTTGGGGCAACCCGCTCTACGACTGGCCCGCGCACGCCGCCGAGGGCTACGCGTGGTGGCTCGCGCGCCTGCGGGCCAATTTCGCGCTCTGCGACATCGTGCGCATCGATCATTTCCGCGGGTTCGAGGCGTATTGGTCCGTGCCCGCGGGCGCGCCCACCGCGCGCACGGGCCGGTGGATCGAGGGGCCGGGGCTCGACTTTTTCCGCGCGGTCCAGCGCGCAATGCCCGACGCCAAGCTCATCGCCGAGGATCTCGGGCTGCTTACGCCCGCGACCGTCGCGCTGCGCGAGGCCACCGGCTTGCCTGGCATGGCCGTGCTGCAGTTCGCCTTCGGGAGCGACGCCGACAACCTCTACCTGCCCCACAATCAGCGCGCCAACTGCGTCGTCTACCCTGGCACGCACGACAACGACACCACGCGCGGCTGGTATGCCGCCGCCGACGAGAAGAGCCGCGATCACGTGCGCCGCTACCTGCGCGTGAGCGGCCAGGAGATCGGCTGGGACTTTGTGCGCTCCGCCTACGCGTCGCCCTGCCACCTCGCGGTCGTGCCGCTGCAGGATCTGATGAGCCTCGGGCCCGAGGCGCGCTTCAACACCCCCGGCAAGGCGCAGGGCAACTGGACGTGGCGCTACCACGAGGAGGAACTGCAGACGCTCGCGCAGCGCTCCGGCCCCTACCTCCGCGAACTCGCCGCGCTCTACGGCCGCGAGCCGATCAAGGCGGCGCCGACAAGAACCGCGTGACGTCGGCCACGACGGTCGCGCGCGCATCCTCGATCACATAGTGCCCGGCGTCGGCGAGCCGCCGCACGTCGGCTTGCGGGAAAATCCCCCGCCAGCGCGCGAGGAAATGATCGTTGAAGCAGAAATCGCGGCCGCCCCAGCGCACGAGCATGGGGCGGTCGCGGAACCGCGCGAGCCCCTGCTCGACCTCGCGCAGCGTGCGCCAGCTCGGGTGCGACTCGCCCAGCGGGATGTCGCGCACGAACGCGCTCACGGCGACGCGGTTCGCCCATGAGTCGTAGGGAAACAGGTAGGCGCGTTTCTCGTCGGCCGAGAGTTTGCGCGCATGCATCGCCATCCACGTCGCCGGCCACGCGAAGCCGTTTAGCCCGCGCACAATTAGCGGGCCGAACCGCGGCAGCTTGCAGAGCGCGATACGCGCCGGGAGGTGCGGCGAGGCAAACGCCGCCGTGTTGAGGATCACGATGCGGCCGACGAGGTCGGGATGCCGCGCGGCGAAACCGAAGCCGATCGCCCCGCCCCAGTCGTGCACCACGAGGTGCACGCGCTTGAGGCGCAGCATCGCGACGAGCGCCTCGATGTCGGCGATCCGGCGCGCCAGCGCGTAGTCGTAGGCTTGCGGCTTGGCCGAGAGCCCCATGCCGATGTGATCCGGCGCGATGCAGCGCGTTGTCTCTCCCAACGCATGCACGAGCTCACGGTAGTAAAACGACCACGTGGGATTGCCGTGGAGCATGAGCACCGCCTCGTCGCTGCGCGGCCCTTCGTCGAGGTAGCTCATCGTGGCGCCGGCGGGCGTCAGGAACTGGCGCGGCAAAAACGGGTAGAGCTTTGCCAGCCACGCAGGAATGTCGGGCGGCGTGATCATTCCGAGGCAGGAGCGCGCGTTCGCATCGTCACCATTCGAGCGCGAGCATCAGGCAATTGAGCCCGCTGCCGATGCCGAGCAGCCCCACGCGATCGCCGTCGCGCACGGCGCCAGCCTGCACGGCGGTGGCGAGCGTGGCGGGCAGCGCGACCGAGCCGGTGTTGCCGAGCGCCTCGAAGGTCGAGAAATCGCGCGCCAGATCGAGGCCGAGGGTCTCGTAGAGTTTGCGCCGGTGGATGCTGCCGACTTGGTGGCAGACCAAGCGATCGAAGGCGGCGCCCTGCTCCGCGGTGAACTCAGTCCATGTCTCGCGCGCGAGCGCGACGCCGGCGACGAGCAATTGCTCGGAGTCGGTCTGCATCGCGAGCGCCTCGGTGCCGTGCGTGTCGCCCTGGCAAAGCTCGCTGTGCTGCGTCGCCGCGCGCGCCACGCCGCCGAGCAATCGGTGCGCGCGGCCGCGCACCAGCGAGCGATGGCACACCATCGCGCCGACGGCGCCGGAGCCGATCGTGAGGTTGGCGAAGTAGGGCTTGATGGCGTTGCGGGTGAGGGGCTGCTCCAGCAGCGTGCGCAGCGTCTGCTCGACGAGCGGCCGGCCGTTCTCTCCCGCCACGACCATCGCGCATTTGATCTGGCCCGACTCGATCATCGCGCCGGCGATCGTGAGCGCGTTGAGAAAACCAAGGCAGGCGTTCGACACATCGAAGATCTGCGCGGTGCCCGGCAGGCCGATCTTGCGGTGCGCGAAGGAGGCGGTCGCCGGCTCCAGCATGTCGCGGCTCACCGCGGCGTGGATGAACAACCCGACCTGCTCCGCGCGCAACGCCGACTGCGCGAGCACGGCGCGGCCGGCGGCGGCGCTGGCGTCCGAGGCCCGCGTGCCCGCGGGCCACATGCGGCGCTCGCGGATGCCAGTCATCAGCTCCAGCCTGCCGGCCGGCAGCTTCAGCCGTTCGTAGAGCGGCGCGAGCCGCGCCTCGATCTCGGCGGAGGTCCAGATTTCGTCCGGCAGCGCGACGGCCAGCGACTCGAGGCAGACGTTTTCAAACTTCATCCGCGCTCACTTCCCCGCCGGCCGCATCGCGAGCCGGATGATTTCCTGATCGAAATAGTTCGAGCCGAGGCCGGCGTCGACGACGAGCGTCGTGCCGTTGATGCCGCTGCTGCGCGGGCTCAGCAAAAAGGCCACGGCGTCGGCCACCTCCTGCGTCTCCAGGTTCTTTTTCCGAAACGTGAGCTTCTCCGCGTAGAGGTAGCTCTCGATGTAGCCGGGGATGCCTGCGGATGCGCTCGTCTTGAGCGGACCCGCGCCGACGGCGTTGAAACGCACCGCACTGTCCGCGCTGAACGACTTCGCAAGGAAGCGCACGCTCGATTCCAGCGCCGCTTTGATGGGGCCCATGTAGCCGTAGTTGTCGGGCGTCACGAGCAGCGACGAGATGCCGATCGTCACGACCGAGGCGTCGCGCGCGAGGTGCGGTTTTAGCGCACGGGCGATCTCCACGAGCGAAAATGCAGACACGGCCGTCGCCTGGAGAAAATCCGCGCGCTTCGTCTCGTGGAACGGCTTGAAGCCCTCGCTGTAGTTCGCGAACGCGATCGAGTGGACGATGCCGTGCAGCGGGGCGCGGCCGGAGGCGGCGATCTCGGCGGCGAGACGCTCGATCTCGCCGGGCTTTTCCACGTCACACACGAAGACCGGCTTGCCGGCGAGTTGGGTCTCGAGCGATTTGCGCCGGGCTTCCGAGCGCACGCTGTAGATCACGCAGGCACCTTGATCCTCCAGCGTCCTTGCGACGAGCCACGCCACGCTCTTGCGGTTGGCCACGCCAAACACGAGGAAGGTCTTGCCCAGAAGCTGAAGGAAGTCGGGCATGGCCAATCAAGCGCCGGCCGCCGCGGGCGTTTTCCAGGCGACGGCAAAGTCCACGGTCAGCACGCGCGTGCCGTCGGCTTTCTTGATGTGGCCGCTCAGCATGGTGAAGCCGCCGAGTGCGTCCTTTTGCTTCACCTCGAAAATTGTCGTGTCGCCGGGATAGACGGGATTGCGGAAGCGCACGTCGCTGATCTTGGCGATGAGCGGCACGCCCTCGCCGGGCGGGGCGCCGGCGGCGCGGGCCTTGAGCGCCATGTAGCAGGCGGCGGTCTGGAACACGGCCTCGCAGAGCAACACGCCAGGCGTGATCGGGGCGCCGGGATAGTGGCCCTTGTAGAAATCCTCCTCGGCGCGCCAGGTGCGTTTCGCGACGAGGCCCTCGGCATCGTGGCTCACGATCTCGTCGACGAAGAGAAACGGCGGGCGGTGCGGAATGAGGTCGGTGACGGTGGGCATGAGTCGTGGCTGAGGCGTCTCGCCTCAGGGGTTATCGGCCGTGCACGAGGCGGGACGCCTCGTCTACGACTGCGGGTTGCTTCAGCGCAAAAAGCGCCTTGTCGATGCGGTTGGCGACGATCACGCCGTAGTTAATCGTGCCGAGCCAGCCGGACATGATGATGCCGACGGAACCGGCGTGGTAGAGGCCGGGCAATTTTTCCGGCAGATCCATCGAGACCTTGAGGCCCTCGAACTTGGTGCCGAACGACGTGCCGCCAGAGTGCGTCGTGTAGCGCTCGATCGTGCGCGGCGTGGCGGCTTCCTTCCAATCGATCTTCGCGCTCACGCCAGGGATGTATTTTTCGAGCGCGGCGACGGACTCGTCGATCAGGCGCTGCTTCTCGCGGGCGTAGTCGGCGTCGCTGAGTTTCTGCCAGTCGCCGTATTGGCCGTTGAGCGAGACGACGACCGTGTAGCGATCGGAGCCGGGGCGCGTGTCGGGGTAATAGACGGAGAACGTGCGGCTCGTCGTGTGGAAATCCGTGAGCTCGTGGCTGCTGAATTTCTCGTTCTCCGAGGTGAACACGAGGTCGCCGATGTGCGGGATGCTCTCGCCCTTGCGGATGCCGAGGTAGACCTGGCATGAACTGGAGTTGATGCGCACGGCGCGCGCGGCCTCGAGGTAATCGGCCGGGAAGCTCCCCTCCCCTGCGAGGCGGAAAATCGTGTTCTTGATGTTGGCGTTGGACAGCACGGCCTTGGCGCGGATCACGCGGCCGTTGCCGGCGACGATGCCGCACGCGACTTTCCGGCCGTCGTGTTCCTCAACGAGGATTTTTTCGACGAGCACCTTCTTGCGCAGCTCGACGCCGTTGCGGCGCAGCTCGGCGGCCATCTTCTCGATGAGATCGTCGGAGCCACCGCGGAAGGTGTAGACGCCGGAGCCCATGAAATTGGAGAACACGATCCCGTAGGTGATCGCGGGGTCGTCGAGCGTGGAGCCGTTGGCGTAGGCGATGGGCTCCATGAGCAGGCGCTTCACGTCGTCGCGGCCGGGGAAGAACCGCTCCAGCATCTCGCCGGTGGTCTCGGGGTTGTTGTCGTAGAAGTTCATCGACCGGAGGTGGTCGTAGAATTTCTCGACGTGCGCGCGGTCGAGGCGGAACTGCTCCACGAGCACGCGCGTGTAGTCCTCGCGCGTGAAGGTCGTCCACACGTCCATCTGCGGGTTCACGAAGCGGATGTCCTTCAGCTGCACGATCGCGTCGGCGATCTCCTTCGTCCAGTATTTGCGGCACGACTTGATCATGCCGACGGGGAAGCCGTGGAGGGAGATGTCGAAGATGTGGCCGCCCTTGCGCGTGAACCACGTGGCGAGGCCGCCGAACTGATAGTGGTGCTCGAGCAGGAGCACGCGGTGGCCGGCCTTGGCGAGCACGTTGGCGCCCGTCAGGCCGCCCAAGCCGCTGCCGATGACGATCACGTCATACTCGTCGGCGACATCTTTGAGCCAGTCGTAAGCCATGAAAGGGTCGTGAGTGAACGCCGCGGGGGACGGAGGGCAATGCGGAAGGTGGCACGGCCTGAAATGGCCGCCTTGCTCGTGGCCCGATTGGAGCCGCGGCGAGGGCGCCGCGTCCCCAGCTCGCGGCGCTCACTGCTTCATGATCGAGTATACGCTCGCGAAGTCGTCGGTCCACAGCGGGAGCTTCTCCGTTTTCTTCGAAGGCTCCTCCTTGGCGGCGGCCTCGCGGATTCTTCCCTTCTCCAGGAAATCCTTGTTGGCGGTGACCAGCATCCAGGTGGTCGCATAGACCCACCAATCGGACGAGTCGTCGTCCGAGATGGTCGCGACGTGCAGGCCGTAGTGGGCGGCGAGCTTCTCGACGACAGGCTTGAGATCGAGGTAGCGATTGGAGATGTGCACGGCGAGCACGCCGCCGGGCTTGATCTGCTTGAGGTAGAGCTCGAAGGCTTCCTTCGTGAGCAGGTGCACGGGGATGGCGTCGCTGCTGAAGGCGTCGAGCGCGAGCAGGTCGAAGCGCTGGGGCTTGTTGGCGGCGATCTCGCGCTCCATGACGAGCCGGGCGTCGCCCATCGCCAGCTCCACGTCGGCCTGGCAGTAGTCGAGATACTTGAACTGCGAGCGCGCCAGCGTGGCGACGGCCGGGTTGATCTCGTAGATGCGGAGGTAGTCGCCCTTGCGGCCGTAGGTGGAAAGCGAACCCGTGCCAAGGCCGACGAGGCCAAGGCGGCGCGGGCCCTCGGGCAGCGCCTGGATGGCGAGGCCGACACCGCTCGACTCGGCGTAGTAGGTCGTGGCGAGCAGCGACTTCTCGGGCTTGGTGAACTGAAGGCCGTGCGTCGTCGCCCCGTGCAGGAGCAGGTGATAGTTGTCCTCGGCGTCGCCTGGGTAGTAGTCGAAAACCTTGAGCGTCCCGTAGAAATTCCGCGTGGCGTTGAGCAGGCGGTTGCTGCTCTTGTCGTCCCACGTGACCACAAAGAACGCGCCGAGCCCGACGCAAAGCGCCATCACGAGGCTGCCCATGCGCGGCGTCCACACCGCGCTCGGCCGGAAGCGCCGCAGGTCGAGGGTGGTGAGCGCGAGGACGACGACGGTGGGCACGATGTAGCGCCAGTAGTCCTTGAAAAAGGCGGCGTATTCGGCGCCGAGGCCCGGGCTGTCGTCAAACATGGACTTCAGCGCCGGCAAGCCCGCCGCGATGGCCAGCGTGCCGAGGCCGGCGGCCAGCGCCAGCTCGCGGCTGCGGTGCCGGAAGCACAGCACGCCAAGCGCGTAGGACAGCAGCCAGAGCCCGAGCTGGAGCTCGCGGTAGTCCTTGAACAGCGCCGGCGCCACGATCGCGACGAAGAAGCCGCCGAGCGCGCCGCCGAGGGAGATGAGCAGGAAATAGGACGTGAGCCGCTGCGGCGGCGGCTTCAGCCGGTAGAGCTCGCCGTGGCAGATCATGCACGCGATGAACAGCGCCGCGCAGTAGCAGATGATCTGGAGCTTCATCGGCGCGTCGTTGCCGACCTGGGTGAGCTGCACCACGGCGGCGATGCCCAGCACCACCAGCACGGTGAAAACGCCGCGGTGATACCAGCGCGCGTGATCAAAGCTGATGATGAAGCTGAGGAGGTAGAGCGCCAGCGGCAGCACCCAGAGAAACGGAATGACCGCGACTTCCTGGCAGAGCTTGTTGGTCGTCGCGGAGAGCAGCACCGAGGCAATCATCGGCAGCGCAATCCACAGCAGCTTGTCCACCGCCGGGGTCGGCGCCTCGGGCGCGCCTGCGCCGTCGCCTCCGACGACCGGTTGCGTTGTGGCTGCGGGCGCGCTTTGCCACAGCCGCCACGCGCAATAGCCGCAGAGCAGCACGAATACGCCCAGCCCCACCGACCACATCGTCGCCTGCGTGTGGCGCGCGAAGTTCACCTCGAAGTAGAGCGGGTAGCTCAGCAGGGCGAGCAGCGAGCCGACATTGGAGAGCGCATAGAGCCGGTAGGGCGATATGCCGGGATTCGTGACGCTGAACCACTGCTGCATGAGCGGCCCGGTCGAGGAGAGCACGAAATAGGGCAGGCCGATGGTGGCCGCCAGGAGGAGCAGGATGCGCAGGTTGGGATCGCCGGCGACTTGTCCGGCCCATTTCGCCGACGGCGTGATCGGCAGCAACGCCAACGAGAGCACGAGGAGCGCTCCATGCAGGATGACCTGCTGGCGGCGCCTGAGGTAGGTGGAGGAAAAGTGGGCGTAGGCGTAGCCACCAAGCAGCAAAGTCTGGAAAAAAAGCAGGCAGGTCGTCCAGACGCCCGGACCGCCACCGAACCACGGCAGGATGTATTTGCCGATCAACGGCTGGACTTGGAACAGGAGGAAGGCGCCTGTGAAGATGGTCAGGGCAAAAGGCAGCATGTGGGGGCGCGGGAGTGGAGATGGAAAATCAGGGCGCGAACCCCGCATGACGGATGACATCGCAGGGCGTTGCAATGCCGGCGATGCCCGGGCCCCATCCGTCCGCGCCGGCGGGCCGTCCCGAGCGCCACCGGCCCCTACTCCCTGGCCTTGGCGCGCGGCGCTATGCCCGCCCACCGCCCCAGCTCGCGATGAATGCGGGCCACGCGCTCCACCTGCCCCTTGGCGGGAAACCGCTCGTAGAAGCCCTCGGCCCGGAACTCGCGGGCCTGCTCCGTCCACGGCGCAAGCCGCGCCCGCCAGCGCTCGATCCGGCCTTCCGCCGGCCCGGCGTCCTCCGCCGCAAGGTCGGCGCAGACGCGGAGCATGGCTTTCAGCGTGACCGGCTTTGTGACCATGGCGCCGCCGTCGCCCCAGCTCCCTCCCCACACGGCGGCGCAGGCTTTGAGGAAGTCGCGCACGATTTCGTAGTATCCCGCCGCGGCGCGCTTGTCGGCGCCCTCGGCGGAGATTTTTTTCCACTCGGTCTTCACCCAGCGATGCAGCTCGTTGAAGAGCTCGGCCTGCAGGATCCATTTCTCCTGCCTGCTGCGCCCGCCGAGGCGGTTGATGCGGTAGCGCAACGGGCTGTCGCCTGCGCTGTAGAGCATCTCGGCGATGTGCGCGGCAAACCGCCGGTCCGGCTCCGCCCAGGAAACCCGCTCGTAGAGATCCACGAGGTGGCTCTTGTTGATGCGCGTGGGCGTGGAGTTGATGATTACGAACATCTCCGTCGCAAAGTCCTCCGTGCGCCCGTCGAAGATCACGCAGGGCACGGCGATGTTCTTCGCCTCATCCGGGTGCGTGCGCTCGAAGAACTCCAGCGCCGCGAGCCGGTGCTGCCCGTCGATGATCAGGAATTTTTCCCCGGGCTCCTGCAGGTGCCCCACCCCGGCCGCGGCGTCGATCGCGCGGAAGGCGAGCCGCTGCGGCGTGAAGAGCAGCACGACGCCGGGAATCGGCGGCTGCGAAATCGCCGTCTCGTAGAAGTTGCGGATCGCCGCGACCTTCGCCCTCGACACCTCGCGCTGAAACGCCCGGTCGCTGCGTTCGATCTTCGCGATGAAGCGGCCGACATCGTCGTCGGGCGCCACGGCGTCGGCCGCGATGCCGCCGCCCTCCTCGTCGTAAAACCGGCTGATGAAGCGGACCTGCTTGAGCAAAGCCTCCGAGGGATACGAGGCGAAGTAGAACACAGCGTCCTTCTGGCGAACTTGCGTGGCAATCATGGCGGCCTCCTGTGGTTGATGGTGACGCGAGAGAACCCGGACGACCGATCCGTTATCACCGCGGTTGCCACACACAAGCGCCGAACCGCCGTGTCGCCTGGCGCTCCGCCGTCGTCGCGGTCCACCGGGCGCGCCGCCGATCGCTTCGGCCCTGTCCATCGGCACAATCACACCGGCCGCGCGGCGCGAAGCGAGGTGCACCAGCCGCGCGCCGAATGCCGCGAGCGGGGCGCTCGCAGCTTCACAGCACCATGAACGAAACCGCCACAATCAGGGTCGGCACGAGCGCCCCGAGCAAAAGCCCGAGCGGCGACACCCCGCCGGGAAAAAAACGCTGGAGGAGCGACTGGCCCGCGGGATTGGGCGCGTTGGCAATCACGGTGAGGCCGCCCCCGGTCACGGCGCCGGCGACGACGGCGAACTTCAACGGTTCGCTGAATCCGGGCACGAGCGTCGCGAGGTAGGTGATGAGGGCATTGTCGTTGAACGCCGTGAGGATCGTGGCGCCGGCAAAGAGGGGAACCTCGCCGAGGCTGCCCAGCACCGGCTGAATCCACCACGATTGGAGGCCCCCGTGAATCACGAGGCCGGCCAGGAAAAATCCGACGAACAACGGCGCGCGCAGATCGAGTTTGCCCTGATGGTGGGCCGTGGCTTGCGAGAAGGCCAAAAAGAACAGGAAGCCGCCGACGAAAATCACCGGGTGGTGCGCCATCCACACCGTGAACCCCAGGAAGACAAGATGCACGAGCGTCACCCACCAGGGCACGCGCTCGTCGCCGGCCTCGGCGGGGGCCGGCACGGCCCGCAACGCGAGGAGTTCGCGGCGGAACACGAGCAGGTAGGCCGCGTTGGAGCACACGATGCTGATGATCGCATGCCAGCCAAAGTGGGTGAACATGTAGGCCATGTCCCAGCCCCAGGGCCCGGCGACCATCAGCACCGGCGGCGCGGCGAAGTGCGTGAGCGTGCCGCCGATCGAGACGTTGACGAACAGCAGGCCGAGCGTGGCGTATTTCAGGCGCGGACTGGGATCGAGCGCGTAGAACTGCTTTGCGAGGAGGAGCGCGGCGAGCGTCATCGCCGCCGGCTCGGTGATGAACGAGCCGAGCAGCGGGGCGAGCGTGAGAATCGAGAGCCACCACGCGACCGGGCGGCCGCCGCCGAGCCCCGCCACGCCGCGCATGCAGCGCTCGGCCAGCACGAGCACCGGCCGCGTCGAGGCGAGCGCCATGATGATGACCACAAACATGGCCTCGGTGTAGTTCACCGTTTCGGCGATGTAGTGAATGGCGGTGTCCATGCCCTTGAAGCCGACGATTGCGACGGCCAGCGCCAGCGCCCAGAGGCCAAAGACCGCCTCAACCTCGCCGAGAAAATGAAGGGTCTGCCCCCAGAAGCTCACCTCGTCGGGCTGTCCATCCTCGTTGCGATCCGTGGTGGCGGGGCGTGTCTTGCGGTGGGCGAGATGACGTTCCTCCACGACGTGCGCCCAGTGGCGGATCTTGGCGGTCACGAAGGTATGGAGAATCGCCAGGGCGAAAATGAGCGTGGCCACCACGTTGAATGGCTCGAGCTTCGCCCGGCCGGCCAGCGTCGCGCCGAGGTCGGCGGATTGCACCGACGCATAGTCGCCCAGCGGCCTGGGAAACGCCGGCAGGTCCGACGGTGCCTGGGCCGCGCCGGCGGCGCCGGCAACGAGGAGGCAGAGCAGCACACCCAGCGTTGCGCGCCGCGGCCGAAGGAATGTCGGAACCATGCGGTGAGCAAAGGACCCGGCGCACACGAGGCAAGCAAGCGCCGCCCCGCGTGCGGGTATTCTCGGCCGATCAGAAGGTGTGCACCACCAGGCCCGAGCGGAGCTTGGGCTCGAACCATGTGCTCTTCGGCGGCATGATCTGGCCGGCGTCGGCGATGTCCATGAGCTGCGCCAGCGTGACGGGATACATGGAGAACGCCACGCCGCCCTCGGCATCGACGCGCTTCACCAGTTCGCCCGGGCCGCGGATGCCGCCGACGAAATCGATGCGCTTGCTCGTGCGCACATCCGCGATGCCGAGCACCGGGCCGAGCAGCTTGTCCTGCAGCACGCTCACATCGAGCCGCGAGACCGGATCCGCCTTGGCGTCGGCCGCGCAACGCAGGCCATACCATTTGCCGCCGAGATACATGCTGACCTCGCCGACGGCGGTCGGCGACGGGGCCGCGTTTTCACGCAGGCCAAACAGCGCCCTGGCCTTCGCCAGGAAATCCGCCGGCGCGAGGCCGTTCAGGTCGACGACGATGCGGTTGTAGGGAAGGATTTTCAGCTCGCTGGCCGGGAAGAGCACGCAGAGGAACCAGTTGTAGTCCTCGGCGCCCGTGTGCCTGGGATTGCGCTCGCGGCGCAGGCGCGCGACGCGCGCGGCGCTGGCGGCGCGATGGTGCCCGTCGGCGATATAGGTCACGGGCACGGCGGCAAACGCCTTCACCCACTCGGCGCCGCCGGCGATGCGCCACACGGTGTGGCGGATGCCATCGGGCGCCGTGAAGTCGTGGAGCGGCTTTTCCTTGGTCTTCGCGTTGACGAGCGCCGTCACGGGCGCGTGGTCGCGATAGGTCAGGAAGACCGGGCCGGTGTCGGCGCTCAGCGTGTCGATGAGCTTCGTGCGGTCGTCCTCCTTGTCCTTCCGCGTCTTCTCGTGCTTCTTGATCAGCTCGCGATCATAGTCGTCGACATGGCAGCCGGCGATGAGCCCGCGCTGGATGTGCGCCCCCATCTGCTGCTGGTAGACGTAGAGGCACGGCTCCGTCTCCCGCACCAGCACGCCCTTTTTTTGCAGGGCGAGGAAATTCTCCCGCGCCTTGGCGTAGACCGCCTCGCTGTAGGGATCGGTCCCCGCCGGCAAATCGATCTCGGCGCGGTCGACGCGCAGGAGGCTGTGGGGCTTGCCCGCGGCGAGCGCGGCGGCCTCGGCGGTGTTGACGACGTCGTAGGGCACGCAGGCCACTTCGGGCGCGGCGGCGGGTGTGGGGACGAGGCCTTGGAACGGATGGATGCGCATGAAGAAAATGGGCGCCGAGCATGGGCCGGTGTGGCCGCGGAACACACGGAAAATTTTCGCGCGCCCGCCCAAAAGCAAAAAGCCCTCCACGGCGGGAGGGCTTTTGAAGGTGGTCTGCGCCGGGATTATTTCTTCGTCCCGGTGCCGCGCTTGAACTTCGAGGTGAACTTCTCGACGCGGCCCGCGGTGTCGACCAGGCGCTTTTCGCCGGTGTAGGCGGGGTGCGAGTCCATGGTCACGTCGCGGACGACGATGAAATAGTCCTGGCCGTCGATCTGCTCCTTGCGGGCGGATTTCATGGTGGACTTGGTCAGGAAACGACGTCCGGTCCCGATATCGAGGAAGCAGACGTTGTTCAGGTTGGGATGGGTGTTCGCTTTCATCGGCGGAAAAAGGGCGGATTAGCCTTGGCGCGCCTTGTAGCGCGGCTCGACCTTGTTGATGACGTAAATCTTGCCCTTGCGGCGCACGACCTGGCAGGCCGGGTGACGCTTCTTGGCCGATTTGATGGAGGATACGACTTTCATAAAAGAGCGCAAAGCATCGGCCTAGGCTGGCACTGTCAACGGTATTGTTGTTCGGGTGGCGCCGGTTTGGCCCGGGGAAACTCGCGGCCGCGATTTCTTCGCGCCGATCTCCGGCTGCGAACCCCTCGCCCGCCAACTCTATTCTCGTTTTCCGTGCGCCCGTGTGTTTCGTCACCACGCTCATGGCCGACAAGCTCACCGAAATCATGGCGTGGAAACGACGCGAGATCGCGTCGCGGCTGCGGGCTGTTTCGGAGGCCGAGCTCGCGCGCGCGCATGCCACCCGGCCGCGCCCGCCCTCCTTCGCGCAGGCGCTGCGCCGCGCCGATGGCGCGCTGGCCGTGATTTCCGAGATCAAGCGCCGCTCTCCCTCGGCCGGCGACATCAAGGCGGGCGCCTCGTCCTTGGAGCAGGCGCGACGCTACCAAGCCGCCGGCGCGGATGCCCTCTCGGTCCTCACCGACGAGAAATTCTTCGGTGGCACCCTCGACGATCTTCGTGGAGTCACGGCCCACTTTGCCGGGTGTCCCCCCGCGCGGCCGTGCCTGCGGAAGGATTTCTTTGTGCACCCGATTCAAGTGCTCGAGGCCCGCGAGGCCGGCGCGAGCGCGATTCTCATCATCGTGCGGGCGCTGAACGACGACGAGATCAAGGCGCTTGCCGCCGCCGCCGCCGCCGCCGGGCTCGACGCGCTCCATGAAATCCACACCGAGCCTGAGCTCGCGCGCGCCCTCGCGCACGGCGCGAAGATCATCGGCGTCAACAACCGCGACCTCGCGATTTTCAAGACCGACCTCGGCCTGAGCGAGCGCCTCATCCCGCAGTTTCCGCGCGACGTGATCGCCGTGAGCGAGAGCGGCATCTTCACCGGGGCCGACGCGGCCCGCGCCCGCGCCGCCGGCGCTCATGCCGTGCTTGTCGGCGAGGCGCTCATGCGCGCCGCCGATCCCGCGGCGCTGATCGCGGATTTCCGCCATGTATGAGACGCCCCGCCAGCCGCTGCTGCCGCGGCGCAAATTCTACCGCCGGCTCGCGCGCAACGCATCCGTCGGCTTCGTGCTCATCTGCCTCTCGCTCGCCATCGGCATGGTCGGCTACCACACGCTCGCGGGGCTGCCGTGGATCGACGCCTTCCTCAACGCCGCCATGATCGCCTCCGGCATGGGGCCGGTGGACGTGCTGCGCAGCCAGGGCGCCAAGATCTTCGCCGGCCTCTACGCGATTTTCTCCGGCATCGCGCTGATCTCCTCCGTGGCGGTCGTGTTTGCGCCGCTCGTGCATCGGATGCTGCACAAGTTTCACCTCGAGGAATCCAAGGATTGACCCAGTCGCCCACGCCATGTCCCAACGTCCCATCACCGCCTTCGCCAAGCTCGGCGGCCTCCTCTACCTGCCGCGCTGCCTCGACAAAATCCGCAAGCACGCGCGCGGCGAGCTGCACGCGGAGCACCACGAGTTCATCGGCAAGGGCTATGACGGCCGTCTCTGCCACTTTCTCGGCGTCGCCTACGAGGCGCTGAAGGCGCGGACGCTCGCCGGCGGCACGGACAAGGAGATCCTCGCATGGATCGTGCAGCAGCGCGGCCGGCCCATCACCGAGGTGGAGGCGCTGATCTGGAACGGCTTTGCCGCGAAGCGCGGCTGGCGGGACGACGCCACGCCGACGCTCGAGCGCCAAAAGGCCGAGAGCGGCCTCGCGCACCGCGCGGACCTGCTCACATTCTTCGACTACTACGAGGTGGACGAGGGTCGCGCCCCGCGTTGATCCGGAATATGCCGCTCTCGCCGACCGCCACGCGCGACCTGCTCGCTTCGCTCGGCCACCAACCGAAGCGCTTCCTCGGGCAGAACTTCCTCGTCGATGGCAACATCGTCGCGAAGTCCCTGGAGCTAGCCGAAGTCCGGGCGGGCGATGCGGTCATCGAGATCGGCCCGGGGCTGGGCACGCTGACCGCCGCATTGCTGGAGGCGGGGGCGGATGTCTGGGCGGTGGAAAAGGATCGCACGCTTCACGCGCATCTCGAGGCGCAGCTCGTCCCCCGGTTTCCGGAGCGATTCCATTTGATCGAGGGGGATGCCGTGGAGCGGCCATTGGCGGGGTTCACCCCTCAGCTGGAACCGGGGCGGCCTCGCCCCGGTTCGGCCGAACGCGGCGAGGGCGCGGCGTCCCCAGCCACCGCCGACTCTCCCTTCAAGATTGTCGCCAACCTCCCCTACGCGATCGCGACGCCGTGGCTCGACGCCGTCCTCGCCGGTCCCCTGCCCGCGCGCATGGTGCTGATGTTGCAGCTCGAGGCGGCCCAGCGCTACGCGGCGCAGCCGGGCACGAAGGCCTTCGGCGCGATTTCCGTCTTTCTCCAGGCCGCGTATGCGGTCGCGCCCGGGCATCGCGTCGCGGCGGCCTGCTTTCATCCCCGGCCCGAGGTCGAGTCGCACTTGCTGCACTTGGTGCGCCGGGAGACGCCGTTTGTGTTTTCCGCGCCCGCCCGCCGGCTCATCCGCGCGTGCTTCCAGCAACGGCGCAAGCAGATCGGGGCCCTGCTGCGGGCGCACCTGCCCGCCGCGGCCGACCCGGCGCTTGCGGCCCTGGGGGCGCACGGTGTCACCGCGCAGGCCCGCCCGGAGGCCATCCCCGTGGCGGCGTGGCGCGGGCTTTCGGCCCTGTTACCACCGTTGGCTTGAAAGTGCCGCCGGGCCGTCTTCTGCTTCGCCCTTCCATGTTCCGTCCCACCTTCGCCCTCCTCGCCTTCTCCCTCAGCGCCGCGATCGCCTCCGCGCAATCGCTCAATGGCAAGGTGGAGGGCAAGATCTACCAGTCGCCCACGGGGCAGTTCAAGGTCGTCATCCCCGTGCTGCCGGAGCTCGGCGGCGACATCACGGACACGGCCAACGTCGTGACCTTCCAGGACGACTTCAACCTGCACGTGAGCATCGCCGCGTTTCAGCAGGACGCCACGCAGCGGTGGGAGCTCGCGACGCGCGGCCTCAAGGACTACCTCATCTATTTCTTCAGCAACTTCGTCCTCGCCGACTTCAAGCAGAACTTCGAGGGCGCGCAGATCGAGAGCGCGAAGTTCCTGCCGAACACGCAGGAGGGCGCCCTGCTCACCTACCTGCTGGTGCCGGGCGGCTCGATGTTCGCCGACAAGGTCCCGCAGATCGTCGCCGGCCCGCCGCGCGTCGCGAAGCGCGGCAACCTCCTGTTCGTGCGCAACGGCCACATCTTTGTCATCAGCACCGAGCTCGCCGAGCGCATCACCGAGGGCAAGAGCTACACCAAGAAGACCGAGGAGGAGGACGAGATCCTGCGCAATCGCCTCCTCGAGATCGTGAGCAAGATGACGTTTGCCAAGGCGCCCGCCGCCCCGGGCGCCGACGCGACGAAGAAATGACCGGCGCGCGTCGCCCCGTGCTGCGACGCGTCCTGGCGTGCGGGCTGGCGGCCGTGGCGTTGCTGCTCGGCGGCTGCATCTACCTGCGGCTGCTCGAGCTCAAGCTCCAGCTCGGCGACTTTGATCGCAACTTCACGATCCAGACCGAGGACGGCCTTGCGCTCATCCTGCGCGATCCGGTGCTCCGCGCCGACGATGTGCGCTGGATTGGGTTGCGGCCCGAGACGATTAAGCGGGATGGCGCCACTGAGCGCTGGCAGGTGCGCTGGGTGAAGCAGCTGCCGCCCGGCGTGAGCGAACCCGTGGCCTATGACTTGGCGCTGGATCTCGGATTTGCCGGCGGACGCCTGGCGCGGGTCGCCGTGCCGGAGAAATATTTCGCGGCCATGCCCAAGGATTTCGCGGCCAACCTCATTCGCAGCGTGGGCCGCGGCCGGGTCGACCACGCCGCGCGGCGGCTCGACGCCACGGTAGGCTCCGGCCCCGCGGTGGCCCTGCGCCCGCGTCTGCCGGCGCTCGGCAAGCTGCTGGGCGTCCCCACGGAGCAGCGCATCGAGGGCGCGGAGACGATGACCCGCTACCGTTACCGGCCCGTGACCTCCGAGCCTGGCGCGGCGGAGTTTGAGATGACCCTGCACTTCGACACCGCCAGCGGCGAGCTTCTCCGCTGGCGCGGGCGCACGCCCGTCGGCAACCTCGGCTTCAACTTTCCTCCGCCTGCCGCGCCATGACCGCCCTCGCCTTCCGCCTCGCCACGGCCGCCGACCTCCCGGCGATCGTCGCCATCTACAACGCCACGATCCCCGGCCGCATGGTCACGGCCGAGCTGGTGCCGGTCACCGTCGAGGCACGGCGCCCTTGGTTCGAGGCGCACCAGCACGCGGCCCGGCCGTTGTGGGTGCTTTCGGAGCCCGACGGAACCGTGGCGGCGTGGATGAGCTTCGACACCTTCAACGCCCGGGCCGCCTACGACGGCACCGTGATGGTCGCCATCTACGTCGCGGAGACCCACCGCCGTCGCGGCCTCGGCCGCCGGCTGCTCGCCGAGGCGATCGCACGCGCGCCGGCGCTGGGGCTCCACACGCTGCTCGGCTACATTTTCGCCCACAACGCGCCCAGCCTCGCGCTCTTCGAGGCGCACGGCTTTGCCCGCTGGGCGCACTTGCCGCGCGTGGCGGTGCTCGACGGCGTGGAGCGCGATCTCGTGATCGTGGGGCGCCGCGTCGCCCCGTGATTGCCCGGTGCCTTTGCCTATGCGCCCACCCCTCCGCCCGCTGCTTTTCCTCTCGCTCATGCCTGCTGTTTCCGCCGCCGTCCCGCTTTCCACCACCGCCGCGCCTGCGCCGCTCGCGGCCAGGAAGCCGAAGGATGTCACGGTCCACGGCGACACGCGCATCGACGATTATTTTTGGCTCCGGGAAAAGGAGAACCCCGAGGTCCTCGCCCACTTGCGCGCCGAGAACGCCTACACCGAGGCCGTGATGGCGCCCGCGCTGCCGCTCCGCGACACGCTCTACGCCGAGATGGTCGCGCGCCTGAAGGAGACCGATGCGAACGTCCCCGCCCGGAAAGGCGAGTGGTGGTATTACAGCCGCACGGAAAAGGGAAAACAGTATCCCATCTTTTGCCGGAAGCACCGCACGACCGATGCGCCGGAACAGGTCATCCTCGACGTGAACGAGCTCGCGCGGGGCGAGAAGTTCATGTCGGTCGGGCGCCAGGTCGTGAGCGACGACGGCCACCTCCTGGCCTATTCCGTCGACCGCACGGGCTATCGCCAGTATCAGCTTCGCGTGAAGGATCTGCGCACCGGCGCCGACGTCGCCCAATCCGTCGGCCAGACCTCGTCGTTTGTGTGGGCCGCCGACAACGACACGATCCTCTACGTGCAGGATGATCCGGTCACGAAGCGCCGCTTCCATCTCGGCCGGTGGACGCTCTCCACGGGGAAGCAAGCGTGGCTGCACGACGAGAAGGACGAAATCTTCGACCTCGCGGTGCATCGCTCCCGCGACGGCGCCTACGTGTTCTGCGATGCCGCCAGCAAGGTCACCAGCGAGACGCGCGCCCTCCGCGCCGCCACGCCGATGGCCGAGTGGCGGGTGCTCCTGCCGCGCGAGACCAATCACAAATACTCCGTCGAGCACCGCGCGGGGCTCTTCTACTTCGTCACCAACCGCGGCGCGAAGAACTACCGCATCGCCACCGCGCCCGTCGCCACACCGGAGGAAAAAAACTGGACCGAGTTCGTGCCGCACAATCCGCGGGTGAAGATTTCCGACGTCGATCTGTTCGCGCGCTTTGCCGTCGTCTCGGAGCGCGAGGATGGGCTGCCCTGGCTGCGCGTGATCGACCTGCGCACGCGCGAGTCGCACCGCATCGCCTTTCCCGAGCCGGTCTTTACGGCCGGCCTCGTCGGCAACCTCGAGTTCGACACGGACTCCGTCCGCTACAGCTACGAGTCGCTGGTCACGCCGCCTTCGACCATCGCCTACGACATGGCGCAGCGCACCCGCACCGTGCTGAAGCAGACCGAGGTGCTCGGCGGCTTTTCCACCGCCGACTATCGCAGCGAGCGCGTCTGGGCGACGGCCGCCGACGGCACGAAGATTCCCGTCTCCCTCGTCTGGCGCGCGGACCGCCGAACCGCCGGGCCGCAGCCGCTCTACCTCTACGGCTACGGCAGCTACGGTGCGAGCATCCCCGACAGTTTCTCGTCCGCCCGCCTCAGCCTGCTCGACCGCGGCGTCATCTGCGCCATCGCGCACATCCGCGGCGGCGGCGAACTCGGCGAGGCCTGGCGCGAAGCCGGCCGGATGCAGCACAAGATGACGACGTTCACCGACTTCATCGCCTGCGCGGAGCATCTGGTGAAGACCGGCACGACCACCCCCGCGCAGCTTGTCATCAGCGGCGGCAGCGCGGGCGGCCTGCTGATGGGGGCGGTCCTCAATCTCCGCCCCGACCTTTTCCGCGCGGCCGTGGTGAAGGTTCCGTTTGTCGATGTCCTCAACACCATGCTCGACGCCTCGCTCCCGCTCACGACCGCCGAGTATGTCGAGTGGGGCAATCCGAACGTCGCGGCCGAGTATCGCTGGATGCGCGCCTATTCGCCCTACGACAACCTCCGCCGCCAGGCCTACCCCGCCATCCTCGTCACGACCGCGCTCAACGACAGCCAGGTGCCCTATTGGGAAGGGGCGAAATACGTCGCCAAGCTTCGCTCCCTCAAGACCGACGCCGAGCCGCTGCTCCTCAAGATTTCCCTCGAGCCCGCCGGCCACGGCGGCGCCTCCGGCCGTTACGACGCGCTCCGCGAGACGGCCTTCGACTTCGCGTTCCTCCTCGCGATGCTCCAGCACTAAGCCCACGCCATGCACCGCCTCACCCTGTTCTTGGTCGCCCTTGCCCTGGCCGGAGCCCGTCTCTCCAGCGGCGCCGCGGCCGCGGAAAAACCCTTTGGCCTCGTGCTGCACGGCGGCGCCGGCGTGATCGAGCGCAAGGCGCTTTCCGCCGCGCAGGAGGCCGAGTATCGCGCCACGCTCGCCCAGGCCCGCGACGCCGGCTACGCCGTCCTCGAGCGCGGGGGCGCGGCGCTCGACGCGGTCATCGCCGTCATCGTCATCCTGGAGGACTCGCCGCTCTTCAACGCCGGCAAGGGCGCCGTCTTCACCGCCGATGGGACCTGCGAGCTCGATGCCTCGATCATGGATGGCCGCACCCAGGCCGCTGGCGCCGTCGCCGGGGTGAAGCACATCAAGAACCCCATCACGCTCGCGCGCGCGGTCATGGACAAGTCCGAGCACGTGATGCTCACCGGCGAGGGCGCGGAGAAGTTCGCGCAGCAGCAGGGCTTCACGCTCGTGCCCAACGAGTATTTCCAGACCGAGCGCCGGCGCGAGCAGCTCGAGGCGGCGAAGAAAAAGGCCGCCGCGAAAAAGGTCTCCGCCCTCGACACGCCCGCCGACCGCGCCTTGCGCTACGGCACCGTCGGCTGCGTCGCGCTCGATCGGGCGGGCAACCTCGCCGCGGGGACGTCGACCGGCGGCATGACCAACAAGAAGTTCGGCCGCGTGGGCGACGCCCCGATCATCGGCGCCGGCACCTATGCGCACAACGCGACGTGCGCCGTGAGCGCCACCGGCTGGGGCGAATATTTTATCCGCGTCGGCGTCGCCCGCGACATCGCCGCGCAGCTCGACTACCGCGGCACGCCGCTGCAGGAAGCCGCCGCGGCGACGATCGCCAAGGTCGGCGCCCTCGGCGGCGACGGCGGCGTGGTCTGCATCGACAAGGACGGCAACATCGCCCTGCCCTTCAACTCCCCCGGCATGTATCGCGCGTGGCGGCTCTCGCGTGGAGCGGCAGGGGTCGCGATTTTCAAGGGCGAGTAGCTCGCGAGGAAGATGACGCTCTGGCGCATTAAGAACGGCCTCCCGAGCCTGGCGGATGGACTGCTCGTGATTGGAGGCATCCCTGGGGCGGTATTCATTCCTGTCAGGGCTCTCGATCCCCTGTTAGATTACTTCGAGCCGCGCGGGCTGCCGTATCTCGGATACGCGATTCTTTTCGTCATGCTCTTCGGTTTGGGTGGCCTTGGCCTGCTCGTGTTTTTGCGCAATCAGAGGAAATTGAGGCCGAAGATACGTGCGCCGCGGGTCGTCTTCGCCTTCACGGTCCCGCCGCTGGCCTTTCTTTCGCACTCGCTGGCCCTCTCGTGGCTGTTTCCCCACGTGCTTGGGCAGAAATAACGCTACAGGAAGCTGACCTCCTGATTGCCTTGGCACTGACCGCCGGTTTTACACTGGCCTACTTCGTCACGGTGGGCGCGGCGCTTCGGTGGCCGGCTCGCACGACAGTTATCGCGCTGTGGTTTGCCGCGGGCATGGGCATCCTCGGTGGAATCGCGAAACTCCTGAAGCTGCTCCTGCATAAGTAAGAAGAACGCGGGATGCTTCCACGCTATTGCGGGCAGCGAAATTTTTTGGGCGCCCGCTCACAGATCAAACCGCGTCGTGAAGATGAACTGGCGCGGGTCGGCGATGCGGTAGTTCCAGTTGCGGCTGTCAGGATTGACGGCCACGCCCTGCAGGTGACCGCTTTCCGTGACGTTGGCGACGTTGAGCCGGAAGGGGGTGCGAACCTTGCTCGCCGAAGATGCGCGTGCCGTCGCTGAGCCGCAGGTCGAAGTTGCCTACGGGCTTGTCGTAGATAGGGCGGTTGCCGTCGAGGCGGCGGCGGAATAGAGGCCTGCTTCAGGAAGTCGCGCATGAGCACGCTGAAGGCGTGCCAGAACGTAGCCCGGGTGTCGCCGAGCCTCAACCCCCGGCTACGTTCTGGCAGCCCTTCGGGCTGCGGTTGGAGAGAAAGTGGGCCGTGCTTTCCGAGCGCGGCCTTGCAGCGCACACACGACTCTGGCCGCGCCCGGAGGTCGCGGCCCACCACGAGCCCCTTGGTTCGTCGCCTCCGGCTTCCGTCGACCCGGAAAGCGCAGAGCGTCGAGCAGACAAACCTTCCGGCCGAAGCCGGGGCTACGAACCCTGAGCCGTAAGGCCGCGAGCGCGCAGCGGAAAAGCTTTCTATTCCACCGGCGCTGGAAGCGGCTCCGCTACAAACTAAACGTCGCCGAAAAGATGAACTGCCGCGGGTCGATGATGCGGAAGCGCCAGGGCGTGCCGTCGGGATTCACCGCCGTCGGCTGCAGGTGGCCGCCGTCCTTGAAGACGTTGTTCACGTTGAGCTGGAAGCTCGCGCCGACGCGGTCGCGGAAGAGCTTCGTGCGATACCGCGCGAAGACGCCGAGGCTGTCGCGCGCCTTGTCGTAGACGGGCCGGTTGGGATCGAGGGCGCGGAGCACGCCGTCGGCGTCGGGCCGGCCGCCGAGGTAGCCGATCGCGCCGCGGCTCGACCAGCGGTAGTTGCCGCCGAGGGTCGAGGCGCGCAGCCACGTGAAGCGCTCGGAGAGCGCGAGGCCCTTGAGGTCGTAGCTCGTGACGTAGGCGAAGGAATATTCGCGCGTCTGCGGCTTTTTCTTGCCCTGCGTGGCGATGGCGAGGTTCACGGGCGTCTGGATGTTGGCCGTGTAGTAGTCGACCGGGCGGCCGTTGCTGCCCTGCGTGGTCGTCCACCAGAGCGCGCCGTCGGGCGACTTGATCGTCTGCCAGATCGGGAGGCGCTCGTTGATGTATTTCTGGATGAAGAGCGAGATGTTGGAGTCGATGGCCTCCTGCTTGTTGCCGGTGAGCTTCATGGTCCAGTTGCTCGTCGGGTTGAAATTGATCTCGGTCTCCCAGCCGCGGGAGAGGGCGTCGCTCGCGTCGGCGATGGCCTTGCCGCCGGCGTTGGCGATGAAGTCCGCGGTGTAGCCGATTTGCCTGGCGGCGGCGGCCTGCGCCTGCTCGAGCGTGAAGCCGGGGTTCTGCTGCTGCTGCCAGCCCGTCGCGGCGTCGAAGAGGTTGAAGGTGAGGTTCTGCCCGCCGGGGTGGAAATCCATGCCGAGCACGCGCGTGGCGATCGTGCCGGTGCCGGCGCGCGTGCGGTATTGCGTCGTCTCGTGGTGCGTGAGGCGCATCGAGAACCGGTTGAACATGTTGATCGTGACGCCGTATTCCTTCGCGATGGAGGTCGGGTTGGGCAGCTGCTCGAGGTAGAGGTTGTAGGCGAGGTCGGCCGGGAGGAAGCTGTTGGAGCGGCTCACGTTCACGTTGAAGCCGCGGATCGCCTCGGCGACGTAGCTGGCGAACCCGCCGCCGGCCGCCGTGCGATCGAGCGCGGGGATGTGGAGGAAGGGCTTCACGACGGCGCCCTTGGTGCGCGTGGTGCCGTTGAGGTATTTTTTGTTCTGCCCGAAGCGCTGGAGCCCCGTCTCGTCGAAGAAGCCCTGGCTCAGCGTGAGCGGCAGGTTGTCCTGGAGATAGTTGCGGTCCGTGCGCTGGCCGAAGGTCGTGACCAGCCGGCCATCGAGCCAGAAATCCTGGAAGCTCGCGCCGAGCGTGCGCACGACGCGCTTCTGCATGCCGACGGCGAAGTAGACTTCCTTCACGTCGACCGACTCGCCGGTCACCCACTGGTTGGTGGTCGTGTTGAAATACGAGCCGACGCTGTTCCTGCCCGTCGGGTTGATCGGGCCGCTGTTGGCGTATTCCACGCCGCCGCCGGGCGTCTTGCCGAAATAGTAGAGCGGGTAGAACAGGCCGCCGTTGTTGGCGGTGAGGTTGGTCGTGGGCGTGGGGTTGGCCGCGGCGGCGCCGAGGAAATTCACGTTGTCCGTCACCGTGTCGTGGTAGCGCAGGCCGCTCGGCGAATAAATCCTCGTGCTCGTCTCGCCGTAGCCCGCCCAGCTGTGCCGGCCGAGCCACTTCTTCCAATCGGGCTCGCGCGCGTAGTTGAGCTCGTAGCCGAGCTGCGAGCGGTAGCTGTCGGTCTTGCTGGGATAGACGTAGACCTGCGGCGCGAGGCCGCCGATGAACGGATGCTTGAAGAACGGATTGGGCCGCCCGTCGACGAGGCGCGCGTTGGCGTCGATCGCGAGCACGGCGGGCACGCCGTCCTGCTGCGCGATGAACTGCCGGCGGTAGTCGTATTGGTTCTCGTGGCGGAAGGCGGCGTTCACATCGAGCCGGTTGCGCTCCGTGCGGAAGACCTCCTGGTTGAGGCTCACGTTGAAGATGCGCGCATGCTGGATCTGCCGGTTGGGCGCGGCGAGGTTGATCCTGGTCCAGTCGTAGATGGAGCGATCGGTCGTGCCGGGCAGCGTGAAGAGCGGGCCGGCGGCCGAGAGGCCGGCGCTCTGCGCGAACTGATCGATCGCGGCCGCGTTGTTGCTGGGCTGGCCGCCGCGCATGAAGGCATAGATTTGGCCGTCGTCGATGTATTGCACGTTGCGGGCGTTGGAGCTGCCGAGCAGCGCGATGCCGGCGGGCACGTTGTTGGTCATCGTCGTGATCGCGGGCTGCACCACGCCGTTGATCGTGAAGCGGCCGCCGGTGGCCGTGCCGTTGGCCGCGAAGGGCCCGCCGCCCCAGTCGTAGGTCGGGCTGCCGTTGGCGCGCCAGTTCGTGATCGTGTCGCGCGGGGTGAGCGCGTTGGCGCGCTGCGCCCACTCGTGGAAGAGCTCGTAGGACGCGTTGAAGTTCGTCGTCTTGAACGGCCGGTAGTTCACGCTGATCTGCTGCCGGTTGGTGCGATCGACGGACGGCTTGCGGACGTAGCCGACCTCGTTGTAGACGGCGGCGAAGCGCAGCGCGAGCCGGTCGCGGATGATCGGGCGGTTGAGGTCGAGGCTCGCGCGATAGCCGCCGTAGCTGTCGACGCGCGTCGCCAGGTTGCTGAGCTCGCGCGTGGGGTTGGCGCGGCTGGTGTTGAGGTTCACCGTGCCGCCCGCGTCGCTCAGGCCGGCCGTCGTGGAGTTGGGCCCGCGCGCGATCTCGATGCTGTCGAGGTTGTAGGGATCGACGGGGATGCTGCTGCTGACGGCGAAGCCGTTGACGAGGACGCCGGCCTGCGCGAGGCCGCGGATGCGGTTCGCGCCGGTGGGATTGCCGGAGACGTTGTCATAGTTGCCGCGCCCGTCGTTGGTCGGATCGGTGAACTGCGCGGTGCCCTCGGTGCCGACCTCGAACTGGAAGATGTCGTTGAGGTCGAGCGCGGCGGTGTCGAAGAGCTGCTGCTTCGTGATCACCGAGATCGAGCTGGCGATGTCCTCGAGCTTGGAGTTGAGGCGCGTGCCGGAGAGCGTGCTCGAGGCGGCGTAGCCCTTGTCGTTGGCGCTCGAGACCTCGAAGGGCGAGAGCTGCACGATGTCACCGGAGGAGGAGGCGGCGGCGGGGCTCGCGGGTTTCACCGCGGAAGCGGCCTTGGCCTCGTCGGCGCGCAGGGCGGCGAGCTCGTCGGCGTCGAGGCGGCCGTTCTTGTTCTTGTCGTAGCGCGCGAGGGTCGCGGCATCGGGGGCGGAGGTCGTCGCGGTCTGCGCGAAGGCGCAGGAGACGCAGAGCGCGGCGGCAATCAGGACAGGCAGCGGGCGGAGGCGAGGCGGGGTCATGGTCCCAGAAAAATGTCCGTGACGACAGCCGCCTGCGAGGGCGCGGCGACGCGGACAGTTCGGCACGGTGGAGCGCGACCGCCGGGCCCGCCGCAGCGTGCGGGAAACAAGTCGAGTTTTCCGCCGCAACGTTAGCGAAAACCCGATCGAAGCGCATGGCTGGAGGTAAGGCGGTCTGTGTCCGCCCTCGGCGACAAACACTCAGCGTGCGAAAGGGCGGCCACAGCCCCGCCCTGCGTCACGATTACTTCGGCGACACCGGCGGCCCGCCGCGCCCGCCACGGCCCCGCCCGCCGAAGCCGCCTTCGGGCGCGGGCGGGAGTTCGTTCGGCAGCGCGTCGGCGCAGAGCGCGAGCACCTCGATGGCGGTGAGGCCGGATTGCGCGGCGCCGTTGGTCTCGACGCCGGGCGACTCGGTCACGGCGTTGAGCGCATCGGGGAATGGCACGGCCTGCGGGTTCGCGCCGCGGAAGCGCGCGAGCGCGGCGATGGCGCGCTGCGCGTAGGCGGGATTTTTCGTCTTCGCGTAGGACCAAGCGGCGAGGCGCGGGCCGCCTTGCGCCGGCTCCACATAGCTCGCGTCGGCGCCCTCGGTGCCGGTGATGCGATCCTTGTCGAGCACCTCGGCGGGCGCGGCGCCGAGGCGGCAATACTGGAGCCACGCCCGGGCGAAATCGTCGCGGCCCAGCAGCGGCAGCAGCTCGAACATCACCTGCGCGCCGCCCTGGATCGTCGAGAGGTTGTAGTTCACCGGCACCTGCTGCCTCGCGATCGGATCGGGGATGGGGAAAAGTTTTCCCGTCGCGGGATCGTAGCCGACGGTCATCGCGCCGCCGCCCTTCAGCGGGCCGAGGCGCGGCTGGCCGTTCTCGTCCTTGCCGAGGTCCGGGTTGAGGCCGTTCCGGACGCCGCTGCGCAGCCAGTAGGGCATGGCCATGATCGCGTCGACGCCGGCGAGGATTTTGTCGCGCCACTTCGTGTCGCCCGTGCGCTCCCACTCGGCCAGCCAGTTGCCGGCGAGCGCGAACCAATCCGGGCCGAGGCGGATGCGCGCGGGAAATTTCGGATCCTGCGGCAGCACGGGCTGGGCGAGGCGCATCGGGTCGTGCTGCGCCGCCGCGAGATCGGCGGTGAGCTGCGAGCGCATGATGTCGCCGATGCGCTCGTCGGTGGTGAGGTAGTAGAAGGGCCGCCAGTGCGCGGCCTGGCTCACGCGCATCTCCTTCGCGCCGTCGCCCCACTTCACGACGCCGTGGCGCGTGCCGAGGCCGGCCATCGGGCCGATGTGATAGACATTGGTCTCGCTCGTGTTGCGCGCATGGGCCTCGGCGAGGCGGAACCACTCGGCCTTGCCGGTGCGCACGTAGCTCGCCCAGAGCCAGAGCGGGACGGCGAGCTCGGTGTTGTCCCAGGCATGCCCGCCCCAGTCGTAATACCACTGGCGCGCGGCCGCGCTGTAGCTGTGGATGAAGTCGCCATAGTGCCAATAGCCATACCAGCGGCGCTCGTCGATTTGCGCGCGGTAGAATCTCAACACCGACTCGAGCCGGTCCTCGACGGCGGCCTTGAGCGGCGTCGAGCGATCGACCGGGCTCCACACGCCGAAGACGCCGGCCGCGTGCAGGTGCTGCGGCGACACCGCGAGCAGCGCGCGTTTCCCGGCCGCCTGCGCCAGCGCGACGAGCGCCGGCTTCGCGGGCACGTCGCGCGTGGGGTAGAGCGTGAGCTCGGTCGTGCGCGCGACGCCATGGGCCGTGCTCATGCCGGGCTGCACGTCCTCGTAAGTGGCGTTGAGGCCGTAGGCGCGCTTGGCGTAGTGGCGCATGTCCATCGCCGGGCCATCGGGCGACCACAGCCACGCCGTGAGCTCGGCGGCGTCGCCCGCCATCCCGCGAACCTCCAGTGCGCCGGGAAACGACTGCCAGAAATCCTTCACCGCCACGGCGAGCCCGCCGCTCACGTCGCCAGCAAACACGAGGCCGGAGGCGCGGCGCCCGGCGTTGGCCAGGATCCACGTCACGCCGCTGCCGGTGCGCTTGTGGACCGTGAAGCCGTCGGGCGAGAGCTGCGCGAGCTTGAAGTCGCTCCACACGGGCTGCTGCTCGGTGTCGTTGGGCAGAAACGTGCGCGGCATCCCGCCGCTGCCGGGCTCGACGCGCTGGCCCGCCTGTTGCGCCGCGACGCCGCCGCCCGGCTGGATCGGCTCGGACCACAGGCCGCCGTCGGCGCCGGAGAAGCGCACGTGGCGGTTCCAGGATTTCTCGCGCAGCGGCACCGCAAACGCGAGGCCGAGGCCGCGGACGAAGTCCTTCTCCTGATCGCCGTCGTAGATCACGGTGTGAACCACGCGGATCGCCTCCTCGCCCGCGTAGAAATACAGCCGCACGCTGAACGGCAGCCATGCGCGCCCGCTCGACGCGAGGCGGTGCCGCCCGTCGATCTTCACCACGGCGCGCACGGGGCCGGACTGCTCGACGATCGCCCTCTCAATCACGCTGGTGAAGCGCTCGCGCGGCGGCGCACTGTCGGCTTCCTCGCCGGGCCCGCTTTGCAGCACGCCGACGAGCCGCCCGTCGCGCGCCACTTCGCGGCCGTCGATCCTGATGCTCTGGATCAAGTTCGTCCCGCTGGTCCCGAGCCGCGCCTGGATTTTTCCGGCGTCAATTTCGATGCCGTTGGCCGCCGTCTGCACGCGCACGGCCGCGCCCGTCGCCGCGGCACGGTCGGTCGTCACGAGGCGAAACTCCCCCGCGCTCGTCGGCGCCACGGTCGCGACGCCGGAGAATTTCACCGAGCCATCCGGCCAGTAGGCGAGCGGCCAGGTCTGCACGGGGAGCGCGGCGCCGTCGGCGGTCGTGAGCGTGTAGCGCTGCTCCCTCGTCACGGCGCCGCGCGGCCACGGCACGCCGAAACTCACGCCGCTCGCCGGCACCGGCGGCGCGTCGCCGAGCCACTTGAGATCGGCGGTGGCCGCGGTGGCAAGGGGCGCAAGCGACCAAAGGGACGAAAACAGGAGGAGGTATTTCATGGCAGCGATGAGGCGAGGCTGCGCGGCTGAGACGAAGGCCCGCCTGAATCGTTGTGCCCATGGCCTCGCCTTTGTCGTTGGACTGTCAGGCTCCCTTCCGCAGCGCCTGGACCGCAACGCCCGGCACGCTCAAACGACCAGCCTTGCTCCATGCGCACTCCCACCCCGCTCCGCGTTTTTGTGTTCCTCGTGGCCTGCCTGCTCGCGACGGCGGCGCCCGCCGCCGCCGCCGTTGCCGGCACCGCGACCATTGTCGGCACGGTCGCCAACGGCGGCACGCGCCAGTTCCTGGCCTCCGCCGAGGTCCGGCTCGCCGGCACCGCGCGCAGCGTGCTCACCGATCGCGACGGGACCTTTGCGCTGGACCACCTCCCCGCCGGCACGCACGAGCTGGAGGTAAGCTATGCCGGCCTCGACCCCGAGAAGCGCGCCGTCACGGTCGCGGCGGGCCAGACCGTGCGCGCGGAGTTCAATCTCAGCGCCGGCATCTACAAGCTCGCGGCCTTCACCGTGGCGGCCGAGCCCGAGGGCAACGCCGCGGCCGTGAACCAGCAGAAGAAATCGGACTTCTTCGTGCAGGCGATCTCCGCCGACACGCTCGGCAACGTGAACGAGGGCAACATCGGCGAGTTCCTCCGCTATGTGCCCGGCCTGCAGGTCAACTTCACCAATGCCGACGCCTCCACGGTCTCGATGCGCGGCCAGGACCCGGAGGCGACGCTGTTCACGTTCGACGGCCAGGTGCCCGCCGCCGCCGGCACGCCGCCGCGCTCGAGCACGGGCAGCAGCGACGCGTCGTCGCGGGCCTTTGAGTTCTCCCAGTCGACCATCGCCAACATCGAGACCATCGAGATTTTCAAGGCCCCGCCGCCGTGGATGGCGCCCGCCCAGGGAGGCGTGGTGAATGCCGTCACCAAGAACGCGTTTGCCCAGCGCGGCCGGCGCTTCTCCACCACCCTCACCGTCTCCGCGAACAGCGAGATGATGCGCTGGCAGATCGACGGCCCCGGCTCGCGCGCCACCGAGCGCTTCAAGCCCGGCGGCTCGCTCAATTACTCGGAGGCCTTCCTCGGCAACACCCTCGGCCTCACGCTCTCCTATTTCGAGAGCAACACCATCAACCCGTCGCACAACTACGCGATGACCTACTCGCCGTTCACCGCCGGCACGGCGGCCAACCCCGTCACGGAAAACTCCCGCTTCAACGTCAACACCTTCACCCTCGTCGACGGCCCGCAGGCCAAGAACCGCCGCTCCCTGAACCTCGGCGCCGACTACAAGCTCGGCGCCCACACCGTGCTCAAGCTCAAGGCGAGCGCCAACAACTACCTCAGCCAGAATCGCAGCCACACCTTTCGCGTCCGCCCCGGCACCATCGACCCGGCCTCGACGACGACGGACGCCACGATTCGCAACGCCCTCGTCGATGTCTTCAACGACTACTCCGACTCCGTCTCGGCCAACTACGGCTACGTCGGCTCCGTCGAGCACCGCCTCGGCCCGTGGCGCATCGACTACTCCGCCAACTACGGCAAGTCCGACTCCCGCGTCACCGACCTCCCGGCGATGATTCAGTCGATGCAGTTCAACCTCGTCGCCGCCGACGGCGTCGTCGTCCGCATGACCGCCGATCCCAGCACGCCGGCGCCGCTCACCATGATTCAAGCCGCCGGCCCGGATCTCTACGACCTCGCGAGCTACAATTCCCGCAAGAGCTTCTCGCTGCAGACCTCGCCGCGGTTCCAGAACGACCGCACGTGGAACCTGAAGCTCGACGTGCGCCGCAGCTTCGCCGAGCTGCGCTTCCCCGTCGAGCTGCGCGCCGGCGCCAGCCTCTATCAGCTCCACCGCCGCAAGCAGGCCGGCCAGATCGTGCTCAACTACGTCGGCCCGGACGGCATCGCCAACACCGCCGACGATCCGATCCTCCTCGCCTCCCAGTTCACCAAGACCGCCTACGGCGACTCCTTTCCCTACGGCATCCGCCGCCCGCCGCTCGTCGATCCCTACAAGTTTGCGGACTTCATGCGCGCCAATCCCAACGCGGTGCAGGACATCCAGGGCCAGAACATCCAGCGCCAGCGCGTCAACACGCAGCAGATGGCGCAGGACGTGACCGCGCTCTATTTCGCCGGCACCGTGCGGCTCACGCCGCGGCTCACTTTCCTCGGCGGCATCCGCGGCGAGCAGACGGAAAACTTCGTCCGCGGCGCGATCCGGGTGAACTCCCTCGGGGTGCCCGTCCTGGCCCAGGGCTTCAGCAACACGTCCAAGCAATACTTTGACGCCATCTACTCCCGCACCCAGCGCGCGACGGGCGACTACACCGACTGGTTCCCCAACGGCCAGCTGACCTACCGCATCATGCCCGACCTCCTGCTGCGCGGCGCCCTCACCCGCTCGATGTCCCGTCCCGGCGTGCAGTCGATCCTGCCGAACACCACCGTCAACGACACCGCCGCGATCCCCAACGTCACCGTCAACAACACCGGCCTCCTCCCCACCTATTCGCGCAACCTCGACGTGCAGCTCGAGTATTTCCCGAGCGGCGCCAACAAGATCGAGCTCGGCTGGTTCAAGAAGACGGTGACGAACTACATCATCACCTCCACCGAGACGATCCAGCCCGGGAACGACAACGGCTTCGACGGGCAGTATGCCGGCTACCTCCTCAACACGCAGGACAACGGCGGCACGGGCCGCTTCGAGGGCGTCGAGGCCTCCGTCCGCCAGAGCCTCCAGCCCTGGCTGAAGTTCCTCCCGGAAATCGTGCGCGGCTGGGAGGTCTTCGGCGGCTACAACAAGAACCTCAAGGGCGAGGCGCCCAACCGCGCCGGCGTGATCACCAAGCCGCTCGCGCCGAACTTCTACGATTGGAACGCCAACTGGGGCGTGAGCTACCTCACCCCGCGGCGCGCCCTCTACCTCAACGTGCGCACGACGATTTTCCCCCGCGCGATCACGACCTCCGCGACGGCGACCGACCTGCGCCCCGTCTACGAATCGAGCCATCAGCGCTGGGACGCCACCGCGCGCTGGACCATCAACCGCACGTGGTCGGCCGAGCTGAACGGCGCCAACCTCACCAATGACTCGTGGCGCAATTTCTACCAAGGCGGCCGCAACACCTCGCGCCGCACGTTCGGCACGAACTACTCCCTGGCCTTCCGCGCCAACCTCGACCAGCTCAAGCTGCCGTTCCTCGATCGGTAAACGCCAGGGGATCGGCGGCACTCCTGCCGTCGTGCTTCGGATCGCTTGTGGGAGACGCGGCGCCCTCGCCGCGTTTCCGACGCACTCGCCCCAACGCGGCGAGGGCGCCGCGGCTCCAGCTGGAAAACTGCCGCCGACGGGCGGGCCTACAACGCCTCCATCGTCGCCGTCACCGGCTGCGCAAACGCCGCCCACGCCGCTTCGGCGAGCGCGCGATCCGCGGCGCCGTCGTGCGCGAGGAAACGATAGCGCGCCACATAGGGCTTGCCCGGCTCGATCGACCAGTCGCCGAGCTGCGACGGCGTCATCGACCAGTAGGGCATCGTCGGGTGCACGCGGACCGGCTGCGGCGCGCGGAAATTCCCCGGATGATCCAGCAGCACCACGCCCGCCTCGGCGCCGTCGGGATATCTGCCGCCCGCAAAGATCCACCGCACGCGCGTGTCGTTGGCCTTCACGCGATCGGTCACGCCCTCGGAGGTGAGCACGGAGAAGTTCGCCTTGTCCTCCCATGCCTCCGAGCCGCGGTAGCCGAGGCCGCCGTAGTGGTATTTCGGCAGCACGAGCGCATCCGCCGTCGCGCACGCCTGCGTGATCACGAGGTCGATCACGTGCAGTGGGCGCGGCGCGCCGGGCACGCGATAGAACGTCACCGCCCATGTCTCGTTGAGCGCCGTGGTCGGGCTCGGCGCCGAGAGGTCGACCATGCGGTGGTGCGCGACAAAACCGCCGTGCACCGGCCCGCCCCACGTGCGCTCGACGCGCTCCAGCTCCACCGTGCCGGTGCGATCCTGCATGTTCCAGAAGTCGGGCGCGCGGCCTTGGAACTTCGTCTTCGTCCACGGCGACCAGATGCCGTGGTGATGAACGTGGTTCGACGGAAAATCGCCCGTCACCACGCGGCCCGACGGGGTGAGCAGCGGATGCAGGTAACCCGCGCGCTTGTATTTCGGGTCGATGTCCGCGCGCGGGAGCGACGTTTTGTCGGTGCGGTAGGTGAGCGCGGTGCGGCCGCCGGCGATGAGGTGCAGGCCCTCCGCCTTTTGCTCCACCGTCACGCCGTCCGGCGGCGCCGAGGCCGCCTCGAGCAAAAACTCCAGCCGCGCGCCCGCCCGCTGCACGGGAATCACAAACTGCGCGGTGCCGTCGCCCGCGGCTTGCAGCGGCAACACCTCGCCCGACGCGGCGCGCAGCACCGCGGACCGCGGCGCATCCGCCGGCAGCGTGATCGTCACCACCTGCGCCACGCGATCCTCGGCGGGGGCGGGCACGGTGAGGCGGTGGGGCCTTGCCGACGCCTGCGCGGCGATCAGCGCGAGAAAAAGCAGAAACCGGGGGGCGAGTTTCATCGCGGCAGCCTTGCCCGGCGCGCGCGGCGCTGTCGATTCCCGACGCGCGCGCCCCGGCGCCGCAGCCGGAGCAAGGCCAATCCACGGTGAGCTTACGCCAAGAAACGCCGAGCAAAGCCGGTTCCCATCGGTTTATGTTGCCCGCGCGAATATGCAGATGACATTGCCCTGACCCATGGCCCCCGCTCGCTTCACCCGATTGACCGCGCGGTTTTCCCCTCGCGTCGTTTCCCGCCGCCTCCGCGGGCTGTTGCTGGTGGGTGTCATCCAGCTTCCGGCGCTGGCGGCCGCACCGGCGCCCGAGACCGCGGGTGCGCGAGTCATCGCGGATCTGGGCCTGGAGCTGATTCGCGTCGAGCCGGGCACATTTACGATGGGCAGCCCCGCCGACGAACCGGAACGAAACAAGGCCGAGGGCCCCCGGATGACGGTCTCCATCACCCGGGAGTATTGGCTGGGAAAAACCGAGGTGACGCAGGGGCAATACGAGGCGGTCATGGGCTCCAACCCCAGCACGTTCAACACGGGCGACAAGACGCTGCCCGTCGAGCGCGTCTCCTGGATCGGCGCCATGGAGTTCTGCCGGAAATTGACCGAGCGCGAGCGCGCCGCTGGCCGCCTGCGCCCCGGGGAGGCCTATACGCTCCCGACCGAGGCCCAGTGGGAATACGCCTGCCGCGCCGGCACCACGACCGCCTACACCGACGATCCGGAATCGGTGTCCTGGAACAATGCCAACAGTGATGGCCGCACGCATCCCGTCGGGACCAAGCGCGCCAATCCATGGGGCTTCCACGATTTGCCCGGCAATGTCCTCGAGTGGTGCTACGACTGGTATGGCCCCTACCCCGGCGGCACCGTCACGGATCCCGTGGGGCCGGAGCGCGGCCACTATCGCATCGCCCGCGGCGGCAGCTGGAGAACCGAGGCGCGCCTTGGCCGCTCCGCCGCGCGGTCCGGCGGATCCTCGGGCCGGGAGGACTACACGATCGGTTTTCGCGTTTGCCTTTGCGCGGAGCGGTAGCCCCGGGGGCGGCGGCCCGCGCGACCTTCGCGCTTGCTCGGCGTGCTTTCGCCCGGTCCACTCGGGCGATTTTCGATGCCGACCAACAAGCCTTTTGCCTCCGCCGCCACACCCGCGATTCGCCCGATCAAGAAATTGATGGCGGCCAATCGCTCCGAGATTGCCGTGCGCATCTTTCGCGCCGGCACCGAGCTGAACCTGCGCACGGTCGCCGTCTTCGCGCACGAGGACCGGCTCTGCATCCACCGCTACAAGGCCGACGAGGCCTATCAGGTCGGCGCCGGCAAGGGCCCCGTCGCCGCCTACCTCGACATCGATAGCATCGTCGCGGTCGCGAAGGAAAAGGGCGTCGACGCCATCCACCCCGGCTACGGCTTCCTCTCGGAAAACGCCAGCTTCGCCCGCGCCTGCGAGAAGGCCGGCGTCATCTTCGTCGGCCCGCGGCCCGAGCTGCTCGACATGATGGGCGACAAGACCGCCGCCCGCGCCCTCGCGCAAAAGATCAAGGTCCCCACCCTGCCCGGCACCGAGAATCCCATCACCGATCGCGACGAGGCGCTGAAGACGGCGAAGTCGATCGGGTTTCCGCTGATCATCAAGGCCGCGTTCGGCGGCGGCGGGCGCGGCATGCGCGTCGTCCACAAGGCCGCCGATCTCGCGAACCTGCTCGACGAGGCGCAGGGCGAGGCGGAGCGCGCGTTTGGCAATCCCGCGGTCTTCCTCGAGAAATACATCCCGCGCGCCAAGCACATCGAGGTGCAGATCCTCGGCGACCAGCACGGCAACGTCATCCACCTGCACGAGCGCGACTGCTCCGTGCAGCGCCGGCACCAGAAGGTGATCGAGGTCGCGCCGAGCTTCGGCCTGCCCGAGAAAATCGTGAACGAGCTCTGCGACGCCGCCGCGCGCATGGCCCGCGAGATCCGCTACGACAACGCCGGCACCGTGGAATTCCTCTACGATCTCGACCGGCACGAGTGGTTCTTCATCGAGATGAACCCGCGCATCCAGGTCGAGCACACCGTGACCGAGGTCATCACCGGCCTCGATCTCGTGCGCGCGCAGATCCTGATCGCGCAGGGCCACTCGCTGCACTCCGACGAGGTGGGCATGCCGCGCCAGGGCGACATCCCGCGCAACGGCTACGCGATCCAGTGCCGCATCACGACGGAGGATCCGGAGAACAAGTTCATGCCCGATTACGGGCGCATCATCGCCTACCGCTCGCCCGGCGGCTTCGGCGTGCGGCTCGACGGCGGCATGGGCTACGCCGGCGCCGTCATCACGCCGTTCTACGACTCGATGCTCGTGAAGAGCATCACCAGCGGCCAGACCTACGACATGGCGATGCGCCGCGCGCACCGCACGCTGAGCGAATTCCGCATCCGCGGGGTGAAGACCAACATCCCGTTCCTCGAAAACGTCATCGCCCACCCGCAGTTCCGCTCGGGCCAGGCCACGACCACGCTCATCGACACGACGCCGGAGCTCTTCACGTTCAAGCCCCGCCGCGACCGCGCGACCAAGCTGCTGACTTTCCTCGGCAACGTCATCGTCAACGGCAACCCGCACGCCAAGGGCTACCGGCCCGACAAGCCGTTCCCCGCCGCGCCGCTGCCGGCATGGGATCGCACCGTCGCGCCCGCGCCCGGCACGCGCCAGAAGCTCCTCGAGCTCGGCCCGAGGAAATTCGCCGAGTGGACCACGAAGCAAAAGCGCCTGATGATCACGGACACCACGTGGCGCGACGCGCACCAGTCGCTCATGGCCACGCGCGTGCGCAGCTACGACATGCTCGCGATCGCCGACGCCGTCGCGCGCCGCACGCCGAATTTGTTTTCGCTCGAGATGTGGGGCGGCGCGACGTTCGACACCGCGATGCGCTTCCTCAACGAGGACCCGTGGGAGCGCCTCCGCCAGCTCCGCGCCAAGGTGCCCAACATCTGTTTCCAGATGCTGTTTCGCGGCGCCAACGCCGTCGGCTACACCAACTACCCGGACAACGTCGTCGCTGGCTTCGTGAAGCACGCCGCCGCGAGCGGCATGGATATCTTCCGCGTGTTCGACTCGCTCAATTACCTGCCCAACCTCCGCGTCGCGATGGAGGCCGTCAACGAGACGCACGGCGTCTGCGAGGCCGCGCTCTGCTACACCGGCGACATCCTCGACGAGCGCCGCGACAAGTTCTCGCTCCAATACTACGTGCGCGTCGCCAAGGAGCTCGAGCGCATGGGCGCGCACGTCCTCGCGATCAAGGACATGGCCGGCCTCTGCCGCCCCTACGCCGCCGCCAAGCTCGTCAAGGCGCTCAAGGAAGAGGTCGGCCTCCCGATTCACTTCCACACGCACGACACCAGCGGCGTCGCCGCCGCGAGCGTGCTCCGCGCCACCGATGCGGGCGTGGACATCGTGGACCTCGCGCTCGCGTCGATGAGCGGCAGCACGTCGCAGCCCAACCTCAACTCCGTCGTCGCCGCGCTGCAAAACACGCCGCGCGATCCGCAGCTCGATTTGGACACGCTCAACGAGTTCTCCGACTACTGGGAGACCGTGCGCGAGTATTACCGCCCCTTCGACACCGCGCCCAAGAGCGGCTCCGCCGAGGTCTATCTCCACGAGATGCCCGGCGGCCAATACACCAACCTCAAGGAGCAGGCCGCCTCGATGGGCGTCGCCCAGCGCTGGCCCGAGATCGCGCGCACGTATGCCGAGGTGAACCAACTGTTCGGCGACATCGTGAAGGTCACGCCCTCGTCCAAGGTCGTCGGCGACATGGCGCTCTTCCTCTTCAGCAAGGGCATCAAGCCCGCCGATGTCGTGAACCTCGAGCCCGGCTCGACCGCGTTCCCCGAGAGCGTGATCGACATGATGAGCGGCGGCCTCGGCTGGCCCGAGGGCGGCTGGCCGGAGCGCGTGTCGCTCGTGGTCCTCGGCGAGAAACGCCACAAGGAGGCCCGCGCGAAATACCTGAGCGACTCGAAGAAGAAGGCCTCGGCGTCCGCCACCGCGCCCATCGACCTCGGGAAAATCCGCGCGGAGCTGACCGAGAAACTGAAGCATCCCGCCACGGACGACGACGTCTACTCCCACCTGATGTATCCCCAGGTCTTCGCGGACTACGCGAAGCACGCGGCGGCCTACAGCGACGTGAGCGTGCTGCCGACGACGGCGTTTTTCTACGGCCTCAAGCCCGGCGAGGAAATCTCCGTCAGCATCGAGGAGGGCAAGGTCCTCATCATCCGCCTGATCTCCGTCGGCGCCCCCGACAAGGACGGCCGCCGCGCGATCAGCTACGAGCTCAACGGCATCGGCCGCGAGACCTTCATCCTCGACAAGAGCGTCGCGCCGAAGACGAAGGCGCGCCCCAAGGCCGACCTCGCCGACATCACGCAAGTCGCCGCCCCCATCCCCGGCCTCATCGCCCAGCTCCAAGTGAGCGTCGGCACCAAGGTCACCAAGGGCGACAAGCTCCTCATGATGGAAGCGATGAAGATGCAGAACACCGTCTACGCCCCCTGCGATGGCGTCGTCGCCGAGCTGCACGTCGCGCTCGCCGACACGGTCGAGGCGAAGGACTTGCTGATCAAGATTCGAGCTGCCGGATGAAGTCCCGCCTTTACCTCGAAACGACGATTCCGAGTTATCTCACCGCTCGGCCCACTCGTGACTTGGTCATGGCGAGCCATCAGCAAATCACCCGCGAATGGTGGGAGAAGCGCCGTGGCGACTTCGACGTGTTCATCTCGGAGTTCGTCCTGACCGAGGCGCGCAGCGCGCGATCCCGACGCAGCCCGGCGCCGACTCGAAATCCTCACCACCCTTCCCCTGTTGAAAGTGGACGATGCCGTATTATCGCTCGCCACGGAGATTATCCGCGCGGCCGCGATTCCCGCCAAGTCCGCCATCGACGCCGCGCACATTGCCGTGGCCGCGGTGAATGGCGTGCATTTCCTGCTGACGTGGAACTGCGCGCATCTTGCCAATGCCGAGATTACCCCCAAAATCCGCCTTGCCTGCGAGGCTCGTGGCTATGCCTGCCCCGTAATTTGCACGCCCGAAGAACTAATGGGACTCAAGCCATGAAAGACACCATCGTCGAGGAAGTGCGCCACGCCCGTGAAAAGCACGCCGCGAAGTTCAAGTTCGACTTGAAGGCGATCGTCGCGGACGCGAAGCGCCGCCAGTGGCGGTCTGGGCACAAGGTCATTTCATTCGCCAAAGCGAAGCCGGCCGCGAAGTAACATGGGCCAACCTCCTCGAGGTAGCCCAAGAGTCTGCCAGCGACTCGTGAATGGTGAAAACCCGCGGGGCTCTGCCTCCACCTCGCTGAGCATGAATCCTATTCTTTTCCTGTTCGGATTGCTTGCAGTTCTTGCTTCGTGCCGGGGCCAAGCGAGTTCGGCCATGTCTCTCGAGGAACTCCTCAAAATTCGAGGGAGGCCCGCAATAATGGCGTCCGGCTTCGACGTCACCACTCTTCCCAGTAAGCTTGTTGAGGCAAGATTCTACGCTGTGACGACCGACGTGAGAAACGCATCTACGAAAGACATCCCTCCGGGTTGTTGTTTGGTATTCTGCACAGAGAAGCGATTCAACCAATACGTGAAGTATCATTTTTCCGATTTGATCAACCCGGAGGAATACACGGGATCGACAACGTTCAGCTCGGTCAACGACGAAGGCACACTAATTGAAGTTGCCAGCGTTGATCCAAATCGACGTGCCACGGTCTCTTTCAAAGGCAATGTCCACATCGCCTTCATCGAGGTCGGTGCCAAGGGGCACTTGATTAGACAGCCGCCAAAGCGCCTAACCAGGGACGCAAAGAAATAATTGAGGCAGCAAAAGACGTCATATCTTGTTCTTTGCTGACTAAAAATCGTCGGACGCATCGCAGGGTCGCCCAGACGAAACGCTTCGATTTCATGACTGAGAGTTCCCTGTGAGCCACGCTATCCATCACCGGGGAAATTTCCCGCCGCACTTTCCTGACGCTGTTTGCGGCGGCGCCGCTCGCCGCCGCCCAAACGACCGCGCCGCGTCCGCCGCCGATTGACATCCACGTGCACGCGCAGAGCGACGATCCCGCCGCGTTCCCGTTTGCCCATCCGAACGCTCCGAATCTCCGGCCGCCGGCGTTCGCGGCCACGGAGGATGCCCTGCTCACCGGGAAGGAGCGTGACGCCCTCAGCGCCGGCAGCCTACCCTAGCAGGTCGCGGCGCGTTGGCGGATTTGTCTTTGCGCCACGGCGATCGCGCCGGGGTATTTTTGAAGGAGCGGTAAGACTTCGGGCGGTCCACTCGGGCGCAAAACGCCGTGTTGCGTTGCAACAAATTAGCGTGTCGGAATGAACCGACGCTGCCCAAGGCGGTCTGCCTTGGGCTCCGGCACCCACCACTTCGCACTTTCCATGAAAATCCGAAACTCGGCTTCGCTCATCCTCCTGACCTTCCTCGCGTTCCTCGGCGCCCACGCCCAGGCGGAGGAAGTGCCGGTCATCACCAACAGCCCGCTGACGCTCAGCGTCACGCTCGGCTCGCCGCTCACCTTCGCCGTCACGGCGTCGAATTCGCCGACGAGCTACTTCGCGAGCGCGCTGCCGACCGGTCTGTCGATTTCGAGCAGCACGGGCGTCATCTCGGGCACGCCCACCTTCACCGGCATCACCAACGTCGTCCTCGGCGCCACGAATTCCGCGGGCACGGGCATCGCCACGCTGCGGCTCGTCGTCAACGCGGGCGACATCCCCGTCATCACCAATACCCCGCTGTTCATCGGCGGGCAGGTCGGCACCGCGGTCAATTTCGTGCTCACGGCCTCGGACAACGGGAGCTTCTCCGCCTCGCAGCTGCCGGCGGGGCTCGTCCTCAACAGCGGCAACGGCGTGATCTCCGGCACCCCGCTCACCGCGGGGACCACCCAGGCGCAGCTCTCGGTGTCGAATGGCGGCGGCTCGAGCACGGTGTTGATGACCTTTGCGATCGTGAATCCCGGCGAAACGGTGCCGACCTACCTCCCGCCCCCGGAGATTCGCAGCGCGGCTGCGGCGACCGGCCGCGCCGGCACGGCGTTCAGCTACCAAATCACGGCGCTGAATTCGCCCACGTCGTATACGGCGACGGGGCTCCCCGCCGGCCTCACGCTCAATCCCACCACCGGCGCCATCACGGGCACGCCGGCCGTCGCCGGCACCTTCTCGATCGTGCTCACCGCCAGCAACGCGAGCGGCACCGGTGCGCAGTCGCTGTCGCTCGCGCTCGCACCGGCGCCGGTCGTCACGCCCGTCATCACGGGCCCGGCCACGGCCGCCGCAACGGCGGGCACGGCCATCGCCCCGCTCCAAATCGTGGCCACGGGCGCGCCGACGACCTATGCCGCGACGGGCCTGCCCGCGGGCCTGGCGTTGAACAGCGCGACGGGCGTCATCACCGGCACCCCGACGACGGCGGGAACGTTCGTCGTGTCGCTCTCCGCCTCGAACTCCGCGGGCACCAGCGCCGCGCAGCTGACCTTCACCATCGCGCCGGCGCCGTCGGCGCCGACAATCACGAGCGCGAGCACCGTCACCGGGCGCGTGGGCGAGGCCTTCCCCGCCTACGCCATCACGGCGACCGGTGTGCCGGCCCCGACCAGCTATGGCGCCGTCGGCCTCCCCGCGGGCCTCTCGCTCAATCTCACCACCGGCGCCATCACCGGCACCCCGACGGCGTTTGGCACCTTCGTCGCGACCCTCGCCGCCACGAACTCCGTCGGCACGGGCACGGCGACGGTGACCATCACGATCAGCGGCAGCCGCATCACGAATTTCTCCGCGCGCGCGATCTCGGGCGCCGGCGCCCAGGCGCTCGTGATGGGCTTCGTCGTCTCGGGCAACGGCAAGAACCTCCTCGCGCGCGGCATCGGCCCCGGCCTCGTGCCCTACGGCGTCGTCAACGTCATCGCCGATCCGCAGCTCTCGGTGCTCAGTGGCGCGAACAGCGTGGCGAGCAATGACGACTGGCAGGTGACGAGCCCCGGCCAGGCGACCTCCCTGGAAATCGCCGCGGCCGCCGCGCGCGTCGGCGCGTTTGCCCTGCCGAATGGCAGCAAGGACTCGGCGCTCATCACCGTGCTGAACAGCGGCGCCTTCACGACCAGCCTCGCGCGCACGAACGCCACGACCGGCGTCGCGCTCACGGAAATCTACGACCTCGATGCCACGGCGGCCTCGCGCCTCGTCAATGTGTCGGCGCGTATCAACGTCAGCCCCGGCGAAGGCACCCTCATCGCCGGCATGTCCATCACCGGCAATGCGCCCAAGGCCGTGCTCATCCGCGGCGTCGGCCCGGGGCTCACGCAGTTCGGCGTGACCGGCGTGCTGGCCGATCCGCAGATCGCGGTGTTCAGCGGCTCGACCGTGGTGGCCTCGAACGACAACTGGGAAACGGGCACGACGCTCGGGCAGATTGCCACGACCTCGGCGCAGGTCGGGGCGTTTCCGCTGACGGCGGGCAGCCGCGACGCGGCCCTCGTCGTCACGCTCCAGCCCGGCAGCTACACCGTGCAGATCACCGGCGTGGGCAACACGTCGGGCGTCGCGCTCGTCGAAATCTACGACACGCAGTAACGGTCCCAAGCCGGGCCGCCGGCTCGCATCCGTCCTGGCGGTGCGCGTGGAAGAGTCATTCCCCGCACCGCGCAGGCCCTCACGCGCTTCAGCCCCATGAATTCCCCCCGACTCCTTGTGGTCGCGGCGCTGGCGCTTGCGGCCGGCCCGGCCCTTTCCTCCGCCGCCGAGGCGGCCAAGACGATTGCCGGCTACTGGGCGGGCGCCCTCACCACGCCGCGCGGCGAGCTGCCGATGAGCGTCGAGTGGGTCGCGGCCGGCGACGGCAAGTGGAAGGGCACGGTCGACTGCCCCAAGCAGGGCGTGCGCGGCTTCACGTTCGACACGACCAAGGTGTCGGGCGTCGCGATTGATTTCCTCCTCACCGGGCTCCCGGGCGACCCGAGTTTCAACGGCCAGCTCGCGGCCGATGGCGCCACCATCACCGGCGAGGCCGCGCAAGGCGGCGGCTCGATTCCCTTCCGGCTGGCGCGGGCCGAGAAGCCCGCCCCGCAGCCCGATCTCTTCGCCGTGCCCGCCAAGGGTGAGCCCGGCCAGGGCGTGGCCGGAAAATGGCGCGGCTCCATCAAGCCCCTGCCCGGCATCGAGCTTCGCCTCGATCTCGAGGCGACGGCGCACGCGGACGGCAAGCTCAGCGGCGATGTGATCAGCGTGGATCAAGGGTCGCCGCGCATTCCCATCGGAAGCATCACCGAAAAGGAAGGCGCGGTGAATTTCAACGTGCCGCAGATTCGCGGCGGCTTTGTGGGCAAGCTCAACGCCGACGGCTCCGAGATCGCCGGCGAGTGGACGCAGGGCAGCCGCACGACGCCGCTCGTCTTCAAGCGCCTGCCGGCCAGGGGCTGACCCGCGCCGCGGCCTATTCCGGCAACGGCCGCCCCTTCGTCTCGGGCGCGAGCCAGATCACGAGCAGGCCGGCGATATAGATCAGCGTGATGGTCGCGCCGGCCTTGGCGTAGCCGCCGAGGCTTGTCACCAGCGCGCCCATTTGCAGCGCGCCCACCGCCGCGAGGATGCGGCCGGAGTTGTAGGAAAGCCCCTGCCCCGTCGCGCGCACGCGCGTCGGAAACAGCTCCGGCAGGTAGAGCGGCAGCCAGCCGTAGAAACCCGCGGTGAACGCGCCGACGAGGAACGTCATCACGAGGAACAGCGGCCCGTAGCCGTGGAAAAGGTTGAAGATGATCGCGCAGCAGACGAGCGAACCGAGGCTGAGGCCGAAAAACGCCGCGCGCCGCGTGACGAAGCGCCCGACGTAGGCGCCGAGCAGGCAGCCGACGACGGCGCCGATGCCCGAGGCCATGCCGGTCCAGCCCTTGGCCGAGGGATCGCTGGCGCCGGCCATTTGATCGGCCCAGAGCGGCAGCCATTGGACCGAGCCCCACGTGCCGATGAGCGCGATCGACGAGAGCGTGATCGCGATGACGGTGTTCTTCCACAGCCGCGGGCTGAAGATCTCGACGAGCGGGCTGACGCCTGGGCTGGCCTGCACGGCCGCGTGCCATTTTTCCGACTCCGGGACGAAGATGCGGAAGACAAACGTGAGCAGCGCCGGCGCCGCGCCGACGAGCGCCACCCAGCGCCACGAGTCCACCGTCACCTTCAGGAAAATCGTAATCACGCCGATGAGCGCAAAGCCGACGTTGGCCGCCGCGCCGATGATGCCGGCCATCAGCGGGCGGTGCCTTTCCGGCCAGACCTCCATCACGAGCGCGATGCCGAGCGACCATTCGCCGCCCATCCCGAGCGCGCCCATGAAGCGCGACGCGCAGAGGTGCCACGGCTGCTGCGCAAAATAGATCAGGCCGGTGAACACCGAGTAGACGAGGATGCTCGCCGCCATCGCGCGCACGCGCCCGATCTTGTCGCCGAGCCAGCCGAACACGACGCCGCCCAGCGCCGCCCCGAGCAGGAACGAGGCGGTGGCGTAGCCCATCCAGAGCGCGACGAAGGAGTCGGTCAGCGCGAGCCCGTGCGCCTGCTGCATCTGGAGCAAGGCCGGCCGGGCGATGAGCGGGAAGAGGCCCATCTCCATCCCGTCGAACATCCAGCCGAGGAAAGCGGCGGCGAGGACGGCGAGGAGCTGGCGGTTGTTTTTCGGCGGTTGGTCCATGGCGCGACGGGGAAACGAGGACGAAGCGCCCCCGACGCAGCCAGACGCCCGCGACGCAAGCAAGCCGTGTGTGCGGCCAACGTCACGCGGGCGCCAAAAAATCAGCCGTCCTCCTGCGAGCCCGGGCGCCGACGGAGCGCAGCTAATCGGCCCGGGCAATTCTCACCGCAGGAATTTCCCCAGCCACGCATACGCGCGCTCGCGCATCTCCGGCGGGAAATCGTGCTCGCCGTCGGGATGCTCGACCGCGAGCCGATCGGACGCGCCGTGCAGCGCGAACACCGGGCGCGCCGCCGCGAGCACGCGATCCACGCTCCGCCACTTGAAGTTCGCGTCGCCCTTCGGGGCGAGCGCGAGGAAGGCCCGCGGCGCGAGCGCGCCGATGAGCTCGTGGAAGTCGAAGGGGATTTCCGGCAGCCGGCCGGCGTAGTCCGCGAGCCGCGGCATGTAGCGGCCCTGCGTCCAGCCCTGGCCGGGGCGCCACACCGCGGCCTGCTTCTCCGCGTAGTAATCGAGGAAGGAATCGAAGCCGCAGCTGGAGACCACGGCCTTGATGCGGTCGTCGAAGACCGCCGTGTAGATCGAGTTGTGGCCGCCGAGCGAGTGGCCGATGGCGCCGAAGCCGCGCGGCGAGACGCCGGGCGTGGCGGCGAGGACGTCGAGGGCGCGGATGTTGTCCCAAATCGCCTTCATCGTGCCGCTCGCGTAGCCGAGGCCGGCGAGGTCGGGCTTGTAGTCGGCGAGGTGCGGATAGGGCGGCGCGATTACGACGAAGCCACGCTGCGCGAGCTCCTCGCCGTAGTTGCGGCCGGGCTTCCCGCCGGGCGCGCCGAGGCCGACGACCGGGCGGTTGCCCTCGGTGTTGTTGGTCGGCATCGCGGCGAGCACGCCGGGGGCGATGGATTTTCCGGCGAGCACCGCCTTCGGGATGAGCAGAAAGGCCGGCACGCGCGCGCCCGGCTCCGCGGTGTAGGCGATTTCGCGGCGCACGTAGGCGCCGCAATCCGTCTCGCTCGTGACCGCCAGCTCCAGCGGGACCCGCTTCGCCGCGCCGGGCAGCGGGCCCATGATCGCCTCCATGCCGGCGACGATCTCCGCGCGGCGGCGCTGCCAGTCGGCGACGCTGCGCACGGGCGCGACGCCGCCCGCGGCGTCGTGAAACTGCAGGAGGTTCTCGCGCTCGAGGCGCGGGGCGGCGCCGGCGGCGACCGTGAGCAACGAAAGCAGGGCGGCGGTCTTCACTTGATCAAGTTCAGCTCCTCCGGGCTCCAGGCGTCGCTGTGGCCGGTTGTGGCGGCGCGGATGCGCGCGACCATTTCCGGATCGACGGGCGCAGCGGTGTGCCCCCACTCGCGCCGCACGTAGGTGAGAATCGAGGAGAGCTGGTCGTCATTCAACGCGCCGCCGAACGCGGGCATGTCGCCCGTGTGCACGCGGCCCAGCACCGAAATCGGCCCGCGCACCCCGTGGAGCACAATGCGCACGGTGCGCTCGGGCGAGCCGAGCACCCACTCGGAATCCAGCAGCGGCGGCGCGAGGCCGTCGAGGCCGCGGCCGGTGGCCTGGTGGCAGGCCGAGCAGACCGCGGAGAACAGCGCGCGGCCCGCCTCGAAGCGCGCCTGCTGCGCGGGCGTGAGCGGCGCCACGGCGGCCGCGGCGGTGACGCCCGGTTTGCCCGGCCAGACCACGATGTCCTTCAGCCGATCAAGGCGGGTCTTGGCGGCGGCGTTCTTTTCCAGCTCGCTCCAGCCCACGGGTTGCCTCGCGAGCATGATCGGGCGGCGCGACATGCCGACCGTCGGCACCAAGCCGTCGAGCAGCGCCGCGGGGCGCCGGGCCTCCGCCGCGAGGGCAAACACGCGCTCGATCACCGCGGTGTCGCGCGAGCCGAGCACGCCGCGCGCGAGGCTCGTGAGGAGCTTGCCGGTGACGGCCTCGTCCACATTCCAGCTGTGATCGCCGACGATGGCGGCGAGCACGGAGAACTCGCGGCCCTTGAGGCCGCTGAGCAGGGCATCGACGAGGAAGGTGTTGTTCGGCTGGCTCGCCGCGACGCGCGCGAGATCGCGGTCGAGCGCGCCGCCGCCCGACTGGCCGAGCGAAAGCACGGCCTGCAGCACGACCTCGGGCGCGGCGTCGCGGGTGAGGGCGAGCATCCGTTGCACGAGCGCATCCTCGGTGGCCGCGGGCAGGAACCGCTCCGCGAGCCGCAAGCCCGCGGCGCGGACCAGGGGCGCCGGATCGCCGAGCGCGGCCAGCACCGTCTCGCGATCAAGCGCGCCGGCGCCGTCGAGCACCCACAGCGCGTGCGTGCGGGCCTGCGGGGAGGCGCCGCTCCTGGCCACGGCGCGGATGGCGCCGCCCAGCGCGGGATCACGCGCCTCCACGAGCAGGCGCTGCGCGGTCTCGCGCCACCACGCGTTGGGATGCGAGAGCTTCTCCACCCACTGCGCCGGCGGCATGGCGGGAATGCTCGCCACCCGCGGCGCGGGCTTGCCGTCGGGCACGACCCGATAGATGCGGCCGAGGTGCAGGGGACGGGCGAGCCCGCGCTCCTCGCTCTGCTTGCGCAGGTAGCTCGTGAGCGAGATGCGGTGCTGGAGCACGCCGCGGTAAAGATCGACGATGTAGAGCGCGCCGTCGGGGCCGGTCGCGAAGCTCACCGGCCGGAAACGCTCGTCGGTCGAGGCGATGAACTCCTTCCGCTCGTCGGCGTAGGCGTTGCGCCCGCGCACGCTGCCATTGGCGGAGGCGAGCACCGTGCGGCGGACGAAATTGGCCGCGGGCTCGGCGACGAAGAGGTTGCCCGCGAGGTCCGGCAGCAGATCGCCGCGGTAGACCCACCAGCCGCAGGCGGCGGTGAATTCCTTGAGGCGGCCGTCGCGCAGCATCTCGGGGCGGTAGCCGCGGTTGATGCCGGGGTTCACGCGCGCCGGCCAGACGAGCTGGTTTTCGGCGCCGTTGACGTTGGTGCCCGCGAGGCGCGGGTAGTTGGGGTTGCGCGCGAGGTAGTCCGAGAAGATCACGTCGACGCGCAGGCAATCGCTGTTCGAGCCGTGATAGAGGCGGCCCGCGTCGTCCTGCGTGAGGCCCCACTGGCCGCGGAAGCTCGTGGCGCCCGTTTCCCATGCGCCGTTCACGCGGCGGAATTTCTTCGTGTAGGCCGCGCTGTAGATCCAGTTGTCGAAGGCCCAGAGCAGGCTGTTGGGCGCGCGCTCGGGATTGGCGAGGTGCGGGCGCTTGGGATCGACCCGCACGCCGTAGTCGGTGGCGACGACCTCGCGGGTGTCGGCCTTGCCGTCGCCATCGGTGTCGCGGAAAAAGATCAACTCGGGCGGAGCGCCGACGAGCACGCCGTCGCCCACGAAGGCGATCGCGCGCGGGAGGACGAGGTTGTCGGCGAAGACCACCGACTGATCATAGCGGCCGTCGCCATCGGTGTCGCGCAGCACGGAGATGCGGCCGATGGGCGCGTCCTCGCCGTTGCCGTCGAGGTCCGGCATGTAGCCGCGCATCTCGACGACGAAGAGCCGTCCGTCCGGCGCAAACGCGATCGCCACGGGCTCCTGGACGAGCGGCTCCGCGGCGGCGAGCTCGAGGCGGTAGCCGGGCGCGACGGTGAAGGTCTTCAGCGCCTGCTCCGGCGTGAGCGCCGGCGCCGGCGGGATCTTGTCCGCGGGCACGAGGGAGCGCTGGACCTCGCCCTTCTTGTCGGCGACATCGCCGATCTGGGCGGTGGCATGGGCGGTGAGCAACACGAGCAGGAAGGACAGGCGGAGCGTCATGCCGCAAGCGGATCACAGCGGGCGCGCGCATGCAAGCGCGCGGGAAACACCTTGACTCGCCGGGACCCGAAGTAACCTTCCGGTTACGTGCCGGGCCCGGACGCACGGCCGCCTTCCTCCCCATGCCCACTTCCCTCTCCCGCCGCAAATTCCTCGGGGCCGCCGCCACCGCCGGCGTCGTCGCCGGCCTGCCCCGCGCCACCGCCGCTGAAGCCAAGCCCGCCGCCTCCGCCGCGCGCGCCGCCGCCGGCACGGACTGGCCGCTCGTCGCCGAGAACGACGAGCAGGCGCTGCTCGGCGTGCTGCGCAGCGGCAAATGGGGCCGCACCTCCGGGGGGCCGCGCAACCGCGAGTTCGAGGAGACGTTTGCGCGCCGCATGGGCGCCAGGCACTGCGTCGCGACGTCCTCCGGCACGGCCGCGCTGCTCAGCGCCCTCGGCGCCATGAACATCGGCCCCGGCGACGAGGTCGTGATCTCGCCCTACACGTTCGTCGCGACCTTCAACGCCGTCACCGCGAGCTTCGCCCTGCCGGTGTTTGCCGACAGCGACGCCGCCAGCTTCCAGGTCGATCCCAAGTCGGTCGCCGCGGCGATCACGCCGGCCACGCGGCTGCTCCTGCCGGTCCACATCGCCGGCACCGCCTGCGATCTCGACGGCATCCTTGCGGTCGCGAAGGGGAAAAACCTCCCCGTGCTGGAGGACGCGTGCCAGGCCCCGCTCGCCGAGTGGCGCGGCCGCCCGGTCGGCAACCACGGCCTCGCCGGCTGCTTCAGTTTCCAGGCGAGCAAGAACCTCACCTCGGGCGAAGGCGGCGCCATCATCACGAACGACGAGGACTTCGCGAACCGCTGCTACAACTTCCACACGCCCGGCAACCCGAAGCCCGGCGCGACCCTGGGCCGCGCGGCGAATTTCCGGCTCACGGAATTCCAGGCGGCGCTGCTGCTCTCGCAGTGGTCGCGTTTCGAGGCGCAGCAGAAGACGCGGTCGGAAAACGCGGCCTACCTCTCGCAGCTGCTCGCGAGAATCCCGGGCGTCGCGCCAGCCCGGCTCGCCGCGGGCAACACCCGCAACGGCTGGCACCTCTACATGTTTCGCTACGACGCCGCGCAGTTCTCCGGCTTGCCGCGCGCGAAGTTCCTGGCCGCGCTGGCCAAGGAGGGCGTCGCCGCGAGCAGCGGCTACACGGCGCTCAACCTCACGCCCCATGTGCAGGCCCTCGCCGCCAATCCCCACTACCAGCGCATCTATGGCGCGGGCGCGATGAAGCAGTGGCTCGAGCGCAGCCGTTGCCCGGTGAACGACCGCGTGTGCGAGGAGGCGGTCTGGCTCGGGCAGACCAAGCTCCTGGGCGCGCGCGCCGACATGGAGCGCGTTGCGGAAAAAATCGCCGGCATCAAAAAGCGCTCCGGCGATCTGGCGCGGGCGTGACCCGGCCGACGCCTACTCCGGCAGCGCGATGCTGCACATGTGCGAGCCGGCGGCGAAATACAGCCGGCCCGCCAGGATGTCCCCGCCTGCCGTGATGGCGACGGGTGGGCGGCTGATTTCCGTGATGGAAAAGTTGGCGTCGTCGACTCGCGCGAGCGCGCGGTTGAACAGCACGAAGGTCCGCCCGCGCTCGTCGCGCAGGAGCGCGCGCGGGCCCTGCCCGGTCACGACCGAGCCGAACTTCTCCTTCAGCTCCTCGCTGTGCACGACGCGGCGCGCCGCCGGGTCAAAGACGAAAAACCGCGTGCGATCGACGAAGCCATACACGAGTCCGCGCGGCCCTTCGCCCAGGTCGGTGTAGCTCTGCGCGCCGGCGAACGGAACCATCCGCCACACGACGCGCCTCTTCCCGGCGTCGAGGAGATAGAGCTCGGCTTCCTTCGCCTTCGCCTCGCCGCCCGTGCCGGCGGCAATCGTCGTGCCGCCGAGCACGTTTCCCTCCGGCCGCGCCAGCAGGCTCATGGTCGATTGCAGCGGGGCAATCTCGTCGTGCCGGAGCAGCGCCCCGCGCTGCGCCTCGCGGTCCCAGATGAACACGCCGCCGCCCGTGCGGCCATAGGCGGGCGTGCCCGCGAGCACAATCGTCCGGCCATCGTCGAGCCCCACGAGATCGTGGGGCCGGTAAATCTCCGGATCGCACTCGGCGAGGAAGCGCGGGTTGCCTGCGTGGTTCGCGGCGTCGGTGCGCAGCCAGGCCCGCGCGGGATCCCATTCGAGCAGGAAACCGCGGCCATAGCCGCCGACGAAAAAGCGGTCCCCCTGCCGGAGCACGGTGTTGAACTGGCCATGGGCCGGCCAATTCTCCCACGCGCCGCCCGCGGGCCGAAATCGGAACATCCGCATCGGGAAGGCCGTGCCGCCCGTGATGCTACCGTCCGGCGCCGCGGCGAGCACGATCACGTGGGCGCCTTCGCTCGCATACTCGAAGCTCACCGTGCGCGTCGCATTCGTCCGCGGGTCGCGCACGGTCAGCGTGCGCTCCACGGTGTCGCACTCGGTCGCGATTTTCCCGCTGGGAAACCGCTGGTGGAACAATCCCTGGTCGCCGGCGATTTGCGCCACGGCGCGCGCCGGGGGCGCGGCGTCGAGCACCCGCAGCGCACCGGCGTGGAGCTCCAGCCAGCGGCCGGCAACCTGCGCGCGGACCTTGCCGTCGCTGTCGCGGCGCACGGCCGCGTAGCCGTGCTCGCGCTGCTCAGGGGCCAGCATCGGCTTCGTCTCGCCCGTCCCCGGGTTGCGCGCGATCAGCTGCGCCGCCGCCGAGCCGATGCCGACGTAGACCCAGCCCGCGTCATCCACGGCGATGCTGCGCGGGTATTGCAGCCAGTTCTCGCGGTTCACCGCACCCCAGTCGCGCAGCGAGCGCGCCGATGGATCAAACGACACGAGGCCGCTGTTGGGATAGGTCGCGGCCCAAATCTTGCCGTCGTCGGCCTCCGTCAGGCTCATCGCCATTTGCCGCGCCGTCTTGCCCCAGAAGGTGAACGCACGCTTCACGGGATCGAACTCGCTGAAATGGCTGCCGAAGTGGGTGTAGAACTTGTTGGCGCGCGACAGCAGCGAGGCAAACGGCCCGTCGCCCGCCCATGGGTAGGGCGTCGGAAACTGCTCCGCCTTCCCTGTCTCCGCATCGATCATGAGCAGCGCATAGCCGCCCCGGTGATCATAAAGCCAGACGAGCATCACGTCCCGCCCGGCGCCGTCCACGGTGGCCACCATGCCGCGGTGCTGGCTGAGCGGCGTCGCGACGCCGTGGTCGAGAAACCCGCCCATGGGCGTCGCGGCGCGCGCCACGCCCAGCCCCAACGCGAAAAGCAGGGCGCGCCACTTCATTCCAGCCCGAGGAAGGCGGCGGCATTGCGCGACGCGACTGCCGCGTAGGCGTCGGGCCGCGTGAGCCGCAGGTTGTCGAGTTTTACGAGCGAAGGCCCCACGTAGTCGAAGGGCGCGTGCGAACCGAACGCGACCGCGTCCGGCCCGAGCGTGTCGAGGAGCCGCGGCACCTCCTTCCGAAACACGACCTGCAGCCGCGCCAAGTCGATCAGGACGCGCCCGCGCAGGCCGGCCTCGGCGAGCTTCGCGCCGTCGAGGCCGAGCCAGTTGACGAGGAGGAATTTCAGCGCCGGGTGCGCCCGCGCCGCCTCGATGAGGGCCGGCTGCGTGAGATCCTCCGCCCGATCCCAGGCGTGCCGCTGCCGGCGGTCCTCGAGGCGCTGCGTGAGCACGACCGGCACGCCCAGCGCCGCGATGCGGGCGAGCGCGGCGCGGCCCTTCGCGTCGTTGAGCGCGTAGCCGTGAAACTCCGGTGCCAGCGCCACGGCCTTCCACCGCCACGCTTCGACGGCCTCCGTGAGGTCGCGCTCCCAGCCCGCGTAGCCGGGGTTGATGGTCGCGACCGGCACGAAGCGATCGCCGTATGGCCTGATGGCGGCCCGCAGCTCTTCGTTCCCGCGGTGCGTGTCGCGATAGAACACGGCGGGCGTCCATGCCACCGCCGCGCGCGCGATGCCGCTGCGCTCCATCAGTCGCGCCATCTCGGCCGGCGCGTGATGCGGCAGGCTGCGAAAGGGATACGGCCCGAGGCTGGCGTTGACGTCGATGATCACGCGCGCCTCCGGTCGAGCAGGCGCTGGAAGTTGCGCCAGAAGATGTCTTCGCGCTGCTCCGCGGTGAGGTCGGCGGAGAGGATCTTGCCGACGCCGCCCTCCATGGTCGCGTCCGTGGCGAAAAGCACGCGCCGGTGGCCGAGGGCCCGCACGCAGTCGCCGATGGTGTCGTCCTCGAGCACGCTGCCGCTGGTGTCGAGCATGACGTTGGGGAAATCCCGCAGCGCACGGAGGGTCCATTCCCAGTCGCCGCCGCCGTTGATGTGCCCGAGGATCAGCATGAGCTCCGGGTAGCGGCGCGACAGCGCGCCGAAGTCGAGCGCATGCGACGTGCGGGGCTGCAGCGCGAGCGCGCGGGGATCGGTGAGGAACGCGGAATGCCCGAGGAACGGCACGCGCCGCTCGATGCACTTCTCCGCGATCGGGAACACGGCCGGATCGGAAAACTTGAACTGGTTGTAGAGCTTCACGCCGATCATGCCGGCCTCCAGGCAACGGTCGATCTCGGCGAGCGCGTCCCGGCCGTTGCCCGGCTGCACGAAGCAGTAGCCGAGGATGCGGCCGGGGTAGCGCCGCGTCGCGGCCAGCACGGCGTCGTTGGATTCGCGGACCATCTCGATGTTGGCCATGAGCCCGCCCGTGACGGGCCGTGAGCAGCAGAGCTGGGTGATGCCGAGGAGATCGGCCGCCTCGATCAAGTTGGCGACCTCGGCCCAGTCGCCGTTGGGCCGGGGGGCGAGGCCGAAGACGTGGTTGTGGGCGTCAATCTTCCGCAGGGCGCGCCACCCATCGGGCAGGCCGTCCGCCGCCGGTGGCGCCGCCGCGGCGGCGCGCCGGGCGCCCAGGGCGAGCAGGCTCGCGCCGCCGGCGGCGTGGCGCAGAAATGAGCGGCGATCCACCTTCATCATGGCCACCGGGCGTGCGGCAAATTTCTCTTGTGCGGGCAAGCGGTGGAAACGTAACTAGGCAGTTACCGTATGCGAGCCGATTCTCCGCCTTCCGCCCCGAGCGCCGCCCTGCCCTGCGCGCCGGATGCGATCGACGACTTCCTGTCGCAGCCCACGGAGCGCGCCGTGGCGGCGATCGCGCGGGCGCGCGGGCCCTTCCTCGTGCTCGGCGCCGGGGGCAAGATCGGCCTGCACCTCGCGGTGATGCTGCGCCGTGCGCTCGATCAACTCGGCCGCCGCGACCGCGTGCTGGCGGTGTCGCGCTTCACCACGCTGCGCGATCGAGCGGCGTTTGAGAGCCGCGGCGTGGCGACCCACGCGTGCGACCTCGGCGACACGGCGGCGCTCGCGGCGCTGCCGGACGCGCCCACGGTGTTTTTTCTGGCGGGCGTGAAGTTCGGCACCACCGCCGCCCCGGATCTCCTGCACGCGGTGAACGTCGAAATCCCGCGGCTGGTCGCGCGCCGGTTCGCGCGCTCGCAGCTCATCGCGTTTTCCTCCGGGAATGTCTATCCGTTCGTCACGCCGGCATCGGGTGGCGCCCGCGAGGACACGCCGGTTGCGCCCGTGGGCGACTACGCCGCCTCGTGCGTGGCCCGCGAGCAGGCGTTCAGCACGGCATCGGCCGCCCAGGGGACGCCGGTGGTGCTCCTGCGCCTGAACTATGCCTGCGAGTTCCGCTACGGCCTACTCGTCGACCTCGCGCAAAAAATCCTCGCCGGCCGCCCCGTCGACCTCACGACGGGCTACGTGAACGTGATCTGGCAGGCCGACGCGGTCGCGCACAGCCTCCAGGCGATCGAGCTCGCCGCCTCGCCCGCCGTGCCGATCAACCTCACGGGCGCGGAGGTGCTGGCGGTGCGCGACCTCGCGACGCGCTTCGGCGCTGCGCTTGATCGGCCGGTGAGCTTCACCGGCACCGAGGCGCCGACGGCGTGGCTCAACAATGCCTCGCTCTCGCACCGCCGCTTCGGCGCGCCGCCCACCTCCATCGGCCAGATGATCGCGTGGACGGCCACCTGGCTGGCGCAGCGCGGCGAGACCTGGGGCAAGCCCACGGGCTTTGAGCGGCGCGACGGCCGGTTTTGAGCGGCGAGCTCTCCCCCTGCGCATGTCCGCCCCCGCTCCGTTGCCCCCCGCACGCTGGTTTGACTTCCAGGTCAACGGCTTTGCCGGGGTGGATTTTCAGGCGCCGCACGTATCGCGCGCCGAATGCGAGCACGCCGTCGCCGGCCTGCGCCGCCACGGCGTGGCGGCAATCTTCCTGACCCTCATCACCGACACGATCGACGAGCATTGCCGGCGACTGGAGCAGTTCGAGGCGATCCGCGCCGCCTCGCCCGCCTGCGCGCAGATGATCGCCGGCTACCACATCGAGGGACCCTGGCTGAGCCCGGAGCCCGGCTACCGCGGCGCGCACCCGGCGGAGCCGATGCACGCGCCCTCGCTCGCGGAGTTCGAGCGGATGCAAGTTGCGGCCCGCGGGCAAATCCGCCTCGTGACCCTGGCCCCGGAATGGCCGGGCAGCCCGGCGTGCATTGCGGCGATGACCCGCACGGGCGTGCAGATCTCCCTCGGCCACACCAACGCGAACGAGGCCGAGATCGATGCGGCGATTCGCGCCGGCGCGCGCTTTGCCACGCACGTGGGCAACGGCACGCCGCTCGCCCAGCACCGCCACGACAACATCGCGCAGCGCCTGCTCGCCCGCGACGAGTTGACCGCCTGCTTCATCCCCGACGGCGTGCACCTGCCGCCCTTCACGCTGAAGAATTTTTTCCGCGCCAAGCCCGCGGGCAAGGCGCTCTTCACCACCGACGCCATGGCGGGCGCCGGCATGGGCCCCGGCCGCTATCCGATCGGCCGCCTCGAGGTCGAGGTCGGTGCCGACGGCATCGCGCGCCAGCCCGGCGGCGGCGGATTCGCCGGCGCCACGCTCACTCCGGACGAGGGGGTGCGGCGCACCGCGCAATTCCTCGGCCTGCCCTACGCGACCGCCGCGCGCCTGTGGTCGACCGACGCCGCGCGAGCTTTCGGCATCGACTTGCCCGCCTCACCGCTTCCATGACCTCCGAACGCTACCTCACCGCCGGCCGCCTAGCCGTGGAAATTCACCGTGATCGCGCCGCGCTCGGCCGGGCCGCGGCGCTCGCGACCGCCGCGCGCATTCACGATGTCATCGCCGCCAAGGGCGAGGCTCGCGTCATCTTCGCGTGCGCCCCGTCGCAGAACGAGTTTCTCGCCTCGCTCATCGCCGTGTCGCGCGGCGGCCACACGCAAATCGACTGGGGCCGCGTCACGGCGTTTCATATGGATGACTACGTGGGCCTCCCCGCCACGCATCCGCAGAGTTTCCGTCATTTTCTTCGGACCCACTTGCTCGCGCACGTGCCGATGGGCCGGTTTCATCCGCTGCCCGCCGAGGAGCCGGACACCGCCGCCGTCATCGCGCGCTACACCGCGCTGCTGGCGGAAAAGCCCATCGATGTGATCTGCCTCGGCATCGGCGAGAACGGGCACATCGCCTTCAACGATCCGCCCGTCGCCGACTTCGAGGACCCACAGCTGGTGAAGATCGTGGAGTTGGACCGGGCGTGCCGCGAGCAGCAGGTCGCCGATGGCTGCTTCCCGAATTTCGACGCCGTCCCGAAGCACGCGTTCACGCTGACAGTGCCGGTGTTTCGCCGCGCCGCGTTCCTCAGCATCCACGTGCCCGGCCCGCGCAAGGCGGCCGCCGTGCGCGCGACCATGCAGTCCCCCATCACCACCCAGTGCCCCGCCTCGATCCTGCGCCTGCATCCGGCCGCGACGCTCTATGTCGACACCGACGCCGCGTCTCTGCTCCGGCCCTGACCGCGCGGTTGCCTTTCAACCCCCGCCATCCTCCCCTCGCTTCCATGAGCACTCTCCTGCGCCTTTCCACCCTGCTTTCCCTCGCCTCCGCCGGCCTTGCGGCCGCCGACCTGCGCATCGGGATGATCGGCCTCGATACCTCGCACGTCGTCGTGTTTGCCAGGGCCTTCAACGATCCCAAGTCCGCGGACTACACGCCGGGCGGCCGGATCACCGCGGTGTTCAAAGGCGGCAGCGCCGACATTGAGACGAGCGCCTCGCGCGTCGACGGCTACACGAAGCAACTCACCGAGACCTACGGCGCCAAGGTGTATGACTCGATCGAGGAACTCGCGAAGAACGTCGACGCCATCATGATCGAGAGCGTCGACGGGCGGCCGCACCTCGACCAGTTCCGGCGCACGCTGGCGGCGAAGAAGCCGGTGTTCATCGACAAGCCCCTCGCGGGCTCGCTGCGCGACGGGCTCGAGATCGTGCGCCTCGCGAAGGCGAACGGCGTCCCGCTGTTCAGCTCCTCGTCGCTTCGCTACGGCCCGGATCCGCTGGCGCCGAAGCTCGCGAAGATCGGCGCGCTCAAGTCGGTCTACTCCGTCGGTCCCGCGACCTACGACAAGACCCACCCCGATCTCTTCTGGTATGGCATCCACGCGGTCGAGGCGCTCTACACCGTGATGGGCCCCGGCTGCGTGAGCGTCGTCCGGACGAAGACGGCGGACACCGACGTGGTCACCGGCGTGTGGGCCGATGGCCGGGTGGGCACCATGCAGGGAAACCGCAACGGCTTCGCAGGCTATGGCCTCACGATCATCGGCGCCAAGGGCGTCGCGGTCGCCGGTGAAAAGCACAGCTACCGCGGGCTCATCCAGGAAGTGATGAAGTTTTTCCAGACCGGCGTGTCGCCCGTCCCGCTCGACACGACGATCGAGATTCTCGCCTTCATGGAGGCGGCCGACGAAAGCAAGCGCCGCGGCGGCGCGCCCGTGTCGATTGCGGATGTGATGAAACTCGCCGAAGCCAAGAAATGAAATTCCCCGATCGCTTCACCTTCATCTCCGACGAGGTCTCGCAGGACCTGCCGGTGCTGCGCGCGTTTGTGCGCGAGTTCGCGCTGCCGGGCATCGAGCTGCGGAGCTTTGCCGGCCGCGCCTTCAAGGACCTGACGCGCGAGGACGTCGCCGCCCTCGCCGCCGCCGCGCGCGAGGAGGGCTGGAAAATCTTCGGCTGCTCCACGCCGGTCTTCAAATGCGCCATCGACGACGCCGGCGCCATCGCGGAGCACCGGGAGATCTTCAAGCGCAGCCTCGACACGGCGCGCGCGCTGGGCGCAGACCTGCTGCGCGTGTTCACCTTTCTGCGGCAGCCGGATCCGCTCCAATCCGCCCGGCTTGACCGCGTCGCCGAGCATCTGCGCGGGCTCGGCGAACTCGCGCGCGGCTCGGGCGTGCGCATCGGAATCGAGAATGAACACTCCTGCCTCACCGGCACCGTCGCCGAAATGGAGGCCATCCTCGCGCGCCTGCCCCCGGATCAGTTCGGCGCGATCTGGGATCCTTGCAACGTGCTCTACATCCCGGGAGCCGCCGCGCCGCGGCCCGCGGACATCGTGCGCCTCGCGCCGCGCCTGTTCCACCTCCACGTGAAGGATTCGATTCGCCGCCCGCCGGCCTCGCCCGGCGCGCTGCTGGCCGTCGGCACGCCGCTCGGCATTGGCGAGGTGGATTGGCGGGGACACCTGGGCGCCGCGCGCGATGCCGGCTACCGCGGGATGTTCTCGCTCGAGACGCACTGGCGCCTGAAGAAAATCGACGACGCGATGCTGCACCTGCCCGCGGGCTACGGTTTCTCGCAGGGCGGCGAGGCCGCGAGCCGCATCTGCTTCCACAACCTCAAGGCGCTGGTCGAGACGCTTTGAGTGAATCGCCGCGGCGCCACCGGCGCTAGGCCCCCGCGGCCGCGCTGGCGCGGGCCGAGTGGCTCGCGATGCCGTCAAACACGAGGTTGAGCACCTGGCGGCACCCGGCCGCCTTCACCTTGGCGTCGCCGAGGTCGAGCTCGAGGCTTTGCGACAGCGAGAAGCGGTTGGAATGGTAGATGAAGCACAGGCCGATGAAATGGATCATCAGGTGCGGGACATCGACGTCGGGCCGAAACTGGCCCGCTGCGACGCCCTCCTGCACGATGGCCCGGAAGCGCGCGAGGAAGGGGTTCTTGGTCAGCAGGTGATTCTCCTTCGTGAGGTGGCGGCCCTTCTCGAGGTTTTCCCATTGCAGCAGCCGCGTGAACTCAGGCTCCGCATCGAGGAAGGCGAAGTAGCTCTCCAGCAGCCGCGAGAGCTTCTCGCGCGGATCGCGCCCGCGCTCGACCGCATGGAACTCGATCTCCTCGATTCGCTTGTAGACTTCGGACAGCGCGGCCTCGAACAGCGCATCCTTGCTGCCAAAATAATGGTAGACCATGCGCTTGTTCACGTGCGCCCGGCCCACGATCTGATCGACGGACACGGCGTGGAAGCCGTGGTTCGCGAAGAGGCGGATGGCGGCCTGCAGGATCCTGCGGCGCGTGCGGTCGGGATTGCGCTGAACCGGCGGGGCGGAGGGCATCGGTGCGCGGACCGTGGCAGACGCGCCCCCGCGTGAGAAGCGAAAACCGGAGGGCGGTTACTTAGCCGGTTACTTAACCGGCACCGCGACGAGGTCCACCGCCGCGGCCTGGCTGGGGCGGGCCGGCGCGACGACCTGCAGCGCCGACGCCGCCGGCGGCCGTGTGGGGTCGAAGTAGACCCCGCGGATGTCGCCGAGCAGCGCGCGCGCCTGCGGCGCGTGGAGATAGTAGGTCGCCTTGGCGAGGTTGCGGTAGCTGCTCCCCGCCTCAAACAGCACGGAGCCGATCCGCTCGAAAATGGCCTTCATCTGCGCGCGCGGATCCGTGGTGTCGGCCGCGTCGACGGCCCCGACAAAAATCAGCGGCGTGCCCGGCGGCACGAACGCGACATTGCAATAGCGCGGGGATTTCACGAGCCAGGGCAGCCACGCGTGCGTGACCGTCTCGCCGGCGGGCGCGCGCAGCGACTTCGCCGCCGCGACCAGCTCGATCTCCGCAAACAGGTCGCTCACCCACTCCATCACGACAATCGGCGGCGCGGGCCGATCGCCGAAACTCTCGGCCATCGCCCGCACGGCGGCGGCATGGTCCGAGAAGGGCCGGATGAACGCCTTGACCTGCACGACATCGCTAGGCGCCAAGCCGAGGTGCCTGAGGCTGCGGTGCAGGCCCGCCATCGTGAGCCGCGACGCCGCGGCAAGGTCGGCGCCTTTTTCCGCCTGGCCCGAGATGAAAATCTTCCCTCCCGCCGGCAGCGTCGCGGAACCCGCCTCGCTCACCACCACGGCCTCGGCGGAACGGCGCGAGGCGGCGACCGCTTCGAACGCAACCCGCGCGCCCGGCCGCGTCAACGACGTGCGCACCCGGGTCAGCGCCACCGGCTCGCCGGCGAAACGCGTGGCCACGACCGCCTCCGCCGCGCGCATTGCGGCGTCGTCGCTGGCATAGGCCGCGAGGCGCACGATTGACCTGGCGTCGCTGCCCGCCGCGCCGAGCACGGCGCCGAGCGCGTCGAGCGCCTGCTCCGCCTCGACGCGGACATCGGCGGCGGGAGCGGCGGAAAAAACCTGCCCGGTGAAGGCCAGCGGCGCATCCGCCACGCGCACGAAGGCGGCGGTGCCGTCACGGGCGCTCCCGGCCGTGCGTTGCAGCGGGGGCGGCTGGGCGGGTGCGGACGTAGCGGAGATGGAAATCAGCACGAGCGGCAGGAAACGACGGGGGCGTGACATCATGGCAAAGTCCGGGGGCGGTCGGCTACCACGCCACCCCATAGTCCTCCCCGTAGTCGGAGGCTGCGCCTTGCAAGGCCCCGCGCTCGCGGTCGATGAAGATCGCGGTGATCGGGCCCGAGGTGCGGGGCTGGGTCTCGACCTTGTAGCCCATCTTCGCCAGGTCGGCGCGCACCCAGGGCGGCACGTCCTGCCGCACGATGATGCGGCCCGGCTCCGACTTGTGGTCGCCGAACGACGACTGCATCTGGAAGCTTTCGATGTTGGCCGCCTCCGCCGCCTGCTGCACGTTCATGCCGAACTCGACGATGTTGAGGAAAAATTGCAGGAGATTTTGGTCCTGCGAGTCGCCGCCCTGCACGGAGAACGCGAGGAACGGCTTGCCTTCCTTGAGCGCGAGCGTGGGCGACAACGTGACGCGCGGGCGCTTGCCGGGGGAGACGACATTGAAAGGATTCATGGCGCGATCGAAGACGAAGCTCTGCATGCGCTGGGAAAGCCCGATGCCGGTCGTGCCCGCGATCACGGCGGGCACCCATCCGCCGCTCGGCGTCACCGACACAACCCAGCCCTCCGCGTCGGCGGCTTGGATCGAGGTCGTGCCCGCGTGAAAGGCCTCGTCATGCGTCATCGCTGACAGCTCCTCGCCTTGCAACGAGCGGCGCAGCAAATTGGGCGGGATGGGCGACCACTTTTCGAGGAGATCGGGGAAGGGATTCTCGCCGCCTTGAAACGGGTAGGGATCGCCCGGGCGCGCCCGGCGATCGTTGTGCTCCCAGTTGATGGTCTCGAAGCGCGCGCGGGCGTAGTCCTTGGAAAGGAGCCCGCGGATCGGCTCCTCCGGCGGGAAATCGGGATCGCCATAGTAGAAATCGCGGTCGGCATACGCCAGGTTCATGCACTGGTAGAGCGCGTGGATGTAGCGCGTGCTGTTGTAGCCCATGGGCCGGAGCTCGAGGTTCTCGATGAGGTTCAGGGCCTGCAGCATCACGGGCCCCTGGGTCCAGTGCGTGAGTTTGCAGACCTCGATGCCCTTGTAGGTTGTCGTCACCGGCCGCTCGAGCTTCACGCGCCAGCGATCGAGGTCCTGCATCTCGAAGAGGCCGCCCTGCTCCTGGGTGGAGCGCACGATCTCCTCCGCGATGTCGCCGCGGTAGAAACGCTCGTAGGCGGCCATGATCGCCGCCTTCCGATCCTTGCCCATGGCGAGCGCGGCGCGCTCCGCCGCGACGAGCTTCCGCAGCGTCGCGGCGAGATCGGCTTGGCGGAAGACGTCGCCGGCGCTGGGGGCCGCGCGCTTCTCCGGATCGTTCTCGTCGAGATTGGGCAGCAGCACGCGCCGGGAATACGGCCATTTTTCCAGCCGCCAGCGCGCGCGCTCCATGCTGTCGGCTGATTGCTTCTCGATCGCATAGCCGTCCGCCATCGCGATCGAGGGCGCGAGCACCTCCGCCAGCGACATCGTGCCGAACTCGGCGAGCATCGTCATCAGGCCGCCGGGCGTGCCGGGGGTGAGCGCCGCGAGCGGGCCGTATTCGGGTGGCATGGGCATTTTCTTGCCGCGGAAAAATCTCACGGTCGCCCCGCTGGGCGCGGCGCCGAGGGCGTTCACGCCGACGACCTTGCCGGTCCTGGGATTGTAGATCAGCGCCTGCGTTTCGCCGCCCCAGCTCAACGAGTCCCACATGGTGCAGACGGCGCCGAGCATGGCGCAGGTCGCGTCGACGGCGTTGCCCCCCTGCTCGAAGATCTTGGCGCCCGCCGTCGCGGCGAGGGGCTTGCCCGTGATCGCGACCCAATGCGTGCCGTGCAGCACGGGCTTCGTGGTGGGCTGCGCGACGAGTGACGTGGCGCACCCGAGCATGAGGCAGGGAAGCAGGCGCATGGCGGCGGGAGACCGGCAAGAACAGGGGAAATTCCCGCGGATGCGAGCCGCGAAACTCGATTTTTCGTTGCGGAGTTGAATCCGCCGTCGCGCTCCGCATCGTGCGCGGCGATGCCTCTTCGTCCCCGCCTACGCCGTTGGCTCATCCTCATCGCCGCATTGCTGGTGATCTTCACGGTCGTCGGCTTTTTCGTCCTGCCGCCCGTCATCAAGGCGCAGGCGGAGCGGCGGCTTTCCGCCGAGCTGGGCCGCACCGTGCGCTTGGGGAAGGTCGCCGTGAATCCCTACGCGCTATCCCTCGCCATCGAGAATTTCTCCATCCTCGAGGCGGACGGCGTGACGCCGTTCCTCGGCTGGCGGCGCGTCTTCGTCGACTTCGGCGCGCTTGCCTCGCTGCGGGGCGAGTGGGTCTTGAGTGAGGTCACGCTCGACGGTTTCAGCGCGCGCGTGGCAATCAAGCCGGACCAATCCCTCAATTTCTCCGACATCCTGGCCCGGTTCGCGCCCAAACCCGGCGCGGCTCCGGCCCCCGCGGCGGAGCGCAAGGCGCAGAAGGCCAAGCCGCGCCCGCTTCGCGTGGCGAAGCTCGCCGTCACCGACGCCCGCCTCGACTTCACCGACGCCTCCCGGCCGCAGGCGTTCGCGACCACGCTGGGCCCCGTCTCGTTCACGACGTCGGAGCTGCTCCTGCCCAGCGATGCGCGCGCGCCCTACGGTTTCCAGGCCGTGACCGAGGCGGGTGAAAAGATCGCGTGGTCCGGCACGATCCAAACGGAGCCCGTCGGCTCGAGCGGCGAGTTCGCCCTGGAGAACATCGTGCTCAAGAAATACGCCCCCTATTACGCGGACCGGGTTCGCGCGGACCTCACGGACGGCAAGCTCACGGTGCGTGGCCGCTACGAAATCGCGCTCGCGGAAAACCAGCGCATCCTGCGACTCAGCGGCGGCGCCGTGCAGCTGCGCGACCTGAAGCTGATCGAGCGGGCCAACCGCACCGAGGCGCTGGCGCTGCCCGCGCTCGACGTGAGCGGCATCAGCGCCGATGGCGTCGCGCTCGCGGCCACCGTGGAGTCCGTCGCCTTGGCCGGCGGGCACATAAACGTGCGCCGCGAAAAGGACGGGGTGATTAACCTGCTCGCGCTGCTCCCCCCGGCCGGAACGCCCGCGGGCGCCGCCCCCGCCGGCCGGGCCGCGACGGCGCCGGGGCCCAAGCCCAGCTTCACGCTCGGGGATTTTTCCCTGAAGGATCTGCGCGTGGATTTCTCCGATCTTGCGACCCCGCGGCCCGTGCAGCTCGCGCTCGAGGCGGTTCAGCTTTCGGTGCAGCGGATCACCTTGGCGGAAGGCGCGAAGCTGCCGGTGTCACTCGCGTTCGGAATCGGCCCGGGCGGCACGGTGAAAATCGACGGCGACGTCGCCCTCGCCCCGGTCGCCGCAAACCTGAAGCTGGCAATCGCCGGCATCGAGCTTGCGCCGGTCGCGCCCTACGTTGAGCAGTTCGTCAACGCGCGGATCACGCAGGGCGTGGTTTCCGCCGGGTTGCTGGCCGAGGTGGCCGTGCCCGCCGCCGGCGCGCCCACGGCGACGCTGAGCGGCGATCTGGCCCTGGAGAAGTTCGGCCTCGTCGATGAGGCGCGGAACGAGGAAATCGCCGGCTTGCGGGCGCTGCGGCTGCACGGCCTGCGCGTCGCGCAGGCGCAGGAACTCTCGGTCAATCTCGACGAGCTGGAGCTCGATGCGCCCTCCGCGCGGCTCGTCGTCAATTCCGACAAGACGCTCAACCTGTCGGCCTTGGCCAAGCCGGCGCCCGGCGCCTCCCCCGCCCCGCCCGCGGCGACCACGCCCGCGCCTTCATCGGCGCCAAAAATCGAGGTCGGCAAGATCACGATTCGCGAGGGTGATTTCCGCTTCACCGATCGCTCGCTCGAGCCCAACGCCGGCCTCTCGCTCCGCGACTTTGGCGGCACGATAACCGGGCTGTCCTCCACGAATCCCGCCAAGGGCGACATCGATCTCAAGGCGGCGGTGGACGGCACCGGCCCCGTCGCGATCAGCGGCAAGCTCGACCCGCTCGGCGCGGTCAAGAAGGTCGACCTCAAGATCGAGCTGAAGAACGTCGACCTGCTGCCGCTCGGCGCCTACAGCGGCAAGTTTGCCGGCTACGAACTCGCGCGCGGGAAGCTCGCCCTCGACGTGAAGCTCAAGATCGACGGCCCCGCCATCGAGTCCGCCAACGTGCTCACGCTGCGCCAATTCACCTTTGGCGCGGCGACGACGAGCCCCGACGCCACCAAGCTCCCCGTGCGCCTCGGCGTCGCGCTGCTCAAGGATCTCGCGGGCAACATCGTCATCGACGTGCCGGTGGCCGGCCGCACCGACGATCCGAGCTTCCAGATTGGCCGCGTCGTCTGGCGCGTGATCGGCAACCTGCTGGCCAAGGTGGCGACTTCCCCGTTCGCGCTGCTCGGCGCCGCGTTTGGCGGCGGCGGCGATGATCTGGCGTTTCAGGATTTCGCCGCCGGCTCCGCGGCGATCGGCGACGGCGAGCAGAAAAAGCTGGCGACGCTCGCGACGGCCCTGAAAAACCGCCCCGGCCTCAGCCTCGCCATCGAGGGCGGCTATGACACCGCGGCCGACGGACACGCGCTCAAGCGGGTGAAACTGGCGGATGCCGTGCGCCGCGCCGCGTGGGAAAAGAAGCGCGAAACCACGCCCGGCCTTCCGCCGCCCGATCAGTTTGCGCCGTCGCCGGAGGAAATCGTCGCGGCCACGAAGCGGCTCTTCGACGAAAAGTTTCCGCCCGGCACGCAATTCGGCACGCCGCTGCCCGCCGCCCCCAAGCCCGTCGAGCCGCCGCCGAAGCCGCAGGGGATCTTCAAGCGCATCGTCGCGACGCTGACCCTGGAGGAGCGCCGCGAGCGCGCCGCCGCGGAGAAGGCCACCGCCGCGCAGGACGCCGAGCATGCGCGCGCCGTCGCCGCGGCGCGAGCGGCAGGCCTGCCCCTGGAGGAGATGACGGGCCGCCTCGCGGAGGCCGTGACGATCGATGTGAACGACCTCCGGGCTCTCGCCCAGTCGCGGGCGGAGCGTGTGCGCGACTATTTCGTGACGACCGGCGGCATCGAGGCGGAGCGGCTCTTCCTCGCCAAGGCCGCCGAGAACCCGAAGCCCGAGGGCAAGGGGCCGCGGGTGTTCCTCGAGCTGCAGTGAGCGACTGGAGCCGCGGCGCCCTCGCCGCGGCGGGAACGAGCGCGGCGAGGGCGCCGCGTCCCCACAAAAGTCAAAGCCGCGCGATGGCCCACGCCCCCAGGTGCAGGGTGGCGCACGCGGCGAGCGCGGCGGCGACGTCGTCGATGACCACGCCCCAGCCACCGGGCAGCGCCTGCAGCCGGCGGATGCCGAGCGGCTTCACGATATCGTAGAAGCGGAACAGCGCGAAGCCGGCGAGCCACACGCCCCACGGCGGCCACGCCGCCGGCAATTCCCGCCAGCCGAGAAAACACAGCGGCATGACGACAAACTCGTCGAGGATCACCTCGCCCGGGTCGCTCTTTCCCAGCCGATGCTCGGCCGCGCCGCAGATGACGACAGCGAGGAGGCACGCCAGCACGCAGCCGACGAGGACGGCGCCGATGCTCGCGCGCGGGAAGCACGCGGCAAAGACCAGCGTCCCGGCCAGCGCGCCCCACGTGCCGGGCGCGGGGAGTTTTTTCCCGATCGGGCCCAGCGTGGCCGGCGGCACGACGAGCCACTCGGGAAGCGCGCGTGACCACGCGGGTTCGGCCCGGCGCATGGCTCAGTCCGCCAGGACGGCGCGGTGGCGGCGAAAATAGGAGACGCCCGAGGTGATGGTCAGCAGCGCCGACAGCGCGTAGAGCGACATCCCGAGGATGCGCACGCTCTGGAGCATGGCCAGGTTGTCGCCGCCAAACTTGAAATCAATCTCCAGCATCCGCGCGCCCATGAGCCAGCCGATGGCGTTGAGCTGCACGAAGGTCTTCACCTTGCCGCCCGCATCCGCCTCGATCGTGCGCCCCTTGATCGCGGCCGCGGTGCGCAGGCCCGAGATGGCGAACTCCCGGCACAGGATGCAGAGGAGCAGCATCATCGCGGTGGTGTCGTGGCCCATGAAGTTCACGGGCTCGTTGACCAGCGCGATCATCAGGCCGATGACCATGACCTTGTCGATCACGGTGTCCATGAACCGGCCGAACGACGACACCAGCCCGCGCTCGCGCGCGATCTTGCCATCGAGCCAGTCCGTGAGCGCCGCGGCGATGAACAGCCAGAACGCCACCGTCGCGGCATGGGTGAAGCCCGCATACATCAGCCCCACGACCGCAAACATGAGCGGCACACGCGAGATCGTGAGCAAATTGGGGAGGTTCATCGCGGGGAAGCCGATCGAAGACACGGGCGCCGCCGCCGATGGCAAGCGTGGAGCGGGGGTGCGGAGAACTTCCTCTGTCATGCGGACTGCGAGACGGACTGGAGCGGCGGTGGTTTCACCCGCCGGGCGATGCCTGCGCCGCGACCAGCCGGGCCCACCCGCCCTACGAAACCGCGCGCGCCTCGATTGGCGCGTCGGCGGCTTTGAAAATCGCCCTCGCCCGCCGGGGCGCGCTCGTCTTCGCTCCGCGCCACGCCATGCGCCACTGCATTTATCCCGGCACGTTCGATCCCATCACCTACGGCCATCTCGATGTGCTCGCGCGCGCCGCGAAGCTCTTCGACAAGGTCACCGTCGCCGTGGCCGAGAGCGCGGGCAAGGCGCCGCTCTTCTCCGCCGCCCAGCGTGTCGAGCTGGTCGCGGCCAACGTCGGCCAATGGCCGCACGTGGGCGTGACGACCTTCGGCGGCCTGCTCGTCGAGTTCTGCATGGCGCAGAAGGCCGACGCGATCATCCGCGGGCTGCGCGCGCTGTCGGACTTCGAGTTCGAGTTCAACATGGCGCTGATGAACCGCCACCTCGAGCCGAAGCTCGAGACGCTCTTCGTGATGCCCAACGAGCAGTTCAGCTACACCAGCTCGACGCTGGTGAAGCAGGTCGCGAAGTTCGGCGGCGACGTGGCGCACTTCGTCCCGCCGAATGTGGCGGCGGCGCTGCGGAAGGCGTATGCGAAGGGGTAGCGATCCCGAGACACAGGTCGCGTAGTCGCTCCAGAAGCATACGTCGGCAGGCAGTTTCTTCGCTGTGAAAATGCCCTTGATCCTCGCTCACGGCGATCCGCTGCAAATCCTGGCCTTCGTCACGGTTTTCTGGGGAATCACGCTCTCGGGTTTTGCGGCGCCGCTAATCGCCGCTTTTTCAACTACTGAGCGACGACGACGACTGGGGATCGAGCTCGGCGCGGGGTCGGTGATCGCGACTGGGATTTCGTTGGTCGCGATATGTTGGGTCTCGCGGAATTCGAACGCCTCGTTTTGGACAATGATATGGGGAAATGACGAAACTCGCCTTCCCCTCTTCGGCGCGATGTTCGGGCTCTGCGGTGTCGTGATAGGACTACGTCGCCGTAGCGCCAAGTAAGATGACCGGATCTCCGAGGCGTCCGTGGTGCGCACGCAAAAGCAGCGTGCGGACATCCTGACGGACGCGCGGAGAGTCTCCCTCGCGATCAACAAACTTTCACCGCCCGACCGCCTTCAGCGTCTCCGCGTAGAATTTCGCGGCATCGGCCTTCAGCTTCGCGAGTTCGCTCGGGACCATATACATCATGTGGCCGCCCTCGTAGAAGGTCTGCGAGAGGTTGCCGCGCACCGCGGGGTCGAGGCCCATCTGGCGGACGGTGTAGTCGGTCGCGTAGTAGGGCGTCGCGAGATCGTAGTAGCCGTTGGCGATCCAGACGCGGAGGTGCGGGTTGCGGCTCATCGCGCGGTGCAGCAGCTCGGCGGTGTTGAGGTATTCGTTCTGCACGTTGCTGTAGTTCCACGGGCGCACCTCGTCGGTGAGCGCGTTGTAGGGCAGGTCGCTCTCGAACTTCAGCTCGCGGCGCACGTAGTCGTTGAAGCACGCGGTGTAGCTGCCGAAGACCGCCTCGTAGCTCGGATCGAAGTCGGTCACCGCGGTGCCGGGTTGGTAGCGGATGCCGGTGAGGCGACAGTCGTAGCGGCCGATGGAGCGGTTCTGCGCCTCGAGGAGCTTTTGCGTGAAGGTCTGAATATCGACGCGCAGGTTGCGCTGCGCGATGAAGGCCGCCGGCAGGCCCGTGAGCGCGGCCATCTCCGAGGCGAGCGCGGTGCGGTCGGCGTCGGTGAGCGCGTCACCGCGCATGAGCGCGGGCGTGTATTTCTCGGCGACAAACTTTTCCGCCGCGCGCAACGCGGTGGGCAAATCGGCGGAGGCATGGGCGCCGCCGAGCTTCTTGTGATACCACGCGCCGGCGGTGTAGGTCGGGAAAAACAGGCTGAACGGCAGATCGTTGCCCGGCGCAAAGCGCGCCGTCTGGAAATTCATGATCGAGGAGACGAGCGCGATGCCGTTGAGGTAGAGGCCGTATTTCTGCTGGAGGTAGTCGCTCAGGCCCGAGGCGCGCGTGGTGCCGTAGCTTTCGCCGACGAGAAACTTGGGCGACGACCAGCGGCGGTAGCGCGTCGTGTAGAGCCGGATGAAATCGCCGACGGACGCGATGTCCTCGTTGTAGCCGTGGAACTGCTTCGGGTCCTCGCCGCTCGCGGCGCGGCTGAAGCCCGTCGAGACCGGATCGATGAAAACGAGGTCGGTGGCGTCGAGCCACGAGTGCTCGTTGTCGAGGCCCTCGTAGGGCGGCGGCGTGGCCTCGCCCTTGTCGGTCATGCGCACGCGCCTTGGCCCGAGCGCGCCCATGTGCAGCCAGATCGAGGCGGAGCCGGGACCGCCGTTGAAGGAAAACGTGAGCGGCCGCTTCGCGACCTCGGCCGCGGGCGCGTCGGGCGCGAGCGTGGTGTAGGCGACGAAGAAGAGGTTGGCCTTGGTCTTCTCGCCCTTCGCGTCCTTCATCGCCATGTAGCCCGTGGTCGCGCGATAGGCGATCGTTTTGCCGCCGAGCGTGAGCGTGTGCTCGGTGACGGAGAGGACGGGCTCCTTTTCCTTGTCGTCCTTTTTCTCGGCGGGCTTGGCGTCGGCGGTGGCGGGAGCTGGCGTGGGCGCGGTGCCGCGAGCGCCGCCTTTGCGGGCGCCGGATTCTTGCGCGAGCGCGAGCGGGAAGGTCGAAAGGAGGATGAGGATGAAAGCGGTGGAGTGTTTCATTTCAGAGAGAAGTCGGTGTTTTTAAGTAGGGCGGGTCTGTGACCCGCCCTTTCGCACGCGGGGTGTTCGCACCAAGGGCGGGTCACAGACCCGCCCTACCCTTCAGCTGTTCGTAGCGCTTTTGGTATTTGTCGCGGAGCCGCGTGTGCCGGTTGGAGAGGTCGATCATCGCGCCGTCGATGTAGGCCTGCTCGACCTGCGTGGTGGCCTCCAGCGGATCGCCGTCGGTGACGATGAGCGTCGCGCGCTTGCCGACCTCGAGCGAGCCGAGCTCGGCGGCGACGCCGAGGATTTGCGCGGGATAAAGCGTGACGGCCTTCAGCGCCTCGGCGGGCGGCAGGCCATAGGCGGCGGCTTTGGCGGCCTGATACGGCAGGTTGCGATCGGCCATCGTGCCCATCTCGGCGCTGGCGCCGTCGTTGGCGATGCAAAAGCGCACGCCCGCGGCGTGGAGCTTGCCGGGGTTGGCGTAGGTGGCGTCGTAGGGATCCTCGCGGCGCAGCGGGAGCGTGAGCACGGGGCTGATGATCACGGGGATATCGTGCGCCTTGAGCAGATCGGCGACCAACCAACCGTCGAGCGCGCCGACGAGCGTGACCTTCAGCTGCTCGGAGCTCGCCCAGGCGACCGCGGCCTCGATCTGCTTGCGCTCGGTGGCGTGGAGGAAGACCGGCCGCTCGCCGCGCACGACGGGCAGCATCGCTTCCCAGCGCGAGTCGAACTCGGCGTTCGCCCCCGCGGCGGCCCGGGCCTTGGCGTAGGCCCGCGCGGCGGCGAACGCCTCGCGCAGTCGCCGCGCGGCGTCGCCGCCCTCGGAGGAACTGGCCGCCTCCTGGCGCGGCCAGTAGACGTGCAGCGCCACGGCCGGGCGGAGGGTGAGGTCCTCCCACGTCCAGCCGTCCATCCGGATCAGCGTCGAGGTGCCGCCGATCAGCCCGGTGGAGAGCGGCACGCTGAGCGCGGTGAGGATGCCATTGGCGCGCGACACGGGGATGTGCTCGCTGTCGGGGTTGAGCGCGGGCTGCGCGCGAGCGTTGGGGTTGAGCGCGCCCGTCTCGGCGAGATCAACGGTGCCGCGCACGGAGTTGTGCTCCGTGAGGCCCATGCCCGAGTAGGCGGAAATCATTCCGGGATAGAGGTGCTTGCCCGCGACCTCGACGATCTGCGCGCCTGCCGGCGCGGCGAGCTTTGCGCCGATTGCCGCGATCTTGCCGTCGCGCAGCAGAACGTCGGTCGCCGGCAAGTCGGCGCCGCTCACGGTGTGCACGGTCGCGCCGCGCAGGAGCACGGGTTTGGCCGGCCGCGCCGCGGGGATGCTGTCCGAAGCGAGCGCGGACACCGCGAAGGCGAAAAGAAAGGCGAAGCTATGGCTGCGCATAGGTGGAGCAGTTGAGGCCCTCGGTGCCGCTGTGGTAGAGGCCTTGGAATTCGCGCGCGGCCTGAGCGCGCATCGCCTCGAGCACCCGGATGATTTCGGGCGGCTCGGGCGTGGCGGGCTCGGCCGCGGAGCCACGGCCGCGGCCGCCGGCGGGTGCGCCCGCGGCGCCCCCCAGCGTGCGCATCCGCTCGGCGAGGGCCTTCTGCGCCAGCGCCTCGCGCTCCGTCTGCGCGGCGGCGCGCAGCTCGGCGTCCTCCGCGAGCGAGAAATAGCAGCGCCCGTCGATCCATGTCTGCTCCGCGCGCGCGTAGGTGGAGAGCGGGCTCGCGCTCCAGATCACGAAGTCCGCGTCCTTCCCGCGCTCGAGCGAGCCGACGCGATCGTCGATGCGGAGCTGCCTGGCGGGATTGAGTGTGACGAACTTGAGCGCCTCCTCCTCGGGCACGCGCCCGTATTTCACGGCCTTGGCGGCCTCGGTGTTGAGCCGGCGGGCGAGCTCGCCGTCGTCGGAGTTGAAGGAGACGAGCACCCCGGCCGCGTGCATCATCGGGCCGGCGTAGGGAATCGCCTCGGCCGCCTCGACTTTGTAGGCCCACCAATCGGTGAAGCACGAGGCGCCGGCGCCGAGCTTCGCGATTTCGTCGGCGATCTTGTAGCCCTCGAGGATGTGCTGGAACGTGGCGACCGTGAGTTTCTCCCGCTGCGCGAGGCGGATGAACATCAGGACCTCGTCCTGCCGGTAGGAGTGGATGTGCACCACGCGCTCGCCCTTGAGGATCTCGAGCGCCGCCTCAAGGCGGAGGTTGCGGCGCGCCGGGAGGACGGAGCCGGCCGGCGCGGCCAGCGCGCGCTCGTAGTCGCGCGCCTGGGCAAACGTGTCGGCCATGATCTGCTCGACGCCCATGCGCGTGGCGGGATAGCGCGGCGCGGCCCCGGGCGTGACGGTGCGGTTGGCTTGCTTCACGTTTTCGCCGAGCGCGAACTTCACGCCGGGTTTCGCGCCCGCGAACTTCAGGCCTTCCGGCAGCGCCCCCCAGCGCCATTTCACCACTTGGTTTTGGCCGCCCATGGGGTTGGCGGAGCCGTGCAGGAGATTCGAGGTCGTGACGCCGCCCCCGAGTTGCCGGTAGATACCGACGTCGGTGGCGTCGAGCACGTCGCCCACGCGCACCTCGACGGTGACGGCGCTGCCGCCTTCGTTCACCCCGCGCGAGATCGCCGTGTGCGAGTGGCAGTCGATCAGGCCCGGGGTGACGTGCTTGCCCGCGGCATCGATGACCACCGCGCCCACGGGAGCCTCGAGATATTTGCCCACGGCTTCGACCTTTCCGTTGCGCACGAGCAGCTCGCCGCCGTCGATCCGGCCGGCGGGGCCGCTGGTCCAGATCGTGGCGTTTTTCACCAGCACGGCCGCGGGCTGCGGGGGCAGGCCCTTGCGGGCGTAGGTGCCGGCGGGCCATGCGTCCGTGGTGGCGAGGAATTTCTCCTCCCGCGGCGCGGGCGGCGAACTCTTTTCCGGCCCGGTCGTGCGCTCCGCGCTCCAGCGGAACGCCGTGCCGTCGGGCAGCAGGCCCGTGCCAGTGATCGTCGCCGATGCAGCCGCGAGCGTGACCGTGCCCGCCATGCGGACCGTGCCCTTGGCGTCCTTGCCGAGAAAGACCTCGGCGGGCGCAAACAGCGTGAGTTGCTGCCGCGCCTGGTTGAGGGTGAGATCCTTGTCGCCGAGGCGCGCCCGCGGGCGTGTGCCGCCACCGGGGGCGCGGCTCTCGATGCGCAGGTCGGTTGGCGCGGTCGCGCCATGCCACGTCACCGTCCAGGCTCCGCGGGCATCGATCTTTTGCGCGGCCTCCGTTTCAAAATGGCGGCCGTCCACCCACACCTCCGTGATTTCCGCCGAGCTGTCCGCCGCAAAGAGCTCCCCCGTCGCGACGATGACGTTGCCGGGCCGCCCCGGCGCGATCGTGCCGACGAGATCGGCCAGTCCCAGCGCCTCGGCGGGCACGGTCGTGAGAGCCGCGAGCGCCGCATCGGGGGAAAGCCCGCGACGCACCGCGAGGCGCAAAGCCGGCCAGAATTGCGTCTCCGGTGCACGCAGCCCGGAGAGGGTGAAGGCCACCGGCAGGCCCTTCGCGGCGAGCTTCGCGGCGTTGGCCGGCGCCGTCTCCCAGTGCTGGAGCGTCGAGAGCGCAACGTCACCGGCCTTCTCGGGCGTCTCGACCTCGGGCACGGTGGGAAAATTCAAGGGCACGATCAGCGGAGTCTTTTTCGCGGCGAGCGCGTCCGCGACGCGGTATTCCGTGCCGCGCCCGCGCAGCACCAGCCTCAGCTTGAACTCCTCCGCCACGCGCTGCGCCCGGAGGAGATCGAGTTCATCCTGGGCATGAAACACGACCGGGCGCGCCCCTCCGGCGCACTCCGCCAACGCCGTGAGCGAGGCGTTTTCCTCCGGGCGTTCGAGCGCCGGATTTGCGGTGTGCGTGGCGAGCGCGGCGCGCATCCACGCCGCATCAAGGAAGGTCTGCCGCACGAGCGCCACGCTGCCCATCAGCGAGCTCGGGTAGCCGCCCTGCACCCCGCCGAGCTCAAACGCCACCTGTTGCGCCACGTGCGCGCGGAGCAGCGTGGAGGCGGCGCCGCGGCCGCTCAGGCTCACCAGCGCGCTCTCGCCGCGAAAGATGCCGCGGCCCGGCGTCACCGCCGCCGTGGTGAAACCCAGTTCCCGCAGCGCAGCGGCGCCGCGATCATCCGCCACGAGCACGCGCGATGCGTCGCGCTCGGGCGTGACGCGCGGATTCCACGAGCGTGCCGCCGCGGCCGGCGCGAGTGCATCGGGGGCGGCCGTCGCCGGGGCTGCGGCCCCGCCGCGTCCACCGCGTGCGCCGCGGGCGGCGACATCGGCGGCGTCGCCTTCGGACCTGAGCGCCGCGGGCAGATGCACCTCGGCCAAGGGCTCGACGAAGCCGGCGTAGATCACCCTGCCCTCGAGCGGCCAGATGCGCGCATCGGCCGGAATCGCCACGGCATCAACCGCACCGACCGCCGTAATGACGCCGTCGCGCAGCACGACAACGCCGCGCTCGATCGCATGGCCGGGCGAAGTGACCACCCGCGCCCCGGTCAGCGCATGCACGCGCGGGCCCGCCTCGCGCAGGCCTTCCACCGGCGCCGTTGAGACTTGGGCGGCAAGCGGGCCCGGGCGCGACCACGCGGCGGCCGCCAGCAGCGCTGCGGCGAGACATTTCCTCCGACACTCTAGGATTTGCATGGGGAAACGCACGCCGCTGGCGTGCGCGGGGCGCGAGGCAACGCCCGGGCTGTGGCACTGGCAACCCGGATTTTTGGGTTGGGACGCGCGGCCGAAGTTTCCCGTGACCTTTTGCCCCTCGCCCCGTCTAGTCGGGTTCGTCACCTCCGCCGCCTTTTCCCGTGGCTCCCGCCCACGTGAAGATTCGCGTTGCCGACGCCTCCTTCTCCACAACCGTCTTCCCTCAACCCCTCATCTCCGTCCCTCATGGCCAAATCGAAAAGCTACGGCGGCCTTATCGTCCTTGTGCTCCTCCTCGGCGCCGCCGGCGCCGGCGGCTGGTATTATTTCCGCAGCAAGGGCGACAAGAAGCCCGAGTTCCAAACCGCAAAGGTTTCGCGTGGCGACATCACGCAGTCCGTCACGGCCACGGGCGACCTCCAGCCGGTGGTGACCGTCGACATTGGCGCCCAGGTGTCCGGGCAGATCAAGGAAGTGCTGGTGGACTTCAACTCCAAGGTGAAGGCCGGTGACGTGCTCGCGAAGATTGACGAGTCGACGCCGCTGCAGCGCCTCAACCAAGCCAACGCCGACTTGGAATCCACCAAGGCCAACAACCGCCTGCTCCAAATCAACGCGGAGCGCACGCGGGAGCTCTTCACCAAGAACCTCGTTTCGCAGCAGGAGCTCGACAACATCGAGGCGCAGCTGGCCCAGTCCGCCGCCACGTTGCTCACGCGCACGGCCGCGGTCGAAAACGCGAAGCTCGATCTCGAGCGCTGCACCATCACCGCGCCGATCGACGGCATGGTGCTCGACCGCAAGACGGACAAGGGCCGCACGGTCAATGCCAGCATGAACGCGCCCGTGCTGTTCACCCTTGTGAACGATCTCACCAAGATGCAGATCAACGCCGCGGTCGCGGAGGCCGATATCGGCACGATTTCGGAGGGCCAGGAAGTCAAGTTCACGGTCGATGCATTTCCGAGCCGGACCTTCAACGGCACCGTCCGCATGGTGCGCAATGCCGCCAGCGTGAGCCAGAGCGTCGTCTCCTACGCGACCATCATCGACGTGAACAACGAGGATCAGCGCCTCAAGCCCGGCATGACGGCCAATGTCTCCATCATCGTGACGCAGCGGACCGGCGTGCTGCGCGTCGCCAACTCAGCCCTCCGCGTGCGCGTGCCGCAGGAACTGCTTCCGGCGAAGCCCGCGGGCGCTTCCGACTCCGGCAAGGGCGGCGACAAGGGCGGCGGGGCCATGACCGACGACGAGCGCCAACGGGCGACCTTTGAGATCATGCGCGCGGTCGGCTTCGAGCGCGGCACGCCGCCGAGCCCGGAGCAAATCGAGAAAGCCAAGGCCCTCGCCAAGGAGAAGGGCCTCGACCCCGACCTCGTCGCGGCGCGATTCGCCATGCCCGGCGGGCGGAAAGGCGGCAAAGGTGGCGATCGCGGTGGCGGCGGTGGCGGTGGTGGCGGCCCGGCCGCTGACCGCGGCTTTAACAACACCGTGGTGACCCGAACGCTCTATCGCGTGACGGAGGGTTTGCTCGGGGAGAAGAAGCTGGAACCTCTTTCGGTGCGGCTTGGCGTCTCGGATGGATTCTACACTGAGGTGCTCAACGGCCTCAATGATGGCGACACGGTCCTCACGGGCGTCATCATGCCCGGCGCAGCGACCGCGGGCGGTCCGCCCGGCGGCATGAACAATCCCTTCGGCGGCGGCAGTCGCGGTAGTTCCGGTGGTTTCGGCAGCAGCCGCGGTCGTTAAGCGCTCTACTTCAGCTCCGAAACTTACGGCCCCACGATGCCTCCCGTTGTCCAAATTCAGGACATCCACAAGATCTACGAATCCGGCGAGGTGCCGGTGCATGCCGTCCGCGGCGTGTCGCTCGACATCCACAAGGGCGAGTTCGTCGCGCTCATGGGCGCCTCCGGCTCGGGAAAATCCACCTTGATGAACATGCTCGGCTGCCTCGACCGGCCGACGCGCGGCACTTACAAGCTCGACGGCATCGACGTCGCCGGGCTCGACAAGAACGAGCTCGCCGATCTTCGGAATCAGAAGCTCGGCTTCGTCTTCCAAGGCTTCAATCTGCTCGCGCGCACCTCGGCCCTGGAGAATGTCGAGCTGCCGATGCTCTACGGCCGCCATCGCCGCATGACGACCGCCCAGATCCGCGAGCGGGCCATGGAGTGCCTCACCGCCGTCGGCCTGGCCAACCGCGCCGACCACATGCCCAACCAGCTCTCCGGCGGCCAGCAGCAGCGTGTGGCGATCGCGCGCGGCCTCGTGAACCAGCCGCAAGTCCTCCTTGCCGACGAGCCGACGGGCAACCTCGACTCCAAGACCTCGGTCGAGGTGATGGGCGTGTTTCAAAAGCTGAATGAGAACGGCATCACCATCGTGATGGTCACGCACGAGCTCGACATCGCGCGCTACTGCAAGCGCAACCTCATCCTGCGGGACGGCGTCGTCGTGCGCGACGAAGTCGTGAAGGACCGCAGCATGGCCGGCGAGGAGCTTGAGAAGCTGAAGTCCGCCGAGACCGCCGCCAAGCTCCTGGCCGCCAAAGCCTGATTTTTCCGCCATGCGCTTTTCCAGCACCATCAAGGTCGCCCTGCGCGCGCTCCGCCGGAACAAGATGCGTTCCGTGCTCACCGCCCTCGGCATCATCATCGGCATCGGCGCCGTCATCACCGTCGTCAGCATGGGCAACGGCACCAAGTCCCGCATCGAGGCCCAGGTGGCCGCGCTCGGCCAGAACATCATCACGGTCTATCCCGGCAGCTTCACCTCGGGCGGCATGAGGGGCGGCTTTGGCAGCTCCACGACGCTCACGGTTGAGGATGCCGACGCGATCGCCACCGAGGTGGCCGACATCGACGGCGTGAGCCCCGAGGTTCGCGATCGCCAGCAGGTGCTCGCGAACGGCCTCAATTGGAACACCTCCGTCAATGGCGAGTCGCCGGATTACCCCTACATCAAGAACTGGCCCATCGTGCAGGGCTCGATGTTCACCGAGCAGGATGTCAAGTCGCTGGCCAAGGTCGCCGTCATCGGCAAGACGGTGGTCGATCAGCTTTTCCCGAACGAGGATCCCATCGGGCAGACGATTCGCATCCGCAACCTGCCTTTCCGCGTCGTCGGCGTGCTCGACGTGAAGGGCTTCAGCCTCTTCGGCTCCGATCAGGATGATGTCGTCGTCATCCCCTACACCTCGCACATGCGCCGCGTGTCGCGCCGCGCCAACATCTCCTCGATCCTCGTCCAGGGCGACTCGCCGGACAAGCTCGACCTCGTGAAGCAGCGCATCGAGGACTTGCTGACGCAGCGCCGCAAGGGCCGGGAGCCCGACTTCACCGTCCGCACGCAGGAGGAATTGGCCCAGACCGCCACGCAGACCTCGGAGGCGATGACGTTCCTGCTCATGGGCGTGGCGCTCGTCTCGCTCGTGGTCGGCGGCATCGGCGTCATGAACATCATGCTCGTCTCCGTGACGGAGCGCACGCGCGAGATCGGCATCCGCCTTGCCATCGGCGCGCACGGCAAGGACGTGCTCACGCAATTCCTGATCGAGGCCATTTTGCTCAGCTTGCTCGGAGGCGGCTTGGGCATCCTGGGTGGCATTGGCGCCTCCAATCTCGCCTCGATCTACATGGGGATACCGACCTTGATTGCGCCCTGGTCGATCGGTGTCGCGGTCGGCGTGAGCTCGTTCATCGGGCTCGCCTTTGGGTTTTTCCCCGCCCTCAAGGCCGCCCAGCTCGATCCGATCGACGCCCTCCGCTACGAGTGATCCCGCGCGGCAGCGGCGCGGGCAATTCGACGCGTGGGGACAGAGAGTTTGAAACTTTCCTCCGCGCGGCCTGTTTCTAGGTGCATGCGCCGATTGCCGCCCCAAGCCGCCTGGGTTCTCGCCGTGCTCGCGCCATTGCGCGCCGCGGATTTGGCCGCGGCGCTTTCGCTGGCTGAGGCGAAGCGGCTGCCCGAGGCCCAGGAGGCGCTCGCCGCCATCGTCGCCGCCGAGCCCAAAAACGCCGCCGCGTGCCACCACCTCGGCCGCGTGCTTGGCATGCGCACCGACGCGGCGGCGCTCGAGGAGGCCGTCAAATGGCACGGCCGGGCCGTGGAGCTGGAGCCAAGCAACGCCGTCTACGTCGGCGCGTATGGCGGGGCCTTGCTCAATGCCGCCAACAAGTCGCGCTCGCTCTCCGCCGCGCTCAAGGGCCGTGACATGCTGGAGAAGGCCATCGTGCTGGATCCGGCGTTGCTCGACGCACGGGAGGCCCTCTTCCGTTTCTACTACCATGCGCCCTGGCCGATCGGGAGCAACAGCAAGGCCTACGCGCAGCTCGCCGCCATGCGCAAAATTGATCCCATCCGCGCCGACGGGCTCAGCGTGATCAGCAAGGTCGACAACAAGGACTACACCGGCGCGTTCAAGACCTGCGAGGAATTGCTCGCCGCCGACCCCACAAATTACGTCGCGCTCTACCAATACGGCCGCACCGCGGCGATCAGCGGGCAGAATCTCGAGCGCGGGCGCTCCTGTCTCAAGGCGTGCCTCGCGCTTCCGCCCCCCTCCCCCGCCGCGCCCACCCCCAGCGCGGTCTGGCAGCGCATCGGCAACATCGAGGAAAAACTCCAGCGTATCGCCGACGCGCGCAGCGCCTACGAGTCGGCCCTCAAGCTGGATCCGAACAATCGGCAGGCCCAGGACGGGCTGGCCCGGACCAAGTGAGGCGCCCGGGTCTCGGCGGCTAGTGCCCGCCGTGCTTTTCGCCCGGTGCGTCGTGCGCCGCGACCTTCGCTGAGTCGCCCGACTTGGTCGGCTCGGTGTCGGCGTTGGCGGCCGGGGCCGGGTGCGCCGCCGCTGCCGCGTGGGCGGTCGCCGGGGCGTGGGAAGCCGGCTCGGCGGGGCCGTGCGCCGCGATGGTCTCGTGCTTCGCCGGTTCGGCGGCCTTGCTCTCGAGAATTTCCACCTTCCCCGTCGCAAGGTCGTAGCGCGCGGGCACCACTTTGAGGCGATTTGCCTTCACCGCCTCGTGCAAAATCGGATCGCTGGCGGCAAGAGCACTCGCGACGAGGCGCGCGTTGGCGCGGACGGCGTTGTCCACCTTGTCGCCCGGCATGTCCGCGCTTTCCTTCACCGCCGGCTGAATCATCTCGACGATGCTGCCGATGTGCCCCGGGGCGTGGCCACCGCGCACCGCCGCGGCGACCGCGCCGCATTTTGCATGGCCGATCACGACAATGAGGCTCGAGCCGAGGTGCTCCACCGCATACTCGATGCTGCCAATCGTGTGATCGTTGAGGATGTTGCCGGCGTTGCGGAGCACGAAGATGTCGCCGAGCCCCTGATCAAAATAGAGCTCCGGCGCGACGCGCGAGTCGGCGCAGGTCAGCACGATGGCGAAGGGCTTCTGCCCGTCGGCGAGCTCGCGGCGGCGGCTGGGGCTCTGATCGGGGAAAATGGGCCGGCCCGCCACAAAGCGCTTGTTGCCGGCAAGCAACAGTTCGAGCGCCGCTTCGGGCGCAACGTTCGGCTTGGCCGGCCCCGGATCGGAGGCAACCGCGGCGCAGGCGAGCGGGCATAGCAGCAGGGCGGGCAGGCGAATGTTCATGATGGCGCGGCGACCCAATCCCATCGGCGCGCCGCGCGTCGCGATGCAGCGGGGGAAGATGCGGAGATTGCGCAGGCCCCCGGCGTGCGGTTCAAATTTCGGACGAAATCCCGCCCCATGCCCCGCTATCTCGCCTTTCTCCGCGGCATCAACCTCGGCCGCCGCCGCGTGAAGATGGACCACCTGCGCGATCTGTTTGCGGAGCTGGGATTTCGCGGCGTCGAGACGTTCATCGCCTCCGGCAATGTGATCTTCGAGGAGCGCGCGTGCGACCCGCGCCGGCTGGCCGGGCGCATTTCCGCGCACCTTGAGGCGAGGCTCGGCTACGGCGTCGATACCTTTGTCCGCAGCCCCGGCGAGATCTCGGCGCTCGCGGCGGCGCGGCCATTCGCGGCCGGCGACATGACGGACGAGAACACCATTCACGTGGGTTTCCTCGCCGCGCCTCTCCCGCCGGCGCAGGCCCGCGGGTTGATCGCCTGCAACCGAGCCTCGGATGAATTCCGCCTTTCGGGTGACAATTTCTTTTGGCTCTATCGTGGACGGAAGAGCAGCGACTCCGACATCTGGGCGGCGCCCGCCGTGCGGGCCCTCAGGCTCCCCTCGTTCACCCTGAGGAATCGCACGACGATTCGGAAGCTCGCGGAGCTCCACCCCGCCTAGCGCGGAGCGTTGGAATCACCGCGCGCGCCGGGGTGTTTCCCCGCGCTTCGCGGGCCGTGTCACAGGAGCGTTACTGTCCCGCGCTTCTGTCGGGTGCGCACGTGTGTCGTTTGTGCCCGCGCGGCCGGCAGTCGGCCCTCGTCCCACCCACACAACCACGTGCTTGTTCGCTGCGAAACCACCATGAAGAAAAACCTCATCACGCTGCTCGCCGCCGGATGCTCCCTCTCGCTGGGGTCGCCGGTGTTCGCCCAGTCCTACTATTCCAACGACCTGACGCCGGCGGGAAACAGCTCCGGCAAGCTCAACGGCACATCCGGTGGAAAGCAGGTGGGAGCCTCCATCGGCTCCTCCGGCAGCCACCACGCCGTTTTGCTCACCGGCAACGCCCTCTCCGCGGTCGATCTGCACCCGACCGGGCACTACTACTCCATGGCGACCAGCGCCGATGACTCGCAGCAAGGCGGCTGGAGCTACACACCGGCCGGGCTTCACGCGGTCGTGTGGAGCGGCTCGGCTTCCTCCTGCGTCGATCTTCATCCGAGCGGCTACAATTTCTCCTACTGTCTCGGCGTGCACAACGGCGAGCAGGTGGGCTACGCGCAAAGCCAGAGCTACTTCGTGACCGGCTCGCACGCCTACCTCTGGCACGGATCGAGCGCCAGCGGCGTCGACCTCCATCCGGGCACGATGATGTATTCGCGCGCCTTGGGCGTGCGGAACGGCGAGCAGGTCGGCTACGTGACGTCCGTCGCCTACGCCGAGGGCGACTACCTCGGCTATCACAACACCAGCCGCGCGGTGAAGTGGAACGGCTCGGCCTTGAGCGCCATCGATCTCCATCCCGCCGGCTACGACGCCTCGGAGGCCACCTGCACCAACGGCACGCAGCAGGGCGGCTGGGGCTACATCGCGCTCGGCACCTCGCACCTGCATGCGATGATGTGGAGCGGCACCGCCGCCTCCGCCGTCGACCTGCATCCCGCCGCCTACACCGACTCCAAGATCAACGCCATCACCGCCGATCGCCAGGTGGGCGAAGGCTGGGTGGGCGCGCCCGGTGCGGCGGGCTCCGTCCGCCATGCGCTCGTCTGGTCCGGCAGCGCCGGCAGCGTGATCGATCTGAATCAATACCTGCCCGCCGGCTACACGCACGGCGTCGCGACCGGCGTCGATGCCAACGGCAACGTCGTCGGCTACGCCTACAACACGTATTCCGCCGCCGCGGTCCCCGCGGGCGCCATCTGCGTCGTGTTTGCGCCCGGCGCCGCGCCGGCTGCCGGCCTCGCGTCCATCAGCCTCTCGCCCTCGACGCTCGCGCCCGGCGCCACGACGCAGGCGACGGTCAGGCTTGGCGGCCCCGCCTCCGCGGGCGGCGTCTCGCTCGCGTTTCTGAGCACGGCGCTCAACATCGCGCCGACGCCCGCCGGCATCGTGATCCCTGAGGGCAGCACCAGCGTCACCTTCCCGATCGTCACCGATGGCTCCACGCTCCTCGCCCCCGGCTCCGTCAAGATTTACGCGACCGACGGCGCCGCGAGCCGCTCTGCGACGCTCACGGTCGTTCCCGTGGTGAAGCTCGCCAGCGTCGCCGCCAATGCCGTCGAAGGTGGATTCACCACCACGGGCAGCGTGTCGCTCTCCATCCCGGCGCAGGCCGGCGGCGCGGTCGTCTCGCTGACCAGCGGCAACCCGGCGATCGCCGCGGTGCCGGCCTCGGTGATCCTTCCGCAGGGCTACACGACGATCAGCTTTTCCATCAACACCGCGGGCGTGGCCGCGACCACCGCCGTCCCGATCACGGCCTCGTTCAACGGCACGACGGTCTCGGCCAATCTCTCGGTGAGTGCCGCGCCGGTCGTCTCGCTCTCAACGATCACCGTCCCCAACGTCATCGGCGGCCAGACCACCTATGGCACGGTCACGCTCAACAACTTCGCCCGCGAGCTCAACGGCGCGGTCGTGACGCTGGCGAGCGGCGACACCAATGTGCTCCAGGTTCCCGCGACGGTCACCATCCCGCGCGGCGCCTACAGCACGACCTTTGCCGCCACGACCGCGGTTGTGCCGGGCAACAAGGGCGTTTCCATCAAGGCGACCTACAACGGCGGCAATCTCACGACCACCGTGACGGTCGCACCGATTCCGCCGGTTACGATTGTTTCGGCCGACTACTACCTCGACACCCAGATGTTCAAGGTCGTGGCCACGACCACTGAAACCAATCCGGTGCTGACCTTCGGCACAGATCCGACCAGCGCCCCGGTCGGCACCATGCAGTTCGAGCTCGGCCAGTGGAAAGGCTCGACGATTCTGGCTGGCGGCACACCAAGCGTGGCGACCGTTTGGAGCGCCAGCGGTGGCGTATCCTCGATGCCGGTCACGGTGCGCGCTACGCAGGGCGGCGGCGGTGGCGGCACCGTATCCGGTGGCGGTGGTGGCGGCGGCGGCGGGGGTGGCGGCGGGGCCAACTCAGCTGGCGCCTTCAAGCTCACGGTCGTCACCAACGGCAAGGGCTCCGTGACAACCAGCCCGTCGGGCACGGCATTCGCCGCCGGCACGGTCGTCACGCTGACGGCCACGCCCGATGCCGGCTCACCTTGGGTGGGCTGGTCGGGCGATGTCGTGGGCACCGCGCGCACGGTCACCGTAACCATCAGCAAGGACACCAAAGTCACGGCGAGCTTCCGCTGAGGATCCGCGCGGATCGTTCCCTTGGCGGACAACACCACCCCGCTGCACGCGTCCCGCGCGGCTCCCTTCGGCCGCGCGGGATTTTGCCGTTGGCCGAACGCCTCCCAACCACCACCCTCCCCGCGTCTCCATCATGCGCATCTTGATCGTCGAGGACGAGCCTCAGCTCGCGCGCCACGTCCGTGCCGCGCTCACGCGGCACGGCCATGAGGCCGAGGTCGAGGCCAACGGCGCCGCCGCGCTCAAGCTCGCGCTCACCCGCCAGCACGATCTCGTCCTCCTCGACATCAACCTGCCCGCGCTCGACGGCCGCGAAGTCCTGCGCCAGCTGCGCGCCGCGCATTCGCCCGCGATGATCATGATGCTCACGGCGCGCGGCGAGGTGAGCGATCGGATCAAGGGCCTCAAGTCCGGCGCGGACGACTACCTCGCCAAACCTTTCGCGATGGACGAGCTGATCGCGCGCATCGACGCGCTCGCTCGCCGCGGCGCGCCCGTGGCCGGCAGCGTCCTCGAAATCGAGGACCTCAAGCTCAACGTGCCGCAGCGGGAGGTCACCCGGGCCGGCATTCCCATCGCGCTCTCCCCGCGGGAATTCGATCTGCTGCAGGTCCTGATGCAGGAGCCGGGCCGCACGTTTGCGCGCAGCGAGCTTTCGCAACGGGTCTGGCAGGGCGAATGCGACAACGAGTCCCGCACCGTGGACATGTTCATCCTGCGCCTGCGGAAAAAGATCGACGCAGGCGCCGCCACGCCGCTCATCCACACGCTGCGCAACCTCGGCTACACGATTCGTCCCGCCGGGCAGCCCATCCCCTCGCCATGAACTCCATTCGCCTCGCCTGCCTGCTCCTTGTCCCGGTGTCTGCCGCCGGCGCCGCCGAGATTGAGGGCCGCGTCGAGCTGCCCAAGGCCGTGATCGCGCCCGTGAAGCAGAACCGCTATGAAATCGTGGCGACGGGCGGCGTGCTGGCGACCAACCCGCCGATTGCCGTGGTCTATCTCGAGGGTGATTTTCCCCCGGCCATCCAGCCCGCGGTCGCGCAGCTTCCGCAGAAGGACATGGCGTTTATTCCCGCGCTCCTGCCCATTCGCACGGGCACGCGGGTGGAGTTCCCGAATCTCGACGACCTCTATCACAACATCTTCTCCTTCTCGGCGCCCAAGCGGTTCGACCTCGGCCGCTATCGTCCCGAGGACCGCCCGGTTCCGTCGCAGGTCTTTGAAAAGCCCGGCCTCGTCACCCTGCGGTGCGAAATTCATGAGCACATGCGCGGGTTGATTCTGGTGCTCGACACGCCGCACTTCACGGTCACCGACACCGCCGGCCGCTTCAAGCTCACGGGCCTGCCCGCCGGCCGCTACACCCTGAAGGCTTGGATCGACAGCAAGACGATGCACGCACGGCCCGTGGAGCTCGCGGCCACAGGCACCCTGCGAGTCGACCTGCCCTGACGGTTCGTGCGCGCGTGAGCACCGGGTTCGGTAGATTTCGGCTCCGGGTGGTGGCGACGATGATGCTCGTCGTGGCCGCATTGACCACGCTCGGCCTCTACATCGCCCAGCGGCACGTGGCGGAGGAGGCGGAGAACCAGCTGCAGCGGGAGTTCAGCGCCGCGCTGGAGCGCATCGAGTCGGCCCGCGCGACGCGCACCGCCGCGCTCGCCGAGCGTTGCGCCCTGCTCGTGCGCCGCGCCCGCATCCACGCCGCCATCGAGGACGATGCGCTCGACCTGCTCTACCCCAACGCCCGCGACGAGCTCCAAGACTTGATGGCGCCCACGGGCACCGGGCTCCACGCCAAGTTTTATCGTTTCCTTGATCAACGGGGCGCGCTCATACCGGGGAGCAACGTTCGCGACATCGGCCCGCTCACTGCCGAGGAGGCCGCCCGCCTCGTGCTTCCGCGCGCCCCGGCCGCGCCGCAGTCCGGTTACCTGCCGCGGGCGACACCGGAGGGCGACGCGTTCGATCATTTTATCACGACGCCGATACTTTCGATGACAACAGGGCAACCGATCGCCGCGCTTGCGGTCGGATTTGCCGCCCCGTTGAACACCGCGGAAAACGCCCCTGCCCTGCTGAACGGCATCTGGAGTGACGGCCGTTTCCAAATCGCCGGCCTCGCCGCCGAGGCCCGCGATGCGCTTGCCCGCGCCCTGCCCGCGATGCTTGCCGCCCGCGAGGCGGAGGGCGACGCGCGGCCCGTTGACCTGGCTGGCGCTCCCCACCTGGTGATCTTTCAGCGCCTCAACCTCGGCTCCGCGTATCCGCCGGCCTATGAGGTATGCGCCTTCCCCCTCGCGGCGACGCTGGCGCGGCAACGCGAGCTGCGCTGGCAGATTATCGGGCTCGGCCTCGTGCTTTTGATTGTGGGGCTCGCCGCGAGCCAGACCGCGGCGGTCGGTCTCGCCCGGCCGGTCGAGCAGCTCGCCGCCACCTCCCGGCAAACCGAGGTGAAGCTCGAGCTCACCCAAGCGGAGTTGCAACGCGCCGCGCGTTTTTCCTCCGACGCTTCCCACCAGCTGAAAACCCCCGTTGCGGTGCTGCGCGCCAGCTTGGATGAGCTGCTCGCGCGCGATGATCTGACGGAGCCGGTGCGCGCCGAACTCTGCGAACTCGTCAACCAGACCAGCCGCTTCAAGGGCATGATCGAGGATCTCCTCCTGCTTTCGCGCATGGACGCCGGCAGGCTGCAAATCGAGTTCGCGCCGGTGAACCTCGCGCACCTCGTCGCGTCGTGGCTCGACGATCTGAGCATTTTGCCCGAGGCGACTGACCTGGAGATCACGACGGACGTGCCGGAGGGCCTCTGCGTGTCAGGCGAGCGCCGCTATGTTTCGCTGATCCTGCAAAACCTCCTGGAGAACGCCCGAAAATACAACCGCCCCGGCGGGCGCATCCGGGTCGCGGCACGCGCGGCGGGAGATTCCGTCGTGCTCGCCATCGGCAACACGGGCGCCGGCATCGCGCCGGAGGCGCGGGCGCACATCTTCGAGCGTTTCCACCGTGGCAGCGCGGCCGAGGATGTGCCGGGACACGGCCTCGGCCTCAACCTCGCGCGGGAGCTCGCCCGGCTCCATGGCGGCGAGGTGCGGCTCGCTGGCTCGGCGCCAGACTGGACGGAGTTCGAAGTGAGTTTTCGGCTAGCCAAGGTCACGCCGGTCTCGCTCCCTGTCGCGCGATGAGACTCCAAGCCGTCACGCTCCTCGCGCTTGCCGCCGCTCTGCCGGTGCGCGCGAGTGAAGCGTGGTTCGATGCCGTGGAACGCGCGCTGACCGTCTCCGCCTTCGACCACGAGCTCCGCGGGCGCCTCAGCGGCACGCTCACCGCCGAGGGCTATGCGATGAGCCGGCCCACGCCGGGGCTCGTGTTCACCGAGTCGCGCTGGCAATTCACGCCGCGCCTCGCGCTGTTCGGCGATGCGCAGCTGGGGAGGCAGTGGAGCGGCTTCGCGCAGATGCGCGTCGATCGTGGTTTCGATCCGGGCAATGCGGCGCTGCGCGGCCGCCTCGACGAAATCGCGGTCCGCTTCACCCCGTGGCGCGATGGCAGGCTCACGGTGCAAGCGGGGCAGTTCGCCACCGTGATCGGCAACTGGGCGCCGCGCCACGATGTGCGGGACAACCCGTTCATCAACGCCCCGCTCCCCTACGAGCACCTGACGTCAATCTACGACGCCGAGGCGCCGGTTTCCGCGGCGGAGTTCGTCCAGTTCAACGACGCGGAGAAATACGAATACAACCCGATCATCTGGGGCCCGAGCTACGGCACCGGCCTCGCCGTCGCGGCGAAGGCGGGCCGGTTCACATTTGCCGCCGAGGTGAAGAACACCGGCCCCTCCGCCCATCCGCACGACTGGTCGATCGTGCACACCGGGTTTGAACATCCGGCCCTCGCGGCCCGCATCGGCTACCGACCCGATCTGCGCTGGAGCCTTGGCGTTTCCTTCAGCGACAGCGTCTATTTCCTGCCGGGCGTCGCCCGCGACCTGCCGGCCGGCCGCGGCCGCGGCGACTATCGCGAGCAGATGCTCGGCCTCGACCTCGGCTATGCGTGGGGCCACCTGCAGGTGTGGGCCGAGTTGTTTCTTGTGCGCTTCGACGTCCCGCGCGTCGGCGAAGTCCGCACCGCCGCCGGCTACGTGGAGGGAAAATACAAGCTCACCCCGCAGCTCTACGGCGCATTGCGCCTGAACCGCCAGGACTTCTCCCAAGTGACCACCGCGCCGGGCCAGCGGGAGGCCTGGGCGCGCGACATCTGGCGCATCGACGCCGCCACGGGCTACCGCTTCACCCCGCGCATCGACGGAAAAGTGCAGGCGAGCGCCGAGCACCACCGCGATTCCGCCCGTCGCGCGAGCCTGAACTACGCGGCGCAGATGAACGTGCGGTTTTGAGCCACCCGCAGGCGGCCAGGTGTGCGCCGCACGTCTTCCTCAGTTCCTTGTCCAGGCCCGGTTGCCGACCTCGGCGAGCGGGATGCAGCCCTGGTAGCGGCCGGGGATCGGATCGTAGTGCGTCACGTTTTTTCCAACGGGCTCGGACGTGAAGTAGCCGAGGATCGTCAGCTCCTTGATTTGGTGGAAGAAGGTGCCGCTCTTGCCCTGCGCTGCGTCGGCCATCGCCTTGAGCAAGGCGTCCTGCTGCGCGGCGGTGAGCTGAGCAAAGGCCGCGCGATGCGCCGCGGCGCTCTTCGATTCCACCTCCGCGAGGCCGGCCGTGAGGGTGCGGCGCTCGGCCTCCGTCATGTATTTCCCCACCATCAGATCGATGAACGCGGGCACGCCCGCATCGATCGCGCCGGGCGTGTCGGTGCGCGGGAGGATGCGCTCGGCGACGGCCGCGGCGGTGGCGAATTGCGTTTCAGTCAGGAATTGCGGCTTCGCGCCGGCGCCGGGCGTCTGCGCCTGAAGCACGCCTTGGAGGATCGAGGGCGAGATCGCGACGCCGAGCAGCAGCGCGGCGCGCTGGATCGCCTCGCGGCGGCTGATGGCGAGGGCGGCGGACTCGGGCAGTGAGGGAGCGTTCATGGCGTGGTGCGTGGCTCAGAGGTTCTGTTTCTTCAGCTCGCTTACCGCGTGATCGGCGGCGCGGGCGGTCAGGGCCATGTAAGTGAGCGAGGGATTGACGCAGGCGTTGGAGGTCATGCACGCGCCGTCGGTCACGAAGACGTTGGGCGACGCATGGACCTGGTTCCACTTGTTCAGCACCGAGGTCTTTGGGTCGCGGCCCATGCGTGCGGTGCCCATCTCGTGGATGCAGTTGCCCGGGTTGCTCGCACCCACGTCGTCGAAGCCGGTCACGTCCTTCAGGCCCGCGGCCTCAAGCATCTCGACGGCGGATTGCTTCATGTCCTTGCGCATCGCGAGTTCGTTTTCCTTCCAGCCGCAGTCAAACGTCACCGTGGGCTGGCCCCACTTGTCGCGCACCGCGGAGTTGAGATACATCTTGTTGGCATGGTAGGGCAGGCACTCGCCCCACGAGCCGATGCCGAAGCGCCATGGGCCGGGCGCGATGAGGTCGGCCTTCAGCTTCCCGCCGAAGAGCGAGAGCTCCTTGATGCCGCGCGTCCAGTCCGCGCGGGCGGCGCTGCCCTGGTAGCCGAAGCCGCGGAGGTAGTCCTTCCGCGTGCTCGCCTTGTCGATGTTGCGAAAGCGCGGGATGTAGATCCCGTTCGGCCGGCTGCCGCGGTAATAGCGATCGGAGAACTGATCCGACATGCCGGTGGCGCCGACCTTGAAATGGTGGTCCATCAGGTTGTGCCCGAGCTCGCCGCTGTCGTTGCCGAAGCCGTTCGGGAAACGATCGGACTTCGAGTTGAGCAGGATGAAGGTCGAGGCGATGGCCGAGGCGCAGAGGAAGATAACCTTGGCGCGGAACTCGATCACCTCGTTGGTCTCCGCGTCGATGATGCGCACGCCGGTGGCCCGGCCCTTGTCCTTGTCGTAGATGAGCCCGTTCACGATCGAGAATGGCCGCAGCGTGAGGTTGCCGGTGGCGTAGGCGGCCGGAAGCGTCGCGGCGTTGCTGGAAAAATAGGCGCCGTAGGGACAGCCACGGCTGCAGCGGTTGCGAAACTGGCAGTTGCCGCGGCCGTTGTGCGGCTGGGTGAGGTTCGCGGATCGGCCGATGATCATCGCGCGGCCGCCAAACGCGGACTTGATGCGATCGCGGACTTGGGTCTCGAGGCAGTTCATCTCCATCGGCGGGAGAAACTGGCCGTCGGGGAGCTGCGCGAGGCCGTCGCGGTTGCCGTTGATGCCGGCGAAGCGCTCGGCGTAGTCATACCATGGCGCGATGTCCGCGTAGCGAATCGGCCAGTCGACGGCGATGCCCTCCTTGGCGTTGGCCCCGAAATCGAGATCGCTCCAGCGGTAGCTCTGCCGGCCCCAGGTGAGCGAGCGCCCGCCGACATGGTAGCCGCGCATCCAGTCGAAGGGCTTGTCCTCCGAATAAGGGTTTTCGAGGTCGTTGACGAACCAGTGCGCGGTCGCCGGATGGGTGGTGTAGCCCGTGCGGTTTTGCTTCTGCTGTTTGGCGACGTCCGCAAGGGCGGGCTTGGTGCGGCCTTCGAACTCCCAGCTGTCCTTCATCGCGGTCGGGTAGTCGCCGTGCTTCACGTCGCGCCCGCGCTCGAGGACGAGCGTCTTGAGGCCTTTCTCAGTGAGCTCCTTCGCGGCCCAGCCGCCGCTGATGCCGGAGCCGACGACGATGGCGTCGTAGGTGTTTTGTCGCGTGCCTGCGCCTTGGATGTTGGCCATGGGGAAAAGGAGGTCGAAAATTTGCCGGCTACGGGGCCGGGAGCGCCACGTAGACCTGCAATATGAGCTGCGAACCCTTGACGTCCTGTTTTTCGGAAATCGTCAACCCGACATTCGCCTTGTCCCTGACCCAGAGCTGATGGAGCTGCCGCACGCCGTCGCCTTCGTTTTCGTCGAACGTGCGCAGCTCCCAATTCTCCTTCTTGGCCGCATCGGTCACGCGCGCGAGCAACGAGTTGGCGGATTCCGCGGCGGAATAGGTGGCCTGCTCGGAGGTGTAGGTCTTGTCGTAGGTGCCGGAGTAGGTCAGGCGCACCAAATCCGACACCCGCGGAAACTCCGCCGGATCGCGCAGGCCCTTGTCGGCGGGATTGGCCGCGCCGACGGGCGGGGCCGGCTTGTCCGCTGGCGCCGGCTCCGGCTTCGTCGCCGCCTTGGGGCCGCCGACCACCGGCGGCAAGCCGGTGAAGGCAACCTTCTCGATGAACAGCTCCGCGACGTATTTCTCGGCCACGCCCGCGGTGTCCGGAGGACGGCTCAAGCTCAGGATGCCGCAGCCGGTCAGCACGAGCGAGATGGGGCCGGGCGTCCCCGTCGGATCGATCAGCGCGATCACTGCCTCCCGTTTCGTGGCGCCTGGCCCGGCGGCGTTGATCACGTAGTCGGCATGCCACGCCCGCCAGGTCGATGCGGTCGCGCGGGACAGCGTGATCCGAAGATTTGAAATTTCCGTCGTGCCGGCCGCAGCCTGCGCGAACCTCTCGGCGCCGCGGGTGACGGGTTGCGCCGCCTGCCGAATCGTGAGGCCCTCAATGCGCGAGACCCCTTTGCCCTCGAGCCCGGCCACCGAAAGCTGAAACCCTGTGCTCAACGTGCGGGCCGGGCCGGGGGCGAGCCGCGCGGGGACGGAGACGGCGCTTCCACGTGCGCCAGTGAACACCAGCTGCATCGCACCGAACGCCGCGGCCGATGCATCGAGCGCCGGAAACACGATCTCCGTGAGCAGCGCGTCCGAAACCTCGTAGGCCTCGGCCGGCCGCCGCAGCGCATCCGAATCCACCAGCAGAAGCGTCCGCCGCGCGCTCCCACCTGCCGCGACCTCCGAGATCCACGAGGCGAGCGGCGCGGCGGGAGGAAACGCCACCCGCAAGGTGACGGGCGCGAGGCCTGGCGAACCAGGCGCCTTCGTGCCGGTTGGGCCTGCCGTGACCGCCTTCGCGCGAAAATCACCGCCTTCCCAGGCCAGAATCGCCCCGGCATCGGCTCCATCCACATAGAGCCGGGAACTGGAGCCGGCCACCGGCGCCGCCGTGGCGGCCATCGCCGCGCCGTGGGCAAAGCCCGTCAGGATGAGGCAAAAAAGCAGGGCCGGTTTCATGGGGATGGAGAAACATCCGCCGGCAAATCACGGACCGCGCAATTCCGGCGACGACGTCTTTGTGGGCGCCGCGCGCTTTGAGGTCAATGTCTTGGTCGGTGCGCCCGGCCGCGGCGCCAAGCCGGCCGCCGCTGCGCCGAGCGCGTTTCCGAGCCTTGCGTGGAACCCGGCGGCCGTTCACGTTTCTCCCATCCTGCCATGCGACGCTCCCTTTCGTCCCCAGTAGCCTGCGCCCTGCTCTTCTCGGCGATGACGTGGGCGACGAGCGCGCAGACGCCCGCTTCCGCGCCGCCGATTCTCGAGCCCAAGAAGGAGGCGGAGAAGCCCGCCGCCCCGCGCCGCACGCGCGTCATCTCGCCAGAAGTCGCCGCCGCCCTCGCCGCCGCTTCGCCCAAATACACGCCGCCCGTGCCGAAGCCCCCGCCTCCGCCGGAAGACGACCTCCCCGACGCGCGGGAGATCGACAAGCCGAAGAACGGGATTGTGCGCCTGCCGAAATACCTCGTGCGCGAGCCCAAGCCCGCAGTCCTCACCGAACGCGCCGTCCTGACCCAAAAGGGCCTGGTCGACGTCGCGATGAAGCGCTACATCACGGAAACCGATCGCGTGCTGAATCGATTCCGAATCCCGCTGCTGACGATGACCAACGAGGCGCGTGCCCTCGCCATGTATGCCGAGGACGAGCGGCTGGAAAACATGAGCTCGCTCAACGACGCCGCGCGCGACGCGGCCAAGACCGATCCGTCGCAAGGCACTTACATCCTCAAGGAGGCGCAGAAGACATTCCTGCGCTCGAGCGACTTCGGCTGGGCCAAGAGTGGCAACGCGAAATGATCGTGGGACGGAGCGGCGGGCGCTGTTGTCCGCCGGGCTTGGAGCGTCTCGGCGCCGCGAACCGCCGGGCCGGGCCTGGGCTTCCTAGGCCTCGGCGCAAAGCGCCCGCGCGATGCTCTCCCACTCCGCTGCCAGCGTGGTGCCGCGTGCGGGCGCCCGGCGCGCGGCACGCGCATACCAGTAGCCCGCATTGCCGTCGTCGCCTTCCTTGCGGTGCAGGTAGGCGTGGACCCACGAGCCGTCGCGGCTGTGGTCGTCCTGCGCCGAGGCATGCGCGGCATGCCAATCGCCGCGCGCGTCGTGCCACAGCGCCTGCAGCGCGCCGCTCGCGCCGGCCGGGGCCGCGCCGCGCGCGACCGAGTCCTGAAATTCTGCAAATGACATTTGCTCGACTGTGCGCGCCGGCATTTTGATTTCAATCCCTCCGCCATGTCGTCCGCCGAGCACACCATTTTGCGCGAACTCCTCGCCCATCCCCAGGCGTGGGTCTCCGGCACGGCCCTCGCGGCCAAGCTGGGGGTGAGCCGGGTCGCCGTGTGGCAGCACATGGAGAAGCTGCGCGCCGCCGGCTTCGCCTTCGAGGCGCAGCGTGCGCACGGCTATCGCATCGCGGCGCGCCCGGCCGCGCTGTTCGCGCCGCTCATCGAGCTGGAGCAGCGCGTGCGGCCGCGCGGCTTTTCACTCCTTGTGCTGGATTCCGTGGACAGCACCAACGACGAGGCCGTGCGCCAGCTCGCGGCCGGGCGCGCCACGCCGTTCGCGGTGCTCGCGCGCAAGCAGACGCGCGGGCGGGGGCGGTTTGGCCGGACGTGGCACAGCGACTCATCCGCGAATCTCTACGCGAGCTTCGCCTTTCACCCGCGCGTCGAGCCTGAGCGCATGCAGACGTTCACGCTGTGGATGGGCGTCAACGTGTGCGCGCTGCTCGAGAAGTTCGCCGGGGTCGCCCCCGGCATCAAATGGCCCAACGACCTGCTCTTCGACGGGCGCAAGGCCGGCGGCATGCTCACCGAGGCGCGCATCGACGCGGATCGGATTCGTGATCTGGTTTTCGGCTTGGGCCTCAACGTCAACAGCCCCGCCGCCGGCTGGCCCGCCGACCTGGCGAGGCGCGCGGTCTCCCTTGCCGAGGTCACCGGCGCGCCGCTCGATCTCAATCGCCTCGCGGCGGCGCTCGTCGGGCGGGTGCTGCTGGCGTTCCAGGCGTTTGCCGACGCCGCGCACACCGAGTCCTTCGCCGACCTCTGGCACCGCTACGATCTGCTGCGCGGAAAAACCATCACCCTGCTGGAGGGCGGCCGCCGCCACACCGGCACGGTCCTGGGGCTCGACGACGAGGGCGCCCTGCTCCTCCGCCAGCCCGACGGCAAATCCCACCGTTTCCGCGCCGGCGAGGTGACGCTGGAGAAGGCGGCAAGTTGAGATTGAGCGCAGCCGCAGATGCAGTGAACCTCCCCTTTCCCTCGCCACATGCCTGAAGCACCGCCCGCCATCGAAGTTTCCCGCTTGGTGAAGACCTACGGCGGCGTCACGGCCGTCGGCGACATCAGCTTCACCGTCGCGCAGGGCGAGATCGTCGGTTTCCTCGGGCCCAACGGCGCGGGCAAATCCACCACGATGCGCATCCTCACCGGTTACCTGCCCGCGACGGCCGGCAGCGTGAACATCTGCGGCGTGCCGGTCGCCACCGAGCCCGATGAAATCAAACGCCGCATCGGCTACATGCCGGAGAACAATCCGCTGCCGGAGGACATGCGCGTCTCGGAATACCTCTACTTCCGCGGACGCCTGAAGGAAGTCGCGCGCCGCAAGCTCGGCCCGCGCATCGACGAGGTGCTCGAAGTCTGCGACCTGAAGCGCGTCCGCCACAAGATCATCGGCCAGCTCTCCAAGGGCTTTCGCCAGCGCGTCGGCATTGCCGAGGCCATCCTCGCCGAGCCGCCGGTCATCATCATGGACGAGCCGACCATCGGCCTCGACCCGCACCAGATTTTGATCGTGCGCGACCTGATCGCGAGCCTGCGCGGGCGCATGGCCGTCATCATCTCGTCGCACATTCTCCCCGAGATTGAGATGACCTGCGATCGCGTGCTCATCATCAACCAGGGCCGCGTCGTCGCGCAGGGGACGCCGGCGGAGCTGCGGCGGGAAATCTTTGGGCAGTCGACCTACCTGCTCGAAGTCAACGGCGCGCCCGAGGCGCTCCCCGCCGCGCTCGGGGAGGTCGACGCCACGCTCAGCGTCGCGGAGCAAGCCGCCGCGGACGACGCGGGCTTCCGCCGCGTGACGCTCACCACGGTGCGGCCCGACGACTTGGGCGAGGCAATCTTGCGGACGCTCGCGGCGCGCAACCTGCGCGTGCGGGCACTGAGCCGCCGCCACCACACGCTCGAGGATGTGTTCCTCGCCGCGACGCGGAGGAGCTGGGATGCCGTCGCACCGCCCGTTTCACCCGGCCCAAAGCCCGGGGCCAAGGCCGAAGCGTGAGCCTCACCGATCTCACGACTCCATTTCCTCCGTGAAACATTTTCCGACCCTCCTCAGCCACGAGATTCGCATGCTGCTCGTCAGCCCGGCGACCTATGTCGCCGCGACGTTGTTCCTCGGCTTCATGGGCCTGATTTTCACCAAGATTCTCGAAATCTACGCGGGCTCCCCGCAGGAAACCTCCCCCGCGATTGCGTATCTCGAGTTCTTTTGGGTGCCAGCCTGCGTGATGGTGCCGCTGCTCACGATGAAGTGCCTCGCCGAGGAGCGGCGCCTCGGGACCATCGAGACGCTGCTCACCACGCCGGTCACGACCACCGAGGTCGTGCTCGCCAAGTTCGGCGCCGCCTACCTGCTTTACGTCGCGCTCTGGGGCTCGACGGCGAGCTTCTTCTGGATCTTGAAGAAGTTCTCCGGCGACGCGCGCTTCCTCGACTCCGGGCCGCTGCTTGGGGGCTTCCTGTTCATCGCCGTGTCCGGGCTGTTCTTCGTCGCGATTGGGGTCTTCGCGAGCTCGCTCACGCGCAACCAATCCGTGGCCGCCATCGTGAGCGGCGTGCTGCTCGGCCTGCTCATCCTCGGCGGCAACGCCCTCTCCGACTCCGCGTGGCTCGATCAAGGGGTGCTCCGCCCCGTCAAGGCCGTGATCGAATACGGGCGCGTCTTCGCCCACCGCGACGACTTTGTGCGCGGCATCGTCGACACGCGCCATGTGCTGTTCTACGCCAGCGGCACCGTCCTCGCGCTGCTCTTCAGCATCTTCAGCGTCGAGGCGAAGCAGCTCCACAGTTGAGGCCACGCGCATGACTTTCTTCTCGAGCTTCCGGGCCGTCCGCTGGGTTCGCACCCTCAACCTCGTGCTGCAGGCGCTGCTGTTCCTCACGTTTTTCGCCGGCCTCAACTACGTCGCGCGCAACCACCCCTCGCGCCTCGACCTCACGCGCGGGAAAAAATTCTCCCTCTCGGCGGAGACGCTCTCCTACCTGCGCGCGCTTGAGCGCCCGGTGCGCATCGTGATGACCACGGGCGGCGAGGCCGAGGACGCCGAGGTGAAGGGCCTGATCGACGAATACGTCCACGCCACCGAGGATCGCGCCGCCGGTCGCATCACCCGCGAGACCGTGGACATCTACCAGAACCGCCGGCGCGCCGAGGAGCTCCGCCTCGATCTGGCCGGCGTGCTCGTGCTGATCTCGGGCGACCGCCGGCGCGTGGAGCCCATCGACAACCTCTACACCCTGAAAAACAAGCAGCGGGACACCTTCCGCGGCGAACAGGCGCTCACCTCCGCCATCCTCGACGTGACCATGCTGCGCCGGGAAAAAATCTACTTCATCACCGGCCACAGCGAGCTGCGCATCGACAACACCGACGCCCAGCTCGGCCTCTCCACGCTCCGCAACGAGCTCCAGGCGCGAAATTTTGACGTGGAGTCCTTCGACTTCCCCGCCAACCGCCGCTTGCCCGACGACGCCTCGCTCCTCGTCGTGGTCTCGCCGCAGAGCGCATTCTCGCGCCAGGAGCAGGAGATGTTGCGGCAGTATCTGGCCAACGGCGTGGGCGCCAATGGCGCCGGCCGGATGATTTTCTTTCTCTCCGTCGGCAAGAGCACGGCCGAACTCGGCCTCGAGGAACTGCTCCTCGACTGGGGCGTGCTCGTGCACAACGACGTCATCCTCGACCCGGCGCCCGGCAACATGACCGAGAATCTGGAGCTCCTGATCCGCGCGCTCGATCCCAAGCACCCGATCACGAAGAGCCTCGTTGCCAGCGGCAGCCAAGCCCTGAAGTTCGGGCTTACCCGCACCGTCGTCCCCGACCCGGGCCGTGCGCTCGGCGGCGGCCTCAGCGTCACCACGATCGCCGCAACCTCGACGAGCGCCTGGGGCCGCCGCGGGCCGCTGCGCGCCGGCGAGACGCTCGCGCCCGTGCGCGGCGTGGACACGTTGCCGCTGCCCGGCATGGAGCCGCCCGACCGCCTCGGCGTGATTGTCGCCTCCGAGCGCACCGCCGCGCGCGACAATTTGCCGTTCAGCGTGCCCGGCGGTCGCCTCGTGGTCATCGGCACCGGCGACGCCGTGACGAACGGCCGCCTCGACAACGCCAGCCTGCTCCTGACGCTCAACGCCGTGAACTGGTGCGTGAATCGCGACCACCAGCTGTCCATCCCGCCGCGCCCGATCGAGCGTTTCCAGCTCGCGATGAGCGCCGCTGACTTCACCACGCTCCGCTATTCCCTGCTCGCCGGCCTCCCCGGCCTCGCCCTGTTGCTCGGCGGCATCGTCTATTGGACGAGGCGCAGCTGACGTTCCGACCAGCAATTCAAGGCTTCACAAGGAAGAACACGACAGGCGAACCCCCGGCCCGCTCACGAGTCTCTCCTCTTCCACCTTCCTCTCCGTCGATGCGCACCAAAGTCACGCTGGCCCTCGTTTTCCTGAACGTCGCGCTGTTCGTCTACATCTTCAAGTTCGAGCGCTCGCGCGATCCGATCGATCCCCAGACCAGCTCGGTCCTCGGGCCTGAGGCGGCCAATATCCGCACGCTCCGGGTCACCAGCACCGCGCCCGGCGCCTCCTTCACCCTCGAGCGCCGCCGCGACTCATGGTTTCTCACGCAGCCGTTTGAGTGGCCCGCCAATCTCCACGCCGCGAGCGCCATCGTCCACGATCTGCAGCTGCTCCGCCACGAGTCGGTCTTCAAGGTCGCCGACCTCGCGAAGAACGGCCTCTCGCTCGCCGACTACGGCCTCGACAAGCCCAGGCTCACGGTCGCCTTCTCCTCCGTCGATCCCGCGGCGGCAAGCGGCGGCGCACGCACCAGCACGGAGCTGCGCATCGGCGACACCACGAAGGACGGCAAGCGCCTCTACCTCCTCTCGCCCGACGGCCAGCGCGTCCACATCGTCAAGCGGAGCCTGGCGGACAGCCTGACCGTGACCCCCGATCAACTGCGCGCCGACACGCTCCTCTCCGTGCGAATCTTCGAGGCGCGCTCGCTCTCGATTCAGACGGCCGGCAACAGCGGGGTGCGCGTGCGCATCCGCCGCGAGGGCACGCGCTGGAAATTCGAGACTCCCATCGTGGCGCCCGCGAGCCGCACCGCCCTCGAGCTCACCGTCAACCAGCTCAATGGTCTCCGCGCCAAGTCCTTCCCGGCCACGCCCCCCTCCACCCTTCCCTCCGCCGCCCCGGTGCTGCGCCTCACGCTCGAGGGAAACGGCGTCACCGAGACGCTGTTCATCGGCGAGGCCGTCCCCACCGCGGCGCCCGCGACGAAGCCCGCCTCGGTGGACCACTACGCGCAGCTCGAGGGCCGCGCGGCGGTGTTCATCGTCTCGCTCCCCGTTGATCTCACGAAGGTCCTCGGCTCCGCGCAGGAGGCCCTGCGCGAAAAGCGAATCCTCGATTTCGAGCCCGCCCAGGTGACGGCCATCGCGATTTCCTCCCCCGCGCAGCCCCGCGCCGCCCCGATCACGTTGCAGCGGCTCGAGCCGCCGTCCGGCCAGGCTGCGGGCGCCGCGCCGTGGCAGCTCGTGGTCCGTGGCGACGGCGCGAGCGGGCCGCAAACGCTCCCGGCCGAGCGGGCCGCGGTGCTGCGGTTGCTGGATCAACTTTCGCTCCTCGCCGCGGAGAAATTCCAAAGCGACGCGCCCACGAGCGCCGACCTCGAGGAGTGGGGCTTCAACCGGCCGCTTCGCGAGGTCACGCTCACGCTGGCCGGCAGCGCCGCGCCCCTCGTGCTCCGCCTGGGCACCGACGCCAACCGCACGCTGCTCTTTGCCCGTGCCGGGACGCCCGGCGATCCGGGCAGCTCGATTTACCAGGTGTCGCGCGACATCGAGCGCGATCTCGATCTCTCGCCGCTCGCGTGGCGCGACCGCGCCGTGTCGGAGCCCCTGCCGGCCGCCGCGCGCATCTCGTCCGTGAAGATCACCGAGATCGAGTCGAAGCGCGTGGTGTTCGAGGCGGCGATTGACGCCGCGGGCAAACCCTCGCCCGCGCCGGCGGACCCGGCGGCGTTCAAAACCCTGGTCGAGGCGCTGCGCGGGCTGCGCGCGAAGGAATTTGTGGCGGGCGGCTTCACCGAGCGAGTGTCGGCCGCGGGTGAAGAGCGCCCCTGGCGCCTTCTGCTGGAGGCGGGCATCACCCTCCCCGGCGCCGGACAGGACATCACGAGCGTGCGTCCCTTGCTCCTGACCGAGCGCCTCGGCGGCTCGCAGCAGTTTGCCGGCGCCAAGGAGCTCGATGCCGTCTTCTCGCTGGAACAGCCGCTGGTCGATGCCCTCTGGGCCCTGACCTACGGCCCCCACGCCCCGGGCTCGCGGGATGAACAAAGGAAGTGAAGCGGTTGTCCCCGAGGACGCCGTGAACCCGCGCGAACGCCTGCGCCCGTGCCTCCGCTGACAACGCCATGAAACGCCTGGTGCAATTCTGCGGCTTCGCGGCGCGCACGCTCGGCGCATGGCTATTCTCCTTCGCGCTCTGGACGCTCTGGCTGGCGCTCGCGGTGCTGTTTGCCTTTCAGCTCTACATCGCGACGGCGCGCGAGGTGGCGGTGCCGGGCTTCGTCCTGCGCGCGCTCGAGGAACGCATCGAGCGCACGGGCTTCCGGGCGCGTTTCGGCCGCACCGCCTTCGATCTCTCGGGGCGCGTGCAAGTCGAGGCGGTGACGCTTTCCCTGCCCGAGTTTGCGGAACCGGTGATCACGGCGCGGTCGGTTTTCTTCCGCCTCGATCCGTGGTTGCTTGCGCTTGGGCTGGTCGAGCCGCGCGAAGTGCGGCTGGGAGGCGTCGCCGTCGCGGTGCCCGCCATGCTCTCGCCCTCGGGGCGCGCCGAGACCGTCCTGTCTGACACCGAGGCCGTCCTTGAGCCCTCACGACGCACGGTCACGGTGCACCGGCTCACGGGCCAGCTGGCCGGACTGGCGTTCTCGGCGCACGGCACCGTCGCGTTTGGCGGCCGCTCGGCCGCCTCCCCGGCGGGCGACGATCTGGCCGCCGCGATCGCGCAGCGCCTGCCGGGCTGGTGCCGGGAGACGCTGGCCATCTCGAGCAACCTCGAGCGGCTCGAGGCGCCGGCGCTGGAGCTGGAGTTTTCGCCCTCGGAGTCAGGCGCCGCCACGGCCATCCGGGTGCTCGCGCTGGCGCGCGGCGTGACCCTGCCCGGCCCTGTTTCCGGGCACGTGACGGATTTCTCCCTGCGCACGCGTGTCCTGCTCTTCGGCGACGCGACGCCCTCCGTCGTCGATGTGTCCGCGGCGACGCTGCGCGGCCCGGAAGAGCTGAGCGCGCGGGGCGTCCATGCGCGCATCGCCGGCCGGTTCCGCCTCGACGGTGCGCAGTTTGATTTGCGTGACCTCCAGCTCACGGCCGACGCCGTGGCCGCGCACGGCGCGGAGGCGACCGCGTTTGCCGTGTTGCTGCGGCCGCGCCCCTGGCCCCTGCTGAATATCGACGCCGTCGCGCACGTCCTCGGCGCACCGCTTGCGGTCCAAGCTGAATGCGACGCGCGGGCGCGCAGCGCCACCGCGCGCTTCCGCGGCGAGGTTTCGCCGGCGATCCTCGACGTGGTCCGGGCCCGCACGGGCGCGGATGTGAAGCGCTTCTTCGACTTCGACTCGCTCACGGTTGAGCGCGGCGAGGCGCGGTTCGCCGCGGAGGGAAAATTCGCGGGCCTCACGGCCCGGGTCGCGTTGCCGGTGGCGCGCACGTTTGGCGGCATCACGCTGACCGACGGGCGCGTGCTGGCCGAACTCGAGCCCGGCCGCTTCCGCGCGCCCGAGGCCTTTGCGCGCATCGGGGAAAATTTCGCCCGCGGCTCCTACGAGCACGAGTTCGGCACCAACCGCTTCCGGTTCCTGCTCGCCGGCCAGCTCCGCCCCTTGGATATCTCCGGCTGGTTTCGCGAGTGGTGGCCGAATTTTTTCAAGCAACTGGAGTTCCCGGCCGCGCCGCCGGCGGCGAATGTCGACGTGCAGGGTGTATGGCGGGACGGCCGCCAGTCGCGCGTTTTTGTCTTCGCGGAGACGGGCCCGAGCGTGATTCGCGGCGCCGCGCTGGACCGCGTCAGGACGCGGCTGTTTATCCGGCAGGGCCTCGTCGACGGACTCGAGGCGTTCGTGACACGCGGGCCCGGGCGCGCCGCGGGCACGTTTGTCTACACGGGCGATCCATCGACCGCAGAGTGGCGCTCCGCCGACCTGCGCCTCGACTCAACGCTGGATCTCCCGACGGTCGCGACCCTGATCGGCCCGGCCACCGAAGGGATCTTCCGCGCGTTCCAGCTGGCCCAGCCACCCACGGTCAAGGTCTCGGCCCACTTTGCGCACCCGGCGGCGCCCGGCGGCGCGGCCTCGCAGCTTCGCATCGAGGCCCGGTCGGCGGGCGAATTCCGTTTCCAAGGCTTCCCGCTGCAGGACGTCTCGTTCAACGCCACCGTCGATCGCGATCTGCTCAACGTCGACGACCTGCAGGCGGGATTCGCGGGCGGCAAAGTCAGCGGGCAGGTGCGTGCGTGGGGCGTGGGCGACCAGCGCAAGCTGGGATTTGAACTTGCGCTCGCCAACGCCAGCCTGGGGCCGCTGGTCACCGGGGTGGGCGCCTACTTTGCGGCCCGGCGCGGCGAGCCGCCCGCGCCCCCGGGAAAATTCGTGCAGGAAAAGGCCGCCGTGCATGTGGACCTCACCGCGAAGGCCGAGGGCCGCTATGACGACGCCCTCAGCTACCGCGGCGGGGGCACCGCCGTCCTCAAGGGCGCGGAGATTGGCGAAGTGCCGATGCTCGGCTCGCTCTCGAGCCTGCTCAAGTTCACCGCGCTGCGCTTCACCGAGGCGCGCAGTTCATTCCGCATCGAGGGCCCGCGGCTGGTGTTTCCCGACCTCAAGCTCCGCGGCGCCAATTCCGCCATCGATGGCCACGGCACCTATGCGCTCGACCGGGGCGAACTCGACATCAGCGCGAAAATTTTCCCGTTCCACGAGAGCGACAGCGTGCTCAAGACGGTCGTCGGCGCCGTGCTCACGCCGCTCTCCAACGCCTTCGAGGTGCGCCTCACCGGGCCGTTGTCCAAGCCGGAGTGGGGCTTTGCGAACTTCTCCGCGACGCCCGCGCCCAGCGCGCCGGCCCCCGACGCCGCGGCCACCGCCGGCCCGCCGCCGCCCGCGCCGGGAAACGCATTGCCCCGCACGCCGTAATTGGTTTCCTCGCGGGGCAACCCGTCGATGAATCCGCCCCCCTCGGCCGCCGCGCTCCTGCAAGACTGGCCCCTCGTGCTTGAGCTGGCGCTGGTCGTCGGGTTGGCGGCGTTGTGCTGGCTGGGCCTTCACCTCGTGCGGCAAGCCCGCGCCGGCCAGCGCGAGGCCGAGCGCTCCAACGCCCGCCTGCTCGCCGAAAACGAGGAGCGTCGCCTCGTCGAATCCCGCCTGCAGCTTTCCGAGGAGCGCCTGCGCCTCGCGCTCGACTCCACGCAAATCGGGATCGCCGAGTGGGAACCCGACACAGGCCGCGCCACGTTCAGCCCCGGGCTGTGGTCGATGCTCGGCTATGATGCGGCGGCCCAGCCCGCGCACATCGACGCGTGGCGCAAGCTCATCCACCCCGACGACAAGGCCGGCTGCACGCGCGCGCTCGATCCGCAGCTCGCGGGCGCCGGCGGCTTCGTCGAGACGGAATATCGCGTGCGGACGGCCGACGGCGGCTGGCGCTGGATTTGCACGCGCACCAAGCCGGTCGCGAGCGATGCCGCCGGCCGCCCGATCAAGATTGTCGGGACCTTGCAGGATGTGACCGCGCGCCGCTCCGCCGAGGACGCGTTGCGCGAGAGCCAGGCGGACGCCCACAAGCTCTCCCTCGTCGCGGCGCGGACCGACAGCCCGGTCTTGATCAGCTCCGCCAATGGCCGGATCGAGTGGGCCAACGAGGCGTTTTGCCGGCTGTCCGGTCGCACGCTCGAGGAGGTCCTCACCAAGCCCCAGCTCGATCTCATCGCCGGGCCGGAGAGCGATCCCAAGACCGTCGCGCGCATCCGCGCCGCATTCGCGCGCGGCCAGGGCATCAGCACCGAGGTCGTGTGCCACGCCCGCTCCGGCCGCCGCTACGATCTTCACCTCGAGATCCAGCCGGTGCGCGACGCCGGGGGCGCAACCGGAAACTTCATCACCATCGCCACCGACATCACCGCGCGGGTCGAGACCGAGCGGCAGCTCCGCCGGGCAAAGGCCGAGGCCGACGAGGCTTCGCGCGCCAAGATCGAGTTCCTCGCCTCGATGTCGCACGAGATTCGCACGCCGATGAACGGCGTCATCGGCATGACCAGCCTGCTGCTCGACACGCCCCTCAGCCCGGAGCAGCGCGACTTCGTCAACACCGTGCGGACTTCCGGCGAGGCGCTGCTCACCATCATCAACGACATCCTCGACTTCTCGAAGATCGAGTCGGGCAAGATGGACCTCGAGCGCGCGCCCTTTGAGCTGGCTTCCTGCATCGAGGATGCGCTCGACCTCTTTGCGCTGCCCGCCGCCTCCCGCAAAATCGAGCTTGGCTGCCTCCTCGCCCCGGAGGTTCCGCCATGGATTGTGGGCGACGTTACGCGCCTCCGCCAGGTAATCGTCAACCTGGTGAACAACGCCGTGAAGTTCACGCCCGGCGGCAGCATCTCCGTCGAGGTCCGCCGCATGCCCGCCGACACGGCCCACCCCGGCTTCACGCGCAGCGCCACGCCCTTTCCCGTGGACACCGTGCTCGAGTTCACCGTGCGCGACACGGGCATCGGCATCCCGCCGGATCGCCTTGATCGCCTTTTCAAGGCCTTCAGCCAGGTCGATTCCTCGACGACGCGGAAATACGGCGGCACGGGCCTCGGACTCGCGATCTGCCACCGCCTGTGCGAGCTGATGGGCGGCCATATCCGCGTCGAGAGCCGGCTCGGCCACGGGTCCGCCTTCATCTTCACCATCAGCACGCGCGCCGCGCCGGACTCCGCCGGGCTCGTCCCGCCGCCGGTGCCAGTCGCGCTGCGCGGCGGCCTGGTGCTTTGCGTGGAGGACAATCCCGTCACGGCCGCCCGGCTGCATGGCATGTTCGAGCCGTGGAGCGTCGGCTGCATCGTCGTGCCGGACGCCGCCACGGCGGTGGCCACCGCGGCGAAGCTGCCCCGCCCGCCGCTGCTGGTCGTGGTCGATGTCGCGGGCGACGACGGCGCGGCCGCGTGGGCGGAGACCGCCGCCATCGCGGCGTCGCGCATCGCACTCTACGCCTTTGGCGGAGCCGCGCCCGCGAGGCAGCCCGGGGGGCCACCCGTCGTCGCCACCACGAAGCCGCTGCGCGCCGCCGCATTCTCCCAGTGCGTCGCGCGGGCGCTGGCGCCCGCGCCTGCGATTGCATCCGCCACCGTCGATGGCGATGGCGTGCGGCCGGGAGTCGGGCCGCCACTCGACATCCTCCTCGCGGAAGACAACCCCGTGAACCAAAAGGTCGCCCTGCGCTTTCTCGAGCGCATGGGCTACCGCGCCGACGCCGTCGCGAACGGACTCGAGGCCGTGCGCACGCTTGAGCACCGCTTCTACGACCTGGTGCTGATGGACCTCCAGATGCCGGAGATGGATGGTTTTGAAGCGGCCCGGCGGATCCGCGCGGGGCTGCCGGCGGATCGCCAGCCCCGCATCATCGCGCTCACGGCCAACGCCATGCCAGGCGACCGCGAGGCTTGCCTCGCCGCAGGCATGGACGATCACGTCGCGAAGCCCATCAAGATGGAGGACCTCGAGGACGCGATTCGCCGCCTGTTTGGCGCGCGCGCCACGATGACCTCCCTGCGCCCCGCCTCCGGCACCGCATGAGGATCGACTGGCCGATGTTCGCCGCGGCGCTGGCGCTGACGCTGACGCCGGTGGGGCTCTTTCATGGCGCACGCACGCGGCTTCGCGCGCTCTCCGGAAACTGGTCGGGCTATTGGGCGCGCACGCTGGGGCACGGCTTTCACACGATCGATTTCCTGCGTGCGATGCTGGGCGGCTGGTATCTGGCCGAGGGTATCGCCGCTGCGCCCGAGGCGCGCGGCTTCGGCGCCCACGCTCCGCTGCTCGTGCAGGTGGCGGTGCTCCTGGGCGGCCTCGGGCTGCAGACCTTTGTTAGCAAGGAGCGTCATGCGGCGTGCGCGCCGCTGGCCTATGCCGCGGGGTTGGCGATTGGGTTCCTGCCGGTTTCGATTGGTTGGTTTGCAGTCGCCCTCGCGGCCGTCTTCGCCAGCGGCGTGCGCGCGCCCGCGCTGTTTTTTCCCGCGCTCGGGGCGGCCATCGTTTGCCTCGGGCTGCTCATGAGCGGGGGTGAGGTGCAGCTCGCGATCCTTGCGCCTGCGGCCGTCATGCCGGCGCCGTGGCTGCTTACGCTGCTCTTCCCGCGCGAGCTCACCGTGGCGCACCTCGCGCGCCACGCGACCGGCGATCGCATCGCCGCGGGCGACGTGCGGAAATAGGCGCTCGCGGCGAGGCGCCGGCGCAGCGCCAGGACGATTGCCCGGTGTCCGACGAAGACGGACGCCGTATTTTGCTAGCCTAGATTCGCGCGAACAGGCGATAAGCATGAATGCATCGCGCCCACCTCGGCCTTCTCCTGCTTTGCTGCCTCCTGTCTCCCGCCGCCTCGCTCTCGGCCGCCGAGCCGCGGTCGCGGCCCAACGTCGTCATGCTCCTGATCGACGACATGGGCTGGGGCGACTTCTCCTGCTTCGGCAACAAGGACGCCGCGACGCCCAACATCGATCGCCTCGCCGCCGAAGGCATCCGCTTCTCGCAGTTCTACGTCAACTCGCCCATCTGCTCGCCCTCGCGCTGCGCGCTCACGACCGGCCAGTATCCGCAGCGCTGGCGCATCACTTCATATCTCAACAACCGCGCCGACAACGCACGCCGCGGCGTCGCCGACTGGCTGGACCCCCGCGCCGCCACCCTGCCCCGCCTGCTGCAGCAAGCCGGCTATGCCACCGGGCACTTCGGCAAATGGCACCTCGGCGGCCAGCGCGACGTCGACAACGCGCCCTTGATCACAACCTACGGCTTCGACCGGTCGCTCACCAACTTCGAGGGCATGGGGCCGAAGCTCCTCCCGCTGACGCTGAAGCCCGGCGACACGGTCGCCGGACGCATCTGGGAGGATGCCGTGCGACTGGGCTCGCCCGTCACCTGGATGCAACGATCGGAAATCACCACCGGCTTCATCGACGCCGCCCTCGCCTTCATCGATGATGCCGCCCGGGAAAAGAAGCCCTTCTACATCAATCTCTGGCCCGACGACGTGCACAGCCCCTTCTGGCCGCCGGTCGCCCAATGGCGCGACAACAAGCGTGGGCTCTATCTCGCCGTGCTCGAGGCGATGGACCGCCAGTTCGGAAAACTTTTCGACCGCCTCCGCGCCGATCCCGCGCTGCGCGACAACACGCTCCTCCTTGTCTGCTCCGACAACGGCCCCGAGGCCGGCGCCGGCAGCGCCGGCCCGTTCCGCGGCGGGAAGGCCACGCTCTATGAGGGCGGCGTGCGCTCGCCGCTGATCGCGTGGGGGCCCGGCCTCCTGGCGAAGAATTCCGCCGGCACGCACAACGCCACCTCGGTGTTCGCGGCATTTGATCTCGTGCCCTCGCTGCTCTCCCTCGCCGGCGTGGCCGTGCCGCGGGACGTGAAGTTTGATGGCGAGAATGTCTTGCCTGCACTGCTCGGCCGCAGCGCGGCCACGCGCGCCGCGCCGCTCATGTGGCGCCGGCCGCCCGATCGAAAAACCTGGCCGCCCGCCGTCACGGAGCCGCAGCCCGACCTCGCGATTCGCGAGGGCGACTGGAAATTGCTCTGCGACTACGACGGCGCCAAGCCCCAGCTCTACCACCTCGCCACCGACGCCGGCGAAAAGAACAACGTTGCCGCCGAGCACGCGGCGCTGACGGCCCGGCTCACCGCCGCCGCCACTGCCTGGCACCGCGCCCTCCCGCCCGACAGGGGAGCCGAGATTGCGAGCGAGCCGATTGCCCCCAAGGCGAAGGGCAAGAAAGCAAAGTAGCGCCAGCCGCGGCCGGCTACCTGGCTGAAAACCGATAGACGGTCGTGCTCCGATACGTCTGTCCCGGGCGCAGTATCGTGCTCGGGAATCCCGGCTGGTTGACCGAGTCGGGAAAATGCTGCGTCTCCAGGCAGAAGCCGTCGCGCTTCGCATACGCGCGTCCCGACTTTCCCGTGATCGTGCCGTCGAGGAAATTCCCCGTGTAGAACTGCACGCCCGGCTCCGTGGTGAGCACCTCCATGATGCGGCCGGAGACCGGCTCGCTCACCCGCGCCGCGAGCGCCGGCTCGCCACGCGGGGCCTCGGCGAGCACCCAGTTGTGATCGTAGCCGAGCCCCCGCTCGAGTTGCTCGTGCTTCGCCCCAATCCGCGCGCCGATCGCATGCGGCTGCCTGAAATCGAGCGGCGTGCCCGCCACGTTCGCCAGCTCCCCCGTGGGGATCAGCCCGGCAGTCACGGGCGTGTAGCGCGTCGCGTGCAAGGTCAGCTCATGGTCGAGGATGTCGCCGCTGCCCTCGCCGCGCAGGTTGAAATAGGCGTGATTGGTGAGGCTCACCGGCGTCGGGGCGTCCGTGGTCGCCGTGTAGTCGATGCGAAGCCCCCGGTCGGCGGTGAGCGAGTAGATCACCTCGACCCGGAGCGTGCCGGGATAGCCCTCGTCCCCCGCGGGGCTCGTGAGCGTGAGCCGCAGCGCGGGCCGGCCCGCGCGCATGAGCGGCTCGGCCGCCCAGAGCTTCTTGTCGAAGCCCGCGAGTCCGCCGTGCAGGTGGCAGGGCATGCCGCCGGGGGTGTTGTTGGTCGCAAGCGAGTGGGTCCTGCCATCGAGCGTGAATTTGCCGCCCGCGATCCGGTTGCCCACGCGGCCGATGATGGCGCCGAAGTAAGGTGTCTTCGCGACGTAGTCTTCCGCCCGAGCGTAGCCGAGCGTCACATCCGCCAGCTTGCCCGCGCGATCCGGCGCGAGGAGGCGCACGATGATCCCGCCGTAGTCCGTGATCTCGGCGGCGAAACCGTCGGCGGCGCGGAGCGTGAAGAGTTGCGCGGTGCGCCCGTCGGGGAGTTTTCCGAAGGGGCGCGCGGTGGGGAGCGGGTCGGCGGCGTGCACGGGGAGCGCGAGCAGGCCAAGCGCGAGCGTGGTTGGCAAGCGGCGCCTGCCGCGGTGCCGGGCGGTCGTGCCGCGCCCAATCATCGGATGAGCATCGGCCGCTTGTGCCCGTCGTAGTCCTGGCGCGTGAGCGGCACGGTGGTGACGCTGTCCTTCGTGAAGGTCACAGTCACCGGCGCGGTCACGAGCGTGCTGGTCGAGATGGCCAGCGGGCTCAGCAACAGCGAGCCGGAGATCAGCTTGATGTCCACCGTGTCCGTCTCGGCGACGTAGCGCGCGACAAACTCGGTGCCGCGGATGCCGATCTCGCCCACGGGCGCGTGGATGTCGCGCGGCTTGTCCTTGTGAGCGAGACCGCTCGCGTAGACGAAGGCGCCCTGCAGCCATTCGAAGGAGGAGCCGCCCTCGTCGCCGTCCGCGGGATTGTAGACCGCTCGGTCGATCGTGAAGGTGGTGTTGGGCGCAATTTGCAGCGTGGTGCCGTCGGCAAACTCGATGAACAGTTTCCCGTCGCCCGTCGTGAGGGTGTCGTGCATCTTGATTTCATCCTTGTTCCCGAGCGGCCCCGTCTGTCCGTGGCGCTTGAGCTTCGCGTCTCCGTCCACCTCCAGGACTTTCCCGACGGGCGGGGAGCCGTCGTCCGGAACGGTGACCGGCGCGAAGTAGAGCACCTGCGCGCCGCGGCCCACGGCGTAGCCAATCCCGTCGTGCACGATTTCGTAGAGCGACGGGCCCTTCGGCTTCGGCGGCGCGGCGGCGGCTACGAGGTGCGCCCGCTCCGGCGCGAGCGCGCCGAAGACGCCGCGCGGCGCCGGCATCGCCAGGCCCACTTTCGCGGGTGCCGCCGGCAGGACGCGGAGCTGAATTTCGTTGTTCGCCTTCATGTTCCCGCCGACGACGCGGTAGCGGACGTAGGCGACGCCGGGAATCTTTTCCGTCCAAGGGCCCTCGGAGGCCCTGATCGGCGCGATGCGCTGCTCCTGGCCGGCATAGAGAATCTGGTCGCGGCGCTCATCCGTCAGGTTCTGCCGGAGCAGCGCCACGCGCTGGCGGTTGGCGGAGATGACCAGCTCGCCCGGCTTGCCCAGCTGCGCGAGCATCGTGTTGAGCGGCGGCAGGCCCAGCTCCTTGGCGCGCGCCGTGTAGAGGTCCTGCAGGTTGTCCACGAAATCGCTCGCCAGCCGCCCGCGGAATTCGGGGATCACATCGTCGATGATCGCCTGATACCTTTGCGGCATCTTCGCGTAGGTGAGCCCGGATTGGATGGCAAACGACACCATCTGGAGTTCACGCGGGAACCGGTGCTTCACCACCGTCCCGCGCCACAGCAGGGCGGAAATCGCCTCCGCCGCCTTGCCCTGGATCGGGCCGACCTCATAGGCCGTGCCCGCGCCGCTGCGGTGGACGGAATACTCCGAGCAAAACGCGACCGCGCGCACCACATAGTCGCCGGGCGGCAGCGGCTGGTCCCAGTTTTCCGCCGTGACCTTGAACCGCACGGGATTGAACGCCCCGGCGCCCGGCAGCTTGCCGACGCTCGGATAGAGCGTGCTGGCGTCGAGCTTCAGCGGGAGCTGATGGTCCAGCAATGTGCCCACGGCTTCCTGCAGCGCCTTCTGTTTCAAGCCTCCGAGGACATCGGCGCCGCCCTTGGCCGCGGCGGCGTGCAGCGATGAGGTGAAGGGCAGTGCGAGCAGCGCCGCGAGACCGGCGGAAAAAACACGAAGTTCGTAACGCATGGAGGGGAGAGTTTCGGGGATTGGCAGCGGGGCCTGCTGCGCGAGCGGAACATCGACGACGGCGAGGCAGCGCGAATTCTCGAAAAAGACGAGCCCCATCCGACGCTGGCGAGAGCGGCGCGTGAGGTGCGAATTCATCAGGCGGATGTGCGCAGCCCGGGCTTTCCCTCGCGCAGCGAACGACCTACCTTGGCTTCGTGGGCGCCCGCTCATGCCAATCCTGCGCACTCTCCCTCCCCCATGAATCGCCTCTGGCTTGTTCCCCTCTGTCTCGCCGCCTTGACGCGCTCTCCGGCCGCTGACCGACCCAACATCCTCCTGCTTTTGGTCGACGACTTGAAGCCCGTCTTGGGCGCCTATGGGGACCGGATCGCGGTCACGCCGCACATGGACCGACTTGCGGCGCGCGGGCTGCGCTTTGACGCCGCCTATTGCAACCAAGCCGTCTGCGCCTCCTCGCGCTTCACACTGTTGCTCGGACAACGCTCCACCAGCACAGGGCTGTATCAGTTTGGCCGCAATTTTCGCGACTACTACCCGGACGCCGTGACGCTCCCGCAGTTCTTCATGCGCCACGGCTACCGAGCGGAATCGATGGGCAAGGTTTTCCACGTGGGGCACGGCACCTACGGCGACGACGCCTCGTGGAGCGTTCCGGCGCACAAGGACCTCCTGATCGAATATGTCGATCCGGCCAGCACGCGCGACGGCTCGCCGACCAACGAACAGGCCCTCTTCACCAATCTCCGTCGTCCACCGGGCTCCGGTCCGTTGCCCCGTGGCGCAGCCTGGGAGTCTCCCGATGTCCCTGACGATGCCTACGCTGATGCGCGCACCGCGGCCTACGCGATCAACCGCCTGCGCGCGGCCAAGGAAAAGCCATCCGAGCCGTTCTTCCTGGCGGTCGGATTCGTGCGCCCGCACCTGCCGTTCTCCGTGCCCAAGAAATACTGGGACCTCTACGACCCCGCGAAGCTGCCCATGCCCGAGCGCGAGACGGCGCCCGAGGCGGTCGTTCCCGTCGCGATGAAGCGGGGCGGTGAAATCGACCAGTTCTTCCCGGTGCCCAAGCCCCCGGTGCACCCGTATCCCGACGACATCAAGCGCAAGCTCATCCACGGCTACTACGCGAGCATGAGCTACGCCGACGTGCAGATCGGCAAGGTCATGGCCGCCCTCGATGAACTGAAGCTCGCCGACAACACGATCGTCGTTCTCTGGGGCGACCACGGCTGGCATCTCGGCGACCTCGGCATCTGGACCAAGCATACGAATTTCGAGCAGGCCAACCGGATCCCATTGGTGGTGATCGCGCCCGGTGTGACCCGTCCTGGCACAAGCACCGGGCAGCTGGCGGAGACCGTCGATCTCTATCCCACCCTCGCGGAGCTCGCCGGACTTTCCCCGTCCACCGGATCACAAAACCTCGACGGCACGAGCTTGGTGCCCGTCTTGAAAAACCCCGCCGCCCGCATCCGCAACCACGCCTATCACAGCTTCCCGCGCGGCGAGGAACTCGGACGCGCCATCCGCACCGAACGCTACCGGCTGGTCGAGTGGAAGAAGCCCGGCGCCCCCGCGGACACGGCGAAAATCGAGCTCTACGACTACGCGAACGGCCCCATCGAGACGCGCAATGTCGCGGCCGAGCGCGCCGAAGTGGTGGCGGAACTTCGCGCCATCCTCGCCGGCTACGGCGAAGCGCGGCCCCCGGTTCCGCCGAAGCGCTAGAGACCTTGGCCGCGGCTCGACTCTGCTGCGCCCATTTTTGCCGGCGACCTGTGCCGGTCGCCCGGTGTTCCGCCTTGCGGGGGCGTGGGGCGCCGCGCATTAACCCACGCTTCGACCATGAACATCCACCCGACCAAGGAAGCGTTCGCGGCCCTCGCCGCGCAGGGAAACGTGATTCCGGTCTATGCCGACTTGATGGCGGACTTCGAGACGCCCGTTTCGGCCTATGCGAAGCTGAAGAACGCGGGCCCCTCCTACTTGTTTGAATCGGTCGAAGGCGGCGAAAACCTCGCGCGCTACAGTTTCATTGGCTGCCGGCCCCGGAAGATTTTCGTCTGCGGACCCGAGACCACGACGGTCCACACGCCCGGCCGACCCGTCGAGAACCTCCCCACACCGCCGGATCCGCTCACGCTGATTGAGGCTGAAATGCGCGGGCACAAGCCGGTCGCAATCCCCGGGCTGCCGCGGTTCACCGGCGGTGCAGTGGGCTTCATCGCCTACGAATACATCACGCGGATCGAGCCGACGGTGCCGGCGGCCTCCGGTCCGGGGCTAGGGACGCCACTGCTCTATTTCATGCTCAGTGATTCGCTCCTGATCTTCGATCGGGCGAAGCAGACGCTGCGGCTGTGCGTCAACGCCCACGTGCGGGGCGATGCGGCCGCCGCCTATGCCGCGGCGGTGGCGGAGCTCCACGAGTTGTTCGCCATGCTGCGCCAACCGCGTGAGCTTGCGCCGGCCCCTCTGGTCGACGTGCCGAAAATCACGGTGCCGCCCGGGAACTTCACGCAACCGGCCTTCGAGCAAGTCGTCGACGACGGCAAGGAGTTCATCCGGGCCGGCGATATCATCCAGTTCGTGCCCTCGCAGCGCTTCACGCGCCCGTTCGCAAAGACGCCGCTCGACCTCTACCGTGCCCTGCGGACGGTAAACCCATCGCCCTACATGTTCATCCTCGAGGCGGGCGATTTTTCCATCGTCGGCGCCTCGCCGGAAGTCCACGTGCGCCTGACGGACGGCCTGGTCGAGATTCGTCCCATCGCCGGCACCCGCAAGCGCGGCACGACCCCCGCCGAGGATCTGGCGCTGGAAAAGGATTTGCTCGCCGACGAGAAGGAACGCGCCGAACACCTCATGCTTGTCGACCTCGCGCGCAACGACATTGGCCGCGTTTGCCGCTATGGCTCCGTCAAGGTGCCCGAAATGATGGTGATCGAGCGCTACTCGCACGTGATGCACATCGTTTCCCAAGTGGAGGGCCAGATCGCCCCGGACAAGACCGCCTACGATCTGATGCGCGCCACTTTCCCGGCCGGCACGGTCAGCGGGGCGCCTAAAATCCGGGCGATGCAGATTATCGCCCAGTATGAGCCCACGCCCCGCGGCTTCTACGCGGGAGCCCTGGGCTACGTGGGCTACGACGGCAACATGGACACCTGCATCATGCTCCGCACCGCGCTCCTCAAGGACGGCCAGATCCACATTCAGGCCGGCGCGGGGGTGGTCGCCGATTCGGTGCCCGCGTCCGAATATCAGGAGACGGTCAGCAAGGCCTCGGCGCTGTTCAAAGCGGTGGCCATGGCGGAGCGTTTCTGAGCGCGCCTGGCCGGTGGCCGCCGGCGCTGGCGCGACGCGCGGCGCTGTGACCGGTTTGTTACCGTTTTGGCATCGTTGGCACACCTGGGTGCGCCACGATTGCGCAACCGAAAGCGCGGCGCTTTGCGTCCCTCCCTCTGCACCACGCGTAGCAACAGCTGGAACGAAATACGCTGAATCAACGGGAACATCCCGTCGTCCTATTCCTCCAATCCTTGGAGTCACATCCATGCCTGCAAAAACCGCTTCCGTCCGCACCACCCGCCACGCCGACGAATTCGCCGCCGAGGCTTCCGCCGTCGCCCTCACCGCTGCACCGCTCGACGCTCCGCCCTCCTTTTTGGAGAAGTCCGGACGCTCCGCGCCCGAGGCGCCCATCCCGCACGGCGAGCGCAGCAACCTGCAGCTCTATCTTCAGGAAATCGGCAAGACGCCGCTCCTCACCATCGACGAGGAAATCACGCTCGCACGCCGGATTCGCCGCGGGGACAAGGCCGCCCGCGACCACATGATTTCGGCAAACCTCCGCTTGGTCGTGAAGATTGCGATGGACTACAAGGATTTCGGCCTGCCGCTGCTGGACCTCATCAGCGAGGGCAACATCGGCCTCGTTAAGGCCGTGGAGCGCTTCGACCCGCGCAAGGGCGGCAAGCTCTCGACCTACGCCGCCTGGTGGATCAAGCAATCGATCAAGCGTGCGCTCGCCAATCAGTCGAAGACCATCCGCTTGCCCGTCCACCTGGTGGACAAGATTTCCAAGATGCGCCGCACCGCGATGCAGCTGACGGAGCAACTCGGGCGTGAGCCCACCGACGAGGAGCTGGCCATCGAGCTGCAAATCCCCACGGCCAAGGTCGCCCACCTGAAGTCGGTGTCGGTGCGCCCGGCTTCCCTGGATGCGCCCATCGGCGAGGAAGGCGATTCATCCACGTTTGGCGAAATCGTCGGCGACGAAAGCGCCGTCGATCCTTACGAGGGCCTGCGCGAGAAGAACCTCAACCTCGACCTCAACGCGATGGTCAACTCCCTCGACCAGCGCGAGGCGGAGATCATCAAGTTCCGCTTCGGCCTCGACGGGCGCGATGAGCTGACCCTCGAGGAAGTCGGCAAGAAGTTTCACGTCACCCGGGAGCGCATCCGGCAGCTGGAATATCTGGCTTTGACGAAGATGCGGAAGGCGATGGCGAAAAACGAGGCCGTGCGCACCGTCGAGGAGATCGAGGAGGACCGCCGTCACCGCGAGCGCATGGCGGTCATCCGCGAGTTCGTCGAGAGCAAGGCCCGCAAGCAGGGCAAGGTCGGCAGGAATTGACGGTTCCTGCCGCCCACAGGGCGGCCTCTACTTCACCATGGTTGCCGGCGCCGGCTCGGAGTCCGAGACCTTTGTGCCGAACAGCCATTTTCGCCGGAGCGACGGCAGGGCCTTGAGTCGCTCCATGCCGGCATCATCCACCGCGGTGTCGGTCAGGTTGAGTGCCTCCAGCTTGTTGAGCCCAGCCAGCGATGCGAGCCCGGCGGACGATATGGCCGTGCCCGTGAGATCCAGGGTGCGCAGGTTCGAGCACTTTGCGAGCGCCTTGAGCCCGGCGTCGGTGACCTTGGTGCGTGCAAGCTCGGCCTCGACGATAAACGGCGCGAGCGGCGCCAGTTTCATGATCGCGGCGTCGTCGCAGCGCGCGGGCGCGCTGGCCGTGCGAAGGATGAGGCCGTCGGTCGACACCTGCGAGCGAGGCGCGAGCCGAAGCCCCGTGGCCTTCTCCAATGCGGCGATTTCCGCGGCATGCGGGCGCCAGTCGGGGGCGAACGCAGGCGTGGCGGCACGCGCGGCTTTCGGCGCCGGTGCATCCGGAAAATCGGCAATCGGCCTGGCCGCGCTCGCGCCTCCCGCGATCCACAGCTCGATGAGCTTGATTTCCTCCGCCGAGAGCAGCGGCTTGCCGTCGCTCGGCATCACATCCTCGTCGTCCCGCTTGAGCGTGATGCGACGGAAAAGTTCGCTGCCCTTGGGGTCGCCCGGCTTGATCACGGCGCCTGACTCGGCGCCGCGCAGCGCGTGCTCGAAGGAGTCGAGCCGCAGCTTGGCCTTTTGCTTTTCCGCGCCGTGGCAGACGGTGCAGTGGCGCTCGAAGATCGGCGCCACCCGCGCGGCGTAAAATGATGGCTCGGCGCGCAGCGCCGGCGCGAGGAGCAGTGGAAGGAGGAGCCGACGCATGAGGTTCACGCGAGGATGGGATCGATGACTTTCGCCGGCAGCACGCCGGTGAGCCGCAGGTCGAGGCCAAGGTGCTTTACGGAGAGTCGGTTGTGGTCGAGGCCGAAGAGGTGCAGCATCGTGGCGTGGAGGTCGCGGATGTGCACGGGATCCTGGACGATGTTGTAGGAAAAATCGTCGGTCTCGCCGAAAACCATGCCGGGCTTGATGCCGCCGCCGGCGAGCCACATCGAGAAGCAGCGCGGATGGTGATCGCGGCCGTAGTTGTCCGGCGTGAGCGTGCCCTGCGAATAGACCGTGCGGCCAAATTCGCCGCCCCAGATGACGAGCGTGTCGTCGAGCAGGCCGCGGCGCTTGAGATCGGTGATGAGCGCGTAGGTCGGCTGGTCGGAATCCTCGGCCATGAGCTTGATGTTCGTCGGCAGCCGGCTGTGCTGATCCCAGCTGCGCAGAAAGATCTGCGTGAGCCGCACGCCGCGCTCGGCGAGGCGGCGGGCCATGAGGCAGTTGTAGGCAAAGGTGCCCGGTTCCTTGGCCTTGGGCCCGTAGAGATCCCACGTCGACTGCGGCTCCTTGGAGAAATCCGTGAGCTCCGGCACGGAGGTCTGCATGCGAAACGCCATCTCGTATTGCGAGACGCGCGCGTTGATTTCGGGATCGCCCACGCGCTCGTAGAGCTGGCGGTTGAGCTCGTTCACGCCGTCGACCATCGCGCGGCGCACATCGCTGGAGACGCCCGCCGGGTTGCCGAGGTGCAGCACCGGGTCGCTGCCCGCCCGGAGCGCGACCGCCGCGTGCTCGGGCGAAAGGAAGCCCGACGACCAAAGGCGATTCGAGAGCGCCTGGACGTTCGTGCGGTGCGGCATCTTGGACGTCATCACGACGAACGTCGGCAACTCGTCGTTGGCCGCGCCGAGGCCGTAGCTCAGCCAGGCGCCCAGCGACGGGCGCCCGGGGAACATGTTGCCCGTGGTGATGGAGAGAATCGCGGGCTCGTGGTTGATGGCCTCGGTGTGCAGCGATTTCAGCACGCAGAGCTCGTCGGCCACCTTCGCGGTGTAGGGAAAAAGCTCCGAGACCCAGTGGCCGGCCTTCCCGTGCTGCGCAAATTTGTAGAGGCTCGGCGCGATCGGCAGGCGGGCCTGGCTGGCGGTCATGCCGGTGAGGGTCTGGCCGCCGCGCACGGACTCGGGCAGATCCTTGTCGAACATCTTTTCGAGCTTCGGCTTGTAGTCCCAGGTCTCGAACTGCGACGGCGAGCCGGCCATGAAGAGATAGATCGCGCGCTTGGCCTTGGGGGCGAAGTGCGGGGGCATCGGGCCGGAAGCGGCGCCGCCGGTGTTGGCGAGGAGGTGCGGCGCGGTGCGGCCGAGCAGGGTGGCGAGGCCGGCAAAGCCGAGGGCTTTCACGCCGCGCCCGAGGAAATGCCGCCGCGTCTCGGCGGCGAGCCACTCGCGCTTGAGGCCGAGCGGCACGTGCGGCAGGTCCCAGACCGTGGGATTTTCGCCGCAGTGATCGGAGCAGAGATGAGAATCGGGGGAGTGCATGGCGCTCACTTGGTCAGGAATTCGTCGAGGTTGAGAAATTGGCTCGCGACCATCGTCCACGTCGCGAGCTCCGCCGGCGCGAGGCTTGGATCCGACTTGGATTCGCCTATGGAGATCAACGCCTTGGCCTCGCCCTCCGCGGCGGCAAACTTGCCGCGAAAAGCCTCGGCCGACTTGAGCAGCACGGCGGACTCACGGGGCGCAAGCGGCCGGGCGAGCGTCGCCCGGGCAAGGAAATCGAGCCGGGCCTGCGTTCCCTCCCCCGCCCCGATGGCGCGCTCACCGAGCTTTCGCGCCGCCTCGACCCACTGCGGGTCGTTCATCGTCACGAAAGCCTGCAACGGCGTGTTGCTCCGCGTCCGCCGCGTGCAGACCACCTCGCGCGAAGTGGCGTCGAAGGTCTCCATGCTGGCGGGCGGCGAGGCGCGCTTCCAAAAGGTGTAGACGCTGCGGCGCCAGAGGCCCTCGCCCTTGTCCGGGACGTAGACCCGCGTGTTGGACTCGGGCATCGCCACCTCCTCCCAGATGCCACCGGGCTGGTAGGGGCGCACCGGCGGGCCGCCGATCTTGTCGACGAGCAGCCCGGCGGCGGCGAGCGCGTTGTCGCGCAGCATCTCGCCGTCCATGCGGAAGCGTGGCCCGCGCGCGAGCCACTTGTTCGTCGGATCCTTGGCGAGATGCTCGGGCGTCGCGGCGGCGCTCTGGCGATAGGTCGCCGACATCACGATCTGCCGGTAGAATTTCTTCACGTCCCAGCCGCTCTCGCGAAACTCCACCGCGAGCCAGTCCAGCAACTCCGGGTGCGAGGGCCGATCGCCCATCACGCCGAAATCACCCGCGCTCTCGACGAGTCCGCGGCCAAACACCTCCTGCCACATGCGGTTCACGGTCACGCGCGCCATCAGCGGCTGCTCGGGCGCGACCAGCCACTCGGCGAGTCCGCGGCGGTTGGCGGGCGCACCTTTGGGCAGGGGCGGCAGGAAGTGCGGCACCGCCGGGCCGACCCGCTCGAGGCGGGCGAAGTAGTCGCCGCGCTTCAGCACGTCGGCGTAGGCCGGCGTGCTTTTCTCCAGGGCGATGAGCGTCGCCGTGCCCCCGGCGGTGAGTGCTTCGAAGGCGGTGTCGTGCGCGGCGAGCGACGCGGCCAGCGACATCGTCTCCACGTCCTTTTCCCCGAGGAAAAAGCGGTCCAGCGCAACGAAACGCTCGTCGGCGGTCCACTTCGCCGGGTCGGGCTGGCGGGCGACAATCTCGGCGGCGACATCCTCGAAGGGCAGGCGCGCCACCTCGTCGGCGGCGAGCATGCGCTTGTAGAGGCGCACATCCTGGAAGCGCGTCTCGCGCATCGGCTGGAAGTCATCGCGCCGGCCGAGGTGCAGCGCGGCGTCGGTGCGAATCGAGTCCTTGGCCGTGAGCGTGTCGAGGCGCACCTCGGTCTCGGCGAGCTTGCCGTTGACGTAGAGCTTCACGCCGGCGGCCTTGCGCGAGCCGTCGTAGGTGAAGAACACATGCAGCCATTCCTGGCGGGGAAACGTCCCGGTGGTCACGAGCTGGATGCCGCGCCGAGCCGGGGTGGCGGCCGCCGTGGCCGGCCGGGCCTGGCCCTTGTTCGACTTGCGCGCGGGCGCGGCCTTGGGCGCCTCGATCGGGACCGTGATGTCGTCGGCGGTCGTGTCGGGCACGAGGTTCACGTAGAAGCGCGAGCCGTCTTGGTAGATATCCCAGCCGGCGCCGCCGCGGCGCTTCGCGTCGCCCATCCGGCCGAGCAGCGTGCCGCTGCCGGTGCCGTTGCGGACCGTCTGGTTGCCGCCGGGCCGGTCGCGGAGCATCAGCCAGCCGCCGGCGGAAAACTTGTCGCCGGCCTCCACGTCGCCGTGATCGCCGAGACTGAGCCGCGTGAGGATGTCCATGCGCATCGACGGCCAGAGCCAGGTGTTCTCGCCCCAAATGAGCGGATTGGTGTCGGCCTTGAACTCGGCGACCTTTGCGCCCGGCGCGGAATTCTTCACCACGTCGCCGTGGCCCTCGTCGAGGCGCAGCCGCAGCTCGAGCGCGGCGGGCGCGACGGGCTGCGGGCCGTTGCCGGCGGCGAGCCACGCGGCGGCCAGCTCCGCGCCGCGCGCGCGGCGGGCATCGAGCTTCTCCTGCAGATCCGCGCGGGACTTGAGCACGGCCTCGGCGATGGCGCGGTTCTCCTCCTTCGGCAGGCGCAGCACGGGCGCGGGTTCGGCGCTGTTGAAGTCCCACGCCCTCTCCGCCGTGTTGCCGAGGAACGCCGCGAGCGCGTAATGATCCTTTTGCGTGATCGGATCGAACTTGTGGTTGTGGCACGCGGCGCAGCCAGTCGAGAGGCCGAGGAAGGTCGCGCCAAACGCCTCCACGCGATCGCGGGTCTGGTTGACGTAGGTTTCCTCGGGCACCGTGCCGCCCTCGTTGGTCGTCATGTTGGATCGCACGAATCCCGTGGCCGCAAGTTGCTCGAGGGTGCGCGCCGGCAGCAGGTCCCCCGCGAGCTGCTCGCGCACAAAGGCGTCGAAGGGCTTGTTCGAGTTGAACGCGCCGATCACGTAGTCGCGATACGGCCAGACCGCGCGGGCGTTGTCGAAGTGGATGCCGTGCGTGTCGGCGTAGCGCACGTAGTCGAGCCAGTAGCGCGCGCGGTGCTCGCCGTAGCGCGGGCTCGCGAGCAGGCGGTCGACGAGCTTGTCGTAGGCGTCGGTCGACTTGTCCGCGACGAACGCCTCGACCTCCTCCGCCGTCGGCAGGACGCCGGTGAGATCGAGCGTGACGCGGCGCGCGAGCGACCGGCGATCGGCTTCAGCCGAGGGCTTCAGGCCGGCGCTCGAAAGTTTGGCGCGGACAAAGGCGTCGATCGGGTTCCCGGCGGCGGGCACCGCCGGCCGAACCGGCGCAATGAAAGCCCAGTGCTCCTGATACTCCGCGCCCTCGGCAATCCAGCGGCGGAGCGCGGCGATTTGCGCGGGCTTGAGCGTCTTGTGCGCCTCGGGCGGCGGCATGATCTTCTTCTCGTCCTTCGACTCGATGCGCTGAATGAGCGGGCTCTGGTCGGGCTTGCCGGGGACGATCGCCGGCCCGCCGTCCTTGCGCTTCGCCGTCGCGTGTTCGAATCGATCGAGCCGCAGCTCGGCCTTGCGCGAGCCCGAGTCGAGGCCGTGGCACGCAAAGCAATTGTCCGCAAGGATCGGCTGGATGTGATCGTTGAAGGAAAGCTTCGCCGGCGACGCGGCCGCGAGGGAGGCCGATGGCGTGAACACCACCGAGGTGAAGGTGACAACGGCTGAAAGACAAAGACGACGGATCATGGGTCTGGCGCGAAGTGAGGGAGCGAGCGGGGACGGCACCACAAGTGACTGCACGCTACCAAACTGCGCCGCCTTGGCTAGCAAGATGACGGCAAACTTTCGTGCGCAGGGACAGCGCCGAAATTGGTCGCCGGCAGGGTCAGACGGCCGCAACGCCGCGCTCCATTTTCGCCCGCGTGGCGCGGCTGGCGCCCCAACCGCGGCTCAGAAGCCGAAGGTGTTCGTGAGATACCAGCGGCGCTCGGGCGCGAGGCGCGTCGTCGCGACCTCGCCCCACGGTTGCACGGTGATGCCGATGAGATCGCCGGAACTCTGCCAGAGGTTGCGCACGTTGAGCTGCAGCTTCCACTCGATGCGGTTGCTCCAAAGCTTGCGCGTGTGGCCGACCCAGGCGTCCACGTTAGTCTCGGCGGGCGCGTAATAGGGATTTTTCACTTGGACCTGCACCGGGCCGGAGCGGGCGGGGTTGCCGCCCGGATCGGGCAGCCGCGTGGTCGGATAGCCGAGGCCGAGCTTGTCCTGCCAGCGCACGCCGCCGCCGACGTTCCAGCCTTTCAAGCGAACGCCGAGGATCGGCTCGGAGCCGAAGCTGTAATTGTTCACAAGGTTCACGCGCCACTTGCGCTGCTCGGCGCTCGCCGATCCTTCGGTGGCAACCGAGGTGGCGAACGGAATCAGGACGTTCTGCTCCACGCGATCGCCGAGCGTCTGCGTGCTGGCGGGGAGCGGCGTGCCAATGACGTAGCCTGGCGGATAATTGAAGGCCGGGCGGTTCGCCAGTTCCTTCCAGACTGGCGTCATGCGCGCAATGAACTCCTTCGTGTTGGGAAACGCGTTGCTGAGCACCGTCTCCTGCTTCGCGACATTCGCGAGGATGCGCCAGCGGCTGGTGGGGCTGACCACGATGTCCACCTCCGTGCCCTTCGCGGTGAAGTCGACGGTGTCCGTCGCGCCGGGGATGGATTGGAGGAAGCTGTTGGTGATATTGGGCGCAGTGCCCGAAACCGTGAAGTTGTAGAGCGAGCGATAATTCGCTGGCAGAGCCGCGTAGTATTTCGCGATGTCGGCCTGCGACTGGGCGATGAGCGCGGGGTTGTTCGGATTGACGTTGGCCTCGAGGGCCCACGAGGCGGGCGAGGCGATGGAAATATTTTGGATCGCGGCGCCAAACGCCGACGGGCTCGAGCTCTGCCGTAGGTTGCTGGTCTCATAGCGATTGATGCGCACGCTGAGCTTCTCCTGCAGCAGCGAGAAATTGAGACCAAATTCCTTGGTGGAGCCTTGGGGCGGAGGCAGCGCCTCGGCGTATTGGTTCACCCGGCCGCCGGTGGCCGTGAAGTTGCCGGACTTGTTGAAGAAGACGCTGAGGTCCGCACCTTGCGGCAGGCGCAGGAGCCGCTGCGGCCAGCGCGCGACGGCACTGAACGACTTCGTTTCCTTCGCCACGTTGAAGGGCGGATTGCGCGTGGGGAAAACCACGTCGCCGAGGCCGAAGCGGGTCCGGCCGGGATCAAACGGATCGCTCGGGTTCGGCACGTAGGAGAGCGTGCCGCGGGCGAAGTAGCTCTCATCGCGGCGCCAGCCAAGGATGGTCACAACGTGATCGTCGAGCCAGTTGCTCTGGAACGCGGCCGCGCGCGCCTTCAGCACCTCGCGCGTGAAACTGCCGGTCTGCAAAATCTCGCGCCACTCGATGGGCAAGCTGACCAAACGGCCCGTGTCGGTCGGTGTGGGATCGCGCTGGAAGGAGAGGAACGGCGTGGGAATCGGGCCGGCAGCGAGCTGTGGAATCTGGACGGGGTTCAGCCTGATCGGGTTGCTGTTTCCGATGAGGGATGGCCCGAGATAGACGGTGGCGGTGCCGATGCGCAGCGGGTCGAAGAGATTACCGGGCAGGGAAAACGATCCCGGACCCGCCGTGCCGTAGCGGGTCTGATAATTGATCGAGTTGGTCGTGGCTTCGTCCGTGAGGCCGGAGAGGACGTGACGACCCAGCCATTTGCCCCACGTCGGGAAATTTTCCTTCACGTCGTAGCGCAGGTAGGCGGTGGCGCGCCGCACCTCGTTTTCCGCGCGGTTGAATTGGAACGTGGTGGCGCGGTAATACGCGAACGGGCGGCCGTAGTTCGGGTTGGGCGTGTTGTTGCCGAGGATCGTGGGGTTCACGTCGACGAAGACGTGGCTGCCGATGCCGTCCTGGAAAAACGCGTCCTTCACCTCGGTGTCGCGACGCTGCTTGAGCAGCTCGAGCTGGACGCCGATGTGATCCTGCCACACACGCTGCTCGAGCGTCACGTGACCGATGTGGAAGCTCTCGCCCTGACGCCCGGTCTCGTCGAGCTGGTGATTTTTGAAATCGAACGCGTTGAGATCGGTGAAGCCCTGGGTCTTGATGCCAGCGGGGACAAAGCCGGGAAGCTGCCCTCGTCCGCCGCCGGGGAGGCGGGCGAGATTGGCGGCGGTCCAGTAACCGGCCAGCAAGCGCGAGATGTTGCCGACGGGATTCCACGTCCAGCCATCGGGCGCACTGTCGCGATTGAGATTGGAGTCGAACACACCGCCGAGCGGCTGGTTCGCCAGATTGGTCACGCCGACCGGGGAATCGACGAGCACGGTGCGGAACGCGAAGTTCGGCGCGGTGGAATTCCCGTTGGGAAAAACCATCGTCATGCCCTGCAGCACCGGATCGCGGACGAAGAGCAGGTTGGTGTTGGCGAGCGCGCCGACGCTCGCGGCGCCCGGGTTGACGGCGGGATCGTCGAAGAAACGAAAATCGTTGGAGGGTCGCCCGGCATCCAGCCAGGGCTTCGAGATGCTGTTAAAGGGCAGCACGGAGATGGGGCGGTTGGAGCGGGAGTTGCCCGACTCGAAATTGCCGCGGATCGAGGTGCTCTTGAACGGCTCGAAGGTTAGCGTGCCGAAGATGCGCTTCTTCGTCTCGAAGGCGGGGCGCTGGTTGTAGCGCTCGTCGTCGTGCAGGGTCGCGAGACGTGCGGCGAGCTTGCCGGGCACGAGCACGCGGTTGAAGTCGAGGACGCCACGCGTGCTGTCGTTGTTGCCGTAGCGGAATTCGACCTTCCCAAAATCACGGCGCAAGTCCGGCGCGATAAGCGTCGAGTCGACGACACCGGCCGGGCTGCCCGTGCCGAAGAGCGTGGCATTCGGGCCACGGATGATGGTGACCGTCTCGACGTTGTAGCCGTCCAAGGGAATCCCGGACGAAAAGAGATTGCGCGAGAACGTCGGCCCGGCGAGCCCGCGCGTGCGGGTGAGCTGGGCGTTGGAGCGCGTGGCGCCCGAGGTGATCTCGCCCGCGTTGATGTCGCCGGCGGCGCCGGAGTAGTTGCCGCCCGGGCCGCCGCCCTCCATGCCGGTGGCGTAGATCATCAGGTCGTTGGAGGTGGTCGCGCCGATGTCGGTGAGAAAATCCTTCGTGTAGATCGAGAGCGAAGCGCCGAGGTCCTTGACGGGGGTGTTGAGGCGCGTGCCGGCCAAGGTGTTGCTCGCGACGTAGCCGCCGTCCTTCTGCGTGCTCACCGTGAAGGGCGAGAGGACGATGGCCTCCTCGGGCTTGGTGCCGGCGGGAGCCGCGCCCGCCACGGATTGACCGTGGAGCGCAGAGCCGAAGGCGAGCCAACTGGCGGCGGCAGCGAGGAGGGTGCGGGGGGATTTGGTCACGGCGCTGGAGGGTTTGGTTTTCGGATCGGAAACGGGTCCGACCTCCCCGGTGGTGCGCGGCGCGGGCTCGGGTGCGAGGGCGCGTCGGCGGCTGACGACAAGCGCGCCGGTCGCGACGTCCTGCGCGGCCTCGAGGGCCGAGCCGGCGAGCATGCGCTCCAGCGCCTCGCGCGGCGCGCGCACGGCATTGGTCGTCTCGCCGCGCACCTTGTCGGTGACGAAGACGAGCGAGCGCCCGGAGGCGGCGGCGAATTGCCGCAGCGTCGTCGCGGCATCGCCGCGTGGGAGGTCGAAGGCCCGCTTCGCCTCCACCGTCGCCGCGCCCGCGGGGGCGGGTGCGACCGCCGCGACGGCGACGCTGCACGAGGCAAGCAGCACGGGCGCGGCGGTAAACGACGGGGTAAGACGGAGCAGGGCCACTAATCCCGTAACGCTCGCGTGAAGGATTGTGTTTAGTCGCACCGGAGAAATTTTTGCGCTGTCGCCGTCGTGGCTGAGGCGTCCCGCCTCAGGGTTTTTCGGACAGACACGAGGCGGGACGCCCCGTCTACGATGGGGCTCACGGCGCCAGCAACCGCACCGTGTCGCCCTCGCGCTCAGCCCGCACGATGCCGTCGCGCTCAAGCAGGCGCACGAACGCCTCCACGTCGTCGAGCGCGAACATCCCGCCGATGCGCCGCGCGCCGAGCGCGGGATCAACGACGACGAGCTGGAGGGCGTGGTGACGGTTGAAGCGCGCGGCGACCTCGGCCAGCGGCGTGTCGGAGAAATCCGTGACGCGCCGCTGCCAGGCAAGCGCAGCGCGCACGTCGGCGGGCGAGAGGCGCTCGATGGCGGAGGTGACGGAAGAAACCGCCAGCGGAATCGCGAGTCGTTCATGGGCACTCAGCATCGTAGGGCCGCCGCTCGCCGGCGCGCCGCTTCGATTCTCGGATGCGACACGCGACGGCTCGGCGACGAGCGCCGGCCCTACACTCACCTTCCCCTCCGTGACGATGACCTCGACGGCATCCGGCGTGCGGCGGACATTGAACGCCGTGCCGACCGCGCGCACGGCGATGCCGCCGGCGCGCACGACGAAAGGCCGCGCTGTGTCATGCGCGACTTCGAAGTGCGCCTCGCCGGACTCGAGCCCCACGCCGCGCTCCGCCGCAGTGAAGCGCACGCGCGCGGCGCTCGCGGCGTTGAGTTCCAGCGTCGAGCCATCGTCGAGCCGCGCGCGCTCATAGCCGGCGACGGCGGTGGCATAGCGCAGCTCCGGCAACGCCGGAGGCTGCGCAGCCTGAAAAGCGAAAAACGCCCCGAGCATCAGCGCCGCCGCGACTCCACCCCAAGCGAGCGGGCGCCACCGATGCCCCGCGAGCAGCACGGGCCGTCGGCCCGTGTTTTCGGCCTCGGCCGCAGGCCGCTCATGCCCCTGCAAACCCGGTCGCGCCGGCGAGACTCGATCAAAATGCGCATTCATCTCATCGCGCCGCTCCCCCAGCCCATCGAGCTGCGCGAGCACCTGCTCGAGTTCAGTCACAACCGCGGCATGGCGTGCGTCGCGGCGGCGCCATGTCTCAAACGCCGCGGCGCGCCCCGGCGCAAAGCCTTCGTCGCGCTCCGCAAGCCACGCCATGGCCTCGGCCTCGATCGCCGCCGCGTCGCGGGCGGCGCCTTCATTTTTTTCCGGCTGATTCATGCGTCGCCTTTCGCGGGCGCGGTCGCGTCGAGCAGCCCGCGCTCGCGGAAAAACTGCGCGCAGTCGCGCACGCCCTTCATCAGGTGCACGCGCACCGTCGCCGCCGCGAGGCCGAGGTGCGCGGCGATTTCCTGCGCCGAAAACCCGTCCACGTAGCGCAGCAGCATCACCTCGCGGCAACGCTCCGGCAGCGTCTCGAGCGCGGCGAGCATCGCCTCGTGCCGTTGCGCACGATCGACGGCCTCCGCCGCGCCGGGCTGCTCATCGAGGAGCGCGATCTCGTCGGTTTCCTCCATCGGCTCGACCGGCGTGCGGTGGCTGCGGCGGAAGTGATCGATGGCGACGTTGCGCGCGGTGGTGAAAAGAAACGCCCGCGCATGCACGAGTCGCTGCGGGTCCGACACGCGGAGCAGCCGCGCGTAGGTCTCCTGCACGAGATCGTCGTGATCGGGCAGGCTGGCGAAGCGCCGGGAGAGAAATGCGCGCAGCGCCGGCTCGTGCGGGCGCACGCTCTCGGCAAACCAAGCGGCTTGTTCGGTCGGAGGCATGGGGTCGGGGTAGGGTCTCGGGCGGCGCGCACTGGAATCGTCGATGAAGCCCCGCCGCGTCGAGTGAAAATCCGGCCTGGTTTCGCGCCGGAAAATTTTTTCGCCGCCGGCTAAACGGAAACGCGCGACTCGCGTCTAGGGGCAGGCGCGCAGGCAGGGAGTCGTGGCTGAGGCGTCTCGCCTTAGTTCGGAAATGCCACGAGGCGGGACGCCTCGTCCACGACTCGCGCCTACCCGAGGATCCCCTCGATTACCTTCGCGCCCTCCACGCCCGTGAGCTTCGCGTCGAGGCCTTGGAACTTCACGCTAAAGGCGTCGTGCCGGATGCCGAGTTGGTGCAGCATCGTCGCGTGCAGGTCGTGCACGGTGCAGACATTTTCCGTCGCGGCGTAGCCGAGGTCGTCGGTCGCGCCGTAAACGAAGCCGCGCTTCACCCCGCCGCCGGCGAGCCACATCGACATCGACTTGTTGTGGTGGTCGCGGCCGACGGTGCCCTTGTTGCCCTGCGACATCGGCGTGCGGCCAAACTCGCCGGTCCACACGACGAGGATGTCGTCGAGCATGCCCCGCCGCTTGAGATCGATGATGAGCGCCGCGGCGGCCTGATCCGTTTCCTTGCAACGGAGCGGCAGCTCTTCGCGGAGTTGACTGTGATGATCCCAGTCGCGGTGGTAGAGCTGGATGAAGCGCACGCCGCGCTCGGCGAGGCGGCGCGCGAGCAGGCAGTTGCTGGCAAACGAACCATCGCCCGGCGTGCAGCCGTAGAGCGCGAGCGTGCGCGCATCCTCGCCGCGCAGGTCGGTCAGCTCGGGCACGCTGGCCTGCATCTGGAACGCCAGCTCGTATTGCGCGATGCGCGTCGCGATCTCGGGATCAGCGACGAACGCGTCGTGCTGGCGGTTGAGGGCGTTGATCGCCGCGACGTCGGCGCCCTGCTGCGCGCGCGTCACGCGGCTGGGATTCGCCAGATAGTGCACGGCGTCGCCGCGGCTCTGGAGCTGCACGCCTTGGAACCTCGTCGGCAAGAAACCGCTGCTCCACTGCCGTGTCGCGATGGGCTGCGGCGGGCGGCCGGGGCCGGTCGTGACCATCACGACGAAGCCGGGCAGGTTCTCCGCCTCGCTGCCGAGCCCGTAGTTGATCCATGCGCCCATGCTCGGGCGCCCGGCAATCTGCGCGCCGGTGTTCATGAACATGTGCGCCGGATCGTGGTTGATGGCGTCCGTCGTCATCGAGCGGATGAGGCAGATGTCGTCGGCCACGGAGCCGAGGCGCGGCAGGAGCGTGCTCAGCTCGACTTGGTGCCGGCCGTATTTCGCAAACGGAAACTGCGGCGCAAAGCAGGTGAGCTGCTGCCCCTGGAGCTGCGCGAGCTGCTGGCCGCGCGTCATGCTCTCCGGCATCGGCTGCCCGTGCATCGCCGCGAGCCGCGGCTTCGGATCGAAGGTCTCGAACTGCGAGGGCCCGCCCGCCATCGTGAGCCAGATCACGCGCTTCACCTTCTGCGGCAGCGGGAGCGGGTGGATCGCGCCGCGCGCGGCGGCGGCGTGAAGCGACGGCGCTGTCTTGCCGACGAGCGACGCCAACGCGACGGCGCCCACGCCCTGCGACACGCGGCCGATGAAGGCGCGGCGCGTTTGGAAGGGGGTCGGGGAAAAATTCATGGGCATCAGGAGCGGGTGATGCACTCGTGGAGGTTGAGCAGCACACGCGCGAGGTGCGTCCATGCGGCCAGTTCGGCGCGATCGTGGTCCGGCGCGGGGGCGTTGCCGGTGGCGAGCAGCGCGTCGACGGCCGCCGCATTCGTGCGGTAGACGGCAAGGTGCCCGTCCAACAGCTCCACGGCCGTGCGCGCCTCTTCCGCCCGCGGGGCGCGCTGGAGGGCGCGCTGCCATGCCCACGCGAGCCGCGCCTCGCGCGTGGCGCCGCCCTCGGACACGATGCGCGCGGCAAAGGCCCGCGCGGCCTCGACGTAGGTGGGATCGTTGAGCAGCACGAGCGCCTGCTGCGGGAGATTGGAGCGCGGGCGCTCCGTGACGCACTCCTCGCGGCTCGGCGCGTCGAAGGCGAGCAGGCTCGGGTGCAAGAACGTGCGCTGCCACCAGACGTAGAGCCCGCGGCGGTATTGCGCCTCGCCGGGGTCGGCCACGTAGTCGCGCGGCGGAAAGTTGAGGTTCTCCCAATAGCCGTCGGGCTGGTAGGGCTTGATGCTCGGCCCGCCGATGCGCGGCGAGAGCAGGCCGGCGACCTCCAGCGCGTAGTCGCGCACCAGCTCGGCCTCGATGCGGAAGCGCCCCTGCCGGGCAAACTCGCGGTTCTCCGGATCGGCCGCGAGTTGCGCGGCGCCCGCCGTGGAGGCCTGCCGGTAGGTCGCGCTCGTCACGATGGTGCGCACGAGCTGCTTCACGTCCCAGCCGCGGTCCATGAACTCGCACGCGAGCCAGTCGAGCAACGGGCCGTTGGCCGGGGGCTCGCCCTGCGCGCCGAGATCGCCCGGCACGCGGCTGAGCGCCGTGCCGAGCAGCTGTTTCCAAACACGGTTCGCAAATGCGCGCGCCGTGAGCGGATTCTCGCGCGACACCAGCCAGCGCGCGAGGTCGAGGCGCGTGAGCGCGCGGCCCGCGAAGCCGGCGCGTGGCAGATACTCCGGCAGCGCGGGCTGCATCACCGCGCCGCTCTCGTCCATCCAGTTGCCGCGCGGCAGCAGGCGCACCGTGCGGCGCTGCGCCGGGGGCAGCGACTCCGTGACGAGGCAGTGCGGCAGCGACTCGGCGAACTCCTTCCGCGTGCGCTCGGCCGCGGCGAGCGCGTCGAGCTCGCCGCGGGCGACGGTCGAGACCTGGCTGCGGAAGTGATCGCGCAGCGCGGACTTCTCCTTCGCGGTGCGCAGGGCGATTTGCTTCCGCAGCGCGGACGCCACGTCGCGCGGCGTGCCCGCCGCCACCGCCCGGCCCTCCCACTCCGCTTGCGCGGCGTCGAGCGCGCCCGCCTGCGCCTGCACCGCGGCGCGCGCCTGCACGATCGCGGCGTCGAGCGCGGCGAGTTTCGCCCGCTGCGCGTCGGTCGCGACGATCATGCCCTCCTCGCGGCGGCCGACCGCCTGCTCCTTCACGTCGGCGAAGAACGCGCCGAGCGCGTAGAAGTCGCGCTGCGTGATCGGGTCGAACTTGTGGTCGTGGCACTGCGCGCAGCCGGTCGTCTGCCCGAGCCAGGCGGTGCCGATGGCGCGCACGCGGTCGGCAACCATGCGCGCCTCGTAATCCTTGGGCTGCGCGCCACCCTCCTCGGTCGAGAGCAGCAGCCGGTTGAACGCGGAGCCGACGCGCGTCTCCGGCGAGGCGTCGGGCAGGAGGTCGCCCGCGATCTGCTCGAGCGTGAAGCGATCGAAGGGCTTGTTGTCGTTGAAACTCCTGATGACCCAGTCGCGGTAGGGCCAGACGTTGCGGGGATTGTCGCTGTGGTAGCCGATCGTGTCCGCGAACCGCACCACATCGAGCCACCCGATCGCCATGCGCTCGCCATAGTGCGGGTTCGCGAGCACGCGCTCGACGAGGCGCGCGTAGGCCTCGGGCGCGCGATCGTTTTCGAACGCCGCGACCTCCGCGGGCGTCGGCGGCAGCCCGAGCAGGTCAAAATGGAGGCGGCGGATGAGCGTCCGGCGATCGGCCTCGGGCGAGGGCGTGAGGCCGACCGCGGCGAGGCGCTGCGCCACGAGATGATCGATTGCGTTGGCCCCGGCGGGAATCGCCGCCCGCGCGGGCGGCTCGTAGGCCCAGTGCTGCTGGTAAACCGCGCCCTGCTCGATCCAGCGCGTCAGGACCGCCTTGTCGCGCGCCGAGAGTCTTTTGTGCGAGTCCGGCGGCGGCATGACTTCGTCCTCGTCCTGCGCGTTGATCCGGGCGACGAGCTCGCTCTCGGCGGCCTTCCCCGGCACGAGCGCCTCCTTGGCCAGCGCCGCCTCGCGGACATCGAGGCGCAGCTTGGCCTTGCGATGCGAGGCGTCGGGCCCGTGGCAGTAAAAGCAGTTGTCGGAGAGGATCGGCCGCACGTCGCGGTTGAACTCGATCCTTTCCGGCAGGCCGGGCGCCGCCATCATCCCTGACGAAGCGGTCAGCAGGAATGAAACGGCCGCTCGCATGGCATGCGTCGGCCGCTACGCCAGAATCCCCTTCACCACCTGCGCCGGGATGACGCCCGTGAGGCGCTGGTCGAGGCCCTGGAACTTGTAGCTGAGCTTCTCGTGGTCGAGGCCCATCAGGCGCAGGATCGTGGCGTGCAGGTCGCGGATGTGCACCGGATCCTTCACGATGTTGTAGGAAAATTCGTCGGTCTCGCCGTAGACCGTCCCGCCTTTGATGCCGCCGCCGGCGAGCCAGAGCGAGTAGCAGCGCGGGTGGTGGTCGCGGCCGTAGTCGGTCTCCGTGAGGCGACCCTGACAATAAACCGTCCGGCCAAACTCGCCGCCCCAGATGACGAGCGTGTCGTCGAGCATGCCGCGCTGCTTCAAATCCTGCACCAGGCCGTAGCAGGCCCGATCCACGTCCTTGCACTGCGCGGCGATGTCGCGCGGCAGCGAGCCGTGCTGATCCCAGCCGCGGTGGAAAATCTGCACGAAACGCACGCCGCGCTCGACCAGCCGCCGCGCCATGAGCGCCGAGGCCGCGAAGCTGCCGCGCACGCGCGCCTCCTCGCCGTAGAGGGCGAACGTCGCCTCCGGCTCCCGCCCGAGGTCGGCGAGCTCGGGGATGCTGGCCTGCATGCGAAAGGCCATCTCGTATTGCTGCGTGCGGGTCTGGATCTCCGGATCGCCGATGGCCTCGTAGCTGCGGCGGTTGAGCTGCTCGAGGCCGTCGAGCATCGAGCGGCGCAGCTCGCGCGGGATGCCGGGCGCGTCGTTGAGGTAGAGCACCGGATCGCCGGAGGGCCGGAAGGACACGCCGGCAAACTTGCCCGGCAAAAAGCCGCTGCCCCAGAGCCGCGCGGAGATCGCCTGCACGTTGGAGAACGGGCTGGTGTGCTTCGCGTGCAGCACGACAAACGCGGGCAGGTCCTGGTTGAGCGACCCGAGGCCGTAGGCGAGCCACGAGCCGATGGAGGCCTTCCCGTTTTGCATCGAGCCGGTGTAGACGAGCTGGTTCGCCGGCTCGTGGTTGATCGCGTCGGTCTTCATCGAGCGGATGATGCAGATGTCGTCCGCCATCCTCGCGATGTTGGGCAGCAGCTCGCTGATCCAGGCCCCGCCCTCGCCGTGCTGGGAAAACTTGAAGCGCGACGGCGCGACGGGAAACGCCGCCTGCCCGGCGGTCATGCCCGTGAGCCGCTCGCCCTGCGAGGCGAGCCAGCCCTTGAGGTCCTCCTTGAAGCGCCGCTCGAGGTCGGGCTTGTAGTCGAAGAGGTCGAGCTGCGAGGGCGCGCCGATGAGCGAGATGTAGATGGCGCGCCTCGCCTTGGGCGCGATTTTCCACGGCTCGGTCGCCGCGGTGCGCAGCGTGGCGGCGGAGGCGGCATCGGCGGCGAGCAGGCGATCCCCGAGGAGCGAGGCGAGCGCGGCGACGCCGAGGCCCGAGCCGGAGCGGCGGAAAAACTGCCGGCGCGTCAGCGCGGCGTTGTAGGCGGCGAAGGTGTCTTGCCAGTCGGGCGGGAGGTTCATGGACGGCGCGGCTAGTTGGTGAGGGACTCGTCGAGGTTCAGCACCTGGCTCGCGACCAGCGTCCAGGCCGCGAGCTCAGGCGCCGGGATTTTTCCCTCGGCCGGCGAGGCTCCGACCGCGAGGAGGCGCTGCGCGCTCGCGGGGTCCTTCTTGTAAGTCGCCAGCGCCGCCTCGAGCGTGCGGCGGACCACGGCGCGCTCGGCGGTCGCAAACGTGCGCCCGATGAGGCGGAGCGAGATGGCGTCGAGCCGGCGATCGAAGGAGCGCGCTTCCTTCCAGGCGCGCGCCGCGAGCTGGCGCGAGGCCTCCACGAACAGGGGCTCGTTGAGCGTCACGAGCGCCTGCAGCGGCGTGTTGGTGCGATCGCGGCGCACGCACGCGACCTCGCGGCTCGGGGCGTTCAGGATGTCCATGGCGGGCGGCGGCGCCGTGCGCTTCCAGATGGTGTAGAGCGAGCGGCGGTAGAGATCCTCGCCGCGATCTTGGCGGTAGAAGCGCGTGGTGGATTCCTTCATCGCGACCTCCTCCCAGATGCCGTCGGGCTGGTAGGGGTGCACCGGCCGGCCGCCCAGCTTGGCCACGAGCAGGCCCGAGGCGGCGAGCGCCTGATCGCGGATCTGCTCGGCGTCGAGGCGGTGCCGCGGCCCGCGCGCGAGGAGCCGGTTGGCCGGATCACGCTCCATCAGGGCCGGGGACGCCGCCGCGGATTGCCGATACGTCGCGCTCATCACCATGAGCTTGAGCAGGCGGCGGTAATCCCAGCCCCCCTCGCGAAACTCCACGGCCAGCCAGTCGAGCAACGCCGGATGCGAGGGGCGCGCCCCGGTGACGCCAAAGTCGCCCGCACTCTCCACCAAGCCCGTGCCGAAGAGGGATTGCCACGCGCGGTTGACCGTGACGCGGGCCGTGAGCGGATTGCGCGCGTCGACCAGCCAGCGCGCCAGCGCGAGACGATCGGCGCGTTCGCCCGCGGGCAGCGGCGGCAACACGGCCGGCACGGCGGCGGGCACCTTCGCCCGGGGCTGGTTGTATTCGCCCCGGTTCAGGATGTGCGCAAACGGCTCGCTGTCCTTTTTCTCCTCCATCACGAGCGAGATGCCGCCGCGGTTGCGCAGCGCGGCGTCCTCCGCGAGCTGGCGATCGAGCTGCGCGAGGAGTTTCAGCGCCGGGGCGTCCACCGCGCCGAGGAAGTGATCGCGGAGCAGCCTCGTCTGCGCAGCGGTGCGAGCCGCGGGGCTGGCGCGCAGCGCCGCGGAGGCGTCGAGAATTTCGGCCAGCGGCTTGGCCGTCGCGGCGTTGAAGCCGCGGCGGTAGTGCCGGAAGTCCTGCACCCACACCTCGCCGCCGCCGAGCGGCGCGCCGGGCCGGGAGCCCAGCCGCAGCGGGGCGGTGGGCACGAGGTCGGCCGGGACGTGGTTGATGTTGCCGGCATTCGCCGCCGATTTGCCGTCGACGAACACATCGACCGAGCGGTTCGACCACGAGCCGGAATCGAACGTGAACAAAACGTGGTGCCACTCGTCGGGCTTCAGCGCGGCGCCCGCGGTGCCGCTCGGCGCGAAGCCTTCGCGCCCGCCGCGCAGCCGCGCGCCGATCTTTCCCTGGTCGAGGAAGACCTCCCACCCCGCCCCGCGCTCGCCTTCATCCAGCGAGGAAACAAGCGGGCCGCTTGGCGTGCCACGGATCCGCACCAACAACGCGAAGCTGTCCGACTTCTCGCGGCGCAGCGGCGCGGGGGATCCGATCTCTATGGAGCGATCATCGATGCGCGTCGCGGGCCCGAAGGGACCGAGGACAGCTGGCGCGGCAGGGCCGCCGCTGGCCGGCGGGCCGTCGCGGTTATCAGGTGCGCGGCGTGACGGCCCGGCGACGAGCGCCGGCCCTACAAGCGAGAGATGCAACGGCATGTCGTGCTCCTTCGGCGGCGGCGTGAGCGTGGTCGCGCCCGCAAGCCACGCCGAAAAATCCGCGTCGGCCTCACCCGCGCGTTGCCTGAGGGCGGCGCGGGTCGCGGCGATTTCGTCCTGCAGCGCATCCCAGCGCGCCCGGTCGGCGGGCGCGGGCACGAAGACCGTCGGCTTCGTGTCCCAGACGTTGCCGTCCATCGCGGGCATCGTGTTGTTGCGGAAAAACGCGGCCAGCGAGTAGAAGTCCCGTTGGGTGATCGGGTCGAACTTGTGGTCGTGGCAGGCCGCGCAGCCGGTGGTGAGGCCGAGCCAGACGGTGCTCATCGTGTCGACCCGGTCCTTGGCGTAGATGGCCTCGTATTCCTCCGCGATCGCGCCGCCCTCGCTCGTGGTGGGCAGGCAGCGGTTGTAGCCGGACGCCACTTTCTGCTCGAGCGTGGCGCCCGGCAGGAGGTCGCCGGCCATCTGCTCGATGGTGAAGCGATCGAACGGCATGTTCTGGCGAAAGGCGTTCACCACCCAATCGCGGTAGGGCCAGATTGAGCGAAAGCTGTCGATGTGGATGCCATGGGTGTCCGCGTAGCGCACGGCGTCGAGCCACTGCCGGGCCAGGTGCTCCGCGCTGGCATCGCTCGCGAGCAGGCGATCGACCACCCGGGCATACGCGGCCGTGGACGGATCCCGCAGGAAGGCGGCGATCTCCGCCGGCGTGGGCGGCAGGCCCGTGAGATCGAGCGTGACGCGGCGCAGCAAGCGCGCGGGAGACTCGGGCCCGGAGGGCGCGAGTTTTTCCCGCGCGAGCCGCGCGAGCACGAAGGCGTCGATGGGATTTTCGCCTTTCGCGTTCCGCCCCTCGACTTTCGGCACCTCCGGCCGCACCGGCGCGATCAACGACCAATGCTGCTCATACGCCGCACCCTCGGCGACCCAGCGCTCGAGCACGGCGATTTCGGCGGGCGTGAGCGTCTTGTGCGATTCCGGTGGCGGCATGATTTCCTCCGGATCGCGCGACGTGATGCGCTCGATCATCGCGCTGGACTTCGGCGCGCCGGGCGCAATCGCAGGCAGGTCGTCGCGCTTCGCCGTCGCGAACTCGAAGCGGTCGAGCCGCAGCTTGGCCTTGCGTGACGCCGAGTCGGGCCCGTGGCACGGGAAGCAATTTTCCGCGAGGATCGGCTGGATGTGCTCGTTGTAGGAGAGCTTCGCCGCCCCAACCGCGGACCATGCCGGCTGGACACCAAGGAGGGAAACGAGCGAAAGCCACAGGGAGCGCATGGGAACAGTCCCGCTACTAAAGCACCGGGCGCCCGCGTGGCAACCCCGGGCACGGGGAAAACGGCCGGCTTCCCAAGCCCGGTTGCGCGCCGCCGCGGGCCTCCCGGCGGGGAATGTTCATCGCGAGCGCGAAAACTCTCGAATCAAGCGCCGCCCGCCCGCAATTTTTTCCCGCCCCACGACCAGCCATGCGGTCCAACCTCCCCCTTGCCCCGCCGCGGTTTTCCGCGCGCATCGGGGCGCTGCTCGCGCTGGCTGCGGCTCCTTGGCTCGGGCCAGCACCCATCGGTGCGCAAACCCCGGCCGGCCCCCAGATCCCGGGCGACGCGATGCGGCTGCTCAGGGCCGAGTGCTTCTCCTGCCATAACGAGAAGAAAAGGAAGGGCGGCCTCGTGCTCACTTCGCGCGAGGCGCTGCTCAAGGGCAGCGACTCCGGGCCGGTGCTCGACGCGAGCCGCCCCCCGTCGAGCACGCTGCTGGCGGTCCTGCGCGCCGACGCCGATCCGCACATGCCGCCGAAGGGGCAACTCACCCCGCCGCAGATCGGGACGCTGCAAGCGTGGGTGCAAGCCGGCGCGCCGTGGGATGAGGCGGCGCTCCTGAAACCCGACTCGCCGCTGCGCCCCGAGGCGCTCGCCCCGCTGCCCGCGAGCTACCAACCCGTGCTCGCCCTCGCGCTCTCCCCCGACGGCAAGCGCCTCGTCGTCGCCCGCGCGGGCGAGATCGTCATCCACGACGCGGGCGAGAAGGATTTTCCCGTGCTCGCGCGAATCGCCGCGCACCGTGATGCCGTGCAGGCGCTCGCCTGGAGCGCGGACGGCCGCTGGCTGGCGAGCGGCGCATTCCGGCGCGTCGTGCTCTGGGATGCGGCCTCGTGGCAACGCGCGCGCGAGTGGAGCGATGACCTCAGCGGGCGGGTCACCGCGGTGCAGTTCTCGCCCGACTCCACGCGACTCGTCGTCGCCGACAGCGTGGTCGGGCAGTCCGGCCTCGTGCGCGTGCTCGATCCCAACGCAACCACCTTGATCGCCTCATGGGCGGCGCACGACGATGCCATCCTCGGCTTGGACGTCAGCCGCGATGGCACGCGGCTCGTGACCGGCGGCAGCGATCGCCTGGTCAAGGTGTGGGACCTCTCGACCCGCCGCGAAGTCGCCCGGCTCGAAGGCCACGGCGGCCAGGTGCAGGCCGTCGCCTTCAACGCCGACGCCACCCAAGTGGCCAGCGGCGGCGGCGACCGCGAGCTCAACGTCTGGGACGTGCGCACGCGCGAGAAAATCATCTCGCTCGGCAACCAGTCGTTTCCGGTCAGCGCGGTGTCGTGGCCCGGCGACGGCGCCACGCTCTTTGCCGCAAATTCGGCGGGCGCCGTCGCCGCCTACTCGAAGCTGAAGGCGCACACCGGCGAACAAAGCGCCAAAGGGGCCGACGAGAAAAAGGTCGGCGACGCCGCCGACACCATCCTCGCCGTCGCCGCTGGCGCCGACGCCGCCTCGGTTTTCGCCGGCACCCACAGCGGCGCCGTCCACGCGTGGAGCCGCGACGGGAAGCGGCTCGGAACGATCCCCGCCGCTTCGACGCCCGTGCCGGCGCCGGCGAGCGCGGCGTCCCCGCCGGTGAGTTTCCTCCGCGACGTGCTCCCGCACCTGAGCCGCGCCGGTTGCAGCACCGGCTCCTGCCACGCGAAGGCCGAGGGCCAGAATGGATTCAAGCTCTCCGTCTTCGCCTACGATCCCAAGTCCGACTACGCCGCCATCGTGAAGGCCGATCGCGGGCGGCGGGTATTCCCGGCCGCGCCCGAGTTCAGCCTGTTCCTGCAAAAGCCCACGACTGCGATCGACCACGAGGGCGGGCGGCGGTTCGAGGCGGGCTCGGAGTTGCACCGGTTGCTCGTGCGGTGGATGCGCGAAGGGATGGCCTATCGCGTCGAGGGCGAGCCCGATCTCCTGCGCATCGCGGTCTCGCCGGCGCAGCGCACCTACCGGAAAAACGACACCGTGCGCCTCGCGGTGCAGGCCCACTATTCCGACGGCAGCGTGCGCGACGTCACGCGCCTCGCGGCCTTCGTCTCGCACGATGCCGACGTTGCCACCGTGAACGAAGACGGCGTGGTGACCGTCGGTCGCGCCGCGGGGGCGGGCGTCGTCGTCGCGCGCTACATGGGGTTGGTCGCGGCGGCGCAGATCGAGATTCCGGCGGAGCGGCTCCTGCCGGCGGCCCGATATGCCGCGCTGCCGCGGCACAACTTCATCGACGAGATCGCCTTCGCGCAATTTCAGCGGCTGGGCCTTTTCCCTTCCGAGCTCTGCACCGACGCCGAGTTTTTCCGCCGGGCGAAGCTCGACGCCATCGGCGTCCTCCCGACGCCCGACGAGGTGCGCGCGTTCCTCGCCGACACGTCGCCGACCAAGCGCCGCGACGCCATTCGCCGCATCCTTGACGAGCCGGCCTACGCCGACCACTGGGCGACGAAGTGGGCCGACCTCATTCGGCCCAATCCGGACCGGGTGGGCGTGAAGAGCGTCTTCACCCTCGACCAGTGGCTGCGACGGAGCTTCCGCGAAAACAAGCCCTACGATCAGTTCGCCCGCGAAATCCTCCTGGCGGAGGGCACCAACCACCGCGACGGCCCCGCCGTGATCTACCGCGACCGCCGCGAGCCCGCCGATCGCACGACGATGTTTGGCCAGCTCTTCCTGGGCACGCGGCTCGAATGCGCGCGCTGCCACAACCATCCGAACGAAAAATGGACGCAGTCGGACTTCTATCAGTTCGCCGCCTTCTTCGGCCGGATGAAACAAAAGGGCGCCGCCGTCTCGCCGCCCATCTCCGCGGGCGCGGAGACATTTTTCTTCGGCGCCGCCGGCGAGGTGAAGCATCCCGTGACCGGCGAGGTGATGAAGCCGCGTCCGCTCGACGGCCCGTTCCAGCCCGGCGATCCGGCGGAGGATCCGCGGCAGGCGCTGGTCGCCTCGCTCATTGCCCCGGACAACCCCTACTTCGCGCCGGCCGCGGTCAACCGCGTGTGGGCGGCGTTTTTCGGCCGCGGCCTCGTCGAGCCGGTCGACGATTTCCGCATCTCCAACCCCGCGGTGAACCCGCCCCTGCTCGCCGCGCTCGCCCGGCATTTCGTCGAGCGCGGCTACGATTTGAAACGGCTCATGCAGGCCATCATGGAGTCGCGACTCTACCAGCTCTCCTCGACGCCCAACGACACCAACCTGGGCGACACCCGGAATTTCTCCCGCGCCTACCGCCGCCGGCTGCCCGCCGAGGTGCTGCTCGACGCCGTCAACGACGCCACCGGCGCGATCGACACCTTCGCCGGCATGCCGCGCGGGACGCGCGCCACCCAGGCGTGGACCTACAAGATCGAGTCGCAGTTCATGGATGCCTTCAGCCGCCCCGACCCGAGCATGGATCCACCGTGCGAGCGCGACACGCACCTGAGCGTCGTGCAATCGCTGCACCTGATGAACTCGAGGGCGATTCAGGCGAAGCTCGGCGCCGCGGCGGGCCGCGCCCGCCAACTCGCCGACAGCCAAAAATCCCCGGCTGAAATCGTGAGCGAACTCTACCTCGCCACGTTGGGCCGCCTGCCGGCCGCCGAGGAAATTCCGGCCGCGACCGCGCCGTTCTCCGCGGCGGGCGCCACGCGGCAGGGCGCGACCGAGGATGTGTTTTGGGCGTTGCTGAATTCCGCCGAGTTTGTGTTCAATCACTGAGCCCCGAGCGCGAATCATGAACGTCATCCCCGCCCCATGCGCGAGCTGAGCCACAATTGTGCGGGCCTGCCCCGGCGCGACTTTTTGCAGCTCGGCCTCGGCGGCACCCTCGGCCTCGGGCTCCCGGGACTGCTCCGATTGAAGGCCGCCGAAGCGGCGACGGCGCGAAAGCCGGCCGCCGCGAGGACCAACTGCATCATGATCTGGCTCGATGGCGGGCCCTCGCACTACGAGACCTTCGATCCCAAGCCGGACGCGCCCGCGGAGATTCGCGGCTCGCTCGGCGCGATTCCGACGGCGGTGCCCGGCCTCCAGTTCTGCGAGGCGCTCCCCGCCCTCGCCAAGGTCGCGGACAAAGTGACCGTCGTGCGGTCCATCTGCCACAAGGATCCCAACCACGGCGGCGGCAACCACTACATGATGACGGGCGCGCGCCCGCCGGTGCCGGTCGCGTGCGGCGCGTTCGTTTCGTTTCATCCGTCGTTTGGCTCGGTCGTCTCGCATCACCGCGGCCTCGGCAACGGCATGCCCGCCTATCTCTCGCTGCCCCGCGCCTCGCGCAGCGGCGGGCCCAACTTTCTCGGCGGCAAGCACGCGCCCTTCGTCGTCAACGGCAACCCGAACGACCTGAAATTCCAGGTCCGCGACGTCGCGCTGCCGCCTGAAATCAGCGAGGGTCGCGCCGCCTCGCGCCGCGATCTCCGCGCGGCGCTCGACCGCATGGCGCGCTACGAGGATCGGCTCGCGGAGGATCCGGCGGTCGAGTTTGACTCGTATTACCGGCAGGGCGTGGACCTCGTGCTCTCGCCCCCGGCGCAGGCGGCCTTCGATATCCACCGCGAGGACGAGAAAGTCCGGGACCGCTACGGGCGAAACGACCTCGGCCAGCGCCTGCTGCTCGCGCGCCGCCTCATCGAGGTCGGAGTCTCGTGGCTCACGGTCTACTCGGGCGGCTGGGATCACCACACCAAGCTCTTCGAGTCCTACAAGGGCGAGCAGGTGAGGAAACTCGATCAAGGCGTGGCCGCGCTCCTCGCCGACCTCGACGCGCGCGGGTTGCTCGACACGACGCTGGTGCTGCTGCTCGGCGAGTTTGGCCGCACCCCCAAGGTGAACAAGGACGCCGGCCGCGATCACTGGCCGCACGCGATGTCGGTGCTGATGGCCGGCGCCGGCATCCCGCGCGGGCAGGTCGTCGGCGCGACCGATGCCAAGGGCTACTACGCCTCTGAAAGCGTCTATCGCCCGGAGGATTTCGCCGCGTCGGTCTACACCAAGATGGGCATCGATCACGCGCAGATTCTGCACACCAACACGGGCCGGCCCGTGCAACTCGTGAACAACGGCCGGCTCATCAAGGAGCTGTTCGTCTGAACGCCGGCGAGCGCGGATTCATGTGCGGCGGCGCGCAAATCACGTGGCTCTGCGTTGCGGCGCTGGGGCTCGGCGTTTGCGGACGTGCAGCCGATGCGCCGAAGCCCGCCGCGCCGAAGCTGGACCAGCTTTACCCCATGGTCGTGGCCGCCGGGGCCGCCACCCCGGTCGCTGCGGCCGGAAAATTCACGCCGTGGCCGCCACGCGTGTGGAGCGACACGGGCGGAATTGTGTTTCACGCGGAGGAAAAGGCAGGACGCTTCCGCATCGAAGTCGGCGCCGACGTGCCGCCCGGCCCGCACCTCATCCGGGCTTACAACGAGCAGGGCGCGAGCGCGCCGCGCTTCGTGATCGTGGCGCCGACGGCCGACGGGGCGGAGACCGAGCCGAACGACGACTACGCCAAGGCGCCCGCGATCGATTCCCTGCCGGCGACAATCGGCGGGCGCCTCGACAAGGCCGGCGATGTCGACTCCTTCGCGGTGAAGCTCGAGGCGGGGCAGACTCTGATCGCCGCGCTTGACGCCTACGTGCTCGCGTCGCCGGTCGACGCCGTGCTCCGCCTCGTGGATCAGCGGGGCCGCGAGCTGGCGCTCAATCATGACAACGGCCGCAACCTCGATCCGTTGCTCGCGTGGACCGCGCAAGCCGCCGGCACCTACGTGGTGCAGGTCTTCGGCTTCGCGCATCCGGCGACGGCCGACGTGACCTTCACCGGCAGCGACGCCTGCGTCTATCGCCTGCGCTTGTCGCGCGGCCCATGGGCGCGCCACACCCTCCCGCTCGGGGCCCAACGCGGCCACGTCGGGACCGTGCGCGTGTTCGGTTGGAATCTAGGCGTGAACGAGGGAAAGGAGATCGCCGTCGATCCGGCATCCGCCCCAGCTGATGCGAGGCAAATGCCGTGGCGCGACGCCGCGTTTGAGAACGCCCTCGATCTCCCGCTGGGCGACGGCCCCGAACTCGTCGCGCCCGGCCTCGATCCCGCACGCGGCGAGTGGACGACGCGCGCCGCGCCGTTTGCCGTCACCGGCCAGATTGCGAAGGCCGGGGCCAGGGGCGACTTCACGTTCACGGCCGAAAAGGGTGAGCGTCTGGTCTTGGAGGTGCAGTCGGCGGCGCTGGGTTTCCCGCTCGACGCGTGGCTCGCGGTTCAAGACGCAGCCGGCAAGGAGCTCGCGAGGGACGACGACGGCGCGACGGCTGATCCGCTCTTGGAGTGGACGGCGCCGGCGGCGGGCACGTTTCGCGCCGTGGTGGGCAGCGTGCTGCACCGCGGCTCGCCGGACTACCTTTACCGCCTCACCGTGCGCCCGGCGCGCGCCAGCCTGCGGGCCGTGGTCGCGCCATCGTCCATCGCGATCGTGCCGGGCAAATCCGAGAAACTGAAAATTACCCTGATGCGCCAGGAGGGCTTCAAGGCGAAGCTCACCGCCACGGTGGCCGGGCTGCCCGAGGGGATCACGGCAACCCCGGGCGAGGCCGGCGAGACGGCGAAGGAGGCGGAACTGGAGCTCAAGGCCGCGGCGGATGCGCCGCCGTTTAGTGGCACGATCCGCTTTCAAATCACCGAATCGGACTCAGGCGTCGTTCATCCCGTGACCCACGACCTGACCAGCACGACCACCGACAACGGCGTCCCGCAGGGTTTCCGCGACTTGCTCATTCGCTCGACGGAGCACGTCTGGCTCACGGTCCTGCCGCCGGCGAAGGAGAAGGCGTCCGAGGCGAAGACTGAAAACTAGCGGCCGTCGCCGGCGCTTGCAGCTCAGCCCGACACGACGGCCCGCGCGCCGTTATTTCGCCGCCTCCGCGTCGAGCACGCGGTTCGGCCAGAGCTTGGTCGGCACGTGCTCGCGCTTCATGATCGCGGCCAGCTTGGCGACGATCTCGGGATGCTGGGCGGCCACGTTCGTGGTCTCGGCGGGATCATCCTTCAGGTTGTAGAGCTCGATCGCGGTGCTGCCGGTGCCCTGCTTCTTTTTGGAGTTGGGCGCGAGGTTGAGATTGAGCCGGATGGCCTTCCAGTCGCCGACGCGCACGCACTGCTGGCCGCCATAGCCGGGCGACTCGCGATACAGGAACGGCCGCTCGGGCTGCTTCTCCCCGAGGAGCGTGGGCGCAAAGCTGATGCCGTCGCGCCCCGGGGGAATCGCGTCCTTGGCGCCCGCGAGCTCGAGCAGCGTCGGCAGCCAGTCCTCGAAGCCCGTCACGCGCGCGCTCACGCTGCCGGGCGCAATCTTGCCGGACCAACGCACCAGGCTGGGCACGCGGAAGCCGCCTTCATAATAGCCGCCCTTGTAGCCGCGGAGGCCGCCGGCGCTGTTGAAGAACTCGCAGTCGGTGCCGCCAAGGTGATCGTAGAGGGGGCCGTTGTCGCTCGTGAAAATGACGATGGTCTTCTCGCGGAGGCCAAACTCGTCGACCAGCGCGAGCAGCCGCCCGATTTCCCGATCCAGGCGCGTGACCATCGCGGCGTAGGCGGCGTGCGGCGTGCGGTGCGGCAGGTAGCCGCGCTCGCCCGCATACGGCTCCTCGGGAAACGCGCCCTTGTATTCCGCCAGCGAGTCCTCCGGCACCTGCAGCGCGAGGTGCGGCACCGTGGTCGGGTAGTAGAGGAAGAATGGCCGGTCCCGGTTTTCGCGCAGGAACTTTCGCGCCGCCTCGCTGATGACATCGGGCGCATAGTCGGCGCCGGTGAATTGCGCGTAGCTTGCGGGATTGGCGGGGTCGGCGCCGTCGGGCAGTCGCTGGTGCGCGGAAAAGGCGGCGTTGCGCAGCGGCACCTTGCGGTCGTTGTCCCAGAGGCTCGTGGGGTAGAAGTTGTGCGCGACCGCCTGATCGTTGTAGCCGAAGAAGCGATCGAAGCCCTGCTTCGCGGGCTCGCCGGTGGTGCCGACGCCGCCGAGGCCCCACTTGCCGAAGCCGCCGAGCGTGTAGCCGAGCGCCTTCAGCGTGAGCGGGAGCTTGAGCTCGCCGGGCGGCACGGGCTCCTGGCCCTCGCTGCCGGCGGCGCCGCCCATCCCCATGCCGCCGCGGTTGTCGCGGATGTAGCCGTGCCCCGGGTGCAGCCCGCTCATGAGCGCGCAGCGCGACGGCGCGCAGACATTGTGGCCCGAGTAGGCGTTGGTGAACTTCATGCCGTCGCGCGCGAGCTGGTCGAGGTGCGGCGTGCGGATCTTCTTCTGACCATAGGGCCCGATGTCGCCATAGCCGAGATCGTCCGCGAGCAGGAAGATGATGTTGGGCCGCGCCGCGGGGGCCGCGCTGACGGCGATGACTGACCATGCGGACAACAGGGCGGCGGCGGCGAGGCGTTTCATGAGGAAGGGGGGAGCGAAGCTTCTGCGCGCGCGCCGGGCGACGCGACCAGAAAAACGCCGCGCTTGCCAAACGGCTTCGGACGCTCGTTCACTGCGAGGCCGTTCTCGGCGGCGAGGAGGAATCACCCTCCCGCGAATCCCGACCCACTCCAACCCTCGATCGCAACATCATGAGTGCCTCCATCGTCCCCTTGATTCCCTGCAATGTCTCCGGCCCGCTCGGCGTGCTGCACCTGCCCCGCCTCTGGCTCAAGTGCTCCCTCGAGGCGCGCGGCAAGCTCGCACCAGGCTACCCGGGCCTCGGCAAGGGCTACGACATGATGGTCGTGTCCGCCCTCAACCTGAGTCCCGACGCCGTGAAGAAATTCATCGCCGACAAGCGCCCCACCTACCAGCAGTTCGAGGCTTGGATCAAGGCGCAGCCTGGCGTGAAGCTCGACCGCAACACGATCCACCGCCTGAACACCGCGATTCTCAACTACCACCACGCCGAGGATCTCTCGAAGGAAATCCGGGCCGCCACCGGCTACAAGGAGGACGGCTCCGTCACCAGTTCCGCCTGCGAACTCAACGCCCTCGACGACTGGCAGGCGTTTCACGCGGCGGAGCTGAAGTAAGCGCGCCGCCGACGTTTGCCGGCGAAACCGTGGCGCGCCCCGCGCCGCGGTTTCTTTTTCCCCGTTCCGCTGCAATCCCCCCCCTCTCCTTCTCCCGCATATGAGTTCCGAACGCATTGCCTTCGTCGGCGTCGGCCGCATGGGCGCCAACATGGCGCGCCGCCTCAAGGAGGTCGGCTACGCCGTCACCGCCGTCTTCGACACCCACGCGCCCTCCGCGGCCGCGCTCGCCGCCGAGCTCGGCGCCAAGCATGCCCCCACGCTGGCCGCGGTCACTGCCGCCGCCGACGTCATCTTCACCGTCGTCACGGATGATGCCGCGCAGCTCGGCGTATTTGCGGCCAGCGGCGACTCCCTGCTCGCCCATGCCCGTGGCAAGGTCTTTGTGAACTGCGCGACGCTTACGCCCGCGACGCATGTCGAGGTCGAGCGCCGGGCGCAGGCCGCCGGCGCCGTCTCGCTCGAGGGCTGCATGGCGTCCTCGATCCCCCAGGCCCGCGCAGGCACGCTCTACCTCATGTGCGGCGGCGACCGCGCGACCTTCGATCGCGTCAAGCCCATCCTGGAAAAGCTCAGCACCGCGCTCCGCTACATCGGCGGGACCGGGCAGGCCGCCCAGGTGAAGGCCCTCGTGAACATGGTCATGAACATCAACACCTGCGCCTTGGCCGAGGGCCTCGGGCTGGGCGCCGCGCTCGGGCTCGACCTCGACATGCTGCGCGAAGTTTTCCTCCAGACCGGCGCCAACTCGCAGGTGCTGAAGACCGACGGCGAGGACATGCAGAACCGCGCGCACGACTGCTTCTTCTCCGGCGCGCACGCCGCCAAGGACTCGACCATCGCGTGGGTGCTCGGCGCCCAGGCCGGACTCAACCTGCCCCTGGCCGCGGCGACGAAGCTGCAGTTCGATCGGATGGTGGCCCTCAACCTCGGCCACCTCGACAAGAGCGGCGTCGCCGAGCTTACCTTCAAGGGCCGCCACGCCTAAGACAAGAAGGGCGCGCGACGCCGTCGCATGCCCCTTGATTTCCCCGACTGAAAGATCGCGGCCTATCTGGCCGCGATTTTTTTCAGCTTCGTGAAACGGCCGGTGAAGTTCCAGTCCTGCACGAAGAGATTGCCGTCCTTGTCGAACGTGAGCCCGTGCGGCGCGATGAAGATGCCGTCGCGCCAGTGCTCGGGCTCAAGCTTGAAGGCCGCCCACTGCTTCTGGTCCGGGTTGTCGCCCAGCGTCGACACGATCTTCCCGGCCTTGTCGAGGATCGCGACGCGGCCTTGGAGCTCCGCGACCGCGACCACGTCGCCGCGAAACGACATCGCGCACGGGCGGCGCAGGTCGGTGGCGACCACGCCGAGCCACTTGCCCTCGAGGTCGAGGTGCACCAGCCGCTTGTTCTCGCGATCGGCGACGAGCAGGCGCGCGGGGCTGAAGCGCGTGTCGAGCGCGATGCCGTGGCAGGTCTTGAACTGCCCCTCGCCCTCGCCGCGCGTCCCGATCGTCTTCAGGTATTTGCGGTCCGCGGAAAAAACATGGATGACACTCGCGCCGTAGCCATCCGCGAGATAGATGCGCCCGTCCGGCCCGACGGCGATCCCCGTGGGCGCGAAGTTCGCCGGCTTCTGCTTCGGATCCACGGGCTGGTTGTAGAAGCCGCTCTGCACGGGCTTTTCGATCGTCCACTCGACCTTGCCGTCGAGGGAGAGCTTCACGCCCTTGCCGCCGGCCTTGTTGACGGCGCCGTAGATGAACTCCTTGCCGCCCTCGCTGCGGATCATGAGGCCGTGGAGGTTGCTCAGCTCGGGCGCCATCGTGCGAAGCAGGCGGCCGTCGGCCGAGAACACGAAGATGCCGTTCGGGCCATCGGAACTCATGTAGATGTTGCCGGCCTTGTCGACGGCGGCGCCGCCGTGCGTGGAGACGAACGGCTTGTCGGCGGGCAGCTTCACCCAACCTGGCTCGACCACAAAGCGCCAGGCGCCCTGCCCGAGCGGGCCGGCCGGAAGCGGCGTGGCGGCCTGCGCGAGCGGCAGGGAGAATTCAACTTGGGCAGCGAGCGCCGCAGGCAGCGCCAGCGCGAGAGCGAGGAGGCTTCGGGGTGACATGAGGCCGCGACGCTTGGCCGGGCTGGCGAGCACGTCAAGCAGCGCGGCGGAGTGCGACTTCTGGCTCGCAGAATCCGGGGAACCCGCTCGACTGCACGGGAGTCCTTTCGCCCCATGCGTCGCCGCGTCCTTCTGTTTTTCGCCGTCGCGCTGGCGCTTTCCGCGCCCGGCATCCGCGGCGCCGAGGAGGACGGCCGTTTTTCCTCCGGCCTCAACGCCGCCGATCGCGCCGCGGCGGGGCTCGCGCGGCTCTCGTCCGACCAGGTTGCCGTGATTGACGCGCTCGTGCGGCGCGACACGGCGGGCCGCGCGAGTGCCAGCGCCACGCGCACGCCCGAGGCGGCGGCGACCTTTTCGCAACGCCTGACGGCCGACGAACGGCGCGTCGCGGGCCTCGCCACCCTGACCGCGGCGGAGGTCGCGCAATTGGACGCACTCATTGAGCGCGTGCAGACCGCGCGCCTCGCGCGGACGCTCCTCGCCCCGCCGGCCTATCTTGCGCGCTCCTCGCGGGTGACTCCGGCGGAGAAGAAGACCGAGCGCGAAATCCACGGCTCGTTCTCGCTCAGCTACGGCGTGGGCAGCGGCGGCTACAGCGAAAAATCAGGCTCGATTAATCTCTCGTTCGAGGATCCCGCGCGCGGCCTTACCCTCAACGTCGGCTACACCGAGACGCAGACAAAAGGCGGCCGCGGCTACTACGGCGTGCCCTACATTTTGACGCCGCGGCTGACGACCCCCGCCGATCCGTCGCGGCCGTAGGGGCGCGGCACTCGCGGCCGGCTTGGCGCGAATTCGCTCGGCCGTGCAGCGGCAACGTTGACTGTCAGCCTTCGCCTGCACTCGGCCAGCAGCAGATTTGCGTTCTCCTTGAGCCAGCCCGGTGCCCGGCATTGTGATGGTTCGCACCGTCTTTCCGCGGTTGTTCCCCCACCCCAAGCCCAAGTCTCGACTCCATGAACCCCAAACTGCGTTCACCCCGTCTGCTCCTGCTCGCGTCCCTCACGACGCTGGCCCCGCTCCACGCCCAGACCGCCCCCGCGCGCGGCGTCGATGCCGCCACGCTCGCCAAATACGATCTCAACAAGAACGGCGCGCTCGATCCGGCGGAGCAGGCGGCGCTCGACGCCGACTTGAAAAAGGCCGCGGGCGCCGCGTCCGCCGCGGGCGAGGATGTCGTCACGCTGTCCCCCTTCCAGGTCGTCTCCGACACCAAGGGCTACTACGCCGCGAACACGATGTCGGGCACGCGCTTCAACTCGAAGCTCGAGGACCTCGCCTCCTCCGTGAGCGTGATGACCAAGGAGCAGATGGCCGATTTCGGCATGCTCGATATCAACGACATCTTCCTCTACACCGCCGGCGCCGAGGGCACGGGCACCTACACGGACTTCACCGTCGATCGCAACGGCTCCGTCTCGGAGAACGTTTCGCTCAACCCCACCGGCGCCAACCGCGTCCGCGGCATCGGCTCCGCCAACGTCTCGCTCGGCAACTTTGAGACGATGGGCCGCACGCCGATCGACCCGCTCGCCATCGACCGCGTCGAGATCAGCCGCGGGCCGAATGCGAACGTCTTCGGCCTCGGCAATCCCTCCGGCACCGCGAACATGGTGCCGGCCAGCGCCAACCTCTCGCGCAACTTCTCGCAGCTCCAGCTCCGCGGCGACGATCTCGGCGGCTACCGCTCCAGCCTCGACCTCAACCGCGTCATCGTTCCGCGCGTCCTTTCGCTTCGGGCGAGCGGCTCGTTCCAGCACGACGCCTACGTCCGCAAGCCCTCCGGCCAAAATACCGTTCGCTACAACGGCATGGTGAAATACCAGCCGTTCAAAAGCACCACGCTGTCGGCGAGCTACTCGCTCTTTCGCCAAAACGGCAACCGCCCCAACTACTCGCCCCCGCGCGACAGCATCACCTACTGGATCAACAGCGGCCGCCCCACGTGGGATCCGGTCGCGCAGGTGATCCACGTCAACGGCCAGACCATCGGCGGCGGCGGCGTGGGCACCACCACGCCCATCACGGCTGACGCGAACGTGCCGGATTATTTCAACCGCAGCTTCACCGGCAGCGGGCGCTTCTACGCCTATGTCGGCCCCAACGGCATCGAGTATCTTTCGCCCGGCACGTCGACGCTCAGCAACAACCCAGGCTCCGGCTCGGGCACGCTGCGCCTCATGTCCGCGAGCGCGGGCTCCGGCATCGCGGCCGGCCGCTTCACCGGCCAGCCGCTCTTCACGACCACCCCCACGGTGGTCAGCAAGAGCATGTATGACTGGTCCGAGACCAACCTCGCCGCGATCAACCGCTACATGGACAAGTCCGAGACCAGCAGCGTGAACATCGACCACATCTTCTTCAACACGCCGCGCCACATGCTCGTGTTCAACGGCGGGATGATGCGCGAGGACTCGAAGCGCTACACCCGCGTCACCATCGGCGAGCTCAACGCCAACGGCCAGTCGGGCCAGCTCCTCATCGACGTGAACGAGAGGAACCTCGATGGCACGCCCAACCCGTTTTTCCTCCGCCCCTACGTCGGCATCGATCAACCCTTCACCCTCTGGCAGCCGCGCAAGTGGGACACCTACCGCGGCCAGCTCGGCTACCGCCTCGATCTCACGCAGGAGAAGAACGCCCTCCGCTGGCTCGGCCTCCATCAGCTCTCCGCCTACGACGAATACAAATACCGCGTGAACCGCTCGTATTCCTACAAGGACGGCATCACCGACGCGCACAGCTGGATCACGCCCGGCCTCTCGCGCGTCAACCAAGGCGCCATCGCCGGCGGCGCGGCCGCCGCCGCCAACATCACGCGCGGCTACTGGCGCTACTACCTCGGCGACAACCAGGGCAACAACATCGACTACGCGCCCTACGACTTCCGATACGGCGCCTACAACTTCCGCTACGGCAACCCCACGACCGGCTTCGTCAGCGAGCCCGTGCAAATCCAGCAGGCCGCCACGACCGATCGCGCCGGCGCCGGCAACAACACGCTCACGATCATCAAGACCCTCGGCGGCATCGTGCAGAGCCATTTCTGGGACGACCGCATCATCACCACCTTCGGCCGCCGCCAGGATCGCCAGCTCGTCAAGGCGGGCAGCGCGCCGCAGAGGCTCAACGCCGACGGCATCACCTTCGACTACGAGTCCATCGATCACTGGGCGCCCAACTACCGCTCCAATCGCTTCGGCAAGACCGACCAGAAGGGGGCCGTCGTGAAGCCGTTCCGCGGCTGGTCCCAGATCGACGAGCTCGCGCGCGGCGGCGGCGCTGGCGGCTATGTCGGCCAGTTCCTCCGCGGCCTCTCGCTCACCTACAACGAGTCCAACTCCTTCACGCCGGCCGATCCGCGCTACAATTTGTATTTCCAGGAACTCCCCAATCCCCACGGCGAGGGCAAGGACTACGGCTTTGCGCTGAACCTGTTCGATAACCGCCTCGTCGTCCGCTTCAACAACTGGGAGACCGCGCAGATCGCCGCGCGCAACGGCGATGCCGGCACGATCGCGCAGCGCGTCACCCGCATCGACATCACCTCCACGGCCGCCTTCCTGCTGCAGACGCAGGCGCTCGCGTGGGTCGCCGCGGCGCACCCGACCTTCACCACCGCGCAAGTCCAGGCCGAGGTCGGCCGGCAGATGGGCATCCCTTTCGCCACGCAGCAGGCCATCATCGACAACTTCAACGCCGGCGTGATCTCCTCGCCGAACGACATCACCGGCAAGGGCAAGGAGCTCGAGGTGAACTACAATCCCACCGCCTACTGGACCGTCGCCGCGTCCGTCACCGACACCAAGTCGATCACGAGCAACGTGTCGAAGGAAGTCGCCCAGTGGATCTCCGAGCGCATGCCCATCTGGACCACGATCCGGGACGAGCGCGACGGCGCGCTTTGGTGGACCAAGAACTACGGCGGCTCGCAGACCGCCGCGCAGAACTTCGCGACGTTCGTCGGCTCGCCCTTCAACGTCATCCAGCAGTCCGAGGGCCTCGCCAATCCCCAGATCCGGCGCTACGCGTTTCGCTTCAGCACCAACGTCAAGCTCAGCGGCCTCACCGAGCACAAGGTGCTGCGCAACTTTGAGGTCGGCGGTGCGCTGCGCTGGGACGACAAGGCCGCCATCGGCTACTACGGCAAGAACGCCGCCGCCCTCATCGCCGCCAATCAACCCATCACCGAGCTCGATCGCACCAAGCCGATCTGGGACAAGGCGCGCAGCTACCTCGACCTGAATCTCCGTTATCGCACGCGGCTCTGGGCCAACAAGGTCTCGACGACGATTCAGCTGAACGCCCGCAACATCACCGAGGGCGGGCGCCTGCAGGCCATCGGCGCCTACCCGGACGGCACGCCGCACACCTTCCGAATCGTCGATCCGCGACAGTTTATCCTGACGGCGACATTCGACTTGTAGCGGCCGCACCCAGGGCGGCGTCGCGCGTGCCGGCCCGGCTGGGTCCGGCATGCGCAGGGCAGCGTGATGTTGCGCAACCCTCCGCCCGACGCATGCTGCCGGCCCGATGTCGTTCAAAGCCACCCTGCAGGACGTCGCCCTCCGCGCCGGAGTGCATCGCACGACCGTCTCGCTGGCCTTGCGCAATCATCCGCGCATCCCGGCGTCGACCCGCGAGCGCGTGCAGGCGATTGCCACGAAGCTTGGCTATCGCGCCAACCCGCTGGTCGCGGCGCTCATGCGCTCGCGGCGCAGCGGAAGCGCGGTGAAGCACGTCACCATTGCCTACGTGACCAGCTACCCCACGCGCTACGGCTGGCGGCCCGTGCAACATGATCGGCCGGATTTTTTTCCGGGGGCCGGGCAGAAGGCCCGCGAGCTCGGCTACCAGCTCGAGCACTTCTGGCTCGCCGAGCCTGGCATGACACCCGCGCGATTCTGCGACGTGCTGGGCGCCCGCGGCATCCACGGCCTCGTCATCGGGCGCCTGCCGCCGGGCCAGACCGCGCTGGACCTCGCGTGGCCGCGATTTTCCTGCGTGGCCCTCGGCATGACGCTGCGCACGCCACCGCTGCACCGCGTGACCGAGAATCACTTCGACACCGTCACGCAAGCCATGCGCCAGTGCCACGACCGCGGCTACCGGCGCGTGGGTTTCGTGTTTTCCATCCCCAACGACAGCCCGCGGGTGGCTGACCGATGGCTCGGCGCCTACCTGGCCCAGCAGCGCCTCTTCCCGGCCGCCGATCGCCTGGCCGTGTGCCCGGCGGTTCCGGTGGATGAGGCGAACTTTGCGGCGTGGTTCCGCCGCGCCCGCCCGGATGCGATCCTCGCCACCCACGCCAAGCCCGTCCTCGGCTGGCTGCGCCGCCTCGGGCTCGCGGTGCCGCGGGATGTCGGCTTGGTGGACTTGGAGGAACACCCGGCCCTCGACTGCGCCCGGGTGCACTACGATCCCGCGAAGATCGGCGCGCTGGCGGTCGAGATGCTCGTCGGCCTCATGCACCGCAGCGAGACCGGCGTGCCGGCCGATGCGCACGAGGTTCTGCTGACCGGCCACTGGCGCGAAGGGCGCACGCTGCCGCCGCGCGCCTGAGCGGGCCGTCCGCTCCGGCAGTCAACAATGAGCGCAACATCGCGCTCGGGCGCGAAGATCAGCCGCACCAACCTAGCGTTTGCCTCCCATCACCCTCCGCCGCGCGGCTCCGCGGCCCAAACCCTGACTGACCATGCACTCCCCGCAACCCCACGCTCGCGCCCTCGCCTGCCTCGCGCTCGTCGCCGCAGCGCCGCTGCTCGCCCAAACGGCGCCCGCCCCCGCCCCCGCGGCGCGGCCGGCGACGGATGAGATCATCGCGCTGTCGCCGTTCGAGGTGGTCGCCGAGAACAAGGGCTACTTCCAGTCCAACACGATGTCCGGCACGCGCCTCAACTCGAAGATCGAGGATCTGGGCCAGTCGATCACCGTGATGACCAAGGAGCAGATGGCCGACTTCGCGATGCTCGATATCAACGACATCTTCGATCACATGGCGAGCACCGAGGGCACCAACTCCTATTCCGAGTTCGTCACCGACCGCACCGGAGCCGTGGTCGACAACGTGAGCCTCAATCCCAACAACGCCAATCGCGTCCGCGGCATCGGCAACGCCAACATCGCCTTCAACAACATCCAGACCTCCGGCCGCGTGCCCGTGGATCCGCTTTGGATGGACTCGCTCGAGCTGAGCCGCGGCCCCAACGCCAACATCTTCGGCCTCGGCAACGCCTCCGGCACGGTGAACCAAGTGCCCGCCACCGCGAACCTCAGCCGCAACTTCAACAAGGTGGAGCTGCGCGCCGACAGCTACGAGGGCTGGCGCGTCTCGCTCGACGTGAACCGCAAGCTCTCGGACAAACTGGCCTTTCGCGCGAGCTACGCCAACCAGCACACGGGCTTCGTCCGCAAGCCCTCCGGGGAGGAGGCCCGCCGCCTCAGCGCGCAGCTCAAGGCCCGGCCGTTCAAGAACACCACCATCGCGCTCTCCTGGTATAACTACAAGAATGCCTCCGTCCGCCCCAACTACACGACGCCGCGCGACTACTACACCGATTGGATCAGGGCCGGGAAGCCGGGTTGGAATCCCGTCACCGGCCTAGTCACGCTCGCCAACGGCCAGGTCTACGGCAATGGCAACGTCCTCGGCTCGACCACGCCGTATACGGCGGCGCCGGCCACCTTCATCACCGGCGGCGCGGAGAGCCGCTCGCCGTTCCAGATCGGCCGCCCGGGCGAGGCCGCCTATTGGACCATGCCGCGCTACACCTCGGGGGCGCTGGCCACCTCCGATCCCTTTGGGGCCGCTGCGACGGGCATCGGCTTGTTGACCACCGGCCCCTCGGAGAACTTCACCGCGACGCAGCAGCCTCTCTACAACTCCGTCACGCGCCCCATCAACGACCGCTCCATCTACGACTGGACCAGCATCAACCTCGCGGGGAACAGCAAGGCTTGGGACGACGTCAACACCTACCTCTTCCAGCTCGACCAGATCGTCCTCAACACCGGGAAGCATACCCTCGCGGCCCAGTTCACCTTCATGCGCGAGGATTCCAAGCGGCTCGAGAACCAGCCGATGGGGCCCGCCAGCGTGAACAGCAACGTCGGCCAGCTTCAGGTCGACGTCAACCGGGTCAACCTGGACGGCACGCCCAACCCGTATTTCGGCCGGCCTTACCTGCGGAGCAGCGAGCCGTTCCTGCGCAACAAGCCCCTGCAGTGGGACACCGCGCGGACTCAGGCCGTCTATCGCCTCGATTTCTCCCAGGACAAGGGCTGGAGCAAGTGGCTCGGCACCCAGCAGCTGCTTGGCTACTATGAATACAAGGACCAGAAGAACTACACGTGGACCTACCGGCACACCGCGCTGGGCAAGGACAAGGCTTGGGAGCAAAAATACGCCGGCACGCTGCTGGCCCTCCAGACGGTGACCAACACCGACCCCAAATACCTGCTCAACGGAAACGCCATTGCTCCCAGCAACTATTCCCGGCTCAACGAGCAATACTACGTCGGCAGCACGCCCGGCGGCGGCATCGAATACGCCCCGAGCTACTTCCCGGAGGGGACCAGTGTCCCCTATGTCTGGGGTCCCTCCGCGGGCGCGATGATCAAGGATGTCTCCGCCGTCGGCTTCACGCCGGGCCAGGGCGGCGGCATCAACAACCTCAACGAGGTCGTGAAGACCACGGGTGGCGTGCTCCAGAGCACCTTCCTGAACGGAAAGCTGGTCGGCACCTTCGGCCTGCGTGAGGACATCGTGAACGACCGCAATGCCCCGCTCGCCCAGATGAACGCGGACCTCCGCGACTACGACTTTGCGGCCTCCGAGCGCTGGGTCGGCCCGTGGCGTCTCGCGCAGGGCAAGACCAAGACCTCTTCGATCGTGGTCCGCCCGCTGCGCGATCTGAAATTCCTTCAGTCGACGATCAGCCGGGGCAGTGGCGTCAGCCGGCTTCTCGCCGAGGCGTTCAGCAGCCTGAGCCTCACCTACAACAAGTCGGACAACTTCATCGCGCAGGGCCCCGCCTACGATCTGTTCCTCAAGCAGCTGCCCAACCAGAGCGGCACGAGCAAGGATCTCGGCTTCTGGATGACCATGCTCGATGGCCGGTTTTCCGTCCGCTACACCAACTTCGTCACCGACCAGAAGGATCTCCGCAACGGCGACATCTCGACGATGGCCCAGCGCATTCTGCGGTATGAGGGATTCATCTCCAACGACTCCTACAACCTGCGGACCCAGACCACCGCCTGGCTAAATGGCCTCGGCACCGGCGGCACCGCCACCAACGCGCAGATTGCCGCCGCCATCAAGATGTCCCTCGAGCAATACAACGGCCTGTCGGCCATCGCCGCCAACGGCACCTACGCCGCCGTCCAGAACGCGCAGTCCAAGGGCCACGAGCTCGAGCTCAATTTCAACCCCACCCGCAACTGGACCATCAGCGCCTCGGTCACCAAGACGCAGGCGCTCACCACGTCGGCGGGCTCAGCGGTCGACGACTACATCGCCGCGCGCATGCCCGTCTGGACCACCCTCGAGGATCCTCGCTTCACTCAGACCGCGCAGACCATCGGCGGCGTGACCACGCCCTACGCCACCGGACCGGTGAACATTCCGACCGGCGCCACCGGCCACCTGCTCTGGTGGCAAATCTTGGGCACGCCCTTCAGCACCGTCGCCGGCTACAACGGCACCCAGTCGCCCGCGTTGAACTACGCCGGGAATGTCGATGCCCCGATGTCCGTGTTTCGCGCCCAAATCGGCCGGCCCCGGCCCCAAATCCGCGAATACGCGGCCAAGTTCAGCACCCGCTACAATCTCTCCGGCATCACCGAAAACCGTTTCCTCAAGAACATGAGCGTCGGCGGCTCGCTGCGCTGGGCGAGCAAGGGCGCCATTGGTTTCTACGGCAAGGGCTACACGCCGGGCATGGATCTCACGCTCGCGCAGAACCGCATCCTCCAGCTCGATCCCAACCGGCCGATCTACTCCTCGGCCGAGGCCAACGTCGACCTGTTCTTCAACTACCGGACGAAGCTGTTCGCGGACAAGGTCCGCGCGAACTTCCAGCTCAACGTGAGGAACGTGCAGGAGGACGGCGGCCGGTTGCAGAAAACCAGCGCATTCTTCGACGGCAGGGCCTCCACCTATCGCATCATCGACCCGCGGCAGTTTATCCTGTCCGCATCGTTCGATCTGTAGCGCGGTCCGGCTTGGTGTTTTCTTGGGGACGCGGCGCCCGCGCCGCGTTTTCTCCCGAACGCGGCGAGGGCGCCGCGTCCCCAAAAAGGCCGTGTCACCGCGACCCTCGGCTTGCCCGGGAACGACGCGCATCATTCGCTCCGTGGCGATGAAGTCACCGCAAAAGCCCGCCGTGTCACCAGCGGTTGCCGCGACATCGCAGGCGAACGGGTGGCCGCCCGGCGCGCTGTTTGCGCTCATCGCGGTGGCGCTGCTCTTGGCGTATTTGCCGGCGCTCACCGGTGATTTCCTGTGGGACGACGCGGGGCACGTCACGAACCCCGCCTTGCGGTCGTGGTCCGGGCTCGGCCGCATCTGGTTCGAGGTCGGGGCCACGCAGCAGTATTATCCGCTCCTGCACACGGCATTTTGGATCGAGCACCGGCTGTGGGGCGACGCCACCATCGGCTACCATCTGATCAACGTGCTGTGGCATGCGACCTCGGCGTGCCTGCTCGCCGCGATCCTCCGGCGGCTGGCGATTCCCGGCGCGACGCTGGCGGCGTGCGTCTTTGCGCTGCATCCCGTTTGCGTCGAGTCGGTGGCGTGGATCGCGGAGCAGAAGAACACGCTCTCGACGGTGTTCTACCTCGCGGCGGTCCTCGCCTGGCTGCGCTTTGAGGACGATCGCCGCGCCTCCCGCTATCTCGTCGCGAGCCTGTGGTTCGCGGCCGCTCTGCTCACCAAGACGGTGACCGCCACGCTCCCGGCGGCGCTGCTCGTCATCGCGTGGTGGCGGCGAGGCCGGATCTCGTGGCGCGAGGATGTTCGCCCGCTGCTGCCTTGGTTTGCGCTGGGCGCCTGCGCCGGAGCCGTCACCACGTGGTTCGAGTCCGCCCAAATCGGGGCGAGCGGGACCGCGTTCACCCTCGGCCCCGTGGAGCGCGGGCTGCTGGCGGGCCGCGTTGCGTGGTTCTACCTCGGAAAGCTGCTTTGGCCGGCCGATCTCGCCTTTTTCTATCCGCGATGGACAATCGAAGCCGGCGTCGCGTGGCAATGGCTTTTCCCGCTGGCGGCGCTGGCCGCGCTGGCCACCGCCGCATGGTGGAGCCGGCGCGAACGCGCGCCACTGGCGGCGGCCCTCCTGTTTGGCGGCACGTTGTTTCCGGCGCTGGGCTTCGTGAACGTCTATCCATTCGTGTTCTCCTACGTGGCGGATCACTTCCAATATCTCGCGAGCCTCGGCATGATCGCATTTCTCGCCGCGACCGCGACCCGTGGCCTTGCGCTTCTCCGCTGGCCGCGCTGGGCCGGCGCCGCGGCCGCCGCCGCGCTGCTCGTCGTCCTCGGCGCGCTCACCCGGCAGCAAAGCGGGGTCTATCGCGATGTCTTCGAACTCTACGAGGCCACGCTCGAGCGCAATCCCGCGAGCTGGGTCGCGCACCTGAATCTCGGCAGCGCGTTGGCCGAAGCCGGCCAGCCGGCGCGGGCCTTGCCCCACCTGCAGCGGGCCGTGGAACTCAAGCCCGCCTTTCCCGAGGCCCTCAACAGCCTGGCCAACGTATTGAACCGGCTCGGTCGAGCCCGCGAGGCGCTGCCCCTGCTCGACGACGCCGTGCGGTTGCAACCGCGCTTCGCCGCGGGGCACAACACGCGCGGCGCGGCGCTGATGAACCTCGGCCGCGCGGACGAGGGCATCGCCGCCTTCCGGCGCGCCGTGGAGCTCGCGCCGAACTTGGCTTCCGCGCGCCTCAACCTTGGCTGGGCCCTCGCCAATGCCCGCCGCCTCCCGGAGGCGGTGGCGCAGTTCGAGGCGGCGCGCCGGCTCGAACCCAACCTCGCGGAAGCGGAGGCCAAGTGGGGCGTGGCCCTGGCGATGCACGGCGAGATGGCATCGGCGGTCCCGCACCTGACGCGCGCCGTCGAGCTCCAACCGGAGGATGCGGACACGCGGCACGCTTTGGGCCGCGCGTTGATCGCACTGGGAAAACAAGAGGAGGCGGTGGCGCAGCTCCGCGAGGCTCTGCGCCTCGATCCGAATCACGCGGGGGCCCGGGCGGCGCTCGGCCTCGCGCGTCCGGATTCCGCGACTTCCCGCTGAAGCGCCTCGCGGCCCTGCCCGCTTCAAGCGAAACGCTGTGGTTCCGGGCTTGGTTCCCGCCCAACCCGGCGCTACGACCGTGCCGGCTTTCCCGTGTCCGTCACCGCTTCCCCACGAGAACCTCTGCTCCGCTGGCTGCTCGCCCTCGGCGTCTTTGCCCTGCTGGTCGTGTTCTTCAGCCCCTCGTGGGGCGCGTTCCGCCTCTGGTCGCGGGTGCCGGAAATGGGCGGGATGCTGGAGGTGAGACGCGGCGTGGCCGTCCTGGCCCAGGTCGAAAACCCCGGCGCACCGCTCGCCGATGAACTACATCGCGCGATCCAGTGGCGCCTGTTCTTTCCGCTGCTCGGGCGGGGGCTCGGGCTGCCGCCGCCCCTCCTCTTTGGCCTCGCGCACGTGGGGGCGCTCCTCGTGCTCGCGTGGCTCGCCGCCGCGCTCCGTCGCGACGGGAACAACTGGGCGGACACGGCCTGCGCCTTGATTGCGCTCGGCGCGGCGTCGTGGTTCTTCACCGCGACGGGCTGGCTCGGCTACTTCGACTCGTGGCTCGCGCTCGCGCTGCTGCTCGCGGCCTTCGCCGAGCGCCGCTGGATCGTGTGGCTCGCCTGCCTGCTCGCGCCGTGGATCGACGAGCGCTTTGTCGCGGCCGCGCCGCTCGCGCTGCTCTGCCGCTGGCTCCGGCGCGGGGAGACATTCGATCTGCGCCGCGACCTCGGCGTGCCGGCGGCGCTGCTTGCGGCGTTTGTGGCCGTGCGGCTCGGCGTGCTCGCGTCCCGATCCGCCGAGGGCGCGACCGTCTCCGGCTACCTCGGGAGCCGCGACTATCTCGCCGCGCCTCCGCCGCGCATCGCGCTCGGCGTCTGGAACGGGCTGCGCGGCGCCTGGGTTCTGGTCCTCGTCGCGGTCATCGCTGCCCGCGCCACGCGCACCCGCGCGCCGGCGCTCGCATTTGCCGCCTTTGCCACGGCCGCCGTCGGCCTCGCCACCGCGCAGGACTACAGCCGCGCCATGACGATGCTGCTGCCCGTGGCCGTGCTCGGGGCGCTGCGCCTGCGCGAGGTCGCGTGGGGTGCGACCGCGCTCCATCTCGCGGCGGCGCTCGCGCTGGTCGTGCCCGCCCACCATGTCATGAGCGATCGCGTGAACCCGATTTTCAATCTCCAGCACGAGCTGGCCGCGCTGGAGCATCCCCCCGCCGCCGCGATGCCCGAGCTCTACGAGCTGCGCGCGATCCACGCGATGGGCCGCGGCGAGTTCGACCGGGCCGACGCCGACCTCGCGCTTGCCATCCGCCTCGCCAGCAATCCCGCCGCGCCCGCGCGCCAGCGCGGCGTGCTCGCCGCGAGCCAAGGCCGTTGGTCCGATGCGCGGAAATATTTCACGCTGATGGCCGGGCACGCGCCCAACGATCCCGACGCGTGGCTGATGTGCGCGCAAGCCAGCCTCGCGCTCGACGAGACGCCGCGCGCCCGGAGCGAGATGGACCGCGCGCTCGCGCTTGCGCCGCCCGAATGGAAAACGCGACCGGACGTCGCCCGCGTGCTGACCAAGCTCAGTGGCAATCCCGTGCGCTGATGCGCTCGCGCCGTCGCAGGCCGCATGGCCCCATCTTGGCGGGAGATGAAAAGGATTGTGCGCAACGGCGATTTTTTCAGCCTGCCCGCGATGGCGGTGCGCATCGCGCGCCCCACTCAGGGCCCCAAAATTTTCCCGCGAACGACCTTCTCCATCCGGACGCTGCGCCAATCCCGTGAAGACGTTCCTCGCCTTGATTTCCCTGCTGATCGCCGGCGGCTGTGCCATGCGGGCCAAGTCGTCGGTCGCGGTTGTGATGACGCCGGCGAGCATCCGTGGCATGACGCCCGAGGAAGTGGCTGCCGCCCGGGCGAAGTTGGAGACGAAGCTGACCCGGCAAGGCCAGTTGGTCACTCGCCACACGAAGGATGCGGACTACTGGCTGCATGTGTCCTACCTCCCTTCCCCCCGCTACGGCGCGCCAGGCGAACTGGTCGAGGTGAAGCGGGAAAGGAATCCGATGAAAGAGGGCTTTCCGCCGCATGACACGCTCAGGGTGAGCCCGAAAATCAACGACGAGATTTCCGGGACTCCCCCGCCCTTCGAGTAGTCGAGTGAAGCAATGAACCGCCGCGCGCCAGCGCCCGAAACGGCCAAGAGTCGGCACCGCTCGCGCCGGCGCCATCGACGCTAGCGTCGCATGGATTCAGGTGAGATTTTCCTGCTGCTGGTGCTGCTCGCGTGGCTGGGCAGTCTTGCCGTCCATTTTTTCGGACGATTATTCGAAGCCGCGCCGCTGACCTGCCCGCCGAGGCCGCGTCTCATCCTTGCCGCGATCTTTGCCTTTGCGCTGGCCGTCCACTGGGTCGTCGCCGTGGGCTTCGCGCCGGCCAACGTCCGCACGGAGCCGGGCATCCAGGCGTTGTTCGTGGTGGCGCACGCCCTCCTGGCCCTCGCTGCGACACACGCAATGGCGGCGCTGGGCCTGTCCGCGATCGAAGATGGCATCGAGCGCAACAACGAGGCCGCCCGCATCGCGATCGGCGCGGTTTGGCTCGCGCTCGGAATCTGCGCGACCGGAGCGGAGCTCGGCGAGGGGGATTCCGTCGTGACGTTTTTCGCGCCGCTCGTCATGAGCGCCCTCGCGCTGCTCGCGCTCGCCGCCGCCTTCTCCGCCGGCTCGCGCGCCTTCGCCGCGATCACCCAGGAACGCGATCGCGCCGCCGGCATCCGTTTCGCGGGCCTGGCGCTCGGCTGGAGCTTGCCGCTCGCGCAGGCCGCGCACGGGGATTGGGTGTCGCTGGCCGCCACCGCGATCGATTTCGCGCGTGAGCTGCCGCTGCTGCTTGCGATGCTCGCCCTCGCGCTGGTGGTCGAACGGCGATCCCCGACACCCCGTTACTCTTGGGTTGCGGCTGGCTGCCTTGTCGCGCTCGGGGCCGTCGCGTGGCGGTGGCGCCCATGAGGCCGGCGGCCCATGCGCATGACTGCCGCGTCGGCGAATGGCGCTGCACACGCGCGCTCGACGCCGCGGCGCACGAGGCCGTGCGGCGCGAGATGGCCCTGCACGCGTTCAAGTGGGACACCCAGATTGGCGACGTCGCGACGCTCGCGCCGTTTGCGCTGGTGATTCCCGCATCAGTCGGCGCCCACCTTGCGAGCCTCGCCGAATCACTGGCGGCGGAGCTTGGAGTCGCGGAGCAAGCGCTCCTCGCGCGCCCGGATTTGTGGCCGAAGCTCGGGCTGCCGCGCCGCATCTGCCGCGCGCTCGGCGGCACGGATCCGTGGACGCCAGCGGCAGCGCGCGCCATGCGGTTTGATTTTCATCCGACGGCGCAGGGATGGCGAATCTCCGAGGTGAACAGCGATGTGCCCGGGGGCTACACCGAATCCGCGCACTTCCCGCGGCTGATGGCCGACCTCGCCGTCGATGCCCGGCTCCCCGGCGATCCGCTCGCGGCGTTGACGGCCGCGCTGGCCGCACACGCCCATCGCCACGGTCGCATCGCGCTCCTTGCGGCCCCCGGCTACACGGAAGACCAGCAGGTCGCCGCCTGCATCGCCGCCGCCCTTGAGGCGCGGGGCATCGAAACGACAGTGGCAAGGCCCGAACAAATCGCGTGGCGTGAACGCAAAGCTTTGCTCGGGGGCGCACCGGTGGACGCCATTTTTCGGTTTTTCCAAGGCGAGTGGATGACGCGGCTCCACGGCGACGATTGGCGCGCGCTGTTCCGCGGCGGCCTCACCCCGGTATGCAATCCGGCGGCGGCCATGCTGAGTGAAAGCAAACGGCTGCCGCTCACACGTGGCGCACTTGGACTGGCGACGCCGACTTGGGACGAGCTGCTGCCCGCAACGTCCCCCGCAAGCCGTCTGCTCACGGCTCGCAACCATGATGACGTGCTCAAGCCCGCATACGGCAACACCGGCGACGATATCGCGGCGCGCGCATGGACGAAGCCGGCCGATTTTCGGCGTTCGCTCGCGTGCGCGCTGATGCGGCCCAAGCGCTGGCTCGCGCAGGCACGATTCGAGACTGTGGCGCTGGCCACGCCGCTCGGCCGGCTGCATCCATGCCTGGGCGTATACGTGATCAACGGCTGCGCCGCGGGCATCTACGGCCGCCTCACCGCCGGGCCGCTGATTGACTTCGCGGCCATCGACACAGCCGTGCTGATCGCGCACCCTTAGTCCCACGTGGACTCCAAAACACTCTTCGATGTCTGGGCTCCTCCTTCCGCGGTCTGGTCGCCGTGGGCCAAGGCCGCGCCGTTTGTCCAGCTGCCGGGCGCAACTCCGCTCCCCGCGATCGACGCCCGGCCCGACACCAGCGAACTCGCGGCCGCGCTGGCCGCCTCCGCGGCCGGCTGCGCCATCGTCGTGAGCGTGCCTGGCCCGGACGCGATTTCACTGGGCCTTGAGTTCGCGAAGCTGGGCTATCGCCCCGTGCCGCTCTTCAACGCCTGTTCGCCGCGCCCGCGCGCGCGGCTCGCTTCCACCCTGCTCGCCGTCGACACCGACGCCATCGTCGCGAGCCTCCTGGCGGCCGCGGACCGGCTGGTGCTCCTCAACGCCGGTCTGGCGCCGAACGCACCGCCCGCATTTCTGGTGGATTCACGGCGCAGCGTGCCCCGGGTGGCCATTGAGCCGCACGTGTTCGACAACCGCTCTGTCGTCTTCGCCTCGGATTTTCCTTCCGCGAAATTTCTCCGCAGCCACGGCATCACCCGCGCGCTGCTGATCCACGACGTAGCGCCGGAGATTGGCCGCGACCTCCTCGCCGCGCTCCAACCTTGGCGCCGCGACGGCCTGGTCGTCGAAACGGTCAGCACCCAAAACACGCCGATCCCGGTGGCCTGGCCGCGTGAGGGCTTTCTCAACGAGTGGCGCGAGCGGTGGTTTTCCCTTTTCCACCTTCGGCGCGCGCGCGACGGCGGGTTTGGAAATTTCGTCCCTGAAGCCTCGGGCGGGTAGGACGCCCATTCGCAATCGCGACGCAGGACAAAAAGCCGGCACCGCTCGCGCGGCGCCGGCTTTCGTTCCCGGACAAACTTTCGGCGGCCTCAGATCGCGGCGTCGCCGCGCTCGTCGGTGCGGATGCGGATGACTTCCTCCAGCGGCACGACGAACACCTTGCCGTCGCCGATCTTGCCGGTCTTGGCGGAGGTGACGATGGCGTCGATGGCCTTCGCCGCGACATTGTCGGCGACCGCGATTTCGATTTTCACCTTCGGGAGGAAATCCACGGTGTATTCGCTGCCGCGGTAGATCTCGGTGTGGCCTTTTTGGCGGCCGAAGCCCTTGACCTCGGTGACGGTCATGCCTTCCACGCCGATTTCGGCGAGGGCGGTCTTCACTTCCTCGAGCTTGAAGGGCTTCACGATGGCGATGATGAGTTTCATGGGAGCGGGAGTTTAGGTTGGATGGCGGCTCAGGACTTGGACTCGTAGATGTAGCCTTCCTCGCCGTGGTCGGAGAGGTCCAGGCCCTCCTGCTCGGCCTCGACCGAGGGACGGAGGCCGACGAGCGCCTTGACGATGTAGGCGATGACGATGGTGGCGACCACCGCGAGCACGAGCGTGAGCGCGATGGCCTTGACTTGCTCGATCCAGAGGCCGCCGCCCTCGACGAGCTTCGCGAGCCCGTTCTTCTTGGCCGGGTCGCCGCTGAGGTTGGCGTTGGCGGCACCCGTGGCGAAGAAGCCGGTGACCAGGGCACCGAGCGTGCCGCCGACGGCGTGGACGCCGAAGGTATCGAGCGCATCGTCGTAGCCGAACATGGGCTTCAACTTCGTGACGGCGAAGAACGGCACGGCGCCCGCCAGGATGCCGACCCACATGGCCGAGGTGGTGTTGATAAAGCCGCAGGCGGGCGTCACGACAACCAGGCCGGCGACCGCACCCGAGCAGAGGCCGAGCACGCTGGCCTTGCCGCGCGAGATGTATTCAAGGAGCCCCCAGACGAAGGCCGCGACCGCCGTGGCGAGCGTGGTGGTGGTGAAGGCATTGGCCGCCACGATGTCGGACGCGACGGCGGAGCCGGCGTTGAAGCCATACCAACCGACCCAGAGCATGCCGGTGCCGACCATGCAGAGCACGAGGCTGTGCGGGGGCATCGGGGTCTTGCCGAAGCCGAGGCGCTTGCCGACGAGCAGGCAGAGGATGAGCGCGGACCAGCCGGAGGACATGTGCACCACGGTGCCGCCCGCGAAGTCGACGGCGGCGATCTTGGCGTCGCCGTTCCACACGCCGTTCATCAAGCCCGTGGCGCCCCAGACCATGTGCGCGAGGGGGAAGTAGACGAGGAACATCCAGAGCGTCATGAAGAGGATCATCGCGGAATACTTCATGCGCTCCGCAATCGCGCCGACAATCAGCGCGGGCGTGATGATCGCGAACATGAGCTGATACATCGAGAAGACGTTCTGCGAGACCCACGCCGCGTAGTCGGTGTTGGGCGCGCCATCGACGCCCTTCATGAAGAAATACTCGGTGCCGCCGAGAAAGGGGCTGTTGAAGCTCTTGCCGAACACCAGCGAGTAGCCAAACGCCCACCAGAGAATGGTCACGAGGCCGGCGAGGCCGAGGCATTGCGCCATGACGGAGAGGACGTTCTTGGTGCGCACCAAGCCGCCATAGAAGAGCGCGAGGCCGGGCAGCGTCATGAAGAGCACCAGCGCGGCGCAGATCATCATGAAGCCGTTGTGGCCGGGGCCGGGGACGCCGACCGCGGGCGTCGTGAGCCCCTCAGGGATCGTGGGGTTGCCATCCTTGTCCTTGGGGCCGACCTTGAGCACCGCCGACGGATCGGTGTTTTGGAAATAGGCTTCCATCGCGGCGACGCGCTGTTCGATGGTGGGCGCGGGCGGCGGCGGCTTGGCCGCAGCGGGAGCCGCGGGCGCTTGGGCGAAGGCAGTCAGGCTGGTGGCCGCGAGGACCACGCCCACCGCGACGATCGAACGGAGGGGTTTGAGTCGAAGTATGTTCATAGGAGGAAGCGCTCCCATTTAGCAGATGCGATGCCGCGATGAACGGGGCGCATGGAAATCTTGAAAAAAGTAATCCCTCCCGCGCTTCGCACGCGCGCGGCGGGACTTGCGCAATTTGTAGTCGCGCTGCGCCGGAAGTCAGAAGCGCCGGCGCCGCGTCCCGCGAGCCGCGGCCCACCGAGGACGGTTCGCCCTGCCCGAGCAACACCACCGGCTGCGACATCCATCAAACCGCGCCGACCGCGCGTCCCTCTGTCGCCTGGGTTTCGGCCGGGTCCGGCTAGACCGCCGCCTCGCCGTGCTCTCCCGTGCGAATCCGCACCAGTTCATCGAGCGGCACGACGAAGATTTTCCCGTCGCCAATTTTGCCGGTGCGGGCGGCGAGCAGGATCGCGTCGATGGCCGGCCGCACCTGCTCGTCGGGCAGCGCGACCTCGAGGCGGAGCTTGGGCAGGAAATCCACCGTGTATTCGCTACCACGATAAATCTCCGTGTGCCCCTTTTGGCGGCCAAAGCCCTTGACGTCGGTGACGGTCATGCCCGTGACGCCAGCGGCGGTGAGCGCGGCCTTCACGTCGTCGAGTTTGAACGGCTTGATGATGGCGATGACGAGTTTCATGGGAATGCGAGCGTGGCTCAGGATTTTGCGTCGAAGATGTAGCCTTCCTCGCCGTGGTCGTTGAGGTCCAGGCCCTCGACCTCGGTCTCAATCGTGGCACGCAGGCCGACGAGCGCCTTGACGGTGAAACCCACCAGCGCCGTCCCGCCGGCCGCAAGCAGCAGGGTGATGCCGATGCCCTTCACCTGCTCCAGCCACAGCCCCTTGCCGACCAGGGCGGACAGGTTGGCGGAGAGATTCGGGTTCGCCGAGGTCGAGGCAAACACCCCCGTGACGACAAGGCCCACGAACCCGCCCACGCCGTGGACGCCGAACACATCGAGCGCGTCGTCATACTTGAGCGCCACCTTGAGCTTCGTGCAGGCGAGAAACGGAATGAGCCCGCCCAGCACGCCGGCGACCATGGCGCCGGTCACATCGACGTAGCCGCACGCCGGGGTGATGGTCACGAGGCCGGCGACGGCGCCCGAGCAGAAGCCGAGCACGCTGGCCTTGCCGCGCACCAGCACCTCAAGCAGCGCCCACACGCCCGAGGCGACCGCCGCCGCGAGCGTCGTGGTGAGAAACGCATTGGCCGCCACACGATCCGCGGCGAGCGCCGAGCCGGCGTTGAAGCCATACCAGCCGAACCACAGCAAGCCCGTGCCGACGACCGCCACGACAAGGCTGTGCGGCGGCATCGGGGTCTTTCCGTGGCCAAGCCGCGGCCCGACGATGAGGCACAGCACGAGCGCCGAGCAGCCCGAGGCCATCTCGACCACCATGCCGCCGGCGAAATCGATCGCCTTGACGCCGGCCGCGGCGTTGGCCGCGCCGTTCATCAGGCCGTTCACGCCCCAGACCATGTGGGCCAGCGGACAATAGACCACGAGCAGCCACAGCGCCGAAAACAGGAGCACCGCGGAGAACTTCATGCGCTCGACAATCGATCCGATCAGCACGGCCGGCGTGATCACCGCAAAGGCGAGCTGGAAGACCGCGAAGACGCTGTGCGACACCCAAAACGAATAGTCCGTGTTGGGCGCGCCGCCCACGCCCCGGAAAAAGAAATACTCCGTGCCACCTAGGAACGGGCTGTTGAAATTCTTGCCGAACACCAGCGAGTAGCCCACGGCCCACCAGATCACCGTCACGAGACTCGTGATGCCAAAGCACCATGCGACCACGGACAGCACGTTCTTCGTCCGCACGAGCCCGCCGTAGAAAAGCCCGAGGCCAGGCAACGTCATGAAAAGCACGAGCGCCGCGCTCAGCATCACCCACGCATTGTGGCCTGGTCCGGGGATGCCGACGCTCGCCGCCGAGAGGCCCGCGGGAATCGTGGGGTTGCCTTCCTTGTCCTTTGGCCCGGTCCGAAGCACGGCCGCCGGATCAGAGTTCGTCATGTAGGCTTCGAGCCCCGCGAGCCGCTGCTCCGCGGAGGGCGCGGGCGGTGGCGGGGCTGAGGCGGTCTGGGCGGCGAGCGGCGAAAGCAGCAAAGCTGTCAGCCCAAGCAAGAAGACGAAGCGGCGCAAAAGCGGGAAGGAAACGCGCATGAGGGGTGCGCGAAATCAGAATGGTTCATCATGACCGATCAATGCATGAATGCGGCGCATGCCATTTATGACAAAGCCCGGCCAAGCCTGAACTCGGAAATCCCGAGCCTGCCCGTGCTGCGTGCGGCTGAAAAGCCATGCGCACGCCCGTGCGCCTTTCGACGCACGCGCTGACTCGGCCTAGATCGCCGACTCGCCGCGCTCGTCGGTGCGAATGCGGATCACTTCCTCAAGCGGCATGACGAAAATCTTTCCGTCGCCGATTTTGCCGGTCTTCGCCCCCTTGAGGATCGCGTCGATGGCCTTGGCCGCCACATCGTCGGCGACCGCCACCTCGAGCTTCACCTTGGGGAGGAAATCGACCGTGTATTCGCTGCCGCGGTAGATTTCGGTGTGGCCCTTCTGGCGGCCGAAGCCTTTCACCTCCGTGACGGTCATGCCCTCGATGCCGGCGGCGGCGAGCGCCTCCTTCACTTCCTCGAGTTTGAACGGCTTGATGACGGCGACGATGAGTTTCATGGGGCGGAGTTGTAGCGGCAGTGTTGTGGAATTCGGTGGCGCGCGGCGCAAGCCCTCACTCGGGCATCACGGTCGCAATGTGCAGTTCCTTGAGCTGCTTCGGGGTCACCGGGGTCGGGCTCTGCGCCATGAGATCCTGTCCCTTCTGCGTCTTGGGGAAGGCGATCACGTCGCGAATGCTGGTCGTGCCGCAGAGGAGCGCGCACATGCGGTCGAGGCCAAACGCAATGCCGCCGTGCGGCGGCGCACCGTAGGTGAACGCCTTGAGCATGTAGCCGAAGCGGCTTTCCACGACGTCCTGCGGAATCTTGAGCACGTCCTCGAACACCTTCTTTTGCAGCGCCGGCTGATGGATGCGGATTGAACCGCCGCCCAGCTCCATGCCGTTGAGGACGACATCGTAGTGCTGACCCCGGACCTTCTTCGGATCACTATCTAGCAGGTGTGTGTCCTCGGCGACGGGCGCCGTGAACGGATGGTGCGTCGCCACGTAGCGGTTCTCCGCCTCATCGTGCGTCATGAGCGGGAAGTCGATCACCCATAGGAAGCGCCAGTCGTCGTGGCGGATCGTCATCTTGCCGCGCTTCACGAGGAGCTGCGCCGCCTCGAGCCGGAGCCGGCCCAGGATCGCGCAGGCCTTTTCCCACGGCGCCGCCGCAAAGAAAATCATGTCGCCCTCGGCGATGCCGAGCTGCGCGGTGAGCGCCGCCTTCTCCGCCTCGGAGAAGAACTTCACGATGGGCGATTTCCACTCGCCGCCCTCGACCTTGATGAAGGCGAGGCCTTTCGCACCGAGGGATTTTGCAATCTCCTCGAGGTTCTTCAGCTCGCCCTGCGTGAGGTCGGCGAGGCCCTTGGCGTTGAGCGCCTTGATCACGCCGCCGCTCGCGACGGTCGACTGAAACACCTTGAACGCCGAGTCCTTGAACGTCGCCGAGAGATCAACGAGTTCGAGGGCGAAACGCACATCGGGCTTGTCGACGCCGTAGCGGTTCATCGCGTCATGGAACGGCATCCGGGGGAACGGCGTCGGGATGTCCGTGCCGAGCACGTCCTTCCACAGCTTCTTCAGCATGCCTTCGAAGAGCGCGTAGATGTCCTCGCGCGTGACGAACGACGCCTCGACGTCCACCTGCGTGAACTCCATCTGGCGGTCGGCGCGGAGATCCTCGTCGCGAAAGCAGCGCGCGATCTGGAAATATTTTTCCACGCCCGCCACCATGAGGATCTGCTTGAATTGCTGCGGCGACTGCGAGAGCGCGTAGAACTGTCCCGGGTGGATGCGCGACGGCACGAGATACTCGCGCGCGCCCTCGGGCGTGCTCTTGAAGAGCGCGGGCGTCTCCACCTCGATGAACTCCTGCGCGTCGAAATAATCACGGATGGACTTGGCGGCCTTGTGCCGCACTTGGAGGTTCTTCCGCATCTTGGGCCGGCGCAGGTCCAAGTAGCGGTAGGTCAGGCGCAGGTCCTCGTTGACCTTGTCGCCGCCCGCATCGTCGAGCGGGAAAGGCGGCGTGTCGGAGATGTTGTGAATCTCCAGGGATGAGGCGACCACCTCAACCTCGCCCGTGGGCAGGTTCCGGTTCTCCGTGCCCGCGGGGCGCTTCACGACCTTGCCCGAAATCCCGATCACGGACTCGAGCTTCAGATGCTTCAACTGATCGGCCAGATTCGCATTGTCGCGCGGCTCGAGCTGGATCTGTGTGACGCCCTTGCGGTCGCGGAGATCGACAAAGATGATGCCGCCTTGGTCGCGGATCGTGTCCACCCAGCCGAGGAGCGAGACGCTCCGACCGATGTCGGCCGATGTGAGCTGGGCACAGTGATGGGTGCGCTTCATGAGAATGCCAGTGTAGAAACGGAGCAGAAAGGGCCGTGCGCGCAGTCGGGGCAAACACTAATTCTGGAACACAGCGGAGCCCGATCAGGCCGCCCGCCCGCCTCGCCATCCCGCATCCAGGTAACCGGCCGGTTCAAAGAGTTGCATGCGCATTGTTGCTTGCCGAGCGCGGCTTCACCCGCCTTTGTTCCGGCCTTCCCATCCCCATGGTCGAAGCGCTGCTCGAACACTTTCAAGGCTCCACGTGGGCTATTTGGGCGCTGTTCTTGATCTTGGTGGGCTGCGGTCTCGGCATTCCCCTGCCCGAGGACATCATCTTGGTCGCCGCGGGCATTTGTGGCGCGAGCGTCGGCCAGCCGTGGGGCGTCACCGCCATCATCATGTATGCGGGCGTCGTGATCGGGGACTCCATCATCTTTGCCGTCGGTCGGCACTTCGGGGTGCGGCTGCTCACCATGCCGTGGCTGCTCAAGCTCTTTCCCTTGGAAAAACAGGAGCGGGCCCGGGCGCGCTTCGCCCGCCACGGGCGCAAGGCCCTTTTTGTCGCGCGCTTCCTGCCCGGCATCCGCGCGCCGTTCTTCTGCTCCGCGGGCGCGATGCACGTGCCCTACCTGCGTTTCCTGTTTTACGACGGGATGGCCGCCTTGGTGAGCGTGCCGGTGTTCGTCGGGCTCGGCCACTGGCTCGGCCTCCGCTTCGCGGAGAACTTTGATGCCCTCGCCGACGCGGTGTCCGACACCCATTTCTGGACGCTCATCGGCACCGCCGTGCTGGCGATCATCGTCGCCACGGTGGTGATCATCGCCTACCGTCGACGCCATCGCTCGCGCACCGCCTGAGCAGACGCCTCTTCGCGGCGCCGTCCTCGCTCGTCGCTCCGCCCGCACCGGGCCGGCCGTGCCGCCGGAAATATCCGTGACGGCCCGACCGGACCAGGCGAAGCAGGAGCCTAGGCGATCACCAGGTTCTCGCCAGTCATCTCCGCGGGCTTGGGCAGCCCCATCAGTGCGAGCACCGTCGGCGCGATGTCGGCGAGACGGCCGCCGGAGCGCATCTTCGTCTTTCCCGCGACCAAACCCTCGCCCACCACGAAGACCTCGACGAGGTTCAGCGTGTGCGCGGTGTGCGGGCCGTTGATCGTCGCGTCCCACATCTGCTCGGCGTTGCCGTGATCGGCGCACACGACGGCGCGTCCGCCCACGCTCTCGAGCGCCGCCAGCAGCTCACCCACGCCGCGGTCGGTCGCCTCCACGGCCTTGATTGCCGCGGGGAGCGAGCCCGTGTGGCCCACCATGTCGGGATTGGCGTAGTTCACCACGATGAGGGCGTATTTGCCGGAGAGAATCGCGGCCTTGGCCGCGGCGGTCACCTCGCCCGCCGACATCTCCGGCTGGAGGTCGTAGGTCGCGACCTTGGGGCTGGCGGGACACGCGCGGTCCTCGCCGGGAAACGGATCCTTGCGGTAGTTGTTGAAGAAAAAAGTCACGTGCGGGTTCTTCTCCGTCTCGGCGCAGCGGAACTGCGCGAGGCCGGCGTCGCTCACGACTTTGCCGAGGATGTTTTTCAGCGGCTCGGGCTTCGGGGAAATCACGTTCACCGGCAGGCCGGGCTCATACTCGGTCATCGTCGCGTAGTAGAGGTCGAGCTTCGCGCCCCGGTCGAACTCCTTGAAGCCGTCGATCACAAACGCCTTGGTGAGCTCGCGCGGGCGGTCGCCGCGGTAATTGTAGAAGAGCACGGCGTCGCCGTCGCGGATCGCCGCGAGCGGCTTGCCATCGGCGCCGGTGATCCAGGTGGGCGGGACGAACTCGTCGCCCTTCTGCGATTCGTTGAGCGGATTGTCGTAGTAGGCCTGCACCGCCGCCGCGGCGTTGGGCGCGGTGGCGTCGGCCTTTTTGCCGGTGAGCATGAAGTAGGCCTTGCTCACGCGCTCCCAGCGGTTGTCGCGGTCCATCGCCCAGAAGCGCCCGCACACGCTCGCGATCGCGCCGATCCCGATGGCGCGGCACTGCGCGTCGACTTGCTTCACGTAGCCGAGCCCGCTCGACGGCGGCGTGTCGCGGCCGTCGGTGAACGCATGGATCATCACCTGCCCGGTGCCGAGGCCCTCGGCCTTCGCCTGGCGCAAAATCCCGTAGAGGTGCTCCAGCATGCCGTGGACGCCCGCGTCGCTCACGATGCCCATCAGGTGCAGGCGCACGCCGGGCCGCGACTTCACGCGCGCGATGGCGGCGCGCCACACGGGATTGCCGGCGAGTTTGCCCTCGGAGAAAAGCTTGTTCAGCCGCACCAGCTCCTGGTCGACGATGCGGCCGGCGCCGATGTTCTCATGGCCGACCTCGCTGTTGCCCATCACGCCGTCGGGCAGGCCGACATCGAGGCCCGAGGCGGCGACGAGCGTGTGCGGGTATTTCGCGTGCAGGCGATCGTCGCAGGCTTTCTTCGCGAGGAAGACGGCGTTGGTCGGGTTCTGCGAGGCATCGGGATTTTTGCCCCAGCCATCGCGGATGACGAGGAGGACGGGCTTGCGCGGAGTTGTCATGTGAATCGAGGAAACCACAGATGGACACGAATAACCGCGGATAAAGACAAAACCCATCGGGGTGCCGCTGGGCCATCAGCGGTTCAAAGAACCCGGCTTGGTGCCGATATTGGCCGCAAGCCTGCTTAACCCCGGCACGAGCGATGTCCCTCATCATTCGAGACCAGTTGGTGACGCCACCCACGTGGTTCGCGTCGTTCCGGGATCTCACGCTCTACTGCCACGTCTTCCTGCACGCCGAGATCGTGATCGAGTCGGAGAACCCCGATCCCTACTGGCGCTGGATGCGGGCGCGCGGGGGGATGGATTTCATCGAGGATTTCGTGAAACCCGGCACTGAAGACGGCGTGCGGCTCGACACCGAGCCCAACTACCCCCGCTCCGTGATCACCGACCGCATCGCACCGGAAAATGTCCACCGCCTGATTGCGCGGCTCAAATATTGCCGCGGTCTCGCGTAACGGGACGGCATGCGCGTCGCCGTTGGCTCAATGGGCGACGCTTTCCCCGGTCTTTTGTGTGGCGAGGCGCCTCTCGGTAAAGCCGCGCACCACCACATAGAAGACGGGCGTCAGCAGGAGGCCGAAGAACGTCACGCCCAGCATGCCCCAGAACACCGCCGTGCCCAGCGCCCGCCGCATTTCCGCCCCGGCGCCCGTCGCGAGCGCCAGCGGCACCACGCCGAGGATGAACGCCAGCGAGGTCATCAGAATCGGGCGCAACCGCAGCCGCGAGGCCTCGACCGCCGCCTCCAGCCGCGACTTGCCCTGATCCTGGAGCTGCTTGGCGAACTCCACGATGAGGATCGCGTTCTTGCTCGCGAGGCCGACCAGCACCACGAGGCCGACCTGCGTGAAGATGTTGTTGTCCTGCCCCGCCAGCCACACGCCGCCGAGCGCACTCAGCAGGCACATCGGCACGATCAGGATGACCGCAAGCGGCAGCCCCCAGCTCTCGTATTGCGCCGCGAGGACGAGGAACACGAACAGCACGCACAGCGGGAAGACATAGACGATCGTGTTGCCCGCGAGGATCTGCTGCAGCGTCAGGTCCGTCCACTCGAACGCGAAACCCGCCGGCAGCTCGCGCGCCGCGATACGCTCCACCGCCGCGACCATCTCGCCGGACGAGACGCCGGGCTGCGTGTTGCCGGTCACATCCGCGCTCGTGAACATGTTGTAGCGCTGCACGCGATCCGAGCCGCCGATGCGCCGCACGTTCACGAGCGAGCCGAGCGGCACCATGCGGCCGTCGCGGTTGCGCACCTGCAACCGGCCGACGTCCTCGGGCGCGTCGCGATACTCCGCCTCGGCCATGGCAAACACCTGGTAGGTGCGGCCGAAGAGGTTGAAGTCGTTCACGTAGACCGAGCCGAGCGAGACCTGCAGCGTCTCGTTCAGGTCGGTCAGGGAGACGCCGAGGTTCTTCGCCGCCGGGCGATCGACCTCGACGAGGTATTGCGGCGCGTTCGAGCGGAACCCCGTGAGCAGCGAGGTGAAGCCCGGCTCCTGCGCGAGCGCATCGATCAATCGCCTGGTCGCGGCGTCGAGCGCCGCCAGGCCCGCGCCATCGAGATCCTGCACCTGGATCTTGAAGCCGCCGGAGTTGCCGAGGCCGCGCAGGGGCGGCGGCGGCAGCACGAGGATTCTGGCCTCCTTGATCGCGGAGAACTTCTGTCGCAGGGACGTCATCAGCGCCTGCGCGGTGAGATCGGCGCCTTCGCGCTTAGTGAAGTCGTCCGGAATCACGAACGCCGCGCCCACGTTGGACTGGTTGGCCTGCAGCACCGAGGAGTAGCCGCTGATCGCGAACGTGTGCGCCACGCCCGGCTCCGCGCGGGCGATCTCGTCGACCCGGCGCACGACGTCGTCGGTCCGCGCAAACGAGGCGCCATCGGGGAGCTGAATCACGACCAGAAAATAGCCCATGTCCTGCGCCGGGATGAATCCCGTCGGCACCCGGGTGAACGTGAACATCGTGAGCCCCAGCAGCGCGCCATAGCCGGCCACCGACCAGCGCGTGTGCCGAAGCAGCCCGCGCACCAGGCGGCCATACGCGGCCGCCATCCCGTCGAAGCGGGCGTTGAACCACGCGAAGAAACCGTGGATCGCGCGCAGCGGCAGCGCCTCGCGCGACCCGTGGCCGGCATGCTCGCGCAGCAGCAACGCGCTCAACGCCGGCGACAGCGTGAGCGCGTTGAAGGCCGAGATGACCGTGGCCGTGGCAATCGTGAGGGCGAACTGGCGGTAGAACTGGCCCGTGATGCCGCCCAGAAACGCCACCGGCACGAAGACCGCGCACAGCACGAGGGCGATGGCCACCAGCGCGCCGGAGATTTCGGCCATCGCCCTCAGCGTGGCCTCGCGCCGCGACAGCCCCTGCCGCAGGTAGCGCTCCACATTTTCCACCACCACGATCGCGTCGTCGACCACGATGCCGATCGCGAGCACGAGGCCGAAGAGCGAAAGGTTGTTCAGCGAGGAACCGAGCATCTTCATCACCGCCAGCGTGCCGATGAGCGAGACCGGCACCGCGATCAGCGGGATGATCGAGGCGCGCCACGTCTGAAGAAACAGGATGACGACGAGCACGACGAGCGCGATCGCCTCGACCAGCGTGTGGAGCACGGACTCGAAGCTCTGCCGCACGAAGCGCGTCGGATCGTAGTTGATGCGATAGTCGACGCCCGGCGGGAAACGCAGCTTCAGCCGGGCCATCTCCACGTAGACGGCCTCCGCGGTCTCGAGCGCATTGGTGCCGGGCAGCTGAAACACGCGCAGCGAGATCGCGTTCTTCCCGTCCATGTAGCTTTTCACGGCGTAGTCGCGGGCGCCGAGCTCCACGCGCGCGACGTCACGCACCCGCAGGACGTCGCCGTTGGCGCCGGTGCGCAGCACGATCTGCCCGAATTCCCCGGGCGTCGTCAGGCGGCCCTGCGCGGTCAGGGTGTATTGAAAATCCGTGCCGCGCGGCGCGGGCTCCTGACCGATGGTGCCGGCGGCGATCTGCACGTTTTGCTCCCGGATCGAGCGCACGACGTCGCCGGGGGTCAGCTCGCGGGCCGCGAGCTTGTTCGGATCGAGCCAGATGCGCATCGTGAATTCCTGGCCGCCAAGCGTGTTGGCGTCGGCCACGCCCGGCAGGCGCGCGATCCGGTTTTGAATTTGCAGCGCGACGTAGTTGGCGAGGTAGAACGTGTCGCGCGATCCGTCGGGCGAGTAGAACTGCACCGCCAAGGTGAGGTCCGGCGACTGCTTTTTGGCCGTCACGCCGAGCCGCCGCACATCCTCCGGCAAGCGGGCGAGCGCGGCGTTGACGCGGTTTTGCACCTGCACCTGCGCGTCGTCGAGGTTGGTGCCGAGCTTGAACGTCACGACGAGCTGGAGGCGCCCGTCGCTCGTGCCGGACGACGACATGTAGAGCATGTTCTCCACGCCGTTGATTTCCTGCTCGAGCGGGGCGGCGAGCGTGTCGGACACGGTCTGGGCGTTGGCGCCCGGATAGGAGGCCGAGACCACCACGGTGGGCGGGACAACCTCCGGATACTGCGAGACGGGCAGCTGAAAATAGGCCAGCGCGCCCATCAGCGTGATGACGACCGAGAGGACCGCCGCGAAGACCGGGCGGTCGGCGAAGAAACGCGGGAGGTTCATGCGCTCAACGGGCGGCGGCCGCCGCCGGAACCGGAAGTTTCATCGGCGCCTCCTGGGCGTCCACCACGGCGCCGGGGCGCACGGCCATCAGGCCCGCGATCACGACGCGGTCGTCCGCCGCGAGCCCTTCGCGCACGACGCGCAGCCCGCCCTCGAGCTGCCCGATCGCAATGGTGCGGACGGCGGCCTTGCCGTCGGGGCCGATGACGTAGACGAAGGGCTTGCCCTGATCGCTGCCGATCGCGACATCGCGCACCAGCATCGCCTCGTAGTCGCCCGTGCCCGGGATGCGCAGGTGGGCGAAGAAGCCCGGCGACATCAGCCGGTCCGCGTTGGCGAAAACGCCGCGCGCCTTGATCGAGCCGGTGGCCGGGTTGATCTCGTTGTCGACAAAGTCGATTTTTCCGCGGTGCGGAAAGCCGTCCTGATTGGCCAGCCCCATCTCGGCGGGGATGCTCTGGTAGAGCGCGCTCTCGCGCTTGCCCTGGCGGGCGAGCTCGCGGTATTTGAGCGCCGAACGCTCGTCCACGTCGAAGTAGCAGTAGATCGGATCGAGCTGCACGATGGTGGTGAGCACCGTCGCGCCGCCGGTGATGAGGTTGCCCTCGGTGACGAGCTTCCGGCCCACGCGGCCCGAGATCGGGGCGGTCACGCGCGACCAGTCGAGATCCAGCTTGGCTTGGTCGAGCTGCGCCTGCGCGGCGGCCAGCGAGGCGGTGGCGGTCGCGCGCGCCTTCAGCTTCACCTCGCCCTCCTCCAGCGAGATGGCCTTGGTCGCGAGGAGCTTCGCCGCCCGCTCGGCCTCCGCGGTCGCGAGGTCCTGCATCGCGCGGGCCCGCTCCAGCTCGGCCTGCGCGCGGGCATGCTCCGCGGCGTAGCGCCGCGGATCGATCACGAAGAGCAGCTCGCCGGCCTTGATGTCGCGCCCCTCGACGAAGTGCGTGCTCTCGAGGTAGCCGCTCACGCGGGCGCGGACCTCGACCGAGGCCACGGCGCTCAGGCGCCCGGGAAACTCGTCCCACTCGGTCAGCCGCTGCGGGATCGGTCTCGCGACGGTGACTTTGGCCGGGCCGCCGGCGGCCGCGGGCGCCGCCTTGTGGCAGGATGCGCTTCCGCCCGCCAGCGCGACGGCAGCGAGGAGCGATGAGGTGGTTCGACGCAGGTTCATGAAGGCAAAGTCTGGGACGGCATCACGCGGTGGCGAGGCGTGCGGAGCCAACAAAATTCATTCCGCGGGTCGCCGCCGAAGGCAATCGCCACGGTGAGTTCATTGCATCGCATCGTCGCCTAATCGACGCACCGCCGCGGAATTCGCTGCGGCCGAAAACAGAAAAACACGATCGTGCGCCGGGCGCGCCGCCGTGGATTCGCCGTCACGGCGTGAGCCGCCGTTTGACTTTCGCTCCCCGGGCCGGCCAATTTCCCGCTCCATGCCGAAACGCGCCGTCCTTCTGCTCAACTTGGGCTCGCCCGATTCCACCGCGGTGCCCGACGTGAAGCGTTACCTGCGGGAGTTTCTCAACGATGAGCGCGTAATCGACAAGCCCGGCAGCGCCTGGCTTCGGGGACTCCTCGTCAACGGCATCATCATCCCGTCCCGCGCCAGGAATTCCGCGCACGCCTACTCCACGATCTGGACCGCGGAGGGGTCGCCACTTGTGGTCACCAGCCGGGCCGCGCAGCAGGCGCTGGCCAAGCGCGCCGGCGTGCCGGTCGAGCTGGCGATGAACTACGGCAACCCCTCGATTCCCGACGCGCTGCAACGCCTGGCCGCCGCCGGCATCGAGGAACTGCTCCTCTTCCCGCAATACCCGCACTACGCGATGTCGAGCTGGGAAACCGTCGTGGTGAAGGCCCGCCGCGAGGCGGCAAGGCTGGCGCCGCGCATGAAGGTCGACTGCGCCCAGCCGTTTTTCGACGACCCCGACTACATCGCGGCGCTCGTGGCGAGCGCGCAGCCTTTTCTCGCGCAACCGCACGATCACCTGCTCTTCAGCTACCACAGCATCCCGCAACGCCACCTCACCAAGGCGGATTCGTCGCGCGCGCACTGCCTGGCGGTGCCCGACTGCTGCACGACCTGTTCCCCGGCCCATGCGACCTGCTACAAGGCCCAGGTCACCCGGACCACGCACCTGTTTGCGCAGCGCGCCGGGCTCGCACCCGAGCGCTGGTCGATCGCCTTTCAATCGCGTCTGCGCGGCGAGCCTTGGCTGGTGCCCTACACGGACAAGGAATACGTGCGCCTGGCCCGGGAGGGCAAACGGCGCCTGCTCGTCATCACGCCGGCGTTTGTGACCGACTGCCTCGAGACGCTCGAGGAAATCCGCGTGCGCGGCGCGGAGGATTTCAAGGCCGCCGGCGGTGCGGAGTTCACCCACATCCCCTGCCTGAATGAGCATCCGGCGTTCGTCGATTTTCTCGCCAAGCGAACGCACGGCTGGCTCACTGCCGCCCGCGCGTGATGGAACCAGCCCCCGTCCCAGCGAAACCCACTCCGCCTGCCGCCGACGCCGCAGACTTTTGCGCCGTGTTCGTGCTCGGCGCAGACGGCCGCATCGCCGCGGCGAACCCCTCGGCGCACGCGCTCTGGCAAACGCGGGCCGCCGAGATGATCGGCGAAGCGTTTGTGTCGCTCTTCGCCTTCGAGGTCTTCTCGGCCGATCCGGATTTTTTGGAGGCGCAGTGGGAGGCCGTGCTCGCCGGCGCCCTGGAAAGGCCGATCGACCTCGTGGCGCAGCCGCGGGAGGGAGCGCCGAGGACGGTGCGCGTTCGCATCGAGCAGGCCACGGGAAGCGCCGGCGGCCCGTATCTCGCGATCGTGCGCCTGCCGGCAAATCAGCCCGGCGAGGCCGATGCCTTCCTCGCAAGCCTCCGCGAGCTCGAGGCGTGCGACGCGGTCGGGTTCTTTGTGCTCGATTGGCCCGCGGGTCGCGCGCGCTTTTCCCCTGCATGGCGCCGGGTTCTCGGCTACGCTTCGGGCGAGATTGCGGAGACGCCGGAAGCCTGGCTGGCGCTGGTGCACCCCGAGGATTCGGCCGCATCGCCCGCCCGCGCCGCCCGCCGTGCCCGCCCGGGCGTGCGGGCTTTCACCGGCGAATTTCGCATGCGCCACCAGCGCGGCCACTGGGTATGGGTGCGCTGCGCCGGCGCCCAGGCCATCGCGGAATCCGGCGCGGTCGAGCGCTTCACCGGGATGCATTTCGACATCACCGACCGGCGGGAGCTGGAGGATGCCCTGGCCGCCAATGACGCGCGCCTGAACGATCTCGGCGGCGAGGATTTGCTCGCGATCTTCGAGGCGGACTTCGCGCAGGGCCAGTTCTGGTTTTCCCCGGGATGGAGCAAGCTCCTCGGCTACGCCGACGGGGAACTCGCGACCGGGATCGCATCGCTCGCCGCCGCCTTGCCTCCCGCGGCGGCCGCAGAAGGCGTCGAATCGTGGCTGCTCTCACGCGGTGCCGGCGAAGGCCCCGTGCTGGAGCCCATGCAGCTTCGAGCGAAGGACGGCCGCCCGGTGCCGGTAATCTTCGGCGCCCACCGATCGCTCAACCGCCGGCGCGAGCTCACGCGGGTGGTCGGGTTTGCGTGCCGGCTGCCGCATGGCGTGCGCGAGGACGGCGCCTTGCCGGCCCAGCTCGTGCACGAGGCGCTCGCCGCGCTCGGAGAAGGCGTGCTGGTCACCGACGCCCGCGGAAATATCCTCGTGGCCAACGCCACCGCGGCGCGCCTCCTCGGTTCCGAAGCCGCGGCTCTCGCCGGCCGCCCGCTGTCCGACGTGTTCCGCCTCGTGCACCGCGAAACCGGCCGGGGCGGCGACGACCCGGCGGAACGTGCGCTCGCAGCCGAGCGCCCCTTGCCGCTCATCGCGGAGCACGCGCTCGCATCCGCGGCCCCCGGTGGCGCAGCGATGCCGGTGGTATGGACCGCCCGCGCCGCGCACGACGCCGCCGGCAACGCGCTCGGCGTGGTGGTCGTGTTTCGCAATCCCGCCGAGATGTCGCTCACGCCTGACGAGCGCGTCCGTGCGAATCGCTTTGAGTCCCTGGGCCTCCAGGCCGGCGCCATCGCGCACGACTTCAACAACCTCCTCACCACCATTCTTGGCGCCGTCTCACTCGCGCGCGACAACCGGAACTACGCCGCCCTTGGCGAGGCCGAACGGGCCGTTGAGGCCGCGAAGGGCCTGACCCGCCAGCTTCTGGCCTTCGCGAAGGGCAGCGCCGGCGCCCCGGCCGTTTGCGCCGCCCAGACGCTCCTCGATGACGCGGTCAAGATGGCCGCCGCCGCGTCCGCCGCGGAGATCACGGTGCGCGTGCCGGCGGACACCGCCCCGGTGCGCGTCGAGCGCGCGCAGTTGCTGCAGGTTTTCCAAAACCTCGTCATCAACGCGCTCCAAGCCATGCCGCCTCCGCCGCACCGCCCGCGGCTTGAACTCAGCGCGCACAACACCTCCCTCGCCGCCCAGCAAGAAGTGCCCGGCCTCCCCGCCGGCGACTACGTTGAGTTCGAGGTCCGCGACAACGGCAGCGGCATCGCGCCCCAGCATCTGGCAAAAATTTTCGATCCCTTTTTCACGACCAAGAAGCACGGGACGGGCCTGGGCCTCGCGACCGTGCTCGCGATCGTGCGACGCCATGGCGGCCAGATCGGACTGGACACGCAGGTGGGCGTCGGCACGGCCTTCACGATCTATCTGCCGCGGGCGACGGAGCCCGTCGAGGCGGCCGCGCACCGGGCGCCCTCGCTGCGTTTTGGCACCGGGCGCATCCTGCTGATGGACGACGACCCGAGGATTTCCGAGCTCACCTCCGCGATGCTCGCGAGCCTCGACTACAAATACGACCTCGCGCGCAACGGCGACGAGGCAATCGCCCTCTACCAACGCTACCTCAACATCGGCCGCCCCTACGATGTGGTGATCATGGATCTCACCGTCATTGGCGGCATGGGCGGGGAGGAATGCTTCGCGCACCTGAAGAAACTCGACCCTGAGGTGCGCGCGATCATCGCGAGCGGCTATGACCACGAGGACTACGTGAAAAAATTCCTCGAGCAGGGTTTCTGCGGCTACCTCGCGAAACCCTACCGTGTCGCCGAGCTGGGGAAGATTCTGAAGACAGTGCTGGGCGGCGGGTGAGCCGCCCTACCCTATTCCCGCCACGTGAACGCGTGGCACAGCGCCACGCCCGCGGCGTCGGCCTCGTCGGAGGCCAGCGGGCGGCCGTGCCCGAGCAGCGCCATCACCGTCCGCGCCATCTGCTCCTTGCTCGCGCGGCCCGCACCGACGACCGCCTGCTTCACGCGCAGCGGCGCATACTCGAAGACCGGCCGCGCCCGCAGCGCCGCCGCCGCGATCGCCGCGCCGCGCGCCGCGCCGAGGATCTGCGCGGTGCGCACGTTCTGCACATAGATCGTTTGCTCGAGCGCGACGTGCCGCACCTCGGCGTCGGTGAGGAAATCCGTCACGGCCTGGTGGATCTCCGCGAGCGCGACTGGCATCGGGTGCCGCGCCGCGACGCTCACCGTGCGGCAACGCAGCAGCACCGGCGCCCGCCCCGCGCGGAACTCGATCAGCGCCAATCCCGTCCCGCGCAGCGAGGGATCGATGCCGAGCACGAGGCCCGCGAATGCCGCCCGCGGCCGCAGCGCGAGCGAGGCCTGCGCGTCCACGGCCGCATTCTTCGGCGGCGCCACGGCCGCCGGCAGCGGCTTGCCCGCGAGTTTCGCCGCCCACATCTGCCTGACGTTCATCCGCGCCATGCCTTGTAGAGAAGGTTGACGGCCGCGATCAGGCTGAGCGCAAGCGCGATGTTTTCAAACGCACGCTGATCGATTCTCAGCACCAGCTTCCGCCCGCACCACGCGCCCGCGAGCACGATGGGCGCGAGCCAGAGGTTGAACGCAAAGCTCGTCCCGTGGATGAGCCCAAGGTGGATCATGAAGGGCACCTTGAAGAGATTCAGGAGGAGGAAGAACACCGCGCTCGTGCCCACCCAGTCGAGCTTGGGCAGCCGCATCGCCAGCATGTAGACGACCATCAGCGGCCCGGCGGCATTGGCCACGAGCGTGGCAAAGCCCGCCAGGACGCCAATGGTCGGCGCAAACCACGCGCCATGCTCCGCCTCGTGCCCGCTGAATTTCCGCCGCACGAGCTGCATGATCACCAGTCCCAGGACGATCCCGCCGATCAGCGCCTGCGCCTGACGGTCATTGATGCGGTCAAAAACCAGCCAGCCCATCACCACCCCGGCCGCAGTCCAAGGAAAGAGCCGCCAGAGGTGCACCCACTTGGCGTGCCGGCCATAGGTGGAGGAGGCCACTATATCCCCGAAGCAAAGGAGCGGCAGCACCGTGCCCGTGGCCTGCTTGGCCGGCATCATGAGCGCAAACAGCACGACCGCCAGGATTCCGAGCCCGCCAATCCCGGACTTGGAGATTCCCACAATCAGCGCCGCAAGGACCGCGACCCACCATTGCCACGGCTCGAGGCTCATGCAACGGCGGTCTTGTCCGCAAACACCCCGTCCACCACCTCGAAGATCTGCCATGCGCCGAGGTCGGCGTCGGGCAGGTGCGTGCCGGTCGCGATGATCTGCGCCTCCGGATCGAGCGCGGACCAGAAGCGCGCCCGGCGGGCCGGATCGAGCTCACCCAACACGTCGTCGGCGAGCAGCACGGGGCGGATGCCGCTCTTGTCCTGAAACCACGCGGCCTGCGCGATGCGCAGCGCCAGCACCAGCGAGCGCTGCTGCCCTTCGGAGGCAAAATCCTTCGCCGCCGTGTGCTTCACGGTGAAATGGAAATCATCGCGGTGCGGCCCGACGAGCGTGGTGCGAAGCTGCTGATCGCGGGCGCGGCCGGACTCGAGCCGCGCGAGCAGCGCCTCCGCGGAGGCCTCGGCAAAGTTCGGCTCGTAAACCAGCGACGCGGGTTCGTCCTCGCCGGCCACGCGCCGGTAGGCGCCCTGCATCGCCTTGCCCAGCGCCGTGAGTCCCGCCGCACGGCGCGCGATCAACTCGGCCGCGGCGGGGGCGAGCGTCTGTTCAAAGGCGCCAAGCTCGGCGCCCCCGGCGCGGCCCGACTTGAGAAGGGCGTTGCGCTCCGCGAGCGCGCGCGTGGCGGTCTGGAGCACGCGCAGGTAGCCTGCATCCATCGCCGCCAACGTGAGGTCCAGCCAGCGCCGGCGCAGCGCCGGGCTCCCGCGCACGAGCTGCAGGTCCTGCGACGAGAACACGACCGTGGGGAACTTGCCCAGATAGTCGGCCAGCTTGGTGACGCGCGCCTGGTCGCACCACAGCTCCTTGCCGTCGTGGCGGAGCTTCAGCGTCACATGGGTCTCGCCCTGCCGCTCATGCTCCAGCACGTAGGCGAGCGCAGCGCAGGGCTGGCCGTGGCCGACCATGAGTTTCTGATCGGTGGTGCGAAATGAACGCAGTGCGGTCACAAGGCCCGCCGCCTCGAGCAGGCTCGTCTTTCCCTGTCCGTTGCCGCCGACGAGGAACTGCTGGCGTCCGGAAAACTCGAGCGCGGCAAAGCCCGCATTGCGAAAATGCCGGGCCGTGAGTTTGCGAAGGCGCACGGACGATTGATCTCGGCGACGAAATGGGAGGCAACAGAGAACCCTGCGGCCGCATAAACATTGTCATTTCCTGCCTCGGTTCACTTCGTCATCCCTACCCTTGAAAACTCCATGACCTTCGACGCCTCGCTCGCCGAAACCCTCCGCACCTTCCAAGCGCTGGTTGAAATTCGCCCGCAAATCGATCGCGCCGGGCAGCTGATGCTCGCGACGCTCCGCCGGGGCGGGAAGCTGTTGATCTGTGGCAACGGCGGCAGCGCGGCCGAAGCCGGCCACTTCTCAACCGAGCTGGTGGGCCGCTACGCCAAGAATCGCCGCTCACTCCCCGCCGTCGCGCTTTCGGCCGATGGATCGCTCGTGACCTGCATCGGGAACGACTATGGCTATGAGCAGGCCTTTGCGCGACAAATCGCCGGCCTGGCGCGGCCGGGTGACTTGGTAGTCGTCCTTACCTCGAGCGGCAATTCCGGCAATATCCTCGCCGCACTGCATGAGGCGAAGAAGCACGGTTTGGAATCCGTCGCATTTCTCGGCCGCGGCGGCGGCAAATGCAAAGGGCTCGCCACCTGCGACCTCATCATCCCTGGCCAAAGCGGCGCGGCCGCGCAGGAGGCCCACCTGTTCTTGATCCACCATTTCTGCGAATTGATCGACGCTGAGTTCGACTAAGCGCGTCACACCCGAACCGGGCGCCCGCTGCATCAGTCCGGTCACGGGTTGCGACCGCGGCGGTTTGCGTCTGTGTTCGAGGCACGGCGCTCCCCGATGTTGCCACGCGCGTTCCATCCTTTCGCTTGGATTTTGCTCATCGCCCAGGTGGCCGGAGCTGCCGCGCCCGATGCGCTGATGTGGCGTCGCTATGAGGCGCCTGACTTCCCGAGGGAACTCGCGGCTTCGCCGGTGCGCACCGGATTCGCCACGATTCTTTTCACTTTCGACGAGGAGGGCAACCTGACCGACCGGCTCGTAACCGCCGCGACGCACCCGGCGTTTTCCGCGGCGGTCCTCGACGCGGCAGCCCGCTGGGCCATCGATCCCGCAGGTATGCGCGGACCGCTGCGGCGCGAGTCGCTGCGTTTTGAGTTCGAGCGGCGCGGAGCCGTCATCACCACCTTCCAGCATGAGCCGGCTCCCACGGGCCCCGGCCTGCACCGCGAGGTTGCGACCCTGGCGCTGGCCACCTGCGGGGAGGACGAACTCGACGCGCCGCTCCGCGCGGTGGTCCAGGCTCTACCCGGCTTTCCAACCGACTTGCCACCCACCGTCACCGAGGGAACGGCCACGGTCAGCTTTGTGGTCGATGGCACGGGCCGCGCCCGTGTGGTCTCCCTTCAGCAAACAACTGCCGCGGAATTCGGCACGGCGGCGCTGAATGCAGCGCGCGACTGGCGCTTTGCCCCGGCCCGACGTGAGGGCCGCCCCGTGCAAGTGCTGGTGGAACGGACCCTGCGATTCCGCCGCGAACCCGCAGGCCGCTAGTCAACGCAGGGAGTGCCGCCCTGCCGCCGAACCGCTCAGGCGGCCTTCTTCTCCTCGCTGAGCACGCCAATCAGCTCCTTGCGGGCAGACTCCGAGAGCCCCTGGATTTTTTCCAGGAGCCCATCGATCGGAAGAAGTGTGAGGTGCTTGTCGGCGGCGACCTTTTGGGCCGACGATGAAAAGTGGCCGCTCGTGACGACATAGCCGCGACGCAGATCCTCGGCGGCCAACGCCGCCGCGAAGCCATGCAAGGCCCGGGCGTCAACTTCGCCGGTTTCCTGGGGGATGCAGTGCACCGAGGCAAAGGCCCGCGGCGCGCCCTTCCACGAGATGCGGATGTGCAGCGGGCTAACCGCGCTCGCACGCGTGCGGGTGGCAACGACTCCCGTCTTGGTGAAATACGCCGCGACGAAGTCCTCAAAGCGGTTTGCGTCGAGCTGCGCGAGATACTCGGCGGTGAGAGCAGGCGCTGGGGCAGTTCTCGCCGCAGCACCCAAGGGAGCGCTGGCGGCTCCCGCGGCGCCGGCCAGCGGAGCGCGGCCCAGCCCGTTACCCGCGGCCGCCGACGGTGTTGCCGGCACCAGCTTCTTGACTGGCGTGTTCGCGACCGACGTGGCCGCAAGCTCGAGCGCTTGCTGGCGACGCCACCACGAGAGTGCACCGATGCCAACCACCAGCACACCAAGCCCGAGGTAAACATACTTGCCGACACTGCCCTCATCGGTCTCGGCCGTCTCCGCGAAGTCCAGACGACGGCGCGCGGACTGCGCGGACTTGAGTCGCTTCTCTTGCGCCGCGGCCTCAGCCGCGGCCTTGGCGGCGTCTTGTGCCGCCTTGGCGGCGGCTCTCGCCGCACGCTCCACCTCCGCAGGATCAGGCTTCGGCGGCTGGGGAACGACCTCCGCCACCGGTTCGGGCTGGGGCGGCTCGGCAACTGCCGGAGGCTGGATTTCGCGCCGCGGCTGCGGAGCGGCCCCGCCAGCGGACGGTGCCCGCACAAACTTGATTTCGACCTTGGGTTCAGGCGCAGGGGCCGCCTCGGACGGCATCGTGCTCGCGGACCCGGATCGCGCCGCCGGAGGATTGGGCCGTGCGTTTGGCGCGCCCTCGCTCTCGTTTGAGCCAGACGGCGTTGCACCTGTCGCAGTCCCCGGAGCAGCAGCCTCCACCAGGGGCGGCGCGCTGCGCCGCACGGGCTCCGCCGCCACTGGCTCAACCTCAACGACCACGTTGTTTCGGAGGATGAGCTTTTCCTTCGGGTAGGTCAGGACCATCCGCGCGCCGACCGAAATCTGGCCCTTGGGCTCCCCGTAGCGGGCCAGCACGTCATCACGCGTCGCTCCCATCAGCGGATGCGGCGGCTCGGCCCCACGGAGCACGGAGAGCAACAGGCCAGTGGCGAGGCAGCACGCTGCCCAAGCGGGTGCAGACAGAGAGCGCATGGTAGATCATGCCCCTATCGGCACACCGACCCTCGCAACTGAGCGCGAAAACATGCGCGCGGATATGTGGTCAGCCCTTCAAACCACCCTGGCCCAAAGCACCTTGAGATAGCGGCTCTCCAGGCAGTTTGAATAGACGGGATGGTCGGGCCCCGGCCCGGTGCGGTCAAAAAATTGCAAGCGCCTGTTCTGTCGATGCGCCGCCTTGATGACGTGCTGCTCGAAATCCTCCAGCGACAGCAAGCCGGAGCATGAGCAGGTGACGAAAATGCCACCCGGCTTGACAAGCGAGATGGCGAGCAAGTTCAGGTCCTCGTATTTCTGTCGCCCCTCCCAGTTCCCGTGGTCATCGCGCGTGAAGACAAACTTCGGCGGGTCGAGGACCACGACGTCCCACTTTTCCCCGTTCTGCTGCATCTGGCGCGCATAGGCGAAGGCGTCGGCATGCACGAACTTGAGGCGGGCTTGGTTGAGGTTCGCGTTGCGCTTCGCCTGCGCGAGCGCGGCCTCGTCGAGGTCGACCGCCGTCACCTCGTCCGCGCCGCCGGAGACCTTGGCATTCAGCGAAAAGCCCGCGGTGTAGCAGCACAGATCAAGGACGCGCGCACCCTTGGCAAAGCGCGCAATCGCGCGCCGGTTGTCACGCTGGTCGCAAAAAAAGCCGGTCTTGTGGCCCTCGGCGAAGTCCACCTCATAGCGGACGCCGTGCTCGCGGATCTTCACCTTCGTCGGTGCCGCGGCGTTCGTCTCGTTGAATGCGGAGGGCTTGATTCCCTCCAGGCTCCCCAAGTCGTGGTCGACGTGAACCCGCGCGAACTTCGTGCCGGCCAGCTCATGGATGAGCGGCAACCATCTCGGCAGGCGGTGCGCCATGCCTAGGGAATAGAGTTCGACGAGCAGCGTGTCACCGTAGCGGTCGATCATCAGGCCGCTGAGGCCGTCGCCATCGGAACCAATGAGGCGGTAGGCGTCTGTCACTTCATCGAGCTTGAACAGGGTGCGGCGCAACTCGACTGCGCGCCGGATGGCCGTCTCGAAATAGTCCTCGGTGACAGGCTCGGTCGAATGGCAGACGACGCGAAGGGGGATCTTTGCCCGCGGATTAAAGAGCCCGCCGCCGGCTAGCTCGCCGTTCTTGTCGTAGACGTTGACGAAGTCTCCCGGCCGAGCGTCCGGCGAGGTCTGCCCGAGCAGCCGGGGAAATATCGCCGGCTGAAACGTGAAATATTTCAACTGCGCCCACGGCCGCGCCCAGGCCGATCGGTCAATCGCGGCTTCGTGTTGTTCGCGTCGCTCGCGCCGCGAGGCTTCGTGATCGGCGTTTTCCGTGGGCTTCGTTGCGGGCATCCGGAACATTGGGGGCCTCTCCGTCCCGTCCCGCAATTTTTATTCGCGATTTTTGAATCCAAACGCCCGCCCGCTGGCTTTCCCGGCAGCAAAAAGGCCGGCCGAAATCCGGCCGGCCTTGGAAGTGGTTTCCTGCAAACTCAGGCCACGCGCTCGACGATCAGCGGCGGAGGCGTGGGGCGCTTGGGAGCGAGACGGTAGGCATCCTTGAAGAAGTTCAGCGCGCTCTCGAGCTTCGCCTCGTCGTTGTAGTGAATCATCATCAGCGGCTCGCCCTGCTTCACCTGCGTGCCGACTTTCTTGACCTCGGAGACACCCACGGAGTGGTCCACCTTGTCGCCAGCGGCGTTCTTGCCGGCACCCAGCAGGTGGACGCCTTGCGCGATCATCGCGGCGTTGATCGTGTGCACATAGCCGCGCTTCGGGGCGGGCAGCTTGCGAATGTGGCGCGCCGCCGGGAACTTCTCCGGGTGATCAATATAGGAGGTGTCGCCGCCCTGTGCCTTGATGATTTCCTTCAGCTTCTCCAACGCGGAGCCGTCGGTGAGGTGACGCTGCACGGTCTGCTTGGCGGACAGCGTGGAGCCCGCGACGCCGGCGAGGCGGACGATTTCCATCCCGAGCTTGAGCACGAGTTCCTTCATGTCCTCGGGGCCGCCGCCCTTGAGCAGCTGGATGGCTTCCTTGAGCTCGAGTGAGGTGCCCACGGTGTCGCCGAGCGGCTGATTCATGTCCGTGACAAGCGCGACACAGCGGCGCTTCATGGAGCGGCCGACGCGGGTCATTGAACGGGCGAGTTGCTTGGCCTGCTCGAGGTCCTTGATAAAGGAGCCGTTGCCCCACTTGACGTCGATGACGAGGCCCTCGGAGCCCTCGGCCAGTTTCTTGGAAAGGACGCTACCGGTAATCAGCGGAAGGCTCGGGATTGTGCCCGTCTCCTTGCGGAGCTCGTAGAGCTTAGCGTCGGCCGGGGCGAGGTCGTCGGTCTGCGCAACGATGGCCCCGCCAATGCGGGCAAGCTGAGAGGCAAACTGCTCATTGCTGAGGTGGCCCTTGAAGCCGGGCACAGCGGAGAGCTTCTCCAGGCTGCTGATGATGTGGTCGTGCTCGACCCCGCACATCATCGGAACAACGACGCCGCTGGCCATCGCCAGCGGGACCAGAACGAGAGACGTCTTGTCGCCGACCCCGCCCGTGGAGTATTTGTCGATCTTCGGCTTGGCGATATGGGAGAGGTCAATCACCTCGCCGGACAGCATCATCTCCTCGGTCAGGTCCGCGGTTTCCTGCGCCGACATGTTGGAGAAGTAAATGGCCATCATGAGGGCCGCGAGCTGGTGCTGCGGCATCTCGCCGTCCAGCGTGCTGTCGACGATGTAGCGAATCTCCTCTTGCGTGAACTCGTGACCGTCGCGCTTCTTCTCAATCAATGAGTTGAACGACGGCTTGATAAAACGACGCGTTGGAATTTTGCGTTTGGCAGTGCTGCTGGTCATGAGGAATGGAATGCTTTGACCGCGACGGCAGTGCGCCCGCCGGGCGGAAAAGTGTGCGAGCCAACGGCGTTGCCAGAAAAAGTCGAGCCGAAAGACCGGATACCACCAGAGGCATCCCGGTCGGTTTTCAGCCCCGCGTGCGACCCGCCACCTTACTCCGGCTTGGCGCCCGCCGCGATCCACGCCGCGATTACCGCGCGTTCCTGGTCGGTCATATTGGTGAGATTGCCAAGCGGCATGGTGCGCGTCGCGACCACCTGCTGGTAGATGCGCTGCACGTTCTTCGCGATTTGGTCGGGTGAGTGGAGCACGACGCCGGCGGGCGGCTGGGGAAAGGCCGGGTGGGTCGGCGTCGGCGAGTGGCAGGTGATGCAGCGTTCCCCGATGATGGAGCGCACCCGCGCGAAGTTCACCACCCCCTCCACCGGTGGCAACGCAATGGGGCGCGGCGCCGTCCACCAGGCGACGCCTCCTAGCAGCAGCGCGCCGAGCGCAGGCCATTGCCAGGCCACCACCCCCTTGTGCTTGCGGTTGAAGAAATGCCGGATGCTCACGCCCGCCGCCATCATCAGCGAGAGGATGGCCCACGCATGCGGGTGCCCGTAGGTCGAGGCGTAGTGATTGCTGATCATGATGAACAGCACCGGGAGCGTGAAGTAGTTGTTGTGCACGCTGCGCTGCTTGCCCCGGATCCCGTGGATCGGATCAGGCAGGCCGCCGCCGCGCATGGCCTCGACCATCTTTTTCTGCCCGGGAATGATCACGAAGAAGACGTTCGCGGCCATGATCGTGCCGATGGCCGCGCCCACGTGCATGAACGCCGCCCGCCCGCCCAGCCACTGGTGCAACGTCCACGCCAACAGCGCGAGCAACGCGAACACCACCACGCCCAACGCGCCGTCACTCCGCCCGAGGGGCGAGCGGCAAAGCCCGTCATACACGAGCCACGACCCCGCCATGCTGGCGGCACCGATCGCGACGGCCTGCCACGGCAAGAGCGCCGCGACCCCGCCGTCGATCATCATCGTCTGCGCGCGCAGCCAATAGACCACGACGAGCAATGCCGTCCCGGAGAGCCACGTCGTATAGGCCTCCCACTTGAACCAGTGGAGCTTCTCCGGCAGCGCCGCGGGCGCGACCGCGTATTTCTGCGGGTTGTAGAACCCGCCGCCATGCACCGCCCAAAGCTCTCCGGCGACGCCCTTCTTTTTTTCCTCGGATCCCTCCTTCGGTGGCTCGAGGGAATTATCGAGCCAGATGAAGTAGAACGACGACCCGATCCAAGCGATGCCGGCGATGACGTGCAGCCAACGAATCAGCAGGCTGAGAAAGTCGAGCAGGTGGGCGTCCATGGTCGGCGGAGGTGTCGGGCTGGTAGCGCGCGTGATGCCAAGGCTGGGCCCCACACGCCGCAAGCCCGCAACGGTCGCCCACCCGCGCCACGCGCCTTCCGGACTCTCCCCACGGCGCTTAAACTGCTTGCTGGTCAGCCCCGTGAATCTGAAACTCTCCCCGCGCTCCGCGGTGGTAGCTCAGCTGGATAGAGCATCGGTTTTCTAAACCGATGGTCGCGAGTTCGAGTCTCGCCCACCGCGCCACGCGCGCGCCGCGGGCACAGCGGATCCTGATCGGACGAACGCGCCCGTCTACCCGAACAGCTTCGTCACCGCCTTCGCCTTCACGAGCTCGCGAGGCTGGTTGAGGTGGTTGTAGACGATCGTCTCCGGATCGATGCCGAAGGCGTGGTAGATCGTGGCAAGCAGCTCCGTGGGATGCACGGGGTCGCTCTTCGGCGCGGACGCGGTCTTGTCGGACTCGCCGTGCACGTAGCCGCGCCTGATGCCGGCGCCGGCGACGATGCTGGTGTAGCAATACGGCCAGTGGTCGCGGCCGTCGGCGCTGTTGTTGTTGCCGCTCGTGCTCACGCCGCGCTCAGGACTGCGGCCAAATTCGCCGAGGGCGACCACGAGCGTCTCACTCAGCAGCCCGCGCTGGTCCAGATCCTCGAAAAGCGCGCTGAGCCCCTGATCAAGCATCGGGCCGGACTTGTTCTTCATGCGTTCCGTGAGCCCTTGGTGGTGGTCCCAGGAGTGGTTGTCCGAGTTGGCGACCTTCGGCCAGATGACCTCGACGACGCGCGTGCCGGCCTCGACAAGGCGGCGCGCGAGCAGGAGCGACTGGCCAAAGGTGTTGCGGCCGTAGCGGTCGCGGAGCTTCTCGCCCTCGGCGGCGAGGTCGAAAGCCTCGCGGGCGCGGCCCGACACGATGAGGTTCAGCGCGCGTTGATAGTATTCGTCGAGGTTGTAGCTCGCCGTGGCCTTCTCGATGTCGGGCATCGCGGCGTCAATCGACTCGCGGAGGCGCGCGCGCCGCTCGAGGCGCATCGCGAAGACTTCCTGCGGGAGCTTGAGGTCGTCGGTCTTGATGCGGCTCATCTTCTCCATGTCGAGGTCGTCGCCCTCGGGATAGAGCGTGTAGGGATCGAAGCCCTTGCCGAGGAAGCCGGCGCTGCCGCCCTTGCCGACGACATTCGATTCCTGCAGCGGACGCGGCAGCATGACAAACGGCAGCATCGGCGTGTCGACGGGCTTGAGCCGCACGATCTGCGAGCCGAAATTGGGAAAGTCCTTTGCGTTGGGCGGCTCGAGCTGGCCGGACGGGCTGACCTTGTCGGTCGTATACCCCGTCATGATCTGGTAGATGGCGGCGGTGTGGTTGAAGAGCCCGTTGGGCGTGTAGCTCATCGAGCGGATCATGGTGAACTTGTCGTTCACCTTCGCGAGCTGCGGGAGTATCTCGGTGAAGTGCGTGCCGGGGATCTTGGTGGGGATCGTCTTGAACGCGCTGCGGATCTTGTCGGGCACGTTTTCCTTTGGGTCCCAGAGATCGAGGTGCGAGGGGCCGCCCTGGAGATAGACCATGATCACGCTCTTGGCCTTGCCCCAGCCAGGCCCTCCTTTGGTGGCGGTGGTCGCGGCGCCGGCCTTGAGGTTGAGCATCTGGCCGAGCGAGAGGCCGAGGATCGACGAGCCGCCGAGCCGCAGGAGGTCGCGGCGGGTGAGCTTCGCGTGCGTGTCGCAGAGGTCGGTATTCAGTCCACCGGGGAGGCGAATCATGGCGGGGCCTTTCGTTTGCGGGATCAGCGGTTGAAGAGAAACGCGGGGCTGTTGATGAGCGCCCAGGCGAGGTCTTGGGCTCCGGTGAGCCGGTGGGCGGCGGACTGTCGTTCGCTGAGAGCGGCGTCGGCGCGGAGCTGGGCAAGCTTGGGATCGAGAGGCACAGGCAGCTCCGCGTCCGCGAGCGCCGCCTTGAGCTTTTTCAGCTGCGCGTCCTCGGGCACGGGAAGTTTGGCTTTGGCGAGGGCCTGGGCCTTCTTGTGGAGACCAACGTCGGTGGCGCGCTGGTAGGCGTCGAGCGTCGCGCGCTGCGCGGGACTGCGCTCCGTCGCGGGAACGTTGATGGCAGCGAGGACATCCTCGGGCAAACCAAGTTCGAGCGGTGCGGAGGAGGTCGTGACCCAAAGACGGAAGCGCCCGATTTGAAATCCGTCGCGAAACTGGTGCTGCAGGAGAAACGTCAGCGTCGCGCCGGCCGCGGCGCCGATGGGTTCGCCGAGGGCAAAGCGCGCGTAGTGCGGCTCGCCGAAGCGATTGGAGACCGCCCAGCCATCCTGGCCGCCCTCCGCCTTGCCATTGATGGCCGTCTTCACGTCGAAATTGTTCTGGGAGTAATCGGCGCGCGCATCGGCCAACTTGGCGTCGGCCTGATTGCGGCGCCCGGCCTTGTCGCCCCAGCGGAGCGAGATTTCCGTCAGGACAAAATTTCCGCCGACACGGCCCGGGCCGTAGGCCGGCAGCGTTTCGTGCGGCAGCACCTCGAGCAGGAACCCGGTGATTTTCTCCAGCTTCGATTCCGCGGTTACCGTATACGCGACGTTGTTGGCGGACGGCCCGGACGCGAGGTAGGAACCGTCGTCGAGGCGCGCGAGCTTCACTTGGTTGTTCGCGGTGGCGCTTTTTATCTCGAGCAGCTGCCAGGTCGTTCCACGCCGCGTGGCATCGAGCGCGGCTTCCCAAGCGGTGAACTGGGCGGCGAGGTTCGCCTCGTAGGTGGCAAGGGACCTGGACTCGGCGGCAATCTTGTCCTCTCGCTTCCGCCCTGCTTCGGCGACCTGCGCGGCAATCTCGGCGGTGCGCGTGGCGACCGCGAGCCTGGCGGCGGCAATCGCAGCTTCACGCTCCTTCTCCCGCTGCGCCGCGACGGGTTTCCACCACGCCTCGCGCTCGGCGAGCGCGGCCGCGAGCTTCGCATGCTCCGCGCCGATCGCGCTCCATTCGGTCAGCGCCGCGGCCGTTTCCCTCTCGCTGGCGTGGCGGTTGAGCGTGCGGAGAAAAATCTCATCGATGAGCCTGCGGTCGTCGGGCTGCGCTTTTTCAAGCCGCGCGAGCTCATTCTTCGCATCGTTAATCGCGCCGGAAACGGCCGGGCCGCTGAGGAGGGCCATCACGGACGGGAGGCCGAGGTCGGCGCTGCGCTCGCACTCGCAGGCCGATTCCCGCGCCGGCCGGCCCAAGTTTGCCAGAAACCCACTCGACACATCGATCGCGGCGTCGGGCAGCTCGGCGGCCCGCGTGCCCGGCTTCACCCCCGGGAAATTGGGCACGGAACCCGTGACCTTAAAGACCGAGTCGAGGAGCACCTCGGCCGGCAACCTGCGCGCGAGCGCATGCGAATAGTTCACGCGGTCGTCGGAGTTCCAGCGGTGCGTGGCGACGGAGAGTTGGTAGGTGCGGGATTTCGTGATGAGCCGCTGCAGCGCCCGCACATCAAACCCGCTCCTGACGAATTCCTGCGTGAGCCAGTCGAGCAGCTCCGGATTCGACGGCGGGTTTCCCGCGCGTATGTCGTCGAGCGGATCGATGAGCCCGACGCCGGTGAGATAGCCCCACATGCGATTGACGTAGCTGAGCGCGAAATAGCGGTTGCTGGGCGAAGTCATCCAGCGGGCGAGCCGCTCGCGCCGCGTGCCCTCGGACTCGAGGCCCTCCCCGCCCTGCGCGACATACGGAAAATTCGGCGCGGTCACCTGCCCTGTCCGGTCGTGGGTGACCTCGCCCTCGGTCTTGTCGTAGGCGATTTCGTAGAGCGGCTTCGCGCCCTCGACCGCCGTGCCGGCGACCGTCTTGTTGCCCGCCATCGGATCCTTCTTGAGATCGACCTGCGCGAAGAAGGCGGAGAGCTGGTAATATTGATCCTGCGTCCAGCGCTCGAAGGGATGGTCGTGGCACTTGTTGCAGTTGAAACGGGTGGCGAGGAAGAGATGGGTGGTGTTCTCCATCGTCTCCGTCGGCGTGCGGAGCACCTTGAAGTAGCTCGCCGCGGGATTCTCGCGATTGGAGCCGGAGGCGGTGAGAATCTTCCGGGCAAATTGATCGTAGGGCGTGTTGGCGGCGACCTCCTCGCGAATCCAGCCGCGGAAGAGCCTGGCGCCCTCCTCCCCGAGGAACTTGCGGTTCACCTGAAGGAGGTCGGCCCATTTGTTCGCCCAATGCTCCACGTATTCGGGAGAACCGATCAGCCGCTCGACTGCCGCCTCGCGCTTCTCGCGGGTCGGGCGCCGGTCCGCCAGAAACGCCCGAACGTCCCCCGCGCCCGGCGGCAGGCCCGTGAGATCCAGGAAAACGCGCCGGAGGAAATCCTCGTCGCTGCAGAGTTCGGAGGGCAGGATTTTCATGCGCCGCCACTTCGCGGCGGTGAACTCGTCGATCGGGTTCCACTTCTCCGGCTCCTGCCATGCGAAGCCGGAGCGATCGCCCATCACGGTGATTGTCGTCGCCGCGTAGCTGCCTTCAAAGCGCGCGAGCACCGGCGCCTCGCCGCGGCGCAAGGTCGTCACGAGGCCGCCACGCTCCGTCACCGCGACGTCCTGGTTGCCCGACTCGACAAACGCCTCCGCCGTGACATCGCGCTGCCGGCCGTCGGCATACGTGGCGACGATGCGCATCTGCTGGCGCGAACCGATCGCCTGCAGCACGGGGTTCCGCGGCGTCACGTCGATCTTGACCACCCGCGCGGTGGCGAGGTCGAGCTTCGCCCCGTCGGCGATCCAAGCGCGCAGGATGCGATAGTATTTGCTGTCGTAGGGCGTGCGCTGGCCGCCCTCGTGCGGGACTGCGCCGGTGGCCTTCAGCAACATCAGCGAGTCGTCGGGCGAGGCGAAGTTGATGCGCCGTCCCGCCAGGTCGTCGACGAACGAGCGCACGTCATACACCGGGTCATAGCCGCGCAGCGAAAGCTTGAAGCCCGCCTTGCCGTCCTTCGCGCCGTGGCACGCGCCCGCGCTGCACCCGAGTTGCGCGATCACGGGATTCACATCCCGGATGAAGTCGACCCGCGCCTTCGGATCAAAATTGACGACCTCGACGGGCACACGCGCCGTCACCCCGCCCAGTCTGGCCGTGAGCTGGGTCTTGCCCGCGGCGAGCGGCGAGACAACGCCCGCCCGGGAGACTTCCCCGACTTTCGAGCCGAGGGCCAGAGTCGCGAGCCGGGTGACATCGAGGCGGTCGCCGCTTGCGAGCGTCGCCGTCACGAGGACCTGGGCCGCGGCGTAGCAGCCGTCGAGCGTCACGGCCGCCGGCTCGATTGCCAGCGATGCGACCTTGGCTCCCGGCGGCAACGACTCCGGCAGCGCGGACGCGCCGGCCGGGGTCATCGCGGTTGCGGCGAAAAGCGGTGCGGCGCCGGCAAGCAGGGCCCAGATGAGAGCAAAGCGAGGGTTCATTCGGCGAGGGACTTTTTGGCGGCGGCGCTCAAGGGAACTGGCACGAACTCCTTCATGACCTTTCCTTCGGCAACGGACACGAGCCGCACCCGCCCGTCCTCGCCGCCGGCCGCGAGCACCCGGCCCTCGGGGTGAAATGACAGCGCGTAGATTCCGCCGGGAACCTTCAGCTCAGCGATGCGCCTGACCCCCGCGGTGGTGAAGCGCTCGATCTCGGCTTTCTCCTCCTTGGAGTAGGCGCTGGCAATCTTGTCGGCGTAGGCCTTGAGCAGCATCTCGGGAATCTCCGCGTCGAATTCGCCCGTGTAGATCGCGACCGACCCATGGCCGTCCAGGCTGCTGCCGGCGGCGATGAGCTTCCCGTCCGCACTGTAGTCGACGGCGAAGATGCGGCCCTCCATCGCGGGGAACTTGCGCAGAAGGTTCGCGTTGTCGCCGATGCGGCGCTTCGTCTTGCGAAACACCTGGTAGATCTGCGGCACGCCGTCGGCGCCGCCCACGAGCACCTCGTCGCGCCCGGGGCGCCGCGCGATGGCGAGCAAACCGCCGCGCAGCGCGCCCGGCGTGATCGAGGTGACGTTGTCGATGAAGCGCTGCGTCTCGACCTCGGTGAGCTTCGTGCTCATGTCGCGGCCGACGGAGATGATGTGCTTCCCCTCCTGATCGAAGACGGTGTCGATCACCCAGTCGTTGTGGGAGCCTTGCTGGAGGACGATCTCGCCGGTGTCCGCGTTGAGGGCGCGCACGTTGTTGTCGGGGCAGCCGAAGGCCACGAGCTTGCCGTCGGGCGACCAGCTCACGCCGTAGACGGTGTCGTAGCCGACGGGCACGGAGACTTGGAGCGCGCGCTTCGCGACGTTCCAGATCTGCACCTCGCCCATGCGCGCGGGCAAGCCGCCGGCGACCGCGAGTCGCGTGCCGTCGGGCGAGAAGCGCACGGATTGCACGCGTTCCGAGAGCCCCACGAGTCGCGCCGCGACGCCCGAGCCGTCGGCATGGTGCAGCAGCACCTCGTGAAAGCCAGCGACGGCCAGGAGCTTTCCATCCGGGGAATAGTCGAGCGAGGTGATGACCGACGGTCGGGCGTAGACCGGCGGATGAGCGGCGTCGATTTTCTGGAGGGCGTTGGCGGGGGTGTCGTCGGCCGCGCCTTGAGCGATCCACTTGGCGATCAGCTCGATCTCATGGGCCGGCAGCGGCGGCTTGTCCTTGGGCATCTCGGCCTCGCCGTTCTTGGGCGTGATGGCGGCAAGGAGCGCGCTTTGGTCGGGTTGCTTGGGCACGACGGCCTTGTCGCCGCTGTCACCGCCGGCGAGCAGGCGCGCGTGCTCGGTCATGACGTAGCCGCCCTTGGCCTTGGCGGGCTGGTGGCAGCCTTGGCAACTCGCCTGGAAGATCGGACGGATCTGTTTCCAGAAGCTCACCGGCGCGGCCGGTTCAACGACCTCGGCCTTCATGGGCGCAGCGGCTTGCGCGACGGCGGAAAAAACGACGAAGCCCAGCACGCCAAGCAGCGCGCACCACGGGCGCAAGGGGGTTGCCGTGAGCGTTCTCACCTGCCTGACAACCGTGGAAGCGGACGGAGGTGGGTCAACGGGATTTTCCACTCCCGGCCGGCGGCGCCGCGTGCTCGGGAAAATCCCGCCGATAGCGCGCCAGCAAGGCGCCGACATCCGCGGGGACGACGTAGATTTTCCCGCGGATTTCCTTCGTCGCCCCGGGCAGAAGCCCGCCGATCCGGAAATCCGCGTGCAGGCAGCGAATCACGCCCTGAAACAACTCCTGATAAGGCTCCCACGCGGTGGCCCAGATGAGCCGCTCGTCGCCGCTGAAGCACCCGATGAGGCCGTTGCTCGGCACGAGCGGGCTGAGCGGGCGCGGGTTCACGTCGGTGCGCGGCACGTGCGCGGGGCACCACACCTGGCCAGGGGTGTAGCGGGCGCGCGTCGCCCATTCGCGCGTCGGCATGCGCTCGAGCTTGCCGTCGAGAAACACGAAGCACTTCGCCAGGTAGTCCTCGGGCGCGCGGATGGCCGGATCGGTGAAGCCCGTGAAAGCGCCGAGCTGCGGGCACGCCTGCGCCCAATGCACCTCGCTGCGCACGGCGGTGGGGTTGCGCGCGGTCACGCGGAAATCCACCTCGTCGCCGCGCGCCGTGATCGTGTGGTCGACGACGAGGCCGTCGGCCACGAAGTCGCGGAGGCGGAGGACCGTCCGGTCCGCGCTGAGCGACACGAGCTCGGAGCGATGCGGGACCTTGGTGTGCGCGTTCCAGTCGGCGTCGGTCGAGTTCGCGCGGCAATACGCCTCGAGGTAGTTGATGCGAAACGATCCGCCGGGCAGCCGCGCGCCGCGCACGATCACCCAGTGGGCGTCGCGCTCCAGCGTGAGGCCCGGCTCGGCGGCGAACGCGAGTCCCGCGAGCGCGAGAAAAAACCCGAGGCGTGTCACCGTGCGCCTCACGCCGCCCCTTCCTTCCCCGGCTCCTCCTTCTTCGGCTCGCTCGGCTCGATCAGGCTCGCGAGATACGTCATCGCCCGGAAGGGCCGCAGGATCGCGTTGCCGATCATGATCGGGTCGGCGGATTCGCCTTTCTCCTCGTGGATGCGCGCCATGCGCCACGAGAGCACCACCGCGCCCGCCATCACGCAGATGAAGAACCACTCGAAGGCCACGACGTTGATGCCGCTGGTCTCGATGCCGCCGCGCCGCAGCAACAGGCCCCACAGCACGGGCGAGATGCCGCCGAGCGTGGCCGTGACCGCGCCGTGCACCGCGACGGCGAGCGTGCGCTCCTCCGCGGAGACGATTTTCGGCAGGTAGTTCAGGTTCGCCACCGCCCACATCACCGCCCCCAGGCCGAGCACGAAGTAGGCGCAGAATATCCCGACATGGCCGCCGAAGTGCGTCTTCAGGAAGACGAGCCAATACGCGCCCACCGCCAGGTAGAGCACGAGCGCCGTCAGGAAAAACGGCCGGGCGCCCGTCGCATCGATGCGCCGCCGGATGATCCACGCGCCCGCCATGACGCCGAGGTAGCGCGCGACCTCAAACATCATGATCTGCCCCGCGCTCAGCTTCGGGCCGACCTTGAGATAGTAGGCGCAGAACGGCGGGATGGGCGTCACCACCACCGCGCACAGCACCGCGAGCCATGCATAGGTGCGGAACGGCGACGGCGTGAACAGGTGCCGCGGCGTGTCCGCCGCCACCGTGCGCAGGCTGATCGCCTTCGGCCGGTCGGCGTCCGGGAGCTGCTTCAACGCGAAGTAGCTCACCGTCGAGCCGCCGAGCGCGATCGCGTATTGCACCAGCAGCGCCGTGTAGACCGGCAAGAACGCGAAGAGCGCCGCGCACGCCAACAGCGTGCCCACGCCGCCGACCGCCGACACAAACTGATCGCTCCCGAAATAGCGGCCGCGCACCTTCTCGGGCAGAATCGCGTAGAACCACGCGTTGCTCGACGCCGCGCCGATCGAGCGAAACACACAGAAGAGGAACACGCTCCAGATCAGCGCCTGCACCATCCACGGTTTCTCGCCGGTCCACAGCGTGAGCGCCGCCAGCACCATCGGCACGCCGAGGAACACGCTGCGCATCCCCCACCCGCCGAGCATCACCGCCTTGAAGCCGTATTTCGGCAGCAGCGCCGTCGACACGATCTGCACCGGCGTCAGCACGAAGACAAACGAGTAGGCCAGCCCGACCTGAAACGGCGACGCCCCGAGCTGCTCCGCGAAGAGCACCATCGGTGTCCCGATTCCAATCTGCCATGCGAGCGCGTTGAAGAACGCGAAAATCAGCCCCGGCCGGAACGGCGCGAGCTCGGGGTCGGAGTGCTTCGTGGGGAAGAGGGTGATCATCGCGAGGCGCCTGAGGCTGGGCGGGTCAGTGCCCCGCCCTTTCACGCTTTGAGTGTTCGCACCACGGGCGGGTCACAGACCGGCCCTACTTCAGCAGCCTTTCCCATCGCGCGAACTGCCGCGCGATCTGCTTCGGGCCGGGCATGCCGGTGCCCTCGCGCTTCGACAACGCGCGCTGCAAGTCGAAGACCTCGATCCAATCCGCGGCGAAGGCGGCGTGGACGCCCTGCACGTCGGCGAGCGTGAGGGCGTTGAGCGCGACTCCCTGCTTTTCCGCGAGGCGCACGACGGCGCCGATCGCGTGGTGCGCGTCGCGGAACGCCACGCCCTTCAGCACGAGGTAATCCGCGAGGTCGGTGGCGAGCAGCGCGGGATCGGCGACGGCGGCGGCGCAGCGCTCGCGGAGCACCTCCATGCCGCCGAGCGTGCCGGCGAGCACATCCGCGCAGATCGCGGTCTGGTCGAAGCTATCGAAGACCGGCGGCTTGTCCTCCTGCAGGTCGCGATTGTAAGTGAGCGGCAGGCCTTTCGCCAGGGTGAGCAGCGTGTGGAGGTTGCCCTGGAGCCGGGCCGACTTGCCGCGGAGCAATTCGCACGAGTCGGGATTTTTCTTCTGCGGCATCAGCGACGAGCCGGTGCAGAAGGCGTCGGGCAGCTCGACGAACTTGAATTCGCTGCTCGACCAAAGGATCAAGTCCTCGGCGATGCGGGACGCATGCACGCCGAAGAGCGCGCACGCCGACGCAAACTCGATGAAGAGATCGCGGTCGGCGACCGTGTCCATCGAGTTCTGCGTGACCTGCGGACGGCCTTTCGCGTCCACAAACCCGAGCGCCTTGGCCGTGAACTCGCGATCGATCGGCAGCGTGGTGCCTGCAATCGCGCCGGCGCCGAGCGGGCACCAGTTGGCGTGCGCCGCCACGGCGGCGAAGCGCGCGCGGTCGCGGTCGAGCATCTCGAGCCACGCGAAGAGATGATGCGCAAGAAACACGGGCTGCGCGCGCTGGAGGTGCGTGTAGCCGGGGATGAGCACGTCGCGGTTCGCCCCGGCGACGGCGAGGAGCGCGCGCTCGGCGCCGCGGATTTTTTCCGCGAGCACGGCGCAGGCGTGCTTGAAGAAGAGCCGCATGTCGGTCGCGATTTGGTCGTTGCGGCTGCGCGCGGTGTGCAGCTTCGCGGCGGCGGGCACGCGCTTGGTGAGCGCCTGCTCGATGTTCATGTGGACGTCCTCGAGCTTGGTGTCCCACCGGAATTTTCCAGCCTCAATCTCCGCGAGGATGGCATCGAGGCCCCCATGGATGGCGTCGCGCTCCTTCGCCGAGATGAGGCCGACATGCGCGAGCATGGCGGAATGGGCCTTGCTCCCCGCGACGTCGAAAGGCGCAAGCCGGCGATCGAACGAGACGGACTCACTGAACTGGAGCATTAATTCGGCGGGACCGGCGGAGAACCGCCCGCCCCAGGTTGCGTGGGATGGCTTGGCCATGGGGCGTTGACATGACGCGGCGTGGCACCGGCGCGCAACGCGAAAGCTGCGCGCTTGCGGCACAGTGCCCCGGCCGCAATCTGCCGGCATGTTCCGCCGCGCCGCCTGCCTCGCCGCCCTCGCGCTCTCCGCGCTCGCGGGCGAGCCTGGGCTGCGCAGCTACGATCGCGTGGAGATCGCGCCGACCAAGACCTCGATCTACATTGGCAGCGTGTCGATGACCATGCCGCCTTTCACACGGGCAGCCGGCGGCGCCTACGAATCCACCTATGTCGCGAAGGTCTTCCCGTTTTTCTTCAACAGCGAGCATGGCCGGCTGAGCGTGGAGTTTTCCGACGAAGCCCTGCGCAAGCTGGAGCGCGGCGAGCGCGTCGCCTTCACGGGCCGCGCCGTCGCCACCAGTGGCTACGAGCGCCGGATCGAGGGACACGCGACGCCCGCCGCCCCCGGGGCGCCCACCGGCAAAATCAAGGTGCGCGTCTTCGTCTCGCGCTCCGTCGAATTGATCTTCAACACCACCTACGCCTTTCCGGCCTCCTCCTCAAAACCATGAGCACCCCCAACTCTCACCAGCTTCCATCCGTGCGTGTCGGCATCATCGGCGGCGGCCTGATGGGACGCGAGGCGGCCTCGGCGTTCGGCCGTTGGTTCGCGCTCGAGAACTTCCCGGTGCGCGCGGAGCTCACCGCCGTGTGCGACTTGCAACCCGCGCTGCTCGATTGGTTCCGGGCGGTGCCGACGGTGACGCTGTTGACCGCGGACCACCGCGCGCTGCTGGCCTCGCCCGACGTCGACGTCGTCTACGTCGCCGTGCCGCACCATCTGCACGAGGCGATCTACCTCGACGCTTTGCGCGCCGGGAAGGACCTGCTTGCGGAAAAGCCCTTCGGCATCGATCTCGCGTCGGCGCGGCGCATCCGCGACGAGGCAAAGCGGCTCGGGCGCTTCGTGCGGGTGTCGTCGGAGTTTCCGTTTTTGCCCGGCGCGCAGCGCGTGTTCCGCCTCGCGGCCGACGGCGCGCTCGGCCGCCTGCTCTCGGTGCGCGCGGGCTTCCTGCACTCGAGCGACCTTGATCCGGCGAAGCCGATCAACTGGAAGCGGCAGGCGAAGTTCTGCGGCGAGATCGGCGTGATGGGCGACCTCGGGATGCACGTCGCGCACCTGCCGCTGCGGCTCGGCTGGAAACCGACGGCCCTGTTCGCGCAGCTCCAGAAAATCTACCCGACGCGTCCCGACGGCAAGGGCGGCACGGCGCCGTGCGACACCTGGGACAACGCCACGCTCCACGGCGCGCTGCCGATCGCCGGCGAGGCGGTGCCGTTCACCTTCGAGATGAAGCGCCTCGCGCCCACGGAGACCAACACGTGGTTCATCGAGATCCTCGGCACGGATCGCGGCGCGCGTTTCTCCACGAAGGAGCCGAAGACGCTCTGGACCTACCGGCGCGACAAGGAGCAGTGGTGGGAAAAGACCGACCTCGGCTTCGGCATGCCGTTCAAGACGATCACGGGCGGCATCTTCGAGCCGGGCTTCCCCGACATGCTCATGCAGATGTGGGCGGCGTTTCTCGCGGAGCGCGCGGGGCGGCTCGACGGCCGCTTCGGCTGCGCCACGCCGGACGAAGCCGTGGCCTCGCACGAATGGTGGGCCGCGGCGCTCGCCTCCCAGGCCCGCTCGCAGGTCATCGCACTCTCCCCATGAAACGCACCGGCATCCTCGCAGGCGGCAACTGGATCGTCGACCACGTGAAGCTCATCGACACGTGGCCGGCGCAGGACGCGCTCGCCTCCATCCTCGGGCAAGGCGACGGCAACGGCGGCTCCGCCTACAACATGGTCAAGGACCTCGCGATCCTCGGCGCCGCGTTCCCGCTTGCGGCCGCGGGCCTCGTGGGCGACGACGCCGACGGCCGCGCGATCCTCGCCGATTGCGCGCGGCTGCGCATCGACACGACGCAGCTCCGCGTGCGCGCAGGCGTCGCGACCAGCTACACCGACGTGATGACGGTGAAGCACACCGGCCGGCGGACATTCTTTCACCAACGCGGCGCCAACGCACGGCTCGACGCGGCCGACTTCGATTTCACGCAGACGCGCGCCCAGCACTTCCACCTGGGCTACCTGCTCCTGCTCGACCGGCTCGACGAACTCGTCGACGGCCGGCCCCGCGCCGCCGAGGTGCTCTCGCGCGCGCGCGCCGCGGGCCTGACGACCTCCGTCGATTGCGTGAGCGAGGCAAGCGATCGCTTCCAGAAGCACATCCTGCCGCTGCTGCCGGAGGTGGACGTGCTGTTCGCCAACGATTTCGAGGCCGAGAAATTGACCGGGCTCGCGATCAACCACGACGGCAAGATCGACCGCGCCGCCGTGGAGTCCGCGGCGCGCCGCTTGATCCATCAGGGGGTGCGGCAATGGGCGCTCATTCATTTCCCCGAGGCGGTGTGCGCGTGCGCGGCGGATGGAGCGTGCGTGTGGCAGCCGAGCGTGGCGGTGCCGGCGGACTTCATCGCCGGCGCCGCGGGCGCGGGCGATGCCCTCGCCGCGGGGGTGATGCTTGGCTGGCTCGGCGGGAAGCCGATGCAAGAGTGCCTTCGCTACGGCGCGTGCGCCGCGGCTGCCTCGCTGAGCCACCCCAGCTGCTCCGACGGCCTCCGGCCCCTCGCCGAGTGCCTCGCGCTTGGCGACCGGTTTGGGTTCCGCGGCTAAACCGCGGCCCTGAAACGCGGCGCCCCCCCCGGGTCAGGGCCCGGTGGCGAAGCCGTCTTCCGTGCCGGCTTGGACGTGATACTGACCGGTGCGCGTCGTCCCGTTGCGGTAGTTGTAGAGTTCAATCACCCGGGTGAGTTCGAGGAGGCTGATGCGCCCATCACGATCCGTGTCGCCGGCGTGGTAGCGCGCGAGCGTCACGACCGCACCTGCGGAAGTAATGGGATCCGAGGCGAAGCCGTCCTCGGTGCCATCCTGCAGCTGGTAGCGGCCGGTGCGCGTGGTGCCGTTGCGGGTATTGTAGAGCTCGATGACGCGCGTGAGCTCGAGCAAATCGATGCGAAAATCCTGAGTGGTATCACCGCTGTGCGTAGTCGTGGGGTTGAGGAGCAGAGGATCCGGCTGGGCGAGGAACTGAATCGGACCCGGCTGGGTGACGACGAGGCCCACGATGCTCTGGGCACCGCTGGTGGAGGACGGCACCTTGAGCATCGTCGTGAACGTAACGGGACTGGCGGGAACGCCAACCCAAGCCCACTCAAGCAACTCAACCTCCCCGGCGACCGGCTTGGTCGGCCCCTCGGATCCGCCGCCCGAGAGGTAACTCCAACCCGAGGGCAACAGCATCTGATAGCCCAGCGCGCTAATCGTGCCCGTGTAGTTGAGCGTGGTCGTGACCGTGACGAATCCGCCCGGAATATAACCCTGCCCGACGACCGCATGCGTGGCGGAAAAACCGGCGGGCAACACCGAAAGGCCCGCGTCACGGCTCAGTGCCGAACCGAACGCATTGGCAACCAGCACGGAGTAGGCGCCGATATCGGCAGCCTGAACGTTGGCGAGGCTGAGACTGGCGCCCGTGCCCGCTGCGCCGAGCGAGACCGTGTTCTTGCGCCACTGGTAGGAGAGCGGCCCGGTGCCGGTGGCCGTCACACTGAAGCTCACTCCCTGCCCGGCGGCGGCAACCTGCGAGACCGGCTGCACGGTGATGGCTGGCGCGTTGGCGGGAGACGTCACCGCAAGGGAGGCGTTGTTGGAAACCGCAACACCAGCCGCATTGCTGGCGGAGGCGGAGTAAACTCCCGCCTCGGCGGGCTGGGCATTGCCAATCGTGAGCGTTGCACCCGTTTCACCAGGGAGCGGGACGCCGTTTTTCCGCCACTGATACACCGGCGCCGGCACGCCCGTCGCCGCGACCGTGAAGTTGGCCGTGGCACCCGTCGCCACCGTGGCCGAGGATGGATGCGTCGAGAACACGGGCGCGACGCCCGAAACGTAGGTGACGGTAAACGTGGCGGTCGAGACATTGGCCGGCACGGCCCGATCCGTGGCGACGACGGTGAAGGTATTCGTGCCGCTCGAGAGTGTCGCAGGCATGGTCCAATGCGCGAAGCTGTCCGCCGTGGAGGCGGCGACACCATTCACGGTGAGGCTCAACACTCCGGCGGCATCAGAGACCGTGCCGGCCAAGGTGTAAGCCGCCGAGGTAGAGGTAGCCGGAGTGGTAACGGCAACCGCGGGAGCCGTTGCATCCTGCACGGACGAGACACTGGCACTCCACGGGCTTTCGACCACCGTGGCGGTTCCTGCAAGATAGCCGACGGACCAGTCCTGGAGTAGAGGCGTGTTCGCCGGTTGAGCGGTGGCGAGGTTGGCGCGCAGCCTGAGCGACACCTGGCTCGCGACGGCCGGGAACAGCGCCAAATTGGTTCCGGGCGAGAGGTTCGACGCCAAGACTGCGCTGCCGGCGGAGTTCAGCACGTCGATCGTGAGGCTCGTGCCTGCGGCGGAGATGTCGCGACTGTATCCCAGCGTGCTCCACGCCGTCCGCGCCACCGGCGTGATGACGGGGGAGACCAAGGTGCCGGCCGACACGTAGCCGCCCGCACCATTGAGCCGAAGGTTGTCCCACAGCACCCACTGCGAGTCGGAGGTTGAGCTGATTATGGCGCCTCGCAGCTCAACGACGTGAACGCCGGTGTAGCCCGAGATATTGACGCTTTGGTTCAAATAGTTGCCGGGGGTGTTGGCAGACCACAAGGTGACTCCATCAATCCTGACTTGGGCTTGGATGCTCCCCGTCGCGACTATCTTGGCATCGAACACGAAAGAAGTCCCCCCGGTAAGATCGATGGATTGATAGAGCCGCGCGTAGGCCCCGGGCGTGACGGTCGAACCAGCGAACGAATAAGTGTGCCCAAACGCCGCGCCCGCCGTCGGCATCGGCGAGTAGCCCGGGTAAGCGGCGGCCTGTGTGCCCATCGACGCGGTCTGTTCCGAGGCCCAGCCGGTGACCGTGCCGAGCGTGTCGAAGGGCCCGGTCTCGAAGCTCGCGTTTTGAATCCGGCCGGCGATTGGGCCGTTGGCGGAGCCCGACAGAACAACGTCTCCTCCGACGGTGGTGTCGACATTGCTCTTCGTCCCGGTGTCAAACTCAGCTTTGGAGGTCTGGCTCCAAACCGCGCTTGTTCCCGCGACCGACTGCCGGGCGCGCACGCGGAAATACCACGTGCCGTCGGCGAGCGCAAACGTGCGACTGGTCCCCGCCACCCAACCACTGCTCAGCGGGCTGGTGAATCCACTGTCGCTCGCGACCTGAACCTCATACTCGGTGGCTCCGGGGACCGAGGACCAGGAAACGGTGTTGGTCGCTCCACCCGTGATGAGGGGTTCGGCAACCAGCACCGGCGCGGAAGGCCGCACGGCCAGATCAAGCGATCGCGTCGTGTTGCCGCGACCGTTGGTGGTGTTGGTGAGAGTGATGCTGTCCTGCGCCGCGCCGACCGGCAGCGCGGCGGCGCTGCCGGAGAGAAATACCGTGAGCGTGGTGGTCGCCCCCGGCGCGAGCGTGCCGCCCGAGGTGCTGAGCACGAACCAAGGCTGGGTGTTCGTCGCGGTCCAGTTCATCGGCGCGTCGCCGGTATTGGAGAGGGTCCACACCATCGTCGCCGGCGCAAATGGCCCGCCCGCGGGGCCGGAGGCAGAGAAGCCGCCCGCCGGGGTGACCGCGAGTTCGCCCGCGGGCGCAATGGAAAGCGCGGCGCCGCGGGTCGTGTTGCCAATGCCGTTGGTCGTGTTGGTGAACGTGACTATGTCGGTGTAGCTCCCTGAGGTGAGCGTGTTGGCCGAGGCATTGAGCGCCGCGGTGACCGTGCTGTTGGCCCCCGAGGCGAGCGTTCCGCCGGTCGCAGAGAGATCGAGCCACGCCGCGGACTTCGTGACCGTCCAGTTGACCGCACTGGGACCGGGATTGGTGAGCGTATAGGTCAGGTTCGTGGGCGCGAACGGGCCACCCCGCAAACCTGATGCGGTGAGGTTGGCCACCGGCGTCACCTCGATCGAGGGCGGTGAAGTAAGCGTGAGGTTGACGGGGACGGTCGACGCGGGGTTCAGCGGATCGTTGGAAGAAAAGACCAGCGTGCGTGTATAGTTGCCGGCGGAGAGCGCGGCGTTGCCGATGGTGAGGGTGATGTTCTGAGAACCGCTGGCCGCGATGCTCCCGGACGAGGCGCTCGGCACGATCCAGTCGGGCGTGGTCGCGGCGTCGAGAAAGTTGGTCATGATCGCGAGCGCCGCGGTGTTGTCGATGTAGGCGCCGCTAGAGCCCGCGTAGAGGAGGTAGTAGATGCGGTTGATCGACGACAGGCCGGACACGCGGTGGTAGTCGTTGTTGGTGTCGGTAGCCACGTCGTGCACGACGATGCCGTTGTCGGGAACGATGATGAGGTGGTTCACCGAGGGGTCTCCGGCGTTGTAGACGCGCTTCACGAACCCGCGGTAGTTCGTGCCGCCATAGGTGAGCGAGAGGACTGCGGTGTCAGTGGAGCCGCCGCCATCGGCACCAAGGTTGCCATCGATTTGGAACGAGCCGAGGCCGTTGATATCAGCGGCAAAAACCCACAAGCCGTCATACTTGCGCGTAAAGTATTGCCCGCCGGCGCCGAGCAGGGCGCTCGAGACAACGACATTGTCGGAGTAGTTGAGGTAGGAGCCCGCCACGAGATTCGCGCTGAGAAGGTTGCCGCCATCATACATGTCATTGCCGCCATCGCCGATGGAGTTCCCCGTGACGCCCTCGCTGAACGCATAGCGATTGGGAATGGAGCCGCGGACGGGACCGTTGCTGATGTTGAGGCCGGCGAGCACGCTGGCGAGCGATGGCGGCGCGGCCGAGCTGAGGATGCCGGCACTCGATCCGACGGAACGCGGCGCGGAATAGGCCTGCCCCAAGGCGGGCGGACGAGCATGAGCCTTGTCCTCGGCAATCGGCGTCCCCCCGCTGAAAACCGGGCCGGCGGTCGCCTCGCCGCGAAGGCTGGAGGATGAGCCGAGGCTCCAGTTGAGCGTGCCCCCGCCCGTGTTGCCGAGCGTCAATGTCCGCGTGGTTGTTGAGCCGGTCGCAAGCGCGATGGCGAAGGAGGATGGGGACACCGAAATCGCAGGCGACTGCGCAACGTTGAAGCCGTTGCTCTGCCCGGTGGCGCCGCCGCTCGTGGCGGTGAGTCGGACGTTGGTGCCCGGCTGGTTCACACTTAGGTTGCCGCTCCAGCTGCCGTAGTAGAATCCCGACACCGTGGTCGGCGCGATCGTCACTGCACCGCCGTCGCCCGCGCCGGAGAGCGTGGCGGTGCCGTTGAATCCCGTGACGGTGTTGCCGCTGACATCCAGCGCCGTGACCGTGATGCCGAACGGAACTCCGGTGGCCTGAGACGCCGCGATCGTGCTGAAGCCAAAGTGATGCGCGTCGTTGTCATACACCTGCACGTTGCCTGTGCCGGTGAGGAATCCGGTGGCGCTGGCCGTCACCGCGACCGAGGCCGTGCCGTCGGCCGTGGGGTTGTCGGGGGCGCTGATATTGAAATACCCGTAGGTCTGGCCAAACGGGATGACCACGGTCGCGGGAACCGTAAGGCGCGCCGTGTTCGAGGACGCGAGGTTGATGGTGAGGTTGGTCGGAAGCGTGCCGCCAATGGCAACGGTCATGCTGTTCGTCCCGCCTTCGTTCACACTGGAGGAATAGAGAAAAATCGAGTTGGTCTCGTTGTCCGTGACGGTGAGATTCGCCGTCGCGGTCGTCCATCCCGGCACGTTGGCCGTGAAGCTGACCACGCGCGTGCCGTCGATCGCGGTGTTGTCGAGGACGGTGATCGGAAAGCTCGCGGCCGTCTGGCCTGGGGCAAAGGTCACGCTTGCAGGAACCGTCGCGGTTGCCGCATTGCCCGATGTGAGCAACACCGCGACCGTCCCCGACGACACGGTCCCGAGCGTGACAGTGCCAGTCAGGACGCCGACCGTCTCAACCGCGGCGGACGGCACCGAGAGCGTCAGCGTCGAGATATCATTGTCCAAAATCTGAAGGTAGGCGGCGCGCGACGTGGAGCCGGGGATGCTGGCAGTGCCGGCGCTTATGGCGACGGTGCGATTGCCGTCGATGATCGCATCGTCCGGCACGGTGATGGAGAAACTCACGCTCAGCTGGCCGGCCGGAATCGTAACTGCGGAGGGGACGCTGGCCTTGGCCGGAGCGCTGGAGAGGAGTGTGAACACCGTGTCGCTCGCGCGCACGGCATCGAGCGTGACCGAGCCCGTCAATATCCCCGCGCCCTCGGCAGCCTGGGCGGGCACGGTGACGGCGAAGCCGGTCAGCGGATTGGCTGTCACAGCCACGTCGTCGATGGCGATTCCCTGGTATGGGATGTAATCGTAGCCGTATTGGTTGAAGCGGATCTTGAAGTTTGAGCCATACACCAGGCCGCGCGAGGCGATTGCGGCGTCGAGATCGACGGAGTATTGGGTGTAGGTGCCGGTCAACGAGCGGAGCGGCTGAACCTCATACCAATTCGAGCCGCCGTCGGCGCTGATCGCAACTCCGTCAAAGTCTGCTCCCGTGCCGGGGAACGGCGAAGGCGGCGGACCGTTTGGCACATCGTTAAAACTGCGCGCCCAGAAGCTCAGGCCGACCCCACTGCGCCCAGCGAGATTGACCGTCAGGGTGGCCTCGTTGCGCGCATAGGTGCCGTAGGTGCTCGCATCAAGGGTCAGATGTCGGCCGGCCCGCGGTCCGTTGGCCGACGTGACGAGGACATGATAGGGTCCGGTCCCAGATATCGTCCATGCGCTGGACAGCACGCCGCTCTCAAAATCCTCCGCAAACACGCTTGCTCCGCCCGTGCCGGGCAACGTCGAGGTCGAGACGTCGATCGCGTTGCTGGTTCCAACTGCCGCCGAACCCGCGCGGGCACGGAGGGCCAACGCGGTGCCGGCCACGGGCAGAGAGACCTGGCCCGACCACACGCCGCTGGCAAACGCGGCCGTCTGCAGCGGCCGGACGGGAACTTCCCTAATCGTTGTGAACACGAGATTGGGACGCCCGTAGGCGAGGCTCGGGTAAGGAGACGTGCCCGACCAGGCAAGGGGATCGCCATCGGCGTTGAAGCTGCTCCCGATAATCGCGACCGGCGTGGAAGTGTCCGTGCCAACAAGGTAGGTGTAGGTGTAGTTGCTGGTCGCGCGATCCATGCTCCAGTCGATCATCAGGTTGCTCGTGCCATTGTAGTCGAAGGGCGTCGTGAACACGAAGGTCATCCACCCTGTGGCGTTCACCGTGGGGCTGGCGCGGTAGACGGTCGTCCAGCCGGCGTTGTCCCAATTTTGGGCGCTGGAAAAATCGCCAAGCGCAGTGTGCTTCAGCCGGATCGTGAAATTGGTCAGCACCTCGCTGCTCGCGTAGCCCACGTTGAAGGCGAGCGCCGTGATCCGAGCGGCGCCTCCCATCAGGCTCGCCGGATAGATCGTCTGCGTGCGCGAGTCAGGGTAGTATGTAGAAAGGTGGTAGTAGAGCGTGGAGGCGCCGGTGCCGGCCGGCATTCCGGCCACGGGATAGAGCACGGACAGGTTGGCGACCCCGTTGTAGTTCGTCTCCGTGGCGCCGCCAGAATTCACGGCGCGAATCGTCACCGGGAAAGGCGTGTCCAAGGCCTGCGGCGACGCGACTGTGTTCCACTCGAAGTGATCGAGGCTGCCGGAGACAAGGCTGAAGCTGTTGCTCGATCCGGTGTGACCGAGGCCGTCGTTGGCGGAGAGCGTCACGCCGGTGGTGACCGCGTTGATTTGCACGCTGCCGTTCCACATGCCGTTCGACCAACTGCCAGTGACCGAGGGGGTGACGGCAAGCGGGCCGCCGGCGCCCGAGGCGGTGATCGTGACCGGCGAATTGTAATCCGCCATCACGGCGTCGGCGGCGTCACGCGCAGTGAGGATCGCGGGCACCGGGCCGTTGCCCAGCTGCGGGCTGGCGATGGTCGCAAACGTGAAGTGGTGGGCCTCGTTGTCCCGCACCAAGCCCGAGGCCGTGGCGGTCGCGAGGCCGGCGGACGAGGCGGAAATCGTGAAGGGCTGCGAGCCATCCGCCACCGTGTCGTCGATGATCGTGACGTTGAAGGTCACCGAGGTTTGTCCGGCGGGGATGGTGATCGATGCCGGCACCGTGACGGCCGTCGTGTCGCTCGACGACAGATTCACCGTGATGGCGGACGAAAGCGCGGAGCTGAGGGTGACGCTCGCGGCCTTCGGGGCATCTCCCTCGCGCAGGCTCGCGGGCAGGGCAATCGCGAGCGTGGGCGGAGGGATGACTGCGATGGAGGGGCTAGCCGTCGCGACCGAACCCGAGGTGGCCGTCAGCCGCATGCCGGCGCCCGTGATCGGCACGGAGACGTTTCCGCTCCACGTGCCCGCGGCAAAGGTGACCGAGCCGGGGCTCGTCGCCACCGGCGAACCGGCCGGTGCCACCGACGTGCTCACGGCATTGGCAAGGATGCGATCCATATCCGTGCCAATCGTGTAGAAGTCGGACCCGACCATGATCGCGCGGCCAGAGCCGACGTTCCGGCTGATCACGACGGCCTGGCCTGCGGCGACCTGGGCGGAGATGGTGCCGTTGGTGGTCGAGTAGGTGTGAAGGAAGCTCCCACCAAAGCTGGCCGCGACACCCGCAGTGAGCTCGTTGTCGAGGACCTTGTTGACGATTGTGCTCGGGCTCGAGACGGGCGCGAGATCAAGGAGGCCGCTCCGCGTAAAGAGCAAGTGCTCCGAGGTCGTGTTGGAGCACGCGATGATGGTGCCACCGGAGCTCACGAAGCTGTTCAGCACCGAACTCCACGCGGTCCCGAGGCTGTCGAGGGTCGAGGACGAACTGTATTCCTGCTCCGGGATCCAGAAGACATGCTTGCCGACGAGCTGAGTAGCTAGCACCGCCGCATCAAGGGTGGTGGTGGCGGTATCGTTGAAGTTGGCAAAGTAGGTCGAGATGGCTCGCTTGCCGTTGTAGTATTCGCCGTAGCCGGTGGTCGTCGTGTCGGCATAGGTGATCCAGGAGAGCATCTCGACCGTTCCCGTCAGAGAAGCGGTCAGGTTGGCGGTGCCGTTGAAGTTGACCGTGTTGTTGCCGGCATCCTGCGCGGTGAGCGTCACGGCGAAGGGGGTATTGACGAGCTGCGGCGAAGGCAGGGGGCCCCAGACGAAGTGATGGAGCGACCCCGTGGTCACGTCGAACGCGTTGCTCGTGCCGGCATGGGTGGCCGAATCAGACGCGGTGAGAACAACATTTGTTGCAAACGCCGTCACCGTCATTGGCCCGCTCCACACGCCGTTGACGAAGCCAGTCAGCGCCGTGGGAGTGATCGCCACGGGCGTGGCGCCACTTGCGGCGGCGAGCGTGACATTGCCGCTGAAATTGGTGATCACGACGTTGTTCACGTCTTGCGCCGTCACCGTGATGGTGAATGGAGCGTTCCGGATCTGCGGGCTCGTCACCGTGGTGATGGCGAAATGGTGCACATCGTTGTCGGCGACTGACACGTTCGCCGTCACACCCGTGAAACCGGCCGCGGACGCGCTGAGCTGAACCGTCTGTGCGCCATCGGTTGCAGCATCGTCGATCACCGTAATCGGAAAGGTCGCGGAAGTCTGGCCGGCGACGATCGTGGCCGTGACGGGCACTGTCAGCTCGCTCGTTCGATTTGAGGCCAGGGACACGGTCAAGTTTCCAGCGAGCGTGCCGGTCAGGCGCACGGTGCCAGTAAGTCCCGTGTCCCCCTCGCGAATCACGGGCGGGAGGGTGAACGCGAGCGCCGTCGTCTCGTCGTCGAGAATTGAGACGGTCGCGGCGCCGGAGGTCCAGTTGGAGACGGAGGCCGTGATGGTGGCGGAACGCGTGCCGTTAATCTGCGTGTCGTTGGGCACGACGAGAACGAAGGTCGCCGAGGTCTGCCCAGCCGGGATCGTGACGGTCGCGGGAGGCTGGGCGTTGGCCGGCGCGTCGCTCGAGAGCGCCACGGTGACTGGCACCGCCGGGGCCGCGCTCACGGTAACAGTGCCGGTGACGCCAGCCGCGCCTTCGGTAACCGAGGCTGGCAGGGTGACGCCGAGGGTGGCGGTCTCGTTGTCGAGGATGCTGATGTTGGCCGTCGCCGGCGAATACAGCGTGGCGTTGCCTGTCAGGGTGATTGCGCGCGTGCCGTTAAGCAACGCATCGTCCACTGGAGTCAGTGTGAAGGTCGCCGAGGGCTGCCCACCGGGAATCGTCACATTGGCAGGAACAGCAAGGGTGCCGGGAAGGCTGGAGACCAGCGCGACAGTGAGCGGCGACGAGGGCGTCGGCGTGGCCGAAACCACCCCCGTGACCGGCGCTGAGTTCTCCGCGAGCGTCGCGGGGACGGTAAAGGTCACGCGATTCGTGACAACGCGCACAATCGCGATGTCGTCGATCGCGATGCCGTCGGTGATGATCGCGAAGTTGTCGTATTGGTTGAAGCGAATCTTGAAGTTTGAGCTGTAGGCGAGGCCGCGGAGCGCGATCGCGGCATCAAGGTCGACGGTAAACTGCGTCCACGTGCCGCTGACGAGGGGGGAACGAAGCGGCTGGATCTCATACCAGGTCGTGCCATCGGCACTCATCGCCACACCGTCGAAGTCCGCCCCACCCACGAATGGCGACGGTGGCGGGCCGTCAGGCTCATCGTTGAAAATCTTGGCCCAGAACCGAAGCTGCACGTCGGTCTGGCCCGCGAGATTGACCGAGAGCGTGGCTTCGTTGCGGGAGTAGACACCATTGTCCGCCGAAGAATCCATGGTGAGATGGCGCGCGCCGCCGTGGGGGCCGTTGGCAGTGGTAATCTGTGCCCGAGGCGTGGAGGTCCCGGAGGTCGTCCATCGCGCCGGATCAAGCACGCCACTCTCGAAATCCTCGGTGAAGATCGGAATCGTGACCGGCTGCACGGCGAGCGAGACGGCGCGCGCCTGAGGAACCCCGCTGCTGGTGTTGGTAATCGTGATGTTGCCGGGATAGGTGCCGACGTTGAGCGCGTTGGCGGAGGCGTTGATCGTCGCTGTCACCGTGGCGTTGCCGCCGGGGTTGATGGTGCCGGCGGTGGCGGACAAATCGAACCAAGCGCCGGACTTGACGGCGGTCCAGCTGAGCGCGGAGGAACCGCTGTTGACGAGGGTGTAGGTGTTGGCCCCCGGCGTGAACGGGCCGCCGATGACCCCGGTCGCGGCGAACGTCGCGTTCGGGCTTATCGCGAGATCATCGGGGATGTCGAAGTTCTCCACGAGCCCGACGGTGGTGCTGCTGGAGGGCGCGGTGGCGTTGGCACCCATGCCCCGTTTGGCAAAGGCGGCCCAGAGTTCGTTGCGGTGGGCGCCGCCGGTGGCCACCAACTCAGCCTGCAGAATCGCGTCGCGGGCCTGAAGAAAATTGGGGTTGGCCGGGGCGAGCTTCATGCCGTCGGTCACAAGCTGGAGGATGAGCCGGTTGCCTGCCGTGAATCCAAGCTTGGTGACGAGATTTGCCCGCGCGTCCCAGAGCGTCACGCACCAGACTTCACCCATATTGTGGACCTCGTCCGCCGTGGAGCCGATGATCGGGCTGCGGGGAATGCCAGTGTGCGCATTGGCCTGCGTGGGATCGATGTCGCGGAAGGTGAGCGGGTTTTTGGCGAGGTCCGTCGAGTAAGGATAGCGGCGGATGCCGTAGTAATAGTTCTGCGTGAGGCCGCTGAGCTGATAGGTCGCGTAGCCACCCATCGCGTAGTTGCCGTTCACGTTGTCCGAAGCCTCGCTCAGCAATGCGAGAGCGTAGAAGTCAGACCAGCCCTCGCCCATGCCCCGGGGCGCGAGGGCACTGATGCCGACTCCGCCGCCGACCAGGCGATTGCTCAGGCCGTGGACATATTCATGGATGATGATTTCCTGATCGAAATCTCCGTCACGCTGCGGCGATGGGCCAGTGAACACATACATCTGCATCCGCCCAGGACTGCCATCGGGCGGCGTGGAGAAGTTGGCGTTGTCGGTGCCGGAGCCATCTTGGGCATCGGCTTGAATGGCGTCGTTGCCGACCCCGCCGCGGCCGAAGTTGTTATTTTGGAAATTGCCCGCCGCCTCCGTGAACCCGAGGTCGTAGAGCTGATCGTGGATCCAGTTGCACCAATAGAAGAGATTCACGACGGCCGCATCGCGGTAGGTGCTCGGCGCCTGCGCCAGGTCGAGCGCGGGATCAAACACGCGGCCGGCACCCACGGCTTGTGGGCGCGGCAAGTCGGCCACGTCGTTGGCGTCAACATCGGTGTGGGCGTCGACGTTGTTGCCCCGGGTTTCGGTGACGCCGTCGTCGATCCAGCCATTCGGCGAAGCCGTGGGGTTCAACGCTGAGGTGGTGACGAGCGTGCGTGCGACAACGGCCGGCTGCGTCGTCGAGGGCGTCGTCTGGCCGGGTGAAAATGGCGACGGGCTGTCGCTGGTGAAAACCCGGTAGGAGGCGGGCGTGAAATTCTCCGTCAGCGATTGGCGCACCGTCGGCTCGCCGGTTTCGGCGTCGACGACAACCCGGAACATCTCGCTGCGCGCGCGGCTCGTGCAGACTACTTCCCACGCGAACCGGAGGGTGTTGCCGTCAATCGGCAGCCAGACCGGCCGGACCACGACGCCTGAGAGAGGCGTTGCGGAAAAGGACTGCCATGACGCTGAATTCTGCTGGCCTTCCGGCGCCGTCACTCCCGCGGCCGAGAGATTTGCACCCAGGTTGCGGCCGGCAATCGCCACGGCCTCCCTGGCGCCAAAAGGCGGCGCGCTCACCAAGGCCGCGCGCGCGGCCGCGCTGCGGCGCGCCGCCCCCGCAGGATCGGGCAGAAGGCGGCTGCCAAGGTTGACGAGCTCGCCGCGCGCCGTGAGGTGCGCCTGCAGCGTGCCCTCAAAAATGACGATGCCATCGAGGACCTGCTCCCACACCACGGTGCGCAGCCCGGTGCGCGCGGTCACGTAGTCGCGTCGCACGACGGCGCCCGCAATCGTCTCGGAGCCATGGCCAAATATCCCACGGTGCGCATCGATGAAGTTTCGCACCGGAGCCAAGGCATCCGTCGCCCCGCCCAGCGCCGGCGCCGGCAGGGGGCCCGTGAGAAACCCACGTGGAGAACCGACGAAGCGCGGCGAATCGACCACCGGATCACGATCGATCCGCACCCCACGCACGGCGGCGGCAAGCTGCGCAAACGCCTCGGCCCGGGCGGTGGCCACGGCGGCGCTCGGCGCGGCGGCTGGCTGCGGGCCCGCCGCCAAGCGCTTGTCGTAGGGCGGTAGAGGCTCACGCCGCAGCTGCTGAATCAATGGCGCGAACTGCGCGCGCGCGACGCCGCCAATCGCGGTGAGCAACAGCACCGCGGCGCCAACGACCACGATGGTCCGGCCCGCACCATGGCGCATCGCGCCTGGGTTTGCAGACCGCACACCGTGCACAAGCAAAGGGATGGAGGACCGGAGGGTCCGAGAGGTATGCGGGGTCATCGTTGGAAGCTCGCAGCCGGGAACGAGGAAACACCGTCAGGTCCGGACTTGCATCGGGCGGCCGCGGCGCGCCCAGGCCGTCGTGACCGGAGAAGGCAAAGCGAAAGAGGGCTGCGCCAGCGTGCTCGGGCCATCGTGTTCATTGATTTTCCGGATCACGATCCGATTCCCGTCAGCCCCACCACGGGCGGCCGGAGCGTGGTGAGTTTTCCATCGGCTCGAACCAGCACGGTCGCGGCGATCTCGGCCTTTGGCGCAGCGGGGGGATAGCGAACGACGACGGAGAACTCCGCGCCCACTGGCGGAACGGCCGTAAATGCAAACTCCAGCACTCCGCCCTCCCCTGCCACAGGCGCGATCTCGGGGACGTTTGATCCGCTGATGCCCACGAGCGTCCAGTCTGCCGGGAGCACGATCGCCCAGCCGAGCGCTTGCGGGCGCGCAGTGTAGCTTGCTGTGGCAGTGAGCGTGAGCGTGCCGCCTGCAGGCGCGAGCGCACTCGCGCTCGCCTTCAGCGCGGCGGTTTGCGCCAACGCGCCAGTGACGGGACCGAACAGCACGAGGGCAAGGAGGACACGGATGAAGGAGGAGTTCATGGGGGAAGCACGTCGGGAAACCGGGTGTGGGTGAGCGCGGTCAACGCGGATTTCAGCGGCGAAAGCTCAAGGGCCAGGCGAAAAGCCGTCCTCTGTTCCGCCCTGCACGTGATATTCGCCGGTGCGCGTGGTGCCGTTGCGGTAGTTGTAGAGCTCAATAATGCGCGTGAGCTCGATGAGGCTTAGGCGGCCATCATGATCCGTGTCGCCGGCGTGGTAGCGTGGGAGCGACACGGTTGTGCCCAAGGCTCGCACCGGGTCGGGCGCAAAGCCGTCTTCCGTCACTGTGGTCGCGATCAAGTAGGCGCCGGTGCGTGTCGTGCCGTTGCGGGTGTTATAGAGTTCGATCACGCGCGTGAGCTCCAACAGGCTGATCCGAAAGTCACCGCTAGTGTCAGCGCTGTGCACAGAGACTTGCGGCACCCCCAGCGGGCTGGGCGTCGCGGTCGTCACCACCGGCGATCCGCCGGTGCGCAAGACCGCCGTGGCCGAAATGGTCTGGGCGCCCGAGGCGCCGGCCGGCACGCTCACGGTATAGGTAAAGGTCAACGAACCACTTGGCGGGCTCGACCAAGCCCAATCGAGCGTGCCAGTCGCACCGACAAAGGGCTTCACATCGCCCGCGGTGCCAGCGTCGGAAACGAAGGCCCACCCGGCAGGCAGGACCGCGGTCCAACCCAAGCTCGCAGGCGTGCCGGAGTAGGAGAACGTATTGGTGATCGTGACGGTGCCGCCGCTCACATAGCCGTTGCCGACCACCGCGTGGTTTGCCGTCGAGCCGCCTTGAACCGTAAGCACCGCAGGCACGCTGACGAAAGAGCCCTGCGCGTTGCTCACGGCGACCGAATACTGCCCGCCCTGCGCCGCCTGGATGCTGGCGAATGCCAGCGTGGCTGCAGTGGCGCCGCTGATGTTCGCGCCATCCTTCCGCCACTGATAGGCGAGCGGCGGGGTGCCATGGGCGAGAACGCGCAAGGTCACGGCGTCGCCGCTGGCAAGTGCCGCGTCCATCGGGCCCGAGACGATGATTGGCGCAAAGATCACCGGTCGTGCGGCGTCGAGGTCGTGCAACTCGACGAGGAGCAGGCCTGAGCCGGAACCGGTGACCTGAACCGCGCCAGTGGCGTGCAGGTTTCCATTCAGCACCACCGCCGCATCCAAGCTGCCGGCCGGCAGAGCAAAGGCCGCCACGCGGGCAGTCGCCGCGGTGATCGCGGCCGCCTCAGTGGAGTTGGCGTCCCAATTGTCATTGCTGCCGATCAACGTCGCGTCGCGTTGCACGATCAGCGTGGGATTGGCCGTGGCGCTAGACAGGCCAAGGGCGGGCCCGACCGCGCGCACAAGGTAGCTGCGCACACCACGGGTAAGCGAGCCGAGGCCCCCAACGAGGATGCCCGAGTCCATGTTGCCGCGCAAAGCGACAAATGGCAGCGCGGTCGCTGCTCCCGTCACGAGGTCTGCATCGTAAAGCTCAAGCAGCGCAACGCCCCCGGCCCCACTCGCGGGCCGGGCTCGCACCGTGTAGGATCCTGGCGCGAGCGTGCGCACAATCGCGCTGTCGCGGCTACCGCTCGCCAGGGGGATCGCGCCGACCGCCGCCGAGGTGTTCGTGATATCCGTGGCGTCGGACGACAGCGACCAGTCGTTGTTCAGCGCGACCAGCGCGCCCGTGGCATCGAAAAGCTCGACCTGCGGGTCGGGCATGACTCCGGCAACGCCGAATACGGCGAGCCCAGGCCCGACGGCACGGAGCAGGATTTTTTTTGAAGCAGGACCTTCGACCGTAAACACGCCGAACGCCCCTGCGGCCCCGATGTTGAGCCGCGATGAAAAGGAGACGACACGGGGCACCACCGTCAGTGTGGCGTCTGTGCTGGTAACGTTTCCAAGTGCGTTGGAAACAACCACCGAATATGCGCCGGCGTCGGGCGATTGGACGTTGGGCAATTGCAGCGTCGCATTCGTGGCGCCTGAAATGGCAATGCCATTGCGGCGCCATTGATAGCTCAGCGGCCGCGAGCCGGCGGCGTTGATGGACGACGAAAACGTGGAGCCTAGCGCCACCGTCGCGCTCGCCGGTCCCTGGGTGATCAGCGGCGCGGAGTCCGAGACGGCAAGAACGGCGGGGTTGCTCGTCGCGCTGCCCGCGCTGTTGGTGGCGACGACATCGTATGAGCCGGCATCGCCCAGCTGCACGGCCGGCAGCGTAAGCGTGCTTGCCGTCGCGCCTGAAATCGCGAGGCCATCCTTGCGCCACTGAAGTGTCGGGAGCGACGGCGTGCCGCTGGCGGAGACGGTGAACGCCACGCTGTTGCCGACATACGCCGAGGCGCCGGCCGGGTGGCTGTTGAAATAGACGCGCGGATTGACCACGAGGACGGCGGCATTGCTGGTGACGGAGCCGACGACGTTCGTGACGACCACGTCGTAGCTGCCCGCGCTCGCAGCCGACACCGCGCCGGCCACATACACGCTGTTGGTCGCGCCCGAGATCCCGACGGAGTTCTTGCGCCATTGATACGTCGGGCTTGGCGTGCCGGTGGCCGTCACGCCGAAACTCGCGACGTTACCGATATTCAACGTGCCCCCGACGGGCTGAACGATAATGGATGGCAAGGCCGATGGCAGAATCGTGAGCGCCAACGGGCTCGATACGATGTTGCCGCCGGCATTGGACACCACGACATCGTAGGCCCCGGCATCGGAAAGCTGGACGTTGTTGAAGAAACGCCCGGGAGAAGTCGCGCCCACAATGGGCACGCCATCCTTGCGCCATTGGTAGGTCAGAGTAGGTGTGCCCGTGGCGGAGAGCAGGTAGGACGTGCTCTGCCCAACATACAGCGTCTGCGCGGTCGGAAGCTGGAACGTAATCGCCGGCGGGACTACGACAGTGAGCGTGAAGTTCTGCGTTGCCGCCCCGCTCACGCCGTTTGCCGCTTGAATGAGAAAAAAAAACGGCGTGCCCGTCGCCGCAGGAGGCGTGCCCGAGAGCAACCCGGTCGCGGCGTCGAGCGTAGCCCACACCGGAAAGGTGCCACCCACGACGCTGAACGAGGGAGCCGGCGACCCAGTTGCTGCAACGGTGAAGGTGCCTGGCACGCCGACGACGAACGTCGCGCTGTTGTCACTTGTAATTGTAACTGCCGGCCCCTGCGCCATCAAATTGCCGGCCATGACTGCAATGCCGACGCAGGATGCGAGGGCTCGCGGCAGAATCCCCCAGAGGCCCGCCATCATTTCGGTGGGCCGCATCAGGAGGTCGCGACAAACAGACATTGGACGTTCGGCGGGCCGTGTGCGCAGCGATTGCATTTGCCGCGCAAGCACAGCCGGGCGCTTTACGGAATCTCGTAGACCTCGATGAGCGCCACGCCGGTGGTGCCGCCGACGCCGGTGACGCCGGCGGTGTAAGCGCCGGGGGCGAGGTTGATGATGAGCGCGGCGTCTTGGCTGCCGGCAGCGAGCGCGAAGGCGCCCACCTGCGCCGCCGCCGCCGCGATGGCTGAGGCGTCGGCGGACGTGCTCCAGCCCGCGTTTTGCGCGAGCACCGTCGCACCGGAATTCACCGCGAGCGACGGGCGCGCGAGCACGCCGCCGACGCCGAACTGCGCGAGCGCGGGGCCGACGCCGCGGATGAGCACGCGCTTGGGCACGGTGCCGTTGACGACGAAGCCGGCGATGAGCGCGTTGTCGCCGATGCCGGCGGTGGCGCGCGTGGCGATGTTAATGATGCGCTCCGTGCGCGGAATCGCGCCGACCGTGGCATCGTAGACCTCAACGAGGCTCACGCCGCTCGCCCCACCCTGCCCGGTGACAACCGCCGTGTAAGCCCCGGGGGCGAGGCTCAAGAGCAACGCGGCATCACGGCTCGTGGCCGCCAGCGGAAACGCCCCGACGCGCGCTGCGGTCGCCGTGATTATGGCGGCGTTGGGGGCGGCGCCCCAGTCGGTGCCGACGGCGAGCGATGCCTGGCCGCGGAAAATTTCCAGGCGCGCAGCGCTGAGCGCGCCCGCGACACCGAAGCCAGCGAGAGAGGGGCCGATCGCGCGCACGAGCACGGGCTTCGCGTCCGTCCCGCTGATGACGAAGCCGGCGATCAAGGTGTTGGCGGCGGTGCCGGTCTGGCTGCGCGTGGAAATGTTAATGAGCTTCTCGATGTCCGTGCGCGCCTCGTTGTTCGCCCCGGCAAAGTTGGTAATCACGCCAGCAGCAGTGGAGCTAAGCGCGATGGTGGAGGCGGCGCTGTCGAGGGTGCCGGAAATCTGGGCGCTTTTCTCGGAGGTCGCGATGATTTGCCCCGCGTCGTTGACGGTGCCCTTGGCGGCGTCGGCCGTGGTGCCGTTCGTGGTGAGCACAAACGCATCGCCGCCGGCGCCCACGATCGTAAAGCTGTTGGCGGACTTGCCAGTCGCGCCGGCCTGATAGAAGCCAGCGAGCGATTGAGTAGCACCGGTGCTCGTGGTCGCGGGCGCCGAGAACGGCAGATTGATACCCGAGACCGAGCCGCTGATCGCGCCGCTCGCATTGATCGAACCGGTGAACGTATATTCCACCGGCGCCGCGGCGACCGGCGGCGTGCCGGGCGCCGCGGCGGCGCCAGCGTTGTCGACGACGGTCGTGAACCGGAACGTGCCGTCGGAGTTAATCACAAAATCTCGCGCGACGAATGGAATGCCACCCGCCCGCGCGTAGCCGAGGAAAACACCCGTCCGATCGGGCCGGATGAACATCGCGAAGGAGCCGCCGTCGCCACCGAAGCTACCGAAGTAAGCCCCCGAGCTGCGCGCCGCGGGGTCGTTGATGATGACGAGCGTGCCGGTGGCCGAGCCGGTGTAGCTGGGCGAATTGACGGTCGCCACCACGGCGTAGGAGCCGGCAGCCGAGGGTGCGGTCGCGACGCCATTGTAAGCAAATGACACGGGCAAGCCTGCGGGCACGGTGGTCGCGATGGCGGACTTGGGCGAGCCATCGAAGACCGCGGTGAGGTTGCCGAGCGTCACGGTCGCGGCCCCTTTGTTCACCGTGAGCGTTTGGCTCACGTCCGCGGCGGGAAGCCGGTTTGTGTCGCCCGCTTGGCTGGCGGTGATCGCCGTGGTGCCGCCGCCGACAATCGTCACCGTGTTGCCTGAGACGGTGGCGACCGCTGGGTTGGAACTGCTAAATGTAACCGCGAGGCCGGAGCTGGCGGTTGCACCGAGCGCAAACGGCGCATCGCCCACAGCCTTCGCACCAAGCCCACTGAACGAGATCGTTTGCGGGCCCTTCGCAATCGTCATCAAAGCGCTGCCACTGGAGCCCGCGTAGGGTCCGGCGTCCGTAACGATGCCGACAACCGTGTAGGTGCCGGCGGCGGTGGGCGGTGCGCCGCTACCGTTATAGGTGATCGTGAGCGCCAGCCCGCCAGGATTGGTCGTGGCTGAAGCGGCTTTGGGCGTGCCATCGTAAGTTTGATTGAGGTTGGAGAACGAAACCGAGGCGCTTGAGACGCTCACACCGAGCGTCTGCTGCGCATTGGGCGCGGCGAAATAACTCCCGTCGCCTCCTTGGCTCGCGGTGATGACGGTGGAGCCAAGGCCGACGATTGTTGCAACGTTGCCGCTAATTGTCGCCACCGAGGTGTTTGAGCTGGAGTAGCTCACCGGCAGTCCCGACGTCGCCGTCGCGGTGAGATTGAAATTGGAACTGGGCGGGAATGTCCGCGACGCGAGCGGGCCAAATGTGATGGTCTGGCTGGCCTTGCCCACGACAAGGGGCTGTTGCGCGTCAGCGGCGGGGTTGTAGTTCGCATTGCCCGACTGGCTCGCCGTGATTGTCGTGGTGCCCTGCGTCAGGATTGTCACGGTGGCGCCGCTCACGGCCGCAACCGCGGGATTGGAACTGGTGTAGGTGACCGCGAGGCCCGAACTGGCTGTGGCCGGAAGCGCGAAAGGCGGATCGTTGAAGGCCTTGGTCGCGAGTGATCCGAAGGCAATCGTCTGGCTGGCCTTCGCGACCACGAGCGTCCCAGAAGCGCTGCCCGTGTAGTTGTTGCTTACGATGGTGCCGACCACCGCGTAGCTGCCGGCGTTCGTCGGCGCCGTCGCGCTTCCGTCGTAGGTGAACGTAACCGTCAGCCCGCTCGGGGATGTGGTCGCAGTAGCGCTGCGGGCTGTGCCATCGTAGGTTTGCGCCAAGCTGCCGAGCGTGACGGTCGCGGCGGCCTTGTTGATGGTGAGGGTTTGGTTCACATTGGCCGCAGCGGCGTAGTTGCTGTTGCCCGCTTGGCTCGCCGTGATCGTGGTCGTGCCGCCGCCGACAATGGTGACGGTGCTGCCGGAAACAGTTGCGACGGAGGTGTTGGAGCTCGCATAGCTCACGGCAAGGCCGGAGCTGGCGGTCCCGGTCAGCGCAAAGGCAGCATCACCAAAGGTCTTCGCCGCCAGTGCGCCAAATGTAATCGTCTGCGAAGCGGGCGCGATGACGAGGGTGCCGGAGGCAGTGCCCGCGTAGTTGGCGTCGGCGATCGTCGCCACGACCGCGTAGCTGCCGCCACCACTTGGCACAGTGCCAGCGCCATTGTAGGTGACGTTCACCGTGAGGCCGCCGGGCGTGGTCGAGGTCGTGGCCGCTTTGGGCGCGCCGTCGTAGGTCGCGGCAAGGTTGCCGAGCGTAACGGTCGCGGCGGCCTTGTTGACGGTGAGGGTCTGGTTCACATTGGCCGCAGCGGCGTAGTTGCTGTTGCCCGCTTGGCTGGCCGTGATGGTGGTGCTCCCGGCGCCGACGATGGTGACGGTGCTGCCGGAAATCGTCGCGACCGAGGTGTTGGAACTCACGTAGCTCACCGTCAGGCCGGAACTCGCGGTCGCGGTAAGGCCAAACGCGGCATCGCCGTAGGTCTTCGCCGCGAGCGCCCCAAACGTGATCGTCTGCGATGCGGGCACAACCGTGAGGTTTTGCTGGGCATCGGTGGCGGGGTTGTAGTTGGCGTTGCCCGCCTGGCTCGCCGTAATCGTCGTCGTGCCCAGCCCCGTGATCGTGACGGTGTTGCCACTCACTGTGGCAACCGAGGTATTCGAGCTGGCGTAGGTCAACGCGAGGCCGGAACTCGCCGTCGCAGGAAGGGCAAACGGCGGATCGTTGAACGCCTTGTTCGCAAGCGCGGCGAAAGTAATCGTTTGGTTGGCCTTCGCGATGGCGAGTGTGCCGGAGGCGCTGCCCGTATAGTTATTGCTCACGATCGTGCCGACCACGGCGTAACTGCCGGCATTTGTTGGTGCGGTCGCGCTGCCGTCGTAGGTAAAAGTCACCGTGAGCCCGCTCGGACTCGTCGTGGCGGTCGCGCTTTTTGCCGTGCCGTCATAAGTCGGGGAGAGGCTGCCCAACGTGACACTCGCGGTGGCTTGGTTCACCGTCAGCGTCTGCGGCACGGATGCTGCCGCCGCGTAGTTGGCGTTGCCCGCCTGGCTCGCCGTGATGGTGGTGGAACCGGCACCGACGATTGTGACGGTGCTGCCGGAAACAGTTGCGACGGAGGTGTTGGAGCTCGCGTAGCCCACGGTCAGGCCTGAGCTGGCCGTCCCCGTGAGCGCAAACGCAGCGTCGCCAAACGTCTTGGCCGCAAGCGCGCCGAACGCGATCGTCTGCGACGCCGGGGAAATCACGAGCGTGCCGCTGGCGGTGCCGGCGTAGTTAGCGTCAGAGATGGTCGCCACCACCGCATAACTTCCACCGTTTGTTGGTGCCGTGGCGGAGCCGTTGTAGGTGACGTTGACCGAAAGGCCGCCAGGGCTGGTCGAGGTCGTAACGGCTTTCGGTGTGCCATCGTAGGTCGCGCTCAGGCTACCCAGCGTGACTGTCGCGGAGGCCTTGTTCACGGTCAGCGTCTGGTTCACGTTGGTCGCGGCTGCATAGTTACTGTTGCCCGCCTGGCTCGCCGTTATCGTCGTGCTGCCCGCGCCAACTATCGTCACCGTGTTGCCCGAGATGGTCGCCACGGACGTATTGGAACTCGCGTAGCTCACCGTGAGGCCGGAACTCGCAGTCGCGGCAAGGCCAAACGCCGCATCGCCGTAGGTCTTCGCTGCGAGCGCCCCAAACGTGATGGTCTGCGAAGCTGCGGTGACGTTGAGCGTCTGCGGCGCATCGGTCGCCGGGTTATAGTTGGAATTGCCGGCTTGGCTGGCGGTAATTGTCGAGGTGCCCTGTCCTACGATCGTGACCGTGCTGCCGCTCACAGTCGCGACTGCGGTGTTGGAGCTGGCATAGGTCACCGCAAGGCCGGAACTCGCCGTCGCCGCGAGCACGAACGGCGGATCGTTGAATGCCTTGGTGGCCAGCGCTCCAAACGTGATGGCCTGATTGGCCTTGGCGATGGTGAGTGTGCCGGAAGCCGAGCCTTGATAGTTGCTGCTGGAGATCGTGCCAACCACAGCGTAGCTCCCGGCGTTGGTCGGGGCCGTGGAGCCACCATCGTAGGTAAATGTGACCGTGAGCCCGCTCGGGCTGGTCGTCGCGGTGGCGCTTTTTGCCGTGCCGTCATAGGTCGGGCTGAGGCTGCCGAGTGTGACCGTCGCGGAAGCCTTGTTGACGGTGAGAGTCTGGGCTACCGGCGTGGCCGCCGCGTAGTTGGCGTCGCCCGCCTGAGTCGCCGTGATCGTGGTTGAGCCGCCGCCCACGATGGTGACGGTGCTGCCTGACACCGTCGCGACTGCGGTGTTGGAGCTGGAGTAGCTTACCGGCAAGCCGGAGCTGGCTGTCGCCGTAAGGCCGAACGCGGCGTCGCCAAAGGTCTTGGCTGAGAGGGCCCCGAACGTGATGGTCTGACTGGACGCCGCGACAGTGAGCGTGGCGGGGTTGCTGTTGACTGGGGACCCGACGCCATTGCTCGCAACAGCCCGGTAACTGCCCGCATCCGCGGTTAGGACACCTGTGAGAGTCAATGTCGCAGTTGTCGCACCCGAGACGCGGCCACCGTTGGAGAGCGTGGTCCCGTCCTTTTGCCATGTGTAGGTTGGTGCCGGACTGCCGGAGGCTGCGACAGTAAATGAAACGTTGGCCCCGACCGAGACGGATTGGCTGCTCGGGTGCGTAGTAAACGACGGCGCAGATGCGGGCGGTGAGATGACGACATTGGAGACCGGGACGGTCTGCAGCGCGCCGCCGGTCGGCCGGAATATCCCGTTGATGCCACTAAACGTTTGATTCCCCGAAAGGCCGGCTGGGTAGTTGACGGTGAACGTAAAGCTGGCCGGGCTTGATGGAATCGACGTGTAGGTGAAATCGAAATTGCCAGTGTCGCCACTCGTAGGAGCGACCTGCGGAACGTTGGAACCGCCAATCGAGCCAAACGTCCACCCAGCCGGCACCGAACCGATCGAGAGGCCGAGCGCTGACTGCGTGCCGGAATACGTTAGCGTGACAGTAAACGTGATTGTTCCACTCGCAGAGGTATAGTTGTTCGACGAGGGGGTGACCGTCGCAGTCTGTGCGAGCGCCGCAGCGGCAGTTACGGCAAACCAAACGATTTTCGGGAGAAGATTTTTCATCGAACAGGGCTTAGGGTAGAAGAGAAGTGAGAGCAGCTGGGGGGCGCGGCACGCAGGAGGAAGTGTGCATTCTCCCCTGCAGCTGCCATGGGGCTAAGCAACGGTATCACGCGTCAGCCGGGAGCGCCGAATTCGACGCGGGGTGCGGGGCACAATACAATCGTAGCGCCGTTACAAATCCGCTACAAGGCTAACGGTCCAATAAGTGCTTGGTCCATAAAGATAAACAACGCCAAGCCGCGAACCATAAAAACCGTGCCCCTGAGGCGAGCGCCGTCTCGCTGCGTTGAAGGACGATGAACATGGGAAACGACGGCTTCAACGACAGCACACTCGCCGAAACACCCCGCCCACTCTAGCGCCCAAACTACCGGACTTCCGGTAGGCTGAAAATCCGCTCGGACGCGAAACTCCTTGCCTCACCTCAACGAAATAGGGTGTTCGCGCTCCCAAGACATGTGCTCTTGTCAATCTCGCGTGACCTTAGGACGTCCGACAGGGACAGCCCTCTGACTTCGCGCGGCGCTGGTTAAACGTGTGTTCTGGTCGTTCCCGCCGCAGCGTTGCGGCAGTGAACAACGATGTGCGTGGATGGTCGCGTTGCCAGTTCCGTTGCCAGTTAAGCTAGTTTTTGAAATAGAAGACCCGCTAACGTTTAAGCGTTAGCGGGTTTTCAAATTGGCGGGATGGACGGGACTCGAACCCTTTTTCACCCACTGCGAGGAGAACGCTTTACGCGATTTTTGACCCCCGTGGTGGCTCGTTAGTGGCTCTGCGGGACATCCTCAAACGGACATCCCCAATCATAACGTTTTCCGTCAGTTTTTTCCGGATGCGACTTATCTGGGCGCCCGCGGGTTTTCAAAAACGCGACTTACGAAAGAACCGTGCGACCATTTTACGGAGATTCCCCGCGCCGTCACGTGCGATCATTTCCCGAACTCGCGGAGCCGCCGTGGGCGACCCGCGAATCGGGCCACGGTGCTTTCACAACAGCCCCGCTTCCCTGAAGGAATACACCCCGCGGCCCAACGGGTCGGCCTTGGCGTCACCGACAATGACGTGGTCAAGGAGCGGGATTTCGAGGAGCTTCGCCCCGTCCCGCAGCATGCGGGTCACGCGGAGGTCGGCGGCGCTGGGCGCCGGGTCCCCGCTCGGGTGATTGTGCGCGACGACCAACGCGGATGCGCTAGCGAGGATGGCACCCCGGAAAACCTCGCGCGGAGTCACCAGGGTCGAGTCCAACGTGCCGAGCGTGATGAGGTGTCGGCCCAGCGGGTGGTTCTTGCGGTCGAGGTAGACGCAGTAGAACGCTTCCTGCATCGGGTTTTCCTCGAACGCGGAGCGCAGGTAGTCCGCGATCTTGTCGGGCCGGTCGAGCCGCACTTCTTCGCCGAGAGACACGAGGGAATACGAAATCTTGCATTCGAATACGCGCATGAGGTCGCTCGCCTGAGCCGCATTTCCCTTCTCAACGACCTGTTGAGTTATCGGGTGCTGCCCGTTTGAGCGCCCGCTCGGGATGGGCGGAAGTCAAAGCGCTGACGGAGCGCCGAGGCCGCGGAGCTTGGTCCGCAACGAGGGGGAAGCGGAGTGCTTCGCGCGTGGTGGAGATCGCGCAGCGATACGACCTTGACCCGCCCATACAATGGCGCGGCACGGACGGGGGCAGTGCTGGAAGAATTCGAGCGCAGCGAGCGTCAGCTTGCGTGGCTTTTGACCCTCGCATCTCGGTGAGAAGATCCGATTGCCCAGCGGTGGCTGGGCTTCATGACTTGCGACCGCTTGCCTGCGGAGTAGCGGAAACTAGGGTTTGCCGATGGGCTGGCTCTACCTCTTCTGCGCAGGAATGTGCGAAATTGTCTACGCTGCCGCGATGCCGCGCACCGTGGGCTTCACCAAACTCGGACCGAGCGCGTTCTGCGCCGTGTTCATCATGGCGAGCATGTATCTGCTCTCGCTCGCCGCCAAGAGCGTGCCGATCGGCACGGCGTATGCCGTGTGGGTCGGAATCGGAGCGGTCGGAACGGCGGCCTACGGCATGATCGCGTTGGGCGAAGATCACAGTGTTCCCAGGATGCTGTGTTTCGTGATGATCATCGGCGGCGTGGTCGGGCTGAGAGTTCTAGGGACGGCACCCGCTGCCGCATAGGAGTGCCACAGGCAGACGGTCACTCCGTTATCATCAGCGAAAGATAACGGATTCTTGCGCCTTCAAGGCCGCTAGGTTTGCATTGGGTGCCTTTGACCACCCGACCAATCTGCTAATGAAACACCATCTGTTCATGCGCGTGTTCGCCCTGTTCCTCGCGACGCTGGCGCACATCGGCTTCGGCGCCGAGCTCACCGTGGCCGCCGCCTCCGATCTGAAGTTCGCCCTCGACGACCTTGTGACCGAATTCAATGGCAAGCATCCCGGCATCAAGGTGCGGGTCACCTACGGCTCCTCCGGCAATTTCCACGCCCAGATCCAGAACAAGGCGCCCTTCGACCTCTATTTCTCGGCCGACGTCAGCTATCCGCGGAAACTCGCCGAGGCCGGCCTGGCGCTCGACGGCAATGTCTTCCTCTACGCCGTTGGCCGGGTCGTGATCTGGGTGCCGAAGGATTCGCCCATCGATGTCGCCACGTTGAAGGCGCAGGCCCTGCTCGCGCCCTCCGTGAAGAAGATTGCCATCGCGAATCCCGCGCACGCGCCCTATGGCGTGGCAGCGGTGGCGGCCATGAAGACCCTCAAAGTCCACGACCAAGCCCAGCCAAAGATGGTGCTCGGCGAGAACATCGCCCAGACCGCGCAGTTCGTGCAGTCGGGCGCGGCGGACATCGGAATCATCGCGCTCTCGCTCGCCATCGCTCCGCAAATGCAGAACGCCGGGCGCTTCTGGGAGGTGCCGCTCGATGCCTATCCCAAGATCGAACAAGGCGGGATGATCGTGAAAGAGACGAAGGAACCCGCCGCCGCGCGGACCTTCCGTGACTTCGTCCTGAATCAGCACGGCCGCGAAGTGCTCAAACGCTACGGCTTCTTCCTGCCGGCCCAATAAAGCATGGATTGGGAAGCGATCGGACTCAGCCTGCGGCTCTCGGCCTGCACGACGCTTCTTCTCATCCTGTTCGGCCTGCCGCTGGCGCAGTGGCTCGCCACCACGCGCTGGCGGGGCCGGTTCCTGATCGAAGCACTGGTGGCCCTGCCCATCGTGCTCCCGCCGACCGTGCTCGGCTTCTACGTGCTGATGGCCATCGGGCCGCTGAGCCCGCTGGGCCGCTTCTACGAGAACCTCTTTGGCCACCGCCTGCCGTTCACGTTTCAGGGCCTGCTGGTCGCCTCCGTCCTCTACAGTTTGCCGTTCGCCGTGCAGCCGTTCGTCGGTGCGCTCAAGACGGTGGACCGGCGGATGATCGAGGCCTCGTGGTGCCTGGGCTCGAGCCGGCTCGCGACGTTCTTCCGCGTGACGCTTCCGCTCGCGTGGCCCGGCGTGCTCACCGGCATCGTGCTCAGCTTCGCGCACACCATTGGGGAGTTCGGCGTGGTGCTCATGATCGGCGGCAACCTCCCGGGCGTCACCCGCACGGTTTCCGTTTCGATCTATGACGAGGTGCAGTCGTTGAACTATGCGGCCGCCAACCAGACGTCGCTCGTGATGCTCATCTTCTCCTTTGCCGTCCTAGCTGTGACCTACGGGCTGCAACGTCGGTTCGTTCACGTATGGCCGACGCGTTGAACGCATCCTTCATCAAACGGTTTCCCAAGGGCGCCGTGATCCGCGGCGAGTTGGTGACGCCTGCGTCCGGTCACACCGTCACCGTGCTGTTCGGTCCCTCCGGCTGCGGCAAAACCACGGTGCTCCGTTGTCTCGCGGGCCTGGAGCGGCCCGAAGAAGGCGCGATTCGCTTTGGCGATCAGACGTGGTTCGACGCGGCGTCGGGGGCCTGGCTCACGCCGCAGCAACGCGACATCGGCTTTGTGTTTCAGGACTACGCGCTCTTCCCGCATCTCTCCGTGGCGGACAACATCGCGTATGGCCTGAGCGCGCTGTCAGCGAGCGAACGCGAGGCTCGCGTGCAGGAGATCGCCGATCGTTTCGAACTGGCGAAGAACCTCCGGCAACCCCCGCGACAACTATCCGGCGGTCAGCAGCAGCGCGTCGCGCTGGCGCGCGCGCTCGTGCGTCGGCCGCGGCTGCTCCTGCTCGACGAACCTCTCTCCGCGCTGGACGCCGTGCTGCGCGAAAGCCTGCGCGCCGATCTCCGCCGCCTGCTCACCGCCGCCGGCATTCCGGTCATCCTCGTCACCCACGACCGCACCGAAGCGCTGGCACTCGGTGACGAGATCGTGGTGATGATCGACGGCGCGGTGCGGCAAAAGGGTCCGGTCCTCGACGTTTTCAATCGGCCACACGATCCGGAGGTCGCCCGGATCGTCGGCGTCGAAACGCTGCAAGCGGGACGCATCGAAACCGTGCAGGATGGCCTCGCCACGGTCGCGATTGGAGCCGCCCGATTGCTGGCGGTCGCGCCGCCCGACGTAGAGAGCGAGGTTCTGGTCTGCATCCGCGGCGAAGACGTGATTCTGCAGCGCGATCCAACCGGCCAAAGCAGCGTGCGGAATCGGCTCGTCGCTCGAATCGTGACCGTGCGACAGGAAAGCCCGTTGGTGCGCGTGGAACTCGATGCCGGATTTCCCTTGCTGGCTTTCGTGACGCGCCCGGCCTGCGAAGAACTCGGCCTGCGTCCCGGCGAAACCGTAACCGCGCTGGTGAAGGCGCCGGCGGTTCACTTGATCGCGCGGCCGCGGCAAACGTAGGAAGACGATGAGTGCATCCGCGCCCCGTTCCCGCGTGTCCGCGTTCCTGGGCGGTGCCGGCATCGGCACGCTCGGGGGCCTTATCGGCCTCGGCGGCGCCGAGTTCAGACTGCCGTTGCTCCTTGGCTACTTTCGCTTCGCGCCGCTGGAGGCGATCATTCTCAACAAGGCCATGAGCCTGGTGGTGGTGACTTTTGCGCTGCCGTTTCGCATGGGCGCCGTGCCGTGGAGCGAGATCGCGCGGCACTGGCCGGCTGTGGCAAATCTCCTCGCCGGAAGCCTGATCGGAGCGTGGGTCGGCGCGTCATGGGCCACGCGCCTCCAGTCCCGCACCCTGTATCGCATCATTGGCGCACTCCTGCTGCTGATCGCTTTGGTGCTCCTGTTCGGCCATCGCGATCTCGGTGCGGGCGCGCCCGCCCTCGCCGGACCGGCGCTCGTCGCCGCCGGAGTGCTCGCCGGTTTCGGTATCGGTGTCGTCGCCTCGCTCATGGGCGTCGCGGGCGGTGAACTCCTGATTCCGACTCTGGTGCTGCTCTTCGGCGCGGACCTCAAATTGGCCGGAAGCCTCTCGCTCGCCATCAGCCTGCCGACGATGCTCGTCGGCTTCGCGCGCTACACGCGTGATCGCAGCTTTTCCGTGCTGAAAGCTCACTCCCAGTTCGTTGGGGCGATGGCGGTGGGCTCGGTCATCGGCGCCCTGGTCGGCGGCCGCCTATTGCTCGGCCTCGTGCCGGGCGAGATCCTGTTGCCGGTCCTCGCCGCGATTCTGGTGATCTCGGGAATCAAGGTTTGGCGACACCACACCGAAGTATAAGACGTCGTGCGGCATGACTTCGCTCTCGGTCGGTTTGTTGCGCGAGCATGCGAGGTCTCGATAGCATGAGGTGGCGACGCTGCAGGCCGATCGAGGCCAACCACCGACGGGGAGGCCGGGAGGAATCTTGCGCTTGAACGCGCCGGAGTCCACGCGGACGATTCGCGCTCCACTTTTCGAGATTCGTCCCGCACCGCATGAACATCGCGCAACCGGCTCTTCGCCGGCCATTCACCGTCATTGTCACTATCGTCGCGATCGTGCTGACGGCTGTGCTGGCCCTGAAGCGCATGCCGCGCGACATCCTGCCTAACCTTGGGATTCCGACCATCTACATCTCGCAGCCTTACGGTGGCATGGCCCCCTCCCAGATGGAAGGCTTTCTCACCTATTACTACGAATACCAGTCGCTCTACCTCACGGGAATCGAGCACGTGGAGTCGAAATCGATCCAAGGCACGGCTCTGATCAAACTGCAGTTCCATCCCGGCACCGACATGGCTCAGGCCATGGCGGAAACGGTAGCATCGGTTAATCGCGCCCGTGCGTTCATGCCACCCGGCACGGTCCCGCCCTTCGTGATGCGGTTTGACGTCGGCAGCGTCCCCGTCGGAACGCTCGTTTTTTCCAGTCAGACGCGCACAGTCGCCGAGATTCAGGATTTGGCGCTAAGCCGTGTTCGCCCCTTGTTCTCGGCCCTTCCCGGCGTATCCGCTCCGCCGCCGCTGGGCAGCAGTGCACGATCAATTGTCATTCGGGCGAAACCGGACCGGCTCCACGCGTATGACCTGTCCGCCGATGAAATCGTCGCCGCCATCTCGACCGCAAACCTCATTGTGCCCGCCGGCAACGTGATGGTCGGAGATCAAATGCCGATGGTTCCGGTGAACTCCGTGGTCCGCGATATTCAGGAATTGGGCGACGTGCCGCTTCGGCTGGGCGGACCACCCACGGTTTTCTTGCGCGACGTGGCCACGATCGAAGACGGCGCGGACATCACCACGGGCTATGCCCTCGTGAACGGTCGCCGCACCGTCTACATCCCGGTGACGAAGCGCGCCGATGCCTCGACGCTGTCGGTCGTCGAGCTGGTGAAAAGCAACCTTCCCAAATTCGCCGCGCTGCTGCCGGACGACATCAAGGTCGATTACGTCTTCGACCAATCGCCTTACGTCACACGGGCAATCGACGGGCTCGTCGTGGAAGGCGTGCTCGGCGCGATGCTCACGGGGTTGATGGTGCTCCTTTTTCTGCGAGACTGGCGAACCGCGCTGATCGTTCTGATCAACATTCCACTCGCGCTGCTCGCGGCTGTGGTTGGGCTCTGGCTGTGCGGACACAGCGTCAATGTGATGACGCTGGGTGGGCTCGCGCTCGCCGTGGGCATCCTCGTCGACGAGGCGACGGTTACCGTCGAAAATATCCACGCGCATCTGGCGCGAGGACGGCGCATCGCTGGAGCGGCTCTCGATGCAACGCTCGAAACCGCCGTGCCGCGCCTCCTCGCGATGCTCTGCGTTCTCGCGGTGTTCATCCCGTCATTCTTCATGGTCGGCGCGGCCAAGGCGCTGTTCGTGCCGCTTTCGCTCGCCGTCGGTTTCTCGATGGTCGCGTCCTACGTGCTGTCGAGCACCCTGGTTCCCATTCTGGCGACTTGGTTTCTTCGAGCGCATTCCCCCGCTTCCAACCCGTCGTCGGCTCCTCAAGGCGATGCGGCTCCCGACCAGGGTGGTGCGGCATGGAGCAGAGGCTTCACTTCTCTCAGTGCGACCGCGATTCGGTGGAGATGGCCGGTGCTCGTAGGATATTTGGCCGCGATGACGGTGGCCGTCGTCGTAGTCCGGCCCCGGCTGGGGACCGAGATATTTCCGCGCGTCGAAGCGGGTCAGATACAACTCCGGCTCAAGGCGCCGCCCGGCTCGCATCCCACGCATACCGAAGACGTCGCCCGAAAGGTGCTGGCGATCATCGAGCGGGAGGCCGGCCCGGGTAATCTCGAACTCAGTCTGGGATACGCGGGCGTCCCACCTCCGAACAATCCGATCAATTCCATCTACGTTTGGACCGGCGGTCCGGAAGTGGCGCTGCTACAAGTCCAGCTCAAGCGGACGCTCGACCTGGATTCGCTCAAGGAGCGCGTGCGCAAGAGTGTGGCTGCGGAATTGCCGACGGTTCAGCTCTCCTTCGAACCGGCGGATCTCGTGAGCCGTGTCATGAGTTTCGGGTCGCCGACTCCGATTGAAATCGCCGTGACCGGGCCGGACCTCACGGTGAATCGCGCGTATGCCGAAAAAGTCCGGGCACGGATCAGCCAGATCCGAGGCGTGCGCGACGTTCAGTTCGGGCAATCGCTCGACTATCCCACGCTCGAGGTGAAAGTGGATCGCGCGCGCGCCGGTGTGCTGGGGGTCAGGGCGTCGGATATTGGTCGCTCGATCGCCCCCATGACCTCATCGAGTCGCTACACCGCGCCTATCTACTGGGCTGATCCCGGTAATGGCATTGCCTACCAGGTTCAAGTTCAAGTGCCCCAGACGGAGTTGGAGTCGATTGAAGATTTGGGCAACATTCCGGTGGCCAGCCGCGACAGCGGCTCGGTTCTGTTGCGAAATGTCGCTAACCTCGCGCCGGGTTCAGCCCTCGGCGAGTATGCACGCTACAATATGCAGCGCATGATAACGGTCACGGCCAACATCGCGAACGCAGACTTGGGAACCATCGCCGGCGAAGTGCAGGCCGCGCTGAAAGAACTCGGCGCTCCGCCTCCGCGGGTCTCGGTCGCGGTCCGTGGCCAAGTCGAGCCAATGAATCAAATGGTCGAAGGGCTGCAGACCGGGCTGCTCCTCGCCGTGGTGGTGATTTTCCTGCTGCTCGCCGCGAATTTCCAATCGTTCAAGGTTTCACTGGTGGTGGTTTCGACCGTGCCCGCCGTGCTGGCGGGCGTAGCGGTCACGCTGTGGGCGACCGGCACCACCCTCAACGTTCAGTCCTTCATGGGCGCGATCATGGCGGTCGGTGTTGCCGTCGCGAATGCGATTCTCCTCGTATCGTTCGCCGAGCGCAGCCGGAGGACAGGCGAAACGGCGCAGGCCGCAGCGCTAAGCGGAGTGCGCAGCCGGCTTCGGGCGATCCTCATGACGAGCTTCGCGATGATCGCCGGAATGTTGCCCGCAGCGCTCGCTGTGGGTGAAGGAGGCGAACAACTGGCCCCATTGGGCCGCGCTGTAGTGGGCGGACTCGCGGCGGCTACTCTGGCGACACTGCTGATTCTGCCCTCGGTTTTTGCCATCATTCAATCGCGCGCGCACCGGCGCTCCGCATCTCTGGACCCACGTGACCCTGGTAGCCCGCAGTTCGAACAGGCGCCCGGCGCACCTCGCGATTAGGACGTCATAGCCCAGAGCGTTTCCCCCCCGAGGTGCGGGCGCGTTGCTGGCCGCGACGCGCTCAACAAAGACGGTCCTCGACGCCCCCAGACTCACCGTCAGGAAATGCGTGGTTTCGTGTCAAGGCGGCTTGACGCCATTATTACACTGAGCAGTGTAATACCTTATGCGCGTCCGTCGAGCCTCGTCGGCAAAACCTCCGGCAAACTGCGGCGGAGGATTGGAAGCCTGTCCGGCAAAGCTGCCATTGGCCGACCGACCGCTGTTGAGTGCAAAGCCGGCGCGGGAGTTGGCGGGGGTGTTCAAAATCCTCGCGAACGATTCGAGAGTGCGACTGCTGCACGCGTTGGTGCGCGCGGAAGAGCTGTCGGTCTCCGCCCTGGCGGAGACGGTCGGCATGACACCGCAGGCAATCTCCAACCAACTTCAACGGCTTGCGAAAAGCGGGATCGTCGGCGCTCGGCGCGAAGGAACCACGATATACTACCGCATGGTCGATCCGTGCGTGATCGATCTTCTCGACCGTGGCCTGTGCCTGACCGAGGACGCGAAGGAAAGGACCGGCCGGAAATGACCTCGGGAAAGCCGCGAGCGTTTGTGCGAGCCGCAGTCATCGCGGCGATCTGCCCGGTGTTAGCCGGCGGGGCACCGGCGATCTCCGGCGGACTCGACGTGCGCGCGTGGCACTCGTCCGAGCCACGCGGTTCGGACGCAGAACTCGCTGGGCTCTTTCTCAACGCGCGACAGGTATGGAGCGATGCAGCCGGTGATCGATGGATTGGCGTGGCTCAGGTGGATGCGGACCACAACTTCGATGACGTTCGGCCCTATCAGGTCTATCTCCAATACAAAGGGCCGCTCGGAAAGTGGAACGTGCGCGTCGGGCACTACCTGCTGCCCTTCGGTCTGCTCGCGCAGCAGGACACGGAGCGGTTGCTGCTTACCGGCATCGAAGACACCAATCTCGGGATGCGGAAGGACATCGGGGTGCAGTTCTTGGGTCGCGCTGGAGAGTGGGACTATGCGGCGTCGGTTTCGAGTGGTGCGAGTGGCATCCGGTTCATAGACTCCCGCGCCGATCCGGTCGCATCGGTGCGTGTCGCGGTGGTTCGGGAGGATTGGCAAGTCGGAGTGTCAGGGCTTGCGGGCAGGCCGTGGGCTCGGTTTGCGCCGCTGATCGGTGAGGGCGCCGCAGCCGCCCGTTTCACGCGGGAGCGGCGCGTTGCCATCGACTTCCTGAAAACGTGGGACCGGCTGACGTTGCGGGCGGAGGCGGCCGGCGGGACGGACGACGGTGATGCGGTCTGGGGCGGCGCAGTGTTCGCGGATTACGTGCTGCTCCCGAGACTCGAACTGAATTCGCGCTACGTTCACTGGCGGCGCACCGCCACGGCGGATGCCCTCGGAGTGGGGGTTACTTTTGACGCCGGTCGCGGCTGGTTCCTCCGGGTTGCTCATCACCACGAGTTCGGCGACCGGGACCGGAATCTGTTCGTGGGCCAAATCTACTATGAATTCAGCCGCCGCCTCTAACGCCGGCTCGTCACCGAAGTGAAACCGCTCCTGTCAGCCTTTGCCTTCCTGCTCGCAATGACCTGCTCGGTTCCGTTGCGCGCCGACGTGTGCATCTGGCGCGACCCCGAACGCACCATGGAGCGACTCTTTCCCGCCGCCCGCGACTATCGCACGCGCACGATGAAGATGACGCCGGAGCGAATCGCGGCCATCGAACAGCAACTCGGCGAAAAATTGGAGGACGGCGAACGACGGGAATTCGACCTCTACGAAATCACCGGCAGCACCGGCGGCGGCACAGAGACGCTTGGCACGGTGCTCGCGCTCGCCGGCAAAGGCGAATACGGTGCAATCGAGGTTGTCGTCGGTGTCGACCGGAACCGGAAGGTCGTCGGCGCCTACATCCAGCGCGTTCGGGAGCGCACGAGCAAAGCGCTCCAAGCACCGGAGTTCCTCGGTCAATTTGCGGGTAAAACCAAAAACGACGGATTCGAAATCGACCGAGACATCAAGCCCGCGAATCGCGATGCGGCTGCCGCATCGCGTGTCGTTGCGTCCGTCATCAGAAAAATGCTCGTCTTCCACGACGTGCTCTCAAGCGGAGAAATCAAATGAAAACACTCGGAATCATCATCGGAAGTTTGTGCCTCGCGGGGACCGCGGCCGCGGATGTCTGCGTTCCCGACTGCATGAACTGCGGCGGCGGTGGCAGCGCTGGATTTGGCGCGGGCGGTGTCCTGATTGCTTTGAGCACGCTCGGGCTGCTCGGGCTGTTTCGCTGGAACGCCACGCGCGCGCGCCGCGTCGGCGCGGCACTCCTGCTCGCAGCGTTGCCCGCGTTCGTCGGCACCACCCTGGTCGCCGCGGACAAAGCCACGGCCGCTCCCGCAAAGGCGACGATTGCCGAGATTCTGAAAAAACCCGAAAACTATGCCGGCAAGGAAGTGATGGTGACGGCGCGGCTGGCGGACGTTTGCACCGATGACGGCTGCCTGACGCTCAAGGACAAGTTCGACGTGATCGAAGGCGTGCCGCCGGAGGGTGGATTCAAGACGGCCCCGAAGGTGGGCTCGACCCTCGATGTTACCGGCACCGTAAAGGTTAAGGGTGAAGGTGAGCGTCGGGTCGTCGTGATAGCGGTGAGCCGATTCGCGGAAGCGAAGAAATGAATCTCCTCACCCTCTGTCTGAAAGACCTGCGGCGACGCCGCACCCGCTCCGCGCTCACCGTCGCGGGCGTGGCGCTGGCCGCCGCGACGTTGTTCAGCCTCCTCTCTTTCAACCACGGCTATCGGCAGTCGCTGCAGAAGGAGATGAGCGATTCGGGCATTCACATGTTCGTCTCGACCGAGGGTTGTCCGATGGAAGCCGCCTCGCTTGCGCTCCACGGCGGCGAGATTCCCAAGTTCCTCCCGGAAGACCGGGTCTCGGCGATCCGCGCCGCGCCGAATGTGCGCACGGTGACGAGCATCCTGATCTTCTCCATGCCGGGCGAAGGAAAGCGCGTGGATTTGTTTTATGGGGCGGACGACGAGTTTTTGAAATTGAAGCCGCACTGGAAGCTCAACGGCACGTGGTTCAAGGATGAGAAATCGATCGTGCTCGGCGCCGAGGCGGCGCGGGTCGAGAAACGCAGCCCTGGCGACAAGGTGTTCTTTCCGGAACTGGACGCCGAGTTTACCGTCAGCGGCGTGCTTGAGCGCACCGGAAGCGAGGACGATGGCTGGTTCTTCATCCCGCTGAAAACGGCTCAACGCATCTTCAAGAAAGAGGGCAAGCTGACCGGCGTCGGCGTCAACCTGGCCAACGTCGAACGAATCAAGGAGACGAAAGAGGCGCTGGAAACGATTCCCGATGCTTACGTCGTGACGGCGCAGCAGATGATGGAACAGATCCTGAAGCTCATCGGGTCAAGCAAGACACTCATGTTTGCCGTGCTCGGCATCGCGCTGGCCATCGCCGTCCTGGGCGTGCTCAACACGGTGCTGATGTCGGTCATGGAGAAGCTCCGCGAATTCGGCTATATGCGGTGTATCGGCGCCTCTCCGGGCGACATCTTCAAGATCGTCCTGGCCGAAACGATTGTGCTCTGCGGGCTCGGGGGGATTGTCGGCGTGTTCGTTGGCGCGCTCGGTTCTTCCGTCGCCGACAACTTGATCCGCTCGATCCTGCCTTATTCGCCCGCCGGCAAGCTCGTGGTTTTCGATGTGACGATGCTCGGCCTGACCCTCGTGGTCGTCATCGGCATGGGTGCCTTGGCAGGTGTTTATCCCAGCTGGAAGGCGTCGCGCGCATCACCGATGGAGGCGATCCGCAATGAGTGAAGTGATCCAGTTGGAGGGAGTGGCAAAGCACTACCGGCGCGGGCGCGAGACCATCCGCGCCGTAAACAACGTGACGCTGAAAATAGAGGCCGGTGAATTCGTGGCCGTCGTCGGGCCATCGGGTTCGGGCAAGACGACGCTTTTGAATCTCCTCGGCTGCGTGGAAAAGCCGGACGCTGGCAGCGTTCGCATCGACAACGAGAACGCCAGTGCCGCAAGCGAAAGGGAGCTGACCAGTATTCGCGCCCGCAAAATCGGCTTCGTCTTTCAGCAGTTCTTCCTGCTGCCGACTTTGACGGCGCGCGAGAACGTCCTGCTGCCGTCCGTCTTTCTCCGGGACAAGAAATCGGCCGAACGCGCTGACGAGTTGCTTGGGCAGGTCGGTCTGCGCGACCGGGCGGATCATCTCCCGGCGCAACTTTCCGGTGGGGAGATGCAGCGGGCCGCGATTGCCCGGGCTCTGATCAATACTCCCCGCATCCTCCTCGCCGATGAACCGACCGGCAGCCTAGACTCGGAGAACGCCGCGGCGATCCTCGACATTTTCGCCCGCCTAAACCGGTCCGGCCTCACGATCGTCATGGTCACGCATAGCGCGGAGCTGGCCGCGAAAGCCCGGCGGATCGTCACGCTTCGTGATGGAAGCGCCGTCGATAGCGCTCCGGCTCGCCGATGAGCTGCGACGATTGTCGCCTCGAAGCCACGAATGCCGAGCAGCGGCGCGTGCTCGTCGCGCTTCTCGCCATCAATGGCGCGATGTTCGTTGCCGAGAGCGTTGTCGGCATCGTCGCGCAGTCCTCCGGCGTGATTGCCGATTCGCTCGACATGCTGGCCGACGCCTTGGTCTACGGCGTCGGTCTCTATGCGATCGGCAAGGCGGCCACGGTAAAACAAGCCGCCGCGCGCTGGGCCGGTTGGTTTCAGTTGCTGCTAGCGGTGAGCATCGTGGTGGACCTCGTGCGCCGCGCGATTTTCGGCAGCGAACCTCACTCCGCGTTGATGATGGCGATAGCGACGGTTGCGCTGGTGGCGAACGCCTACTGCCTGCGGCTGCTTCAGAAGCATCGGGAGGGCGAGGTTCACATGCGAGCGAGCTGAATTTTCACCCGAACCGACGTGATCGCAAACATCGGCGTGATCGTAGCTGGCGTGCTCGTGCGTCTCACTGATTCACGCTGGCCGGACTTGATCGTCGGAGCCGCCATCGCCGCGGTGGTGGTCAAAGGCGGAATTGAAATCCTCCGGACGGCGACATCAAACGTCCCCGCGGAAGTCTGTGGCTAAATTGAGAGTCGGGGGCCAACGAAAGACGGCGCGGCGGCTTCCGCCGCCGCGCCGTCTTTTTCCGCTCAGTCCTCGTCGAGCAGCATCACGGTCGCGCAGGGCTCGCCGTTGTCGCCGCCGTGAAAGAGGATTTTCAACTCGTGCCAACGCAGTTGCGCGCTCGTGCGAATTCCGATGTTGAACGTGTGGCCGCCGGAGAGCAGCCGCACCCGGCAGACGCGCGACATCCAGAGAATATCGTGCCAGATGCCGGCGAACTCCGAGCCTTCGCCGGTTTCCACGCCACGCTCGAGCAGCGTGAAAACGGCGCTGGTCATGGCGAGATGGTGATCGGGGAAGTGCTCGCGCGAGACGGCGGCAAAGTCGCCCTGCGTCGCGTCGACGAGCACGCCGTCGGCAATCGCCATGCGGCGCGTGTAGCGGAAGACAACTTCCGCGGAATCGAAGACATTAGACATGACGGTGTCTCCTTTTGAGTTTTTTCTCGGCTGCATCCCGCACGGCCTGACGGTGGACGGCGGCGCGAAACGCCGCTTCGATGGGAAGCTGCCAGGTCTGCCGCCCGCGCTCCTTGCGGAACACGAGCAGGTCGCCGGGCGCGAGAGTCACCACGATCTTCTCCGCCTTGGGGTGGAGGACGGAATACGAGTCCCGCGTGCGTCGCCGCACGGGTCGATCCAGATTGGTCATGGAGAGAGGGAGCGGCGGCTTTCGCCGCCGCTCCGTTGAGGTTTCAGTTGCACGAGAACTCGTCGGCCAAGGTCCAGAGCGCCTTGTTGAGTTTCTGGGCCTCCTGAATCCCGCCCACCGGCCGGGTCGTATTGCGGACGAAATGGGTCGGGAAGACCGCATTCGCTTCTGCCAGGATATATCCCGCGTAGCGCGTGCCGCCCCGGAGGAGATGCTCCTGCACCACGTTGAACGTCGTCCAGAGGTCCGTCGCGCGGTCGCCGTAGCGCACCGGCTCAAGCAGCCGATTCGCGGGCATCAGCCGCGTGACGGGTTGAGTGGCATCCCAGCGGAGCGCGACGGCACGCCGGGCGAACTCCCTGCGCGCATCCTCGGTGAGCTGCACCCCCTGCCAGCGCGCGACAACTTCAAGGACGCGCGGCGTGCCTTCCGCGACTGCCTGAGCGGCAGCCACGAAACGCTCGGCGGAAACGTCGACGTGCCGGATGGCGACGTGCGCGAATTGCGCATCGGCGACCGTCAGACCGTTGCGGCAAACAAGCCGATAGAGGCCGGCGTCGATCCGGTAAGCGCGCGTGCCGTCATGCGCGTTTTGCAGAATCAACTCGGGGCGCGTATCACCCACGGCGAAGCTCTCGCGCTCAAGGTCCCCCCGGCGCGCGAAACGAAGTTCGTGCATCTGGAAGCCCTGCCGGTTTTCCAGCCGCACGCGTTGCTGGGTGGCTCGCACGGGGCTCCAGCCCTCGGCGTGGAGCAGGCCGACCACCTGCGCCGTCGAAACGAAGGTGTAGCGGGTGGAAACGCCCGGCCGGGCCGTCTCGGCGAAAACGGAAGGCGCAATGCGGCGGAGTTCATCCGTCGAAAGTGCCTTGCTCGGAATGCGCGTGGCAGGGGTGGCAACGATGGTGTTCATGACTGTCCTTTCTCTGCGCCCCAACGAGGGCGCTGATGCAGCGGACCGCGCTGCGCGGACCCCATCCGAGCCGAACCGTTAAATCGGCCGCCCCGGAGGGATGCCTCCGGCCAGCACCGTCGCGCAAGGTGGAGCGCAGGCTTGGCGAGCAATACCTTGAGGCGCGGACGGGACGAGGCGCTCGCGCCGCAGGCCCGCCAGCCGGCGCAGGTGCTATAATCGAGCAGCCCACAGGGCGCGGCTCTGCTGACTGCGAATGCGCGAGCGGTGCAACGAGAGCGAGCGACCGAAAGCCCCGCGGCGATTGAGCGTCACCCGAAATGGCTCGGGCGAAGCCCGCGGACGAACTGTCGATCACAATGCGATCGAAAGCGGGCGACGCGCAGGTGCAGAACACAGCGATGAAGCAATCAGGGCGCGGAGAGACGGAGTCGGCGAGAAAGGCGAACGCGCGGGCCGGCGGTGTCGCGCATGCAGCCTGCGGAGGGCGCGATCCGGTTGAAAGGTCGCGGGGCCGCGCGCGATTTTTCGACCGAGCCAGCGAGTGCGGGAGCCGAGGCGTCTCCGTTTCATAGCGACCAACATGCCGCGTGAGCGTAACGGAGTCACCGGAGCGCCGCGCGCGCAGCGAACTGCTGAAAGAATTCCGGCCTCAGCCGGCGTCGGGGCGTTGCGGGGTGTCCCCGCTAGAATGGGGAGCGCGAGACTTCGGCTTGCGCGCGGGGAAAGTCTTTTCCCCGAGTGTGGTTCGAATCCGCCACTGCGACGACGGCAGAGCTATGCCTTCCAGTGAAAGTGGAAACAACCGATTTGTGCTCGATTGAAGACGCTCGGATAAATGGGTTTCGGCGACAGGCCTCTACGTCACATATTGGTTTCCGACAAAGTCGCTCGGGAGAAGATAATCTTTCATCACGCTCTCGGCGTCCGCACCAGTAATCTCAGAAAGATCGTCGAGAATGATCGCGATGGCTTCAACGGCAGCTCGAACCGATGGCCTCAGAAGGAGCGCGCGGATGAGCTTTTCCAATTCTTGAAAGCCCGTGATCGGAAATCCGCGTCGGCGCATTCCGATCACATAATTGAGATCAGTCGAAGCCCATCCCGCGACTCCTGCCTTTTCGAGAATATCGTCAGGTTGAAAAATCGTGGCCGCAAACTGCGTGGCATATTGCCCGAGCGATTGAGGAGTGAAGAGCGTTTGGGCAATCGGCCCAGCGAAACCGACGCAGAACTCCTGATTCACTTCATTCGACGGAACCTTGCCCGGTGGATTGTCCCAATGACACCCGCCTTTCTTTGACGCGTCGGCGACGATGCTGATCAATTTGAGCCGACCGCCTCGCCCCAAACAGATGCCGACAACTCCGTGTGCAGCTTCGTGAATTGCGACTGGCGTTGGCATGAGTTGGAAAATCGGAGAGTGGCCACAGGCCGACTGCTGTTATCCGTGACGGGCGTCAAGAAGCTGGCGGGTTCCACCGGTGATCGTGCAAAGCAAAGAGAACGCTGGCAGGCGATAGATGATACCGCAGCACTTTTTGAAAGGGCGCGGGGGCATCGGGACTGCCAACCTGCAATCGATAGTAATAAATCGTGGCGACCATCAATGCCGCCACCGAATTCAGCGCATTGATTAGGCTGCCTTCATGGTAGTGATCGAGCCGTTGGTGCTTCACTTTATTGTAGCCCGTCCACCAATTTGGACTTTTGCCCGCACGCCAGTTGTCCCAGGGATCGAGTTCCAAGCCGTAACGCGGAACAAATACCTTTTCAGAGGCCAGGTCGGGCAATTTTTCCATGATGCATTTCCGCAGCGCCTCGATGTCCATCCGTTCGGGTTCGCGGCCATAACTGCGTGCGATTTCCTTCAGCACAATTTCGCACTCGGAGCACGCGGCAAACAAAACCCGGCAAATCTCCAGGGAATACGTGGAGAAATTTGGCTCAGTCGGTTCGATGAAACGCAGCAACGTTTCCGTGTCGTTCTCGATCGCCGTGAAGAAGATCCAATGGGCGTTGCTCTTGGTTTCCTTGATCATGGCGACAAAGAATCTCTCCGTGTTTGATTTATTTATGCGAAGGCTCGGCGCCCGCGATGGACAAAGCCAAGCCGGCAAGTGCGAGTCGCGTTAGGCTTTCCAGTATCTCGTCATAGTCATCGCCAATGACCGACGGATGCGCGATGACGACTTGTTTTAGGCCGGACGCTCGAGCGTCCTGACAGAGCCGAATAAAGTCTGCGAATTTCCGTTCGTATCCCGGTGGAGTGCTTCGACGCATCGGGAAATCCTCACTTCAACGGTCCGTGTCGCAACGGGAAAACGCGCGAATCGCCGCTCGACAGAGTCACGCCAGCAACATTGCGCGGTTGCCTATAGCTCTAACGCTACACCGGCGTAACCGCGGCCGTTACGGCGCCCCTTCTTCGAAGAAATAAGTTTCCTCGCGCGTCTCGAAAGCGGGTTGAGTCCCTTCGAGGATGTCGAGCACTGCGCGATTGATCGCCGGATCTTCGAGCGACCCCGATTCGTAGCGGATGCTGTTTCCTCCGGTCTTGTCCATCGTCGCCACAATGATCTGCTCGGCGTCGCAGACGACGGCGAGGTTGGGATTGTGGGTCACGATGATGATTTGGCGGTGGGTCTTGGCCGCCCGCACGAACGGCACGAGCTTCGTGGCCACCGTCTGGTTGTCCAAGTTGTGCTCAGGCTGGTCGATCACCAACGGGAAATCCTCGCGATCCACCATGAGGTAGAAAATCAATAGCACGAGGCCGCGTTCGCCCGGAGAGAGTTGTTCCAATGGTGTCGCGCTGAGGCTCAACTCGTAGCGCGGTTCCAGGTAGGTAAACCCGAATAGAAAATCGAGGAGTTGGGCGATGGTGGCGCCTTTTCGTAGTTGGTCCTGCGCTCGCACCTTGGTGGGCGGCGTCTGGCGCTCGTCACCCGCCAATGCTTGAAGGATTCGCGCGGGAAACTTCAGCGCATCGGTATTGAAATCGGTTTCGGCCAGGATGGCTTTCAAACGCGCAAGGCCGTCCTCCTGTCCGTAAAACGTGCCCGCGGCGCCTCGGCTCACCAAGTTGAAGAACTGCTCTGCGAAGCTTACGACCCGCAGTTCAGTCGTGAACCGTAGATCCACGCCGGTGCCCGCCTGGGTGACGAATTCCTGCACTGATCGATGAAGCTTGGCGTAGGCGTCTTTAATCGCGGCCAGCGTGGCAAAAATCTCCGCAGAAATCTCGCTCCGACGTTGGCGCAGCGCCGTAAGTTGTGTCGGCAGCGCCGCGAGGGCGGCAAGTTCCGTGGCGATGTGGGCAATCGTGCCGGGTTGGTCCGGTTTTCCGGTCAGCGCATCGCGCTGTTTTTGCCAAGTCGCCAGCCTCCCTACATAGGCCTGGTAATCTTTGGTCGGCTGATCGAGTTGCTGTTGGAGCTTGGTCAGGGCTTCGGTGGCATCCTTCAATCGTTGGTTCAGGCTGCCGGCTCCTTGAGCATTCAATCTTGTTGTCTCTGCGTCGCGGGCGGTCTCCGCCGTCTTGATCGCGGTATCGAGCCGGGTCCAGTCGATCCGGAAAGTGACCAAATCCTGCATCGCCAAACCTGATCCGGTGAGGTCCGTTGCCAGCTTTCCGGTGACGGCGGTGACGTCGGTTTCGAGGTTGCGCAGACGCTGGCGGGCGTTGCTGAGTCGCTGTGCCAGTGCGCTGAATTCGGTTTGCCGCTGCGTTGCCTGCGTTCGTTCTTGCTGCACCGCAGCGAGCGCCAGCTGGGCGGCACCGAATGTGACGGCTAGCTGCTGTGCTGCGGGCGACGTGGCATTGGGCGGCGCCACAACGGGCGGCTTTGCCTCATCGAGCTTGGTCAACTGCTCATTGAGCAGCCGCTGGCGCTCCGTCAAACTGGCCCGGGCCGTGGGATCGAGGCGGCTATGGACGGCCGCGATTTCAGCATTGGTCTCGGAAATCGTGGCGCGAAGCTGCGCAAGTTTTTCCTCGAGGGGTCCGACATGCATCGCGATGACTTCATCGAGTGAGCCTCCGCCCATGCGATCCGCTTCGTCGATGCGGGAAAAGATCGCGCGCTTCAACTCGGCCTGAAACTGGCTGCCGGCGTCGGCTCGCAGCTCATTGCAGACCATCTCGAAGTATTCCTGCGGGATGTAGCGAATGCGTTCCGCCGCCTCGGGCGGCACGGCTTCGCCGAGCAAGCGCTGCTGCGAGCCGCCATCGGCCCACACCAATGTTCCTTGGTAAGCTCGGCCGAGCTTCGCCGACGGATGGAGGAACTTTCGCGAGTTGAGGAAGGAAAAATGATCTTCCCGGTCCAGTCGTGAATTCCCGAGGAAAGCCACGACATCAGCCAAGGCGCTCTTGCCGGAGCCCTTGTTGCCGATCACGGCGACGAGTTCCCCGCCGAACTCGACCGAGCCGGAAAACCATGGCCGTGACGCCGGCATCGAGGCGGTCTGCGCGAAGTGAGCCGTCTGCACAAATTTCGCCGGAGCAGAACGCACTCGTCGGCGCAGCGCCGGCTCGTCGCCGACGAAAAAGCGTTGCTCGGGATGCTTGATCGCCTGCAGCAGACCCCGAAACGTCGGGTCGGCCTTGATCCAAAGTGCCGCCTTGCTCGTGTAGCTGCGGCAGTCGTGATTGTCTGAGCAAATGACCAAAGGCCGGCGAAAGCCGACTTCCGGGAAGACGATCGCTCGATAGTCTGCCGCGTCGTCGAGGTCCGACACTTCGAGAATATCCACGGCGTCGCGCACCATGTCTTTCTTCAGCGTCATCTTATAGCCGGTCACGTTGCGGATCGCTTCGATCGAATTTGCCTTGTGGCCGGCATGGATGGTGACGATACCGCCAAAATCCCGGATCAATTTTGCGGCGGGCTCGAACTGGCAATAGATGTTATCGTCGCCCTTGGCGACGACCTCCTTCGCGTGCAGCCCGAGGTGGGTCTGCATGTCGTGCCAGATGCGCTCGATGTCGGCGTCTTCCGCAAAGACTCCGATGAAGTGCACGGATTCGCGCCCGCCCAGCTCCGACCGCAACTCGATCCCTGGCAGAACCGTGAGCTTGTCTGCGCCGAGCGCCTGCATCTCGCGAATGCGGGTTAAATCCATCACGTGGTGATCCGTGACCGCGACCACCCGAACCCCCGCAGCGATCAACCCATTGACGATGTCATGGCTCGTGAGCGATTTGGCGCGGTAGTCATACGAGGCCGGCGTGTGAAAATGGAGATCCCAGCGGCGCCACTCAGAGCCGCGAGGATACAAAGGACGAAGTTTAGGCGATGCCGACATGCGCGAACGTTTGGCCACCGAATCAGCCCACGAAGGCGAGGTCGAGAAAATCGGGCGCCTACGTCGTCGCACTGGCGTGGGCCTACTGCGCTCCATTCGACCTCACCAGCGCGGCGACGAATTGGAGCCTTGGCTAGCAGACCAAGCGCATGATTCACGAGTTGCGGGGGCACGCGCTGATGAGTTACGGAGGTGCTCCATGCGCGCCTCCTTTTCCAGCCACGAGCAATACAACGTCGCAACCGCCACGATTCTCGAAGCGGAAATCAACGCCAATGGCGGGGCGCACGCCCCGGTGCTGATGCTGCCCATGCGCCTCGATTTTCATATTCATCCCGAGGACCCGCGCGTCGGTATCCGTTTCGCGACGCTGCAAGGGCGCATCGATCTGGCGCATCAGCCGTTCGCCGTTGCGCCCGCAGTCAATGTCAATGTCCAGCTCCGCTCCGATTTCAAAACGCTGATCGACCAACTTTATTATCTCAACTTCCCGCTCGATGCGGTGCGCATTGCGTTTCTCGAACGCGTCCGAAACGGCGGCGATCTGAAGTTGAACATCCATCTTATCCTTACGGTTGAAAAACTCTATGCCCTGCACGAGCCGCCGATTCCGCACAATGTTGCGTGGGGCTTCGTGAATCGCCTCGACGTGTTTCTCCAACAGGAAATCACCGTCCTGCGCTCCGTGTGGATTTCGCGGGTGTTGCCGCAGATCGGCTACGGCACAATCCACTTGATCGAACTGCCGGCGATTCCGCTCTCCGCGGTTGAAAACTACAAGGAAGCGCACCAAGCACTCCAGCGGGCACAGGAACATCACAAGCAAGGTCTGTATGACGAGGCCGCAGCTTCATGCCGAGTCGCGCTAGAACGATTTTTCGATTATCCCGAGATCACGGGTTCGGACAATTTAACCCGCAAAGTGCCAACCTTGAAAAAGAGCTGGGAGACCAAGCTGGGAAAGGCGACATATGACTGGCTCAACGCGAGCCTGAGAGCCATCAAACAGGCGTCAAATCCACCGCACCACGCGCCCGGTCCACACTACAATCAACTCGAAGCGCAAATCCTGATCGCAATCACGGTGGCGGTCGTCGCCTACGCGGCAAAACACGATTTGCCGGCGAATGGTCCGTAAGCTTCCTATCGCAGGCTCGGTCATGACCCACGAATCTATCCTCTCTCTAGTCGATCAGGCGCAGTCTGGCGTAGCGGCGGATCGTATCTTCATCCGGCCTCTCGCTGATAACGTCGATTTCGCGCTCGTGTGGGACGCGGAGCCTGCCGGTCGTTCTGCCAACGAAAGCAACTATCGGTTTTATTTTGTTCGCGACGAATCGGGAAAATACGTTGGCGCCGTCGAGGACTTAGTTGGCGACATCCACGCCGTGACGAAGGCAGAGCACCGGCGAAAAGGGATCATGACGCGTGCGCTGGTCGATGTCGTCCTGCCGCACATATTCTCACAGGGGCGCACAGTGCAATGCACTCGAATCTGTTCTCCCGAAGGCCGGGCGCTGGCCCTCAAGATTGGCTTTCGGCCGCTGGCGGACGATTGGGCCGAGATCAGCGAGACGGACATCCGTCTCCGGACGCTCCCAACAGCGACGTTGCCACCGCTCGATGCCATTCGTTCGGCGGCCGTGAGCGCGCGGATTCGCACGGCGGCAAAATGCATGCGAGACGCCGCGGAATGTCTCCGTCATCGGGCGGGCGCAAAAGTAATCGAGCAGTTAGAGTTCGCAGCGTGTTCAATCGACAGCCTTGTCGACGGCGACAGAGCGTTCACGTCGGACTTCGACGACCCACCGCAACCGACGCTCGCGTCGCTGGACGACCAAGAAGAGGGCCGGGTGGAATCATTGATCTACCAAGGCGCGGGATGGCTGCGTATTGTAGCGGATGAACTTGATGGTCGAGGCGACGATGCTCGGGTCGACGGTATCCGCAAACTGGCGAGCCGAGTGATCGAGACCGGGCACAGCGTGCGCGACGATTGGCAGGACCGGCAGTTTCGCGCATTTGCAGCCAGTCGGGCCGCGACGAGCGGCGCCGATGGAGCCGGCTAGCACCGACGGCACCAACTTTCCTGAACCAGCAATTCCCAGCCTATGATCTACACGATCGACAAGACCGGTGAAAAGCCGCCCGAGCGGGTCGAAGTTTCAACCCTCAAAGTTCAGGGCTGGACCGAAAAAGACCTCGAGAACTACCTGTTCAAAAATCTTCGACATCTTATCGGCGGTGATTTGCTCGTGATTGGTCAATCGAGCCCGTGGCAGCCGGAAGTGGATCTGCTGGCGTTGGATTGTGAAGGTGATCTTTGGTTCTTCGAGTTGAAGGCGGTGCCCTCGTCTTCGGAGAACCTCCTGCAGGTTCTCCGATATTCGCAAAGCTACAGCGCTTTGACGATCGACAGCCTGAGCGGCATCTACGAGCGGTTCACGAAGGACACGACGCGCTCCCTCGCGGTCGCCTTTTGCGAGTATTTCGGCTACAGCTCACCCTCCGCGATTCACGAGTGGGGTGAGCGCATCGGACGCCGGCACCACCTGCTGGTCGTCACGGATGGGGCCAATGATGAAACCATCGCGGCGGTTAACCACTGGCAGCGCCATGGACTGGACATCGACATCTGGCCCTATCGCGTTCACGTGGGCGACAACAACTCCTTCCGTTTAGAATTGCCTGAGCTTTACGTGCGGGGCCGGAGAATCAGCAATTCCGTTCCCGGAATCTTCTTGGTTAACAGCAATCGTAAACATGATCCGATGGCAGAGCCGCACATGCTCGAGCAAGCTGTAACTCTAGCCACCGAGCCGAAGTGGATGCAGAAAATAAACCGCATCACCGCCAATTCGCGCGTGCTGCTCTACGGCAATGGAGCCGGAATACTGGCCCTGGGGGTCGCCACGCCTGAACGCCGCGATGGGCGTTTGGGCAGTTCGCTGATGCGCTACGTGCGGCTGCGGGATTTCAAAACACTAAAAACCCACATGCCCCCCGCGGCGATAAAACAAGCCGGCGGGAAGGACTACGTCTTTCGTCATACAGTCCTAGAGTTGAGCGGAGCCGAGGGGGAGAAGGTGTGGAATGCGGCGCTGGCACAGACATAACCCCAACGCTTCGCATATTCATGAAGCTATCGCGGCTTGCGCTTCACCACGCGTTCAAGCGTTTCCAGTCGATTCACCGGCATGAGGATCGTCGCCCGTTGGATTCCTTTCGGAATCCGAACACTTATGCCTGCCGAACCGAGGACTACAAAGAACAAGTGGCTCGGCAGGCATGGACCATCCTTGAGCCAGACACCTGGTCGCGGCGAGAAGTGGGCCGGGGCCGCATCCTGCGACGGGTGATCGCTGCCATCGAGCAACCGGGCAACAATCTCCTGCAGTGGGATGCGCGTTTCGGTCCGCATCGACGAGTGCATCATCGTTTGCACGAGGCCTTGGAACGGAGACCGGTGGTGCGCGAGATGGAAAAGCTTTTCTTCGACCTTTACGCAGAACGCCACACCGGTCCGAATCAATTTGAACACCTCGCCTGGTTTTGCGGGAAACGCTACGAACTGATTGCTTACCTGTTTTTCATAGCGAATCGCCACCGGTTCCTGCCGATTCGCACGACATGGTTTGATCGAGCGTTTGCAGAGCTGGGGCTTTCTTTGCGCACGGCGCGCCAGTGCTCGTGGGACAACTATATGGAATATCTCTCCGCGATGGCGGCCGTGCAGGACGGTCTTCGCCATGAGGGAATTCTTGAGCCGTCACTCCTGGACGCGCACTCCTTCTGCTGGATTCTGGCGACCTACGGCCGATCGCGCGAGCGCCGGATGCCACCCAGAATTCTCAGCCGGATCAGAATGTTTTCGGGTGTCATTGTTACCCCACCGGCGGAAGATGAAGATGATGGAGACCTCGCTAGCAGGCCGGTCCGGGACGGGCGCGTCGACATGCAGGCGGTCGCTGCCGAGCGCGCTGCGATTGGCCGACTGGCCGAGGAAGTAGCACTGGAAGAAGAACGACGCCGTTTGTGGCAGCTTCGACGACCCGATCTGGCGGACCGCGTGACGATGGTGTCTGATCGCCCGGGACTCGGCTACGACATCGAGTCATTCGAGCGCAACGGCGATCCCCGGCGGATCGAGGTTAAGAATACCGGCGCGAAGGGAGAATTTCGTCTATCCGCGAACGAGTGGCGTCGAAGCCGGGTCCTTGCGAATTACTGGTTTTATCTCGTGACCTCATGTGACGCGAAGCGCCCGAAGATTGTGCAGCTATCGGCGTCGCGATTGACGAGGGACCATTTGCTGCCGGTGGAATACGTGGTGCGCCTGCGCTCAAACCGATAGTCGTCTTGATCTGCTCGCGGGCGAATTGCGCGTGAGCAAGTCGCGAAGAAACTCGCATAGACAGCCGCGGGAACCGCGATCAAGACTGGTGGCATGAAGCCAGACTTCGACTTGGTAAAACTGACGTTTTGCGGACCGAGTGATGTCGCGAAAGAACTCGCCCTTGCGCGCGGCGTCGTCGATCGCTGGAACCTACAGCACGGAGAAGCTCGGGGGTTTTGGATTAAGGTTCAGCATTGGTCCACCGATTGCCATCCCGCGCTCGGCGATCGACCGCAGGCCATTGTCAATGGCCAGATCATTGACGAGTCCGACATCCTTGTCGCGATCTTCTGGTCGCGTTTCGGGACACCGACGGGCGTCGCGGATTCGGGAACGGAGGAGGAAATCCGGCGTGGTGTGCGGCAAAGCAAGAAGGTGATGGTGTATTTCTCCGATCTGGAGCCGTTGCCTCCAGAGGCCAAATCAGAGCAAACCGAGAAAGTCTGGGCGTTCCGACGCGAGCTACGATCGGGAGGCCTCTGCTGGTCTTTTTCCGCGCGAGCACAATTTGCGCGGCTGTTTGAATCTCACCTCGCGCTCGCTCTCAATGCGCTGCGGCCGCTACCGGCGAAATCCGGCGCGCCTGCGATGAGCATTGTCGGAGATGGCAACACCCAAGTCGCTGGTGACTACAAGGTCTACAATCCGGTCCACAAAACGGTGCTCGAACGACGGGATGGCAGTCTATCTCCCGCGGAATGCCGACAAGTTCAGGAACGAATCAAGGCATTGGTGGAGCTGACGACGGGGAAGTCGATGAAGGCGGCGTTCATGGAGTGGTGGGAGCGACTTAAGAACCGTTTCGACGTCGACAAATACGAGTCACTCCTTTCGAGCCAGATGCCGGAGGTGGAGGAATGGTATTGGGAGCAGCGCGCGATCCTGATTAGCGGGCTCAAAACGAAGGCTCCGGACATCTGGCGCAATTCGCGTATCGGTTCGATAAAGAAGGCGATGAAGGAAATGAACCGAGAAGCCGACAAACTGGAATACTACCGCGAGATTTCCGACCGGTTGAACATGAAGCGACCGTTCACTTCGCTGACCAAGCTTACGAAAGCGGACCTGGATCGTGTCTATCGGATGGTGCTGCGTGATGCGGCCAAAGGGTAATCCGATATAACCTAGTCTTTGGAACGCCGGTGTTCTAGGATTCGGCATGGCCCGCTGGGCGCGGAGACCGAATTCAAACGCCTCGCTGTGAAGCTTGCTACGACGCACGGGGGCGATTGTGAGCGCGAAGTGCCGCCTACTTCGGAATATCGCACCAAGGCTGGTCCAGGCCCTGTTGAAGAGCTTCCGGCAGTCGTCAACCCGTTTTAGGAGCGACGAAAAACTCCTTGAGCGGTTGTCGCTTTGAACTACCGTCAAGAACGGCGATGGATTTCCGCCAACCCGCGAGGGTGAACCGCCCGGCCTGAACGCCGGGCCGATGATTCCTACCAGAAAGGAATCATCATGACCTTATATCTCTGGATTGCATTTGGCAGCGCGCTTGGCGGCGTGATGCGGTTCGCGTTGTCGGGGCTCATCGCGAATCAGTTCGGTGGGACATTCCCTTGGGGCACGCTGATCGTTAACGTCTCGGGTTCGTTCGTCATCGGCTTCGTCAATACGCTAACCGCCCCCGATGGACGGGTTTTCGCCAGCAGCACGACCCGGCAGTTCCTGATGACGGGCATCTGCGGCGGCTACACGACTTTCTCCTCGTTCAGCCTGCAAACGCTCAGTCTCGCCAACGACGGCGAGTGGGCGCGCGCGGGCGGCAACGTGATGTCCTCGGTCGCTTGCTGCCTAGTCGCAGTGTGGCTCGGGCACATTGCGGCGCTTTACCTCAACAGACTGAAAGGCTGATTATGGAAATCCCCCGCGAATCGGTTCTGCTCCGCATTTTCATCGGCGAGTCTGATCGCTTCGAGAACTTGCCGCTCTACGAGGCCATAGTGCTCAAGGCGCGCGAGCTCCATCTGGCCGGCGCCACCGTCCTGCGCGGCGCGATGGGATTCGGCAAATCGAGCCGGCTTCACACGACCAAAATCCTGCGGCTCTCCGTCGATCTGCCGCTGATCATTGAAATCGTGGACAGTGAGGAAAAGATCAACGAGTTCCTGCCCGTCCTCGACAAGATGATGGGGAGTGGACTCGTCACCCTGGAGAAGGCGCGTGTGATCTCCTATCGGACCGGCACGACGCAACCTCCTTTCGGTGGCGCGGGCTCAGGAGAAACGGGCGCTGGCAAGACTTAGGCCGAACGACAGATGCCTCCGCCGTTATGTTCGATAACATCTGGTATGTCGCCGCGCTCTGGATGGGGCTGGCTTTTGTCGCGAGCCTCATCTCGATCCGCACGGGCATATCGGTCGCGCTGATCGAAATCGTAGTCGGAGTCGTGGCGGGAAACATTCATGTCGGGGCCGAACCGCACCTGCTGAAAACGACGGAGTGGATCAACTTTCTAGCGATGCTCGGGAGTGGCGTCCTCACGTTTCTCGCCGGAGCGGAAATCGACCCGGCGTCCTTGCGCGCGAATCTCCGCGCGAGTCTTTCGATCGGGGTGCTGTCGTTTTTGCTGCCGTTCCTCTTTGTCTGGGCCTTTGCGCAATACGTTCTCGGCTGGTCCTTGCACGAAGCGCAGATCGCTGGGATCGCATTGTCCACGACTTCGGTGGCGGTCGTTTACGCCGTGATGATCGAGGGGAAGTTGAGCGACACGCCGCTGGGCAAGACGATCCTCGCGGCGTGTTTCATCACCGACTTTGGGACCGTGCTGGCGCTCGGCACGTTGTTCGCGGATTTCAACGTCTGGCTGCTGGTGTTCGTCGTCGTGCTTTCCGCGATGCTCTGGTTCATGCCGAAATGGACCCGGTTCATCATCACGCGGCTGGGCGCGACCCGCGTGAGCGAACCGGAGGTGAAGTTCATCTTCCTCGTGCTGTTCTTCCTCGGCGGGCTCGCGTCGAGCGCGAAGAGCGAAGCGGTGCTGCCGGCGTATCTCGTCGGGCTCGTGGTCGCGGGCGTTTTTCTGCGGGACAAGACGCTGGTGCACCGGATGCGCACCATCGCGTTCACGATCTTTACACCGTTCTACTTCATCAAGGCAGGCCTCTACGTTTCCCTGCCGGCGTTGTGGGCCGCGCTGGGCGTGATCGCAGTGCTGCTCGCCCTGAAACTCGGCACGAAATTCATCGGCGTCTGGCCGTTGACGAAACTGTTCTACATGCGCACGCGGGAGGCGAACTACACGACACTCCTCATGGCCACCGGATTGACCTTCGGCACGATCTCCGCGCTCTTCGGGCTGCAGAACAAAATCATCAGCCAGGACCAATACACGATTCTCGTCACCGTGGTGATCCTGAGCGCGTTCGTGCCGACGCTGATCGCGCAAAAGTTTTTCCAGCCAACGATCGAAGCGATGGTCGAGTGGGGACGGATTTACAGTGAGAGAATCAACGGCCAAGCGCCGCTTTCCGCGGCTCCAAATCGAAAGTGAGGTCCGCCATGTTCAAGAATATCCTCGTCGGCTATGATGGTTCCAAGGGTGGCAAGGCGGCGCTGAACGGCGCGGCGGCGCTGGCGGAGAAATTTTCCTCGAGCGTGACGGCGGTCTGGGTGCGCGAACCCCTCCCGCGCTACTCCGATCTGCCGGGTGAATTTGAGGAGGAGGCGGGCGTCGCCGACGAATACTTTCAGGCGCGGCAAAAGGAAGTAGCGGAAATTGGCGGGCAATACGGCATCTCGATTGCGTGCGAGACCTGCGCCGGGCATCCCGCGAAAGCCATTCTCAAGTTCGCGGCCGAAGGTCACTACGATCTCATCGTCGTCGGCCACAGCGATCATTCCGAGTTGTGGGGCCGACTGCTCGGCGACACGGCGGACCGGATCAGCGATCATGCGCAGTGCAGCGTTCTCGTGGTCAAAACATGAAACCCGCGACCAACGAAAAACCCCGCGTGACCAAGCTGCTATTGGTCTCCCTCGCCATCGTGTTCGTCATCGCCACGTTTGCGACTGCATTTGCCCTGACGCTCGTAACGGACAGCACGCCAGCTCAAACAAGCGTCGTCGCGCGGTTCTGGGGGCATGCGTTGCGCTACGGTTGGGCGAACGGCCTCGCCGTTTCCGTCGTCTTCGCGGTCATCTGGTTTTTGCGGCGCCGGCGCTAGAGCGCCGATCCGTGGCCCAGCAAAATGTCACCCCACGCGATAAACTTGGTTCGCTTTGTCACGCTGGCGTCACTCGTCGCCGCCGGGCTCCTGGCGAATGCGCATCAGGTCGTGCCGGAGCAAAAGGGCCTTTGGCGGCGTTTTCTCTACTTCTTTGTGCGCTCGTTCGTCACCGTCGGCTTTTGGGCGGCGCTGCTGTGGATTTTCTCCGACGGAACTGACCGGACTCCTGGGCTGCCGTGAATCGCGTGCGCTACTCAGGCGCATTAGTGCACATTTTTTGGTTACTCTCTCCGTATTTTTTGTTGTGCGGAAATTGCGAGTCTGCACCGTCCCCGCCGCGGCAATGGATTCTGCCGCGCCCGCCTAGCGGGTGAACCGCCCGACGCAAGTCGGGCTGATGACTCCTACCAACCAAGGAGTCATCGTGTCGCTACACCAATCGTATAGCTGTCAGTCTCGCATTGTGCCACCCGGCCGGAATTTCAGCCGGAAGGGGTCGCGTGCACGCAGGCGCCGTTGGGACGACCCGCTGGGTCCCGCAGCCCATGACCACATGGCGAAAGACTTTTCATGAAGCGTTTGCTCAATCCCCTCCCGCACCTCGGCAGTATGTGGCAGCTTGTCCGCTGGTCACTGCTCGTGGTGCCCGTTGCCATTCTGGCTGGCTCGGCCAGCGCATTTTTTCTGTGGGCGCTCGAGCGCGTGACGCAGACGCGGTGGTCGCATCCCGCACTGCTCTATCTCTTGCCGGTGGGCGGCGTCGCCGTTGGTTTCCTTTATCATTGGCTCGGGCGCAAAGCGGAGCGCGGCAACAATCTCATTCTCGAAGAAATCCACGAGCCTGGTGGCGGCGTGCCCACGCGCATGGCGCCGCTTGTCCTGATCGGCACCCTGATCACTCACCTGTTCGGTGGCTCCGCGGGCCGGGAAGGCACGGCGGTGCAGATGGGCGGCAGCCTCGCCGCTGGATTTGGCCGCTGGTTTCGGATCAATCCGGAAAACCGCCGCGTGCTGCTGCTCGCCGGTGTGGCCGCGGGCTTCGGTTCCGTTTTCGGCACGCCTCTTACCGGCGCGGTCTTCGCCCTCGAAGTTCTGGTCGTCGGCCGTCTGCAATACGACGCGTTGGTTCCCGTCCTGGTCGCGAGCGTCGTCGGTGACGCGACCTGCAACGCCTGGGGTATTCATCACACCGAATATCACATCGCGTTCGCCGGCAGCACGGCTCGCTTTGCGGCGCTCACGCCGCAGCTTCTCGGTGCAACTATCGCGGCGGGAATCGCCTTCGGTTTGGCCGGCAAATTTTTCGCGGAGCTGACGCACGCGTTCCAGGGTCTTTTCAAGAAGCTCGTCCCTTACGCTCCGCTTCGACCGGCGCTCGGTGCCGTGCTCGTTATCTTGCTCACACTTGCTCTCGGGACGCGTGACTTTCTCGGCATCGGCGTGACGTCGTCCGACGCCCATGGCGTCTCGATCCTGAGCGCATTCACTCCGGAGGGGGCCGCACCTTTCAGCTGGTGGTGGAAACTCCTCTTCACGGCCCTTACGCTTGCGGCCGGTTTCAAGGGAGGCGAAGTCACGCCGCTCTTCTTCATCGGTGCGGCGCTGGGTCACACGCTCGGCGCGCTCTTTGGCTTGCCGGTCGATTTGTTTGCGGGTCTGGGATTCATCGCCGTGTTCGCGAGCGCCGCGAACACGCCGCTCGCCTGCACGATCATGGGCGTCGAATTGTTCGGCTCACCTTATCTGGTTTACTACGCCGTCGCCTGCTTCGTCGCGTATTACATTAGCGGGCATTCCAGCATCTATCTCGCGCAGCGGCTCGGCGTGCCGAAAAACGCCAACCCCGAACTGCCCGCCGACGTGCCGCTCCGGGAGGCGCGCGAACTCGATGCCGGTTATTCCGACTTGGCGTTGGCGCGCTTCGCCGACCGCGTCGCGATATTCGAGACCAAACCCATTTCTTCTGAAAGTATGAACAAGAAACATCACATCGTTTCCCACGAGTTGGGGAAAATCCGAATCTACCTGACGCCGCGCGATCGTGTCGCCGCGAAGGGTCTCTGGGACCGGCTTAATCCCCGGCCGATTTACCGGGAGATCATCGACGCCGCGAAGAAGGACGACCTGCAAAGTGCCGTTGCCTTCGCGACGCACTACGGCTTCAGCAACGGCAGCAAGGTTCAAACGCAAAGCCTGGAAAGCGCGAATTCACATCTGACGCTGTGCATCGAGATCATCGACCAGAAGGACCGGCTGGAAGCATTCTGCCGTCATCATGGCGTGCTTCTTCAAGGCAAGACCATCGTTTACAAGCACGTCGAACACTGGGCCGTGCATGAGAAGGGTTTGATCGAGGAAGATGGCTCGCCCAGCGAAGTGATCGACGGTGAGGAGCCGGCGACCGAGACCTCGGCGGCTTAAATCGCGCTAGGCAAGCGCAGGTCAGCGTGGTCGATCCTCGCTGACCTGCCCCGCTCCCGGTGGCTTATCCTGAATTCGGCAACCGCACTTCGAATTCCGTCCAATCGGGATCGGTCGTTTCAGCGAGGGCGAGCTTTCCGCCGTGGAGTTCGACGATTTCCCAGCAGAGCGCGAGGCCCAACCCGTGTCCGCGCGTATTTGGACGGCTCGGATCGGCGCGAAAGAAGCGCTCGAATACGCGCGTGCGCATCTCCGCGGGAATGCCGGGGCCGTTGTTCGCGATCCGCAGGACAGCGTGTTCGTTGTCCTTCATCAAAGTGCATCGCACGCGACCCTGTGGGCGGTTGTATTTGCAGGCATTATCGAGAAGATTGAGCAGCAACCGGCGCAGGTGGTTTGGATCGGCCGTCAGATGAACGTCGGGTTCGATCTGCGCCTCCAGCGCCACTTCGGCAGCGGAGGCCAGCAACTCGGCATCGTCGCAGGCCTGAGTAACCAATGCGGAGTATTCGATGGGTGTCTTCTTCAAAACAATTTGGCCGGCATCGAAACGTGCGAGCAACATGAGTTGCTCAGTAATGCGATCGAGCCGCGCGATTTCATCCTGCACGCTGACCAGTGTCGGGAGTAACGCCGGCGGCAGTTCGGGATGGCGAATGGCGAGTTCGACTTCGCTGCGCATGATGGTGAGCGGGGTCCGCAATTCATGGGACGCATCGGCGGCGAACCGCTTCGTCTGGCTGAAGCTTCGCGCCAGCCGCGCGAGCATCGAATTGAAGCTTGCTGCCAGCCGCTGAATCTCGTCGCGCGCCTCGGGTTCGATTACGCGACGCTCGAGGTTCTCCGATTGAATCCCTTCGATCGTCGCAGCGAGGTCGCGAAATGGCGCGAGTGCGCGGCCGGTGACCCACCACGTGACGGCCACGATTACAATAACGACGAGCGGTAACGACCATGCGTAGGCAAGGATGAGCTCGATGATCACGTCATTCACTTTGACCATGGAATAGCCGACCACGATCGTGCGATCGGGCGCGGCGCGAAACGCACTGACGCGCCAGCCGGTCCACCGCGAGCCCGTCGAAATGATGCCCGAGTGAGTCAGCGCCGGACGCGCGGCCGCCTCGGTGATGATGGGATCGGTCCGAAGCACGTGGCCGGCATCGTCGAAAACCATCCATCCCATGTGCGGGTCCAGGTCCCACGGAACTTGCTCGGCGGGTTTGCCGGTTTGCTGAAGCTGCACTTTCACCTCTTTCGTTTCGGAGGCGATGTCGTCATCGCTCTCGGCAAGCTGCCGCTGATAGGCAACGAACAACGTTCCCGTCGCAGATGCGCCGAGCGCCAACGCAATGGCCAGACCCGCCCACACGGCGAACTTGGCGCGAATGGGGAGAGGTCTCATGACTGACCCTTGAGAAAATACCCGACGCCACGAACCGTTTGGATCAGCGGTTGAGCGAACCCATCGTCGAGTTTTTGCCGCAACCGTTTGACGGCGACATCCACGACGTTGGTGCCGGGCGCATATTGATAGCCCCAGACCTGCTGCATCAGCTCGGTGCGCGTCACCACTTTACCCGGCGTGCGCAGCAGGCATTCGAGCAGATCGAATTCCTGTGGAGTCAGCGCAAGAACCCGGTCGCCGCGCCGGACTTCGCGGGTGCCGAAATTCATGACTACGTCCGCGTGGGTGAGCAGGTTGGAAGTGACGCCTTCCCGGCGACGCCAGACCGCGCGCAGCCGCGCAATCAGCTCGGTCATCGCAAACGGTTTCGGCAGGTAGTCGTCGGCCCCGAGGTTGAGACCTTCAACCCGCTCGTCGACATCGCCGCGCGCGGTGAGGAGCAGAATCGGCACGTTGTGTCCGTCGTCGCGAAGCTTGCGCAAGATGCTCAAGCCGTCTCGGCCGGGCAGCATGATGTCGAGAATCAGCCCGTCGAACGGTTCGTTGGCGACGCGGGACAACGCCTCGTCTCCGTGATGACAAAGGTCGGCGGTGATTCCCTGCTCCGCGAGCGCGGTGCGGATCAAAATCGCGACCTTTTTTTCATCTTCAACGACGAGAACACGCATGATGTGGAACCGGAAATTAATCGCGCCAGGCGCGGGTCAGCACGAGCGCAAATGGCGGCAGAAAATGACAAAAACCTAACAAGCGAATTACAACGATGTCAGGGATGTGACGCACCCTCGCCACCGGCGTCACGCGGTTCATGTTCCGGTGCACCCTTTTGGCTCGGTAAGGGACTCGTTGCGCAATTCACGACGCCATTGGTTCGCCGTTCCTTCAGGTCAATCCCCAGTAAATTCATGCCCCGCCACCGTTTCTTGCCGCTCACCTTCGCTGTTGTCGGACTTGCCGGTTGCACCACCTACAGTCCGAAGGATCTCAATCCCGCTAGCACGCAAACGCAGCTCGACAGTCGGACGCTGCGCGATTCCGGACTGCAGAGTTTTCTGGCCGCACGCGGCGCCGCGGCGGCGGACGAGTGGGATTTGAACCGGCTGACGCTCGCCGCGTTTTATTTCAGTCCGCAGCTTGAGGTAGCCCGCGCGCAACTGGCGGAGGCGGAAGCAGGCGTGCGCACGGCAGGCGCTCTGCCGAATCCCTCTTTCGCGTTCACGCCGGGTTACGATGTGGACGCGGTCGCCGGGGTGACGCCTTGGATTATTGGCTACGCGCTCAACATTCCCCTGGAACTCGGCGGCAAGCGTGCCTACCGCAGTGCGGAGGCGCGACAACAGGCCGAAGCCGCGCGCCTGACGCTGGCCAGCGCAGCGTGGACGGCCCGGAGCGCCGTCCGTCGCGCACTAGCCGAACTTCATTCGGCGGAAGAGTTGGCGGCTTATTGGCGCGAGCAGCGACCACTGCTCGCCCAATCCGTTCAGTTGGTGCAGGCTCAGGTGGACGCGGGAGAAATTTCGCCGCTGACGGCGGCACAAGCCCGCATTGCCCTGAATCGCGCCGAGCTAACGATTCGCGAAAATGATCGCGCGGTGGCGTTGGCGCGAAGCCGGCTCGCCGAAGCAATCGGCGTGTCGGGGGCGTCGCTGGCTGACGTGCGGCTTTCCTACAGTGGACTTGCTGAGCCGGGTTCTCCAATCGATCTGGCGGACGCACGGCGCTGGGCCGCACAGAACCGGTCCGATTTGCTGGCCGCGCTGGCGGTCTACGCGGCGAGCCAGTCGGCCCTTCAAGGCGAGATTGCGCGCCAGTATCCGGATCTCGCGATCGGTCCCGGCTTCCAGCTCGATCAGGGCGAAGGAAAGTGGTCGCTCGGGCTCGGCGTGACCCTGCCGGTTTTCAATCAGAACCAAGGGCCAATCGCAGCGGCTCAGGCGCGGCGCGAGGCGACGGCGGCCCGATTCCTGGCGCTGCAGAATCGCGTGCTCGCCGAAGTGGATCGGGCGGTCACCGACTACACCTCCGCGCTCGGCGATCTCGATACGGTCAAGGCAATGCGCGGGAGTCTCGACCAACAACTCAAGACGGTGCGTGCGCAGCAGGCGGCCGGCGAAACAACGCGGTTGGATCTTACGCGCTCGCAGCTCGAACTCGCGGACAATGTCCGTGCCGAAATCGAGGCGCGCGTGCGCGCCGAGCTGGCGCTCGCGGCTTTTGAAGACGCGGTGCAACGGCCGCTCGCCTGGCCGGAGTCCGCTTGGCGCTCTGCGAGCCGCACCACCTCAAATTGAGCCTTTCACATACGATGAAACGAACTGATTACCCCGTCCTGGCTGCTCTTGGATTTGCCTTCGGTGCGCTGGCCCTGAGCGGCTGCAAAGGAGAAGCCCCGAAGGAAGAGGAGAAGGTCGTCACGGAAGTGGCCGTGCAGGTGGGCAAAGTGGTGAAGGCCGACCTGCGCGCGCGCGTCGAGGCGTATGGGATGGTCGAGCCAGAGCCGGCGAAAGCCAGTCAAGCCGGGGGCGGCGCGAGGCTTGCCGCACCGGCCTCGGGCGTCGTGCTCGCCGTGCCGGTCGCCGAGGGGCAAGACGTGAAAGCGGGCGAGATCGTGATGCGGCTCGACGACCGCATGGCGAAAGCGGCCGTGGAAAAAGCGCAACACGCAGTGGTCTTCGCGCAGCAGGTGGCGGCGCGACAGGAAAAACTCCGGGCGACGGAAGGCACGTCGGAACGGCTGATTCAGGAAGCGCAACAGCAGGTCGCGACGGCGAAATCCGAGCTGGCCTCGGCGCAGGCCGCGCTCGCCCAAGTGCAGCTTTCTTCGCCACTCGACGGCATCGTAGCGCAAATCAACGTGAGCCCCGGCCAAGCGGTCGAGCCGAACATGGTGGTGGCGGTAATCGTGGATTTGAACCGGCTCGTCGCCACGACGAGTGTTCCGGCGAACGAGGCCGCCCTGTTGAAGCGCGGCCAATCGGCTGAACTGTTTGCCGAAAGTTCCGAGCAGCCGGCTGCGAGCGGCACGGTGTCTTTTGTCAGTCCATCCGTCGATCCGAAGACGGGCGCGGCGATGGTTCGTGTCGGGTTGCCGAAAGATTCCGGATTGCGGCCCGGACAATTTGTCCGCGTGCGCATCGTGAACGAAGAACGTCCCGGCAAACTCGCCGTGCCGCGCGACAGCGTCGTGAAGACGGACGACGGCTGGGCCATCTTTGTTGTAAGTGGCGACAAGGCCGCGCAGAAGCCGGTGAAAACCGGAGTTCGTGACGGCGATCTGGTGGAGGTGGAAGCCGACGGGCTCAAAGAAGGCGACACGATCGTGACCATGGGTGCTTACGGCCTCCCCAAGGAAACGAAGATTCGGATTCTGCCGGGCGCCGCGGCGGCGGTGCCGACGACGAATTTGTTGCAGCTCGTCCAAACGATACCGCTGCCAGACGTGAAGGGTGGTTTCGATCTGGCGGCGGCTGACGTGGCGGGTCAACGGCTGTTCCTCTGCGGCCAGGACAATCACAGCCTGGAGGTCATCGACCTCAAGGCGGGTCAACGCAGCCGCAGCATCCCCGATTTCAACGAGCCGAAGTGGCCGGTCTATCGGCCCGAGACGAACCGCCTCTATGTCGCGACGGCCAAAGACGGCAAAGTCACGATGCTCGATGCGACTTCGTTCGCGGTCATCAAGAGTTATCAATTCAAGGACAAGGCGAACAACCTGCGTTTCGATCCCGCGACGAAGGAGTTGTTCGTCGGCGCGGGCAAGACGGATGGTGCGATTGCCATTGTCGACACGGCGGCGGACAAGATCACCGCCAACATCAAATTGGCGAGCTTTCCAAAGCAGTTCGAACTCGACGGCAATCTGATCTACGTGAACGTGCCCGAGGCGAATCATGTCGCTGTCGTGGATCGCGCGAAGAAGAGCGTCGTCGCGACTTGGCCCGTGAAGGAAGCGAAGGAAAACGTGCCGATGGGCTTCGATCGCGCGCAGCATCGTCTCTTCATCGGGTGCGATCCGGGGAAACTCGTGGTGTTCGACACCGCGTCCGGCAAGTCAGTCGCGAGCCTCGATATTCCCGAGGGCGCCGACGGCCTCTTCTATGACGCAGCGCGCAAACTGCTCTACGTTTCCTGCGGTGCCGGTTCGGTCGACGTCATTCGGCAAAACGACGCCGATCATTATGAAACCGTCGGCCGCATCCCCACGGTTTCGGGGGCCGGCACCTCGTTGTTCGTGCCGGAGTTTTCACGGCTCTACGTTTTCGTTCCGCAGTCGGAGAAACAGAAGGCGGAAATCCGGGTGTTCGCGGCGGGCCAGTAATTTCTTCGCGTCAACTTCGACATGAACACCTCCTTGCCGACGAAGAATACCAGCCGGATCGGCCGCTTCGCTACCCATCACTCACTGTCGATCACGTTCATCGCTTTGGCGCTGTGTTTCGCGGGCGTTTATGCGGCGTTGCACATGCCGTCGTCCGTGTTTCCACAGACCAATTTTCCGCGCGTGGTCATCTTGGTCGATAACGGCGTTATGCCCGGCGACGAGATGATGGCGACGATCACGCGTCCCATCGAAGAAGCGATGAAGGACATTCCTGGCGCCGTGACTATCCGCTCGGCCACCGGCCGCGGTTCGGCGGAGGTCAGCGTGTTCTTCAACTGGCAGGTCGATATGATTCAGTCCGAGCTCTACGTGCTCGGCCGGCTCGCGCAGATCCGTTCGACATTGCCGGCGACGGCCACGACGACGACGTGGCGGCTGACGTTTTCCGCGTTCCCGATCATCGGCGTCAGCCTCACGAGCCCGAACCGCGACATCACAAATCTTTGGGAAACGGCGCGCTACAATCTCAAGCCGCGCTTTCTGCGCATCCCCGGTGTCGCGCGGGTGGACCTCGTCGGCGGGCGCACGCCGGAGCATCACATCATCGCCGATCCGGCGAAGCTGCTCGCGGCGAATCTGAGCCTGGCGCAGGTGACCGAGGCGCTGACGAAGAACAACCTGATCGCGCCGGCGGGAATGCACGAGGAGAACTATCAGCTCTACCTCACGACGGTTGACGGTCGCGTGCATTCGACCGATGACATCGAAAACCTGGTAGTCGCCGTCAATGAGGGGCACCCCGTCCGGGTAAAGGATTTCGCACGCGTCGAACGCGGACCGGAACCGATCTTCAACGTGGTCACGGCCGAGGGCATCAACGCCGTGCTGCTCAACGTGCGCATGCAGCCCGACGGCAGCACGCTGGATATCGCGACTGCGCTCCAAAAGGAATTGCACGCGCTGAAAAGCGAGCTGCCGCCAGACATGAAGCTGGCCTTTTTTTATGATCAATCGGTGCTCGTGCGTGAATCCGTCGCGAGTGTCTGGGAGGCCATCGTGTTTGGTCTCATTCTCTCGATCGTCATCATCTACCTGTTCTTGAAGAATTGGGGGACGACGCTCACGGCCATCGTCGTGATTCCCGTCACCGTGCTGGTGACTATCGTGGCGATGCGGCTGCTCGGAATGAGTTTCAATCTGATGACGCTGGGCGGGATTGCCGCGGCCATTGGCCTTGTAATCGACGACGCGATCGTGGTGGTCGAAGCCATCTACGCGAAAATTGCGACCGGCCGACCGCGATTCGAAGGAATTCAGGAGGCCATCGGGGAAATCTTCCATCCGCTCGTCGGGTCCACACTCACGCCGGTCGTCGTTTTCATTCCGCTCGCTTATCTGGAGGGTCTGGCTGGCGTGTTTTTCCGTGCGCTGGCGATGACCATGGTGGTGTCGCTACTCACCTCGCTGGTTCTCGCAGTCACGCTCACGCCGTCGCTCGCCGCATGGTTCATCCGCGATCGTGAGCACTTGGTGCACGGTCATGCGCCCAAAGATGTCGAGGGCGGATTTATCTTGGTGCGGCTGATCAGGCTTTATGAAAGCGTCGTGCGCGTCGCGTTGAGATTTAGTTGGGGGACGCTGCTCGCCTGCGCGGTGATCGGTGTCGGCGGCTGGTTCATCTACCAGCATCTCGAAAGCGACTTCCTTCCCGCGCTCGACGAAGGCGGCATGGTAATCGACTACAAGGCGCAGCCGGGCACGAGCCTGAGCGAAACTTCGCGCGAACTTCTCCAAGCCGAAGCGATTCTCCGGGCGACGCCGGAAGTGGAAAGTTATTCTCGCCGCACCGGGGCACGGCTGGCGCTCGCGATCGCGGAGCCGCACACGGGAGATTTTCTCGTGAAGCTGAAGCGCGACCGCCAGCGTTCCACCGACGACGTGCTCGATGAATTTCGCCACAAGTTCGTGCGCGAGATTCCCACGGTGGATTGGGATCTGCACGGGATTCTCGGCGATTTGATCGGCGACCTCACCTGGTCCCCGAAGCCAATCGAAATCAAACTCATCTCGACCGACCTGCCGTGGCTGAAAAAGAAAGCGCCGGAAATCGAGGATAGCATCAAGAAGGTGAAAGGTGTCGTGGACACGTTCGATGGCCTGCTCGCCACTGGCAACGGGCTAAGCCTGCGTGTGCGCCACGTGGAGGCACAGCGTTTCGGGCTCACCGCCAACGACATTGCGGCCGCGGTGAATGCCGCGCTGTTGGGTGAGACGGCTTCGTCCGTCCTCGAGGGCGATCGCGTCGTGAGCATTCGCGTCCTCGTCGACAAGCGGCGCCTGCCAACGCTGGCAGCGATTCGCGATTTGCCGATCCGCACGCCAACCGGGGTGACGGTGAAACTCTCGCAGGTCGCCGACGCGGTGGAGGAGCCGGGGCAGATCGAACTGCGCCGCGAGGACCTGCGCCAGTTGGTCGGCGTGACAGCTCGCCTCGAAGGGCGTGATCTGGGGAGCGCGATGGCGGAGATCCGCGCCAAGCTGGCTGAAGACAAATCGCTGCCGCCGGGCTCTGTCGAGTTCGGTGGGCTCTACCAGCAGCAGCAGGAGTCGTTCAATAATCTCCTGTTCGTGCTGGCGATGGCCATTTTCCTCGTGTTCACCGTGCTCCTGATCGAGTTCCGCTCTTTCTACGAGCCGGTCGCGATTGTCTTTGGCGCGGTGCTCGCGTTGTTCGGCACCGTGCTGGCGCTACAGGTGACGCACACGACGCTCAATATCGTGAGCTTTCTCGGCGCGATCATTGGTGTCGGTATCGTGGCGAAAAATGGAATCCTGATGCTGGATTTCGTGGGACATCTTCGCGCGGAAGGGGCGAGTTTGGAAGAAGCGATCGTGCGCTCCGGGCACCGGCGCTTGCGACCGGTCCTCATGACCTCGCTGGCCGCCGCCCTCGGCATGTTGCCGCTCGCGTGGGGGATTGGCAGCGGCGCGGCGATGCTCAAGCCGCTCGCGATTGCCGTCATCGGCGCGTTGTGCATTTCGATGCTGTTTTCCCTGATCGCGACTCCGACGGTCTATTACCTCCTGGTTCAGTTGCGCGGAAAACCGGCGTTCAAAGCCCTCTCCCCGCAGGAGTGAACCCCCAAAATGATGAAACGGACTTTGCCATGAATGCCACACACACGCTTCGAATTCTTCTGACCGTTATCGCATCGTTCCTGCTCACCGCCGCACCGGCGAAGGCTGATTATCATCTCGTCGCGAAGATCCCTGTCGGCGGTGACGGCGGGTGGGATTATCTGGAACCCGATGTGATCGCGCGCCGGCTGTATGTCGCCCACGAAAACACCGTCGTGGTAATCGACATGGATTCGTTGAAAGTCGTCGGCAACGTGCCCAACTGTCCGGGCATGGGTGGCGTCGCCATCGCGCACGAACTCAATCGCGGTTATACAGCAAATGGCGCCGAAGACACCGTGACAGTGTTCGCCCTCGATACGCTCAAGGAGATTGGTCGTTGGAAGGCGACGGGAAAGCGGCCGAACCAGATCATCTACGAGCCAGCAACGAAGCGGGTCTTCACGTTCAACTCCACGGGCCGCAACGTCACAGCGTTCGATGCGAAGTCGGGCGAAGTGCTCGGCACCATCGAGGTCGACGGGCGCACCGAGTTTCCGGCCTTTGACGGGAAGGGGATGATCTACGATTCGTTGCAGGACAAAGCCACGGTGGTCGCCATCGATGCGCGCGCCCTCAAAGTGACCGCGACCTACTCGCTGGCGCCGCACAAAGACCCGGCGGGAACGACGATGGACCCGAAAACGCGGCGAATCTTCGTCGCGTGCCGGAGCAAATCGTTTCTCGTGCTCGATGCAGACACGGGAAAGATTCTTGAGACCTTTCCCATCGGCGCGCGCAACGATGCGGCGAAATTCGATCCGGGAACTAATCTCGCGTTCGCCTCAAACGGTGATGGCACTCTGAATATTATTCGCGAGGAGAGCGCGAACAAATTTACCCAACTACCCACCGTGCAGACTGAATTTGGGGCACGCACGATGGCTGTGGATGAGAAAACACATCGCGTGTTTTTACCGATCGCCGACTTCAGTCCCCCGGCTGGTAATCAAACTCAGAAACGAGCAATGGTGCCAGGAACGTTTCGGGTTCTTGTGCTGGAGCCGTGAGACGCCAGCATGATCGCCTTCGTCAGAGAGGTAAGCCCACATTTCGACCGTTGCGAGCTAACGCACATCAATCGCATACCGATCGATCTGAAGCTTGCTCGAAAGCAGCACGCGAAGTTCACGACTGAACTCACCGAACTCGGCGTTCGCATTGAGCCCCTCGCATCTCTCGCGGAACATCCCGACGGAGTTTTCGTCGAGGATGGCGCAGTTGTCCTGCCTGAAGTTGGAGTGCTTGCTTGTCCTGGCGCGGCTTCGCGGCGTCCCGAAATCGAAAGCATAGCTCCTACGCTCGCACGTCATCGCCTGGTGATGCGCATTGTGGAGCCCGCCTCGCTTGATGGTGGCGACGTGCTCCGTATTGGGCGGATGTTGTTTGTGGGACTTTCCAGCCGAACGAACCGTGAGGGCGCGGCGGCGCTGGGTGAAATCGTCGAGACACATGGCTACGAAGTTCGGCCGGTCGAGGTGCGTGAATGCCTGCATCTCAAGACCGCATGCACATTCGTTCCACCGCATTTTCTCGTCGTAAATCCCGCATGGGTGGATGCCAAAGCGTTCGGCGACTTCCGCGTTGTCGCGGTAGATGAGACAGAGCCATTCGCGGCGAATACGCTCACCGTTGGCGGCACCACGCTCGTCAGCGCGGCATATCCTAAGACGGAGCGCCGCTTGCGGGACGCGGGAATCATGACGCGACGCGTCGATGTATCGGAATTTCACAAGGCCGAGGCTGGTCTTTCGTGTCTCGCGCTGTTCGTCGAACCAAAGATTGCGCGATCGCAGACTTTCCCCGTCGGCTTCAAGATCGTCGAACCCTTGGCCTCTACGCCCGAAAACACGTTCGCGCCGGCCGTTGTTCATGGCGGCGTGGTCTACGTGTCTGGGCAACTTCCACTCGATCCTGTCACAAGCAAGATTGTGGCGAACGAAATTGAGGCGCAGACCGAACAAGTGCTGCGCAACCTCGCGGAAATTCTTAACGCGTCAGGCAGCTCCCTCGCTCGCGTTCTGAGGCTGACCGTGTATTTGGCCGATGGCAAATTGGCCGATCGCGTGACGGCGATTTGCACCCGCGCGTTCAGCGGGCATCGACCGGCGGCGAGCATCGTGGCCGCGAAAACGCTGCGTCCGGGTTGCTTGATCGAAATCGATGCGATCGCTGCCGTGGCGGAGCAGGCGTGAATCAATCGCCGCCGATGCTCTGCCCACGCTGCTGACGTTCTGTCATGCGCTGGGCGATCGCTTGCGTCTGCTGCAGTTCGCGACGCGCCCGCGCTCGCACAAGGATCGCCTCAGCTTCCTTGAGGTCGCCGCTGGTTTCGAGCCACGCCTTCACCTCGTGTTTCGTGCGGATGTGATCCGCCGGTCCCATCTCTCGAACCTTCAATTGGGCCGTGATGATCTTCAGAGCCTCCGCCTCGCTGCGTAGGGCAAGCATGGCTTTTGCGCTTAGTTCGGGTGGTGGGTTCGGACTCATCGAGCAGGATCAGTTTATTCCTTCAGGCGGGTCGAAGACAGACTTTTTTGAATCCGTTGGTGCAGTGACGGACAACGGCTGTGTGATCGGGGAGCCTGCGAAACTCGTGCGGTTTTATCCGGTATTCCTCGACCCGCTGATAGGAGTGAGCCGTATGGTCGTGATGGACCGTGCGGGTGGAGCGTTCGATCCAGCGTTTGCCGAGCGCATTCGCGCAGCGGAGGGCGTCGGTTTCGGATGCGGCGCGATACATCACCAAATTTTTGAGGTTCAAGAGGAGCACGTCCGCCTGCTCGCGGGTCTGCGGCGGGATGAGTGATTCGAAGGCCTGACTAGAGATGATGAGGGACAGCCAGCAGTCCCGCAGCTTGTCGACGACGTTGTAGTCCGATGTTCCGTCGTAGCTCGCCGTGATCGCCGTCGAGAATTCATCGCCGCAGTAAACGAGTTGGTTGAGCGCGTAGCGTTGATAGTCTGGGAGCGAGTAACGCCGCAACGCGTGCCGGTAGAGCAGCAGTTTGATGACGGTGAAGACGTATTTCCGCTCAGTGGAATAGTCCTCCGGCACGTCGATGCAGAGAATCTTGCCTTGATCGACGTCGCGTATGGAGCACGTGTCAGGCTGGTCGCTGCTGAAGACTTCGGCGATTTCCCGCGTGCCGAGGTATTCGAGATAGTTCTGCGACGTGCCGACTTCACCGGCCCGCTGCTCCTTGGCCTCGTGCTTCAAGTAGGACTGTTCCAGCACCTCCGCCAACTGCTGCCTGCGTAACGTGGGCTCCCCTTCGGCCAAGGCATTCAAGGCCGCCTGCAGTTCCGTCGGCGACGTGAGCAGCATGTAGGCGTTGGTCGGAGTTGCGGGCCGATTGAGTTCCGTCAGCAACTCCAGGGCGCGGCCGATATGGGCGGCACCTTTGATCTTAAAAAAGCTTCGTTCGTCCTTGGGATTCAGCGCGGCAGCCGTGTCCACCAAGACGCGGGCGCGCGTCGTGAACGGAAATCGCGTGTCGCCAGTCACGTTCAGACGCGGCAATGGCGTGCCCGCGGGGTCGTCGACGGCACGTGGGCGCAACCGGATCACATCGGCCTGGCGCCCGTATTTCTTCGCGAGCCACTCCAGGAAGAACCACTCGTCTCCCTTGTTCGCCATCACGACACCGCCGAGCCGCGGGTCGCGGCGGAACAGAGCCGTGAGGAGCTGATTCATCCCGGTCGTCTTGCCCGAGCCGGTCTCGCCGGAGATGAAAAAGTGCCGGTTCAGCTTGTCGCGCGTCCACCGAAACCGCGCGAATTCCAGCACGATTTCCCATCGATCCGCGACGATTCGCCCCTCCGGATCGCGCACGAAGCGGCGCCGATCCGCGAAGTAAAACAGGCTCGCGGCGGCCACACACACGGCCATCCCGACCGGGAAGAATTGCTTTTCAGGCAACCGGCGCGCCCCGAGCAAGCCACTCGCCACGACCACCAAGGCCAGCCCGAAAGCAGCCGGCGCTTTCAAGCCCGGCTCGTTGCGCCGGAGGTTCCGAAGCACATACCAGAACGCAACGCCGAGGGCCGTCGCGCACACGAAAAACAGTCCCACGGTCACTGCATCCGGCCGTTGCAGCCATTCGCGAATGACAACCTGTGGCGGCGTGATTTTGATTACCGCGATCATCGAACCGGACGGATGAAGTCCAGGACGCGCCGCCGGTCGAGCGCGTGCATCTACTTAAATCGCAGTAGGCGTCACCCGCCCGATTCAGGCTGACTTACGTGAGCGCGAAGCGCCTTACGAACTCGTAGGGGTATTGCGTCTTCACCTGACTAAGGGCGGGTGACGCGGGACGTGCTTTCCGGCTTATCGTAGCGGCAGATTCTCGAACACGGCGGCGCCTACTGTTTTCGCAGTAGGCGGGCTACAGCGATTTCAGCAGAGGCTCGACGTTGAACAAAGCGCACTCTGGCGCGTGTGTTGGCGGCATGATCACCGTCGGAGTCATTCGCAACGGCTCGACCTACCTGTCACGTCATCTGCGAAAGAACGACTATTGGACGGAGGGAGAGAAAAAGGTTGAAGGCATCTGGATTGGCGAAGGCGCGAAGCGGCTCGGGTTGGAAGGTGGAGTCCAGGACAAGGCGTTCGACGCGGTTCGCCGGAATCGGCATCCGGACACGGGCGAGAAATTGACGGCGCGCGAAAGCAAGGAGCGCGTGGCGTTCTTCGATGTGCAGCTATCGGCGCCGAAGGACGTGAGCGTGCTTGCAATGGTCGGCGGGGACGAACGGGTCGTGGTGGCGTTTCAGGACTCGGTGCGAATCGCGCTCGAGGAAATGGAGGGTTTCGCCGCGGTGCGGGAGCGCCGCGGCCGGGCGCACGAAACCGAGCAGTTTCGCCTCACATCGAATTTCGTCGGCGCATTGTTTTTTCACGACACGAGCCGCGACCTTGATCCGCAGTTGCATGGTCATGCCGTCCTTGCGAATGCGACATGGGACGCCGCCCGCGGCGAATGGTATGCGCTGCAACCGGCGGAAATGCTGCGCGCCTCCGGCTATTTGCGTCAGGTGCTCTATCGCGAGCTGGCGACGCGGCTGCGCGAACTCGGATATGAGACCTATGGCATGGGTTCGACCGGGTTTTCCGTTCGCGGCGTCGAGCACTTCCGTGAACGCTTCTCGAAGCGGTCGCGACACGTGCAGCAGCTCGCGGAGGAGTTCGCCAAGGCGAAAGGGCGCAAGCCGACGAAGCGCGAAGTCGAAATTCTCGTGCGCGAATCACGCGGCAACAAACTGCCGAACGTGAGCACGCGTGAAGTCCGGGCGCGCCAGCGCGCGCAATTGAACGGCGATGAACTCCAGGCGCTCGCCGAGTTGGTTCGGGCTGCGCGCGGGCAAACACCGCGCGCGCAGATTTCGCACGGTCAAATCGTAAACGTGCTCGAAGCGGCGCTGCGACACGTCTTCGAACGCGCGAGCGTGGTGCGGGAGGGCGAAGTTTTGAACGCTGCGCTCGAACTGCATCCGGACTTCTATCGCTGGCGCGACCTGCGCGCCGCGCTCCACGCGCACGACGACGCCATTCGCAGCGAAGGCGAAATGAGTCTCCGGCCAATCCACCTGGAGGAAAGCGCGACCATTCGCCGGGTGAAAGAAGGCCGCAGCACGCGGCTCGCGCTCGGCGACCCGGCGCACCTGCCGGAGCGGCTGACGCATGGCCAACGCACTGCAGCCGGCGCACTGCTCATGAACAAAGACTTTGTCAGCGTGCTCGTGGGCGACGCCGGCACGGGCAAGACCACCGTGCTCACGGCGATCGAAGGCGCGCACATAGCTGCCGGTGGCGCACCGTTCCTTCCGCTGGCGCCGACCACCCGCGCTCGCGAAGCGCTCATTCATGCCGGATTCAAGCAGGCCGACACCGTTCAACGTTTCCTCGTCAGCGAAGCGTTGCAGGCGCAGTCGGCGCGTCGGGTTCTGCTGGTGGATGAAGCCGGACTGCTTTCGACCGAGCAACTCGATCACTTGACGCGGATTGCCGCGGAGCGACGCGCCCGCGTGCTACTGGTCGGCGACACGAAACAGCACTACAGCGTGCAACGCGGTGACGCGATGCGGAACGTGATCCGAAACTCCGGGACGCCCGTGGTGCGGCTGTCGGAGGTCTTGCGCCAACGCCAAGAGCGCGACCGGCACTTCAGCCGAATGCTCGCGGCGGGTGCAGTGATGGACGCGTTTCTCTACGCCGGCCGGCAGGGCATGATTCGAGAGATGGGGGACGATGAGACCTTGTTCCGCAGCGCCGCGCAGCGTTACGCCGACAACGTCGCTGGCGGCGTCGAGACGCTGGTGGTCATTCCATTTTGGGAAGAGATCGACCGGTTCAGCGTGCACGCGCGGACGGAACTGCGGCGACGTGGGCTGCTCGGCGATGCCGAGATTGTGCGCGAGGCGGTGCGTCCGCTCACTTGGACAGAGGAGCAGAAGGCGCATTGGGACCAATACCGTGTGGGCGACCGGCTGTTGTTTGTCCGGGAAACTCGGTTTTTCCGGCGCGGCTTGGCGGCGGTCGTGAAGCGAATTCTTCCGGATGGCCTGCACGTCGAGGGCGAGGCGGGTCGGTATGCGAAGATCACCCGCAAGCAGCGCGGAAGCTTTGATGTGGGCCGCGCTCAGATGTTGCCGGTGTCGGCCGGCGACCGGCTGCTCATTCGCGGTCGCGAGGATGAGCAGGGCTTCGCCAACGGAGATTTCAAAGATGTCGCATCGGTCGATCCGGCGGCGAATAGGGTTCTCCTCACGGACGGCAAGGAGTTGCCCGCCGCGTTTCGCGCCTGGACCTACGGTCACGCGCTGACTTCCTACCGCGCGCAGGGCAGCACGGCGGAGGAGTCGTTGCTGGTGCTCGGGGAGGTCGCGGAGCGGGCGTTGATGCGGCGGCAGTTCTACGTCGGGAACACCCGCTACCGCGGCGCGCACCAGATCTTCGTCTCGCATCGGGACGCCATCCTGACGCGCCTTAGCCGGCCCGACCCCGGCCGGGAACTGGCGACGGAGTTCATCCGGCGGCATCGTCTCGATCCCGCCGAGCGGATCACGCCACGGCGGCTGCACCGCATGGGCGCGCGCATGCAGCAAATCTGGCTCAGCATGACGGCCCGGTGGCAAGAAACGCGCGGCGTCATGCACGAAGGCATGGAGGTTTGAAATGGAAGCATCAATGCCCAGGAAACCGCGGCACTACTTCGACACGGGCAATCGTCCCGTGCACGTTACCTTCGACGATGGAAAGGCGCAGCGGCGAAATTTCCCGTGGATGCACTACGTCGAGGCACGCTGGGAATACTTCGATCCCGGCACCGTCAACGTCTTCATCGGTGACCTGCTGGTCGTCATCGTGGGCAACAACCTCGCGCCGCTGTTTGCCGCGCTCGAAGAGCAGACGCTCGTGCGCATCCGGGCGCAGCCTGACCTGACGCGCGACCGGGAACACGAGCCGGATTCGTTCGCGACAGAAATTCGTTTCTTCAACACCGAAGACACACCGGAGCCAAACGGACAATTTGAGCTGAATCTCGGGTCGTAGTCATTCCGCATTGCGGAAAATTTTCGTGGCCGAAAATCTTGCGCGGTGTTTTTCAGAGGAGAAACATCACGTAAGATTCTACTGCGATTTAAGTAGGCGCGCGCGCTTGAGCTGACGCCGCGAATTTTCCTTCTCCGTCCCCACGCGAACGAATTCACCGCGCGGGCGATGAAACCGGGAGCGTCGGGGATCGGCCCCCGCTCGGCGCCGGGCACAAAGGAGAAAACAAAAATGACAACGCTACTGTTCGTGCTGCCTTGGGTGGCATCGGTGTGCGGCGCGGTGATGATTGGAAAGGCACTGCGCCTTTGGGAAGTTCAGCCGCAGGGCGGCGAGAACCGGAAGTGGATGGCGGCGGCCCTTAGCCTCGTCGCGATGTTCCCGCCCCTCGCGCGCGCGCAGGCGGCCGACCTCCAGACGGCGGTCAGCTCCGGGAATGCGATCATCATGTATCTCAGCGGGACCTTGGCCGCGGTTGGGATCGTATCGGCCGGCGTCGCGATGATGATGGGTCGGCAATCGATCGCCAAATGGGCCTTCGCTGGCGCGATGGTCAGCGGCCTGGCCTTCGCGATCGTCCGGACGATGTGGCAGAACTTCGGGCTCACCCCACCGGAGGTGACCACGTTCACACCCTGACGTTTTTGGCGGGAGGGAAATGCCATGAATAGCGGGGTGCTCAACGAACACGACGCGCAGCGGGGTGCCGAATCGAAGGGCGAGTTCTTCGGAATGACCGGCAACTCGGCCTGGTATCTTTTCGGCTCGTCCGGCGCGAGCGTGATGCTGGTGATCGTGATGTGGGGAATGCTCGGCCTCTCGCTGCTCGTCTGCCTGCTGTTGGGCCTGATCCTTTGCGGGCTGTCCGTGGCGTATGTCTTCGCCCTGAAGAACAACAAGCCTGCCCACTACGACACCGACTTCTTTGAGTCGGCGCTCGTGGAGGCGGGCGTTGTGCCGCTGGCGTTCGGCCCGCGCGACAATCGCCCGGTGAATCCGTTCCAATCGGGTGCAGTCGCGGTCGAGGCCGTCGTCGGACGGGAGACCAAGCCGGTAGCGGCCACTTGGACCCGGCGGGAAAGCGCCGCGACGCGAAGCGGCGGCGCGTCCCCGACACCGGAGTCGGTTCCCACTGCTCGTGTTGTCGGCGAGCGGGTCGCGCGCCGAGCCGAGGAGGTGCCGGTGGTTCCACTCGTCGCCTATGAGCGGCTCCAGCACGAGTTGAGCACGGCAACGGACCTCCTCGAAGAAGCGATCGCAGAGCGCGAGGAGGAGCTCTCATGAAACTCGAACCGGTCGACGGCTACTTCGGCGAGAACCTGATCGTCTTCGAGGGACTTCAGTTCATCGCGCGCGGCTTTGAAGTGACCGCGCCCGATCTGGAGAACGCCGATCCGGTTCACCACAACGCGCTCGAACGCGATCTGATCGCCTTGCTGGCCGTGCTCAAGCCGGAGCATCGGATGCAAGTGCAATGGGACCCGAACGGGAGCTTTCGTCGTGCACTCCTGCGCTATCGCCAGCAGACGCGGGAACGAGGCCGCAACCGCTGGACCGAACGCGTGCGCGACGAGATCTTCGTGCGCGGTTGGAACATGGAGGACGAAGGTCTGCTGCGCCGTGAACGGTTGCGCATTTACATCACGCGCCGCACCGATGGCAGCGCGTTCGGTGGCAGGCGCAATCCACGTTCGGTGGATGCGCTCATCGGTGCGCATCAAGAAGAGTTCAGTCAGATCGGCCGATTCATCGAGGCGCTGTTCGGCGCCAACGGCGGCCAAGTGCGAGCGATGACGGATGCCGATCACTTCCTGCACTATTTGGAATTTCTCAACCCCTCTCTCCCGGAGCGTAAGGTCTCCGACCCGCTCGAATTCTTCGATCCGGAGAAATCGATTCAGGAAAACTGCTGGCACGGCGAGTGCCGTCCCTTGGAGAAACCGGACACGGGATTTTACCACGACGGCTACTATCACGGGATGCTTGTCCTAAAAACGCTGCCGAAGCGCACCCAGCCGGGCATCGCATATCTCCTCACGAAGCTCGGATTCCGGGATTTCGCGGTCACGGTCAACATCGAGGCGGTCGACGTGGAGGAGTTGATCGAGCGCGAGCAAAAGGAGCTTTCACGCGTGGAGGGCGACTACGAGAGCCTGCGGAAGATCAAACTGCTCGCCGCGATGAAAACGAAGGCGGCGAAAATCGCGCGTTACAGCAACGGCGACAGCTCGCCCTACCGCGTGCAATACATCATCCGCGCATGGGACAAGACGCGCGATGAACTGCGCGCCAAGATGACTGCGCTCAAAGCTGCCGTCGGCAACATGGAGCGCGCGGTCGCCTACGAGCCGGCGCTCGAAACCTCCGCGCGCAATTTCTTCTACTGCTCGTGGCCGGGCTGGTCGTTCAGCCGCTACGATGCGCTGTGGCACGACTACGACGACGCCATGGTCGCGAACGTCCTGCCGTTCTCCTCCACGCCTGTCGGCTATTTGGAGGACGCCGAGTTCATCTTCCACGGGGCCAACGGGAATCTGGTTGGCGGGCGAACTTTTGTCGGCGAGGGCGACAGCCTCACACCGCAAAACGCCGTGGTGCTCGGCACGGTCGGCTCCGGGAAGACCGTCCTCACGATCAGCATTCTCAGTCAAACGGAACTCGATCGCGTGTTCCTCATGATCGTGGAGGAGGGCTGCGCCTACAACACCTACGTCAAGACCGTCGATCCCAGCGCGGAATCCGTCGTCATCCAGGCGAACGGCAAGCTGACGATGAACTACCTCGACACGCGCGGGCTGCCGCTCAGCGGATTGCACCTCAGCGCCGCGGCAGCGTTGCCGTTGCTGATGGTCGGGCAGTCGCGCGACGAAGATAAGAACCGGCTGCGGCACGCCTTGCTCGTCAATGCGATCAATCGGCTCTACGACGACTTCGCTCGTTCGCATCTGAATCGCCATCCCGACGCGTGGCTCTCACTCGCCCGACGCGCGTGCGCGCTCGATGCCTGGCGCAGGGAACGGATGGGGGCGCAGGCGACCGACGTGGATGCGTTCCTCGAGTTCGCCGAATTTCAGAGGGCGCACGCGGACGAGGCGGCGGCGTTTGTCGCACGCTTCACGGAGGCCGACGTGGTGCGCTTCGCGAAAGAACCCGCTACGGCCGCCCAAGTTCGCAATCTGCTCTTCGCGGACTTTGCGCCCGGAGATTATCCGCAGCACGGGCACCTGCAGGAGATGCTCGCCGCGGAGGCTTCGGGGCCGGACGCGGACGAACTGCGCTATCTCGCAACGCTGCTCGAACCGTGGGCGGCGAGCGGAGCCTATGGCGAACTTTTCGACGGCACCTCGAACATCGATCTCGCCGGCAAGGTCGCGCACTTCGACACCAGCTATCTCCCGGATGCCGACGAGCAGTTGAAGGCGATGGTGGCGTTCCTGATCGCGAACTACACGCGGAGCCACATGATGCGACTGCCGCGCGGCCTGCGAAAGGCGAACGTCTTTGAGGAGGTCGCTCGCCTTGCTCTGATCCCGACCGGCAAGCGCGTGCTACGGGAGTCCTACCAGCAACTCCGAAAATACAACGTTTGGAACCTGGCCTCGGTGCAGAATTACGAGCTGTTCAAGAACTCGGATATTCGCGGCCCGGTGCTCGGGAACAGCCGGATGCTCTTCCTCCTCCGCCAGAGCGACCGCGCTGACGTGGAGGACCTGGCGCGTGACTTCCCACTGCCCGAAGCGGCGAAGGACGCAGTCATGAGCCATCCGGAGCCGGAGAAGATTGTCGGTCAGAAATATTCTCAGTTCACCTATTTTCACACCGACGAACGCCGGCCGATGATCGTCACGATGCGCAACGTCGCGTCGCGCGAACTGCTCTACTGCGCGGCGAGCTCGGGCGCGCACTTCGACCGGCGGGTGCAGGATCTGAAACATCATGAAGACGTGGTGGAGGGCATCATCGCCAATGCGTGACATGAAATCGCACGCCGAAATTCTCATGGAGTCTCGCCGGCTGGAGCAGCTCGGCGCACAGTTCGCGGATGACATGCGCCGTGCGAGAGCGGCGATGTCGGAATCTCTGCCGTCTCCGCGTCTCGTCATGACGTTCCCGGATTCGGTCGTCCCGCATCGAAGCGATCCGGATGATGACGACGCATTGGAGACAACCATCACCCGCCGGCGTTACATCGAGGCGGGTTGGGACGACGGAGCGGTCGAATACCGCCTGATCGAGGACGAGACGGAAACCGCGCCCTGGGGCGAGGTCGTGCGCGAGACCGGCCCGAGTTACGTGATGGGGAGCGACTCGGCATTCGATGCGTTGGTCGAAGGATACGAATTGAGCGAGCAGGAACGTCTCGGCCGGCTGCTGGCGCCCTACGCCGACCGAGGTGAGACCGGGGAACTGTTGGATGCGGTCGATCCGACTCTGGTTCGCGAAGTGGAGCTGATCATCGGTTCGGACGATTTCCCGGCCGCTTCGCGCATCGCCGCGAAGGCGGGTATCGTCGCCTTTCTCGAAGGCCGAATTGACGCCAGCGAATTCATCGGCGCGGCCATCTCCCGCGCGCTTTACCGAAACCTCGAAGCAGAATCCATCGAGCGACGCGTGGGTGAACGCGTCACCGTCGATCATCCTTAACCCACGACAGCACTGATTTCACCGAACGAAAGGACACCCATGAACCGTTTCTTCGATAGCATTGCCTTCCTCCAGCCCTATGTGATCGCGTTTCTCGTCCTCCTCGTGGTCGCGCTGTTCTCGACGGGATGCACTACGGCGAGTGCCGAGTCAGCCGGCGGCATGAGGAACTTTGCGACGACCGCCACCACCACCGCGGGCGGCGCATACATTGGCGCCAAAGAGGGCGACGGGAAACCGAAGAGTGCCGCGGTCGGCGCGGCTGCCGGGTTCGTCGTCGGCGAAACGATCAATTTCCTCAGCAACAAGGCCCAGCGTGAAGCCTATCTCGCGGGTTACGAAAAAGGGCAATCGAACGCGGTGAAGCAACAGTATTGGATTGCTCGGGAGAATCAACGCGGCGGGAGTGGTGGCGACGGATTCGAGGAAGCACTTTACGAGATCGACGTCCCGCAGACGGACCGCGATGGCGTGCGTCGCGAACCAACCAAGCGAGTGATCCGTGTGGTGCTACCGAAGGAGGGAATATGAAGCGCGTCGTTGTCTTCGTCATTGCGAGCGTCGCGTTCGGTCCGGCGTGTCTCGCGCAGTGGGCTGTTCTCGACGTGGCGAATCTATCACAGAGCGTCTCGAACTACGGCATGATGGTGCAGCAGATCGCGAAGCAGGGTGAGCAGATCGCGAATCAGGTCCGCCAGATTCAGCAGATGGAAGATCAGCTCAAGCGCCTCGGCCGCATGTCGGATTTCAAAAGCGTCGTGGGATTCCCGGAGTTCAAACTGGACTTGAACCTTCCGACTCGGATTCGCGTGTGGGCAGCAAACGAATCGAGAATCGACGGCGTCGGAATCTTCGGTGACACCCGTGGCGGTATCTTTCGCCCCATTGCCAACGAGTTTCCGGACTTCGATGGCGGGAGCATCGCGCGCCAGGGCGAGCAATATAAGTCGGCGCAGGAAATCACCGCGAAGGTAGATGAGTTCAAGGGCGTGCAGGCCGACGTGTATGCCCGACGAGAGGAGCTGCGCAAAGCGATTGCCCGCACGAGCGAGGCGCTCCAAGCGGCTGAGACCGACGCCGAGGAAAGAAAGTTGGAGGCGATCTTGAACGCTCAATACAACCAACTCGCGGCCCTAGACTCCGAAGTAGCACTGAGCGCCGCGGAGATTCAGGTGCGAGCAGCAGAATCGACGGCAATGACGAACGCGCAGAACGAAGCGGACGCCGAAGCTCGACGAAAACTAGCGCAGAAGGAGGCCGACAAAATCACGTCTACCTTCACCCCGAAATACGACTGCCTCCTCCAGTATGTGCGGGAGCAGCCGATGGGCCGCTAACTAGGCACGAACCCGAAGTTTCGCGGTCTGATTTTCGGTTCCCATGAAAATTAAACCCCTCGCCATTTCCCTTCTCGTCATCGCGTTAGGCTCTGCATGTTCGGAAACAAAGCGGGAGGCCGAGAAAGCGAAGGAGGATGCCAGCGCGAAGGCGCGTGCGGAAGCGGCAAAAAAGGAAATGGAAACCCTCCCAAAGGCATTCAGCACCCCAGACTACTACAAGAAGAACGAGCCGGCGAAGACGACGACACAGCCCGCGACCGAGTCATCGGCTCCGAAAAAATAGGCATAACATGGCAGCACCCGGCGGCAGCATCCTCCCTCCTTCCTACTTCGACGGTCTGTCGCAGTTGTGGGGCGCTTGTGCGTATGTGGGAAGCGCGATTGTCGCCGCGGGCCTCGTGTTTCACGCCGCGCGCAACCGACCGGAGCCGACGACCTACCTCGGGTTGTTCGTGAAAGTTTTCTTCATCGGCATCGCAACGCTTTTCCTTCGCGAATGGCTGATGCGGCTCAACGACGTGGTGTTGTCGTTCGGAGGCTCCCTCGGGATCGATCCACGAGAGGTGGACAACAAGTTCGTCACATTCATCTCTGGGAAGACCCCCGCTGAGCCGCAGGCGAGCGTGTGGGATGTGATCTGGAATACCGGATCGATAGGGACTGCGGTAGCGTATGCGTTGCTCTGGATGTTCGGCTGGTTGTCATGGTCGGTGCAGTATATCGTCAAGCTGGTCGGCGGAGTTCTGCTGACCGCGGGCTGGGCGCTGAGTCCACTGTTTCTTTCCTTTTTCATCCTGCCGGCAATGGCCGGCGTCGCGCGAAAGTATGTGATCGGTCTGGTTGCACTCGTTTGTTGGCCGTTCGGATGGACGATCGCGGCAGTCGTGACGAACGCGATGATCGACACTGCGGCGACTGCCAGCCTGATTCCGGTGGTCGTGCCGGGAGCTTCAATGGTCGCGCCCGCGCTCACGGTGTTGCTCATCGGCGCATGGATGCTCCTCAGTTCGGTCCTGGCCCCATACGTCACGACCAAGGTCTTGCTCATGGGCGCAAACCCCGCCGCTGCATTCGCGCAGGGCGTGGCCGGCGTTGGACAAGCCGCGCTCGCGGGTGGAGTTGGCGCCGCGACGGCCGCCGTTACCGGTGGCGTCGGGGCGGCCGGAGTGGTCGCTGCGGCTGCAGCGGGTGCGATGGCTGGAGGCACGGAGTCGGCAGTGCGGGGCGGAGGCTCACCTCGAACGACGGCAACCGCGGTCGGCGGCATGGCTGGATTTTACGGCGGCCGGCTCGTGCATCAGCAGGCCACTGCGATGAGAGAAATGGCGATGGCTCAGTCGCGACACGCCGCCGCTGCCGAATCGTTCTCCGAGGAATTTACTGAACATTCCCGCGAAAGAAGGCGTCGTAACAGTGCTTTCTCGCAGCAGCCGCACCATCCCGATCCCAACCAAGCTGCCATCGAAATCGAAGCCCGTGAAAAATCCTAAACACAGTCCAGCGCTCCAAGAATGGCTGGCGGCTGATGAGCGGCTGTTTCGGGCGCACCAGAAAATTCGAGCCACGTTCCTCGAAACGGAATTCGGTCCAGAAGCGGAGGCTGAAAAGAAGCCTTCGCGTCCCTGCATCAACGTAACTCCTCCAAAACAACCACCAAAGAAATAACGTCATGGTCGCACCCGCCGAAAGCACTGCGACGCGGCTTCCCCCGCTCGCCTCCAGCTTCGGCAAACCGAAATCCACGTTGCTCGCGATCTTTTCGCAGCAGCGGCGTCAGTCGTTGATCTGGTTCCTCGTCGCCGCGGCGGCGTGGGTGTGGGCGGTATGGGACCGCCATCTCCTGGTCGAGCAGCTCACGCGCAAGCGCGAGGTGGTCGTGATCGACAGTCTCGGCACCTACTACGTGTCGCCGGTCGTCGACATTCAGCGCGCGAAGGATCTGCACGCGTTGCAAACGAAGTGGGCCTGCAAGGCGCTCTTTGAGCGAAACCCCGAGGGGATGGACAATCCCGAGCTGTTCAAGCAGCTCTTCCTGAAAGACGCGGCGAAGGTCGCGCAAGCGGTCATCGACAAGTCGAAGCCAGAGTTTCAAGCGAAGTCGCTTCACCAAAAGGTGGAGATCGACCCGCCCGAGGTCCTCAGCACGCGCGATAACGCCTACTATACGTCCGCGAACGTGCAGTTGATTCGGGTGGGCGCATATCAGGGCGCACCTCTCACCGAGGTATTGCGCTACAAGGTCAAATTCAAGTTCGTCCCGAACCCCGACATGACGCGCAACGGACGTTTTCCGACGGCCGTCGCGGCGTTCCAAGTCGAACGGGTCGAGAAAACCTGACGGGAGGTAGTTATGTGGAGGGTCGCAGGGCTGTTCATGGCCTCGCTGTCGGCGCTTGCCGCGCAGACGATACGCGAGTTCGCGCTCGACGCGCACAAGGTCGTCGAGCTCCCGGTGTCGCGTGAAGTGACGACCGTCACCTTTCCGAATCCAATCACCGCGATAGCGGGTGCCGACATGCTCATCGATGACGGGCGCGGCGCGTCGGAAATCGAGGAAGGCACATTGATTCGTTTCCACGTCACGCACGCGAAGGGCACAAACTTCCTCCTCGTCCGTGCCATCCAGCCCGAGGCCAGCGGGACGCTGACGGCGATCTTCGATGGCGCAGCCTACATCATCCAACTCCAGAGCGTGCCGGCCAATCCCATCGCAAGCGCCATCTTCAAACGCGGCGACGCGGAGGCGGCTGTGAAAGTGGATCGCCTGCCGGAGCCGGTGAAGTTCTCGCCACGTGCAGGATTGAGCGTGTTGGACCGCGCGCGGGCCTATCCCGTTCTCGTGCGTTCGCTGCCGAAGGCAGTCGAAGGCGTGACGCTGCGCGCCCAGCACCGCAAAATCGACCTCCCGGATGTCGAGATCGAGGTGCAGGAGGTTTACCGCTTTTCACGCGAGGACGCGGTCGCGTTTCTCCTCAATGTCCGCAACAAGACGGACCAAGTCGTCGAATTGACGCCGAGCACCTTCGCCGCGCGCGTCGGCAACGAGAAATTCGAGCAATCGATCGCCAACGGCCCCCGGGTGCTGCAGCCCGGTGAAAGCCGGGAGGCGGAATTCGCGGTGGTCGGGATGCCGGACGGCAGCCGCAACGACCTGAGCGCCGACAACGCCTTCACGATCCTCGTCAACACCGCGCGCCGGGCGGCGACCACTGCCGCCACGGCTGCACCCGCGGAAAGGCCACAGTCATGAATCCGCGCGCGATCAAAAATTTCTTCACGAGCAAATTCGGCCTGTTCCTGGTGTTCGTGGCGGTCCTGTTCAGCGGGTTGCTCGTTTACGGACGAAGCCAAGCGGAGCAGAAGGAAGCGACGCGGCTCGCGAGCGCGAAGAAAGCGGAGTTGGGGAAAGTTCAATTGCCGCTCAACGACGGACTTGAAAACGGACTGCCACAACAGGCTGGCACGCGCGACAAGACCGATGGCGGCAAAGGTGATGGCAAGATCGTCCCGTTCCGGCCGCCGAGCCCGGCGCAGTCCGTCGCGTCTGCGCCCGCACGCAGCACGGAAGCGCCGAGGCAGGCGAAGAAGGTTCGGTATCAAACCTTGCTGGCTACCTACGCACAGCCGATTTCGCAACCAGTGGAAGCGACTCCGCCGAAGCGATTCATGCCCTACGGCACTCTTTTGAAGTGCAAACTCGTAAACACCGTGGACAGCGCGAACCTCGAAACGCCGGTGATCGCGCTCCTCCTCGAGGATGTTTGGCAGAACGGCCAGCGGGTCATCCCCGCGAATACGCTGGTGCACGGCACGGCCAAGGCGGGGCGGATGCGCGACCGCGTCAGCGCGACCGGCACCTGGCGCTTCGTCTGGCAGGATGGGCGCGAACTTGCGTTCACGGGGGTCGCGCTGGATCGCGAATACGACCAAGACATCGCCGGCTACGGCATCACGGACGGTTCGGCTGGACTGAAGGGACGCGTGATCGCAAGCGACGATCTCCAGGAGATGAAGATGCTGGCATCGGCGGCGCTCAGCGGATTTGCGCGCGGCACGCAGGACCGGGCGCAAACTCCGTTTGGCACGACGATCAGCGGTTCGCTCTCGAACGGTGTGCGCGAAGGCGTCGGCGAAGTCTTCGATCTCTACGCGCAGCGCACGCTGCGCGACATCGAGCAGAACGGCTACTACGTGCGCGTCCCGGCCGGAAAGGAATTCTACGTTTACGTCGTCGAGACGGTGAACCCCGACAAGGCAAAGGTCGCAGGTGCGAAAATCGCGCCCACGAACGAGCCTCCGGCGCCGACCGGGCCCGCGGAGGTGCCTTCGACTCCGCCCTCTGAAACTGAACCGAAAACGAAAGGATAAGTCATGCGATGCCTCTGGATTTTGATCGCCGTGACGTTGGTCGGCGGCTGCGCCACCCAGCGTCCCACCGCTCGGGTTACTCCGAGCGAGCCAACCAAGCCCGTCGTGCGTGAGTCTCCGGCGACGAAAGTCGTGGAGACACGCTACGAAGTGCGGAGCTATCATGACGCCGACAATCCCGGCATGCGCCACGAGGCGCACGCGCTTTATCGGTCCACCCGTGTGCCGGCCCGGATCGATGTCCTCGAAACCGCGCCGCGCACTACGTTCGCGCCGGTGAGCTACGAACCGTTGCCGCCGAGCACTGAGCTTTCCGCGGAGCTGTCAGCCCAGCGTGAGATTACTGCCGAATTGCGTGCGCTGCAAAGCCGCATGGTGGCGATCGAGCAGCAAGCGAAGAACCAGTATGGCACGCTCGTCGAGCAGACGGCCGAGACCGTGAAGGTGAGGCGTCAGCTCGAAACCGAGCGGGCACGGGCGCAGGAAAGCGAAGCGAAGCAGCGGACGACGACTCCGGTTGCGGTCACTCCGGCCGGACCAGCGGTCGCCGCGGACACCAAATGGTGAGGTGCGTCATGCTGCCGAGCGAGATCTTGAAACTCCGGACGCTGCCGGTGCGCCTGCAACAGACCATCGTCGGGCAGGATGCGGCCGTGAACGTCGTGTGCGAGCGGCTGCAGCACGGCGAACTGGGGCTGACGACGTCGGGCCGCCCGAAAGCGAGCTTCTTGTTTCTCGGACCGACGGGCGTCGGGAAAACTGAACTCACCCTGCGTTTCACCGAAGATCTGCTTGGTCCCGACAAAGTGGTGCGGCTCGACATGTCCGAATACCAATCGAAAAAGAGCGTCGCACTCCTGTTGGGTGAATCGGCGAGTCGGCCGGGCCGGATCGCCGCGGGCTACGATGTGTGTCGAGGCGTCGGCACGCTGCTTTGCGACGAGATCGAGAAGGCGCATCCCGACGTGCTCGATCTGCTCCTACAATTGCTCGATGCCGCCCGACTCACCACCGGCGAGAATCGCACGCTCGATTTCTCGCCTTGGTATGTGGTGCTGACGAGCAACATCGGGGCGCAGCGCATCATGGCGATGCGCAAATCGAAATACGAGACGATGGAGCGTCTCGTGCGGCAGGACGCGCAACGGGAGCTCCGGCCCGAGCTTTTCGCCCGCATCACCGCGGCCATCGTGTTCGACAAGCTGAACTACGACGTGCAGTGCCGCGTGGCGGACGGAATGATCAAGCGCGAGCTGCAGGGCCAGTTGGCGCGGGGCTACGCGATGGGCATCGGCACCGGTGTGCTGGAAGTCGTGCTCAAGCACGGCTACAGCGAACGCCTCGGCGCGCGGCCCATGCGCGATGCGATCGAGCGCTTGGTGAGAAATGCGCTCTCGGAGAATCTGCTCAACGGAGGTCGCGGGGTCGGATTGCTCAGTGGGCATCCGACGGGAATGAAACTCGAACTGCTGCCCGCCGCGACGGCCGTGGCAGCCGCATGAAAGGGAGGACGGTATGGCTCAAAATGATCAGCTACGCATCGTGATCCTGAAATGGGATCGCCTCTACGGTGACTTGATTCGCCGGCATATTTGGGACGTGTGGCCGAATGCCGTCGTTTGCGCTTTCCAACACGGCATCGACGCGCTGAACGAGATTCAGGAGCAGACGCCCGATCTCTTCGTGACCGGCGTGGCGGTCGAAGACATGGACGGGCTTGAACACTTGGAACCGTTCATCGACAAGCCCGTGCCGATCCTGGTCGTGACCTCCCGCCCGACCACGCGGATGTTCGAAATGCTGCGGCACGTCCGCTACGATGGTATCTTCGATGGTTCGTCCGAAGGCATGGACCATCTCCCTGTAGCGCTCCGCCACGTGATGCAGAAACGGCACTACGTCAGTCCATCATTGGTCCCTTTTCTGAAGGAGCGTAGGAGCGTCACCCTGGAGGCGCTCACCGAACGCGAGCAGATTGTGCTCTCGGTCATCGGCGACGGCTCCGACAATAAGGAGGCGAGCAAGCGCCTGGGGATTTCGCATTACACCGTCCTCTCGCACCGCATTTCGATCATGCGAAAGCTCGGCCTCCATCACTCCGGCGAACTGATGCAATACGCGCTCGTGCACGGCTACGTCGTGATCACCGGAAAGGGCATCTACCGGCCGGGGTTCCAGCGCCGCATCGGGCTTCCGACCGATCGGCGGGTCGGAGGTCGTAAGGCCAGCGTGCGCGTGCCGGTCGAGGAAGAAGCCGAAGCGACACCGTTTGATTCGTAGAGCACGCGCTCCTCGCGTCGTAGCAAAGAAAAAGGCGGCCGGATCGCTCCGGCCGCCGGTGAAGGCGAGATTCACTCGCCCTGAGCTTCGGGTTTCTGCCCTGCCAGTCGCTCGAAGATGAACGTGTGGGCACGGTCGGCGATCTTGGCGACCAGGGGAAGGTCATCGCGGCCGAAGCTGTCCGTGTCGTGGGGCTGCTGATCGTCGCCCGTGTAGGTTCGTGCGAAGGTCACGTTGTAGAACTTCCGTTGGTCGGCTTCGTTTTCCCACACGGCAGCCTTGATCCGGCCGAGGCGGAAGGTTTGGACGGGATGCGGCTTGGCGCCTGCGTTCTTGGTGGGCGATGCGGTCTGAGCGTTTTTGGAGGGCATGATGTTCCTTTTGTTTTGTGAGGGAGCGGAGTTGCTCTCTCGTCCCGAGGCGGGGGAGCCGGCCGGCGCGAAGGGGCAGTTGGGAGGATTACTTTTAAGGAGGGGCCTAAATGGCACCTGTCCGCTTGCGGCGCGCCGGTTGGAGGTTCCGCCAGAGAGAGCAAAGCAGCCCCGGCAAAAGGAACGCTCCGCGCAGCGGAATGCCGCCACAAACGCGAGACGCAGCGCCAGATTGAACGCAAAGGCGTCGAGCGCCTCCGCGGATGAACGCCGGTCGGATCGGCGTAGAGTGAAAACGTGGCCGTGAGACGGGCAACGTGACCGCGAACGAACGCGGGCGCAGCACCGGCACGGCAGCGTCGATCCGCTGATTCCCCGGACGCCGTTGCCGACCGCCACGCGATCTTTCGAGGGTGAGCGCAGGGCAACGACGCTCGGGTGATTCGCCTCGAACGGGGGCCGGTCCGGACGCCTGGCTGGCGCAGACGCGAAGCGCTGAAGTTGAAGCGCGCTTCATTTGGCGAAGGCTTTCAGCCGGGTGTTGAGGACCTTGATGTCGATCTCGGCGCCGACGACCGTCGCGCGAGCGCGAGCAAGACGAACCTCGGCCTGAAGCAGTTCACGCTTTAGCTTGGTGAGTTCATCATCGCCGTTAGCGGATCGTGCACCACGTGGGGTGCGCGGCGTTTGATCGAGGGGAAGAGTTTCAGAATTTCCGTTGTTCATTTCGTTGGGCGGACTCGATGTCCGTTTCGTTGTTGTTGTTGTTCGGTTTCGGGACGTGGCACTGGGCTCAAACGGCCATGCGAACGCGGTCGACGGCCGTCTGCTCGATCTGCTGGCGTTCGGCGATCTGAGCGGCGACAACGGCGAGGGCCGGATCGTGATAGAGGTTCACGCGATGCCGGACCGCGAAGCCCATACGGGTGGTTTCGACCAACCACTCCGCGGAGGCGACATGGCGCTGCTCGTAGTGATCCCACAAGCGCACACCGCCGCCCTCGAAGGCCGGCGCCGTTTGCAGGAACAGCGCGACCGCATCTTCGGGTGATTCGATGATCGCGCCGTGGTTGTAGTGCAGGCCGCTTCGGGCCTGTCGGTAGATCTGATACCGATGCGGAGTCGGCGCAGGCGGCTCCGCGAGGAGTGCTGTCACAGTCGTTTTCATTTTGATTCCTCCGATTCAGGTTTCGCTGAACGCAATGAACGTCGCGCCGGCGTCCGCACTCGCACAAGGATGCGTCCCTGCTGAAATCGCTGTAGCCCGACTACTGCGATTTAAGTAGCGGTGCTGCGATTTCAGCAGATGACGGCGCTTGTCGCGGTGAGAGGTGAGTGGACGCTTCTCGAAGCCAACTCGTGCAAGCTGTCGCTACAGTTCCACTCTCGCACCACGACACCGACGGCCTCGTCGAGCTGGTGGGAGCGCCCGCGAAGTCGTCCAATGAAACCGCCCGTGAAAAATCGTCACCGATCTGGCAGAGCGAACTGTGGCGGCGCTGGCCACGGGAAGAGGACTGGCCGGCTCGGTTGGACGTGTATGAGGCGGCCGCCTACCTTCGTTTGAGTCCCGACAGCATCCGGCGGGCACTGGTGCAGGCGCGTGATGGTCGGGCCAAACTCGCGCACCAGCGCATCGGCTCGATCTATCGCATCCGACGCGTGGACCTCGACGCGTTCGGGAAAGTCGATGCGCGCTGATGGCCGAGGCTTATCGCTAGGGAGCAACCAACAGACCGAGATCGAGCGCGGCGGCCCGCTGGCCGTTGTCGAATGAAAGCAGCACACGTGCGCCGCTAATCTTAGCGTTCGCGAGGTGCAGCACGTCTAGCGCTCGGGCACGGTGTTTCGTCGCGACCGCTCGCGAAATACGGTCCGCCTCTTCAATCAGTCGGTAGCCTTGCAACGGAGCCGACGCATAAATTCCGGACGCTATGTCGCTCCGAATGCGCTTGGCCGCGACGGTCAAGTCAGCCTTCGTGCGCAGCACACGGCGCAGCGTGTTGTTCAGTTCGAAAGCAGAAAATGGCGTGAACGGCAGGAGTGGTGGTCGTCTCCATGCCTTGGCGTGGGCGTTCGCAGCGGAAGTGTTCGTGTCGAACACATAGAGCGAAACCAGAAATGACGTGTCCGCGTATTCCTGCATCAGCGCTCACCACCGTCCGCCAGCTTGTCCACCAGCGCGACAGACGAGAAACGCGTGCCGAAATCTGCTTTCGAGCGGGTCGCAAAATCGGGCGCGCGCCACTTGCCGTTGCCGCGTGTGCTGAACACGCCGATGACCTTACCCCGACGGGTGATCTTGACCGGGGCTTTCTTGGCGGCGGCTTCAACCGACGCGAAATCGTGGCGAAGTTGGCGGACGGAGGCGGTCGACATGTTATACATTAAAACGTGACACATCGGGATCGTCAAGAGGCCGAGGTGGTCGCAATTTCGCGGGAACGAGAGAGGGCCGCGCCGCGGAGCACGATTTCAGGCCGAACAGGCCGCGCGACCGAGTGCGGCATGATCTGGAAATAGGCCGTGCCCTGTTCCTTGGTCACGCCCAATCCGCGGTAGGAATTGTGCAGGGTGTAGCTTGACCCGCGATGGCGCATGATGAGCGCCGTCTTCGCTGCACTCTGAAGCTTCGCAATGTGGTAGGTGCAAAAGGTGCGCCGGCGAGCGTTCCATGGCCACGGTTCTCGCCGACGGATTTCGCGGACCTCGGGCAGGCGCAGCAGGTGCTTGATCGGGAGCCGGCCCAAGCGGTCGGCTTCCTCTTGGTCATCGATCGTCGCGAGGACGCGTATTCGGTCCCAACGCGGCCCGTGATTTTTGGGACGCAACAATCCCTTTTCGGGAGCATAGGCTTTCCACCACGCCCAGAAGTTTTCCTCGAGTCCGTCGATCACCTCTCGGGCCTCCGTTTTCGCGACCGCCGCAGGGATGACAACCTCCTTGGTTTGCGGGTGCACAAACTCGGCCGAGAAATCAGCCATTTCGTCGTCGGCCCGAACCCCGGCGATGAGTTGCACGATCTCGTGAGCAACCAATTCAGGATCGTAGCGTTCCGCGGAGCGCAGGTAACGGGTGACCTGTTCCAATGTCAGAAATTGAATCTCCTTCTTGGGATCGCGCGGCAGCATCCGCTTTTTGATGCCGGCGGCGGGGTTTGCGACGACGTGCTGCCGGTCGAGTAGCCAGTTGAAGAATTCGCACACGGCAGTCTTGTGATTGCGCATCGTGCGCGGGGCGGCGTCTGGCACCCCGCGCACGTAGTCCAGAATCTCCTGGCGCGTGACCGTGTCAGGGTAACGGTCGCCATAACCGGCCGCGACGAACATGCCGCACCGGGACTTGAGGTCGCTGTAGTGGCGTTCCTGCCCGAGCCGCTCTTCAACGTCCTTCAAGAAGTCTGTGAGAAGCGCAGCGAGCTTTGGCTTGGGCTTTTCCGGATGGTGCAGGCGCCAGAACTTCGCCACGTCGACCAAACGGACATCCCCGATGATTTTCTTCGCCGCCTCATAGTCGGCGGCGGCATTCCGGTTAAAGAGGAAACTACCTGATCCCGTGGTATCGTGCTGTGCGAGAATTCGCGGTTTGTCGGCCTCGGCGAGCGCCTTTGACTCGTAGTAGGGGCGGTGCCGCTGCATGACTGCCCGGCCTTCGCCATCGAGCACAGAAGTGCCGTCCTTGTTGAGCTTCGGCGCGGTATAACGAAGGAACCAGCACGCGGGCTGACGCCGACGCTTCTTCGCACGATCAAGAAAGGGTCCACTGATTTCCACGCCACGTTTGACCCGAGTTACGCGAAAAAGTTAGTGGCTCGTTAGTGGCTCGAAAAACCTCAAAACGTGCAAAATCGAGCTGAACGGTGCCTAACGCTGCTTTCACGCAACTCACTCATGGAGAAAACAAAAACCCATTTTCCGAGGAAAATGGGTTTTTACAAAATGGCGGGATGGACGGGACTCGAACCCGCGACCTTCTGCGTGACAGGCAGACGCTCTAACCAGCTGAGCTACCACCCCGGAAATCGGGAAAGGACGCGGACGGTAGGTCCGCGCAAAGTCGAGTCAAGCGCGGTTTTCCCGCGCGCGATCGCGCGGAAAAAATCACCGGGCCGCGTGATTTCCGCGTTGGCCCGTGCCGCGCGACGCACTTCCCTCCCTCACCCCTCGCATGAAAACCCGCCCGCTCGCCACGCTGTTCGCCACCGCCCTCCTCGCCTCCACCGCCCTCGCCGCCACGGGCCGCCCGCCGAATATCGTCATCATCTACGCCGACGATCTCGGCTACGGCGACCTGAGCTGCTACGGCGCGACCAAGATCTCGACGCCCAACGTCGAGCGCCTCGCGCGCGAGGGCCGCCGCTTCACCGCGGGCTACGCGACCTCGGCCACGTGCACGCCCTCGCGCTTCGCGCTCCTCACCGGCCAATATCCGTGGCGCCGCACCGACACCAAGGTCCTGCCCGGCGACGCCCGCCTGCTCATCGCGCCCGGACGCGCCACGCTCCCTGCCGTGCTGCAAAAGGCCGGCTACACCACGGGCGCCGTCGGCAAATGGCACCTCGGCCTCGGCGGCGAGACGCTCGATTGGAACGGCGAGATCAAGCCCGGCCCGCTCGAGATCGGCTTCAACTCGTGCTTCCTCCTCCCGGCGACGGGCGACCGCGTGCCCTGCGTCTACGTCGAGGATCACCGCGTCGTCGGCCTCGACCCGCGCGATCCGATCGCGGTGGATTACACCAAGCCCATCGACAACGAGCCCACGGGACGTGCGAACCCCGAGCTGCTGAAATACAAGCACAGCCACGGCCACGACATGACGATCGTCAACGGCATCGGCCGCATCGGCTACATGTCGGGCGGCAAGGCCGCGCGCTGGGTCGACGAGGACATGGCCGATGTGCTCACGCGCCGCGCGGTGCAGTTCATCGAGCAAAACAAGGCGCGGCCCTTCTTCCTCTACTTCGCCACGCACGACATCCATGTGCCGCGGATGCCGCACTCGCGCTTCGCAGGCAAGAGCGGCCTCGGCCGGCGCGGCGACGTCATCCTCCAGTTCGATTGGTGCGTCGGGCAGGTCACCGCGGCGCTCGACCGCCTCGGCCTCGCGAACGACACCATCGTCCTCCTCTCGAGCGACAACGGCCCCGTGGTGGACGACGGCTATCACGACGGCTCCGTGGAAAACCTCAACGGCCACACGCCCGGCGGCCCGTTGCGCGGCGGGAAATACAGCGCCTTCGAGGCCGGCACGCGCGTGCCGCTCATCGTGCGCTGGCCCGGCCGCGTCGCGCCCGGCGTGAGCCCGGCGCTGGTGAGCCAGGTCGATTTCCTCGCGACCTTCGCCACGCTCGCCGGCCAGCCCGTCCCCGCCGCCGCGCCCGACAGCCGCGACGCCTCCGCCGCGCTCTTCGGCGCCGACACCCGTGGCCGCGACTATCTCATCGAGCACGCGACCAATGGCCGCCTGAGCGTCGCCACTCGCGAGTGGAAATACATCGAGCCCGGCCCCGGCCCAGCGAAGAGCGCCTTTACCAACATCGAGCTCGGCAATCTCCCGACCCCGCAGCTCTACGATCTCACAAAGGATGTCGCCGAGCAGCGGAACGTGGCGGACCAGAACCCGGCGAAGGTCGAGGAGCTGAAGGCCGTTTTGGCGAAGGTGCGCGGGGCCTGAGCAAGTCGCCCTGCGTCCGTCTCAGGTTTGCCACGAAAGCTCCGCGCCAGCGCCGCGTCGTCGATCCAAACTCAGGCCCGCCACAAGGCCGAGGGCGGTTGCGGGGAATTTGTCCGGCGCACCACTAAACCTTCCAACCCGCCCGCGCCCGGATGTCCACGTAGGCGTTGAGCGAGGGGTCGTTGGTGATGCGGCCGGACTTGCCGTCCCATTCCAGCTTCTTGCCGGTGCGCATCGCGAGCACGCCGAGCAGCACCATCTCGGAGAGCGGCACGGAATACTCGAAGTTCGAGCCGGGCGTCGGGCCTTCCTTGGCAATCGCGTTGAGCCACTCCCGCATCGGGCCGCCGACCACCCGCGGGATCGTGGGCGCGGGGCGGTTCTGCTTCAGCTCCTCCATCGCCTTGGTGCCGACGAGGCGCGGGCTGTCGGGCCGGCCACCGGGGGCATAGAGGGTGTTTTTCTCGCCGAGCATCATCATGCCGCGCTCGGGCAGGCCGGGCTTCTTCGGGTCGTCTTCCCAGAGGCGCGGCGGGCGCGGCTTGGTCCCGGGGCCTTCGCGCCAGGTGAGCTTCACGGGCGGCAGCTTGCCGCGCGCGGGGAAACGATACGTGACCTCGGCGGTGCGCGGGACCAGTTCGTCGCTCACGTCGCTGACCTTGGCCTCGACCGAGGCCGGCGCGCCGAGGTCGAGCGCCCAGAACGGCGCGTCGAGCGTGTGGCAGGCCCAGTCGCCGAGCATGCCATTGCCGTAGTGCCACCAGCCGCGCCAGCGCACGGGCACGATGCTCTCGTGGTAGGCGCGCTTTTCCGCGGGGCCGCACCAGAGCTCCCAGTCGAGCGTCGGTGGCGGCGTCTGCTTCTCCAGCGGCAGCGACTCGGGCCGGATGAAATACGTGCTGTTGAACTCGGGCGACCACGCCACGACCTCGCGCACCTCGCCGATGATGCCAGCCTGCACCCACTCGCGCATGAGCCGGATGCCCTCGGTGGCGCGGCCCTGGTTCCCCATCTGCGTGACGACGCCCTTCTGCCGCGCCATCGCACGCAACGAGCGCGCCTCGGCCACGGTATGCGTGAGCGGCTTCTCCACATAGACATGCTTGCCGTGCTTCAGCGCCAGCATCGCCGCCGGGTAGTGATGATGATCCGGCGTCGAGACGGTGACGGCGTCGAACTTGTCGGCATACGTCGCGAACATCTCGCGGTAGTCGCGGAAGAGCCGCACCGTCGGCAGATCCGCGCACGTGAGCTGCGAGCCTTTCTTGAGCTCCGCGCCGCGCTGGTAGGTTTTCTCGACGAGCGCCTGGTCGACGTCGCAAAACGCGACGAGGTTCACGCGCGGATCCTTCATCAGTTCCGAGACCGCGAAGAACCCGCGGTTGCCGATGCCGACGCAGGCGACGTTGATCTTCGAGTTCGGCGAAACGCCAGGCTGGCCGATGCTGAAACGCGGGAGCGCAAACGCCGCCGCGCCGAGCGCGGAAGTCTTCAGGAAAGCGCGGCGCGTGGGGCGCGGGAGGGAGATGTTCATGGGGTGTGGCAATGCGGGAGCAGGACGGCGAAAGGGCAACACGGGATTCGCGCGATCCACCCGCGCGGCGGCGGGCGCCCGGCCCGCCGGTTCCGGGCGTCCGCAAGGTCAAGCCGCGACGCCCGCCGCGGCTCAAAACTCCGCCGACAGCGTCAGCCGCCACGAGCGGGGCTCGCGGAGGTAGATGCGGCGGGGGCCGGTGAAGTCGGCGTTGTAGCGCGCGAGCGTCGCGAGGTCGGAGTTGAAGAGGTTGCGGCCGTTGAGCTGCACGCGCATCGCGACCTTCGGCGACCACGGGAACTTGAACGAGTAGCCCGCGAACGCGTCCGTGAAGAGCGTGCCCTCGGTGAAGTAGTCCTTGCCCGTGCCGCCGGCGCTGGCGGCGCGCGCGTCGGTCTGGCTGAACGCGCCCGACTGGTAGCGCACCGCGCCGCCCACGAAGATGCCCTTGGCGCGGCCCTCGGCGAAGCGGTAGCGCGTGGTGAGCGTGGCCTTGTGCGGGATGGAGCCGAAGCCCTGCTCCTGCGCGATGGCGCGGCCGTCGAGCTCGTTCTGCTGGATCTGCGTGATGTTGTTCTCGACGGTCGCCGTCAGCGCGGCGTTGCCGGCGGCGAGCGCGCGCCATTCGGCGAATTTCGTCGCGAAGAAGGCGTAGCCCTCGGCGAAGAAATTCTCCCGGTCGCGCGACGAGTGCGAGTAGTTGGCGCGGATGGTCCACTGCCGCGTGGGGTTGGCGACGAGCTCGACCTCGTAGCCGCGGCTCTTGGTGTCGATGATGGCGGCGTTCCAGTTGAAGCCGGCGGCGTCGGCCTGCGCCTGCGTCATCTTGCCGGCGGCGACAAAGGCGGCGTTGACGGCGAGCGTCTGCGAGCGCCCGAGCGCGGCAGCGTTGGTGACGGCGCCGCTGGGCGAGACCGCGGCGTCGCCGATTTGCGCGGTCTCGAAATACGAGACGCGCATGAAGAACCGGTCGTCGCCAAACGGATCGAGCATGAAGCCGACGTCGCGCGTCTCGCCCTCAGGCGGCGGGGGGATGCGCCCGTCGGGCAGGATGCGGCGGTCGAAGCGCGGCGCACCGTGGTTAGTCGACTGGTTGTAGAAGACGGAGAAGCGCCGGCTGAAGTGCAGCACGCCGCCAAGCGAGAGCGTGTCGGACTTGAACGTGTTCTGGGTGAAGCCGGGGAGCACGGCGACCTCGTTCAGCAGCATCTGGCCGGAAGTCACCCGCGGATCCGTGGCGCTCGTCACGCGGCCCGAGGTGCTGTCGAGATAGACGATGTCGTCGCGGCGGTAGCCGAGCGTGCTCGTCACGAGGCCGTCGAGCCACGAGCTTTGCGCGGCGAGCATCATCGCATCGACCTTCTTCACGGAGAACAATTCGCCGGTGTTGATGGGGCGCGCGTTGAGCTGAAGGCCGTTGTAGGTGAACGGCGCCACCGGCGTGTAGAGGCCGAGCAGCGCGTAGGTGTTGTAGTCGCCCTCCTTGAGGTAGCTGCGGCGCCAGAGGAGATTCTGGGCGTTCTCGGGCGTGGCGTTGGCGATCGGGCGGCGATCCTGATCGACGAGGATCTCGCGCTGTGAGCCGGTGTGGCGATCCTGGCGCGCGCGCTCGAACATCCCGGCGAAGCGGTGCAGGCCCGCGAGCTTGCCGAGCTTCAGCTCGTAGGCGACCATCACGCGCTTGATCTCGTTGTCGGTGTCGGTGAAGTCGCGGTTGTTGTTGGCCTCAAGGTAGAGCTGGCCGGCGTGGGGGTTCGTGATCGTGCCGGTGCCGCCGGGCGCGGGGATGGTGAGGTTGGGATCGCCAAAGAGATCCATGGTGTTGCCGCCGGTCGTGTTGAAGACGAAGGAGCGGGCCTTGGCGCGCGTCTGGTTCTTCAGGTAGATCGCCTGGACGGTGAGCGCGTCGGTGAAGCGGTGCTCGAGCGAGACCTGCCAGTTGTTGAACGTGCGGAGGAGCCGCGACGAGGGGCCGGCCCAGTTGATGTCGTAGGGAAAGATTGACGGCGGCAGGAGCGTGTCGGCGGTGCCGGGCGCGATGCTGCTGCGGTTCTCGTTGCGGAGGTTGGAGACGAAGCCGTCGGCGGCGAAGAAGGTGAAGCGCTGGTTGGCGCCGAAGTTGGCGATGCCGCGCGCGGGGTCGGCCGCGGTGGAGTCGGTGACCGCGCGGCCGGCGTTGATCCAGCGCGTGGCCTGGTCGGTGGTGTTCCACTTCACGCCGGCGCTGTTTCCGGCGCGGCCGCCCTCATAGTTCGCGGCGAGCGTCGTGCGCGCGAAGGGCTTGTAGGTCACGGCGCCGGTGGCGCGCTTGGTGTCGTTGAACTCGTAGCGCCGCCAGCTCTGCGCGTTGCCGTAGAGGGCGTTGAGGCGGAACGCGAGGACGCGCGGCACGATCACTTGGTTGAGGTCGGTCGTGTAGCGCTCGTAGTTCCACGAGCCGAAGACCGCGGCGGCGGAGTATTTGCTGCGCGTGACGCTGGCGCGCTTGCTCGCGAGCGAGACGAGGCCGCCGGCATCGCCCGAGCCGAAGAGGATGGAGTTGGCGCCGCTCGCGACCTCGGCGCGCTCGATGTTGTAGAGGTCCTGCGGCGCGGCGTTCTCGACGTAGTCGGTGGACACGCCGCCGGGGATGCCGCGGATGCGGAAGGGCTCGCCGCCGGCGGAGCTGAAGTCGCGCGGGTTGTTGAAGCCCGCGCCCTCGCTGTCGCCGGCGTTGAGCTCGGCGTTGGCGGCGTAGCCCAGCATCTCGGTCACGTTGGTCGCGGCGATGTCCGAGAGAAACTCCGGCGTGAACGGCGAAATCGCCGCCGCGGTGTCGCGCAGGCTGGTGGCGAGGCGGCTGCCGGAGGTCGTGTTCATGGCCTGGTAGCCGGCGTCGTCCTCCGGGCGGACCTCGAAGGGCGAGAGGGTGACCGGAGGCTCGGTGGGACGGGCCGAGGCGGGCGTGGGCGACGGCGCGATCGTCTGCGCAGACGCGGGCGCGAGCAGGAGGAGGAACGTGAGGAGTGCGGTGGAGGAGGACGGTGGCAGGCGCATGGTGCGGGTTTGGGTTTTGGTCAGGTCGTGAAATCGATCGTGCGGGAGACAGTTGCGCCGGTGGCGAGGATGCGGATGGTGGCCTTCGCCGTATGCCGACCCCGCGCGGACTCGGGCATCGCAAAGACATGCGCGTGCTCGTCGCGCAGCCCATTGGGCCGGGGTTTGTCGATCAAGGCGGGGCTCACCACCACACCGTCCACGGCCAAGGAAATAAGTTCCGCAAGCGGGGCCTTGGGCAAACCCTGCGGCGTGTTTTCCCACGCGCAGCGCACGCGGAGCGCCGTGCCACGTTCGGGGCGCAGCGCCTCGAACTCATCGCTCGCGCGCACGGGCACGATGGAGACCATCGGGCGCGCGATCGCGGGGTTGTCCCACCAGCGCCACTCGGCCTCGCGGGCGCGCACGAGCTCGGCGACTTCGTCGGACCCGGCGTGCAGCCACGTCTTGCCCTTCGTCCACACGTCGCGCCGCACGGCGACGGTCCAGTTTTCCTTGAGCGCGTTCAGCCAGCCCGCCCAGCTCGGCTCCGTCGCGAGGAAGAGCGTGCGGAAGCCCGTCGTCTGATCCGCGAACCACCAGGGCTCGGGGCCGTGCGCGTCCTGCAGGCCGATGAACGGGATGCGCCCGCGCCAGCGGTTGAGGAACGGCTCCGTGTTCATGAAGTCCGGGTTGCCGAAGTGAAACGTGCTGATCGCCGCGAAGCCGCCGCGCTCGACCGAGTCGTCGAGGAACATGCGCACGAGCTCCTCGTTCTCGCCGAACTGCCAGATGAGGCGGCCGCCGGCCTTTTGCAGCGGGTCGAGCCGCCGGGCGCGGAACTCGGGCCACGTGACGGCCGGTGAGTTTGCGCCGCGCACGCCGAGCGGCGGGCCGAAGTCCGTGTCGCCCGGGGCGACGATGTCGCTCGTGTGGCTGTAGGTGCCCAGGCCGGGAACGTCGACCCAGGTGCCGTATTCCTCGTCGGCGACGAAGAACCTCACCGGCGCGCGCCGCTCCGCCGCGATGGCCCGGGCGCGCGCGAGCCACGCGGGCTTGGCGTTCTTCGCGCCCCACAGATCGATCTTCAGCCCGCGCGCGAGATCGACGGCCTCGGCAGGGCTGCCCTGCCCGTGCGCCTCGACCTGCGCGGAGAAAATTTTCAGGCCCTCCGGGAGCTTTGCCCGCGCGCGGCGGCGCGGCGGGCGCAGGGCGCGGCCGCCCGCCGCGAGCAGCTCGAGCGCCTCCAGCGCGCACGCGGTGGCGTTCGCGTTGCTCAGCCAGCCCTCGCGATCGGAGAATCCCCCGTCGGCGTTCGCCAGCCCGTGGACCTGCGCGATGCAGGCCTCGGCCCGCTCCGGCGTCGCGCCGAGGATTTTCAGGCAGCGCAGCGCGGCGCGCGTGTAGGCGATGTCGTCCACGCCGCCGAATTCCGGCCGCGGCGCAAAGGTGAAGCCGCCGCCCGGCAACTGGCACGCGCGCAGCCACGCCACGAGTTCCTCGCGGTGCGCGATCTCGCGGCCGAGGATGCGCTGCGCCTGCAGGGCCCAGAGCGTGTTCATCACGTGGCCATCGCCACCCGCGGAGGCGGGCGTGTTGTTGAAGCTGCCGTTGGGCCGGCAACGCGCGTCGAGGTAGCGGCCGAAGGCCGGCGCGATGCCGTCGGTGGGCAGCCCGAGCGCGAGGTGCGACATCACGACGCCCAGCTCCGATTGCATGACCGGGTGGCCGTTGCGCTCGTATTGCTTCATGTAGCCCAGCGGCTCCGTCATCGCCGCGATGCGCGGGCGAAACGCGCCGAGGTCCGCGCCGAGCAGCTGGAGCGCGTGAATCTGCTGCCAGTCGAAGACGCGCCGCTCCTGCTCCAGCTTTTTCACCTCCCGCGGATGGTGCGTGCGGACGAATTCCACCAGCGCGTCGCGCTGCGGCGGCGTGCGCTGGAGCAAGCGGTAGCTCGCGATGGCGCCGAGCGTCGGCGTGAGGTGCGAGTCCTCCTGATCGCCCCACGCGTAGCCGCCGTCGGCTCGGCGCAGCGTCTCGAGGTAGCGCGCGACCGCGTCCCGCACCGTCGGCGAGACGGGCGGCGTGTCCGCGCCGCGCACCGGGCGCGGGAGGCTCCAGGCCGCGCCGGCGAGGGCGAGCGATTTCAGCATGGCGCGGCGGGACACCTCGGCGGCGGACGGAATATCCATGCAGGGATGAGACAAGGACATCACCGATGAGTCGAGCGGCGGGCGCGCGACGTTGCAAAAAAGTTTCGCGCCGTCGGTGCCTGCCGTGTTCCCGTGCGTCTAGCTCGCACCCCAGCTCCATGAAACCCCTCGCCCCGCCGGCCCTCGGCCTCGCCTTGCTTTTCACCTGCCCGTTTCTCCGCGCGCAGGCCGTCGCGCCCGCCGCCGCCTCGCCGGCGCGCCCGCCCGCGGGCGACACCGTCGTGCTCTCGCCCTTCGAGGTCGTCGCCGACACGCGCGGCTATTTCTCCGCCAACACCATGTCCGGCACGCGCATCAACTCGCGCATCGAGGACCTCGCGTCGTCCATCACCGTCGTCACGAAGGAGCAGATGGCGGACTTCGCGATGCTCGATATCAACGACATCTTCGCCTACGAGGTGAGCACCGAGGGCTCGGGCAACTTCACGGACTTCGCCTTCAACTCCAGCGCGCAGCCCAACGACAACCTCGCCGGCAATCCCAACACCGCGAACCGCATCCGCGGCCTCACCAGCGCCAACATCGCCTACGCCGGCTTCGAGACCAGCCGCCGCGTCCCGCTCGATCCGATCAGCTCCGACGCCGTCGAGATCAGCCGCGGGCCCAACTCCAATCTCTTCGGCCTCGGCAACGCCTCCGGCACCGCCAACACCGTGCCCGCCACCGCCAACGTCTCGCGCAACCGGACGCAGGCCCAGTTCCGCCTCGACAGCTACGGCCGCGCCAACGGCGAGGGCGGCTACCGCGAGAGCATCGATGTCAACCGCGTGCTCGTGCCGGACAAGCTCGCGCTGCGCATCAGCCAGGTCCTGCAGAACACGGAATACAACCTGCAGCCCTCCGGCGTGAAGGCCGAGCGCTACAACGCGATGGTCAAATACCGGCCGTTCAAGGCGACGACGCTCAGCGCGACCTACCAATACTTCCACCAATACGGCAACCGCCCCAACAGCATCACGCCGCGCGACGCCGTCACCCCGTGGATCGCCTCCGGCTCGCCGACTTGGGACCCGCTCACCAACACCGCCTACATCGGCGCCTCGCCCGTCACCAACCGCGGCGTGCCCGTCTCCACGCTCGGCGGCGGCATCCCGCAGATCGCGGGCTCGGCGGTGTTCAACAGCGCGTTCCAGACCACGGGCCGCGGCACGTCGCTCATGTTCATCGACCGCGGCGGCATCGGCTACTGGACCGCGCCGCGCGGCACCACGACCGGCGACGCCCTGCTCACCACCGCCGCGAGCAACAACCAGGCGGGCTTCAACTACGTGTTCCTCAACCCGCAGCGCCTGCGCGCCACGCAGCCGCTTTGGACTTCCGACGGCGCCGTCGCCGACAAGTCCCTCTACAACTGGTCCGCGATCAACGCCGCCGCGATGAACAACTTCAACGAGCGCACCGGCACCTCGCTCGTCACGATCGACCACATCGTCTTCGACACGCGGCGCCAGATGCTCGCCGCGCAGGTCGGCTGGTTCCGCGAGGACTCCCCGATCTACCGCCGCGATTTCCCGACCGGCAGCGCCGGCTCGACCTACCTCTACGTCGACGCCAACCGCCGCCGCCTCGACGGCTCCGCCAATCCGTTTTTCCTCCGCCCCTACCTCGGCATCACCGAGGTGAACGTGATCGAGACGCCGCTCACCAACGACACCTACCGCGCGCAGCTCGCCTACAAGCTCGACCTCACCAAGGAACGCGGCTGGCTGCGCTGGCTCGGCCTCCACAACGTGAGCGGCTTCGGCGAATACAAGCACAACCAGTCGCGCGCGTTCTACTATCAGCTCGGCATGGTCGACAACCACGCCTGGCTCGCCGCCAACACCCCGCGCGCCAACAGCGCGCTCCTCGCCGGCGACCCGCTGCCGCAGGACGCGCAGTCGCCCACCGGCTCGCGCAGCTACCGCCTCTACTACGTGGGCGACAATGCCGGCAGCAACTTCGACTACGCGCCCTACCGCGGCACGCTGCTCGGTCGCTCCGACTATACGTGGGGCAACTTCGCCGCCGGTCAGGCGAACCACGAGCCCACGCAGCTCGGCTACGCCGCCACGATCAACGGCACCGCCGGCGCCCAGAATTCCCTGAAGATCCAGAAGACCGTCGGCGCCGTGTGGCAGACGCATTTCCTCGACGACCGCCTCGTCGGCACCTTCGGCCTCCGCAAGGACAAGGTCTACGGCAAAGCCGGCGTGAGCGCGCGCCTGCAGACCGACGCGATGACGCACGACTACGAGTGGGACCAGCAGTGGGCCCTCGGCAACTACAAGGGCAACCAGGGTCGCACCCGCACCGTCGGCGGCGTCGCCAAGCTCACCCGCTGGCTCTCCGTCTACGCCAACAAGTCCGACTCCTTCATCCCCGCCGATCCCGCGATCAACCTCCACGGCGGGTTTCTGCCCAACCCGCAGGGCAAGGGCCAGGACTGGGGCTTCGCGCTCAACCTCCTCGGCGGCAAACTCAACTTCCGCGCCAACCAGTTCATCACCAGGACCGCCAACGATCGCAGCGGCAACTCGTCGACGTTCGCCACCCGCGCCGTGAAGGTCGACATCTTCGACGGCCAGACCGCGCGCAACTTCTCGCTCGACGTGCGCTCGCGCCAGTGGCTCCAGGCCACGCAGCCCGGCCTCTCCGGCCCCGCGCTCGACGCGGCCGTCGCCGCGACGATGAAAATGGATCCCGCGCTCGTCACGCTGCTGCAGACGAGCGTGAACTTCGGCGGCCTGCCCATCGCCGAGGCGCAGGACGCGCTGAGCAAGGGCCGCGAGTTCGAGCTCAACTACAACCCGACCAACTACTGGACGATCAAGGCCAACGTCTCCCAGGACGAGACCATCCAGGCCGCGATCGCGCAGGACCTCGTCGACTACCTCGCCGAACGCGCGCCCATCTGGCAGAGCATCGTCGATCGCCAGACCAACACGAACTGGTTCACGACGAGCTACGCGGGCAGCCAGACGGCCTTCAACTACCTGCCCGGCAACGTCACCACGCCGCTCGGCATCGCGCTCCAGACCGTCGGCAAGAGCCTCCCGCAGATCCGCCAGTATCACGCGAACCTGAGCACGAATTACTACCTGCGCGGCCTCACGCAGCAGCGCTGGCTCCGCAACATCAACGTCGGCGGCGCCGTCCGCTGGGAAGACAAGGGCGCCATCGGCTACTACGGCGTCGAGAAGCTCCCCGCCGTGATCAGCAATCTTGATCGCAACAACCCCGTCTGGGACCGGAGCCACCTCTACGTCGATCTCCTCGCCGCCTACCGCACGAGGATCTGGGCCAACAAGATTGGCCTCACCGTGCAGCTCAATGTGCGCAACGTGCAGGAAGGCGGCCGCCTCCAGCCGATCAGCGCGTTTCCCGACGGCACGCCCAACGCCTACCGCATCGTCGATCCGCGGCTCTTCATCCTCACCGCCACCTTCGATCTATGATCGGCTCCGTGTCGTGGACGAGGCGTCCCGCCTCGCTTCTTTTTCTCCTTTCGTTCGCCGCGTCGGCCTTCGCCCAGCCCGCGCTCGTCCGCGAGGGCCGCGCCGTGGCCATCATCGTCACCGCCGCGCAGCCCAGCACCGTCGCAAGCTACGCGGCGCGCGAGTTCGCCCACCACGTCGCCCTCGCCACGGGCGCCACGCTCCCCGTCGCCGCGGAAAATGCCCTCCCCGCGGATGCACCCGCCGCGCGCATCTTCATCGGCGACACCCTCGCCGCCCGCGCCGCCGGCATCGACGCCGCGAAACTCGCGCCCGAGTCCTGTGCGCTCCGCACGACGGCCGACGCCCTCATCGTCGCCGGCCGCGACACCGCCGGTGATCCGCTCGATCGCGATACCTCGGCGGGCACGCTCTTCGGCGTCTATGAGTGGCTCGAACGCGAGCTCGGCGCGCGCTGGCTCTGGCCCGGCGCGCTCGGCACGCACGTGCCGCGCACGCGCACCGTCGTCGCCCGCGCCGTCGCCGGGACGATCGCCCCGCGTTTCATGCAGCGCCACGTGCGCCCCGGCACCGGCTACCAGTTCGAGCACGCCGCGCTCGGCTTCACGCCGGCCGCCGCCGCCGACTACGCGCGCGATCAGGCCGTTTTCCTTCGCCGCCACCGGATGGGCCGGGGCGAGCGCCTCAGCTACGGCCACGCGTTCACCGACTGGTGGGAGAAGCACGGCCGCGAGCATCCCGAGTGGTTCCAGCTCGTGAACGGCCGGCGCGGCCCGCCCAAGCCCGGCGCGCGCTACGCGATGTGCGTCTCCGATCCCGGCCTGCACGCCGCGATCGTCGCGCAGTGGCGGGCGCGCGGCGCGCCGGACTTCATCAACGTCGTCGAGAATGACATCCTCGGCCAGTGCGAGTGCGACCGCTGCCGCGCGTGGGACGGCCCCGCGCCGCCGGACGCGACGAAATTCTACGCGGCCAACTTCAAGGTCCACGACGCCCGCTTCGTGTCCGATCGCTACGCGCGCTTCGCGCTCGCCGTCCAGCAGCTCGCCGCCGCGCATAACCCGCGCGTCACCGCCGTCGGCTATGCCTATTTCAACTATTTCCAGGCGCCGACCTCCGGCGTGCAGCTCCACGACCGCATCCTCCTCGGCTTCTGTCCCTCCGCCGGCTGGTATCCGCGCGCCGACGAGGAGCACGCCTGGTATCGCGCGCAATGGGCCGGCTGGCGCGACACCGGCGCGCGCCTCTTCATGCGCACGAACTACTTTCTCGACGGCTACTGCATGCCGTTCGTGTTCGCGCATCAGTTCGCCGACGACTTCCGCCACGCCGCCGCGCGCGGCATGACCGGGACCGACTTTGATTCGCTCACCGGCCAGTGGAGCACGCAGGGCCCTTCGCTCTACCTGCTCATGCGCCTGCACACGCGCCCCGAGGCCGACCCAGACGCGCTGCTCGCGGAATATTTCTCCGGCTTCGGCCCCGCCGCCGGCGCCGTGAAGGATTACTTCGACCATTGGGAGCGCTACACGATGGAACACCGCGCGCAGGTCACCGACGTGTTCTACGATCGCGTCGCGATCCGCTGGCGCACGTGGGCCAAGGCCGCGCATCGCGTCTTCCCGCCCGAATGCTTCGCGCCGGCGGAGAAAATCCTTGCGGCCGCGGCGGCCGCGGCCGCCGGCGACGCCACCGCGGCCGCCCGCGTGAAATTCCTCCGCGACGGCCTCGAGCACGCGAAGCTCACGGCGCGCGTCTCCGCCCTGCTCACGCTCGCCGACCCCGCGTCGACGCCTGGCCGCGGACGCGCCGCGCTCGAGGAGCTGCTTCGCTTCCGCCGCGCCCACGAGCGCGAGTGGCTCGGCAACTTCAACCACAGCGCGTGGGTGGAGGACCTGAGCTGGAAGCTTTCAACCGAGACAAAACAGGAACCGGAGCACTATCCATGAAACGACCAAATTTGTCTGATGCAGGGCCGGCGCTCGCCGCCCGGCCGTCACGCAGCGAACACGATAATCGCGACGGCCTGCCGACGAGCGACCGCCCTACCATGGCTATCCTTTGCGCCCTGGGTTCGCTGGCGCTCGCCGCCACGCTGACCGCCGCTGATCCCATCTCCCGCCCCGAGGTCACGACCGCGTTGAAAAAGGCCGCCACCTATTTCCACGGCCGCGTCGCCTCGCACGGCGGCTACGCCTATTACTACAGCCTCGATCTCGCGCAGCGCTGGGGCGAGGGCGTCGGCACCGCCGATCAGATATGGGTCGAGCCGCCCGGCACGCCCGCCGTCGGCATCGCCTACCTAAAGGCTTTCGACGCGACGGGCGATCGTTTCTACCTCGAGGCGGCGCGCGACGCGGGGCTCGCGCTCGTCTACGGCCAGCTCCAATCCGGCGGCTGGACGCAGGTCATCGATTTCGATCCGAAGGGCAGCCATGTCGCCCTCTACCGCAATGGCCGCGGCTCCGGCCGCAACCACACCTCGCTCGACGACAACCAGACGCAGGCCGCCCTCCAGTTCCTCGCCCGCCTCGATCGCGCGCTCGGTTTCAAGGACGCCGCGATCCACGAGGCCGCGCGCTTCGCGCTCGACGCGCTGCTCAAGGCGCAGTTCCCGGTCGGCGCCTTCCCGCAGGGCTTCACGGGGCCCGTCGCGGCGCATCCGCCGAAGGCGGCCAGCTATCCTGACCCTTGGCCGCGCACGTGGCCCAACGGCAAATACTGGGACTACTACACGCTCAACGACAACGTGGCCGGCAACGTCGCCGACGCCCTGCTCACCGCCATCGAGACCTACGGCGACGCGAGCCTCCGCGCCGCGATCGCGCGCCTCGGCGATTTCCTCGTGCTCGCGCAGATGCCCGAGCCGCAGCCCGCGTGGTGCCAACAATACAGCTACGAGATGCAGCCCATCTGGGCGCGGAAGTTCGAGCCGCCCGCGATCTGCGGCCTTGAGTCCGAGGACGCGATCCGCGCGCTCATGAAAGTCTACCGCCTCACCGGCGACAAAAAATACCTCGCGCCGATCCCGCGCGCCCTCGCCTACCTCCGCCGCAGCCGCCTGCCCGACGGGCGCATGGCGCGCTACTACGAGCTCCAGACCAACCGCCCGCTCTATCTCCTGCGCCCGCCCGGCGTGAGCGGCAGCTCCAAGGACAAGCGCGGCTACGAGCTCACCTACGACGACACCAACCTCCCGCCGCACTACGGCTGGAAGCAGGACACCGCGGTCGAGGAATTGGAAAAGGAACTCGCCCGCCTCGAGGCCTCCGGCCCCGGCGGCGCGGTCGTCACGCCGCGCTTCACGGACAACGGCAAGCTCATCTCCGTCCTGCCCGGCGGCGAGCTGCGCTCGCTCATCGGCTCGCGCGCCGAGCTGGAGGCGCGCGTCCGCGCCATCATCCGCGACCTCGACGAGCAGGGCCGCTGGGTGACGACCTACGGCGGCGACCGCGGCGGCCACGATCTCATCGGCCAGCCGAAGTTCGCGGCCGGCTTCCGGTTCCTCGGCACGCACGTCTTCAACCGCAACGTCGAGATCCTCTCCGACTACCTCGCCGCCACGCGATGATCCATCGGCTCGCCTTCGCCTTCACCCTCGCCGTCGCGGCGTCCGCGCTCCGCGCCGCCGAGCCCGCCACGCCCGAGGGCCGCGCGTTGCGCGACGCGCTGCTGCGCGAGGCCGAGTTGCCCGGGAAACCGGCCTGGCGCCCGATGCTGCGCTTCCTCGCGGAGCTGCACGGCCGCTCCATTTTTCCGGCGCTCGCCCATTTCAAATATCCCTACCAGTCGATCGGCCCGGGCTACGACGGCGGGCGCGTCTTCGGCCACATCGATCTCGCGCACGAGCGGCTCGACACCGTGCGCGCCGCCCCCGAGCACGTGCGCCGCCAGATCATCAACGAACTCGCCGGCCAGCAGGACGACGGGCTGATCCCCGGCATCATCACGTTCACGGCGGATGGCCGCCCCGGGTGGAAAAATTTCAAGGCCTTCCCGCCTTTCTGGGTCGTCGCCGCCGACGAATACCTCGCGATCGCCCGCGACGACACCGCGACGCTGCGCACCTGCCTCGCCGCCCTGCAAAGGCAGATCGGCTGGTTCGAGGCGAAGCGCCGCGTGCCGGGCGGCGGCTTCTACTATCTCGATCAAAAATCGGATCAATGGGAGAGCGGCATGGACGAAGGCGTGCGCTACCTCGAGCGGCCCGCCGCCACCTCCGCCGCGGTCGATGCCTGCGCGCACGTCTTTCAGCTCTACGAGCATGCCGCGCGCTGGAGCCGTCGCTGCGGCGAACCGGCCGACGAGTGGGAACGCAAGGCCGCCGCGCTGCGCGATTTCATCCGCGCGCGCCTGTGGGACGAAGGCACGGGGTTTTTCTACGACGACTGGGTCATGCAACGGCCGGGCCACCGCACGCTCGCCTTCGAGGGCATGTGGCCGGTCGTAGTCGGTGCCGCGACCGAGGCACAGGCGCGCCGCGTGATCGACGGGCATCTGCTGAACCCCGCGGAATTTTTCACGCCCCACCCCATCGCCACGGTCGCGATCAACGATCCGAGGTTCGAGCGCCGCATGTGGCGCGGCCCGGCGTGGAATTGCATGACGCTCTGGGCCGCGCGCGCCTGCGCGCAGCACGGCCGCGCCGACGGCGCGCGCCGCCTGCTCGAGGCCGCGCTCGACGCCACCGCCGCGCAGTTCGCCCGCTCCGGCACGCTGTGGGAATTCTTCGATCCCGAGCTCGGCCCGCCGGAGAAGCTCGCGCGCAAGCCCCATGCGCGGAAGACGCCCTGGCCCGACTACATCGGCCACAATCCCCTCTTCGCGATGACCGATCTCTGGCGGCGGTGCGGCGGGCCAGCCGCGCCCGAGTAGCCGAGGTTTTTTGTCGAATCCCCGCGCGCGCCGCCAACACTCGCCTTCCTTTTCCCATGCGCCCCCTCGCCTCGCTCCTTGCCCTGCTCACGCTCACGGCCTTGCTCCGCGCCGCGCCCGCCGCGCGGCCCAACATCCTCTGGGTCGTCGCCGAGGACGCCGCCGCGTTCTACTACGGCCCCTACGGCGATCCGCTCGCACGCACGCCGACGTTCGACCGCCTCGCGAAGGACGGCATCGTCTTCGAGCGCGCCTACTCCACCTCCGCGGTCTGCGCGCCCACCCGCGCGAGCATCATCACCGGCATGTATGCGCCGGCGCTCGGCACGCAGCACATGCGCTGCAATGTCCCGATGCCCCCGTGGATGCGCTACTTCCCCGCCTACCTGCGCGACGCCGGCTACTACACGACCAACAACGCCAAGACCGACTACAATGCCGCCGTGCTCGACGGCACGTGGGACGTGAACGGCGCGCGCGGCCACTGGCGCAACCGCAAGCCCGGCCAGCCGTTCTTCGCCGTGTTCAACTTCAACTCGAGCCACGAGAGCTCGCTCCACAAGCGCTTCCCGATCGAGACCGACACCGCGAAGGTCAGGGTCCCCGCCTACCTCCCCGACACGCCCGAGGTGCGCAAGGACATCGCGCAATACTACGACCGCGTGGGCGTCGCCGACCGCGAGATCGGCGTCATCGTCGCGCAGCTCGAGGCCGACGGCCTCGCCGACGACACGATCGTGTTCTACTACTCCGACCACGGCGGGATCGTCGCGCGCAGCAAACGCTTCCTCTACGAGGTCGGCACGCACCCGAGCCTCGTCGTGCGCTTCGGGAAAAATTTCCGCCACCTCGCGCCCTCCGCGCCGGGCTCGCGCTCGACGGAACTGGTCAACTGGGTCGATCTGCCCGCCACCGTGCTGAGCCTCGCCGGCGTGAAGATCCCCGGCTATTTCCAAGGCCGCGCCTTCGCCGGCGCCGCGCGCACGCCCGCGCCGGAGTTCACCTACAATTTCCGCGACCGCATGGACGAGCGCATCGATCTCTGCCGCGCCGTGACCGACGGGCGCTACCGCTACATCCGCAACTACCGGCCCGAGCTGCCGACGATGCAGTATGTCACCTACCTCTGGCAGCAGGCGACCATGAAGGACTGGGATCGCCTGCACAAGGAGGGGAAGCTGAACGCCGTGCAGGAGTCGTTCTTCCAGCCGCACCCCGCCGAGCAGCTCTTCGATCTCACGAAGGACTACGACAACGTGAACAACCTCGCCGGCGATCCCGCGCACCGCGCGACGCTCGAGCGCCTGCGCGCCGCCAACCGCGCGCACCTGCTGCGCATCCGCGACACCGGCCTCATGCCCGAGGCGATCCTGCGCGAGCTCTCCGGCGAGAAGTCGCCGACCGAGTTCAGCCGCGACGACGCGCGCTACCCGCTCGCGCGCATCCTCGATCTTGTCGACCGGCTCCAGCTCGGCGCCGCGCCCGCGCGCGCCGACCTCAAGGCCGCGCTCGCCGATCCGTTGCCGGTCGTCCGCTACTGGGGCGCGGTCGCGGCGCTGCGCGCGCCGCGCGAGGTGGCCGCGGATCTCGCGCCGCTCCTCCGCGACGCCAGCGGCTCGGTGCGCGTGGCCGCGGCCTTCGCGACCGCGCGGCATGGCGGCGCCGAGACCGCGTGGCCGGTCCTCAGCGCCGCCCTCGCCAAGGAGCAGAGCGCCGAGGTGCGCCTCGAGGCGCTCAACTACATCACGCTGCTTCCGAACCGCCCGGCCTCGCTGCGACCGCTGCTCGAGGCCGCGGCGAAGGGCGCCGCGCCGCGCGGCGGCGAGAACTACGTCGCCCGCGCCGCCGAGCACTTGCTGAGCCTGTAGCCACGAGCGCCAGCGAGTGGAATTCCTCCCGCGCGCCCCGTAGGGCCGGCCCTCGTGCCCGGGCCATCTCGCGGCGCACATGAAATCCGCGACGACCCGCCGGCAAGCGGCGGTCCTACGATCGGGCCGCAGAGCGCGGGAACGTTCACTCCTCGTCCGCCACGCCGCCGGAGGCGACGATGTCCTCCTGCTTCACCTTATCGACATTGAAGCGCTCCACCTTGCCTCGGATCGTGTTGATCAAGTCCTCCAGCGCTGGCGGCTCGCTCATGAAGCGCAACGGATTCGAGCGGCCGACCACGAAGGCCTTCAGATACGGGCTCACGAACCCCTTCGCCTTCAGCTTCGCGACGACCTCGGTGACCTTGGTGTCGAGCTCGAGCAGCATCGCGGCGCGGCGCTCGTGCGCCTTCAGCGCCTTGGCGAGCGGCTCGTCGCTGAACGCCGTCAGCCGCCGCACGAATGAGGTGTAGATGCCGCCGCTGAAGCGCGGCGCCTTCTCGTAGCAGAGGCCCAGCGCGATGAACGCGGCCTCCTCGAAATAAAACGCGAAGTCCTTCTCCGGCCGCGCGCCGTCCTCCTCGAGCAGGTTCCGGAAGATGCGGATCACCTCGAGCGACTTGTCCTTCAGGTTGTGCGCCTTCTCGGTGTTGAGCGCGAGGATCTGCCAGGCGATTTCGCGCCTGGGCACGACGAGCGCGGTGATGGCCTTCGCGCCGAGCCGCCGCATCGCGGCGAGCCGGTGCCCGCCGTTGGGCGTCCAGAATCCGCCCCCCGGCGCCGTGATCGCGATGATGGGATCGAGAAAAATCCCCGTGCGATCGATCACATCGGCGAGCCGCTTGTGGTGCGCGTCCGACACATCGCGCTGGAACGGCGTCGGCTCTACCGCCGCGATCGGCAGCACCGCGAGCAGCAGCGGCCGCGCCCCGATCGGATCGAGCCATTGGCCCGTGACGACGCCGCCCGCCTTTTCGATCGCGTCCTTGGCGACGAGCGCGTCGCCGGAAATTTCCCTCAGCACGCTCTCACCCGCCGCCGACCCGCGCGACCCCGCCTGCGCCTTGCGCGGGCGTTTCCTCGGCGGGAGGCGCTTGAGTTTGGGAACTAGCCTGGGCATCGAAAGCCGTTAGAACGCCGCGCTCAGGCCGAGGCGCGGAGAATCTCCGGTTGTTTCTCCGCGATCTGCAGCAAGCGCAACGCAGGACCAGAAGGTTGGCGGCGGTTTTTTTCCCAGCTGCGCACTGTGTCGGGTGTGACGTTGAGGTAGGCAGCAAAGACCGGCGTGCTGGCTTTCAAGGCGTGCCGGATGCGCGCGATGTTCGCCGGGGAAATTCTTCGCGCCGGGCGCGGCACCTTCGTGGTCTTCAATGTCAGCCGACCCTGGGCGTGCGCCAGCGCCTCGCGCATCGAGCCGAGCAGTTCACGCTCGTTAAATGGGATTTCCTTTTTCATCGATAAGGTTGGTTTTTGATTTGGTGAGCGAGTTCTCGCATCGTCTTCCTGCCGGCGGGCGAAAGATTGGAGGCTTCGCCTTTGGTGAAGAGATACAGCAGGTAGATTACGCTGCGGTGGCGCAGGTGAAGATAGAGGACCCGCGCGCCGCCGCTCTTGCCGCGCCCGCCCGCGGCCATCCGCACCTTGCGCACGCCGCCGCAGCCCACCAGCAGGTCGCCCTTGTCGGGCGATTCAGCCAGCTCGCGTTGGAATTTCGCATAATCATCGTCGTTGACCAAGTCGGTGATGAGGCGCGTGAAGGTCGCCGTTTCGACCAAAGTCAGCATGCGATTCAGGGTGTGACGGAGTCACACCCTGTCAATTTCGCAAACAGAAGCGTTCAACTGCGATCGTCTCACTTCGGCGTCACGGTCTCGTAGCCTGTCGTCGTGGCGGATTTCCTGCCTTGAAAGAGCATGTAGCCGGGCCGGTTCGCCCAGCTCGACGGGCCGGCGAGGATTTTCCCGTGGGCAAGGACGGACTCGCGCACAAGCTTCTCGCGCGCGTTGTAGCTCGGCGAGCCGTCGCGATCGCCGGCCTGGATGCCGAAGTCGTTGCTCGCGACCATCACGATGTCGATGCCCTCGACCTCATCGAGGATGTTGTCGATGAGGCCCACGCCGGCCGGATCCTCGATTTGGATCATGATCAGGATGTTGTTGTTGGCGTTCGTCGCGTAGCCGCGGCCCCAGATCGAGGCGGCGCGGTTGTTGCCGGAGCTGCGGTGGCCCCACGGCTTGGTGTTGGGGCTCTCGCGCAGGCCGATGGGAAATTTGGCGAACATGACGGCGTTGCGCGCCTCCTGCACCGATGAGACCATCGGGATGATGATGCCGAGCGCGCCGGCGTCGGTGGCCTTCTGGATGTCGCCGACATTGGCCGACGGCACGCGCACGAACGGGATGCAGCCGGCCTTGGCGACGACCTCGATGAGGTTCTGCGTCTCGCGCCAGGTGAGGGTGCTGTGCTGCATTTCGATCCAGATGTAGTCCTGGCCCTCGCAGGCCTTGCGCGCCGCCTCGAGGTCGGGCTCGACGATCGTGTTGCTGAAGATCTGCTTCCCGGCCTTCAGCTTCGTGATGACGGTGTTGAAGGTGAGCGTGCCCGGCGCAGGCACGGGGTCGGCGGCGCGGGCGGGCATGGCGGCCAGCGCCAGGAGCGCGGCGGAAAGGAGGAGCGGAGTGGGAATGCGCATGGGAGTAAGCGGGGCGTGGCGAACGTGGGGCGTCCAAGGCGCGCGCTCAACGCTCAACTCACGCAAGGTCCGCGAAACTACCCAGCCGGCCCGGTGCTCTGCGCGATTGCCGCGCGGCGCGCCCTGCCCTTTTTTGGCGATCATGGCATTTCCCACGACGCGTTGGAGCCTCCTGGCGCAGGCGACGATCCACGGCGATCTCGCGGCCAACGCGGCGCTGGCGGAATTCTATCGGCGCTACCGCGAGCCAGTCGTGGGCTTCATCGCGCGCCAGCCCCGGCAGGAAACGCAAGCGGAAGACCTCGCGCAGGAGTTCTTCCTCCATCTCATCCAAGGCTCCGCCCTGCGGCGCGCAGACCGGGCGCGCGGCCGGTTCCGCTCCTTTCTCCTCGGCGCGTTGGTGCGTTTCCTCGCGCGCGAACGCGAGCGCGCCGAGGCGGAAAAGCGCGGGGCCGGCGCCGCCGCCGTTTCACTCGACGCGGCGGCGCCCAGCCACGACGAGCTCACGGTGCCCGCCGATATCGCCGCGGCGTTCGATCGCGAATGGGCGCGCGACCTGATCCTGCGCGCCCGCGGCGAGGTCGAGGCGGCCTGGCGCGCCAAGGAAGGCATGCGGGAGTTCGCCGTGCTGCGGGAGTTCCTGCCCGGCGCCACCGCGACCCCGCCCTACGAGGCCGCGGCCGAGCAACTCGGCTGGCCCCTCGCCCGCCTGAAGACCGAGGTCCACCGCCTGCGGCGACAGTTTCGCGACCAAGTGCGGGCCGAAGTCGCCCTCACGGTCGATGCGCCGCATGAAGTCGACGCCGAGATGAGCCATCTGCGCGCCGTGCTCGCGGGCGCCCCCGCCTGACCCGATGAGCGCGGACAAGGCTGCTTGCCCCACGTGCGGCACGGCGCTCGGCGGCGCGGGCTGGTGCGCGCGCTGCGCCCTCGACGAAGTGCTCGACGCCGAGGCTGGCGCCGCGACCGCAGGCGGGTTGTTCGCCGTGCCCGGCCATGTCGTGCAGGCGGAGCTGGGCCGCGGGGCCGCGGGCATCGTCTACCGCGCGCGGCAGCTGGAGCCGGCGCGGGACGTGGCGCTCAAGATCCTGCGGCCCCACGAGGCGGGTTCGGCGGAATCGCGCGCGCGCTTCCGGCTCGAGGCGACGACTGTCGCGGGGCTCGATCATCCCGCGATCTTGCCGGTGCTGAGCGTGGGCGAGCACGACGGCCTGCCCTACTTCACGATGAAGCTTTGCGCCGGCGGATCGCTGGCCGAGCATGGGGTGCGCCTCCGCGGCGCATGGCGCGAAATCGCGGCGCTCGTCGCCACGCTCGCGGACGCGATCCATCATGCGCACCAGCGGGGCGTGCTGCACCGCGACCTCAAGCCGGGCAACATCCTCTTCGACGAGGCGCAGCGTCCTTTCGTGAGCGACTTTGGCATCGCCAAGCGGCTCGCCGAGGCCGAGCCGAGCGCGCCCGTCACCCGGCCCCTCGCCGTCTTTGGCACGCCCGGCTATGTCGCGCCCGAAGTGCGGCAACACGGCGCCGCGGCCGCGACGCAGGCGGCGGACATCCACGGCCTCGGCGCCATTCTCGAGGAGCTGCTCACCGGCGAGCCGCCGCCGGAAGTCCCCCGCCTCACGCCGCCGCCCGCGCCACGGGCGTGCCCGCGCGACCTCGCGGTGATCGCGGCGAAGTGCCTGCAGCCCGAGCCGACGACGCGCTACGCCTCCGCCGCGGCGCTGGCGGACGACTTGCGCGCCTGGCTCGACGGCCGGCCCATCGCCGCGCGGCCGCTCTCCGCGATGGGCCAGGCGCGCGCCTGGGTGCGGCGCAACCCGGCGCTCGCCGGCGTGTCAGCCGCAGCCCTGCTGGCGCTGGTCGCGGTCGCCGTCGTCGCGACGGTGTCGGCCATCCGGCTCGGACGCGAGCAGCGCGCCACGCTGGCGGCCTTGGCGCAGGTCGAGGCGGAGCACCAGCGCGCGCTCACGGAATCGGCCACGAGCCGCGCCATCGCGGATTTCCTCCAGGACGATCTGCTCGGGCAGGCGTCGCCGGACCGCCAGCCCGATCGCGATCTCCGCTTGCGCACGGTGCTCGACCGCGCGGCCAAGGGCGTGGGCGAACGCTTCGCCGCGCGGCCGCTCGTCGAGGCGGCGCTGCGCCTGACACTGGGCAACACCTACGGCTCGCTCGGCGACCATGCGGCCATGGAGGCGCACCTGCGGCGCGCCGTCGAGCTGTTCGGCGCGCATGACGGCGCCGAATCAAAGCGCACCCCGCTCGCGCAGCGCGGCCTCGCCCTCGCGCTGCTGCGGCAGGGCAAGCTCCGCGAGGCGGAGCCGATCGGCCGCGCGGCATTCGCGGGCCTGACGCGGGTCTTTGGCACCGACCAAGCCGACACGCTTTTCGGCATGAGCATCCTTTCTGAGATTTGCGATGGCCTCGGCCGGGCTGACGAGGCGAGGGAGCTGACGGCTCGGGCGCTCGAAATCTCCCGCCGCTCCCGGGGGCCGGAGGCGGTGCCCACCCTCATGGCGATGAACGACCTCGCTTCACTGCTCAGCCGGCAGCAGCGCCTCGCCGAGGCTGAGGCGCTTGGCCGCCAGGCCTGGGAGCTGCGCAAGAAAGTCCTCGGCCCCGAGAATCCCGCCACGCTCGTGTCGATGTCCAACCTCGCCGGCTATGTCCTGCGGCTGAACCGGCCCGCCGAGGCCGAGACCCTCTACGCCGAGCTCGCCGCCATCGATGCGCGTGTGCTCGGCGCCGACCACCCCTACACCCTCACCGCGCGGGGCGGCCTCGCCCTCGCGCAACAGGCCAACGGAAATTTCACCGAGGCCGTGGCCATCCAGCGGCAGGTGCTGGCGGCGCGCACGCGCGTGTTCGGCGCCGACAACGCCAGCACGTTCAACTCCGTCGTCAACCTCGCTGGCGCGCTGCTGGACGCGGGGCGCTATGAGGAGGCCGAGACGCACTATCGCGCCTTGCACGCCGCCCGGCTGCGCGTGTCCAAGCCCGGCGATCCGGCCGTGCTCACCGCGGCGAGCGGCCTCGCGTTCACCCTGCGGCTGCGCGGCCGGCTGGATGAGGCGGAGGCCCTCGAGGAAGCCACGCTCGCCGCACGCGCACGTGCGCTCGGGCCGGAGCACCGCGACACGCTGGTTTCCATGGGCGGCCTGGCCGCGGTGCGGCTCCTGCGGGGACGCTCCGCCGAAGCGGAACCGCTCCTCAGCCAACGGGCCGAGATCTCTCGGCGCGTGCTCGGGACCAGGAACCCCGACACCCAGCGGGCCCTCGATCGGCTCGGCGCATATCTGCTCGCCGCGGCGCGCTTCGCGGACGCCGAGCCTCTCCTGCGCGAATCCCTGGCCGCCCGCAGCGCCGCCGCGCCGGCAGCGTGGGCCACCGCGGCGACGCGCAGTCTCCTGGGCGCGGCGCTGGCAGGCTTGGGCAACTTCACCGAGGCAGAGCCGCTGCTGCGCGAGGGCTACTCGGCCCTCGCCGCGCACGCCCCGCGGATTCCCGCGCCCTACCGGAACGAGGTGAGCGAGGCGGGAGCCCGGTTGGTCGCGTTCTACGCGGCGCGCGGGCTGACGGGGCAAGCGGACGCGTGGCGTGAAAAGATAGCCGCAGCGGAAGCGACAACTTCACACTAGAGCGGTTCAAGCTAACTGTGGTCAAATGGCACGGCGAGGCGTCCCGCCGAGCCGCGGCTTACCGAGGGCGAGCCCCCGTGCCCGAGCAACACGCGTCGCCACGCCATTGGCCAAACGCGCCAGGGGCGGTCCGCGTCGCCCGCGTGGGGCTCGCCTAGCCCCGGACAAAATTTTCCCGCCGGAAAGATTTTCTGAAACTTTCCGCCGGCGAATCGCAGAGAAGGGGGAGCATGAACACTGCCCTTTTCCGCCGCCTGACACTTTCCGCCCTCGCTCCCGCCGCCGTCGCCACGGCTTTGATGCTCGCGCCCGCGGCCTCGGCGACCCCGATCTCCGCGACGATGAGCGCGGCCGTGGCGGTGGACCTGTTCCCGACCGGCACCAAGACGGGGACCCCGAGCAGCGCCCAGTCATGGACCACCACGCCGGCGCCCCTGAGCGTCGCCGCGAGCCTCACCGACGTGAATAGTTTTGGCTCCAGCATCAACGCCTACGCAAACGGCAGCGCCACCTGGGCCGCCAATGGCAACTCCGGCACCGCGAGCTTCAACTACGGTTGGACGGCCCACGACGGCGGCGACTACCCGTTCGTCAGCGCGCAGACCAACCTCAGCTTGCCGAACTGGAGCTACACCTTCACCGCGGATCTCACGGGCGCATTCTCGATGAACTACGCCATCACGGCGCCCGGCGGGCTGCCGCTCTTTGGCGGGCTGCAGAACTTCACCATTGGGACCACCGGCGGCTCGGTCCTCACCCTCACCGCCGTGGGCAGCGGCACCTACACGCAGGCGGTGACCGCCGGCTCCACCTACACTGTCTATTTCCAAAACAACGGCGCCATCTACGACGGCCTCGACGGCGTCGGCGTGCAGGCGAATTTCAACTGGACGCTCCCCGGCCGGACCTCGGGCGGCGGCGGCGGCACCAACAACGTGCCCGACGGCGGCGCCACCGCCGGCCTGCTCTTGGCGAGCCTGCTCAGCCTCGCCAGCCTGCGCAGCTGGCTCAGGCCCGCGTCAGCCTGAGGCCACACCCTCGCGGGCTAGCGACGCACGCCGCATTTCGCCAAAAAGTTCTCGGTAATCCGCTGCACGCGCTCGTCCGGGCCGTGCGGCCGGCCCCAGTGGGACCAAGGCAGCACGAAACCCGGGGGCGACGAGAGGCCGATCGACCAGTAGATGGTCGCCGCGTTGAACACCCAGTTGTTCTTCGGGCCCGGGTAGACGGTGGCGGCGTAGGTCGTATGCTCGCCGCTGCTCTTGGTCGTCACGCCGGTGGCGACAACCTCGAGCCCCGGGATCTCGGCGGGCGCCCCGTGAAATTCCCAGCCGACGAGGCCCGGGATCTCGTCGCCGTTTTTCATGCCCGTCCCGGAAAAAATCCAATGGCGGGCGTTGCTCACAATCCAACTCGCGGAACCGTTCGCCGGATCCATCGAGCGCGCGCCCATCAGCAACTCCTCGGGAGGGCCGTGCTTTTCCCAGACCGTGGGCGGCACGCCCTCGGTGCCCGTGCTCGCGCCGAGCAGCGGCCCGCCAAACAACCCCTGCCGGTAGAAAGTGCGGCCCGTGCGGCCCGCGGCGTTGCGGAGATGCAGCGGAATGACGCCGTGCACGCTGTTGCCGCAGAGGAACGCCACGCTGAGGCCGTTCTTCACGGCCGCCGCCACGTGATCATACATTTCCAGGCTCCAATACTCGTCGTGCCCGACCGAGAGGAAGCACTTGGCGCGCGCAAGGCCCGCGGCGTCGGCGTGCGTGTCAAGGTTGGACCAGTAGGTGACGTCGTAGCCGTGCTGCTCCAGCCAGTGGCAGAGCGGGAACTCCCAGAGCAGGAACTCGCCGGAGCCCTGCGAGAGGATGTTGTCCACGACCTGCGGGTATTTGCCGTAGGGGCGGTCGAAGCTCACCATCGTGTCGGGGCCCCACGGGCGGCGCGGCGGATCGCTGTCGTAGAGCGAAAAGGCGTCGGGCCACTTGTTGTAGGCCTGCCACGTGGTGTCGCTCGTCTGGAAAAGGAGATCGGCCTTCCGGTCGTCGCGCACGACGAAGATGACGTAGCTCTCGTTGCGGTGGGCGCTGCACGAAAGCTTGCCGAGGTAGACGCCGCTCACCCAATCGCGCGGAATCGTGAGGCGCGTGGCGCGCGCCCACTGGCACTCCCGCAACCGCCGCGGCCCGACCGGCGGCAGCGGCTGCGGCTCGACGTGAAAGGGCCCGAGCCGCGCGACGTGCCGCCCGCCCTTCCCGCCGTAGTAGCCCATCCGGTAGACGTCGATGTGCACGTCGCTCGCCGGCTTCGTGCTCACAAAAATGTCGATCGCCTCGCCGGCCCGCACGCTCGTGTGCGAGCAGAAGCCCTCGATTTGCTCCGAGCGGTTGTTCTGCGAGCGCACGAAGGTGAGCTGCCAGTCGGTCGTGCCGGGACGCGCATTCTCGGCGACGATGGGGTTCGAGGCCGAGGCGGGCGCCGCGGCCCCGGGGCGCGGGAGCAACGCGGCGGCGCCGGTGACGAGCCCGGACTTAAGCAAGGTGCGGCGTGAGAACGGCTGCGGTTTCATCGGGCAATCCTTTCCATCGTGGCGAGGTTCCATTCGGCGGGGTTGAAGGGCTGGCGGGTCTCCTTTGCGGTCGGGTAGCCGCCGACCGCCTGCTCGCTGTCGATGATGCGGCCCGTGCGCGCGCGGGTCTCGCGCACGATGCGTGCGTCCACCGCATCGCGGTCCCAGGGACGGGCGCCGGCATTTTGGAAGACGGATTCCTCCACCTGCGCCGCCGGCAACGCGACCAGCCCCTCCGGCCAGAACACGGCCCCGTCGTGCTCACGGATTTTTCCCTTCGCGGCGGGGTTGTTGCCCGCGATGCGCACCGGCCGCCCCTCGCGATCCGAGTTGAGGTTGTCGGCCAGGCGCACATCGACGTCGCCGATGCCCTCGAGGACCAGGAGCGGGAGGTCCTTCTGCGTGTTCGGGCCGTGGCGCATCACGTTGCCGACGATGTCGAGCCTGCCGTTTTCAAATTTCCGCCCATGCCACAGCACATCGGGCAAACGGTAGCCGATGGCTTGGATGCCGGGATTGTAGATGACGTTGTTCACGATCGCGACCCATGTGCCGCCCTTGGCCAGGGGATGACGCTGCGAATTGTTCGCGTAGAGATTGCCGAGCAGGAGCACCTCGGTCGAGTTGTCCATGACCAGCGTGCCCTTCGAGTGCTCGCCGCTCGTGTGGGTCGAGTGGCTGAGCCCCTCGGCGATGACGTTGTGGCTGTAGGTGACCGCATGCGAGGTGTTCCTGCGCCACTCCTCCACCGAAGCCCCGACAAACGCCTTGCCGGAAACACTGAGATTCTCGTCCGTCGCCCACGCAAACGAACAGTGATCGACGATCACGTTGTAGGCGCCGGAGAGCGTGGAGAGGCCATCGGCCTCCCAGCCGCTGTTCTTCGCGTGGCCCGCCTCGCCCGTGCGCACGCGGATATGGCGGATGACCACATCGTGCGTGGCCACTTGCAGCTCCTGCTTGATGAACGTGATCCCCGGCGCCGGCGCCGTCTGGCCCGCGACGGTGAGAAACGGCTCCTTGATCAGGATTTTCTGCGAACTCAGATCGATCACGCCGCCGACCTCGAAGACGACGATGCGCGGGCCCCTGGCGTTGACCGCCTCGGCAAACGACCCGGGGCCATTCGGGGCAAGCGTGGTCACGCGCAGGATCTTTCCGCCCCGCCCGCCGGGCGTGAACGCCGCCCAGCCCTCCGCGCCGGGGAAGGCGCGCTCCGCGGCGCCCAAGGCCGCCGACCATGCGAGAAAACAAGCAATCGCCCGGATCATCTTGTTTGGCGGTCAGAGTTCAAATGTCGCGGTGAAGATGAACAGCCGCGGGTCCACGATGCGGAAGGCCGCGGGCCGGCCGTTCGGGTAGGCGCTGATCGGCTGGAGCCGCCCGCCCTCGGTCAGGTTGCGCACGTTGAACTGGAACGTCGCGCCGATCTTGTCGCGGAAGAGCCGCGTGCGGTAGCTCGCGAACGCGTCCAGGTAGAGGTGCGACTTGTCCCAGATCGGCCGGTTGGGATCGAGGTCGGTGACGATGGCGGGGAGCGACTGCACGCCGTAGTAGCCGATGGCGCCCTTGTCCTCCCAGCGCGCGGCGCCGCCGACGGTGACGCGCTTCAGGTATTTCTGCTCGGTGAGGCCCGCGAGCTGGTAGCTGGTCGCGGCGTTGACGCGGTATTTGCGCACCTGCGGGCGGCTCTTGCCCTGGCTCGCGAGCGCCACGCCGAGCGGCGCGGTGACGTTGGCGGCGAGGAGCTGCGAGGCGGAGTTGATGTTGCCGTAGCGCTCCGTGAACCACGGGCGGTTCAGCTCCGGATCGATGATCTTCTGCCAAACGGGCAGGCGCTCGGCGATCCAGGAGACCAGGCCGGGCGCGATGTTGGAGTTGATTGATTCCTGGCGCGTGGCGTTGAGCTTCGCGGTCCAGAACTTGGTGGCGTTGAGGTTCAACTCGATCTCGGTGCCCTTCGCGGTGATGTCCTCGGTCTCGCTGAGATCGTCGGTGAGCGTCTTCAGGTATTTCCGATCGAGGCCGGTGATCGTGACGAGCTGCGCGTCGATCTGGTCCTGCGTGAGCGTCTGGCCGCGGGCGCGGGCGGCGTTGGTGATCCATGTCGTGGCGAGCGGGACGAGGTTGAAGGGCGTCTGCGCGCGGTTGGGCGTGTCGAAGTCGAGGCCGCGCACGCGCGTGGCGAGCGTGGCGCTCTGGCCGTTGCGGGCGCTGAGCTGCTTCGTCTGGTATTGGTTCACGCGCACGACCAGGCGGCCGTCGAGGAGGTTGAGCGAGAACCCATAGTCGCGGCCCTCGCCCGAGGGATCGGAGAGCGGGTTGAGGTGCAGGTCGACGGCGTAGGTGTTGGGCTGGAAGCTATCGGACTTGTTGGCGTGGAGGTGGAGCCAGCGCAGCGGCTTCAACACCGCGCCCGCGGTGCGGGTGGTGCCCTCGTTGAAGGCCCAGTCGCGGGCGGCCCACTGGTAGAGGGAGCCCGACGCGAGATGAACGCCGTCGGCCTGCAGCACGGGCGTGACGCCGGTGTTGTTGTAGTTGAGGTCGCGGCGCAGGCCGAAGGTCGTGACCAGCCGGTCTTGCAAAAAGAAGCTCTGCACCACGCCGCCGCGGGTCTTGAGGATCTGGTGCGTGTTGCCGCCGGCGGCGGTGGCGTCGGTCGCGACGGCCTGGCCGAGCGTCGCGCGCTCGGTGCGGATGTTGTTCGTGAGCGCGTTGCCCCAGCGGTAGTCGTAGGCGCCGGTGGCGAACGGCCCCGGGCCGTAGTCGACGTTTTGCCCGAGGGCGTCGCCCACGTAGTAGCGAAAATAGTTGATCGTGACGACCGTCGAGGGGTCCGCGCGGGCGACGCCGGGCGCGAGCCACGCGTGGTCGGAGACGATGGCGTCGCGGAACGCGATGCGGCGCTGCACGGCGTCCTTGTATTCCGCGTAGCCGGAGAACTGGTGCAGGCCGAGCCAGCGCAGCGCGGATTTCTCGGCGCGCAGGTCGATCCGGTAGGCGAGCTGCGCGCGCCAGGTGTTGCGCACCAGGGGCGTCTCGAACGACGAGGGCCGCCACACGCCGATGTAGGGCCGGAGGTAGAACGGGTTCGCCGAGCCGTCGGACATCCGCTCGTTGGCGTCGATGAAGAGGCTGCCCGCGGAGCCCTGGCTGTCCGCCGTGCCGATGAGGTCGCGGCGGTAGCGCCATGCATCCTCGCGGAAGTAGCCGGCCTCGAGCGCGAGCAGGTGGCGCGGCGTGCTCAGGAAAATCTGGTTCAGCTCGAGGCGCAGCATCTGATCCGTGTCCTCGAGGCGGTTGACGGCGGCGAGGTTGAAGCGCGACCAGTCGTAGATCGCCTTGTTGCTCACGTTGGGGTTGGCGGAGAAGAGCGGCTGGCCGGTGCGCACATCCTCGGGCGCGGAGTTGACGAGGAACACGGCCTGGTTGCGGTCCGCGGGGCTCGTGGTCGCGGTCGCCTGCGTCGGGCCCCAGAAGCCCACCGTGCCGTTGCCATCGATGAAGATCGTGGAATTGGTGCGGCCGCTCCCGGCGGTGTTGGCGAGGCCGGTCGGGAGCGCGGCGATGCCGAAGGCGCCCGCGCTCGTCACGCCGTTGATCGTGACGCGCGAGGTGACGGGGTTCCACGACGGCGAGCCGGCGAGCTTCCAGCCGGTGATCGCGTCGCGCGGCGTGGTGGTGTTGGGCCGGTTGCCGGAGGTGCGGAAATACGACCACGCCGCGTTGAGCGTCGTGAACTTCGCCGGCTGGTAGCGCACCATCGCGTTGTAGCGGCGCGTGTCGGTGCCGGAGGGCTTGCGGTCAAAGCCGTCATGCTGCGCGACCGCGCTGCCGCGCACGGCGAGCACGCCCTTTTTCAGCACGCGGTTCAGGTCGAGCGACGTGCGGTAGCCGTCGAGGCTGTCGAAGCGCGCGGCGATCTGCGAGCGATCGCGCTGGAGGTTCGCGGAGGCGGGCTGGACGTTGACGGTGCCGGCCGCGCCGCCGAGGCCGAAGACGTTGGCGTTGGGCCCGCGGCTGATTTCCACCGAGTCGATGTCGATCGGATCGATGGGCACGCGGCCGCTGGTCTCGAAGTTGCCAAACGCGGTGTTGGCCGGGCCGACGCCGCGGATGCGGTTGGCGCTGCCGGGATTGAGCTGGGTGTTGTCGATGGGCGCCCCGTTGCGATCGAACGCGTAGTCCGTGAACGTGCCCGTGCCCTCGGTGCCCGCCTCGTAGAGGAAGATGTCGTTGAGATCGAGGAGCGCAAAGTCCGCCATCTGCTCCTTGGTGATCACGGTGAGCGAGGCGGCGAGGTCCTCCACCTTGGTGTTGAACCGCGTGCCCGACATCGTGCTCGCGGAGTAGTAGCCGCGCGCGTCGGCGGTGACCTGGAAGGGCGAAAGCGTCACGGTCTCGTCCGAGGCCGCCGCGGGGGGCGGCGGGGCAACCTGGCTGAACACCGTCGTGACAAGGCAAGCAAACAGGGCCGGCCGAATGGTTTTCATGGGGGTAGGTTTGATTTTTGCGTCCGGAATGGATGGGGCGCCGCGCCCGTCGGGGCTCCCCCCGACCGTTCCGCCCGCGGCCGGGGACCGAGGGCGGGGAGGCGTCGCGCGGGTGGTGTGACCGCAGCTATTCAGCCCTCGGCAATGCAGTAGACGAATTCGTGGCCACGCAAGAAAAGTTCTCGGTCCACCGCGACCGGCGAGGCGTCGATGCGATCGCTCAGGGCGTTGCGCGCGACGACTTCGAACTTCGTCGCATCCTTCAGCACGTAGGTCAGGCCCTCGCGGCCGACCACGTAGAGGTGGCCGTTGGCGACGATCGGCGAGGCATAGATGCCGCCGCGCATGCCCTCCAGCGGTTGATCGAGAAAATGATACTCGCCGGTGAGCGCATTGAAGCACGACAGAAACGCCTCGCGTTCCTTCGTCGCAAACAGCCGCTCGCCCGACAGCACCGGCGACGCGACATACGGCGTGCCCTTGCGCTGCTGCCACACCACGTCGGTCCCCGTGGTGACATCACCGCGGGCGGTGAGCTTGATCGCCTGGATAAAGAATCCCTGGAAACCGCTCGTGACGTAGACCAGCCCGTGGCCGGCCACCGGCGTGGGTATCACGTTGGGGCCGAGCCCGCTGGCCTCCCACACGAGCGCGCCCGTCGCCACATCGTAGCTGCGCGTGAGCTTGGAAGCGGGAAGAACCGCCTGCTGCCTGCCGCCCACGTCCACGATCAGCGGCGTGGCCCAGCTCGTGCGCTCGTCGCGCGGCTGCCGCCAGACTTCCGCGCCGGTCCTTTTGTCCAGCGCGACGACGAACGACCCGCCCTCCTGATCCCAAGGCACGATCAAGAGATCGCCGGCCAGCGCAGGCGAGGAGCCTTCGCCAAAGCCATTGCGCGTCTGCATGTCGCCGAGGTCCTTCGTCCAGGCCAGGTTTCCCGCGAGGTCGTAGCAGTAGAGGCCGCGCGAGCCGAACGACGCGTAGAGTCGCTCGCCATCCGTCAGCGGCGAAGCCGAGGCAAAGCTGTTGGTCTGGTGCTTGCCCTCGTGCGGCACCTCGCGGCGCGCCACTTTTCGCCACGCGACCGCACCCGTCGCGCGCTCCAGCGCGACGACCGTGAATTCGTGCACCTTCGTGGGTTTTCCACCGCCGCCGAAACCGCCGCCGACCCGCTTGCCGCCCCGGCCCTTTTGATCTCCCGGCGTCGGCGCGGGCGCGGCCGGCGCGGGCGCCGGGCTGCGCTCCTCGCTGGTCTCCGTCGCCGTGAGCAGAAAGACGCGATCCCGCCAGATGATCGGCGTGGAAAAACCCAGGCCGCCGACGGCGGTCTTCCAGCGGATGTTCTGCGTGTCGCTCCACGTCGTCGGCGGCTTGGCGCCCGGCGCGGTGCCGGTGCCCGTCGTGCCGCGCCACTCGGGCCACGAGGAGAGTTCCGCGGCGCCGAGGCCCGGCCAAAGGGCGAGGAGCGACATGCCGAGCGTTCGGAAGGCAACCTGAGGACAGTTCATGGGGCGAAGGGGCGACGAGAAACGAACGATGCGCGGCGACGCTGCACGCCCTCCTTCCGACGGTCAACGCCGCGCGAAAAACCGAATCGCCGCTTGCGGCGATGCGTCTGGCCCGGGCACGCTTCGCCCCCATGAGTTCCGCCCCCTCCCCCGCCGCGCCGGCGCTTTCGCGCACCGCCTGGCTCATCTGCGTCATCGCCGCCATCGGCTTCGCCTTCGACATCTACGAGCTCCTGATGCTGCCGCTCGTCATCAAGCCCGCGATGGCCGCGCTCAGCGCGCCGCTGGTGGAGGCGCTCGTGACCGGCGGCATGGATCGCGCGCAGGCGGCGGCGCTGTGGGCCCCCGGCGGCGCGGAATATGTGAAGTGGGCGCGCACGCTGTTCTTCGTGCCGGCGCTCGCGGGTGGCGTGTTCGGCCTGCTCGGGGGCTACCTCACGGATTTGTTCGGCCGGCGGCGCGTGCTCACCTACTCGATCCTGCTCTACGCGTTCGCGGCGTTTGCGGCGGGCTACCTCGCGACATCGCTCGGGCAGCTGCTGTTTTTCCGCTGCCTCGTGTTCATCGGGGTATGCGTCGAGTTCGTTGCCGCCGTGGCGTGGCTCGCGGAGATTTTTACCGAGCCGACCCAGCGCGAAAAGGTCCTCGGCTACACGCAGGCGTTCTCGTCGTTCGGCGGCCTGCTGGTCGCCGGCGCCAACATCCTCGCCGCCAAGTGGGCGCTCGCCCTCCCCGCGATCCAGGGCGGGCACGAGGCCTGGCGCTACACGCTCATCTCCGGCGTGCTGCCGGCGCTGCCGTTGATTTTCATCCGGCCGTTCCTCCCGGAATCGCCGGCGTGGCAGAAAAAGCGCGAGTCCGGCACGCTCAAGCGCCCGAGCATCGCGGCCCTCTTTTCGCCCGAGCTCCGCAAGACCACCATTCTCACCACGCTGGTGTTTGCCGCGAGCTACGGCATCGCGTTTGGCGCGATCCAGCAGCTCCCGCAGATTCTCGGCGCGCAGCGCATCGGCACCCCCGCCGAGGCCGGCCACGTCGCCGTGCTCAAGGAAGCCAAGGCCCGGGGCGCCGAGGCGATGGCCGCCGCCAAGGCCGCGAAGAAGCCCGATCCCGTCGCGCAGCGCGAGATGCGCCAGGCCGCCGGCAACGCCAGCGATCAGGCCGTCGCCGCCGTCACGCTCTGGCAGGAGATCGGCGGGCTCCTCGGGCGCTTCCTCCTCGCCGTCCTCGCCGTCGTGATCGTGAGCCGGCGCACGCTGTTCCGCGTTTTCCAAATCCCGTCGCTCATCTTTGTCCCGCTCCTCTTCTGGTGGATCAGCGGCCAGCTCGGCGACGAGGGCAGCCTCGGCCTCATCAAGGCCGGCATCTTCGTCGCGGGCGTGCTCACGGTCGCGCAGTTTTCCTTCTGGGGAAATTACATCCCCCTCGTGTTCCCCGTGCACCTGCGCGGCACGGGCGAGAGCTTCGCCGCCAACATCGGCGGCCGCGTCTTCGGCACCGCCGCGGCGTGGCTCACGCTCACGTTCGCCGCGTCCGACAAGCCCGACCCCGCGCGCATGGCCTTGGTCGGTGCGTGCGTCGCCGGCGCCTATGCCCTCATCGGCGCGATCCTCACGCAGTTCCTGCCCGAGCCGAAGCCGGAGGATTTCAAGGAATAGCCCTCGCCTTCATCATGCGCCCCACCCTGCCCCGCCGCGCTCCCGCGATGTTTCACGTCGCGGCGTCCGTCCTGATCTCTTCCGCCGTCTTCGCCGCGGACGCCTCGGCGCCAGTTCGGAAAAAACAGCCGCTCCCGCCCCTGCCCGTCAGCGCCGTGGCCTCGCCCGCGCGCACGACCGATGGCGTCGAGTTCGTCATCGGCCCCGACTACGCCTACGCGCCCGAGCTGACCGTGCGCGCCGACGTCCCCAAGGGCACCGTCCACGACTTCACGATGAACTCGGAGGACAGCAAAATCTACCCGGGCATCGCACGCGGGCAGACCGGCACCGTGCCCTACAAGCGCCGCGTCACCGTCTACGTCCCCGCCGGCTACGTCGCCGGCACGCCGACTCCTTTCATCGTCGGCCAGGACGGCAACTACCGCGATTTTCTTCCCGTCGTGCTCGACAACATGATTCACGACAAGCGCGTGCCCGCGATGGTCGCCGTCATGATCAACTCCGGCGGCGGCGATTCCCTCGGCAGCCAGCGCGGTCTCGAATACGACACCGTTTCCGGCCTCTACGCGCACTTCATCGAGACCGAGGTCCTCCCGCGCATCACCAAGGACTACGGCATCACCTTCACCAAGGACCCCAACGCCCGCGCCACGCTCGGCGGCAGCTCAGGCGCCGCCGCGGCATTCACGATGGCGTGGTTCCGCCCCGATCTCTACCGCCGCGTGCTCAGTTACTCCGGCACCTACGTGAACCAGCAGTCGCCGCTCAACCTCTCGGCGCCGCGCGAGGAATGGAAATACCAGCCTGACTCGCCGCGCGGTGCCTGGGAATATCACGCCAAGTTCATCCCCGAGAGCCCGCGCAAACCCATCCGCATCTGGCTCCACGTCTCCGACAAGGACAACGGCTTCGACCGCGACGAAGCCTCGCTGCACAACTGGGTCATGGCCAACCAGCGCATGGCCGCCGCGCTCAAGGCCAAGGGCTACACCTACCGCTACGTCTTCTCCGAAGCCTCGCGCCACACCGACGGCCGAGTGATCCGCCAAACCCTGCCCGGCGCGCTCGAGTGGCTGTGGGCGGACTACAAGCCGGCGAAGTGAGTGAGCTAGGGACGGCTGTCCAAGCCGTCCGGATTGAGAATACCTGTTGGGCAGAACAACCGATGGACGAACTCACCCGCTACATCTTCCACAACTATGGGCGATTACTAACGCCCGCGGAAAGAAAGGCGTCGCTGGCGACGACAATTACGATTCGGTCGGCAAGCGGGGATATTCCCTTCGCGAGTGTCGAAGAGGATCCCGAAGTCCGCCGCCTTGCGTTGCTCGGCAAAACAAATTTTGAGCAACTGGTCGTCGAACGGATAATGGCGGAACACGCCGACGTCGTCGTTCTCAATCGTTGTCCTGACTGCAAGCGCCTCGTTGCCACACCCCGAGCAAAGCAATGTCTTCATTGTGGATGGGATTGGCATGATCCCGATCGCCCAGTTCGCAGCACAGCGAAACAATAGGGCCCAACCCAACCGGATGTCTCGAAGAGCCGTCCCTACCCCGCCGCCAGAGCTGCCCGTGGGTCCAGATCGCGCAGCGCGCGGCGGAAGACCCACCAGCCGCACAGCGCGTTGAGCGCCGCGATGCCGGCGAGCATCGCGCCCACCGCCACGAGCGTCGGCCCTGGCGGCAGCGCCGCGAGGCTCGGTGCAATTGCCACGACCGACGCCACCGCGCCAATCGCGAGCCCCCACAGCACGAGCGTCGCGAACTCGTGGAAGACCATCCGCCCGAGCACCGCGCGCGGCAGGCCGATGGCCGCCATCACCGCAAACTCACCGCGTCGCTCGTGCAGATTACGCGCGACCACCACGGCCAGTCCGAGCGAGCCCAGCACCACGCCGAGCGTCCCGAGCACCGTGAAGATCGCGATGTAGGTGTTCTCGATCCGGTGGAAGGCCGCAAGCACGTCGCGCGTGAGCTCGACCTTCCCGCCCGCGTCCGCCGCCGCCGCGGCGAGTCGCTCACGCAGCGTGCCCAACGCTGCGGCGTCCGCAGGATTCTTCGCGTCGGCGAGGAAGAGCGCGTAGCCGGGGCTCGACGGGAATTTCTGGAGGAACAGTTTTTCGTCCACGATCAGGTGGCCTTGGAAAATCGAGTCGGGCAGCGTCCCGACGATGCGCACGTTGAACGCGCGACCATTGTCGTCGGCGTAGGCGAGCGTGTCGCCGACCTTCCGCTTTAGCGCCCAGAGCAGCGTGTTCTCGTCCACGAGCGCCGGAATCGCGCCGTCGGCCAGTGCGCGCAAATCGGCCCACGTCGCGCCCTTGATTCGAAACGCACCGCGCTCCGCGAGCTTCGCCGCGTCCACGGCGAGCAGGCGCGGCTGGAGCGTGGTATTGAGGTTGAAGCAATTCACGTTGTCGCCCGCGCCGGCGCGCAGCGGCACGATGGCAGCGAGGCTCGCGGCGCTCTTCTGGAAAATCTCGAAGCCCGACTGCCCGTCGCGGGCCGGGTTCTGCGGCACCGTCGTCTCGATCCAAAACGCGAAGCCGCCCGTGCCGCTGCCGCGCTCCAGCCAGTCGGCGCCCACGTGCTTCCGAAACGACGCCACCGAGAGCACCATGAAGACGGCCGCCGCGATCAGGCCCACGACCGTGAGGCTGCGCGCGCGCCGCGCCGTGAGGTTGAGCGAGCCCAGCCGCCGCGCGGAAAACACCGCCGCGTCGCCGCGCGCGCGCGCCAGCCACGCGCGGCAGAGCGCCAGCCCCGCGACGAGCCACGCGAAGCCCGCGAGGTAAAACGCCATCTCCACCGGCAAACCGCGGCCCGAGGCCGCGAGCGCCCCGGCGCCCGTGACCGCCGCCACGCCCGCGACGACGAGCGAGTTTCGCCGCACGCCGGCGGGCGGCGCCGTCTCCTCCGCGCTCGACGCGAGCCGCACCGAGAGCGCGCGCTTCGTCTGCCGCCGGATCGCGAGCCACACCGCCGCGAGCGACAGCAACATGAACCCCGCCAGGCCGCCCGCGATGCTCGCCGGCTGCGCCGCAAACGCGAAGCCGCCCCCGTCCTGCGTGGCCCAGATGCGCGCGAGATAAGCCAGAATCCCGCGCGTGTAGCCGCTCGCGAGCGGCACCGCGATGGCGCTGGCAATCGCGAGCAGCACGAGCGCCTCGCCAAGGCGCCACCGCAGCAGGCGTCCCGCCGGCACGCCCACGGCGCCGAGCAAGGCGTCCTCGCGGTTGCGCTGGAGCAGCGCGAGCTGGAAGAGCATCGCGACGAGCCCGAACGCCGCGACGATCAGGAAAAAACTCATGCCGAGGAACAGCCCGCCGAAGTCCACGGCCGACTGCGCCGAGTTGGCCGCGCCCGCGCCCACGTCGCGCACCATCATCTGGTTCAGCTCCGGCCGCAGCGCCCCGAGCACCTGCCGCTCAATCGCGGCGGCCTGCGCCTGCGGCGCGGCGATGCGCAGCGCGGTGAGTTCGCCCCAGCGCGTCGCCCACATCTCGCGGCCGGCGGCGATGGTGAACCACGCCTTGGGCGCGCCGCGGTGGTCGTCCCAGTAGCGCTCGTCCTTGTCGCGGATGCGGTCGAGTTTCAGCGGGAGGCCGGGGTCCCAGTCGCTCTGGTGCCTCACGTCGCTGATGCCAGGAAACTCCGGCATCCACGCGCGGTCCGCCGCCACGCCCTCGAGCGGCACGACGGCCCGCACGCGGAACGTCGCGCTGCGCTCGACGAGCGCGTCGCCCGCGCCGACTTGGAAATACGTCGCCGTCAACTCCGCCCCCGGCCCGATCTGCAAGTCGTCCGCGAGCCAGCGGTTGATCGCGACCTCGCGGGGCCCGAGGTCGGCGGGAAGAAACGGCGCCGCCGCCGCCGTCGTGGCCGCCGCGATGGAATACGGCGTCGCGCGCGCGCCGGCGCGCAGGTCGTTGACGAGATAGGCCATCACCGGCTGCGCCGCCGGCACCGCGGCGCCGATCGCCTGCGCGATCGGCGGGTCGAGGAAGATGCGCTCGGAGGTGACGTCGAAGGCTTGCGCCGTCTCGCGCCACGGCAGCGCGAGACCGTAGTCGGCGAGCCGCACGGCGCGGGCGAGCGCCGCGGAAACCTCGGCGTCGGATTTGTCGCCCGCGACGAGCAGGAGGTTCGCGCGCTCCGGGCGATTCACCGCGGCTTGCAGCAGCGAAATCGGCAGGAAGACGGACACCGGCGCGACCTGCGTGGCCTCGAGATTGAAGCGGCCGAACGCATCGTCGCCCACGATGGCGGCGACGGTGCCGCGCACCGACTCGAGCTTGGCCTCGGCGCCCGCGATGGGCGCGTTGCCGGCGAGCACGCCGGGTTTTTGCAGGCGCACGACCAGCGTGTCGCCGACCTTCAGCGCGAGCTGGCGCGCCAGCGCGGCGTTCACCGCGACTTCGTTCTTCGCCGGATCGAGCGCGACGCCCGTGGGCTGCGGGGCAAACGACCAAAACGCGGGCGTCACGCCCACGAGCTGCACCTGCGTGGCGAAGGCCCGCGTCGCCGGCTGCGTCGCCGTTCCCCGCGCGAACAGCACCGGCGCCGCGCGCACCCCCGCCTGCGCCGCGAACTCCGCCGCCAGCGCCTCGCGGAAAAACCGGTCGCCCGCCGCGACGACCTGCGAGGTTTGCCCGATGCGCTGCGCCGCGATGCGCCGCAGCGAAGCGGCGACGGAGTCGCCCGCGAACAGCGCGCCGAGCAACGCCGCCGCACCCAGCACCGCGCCCGCCAGCACGCCGAGATAGGCCCAGCGATAGTGCCGGACACTGCGAAGGATGTAACCGCGGGCGTTCATTCGCAGGACGCAGGCGCGCCGACTCCGAGAGGCACAGCCCCAACGGGGCGAAAGTCGAAAGCCCAGGGCTGCGCCCTGGGTTTCGATTTCCCAAAAAAATCAAAGCCCTGAAGGGGCGAAGCTCGATCAATCCCAGACATAGTGCTCGTCGAATTCGATGCCGTATTTCGCGAGAAGCTTTCGATATTCCTCCTGAAAGGTCACCACGCGATGATGCTCGGCCTGGGTCGCAAGGTATTTCTCAACCTCGCCACGGTGCGATGGGCTCACGCAGAAGATGCCGTAGCCGCCTTGCCAATGAAAGGACGCATGACGGGCCCCTCGTGTCTTCAGCCATTTCGAGGACCCAGTCTTGATCTCTTGCACGAGTTCAGCCGGCGCACAGGTGCGGGGATGGGAGAGGAGCAAATGAATGTGATCCGCCACCGATCCTGCCTTCAGCAAATCCCCGCCGAGTGTCCTGACGATGCCGCCAACATATTCGTGCAATTCCCAGCGGATCGAATCGTCCAGCAGCGATTCGCGGTTCTTCGTCGAGAAGACCAAGTGCACAAGGATCTGGGCGAGGGATTGCGGCACGGACTTTCGCCCTTTCAGGGCTTGTCTGGTGGTGGACGGTGCTCCCGGGGCGTTGCCCCGGGCTATCGACTGGTGCCCCGTTGGGGCACGAGGCGGCCTGCTTCGAGGGCTTCGGTGCGGCCCATGCGACGCGCGAGGCCGGGATTGTGGGTCACGACGAGCAGCGCGGCGCCGGCGGTGGCGTTCGTGCTCAACAGCAGATCGGCAATGCGTTCGCCGGTGGCGGGGTCGAGCGAGCCGGTGGGCTCGTCGGCGAGGATGAGCTTGGGGCGGTTGATGAGCGCCCGCGCGATCGCGACGCGGAGCTGCTCGCCGCCGGAGAGCTGCCAGGGGCGGTGCGTGAGGCGGTCGCGCAGGCCGACTTGCTCGAGCAACGCCTCGGCGCGCGCGCGGACGTCGCGCTCCGGCTCGTCCCAGCCGCCGGCGAGGCGCGGCACGAGCACGTTTTCGAGAATCGAGCACTGCGGCAGCAGGTAGTGCAGCTGAAAGACGAAGCCGATCGCGCGGTTGCGGAAGCGCGCGGCCGCCGTGGCGTCGAGGCCGCCGAGCGCCGTGCCTGCGACGGTGAGGGTGCCCGAGGTGGGCTGATCGAGCGCGCCGAGCAGGTTCAGCAGCGTGGTCTTGCCGCTGCCCGACGGGCCGACGATCGCGACTGACTCCCCCGCCGCGACGTGCAGATTGAGATCACGCAGCACCGACACCGGGCCGGCCGGGCTGTCGTAGGTCTTGGTGACTCCAGTGGCGGCGATCATGTTAGCGCAGGATTTTCCACCGCCGCGCCTTGAACTCGAAGACCGGCAAAATGCCCGCCGCGACCTGCTCGACCTCGATGCGGATCGCGAACGCCGCGCGCAGGTGCGCGGCAAGCCCCGCCGCGAGCTCGCGCATCGGCTCGATGGCCTCAAAGCGGAGGCGCACCTCGGGCAGCGTGGCGCGTTGATCGATCTCGACCTGGTATTCCCGCACGCCGCCGAAGGCCCGGATCGCCGCGTCGACCGCGGCCGGGTAAAGGTTCACCCCGCGCACGATCACCATGTCGTCCACGCGCCCGAGGATGCCGCCCGCCAGGGCGAAGGCCCCTGGCTCCTCGCCGGGCAGCGCGATCGCCTTCACCAGATCGCCGGTGCGATAGCGCAGCAGCGGGCACGCGGCGCGCCCGAGCGTCGTGAGCACAAACTCGCCGCTCTCGCCGGGGGCGGCGGGCTCGTTGCCGCCGGGCTTGAGCACTTCCGCGTAGTAGCGGTCATGCATGATGCGCAGGCGCGCGGGATCCGCGGGATCGCCGAACGAGACCGGGCCGACCTCGGTCATGCCGTGGTGATCGACGACCTTGGCGCCGGGCCAGGCCTGCTCGATGCGCGCACGGATTTCCGGCACGCTGCCGCCGGGCTCGCCGGCAACCATGACGCGCTCGACCCCGGACCCGCGCAAGTCGAGCCCTTCCTGCCGCGCCACGTCGGCCAGGCGCAGCGCATACGTGGGCGTGCAGCACAGCAGGCGCGGGCGCAGGGCGAGCAGGAAGCGCACGCGCTCGCTGCTGCTCATGCCGCCGGCGGGGATGGTCCGCAACCCCAGCTGCTGCCCCGAGTCGAACGCCGTCCAGAAACCGAGGAACGGCCCGAATGAAAACGCGAAGAACGCCGCGTCGCCGGGACGCGCGTCGGCCGCCTGCCAGATGGCGCGCCAGTTCTCGAGGAGCCACTGCCAGCTCTCGTTGTTGTCGAGCCAGATGATCGGGCGCCCGCTGGTGCCGCTGGTCTGGTGGTAGCGCGTGTAGGTCTCCTGCGGATAGGTCAGGATCGAGCCGTAGGGCGGGTGCGCCGCCTGATCGCGCGCCAGCTCCTCCTTCGTCGTGAACGGCATCCGCGCGGAAAACTCCGCCAGCGACCGGAAGCCGCGCAGGCCGTCGGCCGCGGCGAGCTTCGCGCGGTAGAAACGGTTCGTCGTGCCGATGGCGGCGACGAGGCGGTTGAGGGCGGCGAGTTGCCGTTCGGCGAGCGCGGACATCGCGGCGGGTCAGCGCGCAGGCGAGGCCGCCGCGGCGCTCGCGGTCTTCGCCGCCGGGGCCGGCGGGGGCTTGAAGTAGACGACCAGGCAGCCGCCCGCGGCGGCCATCACCATGCCGAGGTAAAACTGCCATGGCACGGAGCCGATGCCGTCCTTGGGCGGGTGCATGAGCATCGACGCGATCGAGTTCACGATGGGCGCGCCGGCGAACACGATCGACATGACGACGGCGGGCGAGCCCTTCGCGCCGAACGCGAGCAGCGTGCCGAACGCGCCGATGGCGCCGAGGGTGCCGGCGAAGAGCGAAATCCAGAGCCCCTTGCTCGGGAAACTCATGGTCGCGCCGTTGATCTTGAGCATCGCGAGCGGCGCGAGCACGGCGATGATGAAGTAGGCGATGCCCACGAAGAGGAAGGCCTTGTAGCGGCCGTTGATGGGATCGCCCATCGCGAGTTGCCCGCTGTGGAGGAAGACCCCGTAGAGCCCCCAGGTTGCGACGGTGAGAAAAGCGTAGACGAGCCAGTTCATGGGAAGAGCGAAGAGGAAGGATGGAGGATGGGAAAATCAGGCGGGGGCTTTCATCGCGGCCTCGAGCCTGGCCCGCAGTGCGGCGGGAATCGGGGACTTGCTGATCGCCTGCGTGGCCGTGTCGATTTCCACATGGATGATGCCAAAGGTCCCCGCGGCGAGCAGCGGTTCGCCGGGCGCGTCGGCCGAGTGGATCGCGAAGGCGTAGCTCAGGCTCGTGGTGCGCAGCTCCGTGAGGCGCAGCCGGGTCTCGAGCGTCTCCTGAAAGCGCGCGGGCCGGTGGTATTTGCAGCTCACCTCGATGCGCGGCCAGCCGTCGTGGCGCGAGCCGTCCGCGGAATGGATGCTGAAGCCGAGCGAGCGGAAGAACGCGTGCTCCGCGCTCTCGACGAACTTGAGGAAGTTCGCGAAGTGCATGATGCCCGCGAGGTCGGTGTCGGCGAACTCGACCATGCGGCGGTGGCGGAAGTGGCAAGCGGCGGCGGATTCCATGGGGAGCCGGCTAGTTCGCAGCCGCGGCAAAGCGGCGCGTGATCCGGCAAAAATCGACGCACATCGTCGGGGCCGAAAAATATTTTTCAACGCCCAATCGGCCCGCCTGGCCCAGCGCCGCGCGGCGCGGGGCGTCGGCGAGCAGCCCTTGCCACGCGCGCGCGAGCGCCGCCGGATCGCGCGGCGGCACGCACAGCCCGCCGCCCGTCGCCGCAATGAGCTCGGGGAAGGACGCCGCCCCAGGCTGGACGACCGGCACGCCGCAGGCCATGGCCTCGATGAGGTAGAGGCCAAACGCCTCGGGATAGGCCGTCGGCACGGAGAACAGCGTGAGGCCGCGCAGGAAGGCGATCTTCTGCTCGCGCGTGACGTTCGGGTGCCACTCGACCCGCGCGGTGAGGCCGGCCGCGGCGAGGCGCTCGCGCTGCCGGGCGATGAAGGGCTCGTCGCCTGCGGTCGCCGCGCCCGCGATGTGGAGCCGTGTCGTCGCGTCGCCAAGCTCGCGGGCGAGCGCGATGAAGGCCCCGACGATCTGGTCGAGGCCCTTGTCGCGGCTCATGCGTGCGAGGTAGCCGATGGCCGGCGGGCCGGCGAGCACCTCCGCGGTGGTGTAGCCGCCGAGGTCGATGCCGTTGGGCAGGATCGCGATCGATGCGGGGTCGAGGCCGAGGCGCGGCGCCATGTAGTCCGCGTAGAAGCGCGTGGGCGAAATCATCAGGTCGGCGGCGGGCAGCCGCGCTTTCAGGGCGGCCCACGCCTGCGCGCGCCAGGGCTCGGGCAGGCCGTCCAGGAACGTGTCCTCGCCCTGGAAAAACACCACGACCGGCGCGCCGAGGCGGCGCTTGATCTCGGGGATGAAGCCGGCGAGCAGGGCGTTGGAGAGGCAGATCAGATCGGGTTTCGCCACGGCGCCGAGCCACTCCATCAGCTTGTCGAGCTCCTTGCGCAGCGGGCTCGCGTCCACGTTGAGCATCTCGATCATCATCTCGCCGTGCGTCCGCGCGGAGGTCATGTGGCTCCGGCGCGCGGCCCATTTCAGGAGGCCGGCGGAGTTGAAGAGGCGATCGAACCACGCGGGTGTATGGCGGAAGAACGCGAGCTTCTGCTGGAGCCAGACGTTGATGCCGCCGAAGAACACCGGCACCTCGCGCGCGTTCCCGAGCGTGCTCTCGTCGAGGATCAGCGGCAGATACATCGGCGCGATCGTGACGTCGTGGCCGGCGCGGTGGAGCTCGCGCGCGAGGGTGTTGTCCCGCATGCACGCGCCGCAGTAGTAGCTGCCGGTCCCGGCGGTCAAAAAAACGATCTTCATCGGCCTATGTAGCGCGGGCCTCCCGGCCCGCCGGTTCAGGGCGCGCGCCCAAGCCCCGGCGGGCCGGGACGCCCGCCGCTACACCAAAGCCTGCCTCGGTTCGGGGTCTCCTCATGGCGGAAGTATTTCCAAAATCCACGCGAGCGGCTCGCCCGACTCGCGCGCGAGGCGGTTGAACCGGCCGAAGCACCGCACGCCGGGCGGCGCCGCCAGGCCCTTGGCCGCCAGCCGCTCGGCCGCGATGGAAAAAAAGCCAATGGGCGTGCTCACAAACGGAATCTCAAAGCGGTGCAGCAGGCCGCCGAGCGGCGCCTGCGCCGCGCGAACCGCCTCCTGCTGCCACGCGGAAAACTGCCCGAACGCGATCACGATCACGCCGTATTCGACCGCCGTGCCGCCCGTGAGCGTCCGGAGCAAAACCTCGCGCAGGTAGAGGCCCTCGCGCTCGCTCGACTGGAGTTTTTCGACGCGCAGCAGGCTCCCGTGGTAGGTCGCGAGCGTGGTCGTCATGTCGCGCGAGTGGACGAGCAGGCGGCGCGCCGGCTCGGGCAGCTCCGGGCCGGGGCGAAGCTGAAAGGCCTCCGGCGGCAGCCCGCAGTCCTCGCGCAGGAATTTCCAGAGCGAGTCGGGCACACGATCGGCGAGGATGGGATGGGGGGCAGGCACGGCGGAAGCGGGCTACGGCAGCTTGGTGGAGCCGCGGCGCCCTCGCCGCGATTCGGAAGCCGTCCGCGGCGAGGGCGCCGCGGCTCCAGTCGGAAGGCGGTCGCGAAAACTCATGCCGCGGCCCGTTTCCCGGCTCAAACGATCTTCGTCGTCCGGTGCTGCTGCAGGAAGAACTCGTGCAGCAGCGTGTCCACGCACAGCAGGCCGTCGCGCGTGAGGCGGACGTGCGTGGCATCGACCGTCAGGAAGCCCTCCGCGGCGAGGTGGCCGAGCTGCGCGGCAAAGCGCGACGCGAGATCGACGCCAAACTTTTCCCGGAAGTAGCCGAGCACCACGCGGCCGAGCTTCATCTGGAGGATGAACTCGCGGATCATCCGCTCCTCCTGGTTCGTGCGGAAGGCGCGCTTGGTCGGGCGCTGGCCGGCGTTGATCGCGGCGAGGTAGGGCTCGATCTCCGTGACGTTCTGGTAGTGGACGCCGGCGGCGTGCGAGAACGATGCCACGCCGAGCCCGATGAGATCGGCGCCGCTCCAGAGCTCGTCGCGGTAGAGGAATTTCGTGCGCGCGGGATTGAGCACGGCGGTGTAGCCGCTGCCGACCGTGTAGCCCACGGCCTCGAGCGCGGCGAAGGCCTCCTTCACCCAGCGGCGCTTCGTCGCCCAGTCGGCGACCGGCGCGACGAGCTTTCCCGCGGCCTTCATTTCCTTGTAGATGGTCGTGTTGTAGGGGACCTCCATCTGGTAGATCGTCACGCTGTCGGGCCGCAGCTTGATCACTTCCTCGATATTGCGCTGCCAGAGAGCCTCGGTCTCCTCGACCATGCCGGCGATGAGATCGATGTTGATCTGGGAAAAATTCTCGGCGCGGGCGCGCTCGTAGGCGGCGTAGACCTCGCCGGAGCGGTGGGCGCGGCCGTTGATCTCGAGCACGTGGTCGTCGAAGTGCTCGATGCCGAGGCTGAGGCGCGTGACCCCCACCGACTTGATGGCGGCGAGCTTGGCGGCGTTGAGCGTGCCGGGCTCGCCTTCAAACGCGATTTCCTCGGCCTCGTCCCACGGCAGGATGGCCTTCAGCTGATCGGTGAGCTCGTGGAGCTGCTTGGCGGAGAGATACGAGGGCGTGCCGCCGCCGAAGTAGACGAAGTGCGGCTTGCGGCCGCGGTAGAGCGGGCGCGACGCGAGCGACTTCAGCTCGGCGACGGTGGCGTCGAGGTAGGTCTGAATTTCCTTCGCGTTCTTGTCAGTGTAGACGCGGAAGTAGCAAAAATGGCAGCGCTTCCGGCAAAACGGGATGTGGTGGTAGAGCCCGAGCTTGGCGCCGGGCGTGGGCGCCGAGTCGAGCGCCGCCTCGACCTCGGCGTTTTGGTTCTCGGACCAAAACGAGAAGGGCGGGTAGTTGGAGATGAAGTAGTTTCCCGCGAGCGTGGAGGATTTCGCAGGTGCGGCCGGCGCGGCGGCGGGAGTGGCGGTGTTCATCGGGACGAATTCCTACAGGAGCGGACAGCCGGAATGGAGCCAATTATTTCCGCATCGAACTCCATTTTCCCCGGGGTGCCCATCGCGGAGACTGACGGCTGGCGATTGCCGGCGGTTCAGGATTTCTTTGGCGCCGGGCCGGCGCGCAGGGCAAAGACCGTGCCCTTGTCGCCGCCGACGACCAGCAGCCGCGCGCCGTAGGCGGGCGAGGCCACCAGTGACTCGCCGAGGTCGAGCCGCCACAGTTCCTCGCCCTTCTCCAGATTCGCGGCGTAGAGCCGGCCGTCGGTCGAGCCGAAGACCACGCCGTCGTTGAACAGGAGCGGCGAGCCCTCGACGCGGCCGCCGGTCTTGAAGGTCCAGGCCGCCTGCCCGTCGGCGCGGTTGATCGCGTGGAGCTGCTTGTCGCGCGAGCCGAGGAGGACGAGGCGATCGTTGACGGCCGGCGCGCTCATGAAGGGCAGCTGGCGATCCTGGTAGGTCCACGCGACCTTGCCGCCGGTGACATCGAAGGCGACCGCCTCGTTGGCGTAGTTGCCGCAGAAGGCCATCGTGCCGTGCGTCGCGATCGACGCGGGAATCTGCGCGCTCGTGGCGATTTTCCGCACGAGCGAGCCATCGGCGAGGTTGACCACGTGAAGCTGCGCGTCGCAGCCGCCGAAGACGAGCCAGCGCCCATCGACGACCGCCGGCGAGCCATTGATCGGCTCGTCGGCCTTGTAGCTCCAGACGAGCTTGCCGTCGGCGGCGGCAAGCGCGCGCGTGGTGCCGTCGTAGCCGTTGACGAGCACCCAGTCGCCGGATCCCGTGGGCGCCTTGATGGTGATCGCGCCGGAGCTAATCTTGTCGTCGCTGGAGAAACTCCATGCGAGCGCGCCGGTGGCGGCATCGAGGGCGTAGAGCTTGCCGTCGTTGGAGGAGAGAAAAACTTTGCCGGCGGCGACGGCGGGCGCGGCCATGATCGCGTCCTTGGCCTCAAAGCGCCAGAGTTCCTTGCCCGTGTCGGCGGCGAGCGCGTGCAGCGTGCCCTTGACGGTGCCGACGAAAACCCGCCCGCCCGCAATCGCGGCCTCGGCCTGCACGGAACCGTTGGCGGCGAAAGTCCACGCCGTCACGGGGTCGCGCGGGAGTGGCGCGGCGACAGCGCCGGTAAGCGCGGCGCCGCCGCGCGTCATGGGCCAGGCGGTCTCGGCCACGACGGGGGCGGCGGATTTTTTCGCGGCGGTAGTGGCGGTGCGGTCGCTGCAGGCGGTGAAGAGGAAGAGACAGAAAGATAGGGCGAGGGAGAAAGGAAGGGGGTGCGCGCGATGGCTTGAGGTAGCGCGAGGCTTGAGCCCGCGCTCGGGACGCTGATGCGCGGGCTGCAGCCTCGCGCTACCTGACGGGCTCGTCGTGTCAGTTTCCAAACGCATGGCGGTAGAGTGCCACGAAGTCGGCGGCTTGCAACGGACGCGGGTTGAACTTCCCGGTCCACTGGCGCGTGGCGTCGTCCGCCATCCCGGCGAAGTCCATGGCCCGCGCATCAAGCGGCGGCAACGCGGCGCGGCGCACGATGTCCTCCACCCACGCGATCAAGGCGGGCGCGCCGGGGTCAATCTCACGGAGGATCCTCTCCAGGCGCGCGTAGATCGCCGCGGCGGCGGGGTCGCCCGCGTTGAAACGCATCACGGCGGGCAGCATCAGCGCCACGGCGTGGCCATGGACGACGTTGTGCCGCGCGGTGAGCGGGTTCGCGGTCGCGTGGGCGGCGCCGAGCATCGAGTTCTCAATCGCCAGGCCGGCAAGCGCCGCGCCGAGCTGCATGGCGCCGCGTTCCTCGAGCGCCGCCTTCCCGGCGAGCACGCGGCCGAGGGCGGACGCGAGGTGGCGAAACGCCGCCTCCGCGTAGGGCGTGGAGAGCGCGTTGCGCTTGCTCGTGACGGCGGACTCCAGCGCGTGCGACAGCGCGTCGAGGCCGGTGAGCACGGCGACGGCGCGCGGCTGCGTGGCGGTGAGCTCGGGATCGAGGATCGCGGCGTAGGCGCGGGCCTTGGGATCGCCGCAGGCCATCTTCTCGTGCGTGTCGTCGCGGCTCACGAGCGCATAGGACTGGCATTCGCTCCCGGTGCCGGCGGTGGTGGGGATGGCGATGAGCGGGAGCAGAGGCCTCGTCGCCTTGCCGTAGCCGTGGTAGTCGCGCATCGCGCCGCCGTTGGTGAGCAGGAAGTTCGCGGCCTTCGCGGTGTCGAGGCTGCTGCCGCCGCCGAGGGCGACAAAGCAGTCGAACTTCGCCGCGCGCGCGGCGTCGCGGCACGCGGCGGCGTCCGCCTCGGTGGGATTTTCGTGCGAATGATCGTAGAGCGCGACGGGGATGCCGGCGTCCTCCAGCAGGCGCCGGGCGCGGCCGGTGTGGCCGGCGCGGGCGATGCCGGTGTCGGACACGAGGAACACCGCCGAGCCGCCGGCCTCGCGCACGAGCGCGGGCAATTCGCCGAGCGTGCCGGGGCCGAAGACGAGCTTGGGCGCGGGGCGGGAGGCGAAGGGCGGAATCATTTCATCAACGAAGGATCAGGTTCTCCGCCGATAGGCGTCGAACAAGTCGGAGACCAGCACGCCGCGAAATTTCATGCCCGTGGTGTCGCAGGCCTCGATTTCAACATTCGTGAGGTTGAGGTTGCTGAACTTCGCGCCGCTGAGGTTGATGTCGGTGAAGCTCGCCTTGGACAAATTCACGTTCGTGAACGTCGCCGCCTGGAGGTTGACGTCGTTGAAATCCGACCGCGAAAGGTCTGCGTGCGCCGCCTGCAGGACTTCCTTGGTGTTCTGAATCTTCATCGCGGCGGGATCGAAAACAGGGCGGGTCTGCGACCCGCCCTTGGAGGGGGTTGGGCATTCGAGGGCGGGTCACAGACCCGCCCTACTTCGGGCCGAACGACTTCGACGGCACGCATCGCAATCACACCGCGACCAAGTCACCTTGCAGCGCGCGGCGGCGGTAGAGGAACTCGAAGAGGTTGCCCTCGTGCGGCTGCTCCCATTGCACGCGCATCGTGGAATACGGCCCGAGGTTCAGGCGCTCGATGTTCGTGCTCGTCATCAGCTCGGCGCTCCACGCGCGGTCCTTGGTGAACGCGGAGACGACGAGCGTCTCGCCGATCACGTCGAGCATCTTCGCCTGCGGGACCTGCAGGATGCTGGCGAACGGGAAGCCATACTCGGTGTTGGCGAGCGGGTGATCGAGATCGTCGCACACGACGAGCGTGGGCCGGAGGAACGTCTGCCCGTGCGCCTCGGCGAGGCGCGGGCCGTCGCGGTATTTCGCCGTGAGGTCGACCGCGCCGGGCGTCTGGAGGAGTTCCTCGAGGCGCTCGTCGATGGCCTTGGCGGCCTTCGGATTCGCGAAGCCGGCGAGGATGGCGCCGGGATGCTCGCGCGGGAGCGGCTCGATGGCGGCAAGGCGGCGCGCGAGCGCGTCGGCCAGGGCGTCGCGGTTCTTGCCGGTGAGAATCGAGGAGCAGTTGATGCAGCTGCGCCCGCTGTTGGCGGAGATGGCGTGGACGATCGGATCGAGATGCGCCTGCCAGTGGCCCGCAAAATCATCGCCGATGAGGATTTTGCTGCGGCCCGAGCCGTGGACCTGGATGTGGCGGTAAGGCGCGTATTTCTTCAGCGTGGTGTCGTTGCCAAACGCGATCGCGCGGCCGGTGCCGAAGAGCACGGTGTCGCCGCCATCGTGCGTGGTCGGGTAGAAGCCAAACGCCTCGCGCGGGAACCCCGCGGCGATCATCGCCTGGATGAGGCGGAACGGCGTGAGCGGATCCTCGCGGCCGGGCTTGAGCACGACGGGGATTTTCATCGCGAGTGCGGGGAGCCAGAGCGAGTTGACGCCGGGGGAGTTGCTCGGGAGGAGCACGCCGAGGCTGTTCGTCTGCGGGAAGAAGTTCACCGCGAGGCCCTCTTGCTCGACGACGCCGGAATCAAAAAGATCAAGCGGCAGGCCGCGCGTGAGGCCGGCGAGGACGGCGCGGATGTTGGACATCGCGGCGTGGACCTTGCCCATGTTGTTCCGGCCGAGGCTGTGCGGCAGGCCGGTCATGAGCGACAGCGCGGACGCGTAGTCTGAGGGCGATTGGAGGCGGTCGCCGTCGCCCCAGGGGAGCTCGGCGTTGAGGTAGAGGTCGGCGGCCTTTTCCATGTAGCCGACCAGGGTCTCGGCCGGGATGGCGCGGAGCGCCTCGCCGGAGGCGGCGAGGCCTGCCAAGTCGCGGCGAATGAGGCCGGAGTTGGCGACGCTGACCTCCAGCGTGTCGCCGTTGGCGAGCGTATGCCGCTGCACGTCGAGGCTGCGGTAAGGGCGGCCGAGGCGGAGGATGGGAATGTGAAGGGCGCTCATGGGATGGGCCTCAGAAATTCTTACAGGAGGAAACGGAGAGAACGGAGAGGAGGCAAATTTTCGATTCTCCGTTCTCTCCGTTTCCTCCTGTGAAAAGGTTTGGGTTCAGTAAACGCCCTCGATGATCGTCTTCGTGAGCGATTGGAAGGGGCGCACGTCGCCGACGCCGTCCCACGGGAACTCGTCGCACGGCGGGCGGCGGATGGCCTCGTCGCGCTCAAGGAAACGCGGGACGAAGAACTCCTTCGTCATCGTCGTGAGCTCCACGCGGCCATACTCGTTGTAGGGCATCAGCTCCTCGGGCTTGTCGGGATTGACGATGCGGAGCGTCGCGCGCGGCTGCGGCGCGTAGTAGGTGAGGCTGTAGTTGTCGGCCTTCGTGAGCTTCTTCGAGATGGCGAGGCCCATCAGAGTGTTGCCGTAGGTGGGCGCGAAGTTGATTTTGCCCTCGAGCACTTCCTCGACGACGAAGCGCACGTATTGGGGCGTCATCGTCGTGCCGCCCACGAACACGCCCTTGAGGCCCGCCTTCACGAGCGACATCCGCTCGGCGAGATTCTCGAGCAGGCGCGGCGTCGTGAACATATTCGTGATCTTGCGGTGGCGGATGATCGTGGCGGCTTGGTCGATGACGTGCTCCTGGTATTTGCGGGCCATCGCCATCTCGCCGGCGCCGATGAGGCGCTTCACAAAGCGCGGGTCGAGGTCCACGAAGTAGCAGGAGTCGCCGCGGTAGTTGGCGAGGTGCTCGACCGCGAGGCGCAGGCGGCGCGGGCCGGTGGGGCCGACCATGAGCCAGTTGCCCTTGGGGAAAAAATTCGGGCCGTAATGGTCGGAGTATTCCTCGTAGTCGGTCTTGTAGTCGTCCCAGCCGACGCGCTGCTTGGGCATGCCGGTGGTGCCGCCGGTCTCGAAGACATTGTAGGGCCGCTTGGCGTAGGCCTTGGGCACGAAGCGCTCGGGCTGCTCGGTGCGCAGCACATCGTCGTCGAAGTGCGGGAATTTCTTCGCGATGTCGGCGAAGGTCTTGATCTCCTTGCGCGGGTCCCAGCCGGCGGCCTTGGCCCACTTGAGCCAGTAGTCGCAGCCCGTCTCGGGGGAGAAATGCCACTTGATCATCTTGCGCGTGTGCGCATCGAGCGCGGCTTGCGCTTGGGGAGGGGTGAGTTTGCTGGACATGGGAAATTAAAAAGCGCTGCGAGCTAACGAGAAGATTGTGTCAGTGCGACTGAAGAACGCTCTGTGTGGCCAAGCATTCCACGCAAACGAAGACATAAATTCGGCCACAGTCTCCCAAGGGCATTTTATCCCCGAGACAATCGAGTTGCCCGTAGAACGTCATTTTTTGGAAGCATGACGAGCATTCCGGGATCTCCTCACTCTGAATCCAATCCGGCTTCCCACCGATCTTATGCGCTCTTCCATTGGTGTTGTTCCATTTGAAGCCAATGACTGCTTTTGCTTCAGGCGTCTTGGGAGCGAGGAGCAGAGGAATCTCAGGTATCTCGTTCATGAATCTTACCCGACGTGATGGTCGCAAAGAGGGAGGCGAGAGTTTTGTGAGGGTGCGAGAAGCTTGAGTAGGGCGGGTCTGTGACCCGCCCTCTGGAAATGTGCCGCGCGAAAGGGCGGGTCAAAGACCCGCCCTACCTCAAGCTCACTTCCCAATCGCATACACATGCGTGATCGTCGCGACGAAGAGGGTGTCGTTGGCGATGACGGGCGTGCCGTAGATGGGGGTGAGGAACTCGATCTTGTTGAGGAGCTTTTTCTGCGGGCCGGCGGCGAGGACGATCAGCTCGCCATCCTCGGTGCCGCAGTAGACCTTGCCGTCGGCGACGACGGTGGAGGACCAGATGCGGCTGTTGGTCGGGTGAACCCACAGCTCCTTGCCGGTCTTGCGGTCGAAGCAGTGGATGTCGCCCTTGAACTCGGCTTGGAACACATAGTCGTCGGTCACGCTCGGCGTGCAGATGGTGCGGCCGATGGTCTTGCTGGTCCAGACGGCCTTGCCGGTGAGATCGCCGCGGCCGGTGAGGTCGATGCAACTGAACATGCCGATGCCGTCGCCGTGCTCGGGGTCCTGGCCGATGGACATGTAGGCGCGGCCGTCGCGCACGACGACGGTGCAGATGAGTTCGCTCGGGCCGTCGAAGGTCGCGTATTTGAGCGGCTTGCCGTCCTTGTTGCGATACTCGGGCGGGTTGGCGTCGTAGCGGAAGAGTTCCTTGAGCACGGGCGTGCCGTCCTTGTCCGGCACCGGCACGGGATCGTAGCCGTAGCACCAGCCGTCGCCGCCGCCCCAGACGATCATCGGCTGGCCGTTGACCACCGTGTAGGAGGGCGAGCTCCAGCTGCAGTGGAGCACGCGCTTCGACACGCCGGAGGTCTCCTCGCCGACGACCTTGCCGTCCTTCTTGTCGAGCACGGCGAGCGCGGGCGCGAAGGGCGCGGGGATGTTGAGGTGCGACCAGTCGACGCCGTTGGAGGTGGCGATGTAGAGGCGGTCGCCGACGATGAGCGGCGAGCAGCTCGAGATGTTGTGCGGGAAGATGCCGAGCTCGGTGCGCACGTCGCTCACCCAGAGGATGTCGGCGCTCTTGGGGCCGACCTCGGCAGGCTTGCCGTCCACGGCGCCGAACTTCGCCTCGTCGGCGTAGCCTTGGTTGCCGTCGGCCATGCCCTTGACGTCAAAGCACACGACCTCGCCGCGGTTGGTGACGACGTAGCCGCGATCGCCCTCGATGGCGGGCGAGGAGCAGATGCCGACGTATTCCCAGTCGGAGACCTTGCCGGAGCCGAGCTTGGGCACGACCAGCTGCCAGAGGAACTCGCCGGTCTTCTCGTCGAAGCACATGAGCACGCCGCGGTCGCCGTGCTGCGAGGGATCGCGGGGCGTCTCGTTGTTGGTGCCGACGAAGACGCGGCCGCCGGCGACGACGGGCGTGCCGTAGGCCTGCGAGCCGAGCTTCTGGACCCAGCGGACGTTCTTCGACGTCTTCGGATCGATGGTCTCGGTCTTGGGGAGGAACTTGCCGGGGATGATCTCGTCGGGGATGTTTTTCCCGGAGGAGACCATGTTGCGGGAGGGCGAGCCGCCCCACATGGGCCAGTCGCTGGCGTGGGCGGCGAGCGAGGTGAGGGTGAAGGTGAGAGTTAGCGTGGCGGCTCGGCGTAGCGGCAGGCGTCCCGGCCTGCCGATCTGGCGCGTGTCGGACCGGCGGGCAGGGGCGCCCGCCGCTACGGTCGGAACAAAAACTTCAGGCTTATTCATTGGCGGTGATGGAGAGGTTGTCGATGAACACGCGCTTCTGGCTCTGCGGCGAGAAGGCGTAGATGGCGGGGGCGCCGTGCCGGTGGATTTTCGCGTGGTGCACCTCGAGCGTCCACGCCGCGGGCTCGGGCTCGCTGCGCGGCCAGAGCTTGGCGCGGACGTAGCCGCCCTCGCCCGTCTTGTCGGCGTCGATGCGGGTCTTGAGGTGATACCAGGTGTTGGCGGTCGCCTCGAACGGCACCTGGACCTGGAAACGCTCGGGCGTGCTGGAGACCTCGAGCGTGCGGGTGTTGGCCGCCATCGTGAAAAGGTAGCGCTGGTTGACGAGGCCCACGTTGGACATGACGCGGCGGTTGCCGTCGGTCATCACGTCGGCCTCGATCGTGTAGTTACTCATGTCGGGGCCGCCGATGAAGTTCATCGTGCGCATGAAGAGCAGCGAATCGAGGCGGTTGCCGAGGATCTTGCCGCCGTCGCGCGCGAAGACGTGCCACTTGAGGCGCGCGCCGAGCCACGGCAGCGGGGGGAAGCCGACCTCGGTGCCCTCGTTGTTCTTCTGGCCGAGCGGCAGGGCGTCGAAATTCTCCTTGTAGCCGTAGCCGGCGAGGATGCGGCCGCGCGCGGTGGCGGCGAGGTTGTTCCACTTCGCCTGGAACGAGCCGGCGGAAATCTTCGCGGTCGGCGCGGTCTTGATCACGTTGCCCTCGATCTGGCCGTCGACCTCGGAACGCACCTGGGCGGTGGGCGGGATGAACTTCGCGATCGTGGCCTCGGCGGTCACGTCCTTCACGCGGCGGCCGGTGGCGTCGAGGCCCCAGACCTTGAACGCCTGCGAGCCGCCGGCGTAGAGCGTGAACTCCGCGGGCACGACCTGCAGGGCGGTGATGGGCGCGGTCGAGAGCGCGGCGGGCTTGGGCGCGGGCTGCGCCGGCGGGATGATGGGCGCGGACTTGGGCCCGAAGCAGTGGAGGCCGGCCTTGGTGAAATAGAAGATCGAGTCGCCGTAGAACGCCGGCGAGCCGAGGCAGGTCGTGCCGGGCTCCATCTTGTTGTTCGAGATGATCACGGGTTTGTCGCCCTTGACCTCGATCACGTAGAAGCGCGCCTCCTGCATCGGCACGTAGAAGCGCCCGTCGGCATACGCCGGCGAGGCGTGGACCTGATCGGCGCCGAGCTTCTCGGCGAAGATCGTCCGGCCCGTCTCCGCATCGGCGCACTGGAAGAGGCCGGTCGTGCCGGTGGAGTAGACGCGGCCGTCGACGAGCAGCGGCGAGCTGGAGAACGCGCTGAACTCGTCGTTGCGCCACAGCTCGGCCTCCTTGCCGAGGATCACGGGCTTGGGGCCGGCGGGATACTCGGTGGGGATCTTGAGCGCGACGAGGCGGCCCTGCGTGGAGGCGTCGGTGTTTTCCTTGCCGTGGATGGCGATGAGCTTGCCGGGGCCGGCGAGGAGCACGTCGGAGTTGAGGCCGCCATTGGAGAGCTTGAAGCGCCACACCGGCTCGCCGGTGCGGGCGTTGACGCAGACCACATTGCCGTCGCCCGCGCCCGCGTAGAAGACGCGGTGCTGGCCGAGGTCGGCGAAGAGCGGCGCGCCCATCGGGTTGTCCACGGGCTGGGTCGCCGGCGTGCTGGCCCAGATCAGCTCGCCGGTGCGCTTGTCGAACGCGTAGTAGCGCGTGCTCGCCGGGCCGTCCGTGCCCCAGTTGGCGGTGATGGCCTTGGCGTAGAGGAACCCGCCGTCCGTGACCAAGGAGCCGGTGCGGCCGTTGGGGAACGTGAGGCGGCCAAACTCCTCCATCATCGAGCGCTGCCAGATGAGTTTCCCGTCGCGCGTGAACGCCGTGATCACGCCGCACACGTTCTCGGTGTAGACGTTGCCCGTCTCCGCGTCGACCACCGGCGCGCCGATGGCGTAGCGGTTGTAGACGGTGTCGCTGAGGAAGTCCTTGAAGCGGTGCTCCCAGATTTTCGCGCCCGTCTTGACGTCGAGGCACACGACCGCCTCCTCGACCTCGTCGCCCGTCTCGCCGAAGTAGCACATCGCGTAGACGCGGCCGTCGGCGATGACCGGCGTGCCGGCGCCGTGGGCCTTGAAGACCCAGCGGTGGTTCGGCCCGTCGAGCGCGAGGTCGGTCACGAGCTTTTGCCTCGCGGTTGAGATGCCGTTGGCGTCGGGCCCGCGCCAATAGAGCCAGCCCGAGGCGGCCGTGAGCGGGAGGGAGAGCGAGAGGCCGGCGGCAGCCAGCGCGAGGAGGGAGGCGGAAGTTCTCATGGGACGAGGGGGAGACGGGAATCAATCTGCATCACACTGCGCGTGCGGCGCAACCGCGCGCACTCAATACTCAAACGAGACCTGCACGCCCCAGCGGCGCGGCGCGCCGGGGCTGCCGGCGAAGATCTCGGGGTTGATGAACTGGTAGTAGTGTTTGTCGGCGAGGTTCTGCCCGTAGAGCGTCGTCGCCCACTGGCCGTGGCGGTAGCGGAGCTGCGCATTGAACGTGTCGTAGCGCCGCTGCGTGGTCGAGGCGGTCTGCCGCTCGTCGTAGTAGGTCTTGCCGACCAGCCCGTAGCTGGCGTTGCCGGAGAAGCCGCCGCCGAAGTCCATCGTCACGCCCGTGCGCAGCGTGGACTCGGGGACGAAGGGCACGCGCTTGCCGTTGGCGCTGAGGCCGGTGGCGGTGCGGTGGCTGCGGAAGGTGGTGTCGTTGTAGCCCGCCTGAAAATCCACCCAGACCTGCTCGGCGGCCCGCCACATGACCTTGGCCTCGACGCCGCGGGCGCGGACCTTCTGCGCGTTCACGACGACGTAGTCCGTCGAGCCCGGCACGGTGCGCTCGAACTGGTGATCGCGGATGTCATTCCAGAAGCCGACGAGGCCGGCGCCGAAGCGGCCCTTGGGGGCGCCGAAGGCGATGCCCGCCTCGTTGGCCCACATGCGCTCGGGCTTGAACGCCGCGAGCGCCGGGTTGGCGGTGAAGCCGCTGAAGCCCGGCGGCCGGTGCGCGACCGCGGTGCGCGCATGCAGCGTCAGCCCGTCGGCGAGCGTGAGCTTCAGGCCCGTGCTCGCGGAGAATTCCTCCGCGCGCTTGCCCGCGACGAGCCGCGCGTCGGGCGCGCTGGGGAAGCCGAGGTTGTTGGAGCTGGTCTTGGTGCGGTCGATGTCGGCGTTCGAGTGCTCGAGGCGCGCGCCCACATCCCACACGAGATCACCGGCGACGGGCTGCTCGTAGCTCGCGTAGGCGGCGAGATTGCGCTGGCCGATGGAATACACGGTGCGCTCCGTCTGCACGAAATTCGGCGGCACAAACGTGCTCGGCGGCACGATGAAGCTGCGCACCGCGGTGCTGTCGGTGGTCGAGTCGAAGAAGAACAGGCCGCCGCGGAGCTGCGACTTGTCCGCCCCGGGCTCGGACTCGAAGCGGATTTCCTGGGTCCAGGTCTTCTCCTCCTGCGCGACGCGCGAGCTCGCGAGCGGGAAGGCGCTCAAATCGAGGTCCGTGATGGCGGGGTCGAGGTCGTAGTGCTGCCACGATGTGGTCGCGGTCAGGGTGCCGAAGGAGAGCTTCTTGCGGGCCTGAAACGAATATTGCTGGCGGTCGAGCTGCGTGCGGCCGGCCAGGTCCGAGCCCACCTTGAACGGATCGGGGCTGAGGAGGGAGCTGAGGCGCGTGGCGTCATCGTCCACGTTCTCGACAAACACCCCGAGGCGGAGGCGCAGCGTGGCATCGGGGTTGAAGAACAGGTAGCCGCGGGCGGACCCGGAGCTGCGGTTGTCGTCGCGGCGCTTGAGGGTCGTGTTGTCGATGTAGCCGTCGCGGTTGAGCGTGCTCAGGCTGAGCGCATAGCCGACCTTGCCGGAGATCGGGCCGTCAAAGGCCGCCTGCAGGGAGCGCTCATTGTAGGAGCCAAAGTCGGCGACGATGCGGCCGCTCTGGCGCGCGCCCGGCTCGCGCGTGTGGATGTCGATCACGCCCGCGGGGGCGTTGCGGCCGTAGGCCGTCACCTGCGGGCCGGCCTTGACGAGGAAGCTCGTCAGGTTGGGCAGCGAGCTGGAATACGACGACACGGAGCCGCCCGGCACATCGTCGACGTAGAGCGCGACCGAAGGCCCCGAGAAGAAGATCGTGTTGGCGAGGCCGCGCAGGGCGATCACATCGCCGAAGCCGCGGGAGTCGCTGTTGCTGATGGAGAGGTTCGGCGCGATGCCCGTGATGTCCTGCAGCTGCCCCACCCCGTGCTGCTCGAGCAGGTAGGCGTTGAGGAGCGTGGCGGAATTTTGCACCCGAAGGATGTCCTCCGCGCCGACCTTGAAGGGCGACATCACCGTGGCGGGCTCGGCGGCACGGGAGCCAGCCGCCAAGGAGGCGGCCAGCGCAATGAGGGATGCGAGGCGGGGACGGAGGGCAAGACGCATTGGCTTGGGAGACGAAAACAAAGAGGGGGCGGCGAGCCGCGAGCGATGTCAAGACGCGCGGCGGCCCACGAGGGTGCGCGCCGACGGGGCGAAAACCCGCGCCGCAAGGGCCCCGGGCGCCTAGCGCCGGGCGCCGACCGCGATGAGCTTGTCGCGCGTGCGGAAAAGGAGCGCGCCGTCCGCGATGGCCGGCGTGGAGAGGCAGGTCTCGCCGAGCGTGTTCTTGGCCGCGATCGCGAACTTCCCGCCGACGGGCACCAGATAGACGTTGCCCAACTCGCTCGTGAAGTAGAGGTGCCGCCCGTCGGACACGGGCGACGACGTGAAGCCCTCCGTCGCGTCGGCCGTGAGGCGCTCGCTGTAATGCACGGCGCCCGTCAGGGCGTCGAAGCACGTGAGGAGCGCGTTGTCGAGGCACCCGTAGATCAGCGGCCCGACCAGGATGGGCGTCTGCAGGTAGGTGCCGCGGCGATCATGGTTCCAGGCGATGGAGGGATGCTTCCACTCGGAATTGTCGGGCGTGATGTCGCCCGTGGCATCGGCCCGGATGGCCCGCATCGGACGGCTGCGCCCGTGGCCGCTGGTGAAATAAATGAGGTCGCCGCGCGCGAGCGGCGTGGGCACGGGGATGTCGCCGCCGCCGTCCAGTTTCCAGAGCTCCTTGCCCGTGGCGAAGTCGTAGCCCCCGGTGTGGTGCCAGCCGTTGATCGCGATTTGCACGCGGCCGGCGGCGGTGACGACCGCGGGCGTGCTCCACGTCGGCACATCCTTGCGCTCGGTCCGCCACAGCTCGCGGCCGTCGGCGAGATCCAGGACGGCGAGGAACGAGCCCTTCTGCACATCGCATTGCACGATGACCTTGCCGTCGTGAATGACCGGCGAGCTGGCGAAGCCCCATTGCGAGGCGGGCATCTGGAAGTAGCCCGAGTCCATCGGGCCGAGGTCCTTCCTCCAGGCCAGCCGGCCGCCCGCCGCATCGAAACAAAAGAGCCCCTCGCTGCCAAAGATCGCCACGATGCGGCGGCCGTCCGTCGCGGGCGTGGAGTTGCAATGCGTCGCCTTCGTGTGGCGGGCGACGCGTGGCGTCCCCTCGTGGCCGAGCACATCCCAGGCAACCCGGCCTGTCGCGCGGTCGAGCGCGATCAAGCGCCACTGGTGCGAGGCGTCGTCCTTCGCCGCGTCGATGTTGCCGTAGAGGCCGACCTTCAGGTCGGACCGGCCCGCGGAGTTCACGGCCGTGGCGACATAGATGCGATCGCCCCAGACGATGGGCGAGGCGTGCGCGAGCCCGGGGATCGGCGTGGTCCAGCGGATGTTTTCCCCCGACGCGACGTCCCACTTCGTCGGCAGCGCGGCAGACTCGTCGAGCCCGCTGGCCGCCGGGCCCCGGTATTGGGGCCAGCTGGCGGCGGTGGCCGCGCTCACCAGGGCCAGAAACCACGCAGACAGGCGGAGCGACGTCATGCGCCCCAGCCAACCGCCGCGCCGCGCAACCGCAAGCACGCGCGCCATCGCCGGGATTCTGCCCGCGCGCGCGGCCTCAGCGCTTCCTGAGCAGCCCGGCGAGGCGCGTGAACGTCCCGTCGGCAAAGCCCATCGCGCGCTTGATCTGCACGTCGCGCTCGATCGGGTTGGCGATGGCGGCGGTCTCCCGCCACTGGCGCCACGACACGATGCCGAACGCCCACGCCAGAATCGCCGTCACCGGCACCGGCACATCGCTCCCGTAAAGGATGCGCGATTGCAGCTCCGGGTCCGTCGCGAGGCGGCGGATGGCGCCGGGGCGCGCGCGGAAATTGCAGGCGGCGAGCGCGCTGTTGTCGCCGTGGAGCCGCGGGAATTTCTTCGTCATCGCGACGAACACGTCGAAGTAGTCCGGATCCAGCAGCATCAGCCCGGTGCCGCAGTGCGCCGCGATGCAGGTCACGCCGATTTCAAGCGCGCGCGTCAGCACCCGCGGATCGGCGAGCGCGCGGTCGAGCACCGGGAGCGTCCGTTCGCTGCCCGTGTGCGCGAGGAGGATGAGCCCGGTCTCGGCCATGCGCTCCAGGAAACGCGTGTAGCGCCGGTCGTTCCAGTCGATCGCCTGGCAGTTGGGCAGGCACTTCAGCATCACCGCGCCGCCGGCGAGGGCCTTTTCCAGCTCCTCGCTCGCATCGCGCCGCGCCGGGTGAATCGAGACGGCGGCCAGGAACTCGGGATGCTTCCGCGCCAGGCCGAGCACGTAGTCGTTGGGCACGTAGAAGGAACCCGAGTCCTCAATCTTGGTGCCGTCGGCCCGGTAGGCCTCGTCCTGCGCTAGGATCACGGCGGCGTCGAGCGACGACTCGCGGATGAAGCGCAGCATCTGCTCGACGTAGAGCCGATCGAGGTCGCCGGTCAGCGTGGACTTCGGCAGGCCCACGCCGCGCACCATCATCGGCGCCCCGAGGCGCGTGACGCCGCGCGGCCGATACCAGCAGCCGGTGCCGCCGGTGCCGTTTCCGACGACGTGGAGGTGGCAGTCGATGCGCATGGCGGGGAGGGAGCGGGGGACGCGGAGGCTGGGATTCAGGCCAGGATCACGAGGGGCTTTCACCTCGCTCCCTGCCTCGCTCACTCCTTCGCGAGCGCCAGCTCGCGGCAACGCTTCAGGTCGGTCTTGCCGGTGCCGAGCATGGGAATCTTGTCCACGCGCTTGATGACCTTGGGCACCCAGAGATTGGGCACGCCCGCGTCGCTCAATCGCGCCCGCAGAACCTCGACGGTGACTTCATGCGTCGTCAGCAGCACCAGGGACTCGCCCTTGGCGGCATCGGGCACGCCGGTGACGAACACCGTCGGCGCCTCCAGCTGGTCCCAGCCGAAAAGCTCGACGAGCTTCTGCTCCACGGTGCCGTGCGGCACCATCTCGCCGCCGATTTTCGAGAAGCGCGACAGCCGGCCCTCGATGAAGAGAAACCCGTCGGCGTCGAAGCGCCCGAGATCGCCGGTGACAAACCAGCCGTCGCGGAAGGCCGCGCGCGTCTTGGCCTCGTCGCCGAGGTAGCCCTCGAAGATGTTCGCGCCCCGGAACAGCACGAGGCCCTTTTCCGTGAACGGCAGGTCCGCCCCCGTGTCGGGATCGACGATGCGCGCCGTCATCCCCGGCATCATCCGGCCCACGGCGCCGAGGCGCTTGCCATCCTGGGGCTCGTTGGTCGAGAGCACGACGGGCGGGTGCGGCTGGTTGATGTTGGTGGCGGGCGATGTCTCGGTGAGCCCGTAGCCCTCCATGATCTCGAGGTGGAACGTCTCGAGAAAACCCTTGCGCAGATCCTCGGGCAGCTTCTCGGCGCCGGTGACGACGAGGTTGAGCGAGCGCAGCTCGCCGGGCTGCGCCTTCTTGAGCACCGGCCGCACAAAGGTCGGCGCGCCGATCATCGTGGTCACCGCCTCCTCCCGGATCGCATCGATGATCTTGCGCGTCTCCAGCGGGCTCGGCACCGAGACGATGTAGCACCCGCGCAGGATGGGATACCACAGCGTGACGGTGAAGCCGAAGCTGTGAAACACCGGCAGGCACGCGAGCAGCGAGCAGGTCTCCGGCAGGATCGAGAGCGAGGAAATCTGCGCGCAGTTGGCGAGGATGTTGCGGTGCGTGAGCGCGACGCCCTTGGGCTCGCCGGAGCTGCCGCTCGTGAAAAGGAGCCCCGCCTCCTCGCGGTCGCCGCGCTGCGGCAGGCCGAGCAGGCCCGCGCACCACTGGTTGGGCAGGAGCCACGCCGCGAGGAGCCAGGGCAGCATCCCGCGCTGCCCCCCCGCGGCGTCCATCTCGGCCTTCAGATCGAGCGTGCGCTCGGGCCAGGGAAAATTCGGGACCTTCGCGCGCACCGCGTCGGCCGAGATGACCGCGCCGATGCCGCCGATGCGGAGGCTGGCCTCGAGCGCGGCGCGCCCCGCCGTGAAGTTCAGGTTCACGGGGATCTTGCCCGCGCAGAGCACGGCGAGGTTCGCGATGCAGGCGCCGGCGCCCGGCGGCAGCACGATGCCGACGCGCTTTTCCGGAATCGTGGCGCGCAGGCGCCGCGAGAGCAGCGCGGCCGCGGCGTAGAGCTGCCCCCGCTTCACCATCCGCCGCCCCACCGTGCGATCGATCACGGCGATGCGGCCGGGATGCTTGGTGAGCGCGCGCACGCACTCGCGGCCGAGATGGCGCTTGAGGACCGGGCGCTCCTGAAACGCCCGCTCGCCCAGGTCGAGCAGCTCGCGCCGCGCCCAGGCCGTCGAAATCCCCGATGGCGGCGTCGGCCGCCCGAACGCGATGAAGACGTGCGTCGGCAGCAGCCGCGGGGATTTCCAGAGGTATTTGTTGCCCGCGAAGGAAAACACCGAACCCCACACGCCGTCGATCGCGGCGGCCACCACCGGCACGCCGGCCTGGCGCGCGATCAGCTCGAAGCCGCGCTGGATCTCCATGAGCTGCCCCGTGCGCGAGATGTGGCCCTCGGGGCAGATGCAGATCAGCTCGCCGTCCTTCAGGGCCTGCACGGCCCGCTTCATGCCTTCGCGCGGCTGCTCGGCCGAGATGCCGATGCAGCCGGTGATCTCGAAGCACCAGTTGAAAAACGCGTTTCGCCTCAGCCCCTTGTGCCCGATGAAGCGGATCGGCCGGGGGCACGCGAGCTGGAGCACCACGACGTCGATGTAGGAGATGTGGTTCGAGATGAGCAGCACGCCCCCGGTCCGCGGGAAATGCTCCAGCCCGCTCGTGCGAACGCGATAAAGCAGCCGCGCAAGCCAGCTGGCGATCAACTCCAGGACGAGCGGCAGATGGGTCCGCCGGGGGGAAAACGGGGGAAGCATGAAAGCGTCGAGGTTATGCGGGCCGGATCGCGTCGCGATCAAAGAAAATCCCCGCGGGGGCGCGGCTCACGCGCCGGGCAGCGTCCACCGCGCCGCGGCCGCCTCCATGTGCCTGAGCGCGGCAAGGCATTGCGCGCGCTGCGCGGCGGCGAGGCCGCCCGCGACCTGCCCGGCCACCGCGCGGTAGCGGGGCTCGACGGCCAACCACAGCCTCCGGCCCGCCGGCGTCAGCGTGACGCGATAGATCCGGCGATCCGCCGCGTCGTCGCTGCGCCGCACCCAGCCGGCCTCGCCCATGCGGTCGAGCAGCCCGGTGACATTGGAGCGATCGACGACGAGCAGGTCGCCGAGCTCCCGCTGGCTGAGGCCGGCGGGGCGGCCGGCCAGGACGTTGAGGACGTTGAACTGCGCCGCCGTCAGGCCGTGCGGGCGGAAAAGGCGCTGGCTCTCGCGCAGGAGCGCGTCCGCCGCGGTCACGACGGCGGTGGTCAGCTCGAGGGCGGAGGGCGCCGGCACGGCCGACTGTTGTGATTACATCCGTTGATATGTCAACGGTTATCTCGCGCCGCGCGGAGATCCGCGGCCAGGAACGCGAAGCCCGGGAAGTCGTTCTCCAGCCGCCGCAGGTCGCGCCGGTGCCGCGCCACCTCGCGCAGCGCGCCCTGGATCTCCAGGGCCAGGCTCGGGCGGTCCGTGCCGTAGACCCGCAGCTTCAGCTCCGCGCGGGTGTAGGGGGCGCGCCCCCGCTCCTGCCCCTCGCGCCAGGCGGCCTCCGTCACGCGCGGGTCGCGCCCGCAGAGATACCACGCCTCGATCGCCGGCACGGCCACGCCGATGGCGCGGACGACGCGGGCCCGGCCGTGCGCCGGCGGCAGGCCCTTCGTCGTCTGCCGGTGCACCGCGCGGAGCTGGCACAGCCGGCACTGCGGGTGAAAAAACCCCGGGGCCTCGTGCCGCTCCGTGTGCACCACCGAGTCGTCGGCATCGACGACGACGACCAGCGCCTCCGCGTCGGTGTTGAAATGCAGGTGGCGCAGGACGGCGGGCATGACCTGCGCGACGTTGGGCCAGCCCCGCGCGCGGAAGCCGGGCGCGACGAGCTGCGGCGGCCGCCCCAGGGCCGCGCCCACGAGCTCGCGCAGCGCCGTCTCGTCCGCCGGCGACTCGCTGAGAATCGCCAGCTTCATCGCTCCTCCGGCACGCCGCCGAGGATGCCGCTGAACCACAGGTCGCCCAGCGAGCTCCCGCCGAGCAGCTCCGCGAGGTCGGCGCGGTCGGCGAGCCGGGAAAACTGCGCCGCCCTCCCCTGCTTCTGGGAGATGACAATCTCGTCCGGGTGGTCGCGGAACAGGTCGATGAAATACGGGGAGTGCGAGGTCGTGACGATCTGCGCCGGGCGGCGTTTCAGGCCGAAGGCCTGCGGATGGCTCAGGCGGTAAAGGGCGTCCCGCACCTCGCGCAGCGAGCGCGGATGGAAGCCCCGGTCGATTTCCTCGATGCAGAGGACGCGCGGCGGGGCCGGGTCAAACGCGAGCGCGAGCACCGCGACGAGATAGAGGCTGCCCTGCGACAGCTCGTCCGCCGGCACCGTGCCGCCTTCCGCCAGCCGCAGCACAAAGCTGACCTCCCCGCCCCGCTCCTCCACCTCCAGCGCCGAAAACTCCGGCACGATCCGCAGCAGCTCGGCGGTGAGCCCGGCAAACTCCGCCGGCGCCGTGGCCCGCAGGTGCGCCAGCACCGCGGCGAGGTTGTGGCCGCTCGCCGACAGCGCCGCGCCCTCCTCGCGGCGCGAGGCGCCGGCCATCGCCTCGTGCTGGAGCGCATAGCTGCGAAACGTGGCCAGCTCATCCCGCAGCGCCGGCCACCCCGGCGCCCCGGCCGGGACAATCCGCAGCGTGTCGCACACCGTGTCCGACACGCAGGCCAGCCGCGCCGTGAGCGCCGCGTGCGGCGGCGCGAAGGCAAACTCGATCTCGGGGCCGCCGGACTTCTGGCGCGGCTCGCCTTCCGCCAGCGGCAGCTTCGCGAGCGTCTTCAGCCGCATGACGGCCTCAATCAGGCTCGTCTTGCCGCTGCCGTTGGGCCCGATCACGAGGTTGAACGGCGCGAGCGCAACGCGCGTGCTGCGCAGCGCCTTGAAATTCCGAAACGCGATGGACGCGATCACGCGGCGAAATTGCGAAAGCCGGCGGCGCGTGGCAATGGCGGTTTGACGCCGCGCGACGCTTCAGCCCGCGCCGCGATGCGCGCTCCCCGTCCCGTTCGGCGCGGGCCGAAGCCGCGCGCTACCTCAGCACCACGACATCTTCCGGGCGAATCCCGCACAGGACTTTGTCGCCCGCGCGGAAGCCTCCTCGCCCGGCGCCGGGGTTTGTCACCGTCGCCACCAACCGCACGCCGCCGGGCGTCACCAGCACAAGGCGGTCGCTGGCGCCTTGGAAAACTGTCTCCTCCACCCGCGCCGCAAATGCGTCCGCGCGTTCCGCCGCGCCCGGGGCGCCGGCGGCCAGCCGGATGCGCTCGGGACGAACCGCGATCTTTCCCCTGATCGCATCGCGCTCCCAGGCGGCGACCGGCACGCGCAGCGAAAAGTCCCCGGCGACCCGCACGACGACGGCGTCCGCCTCGCGCGCGACGGCCTCGGCGCCGAGGACGTTGGCGTGGCCGATGAACTCCGCCGCGAATGCGGTCGCCGGCGCATCGTAGATTTCGGCGGGCGTCCCGACCTGCTCCAGGCGGCCGCGGTGCACCAGCGCGATGCGGTCGCTCATCGTGAGCGCCTCTTCCTGGTCGTGGGTCACGAGCACGAAGGTCGTCCCGACCTGCCGCTGGAGGCGCTTCAGCTCGAGCTGCATGGCCTGCCGCAGGCGCGCGTCGAGGGCCGAGAGCGGCTCGTCGAGCAGCAGCACGGCCGGCCGCGGCGCCAGCGCGCGGGCGAGCGCCACGCGCTGCCGCTGCCCGCCGGAGAGCTGGTGCGGCTTGCGATCCTCGCAGCCGTCGAGCGCCACCAGCGCGATCATCTCGGCGACGCGGTGCCCGGTTTCCGCGCGGGCCGCGCGCTGCTGGCGGAGGCCGAACGCGATGTTGTCGCTCACGCTCAGGTGCGGGAAGAGCGCGTAGCTCTGGAAAACTTGGTTCACGTCGCGCTGCTGCGGCGGCAGGCGCGTCACGTCCGCGCCGCCGATCCGCACGGCGCCGCGATCGGGCGTCTCGAAGCCCGCGATCAGGCGCAGCAGCGTCGTCTTCCCGCAGCCCGACGGCCCGAGCAGCGTGAGGAATTCGCCCGCGCGCACGCCGAGCGACACGCCGTCCACCGCCACGGTCGCGCCAAAGCGCTTCGCGACGCCCTGCAGCTCCACGGTCGCGCTCATGCCGTCCGCGCCTCCGCGCGCCGCTGCCAGAGCGCATAGGCCCCGACAAACACCAGCAGGAAGATCACCGTGAGCGCCGCGCCAAACGGCTTGTCGCGCGCCTGCCCCACGAACTGATCCTGAATCACGTTGCCGATCATCGGCACGCGCGCGCCGCCCATCAGGTCGGTGATTGCAAACATGCCGACGGCGGGCACGAACACCATCATCACGCCCGCCGCGAGCCCCGGCCGAGTGAGCGGCAGCACCACGCGGGCGAACGATCGCCATGGCCCGCAACCGAGATCGTGCGCCGCCTCGATCAGCGCCGGATCGAGTTTCTCCGCGCTCCCGTAGATCGGCAGGATCATGAACGGCAGGTAGGCATACACGAGGCCGAGCACCACCGCGCCCGGCGTGTAGAGCAGCTTGAGCGGCGCGGCGATCGCGTGCGAGTAAGCCAGGAGGCTGTTGAGCAAGCCCTCGGATTTCAGGATCGTGATCCACGCGTAGGTGCGGATGAGGAAGCTCGTCCAGAACGGGATCATCACGAGCAGCAGCAGCCGCTCCCGCCACGGCGGACGCGCCTGCGCCATGCACCATGCCACCGGGTAGGCCAACGCCGCGCAGATTGCCGTCGTGAGCGCCGCGTAGCCGACCGAGCGGCCGAAGACCGACAGGTAGACCGGATCGAAGGCGCGCGCGTAGTTCTCGAGGGTGAAGGTGAAGACCACGCGGCCGAGCTCGTCGCGCTCGCTGAAGCTGTAGGCGACCAGGATGAGCGCGGGCGCGACCACGAAGGCAATCAGCCACACGGCGAGCGGCGCGAGGAGGAGCCAGCGCGCGGCGTGAGGAAGCGCGCGGGCCGCCGTGGTGCCGGGGGAAGTGGGCGCGAGGGCGTTCATGCCAACGGTAGGGCGGCCACTCCGCTGGCCGCCGAGGGGAGCAACGAACCGGCGTGGAACGGAGTCCGCGCCCTACCCTGTTCGCTGGAGACGCGGCGCCCTCGCCGCGTTTCGCACCCAACGCGGCGAGGGCGCCGCGTCTCCAATCGATCCGATTCGACGAGAGCTTTCACTTCGCCGCCGCCGTCTTGAGGTCGGTCATGAGCTTGTCGATCTCGGCGGCGGCCCTGCCGATGTCGCGGAAGGTGTCGAGCTTCCCGAGCGGCGCGTAGCTCGCGGGGTTCGCGAGCTGCTCCGGCGTGAGCAGCTTCCGCGCGGCGAGGTTGGGATTCGTGTAGGGAAACTCGTCGGAGATCAGCTTGCTGACCTCGGGGCGCAGCACGTAGTCGACGAAGCGGTGCGCGGCCGCGACATTCTTCGCCGTCGAGGGAATCGCGATCAAATCGACAAACGGATGATAGCCCTCGGCGGGCAGGATGTAGGCGAATTTCTTGTTTTCATTGATGAGCCGCGCGGCCTCGCCGCTCCACACGACGCCGAGGTCCACATCGCCGTTGAGCAGCGGGGTCTTGGGGCTGTCGGAGTCGAAGACCTTCACGAGCCTCAGCCACTCGGCGATCAGCGGGCGGGCCTTCGCGAGGCTCTCCCGCGTGATGGCGTTCTGGTCGAGGCCGAGCGTGACGAGCGCCCAGCTCACGATCTCGCGGTTGTCGTTCACGACGACGATGCGGTTTTTGAACTTGGCCTGGAACAGATCGCGGTAGCCGCGGATCGGCTCCTTCACGCGCTCCGTGTTCACGACGATGCCGACGGTGCCAATCATCCACGGCACGGTGTAGGCCGACGCCGGATCGTGCGGCAGCGCGAGGAACTCGGGCGCGAGGTGGCGGAGATTGGGGAGCTTCGCGCGATCGAGCGGGCGCAGCAGCTTGTTTTTGATCATCGCCTCCGCGATGTAGTCCGGCGGCTGGATGAGATCGTAGGCGGCGCCGCCGGCGAGGAGCTTGGAAAGCATCTCCTCGCCCGACGCGTAGGTGGCGTAGCTCACCTTGATGCCGGTCTCCTTGGTGAAGCCGTCGATGACCTTCTGCGGGACATATTCGGACCAGGCGAAGAGGTTGAGCGACTCGGCGGCGGGCGCGACGGCGGCAAGCGCAAGGGAAACGAGGAACGTCTTCATGGAAAATCAGCGGGAGGACTTTTGCAGGCGCTCGGAGACAAGCACGATCGCGACCGTCGCGACAACGAAGAGCACGGAGAGGGCGTTGAGCATCGGGCTGAGGCCCACCCTCGCGAGGCCGAAGATGCGCAGCGGCAGCGTCGCCGCCTCCGGGCTCGCGGTGAAATACGTCACGATCACCTCGTCCATCGAGAGCGTGAAGGCCAGCAGCCCGCCCGCCACGATCGCCGGCCGCAGGCACGGCACGATCACGAGCCAGAAGGCGCGCAGCGGCGTCGCGCCGAGATCGAGCGCCGCCTCCTCCAGCGCCGGGTCGAGCCCCGCGAGCCGCGCCTGCACCACGAGCAGCACGAAGGGAAAGCAAAACGTGACGTGCGCGACCACCACCGTCGCGAACCCCAGCGGCACCGCCACCGCCGCGAACAGCACGAGCAGGCTCACCCCCATCACGATCTCCGGCATCATCACGGGCACGCCGACGAGCAGGCGCAGCGCACCTTCCCCGCGAAACCGGTAGCGCTGCAGCAGCCACGCGCCCGCCGTGCCGAGCACGACCGACGCCACGGTGGTGAGCGCGGCGACGACGAGGCTGTTGCGCGCCGCGGCCACGAGCGGGGCATTGGCCCAGACCTCGGCATACCACCGCAGCGTGAAGCCCTCCCAGAGCAGGTTGAGCCGCGAGGTGTTGAACGAGTAGCCCGCCAGCACCGCGATCGGTCCCCAGAGAAACACGAGCACGACGGCCGTCCACCCGTGGAGAAACGAGCGGAAGGCGCGCTGGGACGAGAGCGGCATGATGCGCGTTGACTCAACGTGTCCGCGCGCGGCGGGCAATGCGTTTTCGCCGTCGCGCCGCCGGGCGCGCGGAAGCTTTCGCGCGCGCCGGCACGTTTGCGTTGCCTAGCGCCGACGATGCGCGGAAACTCGCCACGCCATGAAAGCCCTGCCCCGCCGCCTCATCGCATGGCCGCTGCTCGCGGCCCTCCTGTTCGCCCCGGCCTCCGCCGTCACCCTCGCCGAGTATGCCAAGGCGAACCCCCTCACGATCTTCGTGCCGAAGAAGGGCGCGGTGATGCCCAACTCCATCGACTCCCCCGGCCACCTCCAGCTCGGCACCAAGGCGCTGCTCCTCTCCGGCCTCGGCCTCACCGACCTCAACGGCATCAGCAAGCTGATCGTGAGCGACGAGGGAAAGCGGGTGCCCATCACGGCGGTGAAACACCTGCACCTCTACGTGAACCAAAACGCCCTCACGGCGCTGCCCGACGAGATCGGCGCGCTCGACAACGTGGAGTTCCTTTATTGCGAGGACAACCGCCTGAGCACCCTGCCCCGCGCGCTCGCCGACATGGACAGCCTGATCGCGATGTATTTCACCGGGAACGAATTCACGGAAATCCCCGCGTTCGTCTTCGACATGCACCGGCTCACGAAGCTGCAGTTCTCGCGGAACCGGCTCACCACGCTGCCCGCCGACATCGGCAGGATGACCGGCCTGCGCCACTTCAACATCGCGGGCAACCAGATCGCCGTGCTGCCCGACAGCATCGCGCAGCTGACCAAGCTGCGCGTCTGCGATTTTTCCGACAACCGCATCGCCGTGCTGCCCGAGGCGTTCGGCGCCGTGCCGATCGCGAACCAGCTCCGCGTGCGCAACAACCCGCTCACGACGCTCCCACGCGGCTTCGCCAAGATGCGCGCGACGATCGACATCACCGGCACGAAGATCGATCCCGCCACGCTCCCGCCCGAGCTGCGCGCCAAGATCAGCACCGAGAAGCCGCCCGGATCAAAGGACCCGGACTCCATCGTCGTGACGAAGCCGGAGAAGAAGGTGCGGTGAGGAGCGGTCGCGGTCCAATGCGCGAGGATTGAAGTAGGGCGGGTCTGTGACCCGCCCTTTCGCGCGCTGAGTGTTCGAGGGCGGGTCCTAGACCCGCCCTACTCCAGAAGGCGAGGAAACCGTTTCCTGAGTTGCATGCGCAAGGAGGTGCGGCTCGCCCGGCAATCTGCTTTCGACTCTGTTTCGCGCTCAAAGGCTTCGCCGCCGGTAGTCCGGCCTGGTCCTCTTCGACTCACCGCTTTCGCCTTTCGTAGGCTAGACCGCTCAACAAGGTAGTCGCACAAGGTTGAACAACGCCCGTAAGGGCCGCGGTTATTCTACGGCCTCAGAAATTCCCCTTCACGCCGACCTGGAAGTTCACGCCGTATTCGCCCTCGCTGGCGAACTTCACGTAGCGCGGGCTGCCGAGCGCGTAGGCGTAGTTTTGGTCGCGGTCGTTGAAGATGTTGCGCGCGGTGAAGTAGAGGCCGTAGCGCGCGGTCAGGCGGTAGTCGCCGGAGAGGTCGAGGCGCAGGCGCTCGGCCTGGTAGTTCCAGCCGTTGGCGCCGATGTTGCCGGCGGCAATGGTGCCGACCTTCTTTTTCCCGACGAGCGTCCACTTGGCGTAGAGCGAGAGCGGGCGGCGGTTGTAGTTCACGCCCCAGTTGATGAGCTTCGGCGTGAAGCCGCGGAAATCCGCCTCGGCGGGGCTGCGGTTGCGCACCAGCGTGGCGTTGGCGAAGACGCGGATCGACTTGGCGAACTCGAGCGAGGTGAAGGTGGTGAGCGGCGCGTTGAGGTCGAACTCCCAGCCGTTGATGTGCGTGATGCCGGGCACGTTCACGGGCGCGTTGACCTGATAGCCGACGAATTCCTCGCCGAGGTCGAGGGTCCGGAGGAATTCCTCGGTCGCGAGGAAGTTCTGCGTCGCGAAGGTGTTCTTGATCTGCCGGCGGTAGAAGCCGGCGGAGAGCACGGCGCCGTTGCTCGGGTAATACTCGAGGCGGACGTCGCCGGAATTGGCGGTCCACGGCTTGAGCGCGGGATTCTTCGTCGTGATGGTGCCGAGGGCGGCGCCGGTGGCGTTGCTGTTGGGATCGAAATCGACCTGGCTGACATTGGTCGCGCCGAGGATGTTGCCGAAGTCGGGCCGGCCGACGGCCTGCGCAAGGCCGAGGCGGGCCTGCACATTCTGGGTGATGTTGTAGGTGGCGTTGAGGCTCGGGTAATAGCCGCCGTATTGCTTGCTGAGGGAGGCGCCGAGCTTCTGGTAGACAAGCGCGTCCTCGGCGATGCCGTTGGCGATGCCCGTCGCGGAGGTGCCGGTGTCGGCGTAGATGAGGATGGGCCGCTTGTTGGCGTCGAGGACGAGGTTGCCCGCGGCGTCGTGGCGGTATCTCGCGTTGTTGTCCTGGAGGACGGCGCGGCCCTTGTCGGTGGTGCGCTCGTAGCGGACGCCGGTGACAACGCGGAGGCGGTTGTTGAAGAACGCGAAGTCGCCCATGAGGAAGAGCGCGTCCTGCCGCTCGGTGATTTGCAGGGGCGAGGTGAGCAGCGTGCGGATGTCGGCGCGTGAGTTGGTCTGCGTGTTGAACCAATTCGGGTTGGTCTCGTAGAGCTGCCACGCGCGGCGGCCGCTGGGGAACTGCACCTGCTGGAGGCCGCGCGGCTCGGGAAACGAGAGCATGGCCTGATTGAGCAGGCTGAACGGCGTGCGCGTGAAGCCGTCGTCCGCGTTGTTGGCGATGCCGTCGGCGCCCACGTAGACCGGGTTGAACGACGAGTTGCGCGCGGCGCGGTAGGTCTCGGCGCTGGAGCCGCCGGCCTTCAGCGAGAAGACGACGCTGTCGGTGAAAAACTTCCGCTTCGCGTCGAGGCGGGCGTTCCTCGACGTGCTGTCGTTGTCGCGCGTGCCGTTGGCGCCGTTGAGGAAGAACGTGTAGCTGTTGAGATCGAAGGGGTCGATCACCTGGCCGGCGGCGTTGCGCGCGGTGATTTTTCCAGGGAGATACTTTGAGTAGCCATCGAGATCGACGGTGACGGCCTGGATGCGGCCGGAGGCCGTCTCAAACTGCCGGTGCGAGATCGCGCGGTAGGTCTGGTCGGAGAAGTTGTAGCCCGCCGCGCCGGTGAAGTCCCAGAGCGCGCCGGTGTGGCGCCAGTTGAGGCGGGCGACGTTGTTGCGCACGCGCACGTAGCGCGCGGTGTTGGCGACCGTAAACGAGCCGGCGCCGGCGCGGCCGTGCGTGAAATCCTCGCCCCACGAGAGCGGGTTGGTGCCGGCGTTGATCGTGAAGTTGTGCTGCTCGTAGTCCTGCACGAGCCAGTTGCTCGAGGTGGAAAACGAAAGCACATCGACGGGCGTGGCTTTCCAGTCGACGCGCGTGCCGATGGCGTAGCGGTGCTCGTAGACGGGGAAGACATTGTAGACCAGGCTCGTGAGGTAGGGATTGTCGACGGTGGCGCGCAGCGGGCTGGGCGGCGGGTTGGAGGTGGGCGTCGTGGCGGTGCTGAAGTTGCGGTTGATGCGGCGGGCCGAGCCGAACTGGTCGTTCTTCGTGGCGTTGATCGAGAAGCCAAACGTCTTCGAGACGGGCACGGTGTAGTTGAAGTCGAAGTCGGGCTGGTAGTGGTAGGTCTGCTTCTGGTCGTCGCCCTCGCCGGCGCCGGACTGGCGGCGAAGGTTTATCTCGTGGGAGTTTTGGTTGATGTAGGCCTTGAAGCGGAACTCGGGGCGGCTGGCCTCGAACGCGGTGCGGCTCACCATGTTGATGCCTCCGGCGAGCGACGCGGGCTGATCGGGCGTTGGCACCTTGTAGATTTCGACGCGCTGCGCGTTGCTGAGCGAGAAGGCCTGGAGGAGCGTGTTGCGCGTGGGGTTGGCGGAGCCGGCGGCGTTCACGTCGTCGCCATCGAGCGCGATGTTGGTGTAGCTCGACGGCAGGCCGCGCAGGCCGATCTGCACGGAGTTCATCTGGTCGGTGCCGACATCGACGCCGGGCAGGAACTTCACGAACTCGCCGAGGTTGTTCTGGATGACGTCGCCGAGCGCATCGGTGGCGAGGACGGTCTTGATGCCCGCGGCGAAGCGCTGCTCGTTGATCGCGATGGTGGAGGCGTTGGTCTCGCGGGCGGAGCCCACCACAAAGGCATCGAGCTTGATCGGGCCGCCGGCGGCGGCGGACGCGGAGGAAACGCCGGCGGGCAGGAGCGCGAAATCACGCTGGACGGTCTCGCCCGCCGCGACCGTGACGGTGACGGTCTGCGGCGCGAGGCCCGTCGAGAACACCGTGAGCGTCACGCTGCCGGGCGCGACGCCCGTGAGCCGGTAGTCGCCGAAGGCGTTGGTGAACGCCTCGCGGTTGGTGCCGGCCACGGTGACGCGGGCATTTTCGAGCGAGAGGCTGGCCGCTTGGTTTTGCACGCGGCCGGTGATGGTGCCGGTGGTGGCGGGCTGCGCGGTGAGGGGCAGAACGGCGAGCCAGAGGCAGGCAAGGACAAGGCAAACCGGACGCGCCGCGAGCCGCAGCGAAGGGGTGAAGGTCATGGAGGTCGGGAAAGAGCGGCCATCCATCCTCGAAAGCGGATCGCGTGTCAGTGTCTTTCTTATCCGCACAGTCAACCCGGACACCTCTCGGTGGCCGGGGCGTGCCGGCGCGGCGGGAGCGGCCGTCGCGAAGCGGCTGGAGCCGGGTGCCCTCGCCAGAAATCCGCGCTGCGGGCGCAGGTGTTATCTCATCCCTGCGCCGCGCAGCCACGCCGCCGTCACATCGGTGAAGTCCGTGAAGACGCCGTCGATGCCGGCGTCCCGGAAAAGCGCCGCGTGCAAGGCGTCGACCGAGGGGCAATTCTTGGGCAGCTCGTCGCGGCGAATGGTGTAGGGATGCACGGCGAGTCTCGCCGCGTGCGCCTGCGCGACCAGCGCGGTGAACTTGGGCGCGGCGCCAGCCGCGGGCCAGGTGACGATGCGGCCGAACGCGGGGCCGATGCCATCGACGATCTGCGCCAGTTCCCTGATGCCCTCGGCGGTGCAGAGCCGGTCGTGGTCGACGCCGTCGTGCTCCTTGCCGCGGGCGTTGAGCAGCATGATGGTGCGGCCCTTCCAGCCGAGTTCGCCGCGGATGCGCTTCAGCTCCGTGAGCTCGAAACACTGGAGAAAGCACGGCGCCTCCCTCGTCGCGTAGCCGAACCGCTCGAGGATGGGCAGGACGATCCGGGTGATGTCGCGGCCCTGGTCGCGATGCCACTTCGGCTGCTTGATCTCGGGGTAGATGCCGGCGTTGCGGCCGGTGCTGCGGTTGAGGCCCTGGATGGCCTGCAGCTCCTCCTCCAGCGTGGAGATGCGAAATTCAGCCGGCGCGGTGGCCGAGGGATAGCGCAAAGGATAGACGGGCGCGCCGGTCTTCGCGTTGAAGCGCTCGGCCACGCGCAGCGTTTTCAATTCCGCGAGCGTGAGGTCCAGCGCGTAGTAGCGGCCGTCGGCGCGCTTGCGGTCGGGGAAACGCGCGGCGACGTCGCTCACCGTGTCGAGGTAGATGTCGTGCAGGACGACGGGCACGTCGTCCTTGGTGAGCACGAGGTCCTGCTCGAGGAAATCGGCGCCGAGCGCGTGCGCGTAGACTTTCGCCGCAAGCGTGTGCTCCGGGAGGTAGCCGCTCGCGCCACGGTGCGCGATGACGAGGGGTTTCGTCTCGGCAGCGGCGGCGAATGACAGCAGCGCGCACATGACGGAAAGGTAGGAGCCCGCTTGCGGGCGATGGGGTGCCATTTTTGTTTTCATGCACGTAAAGGAATCGCCCGCGGGCTCCTACTTTGGGCGATGCCCGAGCGTGAGCGCGCTGAAGCCCATCGCGAGCACGCAGCACACCGTCATCGTCGTGAACACCCCGCCCCACCCCCAATGGTCGGCGATCCAGCCGACGCCCCAGCCCGAGGGCGCGGAGCCCAGGAAGTAGCCGAACAAGCCGGTGAACCCCGCCGCCGTGCCTGCGGCTTTCTTTGGCACGAGGTCGAGCGCGTGCAGGCCAATCATCATGATCGGGCCGTAGATGAAAAACCCGACCATGATCAACGACGCGATGTCGATCCACAGCGGGCCGCGGCCGTTGGAGCCGTAGATCACGAGGCCGACGAGCGTGAGCGCCATGAACAGGATCGTCGCGGGCGCGCGGCGCGCCTTGAAGACCTTGTCCGAAAGCCAGCCGCACAGAATCGTGCCGGGGATCCCCGCCAGCTCAAAGGCGGTCCACGCCGCGCCCGACGCCTTGAAGTCGAAGCCCTTCGCCGTCTGGAGATACGTCGGGATCCAGTTCACCACGCCGTAACGCACGAAATAGACGAAGGCGTTGGCGATCGCGATGAACCAGAGGAAGCGGTTGTTGAGCACATGGGCGAAAAAAATCTCGCGGAAGGTGAACGTGCGCTCGTGCTCGGCCGAGTAGCCGGGCGGATAGTCGTTCTTGAATCGCTCGATGGGCGGGAGGCCGCAGCTCTGCGGCGTGTCGCGGACGAGCGCCGCGACCAGCACGGCGACGGCGGCGGCCACGAGCGCGTTGAACCAGAACTTGGCGCCCCAGTCGGAAAACTGCGCCATCGCCCACGTGCCGAAGACCGCGATGAGCGCGCCGCCGACGTTGTGCGCGCAATTCCAGATCGAGACGATCCCGCCGCGCTCGCGCGTGCTCCACCAGTGCACCATCGTCTTGCCGCACGGCGGCCAGCCCATGCCGTTGCACCAGCCGTTGAGCGCCTGCAGCGCGACGATGAGCGCCAGCGATCCGTAGAGGGCGGGCACGGTGCCGAACGCGAGGGTGATCGCCGCCGAGAGCAGCAGGCCCGTCGCCATGAACCCGCGCGGATTGCTGCGATCCGAGACGGAGCCCATGAAGAACTTGGAGAGCCCGTAGGCGGTGAGGAGGCCCGTCATCGCCGAGCCGAGCTGGGCCTTCGAGTATTCCGGGTGCGCCTTCAGGATCTCCGGCGTCGCGAGCGAAATGTTGTTTCGCACGAGGTAGAATCCCGCGTAGCCGACGAAGATGCCGGTGAACACCTGCCAGCGCAGCCGGCGATACTCGGCCTCGACGCGATCAGGCGGGAGCGGCGGGGCGGCCGGGGCGGGGCGGAAAAACGAGAGCACGTGGACGCAGGGTGCGACGGACTAAGCGGTGGAGACAAGCCCTGCGGCCGGCGCGGGCCGCGCGACGGCGCTGAGCAAGTAGCCGCGGGCGAGCGCGGCGTAGGCGTGCACCTGCGCGTCGATCCAAGCCTCGTCGCGACCGAGTTCGCGGGCCAGCAGACGCGCGACCGTCGGCGCGGCAGCGATGGAGCCGCGCGCATCCAGCAGCAACACACGAGTGCGACGCGCGAGCACATCCTCAACCGTGCGCGCCATCTCGTGGCGCGCGTGCCAGAGGACCTCGCTCTGGCGCATCGGCAGGCCGGCGACGAGCGGGGCGTCGAGTGCGGGATTGGATTTTGAGAGGGAGGCGATCGCGTCGGCGTCGCTGCCGTAGATCGAGAGGTAGGGCGGGTCTGTGACCCGCCCTTTTGCGTCCTGAGTGTGCGAGGGCGGGTCAGAGACCCGCCCTACTTCAGGCGCTCCGTGGATCGGCAGCTCAGCGGTGGGCGATGGCTTGGGCGCGAGGCCGGCGACTTTTTCCGCCTGCGTGATCACGTCCTCGGCCATCTTGCGGTAGGTCGTCCATTTTCCGCCGGTGAGCGTCACGAGCTTCGAGGGCGAAATCACAATCGTGTGATCGCGCGAAAGGGCGGCGGTATTGCCGGCGCCGCCGCGCTTCACCAGCGGGCGCAGGCCGGCGAAGACGCTCAGCACGTCGCTCTCGGCCGGATCGCACGCGAGGTATTTGCGCGCGTGCTCCATGATGAAGTCCACCTCGGCGGGCAGCGCGCGCGGCTCGGCGCTCGCGGCCATGCCCGGCGTGTCGGTCGTGCCGACGACCACGCGGTCGTGCCACGGGATGGCGAAGAGCACGCGGCCGTCGGCGGTCTTCGGAACCATCAGCGCGCTCGTGCCGGGCAGGAATTTCTTCGGCAGCACGACATGCACGCCCTGGCTCACCGCCACGAGCGGCGCGCCGCCGGGCTCGTCGAATCCGCGCACCTGATCCACGAAGGCGCCCGCGGCGTTGATGACGACGCGCGCCCGAATCTCGAACTCCGCGCCGGTCTCGCCATCGCGCGCGAGGACGCCGGTGACTGCCCCACCCTCCTTGCGCAGCCCGGCGCAGGCACAGTAGTTGGCCAGCACCGCGCCATGCTCGGCCGCGGTCTGCGCGAGGTTGATCGCGAGGCGTGAATCGTCGAACTGGCCGTCGTGGTAAAGCACGCCGCCGGCGAGCTTCGCGGTCTCGACCGTGGGCAAGTGCCCGACCGTCTCGGCGTGCGAGAGCATCTGCGATCGGCCAAACGACCATTTTCCGGCCAACCGATCGTAGAGCGTCATGCCGAACGCGTAATACATCCGCTCCCACCACGAATAGCTCGGGATGATGAACGCCAGATCATGCACCAGATGCGGCGCGTTCCTCCGCAGGTGCCCGCGCTCGTGGAGAGCGGACCGGACAAGCGAGATGTCGCCCTGCTTGAGGTAGCGCACGCCGCCGTGGACGAGCTTGGTCGAGCGGCTCGAGGTGCCCTTGGCGAAATCGTCGCGCTCGATCAGCGCGACGCGGTGGCCGCGCGCCGCCGCATCGAGCGCGGCGCCCAGGCCGCTGGCGCCGCCGCCGATGATGACGAAGTCGAAAATCTCGCCGCCCGCGCGGAGGCGGGCGATCGCGGAGTCGCGGTTCATGGTCGCGATGCCGGGGTGGAGCCGCGGCGCCCTCGCCGCGGTCGGCGCACCAGACGCGGCGAGGATGCCGCGTCCCCAGCGAAGCCCCGCAGGGTCGAAAGGAGAGATCCCAAGGCAACGCCCTGGGATCTCATCCGGGAAAAAACACCGCCCTGAAGGGGCGGCACAACGACTGGGTTTCGCCCTTTCAGGGCTCGTTTTTCCACGAACCAAAACCCAGGGCGTTGCCCTGGGCTAGTTACTTTCGCCCCGTTGGGGCGCAAGGCGGATGAGTGCACGAGGTTAGACGGCTTTGCGCTCAAAACTTGCGCGCCAGCTCCAGCGTGAACTGCCGCCCGCGCGGGTTCGCGCTGCCGGTGCGGAAGCCGTATTGGTCGGAGCTCAGCGGCGGGTCCGTGTCGAGGACGTTGTTCACGCCCAGGCGCGCGGTGGTGCCACGCAGCCACGCGGGCGCCCAGCGCTCGATCCGGTAGCTCACCCACGCGTTGTGCTGCCACGCGGGCCGGACCAGCAGCAGGTAGCGCGTCACGCCGTTGTCGTTGAATGCGCGGATGTAGTCCGGGCCGCCCAGCGCCGCGTAAATCTGCGCGGTGGTCTCCGCGCCGGTGTCGACGAAGCTGTCGAAGTAGCTCGTGAACCAACCGGCGCCCCACGCGCCCTTGCGCCACGAGAGGTTGGCGGTGGCGCGCCACGCGACGCGGCCATTGCGCTCGAGTTCATCCAGCACCGGCGTGGTGGGATTGGTCTGCGACCGGCGCAGCAGATAGTGCGTGGCGTCGCCACCGAAGCTGAAGCGCCCGAGCCGGGTCTGCGGGCCGCGGTATTGGAAGCCGAGCTCGTAGCCCTGGAGGTCGCGGCCCGCGAGGTTGATGTAGCTGTCGACGACGCTCACAAACTCGCCGACGGGCGCGCGGCGCGTGGCGTTGCTGGTCTGGCGGGCATTGTAGGCGGCGAACGCCGCGCGGTCCGCCGCGGTGACGGGCGCGCGCGTGACGGCATCGGAGCCCTTGTAGTTCGCGCCCCCCGAGCCGAGATCGATCTGATCGATCGGCGTGCCGGCGGCGAGGGCGCGCTGCGTCGCGATTTGCAGCAGCGTGGCGTCCTCGGCGAGCGTGGCCCCGGCGCCGCGGTTTTGAATCACGCTCGTCTGGTTGATTTTGAAATAGTCGAACGTGATCGACAGCCCGCGCACCGGCGGCACCTCGACGATGAGGCCGCCCGAGGTGGTCTGCGACTTTTCCGGCTTCAGGTTCTGGTTGCCCTGCCGGTAGGACGTGCGTTGCACGCTGCCGTCGGACGCGAGGTTGGTCACGGTCGAGCGGTAGGTGTCGGAGGCGCTGAACTGGCGCTTAAGCGCCGCCACGTTGGTCTGGACGAGGTTCGGCGCCCGGAACGAGTCCGCGATCGAGCCGCGCACCTTGATCCAGCGGAGGGGATTCCACACCAGGCTGGCCTTCGGCTTCGTCGCCTGCCCGAAGATCGAGAAGTGCTCGAAGCGCCCGGCCAGCGAGACCTCGAGGGCCTCGACCAGCGGGAAGCGGTTCTCACGCGTCACGAACGGCAGCGCGACCTCGGCGTAGGCGGCGTAGATCGACTGGTGCGCGTCGATCGGCACGTTGGGGCTGAGCGCGAGGAAGTCGTTGTCGCCCTCGCGCAGGAGCGGAAACTGGCTGCCGGACCCGGGCGGATTCACGCCCACGTAGGCGGCGCGCGCATCCCGGTAGGTCTCGTAGCGGTATTCGGCGCCGGTCGCGAGGCCGAGCTGGCCGCCGCCGAACGGCAGGCGCCAGAGCCGGCCGCTGACCTTGGCATCCCATGTGACCAGCTGCGTGCGCCCGAAGCGATCCTCGTCGTCGTAGAGCGGGTCGATCACCGACGCGGGGTTCTCGTAGGCCTTGTCGACCGTGACGAGGTTGTTGACGATCTTGAAGGTGACGGGGAACGGGTTGAGCGCGCTGGCGTCGGTGCGGTTGAGCGCCGCGCGCAGCCGCGACTCGCGGACCTGGTAGTGCTCGAACTCGTGCGTCTGCGCCCCGGAATACATCAGGGCCGACTCCCACTCCCACGTGTCGCCGGCCTTGCCGCGCACGCCCGCGAGCCCGCGGAACGAATAGCTGAACACCTCGGTGCTGCGCGGCTTGAAGCCGCCGCCGGTGTTTTGCCCGGGCGAGATGCCGGTGAAGATCGAGACGTCGGCCGGCGTGCCGACGAGGCGCGGCGTGCCGTCGGCGTTGGGCCGCCCCTGCGGATCATAGAAGCGCACGCCGAAGGGATTGTAGGGATTGCTCGCGGGCACGTAGACGCCCTGATCGTCGGTGTTCTTGGCGTTGACGGGCTCGCGGCCGCTGAACGTGTGCGCCGCGTAGAACATGAGGTCGCCGAAAAGGCTGACGCGCTCGTTGAGCGGCCGATCCGCAAAGAGGCCAAACTGCCAGCGGTCGGTGCGCGGGATGAGCGTCTTCCACTTGTTCCAGTTGGACTGCCGGCCGTAGTTCTGCGCGTTGTCGATGTTGGACGAGGGCCGCGTCTGGAGGAAATTCACCACGTCGCCCGGCTGCGGATAGAGGTAGAACATGCCCGCGGCATCCATCGTCGCGACCCCGGCCGGCGGAGCCGTGCTCGTGGAGATCCCGGTGTTGCCCGTCGGCCGCGAGCCGACGAACGTGAGGAAGTCCGGCTGGATGAAGCCGCGCTGCCACTCGCCCCACTGGTTCACGTTGTTGCGGTTGTTGAAATCGTTGTCGCGGGCGAACAGCGCCCCCGTCGGCGACGCCGGATCGACGATCGGCAGGCCGTTCCACGGCGCCGGCGCGCCGACGCGGTGGTCGGCGTTGCGCGCATATTTCCGATCATGGGCGGCGAGCGCGTCGCGGTGGAAGTAGTCGACCGAGACGGAAAGGTGCGTCTTGCCGCGATTGAAGCCCTCGGCGGCGGTGAGGTTGAACTCGTTCGCGCCGCCATGCTGCGTCATCGCGCCGCGGAGCGTGACCTGCCGGCCGTCGTAGGTGCGCGAGACGTGGTTGTTGATCACGCCCGCCGCGGCGTCGGCGCCGTAGATGGCCGAGGCGCCGTCGCGCAGAATCTCGACGCGATCCACCATGCCGCGGGGCACGGCGTTGATGTTGGGGGCGAGCGAGGGCACGCCGTTCTCGGCCATCGAGACCGGGTGCGGCGCCATGCGGCGGCCGTTCACCAGCGTGAGCGTGCTGCCTGAGCCGAGGCCGCGCAGGTCGACGGAGGCGACATCGCCGCGCGCGAGCTGCGGCCCGTTGTTGATCTCGGTGATGCCGGAGATTTCGGCCATGCCGAGCGTCTCGAAGAGCTCGCTCATCGTCGAGGCGCCGCGCGCGTCGAGATCCTCGCGCACGACGACCGTGACGGGCAGCGCCGTCTCCGCGTCGACGCGGCGGATGTTGGAGCCGGTCACGGTGAAGGCCTCGAGCCGCACGGGCTCGTCCCCCGGCGCGGCGGGGCGGACGGGCGCGGGGGCTGGCGCGGTTTGCGCGACCGCCGTCACGGCAATCGCGGCATACGCCGCAAGGCGAGGGAGCGAGGTTGGCTTGGTCATGACCGGCAACGGATGCCGGACGGCAAAGACGGTCGTCGAGTAGAACCTTTATGCGCGTAAATATGCTAGTGACAATCCCGCGGCGAACGGGTGGATTCCGCGCGCCCTCCCCCCTCCCATGCCCGCCAAGGCCGCCTATCCCGACGACATCCTGCGCATGGCCGCGACGCTCTACTACGTCGACGGCCTCGGCCAGACGGAAGTCGCCAAGCTCGTCCGCGTCTCGCAGACGAAGATTTCCCGCCTCCTCGCGGCCGCGCTGGAGCGCGGCATCGTGCGCATCACCGTCGAGGAATACCACGCGCGCCACGATCAGCTCGAGCACCAGCTCTGCGGGCGCTTCGGCCTCAAGTCCGCCGCCGTGATCAAGACGGCGCGCCACGCGGGGGCGGAGGCGGCGCGGCAGACCGTCGGGCACTTCGGCGCGCCGTTCGTCGCGTCGGTCTTTCCCAAGACCGGCGTGATCGCCGTGGGCGGGGGGCGCAGCGTGGCGGAGGTCGTGCAGCGCTTCCGGCGCGGCGAGTCGCGCCGCCTCACCGTCGTCCAGGCCATGGGCAGCATCGACTCCAACATCTCGCACGTGGACGCGCTCGAGCTCGGCCGCGCGATGGTGAAGCTCTGGGGCGGCGAATTCCTCACGCTCAGCACGCCGGCCTTCGCGAGCGACCGGAAGACCCGGGACTTTTTCCTCGCCTCGCCGCAGATCAAGCTGGTCTGGCAGCGCCTCCGCCAGGCCGACGCCGCGATCGTGGGCGTGGGCCCGCTCGATCTCTCCGTCTACATGGAGCGCGGCGTGCTCGGCGCCGCGGACCTCGCGCACCTCCGCGGTTGCGGGGCGGTCGGCGAGATCTGCGGCCGGTTCTTCGACGCCAAGGGCAAGGAGTGCGCGTCGCGCTGGCGCGACCGCGTGATCAGCATCGAGCTCGATTACCTGCGGAGAATCCCGCACGTGATCGGCGTCGCCGCCGGGGCCGAGCGCGCCCCGGCGCTGCGCGGCGCGCTGCAGGGCGGCCTGGTGAAATCGCTGCTCGTCGACGAGCCGCTCGCGCAGGCGGTGCTTGCGTCCTGACTCGCGCGGGCTCAGTCCGCCAGCCGCGGCAAGCGGACGGCGCTGCAGGCGGTCGAACATGCCGTTGCGCACCTCGGCGCGCCGGCCGATTTCGCCGGCTCGGCGGCCAGGCCCCGGGCGATGAAGGCGACGATCTTTTTTCGTCTCCGGCCACGAGCACGCGCCTGGGAAAATCAGCGCGCGGTCACAGCGCGTTGTCGAACTGCAGCTCGTCCTTCTTCGGCTTCCTGGCCGGCTTCCCGAAATTGCGGGTGAACCCGAGGTAGACAATGCGCGAGCTGCGGCGCCGCGTAATCTCCTGGCGCAGGATCGGCGTGGCGATGTGCGTGCGCTCACGCAGCGAGTCGAGCACGTCGGAGACCGTGAGCGTGAGCGCGGTCTTCTTGTCGGGGAAGTTGTGCCGCAGGCCCAGGTTCGCGACCTTGGCCGGGTCGCGGTAGCCCTGCGGCGTGAGGCGCCGCGCGGTGTAGCTGGCGTTGAACTGCACGAGCGTGGCCTTGGTGAGGTCGAGGCTCGCGTTGAGCTTCGCGTCCCACGCGAAGGCGGCGCGGCGCGCGCCGAAGCCGAGGTTGCCCGCGTCGATCTCGCCGCGGTAGGCGTTGGCGCTGAAGTTGAGCGCGAGGCGATCCTTGAGGCGCGTGGTGGCGCCGAGTTCCAGGCCGCTGGCCGTGCTCGTGCCGAGGTTTTCCTTGGTGGTGAGGAGCGTGACGCTGTCGATGTAGCGCGTGACCTCGGTGCGCGCGTGATAGCGGTAGCGGTAGTAGGCGGTGGCGAGCAGCGTGGTGTCGCCCTGCCGGCGCTGCCAGCCGGCCTCGATCGCGTGGATGTCCTCGGGCAGGAGCCGCGGGTTGCCCGCACGGAGGTTGAAGGGATCCTGATATTCGGGAAACGGGTTGAGATCGTCGCCCTCGGGGCGGCGCACGCGGTGGCTGTAGTTGAGCTGGAGCTGCTGCGCCGCGGTGAGATCCCAGGTCGCATGCAGGCTCGGATAGAGGCGGTTGTAGTCGCGGGAGCCGAGCAGGCGCGCGGTGACCTGATTCGTGTCGATCACGGCGTGCTCGAAGCGCAGGCCCGCGAGCACGGCGAAGGGCCCGAACTTCCGCGCCAGCGTGCCGTAGAGGGCATGGACGGCGGCGGCGTGGATGAAGCGGTTGGTGCGCGCGGCGTCGACGCGCAGCGCGCCCGCCGGGTCGATGAAGCTGCCGCGAAAGTCCATGTCGCCCTCGCTGCGCTGGCCGTTGTAGCCGGCCTCGAGCTTCGCCTCGCCGCCCAGCGGGTGCGCGTAGTCGGCGGAGAGCTCGGTGTTGGTCTCCTTCTGGCGGATGAGCGTGAAGTCGAGCAGCGGCGCGCGGGCGGGCGCGCGATAGACGTTGGTGTAGCGGTTGTCCTCCTGCTCGGTGGTCCGGCCGTGGCGCAGCTCGACGGTCAGCTCGCGGTCCTCGGCGGCGAAGGCGTGCTGGAGCTTGGCGGTGAACTCGAGGTCCTTCTGCCACTCGAGGTCAAGGCGCTGGCGATCGTAGTCGCCGGTGAGCTCGCCCGCGGCGCCGCGCGAGAGATTCGTGACCGTGGAGCCACGACGGAAATCGCGGTGGTTGTAGCGCGCCTCGGCGCCGAGCCTCGTGCGCTCGGCGAGCTTGCGGTCGAGGCCGAGCGAGGCGATGCGGGAAAAGGGCCGCGCGTCCTCCGTGGTGCGCTGCGCGGTGGCGACGAAGCCGCCCGCCGCGGGATCGAGGTGCGCGCGGTCATCCTGCACCGTGCGCGCGCGGTCGTCCTGGCGCACGGCGGCGCTGGCATTGAGGGTGGACTTGCCGACGGGGACGCCGGCGGCGACGCTGGCGTTGTAGCGGCCGTCGTTGCCCACCGCGGCGCTCACGCTGGCGTAGGAGACGGCGGCGCGGTTTTTCCGCAGCGTGAGGTTGATGATGCCGGCCGTGCCGTCGGGCTTGAACTTGGCGGACGGGTTCGTGACGACCTCGATCTTCTCGATGCTGTCGGCGGGCATCTGCTCGAGCACGGCGGCGCGGTTCCTGCCCATCATGGCGGAGGTCTTGCCGTCGATGAGGATGAGGACGTTGGCATCGCCGCGCAGGGCGACGTTGCCGTCGATGTCGACCTGCACCGAGGGGACGTTTTGCAGGAGATCGCTCGCGGAGCCGGCGGCGCTGGTGAGGTCCTTGCCCACGTGGTAGACCTTGCGGTCGATCGCGTTGTAGAAAGCCTCGCGGCGCGCGGCGACCTCGACCTTATCCAGCTTCACCGCCGCCTCGGCGCCGAGCGCGAGCCGGCCGAGATCGACCCTCGATCGCGCCGCGCCGAGGGAAAATTCCGCGGTCGCCTCGCGCGCGCCGCCCACGAGGGCGTAGGCGAGCACGTAGTCGCCGGCCGCGAGGCCTTCGAGCGCGAACGCGCCCCTCGCATCCGTCGCGCCGACGCGGACCGGCTGGCCGCCGGGCCGGCTTTTCGCGACGACGGTGGCAAACTCGACCGGGCGTCCGCTCGCCGGATCGAAGACCGTGCCCGTGACGACGCCAGCGGCCGGCGCCTGCCCGCGCAGCGGCAGGGCGCAGAGCGCGCCGCACAGGGCGAGGAGGAGCGAAGTCAGTTTCATGCGCGGAGGCGGGGACGATGACGATGCGGCGGCGACGGCCGAAGGCAAGCTTGGCGGGCGCAAAGGACGGGACGGCCCGCGCGCGGATGACAGCTTGGTCATCTTCGCGCCGCTCATGCATTGAAACGGCCCGCCGAGCCGCGTCATCGTGCCGCATGGGCAACAACGGAGGCGATTCGGCATACGCGGCGAAACTCGCCGCCCATCTGGGCATGGCGGCGATCCCGCACGAGGGGCCGCTCTTCGTGCGCACCTACGAGTGCGCGGAGCCGTTCGGCGCGCTGCCCGGGCGCTACGCCGGCCCGCGCGCCGCCTGCTCCGCGATCTACGCGCTCATCACCGTGGAAAACTTTTCGGCCATGCACCGGCTCGCGACGGACGAGCTATGGCATTTTTACGGCGGCACCCCGCTCGAGCTGCTGCTGCTCCATCCGGGGGGCCGCAGCGAAGTCATCATCGTCGGGCCCGATGTGCTGGCGGGGCAGCACCCGCAGCTTCGCGTGCCGCGCGGCGTGTGGATGGGCGCGCGCCTGCTCAACCCCGCGCCGGGAGCGCACGCGCTGATCGGCAACACCCTCGCGCCCGCGTTCGACTATGCCGACTACGAGCATGGCTGCCGCGCCGAACTCACGGCCGCCTACCCCGACCGCGCGGCGCTCATCACCGCGCTGACCCGCGGCGGCCCGGCTGGCCGGCCGGCCGAGCCGACGCCGCGGCCCGCGGCCAGGATCACAAACCCGAGCCAGGCGCACTACGACCTGCTGCTTGGCCCGCGCTACGCGTGGATGACGGGTGACTTTGCCGCGCTGCTCGCCCGCGCGCAGGGAGAGCTTGCCGCCGCCGGACTCGCGGCCGATGGCGCGGGGCTTCGCGCGCTCGACCTCGGCGCGGGCCGCGGCCAGCACGCCCTCGCGCTTGCGCAGGGCGGCTGGGCGGTGACCGCCTGCGAGCCGTGCGCGCCCCTGCTCGAGGAAATGCGGTCGCACTTCGCGGCAAACGGGCGGCACGTCGCGGCCGCCGCGACCGACATCCTCGATTGGATCACCGCGCCGGACGCCGCGCCGTGGCACGCGATCCTCTGCCTCGGCGACACGCTCTGCCACCTGCCCGACCTCGCGAGCGTTGACGCGCTGCTGACCGCGGCGGCGCGGCGGCTCGCGCCGGGCGGCCGGCTCGTGCTCACGTTTCGCGACTATGCCGATCCGGCGGCGACCGGCACGGTGAGGACGATCCCGGTGAAATCCGACCCCGCGCGAATCCTGACCTGCGTGCTGCACTTCGGCCCGACCCACGTGGAGGTCCACGATCTGTTTCACGAACGTCGCGGAGAAACCTGGGCGATGCACGCCAGCCGCTACGCCAAGGTCCGCGTTGATCCGGCGCGCGTGCTGGCGCGGCTCGCCGAGGCGGGGCTGGCCACCGCGCGATTCCCCGCCGCGGGCGGCATGGCGGGAATCGTCGGCGCGCGGACGGCTTGATCCGGGCGCAGGGAAACCTTCGCTTGCCCGCCGCTGCGCGCGCCTCCAGCGTCCGCGCCAAAGTTCATGGCATTTCCGACTCCTCCCGCGCTGCTCGCGGCCCGCGATCTCAATCCGTCCACGCTCGACTCCGCGCCCGACGAGGCGCTCCTGCGCATCTACGCCTGGATGCAGCTCGCGCGCACGGCGGACAACCGCATCCTTGATCTCTTCCGCCAGGGCCTCATCCGCGGCACGGTCGCCGGCGGCCAGGGCAACGAGGCGCTCTGCGTCCCGCTCGCCCTGCTGGCGGACAAGGCGCTCGACGTCGTCTGCTTCACCCACCGCGACCTGGGCGGCCACCTCATCTGGAGCGGCCACCTCTGCGAGCATCTCAATCAGTATTTCGCCAACGCCGGGAGCCCGACCAAGGCCCGCGAGGGCAACATCCACCACGGCGATCCCGCGCACCGCTCGCTGCCGATGATCAGCCACCTCGGCGCGATGCTCTCCAACATCGCCGGCGCCGCCGACTCGCAGCGCCGCTTTGGCCGCCGCGCCGTGGGCTTCGCCATCTTCGGCGATGGCGGCTCCAGCACGGGCGACGTGCATGAGACGCTGAACCTCGCCTCGCTGCTCTCGCTGCCGGTCGTGTTCCTGATCGAGAACAACCGCTACGCCTACTCGACGCCCGTGAGCGAGCAGTTCGCCGCCGGCACGGAGCTATGGCGCCGCGCCGCGGGCTACGGGATCGAGGGCTTCGCGCTCGACGCCACCGGCGATGTCGCCGCCACCGCGCGCACGCTCGCCGCCGCGATTGAGAAGGTCCGCGCGACCTCGCGGCCCATCCTCATCGAGGCGCACACGCTGCGCCTGCGCGGCCACGCGGCCTACGACACCTGCGACTACCTGCGCCCCGGGGAGAACGACGAGTTCTTCGCCCGCGATCCGCTGCCGCGACTCCGCGCGCAGCTCGCCGCGCGCCACGCCGCGCGCGTCGACGCGATCGACGCGGAGCTGTCCGCGCACCTGGAGGCATGCGTGAAGGTCTCGCTCGCCGTGCCGCGCCCCCACCCCGCGGGCATGGAGGCCGACGTGTTCGCCCGCGTCTCGTCGCCCATGCCGTGGAAGCCCGAGCCCGCCGCGCCGGCGTCGCTCAACCTTGCCCAGGCCGTGAACCTCGGCCTCCGCAAGATTCTCGCGGAGCGCCCCGAGTCGCTCGTGCTCGGGCAGGACATCGGCACCTACGGCGGCGCGTTCAAGGTCACGGAGAACCTGCTCAAGGAGTTCGGCCGCCCACGGGTGATGAACACCCCCCTCGCCGAAAGCGCCTGCACGGGCTACGCCATCGGCCTCGCGCTCAACGGCCACCGCCCCATCGAGGAGTTTCAGTTCTCCGATTTCTCGACCGAAGCCGTGACGCAAATCGCGCTCAACGCCGCGACGATGCACTTCCGCTCCGGCGCCGCGTGCCCGCTCGTGCTGCGCTTTCCCTGCGGCGGCGGGCTCACGTTCGGCTCGTTTCACTCGCAGGAGCTCGAGTCGCTCTTCCTCTCGATGCCCGGCCTCAAGGGCCTCTACCCGAGCACGCCGCAGGATGCGTTCAACGCCCTGCTCGCCGCCTACGAGGACGACAACCCGGTGATCCTCTTCGAGCACAAGGCGCTCTACCGCCGCAACCGCGCGCCCGTCGCATGGGATCCGAACTACCGCGACGTGTGGTCGCCAAAGAAGCTCCGCGCCGGCGACTTCGCCACGCTCGTGACCTACGGCGAGATGGTCCACCTCGCCGAGGAGGCCGCCGACTACTTCGCGGCGGAATACGAGATGAGCCTCGAACTCTTCGACCTGCGCGCGCTCGCGCCGCTGCGGCTCGACGCCATCGCCGCGTCCGTCGCGCGCACCGGCCGGCTCATCGTGCTGCACGAGGGCAGGCGCACGCATGGCTTCGGCGCCGAGCTGGTCGCGCGGCTCACGGAGAAAAATTTCGCCGCGCTGAAGGCCCCGCCGCTGCGCATCACCTCGCTCGACCTCCCCGTGCCCTTCGCGCCCGAGCTGGAAGCCGCCCACCGCCCGACGAAGGAGAAGATCATCGACGCGATCGCGGCATGGATGGGGTGAGGGGATTTGCGATTTTGAATTCTCGATTTTCGACCTGACCGAGCCGCCTCGACCGCACTCACATCCGCCACCCGATGCCTCAATCGAGAGTCGAGAATCGAAAATCGAAAGTCCCCGCAGCCCGCTGGGCCGCCATCCGCCTCCTCGCGATGGACGTCGACGGCGTGCTCACCGACGGCACGGTGCTGATTTCCTCCGACGGTTCGGAGGCGAAGGTGTTTTCGATCCTGGATGGCATGGGCCTCCGCCGGATCGAGCGCGCAGGCATCGTCACCGCCTGGATTAGCGGGCGGGCCTCGGGTGCGACGACGTCGCGCGCGCGCGAGTTGAAAATCCCGCACGTCATCCAAGGCCGCACCGACAAGCTCGCCGCGCTCCAGGAACTCGCCGCGCAGCTCAAGCTCGCGCCCGCGCAGTGCGCCTACATTGGCGACGACGACATCGACGCGCCCGCCATGGCGTGGGCCGGCGTCGGCATCGCGCCGCCCGCCGCGATGCCATCCGCGCTCAAGGCGGCGGACTACGTGACGCGCCTCCCCGCCGGCCGCGGCGCGGTGCGCGAAGTGTGCGAGTTGGTCCTCGCCGCGGGGAGCAAAACGAGCGCGACCAAGTCCAAGCCATGATGCGCCCGCTCGCCCGCCTCGCGGCCCTCGCCTGCCTCCTGGCTCCCGTCTCCGGCCTCCCCGGCGCGGACGCCGGGCCGGCGCCGCAGCCCGCCGCCCCCGCGGTCAACTGGGTGCTCCCCATCTTCACCGACAAGGAGGGCTTCCGCTCGATGACGCTCCGCGGCACCGAAGTCCGCCCCGCCGGCAAGGACATCGCGGTCACCGACCTCAGCATCACGATTTTCTCGGGCGATGCGGCGTCGCGCGTCGAGTCGATGCTGCTCAGCCCGCAGGCGGTCTTCCAGCCGAAGCAGAACCGCGCGAGCGGCGACGGCGCCGTGCGCTACCTGAGCGACGAGGCCGAGATCACCGGCACCGGCTGGAGCTACGAGCACGGCGAGAAGGTCAAAAAAGTTTCGCTGCGCAGCAACGTCCGCATAGTCCTCAAGGCCCAGCTCAACGACATCCTCAAATGACGCGCCGTCCCGCCGCCCTCCGCCTCGCGCCCTTGCTGGCGCTCGCCGCGCTCTGCCCGCTGCGCGCCGCCGACGCGCCCAAGCCGGCCGAGGCCCCGCCCTCCCCCACCGTGATCGAGAGCGGCTCCTCCGAGATGATCAGCACGGACAAGGAGACGACCTTCATCCTCCGCGATCGCGTCACGGTCACCGGCACGAACCTCAAAATCACCTGTGATGAGCTGGTCGTGGTGATGCGCCGCCGCGGCGACGCCAAGGCCACGCTCGGCAACCCGCAGAACTTCAAGTCGCTCGTCGCCACCGGCAAGGTCCGCATCCTCCAGGGCGACCGCGAGGCGTTGAGCGAGCGCGCGGAGATTTTCCCCGAGGATGATCGCGTGGTCCTCTCCGGCACGCCCGAGCCCCGCGTGCGCACGCTCGACGGCCAATACGAGGCGACCGCGCCGGTCATGGAGCTGGTGCGCGGCGAGCGCATCGCGCGCCTGCTCTCGCTGGACGGCAAGCGCCCGCAATTCACCCTCCCGCCCCTGAAGGACCTCGGCTTCGATCCGAACGCACCGAAGCCCGCCCCCAAGGACAATGCCCCGACGGTGCCCGCGCCTGACGCCAGCACCACGCCCGCGGTCACGGTGCCGATCCCGCCGCAAAAGAAATGACCGCGCCCGGCCCGCATTCGCCTCCCGCGAGCTCCCTCCCTCCCACGGCGCCCGTTGCCGTCGCCCCCCCCGGTGGCTCGGAGATCCGCACGGACCAACTGGTCAAGACCTTTGGCCAGCGCACCGTCGTCAACGGCGTGAGCCTGCGCTTCCGCGCCGGCGAGGTCGTCGGCCTGCTGGGCCCCAACGGCGCGGGCAAGACCACGACCTTCTACATGGTCGTGGGCCTCATTCCCGCCACCGCCGGCCGCGTGCTGCTCGACGACGCCGACATCACGCGCCTGCGCATGCACCAGCGCGCGCGCCGCGGCATCGGCTACCTGCCGCAGGAGGCGTCCGTTTTCCGCAAGCTCACCGTCGAGGAGAACATCCTCGCCATCGCCGAGACCGTGGGCGTGCCGCGCGCCGCGCGCCGCGCCCTCGTCGCCGCGCACCTCGCGGAGCTCAACCTCGGGCATGTCGCGCGGCAGAAGGCCTACACCCTCTCCGGCGGCGAGCGCCGGCGCCTCGAGATCGCCCGCGCGCTCGTGACCAAGCCCAAGTTTCTCCTGATGGACGAGCCGTTCGCGGCGATCGATCCCATCTCGGTCTCCGAGGTGCAGAAGCTCATCCTCCAGCTCAAGGCGCGCGGCATCGGCGTCGTCGTCACCGACCACAACGTGCGCGAGACGCTGCGCATCGTCGACCGCGCCTACCTCATCCACCAAGGCCGCGTGCTCACGGAGGGCACGGGTGATTTTCTCATCCACGACGAGCAGGCGCGCAAATTCTACCTCGGCGACAGCTTCAAGCTCTGAGGCCTCCCGGTCGCCGCCGGAACTGTTCGCCAACGCGCCCCGCCCCGCTTTTCCTCCGCGCAGTTCCCCCCCCATGACCAAGCCCCTCCACGGCATCACCGTCGCGCACTTCCTCGAGACGCACCGCGAGAAGCTCCAGCTCACGCTCGCCGTCGGCGAGCGCGGCCTCAGCCGCCTGATTGAGGAGACGACCATCAACCGCCCCGCCCTCGCGCTCACGGGTTGGTTCAAGTTTTTCGCGCACAAGCGCGTCCAGGTGCTCGGCGCCGCCGAGTGGAGCTTCATGAAGAGTCAGCCGCTCGATGCCCAGACGGCCGCGCTGCGCGAAATGGTGCGCCGCGGCATCCCCTGCATCGTCCTCACGCGCAGCTACCAGCCCACGCCGCCGATGATGCTCGTCGCCGAGGACATGGGCCTGCCCCTCCTGCGCACGCCGATGATCACCTACAACTGGATCAACCTCGCCACGCTCGCGCTCGACAACGAGTTCGCGCCGCGCGGCAGCGAGCACGCCACCACCCTCGACATCAAGGGCGTGGGCGTGATGATCCGCGGCGACTCCGGCGTCGGGAAATCCGAGTGCGCCCTCGCGCTCATCGAGCGCGGCCACTCGCTGGTCGCCGACGACCTCACGATGCTCCGCCTCGTCGACGAGCGCGAGATCATGGCCTCCTCCCAGGAGCTGAACCGCGGCTACATGGAGTGCCGCGGCATCGGCATCATCAACATCGAGAAAATGTTTGGGATCAAATCGGTCCGCCTCGAGAAGCGCATCGACATGGTCGTGACCCTGCGCGAGTGGAAGGAAGGCGTCGTCGAGGAGCGCACCGGGCTCGATCTCGAGACCTACCCGGTGCTGGGCCGCAAAATCCCGCACGTCGAGCTCTACGTGCGCCCGGGCCGCGACATCGCGCGCCTCGTCGAGGTGGCCGCGCTCACGCACGCCCTCCGCAAGATCGGCCACGACCCGGCGGTGGAGTTCAACGAGCGCCTGATCGCCAGCATGGCCAGGCAGGCGCCGGCGGAGAAACCCACGAAAATCCGGCCGGTCGAGCGCGAGGAAAAGGCCTAGCCGCGCCCGGGATTAGGCTGGCCATCGCCGCCGGGCCGCGGCGGACTCGCGCCTCCATGTCCACCGCCGCATCCCGCTCCGACGGCCGCCAGCCCGCGCAACTGCGCCCGATCTCCTTTGAGGCCGGCATCGCGCCGCACGCCACCGGCTCCGTGCTGGTCGCGTTCGGCCTGACCCGCGTCATCTGCGCCGCGACCATCGAGACCGGCGTGCCCGCGTGGATGAAGCAGCAGCGCGTGCCCGGCGGCTGGCTCACCGCGGAATACTCGATGCTGCCCTACTCCACGCACGACCGGAAGCCCCGCGAGATCGCCAAGGGCAAGCCCGACGGCCGCAACATCGAGATCCAGCGCCTCGTCGGGCGCTCCCTCCGCGCCGTGATCGATCTGCAGAAGCTCGGCCCCAACACGCTCTGGATCGACTGCGACGTCCTCCAGGCCGACGGCGGCACGCGCACCGCCTCCATCACCGGCGCCTATCTCGCCGCACGCCTCGCCGTCCAACGGCTGATCGACGACAAGAAAATCCCCGAGAATCCGCTCACCGACTCCGTCGCCGCCGTGAGCGCCGGCATCTTCAACGGGCAAGCGCTGCTCGACCTCAACTACGTCGAGGACAAGGACGCCGAGGTCGACGCCAACATCGTGATGACCGGCCGCGGCCAGTTCGTCGAGGTGCAGGCCAGCGGCGAGGAGGCGACCTTCTCGGGTGAACAGCTGCAATCGATGCTGGGCGTCGCCCAAGCCGGCCTCCGCGAGATCGCCGCGCTGCAAGGCGCGTTTCTCACCCGGCAGCTGCTGGGAAAATAGCCGCGCCAGGGCGCCGCCTACCGCAGCAGCGTCGCGCCGCCGTCGATGTCGTAGGCGCATCCCGTCACAAACGCCGCCTCATCCGAGGCGAGAAACGCCACCAGCGCCGCGATCTCGTGCGGCTCGCCCATGCGCCCGATCGGCTGCGCGGCGGAGAGCTTGGCGAACATCTCCTTTTCCTTCCCCGGATAGTTCTTCGCGATGAAGCCGTCGACAAACGGCGTGTGCACGCGCGCGGGGCAGACGCAGTTGCAACGGATCTTTTTGTCCACGAAGTCGCGCGCGACCGAGAGCGTCATCGTGTAGACCGCGCCCTTGCTCATCCCGTAGGCGAAACGATCCGCGAGGCCGACCTTGGAGGCGAGCGAGGCGAGGTTCACGATGGCGCCGCCACCCGCGGCCAGAAGCTTCGGCACCCCGAAGTGCAGCCCGTGATAGACGCCCTTCACATTGACGGAGTAGATGCGGTCGAGATCGGCGGCGGTCGTGTTGGTGACGTTGCCGATGTGCGCGATGCCCGCGTTGTTCACGAGCACGTCGAGTTTTTCGAGCGACGCGAAGGCCGCGCGCATCGCCTCGGTGTCGGCAACATCCGCGGCCACAGCGCGCGCCGCGCCGCCAGCGGCGCGGATGGCGGCGAGCGTGCCCTCGGCATCTGTCGCGCTGCGCTCGAGAACGCTTACGCGTGCGCCTTCGGCCGCGAGTCGCTCGCAAATCGCGCGGCCGATGCCCGAGCCCCCGCCGGTGACGAGGGCGTGCCTGTTGGCAAAACGCTGGGGGAAGGAGGTCATGAACGAAAAAGGTGCGCGGCATGAAGCTGCGCGCTCAATGCAAAAGATGCGAAGTCGATTCAGCTAGCACGGCGGATCTGTGACCCGACATTTGTCCGAACACCCCGCGCGCGAAAAGGCGGGTCGCAGACCCGCCCTGCTTTTACCAACGCGTCTGCGCGAATTTCCAGCCCGGGACCTTCTTCTGCATCTCGATCTCGTCGTTGCGCTCCTTGAGGCCGGCGCGCTTGAAGTTCGCGTGGGCCTTGGCGAGCGCGGCGCGGTCGAGCTCGACGCCGAGGCCGGGGCCTTTCGGCAGCGTCACGCAGCCGCCCTCGATCTTGATCCGGCCGCCGATGATGATCTCCTCCCACTGCCACGGGTAGTGCGTGTCGAGCGCGTAGGTGAGGTTGGGCATCGCGGCGCCGAGGTGCGTCATCGCGGCAAAGGAGATGCCGGCGTGGTTGTTGGAGTGCATCGAGACGCCGCGGCCAAACGTGCGGCAATGCGCGGCCAGCTCCATCGACGCGCGCAGCCCGCCCCAGAAATGGTGATCGGTGAGGATGATGTCCTCGCACCCATGGCGCACGCTGCCGGGCAAATCCTCAAAGGAGGTCGTGCACATGTTGGTCGCAAGGGGGAGCTTCAGGGCCTTGCGCACGGCGGCCATGCCCTCCTGCGTGCGGCACGGATCCTCGAAATACTCCAGCACGCCCTCCAGCTCCTTGCCCCATTTGATCGAGGTCTCGACGGTCCAGAGCGCATTCGGATCGAGGCGCAGCGGCATCTTGGGGCCGAAGCGCTCGCGCAGGGCCTTCATCGCCGCGACCTCCTGCTCCGGCGAAAAACAGCCGCCCTTGAGCTTGATCGATTCGAAGCCGAACTCGGCGACCATCGCCTCCGCCTGCGCGACGACGCCCGCGGGATCGAGGGCAGCCTTCTGCCGCGCAGCGGCCCAGCCCGTGGCCTTCGGGTCCGTGCCGAACGCGAGGTCGCCGCCGGCACCCTCGTATTTGTAGAAGAGGTAGGCCGCATAGGGCACGCGCTCGCGCACCACGCCGCCGAGGAGCTGCGCCACGGGCACGCCATAGGCCTTGCCCTGCAAGTCGAGGCACGCGACGTCGAGCGCGCTCTCCACCTGGACGAGCGCACGCTGGTCCCAGGGCTTGTCGCCACGCAAGGCGATCGACTCGACGCCGAAACGCTCGCGCAGCGCGCCGCGCAGCCCGTGCCAGTTGCGCGGATCGCGGCCGATGGCCACATCGCGCGCCGCCTCGAGCTTGGCGTTGATCGCCGCGCTGCCGGGCACCTCGGCGAGGCCGGTGAGGCCGTTGTCGGCCACGATCTCGACGACGGTGCGGAGGCACCACGGCGCGTGCAGGCCCGCGGCGTTGAGCAACGGCGGATCGCCGAGGACGATCGGCGTCACGTGCATCTCGGTGATTTTCATCGGCAGGGAGGTCCGAAGCGCGGCGGAGGGGATTATTTCGCGCGCAGCGTCGAGAGGAGGTTGAGCATGCCGGCGCGCACCGCGCCGCCGTCGCTGCCGTAGGCGGTGAAGGTGTAGCCGAGCTCGCGCACCATCGGCACGAGGTGCGGCAGGTGCACGAGGATGCCCGCGGCCTTGCCGTGCCTCTTCGCGGCGTCGACGACCTTCTTGAGCGTTTCCTTGAACTGCGCGCTGTCGAGCTGGTCGCGGATGCCCATGTTGTAGGAAAGGTCGGTCGGGCCGACGAAAAGCACATCGGCGCCATCGACGGCCGCGATGGCGTCGATGTTGTTGATGGCCTCGACCGTCTCGATCTGGATCACGGTGAGCAGGCGCTCGTGGCCGTGGAGGTAGTATTCCTCGAAGTCGGCGCCGAAGGCGCAGCCGCGGTGAAACTTCGCGACGCCGCGAATGCCATGCGGCGGGTAGCGCATCGCCTGCACGGCGGCGCGGGCCTCGGCGGCGGTGCTCACGTAGGGCGCCATCACGCCCAGCGCGCCCATGTCGAGCGCGCGCTTGAAGCGCACGGTCTCGTTCTGCGCGATGCGCACGACCGGGAACGCCGGCGTGGCCGCGCACGCCTGCAACTGGTGGAGCATGGTGTCCTCCCCGCCGGAGCCGTGCTCATGGTCGATCAGCACCCAGTCGAAGCCCGCGAGCCCGGCGATCTCGACGGTGATGGGCGAGCCGAGGTTGAGAAAGGTGCCGCAGAGCCATTCACGGGCGAGCACGCGTTTGCGAAAGTCAGGGGGGAGTTTCATGGGGAGAAATATCGGGCCGGGCGCCGCTGATGGAGGGTTGCGGCCGGCGGCATCCGGCCGCCCGCCGTCGAATCAGAGCGCGGTGTAAAGCTTGTAGAGCGCCTGCGTGCCGTTGTCTTCCCAGCCCTTGGCGGCGACTTGCTCGTAAAGCCGCTTCGCGCAGGCCAAGCCGGGGAGGTCGAGCTTCAGCTCGGCGGCGCTGTCGAGGGCAATCTTCATGTCCTTGATGATGTGCTTCACGTAGAAGCCGGGCGCGAAGTTGTCGCTGAGCGCGCGCGGCGCGAGGTTGGTGAGCGCCCAGCTGCCGGCCGCGCCGCCGCTGATGCTCGCGTGGACGGCCGCGGGATCGAGGCCGGCTTTTTTGGCGTAGGCGAGCGCCTCGACCCACGCGACCATGCCGACCGCGACGGCAATCTGGTTCGCCATCTTGCAGTGCTGGCCGGCGCCCGCAGCGCCGTGAAGGGCAATGTTCTTGCCCATGATCTCGAAGAGCGGCTTGGCGCGCGCGAAGGCGGCCGACTCGCCGCCGACCATGATCACGAGGCGAGCCTCACGGGCGCCGAGGTCGCCACCGGAGACAGGCGCGTCGAGCGCGGAGAGCCCGCGCTTGGCCGCGGCCGCGGCAATCTTGCGCGCGAGCACGGGGCTCGAGGTCGTCATGTCGATGAGCAGCGCGCCGGGCTTGGCGCGCTCCACGATGCCGCCCGCGCCGAGGTAGGTCGCCTCAACGTCCGTCGGAAACCCGAGAATCGTGATGACCACGTCGGCCCCGGCCGCGGCCGCGCCGGCCGAGTCGTGCCATTTGGCGCCCGCATCGACGAGCGCCTGCGCCTTTTCGCGCGTGCGGTTATGGACGTGCAGCGTGTGGCCGGCCTTTTGGAGGTGGCCGGCCATGCTGCGGCCCATGACGCCGGTGCCGACGAAGGCGATCGAGAGAGGTGCGGACATGTTGCGGGGAACAAAGGTGGAGTGCGAGACGCGCCGCGGATGGAAGGGCGTCGCGGCGGGGTGCGCGACAACTTTTTTCGCAGCTGATCCACGCAACGCTCGTCAGGCGGGGAAAAGCTGATCTATCTCCCTGCCTCCCCATGAAACTCCACCGTCGCGATTTCCTCAAAACCTCCGTCGCTGCCTCCGCCGCCCTCGCCGCCACCGCGCGCAGCACCGCCGCCGCGCCTTCGGGCCCGGCCCGCGAATACTACGAACTGCGCGCCTACCGCGTGAAGCCGGGCGCATCGCTCGGCATCATCGAGAGCTATCTGGAAAAAGCCCTCCTCCCCGCCCTCGCCAAACGCGGCGTCAAGAACACCGGCGTCTTCACCGAGCTCGAGGTCGACAAGAAAGCCGTCACCTCGAAGCCCAAGGCCGACACCCCGCTCTGGGTGCTGATCCCACACGCCTCGCTCGAGTCCTTCGCCAGCGTGGCGGCCGACCTCAACACGGACCCGGCCGTGCAATCCGCCGGAGCCGACTATCTCGGCGTGGCCAAGGTCAGCCCGGCCTACGAGCGCATCGACACGTGGCTCTACCGCGCCTTTTCGGGGATGACGCAGATGGAGGTGCCGGCCTTTTCCAAGAGCCGCTCACCTGCGCGCGTCTTCGAGATGCGCGACTACGAGAGCCACAGCGAGAAGGCCGCGCTGAGCAAGATGGCCATGTTCAACAACGGCGAGATCGGGCTGATGAAGGACCTCGGCATGTCACCGGTGTTTTTCGGGCAGGGCATCGCCGGCCCCAATCTCCCGCACCTCCGCTACATCACCTGCGGCAAGGATCTCGCTTCCCACCTCGCGCCGTGGGGCAAGTTCGGCACCGCCCCTCGCTGGGTCGCGATGAAGGACGACCCGCAATACAAGGACAACACGTCGAAGAACACCGCGCGCTTCCTCGCGCCGACAGCCTATTCGCAGCTTTAGGCGCGGGCGTGAAGGCGGGTTGTGCTGCGCAGAAAGTTGAATAAGACGACCCTGCCGGCCGTCGGAATCGCCATCCCCTCCCCGCCATGAAGACACTCTCCGCCTGGGTCGCCGCATTGCTCCTGTCCGCCGGTGCCGTCGCCGCCCAAGACGCCACCGCACCGGTTGCGCCGACTGAGATTCGGCGCTCACCGGAGGAGCTTGAGAAACTACTCGCTCCGATCGCGCTCTACCCGGATGCGCTGATTGCGATCGTCCTACCGGCGGCCACGGCACCCGCCGACGTCGTGCTCGCCGCACGGCAACTCCGCGACACGCCCAACGACATGTCTCAAATCGAGCATCGTGCGTGGGACGAGAGCGTGAAATCGCTCACCCACTATCCCGCTGTCCTCGCGTGGATGGATGAAAACCTCGCGTGGACCAAGCAGGTGGGGGAGGCATTCGCCACGCAGCCAGCCGACGTGATGCAGGCGATGCAAAGACTGCGCGCACAAGCCCGCGCCGCCGGCACGCTCACCGATACCCCGCAGCAGCAAGTCATCGCTGAGCCCGATGTCATTCGCATCGTGCCGGCCCAGCCCGATGTCATCTATGTCCCCTACTACGAGCCCGACGCGGTGTTCGTGTCGCGGCCCTACTACGCCGGCTCGTATCCGCACCCGTTTCTTTCATTTGGCATCGGCGTGGGGGTGGGGTCGTGGCTTGCGTTCGAGTGCGACTGGCGTCGCCACACGATCTGGATCGGCAACCGCCATCGTGCTTGGACCCCGCATGATTGGAGCCGGCCGCTCGTCATAGCCCCCCCCATCGGGGCCGCTTACGTCCGCGGCGGGGCGGTCCGCGCATGGCGCCCACCGCCGCAAGTCGTGCGCACCACCGTCGTCGTCAACGCCGGCTCCCCGACGCGCCTGCCTCCGCCCATCGCGCGCCCGTCGCCGATCGCGAGAGCCGAACTCGCCGCCGCCGGCCGCGCGCGTCCCACGGTGATGCCCGCCCGCCAAACGGAGCTTGGCATGAACCCTTCGCCACGCCGCGCACGATCGGAGACGTCCAAGGACCCCGTAGACACCACGGCCGCGACAACCTCTACCGCGCCCGCCATGGCCCGCGCCGCCCAACCCACGGTCACACCTCCGGCTCCGACCGCTGCGCCGACCGTCATTTCTACTCCCGAGCGCCCCCGGGAGAATCGGATCCGCCACGAAACCCCACGCACGCACGCGCCCGCGGCGACAGCAACGTCGCCGGCTTCACCCGCGCCCACCTCCGCCGCTCAACCTCAGCCCGCACGCCCGCACGTGCGCCCTTCGCCGCCATCCGCGCCTCCCACCGCCACCACGGCGCCGGCGATGCCATCGGCTCCGCCGTCGAACACGGCCTCGTCCGCGCCGACTCGCACCGAGAGCGGGCCATCGCGGCCAAACAGCCGCGAACGCAGAGATCCCCAGCCGTGACGTCGCCACGGGGACCTGGACTCGCCGGCGCATTTGGCGTGCGGCCGTAGCCTCGGAAAGCGGCGCCCCGCGGGAAATCGAACCGCCGACTTTCCTTCAACAGGATAGCTCCATCCATTGTTTCCGATGAAAACCCGTCCGAAGCTCGGATTTGTATCCGGCAAAACCGGATATCAGACACCTCTTTGCCGGGGTGCCGATGTCGCGCCGCCATAGCAAGCCGACCAAAGCCACTGAGCACAGCGCGTCAGCGGGACAGTTGGGAGGCGGGCGGCGGGCGAGAAAGCACCGCCCTGGAGACTGCGAGACGCGACCGTCTTTCTCCCTCGATCAGGCATGGCCAATGGGGTGGTTTGTCCGCGGCGGCAGCGAGATTTCGTTGCGCACTTGGAATGGATATAGTCGATTTGAATCATGCGACGATTCTGCCGAATTTGTGCATCCGCGGTCGCGCTCGCCAGCCTCGTGACAACTTCGCGAGGTCAAGCCGAACCCGACAAAGGCACTGCAATCCCGGTCCCGGCCGCAATCGCACGGGTGATCAGCGCGGAATACGGAACCTTACTTGATCGCCACCGGCTGCTCAGTTCCGAGCTGCATGATTTGCCTCTGCCTCCCAAAAGTGAACGCGCAGCCCGGCTTGGCTGGAAGGTTTTCGGCTACGGTGAAACGTTCGCGGCGGAGCAGTGGCTCGAGATTGATCTCGGCGCCGCGCAAAGCGTTGACTCCATATGCTTGGTTCCCGTCGACGTCGCCTACCCGGACAATGCGGCGCCGGGTTTGGGTTTTCCGCGCAGGTTTCGCGTTGAACTGGAAAACTCGGAGGGCGGCGTCGCCGTGGTGGCGGACTACACGGAAGAGGACTTTCCAAATCCGGGCGAACTTCCGGTGCTCATTCCGGCTCTCGGTGCAAGCGCTCGGAAAGTGCGCGTGCAACTGACAAAGCCCTGGGAGCGCAGCAGCTACCGAGCTTACGCCTTTGGCGAGATCATGATTCTCCAAGGCAGTCGGAATCTCGCCACCGGCCTGACCGGCGTAACGGTTAGGGCGAGCGGCTCGTTTGAACACAACCCGACGTGGGGCCTGCAAAACTTGGTCGACGGCCAAAGCATCGCAGGCGCTCCAGTCGCAAAAAGTGACAAACCCCTCACCCATGGCTGGGAGTCCGAGCGGTATTCCCTCCCTTCGGCCGAGGTCTGGGCACAGGTGAACCTCGGGCATTCCATCGCCATCGACGAAATCCGGCTCTTGCCAGTGAAGCTGACGGATTTCTCGCCGAATCACGGCTATGGGTTTCCGGCACGCTTCAAGTTGGAAATATCCGATGACGAGTCGTTCTCGACATCGCAGATCGTCGCGGATTGGTCGCAGCGACCGTTCGGGATTTCGTCGTTCAGTCCACTCACTTTCGCCTGCGATGGCCAGCGGGGCCGCTTCGTGCGGGTCACCGCGCACGAACTTTGGGAGCGAAGTGCGGGCCAGTATGTTTTCGCGCTGGCTGAAATCCAGGTCTACCATCAAAACGAAAACGTTGCCCTCGGAGCCGACGTAGTCGTGAAAAGTTCAGTCAGTGGCGGGCCGGCCCACTTTAACGCTGAATTCCTCACCGACGGCCAACGCGGCCCCATGAAGCTGGTCGAATGGCCAGCATGGTTGAGCCAGCTTTCCCGGCGGAGGGAGGTTCAGAATGAAATGGAAGCCATCGAGCGTCGCCTCACGCGGCTTCAACCTCAGCTGCGCCAGACGGTCTATGTGTATGTTGCCGCACTGACCGCGACCGTTCTGCTCGTCGTTTTGGTCGTCTTTCTCCGCGCGCGTCAGAAACAGGCTCGTGCGGTCCGCGCTCTGCAACAACGGATCGCCGGGGACCTTCATGACGATATTGGGAGCAATCTTGCCAGCATCGCCATGATGGCCGAGCTCGGCAAAAAGGACTGTGCTGGCCTGGCCGCCGCTGAAGCTGAAGAAATTCGCCGGCTGGCGGCCGACTCGGCAGCAGCAATGCGCGACATCGTCTGGTTGACCCAGCCCGGCCCGCATGACGCGATGCAACTGACCGAAAGGCTGCGCGATACTGCGCAGCGCTTGCTCATAAATATGGAGTGGAAATTTGAGATTGAAGGCTTGGAGACCGCTCCGGCCCTCGATGTGCAGCGCCACCTGCTTTTGGCGCTCAAAGAGATGCTGAACAATGTCCTCCGGCACGCCTGCGCCCGCCACGTCAACATCCGCCTCATCGTCCGGCACGGTCGGTTCAAACTTGAAGTGCTAGACGATGGACATGGTTTCGTGGTTGGAGCGGACAGTGATGGCCACGGCCTGACGAGCCTGAGGCACCGCTCGTCCCTGCTGCGAGGAAACCTGGCCCTCGAGAGCCAACCCGGCCGAGGCACGCGCATATCCCTGAGCGGCATGTTGCAAACGGTCAGCCCATCGCGCCCCGTGTTCGCATGACTGACCTTACGCGAAACGTTTGGTTGATCGAGGACAACGCAGCTCTGCGTCGCACCGTGTCCCGCGCCATCCGTTCCATCCCCGGCTTTGATTGCGGTGCATCATTCGAACGCTGCGAAGAAGCCCTGGAGCACCTGCGGGCCGCCGATCGGCCTCATCCGGATACGATCCTCCTGGATGTCGGGCTGCCGGGCATGAGCGGACTGGACGGCATCGTCCTTCTGAAAGAACAAGCTCCACGAACGCAGATTGTAATTCTAACCGTCTTTGATGACGACGAGAAGATTTATCGGGCCGTCTGCGCCGGCGCTTCTGGATATTTGCTGAAGGGCGCTCCGATGGACGAGCTAGCGAGCGCGCTCAGGCAAGTTGACCGGGGCGGTTCGCCGATGAACCCACGCATCGCCCGCCGCGTGCTCGAGATGTTCTCGAAGCTCGCACCGCGCAAGGAGGCGGAGGCGACGATGCTATCGCCGCGGGAGCGCCAGATAATCGAAGGCATGGCGGCCGGCCTGACCAACAAGGCGATTGCAGATCGTCTCGGCCTCAGCGCCCACACCACTGACAGCTACACGCGCTCGATCTACGAGAAGCTGCACGTCAACAACCGCGGTGGCGCCGTGGCAAAGGCGATGCGGGAGAGGCTGCTGTAGACACGCTCGGTTCGCAGCATTCAAGACGTCTGGGTCAGGAGATGAGGCTCTCGCACGTTCGCGGCGGCAACGCGCGAGCGCAACATCACGCCTCAATCGCGGCAAGAGGGCATGAATCGCGACGTGCAATGCTCGCTCCAGGCGCAACCAAGCTTACTCGATCCGCTACAGTTATCAGGGGGCCGAATCACTCTGCGAGGTATCCCGGTCCCATTTTGAAGCGCCCTATGGCGCTATCAGCCTCGCACCCGCCGACGCAGCCGTCGCGAACGACTTGGGGTAGCGACCGAATCGGGCTCGAAACCGCTCCCCGACTTCCCTCATGACGGCCGCGGCCTCCGCGCGCCGAACCAGGGCGATGCAAGACCCGCCGAATCCGCCACCGGTCATTCGACAACCCGCGACCGGCGCCAAGTGTTGCGCAATGTCAACGATCCCATCCAATTCGTCGCAGCTCACACGGTAGTCGTCGCGCAGCGAAGCGTGGCTGGCGCCGAGGAGCCGGCCCGCCGCAGGAAAATCTCCCGCGCGAAGCGCGGCGACACACTCGAGCGTGCGAGCGTTTTCCGTCACAACGTGACGCACGCAGCGGCGCATCTCATCACTCAAAGTCGGTGAACCAAGCGCGTCCTCAAGCTCCCCTTCGGCAACGTGGCGGAGTGAAGGCACGCCCAGGATGCCAGCCGCTTGCTCGCACGCCGCACGCCGCCTGGCGTATTCCCCGCTCGCCAATTCGTGCGAAACGCCAGAGTCGATGACGACCAAACTCCAGTCTACGGCCGGCAAAGGCACCTGGGAAAACTGGTTCGACTGACAATCCAGCAGCAGCAGGTTGCCTTGCTCGCAACATAGCACCGCCGCTTGATCCATGATGCCGCAGGGCACACCCGCGAATTCGTGCTCCGCGCGCTGGCATAGCGTGGCGAGCCCGAACCGATCGACCTTCTCCCCAACGAGCGCCATGACGGCAATGCCCGTCGCGGCCTCGAGCGCTGCGCTGCTGCTTAGTCCACCGCCCACCGGAATCTCGGAGGCGACGCACGCATCGAACCCCGGCACGCGGTGGCCGGCCCGGGAAAGCCCGGCGACCACACCCAGAACGTATCGGCTCCAGTTGGTCGCACAACCCGGCGCGATGTCCTCGCGGCGAAACTCAAAAGTTCCTTGGAAATTGGCGCTGGCCACTCGGATTCGGCCATCAGCACGCGGCGCAACGGCCATGGCAAGGCACCGGTCGATTGCGGCGGGCAAGACCCATCCGCCATTGTAATCAACGTGCTCACCGATGAAATTTACCCGTCCTGGAGCGGCGACAACAACTTCAGCCCGGCGCCGATAGAGAGCTTCAAATTGCCCCCTCACTCGATCGCTTATTTCGGTGACCATCTTGTTCGAATCTCGCTGGCGCGGGATGCACATGATCCCGCGCCAGCCAGATGCAAGCGGGCAGATGTGGCGTCAGAATCTGAATGTGTTTGTCAGGTAATATCTGCGCTCCGGCGCCAGCCGGGTTGCGGAGAAATCGCCCCACGGCTGCACGGCCACGCCGATCGGGTCCGTCGAGCCGAAGAGGTTGCGGGCGTTGAGCTGCACTTTCCAGTCGACGCGGTTGTTCCACACCTTGCGCTCGTAGCTGATCCACGCGTCGAAGTTCGTCTCCGCCGGCGCGTAGTAGGGATGCGCGAGATCGATCTTCACGCTGAGGTCGGGGTTGCGCGTCGAGGGGTAGCCGATGCCGAGCTTGTCCTGCCAGCGCACGGCGCCGCCGAAGCCGAAGCCCTTCAGCGTTTCGCCGAACGGCGAGTCCGCGCGAAACGTGTAGTTCGTGACGAGGTTCGCGCGCCACTTGCGCTGCTCGGCCGAGGCGGAGCCTTCCGTCGCGATCGCGGTGGCGAAGGGCACGAGCACGTTGACGTCGAGCCAGTCGCCGAAGGTCTGCTGCGTGAGCGGGTCGCCGGGCTGCCACCCGGTGGGGTAATTGCTGCGCGAGCGATCACGGAGCTGGCTCCACGCGGGTGTCATCAGGGCCATCAGGCGCTTGAGGAAGGGCAGGCTGTTGGTCTGGATCGATTCCTGTTTGGCGACGTTGACGAGGATGCGCCAGTTGCGCGTGGGGTTGAAGACGAGTTCGCCCTCGACGCCTTTGGCGGTGAAGTCGGTGGTGTCGCCCGCGCCGCTGAGGCTGTTGAGGCGGCCGGCGGCGGCGAGGTTCGGCGCGGTGCCGACGATGCCCCAGCCGTAGAGCGAGCGGAAGTTGGCCGGCAGCGGCTTGAAGAGCGTGGCGATGTCGGCGTTGCGCATCGCGACGAGCTGCGGGTTGGTGTTGCCCTCGACGCCCCAGAAATCGGCGATCTGGAGGATGCCGTTGTTGATCGCGGTATTGTAGACGGCGGGCGTGAAGCTCTGGCCCTGCACGTCGGTCTGGAACCAGTTCACGCGCGCGCTCAGCCGGTCGTGGAACGCGGAGAAGCTGACGCCCCACTCGCGGGTCTTGCCACTGGGCGAGGCGAGCGGTTCGTTGAAGCCGTTGACGCGGCCGCCCGAGGGCGTGAAGTTGGCGGACTGGTTGTAGAATACGCCGAGGTCCGTGCCGTCGGGCAGGCGCAGCAGTTTCTTCGGCCAGCGCAGGACGCCGCTGTAAGTCCACGTCTTCGCGGCGACGTTGAAGGCCGGCGTGTGCGGGATCGCGATGTCGTCGAAGCCGTAGTGCACCTTCCCGGGGTCGTTCAGGTTGGCGGGGTCGGCGACGAAGTTGATGTTCTGCCGCCCGAAGTAGTCGGCATCGCGGCGCCAGCCGACGAGCGTGATGAGGTGCTCCTGCAGCCAGTAGCTCTGGAGCAGCGCGGCGGTGGACTTGATCACGTCGCGGTCGGCGTTGCCGCCGGCGTTGATCTCGACGAGCGAGCCGGCGGAGTCGACGAAGGCGCCGGGATCGGTGGCGTTGCCGGCGCGCACGAAATAGCGCACGGGCACGGCAATCGGGCCGGCGCCGATGACCGGCGTCTGGATCGGATCGAGCTTGAGGCGGTTGTTGTTTCCGATGAGCGAGGGCCCGAGATAGACGAGCACGCCGGGGCGCCGCGCAAAGACGCTCACGTTGCGGTTGATGTCGCGGGCGGCGTCGCCATCGGCGGCGAGCCGGTGCTGATAATTGATCGTGGCGCTGGTCGTCCGCTCGTAGAGCCCGGTGAGCGTGTGGCGGCCGAGCCAGCCCGCCCACGGGGACTTCGTGTCCTTGAAGTCGTATTTGAGAAAGCCGGTCGCGCGCAGCGTCTCGCGCTCGGCGAACGTGTTGCGCCACGCGCCCTGGCTGTAGATGTTCGCGAAGGGGCGGCCGTAGTTGGGATTGGGCTGGCCGGTGGGGAGGACGACGTTCGCATCGACACGGATGTGGTTCGCGTTGGCCGCGGAGAAACCGGAGTTCTTGCTGCGGCGGTCGACGCGCTGCGTGTCGTAGGCCAGCTCGACGCCGAGGCGGTCCTGCCAGGCGCGTTGCTCGAGCGCGACGTTGAAGGTGTGGAAGCTCTCGCCCTGGCGCGAGGTCTCATCGATCATCCGGTTGCGGAAATCGAAGGCGCTGAAATCGGTGAAACCCTGCATCTTGAGGCCGGCGGGCGCGACGCCGGACTGCTGCCCCGGCAGGACGTTGGCACCGACCCAGTAGTTGGCCGGCAGCTCAGCGATATTGACGGTGGTGAGCATCGGGATCGCGTCGTTGCCGAGGTCGCGGTTGACGAGGGGCTGGAATACCTGCGCCTTCACGGCGTTGGCGGCGTTGGCGGTGGTGACACGTGTCTCGCTGCGGAGCGCAAACGCCGGGCTCCGGGCCGCGCCGTTCGAGTAGACTTGCAGGACTTGGTCGAACAACTGCTGCTGCCCGAGCAGATTGCTCCAGAGGCTGCCGCCTGACACCTGCGCGAGCGCGTTGGGGTTGCGCGCGGGGTCGTCGTAGAAAGTCCAATCGTAGCCCGGCCGCCCGCCATTCAGCCAGGCCGGCGAGACGCTGCTGAACGGCAGCAGCGTGATCGGGCGGTTGGCGGTGGACCGGCCCGCCTCGACGTTCATGCGCACCGCGGTGGACTTGAACGGCTCGAAGACCAGCGCGCCGTAGAGGCGCTTTTTCTCCTCGAAGGCCGGGCGCTGGTTGAACTCCTCCTTGTCGTGCAGCGCGGCGATGCGCGCGGCGAGTTTCCCGGGCACAATCACGCGGTTGAAGTCGAGGGACTGGCGGAAGCTATCGTGGCTGCCGTAGCGCAGCTCGACCTTGTTGGTGTCGCGCCGGAGGCTCGCGCGCAGCAGCGCGGCGTCGACCACGCCGGCGGGGCTACCGACGCCGAAGAGGATGGCGTTGGGGCCGCGGTTCACGGTGACGGTCTCGGTGTTGTAGCTGTCGAGCGCGACGTCGCTCGTGTAGAAGCCACGCGTGAAATTCGGCGCGGAGAGCCCGCGGGTGCGGCTGCCCTGCTGCGGGTTGACGCGCGCGGAGTCGCCGACGACCTGCGAGGCGTTGATGTCGTTGGTCGCGCCGGAGAAATTGCCGCCCGGGCCGGCCGCTTCCATGCCGGTTGCGAACACGAGCAATTCGTTGGAGTTGGTCGCGCCGACGTCCGCGAGGAAGTCCTGCGTGTAGATCGAGATCGAGGCACCGAGGTCCTTGACCGGCGTGTTGAGGCGCGTGCCCGCGAGCGTCGAGGTCGCCTGATAGCCGGTGTCCTTGGTGGAGTTGACGACGAAGGGCGACAGCTCGATGGCCTTGTCCGCCTCGGCGTCGGCGAGGCGGCTTCCCGCCGGCGCCGCGGTTTGCGCCGCGAGCGGAAGCCACGGCGAAACGACGCCGCAAAACAGGATAATTCGTAGTTCGGGTTTCATGGCGTGGGGGCGCGGGTGATTACGGTGCTTGGCTCGCAACTGGGGTCAGGGAACGACAGCGCGTGGCGCGAGCCCGATTGGCCCGCCACCGCTTCACGATGATATCGATCGCCTGTTGCCGCGACAACCCACGGAAACACGTGGGTGCGGCCAGGGGGCGCGCATCCGCGGGGGCGAAAGGCATGGGCCGCTCGACCGGCCACGTGGCATCGCTTCCCCGTGTTTCCGTGGATTGTGGCGAAGGCGCGCCGGCGATACCCTTCGCCTGCGTCCGCGCGGCCGCCCGATCGATTCCGCGCCGCGGCTCCGGCCACACCCATCCATGAAACTCCTGTTCACCAGCGTCCTCCTCCTCGTGCAATCAGCCTGCGCGGTGTCCGCCGCCGATGTGAAGTGGCACCCCGGCCACTACGTCTACATCGACGGCTCCAACCTAACGCCCGAGGCTCTGACCGTGCCGCACTTCCGCGGCGTGCAGAAAATCTTCAGTTGGCGCACCCTAGAGACCGAAAAGGACCGCTACGATTTTTCATCGCTGCGCGAGTCGCTCGCCCTCGCGCGGAAATACAATCGCCAGCTCGTCGTGCAGCTCACCTACAAATCCTTCGCGCGCGACGTCCGCGGCATCCCCGACTACATCGCCGGCCCGGACTACGGCGGCGGCGTCTACCGCACCGTGAAAGGCGCGCTCAATCCCGTCCTCTGGAACAAAAAGGTGAACGCCCGCTTCACCGCGCTCATCGTGGCCCTCGGCCGGGAGTTCGATCGCGATCCCAATCTCGAGGCCGTCAACCTTCCCGAGACCGCGCCGTCCGCCAACCTCATCGATTCGCCCCAGCCCGGCGTGGATGCCTACACCGAGGCGCTCTACTTCGACGCGCTCAAGGAGCAAATGATGACGCTCCGCCGCGCGTTTCCCCACACCGTCGTCATCCAATACACCAATTTCCCGACGAAGCTCCTCGACCAGATGACCGACTTCGAAAAGGAAATCGGCGTCGGCATGGGCGGCCCCGACGTCTACCCACGGCCCGATGCGGTCAACGATCCCGTGCGCGGCGTCTACCGGCTCTACAAGAAACTCGCCGGCATCGTGCCGCTGGGCGCCGCCGTGCAGCAGTCCAACTACCGCGTCGCCGACAAAAAACGCGCGGAGCTCTCCCATCGTCTCCCGAACGCCAAGCCCGTCATCGTCATCACCCCCGAGGACGAGGCGCTGATCCCGCCGCGCGAGCACCTGAAGGTCGCGCAGGAGCAACTGAAGCTGAACTACGTCTTCTGGGCGATGAAGCCCGCGGACGCGTTCGCGGAGGTGAAGAAGATGCTCGCCGCGCCCGACCTCGCCTCCGATCCCGCGGGCGGCCTCGAGACCGCGCTCCCGCTCAAGGCTTTTCTCCGCTGAAGCGCGGCCGCGAAGAGCGGCCGGCCGACAGCAAGCCGCCGCCGAGGTGATTCGGCGGCGGCCGGGTTAGGCGGGCCTCACACCAGCTCGCCCATCTTGCCGAGCTGGTAGTCCTCGAACGCTTGCTGGATCTCCGCACGGGTGTTCATCACGAACGGCCCGTGGCCGACGATGGGCTCGTCGATCGGTTCGCCGGCCATCACGAGGAGCGTCGTGTCGGCCTTCGCCGTCACCGCGATCGCGTGGCCCGCGCGCTCGAAGATCGCGAGGTCGCCTTCGCGGGCCTCGCGGCCGCCGTCGAGGGTCACGTGGCCGCTCAGCACGAGGAAGGCCGTCGTGTGCCCGTCCGGCAACGGCAGCGTGGCGGACTGGCCGGCGCGCAGCTGCACATCCCAGAGGTTGATCGGCGAGAAGGTCTTCGCCGGGCCGCGGCTGGCGCCGAACTCGCCCGCGATCACGCGCACGGTGCCCGCGTCGCCCGGGAGGGTGACGGTGGGGATCTGCGCGTTGAGCAGCGTCTGGTAGCCGGGCGCGGCGCTCTTGTCCCGCGCGCGGAGGTTCACCCACAGCTGGGCCATTTCCAGCGTGCCGCCGCGGCGGGTGAAATCGGCCGAGTGAAACTCCTCGTGGACGATGCCGTTGCCGGCGGTCATCCACTGCACGTCACCGGCGCCGATCGTGCCGCCGCCGCCGCTGGAGTCGCGGTGCTCGAGCTCGCCCTGGTAGGCGACCGTCACGGTCTCGAAGCCCTTGTGGGGATGGGCGCCGACGCCGCGCTTTTCCCGGCCCGGCGAAAAACGATGCGGCGCCGCGTAGTCGAGCAGCAGGAACGGGCTCAGCTCGCGGCCGTGCTCGTTGTAGTTGAAGACCGAGCGGACGGGAAAGCCGTTGCCGACCCAGTGCTGGCCGGAGCTGCGGAGGATCTGGCGCAGCGGCTTGGTGGCGGTGGTGTGGTGGGTGGATTTCATGGGCGGGACTGTATCGTGGATCGGCGCGCGGCGGAAATACCTTGTTGCTTGGCTCTCCATACCTCGCGGGTATGGTCGCCCAAAATGGAGCTTCGCCACCTGCGCTACTTCGTCGCTGTCGCTGAGGAGCAGAACGTCACGCGCGCCGCCGGGCGGTTGCACGTCTCGCAGCCGCCGCTGAGCCGCCAGATTCGCGACCTCGAGGAGGAGCTGGGCGTGGCGCTGTTTGTGCGCAGCGCGAAATCCGTGCGGCTCACCGAGGCGGGAAAAGTTTTCCTGCACGAGGCGCGCGCGGCGTTGCGGCGCGTGGACGAGGCGGTGCAGGCGGCAAAGGCGGTCGCGGACGGGCGGCGCGGCGAGATCCATGTCGGCTACTCGCCGTCGCTCGCGGTGGAGATTTTGCCGACGACGCTGCGGCTGTTTCAGGAGGCGCATCCCGGCGTGCGCGTGCAGCTCCACGACCTCGCGACGCAGGAGATGTTGCGCGGGCTGCGCGACGGCGCGCTGCACGTGGCTTTCCTGCTCCAGTTGTCGGCAAACGTGATGGCGGATTTCGCGTTCGACGAACTCCGCCGCTACGCGGTGTGCCTCGCGGTGCATCCGGCGCACCGGCTGGCGCGCGTCCGCCGGGTCGGGCTGGAGCAGATCGCGGCCGAGCGGCTGCTCGCCTTCGCGCTGGCGGATTTTCCCGAGTATCACGCGTGGCTCGCGGCGCTCTTCGCGCCGCTGGGGCGCCCGCCGCAGATCGTCGAGGAGCACGACAGCTCGACGAGCCTCATCGCCGCGGTCGAGGCGGGCCGCGGCGCCGCGCTGGTGTCGGAGAGTCTCGATTGCCTCGCGGGCCCGCGGCTGAAGATCCGCCGGCTGTCGCCGCCGCCCGCGCCGCTTGTGGTGGGCATCGCGCGCCGGAAGCAAAACGATTCCGCGCTCACCGCCGGTTTCATCGCCGCGGCGAAGCGCGCGACGGCCGCGTAGCCGCGCAAGTGTGGCACCGCGGACGAGCGCCCCGAAAAAATTCCGCGGCTAGGCCGCCGGCCCCGCCGACGCGCCGCGGATCGCCCGCATCACCCGCGCCGTCATCGGGTCGCAGAAACCCGCCGGATAGTCGAACAGCTCGACGCCGGCGGCGCTCCGCATCAGCTCCGCCTTCAGCCCTTCGCGGGCGCGGTGCAGCAGCACCTTCACGTTGGCGGCGGAAAGCCCGAGGCACTGCGCCGTCTCCGCGGTCGAGAGGTGCTGCACTTCCCTGAAGAGATAAACCGCCCGATGCGAGCGAGGGAGCGCCTGGATCGCCTGCTCGAGCACGGCCTTGCGTTCCTGCGCGTGCAGGGGATGGCTGGGCAGGACCACGAAGGCGTCGTGTTTCGGCCCCGCGCCGTCGGCATCGATGGTTTCCATGGTGAAGCGTTTTCCCGCGCGCAGCAGCATGAGGCACTCGTTGATCATGATCCGCGTGAGCCACGTCGCGAAGGCGGACCCGCCGCGGAACCGCCCGAGGTGCAGGAACGCCTTCAGGTAGGCGTTCTGCATCGCGTCCTCCGTCTGCGCATGGTTGCGCAGGTAGGCCATGCCCGTGCGGTAGAGCTGGGTGTTGTAGCGTCGCACGATGACCTCGAACATCTCCCGGTCGCCACCGCGCACGCGGTCGATGACCTCGGTGTCGGAGACCTCGGGCGCTTCCGGCGCGCGGGAACGGGGCGGCAAGGCGAAGGCGAGCGAGTGCATCTCGGGCATTGGATGCGGCGCGGGCCGCGAGGTTACAGCGTGCGGCGGCTGATTCCGCGCCGCGTGCCAGCCGTGGCCGGGCGATCGTCCTCGATTGCGGATGATTTCATCGTTGGCAGTGATAGCGGGTTTCGGCCGATGCTCAACACGCCGCGATCAGGCGCGAGGATCCCTGCCGCGGTCCGCCGCCAGGGTGAACGGCGCCAGCCGGGCCAGCATCAGCGGGCCGCTCAGCGCGATCACGATGTCGCGCACCGCGACGTCGAGGAACCGGCCCCACACCAGCAGTTGCAGGGCGATGGCGAGCAGCCACCCCATGACCACGAATCCGCCGAGGCGCGGCCGCAGGAAGACAAGGACGCCGGCGACGATCTCAATGACCCCCGCCACCTGCATGAACGTCGCCGCCGAAAGCGGGGCGAACCGCAACACGACAGGATTCAGATAGGCATCCCACTGCGTGAGGAAGTGGGTGAACTTATCCGCCCCCGCGACGATCGGCACGAGGGTGAACAGATACTTCAGCGTGAGCGCCGACGAGCGGGCGACATCGTGTTCGGTCGGAGAAGTGAGACTGGCGGCGGGACGGAGGAAGGAGGTGAGAGCCATGACGTGAGGGAGGTTGAGTTCGCCCGCCGACATGGCGGAGCGTTCAACCCATTCGATGCACGGCGGGCCGCCGGGTTACAGCGAAGCTCCCGACATCGTCTGGCAAATGGCCCGCCGTGGCCGCGCGCGATGCCCCCTCTCCGCTGCGACCATCCGCGCGGAGCCGGCGATCAGGCACCGGCTCGTCGGTTACGGTCGTAGGCAATCAGGAAGCGGAGGCGTTCGCCGATGCCTTCGGCCAGCGCGATCATCTGGTCGGCGGCGTCGGCGTTGAGATGAATCCGGCAATTGCGCCGCCATAGCTCAAGCCACGCCTCGAAGTGCCGCTCCTCCAAGCCGAGTGGAAAATGCCGCTGCGGCATCGGGCCGGAGTAGCGGAGCGGGCCACCGGTCGCCCCCGACCAGAAGTCGGCGATCTTTTCCAAGTGAGCCGGCCAATGCTCAATCTGCGCATTGAAGATCGGGCCGATTTCCCCGTGCTGCCGCACGTCGGCGTAGAATTGCCGCAACAGCCGGGCGAGCCCTTCGCGTCCACCGACCCGTTCGTAGAGCGTCGCTGATGATCGTTCGATGGTCATACGGAAGGGAGACAGACAGTCGGTCGGTCGCCTCAGTCAAGCGGACATCGCCGTTCCATTCCGAGCTGCCGGGTTCAGGCGGTGATGCGATGAACCAATTCATGCGGCAAGGTGATGTGGCGCGCCGCGCCGGTGCCGCCGGCCAACCGCTCCAGCACAATCCGGGTCGCTTCGCCCATCATCGCCGCCCAGGGGATTCCGACCGTGGTCAGGCCGAGTTCGGCGGCCACCGGCGCGTTGTCGAAGCCCACGATCGGAGGCAGCGCGAGGCCTTTTTCACGCGCATATTCCACGACGGCCTGCGCGAGCCGGTCGTTGCACCCAAAAATCCCCGCCGGCTTTCGCGCCAAGATGGACCGCGCCGCCCCCCTTGCATCCTCGGCATACCACGATTCCGCCGAGCAAACCCACGAGTCGTTCACCTGGGCGCAAAAGCCGGCGATCCGCTTCTGGCTGCGCGAGTCGCCGCGCGGCCCGCCGAGGACCGCAAACGCGCCCGGCTTGCCCGTGCGCTGCTTCAAGATTTCCGCCGCGCTCGCCCCGCCGGAAAAATCATCCGTCGAGATCGCATCCACCAGCGCCGCCGCGGTGCCCGGCGGTGGCGAGTTGTTCACCAGCAGGCAAAAGTGGCGCGCTTCCACGGCGGCGCGCACTGCGCCCGGGCATTCCCAGACGACAGGATAGAACCCTTCCTGCAGGGCGGGTGCCTTCGTCGCGTCCCCCCATGAGCGCACGATCCGCACGCCGCGCTCGCGCAACGGTGCCTCCAGGCGGGCCAGGAGGTCGGCCCCCAGCGTCCCCGCCTCGCGGGCGCGCGGATGAAACACAATCTGCACGCCCCGCAGGCGCGCGCTCTTCCCCGCATGGTAGGTGCCCGACGACGCGCGCCGTTCCAACAAGCCCTCCTCCTGCAACTCCCGCAGCAGGCGGTGCGCGCTCTTGTAGCTCACCTGGAACTGCGCCGCGAGGGCCCGGGCCGAGAGGAAGCGCCGGCCCGGCCGGGTCGGCTCGAGGCGCAGTCGGTTCACGAGCGCAGTCCTGATCTCGAGCATGCGGGCGGAACGCGGGCGGGCCATGCCTCGACCATTAGGATATCGGTATTTTTGTCTACCGGTTTCTTTGGCGTTGAGCCATGCGGCCCGCCCCGCCCCACTGGCGGGCGTGCAAAACCTCTCCGCCGCCCTCGCTGGGAAGACCATTGTCGTCATCGGCGGCACCACCGGTCTCGGTTTGTCGGCCGCGGTGGCCATCCTCGCCGCGGGTGCGCGAGGCGTCGTCGTTACCGGGCGGAATCCCGCCAGCGCGACGGCGGCTCTCGCCCGGCTGGGCGACCGGGGCGCCGCCCACCTCGGCGATGCCTCCTCCCCTGCTCACGCCAGCGAAGCCATCGCGCTCTGCCTGCAACGCTTCGGGCGCTGCGACGGGCTCTATCATGTGGCCGGTGGCAGCGGCCGCCGCCTGGGCGACGGCCCGCTCCATGAAATCACCGACGCCGGTGTCGCCGCCACCTTGGAGCTGAATCTCGTCTCGCTGATTTACTCCAATCGCGCTGCCGTCCGGCATTTTCTCCAGCAGAAATCCGGCGGCGCGATCGTGAACATGGGCTCGGTGCTCGGCTCGTCGCCCTCCCGGGAGTTTTTCGCCACCCACGCCTACGCCGCGGCGAAATCCGCGGTGATTGGCTTCACCAAGTCCGCCGCCGCCTACTACGCGCCGCACAACATCCGCCTCAACGTCCTCGCCCCGGCGCTGGTCGAGACGCCCATGGCCCAGCGCGCCGCCGGCGACGAAAAGATCCTCTCCTTCATCCGGACGAAGCAGCCGCTCGACGGCGGGCGCATCGGGCGCCCCGACGATTGTGATGGCGCCGCGGTCTTCCTGCTTTCCGACTCCGCCCGCTTCATCACCGGCCAGGTGCTCGCCGTCGACGGTGGGTGGACGGTGAGCGAAGGGCAATTTCCCCCGCGTTCATGACGGAACCGGCGAAATTCCTCGGCATCGACGTCGGCGGCACACGCATCAAAGGCATCGCGGTCGACGCCAGCGGCAGGATCCTCGCCGAGGAATCCACGCCGACCGAGGACAGCGCCGCGGGGCGCTGGCGCGACAACGTCCGTTCCGCGTGCGAGCGTCTCCAGCAGCGCGTGCCGGGCATCGCCGCCGCGGGCCTTTGCGCGCCCGGCCTGGCCGCGCGCGACGAACGCTCGATCGCGCGCATGCCCGGCCGCATGCACGGCATCGAGGGATTCGCGTGGGATCGATTTCTCGGCTTGCCCACCGCGGTGCTGAATGACGCCCACGCCGCGCTCGTCGGCGAGGCCTGGCTCGGCGCGGCGCGCGGTGTCGACAACGTCCTCCTGCTCACGCTCGGCACTGGCGTCGGCGGGGCCGCCATCGTCGATGGCCGGCTCCTCCGCGGCCACCTCGGGCGGGCCGGGCACTTCGGCCATGTCTCGCTCGATCCCGCCGGGCCGGGCGATGCGGTGGGCACGCCCGGCAGCCTGGAGGACGCCATCGGCGACCTCACCGTGCGGGCGCGCAGCGGTGGCCGATTTTCCGATACGCTGGCGCTGACCCAGGCCGCGCAGGCGGGCGACGCGGAGGCCCGCCGCGTCTGGGAAGACTCCCTCCGCGCCCTGGCCGCCGCGATCGTCAGCCTGATCAACGCCCTCGATCCGCAGCGCATCGTGATCGGCGGCGGCATCGCGCAAGCCGGCGACGCGCTCTTCGCCCCGCTGCGCGCGCACGTGGCGCGACACGAGTGGCGGCCGGCGGGACACACCGTCGCCCTCGTCGCGGCCCAGCTCGGCGCCCACGCCGGCGCACTCGGCGCCGCGCGCCATGCGCTCCTGCGTTTTCATTCCACATGACTCCCTCGCAACACTATCTCGCCCGCTCCCGCGAATTGCTCGACCTCGTCGACCAGCAGCATGCCCGCATCGCCGAGGCCGCCGCCGGCTTCGCGCAGACGATCCTCGCCGGTCGCATGGTGCACGTGTTCGGCTCCGGCCACTCGCGCATCATGGTCGAGGAAATGTGGCCGCGCTACGGCTCGTTTCCCGGCTTCAACCCCATCGTCGAGCTCTCGCTCTCGTTCCACAACCTCGTCGTCGGCGCCAACGGCCAGCGCCAGGCCATGTTCCTCGAAAACGTCCCGGGCCTCGCCGCGCGCATCCTCCGCAATTTCGCGCTCTCGCCGCAGGACAGCGCATTGGTCATCTCCTCGTCCGGCTGCAATGTCGTGCCCATCGAGATGGCCGAGCTCTTCCAGCGCGCGGGCGTGAAGGTGACGTCCATCATCAGCCGCGCGCACGCCGAGGCCTCCACCTCGCGCCGGGCCGACGGCAAGAAACTGGCCGATTTCTCCGACCTCACGCTCGACACCGGCGCGCCGGTCGGCGACGCGATGGTGCGCGTGCCTGGGCTCGACACGCCCGTCGCGCCCGGCTCGACGGTCGGCGGCTGCCTGCTCGTCAACGCCATCAAGGCCGAGGTCGCCGCGCGCCTCACCGCCGCCGGCCACCCGCCGAAAGTGCTCAGCGCCGCCGCCGTGGTCGGCGCGGAGCGCGCCACCGCGCTCTTCGAGTCCGCTTACGACGAGCACGCCCACCGTCTCGCCCGGCTCTACGCGAACGTCGGCTCGCAATAAAAACCCGCCACACGCCGGCCAAGATTCTTAACCTCCGATGGTCTCTCCGCTGCCCCTGAAATTTCCCGCCGAGCTCGAGCGCCTCGGCCGGCACCTTCAGTCGCAGCAGGACCAACTGCGGGCCGTCGCCGGAGTCTTCGCGGACGCCATCGCCGCCGGCGGCTTGGTGCACGTCTATGCCAACGGCCACTCGCGCATCGCCGTCGAGGAACTCGTCATCCGCATGGGCGCGCTCACGGGCTTTCATCCGATTCTCCAGGCCGGCCTCACGACGTTCACCGATGTCGTCGGTGCCAACGGCATCCGCGTCAACCAGGCGATCGAGAAGGTCGAGGGCCTGGGCGCGAAGCTGCTCCAGGAGTTCGACGTCGCTCCGGGCGAGCCCCTGCTCGCGATCTCCGCGACCGGCCAGACACAGGCCGCGGTGGACATCGCGTTCGCCTGGCAGCAGCGCTACCCGGACAACCCGCTCGTCGTGCTCTGCTCCGTCGCGCAATCCGACTCCTCGCCCGCGAAGCACTCCTGCGGCAAGAACCTCACGCACCTCGCCCGCGAGGCCCGCCGCGGTTTCATCCTCGATAACGGCATGCCCGTCGGCGACACGTCCGTGCACGTCGAGGGCGCAACCGGCCGTTACTCCATCTGCCCCGTCTCCTCCGTCGGCGCCGTCGCGATCGTCCAGTGCCTCAACGAGCTGACGCTGCGCGACCTCGATCGCCGCGGCGTCGCGCACCACGTGCTGCGCAACATGCACCTCGGTGACACACGCGACACCTACGAGGCGTGGATCCGCGATCAGCGCCGGCGCTACGCCCGCGCCTTGCACCACCCGAGCCACGAATCCGCCTCCTGAAAACCATGAGCACCGCCTACCAGAAAAATCTCCCCCCGCATTCCACCTGCGATGTGCTCGTCGTCGGCGCCGGCTCCGCGGGCATGCTCGCCGCGATTTCCGCCGCCCGCCTGGGCGCGAAGGTGGTGCAGCTCGAACGGCTGCCTTTCCTCGGTGGCACCTCCACCGCCGTGCTCGATACGTTCTACGGCTTCTACACGCCGGGAGAAAAAAGCCGCAAGGTCGTCGCCGGCCTTGCCGACGATGTCCTCGCCGGCCTCCGCGGCTACGCAGCGATGCTCGAACGCCCCAACACCTACGGCGCCGGCACCGGCATCACTTATCACCCGGAATACCTCAAGGTCGTCTGGGAGACGCTCGCCACGCGCGCCGGCGTGTCCGTGCTGCTCAACGCCCAGGTGGTCGATGTCGCCGCGCGCGACGGCCGCATTGAGTCCGTCATCGTGTCCACGCGCGCCGGCCTCCGTCGCTACACGGCGAAGATGTTCGTCGACGCTTCCGGCGACGCCGACCTCTGCCACTACGCCGGCCTCGACTACGAACTCGCCGGCGCCACCGAGCCCGCGCAGACGCTCACCACGTCGTTCAAGATGGTGAACGTCGATGTCGCCCGCCGGAAATCGGTTTCGAAAAAGGAATTTCACGCGCTGATGGGCGAGGCCGCCGACAGCGGTCGCTACCAACTCCCGCGCAAGGAGGGCAGCGACCACATCACGCCCGTCGATCACATGACCGCCACCATCATGACCCGCCTGCCCTCGTGGCGGCGCACCGAGTCCGGCGTCATCAACGCGACGAACCCCGAGCTCCTGAGCGCGGCCGAGATCGAGGGCCGCCTCCAGGCCATCGAATACATCCGCTTCCTGCGCGACAAAGTCCCCGGCTACGAAAAAGCCCAGCTCGCCACCTTCGGCATGCAGATCGGCGTGCGCGAAACGCGCCGCGTGCGCGGCCGCTACTGGCTCACGCGCGAGGACGTCTTGGGTGCACGCCAGTTCGACGACCAGATCGCCCTCTGCGGCGCGCCGATCGAGGATCACAACGGCACCTCCGACACGAAGTGGCACTACCTCCCCGACGGCAAATGCGTCGGCGTCCCCCTGCGCACGCTGATTCCCGCCAAGGCCGCCAACGTCCTGGTCGCCGGCCGCTGCTTCTCCGCGTCGCACGACGCGCACGCATCCGTCCGCTCCATGGGCCAGACGATGGCCCTCGGCCAGGCCGCCGGCACCGCCGCCGCCCTCGCCGCCCGGCGCAGCGCGCAGATCGACGACATCAGCGCGAGCGACGTGCGCGATCAGTTGCGTCGCGACGGCGCCATTCTCGAGTGAAAACGACCGCCACGGCCGCGCGCTGGATCGGCCTCGACATCGGCGGCACGCGCCTGAAGGGCGGTGCCATCGATGCCCACGGCCGCGTGCGGGCGCGCGCGGTCGTCGCCACGCAGCCGGGACAGTCCATGGCCGCCTTCGAACGGCAGCTCGACGCCTTGGTCGGCCGCCTCGTGCGCGATGCGCGCGGCACGCTCGCCGGCATCGGTGCCGCCATCACCGGCCCAGTCGATCCGGCCATCGGCTGCGTCCATCTCCCGGGAAAAATCCGCGGCCTCGATCGCCATCGCACGATTCCCTACCTGCGCCGCCGCTGGCGCGTGCCCGCCGTCGGCGACAACGACGGCCGCGCCGCGTGCTTCGCCGAGTGGCAGGCCGGTGCCGGCCGCGGCTGCGACAACCTCGTCGTCCTCACCCTCGGCACGGGCATCGGTTCCGGCGTGGTGCTCGACGGACGCCTGCTCACCGATCGCCACCTCCAGCGCGGCACGCAGTGCGGGCACTTCATCATCGACGTCAACGGCCCGCGCTGCCTCACCGGCACGCGCGGCACCGGCGAGAGCCTCGCATCCGTCACCGCCCTCGTGCAACAGGTGCGCGACGCCTGCGCCCGCGGCTTGCCGACGACGCTCGCCACGCTTGCGCTCGAGGAGGTGCGTTTCCCGCAGGTGGCCGACGCCGTGCGCGCCGGCGACCCGATCGTCACGGAAATTTTTGAGCGCTGGCTCGACCGCTTCGGCGTCGTCCTGCTCAACAGCTACTACGCCTACACGCCAGACCTGATCCTGCTCGCCGGTGGCCCGACCAAGGCGGCCGATATCCTGCTCCCCCCACTGCGTCGTCGCCTGGCTCAGGCCTTCCGCGTTCCGCCCGGCTACCCTTTGCCGCTGCGTCTCGCCCGGCTCGGCGAGGAGGCCGGCTGGCGCGGCGCCGCGCTGCTGAGCCGTGCCGCGAGCGCCGCCGAGGCGCCCGACCCGAAGCGCCCGCGCGCATGAACGTCGCCGAGTTCAACCTCATCCTCGCCCGCGCGCGTCTGCTTTCCGCCGCGGTCATCGACGACGTCGCTCACGCCGTGCCGCTCGCGCGCGCGCTCCTCGCCGGCGGACTCGACGTCATGGAGGTGACCTTCCGCAACGCCCACGCCGCCGATTGCATTCGTCGCATTCGCGCGGAGGTCCCCGCCATGCACGTCGGCGCGGGCACGCTCCTCACACCCGCCCAGGTGGATCAAGCGCGCGCGGCCGGCGCGTCGTTCGGCGTCACGCCCGGCTTCAACCCGACCGTCGTCGCCCACGCCACGGCCAGCGGCTTCACGCTCGCGCCCGGCGTGCTGACTCCCGGCGAGATCGAGCGGGCGCTCGAACTCGGCTGCCCGACCGTGAAGCTTTTTCCCGCCGCCGCCGCCGGCGGCCCCGCCTTCATCCGCGCCCTCGCCGCGCCGTATGCGCACACGCCGCTGCGGCTGATACCGCTCGGCGGCATCGACGAGAGCGGCCTCGCGACCTACCTGCAGCTCCCGCTCGTCATCGCCGTCGGCGGCTCGTGGCTCACCGACCGCCAGCTGGCCGCCGCCGGCCAATGGCAGGAAATCACCGCCCGCGTGCGGCGCGCGACCGCTCTCGCCCGCCGATGAAAATCCGCGTCGCCGCAATGGAGAACGTTTATTTTCTCCGTCCCGCGCTGTCGTGGGAGCAGCGCTGCGCCGGCATCGCCGCCGCCGGTTTCGACCACGTCTACGCGGTGCCCTACCCGTTGCGCGACGACGACTTTCCCCGCCTGCGCAACCTCGGCGACGCGCCCAGCCGGCACGGCCTGCGCGTGTCCGCCCTCTACGCCAACTTGGATTTGGCCGAGCCGCCCCACGCGCCGGGTGCCGTCCGCCTGCGCCGGCTGTTCGAGGAAACCGAGGGCGCGCCGCGCATCGAGCTCAGCGTCAAGTGCAGCACTCCCTGCGCGTGGCCGCGGCCGTTGGAGGACGTCGTGCGCGCGGCGGTGATGCCGCTCTGGGAAATCGCCGCGCGCCGCGGCCTCGCGCTGGCGCTCTATCCGCACTCGTTCTACCCCCTCGAATCGCTCGCGCAGACGAGGAGCGTGCTGGCGCGCGTCGGGAAACCGGGACCGGGTTTCGTGTTTCCGCTTTCGCATGTCTTCGCGGTGCAGCCTTTCGAGCGCGCGCTGGCGGAACTCGCCGCCTGCGCCGCGAAAGTCGCGAGCGTCAATGTCTGCGGTTGCCGCCGCCTCGGGCCGGTGCCGTCGAAAAGCCAGCACGTGCCGCTCGATGAAGGCGACGCGCCGTTTGCCTCCGTCGCAGCAGTGCTGCGCGGCTCCGGTTTCACCAGCGAGCTCATCGTGCAAGGCCACGGCTGGGGCGGCGACCCGGACGAATACCTGCGCCGCTCCCGCGCCGCGGTCCGCGCGCACCTGCAAGCCTGAGCGCGCGAGCGCCCGGTGCGCGGCGCTGGTTCAAACGCCGAAGACGCTGCGCACATAGTCGCGGCTGCGACGATGATTGGCGATCGCGTCGCGCGTCAGGTGCGTGTCGGGCGCCAGCGCGATCTCCACCTCGAACAAGCGCGGCAGCCGGTGCTCGTCCGCCTGGCGCGCGATCCAGCGATAGTCGATGTCGCCGTCGGCCAGCTCCTCGAGCCACACGTTGTCGCGGCTCTGGCGCAGGTGCCACGTCACGAGCCGGCTCCCGTAGGCCGCCAGCGCCTCGGCCGGCGGCAAGCCGCCGCGCCACAGCCAATGCACATCGTAACAAAAACCCACCGCCGCCGGATCGGTGTGCGCGAAATTCGAGCGCAGCTCGCGCGCGCCCGACGCGAGTCCCGGCAGGTGATCGTGCAGCGCGAGCCGCAGCCCGAGTTCGCGCAGCGCGCGCCCGAGCCGTTCGAGCGCCGCGGCCTGGATCGTCAGCTCCGCGTCGGTTTTCTCGCGCTTCAGCGGATCGGCGTTGCACACGATCACCTGAAATCCCTCCCGCCGGCACACCCGCGCCGCCGCGGTGATTTTCTCGATCGACTGCTCGGCCAGCGCCGCGTCGTGAAACGGCGCGCCGACGTAGAGGCTCACGGGCTTCAGTCCCTTCGCGCGCGACTGCTCGGCGAAGCGCGCGTTCTCGTCCGGCTGCGCGATGTTCAGCGTCGCTTCGAGGTAATCGTAGCCGCAGTCGCGCAACGCCGACAGGACGGTCTCCATGTCAAACGGGCGCCCGGCCCGCTTTGCGAACTGCGTCCAGCCATAGACGTTCGAGCCGACGAGCGCGGGCGGCTTCCCCTTCGCGTCGGCGGCGCGCAGCGCGGGCGCACGCCCCGCCAGCCACGCGAGCGCCGCCGCCGCGCCGCCCTGCCGCAGGAACTCGCGGCGCGTGGCGTGGCGCTGCATTCGGTCTTGAAGGAAGTTTGCGCGCATAAAGTCTGGCTCACGCCGGCAGGCGGCGCACTTCGCCCGGCACCTCGGGCCGGCCGGAATCGGCGCTGGCCAGCGCGGCGAAGCACAGCGCGAGGCTGTCGAGATTGGTGCGCGCGGCGTGCGTGGCCTCGCGCTTCTCCTCGATCGCGTGGAGCAGCTCGCCCATCGCGCCCTGAAAGCCCGACGTGAACCACGCGCCCTCCAGCGCCGGCGTCGCGCGCCCGGCCGCGGTGTGCAGCGTGACCGTCTGCTCGGACAGGCTCGGCCCGAAACTCCGCAGCGTGCCGGCGCGGCCGCACACGACGGTGCGGTCCTCCTGCCCCTCGCGCACGTGGCCGTTGAACGCCAGCCGCGCCTGCGCCGTCGGGAAATCGATCACCGCGTGCGCCAGCATGGCGGACTTCATCTTTTGGAAGGAGGTGCGCGCCATGCTCGCGAACACCCGCGTGGGCCGCTGCCCCGGGACGAGTTGCGTGACCAGATCGAACCAATGAATCCCGAAATCGAACAGCACGAGGTGCCGGATCTCCTCGAACGGCGTGCCGGCCGTCCACGTGTGATCCCACTGCACGGTGCAGTCGACGCTCGCGACGTCGCCGATCACCCCCGCGCGGAGCGCCGCGGCAAGATAGGCGAAGTGCGGCGCCCAGCGCCCGTTCTGGTTCACCGCGAGCTGCCGGCCCTGCCGCGCCGCGAGCTCGACCAGGCGGCGGCCCGTGTCGAGATCGAGCACGAAGGGTTTCTGGCTGAGCACGTGCTTGCCGGCGAGGAGCGCGCGCTCGATCAACGCCACGCGCTCGGCCGGATGCGTGCACAGATCGACGATCTCGAGATCGTCGCGCCGCAGCACGGCGGCGAAATCATCCGTGGCCTCCGCGGCGGGGAAAAATTCGTCGCGCCGTTTTTCCGCGCGCGCGCGGTTCCGATCGCACAGGGCCGCGACCTCGAGCCCCATCGCGCGGTAGGCGCGCAGGTGGTATTCCGCAATTCCGCCGCAGCCCACCAGCGCGATTTTCGGCCGGTAGCGGCGCGGCTGCGGCAGGAGGCCGGGCAGCACGGGCGCCGCCACCGCGCCGGTCGCGCCCGCGGCGGCCAGGCCGTAGCCCGAGGACTCGTTGCTCGCCGTGGCCATCGCGTCAGTCCAGCAGCCGCACGGTGCGGCGCTCCTTTGCGCTGCGCACCGCGGAGTCGACCATCTGTTGCCCGATGCGGCTGACTTCAGGGGACAACGGCCCCTCGACCGCGCGCCCCGTGCGCACGCACATCGCGAAATACTGGATCGGATTCTGGAGCGGCGCCGCGAGCCGATCGACGGCGACGACTTTCCCCTGCGGTCGCGCGCGCGTCTGCACGCGAATCGTCGGCGCGTAGTCCCACGAGCTGATCGTTCCGGCGTCGCCCTTCAGCACGAACCCGCACTGCGGCTGCGGCTGATGCGTCCACGGATCGGTAAAGGTGCCCCAGCGCGTCTCGAATTTCGAGAGCCCGCCCTCATACCGCGCCACGACGATGCTGTGCTCGTCGACCTCGAGGCCGCGCGGCGTGTCGACGACCGCGGTGACCTCGATCGGCTTGCGCCCGCCGTGGAACCACGTGCCGAGCGTCGTGCCGTAGCCGAGGTAGTCGAGCAGCGAGCCGCCGCCGGCGGACTTCTGGTAGAACCAGCTCCGGCGCTTCTGCGCCACGGTCGGATGCCGCTCGACCTTGCCGGCTCCGTGCCGCAGCGGCCCGCGGTTGCCGTCGTAGTAATGCACCTCCTGCAACGCGCCGATCTCGCCCACCGTCACGAGGCGGTGGGCCGTCGCGTGGCTGGCAATCCAGCGGAGCGGCCAGTTGATCGCGAGCGGCACGCGCGCCTTTTTCGCCGCGGCGATCATGCGGTCGGCCTCGGCGAGGCTCGCGGCGAACGGCTTTTCCACGAGCATCGGCACCCGGAAGCGCGCCACGCGCTCGACGTAGGCCGCGTGCTGCGCCGTGGCCGGGCACAGCACCGCGAAATCCGGCCGCGTGCGCGCGAGGCACTCCTCGACCTCCGTGAACACCCGCTCGCGCGGGAGCGCGAAGTTCGCGATCGCCTCGCGCATCCGCGCCGGCTCGGCGTCGCAGATCGCGGCGATTTCCACGCCGGGATGCTCGTGGCACATCCGCAGCAGATCACCCATGTGAAAATGATCGAAGTTGATCGCGGCGACGCGCAGGCGGGGCGGCTTTTTCATGCCGAGGCGGGGATGAAGGAAAACGTGCTGGCCGGGGTGCTGATGAAGATGCGCCGCCAGTCGGCATCGCCGAGGCCCGCGAGGCGCAGGCGGGCGGTGAAGTCTCCGAGCAGAAAATTCAGCCCGGGCGCGCCGCCATGCTGGCGCCAATATTGCCGGCGCGCGGCGTCCATCCCGAGCATGAGCTGGTCGGGGAAATCGCGGAACAGCGCGAGCACGAGGTCGAGCGTCGGGTTCCCGTCGGCGGGTTTCCATCGGAAGGCGCTGTCGAACTCCACGCGCACGCCGCTGGCGAGGATCTCGCGGTGGTAGGCCACGTCAGGCTTCCGGTCCGTGTGCGAGAGGCACACGTGGCGGAGGTCGACGCCGTGACGGCGCAGGACCTCGACTTGCCGCAAGGCGAGCTCGCCCTGCTCCGTGTGGGTGAGAATCGGGCAGCCGGTCTGGCGATGCGCCAGGGCGGCGGCGGCGAAGAGCTTTTCCTCGCGCGCCTCGAACGCGCGGCCCGACGCGATCTTGATCACGCCTGCGCGGTGCGGCGTGCGGCGAACCAGCGGGCCGTTGTAGTCGTGGGCATCGACGCCGGCCACGATGTCCGCCACGAAAAGCTCCGCCAGCTCGTCCTCCGTGTAGAAGTTTCCCCAATGGCCCGGATCGTAGTATTTCGCCAGGTGCAGGCCGGTCGGGCAGACGATATGCACGCCGCTGCGCCGCGAAATCTCGGCGAGCTTGCGCACGTTGCGGCCGCTGTCGCAGGGCATCGAGTCGATCATCGCGCGACCGCCGGCCGCGCGAAAGTCGCTCAGCTCGGCCGTCGCCCGTTCCACGTCCGCCAGCAGGAAGTCGGGCGTGACGTGCGTGGCAAAGCTCTCGTCGATCACGATGTGCTCGTGCGCGTAGCAGACACCGAGGTCGGCCGCGAGCACGTCGCCCAGCACCGTGCGGACAAAGTTCATGGCGGGCGGCGAGTGCGACACGAAGGCGTCAGGTTTTCAAGCCGCGGAGGTCGACCTCCATGCGGCGGTTCTCCTTGAGCAGGCCTTCCATCGTCAATCGCGCGTGGCGCGCGCCGGCCTCGTAGCCGAGGACGCACGTGAGCACGCCATCGACGGCGCGCTGGCACGTGTCGTTGGCGAAGGACTCGGCGCAGATTTCGCGATGGAAGCGATCGATGTTTCGCTGGGCGCCGGACAGGTAGAGGTTCTCGACGTTGCCGCCGCCGAAGTGCTGCGGGCCGCCGCGCACGAAGGCCTTGCCCCAATAGGTCAGAAACGCATTGGCGACCGTGCCATGAATCGCGGCGCTCAGGTCCTGCGAGTTGTTGTTTTTCAGCGCCTCGCCAGTGTGCTGGTGGATGATGCCGTCGGCGTATTCGTAGGTGAGCGCGATCACATCGCGCGCATCGCCGTGCGGGTCGGGCCGGCAGATGCTCGACGCGCCCATCGCCGCAATCGGGCGCTGGCCGAGCACCCACAGCGCCGCATCGATCCCGTGGATGTCGTAGTTGCCGATGTAGTCGCAGCCCATCGCGACATCGTTGACCCAGATCAACTCGCGCAGGCGGCTCTCCATCGTCGCGGTGCGCGGCGGATCTTTTTGCGGGCCGCAGTGCCCGCTCGTCGCGACGCGCACGATGCGGCCGAGGCCGCCCTCGCGGATGCGGCGCGCGACGTCCTGGTTCACCGGGTCGGTGGGAATCTGGTAGTCGACGAGAAAGCAGCGCTTCTTGGCCGTGGCGCTCCGGCCGGCGGCCAGGACGCGGAGCGCGCCCGGCACATCCGCCGCGACCGGCTTCGCCATGTAGACGTGCAGCCCCGCGTCGACCGCGGCCGTGACGTGCGTGGGGATGAAATACGGCGGCGTCTCGACCGCGACGGCCTCGACGCCGCTCTCGATGAGGCGCTTGTAACCCGACAGCGTCGAGAACCGCCGGGACCGGTCGACGCCCAGCTCGTCACCGCATTTGTCCGCCACCTCCTGGAAATAGTCCGCGACCGCCCACATCTCGAAGCCGCCGTGCGCGCGGAAGAGCTTCGCGATCCAGCCGCCGCGGCCGCCGTTGCCAATCACGCCGAGCTTGATGCGCCGCGTGGGCGCGGGAGTTTGTTCGGCGCCGGCGGACAGTTTCGTGGCGACCGCCGCGGTCACGACGGCCGCGCTGGCCTCGCCGAGAAACCGACGACGCGTGAGCAGGGAGGATTGCGCAGGGTTCATGATTGGAGAGTTGATTGAGGGGGGGCAAAAATTGGACCGCGGGTGATCTTAGCGGCCGGGCCTGCATGCGACTATGAACTATTGCGGGAAAAACCTGAGAAATCAGCCCTGCACTGCGCTACGGGCACAGAATATTTGCTTCATCGCGATCGGTGGCAAACCGCAATGCGCATTCATGGCGCCGTCCCGCCCGCGGGGATGACCTTGAACCGGGCCGTCGCGGGCGCGAGGCCGCCGCTGGCCACCGTGATCTCAACTTCGCCGGGCTGCGCGGTCGCCTGGCAGAGCGCGAGGCAAAGCCCCATGAAGGCACGGCGCTGTGGCGACGCCGCGCGCGTGTGGTCGATCGTGTCGCCGTTTTCCGTGCCGAGCAGGCGCGCCGGGCCGCGGACGGAAAACGCCAGCTCGCTCGCGGCGGCCGGCACGAAATTGCCCTGCTCGTCGAGGATGCGAACGGTCGCGTGGACCACGTCGCGCTGGTTCGCACGCAGCTCGCGGCGATCGAGCTCGAGTTGCAGCCGCCGGGCCGGGCCAGCGGTGCGCTGGACATCCTCGGCGACGGGCCGGCCCTCGCGATACGCCACCGCGCGCAATTCGCCCGCGCGATACGGCACCATCCACTTGATCTGCCAGGCCAGCGTCATCGGCTGGCGGCCGAGCGAAACGCCGTCCTGGAAGAGCTCGACCTCGTCGGCGTTGGCATAGGCGACGACGGGAATCGCGACGCCCTCCTTGCCCGGCCACGTCCAGTGCGGCAGCAGGTGGACCATCGGCGCGCGCGTCCACCGGCTCTGGTAGAGATAGTAGGAGTCCTTCGGAAAACCCGCGAGGTCGAGCAGCCCGGAGGGCGTGGCGCGGTTCGGCCAGCCGCGCGACTCGCCGAGGTAGTCGATGCCCGTCCAGCGAAACTCGCCCATGATGTGCGGCCGGCTCGCGGTGAGGCGCCAGGAGTCGCGCTCGTTGAGCCACACGTAGTGGTTGTCGTAGGAGGAATAGTAGTTCGGGTCCTTTTCCCACTCGGGGAAAACTTCCCACGGCGCGAGATCGGGCTCCGGGGGATGTCCCGAGACCTTCTCGCGCATGCGCGTCGTCGTGCGGTAGACGCCGCGCGTGTGCATCGAGTGCGGGTGCTCGGTGCCGATGAATTTCCGCGCGGGGAACTTCGCCCGATCCTCGTCGTAGAGGAAGACGCAACCGCCGCCGTCGTTGTAGCCGGTGACGTCGAAGGCATCGGCGAAGCCCGAGGCATTGGCCTCCGCCATGTAGTTGATGCCGCTCGTCACCGGGCGCGTCGCGTCGAGTCCGTGCACGAATGCAACTAGGCGCTTCGCGTCGGCCACCGCGCCGGGCGTGCCGCGCTCGGCGACCTCGTTGCCGATGCTCCACATGAAGATCGACGGATGGTTCCGATCGCGCCGGACGGCGCTGGCGATGTCCGCCTCGGCTTCGGTCGCGAAGTGCCGGTTGTAGCCGAAGGCCGCCATGTCCTTCTTCGCCGTGCGCCATTCGTCGAGGATCTCGCCCATCACGAGGAAACCGAGCTCGTCGCACAAGGCGTAGAACTCCGGCGCCATCGGCGCGTGGCCGGTGCGGATGGCGTTGCAGCCCATCTCGCGCAGGAGCAGCAGGCGGCGGCGCCACACATCCTCGGGCACCGCGGCGCCCACCGGGCCGCCGTCGTGGTGCAGGCACACGCCCTGCAGCTTCACGGTGCGGCCGTTGAGCCGGAAACCCTCCTCGTGGCTGAACTCAAGCTGCCGGACGCCGAACGAGGTCTCGACGTGATCGACCACCCGGCCCGCGCGCGCCACTTCCGTGACCAGCGAATACAACGCCGGCGACTCGACCGACCAGAGCGCGGGCGCCGGCAACTCGCCCGCGCCCGCCACGCTCGCGACCGCGCCGGCCGCCACCACGGCCTCGACGGCCGGCAACGTGGCAACGGTGTGGCCGTCGCGCTGGATCCGGTGCGTGACTTGCGCGGTCACGCTCGCCGGGGAGCGGTTGGCGATTTCGACGACGACGCGGACGGTGGCGCGCGCCGGGGAAACTTCGGGCGTCGTCACGAACACGCCGTCCGGCGCGACGTGGAGCGCGTCGGACAGCGTGAGCCACACATGCCGGTAGATGCCGCTGCCCGTATACCACCGTGAGCTCGGCTGCTGTGAATCGTCGACGCGCACGGCGAGCACATTGGCGCCGCCGTCCGCGCGCAGGTGCGCCGTGAGATCGAGCGTGAAGCTGTCGTAGCCGTTCACGTGCCGCCCCAGCGAGTGGCCGTTGATCCAGACCTCGGCGTTCTTGTGGACGCCGTCGAAGGTCACGCGCACCTGCCGGCCCGCCGCCGCCGGCAGGCGGAAACTTTTCCGATACCAGCCGATTCCGCCCGGGAAGAATCCCGAGCGCTCGATGCCTGGATTATTTCTCGCGATGGGCCCGGCGATCGCCCAGTCGTGCGGGAGACGCACCGCGCCCCAGCCGTGGTCGTCGAAATCCGCGGCCGACGCCGCGGGGATGTCGCCGAGGTGAAAACGCCAGTCGCCATCCCATGCGATCACCGTGCGCGGCGCGGCGAAATTTTCTGCCGCGGCGGCGCACGTGGTCGCCCGCGCGCCGAGGAGTGCCAGGGCCACGCCACCCGCGCGCATGAGCGGAGCGAGAATACATTTGGGCCACGCGATCACGAGGCGGCGGCGGGTTTGGATTCCTGCGAGAGCGCGATCGCGGCGAGAATGGCGACGGCGATGCCGGCGGCCTCGATGCGCCCGATCCGCTCACCCAGGAACAGGAGCGCGAGCACGATGGTGACGAGCGGCTGCAGGGCGGCCGCGAGCGTGGTGACGATGCCAGCCTTGCCCTCGTAGCGATAGGCGGCGAAGGCCGCGATCACGCCAAAGCTGTTGAGCGCGCCGGCGGCGAGGCCCGACCAGAGCATGGGCGCGGACATGTGCCAGTTGAGCGGCTTGGTCGCCACGATCCAGAGCGCGATGGGGACGAAGGCCGCGCACCACGCGAGGTAGGACAGCTCGGCCGACACATGATTCGTGGACACCTTCTGCGTCGCGCTGAACACGCCCCAGCAGACCATCGCGCCGAGCGAATAGAGCATCCAGGGCGTCAGGCCGATGCGCCGCAACAGCTCCAGCGGCTGACCGAGGTTCTTCGCCTCACCGCTCAGCAGCACGATGGCGACGACGGCGAGTACGATGCCGCCGAGTTGGATGAGGTTGAGGCGCTCCTTGAACCAGAAATAGGCGATGAACAGCGTCACAAGCGGATAGACATTCGTGAGCGGCACCGCGATCGCGGTGTCGGCGCCGGCCTCGAGCGCGAGGTAGAAGAAGATGTTGCCCGCCGCGGCGATCAGGCCCGAGACAAAGCCCCAGAACAGGCCGCGCCGCCGGTCCGTGCCTGTCTTCAGGTTGCGCGAGCGAGCGGCGAAGATCACCGAGGGCACGAGCGCGAACGTGAACAGGATCTGCGTCATCCAGCCCGACAGCTCACGGCTCGGGCCCTTGGCGAGGACGCCCCACACGCCCCAGCAAGTCGCGGCCGTGAGCGTGTAGAGGAGCCAGGGCGGAAACCGGGCGGGAGCGGGGGTATTGTTCATGATGACGACGGAATGAGGTTCAGGGTGCGCCGACGGCCAACTCGTAGCGGCCGAGATCCATCAGGTCGTTGGGCAGGTCCCGCCCCTCGGTGACGTAGAAGGTCGGGCAGCGCCCCTCCGGCGCCGTGATCGCCTCGCCGTGCGGCACGTCGGCGAGCATGGTGAAGAAGCTGACCTCGGGATCGTTCCACCGCACGTGGAGGCAGACAAAATCCGCCGCGGTCACGGTGCCCGCCGCGATCTTCGCCGCCAGCTCCGCGCGGCGCATCAGGGCCACGACGAGATAGAGCGGCTTGGTGGCGGGATCGCCGAGCAGCAGGAAATCCTCGTTGTCGGGATGCGTGGCGAAATCGGCGAAGGGCACGCGATTCACCGTGACGGAAATGAGCATGTGCGGCCCGTAGCGCTCGGCGGACTTGTAGACCGGGCGGTCGAGCGTCTGTCCCGGCGCCGAGGGCAGGTCGTGACGGCGCGCACCGAGCCGGATGATGAGATTGCGGGCCTCGAGATCGGCCATGACGGCCGCGGTCATCGGGACGGGAGACAGGCGAAGGGTTTCCTTTTTCATGATGGGACGCGCGGGGCGGGTCAGGCGACGGTCCGGGTGAAAATCCGCCGCGGGTTGTCGATGATGAACTTGTCCGTGGCCTCCTGAGAAATTCCGTTCGCGTGCATCCACGGCACGGCGGTGTCCAGCAGGTAGGCATAGGTGCGGTCCTTGCCGTTTACATTGGTGTCCTCCCAGAGTATCTTCAGCCGGTCCTGCTCGAACGACCAGGTCACATCCATCGTCGCGACCATCCGGTCCACGTAGCCGCGGCGGACCAATTCGCGAATGATGCGCGCGAGGTCCTCGGGCTTGGTGTGGTTCCAGTTGCCAAAATTATTGAAGCAAAGCGTGCTGCCCTTCGCGACGACGCCCTCCAGGTAGTCGATTTCCTGATCCACCGTGCGGCCGCTCCAGCCGAAGGTCGCCTCGACGTGGGAAAAATAACAGTGCCGCAGGTCGGCGCCCGCCTCCTCGAGGATGCGCTGCTGCTCGGCGCAACCGCTCACCGCGTGGGTGCAGATGGGCAGGTGGTAGCGTTGCTGCACGCGCGCGGCCGCGATGAAGAGGTTGCGCTCCGCGGGACGGATGGGCAGGCCGCGGGCCGCCACCTTGATCACGCCGGGACGGACCGAGGTTCCCTGCAGGCCGTGCTCGATGTCGCGGAGCATATCGGCTTCGAAGTCTTCCGTCTTCCGTGCCACCAGCGGGCCGTCCAGCATGTAGAATCCCGTGCAGCAAATCACGTTGATGCCCGTCGCTTGCGCCACCTCCTGGATGCCGGCCACCTGGTCCGGCGGGCCGACGTCCACGATGGTGCGCAGGCCGAGTTTCTTCGCGCGCAACAGTTCCCGGATGGCGAACGCCTTGCCCTCGGCGTCATGCCTGGAACCGCCGCGCAGCGCGATGTGTTCGTGCAGGCTGGTGATGCCCATGTCGCCCGGCAAAATTTCTCCCGTCGCCGTCGGAATCGGCGCGACGCCCGCCGCGGGCGCGCGGGCGCCGGACGGCGCGGACGTTTCCTGCGCGCGCAACCAGCCGGGCGCAACGACGGCGCCGGCGAGGGCCGCGGCGCCTTGGGCGAGGAATGCTCTGCGAGTGACCATGGGAGCGGAGGATCTAATGTTGAAACACGCCGAGATCGGCCGCGCCGCCCGCTGGGCGGGGCGCGCCGGACAAATCGACGAGCGGTGAAAACGATTCCGGCCGCCCGGCCCGTCGCGCCGGGCTGTCGGGGCGCAGGTGGAAATCCGCCCGCGCGGGATCGGTCGCCGGATCCACGAAACCCGGATCGGCGACGATGTCGCCCTCCCCGGCCACGGGCGGCGCCATGCCGCCCCAGTAAAGGTTGTGGCGGCGTTCGATGCCGGTCGAATTGCGGTCAGGCTGGCCGGGCTTCCACGTGTCGAGCGGGCGGTCGGGTTGGGCGACGACGATGTTGTTCGCGAACCGGATGTCCTTGCAGTTCGTGAAGCCGACCTGGCCCCACCTCAGCTCGGGCGTCGTGCCGTTGTGCCAGACGGTGTTGTTGACGACGTCGAGGCGGTGGCAGCCCCACATCTGGATGCCGCAGCCGCCGTTGTCGAAGACGAGGTTGTTCTGCACCAGCGTGCGCGCGAGCGTGCCGCGCTGCTTGAACCACGCGTTGGCGTCGAGCAGGATGCCGTTGCCGTTGAAAAATTTCGTGCGCGGCTCGGGCGGTTCGGGATAGTTCGGGACGTAGACCCGGTTGCCACTGGCGCGATTGCCGGCGATGAGAATTTTCGGGACGTTGTCCTGCGCATCGAAGTTCGCGTAGCCCATCAGGGTCAGGCCGGCGGGCGCGTCGAAGGCCGAGGCCCAGCAGTTGTCGCGCACGGTGTTGTGCTCGATGTAGAGCCAGTCCGCCCAGCGCAGGAAGATGCCGCCGGACGAGCAGCGCTCGACGGTGTTGTCCGCCACGCGGATGTGGTGGATCAGATCGCGCGGGTCGCGCTGCTTCGGCGTCGGATCGGGGCAGCCCGAGGCGACGATGCCGTTCCAGCTTTCGGCCGGTCGCTCCGCGGGGTGGGCCGCGAAATAGGCGCGACGTTCCGCGGCGTCGCCGCGCACGTGCAGCCCGCGCACCTCGAGGTAGGCTAGGATCGGCGCGGCGCGCGCGGCCACGATCGCCACCGCCGGCTGCCCCGCGGCAGAGAGCACGGGCGAGTGCCCGGGACAGTTTTTCAGCACGATCCAGCCCGCCGGCGTGCCGGGGCGGACGAAGCGCGCGACGGGCGCGCCCGGCGGCTGGCCCGCGGGCCGCGCGTAGTCGCCGTCGCACAGGAGGACGATGTCGCCGGGCCGCGCGGCCTCGAGCGCGGCCTGCGGCGTCGCCAGCGCGGTGGCCTCGGAGCGCCCGTCGTTCGAGTCGCGCCCGGCCGGGCTCACGTAAAACGCAGGGCTCGCGTAGGCGAGGTTGTCGATGCGCAGCTCGACGGCACCGGCCGCCGCGAAGGAGATTTCGACCCAGGCATCCGTGGCGGAGAACGCGCCCGCGCCGCTGGCCCGCATCGCGCCCAGCTCGAGCGCGCTGCGCTGGAAGAAATTCGCCGCCGCCGGATAAATCGTCGCCTCGCGGCCGCCCGTGCGGCGCCGGTCCGCATCGAACGACTCGATCCGGACGACGAACGGGCGGGCCGCCGAGGTCGCATGATCGAAGCTCAGCGTGAGCCGGTCGAGCCGGCCCTCGGCGTTGCGCACCGCGAGCAGGCCGCTGCGCCGCGTCACGGTCTCGCCCGGCGCCGCGACGATCACGACGGCGCCGGAGGCCGCCGTGGAATCGGCCTGGTCCACGGTGCCCCGGGCCGCGGGCGGCACGCCGGGCCACTGGCCGGGCTGGTTGAAATCGAACGTGAGCAGCGGCCCGGCCGCGAGCGGAGCCGCCGCCACGAGGCCCGCGCCGATCAGCATCGCCGCACGACGCCACGCCCTCGACCGGGAAACAGGGTGCGTGCGCATGACGGGTTCAACGCGCCGCCGCCCGCGGGACGAGCCGGAAGGTCTGCATCTGCTGGCGGGCGAAGTCCGCGCGCACCGCGTCGTCGCCCGCGAGCGGAGCCGCGCCGAGATCGGTTTCGAGGTGCGTGGTGCGCTGCGCCGCGGCGACGCCGCCCGCGAGCGCGAGCGTGGCGGAGGCCGGCGCATCGGAGACATTCCACAGCCGCGCCACGACGCCGCGCGCGATGCCTTCATCGGCCGGCTTGAGCGCCCAGAGCAGCAGCGCCGGATCGCTGACCGTCAGCGCCGAATAGCTCGCTGCCGGCAACGGGGCGGCCACCGGCCCGTCCGCCCGCGCCGTGACGAGCGGGTTCTGGTGCTCCAGCGCAAAACGCATCGCGGCCCCGGCATCGTAGCCCCGATGCGGCCGCAGCGCGAAACGCTGCAGGAAATGCGTCGCGCCGTTCTGGTTGCGGATGCCGAGACGCGCCCCGTCGACCTGCCCGCCGGCCAGCACGTTCAGTTGCGCGCTGGCGGTGTCGAGTTGCTGCGGCGTGCTCTCGCCGAGCCGCAGGAACGCGCAATCCCAGTTCGAGAGCGTGAGGCCGCGCCGGTTTTCCCCGTCGGAGATGTCGGCGAAATGGTTGAGCGTGGCATAGTCGTAGCGCGCGTTGCGCTCCGCGTAGTCGCCGCCGTCGGACTTGCGGCGCAGCCGCAGGATGGCCCCGAGCTCCTCGGTCCGCACCTGCGGCGCCGCGAGGTTGAAGCTGAACGCCCAGTGGCGCACGTCGCCGAAGTTTTCCAGGATCTCGTTGCGCAGGTCGATGCGGTCCGAGTCGCGGTAGAGCGTGATGCGCGTGACGTGGTTGCGCTCGGCCTCGCTCGTGATGCGGACGGTGACGGACACCGGGCCGGTGTTTTCCACGACGATGTCGTGGCCGTCGCCATCGCCGGGCGCGAAATCGTTGATCTTCGCGCCGCGGATCGTGGCGGCGAGCTCGACGGCGGGATCGGATTTGTCGACGAGGCTGCCGATCGCGCCATCACCCTCGACCGCGAGCTTGATCCGTGAATTCTCCAGGATGCGCCCGGCGAACGTCGCGGCCGCATCCGTCGGCGCCGCGCCCGGCCCCGGCCGGATCTCGAAGACCTTGTAACCGACCGAGGGCACGTCGCGCGCCAGCACGCGCAGGTGCTTCACGCCGCCGATCGTCACGAACTGGTGCGGCGCGTCGGCCGCCGCCGCGAGGTCGCGCACGTGGATGGCCTCGGGGCCGTCGTAGGGAAAATCGGCGGCGTCCGTGCGCGCCCAGCCGAGCGGGTTGAAGGCGAAGAACCGCACCGGCCCGGCCGGCGCCGGGATCAGCGTGGACAACGCCGCGGTCGCATCGCGGTGGAGCGGGTCGACGTAGCGTTCGATCGTGTCGGCCAGCTGGTTTTGCCACGCGGCGCGATCGGCGCGCGTCACCGGGCCGTCCGCGGTCCAGTCGTGCTCCCAGTAAAGGCCCAGCGCCATGAACGCCTCGTCGCGCGCGGCGGCGCGCGCCGCGAGGGCGCCAGGCTCCTGCAGGGCGACGACGGTCGCGAGCGCCTCGGCGGCGCGCAGTTTCTCCACCGCGCGCCGCACGCGGGCCGAGGTCTCGGCCATCGACGCGCTGTAGAGGTCCCACTCGTTGCCGTAGCTGAGTGACTCCGCCGGCAACTGCGGGCCGTAGCGCGCGGCGAAGTCGTGGAAGAAGTCCTCCTCGTTCGACACGATCACCTGCCGTTGCGGCGTCGTGCTCTCGCGGGCGATCTCGTAGAAGTGCCGCACGAATGGATACAGCTTGGGATTGGGCGTGTAGGGATGCCCGGTCTTCCGGTCGAGCGCATCCCAGCCGAAGCCGAAGGCCGCGCGCACGCCGTAGGGCTCGGCCGCGCCGGGGGCGCGGTAGTGGGCGAGGAAGGTCGGATCCTTTTCGAGGAAGTTGAGCGCCTTCACCGGATCGAAGGCCTCCGCGTAGCCGCCGCTGCGCTTGCTGCCGCCGGGCAGCGCGAACGAGTGCCACTTCATCAGCACGCGCTGCCCGTCCGGCCCCGTGCACCAGTAGATCTCGTGCTCGCGGCGGGCCAGCTCGGCATTGCGCAGCCGGCTCGCGCAACCGCAGACCCCGCGCCAGCTGAACTCCGCCCCCGCGCCGGCCCAGAGCGACGCGAGCCCGAGGGGGAACGACTGGTTCTCCATCGCGACCGCGAGCGGGAAGCGCACGCCGAAGCGCCGCTCCAGCCGGCCGGAGTAATACATCCCGCGCAACACCGCCTCGGCCGGCTGGCCGCCGTAGCACGACACCAGCGCGTTGAGCGGCGCGCTGATCGTGCCGTCGCGCACGTGCGCCATCAGCGCGGCAAACTCCGCCGGGGATTTCTGCCGTTCGTAAGACCACAGCCAGAAATTGCCGTCGCAGTTGAAGCGGTGCCGAAACGCCGGCTCGTTCCCCGCCGTCTCCGCCGCGAGCCGCAGGTGGTGGTCGAGCATCTCGACGAAGACCCGGTCGTAGGTCGCCGCGTTGGCCGTCCACATGTAGTCGGTGTGGTCGTCCTCCGCGAGGTAGAGGCGCAACGGGGCCGGCGGCGCCTCGGCCGCGCGCGCGCGTGGAATCGAGCCGGACAGCAACGCGGCGAACGCAACGTAAATGCTAGGGAACGGCTGTCGGGACATGGTGATTCAGGCGACGATCGTGATCTTGGTGGCGTGCTGAAACCGGCCGGCCTCGCGTCCGTCCCGCGCCGCGAGCGCGAGCGAGAGCATCTGCACCGGCAGGATTTCCACCAGTGGCAACAACGGTTCCGGGGCCGGGGGCAGTTGGAAAACCGGCGCGGTCGCCGCATGGTCGCTCAGCACCGCCGCGCTGCCGCCGCCGCTCACGATGTCCGCCGCGAGCCGGCGGTTGAGCTGCTCGCTCCGCGCCTCGCCGGCCAGCACGAGCACCAGCACGCGCGGCCCGATCATCTCGAGCGGCCCATGGCGAAACGCCGCCGCGCTCATGCCCTCGGCGTGGCGGCGCGTCGACTCCTTCAAAATCAACCCACCGGTCCCGGCGGTCGCGAGCGAGACGCCCCGCCCCACCACGAACACGCTGTCGACCTCGCGCACCCAATCGGCGAGCGCGGCCACGTTCGCCTCCACGTTCTCCAGGTAATCACGCATCGCCGGCGCGAGGGCGCTCGCCTCGCCGAGCGCAGTCACCGGGGATTCATCGAGCAGCACGGCGCCGAGCCAATGCAGGGCGCCCAGGGTCGCAACGTAGGTCTTGCACGAGACGGTCGACTCGGTGCCCGCGCGCAGCGGCACCAGGGTGTCGGCTTGCCGGGCCAGCGTCGAACCGTCCGTGTTGGTCACGCCGACGACGTGCCCGAAGCGGCGGCCGGCCGCGAGCAGCTGGACGATCTCGGCGCTTTCGCCGGACTGCGAGACCGCGACCAGGAGCGCGTCGCCGTCGGCCCCGCCGTCGAGCGCCAGGAGCTCGGCGGTCTCGATCCATTGCACGGCGACGCCCGCGGCCCACAGCCGGAGGTGCAGCGGGTAGAGCGCGTGCAGGGAGCTGCCCATGCCCGTGAGCACCACGCGCCGGTAGCCCCACGCCCGCACCGCCGGGGCGGGCCTCGCCCACAACCCGGCGCAGGTGTCGAGCAGCGCGCCGGGCTGGGCCAGCAAGTCGTTGAAGTAGGGACCGCGTAGAATCGTGGGGGCCATGCGACGTGGGCAAGCGCTTGCCTACGATACGCAGCAGGCAATTCGCGCGGGGCGAAGTCAAACCAGAAACCTGTTTCGGCAAGCGCTTGCCGCCGACGCGATCCGGATCAAGCGGAGGCCCGCGGCGCGGCCGATTCCCGCACCACGAGCTCGGTGGCGAGCTCGAGATTTTTGCCCGCCTTCACCCGCTTGGTGATCATCTCGCTCAGCACCTCAAACGCCATCGCGCCGAGGCTGGCCTGGGGCATGCGCACCGTCGTCAACGGCGGGTGAAAGAGCCGTGCGAACGGGATGTCGTCCGCGCCGACGACCGACACCTCCTGCGGCACGCGCAACCCCGCCCGCACCAGGGCGCCGGTGAAGCCAAAAGCGGTCAGATCGTTGCTGCACAGCACCGCGGTCGGCATCCGCGCGCGCGTCATCACGGCGGCCGCCGCGGCCGCGCCGCCCTCCGACGTGTTGTCACCTTCGAGCACCGTCACCTGGCAGCGCAACGCCTTCAGTTCGCTCTGCACGGCCTTGCGATAGGACACGTGCGACGCCCGCGATTGCGGGCCCGCGACCAACGCGAAGCGCCGATGCCCCAGCCGATGCAGATACCGCACGGCCTCCCCGGCCCCGTGCTGGTAGTCGAGCCGGATGTTGCTGCGCCACGGCCCCGCCGCCGCCGAATCGAGAAACACCGAATACACGCCGCGCCGCGCGAGCTGCTGCCCGAACGCCGCGTCCACCCGCGAGGTCATCACCGCCACGCCAGGGCTCTTGTTCTGGATCAGGCGGCGGAAAATTCCCTCGGTGCGCCGTGCGTCGTAGTGCGTCGTCGCCAGCAGCACCTCGAAGCCCTGCGCGAGCGCGGCCGACTCGAAAGCCTTGATCATCTCCGCATAGAACGGGTTGCTGACATCGGAAATCACGAGCCCGAGAAAATCGCTCCGCCCGCGCGCCAGCCGGCTCGCATGGGCATCGCGGTGGAAATTCAGCTCGCGCATCGCCCGCTCGACCGCCTCCCGCGTCTCCGCGGCGACGAACTTCCGCCCGCTGATGACCCGCGAAACGGTGGACTCCGCGACGCCGGCACGCCGCGCGACATCCTTCATCGTGGACGGAACAATGCGATGCATCGGCCTTCGTTATCAACCGTGATCCTTGGCGGGCAACGAAAAGAACGCCCTCGACGCGGAAAACCTCAGCAAAAAGCCGCCAACTCTCATGTGAACTCCACCCGACTCTTGCTACCCTCCCCGGGCGGGCGCCCTGCCCTGCGTGCCAAATTCCGCCTCCCACCCATGCCGCGCAAGCAGTCGGTCTTCTTCCTCATCGACACGCAGGGTGCCAACTGCGTCGGCGCCTACCGGCCCTCCCTCGCGCTCGGCACGCCGCACCTCGACCGGCTCGCCACGCAGGGCGTGCGCTTCGATCGCGCCTACAGTTGCTCGCCGGTCTGCGGCCCGGCGCGCTCCGCGATTTTCACCGGCCTCTACCCGCACAGCAACGGCGTCCTCGGCAACGACCAGGCGCCGCACCTCGATCTGCCCACGGTCGGCCAGCGGCTCCAGGGCGCCGGCATCAAGACCGGCTACATCGGCAAGTGGCACCTCGACGGCGGCGACTATTTCGGCAACGGCATCTGCCCGCCCGGCTGGGACCCGACCTATTGGTTCGACGGCCGCAACTACCTCGCCTCCCTCCCCGACGAAGCCGCGCGCCAGCTCTCGCGCCGCGCCCTCGCTCCCGACGATGTCGCGCGGCACGGCGTCACCTCGGAGTTCACCCACGCGCACCGCACCGCCGACCACGCGATCGATTTCATCCGGCGGCACCGCGACGAGGATTTCTTCCTCGTCGTTTCGATCGATGAGCCGCATCACCCGTGGATCTGCCCCGAGCCGTTCGTCAGCGCGTTTGAGGATTTTCTGTTTCCCGTCCCCAACGCCCACGACTCGCTCGCCGACAAGCCCAACAGCCAGCGCGAGTGGGCCGCGCACACCGCGCCGCACTGGACGCCGCGCCTCGTTGAGCGCGACGGCACGATCCACCTGCACCACCCGCGCCATTTCGCGTGCAACAGCTATTCCGATTCGCAAGTCGGGCGCGTGCTCGCCGCACTGGACGCCGCGACGCCCGACGCGCTCGTCGTCTACACCGCCGATCACGGCGACATGTTCGGCAGCCACCGCCTGCACGGCAAGGGCCCCTGCGTCTACGACGAGATCGCGCGCATCCCGCTCATCGTGCGCTGGCCCGGCGTCGCGCCGGCCGGCAGCGTCGCGCGGACGCCGGCCTCGCACATCGATCTCGTGCCGACGCTGCTCGATTTCTTCGGCTTGCCCACGCCCGATATCCTCCAGGGCCGCTCGATGCTGGCGCAGTTCCGCGCGCCGGAGACCGCGCGCGAAAACCTCGCGTTCATCGAGTTCAACCGCTTCGAAATCGACCACGACGGCTTCGGCGCCTTCGCCCCGATCCGCGCGGTGTGCGACGGCCGCTACAAGCTGGCCCTCAGCCTCCTCGACACCGACGAGCTCTACGACCTCACGACAGATCCCGGCGAGATGCAGAACCTGATCGCCGCGCCCGGCCACGCCGCCACGCGCGATCGCCTGCACGCCGCGCTCATCGCGTGGATGAACCGCACGCGCGATCCGCTGCGCGGCCCGCACTGGTCGCGCCGCGCGTGGAGCGATCCCGCTGGCCGCGGTTCGACGTGGGGCGGCCCCACGCGCCCGCGTCCCGCCGATCCCGGCTGGTTCACCCCCTGCCTGCTTTACGATACGGCGGAACGCGTCACCCGCGCCGAGTATCCCAAGTCTTGAACTCTCGCCCTCGTCGCCCTGCGCTCCGCCTCGCCCTCACGGGCAAGCGCTTCCCTTCCCACTCTCCCGTCATCTCATGATCTCCTTCCGCCCCGCCCTCCTGCTCGCCGCCGCCCTTGGCGTCATCGCTCCACTCCCCGCCGCGAATCAAGCCGGCTCCGCGAAAAAAACTCCGAACATCCTCTGGATCCTCGCCGAGGACCTGAGCCCGCATCTCGGTTGCTATGGCACCCGGCACGTCTCGACGCCCAACCTCGATCGGCTCGCCGCCGACGGCATGCGCTTCGAACGCGCGTTCACCACCGCGCCCGTCTGCTCGGCCAGCCGCTCCGCGATGATGACCGGCATGTATCAGACGACCATCGGCGCGCAAAACCACCGCTCGCACCGCACGAAGGAATTTCCCCTCCCCGCCGGCGTGCGCCCGATCACCGCCTGGATGAGCGACGCCGGCTACTTCACGGCCAACATCGTCGCGCTGCCGGCGCCCCTCGACTTCGCCGGCGCGGGCAAGACCGACTGGAATTTCTACCAGCCGGGGAATCCCTTCGCCTCCAGCGCCTGGAGCGACCTGAAGACCCACCAGCCCTTCTACGCGCAGATCAACATGTCGGAAACCCACCGGCAGGCTGCGTCCACGATCAAGACCGGTCGCGCCTTCGCCGCGCCGCGCCGCCTCGATCCGGCGATCGTGGACATCCCGCCCTACTACCCCGACTGCCCCGAGGTGCGCGCCGACTGGGCCAACTACCTCGACGACGTCGGCGAGCTCGACCGCAAGGTCGGCGAGATCCTCGCCCTCCTCGAGCGCGACGGCCTCGCCGACAACACTCTCGTGATCTTCCTCGGCGACCACGGCCAGGCCCACGTCCGCGGCAAGCAATGGTGCTACGACAGCGGCCTGCGCGTGCCGCTCATCATGCGCTGGCCGCGCGGCCTTCCGGCCCCCGCCGGCTTCAAGCCCGGCACCGTCAGCGGCCAGATCATCGAGGCGATCGATCTCACGCCCACGTCGCTCGATCTGGCCGGCGCCGCCAAGCCCGCGGCCATGCAGGGCCGCATCCTCTTCGGCCCGCGCGCCGAGGCGCCGCGCACGATCGCGTTTGGCGCGCGCGATCGTTGCGACGAGACGGTCTTCCGCCTTCGCACCGCGCGCGACGATCGCTACCGCTACATCCGCAATTTCACGCCGGAAAAACCTTTCTACGCGCTCAACCGCTACAAGGAGGACCAATACGTCGCCATCCCCGCCATGCGCCGCCTGCACGAACAGGGCAAACTCAACGCCGTGCAGGAAGTCCTCTTCGCCCCGCACATGGCCCCCGAGGAACTCTACGACACGCAGGCCGACCCGCACGAGACGGTGAACCTGATCAACTCAACGAAGCCCGAGCACGTCGCCGCGCTGCAGCGCCTCCGCCCCGCCCTCGAAAAATGGATCACCGACACCAACGACCAAGGCCGGTTTTTCGAGAGCCCGCAGGAGATCGCGCGCTACGACGACGAAGCGGAAGCGTGGTCGCGGCAGGTCTTCAAGCGACGCTTCAACGACAAACCCGACAGCGCCTTGCCCCCGCCCCGCCGCCAGCCCGGTGGCAGCGGCGAGTGACAGGAACCGCGCGCAAAGCGCAGGCGTGGAAGTAGGGAGGTCTATGACCTCGGTGAACACTCACCGGGTGAAAGGACAGGTCAAAGACCTGCCCCTACCCCGAAGCCCGTCACTCTGAGATCGCGTCGAAAAGGCCCGGCGGACACGCCGCCTCGCAGGGGAAAGCGTGAGCGTCTCGCTCGCAGCCGCGAAAGCCTCACGGCTTCCGCCACGGCGCGAGGCAGCCTCCCTCGAAGCGCGCTCAGAATACAATCCGGTTCGTCAGGATGAATTCACGCGGCGTGTTGAACCGGTAGTTCAGCACCTCGTTGAGATTATTGAGGCGGATCGGGACGTAGGCGTCGTTGTTCAGGACGTTGTTGACGTTGAGCTGCACGGACCACGTGAGCTTGCGGTTGAAGAGCGTCACGCGCCGGCGGTAGGCCGCGTTGAAGTCGACGAAGATCTGCTCCGGGCCGTAGGTGATGACCGGCGGCGTGGCCGCGGTCGCGGCGATGAAGCCGATGATCGGCTTGTCGGACCAGCGCGCGCCGCCGCCGACGGACCAGCCCTTGAGCGCGCCCTCGTCGAACTCGTAGGTCGAGCGGAAGTTCACGCGCTGCGGGATCTGCCCGAGCGGTCGGCGGCCGTCGGCCAGCGTGACATTGTTGAGGAGGTTCTGATCGATCGCGTCCAGCTGTTCCTGGACCGTGTCGATCGAGGTGTTGCCGTCACGCGCGGCGGGCGCGAGGCCGACGCCGCGGCCGTTGAGATACATGCGCGGGCGGTCGCCTTGCGTCCAGTAGTCGCGCTGCTTTGCGACGTAGGCGACCATCTCGGGCGAGATACTCGTGCGCCGCGTCCCCGTGCGCGTGTAGTTGAGGAACACGCGCCAGTTTTTCGTGGGATTCGCGGTCAGCTCCGCCTCGTAGCCCTGCGTCTTCGAGGAAAACGTGCCGCCGCTCACGATGTCGCGCGGCGAGGCGATCGGGCCCTTCGTAAGCGGATCGACGACGCCGTTGGCGGCGAGCGCGTCCCAGATGCTGTTGATCGAGCCCTGGCTCGTGACGGGGCTGAAATCAAAATCATTGTCCGAGGAAGTCTCGAAGTAGACGGCCGAGAGGAAGACGCGGCGATCGAACAGGTCGAGCTTGATGCCCATGTCGCGGCTGTTGCCCTCGACGCGCGGCGGAAGCTGATTGGCCCGCGTGCCGTCCGCCGACGGAATCGAGCCCGAGGCCCGCGGCAGGCCGAGGTTGTGCGCTTCGCTGTAGGTCAGACCGAGCCATTTGATCGGGTTGTAGACGACGCTGTAGCTCTTGCTTGAGGCGTTGGCTTTGGTCGGATCGGTTTTGATCGGGGTGAGCACGCCTTGCGTGAAGCCGGCCGTCGGCGCGAGGCGCGCGTAGCTCGAGGAGGAGTTTGTGCGATCGTCACGGCTCATGCCGACCACGGTGCGGATGCGGTCCCGCCAAAAACTGGAGCGCAGCATCGTGATCGTCGTGTGCGTCTCGGTCGCGTTGTAAGGGACCGCGCCGGAGCCGAACGGGATGAAGGCGGTCTGGTAGGTGTTGCCGCTGACGGGATCGCGCAGGTTGGTGCTCGGGTGCAGGCGCCAGTCGGTCAGGACGATGTCGGACGATGGCCCGGCGAGATCGACGTAGCTGCGGCGCCACACGCGGTTGTTGTTGTTTTCCGGGAGGCGGTTGGCGACCGCGCCGAGGCGGGTGCTGGGCGCGTTGCTCGAGACGACGAACTCGCGCAGGCTCAACTGCGTCTGCTTGTCGAAATCATACTCGTGCACGGCGGCGATCATGTGGGTGCCGAATTTGCCCAGGTTGAGGCGGTAGTTGCCGCTCAGGCGCACGGCGTCCGAGCGCGACTGCCGCGGGTTGATCTGCGGATCGGCTTCGAGGTAGGCGCGGCCGGCGTTGGGATTGGGCGCGCCCGTGGGCGTGATCGGATCGGGGTCGAAGCGAAGGAAACGCCCGAGATTGTCCTGGGCGTCGACGTTGAGGAAATCCTCGTCGTAGCGCATCGCGGCGAGCTCGAAGTTCAGGTTGGTGCCGATCGACTGCGTGATGAAGGCGCCGAGCCGCGTATAGCGGTCGGTCTGCCCCATGCCCGGCCCGAGGATCGAGGTCTCCTTGGGCACGAGCTTGAAATCCGTGATCACCGGGTCGCCGCCGGCCTGGTTGCGCGCGGTGGTGCGCGTGGCGGCGGAGTAGTCGGCCAGCGTGTCGTTGCCTTGATTCAACACGAGCCAGCTCGTGCCGGCGCCAGAGTGCCGCTCGATGCCCGCGGCGGTGTTGGCCACGGCGGACAACTGCCGGCCGCCGCCACTCCAAGGCGTGTAGGCGTCGAGCGCGGTGAAGGTGCGGTTGGTGCGTTTCGCGATTTTGCCGCGCTCCACCTCGGCCACGATCTCGGTGCTCTTGGTCGCACGCCACTTGAGCGTGCCGAAATAGCGGCGCTCGTCGTTATACTCGTGGTTGCGCCAGCTGCCGCGCCGCATGTCGACGACGGCGGCGCGCACCGCGAGCTGGTTGGGCACCACGACCTGGTTGTAGTCGCCTTCGATGCGCGTGCCCTCAAACGACCGCACCTGGCCGGAGACGCTGCCGCTGTTGGCGTTGAGTTTCGCGCGCTTGGTCGAGGTGTTGATGATGCCGCCGGGATTGCCGACGCCGAAGAGGATGGCGTTGGGCCCGCGCGCCTGATCGATGCGCTCGGTGCTGAACGAGTCGACGTTGCCGCCGTTCTTGAAAAAATTCGTGGTCACATCGCCGCCAGCGAGGCCGCGCATGCGGAGGGGTTTGGCGCTGCCGCTGAAGAGCCGGTTCTGGCCGCCCGCATCCTCGCCCAGGTCGAATTCCGTGCTGAGCATGTAGTTCGCGAGCTCGTCGGTGTTGATGATCGCCGTGTCGAGGAGGAACTGCTCGGTGAAGGCGGAGACGGGCGCGGCGAGGTCCTTCAGATCGGTCTTCATGCGGCTGCCCGAGAGCGTGCTCTGCGCCTGGTAGCCGCGGTCCTCGGTGGAGTTCACGACGAAGGGCGAAAGCTCGATGGGCTCCTCGGCGGCGGCGGACTTCGTCGCGGGGGTGGTTACTTGCGCCTCGGTTGCCAGCGGCAGGCCGAGAAAAAGGAACAGCGGGGAAGCCCAAAGGGCGCGGCACAGGGAAAAGGCGAAAGCAGGGGTTCGGGTCATGGTCGGATCGGTTACCAGGCAACGACGGTGCGCAGGGCGGTTTTGCCCAGGGGGCCCGTGGGGCCCTGATCCTAGCAAAACGCCTTCGCGGCTTTCCATGAGAGTTCGCGGAAACTACCTGAGATTTTCCCCTCGCGCCGCCCGGTCGCGGCGCGCCGCCGCCCGGGATCAACGCGGTTGCCCGGTCGCGAGTTTCCCCTGCCCCTCGCGCTCGCGATACTGCCGCGGTGAAATGCCAACCTCCCGCTTGAACACCACGCTGAGATACTCCGGGTGCTCGTAGCCCGTCGTCGCCGCGATCTGCTCGAGGGAAAGCTGGGACTCGACGAGCAGCTGCTTCACCCGCCCGATCCGGGCCAGCATGATCTCGTCGTGGATCGTGCGGTTGAGAATCTGGCGGAACCGCTTTTCGAGCAGGCGCCTCGACAGCGACACGGCGCGGGTCACCTCGGGCACGCCGATGGCCTCGGATGCGTGGTCCCGGATGAAACGCAGCGCGCGCGCCAGATGCACATCGGGCACCGCAAGCACCTCCGTCGACTGGCGAAGGCTGATGCCGATGGGCTCGATCTTGAGGGGCGTCGGGGACACCCGTTCGCCGCTCATCAATCGGTCGAGCAGCCGCGCGGCCTCGTAGCCGGTCCGGCGGGCATTGGGAATCACGCTGGAGAGCGGCGGCGAGGCCATCTCGCAGAGGAGCTCGTCATTGTCGACCCCGAGCACGGCGACCTGCTCGGGCACGACGAAGCCGCGCATCCGGCATGCGTCCAGGATATGTTGCCCGCGCACATCGTAGCAGGCAAAGACCGCGAGCGGCTTGGGCAGGTCCGCGAGCCAATCGCCGATTTCCGAAATCCGCCGCGAGATCGACACGCTCTCGGGATAGTCGCGATTGAAACTGAATGCGTTGAGTCCCGACGCCGCGAGCGCCTTGGCAAACGCAAGCCCCCGCCGGTCGGAGATGAGGAATGTGTTGTCGCCGCAGTAGGCAAAGCTGCGGAAGCCCCGCTGCACGAAGTGCTCCACCGCGAGGCGCGCGATGGCGTCGTCATCCGGCTCCACGCTCGGCATGTTGGGGATGTAGTGCTGGATGCTGATGTCGACGACGGGCAGCCCGGACGCGATGATCTTGTTCGCGATCCGCTGGTTTTTCACGCGGGCGATGATGCCGTCGCCATCCCAATCCTTGACCCACACCGGCGCCTCGTCGCCCCGGCCCTGATCCATCAGGGAAAACGACCACGGCTTGTGCTCCCGGACGTAGGACACAATCCCCTGCAGGATCAGCCGCGCGTGCGCATTCGAGGCCTCGATCAGGAGCGCCACCCGCCGTTTCGGGCGGGCGGACCAGGGCTCGGGCTTTGCGGTATCGGCGGCCGGCATGCGGAGTCTGCGGAGTCGATTGAGCTGAATGTCGTTCGGCACCGGGCAAACGCGAATCGAAAGCGCACGCGCCCTACACGCGGGCAAGCGCCGCTTGCTTCGCGCGCGACACCGCCGCCCACGTCGCGCGGTTGAACCGCTCTTCCAAGCCCGGGGACATCTCGTGCGCCGAGTAGTAGAACATCATGTGATCCATCGGAAGCGCGCACGCTTCATCAAGCACGGCGAGATAGGCCTCGAGATCCTCGTCTCGGTGGCGCTGCGCCTCCAGCAGGAACATCGTCTTCTTGTTCGCGGCGGTGAGCAGCGGGTGAAAGACTCCATGCGACTCGAAGATGGTCGTTTTCATCCGATGCATCCGGTGCCCGACTGGCCGGACGTGGCCGTCGCTGCCCAGATAGTCGATGTGCCGCGTCTGCGCGTAGTGGGGAGCCGTTTCCGGGCGCGTGGAGTCGGCGAACAAGCTTACCGTGAGTTCAGGCCGGAGGCTCTTGGCGTAGGCCGTCATCTCGTCCAGGAAAGGCACGAGCTCGGGATTAGAGGAGCGCGGCTCGTCCCAAATGATCCCGTCGAATGAAAAATCTTGCAGCAGCGTCCGCAGGATTGAGCTGATGTGCGCCCGCACCGCCGGATGCCGCGGATTGGCGACGCCAACGCGTGAGGTCGTCGGATCGGCGGCTTCGGGGTGCTCGACGGTCCAGGCTGAAAACCCATCAAGCCAACCCGCCACGAGGCCGCACCAGCGGTTCGGCACGGCGTGGACTTTCAGGCCGGCTTCGTGGGCAAGGTCGATCGCATTTCTGAGCCGCCGCCAGTGCCAGTTGTGGAGCTGCTCTTCCTGCACGCAGAATGAAACCACGTCGACGCCGAGATCTCGCATCTCCCCGAAGTCAGCGCGCAGGTGTCGGTTGAGCAGCGTGTGATTGTGCGGGGCGTAATAGTAGCAGTTGAGCAGCATGAATGCATGGCCTCGCCGAGGGGAGGCGGGGTTGACGCCATTTTAGAAAAATCCCCGTCGGCGGGCCATGAGGGTTTGCGAATAAGAATTGAGCTTTGCGCACCGCACGCATGGGCCCCGTGAAATTCGCCGCGAAAATGATCCACGAAATCTCAGGAGATATACGTGATTTCTCATGGCTGCCTGCGCGCATGACTGATAGCTTCCCCGCGCCGTGCTCCCCCACGCCGTCGACTCACGTCCGCTGCCCCCCGATTTCCACGGTGCGCCGCAGTTGCGCCCATGAGTCCAAAGCTCACACCGGCCGCGGCCGATCGGGTTTCCTGGCGGGAGCGAATCGCCTACGGCGTGGGCGGCCTGCCGGTGCAATTCGGCGAGGCCGGCGTGAAGACCCTCGCTGTCCCTGTCTATCAGATGACGCTCGCGATCGACCCGGCGGTGCTCGGCCTCGTGATGGCGCTTCCGCGGTTGATTGACGCTTTCACCGACCCGTTGATGGGGCACATCTCGGATCGGACGACGTCACGGTGGGGGCGCCGGCGGCCCTACATCGCGGTGGGCGCGTGGCTCACGGCGGCGGCGTTCATGGCGATTTGGTTCGTGCCGGAAGCGTGGTCGAAAAACGGGCAGCTCGCGTGGTTTTTCTGCACGTCGACGCTGTTCTTCCTCTGCAACACGGTCTGGGGCGTCCCCTACCAGAGCCTGGGCTACGAAATCACGCCCGACTACCACGAGCGCACGCGCGTGATGTCGGTGCAGGCGATCTTCATCAAGGTCGCGGGGCTGGGCTACCAATGGATGTTCCCGCTCGCGCAGCTCGCGATCTTCGCGTCGGTCATGCAAGGCGTGCGCAGCGTCGGCATCGCTGCCGGGCTGCTCGTGTTCGGGCTCGCGGGATTCGTGCCCGCGCTGATCGTGCGCGAGCGCTTCGCGAACCGGGCCGGGGAAAACACGGATGGTGCCGCGCGAAACACCTTTTGGGCGAGCTGCCTGGCCGTCTGGGGGAACCGCGGCATGCGCGTGCTCGCCACGCTGACGCTCCTGCAAGTGATCGCCGGGATGCTGTCCGGTGCGTTGGATTTTTATCTCATCGTCTACTACATGTTCCAAGGCGACCTCGTGCAGGGCGCCGTGTGGAAGGGGATTCTCTCGTCGTGCTACGCGGCGGTGGGCTTTGCGGCCATCTGGCCCGCCGCGTGGCTCAGCCGGCGCCTCGACAAGCGCTCGGCGCTCGCCGTCATCTACGCGATGGCGGCGGTGGGCGGCCTGTTGAAATGGGTCTTCTTCAACCCCGCGCACCCGTGGCTGCTCGTGTTCGATCCGTTGCTGTGCGGTCCGGTCTACGTCGGCCTCTCGGTGCTGCTGCCCTCGATGATGGCGGACATCTGCGACGAGGACGAGCTGCGCGGCGGCCAGCGACGCGAGGGCATGTTCGGGGCCGTGCTCTCGTGGCTGCGCAAGACCGGCTGGTCGCTCGGCCTGCTCGGCAGCGGACTCGCGCTCAACTTCGTCGGCTTCGATGCGGCGCTGAAAGGCCACCAGTCGCCCGACACCATCACGGGCATCCGTCTCTGCATGGCGCTGACGACGAGCCTGACCTCCGTGGTCGCGCTGCTGGTGCTGCCGTTTTACCGCCTCGACAAACACCGCGCCGCCGACATCCGCGCGCAGCTCGAAGCGCGTCGCGGCATCGCCTGAACGAAAAATTTTCCGACCGTGCGCCCGAACGTCATCTTCTTCTTCACCGATCAGCAGCGCTGGGACACCTGCGGCCTGCACGGCAACCCGCTCGGCCTCACGCCCAACTTCGATCGGCTCGCCACCGCCGGCACGCACGCGCGCTACGCGTTCACGTGCCAGCCCGTCTGCGGCCCGGCGCGCTCGTGTCTCCAGACCGGCCGCTACGCGACCGCGACCGGCTGCTTTCGCAACCGCATCCCGCTGCCCGGCGATGCGCGGACGCTCGCGCATCACTTCACCGCCGGCGGCTACGCCACCGCCTACATCGGCAAATGGCACCTCGCCGACGGCCCGCGCGGCCCCGTCGCGCCCGCCGGCCGCGGCGGCTACGACTACTGGCTCGCCGCCAACGCGCCCGAACTCGTCTCCGATGCCTACGATTGCCGCGTCTACGATCACGAGCAGCGCGAAATTCGCCTCCACGGCCATCGCATCGACGCGCTCACCGACGCCGCGATCCGCTACATCACGGGACGCGCGCACGAGAAGAATCCGTATTTCCTCTTCCTCTCGTTTCTCGAGCCGCACCACCAGAATCACCGCGACGACTACCCTGCCCCGCTCGGTTACGCCGAGCGCTACACCAGCCGCTGGTCGCCGCCCGATCTGACCGCGCTCACCGGCAACGCCCCGCAGAGCCTCGGCGGCTACTACGGCATGGTGAAACGCCTCGACGAGGCCTTCGGCCGTCTGGTCGACATCCTCCACAGCACCGGCCAGCTCGACGACACCATCATCGTCTTCACCAGCGACCACGGCAGCCATTTTCGCACCCGCAACGGCCAGGACAAATGCTCCCCCCACGACGCCTCGATCCGCGTGCCGCTCGCCTTCCACGGCGGGCCCTTCCGCGGCGGCGGCGACCTGCGCCAGCTCATCAGCCTCATCGATCTGCCGCCGACTTTGCTCGACGCCGCCGGCCTGCCCGTCCCGCCCGAGATGCAGGGCCGCTCGGTGCTGCCGCTGCTGCGCGGCGGGGCGCAGACCGCGACCGCGTGGCCCGATGATGTCCTCGTGCAAATCAGCGAGACCGAAGTCGGCCGCGCCATCCGCACCGCGCGCTGGAAATACGGCGTCGTGGCCCGCGGCGTCGACGCCGTCGAGCACGCATGGGCGGAGGAGTTCGACGAAGCCTGCCTCTACGATCTCTTCGCCGATCCCTACGAGCTCACGAACCTGATCGGCTACGAGTCGCACCGCCCGCTCGCCGACCGCCTGCGCCAGCGGTTGCTCGCGCGCATGGCGGCCGCCGGGGAAAAACTCCCGCGCATCACGCTCGCGCCCGCGCGTCCCTCCGGCCAGCGCCGCGTGAGCGCCGCCGAGATCGAGCAGTAACCCTGCAGCCCATCGCATCGCCCCATCCCACTTTTTCTCACCGTGAAATCTCGCTCTCGTTCCTTTCGCCCCGTCGCGCTCCTGCTCGGCCTGCTCGTTGTTCTCGCCAGTTCGGTTCGCGCCGACACTCGCTACCTTTTCGTCCCGGGCCACGGGCTCACCAACAAGAGCGCGAACTCCGCCATCACCACCGACGAGCTGATCGCCGAGTGCAAGGACACCGGCCCGTGGATGCGTTTCGTCGAGCGCGAATATCCGTGGAAGGCCCTGCAAGCCGACGGCGCGGGCGGCCCCAACGAGCCCGGCCCCTACCTCGCGGGCACGAATGCGAGCGGCCGCCCCGTCGGCATCTCCGAGATCATCGCCGACGCGAAAAAGTGCGCCGCCGCCGGCCTCAAGTTGCGCGTGATGCTCATGCACAAGTTCGCCCCGCTCCCAGCCTACCTCACTCGCGGTCAGACCTACGCCGTGCCCATCTCGACCATCAACGGCCGCCCCGCCTCCTACAACATCAAGCTCGATCGGCCCGAGGTGCTCGGCTTCCTCGAGGCGCTCTATCAGCGCGTCATCGACGAGTTCAAAAAGCCCGGCAACGAGACGGCGCGCGACGCGTTCTACGGCTTCATCATTCAGGAGCACGCGTTCGGATTCAGCCCGTATTTCACGCCAGCGGTCCGCACGCAGTGGGTCGACCGCCTGATCCGTTTTAACCGGGATCTTTCCGCGATGCTGCGCGACTTCGCGCCGGGCACACCCACGCCGCACCGCCTCTTCTGGCAGATGGTGAACTCGCCGACCGCCGATGCGCTGCGCATCATCGACGCCATGCCGGCCGGCGGCGGCCTCTGCGGCCCCGACACGTTTCCGCGCGAGCCCGGTCCCGGCAAGGAGCCCGGCAGCCCGCCGAGGAAATCGCTCTACGAGACCTACACAAAAATCCGCACGAAGCGCGGCATCCTCCCGCTCTCGCTCCACGTTTACGCCAACAACTACTGGTCGCCCTACGTGCACGGCGAGAAAGACGTGACCGCGAAGGGCGACATGGTGCCGCACCTCGGCCCGCAACCCATCTGGCAGCAGGATCCGAAGAACGAGTTCGCCTCCTACTCCGAGCCCGGCCTCGGCGCGCCGATCGATAATCTCCACGCTGGCGTCGGCATCGCCAACTTCCTCGGCTGCGTCTCGCCATGGGCCAAGAAGACCGTCGCCGAAGGAGGAAAAGGCGAGCCGGACAACATGCAGGTCAACAACGTCGTCTGGTCCTTCACCACCTTCGTGCCGCCCGAAGCCGTGCTCCAGGGCTACGTCGCGCCCAAGGGCAAGGACCGCCACGACGCCTACGGCTGGGCCAACGTGAAGGCGTGGATGAAAAACTCCACGAACGATCAATTTCCCAACGGCCGCCACACGCAGCCCCCTAGCCCGCCCGACCCCGCCGGCGGCTGCACGACGACCACCCCGAGCACGATCACGAACTGAGTCAGCCTGCCTTAGCTCACCGACGAGCTCTGCGCGCCGGGCCAGCTACTGCTTTCCCCGCACCCCCAATCCTAAACCCCTCCACCCTCTGCTGATCTACCAGAACGCCATCTCCCAATCTCCGCCGCGGCGCACAAGCGACTGCGTTTTTTCCCTCCTGCACCGAGTTCCGCTCGATGCCCAATCATTTCAACCCTCAGAACACACGATCATGCACTCTCATGGTTTCACCGATGGCACGCGCCATCCTCTTACGCGCCTTGCTGCGCTGTCCCGCTCATCCGTGCTTCTCGCCCTGTGCTGCAGTCTTGGCTCCGTCTCGCAGGCAGCCACCGACTATCTTTTCGTCCCCGGCCACGGGCTGACGGCAAAGAGCGGAAACGCCGCCACCATCACGACGCAGAATTTGATCGACGAATGCAAGGCGACCGGGCCTTGGATGACCTTCGTGGAAAGGGAATACGCCTGGGCCGACTTGCAAAACGATGGCCCGGTCGGAACCAACACCCCCGGAAGTTTCATCACGGGAGTCGACGCGCTCGGGAACCCCAAAGGGATATCCAAAATTGTGGACGACGCCAAAAAATGCGCGGCCGCCCCCGGGGGAGGCCTGAAACTTCGGGTGATGCTCATGCACAAGTTTGCCGCCCTGCCACGCTTTCTGACCTACCCGGCCAGCGCATCCACCACGGTCGACGGCAAATACGCCGTCGTCATCGCCCGGGACGCCAACACCGGCGCGCCCACCAACTACAATATCAAACTGGATTACCAAGACAGCCACGGGGCCGTCGTGCTTCAATACCTCGAAGCGCTCTATCAGAAAGTCATCGATGAGCTGAAAAAGCCCGGCAACGAGACCGCGCGGGACGCGTTCTATGGCTTCGTGATCCAAGAGCACGCGTTCGGCACGAGCACCTACTGGACGAATACGACGAGGACAAATTGGGTCAGCAACCTCCTGCTATTTCACGACTATCTGGCGGCTCACCTCGTGAATTTTGCGCCGAGCACCACCGCTTCGAAGCCCCACCGACTTTTCTGGCAGATGGTCAATTCACCCACTGCCGACGCCCAGACCATCATCGACTCGATGCCCGTCGGCGGGGGGCTCTGCGGGCCCGACACCTTCCCTCGTGAACCGGCTCCCGGGGCCACGTCGGGCGCCCCCAATCGCGTCTCGCTTTTTCAGACCTACCAAAAAATGCGGGCGAAGCGCGGCGTCATGCCCCTTTCCTTGCATGTGTATGCGGCCAATTTCTGGAACCCCTATGTTCATGCCGATCAGGAAGTGACCGCCACCGGCGATATGCTGCCCCATCTTGGGCCGCAGCCGATTTGGGGTCGCGATGCCGCCAACGCCATCGACTCCTACACGGAGCCCGGCCTAGGCGCCTCCATGTTGAACGATCACTCCGGCACCGGCATCGCCAACTTCCTCGGGACCGTTTCGCCCTGGGCCAAGAAAACGCCGGCCGAGGGCGGCCAAGGCGAGCCCGACAACATGCAGGTCAACAATGTCGTCTGGGCCTTCACCACCTATGTGTCGAACGAAGCCGAACTGCAGGGCTTCGTGCCCCCGGACTCCAACGGGCCAAACGACGCCTATGGCTGGAACAACGTGAAATCGTGGATGAAGACCTCCACCAACAACCAATTTCCGAATGGCTTGCACACGACGCCCACCAGCCCGCCCGATCCCGCCGGCGGCTGCACCGTCACGATCCCGAGCATGATCATCAAGTAGCATCCCCGTAACGACACACCGCTCCCGGGCCCCTTGCGCACGGGGGCGGTGTTTTCTTGGCACCCAAATCAAAACACTGTTCGCGGGCGTTCGCGTGACACGCACGGGCCGCTCGACGATCCGGTTCTCGGCCGAAAAAATATCCGAAATCGGTCCATGACCCGTCACAAATTTCTCCAATTTCTCGGTGCAACTGCCGCCCTCGCGCGACTCGGCCGCGCAGCCGACGGCACCGGCGACGACCGCGTGCCGCAGAACTCCGTCCTCGAGAAATCCTTCCACGCCGCGGGCGCGTATCGCGATCCGTTCAACGAGGTGGACTTCCGGGTGCGCATCACGTTTCCCGATGGCACGGAGAAGACCTATCCCGGCTTCTGGGCGGGGCACGACGTCTTCAAGTTCCGCTTCTCCGCCTCGCGCACGGGCACCTACCGCTACGCCACGCTGGCCTCGAACGAGCGCGACGCCGGCCTGCACGACCGCCGCGGAACCTTTGAGGTTGAGTCTTACACCGGCGACAACCCGCTGCGGCGGCACGGCCCGATCCGCCTCTCGGAGAACCGGCGGCACTTCGTGCACGCGGACGGCACGCCGTTCCTCTGGCTGGGCGACACCTGGTGGTGCGGCCTGACGAAGCGCCTGCGCTGGCCGGACGATTTCAAGCTCATGGTCGGCGACCGCGCCGCGAAGGGCTTCAACGTGGTCCAGTTCACCGCGGGGCTCGCGCCGTCGGGCACCTACTTTGCGGAGAAAAACGCCAACGAGGCCGGCCTGCCCTGGGACGAGGCCGCGCAGCGGATCGTGCCGGAGTATTTCGACGCGGCCGACCGGCGGGTCTTCCACCTCGTGGAATCCGGCCTCATGCCCGTGGTCGTGCCCTGCTGGGGTTTCTACATCCTGCGCATGGGCACGCCGAACGCGAAGCGGCTCTGGCAATACGTCATGGCCCGCTGGGGCGCGCTGCCGGTCGTGTGGTGCCTCGCCGGCGAGGTGTCCATGCCCTACTACACTTCCCCGACCCCGCAGGAGGACGGCCCGCGCCAGATCGAGGCGTGGAGCGAAGTCCTGGAATTTCTCCGGGCGAACAACAGCCACGGGCACCTGATCACCGCCCATCCCCGCCACGCGCGGACTTCGCGCGCCGAGGTAAGGAACCCGGCACTGCTCGACTTCGACCTGATCCAAGCCGGCCATCTTTTCGTGCACGCGCTGCCGACGGCCCTGTCGCTGCTGCGCAAGTCCCGGGAGGCGACGCCGGTCATGCCGGCGCTTGTCGACGAGGTCGCCTACGAAGGCATCGGCGAAACGAATTGGGAGGACTGCCAGCGCCAGTTGTTCTGGGCCAGCGTGCTGTCGGGCTCACCCGGTTACACCTACGGTGCCCACGGCATCACGCAGTTCAACTCCGTGGAATTCCCCTCCTACATCCAGCCGCAGGGCCAGTCGTGGGGCGAAGGCGTCTGGCGCGATGCCTACCAGTTCCGCGGCTCCGCCCAGGTCGGCATCGGGAAAAGGGTGCTCGAGCAATTCGAGTGGTGGAAGCTCGAGCCGCACCCCGAGTGGGTGCCGGCCGCGACGACCGAGTCGCTGCGGGAGTTCTCCGCCTACGCCGCGGGCATCCCGGGCCGGCTGCGCCTCATCTACTACAGCGCCGTCAGCGGCCAGGACCTCACGGTGCAGCACCTCGAGCCCGGCCTGACCTACGACGCCTATTTCATCACCCCCTCCAGCGGCAAGCGCCTGCCGCTCGGCCCGATCCGCGGCGACGCCACCGGCACCTGGACGATGCGCCGCCTGCGCCGCCACGACCTGCTGCTGGTCATGACGGCGGCATGAGCAGCCGTTCTTCCGCCCGACGCGTCCGCGCCCGCTGCGGTCGCCGCCGCCTTTCCTCATCCCGCTGATGCCCGCCCGGCTCCCCTTCCACACCATGGCCAAGCCCGTGGGCTCGAAGTGCAACCTCGACTGCACCTATTGTTTCTACCTCGAGAAGGAGCACCTCTACCCCACCGCCACGTCGCACCGCATGAACGCGGAGACCCTGGAGGCCTACGTGCGGGACCACATCGCCGCGCAGCCGGGCGAGATCGTCAGCTTCACCTGGCAGGGGGGCGAGCCCACGGCCGCGGGACTCGATTTCTTCCGCGCCGTCGTGGCGCTGCAGCAACGCCACGCGTCCGGGAAAAAAATCGAGAACGCGCTGCAGACCAACGCGACGTTGCTCGACGACGCGTGGGGCGCCTTCCTGCGCGAGCACCGGTTTCTGGTCGGCGTCAGCCTCGACGGCCCGCGCCACCTGCACGACGCCTACCGCGTCGACAAGGGCGGGCAGCCCACCTTCGACCGCGTCCTGCAAGGCATCGCGCTGCTCAAGCGCCACGGCGTCGAATTCAACACGCTCACGACGGTGCACCGCCGCAATGCCACCGCTCCGCTCGACGTGTATCGCTTCCTCCGGGCGCAAGGCTCCGGCTACCTCCAGTTCATCCCCATCGTGGAGCGCGACGCGGCCACCGCCGCCGGCTCGCCGTTGTGGCTGGCCCCGCCTCCGGATCATGAGGATGCCGCCGCGCTCGACGCCCGGGTGACGCCGTGGAGCGTGCGCCCCGCCGACTACGGCGCGTTTCTCTGCGCGATTTTCGACGAATGGGTGCAGCGCGACGTCGGCCGCGTGTTCGTGCAGCATTTCGACACCGCGCTCGCCAACTGGCTCGGCGAACCGGCCGGGCTCTGCGTCTTTTCCGCCACGTGCGGGCGCGCCCTCGCCGTCGAGCACAATGGCGACGTCTTCAGTTGCGATCACTACGTCTACCCGCGCTACCGGCTCGGCAACCTGCTCAACGCCTCGCTCGCCGAGCTGGTCGATTCCGCGGGCCAGCAGGCCTTCGGCGCGGCGAAGTCCGCCACCCTGCCTCGCTATTGTCGCGAGTGCGAGGTGCGCTTCGCCTGCCACGGCGAATGTCCGAAGCACCGCTTTCTCCAGACACCGCACGGCGAGCCCGGCCTCAACTATCTCTGCGCCGGCTACAAGAAATTCTTCACCCATATCCGGCCGGCGATGGCGACCATGGCCGCGCTATTGCGCCACGGCCAGCCACCCGCCGCGATCATGGCCTTGCCCCGCCGGATGTGGCTCCGCCACTAGCGACACTCGGCCAGCGCGAGCAACATGTCGGTCTTCGCGAGACTGCCCACCAGCACGCCTGCATCATCGACCACTGGAAGCCGTTCGGCGTTGACGCCCTGAAATTGCCCCAGCGCCGCGCCGAGATTCTGATCCGGCGCGAGTCGGTGGAAATCGTCGCGCAGCAAATCGCGAGCGCGCACCAAACCTGCGATATGAGGATCGTTTAGATGCGACTTTATGTCGTGCAGCGACACCACGCCGAGGAAGCGCCCATTTTCATCGACGACGTAGAGGTGATTCACGCGTGACGCCACGAAGCGCCGGGCAACCTCGGCAAAACTCGCCTCCGGTGAAAGGCGAGGCGGATCCTCGCGCATCAAGGATTGCACCGAGTCGCCGCGCCAATCCAGCGACCGCGGCTCGGCCGCCGCCTTTCTTTTCAATGACTCGCTGTAGAGCGATAGGTTCTCCAGGCTACGCGCGGTGAAATAGGCCACGACGCTGCACAGCATCAACGGCAGCAGGATGTCGTAGCTCAGCGTCATCTCGAACAACATGATGATGGCCATGACCGGGGCATGGCTGACGGCCGCGAGGAACGCTCCCATGCCCACCAGCGCGAATGCCCGCGCGTCGACCCCCGCCACCGGCCACACCATGTGCACCGCCGTGCCAAAGAGGAAACCGCAGCTCGCCCCCATGAAAAGGGAGGGCGTGAACACGCCCCCCGGCGCCCCTGAGCCGAACGATGCGGCGGTCGCCAGCCACTTGCTCGCCACGAGGAGCAGCAACGCCGGCCACAAATACTGGCCATTTAGTATGCCCACCACCACCGAGTATCCGTTGCCGCACACTTCGGGCACCCGCATGGCAATCAAGCCCACCAGAAAACCACCCACGGTCAACCGCAACGCTATCGGGAGCCGCGTCCCCACGAACAACCTCTCGGCTCGCCGCAGCGAACGCAGAAACCACGGCGCGAGCGTCCCCACGACCACGCCCAGAAAAAGAAACGGGCCGATTTCCCACGGCGAGCCCAGCGCGAATCCCGGCACATGATAGAGGTTCGAGGCCCCCGCGCCCAGGCGGATCGTCAGGGCCGCCGCCACCGACGAGACCACCAGCGGGCCGAGGCTCTCCATCGCGATGCTCCCCAGCACGATTTCCGCGACAAAAAACGATCCGGCGATCGGCGCATTGTAGGCCGAGGCGATCCCCGCCGAGGCGCCGCAGGCCACAAGCAGGCGTTGCTTCGGCGCCGTGAAGCTGCGCCAACGCCCGAGCAGTGAGGCGGAGAGCGCGGCCAGCTGGACCATCGGGCCCTCGCGCCCGATCGAGCCACCCGAGCCAATTGAGAAAAGCGCGGCGCCGCATTTCACCAAGCTCGCGCGCACGGGCAGGCGTCCCGAACCGATCAGAATCGCCTCCATGTAATCCGTTGAACTCTTCCCAGGCGCCAGCCGCGCGCCAAACATCAGGACCAACCCCGCCAAAAAACCACCGGCGGTCGGAACCAAAAGGACGCCCCAGGCGGGCAGCAAGCGCATCGACTCGACGACGCCCGCACGCGATCCGGTCAATAACTCGTGCACGCCCTCCGTCAGGCCGGCGAACAGGATCGCCGCACCCGCCCCGAGGACTCCCGCCACTCCCGCCCACCACAGGGTCAACTGCCATGCGGTCGGGCGGAGCTTTTCCTCGAACCAAACGCGGCGACGCAACAGCGCCAGAACCTGCGCCTGGCTCAGCGAGTAGAGGCGCCCGATCATTCGTTCGGCCGAAGATTCGGCATCGGATCCCCCCAGGCGCGATCGGATGTTGCGTCGCCTGGAACAGGCACACCAGGCGTGCCGCACGTGAAATTCATCGCGCGCATTCTAGCCGGCCGATTGAAAGCCGGCCATGAGAGTTAGGGCACGAGTCCTGAGGTTTTGCGGCGATCCGCACGCCGAACTCCGGGCGGGAAAGTTCAAGTTTCTCCCGCGAAGTCTCATGGTCTCGCCGGTGCCGCTGCGCTACCCTACCGCTTCGCCGCAGCTCCCCTCGGACACCGGAAGCCAGGCCATCCATGAATTCCCTGCCTAAGCGACTTGCCCTTTTCGGTTTGTCCGCGCTCGCCGTTCTCGCGCTGCGTTCCGCGGGCGCGACGCCCGCGCGCCCCAACATCGTCTTCATTTTCTCCGACGATCACGCCTATCAGGCGATCAGCGCCTACGGCGACCCAAGGCATCTGCTGGACACGCCGCAGATCGACCGCATCGCGCGCGAAGGGATGAGGTTCAACCGCTGCCTCGTGACGAACTCGATTTGCGGTCCGAGCCGGGCGACCGTGCTAACGGGCACCTACTCCCACATCAACGGATTCCCCAACAACGCCAATGGCGCCCGCTTCGACGGGTCCCAGGTCACTTTCCCGAAGCTGCTTCGCGCCGCAGGCTACCAGACCGCGATGATCGGCAAGTGGCACCTCGGATCGGAGCCGACGGGATTCGATTTCTGGCAAGTGCTCCACAACCAAGGCGTCTACTACAACCCGCCGATGACCCGCAACGGGGAGAGGATTTCCACGCAAGGCTATGCGACCGACATCATCGGCGACGTCACGCTCGACTGGCTGGCGCATCGTGATCGGTCGAAACCATTTCTGCTGATGACGCAGCACAAGGCGCCCCACCGTCCCTGGGAGCCCGCGATCCGCCACCTGGATCACGACCATGGTCGCGTCTACCCCGAGCCCGAGACGCTTTTCGATGACTACGCCGGCCGCGGCCTCGCCGAGCGTGACCAGGAAATGACCATCGCGCACGCCATGCAGATGGACAAGGACCTCAAGCTGACGATCCCACCTGATCTTCCGGCTGAGCTTCACGCCGCATGGAACGCCTACTACGGCCCGCGCAACGCCGCCTTCAAGGCCCACCCGCCCACCGGCCGCGATCTCGTGCGCTGGAAATACCAGCGCTACATGCACGACTACCTTGGCACGCTGCGCGCGGTGGATGAGAATGTCGGCCGCCTCCTTGACTACCTCGACCGCGAGGGACTGACGGAAAACACCATCGTCGTCTATGCCTCCGACCAAGGGTTCTTCCTCGGCGAGCACGGCTGGTTCGACAAACGCTGGATCTTCGAGGAGTCGCTGCGCACGCCATTCATCGTCCGTTGGCCCGGCGTCGTGCGTCCCGGCAGCGTGAATCGCGACCTCGTCTCGACGCTCGATTTCGCCGAGACGTTTCTCGATGCCGCGGGTGTCGCCATCCCGGATCGCATGCAAGGTCGCAGCCTCGTGCCCATTCTCCGGGGCGAACGTCCCGCCGACTGGCGCACGGCTTTCTACTATCAATATTACGAGTATCCCGCATGGCACCGTGTGCGCCCGCACTACGGCGTCATCACGGATCGCTACAAGCTCGTCCACTTCTACGGGACGGGCGAGGACTACACCGAGCTCTTCGATCTGCACACCGATCCGCACGAGCTGCGCGACGTGTCGCGTGCGCCTCACAACATCCCTGTCGTAAACCGCCTCGAGGGCGAACTCGCCCGGCTCCGCCGGGAATTGAAGGTGCCCGAGACCGTCCCCGAATCGTGGCTGGGCGACAAGGACCTTCACCCGCAAGCGAGGAAATAGCGCCAGGAAAACCCCGGATTCCCTTGAGGGGGAGGCTGCTCGTCGACTCCGTTGCGAGAAGCTCGCGCGCCGGCGCCCTCTGGCGCACCGTCACCAGAAGATGAACACCTACACCGCTGCTCCCGATCGCTACACGAAGATGCCCTACGCTCAATGCGGCCGCCGGGGCCTGAAGCTCCCGCGCGTGTCACTCGGCCTCTGGCACAATTTTGGCGGCATCGACTCGGTCGACAACCAGCGGGCGATGCTGCGCCGCGCTTTCGACCTTGGTATCACGCATTTCGACCTCGCGAACAACTACGGCCCGCCGCCGGGGTCCGCCGAGGAGAACTTCGGCCGCCTCCTCCGCGAGGATTTCGCCGCCCACCGCGACGAGATGATCGTCTCGACAAAGGCCGGCTATCGGATGTGGCCCGGTCCCTACGGCGAATGGGGTTCGCGCAAAAGCCTGCTCGCTTCGCTCGACCAAAGCCTGAAGCGCCTGAAGCTCGACTACGTCGATGTCTTTTACCACCACCGACCCGACCCTGACACGCCGTTGGAGGAAAGCATGTCAGCGCTCGCCGACGCTGTCCGGAGCGGTCGCGCGCTCTATGTTGCCGTGTCAAACTACTCCGCCGAACAAACCCGAGAAGCCGCCCGCGCACTCCGGCAACTCGGCACGCCGCTTCTCCTCCATCAGCCTAACTACAGCATGCTGAACCGCGCAATTGAACGCGAGTTGCTCGGCGTGCTCGCCGAGGAAGGCGCCGGTTGCATTCCGTTCTCGGTCCTCGCCCAAGGTGTGCTCACGAATCGCTATCTCGACGGCGTGCCGCCCGATTCGCGGGCACGCCATCCGGCGAATTATTTCAAACAAGACCGGCTCAATCCGGCTACCCTGGAAAAAGTCCGCGCACTAAACGCGTTCGCGGTCGCCCGGGGCTCGACGCTCGCCCAACTGGCAATCAACTGGGTGCTCCGCAGGCCGGAGGTCACGACGGTGCTGGTCGGCGCCTCGCGACCCGCGCAAATCGAAGACATTGCGCAAAGCACCTCGACCGCGCCGTTGCTCGGCGAAGAACTCGCGTTCATTGACCGCATCCTCCTTGGCTGAGGTGCCTCATGCGCCCCGAAAGCGCCTGGCGCCGCACGCGCCGCCAATCCCTAGGAGAGCTTAAAGTGGCGTCCACGGGGAACCGAACTTCACAATCAAGGCACCATCGTCAGAATGGAAAGCGCTCCATCGCGCGGTTGAAGCGATCGGTGCGGCTCCAGCCGGTTCAGGCCTAGCGCGTGAACACACGATGAAAAACCCCGGCTAGCATCGGCACGACGGGCGGGAGACCGAACCACAGTATGACGTTGCCCGCATGATGCATCCGCCCAAATCCCCCAACTTGCCCGGAACAACCGGGCCAGTCTTGTGGATGCGTGCTCATGACCAAAGCCCTCGGCTGACATCCCGATGACAATCCGCGCGCGCTTCACGATGTTGCTGGGGCTACTGCTGGCTGGCCTCCTTGTAGCCCTGTTAGGGCTCAGGCAACTCAACCAGTCGCGTCGGGCTGACGCGCTCCTAGCGGATCGACAGGCCCGCGCACAGCAGCTCAACCACTGGCTCGACACGGCGCAGCGCGAACTCGTGCATGTCGCGACGGAGATCGCCCAATCGGATGAACTCGCCGCCGCGCTGGCGAAACACGATTCCACGGCGGCGCAGCGGTTGCTGAGCGGCCGCGTCATGGGCGACACGCTCGCTGCCCTGTGGGTTGCCCGGGCCGACGGCGACATCGTGCTGCACAGCGCCGCCGAGGCCGGAGCAACCACCAGCCGGCCGCCGCTCACGTCTGGCGAACTCGCCCGTCTCCTGGCCGAGACTCCGAGCCCACGCTTTTTTGCCGAGGCTAACGGCCAGCTTCTCGAAATCTGCGCGCGCCCTTTTCGCCCCGCCGGTGAGCGCCATTGGCTGCTGCTCGCGCGGCGCTGGGACAAGTCGCTAGTCAAGGCCCTGTCCGCGCTCACTGACAGCACGGTGAGCCTGCGCCCCGCTCATGAACTGGCTCGCGCCCCCGAGGCCGAGTCAAAGCTTGTTTTGCTACAGCCGCTCGCCGATTCAGCGGGGCGGCCCCTCCGCACACTGCGACTCGACTACACCCTGCCGGAAGCTGAGCGCACGTTGCAAACCGACTGGCTGCAGACTCTCATGTTCATTCTATTCGGCCTTCTCGTGCTATTGGCCGTGACCCTCGCCCTGCAATCGTGGGTTCTGCGCCCGCTCTCGGCAATCGGCAAGGGGCTCGCATCATCGAATGGCGCTCCGGCGATGGCGCTCACCACCGAGCGCGGAGAGTTCGGCCGCGTCGCCCAACTCGTCGTTTCGGCCTCCGAGCAACGCGCCGCGCTGGCGCGCGAAGTAAAGGAACGCGCTAGCGCACAGGAGGCCCTCCGCCAAAGCGAAGCCGCGTTGCGCGAAAACATCGCCGAGCGCACCCGCCTCGGCCGTGATCTGCACGATGGCGTCATTCAGTCGCTCTACGCCGCCGGCATGGGCCTGGCCAGCATCCGCACCCAGCTCAGGCCTGAGCAGGCCGAGGCGGCCGCCCGCGTCGAGCAGGCGAGCAGCACGCTCAACTCCTCCATCCGCGATCTGCGCAACTTCATTGATGGCCTCGAGCCCGAGGCGCTCCGCCAACAGTCGTTCTCCCAAGCCGTCGCGGACTTGATGAGGGCGATGGGCGGCATGAAATCCTTCCAACCCGCCCTCGATCTCGACGAACGGATCGCCGCGCGCCTCACCCAGCCGCAGCGCGTCCACGCGCTCCAAATCGCCCGCGAGGCCGTGAGCAACGCCCTTCGGCACGGCGGCGCCAACCGCATCGAGATCAACCTGCGCCATCGCGACGGTTTCGCCGAATTCAAGATAACCGACAACGGCCGCGGTTTCGACGCGACGTCCGAACCTTCTCATGGCAAGGGTCTGCTCAACCTTAGCCAACGAGCCCAAGAACTCGGGGCCTCGCTGTCCTTGGAATCTCATCCGGGCCGCGGCACGATTCTCACCTTGTCCATTCCTCTATCATGATCACCACCGCCCATTCCACGATCAGCCTTATGCTCGTCGACGACAGCGAACTCGTCCGCCGCGGCATCAAGGATGTCCTCTCCGCCGAAGTTGACCCCGTGATGCAGGTCGTGGCGGAAGCCGGCACCGTGGCCGACGCAGTCGCCGAGTGCCTCCGCACCAAACCGGACGTCGTGCTCGTCGACATCCGCCTGCCCGACGGCACCGGCTTCGATGCCTGCCGCCGTATCCTCGAGCACCTGCCCGAGACCCGCATCGTAATCCTCACCTCCTACTCCAACGACAACTACGTCTACGAATCCGTGACTTCTGGCGCTCACGGATACCTCATGAAGGAAATCGATCCGCGTGGCCTCGTGCAGGCCCTGCAGGACGTCGCCGCCGGCCGCTCAATCCTCGACTCCGAAGCGACGGGCCGGGTGCTGCGCATGCTGCGTGGCGGCGGCGCGAACGACGCCAGCACCGCGCTCTCCATTCTCTCGCACCAGGAGCGCCGTGTCCTTGCCCTCGTAGCCGGCGGACTCACCAACAAGGAGGTGGGCGACCGACTCGAACTCGCCGAAAACACGGTGAAAAACTACCTCGTGAACGTCTTCGAGAAACTGAAGGTGAAGCGCCGTGCCCATGCCGCCGCGCTCTGGGTGCAGCAGGCCAACGCGAAAAAGGAATGAAGCCCGCCTGCCCAGCAAAACCCTGGCACCACGCGTTCACACTCGTCGAAGTGATGCTGGCGGCCGGCGTGCTCGTGCTCGGGATCACCACCGCGCTGATCACGCTGCAGCGCGGTTTTCAGGCGCTCGATACCGCGCGCCACCTCACGCTTGCCTCGCAGGTCATGCAATCCGAGTTCGAGCGCCTGCGGCTCAAGAACTGGGCGCAGCTTCAGGTTCTTCAGGACAGTGCCGATCAACGCGTGGCCGTCCCGACCGTGCCCGGCTCCGCCAGTGACTCCTTCGCCTGCCTGCGCACTATCCGCGACGTGAAGACCGACATGAAGGAAATCTCCCTTATCGCCACGTGGCGCGGCTACGACGGGCGCCAACACCGCGTGAGCTACCTCACACGCTATGGAAAAGCCGGGCTGTATGACTATTTTTACACCGCACACTGACGGTCGTGGGCGCCGCCGACGCGCCGCAGGCTTTACGCTCACCGAGGTCATGGTGTCCGCCACGATCTCCGTCGCTGTGCTCGCCGGCGTGCTGAGCGCCTTTCTGATGATCGGGCGCACCGGCTACGCAGCCGGCAACTACAGTGAAATGGACGCGCAGACACGCCGTGCGCTGGAAATTTTCGGCGCCGATGCCCGCAAGGCCGCCGATATCCGCTGGCAGGATGCGCAAACCCTCACGCTGCATATCATCACCGCCAACGCCACGACCACGCCTGTCACCTACGCCTACGACACCGTGCCCACGAGCCCGACCTATCGCGCCTTTTACCGGGTGCCGGGGGATGCGGCCTCGACCGAGCCACGCCTCGCGCTCGTGCACGACGTCGCGCCAGATTTCGCCTTCGCCCGCTTAAAGCTCGAGCAACCCGGCGTGCCCGACAACACCGCCGTCAGCGATCTCGAGACGAAGCAGATTCAAGTCACCTTGCGTGTCGTGCGCGCTGGCGCGACGACGCAATCGGCGGCCTCCGCCCGATATATCCTGCGCAACAAACGCGTGAGCAACTGATGCCGCCAAGCCATACGACCAGCCCTTTCCGCACCCGCCGCGACGCGAAGCCTGCGCTTGTCCCTCGCGTGCCCGACGATCGTGCGGCCGTGCTCATCGTCGCCCTGTTGCTAGCGGCGCTGATCGCGCTTGGGCTCGCGAGCTATCTCAATCTCAACCTTTCATCGACGCGGCTCGCGATGCAGACGTTCCACAGCTACGCTGCGCTCAATCTCGCGGAAACCGGCACTGAAGAGGCCGTGTGGTCGTTCAACCGCGCGACGGCCGGCGACACTGAGGCGTGGGCGAACTGGACCTCGACGGCCGCACCCGCCTGGCAAAAATTCACCGGCTTCGATTTCGGCAACAACACCAGCGGTTGGGTTAAGGTTTACGTCGACAATCACAACCCGGGCGCATCCGGCCGTCCCAAGATCATCACGCAGTCCGAGATCCGCGCACCCTCCACCATCCCCGTCACCAAGATGATCGAGGTCACGTTGCGCCGGCGCTCCGCCTTTGCCAACGCGCTCGTGGCGAAGGAGAGCATCGTGTTCTCGGGCGCCAATATTTCTGTCGACGCTTGGAATTCCGATCCCGACGGCAATCCGCTCACCTCGCCGCTCGACTACGATTTTTCGCTACGCACCGATCGCGGCAGCATTGCCACGACTGCCGTCGCCAACAGCGCCATGCTGATCAACGATGCGCATATCTGGGGCTTTGTTGCGACGGGTGGCGCGCAGCCCGAAGTTGGCTCCAATGGCACCATCCGCGGCGCCGACACGCCCGCTGACGTGCTCATCGATCCGCGGCGCATCGCGACGGACTTCAACGCGGCTTTCAACCCCGTCACCGAACCTACTGACGGCGTCGTATTGGCCAGCATCCCCGCCGTGCTCGGCACCGCCGGCACTACTACTCGGTGGCGTGCGGCTCAGCTCGTGCTCAACGGCAACGACACGCTCACCATCTTGGGTGACGTCACTCTGACTCTCACGCAAAGTTCCGGGGCGGACGCGATACGCGTGACCGGCAATGCCTCGATCAACGTGACTGCCGGTTCAAAATTCACCGTCTACCTCGAAGGTGGGATGCTCATCGCAGGTCGAGGTCTCGCCAATGCAAACGCTCAACCCATTTCCTGCCAAATCTGGGGCACCAACACCACGGCTTCAGGCCAAGACCTCCAGATCGCCGGCAACGGCGCGCTCAAGTGCGTGATCTATGCTCCCAATGGCGACGTGAAAATAAATGGCAATGGCGACGTAATGGGCTCCATCGTAGCGCGTTCGATTCGGTTCACCGGCAACGCGGCCTTCCACTACGATGAAGCGTTGTCCTTTGGTCAGGGCAATGAACCTTTCACCATCGCCAAGTGGCGCGAGCTCGGCACGAGCGCGGAGCGGGCGCCATACCTCGCTCTGTTCAACGGCTGGTAATCAGGCACAAAAAAAGCCGGCACAATGTGTGCGCCGGCTCGAGAGGTAAGGAGCTAGAGTCAGGCTATGCGCCGACTACGAGCGAACGCCAAGCCAGCGAGGCTCAAACCGAACATCAGAACCGCGCTGCCACCATCCGGCACCCCGGTGGTGTTAGGGGGAGGCGTGCGAAAGTCATAGACATGAACACTGGAAAGACCGCCCGTCGCAAAACCAGTGTTGCTGAAGGTGACGTTGCCCGTCGTGCCATTGATGTAATAGAGGATGTCAGCGTTGCCGTTGCCAGCCGGCAGCGAACTGCCGCCCCAGCTCAACGCGAGATACGACATACCGGTCACGTTCAGGGTGATGCTGGTGGTTGAACTGCCGAACACCTGCCCATAAGGATTGGCGTCGCCTTGACTGAGCTTGATGGTCTGCGCAGATACCGAGGGAAGGCTGGCAGAGAAGGCCACGTTGTAGGCAGCGACGGAATTCTGGGCCCATGTCAAAAAGGTGGCATCGCCGTTGTTACTCGGTTGGAGCGGAACCTGAGCGGTGTAAGAAACCAAAATCGGCACAGCCGAAGCGGTGGTGGCAAAGAGACCGGCCATCAAAGCTACGGCCAAGGAGAGTGTTTTGTGAATTTTCATGGCGATACAAAAACAGGCGAAATTAAAGAAAAATACCTACTTTTTAGCAAAGCAGCACAGATGCCACGAAAAACTAATTTCAATAAACCACACAATTCTTTGTTCATGATTATTTTAAAATTCTTAAATTCTCTTGGCAGGAAAAGTCGAAAATCAGCCCTGTAAAAAATACAACCAACGAACGCAGGTATCATTACCTAGTCATAATTCTAAAAAACTGGGAACGAAATCCTTACATAACATCCTTCCACCGATCCCCTATGCCACTACACGCGACATCGCTTTGTCGAATGCTCAAGATTGCGCCGAAAACAACCAAGAGGCCTCTTCAAGATCACGTGAACCAGAGAAGGGAGCAGGCGAGCGAGACAAAGGGGGCTCAGGAGGCGGCGGTCTGCTCGTAGCATGTGGCGAGGCGGCGGGCGGACAGCCGAGCGGGTCGGTGAGCCGGTGAATCTTGCCGCTGAGCCCGCCGCGCGGCCGACCGATGGCCTGCGTGCGTAGCCGCCGCGGGCGCGGGTGCCCCAAGCGTGGACACGCACATAGGTCGCTTCCACGGCGTAGGTCTCGGGGTCGTGGCCGGCCTCGAGCGCGGCGAGCACGGGCGCCCAGAGCTTGGCATGCACCCTGCGCCGCCAGCGGGTGCAGACGCTGCGCCAGTTGGGGACGCGCGGCGGCAAATCACGCCAAAGACAGGACGGTGCGCAGGAGCCACAGCATCACCTCCACAAAAGGCCGGTCGTCGTGCCGGGGCCGACCTCGGGGCCTTGCGCAGAGGCCGCCCGCGGTTTTCCGTTCAGCGCGGCGTTGATTTTTTAGGCCCCGCCACCAGGCCTCGTTCAGGCGTCGCGGGATCATTGCGCGCGAGCCAATCCTTCCTCGCCCATCTGGTTCCACCCGATTTTGAAGACGTCTCCCAAGGCGCCGCGGGCTTGCGCCGGCAGGCAGGCGGGCATTGGCGGCAAACTGCGCCAAAAGCACTGTGGAGATGCCGGCGAGGCCGGCGGAGAAATATCGCCGCGCCTCGAAGCGGGAGCGACATGCAGCGGTAAATGGGTTGGCATGCGCGCCGGGATTTCTGCACGGCGCGTCCGGGTGACGCCGGGGAACCTGCGAACGCAGTCATTTTGCCTCCCACGAACAATTTTTGTCGTCGATTTTAAGATACTGTTCAATCGCGCCCCGCCAACATGCGTCCATGCCCCGGGCAGCGATTTGAAGAGACGCTTTTGCACCAAAATCGCCACCGCGACTCGCTCTATCACGATACGCACTTTCGGGCCTACCTTGCCTAGGGCCAAATACGATCGCCATTCGCCTCTAACACTTGCGCACGAGGCCGACTATTATCCTTCCACACATGAGAGCGCCACAGCCGACATCGTGTTTCCAGCCGGACCGCCAAGCCGGCCTTGCTCGTCGCATGCGACGCTGCAGCCAAGGCGGTTTCACCATCATCGAGGTAGCGATGGCGACCTGCGTCATGGCGCTCGGCATCGCCACCTCGATCATCGCGATGCAGGCGGGCTTCAAGCACCTCGACCTCGCACGCGGCACCACCCTCGCCTCGCAGATCATCCAGAGCGAGACCGAGCGCATCCGCCTGATGAGTTGGAGCGGCGTCTCGGCACTGCCAGCCAGCGAGATTTTCGACGGTGGCACATCTTTCAGCAACAGCTCCAAGGTTGTTGGCAAATATTCCGTCACCCGCACCGTGACCGCCGACGCCAGCCGCCCCACTGAGGCCCGCAACATCGTGATCTCAGTCACGTGGAACGGCTATGACGGACGCTCGCACACGCGACGCTTCGACAGCACCTACGTGAAGAACGGCCTCTATGACTACTACTACACCGTCGCCCACCCATAGCCGCCGCCGCGGCTTCACTCTCGTGGAAGTCATGGTCGGCTCCACACTCGCGGCTTTCATTCTCGCGGGACTACTTACCGTCTCTCTTTTCCTCGGCCGCAGCGGCGCGAACGTCCGCAACTACAGCGACATGGAGTCGCAGGCGCGCAAGGCGCTTGAGACTTTCGCCGAGGACGTGCGCCAAGCCAGCGCCATCGCGTGGACGAGCAGCACGCAGTTCACCATCACCGTGAACGCCACTGCGATCACCTATGCTTACGATGGCACCGCGGGCACCTTCACGCGCGCCGACGCCAGCGGCACGCGCACGCTCATCAGCGGCATCACCGCCGGCACATTTCTTTTTCGTTCGTTCAACATCACCGGCACCGAGCTCCCGCTCGCCACTAGCGCCAACCTCACCGCCGCCAGCTCGAGCACGAAGCAAATCCAAATCTCTCTCGAAGCCCAGCGCACCAACACCACGGTCGTCGCCGCCACCAATGCCGTGCTCTCAGCCCGCTTCATTCTCCGCAATAAAATCGTCACCGCCTGACCCGCCATGCGCAAAAAAAATCCCGCCTTCCCCCGCCGTGATCGCGGTGCGCTCCTCATCGTCGCGATGATTCTCTGCGCTGTCATCGGCATCTCGCTCGTGACCTATGTGCAGCTCGGCCGAACCAGCCTCTCGATTTCCAACCGTGCGTTTTACCACAATGCCGCGATGAACGTTGCCGAGAACGGCCTCGAGGAGGCGATGTATTCCATCAACAAGAAAATCGCCGACTCCTCCTACAGTTGGGCGGCCAACGGTTGGACTGCGGCCAACAGCGGCGCCGATATGCAACGCACCCTGCCAGCTTCGGGCACCTACACCTTCGATCAAAACGCCACGGGCATCGTGCGCGTGTATGTTTACGGCTACCAAGGCACGGCGCCCAAGGCTGTTGCTCGCTCCACTGTCACGCTCGGCGGCGCAACCAGCCGCTCGATCGAGAAATGGGTCGAGATCCAGCTTCGCAAGACCTCCAAGTTTTCCAACGGCCTCGTCGCCAAGCAGAGCGTCACCTTTTCCGGCAACAACGCTTCTGTGGACAGTTGGAACTCCGACCCCGACAACAATAGTGCCACGGCCGCCATTCCTTACAGCAGCAGCGTGAAAAACGACAAAGGTTCCGTCGGCAGCATCTCGGTCGCCGTCGATGCCATCTTGGTCCAGAATGCCGATATCTGGGGCTACGCCTCGACCGGAGGTGCACTACCGAGCGTCGGCTCGAACGGCGTCGTCGGGCCGTTTGGCACCGCGAGCGGCACGATGGACATGGCGCGCGTGGCGACTGATTTTACGGCTAACTTCGATGCCGTCACCGCACCCACCACCACAGCCTACTCGCTTGGCGGTATCACCAGCAATCTCAGTCTGCCCCGCACGGGCGACGTCGCCGCCGGCGACGGCAAATACTACTATACGGCTTCTCAGATTAGCTACAACAACAAGACCTTCGCCGTTGCTAAGCTCAACGCGGGCGATCCCTCGCCCAAAGTCGTGCTCTCGCTCACCAGCCCCATCACCAGCATCGACATCGGCGGAGGCAGCGGCGCGCTCAACATCGAGACCGGCGCCACCCTCGAGATTTACGCTCCCGGGGACATTAAGATCGCAGGCCAAGGCATCATGAACGGCGGCACCACCGCCGGAACTTCCAACCAGCCGATCAATCTTCAGATTTGGGGCACCAAGACCTCAGGGGTGCAGGATGTGCAGATCGCCGGCAACGGTGCGCTGAGCGCCGTGGTGTATGCCCCGCAGGCCTCGCTCAAAATCAATGGCAATGGCGACGTCATGGGCTCCTTCGTCGCCAACGACATCAAGGTCGTGGGCAACGCAGCGTTTCACTATGACGAGTCGCTCGGCAATTTCGGCGGCGGCAACCCTTATCGGGTCTCAGGCTGGAAGGAACTCACGACAGCCGCCGCACGTGGCGCCTACGGAAGTGTGCTGAGTTTCTGAGGCCACGCCTGCCGGGACATTCGCGCTCTACCACCGGACCGCTTTTCCTCAGTCGCTGCGATGCAATAGATGGCTGACCAAAACCCACCACTCGCTCGATGACGGGAAAGGTGTAAACGTCCGGCCGGACATTTACAGTAGACCGCGGAACCCGCTCGTTGCGCGTCGCGTTCAAATCTCAAGGCTTCGATCGCTCTACTCTCCAAAAGGCCACAGTAACGACTACCGAAGGTGGCGTGAGTTTCTTGCAAAATTTTTCGAAGTATTGGGCCCTCGAAACCCACAGTTTGCACACTGAAAACACCCTGCAAAATTGGCGCCCCCACGGGACGCCTTTTCACGAGCCAACAAATTATCAGGGGGCTGAAAGGGGGCATTCATACTGCGCTCAAGCGTCACGGCGTGCGCCTTGCGTCCGGACTGCCGAGCACTTGCGATACAGGAACTCGGCGAAAGACTTGGAAAACAGCGTCGTCGTAGTTGACCGAACAACCATAAAAAGTGCCGGCGTCGAGCACTTCGCCAATGACATTAAAGGCGCGCACCGGCCGATATTCGCGGCTGAGGAATTCCGACGCCTTCATCTGGTTCACCTCTCCGATGCGAGCGACGATCCAATCAGGTTTGGTTTCCTCCGCACCGCGGCCCCACTGAAAGGTGCCCCAGGGCGAGTTGGCCGGGTGCCCAATTTTTTTGCGAGCGGCCACCACCTCAGGGGCGACGAGCCCGGGCCAGTCGAGCATCTTGCGTTGGCTGTAATATCCAATGTAGCCGAGCGGCTCAAGATATACAGTCTCGTGATCCTTCACGTTTTCGCGGAGCCATAGGCCGAGTTCGCGGCGGTTTTTTCCGTCCACGATCTCCTGCTTGATTTTCAAAGCCCGACTCGAATTGAGAAAGATAAAGCCAAGGAAAAGGGTAAGAATTGCCACACCGGAGATAGTCAGAATGCCACCAAGCTTGTCGCCGAGGTAACCCGGCAGCGTGACTACCATCCTCACGAGCGTCAGCAAACTCAGGAACGCGAGCGGCGGATAATACCACGGGCTGCTCACCGCAATCAGACTCGCATATGCCAAGTAGCACAGGACAAACAAGGAGCACAGCGAGGTCAGCCGGCCAAGCCGATCCCTAACTGGCAGAAGCCAGTAAAGCACCACTGCGAGTTCGAGCCCGAGGGCGAGATCATGGCTCCACTTGGGCCAAGTGAGCGGGCCGGAAAGTAGTTGGAAGTCGTAGATAGCCGCAAACACAGCCACCATCCGCTGAGGCAGGCTCATGATCGAAGCCGCCATCGGAGCCATCAGACCAAAATTGTCGCTCTGTAGGACTTGGGTCCCGTGTTTGGCGATGATCGTGTGCGGCACGAAGGAACCATAGTAAATCTGTGCAAAGATGGCCCACGGTAGGTAAAGTGCGATTGCGATCAGTGTTGATCGAACAAACGAATGCAAAAACTCGCGCCACGGCGCCGCGCCAAACGCTAGGCCACCTAGCGCGAGAGCGAGTCCATAAACAAAGCCGTCGGGCCGGGTCCACATCAACCCCGTGAGGCATATGCTGCCCAAGCCGACCCCAGAGCGCGGCCAGCCGAGGAACGCGAGCACGAGGCCCGGCGCGAGGAAGCCCAGCATAAGCCCCGCCTCCTGACCATTCATCGCAAATGCAGTCGTCTTGATCTCAAGCCCGACTAGGATCGGGAAGAATGAACAGGCAATCAGCCGCACGCGCGAAGGCGGGTCTTCTCGGCGTAGAATCGCGAGCACCGAGAGCATGGCCACGAGTAGACCAGCCAGCGACACGAGCCGGAAAAGCAGCAAAGGCGTGGCGTAACTCGGGGCCTTGGTGATCCAGAGAAACAGTGCTGGCAGCAGGGTATTGAGCGGCGAGGTGAATCCATGGACCCGCTCGCCGATTTGATACACGAGGCCATGTCCGTTCACCAAGTTTTCGCTGTGCCGATAGGTGATGAGAAAGTCCTCCCATACTTGATTCGTGTGAACGACGAAACCGATGGGGATGATGAGGCCGAGAGCGAGAGCCACGAACTCAAGCTGCGTGCGACCGCGCCAAAAGTCTCGGATCAAGCCAAGGACGGGTTGAAAAAACGCAAACATGCTAGGTTCGGTGCGCGACTTGATTCCAAATTTCAAGTCCAGAGCCAGTGATCCCTGCTTGTTGCGCGTCCGACCAAATAAATACACTCAATGCACCAAACAGTGGCCCGCTCGCAAAAAGGATATTGAGAGCAGATCTACCCCCCGACGCGGGAGGATTAGGACGAGAGAAACAGATTGGTTGAGGTTGCTGAGGTATCGCCGCGAAGATGAGGATTTGGCAGGGTCCGAGAAGCCCCCGCGGGACGCCATTCTGCTGGGGGAAACAAACGTAAGGGGTAAAAGGAGGACACATTACCGTCGAAGTGAAAACATTCCCCTCGAATCTGCGCGTCGGCTTACATGAGCATACATGTCATAATGTTATTTACAAACCCACACGGCTTTTCAGAGAGAACCTAAGAGAGACTTTGCTTCTGATGAACTTATGTAGCGACTGAAAATGGCCATCGGTCCGACTCCGATATTTCCATCTATAACACAAACACGTTCTGTTTTCACAAATTTCCATAGCACTGTTTCAGGCATTTGCGTGACGTATCCATGAGACTCGGAATTCCCGTAAGAGTTAGCAAGTCGCAAGGCTTCATCTTCCGACTCTGCGGCTAGCAAGATAATCCTCTCCTCCCAGAGCATATCCTCACCCGAAGTCGGTGGATAGTGTTCTGAACAGAAGAACAAGCTGGCCGAGAAATACTTCATTTCTTGAATCGGTTATCTGTAAGAAGTTTTTTTGCCGTTTGCGCCGATTTATCACCATTGCTAGCCGCTTCTGTTATATCTCGCAATGTTTTGTCCCTCCACTGACCGGGAAACTCTTTGTTTACAGAACCTTTTAGGTCTTTCGAAATAATGTCCGCGGCGGTTCTTTCAGCGTCAGCAGCCTTCTTAGCCGCATCCGCTATTTTTTTCGCTGCGGCTGCCGCCGCCGCTGCTGCGGCACGAGCAGCGGCTGCCTTGGCCGCGTCCTCAACAAGCTCGCCGCCAGCGTTTGCAAAGATATTATCGTTTCCGGTTATTCCAAACTCGGCATTTAGTTCGCGGTCGTTTAGCCTCCCTATAGAGTTAATTTCGTATTTTTCGTCACCTCGATTGCCGAACAACCAATCAACAAAACGACGCCCCCATCCGCGCTTGTCGCAAAGCCCATGCAGATCGACTGAATTGATCGGATTGTTTGCTAGGTATGCATATAGATTAGTGCCATCGAGTTCTTCGATGGGGTCTCTGGAGAGCCAGCGGCCAAGATCGGCGTCATAAGCACGGTAGAGGGCCAGGTTAAGAGTGCTTGACTGATGACGGTAGAGGCCCGTGAAGCCAAAGTCGCTCTCCAAATCCCCACTGACTTTGCTTATCCGTCCATACGGATCGTATTCATACCGAGCACGAATAGTGCCGCTTGAATCGACCATCTCCCGAACAGAGCCAAGATGATCGGTGGCGTAGAAATAACTGCTCGCGCCAACCTGCTGGCCCAAACCGCGGAAGAATCGACGCGCAACGCTGTTCGATCCGTCGCGTTCTTCGCTCGGCTGCGGACCGCCGGTCCAGACCCACTGTTTGATGACGAAACTGTTCAGCTTCTCCCGGACGCGGCGACCTTCCCCGTCATAGACGAACTCCGTCACGTTTGCGCCTTGAGTAATTTTAATGAGCCGGTCCTCGGCGTCCCAATCGTAAGTGCGGCCCGCACCGTCGTTGATTAAATTGCCGTTCAAATCATGGCTGAGAGTGCGTGACGAACCACTGGCGACAACGACCTGATAGCTCTTAGTCGCGGCGTTTGAGGTGCCGTCAGTGGCAGTCACGGCGACTGTTTGTGTGCCGGGCGAGAGTGCAAGGTCGGCAGCGAAATTCCCGGCCCCATCTACGCTAGCTGGTTGGCCGCCGACGGTGACGATGCTAGGCTCGTTGACCGTCCCCTCGAATCGAATGGGGCCGGACGGCGCGAGGGCCGTGATTTGATTCACGCCGTTGTGCGTCGCGGAGAAGACGGCGTTGTCAATTTGCTCGCTCACACGGTTGCCCGCCCGGCTGTAGCGATAGACGTAGTTCTTGGTGACCGATGCCGAGACCGGAACTGCGGCCTCCGTCAGCTGATCGGCCTGATCATATTTGAACGTGGAAGTGAGCGCGGAACCGCCATCAATTTGCCGGCTCCATGTCTTGATGAGCCCATCGGCATCATAGGTGTAACCGAAAGTGCTGAGATTGACCGAACCGGACTTTAGGTTCTGAATCTGCTGCAAGCGCTGGTCACCATTGCCCACCGGGCTGCCGGAATTTGGAAAATAGGTGTAATTGGTCCGCTGCCCGTTGGGGTAGTCCACATGGTCGATCCGGCCGGTCGAATTGACGTAGGCGTAGGTGAACGTTCCGAGAACGTTCGTGAGCGAAGACGTTCTACCTAAAACGTCGAAAACAACACTGCTGGAGTTCGCAGCCCCATTGATGGATTGGCCGATAGTGCGGCCAAGTTCGTCATACGAGTAGGTGATCGTGTCGTTGGCGAACGGACCGTCGATTGACGCCAACCGGCCGGAGCCCAGGGGAGGATTGGTCTGCGGAATCGAATTGTAGCCGTAGGTGGTGACGCCAACGCCGTCCGTCATGGTCGCCAGTCGCCGATAATAAGTCTCGTAGGTGTAACTCACAGTCGGCGTCACTACAGAGCCGCCGGAGTAGCTGACCTGCTTAAGCGCGCCGTCCTTGAAATACTGGTAGCTCTTAACCTGACTCTTGGCGTCCGTGACGGTCTTGCGCCGGCTAATCTGGTCCTCGTAAGCGAAACGAATCGTCTTTCCGTCGTGGTATTCCTTGGAAAGGACACGAGCTTGGATGTCATAGTTCCAAACGGTCGTCTGACCAAGGGGATCGATGAGGGAGTTGAGCACGCCGCAACTGCACCAATCGAACTGGGTGAGCCGGCCCAAGGGGTCCTTGCTCGTGATCATCTGCCGCAGCTTGTTGTATTGAAAAAACGACCACTGGCCGCGGCGATCACGGCGCTTGATCAAGTCGAGCTTGTCATACACCGCCTGCGTAAACGTCGCGTCCGGAAACGTCGTCACGGTCGGACGGTCGAAGAGGTCGAAATCCACAGTGACGGCAAATCCCTCCGAATCGGTCGTCGTCCGCAGCCGGCCATACCCATCGTAGGCAAAAGTCGTGGTGTCCGACGTGCCAGCCAAGGGACCATCGACAGCCACGAGGTAGCCGGTCGCGGCCGGGTCGCGGTCACCGTTGGGCAGGCGGGAACCGGCGGGGTTGCCCGCAGGATCGTAGAAATAGCTTGTGACCTCGCTCTTCGCATTTGTGACGGTGCTCACCTGACCGGCAGAATTGTAGGTCATCGTCGTGACGCGTCCGGAGGCATCAGTGACAGTGAGCGGGAGGTGTTGGGCGTTGTAGGTCGCTTTGCCGAGCACCTCGTAGTCGGCGGTGTTGGGGCCGGTTTTCTGCCGGGTTTCGAGCAGGTCGATGTCGTTCGTGGCGTAAATGAAAGTCGTCACCCGCCCAAGCGGATCGGTGGCCTTGGTGACGCGGCCAAAGCTGTTGTATTCAAAGGTCGAGAGCTGTGTGGTGCCGTCATCCAAGACACGACCAACGGCCGTGGGACGGGAAGAGGTGCCCTCAAATTGAGCGTTGGTCTGCCCTTCGTAGTTGTAGAAAATCCGGCCTTCCAACGCCGTTTTCTCGTTTTCCAGCGTCCCCGAGGTCTCATTGAGCGCAGTGTGCAGCCAATGCGAAATCTTGGCGGCATTGGGGTCGCCGGGCGCCATGCCCCATGCACGCTTGTCCCAATAAAGTGTGTTTCTGAAATTTTGATACAGGCTTGTGACGTTCATGCCGGCAGGCAGGGTTCCGCTGCCCGGAAGCCCCGACCAATCGTTGCGATATTCCACGCGGCGCGTGGCGCCTGTCGCATCGGTGAGCTCGAGCCACCGGTCCAAGCCACTTACGCCGAACGCAAACGTGCTCGTGCCGTAGGGCGTGGTGAGCGATTGGATGAAGTCACTCGTTCCGGAGTAGGCAAATTGCGATAGAAGCCCAATCACGTCGGTGATTTTTTCCAAACGACCGGAGGCATCGTATTGAAACGTGGCGAAGCGGCCAAATGGATCCGTGACTTTCGAGATTTTCAACGGCTCGCCCGACACCTCGTAGCTAAGGGTCGTCACCTGACCGAGCGCGTCCACGATGGAGGTCAAACGATTCTGAGCATCGTAGGTGAGGCTCGCGGATTGGCCGGTCGCATCAGTCAGGGCGGTGAGGAAGTATCGATAAGAACCGGCCGCACCTGTGCGGCGCCCGAACGTCATGCTCGCCCCATTGGCCTCGGTGACAACAAACGTCTGCGCGTTGGTTTTTTCCAGCCGCGTGCGCGTGCGGGGTTGAGGCACGAAGGCGTAAGGATAAACCAAAGGGTCAACGGACATTGAACTCGTGGAATAGGAGTCACTGCCTCCGCCGGGAAGCCGGAGGGTCGCCGAGAGAATCGCCGTGCCAGTGGCGGGAATCGCACCCTCATCGACAAACGAGAGCCAGTTGTGCAGCCATTTGCTCCCCAGATTCGAGTAATCAATTGTCGTCGGTTGGCTAGCTTCGCGCTGGTTGTAGGTCGCAGTAAACTGGATGCTTGGCCCAAGTGGCGGAGTGTAACCGATGGGCGTGTCCACCAAGTTCAAACTGACGAGCATTAAGTGGGCATCCGCCACGGTCATGCCGCATCCAGAGGGATCTCCGTCCGGTCCGGCCTTGGGCTCGTCTTTTCCCGTGCGTCCCGTCTCACCTCCGGTTGTGTTGCCCTTGCCCCAAACCCTTTGTCCCTCCTGATCACTGACCGGCTCCCACCCGGCAGGCAACGAACCCGCCGGCACAAGAAAATAGCCGCTTGCCTCCTGATCTATCGTCGCGCGCGTAGCCCGCATCGCAGACGGACCAAAAGTCGGGTCCTCCAAGCGGAATCCATCTCCCTCGGCGAACATCGCGGCATAGTGGCCGAGTTTCCAATGAACGACGGCAGGAGCAAGGATGGCGGCGCCTTGGGACCGCTTTGCCATCTGCATCTTGAGTCCCACTTGTCCGGCGAGTTTGAGGACATCTGACAAATTCACGCCGCTAGCCGTTGATCTCGACTCGGTCAGAACCTTGTTGAACCCGACATTTCCGTTCTGACGCGCCAACAAGCGGTCGAGTGCCGCGGGGCCGCAGCGATAGGCTGCGTCCGGACGAGCCTTCATCAAGGCAAGGCCGTCACGGGCACCAGCGACCAGCTCCGTCGCAGTTCCGGTAAACTGGCGGCCGGCGATCTCAGCAAAGATCCGTTCCAGTGTGTCAACCCGACCCAGCCGCGCGTGCATGCGAAGCAACTCGGCAACAGCCCGGTCAGCTATGGACTTAATCGCCGGCCGAAGGCTGGCCTTGGTCGCGTTCCATGCCAACTCATAGTCCGAAATCGCGTCCGAAAACCTGCCTTCCATGAATCCCTTCAGGCCCCGATTTAGACGCACAGAGGGAGCCCACGCCGAGTTCGGATATTGGCTAAGGAATTCGGAAAACACTGCAATGTCGCCTTTGCCTTCGGTTGCATACCGGCTGATCGCGCTGGCGAGATGCGCCGTTTCGGCGGCAGGCGGAGAGTCGATCAGCGGCACGAAGGGCTCGGCCAGCACGCGAGCATTGAAAATCTCCGCGACCGTCGGCTGCGGAGAAAATCGAGGCGTCGCAGCAACCGGAGTGGATGCCGGAGCCACACGGTTCACTTTCACATCCGTTGCCGTGCGCACGAGCGGCTCAGGCCGGCCAGCCGGCGCCGCTGGCTGTGCCGCGAACGCCGGCACGATTGAAAATGTCAGGTTTAGGTATGCGACCAGCACGGTGGTCGTCACGAAGCGAAAAAAGGGCGTGTGGGACATGGGGGCGATCAAAGCGAGGGTTACGGCAGCAGCGTAGCGTTGGTGGGCTTCGTCAGCGTGATGACCGGTGGCGTGGTGTCGCCGGGAACACTGGAGGGAGCCTGGGAGCGGGTTGGGTCCAAGGGATAGTAGTCGGCCCCATCGTTTACGCCGTCGCCGTCGGTGTCTGGATTGAAAGGATCAGTGCCCCTAAGCAGTTCGAGGTAGTTCGGAACGCCATCGCCATCGATGTCCATGTTGTAAGGATTCTGGCCAAGCGACCGGTTCAAATTGTCCGTGAGGCCATCGCCGTTCGAATCGCGATAGTAGCCGAAAAGCGTGTCGCTCCCGAGCGCATATTTTTGGTTCAGGTAGTAGCCGACATTCTCCCGCTCGGCTGAGCTCAGGACGCGATCGTAGACGATGATCTCGGCAACATCGCCGTTGAAATAACTCGCTCCGCCGAAAATGCCGATGTTTAGAGTGCCCGACCAAGCGACGGTGTTGGTCGTCAGGTTTTTCATGACGCCCGCGTTGAACCGGCTGATCCACGAGCCGGGCCGCGAACTTGAATTGTAGAGATTGAAGGTCGCAAGCGACGGCGCGGGATCTCCGACTTGAGTGGTTACAGTGGAGCCAAACTCATCATAGATGCTGCCATTGCCGTGCGGGTAATACAGCCCGTTGGTCGGCGAGCTTCCGAACGCGAGCAAGCCGTTCGGAACCCCATCATTGTCGCTCGCCGCCTTGACTACGATGAATATCTCACCCTCCGACGCGCCGCTCATGAGGCTAGGAAGGGCGAACGACTGGCTCTGCGCCCGCGTGAAATGGATCGCCGGGCGCCCGTTGATGGCGTTCAGCACAAGCGTGGGTTGCTGGGACACAGTGAATGACGCCGTGGCATGGTTGTTCAGGCCCGATTGATCGAACCATGTTTGGACGCTGCCCGCTCCACCGGGCACACCCGCGTCAGCGCGCAACCAGAGCCGTTGTCCCGCCAGCGGAAGACTGGGGACGCTCGGCAGCGTCGTTACCGTCGCGACATTGCTGTAGGCGCTCGTGCCAGCGTAGGTCTTCGCCCGGACCCGATATCCATAGGAGGTGGCGGCGGCTAGGCTCGTGTCAAAATATCCAACTCCTGAAACCTCCGCGATAACAGAGAATGCTCCGGCGCCGAGCTGGCGCTCAACCGAATAAGTCACACCGGCACCGGAACCCGAGATAGTCCATGTCAGGCTCACCTGCGTGGAGGAAATCGCCGTCGCGACAAGGCTCGTTGGGGCTGCCGGGGCCGAGAGTCCGGGCAATTGATACTTGGACGTCAGGTATTGGCCAACGGCGTCCCGTTCGGCTGAGGTCAGCACACGATCATAAACTAAAATTTCGGCTACATCGCCATCAAAGGGGCTGGCCCCGCCAAATGATCCAATTGAAGGGTTGCCGCGCCACGAAACCGAATTGGCGGTCTGCTGATTCAGGAGAATCCCATTGATGCGAGAAACCCATCCGCCGGACTGCGCGCTTGAGTTGTAGAGATTGAAAGTATTGAGCGCGGGCGCGGGATCTCCCACCTGCGTGGTAACGGTCGATCCGAAGTCATCGTAGATACTGCCGTTGTTGTGCGGGTAGAAAAGGCCTCCGGAGGGCGCGTTGCCGAGCGCAACCAACCCATTGGCCACACCATCGTTGTCGTTCGCCGCCTTGACTACGACGAAAAGCTCACCGGCTGTCGCGCCGTTCATCAGATTCGTCAGGGCATACGACTGGCTCTGCGAACGGGCGAATCGAACGACAGGGCGTCCGTTAATCACAGCCTGAACCAAGCTCGGATGCTGCGTGCCGGTGGAAGGCGCGAGGCCGTGATTATTCGCCCCCGATTGATCGAGCCACGACGGCAAGCGGCCCGATTGCGTCGCAGCGGCCGCATCCGCTCTCAGCCAGAGACGCTGGCCGTTCAATGGCACCGCAGTGGTTCCGCTCGGCGTAGAGACACTAGCGACGCTCGTGTAGGCGCTGTCGCCCGCATAGGTCCGCGCCTTGATGCGATAGCCGTAGGACGTGCCGCCAGTCAGTCCCGTATCGAAATACCCGACATGCCCTGGAACCTCCGCCACGAATGAAAACGCCCCCGCGCCCGTCTGCCGCTCGATCACGTAGGAAACGCCGGCCGTGGAGGTCGTGGCCGTCCAAGCAAGATTAGCCTGAGTGGAGGAGACGGCGGTGGCGGTGAATCCGGTCGGTGTCGCGGGAACGGATATGCCCGGCAATTGATATTTCGCCATGAGGTAAGCGCCCATGCTTGCGCGCTCGGCGGCGGTCAGCACCCGGCTAAACGCGATGATCTCGGCAATGTCACCGTCGAAGAGATAGCTGCTGGCGAATTGAGGCGTGCGACCGAGCAGTGGGTCGGAGCGAAACGCCACGTTGTTGCTCGGCGACTGAAAGAGCAGCGAACCGTTGATTCTGGCGGCCCATTCGTTGGTCCGGCTGCTCGCATCGTAGAGATGGAATTGGGCGATGTTTTGCTGCGGCACGCCGAGTTCCCATTGCGTATCACTGCCGAAGTCGTCCCACAGCGTGGAGCCCGAAGGATAGGCCGCGCCGAAATTCGTGCCCATGCTCCACGGTTCGCGTGACCCAGCCGAGGGAACGGTGGTCGGCTTGATAATCACGAACAACTCGCCCTCGGTAGCGCCGGAAAAGAGATTCGTGAGGCTCATCCACGCCGCGGTTCCGTTGAAGCGCACCACCGGACGGCCGTTCACCACGCTCGCGACTAACTGTGGCTGGTTCGCCGCGGTGGACTGGCTGGCATGGTTGTTGTTGCCGGACTGATCCCGCCACAGACTGATCTTACCCGTGGAATCGATAACCATGCCCTTGTCTGCACGCAAGTGCATGCGGGGATTCGAGACTGGCAGGGCCACAGAGTAGTTGTCGGCGACAAGGGGATTGGTGCCGAGGAAGAGTTCCACGTCGTCAGTCAGGCCGTCGCCGTCGGTGTCTGCCAGTGACGGATTGGTCCCGCGCAAATACTCCTCGATGTTCTTCAGGCCGTCGCCGTCGAGATCGAGGTTCCGATCATTGAGGGCGGTGTTCATGCCGCGCGCGGTTTCCCACGCATCCTCGATGCCATCGCGATCCGCATCCACGAAGAGCGGATTGTCTCCGCCGATGTAGAAATAATCGAAATAGCCATCAGCCGCGGTGTGCCCGGCCAGCGTGATGAACGACATGAACGTCTTCGCGTTGTCGATGAAGCCAAGATCGTAGGCCACCATCGTGCCGTTGGCGTAGAGGTCGAATTTCTTGGCCGTGAAATCGATCCGGACGGTGACACGAATCCAATTCGTCGAGCGATCGCTTGCATCGAGTGTCGCACGGAACGAGTTCGTGGCCCACGAACCGCCGCCGCTACCGTTGCCTGAATAAGCCTGCAACTGGCCCTGCCCAGCGACCTTCACAAACGCGAGCCGCGAGGCCTCAAAATCGAACGTTGAGGCGGCTGTGGTGCTCACGTCGGCCACAGGCTTGACGTAGAACTCAACGAAAGTGATAGCCTGCGTCGCAAATTGTCCGAAGCCCTGCTTGATCTGTGCGGCGGTCGCGCCCGAGCCCAGCACGACGGAGCGCGCGCCCGAGAAGAAAGTCGTAGTCGAAACCTGAGCCGAGCCGGCCAAGACCTGCCAGCCCTTCTGTTGGTGAAGATTGCCGACGGTGTAGCCCTCGGCGCTCTCGAAATCGACGTTGTAAGGCGGCGTAATCACGACGGTCAGCGTAGCAACGGAAGAGGTTGTGCTGCCGACGCTATTGGTCACGACGACCGTGTAATCGGCCGCATCTGTGCCCTGCACACTGGTAAGGGAATAGCTGGCCGAAGTCGCGCCAGAGATGTTCACGCCGTTCTTGCGCCACTGATAAGTGGGCGCCGGCGTGCCGGTAGCCACGACCGTGAACGTGACGTTTGCGCCCGGAGCGACAGTCTGACTTTGCGGCTGCGTCGTGATGGCGGGGCCGGTGTTGACGGTGAGCGTCGCGGCATTGGAGGTTGCACTACCCACGCTGTTGGTCGCCACGACCGTGTAGCTGCCGGCATCACCCGAGACGACGCTAGCGATCGTGTAGTTCGCATTGGTCGCACCGGAGATGTTGGCGCCGCCTTTTTTCCATTGGTAGGTCGGTGCGGGCGTGCCCGAAGCCACGGAGGTAAAGGTCGCGGAAGAACCGGTCGTCACCGTCTGATTCTGCGGCTGGGTCGTGAACGCGGGAGCGGTGTTGACGGTGAGGGTTGCGGCGCTGGAGGTCACGTTGCCCTGTGAATTCGTCGCGACGACCGTGTAGCTGCCGGCATCGCCCGTCGCCACGCTCGCGATTGAATAGCTCGCATTAGTCGCGCCCGAGATGTTCGTCCCGCCTTTCTTCCACTGGTAAGTCGGCGCTGGGAAGCCTGTCACCACGACGGTGAAGGTCACGGCCGATCCAACGGTCACTGTCTGACTCTGAGGTTGCGTCGTGATCACCGGCGCGGCGTTGACGGTCAGTGTCGCCGTGTTCGACGTGACGGAGCCGGCCATGTTGGTCGCGACCACGGTATAGGAACCGGCGTCGGCGAGTTGAGGGCTCGCGATTGAATAGGAAGCGTTGGTCGCGCCTGAAATATTTGTGCCACCTTTTTTCCACTGATAGGTGGGTGCAGGCGTTCCGCTCGCCACGACCGTGAATGTGACCGCCGTCCCAGCGGTGACAGTCTTGCTTTGCGGTTGGGTTGTGATGCTGGGAGCCACCGCGAGCGTCAAAACTGCACCGTTCGAGGTCACGTTGCCCTGACTGTTGGTGACGCGGACGGTGTAGGTCGCGGCATCAGCCGCCTGCACGTTGGTTTTCGTGTAGGTTGTGAGGGTCGCGCCAGAGATGTTGGTTCCATTCTTGCGCCACTGGTAGGTCGGCGTCGGCGAGCCGGTCGCCACGACGCTGAATGTAGCCGTGCCGCCGGTAACCACAGTTTGCGACTGTGGCTGCGTGGTAATCGTGGGAGCAGAGGCGGCCTGAGCGGCCTGCGGCGCAAAGCCGAAAGCTAGCGCAACGAGCAGGAGCACACCGCTCAAAAAGCTGAACGAAAGGGGCCTGTGATTTGAGGACATGAAAGAAAGCGGGTGAAGAGTAGGCTAATCCGGGAAATTGGTCATCGCATCGACGAGATGCACTTGGCCTCCTCTTGGGGGTCACAATGAGCCAACTTCCTCGTGAAGATAGCTGAGAGTTGCTTCCAAAAAAGAAAGTTCCAGCGAAGAGCGCCTTCGACCTTGCGGAACAGCAACAGCACAACACGTCATAATTCCCCTGAACCGTGAATTGTAACAAGCGATGGCGCCAAAGACAAAAATGTCCGGAAAACCGGAAAATTAATCCCTTGCAAGCGCGTGGCTGAGAGTCCATCGCGCGCCCAGCTTTCTTGCAACGCCGAGGCGACCAAACGCCAACAGGGCGCGCCCGAATGGCGGACGGAAGCGACCGAGCGCGATCCATCGGTCTCTAGCGAGAATCGAAGTGGAAGCGCCCGAACCTAGCGGCCCGTCGAGCTGCGCCGCTCGATCCAGTCGCGCAGTGTCAATTCGTCGAATACGATCTTGCGCGAACTCAGGCGCACATGCGGCACGCCTTTGCGCCGGACAAACTCCCAAAATGAGGCGCGGTTGCGGTAGCCAAGCAGAGCCATCACGGCACCGCTGCGCAGAAACCGGCGTTCGCTTGGCGTGGTTGTTGGAGGTTCCGTTGGAGACGCCAAGTCCCCCGTGGCCTTGTGCAGCAAGGCGCGCTCTTCGAGCGACAGCGAAGCATCCGCGGCCATCAGCGCGCGGAGGATCGCGCGTGTCGTCGCGTTCATGTCCACGCGTCCGTGCATGGGGCTTGCGCCGGGCAGCTCGGGACGGTTCGAGAGCCCTGATTGGGAAGATTGAAAGATCGAATCGCGTTCATTGGTCTTTTTTTTCTTCCAGCCCGTGCGGCTCGGTCCGGTCGCTTCGCCCTCACGAAAAGCCCGCGCGTCAGGACGGCCGACGGGAGTAGTCTTCAGAGGGATACCGTCGGTATTGCCTCCTGACAAAAGCGGGCGAGTGTGGGCGAAGCGATTGGACCGAGCCGTCGCTGAGGCCGATGGACCTGAACGCTGCTTGGAACTCACGCGCCAATGGCGCGCCTACCAGCGATGGGGCCAACGAGCCCCGGACTCACCCAAACAAGAGTTCACGCAGACCCTTACGGTTGTGTTTCGTCCTCGCACACGAGCTGCGACGAAACCGAGAAATCGCGCGGGCCACGCCCGCGCGAAAATTTTCGGCTGCGAAGCCTCTGACTGCGAAGCTACGAAATGCCGTCCTTCGCCGCGCTAAATCCGAGAACATATTCGGCGGCACGCTGCGCTTCGCTTGCCGCCTTGATGAGCCAAGTCCTGTGCTCCTTGACGCGGAGCACTTCGAGCCAGCCATGCAAGTAGGCCGCAGAATTGGCGAAGCCGTCTTCGACGATGCCGGCGTGTGCGCCGAGAAAGGCCGCAGACATTTCCGCAACCAGCTCTTCGAGGCAGTAAGTTTTTCGATCTTCGCCGACAGCATGAATGCCGCGATTTTCTGTCAGCGTTGAGCGATTGAGCCGCGAAGGATGGCCGGTGGAGTGCGCGAGTTCGTGAAAGAGCGTCTTGTAGTAGCGCCACTCCGCCCGGAACGTCGCACGGCCCGGCATTTCCACGGTGTCGGAATCGGGCACGTAATGCGGATGGGATTTGCGCCCTTCATAAATTGCGGGCGGGCGCGGCATCCCGTCCACGATGCGACGGGCATTGTCGGCCATCGCGCATTTCGTGAAGGTCTCGCAGACCGGAACAGCCGGGAAGGCGATGCCTTCGATCTGGCAGGCATTGAAGACGGTGTAGAGCTTGAGGAATTTTCGCGGTTCATTTGTGGCGGACTCATCCGATGAGGCCGCGGGATCGGCGGACTCCTTGGTCCACGTGCCTACTTTGATCACGGGAAATCCCCGTTCGCCCTTGCGGACGAAGCCGCCCAGCTCGCGCGCCTGAACGAAGGTGAGAAAATGCGGCGACTGGAATTCTTGGCAGGCAAGGAGGAACACGTTGATGCCGCTGTAGCGCTTGCCCGTGGAGAAGTTTCGCGGGAAGCCAACGCGAGCGATGGAGGGTGACTGCCACGGCACAACGCCGCCTTCCAGTCGCTCGATGATGCGGTCAGTCACGGCCTCGTAGGCGTCGAATCGTTCCGCCCGCTCTGATTTCGGCAACGCCGCCGTGTCCAGCCGCGGACCGGCTTCGCGCCGTGGGCATTCCAGTATTTCCATGCACTCTCTCCCAAAACCGCAGGATACGGCAGGGGGCGGGCTTAAGCTAATTCCCCCGAGTCCGAGGGCTAGGTGCAGTTTTTGGCCCTTGACCGATTATCGGGAATAACCGATACTAGGAACGAGGAAGGCGATGCCAAACATTCAGGTTATATTCTACCAAGAGGACGAAAACTACTCGCCGGTCTGGAGCTGGCTGGAGGAGCTGAGACGCGCAAACCGGGAGGCATTCAACAAGTGCTGGAAGGCGATAGCCCTACTTGAGTCCATGGGGCACGAACTCAGGAGGCCCCATGCGGACATTTTGCGGAACGGCATGCATGAGCTTCGGATCAAGTTTCTGCACGTGAACTACCGCATCCTTTATTTTTTCGATGGGAGGATAGCCGCCGTGCTGGCGTGCAGCTTCACGAAGGAGTCCGAGATTCCCGCCATCGAAATCAACCGAGCGATTGCCCGCAGAAGCAACTACGTGGCGAATCGTTCAGCGCACACTTACCGAGGAGGAAAACGATGAAAACTGAAACCACCCGAACCAAAAAAAGAATCACCGCTACCAGCGAGGTGCCCACCGCGAGTGCTCTGCTCGACCGGGCGTTTCCGCCCACCGCCGAAGACATCGCTTCTCGCGAGAAGGCGGGCATCGACAACGACGTGGCGCAGAAAATCTACGATCTTCGCCGCAAGGCCGGTCTCACGCAAAAGGAGCTGGCTGAACGCATCGGCACCACGCAGTCGGTGATTTCCGATTTGGAGGATGCCGACTACCACGGGCATTCGATGGCCATGCTCCACCGCATCGCCGAGGCGCTGCACAAGCGCGTCGAGATTCGTTTCCTGCCTGTGAAGCGTCGCCTGCAAACCGCCTAATGCACTTTCTACGCAGCAAAAAAATCCATTCGACCAAAGGTGCAACCGGCGCCCGAGGCAATCGACATGCAGCGGGGCATCGCCTCAAGGCGGCTACGGACTGCTCGTGTGCCAGTGGATCCCCTTGATCTTGTATGCCGAGTTTCGCTTTTCTCGGACAAGCTCGACGCGAAGCAGCATATGATGGCTAAGCTCCTCGAAATTGGTCATCTTCTCGTCACGGATTTTCGCATACGGATCGAACGGCAGGTTGCAGAAATAGCGAACCGTCAATGTTCCTCCCGGCAAGAAGAGGTAGAAAAGCCTCGTCTTCATCAGGTTCTTCACCGCCAACTTACCGTATGGCTTCACGAATTCGTGGAGCTGCGAGAGCGTGGCCTTCAATGAACTTTTTCCATGCGTGAGCTGGGCCAATTTCACGTCCGAGAGATTCTTGGCAATGCTTGGCAAGAATTGCAGTGATCGAACCTCCACCGCGCACATCACAATCGGCTCTTCCTCGGTAGAGCCTTTGTTGACAACGTAGGCGGCATGCACTGTCCACGCGCGATCCATAGCCCGAGCATTGACGTAAACCTCAAACTGCGAAATCGCGTTTAAGCCACCGTCCGCGTCAATTTCGACAGTCGAAAAGGCCCCCTGAGCCTCTTTCGAAAGCATGTCCCATGCACGCCTAAACAAGGCGTTTTCCTGTTCCAGCAGCACGTCAACAGCAACTTCCGTGTGCCGAGTGCGCACCTTCACCGCCTTGCCCAAGGCGACAAAATAGCGACGAGCAAATTCTTCGGCCTCTAGCTTCCATCCGTCACGGGGCGGCGAGCGACGGCTCGAATCAGCTTCAGCTTTGCTGGCGTTGAGCGGATGACCGGGAGGAAACGCTTGCTGAAATTCCGCGGCGGGAAGCTTGAACTTAAGAAAACCACGAAGTCGCCTTAGCGTCTCGTAACCAAAAGCATAAGGAGGCCGGTTAAAGCACCGCCCCAAGCTGCTTTCGAGCGAGGAAACCGCGGGGGATTCGCCGAACGCTTTTTGTGTGAAATCGGCCAAATCTGCGGCGACTTCTTTGTCTGATTTTCGACCTCCGGGAGTGGAGTATAGCTTGTCCGCGATGTCGGTCTTTTCCTGCCAAGAAAGGTGCATTGGTTGACAGTGTGGTTATCTATCGTGTTAGCAAAATTATCAGCGGAAAGTAGTGGGTTAACAGAAGTCGAAGAAATAACGCTGTCTATTTCCTGTTCAAGCAATTTTCGTGCAGTTGTTTGCGAATTTAATTGGATCGAACTCACCGGCAGGGACTCCGTTACATTCGGCCGGTCAGTTACCAATAAATAAAAAAACATGAAGGCAACCATCAAAGCACTGTTCCTCGCGGCTCTTGCCGCAATCCCGGCCTCCGCGGCCCACATCGAAATCCAAACCAAAATCGACGGCAATTGGGTCATCGTTAATCCGGGCGCAAAGCTCGGCGGAAGAGTGATTCGGATGCCCGACGGCACCCGCGTGACGGATCGAGCGACCCGCGGCGCACAGACACGTTTTGTAGTCCGGGCCGATCCTAGCGCCGGGGAATTGAATGAAACGCCCGTTTTCTGGACCCTTCGCTCGACGCAGGGCCAGCACGGTGACGAGGAGGTGCTGATCACACCTGATCAATCGCGAGTCTTCATTATCCCAACGTCGTCCAACGCGGACAACGTAACGATCCGCTTGGAAGTCTGGCTCTATCAGCTGCCGGGCTTCATCGTGAATCAACAGGAGCAACGCATCCCGGTCGGGACACGCCCCTAGGCACCCGGCTTGTTGCGAAACAGAAACTCGGGAAGCTCGGCCTTTTGATCCATGGCTTGCCTTGACTTCCTCAAGCGAGCTTCCCGCCGCGCGTCCGCGGCCGCCATGTGCTGGCCGAGCATCGTTATCGTAGCAGTCACGTTGGCATGCTTGGCAATTTTCTCGGCTAGTTCTGGCGGCAAGTGGGGCAGCGAACCCATCAGGAGATTTGCGAGATATTCAGGAGGCAGTGCCGCTAGTTTGCTTTCGCAGAGATTCGGCAGCGATAGCCGTTGGTCGGCCTGAGCCGAGGCTTTTGTCGGTCTTGAGTTACTTCCCATGAACAACCTCCCATCTACGGAGCAGTCCGGGAAACCGGTGCCACTGCTTCTGACTTTTTGGCGCGTAGCCAACGATCGGATGTTCGCGTCGATGGCGCTTCCAGCGCAAGCGGCTGAATTCACAACGAATGCTGCGCATCCCCTCTATACTTCACACCGGATTTTTTTCACACCGGATGCACCTGCTTCGCTAACGGTGCCAAAGAGGGGAAGGGAAAACGCCTCCGAAACAGCCGCATCCCGACCGCTAACAGCCGTTAGCCAGCAAAAAATTCATCCATGCCCAGCTCTCAAAAAACCACCAAGCGCCCGTTAACGGGCAAGAAGACCCTCGGCGTGCGCCTCGATCCGGTTGATCTTGAGGCTGTGCGACGGCTGGCGCGGAGCGCCGGACTGACGCCGAGCGATTTCGCCCGCGACCTGATTAAGGAGCGGTTGGGCAAGGCCGCCGCATCATCGCCGGATGCCCGGCTGACCGAGCTTCAAAAATCCCTGACGCTCTTGCGCCATGATCTCGTCACGGTGACCCGCTTCACGGTTGCGGCTCTTGGCAAGACGCCGCCGGACTCGCCGGATTTTTCCGCCTACGACCAAGAACTTGAGGCGGAGTTGAAGCGTCTTCTTGGCCTCGAGTGATCGCACTCGCCCACCCCGATGCTTTCAATTTCCCCACCGATCAAAGGCGGCAGTGCCGGCAACTACTACACGGCGTTGCAGCGCGACGACTACTACACGCAGAACGATCCTATGCGTGGGGAATGGCTCGGCACGGGAGCGCTCGGGCTGAATCTGAGCGGCCCAGTTGAACCGAAGGCGTTCGCGGAAGTGCTTCAGGGTTTCGACCCGCATGATGAATCCGCACTCGTCCAAAACGCCGGCCTGAAGTCGCGGCAATGCGGATGGGATTTGACGTTCAGCGCGCCGAAATCCGTGAGCGTCCAGTGGGCCTTGAGCCCGCCCGACGACAGGGAGAAAATCGAGGAGGCGCAGTGCACGGCGGTCGCATCAGCGATGAAGTTCCTTGAGGACGAGTGCTCGTTTAGTCGGCGAGGACCCGGCGGAATCGTCTATGACCGGGCCAAACTCGTGGCGGCGGCTTTTCCGCACGAGACCTCGCGGGCGCAGGACCCGCAGCTTCATACGCACGTCGTTGTTTCCAACGTCGTAATTCGCCCCGATGGCTCGACGGGCACGCTCGTGAGCCGGGACTTCTTCCGCGCCAAGATGCTCGCGGGTCAGCTCTACCGCGCGGAGCTCGCTTCGCAGCTCAACGAAAAACTCGGCTTGCCGATCTACAAGACGGGCAAGAACAACTTCGAGCTGGGCAATGTCCACAAGGACCTCTGCGACGCCTTCTCGAAACGGCGCAAAGCGATTGAGAAGGAGATTCTGCCGGGCGACAACGCGGAGGACGTGAAGCGGATCGCACTCGCGACGCGGCAGGCCAAGCAGAACGTGGACCGCGAAACCCTCTTTGCCACTTGGGCCGATGAGGCGAGAGGGCTCGGCTGGCGCTTTGAGCGCGACACGAAGCAGATCGAGAAGGTCTTTAGCCCGTCGGAGCGCGCTGAGTTGGCACGGATCGCCAACGAGAAGCAGACCTACAACCTCACGCCGAAGCCGCAGCAGGCCCTCTTGCAGTTGCTCGCGGCAATCGCAGAGCGGGGCGGGATCATCGCCGCCGTGCAAGAGGAGCGCCTTTTTCCCAAGGCGCCGAAGTGGAGCGCCGCGCGCAAGCTCACCAAGGACCGCCTGCAAATCGGGCGGTATCGCTGGGGCGAGGCGCATTGGAGCGTTACGCTTGTTCCCGAAAAGCTGCGTCTGACGGTCCGCGACCGGGAGCTTTTCCCGAAGGCACCTGCTTGGAGTCCGGTTGCCAACCTGAAGGTCAAGACGCTCAGGTTGGAGCGCATCAAGCCTCCGCCTCCCAAACAGGAACCGGACCTCTCCCCGGCCCAGCCATGAAGATCGATTGTCCACTTTGCGGCCAAGCCCAGCCACGCGAGGCGCGATGCTGCGGTCAGTGCGGCACCGAGTTTACTTTCTTCGGTATCACCTCGGCTTACGCCGAGAATGCGCGGCAGCGTTTTCCACAGGCAAGCAACGGGCGCGTCGGCATGAAGTGTGTGCGCTGCGAAAACTTGGTGCCGCTGCGCGCGCACAGTTGCCCGGAGTGCCATCTTGAGTTCACCATGACCAACGTGCTGCGCGTGATGCTGATTCGCGCCGCCTTGCGGCTTGGTCTTCTCCCCATGAAACCCGTCAACGCCATGCGCTATTCTCTCTTCATGTCCGCGTTGCTGGGTGCCGCGCTGCTCTTTGGCCCGGCTTGGTTGCTGCGCAACTTTGACCTCGGCTCGATTGCCATCGGATTCATTCACGGCGTTTCCCTCATGGTCTTCTTCATTTCGATGTTCCTTTGGGTCGCGGGCCGGGAATTCGTCAGCCGGGTGTTCGTCGAATCGCCGCCGGCGGCCCGCATCGGACATTTTTGCGCGCTCGCGTTCGTGTTCGTGGGACTGTGGTTGGTTGCGATGCTCGTGCCGGTTCCGACCACGACGCTGCTCTTAATTCTCGCCGGAGTGTGGGCGGCCGTGTTTGTGTTCATTCGCTTCGTCTGGCCGTTCATCCGTGAAATCCTCGCGTTTCTCGGAGGCGGCGGCCCGCCGTCCAGCGGCTTTGATCCGGCGGGACCGCAAGGCCGGGATGTCAAGGTGGACTGAGCCATGAACGCGGGATTGTTCGACGGTCTGATCGGCCCGAAGAAGCGGCCCACGAAGCCGCAGCCTAAATTCGTCGTCGGCAGCGCCGAGAAGACCGTCTCGTTCGCGTTTCACGAGCTTCCGATCAAGAAAGCCAAGCAGCACTTCGCCATCGTCGGGAAATCGGGGAGCGGAAAGACAATCCTCATCCGGCTTTTGCTCCAATCCATCGCCCCGCACTTTGCTCACGAAGCCAAGTCTCCCGCCCGCCTCATCGTGCTCGATCCAAAGGGCGACATGCCGCAGCTCCTCGCCGGCATGGGGCTCACGCCGGAGACGGCGCACATTTTCGACCTGCATCCGTTTCGCGAGGATTGTGCGCGGTGGGACATCGCAAGCGACATCCAGACTCCGGCAGAGGCGCAGCAATTCGCGACCGCGCTCGTGCCGCCCGTGAGCAAGGAATCGACGCCGTTCTTCACGGACAACGCGCGCATCTGCATTCGCGCGGCACTCCTCGCGCTCATGGAAACGGCGGGCAAGCAATGGATGCTTCGTGACCTCATCATGGCGCTCCGTAGCAAGGAGCGGCTGGCGCGCCTCACGGCGCAGACGCCGGAGGCGGCGGAAATGGTCGAGTCTGCGCTGCGCGATGAAAAATACGTCGGCACGTTTTTCTCAACGCTGCGCACGCGGCTCGCGCCGCTGGAGATTGTCGCGGGGCTCTGGCATCAGATGCCGCGCGCGCAGAAATTCTCTTTGCGTGAATTTCTGACCAAGGATTCGGGCGTGCTCATCCTAGGTCACGAGCGGCAGCGCGAGGCGGTGATTGATCCGATTACGACGCTCGTGTTGCGCTTCGCGACCAACATCCTCGTTGATGGCCCCGAGACGACGGCGGAGAGCGCACCGCAGACGTGGTTTATCCTCGATGAGTTCCGCGGCTTCAACGACGAGGGCGCGGTCTCCATCTTGCTGAACGAGGGTCGTTCTAAAGGTGTTTCCGTGCTTGTCGGAATCCAAGGAATTGAGGGCATGCACGCCAAGTTTGCTCGCCAAGGACTCCCCGAAGTGCTCGCCGACGAACTCATCGGGCAATGCGACTCGCGCTGCTTCCTTAAACTGAGCCCGAAGACCGCCAAGTGGGTGGCCGAGGAAATGTTCGGCCAGCGGCGGATCTACGAGACTTCCTTCGGCGTATCTTGGGGGCCACAGGGCAAAACCGACAGTCAGAATTCTGCGTTGCAAGAACGCCTGCTTTTCCTCGCATCGACGTTCACGGGGCTGCCGCCTGTGGAGGATGGCGCGTTCGTCGCGTTCACCGACGTGCAGAGCCAGATTGTGATCAAGCGGCGACCGTTCGACGAGGTGAAGGCGCAACTCAAGCCCGCCGATCCGAAGAGCGCGAAGGCGCATCGCAGCGTCTTGCACCAGCGCCTCAAGCCGTGGTCCACCGCAGAGGAAAAATTTTATTGTCCACCCCTACCGGCGGAAAAACCAGCCAACACCCCGCGCATCCCCATGATTCGACCCTCACGTCCCAAATGAAAACCACACCTTTTCTTTTTCGCTCGCAAAGGGGCAGCACGATTCAAGGCGTCGCCATCACGCTCGGCTTCGCGCTAGCCGCGGCTTTTGTTTTGGCGTGGTATCTCTTCACCAAGACCCAGCGCTTGGAGCGGGCACTTGAGACGGCGAAGCAGGAAAAAATCGCCGGTGAGGTCAGCCAGCTCAAGTCCGAGGAGGAGAGTCGCAAGACCGTGGGGCGGATTCAACAGGAACAGGCGCGAACCGAGCTGCGGGCGATTGAGGCCCGGCTCATCACGGCGCTTGCCAAATTGGCGGAGATAGACCGCACCGCTACGGAACTTCGCATCGGCGAGGAAGGGCGCAAACTCGCGCTCAGTTCTACATTGCTGCGGCAAGCGGAGCACCTGTTCGACTACTCGCTAAAGGAGCTGCCCACCGCCGAGACGATCCAGGGGCGCGTCGAGGCAGGGCGTCGCTTGCTCCTTCAAATCGATCAGGGGCCAGCCCCCGTGCTCCTCGATGACAAGTTCCGCGCGCAGCTCGCCGAGCAGGGGAGTTTCGCCAAGGCCACAGAGAATTCGCTCGCGACTGCCACCATCCGAGTCAGCGCGCTGCAAAACGAGGCGAAGGTGGCGTTTGTCCCCGAAGGCCGCGCGTTGCCGGTAACGCTTGAGCAGGCGATGCGTCGGGCGAAGGAGGCCGAATCTGCGCGCCTCACGCGAGAGAACGCTAACATAATTGGGCAGGCCCGCGCCGAAGCCGAGAGGTCGAAGGCCAAAGGCGAAGCGAGCCAGATCAAGACCGAGGCCGAGATCGTCGAACTCAAGCGGCAGGGTAACCTCGACTCCGCCAAGCGCACGGCTGATCAGACCATCGCGACGCAGGCCGCAGAAACACGCGTTGTGGAAATGTCCGAGGAGGACAAGCGCGCTGCGATGCTCAAGAAAGCCGAATGGGAGAGGAAACTCGCCGAAGCGAAACGCACCGAGGTCGCAGCGAAATTACAACCCTTTGTCACGCCGGGATACTGGCAGCCGGGTGACAATATGCCCAAGGGCGTTGAGAAAATTCCCGTGTCGCTGGCAAAACTGAGAAGCAGCGGCGCGCTCAACAAGACTTCCGAGGGCCTGCGCAAGCTCGCCGAATTGGGCGTCTTTCGCCACAATGACCGCCCGCGTTGGGAAAGGCACTATGCGGCAATCACGTGGCAAAAGAACGCGGCGCAACGCGAGGAATTGATCGCCCGCCAACAACTCTTGATCGCCTACGGCGAGGCTCTCGTTGAGTTGGGACTCTTGTTTCCGTAGAAGAGAATCGCAAATCCGAAAGGCATTCGCATGCCAACGTCGCGAGGCATCGCGTCCGGCCTTACCTCTAGCTGCTGACTGCCTCGCCCAAGAAAGATATGAGCTTTGCGGTTCGTTGCGCCGCATACGCACGGACAAAATTTCGCTCAAAGGAACCGCGGTCGTCAGGGTTTGGATGTATGTATGATCCGTCCGGAAACACGATTGTTGGCTCATTCGTTCCACGCAGGCGGCAATCCAGACGAACGTCATCCCTAAATCGCCGCAAAAGGGTCAGGGCGTCTTCACTCAGCAACTCGCTAGGAGCCTTTTGGGTAATGCCTCGTATGATTCCGCTGTTTACGAGTGCACCGATCTCCCACTCGCTGAAATACTGCCAGCTCTCTCGCAACGGAGGTTTTTTCAACTCAGGAAGATGATCGACCAAAATACTCCGAAGCGATGCTTCATCAATGGCCTCTACTTTCACTTCTCCGCATTGCTGTCGAGCGGTCGCTAGGCGCCGTTGAAAATCGAAACACCCTGAAAAATAAGCGTCGTATTCGGTATCGGAACAATCGAGCAGATCCAAAAGATGGTATGGAATGTGAGATGCCAGCAAAACAGGCATCCAGACCAAGGAGATGTTTGCATCCTCAATCCTTCCCAGCGGAAAGACCTCACGGAGGCCCCGAGCGTTGAGCGATGACCTCACACCTTGGAGACGCGCAATTTCCTTGGCCGCGACCTTTCTGACTTCCGATGCTAGCCTTTCATCATGCTTCACCTGAAGAGCAGAGCAGGCGGCCTTTAGGTCTGGCTGGTCGGGAACCAGTCCCGCGAAGAGAGAGTTAAAGGTTGCGACGCCTTCGTGAACCAATCGCCACGCGTTCCAAATTCTTGCGGCCCTGTTTCGGATGCGTTGAAATGCCACGAGGGCAAGGTTGAATTCGTCCTCGGAATGCAGTCGCGCCCAGGTGCTGGGCGTGTGATTGTGCAATTCGGCCAGCAACTTTTCGTCCGTCCAATCACCTTCCGCCGCCTGACCGTAGAGCAAAAGCTGACGGCGCGCCGCGTTCGAGCTCAATGGCTTGAGGTAATGCTCGATATGTCTAATCAGTATCTTCTCCGGTGCGGTCGTTAAGCTAAACAAGAACTGCAATGCCAAGCCGGTCGTCGTATTGGACAGTTGGGCGTGCGCCGCCTCATGGACATATTGAAAAACCGCCTGCGCAGCGGTTGCCGACGACGGGAGAACCAGACAGTTCGGGAATATCAGGTAGCTGAACCCCTCGCTTTTCCGCACTCTGCGAAAAGCCTGAAAACAGGGCGGAAAGTCATTCTCCACCGCTTGGGTCTGACGAATTGGGGCGCGCGCCATCACGAATCCTGCGCTTCAATACGAGTGCCAGTTTCAGCGACAAGGATTTGCGGCGGACGCTGGGCAAGCTTTGCGGCAGCTTCGGCTCTATGGCTCTGGCCACCTGCTCATCCTCGATCACGTCAGCTTTGACGCTTATCTCAATCTCATCCGCGCGACTCCTAATTTCCGAAAGTGGGATACTGTCATGAGTGGATTTTATTTTGTCATGAGCGGCAGACGCCAGCAAGTTGACGAAAAATGCGATGACGACGTTCCACATGACTTGCTCGAAAAACTCGGGGGAGCGGAGTTCGCCGGGCTCAGAGGCCGCTAGCTCGTCTTCCAGTAAGACAGCAAACTCGTCAGCCACTTCGTTCTTGAGTTCATTCAATGTCATTTTTCCAAGGCGTTTTCAGCAAATTAGAACAACAGGTCCGTAGGTCCAAGAAGAAAACCTCCCAGATCGGTTGCGCAAAGCAAAGACCCAGAGATTGTTTTATCTGCCGGAAAGCGCGAAGAGAATGACGCATCAGGCCCTTTTAGCCGCGATTCCATTTTTCCACCGTGAAACAGTATCAGTCATTCTGTTTCACTCCCGACAGTGGGCCGCAGCCGAGGTCGCTCAAGCAAAAAGTGACGCAGGCCGGCGCTGGCGGTTCATTCGCCAAACGCGCTCGGCAAGCTCACGCTCCTCTTCGTTCGCTACCTCAAGGTAGATGGCGGTCGTCTCAAGCCTAGCATGCCCCAGCCATTTTTTGACGACGGTTAGAGGGATATTTCGCGACACACAGGCAACGGCATGGCTGTGCCTCAAGCCTTTCGGCGAGGCTTTTGAGCCAGTCATCGCAGCCTCGATCATCTTCCGCTTGATCCACCGATAGGCGGTCACTCTTGAAACTGGCCATACGCGGCCATCGGAGCCGGCTGACGCCTTCAAACCCTCAAGCGCGTGCAGCAATGGCGGCGGAATGGGCACTGATCGAAAATTTCCGCGCTGACGCCGTTTCAGCGTCTCGAAGACGATCGCGCGTCCTGAAAGATCGACACGTCCCCACGTGCATTGCAGCGCCTCGGAAATCCGGCAGCCCGTGAAAAACAACGTGAGGCAGAATGATTTTTTGAGAGGTTCCGCCTCTCTCGCGAAAACCTGAAGGAGTGCCTTACGCTCGGGCCAGTTCAGATATTTCCGGTTTCCGGATCGGTCGAACATCGGTGCCTCCCCTGCTACAGAATGACTGATTTTGTTTCATCAGTCCAATCGACCCAAAATCCAACACCGCTCAAAAATGAAAGTCCTCAAAGTCATCGGAGAAAAAGGCGTGATGCCTCTTTGCAAAGACGGAGCCTGTCCGGCGGCCGTGCTCGTGTCCGGCGGACACGTTTTTGTTCAAGGGTATCTGCCCGCTCACGTGGAATCCGCGGCGCTTACGGCACCCGTAGGCGAGGGCTTCGTCAGGATGCCGTTGGAAACGTTCAAGCAGATCGCCCGCCACGTGATGGCTGAATCTCCCTGAGCAGACGCGTCATCACTCGCGCCAACTCCGCGGGACAAGGGCCGTGCGAATTCTCGCACGGCCTAATTTTTTTCCTCATCAGTCACCGCAGAAACCATCGCATCAAGCGTCGCGCGGAGAGAACCCGGATAGAGCCGCTTGGTCCGCTGCCAATGTCGGCGCATGTTTTTCAGGGCGAGAAATCCGGTAATGTCCGCTTTGAAGCCTTCACCCAGCTCTGCCGGGACTAATCCCCGCGAATCGAGATGGTGGATGATCGCGATCTGATTGAGCCAGAGTTGGAGGTAGCGTCGCTCAAGAGCCGGATCAACGTCTGGCTCATCGTTGAGCACCTTGAACAGCACCGGATTCTCGAAACCCATGCCGATCAACTGTCGGTTAACGTCGTAGATGGCGAGAATCGACTCAAGCCGCCGTTGGTCCGTGTTCTGGCGAAGCTGCAACACCACCAGCAAGAGCGAGACGAGCGAAGCGACAGTTGTGACGGCAGCCGATATGTCCATAGGAGTAGGGCGAAGCGTTTTTCAAGAACCGCCCGAGCACGGATAGCATTTTGCAGCCCTGCCGTAAACGGAGGCCAACGCCCGGCATTTGAGTATCGGAGATTGCGCGCCTGCGAAGGCATGAAAGTCCCGTTTTAGCCTACCCCTCTTGTGTCTCATAAAGGACGTTATGAATCACCATCTGGCGAGCAGGGGGCAGATGCGGTAAGTTCGCGGCGTGGCGAACGAAACGCGGCTGCCCGCGTCACCAAAACGAAGTTTAGGATTCGAGGCTGGCACGTGCCCGACGCTCGTAGCCCACGCGGGACCGAACGCGATGCGGCGGTTCGTGGAGTTCTTCACGGCCAACATCAGGAACCGTAACACGCGCGCGGCCTACGCGCAGGCAATCGCGCAGTTTTGCCGGTGGGCCGACCGGCGTTCGCTCACGCTTGCTGCGCTCTCGCCGGTGATCGTCGCAGCCTACGTCGAGGAGATCGGCACGCGCCTAAAAGCTCCATCCGTTAAACAGCACCTCGCGGCAATCAGAATGCTCATGGACTGGCTCGTCGTCGGGCAAATCCTTCCGATGAGTCCCGCGGCCTCCGTGCGTGGTCCGAAACACGTCGTCAAGAAAGGCAAGACGCCCGTGCTAACGGCGGAAGATGCGCGCGCGCTCATCGACAGCATCGACGTTTCAACGCTTGTTGGCCTCCGTGACCGCGCACTCATCGCCGTTATGGTTTTCAGTTTCGCGCGCGTTTCGGCGGTCTGCGGAATGCGGGTATCAGATTTTTACAGGAATGGCCGGCGCTACTGGCTGCGCTTGCACGAGAAAGGCGGTAAGTTTCATGAAGTGCCCGCGCATCACAGCGCCGAGGAATACCTCGCCGCTTACCTTGCCGCCGCCGGAATCACTGACGAAGCCACCGGTCCACTCTTTCGCACCGCACTCGGAAAAAGCGGCAAGCTCACTCGCAACCAAATGTCCCGCGAGGATGCCCTTCGCATGGTCAAGAGGCGCGCCGCCTCGTCTGGCCTGTCCCGAACAACCTGCTGCCACACCTTCCGGGCAACCGGAATCACGGTCTATCTCCAAAACGGCGGCACGCTCGAAAAAGCGCAGGCCATCGCCGCTCATGAGTCCGCCCGCACCACCAAGCTCTATGATCGCACGGCGGACGAAATCACGCTCGATGAAATCGAACGCGTCTTGATCTGAGCAATTCAATCCGGCTTTGAGGGAATACTCGCTTCTTGGTGTTCGCACCCAACCTGCGGGCCGCCCTTTCCATTTCTGCCACTTCGAGAGCGAGTCGAAGCGGTGCCCTCGTCAGCTTCTCGCAAGATCGGCTGCGATGCTGCTCGGCATCCACCGGTCCGCCCTTCAGGTCGCAGTCATTTTGGTCTTCGCTCTCACAACGTCAGAAATCGAATGAGGCGGCTTCAAAGCAACTATGGATCGCCGGAATCCTGAGAGGACAGAGATAGGCACCCGCTGAAATCCCGCTGTCTTTCTACGGCGATTCACCGCGCGAAAAATGCACGCGAGTTGGGCTTTGACCGGGGCGTAAAGTTCAAGCCTCAGTTCAAAAAATTCTTTGACCAGATTCTCGATGCTTCGATGCACAGCCACTTTTTCAAAGTAAGCCTTTAATTCGAGGTATCGCCCGCACTCGATGCGCACTGACGGATGCCATGAGTTACCACCGCGCGAGCGTCGAAAGCTGATTGAGTAACCGGCGACCTTGATCGGGGTTTCGCGTGCATCCTTTAGCCGAGCTTTCTCACGCTCAAAAAACACATGCGCTCCGCGCGTGGCGAGAATGACGTAGAAATGCTCGAGTCGGAGATATTGAACGTTTGCGAGGCCAGCTTTCTTGCGCCGCGCACGAGCCCACTTGGAAATGCCGACGCCGTATTGCTCGATAATTTTCCGGTCGGTCTTCGTCGGTTCTTTGTGTGCCGGAATTTCACCGGTCACGTAAAACCAATAGCCGTTTGCCAAGTAGGAGACGGCGAGCTGCTGCACAAAACCGGAAAGGGAAGCGGCTTCGCATCGGTAATTCATGGCTTTCGCCTGCGATTGAAAAGGTGGAGATTTACTCTCGGCGTTTATCGCCGGGGAAAGAAATCTCCGAAAGACCCATAACCTTCTTTGGTCATCCACGCTTAGGATTCCCAAGAACAACAGCCGTCGAGTCGCAGGCACTCGCGCAAAACCTCGTTCCGTGGAAAAACCTCCGGTGAGCACCGGGCGGCAGCTTTTGGGTGCGCTGGCATTGCTGCCACCCAAAAGCCGCACTCTCCGCCCTCAGGAGCTACATTCCTGAATAGCGGTTGCCCAATTATAGCGGTAGCGCTTCGAGCGCTTCTGCTGCTCACGCCCAAACTTCGTCCGTTTGGCCGTCTGAAGCTGACAAAGACCAAGACTCCTCCCGGAGCCCTTGCGTTTGTCCGCTTCGTGGATTTCCCAACCCGAGAAGGGCGGAGGAGTCCCCTCCTCCGCCCGACCCCGGCATTTCCATTGGCATTGCTCGTCGTCCCTTTCGGTTGCTGTATCGGTCCCGGCACCACCCGTTGAACCGCAGCCCGCCCCCACCACTGCCTTGCAGCGGAGACATGAGGTCGCCCTCGTCCTACTTGAGACACTCTCCCGGCGCACAACTTTTCAAGCACCTGATTGACTATCAGGCACCGGGTATCACCCCGGCAATTGCGCGCCTTCCCCGGTTAGCAGGGGTTGTGTAGTTGCAGTCGAGTCACGTTGGTAGCGCCTTGCGGCGCGGATCATTGCGGCATGTTCGGGCCTCCCGGCCCGCCACCATCTCGCACCTTGCGGTGCATTTCGGGGGATAGAACGTAGAAGCCTCCCCTTACCCGCCCGCGGATGATTTTTCCCGATTCGGCTCCGTCTCTCGACTCCTTTACCGCCAAGCCCTCGCGGGCCTTTCACCGTTGAGCTATTCACGCCCTGCGTTTTCGGCAGGTGCCCGAGCCTGTCATGGCCCGGCTTGGAGTGTCGCCACTCACAAGGCTCCCGGCGGCGGCTGACGTTGAACGAACTCTGCGAGGATATTAACCCCGTTTGCCCCTCGGGCTTTAGTCCGAACCCCGGCAGGACGATTTGCGCGCTCTTCCCTCGAATCTTCATTCGGGTAGTTTTCGCACTCACGTCTTCAACCCCGGCGGCTCGCTCCACCGGCACAATTGCCAGCATCGCGAGTCAGTCCCGGTCGCCCCCGCACCGCGCCGAGGCAATGGGATAGAAGCCGGAGATTGGCCGCTTGCGCGGCTTTGATTCCGACAGCCTCCCTCGAACTGGACGAACACCTCTCGATGTATCCAGCTCTACGAGCCGACGACGCGACGGGTGATTAGACCGCCCCCTTATCTTGGTGGTAGCCAAGTTTGCGGGTGCCATCGGCCAATGGAATGCCGCTAAACGAAACGATTGCGTTTCAATGACGACAAACAGGGAAAACCCTGCGGAGAACGCATCGGCTGAAACCGGGCCGACCTGAAGACACGCAGCGCAGTTAATTTTTCGCGTCCGCCTCAAGATAGCCTTCATCGCGCAGCCAGCGCTCAAGCGCCACCGCGACGACATCCTGCCGTCTGTAAGGGCGAACGCGCTTCGCCTTGCGCTCGTAGCAAGCGCGCGTGAGCCCGCGCAAGAGCACGGGCGGCAGACGGTAGGACTCTTGCACGAGCACGACCTCAACGTCTGCGTCGGGCTGCGGAGCCGGGGTTGGATTGCGCGCCGGCTTGGCACGTCTTTCGTCCGGTGCGCGCGGCAACGGAGTGCGCCCCGACACGGGCAAATGTTTTTCTGGCGCAGGCGCGATCACACTCTCCGCAACCGGCTCACGCCGGGGCTTCGGCGCGCCGTCCCGGATCAAGTCGAGCGCTTCAGGCGGCAGTGGCGGGACGGACATCGCCGCCGCCATCGACCGGCGTGGCACTGACGACACGGCTGAATTCGACATGGTAAAATACCTCACTGAACAACTTTTGAATTTCGGCGGCGGCATCTTGCGCACCCTTGCCCATTTTCCAAACAACGGTGCCCTGCCCGACGGCATCGGCATACGCTTGCCGCAGCCGCAGCGCGCTCGCGGTCGGAATTTCCAAAGCGCGCGCCGTATCCATGAATTCGCGCGTCAGGCGGTATTGCACTTGGAGCTTGTTCGGAACGAACAGTGCGCGGGGCGGACCGTTGCGGATGCTCTGCACCTGACGGAGCACGCGGATCGCTTCGTGCGCCGCGCGCAGATCAAGCACGCTGGGGCCGCAAGGCATCAGCGCGAGGTCGGCGCGAAACAGCACAGCACGCGTGGCCTCGGCGAGGCTGCCCGGCGCATCGACGATCACGTGATCAAATTGCGCTCCGAGGATGGGCAACTGCTCGATGATGTCCTCGGCGGTCGCGAGCCGGAACACCGGCACTGTTGGCGCAGCCTCCTTGATCCACTGCGTCGAGGAACTTTGCGCATCGGAATCGACTAGCGCGATCTTCGCACCGCGAATTTCGGCGAGCCAGACTGCGGCATGCACCGCCAGCGTCGATTTACCCACACCGCCCTTTTGGTTCGTCACTGCCGTAATCATGACCGCCGAAATACCCCGCGGCGCGCATTCCCACAAGTGGGCTTGTGAGCCTGTTTGCTAACATGCTTGCAAGCAAACTTGCATGCAGGCGTTCGCCGCCGCGCTTTGTATCGCATTCAACAATGCGGGCCGCGGCGCATGGCCTCAAAAACGAACGGAAAGAGGGTGCCATGACGGGATCACGCTTGGTTGCACCCCAAGGGGAGGCTGCGGCGAAAAGCCCACAGCAGGGCATGCGGCAAGGGCCGCTCCAATCCGTGAACCTCGGCTGAACTGCCGAACCCATCGGTGCCAGTTCGCGCCGGCCAAGTCCGGCGGGTTTCAGTTCGGACGGGTGCTACTGATGTTTGACCCACACTTTTTCGAGCGGTGAACCCGCGGGAGCGGAGAAAATTTCTCCTGCGGGGGTGACTTTCTGTCGGAATACCGATGCCTGAACCACAATTTTGCGGTATGACTCCTTCGGGTGCAGATAGCTGACCCACATTTTTGCGCGAAGCAGGCAGAGTCTTGACCCACGGATTGCAGAGTTTTGAACCACAATTTTTCGAGTGGTGCAGAGTTTTGAACCACGGATTGCAGAGTTCTGACCCACAAAAGTTCCGGCAAAGGCTTGGATTCGTTCGCAAATCGGGCCGGAGACTTAAAACGTGTTGTTTTAGACTCAAAACAACACACCGGGCGCGGTTGCTGTTTTTTGGAGTTGAGGAATGGAAGACAAGGAAAGGGAAGGGACGGGACGGCTTGTTCCGGCAGTGCCTCCGGCAATCCACGACGGCAAGGACGAGATGAATTTTGCCGAATTTCCGCTCGGCATCATTTCCAAGCGCGCGGACGGGGCGCAGAAGACCCTCGTGTTCGAGGACACGATCCATGATCGCGAGACGAACCGCCCGATCCGTCGCAAGCTCACGATCACCGGGACCGATGCTTTTGGGCTGCCGACCTCGACCGACGACGAGGTGTTGCTTGCGCTCATCCAGATCAGCAAGCAGCAGGGGTTCGCCTCGCCGTGGGTTCACTTTACGCGGTATCAGCTTATCCGCCTGCTTCGCTGGCCGGTGAACGGCCAGAGCTACGACCGGATCAAGCAGGCCCTCAACCGTTGGCACGGCGTCGGCCTCTACTACGAAAACTCGTGGCGCGACCGGCGCGGCAGCACATGGCGGAACGAGAGCTTTCATATCCTAGACAACGTTGACCTCGATCCCGCCGAGAACGAACGTAACCGACCCAAGCCGCCGCCGGGCCAAGTCGCCTTCGAGTTCGCGTCGTCCGTGTTCAAGTGGAACGACACCGTTTTTCAAAGTTTCCGGGACGGCAATTTGAAGAGCCTCGATTTCGCGTTCGTGATGACGCTGCAAAGCGCGATCTCGCGCCGACTCTACCGCTTTCTCGACAAGCGCCTTCATGCTATGCCGCGCGTCGAGTTTGATCTGCGCACGCTCGCATTTGAGAAAATCGCGCTGTCGCGCAACACGCCCACGGGCGACCTCAAGCGGCAGCTTGGCCGCGCCATCGCCGAGTTGGAGGAGAAGGGGTTTCTTGCGAAGGCCACACCGAACGAGCGCTTCCGCAAAGTTCGCGCCGGAGTGTGGACAGTGAGCTTCGCCCGCGCGAGCACAGAGCAAATCCAATCGGTCGTCGTATCTGCGACCACGGAAACGAACCCCGAAACGCGAGCGGCAACCGACGGCCTCATCGCCGCTGGAGTCGAGCCGGCGAAGGCCGCGCAGCTCGCGCGCGAATTTCCACCCGCCTTTGTGCAGCGAAAAATCAAGGTCGTCCAATTTCTCCAAAAGCGACGGACAGCCGCAGTCGCGCAAAATCCCGCGGGCTTTCTCGTTCGCTCGATTGAGCGACGCTACCAAGACCCGCGCAATTTCCCGCTCCCGGACGCGGCGAAGACCGCACCGACCGAGCTTGCCCGACGCGAACCGTCGGCGACCGACGACCCTCGACGGGCGGCGCAGGAGGCGGCCCTCCGTTCCTTCTGGCAAAGCCTGAGCCCGGCGGAACGAAAGACCGCCGAAACCGAGGCCGACGGGCAAAAGACCTTGGCCATCGAGGCGACCCTCGCCCGCCAAGGTCCGCACGGCGCAGAAATGGCCCGGCAGGCGAAGCGCTATCGCTACGCGATAGCGCGCCTGCAAACCGCCGGCCAGTGGCCGGATTGATCATCACGCAGGCGTTGGCATCACCGCGAACCAAGCCAGCGCCTCCGCCTTTGTGACCGGGACACGGTAGCGCCGATCAATCTCGCGCACGCTGTTGCCCGCTTCCGTTGCGACCTGCGGTTTGTTCCCATCGGTCGCGGTGATGCGGTAGGAAATGAAGGAATGCCGGAAACAATTTTCTGGCAGCTCAAAATTTGCCGCACGCGCGACAAGGCGGACTTTTTCCATCGCACCCGGATCACACACCATGCCTTTCTTTTCCTCGCAAAGATTGAGCCACGCGATGGCCGCGTCGCAGAGCGGCACGAACCGCCATGCCGGCGTGTTCCGTTTGGCGACCGTGACGCGCACAAATTTCTCATCCAAACGAATGTCTTCCCAAAGCTGACGCTTGGAACGGTCCTCGCGCTTGCCATGGATTTCGTCGGCCCGGATTCCACAAAATCCCGCGAGCACGAGCGCGGGCAGAAGTTCGGGACGATTCGCCCGGACAAATTCGAGCAGACGCTTGAACGTCCGTGCATCAATGATCCCGATTTCTGTAGGCTCTTCGCGAGCGCGCTCCGTTTGCTCGATTTCAAGCGGAGCGCCGCGGGGCAGGTGATTGCGGCTGTATGCCCAACGCCATAGAGCCACCGCGCGCTTGCGAAGGTCGTTCCGCGTGGTGCCGTCCTCCCATTGCTGAAGGTAGGCGTCTAGCGCCTTCGCCGAAATGGCGTCGAGATGCTGGCCGGGAAACGCCTTTTTGAGCGGGTCCAGCTTGGCGCGATAGGTTCGCTCGCCTTGCTTCTTGGCCTTCTCCTTGGCGGCGATGAAGTCATCGACTGCTTTCTCGACGGTGACGCGGCTGAAATTCCCCGCGCTCCTCGCGTGCCAAGCCTGAGCCGCCTGCATGATTTGGCCCTTGGTCAGGCGGTGCGCCTCGGCCCATTCCTTGAGGGCGGCGAGGACCGGGTAGTCACCACAAACTCGCTTGGCCTCGCGAAGCAAGTCGCGGTCGTGGACACTCACGTCCGCCGCCTCGATGCGCCCAGCATTGAGCTGCGTTGCCTTGAGTCGCGCCTCTTCCACGGCTCGCGCCGGATCGGCGAATTTCTCCCTAGCCCGTCCTCCCGCCTGCCGGTAGGTCACGACGTAGGTAAAACCGGACGCCGAGGTCTTGTGCGCCTGCCGATAGACCTTAACGGCTACGTTTCCGACGATGACACGTTTGGGCCAATCCCGACGCCCGGCCTTTGCGACGATGGGTTCCATGCAGGGGACAAAAGGGGGCAAACGAGCCCTGACAAGCCCATACAAAACAAAAAACCTCTCCTACGAGGAGAGGTAAGTTGGCGCCCCCACGGGGAATCGAACCCCGCTTTGAAGATTGAGAATCTCCTGTCCTAACCGATAGACGATGAGGGCGTGAATCGGAGCGGAGAGCGTCCGGTTTTCGCGCCGCGCGTCAAGCGCTTGTTTCTCTGGCTCGAAGCAAACAAAAAGGCGCGCCGCTTGCGGGCGCGCCTCGAAAAAATCTGCGGAACGAAAATCGCCCCACCGGGCTTGCCGTCACTTCTTCACCGTGAAGGGCAGCGAGAACTTGGTGCGTTCCCAACTGATTTCAATCGTCCCACCGAAGGCGGCGGGATTGGTATTCTTGACCTCAATCTTGAGCTGATCGACGGGATCGGAGAGGGCTTCCTTCTTCAGATCGGCGCGGACGACATCGTTGTCGACATTCACCGGGATGCCCCAGCCGCCGACCTTTTTGCTGAAGGCCAGCTTGCTCACGCCGTTTTCCGAGGGGATGATGTAGAGCGTGTGGATGCCCGCGGGAATCGTCGTGCCAGCGACCACGATCGGATGCTCAGTGAGGATGGTCGTGGCTTCATCCGCGCCGAGGCGGTCGGGTTTGTCCCAGGGAACGAGGCCGCCCCAGATCTTGCGCGGCTCGCCGCCTTTGCGCGGATGCACGGAGAACGGCCGGCCGTAGGTGATGGTGACACGGCTGCCGTCGTTGCGGTTGGGCCCGATGACGGTGCCCGTGGTGGCGTGCGGGGTGTTGCCGCCGCTGCCGGCGCCCGGGATGGGAGGAGCCGGCTGCTTCTTGGCGGGCTGCTTGTCGGCTTGCGCGAACGTGGGCGCGGCGAACGCGAGCGCCGCCGTAAGCGCGAGGGAGGTGATTTTTTTGGTCATGGGTTGATGGGGAGTGCGGCAGCCTGACGGGCGAGCCCGGCGGATGTCACGCCCGGAGATGGCTCACATCCGCCTTGCGACCGGCGGCGCGGGCGCGTTGAACCGGCGCGTGAATCCCCTCCGCCCCACCTTGATCGCCGGCCTCGCCGTCGCGTCGCAGCTTGCATTCGCCGCCACTCCGCCGGTCCAACTCGGCGTCTTTGGAAAGTCGCCCGACGGAGAGACCATCCATCAATTCACGCTCACGAACTCGTCCGGTGCGACCGCCGTCATCATCACCTATGGCGCCACCGTCGCCGATCTGCGCATGCCCGATCGGGCAGGCCAGCTCGTCAGCGTGATCAACCCTGTGCTCGCGCCCGCGGCCGGTGCGCAGGCGAGCTTCGCCAACTCCGCGGCCGTCATCGGGCGGGTCGCCAACCGTATCGGTCAGGGCCGCTTCACGCTCGACGGCCGCGAGGTGCAGGTGACGACCAACTCGGGCCCCAACCACATCCACGGCGGGCGCCGCGGCTTCGCCAAGGTCAACTGGTCGGGCGGCCCCATCAATTCGCGCCTCGGTCCGACCGTGCGCCTCACCTATACCAGCGCCGACGGCGAGGAGGGCTATCCGGGCAAGCTGGACGTCGTCGTGGCCTACACTCTCACCGCGGACAACACCCTGCGCCTCGACTACTCGGCCACCACCGACAAGCCCACCCCGATCAACCTGACCAACCACGCCTACTTCAACCTCGCCGGCGCGGGCGACGTCCTCGATCACGAGATCACGATTCGCGGGGCAAGCTACACGCTCTACGACGCCGCGCTCATCCCCACGGGCGAGATCGCGCCGGTCGCCGGCACGCCGCTGGACTTCACCAAGCCCGCGCGGCTCGGCGCCCGCTGGGACAAACTGCCGGCCAACCGCCGCTACGATCACAACTTCATCATCGATCGCCCGGCGGGCGACGCCTCGCTCGTCCGCGCCGCGCGCGTGCGCGAGCCCAAGTCCGGCCGCGTGATGGAGGTGTGGACGACCGAGCCCGCCGTGCAGCTCTACACCAGCCCGCTCGGGGCGCAACCCGTGGCGGACAAGACGGGGTTCTATTGCTTCGAGACGCAGCACTACCCCGATTCGGTGAACCACGCGAATTTCCCGAGCACGATCCTGCGTCCCGGCCAGAGGTTCTCGTCGACGACCGAGTATCGGTTCTCGGTGGAGAAATAGTGAGGCCAATCACGGAGCGCATTTGTTCTTGCAGGGCCGCCGCTTGCCGGCGGGCCGTCGCGGTTATCACGTGCGTCGCGTGACGGCCGGCCGCAAGGGCCCGCCCTGCAATTTGAGCGCGTCATAAGGTGGGCCGTGCTCTCCCGAGCGGGCCAAGGCGCTTCAGCACGCAAAGGCCGCGCGCGGAGCGCACGGCCCACCTCGTGGCCACGCGCCGCCTCAGGGCAGCGCGCGCACCTTGATGTTCCGATACAGCACGGTGCTCTCCGGATCGTGGCCCTGGAGCGCGAACGTGCCGTGCGAGAGCATGCGGCCGGCCATGCCCTTCGGCGGCGCGGGCGGCGTGGGCTCGGTGAAGTCCACGATCTGCTTCCCGTTCACGAAGGTCTGGATGCGCTTCCCCTCGACCTTCACCACCATCGTATACCACTCGCCGTCCTTCGCCGGCGCCTCGAAGTTGTCCTTGATGGCATAGAGGCCCGCGCCCTTCTTCACGTCGGTGTGCGTGTTGTTGACCTGCACTTCATAGCCTTTGTCGGGCCAGCCGGTTTCCTGATACTGCGTGTGGATGTAGACGCCGGAGTTCGCGCCTTTCAGCGCGCAGATGTCGAGTGTGAGCTCGAAATTCTTGAAATCGTGGTTCGCCACCGGGCCGTCGTAGAAAAGGTGCGAGCGCTTGCCGAAGACAATCAGCAGGCCGTTGTGCACGCCGAACGAGCCGGGGTTCTCGCTGGCCTTCCAACCAGCGAGCGACTTGCCGTCGAAGAGCAGCTGCCAGCCGGCGGCCTTTTCCTCGGGCGTGAGGGCGTTGCGCTCGGGCGCCTTGGCCGCGGGCGCGGCCGCGCGGACGGATACCGCGGCGAGCGCGAGGAGAAGGAAGAACGATGAGCACGATGATTTCATGGGGGAAAGAAAAGCGAAGTTGGTCCGCCAGACGCAGCAATGCGAGCGCGGATGCGCGCCCGCAGTCGCGCGGGCAGCCCGCCCGCGCCACGTCACTGCCCGAGGGCAAACGCCACATCGCCCGAGCGCAGCGTGATCGAGTCCGGCTTCACGTCGTCGAGCTGGAGCACGATGGTGTTCATGCCGGGCTTGGCTTGGGCGGTGAAAGCCGCGCCCGCCTTCACCAGCGCACCGTTCACCCAGGCGCCCTTGACGGCCCCCTTGAGCGAGAACTTCACCGTCCCGCCCTTGGCCGACTCAAAGCGCGTCGCCGCAAACAGCCCGCGGTTGTTGCCGCGGTTGGGCATCGTCTCCTCGACCACCTCGCCGGCGAGCGTGCCGCTCACGAGCGAGAGCACGGGCTTCCAGTCGGCCAGCGTCGTGTCGCCCGCGATCACGCGCTCGCTGCCGAGGTGCTGGTTCTGGCTCACGATCAGGTAGAGTGACCACGCGCGCGCGACGCCGCCCTTGGCCGCGTCGTAGTCGCCCGGCTTGCCGAGCTGCGAGAGGAACTTCACGAGATCGAGCCGCTCCTCGGGCAGCAGCCCGTCGATCAGGCCCGCGGGCATGAGCGAGCCGATGCTCGTGCGGCGCGCGATGTTGGCGGTCGCGATTGAGATCTCCTGGTTGGCCGCGTCGCGCAGCAGAATCTCCGTGGGCGTCTCGCGCACGATCATGCCGCTGTGCTCCTGCCCGTCCTTCGTCGAGATCGCGACCGAGTGGTAGCCTTCCTTAATCTTTGCGCTCGGGTAGAGCAGCGATTCGACCAGGTAGTCCGGCTGCGCGCTCGCGCCGATGCTGGTGAGGTCGGGGCCGATCTTGCCGCCGGCACCGCCGATGGCGTGGCACGCCATGCACGCGAGCTCCGCGCGGCGATAGAGCCGCTCGCCGCGCGCCGCGTCGCCTTTCGCGAGCGCGTCGCGCGCAATCTGCTGCATCTCGGCGGCGGAGAGCTGCACGTTGGAGAGCGCGAGGCCCGCCTGCTTCATGAGCACGGGCACGAGCGCCTGGTGCTGGTTGCCCTCGCGCGCGGGGCGCAGGCCGGCGCGCGCGACCTCGCGGGGCAGCTCCGTCTTCGGCAGCTCGATCGCGAGCCGCGCGCTCACGCCGCGGATGCCGAGCAACGCGCGCCACAGGTTTTGCGCCTGCGCCTCGTCGGTCGTCGCCTTGAGCACGGCGATGATGCTCGGCAAGGCACTGGGCAACTCGAGCGCCGCGAGCGTCAGCGTCGCCTCGCGCCGGACGCTCAGGTCCCCGTCGGCGGCGAGCCGCTGCAGCTCCTTGATGACGCCCGCGCCGCCGATGTCGCGCAGCGCCGCAAACGCCGCCGCGCGCTCCGGCGCCGGCGTGCCCGCCGCGCCCGCGGCCCCCACGAGCTGCGGCGAGAGCGCCGCGAGTTTCCACGCGCCCGCGAGCTTCAGCGCCGCCACGCGCACCGCGCCGCTCGGCGCCGTCAACTGCGCCCGCAGCGCCGTGAGATCGCCGTAGGGCTTCGCGCTACGCAGGCGCGCCGCCTCGGTCAGCGCCGCCAGCGCCCGCAGCGCGGCCGGCTCGTCCAAGCCCGCGCTCGTCACGCGATCGAACAGCAACCGCAGCTCCGCCGGCCCGCCCGCGGAGCCGATCAGCTCGATCCACGGGCCGGAGCCGTCGCGCGCGAGGCCTTGGCGCGCGAGCAGCAGGCCGAGGATCTCGCTGGCTTGCGCGGGCTCGATGGCCTCGAGGGCGAACTCGAGTTGCCGCTCGCGCCCGGTCGTCGCCCACGCGCCGCTCTTCACCGCCGCGACCCACGGCGCGGCCAGCTCGTTGATCGAGAGCCACGCCGCATAGTCGAGAAAGGGGTCCATCGGCCTGGCGAGCACGCCGAGCACGAGCTCGGCGGCGCGCGCGGAGTTTTGCCGGCCGAGCGCGCGCACGGCCTCGAGGCGCACGCGGGGATGCTCGTCCGCCGAGAGTCTTTCCAGCGGACCGATCGCGCCCTCGTCCGGCAGCACGCGGATCGCGGCGGCGCGCACGCGGGCGTCTTTCGCCGCGAGCAGATTTTTCAGCAGCCCCGGCTGCGGGAGATTGAACGCCTGATAGGTCCAGAGCGCCTCCAGTTTCCCGCGCTCGTCCTTTTGCTTCGCCGCCCAAGCATCGAGATCGGCGCGCACCGCCGCGGCGCCGCGCTCGGTGAGCACGCGCCTCGCGTTTTCGAGTTCGTAGCCGTTGGGCGACTTCAGGCGTTCGAGCAGCGCGGCGTTGGCGAGCTTGGTGAGATCGGTGCGCGGCAGCGGGCGGGCGCCCTTCGGCGCGACGCGCCAGATGCGGCCGTGCGACTTGTCGCGGCGCGTGTCGCGGAAATCCACCTCGCCGTGCTGGATGATCGGGTTGCTCCAGTCGGCGAGGTAGAGCGCGCCGTCGGGCCCGAGCCGCGCGTCGATCGGGCGGAAGGAGTCGGCGGTGGTGCGGAGCACGTCGGGCATCTCCTTCGTCACGTAGCCGGAGCCTTGGTCGCTGAGCTTGAAGCGCACGATGCGGTGCGCGCGGAAATCACACGTGATCACGTCGCCCTGCCAGTCGGTGGGGAACAGCGAGCTGCGCACGATCTCGAGGCCGGCGAATTTCGGGTAGCGGCCCGGGCTGATGCTGTCGATCTGGCGGCGCGCGGGCGCGAGCGTGAAGTAGGTCGCGCCGGGCACGCCCCAGCTCACGCCTTGGAAGCCCGCGCCGTCGGTCACGAACGACTGCCCGTAGTCGTCGAACTGGTGGCCCCACGCGTTCACCCAGCCGCGGTAGAGGATTTCCATTTCCTGATCCCGCGGATCGAAGCGGAAGATGCCGCCGGCCTTGAGGCGCACGACGCCGTGCGGCGTCTCCGCATCGGTGCGCGTGTAGACGGACTGGTTCATGTAGAGCCGGCCGTCGAAGCCCCACTTGAGCGTGTGCAGGTTGTGGTGCGTGTCCTCCGTGCCGAAGCCGCTGAGCACGGCGCGGCGCACGTCGGCCTTGCCGTCGCCATCGGTGTCCTGGAGGAAAAGCAGCTCCGTGCTCTGCGCGACGTAGACGCCGCCATCGCCCGGCGCGACGCCCGTCGGAATCAACAGGCCGTCGGCAAACACGGTGGCCTTGTCCGCGCGGCCCGCGCCCGTGGTGTCCTCGAGCACGATGATCTTGTCGGTCGCCGCCTGCCCCGGCTCGATCTGCGGGTAGAGCTCGGAGCTGGCGACCCAGAGGCGGCCGCGTGCGTCCCAGTTCATCTGGATGGGTTTGTTGAGCAGGGGGTTCTCGGCCCAGAGCGTGACCTCGAGCCCGTCGCCAATCTCGAACTGTGGGTGCGGCTGCGGCCTGAACTCGAGCTTGGCGTTGCCGATGCGGCGCGGAATTTCGGGCACATCGGCGGGCTGGAGCGCGCGGAGCTTGGCGATGCGCCCCTCCTCGGCGGCGATGCTCTCGTCGAACTTGAGCACCTCGACGGCGTTGTTGCCCTGCTCGCGTTTCCGGAAACCGAAAATGTAGGCCATGTTCGCCGGCCGGGAGCGGTGGAAGAACCACTCGTTCTTGCGCAGGATGGCCTGCCGCAGCGGCTCGGCCTGCAGGCTCGCGCGCCACGCGCCGCGCGCGCTGTCCCCGAAGAGCCGATCCTCGAGCGTCTCCGCCAGCACGCGGTAGCCGCGCGCCGTGGGGAAAATGCCGTTGGCCGTGAGCGGCGCCGCGCCCGCCCCGCGCGCCGGCAGCAGATCATACAATGAGACGAAGCGCACGCCGCGGGCCGCCGCGATTTCGCCGACGGCCTGCGCGTAGAGCGCGAGCTGGGCGTTGTGCGCCTTGGCGTCGGGCCACGCGCCGCCGAGGCTTTCGTGGCGCAGCGGCGAGAGCAGCACCAGCCGCGCGCCCGGCGACACGCGCTCGATCGTGTCGAGCAGCCGCGCGTAGTCGGCCTTGAATTTCGCCACGCCCGCCGCGCCGTCGAACGAGCTCGCCATGCCGTAGCCCACGAAGACCACGGTCGGCTTCGCGTCCTCGATTTGTTTCACGAGGCCCTTCAAGCCCTCGTCCGCGGGCTCGCGGCCCGCCTGCAGCAGGCTCAGGCCGAAGCGCGCGTCGCCCGCCGGCGTGTCGCCGCTCCAGCCGAGGTTGCGAAACGTGATCGCGCGATCGGCGAAGCGCGTCGTGAGCATCAGCTCGATCCAGCCTTGGTATTGCTCGCCCTCGATGAGGCGGTCGCCGAGGAAGACGACGCGGTCGCCGTCGCGCAGCTCGAACGGCGCGGCCGCCTCCGCGGCGGCGAGGCGGGCGACGCAGGCGGCGACGGCCAGAACGAAGGCAAAGGCGAGGGGTTTGGGGCGCATGAAGGGAAATTTTCAGACCGCCAAGGCAGCGGTCAATCCCCCGCAGCCTACGCGACACCCTGCGCGCCCGCTAGAAGGTGGACGGCTTTTTTTGGTGCGAAAGCGCGCCGAGAAGCGCGCCGAAAATTCGTCGCTGCGGCGCTGAGTTTCTGTTTGCCGCACGCGAGTAACTAACCAGACACTTACGCCCCCTCCGTTACCGCCATGCGCCTTCCCTCGTTCCGCCTCGTCCTATCCTCCGCCCTGCTCGGCCTTGCCGCGCGGGCCGCGACGCCGCCGGCCGGCTTCGTCTCCCTCTACAACGGCAAGGACCTCACCGGCTGGCGCGGCGGCGACACCTTCGACCATCGCGCGCTGCTCGAGATGACCCCCGAGGATCGCGCGAAGAAGATCGCCGAGTGGACCAAGAGCCTCACCGAGCTGAAGGACGGCAAGCCCCACTGGCGCGCCGAGGGCGACGTGCTGTTCAACGACGGCGAAGGCCGCTACGCCACCACCGAGAAGGACTACGGCGACTTTGAGCTGCGCCTTGATTTCAAGCTCGCGAAGGGCGCCGACTCCGGCGTCTACCTCCGCGGCGTGCCGCAGGTGCAGATCTGGGACACCGCGATTCCCGACACCAAGGACATCGGCTACGCCAAGGGCTCCGGCGGCCTCTGGAACAACACCAAGGGCACGCCCGGCCGCGACCCGCTCGTGAAGGCCGACAAGCCCATCGGCGAGTGGAACACCCTCCGCGTCGTCATGGTCGGCTCCCGCGTGAGCGTGTGGCTCAATGGCAAGCTCGTCGTCGATCACGCCGTGCTCGAGAATTACTACGACAAGAACAACAAGAAGCTGAAGCCCGAGGAGCGCCGCCCGATCCCCGCGCGCGGCCCGATCCAGCTGCAGACCCACGGCGGCGCCACGCACTGGCGCAACCTCTGGCTCCGCGAGATCGGCACCGACGAAGGCAACAAGCTGCTCGCCAGCAAAGGCGCCGCAGGCTTCGAGAAGATTTTCAACGGCAAGGATCTCAACGGCTGGGCCATCGAGGAGAAGGCCGCCGCCAAGAACCAACCCGCGATCAAGTCGCCGCTCGACGTCATGGACATCAAGGCCGGCACGCTCGTGTGGCGCAACGGCCGCGGCGGCACGCCGTATTGGAACACCGAGCTCCGCGACTTCGTGGCGCGCGTGATGTTCAAGATTCCCCCCGGCGGCAACAACGGCCTCGCCATCCGCTACCCCGGCAAGGGCAACACCGCCTACGACGGCATGACCGAGATTCAGATCATCGACGAGAACTACTACGCCGCCCGCAACCAGCCGGACAAAAAGCTCGATCCGCGCCAGCAGCTCGGCTCGGTCTACGGCATGGTGCCCGGCCAGACCGGCTACCAGCGCCCCATCGGCGAGTGGAACTTTGAGGAGGTCACCGTCAAGGGCTCGACCATCAAGGTGGAACTCAACGGCACCGTCATCCTCGACGCCGATGTCAGCAAGGTCGACATGGCGACGGTCATGGCCAAGTCTGCCCATCCCGGGAAGGACCGCACGAGCGGGTTTTTCGGTTTCGCGGGCCACACCGATCCGGTCGAATTCAAGGAGATCTACATCAAGCGCCTCTGAGCCGAATCCCATGAACCGCCGCGATTTTCTCGCCACCGCCGCCACCACGGCCGCGCTCGCGCCGCTGGGGCTGAGCGCCGCCGACGCCGAAAAGAAGAAGCGCGCCCCGCGCGACGCCGCGGCGCTGCCGCCGTTCAAGCCGTCGCGCACCACGCCGCGGCCCAACAAGAAGGGCCTGATGTTCTCCACGTTTCGCAACACGCCGGGGAAAACCCAGACGCTGCGCGAGAAATTCCAGATGCTGCGCGACGCGGGCTTCCACGGCGTCGAGGTCCAGAGCGGCGGCGACCAAAAGGAAACCCTCGCCGCGCGCGACGCCGCGGGCCTGGAGATTCCCAGCGTGCTGCTCGCCACGCACTGGACGCATCCCTTCACCGATCCCAACCCGGCAAAACGCGAGATCAGCGTCGAGGCGCTCAAGGTCGCCCTCCGCGACGCGAAGGCCTACGGCGCCAAGTCCGTCCTCACCGTCCCCGGCGTCGTCAACAAGACGACCTCCTATGCCGACGCGTGGAAGCTTTCCCTCGCCGAAATCGGCAAGTGCGTGCCGCTCGCCGAGGAGCTGGGCGTCGCCATCGCGATCGAGAACGTCTGGAACCAGTTTCTCCTGAGCCCGCTCGAGGCCGCCCAGTATTGCGATGCGTTCAAGTCGCCCATGGTCCGTTGGCACTTCGACGTCGGCAACGTGATCAACACCGGCTTCGCCGAGCAATGGATCCGCTCGCTTGGCCCGCGCATCGTGGCGGTGCACGTGAAGGAGTTCAGCCGCAAGCTCCGCGACGAAAAGGGCCCCCGCGCCGGCTTCGACGTCGACCTGCTGGCGGGCGACAGCGACTGGCCCGCCGTCATGGCCGCGTTCGACGCCGTGCACTACACCGGTTACCTTATCACCGAGCAGGGCGCGCCGCGCGACCTGCCGGCCCCCGAGTTCCTCGCCCACCTCTCCGCCAAGCTCGACCAAATCCTCGTCGCCTGATCTCCCCCCGCACTTTCAACCCAAAATTCACCATGAATACGCCCGCCCAATCCACCCTGCCCCGCCGCCAGTTCCTCGCCACGTCCGCCAAGGTCGCCGCCGGCACCGCGCTCGCCACGGCCTGGAAAAACCCCCTCACCGCCGCGGAGCGCGCCCGCTCCATCGGCGCCAACGACCGCATGCGCATCGCCCAGATCGGCTGCGGCAGCCGCGGCCGCGGCGCACACCTCGAGGGCGGCATCCTCCCGCACAAGGCCACGGAGAACTTCGAGGTCGTCGCCATCGCCGATCCGTGGAAGGGCGCGCGCGAGCGCATCAACGGCAGCATCGAGAAGGCGTTTGGCCGCAAGGCCCGGGAGTTTGTCTCCTACCGCGATCTCCTCGCGATGGACGGCATCGACGCCGTGATGATCGCCTCGCCCGATTTCCACCACACCACGCACCTCGAGGCGGCGGCCAAGGCCCGCAAGCACATCTACGTGGAGAAGCCGCTCGCCACCGACTTCGGCAAACTCGTCAAGGCCTACGACGCCGCCAAGGCCGCGCAGGCCGCCGGCAGCATCATCCAGGTCGGCACGCAGCTCCGCTCGCTGCCTGGCATCGCCGGCGCGCGCGAGCTCATGAAGTCCGGCGTGCTCGGCAAGGTCATGCGCATCGACGAGAGCCGCAACGGCGACAAGCCCTACTGGTATCAATACCTCGGCAAGGACGTGAAGAAGGAGGACCTCGACTGGAACGAATTCCTCGGCGACACGCCGAAGCAGGCCTTCGACCCGCGCAAGTATTCCGCGTGGTATGGCTACTACGAGTTCTGCCAGGGCCCCGTCCCGCAGTGGGGCGCGCACTTCCTCGACCTCATGCACTACGTGATGGACTGCGGCATGCCCCAGTCGTGCGTGTGCCTCGGCGGCGTCACGACCTGGAAGGACGAGAACAACTTCACCACGCCCGACAACGTGATCGCCACGTGGATGTATCCCGAGGGCTTCGTCGTCACGAGCTCGAACAACTTCGGCAACAGCGCCGGCAACACGCGGAAATTCTTCGCCGAGAAGGGCACGCTGGCCGTGGACAACTGGAACGTCCCGACCTACAGCGCCGAGGGCGGCCGCAAGCGCGACGGCTCCATCCGCGGCAAGATCGAGGTCACGCCCGTGCCGCGCCCGGATCACTTCCTCAACTGGCTCCAGTGCATGCGCAGCAACCAGACCCCGCACGCCAGCATCGACGCCGGCTTCCAGCACGCGGTCGCGGTGATGATGGCCGTCATCTCCTACGACACGGGCCGGAAGACCATCTACGATCCGAAGGCCCGGAAGATCACGACGGCGTAACTCTAACAGGAGCGTAGCGCAGGAGCGGCGTGCATTTTTGCCCCCCGCTTTTTGTTTTCACTGCAGTATCCCCAGACGTGGTCTGACTCGAAAGTTCGAGGAACGATGTTCCTCGATGCCTTACGGGAGCAATTCGCGCTGGAGGTGATGGCCGCACCCATCGATGACGACGAGAGATCGTAGAGTGTCTTTGCTGGTCTCCGGTTTGCTAGGCGTCGTCACCGCCATTGTAGCCGGCCAATCGGTCTTAGATGAGTCGACTCGATTGGCAGGGACCAAGCGTGGTGCTCTACCCGTTGCGGAACGGATTTCGAACCGATCAGATCTCAGAGATGCCGCGGCACGTGTGCTTTCTAATTCATGTGGCAACTCAATCGAAGATGCCTCGTTTCGCGCCCAGTTGCAGATTGTCCACGAGGCCGGACCCGCCATCGTGCCGATTCTGCCGGAATTGGTTGCTGACCCATACTCCACCGCATGGCTGATCGGAAATGCCTGCCGCATTGCCTCCCGATTTCCTTTTTCGCCAACTTTCCGTGCTGCCCTTCGGGGCCGCAGAGACGACCTTAGTCGTCCTATGATAGGCGTGCCTGACTACTTTGCCCAATTTGGCGACGAATCTGATCTAACGTGGTTGGAATCCGTCCGTCAACGCACCGACAGCCACCACGAAAAAGAAGTCGAGATGGCGATCGAAAGGCTGCGTTTACGGTTGGCGCAAAAATAAACCGCGGCCGAAATCCTCCCGCCTCACTTCCCGCAGCAGTGCTTGAACTTCTTCCCGCTGCCGCACGGGCACGGGTCGTTGCGGCCGGCCTTGGGCGTGTTGCGCACGGGCGCGGGGCCTTCGCGGAGCGGGCGCACGAAGAACCACTCGCCGTCGATGCGCTTGAACTCCGACTTCTCGTGCATCGGGTGCTCCGCGCCGTTGGCCTCGAAGTAGGCGGTGAAATCCACATGGGAGACGTCGGGCTTCACGTTGGGCTCGTGCGCGCGGATGACGAGGCGCGTCCATTTCACCGGCTCGCCCGCGGGCGGCTCGGCAAACGGCTGGCGCGCCGTCTCGAGGTAGGTGCGGTGCAGGTGCCGCTCGTCACCCACGTAGTGCGCCGTGAAGCGCGAGCGCATCAGCTCCTCCGCGGTGGCGGCCTTGCTGCGCTGCCGGAGCAGCGGCTCGCAGCAGTCGCCAAACGGGCGGCCGCTGCCGCACGGGCAGGGCGAGGAGGAGGTGACGGCGGGACGGGCGGGACTCGGTGAAGACATCGCGAGAAAAATAGAAACGCCGCGCAACGGCACGCGAGCCCGAAGGAGAAAGCATCTGGCTCCGCCGGGGGGACGCGGCGACCCAGCCGCGTCCTTCGCGCTTGTGCCGAGGGCCGCGATTCCGCGGCGAGGGCGCCGCGGCTCCACCCAGGCCTCAGGGCTCCTCGCTCTTTTTCGCCGCGTTGCGGCCGCCGCCCCTGAGGCTCGAGAGATACGCGACCACGTCGCGGATTTCGCGCGGCTGGAGGATCGCGCCCATCGGCGGCATGATCGAGACGGGCGGCGTGAGGCTCGCGATCTCGGCGCGCGGGATCGCGGTCTGCTTGCCGTCGAAGGCGCGCACGGTCACCGCCTGCGGCGTTTCCTTCGCGAGCGTCCCCGCGACCACGGTCCTGTCCTTCAGCGTCACGTTCACGAGCCCGTAGCCCGTCGCGATCTGGGCGGACGGCGTGAGCAGCGACTCGAGCAGGTAGGCGGCCGCGCGCTGCGTGCCGATGGCGCGGAGATTGGGGCCGACCTCGCTGCCGCCGGCGGTCTCGACCGTGTGGCACGCCGTGCAGTTGGCATTGAGATGGTTCGCCACGAGATCGCGCCCGCGCGCGATGTCGCCGCCCGCCAGCAGCTCACCTTGCGCTCCGCCGGCAGGGGACGCCGCATACGCCCGCAATTTCGCGCCCAGCGCGGGATTCGCCACCTCGCGGGCGCGAATCGCCTCGATGACCTCCAACTGCAGGGCGGGCTCGCACCGGCCCGCGGCCAAGGCGTCCGCCAGCGGCGCCAGCACGGCATCGGCCTCGGCGCTGGCCGCCTGCGCCAGCAACGCGACGGCCTGCTGCTTCTCCGGCGCGCTGCGCCCGGCAAGCGCGACCTTCGCCTCCGCGATCAGCCGGGCCGGGCGGTCCGGCAGCAGCAGCTCCAGCGCGGCCCGCCGCAGCGCCACCGGCGCATCACCGGCCAAGGCAAGATCGAGGCCGTGGGCAAACGCCGCGCTGCCGCGGTGCTCGCCCCCGAGCAACCGCAGCGCCTGCGCGCGCAGTTCGCCGGTCGCGCGGGCCTCCGCCACAATCGCGGCAATCTGCGCCGGCGCGGCCTTGAGGCCGTGCGCCATCACGATTTCGATCGCGAGCGTGCGGAGCGCGGGATCGGTGAGCGCGAGCAGGGCGTCGAGCCGCGGCGCGAGCACGCCGTCGATGCGCGCGGGGTGGAATGTGCGGGCGCAGCCGTCGACGAGGTCGAGGCGCGGCGGCTGGCCCCAGATCTTGAGCGCATGCAGCGCCTCGACGCGCAGCGGTCGCGGCGCGGCGTCGCCGAGGGCAAACGCGAGCACCCGGGCCGCGTCCGCCGGCGTGCCGAGCCGCAGCGCGGCGTTGATCGCGCGGCGCGTGATCGCATCGCTGCGGTGCGCGGAAGCCAGGAGCAGCGGCAACGCCGGCAGGGCGCCGGCAATCCCCGTGTCGTCGTGAATCGCCCGCGCCGCCTCCTCCGCCACCAGCTGATCGGCATCGCCAAGATACACCGCGACCTCGCGAGCCGCCTGCCGGCGCAACGCGATCGTCGCGCAAAGGCGCACGGCGGCGGAGTCGTCGGATTTTTTGGCCGCGAGCTGCGCGGGGGTCGCGCAGCCCGCCAGGCCGGTGACGGCCGCGTGGCGCATGACGGGCTCCAGGCCTTCGCTCGCGGCCAGGGCGAAAAGCGGGCCGACCGCCGTCGTTTCACGGTATTTCCCGAGGGCGATTGCCGCCTGCAATCGCACGCGTGGCGCCGCGTCGGCGAGGAGCGGCACAAGCGCCCTGCCCTCGGCCTTCGCGCCCGTGGCGGCGGCGTCACCCAGAACCTTCGCCGCTTGCGCCCGCATCTCCGCATCGGCGCTGCGCAACAGCGCGGCCACCGGCGCCGGCTCGGCCGCGCTGCGGCGCAGCAGTTGGCCGAGGCCCCAGATCGCGTGAATGCGCGCGAGCTGCGCCGCCTTCTCGTCGGCGGCGACTTGGAGAAGCGCGTCCTTGGCCCCGCGCTTGGCGAGCGCGAACTGCGCGCCCTGCCGGACGCGCTGGTCGCGGTGCGCGAGCAACGAGGCAAGCTCGGCATCCGGCCGTTTTTCAAATCCGGTCGCAATCAAGCGCTGCGTCTCCGCGCGCGCCGCCTGGTCGATCCCATCCTTGGCGTCGACGCGCCACACGGCGCCGATGCCGTCGAGCGGGTAGCCGCCGATCCAGTCGGCCATGAAGAGCGAGCCGTCGGGGTGCCAGCTCAGGCCGATGCCCATGATGCCGTCGTTGAGGATGGTGGCGTCCTTCATCGCGAAGGTCGCGCCCGCGGGCGCGGTGCGGAAGGCGCGCATCTTGCCCGAGGGAAATTCGTTCAGCAGGAACATCCCCCGCTGCGCCGCGCCGAGCGCGGTGCCGGGCTCCCGCTTGAAGCCCGCCGGACCATCCGAGTAGCTCGCCAGCGGCGGCAGCAGGTAGGCGGGCTGGCCGGGAAAGCGCGGCTTCCACAGCCCGTCGCGCATCCACGGGCTGTCCATCTTCATGTATTGGAAATTGCAGCGCCACCCGCTGTCGCTCGCCTCGATGATGTGCACGAAGCGCTCGCGCTCGCCGGGCTGGTCCGCGTCGTTGTCCACCCCGATCAGATCGCCGAGTTCGTTGAACGCCGGCTCCTGCACGTTGCGCAGGCCGTGCGCATAGACCTCGAAGCCGGAGCCGTCGGGCTCGATGCGCATGACCGCGCCCTCGTTGGGGAAGAAGAATTTTTTCCCCTCGCGCGAGGTCGCGTTCACGCCCTTGTCGCCGATGCTCCAGTAGATGCGCCCGTCGGGGCCGACGGAGAGGCCGTGCATGTCGTGGCCCGCGTAGGCGAGGTGCAGGCCAAAGCCCGTCACCACGACCTCGCGGATGTCGGCCACGCCGTCATCATCGGTGTCCTTGAAGCGCCAGAGGTCCGGCGCGATGGTGGCGTAGACCCAGCCGTCGTGGTAGAGCACGCCGGCGGCGATGCCGGTGACCTCGGTGTTGAAGCCCTCGGCAAAGAGCGTGATCTTGTCCGCGGTGCCGTCGCCGTCGGTGTCCCGGAGCTGCCAGATCTTCTCCGTGTGAAAGGTGAGGTCCTTCCAATCGATCGAGCCGTCGCCGTTGTGGTCCTTGATTGAGCCGCGGGGCGCGCGCATCTTTCCCGGCGCCATCTCGCGGTGGATGAAGGCGCGCTTCTCCTCGACGCTCGTGAGGCCCACGTCGTCCGGGATCCACATCGTGTGCTCGCGGATGTCGAGGTCGCCGACCTTCCGGCGCGTGGTCGTGGTGACATAGACGCGCCCCTGCGGATCGACCGAGCACGCGACGGGATCGGGGACATTGATCTCGCCGGACCACTTGTGCAGCACGAGCCCGCGCGCGGCGGGGGCGGCGTGGTAGTCGGCGCTGCGCGTGGGCGCGGAGTCGGCCGCGAGGGCGCCGGCGCACAAGGCGAGGAAAGTTGCCGCGGGGCGGAGCGAGGCGGAGGTCGGAAAACGCATGGTTGGGGACAAGGAAAGGCGCACGCCCGCCTGACGCGAGCCGCGAAGCAAAGGCTCGCCACCCCCGGCGGGTTTCCGCTCCATCGCAGGGCCCCTTCATGAACCCCCATTTCAACGTCGGCGACTGGCTCGTAATCCTCGGCTACCTAGGCGCGATGGTCGGGATCGGCATTTGGTTCGGGAAGGACCAGCGCAACACCCGCGACTATTTCCTCGGGAGCAAAAGCATCCCCTGGTGGGGCATCGGCGTCTCGATCGTCGCGGCGGAGACGAGCGCCCTCACCATCATCGGCGTGCCGGCCATCGCGTATGGCGGCAACATCATGTTCATCCAGATGATCGTGGGCTACGTGATCGCGCGCGTCATCCTCGCGATCGTGATGGTGCCGCACTACCTCAGCGGCGAAATCTACTCGCCCTACCAGCTCCTCGAGCAGCACCTCGGGCGCGGGCCGCGGCGGCTGGCGGCGGCGTTCTTCCTTTTCCTCGAGACGATGGCGGCGGGCGTGCGCGTCTTCGTCGCGTGCATCCCGATCCGGCTGCTGCTGGGCGAGCAGGTGTGCAGCCTCGGCGGCCTCGTCGATCCGATCCTCGGCGCAATCCTGATCTTCGTGGGGCTCTCCCTGCTCTACACCTACATCGGCGGCGTGAAGGCGGTGATCTGGACGGATGCGGTGCAGTTCGGGCTGTTTCTCGCCGGCGGCATCTTCGCGCTCTGCTACATCCCCACGCTGCTCGACGGCGGCTGGGGGACGGCGATGGCGAAGGCCGGCGAGGCCGGGAAGCTCGCGTGGCTCAACACGAGCTTCACGTTCTCGGCGCCGTTCAACATCTGGATGGGCGTCATCGGCGGCACGGTGATGGTATTGTCGTCGCATGGCGCGGAGCAGCTCATCGTGCAGCGCGTGCTGGCCTGCGGCACCGTCGCCGACGGGCGCAAGGCGCTCGTCCTGAGCGCGGTCCTGATTTTCCCGCTCATGCTCATCTTCCTCCTCGTGGGCGTATTGTTGTGGGCGTATTACGCCGGCACGGGGCACGCGTTTCAGATTCCGCTGCCGGAGGGACGGCCAGGCATCAAGTCCTACGATTTTGTCTTTCCGATTTTCATGATGACGGAGGTGCCGCACATCCTGAAGGGCTTCCTCATCGTCGCGATTCTCTCCGCCGCGATGTCGTCGATCTCGTCGGCCATCACGTCGCTCGCGAGCGTGTCGACGATGGACTTCGTGAAGCAGATCGCGAAGGGCCGCGACGAGGAATACTTCCTGCGCTTCAGCAAATACTCGACGGTGTTCTGGGCGGGCATGCTGGTGTTCACCGCGTGGCTGACGCGCGAGGTGACGTTTGTGCTCAACGCCGCCTTCTCCCTGCGCGGCCTCACCGCGGGCGCGCTGCTCGGCGGCCTCATCCTCGCGATCTTCGGCCGCGGCGTCGGCCCGCGCGCCGCGATGATCGGCATGACGGCCTCGCTCGTCGTGATGAACGTGATCTACTGGCCCGCCAACATCCCGGCGCTGCGCGACTGGTGGCTGCGGACGTTTGGCGGCGAGGTTTTTTGGCCGTGGTTCACGCTCATCGGCACGGTCGTGACGCTGGGCGTGGCCTGGCTCTGCAAGCCGCGGAAATCAGCCTGAGCCCGGCCCGGTGAGAGCCGGGAAACCAGACCGGGAACGGCCACGATTTTTGCCGGCGCCTGCGCTCAACTCCCAACCTTCAACCTCCCCCTTCATGAAGCCCTGCCCCTGGCCCACCAACGCCCTCGACCTCGCCTACCACGATCAGGAGTGGGGCGTGCCGCAGCACGACGATCGCGCGCTCTTCGAGCTCCTCATCCTCGAGGGCGCGCAGGCTGGCCTGAGCTGGGCCACGATCCTCGCGAAGCGCGAAAACTACCGCCGCGCCGCCGATAATTTCGATCCGGCGAAAGTCGCGCGCTACGACGCCAAGAAAGTCGCCGCGCTGCTCGCCGACGCCGGCATCGTGCGCAATCGCCTGAAAATCGCCGCCGCCATCGGCAACGCCAAGGCGTTCCTCGCCGTGCAGGAGGAGTTCGGCACCTTCGACCGCTACCTCTGGGGCTTCGTCCCGGACCGGCGCCCCATCGTGAACCGCCCGCGTGCGCGCGGGGACGTCCCCACGCGCACGCCGGAGAGCGACGCGCTCTCAAAGGATCTCCTCGCGCGCGGCTTCAAGTTCGTCGGCTCGACGATCATCTACGCCTTCATGCAGGCGAGCGGCATGGTGAACGACCACTTCGTCACCTGCCCGCGCCATGCCGCGTGCGCAAAGCTGAGGTAGGAGCGCGCTCGCGCGCGATGGCGTGGGCAAGCGAACTTACCCCTGCCAATCCTCGACCCGCAGCCCGGGCACGCGGGAAAACTCGCGCACGTTATGCGTCACAAATGTCGCGCACAGCGCCAGTGCGTGCCCCGCGAGCAGCGCATCATACGGGCCGATGGGCTGGGCATTCGGCTTTTGGTTGGCAAAGAGCGCGCGAACATACCCCGCCTCGTGCGCCGCGTTTTCCTCAAACGCCTCCACGCGTGGAAACACCGCCTTCAGACGCGCGATGCGGTCCCGGAAAGCGGCTACTTCGGGTTGCTTGGCCGCGCCATATTCCAGTTCCATCAACACAATCGCCGACAAGCGGCAGGCAGGAAGCGAGTGCTCCAGCCGATCCAGCAATCGTTGGTCTTCCCTCCGGTCCCGCAGGTAGCGGGAGAACACATTGGTGTCCGGCAGGAAGATCACGACGTGTGATCCGGAAACCCCGGCGCCGAGCCGCGCAGCGCCCGCAGCGCCTTCAACTGTCGCGCCGCCGCCGCGGGGTCGGTGATGACGAAGCCCGTGGACGTAGGCGTGACCTCGTAGGCCTTGGCCTTCACCTTCAGCGAGCGCGGCAGCCGCAGCGCCTTGGAGTTCCCGGCTTGGAAGACTTTCGCGATGATGGCGCTCATGTGAGCACGATGTAGGCACGGACAGCGCTGTCAAGGTGCCGCCCGTCCGCGCAACGATGCGCCTCGGCTGCGGGAGGGGCTTTATGCCCCGACTCGGCGCGGCTCATTTCGCTTGAGCGGCCTGCATGCCGCTGCCGCACTTTCGGCACCCCATGATTGCCTCCGTCCCTCCGCCTGTCGCACCCGCGCGTGAGGCCGCGTCGCTCCGCGAGCTCACGCCGCACCAGTGGAGGTCCGGCGTGGCCGCGTGGCTCGGCTGGATGTTCGACGGGCTCGAGCTGCACCTCTACACGCTCGTCGCCGGCCCGCTCGTGATGCAGCTCCTGCACACGACCGACGCCGCGAATCCCGAGGTGAACGAGAAGAAGGCCTACATCCAGGCCGCGTTTCTCATCGGTTGGGCGCTCGGCGGCGCGTTCTTCGGCCGGCTCGGCGATCTGCTCGGGCGCAGCCGCGCGCTCATGCTCACGATCCTCACCTATGCGCTCTGCACGGGGCTGTGCAGCTTTGCCCAGACGTGGTGGCAGCTGATGATTTTCCGCTTCATCGCCGCGCTCGGGATCGGCGGCGAATGGGCGGTCGGCGCCTCGCTGCTGGCCGAGACGTGGCCCAAGGCATGGCGGCCGTGGATGGCCGCCGTGCTCCAGACCGGCGTGAATGTCGGCGTGCTGGGTGGCGCGGTCTTCGTCGGGCTGCTCATGACCACCATGCCCGCGGGCTCGGAGCGCTGGGTGTTTCTCATCGGCGTGATGCCGGCGCTGCTCGTGTTCTGGATCCGCAAGCACGTGCCCGAGCCCGACACGTGGCAGCAGGCCGAGCACGCCGTGCAGAAAAAGCCCGGCGCGATCGCGCTCTTCCAGGGCGCCGTGCTCACCACGACGCTGCGCACCACGCTCGTCTGCGCGCTTGGGCTGTCGGCGTGGTGGCTGTTCCTTTTCTGGCAGACGCAGCATCTGCGCACGGTGCTCACCGAGGCGAAGACGCCCGCGGGCGAGGTCACCGGCCTCGTGTCCGCGGCGTTCTTCGCCTTCAACGCCGCCTCGGTCGTCGGCAACTTCGGCGCGGCGTGGCTCGCGCAACGGCTCGGCAACCGCCGCGCCATCACGCTCATGTTCGTCGGCCTCGGCGCCTCGATCGTCGGCGCGTATGCGGTGCCCCGGGGCTTCGGCGCGCTGGCGTGGATGTGGCTGCCCGCCGGGGGATTCTTCGGCGGGCTCTTCGGGCTTTTCACGATGTATCTGCCGCCGCTGTTTCCCACGCTGCTGCGCACCACCGGCGCGGGCTTCTGCTACAACATCGGGCGCATCGCCGCCGCCGTCGCGTCGATCGTGTTCGGGCTCGTGGCGCCGGTCGGCGATTTTCGCGGCGCGCTGCTGTGGACCAGCGCGATCGCGTTTGCCGCCGCGCTGGCCGCGTGGTGGCTGCCCGAGCGCACGCACGAGAATGAGGCGACGTGAGTCCAGAGCCCGAGTTGGGAGTCCGGGGTTGAGCCCGCGGCCTGTGCTCGGCTCTGGACTCTCCGCCTCAGCTCTTAGCTGTCTGCCGTGGCCAAGGTCTACTTCTACTACTCGGCGATGAACGCCGGCAAAAGCACGGTGCTGCTCCAGTCGAGCCACAACTACCGCGAACGCGGGATGCGCACACTGCTGTTCACGCCGGCCATCGACACCCGCTTCGGCACGGGCCGCATCGAGTCGCGCATCGGCCTCGGCGCCGACGCCATCCCGCTCGCCGCCACCGACGATCTGCTCGCCCGCGTGCGCGCCGAGCACGCCGCCGCGCCGCTCGCCTGCGTGCTCATCGACGAGGCGCAATTCCTCACGCCCGCGCAGGCCTGGCAGTGCAGCGACATCGCCGATGTCCTCGGCATCCCCGTCCTATGCTACGGCCTGCGCACGGATTTTCAGGGGAAGCTCTTCCCCGGCAGCGCCGCGCTCCTCGCCATCGCCGACGATCTCACCGAGCTGAAGACGATCTGCCAATGCGGCCGCAAGGCCACGATGAACCTCCGCATCGACGCCCACGGCCGCGGCGTCCGCGAGGGCGCGCAAGTCGAGATCGGCGGCAACGACCGCTACATCGCGATGTGCCGGCGGCATTTCAAGGAGGCGCTCGCGGGAAAACTTGTCGTCTCCGCGCCCCGCCCACCGCCGTGAAAACGCTCCGCCGATCGCGCGCGGTCTTGCTGCTCCCGCTGCTGTTCGTCCACGCTGGCGCCCACCTCATGGCCGCCTCGCACCTCATCTTTCTCGGCACCTACACCAGCAACAGCACCAGCAAGGGCATCTATGCCGTGCGCCTCGACGGCGACACCGGCGCGCTCAGCGACCCACAGCTCGTCGCCGCCACCCCCGATCCCACCTGGATTACGCTCACGCCGGACAGGAAGATTCTCTACGCGATTCACCCGAGCGTCGCGCAGGCGGTTGGATTTTCCGTCGACGCGGCGCGCGGCGCGCTCACGCCGCTGCCTGCCGCGGCGTCCGCCCCAGCGCAGCCGCCCTCGCACCTTGCCGTCGACGCCACCGGCCGCGTGCTGCTCGCCGCCAACTATCGCGACGGCTACGTGGCCTCGATGGCGATTCGCGCGGATGGCTCGCTGGGCGCGCCGAACCTCATCCGCCACGAGGGCAAAGGCACGCACCCGACGCGCCAGGAAAAATCCCACGTGCACTCCGTCACGCTCGCACCCGACAACCGCCACGTGATCGTCGCCGACCTCGGCCTGGACAGAATCTTCAGCTACGCGCTCGATCCCGCCAGCGCCACGCTCAAGCCCGCCGCCGTGCCGTTTGTCGCCGCAGCGCCGGGGTCGGGCCCGCGGCATTTCAAGTTCGGCGCCGATGGCCGGCACGCCTACGTCATCAACGAGCTCGCCAACACGATCACCGGCTACGACTACACCGCCGCGACCGGTGCGCTCACGCCACGGCAGACCGTCTCAACCCTCCCCGCCGGCTACTCCGCGCCGTCCACGGCCGCGGAGATCCGCGTGCATCCCAACGGCAAGTTTCTTTATGGCTCCAACCGCGGCCACGGCTCGATCGCTGTCTTCGCCATCGACACCGCGAGCGGCGCGCTGTCGCCGCAGCCCGTCGAGATCGTGCCGACCGGCGGCAAAAACCCGCGCAACTTCGCGCTCTCGCCCGATGGGCGGTGGCTCGTCTGCGGCCATCAGGAGACGGATCTGGTCACTGTTTTTCGCGTCGATTCGGCGACAGGACGGCTCGCGCGCATACCGCACGCCGCGGCCGTGCCGTCCGCCGTCTGCGTTTTGTTTTTCAACTGATTCAGCGCATAACCCCGCCTTCTGCCACGGCCCGCCTGACTGACCGCCGCTAATCACGCGGTGACTCACTCGCCCCCCGTTGACTCAGCGAAGTCCCGCGCGCAGAGTCCGCTCCACCTTATGGTCAGCCCCAATTCCCCCGAAACCCCGGGCGGCTCCGGCCCGGCTCGTTCTATCCAGGATGTCGTCATCCGACTCGCTGGCAATTCGCAGGACGGCATTCAGTCCGTCGGCGGCTTCCTCGCCCGGCTCGCCGGCCGCAGCGATCAGGACATCATGACCTACATGACGATCCCGGCCACCATCTCGGGCGGGCCGTCGATTTTCCAGGTGCGCATGGGCAACGGCGACATCCTGTCCGCCGGCGACCGCGCGGACATGCTCGTGGCCTTTTATCAACACAGCTACGACGCGCACATCTCCTCGCTGCGCCCCGGCGGCGTGCTCGTCTACGACAGCGACCACGTGAAGCCGGCCGAGGGCGACAACCGCTTCACCAACGTCGCCATCCCGATCACCACCGCGACCGTCGAGGCCGTCGGCGGCACGTCGAAGGACAAGGGCAAGAACATCTTCGTGCTCGGCCTGATCGCGCGCATCTTCGATCTCGATGTCGCAAAGCTCGCCGTGCTGATCAAGGAGCGCTTCGGCGGCAAGGACGAGAGCATCGTCCGCAATTCCATGCTGGCCTTCGACGCCGGCTACGCGTGGCCGCAGAACAACCTGCGCGATCTTTTCTTCCGCTTCGAGGCCGCGGATCGCGCGGCGCCCGCCGCGGGCGCGCGCCCGCAGATCACGACGGATGGCAACACCGCCCTCGCCTACGGCCTCATCGCCGCCGGCGTGCGCCACGGCGCGGGCTATCCGATCACGCCCTGGTCCTCGATCATGGAGACGCTCCGCACGGAGTTCCCGAAATACAACGGTCTCTTCGTGCAGTGCGAGGACGAGATCGCCGCGGTCTCGACCGCGCTCGGCTTCTCCTACTCCGGCCGCCTCGCCATCACGGGCAGCGCCGGCCCGGGCCTTTCGCTGAAAATGGAAGCCCTCGGCTGGGCGGTCATGGCCGAGATGCCCATCATCGTGGTCAACGTGCAGCGCGGCGGCCCCTCGACCGGCATGCCGACCAACGTCGAGCAATCCGATCTCCTGCAGGCGATCTACGGCTCGCACGGCGACACGCCGCGCGTCGTGCTCGCACCCAAGAACGTCGAGGACTGCTTCTACATCGCCCTCGAGGCCGCGCGCATCGCCCGCACCTACTCCACTCCGGTCTTCGTGCTGACCGACATGGGCCTCTCGAGTCGCATCGAGGCCTTCGAGGAGCCGGACCTCGCCAAGATCATGGTCGAGGCCAAGACGGACCTCGCGGAGCGCCCCGCCGATTTCAAACCCTACCCGCTCGACCGCATCACCCAGCATGCGCCGCCCGGCGCGCGCATCGCCTCGGGGAAATATCCCGTCGTCACCGGCCTGGAGCACGACGAATTCGGCCATCCGACCGGCAGCCCCAAGCTCCACATGCAGATGACCGCCAAGCGCCGCGAGAAAATCAAGGCGCTCGCCGCCACGCTGCCGGCGCCGGAACTCGTCGGCGACCAAAGCGGCGATGCGCTGCTCGTCACGTGGGGCTCCAGCTGGGGCCCCGGCCGCGAGGCGATGGGCCGCATCCGCGCCGCCGGGGTGAAAGCCGGCCACATGCATCTCCGCCACGTGCACCCGCTGCCCAACGGCCTTGAGCAGACCTTCGCGCGTTACAAAAAGGTCGTCGTCGCCGAGCTCAACGACGAGGGCCTCTACGGTTTCGGCCAGCTCACGATGATGCTCCGCGCGCGGTATGCGAACCCGGCCATCGTCAGCGTGACGAAGACCGACGGCCTCACGTTCAAGGTCAGCGAACTCGTCAGCGGCGTCGGCAAGCACATCGGCCACGCCGCCCTCGAGTCCGGCACCGGTTCCGCCAACAAGAGCGCGCTCGCAAGGGCCTGAGCCCGGCCGCCCCACCCGCATCGCAAAACCCTCAACCTTTCGCCCTCATGTCCGCCGTTGCCACTCCCCCGCCGCCTGCCGGCGCCCCGCTCACGAAGAAAGCCCTCACCGCCGATCACCCGACCTGGTGCCCCGGCTGCGGCGACTTCGCCGTGCTGCACGCCTTCTACCGCACGCTCGAGAAGCTCCAGTATCCCCACGAGAAAATCGTCACGTTCGCCGGCATCGGCTGCTCGTCGCGCTTCCCCTACTTCGTCAACACGCACGGCGGCCACTTCATCCACGGCCGCGCGCTGCCGTTTGCCGCCGGCATCAGCCTCGGCCGCGACGACCTCCATGTCTTCGTCTTCGGCGGCGATGGCGATGGCTTCTCCATCGGCGGCAACCACCTCGTCCACACCGCGCGCAAGAACGTCAACCTCACCTACGTCATCATGGACAACTCCGTCTATGGCCTGACGAAGAAGCAGACCTCCCCCACCTCGCCGATCGGCTTCAAGACCAAGACTGATCCGACCGGCGCGATCGACCAGCCGATCAACCCGATGCGCACGCTCCTCAACAGCGGCGCCACCTTTGTCGCCCGCAGCCATGCCACGCAGGTGAACCATATGGTCGACATGATGCTTCGCGCCGCGAAGCACGACGGCTTCAGCGTCGTCGAGATTTTGTCCGAGTGCGTCGAGTTCTACGAGGGCGCCTTCGACGCCTCCGTCCCGCGCAAGGGCGGCACCTGGGCGCTCGTCGACGAAAAGAAAAACGACGGCACGCCCGAGGATGCGAACCGCCACGACACCTCCGACGAAGTCGCCGCGTTCAAGCTCGCGCAGCAAGCGTGGCCCGGTTCATTCGGCGTCTTCTACGAAAACAAGACACGCAAGACCAAGAACGCCCTCGAGGCCGACCTCGTCACCGCCGCCAGGGCCAAGACGAAAAACGCCAGCGACCTCTCCTGCCTGCAGGCGACCTTCGCGCGGATGCGGTGAGCCGTAGCGACGGCCTCGCCGGCAGGGCGGGTCTGCGATCTGCCCTTTCACGCGTTGAGTGTTCGCACCGAGGGCGGGTCTCAGACCCGCCCTACTTCACGGCGCACGGCCGGTTTTCCCGTCGCGAGCAAGCTCGTCCCACAGGGAAGGCCGCGTGCGCGGGGCACGGCCCACCTCGCCGCGCTCCGCAATCACTTCGCCTTCTTCGCCGCTGGCTCCGCCGGTGTCAGCCGCTTCGTGTGCGTGATGACGTCGCGCGCGGTCAGGTTGTTCTTCTCGGCGTCGGGATAAATCACCTTCGGCTGCGCGCGCTCCCACTCGGCCTGGCTCACGGGGCGCACCTCATGGGTGAAGACGAACGTCCCTTTCTTGTTTCCGATGATGAGGTCCGGCCGGCCATCGCCGTTTAGGTCGCCGATTCCGATCTGACGCCCCACGCCGGAGTCGTCGTCGATCAGGTGCGGCACCCAATCCACGCCGCCGCCGGGCAGGCGCGTGAGCTTGAACCAGTAGAGCACGGCGGGAGCGCCCGCATCGGGCGCGGCGATGGAGGTGCCGGGCGGGCCGTGCGCCCAAAAGCACTTGCCGGTCACGATGTCCTTCAGGCCGTCGCCATCGATGTCGACCAGCTCGACGGCGTGGATTTCGGAGAAGGTCACGCCGTAGCGATTCTCGCGCGGCTCTTGGTTCATGAAAAGGTGCGGCTTGAACTGCATCTCGCCGCTGGCGTCCTTGTCCCGGAGCTGCTCATACCACGCGAAACCCCAGCCGTGCGCCGCGAGCGAGGTGATCACATCGGCGAGGCCGTCGCCGTTCACGTCGTAGGCAAACATCTGCGCGCCGCCGGGCGCGAAGAAATACGGGTGCAGCCGCCACGGCACGCCCGGCCCGGGTTTTGCCGGCTGCTCGAACCATCCATCCTTGAACAGCACGTCGAGCCGGCCGTCGCCGTTCATGTCCCCCACGCCGAGCCCGTGCGTGTAGCGCTGCCATTTTCCACCCGAGGAGATGGGCGTGAACGTCCACTTCGCCGTGGGGTTCTTCCAGTCGGGCGACGCGTAGCCGAAGTTGCCGCCATTCACGCACACGATCTCGGGGCGCCCGTCGCCGTCGAGGTCGTGGAAGGTCGGCGACTCGTTGTCCACCTCGTCGAGCACGGTGTGGCGCTCCCAGTGGCGGTCCTCGCCGCGCGGGTTGAGGTAGAGGTAGGCCGGCGTGTGCGGCAGGCCGTAGGTGAGCACGTCGTTCCAGCCGTCGCCGTTGAAGTCGTGGACGAAGGCGAAGAAATTGTCGTTGGAGTAGGCGTTGCCGTTGCCCATGCCGCCGTGCCAGCCGGCAAAGGTGCGCGAAGAGCCGTCCGGCTCCTTGACCGTGGTCGTCTTCGACGGCGCGTAGAGCTCATGCCGCTTCGTGAAGTCCGGCCCCTCGAACCAATACGGGCCGTAGATGGCGTCCGGCTTGCCGTCGCGGTTGAGGTCACCGAGCGCCGCGCCCTCGCTCCAGTAAAATTTCTCGAGGTGCTGTTTCTTGAACGTGTGCAGCGTCGGCTGCGCGGCGAACAGCGGGCCGGACAACAAGCCGGCGATCGCAAGGGCCAAAAATTGGGGGCTCATGCGGCGAGGCTGCCTGCGCGGCGCGGCGCTGACAAGCCGCGGCGCTTGACTCGCCCTGCCCCCTCTGAAACATCCCGCGTTCACTCACCAAAACATCATGGGCCAACAATCCAACAAGGTCATCAAACGGAAACGCCGCGCCGCCTATCTCAAGCGCAAGAAGGCCCGCGACAAGGCCGCCGCGAAGAAAAAGTAACCGCGCCTCGCGTTTCCCCTTCCGCGTCTCGGCCCCGCCCCGTCGGGGCCGTTTTGTTTTGCCCATGACCAAGGTCAGCCTCGTCTCGCTCGGTTGCGCCAAGAACCTCGTCGACTCCGAGATCATGGTCGGCCACTTGCACGCCGCCGGCATGACCGTGGTGCCGGATGCCGACCAGGCCGACGTCGTGATCGTCAACACCTGCTCGTTCATCGACTCGTCGAAGGAGGAATCGATCGGCCATATCCTCGACGCGCACCAGCAGCGCGGCATGAAGAAGCGCCGCGCGCACCAGAAGCTGATCGTCGCGGGCTGCATGTCGCAGCGCTTTTCCAAGGATTTGAAGTCCGAGCTGCACGAGGAGGTCGATGCCTTCATCGGCTTGGATCAGGTCACCAAGGTCGCGCCAATCATTCGCGAAATCCTCGCCAAGGATCGCGGCGGCGAAATGGAGTCGCCGGTCTTCATCGAGGGGCGGTCGACCTACATCCCCGACTACGACACACCGCGTTTCCGCCTCACCCCCCGGCACACCGCCTACATCAAGATCGCCGAGGGCTGCAACCACCCGTGCACCTTCTGCATCATCCCCCAGATCCGCGGGCGGCACCGCAGCCGCACGGTCGAAAGCGTGGTCGCCGAAGCGCGCCAGCTCGTGCGCGAGGGCGTGAAGGAGATTAACCTGATTTCGCAGGACACGACGTTCTTCGGCATGGACACTTGGGATGAGCGGCCCAGCCCGCGCACCCCCGTCGACTCCACCCGCGGCACCGCGCTCACCACCCTGCTCCGCCAGCTGAACGCGATCGAGGGCGATTTCTGGATCCGCCTGCTCTACACGCATCCCGCGCACTGGAGCGACGAACTCATCCGCACGATCGCGGAGTGCCCCAAGGTCGCCCGCTACATCGACATCCCGCTCCAGCACATCAGCGACCACATGCTCGGCCTGATGCAGCGCGAGACCTCGTCCGCCTACATCCGCGATCTGATCAAACGCATCCGCGCCGGCATCCCCGGCATCGCGATCCGCACGACGTTCATCGTGGGTTTTCCCGGCGAGACCGACGCGGACGTGGACGAGCTGTGCGCGTTCATCCGCGAGGCGAAGTTCGAGCGCCTTGGCGTCTTCCGCTACTCGCAGGAGGAAGGCACGCGCGCCGCGAAGATGGAGAGCCAGATTCCGAAGAAGACCAAGGAGGCCCGCTGGCACCGCCTCATGAAGCTCCAGCGCGAGATCGCCGCCGAAGTCAGCCAGCGCTTCACCGGCCGAACCCTGAGGGTCCTGGTCGAGGAGCCGGGCGTCGCGCGCGGCGAGGCCGACGCGCCCGACATCGACGGCCGCGTCTATCTGCCCATCACCATGCCCGTCGGCGAATTCGCCGAAGTGAAGATTACCGGGCACGAAGACTACGACTTGCTCGCGCTGCCGGTCGGCCAGGCGCCGGCCAAGCGCAAGGTCGCGAAGCAGGCGCAGTAGCGCCGGCGGGGATTACGCAGCCGGGGCCGTAGCGGCCGCCTTTGCGCCACTCCGGGCGCGCGGCAGCGTCATGGCCCTCGCCCGCGATGATCGCACCCTCGGAATTCCACGACCTCGTCGCCCGGTATCACCTCGACGCCTTGCTGGGATTTCTCCTGGTGACGGGGGCGTGGTGGCTCTGCCGCCGGCACGTCCGGCGCCGGAGCGCCGCGCCGGATTTCCCAGCGGCGGCCGGGTGGCTCGCGCTCGCGGTGCCCGTCGTCGGCGGCGTGTGCGCGACCGTCCTGGTGGCGGAGGCTTCCGCACCGCGCATCGCCGTGCTGGGAGTGACCGCGTTGCTGGCCGCCGTCATCCTCATCGCCGCCACCGGCCTCGCCGTGCTCCGCGCCGAACTGCGCATGCGCATCGCGACCGAACGCGAGCTTCAGCGCGCCAAGGCCGAGGCCGACGAGGCGAGCCGGGCCAAGGGCGACTTCCTCGCCGTGATGAGCCACGAGATCCGCACGCCGCTCAACGCCGTGCTGGGTTTTGCCCACCTGCTCGCCGAGTCGCCCCTCGACGAGACGCAGCGCAGCCACGTCAGCACGATTCTAGCCGAGGGCGCGCGCCTCGGCACGCTGATGAACGACATCCTCGATCTCACCAAGATCGAGAAGGGCCGGCTCACGCTCGAGCAGGCCCCGTTCTCCCCGATCGAGTCGGCGCAGGACGTGATTCGGCTTTTCGGCCCGCGCGCGCGGCAGCGCGGGCTCGAGCTGCGCCTCGCCGCCGCCTGCGATCCCGCGCTCGTCGTCGAGGGGGACCCGCTCCGCTTCCGGCAAATCATCGTCAACCTCGTCGACAACGCGCTCAAGTTCACCCCGTCTGGTTCGGTGACCATCACGTTGGAATGGGCCGCGCCGGCCGCCAGCCGGGCGAACGGCCAGCTCGCCGTGCGCGTGCGCGACACCGGCATCGGCATACCCGCGGAGAAGATCGGGCGGTTGTTCCAGCTGTTCACGCAGGCCGACAGCTCGACCACGCGCCGCTACGGCGGCACCGGCCTTGGCCTCGCGATCTGCCAGCGCCTCGCCCACCTGATGGGGGGCGTCATCAGCGTCCGCAGCGAACCCGGGAACGGGACGGAGTTCACCGTGGCCGTGCCGCTGTCGCCGTTCCTGCTGGACGCAGGCGAGGCGCGCCCGCCACGAATGAAACCGGTCCCCTCGGCCCCGAGCGCGCGGCCCCGGCTCGCCGTCGCCCCGCAGTAGTCGGCGCGGTCAATCCGTCCTCAACGCCTCGACTGGGCTGAGCATCGAGGCCCTGATTGCCGGATAGAGCCCAGCCAGCACGCCGACCAGCGCGCTCGAGCCGATGCCAATGCCCATCGCCCAAACCGAAAGCTCCGGGCGGTTGGCCTCCATCACGACCTGTTGCAGCACGAGGATGAGCGCCACGCTCGCGAGCAGGCCGCACAGCCCGCCCGCGACGGCGAGCGTCAGCGACTCGGCGAGGATCTGCACGAGGATGTCGGTCCGCTTGGCGCCGAGCGCGCGGCGCACGCCGATCTCGCGGACACGCTCGCTGATGGAGGCGAGCATGACGTTCATGATGCCAATGCCGCCGACGATGAGGCCGATGGCCGCGACGCTGCCGAACGACGCGAAGTAGCTCGCGCGCGTCTTCTTGAAGCTCTCCATCAGGTCCTCGCGCGTCTCGAGCCGGATGTCCTGGATGCCGCGGTGCGTGTGGGTGAGCACGTTTTTAATCTGCTCCAGCGCGTGCGGCATGTCGTCGATCTCGGAGAGCTGCACGCTGAGGACATCGATGTTTTCGTCGATGCGGTAGAGCGTCTGCGCGGTGGTGAGCGGGATGAAGACGGAATAGTTCTTGGAACTCACCCGGCCGCTGCCGGAGCCGCCGCCCGCGAGGCTGTAGTCCTTGAGCACGCCCACGACCGTGAACGGCTGCCCGTTGATCGTGATGACGCGGCCCAGCGGGTCGATGCCCCGCAAAAAAAGCGTCTGCGCGACATAGGCCCCGAGCACGACGACCTGCGTCTGCAGCTCCAGATCGAGGTCGCCGATGAGGCGGCCTTGCGCCACCTCAAAGCGATCCATGACAAAGGTGGACGGCAGCACGCCGCGGACATTCTGGCCCGTCGCGCGGCCTTGGTAATAGAGGCGAGCCCCCCCGGGGATGTTGACCTCCGCGGAGACGCGCTGCGCGAGCGGCACCGCGGCCAGGATCGCGTCCACGTCGTTGAGCGTGCGCCCCGGCGAGAGCGCGGCCTTCTCGCGCTGGCTCTCGGGCGGCGGGCCGTAGTTCACCGTGATGCGCTCAATGCCGCCGGTCTCGTAGATCACCGTCTCGAAGCCGCGCATGAGCCCGTTGACGACGCCAATCATGCCCACGAGCGCGGCGGCGCCGAGCAGGATGCCGAACAGCGTAAGGAACGAGCGAAGCTTGTGGGCCCAGACTTCGCGGCACCCGCTCGCGACGCCCATGAAGATCAGGCGCATGACGGTGGGCTCACTTGCCGCGCCCGCGTTCGGGGCCGGAGGCGGGCGGCGCGCTGGGCGCAAGGGGATCGGCGTCGCGCTTGGCGCCCTTGGGCTTCACCGGGGCGGCGGGCAGCGCGCCCGCCGGCACCTCGCCGTCGAAGTCGAGCGGCCGCGTGAGGGCCACCTCGTCGTTGAGCTCGAGGCCCGAGACGATCTGCACGCGGCGGGTGTCGGCGATGCCGGTCTCGATTTCCTTGATCTCGAAGCGCTCGCCCTTGAGCAGGAAAACGTAGCGCACCGACTCCGCGGTCGAGAACACGGCGGACAGCGGCAGCGACAGCGTGTTCTCCGCGGTGGCCAGCGTGACGGTGACCGTCGCCGACATGCCGGGCCGCAGGCGATCGTCGGCCTCGTCGAGCACGACATCGACCGGAAACACGCGCGTGCGATCGACGCTGCTGTCCTGCGCGCTCGTCGAGATGCGCTTGATGGTGCCGGCGACGATCATGCTGCGGATGGAGTCCACGCGCACCCGCGCGGCGTCCCCGACCTTGAGGCGCGCCACGTCGATTTCGTTGATGCTGGTGCGGACCATGAGCACGGAGAGATCGGCGACCTCGCCGAGGAGCATGCCCCCGTTTTGCGCGGCGGCGCCGGTGATGACCTGGCCCTCGGTGAGATCCTTCAGCAGCAGCGTGCCGTTGTGGGGGGCGCGGATGATCGTCTTGGTGAGCTTGTCGCGGAGGTTGGCGGCGCGCGCCTCGGCGATGGCCGAGTCGTTCTCGGCGAGCGAAAAGTTCACGCGGGCGTCCTCAAGGTCCTTGGTCGTGACGACGCCGCTCTTCTGCAAGTCGAGCAGCCGCTCGTAGTCGCGCCGCGAGCGGACGGACTTGAGCTTGGCCGCCTCGATGGTGCGCTCGATTTCCTGCAGCTGCGTGAGCAGGTCCTGCTGGTCTAGCCGCAGGATTTCCTGATCCCGCTCCACGCGCTGGCCGTCGACGCCGAGGATCTTCACGATGCGGCCGTTGATTTCGGAGCGGAGCTCCGTGGAGAAGACCGCGCGCAGCCGGCCGACCGCCACGATTTCCTCGGAAATGGAGGCGGTGCGCGCCTTCGAAGTCGGGATGCGCTCCTGCCGCTTGCCGCCGAGCAGCGTCGGGCTGAGCTTTCGCCAGCCGACAAATCCCCCCCAACCGAGGCCGCCGAGCACCACGGCGATGACAACAAGGCGAACGACGAGATTGGGTTTGCTGGAGGGGTTCGCGGACGTGGACATCGGGTTGGGCTAAGACGAACTGGAAGGTCATTGGAAACACGCCGGCGCGAAATTCCGCGAGCAGAAATTTCCGTGATGGCGCGTCGCAGCGAAAGTTATCGGGATTGTCACGCGCCGGAGCCCGCGCCCACGATGCCCGGCGCAACAATGAGACTCTACTTCATGGGCATCTGCGGCACGGCGATGGGCAATGCGGCGCTGCTGGCGCGCGCGGCGGGGCACGAGGTGCTGGGCGCGGACAGCGGGGTCTACCCCCCCATGAGCGACGTGCTCGCCGGCGCCGGCATCGCCCTGCACGAGGGCTACGACCCGGAGCGCCTCGAGCGGCTCGCCCCGGACCTGGTGATCGTGGGCAACGCCATGTCGCGCGGCAACGCCGAGGTCGAGTGGCTCCTCGACACCCGCGCCATCCCGTTTACCTCGCTGCCCGCCATGCTGCACGATCTCGTGCTGCGTCGGCGGCGCAACCTCGTGGTCTGCGGCACGCACGGGAAAACCACGACGACCTCCCTGACCGCCTTCCTGCTCCGCGCCGCGGGCCGCGATCCGGGCTTCCTCATTGGCGGCGTGCCGCAGGACCCGCCGGTGGGCGCGCACCTCGGCGCGGCCACGGACCCGTTCGTGATCGAGGGCGACGAGTATGACAGCGCGTTCTTCGACAAGCGCAGCAAGTTCATCCACTATGCGCCGCACATCGCCGTGCTGAACAACCTCGAGTTCGACCACGCCGACATCTTCCGCGATCTCGACGACGTGAAGCGCACCTTCCTGCACCTCACGCGCATCGTGCCGCGCAACGGCTGGGTGGTGCTCAACGGCGACGACGCCCACCTGCGCGCGCTCGGGCCACTGGCCTGGACCCGCGTGGTGCGCGTCGGCACCGGCGAGGGCAACGACGTGCGCCTCGCCGACTTCTCGGAGAACGACGCCGGCACCGCCTTCCGCCTGCTCTGGCGCGGGGCGCCCTGGGCGGACGTGCGCTGGTCGCTGCCCGGCCTCTACAACGCCCGCAACGCCGCGATGGCCGCCACCGCCGCGGGCCTCGCGCTCCACCCGGAGAATCCCGCGGCGCTCCGGCTCGACGCGCTCGCGCGCTTTCGCGGCGTGCGCCGCCGGCAGGAAATCCTCCTGCGCAACGCGCGCTTCACCGTGGTCGAGGATTTCGGCCACCACCCGACGGCGGTGGGCGAGACGCTGCGCTCGCTGCGCGCGCGCTTCCCCGGGGCCGCGCTCACGGCGGTGCTCGAGCCGCGCAGCAACACGACCCGCCTCAAGATCATGGAAGCGCCGTTCACCGACGCGCTCGCGCACGCCGACTCGGCCTACCTTGGCCCGGTGCATCGCCCGGAAAAGCTGAGCCCGGCCGATCGGCTCGACACCGCCGAGGTGGTGCGGCGGCTCGCAGGGCGGGGCGTGCAGGCGCACGACGCGCCGAGCAACGCCGCGCTGCTCGACGCCCTCCTCGCCCACACCATCGGCACGCCCGCGGCGCGGCCGCGCGTCGTCGTCTTTTTCAGCAACGGCAGCTTCGACGGCATCATCGGGAAATTCGTGGCCGCGGCGCGCGGCTAGTTCGCCGGCAGGGCGGGACCGCCGGGCCCGTCGCGAATGCCTCGAAATTTCGCGTCTCCCGGTGGCACGCGCGGCGGTCGCGCCCTGCCCTTTGCCGTGCGGGCCTGAATCATGTTTGCCGCTTGCGTCACGCGTCCGCATCGCCTGTCTCGCGCGAACGTCAACCCCACCGCATGATTTCCCCGTCTCGCGCCCTGCTCGCCCTCGTGCTGATTGCCGCCGCCCATGGCGCCGCGCCCGCCGAGAACCCGATGCTCGCGCGCCTCTTCCCCTCGATCATCCGCATCGAGGCGATCCGGCTGCAGCCGCGCGAGGGACGGCTCACCAAGCAGTGGACCGGCGGCAGCGGCGTCTTGATCTCCGCGCAGGGGCACCTCGTGACCAACTGCCACGTGACCGAGGACGGGGACTTTTTCCGCTGCTACCTGTATGACGGCTCGCACCTCGAGGCCCGGCTCGTCGGCCAGGACGCGCTCACCGACCTCGCCGTGCTCCAGCTCGATCTCACGCAGCGCGACCAGGGCGCGGCGCCGCTCGTGGTCGCGAAGTTCGGCGACTCCGCCACGCTCGCCGCGGGCGAGGAGGTCTTTGCGCTGGGCAGCCCGGGTTTCCTCTCGCAGTCCGTCACGCGCGGCATCGTCTCCAATCCCTCGCTCGTCCTGCCGGAGCAGACCGTCGGCCGCATGACGCTGCGCGGCGAAGATGTGGGCCTCTTTGTGCGCTGGGTGCTGCACGATGCGCGCATCTTCGGCGGCAACAGCGGCGGCCCGCTCGTGAACGCCCGCGGCGAAATCGTCGGCATCAACGAAATCGGCGTCGTGAGCCTGAGCGGCGCCATCCCGAGCACCCTCGCGAAAGGCGTCGCCGAGCAGCTCATCGCCACCGGCCGGGTGACGCGCGGCTGGTCCGGCGCGACCGTGCAGCCCCGCCTCGAGGCGGACGGCGCGCGGGTCGGCGTGACGATTGCGGATGTCGTCGCCGATTCCCCCGCGGCGCAGGCGGGCCTGCGGCCCGGCGACGTCATCCTCGCGTGCGACGGCCACGCCATCGAGGGCGCGGAGGAAAAGGCCGTGGCGCATTTCAACCGGCTCGAGGCCGGGCAGCTGCCGGGCCGGGAATTCGTGGTCGAGTTCCTCCGCGAGGGGAAAAAGCAAACCGCGCGCGTGACGCTCGCCGGCCGCGAGCCCGCCCGCGCCGACGACGTGGAGCTGCGCACCTGGGGCGCCGTCGTGCGCGATCTTACGCCGCGCGTCGCTCGCGCCGAGCGCCTGCCCGACGCCACGGGCGTCTGGCTCGAGAACGTCCGCCCCGCCGGCCCCGCCGGCCAGGGCGAGCCCGTGCTGCGCCGGCAGGATGTGCTCGTCGCAGTCGACGGCCAAGCCGTGGGCAGCGTCGCCGAGCTGCGCGCGCTCACCGAGCGGCTCATGGTCGGCGCGCCCAAGGGCGTGCGGCCCGTGATCGCCAGCGTGCGACGCGACGGCGCGGTGCTGAGCTCCGTGGTCGAGCTGCGCGCCGAGGACGAGCGCAACATCACGCCGCAGGCCCGCAAGGCCTGGCTCGGCATCGCCTCCCAGCCGCTCACGCCCAAGCTCTCCACCCGTCTCAACCTGAAGGCCGAGGGCGGGGCCCGCGTCACCCGCGTCTATCCCGGCACCAAGGCGGAGGCCGCGGGCCTGCGCGTCGGCGACATCATCCTCGCCATCGACGGCAACCCCGTGACGGCGCGGCGTCCCGAGGACACCGATGTGCTCGCACGCCAGATCCGGCAGTATCGCTCGGGCACGGCCGCGAGGTTCTCCCTCTGGCGCGAGGGCGCCGCGCGGGAGCTCGACGTCGTGCTGGAGGAGCAGCCCGTGCCCGCCGCCGAGATGGCGTGGTGGCAGGACACGGCGCTCGAGTTCTCCGCCCGCGAGATCGCGTTCGATGATCGCGTGCGCTTGCAAATCGGACCCGAGGCCCGCGGAGCGATCGTCGAGAGCGCCGTCCCCGCCGGCTGGGCCGCGCTCGCCGGCCTCCGCGCCGACGACGTGATCGAGCTGGCCGGCGGCGCGTCGATTGCGAGCCTCGCCGATCTGAAGTGGGCGCGCGCCGCCGCCGAGGACAAGCCCTGGTGGGTGCTGCTCGTGCGCCGCCGCGGCCAGACGCAGTTTGTCGAAATCAACCTGAAGCCGATCAAAGCCAAATGAACCGCCTCCCTTCCCTGCTCCTCGCGCTCGGCGCGACGAACCTCCTCGCCGCCGCGCCGTCCGACGCCGAGGCCGGCCGCGCCCTGGCAAAGCGCCACGCCGACGCGATCGTCGGCGTCGAGCTGGTCGTGACCGTGAAGATGAAGGCCGGCGACCGCGAGGCTCCGCCGAGCGATCAACGCATCGAGATCAACGGCACCGTCATCTCGCCGAGCGGGCTCACCGTGACGAGCCTCGCCGCCGTCGATCCGCGCGTGCAGTTCGAGGCGATGCGCGCCCAGCAGGGCGGCACCCGCGGCCTCGAGCTCGTGAGCGCGGACTTCAAGGAGGTGAAGCTGCGCCTGGCCGACGGCAAGGAGGTGCCCGCGCGCTTCGTGCTGAAGGACGGCGACCTTGACCTCGCGTTCATGGCGCCGGAGACGGCCGAGCCGGAGCGCACGTATGCGCACGTGAACCTGGCCGAAGCCGCGGAGGGCGAGGTGCTGGGCCGGTATTTCTTCGTCTCGCGCGCGGCCAAGACCCTGCAGCGCGTGCCGCTCGTCCGCACCACGGAGATGGTCGGGCTGGTCGAGAAGCCGCGCCGCCTCTTCCTCGTCGCCGACCAGTCGCTCGCCAGCCCGGTGTTCGACGCGCAGGGCCGCGTGCTCGGGATTTTCCTGCAGCATTTCGCGAACGGCCGCCCGAGCGGCATCATCACGCTGCCCGCGGCCGACATCGCCGAGATGGCGAAGCAGGCCGCCGCCGCCCAGGCCGCGCCGAAGCCGGCGAATTGAGGCCCGCCTGGAGGAGCGCGCTTGCGCGCGAGGGACATGACGTCGCCCCGCGAACAGGCGGCGAAATCGCCCGCAAGCGGGCGCCTGCCCTTTCGCCCGCTCACATCAGGTTCACCGGGTCGACGTCGAGCACCTGCGTCACATCGTCCGGCCAGGCGAATGCGGCGCGCAGCCGCTGCAGCTCGGGCACGACCTTGGTGACGGCGCCGGTGAAGAACCACAGCTGCCAGCGATACTCGTCCTTGATTTTCTCGATGGGCGATGGCGACGGGCCGCGCAGCTCGACGCGGTCGCCGAGGGTTTTTTCCACGAGCTTCGCCCACTGCTCGGCGAAGAACTTGAGCTTGTCCGGATTCGGCCCGCGAAACACGTGGTGGATCAGGTGGCGATACGGCGGGTAGCGGAAATCCTTCCGCAGCTTCAGCTCGCTCGCCGCGAAGCCGGCGAAGTCCGCGTGCCGCGAGAACTGGATCGCCTCCGCCTGCGGCGTGAAGGTCTGCACGATCACCTCGCCCGCCCGATCGCCGCGGCCGGCGCGGCCCGCGACCTGCACCAGCAGCTGGAAGGTGCGCTCGTTGGCGCGGAAATCCGGGATGTGCATCGACATGTCCGCATCGATCAGGCCGACGAGCGTGACGTTGGGGAAATCGAGCCCCTTGCCGATCATCTGCGTGCCCACCAGCACGTCGATCCTGCCGGCCCGGAAGGCGGCGAGCACTTCGCGGAAGCGGTTCTTCTTGGACATCGTGTCGGCGTCCATGCGCTCGATGCGCGCCCGCGGCACCACGCGGCGGACCGTCTCCTCGATCCGCTGCGTGCCGAGGCCGCGCCAGCGAATCTCGGGCGCGCCGCACTGCGGGCAGCGCGCGGGCGCGCCGCGCTGGTCGCCGCAGAGGTGGCAGCGCAGGGTCTCGTCGGTGCGATGGTAGGTCATCGCGATGCTGCAATGCCGGCACTCCTCCACGTGGCCGCACGATTTGCAGAGCATCGACGAGGAGTAACCGCGGCGGTTGATGAACAGGATGGTCTGCTCCCGGCGCGCGAGGCGGTCCTGCATCGCGCGCACGAGCTTGCCGGAAATCGCCGGCAGGCCGCGCTGTTTCGCCGCCTCGATGCGCAGGTCGACGATGTCGATGAAGGGCAGCTTGCGCGCATCCACGCGCTGGGTGAGCCGCAGGAGGCGGTATTTGCCGGCCTGGGCGTTGGCAAAGCTCTCGAGCGAGGGCGTCGCGGAGCCGAGCAGCGCATGGGCGCCGGCGAGCTTGGCCCGCATCACCGCGACATCCCGCCCGTGGTAGCGCGGGGTCTCGTCCTGCTTGTAGGCGGGCTCGTGCTCCTCGTCGACGACGACGAGCCGCAACGCCTGCACCGGGGCAAAAATCGCCGAGCGGGCGCCCACGACCACGCGCGCCTCCCCGGTCGCCAGCGCCAGCCAGCCGTCGAGGCGCTCGCCCTCGCTCAGGTGGCTGTGCCACACGACGACGCGGTGGCCCTTCGCCACCGCCTCGAGCCGCGCGCGGAGCCGCGCGACCGTCTGCGGCGTGAGCGCCACCTCGGGCACGAGCATCACCACGCCGCCGCCGGCCCGCAGCGCGGCGTCGATCGCGCGGAGATAAACCTCCGTCTTGCCCGAGCCGGTGACGCCGTGGAGCAGCGAGACGCCGAACTTTGCCGCGGCGACCTCGGCCGCCAGCGCGTCCACCGCGCCTTGCTGCTCGGGGTTGAGCGCGTGGGGCTGCGCCGCGACGAGCTCCCCCACCGCGTGATAGTCGTGGTAGGCCACGCGCTCGATGCGGCGCGTCTCCTCCCGCAGGACGCCGCGCTTCACCAGGGCCGCCGCGACGGCCGCCGTCTGGCCGAGCCGCGCGAGCACCAGCCCCTTGGCCTGGGGGCGAAACTGCTGCTCCACGCAGCGGTAGAGCCGCGCCTGCTGCGGCGCGCGCTTCTCCAGCGCGGCCAATTCCTCCGGGGAAAGTTTTCTCGCGAGGGCGAGGAGCTTCTCCTGCTTCAACCCCGCCCCGCGCCGGACCGCCGCGGGAATCATCGTCTCGATGATGCTGTCGAGCCCGCACGCGTAGTAGCGCGCCATCCAGAGCGCGAGCTCCAGCAGGTCGCGCGTGAGCGCCGGAAACGGGTAGACCGCCTGCGCGACCGTCTTCAGCCGCTCGAGCGGAAAGTCGCTGGGCGCGCCGATCTGGCCGACGATCCCGAGCTTCATCGTGCTGCCGATCGGCACGCGCACCAGCGTGCCGACCGCGACCGACGCGCGCAGCGCCTCCGGCACCCGGTAGTGCAGCACCTTGTCGAACCCCGCGAGCGGATGGACGCCGACGATCATCGCCGCAGTGTGCGGAGGGCGGCGGCGCGCGCGCAATCCCCGCGTGCAAACGATCCGTTTGACACGCGCCGCCGCCACGCCGAACAGTCGCGCCGTGACCACCACCGCCGCGCGCGAAAAATTCCGGGCCCACCTCACCAAGAAGGGGCTCCGCGCGACCAGCCAGCGGCTGGCGATCTTCGACGCGGCGTTCGCCCAGGCGGAGCATTTCACCGCGGATCAGCTCCTGCAGGATGCCCGGGCGATCGACGACTCCGTCTCGCGCGCCACGGTCTATCGCACGCTGCCGCTCATGACGGGCAGCGCGCTCCTGCGCGAGGTCGACATCGGCTCGGGCGAGAAATTCTACCGCGCCGCCGGCGACGGCACGGCCACGCAGGTCGCGCAGGTCGTGTGCATCGACTGCGAGAAAATCTTCGAGATCAGCGCGCCGTTCATGTCGTGGTATGGCCACACGGTCTCGTCGAAGCTCGGCCTCACGCCGGTCTCCCAGCGGCTGCAGGTGAGCGCGCGCTGCGACGCCCTCCGCCAGACCGGCACCTGCCCCCGCCGCGGTTGATCGCCCCTCTTCCTCCACCATGTCCAAATCCAAGGCCGCCGACCGCGAGTTCGAGATCCAGTTCTTCGAGTCCGTCCTGCGCCGCGATCCCGGCTATGCGCAGGTCGTCGAGCTGCTCGGCGGCCTCTACACCAAGCAGGGCCGCATCGCCGACGGCCTCAAGATGGACCGCAAGCTCGTGCGGCTGCAGCCGGCCAACGCCACGGCCCACTACAACCTCGCCTGCAGCCTCGCCCTCTCGAAACGCAAGAGCGCCGCGCTCACCGAGCTGCGGCGCGCCGTGGACCTGGGCTACCGCGACGTCGAGTGGATGCTGCAGGACCCGGACTTGGACGGGCTGAAGGAGCACCCGGCGTTCGCGGCGTTGCTCGAGACGCTCCAGCCGCAGAGCTGAGGCGCATGAGCGTCGCCAGGATTTCCGGTGTCGCCATCGCCGACTGGGGCCGCACCACCTACCGCGACGCCTGCGATCGGCAAGCCGCGCTCGTCGCGCAGCGCCTCGCGGGCGAGATTGGCGACACGCTGGTCTTCACCGAGCACGAGCCGGTCTTCACCCTCGGCCTGCATCCCGGCGCCGAGACGCACCTCATCTGGAACGCGGAGAAACGGTCGCGCGAAGGCGTGGCCGTGGAAAAAACCAACCGCGGCGGCGACATCACCTACCACGGCCCCGGCCAGATCGTCGGCTACCCGATTTTGTCGCTGGACGCGCGCCGTGACCTGCACGCCTACCTGCGCTTCCTCGAGGAGGTGCTCATCGCTTCGCTGGCGGGGTTCGGCCTCACCGCCGCGCGGCGCGAGGGGTTGACCGGCATCTGGATCGAGCGCCGCAAGATCGCCGCCATCGGCGTGGCGGTGCGACGCTGGGTGGCCTACCACGGCTTCGCGCTCAACGTGGACCCGGACCTCGCGCACTTCGGCGGCATCGTGCCCTGTGGCATCGCGGCGGCTGACGGCACCGTGACCTCGTTGCGCGCCGAACTGGGCCGCGCCGTCGCGCTGGCAGACGTGAAGCGCGCGCTCGCAGCCCGGTTTGGCGCGATGCTGCCGGTATTCTTGACCACAGATTTCACAGATAGACACGGATGAAAGGCCTCCCGGCTCCGCGAGATTTGCCGAAATAATCCGTGTCATCCGTGCAATCCGTGGTTCATTCACTTCCTTTCATTTAATGGAAACCACGCGCAAACCGTCCTGGCTCCGCGCCAAGCTGCCCAGCGGCCCCGGCTATGCCGCCACGCGCCGGCTCGTCGACGAGAACAAGCTCCACACCGTCTGCCAAAGCGCGCAGTGCCCCAACCTCGGCGAGTGCTGGTCGCGCGGCACCGCGACCGTGATGATCCTCGGCAACATCTGCACGCGCTCGTGCAACTTCTGCGCGATCCAGACCGGCCGGCCCACAGAGCTCGACCTCGGCGAGCCCGCGCGCGTGGCCGACGCCGTCGCCAAGATGAACCTCCGCCACTGCGTCATCACCAGCGTCGCCCGCGACGAGCTGGCCGACGGCGGCGCGAGCGTGTGGGCCGCCACCATCCGCGCCATCCGCCACCGCAACCCGCGCACTGCGATCGAGGTGCTCACGCCCGACTTCAAGGGCAACACCGCTCACGTCGACATCGTGCTCGACGCCAAGCCCGACATCTTCAACCACAACCTCGAGACCGTGGAGCGCCTGCAAAAACCCGTGCGCGTGCAAGCCCGCTACGACCGCTCGCGCTCCGTGCTGCGCCACGCCAAGTCGCGCGGCTTCACCACAAAGACCGGCATCATGCTCGGCGTCGGCGAGGAGCAGGACGAGGTCGCGCAGACGCTCCGCGACATCGCCGCCGACAAGACCGACATCCTCACCATCGGCCAGTATCTCCAGCCGAGCGCGAAGCACCTGCCCGTCTCGCGCTGGGCGCCGCCGGAGGAGTTCGTGCACTGGAAGAATTTCGGCCTGAGCCTCGGCATCGGCGTGGTGGAGAGCGGCGCGCTCGTGCGCTCCAGCTATCACGCCGACGAGCAGTCGCAGAAATACACCGGCGCCGAGCACCTCAACACGGTGAATGCGTTGGCCGGGGCGTGAACCAAATCCCGGTTGCCAACGACCCCGAGCGCAACAGCCTGCTTCCCATGCACGTGACGGAGATTCCGAATTTCGACCGCTTGACCGACGCGCAACGGATCGCACTGGCCGACGAGATCCTTGGTTCGCTGCGTTCCCCGGAGTCACTCCCACCACCCTTGGCCCATCGCGCCGAACTCGACCGGCGTTGGGCTGCCTTTGAAGCCGATCCCAGACGCGCGCTGACCAAAGAACAGTTCCGAGCCCGCATCGCTGCGTTGCGCCAGTGAGCCGGGCGCTGGCTTACCTGCCGGAGGTCGCCCACGACTATTCGCAGGCTTTCGCCTATTACGAGGCGTTGTCCAATGCCGCGGCTTTGAACTTCGACGCGGCCTTCAGTCGCGCCGAGGCCGAAGTCGAAAACGGCATGGTGACGCATCAGCGAGTCTTCGAGCATTACCATCGCGTGTTCGTCGGGCGCTTTCCCTACTATCTCTACTATCGGCTCACGCCGACCCACGCCGTCATCGTCGCTGTGCTCTACGCGCGGTTTTCACCGGAGAGAATCGAGGAAACCCTACGCGGGAGAGGCTGATTAGTTATCTTTTGGAATCGGCAGGAGCCATTTGTCGAACTCGCCTCCGCACTGTTTGCACGTCCAGCCGCCCCACATGAATTGCCGGTAGTTTCGGGGAATTCTGATTTGAGGAACTGGCGTGCCGCAGGCTGGGCACTTCAAATTGCTCGCGAGGTTTATGCCCATCTTCTTCCCCTCCCCAACGCGAAGCTGCTTTTTCCACGCGTAGAGAAATAAGCCAGCGACAGCTATGCCACCGGCGACGGCACCGCTGATTGCTGCATCCGGAAGAAAGCCTGCCATACGCGGTGCGTGAAGAAGCCGGCGATTCGACTGACTACTTCACCTCGCTCATCTTCACCTCCCGCCCCAATTCCGCCGACATGTCGGCGGCGAGCACGGCGCGGTGGGACTTCAGGCTTTCGGCGAGGCTCGTGAGCGGCATGTCCTCGCCGCGCTCCAGCGCCGCGAAGAACGCCTCGAACTGGCTCTGATACGGGTGGTCCGACACGTCGCCGGAATCGAGCAGCTTCATCGAGAGGTTGCTCCACGCGTGCTTGTTGAGGCCGGCGAGGCGGTTCGAGTGAAACTTGTTGTCGAGCAACGAGCCTTCGCTGCCGACGAGGTGCGTGTGGAAATAGTAGGGCTGGATGCAGTCGATCACCGAGGCGACCTTGCCGATGCGGCCGCCGGAGAATTTCAAAATCGTGACGGTGGTCGTCGCATACTCGTATTGCGCGAAGGTCTTGTTCTGCGAGCGCGTGGCGTAGCTCGTCACGGCCACGACCTCGCCGCCCATGCAGAGGAGCAGCGCATCCATCGCGTGGCAGCCGGCGGAGAGGAGCGAGCTGCCGCCGTTGGCCTTGCCGGTGTTCCAGCGGAACTGGCCATACCACGGGCCGATGCCGTGGTAGTAGTCCACCTCGCCGTAGTGGATCGTGCCGAGGATGCCGGCGTCGATGACCGACTTGGTGACCTGAAACTGGCTGGAGAAGCGGCACTCGAAGCACACGCAGGTCTTCACGCCGGCCTTCTTCACCGCGGCGGCGGCGGCCTTGGCGTCGGCGAGCGAGAGCGTGAGCGGCTTCTCGAGGATGATGTGCTTGCCGGCCTTGGCGGCGGCGATGACGTGCGCGGCGTGCTGGCTCGGGTAGCTGCAGATGGAGACCGCGTGGATGTCCTTCCGCTTGAGCATCGCCTCGAGATCGGTGTAGGCCTCGATCTTGCCGCCGTGGCGCGCGCTCAGCGCGGCGTTGTCCTGCGGGCGCGAGGAATAGACAGCGACGACCTGGGCGTGCGGGGTGGCGTTGATGGCCTGGATGTGCGCGGTGGCGACCCAACCATAACCGATGATGGCGACGTTGTATTTTTTCATGAGGGGAAAAGTGCGGGGCGGGGCGTTACGTTCGCCGCAAACCGCGCGTCAGGTCGAGCCATGAATGCACCTCACCCAAACGGGCGAGGCGGAACCATGAAAAAAGCCTTTTGCTCCCCTGCCCGAAGCGGTTTCCTTTCGGCAATGCTTTCGCGGACCCTTCCCGCCTTCTTCGTCCTGGCTGGCGTGCTCGTGGCGGCGCCGGCGCCGGTCGACTACGCCCGCGACGTGAAGCCGCTCCTCGCCGCCCACTGCATCAAGTGCCACGGCGCCGCGCAGCAGAAAGGCGGCCTCCGGGCCGACACCGCCGCCGCCCTCCGCGAGGGCGGCGACGCGGGTCCGGCCCTGAAGCCCGGCGACTCCGCCGGGAGCATAGCGGTCCAGGCCATCCTCGGCACGCACGACGAGATCGCGCGCATGCCCTACAAGAAGCCCCCGCTGGCCGAGGGCCAAGTCAGGCTCATCCGCGACTGGATTGACCAGGGCGCGTTGGCCCCCGCCAACGAGGAGCCGAGCAACGACACGCACTGGGCGTTCGTCGCCCCGGTGCGCCCGGAGCCGCCTGCCGTCGCCCAGCCCGGCTGGGCGCGCAACGCCATCGACCGCTTCGTCCTCGCGCGCCTCGAGAAGGAAAAAATCGCGCCCGCGCCCGAGGCCGACCGCGTGACGTTGCTCCGCCGCGTGAGCCTCGATCTCACGGGCCTGCCGCCCACGCCGGCGGAGGTCGCGGCCTTCCTCGCCGACGCCTCGCCCGATGCCTATGCCCGCGCCGTCGACCGCCTGCTCGCCTCGCCGCACTACGGCGAGCGCTGGGCCCGCCCGTGGCTCGACGTCGCGCGCTACGCCGATTCCAACGGCTACTCCATCGACGCGCCGCGCCAGATTTGGAAATACCGCGACTGGGTCGTCAACGCCCTCAACCGCGACGAGCCCTACGACCAGTTCGTGATCGAGCAGCTGGCCGGCGACCTGCTCCCCGGCGCCACGCTCGAGCAGCGGACCGCCACCGGCTTCAACCGCAACACCCAGATCAACCAGGAGGGCGGCATCGACCCCGAGCAGTTCCGCATCGAGTCCGTGCTCGACCGCGTGAACACCTTCGGCACCACCTTCCTCGGCCTCACGCTGGGCTGCGCCCAGTGCCACGATCACAAGTTCGACCCGCTCACCCAGCGCGACTACTACTCGCTGTTCGCCTTCTTCAACAGCACGGTCGAGGACGGCCACGGCAAGAGCACGCCCGGCGGCACGATCTCGTTTCCCAACGAAAAGGACGGCACCGCCACGCTCCCCGCCGAGATCGAGGAGGCGCGCCTGGCCGTCGAGCGCCATCTCAACACCCACGGCGCCAAGGCCACTGCGTGGATGGCGACGCTGACGGACGAGCAGAAGGGCAAGCTCCGCCCGAACGCGCTCCGCTCCGCCGTGGATGTGCCGTGGGAGAAACAGGATTTCCGCCAGCGCCGCTCCGTCTTTGCCGCGGCGCAGCCCGCCGACGCGGAATTCCGCAGCCTCAACGGCAAGCTCTTCGCCCTGGAGCGCAACGAGGCCCGGCTCGTCACCACGCTCGTCATGCAGGAGCTGCCGCAGCCGCGCGCGAGCCACATCTTCATCAAGGGCGACTTCACCCGCCACGGTGAACCCGTGCAGCCCGGCACGCCGAAAATCCTCCCGCCGCTCCCCGCCGGCACCACCCGGCCGACGCGCCTCGATCTCGCGAAGTGGCTCTTCGACCCCGCGCACCCGCTCACCGCCCGCGTGATGATCAACCGCGTCTGGCAGCAGTATTTCGGCCGCGGCCTCGTCGAGACGGAGAACGACTTCGGCACGCAGGGCATCCCGCCGTCGCACCCCGAGCTGCTCGACTGGCTCGCCACCGAGTTCTCCGCGCAAAAGTGGAGCCTCAAGGCGATGCACCGCCTGATCGTCACGTCCGCCACCTACCGCCAGTCGTCCCGCGCCCGCCCCGAGCTCGAGATCGTCGATCCCATCAACAAGCTCCTGGCCCGGCAATCGCGCCTGCGCCTCGACGCCGAGGTCGTGCGCGACGTGTCGCTCAGCGCCAGCGGCCTGCTCGTCGCCAAGCTCGGCGGCGCGCCCGTCTTCCCCCCGCAGCCCGACGGCGTGATGAACCTCGGCCAGAACCGCCGCCCGTGGAACACGAGCACCGGGGAGAACCGCCACCGCCGCGGCCTCTACACGCACTACTGGCGCGCCACGCCGCACCCGGCGCTGGCGGTCTTCGACGCCGCCGACAGTTTCGCCGCCTGCACGCGCCGCATCCGCTCCAACACCCCGCTCCAGGCGCTCACGCTGCTCAACGACCAGCAATTCTACGAGTTCGCCGGCGCCCTGGCCGAGCGCGTCGAGCGCGAGGGCGGCGCCGACGACGCGAGCCGCATCGACTACGCGTTCCGCCTGTGCGTCGCGCGCGCCCCCACGCGCGACGAGTCGCGCCGCATCGGCGAACTGCTCGCGCAATTGCAGCCCGCCGCCCCCGCCCGCGAGGCCTGGACCACCGTCGCCCGCGTGCTGCTCAACCTCGACGAAACGATCACGCGCGAATGAAAGGCTTTCTTCCCGCAGGAGCCCGCTTGCGGGCGAATCCAACAACCATTGGTCCCGCGTCGCCGCATCCCATTGCGCGCAAGCGCGCTCCTACCGCATACTCTTTCGGCGCATGAACCCGCATTTCCCTTTCGATCCCGCTGCCCATCTCGCCGCGCAGACGCGCCGGCACTTCTTCTCGCGCTGCGCCATGGGGCTCGGCGGCATCGCGCTCGCCTCGATGCTCAACGAGCGCCGGCTCTACGGCGCCGCGGCGCCCACCGCCCTGCCCGACCCGATGGCGCCCAAGCCCGGGCACCACGCGCCGCGCGCCAAGAACATCATCTACCTCTTCATGGCCGGCGCGCCGAGCCAGCTCGAGCTCTTCGACTACAAGCCCAAGCTCGTCGAGCTCAACGGCCAGCCGGTCCCGCAGTCGCTCATCGAGGGCAAGCGCTTTGCGTTCATGGACTCGAGCCACGGCACCAAGCTCCTCGGCACGCGGCGCGCGTTTAAGCAGCACGGCAAGAGCGGCGCATGGGTCTCCGAGCTTTTCCCGCACACCGCGGGCATCGTCGACGACGTGACGTTCGTGCACTCCTGCGCCGCGGATCTTTTCAACCACGCGCCGGCAAAGCTCTTCATGAACACCGGCTCGGGCCAGTTCGGCCGGCCGAGCATGGGCTCGTGGATCACCTACGGGCTCGGCAGCGAGTCGCGCGATCTGCCCGGCTTCGTCGTGCTGCAGTCCGGCCCGCGCGGCCCGCGCGGCGGCGCGGTGAACTGGGGCAGCGGCTTCCTCCCGACGACCTACCAAGGCGTGCCGCTCCGCGGCAACGGCGACCCCATCCTCAACCTGTCCAACCCCGAGGGCGTCACCGCCGCGCGCCAGCGCCAGACGATCGACGCCATCCGCGACCTCAACCTCAGCCGCGCCGTCGCCACCGGCGACGCCGAGATCCACACGCGCATCGCCGCCTACGAGATGGCCTCGCGCATGCAGACCAGCGCCCCCGAGCTGATCGATCTCAAGGGGGAGAGCGAGGCTACGAAGAAACTCTACGGCATCGAGGCCGACAAGCCCTCCTTCGCGCGCAATTGCCTGCTCGCGCGCCGCCTCATTGAGCGCGGCTCGCGCTTCGTGCAGCTCTACCACACGAACTGGGACAGCCACGGCGGCCCCGGCGAGAATCTGCAGGGCGACTTCGAGAAGGTCTGCCGCGAGGTCGACCAAGGCCAGGCCGCGCTCGTGCACGACCTCAAGTCCCGCGGCCTGCTCAAGGACACGCTCGTGATCTGGGGCGGCGAGTTTGGCCGCACGCCGATGGGCGAGAACCGCGACACCACGGGCCGCAACCACCACATCGACGCGTTCACGATGTGGTTCGCCGGCGGCGGCGTGAAGGCCGGCGTGAGCCTCGGTGAGACCGACGAGCTCGGCTTCAGCCCGACCAACGACCGCGCGCACGTGCACGACATCCACGCGACGATCCTCCACCTGCTCGGCCTCGACCACAAGAAGCTCACCTTCCGTTTCCAAGGCCGCGACTTCCGCCTGACCGACGTGCACGGCAACGTGATCACGAAGCTGCTGGCGTAGCGGCGCCCAAGGCCGCGCTGAATTTTCACCGTGCGCGGCGTTGACACGCCCGCCGCGCGTCGGGCACAGCTGCGTCATCCCATGCCCAATCCAAAGCTCCCGAAATCCCCGCGCATCCTCACCACCACGGTCGGCTCCTATCCCGTGCCCGACTGGCTCGCCGCGCTCCCGAGCGAGCAGGCCGTGATCGACGCGACGCGCGTCGTCTTCGATCTCCAGCGGCAGGCCGGGATCGATCTGCCGACGGACGGCGAGCTCTACCGCTTCGACGTCAACCATCCCGACACCAACGGCATGATCGAGTATTTCATCCGCCCGATGGCCGGCATCTCGTCGGTCGTGGGCCGCTCGATCACGGAGGAATTCTCGCGGCACCACCCGATGGGCTTCCGCCGCAAGCCCGCGGGCGTCGTCACCGGCCCGCTCGGCGAGGGCTCGCTCAACCTCCTCGCCGATTGCCAGCGCGCGGCGAGCGTGGCGGGCGGCGCGTTCAAGTTCACCGTCACGAGCCCCTACATGCTCGCGCGCACGCTGCTCGATCACCACTACCGCGACTTCGATGCGCTTACGATGGCGCTCGGCGAGGTGCTCGCCGCACAGATGCCCGGCCTGCCTTGCGCGTGCGTGCAGGTCGACGAGGCCAACATCCCCGGCAACCCCGCCGATGGCCCGCTCGCCGCCGCGTCGATGAACCTCGTGCTCGACGCCATCGACAAGGGCACGGAGCGCGCCGTGCATTTCTGCTTCGGCAACTACGGCGGCCAGACGATCCAAAAGGGCAACTGGGCGAAGCTGCTCTCATTCCTCAACGCGCTGCACACCGATCACCTCGTGCTTGAGCTCGCGCACCGGCCCAAGGCCGACCTCGATGCGCTCAAGCACATCGACAAGAAAATCACCCTCGGCGTCGGCGTGATCGACATCAAGGTGAACCACGTCGAGACGCCCGACGAGGTCGCCGCCAGCATCGAGGCCGTCGAGAAGAAGGTCGGCCCCGGCCGCGTGCGCTGGGTGCATCCCGATTGCGGCTTCTGGATGCTCAAGCGCTCCGTCGCCGATCGGAAGATCGAGGCGCTGGTGCGCGGCCGGGACAAATACCTCGGGCGCTAGGGCTCGAAGGAGCGGACAAGGCTGGGCGCGGACGCTGGTCCGCGCCTTTTTTGTCGGTCCGAACGGGAGTAATGGCAAACCTCGCCCTGTCCGATGATTTTTCAGAAACGTTCATTTTGACTCCTCCGCGCCCCTGCGGAGCGTCGGCTCGATGCCATCTTCCGTCGCCGCCCCGCTTGCCCACCTCGGGATTCGCGCCGTCACTCACCGCCCCGACGCAACGCCGGGTGAACTCTCGGCGGCGCGCGAGCTCGCGCGCCTCAGCGGAGCGATGGTCGCAGCGAGTCCGGGGGCGACGGGCGGCGTCATGGTGCGCCTCGCGCCCGCCGCGGAGGCGGGGATTTTTCTCCACCTGGCCGGCGACGGCACCGGCGAAATTTCCGCGACGCACGGCGCGTTTCTTTTTTCCGCCGTGCGCCTGCTCGCCAACGGCGTCTCCGATCTCACGCGCGAGAAACTCGCGGCCGGCGTGCGCCTGCCGGCGTCGTTCGACTGGCACCGGCCGCATTGGGACGCGTGCTTCGCGCAATACTGGCGCAGTGCGCGCGGCTTCGACCCGGAGCGCTACTGCGCGGCGCTGGCCGAGGCGGGCTTCACGCACTGCGAGGTCAACTCGCTTGCCGGCGACATGGCGCACGAGGACCTCGTCGCCCACGAATACTACTCGCAGTTCTACACCTACTGCCCGGGCTTCAACCATTTCGTCGCCACCGCGCTGACGGCCGGCCTCTGGCCGGCGCTCTACCTCGACGCGAACCTGAACCGCCTGCGCGCCCTCGCCGCCGCCGGCCGCCGGCACGGCCTCAAGCCCGGCGTGTGCATGTTCGAGCCGCGCACGATGCCGGAGCGGTTCTTCCAGAAATTCCCCACGCTCCGCGGCGCACGCGTCGACCATCCCTTCCGCTCGCGGCTGCCGCGCTACACGATGGCGCAGGATCACCCGATCGTGCGGCGGCATTATCGCGAGGCGCTGCAGGCGCTCCAGCGCGCCGTGCCGGACCTCGACTACATGTCGCTGTGGACGAACGACAGCGGCGCGGGCTTCGAGCACACGGCGTCACTCTACGTGGGCCGCAACGGCGGCCCCTACATGATCCGCGAGTGGCGCAGCCATGAGAAAGTCGCCGAGGCCGCGGGCAAGAGCATCGTGCGCTTCCTCCAGAATCTCCGCACGGCCGCGGCCGAGGTGAACCCGGCCTTCACCGTGAGCCTGCGCCTCGAGCCGTTCAAGATGGAGCACGACCACATCGTCGCCGGCATGGGCGGCGGCGTGACCTACGAGGCGCCGTCGCTGCTCGTGCGCGGCTACTCGCTGCCCTACCCGCATCCAAGATACCCGGAGAACATGGGCATCGCCGGCAGCATCTTCCACGCGACCATGGACGCGTCGGAGAAAGCCGTGCTCGCCGAAGCGCGCGCGCGCGGCATCGAGCCCATCCTCCACTACTCCGCCTCAGGCGTGTGGAACCACGAGCCGCTCCTCGGCGTGCCGTTTCCGCGGATGCTCCACGCCAAGCTCCTCGCGGCCCGCGCCACCGGCCTGCGCCGCCTGAGCGCGCTCGGCGGCCTCGCGCATCCGGAAAAGTCGCCCTACTGGCCGAACATCGTCGCCCTGCAGGCCGCGCAATTTTTTCCCACGCGCCCGATCGAAGAGGTCCTCGCCGGCCACGCCGCGACGCTCGTCGGCGCCAAGCACGCGCCCGCGCTCTCCGCCGCGTGGCGCGATTTCGAGGAAGCGGTCACCTGGCAGCCGCTCGTGCCGCTGTTCTGCGTCTTCGGCTTCTGCTGGCAACGCACGTGGGACCGGCCATTCGTGCCCGATCTCGAGGTGGTGCCCGCCGCCGACCGCGCCTACTACGAGCAGCACGGCTGCTTCCAGTTCAACAACCCCGGCCTGAACGATCTCGGCAAGGACGTGCTCTTCGACCTCATCACGCGCGAGTCGGGCGCCAAGATGGCCGCCGACATGGACCGCGAGGTGATCGCCCGGTTGCGCACGCTCATCGATCGGCTGGCGGGGACGATCGCCGCGATGCCCGCCGATGCCACCGCCCACGCCGTCTTTGCCGACCTCCGGGATCGCGCGCGGGCCTACCTCCACTGGGTCACGACGCTCCGCAACGTCTGCGCGTGGTGCGAGTGCGTCTACGGTTACCTCGACCCCGCCGCGGATGCCGCGACGAAGGCGGCGTGCGAAAGGAAGCTCCAAGCCGCCATCGACCTCGAGCTCGCCAACACCCGCGGCCTCATCGAGCTGCTCACCACGACAAAGTCGGAGGTCCTCGTGGTCTCCGGCTCCGCCGAAAGCACATTTTTCTACGGCGAGAATCTCGTCGACCACCTCCGCGCCAAGCTTCGCCTCACCGAGAAACACCGCCATCACTTGCCGCGCATCGACCGCGACATCTATTGGCGGCCCGCGCCGGGCACCGTCTGGCCCGAGGGTTGGCCGGCGACTTCGTGATTTCACTCCTCACCCTTCACCCTCACTCTACGCGCCATGAGCACGCTCACCGCCCTTCCGCAAATCTACTCCTACGGCCACGCCCTCGACATGGCCGACGACAAGATCGGCCTCTTTCGCGACTCGTCCGACGCCGCCGACGACATGCCCGAGCTGCGCCGCCGCTTCGCCGAGGACGGCTACCTCTACATGCGCGGCTACCTTGATCGCAACGAGGTGCTCGCCGCCCGCGCCTCGCTCACGTCGCGCCTCGCCGAGGCCGGCGTGCTCGACGAGCGTCACCCGCACCTCGAGGGCGTGTGCAAGCCCGGCGCCGGCTACGTCTTCAAGCCCGAGATCACCAACAACAACCCCGCGGTCCAGCGCCTCCTCTACACCGGCCGGCTCGCGGACTTCTACACGCGCTTCTTCGGCGAGGCGATCAACCACTACGATTTCACCTGGCTCCGCGCCATCGGCCCCGGCAAAGGCACCAATCCCCACTGCGACCTCCCCTACATGGGGCGCGGCACGCACGGCCACATGACCTGCTGGATGCCCTACGGCGACATCTCGTTCGAGCTCGGCGGCCTGATGGTGCTCGAGGGCTCGCACAAGCGCATGGACCTCCTGAAAAACTACGTCTTCCGCGACGTGGATGCCTACTGCACCAACAAGCCCGAGCAGGTCGCCAACGCGCACAATGGCAATCAGGGCTTCGGCTGGACCTTCAGCGGCACGCTCTCGCACAACCCGCCGATCCTCCGCAACAAGTTCGGCGGCCGCTGGCTCACGACCGAGTATCGCGCCGGCGACTTCCTCACCTTCGGCATGTTCACCGTCCACGCCTCGCTCGACAACCGCACGGCCAACCGCCTGCGCATCTCCAGCGACAGCCGCTACCAGCGCGCGAGCGAGCCGATCGACGACCGCTGGGTCGGCGCCAACCCGCCCGGCCACTCGACCGCCGGCAAACGCGGCCGGATTTGCTGAGCGAGTTGCCCGCATCCGCGCACACGTGAGTTCGCCCCCCCGCACCTACCGCGCCATCCTCGCCGGCACCGGCGGCATCGGCGACGCGCACGCCCGCGCGTGCGAGGCCACGCAGGGCCGGGTCAAGCTCGTCGCCGCCGCCGATCTCGATGCGGCGCGCGTGCGGGAGTTTGCCGCGCGGCACCGCATCCCGAAGACGTTCACCGACTATGCCGCGATGCTCCGCGCAACCCAACCGGACCTCGTCATCATCGCGACGCCGCCGGGGCAGCACCTCGCGATGAGCGTCGCCGCGATGGAGGCGGGCGCGTGGGTCTGGTGCGAGAAGCCCCTCTGCGGCTCGCTGGCCGAGGCCGACGCGATCATGGAGGCCGAGCGCCGCACGGGCCGCTACACGGCCTGCGTGTTTCAGATGCGCTTCGCCTCGTCGACCGCGCACCTGCGCGACCTCGCGGCCTCGGGGCAGCTCGGGCGGCCGCTGGTCGCGGTGTGCAACACCCTCTGGTTCCGCGACGCGGCCTACTATTCCGCGCCGTGGCGCGGCACGTGGGCCGAGCTCGGCGGCCCCACGATGGGCCTCGGCATCCACGCGATGGATCATTTGCTCCATCTGCTCGGTGACTGGAGCGAGGTCCGCGCGATGGCCGCCACGCTCGATCGCGCGATCGAGGTGGAGGACGTGTCGATGGCGATGGTGTCGTTCGCCAACGGAGCCATGGCGTCCATCGTGAACAGCGCGCTCAGCCCGCGGCAGGAGACCTACCTCCGCCTCGACTACCAGCGCGCCACCGTCGAGCTCACCCACCTCTACAGCTACGCGCGCGACAACTGGCGCCTCACCCTCGCGCCCGGCGCGCAGGGCGACGAGGGCGTGCTCCAGTCGTGGCAGAGCTTCCCGCCGGATGTCGGCTCCACGCACGCCGCCCAGCTCGCGGCGCTCGTCGCCGACATGGACGCTCACCGCCGGCCCCTCACCTCCGGCCCCGAGGCGAGACGCACCCTCGAGTTGCTCACCGCGATCTACAAGTCGGCGTTCACCGGCGCACCCGTGGCCGCAGGCTCGATCCGCGCGGGCGATCCGTTTTACCATGCGATCCATGGCGGCCGGGCCGCGCGGCGCGCATAGCCTGGCCGCCCCGATTCACTTCCCCTCATGAAGCTCCTCCGTTGGCTCGTGTTTCCCGTCCTGCTCACCGGCGCGGCGCAGGCCGCAGCCCCCGCGTTCGAAGGCCTGCAAAAGGTCCTCACCTCCGCCGAGTGGCAGCGCGCGGGCCTCGACAAGCTCACGCCCGATCAGCTCGGCGTGATCGATGCCGCACTCATCCGGCACTACGCCGCCGCCATCACCAAGGCGACGACGCCACCCCCGCTCGCGCCCGAGCCCGGCGTCACCGCGCAGGAAAACGCCGTGCAACGCTCGCGTTTCTGGGAGCGCTTCGGCCTGGGCAAGTCCGACGGCACCAGCTGGCGCGACGCGCCCCCGATGCACGCCAAGGTCACGGGCTGGCAGAGCGCAAACCGCTTCGCGCTCGACACCGGCCAGGTCTGGGAAGGCCTCGACCCGATTCCCTACGAGATCCTCGGCCAGACGATTACGATCCAGGCGCGCCCCTTGGGGGCCTTTGCGCTCACGCTCAACGAAAACTCCGTGCCGGTGCGCGTGCGGCGCGTGAAGTAGCCGCCCGATGCTCCGCCTCACCAACCGCGAGCTGCTGCTCGGGATCCTCGATCCCCGGGACCCTGCCGACCATCGGCGCCAGGGCTGGCGCTACTGTCATGGCGGCTATGTGTGGCAGGTGACCGATGCCAAGCTCGGCCCGCTCCTCGCCGGACCGTCGTATCCCGAGGAGCCTTCGGTCTACGACGGCCAGGGCCTGCCCGAGTCGTTTCGCCACACGCGCCGCACGGATGGCGTCCGCTTCACGTGGCGCGGTGAAGCGGGCGTTGCCCTCGGCGCCGGCGCCGTCACCGCCAATCCGAAGAAGGACGCATCCGCCGCCGACGCCGTGATCCTCGGCGAACGCTGCCAGTGGGCGGTGCACCCCTTCGCCGACCACCTCGTCTTTCAAACCCGCCAGGACCTCGCGGGGTTTTCCTATGAGCTCACGCGAAAGATCGAGCTCTCCGGCCGCACCGTCACCTCGTCGACCCAGCTCACGAACGTCGGCGACGCGCCGCTGGCGCTGCAGTGGTTTCCCCATCCGTTCTGGGCGCTGACGGAACACCGTGCACGGATGCAGCTCCCGGCCGGCACGACGGTGCCGGAGAACGGCGTTTTCCAGATCGCCGCCAACGGCCGCCTGACCTTCAAACGCCCGTTCGGCCCGAAACCCGACAATCAATTTGCCCTGCTGACGTTGCCGCCGCGGACTCCGCTGGCCCTCTCGCTCGACCACCCCAAGCTGGCGCGCGTGACTTTCGCCACGAGCTACGTGCCGGAGGAATGTCCGATCTGGGGCAACGGCCACACCCTGTCCGTGGAACCGTATCTCGCGCTCAACCTCGCGCCAGGCGAGACGCGCCATTGGCACGTGCAGCACGGCTTCGAGCCCCGGGCGTAGGGCGACCACGGGAGTTGACCCGCCCCGCCGGCACGACTATCGGATGGGCGGCATCCCCTATGCTCCCCATGCGTTCCCCCGCCCGCTTCTCGCCGGTCCTGCTGTTCCTCGCGGCCTCGGCCCCCGCCTTCGCCCTCGCCGCGACGCCGAAGCCCAACGTCCTCATCATCACGATGGACGACATGAGTTGCGACTCCGTCGGCGTCTACGGCTGCAAGCTCAAGGACACGACGCCCAACATGGACCGGCTCGCGACGCAGTGCCTGCGCTTCAACCACGCGTTCGTCCAGGTCGGCAACTGCATGCCCTCGCGCAACGTGATGTTTTCCGGCCGCTACCCGCACAACAACCGCGTCGAGGGCTTCTACATGATCCGCGATCCCGGGTATCCCGTGATGTGCGATCTCATGAAAGGCGCGGGGTGGTTCACCGGCATCCGCGGCAAGATCCCGCACTCCACGCCCTACTCACCCTATCCCGCGTGGGACGCGAAGCTCGACACGCTGCCCGATGGCTCGCAGGCGCACATCAAGAACGTCGCCTCCTACCACGCCTCCACCGCGCACGGCATCGCGCTCGCGAAAAAGGCCGGGAAGCCATTCTGCCTGAACATCAACATCTCCGATCCGCACAAGCCGTTCTGGAACGAGGACGGCCATCCGGAGGTGAACAGGCCGAGCCGCGTCTTCACCGCCGACGAGGTGCCCGTGCCCGGCTTCCTGCCCGACGATCCCAGGGTGCGCGAGGAACTCGCGCTCTACTATTCGTCCGTGCGCCGCGGCGATGACTGCGTCGGCGAGGTGCTGCGCGCGCTCCGCGAATCCGGCGAGGACGAGCGCACGGTGATTTTCTTTTTGTCCGACCACGGGATGCCGCTGCCGTTCGCGAAGACCCAGCTCTATTTCCACAGCACGCGCACGCCGTGGATGATTCGCTGGCCCGGCGTCACGCCGCCCGGCGCGGTCGACGACACGCACCTCGTCTCCGCCGTCGATCTGTTGCCCACGCTGCTGGATGTCGTCGGCGTCGCGCACCCGCAGGGCATGGACGGCCGGAGCTTCGCGCCCCTGCTGCGCGGCGAGAAACAGGACGGCCGCGACTACGTCGTCACGGAATACAACGAGAACTCCGGCGGCTTCCGCAACCCGATGCGCGCGCTCATGACGCGCGACTACGTCTACCTCTTCAACCCGTGGTCCAACGGCACGCGCTTCATGGCCACGGCGACCAAGGGCACCATCACCTACCGCCGCATGCAGGCGCTCGCGAAGACCGACGCCTACGTCGCCGCGCGGCTCAAGCTCTTCGATCACCGCGTGCCCGAGGAACTCTACCGCAACACCGACGACACCGATGCGCTCCACAACCTCATCGCCGTGCCCGAGCACCGCGCCGCCCGCGATCGCCTGGTCGCGATGCTCGACGCGTGGATGGTGCGGACGGGCGACGGCATGCTCGATGTCTTCCGCCACCGCGACAGCCTCGCGGCGCGCGAGGCCTACATGAAGCAAGTCGAGGCCGAGGCCGCCGAGCGCAACGGCGGCGCCGGCGTCAGGAAGGGGAAGGCCGGGAAGAAAAAGGGCGGTGCCGTGCCGGATCTGGAATGAAATCCGCGCACACCGTCCTTTGCAGGGCCGGCGCTTGTCGCCGTGCCGCGGCCCGGCCACAAGGGCCCGCCCTGCATCGCCGCAATCGAGCGTCCCGCATGATCGTAGCGGTTGTCCTCGCGACGACTCTGTCACGCGCCGCCGACTTCAAGTTCCCCACGCAGACCCTCCGCGTCCCCGACGGCTTCACCGTCGAGCTCGTCGCCGGCCCGCCGTCCGTCAACCGCCCCATCTCGATCGCCTTCGATCCGCTAGGCCGGCTTTACGCGACCGACTCCTCCGGCCTCAGCGACCGCGCGCCCGTGCAGATCGAGAAGAAGCCCCACCGCATCGTGCGCCTCGCGGACAAGGACGGCGACGGCCGCTTCGAGACCGCCGTCGTGTTTGCCGAGAACATGATGTTCCCCCAAGGCGCGCTCTTCCACGACGGCTCGCTCTTCGTCGCCGCCCCGCCGCAGATTTGGAAACTCACCGACACCGACGGCGATGGCCGCGCCGACCGGCGCGAGGTCTGGTGGGACGGCGGCACGCTCACCGGCTGCGCCAACGACGTGCACGGTCCCTACCTCGGCCCCGACGGCTGGTTCTACTGGACCAAGGGCGCCTTCGCCGAGCAGAAGCACACGCTCGGCGACGGCACGGCGTTCGTCTCGCGCGCGGCGCACATCTACCGCGCGCGTCCTGACGGCTCGCGCCTCGAGCCCATCATCACCGGCGGGATGGACAATCCCGTCGGCCTCGCCTTCACGCCCGGCGGCGAGGTGATTTTGAGCGGCACGTTTTTCATCACGCCTTCCGCCGGCCAGCGCGACGGCCTCATCCACGCGATCTACGGCGGTGTCTATGGCAAGGAAAACGCCGCCACCTCCGGCCACCCGCGCACCGGCGACCTCATGCCGTTGATGACGCACATGGGCGCCGCCGCGCCCTGCGGCTCGACCACGTATCGCTCCGCCGTCTTCGGCCGCGACTACACCGCCAACCTTTTCGTCTGCTACTTCAACCTCCGCAAAGTCTCGCGCCACGTGCTCGTGCCCGACGGCGCGACGTTCCGGACGATCGACACCGACTTCGTCACGTCCGACAGCCCCGACTTCCATCCGACCGACGTGCTTGAGGATGCCGACGGGAGCCTGCTCGTCGTCGACACCGGCGGCTGGTATAAAATCTGTTGCCCCAGCTCGCAGCTCGCGAAGCCCGATGTGCTCGGCGGGATCTATCGCGTGCGGAAAACCGGCGCCCCGCGCGCGCCCGCGAAAATCGCGGAGCCGCAGGCCGAGCTCTGGGCGCAGGGCCTCACCGACTCCCCCGCCGCCCGCGCCGCAATCCGCGCACATCTCACGGACAAAGATCCGGCGACCGTGCAGGTCGCGCTCCACCTCGCGAGCCTCTGGCGCGACGCCGGCGCCTTCGATCAAGCGGTGCGCCTCCTCGCGGAAAAAAATCTCCACCATGCCCGCCTCGCGGCGGAGTTGCTCGGTCGCGTGCGCGACCCGCGCGCGATCGCGCCGCTGCTCAGCGTGGCCAGGCGTTTTGCCGATATCCCGCGCACCGCCACCGGCACTGCGGCCAATCCCGCCGACCGCGCCCTGGAGCACGCGCTCACCTACGCTCTGATCGAGATCGGGAAATCCGATGAGCTCCGTCCCGCCTTGCGTGCCACGCCTTCCGCGGCGCGCGTCGCTCTCGTCGCCCTCGACCAGATGCCCGGCGGCCATCTCGAGCCCGCCGACGTGCTTCCATCGCTCAATTCCGCCAACCCCATCCTTCGCGATACTGCCGCCTGGATCGTGGGCCACCGGCCCGAGTGGGGCGAGGCGCTCGCGCAGCATTTCCGCACGCAGCTGGCGCAGACCGCGCCCGCCGGACTCGCCGCGCAGCTCGCGCCGCTTGCGGGCGCACCGGCCATCCAGCAGCTTCTCGCCGAGACACTCCGCACCGAGAACCGCCTCGTGGCGCTCGCCGCCATGCGCTCCGCCGGCCTGAAGGAGGCGCCCGCAATCTGGCTCGACGCGCTCGTGCCCTTGCTCGGTGGCCCGGCCCGCCGCGAGGCCGTTGCGACCGCCCGTGCGCTCGCGCTGCCGAAAGGCGGCCACGCCGCGTTGCTCTCCGCCCTCGCCGCGGTCGGCCGCGACCCCGCCGTCGATCCCGCCACCCGCCTCGATGCGCTCGCCCTCGCCGCGCCCGCGCTCAAGTCCGTCGATGGCGCGCTCCTCGATTTCCTGCGCAGCCAGCTCGACGCCCGCCAGCCGGCCGCGCAGCGCTCCGCCGCCGCGACCACGCTCGCGCGCGCCCCGCTCGATCCCGCGCAGCAGCTCGCGCTCGCGGGCGCGATGAAGGACGTCGGCGCGCTCGAGGCGCCGAAGCTTCTGCCCGCCTTCGAGCGCAAGCCGACCGCGGCGCTCGGCCTCGCGCTCGTCGCCTCGCTCAAGGATTCACGCGGCCTCGCCGGCCTGCGCGTCGCGCAGCTGAAGCCGCTGTTCGCGAAATATCCCGCCGAGGTGCAGGCCGCCGCCGCGCCGCTCGTGGCCTCGCTCAACGCGGACCTCGCGCAACAGAACGCGCGCATCGACGCGCTCCTGCCCACGCTCGCGGGCGGCGACATCAACCGCGGCCACCTCGTCTTCAACAGCGAGAAGACCGCCTGCACCCTCTGCCACAAAATCGGCTACCGCGGCGGCCAGCTCGGCCCCGACCTCACGAGCATCGGCAGAATCCGCAGCGAGCGCGATCTGCTCGAGGCGATCGCGTATCCGAGCGCGACCTTTGTGCGCGGCTACGAGCCCTTCACCGTCACCACGAAGTCGGGCGAGTCGTTCACCGGCCTGGTGCGCGAGGACGATGCGAGCGGCGTCGTGCTCGCAATCGGTCCGGAGGCGACGCAGCGCATCCCGCGCGCCGACGTCGCCGACATGCAGCCGTCGAACGTCTCCCCGATGCCGCCGGGCCTCGCCGCGGTGCTCACGAGGCAGGAACTGGCCGACCTCGTCGCGTTCCTTAAATCACGCACATGAAGACCCGCCGCGAAATCCTGGCACTCGCCGGTCGCGCCGCCGCCGCGGGCGCGCTGGCGCCGCGGCTCGTGTTTTCCGCCGAGAATAGCCCGGCTCCGTCCGACGGCGCGGTCGTCGGCGAGGCCGGCGCCGCGAAGATTGGCGAGGAGGTGCTGCGCGGCGGCGGCAACGCGATCGACGCCGCCGTCGCGGCCGCCATCGCCGCCGGCATCCGTTCGCCGGCCAGCTCGGGGCTCGGCGGCTATGGCGGCCACGCCGTCGTCGCGTTTGCCGACGGCCGCCCGCCGGCCGCCATCGACTTCAACGGGCCCGCGCCCGCCGCCGCGCGCGCGGACATGTTCACGGTCGATGCCGCCGGCCGGGTCGCCGGCGACGCCAACGCCACCGGCTGGCTCGCGGCGGGCGTGCCGGGCGTCGCCGCCGGCCTCGATCTGCTGCGCTCGCGCCATGGCACCCGCCCGCTGCGGACGCTGCTCGCGCCGGCGATCGCGCTCTGCGAGTCGGGGGCGCACGCCGCGCCGGCGAAGGGAATCGATCGGGATGCGCCCGCCGCCAGGCGCCGCAACGACGCGCTCGCCGCGCTGCTGCGCGCCCTCGCGGAGCGCGGCTCCACGGAGTCGCTCTACCGCGGCGACCATGCGCGCATGATCGCCGCGGCTTTTCGCGCCGGCGGCGGACTCGTGACCGAGGCGGACCTCGCGGCGTTTCGCCCGCGGGAATCAGCCCCGCTCGCGGCCGACTGGAACGGCGCGCGCATCCATGCCGCGCCGCTCACCTCGACCGGGCCGTTGTTGCTCGACGCGCTCTCGATCCTCGCGGCGCTCGACTGGCCGCGCCTCCCTGCGGCGCAGCGCGCGCACGCCCGCCTCGAGGCGCTCCGCATCGCGTGGGCGGACCGCCTCGCGACGTTCGGCGATCCGGAGCAGATCCGCGTGCCCGTCGAAAAATTCCTCGCCCCGGCCCACGCGCGCGAGCGCTCCGCCGAGATCGCCGCCGCGCTGCGCGAGGCGCGCCCGGTTCCGCTCGCCGTCGAGCCCAGCCGCGCCGGCGGCACCACGCACATCTCCGCCGTCGATCGCGCGGGCAACATGTGCGCCGTCACGGTCACGCACGGCAACGGCTTCGGGGCCAAGGTCGTCGTGCCCGAGCTGGGCCTCGTGCTCGGCCACGGGATGTCACGCTTCGATCCGCGGCCCGGCCGGCCCAACTCCATCGCGCCCGGCAAGCGCCCGATCACCAACATGTGCCCGGCCATCGTCACGCGCGGGGGCGTGCCCGTGCTGGCGCTCGGCGGCGCGGGCGGCGTGCGCATCCCGAACAGCGTCTTCGAGGTGCTGCTCAACGTCGTCGGCCTGGGCGCGCCGCTCGAGGCCGCGATGGCCGCGCCCCGCGTGCAGACCGACGGCACGCTCAAGCTCGGGCTCGATCGCGCGCACACCGAGGCCGATCATGCCTTTTATCGCAACCTCGGTTACACGGTCGCCCGCTCGCCCAACGCCCTCGTGAGCGCCGTCGCGCGCGATCCGGCGACAGGCAGGATGCAAGCGGCCGCGAGCGGCGGGGCTTAGCGCAGCAGGGCGGGTCAAGGACCCGCCCCACTCGACGTCACCACGTCCCCTTCACGCCGACGGTCCAGAGCGACGCATAGTCGGTCCGCTGGCGGAACTGGGCATGCGCGGGCGTGTGGGGCCCGAGGATCTCGGTGTCGTCGGTCGCGTCGCCCACGTTGCGCAGGTTCACGAACAAGCCCACGCGCTTCCAGAAATACCACTCACCGAGCACATCGACGTAGAGCCGCTTCGCGGAGTAGTTGAAGGTGCCGGGCTCGATGCCCTGGCCGGTGACGGGCGCGTTGCGCTGGCGGCCGCGGTAATTCCAATTCACGCGCGCATTCCACTTCTGGCGCGTGAGGCTCACGCCCCAGCTGCCGCTGCGCGGGATGAAGCCGGCGAGCGACGCCGTCTCGTCGCCCAGGAGCCGCTGCGAGCTCGCGTTGGCGAAGACCTGCACGCCGCGCGCCCATGGCGGGAGAAACGTGAGCGCCTGCTTGTAGCTGAAGTCCACGCCTTCCATCCGGACCTTGCCGTCGAGGTTGCGCTGCGTGACGACGTCGTAGGGGGCGTAGAGCGAGGGCTCGAGGTTGTAGAGCGCGAGGAAATCCGGCGTCGCGCTGAACCGCGTGTCGCCGAAAAAATTCTCGATCTGCCGGCGAAACGCGCCGACGGAGATCTGCCCCACGCCCTGGAAATAGCGCTCGAGGCGGAGGGAGAACGTCTCCGCCTGCCACGCCTTGATGGCGGCGTTGTTCACGGTGATCACGGTGGCGGGGGTGACGGGGGCGGACGTGTCGGGGAGCGTGATGCCGCCGGTGTATTGCGTGAAGTCGGGCCGGCCCACGGACTGGAAATAGGCGCCGCGCGCGACCCAGTTCTCGTTGAAGCTGTAGCTCGCGTTGAGGCTCGGGAAGAGGCGCAGGTATTCCTTCCGCACCTGCGCGCCGCGGTCGAGGTAGGTGAGCTGGGAGACGCCGAGCGCGTTGGCCGCGGGGATGATCAGCACGGGCTGCACGCCGGCGAGCGCGGGATTGCCGTCGATGATGCGGCCCGACGCGTCGCGCTGGTAGTTGCGCGTCGGATCGTTGAGCGGGCCGGCGGCCTTCACGTTGGTCTGCTCCGCGCGCAACCCGCCGACGAGCTTCAGCCGCCGCTCGAGGAAGGCCACGTCGCCCCGGACGTAGAGCGACGAGACCATCTCCTCCGAGATGCGCGAGCCGGCGACGAAGTTGCGGTAGATGGTGTTGTCGTTGACGGTGAACTGCGAGGGGTTGGCCGCGTAGTGCTCGTAGAACTTGCGGTTGCTGATCGTCTGGAGCGCGGGAAATCCATACGGCAGCACGCGCTGCGAAAAGACGGGATCGAAGAAGGGCAGCGCGGCCGTGCGGCCGCCGCTCCCGGCGTAGTTGTAGGTGATGGTGCCGCCGCGGAAATCGCGGAGCGAGTCGCGCAGGTCGAAGCCGGCCTTCACGGTGAAGGGCACGGCGGTGAAGAAGTCGCGGCGCAGGTTGCCGTAGGCCGTGCGCTGTTGATCATAGGTGCGGTCGGCCTGGCGCGTGGCCGTGGTGATGGAATAGGTGCCGAGGTTGTAGGGATCGACCGGAGCGCCGGTGGCGCCGTCGGTCACGGTGATGCGCTGCGGGCGCAGGTAGAAGATGTCGTCAAACGCGATCGTCACGCCCGTGCGCTGCGCGGTCACGACGCGGAAAAAACCCTGGTCGGTGTCGCGGTTGTAGTCGCTCTGCTGCGAGAGGCCCACGCCAAGATCGGATTTCCACAGCGGGCCGTCGTGGCGCCACACGAAGGTCGGCATGTAGGTCCGGTTGAAGCGGTTCCTTTCCTGGTGCGCGGAGGTGAGCGTGCCCGCGCCGGCGGCGCCGCGCGTGGAGAACGGCGTGAAGTCACCCGGGAGCACGCGCACGGTGTTGAAGGTGACGTTGGCCACGACGAACCGCCCGTCGAACGAGGAATACTGAAACCCAAACGTGACCCGATCGTGCGCGGAGAGCCGCCAGTCGATCGACGTGCCGAACGATCGGCGGGTCGTGACCTTGGGCGCATCCTGAATCAGGTATTGCGAGAGGTAGGGCCTGTCCGGCGTGGTGCTGGGGAAGGCGGCGCCATTGGTCGCGGTGTTCGCACCGCGCCACGTCGTCGTCGCAATGTCCTGCGGCGAGTAGTTGGTGGAGATGCCGGCGGAGAGCGTGTAGCCGAAGCTCTTGCTCACGGGCGCGACGTAGGAGAAGTCGAAGCCGGGGTGCACATTGCGCGTCGCGCTGGGCTTCGGGCCGGGCACCTTGTCGAAGTCGCGGGCGTTGTCGCGCGTGAGCAGGTAGGCGCTGGCGCTGAAGACCGGGCGCGCGCGCTCGAAGGCGGAGCGCGGCACCATGTTCACGGAGCCGGCGAGGGCGCCGCCGGGCGACTCCGGCGTGGGGGAGTAGTTCACCTCGATGCGCGACAGGTTGTTGATCGAGATCATGTCGGACTGCACGGCGCGCGTCGCGGCGCCGCCCGTCGCGGCGGTCGCGACGCTGAAGCCGTCGACCGTCACCGGCACGTAGGCCGAGGGCACGCCGTTGATCGAGATGTCGCGGGCGTTGCCGCCGGTGTAGTCGATGGTGACGCCGGGCAGGAACTTGATGAACTCGGCGACGTTTCCCTCGGCCACGTTGCCGAATTCCTCGGTCGAGACGACGTTCTTGATGCTCGACGCGAAGCGCTGCTCGTTGATCGCCAGCGCGGCGCCGTCCATCTCGCGCGAGGTGGCCACGCGAAACGCGTCGAGCTTCACGATGGAGCCATCGGCGTCCTTTTCCGGCGCGCCCAGCGTGATGTCATGCGCCAGCGTCCGGCCTGCCGTCACGGTGAGGCTCGTGGTCGCCGGTGGCAGTCCCGTGAAAAACGCGCGGACCCGCACCACGCCGGACGGCACGTGGGTCAGCCGAAACGAGCCGTCTTCCTCGGAAAAGGTCTCGAGCGCCGTGCCCTCCACGGTGAGGCGCACGCCCCCGAGGTATTCGCCCCCGCGGGCGCTGACGACGCGCCCCTCGATGCCGCCGGTGGCGGCAGGTTGGGCGACTAGCGGGCTGGCGCACGCCAACAGCACGCCGAAAGCAAACAGTGCGATCAGTTTCATAGGGTGAGGGGGTTGCACTAGGAGAACCCCGCGCGCGCCGGGATGCAACCGAAGGTTGCGCTGCGTCGCGCCCTCGACGTGACTGCCCGTGATGCCCCGCCCCATGAAACCCCTGCTCTTCGTCGCGTGCGCCCTTTTGTTCACCGGCGCCGCGCCCGCGGCTGATGCCGCCAAGAAATCCACCCCGCCCCAGCGCGCCCCCACCCTCGCAAACGTCGCCTACGGAACCCACGAGCGGCAGGTGCTCGATTTCTACCGCGCCGCGTCGCGCACGCCCACGCCGCTGGTGTTTCACATCCACGGGGGCGGCTGGGTCAACGGCGACAAGGCCGCCGTCGCGCAGCTCGAACGCTACCTCACCGAGGGCATCTCGGTCGTCTCGATCAACTACCGCTACGTCACGCAGGCGATCCAGGCGGGAGCGAAGCCGCCCGTCGAGTGGCCCCTGCGCGATGCGGCCCGCGCGCTGCAATTCGTGCGGAGCAAGGCCGGCGAGTGGAACCTCGACAAGGCCCGCATCGGCGCAACCGGCGGTTCCGCCGGCGCGTGCTCCAGCCTGTGGCTCGCCTTTCACTCGGACATGGCCGACCCGGGGAGCGCCGACCCCGTCGCGCGCGAATCGACGCGCCTCTGGTGCGCGGCCGTCAACGGTGCGCAGACGACGCTCGACCCGCAGGTCATGAAGGCCTGGACGCCGAACAGCCGCTACGGCGGGCACGCCTTCGGCTTCATGCCGGACGCCGCCAACACCCGGACACGCGACACCATGTTCGCCGAATTCCTCGCCGCGCGCGAACAGGTGCTCCCCTGGATCAAGGAATACTCGCCCTACGAGCACGTGACCAAGGACGACCCTCCCGTCTACCTCATCTACTCCACCCCTCCCGCGAAGGGACAGGAGGAGAATGACCCGACCCACACGGCGAATTTCGGGCTCATCCTGCAGGAGAAGCTCCGCGCCAACGGCGTGGCGCACGAGCTGGTCTACCCCGGCGCGCCTGGGGTGAAGCACGCGGGCATGCACGATTTTCTGATCGCGATGCTGAAAAAGTAGCGCCGACCGCCGGCCGGCTAGGCGCGGCCCGCGGCCGGGCCTGCGCCTACCGCCGGAAGGATTTCGTGAAATCCTCCGCCGCCTGCACCACGACCTTCTTCTCGTGCTTTGATTCGGCAATGAGCTGGTTCAGCTTTTTCTCCCATGCGGCGCTGTCCATGGGCAGCTCGACCGTCTGGTTGATGAGCGAGGAATAGAGCAGCACGTTGGCCAGCTCGACCGAGCCCATGCCGTGGTCGCCGGGCGCGATGAGCGGCGTGCCATCGAGGATCGCGTCCACGAAGTTCTGCATGAGCACGGCGTGCGCGTTGGGCACGGAATCGAAGGGGATCTCGACGTTCCACACCTCGGGCTTGGCGAAGCCGCTCTTCGAGCTCTTGCTGAACTCGATCATGTCGGCGTCGTTGCGGTTGAACGTGAGCTTGTTGTTCTCGAGGACGACCTTGCCCCGCGTGCCGCAGATCTCGAAGCGGTTGGTGCCGGGCGCCTCGCCGGTGGAGGAGACGAAAACGCCCGTCGCGCCATTCGCCCACTCGAGGTAGGTGGTGATGTTGTCCTCGACCTCGATGTTGTGAAACCGCCCGAGCTGGCAGAAGCCGCGCACGCGCGCGGGCATGCCGCAGAGCCACTGGAGCATGTCGAGCTGGTGGAGGCATTGGTTCAGCAGCACGCCGCCGCCCTCGCCCTTCCACGTCGCCCGCCAGCCGCCGCTCGCGTAGTAAGCCTCCGTGCGGAACCAATCCGTGATGATCCAGTTCACGCGCACGACCTGCCCCAGCTCGCCGCTCGTGATGAGCTGGCGGATCTTCTGGTAGCGCGGCTCGACGCGCATCTGGAACATGCCCGCGAAGACCTGCTTCGGATGCGCCTGCGCCACGGCAATGAGGCGCTCGGCGTCGGCCTTGTGCGCCGAGATCGGCTTCTCGATCATCACGTGCAGGCCGTGCTTCAGCGCGTCGATGCCGAGCGTGGTGTGCAGGAAGTGCGGCGTCGCCACCACCAGCGCGTCAATCGCGCCGGAACGGATCATCTCCTCGGCGCTGGCGAAGATCTTCAGGCCCGGCTTGCCCTCGAAGGGCTTGAGACTCGGCGCGAACGCGTCGCTCACCGCGGCGAGCGTGCAGCGGGAGATTTTCCCGTCGAGCAGGTAGCCCGTGTGGAATTTGCCGATGTTGCCGAGACCGACGATGCCGAGGCGGACGTTTTTCATGGAGGGTAAGGTCGTGAGTGTGCGCTCGCGGGAAAACACGCGGCAAGGTGTTTCTGGCTGGAGCCGCGGCGCCCTCGCCGCGGTTGGTCCGAACGCGGCGAGGGCGCCGCGTCCCCAACAAACCAGCGGTCGCGTCCTACCTCAATTCCTCGATGAACGTCAGCAAGTCCGCCATGTCCTGCACGCTCAGGCCGGCCTCAAGGCCCTCGGGCATCAGGCTTTTCCCCGAGGATGACGAGCCCTTCACGTTGCTCCGTGGAATCGTGATTTCCGCGCCGCCCATGATCTTGAGCACGAGGCTGGTGGCATCGTCGCGGGCGATGATGCCGGTGTAGGCGTTGCCGTCCTTGGTCGCGACGTCGAAGGCGATGTATTGCGGCGCCACCTCGGCATGCGGATCAAGAATCGCCGTGAGCAGCGCTTCGCGCCCCTTGGTCTTGACCGTGATGAGATCCGGGCCGAGCGCCATGCCGTCGGCCCCCGCGCGATGGCAGACCATGCAGCGGCCGAGGTAGTGGGCCTTGCCGCGCGCCGCGTCACCCTTGAGCCCCGCCGCGGGCTGGAACTTCGCCAGCACCTCGGCGCGCGACGGCGGGATCACCGACGCGAGCGTGGTCTTGGCGAGGGCGGCGACCTTGGCGGTCTTGTGATGCGCGAGCGCCTGCACCTGCGCGGCGCTGAGCTCGGCGGCGCCGATCTTGCCGGCCTTGATCGCCTCCAGCAACGCGACCGCGCGATCGTCGCGCGTGGTGAGCGCGGCCAGCGCGGCGTCCTTGGCCTTGGGCGCATAGTGCGGCCAGGCTTGGATGAGCGCGGCGGTCACTTCCGGCGCCGGTTGCGCCGCGAGCGCCTTGATGGCCGCAGCCTGCACGGCCTCGGGCTGCCCCGCCGCCAGCGCACCGGTCAGGATGGGGCGCGACTGCGCCGGGGACGCGACGCCAAGCAGCTCGATAGCCTCGAGCCGCAACGCCACGGTGGCGCGGGCGTCGCCCAGCGTCGTCGCTGCACGCGCAAAGACCGCGGCGAGCTTCCTGCCGGTGTCGGCCTGCTCGATGCTCGAGCCGGCCCGGCGCAAGCCATCCCCCAACGCGCGCAGCCAAGCGGCGCTGGTGCCCGGGCGCGCGACAAAATCGATCAGCGCGCCGTAGCCTTCCGCGGGCTTGGACGCCGCGCTGATCTCGACCAGCTTCGCCACGAAGCCGCCATGGCCGCCCGCGAGCACGGCATCAGCGGCGAAGACGGGGAACACCCGCCGCGCCACCACGTCGGGGGGCGCGCTGAGCACCGCGGCGGCAATCCACGGGTCGCCCGCGTCGCGCGCGGCGAGCCGCGCGAGCACCCGCTCGAGCGCCGGCGAGGAACCCGCCGTCAGGGCCAGCTGAAACCGCACGCGCGGCGCCGGATCCTCCGCGAGGGCGGCGAGGCGCTCGGGCAACCGGGTGGCACCGCCGCCGCGTGCGAGCAGTTTCTCCGCCTGGGTGATCGCCCGCTCGCGCACGTGCGCGTCGGCATCGCCCAAGGCCGTCACGACGGCATCCTCGCTCAGCGCGCCCAAGCCTTCCAGCGCGCCAAGCGCATGGTGCCGGGCAAGCGGCGACGCGGACTCGCGGCCGAGCCTCGCGAGGAGCGGAATCGCGCTCTTGTCCTGCCGCTCATAAAGGAGGCGCGACGCCGTGTCGCGGTGCCAGCCGTTCGGGTGCTCCAGCGTGGCGACCAGCTCGGCCGTCGTCGCCCGGTCCAGCGCGACGGCGCCCCGGCGTCGCCAAGCCGGGTCCGCGGGCACGACGCGGTAGACGCGACCGCGGTCGTTGCCGCTGTTGAGGTCGAGGTGCTTCTTGATCTCCTCGGGGATGCTCCACGGGTGCTCGATCACTTCGCGATACATGTCGCAGATGTGCAGCGTGCCGTCGGGGGCGTTGGCGAGGTTGACGACGCGGACCCAGGTGTCGCGGCTCGCGGCAAACTCGAAGGTCTGCTCGTCCGCGGGCCGGCGCCCAATGAGGCTCACGCCATCGGGGGAGATGACCTTCCGATGGACGAGCTGGCCGCCGGCATCGCCGGTGAAGGTGTTGTTGACGAAATCGGCGCCATAGGCGTCGCCGCGAAAGACGACGGTGCCGGTCGCGCCGGTGAAATAGCCGCTCACGCGACCGCCGCCCTCGACCACGCCCTTGACGACGCCGCTGATGCGCCAGCGCGTGCGGACAATGCGCCACGGCTCGTCGGGGCTGATGCGAAAGACCTCCGCGGCCCCGCCGTCGGCCGCGATGCTCTGGCGCGCGGGCGGCATCGTGAAGAACGGGTTTCGCGTCGCGTAGCGATCATCGTAGACCCACAGCTGAAGGTGATCGGAGTTGGAGCAGCCGAACTTGCGGCCCCAGTCGTCGAAGCTCATGCCGTATTGCGCGCCGCCCGCCTCGAAGCCGAACTCATGCGTGCGCGGGTCGAACCAAAAGTCGCGCGCCGCGAGCTCCTGCGCCGGAAGATCGGGGCGCTTGGGGCTGCTAATCTTGCCGCGGTTGCCGGTGCCGCTCTGCACGTGAACCCGGTTGTCCTGGCCCCACACGAAGCTGTTGAGCAGCGCCTGCACGTTGAGGCGCGCGAGGCCGGTGCCGAAGCCGGTGAAGACCTTTTCGCGCACCTCCGCCTTGCCGTCGCCGTCGCGATCCTCAAAGCGCCAGATGTCCGGCGTCGCCCCGACGTAGAGGCCGCCATTCGCCCAGATGAGGCCCGTGGGCCAGGGAAGGTTGTCGGCAAAGACGGTGCTCTTGTCGTAGACGCCGTCGCCGTCGGTGTCCTCGAGCACGGAGACGCGCCCCCAGTGGGGGTCGTGGTCGCGCTCCTCCGAGTAGTCGATCATCTCGCAGACGAACATGCGGCCGCGCTCGTCGAAGCAGATCGCGATGGGATCGCGCACGAGCGGCTCGGCGGCGGCGAGCTGAAGCTTGAAGCCGGGCTTCACCTGCCAGGTCGCGACCGCGTCCTTGGGCGCGACGGCCGGGTAGCGCGGCAGATCCTTGGCGGGGTCGAGCGCGGTCGGGTTCTTGCTTTCGCCGTAGGCCTGCTGGTAGGTGATGCGCGAGGTCGGCACCTCGGCGCCGCGCAGGAGGACAAACGGGACCGCGAGGGCGAGCGCGAGGGGAAGAAGCGATTTCATCGGGATATGCCAACGTTGCCTTGGTAACTCGGCAGTTACAAGTCAATCTCCCTCCCTGCGCCCGCGAACCGGCCGGCGGGGGCCGCCTCAGATGTGAATCGCCTCGCCGGTCGTCGCCGCCGCGGCCTCCATCAGCGCCTCGCTCAGCGTCGGGTGCGCATGGATCGAGCGGTGCACCTCGTCGGTCGTCAGCTCGGCGTTCATCGCGAGCACATACTCCGCGATCAGCTCCGGCGCCTCGTTGCCGAGGATGTGCACGCCATGGATCTCGCCGGTCCTCGCGTCGGTGATCACCTTCACAAAGCCTTCCGAGTCGCCCGCGGCGACCGCCTTGCCCGAGGCGGTGAACGGAAACTTGCCGACCTTGTAGTCGAGCTTCTTCTCCTTCGCCTGCTTCTCCGTGAGGCCCGTGCTCGCAATCTGCGGCTGGCAGTAGGTGCATCCGGGGAAGATTTTGACCCGGCCCGCGTGGTGGTGGCCGAACATCGCGTTGACGGCGTTGACCGCCTCAAAGGTCGCGACGTGCGCGAGCCACGGCGGCCCGATGATGTCGCCGGCGCCGTAGAGCCCCTTGATGCTCGTCTCGTAGTTGTCGTTCACCTTGAGGTAGCCGCGGTCGAGCTCGGGCTTCACCTTGGCGGACAGCGCCCCCTCGAGGTTGGGCACGACGCCGATCGCGACGAGCAGGCACTCCGCCTCGATCTCGGTTGAGTTGGCTTCGCCGGTCTTTACGAGCGAAAGCTCCACCTTGTCCTTCTTCACGCGCACCTTTTCGACCTTGGTGTTCGCATGGACCGTGATGCCCTGCTTCTCGAAGGCCCGTTGCAGGCCCTTCGCGACATCCTCGTCCTCCACCGGCACGATCTGCGGCAGCATCTCCACCAGCGTCACCTTTGCCCCAAAGGCGTTGTAGAAATACGCAAACTCCACGCCAATCGCGCCCGCGCCGATAATCACGATGGACTTGGGCGGGGATTTGCGCGGCTCCAGCGCCTCGCGCGAGGTCAGCACGCGCACGCCGTCGACCGCCACGTCGGGCAGGCGGCGGGGCTTGCAGCCAGTGGCGAGCAGGACGTTCTTCGCCTTGAAAAACTTCCCCTTGTGCTCGCCCTCCGTGATTTCTACCATGCCGGGCACGGTCACCTGCCCGCGGCCGACGAAGTAATCGACCTTGTTCTTGCGGAAAAGGAACTCGACGCCCTTGGCCATCTGCCCGGCCACCCCGCGCGAGCGCTCCATCACCTTGCCGAAATCAAAGCCCGCGTCCTTGACGCTCAGCCCGAAGGTCTCGGCCTTTTGCAGCGAACGGTAGAACTCCGCGCTCTTGAGCAGCGCCTTGGTCGGGATGCAGCCCCAGTTGAGGCAGGTGCCGCCGGCCCGCTCCAGCTCGATGCAGGCAACCTTCTTGCCCAGCTGCCCGGCGCGAATCGCGCCCGCATAGCCCGCCGGCCCGCCGCCGATGACGATGAGATCGTAGTCCATGGTTTCAGCCATCCCCCAAAGTCTCGGCGGCCGAAAGCACCGTCAAACGGAAACTCATCCGCCCGCACGCCGGGGCGCGCCCGCGGAACGGCCGCCCCTCAGATGTCGATCACGTCGTCGCGCCTGGCCGGCGACCGCGGGCCGCCGCCACGCGGCGGCGGCGGGGAGCCCCCGCGCATCAGGAGGCTCACAATCAGGTTGGTCACGCCCACCACGAGCGCCCCACCCAAGGCCGCCCAAAAACTCGAGACGAAAAAGCCGTTCACGAGCCGCCCGACGAGCAGGAACAACAAGGCATTGATCACCACGACGCCCAATCCCATCGTCAGCACGATGAACGGCAGCGTGAACAGCACCAGCAGCGGCTTCAGGATGGCGTTGAAGAAGCTCAGCAGGAGCACGACCACGAGCAGCGTCGTGCCGTCGCGGCACTCGATGCCGGGGATGACCTTCGTCGCGATCGTCACGCCGAGCGCCAGCACGGCCCAGCGCAGCAGCAGTTGGAGAAATTGTGAGTTCATCGCGTGAACCGACACCCTCCGCCCCGCTTCGCCACCCGGCAATGAAAATCCTGATCGTCCAGGATTTCCTGCGCAGCGGCGGCACCGAGCGCCAGTCCGTGCTGCTCGCCAACGCCTTTGCCGCGGCTCATCATGCCGTGACGCTGCTCACGTTTCGGCCCGGTGGCAAACTGGCCGGCACCGTCGCGCCCGGCGTGTCGCGACGCACGTTGCAGCCGTTCGACCTCGGGCTCGATTGGTTTGCGCCGCGGCTCGTCGCGCGCGCGCGCGCGGCCTCGCCCGACGTCGTGCTCTGCATGGGCCGCATGGCCAACTGCCATGCCGGCCGCCTGCAACGCGCCCTGCCCCGCGCCGCGGTCGTCGCGACGATGCGCACCGGGAAAAAACTCCCGGCGCTCTTCCGCGCCTCGCTCCACGCCGCCACGCACGTCGTCGCCAACAGCCGCGACGCCGCCGACACGCTCGTGAGCCGCTATCGCGTCGCTGGGGAAAAAATCTCGGTCATTCACAACTCGCTCGTCTTCCCGCCGCTGGTGGCCGGAGACGCCGCGACCTCGCCGCGTCATTCCCTCCGCGCCCAGCACGGCGCCGGCCCGCAAACCACCGTGCTGCTCAACGTCGCGATGTTTCGCCCCGAGAAAAACCAGCGCGAGCTCGTGGAGATTGTCGCCGGCCTGCCGGAGCAGCTCGACTGGCAGCTCTGGCTCGCGGGCGACGGCCCCGCGCGCGCGGCGTGCGAGCGCCTCGTCGCCGCGAAAAACCTCGGCGCCCGCGTGAAGTTCCTCGGCTTCCACCGCGATCCCGCGCCGCTCTATCGCGCCGCCGACCTCGCCGTGCATGCGTCGTGGAGCGAGGCGCTCTCCAATTTCCTCATCGAGGGCCAGGCGCACGGCCTCCTCGCGGTCGCCTACGCCGCCCAGGGCATCAACGAGTGCTTCGTGCCGGGCCGGACCGGCTGGACGATTGCGCGGGACGACCGGGCGGCGTTTCGCGCCACCCTTTCCCGCCGCATCAGCGAGCCGCGCGCCGCGCACGCCGAGCGCGCCGCCGACGCCCGCGCCTTCGCGCGCTCCACCTTCGATCCGGGGCGCCAAGTCGCCGCCTACCTCCAGCTCTTTTCCCGCCTGGCCCCGCGCCCCGCCCCATGACCAACAAGCAACGCACCGATCTCATCGAGCGGCACATCCGCGAGCACAAATACGCCGATCTGCATTCCCTCGCCGATCACTATGGCGGCTCCCTTTCCACCGTGCGGCGCGCGCTCGACGCGCTCGAGGCCCGCGGCCTCATCCGCCGCCACCACGGCGGCGCCTCGCTCATCGAGACCGACGCCCTCGCGCAGGAGTCCGACTTCGTCGGCCGCATCCAGCGGCAGGCGGGGCAGAAATACGCCATCGCCGCGCTCATCGCCGAGCAGGTCCAGCCGGGCACGACCGTCATCCTCGACGGCGGCACGACCACCTACGCCGTCGCCCGCCTGCTGGCCGAGAAGCACGTGCGGGTCATCACCAACTCGCTGCCCGTCGCCAGCCTCTTCGGCGAGGTCGGCAACGCCGAGACGATCGTGACCGGCGGCAGCATCCTCGGCCGCCTCGCCACGCTGGTCGGGCCGCAGTGCGAGGCGGCCATCGAGCAGGTCCACGCCGACGTCGCGATCCTCGGCGGCACCGGTGTCACGGAGCGGGGCGTCTGGAACAACAATGCCCTCACGATCTCCGTCCAGCGCCGGATGATTGCCGCCTCGGAGCGCACCCTCTTCGCCATCGACGCGACCAAATTCGGCCGCAAGGCGCTCAGCCTCGCCGTGCCGTTCGGCCCCGAAATCTCCGTCGTCACCGACACGCGGCCGGCGCCGGAGGTCGTGGAGGCCATCGTCGCCGCGGGGTCCAAGCTGATGCTTGCCGGCAAATGAGGCCGGCCCCTGACCGCGCCGTGCCGGTCGCGCGCGCCGGCCACGCACGGCGGATTGCATTTCTCCGCGCCGTTCACTTCGTGGGCGCGTGACTTCATCCGCGTCTTCCCGCCCCGAGTGCATCCGCCTGCGCGGCGTGCGCCAGAACAACCTCAAGGGGTTCGACCTCGAGGTGCCCCTGGGCCGCTACGTCGTCGTCACCGGCCTCAGCGGCGCGGGCAAGTCCTCGCTCGTCTTCGACACGCTCCACGCCGAGGGCCAGCGCCGCTACGTCGAGACCTTCAGCGCCTACACGCGCCAGTTCCTCGAGCTGCTCGACAAGCCCAAGGTCGACGCCATCGAGAACATCCGCCCGTCCATCGCCATCGAGCAGGCCAACACGGTGAAGACCTCGCGCTCCACCGTCGGCACGATGACGGAGCTGACCGACTTCTTCAAAGTCTGGTTCAGCCACGTCGCCGCCTGCTTCGATCCCGAGACCGGCGAGCCGGTCGAGGACGACAACCCTCAGACCATCTGGGAAAAATCCTCCGCCGCCCATGCCGGCCGGCAGGTCATCGTCGCCTTCAAGGTCACGAAGCCGGAGAAACTCACGTGGCCCGAAATCCTCACGAGCCTCAAGGGCCAATCCTACGTGCGCGCGCTCGTCGCCGGCCAAGTCCACCGCATCGACGACCTCCTCACCGAGCCCAAGCCACTCGCGAAAGCCACCGAGCTCTTCGTCGCGCAGGACCGCGTCACGCTCACCGCGGATCAAAAGACGCGCTTCCTCGAGGCCACCGAGGCCGCCCTGCACTTCGGCCACGGCGAGGTTTTCCTGTTCGGCGCTAAACCCTCCACCCCTAACCCTCAACTCCCGCCGCTCGGCCATTTCTCCCGCGGCCTGCACTCGCCCAGGACCGGCCGCACGTTCCGCGCCGCCACGCCCGCGCTGTTCTCCTTCAACTCGCCGCTCGGCGCCTGCCCCAAGTGCCGCGGCTTCGGGCGCGTCATCGAGATCGACTACCGGCAGGCGATGCCCGACCACTCGCTCTCGATCGACGACGGCGCGATCAAGTGCTGGGAGAGCGAGATCTACGGCGACTCGAAGAAGGACCTGCTCACCTTCGCGAAGAAAAAAAAGATCCGCACGGACATCCCGTTCGCGTCGCTCCCGCCCGAGCAGCAGCGCTTCGTGATCGACGGCGAGCCCGGCTACGGCGAGGAGAACGGCAAGACGTGGCCGCAATACTGGTATGGCGTGAAGGGTTTCTTCCGCTGGCTCGAGAAGAACACCTACAAGATGCACGTGCGCGTCTTTCTCTCGCGCTACCGGGCCTACAACCCCTGCCCCGCCTGCGGGGGCCAGCGCCTCCAGCCTGAGGCGCTCTGCTGGAAGTGGCGCGGCCGCACGTTGCCGGAACTCTACCAGCTTCCCGTCTCGGCGCTTCGCGCGCTGATTGCGGAATCGACGGCTGAAACCTCGAAGGCGAAAGCCGAGGACGCCCGCAGCGCCACGCTCGCGTTCGAGGCGATTGTCACGCGGCTGAACTACCTTTCGCAGGTGGGCCTCGGTTACCTCACGCTCGACCGCACGTCCAAGACGCTCTCGGGCGGCGAGGTCCAGCGCGTCAACCTCACGGGCTGCCTCGGCACGTCGCTCGTCGACACGCTGTTCGTCCTCGATGAGCCGAGCGTCGGCCTCCACCCGCGCGACATCGACCGGCTCATCGCGATCATCCGCACGCTCACCGACGCCGGCAACACGGTCGTCGTCGTCGAGCATGACGAGGCGATGATTCGCGCGGCCGACCACCTCATCGAGATCGGCCCCGAGCCTGGCAGCCGCGGCGGCCACATCGTGTTTCAAGGCCCGCTGCCCGCGATGCTGGCCGCTCCCCGCAGCATCACCGGCGCCTATCTTTCCGGTCGCGAGTCGATCCACCCGCCCGCGCGGCGGCGGCTGGTGTCCGCTGGAAACGCGGCGCCCTCGCCGCGAGCTGGTTTTGTTGGGGATGCGGCGCCATATGTTTGTCATTCTGGGCGCAGCGAAGAACCCAGCAGCGCGTCCGTCCGCTGGCTCACTTTCCAGGGCGCCACCAAGCACAACCTGCAAAACCTCTCCTTCCGCCTCCCGCTCCATCGCCTCGTCTGCCTCAGCGGTGTCTCGGGCTCGGGCAAGTCCACGCTCCTCGACCACGTCATCCACCAAGGGCTCCTCACCAAGCGCCTCCAGATCACCGAGGATCCGGCCTCCATCGCCGCCATCGTGGGCGATTCCGTCGTGGGCGAAATCGTCCTCGTCGACCAGTCGCCGTTGTCGCGCACCCCGCGCTCGAACCCCGCGCTCTACACCGAGGCTTGGGAGCTCATCCGCGAGCTCTACGCCGCCACGCCCGCCGCGCAGGAGGCGGGCTTCAACGCCTCGTCGTTTTCCTTCAACAGCGGCGAGGGCCGCTGCGATCACTGCCAGGGCCTCGGCTACGAGCGCGTCGAGATGCAGTTTCTCTCGGACGTCTTTGTCCCCTGCCCCGTCTGCGAGTCGCGCCGCTTCAAGCCCGAGGTGCTCGCGATTCGGTGGCGCGACCGCTCCGTCTCGGACCTCCTCAACACGTCGGTGACCGACGCGCTCACGCTCTTCGCCGAACATGCCGAGATTCGGACGCGGCTCGCTTCGCTCGATTCGGTCGGGCTTGGCTACCTCACGCTCGGGCAGCCGCTCAACACCCTCAGCGGCGGCGAGTCGCAGCGGCTGAAGCTCGTCCGCTACCTCGGCGGCTTCACCGCCTCTGACTCTCGACTCTCGGCTCTCAGCCCTCAACTCGCGCCCGTTGCGGGCGCGTTGCTCCTGCTGGACGAACCCACCACCGGTCTCCATCGCCACGACGTCAAACGCCTCCTCGCCGTCCTCCAGGCGCTCGTCGAGCGGGGCCACAGCGTCGTCGTCATCGAGCACAACCTCGACGTGCTCAAGTCCGCCGACTGGCTCATCGAGATCGGCCCCGACGCGGGCGCGCTCGGCGGCAAGATCGTCGCCGAGGGGCCGCCCGAGGAAGTCGCGGCCGCCGACACCGCCACTTCGCCCTTCCTTCGCGCCGCCCTTGCGGCTGACGGCCGCACCGTGGCCGCGGCGGAATCGCCGGCGGCCTACGAGAGCTCGCCGGCCCTCGCCGCCACCGACCTTTCGATCATCGGCGCGCGCGAGAACAATCTCAAAAACCTCTCGCTCACGATCCCGCACCGGCAGCTCAACGTCGTCACCGGCGTCTCCGGCTCGGGCAAGTCCACGCTCGCGTTCGACATCGTGTTTGCCGAGGGCCAGCGGCGCTTCATGGAGTCGATGTCGCCCTACGCGCGGCAGTTCGTCGAGCAGCTCCCCCGCCCCGCGATCGACCGGCTCACCGGCATCCCGCCCACCGTCGCGATCGAGCAGCGCGTCACGCGCGGCTCGCGCAAGTCCACCGTCGCGACGATCACCGAGGTCGCGCAATACCTCCGCCTCCTCTACGCGCGCCTCGGCGTCCAGCACCACCCCGACACCGACAAGCCCGTCCAGCCGCTCTCGCCGGGCCAGTTGAAAAACCTCCTCGCGCGCGTGCTCGCCACGCCCGGGGCGAAAAAGGCGAGGCACCTCTACCTCTGCGCCCCGCTCATCCGCGGCCGCAAGGGCCATCACGAGCCCATCGCCAAGTGGCTCGAGAAGCAGGGCTACAAACTCATGCGCGCCGACGGCCGCCTCACGCCCGTCGAGGCCTTTCAAAAGCTCGATCGCTACAAGGAGCACGACATCGAGGTCGTCGTCTCCGATCTGAAGGCAGGGACGCCCCTCCGGGGCGCCCGCGGACGGCTCGGAGAGCCGTCCCTCCCGAATACCTCCACCGCGCTCGACACCGCACTCCGCCTCGGCAAAGGCGCGTGCTTCCTCCTCACCGAGCGCGGCGACATCCTCTCGTGGTTCTCCACCACGCGCACCGACATCGAGACTGGCGAGAGTTTCCCCGAGCTCGATCCCAAGAACTTTTCCTTCAATTCGCCGCGCGGCTGGTGCCCGACGTGCCGCGGCCACGGCCGCGTCTTCCCTTGGATGATCGAGTTCGCCGACGAGGAGGACCAGGACGACCCGGCGAAGCGCCTGCGCGAGTTCGGCGTCGATTCCGCCGACGATCTTTCCGACACCGGCACGCCCTGCCCCGAGTGCCACGGCGCCCGCCTCAACCGCATCGGCCGCGCGGTGAAGCTGCACTTTCGCGGCAAACAGGCCCCGCTGTCCTTGCCCGCCCTCCAGCGCAGCACGCCGTCGCAACTCCTCGCGCACCTCCGTCAGCTCGACCTCGACCCCCGCGGCAAACTGATCGTGCAGGACATCGTGCCGCAGATCGAGGAGCGCCTGAAGTTCCTCGATCATGTCGGCCTCGGCTACCTCTCGCTCGATCGTCCCACCGAGACGCTCTCCGGCGGCGAGGCCCAGCGCATCCGCCTCGCGGCGCAGCTCGGCACCAACCTCGCCGGCGTGCTCTACGTGCTCGACGAGCCCAGCATCGGACTCCACGCGCGCGACAACGACCGCCTGATCGAGACGCTCATCTCGCTCCGCGAAAAGGGAAACACGCTCCTCGTCGTCGAGCACGACGACGAGCTGATGGAACGCGCCGACCGCATCATCGACCTCGGCCCCGCCGCCGGCGTCCACGGCGGCGAGCTCCTCGCCTACGGCACCCCCGCCGAGATCAAGGCGAACGCCAAATCGCTCACCGGCCTCTTTCTCGCCAAGGGCATCGCGCATCCGTTGCGCGGCGAGTATCGTTCGATCGGTGGGAGCCCGCTTGCGGGCGATTCAGCGCGTGGGAAATCGCGCGCAAGCGCGCTCCTACCCCGAGGCATCGCCACCGATTTCCTCGAACTCCGTGCCGTCACCTTCCGCAACCTGAAGAATCTCGATCTCCGCCTGCCGCTCGGCCGCCTCATCATGGTCGCCGGCCCGAGCGGCGCGGGAAAATCCACGCTCTTCCGCGACGTGCTGCACCCCGCTGTCGCCCACGCGATCAAGGCGCGGAAGCAGAAGCTCACCGGGCGCGATTTCGTGAAAGGCACCGGTTTCGCCTCCGAGTCAGCTGGAGACGCGGCGCCCTCGCCGCGTTCCGCCCCGCGCGGGCGCGGGCGCCCTCGCTCCACCCCGGAGCCTTTCGCCGAGCTGCGCGGCGCCTCCGTTTTCAAGCGCGTCGTCGAGGTCGACCAATCCCCCATCGGCAAGACCCCGCGCTCCACGCCCGCCACCTACCTCGGCATCTTCGATCTCATCCGGCAGTTCTTCGCTTCGCTGCCGGAGGCCAAAATCCGCGGCTACTCCGCGGGTCGTTTCTCCTTCAACACCACCGGCGGACGCTGCGCCGCGTGCGAGGGCGCCGGCCGCATCAAGCTCGAGATGGCGTTCATGCCCGACACCTACCTGCCCTGCGACGACTGCCGCGGCGGCCGTTACAGCGCCGAACTGGCCGACATCACGTGGAAGGGAAAGAACATCGGGCAGGTCCTGCAGCTCACGTTTGAGGAGGCCGCGCAGTTCTTCGACTTCCACTCGCAGCTCTCGCAGGTCTGCCGGCTCATGGTCGAGTGCGGCCTCGGCTACCTCACGCTCGGCCAGAGTTCGCCCACGCTCTCCGGCGGTGAGGCGCAACGTCTCAAGCTCGTCACCGAACTCAGCGCCGGCCTCGCGAGCTACAAGGAACGCAGCCGCGGCGAACTCCCGCGCAACCTCTACCTGCTCGAGGAGCCAACGATCGGCCTGCACTTGAGCGACTGCGAGAAATTGATCCGCGTCCTCCACTCGCTCGTGGACCAAGGCCACACTGTCGTTGTGATCGAGCACCACCTCGATCTGCTGCTCGAGGCCGATTGGATCGTCGAGCTCGGTCCCGTCGGCGGACCCGACGGCGGCGAGCTGCTCTACCAAGGCCCGCTGGCCGGATTGCTGAAAACGAAGGGCAGCCCCACCGCGCCGTATCTGCGCGCGAAGCTCGCCGGCAAGTAGGGCGGGTCTCAGACCCGCCCTACTCCGATCCGACCGCAAGCGGACGCGAGTTGCGCCGCCCATTTTTCCGCTCGCCCGCGACGCGGGCTTTGCTGCACGCTGCGCGCTTTTCCGCCCAGCCACATCCTTCCCATGAACACCACCATCACCGCCATCACCGCCCGCGAGATCATCGACTCGCGCGGCAATCCGACCGTCGAGGTCGACGTGCGCCTCGCCTCCGGCGCCCTCGGCCGCGCCGCCGTGCCCTCGGGCGCCTCCACGGGCGAGCACGAGGCCGTCGAGCTCCGCGACGGCGACAAGGCACGCTACGGCGGCAAGGGCACGCTCAAGGCCGTCGCCAACGTGAAGGCCAAGATCGCCCCCGCCCTCATCGGCGCCGACGCCTGCGATCAGGTCGGCATCGACCGCGCGATGCTCAAGCTCGACGGCACCAAGACCAAGTCGAAGCTCGGCGCCAACGCCGTGCTCGGCGTCTCCCTCGCAACCGCCCACGCCGCCGCCGCCGCCCTCGGCCAGCCGCTCTACAAATACCTCGGCGGCCCCAACGCCAAGGTGCTCCCCGTCCCCATGATGAACATCATGAACGGCGGCGCGCACTCCGACGCCCCGATCGATTTCCAGGAATTCATGATCATGCCCACGGGCGCCAAGACCTTCTCCGAGGGCCTGCGCGCGGGCTGCGAGATTTTCCACGCGTTGAAGAAGGTGCTGAAAGACAAGGGCCTCGCCACCGCGGTCGGCGACGAGGGCGGCTTCGCGCCCAAGCTCGAGTCCGCCGAGGCCGCGCTCGACGCCATCGCCCTCGCCGTGAAGAACGCCGGCTACAAGCTCGGCAAGGACATCCACCTCGCGCTCGATGTCGCGTCGTCCGAGTTCTACGTGAAGGAGAAGAACCGTTACGTGTTCAAGAAGTCCACCGGCCAGGTCCTCACCGGCGACGAGCTCGTCGCGTTCTACCGGAAGCTCACCGCCAAATACCCGATCATCTCGATCGAGGACGGCTGCGCCGAGGGCGACTGGGTCACCTGGAAGAAGCTGACCGACGCCATCGGCGATCGCGTGCAGCTCGTGGGCGACGATCTCTTCGTGACGAACACGGAGTTCCTCCAGCGCGGCATCGAGACCAAGACCGCGAACTCGATTCTCGTGAAGGTGAACCAAATCGGCTCGCTCACGGAGACCTTCGACGCCGTCGAGATGGCCAAGGAGGCCGGCTACACCGCCGTCATCTCGCACCGCTCGGGCGAGACCGAGGATGTCACCATCGCCGACATCGCCGTCGCCACCAATGCCGGCCAGATCAAGACCGGCTCGCTTTGCCGCACGGATCGCGTGGCGAAATACAACCAGCTCCTTCGCATCGAGGAAGAGCTCGGCGCCAACGCGATCTACGGCGGGAAGATCAAGGGGCTCTGAGTTGGCAGGCCCGGCCGCCGGCCGGGCCTAAATAAAGCGATTCACGAAACACCCGCGCACGGGGCCGGTCCATTTTTGACCGGCCCTTTTCTTTTGCACCCTCGACACGACTGCCTCCGCGCCTACCGTCCGCGCACTCCCGCCATGAAAACGCGTCTCGTTCTTGCCCTCGCGTTTGCCGCGGCGCTCCGCGCCGCCGACGAACCCGAGGCGCCGCACCCCAGCGCGCGCGAGCTGCTGCGCGCCCGCCTGGCGGAAGACGCCAGGAAAAAGGCGGTTCAGCCGGCACCCAAGGCTCCCGCCCCCGCCGCTCCGGCGGCGGCCGGCCCGGCCGCGGCCACCTCGAAAGCGGAATCCGCCGCCCCCGCGGCCGAGGCACCGAAGCCGGCTGAACCGGTCGCCACGCCTGCCGCCAAGTCCGCGGCCGCCAAGGAAACCGCCACCGTGCTGCCCAAGGTCGAGGTGAAGCGCGAGCGCCTGACCGTCCTCGACGTCGAGATCGCGAAGCAAGAGGAGGCCATCGCGCGCGAGAAAAAGAACCTCAAGCCCAGCGAGGCCGACCTCGCGCTCAACGATTCCAAGATCACGAAGCCGCTCGCCATCTTCGGCGGCGAGTCCGCGCAGTTCCGCAAGCGCGTCGCCAGCGAGCGCGTCGAGCTGATGGAGGCCGAGAAGGACATCCTCGAGGCCATGAAGCGCGCCCGCACCAGGGAGGAGAAGGCCGAGCTGCAAAAACAGCTCGATGAAATCCGCACGGCCCGCCGCGAGCTCGACAAGACGCTGCGCTAGGTTCCGGCCTCGTCCGCGTCGTCGAGCGCCAGCGCCTCAATCAGCTCGCGCAGGGAGCCCAGCACCTGGCCACGGGGCTTGTGCTTGAGAATATAGCCCGACGCCCCGAGTTCCGCGGCCTGTTTCACGAGTTCGGCGGAGTTTTGCGTCGTGATGATCACGACGGGCACCTCCGGGTGCGACTCGACGAGTTGCCGCAGGACCGCCATGCCGCCAAGCCCCTTCAGGTTCAGGTCCAGCAAGACCAGCCCCGGGCTATGCGCGCCCACCAGCGCAACGACCTCCGCGCCCTGCTCCGTTTCCCAGCAGGCCTCGACGCCCAGCTCGTTCAGGAGCGTGCGGAAATAGGCCCGCACGTGGGCTTCATCGTCGGCAATCAGGGCGCTGGTGGGACGTGGCATCGCGCAATCCATGATCGCCGGGCGCCGCAGTTCAAGGCGCGGCTTGGCTCCCGGCGCGGAATCCGAGCCGGCGGCGCGACGCCGTCCGACCGTTCCCTGGATGGGACGGTGCACGGCGGATCGCGCGCGTGCTTCCCGCCCGCGCCGGCTCCGCGGGCATCAAGCGCTACTCCGCGCGCACGATGTAGCCGCGCAGGTATTCGCTTTCCGGCATGGTCGGCACCACCGGATGATCAGTCGGCTGGTGCGCCCATTCGAGGACGCGCAGCTTGCGGCGGGCGTCGGTCGCGACCTCGGCCAGCACCTGCCGCAGCTCCGCGTCCTGCATGTGGTGCGAGCACGTGTAGGTCGCCAGCACACCGCCGCGCACCAGCCGCTTCACCGCGCGCAGGTTGATTTCCTTGTAGCCGCGCAGCGCGCCCTCGAGCGCGCTCTTGGACTTCGCAAACGGCGGCGGATCCAGGATGATCACGTCCCACAGCGGCTCGACGGCGCGTTCGGGGGCATTGAACCAGTCGAAGACATTCGCGACCTGAAAGTCCGCCGACCCCACGCCGTTGCGTTCCGCGTTCCGCTTCGCCGCCGCGATCGCATCCTCGGCGCTGTCGAGGCCCAGCACCTCCGCCGCGCCCGCGCGCGCCGCGTGCAGCGCGAAGGCCCCTTGGTTGCAAAACGCGTCAAGCACCCGCCCGCCGGAGCAATACTTCGCCACCGCCGCGTGCTGGAACCGCTGGTCGAGGTAAAAACCGGTCTTCTGGCCGCCCTGCAGGTCGAGCCAGTAGTCGAAGCCCTCGATGCGCATCCACCGCGGCGCCCACGCCGCGCCCGAGCGCGTCCGCACCTCGATCGGCAGGCCTTCAAGCCGTCGAATCGTCGCGTCGTTGCGAAAGATGATTTCCTCCGGCTGGACCAGTTCCGTGAGCGCATCGCTGATGTGCGCGGATCGCCGCTCCATCGCCAGCGTCTGGATTTGCACGACGAGCGTGTCGCCAAACTGATCAACGACCAGCCCGGGCAGGTCATCGGACTCGCTCCACACCAGGCGGCGCGCCGCCGCCTTGGCGCGCCGCAGGATCGCCTGTGCCAGCGTCGCGCGGAGGTGGGCCGCATCCAGCGCGACGCGCTCGCGGCTGAGGCGGCGCCAGACGATTTGCGACTTGGAATTGTAGATGCCCGTGCCGATCACGCGGCCCGCGCGGTCGCGACACTCGACCACCTCGCCGTCATGCTCGGCGGTCAGGAGGTGCTCGACCTCGTTGGCGAAGACCCATGGATGGCCGTGCAGGGCGCGGGCGCGGGCGTTGGGCTTGAGTTTGAGAAACGGGAGCGTGACCACGCGGCCACGTTTGCCCGAATGCCGCGTGCCGCCAGAAAAATCCCGCACGCCGGTCGCAGGCCGGCCCGCCCCGGCCTATTCCTTGGCCTTCTGCTTGTTCTTTTTCTTCTGCTTCGGCGCGTCGCCGTTGTTGGTGTCGGTCTTGCCGCCGGCGGGGTTCAGCTCCGTGAGGACCGCGAGCAGGCGGGCGCGCGCGGCCTTGCTCTCGGCGGTGTCGGCGGAGGCCGCGACGGGTTTCTCCACGAACGGCGCGTCGTTCATGTCGAAGAGCTCGAAGCCCTGGTTCATCTTCCAGCCGCGCTCGCGCACATACCAGTTGGCGCCAAGCTGCACGAAGGCGTAGCTGCGCGGCGTGCCGGGCTGGCCGCGGAGCTGCGGCGCGAAGCTCACGCCGTCGTATTTGAAACCGGCGGGGAACTGGCCGCCCGCGAGCTCGACGCACGTCGGCAGCACGTCGGCGAAGCTGATGATGTCGGGGCACACCTTGCCCGCGGGCGTGACGCCCGGCCAGCTCGCGAAGAACGGCTCGCGCGAGCCGCCTTCGAGCATCGTGCCTTTGTGGCCGCTGAGCATCCGGCCGCGGACGGTGCTGGGATACATGCGCGCGGTGCCGTTGTCGCCCGTGAAGATGATGAGCGTCTTCTCGCGCAGCCCAAGGCGCTCGATCTCGGCGACGATTTCGCCGACCTTCTTGTCCATGTAGGCGATGTTGTCGTCGTAGCGCTCCTCGCCATCGGGCGCGCCCTTCGGCGAGTCGGGCGTATGCTGCGTGGGCGTGTGCACGAGGTGCGTGGAGTAGTAATAGAAGAACGGCTGGTCCTTGTGGCGGCGGATGAAGTCGACCGCGAAGTCGTGCACGACGTCGGGGCCGTAGGTGCCGGCGGGCACGGTGACCTGCTTGCCGTTTTGCTCATGCGTCGTCTGCCAATACCAGCCGCCCGCCGTCGGGTCGGTCGTGTATTCGTCGTAGCCCCAGTCGTGCGGCGTCTCGCCGACCTGCCGCCACTTGCCCGACATGCCCGTCGCATAACCCGCCGTCTTCATGACCTTGGCGATCGGCTGCTCGTTGGCGGATTTCGCGCCGGGGCCGCCGGGACGCCACGATTGATTGGTGATGCCGCCGGTGCGGAACGCGTAGCGGCCCGTGTTGAGCAGGCAGCGCGTGGGGCCGCAGAGCGGCGACGCGTAGCACGTCTCGAAGTGCAGGCCCGTGGCCGCGAGCTTGTCGATGTTCGGCGTCTTGTGCTTGTCGGAACCGGTGAAGCTCACGCCGTCGAGCCCGAGATCGTCGGCGAGGATGAAGAGGATGTTGGGACGCGAGGCCGAAGCGGCGGCCAGGGCCGCGCTGCTGAACAACACCGCCGCGAGGGCGGAAAACAGGATGCGTTTCATGGGTAAAGGGTGCGAAACAGGGTTGGTGAGAGCGAACGAACGCGGGGGCGTCATGCGGCCGGTGGCGCGATCACGGCTCCTGCTTGTTTTTCCCCGCCTTGGTCTTCGCCGCCTTCGGGTGCAGGCCGAGGCCCAGGAACACCGGATCGATCAGCTCCTTGTTCCACGCGTCGAGCGCGCCGGCGAGGCGCGCGACCACGGCGGGATTCGCGGCGGCGAGGTCGCGCGACTCGGCGATGTCACTCGCGAGATTGTAGAGTTCGTCGGGCTTTTTCGCGCCGCGCACGAGCTTCCAGTCACCCTCGCGCACGGCGAGGAGCGCGCCGTTGCGCCAGAAGAGCCGCTCGTGCGGCGCGCCGGATTTCTCGCCGGTGAGATAGGGCAGCAGGTTGACGCTGTCGTATTTCTTGTCGGTGGGCATCGGCGCGCCGGCCAGCGCGAGCGCCGTCGCAAACACATCCACCGAGCTCACCGGCCGGTCGTCGTTGCGGCCGCCGGTGATTTTCCCCGGCCACGCGATCACGAAGGGCACGCGCACGCCGCCCTCGTAGACGTTCCCCTTTACGCCGCGCAGCGGCGTGTTGTCGGAGCCGTTGATGCCGACGGGGCCGCCGTTGTCGGAGAAGAAAAACACGAGCGTGCGCGACTCCTGCCCGCTGTCGCGCAGGGCGCCGAGCGCCGCGCCAATCGCGTCGTCCATCAGGCTCACCTGCGCCGCGTATTTCTGCCGCAGCGGATCGGCGATGGAGGAAAAGCGCGCGAGCCGCTCCGGCGTGGGCTCGTTGGGCGTGTGCGGGGCGTTGAACGCGAGGTAGAGGAACCACGGCTCGCCCGGGTGCCGCCGCACGAACGCCGCCGCCTCGCGCCCGAGCGCCTCCGTGAGGTGCGCCGGCGGCTCGACCGCCACGCCGTTGCGCTCGACGGGCACGGTGTATTCGACCGCGGCGTTTTCCTTCCACTCGCGGTAGCGGTGCCCGCCGCCGATGAAGCCATACGTCTCCATAAACCCGCGCTTTTGCGGCGCGAACTCCGGCGCCGCGCCAAGGTGCCACTTGCCAATCCAGCCGGTCACGTAGCCCGCGGCGCGCAGCCGCGCCGGCAGCAGCGTCTCCGAGGTCGGCAGCCCCTCGCGGTGGTCCGTGGGATCGTAGAACGGGTTCCGCTCGTGGCCGAAGCGCTGCTGGTAGCGGCCGGTCATGAGCCCTGCGCGCGTCGGCGAGCAAAACGGATGCGTCACGTAGCCGCTCGTGAAGCGAATCCCGGACTTCGCGAGCCGGTCGAGGTGCGGCGTCGGGATATCCTTCGCGCCTTGGAAGCCCGTGTCGGCGTAGCCCTGGTCGTCGGAGACGATGACGAGGATGTTGGGCCGCGCCGGCGCCGCGGCGAACACAGCGGAGCCCACGGCCAGCACGATGAGCGCGCAAAAACGAAGGAGGTTTTTCATGAGCACAAAACGGGGAGGTCGAAAATCAAAGCGCAGCCGTCATGGCGCGCCCGCGAGGTAAGCGATCAAGTCGCTCATCGCGGCGGGCGCAAGGGCGGCCTCGAGGCCTTCCGGCATCAGCGAGCGGCCGGAGTTCACGAGGAGACGCAGCTCGTCGCGCAGGATCACGTGCTCCGTGCCGTCGAGGCTGCGCAGCGTGACGCTGTTGCCCGCCTCGGCCACGAGCATCCCGGCGAGCGAGCGGCCGTCGAGCAGCGTGGCCGCATGCATCATGTAGCGATCCTCCACGGCGCGGTTGGGATCGAGGATGTGGGTGACGAGATACGGCGCGCTGCGATCCTTCACGGTCGCGAGGTCGGGGCCGATCGCGCCGCCGCCCGCGGCGCCGAACGCGTGGCAGGCGCGGCACGTGCCCGCGAACACCGCCGCGCCGCGCCGCGCGTCGCCCGGCAGCGGCTCGATCGCGGCGAGCATCTTGTCGATCGCGGCCTGGCGGTTGGAATCGGTGGCGGCGCGGAAAACCTGCGTCGCGCGGTCGGCGAGCTTCGCGTCGATGTGGTGCGTGAGGCGCTGCTGCTGCGCCGGGTCGATCTGGGCGCGCATCGCGGGCTCGGCCTCGACGCGATCGAGCAGCGCGTGCGACCACGCGGTGCGGCTCGTGAGCAGCTCGATCACGGCGGTGCGCACGGCCGGGCCGTAGCCGCGCCAGCCGGCGAGGACTTTCTCGGGCACGGCCGGGCGGTTCATGCGCCCGAGCGCCGCGACCGCAGCCACCTGCACCTCGATCGGCGTGCGCGGTTCGAGCAGGCCGGCGAGCAGCGCGAGGTCTTCATCCTGTTTCGTGCGCGCACGGCCGAGCACGCGCACAGCGGCGACGCGATTCGCCGCCGGCGCGGCGGCCTCGACGGCGAGCACGCGAGCGGAGACGAACAACTCGTCCGTCGCCGCCAGCGCGCGCTGCATCGGCTCATCAGCCGAGCGCGCGAGCGACGCGAGCGTCTGGTTGTTGCGTTGGAGCCAGTCGAGCAACTGCGCGAGCGAGCCGAGCGCGCCCACCAGCTCGCCCCGTTCTCGGCCCGCGGCGATCGCGCCGAGCAAGCTGGCGAGGGCGCGAGCGTTGTCAGTCACGGTCGCGACCTCGACGAGCAACGCGCTGTCCGCGCGCGGCTCGCGTTGGAGCGCAGCCATGAGCGTGGCGGCGTGCGCCGGCGCCGAACTCAGCGCCGCCGCCTTCACAAAACGATCCGGCTCGCCGCGGAGGAGCTGCGCGAGCGCCTCGCCGGCCGCGGGCTGCGGCCACTCGCCGAGCGTGTAGGCGGCTTGCAGGCGCACGCCGGCGTCCGCATCGCGCGCGCAGGCGGCGACGCGTGTGAGCAGCTCCGGCGCGCTCGCGGAAAATTCCTCGCTTAGCCGCACCGCCTGCCGGCGCACGCCGGGATGCGGGTCGCCGAGCGCGCGCGCGACCGAGGCGGCCTTGAGCTCACCGATCGAGCGCAGCGACCAGAGCGCTTGGGCACGCGACTCGGGCCGCGGGGCGGAGGCGGCGAGCTTCTCCAGCGCGGGCGCGGCGGCTTTTTCTTTGCGCCACGCGAGCTGCTGCTGCGCGAGGTCGCGCACGACGCCGCTCGGGCTTTCGAGCGCGGCGGCGAGTCCCGCGGCGTCCGCGCGATCGAGGCGCGGCACCGGGCGGAGCGCGGCGCCCTTTTTCCGCACGCGGTAGATGCGGCCCTTGTCCTCGCCCGCGCGCAAATCTCCGATCACCGCCTGCCATTCCTCGGGAATCCACTCGGGATGCTCGATCACGAGGCGATACATGTCGGCGACGTAGAGGGCGCCGTCGGGGCCGGCGCGCGCGGCGGTGAAGCGTGACCATTGGTCGGCCGACGCGAAGAACTCCGACGCCTGCTCGCCGGGCGCGCGCTCGCCGACGAACGTCGCGCCGACGGGCCGCACGAGTTCGCGGTGCACGAGATTGTGCACGGGCTCACAGACAAAAATATTTCCCGCCACCTCCGCGCCAAGCCAGTCGTCGCGGTAGATCGCCGCGCCGCAGGCGGACGTGAAATGATTGAAGCCATGCGGGTCGTTGAAGCGCGCCATCGTCTCGCTCGCGGGGTAGATGCGCGCGGCACCCGCGTGCGCGCCGACGCTCACGACGGCGTTGGGCGGCACGAAGCGGCCGTTGCGGCGGAGGTAGTGCTCCTCGAGCGCGTAGTGCCAGAGCGGGTTGGAATTGTTGCAGCCAAACCAATTTCCCCAGTCGTCGCGAGTGCGCCCGAATTGCGAGCCGCCGATCACGGCCTCGGCCTCGCCAGTGTCGGGCCGGATGCGGAAATCGCGCCGGCCCACGTCGACGGTGCGGCCGGTTTTCAACGACTCGAGCTTCGCGCCGCTGTCGCCGTTCGCGAGGTGCAGCCAGCCGTCGAGCGACCACGTGAAGCCGTTGACGAGATGCTGCTCGTTGCCGAGCGCGAGGCCGCGGAAGAGGATCGTGGTTTTGTCGGCGCGGCCGTCGCCATCGGTGTCCTCGAGAAAAAGGATGTTCGGCACCGACACCACGAGCACGCCGTTGCGCCACGGCATGACGGAGGTCGGCGACTTCAAGCCGTCTGCAAACAGCGTCATGCGGTCGAACACGCCGTCGCCGCGCGTCGACTCGAGCACGCGGATGCGGCCGCCGGGCTGGCCTTTGCCGTCCATCCCCTTCGGGTAATCCGCCATCTCGACGACCCAGAGCCGCCCATCCGCGCCCCACGCGAAGTTGATGGGATCGCGCACCATCGGCTCGGCGGCGACCAGCTCCACCTCGAAACCCGCCGGCACCTTGATCGCGGCAAGCGAGTCCTGCGGGCTGCGCGGGGGCGGGAGCACGACCTTGTCGGGCGGCAAGACCTTTTTGTAGGCGAGCGCCGCGGCCGGCGCGCCGAGCGCGGCGGACAACGCGACGAGGAGGCGCAGGATTTTTTTCACGGGCGTGGTGAAAACTCTTTCGGCAACAGCGCATGCACCGTGCCCACGATGCGCTCCTCGACATCGGGGGCGAGACGCGTGGGCAGGCCGTAGTAGTCCATCGCATCCTGCGCCTCGTAGCCGCCCTCGGCGAGAATGCGCGTCGACGGGATGTAGCACGGCTGGTGATTGGCGTAGGCGTTGACCCACACGCGCGACGCGCCGAGCTCGCGCTTCAGCCGCAACGAATAATCCGCGACGACTTCGCCGCCGAGAAACACCATCGCGAGCTCGCCGCCAAACGTCCACGCCTGCACCGGATAACGGATGCCCGCGGGCAGCGGCTGGCCGGCGTCGAGACGCTTCAAGTGCTGCGCGGCGGCGTAGGCGATGTTCGGTTTGTCCTTCAGCCGCGCCTCGAGCTCCGCACGCGTGACCGTGCGCGCGAGCGGAATATCGATCGCCGAAAACTTCGCGCTCGTCACTCGCCCGAGCGGCCGCATCTCGCCGGCGAACAACCGCGCGACCTCGGCCGCGATCGTCTGGCCGTGCGTCGCGATGTTCGCGAGCCCGCGCGGCTGCGGATCGGAATCCGCCCCGCAACCGATCGCGATCAGCGCGACGGCGCCGGGGTGCGCGGCTTCGAGGCGCGTCGCGGCGTCGCCGGCCCAGTCGGGGTGCACGAAGTTGTCGCCGCCCTTCAGCACCGTGCAGTGGCACGCGTAGCTGACGAGCACGGCGCGCACCGCGCCGCTCGCATCCACCGCGCGCAACACCGGCAACGCATGATCCACCACGCCGCCGGGCTGATCGGTGTAGCCGATGTGTTTTCCGTCGACGACCTTGCGGCGATTCACCGCGAAACTCGCGCTGCCCTGTCCCCACGAGAGAAGCGCCGGCTTGCGATCCGCGAGCGCGGCGAGCGCCGCGGCGATCATTTTGTCGCGGAGCATCGTGGTGAATTTCTCGATGTGCGCCGTCACCTCCGCCGGCAGATCGCGCGAAAACATGAACGGAATCGTCCCCGCGATCGCCGGGCCCGTGTGCTGATGAGTCGCGCACACCGCGATGCGCTCGCGCGTGACCGCGGGATGTTTCGCGCGCACGGCCGCGGCGACCGCGTCGCTCAACGCCTCGCTCACCGCGATCACCTCCGCCGTCACGATCACCACCGGTCCCTCCGCATCCGATCCGATCGCGAGGGCGCGCGCGTGCAGCGGAGCCTCGACCCGCGTGGCCTCGACCGCGCGCTGCTGGTAACCCGCGAGCTGGATCGGCAGCGCGGGCGTGGCATCGATCCGCGCCGCGCCGAGCGCCACCAGCTGCTCCGCCGCGGCGGAGGCCGCGCCGCAACCGAGCGCGACGCACAGCCAAACCGCAAACGCGCGATGACAACGACTGGGCGGTCTCATGGGGCGCGCCACTCCAGCGCCGCGCCGAAAGCGAGACAAGTTCGCAGTGCATCGCCGCCCGCCTCGCCTCTTTGCGGCGTTCACCGCGGCGCTTTACATCGAACCGTGCCCGCGAAACGCTCCGCGCACCCCATGAACCGCCGCGCTTTTCTCCGCACCGGCGGCGCGCTTGCCGCCACCACCGCCGCGCTGCCCCGCACGCTCGCCCAATGGCAGCCGAGCCCGCGCTATCCCGATCCCGCGATCAAGATTCTCGACGCGAGCTTCGCGAAATACCGCCTCAGCGCCGCCAAGGTCGAGCGCCTCGCCACCGGCCTGCGCTGGGCCGAGGGGCCGGCGTGGTTCGGCGACGGGCGCTTTCTCCTCTGGAGCGACATCCCCAACAACCGCCTCATGCGCTGGGACGAGGAGACCGGCGCCGTCTCCGTGTTCCGCCAGCCGTCAAACAATTCCAACGGCAACACGCGTGATCGCCAGGGCCGGCTGCTCACCTGCGAGCATCTCACGCGTCGCGTCACGCGCACGGAATACGACGGCACGATCACCGTCATCGCCGATCGCTTCGACGGCAAGCCGCTCAACTCGCCCAATGATATCGTCTGCAAGTCCGACGGCTCGATCTGGTTCACCGACCCACCGTTCGGCGTGCTCGGCTTCTACGAGGGCGAGAAGGCCGAGCCGCAGTTGCCGACCCACGTCTATCGCTGGGACCCGGCCACGAAGAAAATCTCCGTCGTCGCCGGCGACATCGCGCGCCCCAACGGCCTCGCGTTCTCCCCCGACGAATCCCTGCTCTACATCGTCGAGGCCGGCGTGACGCCGCGCGTGATCCGCGCCTACGATGTGACCGCCGGCGGCACGCAGCTCGCGCGCTCCCACGTGCTCATCACCGCGGAGCCCGCCGGCACGCCCGACGGCCTGCGCGTCGATGTCGACGGCAACCTCTGGTGTGGCTGGGGCATGGGCGCCGAAGGCCTCGACGGCGTGAAGATCTTCAATCCCGGCGGCAGGCTGATCGGCCGCGTCGAGCTGCCCGAGCGCTGCGCCAACGTCTGCTTCGGCGGCCGCCACCGCAACCGGCTGTTCATGGTGGCATCGACCTCGCTCTACTCGGTGTTCGTAAACACGCAGGGCGTGGCGGGTGGCTGAACCATCCCGTCAGACGACTGCGGCGCGTTCGCGCCCATGCCGCGGCGCAATCAAACCCAGTGTCGGAAGATACCCGTCGACTCGACGCGTCACCCCGCGAGGATTAACCGCATGAATGTCGCCCCTGATTTCGAGCCCGCGTCATGCCTCGGTCGCCGGTCCCTCGTGGCGCTAATGATCATGGGGCTCGCGCTCGCAACCCTCACCGCCGCCGAGCCGGGAAGGATAATCGCGCAGCATGAGATCCGCGAAGGCTTCATCGCCGTGACCGGTGGCAAGGTCTGGTTTCGCATCATCGGCGCCGGCAAGCCGGGCCTTCCGCTGCTGACGTTGCACGGCGGCCCGGGCGGGACCTCGGAGCCATTCGAAGCCCTCGCGCCGCTGGCCGACGAGCGCCCGCTCGTGCTCTACGACCAACTCGGCTCCGGCCGCTCCGATCGCCCCGCCGACAACTCGCCCTACACCATCGAGCGCTACGTCGAGGAACTCGTGCAGGTGCGCGCCGCGCTCGGCCTCACGCGCATCCACCTGCTCGGGCACTCGTGGGGCACCATGCTCGCGATCGACTACCTGCTCACGCGCAAGCCGACGGGCCTCTCCTGCTTGATCCTCGCGGGGCCCGCATTGAGCGCGTCGCGCTGGGTCGCGGACCAAAAGGCCTACCTCGCCCAGATGCCGAAGGACGTGCAGGACACCGTCGCGAAACACGAGGCCGCCGGCAGCTACGATGCGCCCGAGTATCAAGCGGCGACGATGGCATTCTACAAACGCCACCTCCTGCGCGGGGAGAAATGGCCGCAAAGCATGCGCCCCGAGGCGTTCGGCGACGCCGTCTACAAGTTCATGTGGGGCCCAAGCGAGTTCACCGTCACCGGCACGCTCAAAAACTACGAGCGCGCCGATCGTCTCAGGGAAATCCGCCTGCCCACGCTCTTCACTTGTGGCGAATTCGACGAAGCAACGCCGGCCTCGGCCGCATTTTTCCAGGGCAAACTCCCCGGCGCGAAACTCAAGGTGATTCCCAACGCGTCTCACATGACCTACCTGGAGCAGCCCGCGGCATATTGCGCCGCGGTGCGCGAGTTTTTGCACGAGGTCGAAAAGCGGTAGGGCCCCCTTGCCGCTCGCCACAGGCCGCCGCGGCCTGCGGCGAACCCAACCGCCGCCGCTAGGGCGCCGTTGCATCCGTAATCGTCAGCGTATTGAAGTCGATCACGCGCCTCAGCTTGCCGTGCGTGAGCGTGAGCACGCGGCCGCCGACCTCGGCGTTGAGATACGGGCCGGAGAAAAGCTTCCACTCCTTCGCGTAGTCGATCGTCCGGCCGTCGACGCGCGGCGCCGTGCCATACGCGGCCTCGATCTTTTTTCCGCGGAGGGACGTGAAAGCCACCCGCAGCGCCGGCTCGAGGGTGATGGCCAGCGGCAGGGCCCGGATTTTGGTTTTGAACTCATCCCAGCTCGCGAACTCGCGCGCGGCGGCCGCCTGGAGGATCGTGCCGTTCCTCGCCCGCGGCGAGTAGAGGCGCTTCCCGCCCCTCTCCAGGGGGCGCCACTCGTAGGGCGCGAGCGGGCGGTAGGCGATGTAGGCGCGCCCGCCCTGCGCGAAGAGCCAGCCGGAAGCGTCCTCCTCCAGGCGCGCGAGGTCCTTGGAGAAAAACCCGTTGATCTGCTTCCAGGGCGCGCTCGCGGGAATGTCGCTGAGCGTGACGAGCGTGTCGTCCTGCTGGAAAATCTGCTCGTAGGGCGAGCCGCCGAGGAGCTTGGCCTCGCTGATGTAGGTGGGCTTGCCCTGAAACGTCACGGATGCCGGCATGTAGTCGGGCATCTCCGCGAAATACATCATGAGCTCCTCCGTGCCGTAGAACGGCTGCACCGAGAAGATCGTGTTGTGCACGCCGCGCGGGTCGGGCACCGACCACGTGAGGTCCCACGAGTGCTGCTGGATCGGCTGCAGCAGGCCGCCCTGGTCGGAGCCGAGCGCGTAGTCGGGCGTGACGTAGGCCGTCTTGTAGACGGGGGCGTTGCGCACGTCGCTGTTGCGCCAGCGGTGCCGGGTGCGCTTGCGCTCGGTGTGCGCGTAGGGCGCGCCGCGATCGGTGCCGATGCGGTAGATGACCTCGGGCAGCTCGTAGTTTTCCGCCGCGGCCGAGAAGAAGGTGCCCCAGCCGCCGTAGCTCGCGGGCGGCGGGCAGTTGCCGAGGAACAGCCACGCGAAGAAGGACGAGAGCGAGTTCCACTTTTCCAGGACGGTCGTGTCGTCGGTGCGCGCATGCGACCCGATGTAGATGCCGTCGAGCGTCTCGACGGCGAAGTCCGCCAAGATCCAGTCGAGCATCATGCGCCCGCGCTGCCGCATCTCGGGATCGCGCGCCCAGGTCGCGAGGTAGAGCATCGGAATCGCATACTCGCCGATGTAGTGCGTGCAGTCGTATTCGCCCTGCCCGATGGTCGTCGCGAGCTCCATCCAGCGCAGCAGCCAGGCGCGCGACTCGGCGCTGATCTCGGCGGACGACTTGCCGTTGAACCAGCGGTCCTCGCCCTCGCCCGGCCAGAGGTCGGCCATCAGGTGCATCGACGTGTAATACATCACCCAGTGGTTCTCGGTGTCCCCGCGCAGCGGGTAATACGTGCGCCATGCCTCGCGAATCGCGGCCTTGGCCGCCGCGGTGAGCTGGTCGCGGCCGAGGTAGGAGATGCCCGTCACGGGAAACATCCAAAACATGTCGCCGCTCGGCGCCTTCATCAGCTCGACGAGCCGCGCGGAGCACGCGGCGGCATCCTCGCGCAACGCCAGTTTGGCCGCGATCTCGCCGAGGCCGAGCTTGGCCGGCTCGGCCGGGGCCGCCTGATCGGCGCGCCAGCGCAGCGACTCCATGCGGCGCGCGAGGTATTGCGCGCGGCGCTGGGCGGCGTCGGCCACGGGCGCAGCCGGGGGCGGCGGCGCGGTGAAGGACGGCTGGGCGAATCCCGCGGCGAGCGCGGAAAAAAAGGCGGCGAGCGTGAAAAGCAGTTTCATGGTCATTTCCGCGGCACGAACACGAGGTCGAACACGGTGGCCTTGCCAAACTCCAGCGGGCGCCACGTCCGCCCGAAATCATCCGACGCGAACAGCGGCTCCTGGTAGGGGCCGGCGTAGAGGCGGTCGGGCAGATCCGGATCGACGGCGACGCGCCAGATCTCGCGCCTTGGCAACCCCGCCGTGCGATCCTGCCACGTCGCGCCGTTGTCCTCGGAGATCTGCACGCCCGCGCCCCAGCCGCAGTAGACGAGGCGCCGCGGGTCGCGCGGGTCGAACTCGATGGTGTGCAGCGTGCGGTCGCCCGGCACGGAGGGGATCCGCCTCCACGTCGCCCCGCGATCCTCGGAGCGAAACGCGCCGTTGGCCGAGGTCGCCGCAAGGAACACCTTCGGGTCGTGCGGCGACTGGCGCAGCGCGTAAGTGACCTTGTCCGTCGCTTGCACGAGCCGCCAGGTGCGCGCACCGTCCTCCGTGAGATAGATGCCGAGCTCCGTGCCCGCGAGCACGCGGCCGGCCTGGGCGCGGTCCACGAGCACCGCCTCGGTGTAGGCGCGGCGGATCCCGGCGTTCATGCGCGTCCACGTCTGCCCGCGGTCGCGCGAGACCGCGATGCCATCGGGGATGCCGGCGTAGACGTCCTCGGGCCGCGACGGGTCGACGGAGATCGACTTGCCCTCCTGCATGTCCCAGCCGGTCACGATGCGCAGCGTCTTCATGCGATCGTTCGTGCGCACGATGCCGTCGAGCAGGCCGACGTAGAGCCGCGCCGGATCGGAGGGATCGAAGGCGACGGTGAACGTGCGGATGTGGTGCGGCCCGATGTGCTCGAAATGCTCGCGGTCCTCCGAGCGAAACAGCCCGCTGCGCACCGGCCCGCCATTGCGGCCCATGACGCCGCCGAGGCCGCTGACGTTGGCGCACACGTAGAGATCATGCTTCAGCTCCGCGGCGCGGGCGCCGGCGGCGAGGAGCGCGATCGCCGCAAAAAAAAGTCGTCGCGAGGCGTTCATGTTCTCAAGTTCGCCGCACCATGCGCCTCCCTGCCCTCACCTGCCTCGCCGCCGCCGTCGCCCTCACCCTTGCGCCGCTGTGCGCCGCCGAAACGCCCGAAGCCAGGCTCGCGGCGCTCGGCCTCAAGCTCCCCGCCACCAGCGCGCCGGTCGCCAACTACGTGTCGGCGGTCCGCAGCGGCAACCTCGTGTTCCTCGCCGGCCACATCGCCCGCGGCGAGGACGGCAAGGTGATCGCCGGCAAGGCCGGCAAGGATTTCACCGCGGAGCAGGCCGCCGCCGCCGCGAAGCAGACGGCGCTCGCCCTGCTGGCCACGTTGAAAAATGAAATCGGCGAACTCTCCCGCGTGAAGCGCGTCGTGAAGGTGAGCGGCTTCGTCAACAGCGCGCCCGACTTCACCGCCCAGTCGGCGGTGATTAACGGCTGCTCCGACCTGCTGGTCGCCGCGCTGGGCGAACGCGGCAAGCACGCGCGCGCGGCGCTCGGCATGGCCGCGCTGCCCCTCGGCGCGGTCGTCGAAATCGAGATGATGGTCGAGGTGGAGTGAGAAGAAAGACCGGAAAGACATGGGAGATGGGAAGACGTGAAAGACTAGCGGCCTTTTGCTCGACGATTGATTGTGGTGAAGATGGCGAGAAGTTCGCGGGCCTCGCGCCCCAGCGTCTCTCGCTGGCTAGCGTCACCAAGGTCAGTGCGCAAGCTAACCTCCAACCAGTAGTCCGACTCGGCCGCTTCCTTCAAGACCACCGCGGTCTTGTGCGCAAAGTCGTCGCGTGACTCGGCCCGATTGGCTTCGCGATAGTTCGCGCCGACCGACGTGCCGGCCTTGACCAACTGCCGGCCGATGATGTCCGCCGGCACGTTGCGCGGAAACCCCGCGACAAATCGCACCACGGCGACAGCGAACGCCAACGTCCGCTCTTCAGGCATCCTGTTCGCCTCCACGTTGCTCATGCCTGTGGTGGGTCTTCCCTGTCTCGCGTTCTTCTCCGTCTCCTCATCTTCACGGGATCGATTTCACGGCGGCGACGAGGCCGTCGATTTCCTCGGGCGAGTTGAAGAGGTGCGTCGACACGCGGAGCGCGTTGAGCCGCTGCTCCGAGACCGGCCGGCAACGAAACGCCCCGTCCTTCATGAGGCGCCCGAAGAGATCGTTGTAGGGCAGCCTCGCGTGGCGGAAGGTGAGCATCGCCGCCGAATCCGCCGCGCCGGCCGGGGTGAGGATCTCGACCGCGGCATTCGCCGCCAGCCCCGCGCGCAGGCGCACGGCGAGGGCGCGGCCCCGCGCCGCGATGCGCTCGCGGCCGATGCGCTCCTGAAACTTCACGGCCTCCGCGAGGCCGACGATCGCGGCGGCGTTGCGCGTGCCGTATTCGTGGCGGATGGCGGTCGGCGCGAGGCGCAGCTCGCCCGGCAGGAAATCGAGCTCGCCCGAGTAGGCGCCGACGAGCGGCGGCGCGACGTCGTCGAGGCGATCGCGGCGGATGTGGAGCACGCCCGTCTCGAGCGGGCCGCCCAGCCACTTGTGGCCGCTCGTCGCAAACGAGTCGCAGCCGATCGTCCGCAGCGAAAAGGGAAACATCCCGGCCGACTGCGCGCCGTCGATGTGAAACCACACGCCGCGCTCCCGGCACAGGCGCGCGATGGCCTCGACGGGCATCACGATGCCGGTCGGCGCGGTGACGTGCGATACCTGCACGACGCGCGTCCGCGGCGTGAGCAGCTCGGCGATGCGCGCGAGGTTCCCGGCGGCGGTGGCCGCCGGCTCGAACAACCTCAGCTTGAGCCCGCGCATCTTCTCCCCCTGCGCCCACGGAAACGATCCGCCGGGATGCGCGTGCGTCTCGAAGATCACCTCGTCGCCCGGCGCGAGGCGGAGGCCGCCGGCGATGATGCCGTTGGCCTCGGTCGCGTTGCGCACGAACGCGATCTCGGCGGGCTCCGCGCCGAGGAAACGCGCGACGATTTCGCGCGCGCCCTCGTGCAGCGCGTGGCCGTGCTCCGAGCGCGACTGCAGCTGGCGCGTGACCTCGGCGACCTTGGCGAGCACGGGCTCGGAGGCCGGGCCGAGGCCGCCGGTGTTGAAGTATTTCAACTGGCGCGTGACGGAAAACTGATCGCGCACGGCCCGCCAGAACGCCTCCGGCGCGCGCTCGTCGAACGCCGGCAGCTCCCTCGCCGCCTCGGCCGCACCCGCGCGCGCGGCCGCGAGGCCCGCGGCGCCCAGGGCGGCTCCGTGCAAAAATGTGCGGCGGTCGAGAGTCATGGGATTGTGAACGAGAGCCGGTGATCGAGGCGCAGGGTCGCGCCCACCGCCAAACGCTGCGGGTGCTCGCGGTGAAAGGCAAACGCGGCGAGCGGCTGCCCCGGCCGCACAAACCACGGCAAGGGGCCGTCGAGGTTCTCGAAGCGGATGCGCGTGCGCCGCAGCGAGCCGTCGTGCTGGCACGCCCACTCCATCCAGCGCGCCCTTTCGCCGTGGACCTGCGGCTCGCCCACCCGCCCGCCCTCGGCGCGGACGCCGATCGCCGAATCGCCGTGGTCGTCGAGGAGATCGCGCGCGCCGCGGAATTGCAGGCCGGTGTAGTGCGACCCCTGCGGCCCGCCGGCCGAGGTGTAGTTGCCCAGGGCGAGATCGTGGCCGGCGACGTTGAGCAGCTCGCTCGTCCAGCGCAGCGACCAGCCGCCGGGGATCAGCGCCGGCCCGAGGAGGCGTTTCTCGTGGAGCAGCTCGCGGCCGGATTTCGGTTCGCACCAGGCGAGCGACTCCTCCAGCCGCGCCGGCTCCAGCGCAAGCCAGGCGCGGTGCAGCTGCACGCCGTGATCGTCGCGCCATTGGTAGCCGTCAGCCGGGCGATTTGAGGGACCGCCCCAAAAATTCACGCCGGCCGCCGTGGTCAGCGTCATGCTCAGGCCGTGGTGCCACGGGTGATCGTTGGGCCGGAAATTTGTGAGCGTGTCGCCGAGGAGCGAGCGCACCGGATGCGCGTAGGGCCGCGGCGACTCGTTGGCCGGCGTGTCGGGCGCGTAGACGTAGCGGAACAGCAGCGCCCCCTCCCCGGTCGCGATCTCGACGTGGCGGCCGGCGTCGTGGCTGAGCTGGAGCGCGGCCTTCACGCGAGTCTTTCCTCGGCCACGAACTTCCCCCCGCCGAAGAACTGCTGGCCACCGCCCGGCAGCTGCACGCGGACCGGAGTCTCGCGCGGCGTGTCGAGTTCCAGCGCGAATGTCCCGCCCGCGACCCGCCAGGCGACCTTGACGGGGCCGCGGGGCGTGCAGACCGAGCCTTGCGCGTGCGCCAGGCCGCAGATCTGCGGCGCAATCTCGATGCGCGCAAAGCCCGGCGCCGCGGGCGTGACCCCCAGGATTCGCGTCATGAACTCCAGCGCCGGGTGCGCGCTCCACGCGTGGCAGAGCGACCGCCAGTAGCTGTTTTCCTCGACGAACGTGTCGAGCCCGCCGTCGACCATCTCGTGCCACGGCCCGAGGAACCCGGTCATGCGATCGTAGGCCCCGCACAGGGCCAGCGCGCGAAATCCGGTGTGCCACCAGAAAAACGATCCCGGCGCGAGCTTCGGGTCATGCGGGAACCGCGCGAGCAGCCGCGCGCGCGTCGCCGCGTCGGCGGCGCCGCAGACGACGGCCCACGCGTTGCCGTATTGGCTGACCTCGGGGCCGCCGGGCCGGTCGAAATAGAGCCCCTCGGACTCGGACCAAAAGCGGCCGTGCAACTTTTTTCTCAGCGCCTCGGCCTCGGCCCGGAGTTCCTGCGCCTCGCGGTCGCGCGCCACCAACCACGCGAGGTCGGCGAGTTCACCGAGCGCGAGGATGAACTGCGCGGCGATGATGCAGGTCGGCCCGGTGTCCGAGCCGGGCACCACGCCCCGCGGCCACCACGGGCACCAGTCGGTGATGTTCCAGAACGGCAGTTTCTCCGGCAGGCCGTCGCCATCGGCGTGCCGCCGGAACCAGTCGAGCGCCGCACGCATGCCGGGCATCAGCGCGCGCACGGTCGCGAGATCCCCCGAGCACATCGCGTAGTCGCGCACCATCGTGATCCAGTGCAGCGACCACGAAGGGATCACCTGGACGAGGCGTGACGGGTAGCGGCTTTGGGTCAGCCCCTCCGCGAGCCGCGACCAGTCGAAGTGGTGCAAGGCCTGCCGCGCGAGCGCGTAGTCGCCGGACGTGAGCATCGCGAGCTTCGCGGTGATCATCGTGTCGCCGGCATACTGCATCTGCTCGTAGTAGGGGCAGTCCTCAAACGTCTCGTGCGAGCAGAGCCGCATCGTGCGCAAGGAGGCGCGCCAGATTTTTTCCAGCCGCGCATCGGAGCAGGCGAACTCGGCGGTCACCCGCAGCGGGTAGGCGGTGAAACGATGGCGCAGCGCCCGCAGCTCGAGCGCCTCGTCGCCCGTCGTGATCGCCAGCCCCACGAAGCGGAATGTCCGCCAGTGGAGCGGCTCGAAGATCTCGCCGCGCGCGCCCGCACCCCCGGCCGGCTCCCACCGGTCGCGCCACCCGGCGATCTTTCCGCGGCGGTCGAAGGTCCAGCCCGTGCTTTCGTCGGCAAAGTGCGACGCGAGGTTCGCGAGCGGCTGCGGGCGGCCGAGCAGCTTTGCTCCCGGCGTGCTCCACGGGAGGCGCAAGGCTTCCGCGTAGGTGAGCAGCACGGTGCTGCCGGCGCCGCCGTGCGTCTCAAGGCGCGGAAACGCCGTCGTGAGCTGGCCTGCATCCAGGATGACCTCGGCCGTCGTGCGTGGCGGGATCGTGACCGAGCCGCCGCCGACGACGAATTCGCGCCACGCCGGCGGCGCCTCGCCGCCCCCGGGCACAAACACGTCGCGAAACGCCGCGCCCTCGGCGCTCTCCTCGAGCATCGGAATCATGCGGGGCAGGAGCCCGTAGGGGCTCGCGGGATCGCGGCGGTTTTCGTGGCGCTCGGCCTTGTAGAGCACGGTCGCCGCGGGCCACCGCGAGTCGTCAAAGTCCGGCGCCGTCCAATCGCGCGGGATCAACCGGGAGACACGATGCTCGAAGTAGCCGTGATAGCCCTCGAACGTCGTTTGCTCATTCTGAAAGCGATGCGCGGTGTCCACCGCGACTTTCCACGTCGCATCGCTCGACAAGTCCTCGCCCCCGGCGATCGCGCCTTCAAGCACGAAGCCGCCGGCATAGGTCATCACGGAGCAGGGCGCCCCCAGGAGCGCAGGCCGGTGCGCCACCCGCGACATGTCCAGCACCAAGGCGGCGAGCACGTTGCGGCCCGCGCGCAAATGCGGCGTCAGATCAAAGGTCTCGTAGAAATGGTGGTTCACGTCGCCCTTGGCCGGGCCGCGGCCGACGAGCGTGCCGTTGCAAAAAAAGAGGTAGCGGCTGTCGGCCGAGACATGGACCAAAAGCCGCGCCCCCGCGGCATCACCCACGGCGAACGTCCGCCGGAACATCCGCACCTGGTAGTGCGATGGCGTGGCCTCCGAAGCCGGCGGCGCCGCATGCGTGCCTTCGGCGGACCAAATCCATGCGGCGCGGTTGACGAAGGGTGGCGACATGCGTGGGGCGAGGATGGCGCGGCGGAATAAGCTGGCGCGGTCCTGAAATACAACAACCGTTTTCATGTTTTTTCAGAACGCCCATGAAAACCCGCCGCCCCGCCCCGCGCCTCGTGTTGTGCGCCGCCACTTGGTCGATGATCGGCTATCCCTCGCCGCGGCGCGAGTGGTCGATCGCGCGCAAGATCGCCGCCATCGCGGCCGCGGGGTTCGACGGCGTGTGCGCCTACATCACGCCGGAGATTCGCGCGGAGGCCGCGCGCCGCGGCCTCGAGGTGATGAGCGGGTTCGACGCGAAGGGCGCCGCCGACGCCCTGCCCCGCCTGCGCGCCCAGCGCGACCTCGGCGTGCGCTTCATCAACGTGCAGCTGCTCAACCACGACACGCCGCCCGCAGCCGCGGCGCGCGCCGCCGTGCAGCTCGTCCGCGCCTCGCGCCGGCTGGGCGTCGCCGTGCACATCGAGACGCACCGCGACACCGCCACGGAGACGCCGGAGAAGTTCGACGAGATTGCCCGCCGCTACCGCCGCGCCACCGGCGAGCTGCTGCCGGTCACGTGGGACCACTCGCACTTTGCCGTCTCGAAGCACATGATGCCGCCGGACTACTCCGCGCGCCTGCTCGCATGGCCGGAGCTGATCCAAGCGTCGCAGATGTTTCATCTGCGCCCGTTCAACTCGCAGCACTGCCAAGTGCCGGTCACCGACGGCCGCGGCCGCCTCACGACGGAGTTTGGCGACTACCTGCGCTTCGCGGAGGACCTGTTTGCCTGCTGGCTCGCGGGCCCGCGCCCCGGCGGGACGCTTTGGGCCTGCCCCGAGCTCGGAATGAGCCACGGCTACCACGTCAGCACCGACCCCCACGCGTGGCCCGACGCCGTGCGCGCGCGGACGGAGCTCCTTGGCGCCTGGCGGCGCGCTTTGCGCCGGGCGCGCTGACGACGGCGCCCACGCCGGTTTTCAGGAAAGCGCTTGACCGGCCGATGCTCCTTTCATTCCGTTTGCTGAAATTTTCAGGACGCCCCTCCCCATGTTGATCACCGAAATCGCGCGCAAAGCGAAGGTTTCCCCCGCGACCGTATCGCGGGCGATCAACCAGCCGCAGATCGTCGCGCCGGACAGCCTGGCGCGCATCCGCGCCGTGATGGAGAAGCACAACTACGTCCCCGCCCCGATTGAGCGCCGGCGCGGCCCCAAGACCCGCCTCACCGAGCAGCGCCGGATCGGCGTGTGGTTCGTCGGCGGCAAGGCCAACAACCCCAGCCTGAACTGGTTTCAGGATCAGCTGCTCCAGGTGCAATCCAACGAGGCGCGTCATCGGGTCGACCTGCGCGTGCTCTTCTCCAACGCGCCCGACGAGCTTCCGGCAAACCTCGCGACCGAGCGGCTCGACGGATTGATCATCCAGGGCATGGAGCCGTCGGCGGCGGCCCTCGCGCGGCTCCGCGATCTGCCGCATGCGTGGTTCATGACGCGGCGCTCGGCCACTTTCCCCGGCGACTACGTGGAGCCGAACAACGAGGAAAACGGGCGCATGGCCGCGGATCACCTGGCGGCCCGCGGCCACAAGGCCCTCGCCGTGATCAGCACCGACCCGGACTACAGCGCCGTGGCGCGGCGCGTGCGGGCCTTCGTCGCGCGGGCGGCCGAGCTGCGGCTGCCGGTGCACTCGATCCTCGGCAAATCCAATCCCGGCGTCAGCTACCTCGAGGTTGCGCCCGTGCACGAGGACACCGACACGCTCGTGCGCACGCTCCTCGCCAGCGCGCCGCGCGCGACCGGCCTCTACCTGCCCGTCGATCATTTCTGCGGTTCCTTTTTTCGGGCGTTGCGCAGCGTGGGCAAGAAGCCGGGCCGCGACTTCGAGACCGTCCTCGGCAACTACAACCCGATCATCTATCACAACCTCGATCACCACCCCGCGGCGATCGACATCAACCTCGCCACGCTCGTGCGCAAAGTCGTCGACCACCTCGTGTGGCGGATCGAGAACCGCGGGGCCAACGGCCGCATCGGCATCTGCGTGTCCCCGACGCTCCGGCCCGGGGAGGCGAACGGCCACGCCCAGCACTAGTTTTTCCCGGCTCCAGTCTTCAGTCCCAACCACACCGTTGTCCCTAACCATGAAACCCAAAACCCACCAAGCATCCATCGCGCGGCGAGCCCTCGCGACTTCGCTGGCGGCGTTGCTGGCTGCACCGTTTGCCTCCGCGCAATCGGCCGACGCCGCAGCACTGCGCAAGCTACAGGAAGAAAACGCCGCGCTCCGCAAGCAGCTCGCGGAGTTCCAAGCCAAAGGCGCGACCGCGCCTGCCATCGCCCCGGCCTCGGCGCCGGCGCCTCGTCCCGCGGAAGGCACCCGGTCCGGAGCGGCAGCGACCTCGCTGCCGACCGACTCCGAGGTCACGGTCCTTTCGCCGTTCCAAGTGAAGACCGACAAGGACTTCGGCTACCTCAAGACCAACTCCATCACCGCCACCCGCATCGGCACCGAGATTCAGAGCACTCCGCTCGGCATCTCGATCATGAGCCAGGAATTTCTGCAGGACACCAACATGCAGAACATCACCGACCTCCTGCGCTACACGGCGACCGGATCCGGTGACTACAACTTCGCGATGCAGCGCCCGGCCAACTCGGCCACGCCGGTCGGCCAGTTCACCGACCGCGGCTTCCAGGTGAACACGCTGATGCGCAACGGCACCCAGCGCTACACGGGCTTCAACCTCGACAACACGGAGCGGGTCGAATTCGTGAAGGGCCCCGCGGCCCTCTTCTTCGGCCAAGGCGCCGCCGGCGGCGTGATCAACTACATCCTGAAGGAGCCGTCCTTCACCCCGATCCCGACCTCGCTTTCCTATCAAACCGGCTCGGATCAGCGGCAGAAATACGTCCTCGATACGAACCAGAGCTTCGGGAAGAAGGCGGCGCTGCGCATCATCGGCTCCTACGAGAACAGTGGCGGCGAACGGCGCTGGGAGTTCAAGAAGAACAACAACGTGACCGGCGCGTTGAAGATCCAACCCTTCGACAAGCTCACCGTCACCTTCCGCGCCGAGTGGATGGACAACAGATACAATCAGACGCGCAACAACGACTGGTTTTATCCTGACGGCTGGTTCCAAGCCTACGCCAGCCCCACGCCCGGCCTCATCGCCGCTGCCGGCTTGACCGGCAACGCGGATCCGGTGGGAGCCTACCGCAACCGCATCCTTAACCCCGGCGGCCAGGCCACCTGGGGCAACGACATGCGCACCGCCGCCAACGATTTCACGCTCCCCACCTACACGCGCGTGATCAAGGGCGCCTACTATCAGGACAAAAACAACGTCCGCATCCACGACAAGGCGTTCAACTACGACGTCCGCGGCGCGGTGAACAAGGACTACGTCAACACCACGGATGTCACGGTCGAATTCTCGCCCCTGAGCTGGCTCGATACGCGCTACGTGATGACCAAGGACGACAACCGCTACGACTCGATCGAGGGCGCAATCAGCCCTTACGCTGACGGCCGCCGTTTCAACACGCTCATCTCCGCCACCGCCGGCTACTACAAGAAGGTCACCGAGCATCAGTTCGACTTGGTCTTCAAGAAGGAGATGTTCGGCGTGAAGAACAAGATTCTCGTCGGCGGGCTCTTCCGCGAAAACTTCCAGCAATACAACGCGAACGCCGGCGGCGCGGCGTTTCCTTTCTATGGCAACATCCCCGGCGCCGGCAACCCGCTCACCAACGTCTCCACCACGGGGGCGCTCTTGGTCCCCGTGGGCTTTCAGACCAATGTGCCGGCCAACCAAGTCATCCGCGATCGCAACGGCAGCTTGAAGAACGTGCAGCAGGTCTACACCGAGTGGGATCCCGGGTTTGAAATCCAGCCTGACGTCAAGCCGCTCAGCGTAATCGATCGCACCCTGCTTGATGGCTACTACTCGCAGGATCAAGCCGGCTACATCAACTATCAGGGCTCTACCATGCAGGACCGCCTCAACTGGATGGTGGGCGTGCGTCGCGAAATGCACCGCGATAGCGGCCAATATCTCACGTCCAACTTCCCGTGGTATGCGCCGCCCCCCTATGCTTGGGCCGATACCACCACCTACCCACCCGGCGTTTATAATTTCGATCCTGCCTACTCCGGTGACATCGACGGCAATTGGTCGCGCATCGCCGGGACTTCGTGGATGGCCGGCGTTTCCTACGAGCTGAAGAAGAACATCAACGTCTACGCCTCCACCTCGAAAATCTACAACCGCAACGGCGCCACCAACGCTGGCGGCTACTCCAAGCTCAACGTGCCCTATATTTTTCAAGGCGCGAAGAACTTCCTCGGCAACCAGCCGTTCATCTACAACGGCAAGACGATCAGCTCAGCCGCCGATCTCACTCAGGCCTTCCACGACAATGGGGCCGACGTGCTCATCAAGCCCGAGACCGGCCGCAACCTCGAGGTCGGCGTCAAGACCAGCCTCTGGGACAACAAGCTCGTGAGCACGCTCTCGCTCTTCCACATGTTCCGCGTCAACCGTCGCGTCGACGACACGTCGCGCCAAAACTCCGAGCCGCTCAACTTCACCAACAACTACGCCTATTTTGGCCCGGCCGGCACGACCAACGCCCCTGTTGTCAATGGACTCGCTTACAACGGCAATCTCGTTGGTGCGCGCATTTTGCGCTGGCGCACGGTCGGCCAGAAGGACGTCATCGAGGGCGGCGAGGCCGAGGTCATCTGGACCCCGCAGCGCAATTTCCAGATGTTCATCAACGGCGGTTGGATTTGGACCGCCAAGACCGAGGATGCGCCGACCGTCCCCAAGCCGGGAACCGCCGCCTACAATGCGCAATCGCCGCAGGGCAAGGTCGCCAGCGACATCTACTACGGCGCGCGCCTTGAGAACGTGCCGGAATTCCGCCTCAACTCGATGAGCAAATACACGTTCACCGAGGGAATCGCCGGATTCGGCCGCGGGCTCGCCGTGGGCCTCGGCACGCGCTACTCCTCCAAGGTGGTGGTCAGCCGCTCGGTCGACTGGAACCCGCTCCGCGGCGGCTTCCAGGCCGGAAACTACTGGGTCTTCGACACCACCGTGTCACTGCCCTGGGAATTCGCCGGCTACCGCGCGTCCACCGCGATCAACGTGCAAAACCTCTTCGACAAAACCTACTTCGAAGGTGGCAGCACGGTCGCCTCGCCGGGTCGCACGCTGTTTATCACGAACACCGTGCGGTTCTGATCCGCAGCAGCAACTAAACTCCCGCAAGGGCGGCGGCCGCAGGCCGCCGCCCTTTTTTTGATTCGGCGGGTGGCGCCACGGCCCCATGCTTTGGGCCGCCGCCTTCGCTCATGCCAGCGTCCATCGCCATTCTTCTCGCGCGGCCCGGCGCGTTCTTGCTCGGGCGCGACGTCCGGCTTCTGGTCCCGCGCTGGCTCGTTTTGCGGGCGGTCGGCGCGGTCTTCGTCGTCGTGTTCGCGGGCATCATCAATGATCAGGCCGCGCTCATCGGGCCGCGCGGCGTGATGCCGCTCGCGGATTTTTTCGCCGGCCTGCGCACGGAAAATCCCCATTTCCTCGCGGCGTTCTTTCGCGCGCCGAGTTTGTTCTGGGCCAGCCACGACCCGCGGTTTGTCGCGGCGGTCGCCTGGGCGGGCCTGGCCGCCGCGCTGGCGCTCACCCTCAACGTCTGGCCGCGCCTCGCGCTGCTCGGCTGCTGGGTGGCGCTGCTTTCCTTCGTGACGACATGGCGCGGCTTCACGGCCACGCAAGTTGATCAGCTGATGCTGGAGACCGCGCTGCTCTGCGCGCCCTTCGCGCCCAAGGGCCTGCGCCCGGGGCTGGGCGAGCATTCGCCGCCGGCGCCGGCGGCCGTGTTTCTCGTGCGGTTTCTGCTTCTGCGCGTGATGTTGGAAAACGGGCTGATCAAGCTCCTCGCCGGCGACGCGCACTGGCTGAATCTCACGGCTCTCGACGTCCTCTACGAGACCACTCCGTTTCCGACGATTCTTGGCTACTTCGACCATCAACTGCCGCACGCGTGGCATGTCCTCGAGGCCCTGCTGACCTTCGCGGCCGAGCTGGTCGCGCCGCTGGCGCTGCTGTTCGGCGGCGCGCGCTGGCGCTGGTTTGCCTTTGCCTCCTGGAGCGCGCTCCAAGCCGGCATCCAACTCACCAACAACTTCGGCTGGCTCAACGCCGCGTCGTTCGCCCTCGGCCTGCTCATCCTCGACGACGCGATGCTCCCGCGCCTGGCCGCGCGCCTGCACGCCGCTCCGTCCGCGCCGCCACCGGGGCCCTCGCCCCGCTGGCTCATCGGCGGGGCGATCGCACACAGCGGGCTCGCCCTGCTCGCGATCGCGACGGCCTGCGGGTGGTTGGCCTTCGCGCCGCTCGCCGAGTTTCGCAGCGCCAATTTCTACACGCTGTTCGGCCGCATGCTGCCGGCTCGCGTCGCCGTCGAGTTCGAGGGCTCCAACGACGCCGGCCGCACGTGGCGCGCCTATGGCTTTCGCCACCAGCCGCAGCGCGAGGATGCCATCCCCGGGTTCCTTGCGCCGCGCTACGCCCGGCTTGAGGCCACGCTCCAAGTCGAGGCCAACCGCCCCGAGCCCTCGCCGCTCTTCGCGCATGTGGGTGCGCGCCTGCTCGCCCGCAGCCCCGACGTGCTCGCGCAGTTCAACCTTGATCCGTTCCCTGACAAGCCGCCGGTGCTGGTTCGCTTCCCCGTCTATCAACTCAAATTCACCGACCTCGCCACTTGGCGCGCCACGGGGCGCTTCTGGACCAAGGAATTCTCCGCCTTCCATCAGCCCCTCCTCTACCTCGACGGACGCGGCGCGCCAGTGGCCGCCAGCTCGGCTCTCGACGAACTGCGTGTGCTGGCCACGCTCGGCAACCCTGACGCCCAATACCGGCTTGGCGTCGCCTGCGCCCGCGGGGAAGGCGTCGCGCGCGACCTCGCGGAGGCCGCAAAGTGGTATCGCCTCGCGGCCGACCAAGGTGTCGCCGCCGCGCAGGGCCGGCTCGGCTCGCTCCTGCTGGGCGGCGATGGCATCCCGCGCGATGCCGCCGAGGCCGCGCGCCGATTCCGCCAGGCCGCCGATCAAGGCAACACCTACGCCGCGGCCAACCTCGCTTTGCTCCACGTGCGCGGCGAAGGCGTCACGCGCGACGAGTCCGAGGCCCTCGTGTGGTTCCAGGTGGCGGCCGCTCTCGGTGATCCGGACGCCGCGAAAAACCAGCTCGTGGCGGCCCGGCGCGTCGGTCCTGAGCTCGCCGCCCGCGCCGATGGTCGGGCCCGCGCGCTTCTCGCCGAGATCGCGGCCCGGCAGAAATGAACGCCCCCGCCGGAGCCGCGGCGAGCCGCCTCACGGCCGCAGCGCGCGCCGCGGCGGGCGGTTCTTCGCGCGCCGCTCGGCCTCGCTGACCTCCGCCGGGCTCATCCGCGCGCGCATCCGCCGCACCAGCTCGGGCTGCCCCTCGCGCACCGCGCGCAGGCGGGGGTCGCCGTCTTGCGCGCGATCGCCGGCCTCGAGCAGCAACGCGAGCCCCGTCACATCGTCCCGCGGCACCACGCGTCCCGCCGCGTGCATTGCGCCGAGGCTGAAGAGAGCTGGGAGATGGCCACGCGCCGCGGCGCGGGCATACCACCGGGCCGCCATGCCGAAATCCGTCGTGGTCCCGATGCCGTTCTCGCAGAAAATCCCGAGGAAGTGCTCCGCCGCCACCTCGCCCTCCCGAGCGAGCGCCGCATAAATCTCAAATGCCTTCGCCGGATCGGCGGGCACGCCAAGGCCGCGGGCATGCAGCTCCGCGAGCCGCAGCCCGGCCGCCGCGACGCCCAGCTGGTGGTATCGCGAGAAAATTTCGAAGGCGGCGCCGAAGTTTCGCGCCGCCATCGCGGCGTTACCTTCAGCGAGCGATATTTCCTCGATGTCACCGTTGTCCGAGCGCCGCAGCATCGGGGCGTAGTCGCCATCCGGCTCGCGCCGCCAGAAGTTTCCCGAGCGGCGCCATTCGGCGAACTCGGCAAAGGCCATCCGGTAGCCACGCAGCCGGATCAGCGCCGGCGCCGTCTCGTCCTCGAACGGATCGCGCGCAAAGAGCGCCAGCACGTTCCTGTTCCCCGCAAGCAAATGCGCGGCGACGGCCGTGAAGACCGGCGACTTCCGGCCGCTCCAGCCCTCGATCTCCATCGTGGCCTCAAACCGCAGGAACCGCGGCGCGATGAACCCGCTCAGGCTGTCGGTGCGCTGCGGAATATGGCGGAAGGGATAGGCCCGCCAGGTGCGGCCGCCATCGTTTGAGCCTTCAAATTCCACCTGAAAACGCACCGGCTCAAAGCTGGCGTAGAGGTAGTAGCCGTTGGCGCTGTGGAAGTCCTTCGTCACCTCCACCGGCCACGCCAGCGGCGCGGGCAGCGCCCCCGTGGGCAGGCCGCAGGCGCGCAGAAAAAGCACGAGCGTCACGCCGCAATGCGCGCCGAGCATCAGGCGAAGCGTCCAGGTCTTCCACGGCGCCCGCACGGAGGCGACGGTGCCCGCGATGCTCGCGCGCATGCGCTGCGCCAGCGGCCCGAGGCGGATCTTCCCCGCCGCGGTGGCGAGCATGCCATCGTCGAGCAGCAGCAGCCCCAGCCCAATCGCCGCCGTGTTGAGCCAGCCGAAATTGCACGTGACCTGGATGCCCGCCTGCAGCACGCACCACGACGCAAACGCGATCCAACGCGCGCGCGCGCCGCCCAGCACCGCGATGAGCGGCGCCACCAGCTCGGCAAAAAACGTGAGCCCGATCTCGCCCCAGTGCCACGCGCGCGGCAGCTGGTGCGCGAAGTAGCCAAGGATCGTGGGGAAGGGGCACGTCTCGTAGAGCGTTTCCATGGCGGACCCGTCGCGCCAATGCGGGTCGCCCGAGGCGAACTTCACCAGGCCGTTCTCCAGCATCACGCGCAGGAGCAGCCAGCGCATCATCGCGAGGGCCAGGGGCCGCGGCGGCGAGCGCAGCCCGAGCCCCGGCCGCAGGCCCGCGGGGGCAAATGGCACGCACAGCAACGCCGTCTCCAGCATGAGGCCGTCGAGTTGGGCCGGAGAAAACGATCGCCACACCGCAACGAAAGACAGGAACAGCAGCCAGGAGAGAAACAACGCGAGCCGCGGCCAGAGATTCAGCACCACCGCCGTGGCCGCCGCGAGCCCGGCCCACGACAGGCCGGCAATCATGGCGGGGCTTTGATCGAGCCAGAAAAGGCTCGGCACGTGGATCAGCCGCTCAGCCGCCGAGGGAAAGGTGCGTCGCGCCTGCTCGAGCAACTCGGCAATCTGCGCGATCCCGTTCGGCGCCAGGATTGCCTGCCCCTCCGCCAAAATTCCGCCGAAGACGAACAGGTATACCACGCCCACCGCGCGCAGCACGAGCCAGCGAGTCCAGAAGACGGTCGATCCGGCCTCCAGTCCGCAGAACTCCCGCAGGTGTCGACGGGCGCGCCCCATCCAGCGCGACGGGCCGGTGGTTTCGGAGGGATTCGATCTCATGCGAGGCGCCCGAGGGCCGTTTCGTCAACGCAGGGCGCCGCCCACGCGCAATTCCTGGCCGCGCCAGCCCTCGTGGCCCGGCCCCTGAAATCGGGAACCACCGAGCCTCGACGATGAATCCCCCCGCGGTGGATGGCTCATTTTTCGGTCATCGTGTGCGTGCCGTCCCAGTTGGCGCCGGGCGGCGACACTGCGCAGCGCCGTGCCTCGGCGGCAAAGAGCAGCGAGGGATTGTCCGCCACGCCTGCGTCCCGGCCCGGCTGAAACGGCTCAAGCGCCGCACTCTTTTCAAAACCAGCGATCGCCGCGGACCAGTCGCGCGCATGAAAGCGAGCCAGCGCCGCCGCAAACTCCGCGAGGCATGCCCGGGTCGCCGGAGCGAGCGTCTCCTTCAGCCCCACCACCTCGAAGATCGCCACGGCCTGCCCGCGGCCGACCACCCGGACCTTGCCCAGCGGCCGGAACACCACGCGATCGCCGGCATCGCGCTCGCACGCCGCCTTGGTGGCCTCGGTGCAGAGGGTGAAGACGCCCCACCGCTTTGCGCCTGACTCCATGCGCGACGCGAGGTTCACGTTGTCCCCCATCATCGTGTAGTTGAAGCGGGTGCGGCTGCCCATGTTGCCAATCACGCAGGGGCCGGAGTTGAGGCCGATGCGGGTGCGCATCTCGGCGACCAGCGCGGGCCAGCGCGCGCCCTCGGCGCCCCACTTCGCGCGCAAATCCGCCAGCCGCTGTTGCACCCGCAGCGCCACGAGGCACGCCCGCACGGCGTGATCCCGCTGCGCGATCGGCGCGCCGAACATCGCGACGACGGCATCGCCGATGTATTTGTCGAGCGTCCCGCCCTCCTCCGTCACCACGTCGGTGCAGGCCGTGAGATACTCGTTCATCAGCTCCACGAGCCGGTCGGGCGGCAGCAGTTCGGCGAATCGCGAGAATCCCTGGATGTCGCTGAAGTAGGCGGTGATTTCCTCCTCGTGGCCCCCGAGGCGCGGCGGCTCGCCGGCGTTGACCAGCCGCTCCACCACCGCCGGCGAAACATAGGTGCCGAACATCCCCTGCACTTCCTCGCGCTTGCGCTGCTCCTTGAGCACGCGACGGCCGACGACAAACACCTGCAGCGCCGCGAAGCCGAGCACCGGCGCGACGAGCGGAATCGCCACGCTCGACTGGCGCCAGACCAACGCCGTCGTCGCCGCGTAGATCACGGGCACACCGAGTGAAAAGGTCCCGTAGGCGCGCAGGCGCTTGTCCGCCAGCCAGCGGGTTCCCGCCACGCAGACCACCAGCGCCAGGCCCCAGACGAGCGCGGGATTTGCCGTCCGCGCGTAGTCCTCGCTCAGGATGTTGCCGATGACGTTGGCTTGGACAAACACCAGGGGCGTCTCCGGCGACAAGGGCGTGGGGCCATTGTCCGGAAGTCCCGGCGCCACGAGCCCGACGAGGAGAATCTTGCCCCCGAGGTCCGGCAACGGCGCGCCCGGCTCGGCGCGCTCGACATATTTCTTGTGGTAGCCGATAGCGATCTGCGCGTGGCCGGGCGCCTGCCCCTGCGCGAGGTAGTCGGCGATCACGTAGCGGTAGTTCACGAAAAAACGCCCCGCTTCGTCGATGGGGATGCGGCGGCGCACGTCTTTTCCCTCGACGTAGATCGCGTCGCCCACGCGCACCCGGACATCCGCTACAGTCAGGTTCCAAAACCGAAGCACACTCTGCAGGGCGAGGCTCGGATAGACGCGGTCCTTTACGCGCACGAGCAGCGGCACGGTGCGGCGCACGCCGTCGTGGCCGGCCGGCGTGTCGACAAACCCCGTGAGCGCCACCGAGCGCAGCGGAGCGACGGGCAGCAGCGCGTAAGGCGCCGAGAAAAGCGTCGTCGCATCGCCCTCGATGCGCGCGATCGGCTGGGTCAGATCAGGCGCGAGCTCGTCCGTGGCGGTCGCGCCCACCGGCGCGTCGTTCGAGGCATACGCCGCGAAGATCACGCGGCCCGGCAGCGCGGCGGCGCCCTCGACGAGATGCTCGTCGTCGGGCGACGGCTCGGGAAACAGGATGTCCCAGCCGACGACCGCGGGCTTTTCGGGCGCCGCGGCGAGCGCGTGCAGCAGCAGGCCGTGGTTGCGCCGCGGCCAATCCTGCCAGCGGCCGAAGCGCTGCAGGCTGTCGTCATCGACGCCGATCACCGCCACCCGCGGGTCCGGCGGATGCTGCGACGACGCCCGGAAGCGCGTGCGAAAATCCAGCGTCACATCCTCGACGCGTTGCAACCAGGGCGACTGGGCGAGCGCAAACGCCAGGCCGAGGCAGATCAACGCGGGGGCGAGCTGTTGGCGGAGAAACGCCGGGCGGGGAGTCATGCGTGCGCCCAGCTTGCGCGGGCGCGGGCGCACGACCAAGGCGAATTTCTCGCCCCCGCCAAGGGCTCCGACGCTCAGCGCAGCGCCGCCCGCAGGTCCACCATGAGGCCGCCGCGCTCGCGGTCGAAGGCCGCGGCGAGGTCCGTCGCGCGCTGCGCGTAGTCATGCGAGGCAGACGTGGCCCGGGCCGCCGTCACCGCCCGCAACCCGCCGTTCCAAGCGAGGGCGATGTTGTAGGGCGTCGCCGGCCGGCCGGCCTTTTCCAGGCCAAGCTTGATCCACTCGTAGTGACGCACCGCGATCTCGTCGGACGTCGCGCGATCAAGCGCATCCGTGAAGGGGCGCGTCGTGTGCATTTGCCACGTGGTGAGACGAAATTGGTAGGCGCCCAGTTCCCCATGCGCGCCGGGGCGGGAAAGGTTGTGCGGGTTCTCGAGCTTGTGAATCGCCTCGAGCGTCGCCCAGCGGCTGGAGCCGTGGGCTCCCGCCATCAAGGCGAAGAACGCGAGCCACAGCGCCGCCAACGGGCGCACCGCAGGGACGCGGGATGAAATGTAAATGCTCACGGCTCATCCCGACCGCATGATTCGTGCGGGGTTTTTTCGTCGATCCGGCTATTAACACCTACGCCCATGGAACCACGTCGCTAGGGCCGCTGGCGCCGGAACTTGCGGCGGCCGCGGCGGAAAAATTATTTTGTTCACATCTTATGCGCAGGGCCCGCCACCCGCGGAACTGTGTAAAATGACGCGTTTTTTGTTCGGTTTCCTTACATTTCCCGGGGAATCGCCGCCGGCCGAAAGCGCAGTTGCGCGCCTCGCGGTTCCCCTTTCGCTCAACGTTTCCTCGACGCGCCACCATGCTCCGCCTCCACCTGCCGCCCAACTTCACCGCCGCGCTGGCGCGCGATGCGGTGCCGGTGCGCCTCGAAATCGATTCCTCGCGGGCGCCAGATCCCGCGCTGCTGCCGGCGCTCGCGTTGCTCCAGCGGTGGTGCGGCGAACCAACGCCCCCGGCTTTTCTTCAGCTGTCGCGCGGGCAGCTCCGGGAAATCGCCGCCGCCGCCGGCGCGCAGCCGATTTTCGTCGAGGGCGGCCGAGCCGGCCCGTGGCGCCATGCCGCGCTCGTCGCCAACCCCGCGCCGGATCCCACCGGCCAGCCGGGGCCCCTCAGGACCGGCCGGGCAGTCCAGCCCCCATCCGCGCCGCCGCTGATCGTCGACGGCTCCGAGCATTTTCTCGCACTGACGCTGCCGTCGCGCGAGCACCCGAGCTACGCCGCCGCCCTCGCGCTCGTGAAGGAAAACGGCTTCATCCTGGAACCCTCCAACCGCAAGTGGTGGCTGCGCGATCGGCACAAGGCGCTGAACTTCCTCGCCGCGCAGGGCACCCGGTTGCGCGGGGAAATCGGCGCCCAGTTCACCGCAAACTTCGAGCGCAACACCGCGCACCTGCGCGCCGCCGAGATCACCGCCACGGTTGAGGCCGCCGGCGACGCATTTGATGTCACGCTCGGGCTCGATGCCGGCGCCGCGGAGGCGGCCGAAGTGCGGAGCGCGCTGGCGGCCAATCGCGGCTACGTCGAGTCCGGCGGGAAGATCCTGCTGCTCGACGCCACGCGGCTCGCGCGCCTCGCGGGCGCCCAGCGCCGCCTCGCCGGCGATCCCGCGGCCGGGATATCCGCGCGCCGCACGCAGCGCCTGCCGGCCGCCCGCGCCGCCGAGGCGAACGAGATTCTGGAGGAACTTTCCCCGGCCTTTCAGGCGCCGGAGGCGTGGCGCGCGCGCAGCACGGCGCTGCGCAATCTCACCACGCTCGCGCCCGCGCCGCTGCCGGGTGCGCTCGACGCGCAGCTCCGGCCTTACCAGCGCCTCGGCGTGGCGTGGCTGTGGCACCTCCATCGCCACCAGCTCGGCGGCGTGCTGGCGGACGAGATGGGCCTGGGCAAGACGCTGCAGGCCCTCTCCCTCCTGAGCGCGCTCGGCCCGGGCAAGCCCGCGCTCGTCGTGTGCCCCGCCAGCCTCCTTGAAAACTGGCGGCGCGAGGCCGCGCGCTTCGCCCCGCAGCTCCGCGTCTTCGTTCATCACGGCGACCGCCGCCTTTCCCGCCCCGCGGATGTCGGCGCCCACGACCTCATCGTCACGAGCTACGGCACGCTCGCGCGCGACCAGCCGCTGTTTGCCGAGGCGGCCTTTGCCGTGGTCGTCGCCGACGAGGCCCAGCACATCAAGAACCGCCGCTCGCAGAACGCCGCCGCGCTGCGTTCGCTGCGGGCCTCCGCGCGTTTCCTCCTCACCGGCACGCCGCTGGAAAACTCGCTCGAGGACTTGCGCTCGCTCTTCGAGTTCCTGCTGCCGGGCTACCTGCAAAGGCTTCCGCCGGGCCTGCGGGGCGACGAGCGCGCGTGGCATGACGACCGCCTGCGCGCCCAAACGGCGCCCTACATCCTGCGCCGCACCAAGCGCGCGGTCGCGCCCGAGCTGCCCGAGAAACTCGAGCATGTCCTGTGGTGCGAGCTGGGCGCCGCGCAGGCGAAGCTCTACCGCGAGACGCAGGAGCGCGGCGAGCGGGAGCTGTTCGACCTCGAGGCGGGCGGCGCCAGCGAGGCCAGGCTCCAGTTTGCCGCGCTCACCCAGCTTCTCCGGCTCCGGCAGATTTGCTGCGATCCACGGCTCGTCGTGCCGGACGCTTCCCCGGAGATGTCCGCCAAGCTCGGGAGCTTTTCCGAGCTGCTCGCCGAGGCCATCGACGACGGGCACCGGCTGCTCGTCTTCTCGCAGTTCACCTCGCTGCTCGCGCTGCTCCGCGCCGAGCTCGACGCGGAGCGGATTGCGCACTGCTACCTCGATGGCTCGATGCCCGCTCGCGCCCGGCAGGCCGAGGTGGATCGCTTTCAGGCGTCTCCCGAGATCCCCGTCTTCCTGCTCTCCCTCAAGGCGGGCGGCACCGGCCTCAATCTCACCGGCGCGGACACGGTCGTGCATTTCGACCCGTGGTGGAATCCCGCCGCCGAGGCGCAGGCCACCGACCGCGCGCATCGCATCGGCCAGACGCGCATGGTCTCCAGCTACAAGCTCATCGCCGCGGGCACGGTCGAGGAGAAGGTCCTCGCCCTGCAGGACGAGAAACGCGCGCTGCTCGCCGGCGTGTTCGAGGCGAGCGACGCGGCGGCCGCCAAGCTCTCGCTCGCCGACCTAAAGTCGCTCCTGAAATAGCCCGTTCGGCCTGGCCCGAAATTCGGCGCTTCCTTTCGTGGCATTCGCCGGTTTCGTGGTGGGCCTCAATCCACCCCATGCGTCTCTCCGGCAAAACCGTTCTCGTCACCGGCGCCGCCACCGGCATCGGGCGCACGCTCGCCCTCGGTTGTGCGCGGGCTGGCGCCGATGTCATCCTGAACTGCCACACGGATCGCGCTGGCGCCGATGCCGCCGCCGCCGAGATTCGCGCGCTGGGTCGCCGCGCGCTCGTCGTTCGGGCCGACCTCCGCAGCGTGCGGCAGATCGACCGGATGTTTGCCGCGGCGCGGAAGCATTTCCCGCGGCTCGACGTTCTGATCAACAACGCCGGCCTCACCGGCTGGGCCGGTTTCTTCGACACGACCGAGGAGAAGTGGGACACCGTCCTCGACACCAATCTGAAGGGCACCTTTTTCTGCTCGCTCGCCGCGGCGCGCTGGATGCGCGACACCCGCACCGCCGGCAGCATCGTCAATGTCTCCACGCAGTGCGCCGAGCTCGCCGTGAAGAACCTCGTCGCCTACGGCACGAGCAAGGCGGGCATCCACGGCCTTACCAAGCAGCTCGCGGTCGAGCTCGCCTCGCTCGGCATCCGCGTGAACACCTTCGCGCCCGGCCCGGTCAACGTGGAGCGCAACCTCCGCGACGACCCCGACTACCGCCGCGTCTGGGGCGCGATGATCCCGCTCGGGCGCACCGCCGAGCCCGACGAGATGATCGGGCCCGCGCTCTTCCTCGCGAGCGACGCGTCGAGCTACGTCACCGGCCAAACTCTCTTCGTCGACGGCGGCTGGACCGTCCAGGGCATGGTGCCCGCCAGCAACGTCGAGAAGGCGGCCAGGAAAAACCGTTGAATCGCTCTCCTCTGATTTCTGACAGCTCACCCTGACCTCCGCGCAATGCTCCGCCTCTACTCCACCCCCACCGGCATCGTCATCGAAAGCAAGGGCGCCCACTTCGCTGCGCCGACGGCGTTTACCTTCGACGCCTTGTTCACCTCCGCGCATCCGCACGCGCTCGCCCGTGAGGCGCTCGCCCGCGCGAAGCGCACCACCGCGCCCGCCGCGGGCTCGCTCCTCGCGCCGCTGGGCTCCCAGGAAGTCTGGGCCGCGGGCGTCACCTACCTCCGCAGCAAGGCCGCGCGCATGGAGGAGTCGAAGGATGCCGGCGGCGGCACTTTCTACGACAAGGTCTACGACGCCCCGCGCCCCGAGCTGTTCTTCAAGGCCACGCCGCACCGTGTCGCCGCGCCCGGCACGCCCGTCCGCATCCGCGCCGATTCCAAGTGGAACGTCCCCGAGCCCGAGCTCACCCTCGCCGTCAGCGCCGCCGGCTGGATTTTCGGCTACACGATCGGCAACGACATGAGCTCGCGCGACATCGAGGGCGAAAACCCACTCTACCTCCCGCAGGCCAAGGTCTACGATCGCAGCGCTGCGCTCGGCCCATGCCTCGTCGTCACCGAGAAGCTCCCTCCCCCCGACACCGTGATCGCGATCGAGATTCGCCGCCGCGGGAGGAGGATGTTCGCCGGCCAGACCACGGTGGGCCAGATCAAGCGCCCGCTGCCCTCCCTCGCCGAGTGGCTGTTCAAGGAAAACAGCTTCCCGCGCGGCGCCTACCTGATGACCGGCACCGGCACCGTCCCGCCCGACAGCTTCACGCTTCGCTCCGGCGACGACATCCGCATCACGCTCGACCCCGTCGGCACGCTCGTGAATTCCGTGCTCTGAGGCAGCGCGAGCCACTCCATCTCACGTCTTCCATCTCCTATCTCCCTCCTCCCATGTCTTCCTCCCTCCACGGTTTCAGCCTCATCGCCGGCGTCCCCGCCCGCCACGGCGAGGACACCTTCCGCGCCGTCGATCCCGCCACCAACGCCCCGCTCGCGCCCGATTTCCACGAGGCCACCGCGATCGAGGTCGAGCAGGCGATGAACTTCGCCGCCACCGCGTTCGCGACCTACCGCCACACGCCCGGCGCCGTGCGCGCGGCCTTCCTCGAGCGCATCGCCACGGAGATCGAGGCGCTCGGCGACGAACTGCTGAAACGCGCCAACCACGAGACCGGCCTGCCGCTGGCTCGCCTCACGGGCGAACGCGCGCGCACGTGCGGCCAGCTCCGTCTCTTTGCCGCGGTCGCGCGCGAGGGCTCGTGGGTCGATGCACGCATCGACCCCGCGCTGCCAGACCGCCAGCCGCTCCCGCGCCCCGACCTGCGCCGCATGCTCGTCGCGATCGGGCCCGTGATCGTGTTTGGCTCGTCCAACTTCCCGCTCGCGTTCTCCGCCGCGGGTGGCGACACGGCCTCGGCGCTCGCCGCCGGCTGCCCCGTCGTCGTCAAGGCCCACCGCGCGCATCCCGGCACCGCCGAGCTGGTCGGCGGCGCCATCGCGCGCGCGGTGTCGGCCTGCGGGCTGCCGCCGGGCGTGTTTGCGCTCATCCACGGCGGCGGCTCCACCACCGGCATCGCTCTCGTGCAGCACCCGGCGGCCGCGGCCGTGGGCTTCACCGGCTCGCACGCCGCGGGCCGCGCGCTCATGGCCGCCGCCGCGGCGCGCCCGCACCCGATTCCCGTCTTCGCCGAGATGAGCAGCCTCAACCCGCTCTTCGCGCTGCCCGGCGCGGTCGCCGAGCGCGGCGCCGCGATCGCGCAGGGGCTCTTCGCGTCGTTCACGCTCGGCGTCGGCCAGTTCTGCACCAAGCCCGGCCTCGTCTTCGCCCTGCGCGGGAAGGACACCGACGCATTCGCTCAGAAACTCGCCGACACCGTGCGTCTCGCGCCCGCCGGCGTCATGCTCACCAGCGGCATCCGCGAGGCCTTCCTCGCCAACCGCGACGCGATCACGGAAATTGAGGACGTCTCCGTCCTCGCCGAGTCCAAGCCCGTCGAGGACCTCGAGGACCTCGGCCAGGGCGCGCGCCCGATGGTCGCGACCACGAGCGCGAGGAATTTCCTCGCGCACCCGGAGCTCGCGACCGAGGCCTTCGGGCCGTTCACGCTGCTCGTCCTCGCCGACACCGCCGCGGAACTCACCGCCTGTGCCGCCGCGCTCGAAGGCCAGCTCACCGCCACCGTCCACGGCACCGCCGCCGAACTCGCCGCCGCGCGCCCGCTGCTCGCCGCGCTCGAGCGCATCGCCGGTCGCGTCGTGATCAACGGATTCCCCACGGGCGTCGAGGTCAGCCCCGCGATGAACCACGGCGGCCCCTACCCCGCGACGAGCGACGTGCGCTTCACGTCCGTCGGCACCGCCGCGATTTACCGCTTCGCGCGCCCTGTGTGCTACCAAGGCTTCGCCGACGCGCTGCTGCCCGATGCGCTGAAGAACGCGAATCCGCTGGGGCTGCTGCGACTGGTCGATGGCAAATCGACGCGGGACACAATAGCCTAACGCAGATGTCGTTCGCGCAGCCAACGGGTGAAAAAAAGCTGGGCAAATGCGACTACTGTGGAGCGACCACAGAGTTTGAGAGACTCGAACATCATGGAAGGCTAGGTCACTATTTCGACTGGCAACCTTTACCGCATCGCGCCCCCTGCGGCGCACATTGTGCAGCCGCGGGCTACGATCCCAAAGAGACTGACGTTCATATCCCGTTTAGATCAGACTGCCCTCGCTGCGGTGTTTCAGAGCAGAAACGGATAGCGAAAGGGACCGCACCATGAGTTCAGAATCAATTTTCACCTCCCCCGGCTCCATCTACACCCTCCGCACCACTGCAGCGGGTCCGGTAGGCAAGCTCCCCCTAGAACCCAGCCAACTCCGTGCGATGGCCAGCGGCGATCTTTTCGGTTGGACGCAGAACGCCGGCATGGGTTGGTCGCCCGCCGCGATGCTCGGGAAACAGTTCCTTATCCTCAGCACGCAAGGCGGCATCCGCGCGCCGGATGGCTCGCCCATCGCGCTCGGTTATCACACGGGCCACTGGGAAGTCGGCCTGCTCATGGAGGAGGCGGCGCGCACGTTCGCGGCGCACCGCGCGATTCCGTTTGCCGCCTATGTGAGCGATCCGTGCGACGGCCGCACCAATGGCACCGCCGGCATGTTGGACTCGCTCGCTTACCGCAACGACGCCGCCGTCGTGCTCCGCCGACTCATCCGCTCGCTGCCCACGCGCCGCGGCGTGCTTGGCGTCGCCACGTGCGACAAGGGTCTGCCCGCGATGCTCATGGCCCTCGCCGGCACGCCCGATCTCCCGACCATCCTCGTGCCCGGCGGCGTCACGCTCATCGCGGAGGACGCCGAGGACACCGGCAAGGTGCAGACGCTCGCCACGCGTTTCGCCCGCGACGAAATCACGCTCGATCACGCCGCCGAGATGGGCTGCAAGGCCTGCGGTTCGCCCGGCGGCGGCTGCCAGTTCATGGGCACGGCCGCCACGAGCCAGGTCGTCGCCGAGGCCCTCGGCCTCACGCTGCCGCACGGCGCGCTCGCACCCTCTGGCGCCGAGATTTGGCGCGACCTCGCGCGCCGCTCCGCGCTCGCGCTGCTCGAGCTCGAAAAGGAAAACACGACGACGCGCGACCTGCTCTCCGCCGACTCGATCCATAACGCCCTCACCGTCCACGCGGCGTTCGGCGGCTCGACCAATCTCACGCTCCACATCCCCGCCATCGCGCACGCCGCCGGCCTCGCGCGCCCGACGGTCGACGACTGGGCCCGCATCAACCGCGCGGTCCCGCGCCTCGTCGATGTGCTGCCGAACGGCCCGAAGCACTACGCCACCGTGCAGGTCTTTCTCGCCGGCGGCGTGCCCGAGGTGATGCTCCACCTCCGCGACGCCGGCCTGCTCAAGCTCGGCGCCCGCACCGTGACCGGCCGCACCCTCGGCGAAAACCTCACGTGGTGGGAAACCTCCGAGCGCCGCCGCCGCCTGCGCGAAAAACTCACCGCGCTCGACGGCATCAACCCCGACGACGTGATTATGTCGCCCGCCCGCGCCCGCGAGCGCGGCCTCACCAGCACCATCACCTTTCTCCGCGGCAATCTCGCTCCCGAGGGCGCGCTCGTGAAGAGCACCGCCATCGCCCCCGACGTGATCGGCGCCGACGGCGTTTACCTCCACGAGGGCCCCGCGCGCGTTTTCACCACCGAGGCGCGCGCCATCGCCGCGCTCAAGTCCGGCAGCGTGAAGGCCGGCGACACCATGGTCCTCATCGGCCTCGGCCCCGGCATCGGCATGCCCGAGACCTACCAGATCACCTCCGCGCTCAAATACGTGAAGGAGGGCAAGCGCATCGCGCTCATCACCGACGGGCGTTTTTCCGGCGTCTCCACCGGCGCGTGCCTCGGCCACGTCTCGCCCGAGGCCTGGGCCGGCGGCCCGATTGGCAAAGTCCGCAACGGCGACCGCATCCGCCTGCGCATCGACACGCGCGCCCTCACCGGCTCGGTCGACGTGCTCGGCGTCAGCGAGTCCGAGTTCGCCGCGCGCCCGATAAATCCCGATCTCACGATGGACCCGCGCGTCCCGTCCGACACCCGCCTCTGGGCTGCGCTCCAAAACGCCAGCGGCGGCCCATGGGGCGGCTGCGTCTATGATGCCGACCGCGTCGCGCACTTGATCAAGCTCGGCGAGGCAGCAGAAAAGACTGCCAAGACAAATTGAACCACAGAGGCACAAAGTTCAGACCGAGATTTTCCCTGTGCCTCTGTATCCCTGTGGTTTAGTTTTTTTCGCCCATCGTCGTGATGAAACCCCTCGCCCTCCTCTCCGCCTTCTTTTTCGTCGCGCTCGCCCTCCACGCCGCGCCCGCCCAGCAGCCCAACATCATCTTCCTCCTCACCGACGATCAGGGCTACGGCGACATCTCCGCACACGGCAACCCGATCCTCAAGACGCCGGCGCTTGATCGCCTGCGCGCCGCGAGCGTGCGCTTCACGGATTTTCAGGTGAGCCCGACGTGCGCGCCCACGCGCAGCTCGCTGCTCACCGGCCGGCACGAGTTCAAGAACGGGGTCTCGCACACCATCCTCGAGCGCGAGCGCCTCACGCTCGACGCCACCACGCTCGCCGACGTGCTCCGCGCCGCGGGCTACACCACCGGCATCTTCGGCAAGTGGCACCTTGGCGACGAGGCCGACCATCGCCCCGAGCGCCGCGGCTTCGACGAGGTCTTCATCCACGGCGCCGGCGGCATCGGCCAGACCTACCCCGGCTCGTGCGGCGACGCCCCGGGCAACACCTACTTCGATCCTGCGATTTACCACAACGGGAAGTTTGAAAGGACCAAGGGCTACTGCACCGACGTGTTCTTCGCGCAGGCCACGAGATGGATCGATGCGCAGGCCGCGGCGAAAAAGCCCTTCTACGCCCACATCGCCACCAACGCCCCGCACGCCCCGCTGCAAGTCCGACCCGAGGACGAGGCGCGCTACACCGGCAAGGTCGCCGACGCCAACACCGCGAAATACTTCGGCATGGTCGCCAACATCGACGACAACCTCGGCCGCCTGCTCGATCACCTGCGCGACCGCGGGCTCGAGCGCGACACGCTCGTGATCTTCATGAACGACAATGGCGGCACCGGCGGCGTGCGCGTCTGGAACAATGGCATGCGGGGCCAGAAGGGCACGCCGTGGACCGGCGGCGTGCGCGCCGCGTCGTTCTGGTCGTGGCCCGGCCGCTTCACGCCCGGCGACGTGCCCGCGCTCGCGGGCGCGATCGATTTTTTCCCGACGCTCGCCGCGCTCGCCGGCGCCAAGCTCGACGCCAAGACCCGCGCGCAGATCGAGGGCCGCAGCCTCGTGCCATTGCTCGAGAACCCGCGCGCCCCGTGGGCCGACCGCACGCTCGTCGCGCACGTCGGCCGCTGGCCGCGCGGCACGGCGCCCGACGCATGGAAATTCCGCAACTGCTCCATCCGCGACTCCCGTTGGCGCCTTGTCTCGATCGACGGCGGCGACCAGCCGCAGTGGCAGCTCTTCGATCTCAGGGCTGATCCCGGCGAGCAAAACAACGTCGCCGCGGCGAATGCGGCCGTTGTGCAGCGCCTCGCCAAGGCCTACGACCAATGGTGGGCCGAGTCGCGCCCGCTGCTCGTGAACGAAAACGCCCCGCTGCCAAAGCTGAATCCGTTCAAGGAACTTTACTGGCAGCAGTTCGGCGGCGGCCCAAGCGCCGAGGATCTGCGCGCGATGGACTACGAGCAGTTCATCCGCGGCCAAAACGCGCCCAAGAAAGCCAAGGCCAAGCAGGCCAAGTGACCGCGCGGCGGCGGGCGGGAAAAGCCCGCCTTTGGCGTTGAGCCCGGCCAACGCGCGAGTGGACTGCCCGCGTGCGCGCGCAGCCCAACATCCTCTGGATCGTCACGACGCAATGGCGCGCGTCGGCGACCGGCTACGCCGGCGATCCCAACGCGCGGACGCCGCACCTCGACGCGCTCGCCGCGGAGAGCGTGAACTACGCGCAGGCGGTGACGCCGCACCCCTTCGGGCCGTTCGCGCGCGCGGCGCTGCTGACGGGCGTGCCCTCGCCGGCGAACGGCGTGCGCGATTACTTCGACCTGCTCCCGCCGCAGTCGCGCACGATTGCGCACGCCCTGCGTGACCGCGGCTACGCAACGGCGTTCTTCGGCAAATGGGGCGTGGGCCGCCGCGACGCGCGCGCGCCGCTCGTGGGCGAAGAGGCGGCGCGCGTGATCGTGCCCGAGGGCGAACGCGGCGGGTTTGAGTTTTTCGAGGGGTTCGAAGGCGGGTTCCAGTTGAACGATGCGTGGGTGCATGGAACGCGGATGGAGGCGCCGCGAAAATTTCCCGGCTACCAGAGCGACGTATTCTGCGCGCGGACGGCCGAGTGGCTGGCGGAAGTCGGAAGCCGAAAGGCGAAAGGCGAAAAGCCTCAGTCGTGGTTCTGCGTCGTGAGTCTCGAGGCGCCGCACCCGCCCTACGCCGCGCCCGCCGCGGGCGTTGCGGCCCCCGATCCGTCACGCCTCGCGATTGCGGCGAATGTGCCGCCGCGGGCCGAGGCCCGCGCGCGCCGCGAACTTGCCGGCTACCACGCGCACATCGAGGCGACGGACCGGGCGATCGGCCGCCTGCTCGCCGCGGCGCCGCGCGACGCGATCGTGGTCTTCACGAGCGTGCACGGCGACATGCACGGCGCGCACGGGCTCTTCCGCAAGGGCTGGCCGCACGAGGAGAGCGTGCGCGTGCCGCTGCTCATCCGCACGCCGCGAATGGCGCCGCGGCGCGACGACTCGCCGGTCTCGTTGCTTGGCCTCGGCGCGCTCACGCTCGCCGGAATCGAAAATCAAGAATCGAAAATCGAAAATCCCTTCGCCCGCATCTCGATGCCCTCGGTCGTCGCGCTGCCGGACCAGTGCGATCGCGCGTGGCGGAGCGTGCGCACACCCACGCGCAAGCTCGTGCTCAACGCCGACGGCTCGCCGTGGCTATTCTTCGACTTGGAGCGCGATCCGCTCGAGCAGGTGAATCTCGTCGCCGAGCGGACGCACATGGCGGAAATCGCCGAGCTGAGGCGGCTAGTGTAGCCATGCTGCCAGGAGTAGGGCGGCTCTGTGACCCGCCCTACTTCAAACCGTGCGCATTGACACGGGGGGCCGCTTCTTGGAAGGCGCCAAGAAAAGCGCAGGCGTGAGCAGCGGCGGGCGTCCCTGCCCGCCGGTTCAGGACGTCCGCTCAAATCTCGGCGGGCAGGGACGCCCGCCGCCACGCCAACGCAGCCGAGTCACGCTCACGCCCCTCACCGGATCTTCGCGTCGGGCAGCTCGGTGCCGATGCCGGCGTCGAGGGGCATCTTGTCCGTCTTCGCGGTGAGGCCGGCGGCTGCCATCGTCTGCTTCAGCGCGGCCTGCATAGCGGCGAGCGTCTTCGCGTGCCTCGGATCGGCCACGAGATTCCGGTTCTCATCCGGGTCCGCGGTGAGGTCGTAGAGCTCGGCGAGGTGGCGGTCGGGCGAGCCGTCGCCGTGCGGGTAGTGGATGTATTTCCAACGATCGGTGCGGAGGGCGCGGACGTTGGGGGTGTAAGGAAACTGCTTCTCGTAGTTATACTCGTAGAACCACGCGGTGCGCCACGCGTCGTCGGCGCCTTGGCGCGCGAGCTTCACCCATGAGGCGCCGTCGGTCCGGGCGATCGGCGGAGCGCCGCACAGCTCCAGCAGGCTCGGCGCGAGATCGCAGGTGAGGGCCTGGCCCGTGACGACGCGGCCGCGCGCGAGCGCGGGGTAGCGCACGATGAGCGGGATGCGGATGCTCGGCTCGTGCGCGGTGCGCTTGTCGACCATGCCGTGCTCGCCCTCGAGCAGGCCGTTGTCGCCCATGAAGACGATGACGGTGTTGTCGAGCTGGCCGGTTTGCTCGAGGAAGGCGCGGAGGCGGCCCACGCTGTCGTCCACGCTCAGGATGGTGCCCCAGTAGCCGTGCACCATGTTCTCAAAGTCGACGACGGCCTCGGGGCGCGCATCGGGAAATTTTTTGCGCCACTCGAAGAGCGGGCCGTAGATGCCGTGCCAGGTGTTGATGCGCTGCTTCAACCAGTCGGGCTTGTCGTCGAGGTGGAAGGCGCTCGCGGGATACGGGACGCGCACGGCGTCGAACACGTGCGCGTATTTCTCCTCGGGCGTGTAGAAGCTGTGCGGTGCCTTGTGGCCGATGCACATGACCCACGGCTTGGCGGACGTCTGCTTCCGGAGCCAGTCGAGCGCGATGTCGGTGACCTCGGTGGTGTAGTAGCCGCCGGGCGTGGCGCGGCGCTGGCCGTGGAAATTCCACTCGGTGCCGAAATATTTTCCCTGGCCCTTGTGCGTGACGAACCAGTCGAACCCGGGGCGCGGCGCGTCGTTGTCCTCGCCCATGTGCCATTTGCCGACGTAGGCGGTGGCGTAACCGGCCTCGCGCAGGCGCGCGGGCCAGTGCGGGAGATTCGTGGGCAGCTCGGTGAAGTTGTCGCGCACGCCGTGCTTGTGCGCGTAGAGGCCGGTGAGGATGCTCGCGCGGCTCGGGGAGCAGAGCGAGGTCGTGCAAAACATGTTCGCGAAGCGCACGCCCTCCGCGGCGAGGCGATCGATCTGCGGGGTCTTCACGTGCGGCGAGCCGTAGGCGCCGAGCGCGGCGGGGCGGAGATCGTCGCAGAGGATGAAGAGGATGTTGGGTTGGGGGGATGGCGCCGCGGCGGCGAGGGCGGCGAGCGGCAGGAGGAGCGCGAGGGTGATGGGACGAATGAGGCTCATGGGACGCATGGGAATGAGGGGCGGCGAAGGAACCTCACGGCGCGGCGGCCTTGGCCGGCGGGCCGGGGAGGTTGATGAAACCGCCGAAGGGATTGTTCACGAACACGGGCGCGACCAGCCCACGGTTCCACTCGGCGCTCGCGGCGGCGAGGCGGGCGGCGATCTCGGGATGCCGCGCCGCGACGTTGGTTTTTTCGCCGAGGTCGGCGGAGAGATCGTAGAGCTCGGGCGGATTTTGGTAGGTGCGCAGCCATTTCCAGTTTCCCTCGCGCACGGCAAAGGCCTCGCCGCCGTCCATGCGCCAGAAGAGGCGCGCGTGCGGCGACGTTGATTTTTTGCCCGTGAGGAAGGGCACGAGGTCCACGCCGTCGAGCGGCGGCAGCTTGGGATCGCGCGTCGCGCCGGCGGCGGCGAGCGCGGTGGGCAGCACGTCCAGCGAGATGACGGGCTCGGCGTAGGTGCGGCCCGCGGGGAGGCGCCCAGGCCACGACACCACGAACGGCACCCGGATGCCGCCCTCGAAGACATCGCCCTTCTGGCCGCGAAGCAGGCCGTTCTGCGAGGCGTTGGCGTTGCGCTTGGTCATGGGGCCGCCGTTGTCGGAGAAGAAGAACACGAGCGTGCGCTCGCGCTGGCCGGTGGCGTCGAGCGCGGCGAGCACGCGGCCCACGGCCTCGTCCTCCGTCGCGACCATCGCGGCGTAGGTGCGGCGGCGCGGGTCGGCGAGGTGGGAGAATTTCTCCAGCATGTCGGGCCGCGCCTGCAGCGGCGTGTGCGGGGCGTTGAACGCCACGTAGAGAAACCACGGCTGCGCGTCGCGCGCATGGCGCGTGATCGAGGCGGCGGCTTCCTCGCCGAGCTTGGTGGTCAGCTCGGGTGGCTCGGGCTCCTCGACGGCGTTGCGCAGCATCGGCGAGGCATGCTCGGCGTCCTCGCGGGTCGCGGCCTTTTTGCCGGCGCCCACCTCGACCTCCACCTGCGAGCCCGGCAGGTAGCGATGCCCGCCGCCCAGGAAACCGAAGAACTCGCCGAAGCCGCGGCGATTCGGGTGATACTCGGGCCGGGATCCAAGGTGCCACTTCCCCACCATGCCGGTCGTGTAGCCGGCGCCGCGCATCGCGTCGGCAATCGTGGCCTGCGAAAGCGGGAGGCCGTCGGCCGTCTGCCACCGCGGGTTGAACTCGTGGCCGAACCGCTGCTGGTAGCGGCCCGTGAGGAAGCCCGCGCGCGAGGGGCTGCAGACCGGGTAGCTGACGTAGCCGCTCGTGCAGCGCACGCCGCTCGCGGCAAGGCGGTCGAGATTTGGCGTCGGGATGTCGGCGCCGCCTTGGAAGCCGACGTCGTTGTAGCCGAGATCGTCCGCGACCAGGAGGAGGATATTGGGGCGGGGCGCAGGCGCGGCGGCCTGCAGGACGCAGAGCGGCGCGAGCGCGAGGGTGAAAAGCGTCAAGAAACGGATCATGGGGAAAGCGGGATGTGCGGCCCGCACTTCGGAAGGAGCCAGCGCCAGCGCCGATGGCGACTCGGAAATCTCGGCCCGCCCGCGGCGGGCTTCCGCGTAACTTCGCGGTTACGCCTTTCGGCTGCACCGCCGCACCTCGAGCCACCACCATGCCCGCGATGCTCCGCCGTGTTTGCCGCGTCGCGCTTGCGGTGTCCCTGCCGGGGGGCTTCCCGCGCTCGTCGCCCACGACGAGTGGAACGGCCTCCATATCGTCTTCAATTCGCCGGCGAAGTTCACGTTCCCGTTCGACGGTCGCTCGCCGAAAATCGCCACCGCGCTGCTCAATCACGACACGCGGCTTTCGCCGGAAATCGTCCTGACCGCATTCCGGGTGAACGGCCAGCGGCAGGATGCGGGCGGCTTCGCGCCGTTTCCCAACGGCGGCACCATCGTCGTCGAGCCCGACGCCTACGGCCTCGCTTCGGCGTGGACGGCCGGCGTCCACGAGGGCGCGGCGGGGCCCGCGGCTGCTGGTGCGCGCCATCGGCCCTGGCCTGTCTGCCTTCGGAGTCGGCGGTGTGCTCGCCAACCCGCGCCTGACGCTCTTCCGCGACGGCACCGCCATCGCGAGCAACGACGCGCCAACGCCGTCGCCATCGCGGCGACCCCGCCGCAAGTCGGCGCGTTTGCCTTGTCCGTCACCTCGCGCGACGCGGCGCTCCTGTTGAGTCTGCCGCCGGGCAACTACTCCGCGCAGGCCGCGTCGGCGGACGGCGGCGCCGGCAACACGCTCATCGAAGTCTACGACGTGCCGTGAGACGGCCGCCGCGCGCCGGCCGCGGCTACTTCTTCCTCGGCGCTTCCGGGGCTTCCGGCACCACGACCGGCGTGCCGACTTGGACCTCGGTTTTGCGCCGGTCGGCGTCGTCGAGAAACACCGGCAGCTCCGTCGGCGCGCCGAAGAACGGCGCGGCGGACTTGAAAATCACGGCGACGGACTCCGGCAGCGACCGGCGGCGCGACTCGATCGAGATGCGCGTGCGCCAGACGAGCTTCTTCTCCTTGCGCTTCGCCAGCGCGTCCACGTCGAGCGCGGCGACAAAGATGTAGAGCCGGTCCTCGCGCGCCGCCTCGTTGATGCGGTCGGCCTCGGTGGACATCAGCAGCCGGCGGCTGGCCTTGTCGGCGCCGACGAGCGCCATGATCTCGCGATGGTTGAAGGTGATCGTCGAGGTCGTGGTCTCGCCTGTCGTCGGATCGGTGTCGTTGAGATCGACGCTCGAGAGGTTCGCCGAGCCGTAGGTGAACACGATCGCCAGCTGCGGGATCGGGCCGCCGAGCTTGGTGAGCCGGAAGCCCTGCGAGTCCAGCGCGGCCACGAGCTCGCGCGCGATGTCCTCGCGCTTGGGCATCTTCTCGCCCGCGACCGCATCGCCCAGGGTGCGCTCCCCGCCGCCGAGGATGATGTAGTGGATCGGCTTCTCCTTGGTTGGCCGGGCGGCTTCGGGCGGGGTGAGCAGCACGTCGGAGACGACGAGGACCTCGGGGCCGGGTTTCTTTTTCCCGGGGGCGGGCGCGGCCCACGCGAGCGCGCCGAGCGCGAGGAGCAGGAGCGGGGCGAGGCGGCGCATGAGGAAACGGAGTGGATTGGCGCGCGTGGGGCGAGGGGAATTTTGCCGGAGCCCGCTCGCGGGCGATTTCCACGCCGGGTTGCCCACCCACACCGCAACCCCTCGCGCGCAAGCGCGCTCCTACCTTTGCGCCGCGCGCCGAAACGACTCCGCGTGATAGTCAAACCACGTCGTGCGATACATCGTCACGAGCTTGTCGTGCTCATGCGCGAGGCCCTCGACCTCGAGGTAGGTGTGGTCGATGCCCGTGGCGAGGAGCGCGGCATGGTAGTCGCGCACCGTGGGCAGGTGCCCGTCGTCGCGCGTGCCACAGGTGATCGCGATGCGCGTGCCGGCCTTGATTGCGGCGGCGTTCTTCTTGATGAGCGCATACACGTCGTTCTCCTGATAGCGCGCGCGGTCCGGGCCGAGGTAGCTGTTAGGGTAAACGTCGGACTTCGTCGGATCGTAGAGGTCCAGCAAGTGCATGACGTTGCCGGCCTGGTTGTGCAGCGAGCAGAAGAGCTCGGGGTATTTCATCGCGAGGCGCGTGGCGCCGCGGCCGCCCATCGAGAAACCCTCGATCGCGCGGCCGGCGCGCGCGGCGATCGTGCGGTAGGTGGCGTCGATGTGCGGGATGAGTTCGCGGATGGTGAGCGTCTCGGCGGGGAGCTTTCCGTCGGCGGAGTCCTTGTAGAACGTGTGCGAGCCGCCGTTGGGCAGCACCATGATCATCGCGGGCCAGCGGCCGGACACGATGCCGTCGTGCAGCGCGCGGGCGTCGGTGAAGCTGTGCAGCTCGTTGCCGCCGGCGCCGTGGAGATTGTAGATGACCGGATAGCGGCGCGCGGTGTCGGTCGCGTAACCCGGCGGCAGGTAGATGCAGTAGCCGACGTCGCGCCCGAGCGCGGCGCTGTGAAACGTGCGGTGCGAGACGCCCTCGGGGAGCTGGCCGGGCTTGGGCTCGTTGACCCACTTGATGCGGGCGTTCTTCGCGGAGTCGGCGGCGGTGGGGACACCGGGAGTTTGCGCAAAGACCGAGATGGAGAGAACGAGAGACAGCGAGAGGGAGAGACGCATGGCGTGAAATTTTGGGAAGCGTAGCTCCGCGCGCGGAGGCATCGACTTCACTTGGACCGAAACACCTCGCTGCACACCACCTGCTCGATGAGGTCGCGGAAGGGGTAGTCGTTGGGTTTCGTGGCCGCGAGGATCGCGTCCACGGCGGGCCGGTCGAGCGCCTCGATGCGACGGCCGCAGGCGTAGGTGAGGAGGCGCTCCGTCAGCATCCGCGCGAACTGCGCCTTGCGCTCGACGAGCAGGCGCTTGAGGCCGGCGAGATCCGCGAAACGCTGGCCGTTGGGCAGCTCGCCGCTGGTGTCGATCACCGCGTTCTTCGCGTAGGTCGTGCGCGCGGCGCCGATGGGATCGAAGGTCTCCAGCGCGAAGCCGAGCGGGTCGATCTTCCGGTGGCACTCGAAGCAGGCGGGGTTGTCGCGGTGCTTGGCGAGGAGCTCGCGCATGGACTTGGCGCCGCGCACGTCGGGGTCGATGGCGGGGACATTGTCAGGCGGCGGGGCGGGCGGCGTGCCGAGGATGTTCTCGAGCATCCAGACGCCGCGGATGACCGGCGAGGTCTCGACGCCGTTGGCGCTCACCGTGAGCACGCTGCCCTGGCCGAGCAGGCCGCCGCGGCGGGGATCGGAGAAGGTGATGCGGCGAAATTCGTGCGCGGCCTCGGCGGGCACCGCGTCCTCCACGCCATAGAGGCGCGCGAGGGGGCGGTTGGCGAAGGTGTAGTCGGCGTCGAGGAAGCGCACGATGCTGGCGTTGCGGTCGAGGAGGTCGCGGGTGAAGAGCTGCGTCTCGCGCCGCATCGCGGCCTGGAGGCCCTGCGAGTAGTAGCGGAGGAACGCCCCTCGGTCGGGCGGCATGTCGCCGAGCACGCGGAGGTTCAGCCAGCTGTCGAGCAAGCCGGCGACAAACGTGTCGGCGCGCGGGCTCGCCAGCAGACGGCGCGTGTGCGCGAGCAGGTTTTCCCTTTGCAGCAGTTCACCGGTGTCGGCGGCGTGGAGGAGCTCGGCGTCCGGCGTCGTCGACCAAAGGAAATAGGAGAGGCGAGTGGCGAGGGCGTGGGGCGACAGGAGACGGGAGGCGGGAGACGGGTGCGGCGAGGCGTCCGCGCCAAGCCGCGGCTCGCCGGAGGCGGCGCGCCCTGCCACGGACTCGCTTCCTGGGTCGGCGAGGTAGAGGAAGGCCGGCGAGCAGAGCGCGGCCTTGAGGCCGTCGCGCAGCGCCTCGTGCGGGGTGCGGCCCTCGGCGCGGCGCTTGGCGACGACGGCCATGAGGCGATCGATTTCCCCGGTCGTCGCCGGGCGGCGGTAGGCGCGATGGGCGAAAGCCGTGAGGATCTCGCGCGTGCGCCCGGGCGCGAAGGGCTGGTCGCCAAAAATCGCCCGTTCGCTCGCGGTCAGGCCGGCGGCGTCGAGCGGGCCCGTGATCTCGACCTCGTGGATGCGAATCTGCGGGACAAAACCGTGGCGTTGCACGACGACGCGCGCCTCCACGATGCCGGTCGTGCCACGCAGCTCGGCGGGGAAGGTCTGGTTGTATTGGCGGAGGAGGCGGTTCCAGTTTTGCCGCGCGCCGATGGGCCCGTTGGGAAAAGTGAAGCGCGGGCTGAACCCGCGATCGAGCCAGACGCGAAAGGTCTGCCACTCAATCTTGTCGTCGGGCAGCGTGGCCTCGCCGAGCGAGGGCTCGAGCGGCTGCTCGTGGTGCATCGGGCCGACGCGCGCGTCGCCAGGAACCACGCCGAGGCGGAACGGCGCGGCGGGATCGTTGCCGAAGAAGCGCGGATCGTAGGGATGCTTGCGGTTCCTCGCCTCGGCCCGGACCCGGACCTCATACCAGCCGTCGGCCGGCACCCCTTCGGCAAACGCGAGCAGCGGCCCGTAGGCGCCCTCGTGCTGCTCGGAGTGCAGGCCTTCGTAGAGGGCCATGTAGCGGAAATTCTGCACCTTGCCGTGGGAGTAGCGCAGCTCGGGCTGCTGCTGGAAATTGCCCGTGAAGCGCCACGTGCGCGGCGCGGGCGCGCGCGGCTGGCCGAGGGCCTTTTCGACCACGGCCTCCGCGGCGTCGACATACTGGGCAAGCAGGTAGCCGGAGGTCTTCAGCGCATCGCCGATGTTGTCCATGTGCTGCGCCGTCTGGTCGCGCGGAAACTTCGTCGTCGGGTCGAACATCGCCATGTTGAGCCCGAACAAGTCGCCCACGGTGTTGAGGTATTCGCGGCGGTTCAGCCGGCGCAGCACCGTCTGGCCGCCGGTGCTGGCGAGCCGCGCACGGCCGTCGGCGGCCTGCCGCGTCAGCAGCGCGATCACCGCGCTGCGCTCCGGTGCGGACGGCTGTTTCTCCTCGGCCGGCGGCATGTCGCCGAGGGTCAGCTGATCGATGATGTCCTGAAAATCCGAGAGGTGATCCGCGTGCGTGACGGCGGCGGGGAGCGCGTCGAAGCGGCGCTCGGCCTTCTGTTTCTCGGGGCCGTGGCACTTGACGCAGTAATCCGTGAAGAATTTCTGCGCGGAGTGCGGGTCGGCCGCGGATGCGAGGGCGGCCGCCATCAGCAGCGCCGCGACGAACCAGGCGGGGGTGCGGCCCATCTCAGGCCTTCTCCAAGCCGCGCAACGACCCCGTGCTGGTGCCGAAGCGGTTCACGTCGACCCCAAAATCCCGGAGCAGCGAGAGGTAGAGGTTGCACAGCGGCACACGGCCGGCGGCCTTGTCGCCCAGCGCCCGGTGCTCGCCGTGTTTCCACCCGCCGCCCGCGAGGACGATCGGGAGATTGTGGTTCGTGTGCGCGTTGGCGTTGCCCATGCCGGAGCCGAAGAGCACCGACGTGTGGTCCAGCAGCCGCGCGTCGCCGTCGCGAATCGAGGCGAGCTTCTGGATGAAGCGCGCGAACTGCTCCATCTGGTATTTCTCAATCTGCACGAGTGGCGTGATGTTCTCCTCCAGCTGCCCGTGGTGCGAGAGGGCGTGGTAGTCCTTGCGTATGCCGAAGGCCGACGAATTGAAGCCGCCCGCGATCTCAAGCGTGGCGATGCGCGTGGAGTCGGTCTGGAGCCCAAGCGCGATGAGATCGTAGAAGACCGGCAGATCGGAGACGAAGTTGGTGTTCGGCGGCTCGGCGATGCCCGCCTCCGGCTTCGGAACCTTGGACCACGCGCGCGTCAGCTCGAGCTGCTTCTCCACCTCGCGGACGCTGGTGAGGTATTCGTCGAGCTTCTCGCGATCGCGCGCGCCGAGCTGGCGGCCCAGCGACTTTGCGTCGCCGTTCACCGCGTCGAGGATTGAGCCGTGCAGGCTGAAACGGTCGGTCGAGCGGGAGACCTCGGCGGCGCTTTCGGAGACAAACAGGGTGCGAAACAGCTCGCGCGGCCCGGGAATCGGCGGCACGCGCGTGCCGCTGCGGGTCCACGACATCATGCAGCCGCCATGGAGGCCGTCCTCGCTGCCGATCGTCAGCGCCGCGAACCGGGTGGCGCCGCCAATCGTCTCGGCCGCACGCTGGTCGAGGGTGATGTTGCCCTCCGGCATGCCCTTGGCGTCGATGGAGCGCACGCCGCTGAGGAACGAATGGATGGCGAAGTGCCCGCCTTTCACGCCGTGGTCGAGGCCGGAGAAGACCGTGAACTCGCGGCGCACGGGCGCCATCGGCTGCATGAGCGTGGGCAGATCGTAGTCGGGGCCGGTGTGCTTCGGGAAAAATTCCGGCTGGTAGAAGCCAAGCATGTTGCCCACGGCGACCAGGCGGCGCGGGCGCGTCGCGCCGATGGCCGCGCCCGCCTGGGTGCCGACCGCGGCGCTGGCCGCGAACACGCGGCGGTTGAGCGACTCAAACAGCGGCAGCGCGATGGTGACACCGGCGGCGCGGAGAAAATGGCGGCGGTTGACGAGGCGGGATTGGGGCGACATGGCGCGAGAGACGTGCTGCATGACGCCTGACTCGGCCAAACGGTGCAAGCGCGCGCAAAGTGCCGCCGCTCCGCTCGCAGGCCGCAACGCGCGCCGCCGGCTGCGCCCTTTACAGCACCGCGCCGCCGGACCAAGGTTCCCTTCGTTCCCCCGCGCCGGATCGGCCCCCCAGCCACGGCCCCGCGTCGAATTCCCCATGCGCCCTTCCCTGCCCCGCTCCCTCGTCGCGGCCGCGCTTTTCCTCGCCGCGTCCGGCCTCCGCGCCCAGCCCTGCAATCCCCAGCCCTTCCGCCCGTCGATGTTGCCGCCGTGCCCCACGATCGGGGACAAGGTCGGCCGCGCCGTCGCCGCAGGCATGGAGCTCAAGGCGAAGTTCGCCGAGCTGAGCGAGAAGATTGACCAAGCCCGCCGGCGCTACTGGGCGGCATTTCCCAACGGGCCCGGTCTCGCCGAGGCCGAGGCGGAGTATCTCGATGTGCTCGCGCAGAAGACCGCCGTCTATCTCACGATCAACCTCATGTCCGGCATGAAAGGCCAGGCCGTCACGTCGCTCAACACGCTAAACTTCGAGCCGGGCATCACGGTTGACCAGTATCGCCGGAAGCTGAAGGGCGACTTCAGCATGGTCGACGGCGGCCTCCGCCCGTCAGCGCACCCACTCTTTGTGCAATGGATCAACGCCCTGCGCCGCGCCGGCGGCGCGATGAAGGACGGCGACATCATGGTGAACCCCGTGGTGCTGGCCGTCGCGGTCACGCAGCCCTCCGGCCGCCGGCAGGCCTACGAGCGCGCGCAGTATTGGAGCGAGGTCCTCGCCAGCGGCATCGACCTGAAGAAATACTACACGCCCGAACTCTACCTGCAGCTCTCCATGGAGGCGCGCGTGAGCACGCGCCTCGGCGAGGCGCAGACCGCCGACATTCCCGACTGCCAAGCCGAGACGGTCGCGCTCTACGGGACGCTCGCCCGGATCTTTGGCGCAAGGGAAGTCGCCGCCGCCGCGGCCGCCGTGCTCGCGGCGCCGGCAAGGTCCTCTCCGCGCGCAAGTCCGCCCAAGGCGGCATCCGCGGCGATCCGCAATACCGGCAGGCCAACGCGTGGTTCGACCTCGCGCTCAAGGATCCGAAGCTCGTCGCGCCCGACGGCAATGTGCCGCACTTCAAGGCCGCTTCCTACTCGAACCGCTGGCTCGGCCAGCACCTCGCGGTGCGCGGCACCGTCTCGGCCGTGAACGTGGAGAAAGGCGGCCGCCCCGAATACGCCACGATCCTTTTCAAGGAGTCGCCCCGCAACCAGATCATCGCCTTCTCGCCCTACGCCCACGAGCTGCAGGGAATCTACGGGGACGACTTCGCCCGCCTCATCGGCCGGCAGGTCGAGATCTACGGCGAGGTGCAGGAATGGCGCGAGGTCGCCGGCGTGCGCGTGCTCGACCCGCGCCAGATCGCGATCGTCGAGGGCGGCTTCCGCGGGCCAGACGCCGAGGACTCCCGGCCGGCGTGGCTCGGCGAGGCCGAGCCGCAGCTCGTCGAGAACCCGCGCTACGCGGAGTGGAAAAAATTCCCCGCCGGCACGACCGTCACGCTGGTCGATCGCCTGTTCTTCGAGAACGACTCCGGCACCAACCTCTACGAGCGCAGCGACGCGGGCCGCACGATCCTGCGCCTCGACTCGATCGACGCGGAGCGCGCCGTGGTCGTCAGCCACAGCACCGCCACCACGCAGGCCGGCGTGCCGACGTCCTCCGAGACCACTGGCACGCACCGGGCCAAGATTCGCCCGGAGGCCACGTCACCGTCGCGGCCCGACGAGACCGGCGACGAAACCCTCGAAATCAGCGGGAGGAAGTTCGCGACCCACTGGGAAAAGACCTACGGGCACCTTCCCGGATCAAACGCCCGCGACCCAGACACCTACACCCAGACGTGGTTCTCCCCCGAGGTGCCGGGCGGCCAGGTGCTCGTCCGCCGACAGAGCCACAACGAAATCCTCGGCAAGACCTACCGCCGCTACGCCCTCACGATCATTGGGCCCGTCGCGGGCATCGAGCCCGAGTTCGGCCCGCTCAAGGCCGACGCGAAAAAATCCGCGCTGCTCGTCTCGACCGCGAGCATGGATGACATTCGCAAACGCTACGCGGCCCTCGGCGAGCGGGACATAGCGACAAGAAATCGGCTGTAGGAGTGGCAGATGGCGCATCGCGCGACCCGGCCTCCCGCCGCGGTGGAAAATTTCGTTCCCTACCTCATCTACGAGGGGCGAAAGGTCTATCCGGCGATTCAGGCGAACAATCGCGCCGCGGCGGAAACCGCGATGAAGGCGGTCGAGGACAAGCTGGACGAAATCGACCGGTTCCTGAACACGGGGCAGCTTCCCGCCGAGCCCACGGCCGCGGCCCCGGCGAACGCCCCGGCCGCACCAATGGTTAAGATGACTTTCGCCGAATATTCCCGGGCCAACCAGCAATACGTCGCGCTCATGACGCGCGTCAGCCGCGCCAAGGCGGGCCTGGCCCGCGCAGCCGCCGCAGGCTCCTCGCCGGAAATCGCCGCTGCACGCGTCCGGCTCGACAACGAGCTCCCCGCGGTCGGCCGTGCCGTCGGCGTCGGCGACGCCACGCAGTTTGCGCAAGGCCTCCGCGCGGCCGAGGCCACGCTCACGACGCTCGAGCAGTTCGCACGCGGATCGCGCTGAAGGCGGGCCCGGCTCTCCGAGCCGGGCCGTGGCCGCGCTCGGAGAGCACGGCCCACCTCAGCGCCGCTTCCCCCGCACCGCCGCCGCCGCGCGCTTCGCGCGCCCGTAGTCCTGCGCCGGTCGCGCCGCCACCCTGCGGAAATCGCCCGACTTGAGCGCGTCAATCTGATCGCGGAGCACGGCGGCGCGCTCGAACTCCAGCCGGCCCGCGGCGTCCTGCATTTCCTGCTCCAGCTCGGCGATCACCGCCGCGACATCATCGACGCCCTCGGCCGCCGCGGCCTCGGCGCCGCCGCGATCGCCGGAGCCGTCGTAGACGTGCAGGCTCGCCTGCGCGGCGCGCTGCACGCTGCGCGGCGTGATGCCGTGCTCGAGGTTGTAGGCGATTTGTTTTTGCCGGCGGTAGTTCACCGCGTCCTGCGTGCGCTTGATCGAGTCGGTGATCTGATCGGCGTAGAAAATCACACGACCCTTCTCGTGCCGCGCGGCGCGGCCGGCGGTCTGGATGAGCGAGGTCTCGCTGCGCAGGAAGCCCTCCTTGTCCGCATCGAGGATCGCGACGAGCGCGACCTCGGGGAGATCGAGGCCCTCGCGCAGGAGGTTGATGCCGATGAGCACGTCGAAGTTGCCGAGCCGCAGGTTGCGCAGGATCTCGACGCGCTCGATCGCGTCGATGTCGGAGTGCAGGTATTCGACGCGGATTTTCGACTCGCGCAGGAAGCTCGTGAGATCCTCGGAGAGGCGCTTCGTGAGCGTGGTCACGAGCACGCGCTCGCCCGCCGCCGCGGCGGCCTTGATCTCGGCGATCAGGTTTTCCACCTGCCCCTTCGTCGGCCGGATCGTGATCTCGGGATCGAGCAGGCCGGTGGGACGGACGAGCTGCTCGGCGATCACAGCGGAGCGCTTCAGCTCGAACTCGGCGGGCGTCGCCGAGACGTAGATGGTCTGGCCCGTGATTGCCTCGAACTCGGCGAAGCTCTGCGGCCGGTTGTCGAGCGCCGAGGGCAGGCGGAAGCCGAAGTCCACGAGCGTCTGCTTGCGCGCGCGATCGCCGTTATACATGCCGCCCACCTGCGACACCGTCGCGTGGCTCTCGTCCACCACGAGCAGGAAATCCTTCGGGAAAAAGTCGATCAGGCAGAACGGCCGCTCGCCGGCCTTCCGGGCGGTGAGGTGGCGCGAGTAGTTCTCGATGCCGTTGCAGAATCCCATCTCCTGCAGCATCTCGAGATCGTAGTTCGTGCGCATGCGGATGCGCTGCGCCTCGAGGTATTTGCCCTGCCCCTCGAAGAACGCCACGCGCTCGTCGAGCTCCGCCTTGATCGCGGCGATGGCCGGCTCGAGCTTGCCGCGGCTCGTCACGTATTGGTTGGCCGGGTAGAGATCGAACTGCTCGATCGGGCGGATGACGCTGCCCGTCGTCGGATCAAACTCGCTGAGCGCGTCGATCTCGTCGCCGAAGAACTCCACGCGCAGGCCCGACTCCATGTAGGCGGGCATGATGTCCACGACGTCGCCGCGCACGCGGAAGCGGCCGGGCTTCAGCTCGTAGTCGTTTCGCTCGTAGATGTTGTCGACGAGCCGCTCAAGCAGGCGCTGGCGGCCGAGCGGCGCGCCGCGGCGGAGCGGGATGCGCATCTCCGTGAACTCCTGCGGCGAGCCGAGGCCGTAGATGCACGACACGCTCGCGACCACGATCACGTCGCGCCGCGACACGAGCGAGCTCGTGCTCGCGATGCGCAGGCGCTCGATCTCCTCGTTGATGGAGGAGTCCTTCTCGATGAACGTGTCGCTCGACGGCACGTAGGCCTCGGGCTGGTAGTAGTCGTAGTAGCTGACGAAGTATTCGACCGCGTTCTCGGGGAAGAAATTCTTGAACTCCGAGTAGAGCTGCGCCGCGAGCGTCTTGTTGTGCGAGAGGACGAGCGTGGGCCGCTGCGTGCGCGCGATGACGTTGGCGATGGTGAACGTCTTGCCCGAGCCCGTGACGCCGAGGAGCGTCTGGTGGCGGTTGCCGGCGTTGATCGAGGCCACGAGCTTGTCGATCGCCTGCGGCTGATCGCCGGTGGGCTGGTAGGCGGAGGCGAGTTTGAAAAGCATGGTGCGGCGCGCAGACGGAAACGAAATCCTCCCGCTTCACAACCCGAAGACCTTGAGCACGCCGCCCCAGATCGAAGCCCAGAAGCGGCGGCTCTTCTTGGCGTCGCCGGCGACCGCGACTTGCTGGCAGAGGAAGATGCCGCGGCCGGAAAAGAGATCGTCGAAGAGCGGGTTCATGCCGCGGTAGTAGCTCCAGAAGGTCTCGGCGCGCACGGGCCGGTAATCGAGGTTGGGCGTGAAGCCCATCGTCGCGTCCTGGTTGGTGCGGCGCGCCGGCACGCCGTCGCCCTCGCGATCGACGAGGCGCTCCGCGCGCACGCCGCGGCTGCCCGCGATCACCAGCCGGCACGGCCCGGCGAACTCGAAGAAGCGGAACTGCAGCGTCACCCACGCCTGCCAGCGCAGGAGCTGCCAGCGGCGGCGGATCTTCAGGCGGGCGCCCTCGCGCACGACGACGCCCGCGAGGAAACTCGGCCGCAGCACGAGCGAGGAGCCCGGCGCGAGCGTGACGACGGCGAGCTCGCTGTGCGGATCGCCTTGGTTGGAGAGCGTGATGGACTGGCCGCCGCCGGACGCCGCGTGGTTTCGCATCTCGATCAACTCCACGAGGCCGGTGGCGAGGCAGGTGAACGGGATTTTCCAGTCGAGGAGGTAGCGCGTGCGGCGCTTCACGCCCTCGTCCGAGGCCTGCAGGAATTTTTCCTTCACCCACAGGCGTTCACCCGGCGCGAGCGCTAGCTCGGTCGCGACGCGGCTCTCCCCCACCTCGGGTAACTGCGCCATGTCCGCGGCCAGCCGCACGGGCCGGCCCCGCATGACAATCGGCGCGACGAGGGAATACAGGGCGACCTTGCCGAGGCTGGGGCCAAGGAAGTAGCCCACGAGAAACACGAGCACCCACCACTTCACCGCCATGCGGATCGGGCCGCGCCCGAGCTCGTGGTTCCAGGTCGCGTCGAGGTAGTGCATCACGCGCGAGCGCTTCGCGGCGACGACCGCGACCTCGGCGTCGATCTTGCCGAGCGCGATCTCGAGGCCGTCGCGCTCCCACGAGGCCCGCTGCAAGTCGGCCTGCAGTTGCTTGGTGCGCGCGACGCTGGTGGCGCGCAGCGCCGTCATCTTCTCGATCTGCTCGGCGTTGGCCTTTTGCTGCTCCGAGTTGCCGAACAGGCGCTCCCAGGTGCTCTCGAGCTCCTTGAGCTTCGAGATGGCGCTCTCGGCGAGCTTCGCGCGGCCCTCCTCCGCGGCGATGTCCTGCGAGATCCGCTCCATGCGCGCATGGACGTCGTCGAGCGCGGCGCGGATCTCGGCGCGCTTGCCGGTGAGCGTGCGCACGACATCCTGCCGCCACTGGTCGAAGTCGACGTTGTCCTTCAGGAACAGCCACAGCCCGCACGCCGCCACGGCAAACACGACGATGAGCGCGGCGACCGTGAATTTCTCCACCGTCCAGCGAAAGAATTTTATCAGGTAGCCCACGGCGCAACAGGCGGCATCATGCGGCCGTCGGCGGCGCAAAGCCAATTGCTAATCCCGCCCCGCCCGCCACGCTGCCGGGCATCCGAACCAGCCCAGCCCCATCATGACCAAGGTCATCGTCTCCTCCCTCTACGACTCCGACGTGTTCCGCATGGCGTGCCGCCAGTTCGACAAGGCGGCCGACGCGATCAACCTGCCCGAGGCCGTGCGCGATCGCACGAAATACCCGCGCCGCTGCCTTGCCGTCTCGCTCCCGGTGAAGCGCAGGGACGGCTCCGTGACCGTCTTCGAGGGCTACCGGGTGCAGCACAACCTGAGCACCGGGCCGTCGAAGGGCGGCATCCGTTTCCACCAAGATGTGACCCTCGGCGAAGTCGCCGCGCTCGCGATGTGGATGAGCTGGAAGACCTCGCTCGTCGGCCTGCCCTACGGCGGCGCCAAGGGCGGCGTGATTGTCAACCCGAGCGAGCTCGACGACAACGAGCTCGAGCACCTGTCGCGGCGCTACATGCAGGAGATGGTGAACTTCGTCGGCCCGCACACGGACGTGCCCGCGCCCGATGTCGGCACCAACGAGAAGATCATGGGCTGGATGATGGACACCTACTCCAACCACGCCGGCCACGTGGAGAGCGCGGTCGTCACCGGCAAGCCGATCGCGCTCGGCGGCTCGCAGGGCCGCCGCGAGGCCACCGGCGCGGGCGTCGCCTACCTCACCAAGAAATACCTCGAGGATCTGCGCATCCCGATCCACCAGGCGACGGTCGCCGTGCAGGGCTTCGGCAATGTCGGCAGCGAGACCGCCCTCGCCCTCGCGAACTACGGCGCAAAAATCATCGCGATCTCGGACTACACGGGCGGCATCTACAACGCCAACGGCATCGACCTCGCGAAGGCGCTGAGCTACGTCCGCTACCAAAAGACGCTGCACGACTTCCACGAGGGCGAGGCGATCACCAACGAGCAGCTGCTCGAGCTGCCTTGCACCGTGCTGGCGCCGTGCGCGCTCGAGCGCGTCATCACGGATCAAAACGCCGCGAAGCTGAAGTGCCGCGTGCTCGCCGAGGGCGCGAACGGCCCGACCTCCAACGGCGCCGACAAGATCATCGAGGCGCGCGGCGACATCGAGCTCATCCCCGACGTGCTCTGCAATTCCGGCGGCGTGATCGTGTCTTACTTCGAGTGGCTGCAGAATCTCTCGAACTTCTACTGGAGCCGCGAGGAGGTGCTGCAGAAGCTCTTCGGGATGCTCGACAAGGCCAAGGCCGCCGTCGACGCGCAGAAGGACAAATTCAAGTTCAGCCGCCGCCTCGCCGCGCTGACGCTCGGCATCCAGCGCGTCGCGGACGCGAAGGCGGCGCGGGGCCTTTTCCCGTAGCGCGCCACAAGAGTGCCGGCGCGGGGCCGCGGCCTAGGGTGAAGTTCCGGGCGCGACACCGGGTTTAGCGCTTTGTTGACAGGTCGGCTCCGCGCGAGCGGAACGCGCGGAGGATTACCGCTAATTGACGCCCGTTTCCGGCCGATGCGGTAGTCATGGATTCTTTTTTCCAGGGTCGTCCACGTGCGCTCATCGCCGCGCTTCTGGCGACGGCCGCCGTCCTTTCCGCGGGCGCCGTCCCCGCCGCGGCCCTGGTCATCGACACCCGCGCCGTGAAAGATTTCACGGCGCTGGATTTCGACCGGCTGGCTCGCGGCAGGATCGTCACCGCGACCTTGCGCGAGGCGGACCCGTTTGATCTGCCATTCATGGCCGTGGCGCTCACCCGGGCGGATCACGATGATCGCCGGCCGCCCACGCTGCGAGGCTGGCTCGATGGCCTCGCCGGCGTGACGGGGCAGACGACGGCCAACGGCCAGGGTTCGCCCTTCATCCGCGGCGTCACCGGGTTTCAGACGCTGTTCCGCATCGATGGAATCCGCCTCAACAACCCCGTCTTCCGCGACCGCCCCAACCAGCATTGGAACACCGTCGCCGCCAATTCCATTTCAAGCCCCGAGGTCGTCAAGGGGCCCGGCTCCGCGCTGCACGGCAGCGACGCAGCGCGCGGGGAAGCGCGCGCGCTCAACGAGCCCCGCCGCGACCTCGTTCTCTCCGGGCGAGTGCAGTTCTGAGCCATGCCCGCCTCGTTCATCCGTCGATCGCTGCTCTCCGGCCTCATCGCCGTCGGGGCAGCCGCAGCCGCCGCCGAAAAGGACTTCTTCTCGCTCAGCCTGGAGGAACTCGGCAGCATCAAGGTGCCCGTCGTCGTCGGCGCCTCCAAGCACGAGCAGAAGATCACCGAGGCGCCCTCGGCGGTGAGCATCGTGACGCAGGACGACATCCGGCACTTCGGCTACCGCACGCTCGGCGAGGTGCTCGAGTCGGTGCGCGGCTTCTACGTCACGAGCGATCGGATCTACAACTACACGGGCCTGCGCGGCGTGAATCGCCCGGGCGACTTCGGCGGACGCGTCCTCATCAACATCGACGGCCACCGCCTCAACGAGCCGATCTACGACTCGGCGTTCACCGGCACGGACTTCCTGCTCGACCTCGACCTCGTCGAGCGCGTCGAGGTGATCCGCGGGCCGGGCTCGTCGCTCTACGGCAACAACGCCTTCTTCACCGTCATCAACGTCGTCACGCGGCGGGGCCGCGACCTCGGCGGCGCGCAGGCGGCGGCCACGGCGGCGAGCCTCGACACGCAGAGCGGCCGGCTGACCTACGGCCGGCGCTTCGACAACGGCCTCGACGTGCTCGTCTCCGCCACGCGCCTCGATGGCGCGGGGCACAAGCGGTTTTATTTCGAGGAATACGCGGCCACCCACGGCGGCGTCGCCGAGCGGCTGGATCGCACCCAAGCCACGAGCGCGTTCGCCGCGGTGGGCTACGGCGACCTCCGATTTTCCGGCGGCTTCATCGATCGCCGGAAGCAAAACCCCACCGCCCAGTATGGCTCCATCTTCAACGATCCGCGCGCGCTCAACCTCGACGTGCGCTCCTACGCCGAGCTCACGTTCGCGCACGCGTTCGCCCGCGATTGGTCGGTGCAGTCGCGGCTCTACTACGACTACTACCGCTACGAGTCGGGCTTCTCCTACGACACCGGTGCCGCGCGGCCCGTCGTCAACGCGGACCTCGCCATCGCGGCGTGGCTGGGCGGCGAGGTGCTCGCCACGAAAAACCTGGGCGAGCGCACGCGCCTCACGGCCGGCGGCGAGTTTCGCGACGACTTCCGGCTCGATCTCTCCAACTTCGACGAGGCGCCGCGCGCGACCTACCTCGACGTGCGCCGCCGCGCGGCCTCCCATGCGTTCTACGTGCAGGCGGAATCGCAGCTCGCGCCCGCGCTGGCGCTCAACGCCGGCGTGCGCCACGATCGCCTCGGCGCCGGGCGCAGCAGCACCAACCCGCGCGGCGCGCTCAACTGGCGGCCCTGGCGCGAGGGCAACCTGAAGCTGCTCTACGGGCAGGCGTTCCGCACCCCCAACCTCTACGAGCGCGACTACATCCAGCCCAGCTACAAGGCCAACCCACGCCTCGGGCCCGAGCGGGTCCGTTCCTACGAGTGCGTGCTCGAGCAAGGGCTGCCCGGCGGTTTGCGCGCGGGCCTCTCCGCCTTCAGCAGCGAGATCTCCGGCCTCGTCACGCAGGTCCTCGATCCCGCGGATGATCTCAACACCTTCGCCAACCTCGGCGCGGTGCAGTCGCGCGGGTTCGGGGCCGAGCTGGAGGGCCGCTGGGCCCGCGGCGCGAGCGGCCGGCTGAGCTACACGTTCTCCCGCGCGCGCGACACGGTGACAGGCCGCCCGCTCGACAACTCGCCGCGCCACCTCGGCAAGGCCCAGTTCGCGCTGCCTTTCTGGCGCGGGAAGATCTTCGCCGGCGCGGAAGTGCAGGCGATGAGCCGCCGCACCACGGGCGGCGGCGCCGTGCTCGGGCCCGTCTGGCTCGCCAACCTCACGCTCTACAGCCGCGCGCTCGCGCCGGGCCTCGACGTGAGCGCCGGGCTCCACAACATTTTTGACCGCGCCTATCGCGATCCCGTGAGCCCGGACTTCGCCCCGATCGATTCCGTGCCGCGCGACGGACGCACCTGGCGGCTTCAGGCGACCAAACGCTTCTGAAACCCGCGAGACCATGAACCCCATGTGCGCCGCCCGTCGCGTTCGGCTTCGTCGCGTGCTCCGCGCCCCAGCCGCCCTGGCCTTCCTCGCGGGCGCCTCGCTCGCGCTGGCCGCCGCGACCGGCCGCGCCGCCGAGGACTTCATCAACCTCAGCCGCGAGGGCCGGGCGACCTGGATCTTCTGAGCCATGCCCCGACTCCTGACCATCTTGAGGGCATGGCTCCCGCGCCTCCGCGCCGCGGGCCTCGCGCTTGCGCTTGCAGCCGGGCTGGCCGCCGCGCCGCCCGGCGCCAGCGACGGCCCGGCGCTGGAATACAAGGTGAAGGCCGGCTACCTCTTCAACTTCGCCAAGTTCATCGAGTGGCCCACCGAAGCGGCCAAGCCGCCGGAGCGCCCGTTTGTGGTCGGCGTGATCGACGACGGCGAGGCCCTGCCCATCCTCCGCTCCCTGCTCGAGGGCAAACAGGTGAACGGCCGGCCTGTGGCGGTCCGCGCCCTGGCCATCGGCGACCTCGACTCCGACGTGCAAATCCTGCTCGTCACCCGCGCCTCCGGGAAGACGCCCGAGGAGGTCCGCGCGGCGCTGGGCGACGCGCGCACGCTGCTGGTCGGCGAGACGGACCTCTTTGCCGAGCGGGGCGGCATGGTCGGATTCGTCCGGGAGGACGACGCGATTCGCCTCACGTTGAACCTGGAGCGCACGGCCGAAGCCGGCCTGAAAGTCAGCGCCAAGCTCGCGAGCGTCGCGCGCGTCGTGCGGGCGCAGCGCGCGAAGTGACCATGACTTCCATCCGCGATCTCCCGCTGAAACTCAAGCTGCGCGCCAGCTTGCTCGCCACCTGCGCCGTGGCGCTGCTGCTCGCGAGTGGCGTGCTGTTTTGGTTCCAGTCGCTCACATTCCGGCAGGGCTTCGTCTCCGAGCTTGAGTCGCTCGGCGAGATCCTGGCCCGCAACAGCGCCGCGCCCCTCGCCTTCAGCGACCGCCGGTCCGGCACCGAGGTCCTTTCTTCCCTCCGGGCCAAACCGCAGATCACCGCCGCCCGCATGCTCGACGGGGAGGGGCACCCCTTCGCCCACTACGGGGTCATCCACGCGCCGCAGGAAGAGGTGCTCCGCACACGGCCGGTGAATGCGGTCTTCAAACGCGGCTTCGTGTGCCTCAGCCTGCCCATCCACATGGAGGATGCCCGCCCGGGGCGGCTTGAGCTCGTGGCCGACTACGAGCTCGAATACGGCAAGCTGGTCTCGCTCTACGTCGGCGTATCGGCCGCGGTGATCGCGGCCGCGCTGGGCGTGGTGCTGCTGATGTCGACCGCCCTGCAGCGCCTCATCATCCGCCCCATGGTCGCGCTCGCGGAGGTCGCGCAAGGGATCAGCAGCCGCGAGGACTACTCCGTGCGCGCGGAAGAGGGCGGCCGCGACGAAGTCGGCGTGCTCACGCGCGCCTTCAACCGGATGCTCGGGCAAATCCAGGCGCGCGACGCGCGCGTGCGCGACAGCCAGCAACGCTTCGAGGTCGCGGTCATGGGCTCGAGCGACGGCCTCTGGGACATCGATTTCCGGACTGGCGCCGTGTATTATTCCCCGCGCCTGAAGGAGATGATCGGCTACGCCGACCACGAGCTGCCCAACGAGCCCGGCATTTTGGACCAACACTGCCATCCCGAGGATGCGGCGGCCCTGCGCGAAAAAACCGCCGCCTATCTTGCGGGCCAGGGCGCGGCCTTCACCGCGGAATTCCGTCTCCGGCACAAGGACGGCTCCTACCGGTGGATGCTCTCGCGCGGCGCGGCGATGCGCGACTCCACGGGCCGCCCCGTGCGGTTCGCCGGTTCCCACACGGACGTCACCGAGCGCCGGCGCACCGAGGAGGAGCAGCAGCGCCGCTCCGCCCGGGCCCTCCAGCGCCAGGCCGCGTTGCTGAAACTGGCCCGGCTCGATCCGGCAAATTGGAGCCGGCTGATTGAGACGGTGCTCGCCGAAACCTCCGTCTGCCTCGGCCTGTCCCGCGTCAGCTACTGGTCGATGCAGCCGCGCCAGCAGGGCCTGCTCCGGGAGAAACTCCACGTGACCGGACGCGGGATCATCGCGGCCGATCCCGTGCGCATCCACGTCTCGGAGCTGCCGCCGCACTTTGCCGCGCTGGCCGCCACCGGGCAGCCGATCGCCTACCCCACGCTCATGCGCGACCCGCAGGCGACCGGGCCCTTCTGCCCGGTCAGCGCCCTGCACGCACCGGCCCGGCGCAACGACAAGCTCGCCGGCGTGCTGGTGTGCGAGCTGCTCGGCATCGATCGCCCGTGGGAGCAGGAGGATGTCGAGTTCGTGCGCGCGGCCGCCCAGCAGGTCGCCCTCGCCCTGGAGGGCCTGGATCGCCAGCGCGCGGAGGCCCAGCTCCGGCACAGCGAGCTGCGCTACCGCTCGGTCGTCGAGAGCGTGCAGGAAATCATCTTTCAGACGGACCCGCGCGGGCGTTGGGCCTTTCTCAACTCCGCCTGGCGCGAGACGACCGGATACTTCGTGGAGGACAGCCTCGGGCGCTCCTGCCTGGAGATTGTGCATCCCGAGGATCGCGCGCGCGCCGCGCGCACCCTGAGCACCCTGCTGTCCGGCCGCGTGCGCGAGGCCCGCGGCGAATTTCGTTTCGTGACCCTCGGCGGCGAGACCCGGTGGATCGAGGCCGCGACCCATGTCCTCACCGACAACGACGGCAAGGTCCTCGGCGCCAGCGGCACCATCACGGACATCACCGCGCGCAAGGCCGCGGAGGCCGAGATGAAGCGGCTCAACCAGGAGCTGGTGAGCGCCTCGCGCCAGGCCGGCATGGCTGAGATTGCCACCGGCGTGCTCCACAACGTCGGCAACGTGCTCAACAGCGTCAACGTCTCCGCCAACCTCGTCGTCGATCAGCTCCGCCGCTCCAAGACCGCCAGCCTGGTCCGCGCCGTGCGCCTGCTGACGGACCACCAGGCGGACCTTGGCACCTATCTCACGTCCGATCCCAAGGGCCGCCAAGTGCCGCCTTTCCTCTCCGCGATCGCCGCCGAGCTGACCAACGAGCAGGCCGCGATCAGCGGGGAGTTGCAGTCGCTCCAAGCCAGCATCGATCACGTGAAGCAAATCGTCGCGATGCAGCAGGCCTACGCCAAGGTTTCCGGCGTCACGGAGCCGGTCATCCCATCCGAGCTGGTCGAGGACGCGCTGCGCATGCTCGCCGGCCCGCTCACCCGCCACCAAATCATCGTCGAGCGCGAGTTCCCCGTGCTGTCGGCCATCCTCACCGATCGCCACAAGGTGCTCCAGATCCTCGTCAACCTGATCAACAACGCCCGGCAGGCGATGGAGTCCAAGCCCGACGGCCGTCGCATCATCGTGCGCCTCGTCGCCGCCGGCCCCCTCGTGCGGTTCGAGATCACCGACAATGGCGTCGGCATCCCCGCGCAAAACCTCGCGCGCATTTTCAACCACGGTTTCACCACCAAGAAGAGCGGCCACGGCTTCGGCCTGCACTCCTGCGCCAACGCCGCCAAGGAACTCGGCGGCGCCCTCTCCGTCCGCAGCGACGGCCCCGGCCTCGGCGCCACGTTCATCCTCGAGCTGCCCGCCACCCCGGCCGCCATCCAGCCCAAGGCCGCGTGAGCGCTCGCCCGCGCAAAAAAAACGACTCGCCCGCCATGAAAATTTTCCAAAGCAAATGGAGCTCCGCCACCGGCTGGGCGCCGCCGCTGCCGGCCCCAAGTCGCGAGGCGCAGCTCGTGCTGGTTTTTGGCGAGACTCGCGCCCTGCTCGCCGACACCGCGCTCACCGGGCTGCGCCACACCTACCCTGCGGCGCACTTCATGGGCTGCTCCACCGCGGGCGAAATCTGCGGCACGGAAGTCTCGACGGAGTGCGTCGTCGCCTGCGCGCTGTCGTTCGCCCACACGCAGCTCCGCACGGTCCACACCGGCGTCGCGACCGCGGCCGACAGCTTTGCCGCGGGCGGTCGCCTGGCCGCGGCCCTGCCCGCGTCGCTCCCGGCGGAGGCCGCGGGGAGCGGGCCGGCGCTGCGCCATGTATTCGTCCTTTCGGACGGGCTCGCCGTCAACGGCACGGAGCTGGTGCGCGGACTCGCTTCCGCGCTGCCGGCCGGCGTCTCGCTCACCGGCGGGCTCGCCGGAGACGGCGCGCTCTTCAAACGGACGCTCGTGCTGGAGCATGGGGCCCCGCGTGAGCATACCGTCGCCGCGCTCGGGCTCTATGGCGATCGACTGAGGATCGGCTTCGGCTCGCTCGGCGGCTGGGACTCGTTCGGGCCCGAGCGCATGATCACGCGCTCAAACGGCAACGTGCTCCACGAGTTGGACGGCAAGTCCGCCCTCGGGCTCTACAAGCAATACCTCGGCGCCCACGCCAAGGAACTGCCCGCGTCGGGGCTCCTTTTCCCGCTGAGCGTCCGCATCGGGAGCGAGACGCCCGTCGTGCGCACCATCCTGGCCGTCGACGAGCAGGCCCCGAGCCTCACCTTTGCCGGCGACATGCCGGAGGGCGCCCACGCCCGCCTGATGAAGGCCAATTTCGACCGCCTCATCGATGGCGCCGCCGGGGCCGCCGCCGTCGGCCGCGACGCGCTCAATGGCCACACCGCCGAGCTCGCCATCCTGATCAGCTGCGTGGGCCGCCGCCTGGTGCTCAAGCAGCGGGTCGAGGAGGAGGTCGAGGCCGCGCGCGACATGCTCGGCGAACGCACCGTGCTCACCGGCTTCTATTCCTACGGGGAGATCTCGCCCTTCACGCCCGGCGCCAAGTGCGAGCTGCACAACCAGACCATGACCATCACGACCTTCGCCGAAGCCTGAGATGCCGCTCGCCTTGCACAGCCTCCTCAGACGCCAGCTCAAGCGCTGCGGCGTCGATCCGCAGAAGCTCCCGGCGGACTGCCGCGCGGTTCTCATGGCGGTCAACGAGGCCTATCGCCAGAGCGACGAGGATCGGGGTTTGTTGGAGCACTCGCTCGAGCTCAGCTCCCGCGAGCTCCTCCGGGCCAACTCCGAGATGCGCGCCGTCTTCCACGCCATGCCCGACGTCATGCTGTGGCTCGACGCCCAGGGCGTGGTGCAGGACCTCAAGGCCGGGCAAGGCCGCGGGTTCGCCTTCTCCTCGCGCACCGCGGTCGGCCAGGCGCTCCACGCGCTGCTCGAACCCCGGGCGAAGGCCTCCTTCCTCACCGCATGGCAAGCCATCGGGCGCGGCGAACCCGCCGACAGCTTCGAGTTTTCGCTCACGCGGGACGACATCGCCGTGCATTTCGAGGCCCGCCTGCTGCCGCTGCCCGACCGGCAGAGCGTCGTCTTCATCCGCGATGTGACGGGGCGCCGCGCGTCCGAGCTGGAGCGCGATCGGCTGAGCCGGGAACTCGCCGAACGCTCGCGCGAGGCCGGCAAAGCCGAGATCGCGACCGGGGTGCTGCACAACGTCGGCAACGTGCTCAACAGCGTGAACGTCTCCGCCAACCTCGCGCTCGATCTGCTGCGCGGCACCAAGGCCGCCGGGATCGCCAAGCTCGCCGGCTTGCTGCACGAGCACCGGGATGACCTGGGCGGCTTCTTCGCCTCGGATCCGAAGGGCCGCCAGGTTCTCCCCTACCTCGAGGCCCTCGGCCACGACCTGGCGCAAGAACGCGCTCAAATCACGGCGGAGCTGCACGCGCTGCAGGCCAGCATCGACCACGTGAAGCAGATCGTCGCGATGCAACAGGCCTACGCCAAGGTCGCCGGCGTGCTGGAAAGCGTGGCGCCTTGCACGCTCCTCGAGGATGCGCTGCGCCTTGCGGCCAGCGTGCTCGCGCGCGGCGAGGTGGAGACCGTGCGCGAGTTCGGCGCCGTGCCGCCCGTCCTCGTCGACCGCCACAAGGTCCTCCAGATCCTCGTCAACCTGATCAACAACGCCCGGCAGGCGATGGAGCCGCGCGCGTCCGGCCGCCGCCTCGTCCTGCGCCTCGCGGCCGCCGGCGGCCGCGTGCGCATCGAGGTCGGCGACAACGGCTGCGGCATCCCCGCGGAGAACCTCGCGCGCATCTTCAGCCACGGTTTCACGACCAAGAAGACCGGCCACGGCTTCGGCCTGCACTCCTGCGCCAACGCCGCCAAGGAACTCGGCGGCGCCCTCTCCGTCCACAGCGACGGCCCCGGCCTCGGCGCCACCTTCACCCTCGAGCTCCCTGTGCCGATGGAGCCTGATCGCGCCCTCGCCGCCTGATTTTACGCGCCCCGTCCCGATGCAACCCGACTCCCCCAGCAACCGTCGCAAGCCCCGCTGGCACTATTTTTTCTTTGTGCTGGCGGCGTTCGACATCGCGACCGTCGGGTTCAGCCTCTTCCTCAACCACGGGGTGCTGGGCATCCACTCCCATTCGGTCGAGGTCGGCAAGGCGTGGGCCGAGCGCCTGAACCGCCTCTCCGAGCTGCGGGCGCTCGCCGGCGCCGCCAACGCGCCGGGCAACGAGGTCTTCATCTCGCACAACATCCCCGCCGAACGCGCCAGCCTCCGCGCCGCCGCCGCCGAGTTCGAGTCCGCCCTCGTCGCGATCGAGGAAGAGCTGGTGCCCGCGCTCGGGTTTCCCGATTCCGGCCATATCCGCAGCGACGTCGCCCGCATCCGGGGCACGATGGCCAACATGGTGGCCGAGACCGAGAACATCTTCGCGCTGGTCGCCGCCGGCAAGACGGAGCAGGCCGGCGCCCGGATGGCCGTGATGGATCGGCACTACGCCCACATCGCGATGATCGTCGGCATGATGTCGGAGCTCATCGAGGATGCGCAGTCCCACCTCTACGCGCAGGAACTCCAGACCGCCGCCCGCCTGCGCCGCGCCGAATACCTCATCGCGCTCGCCATCTTCATCATGGTCCTCGCCGCGTGCTTCTATGGGCACCGCGCCTCCCGTTCACTCAATCGCTCGGCGGCCGAGCGCGAGCGCTTCGTGGTCGAGTTGCAATCCGCCCGCGCCGAGCTGGAGTCCCGCGTCACGGCGCGCACCGCCGAGCTGGCCCGCGAGGTGGCCGAGCACCAGCGCGCCGCCGACGAGCTGCTGCGGACACAGGCGCAGCTGGTGGACAGCTCGCGCCAAGCGGGCATGGCGGAAGTCGCCACCGGCGTCCTCCACAACGTGGGCAACGTGCTCAACAGCGTGAACGTCTCCGCCGATCTCGCGCTTGACCGGGTGCGGGGCTCCAAGGCCCCCAGCCTCGCGCGGGTCGTGCAGCTGCTCCGCGAGCACGAGGCCGATCTCGCGGAGTTCCTCTCGCGCGATCCGAAGGGACGGCAAGTGCCCGCCTTTCTCGCGGCCATCTCCGAACAGCTCGCCACCGAGCGCGAGTTCCTCACGGCCGAGCTCCGGGGCCTCCAGCAGAATGTCGAGCACATCAAGCAAATCGTCTCCACCCAGCAGTCCTTCGCGAAGCTCTCCGGCACACGCGAGATCCTGCGGGTGCAGGAGCTCGTGGAGGACGCCCTCCGCATCCACGCCCTCGCCTTGAAGCGCCACGGGATCGACGTGGCGCGCGAGTTCGAGCCCGTGCCCAACATCACCACGGATCGCCACAAGGTCCTCCAAATCCTCGTCAACCTCGTCAGCAACGCGAAGCAGGCGCTCGATGCCCGCGCCCAAGGCCGCCATCTCACGCTGCGCGTTCGCCCGTCCGCCGCCGGCGGCGTCCGCCTCGAGATCACCGACAACGGCATGGGCATCGCGCCCGAGAACCTCACGCGGATATTCAGCCACGGCTTCACCACCAAAAAGGACGGTCACGGCTTCGGCCTGCACAGCGGCGCGAATGCCGCGCGCGAACTAGGCGGCAGCCTCTCCGTCCACAGCGATGGCCCGGGCCTCGGCGCGACCTTTGTCCTCGAGCTCCCCGTCAACACGGCCGCCGGCGTCGAGCCGTTCCCCAAAGCCGAACCCCGCGCCGCCTGAACCTTTTCAGCCATGCCAGAATCCGCCCGCATCCTCGTCATCGACGACAACCTCTCCATCCACGAGGATTTCAGGAAGATCCTGTGTCCGCGCACGGCGAACTCCGTCGTCGATTCCATGGAGGCCGCGCTTTTCGATGCGCCGCAGAAGACCACCGTGACCGCCTCGTTCGACCTCGATTTTGCCACGCAGGGCCAGGAGGGGCTCGCCAAGGCGGAGGCGGCGCTCGCGGCGGGCCGGCCCTTTGCGCTCGCGTTCGTCGATGGCCGCATGCCCCCCGGTTGGGACGGGGTCGAGACCATCGGCCGCCTCTGGCAGGCCCAGCCCGATCTCCAGATCGTGATCTGCACCGCCTACTCCGACTATTCGTGGGAGCAGATTATTGAGCGCGTGGGCCAGAGCGACAGCCTGGTGATCCTGAAAAAGCCCTTCGATTCCGTGGAGGTCCTGCAGCTCGCCCACGCGATGACGCGCAAATGGGAGCTCGGCCTCCAGGCCCGGGCAAAGCGCGAGACCCTCGAGGCGATGGTGCGCGAGCGCACCGCGGCGCTTGAAACCGCGAACCGCGAGCTGCTCGCCGCGAAGGATGCCGCCGAGGCCGGCAACCGCGCCAAGAGCGAGTTCCTCGCCACCATGAGCCACGAGCTCCGCACGCCGCTCAACGGCGTCATCGGCATGGCCGACCTCCTGCTTGGCACTCCGCTCGACGCCGAGCAACGCGAGTGCACCGCCACGATTCACACCTGCGGGCACAGCCTGCTCACCATCCTGAGCGACATCCTCGACTTCTCCCGCATCGAGGCCGGCAAGGTCGAGTTTGAGCCGGCTCCCGTCGACCCACGCTGCATCGTCGCGGAAGCGATTGCCATCATCGCGCCCGAGGCGTCCAAGAAGCGCCTCGCCCTCACCAGCGAGATCGACTCGGCGGTCCCCGCCCTCGTCGCCGCCGACCCGGCGCGGCTGCGGCAAGTGTTGCTCAACCTGCTCGCCAACGCGGTCAAATTCACCCCCGCGGGCCGGGTGCACGTGGCGCTGCGCGCCGCGGCGATCGATGCGCACTCCATCATGCTGTGCGGCGAGGTGCACGACACCGGCGTGGGCATCGCGCCCGAGGCGCAGGCGCGGATTTTCGCGCCCTTCACCCAAGCCGACGGCTCGACGAAGCGGCGCTTCGGCGGCACCGGCCTCGGCCTGGCCATCTGTCGCCGCCTGCTCGATCAAATGGGCGGCCAGATCGACGTCACGAGCACGCCGGGAAGCGGCTCGATTTTCCGCTTCACCGTGCCGCTGCCGCTCGCGCCTGCGGACGCCAAGGCGGCGTAGCTCCTCCCGGGGGCACCGGCGGGTGCCGACGACGCGGAACCGCGGGCTTGCCTCGCCCCCGCGCCCCCGTCTTTGTCGTGGCCTCTGTTTGTCCATCGCCACGCCATGAAAAAAGCATCCACGTCACCTGCTGCGTTTCCCAAGGCCGAAGTCGGCCGCGAAATGAAGGGCTCCGACTGCGTCGTCGAGTGCCTGATCCGCGAGGGCGTGGATGTCATCTTCGCCTACCCGGGCGGCGCCTCGCAGGAGCTGCACCAGTCCCTCGCGCGCACCGACAAGATCCGCACCATCCTCCCGCGCCACGAGCAGGGCGGATCGTTCGCCGCCGAGGCCTACTCGCGCGTGACCGGCAAGGTCGGCGTGTGCATGGCCACCAGCGGCCCCGGCGCGACCAACCTCGTCTCCGCCATCGCCGATGCGTTCATGGACTCCGTCCCGATGATCGCGATCACGGGGCAGGTTTACTCGAAATACATCGGCAAGATGGCGTTTCAGGAAACGGACTTCTACGGCATGACGCTGCCGATCGTGAAGCACTCCTACCTCGTGATGGATGCCGCCGATTTGCCGCGCATCTTCAAGGAGGCGTTCTACCTCGCGCGCAGCGGTCGCCCGGGTCCCGTCATCATCGACATCCCGAAGGACGTGCAGCAGAAAAAATTCCAGCCCGTCTTCCCGCCGACGGTGGAATTCCGCAGCAGCTACGCGACCGCCACCTTCCACGCCGACGACGAGCAACTCAAGCAGGTGCTCGCGCTCATCGCGGAGGCCAAGCGCCCCGTGCTCTACGCCGGCGGCGGCATCATCTCCGCCGAGGCACACAAGGAGCTGAAGGCGTTCGCCGAGAAGACCAACATCCCCGTCGCCACCACGCTGATGGGCGTCGGCGGCTTCCCCGAGACGCATCCGCTCTCGATGCAGTGGTTCGGCATGCACGGCTCGGCCTACGGCAACTGGGCCGTGGATCAATGCGACCTCCTCATCGCCGTCGGCGCGCGCTTCGACGATCGCATCACCGGCGACACAAAGCACTTCGCCGCCCAGGCGAAGATCGTCCACATCGACATCGACGCCTCCGAGCACAACAAGAACAAGCGCGCGTTGCTCCCGATCGTGAGCGACGTGAAACACGCGCTCGGCCGCCTCAACGAGCTCGCAAAGGCCCTTAAGTTTTCCCCGCCCGACACCAAGGCTTGGCACGCGCAGATCGCGACGTGGAAGAAGGAGCACCCCTTCCGCTACGACGAGAGCAAGCACATCGTTCCGCAGGAAGCGGTGAAGGTCCTCTACGAGCTGACCAAGGGCGACGCGATCATCACGACGGGCGTTGGCCAGCACCAGATGTGGGCCGCGCAGTTCTACCGCTTCGACGAGCCGCGCCGCTACATCAGCTCGCTCGGCCTCGGCGCGATGGGCTTCGGCTATCCCGCCGCGCTCGGCGCCAAGGTCGCGCGGCCCGACAAGCAGGTCATCGACATCGATGGCGACGGCTCGTTCGTGATGAACATCCAGGAGCTCGCCACCGCGAAGATCGAGAACATCGCCGCGAAGGCGATGATCCTGAACAACCAGCACCTCGGCATGGTCGTGCAGTGGGAGGATCGTTTCTACGGCAGCGTCCGCGGCAACACGATCCTCGGCGACGAGAGCAACGTGGGCAGCCCCGAGAACCTCGCGGGCCTCTACCCCGACTTCGTGAAGATCGCCGAGGGCTTCGGCGTGAAGGGCCGCCGCGTGCACAAGAAGAGCGAGCTGCGCGCCGCCGTGCAGGAGATGCTCGATTGCGACGGCCCGTTCGTCCTCGACGTCATCGTGCCCTACACCGAGCACGTGCTGCCGATGATCCCGGCGGGCAAGACGGTGAAGGACATGCTGCTGAAGTAGGCCGGGGATTTCCTGCCTGCAGCGCACGAACGGGCCGCACGCGCGGCCCGTTTTTTTGCGCGCAAAAAAACGGCGCCACCCCGCGGTGGCGCCGTTGAAATGGCGACGAGCCAGGCCCGTCTTGGCGGCTCAGCCCTTCGCCTTCGGGAGGGGCACGCTCTGGATCGTCTTCAGGATGCGGCCCGCGACGAGATACGGATCGGCGGCGGAGTTCGGACGGCGATCCTCAAGGTAGCCCTTGTAGCCGTTGTTGATGAAGCTGTGCGGGACGCGGATCGACGCGCCGCGGTCGGCGACGCCATAGGTGAACTTGTCGATCGACTGCGTCTCGTGCAGGCCGGTGAGGCGGAGGTGGTTCTCCGGGCCGTAGACGGCGATGTGCTCGCTGCAGTTCTTGCTGAAGGCTTCCATGAGCTTCTCGAAGTAGGCTTTGCCGCCCACCTCGCGCATGTATTTCGTGGAGAAATTGGAGTGCATGCCGGAGCCGTTCCAGTCGAGCGGCGAGTTGAAGGGCCCGAGGATGGGCTTGCAGCGCCACTCGATGTCGATGCCGTAGCCTTCGCACAGGCGGGCGAGGATGTAGCGGGCGACCCACACCTGGTCGGCGGCGTTCTTGGAGCCTTTGCCGAAGATCTGGAATTCCCACTGGCCCTTGGCGACCTCGGCGTTGATGCCCTCGATGTTGATCCCGGCGTCGAGGCAGATGTCGATGTGCTTCTCAACGATCTCGCGGGCGACGCAACCGACGTTCTTGTAGCCGACGCCGGTGTAATACGGGCCCTGCGGCGCGGGATAGCCGCCCTCGGGGAAGCCGAGCGGACGGCCATCCTTGTAGAAAAAGTATTCCTGCTCGAAGCCGAACCAGGTGTCCGGATCATCCGGGATGGTGGCGCGGGAATTTGACGGGCTGGCCACGCCGGTGTGCTGGTAGCACTCGCACATCACGAGAACGCCATTCTTGCGGGTGGAGTCGGGAAACACCGCCACGGGCTGGAGCACGATGTCCGAACTCTTGCCTTCGGCCTGCTGCGTCGAGCTGCCGTCGAAGCCCCACTTGGGCAGTTCCTCCAGCTTGGGGAACTTGGCGAATTCCTTGATTTGCGTCTTGCTGCGCAAGTTGGCCAGCGGCGTGTAGCCGTCGAGCCAGATGTATTCCAGTTTGTATTTGGCCATGGTGAGGTGCTGTCGAAGCAGGGTTTTGGGATGGAACGGTGTGAACGTGAATGACTTTTTCGTCCGGGAAACGGGCGCGAAAATCAAGGCACGGAAAAGCAGTTCATATGCCAGAGGCAACCAGAAGTTTTGTTCATGACAGGCTTCCATGGACGGGTGCCTCACGTTGGCGACGGAGGCCTTCATCCGCTTCGCGCACACCGCGCTTGCCAGCCCCGGCGGCGGAGCGGACGCTCACGCCCGCGTCATGCACGAGATCAAGGACACCGCCCGCGCCACCGTGCGCATCGGCTTCGACGGACGCGTGCACAAGACGTTTCGGGGGCACCTCGCGCGCGAACGTTTTGCGCACGAGGTCCGCGTGCTCCGTTTGCTGGAGGAGCGCGGCTGCTCTTTTGTCCCGCACGTGCTCGAGGCCGACGAGGCCAAGCTGCTGCTCGTGACGACCAACTGCGGTGGCCGGGTCGATCACTTGCCGGCGGAGCGGCAGAAGGAGATTTTCGCGGAGCTGGAGAAATTTGGGGTGCGCCACGAGGACCGTGAATTGCGCAACATCACCTACCGCATCGCCGACGGCCGCTTCTGCGTGATCGACTTCGAGTTCGCCACCATCCTCGACGACGGCACGGGCCATGCCGTGTCGCTCAAGCCCTCCGTCGCGCAATGACGAGCCCGCCCACCCCCGCGCCCGACGTGCAGTGGTCGGGGCTCACCCACCCCGGGCGCGTCCGCCCCAACAACGAGGACGCCTTCCTTGCGCTCGCGCTCGATGCGCGCGAGGTGCGCCTGCTCGGCAAGACCGGCACCGCCGCGCTGGGCGCGCAGGAATTCGTCTTCGCGGTGAGCGACGGCATGGGCGGCGCCAAGTCCGGCGAGTTCGCCAGCCGCATCGCCGTCGATCGCATCACGCGGCTGCTGCCCGCGGCGCTGCGGCGGCGCACGTTCGACTGCGCGGAAGTGCTCGGCGAGCTCATCGCCGCGATTCATCGCGATCTGCTGCAGCTCGGGTTTTCCTACGAGGAATGCGCCGGCATGGGCGCGACGCTCACGCTCGCATGGCTGCGCGCGGACCAACTCCACTTCGCGCACGTGGGCGACAGCCGGCTCTACCACCTGCCCGCCGGCGGCACGCTCACGCAGCTCTCGCATGACCACAGCCACGTGGGCTGGCTGCGGCGTCAGGGCCAGCTCAACGAACGCGAGGCCCGCTCGCATCCGCAGCGCAACGCCCTCACGCAGGCCCTTGGCGCCGGCAATCAATTTGTCCACCCGCAGCTCGGCGAGGTCGTCCACCACCCCGGCGATCGTTTCCTGATTTGCTCCGATGGACTGATCGACGGCCTCTGGGATCGGCACATCGAGGAGACGCTGAATGCGCCAACCGAAGCCGTGGCCCACGCCAGCCGTGCCAAGATGCTCGTCGAGGCGGGCGTCGCCGCGTCGGGCCGCGACAACGTGACGGCCGTGGTCTTCGAGCTCGCCGCGCCCGCACCGTGAGCACGCTGCTCTTCGTCTACGGCACGCTCAAACGCGGCTGCTCGAATCATCGGCAGATGATGGGCCAGCAATACCTCGGCGAGGGGCGGACGGCGCCGGGTTATCGTCTCTACCATCTCGGCGGCTACCCGGGACTTGTCGCCGAGGCGAGTGATCGCGAAGGCGTGACTGGTGAAGTTTGGTCGGTCGAGGCCCCCGCCCTGCGCCGGCTTGACGACTTCGAAGGGGTGACTGAAGGCCTCTACCGTCGGGAACCGGTGCCGTTGCTCGAGCCCTTCGCGCACCAACGGGTGATGGCCTATCTCTACGCCCGCCCGATCGCCGGTTTCGCTGCGGTCGGGCCGACGTGGCGCGAGTGACGATCTGACCGGGTCGTTACCGTGGTGGCGTTGCCGCCCTGGCCGGGGGTCGCAGCTTCCACGGGAGCAATGCCTCGCTCACTCCGTTGTCTCGTCCTTTTCGCGATGCTCGGCGTCCCGCTCCTCCAAGCCGTCACCGTCACGCTGCGCCCGAGCAAGGATGCGACCATCTACAGTCCCGTCGGCGGGGCGGGCGCGTCCGGCGACTCTGCCTTGGCCAACGGCAAGAGCGAATATCTCTTTGCCGGTCGCAATGGCGAGCAGCGCGCGCTCCGCAGCCTGGTCGCGTTCGACCTCGCCGGCCAGATTCCCGCCGGCGCCACCATCACCGCGGCCACGCTCAGCCTGTCGATCAATACACCCCACCCTGACTACACGATCACGCTCCGCGTGCATCGCGTGACGGCCGACTGGAGCGAGGGCACCGCCGCGCCGGGTTCCGGCGGCGGCTCGGGCGCGACGGCCCCGGCGGGCAGCGTGACCTGGACCGCGCGCACACTCGGCAGCGCGAATTGGGCGACTCCGGGCGGTGATTTCGATCCGACCGCCAGCGTCTCGCAACTTCTCGCAAGCACCTCGCCCGCCGCGACGCTCGCCACGCCCGGCTTGGTCGCTGACGTGCAGGCGTGGGTGAACAATCCATCGGCCAATTTTGGCTGGCTGCTCAAGGCCGTGAGCGAAAACGATCCCGCGGTGCGATTCGCCTCGCGGGAGGGCACACCCGCGCCCTCGCTGATCGTCGAATTCACCCCGCCCGTCACGGGCGGAGGCAATGTCGCGCCGGTCTTCACGACGCAGCCGGCAAGCCAGACCGTGGCCGTGGGCGCGGCAGTCACCTTCGGGGTCGCGGTCAGCGGCATCCCCGCGCCCGCGTTGCAATGGCGCAAGGATGGCGCCGCCATTGCCAACGCGACGACGGCATCCTTCTCCCTCCCTGCCGTCGCCACCGCCGATGCCGGTGCCTACACTGTCGTCGCGACCAACGCCGCCGGCTCCGCCACCAGCGCGGCGGCGCAGCTCGCCGTCACTCCGGCTGGCGGTGGCGGCAACGCCCGGCTCTCCAATCTCTCCGTGCGCACCGCGATGGCGGCGGGCCAGACGCTAATCGTGGGATTTGCGATTGGCGGCGGGGGCGGCCGCGGCCTGTTGGTGCGCGGCGCCGGGCCGGCGCTGACCGGTTTCGGGCTCGCGGGCGCAATGACGGATCCACGCCTCGAGCTCTACAATGGCGCCGCGCTCACCGCGCAAAACGACGACTGGGGCGGAGGCACCGCGCTCGGCAGCGCCTTTGCGGGCGTGGGTGCGTTTCCTTTCGCCGCTGGCAGCCGCGATGCCGCGCTGCTCCAGGCCATCGACGGGACACGCACCGTGCAGCTCCGCGGCGCAGGGGCCGGCATCGTGCTGCTCGAACTCTACGACACGGGCGGCGCCGACTCGGCGCGGCTCATCAACGTCTCCGCCCGCAATCAAGTCGGCACCGGTGAGAACATCCTCATTTGCGGTTTCGTCGTCACGGGCTCCGGCAGCCGCAGCCTTCTCATCCGCGCCATCGGGCCGACGCTGGCGTCATTTGGCGTCGCCGGTGCGCTCGCCGACCCGCGCATCGAGGTCCTGCGCGCGGGCGGGACGACCGCCGTCGCGGCGAACGACAACTGGGATGCCACGCTCGCCGCGACATTTGCCAGCGTCGGCGCGTTTCCGCTGGTGAACGGCAGCCGGGACGCCGCCCTCGTCGCCCCGCTCGCCGCCGGTTCCTATACCGTGCAAGTTTCCGGCGCGGCCAACGGCACCGGCGAGGGGCTCATCGAAATCTACGAGCTGCCGTAGCCAACGGCGCCGGCACATCGGCCCGCCAATCGCCGTAGCGGGTCGCCGGAGGCGGCCTTGGGCCCTCAGTCCTTCAGCGCCTTGCGGGGCACTCGCTTCACTCCGACAAAGCGCGCCCGGAACAAGTCTTCCAGCACCTCGCGCACGTCAGCCGGGATGCGCGCGACGAGGGGCTCGAGCTGCGGCAGCGCGCCCGCCTCCGCTCCCTCCGGCTCGTCTCGCGACGGCGCCGCCGCGATCACGGGCTCGCCGCGTTCGCGCGCTTCGGCCCGGAAGGCCGACTCGGCGGCTTCGTCCGGCCACAAGGGAGCCATGCCCTCGACCAAGGGCACCGACTCAGGCTCCGCTGCGGGGGCCACCTCGGCGCCGCTTCCCCGCGGAGCCGCCTCGGCCTTGGCCTCCGGCTGGGGCGGGCCGGCTGCTTCGCGCCCTCCCGCCAACCGAGCCTCCAGCCGATCAATCAGCCCTTTTTTTTTTCGTTCGCTGGCGGCGCCTCGTCCGCCAGCGCCGCGAGTTCCTTGATCAGCGAGTCAATCGCCCGGGCGCGGCTGGCCTCCACGGCCTTGAGCAAAGTGACCTCAAAGTTGATCTTCTCGGCCAGGCCGAGCTTCACGCTGCCCTCGCCTTCGCGCAGGCCGTCGAGCATCCGCGTGAGCTGCTCCGTGGTCATCACCGTGCCCAGCTGGCCGCTCTTCCCGCCTTGGGCGATCGCGTCGAGCAGCGCCGTGCGCACGAGCGCCTGCACATCGGTGAGCAAGCGCACGAGATCCCGGCCCGCGGCGTCGCACTCATCCACGAGCGCCACGATCTGCTTGTGGTCACCGGCGGCCAGCGCCGCGGCCAGCCCGGCGATTTTCTCGCCCGCCACCAGGCCGTAGACATCCAGCACGTCGGCCTCCGCAATCTCCGCGCCGCAAAACGAGATCATCTGGTCAAAGATGGACTGCGCGTCGCGCATGCCGCCGTCCGCCAGGCGGGCAATGCACGCGAGCGCGCCATCCGCCACCTTGATCTTCTCCGCCTTGGCGATCGCCTTGAGCCGCTCGACGATGAGCGGGTCCGGGATCGGCTTGAGGTCGAAGCGCTGGCAGCGCGACACAATCGTCGGCAGCACTTTCTGCGGATCGGTCGTGGCAAAGACGAACTTCACGTGCGCCGGCGGCTCCTCGAGCGTCTTGAGCAGCGCGTTGAACGCCGCGGCCGAGAGCATGTGCACCTCGTCGATGATGTAGATCTTGAACTTCCCCTGCGCCGGCGCGTAGCGCACGGTCTCGCGCAGGTCGCGCACCTGGTCGACGCCGTTGTTCGAGGCGCCGTCGATCTCGATGACATCGAGGTGCGAACCCTCGGCGATCGCGACGCACGCCGGATCCTTGGGATCAAAGTCCGCCTTGGGGCCGCCGGTGCAGTTGAGCGCCTTGGCAAAGATGCGCGCGGTCGAGGTCTTGCCCGTGCCGCGTGGCCCCACGAAGAGATACGCGTGCGCGATGCGCTGGCGCGCGACGGCGTTCTTCAGCGTGCGCACCACATGGTCCTGGCCCACGACGTCGTCGAAGGTCTGGGGGCGCCACTTGCGCGCGATGACTTGGTAGACGGTGGACAAGCGCGCTAGCTAGAACGCCAAAATCGGAAATCGAAAATCCAAAAATCGAAAATAAAAGTGGCCAGGCACTCCACGGCACTGGGAGAACGTCGTTGCCGTTGCTACCTTCCGGTCCTGGCGGAGTTCACGCGTCTGCCCATGCATGGCACCTGGCCGGCAGGGATCATGCGAGGCGATCGACGCAGCGCAACTGTCAATTTCCGCCAAAATCGGCGGCTTATTGCGCGCCCTGCTTGGGCGCCTGCGCCTTGGGCCGCACGGGCGCGCCTTCGCCGCCGGCAGCCTGCTCGAGGCGCTTGAGACGCTCGGCCTTCACCCGCTCCTGCTCGGCCTTCACGCGCTCCTGCATCTCCACGCGCATCTTGTCGAGCTCGGCGCGCTGCGGCGGCGTGAGCACAGCCTCGATATCCTCATACATTCGCTCGGTCGCGCGGGCCGTGTCGGCCATGTTTTCCTGCCGGAGTCGCAGCAAGTCCTCCGCCGTGCGCGCGATCACCGGCCGGATGCGCCTTTGTTGATCGCCGTTCAGGCCGAGTTTCTGGGTGAACTGCCGCATAATCTGCGGCGTCAGCGAGCCGGGCGGAAGGCCCGCGATGGCGACGGCGTTCACCTTCTTGGGATTGACGACCGGCTTGGGCGCCACGGTCGGCGTCGACGGCCCAGAGGGCGTCGAGGCGGAGGCCGGGAGCCCGGTCTCGGGCGGCGGCGTGGCGGCGCGCACAACATTGTTTTGCCGGCGCTGGGCCACTCCCAGCACAAAGACGCCGCCAAACACCGCGCCGGCCACAAAGACCAGCAGGAACGCCGCGACGACTTTCCACGGTTTCTCCATGCCGCGCCCCCGCTCAGTCCTCCGCTGTCAAATCGAGCACAATGCTCACCGCGTCGTCCGCGTGCAGCACGTCTTCCTCGGCCGGCGCGCCGCCGGCAAGGTCGGAAAAATTCAGCGCCACGCTGCCCAGCGCGAGCAGCGAGGCCACGCCCACGGCGCGGAAGGAGAAGCGCTCCAGCAGCGACATCACGCGGCGCTCCTGCGCCAGCGCCAAGGAGGCGACGCGCGTCGCGAAACCATAGGGCGCGGAGGCGTCGCGCTCATCGCGCACCGTGCGCGCCGCGGCGGCGAGGCGCGCCCAAGGATGGCGGGGATCAGAGGGATTCGGGTTCATGAGCGTTCCTTTTTTTGTAGTTCTTGAAAGAGCTTCTGCAACTTCCGTCTCGCGCGAAAGGCGCGGACCTTAATCAGCGATTGGTTCCAGCCGGTGAGCTCGGCGATCTCGGCGATCGTCTTTTGCTCGAGGTCGAGGAGGCGGAGCACGAGCTGGTCGTCGGGCTTGAGCTGGGCGAGGAGCTTGTGGACGAGTTCATGGGCCGCCATGGCGTCGTTGGCGGCCACCTCGTTCTCGTTGGTCATCACGGCATCGAGGACGTTGGCCTCGTTCTCCGAGAGATCGGCCCAGCGGAACTCCGGCCGGCGCTTCTGCGCGCGCAGGTGGTCGATGCACGTCGTCACCGCGATGCGCGACACCCAGTGTGGGAATGGGACGGCCCCTTGGTATTGTGCCAAGCGCGAGAACATCTTCATGAACACCTCCTGGGCGAGGTCCTCTTCCTGCACCCGCCGTGGCAGGTGAGACCGCACGATCCGGATGACCAAGGGGTAGAGGTGCTCGACCAGCTCGCGCGCAGCGGCCTGATCGTGCCGGCGCACCCGTTCGAGGCAGCCAGCCAAATCGAGCGGCGAAGCTGCTTCGTCAGGCATACTGGAATCGATGCGGGGACATGCACGACTGGCAAGACGCCGGTTGCACCATCCGGTTACCACCGAAACCGCTGCGGGCGCGGCCCTTGACTTTTGCGCCAGCGTGCCGATACCTCTGCCCCACCGAATGCGAATTTCGCTCCAGGCCCTTCGACTTACGAACGCGCACGACCTCTAAGGACGCCGCCTAGCGGCTGGTCGTGCGTTTGGCCTGAACCTGTTTCCCGTCTCCGTCTCGCGACGGCCTGACGTTTCGCCTGCTCGCATTTCTCCGTCCGTTTTGTTCAACCTTTCCGTTCGTTCGTCATGCAATCCGCTCCCGTCACGAAATACCGACCGTTCCCGCCGGTCGCCTTGCCCAACCGTCAGTGGCCCAGCCGCACGCTCACGCGCCCGCCCATCTGGTGCAGCGTCGATCTCCGCGATGGCAACCAAGCCCTCGCCCAGCCCATGAGCGTCGAGGAGAAGCTCGAGTATTTCGACATGCTCGTGAAGATCGGCTTCAAGGAAATCGAGGTCGGCTTCCCCAGCGCCTCGCAGATCGAGTTCGATTTCTGCCGCCGGCTCATCGACGAAAAACGCATCCCGGACGACGTCGCGATCCAGATTCTCTGCCAGTGCCGCGAGGAGTTGATCACGCGCAGCATCGAGGCCCTCCGCGGCGCGAAGCACGCGATCTTCCATCTCTACAACTCCACCTCGCCCGCGCAGCGGAAGCACGTCTTCAACGCCACGCGCGACCAGATCAAGGGCATCGCCGTGCAGGGCACCAAGTGGGTGAAGCAGCACGCCGCGCCGCTCGTCGCCACCGGCACGCGGATGCGTTTCGAGTATTCGCCCGAGAGCTTTTGCAGCACGGAACTCGATTTCGCCTTGGAGATTTGCGAAGCCGTGACCGACGTGTGGCAGCCGACGGCCGACAACAAGATCATCCTCAACCTCCCCGCCACCGTCGAATACGCCACGCCCAACGTCCACGCCGATCAGATCGAGTGGATGTGCACGCACCTCACGCGCCGCGATCGCACGATCGTCTCGCTCCACACGCACAACGACCGCGGCACCGGCATCGCCGCGACGGAGCTGGCCATGCTCGCCGGCGCCGACCGCGTCGAGGGCACGCTCTTCGGCAATGGCGAGCGCACCGGCAACCTCGATGTCGTGACCGTCGCGCTGAACCTCTACACGCAGGGCGTCCACCCCGGCCTCGATTTCTCCGACATCAACGCCATCCGCGAGGTCTACGAGCGCACCACGCGCCTCGAGGTCCCCGCGCGCGCGCCGTATGCGGGCGAGCTTACGTTCACCGCCTTCAGTGGCTCGCACCAGGACGCGATCAAGAAATCCTGGGCCGCGCAGAAAAAGGACGAGCCGTGGGACGTGCTCTACATCCCGATCGATCCCGCCGACATCGGTCGCAGCTACAAGGCGATCATCCGCATCAACTCGCAGTCAGGCAAAGGCGGTGTCGCCTACGTGCTCGAGCACGAGTTCGGCTACTCCTTGCCGAAGCTCATGCACAAGGAAATCGGCAAGATCATCAACGATGTCGCCGACAAGAAGGGCACCGAGCTCACGCCGCGGCAGATCCACGATGTGTTTCAGAAGGAATACCTGAAGCGCACCGCGCCGCTGGCGCTCACGCAGTTCAAGACCGTCGAGTCCAAGAAGCTCGTGAAGTGCGAGGCCACCCTCACCTTCCGCGGCAAGCGCCTGAAGATCGCCGGCGCCGGCAACGGCCCGATCGATGCCTTCGTGCGCGGCCTCGCCGCCACGCCATTGCCGAAAGTGGAAATCCTCTCCTACGCCGAGCACTCGCTCGGAAAGGGCGCGCAAGCCAAGGCCGTGAGCTACATCCAGGCGAAGGTCGGCGGCGCGCACACCCTCTACGGCGCCGGCATCGACACGAACATCGAGCTCGCGTCCATCAAGGCGATCGTGAGCGCGCTCAACCGGACGCTGGCGCAACGCTGAATGGTTGGCTTGCTGGCCTGGCTGGAGACGCGGCGCCCTCGCCGCGTCTTTTTGCGATCCCAGAACGCGGCGAGGGCGCCGCGTCCCCACCCGAGCCACAACTGCCGCTTGCGCTCACCGACGTGTGGCCGCATGCGTGTGTGGCCATGCTCCGGCTGCTACCCCTCGCCGCCCTCGCCCTTGCCCTTGCCCCTGCATCCGCTCTTCGCGGAGCCGACACGCGCACCGCGTTCCTGCAGCTCATCGACCGTCCGCGCGTCCCGCTCGCCGCGGAAGCGGCCGCGCCTATCGTGAAAAACGGCCTCATCGAGGTCGCGTTTGGCTACGCGTCCGATGCGGCCAACCGCGTGCCCGGCCTCCTGCTCAAGCGCGCCGGCGCCGCTGTCCGCCGCCCCGCCGTAATCGTGCTGCACGGCACCGGCGGCAACAAGGAGGGCCAGCGCACGCTCATGGGCGAGCTCGCGCGCGATGGTTTCGTCGCCGTCGCGATTGACGGACGCTATCACGGCGCCCGGGCCAAGGGCGGCGCCGCCGCGAAATCGAAGGAATACGTCGAGGCCATCCTCCAGCGTTTCCACTCCGGGCGGGAGCTGCCGTTTTTCTACGACACCGTCTGGGACACGCTGCGCCTCATCGACTGGCTGGAGACGCGCGACGACATCGACCCGCGCCGCATCGGCGTCATCGGTTTTTCCAAAGGCGGCATCGAGACCTACCTCGCCGCCGCGGTCGACGCACGCATCGCCGTCGTGGTGCCATGCATCGGCGTGCAGAGCTTCCGCTGGGCCGCGGAAAACAATTCCTGGCGGTCGCGCATCGGCACGGTGCAGGCGGCGTTCGATGCCGCCGCGAAGGAGCGCGGCGTGGAAAAACCCGACGGCGAGTTCGTGCACGGGTTTTATGCCCGCGTCGCTCCCGGCCTCGACCGCGAGTTCGACGGCCCGGCGATGCTCCCGCTCATCGCCCCGCGCCCGCTCCTCGCCATCAACGGCGAGATCGATCCGCGCACGCCGCTGCCGGGCCTCCAGCTCTGCGCCGATGCCGCGCGCGCCGCGTATCGCGCCGCCGGCGCCGAGGAGAAATTCGTCCTCCGCATCCAGCCCGCGACCGCCCACAAGGTAAACCCCGAGTCCCTCGTCGCCGCGCGCGAGTGGTTCAAGCGCTGGCTCAAGCCATGATGCACCGATCGCAGGGCCCTCGTCGGACCGGTTCATTCCTGGCAGGTTGTGCGGCGCTGTTGTGCTTGCATGCGGACGTGGGCGCACAAATCAACATCACGAGCCAGCCTCAGCCAGTGACGGCAACCGCGGGACGGCCTGTGACTTTTGGCGTGGTCGCAAGCGGGCCGGGCCTCCTCACCTACGCATGGCGGCGCAACACAGTTCCGATCCCGGGTGCGACACAAGCGACGTATGCCATCCCGTCGGTTTCACAATCCGACGCCGGGCTCTATTCCGTCAGGATTTCCGCGGGCTCGGCGTCTGCCACCTCCGAAGGTGCGGCCTTGGCGGTTGATTTGCCGGAATACCCGGGCGCCGTTGAGCCCGATCTCGCCCGCAGCATCACGTTGGAATCTGAGATCGCCGGCGATTTCTCAGCCCTGGAAGCAAATCCCGATGGCAGTTTTTACGTCGTCGGGCCGTTCCGCTCCGTCAACGGGACCACGCACCGCAGCCTGGCCCGCATCAACGCCGACGGGACCCACGATCTGCGGTTCGCCGCGCCGGAATTCGACTACGCCCCATCGGCCATTTCCGTGCAAGCGGATGGCAAGGTCCTCGCGGCCGGCGAATTCTCGACGGTGGGATCGGATCGCATCACCGGCATCGTCCGACTCAACGCCAACGGCTCGCGTGACCAAACGTTTTTCACTGGGTCCGGATTCAATTTGGGCGCAAGTTCCGTCCGCGCCGTTGCCGGCGGTGCAATCTATGTCACAGGCCGCCTCGGTCGCTATGCCAACGGCGGGGCCAATTTCGACGACATCGTCCGCCTCACTGCAAACGGCACCGTTGACAGCGCGTTTGCAGCTCCTCGGTTCGGCGGGGTTCTGCCGATCTTCCCGCGATTTGATATCAGCCGCAGCGGCGTGGTTTACGCGCGGGGTGATTTCACGACGGTGAACGGCGTCGCGCGGGCTCGTTTGGTGCGGCTACTCGCGAGTGGTTCGGTCGATCCGGCTTTTGACCCCGGGCTCGGGCCAAATGGCACCGTCTATGTGCTGGTTTCCCTCCCCAACGGGCAAATCGTGATTGGCGGCAATTTCACGAGCTACAACGGCACCAGCGTGGGACGAATCGCCCGGATAAACCCGAACGGCACGCTGGACACGAGTTTCGCCACCGGAAGTGGATTTTCGGGAGACGTTTTTGAAATCACAGAGGTGGCCGGGAACGAGCTGGTCGTCGTTTCACTGGGCCAGACTTTCAACGGACAGGCCATTCCGAATGGCGTCGTGAAGCTGACGGCAAGTGGGGGCCGAAGCCCGGGCTTCAATTGGGCCCTGTCGTCCTACCCACGCGGTCTAATCCTGCTGCCGAACGGAAGCTTCGCGGCCCGCGGTTACTTCGGCGAGTTCGGCCTGACGGGTCGTCAGCACTTGCATGTGGTGCAGTCCACGGGCGCACCCTCGCCGCTGGAGACGCCTGCGTTTCGATTCTCGGAGCGGACCACGTTCATCGAGCATTTGCCGAACGGCCGCCTGCTTCTCGGCGGACACTTCACGCACGTGAATGGCCAGCCGGCGCGGTTCGTGGTGCGGCTCAACGCCGACTTGTCGCTGGACACGACTTTCTCCAACGGCGCCGCCTCCCTCTACGGCGCCAGCACGGGCGCACTCCAACCGGACGGCAAGCTGCTCCTCGTCACCTCCAACGGGATGACCCGCCTGAATACGGACGGCTCGCGCGATTCCTCCTTCACGGGGCAAAGTCCGCCGGGCTCGTGGCACACTTGTCCGCCCGTCGTGCTTCCCGACGGCCGCATCTTTCTGCCCACCCGGATTTCGACGTGGGCAGGCACACCGGTGACCAACGGATTTGTGATGCTGGCGGCGAACGGAGCGCTCCTTTCATCACATTCGTTCCTGCCCGGACCGCCCAGCGGCTCCACGATCCAGAGCGCGCGGTTGCTGCCCGATGGAAGCCTGATGGTCACAGGATCGTTCTCCTCGTGGAACGGCATCCCGCGGCCGAGGGCCGTCCGCTTGCGGGCCGATGGATCGGTGGACACGTTATTCGTCCCCGATCCTTCGCTGGCCGCTGGCAATGACGTGCCGCTTTTGGCTCCGCACGGGCCGGCATGGCAGCGCGATGGCCGCGTAATCCTGATGACGGGCGGCGGGAACCCTGGGCTAGTGCGCCTGGCGGCGGATGGCGTCCGCGACCGCAGCTACGCCGGCGTCTTGCCGGCCACCTACTCAATCGGGGAAAAATTCTTCTTCATCCAGCCCGACGATCGCGTCGTTTTTAGCAGCGATTCCAATGTCGCCTCGGTGACCTCGCGCCTACGGCCCGACCCAATCTTTGTGCGTTTGACCGCGGGGGGCTCGGCCGATGTCAGCTTTTCATTTCGCAATTCAGAGTCCTGGCAATCGGCCCTCCTGTCCGACAATGGGGATCTCCTGAGCGCCGACGGCCGGGGCTATCTGTTCCGCTCGCGCCGCCAGCCGCCGCCCGTGATCCGAAGCGTTTCGGCGGATGTGACGATCGCTGCCGGCGGTATTCCCACGTTTTTCGTCGATGCCATCGGGACCACCCCCTTGACCTACCAGTGGGCCAAGGACGGCGTCGCGATTCCCGGCGCCACCAAATTCTTCTACAGCATCGTGAACGTGAGTTCATCTGCGGCCGGCAGCTACACCGTAACTGTGACCGGTCCCTCGGGAACGGTGGTTTCAACTCCGCGGCTCCTGACAATCACGCCGCGTCCCTTGCCCGGATATTATTTCGGCTCGATCGGCACAGGAAACGGCGACTTCGGCCTGCTGGTGCGCGCCGATGGCACCGGCAGCCTCGTCGCCTACTCGCGCTCACCGCGCACGGCGCTCGCGGCGCGACGCTTCGTCGTCAGCGCCGATCGCACGGTTCGATTCCGCGCTGACGGCGCCGCGAGCAACGGCGCCGAGACTCAACACGAGGTTGCCGGCACGTTTTCGATCGACGGAGTGTTTTCCGGCACAGCCGGATCGATCGATACGCTCACCTCGGCGTCGCCCGTGACCACCGGTGCGGCCGATTCCTATGCGGGTTGGTATGAAGGAGGCGCCGCCGGCCGCACCGACGCCACTTACCTGCTGCTCGGTCCAGCGGGCACGGTGGTCGCCGCCAGCCTCGGCGTTAGCGGCTCCGCCGGCGGCGCCGGCTTGATAGCCCCGACGGGCGAACTTGATCTTTCCGACGACGATGCGGCCCGCCTGCACATCCAAGTCGATCCAAGCTCAAAACTCTTCACCGCCGTCCGCACACCCGCCACCGGCCCAGCCATGACGTATGCCGGCGAAAACGTCGACAAGCGGACGGATTCCGAGAAGCTCCTCAACCTCTCCGCCCGCGGTCGCGTCCAAGGCAACGCCGTCACGTTTTCCGCGGGATTCGTGATCGGCGGCGAACAGCCGAAAAACGTGTTGATTCGCGCCGTCGGCCCGACCCTCGCTAGGTTCCAAGTCGCGGGCGCGCTTCCGGCCGCCCGCCTTGAAGTGTTTCGCGGCCCAACCTTGTTGGTGAGCGGCGGCGACTGGGGCGCAAGTTCCGGCAACGCCGTCATCATCGGGCAAACTGCCACCAGCGTGGGTGCTTTTGCGCTCCCACCTGATAGTCGCGATGCCGCGCTGCTGCTCAGATTGGATCCCGGAGCCTATTCGGCCAAGGTGGCAGGCGCCGATGGCGCGAGCGGCGTTGCACTGGTGGAAATCTACGATGCGACCGATGCGGGCGCACCGCGCACGCAGCGGCTTGTTAACCTTTCCACCCTCGCTCCCGCGGGCATTGGAGAAAATACGCTCACCGCCGGATTTTTCATCGGCGGCTCGGTGCCCAAACGCGTCCTTGTCCGCGGTGCCGGGCCAGCGCTGTCCCAATTCGGGATCGCTGATGCACTGGCCCGACCGCGAATCGAGCTTGTCTCCGGCGCGACTACCCTCGCGCAAAATGCCGGCTGGAGCACGTCAGCCGGAGCCACCGCGATCACGAAGGCTGCACTGGAAGCCGGCGCTTTTGTGTTTCCCGTGGGCAGTGCGGATGCGGCGCTGCTTCTTTATCTCGCCCCCGGTTCTTACACTGCCCAGGTTACGGGCGTCGGCGGCGCCACGGGGACTGCACTCGTGGAGATTTATGAACTGCCGTAAATGCGATGTCCCATTTTCGCAGGTTCGCACCGCAATGCTTCAGCCTTAGCCCCTCCATGCGAAAAATCACCCGACTGTCCGTATATCGCGCGCTCTTCGCGCTCCTCGGAGGCAGCGTGAGGGTTCTTACGGCTGCCGAGGCCCTCCCGCCGCTCCCGCCGGCGATGAATATCCCCAAGCCCGCGCCCGTGACCGACGCGCCGTATGCGCCGCAGCCGATCTTGCCCGGCGGCGTGGTCGTGCCGCTTTTCCCGCCGGACTCGCCCTACCTCAAGCAGGACAAACTCAAGGAGGCCGAGGTCTACACCATGAACGGCGCCGCGCCGGGCCGCATCGCGAGCATCGTCGGCATCCACAATCCCTCGATCGAGTTCCACGCCGGCAACCGCGCGCTCAACACCGGCGCCGTCGTGATCCTCGTCGCGGGCGGCGGGCACAACACGCTCAACGTCGGCGGCGAAGGCGCGGACTTCGTCTCCTTCTTTTCCAACTACGGCATCAACACCGTCATCCTCCGCAACCGCCTGCGCCGCGACGGCTACAACGCCAAGACCGACGCCGTCTACGACGCGCAGCAGGCCGTCAAGGTCGTGCGCGCCTACGCCGCCGCGTGGAAAATCGATCCGAAGAAAATCGGCATCATGGGCTTCTCCGCCGGCGCTGAGCTCGCGGCGCCCGCCGGACTTTTCTGGGACGAGTTCGACACGAAGAACGACACACCCGGCAACCCGTTCGCGAAAATCTCCTCGCGCCCGGATTTCGTCAGCATCGTCTATCCCGGCCCGACGCCTTTCACCACGCCGCGCGGTCCCAACGCCGTCGCCGATTGGAAACCGCCCGCGATCCCGCGCGACGCGCCGCCGAGCTTCACCGTCTGCGCCGGCTTCGGCGACCGCGGCCACGCCATCTGGGCGAACGACTGGTTCACCGCGATGCTCAACGCCGGCATCCCGAATGTGGAGATGCACATCTACGCCCGCGGCCGCCACCCCGGCGACACGCCGTTCGCGGGCGACCCGCCCTCGACCGGCGGCCTCACGAACCGCGGCGGCATCGCGATGGGCACATGGCACGACCGCTTCATCGAGTGGCTGCGCGACCTCGGCTTCCTCGGGAAACCGGGCGTCGAGACGCTCGCGGCCAAGGATGCGACGGCGAACCTCACGCGCCCCGCGCCGGGCACCGGAGGGGGTGGGCGGCGTGGCGGTCAAGCGGCGCCCAGTGCCACACCGGCGCCAAATCCGAAGTAACGGATCGCGCACGCATTAACTCTGCCCATGTCGCTCGCATGCCCAGGCTGCGGCTATCGCACGATAGGAGGGGATTCCTACGGCACCTACGACATTTGCCCTATCTGCGATTGGGAGGATGACCCCGTGCAACTCGCGAATCCGTGCTCTGGCGGAGGCGCCAACAAAGAGTCACTAGCAGACTGCCAAGAGCGCGTGGCAAATAGGTTATCCCACGGAGCACCTGACTACGAACGCGATCCCGACTGGCGCCCACTGACTGAATCGGAAATTATTCGTCTGAGGGCTGTCGCGCGGGAAAAGCACTGGGCTTTCGCGGGCGAGATTTCACCAAATCGCGTTTATTGGCGGGCGCACTCTGGATGAACGTGAACCGTGAAGATGACTTCGCATAACCTCACGCCCAGCCCAGAAATTCACCGCATGAGCCGCTCCCGCCGCAAGCACTCCATCGCCAGCGTCACCGCCGCGGCCAGCGGCAAGCAGGACAAGCGCGACGCGAACCGCGCGCTGCGCACGGCCACGCACCAGAAGCTTGGCACTGTGTCCGAGGAAACGGTGTTTCCGCTCATGCGCGAGATCAACGATGTCTGGAACACGGCGAAGGAGGGCAAGCGCTATTTCAAGTCCGCCGGCGATCCGAAGCGGATGCGGAAGTAGGCTCGGCTCGAGGGCGGGCGTCCCTGCCCGCCGAGGCTTCGGTGGTTCTACTGGAGACGCGGCGCCCTCGCCGCGTGGCTTGGCCGAAACGCGGCGAGGGCGCCGCGTCTCCAGCCGAGCCCAAGCGCGGTGGCGAGCGCAGGCCTCACGGCTCTTCTTTCGCCGCAGCCTTCTTTTTCCCGCCCTTCTTCTTTTTCGGCGCGGCGTCGGCCGCCGCCTCGTTCTTGGTCGGCATCGGTGCCTTGATGTCGGCGCGCCACGCGAGGAGACGGGTGTGCAGCTCCCGGGTTTTTTCCGGATTGGCCGTCGCGAGGTTCTTGGTCTCCGAAAGGTCGTCGCGCAGGTTGTAGAGCTCGAGCCGGCCGTCCTCGAGGAACTCCATCAGCTTCCAGTCGCCCGCCGTGATCGTGGTGACCGGGGTCGTGCGCCACTGGCCGACGCCCGCGCCGAGGTAGCCGGGGAAGTGCTGGAAGATCGCCGTGCGCGCGAGCCGCGCCCCGCGGTCGAGCATCAGCGGCGCGAAGCTCTCGCCGTCGAGCACTTGCCTCTCCGGCAGCCGTGCGCCGCCGAGCGCGGCAAAGGTGGGATACACATCCACGTGGATGAGCGGCGTGTCGTTGGTCACGCCCGCCGCGATGCGGCCGGGCCAGCGCGCGATGAAGGGCACGCGCGTGCCGCCTTCGTAGAGGCTGCCCTTGCCGTGGCGCAGCGGGGCGTTGTCCGTGATGTCGCCGCCGCCCTTCTTGATGCCCTCGCGGATGTAGCCGCCCACGCCGCCGTTGTCGCTGGAGAAGATCAGCACGGTGTTGTCGGCGAGCTTCAGCTCGTCGAGCAGCGCCATGATGCGGCCCACGCTCTCGTCCACGCTGGCGATCATCGCGGCGTAGACGGGGCTGTTGTGGCCGCCGACGCCCGGCTTGTTTTTGAAACGCGCGATCAGCTCCGGCTTCGCGTCATGCGGGGCGTGCACGCCGAAGTGCGGGAGGTAGAGGAAAAACGGGCCGTCCTTCTTGCGCCGGATGAAGTCCACCGCGCGGTCCGTCAGGAAATCGGCGAGATACTGGCCCTTGGGGTAAGGGGTCTTGGGGTTGGTCTCGAAGTCGAAATGCGCGCCCATGCTCACGATGGCCTCGTCGAAGCCGCGCTTGCCCGGCAGGTAGTCGCCCTGCTGGCCGATGTGCCACTTGCCGAACATGCCCGTCGCGTAGCCGGCCGTCTTCAGCGTCTGCGGCAGCAGCACGCGGTCGAGCGGGAGGTTGGTCACGTTGTCCACGGGCCGCAGCGGGCGCGAGGCCCAGTCGAAGCGATCGATGCCGCCCACGGTGTAGACGCCCGTCCGCGCGCCATACTGGCCGCTCATGAGCGCGGCGCGCGTGGGCGTGCAGTTCTGGCAGTTGTGGTAGTTGGTGAACCGCATGCCCTGCGCGGCGAGGCGGTCGATGTTCGGCGTCTCGTAGTATTTCGAGCCGTTCACCGCGATGTCCGTGTAGCCGAGGTCGTCGGCGAGGATGTAGACGATGTTGGGCTTCGCCGCGGGGGCCGCGCCCAGCGGCGCGGCGGCGAGGAGGGCGGCCAGGAGGAAGGGGATGTGACGGAGGCGGGGTGCTTTCACGGGCGCAAGCTCGCCTCCGCCCCCGGCGCCAGCAAGGCGATTTCACGGGGCGCCGCGCTTGAAATCCCGCCGCCGCGCCCAATCCTCGGCCCCGTTTTTTCCGCCGCGTGCGTCCCGCCGTCCTCATCCCTTTCCTGTCGCTCGCCGCCGCCGCACGCGCCGCGATTGCGCCGGCGGACCTCGAGTTCTTCGAGCAGCGCATCCGCCCCGTGCTCGCGCAGGATTGCTACGAGTGCCACCGCACGGGCGGCAAGATGAAGGCCGGCCTCGCCCTCGATCATCGCGCCGCGCTGCTCACGGGCGGCGACACCGGCCCCGCGATCATCCCCGGCGACCCCAAAAACTCGCTCCTGCTCCAGGCCATCCGCCACGAGCACGACGACCTCGCGATGCCCAAGAACGGCGCGAAGCTCGACGCCGCCGTCATCGCCGACTTCGCGCGCTGGATCGCCCGCGGCGCGCCCGACCCGCGGGAGGCGCCCGCGACCGACGCGCAGGTCGCCGCCGACACCGACTGGGCCGCCGTCATGCAGCGCCGCAAGGCGTGGTGGAGCTTCCAGCCGATCCAGAAACCCGCGCCGCCGCGCGGCCGCGCCGCGCACCCGGTCGATCGCTTCCTCAATGCGAAGCGCGCCGCCGCGGGCCTCGCCGCCGCCCCACGCGCGGACCCCGCCACCCTCGCGCGCCGCCTGAGCTTCGCGCTCACCGGCCTGCCGCCGTCCCCCGGCCTGCGCGCCACGTTCTCGGATCAGGTCGAGGCGCTGCTCGCCTCGCCGCACTTCGGCGAACGCTGGGCGCGCCACTGGATGGACTGGCTGCGCTACGCCGATTCCCACGGCAGCGAGGGCGATCCGGCGGTGCCGAACGCGTGGCGGTATCGCGACTACCTCATCCGCGCGCTCAATGCCGATGTGCCCTACGACCAGCTCGTCCGCGAAGCCCTCGCCGGCGACCTGCTCCCCTCGCCCCGCCTCAACCCCGCCCTCGGCCTCAACGAGTCGGCGATCGGCCCCGCGCACCTCCGCATGGTCTTTCACGGCTTCGCGCCCACCGATGCCCTCGAGGAACTCGTCCGCTTCACCGACGACCAGATCAACGTCGTGTCAAAGGCGTTTCTCGGGCTCACCCTGTCCTGCGCCCGCTGCCACGATCACAAGTTCGACCCCATCAGCCAGCGCGACTGGACGGGCTGGTTCGGGATCTTCAGCTCGCCCGCGCCCGCGATGCTCGCGGCCGATGCGCCCGATCCGGCCGAGCCGGCCCTTCGCGCCCGCCTCGACACGCTCAAGCTCCAGCTCCGCGCCGGCCTCGCCGACGCGTGGGTCGCCGCGGCCGACGCCCTGGCCGCCCGGCTCCTTCACCCCGACTCCACCGTCGAAAAATCCATCGCCGCGGCCAACGCGCCGCACGCGGCGCTGCACCCGTTTTTTCTCCTCGCCCAAGGCGCCTCGCCGGAGGCCGCGCTCGCCCCGTGGCGCGAGCAGATGGAAGGCATCGCGCGCCACCGGGATCGCGTTTTTCCGCGCCGCTGGGACCTGGAACGCGCGGAGGATCTTGCGCCCTGGTGGCGCGACGGCCCGGCGATGCGCGCACCCGCCGCGGCGGGCGAATTCGCCGTCGCCGCCGAAGGCGAGCGGGTGCTGACCGGCATCTTTCCCGCCGGCGTCTACTCCCATCTTCACTCCACCAAGGATCGCGGCCTCCTCCTCTCGCCGGGCATCCCGCTCGACGGGAAATACGACCTGTGGCTGCGCCTGGCCGGCGAAGGCGGCGCATTTGCGCGCTACGCCGTGCGCCACTACCCGCGCGACGGCACGGTCTTTCCGGTGCAAAAGCTCGTCGGCACCGCGCCGCGCTGGATCAAGCTGCCGCTCGACTACTGGCAGGGCGACGCGATCCACGTCGAGTTCTCCACCGCCGCCGACCAGCCGGTCGTCGCGGATCCGGCGGCCACCCGCTCCTGGTTCGGCGTGTCCGAGGTGTTGCTGGTGGAAAAGGGCGGCCTCGGCCCCTTCGAGGCGTGGCCTTTCGCCTCGACGCTGCTCGCCGCGCTCGGCGACACCGCGCCCGGTGATCGCGCCGCGCTCGCCGCGGGCTTTGCCACGGCGCTGCGCGCGAGCGCGATCGCCTGGCGCGACGGGCGGGCCACGGACGGCGACGCCGAGCTGCTCGATCAATTGCTCCGCGCCGGGCTCATCCCCAACCTCGCCGCCGATTTGCCCGCGGTGGCGCCGCTCCTCGCGGCCTACCGGGAGGGAGAGGCCGCGCTCCGCGTGCCGGTCCGCGTGCCCGGGGTGGTCGAAGTCGGCGGGGCCGACGCGCCGCTCTTTGCCCGCGGCGACCACCAGCGTCCCGGCGAGCGCGTGCCGCGCCATTTCCTCGATGCGCTTGATTCCACCCCGTTTGCCGTGGCCGACAGCGGGCGCCTTGCGCTGGCCGAAAATCTCCTCCGCCCCGGCAATCCCCTCGCGGCGCGCGTGATCGTGAACCGCGTGTGGCACCACCTCTTCGGCCGCGGGCTCGTCGCCACCACCGACAACTTCGGCCGCATGGGCGAGCCGCCATCGCATCCGGAGCTGCTGGACTATCTCGCGACGTGGCTGGTCGAGCACGGCTGGTCGCTCAAGGCGCTCATCCGCTTTCTCGTCACCAGCGACGCGTGGCAGCTCGCGAGCGCCCCGCCGCCCGGCGCCGCCGAGCAGGATCCCAACAACGTCCTGCTCACGCACGCGCCGCTGCGCCGCCTCGAGGCCGAGGCGATTCGCGATGCGCTGCTCGCCGTCTCCGGCGAGCTGCGCTTGGACGAAACATCCGGCCCCGCCGTGGCCGGCGACGCCCCGCGCCGCAGCGTCTATGTGCGCGTGCAGCGCAACAGCCCCGATCCGTTTCTCGCGGCCTTTGACGCCCCCGTGCCCAGCGGGCCGGTGGGACGGCGCGAGGTCACCAGCGTGCCGGCCCAGGCGCTCACGCTGCTGAACTCGCCCTTCGTGCACGGCCTCGCCGCCGCCTGGGCGCGGCGCCTCGAGGCCGACCCCGCGCTCGCCGCGCCCGAGGCGCGGGTGCGCTCGATGCATGCCGCCGCGTTTCACCGCGCGCCCACGGCCGCGGAAGTTGCGCGGGCCCTCGCCTTCGTCGAGGCGCGCACCCGCGCCATCCCGCAGGCAGGCGACGCCGCGGCGGCCTCACCGTGGGCGGCGCTGGCCCACGCGCTTTTCAACGCGAAGGAATTCATTTTCATCCGTTGAGGCCATCCGCCATGCCGCCGCTCCTCACCCGTCGCGAAATGCTCCGCCGCTGCTCCACCGGCTTCGGCGGCCTCGCGCTGGCGGGACTGCTCGGGACTGAAGCCCGCGCGGCCCTGCGCCCGCCCGCGCCGCATTTCCGGCCGCGCGCCAGGAACGTCATCTTTCTCTACATGTCGGGCGGCGTCTCGCACCTCGACTCCTTCGATCCCAAGCCGCTGCTCGCCCGCCACGCCGGCGCGCCGATGCCCGGCCGCGTCGAGCGCACGCAGTTCAACAAGAACGGCGCCATCTTCCCCAGCCCGTTCGCGTTCGGCCGCCACGGCGCGAGCGGCCTTGAGATCAGCGAGCTGTTTCCGCAGCTCGCCGGCACCTGCGCCGACGACCTCTGCGTGATTCGCTCGATGACCTCGAAGTTCAGCGAGCACGCGCAGGGCAATTATTTTTTCCACACGGGCTTCCCCACGCAGGGCTTTCCGAGCGCCGGCGCGTGGATCAACTACGGGCTGGGCTCCGACAACCGCGATCTGCCGGGCTTCGTCGTGCTGCAGGCGGGAAAAGCCGCGCCGCCCCACGGCGGGATCGGCCTTTACGGCAACGGCTTCCTGCCCGCGCAGCACCAAGCCTCGATCATCTCGGCGGACGCGCCCGAGCCGGTGCGCCACATCGCGCCCCGCGAGTCGGCGCGACTCCAGCGCGGCACGCTCGACTACCTCCGCGCCGCGGACGCCGACTTCGCCGCGCGCGCCGCGCATGATCCGCAGATCGAGGCGGCGGTGCGCAACGCCGAGACGGCCTTTCGCATGCAGTCCGCCGTGCCCGAACTGGTCGGCCTCGACGGGGAAACCGAAGTCACCAAAAAACTCTACGGCCTCGACGACCCCCACCCGCAGAAAGCCGCCTACGCGCGCCAGTGTCTGCTCGCGCGGCGGCTGGTCGAGCGCGGCGTCCGTTTTGTCGAGCTCAGCTGCCTCACCGAAAATATCGGCGGCGGCAACGGCCCGAACCCGTGGGACCAGCACGGGGAGCTGGAGAAAGGCCACCGCGCCATGGCCCGCCAGGTCGACCAGCCGATCGCCGCGCTGCTCACCGATCTGAAGGCCCGCGGCCTGCTCGCCGAGACGCTTGTGGTGTGGGCCGGGGAGTTCGGCCGCACGCCGTTTTCACAAGGCGGCAATGGCCGCGACCACAATCCCTACGGCTATTCCGTCTGGCTCGCGGGCGGCGGCGTGAAAGCGGGCGCCGTTTACGGCGCGACCGACGACTTCGGCTACCATGCCGTGGGCCAGCCCGTGGGCGTCTACGATCTGTGGGCCACCGTGCTGCATCTGCTCGGCCTGGATCACGTGAACCTCACCTACCTCAGCGGCGGCCGAAACTATCGGCTCACGGATGTGCACGGAAACGTGATCCGCGACGTGATCGCCTGATTCCGCCGCGACGCGGCGGCCCGTGGCCACCCGCGCGCCCTCGCGCAGCAAGCGGGGCCGCGCCACGGCGCCGCGGCCCCGCACTTCGCTCTTCCCTCGCTCCGCCATTCCCTGTTCGCTCGCGCCTCCTCATGTCGCTCTCGCCCGCCCAGGAAATCGCCCGCCGTCGCACCTTCGCGATCATCTCGCACCCGGATGCGGGCAAGACGACGCTGACCGAAAAATTCCTCCTTTACGGCAACGCCATCCACCTCGCCGGCGCCGTCACCGCGCGCAAGAACCAGCGCGCCACGACCTCCGACTGGATGGAACTGGAGAAGCAGCGCGGCATCTCGATCAGCTCGACGGTCCTGCAGTTCGACTACGGCGGCTATGCGGTCAACCTGCTCGATACCCCCGGCCACAAGGACTTCTCCGAGGACACCTACCGCGTGCTCACCGCCGTCGACGCCGCGCTCATGGTGATCGACGCCGCCAAGGGCGTCGAGACCCAGACCCGCAAGCTCTTTGAGGTCTGCCGCCGCCGCGGCGTGCCGATCTTCACGTTCATGAACAAGTGCGACCGGCCGACGCGCAACGCGCTCGAGCTGCTCGACGAGCTCGAGACCGTGCTCGGCCTCCAAGCCTCGCCCGTCATCTGGCCGCTGGGCAACGGCCCCGGATTTCGCGGCGTGTTCGACCGGCGCACCCGGCAGGTGCATCTCTTCGAGCGCGTGCCGGGCGGCGCCTATCAGGCCCCGGTCAACGTCGCCTCCCTCGACGATCCGATCGTGCGCCAGAAGCTCGACGACTACACGTTCAACGAAGTGCGCGAGCAGCTGGAGATGCTCGACGGCGCGGGGCATCCGTTCGACCTCGCGGCCGTGCAGGCGGGCAAGCAGACGCCGGTGTATTTCGGCAGCGCGGTGAACAATTTCGGCATCCAGCTTTTGCTCGACGGCTTCCTCAAGGACTCCGTGCCGCCCTCGCCGCGGCACTCCGTTTCCATCGAGAATCAAAAATCGAAAACCGAAAATGCGGCCGCGCCGGGCGAATCCCGCCTCATCCCCGTCGATGATCCGCGCTTCTCCGGCTTCGTCTTCAAGATCCAAGCCAACATGGACCCGAAGCACCGCGACCGCATCGCGTTTGTGCGCGTGTGCTCGGGCAAGTTCGAGCGCGACATGATGGTCTCGCACCCGCGCTCGGGAAAAACGATCCGGCTCTCGTCGTCGCAAAAGCTCTTTGGCCAGGAACGCGAGACCGTCGACGTCGCGTGGCCCGGCGATGTCATTGGCCTCGTCGGCCACGATGTGCTCGGCATCGGCGACACCCTCACGACCGACAAGGCGATCCGCTACGACGAGATTCCGCGTTTCCCCTCGGAGGTCTTCACCTACATCTCGAACCCGAACGCCGGCGACGCGAAGAAATACCGGGCCGGCGTCGAGCAGCTGCTGCAGGAGGGCGTCGTCCAGTCCTTCACCGCGAAAAATGCGCCGCCCGGCGCCACGCTGCTGGCGGCGGTCGGCCCGCTGCAATTCGAGGTCGTGCAGTGGCGGCTCCAGAGCGAATACGGGGCCGAGTCGCGCCTCACGCCCACGCCGTGGACGCTCCTCCGCTGGCTCGAGCCCCACCCGAGCCTCGCCAACACCTCGGCGCTGATCGTCGCATCGGGCGTGAGCTTCGGCACCGACAAGTTTGACCAGCCGATCGTGCTGTTTCCCAACGACTGGACGCTCCGCTATTTTCAGGAAAAGAACCCGGAGCTGAAGCTGCACGAGCTGCCGATCGAGCAGGTGCGGTAAGGGCGGTTGCATGAGCCTGGCCTTCGCCGCCGCCACTCCCCCCGAAACGCCGGCGATCGCGGCCCTGCGCAACGCCGTGGCCGACGACCTGACCGCCCGGCACGGACGCGGCTGGTGGTCGGGGCAATGCACGGGGCGCGGCGTCGCCGCCGACATGCGCCAATCCGAAATCCTGGTCGCGCGGGAAGGTGCGCGCATCGTGGCGACGCTCCGCCTCTCAACGCGCAAGCCGTGGGCCATCGACCGCGCGTATTTCACGCCGGTGCCGCGGCCGCTCTACCTCACCACGATGGCCGTCGCGCCGGATCGGCAGCGGCGCGGCCTCGGGCGCGCGTGCCTGGCCCACGCGGTCACCCGGGCGCGAAGCTGGCCGGCGCAGTCGCTGTGCCTCGATGCCTTCGATCATCCGGCGGGCGCCGGCGGGTTCTACCGCGCGTGCGGCTTTCGCGAGCAAGGACGGGGCACCTATCGCGGCGTGCCGCTCATCTACTTCGAGATGCTCGTCTAGTCGCGGGGTCCGTCGGCCACGTGGTGGCGCGGTTGACGCCACCGCCGTCGCTCGGCACTCCTGCCCGCGGATGGAAACGCGCTCTACCCTGCCGCTGGCGCTGCTCGTGATGGCGTGCTTCGCCTGCAACAGCCTCGTCACCCGCGCCGTCGTCAACCAAGGCCTGCTCGACCCGGCGACCTTGACGATCGCGCGTTTCGCGGCCGGCGCCGCCGTGCTTGCCGCGCTGCTGGCGGCTCAAGGCCGCGCGCGCGAGGCGTGGCCGCGGCGGGCGGACTGGCCGCTCGTGTTCTTCCTCGGGGCCTACGCGCTCGCGATCGCCTACGGCTACCGCCACATCACCGCCGCGGCCGGCACCTTCGTTTTCTACGCGCTCGTCATCGCGACCATGACGGCCGGGGGCGCACGACCCTCCTGGCGCGCGGCGGCGGGCGCGGCCCTCGCCCTCGGCGGTGTGGCGGTGCTGGCGATCGGGCGCGTGGCCGGCACCTCGCCGATGGGCGTCGCGCTGCTCGCCGCGACCGGCGCGACGTGGGGCGGCTATTCCCTGCTGCTGCGCAAGCGCGGCGCCCCGCTCGCGACCAATGCACGCGCCTTTGTCGGGCTCGTGGCGGTGCTCCCCCTCCTCGCGTGGTTCGAGCGCGACGCCCTGCGCGTCACCGCCGCCGGCCTCGCGCTCGGGCTGGGCATGGGCGCGCTCACCACGGCACTCGCCTACGCCCTGTGGGCGCGCGTGCTGCCCGGCCTGTCGCCCATCGAGGCCGGCACGCTCCAGCTCCTCGTGCCCGTCCTCACCGCGGCGGGAGGCGTCGCCACCCTGGGCGAGCCCTTCACACGGCAACTTGCCATCGCCGCCGGGCTCGTGCTCGCTGGGATGTGCCTCACGGTGCAGCGGCCGGAAACCGCCGCGGCGCCGCCGGTCCGCCCCAAAGCCTGACCCTTCCCGCGATGCATGCCCTCCCCCATGTTCACCCGAAGCCGGTGCACCCTTACGCCTGGCTGTGGGAACCGCTCGAGCCCGACCCGCGCTTCGAGCTGCGCACGATGTTCGGCGCCAAGGCGGCGTATCTCGACGGCAAGCTCGCGCTCTGCTTTTGCGCCGCCGAGGAGCCGTGGCGCGGCCTGCTTGTCTGCACCGACCGCACGCGGCACGCGGCGTTGACCGCGGAGTTTCCCGAGCTGGCCCCGCACAGCGTGCTCCCCAAGTGGCTCTATCTGCCGGAGAGCGCGGAGACGTTCGAGCGTTCCGCCACGCTGCTCGTGAGCCTCGCGCGCCACCGCGACCCGCGCATCGGCGTGGTGCCGCAGGGCCGGAAGAAAGCCGCGCCTGGCAAGCGCCCCAAGGACAAGCCCCCCGCCCGCAAGCAAGCCGGCAACCCCGGCCGCGGGAACTCGGCCCGGAAAAACCGGCCATGAGGGCCAAGCCGCGCGGCGCGCCGGCGCCCACCTTCTTCGCCGGGCCCGCGGAGTTTCGCACGTGGCTGGAGCAGCACCACGCCACCGCCGCCGAACTCTGGGTCGGCTTCTTTCGCAAGGACTCCGATCGCCGCGGGCTCACCTACCCCGAGGCGCTCGACGAAGCCCTTTGCTTCGGCTGGATCGACGGCGTCCGCAGGAAAACCGGGCTCGCCACCTACACGAACCGCTTCACGCCCCGGCAGCCCGGCAGCATCTGGAGCAACGTCAACGTGCGTCATGTCGCCCGCCTGTCCGCGGCCGGTCGCATGCACGCCGCGGGGCTCGCGGCCTTTTCGCGGCGCAGCGCGGCGAAGACCGGCGTCTATTCCTTCGAAAACCGCCCGCAAAAATTCCCCGCGGCGCTCGAAAGGATCTTCCGCGCCCGGAGGGCCGCGTGGATTTTCTGGCAGGCGCAGCCGCCCGGCTACCGGCGGCTGAGCGTGTGGTTCGTGGTGAGCGCGAAGCGGGATGAAACCCGCCGCCGGCGGCTCGCCCGCCTCATCGCCGACTCCACGGCGGGCCGGCGCCTCGGCCTGCTGGCGTGAGCGCGGCGCAAGGACGGGTTGCGAATAAATTCCGCTCGCCGCGCGCGCGGGAATTCCCTTGCTCGGCCAATGCTCCTGTCGCGCCGCCTTTTCCTTCTCCTTCTCGCCAGCCTCGCGCCGGCGCTCTCCGCCGCCAACGCCCGCCGGCAGCCCGCTCGCCCCGCGTCGCCCGACGACGCCACGGCCTTCAAGGGCGCGATCGTCATCGACGCCGCCACCGGCGCCGTGCTCCACGAGGATCGCGCCGACTACTCCGGCCCGATGGCCAGCATGACCAAGCTCATGACCTTCGCGGTGCTCCATGATCGCATCGCGCGCGGCGAGCTCACGCTCGCGACCCCCATCAAGGTCATGGTGGAGGACTCGAAGCTCGGCGGCACGCAGGTCTACCTCGATCCGCGCGAGACGTTTCCGGCCGAGGAGCTGATCTACGCGATGATGATCCAGTCGGCCAACGACGCCGCCAACGCCCTCGCCCGCGCGGCCGCCGGCTCCGCGTCCGCGTTTGTCGCGCTGATGAACGCCAAGGCCCGCGAGCTCGGCATGACGCACACGACCTTTCGCACGCCGCACGGCCTGCCCCCGACGGGGAGGCGGCTGGAGGACAGCGACCTCACCTCGCCCCGCGACTACGCCCTGCTGTGCCGCCATCTCGTCACCAAGACCGACGTGCTGAAATACTCCTCGGTCCAGCACCGCGATTTCGGCCCGCAGCGCCCGAAGGGGCCCATGAAAATGGACAACCACAACAAGCTCCTCGGCAAAGTCGCGGGCGTCGATGGCTTGAAAACCGGCTACACCACCGCCGCCGGCTACTGCACGAGCGTCACCGCCCAGCGCAACGGTCGCCGCGTCATCGTCGTCATCATGGGCTCCCTCGGCCCCGGCGGCCAGATCGACAAGGGCGTCACCCGCGACCTCAAGGCCGTCGAGCTGCTCGAGCGCGGCTTCGCCGCGCTGCCGGCCGCCGCACCCACACCGCCGGTCGACACCGTGATCCAGCCCGCGCCGCGCGCCGCCGCCAACACGCCGGCGGCTCCCGCGCCCGCGAAGGAGGAACCGGTGGTGAAGTTCTCGGTGCCGAAGCGTTAGTAGGGCGGGTCTGTGACCCGCCCTCGAACACTCAGCGTGCCAAAGGGCGGGTCACAGACCCGCCCTACCTTGTCCGCCCGCACCTTGATGGGCGTGGCTACTGCAACACGCCCGCCTTCGCCTGCGCTTCCGCCACCGCCGCGCCCACGCGCGCCTCGATCTCGGCCACGGGCACCTTGGCGACGTCCTTTTGCGTGCGCCACTTCAGCTCGACGATGCCTTCCTTCAATCCCTTGCCGCCGATCGTGATTCGCAGCGGCAGGCCGATGAGGTCGGCGTCCTTGAACTTCACGCCCGGCCGCTCCACGCGATCATCGACGAGCACGTCGGCGCCCGCGCGCTCAGCGGCGGCCGCGATCTTTTTCGCGAGGTCCATCGCCTCGGCGAGCTGCGGATCCAGGACACAGATGAGGACTTGAAAGGGCGCGCAGTTCCACGGCCACACGATGCCGTCGCCATCGTGGCTCTGCTCGATCACGGCCTGCATCGTGCGGCTCACGCCGATGCCATAGCAACCCATCACCATCAGGTGCGACTGCTTCTGGTCGTCGGTATAGACGGCGCCGAATTTCTCGGAGTATTTCGTGCCCAGCTTGAAGATGTGGCCGACCTCGATGCCACGCCGCACCTGCAGCGGCTGGCCCGACTTCACGTCGGGCTCGCCCGCGCGCACGCGGCGGAAATCGCCGAACTTCGTCACCGCAAGATCGCGCGCGACGTTCACATGGCGCAGGTGGAAGCCGTCCTTGTTCGCCCCGGTCGTGCCGTTGCCGATGAGCCGGATCGCCTGGTCGGCAAAGACGCCCGCGAGCGCGCCCGGGTTCTTGATCGTGCCCTTCACGGCGCCGAGGCTGCCGGGCTTCGCGCCCATCACGGGCTCGATCTCGTCCGGCGTCGCGGGGCGGAACAGCCCGAAGCCCAGCGCGCCGAGCTTCGCCTCCTCCAGCTCGTCGCAGCCGCGCAGGATCACGAGGAAGGGCTTCCCGTCGCCGATGTAGACGAGCGTCTTGAACTGCTGGTCCGCGCGCACGCCGTAGGGCGCGGCCTCGAGCGCCGCGATCGTGACCACGCCTGGCGTCGCGAATTCCTCGACCGCGCCCGCGGGCGCCGCGTCGCGCAGATCCGCGGGCACGAGCGCGCTCGTGGCCTTCTCGCGGTTCGCCGCGTAGCCGCTGGCCTCGTTGTAGATCACGTCGTCGTCGCCGATTTCCGCCGGCACCATGAACTCGTGCGAAAAGCTGCCGCCCATCACGCCCGTGTCGGCCTCGACCGCGATGGCCTGCACGCCCACGCGGCGGAAGAAGCGCACGTAGGCGTCCTTCATCGCGAGGTAGCTCTTCACGGCGCCCTCGTCGGTCGTGTCGAACGAGTAGGCGTCCATCATGATGAACTCGCGCGCGCGCATCAGCCCGAAGCGCGGCCGGATCTCGTTCCGGAACTTGGTCGCGATTTGGTAGAAGTTCTTCGGCAGGTCGCGGTAGCTCGTGATCTCCGTCTTCACGAGCGGCGTGATGATCTCCTCGTGCGTGGGCCCGAGCACGAACTCCGGCTCGCGGGCCGGGCGCTTGCCGTCGCCGGCGCTGTCGGCGCGGAACATGATCTCGCGCGCGGCGGCCCAGCGCGGCCCGTCCTGCCAGAATTCCACCGGGTGGACATGCGGCATCCACAGCTCGATCGCGCCCGCGCCGTCGAGCTCCTCGCGGCAAATCTGCGTGATCTTCTGGATCGCGCGCAGCCCCAGCGGCATGTAGGTGTAGAGGCCCCCGCCGAGCTTGCGCACAAGGCCGGCGCGCACGAGCAGCTTGTGCGACGCGATCTCCGCGTCGGCGGGGCTTTCCTTGAGCGTTGGGATAAAAAACTGCGACCAGAGTTTCATGGAGCCGGGCACCGAATCAGCCGCCGCCGGGCGGCGCAAATTTATTTGCGGGCGCCCGGCCGCTTCCGTGCAATCGACCCTTCATGTCCTCCGCACCCGCACCGCGCCGCCCGTGGCCGATGAAGTGGATCGTCGTCGCGATCGTCGCGATGATCGTGCCCTACACGATCGTCACGCTCGTGTATCGCAAGCCCGGCCCGGCCTACCAGCCCTACGAGGACATGAAGAACCGCGCCAACGTGAAGCGCCTGCTCGACGCGGGCTACCGGCGCCTGCCCCTCCCGGCCCAGCGCCCCGCCGACGCCGCGCGGCCCAAGGGCGGCGCCATCATCGCCGCCGGCCCCGGCGGCCTGCCGGAGGACTTGCGCACGACCCTGGTCGAGCCGCTGATTCTGCCCGCGGAAATCCTGAGCGTGACGGCCGCGCCCGCCCTCGGCGCGCAGGAGGTCTATCCGATTCACCTCACCTGCGCCCTGCCCGCCGAAAACCAGCAGATCGCGGGCGCCGAGCTCTACCTGCGGGACGACACGCTGGTGATCGCGCCGAGGCTTGAGCGCGTGGGCGGCGGGCTCGCATCCCGGTCGCAACAGACCGTCGCGCTGCTGACGGTGCCGGCCGGCGTGCTCAAGCCCGGCCGCTACACGGTCACGGTCGCGGGCGAACGCGCGTCGCGCACCTGGCCGCTCGAGGTGCGGTAGGGCGAGGCGCCCGCGCCGAGCCGCGGTTCACCGAGGGCGGCTCGCCCCGCCTTCACGCGCGCGGGCTATTGACGCGCCGCGGGGCTTCCCCGACAACAGCGCGCGTTACCACTCGATGAGCACCAGCAACGGATCGGCCTCGCCCACCGCCAACGCCACCACGATCAAGCCGACCGATCTCCGCGGCATCCTGAAATACGTGCCGCGCTTCCAGGGGCAGATCTTCGTGATCGCGCTCGATGGCGCCGTCGTGGCGGACGACAACTTCGGCAACCTGCTGGTCGACCTCGCGGTGCTGCGCTCGCTCGCGATCAAGGTCGTGCTCGTGCACGGCATCAGCCAGCAGCTCAAGGAGCTCTCGGTCTCGCGCAAAATCGCCATCACCAATTCCGACGGCACGGGCGTGACCGACGCCGCCACGCTCGACCTCGCGATCCGCGCCTCCTCGCGCGTCTCGCACGCGCTCGTCGAGGGCCTCACGCAGAACGCGCTGAAATGCGCCACGACCAACGCCGTCCGCGCCCTGCCCCTCGGCATCATCAAGGGCGTGGATCAGCAGTTCACCGGCAAGGTCGAGCGCATCGACAAGGATTTCCTCACCGAGCTCATCGATCGGCAGGTCGTGCCCGTGGTCTCGCCGGTGGCGTTCGGCCCCGACGGCAAGTCACTCCGGGTGAACTCCGATCTGCTCGCCGCCGAGCTGGCCGAGGCCTTGCAGGCGACGAAGATCATCTATCTCACGCCCGCCCCCGGCCTCGAGATCGACGGCGAGATTCGCCGCGAGATTTCACTGGAGGCGCTGCGCAAGATTCTCGCCGAGCAACCTGATCGCATCGGCGAGGCCGGCCTGAGCAAAGCCGCGCACGCCATCAAGGCGATCGAGACCGGCACGCCGCGCGTCCACATCCTCGACGGCCGCATCTTCGACGGCCTGCTCAACGAGATCTTCTCCAACGAGGGCGTCGGCTCGCTCGTCTACGGCAACGACTACGCCCAGATCCGGAAAGCAAAGAAGAGCGACGTGCGCATGATCTACAACCTCACGCGCGCCGCCGTGCGCCGCGAGGAGCTCATCCACCGCACGCAGCAGGCGATCGAGAAGAACATCGACCAGTTCTTCGTCTTCGAGATCGACGAGAACATCATCGCGTGCGTCACGCTCTACTTCTATCCCGACAAGCCGCAGGTGGCCGAGGTGGGCTCCCTCTACGTGATGCCATTCTACCACAACCGCGGCATCGGGAAGAAGATGGTGGACTACGCGTGCATGGTCGCGAAGGAGCGCGGCGCGACGACGGTGCTCGCGCTCTCGACGCAGAGCTTCGGCTTCTTCACGAACGTCGTGGGCTTCGAGGAGACGACCAAGGAGGCGCTGCCCGACGCGCGCCTGAAGCTTTACGACGAGAGCGGCCGGAATGCGAAGGTGCTGGTGAAGCGGCTGGGGTGAAGGGCGTGCGACCAAGCTAGCCGGAGCTCGGCAAGCCCGGTGCAGGATGCTGCCGATTCGGATGAGCGCGCCCTTTCGTTTGTCATTCTGAGCGCTGGGTTGTGCGTCGTTCCAGGGTGCGCTACTTCACCTCCGCCACGACCACCACCTCGACCGTCGTGCCGCGCGGGAGCCCGTTGGTCGCGACGGCGGCGCGGGCGTGCTTGCCGGCCTCGCCGAAGACCTTCACGAGCAGGTCGCTCGCGCCGTTGATCACGGCGGGGCTGTCGCTGAAGCCGTCGACGGCGTTGACGAAGCCGCTGACCATCACGATGCGCGCCACGCGGTCGAGCGAGCCGACGGCGGCCTTGATGTTGGCGAGCGTGTTGAGCACGCAGACCTCGGCGGCCTTCTTGGCGGTCTCGACGGTCTGCTCCTTGCCGACCTGGCCGACGTGCGTCTGCTGGCCATTGAAGACGGCGATCGTGCCGGCGCAGAAGAGGAGGTTGCCCGTGCGCACGACGGGCACGTAGCTGCCCGCGGCGGCGGGCGGCTGGGGGAGCGTGAGGCCGAGTTCGGCGAGTTTGGCTTCGGGATTCATGATGGAGGAACACCGAGCAGAGCAGCCCGGGCGCCGGAGGCAACGGCGATGCCCGTCATCTGAGCGAAGGGTTGCCTCGCCTGCGGCGCCCGCGAAACTGCCGGCATGACGTTTCGCGACTGGCAGCAACTCCCCCCGCCGGATGCCGCCCGGGAAATCCATCGCCGCGTGCGCACGGCGCTCCGCCCCGGTCAGCAACGCGCGGTGCTGGCCTGGCTGCGACCCGAGGAGCAACTCGCCTGCGTGCTCGCCTCGACGCCCGCCGGGAGCCCGCTCGGGCGCGTGCCATACTTCGCCAAGGACCTCTTCGACGCGGCGGGCGTGCCGACGCTCGCGGGCTCGACGTTCCTCCCGGAGCTGCGGCCGACGCCGACGCGCGACAGCGCAATCGTCGCGGCGCTGGGGGCCCGAGGTGCCACCCTCGCGGGCAAGACGCACATGCACGAGTTCGCCTACGGCATCACCGGCGAGAACCCCCACTACGGCGACTGCGAGCATCCGCGTTTTCCCGGCCGCACGACCGGCGGCTCCAGCAGCGGCTCGGCGGCGGCGGTGGCGGCGGGCATCGTGCCGCTCGCGCTCGGGAGCGACACCGGCGGATCGGTGCGCGTGCCGGCGGCGTATTGCGGGCTGTTCGGTTTCCGCCTGACGCCGGGCGACCCGTGGGTGCGCGATGCGTTTCCGCTGGCCAAAAGCTACGACACCGCCGGCTGGTTCACGGCCAACGCCTCCGACCTGCGCGCCTCGCACGCCGCCCTCGTGGGCGCCGCCGTCCGCACGCGCGAGCCACGGGGCGGCTGGCTCGAACTGCCGGGCCTCGACGCGGACGTCGCGGCCGCCTTCCGCGCGGCGGCGGCCCGCCTCGCGCCCGAGGTGAAGGCGACGCTGCGTGAAACCCTGCTCCGCGGCTTCGCGCGCAGCGTGGAGACCTACAACACCACCGTCGCCGTCGAGGCTTGGGAAGTCCACCGCGGCTGGGCGGAACGCTACCGCACGCGCTACAGCGAGGGGGTCTGGCAGCGCCTGAACCGCGCGCATGATGTCACGCCCGCGCAGCGCGCCGCGACGGAGACCGAGACGATCGCGATTCGCGCGCTGTGGGCGGGAGTGTTCCGCGATCTCGATTTCCTCATCCTGCCGGCCTCGCCCACGGCGGCGCCGACCAAGGCGGAGTTCACGCTCGAGAATCGCATGCGCATCCTCGCGCTCACCGCCCCGGCCAGCATCGGCGGGCTGCCGGTGCTGACGATTCCCGTTCCCCTGCCCTCGGGGTTGACGACGGGTTTGCAGATCATCGTGAACGACGTGCGGAGCCCGGTGGTGGATTGGGCGCTCGATCGCTGCGGGTAGGAGCTCGCTTGCGAGCGATTTCGCCACCTTTCCACCTTACGCCGCCGTGTCCCATCGCCCGCAAGCGGGCTCCTACCGCCCGAGCAGCCGCCGTGCATTTCCCGCGAAGGTCGTATCGCCGGCATTTGCGCTGCGCGCCTCGGCAACAAATCGCGCCATCCCCGCCTGCGCGTCGAGCCTTGGAAAAAGATTCAGCGGAAAATCCGAGCCGAAGAGCACGCGCTCACGCGGCACGACGGCAAAGAACTTTCCCCACACGCCCGCATCGTAAAGCAGCGGCGAGGCCGCGGTGTCGTAGGAGACATTGGCCAGCCCGCGCGCGTCGGCATCGACGAGCGGCAGCAAGCCGCCCCAGTGCGCGAGCACAAAGCTCACCTGCGGCCACGCGCGGGCGAGCCGCGCGAAATCCGCCAGCGGCGTCTCAACTCGCCCCGGGTAAGGCCGGCTCGCCGGATCAGTGACGTGCAGGTTGACCGGCAGCCTCAGCTCGGCTGCCAGCGTGAGCACCGCGCCGAACGCCGCATCGTCGATCGCATAGCCCTGCGAGTGCGGCGACAATTCGCCGAGGCCCATCAGGCCGTCGTCGTGCGCCCGCCGCAACTCCGCCACCGCCGCGTCGCCGCCCGCGGCGGGCTGCACGGTCGCGAACGCCGCCAGTCGATCCGGGTGCGCGCGCACGCAGGCGGCATAGAAGCGGTTCTGGGCCGCACAGGTGGCGGGCTGGTGCCAATACCAGCCCAGCAGCACCGCGCGCGCGACGCCCGCCGCGTCCATTTCGCGCAGCAGTTCATCCACGCTCGGAAAATCCTGCACCGGCCGCCCGTTGGGGCGCACGCGCGTGCACAGCGTCGCCCAGTGCGGCTCGCCCGCGGCGCGCGCCCAACCCGCCGGGTCGCGCGCGACCTCGGGCGGGTAGAGGTGCACGTGCGCGTCGATGATCACGGCCAGCGCGCGGTCTCGCTCACTCGCTGCGCAGCGCCTCCACCGGCCGCAGCCGCGCCGCGCGCCACGCCGGCAGCAGGCCCGCGAGGGTGGAAATCACGATGGCCATCACGACCGTCATCACCAGGTCGCTCGTGGCGGTGTGCGCCGGGAGTTCCGCAAACTGATAAAACTGCCGCAGCGTTTCCTGCCGGCCCAGCAGACGCGCCAGCCCCAGCACGAGGTCGTTGCGGATGGCGAGGATGCCGAAGCCCAGCGCGACGCCAACGGCCGTGCCCGCCGCGCCGATCACGAAGGCCTGCGCGCAAAAGCACAAGGCGACCTGCCGCGGCTGGCCTCCGAGCGCCCCGAGCAGGCCAATCTCACGCGTCTTGCGCACCACGGAGATGAGCAGCGAGCTCATCACCGAAAACGCCGCGATGATGACGATGAACAGCAGGAGGAAAAAATTGATCGTCTTCTCGAGTTGTAGCACCCACAGGAAACTCTCCCAGCTCTGCTGCCAGGAAAACGCCTGCGTCTCCCGCGGCAGCACGAGGTTGATGCGCGCGACGGCCTCCTGTTCCTCCGTCCCGGGCCGCAGGCGGACATTGATGCCGTGCACCTCTCGCCCAAGCCCGTAGAGTTCCTGCGCGGCCCGCAAGGTGCCGTAGATCGTGGAGCTGTCGAGATGCTGGTGGCCGATCTCGAAGAGGCCCACGACGCGGAAGCGACGGGGCAGGAACACCTCGTCGGCCTTGAGCTTCTCGATCAGCAGGGGTGAATAGATCTCTATTGTGCCGCCGATCCGCACGCCGAGCTGCTGGGCCACCTCGACGCTCAAGATCACCGAGTCATCGTCCAGCTCACCCAAAAGGCCCATGCGCACGAAGCGCTGCAGGTTCGCGACCTGCTCGACCGACTCCAGCTCGATGCCGCGGAAAATCGGAAACGCCGGGTGACCCTCCGCCAGCACCATCACCGGGCCGGCCACGTAGGGCGTGGCCGCGGCGACGCCTGGCACCGCCCGCACCTTCGCCAACACGTCGGCGACGTTGGCGATGGGCGCGCGGGCCTTGACCTGCACTTCGCCCTCCGTCTGCACGATCATCTTCCGCAGCTCGTGGCCGAACCCGCCCATCACGCTCGTCACGATCACGAGCACCGCCACGCCCAGCGTGACCCCGAGCATCGAAATCAGCGTGAAGAAAGGAAACCGCCGCCCAGTCGGGAAAAGCTGCTTCAGGGCGAGGTAAAGATACCAAGGCACGGGTGAAAAGCGGGAGGGATGAAAGTGGGAAAGCGGAAAACGCCAGGACACGCAACCAAACGAAAAGCCCGGCGTTCCCGGCTTTCCCGATTTCTCACTTTTCCGCTTTTTCTCCGCCGCCCGGCCGCAGTTGCGGGAACAGGATCACGTCGCGGATGCTCTCGGCGCCGGTGAGCAAGATGCAGAGGCGGTCGATGCCCACGCCCATGCCGCCGGCGGGGGGCATGCCGTGCTCAAGCGCGAGCAGGAAGTCGTGGTCGATGTTCTGCTTCTCCTCGCCGGCCTGCGCCTCGAACATCTGGCGCTGCACGTCGGGGTCGTTCTGCTCCGAGTAGGCGGGCGCCACCTCCATGCCGCCGATGGTCAGCTCAAAGACGTCGATGGTCGTCGGATCATCGGCGGTGATCTTCGCGAGCGGGCACAGCTCCTTCGGCAGGTGCGTGACGAAGGTCGGCTGGATGAGCGTGGGCTCGATCTTCTTGGAGAAAATCTCGTTGGTGATCTCGAACTCCTCCCACGCGGGGTTGATGCCGAGGCCCATCGCCTCGGCCTTGGCGATCTTGTCCGCCTTGCTGCGCGCGAACCAGTCGGCATCGCCGGTGGCCTCGCGGATGAGGTCCTTGTATTTCACCTCGCGCCACGCGCCGCCGAAGTCGATCTCCTGCCCGCTCGCGGCGTGCTTGATCTTCAGCGAGCCGTCGGCGGGCTGGATCACGTCGCGCACGAGCGAGGTCAGCAGGTCCTTCACGAGGGTCATCATGCCGCGGTAGTCGCTGTAGGCTTGGTAGACCTCGAGCATGGTGAACTCGGGGTTGTGCCGGCGCGAGACGCCCTCGTTGCGGAAGATGCGGCCAATCTCGAAGACGCGGTCGAAGCCGCCCACGAGCATGCGCTTCAGGCGCAGCTCCGTGGCGATGCGGAGGTAGAAGTCGGAGTTGAGCGCGTTGTGGTGGGTCTTGAACGGCCGCGCCGCCGCGCCGCCCGCGGTGTTCTCCAGCACCGGCGTCTCCACCTCGATGAAGCTCTGCGCCTCGAGGAACCGGCGGATATGCGAGACGATGCGCGAGCGCGTCATCAGCCGCGCGCGCGACTCCGCGTTCATGATCGTGTCGAGGTAGCGCTGCCGGTAGATGATTTCGGGGTCGTGGAGGCCGTGGAATTTTTCCGGCAGCGGGCGCAGCGCCTTGCTGACCAGCGTGAACGCATCCACGCGCACGGTGATCTCGCCGGTCTTCGTCTTGAAGAGCGCGCCGGTGACGCCGATGATGTCGCCGAGGTCGAGCGACTTCTTGAAGGCGCCGTAGCGCTCCTCGCCGAGCACGTCCTTGCGGAAGTAAAGCTGGAGCGGGCCCTGCTGATCCTGAATCTTCACGAACGAGCTGCCGCCCTGCACGCGGAAGGTCACCAGCCGGCCGGCGACCGTCACCACCTGGGCGTAGTCCTGCCCGTCGACGTAGAGCGCCTTGGCATCGGCCGAGAAGTGCGTGGTCGCGACGTTGGCGCGGAACGGATCGAAGCCCGCGGCGCGCATCTCGGCGAGCTTCTGGCGCCGGACCGCATGTTGATCGTGGGAGATGTCGGAGTGAAGGTCGCTCATGGACGGACCGGCCACCATGGCGCGCGACGTGGCGCGGGGCAAACGGAAACTCGGGACCAACGTGGACGAGGCGTCCCGCCTCGTGGCTCGGGCGGCAAAGCGCGCACCTCGTGGCCGCGCCCAAGGCACTGAGGCGAGACGCCTCAGCCACCCTACCCGGCAAACCCCGCGAACCACGGCTGCTGCCGCATGAACATCACCGTGGTCATCTGCCCGCCGACCATCAGCGACGCGCTGAGCATGTTGCCCTGAATCGCGAGCTGGCCGCTGTAGGGGCCGGCCATCGAGTTCATGCCCTGCACGTGCGCCATGTTGTTCTGCACGTGGATCGCGCCCTGCCCGACTTGGAGGCCGACGAGGTTGAAATCGTGCAGCACGAGCGCGCCGCCCTCGCGCCGGATGCGAATCGCGCCGGCGTTGTTCATCCACCAGCCTTGCAGCGCCTGCACGAACTGCGCGTCGATGTTCGGCGGCGGGACAATCGGCGGCGGCTCCGGCGGCGCGGGCGGCGGGGCCGGGCTTTTGCGCTCCAGCACGCGCAGCAGCACGCGGACGGTCTTCGGCGTCGCGCCATTGCGATCGCGCACGGTCAGCTTGCCGCGGTGCAGGCCGGGCTGCGCGGTGTCGAGCGTGACGAGGAGGCTGTCGCCTTTCCGCTCCGCCTTGAGCCACGGATCATCGCTCTCGACGAACCAGTCGAGCGTGCCGCCGCCGATGTTGACGACATCGATGCGCTCGACGCGGAGCTTCTCGCCCGGCGGCACGTCGGGGAAATCGAGCGTGCTCTCGGAAAGCTCGATCACCGGGCGTTCGCGTTCCGGCGGCGGAGGGGGCGGCGGCGGCGCGGGCTGGCGTGCCGTCGCGCGCGGCACGGCGCACGCGACGGCGGCCTCGCCGAACGAGGGATCCGCGGAGATCTGCACGGTCTGCCTGGTGGCGGCATACACCCGCGGCTGCACGTAATTGTAGAGCTCGCGCGTGAGCACCTTGCCGTCGCCGTCGGCGTCCACCTCGCCGCTGGTCAGCGCCTCCGCGAGCACGCGCGTGAACGCGCTCGCGCCCGAGCCCTCCGGCGCGTCCGCGCTCAGATCGTCGCTGGTGCACGACGTGATGAGGCAGCGGCCCGAGCCGACGCCGAGGTCGACGCCCATCTGGCCGCCCTTGAAGCCGCCGCTGTGGCAGCAATCGAGCACGAAGATGTATTTCAACGCGAGCGACTCGCCCGCGATCTCGTTGATTGTCTTGTCCGAGATGGCGGTCGAGCCGAGGCGATCGCTGCGCGTGTCGCTCGTGCAGAGGTAGAAGTTGCGCTGGCGCTCGGAGCGGCAGCCGTGGCCGGAGTAGTAGAGCAGCAGGTGCTCGCCGCCCGTGGCCTCGCGGAAGAACTGCTCGATGGCGTCGAGCACCTGGCGCTGCGTGCCGTCGATCAGGGTGCGGACATTGTCCGGCGCAAACAGCCCGGCCTCCGGGTGCGTGAGCGCGGCGCGCAGGAGCGGCACGTCGTTGGCCGGGCCGTGGAGGCGGCGGAGCGTGTGCGGGTCCTGCGCGAAGGAGCCGTTGCCGATCAGCAGGGCCTTGTAGCGCGGATCGACGGGCATGGCGGCGCGGCGCTCACTTGCTGGCGCCCTTGAAAATCTCGAGGAAGGTCGCGTCCGAGACGTTGCGGGCGTCGACCGTGTAGGTGACCTTCTTCCCGCCCTTCCCCTTGCGCGTGATCGTGACGACGCGATCCTGCGAGCGGCCAATCCACGCCTGAAACGCGGTGACCGCGGCGGTGATCGCGCCGGAGGTCCCGAGCGCGAGAACGATGCTCTCGAGGCCGCCCTTGGTGCCGGCGACGGGCGTGACCTCGCGGCGCAAGTCGCCGCCCGCGCGCTTCAAGTCGGCGAGCAAGTGTTCCACCTGCGGCCGCCACCGCGGATCGTTGGGCGGAAAAGCCGTGCTGGTGACAGTGAGCTCGAAGGTGTCGGACTCGGGCGGGGTGGCGTCGGGCATGGGAGCACTCAAGCGCGGCGCGACGGGGTGTAAACGGGGATTTTTTCGGAGAGGCGCGTGGCTCGCCTGATGGAGCGGCGGGCGGCGCTGCCCGCCGACGTTTTCGTCCATCCTGAACCGGCGGACGCCCGCGGCCACGCGCGCACCTGGCTACTTCGCGGCGACCGCGGGCTTCGGCTTCGTGATCATCGGGAAGTCGTCGGAGCGGAACGGCGTCACCGGCAGGCCGTCGGCGGAGTAGAGGTTGCAGACGGGATTGTCGGCCCACGCGTAGCGCACGGCGATGGGCTTGGCGACTTTGTCGCTGCTGACCTCGACCTTGTCGTTGCCGACGATCTTTCCGGTGGCCCAGACCCACTTGCGATCCTCGCCGCAGACGGCGAAGCCGCGCGCCTCGGTGACGTCGAACGCGCGCAGCGTGCTGCCAAAGCAGTCGATCGTGACCGTGGCGGTGTCGCCGGCGAACGCGACGGATTTGAACTCGGGGCTCCGGTAGGGGAACTTCAGCCCGTAGTCCTTCACGAGCGCCCAGCGCACGAGGCGGGAGGCGACATCATATTTGTTGCGCGGATGAATGTCGCGGCCTTCGCCGATGTCGATGATCACAGCCTGGCCGGTGTTGGGCAGGCGGAGCGTCTTGGTCTGCGTCTCGCGCAGTTCGGCCCAGCTGCTTTCGCCCGGCTCGGGCTTTTCCGCCATGAAGTCGGCAAGCTGCACCCAATAGAACGAAAAGTCGCCCTGCCCCTGCTCCTTGCGCCACTGCTCGATCATGAAGGGGAAAAGGTCGGCGTATTCATAGGCGCGGCCGGCGTTGGACTCGCCCTGATACCAGATGACGCCCTTGATGCCGTAACCAAGCGTGGGATTGACCACGCCGGCAAAGATGTTGCCCGGCCGGGAATTCCCCGTGAGCCAGCCAAACGGGCTCGGCGGCGCCTTGGTCTTCGCGCCCTTGGCTTTCTCGACCGCCTGCTGGTAGCGGGACTCGGTGTCGGCCTTGCCCTTCGGGGAGGTGAGATTGGTCTCCTGCCGGCGGGTGTTCTCCATCAGCAGGGCAAACCTCGGGTCACGCTCGATGGTTTCGCGGCGCACCCAAGCCTCGGCCGCGGAGCCGCCCCAGGCGTTGTTGATGAGGCCGACCGGCACATCGAGGATATCGTGCAGATAGCGGCCGTAGAGATAGCCGACGGCGGTGAACGATTTCACGTTGTCGGGCGCGGCGACGGCCCACGCGCCCCGGAAATCGGTCTTCAGCTCCTGCGTGCCCACGTTGGGCACGGAGATGATGCGCAGCGCCGGCCGCCGCGCGCCCTCGCCCTCAAGGTCGCCGGTGTAGGTGTTGCCGAGCGACCACTGCATGTTGGACTGGCCCGAGCACATCCAGACCTCGCCGACGAGCACGTCGGTGATTTCGCGCCTCGTGGCGCCAGCCGTGATGGTGAGCGTCTGCGGGGTCTTGTTGGCGGGAACGGGAGCGAGCTTCACGAGCCACTTGCCGTCGCCGCCGGCGGTGGCGGTGTGCGACTGGCCGGCGAAAGCGACGGTGACCTGCGTGCCCGGCGCGTCCCAACCCCAGATGGGATTGGCGAGCTTCTGCTGCAGCACCATGTGGTCGCCGATGACGGCGGGGAGCTTGAGCTCGGCGCGCAGCGCGGGCGCAAGCGCGAGACTGAGGATGAGAACGGATCGGAGGGGCGTAATCATGGGGAAGGAGGGCGACGTGATTGACGGAGCGCCACGGCAAAGGCAACGGCAGCTTGCGGAGGCTCCGCGTGCCCGCCAAGTTTGCACGCGAACCATGAGCAGCTACGGCTATTCCGAGGAGCACCAGCCCGTCACCTACTGGCGAGGGCACCCGATCTATGCGTCGCAGTTCATCGTCGTCGTATACTGCGTGCTGATGGTGGTCGTGGCGGTGCTTGGCGCCGCGGCGGGCCCGATCTTTGCGTGGCTGGGCTTCACGAGCACCGAGGTGCTGAAAGGGCAGGCATGGCGCATCGCGACCTACGGGCTCTTCAATCCACCCAGCATCCAGTTTGCGCTCGATATGCTGATGCTGTGGTGGTTCGGCGGGGAATTGGAGCGGACGTTTGGCCGGCGCGTCTATGGCTGGCTCTACGGCGGCATCTACCTGCTGCCTCCCTTGGTCCTCCTGGCGGTCGGCCTCTTCAAGCCCACCGCGGCGATCGGTGAACCCGGGGCGCTCGCCTTGTTCGTGGCCTTCGCCACGCACTTCCCCGGCGCACCCGTATTCTTCACGTTGCTGGCCAAATGGGCGGCGCTCATCCTCGTGGGAATATTCAGCCTCATCCACCTGAGTTCACGCGACTGGAGCGGGCTCATCTTCCTCTGGGTCACCTGCGGCTACGGGCATCTTTTCATCCGGCACCAACAGGGCGCCATCACCCTGCCGTCGCTCACGCTCTTCAAGCGCAAGCCCAAGCTCCGCGTCCTGCCCGAGCTCCCCGCCAAGAAAGGCGCCGCCAGCGCCGCCCCGGCGGCCGACGACTCGCCGATGGCCGAGGTCGACGCGCTCCTCGACAAGATTGCGAAGTCCGGCATCGGCAGCCTGACCCATCGCGAGCGCGCCAAACTCGAGGCCGCCCGCGCCGACCTGCTCAAACGCCAGGCGGAGCAACGCCGCTGACCCTTCCCTTCCCATGAACTCCCCCTCCCCGCTCACCCGTCGCGACTTCCTTCGCGGCACCGCCGTCCTCGCACTCGCCACGCCGCTCGCCCGAGCCGCCGCCGCGCCCGAGCCCATCATCGACATCCACCAGCACACCAACTACGGCGGCGCGCGCGACGCGAAGCAGAAGTGGAAACAAGTCGGGCCCGCGCGCTCCGACGCCGAGCTTATCGCGCACCAGCGCGCCATGGGCATCACGACCACGATTCTCCTGCCGGCGGGCCGGACGATGTTCACGCCCTCCACGCTCAACGGCCAGGCCAACGGCCTCGACACGACGTGCTACGGCAACGAGTCGTGCCTCGCGATCGCCAAGCAGTATCCCGGCGAATTCGTGTTCGCCGCCAACGACGTGCCCGACGCCGAGGGCGCGGCCGGCGTGATCGAGAAATACCTCAAGCTCGGCGCGGTGATGATCGCCGAGCAGAAATTCGGCGTGCAATGCGACTCACCCGAGATGCAACGGCTCTTCGAGCTCGCCGCCGCCTACCGCGTGCCGATCCTCATGCACTGGCAGGCCGGCAGCTACAACCTCGGCTACGACCGCTTCCACCGGATGCTCGCGAAATACCCCCGCACGAATTTCATCGGGCACGCGCAGACCTTTTGGGCCAACATCGACAAGGCCAACGTCGACAATCCCAAGGCCCTCTACCCGACGGGCAAGGTCACGCCCGGCGGCCTCACCGATCGCTACCTTGCCGACTATCCCAACTTCTTCGGCGATCTCTCCGCGGGCTCGGGCGAGAACGCCTTCAAGCGCGATCCCGAGCAGGCGCAGGCGTTCCTGGCGCGGCACCAGGACAAGCTCCTCTACGGGAGCGACTGCAACGACAAGCTCGGCGTCCCCGGGGTCTGCTCCGGCATCCGCCAGCTCGCGCAAATCCGCCAGTGGGCGCCCAACAAGGCGGCCGAGCGGAAGATGCTCTACGAGAATTCGCGGAAACTGTTCCGGCTGGCGTAGGGGGCGGGCACGGCGGCCGCCGTTGCGCCTCACTCCACGTTGGCCATCTGCTCGCGCACGCGCTCGAGCTCGTTCTTCAGCTCGATCACGGCCCGGGCGATCGTCACGTCGTTGGCCTTGCTGCCGATGGTGTTCACCTCGCGGCCGATCTCCTGCAGCAGGAACTCCGCCTTGCGCCCGATCTCGCCCTCGGACCGGAGCAGCGCATCGAACTGCCCAAGATGGCTGCGGAGGCGCGTGAGCTCCTCGCTGACATCGCAGCGATCCGCAAACAGCGCGATCTCCCGCAGCACCCGCTCGTCATCGAGGCTGAGCTCGAGGCCCGCCTCGCGCAGGCGCTTCATCAGCAGCTCCCGGTAGTTCCTCGGCACCTCGGGTGCGCGCGCCGCCACCGCGTCGATGTGCCGGGCCAGGGTCTCGGTGCGGCCCTGGAAATCAGCCAGCAACGCCGCGCCTTCCTTCGCCCGCATCGCCGCAAAGGCTTGGAGCGCGGCGTCGAGCGTCGCCAGCACCACCGTTTCCGCGCTCTCCGCCGCGGGAAAATCGCGGCCGCTCCGCTGCGCGTTGGCCACTTGCCAGAGCAGCTCGGCGCCCGGACGCCACTCGACCCCGTTGCGCGCGGCCAGCATCCGCAAGCGCGCGATCGTCGCGCAGGCCGCCGCCTCGTCCCACGTCGCCTCCGCCGCCGCCGAATCGCCCGTCACCTCGATTTTCACGTGCACCTTCCCGCGGACGGCATGGCGCCGCACGCGCTCGCCGATCGCGGGCTCCAGGCTCTCCCACTCCTCGGGCAGCCCCACCGTCAGGTCGAGCGACTTGCGGTTTACCGAGCTCACCGCGACCGCAAGCGAAAGGTTTCCGATCGCGGCCGTCGCACGGCCGTAGCCGGTCATGCTCCTCATAGCTTCACCCCGAGGATCTTCGCGACCTGGTTCACGTCCTTGTCGCCGCGCCCCGAGAGGTTGATCACGAGGACCTCGCCCTTGCGCATCTGCTTCGCCCGCTTCAGCCCGTGCACCAGCGCGTGCGTGCTCTCAAGGGCGGGGATGATGCCCTCGAGCCGCGAACAGAGCTGGAAGGCCTCCATCACCTCGTCGTCGCACGCGTAGGCGAACTGGATGCGATTCCGGTCGCGGTAGAACGCGTGCTCCGGCCCGATCGCCGCGTAGTCGAGCCCGGCGCTGACGGAATGGGTCAGCTCGATCTGGCCGTCGTCGTTCTGGAGGATGTAGGTCTTGCAGCCTTGGAGCACGCCGAGCTTGCCGCCCTCGAAGCGCGCCGCGTGATCGCCGCGCCGGATGCCGCGGCCGCCGGCCTCGACGCCGATGAGGCGGACATTGGCCTCCTCGAGGAATTCAAAGAAGAAGCCGATGGCGTTGGAGCCGCCGCCCACGCACGCGATCATCTCGTCGGGCAGCCGGCCCTCGCGCGCCATGATCTGCTCGCGCACCTCGCGCCCGATCACACGGTGAAAATCGCGCACCATCATCGGATACGGGTGCGAGCCGAGCGCGGAGCCGAGGATGTAGTGCGTGCCGCGGACGTTGGTCACCCAGTCCCGCATCGCCTCGTTGATCGCCTCCTTGAGGGTCTTCTGGCCAGCCTCGACGCCCACGACCTTGGCGCCCATGAGCCGCATGCGAAAGACGTTCAGCGCCTGCCGCTCCATGTCCACGGCGCCCATGTAGACCGTGCAATCGAGCCCAAATTTCGCGCACACCGCCGCGGTCGCGACGCCATGCTGGCCCGCGCCGGTCTCGGCAATGATGCGCTGCTTGCCCATGCGCCGCGCAAGGAGCGCCTGCCCGAGGGCGTTGTTGATCTTGTGCGCGCCCGTGTGGAGCAGGTCCTCGCGCTTGAGGTAGATCTTCGCGCCGCCGCAGTGCTGCGTGAGCCGCTCGGCGAAGTAGAGCTCGGTCGGACGGCCGGCGAACTCCTTCAAGTGGTGGCGCAGCTCATCCTGAAACCTCGGGTCCTTGCGGGCGACCTCGTAGGCGGCGCCCAGCTCCGACAGCGCGGTCATGAGCGTCTCGGGGACGAAGACGCCGCCGTAACGGCCAAAGTGCCCGCCGGAGTCGGGCAATGAAAAGCGGTCAAGCGGAGCGGCGGTGACGGACATGGGACTCAAGAGTGGCGAAGCCCGCGCCGGAGAGGCAAACCGGAATCGTGGCGCCAGCCGCTTCCCGGGACCGAGAGCGTCCGCTGAACGGGCGGCCGGCCGGCAACCGCGCCTACTTCTGCTCCACGCGATTGCGCAGAAACGTCATCACGTCCTGGAATTTCGCCCGGTTCGCCTCGTCCGCGCTCACCAGATTCTCATGGGCCTCGAGCACGTGGCGCGCGCTCTCCAGCTCGCTGCACTTCTTCGCCTCCAGCGGGGTGTCACAGCACGCGCCGCTGGCCGCCTGCTCGCCGGCATCAATCGTGAGCAGGCGGTGCAGCCCGAGGCTGCGCATCAGCTCGAGGTTGCGCTGGCCGACGCGCGCGGCCACGAGGCTGCCGGCGCCGCCCTGCTTGCGCACCTCGATCGCCGCGCCGGCGAGCACGCCGAGGAACGTGCTGTCCATGCTCGCGCACTGCTGGAAATCGAGCACGAACCGCGTCTTCCCCTGGGCGAACATCGTCGTGACGAAATCGCGCAGGCAGGTGCTGTTTTGAAAGCACGCGCGCCCATCGATCCGCACCATGACGGGGTCGGAGTCGGCGTTGACAAGGTAGGTGGGCTTGGCGGTCTCGGCCATGGGAGCTAGGCTCGTGGATTTTCTCGCCTTGGCAAGTGGGGCGGGCCTGTGCCCCGCCCTTTCGCGTGCTGGGTATTCGGACGCAGGGCGGGTCACCGACCCGCCCTGCTTCAATCAGCTCCGCGCCACGATCTGCCGCAGCACGTAGGGCAGGATACCGCCGTGCTGGTAGTAGTCGATCTCGATGGGCGTATCGATGCGGCAGCGGACGGGGACGTTCTCGACCGCGCCGGACTTGCGCGTGATCTTGAGCGTGAGGTCCTGCTGCGGCTTGAGCGCGGGCGAGAGGCCGACGACATCGTAGGTCTCCGTGCCGTCGAGCTTCAGGGTCTGCGCCGTCGTGCCTTCCTTGAACTGGAGCGGCAGCACGCCCATGCCGACGAGGTTGGAACGGTGGATGCGCTCGAAGCTCTGCGCCACGACGACCTTCACGCCGAGGAGGTTGGTGCCCTTGGCGGCCCAATCGCGCGACGAGCCCGTGCCGTATTCCTGACCGGCCAGCACGATGAGCGGCGTCTTGGCGGCGATGTGCTTCGCCGCGGCGTCGTAGATCGACATCTCCTCGCCCGTCGGCTGGTAGATCGTGTTGCCGCCTTCCTTGCCGCCCAGCATCAGGTTCTTGATGCGGACGTTGGCGAAGGTGCCGCGCGTCATCACGCGGTCGTTGCCGCGGCGGGAGCCGTAGGAGTTGAAGTCCTCGAACGCCACGCCGTTCTCGATCAGGTAGCGGCCCGCGGGCGACGACTTCTTGATCGCGCCGGCCGGCGAGATGTGATCGGTCGTCACGGAGTCGCCGAAGATGCCGAGCGCGCGCGCGCCGGAAATCGGCGCGATGGTGCCGGGCGACATCGAGAAGTTCGCGAAGAACGGCGGCTCCTGGATGTAGGTGGACTTGGCGTCGAACTTGTAGACGTTGCCCGTGGTCGCGGGAATCTCGTTCCACTTCGGGTTCTGCGCGGCGAAGTCGGTGTAGAGCTTGCGGAAGACCTCGGGCTTGAGCGCGGCCTGCATCTGGTCGCGGACCTCCTGCAGGGTCGGCCAGATGTCCTTCAGGTGGACGGCCTTTCCATCCTTCCCCGTGCCGATCGCATCCTTCGAGAGATCGATGTCGGCGCGGCCGGCGAGCGCGAAGGCCACGACGAGCGGCGGCGACATCAGGAAGTTGGCCTTGATGTTCTGGTGCACGCGCGCCTCGAAGTTGCGGTTGCCCGAGAGCACCGAGGCGGCGACGAGATCGTTTTTCACGACGGCCTCCTCGATGGGCGCGGCGAGCGGGCCGGAGTTGCCGATGCACGTCGTGCAGCCGTAGCCGACGGTCTGGAAGCCGAGCTGATCAAGATACGGCTGGAGGCCGGTCTTCGTGAGGTAGTCGGTGACAACGCGCGAGCCGGGCGCGAGCGAGGTCTTGACGAGCGGGTTCACCTTGAGGCCGCGCTCAGCGGCCTTCTTGGCGACGAGGCCGGCGGCAAGCATCACGCTCGGGTTGGAGGTGTTGGTGCAGCTCGTGATCGCGGCGATGAGCACGGAGCCGTGGCCGAGCTTCGTGCCGCCGACCTCGGCGGACACGGTCGAGAACTCCTCAGGCTTCTTGCCAAATCCGTTTTCGGTGACCGGCTTCGCGAAGGCCGCGGTGAACTCCTGCTTCAGCTTCGAGAGCTCGATGCGATCCTGCGGGCGCTTGGGGCCGGCGACGCTCGGCACGACGGTGCCGAGGTCGAGCTCGAGCTCCTGCGAGTAATCGATGCTGCCGCGGGCCGGGATGCCCCAGAGCCCCTGGGCCTTGTAGTAGGCCTCGTAGAGCGCGACGTGCTTCTCGTCGCGGCCGGTGGCGCGGAGATAGTTCGAGCACTCGGCATCGATCGGGAAGAAGCCCATCGTCGCGCCGTATTCCGGCGCCATGTTGGCGATGGTCGCGCGGTCGACGACGGGGAGCGCCTGGGCGCCGGGGCCGTAGAACTCGACGAACTTTCCGACGACCTTCGCCTTGCGCAGCATCTGCGTGACGGTGAGCGCGAGGTCAGTCGCGGTGACGCCCTCGCGCAGCGCGCCCGTGAGATGCACGCCCACGACATCGGGCGTGAGGAAATAGACCGGCTGGCCCAGCATGCCCGCCTCGGCCTCGATGCCGCCCACGCCCCAGCCCACGATGCCGATGCCGTTGATCATCGTCGTGTGCGAGTCGGTGCCCACGAGGGTGTCGGGGTAGTAGACGCCCGCGCTGTCGTGCAGCACGCCCTTGGCGAGATACTCGAGGTTCACCTGGTGCACGATGCCGATGCCGGGCGGCACGACCTTGAACGTGTCAAAGGCCTGCATGCCCCACTTCAAAAACTCGTAGCGCTCGCGGTTGCGCGTGAACTCGAGCTCGAGGTTTTTCTTCAGCGCGTCGGCCGAGCCCGCGAAATCCACCTGCACCGAGTGGTCCACCACCAGATCGACGGGCACGAGCGGCTCGATGATCTTCGGGTTCTTGCCCATGCGCGCGACCGCGGAGCGCATCGCCGCGAGATCGACGAGCAGCGGCACGCCGGTGAAGTCCTGCAGCACGATGCGCGCGACGACGAACGGGATCTCGTCGGTGCGGTTGCCGGTGGGCGCCCAGTTGGCGAGCTCGCGGACGTGCTGCTCGGTGACTTTCTTGCCGTCGCAGTTGCGCAGCACGCTCTCGAGCACCAGCCGGATGCTGACGGGCAGCCGCGAGATCTTGCCGACGCCGGCCTTCTCGAGCGCGGGCAGCGAATAGAACTTGCCGGTGCCGCCGGAAGCGAGCGAGTACGTCTGCAGCGAGTCGAACAGGTTGTGGCTCATGGGGGCGTCCTGGTGGAAAGCGGGTTCCGGTGCGAGCAGCGGCGCGTTACGGCGCGTCGCTGACGATGGTCTTGAGGTTGATCGTGTTGCCGGTGGGCAGCTTCATGTCGCCGGGGACCATGCCGGCCGGGCAGGGGCCGGTCCAGCGGCCGTCGACCACAGTGTGGCCTTCGGTCATGCCCATCAGCGGCGGCGCATAGGTCGCGTTGGCTTCGGTGTGATAGGCCGTGTCGCCCGTGAACTTCATCGTCGACTTCGACGCGATCTTCGAGCCCATCACCTCGCAGACGGAATCGCCGGTGATCGTGCTGCCGGCGATCACCAGGTCGTTCTTCGTGCACAGGCCCT
>JBGAGU010000019.1:0-14674 GCA_044226505.1 Opitutaceae bacterium
AACGGTTCGAGTTGAGTGGCCGGTGTGCCCCGCGCCGATCCTGCTAGCGCACGGAGTCCAACCTCCGAGAGCCAATCGATCTGACGCAAGGCAGGGAGAGGCGGGCGGCCGCCCGCCTCTCCCGTTCACCGGCCGAGGGGTGCTGCTTTTTGGCCTCTCCCCTCGGCCGGCGAACCTACAAGAGCCAACGCCCACGGCCGTCACGCCTCCTGCTGCGCAGGAGTCGCGCCGGCCGTAGGCGTGGCTCATCTTTAATGTTGGGCAAAAAATGGTCCGCTACTCACACGTCGCCCTGACGATTCTCGTCGAAGATCCCGGGGGCAAAGAGGTTTCCCAGTATCTTGGGGTGCTTCCGACGTGCGTCCGTGAATCTAAAGGATTTCGGCGCAATAGAAGTGAGGCTCCCCTGGAGGCCTACACGAGCTACACATGGTCGTTCGACTCGAAGAAAGATATCAGCCACCAGCCGATTGTTCGCATCCATGCGTTGCTCGACGAGGTCGAGTTGTTTTCGGAGCGCCTCCTGTCACTCGATGCAAAGTATCATCGGTGGATCGATATGCTCTTTCACGTCACGCCTCAGCATTCGCATGGTATCACGGGAGAATTCGATTGGCTTAGTCTGCCGCCGAAGACCATGGAGCGTATCGCGAAGCTTCAGCTCTCGCTTTCTTACGAGGTGTTTTGGCTCGACCATCCCGATTGGCGCCTTCCGTGGCACAAAAGACTTCTACGAAAATTGAAACGGCCCAACCAGTCGCCAGCAACGGTGTTCAAGAATCCAGTTGAAAGCGCGGGTTTCTAAGGAGGCAGTTGAGGAGAACGGTGAGCTTGCGCATGACGGCGGCGAGGGCGACCTTGGCGGGATTGCCGCCTCCGCTCCACTGCACCTTGTCAGGCCAAGAAAGACGGCTCGCCCGCCCGCCGCGCGTGGCCCAGCTTTGACGTTCGGCACCGGCACATGACTCCACGGCACATCAGAATCATCGGCGTGATTGTCCTCATCGCGGGACTCGGGTCGGCGGCGGCGATTTATTTCACCGCGCAGCCTGCGGACCGGCAGGCGATCCTCGGCGTCGACATTCGCACGAATCGCCAGCGCAGCCAGATCGAGCGCTTGGGCGGCAGGAGCTCCGTCATGTTCAGCGACCTCAACGCTTGGTTGGCCAGCCTTTGGCATGGGCCTCGGCTGGGCGGCACCGTCGGCGTCCTGTCCGTTCTCGGTTTTTTGGTCTGCCGAGGACTCGCGCGGGTTCACGAGGATAGCCGGAATGATTTGTCGCGCGCCGCGACGCCTTCGGACCCGGCGCCGCCCAAGGCAGCCGCCAGCCCTAGGAATACCTGACGCGATGCCGGGGCCGGGGCCACTCCGCCGCCTGGGCCCCGGAAGATCGGCGGCCCCTGGCGCCCCACCGCGCGTGGCTCACCCCTGACGCCGGGCCGACGCGTCTCGCCCAGGAGGTCGTCCTGTTTCCTGCGGCGGCGACGGTGTCTGTCACCGGTCGCGGCGCATCGTCCCATCCGTCAAATCAGGGCAACCGCAACAAGGCGCCCACGACGCCCGGTGCCTTGCCTCATCCCCGACGGTGGAATGGCCGCAGCGCGGCCACCGGGGAGCGCCCGTGGGAAACCAAGCCGCGCGGCCCTTCCGGTGCGAGGGCGCCGCGCGCGCCCCGGTCGTTGCGCCGCGCGTTTCCATCGTGGGATGCCCGCATGCTTGCCTCCGCCCAAATGCGCCTGATTCACTCCGCGCACTTGTGAAGCAAAGCATCGTCACCCTCGACATGGAGGGCGTCCTCACGCCCGAGATCTGGATCGCCGTCGCCGAGCGCACGGGGATCGCCGAGCTCCGCCGCACCACGCGCGACGAGCCCGACTATGACCAGCTCATGCGCTACCGCATCGGCATCATGGACCGGCACGGCGTCACGCTGTCGAAAATCCAGGAGGTCATCGCGTCGCTGCCGTTGCTGCCCGGCGCGCTCGAGTTCATCACCGCGCTGCGCCAGCGCACGCAGGTCATCATCCTCTCCGACACGTTTGAGCAGTTCGCGCAGCCGCTCGTCCGCCAGATGGGCTGGCCCACGCTGTTCTGCCACCGGCTCGTCGTGGAAAAGGACCGCATCACCGGCTACACGCTGCGGATGGCGGACCAGAAGCGCCACGCCGTCGCCGCGCTCCAGTCGCTCAACTACAAGGTCATCGCCGCCGGCGACTCGTTTAACGACACCTCGATGCTCGGCCAGGCGGACCACGGCTTCCTTTTCCACGCGCCCGACAACATCGTGCAGCAGTTCCCCCAGTTCCCCGCGCTCAAGACCTACGACGAACTGCTGCGCCGCATCGGCGAGCAGCTCTAGCGATCCCCGCCTCCCCATGAAAACACCCCGCCCCCTCCGCCTCGCCCTCGCCGCGCTGCTGCTCCCCGCGCTCGCGTGCGCCCAGTCCGCCCTGCCCGCCCGCAAGGTCGTGTTCACCTCCCACCAGCGCCTCAGCGAGGGCGAGATCCGCGAGCTGCGCGCCGCGGCGCCGGCGCTCACGCTGGTTTTTCCGCCGCGCGACAACCTCATGAGGGAGCTCGCCGACGCCGAGGCGGTGATCGGCGGCCTCACGCGCGAGCAGTTCCTCGCCGCGAAAAAGCTGAAGTGGATGCAAGTCACCTCGGCCGGCGTGGAGCAATACCTCGCGATTCCCGAAATCAAAAACAGCGCGGTCACGATGACCAACATGAAGATCGTCCAGGGCGTGGAGATCGCCGACCACGCGCTCGCGCTCCTGCTCGCGCTCACCCGCCGGCTCGACGTCGCGATGAAGGACCGCGAGTCCGAGACCTGGCGCACGCTCGCCGACTACGGTCCGCCGCTCGAGCTGCAGGGCAAGACCGCCGTCATCGTGGGCGTCGGCGGCATCGGCACGCAAATCGCCGTGCGCGCCAAGGCGTTTGGCCTGACCGTCATCGGCGTCGATCCGAAGGACATTCCCTACTCGCCCTACCTCGACCGCGCGGTGTGGCCCGACCGGCTCGACTCCGTGCTGCCCGAGGCCGACGTGGTCTTCATCTCCGCGCCGCACACGCCGCAGACGGAAAACATGATCGGCGCCGCGCAGTTCGCGCAGATGAAGAAGGGCGCGATCTTCATCTGCGTGTCGCGCGGAAAAATCTACGACAACGACGCGCTTGTCGCCGCGCTGCAAAGCGGACGCGTCTCCGCCGCCGGCCTCGACGTGACGGCGACGGAGCCGCTCCCCAAGGGCCACGCGCTCTGGAAAACCGGCCGCGTGATCATCACGCCGCACATCGCCGGCCGCTCGGACGGCGAGGGGCCGCGCTACTTCGAAATCTACAAGGACAACCTCATCCGCTTCGCGCGCGGCGAGCCGCTGCGCCATACCGTGGACAAGGAAAAGGGCTACTGAGCGCGCGCCGGCGCCGGCCCCCGCCTTCCCGCCATGCTGCCCCGCCGCCACATCGCGCACGCCCAAGGCTACCTCGGCCTGGGCATGGTGGCCGAGGCGGCCGCGGAGCTGGAGCGCGTGCCGGCGCCCGAGCGGGACTCGGTCGAGGTGATCGCGCTGCGCGTGGCCATCCTGCAGGAGCAGGCCGACTGGCCGCGGCTGGCGGAAGCCGCCGCGGAGTTTGCGCGCCGCGCGCCGGCGGAGGCCGCCGCGTGGGTCACGTGGGCCTACGCCACGCGCCGCGCCCGCTCCCTCGCCGACGCGGAGCGCATCCTGCTCGAGGCCGAGGCCCACCACGCCGCCGAGCCGACGATTCAGTTCAACCTCGGCTGCTACGCGTGCCAACGCGGCGACCTGGCCGAGGCCCGCCGCCGCGTCGATCGCGCCATCGCGCTGGACCAGAGCTTTCGCGCCCTCGCGGGCACCGATCCCGATCTCGCGCCGCTGCGCGACGCGGCCCGCTGAAGGCCGGCAAGGGATGCGCCGTTTTGTTCAACGGCTGCGCAGCCGCGCCGGCGACGCGCGGCTACACTGCGCCTGCACCCGCGGCCCAGGCTGCGGGGCAAAAAAAAACATCCACGCCATGAACAAAGCCTCCCTCGCGTGCGCGCTCGTCGCCGCCGCCCTTCTGTCTGAATTTGCCCGGCCCGCCGCGGCCGCCGGGCCTTGGACCGCCCGGGTGCGCGCCACCTACCTGCAGATGGCGGACAAATCCGACGCGTTCAGCGCGCTCGGCATCAACTTCGCGCCCGATGCGGTGGCGATTAACAGCAAGTGGATTCCCGAGTTCGATTTCAGCTATCGCTTCACGGAGAATTTCTCCACCGAGCTCGTGCTCACGGTGCCACAGTCGCAGGAGGTCACGCTCGCGGGCGTCGGCCGGCTGGGGAAGTTCAAGCATCTCCCGCCGACGCTGCTGGCGCAGTATGCGTTCGCGCCGGTCTCCGGCTGCCGCCCCTACGTCGGCGCCGGGCTGAACTTCACCCTGATCTACGACACCGACCTCAAGGTCGCCGCCGTGCCCCTCGCGCTGGAGAATCACAGCCTCGGCGCGGCCTTCCAGGCCGGCTGCGACATCGACCTCGGCAACGGAATGGCGCTCAACCTCGACGCCAAGCGGGCGGTCCTGCGCTCGGATGTCTCGGTCAAGGGCGGGCCGCGCCTCACCACCGCCAAGCTCGATCCGTGGCTGTTCTCGGTCGGCCTCGGCTGGCGGTTTTGAAGTGGCGCGCGAGCCGCCCGGCGCGGCGTCCGGGCCGGCTCGATTGCCTGACAGTCTAGGCCGGGATTTTTCCGCTGGCGCGCTCCGCGCCGGGGCGGCATCTAGCAAATCCCCGCCCGATGACGCCACCGGTCCTTGCCCTGCGCCAGCTCGCCAAGTCGTTTGGCGGGGCGCGGGCGCTGCGCGGGGTGGACTTCGATCTGCACGCCGGCGAGGTGCACGCGCTCCTCGGCGAAAACGGCGCGGGCAAGAGCACGCTCATCAAGATTGTCACCGGCGCGCACCGGCCGGACCGCGGCGTGATCCAGGTCGGCGGCCAGGAGGTGTCCGATCTTACGCCGGCGGCGGCGGCGGCGCTCGGCATCGCGTGCGTCTACCAGCAGCCGGCGCTGTTTCCCGATCTTTCGGTGGCGGAGAACATCGCCCTGCGCCTCGAGCGCGGCGGCGCGCTGCGCACCGTGGGCTGGCGCGCGCGCCACGACTGCGCGCGCGATCTCCTGCGCCGCATCGGCGCCGCGATCGACCCGGGCGCCGAGGTGCGCTCGCTGTCGATGCCCGAGCAGCAGCTCGTGGAAATCGCGTGCGCCCTCGGGTCCGGCGCCCGCATCGTGATCATGGACGAGCCGACCGCCTCGCTCACGCAGAAGGAGCAGCACCTGCTCTTCGCCGTCGTGCGTGAGCTGCGAAAAGGCGGCGTGGGCGTCATCTACATCTCGCACCGCCTGGAGGAGATCTTCGCGCTCGCCGACCGCGTGACCGTGCTGCGCGACGGCGAGAGCGTCGGCACCCATCCGGTCGCGGCGATGAACGAGGCCGGCCTGATCCGCATGATGGTCGGGCGCGAGGTCGCGCAGATTTATCCGCCGAGCGAATCGGCGCCCGGCGACGTCGTGCTGGCGCTGCGGCAGGTCGGATGCGCCGCCTCGCGCGTGCGCGACGTGACGCTCGACGTGCGGGCGGGCGAGGTCGTCGGGCTGGCCGGCCTCGTCGGCGCCGGCCGCACGGAGCTGGCCCGCGTGCTCTTCGGCCTCACGCCCGCGGACTCGGGCGAGATCCTGCTCGACGGCCGGCGCGTGGCGCTGCGCTCGCCGCAGGAAGCCGTCGCGCACGGGTTCGCCTACGTGCCCGAGGATCGACGCCGCCACGGCGTCGTGCTCGAGATGCCCATCGCGCACAACATGACGATGGCGGTGCACCGGCGGCTGTTTGCCGGCGGCTGGCTGCGCTTCGGCGCGGAGCGCTCGCTCGCGCTGGGCTACATCCGCGAGCTCGCGGTGAAGTGCAGCGGGCCCTTCGCGCCGGGCGGCAGCCTTTCCGGCGGCAACCAGCAGAAGGTCTCCCTCGCCCGCTGGCTCGCGACCAAGCCCCGGGTGCTCATCCTCGACGAGCCGACGCAGGGCGTCGACGTCGGCGCCAAGAGCGAGATCCACAGGATCGTGCGCCGTCTCGCCCGGGAAGGCCTCGCCGTGCTGCTGATCTCCAGCGATCTTCCCGAGGTCATCGGCATGAGCGATCGCATCGGCGTGATGCGCGGAGGCACGTTGCAAGCGATGCTCCCCGGCGGGGCGGATGCGCACGCCGTCATGGCGGCGGCGCTGGGCACGACGGAAAAGGGCGCCGCATGAGCCGCTATTTCCGCGAGCTGTCGGTCGTGGGCGCGCTGGGCGTCGTGTTGATCGCGATGGCGCTGCTGGCGCCGGCGTTCTTCCAGCCGCAGCCGCTGCTCTCGCTCGCGACGCGCGAGGCGCCGACGCTCGTCGTCGCCTGCGGCATGGCGCTCGTGATCATCTGCCGGCAGATCGACATCTCGGTGGGCTCGGTGTTTTCGGTGGTGAGCGTGTGCGCGGGGCTGCTCGCGGCCCGCGGCTGGCCGCTGCTGCTCGTGCTGCCCGTGGCGGTGGCGCTCGGGGCGTTGCTCGGCGCGCTGAACGGCGTGCTCGTTGCCGGCCTGCGGCTGCCGTCGATCGTGGTCACGCTCGCGACGATGGTCGCGCTGCGGCAGGGGCTGAACCTCGTGCGGCAGGGCGAGTTTGTGAACCTGCCCGACGCGGTGCAGTGGTTCGGCCTGCCGCAGGCGACCGGGCAGTGGCTGCTCGTGGGGTGCGCGCTGGCGCTGCTCGTGGCGCTCGGCCTCGCGCTGCGTTTCGTCGCGGCGGGCCGTTTCATCTACGCCGTCGGCACCGACGCGGAGGCCGCGCGCCTCGCGGGCATCCGGCCGCAGCTCGTGACGTTTGGCGTGTTTGTCTTCATGGGCGCGCTCACCGGCCTCGCCGCGATGATGAACATCGTGCAGTCGCCGCAGGTGCAGCCGCTGTCCGGCATGGGCCTGGAGCTGAAAGTGATCGCGGCGGTGGTCGTGGGCGGCGTCGCGATCTCGGGCGGGCGCGGGAACCTCTGGGGCGCGTTTGCCGGGCTGCTGCTGCTGGCGTGCGTGGCGCCCGCGCTGACGCACCTGCACATCGAGGCCTACTGGGAAAAGGCGATCCAAGGCGCGATCATCCTGCTGGCGGTGGTGGCGGACGGGCTGCGCCAAAGGAGGCAGGCATGAGCGCGACCGGCCACGCCGCTCCCCGCCGTTGGAAGGCAATCCTGCTCAGCCACGAGATGCTGCTGCTCTATGTGCTCATCGCGGAGTGGCTGTTCTTCTATTTCGCGGGCACGACGGTGAATCGCCGCGGCGTGACCGTGGGCTTCGGCACGCTCGACCGGCAGTTCGACATCCTCCGGCACTCGTGCGAAATCGGCCTGCTCGCGCTGGCGCTTACCCCCGTCATCCTCACCGCGGGCATCGATCTCTCGGTCGGCTCCCTGCTCGGCCTCTGCGCGATCCTGTTCGGAAAATTCTGGCACGACGGCGGGCTGCCGATTCCGGTCGCGGCGGGACTCGCGCTCAGCTGCGGCGCGCTCGGCGGGGCGCTCAACGCCGCGCTCATCACCGCGCTGCGCCTGCCGCCGCTCATCGTGACGCTCGGCACCTACTCGCTTTTCCGCGGGCTCGCCGAGGCGATCACGCGCGGGGCGGTGACCTACACGGATTTCCTCGAGGGCTTCCTCTTTCTCGGGCAGGAGCGGTGGCTCGGGCTGCCGGCGCAGGCGTGGCTGTTCTTCGCCGTCGCGCTGGGCGTTTGGGTGCTGGTGCATCGGATGACGTTTGGCCGTTCATTCCGCGCCATCGGCTTTTCACCCGAGGGCGCGCGCTACGCCGGCCTGCCGGTCGGCCGGCGCATCGCCCTCGCCTATGTCCTCGCCGGCCTCATCGCCGCGCTCGCCGCGATCATCTACACGGCGCGGCTCGGCCAGGCCAAGGCCGATGCCGGCACCGGCTATGAGCTCTTTGCCATCACCGCCGTCGTGCTGGGCGGCACGAGCATCTTTGGCGGCCGCGGCAGCGTGCCCGGCACGCTCCTGGGCGTCGCCGCGATCGCGGTGCTCAAGAGCGGCCTCGCCTCGCTGCCCGTCGTGATGCGGATGAATGCCGCCGAGGAAATGTCCGGCGTGCTCACGGGCGCGCTCTTGCTGCTCGCGTTGACGGCGGGCGTTTTGCCAAGACTGTGGTCGCAGTGGCGCGTGCGCCACGCCCCAGGCCCCAAGCCCCTTCCCACCTCATGAAATCCCTGCTTCGTCCCTTCCTCGCCGCCGCGCTGGCGCTCACGCTCGCCAGCGGTGCCGTCGCCGCCGCGGCGTCGTCCAAGCTCGTCGTCGCCTTCCTCCCGAAGTCGAAGGGCAACGCCTACTTCATCTCCTGCAAGGCCGGCGCCGAGAAGGCCGCCAAGGAGCTCGGCGTCGAGCTGCTCTTCGACGGCCCGACCGACTCGAACGCCGCCAAGCAGAACGAAATCGTCGAGAACTGGATCACCCTCGGCGTCGACGTGATCGCGGTCGCGGCCGAGAACCGCGAGGGCATCTCCACGGCGCTGCGCAAGGCCCAGAAGGCCGGCATCAAGGTCGTGACCTACGACGCCGACGCGATGCCCGACGCGCGGTCGTTCTTCGTCAACCAAGCCACGCCCGAGGGCATCGGCCAGGCGCTGATGGACGACGCCGCGCGTCTCCTCAAGGGCGAGGGCGAGTTTGCCATGATCACCGCGTCGCTCACGGCCGCCAACCAGCGCGAGTGGCAGAAGCACATCGAGGCGCGGCTGAAGGAAAAATATCCGAAGATGAAGCTCGTGGCCGTGCGCCCCTGCGACGACCTCAAGGACAAGGCCCAGTCCGAGGCCACCGCCCTCATGAGCGCCAATCCGAACCTGAAGCTCATCATGGCCATCTGCTCGCCCGGCGTGCCCGGCGCCGCCGAGGCCGTGAAGCAGGCGGGCAAGACCGGCGCGGTGAAGGTCATCGGCCTCGGCCTGCCCAACGAGAACAAGCGCTATGTCCACGAAGGCGTCACCGACACCGTGATCCTCTGGAACACCGGCGACCTCGGCTACCTCACCATCCAGGCCGGCGTCGCGCTCGCGAAGGGCGAACTCAAGCCCGGCGCGAAGTCGTTCAAGGCCGGGTCGCTCGGCACCTTCGCCATCGCGGGCGACAATATCCTCCTTGGAAAACCCTTCGCGTTCAACAAGGGTAACATCGATCAGTTCAACTTCTAGGCAGACTTCCCCGTCGCATCCATGAATCCGCGCGCGCTTCGCCTGCTCCTCCTCACGGCGACGGCGCTGGTCGCCCCGGCCCTGGCGCGCGCCGAATCCGCCACGACCCCCGTGCCGCGCGACGCGGCCTGGATGAAGCGCCACGAGGAGTTCGTCGCCATCGCGAAGCGTGGCGACATCGACGTCCTGTTCCTCGGCGACTCGATCACGGATTTCTGGCGGCGCGACGACAAGAAGTCAGGAGGGAGGAAAATCTGGGACGCGAACTTCGCCCCGCTCAAGGCGGCCAACTTTGGCATCAGCGGCGACCGCACGCAGCACGTCCTGTGGCGGCTCGAAAACGGCGAGCTCGAGGGCATCTCGCCCAAGGCCGTCGTCCTCATGATCGGCACCAACAACACGGGCCTGGAGAACGACAGGAAGACGGCGCGCAACACCCCCGCCGAGGTGGCCGAGGGCGTGACCGCCATCGTGAAGAAGCTCCGCGCCGCGCTGCCGCACGCGAAGATCCTCCTGCTCGCGATTTTTCCCCGCGGCGAGAAGGCGGACCACCCGCAGCGCCTGCAAATCGCGCAGATCAACGCCGCCATCGCGAAGCTCGATGACCGGAAAAACGTGCGCTACCTCGACATCGGCCCGCGCTTCCTGATGGCCGACGGCACGCTGCCGAGGGACTTCATGCCCGACCTGCTGCACCCCGGGGAGCTCGGCTACGAGGTCTGGGCGGACGCCATCAAGGCGCCCCTCGCCGCGCTGTTGAAATAGCGGCGCCGCGCGCCGGCAGGCGCACCGCTACATCACGCGCCGGGCATTCCAGTCGCGCGTGAGGGTGACGCCGAAGCTGCCCGGCACCTCCATCGTGCCGCTGATCATGTTGCCGATGACCTTGCCGCGAAACCGCGAGACCAGTTTCTGCCCGTTGAGATCGCGCTCAATCCGGAATTCAACGACGTCGCCGTCAAACAAACCGTCGAGCACCTCGGCGACGGTGATTTCGCCGCGCAAGCCGGGCGAGGTCAGGCTCCCGACGACGCGCTTCCCCTTGAGGATGAGCGTGAGCTTCGACTCACGGGTCTTGCCCGCCACCGTCTGTTCCCACGACCAGATGCCGCCTGGATCGGCGGCGCGGGCCGCGACTGACAGCAGGCAGGCGAGAATCAGGGCGGCGGCGAGGCGGAGGGGCGATGGCATGGCGTGCAGGGGAAAGGACGCGTGGCGCCGCCGGGCGTTCCCTGAAATCACCCCGCCGCCCCGGCGGGCATCGGCAGCCGATCGCGGCGCGTGGGCATGGGGGCGTGATCGGGCGCGGGCAGCGGCCCGATGAGGTCGGCAATCGCCACGCGCCCGCCGGTCTCAAGGCTGCGGTTCGCGGCGATGCCCACCAGGATGGAGCAGGCGCCGGCGCGCTCGTCGGCGGCGCGCAGGTATTTGTCGGGCGTGGGCGACGTGGAAAAAATATCCTCCAGCATGAGCCGGTCGCCGCCGCCGTGCAGGCCCGCGGCGCTCCACGGGGCAATCTCCTGGCCCGCGCCGCGCAGCGGGATCACGCGGATGCGCACCTCGGGTTGCCCGCCCGCCGCCGGGGCGATTTCGGCGCCGTCGGCGTAGACGGTCTCCACCATGCTGTGCTCCAGGCGGCCGCGCGTGCCGTTGAAGGCAACGGTGTAGCCTTCCCACGCGTTGAAGGTGTTGAGCGAGTAGCTGAGCGTCGCGCCGGTGTCGTAGGTCACGAGCGCGTTGAGCGTGTCCTCGATGTCGATCTCGGGGCGGAAGACGCAGCGGTCGCGCCAGTAGCCGTCGTGCCCCTCGGCGTCGAGGTAGAGCGCGCGCAGCTCCGCGTTCGCGGCCAAATCGAGGCGGAAAGCGCACCGGCTCTTCTCGGGGCAGGTGTGGCAGCGCTCGTGCGGGCCCGCCAGGCCGAGGCGGCGCGCGGTCGCCGGCGTGTAGAACTCGCGCTTGCCGGTCGCGACCACGGACACGGGCGAGGCGCCCAGCCACCAGTTCACGAGGTCAAAGTGGTGCGTGGCCTTGTGCACGAAAAGGCCGCCGGAGTTTTTCTTCTCGGCGTGCCAGCGGCGGAAGTAGTCGGCGCCGTGGTGGGTGTTGAGCAGCCAGTGGAAGTCGACCGAAAGCACGTCGCCAATCGCGCCGCCCATGAGCAGGTCCTTCACCTGCGAGCGCGGCGGGGAATAGCGGTAGTTGAACGTCACGCGGCAACGGCGGCCGGTGCGCCGGCGCGCCTCCAGGATGCGGCGGCACTTCTCCGCGTCCGTCGTCATCGGCTTTTCCGTGATCACGTCGCACCCGGCCTCCATCGCGCGCACCACGTAGTCGTGGTGCGTGGCGTCGGGCGTCGTGACGATCACGATGTCGGGCCGGCGCTCGGCGATCAGGCGGTCGAAATCCGCCGCAGCGTAGCCGGGCGGGGGCGGCGCGCCCCGGCGGCGCGACGCCTCCTGCGCGAGCGCGATCCGGCCGGGGTTGTTGTCGCACAGCGCCACGAGCTCGGCTTCGCGCGCATGCACGGTCTCAATGGCCTCGTGGTAGAGGCGGTGCCGCGAGCCCAGCCCCACGATCGCGCAGCGCAGGCGGCGCGCGGCGGGCATGGGACGGGTGGGCGAGTCGGACATGGCTGGGCAAAACGGGGTCGGGGATTCGGCCCGCGCCCGCGACCGCAGGCAAGCGCCGTCTCACGGGAAAAACGACACGGATTCGCCGTCGCCCGGACAACGGCCCGCGGTGCCAGACAGTCGGGCCGCCGCACCGGGGCGCAAAAAAATCCCGCCCCAGGCAGGGCGGGATTTGCGGATGGCCGGCGCCGGCGCCGAGGGTTACTTCGCGCGGGTAGCGACCCAGTCGCGCTTCATCACGTTGCCGTCGCGGCCCGGCGACTCGGCACTGCCGGTGATTTTGTCGCCCTCGAGCTTGCCCGAATATTTTGTGACGAACTTGTTGCCGTTGAACTCGCGCTCGACCGAGAAGCTCACCACGCCGTCCTTGAACGAGGCGTTGGTGACCGGCGCGTCGGGAATCTGGTTGTCGCCCATCTGGAAGCCCTTGAGGGTGCCCGTGACCTTGCCGCCCTCGACCTTGAGGACGACCGAGCGTTCGGTGGCTTGGCCGCCCTGGCGACCCTGCTGGGTCCACTTCCAGGTGCCGGCGACGGAATCGGCCGCGAAGGCCGCGGCGGCGGCGAAGACAAACGCGGCGACGGCCGCGGTGACGTTACGGATGAGTTTCATGATGGGTATTGGGACAAGGAAAGACAGCGAGGCGCGCATCCCCGCACACATCGGACGGACGAACAAACGCAGGCCGGTCGGACAGTCCCGCGCGCCCGCCAGCCCGCTCAGGCCTCGGCGCGCAGCTGCTGGAGGAGCGCCTGGATGTAGCCGAAGCAGAACGCGAACGCCTTCTGCCGCGTCGGGTCGCCGGCGATCGTCGGCACATGATCAGGCATGATCATGCCGGCGTAGCCGGCGTCGCGGTAGGCGCGCAGGGCGCGCGGCATGTCCACGTCGCCATCGTCGGGGAACGTCTCGTGGAATTTCAGGAAGCCGCCGCGGATGTTCCGGAAATGCACGTTGAAGATCTTTCCGCGTCCCGCGAACTCGCGGATCACATCATAGATTTGCTCGCCGGGCTTCTCGAGCATCTCGCTCACGGTCCCCTGGCAAAAGTTCAGCCCGTGATAGGGGCTCTCGGAAAGACCCACGAATTTCCGCAGGCCCGCGGGTGAGCCGAGCACGGTTTCCACCCCCCGCCAGCCCTTGCCCGGCGGCATCGCCGGATCCTGCGGATGGCAGGCGATCTTCACCCTGGCCTCCTCCGCGACCGGCACCACGCGCTTCAGGAAATAGGCGATCCGGTCCCAGTAGACTTCCTCCGTGATCCACCCCGCCTCGGCATAGGGGCCGGGGTCCTTCGCCGCGGCGAAGTCAAAGGCCCGCGACATCGCGCCGCCCCGGCTCGGGACCGGCTCGGTGCTCACGACCCCGATGAAGGTGAGGTTGTATTTCAACATCGGGATGCCCGCTTTGCCGGCATTCCGGATCATCGTGCGGATGTCCTCGATGGCGCGGTCGCGCTGCGGATCCTTGGCCAGCAGGATTTCGGGCATTTCGGCGCGCGTGATGTTGCTGGAGGGCAGCGGCAGCGGCACGGCGTCGAGCGTGATCCCGAACGACTCCACGTGTTTCCGCAGCCGCGTGAGCGCGTCGACCGTCCAGTCCTTTTCGACCTCGCGGGAAAGATGGCCGCTGCAAATGTGCCTGACGCCAAACGCCGCCAGGGCCTGCAACGTCGGCTCCGAATGGTCGTGCTGGTGGCCGGCATGCAGGCGCAGGGGCTTGGCGGCGCCCGCCGGGGCCGCCCGCAGCGCGGGCGTGGTGGCGAGGCCTGCCGCCGCGGCCCCTGCGGCCGAGCGGGTGAGGAAATGTCGGCGTGAGAGCGGCATCGGCGTAAGGCGGCTCAATTGAACATGGCCAGCACCATGCGGCGCGCCGGTGCCGTCGGCAACGTGTCCTCCGCCTTGAGCTTCCCGTCCGGCCCGAAAACCTTGAAATGCGGGATCGATTCCAGGCCGAATTGGCGCGCCGTCGGCGATTTCCAGTCGATGCCTTTCACACCTGGGCGGTTGATGTCCACCTTCACCACGACGACGTCGGCCCGCTCGGCGTGCAGCTTCTCGAGCATCGGCGCCATCTGCACGCAGGGCCCGCAATAGTCGCTGTAGAAGTCGAAGATCGTCGTTTTGCCCGGCACGATGAAATCCGCGAGCTTCACTTCCTGGCCGCGGGCGACGTGCAGCGGTTTGGCCGGCTTCGCGGTGGCCGCCCCGCCGACGGCGAGGATCGGCAGCGCCAGCACCGCGGCGAACATGAGCAGGAAGGGGCGAAGTTTCATCGGAGGCAGGGATTTTTCGGGGAGGTCTGACCTGACCCCTTGCCTCCCCCGCCGCGCCGGGTGAGTCAAACGCATTCCCGGCGCCACCCGCCCGCCGCCAGTTCCTCCTGCCGGTGATGAAGAATCCATGAAGCGGGAAACCGCGCCTTGACTCGCCGGCGGGCGGCCGACTTTCTTCCTGCCCGACACATGATTCTCGCCGCCACGACGCTCTCCTCGCGCCTCGCCCACGTTTCCGTGGTCGCCGCCGTCGTCGTGTCCGTTATTTCCGCCGTTACCGGCGCACCGCGAGGAACGTAAACGTCTCAAACGACTTTGCCCCTCCGGTGCCAACCGGAGGGGCTTTTTTTTGGCCTCACCGGAAACCGCGAGCGGGCGCTCCCTCACCATGAAAACGCCCACCGTCCTCCACCTCCCCCACCCGGCCGCCCGCGCCGAAGCGCCGACGCTGCGTTGCCGGGCGCAGCTCCCCGCGCTCGCGGCGCCACGCCCGCCC
>JBGAGU010000020.1:0-13847 GCA_044226505.1 Opitutaceae bacterium
CCCACGACGGGGATCGCGGAGTTTGGCGCGATGTTGTAGCGCGAGGCAAACCCCGCGGGCGCCGCGATGCCGAGCTCCGCGAGGATTTCGCGGTAGTGTTCCTGGCTCAGGTGGTAGCGCGTGCACATCGGCGCCGGGAGCCAGCGCCGCCCTCAGAACAAGGTCAACTGCTCCCCGCCGGCACGGCGGAAATGCGCGGCGCTGAGCGTGCGGCGCTCCTGGCTCAGCCCCGCGCGGCGGGCGGCGACCGCGAACAAATCGCGGATCTGCCCGGCGAAAATGCCCTCGCCCCGCATGCGCGCGCCCCATTCGGAGACGTTGAGCTTGCCGCCGCGCAGCTCGCGCACGCGGGCGAGCACGCGGTTTTTTTTCCCGGGGGCGTGGTCCTCGAGCCAGCGGGTGAAGATCTCCTTCACCGCGTGGGGCAGGCGGAGCACGACGTAGCCGGCCCGCGTGGCCCCCGCGCGGGCCGCGGCGTCGAGGATGGCGGGCACCTCGTGGTCGTTGAGGCCGGGGATGAGCGGCGCGGTCATCACGCCGACCGGGATGCCCGCCTCCGCCAGCTCGCGGATCGCGCGGAGGCGCGCGGCGGGGCGCGAGGCGCGCGGCTCGAGTTGACCGGCGAGCTCGGAGTCGAGCGACGTGACGGAAACGTAGACCGCGGCGCAGCCGTGCCGGGCCAGGCCCGCGAGCACATCGCGATCGCGCGCGACGAGCGCGTTCTTCGTCACGATCGAGATCGGCTGGCGAAACTCCGCGCAGACCTCGAGGCAGCCGCGCGCGATCCGGAAGTGCCGCTCGCAGGGCTGGTAGCAGTCGGTCACGCCGCTCATCGCGATGTTGTCGGGCACCCAGCGCGGCGCCGACAGCTCGCGGCGCAGCAGCTCGGGCGCGCGGAGCTTCACGAGGATCTTCGTCTCGAAATCCAAGCCGCTGCTCCAGCCCAGATACTCGTGGTAAGGCCGCGCGAAGCAGTAGGCGCAGCCGTGTTCGCAGCCGCGGTAGGGATTGAGGCCGTGGGTGAAGGGGATGTCGGGGCTGTCATTGCGGGTGAGGAGCGATTCGCTCGCGTCGAAAAAATACTCCGTGCGCGGATGCGGGCGCGCCTCCTCGGGCAGCAACTCCGCGTCGGGGTCCGGCGCGAGGTGGAGGCGCTCGAAGCGGTTGGGCGGGTTGATCGCCGCGCCGCGGCCGGGCAGGGCGCAGGTGGCGGCGCGGGAGCATGTGTTCATAAGAACACGCTAAGGAAAATCGTGGCGACGCCAGCCTGAAAACGGTTTCGTCGCGGCATGTCCTTCATCCGCGCCGTCCGCACCGTGCCGATTGCCCGGCATGAGGGAACCGCCGCGGGGGAGGCGCGCGACGATGCGCTCGCCGTCGAGGAGCCGTTGGAAATCCGCGTCGGCGGGCGCAGCGTGGCCGTCGTCATGCGCACGCCCGGCCATGACCGCGAGCTGGCGGCGGGCTTCCTGGTGACCGAGGGCCTGCTGCGCCGGCGCGACGACGTCCTCGACATGGTCTATTGCGCGACCGACGCCAGCGATGCGGCGGCCGCCGCGCGCGGCGGCGAGGCCCGCGAAAACATCCTCGACGTGCTGCCCGCCCCCGGTGCCGCCTTCGATCCGGCGCGGCTCACGCGCCATGTCTTCACGTCATCAAGCTGCGGCATCTGCAGCAAGGCGACCATCGAGGCCGTGCGCGCGCAGTTCCCCGCGATCACGCGCCCCCTGACGCCGCGGCGCGACGTGCTCGCGGCGCTGCCGGCGCGGCTGCGCGCGGCGCAGGCGGGCTTTGCCGCGACGGGCGGGCTGCACGCGGCGGGGCTGTTTGCCCCCGACGGCGCCCTCGAGGCCCTGCGCGAGGACGTGGGCCGCCACAACGCCCTCGACAAGCTCATCGGCCGCGCCTTTCTCGCCGAGGCGTTGCCGCTGACGGGCCGCATCGTGCTGATGAGCGGACGCGTGAGTTTCGAGCTCATGCAGAAGGCGCTCGCCGCCGGCGTGCCCTGCGTGGCCGCCATCTCGGCGCCGACGACGGCGGCGGTGGAGTTTGCGCGCGCGAGCGGACAGACCCTCGTGGGCTTCCTGCGGGGCGAGACGATGAATGTTTACGCCGGCACCTTGGCGCCGTGAAGGTGTCGCACGCGTTCCGCCCAGAAAATTAACCACGGATTGCACGGATGACACGGATCAAGAAAAACCAGACGCGCCCCGCGCGCAGGCTCCGCATGGCCGGGGTCCTTTCATCGGTGCCACCGGTGCTATGGGTGGTCGTGTTGCTTGGTTTTGCGCCCGCCCCGCTCCGCGCCGCCGAGGCCGAGCCCGCCGCGCAGACGCTGGCGGAGCGCACGCTGCGCCGCCTCGTCGAGCAGCAGCGCGACCTCTTCGCCTCCGCCGCGAAGCAGGGCGACAACCTCGACGAGGGCACCTTTCGCCAGCAGATGCAGTCCCTCGCGCACGACTTTGAGCTCCTCGTGCGGCAAAACCCCCGCTACGCCGCCGCCTACGCCGCCTATGGATATTTCCTGAGCAAAACCGACATGCGCAAGGAAGCCGCCGCGATCCTCCTCGAGGCCAACCGCCTCGATCCCGACTTGGCGCTCGTGAAGAACCAGCTCGGCAACCTCCTGGCCGAGGACGGCAAGCCGCTGCAGGCCGCGCCCTACTTCATCGCCGCCATCAAGCTCGAGCCGAAGGAGCCGCTCTACCACTACCAGCTCGGCACGCTGCTCACCGAGGCGCGCGACGCCTTCCTCAAGGCCGGGGAGTGGAACCGCGACACCCTCGACAAGGCCATGCACGAGGCCTTCCGCACCGCCACCGAGCTCGCGCCGGACCGCTTCGAGTTCGCCTACCGCTACGCCGAGTCGTTCTACGACCTGGAGAAACCCGACTGGGAGGCGGCGCTGAAACTCTGGAGCGCGCTCGAGGACAAGGCCCCCACCGCCATCGAGCGCCAGACCATGCGCCTGCACGCCGCCAACATCTGCCTCAAGCTCGGCCGGCCCACCCATGCCGAGGCCCTGCTCGCGACCGTCGACGAACCCAAGCTGCAGGCGCAGAAGCAAAAGCTCATTGCGCAGATGCCGGCGGCGGTGCCGGCGTCGAACAAATAGCGGCCGCCGCCGCGTTTTGCTTCGCTTGCCCTCGGCGGCGCCCGCGTGCCAGCATCGCGGCCCTGATGTCCCTGCTCGACAAACTCGAACGCGTGTTCGGCCGCCTCGCGATCCCCAATATTTCGATCTACATTGTGATGGGGCAGGTGGCGGTGCTCTTGCTGGCGCTGATGGGCCGGGTTGAGCTGGAATGGTTTCTCTTCAGCCCTGGTCGGCTCGCGGCGGGAGAATGGTGGCGTTTCTTCTCGTTCATCTTCATGCCGCCCGCGCCCGGTTTGTTTGGCTACGCGCTGATCGCGTTCGCGTGGTATATGTTCTACCTGATGGGCAGCGCGCTCGAGGGATACTGGGGCGTTTTTCGCTACAATCTTTTCCTGTTCATCGGCTACGCGCTCACCCTCGCCGTGAGCTTCATCCCGCCGGGGCACGTCGCGACCAACCTGTTCCTGGCCGGCTCGGTGTTCCTCGCCTTCGCCTATCTCAACCCCGAGTTCGAGCTGCTGCTGTTCTTCATCCTGCCCGTGAAAATCAAGTGGCTCGCCCTGCTGACGTGGGCTGGCTATGCGGTGACGTGCTTCGTCGGCACCTGGGCGGATCGGCTGCAAGTGATGGCTTCCGTCGGCAACTTCCTGCTCTTCTTCGGCGCGGACATCTTTCGCTCGGCCCTGCACGGCCGGAGGCGCATGGCGCACCAAGCCGCCTCCCTTGCCGCCTCGGGCGAGGCGCGCCACACGTGCTACGTCTGCAAGAAGACCGACCAAACGCACCCGCAGCTTGATTTTCGCTACTGCTCGCAGTGCGCCGGCGACCAATGCTACTGCCCCGAGCACATCCGCAACCACACGCACGTCGTCACCCCCGGCGAGCCCAAGGCGGGTTGAGCCGCGGCCGGCGGCCTTGGATGGAAAAGCGCGTTGCCCCGGTGGCGCGCCCGCCCGACAAACGGACCAATGGATCTTAACTCCGAGGCGCTGCTGGTCGGCGTGTTGCAGGTCGTGATCGTCGTCTTGAGCCTCTCGGTGCACGAGTGGGGCCACGCGTATGCCGCCGACCGGCTGGGCGACGACACGCCGCGCTCGGAGGGCCGCGTCACCATCAACCCGCTGGCCCACATCGACCCGATCGGCACGGTCGTGCTGCCGTTGCTCGGCGCGCTCGGCTTCTTCGGGGGCGCCGCGATTCCGGGCTGGGCCAAGCCGGTCTACATCAACCCCGACAACCTCCGCCGGCGCATGTTTGACGAGGCGATCGTCACCCTCGCCGGGCCGCTGATGAACTTCCTCCTGGCGTTTGCCGCCGCGTTGATCGTGGTCGCGGCGAAGCGCCTCGGCTCGGCCGAGGGCGAGTTTTTTGGCCGTCTCATGCTGCGCGCCAATGTCAGCCTCTTCCTGTTCAACCTCCTCCCGATCCCGCCGCTCGATGGCTCCAAGTTCCTGATGTATTGGTTCGGCATGAGCCGCGCGACCTATGCACGCATCGCGGGGTTTGGCTGGGTGATGCTCATCGTCCTCCTCAACGTGCCGGGATTTGGATCAGTCTACGGCGATCTCATCGCGATGGTGCGCTATCCGTTCGACGCGGTCATTCGCGTCTTCGCTTGAAAAGACGCGGACAGCTTCCCGTGGCCTCGCCCCCGCTCCGCGCCACTCCCGGCGACTGGCTGCGCTGGGCGGAGGGCGAGTATGCGCGTGCCGGCCTCGCGCTCGGGCAGGTCGCCGCCGACGCCCACGACGAGGCGCTCTACCTGATCCTCCACACGCTCGGCCTGCCGCTCGACAGCGAGCCGGAGGTGCTCGGGAAAAAACTATCCGCCGCCGAGCGCGCGAAGCTGGGGAAAGTTTTCCGCCGCCGCCTCGTCGATCGCGCGCCCGCGGCCTACCTCACGCGCGAGGCGTGGCTGGGCGAGCATCGTTTCTACGTGGACGAGCGCGTGATCATCCCGCGCAGCTATTTTCTGGAAATCATCCCGGGCGAACTCGCGTCCTTGCTGCCGTCCGGGAAAAAAATCCGCCGCGCCGTCGATGTCTGCACCGGCTCCGGTTGCCTCGCGATCCTGCTGGCGCACGAGTTTCCCGCCGCGCAGATCGACGCGTGCGATCTCTCGGCCGCCGCGCTGGCGGTGGCGAAGATCAATGTCGCCGCGCACCAGGTCGGCGCGTGCGTGCGGCTTTTCGAGAGCGATGTCCTCGATGCGGTGCCGCCGGCGAAATACGATCTCATCCTCAGCAACCCGCCCTACGAGCCCAGCGCGCACGTGGACACGCAGGCGCCGGAGTTCGCGGCCGAGCCGCGGATGGCGCACGACGGCGGGCGCGACGGCCTCGGGATCATCCGCAAGCTGCTCCGCCAGGCGCGCGGGCGCCTCGAGCCGCACGGCATCGTCGTGATCGAGGTCGGCGGCCTGCGCGCCGCGATCGACCGCGAGTTCGCGGCGCTCCAGCCGCGGTGGCTGCGCACGGCGGACGGCTCGGACTGCGTGGTGTGCTTCCGGGCGGCTCAGCTCCGGTAGTCCGCGTTCTCGCTCACGTATTCGTGCGTGAGGTCGCCGCCGAGGACCATCGCGCTCGCGGCGCCGTTGCCGATGTCGATCTCAAGCTCCACGGCGCGCTCGTGCGGCGGGTAGTCCACCGGCGCGGCGAAGACGCCGTCCTTTGACGGCGCGCTTTGGTAGAGCTCCGCGCCCTTGAGGTGGGCGACGAGCGCGCCTTCCTTCGTCGGATCGAGCTGAAACACGCCGCGGGCGAAAATCTCCACGCCGCCCATGCGCGCGCTTAGCTTCGAGAGATCGGTGCCGGCCGCGTGCGCGCCCACGTATTTGCCGATCGCCTGGATGAGGCGGCCCACGTTGGGATCGTTGCCCGCGACGGCGCACTTGAAGAGCGGGCCGTTGACGATCGCCTTGCCGAGCGCGCGGGCGAGGCCGAGGCTCGCGGCGTTCTTCACCGTCACGCGGATCACGTGGCGCACGCCCTCGCCGTTGCGCACGACATCCTCCGCGAGATCGCGGCAGACCTGGTGCAGGCCGCGCTCGAAGGTGCCCCAGTCGTTGAACGGCACCTTGCCCGAGGAGAGCGCAACCACCGTGTCCGACGTGCTCGTGTCGCTGTCGACGCTGATGGCGTTGAAGCTCGCGTCGACCGCGCGCGCCAGCATCGGGCGCAGCTCGGCGCGCGGCACGGCGATGTCGGTGAGGAGGTAGACGAGCATCGTCGCCATGTTGGGCTCGATCATGCCGGCGCCCTTGGCGATGCCCACGATGCTGCCGGCGCCGACGGCGGCGCGGCGGATCTTCGGGTAAAGGTCGGTCGTCACGATGCCTTCGGCCGCGGGCAGGATGGACTGGCCCTGCAGCGCCGCGACCGCCTGCGGCAGCGCGGCGATCATCGCCTCGACCGGCAGGCCCCAGCCGATGACGCCCGTGGAGCTGGGCAGCACCTGCGCCGGGGAGAAACCGAGGAGCTTCGCCGTGGCCGCGCAGATTTGCTCGGAGGCCTCGACGCCGCCGGGGGCGCACACGTTGGAGATCTTGTTGTTGATGATCACGGCGCCGAGCGCGGCCTCCGAGAGGCGCTTGCGGCCGACGATCACGGGCGCGCCGGGGAAGGCGTTTTTCGTGAACAGCGCCGCGAACGACGTGGTCGGCTGCTCGAGCGCGAGGAGCGTGAGCGTCATCTTCGCGGGCTTGGGCGCCTCACGCGGCATGAAATCGAGGCGCGTGCCGCCGACGCGGAAACCCGCCGGCAGCGCGGCGTGCGCGGCGAGCCACGCGCGGTGCGCGTCGCGGCTGGCGAAGGTGAGATCGGTGCTGGGCACGCGAGACAAGTGGGCGGGCGCCGCCAAGGTGTGAAGAAGAATTTTGGCGCGTGGATTTTCGGCGGGGGGCCGCGCGACGCCGGACACGTGAAGCCGGCCGGCCCGTAAATCCTGGCGGAGTTGGAAGCGCGGCACTTCGCGAAAAATTTTTATGGAAATGCGCGGCGCGCGTGCCTTAGTCGCCACTTCTCCACGCACCCGTGAACGACCTTCCGTTTCCCCACCCGCAGCCCGCGGCCGCCGGCCGCGCGCCTTGATCGCCGATGAACGTCGCTGATGTGACCGCCAAGGCGAAGGTGCTCCTCGAGGCGCTGCCCTACATCCAGGATTTCCGCGGCTCCACGTTTGTCGTCAAATACGGCGGCAGCTTCATGGACGATCCCAACCCCGCGGTGCGCGTGCGGGTATCGACGGACATCGCGTTCCTCGCGGCCTGCGGCATCAACGTCGTCGTCGTGCACGGCGGCGGCAAGGCCATCAGCCGCGCGATGGACGCCTCGGGCCTGAAGGCCAACTTCGTCAACGGCCTTCGCGTGACCGACGAGGCGACCATCGCGATCGTGAAGAAGACGCTCGACGAGATCGTGAACAAGGAGGTCTGCGACACGCTCGCCGCCGTGAAGGCGCGGCCCAAGGGCCTGCCCGGCGACAGCGTCCTCGTCTGCCAGAAGCTCACGACCGACGACGATGGCAACCCGGTCGACCTCGGCTACGTGGGCGATCCGACCGAGGTGAAGGTGAAGCTCATCAAGAAGGAAATCGGCGAGGGTTTCATGCCCGTCATCTCGCCCGTCGCCGAGGGCTACGACGGCAAGCCCTACAACGTGAACGCGGACACCGCGGCCGGCCGCGTCGCCAGCGCGCTGCGCGCCCGCCGCCTCGTCTACATGAGCGACGTCCCCGGCCTGCTCGCCGATCCGAAGAACCCCGAGTCGCTCATCTCCACGCTCAAGATTTCGCAGGTGGACGACCTCAAGAAGAAGGGCGTGATCGACAAGGGCATGCGGCCGAAGGTGCAGAGCGCCATCCGCGCGCTCGAGGAAGGCGTGCAGCGCGTGCATTTCATCGACGGCCGGCTGCCGCACTCGCTGCTGCTGGAGATCTTCACCGACAAGGGCATCGGCACGGAGATCGTGCACGGGTAGCATTCGAACAAGCACCACGGATGCACACTGATGGGCACTTATCGTTGGCCCAGTGTGAGGCGAGTCCGTGACTTTTGGTTTTATCAGTGCTGACGAGTGTGGATAAGAGGTTCCTTTCATGACCGCTCCTTCGATCATTCGCACCAGCACCGCCGATCTCTACGACGCGCACGTGATGAAGAACTACGCGCGCGCGCCGCTCACGCTCGTGCGCGGGCGCGGCGCGCAGGTGTGGGACGACGCGGGGCGCGCGTATCTCGACTTCACCTCGGGCATCGCCGTCAGCGCGCTCGGCCACTGCCACCCGCGTTGGGTCGCCGCGGTGCAGCGGCAGGCGGCGGAGCTGATCCATGTCTCGAATCTTTTCCGCAACCCGTCGCAGGGCGAGCTCGCGCGCCGGATCGTCGGCTACGCCGGGCCGGGCCGCGTGTTTTTCTGCAACAGCGGCGCCGAGGCCGACGAAGGCATGATCAAGCTCGCGCGCCTGCACGGCGTGAAGAAGGCCGGCGGCGAGGAGGGCAGGTGCTTCAAGGTGATCGTCGCGAAGAACGCGTTTCATGGCCGCATGTTCGGCGGCATGAGCGCGACGCCGCAGGAGAAAATCCAGAAGGGCTTCCGCCCGCTCGTGCCCGGCTTCGCCGTGGGCGAGCTGAACAACGTCGAGTCGTTCGCCGCGCTGGCCGACGACGGCACCGCCGCGATTCTGCTCGAGACGATCCAGGGCGAGAGCGGCATCAACCCCTGCACGCCGGAATTCCTGCAGGGCGTCCGCCGCCTCTGCGATCAGCGCGACCTGCTGCTCATGCTCGACGAGGTGCAGTGCGGCATCGGGCGCACGGGGAAGTTCTACGCGTTCGAGCATGCGGGCGTGCGCCCCGACGTGATCGCGATGGCCAAGGGCCTGGGCGGCGGCTTCCCCATCGGCGCGATCTGGGCGGGCGAGCGCGCGGCGGATCTTTTCCAGCCCGGCAACCACGGCACCACCTTCGGCGGCACGCCGCTCGCGTGCGCCGCGGCGAACGCGGTGCTCGACGTGATCGAGCGCGAGCAGCTGCTGGCGCACGTCACGAGCGCCAGCGCCGCGTGGCACGAGGCGCTCGGAAAACTGGCGAGGGATTTCCCGGGGCACATCGCCGCCGTGCGCGGCAAGGGCTTCCTCGTCGGCGTGCAGATGACCGCCGATCCCGCGCCGTGGCTCGCGGCCTTGCGGGAAGGCGGCCTGCTCGCCGTGAGCTCCGGCAACAACGTCATCCGCCTGCTGCCGCCGCTCAACGCGAGCGCCACGGAGCTGGCGCGGAGCGTGGAGATTTTCCGCGCGGCGCTGGCGGCGAAGGCGTGAGCGTGTCCCCCGCGACGCGCTCCGCGCGATGAAGGCGGCGGCGCTCGCCGGTCTGCTCGCGCTCGCCGGCCCGGCGCTGGCGGCGACGCGCGAAATCTATGTGTGGCAGCGGCAGGCGGCGCGCGCGGAGGTCGGCGCGGCGATTCGGGAGTTTGCCCCCCGCGTCGAGGGGTTTTGCGTGCTGGCCGCCGAGGTGAGCTGGCGCGGCGGGCGCATGGCGACCGTGCGGCCGAGGCTCGACTACGCGGCGCTCATCGCCGCCCGCCGCCCGGTCGGGCTGGCGTTGCGCGTGGGCGCATTTGCGGGGCCGTTTGCCGGCGACGATGCGACGGCGCGGGCGCTCGCCGCACTCGCCCGCGCGCTGCTCACCGAGGCGCGGGGCGCGGGCCTGGAGCCGGCGGAGCTGCAGATCGACTTTGACTGCGCGGAGTCGAAGCTCGCGGGCTACCGCCTCTGGCTCGGCGCGCTGCGCGCGGCGGCGGGCGGCGCGCGGCTTGGGTTTACCGCGCTGCCGGTGTGGCTCAGGCACGCGGAGTTCACCGCGCTGGCGCGGGCCGCGGACAGCTTCGTCCTGCAAGTGCACGCGCTCGAGAAGCCGACGGGGCCCGAGACGCCATTCACGCTCTGCGATCCGGAGCGCGCGCTCGCGTGGGCGCGGCAGGCGGGCGCGGCCGGCGTGCCGTTTCGCGTCGCGCTGCCGACCTATGGCTATGCGCTGCATTTCGACGCGACCGGGCGGTTCGTCGCGCTCGCGGCCGAGGGCCCGGGCGTGGCGGCGCCCCCCGGCGGCCGGCTGCGCGTCGTCCGCAGCGACGCGCCGGAGCTTGCGCGGCTCGCGCGGCGCCTCGCCGACGATCCGCCGCCGCAGTGCACCGGGGTGATCTGGTTTCGGCTCCCGGTCGCGGGCGATCGCCTGAACTGGAGCGCGGAGACGATGCGGGTCGTGCTGGGCGGCGGCATCCCCGAACGGAAGCTGATCGGCGAGGTGCAACGGCCCGAACCCGGCCTCGCGGAAATTTTCCTAGTGAACGCGGGCCAGACCACCGAGCCGTTGCCGGCGCGGATCGACCTGAGCGCCGGTGACGCCCGCCCGCTGGCTGTGGATAACTTGGGCGGGTTCCAACTGGTCATGGCGCAGGGCCGCGTGCAAGGGATCGAGCGCGCAGCCGGGGCATCGGAGGAAGCGTCGCTCGCGCCGGGCGCACGCATGCTGATCGCGTGGCTGCGCCATGCCCATGAAGTTCCTGTCACGGTCTCGCTCCCGCCGCCGCGCCCTTAGCGGCGCGCTGCTCCTCGGCGCCGCCAGCGCCTCGGCCTGCGGCCCGGAGTTCCCGCATTGCTTCCTGCTGCACACGGAGGCGCAGCTGCTGGCGGCGCCGGTGGCGACGTTCGCCGCCGAGATCGCCCGGTTGCCGAAGGAGATCTCGGTGGCGCTCGCGCAGCTCCGCCACGTGCCGACGACGGCGGAGGCCGCGCTGGCCCTCGACCTCGCGGATGTGCGCGCGGCGCTCGGGGAATTGAAACTGCCGGCGGCGCTCCGCGAGAAAATCGCCGCAGACTATGCGGTCGCGCGGCGGCGCCTCGCGGAGCTCGCGACGCACGAGGCCGCGCCCAAGCGCGGTTCGAGGAAAGCGCTCCTGCCGGAGGAAACCATCGCGCTGCCGGCGGAGCTGCCGCGGGAATTCGCGCTCTATTTTCGCGGCTCCGTGGCGTGGCACCGAGGCGATGCGCGCGCGGCAGCGGCGGCCTGGGGCGAGCTGATGGACCTGCCGGAGGCGCAACGCCGGCATCGCTCGGTCTGGGCCGTCTACATGATCGGGCGCGCCTGGGGCGAGGGGCCCGCGCAATCGCAGCCCGACCGCGCCGCCGAGGCGGCGAAGTGCTTCCGGCTGGTGCGCGAGCTGGCGGCGCGCGGCTTTCCCGATCCGCTGGGGCTGGCGGCGGCGAGCGTCGGCTGGGAGGCGCGCGCCGCGCTGGATGCGCGCGATTTTCCAACCGCCATCGAGCTCTACCTCGCGCAGCACGTGGGCGGTGATCCAACCGCGGTGGAGTCGCTGCGCACGGCGGCCAGGGGGCTGATCAACGACGACAGCCCCTCGTTGGCGGAGGCGGCGATTCGCCCCGGCGCGCGGCGCGTCGTGACGGCGTATTTCCTCTCGCGCTCAGGCTCGCTGGCTTGGGACGCGCGCAGCCGCGAGGACCACGACGCGCAGGCGCGCCGGTGGGCGGAGGCGCTGGCGGAGGCCGGCGTGCGCGACGATCCGCAGGCGGATCGGCTGGCGTGGATGGCCTATGCGGCGGGGCTTTTTCCGCTGGCGCAGCAGTGGCTCGCGGTGGCGCCGGAAAAATCCCCCGCCGCACAGTGGGTTCGCGCGAAGCTCGCGCTGCGCCGCGGGGATCTCGCGGGCGGCGAGCAGGCGCTGCGCGACGCGCTCGCGGTGGACGGGCTCGACCGGCCGCATCGTGCGCGGCTTGCCGCGGAGCTCGGGCGCGTGTGCCTTGCCCGCGACAACTTCGCCGGCGCGCTCTCCGCGGCGCTGGCGGGCAACCATTGGCAGGACGCGGCTTTCGTCGCCGAGCATGTGATGACGACGGGGGAGCTGCGGGCGTTTGTCGACGCCCGCCCCCCGGCCGCGGCGCCGGTCGCCGCGCCGCGCGGCGAGGACGACTGGAAGTGGTGGGCGGAGGACTTGGGCGAGGCGCTGCGCCGGCTGCTGGCTCGCCGGCTGGTGCGCGAAGGCGAGGTCGAGGTGGCGGCGGCCTATTTCCCGGCGGAGCTGCGCGCGGTGTTTCGCGGCTACGTGGCGGATGTGCGGACGGGCTTCAACCTCACGCGGCCGGCAGCGGAGCGCGCGGCGGCGTTCTGGCGGGCGGCGCGTTGCGCGCGGGTGCAGGGCGCGGCGCTGCTCGGCACCGAGCTGGAGCCGGACTGGGGCATCTGGGACAACCAGTTCGCGGACGGCGTGCGGATCGACGACCGGCGCGTGCGGTTGCCGCTGGAGGGCGGGATTTTCGCGCCGACCGCGGCGGAGCGGGGGCGGCTCGCGGCGCATCGCGCGCCGGAGAAGCGTTTTCACTACCGCTACCGTGCGGCCGATCTGGCGTGGTGGGCGGCGGCGCTGCTGCCCAACGACACGGACGAAACCGCGCGCATCCTCCACGAGGCCGGCGGCTGGCTGAAATCCCGCGATCCGCTGGGCGCGCAGCGCTTCTACCAGGCGCTGGTGATCCGCTGCGGCAACACCGCGCTCGGCCGTGCGGCGGCGCAGCGCCATTGGCTTTCCCGGGAGAATGCGCCCGGACTGTGATTGCGCCCGAGGGTTGCGCCTGTCGCCGCGGCGCGAAGTTTTCACTCGTCCGCGGCGCGGCGCGCGCCTACACCCGTGCGCTTCCCATGAAGCACTTCCTGAAGGAGACCGACTTTGCGCGGTCTGAGCTGCCCAAGCTGTTTGCGCTGGCCCGTGAGTTGAAGCGGTCGCGCGGCAAGCGCACGGCGCCGCGGCCTCTCGCCGGCCAGACGTGGGCCTTGATTTTCTCCAAGTCGTCCACGCGCACGCGGGTGTCCTTCGAGGTCGGCGTCCATGAGCTCGGCGGCAATCCCCTTTTCCTGAACAAAAACGACATCCAGCTCGGCCGCGGCGAGACCATCGAGGACACCGCGAAGGTGCTGTCGCGCTTCGTCCACGGCCTGATCGTGCGGACCTACGATCACACGGACGTCGAGGCGCTCGCCCGCGCGGGCAGCGTGCCGGTGATCAACGCGCTCACGGATTTCCTGCACCCGTGCCAGATTTATGCGGATGCGTTCACGATGGCGGAGCGCTGGGCGAAGGGCGCGACCGGCAAGGCGCTCGTCGACTCGCTGCGCGGCCGGAAGATCGCGTTCCTCGGCGACACGGCCTGCAACATGGCCAACTCGTGGATCCTCGGCGCGAATCTCTTCGGGATGAAAATCTCGCTCGCGGGGCCGGCGGGCTTCGCGCCGGGGGCGGAGCTTGACGCGCTGCTGCGGCGCGAAGGCTTTGCGCCGAAATCCGCCTACCAGTTTACCACTGATCCCATGGAGGCCGTGCGGGGAGCGGATGTCGTTTATACCGACGTGTGGGTGAGCATGGGCAAGGAGGAGGAGACCAAGGAGCGCATCCGCGTGATGTCGCCCTATGCGGTCACGGGAAAGGTGTTCTCCGCGGCCAGGCCCGATGCGCTCTTCATGCACTGCCTGCCGGCGCACGCGGGCGAGGAAGTGATGCCCGAGGTGCTGGCGAGCCCGCGCTCGATCATCTTCGACGAGGCGGAGAACCGCCTCCACATGCAAAAGGCGATCCTCGCCTCGCTCGCGGCGGCGCGAAAGTAGCGACGGGCGTCCCTGCCTGCCCGGGTAGGGCGGGTCTGTGCCCCGCCCTTTCGCGCGCTGAGTGTTCGAGGGCGGGTCACA
>JBGAGU010000003.1:0-446837 GCA_044226505.1 Opitutaceae bacterium
GCGCACGGAGTCCAACCTCCGAGAGCCAATCGATCTGACGCAAGGCAGGGAGAGGCGGGCGGCCGCCCGCCTCTCCCGTTCACCGGCCGAGGGGAGCTGCTTTATGGCCTCTCCCCTCGGCCGGCGAACCTACAAGAGCCAACGCTCACCGTTCGTCTTTTTTCGCTCATGCCAGCCACGCTCCAAACTCCGTCCTCGCTCTCGGTGAGCGTGGCTCATCTTTGACGTTAGGTGACATGACCGAGCTGCCCATCAGCCACCTATGCCCCCGCCCGACCTCGCCATCCCGATTCTCCCCAGCCGCTCGGTGAACGACACGCTGGCGTTCTACCGCCGGCTCGGCTTCGACGGCACGGTCTCGGCGTTTCCCTATTCCTACGCCATCCTCCGGCGCGGCGCGGTGGAGCTGCACTTCTTCACCTACGAGGAGCTCAAGCCCGCCGAGTCGAATGCGGGCTGCTACCTCCGCGTGGCGGACGTGGAGGCCGTGCATGCCGCTTTCGCCGCCGCCCACCTGCCCGCCAAGGGCATCCCGCGGATGGACCCGCTCGCGAACAAGCCCTGGGGTATGCGCGAGTTCGCGGTCGTCGATCCCGACGGCAACCTGATCCGCATCGGGCAGCCGCTAAAGTAACGGCGGAGTGAAGTAGGGCGGGTCTGTGACCCGCCCTCGGTTCGGACGCTCAGCACGCGAAAGGGCGTGTCACAGACCCGCCCTACTCTACGGCAGCTTCGCCGCCTGCCCCACTGCGTCCGCACGGACGGTCCCGTCGTTCGCGAGGAGCGGCTGCGGATTCGCCACGCGGCCGAGCGGACGGCAGCCGGGGCCAACACCTTCGAGGCCGAGGTCGCCGCGCATCATCTCGGCGAGCGCGCGCAGGCGTTTCGCCTCCTCCGGTCGTTGCGCGGCGAGATCGGTCTTTTCGCCGAGGTCGTCGTTCAGGTTGAAGAGCTCGCCGCTGGCGAGGTGCAGCTTCCAAGGGCCGGAGCGCACGGCCTCGAGCTGGAGGCCGCGGTAGAAATGAAACGTGTCGCGCGGCGGCGGCGCGGGATCGCCGGCGAGCACGGGCCACACGTCCACGCCGTCGAGCTTGCGATCGGCGGGCAGCTTCGCGCCGGCGAGCGCGGCGAAGGTCGGGAGCACGTCCATCATCGCGGTCATCGCGGCGGTCGCGGTGCCGGCGGGGATTTTGCCCGGCCACCACGCGAGCGTGCAGACGCGCACGCCGCCCTCCCACGTCGAGCCCTTGCCGCCGCGCAGCGGGCCGTTGACCGCGCCTTGCTGGAGCGGGCCGCCGTTGTCGGAGGTGAAGAGCACGAGCGTCTTTTCCGCGAGGCCGGCCGCGCGCAGCGCGCCGAGGATCTGGCCGACGCTCCAGTCGATCTCGCGCACCCAGTCGCCGAGCAGGCCGTGGCCCGAGGTGCCGAGGAACTCGTCGCGCGGGTAGCGCGGGAAGTGCACGGCGTTGGGCGCGAAGTAGAGGAACAGCGGCCGGTCGCGCCGCTCGCGGATGATGTGCACCGCCCGCTCCGTGTAGCGCCGGTGGAGATCAATCTGCTCCGCCTGCCGCACGCGGGCGATCACCTTGTCGTTTTCCAGGAGCGGGAGCGGTGGCTGCGCCTCGCCGGCGATGCCGACCTCGGGGGGCGCGACGGGATTGGGGACGCTGGCCTTTTTCGTCTTCGCCGTGGCGTTGGGCGCGGCGGTTTTGTTTCTCGCCTTGGCCTTCGGCGCCGCGGCCTCGGCGGCGGCGCCCGCGAGCACGCGATCGGTCTTTGCGCCCTCGCTGCGCAGCCCCATGTCGTTGGAATAAGGCAGGCCGAGGTAGGACTCGAAGCCCCGGCGCGTCGGCAGGAACTCCGCCTGATCGCCGAGGTGCCACTTGCCAATCATCGCGGTGGCGTAGCCGGCGTCGCGCAACACCTCGGCGATCGTGCGCTCCGCGGGATTGAGCCCGACCGCGCCGGCCGGAAACAGCACGCCGGGGATCGGCAGCACGCGCTTCGGGTAGCTGCCGGTCATGAGCGCGGCGCGCGACGGCGAGCACACGGGCGCGGCGTAGTGGCTCGTGAGCGTGCGCCCCTCGCGCGCCATGCGGTCGAGCTCCGGCGTGGCGATGCGCCCGCCAAACGGCCCGATCTCGCCGTAGCCGAGATCGTCGACGTTGATGATGATCAGGTTGGGGCGCGGGGCGGCGGCGCAGGCGGCCGCGGCGAGGGCGAGGAAGAGGGCAAGCGATTTCATGGGGAAACGGAAAGCGACGCGCACGCCACGCCAATTCCGCGCGCGGTTCAAGGCCGCAGTCGCCCGCCACAATTTTCTCGCCCCGCCTCCGGCGCGATTCCCTGATTTCGCCTCGCATGTTCACCCTCGGCCTCGACTACGGCACCAATTCCGTCCGCGCCCTCATCGTGCGCTGCGCCGACGGCGCGGAGTTCGGCTCCGCGGTCTTCAATTACCCCAGCGGCCACCAAGGCGTGCTCCTCGATCCGCGCGACCATCACCTCGCGCGCCAGCATCCGGGCGATCATCTCGCGGGACTCCAGGCCACGGTGCGCGGCGCGCTCGCCGCGGCGAAAATGCGCCGCGGTTTTTCCGCCGATAAGATCGTCGGCATCGGCGTCGACACCACGGGCTCGAGCCCGCTGCCCGTCGATGCGCGCAACGTCCCGCTCGCGTTGCAGAAGAAATTTCGCCGCCACCTCGCCGCGCAGTGCTGGCTCTGGAAGGACCACACCAGCGTGGCCGAGGCCGAGCGCATCACCGCGCTCGCGGCCAAGCACCGCCCGCACTACCTCGCCAAGTGCGGCGGCCGCTACTCCTCCGAGTGGTTCTGGGCCAAGCTGTGGCATTGCCTCGCGACTGCGCCGGACGTTTTCGCGGCGGCGCATTCGTGGGTCGAGCTCGCCGACTGGATTCCCGCGGTGCTCGCCGGCGTCGAGGCGCCGGGACAGATCGTGCGCGGCGTCTGCATGGCCGGCCACAAGGCGCTCTACGCCGACGACTGGGGCGGCCTGCCCGACCAGAAATTTCTCGCGCTGCTCGACCCCAAGCTCGCCGCGCTGCGCGACCGGCTCTACGAAAAAGCGCACGACGCCACGGTGCCCGCGGGAAAACTCAGCGCGGCATGGGCCAAAAAACTCGGCCTGCCCGCCGGCATCCCGATCGCCATCGGCGAGATGGATGTGCACTACGGCGCGATCGGCTGCGGCGTGGCGGAGGGCGTGCTCGTCAAGGTGATCGGCACCTCGACGTGCGACTGCGGCGTCGTGTCGGCGAAGAAGACCGTCCGCGACATCCCGGGCATCAGCGGCATCGTGCGCGGCGCGATTTTGCCGGGCCACTACGGCATCGAGGCCGGGCAGTCGGCGGTCGGCGACATTTTCAAGTGGTGGGTCGAGGTCGTCGGCCGCGGCGACGGCGCGATGCACGCCGCCTTCACCGCCGAGGCCGCGAAGCAGAAGCCCGGGGCGCACGGCCTGCTCGCGCTCGATTGGAACAACGGCAACCGCTGCCTCCTCGGCGACCCGCGGCTCACCGGCCTGCTGCTCGGCCAGACGCTCTACACGACGCCCGCCGAAATCTACCGCGCGCTCATCGAGGCCACCGCGTTCGGCGCGCGCGCGATCCTCGAGCGCTTGCGCGAGTATGGCGTGCGCACGGATCGCATCGTGTGCGCCGGCGGCATCGCGGAGAAAAACCCGCTGCTCATGCAAATCTACGCCGACATCACCGGCTGCACCATGCAGGTCTCCGCGTCGTCGCAGGCCTGCGCCCTCGGCGGCGCGATCAGCGCGGCGGTGCTCGCGGGCGCGCACCGCGATTTCCCCGCGGCGCAAAAGGCGATGACGGCCGTGCGCAAAAAATCCTACCGCCCCCTCGCCGCGCACCGGAAGACCTACGACGAGCTCTACGCGCTCTATCGCCGCGTGCACGACGCCTTCGGCGGCATGGATCGCACCGCCGATCTTTCCGGCGTGATGAAGTCGCTGCTCGCGATCAAGCGCCGGTAGGGACGCCGCTCCAAGGCGTCCGCGGACGTTTCGGAGAGATGTCCCTACCTCGGGGACACGCCACAGCGAGCGGTTGCAGCGCGTGCGCCCGTTCTCTTCGCTGCCCGCTGCATGACGCCGTCGCCCGACTCGATCGATCCGCCCACGCCACCTCGCGGCGAGCCGGGGCCGCGCATCGCGTTCGCCGTCTTCGCGCTGATCCTTGCGACCACGGTCGCCTACCTGCCGTCGCTCTTTGCGCCGTTCATCTTCGACGATCTCAACTCGATCCCCGACAACGCCAGCCTGCGATCGCTCTGGCCGCTCGGCCCGGTGCTTTCGCCGCCCCATGCCGATGGGGCCACGGTCGGCGGCCGGCCGCTGCTCAACCTCAGCTTCGCGCTCAACTACGCGGTCAGCGGGACCGCCACGTGGAGCTACCACCTCGCCAACCTCGCCATCCATCTCGCGGCCGCACTCGTGTTGTTCGGGACCCTGCGCCGCGCGCTCGCCACGGCGGGCATCGGGGGCGCGACCAGGGAAACAGTCGCGTTCTTCACCGCGCTGCTGTGGGCCCTCCATCCGCTGCAAACCGAGTCGGTGAGCTACGTCGTGCAGCGCGCCGAGTCGCTGTGCGGCCTGTTCTACCTGCTGACGATCTATGCTTTCCTCCGCGGCTGGCTGACGGCCTCCGCGATCGCCTGCGTGCTCGGCGTCGCGACAAAGGAGGTCGCGGCCACCGCGCCGCTGCTCGTGCTGCTGCTCGACCGCGCGCTCGTCGCCGGGTCGTTTCGCGCGGCCCTGCGCACCCGCGCCCCCTACTACGCCGCCCTGGCCGCGAGCTGGATCGTGCTGGGCGCGCTCATCGCGTCAACGGCGGGGCGCGGCGGCACCGCGGGCCTCGGCCTCGGTGTGACACCCCTAGCCTACCTGTGGTCGCAGGTTTTCGCGCTCACGCGCTACCTCGGCCTCACGTTCTGGCCGTTCCCGCTCATGATCGACCACGGCGGCGCGCTCGCCTTCTCCAGCATGGCAACCGCGGCCGGCGGGGTGCTGCTGTTGGGCGGGCTCGCGGCGGCGGTGATCCTCGCGTTGCGGCGCGCGCCGCGGCTCGCGCTCGTGGGCGCATGGTTCTTTCTTGTGCTCGCGCCCAGCTCGAGCGTCGTGCCGCTGCTCGACACGATGTTTGAGCACCGGATGTATCTCGCGCTGGCCGCGCCGCTGCTCGGGCTCGCCCTCCTCGTGACGCGCGCGCTCGGGCGCGGGGCACGTCCCGCCTTGGCGGCGCTCGCGCTGGCGGCGGGGGGCGTCACGTTTGCGCGCAACGCGCTCTACCGCGACGACGTCGCGCTCTGGCGCGACAACATCGCGCACACCCCGGGCAACGCCCGCGCGCATTTTCAGCTCGCCGGCGTGCACTTGGCGCGCGGCGACATCAATGCCGCCGTCGCGAGCTACCGCGCGGCGATCGCGCTGAAGCCCACCTATGTCGAGGCGCGCCACAACCTCGGCGGCGCGCTCCTGCGGGGCGGGCGGGTGATGGACGCCATCGTCGAGCTCGAGGGCGCGCTGCGCCTGCACCCGCGGGCCGACACGCACTTCGCCCTCGCCAGCGCGCTGGCCCAGATCGGCCGCGCCGACGACGCGATCGCGCAGTATGACGCGGCGCTGCGCCTCCAGCCCGCGCTCGTCGATGCGCTCAACAACCGCGGCAACCTGCGCCTGCAAAAGGGCAACGCCCTCGCGGCGCTGTCCGACTACGAGGCCGCGCTCCGGGCCGATCCGACCCACGTGGATGCGCATCTCAACGCCGCCGTCGCGCTCCTCGAGCTGCACCGCCCGGCCGAGGCCATCGCGCACTGCGAGGCGGCGGTCAACCTCCGGCCCGACTACGGCACCGCGCAGTGGAAATTCGGCGACACGCTCCTCGAGCTCAACCGCCCCGGTCCCGCCGCGGAGCGCTACCGCGAGGCGGTGCGCCTCGACCCTACGCTCCTCTACGCCTACGCCAACCTCGGCCGCGCCCTCGCCATGCTGGGCCAGCTGCCCGACGCCCTCGCCGCCTACGAGCGCGCCCTCCGCCTCGCGCCGGAATGGGCGCTCGTGCGCCACCACTATGCCCTCGCGCTCGAAGCCGCGGGCCGGGTTCGCGAGGCCGCCGAGCAGAACGCCGTCGCGCTCCGCCTCCAGCCGGATTTTCCCGAGGCCATCGTGCAACGCGAGCGGCTGCAAGGCCGGGCGCCGCGGCCCAACTGACGCGCCCCGAAACCGCGCTTGCCGCCGCGCGGGCGCCCGCGTTTCCCTCTTTCACCACCCGCATGAAAGCCCTGCTCCTCACCGCTCCGTCCAAGCTCGAGTTCGTCGATTTCCCCGAACCCAAGCCCGCCGCCGACGAGGTCGTCGTGAAGGTTCACGCCTGCGGCATTTGCGGCAGCGACATCCACGGCTGGGATGGCTCCACCGGCCGGCGCCACCCTCCGCTCATCATGGGCCACGAGGCCAGCGGCGAGATTGTCGCCACCGGGCCGCAGGTGAAAAAATGGCGCGCCGGGGACCGCGTGACCTTCGACTCCACGATCTACTGCGGCGCCTGCGGCTTCTGCCGGAGCGGGCAGGTCAACCTCTGCGAGAGCCGGCGCGTCGTCGGCGTCTCCCCCGCGGAATACAAGCAGCACGGGGCCTTCGCCGAGCGGCTCGCGCTGCCGGATCGCATTCTCTACCGGCTGCCCGACAACCTGCCCTACGACCAGGCCGCGATGGTCGAGCCGGTCTCCATCGCCGTGCATGCCGTGCAGCGGACCAAGATTGCGCCCGACTCCACCGCCGTCGTGGTCGGCAGCGGCATGATCGGCCTCCTCGTGATCCAAGCCCTGCGCTGGGCTGGCGCAAAACGCATTGTCGCGATCGATCTCGCCGACAACCGCCTCGCCCTCGCCTCCCGGCTCGGCGCCACGCACACGATCAACTCCGGCCGCACTGACGCCGCCGCGGAGATCGCGCGGCTCACCGGGGGCCACGGCGCGGACACGGCGTTTGAAGTCGTCGGCTTGACCCCGACCCTCAACCTGGCGCTCGCCGCGCTGAAGCGCGGCGGCACCTGCGTCACCGTGGGCAACCTTTCGCCCAAGACCCAGGATTTCCCGCTCCAAGCCGTCGTCACGCGCGAGCTGACGATCACCGGCACCTGCGGCAGCGCCGGCGAATACCCGCTCTGCCTCGATCTGATCGCGCGTGGCGTGATCGACGTGAAGCCGATGATCGAGACCGTCGCGCCGCTGGCCGAAGGCGCGGGCTGGTTCGAGAAACTGAGCGCCAAGGACGGCGGAAAATACATGAAGGTGATCCTGCGGCCGTAGCCGCAGGACGACGCCCTTGGCATGCGCACGCTCATCCTATTGGTGCTTTGCGCGGTCTGCGCCACGCTCGCCGTGATGGAATGTCCCGATCGTCGCAACCGACGGTCGGTGCTGATCCACGCCGCCATCGGAGCCTTCATCGGCTGGCTGCTCTACCGCCTCCTGGCCTACGCGGGACTGTTGACGCGGGCGTAATCGCGCGGCGCGCGCGGCTCCGCCATCCACGCATCGGAGCTGGGCATTCCCCCAGCGCCGCTTTCCCCGATCCCGGGAACCCCATGCAACTCTGCGGCGTTTTCTGCGCTCAGTTTTTTGCTTCCGGGTGCTGCCGGCGGCGGGATGCCACACGCGGCTGATTTCCCGCACCTTGGTCCGGCCGCCGGCAAAACATGTCCCGCGGTTCCGCGCGCGGATTCTTTCTGGCCACCGAGCCCCGGGTGCCTTGGTCTTTCCCCGTGTCCGCCGAGCGCCCCTCCCCTCTCCTCAACGACAGTCAGCGCCGCGTCGTCGCCACCGCGCTGACGCTGCTTTCGTTTCTCGGCTCGGTGGCGCTGATCATCCTGGCCGTGATCCTCGTGGGACGGCTCGCGGCGTTTTTCTCGGGCGTGCTCTGGCCCCTCGCGGCCGCCGGTGTGCTCGCCTTGTTGCTACGGCCGCTGGTGGACCGGCTCGAGCACCGGCTCAATTTCCGCCGCACGACCTCGGTGGTGGTCCTCTACGGCGTGGTGGTCATCGTCGCCTTCGGGGCGCTCGGGCTGTTGATGCCGCCGCTCGTCAGCCAGCTGGTCGATTTCATCGGCTACCTGCCGACCCTGTGGGACAAGCTCTCCGACTACGTCGCCGCGCACTACCCCGACTGGATTGAGCTGGGCAAGAAGCAGCTCCAAAACCCGAGCGTGAAGTCCGCGGTCGACGGCCTGCTCAACGAGAGCAACGCGCTGTTCAGCCACGCCATGCCCTCGCTCAAGGCCGCGTTTGGCGGCGTGCTGGATCTGTTCACCTTCGTCACCCACATGGCGATTGTGCCCGTCTATCTCTTCTTCTTCCTCCTCATGCGAGGCGCCTCGACGCGCCGCCTCTCGGACCACCTGCCGTTCCTGAACCCCGGCGTGCGCGACGACGTGGTTTTCCTCGTGAGCGAGTTCGTCGACATCATCGAGTCGTTCTTCCGTGGCCAACTCCTCATCGGCCTGTGCATGGGGGTGCTGCTCGCCACCGGCTTCACGATCATCGGGCTCAAGTTCGGGCTGTTCATCGGCCTCTTCTTCGGCCTGCTCAATATCATCCCCTATCTCGGCACCATCCTCGGCCTGGGCGTCGCCATCCCGCTCGCCTTTTTCCAACCCGGCGGCGGTTGGAAGCTCCTCGGCTTGGTCCTGCTGGTGAAAATCATCGTGCAGTGCGTGGAGAGCTGGTTTCTCACGCCGCGCATCATGGGGCATTCGACGGGGCTGCATCCCGTCGCCATCATCGTGGCGATATTTTTCTGGGGCACGGCGTTCGGCGGCGTGCTGGGAATGCTGCTCGCCGTGCCGCTGACGGCGTTTTTCGTGACGGCTTGGCGCCTCGCGAAGCGAAAGTATTTCCGGGCCGATGCCTGAGCCGGCGCCACCCGCCGAGTGCGCCAACTGCGGCACGGCAATCCCGCGTGCGGCGCGGGCCTGCCCCGGCTGCGGGGCCGACGAACGCACCGGCTGGCGCGACAATGACGCCACCCGCTACGACGGGCTCGATTTGCCCGCATCGGCATTTGGCGACGAACCGCGGCGGGAAATGCGCCGTGCCCGCAATCCGGTGTGGCTCGTCGTCGGCGCGCTCCTCGTGCTGGCGCTTTTCTGGACGCTGGTCTTCCGGCGCTGAGCCGACCCGCCGGCGCGCTAAGGCTTGCGCGGCTTGGGCAGCTTGGTGCGGAAAATCGGCACCAGCCGGGGCGCCGTGGGCTTGGCGTCGGTGTTCTCAAAGCGCGACCAGCCCGCGTTGCCGATGTAGTAGAAATCGCCGCCCGGCCCGATGCAGCCGAGCGAGGGCGAGGCCATCGTGATATGGCCGGACTCGAGGACCTTCACCGCCGTGACGGCCTCGGCGGCGCCGTCGAGCTCGATGCGCAGCACGCGGTTCGGCCGCAGGCCGTTTTGGATGGCGAGCACGTGGCCCTCGGGCGTGAGCGCGAGCCCGTCGATGCCGATCAGCGACGTGTCGGGCGGCGGGGCGAGCCGCTGCACCGTCCGCGCGGCGAGATCGACGCGCAGAAGACCGCTGGCGTAGTCGGACACGACCGCCACGCCGCCGAGCAGCGCGATCCCTTGCAGGGACAAAAACTCGTCGCTCTCCACCCACGGCTCGAGCGCGGCTCCGCCCGGCGCGAGGCGCCAGAGCGTGGGCCCACCGCTGTCCGTGATCCACACCGTGCCGTCGTCGCCCAGCGCGAGATCCCCAAGCACGTGGGACTGCCGGTCGCCGGGGCGTCGCACCACGGGCAGGACGCGCCGCACCGCGCCGCTGGCGAGATCGATCTCGGCGAGGGCGGCCGTGCCGTCCATGTCGGGCGTGAAGCCGCGCATTGCGTCAACCGCCGAAGTCGCCGCCCAAAGCGCCCCGCGCTCTTCGTCGATCGCGAGGCCGAAGACGCCGAACAGCTCGTCCCCCTCGGGCGTAAGCCGGCGCAGGGTCTCATCCTTGCCGCGAACCCAGACGGCGCGCGCGTTGACATCGCCGAAATAAAACTCGCCGGTCTTCGCGCGCCACGCGATGCCCTCGATCAGGCCCGTGACCTCGCGGAGCGAGAACACGATTTCGCCGTCGCCGCGTGGGTGGGCGTTGGCCGCGAGCTTCTTCACGACGGCCTCGAAGTCCTTGCGGCCGCGGAGCGCGGCAAAGTCGGGCGACTTCTCCACCGGCGAATTGAGCCCGAGCTTGGCAAGCTGCTCGAGCGTCGCGAGCGCGTCGGCTGGCCGGCCGGCGGCAAGCTGCGCCGCCGCGAGGTTGACCTGCATCCTTGGGAAATCGGGCCGCAGCGCCACGGCCTGCTCCATCTTGGCGAGGTAGTCGCCATTGTCGCCAGCCTGCGCGGCCGCCGTCGCCTCGCGGGCAAGGCGCATCGCGCGCGTCGTGTCTGTCTCGGCCGCGCTGCTTGCAAGCGGGACGAGCAACGCCAGCGCAGCGAGGATCTGCCGGCTATAGGCCAAGGATCGCACGCAGCACGGCCGTAACCAACTGCAGCGGGTTTCCTCCGCCGCCTCCGCTGCTGCCGCCCGGCTGACCGCCGCCACCGGGCTGGCCACCACCCCCTCCGCCTCCGCTGGATCCGCCTGAGCTGCCGCCGGATTGCCCACCCGATTGACCGCCCTGCTGGCCACCTTGTTGGCCGCCTTGCTGCCCCCCCTGCCCGCCTGATTGGCCACCCGCGCCACCACCGCCACCGCCAATCGAGGCGACTTTTTGCAGGCCGCCCTTGCCGGCGCCAACCACGCCATTGGGGTCATCACCGTCGCCCGAACCGTCGCCCGAGCCATCCCCGGCGCCGCCTTTGCCAGATTTGCCGTTCTTGCCCTTCTTTCCGCCCTTGCCGCCCTGACCATCACCGCCATCGCCGTCTCCCTCGCCGTCCCCACCGGAACCGCCTTGGCCGGAAAGGCGCTTGTTGCCCGAGCCGGTGCCGGATTTGTCGCCGGTGCCATCACCCGAGCCATCGCCATCCTTGCCCGAGCCGCCCTTGCCATCTTTCCCGTCTTTGCCGTCACCGCCAGCACCCTGCCCGGCGGCGTCACTGTTTCCACCGACACCGCCGCCACCTTTGCCAAAGACCCCGGAGTAAGTGAAGCGAACGAAGTCCACCTGGCTTGTGCTCAGCGAAGCCCGGTTGCGGATCGCGGCGTCGCGAACGGTCTCCATCTCCCACTTGCGCTTGCGCGCTTCCTCACGCTCCGCGAGCGGGCCGAAAAGACAGGTCAAATTCTCGTGCCGGTAGCGCACATACCAACCCTCGTCGCTGGGCCCCAGGCCGGTGACGTTGATGCCGGCGTATTTCGCCTTAAATTCCTCGGCCGGAAGCAGCATCAGATCCGGAATCGCGTCGACGGGGTAAATCATCGTGACGGCGCGCGCGACGGACACGACGGCGATGGCCAAGGCCACCGACAGGCAGGGGAAAAGGCGGTTTTTCACAGGGGAAACGCGAGATGCTGATTCGCCGTGCTCAGAGGCCGGCGGGGGTCGCCCGTCCCTTCTCAACGCGATTGCCGCTCTGGGTGCCGGAGGCGCCACGGCCACCGGAGCCGGTGCCCTTGTCGTGATTCTGCGTGTGCCCGGCGACCTGCGCGCTCGGGTCCGCCTGCGGCATGCCTGGGCTCGGCTCGATGCGCATCGCGGAATCGCCGATCGCGACCGGCGCAGGCTTGCCGCCCGCGTTGTTGGGGCCTTGCGGCCCTTGGGCGCCTTGGGCTCCAGCCGGGCCAGCCGCTCCGCCAATGCTCGCTACTTGCACGCCGGAACGATCGCCCCCGGCCGGGCCGCCCGCCCCTTGGGCACCCTGCGCGCCTTGCGCACCTTGGGCGCCCTGCGCGCCGGCCGCGCCGCCATTCGGCGGGATCTTCCCATCACCCGGCTGCCCGGCGCCTCCGCCCTGCTGGCCCGGCGCGCCTTGCTGGCCGCCACCCGCCGAGTTTGCGGACTGCGCCCCCGAGGAGCCGCCGCCACTCGGCATTCCCGTGGCACCGGACTGACCACCGCCCTGCTGTTGATTCTGTTGCTGGCCGTTTTGCCCGCCCGCCTGTCCCGGCTGATTGTTGCCACCCACTTTTCCGCTCTTGGCGTTTTCGTCACCCGGCAGCTCGAAGTCCCCAATCATGCCGTGTTCTGGCCGTTTTTCCGCGGGATTGGACGAGCCGTCGAGCAAAGCGGGATCCGGCAGGATTTTGCCGGCGGCCCCGGACTTGGTGGACGTTGAGCGCGGGGAGGAAGTTCTCGCCGTGTCGTCGGCCGCGGACGCCGCGGCCGCAGCGAGGACAAATGCGCCCAAAGCGCAAAACGGGAACGGGGATTTCATGGAAAAATCAGCTTCAGCTGCGGTCCCGCGAGACCGTGCAGGACACGGTCACGACAGGGGGCGGCGTGCCGTTGCGCACCTGCAACTGGAAAGTCACGTCCCGGTAGCCGCTGCGGCGCCCGATGATCTCGTAGTTGCCGGGCATCAGCTTGATGACCTCGCTGTCGAATTTCTTCGGCTGGCGGAAATTCTGGATCGAGACCCAGGTGCTGCCGTCGGACTTGAACGTGACTTCGATCGGCGTGTTCTGGAGCTTGAGCAGCTGCTGGAGCTGCTGCACCCGATCGGTCGCGACGAGGTAGGAGGGCTTCACGGCCATCGCCTCGTTGAAGCGACGGATGGCGGCCTGAAAGTCGGCCTTGTTGGCGAGCTGCTCGGCGGCCTCGATGTATTTTTCGTATTGGAGCAACGCGCGGATCACGGTGCCGGCGCGCGTGTAGCCTTCCTTGGCGTCCGGCAGGTCGGGCTCGAGCTCGAGGGTTTCGTGGTAGGCCTCGCGGGCTTCACGCCACTGGTAGGCTTTTTCATACTCGAAACCGCGGGCGAGCGCCTTTTCGACGGCTTCCTTGTGCGCGCTCTCCTTGGCTGCCTTGAGCGCGGCCTGGACCTCCGTCTTCTGCGGGTAGACCTTGAGCGCGGCTTGGAACTCGGCGATCGCCTTCTTCCAATCCTTGGCCTTCACGGCGGCGTCGGCCGCACCTTTCGCCGCGGCGAACTTCGTCTCCTTTTCCAGGCGCGCCGCGCGTGATGCGCCCTCCTGGGCAACAGCGGACTGGCCGTCGAGCGCGAAGGCCTTCTTGTAGGACTCGGCGGCCTCGGCGTATTGCCCATCCTTCTCCTGCTTCTCGCCCTGCTGGAGCAGCGCAAAGACGCGATCGATGTTCTCGGAGCGTTTCAGTCCCTGCAGGCCGATTTCGTTGGTCGGGGATTTCTCAAGGGCCGCCATGAACGCCTTCTTCGCGCCGTCCTTGTCACCTTGCGCGAGAGCCTTCTGGCCGGCGACGAGGTTGGCCTGCACAAAGTCAGCGAGTGCTTTCTCGGCTTTCTTCAGCTCGGCGAAGCCGCCGTCAAACACCTCCTTGGCCCCCGTGAAGTTGCCATCCTCCAGCAGGCGGTTGCCGGCGGCGGCGGCGGCAAACGCTGCATCCAGCGCCTCCGGCGCCAGCGGCCGCACGATTTCGAGTTCCTTCACGCGCAGGAGGATCTTGTTGTAGCCCTGCTTCGCCTCACCCTTGATTTTCAGGTTGGTGCTGAAGGCCTCGATGTCAGCCCGGAGTCCCTCGAAGACCTTGAGCGCCTTGGTGAATTCCCGCTCGGAGAGGAGCTGCCCGCCCGCATGGTAGTCGGTCTCCATGCGCACCATGTCCTGGATTTGCCGGGGGTGATCGCTCGGCATCCGGCGCAGCTCGCCCAGCGCCTTGGTGGCCATGTCGCGAAGCTGCTCGGCTTTCGTCCGGCTGAGGAACTCCGCGTTGGCATCGGCTACCGTCTGGCCCGGGGCCACCACCTCGCTGCGCGGCGTGAACACCTCGGGGCCAAACACCAGCTTTATGCCGCGAATGACAAGGCCCGCCGCAATCAGCAGGCCGAAAAATCCGCCGACGCTCCATGCCAAGATGCGTTTCCAAGTCCACGACGTCCGGGCCTGTTCACGCCCCGCGTCCGGGTTCCAGTGAATGATGCGACGTTTCTTGACTGAATTGGGATCGTTTTCCTCTGCCATGGTGAGTGGGGCCGACAGGTGAGAGACGCAAAGCGTGGTTGAGAAAGACGGCTGCGCCCGCGTTTGGTTAGACGGGCGCGGCCGTGGTTTGTTCAGATCGGGGTCGTAAACCTGAACACGGGCACGATGCGGGCGGGGCCTGAAAATGCAAAGGGCAACGCCAAATCACGGGAGCTTTTTGGTAACGGTTTGGTCGGGTCATGGGCCGGGCGCTTGCAGAAAGCAAGCAGGCCCCTTACCAATCCCGCCACGCACCGTCTTTCCGTCGCCATGAACACCCCGGCCCGCCTCCTTCTGACCACCCTCGCCGCGCTGCTCCTCGCCTCGTGCTACCAGGTGCCGGTCACCGGCCGCAGTTCCCTCAATCTCGTCGACGAAAAGGAAGTCACGAAGATGAGCATCGGGATGTTCGACGACATGAAACGCCGCTACAAGCTCTCCCGCGACAAGGACCGCATCGAGCAGCTCAACCGCGTCGGCGATCGCATCTCCAAAATTGTCTTCTGGGACATGCCCGATGCGGACTGGGAGTTCGTCGTCTTCGACGTGCCCCAGATCAACGCCTTCGCGATGGCCGGCGGCAAGGTCGGAGTCTTCAGCGGCCTCTACAAAATCGCCAACACCGACGACGAACTCGCCGCCGTCATCGCCCACGAGATCGCCCACGTCACCGCCAAGCACGTGCATGAAAAGCTCTCCCGCGAACTCGCGGTCAACACGGTCGGCGCCGTCGGCATGATCGGCGGGCTCGCGGGCGGAGCATCAGGCCTGACCGTCGACCTGCTCGGCCAGGCCTACGGCCTCACCACGGGGCTCAGCGGCTTCGCCTTTGATCGCCGCAGCGAAAAGGAGGCGGACTACATCGGCCTCATGTATATGTCCCGCGCCGGCTACGATCCCCAGGCCGCCGTGCGCGTGATGGAGGCGCTCGACGCGCAATCCGCGAACGAGCCGGCGCAGCCCGCCTTTCTCTCGACTCACCCGTCAAACCCGGAACGCATCGTGCAGCTCATGGATGCGATGCCCAAGGCGCTTGCCGAGCGCAGCAAGAGCGCCGCGGTCACCGGGCCGACAATTTTGAAATAGCAAAAGAGGCGAACCCGCGGGTCCGCCTCCTTGATGGCCGCGCGGGAACGGGCCCCGCCTAGTCGTCGCGCCGCCCGCCGCCGAAAAGCATGAGCAGCAGGTGCAGGATCTGGAACAGCGAGGCCACAAACGCCGCGACATAGGTCAGCGCCGCCGCATCCAGCGTCTCATGCACGCCGGCCATCTCGTCGGGCTCGACGATGCCGAGGTTTACCAGCTGGAGCTTCGCGCGCCGCGTCGCGTCAAATTCCACCGGCAGGGTGACGAGCTGAAAAACCGCCACCACCACAAGCGCCGCGAGCGCGATCTTGAGCACAAGCCCGCCCATCACGGCGCCGAGTCCCCAAAAACACAGGGTGACGAGGATGCCGGCCACCGGTGCGGCGAATGAAAATGCCGGCGCCAAGCTTTGGCGCAGCGACATCATCGAGTAACCGACCTTGTGCTGGATGGCATGTCCGGCCTCGTGCGCCGCGACGCCCACCGCCGCCAGCGAGGAGCCGTGGTAGTTGTCGGGCGACAGCGCAAGCCGCCTGTTGCTCGGGTCATAGTGGTCGCTCAGCATCCCCTCGACCTCGACAATCTCGACGTCGTGAATGCCGGCGCTCTGCATCACCGCGGCGGCGGCCTCGCGGCCCGTGATGCCATGGCGCGAGGGGACCTGCACATTCTTGTGGTAGGCACTCATGACGCGCATCTGCGCGTAGAGCCCGAAGAGCATGGGAAACGCGATGAGAATCAGGAGGAAGATAATCATGGGAGAGCGGAGTAATGGATTGATGCGGACGTTAAGCAAAACGCGGAATTTGCCAGCGCAAATTCCGCGTTTTGGAAACGGACCCGCAGCTTTCCAGCCGCGGCCTGTGGCCCACTAGCCGAGCTTTGGCACATCCACCCACCGGCGCTCCGCCCACGACTTCAGGCCCAGCTCGGCGAGCTGCACGCCCTTGGCGCCTTGGAAGAGATTCCACGGGAAGGGGTCGCCCTTCACCACGTGGCGGAGGAACAGTTCCCACTGCACCTTGAAGGCATTGTCGTAGACGCCCTGGTCGGGGACGCGCGTCCAGCCGTCGAAATACTTGATCGGCGAATCGATGTCGGGGTTCCAAATGCAGCGCGGGGTGGCGGACAGGTGCTGCGCCGTGCAGTCGCGCAGGCCGGCGACGGCCGTGCCGTGGGTGCCGTCGACTTGAAGGGTGAGCAAGTCGTCGCGGCGCACGCGCACATCCCACGAGGAGTTGAACTGGCAGACCACCCCGTTCACCAGTTCGAACGTGGCGTAGGCCGAGTCGTCCGCGGTGCACTTGTAGGGTTTCCCCGCTTCGTCCCAGCGTGTCGGGATGTGAGTCGCGCCGAGGCACGTCAGCGACTTCACCTCGCCGAAAAGGTTTTGGATCACATACTGCCAGTGGCAGAGCATGTCCACGATGATGCCGCCGTCCTCCTCCTTGCGATAGTTCCACGAGGGCCGCTGCAGTTTCTCGTGCTCGCCGGTGAAGACCCAGTAGCCGAACTCGCCGCGCACCGACAAAATCTTCCCGAAAAACCCGGTGTCGATCAGGTATTTCAGCTTCAACAAGCCCGGCAGCCAGAGCTTGTCCTGCACGACGCCGTTCTTCAGCCCGGCCGCCGTGACTTCCTTCGCGAGCGCGAGCGCCTCCTGCGAGGTGGTCGCGGTCGGTTTCTCGCAGTAGATGTGTTTCTTCGCCGCGATGGCCTTCCGCACGCCGTTGGGCCTCTGCCCGGTGAGGGTCGCGTCAAAATAGATCTGGTTCGCCGAATCGGCGAGCGCCGCATCGAGGTTGGTCGAGTAGCGCTTGACGCCGGCGCGGGCCGCGAGCGCCGCGAGCTTCGCCTCGCTGCGCCCGATCAGGATCGGGTCCGGCATGATGACCTCGGTGTCGCCGAGCTTGATGCCGCCCTGGTCCATGATGGCCTTCACCGAGCGCAGCAAGTGCTGGTTGGTGCCCATGCGTCCCGTGACGCCGTTCATGATGATGCCGACTTTGTGCGTGGTCATGGCTGTGGGTTTTGGAGGTTTGGGAGGATCGCAGTCTACGCCGAACCTTCGCCTTGCGTTAGCACGGTTCCGACCTTTGCTAGCACACTTCCGACCGATGCTCGCCTGGAGCCCGCTCCTCGTCCAAAAAATCGAAATCCACGCGCTGGGATTCGTGCTGCGCAAATTGCAGCTCAACCGCCACCGCGACGCCGAGGTCGCCGCGCACGCGCACGACTACGCCCAGCTCATCCTCTATCTCGACGGCGAGGGGGTGCAGGCCGTCCGGCATCGCCGTCGTCGCGCCCGCGCCGGCGATCTTTTTGTCATCCCGGCGGGGACGCCGCACGGCTTCTCGACCGTCGGCCGCTCGCGCCCGCTTTGCCTCGTGCTCGACTACGAGTTGGCCGGCCACGGCCAGGTCCGCGCCGCGCACCGCTCCCTGACGCCCGCCACGCTCAACGAGCTTCACGCCCTGCTCTCCCGCGTGCCGCGCAAGGGGCGCCTCACCCTCGCCGACTATCCCGCGATCCTCGCGGTCGTCGCCCGCCTGCTGGGCCACGCCCCGGCCGCACCCGCGCGGGCGCCGACCCTCTTCGAGACATTGCGTGATCAGGTCCGCGCGCCGCGCCCGCTCGCGCATGTGGCCCGCGAACACGGCTGCCACCCCGATCACCTGAGCCGAAAGCTGAAACGTGAGTCAGGCCTCGGCCTGCGCGCCCTGCGCAACCGCGTGCGACTCGAGGATGCCCAAGCCGCGCTCCGCACCGCGCCGACCGTCGCCGACGCCGCGACGCAATGCGGCTTTGACGATCCCAACTATTTCGCGCGCTGGTTCCGCCGCCAAACCGGGCGCAGCCCAAGCAGGTTTGCGGGCTAGACGCTCCCGGCGACTGCGCGTCACTCGCCCGGCTTCTTGGTGCACTGCGGTTGCGCGCCCGCAGGCAGGGGCGGGATGCCGCCTTCGCCCGCCTTCGGCAACGTGCCCGCCAGTTCCTGCCGCCAGTGCGCCACATCGCCGCCGGGGCAATAGACGTAGATCATGTGCATGGGCTCGTCGCCCGTGTTCGTGAGCTGGTGAAACACCGTGGGCGGCATGAACACCGCCTGCCCCGCCTTGATCGGGCTCCGCTCGGAGCCCACGCAAATCTCACCCTCGCCCTGCACGATGAAATAAACCTCCTCCTGCTCCTGGTTATGCCACGGCACCTGGCCGCCACGCGGCTCAAGGATCGAATAGCCCATGCAAAAACCCTTGGCGGGTATCGGCTGCCCCGCCTGCCCCGCCAGCGCGCGGCCCCATCGGCGCGCAGGGAAAGTTCCACCCGGCAGTTTGGCGAGATCGGCGATAATCATAGGGGAAGACGTGGATGCGAAATGTCGCTGCGCGTCAACGGCGCTACGCCAGGCCCGCGCGCACCAGCAGGGCGTTGGGATCCGGATCGCGGCCCATGAAATCACGGAACAGGTCGGCCGCGTCCGCGGAGTTGCCCTTGCTCAGGATTTTCTCGACGAACTGCGCGCCGACCTGCCGGTTGAAGATGCCCTCGCGCTTGAAGCGTGTGAACGCGTCCGCGTCGAGCACCTCGGCCCACTTGTAGGAATAGTAGCCCGCCGCATAGCCCACGGGATCGGAAAAGATGTGGTTGAAGCGCTTCACGACGGTCGGCATGGGCGGCTGCGTCGGCACGAGGCAGTCCGCGATCGCGGCGCGCACCGCCTGCTCGATGTCCGCGGCGCCGGCAAACTCCGCCGTGCGCATGTGCAGGAGCAGGTCCATCTTCGCAAAGGCCACCTGCCGCATCGTGGCGCACGCCGAGCGAAAGTTCCTCGCCGCGATCATCTTGCGGAAAATCTCCTCCGGGATCGGCGCGCCGCTCTCGTGGTGCCGCGCAAACAGGTCGAGGCTCTCGCGCTCCCACGTCCAGTTTTCCATGATCTGCGACGGCAGCTCGACGAAGTCCCACGCGACGTTCACGCCGTTGAGCGACTTGATTTCCACCTCGCCCAGCAGGTGGTGCAGCAGGTGGCCGAACTCGTGGAAGACGGTCTCGACCTCGCGGTGCGTGAGCAGCGCGGGCTTGCCGCCGACCGGCGGCGTCATGTTGCCGCACATCAGGCCGAGGTGCGGGGCGCGCGTGCCATCGGGCCGCGGGCCGCCGGTGATGAGATAGTTCATCCATGCGCCGCCGCGCTTTGACTCACGCGGATGCCAGTCGGCGTAGAAGGAGCCGATGTGATGGCCGCGGGCGTCGTGCACGTCGTAGAACCTGACCTCGGGGTGCCAGACCGCCGCGGCCTCCACCGCCCGCTCGGCGACCCGCAGGCCGAAAATCTTCCCGACCAGCTCAAACATCCCCGCGATCACGCGGTCCATCGGGAAATACGGTCGCAGCGCCTCCTCGTCGAAGGCATGGCGGGCCTGGCGAAGGCGTTCCGCCCAAAACATCAGGGACCACGGGGCGAGCGGCGCGTGCGGCCCGCCGGATTGCGCGGCCGCAAACTCCTCCAGCTCGCGGCACTCGCGCGCGAAGGCGGCGCCGCAGCGGCGCTGAAAATCCTCGACGAACGCGAGCGCGCGCGCGCCGTTCTTGGCCATGCGGCGCTCCAGCACGGCGTCGGCAAAGTGCGGCTGGCCGAGCAGCGCGGCCTTCTCGGCCCGCAGGGCCAGGATGCGGGCGATGAGGGCCGTGTTGTCGTGCGGCGCGGCGGCGCCGACCGCGGCGCTCGCCGTCCACATCTCGCGGCGCAACGCCTCGTCCGCGAGGAAGGTCATGAAGGGCTCGAGCGACGGATGGTGCAGCGTGAAGCGCCAGCCTGCGGCGCCCTTCTTCTCCGCCGAGGCCCGGGCCGCGGCCTTGGCGTGCGCCGGCAGGCCGGCGAGCCGCGCCTCGTCCGTCACGACGAGCTGCCAGGCGTTGGTGGCATCGAGGACATTTTCGGAATAGGTCTGCGTCACCTGCGCGAGCTCGCTTTGCAGCGCCTCGAGCCGCGCGCGCTTTTCATCCGGCAGATCGGCGCCGGCTTGGCGAAAATCCTTCACGGTCTCGTCGAGGAATCGACGCCGGATGCCCGTGAGCGCGCGGGCCGCGGGCGTCGCCGCGAAGGCCTTTAGCCGCGCCCAGAGCCCGGCGTTGAGCGGAATCGCCGCGTAGAAGGCGGAGACCTTCGGCAGCATCGCGTTGTGCGCCTCGCGCAGCGCCGGCGAATCCGCGACCGACTGCAGGTGCGTGACCTTGCCCCACGCCATCGTCAGCTCCTCGGTCGCATGCTCGAGCGCGAGGAAGGAGTTCTCAAACGTGACCGTGGCCAAGTCGCGCGCCGCGATCGCCGCAATCGCGGCGTGCGCCCGGCCGAGCGCCGCCTCGATCGCGGGCGCGATCAGGTCGGGCGTGAGCGCGGACCAGCGGATATGAAACGCGGGATCGAGAAAAGCATTCGCGGGCATGCGCGGGCTAGCACCGCCCGCCCGCCGGCGATGTCAAACCGCAAAGCCGGCACCCGCGCCGGGGAGTTCCTCACGCCTTCTCCGGCCGCACCGTGGGGCCCTCGATCCACTTCGCGGCGATCGTCGTGGTCGTCGGCCACTCGGGCACGCCCAGCTCATTGCGCTGGATCTGGGCAATCAGCAGCTCAACCGCGCGCGCGCCGAGCTCGCGCGGCTGCTGGTCGAGGCCCGCGCAGGGCTGGGTGTTGTAGACGGCGTTGAGGCTCACGAACCCATGCGTGCGCGGCACGCGCGCCCCGCACGCCTCCATCCATGCGATCGCCTCGGTGTGGTGCCCGATCACGACGTCGGGCTTGTGCTTCCGGAACCACGCCTGGAATTCGGCGCGCGCCGGCTCCTCGACGATGAGCGGCGGCACCATCGTCGCGGCATCCTCGTGGAAGGCGCGGAACGCGCCGCTGTAGCGCCGCTGCATCCGCTCGTCCCGGCCCCGCTCGACGTAGAGGGCGGGCCGGCGGTAGCCGCGCGCCGCGAGGCGCGAGAGGACCGCCGTCATGGAGCGATAGTGGTTGCAGCACACGCAGTGCAGCGGCGGGCGATCGATCACGTAGTCGCAATACACCGCGGCGTAGCGCGTCCAGTTGAGCGCCGACCAGTCGGGCATCGACCACGTCGGCAGCAGGAGCACGCCGTAGATGCCCCGCGAGAGCAGAATCGAGTCGAGCCGCGGCACCGTGAGGCCACCGGCGCCCACCACGAAGTCCTCCAGCTTGAACCCGAGGTCCGCGGCGCGCGCGCGCCCGCCCCGCACCAGTTCCGCATGGAACGCGCCGTGCGGGTCGCGCCGCTGCGGCTCCAGCAAGTCCACGGCCGCGAGCACGCCGCGAAAGGTCCCGCCCCGGGAGCGCCGCAGCTCCGACATCACCGCCGCCGCAAGCGGATTGCGCCGGTAACCGGCGGCCCTCGCCGCTTCCTCCACGCGCTTGACGGTCGCGGGATCGACGCGCCCCTTGCCGCGCAGCGCATCGGAGACGGTCGTGTGCGAGAGCCCGAGGTCGCGGGCGAGCGAACGGACGGTAGGCGCGGGGGTCTTCATGCCAGACAGTCAGCTCGCGATCTGCCGAACACGTGGCAAGCCCGGAGTTCGCCGGCGCCGCTTTCGGCGTTGCCGGTCCGCCGCGAGGCCGCACTCTCCCGCGACCCCGCCATGAATCCCGCGCCCGCGACCTCCTCTCCCGTTACCCTCGATGCCGGCGGCCTCGGCGGCCATCCGCGGGGACTGACGACGCTGTTCTTCACCGAAATGTGGGAGCGCTTCAGCTACTACGGCATGAGGGCGCTGTTGATGCTCTTCATGGTGAAGGCCGCCGCCGAGGGCGGGCTCGGCTTCGACACCAAGAAGGCCGCCGCGATCTACGGCACCTACACGATGAGCGTCTACCTGCTCTCGATCCTGGGCGGCTTCATCGCGGACAACTTCATCGGCGCGCGGCGCGCCGTGCTCATCGGCGGCATCGTGATCGCGAGCGGCCACTTCACGATGGCGATTGGCTCGATCCCGCTGTTCTACGCCGGGCTCGTGCTCATCGCCCTCGGCACGGGACTGCTCAAGCCGAACATCTCCACCATGGTCGGCAGCCTTTACGCGAAGGACGACGAGCGGCGGGACGCCGGTTTCTCGATCTTCTACATGGGGATCAACCTCGGCGCGTTCATCTCGCCGCTTGTCACCGGCTATTTGGCCCAGAGCGAAGCGTGGAAGGCGCGCCTCGCCGGCTGGGGCCTCAACCCGGCTCAGAGCTGGCACTGGGGATTTGGCGCCGCGGGCGTGGGCATGACGCTCGGGCTCGTCGTCTACCTCATCCAACGCGAGCGCCTCGCGCACGTCGGGGCGGCGCCGGCGCCGGAGCCCGGCGGCTCGCGTCCGTGGGGCCGGCTCGGTTTGGTCGCGCTCGGCTCCGCCGTGCTTATCGCCGCGATGAAGCTGAGCGACACCTACGCCGCGATCGTCTACGGGCTCTTCGCGATTCAGGTGGGCGCGATCCTCTTCTTCGCCTCGCGGCCCGAGCCGGACAACAAGCGCATCGCCGCGATCCTCGTCTTCTTCTTCGCCGCCGAAATCTTCTGGGCGATTTTCGAGCAGACCGGTTCCTCCATCTCGCTCTTCGCCGACAAGCTCACGCGCAACGAAATCGCCGGCTGGGCCTTCCCCTCCTCCTACTGGCAATCGGTGAACGCCATCTGGGTAATCATCCTCGCGCCGATTTTTGCTTGGCTCTGGATTTCGCTCGGGCCGCGGCAGCCCTCGAGCCCGATGAAGTTCGCGCTCGGCCTGCTGTTCGTGGCGCTCTCGTTTGTCCTCATGGTGCCGGCTGCGAAACTCACCGCCGCGGGCAAAGTCGGCCCGCTCTGGCTCATCGCGCTGTTTTTCCTCCAAACCGTGGGCGAGATGCTCCTCAGCCCCGTGGGGCTGTCGACCATGACCAAGCTCGCTCCGCAGCGCCTCGTCGGCCTCGTGATGGGCATTTGGTTCCTCGCCGCGGCGCTCGGCAACAAGCTCGCCGGTGTGCTTGCGGGCCACTTCGAGTCCACCAACGCCGATGACCTTGCCCGTTTCTTTCTCAAACAGGGCCTGTGGGTCGGCGCCGCCACTCTCCTGCTCCTCGCCCTAGTCCCGTGGATGAAGCGCCTGATGGGCGGCGTGCGTTGACGGCGTCGCGGTCCGCCCCACGCTCGCGGCCTCATGCACTGGACCCTTCTTCTGCTCGCCGCGGCGCTCGAAATCGTCTGGGCCACCGGCCTCAAGTCCGCCGCGGGCTTCACGCGGCTGTGGCCAAGCGTGGGCGTCATCGCGGCGATGGGCGCGAGCCTGTGCCTGCTCGCGCTCGCGGCGCGCGGGCTGCCGATTGGGACGGCCTACGCGGTCTGGACGGGCATCGGCGCGGCGGGCACCGCCGTCGCGGGCATGGCGCTTTTTGGCGAGTCGGCCGCACCCGCGCGACTCGCGTGCCTCATGCTCATTGTCATCGGCGTCGCGGGGCTCAAGTTTCTCGGCGAATAGTCCCATGTCCACGCGCGCTTGGTTTCCCACCTACATCTATTGCGAGCCGCTCTCGGCCTCGGCCGCGGGTCGCGCGCGGTTCAATGGCGATCTCGCCGAGGAGTGCCGGCGGCTGCGCGACTTCGACGCGGCGGGCCGGCGCTGGTCGGCGAAAAACTATCCCGGCGGCTACACGAGCTACGCCTCGATGAACGAGCTGCACCGCTTCTCGAGCACGTTTGCCGGCCTCGAGCAGAAGCTCACGCGGCATGTGCGCGCGTTTGCCCGCGCGCTCGACATGGACCTGCGCGGTCGCTCGGTGCACCTGACGGATTTGTGGGTCAACATCATGCCGCCCACGGCGACCCACTCGCTGCACCTGCACCCGCTCTCGTTCATCAGCGGCACCTACTACGTCGTCACGCCCCCAGGCTGCCCCGGCCTGAAATTCGAGGATCCGCGGCTCAGCAAATTCATGGCCGCCCCCCCCAAGCTCCCCGGCGCCCGCCGGGAAAACCAAGCCCACATCACCTACCCCGCCGAGGCGGGCAATGTGATCCTGTTCGAGAGCTGGCTGCGGCACGAGGTCGCGAGCAACCGCACGGCGGAGGAGCGCATCAGCGTGAGCTTCAATTTCAACTGGGCCTGAGCGCCATGCTGGTGATTCGCCGCCTCGTGGACCGGCGCCGCGCCTACACGGGAATCTTTCTGCCCGGGGAGCCCCCGAAAATTTTCCCCACCACGGAGCACGAGCACGCGCGCATCCTGCAAATCTACAAGCAGGACCGCGCCTACGAGGGCATCCTCAATGATTTCACCGAGTTCGGGATCGCCCCGGACCCCACGCCGGCCCGCAAAAAGCAAACGGCCCGGCGCCCATCGCGCCGGGCCTCGTCACGCTGACTGGGTCCGCGCCCTTCAGCGGCGATGACCGTAGTAATGGGCGTGCGGCCCGTAGTAGTAGCGCGGACCGGCGTAGATGCCGACCCCGAAGCCGACCACCGGCGGCGCGGCGTAAATGACCCGCGGACCAGGCGCCGGAACATAGACGACACGCGGCGCGGGCTCGACGTAGACGACTTGCGGCGGCGCCTGCACCACCTGGACCGGAGCGTTCCCGACCACCGGGGCGTTTGGCACCGTGGGCGCGGCGGGCACCACGGTCACCGGCGGCTGGCCATAGACCTGCTGCCCATAGACGGGAGCCTGGTAGACGGGCGGCGGCACCGAGACCGGGGCGTCGGGCGCGACCGCTGCGCCCAAAAGCGCCCCGGCCGCCGCGCCGATGATCGCGCCCTCCCCCCAGCGATCGTGATTGTGCCCGCCGATGATGCTGCCGGCGATGGCGCCTATCGCCGCCCCGCCACCCACCGACGACCGAAAGACCTGCGCATTCGCCGCACTGACCCCGGCGACCGCGAGCGAAACCGAAAGGAGGAGAGTTTTCATACGCCCACTGGGACGCCCCGTGGCGCGGGCCTATTCAAAAAAATTTCCGCCGCCCCGGCGCTTGAACTCCCCCGCGGAGGCGCTTCCAGTTGCCATCGTGTCCCAGCTCTCCGCGTTCCTTCCCCAAGGCTTCGACCCGCGCAAACCCGTCGCGCTGATTGCCGGCCAAGGCCTTTACCCGCAGCTCGTCGCACGGGCCGTGCGCGCAGCGGGGATTCCCCTGCGCCTGGTCGCGTTTGAGGAGGAGACGCCGCCCGAGCTCATCGCGACCTTTGCGAAGCACGAATTCCGCCTGCTCAAGGTCGGCCAGCTCGGGCACATGCTTGATGCCTTGAAGGAGTTCGACGCCGGCTACGCCTACATGGCCGGCCAAATCACGCCGCGCCGCCTCTTCAAGGGCCTGCACCCCGACTTGAAGGCGACGCGCATCCTCCTCTCCTTGAAGCGCCGCAATGCCGAGACGATCTTCGGCGCCATCGCCAAGGAAATCGAGGCGCTCGGGGTCGCGCTGCTCGACGCGCGCTCGTTCCTCGACGGGCAGCTCGCCACCGCCGGGCCCATGACGGGCAGGAAATTTCCCATCGAGTCGGACTACCTGGACCACGGCATCCAAATCGCGCGCGAGTGCGCGCGGCTCGACATCGGCCAGGGCTGCGTCGTGCGCAAGGGCACCGTGCTCGCCGTCGAAGCCTACGAGGGCACCGACGAGATGCTCCGCCGCGCCGGCACGCTCAAGACCGACGAGACCCTGTTCGTGAAGACCGTGAAGCCGCGGCAGGACTGGCGCTTCGACGTGCCGTGCTTCGGCCTGCGCACGTTGGAGACGATGCGTGAGGCCCGCATCGCGGCCGCGGCGCTGGAGACCGGCAAGGTGATCATGTTGGACAAGCCCGCCGTCCTTGAACAGGCCCGCGCCTGGGGCATCCAGCTCTACGGGTTCTGATGCCCCCGCGCCGGATGCCGGCGAGTTCCCACGCCGCGAGGCGAAGCGCGGGCGCTTGCACGCACCGGCGGTTTCGGCACTGTTCCCCCCGCATGCAAAACGACGTTGTCCCGGTGACCATCAAAGGCGTGATGCCCACGGCCAACGGCTGCGCCGTGTTCCTGGGCAACGACGACAAGACCTTCGTGATCTACGTCGACCATTCCGTCGGCAACGCGATTCAGATGACGCTCAACGGCGTGAAGAAGGAGCGCCCGCTCACGCACGATCTCATCGGCGCGCTGCTGCTCGGCCTTGGCGCGCAGTTGGAGCGAGTGGTCGTGAACGACGCCCGCGACGGCACGTTCTTTGCCCGCATCCTGCTCCGCATGGAGAACGAGCTGGGCAAAAAGATCGTCGAGCTCGACGCGCGCCCCAGCGACTCGATCGTGCTCGCGCTCCAGCAGAAGCGCCCGATCCTCGTCGCGCGCGCGGTCTTCGACAGCGTGGAGGACATGACCGAGATTCTGGAGCGCGTGCGCAAGCAGCAGGCCGCGGAATCCGACGACGAGGAGAAGCCCCCGTTCTAGGCGCCGCATGCCCGCCGCCCGCCTCGCCTTGCCCGCCGGCCAGCAGCCTGGCCGGCCGCTCACCGCCCTCGCGCCGATGCAGGATGTGACCGACCTCGCGTTCATGCGCGTGATCGCGCACTACGGCGCGCCGGACTATTTTTTCACCGAGTTCTTCCGCGTCCACGTCCAGTCGCGTCCGGAGAAGCACATTCTCCGCTCCATCGACGAGAATGCCACCGGCCGCCCCGTCTTTGCCCAGCTCATCGGCGAGGACCTCCTTCACCTCGAGCGCACCGCGCGGGAGCTGCTGCGCCATCCCGTCGCCGGCATCGACCTCAACCTCGGCTGCCCCGCGCCCAAGGTCTACAAGAAGAACGTCGGCGGCGGCCTCCTCCGCGAACCCGCCAAAATCGGCGAGATTCTCGCCACCCTGCGGGCGGCGGTGCCGGGCCTCTTCACGGTCAAGATGCGCATCGGCTTCGACGACACCGCCAATTTCGACCGCATCCTCGACCTCGTGAACGAGCACCGCGTCGATCTGCTCACCGTTCACGGCCGCACCGTGAAGGAGATGTATCGCAGCGAGGTTCACTACGACTGGATTGCGCACGCGGTCGGCCGGGCGCATTGCCCGGTCCTCGCCAACGGCAACGTGCTCTCCGCCCCGCGCGCCACCGCGATCCTGGCCGACACCCGCGCCGCCGGCGTGATGATCGGCCGCCATGCGATTCGCAACCCCTGGATCTTTCGCCAGTGCCGCGAACAGTTCGCGGGGCAGCCGGTCACGCGTCTTACACTCGCCGAGGTGCGCGACTACATCGAGCGCCTCTACCGCGCGACGCAACAGCCCGGCCTGCTCGAGCGCTATCACGTCAACAAGATGAAGAAATACCTGAACTTCGTCGGCCAGAGCGTGGATGGCACCGGCGCATTCCTGCACGACATGCGCCGCGTGCAGACCGAGGCCGAGCTCCTCTCCGTCTGCGACCGCCACCTCGTCGCCGGCGACGCGGCGGGGCGCGAGTTCGCGCCCGAACCCTACCCCGGCGTGATCGCGCGGCCAAATTGCGAGACACCCGCCGCCGACCCTGACGGCTGTTCGCTCGAGACCATCACGGCATGAACCCCACCACCCCCCTGCTTCTTGTCGCGCTCGCCACCGTCGCGCTGCGCGCCGCGGCGCCCAGCGCCAAGCCCCTCGACGATCCCGCGGCGCGCGCCGCGCTGCCTGAATTCCAAACCATCCCCGCCGCGACGCCCGCCGAGCTCACGCCCACGCTCGATCCGGCGGCAACTTCCCCGCAGTTTTCGCACTGGACGCGATCGCACGGCGACAACGGCTCCCGCCGCTACTCCGCCCTCCGGCAAATCACGAAGGACAACGTGAGCCGGCTCGCGCCCGCGTGGACGTTTCGCAGCGGGGACGGTGCCGCCAACACGCAATGCACCCCGATTGTCGTCGACGGCATGCTCTACGCGCCGACGCCCGGCCACGCCCTGGTGGCGCTCGACGCCGCGACCGGCGTCGAGAAATGGCGCCGCGTGATCGACGGCCCGCGCAACCGCCTGCAGGACGCCGTCGCGCGCCGCGGCCTCGTCTATTGGCCCGGCGACGGCACGCACGCGCCGCGGCTGCTCTTTGGCGCGGGGGATTTCATCGTCGCCCTGGACCCAAGGACGGGCGCACCGATCGCGGAGTTTGGCACGGGCGGCCGCACGCCCATCGCGACAGGGGCCACGACCGCGGGTGTCGTGTTCAAGCATGTGTTCGTCGCGACCGGGTTGTTTGGCGACGCTTACGGCTACGACGTGCGCGATGGCCGCGAGCTGTGGCGTTTCCACACCGTCGCGCAGCGCGGCGAGTTCGGCGGCGAGACGTGGGACGGCCCGCAGGCCGGCGCCAACGGCTGGAGCGGCCTCTCGCTCGACGACGCACGCGGCCTGGTCTTCATCGCGCTCGGCGCACCGCGACCCGACATGGTCGGCGTGGGCCGGCTCGGCGACAACTTGTTCAGCGACTGCGTCGTCGCGCTCGACGCGCTCACCGGCGAACGCCGCTGGCATTTCCAGCTGATCCGCCACGACATCTGGGACCTCGACGTCGTCGGGCCGCCCAACCTCGTCACGATCGTGCGCGAGGGAAAACGCGTCGATGCCGTCACGATTTTCGCCAAGTCCGGCACGCTCGCCGTCCTCGATCGCACGAGCGGCAAGCCGATTTTCCCGTTTCGCCTGCGCCGCGCGCCGGTGAGCACGCTGCCCGGCGAGCGCACCGCGCCGTATCAGCCCGACCCGGAGCTGCCCGAGCAGATCTCGCGGATGGAGTTCGATCCCTCGATGATCACCGACCGCTCGCCCGAGGCCCGGGCCTTTGTCGAGGCGCAGGTGGCGCGCGCGAGCTACGGTTTCTATCAGCCGTTCACGGAGGGGAAGCCCAATCTCTTCATCGGCTCGCGCGGTGGCGCGGAATGGTCGGGCGCGGCCGTCGACGTGCCGACCGGCCGGCTCTACATCACCTCGAACCGCTGGGTCTCAAAGATCACCGTCCTCGCCAACGACGAGCGTCCCCGCAATCCACGCACGCCGCCCACCGAGGGTGAAAAAATCTATGCGCGCACCTGCATCGCCTGCCATGGCGCCAACCGCGAGGGCGTGGGCACCGCGCCTCCGCTCATCGGGTTGAAGTCGCGCGCCACCGACGCCGCCGTGAGCACGCTGCTCAAGACCGGCCGCGGCGCCATGCCGCCCAGCCCGCCGCTTGCGCCCGCGGAGGAAAAGGCGCTGCTCGATTTTCTCTTCCGCCGCGACCAACGGCCCGCCGCCGCGAGCGCCACGCAGGATCCCACCCGACCGCTCTACGTCTTCGACGGCTTCCAGTTCCTCGTCGATCACGAGGGCTACCCCGGCATCAAGCCGCCGTGGGGCCTGCTCAACTGCTACGATCTCAGCACGGGCAAGATTCTCTGGCGCGTGCCGCTCGGCGAGCTCGAGGCGCTCACCAAGCAGGGCGTGCCCATCACGGGATCGCAAAACCTCGGCGGCGCGACGGTGACCGCGGGCGGCCTCGTCTTCGTCGCCGGCACCGAGGATGAGAAGCTGCGCGCCTTCGATGCCGATACCGGCAAGGAACTCTGGTCCGCGAAGCTCCCCTTCGCCGGCACCGCCGCGCCCGCGGTCTACGAAGTGGGCGGCCGCCAGTTCGTGGTGGTCACGGCCACCGGCGGCGGTCGTGTCGGCGGCAAGTCCGGCGCCGGCGACGCCTACGCCGCGTTTGCCCTGCCGCAAAACTAACGCACTCCTGGCGGCGCAAAGCCCAGCCGGGCGCTCGCCACGGCGAAACACCGGCGGTTGTTTTCCTCCTCCAGCGCGAGGATTTCGTCCGGCGTTTTCCCTGCCATCGTCGGCAGCGTCGGCGCGGCGCGGTCGCGGACCAGCGCCAGGATCCGGTCGAGTTCGCTCCGCGGCTTGTCCGGAAACGTCCCCCAATAGCCAGCCGTGCGGCACCGAACCTCGAGCGGCTCGCGGGTGATCATTTCGAGGTGGTGCTCCACGCGGGGGTTGGCGCGCTCGACGAGCGCGAGCATCCGAGGGAGGTCGAGCATCCCCTCGCCCAGCGGCACCTCCGCCATGCGAAATCCGTCCACGGACTCCCGCACCGCGACATCCTTCAGGTGCGTGGTCAGCGCAAGGGGCGCAAGGGTCTCGACCACGGCCATCGGCTCCTCGAGCAGCGCGAGATTGTTGCCGAAGTCGAGGCACACGCCGATTCGTTCACTGCCAAGGCTTCCCAGCATCGCCGCCAGCTCGGCCGCATGAAAATCCTTGTGGTTCTCCACCGCCAGCCAGGCGCCGTGCCGGCGCACGATCGGCTCGGCCTTCTCGAGTCCGAACTGCGCGCGTTCGCGAAACGCCTGAAACTCGGCGAGGGTCGCGAAGTCCTCGTAGCGTCGCCCGCCAATCCACGTGCGCAGCATCGTCATGCCGGCGCGGCGCGCGATCGCCACATCCGCCTCAAATCGCGCGATATCAGCGCCGTCGCGGGGCAGGTCGAGGCTTGCCTCGAGCTTCATTCCCGCCGCGTCGGCCTCCGCGCGCATCGCATCGGCCGCCCCTGGGCTCCATCCGCTCACAGTGACTTGGAAACTACCCGCGCCGAGGGCCCGCACGTGGCGAAACACCTCAAGTTCGGAAGCGATGGCCGGCCGGGCGGGGGTCGCGATCCTCGCATGCCATCGTTGCCAATAAGAATGGATGACCAGGCCGAGGCGTTTCCGACGAAGCGAAGCGAGGGCAGTCATGTCCGCCCGCAAAAAGCCCCCGCAATCGTCGGATGGCGAGGGCTGAAAGTGGGTGCAGGGATTGGATTTGAACCCACGACCTTCAGGTCAACTTTCCCTTTCGCCACATCCTTGAGCGGACGAGACCATCAAAATTCCGCCCGACCAGCCGCGCGGACCTACCCGCGAGGGGGCGGCGGCGGGAGGCGGTTGCTCACATTATCACCGTCGTGCGGATGCAGCCCGAGAAACGTGAACGCCGATCCGATCGTGAGCACGCCCAGCGTGAAAAACGCCTTGTGCAACGCGGGGACGGTTTGCGCGGGGACGGTTTGATCGACGTGACCGAGGAACCACCCGGCGGCGAGCGAACCGATCGCCACGCCGAAGCTGAGCGACAACTGCTGCGCCGTGCTCGCGATGCTGCCCGCCTTGCTCGCATCCGCATCGTCGATGTCCGCGTAGACGAGCGAATTCATCGCGGTGAATTGCATCGAGGCAAAGACGCCCTGCAGCAGACTGAGCCCCAGGATCACCGGCACGGGTGTGCCCGGGGCGATTTGGGTGAAGCCCATCATCGTGAGCCCGAGGAGCGCGGTGTTGCCCAGCAGGACAGTGCGGTGACCGAAGCGTTTCAGCACGGGCCGGCTAAGGAGCTTGAGGCCCATCGCCGCCAGCGCCTGCGGCATAGTCAGCAACCCTGCCTGCCAGGCAGGATAGCCGAGCCCAAGTTGATAGAGCAGTGGCAACAAAAACGGCATGCCGCCGAATCCGAGCCGCGTGACAAAGCCACCGACCACGGAAATGCGAAACGTGCGCCTTTGGAACAACGGCAGGTCGAGCAGCGGATCTGGCGTGCGCCGGCTGTGCCAGCCATAGGCGGCGATCAGCCCGACGGCGATCGCGGCCATGCCGGCGAGCGCCCGCGGCCCGTGCGAGTGCTCACCGAAAACTTCGAGCGTGTAAGAGAGCAGCGCGATGCCGCTGCTGAACAAGACGAAGCCCGCGCGATCCAGGGGCGCCACGTCGGGGTCGCGATAGTCGGGCATGTAGCGGCCAACCATCCAAAGCCCGGCGACAGCGAGCGGGACGTTCACAAAGAAAATCACGCGCCACGTCGTCCAGTGCACAATCAGCCCGCCGAGAAACGGCCCGAGCAGCGGGCCGATAAGGGCGGGGATGACCACATAGTTCATCGTCCGCAGCATTTCCGAGCGAGGAAACGCGCGCACGAGCGCGAGCCGGCCCACGGGCGTCATCATCGCGCCGCCGATGCCTTGGAGGATGCGCGCCGCCACGAGCGCGGGCACATTGGGCGCGACCCCGCACGCGATCGACCCGAGGAGAAACAGCCAGACCGCGAGCTTGAAAACCCGGCACGTGCCAAAGCGATCCGCCAGCCAACCGCTGATCGGGATGAACACGGCGAGGCTGAGCGTGTAGCTGGTGAGCACCGCCTTGAGGCTGAGCGGCGCCACCCCGAGGCTCGCGGAGATCGTCGGCACCGCGGTGTTCACGATCGTCGCGTCGAGATTTTCCATGAACAGCGCGACCGCAACGAGCCACGGCAGGTAGCGGCGGGTTTGCTCCTGCGCCGGGAGCGATTCGACTGAAGGCGTGGGCACCGCGTGCATCGTCCACGCATAGCTACAAAGCCCGTGCGGTAATGCCACCCGCTTCTGGCGTAGGCTATCGGAAAAGCCCCCGAGTGAGAGCGAATCGCCAAGAAGCAAGAGGGAGGGTTGATGCCGCATGAGGCACGTTAGCCGACAGCGGCTCGAATAGCATTTTCGCCGCTGCCGTCCGCTTTCGCTGGCGAAGACTACGTCCGGAACTACGTCTCGGGTGCCTGAAAGTCTCCTGCTGTTACCCCGGGTGCCAGCAGGATGAACACTCTTTCGAAAATCGCGGAAGTCACCAAATCAGAAACCCTCGGAAGTGTTTCCGAGGGTTTCAAATTGGGTGCAGGGGTTGGATTTGAACCAACGACCTTCAGGTTATGAGCCAGCCCTCAACTTGCTCTAACCTAGTCGCTTGGAGATTTTCCTGCCGGACTACGTCCTGTTCTACGTCTACCGCATTTTCGGGAGTCTCACGCCGTTGCTCTGCGTTTCTCAGGGTCACAATAACCTTGGAAAAACGGAGGATGTCATGGCCTTGGAATTACAACGCGGTCGGAGCAAATGGTGGTATGGGCGGGTGATCATTAACGGTCGAAAGATCGGCAAGAATCTCGGGATTGAGGTGAAGGGAGTGATCCCTGATTCCCTCTCCGAACAGGGGGACATGGTGTTCGAGCGTTCTCGGGCCAAGGCACAAGCCGCCCTCGAAAAGCTCCAACTCGACATCAAGAAGCGGGGCGCGGCGGAAGAGTTGGTCCAAGCAATCCACGAGATTCGGACCGGTGCCCGGATCGGGTCGATTCCGCTGGGCGAAGCGAGCGCTCGCTGGAAGGCGCTGCCCCGACGACGGTCTCTCAGCGACCGCTACGTGTCCCAAACGGAAAGCTGGATGGCCGATTTCGTCGCCTTCCTCGGCACCCATCATCCCGCGGTTCGGGAGATGGCGGATGTTCAGCAAAGCATGGGGCGGGCGTATTTCGCGAAGGTCGAAGCCCGTGGTGTTTCCGGAAAGACTTACAACAACACGCTCATTTTTCTGCGTTCGTGCTTTGAGGCGCTGAAAGACGAAGCGGGCATCCCCAAAAACCCGTTCCTCGGCCTGCCCACTAAAGATGAGGACACCATTTTCCGGAAGCCTTACAGCGAAGAAGACCTCGCCGTCATTTTGAAGGCCGCCAAAGACGATCCTTTCGTTTACCCAATTATCGTCGCCTCGCTTTGCACCGCCATGCGCCGGGGCGACTGCTGCCAACTGCGCAAAACGGAGGTCGATTTGCCGGGGCGCTATGTGAAGGTCAAAACGTCGAAGACGGGCGAACTCGTCCAGATTCCGATTTTCCCGCTTCTCCAACAAGTGCTCGAAAAGCTGGAGCCCAATGACAGCCCCTTCGTTTTCCCTGAACAGGAGAAAATCTATCAGATCAATCCGGACAATATCACCCTTAGGTTCAAGAAGGTCATGCGCGCGGCTGGTTTTTTGGACCTCGGTGAGGATGCCACAGCGGAAGAGAAAGCCCGCAATCGAGGCGAGACGTGGCAGGCCCGACCCAACGGCCTGCGCAAGGCGTCGGTGCGCGACTTCCACTCATTCCGCGTCACGTGGGTAACGCTGGCCCTCACGGCGGGCGTCCCGTTGGAAATCGTGAAGAAGGTCACGGGCCATCGAACGGCGGGCATCGTGATGAAACACTATTTTCAGCCTGGCCGGGAGGAGTTCCGGCGGACGCTCACGAACAAGCTTCCGTTGATCCTCGGTGGCGGCGCTGGTCCGAAGACGCTCGATCACCCTGAACTGGCCATGCACCTCAAGGCGATGAAGACGAAGACCTGGAAGCGGATTCGCGATGAACTGCTCGCTCGAATCTCCGAGGAGTCAGGCAAACTCGTCGTCGCGATACCGGCCCCTGCGGCCTAACGCATTGCCGCATGCCGCCGCGCTCGATAGCGAAGCGGCATGCCCCGCCTCTACTCCTACACGATTCCCCACGACGATGGCGCGGCGCCAAACCCGTTCCGCGGCCTATGCACCCTCGCGATCTGCAAACCGGAAATCCGGCGGAAAGCTGAGGTCGGCGATTGGGTGGTCGGCTTGGGCTCGGTGAATGCACCGAGCGGCAATCTGGGCGGGAAGATGGTGTATGCCATGCGCGTGGATCAAATCCTCACCTTGCGCGACTACGACCGTCTCGCTCCGACACATTGGCCTGATCGCATTCCCGATCTCAACAGTCCAATCATCCCCAATCGTCTTGGCGATTGCATCTACGACTATTCGAACGGAGTTCCGGTGCAACGGCCGGGCGTGCACGGACCGGCGAACATGAAGACGGATCTTCGCGGGCTGAACGTGCTGCTTTCGCGTCATTTTTTCTACTTGGGAAAAAATGCCATCGCCCTGCCAGCGGCGCTGTTCGGAATCGTCCACCAAACGCAAAGCCACAAGGTCAACGCGAACGCTCCGCTCGTGGAGCCTTTCGTCACGTGGGTTGGCTCGTTGGGACTCGCGCCGAACCACCTCTATGGTTGGCCGGATCGGGTGCCGGATTGGGGTAAACTGCCGCGCAACGGCTGCGCAGCACGCTGCTAGCGCCGGATGCGCCGGAGCCCGCTCGCGGGACGGCAAATGCCGGCCTAAATTAGGCCGGCCTCCCGAAAGGAATAGTGGCCGACCCCAAGTGGGTCCGCCTTCGCGTCACCGACGATCACGTGGTCGAGTAGAGCGATATCGATGATCTTCGCCGCCTCGCGAAGTGCGCGCGTGACGCGCACGTCAGCCTGGCTAGGGGCTGGATCGCCGGAGGGATGGTTGTGCGCGACCACCAACGCCGACGCACTCGAAAGAATGGCGCCGCGAAAAACCTCGCGCGGGGCAACCAATGTCGAGTCCACCGTGCCGAGGCTAATCAGATGCCGGCCGATCGGGTGATTCTTGCGGTCGAGGTAAACGGCGTAGAACGCCTCCTGCATCGGATTCTCCTCAAATGCGGATCGCAGATATTCGACGATCCTGGCTGGTTTTTCGAGCCGGGTTTCGTCGCCGAGGGATACGAGGGAATAGACGATTTTGGCTTCATAAACGCGCATGGTGAGCGCTCGCGCGAGCCGCGTTTCCCTACTCAACGTCGTGTCGAGTGATCGCGGGTGCTGCCCGATTGAGCGCCCGCTCGGGATGGGCGAAAGTCAAAGCGCTGGATGGAGCGCCGAGGCCGCGGAGTTGTCCGCCACGAGGGGGAAGCGGAATGTTTGCGCGTGGTGGAGATCGCGCAGCGATACTACCTTGACTCGCCCATAAAATGGGGCGCCTCCGGACGGGGCAGAGCTGGAAGAATTCGAGCGGCAGCGAGCGTCGGTTGGTCCCCGGTTGGGCCGACGGCGCTTGACGAAAGGCGTGAAGTGCATGAGTCGTAGCCCTCTGGTAATGCGTCGTCTCTACCGACTTCTTGCGCTCGTCTTGCTCGCCGGCTGGCTTCCGGCGACGCAACATTGTCTGTTGGAGGCGGCAGGTGTTTTGCCGCGGCTCGGTTGTGACGACGACTGTGTTCCGGGTCTGCCCTGTGAGAAAGACGACTGTCTTTCGCTCGAAACCGGACTCTACAAGTCGGGCAATGACTTCGTGAAAGTGCCCGCGCCCGACCTGCGCTTTTGCACCTGTTTTCTCTGCCTTGTGGCGACACCTTTGGTGGCGGAGGAAGTGACGCCACCCACTTCAATCGCGCGAGCCCAGCCGCGAGATTGGGTGCCCATCTGGCATTTTGTGCGCCGCGACGCTCCTCCGTCGCGCGCGCCGGCTTGCCTCAGCGCCTAACTAACCCCTGCGCGGGTTAGCTGGCGGTCTCTCGTCCCGCGTGCGCGCATGCGCGTTTTTCCGGGCAATGCCGTGCCCAAACCCGTTCCCACAGTCCATGAAGCAATTTTCCTCCGTTTCCATTCTCATCACTTCCGTCGCCCTGTTCGCATCGAGCGCACACGGCGAAGATGCGCCGCCCGCGCCGCCGCCGGTTGCCGTGACTGCGCTCGTCAGCGAGGTCAGCTCCAGCAATCCCGAAATCAAGTTCTATGAAGCGGAGATTGCGGCGGCGAAAGCCGGGCGGCGCACGGCCGGGGCGTTGAACGACCCGGAACTATCGGTCGATCTCGGACGCAAGCGCGTGCGCGATGCGACCGGCGTGCTCGCGGGCGAAGGCACGGCGTGGGCCGTCTCGCTCAAGCAGACGTTCGAGTGGCCGGGCCGGCTCGATCTCCGCAAAGCGATCGCCAACCACCAAGTCGAACTCGCGGAGCTGGGCCTCGGGCGTTTCAAGTATGCGCTCGCGGCGCGGACGCGGACGCTGGCCTATGGCGTCTACGCGGCCAACGCCAAAGCCGCGGCGATGCGCGAGGTCGCGGATCGGTTTGCGGCCCTGAAGGAAATTTTCCTCGCGCGGGAGCCGGCCGGCGTGGCGCCGCTGCTGGAGACGCGCGTCATCGAAGCGGGTGAGCTGGCGCTGCAACGCCGCGCGACGGAGGCGGAACTCGCGCTGCAAACATCCTTGATCGAATTGAATCTGCTGCGCGGAGTCGCGGTCGACACGCCCTTCCGGCTAGCCGTGCCGGAGTTGAAGCTGAACGATGCGCCCGCGCGCGACGCGCTGCTGACGGCGGCGCGGGAGAACAATTTCGAGTTTCGGATGCGGCGGGTGGAACTCGAACAGCAGGGCTACGAGGTGCGGCTGGCGCGCAACGAGCGTTATCCGGCGGTGAGCGTCGGCCCGTCCGTCTCACGCGAGAACGCCGGTGACCGCGAAACCGTCATCGGCCTGAGCGTGAGCGTGCCGCTGCCCGTTTCCAATCGCACGCGCGGTGCGGTCGATGTCGCGGAGGCGCGCCGCCGACAAGCGGAGGTCGCGGTCACCGTCGCGCAGCGCAATCTCGAAAAAGACGTGCTGATCGCGGCGCAGGCCTTCTCGACCAAGCTCGCCGAGACCCGCCGCTGGACTCCCGATGCGGTGAAGAAGTTTCGCGAGGCCGCCGAACTCGCGGATCGCCATTACCGCCTCGGGGCGGTGCCCGTTGCGACCTATGTCGAACTCCAGAATTCCTACCTCGAAGCCGTCGAGGCGCTGCTCGACACGCAGCGCGAAGCGCTCGAAGCCGGGCTCAAGCTCCAGGAGCTGACCGGGCTCGAGTTCAATCCCGCCGAAATCAAGCCATGAAAACTTTGCTCCCTTTTCTCATCGTTTCCGCCTCGCTGGTCCTTTCCGGGTGCGGCGCGTCGCACGCCGAGCCCGCGCAAACGAAAGCGCCCGCGCCGGCTGCCATCTACAAGGCTGGAAACGGCCTGCAGCTCACGCCGGGAGCGCGCGAAATGATCGGATTGAAAACGGCCGACGTGGCCGAGCGCGAGATTGGCACAGCCGGACGGCGGGCGGCGATTCCCGCGAGTGCCCTCATCCGCACGGTGAAGGGCGATTTTGTCTACGTTGCCAACGGACCGTGGCTATTGCGCACGCCCGTTGCTCTCGGCGCGGGTGACGCCGCGTGGTTTCACGTCGCGGATGGTCTCTACGAAGGCGACACGGTGGTGGCGCAGGGCGCGCGCGGACTCTGGTTGGCGGAGTTGCAAGCGGTGAACGGGGGCGTCGGCTGCGCCGACGACAAATGATGCTGGAACGTGTCATCGACTTCTCGGTTCGTCGCCGCGCGTTGGTCGCGTTCGCGGCGGTTGCCCTCCTCGCGGTGGGCATCTGGTCCACGTTTCGCGTCGCGATCGACGCGGTGCCGGACATCACGAGCCCGCAGGTGCAAATCAACACGGCGGTGCCGGCGCTGGCACCGGACGAAACCGAACTGCGGGTGACCGTGCCCATCGAGCGCGAGATGGCTGGGCTTCCCGGCATGACGGAACTGCGCTCGCTCTCGAAGTTCGGCCTCTCGCAGGTAACGATGACATTCGAGGACGGGTCGGACATCTATCGACTACGGCAGCTCGTCACAGAGCGGCTCGCCCACTCGCGCGAGGCGCTCCCCGGAGGCGTCACGCCGACACTCGCGCCGATTGCGACCGGCTTGGGCGAGATCGTTTACTACACCCTGAGCTATCGCGATGACGCCCCGAACCGTCCCGCGGATCGGGTGGAGCAATTGCGGCAGCTCCGGTTGCTCCACGACTACGTGGTGCGTCCGCTACTCCGGGCGACACCGGGCCTGGCGGAGGTCAACGCGCTCGGTGGCTATGAAAAGCAGATCGTGATCGAGCCCGATCCGGCAAAAATGGCCGCGGCGGGCGTGAGCTTCGCCAACCTGGCCGCCGTGGTGCAGGCCAGCACGGAGAACGCCGGGGGCGGCGTGCTGGAAGTCGGCGGTGAAGCGATTGTCGTTCGCGCCGACACCCGTGCTCGCACGGCGGCGGAACTTGCCGCACTGCCCGTCAAGTTTCGTGGGGCCGTCGAGCCGCTGGTGATTGGCGATTTGGCGAACGTGACGATCGGTTCCGCTTCGCGCGTGGGCACCGCGACGGAAGACGGCAACGAAACCGTGCTCGGCGCGGCCGTGATGCTCGCCGGAGCGAACAGCCGCAGCGTTGCGAACGCTGCGGTCCGCCGCCTCCAAGAGATTCAGGCGAAGCTCCCGGCCGGCGTCGTGGTTCGTGTCGTCTACGACCGCGCCGATCTCGTGCAGGCGACGATTCACACGGTGGAAAAAAATCTTTTCGAGGGCGCGGTGCTCGTCGCGGCGATTCTCCTCGTGCTCTTTGGGAATTTCCGCGCCGCGGCCATCGTCACGCTGGCGATCCCGCTCTCGTTTCTGTTCATGCTGACGGGCATGGCGGAGGCGCGCATCAGCGCCAACCTCATGAGCCTCGGGGCCATTGACTTCGGGCTGATCGTCGACGGCGCCATTGTCGTCGTTGAAAACATCATGCGCCGGCTCGCCGAGCGGCAGCATGCGCTGGGCCGGACGCTCGCCGTCGCGGAACATGTGCAGGAAGTGAACACTGCGGCGCGCGAAGTGGCCCGGCCGATGTTCTTCGGCGTCGTCATCATCACGCTCGTTTACGTGCCGATTCTCGCCCTGGCGGGCATCGAAGGGAAAATGTTTCGACCGATGGCGCTCGCCGTGATGCTCGCGATCGGCGGCGCGCTGGGGCTCGCGCTGACGCTCATGCCGGCGCTCTGCTCGTGGTTTCTGCGGGGAAAGATCAGCGAGCGCGAAGGCTGGCTGGTGCGAGGGGCAAAGGCGATTTACGCGCCGATCTTGCATGGCGCATTGCGCGTGCGCTGGCTGGTCGTCGCCGCGGCGGTGCTGCTCTTCGCGGCGGCGGGCTGGGTCTTTCATCGACTCGGCGCCGAGTTCATTCCGCAGCTCGACGAAGGCGCGATTACGATCCAGATGATTCGCGGCAACAGCGTGGGGCTCGCCGCCTCGGTGGAGCTGCAGGAGCAGACGGAGCACTATCTCCGGCGGCGCTTTCCGGAAATCAGCCACATCTACGCGCGCATCGGCACGGCGGAAATTGCGACCGATCCGATGGGGCCGAATCTGTCCGACACGAACGTTTTCCTGAAACCCGTCGAGCAATGGCGCAAGGTGAACGGCCGGCCCATCGCCAAGGATGACCTGATCGAGCTGATCCGCGCCGAACTCGCCGCGAACGTGCCCGGGCAGATCTATCTCTTTTCGCAGCCGATCAAGATGCGCTTCGATGAGATGATGGCCGGCGCGCGCGCGAGTCTCGTGGTCAAGATCTATGGCGACGATTTCACCGAGCTGGAAAAGCTCGCGGCTGCCACGCGCGACGTGCTGCGCGCCATCCCGGGCGGTGGCGACGTGGAATTCGACGCGTTGGGTCGCGTGCCCACGTTGGAAATCACGCCCAAGCGCGATGCGCTACGCCGCTTGAACCTCCACGCCGACGAAATCAATCACGTCGTCCGTGCGGCTCTCGCCGGCGAGGAAGCGGGAGCGATCTTCGAGGGCGACCGCCGTTTCGAGGTGGTGCTGCGGCTGGAAGAAAACCGACGCCTTGATGTGAAGGGTCTGCTTGCGCTGCCAGTCGTGGCGGAAAGTGGCGTGCAGATCCCACTCGAACGCGTTGCGAACGTCGAGGTTGTCGATCGGATCAATTCCATCACCCGCGAAGACACGCAGCGTCGGGTTGCGATCCTCGTGAATCCCCGTGGGCGCGACATCGACAGTTTCGTGCGCGACGCCGATGCGCAGCTTCGCGCAAAGATCAAGTTTCCACCCGGCTATTTCTTCGCGTTCGGCGGCCAATTCGAGAACCTGCAAACCGCCCGCGCGCGGCTGGCGGTGGTCGTGCCCGCAGCGCTGGCGCTCATCTTTGCGCTGATTTACGCGAGTTTCGGCAGCGTGCGGCAGGCGGCGCTCGTGTTTGTGTGCGTGCCGTTGGCCGCGACCGGTGGAGTTTTCGCCCTCTGGCTGCGCGGGATGCCGTTCACGATCTCCGCGGCGGTCGGATTCATCGCGTTGTCCGGTATCGCGGTCCTCAACGGCATCATGCTGGTGAGCTTCATCAATCTGCTGCGAACCCAGGGGCGCGCGACGCGCGATGCCTGCGTCGAAGGCACCCTGACCCGGCTGCGGCCGCTGCTGATGACCGCGCTGGTCGCTTCGTTTGGCTTCGTGCCGATGGCGCTGTCCAACGGAGCCGGGGCCGAGGTGCAGCGCCCGCTCGCGACCGTCGTGATCGGCGGAATTCTCACCTCCACCTTTTTGACCCTCGTCGTGTTGCCGGTCCTCTATGACTGGATCGAGACACGGCGGCGCGCCGCAACCGAACTCAACCCGTGATCCGCATGAAAACCAAATCCGTCCTCCTCGCCGTCGCTGCCTTGTGCAGCCTCGTTTCACTCCACGCTGCCGAGAAGATCGTCGCCGGTCCCAAAGGTGGCCGGCTCCTCGATGCCGAGCCGCAGAAAGCCGAGTTCTTCGTGAACAAGGATCGCAAAGTCGAAATCACGTTCTACGACGCCGCCCTCAAGCCCGTGGCGCCGGGCAGCCAAGTCGTGAGCATCACGGCCGAACCCAAGAGCGGGAAGGCCACGCTCGATTTGGAGAAGACGCCACAAGGCTTCGTTTCCAAAACGGTGCTGCCCGCCGGGGAGCCTTACCGGGTCGTGGTGCAAGTCCGGGAGAAAGCCGACGCCCGGCCGAAGAACTTCCGGATCGACTTGAACCTGGAACAGTGCGGCGAGTGCAAGCACCCGGAATACGCCTGCACGTGCGAAGCGCATTGAAGTCAACCGGGAGACGGCGATGAAACTGAAATCGCTGATCGGCCTCGGCGCACTCCTCGCTGGCGCGGGGTGTGCGCTGATTTCGCCGACGCCACCCGAGGCGGCGAACCTGAAAATCGAGCGGCTCAGCTCGCCCGTCGTGAACGTCGAACGATCCCGGATCATCCGGGATCACGGACAGCTCGTTCTCTTCGGCTATGTCGCCAAGCAACTCGGGGTGCAGGACACCACGTCGACCCACCTCGACGTGACGCTGCGGGATGCCCAAGGTGCGATTCTTCGCCAAAGCGTGGAGCACTTCACGCCCGCGCAGATTCCGTGGGGCGGGCACCGCATGCACGGGCATTCGCAGATTCGCGTGGTGCTTGATCCGCTGCCGCCGACCGCGACAACCGTCGAGGTCCGAGCACATGAAGGCCCACACTAACCGCGCTTCTCATGGCCTGCGCCTGCGACCACGATCACGAGCATTCGGGGGAACACGCTCACGAGGGCGAGAGCAGCCGGGCCGAAACGATCAGCCTCACGGCGTCGGGCGTGCTCGTCGCCGCGGGACTGATCGCCCAGTGGACGGCGGCGTTGCCGGAGTCCGGCGTGGCCGGAATGGCGGTGGCGGCGATGCTGGCCGGCGGCTGGTTTCTGTTGCCGAAGGCTTGGCGCGCCATCCTGCGCCTGCGTCCCGACATCAATCTCCTCGTGGTGATCGCGGCGGTCGGTGCCTCGACCATCGGCGAGTGGGTCGAGGCGGCGACGGTCGTCTTTCTCTTTGGCGTCGCCGAATGGCTCGAAGGTTGGGCGGACCGTCGCGCGCATCGCGCGATTGAGGCGTTGCTGGAAATCGCGCCGAAGAGCGCGTCGGTGAAGCGTGACGGAAAATTCGTCGAGGTTCCCGTCGAGCAGGTGCGGATCGGCGAGACCGTGGCGATCAAATCAGGCATGGGCATTCCGCTCGACGGCGAAGTGCTCGCCGGGGAATCCGCGGTGAATCAGGCGCCCATCACCGGCGAGTCCGTGCCCGTTGATAAAAAACCCGGCGACGGTGTGTTCGCCGGGACGGTCAACGGCGAGGGCTCCTTGGAAATCAAGGTCACGAAGCTCGCGGGGGACACGACCTTGGCGCGCATCATCCGTCTGGTGAAGGAAGCGCAGGAGCAGAAAGCGCCGACGCAGCGTTTCGTCGACGCCTTTGCCCGTTACTACACCCCTGTCGTCACGCTCGCCGCGCTGCTGATTTTCCTCGTTCCCCCGCTCACCACGCACGGCGATTGGTCGCAGTGGCTTTACCGCGCTTGTGTGCTGCTGATTATCGCGTGCCCGTGTGCGTTGGTGATTTCGACGCCGGTCAGCATTGTCGCCGGTCTCACGGCGCTGGCGAAGCGCGGTGTGCTCGTGAAGGGCGGCGCCCATTTGGAGTCGATCGCGAAGCTGGGCGCGCTCGCTTTGGATAAGACGGGCACCATCACTGAGGGAAAGCCGACGGTCCAAGGCGTGGAGACGATCGGCCAGCATGACGAGAAGGAGGTGCTCCGCATCGCGGCGGCCATCGACACGCATTCGGCGCACCCGCTCGCGAAAGCCATCGTGCAGCACGCCGAGAAGCGTGGAATCATTTTTCCGCGGGCATTGGACTATCAGAACCGCACCGCCCGCGGGGCGCAGGGCGTGATCGACGGCCACGCCTATTTTGTCGGCAATCACCGCTTCACCCACGAGCTCGGCGTCTGCTCGGAAGACGTCGAGCGGCGACTCGCCGCCATCGAGGCGCGGGGGCAATCGGTCGTCGTGGTGGGCCACCGGCCGCACGACGACTGCCAGGGCGAGGTGATCGGCATTGTCGCCGTCGGCGACACGATCAGGGCGAACGCGGCGGAAGCCATTCGCACGCTGCACGACGCCGGGGTGCAGAAAGTCGTGATGTTGAGCGGGGACAATCAACGCACGGTCGATTTCATCTCCAAGCAGCTCGGGATCGACGAAGCGCGCGGGGATCTGCTGCCGGAAGAAAAGGTCGCGGCCGTGAAAGAACTCCGCACGAAGCACGAAATCGTCGGCATGGTCGGCGACGGCGTGAACGACGCACCGGCGATGGCCACCGCGACCGTCGGCGTCGCGATGGGTGCCGCCGGAACCGATGCGGCCATTGAAACGGCCGACATCGCGCTCATGCAGGATGACTTGGCGAAGATCGCGGAAACCGTTCGCCTCGGACGGCGCACGCTGGCGATCATCCGTTTCAATATCGGTTTCGCGCTCAGCCTGAAACTCGTGTTCCTGGTGCTGACGCTGCTGGGTCACGCGAGCCTGTGGCTCGCGATTCTCGCCGACACGGGAGCCACGCTGCTGGTGGTGGCGAATGCCTTGCGGCTGCTGCGGGTGCCTCGAAACTAAGCCGGGCGCATCGTGCCTCCCCCTTTTTTGGAATCGGGGAGCGGGCATGACGCCACGGACTCTCGCTTCAGCGCCAAGCCACGGCGGGATGGTCCGGCCACGCGGAGGCACAGAGCGGGCCGCCGCAACGGTCGGTCATCTTGATTCGCACCTGCAGTGGGGCTTGGCGTTTCGCGGCCGCCTTGATTTCGCTCCACGTCAACGTGGAGAGGTGGACCTTCAACCGTCGAAACATCCCGAACATCGCCGGTGAATCGCCGGTGCCCCAAGACAGGTAGAAAAACCGCTCGTCGGCGGAACCCTGCGCGTAGGGGCCGAGAAAGTTCGGCGCGCCCTCCCGATCCTCGAGGCGAAACGACAGGCGAAAATCGGCCTGGCCTGCGCTGGCGGGCGTGATGTCCACGACCTCCTTGCCCCGCTGCACTGCGAGGTAGATCGGTCCGGCACCACAATGCGGCGGCAGGTCCACGCACGACACCGCGATCTCGATCGCGGCGGGCAACGCGGCCTTGGGGCGAGCGCCGGGAGCCTTCGCGGGCATGGCTATTTGGCCCACGTTTCGAGAAACGTGAGGATGCGTGCGGCCACCTTCGCATCGGTGTCCGCGCCAAGGCTCGCCGTTTCGCGGGTGCCGATTTGCCGGCCCTCGCGGTCCAGAATAACGAACACCGGCAGGCCGTGCGCGAGGGTGGGTTGCCCGAATTTCTCCAGCACCGCCGCGTTGCGATGCTTGTCGTTCCGGGTGTTGGCGTCGACAAACACCAGCACGAACTTCTGCCGCACTTTCTCCCGCACGGCGGGATCGGTGGTGAGGGCGGCGTGCAGCCGGCGGCACCACGGACACCAGTTCGCGCCGAAAAGCAGGAGGATCCGCTTGTCCTCGCGCGTGGCGCGTGTCACCGCCTCGGCGATCAAGTCCTCGGCCTTCGCCTTGGGATCGTAAATATCCGGCCCCATCGAGCGATACTCCGGCACGGTCGCCGCGAGACCCAGGCTCGAAAGGAGCAAGCTAAGAAGGAGCGCGCTGAACTTCATGCGGACACGGAGGCTTGTTCAGAGTCGGGTGCGTGGCAAGTCGGTGGCCGCGGTTTCAGTCTTCCGCTCCCCGGCAAGGGAACTCTTCCAGGGAGGGGAGCGCGCCGGGCGGCCGCCCGGCGCGGAAAAAAGCGCGGGCCGAAGTCCCGCGCCTTTTCGTTTTCACAGCAGCGACAATTGCGCGGGATCGTCCTCGACCGGGATCGGCTCCTCCTCGTCGATTTCCGGCTCCGCCTCGTCCGCGGCGATGCCCGGCGGCAGATCGAGCGGCAATGCGGCGGTCACCGCGGGCAATTTGAACGCGGGCTCGCCCGTGGTCTTCGGCGGCAACTCCAAATACGCGCGCGGCGCGACGTGGGCGCCGGCGGGCGCCGGCGGCAATTCGCCGGCTGCGAGTTGGCGCACGAAGCCCAGCAGGGCGCGCCGCACCGCGAGCGCCTGCGCGCAGCCCGCCGGGGGCCACGCCGACGCGGTCGGCGCGGGCTGAAACCGTGCGTCGGTGTCGATCAGGCACAGCAACCGAAACGCGCCACGCCACAGCGCGAAGCGCTCCTCGTCCGGCGCAAAGAAACCATCGGCCAACGCGGCCTCCGCGTCGACGCACCCGCCGATGAAATTCCCGAGCCGGTCGGGCGTCGGCAACGGCACGCGGCGCAGCCGCGTGAGCAGCGCCCGCCGCGTTTGGTCCTGTGCCGTCGCGACGCGTTCGAGGAATTCGGCGGAGACGGCCGCGGGATCGGCCTCGCCCGTAATTCCAAAATGGCCGGCGAGCGACCGGTAGCCCGTGCTGCTCACGGGGAAGTAACCGCGCTCGACCGCCACGAGTGCGCCGCCGAACCGGCCGGGCACGAAGCCCACGGGTCGCCCGCGCACGCTGAAAATGTGAGTGTGTTCGCTCATGAGAAAAGGGGGCGGCGCCGGAGCGCCGCCCCGTGGAGGGTTTCAGTTGCGCGAGAACTCTTCCGCCAGCGCCCACAGCGCCTTGTTGAGCTTTTGGCCTTCCGTGAGGCTCACGACGGGTCGCGTCGTGTTGCGGACGAGGTGCGTGGGGAAGACGGCATCCGCGGCGGCGGGCACGTGGCCCGCGTAGCGCACGCCGCCCCGGCAGAGGTGTTCTTGCACCACGTTGAACGTCGTCCAGAGGTCCGTCGCGTGATCGCCATAGCGCACCGGCGCGAGCAGCTTGTGCGGCGTGACGAGGCGCGTGGCGGTGTCCTCCGCGTCCCAGCGGAGGGCGATGGCCCGGCGGGCGAACTCCTGCCGGACGGGTTCGCCCAGCGGCACCGCCTGCCAGCGGGCCACAACCTCGAGGACGCGGGGCGTCCCTTCCGCCACGGCCTGAGCAGCGGCGACGAATTTCTCGGGGGAGACGTCGACGTGACGGATCGCGACATGGGCGAACTGCGCGTCGGCGACGGTCAGGCCATTGCGGCATACGAGCCGATAGAGACCAGCGTCGATGCGATACGCGCGCGTTCCGTCGTGCGCGTTCTGCAGAATCAGTTCCGGCCGCGTGTCACCCACCTCAAACGTCTCGCGCTCAAGATCGGCGCGCCGCGCGAACCGCAGCTCGTGCATCTGGAACCCCTGCCGGTTTTCCAAGCGGACGCGCTGCTGACTGGCCCGCATCGGGCTCCAACCTTCGGCGTCGAGCAGATCAACGACCTGCGCCGTGGAAACGAAGGTGTAACGAGAGGAAACGCCCGGCCGCGCGGTCTCGGCGAAGACGGAAGGAGCGATGCGGCGGAGTTCATCCGTCGAAAGCGCTTTGCTCGGAATGCGCGACGAGGTGGTGGCAACGATGGTATTCATGACTGTCCTTTCTCTGCGCCCCAACGAGGGCGCGGGTTGCAGCGGGCCGCGCTGCGCGGACCTCCCCGAGCCGAACCGTTAAATCGGCCGCCCCGGAGGGATGCCTCCGGCGAGCACCGTCAGCGCAAGGTGGAGCGCAGGCTTGGCGAGCAATACCTTGAGGCGCGGACGGGCCGAGGCGCTCGCGCCGCAGGACCGCCAGCCGGCGCAGGTGCTATAATGAGGCAGCCCACAGGGCGCGGCTTCGCTGATTAAGGATGCGCGAGCGGGGCAACGAGAGCGAGCGACCGAAAGCCCCGCGGCGTTTGAGCGGCACAGGAACTGAATCGGGCGAAGCCCGCGCAAATTACCTCACGACCTGCGAACGGAGCGGGGCCGGCGCGGAGGACGCGACGTGGAGCGCAGCGACCGCAAGAGAACGCAGGTGGAGTCGGCGCAGGCCGGAGCGCGGCAAGCCGCCGATGTCGCGTCCGCAGCCTGCGGAGGAAAGCGATCCCGCCGAATGGTCGCGCTCGGGCGACGAATCGGCGGAGGCGGCGTGAGCGCAAAGGCCGCAGCCGTCTCCAACCGCAGTGAACGCCGGTCGCGAAGCGTAACCCAAGCGCCGCAGCGGCGGTCCCGCCCGTTCGACCCAGAAGAATTCCGGCCTCAGCCGGCGTCGGGGCGTTGCGGGGTGTCCCCGCTAGAATGGGGAGGGCGAGACGCAGACTCGACCGCGGGGAAAGGCGTTTCCCCGGAATGGCCTTTCCGCACGGAATTATTTCGTAAAGCGGATCAATTGATCCAAGCCTTGCGATCGAGTGTTGGGCGACCATCCCCCCATCGAAACCAGAATACTTCTGCGATTGAGGGATTTCGGCCCTCTCTTACGTTTAAGGGCACAACCATGAATCACGATCCGCTCGACGACATGCTGGCCGGGTATGCCAAACGAACGTTGCCGACCGTCACGGGACCTTCGCCGGCAGAGATTTGGCGCGAGATCGATCGGCGGCGGGAGCAGTCGGTATGGCGGCGGATGTTCGCCATCTTTGAAGTGCGCGAATTGTTCTCCGAGCCGCGCATGGCGGTGGCAGCGGTCGCATTCGCGCTCGTCGTCGGCGTGGTCCCAGCCGCTTTGGTCAGCCACACGCAAAACGAGCGGCGTCTGGCGCGCCAATCGATCCATTTCGAGGTGTTTGCGTCGGATTCCGCCTCGCTCGGCTCGGTCTTCGCCCAGCCGGTCGCGATGGCGACATCGCTCAAGCGATGAAGAAAGCTGTCCTTTTCCTCGCTGCGATTGCCGCGGTGGCGGCGCTGGCGTGCTATTTTACGCTGAGCTGGTCGCAGCATCGGGTGACGGCGGATGAGGTGACGTCGCATGAGTGGCTCCATCACGAGCTGAACCTCACGGATGCGCAGCTCAAGGCGCTCGAACCCGTCGAGGCGAAATTCGGCGACCGGCAGAAGCGGCTCGCGGAAGGGTTGCGCGACGCGAACCGGCAGCTCGCGCGGGCGATGGCGGAGGACAAAGCCTACACGCCACGCGTGAGCGCCGCCGTCGAGCAGGTGCATCACTGCATGGGTGATCTCCAGAAAGCTTCCATCGAGCACGTGTTCGCCATGCGGGCGGTGCTCACTCCGGAGCAGGGCGATAAACTGCTGGTCCTCGCACAAAAGGCACTCGAACAGTCGCCTTGATCCTCATGGACGCCGACCTGCCGCTCATGGAGGCATTACAGGCGGGCAATGAGGCAGCGCTGAACGAGCTGATCAACCGCCACCGCGAGCCGCTGGTTCATTTCGTCTATCGCTACCTGCATGACGAAGCGGCGGCGCGCGATGTCGTGCAGGAAACGTTCGTCCGCGTCTTCTTCAAGGCGAAGAAATTCGAGCCGCGCTCGTCGGTGAAAACGTGGATCTACGCCATCGCGTTGAACCTGGCCCGCGATCAGGGCCGCAAGCTCGCGAAGCGACAGCGCGAGGTTTCGCTGAACGCTGCCGGCCCCGATGATCGTCCGCCGATGGAACTCGCGGATACCGCACCGACCCCTGGCGAAGAGGCCGGGCAGCGGGATCGCTTCGGCGCCCTGCAACGCGCCATCGACAAGTTGCCGCACAAGTTGAAGGCGGCCCTCATTCTTTTTTCCCTCGAAGGCCGCTCGCAACGCGAGGCGGCGGACATTCTCGGCACGACTCCAAAAACGGTCGAGACGCGGGTGTATCACGCGAAGGAAAAATTGCGCCGGTTGCTCGACGGGACCGCGTAGCGGACGAAGGCCGCCCATGGCCGTGCGTCGGTTTCGCGCGCACGGCAAGAGGTGCGCAGGTCTGGCCAAGAACTGCACGAGGGGCGCGACGCGACCGCGCATATAACGTTATGCAAGGCGGCTCATCACGAGCGGCCATCGTCCACCGGATAACTCCCATGAAAACTCATCGTTCACTCCTCGCCCTCGTCGGCGCCGTCCTGAGTCTCTCCACCGCGTCCCTGATTGCCGGTCCCGGCCCTCAATTCTGGAACCGCGCCACGCCCGTCACCACCACGAAGGAAGCCGATGCGCTGAAGCCCAGCGACACCGCCGTGATGGTTTGCGGGGCCTGTAAAACCGTCCTCGTCCGCGATTCCCGGCACGTCGGCCCGGCGGGCAAGGGTTACGAGGAATGGTTCACAATCGGCGCGAAGCACAAATGCGATCACTGCGGCGGCGAAATGTCGGTCGTCCGCGGCAAGGTCACCGACTCCATGCAGCACAACTGCAGCATGTGCGGCGAAGGCGCGGCGTTTTGCTGCGCGGTGAAAACCGACACTCCGCCCGCGGCGAAGGCTCCCACTCCGCCGGCGCCGAAAACCGACACCCCGCCGGCGAAGAAATAGCCGCGAAACTCAACCCGGTGGCACGTTCAGATTTTTCTGCAACGCGCCACCTTCCCGCCGTGAAGGCCACGCCCGAAATCGCCTACTTCTCGATGGAGGTCGCGCTTGCGCCCGACATCCCGACTTACAGCGGCGGACTCGGAATGCTGGCTGGCGATCACCTGCGTTCAGCCGCCGATCTCGAAGTGCCGCTGGTCGGCCTCACGCTGTTGCACCGGCAGGGTTATTTTCGCCAGCGGCTCGATGCGACGGGCCGCCAACGCGAGGAAGCGTGCCCGTGGAATGTTGGCCGGCATGTGCGGGAACTGCCGGCGCGCGTCGCGGTGCAAATCGAAGGTCGGGCCGTCGCCGTGCGCGCGTGGCAATACGACGTGCCCGGCCCCGCGAGCTTTGTCGTCCCGGTGCTGCTGCTCGATACGGACCTGCCGGAAAATTCCGAATGGGACCGCCACCTCACCGATCACTTATACGGGGGCGACAGCTACTATCGGTTTTGCCAGGAGGTCGTGCTCGGGATCGGCGGCATCCGCATGTTACGCGCCCTGGGTTTCAACCGCGTGCGGCGCTACCACATGAACGAAGGCCATGCGGCGCTGCTCGCTTTGGAGTTGCTCGATACGCGAGCGGCAGCGGCCGGTCGCGCCCATTTCACCCGCGAAGACGTGGAACACGTGCGCGCGGAATGTGTTTTCACGACCCACACGCCGGTGCCCGCGGGGCACGACAAGTTTGCGCTCGAACTCGTGGGCCGCGTGCTGGGCCGCCACGATTTCCCGGAGCATCGCGAAGTCTTCTGCTGCGAGGGCGTCCTGAACCTGACCTACCTCGCGCTCAACCTCAGCCACTATCACAATGGTGTGGCGCGGCAGCACGGCGAGGTTTCGCAGCTCATGTTTCCGCGCTACACGATCGACGCGATCACCAACGGCGTCCATGCGGTGACCTGGACCAGCGAACCTTTTCGTCAGGTCTTCGACCGCCATCTGCCCGACTGGCGGCATGACTGTTTCGCGCTGCGCAATGCGTTGCGCATCCCGCGCGGCGAAATGTGGATCGCCCACCAGCGCGCCAAGAATCGCCTGATCACCGTCGTGCGGCAAGCAACCGGAGCCGGCCTTGATCCGGGGTTGCTCACCTTGGGTTTTGGCCGACGCGCTGCGGCCTACAAACGCGCTGATCTCCTGTTTCACGATATTCCGCGGCTCAAGACCATTGGGAAGCGCTGCGGCGGGCTCCAGATCGTCTACGCGGGCAAAGCGCATCCCGCGGATCAACCGGGCAAGGATATTATCGCCCGCATCGTCGGGTCCGAAGCCGCCGTGTTGCCAGAGGTCAAAGTCATCTACCTTGAAAACTACGACATGGCGCTCGGTCAGCTTCTGACGGCCGGCGTCGACGTGTGGCTCAACACGCCTGCGCCGCCGCAGGAGGCCTCCGGCACGAGCGGCATGAAAGCGGCCATCAACGGCGTCCCGAGTTTGAGTGTCCTCGATGGGTGGTGGGTCGAAGGTCACGTCGAGGGCGTTACGGGCTGGGCCATTGGCGAGCCGTGGGCCGCAGCGCCGAACGGAAAGGTTCATGACACGGCACACGACGCCGCCTCTCTCTATGAAAAGTTAGAACAACAGATCATCCCCCTGTTCTGCCGGAAGCCCGAGCAATTCACGGAAATAATGTGCCACTGCATCGCGCTCAACGGCTCGTTTTTCAACACGCACCGCATGGTCGAGCAATACGTGCGCAAGGCTTACTTCACCTGAACCGGCTCGGCCAACTTCACACCATGAAAAAGAAATCATCCAAAAAATCCGCGCCGGCGATCCAGCGCGTCCCCCTCAAATACTTCTTTCCGCATGCCTCGACGCTTTGCCTCGCAGGTTCATTCAACGAATGGAACGAGACGGGAATCTCCCTTCGTCCCATCGGCGAGGGCTTTTGGGCCATCGAGCTCGATCTCGCACCGGGTCGCCACGAGTTCCGTCTCATCGTGGACGGCGCGTGGACCGACGTGCCGGATGCAGTCGAGCAGGTGGAAAATCCGTTTGGCTCGCGCAACGCCGTGCTGCTCGTGGTGCCGGCCACCTAGCCGAGACGCGCCCGCTGCGGCGACGGTGCCTAAGCAATTCGCTTAGCGAGAATCCACCGCGGCTCCAATTCTCGGCGCCGCGCTATTTGCGTAGGCTCGGAGGACATGAATCCCACCTTTCTGGCGCCGCGATTGAGCGGGCTCGCACACGCGACGCCGGAGTGGGTGCGGTGCGCCGCAACAATATCTGCGCAGCTCTCCGCAAGAACTGCACGAGGGGCGCGGTGCTCTCGCGGAGTATAACATGACGTAGAGACAAATCTCAAAATCTGGACATCACCATGAAGACTTCACTTCTCACCAAAACCGCGGGCGCCGGCCTGGGCCTGCTTTTCCTCGCGCTGGTTTCCTCGAACGCCATTGCCGGCCCCGGGCCGCAATACTGGCGATCGCTCGGTAAGGCGAAAGCGCCTGCCGCCGAGCCGGCGAAACCGGCCGCTGCGCCGACGCACCTGTGCGCGGGGGCCACCGTCGTTCCCGTCACGGCCATGAAGCCCTCACAGGCGAATGGCCGAGGACCGCTCGTCGAGGTCCAGACTGGCACCAAGACCGTGTGCCACATGTGCCCCGTGACGACCACGGTGAGGACGAACTCCCTCCCCAACGGTCGCGGCACGTGGACCACCACCGAAGTCACGAAGACGGGCGTGGAGCACACCTGCACCAACTGCACCTCCGTGGCGACGCTCTGATTTCCCCTGACCCCGTCCGAATCCTCCAACCGCAAAAACAAATCCCATGAAAACGATCACCCTGAAAGTCCTCGGATGGGGCTCCGCCCTCGTCCTCGTTGCCGGCCTCACATCCTCTGCCATCGCCGGTCCTGGCCCGCAATTCTGGCAGCAGCAGGACAAGATTCGCGCGGAAAACGCGGCGAAGGCGAAAGCTGCGGCGCAGGCGGCCAAGCCCGCCGAGACGCCCGCGATGGCGTGTGCGAACTGCAAGACCACCAAGGTCGAGGAGTTCTCGGGCACGAACGGTCCCGGACGGTTTGCACCGCACTATACCGTGATCGGCACCAAGCACGAGTGCGCTTCCTGCGGCGGCGCGGTCACGACCGTCCGTGGCAACGCCACCAACGACATGAAGGCCAACTGCCCGATCTGCGCGAAAGCCAAGGCCGCCAACGCCGCGTGCTGCAACGCGACAAGCTGAGCCCCGCGCAGAACCGTTCGCAGACTACCGTAGTGTCCGACCGCCGCCCGCGCCCCTACCGACGCGGGCGGAGTCACCGATTCAACGACCGATGAAACCGCACCTGTCATTCGCTCCGACGCTCACCGTGGCCCTCGCCCTGATCAGCGCATTCGCCGGCTGCACCCTGGCCCCCTCCGCGGGCGAGAAGCAGGCCCGTGCGAATGTCGCCCAGCTCGGCGAAACGCTGCGCCCGGCCCGCGCCAAGCCGGTGCTTCCCGCGCTCACGCCGGAATCGCCGCTGTCCGACTACGTGCGGTTCGCGGTGCTAAATCATCCGCAGGTCGAAGCCGCCTATCATGACTGGCGGGCTTCCGTGGCAGCGATTGCGCCGACGCGCGCGCTGCCCGACCCGCAGTTCACTTTCGAGGCGGACATCGCCGACACGCTGATGACGTTCATGCCGGGCCTCATGTTCGATTTCATGACACCGGGCAAACGCTCCGCGATGAGCCGCGAAATGATCGCGTCGAGTAACGTCGCCTATCGCGCCTATGTCGCGACCGTGCTGCGCACCACGGCGCAAACCCGCAAGGCCTGGATCGAACTCGCCTTCCTCGACGAATCGATCCGCCTGCGCGAATCCTCCGTCGGCGCGCTCGAGCAATCGCTCGCCCTCGCGAACATCGATTACACGACCGGCCGCGGGATGGGCACGCTCGCGAATCAGGTTCGCGTGACGAATGACATCGCCAAGGTCCGCAGCGATCTCGCCACGCTCGGTGACCGCCGCACCGCCGCGCGCATGCGCTTCAAATCCACGCTGGGGCTCGCGTCCACCGATGGCGATCCGGCCTGGCCGCAGGCGTCGCTCGCCGCGACGACGCTCCCCAGCGAGGATGAACTCTGGCGCCGCGCGTCCGCGGCCAACGCCGAACTCGCCCAGATGCGCGCGATGGTCGAGATGGCCGTCGCCAGCATCGAAGTCGCGCGCAAGGCGGGCACGCCGGATTTTACCGTCGGCGGCATGGCCGACCTGAAGGCCGATCCCCTGATGTTTCGGCCGACGGCGACGATGACCTTGCCGATCTGGCGCGAAAAAATCGCCGCGAACATTGCGGCGGCGGAAGCGCGGCGCGACGCGAGCAAGGCGCGTGTCACGGCCGAACAGCTCAATCTCGCCGCTGAAGTCGCGCAGATGCTCTACATGGTGCGCGAAGCGGATCGCATGATCGCCTACATCGAGCAAACGGCGCTGCCGAATTTCGAGCGTGCCATCGCGACGATCGAGGCCGGCTACCAATCCGGGATGACCGGCCCCAGCATGATTCCGGAGACCAAACTGATGGCGCTCACCATGCGCGTCGAACGCGTGGCGGCGCTGCGCGAGCGCGAAAACGCCGTCACCGATTTGCTGCTCATGACCGCCGATGTGGCGCCCGCCGGTTCGCCGCTCCTCGCCGCCAATTCCCCGCAACCCTGACCTTCTTCCCCTCATGAAAGCCGTCCGTTATTTCGCCCTCCTTTTCATTCCGCTGCTGCTCGGTGTCGCCCTCGCGGCGACCGAGCAGCTTTGGACCTGCGGTATGCACCCGCAGATTATCAAGAAGGAGCCCGGCAACTGCCCGATTTGCGGGATGAAGCTGACCCCCATCCGGGCGAACGCCGCAAACGCGGCAGCGAGCGGCGAGCGCAAAATCAAATACTACAAATCCACGATGATCTCCGGCGAGGTGAAGCAGTCTCCCGGCAAGGATTCGATGGGCATGGACTTGGTGCCGGTTTACGACGACGCCGACAACTCGGCGCAGAACATCCAAATCGATGCCGCGACGATCCAGCGGATGAACCTGCGCACCGCGGTCGTCGAACATGGCCCGGTCAAGCGCGAGGTGCGGACGGTGGGCACTGTCGCCTACAACGAAGAGGGCCTGCGCGACATCACGACGAAATACGAAGGGTGGCTCGAAAAGGTCTACGTGAACACCACGTGGGCGGCGGTGAAGGCGGGCGACCCGCTTTTCGAAATCTACTCGCCCGATCTCTACAACGCCCAACTCAATTATGTTCTCGCGCTGCGCGGCGAAGGTGAGACCGGCGGTCCGCTCGCGCGGGCCGGGCTCGCACGACTCCAGCTCTTCGATCTTTCGCAGGAATTCATCGACGAACTCAAGCGCTCCGGCGAAGCCAAGCGCACGGTTACTTTCCGGGCTCCGGCCGACGGCGTCGTGATCGAGAAAATGGGAGTCGTCGGCCAGATGATGAAACCCGGCGAGCGCATCTACCGGCTGGCTGATCTTTCCTCGGTCTGGGTGCAGGCGCAGGTCTACGAAAAAGATCTGCCTTATCTGAAAAATGGCCAGACGGCGGCGATTCGCACGAGCTACGGTCCCGAGCGGAAATTCGAAGGCACGGTGCAAATGCTCCTGCCGCAGGTCGAGGAGCAGACGCGGTCCGCGACGGCGCGCATTGTTTTGTCGAACCCGGATCGCTTTCTCCGGCCTGGCATGTTTGTCGATGTGAATTTCGCCGCCCAGGTCGCGGATGACGCGGTGCTGGTGCCCGACATGGCGGTCCTGCGCAGCGGCGAGCGCAACACGGTCTTTGTGGCCCTCGACGGTGGTTTTTTCGAGCCGCGCGACGTGCAGCTCGGCGTGCGCGGCGAAGGCGGTTTCTATCAGGTCGTCGCCGGGCTGAAAGCCGGCGAACGCGTCGTGACTTCCGGCCAGTTCATGCTGGATTCCGAAAGCCAGCTCCGTGAGGCCATCCAGAAAATGCTGAAACCGGCGGGCGCGGCTGAACCGGCATCGGCGGAACACGCCGAGCATGGCAAGAAAGTCAGCGAAGCGGTCACGGCGTCCGAATCGCTCAAGACGTTGGCGCTGGCCGCGGCGGACGCCGCGACCCCGCTCGCGAAAGACGATTTCGCCGGTTATCAAACGCAACTTCCTGCCGTGCGCGCGGCCGTGGCCGCTTACTTCTCGGCCGAGGCGCACGCGGCGCACGGTCCGCTCGGCGCATTCAAGGACGGACTCGGCGAGCCCGCGGACATCAAGGCTGCGCGGAAAGATTTCGCGGCGTTCAGCACCGCGGTGACCGATGCGGTGCGCGCGGGATCGATCGTGACGGTGCCGGGACTGCGGGCGTTCGAGTGCTCGATGGCGAAGGCGCGCTGGCTGCAGCGGGATGCCGGAACGAAGAATCCGTTCTACGGAGAGAGCATGCTGACCTGCGGCGAAGAAATCGCCGGGCCGCGCAAGACGGCGAGCCTCGATCCGGCGACGGGCTTGCATCCGCTCACTGCGAAACTGCCGCCCGGTCATCCGCCAATTGATGCGATGACCGCGGCGTCCTTCGCGCGGTTGCAGGCCACGCCGGCCGCCAAAGCCGGCACCGACGGCGCGTGCGGGAACTGTGGCATGAGCGCCGCGCAGATGGCGGCCGGCGAGCCGTGCGAACACGACAAGAAATAACACCCCGATAATTCCTCACTCTCTCAACTCGGTGACGCGCTGCGCCGCCGCCTAGCCACTCCCGACCGTGCTCAAAGCGATCATCACCTTCTCTCTGAAGAACAAGTTCCTCGTGCTCGCGGCGACGGCTGCGCTCGTGTTCGGCGGCGTCTACGCCCTGCGCAAGATCCCGCTCGACGCGATCCCGGACCTTTCGGACACGCAGGTGATCATCTATACGGAGTGGCCGGGACAGGCTCCGCAGCTCGTCCAGGATCAAGTCACGTATCCCATCACGACCAAAATGCTGTCGGTGCCGTCGGCGAAGGTGGTCCGCGGCTATTCGTTCTACGGATTCTCGTTCGTCTATGTGATCTTCGAGGACGGCACGGACCCGTATTGGGCACGCAGCCGCGTGCTCGAATATCTGAGCGGCCTCCAGGGCAGCCTGCCTTTGAACGTCGCACCGCGGCTCGGACCCGATGCAACCGGCGTGGGCTGGGCGTTCATGTATTCGCTCAACTCGAAGAGTCACGATCTCGCGCAACTCCGTTCCATGCAGGATTGGTTTCTGCGCTATCAGCTCGCGAGCGTCGATGGCGTCGCCGAAGTCGCCTCCGTCGGCGGGTTCGTGAAGCAATATCAGATCACGGTCGATCCGCACCGGCTGCACGCCTACAACCTCTCCATCGCCGACATCGCGATGGCCGTGCAGAAGAGCAACGGTGAGGTGGGCGGGCGTTCCGTCGAAATGGCGGAAAAGGAATTCATCCTCCGGGTGAAGGGTTACGTGTCCTCCGTCGAGGACCTCCGCAAGGTCGCCGTGGGCGTCGGCCCCGGTGGCACGCCGATTCTCCTCGGTGAAGTCGCCAATGTGGGCCTCGGTCCCGATATGCGCCGCGGCATTGCGGAGCTGAACGGCGAAGGCGAAACGGTCGGCGGCATCGTGGTCGTGCGCTATGGCGTCGACACGCGGGAGGTGATTCACGCGGTTCGCGCCAAGCTGGATCAGGCGATGAAGAGCCTGCCGGAAGGGGTCACTTATTCCGTCGCCTACGACCGCACCGCGCTCATCGACCGCGCAGTCCGGACGCTCAAGGAAAAGCTGATCGAGGAAAGCTTGGTCGTCGCGCTGGTCTGCCTCGTCTTCCTCATGCACCTGCGCAGTTCGTTCGTCGCGATCATCATCCTGCCCATCGCGGTGCTCGCCTCGATCACGATCATGTTCGGGCAGGGACTGAGCGCGAACATCATGTCGCTCGGCGGCATCGCCATCGCCATCGGCGCGATGGTCGACGCGGCGATCATCATGATCGAAAATGCGCACAAGCACATCGAGCACGATGGCGGCAAGAAGCCGCACTGGGACATCATTCGGGACGCTTCGGTCGAGGTCGGCCCCACGCTCTTTTATTCGCTGCTCGTCATCACCGTCTCATTCCTGCCCGTGTTCACGCTGCAAGCGCAGGAAGGCCGGATGTTCAAGCCGCTCGCGTTCACGAAAACCTATTCGATGGCGGCGGCGGCGCTACTCTCGATCACGCTCGCGCCGGTGCTCATGGGTTTCTTCATTCGCGGCAAAATTCCCGCAGAAGAGAAAAACCCCATCAATCGGCTCCTGATCTGGCTCTATCATCCGCTGCTCGACCTGATGATCAAGTTCCGCTGGGCCGTCATTATCACGGCGGCGGCGGTGGTCGGCTGGGTCTTCCTTCCCTGGAACGCAATGGTGGCCCGCGTGCTGCCGGATGGCGGGGTGAAGGAAGTCGCGCTCAAGATGGGCAAGGCGTTTCCGTATCAGAATCTCGGCTCGGAATTCATGCCGCCGCTTTACGAGGGCGATCTGCTCTACATGCCGACGACCTTCCCCGGCATTTCGCCGACGAAGGCGCGCGAGCTGATTCAACAGACCGACCAAATCATCAAGACCTTTCCCGAAGTGCATCACGTCTTCGGCAAGATCGGTCGCGCCGAATCGGCGACGGACCCGGCGCCGATGGACATGATCGAGACCACGATCATGTTGAAGCCCGACGAGGAATGGCCGGTCGTCGACATCAAGGACGACAACGGCAAAATCATCGCCCACCGGCGGCGCACGATTGATGAACTGACCACGGCGATGAACAACGCTGTGCAGATTCCCGGCCTGACCAACGCGTGGACGATGCCGATCAAGACACGCATCGACATGCTCGCAACGGGCATCAAGACGCCGGTCGGCATCAAGGTCGCCGGTCCCGACCTCCGCGAACTCGAGCGCATCGCCAGCGAAATCGAAGGCGTGATGCGCCGCGCGCCCGGCACGAGCAGCGTCTTCGCCGAGCGGGTGATGGGCGGGAACTACGTCGAGTTCGACATCGATCGCGATGCGATCGCGCGTTACGGCCTGACGGTCGGTGAAGTCCAGGAAGTGTTGCAGGTCGCGCTCGGCGGCATGCCGCTGACCACGACGGTCGAGGGCCTTGAACGTTATGGCGTGATTCTTCGCTACGAGCGCGACTATCGCGAAAACATCGAAGCACTGCGCGAAATTCTAATCCCCGTGAAGACCGGTGCCGCCGCCAGCGGCGCGATGGGTGGCACGGCAACGGGGACAAAGATGGCCCAGGTGCCGCTAAGCCAGTTGGCGAAGGTCCGGGTAGTCGCCGCCCCGATGGGCGTGAAGAGCGAAGCGGCGATTCCCAATGCGTGGATCTATGTGGACGTGCAGGGCGTCGACATCGGCAACTACGTGCGCGGCGCGCAGCAGACGGTGAACGAGGCGATTCGCCGCGGCGAAATCAAGGTGCCGACCGGCTACAGCATTTTCTGGAGCGGCCAGTATGAATATATGCAGCGCGCGAAAGCGCGGCTCCAAATCGTGGTGCCGCTCACGCTGCTGATCATCGTCTTCATCATTTACCTGAACACGCAGTCATGGATCAAAACCTTCATCGTTTTGCTCGCCGTGCCGTTCTCGCTCGTCGGTGCATTCTGGGCGCTGCACCTGACGGGCTACAACATGAGCGTCGCGGTCTGGGTCGGCATCATCGCGCTGGCCGGTCTCGATGCGGAAACCGGTGTCGTCATGCTGCTCTATCTCGATCTCGCGTATGACGACTGGAAGAAGAAGGGCCGGCTGCGGACGACGACCGATCTGCGCGATGCCATCTATCACGGCGCGGTGAAACGGGTGCGGCCGAAAGCGATGACCGCCGCCGTCATCATTGCCGGCCTGCTGCCGATTCTCTGGAGTCACGGCACCGGCGCGGACACGATGAAGCGCATCGCATTGCCGATGGTGGGCGGCGTCATCACGTCGACGCTGATGGAGCTCCTCGTTTACCCGGCGATCTTTTTCCTCTGGCGCAGTCGAAGCATCAAGCCGGTCGCTGCTCCGGATGTCGTCACCCCCGAACCCATCTCGGTCACATGAAAACGTCGGCATGGCGAATCCTTGCTCTGGCGGTCGGCGCCGTTCTGGGGCCGGTTTCACCCGGTGCAAGTGCCGCCGAGGCCGTGACGATCAAAGTATCGGAGGAAGCGACGAGCGCATGGGAGCGTCTGCAGACGGCCGACACGAAGATCGGTGAATTGCTCGCCGTGGGGAACCTTGCAGAGGTCGGCGTTCAGGCCGAACAGGTGCGCATCGCAACGACCGCGATTGTCCGGGGCGTGCGCACGACCGATGAAGCGGCGATTCGGCGGTTGAACTCCGCGGGACGTGAAATCCTCGCGCTCGCGGAGCGACTCGCCGCCGTCGCCGCGTCCGGCAATCGCGCCCGCGCGGAGACCGTCCACGCCAACCTCCACCGCTATGTTGAGTTTATTCAATCCAAGTTGCCGCGTGGCGGTGCCGGCAACTCCAGGAGTCCTCTGCCATGAACTTCGACGAAACTCCCGACACTTGCTGCGCCGTCTGCGGCAAGGATGTTTCCCACGTCCCCGGGGTGGCCCATCTCTATCACGAAGGTCGGCGCTTCACGCTCTGCTGCCCGATGTGCATCGAAATGTTTCAACGCGCGCCCGCCCGCTTTGCGAACGGGGAGCGCCCGCAGTCTGTCGTGGAGGATCTGATTGAAGAGATAAAGTGGCGGACCGGACCGTGATGCCGATGAAAACGCGCGACACGCTCAGTCGCCTTCTCCAAGTTTGGCAGGTGACGCCCCGGGCCAACCCCGGCTTCTGTGCCGCCGTGTTGCGACGAATCCGGCACCTCGCGGCCAAACGGCCGCCGAACCCCAAAAGATCGCGCCGGGCTGACATTTTTTGAGGGATTTGGGCCCCAACCGACAATAAAGGGAGTGCAACCCTTCTCTCCTATGAAAATCCGCCCGTTTGTTTCTCTATTCGTCCTCGTGCTTGGTGTCGCCACCACTGGCGCTCTCTCCGCGCATGACGAGCACGGCAAAGACAAAGCCGCCGATCACGCCGGCCATCAGATGAAAGGCCAGCTCGTGAAGGTGGACGCCAAGACCGACGCGGCGTGGCTCAAGAAGGCAATGGCCGAATATCCGACCAACATGTGCGTCGTCTCGAACGACAAGCTCGGTGGCGACATGGGGCTGCCGCAGGATTACATTTATCGCGTGGAGGGGAAGCCCGACCGCCTCGTGCGTTTTTGCTGCAAGGACTGCCTCAAGGACTTCAACGAGGATTCGGCGAAATACCTCGGCCTGATCGATGCCGCCGCGGCCAAGAACAAAGCAAAGTAGGCCTAGGGTCAGTCAGGCGTTCCCGGCCGTGACGTCGCTGTAAGATGTCACGGCCGGCTCCGTCTTCATAGTAATCGCCGTGCTGTTTCCCCTCATCAACTTCGTTTCCGGAAAAACCTTCCGACGCCTGACACTGCTCTCGTCCGCGGTGGGGCTGATCTTGCTCGCCGGCTGTGCGACGGCGCCACAATCGTCGATGCCGGCGGTGCAGGCCGCCCTCGCGCAACGCGGAGACTTGAAAGCGAACTGGCCGCAGTCGACTGAGGAGAAATCCGCCGCCGATCAAGCGGTCGCGGCGCTGCTCGCACAGGACCTGACGCCGGACGCGGCGGTGCAGATTGCGCTGCTCAACAACCGGACACTGCGCGCCACCTTTGAATCGCTCGGGGTTTCGCAGGCCGACCTGATGGCTGCGAGCCGCCTCCACAATCCAACCTTTGCCGCAAGTATCCGCTGGCCGGATCACAAACCGCGTGGACCGAATGTTGGGCTTTCGCTGGTCGCCGACCTCTTGGATGATCTCCTGATCCCGATTCGGAAGAGAGTTGCGCGGGAGCAACTGAGCCAAGCCGAGCAGCGCGTAACGCACGAAGTCATGGCACTTGCCGCCGAGGTGAAGACCGCGGCATTGACGGTGCAGGGCAGGCAGGACTTCCGCGCGCGACTTGCCGCAGTGGTCGAGGTGAACGCGGCCGGAGCCGACTTGGCGCAACGCCAATACGATGCCGGCAACATCAACCGGCTTGAATTGGCGAACCAACAGGTGCTCGCACAGGAGGCGACGTTGCAGCTCACGCGCACGGACGCGGAGTTGCGGGCCGACCGCGAGCACCTCAACCGGCTGCTCGGACTTACGAGCGCCCAGACGAAATGGAAACTGGCCGGCGAACTGCCGGGCCTGCCCCCAACGGAAGCCGATCTGACCCAGCTTGAAGATTTCGCGCTGGCGCATCGGCTCGATCTGGCCGCCGCCAAATCCGACGTGACGCTCGCCGAAAGTGCGCTCGGCCTGAAGCGTCGCACCCGGTTGCTACCCGCGTCCCTCGCCCTGGGCGTCGAGACGGAGCGTGAGGTGGATGGCAGCCGGATTTCTGGCCCGAGCGTCGAATTGGGTCTGCCGATTTTCGATCAAGGTCAGGCCGACCTCGCGCGCTTGAGCGCCGAATGGCGGCGTGCCACGAGCCTTCACGAAGCGCTCGCGAGTGACATTCGCTCGGAAACGCGGGCCGCCCGCGACGTTTTGCAGGCCGCCCGCGAATTGTCCGACTACTATTCGCGCACGCTGCTGCCGCAGCGGCGGCTGCTGTTGCGGGAGACGCTGCTGCATTACAATGCGATGCAGAAAAGCAACTATGAGTTGCTCGCCGCAAAGGAGCGCTTGCTCCTGACCGAACGCGAGAGCGTCGAGGCGCTGCGCGACTACTGGATCGCCCGCGCGCGCCTCGAACAGGCCGTTGGCGGGGCCTTGCCTGCGCCGACGGCGAGCGCACCCACCGAAAATGAACCGCCGGCTCCCGAGCACCAACATCACGCCAAATGAACGCCTCCCTTTCCCGCCGCAGTTTTCTCGCCCTGGCTGGTGCCACCGCCGCCGCGCTGCCCGCCGCACGCCTCATCGGGGCCAACGATCCCGCCAAGAAGCCCACGAGCGACGGCACCACGCGGTTGTTTACTCCGCCGAACGGAACGCCCGGCTACAAGCCGGTGGTGACGCCCAACGGCGTGACGCTGCCGTGGAAACTCGTCGACGGAGTGAAGGTATTTCACCTGATCACCGAACCGGTGGTCCACGAATTCGCGCCCGGCCTCGTGGCGGAATGCTGGGGCTACAACGGTCGCGTGCACGGCCCCACGATTGAAGCGGTCGAGGGCGACCACGTGCGCATCTACGTGACTAATCGGCTGAGTGCGCCGACGACGGTGCACTGGCACGGCGTCCTGCTGCCGAGCGGCATGGACGGCGTGGGCGGTGTTTCCCAAAAACCAATCGAGCCCGGGGAGACGTTCAAATACGAGTTCACGCTCAAGCAGCACGGGACCTACATGTATCATTCTCATCACGATGAGATGACGCAGATGCAGCTCGGGATGCTCGGGATGTTCATCATCCATCCAAAGAATCCCAAGTCACCGCCGCCGGATCGCGATTACGCGATCATGCTGTCGGAGTGGAAAATTGAAGTCGGCGCTCGCCGGCCCGATCCCAACGAGATGACGGATTTCAACGTCTTCACGATGAACGGGCGTAGTTTCCCGGGCACGCAATCGCTGGTCGCGAAGAAAGGAGAACGGGTCCGAATCCGCATCGGCAATCTCAGCACGATGAGCCATCACGCGATTCATCTACACGGTTACTATTTTAAGGTCGTCGCGACGGATGGCGGTGAAATTCCCGAAGCGGGCCAGTGGCCGGAAACCACCGTGCACATGCCAACGGGCAGCACCCGCACGGTGGAGTTCATTGCGAACGAACCCGGAGATTGGGTGATGCACTGTCACATGCTGCACCACGTGATGACCCAGATGGGCCACACTTTTGGCAACTTGATCGGCGTGGACCCAAAGGGTCTGAACAAAAAAATTGGGACGCAGGTTCCTGGCTACATGCTGATGGGGCAAAACGGCATGGGCGACATGGGCGAAATGGGGATGGCCGTTCCGCCGAATAGCCTGCCGATGGTCGGTGGTCCCGGCCAGCACGGCTACATCACGATGGGCGGGATGTTCACCGTTTTGAAAGTCCGTGACGAGCTGCCGGCCGATGGTTCGGAACCGGCTTGGTATAAATCGCCGCCCGGGACGCTGGCCGATGTGGCGAGCGACGAGGAACTGCGGCGTGACGGCATCGCGCTCGCCGCCAAGACGGCGCAGATGGAAGCGCGAGGCAAACCGGTCGAACTGTGCGATCCGGTGACCGGCCAGCCACTCCTTGCCGCCTCGGGCCGGTCTCCGAATGTGCGCGTCAAAGTGGCGATGCGTTGATTTCCGAATTTCCTTTTACCTATGAAAACCTGCCGATTCCTCCTCTGTTCCCTCGTGGCGTTCTTCGCGTCCCTCGCTCATGCGGAGGAGAAGCGCGCCGCCTTGTCGGACGAACAAAAGACTTTCCTAGCCCAATATGAAGCGGTGCGGGCCGGCCTCGCGGCGGACGATTTGGCTGCGACCAAGAAAGCCGCCGGGGCGATCACTTCCGGTCCGGCGTCGGATAGTGCCAAGAAAGTCGCCGCGGCGGAATCGATTGCGGCAGCGCGCGACGCGTTCAAGGCGCTGAGTAAACAGGCCGTCACCACAGCGGCGGGCCAGCCCGGCTATTACCACGCGCATTGCCCGATGGTGCCGAATGACGAGGGCAATTGGGTTCAGACTTCGAAGAAGATCAGCAACCCGTATTTCGGAAAGTCGATGGCTACTTGCGGCAGTATCGAAAACTGACCTCTCATGAAACTTCGCCCCTTACCCCTTCTCGCCGCCCTCGCTCTCGCGGCGTTCCATTCCTCCGCGTTGGCCGAAACCCGGATCGCTGGCGCCGCCCAGCCGCAGATCGCCGCCACGGCCGATGGCCGGGTTTGGCTCGTCTACGGACAGGGGCGTGACGTGCTCGTCGCCCGGTCCGATGACAGCGGCAACACGTTCCAGCCGGCGAGCACGGTGGCGAGCTTGCCTCAACTCATGCTCGGGATGCGGCGGGGGCCGCGCATCGCCGCGCGCGGCGATACGATCACCGTCACGGTGGTTGCGCCCGAATTGCTGGCGTATCGCTCGACGGACGCAGGGCGGACCTGGTCCGGGCCTGTCACGGTCAACGACACCGCCGAATGCACGCGGGAGGGCTTGCACGATCTCGCGCTGAGTCCCACCGGCGAGTTGTTCGCCACGTGGCTCGATCTCCGCAACGGCAAGATGGAGCTTTGGGGCGCGTCGTCACGCGATGGCGGCGGCACGTGGACCAAAAACCAGCAGGTGTATAAATCCCCGGCGATTTCGATTTGTGAATGCTGCCACCCGACCGCGCTCTTCGACGCGGACGGCAATCTCGCGGTGATGTGGCGAAACTCCATCGACGGATCGCGCGACATGTGGATGAGCACGCGGGCCCAAGGCGCCGCACAGTTTACCGCTGCCCACAAGGTGGGCGAAGGCACATGGAAGTTGAACGCCTGCCCCATGGACGGCGGACGAATCGTGGCGCTCGGCGGCGGCAAGTTTGGGGCGATCTTTCAGCGCGCGGGCGAAGTGTTCTACGCGGCCGATACCGGCCCGGAAGTCTCCCTCGGCAAGGGCAAGCAGCCAATCGCGATGCTCGCGGGTCGCGAACCGCTCATGTTCTGGCAGGACGGCTCCGATTTGGTGTCCGTCAAAGGCAGCGGGCAGGCGCCCACCAAGTGCGCGACCGACGCACGCTTCGCCGTCGCCTCCCTCTTGCCCGGTGGTCGCGGCATCCTGCTCGCCTACGAGCAAGGGCCCGCAAAAGAGAAGCAGCCCGGTATCGTAGTCGAGCGCCTGTAGGGTGAAGGGCTGCTCGGTGGGTGCGGTAGCGGTCGCGAAAAACGCACCGCCCGCTATCGTGTTGGAAAGACCATGTAAGAAACCGTTTTTCGCTCCGTCTGCTAGGTATGAACCATCCACACGAGCGCACTCCCGCAGAGAAGCCCGACGGCAAACGCGACTGCTGCCACGGCAATGGGGCACAGTCTAGGGATAACGGGCGGTCGACCGCAGCGTCGGGCGACGCGTGTGCACACCATCACGCGCATGGGCATGGTGACGAGCCGCACGAACATCACGATCACGGCGACGTGAAGCCGTCGGCGACTGCGGCTTACTACTGCCCAATGTGCGCAGGTGTGGAAAGCGACCGGCCGGGCGATTGTCCGAAGTGCGGCATGGCGCTGGAGCGCAATCCCGCGGTCCCGCTGGCGGGGAAAACAATCTATACCTGCCCGATGCACCCCCAGATCGAGCAGGATCATCCGGGGGCGTGTCCGATCTGCGGCATGGCGCTCGAACCGAAGACCGTGAGCGCCGGGCCGGAGGAAAACCACGAACTGCGCGACATGACGCGACGCTTCTGGATCGGCGCGGCCTTGGCGTTGCCCGTGTTTGTTTTGGGCATGCTGCACGCCGTCCCTTCGGTCGCGCACTACGCGATGACGCCGTGGAGCCTCTGGACGCAATTCCTGCTCTCGACCCCCGTCGTCGTGTGGGCCGGTTGGCCTTTCTTTGTGCGCGGGGCGAAATCGCTCCGCTCCGGACACTGGAATATGTTCACGCTGATCGCCATCGGCGTGGCCGCCGCCTATGGCTACAGTGTCGTGGCCTTCTTCTTCCCTGGCATTTTTCCGCCGGCGATGCAGACCCACGGCGTCATCGACGTGTATTTCGAGGCCGCCGCGGTGATCGTCGTGCTGGTGCTCCTGGGGCAAGTCCTCGAACTCCGCGCCCGGGCCCGCACATCGAGTGCGATCAAGGCGCTGCTCAACTTGTCGCCTCCGACCGCGCTACGCGTGGCAGAGGACGGCGATCACGAAGTCCCGCTCGCCGAGGTGAAGGTCGGTGACCGGCTGCGCGTGCGACCCGGCGCGAAGGTGCCCGTCGACGGCGTTGTCGAGGAAGGTCAGTCCAGCGTCGATGAAGGGATGCTCACCGGAGAATCGCTGCCCGTGGAGAAATCTCCCGGTGACCACGTAACTGGCGGGACGGTGAACGCCACGGGCAGCTTTGTGCTGCGCGCGGAGAAGATCGGAGCCGATACGATGCTCGCGCGCATCGTGGGCATGGTGGCCGATGCGCAGCGCAGCCGCGCGCCGATCCAAGGGCTCGCGGACAAGGTCGCGGGAATCTTCGTGCCCACGGTCGTGGTGATCGCCGCCCTGACTTTCGCCGTTTGGTATTTTCTCGGGCCCTCGCCCGCGCTGGCCCATGCCATCGTCAATGCCGTCGCCGTGCTCATCATTGCGTGCCCGTGCGCGCTCGGCCTCGCGACACCGATGTCGATCATGGTGGGCATCGGACGAGGCGCGCAGGCAGGCGTCCTGGTCAAGAACGCCGAGGCGCTTGAGTTGCTCGGCAAAGTGCAGTGGCTCGTCGTCGACAAAACCGGCACGTTGACCGAAGGCCGGCCCCAGCTCGTGGAGGCTGTGGCGCTCCCGGGATTTGATGAGGCGACGTTGATCCAACTCGCGGCCTCGCTCGAACGGGCCTCCGAACATCCGCTCGCGGCTGCGATCGTGCGCGGCGCCGAAACGCGGAAACTCGGTTTGCGCGATGCTGCCGAATTCCGCTCCGTTACTGCGGGTGGCGTGGCGGGAAAGATCGATGGGCGGACGGTGCTCGTCGGAAAACCGAAATTTCTCGAAGCCGAGCGTGTGACGATCCCCGCGACGGCGCTGGAACGGGCCGCCCAACTCCAAGCCGGGGGCAAGACGGTCTTGTTTGTCGGCGTCGAAGGAAAGCTCGCGGGCCTCTTAGCGGTTGCCGACCCGATCAAGAGCACCACGCGGGAAGCGATCGCCGACCTGCACCACCTGGGAATCAAGCTGGTCATGGCGACCGGGGACAATCGCGCCACAGCAGCGGCCGTCGCGAAAGAACTCGGTTTGGATCGCTTCGAAGCGGAGGTAGAACCGGCAGACAAGATCCGGTTGGTCGAAACGCTGAAACACGAGGGCGGCACCGTGGCGATGGCGGGCGACGGCATCAACGACGCGCCAGCGTTGGCCACGGCTGACGTGGGCATCGCGATGGGCACGGGCACGGACGTGGCGATTGAAAGTGCCGGTGTCACGCTCGTGAAAGGCGACCTGCGTGGCATCGCGAAGGCGATTCATCTGTCGCGCGCCACGATGCGGAATATCCGGCAAAACCTGTTCTTTGCCTTTGTCTACAATGCCCTCGGCGTGCCCTTGGCAGCCGGCGTCCTGTATCCGCTGTTCGGCTGGCTGCTGAGTCCGGTCGTGGCCGGTGCGGCGATGAGCCTTAGCTCCGTGAGCGTCATCACGAACGCGCTGCGGTTGCGCCGGACCCGGCTCTAAGAGCTGCCCGTCAGACCGGTCCGGCGCCAGCGAGCGCACCCATGGTTAGCCGGCGAAAAATCTCATCCACCGTTTGCGCCGACGGCTCGGGATTCTGCTCGAGCGACCAGCGGAGCATGGAAACGAAAGCCTCGACGACGAAGCCCACGACCGCGGTGCGCGGCAACGCACCCGGCGCGAGCTCGGCGGCCACCAGGTCGCGGAGCATTTTCCGGAGCGCTGCCATCACCACGTCGTGACCACCGTGTCGCATCAGCGCGCGGTGCACGTCGCGATACTCGGCCATGTGCGCGAAGAAAACGCCGCTGAACGCGAGGCGCTGTCCGCCCGACGCCACCTGCGCCGCGCGTAATTTCTCGCGCAGGTGATGCAGTCCGCTGAGCAGAGCGCCTTCCTTCCCGCCATGATGCGCATACAGCGTGGAGCGCCCAACGTTGGCGCGGGCTGCGACCTCACCCGCGGTCGTGTGCTCGAAGCCCTTTTCCAGGACAAGGTGCATCATGGCGACGTGCAGGGAATCCCGGGTGCGGACGACCCGCCGATCCAGTTTCGGTGTTGTGCCGGCTGACGTTTCTGGACGTTTACGGGATTTTGTCCGGTTACGGACATTTCCGCGCGGGTGTGGATTGACGGACGGCATCGGAAAAAGAGAGGTGGAGCGTTATGAACTCAGCCGATTCAGAAAGCCACCTCACAACCGCCGGACGCGGACCAGCCCGCCTAAAACCGCCAACCCGCAAACTCCTGCTGACGCTTCATGTCGTGTTCTCGGTGGGCTGGGTGGGCTCCGTCCTGGCGTATCTGGCACTCGCGGTCACCGGCCTCGTGAGCGGCGATTCACAACGCGTCACCAGCGCTTATCTGGCGATGGAGACAATTGCACGCTGGGTGATCGTGCCGTGCAGCCTCGTCGCGGTCGCGTCCGGTGTGGTGCAATCGCTCGTCACCGAATGGGGCCTAACACGCCACTACTGGGTCTTCGTGAAACTGGTGCTCAGCTTGATCGCCACGGCGATTCTGCTCCTGCACTTCCGCGTGATTGTCCAGATGGCGGCGCGTGCCGCGGAGGCAACGGTGCACTCCGGGGAAGCAATGGCGCTCCACGTGCCGCTGCTTGTGCACGCGGCCGGAGGATTGATCGTGTTGCTCGCCATCACTGGCATCTCGATCTTCAAGCCTTGGGGGTTGACGCCGTGGGCGCGGCGCGCGTCGAAATAATCCGAAAACGCCGCGTGGCTGGTTCAGCTAATGCGGCGGTTGCGACGGCTCCGGAGAAAATCAGATCGGCTCGAACACGTCTTCGGGCACGGTGTAAATTTCGAGGAGAATTTCGCCGTCGGTGACATCCGTGCGCTCCGTGCTCACGTGGACGGTGTAAGCTCCCGGCGGCAGGATCACGAGTTGCGCGGCATCGAACGATCCCGGGTCGAGGGGGAAAGCGCCGACGCGCGCCGCCGCCCGCCGCACGAGTTGGGCATTGGGTTGGAGTTCCCAATCGTCGTTACCGGTAATCGTCGTCTTGCCCCGTTTGATGGCGAGCCAGGGATCGGGGTGCGCGTTTGCGACATCGAAGCGCCGCAAGCCCGGACCGATTGCGCGCACAAGGACGGCTCGCGGACGGTCTTCGATCACAAACCCGGCAATCACCGTGTCTCCCTCACCGCGCAAATGGGTGCGGGTGGAAAGATTGATGACCGGGCCGGTCGCCATGCGTGCGTCCGGCGAGAGCCCCACGGCCATGTAGACCTGATCGCCGATCCAGATTTGCACCCCTCCGGCCTGCACTTCGAAATTCGCGGTGGCCGCTCCGCCGAGATTGTGAAACGCGAGCCACGCGTTCACATTGACGAGGTGCCGGTTCAACGCCCACTCCGGCACGCTGGCCGGCCGCGGAATCGTTTGCGTGCCACGCCATGCGACTTCACCGGTCAGATCGAGGACGCCGGCACGCAAGGCGAGCCGCCCGTCGTCGGTGGGCGAGACATGGACCACCGCCAGCCGGTCGAGCCGGAAGGCCTCCGCAGCATGTCCCGGCGCTGCGAACAGCAGGGCGATCAGGCCGCCGAGGAGAAACGCCGCGATCAATTCGGCGCGAGCGCTACTCATGGGCCGGAGTTCTGCTTTCCGCAAAGCGGCAGCGGCCCGAAGCGTGGAAGACGGAGGAAGCGTGGTCATACGGCAAAGGAGACGGAGTCCCCGGCCGATTCTTACAAACGGGGCTCAACCCCGCCGCCTACTCGCACTCGCAGTTGTCGAGGCACTCGCAGTCCCCGCAAAAATCCATGAGCTTCCCGCGCAGTTCCGCACGGGCGCGATGCAACGTCACGCTGGCATTGTTGGCGGTGACGCCCAAAGCGGCGGCGGCTTGGGCCACCGATTCACCCTTCAATTCGACGCGGCGCAGCAATTCCGCGCTGGTCGGTTTCAGCGTGGGCAACAGTTTTTCGAAACAGGCGCACAAGTGCCGCTCCGCCTCGGGATCGTCAGCCAGCGTCACTGTATCGGCGGCCCACGCGTCGTCGCGCCGGCTGGCCGCCGAACGGCTGCGCACGTGATCCACGACGACGTTCCGGAGCACGCGGTAAAACCATGCGACGGCTTTCTCGCTGTCCTTGATCTCCGATCCGCGTTCCAGCGCCTTGATCAATCCATTCTGCAGCAGGTCCTCCGCGTCGGCTTCATTGCCGACGCGTGCCGTGAGGAATGCTTTGAACGTCTGCCGCTGTGCAAGGAGCGTCGCGGTCACGTCCACTGGACCAGAGTTGGACATCCCGGCAGTTTATCGCGCCGCCCGTGGCGTGCAAGCGACGAGCTAGAGCGATCAGTGGACCTGTCGCAGTCGCCACGTGGGTGAGCGCCGTTTTGGGCCCCACTCCTCGCCGTGCAGGCCTGAAGCAAAGAAGCCCGCTCGGGCGAGCGGGCTTCTTCAGGGTCCAGGCAACGCGCATTACTTCGCGAGCGCCTTGAATCGAGCGTTGAGGACTTTGACGTCCACTTCCGCGCCGGTGGCGGTGGCGCGCGCTTTGGCAAGGCGCACCTCGGCTTGGAGGAGTTCCTTTTTCAATTTCGTGAGTTCGTTGGGTGCATCGCTGCCACGCGACCGCGCGGCGGGAAGTTCGACAGTGCCATTGTTCATGATGAAGACCGGTCGTGCCGGTGGTTGATGGTTAATGAGGACGGTTAACGCCGCCGGCGGCCGGTGCCGCTGAATAGATCCAAACCATCTCGAAGCCGATAGCAGCGGCGCACGTCTACCGGAAACGCGGGAGGTAAACTCCCGAAAAAAAGGGAGCGGCAGATAGCCGCTCCCCGAGAGTTTCGAATCGTGGAGGTCAGTTGTTCGCGAATTCACCCGCGAGGGACCAGAGGGCCTTGTTCAGCTTTTGCCCCTCGGCCAGGCCCGCGACGGGCCGTGTCCGATTCCGCCGGAGGCCGGCCCCCTCGGAACGGGAGAGGTAGCGATCACCACCGCGCGCCAAGTGTTCTTGGACGACATTGAACGTGGTCCAGAGATCGGTGGCGGCGTCTCCGTAACGCACCGGAGTTAGCAGTTTTTCGGGAGTGAGCGCCTGCATCACGGGATTGGTGGCATCCCAGCGAAGGGCAGCGGCACGGCGGGCAAACTCAACCCGGGTGACCTGCGGCAACTGCACCGCCTGCCATTTCGCCACCGCCTCCAACGCGCGCGGGGTATTCTCGGCGACGGACTGCGCCGCCTTTGCGAACGCCTCGGCCGAAACGTCCATGTGCCGAATCGAAACGTGCGCGAAGTCAGCGTCCGCCACGGTAAGCCCATTGCGGCACACCAGCCGGTAAAGGCCCGCGTCGATGCGATACGCACGTGAGCCATCATGGGCATTCTGAAGGATCATTTCCGGGCGGGTGTTGCCCACCTGCATCGCACCCGCGTCCAAATCGGAGCGCCGCGCGAAACGAATTTCGTGCATCTGGTAGCCGACGCGATCCTCGAGCCGCACGCGTTGCTCGGAAGCGCGCACAGGCTCCCAACCTTCCGCGCCGAGCAGAGCAACGACCTGCGCGGTGGAAACAAACGTGTAACGGGCAGACACCCCAGGTCGCGCGTGCTCCGCGAAAACGGACGGGGCGCAGCGGCGGAGATCATCGGACGAAAGCGCCTTGAAGACGCGAGCGGGAGCAACGGTGACGGATTCAATCGAGTTCATGACTTTCCTTGTTCTGAAGCGCCCCAACGAGGGCGCATCGTGGCGGGCCGCGCCACGCGGACCCCAACCCGAGCCGAACCGTTAAATCGGCCGCCCCGGAGGGATGCCGACGATCAGCGCCGAGCGTCAAGGTGGAGCGCAGCGCAGCGAGCAATACCTTGAGGCGTGGACGGGCCGGAGGCGCTCGCGCCGCAGGACCGCCCGCCGGACGCCGGTGCTAAAATGAGGCAACCCACAGGGGACAGGCTTTGCACACTACCGATGCGCGAGCGGTGCAACGAGAGCGAGCGACCCAGCCCCAGCGGCGACTGAGCGGTCAAAACCAATGACGAGCGGCCCGGGCTGGCGCAGAGGACGCGACGTGGAGCGGAGAGACCGAAAGGGACGCAGGAGGAGTCGGCGCAGGGTGGAGCGCGGCGCGAGCGCGGAGACCGCAGCCGTCTCCACCGCAGCGCACGTCGGTCGCGCAGCGGAGCCCAAGCGCCGGAGCGGCAGCCTGGGCCGCTCGCGCTCGAAGAATTCCGGCGGCGCCGGCATCGGGGCGTTGCGGGGTGTCCCCGCTAGAAAGGGGAGCGCAAGACTTCGGCTAGCGCGCGGGGAAAGACCTTTCCCCGAACTACTCGCTGGACAGGTTTACGCCTCAAATGCTCCGCCAGTAATAAGCTCTCATCTACGAGCCTCTTTTTCGCAGAGTTACTCATGCAGTGCTGAGAACCGTTACGGAAATCGTTTAAACGGATTTTTAAAATGTTGATACAGAGTGACAGAAATACGGACGCGCGATTAAACTGGCCCGGCTTATCCTGAAAGGATAAGAAGTATACTATGTGCAGCGTTACGGTAGGCCAACCCCTCCGCATGCGTCGTGGCCGGACAATCGGCTTATCCGACGTTCTCCGTCCTGATGAGGTGACCACCTCGAATATTCTGGTAGACCGTCTTGAAGGTCGCGGTCTCTTGCGCAACTACGCGCGCCAGATTTTAGCCCGAGACTCCGAATCACACCAAATTTGGCGGTCCGAGCATTTGGTTTTGGCATCGGGTGCGCGGATGTATTGCTGGCGCGCGTTCTGGGGAAAGCCGGATTTCCATAAACAAGTTGAGCGCATCCTCGGTGAGGAGCGTCGGGGGCTGCATCGCCTTTATGTCGCGACTCGGAACTCCGTGGCCCTGCGCCCAACGATTGAGAAGCTGCTGGCGTCGCCGCTCACCCTCCGCGCAAGCCAGCGTTATCCGCTGGTTCAGGACGAGGTAGAGGCGCTGATCGATCTCGGGGCCGTTCGGTGGGAGGGCGTGGGAACGACTCTTGAACGGCTGGTCGACTTTCGCTTATTCGAAAGTATTTTGAGCGCTCGACACGCGCGGCACGAATGGGCGCAACGTGCGGTGGCGAGTCGCATCACGCGGATCGTTGCAGACCATCTCCGGCGATCAAATTTTCTTACATGGGGTTCGATTCCGCCACTGGAGTCTGACAATGGGCTCGTGCCTTTTAACAACCTTCCTTTTGACCACGTCGGTTTTTCCCGGCTGGCCCCGCTGTTGCGGTTTTCTAAAAAGAGCCACCTGCCGGCGCCTACTCCCGTTGCGTTTGATATGCACGCCAAGGCCTGCCAACTTTACGACGTCGAAGGTTTTCTTGATCGGTTGCAGCGAGCTGGAATGAACAAGACTTCGCGCTTACCGATTCTTGGCGTCATTGCTGCGCCCGAATTCGAGAAAGGTGCGTGGACGCGCGCGAAAAACGCGGGCCTCATGACGATCAATTTGCGCACCATGTTCGGGGAGCCTGCCTTGGCTGCAATGGCGGCGGTTGAAGAGCTGCTTTCCAGGCTTGGCGTGCCCCCGGAGCGTCCGTCTCAGAAAAATGCGGTCGGGTATCACGAGGACGAGACCGAACGGATCGAGGAGGAGCATGTAAGGGTTCTCGTCGACGCATTGGGTGGAGTTACGGGAAGTCCGATTGTGTCCGAACTGCGCGGTCTTGGGTTTGAGGTTTTGGTGGGACTAATCCTGTCCCAGGAAGGCTGGCAAACGATCGAACTCAACCGTCGGTATCGATTCGACGATCCAGACGATCCCGATGCATCCCGAGAGTTGGACGTGCTCGGTTCGCGGAAAGGCGGACAGGAGTTGGTCGCCGTCGAATGCAAAGCGGAGCATTCGAAGAAGGAGTTATCTCCCTCCTATCTCCGCCGGTTCTTCTGCGAGACCGTGCCCGCCATGGTCCGCGAGAAGTCCAAGAGCTGTGTTCCCGATTCAGTAATCGCAGAGATTTGGACTAGTGGCTTAGTGGGCGAGGATGCGAAACACCGACTCGCCGAACTCAAACTACCGAAGAATTTCAAAGTGGCACTGCGTGACGGAAAGGACATCCGTGGTTTCATTCCTCGCAATCTTCCTGCTGCATTGAAGCTCCTGGCTACGATTGGTGCGCCGCCGAGCGAGATCGGTGAGGAATAACTGTGTCGCCACGGCTACTAGACCCTCAGCCCAGTTAGACTGGTGGGATGTTGAGCGGCAGGTCGCGGTTCATCGTCACTGGAACCAATGAACCGGCCATCGAACTCCTGCATGGAACATAGCACGTTCACTGCGGCGTTGCATACCGGGTGTGCGATCCACAGAACCGAATTATGTCCAGTTTGTCTCGCTTAAGGTCGCGCCTCAGCCCGGCTGAGCGGTCCTATTACGAATTTCTCTGGAGTCATTTTATTGCCCAAAAAGCGTGGCCGGCGACGTGGCATGTCTATCGCACCTACTTGGAAAAGCCGAAGTTGGCCAAGGTCCTTGCCGGCGTTGGATACAACCTACACGCGGAGAACACTTCGGTCCATCCACGGACATTCGAACTCAACTTTGTCGGAATGTTGGCCACTTCAAAAGGTGAAGCCTATCAACAAAGGTTGGTCGCGTTTTTCGAGTTCATGCGAGACCGGTTCTACGAAGGCGAGAACGGGCAGACGGTTTTCAGCCAATCCGTCGTGCAGCAAGCCCTCGGTATTTCCGAACAGGAAGCAGACGAACTCGGTCTGCTCATCCGCGGAGGGTTTCTCGGGGTTCATTCCGTTTGGCAACCCAACGTGACCGGGTGGCAGATCTATCTCCCTTGCCACACGCTCGAAGATTTCCCCCGGCACGGATCGTTGAAGCGCGAAATCAATGCCGCGGTAGATCGATTGGTGGCCCAATCTAAGAAATCCCGGAAAACACATGTCTCCTCGCGTTGGTCTCGCGCTGGCGACCTACTCGAAGCGAGTCTCGCCGGCGAACCCACGCAGCCGCGAAGATACCAGGTCTTTGTTAGCTCGACGTTCGACGACTTGAAGGACGAGCGCAAACAGGTTGTTCAGTCGCTGCTCGAAATGCGCTGCTTCCCGGCGGGCATGGAGCTTTTTCCAGCGACCAACGAAGAGCAGTGGAAACTCATCAAGTCGGTCATCGACGAGTCCGACTACTATATCGTTATCGTCGCCGCACGCTATGGCACCTTGATTCCCGGGACAACGACGAGCTACACGGAGCGCGAGTTTGACTACGCGAAACGAGTTGGGAAACCGATTTACGGGTTCTATCACAGCTCTCCGGGAAAAATTATCGGCGACAAGACCGAGCGCACTCTCGTCGGAAAGCAGCGGCTGGAGCGGTTCACTGCAAAAATCAAGAGCAACAGGATCTGCCGTTCTTGGGGCAACGCTCATGAGTTAGGCAGTGCCGTGCTCTCCTCACTCCAGCAGGCTTTCAAAGACCACCCTCGAGTCGGCTGGGTTCGCGCCGACTGATCGCCAGGCTGACATGGCCTTCAAAGCGCGGGACCAACTGGGGGTGAGTTGTCACGCGTTCACAACGCGGAGAGAACAGGGACCGTTCGTTTGCCAAAGTTGCCAGGGTGCGATGTCGCTCGTCCTGCCACAAATTCGCGCGCGCCCCCATTTCCGTCACCATGTCGAGAGCAACTGCGCATGGGAGCCGGAAACACCCGACCACGAAGCCGCCAAGCTCGCGGTCTGCGACGCCATCAATCAACTCGGGCTCGGTTCGGCTGATGTTGAATCTCCGGTTGGAAAATGGATCGCCGATGTCCTCTGGACGCACAACGGACAACGCATTGCCTTCGAGATTCAGAGAGCCAACTACACTTGGGAGAAGTTCGATGAGAAATTCTCTGGGTATACCACCGAAGGTGTTGCGGTGGTGTATCTGTTAATCGGCCCTCATTTTTTCGCGTCAGCCGACCGAGGGAAATATAGATTGAAAGACGTTGAGCGACGACTGTTCCTCGGATGGCCGGAGAAGCGCAGTTATCACCCACCTGTCCGCCGCATGGGCACGGCGCATGTCCTTCGCGTCTATCGCGAGCCGCTGGGCCGCGTAATCGGAGCCTATCTCCGCAAGCGTGCCAATGCGCCGCAGGAAATCCTTGTTCGCGAGCCGCTGTTCTATCCGGTCTCCCGCCGAGGCGGGGGGTGGAATGACACAATTGTGGATGAAGCCGCCTCGGCAGTTCACCCGTTGGCCGTTTTTCTCCAGCAATTACATGCGACGTTTCTTCGGCACCCGGACATGTTCTACTGGAATGGACAATGGTTTCGGCGGCGGGAGGAAGCCGTCTGGGCCTATTTCTTCGAAGCGCTCGGGCTCAAATACAGCTTCGAAGACCGCGGTGCCGGCCACGCAGGCGTGTTCAAGTTTGGTAGTCAGCATTCGGTCACGGGGTGGGTGCAAGGTGCGGCGGGTCCGCCGTCGACGTCTGAAGAAAGTAATGAAGTCGTTTTCAACCTGAAACCTGAACTCCGCCATAACTATCTTTTCGTCGGGTCGGTTGGTTTCGGATCGGTCGGCGATGAAGGAATCCTTGGTTGCTACACGCGTGATGTGAAGGAGCCCGTTGTCGATTTTTCGCAATACAACCAGGTGTATTCCGGCGTCATCACCGGACTGCATGACGGTGGCATTCCTGGCGGAAACCTCGGCAGCGATATCTCACTTCAGGCCTACAATCTGTGGCTGGACGGCGAAGCGCGCCTGTCTCGTGGATTTCCGGTCCCTCTTGGCGAGCCGAAGTTCTACGAAGGCGACAACGTGCCACGACGCTTTCCGAGTTTGGTGCCGTAGCCGACGATCAATCGTCGTTTGGCGTGTTGACGGCCAGATGGATGAAGTAGTTTGGGTCTTCGAATCTTTCGAACTCCCGGAGTAGCGACTCGCGCACGCCATCGCCGAACAACGGATCGAAGTTGTGATCCGCGTGCACGACGAAGACGACGAGTTTTCGCGCCTCCGCCGCGCCCGGCATCGCATCGAGCTGCGTTTTGGCGTAGCCGTAGGTGCTTCGAGCTTTCGCCAACAGCGCGGGCGGGACGAATGTGGTGTGCACCAATTCGGCCTCATCATACCAGCTCTTCCGCTCGTCATCCGAATGATTGAGCGTCTTCACTTCAAGATAGTGAGGCTTACCCGCCGTCGAGCCGAACCAATCGCAGGTTTTCCCATCCGCGGTCGAAACCAGCCGCACGGTGTCACAGCCATATTTCTCCACGAGCACGCGGGCGCCGAGCGCCTCGCTGAAGACGTTGAAGAGCTGTTCCCACTCGCGCCGCCGGCTTTTGTCGTAGCGATTGACCATCGGACCGACTTTCGCGGCAAAAGCGTTCCACTCCGAAGGCGGAACGAAACTCAAGTCGCGCTCGATCTGCTCGTAGAATCGGAGCGTCACTTCCGATTCGTCGAACCAGTTCGGGAAGTGGCGGAAGAAATTATTGGGGGAATCTGCACGGAAACGGTCGTGCAAATCTGCCAAACGAGGGAGCCGCGCCCGGAGAGTCGCTAGTTTCTCGGATGGAATCGTTGCGTTCACCGAGTGTGATTCTCGGGGCACCGACCGGGAGAAACAATGGGAAAACGAGAGCGTAGCGCACCCGTTGGGGCTTTCGGTCGATGTTGCAAAACCGCACAGACCGTTAGTCGTTTCGTTCCTGTGCAGCGTGTCGAAAAATACCGATTCGGTGGAATCGGCTTCACCTCAAAGAAAGCCGTGGCGACGCACGCCCGGTCGGTGCGGAAGAAATATCCGCCCCATACCCCGATCAACGACCCGAAAGACGCGAGTTTCGTAGGTGACCTGTTCGCTCGCAATGTCGAGTCGAACGAAAAAGCGTCCGTCGGTGTCGCGGGGTTTTTCTGGGCGAAATCGCCCCAGCACGCGACGGAGTGCTTTTGGGTGAAACGCAGCGACGGTAGTGTAACCGAATTTGGGCTTCAGGCGTGTCTCGACGGTTTCGCACGCCTGAACCGATCCGCGTTGCGTGCGGCAGTGCACGAGGATGTCGAACGATATCGTGAGTCGCGCATCCGGACCGGCGACGTGGAATTCGTCTCGGATTACTCCGGTCTGCACTTTCCGGTCGCAGAAGCGGAAGTCGATCATGTCGTGCCATTCGACCGGATCGTCGATCAATTCTTTGCTGAGCGCGGTATCGACCTTGCCGCGGCGTTGCTTACCGCGGCGGTCGACGCCCAGAGTGAACCCGTCTGGCGCGACCCACTCTTGATCGCGGAGTTCCGGACATTTCACGGAACGTTTCGACTCCGGCTAGTCCACTCCAGAGAAAATCAAAGCGCTATCCGGCGGGAGCAGCGTGGCGCACCGCTCCGTCCGTGATTTACTCCTTCTCCGGTTTCTGAAGCCAAGCCGGATAGCTGCTGAATAGTGGGTTGTTTTGCGCGCCCAGGATTCGTCCGAGCTTGGTGTTGCGGATGCGAGTGTGCAAAAAGGCCGCGAGTGATCCGAAGTCGGCCTGTGCCATGTCCTCCCACGATCGGCCGAACTCTCCACGGATCGCGTTGTAGATGATCACGTATTTACCGCGACCGATCTTGTCCTTGTCGCCATGTTGAAACTTTTGATAACGGCGAATCAGGTATTTCACGTAGCCTGACATATCGAGGTGGGCGGCGATAGATTCCGGGTGCGCTGCCTTTTCGACTCTCGTCTTTCGCGGGACCTTGACGTTTTGCGCGTGGACTTCCTGCGCATGCTCGACTCGCACGTGCGAGCCACGGCCGACATTGATTGTCACGTGTGCGGCATGGAGCTTTTCGACCTTAGTCAGGTCGGCAGCGGTTAGCTCTACCAGTCCGTTGCGGGCAGACATCTGCTTTAAGTCGCGCAGCAGAGCGGGCGTGTAACGCGCCGTGTCGTCGTCCGCCATCTTGTGGTGTGTCGGACAAAGAAGAATGAGGTTTGCGAACGAGTCGCGCTCCTCGTCGGTGAGTGTCGGGTCGTAGCGCGGCCCACGAAGACTGCTGGCCGTGATGTGACAGATCTCACCAATGACCATTCCTCGGTCGGTCACCATTTCTTGGATGCAACCGGGGTGCGAGCACCGATTCGCGGACGCAGCGAACAGGTGCTTCACCGTCTTGAGTGAAATGCCGGACATGGCGTCACTCTGATTTGATGGACTGATCACGGCAATCTCTTCTCGGAGCGCCCACTACTCCATTCCGGTCCTGCGCTGGTGCGGCCGCGGACTATCGGGCGACGGCACGTTGGCAAATTGGCTCGTCGCAGTTGAGTTTAGTTCCGAGAATCGGATGCATGATCGAACGGGTGAAAGATGCCGGCAAATACCTGTATCACTACACGTCGATGCAGACGGCTCGAAAGTATATCTTCCAAACTGGTAAGCTGCGCATGGGCAGTTTCCGGAAAATGAACGATCCGAAGGAAACGCGCACGTGGCACTTTGATCTTTGGACGAATGAAAACAGGGACTTGAAGTCAGCGGAACGAGACCGCCTATGCGAGGAATTGTCAGTGCGGTTCAAAGATCAGGCACGCGTCTTGTGCTTGTGTCAGGATGTGGGGCCATTGACCGGCGATCACATGGGTGAAATCAGCCGCCGGGGCTTCGCTCGGCCCAGGATGTGGGCGCAATATGCCGGCGTGCATAGCGGCGTCTGTTTGGTGTTTGACCGGGAAAAGCTGGCGGAACGCGTGGAACTAGCGTGTCAGGGCGCGTTTCGACGCATCAGTGGCCCAATTCAGTATCGAAATCACCATATTGCGCCGGACCACGCCGGGCACTATCTCATCAACTTGGATGTGCTCGCTGAGCATGGTTTCGACAAATACTGGCGATGGCATCTCGACACCTATTGGAAACGCCTGTTTTTCGAAAAAATGGAGGACTGGCGCGATGAGGTCGAATTTCGCTTTGTCGCATTTTTCGATGGAGCGGAGGAAATCTATGTCGATTTCGCGGATGCCCTGACCGGCGTCATCTTCGGTGATGCGGCGGATGAAAGCGAAGTCGATGCCGTGATTGAAAACCTCCTGCCTACGAAAGTTGAATTCATGGGCCTCCGTTGGCGGAATTGCAGCCCGTGGTATGACTACGAGAATTTCAAATACAGCCGACAACTCCGAGCGTCTCCGTGGTTCGAAGCCCAGCAGCGTGCGCGGGCAAAAGCACGCCAACCTCTCGCTCCGGAGCTATAGACGACGGACATGCGGCGGAAAATTCTGGTAAGGGAGGATGATTAGACCGGACCAGGTTTACCCTCCGCTTTTTTGGGTGGGCACCGGGGCTTTTAGATAACTCGATTATTGCCACCGGTGCACGAGTTGAAGATCGTCGTTGAACCCCTGTGCTTCTCTTTGCCCCCCCGACCGACTGTTGAATCCCCATGCATATCGCTCGCCTTCGCATCTCGGGATTCCGCGGCATTCAGGCCGCCGATTTCAGGCTGACGCCGTCGTCGGTCCTCGTCGGCCCGAACGGATGCGGCAAGAGCACCGTTGTTGACGCTCTCTCCCTGACTTTCGGCCGCACCAAAATGGTGCGTTTGTTGACCGAACACGACTTTACGGGAAGCGATCCGGTTGCCGCGGCGCGCATCAAGATCGTCGCAACGTTGACGGGCTTCGACAGCGATGACGCCGACGAAAACGATGAATGGTTTCGGGCCGGGCGGGCTGTCCCGAAGTGGCTCGATGCCGGCGGGCAGGAACACGCTGCGGCCGCGCCGGACCGAAAGCTGTGTGTCAATGTCGGTTACTGCGCTCGTTTCGACCGCGACGAGTTGGAGGTCGTGGGCGTCCGGTATTTTCACGACGACGACGATGCCACTGATCCGTTTGTCGACGATGCCGGCATCGTGCAAGTGCCGCCCCGGCTTCTGGCCGACGTCGGTTATTATGTCCTTCCCGCTCGCCGGGATTGGGACGCCGTAGCGTCTTTCAACTCCGAACTTTTCCGCCGCACGGTTTCCAATCTAGCAGGCATCCCGGCCGACGAAATCCTCGGGCAGCGCGACGCGCTGCGCAACCCACACGTGAAAATCGAGGAGTCGGCGCGGCTCACGGCGTTGGTGACTGGTCTCAACGAACGCCTCGCTCGGCTGGCGCCCAACGCTCCTAAGTTTCAGCTACGCGTGACCCCTGGCGATTCCGAAGGGGTGTTGCAGGCCCTCCTGCCGCACTACGCCAACCAAGGTGGCCCGACCCTCCCGGCTGCGCGCCACGGTGCCGGGCTCGTGTCGCTGCAGAGCCTCCTATTGCTACTTGAGGTTGGCCGAGCCCGGCGCGCCAATCATCTTCCGTTCATCCTGGCGCTCGAGGAGCCGGAACTCCACCTGTCCCCGGGCATTCATGGGCGGCTGGTCGCGGAGGCGATCACTACGGCGGGCCAAGTTATCTGCACAACGCACTCCCCGGAGGTGGCTCGGGTCTTCCCAGCGACCTCCGTGTTGATCGTGACGAACGACGCGGGACAGTTGGCAGCGCGGCCTTTATTGCCCCAAGCCCTCACTGCGGCGGCAACAAACCGCGAACGAAAGCTCTACCTCCAGAATCGCGCTCGCGTGGTCAGCGCCCTGATGCACCCTTTCGTCCTGATTCCGGAGGGTCGTTTCGACACGGAGTGGCTCGTTCGCCTCGCGGATGTTGCCGATCCACACACTACGCAGACGACTCCGTTCAGCGCGGTCTTCGGGATCGTGCCGACAGAGGACGCCGCCGTAGCCTTCACGGCCGAGCGGTTAACACCGTTGCGGTCACGAATCGTTGCTGTCGTCGACGGGGACGCGGCTGGCGACGGCTACGTCGTGGATCTTAAGGCCAAGGCCCCACCGCCGGCGGTCATTATTCAGCTTCCCGTGGGCTGGACGATTGAGGACGTGGTGCGATGGATGCTCGATCCCGGCGCCGCGCCGGCCCTCGCGACGCTCACGGCGGCACTGCCCGGATTCACATTCGCCTCTCTCGACGAGCTCCGTGACTTGCTCAAGACGAAGAACAATAAAGCCACGAACACGGTCGGGTTGAAGGAGGACGTGCTGGCTCACGAGGCCATTGCCGGGTTTCTCGAGGCGACGCCCGACTGCCGTGCCCGTGTGGTCGCATTTTGCGAGGCCCTCGTCAGCGCAGCGAGTAGTGTCGCGCATGCGCGCATCGCGGAGGACGCTGTGCGGTCGATACCCGCCGTGAAGGTTCTTCGCTTCGTTCCGTGAGCACGAAAGGCTTTATGGGCGGGGCCGGCACGGGCAAGACCCACTCCCTGCTCCGAGAATTGGACGAACACCTCGCCGCCCATCCGCTCGAACCTGGCCAAGCAGTGCTCGCCCTAACGTTCATGCACGGCTCGCGTCAGCGACTCGCCGAGCGCATGACCAGGTCTGCGGCACGCGGTCATTGTGAATGCCTGACCTTGGATCGATTTGCTTGGGATCTCTGCCGCCGTTGGCGGTCTCGTCTCCGGGCGGAAGGTGGATTCGTGCCGCTCGACATGGACGCGCCCGACTACGACGGCACTTGCGAGGCGGCCGGTCGGCTCCTCTCCTTCGAGGAAGTGGCAAAGTGGGTCGCCGCTCGCTATCCCGTAATAGTCTTGGACGAGTTTCAGGACTGCGCACCAGTGCGCCTCGCGATGGCCCGCTGTCTCCACGGACGCGTGAAGCTGCTCATTGCGGCCGACGACTTTCAGAATCTGAGCAGCGCCGCCGAAAGTCCGGCGGTCGCGTGGCTCCGTGACCTCGGCGTAAGCGCGGACCTCACCGTGAACCGCCGCACGAATGATGCCGCCCTCATCGCTGCGGCACGAGCGCTTCGCGACGGCGTCGCCCTGCCGCCGGAAACGAATTCCAGCTTCAAGTTAATCGGTGCCCAGTCTCCGCACCAAGCGGCATCGTTTATTTCCCAAACAATGGCGCCCGCGGCGTGCAACGACGTCGTATTGATTTCCGCGGCGCGCGCCGGCTCGTCACCGTGGGTCGAGACGATCATCCAGCTCGTCGGGGCCAAGCAATATGGCAAACAGAGGGCTGGCCCCGTGGCGATCAAATGGGAAATGACCGCCGACGGTTTGGCTGACGCAACAATTGCCCAACTCGGCATCGCCGAAGGCAACGCCGCGGTTACTGCCGCACAAATCACCGCGCTGCCGCGCGGCCCGGTGGCCCAACACCTCAAGCGCTGGGCCGAGAGCCAGCGTCGTCTGCTCGGCCGAGCTGAATTCGGCGGCGCCGAACTGCGGTCCCAGATCAAACGCATCGTCCAACGGGTCCGATCATTCGGCTCCATCCCGCAGGGCGGACGCCACGCCATGACCATTCATCAGGCCAAGAATCGCGAGTTTCCGGTCGTAATCGTGCTGTGGCCATTTCAAGTCGTGGGCGATCCGGTGCTCGCTCGGCGCTGGCTCTATAACGCGATTACCCGCGCCAAGCGGCGCGCCATCGTAATCGTCCAGGACCCGAGGCAAGCTCGGCTAAAGGCTCCGCCATTTTCCTACCCAGCGCCCGCTGCTTCTGCGGTGGCCGCAGCGTCGCCGCAGCCGGCGGCACCTCGCCGTCTCGTCCGCGGCGCGGACCCAAACCCGGCGTAACCCGATGAGCAACCCACGTCATTTTTTTCCCGGTGATCGCACGGCGCTCGCTAGCATCGACATCAATCAGCCTATCGCCGGACACATTGCCGAAAATTGTATCGTCTACGCTGAAGCCTACGGGAAAGCGTCCAAAACCGCAGGCGAAAAAGGCGAGGCTCAAGCCGCCGCCGCGTTCGGGTTCTTGAACACGGTGACTGGTTTTGCGGAGAGCTTTGACACGCCGCTGAAGCCGTTCGTCGCCTTTGCGCAGTTTGGCGACCGGCGCTCGCCCGTTCCCTCCGATTTGTCCTCCGATGATGTCGAAGCGTTGCGACAGTTAGCCCCAAAAGCGACCGATCCATCATTGCGGGCCCGTTTGCACGACGTGTTGTGGGTGCTCGCGAAGGATGTCGCCGCGGGTCAGGAAGCCGCCAGATGCTACCTGGCCACGGGCAAGCTCCAGAACGGTGGCGAGAATTGGATTTACGCGGTGGGCTCGTTCAAGCGCGCGCTCCGACTGGCCGCCACTTTCGGACGCGACAAACCGCTCTTCAAGGACGTCGTCACCGTGGTCGAGGATATCGCCAAAACTGCGGCGGCCACGCAAGATGGCGAGCGAGCGCCGTCGTTGATCCGTCTTCTGCTCGATGCGGGTTGCAGCGATCCCGCCGTCTTCGCGCCGATCCTCGCCACGATGGCAGCGCAGGCGGAGGCGGCAGGTCGCCACCGGGATGCTTCGGACCATCGCGATCACGAAGCTGACTGGCGCCAAGCGGCGGGCGATCAGACCGCCATGAAGGCGGCCCGCCTCGCGGCAGCAGAATCCGCCGTAAGAAATGCCGAAGCCCGGGCCACGACGCAGGACAAAAGCGCGTTGGCGGCGAGTTCGCTCCTGATCGATGCGATCGAAATGTTGCGGCGGGCCGGCGCCCCAAAGGAGCGCGTCGATGCCGTGCGCAAGCGTCTCGCGGAACTACAACTCGCGTCGCTGGACGAGATGCAGGTTTTCACCGTCCCGTTTGATTTCAGGGATGCTGCCAAACAGGCGCAGGAACACGTGCAAGGTGTGAACTTCCAAACCGCCCTCGCGAAATTCGTCCTGGGCGTGCCACTCGCCGATCCAGCCAAGGTGCGCCAGGACGTGATCGATATCGCCCAGGATGCACCGCTCACGCATCTCATGGGAGCCGCGATGGTGGATGCGAAGGGCCGCACCACGGCGGTGAAGCCAGGTGTGCTCGGCGCCTCTGCGGAAGAAGCCGAGGCCGCGATGCAGGCCGAAATGTTCTCACACGCCGCACAGTTTATTTGGGGCCTGCGCGCCCGCGCCTACATCACCCCGGCGCGCCAGCAAATCCGCAACGAACATTTTCCCTCCTTCGCCGATCTCGCGTTCCTCGTGACCAACAACCCGTTCGCGCCGCCGGGGCATGAGTCGATTTTTCTTCGCGGACTTCATGCCGGCTTTCACGGGGATTTTGTCACCGCAGCGCTATTCCTGACGCCGCAGATTGAAAACTCGATCCGTTACGTGCTCGAGGGTCACGGCGTCGACGTTTCAATCTTCAAGTCCGACGGCACGCAGCCGGTGAAGATCCTCGGCGGCCTGCTCGATCACCCGGAGACTAAAAAAATCTTCGGCGAATCGCTGGTGTTTGAACTGCGTGGCTGCCTACTCGAAAAAGCCGGGTTCGATTTCCGTAATCGCGTCGCGCACGGGTTCGTCTCGACCGGAGAGTGCAATTCCGAGGCCGCCATCGTCATCTGGTGGCTAGTCCTGCGTATTTGTTTTTGGCCACACCTGCTGCCGAAGTCGGAGAGTCCGCCAGCGGGCTCCGCGCCATCTTCTCCACCAGAAAAATCCGGCGCGTGACGCAAGCAGCGCTGCCGGCCACCAACTCCACGGTGATCCCGCGCGCTCGTCTCAACCGCGCAATGAACCTTGCGGGTGGCGCTCGTCAGCTTATTGCACACGGGACATGACCTTTATTGTCGGCATGCAGTGTAACGATGGCGTGCTCATCGCCAGCGATAGCGTGAACATAACCACGGCTGGAAAGGTCACAAATACCGGAGTAAAACACCTCCACGGTGTAAGGAACGGCCAGCCGTTCGCTCTCGCGTTCGCGGGCTATGCTGGCATCGAAAACGGGCCGCAAACCCTGACCGTCATTGAAAACGCCACGCGTGTTGCGCAAGGCGATCTCATCGACAATCTCGGCCAGCATCTTCAGGACTGGCTTTACGCTGAGTCGTTTCGGGGACGAAAGCGGATGCGCAAAGAGTTTCGGAGGATCGCCCACGTGCGCGTGTTTATCAGTCTCGGCGCCCAAGAATGGTGGGTGCTACATGCCAAACCGCGGGAGTTTTCCAAAGCGCAGATGGCCCACCGCTCGATCGCTGTCGGCCAACCGGGGCCAAATCGTGCTGCGTGGCAAAAATTGTTAACCGCCGTTCCGGTTGGTCCAGAGAACCTCGTCGACGGTAAGGTAGTAGCGGGGTCGCTTTTTGAATTGGGGACCCAACTTTTTCCGTCGGCAGCCCGTTATCCTGGAACTGCGACGATCCACAACGGGAGTGGTATCAAAGTCGTCGTCTTCCGAAATCAATCTGAGCTGATTTGAGAGGCGGCCCTAGTCGCAGCGACAATATCGGGGCGTAGTGAAATCACGGGGTGAACTTCTGCCCGCGTTTGAGGGAAATGTCCTCAGCGAGCTTTCTGCCGATTTGCCGGCGTTCGGCAGCTCTTCGGGTCAGAGCTTCGGCGGCAGCTTCTGATCCCTTTTCGATAAAAGCTCTCACTTCGTGCTTAGTGCGAATGTGGTCAGCCGGTCCCATTTCTTTGACTTTGAGTCGTTCGGTAATGGTGCGGAGTGCATCGCTTTCTTGGCGCAGGGCCATCAGCGACTGCACGGTCAGTTCGGGGGTTTCTTCCGGATTCATCGGCGTCGAAACTCAGGATAAAAGATCAGGCGGGGCGAAGACAGACTTTTTTGAAGCCGTTCGTGCAGTGGCGCACGACGGCGGTGTGATCAGGCAGCCTCCGGAATTCGTGGGGCTTGATCCGGTATTCCTCAGACCGCTGATAGGTGTGGGCGGTGTGGTCGAGATGGACGGTGCGCGTGGCTCGTTCGACGTAGTGTTTGCCGAGGGCGTTCGCGCAGCGCAACGCGTCGGTCTCTGAGGCCGCGCGATACATCACGAGGTTCTTCAGATTCAGAGCGAGGACTTCGGCCTGTTCCTTCGTTTGCGGCGGAATGAGGGATTCGAAGGCCTGTGCGGAGACGACCAGCATCAGCATGCAGTCGCGCAGCCGGTCGATGACGTTGAAGTCGCTGGTGCCATCGTGGCTCGCGGTGATCGCGTTCTGAAATTCGTCCCCAAAGTAGACGAGCTGGTTGAGGGCATACTTCTGCCATGGCGGCAGCGCATATCGGCGCAGCGCGTGGCGATAGAGGAGCAGTTTGACGACGGTGAAGACGTATTGCCGCTCTGTGGTGTAATCTTGGGGAACGTCGATGCAGAAGATCTTTCCCTTGTCCACGCCGGCAATCGAACAGGTGTCGGGTTCGTCCGAGCTGAAGATTTCCGCGATTTCGGGTGTGCCGAGGTATTCGAGGTAATTCTGCGACGTGCCGATTTCACCGGCGCGCTGCTCCTTGGCGTCATGCTTGATGTAGGTCTGATCGAAGATTTCAGCGAGCTGCACGCGCCGCTCCGTCGTGTCCAGTTTGGTCAGGTCCTCCAAGGCGAGCTTCAGTTCGGTTTCCGAGGTCAGGATTTTGTAGGCGTTGGTGGCCGTGACCGGCCGGCCGATGTCGGCGAGCAACTCGAAGGCGCGGCTGATGTGGCCGGCGCCCTTCACTTTGAAAAAACTCTTCTCGTCTTTGGGATTCAGAGCGGCAGCCGTATCAACCAGGATGCGTGCGCGTGTGGTGAACGGCAGGCGGGCGTCTCCGGTGACGTTGAGCCGGTGGTTCGTAATGGCAGCTTCCCCAACAAGGCGCGGACGGAGGTGAACGATGTCCTGCTCGCGCCCGTGCTTTTTCGCGAGCCATTCGAGATAGAACCATTCGTCGCCCTTGTTCGCCATGACGACACCGCCGAGCCTCGAATTTCGTTTCATCAATGAAGCAAGCAGCCCGTTCATGCCGCTGGTCTTCCCGGAGCCGGTGTCGCCGGAGAAAAAGAAGTGCCGGTTGGCCTTATCACGCGTCCAGCGAAACCGCGCGAACGTGAGCACGATCTCCCAACGATCAGCTACGACGCGTCCCTGCGGATCGCGCACGTAACGGCGATGGTCGGCGAAGTAGAATAGCGCGGAGGCGAGGCCGCAGACGAGCGCCGCAACCGTCCAATTCCACGGCGACGAGAGGACGGTCGTGCCGTAGAGGCCCGTTCCGGCGATCACCAAGGCGACCGGCAGGGCTGCCGGCGCGCGCAAACCGGGCTCGTTGTGGCGGAGATTTCGTTGAATCAGCCAGCCCGCGGCGCCGAGAAACATCGCTGAAATCACGAAGGAAGCGACAGCGGGCGCGCGCGGATCGTTGAGCCAGGCACGCAGGAGAGCATCGGGTGCGGGCAGGTGTTTCATGGTTTACGTCGCGCAGAGAAAGTCCGTCCCAGGAAAACCGCGAGGGCGTGCGCCTACCGAAAAAAGGGTAGTCGTCCGATGCGCCGCCGCTTGAGCTTTCTCCCGGCCGACGAAACCCAACGCCTCGTTAGGGTATTGCGTCTTGGGCCAAACAAGTGCCACGGGTTCACGCCGACCCTCGCAGCGCATCGTAGCATCGGACCCCCGAATTACGACCGTTGGACTACCGCATCCACGGTAGGCGCTCTACACCGGAATCGGGAGGCGCGCGCCGTTGAGTTTCAACACGCGCATGACGGTCTTGAGCGCATGATCACGGTGGGTGTCATTCGCAACGGCGCGACCTACCTTTCGCATCACCTGCGAAAGAACGATTACTGGGCGGAGGGAGAAAACGCGGTGCAGGGAGAGTGGATCGGCCAGGCCGCTGCCGCGCTGGGTTTGGCCGGTCCCGTGACGGAAGCGCCGTTTGAGGCGCTGCGCTTGAACCGGCACCCGCAGACCGGAGAGCCGTTGACGCAGCGTCTCGTGAAGGATCGCGTCGCATTTTTCGACATTCAGCTTTCTGCGCCGAAGGATGTGAGCGTGCTCGCATTGGTCGGTGGCGATGAGCGGGTGCGCACCGCATTCGAGGAATCGGTGCGCGTGGCGCTGGACGAGATGGAGCGCTTCGCGGCCGTCCGCGAGCGCCGGGGCGATGCAGCGTTTACCGAACAGTATCGGCTCACGCGTAACTACGTGGGTGCGTTGTTCCACCATGACGCGAGCCGTGACCTCGATCCGCAGCTTCACGCCCACGCCGTGCTGGCGAACGTAACCTGGGACCCGGCGAGGAACGAATGGATGGCACTGCAACCCGCGGAAATGTTGCGCGCTTCCGGTTACCTCCGCCAAGTGCTCTATCGGGAACTCGCGGGCCGGCTGCGCGCGCTCGGCTACGAGACGCACGAAATGAATTCCACGGGCTTCGCGGTTCGTGGAGTCGAGCACCTGCGCGAGCGTTTCTCGAAGCGGACCCGCCACGTGCAGAAGCTCGCGGAAGAATTCGCGGCGGAGCACGGTCGGAAGCCATCGAAGCGGGAGGTTGAAATTCTCGTGCGCGAATCGCGGGAGGACAAACTGACCGAAGCGAGCACGCCGGAGGTGCGTGCTCGCCAGCGGGCCGAACTGACGGAATCGGAGCGCGAACGGTTGGACGCGGTGGTGCGCACGGCGCGCGAGGCAGCCCCGCGCGAGCGCATCTCGCATGGACTGGTGCGCTCCGTCCTCGAGGCCGCGTTCCGACATGTCTACGAACGCAACAGCGTCGTGCGCGAAGGCGAAGTGCTGAAGGCGGCGTTGGAGTTGCACCCGGATTTCTCTCGCTGGCGCGAACTCCGCGAGGCGCTGGAAAACCATGCCGACGTGATTCGAAAAGAAGGCGAGATGAGCCTTCGACCGATCCGTCGGGAGGAAACGGAGACCATTGAGCGGGTCATCGCTGGCCGGAACGGCCGGTTCCCGCTCGGGCGGCCCGAAGCGTTGCCGGCTCATTTGACGGTCGGGCAACGGCGCGCGGCGACGGAGTTGCTCGGCAGCCGCGATTTCGTCGCCATCCTGATCGGTGACGCCGGCACGGGAAAGACGACCGTGCTCTCCGCTATCGAAGGGGCGCACCGCGCCGCTGGAGGGCGGGACTTCTTGCCGCTCGCCCCGACCACCCGCGCGAGAGATGCGATCACGGAATCGGGATTCAAGGGCGCCGATACCGTGCAGCGATTCTTGGTCAGCGAGCCGCTCCAACGAAGCGCGGCAGGTCGGGTCGTGCTCGTTGATGAAGCCGGCCTGCTTTCTACGCAGCAGTTGGCGGCACTCACCCGCCTCGCCGTCGCCGCGAACGCGCGGCTGCTTCTGGTCGGAGACACGAAGCAACACTACAGCGTTCAACGGGGCGATGCCCTCCGCAATGTCCTCACTTTCTCCGGAACGCCGATTGTGCGCTTGTCGGAAGTCCTGCGCCAGCGGCGTGACGCCGACCGTCATTTCAGCCGCCTGCTCGCGGCGGGCTCGTTCGGTGAGGCCTTCGGCTTTGCCAACCGGCGCGGATTGATCCGGGCCGTGGCGAACGACGATGCGATGTTTGCTGCTGCCGCCGAGCACTACGTGCGAAACCAGCAAAAGAAGATTGGGACACTGGTCGTCATCCCGTTTTGGGATGAAATCGAGCGTTTCAATTCCCATGTGCGGCCCGCGCTGCGAACGGCCGGCCTGCTTGGAACCGAGGAAGTGGTGCGGACGGCGGTGAAGCCACTCAATTGGACCGACGAACAAAAGATCCATTGGGAGCAGTATCGGGCCGGCGACCACCTGCTTTTCGCGCGGGCAACGCGCGATTTCAAACGCGGCACGGCGGCGGAAGTGGTCCGGGTCGCCACCGACGGAATCTGGGTGCGCCGCACGAACGGCAAAGAGGTGAAGGTAACCCGGAAGCAACGCGCCGCGTTCGATGTCGGCCGGCCACAATTATTGCCCTTGGCCGTGGGAGAAAGAATCCTGATCCGAGGACGCGAGGACCGGGAGGGCTTTGCGAACGGCGACTTCAAGGAAGTCGCTGCGGTCGATGTGACCGCGAATCGAGTGTTTCTGACGGACGGTCATGAGTTACCTCGTGACTTCGCCGCGTGGACCTACGGCCACGCTCTCACCTCGTATCGTTCGCAGGGCAGCACATCGGAGGAATCGCTCCTTGTCCTGGGCGAAGTCGCTGCCGCCGCCTTGGCCCGGCGGCAGTTCTATGTTGGCAATACGCGCTATCGTGGCGCCCATTCGATCTATCTTTCCGATAAGGAAAAAATTCTCCGGCGGCTCTCGAATCCTGATCCGGGTCGGGAGCTAGCAACGGAGTTTACCGCACGGCATGGAATTGTGTTCGGCGAGCGTCATGTGCCGCGTCCGATGCGGACCATGAGTTCAAAGATGCGCGCCGTCTGGCATGCGGTGAACTGCAACCGTCGCGGCCATCGTGCGGTTCACGCCGAAAGACCCAATCTATGAGCGAGAAACCCGTGCAGCGTAAGCCGCGGCTGTATTTCGACACGGTCGTCGATCCCAGCACCGTCACTTTCGACGACGGCCACGAGCATTGGCGCAATTATCCGTGGTCGCTCTACGTCAAGACCTCCTGGGAATACGCCGAGCCTGATTTCCTAAGCGTCGAAATCGGTGACGACATCGTTGTCGTTCGCGGCCACAACCTCGGCCTCCTGAAACAAGCGATAGAGGAGCACACGCTTCTGCGGGTTCGTTCCCGGCCTGAGTTGGAGGAAGACCGTAACAACGAGCCGGATAGCTTCGTGACTGGAATCGTCTTCCGCCCGGCGGCACCAAAGCCCCCGAACGCCGCAAACGGACAGCAAATCGAAATCGACCTCTCAGGGTAACATCACGAGCGATATTCGGTCAAAGAAGGAGACAGTTTCACTCGGTCGCGACGACCGTCCGACGGGTTCCAAACTTCGACTACCGAATTTTCGGTAGGCCCTCAAAGTTGCGGTTGACGGAAGAATCTTCGTCTTCGCAACCACGCGGCAAATTCCAACGAAAGACGGAATGAGGCGCGCGGGTCTCGGCCCCCAAAAGTGCCGGCATCGAAAAAGGAGAAACTGTCATGACGACCTTGATTCTGCTGACGCCCTACGTGGCGCTGGCCTTGGGGGCGGCGATGCTAGCACGGGCTCTGCATCTGTATTCGGAAATTCGGCCGCAATCGGCGGAGACCAATCAGCGCCGGTTGTGGTTTCTTTTCGCGGTCACGCTCGCGTGGCCCACGCTGGCGCAGGCGGCTTCGGTCGATCTGAAGACCGCGACGGAATCGGGCAACGCGATCATCATGTATCTCAGCGGGACGTTTGCTGCGGTGGGCATCGTCGCGGCGGGTGTGGCGATGATGATGGGCCGTCAGTCTATCGCGAAGTGGGCGTTCGCCGGAGCGATGGTCAGCGGGCTTGCCTTCGCGATTGTGCGGACGATGTGGAGCAACATGGGGATCGAGGCGGCGGATGTCGGCACGTTCACCCCGTAATCCGGCGATCCCATGCACGCGGCACATCTTCACGAGCACGACGCCAACCAAGGCGCGAAGTCCTCGGGGGAATTCCTGGGGATGACCGGCAATTCCGGCTGGTATCTCCTCGGTGCCAGCGGTGTGACGATCCTCATGGTGGTATTCCTCTGGGGCATGCTGGGCATCTCGCTCTGGTTTTGCCTGCTGGTGGGTGCCGTCCTGTGTGGCCTTTCGGTGACGTATGTCTTCGCGCTGAAGAACAACCGCCCTGAGCACTACGACACCGACTTTTTCGAGTCCGCGCTAGTGGAGGCTGGTGTTGCGACGTTTCACTTCGGTCCTCGGGCGAAAAGCCCGCCCAATCCGTTCCGCTCCGGGCTGCAACTCACCGCGACGGATGCCGCCGCGAGAAAATCCGCTGCGCCGGCCTTCCGGCCGGCGATGCGGACAGGCCAAGCGTCGGTGTCGGCCGCAACACCGACGGCGGAGGCTCCATCGACGCGAAAACGGAGAGAGGAACCGGTCGTGGCTCGCGCGGCGTTCGAGCAGGTTATCGAACGCCTCGCCGAGACGGAGGCACTGCTCGAAGAGACCTTGGCTGAGACGACGGAGGGTCGCGCATGAGAGTCGAGCCGCCAGACGGGTATTTCGGCGAAGACATGATCGTCTTCGAAGGGCTGCATCGTGGGGGCTTCATCGCGCGTGGCTTCGAAGTGATCGCCCCGGACCTGGAGCAGGCCGATCCGATCCACCACAACGCCTTCGAATCCGACCTGACCGCGCTTCTCTCGGTGCTGAAGCCTGGCTGGCGATTGCAGGTGCAGTGGACGAACGACTCCGATTTCCGCCGGCCGCTGCAACGGTATCGCGAAGATACGTTGAAGCACGGCACCAACGAATGGAGCGTGCGGCAGCGGAACGAACGGTTCGTCCGCTTTTGGCGGATGGCGGAAGAAGGCGTCCTGCGCCGCGAACGCCTCCGGCTGTATTTCACGACGCCGATTGACGCCGCCGTCCTCGGCCAGAAGAGCGGACGACTCACCCGCGAGGCGCTGCTCGGTGCGTATGCCGAGCAATTTCATCAGCTCGGCCAGTTTCTCCATGCGCTCTTCGCCGGCAGCGGCGGCCAGGTGCGGCCGATGACGGACGCCGATCATTTTCTGCATTACCTCGAATTTTTGAATCCGTCGCTGCCGGAGCAGAAAGTTTCCGATCCTCTCGAATTCTTCGATCCCGAGAAATCGCTTCAGGAGAATTGCTGGCTGGGCGAAGGGCGTCCCTTGGAGAAACCGGACACCGGCTTCTACCTCGATGGCTGTTATCACGGCATGCTCGTGCTCAAGGCGCTGCCGAAGCGCACGCGTCCGAGCATCGCCTACCTGCTCACGAAGCTCGGATTCCGCGACTACGCCATCACGGTGAACGTCGAGGCGGTGGACGTTGATGAGTTGATCGAAAAAGAGCAGAAAGAGCTGAACCGCGTCGAAGGCGATTACGAGAGCCTGCGGAAAGTGAAGCTGCTGGCGGCGATGAAGATCAAGGCTGCCAAGATCGCGCGCTACTCCAACGGCGACAGTTCGCCCTATCGCATCCAATACGTGATTCGGGCGTGGGACCGCAATCGCGAAGACCTGCGGGCGAAACTCACCGCGCTGAAAGCCGCGGTGGGTAGCATGGAGCGAGCGCAGGCCTACGAGCCGGCGCTCGAAAGCTCGGCTCGGAATTTCTTCTTCTGCACGTGGCCCGGCTGGTCCTACAGCCGCTACGACGCGCTCTGGCACGACTACGACGATGCGCTGGTCGCAAATATCCTGCCGTTCTCTTCGACGCCGATGGGGCATCTCGACTCGGCGGAATTCCTTTTCGAGGGTCCGAACGGCAATCTGGTCGGCGGGCGGACCTTCGTTGGCGATGGCGCGAGCCAGACGCCGCAGAATGCGGTCGTCATCGGCACGACGGGTTCCGGCAAGAGCGTCAACGTGATCGATATTCTCACACAGACGGAGCCCTTCTATCACTACACGATGATCGTGGAGGAAGGGGAGTCCTACACGACGTATGCCAAGACCGTCGATGCGGCCAGCCAACCGATCATCATCCAAGCGAACGGCAAGCTGACCATGAACTATCTCGACACGCGCGGGCTCCCGCTGTCGGGACTGCACCTTTCCGCCGCGGCGGCGCTGCCGATGCTCATGGTCGGCCAGTCGAAAGACGAAGACCGGAACAAGCTCCGCCAGGCCCTGCTGAGCAATGCCATCGGCCGCCTCTACGACGACTTTGCGCGGTGGTATTTCAACAAGCATCCCGAGGCGCGGGGCGAACTGACGCGCCGGGCCGCCACGTTGGAGGCGTTCCGCCGCACGCGCATGGGTCCGCAGGCCACGGCACTCGATGCGTTCCTCGAGTTTGGTGAATTTCAGAAAGCCCGGCCTGACGAAGCTGACGCGCTTTTGCGCGCGCAGGCGGAGGAGGAAATTCTTCGCTTCGCCAAGGACACGGCGGGCGCGCAGGCCGTGCGCGATCTCGTCTTCGCCGAAATCGGCGCTGCCGATCAACCGCAACACGGGCATCTCCAGGAGCTGCTGGCGGCGGAGGCCACTGGCACCCACGCGGACGAAATGCGCTACCTCGCGACGCTGCTCGAACCGTGGTCAAGCGGCGGCAGCTACGGTGAATTGTTCGACGGAGTCTCGAACGTGAATCTCACCGGTAAGATCGCCCACTTCGAACTCGGCTACATCCCGGAGTCGGCGGAAGAGTTGAAGGCGGCGGCGGCGTTCCTGATCGCGAACTACACGCGGTCTCACATGATGCGGCTTCCGCGCGCGCTCCGGAAGCGCAACATCTTCGAAGAAGTCGCCCGCTTCTCGCTCGTTCCGTCCGGAAAGAAGGTGCTGCGCGAATCCTACCAGCAACTGCGGAAGTATAACGTTTGGAATGTCGCGACGGTTCAGAACTACGAGCAGTTCAAGACCTCTGACATTCGCGGCGCGGTTCTCGGCAACAGCCGCATGTTGCTCCTCATGCGCCAGAGCGACCGGAGCGATGTCGAGGATCTGAGCCACGACTTCCCGATTCCCGAGACCGTAAAGGACGCGGTCATGAGCCATCCTGAGCCGGAAAAGCTCACCGGCGCGAAGTTCTCGCAGTTCACCTATTATCACACCGACGAGCGCCGGCCGTTGATCGTGACCATGCGCAATGTCGCGTCCCGCGAAATGCTCTACTGCGCCTCCAGTTCCGGCGCTCACTTCGATCAACGCGCCTCGGACCTCAAAGGTCAGGGCGACGTGGTGAACGCGATCATCGCCAACGCCTGAAATCATGAGACCTCACCGCGAAATTCAGAACGAAGGCGAACGGCTGGTCCTTCTCGGCCGAGAATATCTTGCTGAACGTCGCGGGCTGGCAGCCGAAGGTTCGATTGTCGCGCTCCCGCGCGTCCTGGCGCGGTTGCCGGATTCCCGCGTGACCGTGGCGAACGCGGCGCTGGCTGAAGAAAGCGAAGTGTCCCAACTACATCGCGAACGGCACGTCGAGGCGGACATCGAGAATGACGAACTGATGTTTCGACTGATCGAACGCGAGCACCAGCTCGATGCCGACGGTCGTGTGCTAAGTGAAGGACAACCGGAGTCGGTCATGTTCAGTCGTTCCGGTTTCGATCTTCTGCTGGCCGGCTACGAGTTGGTGGAAGAGGAGCGGCTTGCGGAGGCCCTGGCGCCTTACGCGGACCGGGAGGACGGCGAGCTAAAGTCCGATCCCGAGAGCGTCGCCCGGGTCGAGGAGATTCTCGAAACGAGTGAATTGCCGGCCGCCGACAGGATGCGCGCCAAAGCGGAGATCGTGGACTTTCTCGAAGGGCGGCTGAAAGCGAACGACTTCATCGAACATGCGATCGACCGCCAGCGGTTGCGCGAAGTCTGCGCGGAGCGACAGACACAGCGCTCCGAGATGCGCCTCACCATCGACCACGATTGAACCCTCAACCCATCCCCGCCATGCGACGAATTCTCGACACCTTCTCCGTGTTTCAGCCCGTGCTGATTGGCATACTGATGCTGATCGTAGTGATGCTCCTCAATCAGGGCTGCAGCACGATGAGTGCGAATGCCGCCGGGGGAACGCGCGACTTCGCGACCACCGCCGCCACTACGGCCGGGGGTGCCTACATCGGCGCGAAGGAAGGTGATGGTAAGGGGAAGAACGCCGCGGTGGGTGCAGCGGCGGGATTCGTGGTCGGTGAGGCCGTGAACTACCTTAGCAACAAGGCCCAGAAGGAGGCCTACCTTGCCGGCTATGAGAAAGGGCAGTCCAACGCGGTGAAACAGCAGTATTGGATCGCCCGGGCGAATCAGCGGCCGGCCGCTGATGATGGTTACGAGGAGACCTACTACGAGATCGATGTCCCGCAGTCAGACCGTGACGGCGTGCGGCGAGAGCCGACCAAGCGGGTGATTCGCGTGGTTGCGCCACGGGAGGATTCGAGATCATGAAAAAGACGCTCCTTCTCCTCTTGGTTGTCGGCGCGCTCATTCCTTGCCGCGCGCAGTGGGCCGTCGTTGACGTGGCGAACATTCAGCAGAGCGCGATGAACTATGCGGCGCTGGTTGAGCAGATTTCCAATCAGGCTTCCCAAATCACGAATCAGGTCCGGCAGATTCAGCAATTCGAGATGCAGCTCAAACGACTCGGCAACATGGCCGACGTGAAGTCGCTGGTGGGCTTTCCTGAATTTCGCCTCGATCTGAATTTGCCCACGAAGATCAAGACATGGGCGGACGGTGTCGCTCGCGTCGATGGGCGGGCAATCTTCGGCGATACGCGCGGCGGGATATTCCGTGCGGTGACGCCTGACTTTAAGGACTTCGATGGAACGTCCGTCGAGCGCGACCCCATCGTTTACAGATCTGCGCAAGGAATCACCGAGACGGTGGACGAGTTCAAAACGGTTCAGACCGATGTGTATGCCCGCCGTGAAAGTCTGAAACGAGCCATCGCCGCCACCAGCGAGGCAATGCAAGCGGCGGAAACCGAGGCGGAGCAGCGGAAGCTGGCGACCGTCCTCGAAGCGCAATACGGGCAACTCACCGCGGTCGATTCAGAGGTAGCGCTGAGCGCCGCGCAGGTTCAGGTCAAAGCGGCCGAATCGACGGCGATGGGCAACGCCCAGAGCGAGGCAGAGGCCGAGGCGCGCCGTAAGCTGGCACAGAAGGAGGCCTCAAAGATCACGAGCACATTTAAGCCCAAATACGAGTGCCTCCTTCAATATGTAACCGAGCGCCCATTGAGCCCTTAGCCGCAACTTCCTCTTGAATCTTAGGTCTGAAAAGCGATGAAAACCGGAACAGAAATCGCCGTGCTTTTCACATCCTGCGTGCTTCTCGCCGGATGCACGGACCGGGAGACAGAGGCGCGCAAGGCCAAAGAGGAGGCGGATGCCAAAGCCCGAGCGGAGGCGGCCCGTAAAGAAATGGATACGCTCCCCAAGACATTCAAATCGCGGGACATTTTCAAAAAAAATGAACCCGAGAAACAGGTGGCTCCAACCGCGGCCGAAGTGCCGGCGAAAAAATAGGTGAGTCATGGCAACTCCCAGTGGCATCGTCCTTCCGCCCTCATACTTCGACGGTCTTTCCGCGTTGTGGGGTGGATGTGCCTACGTTGGGAGCGCGATTGTTGCGGCGGGGCTAGTATTTCAAGCGGTTCGAGCGCGCCCGGATTTTGGGTCGTTCGCCTTTTTGCTAGCGAAGGTCCTCCTGATCGGCATCTGCACGCTTTGCATCCGCGAATGGCTGATGCGGTTGAACGACATCGTGGTCGCGTTCGGGGCAATGATGGGTATCGACCCTACTGCGGTTGACGAGAAGTTCGTTACCTTTGTCGCGGGCAAGACTGCGACTGAGCCCGACGCGAGTATGTGGGACATCATCTGGGGAACGAAATCGATCGGGACTGCAATCTGCTATGCCTTGCTTTGGCTCTTCGGTTGGCTGGCTTGGGGCATTCAGTATGTCGTCAAGTTGATCGGAGACATTCTGCTAACCGCGGGCTGGGCTCTAAGCCCGATTTTCCTCTCGTTCTTCATGCTCCGACCGATGGTCGGTGTCGGTCAGAAATACATTCTTGGATTGGTTGGCCTTGTATTGTGGCCATTCGGGTGGGTCATTGCGGCAGTAGTTACAAACGCAATGTTGGAGGCGGCGGCGGTGGCAAACCTCGTGCCAGTCTTCGTCGTGGGCGCGCCAATTGCAGCGCCCGCGCTGACTGTGCTTTTGATCGGAACCTGGATGCTCGTCAGCTCGCTGCTGGCGCCTTGGGTCACGACAAAGATTCTTTTGATGGGTGCGAATCCCGCTATGGCGTTCGCTCAAGGCGTGGGCGGCGTCGCTCAAGCCGTAGTCACCGGTGCCACTGGCGCCGCCGTCGCCGCAGCAACCGGAGGAGCGGGAGCTGGCGCCGTCGTCCTATCGGCCGCGGGAGGCGCTCTCGCGGGCGGAACTGAGTCCGCCGTGCGCGGCGGCGGTTCTCCTCGCACGACGAGCACGGTGATTGGCGGAGTGTCAGGATTCTACACCGGAGGTCTTATGCGGCGCCACGCGGCCGCTTCGGAAAGCGCCGCAGCCGCACAAAAGCAAAACGCGGACGCGTCAGAGGAGTTTGCTTCTGTGTTCACGGAATACGCGAGCCGCCAGCGCCGCAATCGAAGCGGCTTTGAAAAACAGCCGCACAACGAAGACCCAAATAACGCAGCGATAGAAATTGAGAGCCATGATAAATCTAAGTCGTAGGTCCCTCGTCGCGACCGAAAGCGCGACCAAATCAGTTCAGCGTTCGACGGCCGCTACCCGCAAGGCGACGGCGGCGCTGCGCGATCTCATCAACGATGAAAAGCGCGAGCTGGGTCAGGCTGATCAACCGCCAGTCGGTCGGAAAAACGACCAAACCAAAACAAGGAGGTAGTCATGGTCGCGAATGCCACAACCACCGAACCGGAATCGCCGCGCGTCGCGCCGCGATTCGGACAGCCAAAGTCGGCCCTGCTCTCAATCTTCGACCGTCAGCGCCGGCAGGCTCTCTTCTGGTTTCTGATCGCGGTCGCAGCGTGGGCATGGGCGATTTGGGACCGCCATGTCCTGATCGAGCAATTCACGCATCGGCGCGACGTGCTGCTGATCGACAGTCTCGGCACCTATTACGTTTCGCCCGTCGTCGACATCCAGCAGGCGAAAGACCTGCACGCCATGCAGACCAAGCTCGCGTGCAAAGCCCTCTTTGAGCGCAACCCTGCCGGTCCCGATAATCCCGAATTGCTCAAACAGCTCTTCCTGCGCGAAGCGGCGAAGGTCGCTCAAACCGCCTTCAATGGCACGAAGGCGGAGTTCGAAGCGAAGTCGCTGCATCAAAAGGTCGAGGTTGGCGTGCCCGAGATTCTCAGCACGCGCGACAATGCTTTCTACACTTCCGCGGATGTGCAGTTGATCCGCGTTGGTTCATATCAAGGCGCGCCCATCACCGAGGCGCTGCGCTACCGCGTTAAATTCAAATTCCTGGTCAATCCCGACCTGACGCGCAACGGACGTTTCCCCACCGCCGTGGCCGCGTTTCAAGTCGAGCCGATCAAAACATGAGGACGAAACCATGTGGGGACGCATCGGAATCTTTTTGGCGGTCGCTTCGGCGCTATCGGCGCAAACGATTCGCAACCTCGCGCTCGACGCCCAACAGGTCGTAGAGCTGCCAGTTTCCCGCGAGGTCACGACGGTGATGTTCCCCGGTCCGCTGACGGCGGTGGCGGGCACCGATATGCTGATCGACAACGGCCGCGATGCGTCGGAGGTCGAGGAGGGCACGCCCATCCGATTTCACGTCACGCACGCGCCGGGATCGAACTTCATTCTCGTGCAGAGCTTGCAGCCGGATGCCGCCGGTCGCCTCACCGCGATTTTCGATGGTGCGGCCTACGTCATCCAGCTTCGGACTGTCGCGACGGATTCAGCGGCCAGTGTGATTTTCGGAAAAGGTGCAGTCGCCGCGGCGAAGCGTGTCGATGCGCCGCCGGAGCCGGTGAAATTCTCGCCTCGCATCGGCCTGAGCCTGCTTGACCGGGCACGTGCCTATCCCGTGCTCGCGAAATCGCTGCCGAAGGCCGTCGAGGGCGTGACGTTGCGGGCGCAGAACCGGACGGTCGCGCTCCCCGACGTGGAGATCACGGTGCAGGAGGTTTACCGGTTTCCCAAAGAGGACGCGGTGGTGTTCCTGCTGCGGCTGCGGAATCCCACGGATCGGACGGTGGATCTTGCCCCCAGCACCTTTGCTGCGCGCGTCGCGCAGGAACGATTTGAACAATCGATTGCCAACGGACCGCGGAGCCTTGAACCGGGCGCGAGCGCGGATGCGGAATTCGCCATCGTCGGGTTGCCCGACGGCAATCGCAACGATCTGAGCGCGGACAACGCTTTCACGATTCTGGTGAACACTACGCGGCGCGAAGCGCTCGCAGCGAATCTGCAGCCGACGGCGCCAGCGGAGGGCAGCCAGCCATGAATCCACGCAACATCGGCAATTTCCTGAAGAGCAAGTTCGGGCTCTTCGTCGTGTTCGTGGCCGTCCTCTTTTCGGGGCTGGCGATCTACGGCAAGCATCAGAGCAACGAACGAACGGCGGCACGACTCGCCGCGCAAAATGCCAAGAAAGTCGAACTCGGCCAAGTGCAGGTTCCGCTGAACCAAGGCCTCGAGGACGGCATGCCGCAACAGGCGCGCGGGCCCAGCGCCGAGCCCAACGCCAAGGGCGACGGTCTCGTGCCCTTCCGTCCCGTCGTCAACGACGCCAAGGGCAGAAAGGCGGTAACCAATCCGAAGCAGCCGGCGCCGCGAAAGATTCGCTACGCCTCGTTGCTCGCGAGCTATCAGGCGCAGCCCGCTGATGCGAAGCGCGCCAGCGCGGAGCCTCCCGAACGGTTCATGCCTTTCGGCACGCTGTTGAAATGTAAACTCGTGAACACGATTGATAGCGCGAATCTCGAAACACCGGTCATCGCGGTGCTGCTCGAAGACGTCTGGCAGAACGGAAAGAGGATCATTCCCGCCAACACGCTCGTGCACGGGACGGCGCGTGCCGGTCGCATGCGCGACCGTGTGACGGCTTCGGGCACGTGGCGTTTCGTCTGGCAGGACGGCCGCGAGCTCGCGTTCAACGGCGTCGCGCTGGATCGCGAATACGACCAGGAGATTGATGGCTATGGCATCAGCGATGGGTCGGCTGGATTGAAGGGCCGCGTCATCGCGAGTGATAATCTTCAGGAGTTGAAGATGCTCGCCTCGGCCGCGCTCAGCGGATTCGCGCGCGGCACGCAGGATCGTTCGCAGACCGCGCTCGGCACGACGATCACCGGTTCGCTTTCGAATGGTGCGCGCGAAGGCGTGGGCGAGGTCTTCGATCTCTACGCGCAGCGCACGCTGAAGGACATCGAGGAGAACGGATATTTCGTCCGCGTTGCGGCCGGAAAAGAATTTTACGTCTACGTGCTCGAAGCGATCAACCCGCAGCGGGCCAGTGTTGCCGGCGTCAAAGCCGTATCAGCCGAGGACGCTCCACGCCCGGCAAATTCGTCGGCTCAACCACCCAACAAAGGATAGTTATGCGTCACCTACTTTGGATCATGGCTACGGCGGTTTTGGCGGGATGCGCGTCGCCGAAGGCGGTTGTAACGCGGGCCGTCGCTCCCGCTCCGGCACTGCCGGCGGAAGTGGAGCGAAAGGCGGTCGAGACGCGCTATGAAGTGCGCGGCTACCGCGAGGCCGGTAGTCCGGCGATCCGGCATGAAGCCCATGCTGTGTATCGCCGGACTTTGGTGCCGACGAACGCGGAAACGACGGACACCGTTCCGCGCACCGCTTTCGCCCCGGCCAGCTACGCGCCACTGCCTGCGAGTGACGAACTGAACGCCGAGTTGGCGAAGCAAAAAGCCATCACGTCCGAAATGCAGACGATGCAAGGGGCGATGGCCGCCACGCAGATGAAAATGCAGGCGCAATACGCGCAACTGGTGAAGCAAAGCGGTGATGCCTTGCGGCTCCGAGAGCGATTGGAGGCGGAACGCAACCAATCAGGGGCAAACGCAGCGCAGCCCGATAGCGTCGCTGCCAATACCGATCCAAAGGCGACGCAGGCGAAGTGGTGAGGTGCGCGATGGAACTCACGGAGGAGATCAAAGCAAAGCTCGGTGGGCTGCCAGCCCGGCTCAAAGCCCGGCTGCGCGGCCAGGATGTTGCCATCGATCGCGTCTGTGAGCGGGTGCAGCATGGTGAACTCGGCCTGGCCCACGCGGGTCGCCCGCGCGCGAGCTTCCTCTTTCTCGGCCCTACGGGAGTAGGCAAAACCGAATTGACGCTCCAGTTCACCGCTGAGGTGACCGGGCCCGGACGCGTGGTGCGGCTCGATATGTCGGAGTATCAAACGGCCGAGCGACTCGCGCTTTTACTCGGCGATGCCACGATTCCCGGTCGAATTGCCGAGGGCTTCGACCGCTGCGAGGGACGCGGGACGTTGCTATTCGATGAGATTGAAAAAGCGCATCCCCGCGTGCTCGACGTGCTGCTGCAAATTCTCGATGCAGCCCGAGTGACAACCGGTCGCAATCGGGAACTCGACTTCTCGGACTGGTATGTGGTCCTCACGAGCAACATCGGCGCACAGCGCATCATGGCGCTGCGTAAATCGAAGTTCGAAACGATGGAGCGTCTCGTGCGACAAGAGGCCCAGCGGGAGCTGCGGCCGGAGATTTTTGCGCGCATCAGTGCCGTCGTGGTGTTCAACAAGCTGGATTTCGACACACAGCGCGTCATCGCGCGCGACATGATCGAGGCAGAGTGCGCGGCTCAAGGGACACGGGGTTGTGCCGTCGAGCATCACGATTCCGTCTCCGAGGTGGTAATTCAACGTGGCTTCAACGACCGACTGGGCGCGCGACCGATGCGCGATGCGACCGAACTCCTCGTGCGCAACGCCATTGCCGCCGACCTGCTCGCCGGCGGGACCGGTAACGGCCATCTGCGTCCCGACGCAGGTGGATTGAGGTTAGAACTGAAAGCATCGTGAAGTTATGTTGTCGAAACAGGCATCTCCGCGGATCGTAGTGCTGAAGGCGGACCGGTTGTATGGGGATCTGATTTGCCGGCAGATCAAAGAGCTGTGGCGTAACGCAACCATCCTCGTATTCCAGCACGGCTTCGATGCGCTGGAAGCGATCCAATCTGAGCCGCCCGATCTCTTCGTGGCGGGCGTGAAGATCGATGACATGGACGGGCTCGAACACCTCGAACCCTTCATCGATACGAAGCTGCCGATCTTGGTGCTCACGTCGCGGAGGGAAACCCGCACCTTCGAAATGCTCCGCGGCATCCGCTACGACGGCATCTACGACGGGCACGCGGAAGGCCTGGAGAATCTTCCGGCGGCGCTGCAACAGGTGATTCAGCGCCGGCTCTACGTGAGCCCCACGATGGTCGAGCATTTGAAGCGCCCGAAGAACATCACGCTCGATGCGCTGACAGAGAAAGAGCAGGTCGTCCTTTCAGTGATCGGCGACGGTTCGGACGATCAGCAGGCCGCCCAGCGGCTCGGGATTTCGCCGCACACGGTGAACACGCATCGAAAGTCGATCATGGCGAAACTGAAGCTGCATCATAAAGGCCAGTTGATCGTTCAAGCGCTCCAACTTGGCTACGTGTGGGTGACGCCGAGCGGAATTTCGTATCCGGGCTTTCAGCGGCAGCTGCAAAGCCTAGGCGACGATGTGAAAGCCGTCGCCCCCGGACCGGAGCGCGCGAGCGCTTAGTGATACCGCTCAATAGGGGCCTGGCCCCTGGCGGGAAGAAACTCAAGCGTAGCGAGCATCGGTCGAATCCTATGCGACGACAAAAAAAAAGGCGGCCGGTGAAAACCGGCCGCCGGGTGCGAGCGGATGTTATTCGCTCTGCTCGTGCTTGGATTCCGCGAGGCGTTCGAAGATGAACGTGTGCGCCTGATCGGCGAGCTTGGCGACGAGCGGGAGGTCATCACGGCCGAAGCTGTCGGTGTCGTGAAAGACCTTGGCGTCGTCCATGTAGGTCCGGGCGAAGGTGACGTTGTAGAATTTCTTCTGGTCGGTTTCGTTTTCCCAAACCGCCGCCTTGATGCGGCCGAGGCGGAAGGTCTTAGCCGGTAGTTTGCCGGTCGAGGCGGGCTTGGATTGCGGAGCGGATTGAGCGGTCTTGGAGGGCATATAGTTCCTTTTTTGATTTTGAGGAGCGGGATTGCTCTCTCGCCCAAAGGCGGAGGTGCCGTCTGGGACGAGGGGACGGTTGGGGGGATTCCTTTCAAGGAGGACCCGAACGCTCCCTGTCCGCGTAGCGGCGGCCCAGATGGAGGGACCGCCAGAGAGAGCAAGAATGCTCCGGGAAAAAAGAACGTTCCGCCCAAGCGGAATTGCCCGGAAGAACGCGAAGCGCCCGCAAGGAAGGGACGCCGGACCGGCGCGCGGGGATGACGGATCGCACGCCGCCTCTTGTGTTCGTTTGGGAAATTGAAGCCGGTTGAAATTCGTTCCTGAGACCGGCCGGACGACGCTGGTTTTCACGACGTGCTTCGCCATGACCGCCGCTCGCACGGGAGCCGGCCTTCACGTTCATCGCGAAGAGCGGAATCAAAACGGCTCGCAGGCGAACGCGTTCGCTCCCGGTGGCCGGCACCGGTTGCCGCCTTGTCGTCGCCACTTGGTGGTCGTGAAGGTTCACGCCTTTCACGATGCGCTATTTGCCCGTCGGGTGGCAGGAGACGGGCCTACCGAATTCGGTGTAGCGAGCCTCCCCTAAACTCGGCAGGGGCGACCCATTGAGGTTTCGGCGTCGTGGAAAAAAGTGGAGGTGTCACGAAGCAATCCCGCTCCGGGCATTCACGAAAAGGAGTCGCAATGAAAACCAAAACGCTCGCACCGCAGCCGGCTGCACCCCGTCACGAAAATCAACCGGCCCACACGCCGCGTTACCAAATCTATCGCCAAGGCCGGGCCGGCAACTTCATGGCGGAGCTGAAAACGGATTCGCCTGCCGAAGCCGTCGAAATGTTCGCGATCATGTCGCCGGCTTTCGATGGCGGCGAAATCCGCATCTGGGATCACCACGAACAGCGGGTTTGCGCGTCGGTGGAGTGGCACCCCGAGAGCACGCCGTTCGGTTTCGCGGTTCGCACCCGCCGGAACGTCTTCCAGAATCCAATGCTCGGGGTACTGGCGCGCCAGATCGGCGAACGGGAGATGATGCGGGAGTCGATTCTGGCTGGGGTCCGCTTGAGCGCCTAACGCCATGAATCCGACCAGTCGCGCAATTCTCCAAACGGTGATGGCCACGGACGCCGCGCTGACGCCGGGTGAGCGCGACTTCGTCCAGCGCCTCGTATCAGGGGCGATTTCGCAACCTGCCCCGGCCGGATCGGCGGCGGACGAGCGCCTCTTGGTAACGCAAAAGCGGGCGGCCGAACTCCTGAGCGTTAGCCGGGTGACGATCTGGAGGATGACCAAAGACCTCGTTCTTCACCCGGTGGAAATCCTTCCCGGTATGTGGCGATACCCGTTCCAGGAGATCATGGCGCTTGCCCGGACAGGGGTAGACGGCGGGGAGGACCGCTCAAGGCCTGCCGCTGCCGCTTAGCCAGCCAACCTCAGAGAGCAGCCGCAAAGGCCTGCCGTCCCCCATGGACGCAGGCCTTTTGGCATTTTTAGGGCCCAGCGGCCCGCGGAAGGGGCAGTCTCTGGCAGAGGAGAAAAGACTTCTTTTCGCTCAGACGTTTTCACTGGCGAAAAACTACGTCCGGAACTACGTCTCGGGTGTCTGAAAGTTTCCTGATGTTACGCAGGGTAACAGCGGGGTGAGCGCTCTTTCGAATATCGCGTAAGCTATTAACCAAGAAACCCCCGGAAGTGATTCCGGGGGTTTCAAATTGGGTGCAGGGGCTGGATTTGAACCAGCGACCTTCAGGTTATGAGCCTGACGAGCTACCAGGCTGCTCCACCCTGCAACAAAGGGACGCGGAAAGTCCGCGCCGCTTTCGGGACTGTCAACGCCATTTTCCGATTTTCCCCGAATTCGCGCTTGCCACTCCCGCGCACGACCGGTGTTTTGGACAGCTCTTTTGTCAGAATAGTCAGCCAACAAAAACCAACCAACCATCAACATCGATCATAAGGCGGCCCCTCGGCCGACCTGTGTGTCGTCAGATACATCCGATCCATCATGAGCCTCAGCATCACGCCCAAGGACCTGCTCGACGCAGGCGTCCACTTCGGCCACCAAACCAAGCGCTGGAACCCGCGCTCCAAGCCCTACGTTTATGATCACCGCCAAGGCGTGACGATCATCGACTTGGGCAAGACCCACGAACTCCTCGCCAAGGCCTGCGCGTTCCTTGAGGAGACGGTCGCGGGGGGCGGCAATGTGCTCTTTGTCGCCACCAAGCGCCAGGCCCGCGACATCGTGCGCGAAGCCGCCACCACCCTGAACATGCCGATGTGCGTCGACCGCTGGCTCGGCGGCACCCTCACCAATTACGAGACCGTCAAGCGCTCGATCGCCAAGTTCAAGAAATACCAGGCCATGGAGACCAGCGGGGAGCTGTCCAAGCTCCCGCGCAAGGAAGAGTCCGCCATCAAGCGCGAGATGACGCGCATGCAGAAAAACTTTTCCGGCATCGCCGACATGCCCGGCCTGCCCTCCGCGATGTTCGTGGTCGACGTGAACCACCACAAGATCGCCGTCGCCGAGGCCTCGCGCTCCAACATCCCGTGCGTCGCACTCGTCGATACCAACTCCGATCCGGGTGCGGTTTCGCACCCCATCCCGGGCAACGACGACGCGGTGAAATCAATCCGCATCATCGTTGAGGCCATCACCGCCGCTGTCCAGAGCGGCCTCGCGCAACGCGACTCCCGTCGCGCGCAACGCGGCCAAGCCGATCTCAAGACCACGACGGCGGGCATCGAAGCCGCCGCGCCCGCCGCCGCTGGCGACGAGGAAGTGCTGGCCAAGGTCGACTTGCCCGCCGATGTCGCCGCCGCCGTCGAGGGCGAAGGCGAAGCCGCCGCGGCCGCGCCGAAGAAGCGCCCAACTCGCGCCCGTCGCCCCGCCGTGAAGGCCGAGTAACAACCGCATCATCCATCATCGTTCAATGAGTTCACCGATTTCAGCCCAAATGGTCAGCGACCTCCGCGCCAAGACCGGCGCCGGCCTGCTCGACTGCCAGAAAGCACTCAAGGAAACCAACGGCAACGTCGACGAGGCGATCACGCTCCTGCGCAAGAAGCTCGGCTCGAAGATCGACAAGCTCTCCGCCCGCGCCACCAAGGAGGGCCTCATCGAGAGCTACATCCACGTCGGCGGCAAGGTCGGCGTGCTGATCGAGGTTAACTGCGAGACGGACTTCGTGGCGCGCAACGACGCTTTCAAGGCGTTCGTGCGGGACCTCTGCCTCCAAATCGCGGCGGCCAACCCGCTCTACGTCTCGCGTGATCAAGTCCCCGAGGCCGACCTCGCCAAGGAGCGCGAGATCGCGGCGGCGGCTGTCGCCGGCAAGCCGCCCGCCGTCGTGCAGAAGATCGTCGAAGGCAAGCTCGAGAGCTACTACTCCGCCGTCTGCCTGCTCGACCAGCCGTTCGTGAAGACTCCTGAAAAGGCCGTGAAGGAAATGCTCACCGAGCAGATCGCCAAGACCGGCGAGAACATCCAGGTGCGCCGCTTCACGCGATTCCAACTCGGCTCCTGAGCCGCGGCACATGGAGCTTCAGGGCGCGCCGCTTCGCACGATGGCGCGCCCTTTTTCTTTTCCCGCATGACGGTCACCCGTGTCCAGATTGTCGCCCGCGGCCTCACTCACCGCTGTCCCAACTGCGGGGCCCGCACGCTTTTCCAGGGCGGAACCATGTTCCGCGTGAACAAGCGCTGCGCAGCGTGCGACTTCGAGTTCGAGCGCGACCGCGACGAGGGGTTCTACCTGGGATCCCTTTCCTTGAACTATGGGGTGACGCTCGTCGGCTTCCTGCTGCCCGTGGTCTTGTTGTGGTGGAACAAAGTCATCGGCGACCGCACCGCCATCGTGCTCGCCGTGGCAGGCGCGATCGGCTTCCCCATCCTCTTCTATCGCTCATCGCGCAGTTGGTGGCTGATGAACTACTATCTGGTGTTCCCCCATCATCTACCGGCCAACGGCGGCAAGGGCCGCGGCGCCGATTGAAAGCCGGAAGGGGCGCAACCACGCCAGCGCGAGATTTTCCTTCCGTTTTGCGAAGGCGGTTCTACGTTCCCGCGTCCCTGCCGCCACCCCTGTGTGGCGGCGGTCACCGGAGAGGTGGCAGAGTGGTCTATCGCACCGCACTCGAAATGCGGAGTGTCGCAAGGCACCGTGGGTTCGAATCCCACCCTCTCCGCCAGTTTGCCACTTGGATAATCTGAAGCCGTGATCGCGGATCAGGTCGTTTCTGCCCTGAAACTGAACCCTTCGCTTTTTTTCGCCTCCGTGGTTCGGTCAGAATTGTCGTTTCGGGCCGCGTTTTCCCAGAAATCAAGGAAGCCGGCGGGGAGGTTAATTTTTTCAAGCTCGGTGAACCGCGCCCGACCCGCCGCATCCTCGCAGGTTTAGCGCCGGCTTCAATGCCGCCTTGTCGTGGCGATTTGCAGCGATCATGCAGCGAAGGAGCGCCCCTGCCTCTCATCACGATTCCAATACCGACCCCGCACATGACGGTTTTCGTTTGTTTTAGGGCGAGATTCTCACGCGCAGCGTGCGCCGCGATGCTGGGCCTGCATAAGAAGACACCCACCGTTCGCCACGCGCCCTCCGCGCCAATCGCCAAGCAGACGGTCGCAATGCCCTTCTCGCGCAGCATCGCGGCGATTCCCCATGTGTCGCATCGACGCCTTAGGCGACGCCGGGAAGGCACTAGAGCAACATGCTGCCAGAAACCGACCTGAGGAAACAAAATGGCGAAGGCCAACGATTGTTGAATCGCCGGCCTTCATGGCTGCCCGGGCTGGGATCGAACCAGCGACCAAGTGATTAACAGTCACCTGCTCTGCCACTGAGCTACCGGGCAACGTGGCTTTTCGGCCGGCTTGCACCGGACAAAAGAGGGAGGGAAAAACGGGGCGCGCGCTCAGGTTGTCAATGCTCCTTTTTCAGCGATTCGCGCATCGCGAACGCCACCGGGCTATTTTCCGTCGGCGCCGTCGAAGACTGGCTGCGCCAGCGCTGGCTTCACCCCGATGTAGCGGCGCAACCAATCCTGCATCTCCCAGTGCCAGTAAATCGCGTTTTGCGGCGACAGGATCCAGTGGTTTTCGTTGGGATAGACGACGAGGCGCGACGGCACGCCCATGCCTTGGAGGACGCCGTAGAGCTCGAGGCCGTTGCCGTAGGGCACGCGATAGTCGAGCTCGCCGTGGAGAATGAGCGTCGGGCTCTTGAAATTCCTGGCGTAGAACATCGGGTTCTGCCGCTGCATGCCCTCGAGGTTTTCCCACGGCGTGCCGCCCATCACCTTGGGGAAGCCGTGCGGGACGTCGCTCGCGTATTGCGCGTAGGAACTGTTCACCCCGGCGTGGTCGATGATGCACTTGAAGCGATCGGTGTGACCGAGCACCCATGCGGCCATGTAGCCGCCATAGCTGGCGCCCGCCGCGGCCATGCGTCCGGCGTCGAGGTTGGGCAGCTTCCTCAGCAGGAAGTCCGTCGAGCGCATGATGTCCTCGAACGGCTTGTCGCCCCACTCGTTGACGATGCTCATCGCGAATTTCTCGCCGTAGCCGGTCGAGCCGTGGCGATCGACCCAGGTGACCACGGCGCCGGTGGCGGCGAAGACCTGCGTGTTCCAGCGGTAGCTCCACGAATCGCGGTTCATCGTGTGCGGGCCGCCGTGCATCAGCTGCACGAAAGGATACTTTTTGTCCGCATCGTAGCCCGGCGGATAGACGAGCCAGCCGTGGATTTCGGCGCCGTCGGCGCCCTTGAACCAATAGCCCTCGACCTTCCCGAGATCGAGCTGGGCCATGAAGGCGTCGTTGAAGTGCGTGAGCGCCTTGGCCGAGCCGTCGCCGTTGAGCGTGAATAGCTCAGCGGGCTTGCTCGTCGTGTCCTTCAGAAAAACCACGGTGCGGCCCGCGACATCGATCCCGGTCGCCGTGCCTTCCTTGAACATCGGGATGGGCGGGCCCGAGCCGTCGAGCGCCAGCCGGAAGATCGGCAGCAGCCCCTTCTCCTCGGCGGTAAGCCAGAGATGCGCGCCATCGGGGGAGAACTTGATCTCGTCGAACGACCAGTCGTGCTGCGCGGTGAGCGGCGTGTTTTTCCCCGTCGCCAGATCGTGGCGCCACACGCGACGGCTCTCGCCGTTGTGGATCGAGGTGGGCGTGCGCGCAAACACGAGGAACTTTCCGTCGGGCGAGAAAACCGGCGTGCTGTCGCTGCCGGAGTTGTCGGCGGTGAGGTTGCGCGGCTCGCCTTTCCCGTCGATGGCGAGCAGGTAGATGTCGGCGTTGTTGTCGTCGCGGAACGGAGGCCGCGTGCTGTTCATCACCAGCGCGATCGACTTGCCATCGGGCGCGATGTCGAAAGTCGCGTCGCCGCCGTTGGCGAAGAGGTATCCCCGGGAAGGCGTGAGGTCGCGGAAAGTCCTGGCCGCGACGTCGACCACCAGCAGCCGGCTCGCGAGGTTGTCGGTCAGCCAGGCGTCGAAGAACCGATACTGCCGGTTTTCGGTGACCTTTGCCGTCATCTTCGAGTCCTTGCGGCGCTTGATCTCCTTCTTCATCGCGGCGAGGTCGGCTTTGTCCCACTTGCCGACCAGCTCGGGAATCACGCGCGTCTGCACGACCACCGCTTTTCCGTCGGGCATCCACTTCGGGGTCGACAGGGCGTAGGGCAGCTCGAGGATCTTCTCGGCCTCGCCGCCATCGCGGCGCAGCACGTAGAGCGCATTGTTCTCGTCGTCACCGCGCTTGGAAAGAAACGCGATGCGCGAGCCGTCGGGACTCCAAGTCGGCGCCGAGTCGGACGTGGCCGCCGTCGTCAGCCGCCGCGGCTCGCCGCCAGCCACCGCCACAAGCCAGAGGCTCTGCGTGCTTTTGTTTTTCTCGATCGACCATTCCTGCACGGTGAAGACGACCTCCTTGGCGTCCGGCGATAGCGCCGGGGCGCCGACCCGCTTGATGGCCCAGAGGTCCTGCGGGGTGACAGGGCGTTTTTCAGCCGCGGCTAGCAGCGTGCAGCCCGACAACAGCGCGAGCGAAGCGCGGACGATGTTCATGGTAGCGCGACCGTGGACGCCGTCGCGCGCCGAGTCAAAGCCGCGCGACCTCAGGCCACGCGCGCCACGGCGACAGCGGGCAACACGCGCGGAGGCGTGAACGGCGTCTCGGGCGGGGGCGCGACGACTGCGTAGTGGCGGAGGGCCAGCTGCCACCAGGGGGCGAGTCGCGCGGCAGGCGCGGACCACAGCGCATCGTGTAGCGCGACCATCGAGTCGGGGTCGCGCAACAGTGCAAAGCGGTCCCCCGGGCTCACCGCCGCCGGACCCGCGCGCAGCAGCGTCTCACGCAGCGCCTCGAAACGCGCCGCGCTCGCCGGCGGCAGCTCGTCCTTGGCCCGCAGCAACGCCACGTGAACCGCGTTCACATACGGATCGATCACGGCCTGGAGCAGGCCGTAGTGCTCCGCGAGCTCCGGCCGCGGCGCCGGACCGGACCGCCGCGCCGTGAGCGCCTCCGCCAGCCCGGCCAGCTCGGGGCTGGGCTGGGTTTCCTCGGGCGTCTTGAACAGCCCCTCCCGTCGCACCGCGAGGCCCACGGCCAGCGCGCCGGTGAAATACGAGAGCGGAATCGCAAAAATCAAACCCGCCAGGATCGGCGCCATCCAAAACGCGAGGCCCGGCGCCAAGCGTGACACGGCAATCCAGCCCGCGAGGCCGGCGAGGGTGTGGCCCCAATGCGCCGCCACCGCCTCGGCGAGCGCCGCCTCGCCCTCGCGTCCGCGCCGCTGGCGGCCCCACGCAATCGGGCGGCGGGCCAGCGTGAGGACGAGGAACTGGGTGTGGAAGAGCATCAGCGTCGGCGCGAGCAACGTGAAGATCGCCGTCTCCGCCGCCGCGCCGCACAGCAGATCCCCCCAGCCGCCGAACGCCTCGACCTCCCGCGATCGCCGCCGCAGATCGAGGAGCGCCAGCGCCTTCGGCAGGAACAGCACCGCCAGGGTATAGAGCGAGAGCACGCTCGCCTGCATGAACGGGCTCCACGGCACATGGCCCGCAAAGCTGCCGGCCGGCGCCCCAACTCCGCCGCGCCACGCGAGCAGCACCGACAAGAGCAGAAACGCCAGCCAGAGCGGCGAGGAAAGATAGGCGAGGATGCCGAGCACGAAGTGCATGCGGTTCACGGCGTGGAACCCGCGGGCTCCCACCAGCCGCGCGTGCTGGAGGTTTCCCTGCAGCCAGCGTCGATCGCGCTGCGCGTATTCCACGAGATTGCCCGGGCATTCCTCGTAGCTGCCCGTGATGCCGGTCGCGAGCCACACTTCCCATCCGGCCCGACGCATCAACGCGGCCTCCACATAATCGTGGCTCATGATTCTTCCGCCAAACGGCCCGGCGCCCGGCAGCTCCGGCAAGGCGCAGTGGCGGATGAATGGCTCCAGCCGGATGATCGCGTTGTGCCCCCAGTAGTTGGCCTCGCCGAGCTGCCAGTAGTTCAGCCCCGCCGCCGCAACGGTGCCGTAGAGGCGGCTGGCAAACTGCTGCAACCGCGCGAGCAGGGTCTCGCCGTTGGCCAGCACCGGGAGGGCCTGGATGATGCCGACCCGCGGGTTGCGCTCCATCAGCTGCGCGAGCCGCGCAATCGCCTCGCCGCTCATGATGCTGTCCGCATCCAGCACCACCATGTAGCGGTAGTGCCCGCCCCACCGACGGCAGAAGTCCGCGAGGTTGCCGGCCTTCTTGTTGATGCCGCCCCGGCGCTTGCGGTAGAAAATGCGGCCGTGCGCGCCGAGCCGCTGGGTGAGCGCCAGCCAGGCCGCCTCCTCCTCGATCCAGCGGTTGGAATCACTCGAGTCGCTGAGCAGGAAAAAATCGCAGTCCGGCAGCAACCCGGTGCGCTGCACGGACTCATACATCACCCGCAAGCCCTCGATCACGCGGCCCACGTCCTCGTTGCAAACGGGCATGACGACGGCCGTGCGCGCCGTCACGGGCCGCGCGCGCTCGGCGTCGCCGAGGCTGGCTTCAATGCAGCACGGATCGCCGCCGCGGGCCCGCAGGAAAAATCCCGCGATTGCCTGGGCCGCCCCAAGCGAGACCAAAAGGAAAAGCGCCGCGAAAAGCCCCAGGTGCAGCACCTTCCAGCCGTCGTATCCGGTTCTCCAGTGGAGGTCCGCCAGCACCAACAGCGCCGGTCCGGCCAGCAGCAGCACGAGCGCGATCAACCGGTGGCGACGCCGGGTGGCCTCACGCGGGTCAAGCGACGCCGGGTCAAACGAAGCGGACGCCATGGGGATCAATGCGACGCGGTCCACGCCACGCCGTAGACCGCCGCAATCACGAGCCATAGCGTCGCCGCGCGCAGCGCGTCCGCGCGGCTGGCCCGGCGCGCACTCCGGTCAGGAGGCTGCTCGAACCCAAACTCCAGCGGTGCCGCCGGCATCGTGGTGAAACGCAGCTCCGGCCCGGCCCGCAACGGGCCCCGGTCCAGAGCCGCCCCGATGGCGGGCGGCGGCGCGGCGAGAAATGCATCCGCCGAGCCCGCCTGGGCACTCGCGTGCAGCCAGGCGAGGCGGCCGCGCACGCGCACGCGCTCGTCGCTCCACTCGCCTTCCACGCCGGCCTCCGCGAACCACCGCCCGATGCGTTCGCGCGCCACGCGCATCGCGGTTGTGACGGGCGCCTCGCCGGGACGGGTGCGACTCTGCTCGCGGGCGGCGCGGACGAGCGCCGTGGCGAGTTCGTTCAGCCGCAGGCGGCTTTCGAGATGGTGCGCGCGCAGGTAGCTCTCGATGCGCAGGAACGCTTCCTCCCAACCGGACTCGCCCGCGTCCGCGCCGGCATCGCGCGCGCCGGAAACCAAAGTGACCTCGGGCTGGAAATTCATTCCCTCCGGTGACCCGCCTTACCCGCCCGCGGTTCCAGTTGCGAAAACACCCCGGCCCGCCGGGGAATGGCGCGATCGATTCTCGCCAAGCGCCCACGCGGTCATAAGGTCGGCGCTCGCGCGGCTTTCCCCCTTTGCCCGCGCACGTTTTCGCTCGCATGCCCCTTTCAGTTTCCTCCCCTCCCCTAGGCTTGGTCGGCGTCGGACTGCTGGGCTCGGTGCTAGCCGAGCGCCTCGTCGCCGGCGGCTTCGCGCTGCTGGGTTTCGATCTCGACGCCGCGCGGCTCGAGGCCTTTCGCGCCCTCGGTGGACACGCCGCCGCCGATGCGCGGGAGATCTTTCAGCGCTGCAATCGGGTGTTGCTCAGCCTGCCTAGCCACAAGGAAGTCACCGCGCTGATCAGCGCTCACTTGGACGCCCTGCGGCCCGGCGCCATCCTCATCGACACCACCACCGGCGATCCGTCGATGAGCGCGACCCTGGCCCGCGACCTGGCGGCGCATGGCGCCGCCTATCTTGACGCCACGGTGTCGGGCAGCAGCGCACAAGTGCGCGAGGGCCTTGCGGTGATGATGGTCGGCGGCGACATCGCGGCCTACACCGCGTGCGCGGACATATTTTCGTGCCTCGGCGGCGGGACGTTTCACACCGGCCCCTCCGGCTCGGGCGCGCGGATGAAGCTCGCCACCAACCTTGTGCTGGGCCTCAACCGCGCCGCGCTGGCCGAGGGCCTCGCCTTCGCCCGCGGGCTCGGCCTCGATCCCGCCCAGGCCCTCGCGATCATGCGCGCCGGCCCCGCCTACTCGCGTGTGATGGACCGGAAGGGCGAGAAAATGCTGCGGGGCGATTTCACCCCCGAGGCGCGGCTGTCCCAGCACCTCAAGGACGTGCGCTTGATCCTCGAGCATGGCCACGCCGCCGGGCTTGCGCTGCCGCTCAGCACCGCGCACCGCGCGCTTCTCGAGCGCGCGGAGGCGGCCGGCCTGGGCGCACTGGACAACAGCGCGCTCATCCGCGTGCTCGAGGGCGGCCCGTCATGACGCCCTCAGGCCCTCCCCTCTCGCGCGGCGCCCGCTACGCCGTGCTCGCCGCCGCTTTCGGCGCACTCTTTTTCGACGGCTTCGAGCTCGGCCTGATGCCGCTCGCGTCGCTCTCCGTCTCGCAAAGCCTGCTCGGCTCCGGCTACACCGCCACATTGGGCGGCGACTGGTTCGCGCGCTTCACCGCCGCGCTGATGCTCGGCGCGGCGATCGGCGGCATCTTCCTCGGCGCCCTCGGCGATCGGATTGGCCGGACGCGCGCGATGAGCGCGAGCATACTTTTCTACTCCGTGTTCGCCGGGCTCGGCGCATGGGTGCAGACGCAGGAGCAGATGCTGGCGCTGCGCTTCGTGGTCGGCCTCGGCGTCGGCGGCGTGTGGCCCAACGCCGTGGCGCTCGTCGCCGAGGCGTGGCCGGACAAGTCCCGCCCGGTCGTCGCGGGGCTCATGGGCGCCGCGATCAACACGGGCATCCTCTTCCTCTCGCAGATCGCGCAGCTCCGGCCGGTCACGCCCGACTCCTGGCGCTGGCTGTTCCACATCGCCGCCGCGCCGGCCCTGCTGGGAGTCGTCACGTTCTTCCTCCTGCCGGAGTCGCCGGCCTGGCGCGCCGCCCGCGCCACCGCCCCGGGTGCGGCGAGGCGCAACGCGACGCCGCTGCGCGAGCTGTTCCGCCCGCCGCTCCTGCGCCTCACCCTCACGGGCATTTTGCTCGGCTCGATCCCCCTCGTGGGCGCGTGGGCCGCGAGCAAGTGGATGATCCCCTGGGCCGACAAGATCGGCGGCGCCGTGCAGGCGGACTACAAGGCTCTCACGCAGGGCTGGTGGGCCGCCGGCGCGATCGCCGGCAGCCTCGCGGGCGCGCAGATCGCGGCGTTCGTCGGGCGCCGGCCCTCGTATTTTCTCATCAGCATCGGCTCGTTTGCGCTCACGTTCGCGATGTTCCAGTGGACCGCGCCGCTGCGGCCTTCGTTTTTCCCCATCGTCTGCGCGCAGGGATTCGTCGCGACGCTCTTCTTCGGCTGGCTGCCGCTCTACCTGCCGGAGCTTTTCCCCACGCGCGTGCGCGCGACGGGCAGCGGCATCTCCTACAACGTGGGCCGTTTCGCCACCGCCGCTGGCGTGATGATCGCCGGCGCCATCTTCACTGCGCTGGGGGGCAGCTATTCCGCCGTGGGCGCGGCCGCCGCGTGCATCTACGCGCTCGGCATCTTCGTCATCTGGCTCGCGCCGGAAACGGCGAAGCAATCCCTCAACCCTTGAACCACGTCATGAACCACAGTGACACCGGGGCCCAGGGAGGCGTTTTCGGCCTTGGGCCTTTCCTTGCATGGCTGTGCCTTTGCGGCCCAATCCCGCCGGCTCCCGCCGCCGAGCCCGCGCTGCCCATCGCCCCGCCCGGGTTTGCCGTCGAGCTCGTCGCGCGCGAGCCGCTCATCCGCAACCCCTGCGCGATGGCCTTCGACTCACGCGGCCGGCTCTTCGTCGGCCAAGGCCCGCAATACCGCAACCCCAAGCCCGATACCCCGGGCGACACCGTCGTCATGCTCATCGATTCCGACGGCGACGGCATCTACGACAAGGCGAAGACCTTTGCCCGCGGCCTCAACTGCATCCAAGGCCTCGCGTGGCGCGGCCGCGATCTCTACATCGCCAACTCGCCCGACCTCACCATTGTGCGCGACCTCGACGGGGACGACGAGGCGGACGAATACGTCCTGCTCTACACCGATCTCGGCAACATCGAGCACGCCCTCCACGGCCTGAACTTTGGCCCCGACGGCAAGCTCTACATGAGCAAGGGCAACTCGAAGGGGCTCAACCGGCCGGGCCGCGTCGCGCCCAAGGCGTTCCTCGAGCTCTTCGGCCAGACCCCGCTCGCCGGCACGCCCGACATCCCGTCGCCGCGCACCTTCACCAAGGAAAACTACCGCGCCACCTACCAGGATCCAAAGGACGACTGGGGCCGCATGGGCGGCATCCTCCGCGCCAACCCCGACGGCACCGCGCTCGAGATCGTCGCGCGCGGCTTCCGCAATCCGTGGGACATTGCGTTCGACGACGGCTTCAACTGGCTCGGCACCGACAACGACCAGAGCGACGGCGACCGCATCTTCATGCCGTTCTTCGGCGCTGACTTTGGCTGGGCGCACAAGTGGAGCCCGCACTGGACCGGCCACGGCCACCTCCCGACCGTGCCAATCAGCGGCCCGGTCTTCACGGGCTCGGGCACGGGCATCGTGCATGCCGACATGCCGGGATGGCCGGCGGCACAGCGCGGCGTGTGGTTCATCAACGATTTTCTCCACCGCATCACCTATCTCTACCGCCCGCGCTGGGACGGCGCGCTGACCCAGCCCGTCGGCGGAAAATGGGAGCCCTTCCTCCGCGCCGGCGACGCGCTCTTCAACCCCGTGGACATCGAGCACGCACCCGACGGATCGCTCCTGATCACGAGCTGGGGCAAGTCGCTGGCCGCGGAGTTCGCGAATGGCCAGCAGACCAACGAAGGCCGCCTCTTCCGCGTGCGGCCGGTGGCATTCGCCCCGTCGGTCGCCACGTTCCCTTCGACCACCAGCGCGCTCTCGCAACTCACCTCCGCGCTCGCCTCCCCCATCCCCGCCATCCGCACGGCGGCGGCGGACGAATTGCTCCGCCGCGGTCCGAACGCGCGCCGCGAACTCACCGCCCTGCTCGGGCAAGGCAACCTGCCCGCCGCGCTGGAGACGTGGGCGCTGTGGACCCTCGGCCGCTTCGCGCCCGACGACGCCGCACTCGACGCATGGTTCGCCGCCACCGGCGCCACTCTCTCGCTCAACGCCCGCATCCAGTCGCTCCGCATCATCGCGCACCGCCTGCGCGAGTCGCAACGCGGCGACGCGCTGCCGCCCCTTTTCGCCGCCGCGCTCCGCGACGCCGAGCCCCGTGTGCGCTTCGCCGCGCTGCAGGCCATCGCCCAGGCCCCCCGCCCCGCGCTGCTCGAGCCTGTGCTCGCCGTCGCCGCGACCGAGACCGATCGCGTCTCGTTCTACTCCGCGTGGCACGCGCTTCCCCTCCTGGCCTCGCCCGGGAATCTGCGCGCCCTCCTCCGTGACTCCCGCGGCGGGGTGCGTCGCGCGGCCTTCCTCGCGCTCGCCGACCGCGGCGCGCTCGACGAGCCGCTCGTGCGCGCGCACCTCACGGACACGGATCACGACACCGCCGAACTCGCCGGCCTCTGGCTCGCGCGCCGCGAGGGCAACCCGCTCCTCGACATCTCGCCGCCGCCCGGCGACTTCGTCGGCACCGTGCGCGTGAAAATCGTTCCCGGACTCAAGCCCGCCGTTGTGCGCTTCACGACCGACGGCACCGAGCCCAAGTTCGCCAAGGGCGAGGAGGGCGCGAAGCTCGCCTTCACCGAGACCACCACCCTCAAGGCCGCGCTCTTCGTCGGCGGCCAGAAAGTCGGCAACACGTTCACCGGCCTCTACCGCAAGCTCACGCCGCTTCCGCCGCCCGCCCCCGTCGCGCTCACGCCGCCCGCCGCGCCCCTCACCGCCGGGCAGGTGCTCGCCGCGCTCCCGTCCGCGGACGCCACGCGCGGCCGCGCGGTGTTTCACGCCGCCGGCTGCATCGCGTGCCATCGTGTCGGCCCCGAGGGAGGGGCGTTCGCCCCCGAGCTCACGGGCCTCGGCGCGCGCGGCAATGTCGAGCGCATCATCCGGTCGATTCTCGAGCCCAGCGCTGAAATCGCCGAGGGCTACGCCCTCCACACCTACACCCTCAACGACGGCACGGCCGTCGCCGGCCGCATCCTCGAGGAGGGCCAGAGCAACTTCTCGGTGATCCAGCCCGATGGGCAGGCAGCCACAATCACGCGCACCGACATCGCGCGCGACGAGACCGCCCCGCTTTCCGCCATGCCACCCTACGACCGCACGATGTCCGCCGCCGATCTCGCGGCGCTCGTCGCGTGGCTCACGAAAAACTAGCCGCCATGCCCAGGTTTACCCGCCGCCAATTCCTCGCCGCCGGCGCCGCTGCCGCAGCCGCGCCCTCGCTCGCCTCCGCCGCCGCCGCCGCCGCGCCCGCGGGCCGCATCGACTGCCAGTCCCACCTCTTTGTCCCCGAGGTCCTCACGTTGATGGAAAAGCGCTCCTCCGACCCGCGCGTCTTCACGCGCGACGGCACACGCTACATCCAGATGGGCGACTGGCTCCGGAAAGTCCCGCCCCTCTACACCGACGTCGCCAACAAGCTCGCCGTCATGGATGCAGCCGGCATCGCGCTGACCGCGCTCTCGATCAACGACCCCGGCCCCGAGTGGTTTGGCGCCGACGGGCCGGCCGTCGCGCAGCTCCTCAACGACTACATCGCCGGCCTCGCGCGGAAGCACCCGACGCGTTTCTTCGGCCTCTGCGTGCTGCCCACGCAGGACATCCGCGCCTCCCTCGCCGAGCTCGATCGCTGCGTGAGGCAGCTCGGGATGAAGGGCTGGCTCCTCTACACGAACCTCGCCGGCGAATTCCCCGACGAGAAAAAATTCCGCCCGCTCTTCGCCCGCGCCGTCGAGCTGGACATCCCCGTCCTGCTGCATCCCGCCAAGCCCATCACGACCGACCTCGTGAAGGCCTACGAGATGACGAGCACGCTCGGCAACATGTTCGACAACACCCTCGCGCTCACGCGCCTGATCATGTCCGGCCTGCTCGACGAGTTTCCCAGGCTCAAGCTCGTCTGCCCGCACCTCGGCGGCACGCTGCCCTACATCGTCGGCCGGCTCGATCACCAGGTGCACGTGCTCAAGCGCGGCCCGCAAAACCTGCGGCGCAAGCCCAGCGACTACGTCCGCTCCATCTACATGGACATCGTCTCGCCGCTGCCCGAGGCGATGCGCTTCGCCCTCGATTTCAGCGGTCCCGACAAGCTCCTCTTCTCGAGCGACCACCCGTGGGTGCAGCCCAGGGAGATCCTCGATCCGTTCCTTTCGCTCAAGCTCCCCGCCGCCACGGAGCAAAAAATCCTCTCCGGCAACGCCCGAAAACTCTTCGGCGTCTGACCCCACTCCTCCATGCAACGCCGCGATTTCATTTCCACCACCGCCACGGCCGCCGCCACGCTCGCCGCCCCGCGGGCACTGCGCGCCGCCGCCGCGCCCGCGCGCATCCCCATCGGCTTCCTCGGCGTCACCTATTCGCACGGCCCGGCCAAGCTCGAGCTCGCGCTGAAGTCGCCCGATTGGGAGTTCGTCGGCGCCTGCGATCCCACGCCGGCCGGCCGCGCCATCTGCGAAAAGCTCGGGGCGAAGATGATCCCGCAGGACGAGCTGCTCGCCCGCGCGCGCGTGGTCGCCGTCGAATCCGAGATTCGCGACCATGCGGCGCACGCGCTCCTCGCGCTCCGCGCCGGCAAGCACCTCCACCTCGAGAAAACGCCCGTCGCAAAGCTCGCCGACATGCAGGCCATCGTCGCCCTCGCGCGCGAAAAGCGCCTGCTCCTGCAGGTCGGCTTCATGTGGCGCTACCACCCCGGCTTTCAGCGGATCTTCGAGGCGGCGCGCGCGGGCTGGCTCGGCGACGTCTACCTCGTGCGCGGCTTCGTCTCGAACAACCTCAACGCCGAACGGCGCAAGGAGTGGGCCGAGTTTCCGGGCGGCTCGATGTTCGAGCTCGGCTCGCATTTGATCGACGCCGCCGTGCGCCTGCTCGGGAAGCCCAAGGCGGTCACGCCTTTCGTCGCGCGGCACGGGAGGTTCGACGACACGCTGCGCGACAACAACCTCGCCGTCCTCGACTACGCCCGCGCCCGCGCCGTGATCTTCAACACCGCCCTGCAGGCCGGCGGCGCACCCCAGCGCTCGTTCGAGGTTCTCGGCACCAAGGGCACCGCGACGCTCACCCCCATCGAGCCCGGCAGGCTCACCCTCGACCTCACCGAAGCCGCCGGGCCCTACAAGAAAGGCGCGCAGGAAATTCCGCTGCCGCCCTACCGGCGCTACGTCGACGACCTGATCGAGCTCGCCGCCGCCGTCCGCGGCGGGAAGCCGCTCCTCACCCCGCTCGACGACGAACTGCTGGTCGCCGAGACCATCCTCCGCGCCAGCGGCATGGCGTAGCCGCCAATCACGATGCCCCCGTCCTTCGCGCTCCTCGCGCTGCTTCCGCTCGCCACCTTCGCGGCCTCCGCACCCGAGGTCACCTTCACGCGCGCGCCCGATCGCATCCGCATCGAGATCGGCGGCGCGCATTTCTCCGACTACATCCACACTGGCTGGCCCAAGCCCTGCCTCTACCCGATTCTCGACGCCGACGGCACGAGCTACACGCGCGACTATCCTTTCTCGAAAAACCCCGCCGAGATCCCCGACCACGACTGGCACCGCGGCGTGTGGTTCGCCCATGGCCTCGTCAACGGCCACGACCTCTGGCGCGAGATTCCCGAGAAGAAAACCGGCCGCATCGTCTTGAGCGAGGTGCTGGAAACGCGCGGCGGGGCCGTCGGCCTGCTCCGCCTCCGCCACCTTTGGCAGACGCACGACGCGAAGACTCTTCTCACCGACGAAACCGTCCTTCGCATCACGCGCACCCCCGCCGGCACGCTGCTCGACTACGACATCCGCCTGCGCGCCACGCACGGTCCCGTCATACTGGGCGATACCGAGGAGGGCACGATGGCCGTGCGCCTGAATGAGCACCTCCGCGTCACGCACGGAAAAAATCCCAACAAGCGCCCCGGCACCGGCCGCCTCGTCAACTCCGCCGGCGACGTCGGCATCCCGGTCTGGGGCAAACGCGCCGCCTGGTGCAGCGCGTCCGGCCCGCTCCCCGACGGCCGCGTGATCGGCGTCGCGATCTTTGATCACCCGCAAAATGTGTCGCACCCGACCTGGTGGCATTCGCGCGACTACGGCCTGCTTTCGGCCAATCCGTTTGGCCGGCATGACTTCGAGAAACTCAAGGACCAGCCCGACGCCGGCACGCGCCCGATCCCCGCCGGCGGCGAGCTGCGCCTGCGCTACCGCGTCGTCTTCCACCGCGGCGATGAAAAAGCCGCGGACCTCCCCGCGCTCTTCGCCACCTACGCCGCTGAAAACTAGGCGCACCCAAGCGCCCGGCCTCACGTCACGCTCACTGCCCCGTCCCCATGCGCCCGCCCATCGCGTCGTTCCTGATTCTCCTGCTTTTTTCGGCCGCCGGGACGTTCGCCCAGTCCCCACGGCCGCCGCGTCCCCCGAATATCGTCTACATCATGGCCGACGATCTCGGCTACGGTGACATCGGTCCCTTTGGTCAGAAGAAGATTCGCACGCCGCATCTCGACGAACTCGCCGCCCAGGGAACTTGCTTCGACCAGTTCTATCCCGGCGCCTCGGTGTGCTCGCCCACGCGTTGCACGCTCATGACGGGCCTTCATCAGGGTCACGCGTATATCCGCGGCAACAAGGGCCGGGCCGGGATTGAGCGCGTGCCACTTCGCGCCGCCGACCTCACGGTCGCGGAAGTCCTGAAGTCGGCCGGCTACGCGACCGCGATTGCCGGCAAGTGGGGCCTCGGCGAGCCCGGCAACGAGGGAATTCCCAACCGCCAGGGCTTCGACCGCTGGTTCGGCTACCTCAACAACGACCTCGCCGAGTTTTATTACCCCGAAAAAATCTGGAAGAATGAGACCGAGATCACGCTCCCCGGAAACCTCGGCGGCCAGCGCGGCCAATACTCAAATGATCTCATGACCGACGAAGCGCTCGCCTTCATCGATGACCAGCGCGCGAAGCCGTTCTTCCTCTATCTCGCCTATACCATCCCGCACGCACAGCTGGAGGTCCCCGCGGACTCGCTCGCGGAATACCTCGGGAAATTCCCCGAGCCCGCCGTGACGCCCAAGGGCGGGAAGAACCAAAACCCGACGCCTTTCGCGACCTACGCCGCCATGGTCACGCGCCTCGACCGCGAGGTGGGCCGTGTGCTCGGCCGGCTCCGCGCGCGCGGACTGGAGGACGACACGATCGTCTTTTTCTGCTCCGACAACGGTGCGCCGGACCGCGCCGGAATCCCGCAGTTTTTCGGCAGCTGCGGCCCTTTCCGCGGATTCAAGAACACGCTCTGGGAGGGCGGCATTCACACGCCGATGATCGTGCGCTGGCCGGGAAAAATTCCCGCAGGCCAGCGCAGCAGCTTCGCGTGGGCCGGCTGGGATTTTCTCCCGACCGCCGCCGCCCTGGCCGGCGCGCAGACCCCGCCGAACCTCGACGGCATGGACGTCCTGCCCGCCCTGCGCGGCGAAGTGAAGACGCGGCCCGGCTATCTCTATTGGGAAAACGCCCAAGGCGCCCTTGCGCAGGCCGTGCGCATCGGCGATCTCAAGGCCGTCCGTCACGCGCCCGAGTCCGCCATCGAGGTCTACGACCTCCAGGCCGATCCGGGCGAGACACGCGACCTCGCCGCGAGCCAGCCCGCGTTCGTGGCGCGCGCCGCCGAGCTCTTTCGCACGGCCCGCACGGAGAGCGAGCACTGGCCGGCCAAGTCCTCCGTCAAGACCGGCAAACCACCTAAGAAGAAGAAACCGTGAATTCACATCCTATGCATCGCCTGCTCCGCTTCCTGGCTTCACTCGTTCCGGCGCTCGCGCTGGCCGCGCCCGCCTTCGCCGCCGCCGCGCGTCCGCCGAATTTTGTGTTTATCCTCGCCGACGATCTCGGCACGCCGCCGGTCGCCACCTACGGCAACACCTACTACCAAACGCCCAACATCGACGGCCTCGCCCGCGACGGCATCAAGTTCACCGCCGCCTACTCCGCCTGCCCCGTGTGCTCGCCGACGCGCGCCGCGCTCATGACCGGCCAATATCCGGCACGCACCCGCGTCACCGACTTCATCCCGGGCAATCCGTTTCCGTTTGCGCGCCTGACCCAGCCCGACTGGCAGAAATTCCTGCCCCTCTCCGCTCGCACGCTCGCGGAGGAGCTGGCCGCGCGCGGCTACGCCACGGCGCTCTTTGGCAAGTGGCACCTCGCCCGCGCTTACACGGGCCCCGAGAGCGTCGCCGAGGGCCCCGATCGCCAGGGGTTCCAGGAGGTCTTCATCACCCACAAGCCCAAGGCCACCGCCGATCCCGAGTCCGACGCGCACGGCGTCGCCTCGACCACCGAGCGCGCGCTCGACTTTCTCGAACGCCACCGCGCCAAGCCGTTCTTTCTCTACCTCCCGCACAACTCCATCCACGCGCCGGTCATGGCGCCGCGCGCCCTCGTGGAGAAATACCGCGCCCGGCCCGGCTCCGATCGCCCGGAGAACAGCCCGGTCATCGCCGCGATGATGGAGATTCTCGACGCGAGCGTCGGCCGCGTGCTAGCCAAGCTCGATGCCTTGGGTCTCCGCGAGAATACGGTCGTCATCTTCAATGGCGACAACGGGGGGCTGCTCAAGGACGCCGGCCAGGCGCCTCATCGCGGTGGCAAGGCCCAGCTCCACGAAGGCGGCATTCGCGTGCCGCTCCTCATCCGGTGGCCAGGCGTCATCGCCGCCGGCCGCGTAAGCGAATTCCCGACGAGCACCGTGGATTTCCTCCCCACGCTGCTCGAGTTCAGCGGCACGCCCGCGGCCGACACCCTCACCGTTGACGGCATCAGCCTGGCCCCTCATCTGCGCGGCGCGGCCGCGCCGGCCCGCCCCGCGATCTACTGGCACTACCCGCACTATCACGCCAGCGGCGACGGCGGCCCCGCCGGGGCGGTGCGCGCCGGCGATTGGAAACTTGTCGAATATTACGAGCACACGATCGCGAAGACAGGACGCGCGCCGGAACTCTACAACCTCCGCGCCGATCCGGCCGAAACGAAAAACCTCGCCGCCTCCGATCCCGCGCGCGTGGCCAATATGCTCTCCATGCTGGCTGCGCACCGCCAGGCGACCAATGCCCAGATGCCCACGCTCAATCCCAACTACGATCCGGCGAAAGCGAAGCAAACCGGCGGCAAATCTTCCGACTAAGGACGACCATGCATCTCCGCTGCCTCCTCCCGTTCCTCGCATTCGTCCTATTCGTCCCATTCCTCCGCTCCGCTCCCGCGCGCTCATCCGCCGTCACGTTCCAAAAGATCGTCCTGACCGACCAATATCTTTGCGACGGCATCAACGCCGCCGACATCGACCGCGATGGTCACGTCGACATCGTTGCCGGGCCCTACTGGTATGCCGGCCCCGACTTCAAGACGAAGCACGAGTTCTACCCCATGGTGCCGCAGCCCGTGGAAGAAAAGCCGTCGAACTCGATGTTCACCTGGATCTACGATTTCAACGGCGACGGTTGGCCGGACATTCTCGTGCTCGGCCGCGTCCTGCTTCACGAGGCCTATTGGTATGAAAATCCCGGCAAGGCCGCCGTCACGCAATCGGGCGTGTGGAAAAAGCACCTCGTGGCGCCGCGCGTGTTTGGCGAGGCGCCGCAGTTCCTCGACATCGATGGCGACGGCCGCCCTGAGATTCTGGCGCTCTCCGGCATCAGCGACAAAGAGAAGCAGAAGCAGTGGGGCTGGTATGCGCCCGACTGGAGCGCGCCGGAGCAGCCCTGGCGCTTCGTCGCCGTCACCGACAAAGGCGACTACAATCATTACTACCACGGCGAGGGCGTGGGTGACATCAACGGCGATGGGCTCAACGATCTCGTGACCAACGAGGGATGGTTCGAGCAGCCGCCGAAGTCCGCGCCGAAAGGCACGCTCTGGAAAAAGCACCCGTTCACGCTCAGCACCGATCGCGGCGGTGCGCAGATTCTGGTGATGGACGTGAACGGCGATGGCCGAAACGACATCATCACCGCCAAAAACGCGCACGGCTGGGGCCTCTCGTGGTTCGAGCAACAGCGCGGCGCCGACGGCGCGATCACCTTTGCGGAGCATCGCATGATGGGCACGCGCGACGAGGAGAAGCAGTTCGGCGTCGCGTTCTCCCAACCGCACGCGCTCACGCTCGCCGATCTCGACGGCGATGGCATCAAGGACGTTGTCACCGGCAAGCGCCGCTGGGCCCACGGCCCCACCGGTGACGTCGAGCCGATGGCCACACCGGTGAACTACTGGTTCCAACTCGTCCGCGACCGATTCGCTCCCGGCGGCGCCCGCTTCATTCCCCACCTGATCGACGACGCATCCGCCCTCGGCACCCAAGTCGAATGCGTGGATGTGAACCACGACGGCGTTCCCGACGTGCTCACGGCGAGCAAGCTGGGGGCGTTTGTTTTCCTCACGCAGCGCGGAGGGAAATAGCGGCGGCCCGTTCGCCCGGGGGCGCCAGTTGCATTGCCGCATGAGCGGTGCACGTTCCGCTCATGATTTCGCTGCCGAAACACCCTGCGTTCCGCGTTGGCGTAGAAAGCGTCTCATCGGCCGGCGCCGCGCCCACGGATCAAACGTTGCTGGACGCCTACTCTGAGGCGGTTTCGTCCACGTTCGATCGCGCGGCGGCCGCCGTGCTTCATCTTGAGGTCCGCGGCAACGCAAGCGGCGGGAGCGGCTCAGCCTTCCTGATTTCACCGGACGGCTACGCATTGACGAACAGCCACGTCGTGCATGGTGCCCGCGAAATTCGCGCCGCCTTGGCTGACGGACACCGCTTCCCTGCCGACCTGATCGGGGAGGATCCCGACACGGACCTCGCCGTCGTTCGCCTGCAAGCCACCGGCGGCGATCACCTCGCGCTCGCCGACTCTGACCGCGTCCGCCCGGGACAAATCGCGATCGCCATCGGAAGCCCGATGGGGTTCCAGCAAACCGTGACGGCGGGAGTGGTGAGCGGGCTTGGCCGGTCGCTGCGCGCCGAGTCCGGCCGCACGATCGAGAACATCATCCAAACTGATGCCGCGCTCAATCCGGGCAACTCGGGCGGCCCGCTGCTCAATTCCCACGGCGAGGTCATCGGCGTAAACACCGCCATTGTCCGACCGGCGCAGGGCATCTGCTTTGCGATCGCGAGCAATATCGCCCGCTGGGTCGCCGGCTGGCTGATCAAGGAGGGCCGCGTTCGCCGCAGCTTCGTGGGCCTGGGCGGCCAGACTGTGCCGCTCCTCCGCAAGCTCGTTCGCGTTTACCGCCTGCCGGCCGATTCCGGCGTGTTCGTTGCCCACTTGGATCCCACCGGCCCGGCCCGAAGCGCCGGCCTGCGCGAGGGAGACATCATCGTCTTGTTCGCGGGTCTGCCCACCCCTCGTCTTGAGACCTTGCACCGGTTGCTCTCCGCCGAGCGCATCGGTGGAAGCACCGAGGTCCACGTTCTGCGCGGCGCCGAGTTGCTCACCTTTTCCGTCACGCCGACGGAAAAATCGTCACCCAACAACACCACCGACCGCGGCTGACCGCCGCGGTTTGGGCGTGGGCCTTTCAGGCCAGTTCCGGGTGAGTGGCGCGAGCCGCGTGGGTGGCGTGCACCGTGGCGGCTTGGCGTTGAGCCAGTGGCTTGGCGTAATGGAAACCGGATTCGTCCTCGAATCCTTCCGGAGCGCGGACGAGCCCGACGATCGTGACCACCAAGCCGACTGCAAAACCGAGGCCCGACAGGATCCAAAAGACTGTGAGTGCGGATTGCATGGTTTTACTCTGCCAGAATTCGTGCATTTCGCCTATTCGCGACGCTACGGTCCAGCGGTGGGTAAAAACGGAGGGCGGATTTACAGGGTTTTTTAGGGGAACGATTCAGCCCCGGGAAGACTTGGGCCAATCGGAGAACTAAGGCTTGCGACAGCAGGCGTGCGGTTAGGTGCCAAATTTGTTTAGCCTCTTACGGGTCCATGTCAGCCAAGGGGATGAGCACGATTGCGCAACGGAAATTCCACCCTAGCTCTCGCCAAGCCAGCGAGGAAAACCGCGTGAATCATTTCCAGCGACCGCATCGCGGCCCGCCCGCTGCATACCGGTTCACGCCCCCCGGCGGCAGCTTCTAGCCAGTCATCCACGACGCGCCGATTGGCCATGGCGATGCTCGCGTCCCGGCCTTCCGGCGAATTCGTCGTCGCATCGGTGAGCGGACGCCATTCGCGAGTCTGGCCCTTGGGCGACAAGGCATCTTCGTGAAGATGAAAGGCCAGGGTATGCGGATCATTGAGGAGCCTGAGCCGTCCCTTGGAACCGATGACTTCAAGGCCCCAGGGGCCGGCAACAACAGCGCTTTTCTCACGACTGGTGTAGTGGACATTCACTCCCCGCGGAAACGCGAAGGAAGCCTCAATCTCGTCACCCAACACCGGACCGACGTCCTCGGTCGCCGCCCGGATATCGGCCCTCGTGACTTCGCGACCGCGGTGCAGAATGCGCGCCGAGCACCACTCCGGGTCGCCAGCCAGGAAACGCACGATGTCAAACTGATGGGTGCCGAGCACGACCATGTCCTCTCCGCCAGCGCGACGATCTTGTTTTCCATGGACGCGGATCTCAACGAGCTCGCCGATCAGGCCTTCGTCGAGGCGGCGTTTGAGCAGGAGCGTGGCGGGCGAAACGCGGCCTTGGTGCGCCACCGCGATTAGCCGGCCGGCGCGCGCGGCGGCCGCGAGCACGTCGTCGGCTTCGGCCAGTGTGCGGGTGAAAGGTTTCTCGCAGTAGACATGCGCGCCGACCGCGAGCGCTGCGGCCAACATGGCATGGCGTTCGCCCGTGGCGCGGGGGCAGATGCTCACCAGCTGCGGCTTTTCCTTCTCCAACATTTCCCGGTAATCAGCGTAAGCGCGCGGCGCGCGGACTCGCGCCTGCGCCTTGGCCCTACCCGGCCCATCGGGATCGGCGACCGCCACGACCTCGATGCCTGGCCGCGCGTCGAAAATTGCATCTAGGCCGTGCCCGTAGTTGCCCCGCCCAGTATGGCCAATAAGCGCAGCCTTTGTCCTCGCCACCCCCGAGGCCCGCACACCATTGCCAAGTGCAAGCAAGCTGGCACCCAGGAAAAATTCCCGGCGTCTCATGGCCTCCGGTCGGGCCCAACCGAGCGCAGATTGCCGACCGATTGGGCGGCAAGCATGGCAGCATCTCGCGAAATCATCGGGGCCACGTCACTCGTGTGGCGCGTTTTCCCCGGGCCTGCACGCCCAATTCACCACTCCGATGCCCGCAGATCAGGCAGCCGGCCGGGAGCGAGCCCGCCGCGGCAAGCGGCGCAACGCAAGCTGGCAATCAACCCACTCGCTCATGAGAGCGACTGTCTCGAGGCTGCATCCACAGGTGGCGAAATGCTCGAGGAGACGGGCACGTTTGCGACGGAGCGTAGGCGTGTCCATGCCCTCGATCAGGGCGGCGAGCAGGCCCACCAATGCGTCGATGCGGCGATGCTGCGGCAGCGTCGCGATTCGCGCGAGCGCCGCTTCGATCGATTTTCCCGCATAAGTGCCGGCCGCCATCTTGGGGGATATCGGCCAATTCGGCCGTTTACTAAACCGGGACGACAGATCGCCAAGCCCACCCGGCATCCGTCGCGCGGCAAACACTCGACGCGCGGCTGGCGCGCCCCTACCGATTGGGAAGCGCCACCGCTCATCCCATGAAACTCCCCCGTGCCTTGCTGCTGCTTGCGTCGTCGATCCCTGCCGCGCTTTGGGCGCAGCCCGCCGCCAAACCAAACATCGTCTTCATCTTGGCCGAGGACATCGGCAAGCACCTTGCCTGCTATGGTGAGCCGCTCGTGCAGACGCCCAACTTGGACCGGCTCGCCGCCCGGGGAGTGCGTTACAACAACGCCTTCACCACCGCGCCGGTCTGCTCCGCAAGCCGCTCCGCGATCATGACCGGAATGTATCAGACGACCATCGGCGCGCACCAGCACCGCACCTGGCAATGGAACAAGAAGCCGCTCCCACCCGGCGTGCGCACCATCACGGACTACTTTCGCGACGCCGGCTACTACACCGTGAATCTCTCCGGCGGCGGCAAAGCGGCCAAGAAAGCCGCCGGCGGGCTCACTGGCGCCGCCGGCAACGGGAAGACCGACTACAACTTCCTAACCTCCGCCCCGCCTTTCGACGGCAACGACTGGGCTGATCGCAAGGCCGGCCAGCCTTTCTTCGCGCAGGTCACGATTAATGAGAGCCACAAGGGCCCCGGCTGGGTCTTCGCTCGCTCGAAGGAAGCGCCGATTCCCCACGTCGATTCGTCGAGGGTAAAGCTGCCGCCCTACTATCCCGATCACCCTGTCGCCCGGGAGGAATACGCCAACTATCTCGACGCGATCGAACTGATGGATTCCTACGTCGGCGAGCTGCTCGCGCGCCTCGAGCGCGACGGCCTCGCAAAGGACACGATCGTCGTTTTCATCGGGGACAACGGCCAGTGCCTCTTTCGCTCGAAGCAATTCCTCTACGACGGCGGCATCAGCATCCCTCTCCTCATCGCTTGGCCGGATGGCCGCCGTGCCGGAGCGACTGACGATCAGATGATCTCCGCCATCGATATCTCCGCCGCGATGCTCGGCATGGCCGGGGTCAAGCCGGGCACCGTCTTCCAAGGCCGCGACTTCCTCGCCCCTGGCGCCACGCCACGCAGTCACGTCTTCGCGGCGCGGGATCGCATGGACGAGTCGACGGATCGGATGCGCGCCGTCCGCACGCCGCAGTGGAAATACATCCGCAACTATTTCCCCGCGATCCCCTACATGCAGCACAATGCCTACAAGGAGAACCAATACCCGACGTGGAATCTCGTGAAACAGCTGGCCCAAGAGGGAAAGCTTACGCCCGAGGCCGCGCTCTTTGCCGCGCCGACCAAGCCCATCGAGGAGTTGTTCGATCTGTCATCGGATCCCTGGGAGGTGAGAAATCTAGCCGCCGATCCGAAATACACCGCGAAGCTCCGCGAGCTGCGCGGGCTCATCGACAAATGGGTCGTCGAATCCGGCGACCAAGGCGGACAGATGGAAGACCCGCTCGACATCTTCAAAGGCTACAACGGCCGTCTACCCGACGAACCCGTCGCCCCCAAGGCGGGCAAAGCCGGGAAGAAAAAATGACATCCTAGCATACCCACCCGGCCATCCGCGCGACAACGTTGCGCCGCGCGACGCAGGAACTGCGTGCGAAGTGCAGAATGACTCGCGGAAACAAGGGGCTCATGCTGCGTCACGCAAAGAGTTCTGCACGGCGAACAAGCGAGGCGCGCCGCCCGCCTGCTTGAAGGTCACCTAAAACGGCGAAATTTCCTCAACTCCGCGCCGCACGAGCCGATACCTCACCATCCCAAACGATGGTCGCCGTGCTCTACACCCTCCTCGGACTTGTCGCCCTCGGCTCAGTGGTGACCGTATACGCCGCCCTTACCGCCAAGGAAGGCTACGAGGATGCGGAAGGTTTCCATACGGTTCAGCCGGAGACGCGGGCTGCGAGCCAGGCTCTCTCTGAGGCGGCGACGACCCGCTGAGATTGCGCCGTCCAGGTCGGCGCGCGTGACAAACGCAGGCCGCCAAGCTCGGGCCGCTCAGCTGCCGAGAAAATCCATCTGCGCCGGGTCGACGCGCACCGCCAGCAGTTTTCGCAGAAACGTTTCGCGATGCTCCGCGCACTTGCCGAGGCGCAACACCGCGTCCCGATGCTCCTCGGTGCCATAGCCTTTGTGCTGCGCGAAGCCGTAGCCGGGAAACTGCGCCTCTAACCCCACCATCATCCGATCACGCGCGACCTTCGCGACGATCGATGCCATCGCAATGCAAAGCGAGCGCGCGTCACCCTTCACGAATGCGGTGTGCGGGTAGGGAAAGCCGCGCAACGGCAGCCCGTCGATTAGGATGCGCGCCGAAACGGCGGGCTGAAACCGCGCGCGCTCCTCCAGGCTGGAAAACAAATCGGGCTCGTCGCGCCGCGCCTCAAACGCCTCGGGCGGGTAGATCGCGCCCAATGCGCGCCGCATGGCGAGCTTGGTCGCGCCGAGGATGTTCAGCTCTTCAATCTCGGCGACCGTGGCCAGGCCATGATTGGCGTGGATCTTGCCGGTCGCCGCGAGCTCCTCGAACTCGGCCCACAGCTCCTCCCGCTGTTCCGCGCTCAGGAGCTTGGAATCGTTGACGCGACCGCTCTTTGTCAGCGCCCAGCGGCTCTCCAGAAATTCGCGCGTGACCACCACGGCGGCGGCCACGACGGGCCCGGCGAACGCTCCCCGCCCCACCTCATCCACCCCGATGAGGCTCGCGACTCCATTGATTTGCTTGAGGTCAAAGCCGCGCAGCTGGCGGCGTTTCATCCCGCGATCCCAACGGCGCGGGGCGGTGCGCGCAAGCGCGCCGCTTGGGTCTTGCCTCGGCCACTGGCGGGCGCTCGCATGCCGGCACGATGCCGCGCGACAGAGCGTTCCGCCAGGCCGCCGCCACGGCCAGGGATTGTCCAAGCGACGGTTCGATTCCCGAGCGGCGTGGGAACAAAGGCCCGCTCCTTCGGCGGCTTCGTGCGCTCCTCGTTGCGGCCGCGCTGGCCTCGCCTGTTGCAGCCCATCCAGATCTCGCCGGGTTCTACGAGCATGACGACAGCGCCCGGACATGGGTGATCTATGGCGCGGCATTTCTCTGCAATGGCCTGCTTTGTGGGGTCGGAATCTACTACGGGACCCGCCCCAAGAAACGACCACCCGAGGATCCTCCCGCCCCTTAAGCCTCGCGACAAGATTCCCGCAGCCAAGCCACCACCCTGGCCCACGCTTGCGCGCGGTGGCTGATCCGGTTCTTCACGTCTTCGCCGAGCTCGGCGTAGCTGAGCCGATGGCCCACGGGCACAAAAAGGGGATCATAGCCGAAGCCCGCGCCACCGCAGGGCGCATGAAGCAGCCGGCCTTCACAGGTCCCCTCGAAGACTCGCTCCTCGCCAGCCGGCCCGATCGCGACGAGCACGCAGTGGAAGCGCGCCCCGCGTTTGCTTGCCGGCACATCGCGCATCTCCGCGACGAGTTTGGCGAGGTTGGCCGCCGGGTCCGCCTGCGGCCCGGCGTAGTAGGCCGATTCCACCCCCGGCGCACCGCCCAGGGCATCGACGATCACCCCACTGTCGTCAGCGAGCGCCCAGATCGCACCCGGGAGTTTCTCGCGCAAGGCCCGCGCCTTCTTGCGCGCATTGCCGACAAATGTCCCCGTGTCCTCCTCGACGGGCGGCATGCCGCCAAATTCGCGCGCCGAGCGGATGCGCACGGTCAGGCCGGAACCGGCGGCGAGCGCCTGCAGTTCGGCCACCTTGTGCGCGTTGCCCGAGGCGAGGCAGAACTCCATCGCCCGGTCCTCAGGTTTCCTTCGCGCGCTTTTGCACCCCGGCCTTCGTGAGCCCGAGGCGTTTCGCCGCCTTGGCCGCATCGCCGCCATCGGCGGCCAAGGCGCGCGCCACCAACTCGCGCTCCACGCGGGCGAGCACCGCCTCGTCGCCCGTCTTCAGTTGATCGAAGACGAAATCCAACGCCGCCGCGAGCGTCAGCGCCGGCAAATTTCCCGCGCCCGGCGCGGCCTCGCCGCCCTCGCCGCGGATCTCCGCGGGCAGATCCTTCACCAAGATGGCGTCGCCCTGGGCGATCACGGCGCTGCGGTAGATGACATTTTCCAGCTCGCGCACGTTGCCCGGCCAGCGATGGCGCACCAGCACGGCCATCGCCTCGGGCGAGACTTTGGATACCCGCGTCTTCTTTTGCTTCACCAAGTTCTGGAGGCAAAAATCCACAATCTGCGGGATGTCGGTCCCGCGCTCGCGGAGAGGCGGCATCTTGATTCGGACGACGTTCAGCCGGTAGTAGAGATCCTCGCGAAAGGTCTTCGCCTTCACCATCTCCTCGAGGTCCTTGTTGGTCGCGGCGAGGATGCGCACGTCCACCCGGATGGTCTCGGTGCCGCCGACCCGCTGAATTTCACCCTGCTGGAGCACGCGCAGGATCTTCGTCTGCGTGGCGAGCGCCATGTCGCCAATCTCGTCGAGGAAGATGGTGCCTCCGTCGCAGAGCTCGAACTTCCCCATGCGCTGCACCGTCGCGCCCGTGAATGATCCCTTCTCGTGGCCGAAGAGCTCGCTCTCGATCAAGTTGTCGGGAATCGCCGCGCAGTTCACGGCGATGAAGGGCTTGGTCGCGCGGTGGCTGTGCTTCCAGATGCCGCGCGCGACGAGCTCCTTGCCCGTGCCGCTCTCGCCGGTGATCATCACCGTCACGTCGCTGGCGGTGACTTGGCCGATGACCTTGAACACATCCTGCATCACCGGGGAGCTGCCGACGATGCCCTCGCGATAGTCATCCGCATTGATGGTCGGCTTGTAGTCGCCGACCGCCCGAAGATCGGCGTGGGCCTTCAGCGCGTTTTGCGCGAGCGCGAGCACCTTCGCCGGATCGAAGGGCTTCATCACGTAGTCAAAGGCGCCGTATTTCATCGCCTCGATCGCCGTCTGCGCGGTGCCGAAAGCCGTCATCAGGATGACCAGCTGCCTCGAGTTGGCCGAGCGGATGTGCTGGAGCGCCTCGAGTCCGCTCATGCCGCTCATCCGCACATCGAGGAAGACCAGATCCGGCGGAGGGCCTTTCTTCACCAGCGCCACGCCCTGCTCGCCGCTCGGCGCCTCGGCCACTTGGTAGCCGCGCGAGGAGAGCACGCGGGAAAGCGAGTAGCGAATCTCGGCATCGTCGTCGATGACGAGGATAGTCGGCGATTTGGCGGCGGCGTCGGACATGCGGCGGAAAAGCCATGATGGTCGCGCCGCCATGACTGACGGTCAATGCGCCAATCGCGGCGGGGCGCCGTGGCAGGAGTCCCGTCAGTCGCGCACGCCAGGCGACTACGCGACGACAGGGTCACCTTCCCGGTGATTGGCCGCTCTCGCTGCTCGTCGTCCTGTTTCTCCGTGTCGGTCAAATCCGGAGAACGCTCGCGCCGCGGCGCGAACTCACGATCACGCTCAGCCGCTCCGCACCCATCGAGGAGGTGCTGCGGTTGCGCGCGGCATCGCCGGCCCGCCGCCTCGATCTCATGCTCTCGCGCGCTGCCTTGCCGGAATCAAGCCGGCCATGGCCGTGCTGAAGATTGCAGGTTATGAGGGCGAACGCGGGCACGAGGACGCCGAGGCGGCTCCGGGCTCGACCTGCATCCTTCAGAAACCGTTCTCGCCGGCCACGTTTGCCCGCACGGTGCGGACCGTCCTGGACAAGGCCAAGAAAACCAAGGTGCGGCGACGCGCTGCGTAACCTGGCTTCGTTCCATTTTCCCGGGGAAAATGGTGGACCCTAGCGGGTTCGAACCGCTGACCTCCTCAATGCCATTGAGGCGCTCTACCAACTGAGCTAAGAGCCCATTCGCACAGGCGAAAGGCCGTGAAAATCGAAAATCCGCGGGTGAACGCAAGGACTTTCTCTGCCCCCGGCTTTGGGTGAGCCCGGACCCCTAGACATGAGGTCGTTGCGCAACGAACTGGCCTGCGGCCGAACCGCGTCAGAACGCCACCGTCACCGTCGTCACGTATTGCCTCGGCTCGGTGTAGCGCGCCCACGTGTAGCTGTTGCCCACGTCCACCTTGGTGTTGAAGACGTTGTTCACGTTGAGCTGGAGCGTCCAGTTGAGGCGGCCCAGCTTGCGACGATAGGCCACGAACGGGTTCACGAGCGTGTAGTCGTCGGTCGTGATTGCGGGGAGCACCTGCACGCCAGTGATGGTCACGCCCGCGCGTTCCCGGCCCCTCGCCCACCGGGCGGCGACGCCGGTCGTGACGCCCTTGAGCGCGCCCTCGGTAAAAGCATAGCGCGTCGTCAGGCTCGCCGTCGCGCGCCGGGTCGCGGCGACCGCGCCGTCCTGATCGGCGAGGTATTCGCGGGTGAGCACGGTGGCGCCGTCGGGATCGAGGCCGCGGGCCTTGGCGGTGGCGCGGGCCTCGGTGAGGAAGCGCCCGAGCAGCGGGAAGAAGCGCGTGTAGTCCGTCGAGTTGTTGGAAAAATTCGCGAGCAGCGTCCAGTTGCGCGTCACGTTGCCCACGACCTGGAATTCCCAGCCGGTCGCGGTCCGGTCGCGGTAGTCGACGAGGTTGGCGAAGGGCTTGGCGAGCAGGGGCGCGAGCTCGTCGCGCACGGCGGCGTCGATGGCGGTGTTGACGTTTTCCTGCTTCGTCTCGAAGCGCGTGACGGTGGCATCGATCTTCCCGCCGAGGAGCTTGAAGCGCGCGCTGAAGTCCGCGCCCTCGCCCGTCAGCGGCAGCAGCGCGCCGCCGGTGAGATCGGTGCCGTAGTTGTCGCTGAACTGCGACGACTCGAAATATCCCGCGGTAAACGAGAGCCAGGGGAACGCGTGCCACACCGCCCCGTAGGTTTGGTTGGTGCTCCAGTTGGCGGCGAAGGGGAAGACCGGCACGCTGAGCCGGCGGATGCCGTCGTTGGCGATGCGCGTGCCGTCGGCGTTGAAGAAGGTCTGCTGGTTGAAGTTCGCTGTGTCCGCCGTTGTCGGCGCGCTCGCGCTCTGCAGCCAGTGATCACGGCTCAGGCCGAGGCTCGTGCGGACGCGGCCCTGGAAATAGGAACCGAGGATATTCGCCGAGCCGGAGGTGAGGCTTTGGTCAAGGCGGCGGTTGACGCCGCTGCCCGCGTTGTTGCGGAAGAGCTGCGTGACGCCGGGCCGCACGTTCCAGCCGAGTTCGCGGTCGCTGTTCCCGTCGCGCAGATAGTGAATCGGGTAGACGAGGTTGTTGTTGAAGTAGGCGGCCTGCCCCGTGAAGCCGAACTTCGCGATCTGCTCCTTCGTGAGCGAGTAGCTGAAATTGTCCTGGTAGTTCTCCTCGTGGCGGTAGTTGGCGCCGAGCACGACGCGCTGCGTGATGCCCAGCGGCAGCGCCGCGTCGTAGACGACCTGGCCGCGCCAGCCCATGATGTCGTGGCCGTCCGGATTGTAGAGCGGCGCGTGGATGATATACATCTGCTCGTAGTTCGGGTTGGGCACGGTGCCGGGGCCGTTGGGATTCGGGAGCACGGGGTTCACGTCGACGTGCACGCTGCGACCGTTGACGCCGCCCACGCTGGCGAGCGAGGAGTAGGTCTGCTTGCGGATCGTCTCGTCAAACTGGCCGTTGTGCGCGACGAGCGCGCTGAGCCGCTCGGAGAACGCGTGCTTCAGCTCGACCGTGTAGGCGTAGTATTTCGAGGTCATCTTGTTGTCGGGCCCGGCCCAATCCTGGCTCAGCGGGATGATGCTCTCGGGGATGCGGCGCAGCGGGTAGCGGTTGGGATTTTGCGGGTCGGTGGCGGAGGTCGCGGCGGCGGCGGTGTTGGTGGTGGTGATGCGAAACGTGTTCGCCGCCGTGCTCTGCCAGTTGTTGATCACGCCGCCGACATCGACGATGGCGTGGATGACGGCGTTGGACGCGCGGAGCTGCTGCATGCCGACGCCGTTGACCTGCGTGCCCGCGAGATTCGGGTTCGCATCGAGCGCCGCGGTGCCCGTGCCGTAGACGTAGGCGATGCGGCTGTCGGTCGGCCCGAGGTGCCCGAGGTGGTAGGTGGTGTTGCCCGTCTCGCCAAAGATGTCGATCTGCGTGCGGCGGTGCTTGAACGGCTCCCACCGCACCGCGCCCGCATAAGCCTCGAGGTCGCGGCCCATGCGCTGCTTGAACATCTCGACCTCCGACTTGATCGCGTTGAAGCGCGCGCCGAGTTTGCCCGGCACAAGCGGGTGGTTGTAGTCGACCGAGTAGCGCTGGGTGCCGAAGTTGTCGTAGCGCACCTGCATGCTCCCGCGGCGCTGAAACGTCGCGCGCTTGCTCCCGATGTTGATCGAGCCGCCGGCATCGACGTCGCCGTAGGCCAGGCCGCCGGGGCCGCGCCCAAACTCGATGCGCTCGGTGTTGAAGCTGTCGGTCGAGAGATACCACGGGAAGCCGTCGCGCAGCTGGCGCACGCTCGCCAGGCCGCGGATGTTGACCTGGTTGCCGCCGCGGTTGCCCACCACCGCGCCGACGGTGCCGAGATCGTTGGCGATGTTCTCGGCGTTCATCGCGAAGTCCACGGCGTCGAAGTAGGAGTTGAGCGCGAGGTCCTGCAGAAACTCCTGCGTCATCACGGTGATCGAGTTGGGCAGGTTCTCCAGTTTCTCGTTGGTGCGCGTGCCGGAGAGCGCGGTCGAGGCGGTGTAGCCGAGGTCCTTGTCGCCGGAGACCTCGAAAATGGAAAGCGTGATGGGCTCACCGGCGTTGGAGACGACGGCTGGGGAAGCGGCGGGCTTCGGCGCGGTCTGGGCTGTGGCGGTGGCGACGGCCAGTGCGACGAAAACGACGGGGAGCTTCGTGCGGATCGGGGTTTTCATGGGGTAGGGGTGAACCACCGACGGGCACCGATGATCACGGATTCGGATTTTGGTTCCGATGAGCGCTCATCAGTGAACATCCGTGGTTCACCTGCTTGGCTTCTGTGCAGGATCGTTCTTCCTAAAAATCAAAATGTGCTGCCGCGGCAGCGTCGGGATGTTTCGCTCAAAGGTCACGGGGTGCACGCTCATCTCCTTTTTCACCTGCGCGGCCGTCATCTTGTGCAGCGCCTTGATGGGCACGGCGGGATCCTCGCCGCGATACTCGACGAGCACCAGCCGGCCGCCCGGCTTCAGCGCCGCAATCATCGAGCGGGCCATCTCGTAGGGGAAATCCAGCTCGTGGTAGACGTCCACGAGGATGACGGTGTCCACCGTGCCGGCGGGCACGCCGCAGTCCTGCACGGTGCCGAGGACGGGCTGCACGGTTTTCTCGACGCCGTTCTTGCGCATTTGGCGCATCAAGATGTCGAGCATCTCCTGCTGGATGTCGGTCGCGTAGACGCGGCCGGTCTCGCCCACGATTTTCGCCATGCGCCATGAAAAATACCCGCTGCCCGCGCCAATGTCCGCCACGCGTTCGCCGGGTCGCAGGGCGAGTTCCTTGAGCAACAAGTCCGTGCGCTCCTCCTCCTCGCGCTCGGGCCGCTCGAGCCAGCCCGCGCCCTGATGCCCCATGAAGTGCGCAATCTCCCGGCCGAAGTAGCGCTTCCCGATGCCGTCGCGCGTGGCCTTGCCGCTCGTGTCGTAGCGCGCCTCGGGCGGACGGTCGTCGTCCGCCGCGCGCGCCGTGATGACGCCGAATGAAAGCACACACGCCAGCCAGACAACGCTCGGGGTCGCACGCATGGGGAGGAGGGTTGCCGCGAGCAAAGCGAGATTCAGGGCGTTGTCCATCGCGGCGGCTCGAAGTAGCGCGGGCCTTTGCCCGCCGTTGGCGCGAAAGGGCGGGTCACTGACCCGCCCTGCCTCAATCATCCCGCGGCTTGCCCGCGGCGCAAGTTTCCCAAACCGTCCCGTTCACCCATGAGCCTCCGCCTCACCCCTGCCCTGCTCCTGCTGGCCGCCGCGCGCCTCACCGCCGCTGACAATCCCCAGCCCTTCGGCCCCGAATATCCGTCGCTCGACGGCCGCGCCACCGGCGAATGGTGGGCCAAGCCCGCCGCCACCGCCGCCAACGCCAAGGGCGAGCCCAAAAAGAAACAGCAGGGCCAGCCGCCGCCGCCGGCGATGGACGTGCCCCGCGATCAGGTCGTGGCCTTCGCGCTCTACACGCATGATCACGGCGTGCTGAAGCTTTCCGCGCAGCTTTTCCCGCTCAAGCCCGGCGAGCCGCGCGAGGCGCGCCTCGAGTTTTTCCGCGACGGCGCGTGGCGCGAGGCGCTGCGTGCGCCGGTGCTCTATCCGGGCTGGAGCGCGCATTTCCGAGTCGAGCCGTGGGACGCCTCGGCCGATGTGCGCTATCGCGTGCGCCACGGCGAGCGCGCGATGTTCGAGGGCCTCGTCCGCCGCGACCCGCGCGACAAACCCGAGATCGTCGTCGCCAACCTCTCGTGCAACTCCGCCCGCACCACCGGCCCGCGCGCCGAGATCGTCGATCATCTCCGCGCGCAGAATCCCGACCTGCTCTTCTTCGGCGGTGATCAGACCTACCGCCATACCGAGCACACCGCCGGCTGGATCGAGTTTGGCCTCCAGTTCCGCGACGTGATCCGCGACCGGCCGACCGTCACGATCCCCGACGACCACGACGTGGGCCACGGCAATCTCTGGGGCGAGAACGGGAAAAAATCCCTCCGCGCGGACGGCGCCGACGGCGGCTACATCTACCCGCCCGCCTACATCAACATGCTCGAGCGCCAGCAGACCTGGCACCTCCCCGACCCCGTCGATCCCGCGCCGGTCGAGCGCGGCATCGGCGTCTACTTCACGCGCCTGCGCGTCGGCGGCCTCGACTTCGCGATTCTCGAGGACCGCAAGTTCAAGACCGGCCCGCAGGGCAAGATCCCGCAGGCCGGCCCGCGCCCGGATCATTTCAACGAGCCCGGCTTCAACCCCGAGAGCGTCGACCGCCCCGGCCTCGAGCTGCTCGGCGAGCGCCAGCTCCGCTTCCTCCGCACCTGGGGACAGGACTGGACGGGCGCCGAGATGAAGGCCGTGCTCTCGCAGACCGCCTTCGCCGGCGCCGTGCACCTGCACGGGCGCAACCGCGACCGCCTGCTCGCCGACCTCGACTGCAACGGCTGGCCGCAGACCGGCCGTAACCGCGCGCTCGAGGAGATCCGCCGCACCTGGTCCGTGCACCTCTGCGGGGACCAGCACCTCGCCGTCGTCGTGCAGCACGGCATCGGCGCGTTTCGCGACGGGCCGTTCGCGTTCACGAGCCCCGCGATCGTCAACACCATCTACGGCCGCTGGTGGCAGCCGCTCGACGAAAAGGCCGGTCCGCGTGCCGTGCCCGGCAGCCCGTTGCCCTGGACCGGCGACTACCTCGACGGCCTCGGCAACAAAATCACGATGCTCGCCTACGCCAACCCCACCGACCTCGACGACGAGCGCCAGCGCGCCGACGGCTACGGCCTCGCGCGCTTCAACAAACGCACGCGCCAGATCACCTTCGAGTGCTGGCCCCGCTTTCCCGCCGCCGACAGCAAGCACGCGCAATTCCCCGGCTGGCCGATCACCGTCGCGATGGACGCCAACGACGGCCGCGCCATTGCCGGCTACTTGCCTGAGCTGAATTTCAAGGGCGCGACTGATCCCGTCGTGCAAGTGGTCGAGGACGCTACTGGCGAAATCCTCTACACGATCCGCGTGCAAGGCGACCGCTTCCGCCCCCGCGTCTATCGCGCCGGCACCTACACCGTGAATGCGGGCCGCAATCTGCCGGATGCGGTGGAACTGAAGGCGCTGGCGGCGCGGCCGGGTGAGGAGCGGGTTGTGCGGGAGGTTGTGGTGCCGTAGGGCCTGAGCTTGCTCAGGCCGTCAACGCGCGAAATCGAACCGAGGCTCAACCAAGGTCGAGCCCTACGAAAACCTGAGAAATCGCCCACCACGATGAGTGCAGTCTCCGAGTTTCCGCACGAACTCGCCGAGTTCGAAAAATTGCTGCTCGACGCGATCGGACATCGTCAAGTCCCTGCTGAGATCGAACGAGCGATTGCCCTTGCTGAGAGTCTTGTCGCGAGATTTCCGCACAGTGCTGAGGCCCATCACATGCTAGGGTTGGCATGGTATGACTTTCCATCGTCGGCATCCGTGCGATCATGGAGATGCCGCATGGCTTTGGAGAAGGCCGTCCTGATCGAGCCAGATCACCAGTATGCCATCCAGTATCTAGCCTACTTGGCTTTCGACCAAGAGCGATACGGTGACGCGCTAGCGCTACAGGCCCGACTTCGTCACTCGTATTTTATTGAGCGAGATCAGGAGTGGCGGGCGCTGAAGAATGCAGAGACTAGATTGGTTTGTCGCATTCGACTGAACCCAGCGGAATTTCCTTCGGAGGATTTCGCCGAATTCAGGCGCTGGTATTTTGACGCTCGGAACCGCGAGAACCGTGATTTTTCTTCCGGAAGTTTCGTGCTTCCACAAGAACTTCGAGAATGTGCGGAGTGGTTGTTCGAGACTGGTGTTTCGCTCGAGGAGCCTCGGCTTCGGACGATACTGACATTTGTAGCCGACGCGGACTACGCGGAGACTTTCAGAAGCCCACTTCTCAAATTAGCTGCGTCGAAGTCTACAGCCGAGGGCTAGCCAACGTTGACGCCTCGCCTTCGAATGCGCAGCAAGACGGCATGTCGCCCCGCTGTCGCTCGCTTTCCTTCCGCGTGCTTGCCCTCGCCTTCGCGTTCGTCGCCATTTTCGCCGCGTCGTCCATTGCTCCGCTCCTCGCCGCGCCCGCCCCTTCGATCACCTACCAAGCCAAGCCCGGCCCCGGCGAAGGCCGGCACATCGTTTTCCTGACCGGCGACGAGGAATACCGCGGCGAGGAGGGCCTGCCGATGCTCGCCAAGATTCTCAGCCAGCGCCATGGCTTCCGCTGCACCGTTCTCTTCGCGCTCAATCCCGACGGCACGATCAATCCCGACGCCAGCGAGCGCGTCGGCGGCAGCGAGGCGCTCGATACTGCCGACGGCATCGTGATGGCGCTGCGCTTCCGCCGCTGGCCCGATGCGGACATGGCGCGCTTCGCCGCCGCCGTCGCGCGCGGCGTGCCCATCGTGGCACAGCGGACGAGCACGCACGCGTTTCGTTTTCCCGCCGGCCACCCGACGGCCTACGCGGCGTTCAACGACTTTGGCCGCACCGTGCTCGGCGAAAACTGGGTGAGCCACTGGGGCGCCAATCGCCGCGGCGCCACGCGCGGCGTCATCGAGCCCGGCGCCGAGGCCGACCCGATCCTGCGCGGCGTCGCGGACATCTTCGGCGACTCCGGCGTGTATGAGACGCACCCGGTCGCCGACGCGCACATCCTCGCGCGCGGCCAAGTCCTCACCGGCATGAAGCCCACCGATCCGCCTGACACCACCCAGCGCAAGGTGCGCTTCGCCGACAAAATCGAGCAAGGCATCAATGAGCCGATGATGCCCATCGCGTGGTGGCGGCTGAACAAAAACGAAAACGGGACGGTGAACCGCGTCTTCTGCACGACGATGGGCGCGGCGACGGACCTGTTGAACGAGGGCCTGCGCCGCATGGTCGTCAACGCCGTGCTCTGGGGCTTCGAGCTGCCGATACCGGAAAACACCGACGTGCGCTTCGTCGATCCCTACGAGCCCACGCCCTATGCCTTCAAAGGCTACCGCCGCGGCCTCGTGCCGGCGGACCACGCGCTGGGAAAAACGCTGCGCGTGGGCGAGCCGTGGCCGGCGGCGGAGAAGAAGGGGAAGAAGAACTGAGCGTGATCTGCTTTCCCGAGACGAGCGCGGCCGGGCATGCAGTAGGGCGGGTCTGCGACCCGCCCTCGAACGCCTCAACGCCCGCGAGGGCGGGTCACAGACCCGCCCTACTCCATGCCGCCTGACTATGCGCGTCACCTGCTACCGCTGTTTCTGGCCGCAGGCGCTCTGCTGGTGCGGCTCGATCACGCCGATGGAGACACGGACTCGTTTCGTGTTCCTGATGCACCCCAAGGAATTCAAGCAGGAGAAAGCCGCCACCGGCCGCCTCACGCACCTCTGCCTCACGCACAGCGAGGTGCGCATGGGCATCGCTTTCGACGCGCACGACGAGGTGCAGGCGCTCATCCGCGATCCGCAGAATTTCCCGGTGCTCCTCTACCCTGGTCGCGATGCGATCAATCTTTCCGAAGGTAGGGCGCGACCACTGGGCGCGCCGCAGCGGGATCGCACGCCAGACTCAATTCCCGGCGAGCCCAGCGGTCCCGCCCTGCCCACTTCCCCTTCCTCCATCGCCTTACTCGCCGAACAACTCCTCTCGCGCCGCCTCGTCGTCTTCATCCTCGACGCCACGTGGGCGCTCGGCCGCAAGATGCTCCGCCTCAGCCCGAGCCTGCAGCGCCTGCCGCGCGTGATGTTCACGCCCAGCGCGCCGAGCCGCTACGTGATCAAGCAGCAGCCGCACCCCGGCTGCCTCTCGACGCTCGAGGCGACGCACGAACTACTCGGCGCCCTCGCACGCGCCGGCCTCGACACCTACCCGCTGCCGGAGCAGCTGCCCGCGCTCTTCCAGCGCATGCAGGATTTCCAGCTTCGCTGCGCCGCCGATCCTGCGCGCACGGGCTACCGCCGCCACGCCTACAAGGCGCCCGCGGAGCGCGCGCCCCTGCACGGCAAGAGCGGCACTCGCCGCACCCGCGTCTTTCAGTCGCCGGCCTGAGTTGGACGTTGCGCCACGGCGTGCCGTGGGTTCCCTTGCGCCTATCCGCATGCCCTTGCCTCACGCGCCCATCCTCGCCCCCTCGCTCCTCGCCGGCGATCACGCCAATCTCGCGGCGAGCGCGCGCACCGTCGAGGACCTCGGGATCAAGTGGCTGCACCTCGATCTGATGGACGGGCATTTCGTGCCCAACCTCACCTTCGGCCCCGAGACGCTCGCCGCGCTGCGCCGCGCCGGCTCGAAGCTGTTTTTCGACACGCACCTGATGCTCAGCGAGCCGCATCGCTACCTCGAGGCCTTCGCCAAGGCCGGCGCCAACTTGATCAGCATCCACATCGAGCCCGCCTACGATCATGCCGCCGCCCTCGCGCGCATCCGCGCGCTCGGCTGCCAGTGCGGCATCGTGCTCAACCCCGGCACGCCCCCCGCCGCCATCGCGCCCATGCTCGCGCTCGTCGATCTCGTCTTGGTGATGACCGTCCAGCCCGGCTTCGGCGGCCAGCCGTTTCGCGCCGACATGCTGCCCAAGCTCCGCCAAATCGACGCGTGGCGCCGCGAGCGCGCGCTGAAGTTCCGCCTCGAGGTCGATGGCGGCATCGACCTCGCCACCGCCGCCGAGTGCCGCGCCGCGGGCGCCGACACCTTTGTCGCGGGCACCTCATTCTTCCGCGCCACCGACAAGGCCGCCTACGCCGCTACCATCGCGAAGCTCTGACCCCATGGCCGAACGGTCCTTCGTCCGCCACGTCCACGCCGGCTACCTCATCACCGACGATCCCGCGCGCCTCGACGCCGACGCGATCCACGCCTACCTCACGCAGAGCTACTGGGCGGCGGGCATCCCGCGCTCCATCGTCGAGCGATCGCTCCAGCACTCGCTCTGCCTCGGCCTCTACGCCGCCGACGGCGCGCAGGTCGGGCTCATCCGCGTCGTCACCGATTCGGCGACGTTCGCCTACCTCTGCGATGTCTACGTGCTGGAGGCCCACCGCGGCCACGGCCTCGCCAAGGCCGCGATGCGCGCGCTGGAAGCGCACCCGCGCCTGCAAGGCATCCGTCGCTTCCACTTGGTGACGCAGGACGCGCACGGCCTCTACGCGCAATTCGGCTTCAAGGTCGTCGAGCAGCCCGGGCGCCACATGGAAAAGCGCGATCCCGACGTGTATCGCCGGCTCGCCCCCCAGCCCTGATCACCTGGCCGCCCGGGCCAGCGCCTCCGCGCGCGCATACCGCGCGCGAAACTCCGCCGCCAGCTCGCTCGCAAGGCGCACCTCGTCGACCTTCTGCTTCGACGTCAGCGCGCGCTTGATCGCGCCATTGGCCTGCGCGTAGCCGACAAAGTCCAGGGCCTGCAGCTCCGCGAGCGCCGGCGCCCGCGCCGCCGCGGGCGCCGCCTGGATCGCGCGCCACGCGCGGCCCAGCTCGTCGTGCGTGTCCTGGCACATCACGCGGATCACAAACGCCAGCTCGCGGAACAGCCGCCCCGTCCACGCCTCGCGATAAACCAGCGGATCGCGCTGCTCAAACGGCGAGTCCTCCGGATCGCTGCGCAAGGGCAGCAGCGCCGCGTCGGCGTAGAAATCGCGGCGCACCGGCATGCGCCGGAGCGCAAAGCGCTCCGGGCCGCCGGGCGTGCCGGGGCGGAGGTTCCAAAGCTTCTGCCCCTCGGGCGAAAGCGTGAACTCGATGAAGGCCTCCGCCACCGGGCGGTTTTTCGCCCCGCGCAGCAGCGCGATGGGATCGACCGACGCCACCGAGCCGCCCGCGGGCGTGTGGTAGCCGACCCGCTCGAGCACGTTGCGCCGGCGCACCGCTTCCTGCTGCTGCCGCCCGTAGAAATCGATGCACAGGCCGGCCGCGCAGTTGCCCGCCGCCACGTCGATGGGCGGCTTCTGCGACGTGTCCGTGAAGTAGCGCGCGTTGGCGCCGATGCGCTGGATGAGGCGCAGGCCGTCGAGCCAGCCCGCGCGCACCGCCTCCGCCTCGGGGAGGCCGGCGTTGAGCCGCCGCTGCATCTGCTGCTGCACGATGTTCTCGAACGCCTTCGCGACCGAGCCGCTCTTCGTCGGGTCCGCCAGGCCGACCTCGCCGGCAAACCGCGGGTCGGCCAGGTCTTCCCAGCGCTCCGGCTCGCGCGTGAAGCCGAGCCGCGCCAGCGCGTCGCGGTTGAAGATGATCCCGTAGGAGCTCAGCACCGTGCCGATCCACAGGCCCTCGGGATGCCAGTAGTCCTCCCCGCCGAAGCGCCGCGGGATCACCGCGTCGGTGAACCACTCCGGGTGGCGCCGCATCACGCCCGAGTCCACCAGCCGCCCCGCCTGCGCCTGCCGCTCGAGATCGTAGGTGCCGCCGCCAAAGAAGACGTCGATGCCGCAGCTCACGCCCGAGGCGAGGAACGCGGCGCGCGCCTCGCGCACCGCCGGCGGCGCATCGGCGGGCAACCGGCCATTTTGAAAGCCCGCCTGGATCTCCGCGCTCCACTCGCGCCCGAGCCTGCGCGTCCAGTGCAGCTCGAAGGCGGACACGTATTCGCCCTCCAGGAAGCGCGCGATGTCGCTCGTCCCGCCGACCATGCGCCAGTCGATCGCGACGGTGCGGCCCGTCCTCGCGCGATACCACGCCGCGAAGCCGCGCGCATACTCGAAGCGGATGGCCTCGTTGTGCGGCGTGATGACGACCACGGTGTCGTCGGCCCCGCGTGTCGTCGGCCGATCCGGCCGCAGCGCGAACGGCACGGCCACGATGGCGACGAGCGCGAGGAGGAGGAGCGCGCGTTTCACTCCGCGAGGATCACGACATCCTCGGGCTCCGCGCGCGCGAACACCTCGCCGCGCTGCGCCTGATCGAGGAAACGCGGGTTGAGCTCGATGATCTTAAGGTCCTGCTCGCCGGCGCGCAGGTCGTGCTGCGCAAACTCGCCGAGGTAGACCGAGGCGCCGATTTTCCCGCGGACAAAGTTCCCCGCCGGCGCCTCCCGGTGCAGCGTCCAGCATTCGGGGCGGACGGAAAGCGTGACCGCGGCGCCCGCGGCCGGCGCGGCCGCCGGGTTGCCCAGCACGCCCTCAAAGCGCCCGATCGCCGTCTCGACCGTGGCGCGGCCCTGCGCCGCGCCCAGGATTTTCCCGGGGACGAAATCCGTCTCGCCGATGAAGTCCGCCACGAGCTTGCACACCGGCCGGCGATACACCTCCCGCGGGGAGCCCACCTGCAGGATCCGCCCGTGGTCGAGGATCGCCATCCGATCCGAGACGGAGAGCGCCTCCTTCTGGTCGTGCGTCACGTAGACCGTCGTCAGGTTGAACTCCTTGCAGACGCGCCGGATCTCCGCGCGCATCTCGAGGCGGAGCTTGGCGTCGAGGTTCGAGAGCGGCTCGTCCAGCAGGAGGCAGCGGGGCCGGATCACGAGCGCGCGGGCGAGCGCCACGCGCTGCTGCTGCCCGCCGGAGAGCTGGTTGGGCCGGCGGTCCGCGTAGGCGCCCATGCGCACCGACTCCAGCGCCTCGGCCACGCGGCGCGTGATCTCGTCCCGCGCGACCTTCCGCTCCTCGAGGCCGAAGGCGACGTTTTGCGCCACGGTCATGTGCGGCCAGAGCGCGTAGCTCTGAAACATCATCCCGGTGTTGCGCTTGTGCGGGGCGAGCGTGGTCACGTCCTCGTCGCCGAAAAAAATCCTGCCCTCGTCCGGGAGGTAGAAGCCCGCGATGCTGCGCAGCAGCGTGGTCTTGCCGCAGCCGCTCGGCCCGAGGAGGAAGAACAGCTCGCCCGGGGCGATCTCCAGGTCGAGGCCCTGCAACGCCGTGGTCGCGCCAAAGCGTTTCGTGAGGTGCTGGATGCGGATGGAGATCATGCGCGCGCCGTTTCTTTCCACACGGCGCCGCCGCGAAGCGCAAGCGACGAAGCGCGCCGCGCCCCGGCGAGGAACGGATTGCATCCGCGCGGACGGCTTGTCTGGCTCGGAGTTTCCGCCATGCCCGCCGAGAAAAAGCCCGCCCCGCTCCACCCCGACCTCTCCGAAGTCCTGCTCTCCGAGGCGCAAATCATGCGGCGCGTGAAGTCCCTCGCCCGCGAGATCAAGGCCGCCTACGGCGACGGCGAGTTCACCATCATCGCGCTCATCAACGGCGCCGTGATGTTCACCGCGGACCTCATGCGCGAGATCGACAACCCCGTGCGCCTCGACTGCATCCGCGTCTCCAGCTACGGCACCAAGACCAAGTCCCTCGGCACCCCGCAGATCATCCACAGCCTCACGCTCGACATCGCCCGGCGCCACGTGCTGCTCATCGACGACATCCTCGACACCGGGAAGACCCTGAAGCTCGTCAAGGAGCTCGTGCTCGACCTGAAGCCCGCGAGCCTGCGCACGTGCGTGCTGCTCGACAAGAAGGCGCGGCGCGAGGTCGAGCTCGAGGCCGACTTCGTGGGCTTCGACATCCCCAACAAGTTCGTCGTCGGCTACGGCCTCGATTTTGCCGAGCGCTACCGGAATCTCCGCGGCATCGGCGTGCTCAAGCCCGAAAAGCAAAACGCCAGCGCATGGGCGACGGGTTGAGCGGCGCGCCCCGCCGCGCCGGTGGCGGGGGCGTCAGCCCCTTTCGCGCCCGCGGGTGGTGAACGGCACCGCCTGTTCCTGCGAGACCCCGCGCGGCCGCGGCCCCATGCGGACCGACCCAATCGTGTCGAGCACCGCCTTGTCGAAGGCGGCGTTGTGCGAGGATCGGATGATGCGCGCGCGCGCCAGCCGGCCGTCGTCCGCGATGATGAATTCCGCCTCCGCCCGCAGGCCGTCGTCCAACCCCGGGACGGCGTCGAGCGCATCCTTCAGCCGCTGGTTCAGCGCCGCGAGGTAGCGCTCGGCCTCGTCGCCTTCCTGCGCCGTGAGCGCCTTGCCGCCGGCGCCGCCGGTCTTGTTCCTCGTTGAGCCGCCGACGACGCCCTTGGCGATGCCCTCGGCGTCGACCTTCGGCGCCTTGGTATTCGCGACGACTTTCGTCGGCTGGGAAGCCTTGGCCTTGTTTTGCCGATCGAATTCTTCCTTCGTGAGCCGCTTCTTTTCCTCATCCTGGCGCTTTTTCTCCGCCGCGCGTTCCTTGGCGATCTCGCGCTTCGCCTGCGAAGCGGCGACGACGATTTTGCGCTGAATCTGCTTCTTGAAATTCGGAATCGGCTGCTCGGTGGGCGTGGCCGGCGTTGGCGTCGGCGCCGGCGGTGGCGGCGTCGGGGGAACCGGCGCGGGCGGCGTCGGCTCCACCGGCTTGGGTGGCATCGGCGCCGTGATCTTCACACCGGCCTCGCTCCCGAAGGCAGGCGCCTCCGTGGCCATGTAGTTGTCCCCCTCGCCGGCGACCAGTTCGAGCACCCGCTGCGGCGGCTCGCTCGTCTGCGCGACGTAGCCCAGGATGAACGCCAGCCCGACCAGCGCCCCGTGGAGCGTGAGTGATTGGAGGAAGGCGGAGGGTGAATTCACGGTCAGCGTTCGCCGGGCGCGGCCTGCGTGTCGAAATTGAAGCGCGTGAGCCCGGCCTTCTGCACCTCGGTGAAGAGCTCCGCGACCTTTTGGTAGGGCACCGCGGCGTCACCCTTGATGCGGATGACGGGCGGCTTCGGCTCGGCCGCAAAGGCCCGCAGGCGCTCGCGCACCTGGGCAAGCGTGAGCGGCGTGGCCATGGAATCGACGAAGAACCCGCGGGCGTTCACGCCGACGAGCACAAACCTGTCCTTGGTCGGCGGGGATTGCGGCACGGCGGACACCGTCGGCAGGTTCACCTGCAGCGTCTGCTCCTGCTGGATCAGCGGCGTCGCGATCATGAAGATGATCAGCAGCATGAACCCGAGGTCGATCAGGTTGGTCACGTTGAGGTCCGCGATGGGGTGCGCGGCGCGGTGGCGGCGGAAATTGCGGGCCATGGCGCGGGCGCTCAGTCCGACTCCAGCTCGATGCGGTCGGCGAGCGAGCTGGCGAAGTTTTCCAGCTCGGTGACCATCTGGCGCGTGTGGCCGAGCAGGAGATTGTAGCCAAACACCGAGGGAATCGCGACCACCAGGCCCGCGATGGTCGCGAGCATCGCGCCCGACACGCCCGGCGCCAGCGCCTGGATGCCGGCGGTCTGCTGCGTCGCCACGGAGCTGAACGCCTCCATGACGCCCCACACCGTGCCGAGCAGGCCGATGAACGGCGCGCCCGAGACAATCGACGCGAGGAAGATCATGCTCGACTCGTAGCGCAGCGTCTGGCGCGCGATGGCGCGCTGGAGCGCGTTCTCCGCGTGCTCGAGCTTCGCCCGCGCGGTCTCGTGGCCGCGCTCGCGCCCGATCGCGGCGGCGCGCCAATAGCCCTCCACCGCATCGGCGAACAGGTCCGCATAGGGGATGACGCGCTTCTCGCGAAACGACTCCGGCAGGTCGAGCAACGTGCGCTGGTCGCGGAGATGCGAGTCAAACGAACGGTTCAGCGCCCGGAGCCGCTTCAGCTCCGCGTGCTTGCCGAACATCACGGTCCACGCGACCAGGCTCGTGATCGCCAGGCCAAGGACGATCACCTTGTCGATGGTCCCGCAGCGATCGAAGATCTCGATGATGTTGGTCGCGAGGACGGAAGGGAATAGATTCGGCGCAGCCATGTGAGAGTCGGGGCAAGGCTTGCCGGGTTTGATCCGCGCGTTCAACGGCAAATCCGGCCGGGTTGTTCACCGCGGCCGTGCGAATCTGTTTGCGACGCACCGCGGCGCTTTTTTCCTCAGCATCCCCTCCACCCATGTTCCGCCAACGCGCCCTCGCCCAGCTCAAGTCCCGCCGCGCCTCCTTTGGCGCCGCCAGCGTCGTCGTCGGCTTCGACGGCTTCGTCGACACGATCGTCACGCCGGTCGGCCTGCGCCGCGGCGCCGGCGAGGATTTCACGCCCATCGCGACGCTCGCGGAGCTGGGGCACCGCATCACCGCCGCCGCGGGCAAGAGCACCAACATCGAGCTCTACCCGCGCCTCGACAAGCTCGGCGGCAACGGCCCCATCATGGCCAACGCCCTCCTTTCCGCTGGCGCCCGCGTGACCTACATCGGCGCCCTCGGCGTGCCGGCGGTGCATCCGGTCTTCGCCGAGATGGCCGCGCGCGCCCGGACCGTCTCGATTTGCGCGGCGGCGCAGACCACCGCCATCGAGTGCGGCGACGGCAAGCTCATGCTCGGCCAGATGCGCTGCCTCGACGAGATCACCTACGATCGGATCTGCGCCGTGATGGGCGAGGCCGCCTTTCACGCCGAGGTCGCCTCCGCGAGCATGGTCGCCCTCGTGAACTGGACCATGATCCCCAACATGACCGCGATCTTTCGCGCGCTCACCGGGCATGTCCTGCCAAAGCTGCCGCCCTCGCCGGGCCGGATCTTCTTCTTCGATCTCGCGGACCCGGAAAAGCGCTCGGTGGAGGACCTGCGCGGCGCGCTCGCGGCCATCGCGGACTTCATGCCGTTTGGCCGCGTGACGCTCGGGCTCAACCTCAAGGAAGCCCAGCAGGTGGCCGCCGCGCTGGGCTGCGGCGGCGTGACCGCCGAGGAGGCGAGCCTCCGCGCCGCCGCCACGGCCATTCGCGCCAAGCTCGGCGTGACCACGGTCGTCATCCACCCGGTCGAGTGCGCCGCGTGCGCCACCGCCGACGGCTCGGCCTGCGTGCCCGGCCCCTACACGGCGCAACCCAAGATCACGACGGGCGCCGGCGACCACTTCAACGCCGGCTTCACCAGCGGCCAGCTCCTCGGCCTTGATCCCGAGGCCTGCCTCGCGCTCGGCGTGAGCACGAGCGGCCACTACGTGCGCACCGGCGAGAGCCCGAGCCTCGCCACGCTCGAAACGTTCCTCGCCAACTGGCGCTGAATTCCCGAGGCTCTCCCCATGTCGACTCCGAAACCGAAACCCGCCGGGCGGCTGATCTCGTTTGAAGGTTCCGAAGGCTCGGGCAAGTCCACGCAAATTGCCCGGCTCGCCGTGCATTTCCAAAAGACCCACCGCGACGTGGTCACGACGCGCGAGCCCGGCGGCACGGAGATCGGCGAGCAGATCCGCAACATCATCGTCCACAATTCCAAGGGCGACGAGATGTGCGCCGAGACGGAGCTGCTGCTCTTCACCGCCGCGCGCGCGCAGCTCGTGCGCGAGGTCATCGCCCCCGCCCTGCTGCGCGGCGCCATCGTGCTCAGCGATCGTTTCCTCGATTCCTCGACGGTCTACCAGGGCATCGGCCGCAACCTCGCCGCCGACCCGGTCGCCCAAATCAACCGCTTCGCCGTGGGCCACGTGATGCCCGACCTGACCATCGTGATCGACGTGCCCGAGGAAGTGAGCCTCCAGCGCCTCAAGACCCGCGCCTCCGGCCTGCCCGACCGCATGGAGCGCGAGAATGTCGATTTCTACAAAAAGGTCCGCGAGGGCTACCTCGTCCTCGCGCGGGGCATGCCCGAGCGCTTCATCGTCGTCGACGGGACCAAGACCGAGGATGTGATCGAAAAGAAGATCTGGGCGGAGATTCAGGCGCGGCTGAAGTGAAGCCAGATGCCAGAAGCCAGAGCACTCGCAGCTCGAAACTGATTTCTGGTTTCTGACATCCGGCATCTGACTTCTGGCATCTGTATGTCTGCTTTGACTCCCTGGCCTCCCGCCCTCGCCGGCACGCCCGCCATCTCCGTCATCGAGCAGGCCATCGCGCGCCGCCGGCTCTCGCACAGCCTGCTCCTGCACGGCGACGACCCCGAGACGCTCGCCGCGATCGCGCACGCCATCGCCGATCGCCTGCTGAACGGCGAGGCCGGCCAGCGCGCGCCCGCCACTTTTCCGCCCGAGCAGCATCCCGACTGCTTCGCGCTGCGGCCCGCGGGCAAGCTGCGCCAGATTTCCGCCGACGCCACGCGCGATCTCATCGCCAAGGTCCAGGTCTCGCCCGCCGTCGCGCCGCGCAAGGTCGCGATCCTGCACGAGGTCGACCGGATGCACGTGACCGCGGCCAACGTCTTCCTGAAGACGCTCGAGGAGCCGCCGGCCAACACCACGCTGCTCCTGCTCACGACGCGCCCCTACGCGCTCCTGCCGACGATCCGCAGCCGCGTGCTCATCTTTCGTTTCCCCGCGTCGGGCACGCCCATCGCCGCCGAGGGCTGGCCCGCGTGGCTGGACGACTACCGCGCGTGGCTCGGCCGGCTCGCCGACGGCGTCGCGGCCGACAAGGCGGCGGTCGCGGATCACATTTTTTCCGTCTACGGGCTCGTCGCGCGTTTCGGCGCGGTGCTCGACTTCGCGACGGCGGAGGCGTGGAAACTGCAGAAGGAAAAGCTCCCGCCCGACCTCGACGACGATGAGCAGGTCGCGATCGAGACCGGCCTCGCCAACGGCCTGCGCGCGCGCCTCTTCGTCGAGATCGAGCACGCCACGCGCGCCTTCGCGCTGCCGCGCCTCACCGCGGGCGACGAGCCCACCCGCCGGGCGCTCGTGGCCGCGATCGGCCAGCTCGAGCACGACGTGGGCCTGCTGCGCTTGAACCTGAACGAGTCTGCCGCGCTGGAAAACTTCTTGCTGTCGTCGCTGCGTCTCTGGTCGCGGCGGTAGGAGCACGCTTGCGCGCGATCCTTTTGTAGCGGCGGGCGGCCCGGCCCGCGGGCGTTCGCTTGTTTGCTGGAGACGCGGCGCCCTCGCCGCGTGGTTCGGATCCCGGCAGGTCGGACGCCCGCCGCTGGTAGGTTCACTGGCCAAGGCCACGGAACCTCCTAGTGAAGTGGCCTTGGCCAGTGAAAGGGAGCAGCGGGCGGCCGCCCGCTGCTCCCCGCCTCCGGTCAGGTCGAGCCCGCCGCGGGGTCGAGAGAACCCGCGTGTAGCAGGACCGGCCGTGGGCGCACTGGCAGCAACTCGAACCGTTGTGTGCGCCCTCGAGCGCGCCTGACCAGCCGGAGCCACTGCCATGAACACCACCGTTACCCAATACATCGGCATCGACGTCGCCAAGTCCTGGCTCGACCTCGACCTGCCCGCCCCGAGCGACCGCAGCGCCAACACCGCCGCGGCCATCGAGCCGCTGCTGAAGGACCTGCCGCACGGCGCGCACCTCGTGTGCGAGGCGACCGGCGGCTACGAAGCCGCGCTGGTCGCGGCCGCGCAGGCGGCCGGCGTGCCCATCAGCGTCGTGCCACCGCAGCGCGTGCGCCACCACGCCCGCAGCGCCGGCCAGCTCGCGAAGACCGATCGCATCGACGCGCGCCTGCTCAGCGACTACGGCCGCAAGCACACGCCCGCGGCCTGCGCCGCCCCGGAACCCGCGCGCCGGCAGCTGAAGGAGCTGACGCGCGCGCGCGCCCAGCTGCTCGAGCTCCAGAAACGGGAGACCAGCTGGCAAGAGCACGCGCGGGCGCAGCCCCTGCTGTGCGCGCAGGCCGAGGCGCGCCAGGCGCTGCGCGCCGCGCAGCTTGCCGCGGTGGAGCGCGCGATCCGCGAGCTGGTCCAGGCCGCCGCCGGCCGCGGCGAGATCGAGCGGCTGCAGCAGGTGCAGGGCGTCGGCCCCGTGACGGCGTGGACCGTCTGGGCCGAGCTGCCCGAGCTCGGCCGCATGGCGCCGGGCCAGGCCGGCGCCAGCGCGGGCCTCGCGTCCCACGCGCGGGACAGCGGCCAGCGCCACGGCCCACGCCACATCCAGCAGGGCAACGCGCAAGTGCGGCGCGTGCTCTACATGGCCGCCGTCGCCGCCAGCCAGCACAACCCCGTGCTTAGGCCCTTCTCCCAGCGCCTGCGCGCCCGCGGCAAACCCGCCAAGCTCGCCCTCGTCGCCGTCGCCCGCCGCCTCATCGAGCTGCTCAACCTCCTGCTCAAAAACCCACACTTTGTCCTAGCCAGCTGACACCGTTGCTACGCCAAGCCTAGCTTCCTCAGCACCTCGGGCGGCGGGCCCTCGTATTTTTCCAGGGCGACGTTCCCGGTGTAGCCGATGTCCTTCATGCCTTCGGGCGTCGAGTAGTAGCCGCCGGCGGCAAGGTCGCGGAAGCGGCGGAAAAACTGCGCTCCCTGCCGGTGGGCGGGCCGCGCGTCGGGCAGGTGGCAAACGTCGTCGCAGATGGCGGCCTTCTGCGCGGGGTCGAGGCGCACGAATCCCGCGTTGTAACGCTTCAGCGCCTCGAGCTCGAGCCACGCGAGACCGTCGAGGATCATTTTCTTGTCCGCGTCGTGGCCCGGATAGGGCGCGCTGATCCACTCGTCGATGAAGTCGTGCGTGCCGACCGTGGACGCGGCCGGGCCGTGCGCATCGGCGGGCAGGATCACGTCGCACAGCGCGGCGGCGGCGGCGCGCTGCTCGGCGTTGAAAGTGAGCGGCCACAGATCGCCGGGCTTATACGCCTTCTGCAGATCAGGATCGCTGCCGTAGCCCTTGGCCGCGGGCGCGGAGGCGGCGAGCGCGGCGCGATCGAGCACGGACATCGCGGCGGTCGCGGTCGCGATCCACTTGATCGCGGTGCGACGATCCATGCGGCGGGGCGGGAGGTGGGAATCGGCGGCGTTCATGTCAGAGATTTCCCTTCTTCATTTCGGCGAGGAGACGATCGGTGGAGCGCCACGCGAGCGCCATGATGGTGAGCGTGGGATTCTTGTCGGCGTTGGAGCAGAACGGGCCGCCGTCGGTGATGAAAAGGTTCTTCACCTCCCATGTCTGGCCCCATTGGTTCGTCACGGATTTCTTCGGATCGCTGCCCATGATGGTGCCGCCGACCTCGTGGATGATCTTGCCGCCGGGCTCGATCGCGTGGGCGCCATCCGCCGCGGGGCGGGAGCGGACCTTGCCGCCGCAGGCCTCGATAATCTGGGCGAAGGTCTCCTGCATGTGCTTCGCCTGCCGCGTCTCGTGCTCGGACCATTTCCAGTGGAAGCGCAGCACCGGGATGCCCCACTTGTCCTTCACGGTCGGATCGAGCTCGCAGAACGAATCCTCGTTGGGGATCATCTCGCCGCGGCCGGCGAACCCGATGAACGAGCCGTAGAAGCGGCGCGCCTCCTCCTTGAACTTTTTCCCGTAGCTGCCGCGCACGAGGGCGTCGATGCCGCCGGTGACGCCGAGGCCGGGCATGCGGCGGCCGCTTTCAAACTCGATGTGGTAGCCGCGCGCGAAGCCGAGCTTGCCGGCGAGCTGCTCCTTGTAGAGCCACCACGGGACGTAGGTGTGGCCGCCGCCCGCGCCGTCCTCGTTGAGCGGCAGGCTCTCGAGCAGCGGGATCTGGCCGCCGAGCGAGGCGCCCACGGTGTCCATGATGTATTTGCCGACGAGGCCGTTGGAGTTGGCGAGGCCGTTGGGAAAGCGCGCCGACTTCGAGTTGAGCATGATGCGCACGGACTCGGCCGAGCTCGCCGCGAGGACGACCACCTTGCCGCGCACGCGGTGCTCCTGGCCGGTGGTCTTGTCGATGTAGAGGACGCCGGTCGCCTTGCCGTTGGCATCGGTCGTGACCTCGCGGGCCATCGCGTTGGGCACGATGTCGAGGTTGCCGCTCGCGAGCGCGGGCGGGAGGTGGACGGTCGTAGACTGGTAGTTCGCCTTGATCGAGCAGCCGCGGCCGCAGGGCGTCGCCCAGAAGCACGCCGCGCGCTGGCGCATGGCCTCGGCGAGCACGCGCTGCGCGCGGGGATTGTTCGGGTGGATTTTTTTCGGCAGCACGTCGGCGTCCTGCTTTTGCGTCAGAACGGCGCGATGAATCGGCACGACGGGGAGCCCGAGCTTCTTCCCGCGGGCGCGCACGAGCTGCTCGCCGGCGCGCATCGCCGGGGGCGGCTGGAGGCAGCCGGCGGGCGAGTCGGGCGTGTTTTCGAGGCCGTGGTTGTCGCCGAAGACGCCGACGAGCATCTCGGTCTTGTCGTAGTAGGGCGCGAGGTCCTCGTAGCTTATCGGCCAATCGAAGCCGAGGCCGTCGCGGGAGCGGGGCTTGAAATCGTAGGGGCCGTTGCGGAGCGAGATGCGGCCCCAATGGTTGGTGCGGCCGCCCAGCATGCGCGGGCGCCACCACCAGAACTTGCGCGCCGGGTCGCTGGACGCGCTCGTGTAGGGTTCACCCGGCACTTCCCAGCCGCCGTCGACGGTGGCGTCGTAGTAGCCGAAGAATTGCTTGTCGGGCGTCGCGGCGGCCCGCAGCGGCGCCTGGCTGTTGTTCTGAAACATCGGCGTCTCCGTCACCGGATCGTAGCTGCGGCCCGCCTCGAGCATCAGGACCTTGGCGCCCTCCATCACCGCCGTGTAGGCCGTCTGGCCGCCGGCGGCGCCGGAGCCGACGACGATGAGATCATAGCTGGGCTGGGTCTTGCTCGACGTGATGATGGGCATGGGAAACGAGGGCGGGGTTGCGGGGGAAAAACTCACGGCATCGCGCCGCGAAAGGCAACGCGGCTTTTACCCTCCGCCGCGCGGCGCGAGCACCGCGGCCACAAAGGCCTCGCGCGTCTCCATGTGCGGGTTGTGCCCGCTCGCCGCGATGGTGACGATCTCCGCCACGGGAAAGTGCGCGCGAATCGCCGCGTGATCGGCGGGCTCGATGTAGGTGGATTTGCCGCCGGCGATGAAGCGCACCGGGCCGGCGAAGCGATCGCCGGGGCGCAGCGGGTTCCTTTCGAGCGCGGGCAGCGCGGCGGTGAGCACCGGCAAGTTGATCGCCCAGGCCCAGCGGCCGTCTTCGCCGCGCTCGAGGTTGGTCGTGAGAAATTTCCGCAGCGGCCAGCTCGGCACCCTGCCCTCCATCCGCATCTCCGCCTCGGCCCGCGAGCCAAGATCGGCGAGGTCGAGCTCGTTCATCGCGGCAAAACTCTGCCGGTGCCCGGGCCAGTAGTAGTCGCGCGGCGCGATGTCGGCGACGAGCAGCCGCTCCACGAGGGCCGGCTGGCGGCACGCGGCGAGCATCGCGACCTTGCCGCCCATGCTGTGGCCCAGCCACGTCGCGCGCCCGAGGCCCTGCGCCCCCGCCCACGCGAGCACGTCGGCGAACATCGCCTCGTAGCTCATCTCGGCGGCGTGCGGCGAGCGCCCGTGGTTGCGCAGGTCGGGCGCGAGCACGTGGAAGTGCGCGGCGAGGTCCGCACCCGCCGTCTGCCAGTTGCGCGAGGAGCCGAGCATCCCGTGGAGGAGAATCAGCGGCGGTTTGCCCGCGCCCCCGAGATCGCGATGGAAGAGAGTCACCGCGCAACAGACGAAGCACGCGAAACCCGCAGACAAGCCAAAGCGCGGAGATTTTTTCGTGTATTTCGCGGGTTTCGTGGTTCACCTCATCGCCTTCATGTCCGACGCCGCGAAGCTCACGCCGATGATGCAGCAGTATTTCGAGGTGAAGCGCGGCCTCCCGCGCGACACCTTGCTGCTGTTTCGGCTGGGGGATTTCTTCGAGCTGTTCTTCGACGACGCCATCGTCGCCTCCAAGCTCCTCGGCCTCACGCTGACCAAGCGCCAGGACCACCCGATGGCCGGCCTGCCGTCGCAGGCGCTCGACAACTACGTCAACAAGCTCCTCGCCGCGGGCAAGAAGGTCGCCATCTGCGACCAGGCGGAGCCCGCCAAGGCCGGCAAGCTCGTGCGCCGCCAGCTCACGCGCATCCTCTCGCCCGGCACCACGCTCGCCGCCAACCAGCTCGACGCCGCGCGCAACCACTACCTCGCCGCCCTCGCGCTCGACAAACACGGCCTCCACGCCGCGTGGCTCGATCTCTCGACGGGCGAGTTCCGCGTCGCGAGCGATGCGAACATCGCGAACCTCCTCCCCGTCCTCACCGCCCTCAATCCCGCGGAGCTGCTGACCATCGAGGGCGAGCGCGAGCGCTGGGCCGCTGCGCCGCACGAGCAGACGGCGCTGCACGCGCTGCATGGGTTCTGCGGCGAGCGCCTCGTCTCCGAGCTGCCCGGCTATCACTTCGACACCGCCACGGGCGCCAAGACCGTCATGGACACGCTGGGCGTGCTCAACCTCGAGGGTTTCGGCCTCACGCACTCCCACCCTGCCCTCGGCCCCGCCGGCGCGCTCGTCTACTACGCGACCGAGAACCTCTGCGCGAAACCCGAGAACCTCCGCGGCCTGCAGGAATACCGCAGCGCGCGCACGCTGCTCCTTGATCCGGCGACGCTGCGCAACCTCGAGATATTTTCCTCCAGCCGCGGCACCCGCGACGGCTCGCTCCTGCACGCGATCAACCGCACGACCACCGCGGCCGGCGCGCGCCTGCTCGAACGCTGGCTCGCCGCCCCCGCGCTCGACCTCGCCGCGATGCGCCGCCGCCAGGCGATCGTCGGCGAGCTGCTCGCGCAGCCGCAGCGCCTCGCCGAGCTGCACGAGCTGCTCGGCGCCGTGCGCGACATCCCGCGCATCCTCGGCCGCCTGCAAAATCGCCTCCGCAATCCCCGCGAACTCGGCGGCATCCGCGACACCCTCGCCCAGCTCCCCGCCCTCCGCGCCACGCTCGGCGCCTTCGGCTCCAGCTCCAGCCTCTCCGCCCTAAGCTCCCAGCTCCAAGAGCTGCCCGCCCTGCGCCAGCTCCTGACCACCGCCCTCGCCCCCGAACTCCCCAACGATCTCGCCGACGGCAACTACATCGCCGCCGGCCACGACGCGCGCCTCGACGAACTCCGCGCGCTCACCAGCGGCAACAAGACCTGGCTCTCCGATCTCGAGCGCACGGAGCAGGAGCGCACCGGCATCCGCAGCCTGAAGGTCAGGTTCACGAACAATTTTGGCTACTACATCGAGGTGACCAAGGCCAACCTCCACCTCGTCCCCACCGACTACATCCGCCGGCAGACGACCGTCGGCGGCGAGCGCTACGTGACCGAGGCGCTCCGACAGAAGGAAAAGGAAATCTTCCACGCCGAGGAGAACGCCCTCGCGCGTGAGCTGGAGCTGTTCAACGCCCTCGTCGCCGCCGTGCTCGACGAGTCGCTCGCCCTCACCCGCACCGCCGAGGCGCTCGCCGAGATCGACGTGCTCGCCGGCTGGGCGCTGCTCGCCCGCGAGTGGAATTACGCGCGGCCCGAGCTCGACGACGGCGACACCCTCGAGATCACCGAGGGCCGGCATCCCGTCGTCGAGCAAGTCCTCCGCTCGCCCGACGCCACCCTCGCCCGCGGCACGAGCGCGAGTTTCGTCCCCAACGACACGCTGCTCGCCTGCGACGACGCGCAGCTCGCGCTCCTCACCGGCCCCAACATGGCCGGCAAGTCCACCTACATCCGGCAGGTCGCGCTCATCACGCTGATGGCGCAGGTCGGCTGCTGGGTGCCGGCCAAGTCCGCGCGCGTCGGCCTCGTCGATCGCATCTTCTCGCGCGTCGGCGCGAGCGACGACCTCGCGCGCGGCAACTCGACCTTCATGGTCGAGATGAACGAGACCGCCAACATCCTCAACAACGCCACCGACCGCTCCCTCATCATCCTCGACGAGATCGGCCGCGGCACCTCGACCTACGACGGCCTCTCGATCGCGTGGGCCGTGGTCGAGCACCTGCACCGCGGCCCCGAACGCGGCCCGCGCACGCTCTTCGCCACGCACTACCAGGAGCTGACGCAGCTCGAGAAACACCTCCCACGCCTGCGCAACTTCTCCGTCGCCGTGAAGGAGTGGAACGACGAGATCGTCTTCGTCCGCCGCGTGATCCCCGGCGCCGCCGACCGCAGCTACGGCATCCAAGTCGCCCGCCTCGCCGGCCTGCCGCTCAGTGTGATCGATCGCGCCAAGACCATCCTCGCGAAGCTCGAGAGTGACGACACGTCGGTTTCGCTCCCCACCCCCCAGGCGAAGCCGAAGAAGAAAATCACGGTCGCGCCAGCGGACGATTCGCAGCTCAGTTTGCTGTGAGCGAGATGGCCGCGAAAACACGGGTGCCTCCGCGATCAGCTCGGGCCATCGCCCGCATTGCGTTCCGCAGCACTGCGCGTATGCGTGCGCCATGAAAAAAATCGGCTTCTTGTCGTTTGGCCACTGGACGCCTTCGCCCCACTCGCAGGCGCGCTCCGCGTCGGACGTGCTGTTGCAGTCCATCGACCTCGCGATCGAGGCCGAGCGGCTCGGGCTGGATGGAGCGTATTTCCGGGTGCATCATTTCGCCCGTCAGCTCGCCTCGCCGTTTCCATTGCTCGCGGCGGTGGGCGCGCGCACGCGGAAAATCGAGATCGGGACCGGCGTCATCGACATGCGCTATGAGAATCCGCACTACATGGCCGAGGACGCCGGCGCCGCCGATCTCATCGCCGGCTCGCGCCTGCAATTGGGCATCAGCCGCGGTTCGCCCGAGCAGGTCATCGACGGCTGGCGCCACTTCGGCCACCGGCTCGCGGACGGCGAGGACGACGCCGCGATGGGCCGGCGCCATGCGCAGGTGTTTCTTGAGCTGCTGAGCGGAAAGGGATTCGCCCAGCCACATCCGCGGCCGATGTTTCCCAATCCTCCGGGACTCCTGCGCCTCGAGCCCTTCTCACCCGGCCTGCGGGACCGGATCTGGTGGGGATCCGCGACCAACGCCACCGCCGTGTGGGCGGCGAAGCTGGGCATGAATCTGCAGAGTTCGACGCTCAAGTTCGACGAATCGGGCGAGCCGCTGCACGTGCAACAGGCCGCGCAAATCCGTGCTTTCCGCCAGGCGTGGAAGGAGGCGGGCCACGCTCGCACCCCGCGCGTCTCGGTGAGCCGGAGCATTTTTCCACTGATGAACGATCGCGACCGCGCCTACTTCGGGGACAGCGGCGAGAATAGCGATCAGTTTGGCATCATCGACTCGATGCGCGCCGTCTTCGGTCGGAGCTACGCCGCCGAGCCCGACGCCTTGATCGAGCAACTGCGGGAAGACGAAGCGATCGCCGAGGCCGACACCCTGCTGCTCACGATCCCAAATCAGCTGGGCGTGGCGTATAACGTCCACGTCTTCGAATCGATCCTCGCCCACGTCGCGCCCGGGCTCGGATGGCGATAGCGCGCGAGGAAGCCGTCGCGGCTGATCTTTTGTAGGCCGCTGCGGATCGTTCGATTCCCAAGCAATTCGACGTTATCAGGCTCTCTGCAATAGGTCGGCGGGCAGCGAACGAACATCTGACGGCACACGCCTGACGCGCCGCCGATGGCGAGCGGAGTCGCCGCCCTAGGATACGTCTTCAAAATCGCATGGAACCAAGAGCGCGAGGGAGGATCGGAGCGCACGCGATGATCCCACGACGACGGAGCGAAGCCCGGTGGCAGGGCCTAAAAAAATTAACTCCGCGCTGAGCGGAAAAACCGCAGGCGGCCTCGCCAAGCGCCGCGGCCGGCCCCGGCACGACGACCGGCCCTACGTGGAGGCGATGCTGTGGCTGTTGCGCACGGGCTGCCCGTGGCGGGACCTGCCGGCGGCTTCCCCCAGTGGCGCAGCGTCTACACCCGCGGGCGGCGCTGGGTGCGCGCCAAGCTCTGGGCGCGCGTGCTCGCCGCGCTCGCTGCCGACCATGCCCCCGAGACCTACGCCGTCGACGCGACCTACGTGCGCGTCCACGCCGACGGCACCCGCGCCCGCGGCGGCTACGCCGCGCAGGCCGTCGGCCGGTCGCGCGGCGGGCTCACGAGCAAAATCCACCTTTTGACCGACGCCCCCGGCAATCCCGTGCGCTTCGTCGTCACCGGCGGCGAGCGCAACGACGTGACGCCGGCGCCGGCCCTCCTGCCGCCCGGCACCGGCGCGCACGTCGTCTGCGACCGCGGCTACGATGCGGCCTGGTGGCGCGAGCGCCTGCTCGCCGCGGGCCACCTCCCCGTCGTGCCGGGCCGGCGCTCGCGGCTGGTCCAGCCGGCCTATGACGACCATCTCTACCGTGCGCGGCACCTCGTCGAGAACTGCTTCGCCCGCCTCAAGTCCGCCCGTCGCCTCGCCACCCGCTACGAACAGACCGTCGCCTCCTACGCCGCTTTCGTCTCTCTCGCCTGTTCTCTCCTCTGGCTCAGGTGATTTTGAAGACGTCCCCTAGTGGCCTCATGCCGCTCTTCCCTCAATTTTTTCTTCGCCCGCGTGATTTTCACCCGCCCCGCTGCGCCCAAAGCTGGCGCGCGTGCGCAATCGTTTTTTCAGCAGGTCTGAAAGCAGCGCCTGCTTGGGTTCGTCGCCGATGCCCTTGGCAGGATCGACGTGCGCCGCCTTCGCCACCCCGGTTTTGACGGGCAGCCCGGCGCGGCGCGAGCCGTCGGAAACAATTCGCAGCTACCTGCCCTCGGATCTCACCCCAGCGACAGCTTGAACTCCACCGACTCGCGCAGGGCTTCCCAGCTCGCGTCGATGATGTTGTCGCTCACGCCGACGGTGCCCCAGATGCGTTGGCCGTCGCCGCTCTCGATCAGCACGCGCGTGCGCGCGGCGGCGCCGCTGCTGCCGTCGAGGATGCGGACCTTGAAGTCGCGGAGCTGCATCGCGCGGAGCTGCGGGTAGGTTTTTTCCAGCGCGAGGCGCAGCGCCTGGTCGAGCGCGCCGATCGGGCCGGTGTCCTCGGCGACCGTGTGCACCGTCTCGCCGTTGACCTTGAGCTTCACCGTGGCCTCGGCCCAGAGCTCGCCGCCGTGGCGCTCGATGATGACGCGGTAGTTCTCGACCGCGAAGAATTCCCGCGCCTGCCCGGTGTGCTTCGCGACGAGCAGGCGGAACGACGCGTCGGCCGCCTCGTATTCGTAGCCGCGGAACTCGCGCTCCTTCAGCTCCTCGATCAGGCCCTTCATCTCGGGGCGCTTCTCGTCGAGCTCCAGGCCGAGCTCCTTTGCCTTCAACGCGAGGCTGCTGCGGCCCGCCATGTCGGAGACAAGCACGCGCGTGCGGTTGCCGACCAGCGCGGGATCGATGTGCTCGTAGCTGCGCGCGACCTTGGTCGCGGCGTTGGCGTGGAGGCCGCCCTTGTGCGCGAAGGCCGACTGCCCCACGAACGGCGCCTTGGGATCGGGGCGGAGGTTCGCGAGCTCGTCGAAGAACAACGAGAGATCGCGGAGCTGCGCGAGGTGCGGCGCGCAGTGCGCAGTGCGGCCCATCTTGAGGAAGAGATTGGGCAGGATCGTCGTCATGTTGGCGTTGCCGACGCGCTCGCCGTAGCCGTTGGCGGTGCCCTGCACGAGCGTCGCGCCCGCGTCGACGCCGGCCAGCGAGAGCGCGACTCCGAGGCCGCTGTCGTTGTGGCAATGCACGCCGACCTTGGCGCCGCCGAATTCCTTCACCGCGCGCCCGACGATCGCCTTGAACTCGTCGACGAGCGTGCCGCCGTTGGTGTCGCAGAGCGAGAGGTTGCTCGCGCCGCCGCGCAGCGCCGCGGCGAGCGTCTTGAGCGCGTAGTCGGGGTCGGCCTTGAAGCCGTCGAAGAAATGCTCGGCGTCGTAGATGACCTCGCGGCCCTGCGCCACGAGGAAGCGGGTCGAGTCCTCGATCATCGCGAGGTTTTCCTCGAGCGTGGTCTTGAGGATCTCGGTGACGTGGAGCGTCCACGTCTTGCCGACGATCGTGAGCACGGGCATGCCGCTGTCGAGGAGCGTCCGCAGCTGCGCATCCTCGCTGGCTTTCACGCCGGCCCGGCGCGTGGCGCCAAAGGCGGCGAGGCGCGCGTGCTTCAGCCGCAGTTTCTTCGCCTCGGCGAAAAAGGTGATGTCGCGCGGGTTGGAGCCGGGGAAGCCGCCCTCGATGTAGTCGACGCCGAAGTGGTCGAGCTTCTCCGCAATCAGGAGCTTGTCCGTGACCGAGAAGCTGATGCCTTCGCCCTGCGTGCCATCACGCAGGGTGGTGTCGTAGATTTTCACGGCGGAGCTCATGCTGAGAGGGTCAGAAATTGCGGAGGGGGAGGAAGACTGGCAAGGGAGGTTTTCGGCGCGCACCCGCGCCATGCGGGCGAAAAAAAAGCGGGCCGGAGGCCCGCTTCTCGAATTTGAATCCCGGCTTGAATCCGGCTCAGCTCGCCGCCGCGGGCGCGGGCTTGGCGGCGCCCTTGGAGGCCTTCTCGGACTCGTGCTGGGCGTGAATCTCCGCCGCACGGTCCTTCTCCTTAATCGCCATGGCCGCCTTGCCGGTGCGGTTGCGCAGGTAGTAGAGGCGGGCCTTCATCGGCTCGGACTCGCGCTCGACCTCGACCTTCTCGATGTTGGGCGAGCTCACCGGGAACACGCGCTCGACGCCCTCGCCGTAGCTGAGGCGGCGCACCGTGAAGGTCTCATGGATGCCCGAGCCCTTGCGGGCGATCACGATGCCGGCGTAGACCTGCACGCGCTCCTTGTCGCCTTCGCGCACCTTGGTGTGGACGCGCACGCCGTCGCCGACTTTGAACGGCGTGATGTCTTGCTTCACCTGATGGGCGGTGATTTCGCGGATGATCGGGTTCATGACAGTGAGTTAGTTGAGTAAATCGGGCCGGACCTGCCGGGTTTTTTCCAACTGCCGCGCGGCCCGCCATTTTTCGATTTCGGCATGGTTGCCCGAGAGGAGAACCTCCGGGACGGACAGGCCGCGAAACTCGGCGGGACGCGTGTATTGAGGAAAGTCGAGCAACTTGCTGCTGAAGGATTCGTGCGTCAATGACTTTTCCTCCCCGAGGACGCCGGGGATGAAACGCGCGAGCGCATCGACCACCACGGCCGCGGCCAGCGTGCCATTGGTGAGCACGTAGTCCCCAATCGACAGCTCCTGGTCGATCACTTGATCGCGAATCCGCTGGTCGATGCCCTCGTAGTGCCCGCTCAGGAAGATGATGTGCCGCTCGCGCGCCAGGCTTTGGGCGATGGCGGGCGACAGCGGCGAGCCGTCCGGAGTCAGGTAGATGCGGCGGCAGCCGGGGGTCTGGAGTTGCTCAATCGCGGCAAACACCGGCTCGGGCTTCAGGACCATGCCCGCGCCGCCGCCGAACGGACGATCGTCGGTTGTCCGATGCTTGTCGGTCGTCCAAGCGCGCAGGTCATGCGTTTTGACGACCAGATGGCCCGCCGCAATCCCCTTGCCCAGGATGCTCTCGGCGAAGAAACCGTCGAGCATCCGCGGGAAAAGCGTCAAAATGTCGATGGCGAGGGACATGACTGGCGCGGCGCCGGCTCCGAAAAAGAAAAAGCCCCGGAAACGACTCCGAGGCTTGGCTTAGGACGGGGGTTTCGAGGCTCAGGCGCCCGTCGCTTCGGCGGCGCGGCGCGCCTTCTTGATCATCGAGCGCATGGTGTCGGTCGGCTGCGCGCCCTTGCTGATCCAGTAGTCGATGCGCGCGAGGTCGATCTTGATGGGGTTGCCCTTCACGGCGGGCGTGTAGGTGCCCAGATACTCGATCGCAGCGCCATCGCGACGCGAACGCACCTCCTTGAGGACCACACGGTAGAGCGGCTGGTGCACGGAACCAACCTTGGAAAGACGGATTTTGAGCATGTCGGATGATTTGGCGGAGCGATACTTGCTTGAAAAACGCGAAAAAACACGCGTCTCGCCCGACGCTGTCAAGCCCCGACTCCCCACGCTTCGCCTCGGGCTTCCCCTCCCCCGGACGCAAGAGCCGGGCCTCAGCTCACCGAGCCTAGGCCTCGCCCGTCGTCGATCCACAGCGCGCAGCCCTGGGCCGGCAGCCATAGTTGCGGCTCGACCGGGCGTCCCGCGTGGCGCGACCCCGAAAGATAAAACCGTTCCTCGTCCGCCAACAGCTCCCACCCCCCCGGCTCGAGCCCGGCGACCGTCGCCCCAACGGGGAGAGTAACATCGCTCTGCGTTGGGTTGATGGCGAAGAGGAGCCGCACCGGCCCCTGTGAGCGGTCGGAGTTGACCACCACTGCCAGCGCGGAAGAGCCCGCGACGGTGATGAACTGATGAAACGTCTCGGAGGGCCGCGCCCATTGGCGCAAGAGCCGCCCGTGCGCGCCACGGCGAAACGCGATCCAGTCGGCGAAATACGCGTGGGTCGCGAGGTGCCGTTGCAGCCGACGGTAGTCCAGCGCGTTAAGGTCGCCGCGCTGGTAGGTGTTGTTCACCCCCTGCTTGGAGCGAAGAAAGTCCTGGCCCTCCGCGACCATGGGTATGCCGGCCGACATGAACAGCAGCGCCGCCATGAGGTGCGTGCGCCGCCGGTCGTTCGCAGTCGGAACGTTCCCGTCGAAGTTCGCGTTCTCGGTGATCGTGTCGATCCACGTGCGGTCGTCGTGCGACTCCGTGTAGTTTACCGTCTGCGCCGGGAACTTGGCGAAATACCAGGGCGAGCCACGCAGGAAATACTCCATCCGCGCCGCTTCGCCCCGGCCGCGCACGTAGTCGCGCAGGAAGTCCCGGTAGCCGTCATTCCACGAGGCCCATCCCGTGTCGCGCAACGCACCGGCGATGTGGCCGCGGAAACTCCACGGTTCCGCAATCAGGATTACGTCCGGCTTCACCCGCTTCAGCGCGGTCTCGATGTCGCGCAGCACCTCGACCCCGAGCAGCTCCGCCAGGTCGAAGCGAAAACCGTCGACGCCAAACACCTCGATGGCGTGGACGCAGCTGTCGATGATCAGGCGGCGAGCCATGGCGGAGCGCGCGCGGAGGTCGTTGCCGCAGCCGCTCCAGTTGTTGGGCGCGCCGGTGGCGTCGTGCTCGAAATAGTAGAGCCGGTCGATCGCCATCAGGTGCGCCGGCACGCCCACGTGGTTGAACACCACGTCGAGCACCACGGCCATCCCACGGTGATGAAACGCCTTCACGAGTTCCTGCAACTCGCGCACCCCGGAGGCCTTTTCCGGCTCGAGGGCATAGCTGCTCTCGGGCGCGAAGAAGCTGTTGGTCATGTAACCCCAGTGGTATTCGTCGGTCGTGACGTTGTCGAACTCGTGCACCGGCTGCAGCTCCACGCAGTTCACCCCCAGGTGATGCAGATAAAAATCCGGGCTCTCGACCCACGCCCGAAGCCCCGTAAAGCCACGCCGCTCCTCGGCGCTCGCGCGCGTCGGCGCATGCGCGGCGAGATCGCGCACGTGCGCCTCGGCGATTACGAGGTCCTGCCAGGCGGGCGTCCGGAAGTGGTCGGCCGGGCGCGTCAGCCGCGCGCGGTCCAGCACGATGCCGGGGCCATCGCGCCCCACGGTGGCGAGCGCATAGGGATCCAGGATGCGAAAGCCGGGCTCGAGCCCCGGGCCGGCCACGCTCGGCGCGGCGTCGATCGTGAACCAGTAGAACCAGCCGTGCAGATCGTGATCGAGGGCGATCTCCCACACGCCGGCAGCGTCGACCTGCAGGAGCGTGAAGCGCTGCGCCTCAAGCAGCGCCTCCGCCGCAAAGGACGGGGAGCGCGCGATCCACAGCATCACGCCGCGCGCGCGGGGGGCAAAGAGCCGGAACACCGTTTGCCCGCCGCGCACGATGGCGCCGAGCGGCAGGTCGGTCCGCAACTCGTGGAAGAAGCTGCCCGGCAGCAGCGTCACGGGCTCGCCGCGCTCATCGGCCAAGCCGACGGTCCAAGGTTCCGCCAGGCTCAGCGGCTCGCTCACCGTAAAGCGCCAGAGGTGCCACCCCGTGCGCGCGGGGTCGACCACGCGGTTGGTGTGGCCCTGCGGATCGCGCACGGCGTTCGGCGCGTCATCGGGCGGCTGCAGCCACTGGTGTTCGCCGGTCACGAACTTGAAGCGCTGCGCCTCCCCGAGAAAACGCGCCGCGTCGCCGTTCCACAGGAGCACGCGCTCGCCCTCCAGCTGCGTTGGCGCCAGCCGCCACAGCGGGTCGCCCACGGCTTTCTCCCAGCCGTTGAAATCGCCCGCGAGGTAGACGGTGTCGCGCGCCGGGTCGATGTCGCAGCCATGGGCGAGCGGCAGCACGAAGGCCACCGTGCCATCACGGCGGTTGAAATAGTAGCCGTAGGCCCGGGCCGCCGGCAGGCTCGGCGCCGGCTCAAGCGTGGAGGGCACCGGACAGTGCGGCCCGAGCGAGAAACGCGGCGGGCGGCGGTTTTCCCAATCCCGCTCAAACTCGACGATGCCGGAGACCGGCGACTCAAGCCAAGCGCGGACGATGCGGGGAGAAGTGGCCATGCGGGAAGGGACGCGAGAGCATTCGGGACGCCGCCAACGCGACAAGAGGTATTTCACTCCCCGCGCGCACGCCTTCCCCCGAAGCGCGCCTGAATCGACCGTGACCTTGCCGGGCGTTTGACCTTCGCCCGCTTTCCGCCTCGATCAGGTGCCTTCGATGCCGAAACCGCTTTCCCGCACTTGGCCGATTGTTGCGCTCGCCGCCATTGTCCTGGTCCTTGTGATCGGGGCGCTGGTTCGCCCTGCGTCGCGACCGGCCCCGGCGGCCGCCCCGCCGCCTGCCGCCACCACGGGCCCGGCGACGCCCACGTCGGCGTCAGCGTTCAATCAAGTTTGGGGAGGAATTCCAGCGCCTGTTGGCCGGTGACCTGGACGCCGCCACGGCCGCGTTGCGCCGCCTCCCGCGCGGGCGGGAGTTTACCCAGGGACTTTTTGCGCTGCTCGACACCCTCGCCCGCCGGGATCCCGACGGCGCGCTGCGCCTGGCCAACGAACTCGTGCGGGGCCAGGATGAGCAACCCGCCTACAGCATCCTCTTCGATCGCTTCGCGCGCGCGGACCTGTCCGCCGCGGCCGGGCGCCTCGCCTCGGTGCCTCCGGGCGAAGGACGGGACAATGCACTCCGGGCCCTCGCCGCCATCTGGAGCCAGACCGATCCCAACGGCGCGCTCGCGTGGAGCCAGGCGCTGCCCGACCCCGCGGATCGCAGCGCCGCCGTGGAGACCGCGCTCGGCGATCTGGCCCAACGCGATCCACGGCAGGCGATTGAGGTCGCGCGCAAGAACCTCCGTCCGCCCGCGCTCGAGCGCACGCTTTTCAGCGCGCTGCAGCGCCTCGCCGCCACCGATCCCGAGGCCGCGGCGCCACTGGCGCTGCTGCTGCCGCCCGGCGACTACCAGACCATGTCGGTTTCCAACATCGCGCGCGCCCTCGCCGACCGCAGCGTGCCCGCCGCGCTCAAATGGGTGGAGACCATCCCCATCGACCTCACGCGCTGGATGGCGTTCAACAGCGTGCTCACCAGCTGGGTGCAGCGGGACCGCCTCGCCGCGCAGCGCTACGTGCTTGAGATGCCGCCGGGCCAGGGCACGGAGTTCGCCGCGAGCCACCTCGCCCAGTTCCTGGCCGGCGATCCCCCCGACGCGATCCAGTGGGCGGCCGCGCTCCCGGATCAAAATACCCGCGACGCCGCCAACGCCGTCATCGCCTCCGTCTGGGCGCAGCGCGCGCCCGCCGAGGCGGTGCGCTGGGCCGCCTCGCTCAACGAGGACCCGCTCAAGCCCAACGCCCTCGGCGGCGCCTTTTCCTACTGGCTGCTGCAGGACGCCGAGGCCGCGGTCAAGTGGGCCGAGACCGCCCGCCTCCCCGCCGCCACCAAGGCCAAGCTCCTCCGCCGGCAGTGACCGCCCCGCGGGAAAAGATCCTCGTCGCCATGTCCGGCGGAGTCGACAGCTCCGTCGCCGCGCTCCTGTTGAAGCAGCAGGGCCACGATCTCGTGGGCGCCTACATGAAAAACTGGATCAACGAGGACAACCTCTTGGGCGACTGCCCGTGGCAGCGCGACATCGAGGATGCCCGCGCCGTGTGCGACCACCTCGGCATCGAGTTTCGCGTCGTGAACCTCATGCGCGACTACCGCGAGAAGATCGTCGACTACCTGCTCGATGGCTACGCGCGCGGCCTCACGCCCAACCCCGACGTGATGTGCAACCGCGAGATCAAGTTCGGGGTGTTCCGCGCCTGGGCGCGGGAGCACGGCTTCGATGCCGTGGCGACGGGGCACTATGCCCGACGGGCGGCGGAAAGCGCGGGCTTCTCGCCGGTCGGGCGAGACGTTTGCGCGCTCCTCGAGGGCGCGGACAAAAACAAGGACCAGTCCTATTTCCTCGCGCTGCTCGCGCAGGAGCAGCTGCGCGACGCGCGCTTCCCGATCGGCCACCTCCAGAAGCCCGAGCTCCGCGCGCTCGCGCGCGAGGCCAAGCTGCCGACCGCGGACAAGAAGGACAGCCAGGGCATCTGCTTCATCGGCGAAGTGAAGATGGCCGATTTCCTCCGCGCCTATGTGCCCGACGCGCCGGGACCCATCGTGCGCGCCGGAGACGGGGCCACGCTGGGCGAGCACCGCGGCCTGCATTTCTACACGCTCGGCCAGCGCCGGGGCATTCGCATCCCGTCGAACTCCGATCACCAGGCCTACGTCGTCGTCGGCAAGCGCGCTTCCGACCGCGCGCTGCTTGTGGCCTTCGACGGCCCGGAGGCGCCGGGGCTGTTTCAGCGCGAAGTGCGCGTCCACGCCCTCAGCTGGATCGGCGGGCCGATTTCCACGCCGCGTCCCCTCGAGGGCCGCGTGCGCTACCGCGATCCGCGCGTGCCGATGGAGTTTTTCCCCGAGGGCGGCGGCGCGGCGCGCATCGTCTTCCGCGACCCGCAACGCGGGCTCGCCAGCGGCCAGGTGCTGGCGTTCTACGAGGGCGAGCGGCTGCTGGGCGGCGGGGTGTATTTGTAGCGCCGGCGCTTCTCGCCGAGCCGCGGCCTACAAGCGGGCGAACACCAAGCTCGCCGCAAACGCCAGGAACACCACGCCCAGCGCGCGATCCACCCAATGCACGTGGCGCAGAAACGGGCCGCGCACGCGCTCGTGGGTGAACACCACCGCCACCAGCGCAAACCACCCGGCCGTGGCCACGGCCATCCACAGGCCGTAGGCGGCCTGCACGAGCCTCGGCGTCCCCGGGCTGACGACCAGCGCGAAGAGCGAGAGGAAGAACAGGGTGCACTTCGGGTTGAGCGCGTTGGTGAGGAAACCCGCCGCGAACGCGCCGCGCGCCGCGGGCGGGACGGGCGCGCGTTCCGCCGCGTCAGCGCCACGCGGCTTCGCGCGCAGCGCCTGCACGCCGACCCACGCGAGGTAGGCGGCGGCGGCGTATTTCGCGGCATTGAACCACAGCGCGGAGCCGCGGATGAGCAAGCCGAGGCCCAGCAGGGAATACCCGACGTGGAGGAGGATGGCCGTGCCCACCCCCAGCGCCGTGATGATCGCGGTGCGCCGGCCGTGCGCGAGGCTCTGCCGCAGCACGATGGCGAAGTCGGGCCCGGGGCTCGCCACCGCGAGCAGGTGCGCGAGCGCGACCTGGACGAACTCCCATCCGAGCCCGTGCATCGCGGCCGCAGGGCTGCGCTACAACGCGACTTCCTTGAAGGTCGGCGAAGCGATGAACTCTTCGAGCCGCTTCGCGTCCACCAGCGCCCGCACGGCGCGATCCGTCGGAAAATCCTTGTCGATCTTTTTCACCAGCGCGCGCGCGTCGTCCACGCGGCCGAGCAGCGCGAGGAGATAGACCTTCTTCACCCAAGGATCCGCGCTGCCTTTGTTGGCCGCGGCCAGCCGATCGCAGAGGTCGAGCGCGGCCTGGTAGGCCTCCTTGGCGCCCGCACGGTTCTTCTGCCGCATGCGGGCCATGCCGAGGTTGTGGTAGTAGATCGGATCGGGCGCGAGCTTCACGGCCTTGGCCAATTGCTCCTCGGCGCGGGCCCACTCACGAACCTTCATGGCGAACTCCGCCTCGCTCGCAAAGACGGCCGCCTCCTTTGCGTCGCGCTCGGAGACGGCCTTGGGCTCGCCTTTGCAGCCACCCACCGCAAGGGCCGCCGCACAGGCGACGGGAAGTAGCCGGGAAAAAATTTTCATGCGGCCTGATTTCGATGCGCCCGCCCCCATCCGTCAACGCCGCGCTGGCGCCCCCTCACATGTCGGGCGGGACGTTGGAGATCGCCTCTTCCAGGGTGGACAGGCCCTCCTTCACCTTGAGCAGGCTGTCCTGGTGCAGCGTCTTCATGCCGCCGCGCATCGCGATTTTTTTGAGCTCGGCGGACTCGGCCTCCTTGTTGATCGCCTCGATGAGCTCCTCGTTGGTGATCATCAGCTCGTGGATGCCGACGCGGCCCTTGTAGCCGGAGCCGCCGCACTTGGGGCAGCCCTTGGGGTGCGCCCGGAAAACCGGGCCGCTCCAGCCGAGCCCCCGCTCGAGGATCTCCTTCTCGCGGCCCTCGGGGACGTGCGGCTTGCGGCACTGCTTGCACACCCGCCGCATCAGGCGCTGCGCGCAGACGCAAAGCAGCGACGACGAGATCATGAACGGCTCGACGCCCATTTCCGTCAGGCGCGACACGGTCGTGGGCGCGTCGTTTGTATGGAGCGTGGAAATGAGCAGGTGGCCGGTCAGGGCGGCCTCGACGGCGATGCCCGCGGTCTCCTTGTCGCGGATTTCGCCCACGAGGATGATGTCGGGGTCCTGGCGCAGGAAAGAGCGCAGCGCCGACGCGAAGGTGAGCCCGATTTGGCGATGCATCTGCATCTGGTTCAGGCCGGGCAGCGTGTATTCGATCGGGTCCTCGGCGGTGCGGATGACGATGTCGGGCGTGTTGATCTCGTTGAGCGCGGAGTAGAGCGTCATCGACTTGCCGGAGCCGGTGGGGCCGCAGTGCAGGATCATGCCGTAGGGCTGGCGGATGCACTCGCGGTATTTGGCCAGGTTTTCCTCGGAGAATCCCAGCGCGGGCAGCGGCAACGTCGTCTTCTGCTTGTCGAGGATGCGCATGACGACGCCTTCGCCGTGATTGAGCGGCGCGGTCGAGACGCGGAGGTCCAGGTCGAGCGCCTTCTTCGTGAACTGCTTGAAGACGATGCGCCCATCCTGCGGCAACCGGCGCTCGGAGATGTCGAGGTTGCACATGATCTTCAGGCGGGCCACGAGGGCGGGGCCGACCTTCTTGGGGAGGCGGAGCTTTTCCTGGCACACGCCGTCGATGCGGTTGCGCACGATCACTTCCTTCTCCTGCGGCTCGATATGGACGTCGGAGCTGCCGGCGAAATACGCCTCCTCGATCAGGCGGTTGGCCAGTTGGATGATGGGGCCGGACTCCTCGCTGACATCGTCGTCCTTGAGCTCCGCCTCGGGCTCGCCGTATTCCGCGCCGATTTGAGAGACGACGTCGTCGAAGCCCGCGGCGGCCTCGCCGCCCTTGTTGAGCTTGTCCTTGAGGTCCTTTTCGCGCGCGAGCAGGCGCACGACGGGCTTGCCCGTCATCTCCTGGATCTTGACGGGCAGCGTGACCTCGAAGGGATTCGCGAACGCGACCAGGAGCATGTCGCCGACCTGGCCGACCGGCAGCACCAGGTTTTCCTGGCAAAATTCCTTGGGAATGCGCTCGAACGTCTGCGGGGTGACGCGCCAATGCGCCACGTTGAACGGCGCGAGGTGCAAGGCGCGGGCCTTGGCGACGACGCACTGGAAGGCGCTGACGCGGAATTCCTCCTGCAGGAGCTTGTCGAGCGCGTTGCCGCTCAGGTCCTCCGGGCGCGCGGCCAGCGCGGCCCCCTGCTCCTCGGAGAGGCGGCCCATCTCGACGAGCTTCGAGACGATTTGGAGCTGGATTTTTCCGAGGGGCATCGGCGCGTCAGCCCGCTTTCGCGAGCGGGGGCAAAGCCTGGGCTGCAGCCGTCGCGGCGGCGGCCGCCGCCTCCGCCGCCATCTTTTCCAGGTATTCCGCGACCACGTCGAGCGTGGTGCCGAACCACAGGATCGGGCCGCCCAGCTTCTTTTCCCAGAAGCTGCGCACGGCGGGGCTGAGGTAGTAGGCGGTGGCCACGAAGAAAAACTCCTCCTCCTTGTCGAAGGGCGCGGACCACGTCGCCCAGCACGCGTCGACGTCGAAGTCCTTGCGCACCTCCTCCGGCACCTCGTAGGCGCGCAAGTCCACCAAGCCGAGGCCCTCGGTCTCGACCAGGTGATGCAGCACGTCGTCCTCCTTCACGACTTTCAGGTCGTAGGCGAGCAGGCCGAGGATGGTGGCGTTGCGCGGCTCGTCGCCGCCCACCGCCTCGATGAACTTCTCGTTCGCCGCGTTGAGATCCTCGATCTTCACGAGGTTGTGCTCCACCAGCTGCGCGCCAAGCAGGCGGTTGGCGCGCATCACGAGGGGACGGTATTCCTTGGAATCCTTCGACATCAATTCCCAGCCTAGCGGGAGGCCGTGGGATCAATGCGACGCATTTTCCGAGGCGCGGAACCGGGCGACCCGTTTTGACAGTTCTTTCCTAAGTTTATCCAGCCCGGCGCCTGTCAGGCACGAAATCCCGAGCACATCGACACTCCGGTGCCGGCGCTTGAATTTCCTCAGGTGCTCGGCGGCGTCAGGCACGTCCATTTTGTTGGCGACGACGAGCCGCGGCTTCTTCAGCAGCGCGGGATCGTAGAGCTTCAGCTCGTTCAACAGGTGCTTGTAGTCGTCGCGCGGATCGCGGGCGTCCGTGGCGGCCATGTCGAGCAGGATGACCAGCAGCGCGCACCGCTCGATGTGCCGGAGGAAACGGTGGCCGAGCCCGCGATTCTCATGGGCGCCCTCGATGAGGCCGGGCACGTCGGCGAGCAGGAGGCGCTTCATGCCGCGGATTTCGTCGGGATACTCGATCACGCCGATCTGCGGGTGGAGCGTCGTGAAGGGATACGCGGCGGTCTTGGGGTGGGCCTTCGTGAGTTTGCCCGTGAGCGAGGATTTGCCGGCGTTGGGAAAGCCCACGAGCCCGATGTCGGCGATGCTCTTCAGCACGAGACGGTATTCACCGGCCTCGCCGGGCTGCCCGGGATTGGCGCGGCGCGGCGCGCGGTTCACGGAGGTCTTGAAGTGCGTGTTGCCCCAGCCGCCGTTGCCGCCCTTGCACAGCACGATGCGCTGGCCGTCGGCGGTGATCTCCGCGACCGGCTTTTCCGTCGCCAGGTCGATCACGACGGTGCCGAGGGGCATCCGCAGCTCGCGGGGCTTGCCGTCGCGGCCGTGGCAATCCGAGCCCATGCCATGCTCGCCGCGCTCGGCGCGCCAGTGGGGCTGGTAGCGGTAGTCAATGAGGTTGTTCGTGTTCACGTCGCCCACGAGCACCACGTCGCCGCCGCGCCCGCCGTCGCCCCCGTTGGGGCCGCCCCAAGGCTCGTATTTCTCCCGGCGGAAGCTGACACAACCCCGCCCGCCGTCACCCGCGGCGAGCTTTACCGTGCATTCGTCGACAAACATTCCGGGGACGATGCAGAACGCGCGCCCTTTGCCAAGGGGCGCGGTGGCCCGCGTTCAAAGCTGAATCTTGATCCCCTTGCGCAGGTAGGTCGGCACGTCGAGGTCCTGGCCTTGGTGGAGGAAGCGGTCGGTTTTCTCGAAATGCCCGCGGCTCTCGATTTCGCCGAAGCCAAATTCTTCCTGCGCGGCTTTCGGCAGGTTCACGACCTTCGCCTCGGCGCGCGCCGCGGCCGGCGCCGGATCAGCGGCGCCCGGCGCGTTCACTGGCGTGTGCGCGGCCGGCGTCTCGCTGCGCGGCGCGCTCACGGCGACCTTGACCCGCGACTGCGGCGTGATCGGCCGGCGCGGCGCGGCGCCGCGGCCCCCCATGTCGCTCGTGCCGAGCACGCAGACCTCGACGCGGCTGCCCATGTCCTCGTCGATCACGGCGCCCATCTGGATGTGCGAGTCGCGGCCGAACTGCTCGGTGACCGCGTTCATCAGCTCGTTCACCTTGTGCATCGTGAGGCCGGCGCCGCCGCTGATGTTCACGAGCAGACGATCGGCCTTGCGCGAGAATTCCGGCGTGTGCAGCAGCGGGCAAAGTTTCAACCCGGCGATCGCGTCGGCGATGGCGTTGTCGCCCGCGCCCTCGGCGAGGCCGAAGAGCGTCTTGCCGCCGCGCGGCTCGATCGTCGAGCGCAGGGCGGCGAAATCGAGGTTGATGAGCCCGGTCCGGAAGAGCATCGCCCAGATCGACTTCACGCCGCGGCCGATCCACGCGTCGGCGCGCGCGAAGGCATCGAGCACCGTCTCGCCTTCGCCGGCCTCCTGCAGGAGCACGTCGTTGGGGAGGGGGATCACGGCGTCGCACACGGCGCGCAGCGCCTTGAGCCCCTCCTCCGCCTGCTTGAGGCGCCGCCCGCCCTCGAAGCTGAACGGCAGCGTGACAAACGCGATCACGAGCGCGCCCGCCTCCGCGGCGATTTCCGCGACGACCGGCGACGCGCCGCTGCCGGTGCCGCCGCCCATGCCGGTGACCAGGAACACGAGGTCGCACTCCTTCACCACCTTGGTGATCTTCTCCCGGTCGGCCTCCGCGGCCTGGCGGCCCAGCTCGGGATCGCCGCCGGCGCCGAGGCCGCGCGTGACGCCCAGGCCGATGAGCACCTTGTCCTGCACGGGCGAGCTCGAGAGCGCCTGGTAGTCGGTGTTGATCACCGCGAGCTGGAGGCGCTCGAGGTTCTCCATCTTCAGCCGGTCGACGGCGTTCGAGCCGGCGCCACCGACGCCGACGAGCTTGATCGCCACCGCGCGGTCGGCGAGCAACGATTGTTCGAGGGGCAGTTCGTTGAGGTTCATGGCGGGACGTTCAGGCCGTGGCAAAGAGACGCTTGAGGTTGGTGAGAATGCTGCCGCCGCGGCGCCCGGAGATGGCGCGCTCGGCCTGCGCGCTGACGCCGTAATACAGCACGCCGAGCGCGGTGTGGCAGCCGGGGTCGCGCAGGTTTTCCGCGACCCACACCGGCGCCTCGCCGAGGTGCGCGGGCACGCCGAAGACACGCGCGGCCACCTCCGCGATGCCGGGCAGCTTGGCGGTGCCGCCGGTGAGGACCACGCCCGCCGCGCAGGTCTCGGGCGCGAAAGCCGCGCCGAGCCGGTCGCGCACGACCTCGAGCGTCTCGGTGATCCGGGCCGCGGTAATCTGCTCGATCGCCTGCTGCGAAAACTGGCGATCGCCGATGGCGAAGTTGCCGTCGAGCCAGACTTTCTGCGTCTTGTCCTTGGTCTGCACGGTGGCGCGGCCATGGCGCAGCTTGAGCTTCTCCGCCTGCGTCTCCGTGAGGCGGAGGCCGATGCCGAGGTCGTTGGTGATGTGCGAGCCGCCGATGGGCAGCACGCCGGTGGTGTGCGCGACGCCGTCGCGGTAGAGCGCGTAGTCGGTCGTGCCCGCGCCGAGATCGATCACGAGCACGCCGTGGTGGCGCTCCTCGGGCGTCGTGACCATGTGGCCCGAGGCGAGGCTCGACAGCACGAGCTCACGCACGTCGAGGTTGAAGCCCTTGATCACGTTGATGTGGTCCGCGAGGCGCTGCTCCTGCCCGTGGACGGTCCAGTAGCCGACCTCGAGGCGCTGGCCGACGAGGTTGACCGGGCTGCCGGGGACAAGGCGGCCGTCGACGCGAAAAGGCCGGCGGATGTTGTGCACCACCGTGCGGCCAAAGGGCAGGTCGCGATTCTTCGCGAGATCGCAGACCGTGCGCACGTCACCCGCGTCGATGAGGTTGTCGGCCGCCTTCACGTTCACCGTGTTCTCGTTGTAGAAACCCTCCAGGTGCCCGCCGCTCTGCGCGAGGAACACCGCGTCGATCTGCTCGCCCGCGTCGCGCTCGGCCTGCTCGAGCGCGTGGTGCGTGCATTCGCTCGCGGCCTTGAAGTCGACGACCGCGCCCTTGAGCACGCCGCGCGAGGCGCATTCGCCACGGCCGATGATGGCGAGTTCGCGGCCGGTGTGCTCGCCGATGAGCGCGATGGTTTTCGAGGTGCCGATCTCGACGGCGCCGATGAAGGTGGTCCGGGAATTCACGTTAGTGCGAGGAAGAGAGGGGGCTGGAGAAGACGGTCAGGAGCGTGGCGGAGGCCGATGCGCCGCGGCGGAGCTTCACTTGCGCGGCCGGCACGGGCTCACCCTGCACGGGCACATCGCGGCCCAGCGACAGATCGATGCGGGGCGCGCGCACGCCGGGCGAGCGCGCCAGCCGGTGCGCGATATAGTCGAGATTGGCGAGCTGCAGGAAAAATCCCCCGTGGGCGCTGAACACCACGGCGAGACCATTCTTCACCGTGACCTCGATCTCGCGATCGTCCGCGAGGTGGGCGAGCGAGACGCTGTGCCAGTCGCGGTAGAGGTGCGGGGCGGCGAACTGCGCGTCCGCCAGCAGCCGCGCGAGCGGCGCCACATCGGCGCCGACGCGGAACCCGGAGCCATCGCGGGCGAGCGGCGCGCCCGAGAGCCATGGCAGCGTGGCGATGCCCGCGGGATCAAAGCCCGTGCCGATGAAGCCCACGCCATCCCGCGCGATCAGCACGTCGCTCCGTCCGCCGTCAGGCAGGTCGACGCGCACGCGGGCGATCGGGGTGCGCTCGGTGATTTTCACGAGCAGGCGGTCGGGGAAGTGCCGCGCGAGCGTCGCCGTCTCCACCTGCCGGTCCGCCAGCACGCGGTCGCGCAGCCGCGCGAGATCGAGCTCCATGAGCGAGGCGCCCTTGGGCAGCGCGAGCGTGCGCACCAGCCAGGCCGCATCGAGCACGCCGTCGTGATCCGTCTGCAGCTCGGGCGGGCGCATCGGCACGGCCTTGGCCGCCGCGGGCACGTGGCGCGCGTCGCCGCCGAGGGCCGCGGTGACGGTCCAGCCCGCCCAGGCGAGGCCGCCCACCACCGCCCCCATGACAACGGTGCGGATGATCGTCAGCGTGAGGCGCCACCGGCCGGCGCTCGACATCGCGCGGGGCCGCACCGGCTGGGCGATGTCGCGCCACGTGCGCGTGGGAGGGAGCTCGGGGGCGGGGGAGTTCATCTTTTTTGCGTCGCCGCGAAGCGTTCCAGCGCGGGCGTGACCAGCTCGCGCACCAGCGCGGTGAAATCCAAGCCGACGCAGCGCGCGCTCATCGGCAAAAGGCTCGTCTCCTTCATCCCGGGCAGCGTGTTGATCTCGAGGAGGAACAGGCCGGAGTCCCCCTCGATCATGAAGTCGATGCGCGCGTAGTCGCGGCAGCCGCACGCGGCAAAGGCCGCCTCGGCCGCCTGCTGCACCCGGTGGGTCAGGGCGTCGCCGAGCGGCGCAGGGGCGAAATACTCGGTCATGCCCTTGGTATACTTGCTCGTGAAGTCATACACGCCCGACTTCGGCCGGATTTCCACGACGCCCATCGCGCGGCCGCGCAGCACGCCGACCGAGCACTCGCGCCCAAAAATGCGCCGCTCAACCAGCCAGCCGCCCGACGTGATCGACGCGAGCTTCGCCGCCAGCTCGGCGCGCGTCGCGACGATGGCGAGGCCGACGCTGCTGCCCTCGGCGTTGGGCTTCACGACGAGCTTCTCGCCGAGCTGCGCGACCACGGCGTCGGCGGTCGGCTTTTTCGCCGCATCAAAGACGATGCCGGGCACCACCGGCACGCCGCGCGCGGCGGCGGCCTGCTTGGTGCGCGTCTTGTCCATGGTGAGCGCGCTGCTCGCGGCGTCGCAGCCGCCGTAGTGGATGCCCGCGGCGTCGAGCAGCCGCTGCATGCCACCATCCTCGCCGAAGGTCCCGTGCAGCGTGGAGAACACCACATGCCGCGCCGAATCGAGGCCGGCGGGCAGCGCGTCGGCGGTGACCTCAAACAGCCGCGTGGGAAACGATCGCGCCAGCGCGATGGCCGAGGCGCGGCCGGAGCCGAGGGAGACTTCTCGCTCCGCCGAGGTGCCGCCGGCCAGCACGGCGATGATGGGAAGGGGCGTGCTCATAAGACATCCCGCCATTCGCGGCCATACAGCAGCACCTCGGGCTGCAAGTCGACGCCCCGCGCCGCATGGACCCGCGCGCGCACCCGGCGCACCAGCGCAATCACGTCGCCGGCCGTGGCGCGGCCGCGGTTCACGATGAAGTTGGCGTGGACGGGCGAGACTTCGGCGTCGCCTTCGCGCTCCCCCTTTAGCCCGCACTCGTCGATCAGCCGGCCGGCCGACTGGCCGGGCGGATTCTTGAAGATGCAGCCCGCGCTCGGCTCGCGCGGCTGGCTTTCGTGCCGCTTGCGGCGATAGACATCGATCTGGCGGGAAATCTCCTCGGCCGCGGCGGGCGCAGCGGGTTTCAGCAGCGCGCCCAGCGCGATCGCATCGTGCAGCTCGGCGCAGTGCCGGTAGTCGACCTGCATCGCCGCCTTTGGCAGCGTGCGCACCTCGCCGGCGAGGCTGATGAGCTGCACTTGCTCGACGACATCAAACATCCAGCCGCCCATCGCCCCGGCGTTCATGCGCAACGCGCCGCCGACGCTGCCGGGGATGCCCTCGAGAAACTCGAAGCCGGCGAGCCCCGCCTTCGCCGCGAGCCCGCAGAGATTCTTGAGGCGAAGGCCGGCGCCCGCCCACACGCGGCCCGCGGGCCGGGGCTCAAAACCGGCCCACGCCTCGTGCGCGAGCGAGATCACGAGGCCCTCCACCCCCTCGTCGGGCACGACGAGATTGGAACCGCGCCCGAGGACCAGGACGGCCACGCCCTGCGCCGCCGCCGTGCGCAGCAACGCGGCGAGACCGGCGACGGAAGCCGGCTCGGCGTAGAGCCGCGCCGCGCCACCTACGCGCAAGGTCGTGCGGGGAGCCAACGGTTCCTCGCGGCGCACGCGCGTGCCGTCGGCCACCGCGGCCTGCAATTCGGCCCGGCGGTTCTCCCAGCCAGCGGCGCCGGATTCGACGGGGAGGAGGCTCATGGTCGCGGTGCTCATCAAGCGGCCAGCACCCAAGCGCCACCGCCCGAATGGCGATCGCCGGCCGCGATTTCCTCGAGGTCGGCGAGCATGAGTTCCAGGGAATTGGCGCGATCCATCCGCTGCAGGGCCGCGCGCAGCGCACCCAGCCGGGCGTCGTCCGTGATGGTCCCCATCACGGCCTCCGTGAGGCGTCCGGGCATCGCCTGCTCGACGACCAGCCCCCCGCCCTCGCGCGCGAACCAGGCGGCATTGGCCCGTTGATGATCGTCGGCCGCCTGCGGATAGGGAACGAGCACCGCGGGAGTCCCGCAGCGGATCAGCTCGGCCATCGTGCCGGCCCCGGCGCGCGAGACCACCAGATCGGCCGCTGACATCACCTCGGCCATGCGATCGCTAAAGGGCGTGAACACCGCGCGGACCCCCGCGGTCACGACCGTCTCCTCCGCGCCCTTGCCCGGGCCGGTGACGGCATAGACTTGGATCCCAGCTTGGGCGAATGCCTCGCGCTGCGCGCGCACCCACGCGTTGAGCGCCGATGCGCCCTGGCTGCCGCCCAGCAGCACCAGCGTGCGGCGATCGGGCTCGAGGCCGAGCGCCACGCGGGCCGCGGCGGGATCGCACCGCGCGATCTCACGGCGCACCGGCAGGCCGACCGGCCGCACCGTCGCGCCGGACAGCCCCGTGAGCCGGACGCCCGGCGGCAGATACACGCGCCGCGCGATCCGGCCGAGCAGGCGCACCGCCCGGCCGGGCACGCGGTTGGATTCGTGCAGGGCCGACGGCACGCCGAGCAGCGTCGCCGCAAGCACCGGCGGCGCGGACGTGAAACCGCCAAACCCGATGACGACCGCCGGCTTCGTCTCGCGCACCAGCCGCACGCAGCACCACACCGCCTGGACAAACTGCCCCGCGAAGCGCGCGAGCTCGAGCGGCTGCCAGGAAAAACCGCGGCCCGGCATCGGATCGAAGCGCAGGTGGGGATAGCTGGCGCTCAGGCGCGCGTCGATCTGCTTGCGGCTGATCAGCAGCCGCACTTCGTGACCGCGCGCGCGCAGGCCCTCGGCGAGCGCGATGCCCGGCGACAGGTGGCCGCCCGTGCCACCGCACGAGATGACGAAACGGCTCATGCGTGGACCTCCCGCATCGCGCGCACGCGCTCGGGCAAGGCCGCGCGGCCCCAGGTGCGCTGCGTGTTGAGGATCACGCCGAGCGCCATGCCCATGAGGAGCAGGTTCGAGAGCCCCGCGCTGATGAACGGCAGCGACATGCCTTTGGTCGGGAACACCCCCGTGACCACGCCGAGGTTGAAAATCGCCTGGAGGCAGATCAGCAGCAGGCAGCCGAGCACGAGCAGGAATTGGAAAAGGTTGGGCGCGCGCCGCAGGTGAATCAGCCCCGCGACGAAGATGACGGTGAAAGCCACGACGACCCCCAGCGTGAACACGAGCCCGAGTTCCTCGCCCACGACGGAGAAGATGAAATCCGTGTGTGCCTCGGGCAGGTAGCTGAGCTGCTGGCGCCCCTGCCCCAGCCCGGTGCCGTCGGTGCCGCCCGCCGCGAACGCCGCGAGCGCCTGGCGGAGCTGGTAGGATTTCTCCTCGCTCAAAAACTCCATCATGCGCCGCAGGCGGTTGGGCGTCACGATGACGAGCAGCGCGAACGCCGCGCCGACGAACGCGAGCGTCGGCGTGATGTAGCGCCACTTGGCCCCGGCGAGGAAGAGCAGCGCGAGGCCGATCAGGATCATGAGGAACGCCGTGCCGAAATCCGGCTCGAGCACAACCAGCCCGGCGAACCCGAAGATGATGCCGAGCGGGATGGCGTAGCCGCGCTTGAACTCGCCAATCCGCGTCTGGTTCAGCGCGAGGTAGTGCGCGAGGCAGAACACGAGCCCAATCTTGGCAAACTCCGAAATCTGCAGCCGCACGGCGCCCGCGCCCAGCCAGCGCTTGCTGCCCTTCACCGCGATGCCCACGTGCGGGATCAGCACCAGCACGAGCAATACGCCCAGCGCCCCCGCGATCCACCACGCGTAGCGCCGCGCGTAGTCGAGATCGAGGCGGCTCACGACGAAGCAGAGCAGCGCGGCGGCGACGACGCCCGCGACCTGCTTGTTCAGGTAGTAATACGGGCCCTGCTTGAACCACGCGCTCGCGCTGAACAGGATCGTCAGGCCGAGGAAGGTGAGGCCCAGCGCGCACACGACGATCACCGTCGCGGGGTTGAAGAGGGAGCGGGCTTGGGCCGGATCGGCGGCGCGTTCGCTGCGCATGGCTGGGCGGGCGGGCAGGATTAGGACTTCGGGGTGGGCGTAGGCGCGGGCGTCGCCGGCCCCTCTTCGATCTTGATCACCGGCACCGACGGCGCCGGCTCGGGCGCGGCGATCGGCGGGACCTGGAAGGCGGGCTTCATCTCCGCGCCCTTGGCCGCCCCGGCGTCAGCCCTGGCGGTGGATTTCCCGGACTTGCCCGACTTCGGCGCGGGGATCGTCAGCTCCATGCCCGGCCGGATTTTCGCGGGATCGGAGATGTTGTTGGCGACCGCGATGTCGCCCACGCTCACGCCGTGCGCGCGCGCGATGGTGCCCAGCATGTCGCCGGGCTTCACCGTGTATTTGACCCCGTCGCCACCGGCCGGGCGGGCGGCGGCCGGCGTCGCGGCCGGCGCTTTCGCCGCGGCTGCGGGCGCGCTCGCCGCGGTGACCGCCTTGGTCGGGATGATGAGTTTCTGGCCGGGCCGCAGGATGGAGTTGACCGTGAGGTTGTTTGCGGCGGTGAGCTGCGAGACCGTGGTGCCGTTCTTCTTCGCGATCGTGGAAAAGTTGTCGCCGGCTTTCACGGTGTAGGTCGTGGCGGGCGTGAAGCCCTTCTCGCCCTCGCTGGTGAGCACGCCGGCAACCGCGCTGTCGGGCCGCGTGGGCATGATGCGCGAGCCGCCGCCGGTGCCCGCCGGCGCCGCGGGCGCATCCGGGTTGAAGGCGACCGCCGGCGTGGGCGCCGAGGCCGGCGCCGGCTCCATCGGCGAGGTATAGACGGCCGGGGACGAAGTCGGCACCGAGATGACCGGCGCCGGCGCGGGCTTGGGCGCGGTGTCGGCCGCGACCGGCGCGCGCTGCGCGGTGGAGCTGCAGCCCGGGTTCGCGAAAATCAGCAGGAGCGCGAAGAGGTGAAGGCCGGCGACGACGCCGAAAATGTTCAGAATTTTCATGGAAAGGGAGGGTGATCGTTTGTGTAGGCGCCGGTGGGCAAATGCTATTCCAAAGTCGCGCCCGCGGCGGGCCTCGCCGCGGCGAGGATCGCCTGGCGGCGGCCGGCCCAGGCGCGCATGAACGCGCGGTGCCCCATCACCGCGGGCGCGGCGGCCGGCGCAGCCGGGAAGATTTGCGGCGGCCGCAGCCGCGCGCGATCCGGCGTGCCTTGCGAGAGGGGAAAAATGCGATCGAGCGTGTCGGGGTGGTGCATGATCAGCGGAGCTTGAGGGTGGCGAGGCTGGCGAGGGCGAAACCGAGCGAGAGGATCCAGAACCGCAGGACGACCTTGGTCTCCGGCCAGCCCTTCTTTTGGAAATGGTGGTGGATGGGCGCCATGAGGAAGACCCGCCGGCCCTCGCCGAAGCGGCGCTTGGTGTATTTGAACCACGAGACCTGCGTGACGACCGAGAGCAGCTCCATCACGAAGACCCCGCCCGCAATCACGAGCGTGAGGGGCTGGTGAATCATAAACGCCATCACGCCCAGGAGGCCGCCAATCGCGAGCGAGCCGGTGTCGCCCATGAAGACCTCCGCCGGGTGGGAGTTATACCAGAGAAACGCCATGCACCCGCCGATCAGCGCGCCGCAGACGACCGTGAGCTCGCCGGTCTTGGGCACGTGGCTGGTGAGCAGGTATTCCGAGAGCAGCACGTTGTCCGCCACGTAGGCCATCACGGCGAGCACGAGCACCACCGTGATGGTGCAGCCGACCGCCAGGCCGTCGAGGCCGTCGGTGAGATTGATGGCGTTGCTGAAGCCGACGATCCACAGGTAGATCAGGACGAGCAGCACCAGCCACGGCATCTTCTCCACCACGGCGTATTTCACGAACGGCAGCCAGAGTTCGCGAATCTTCTCGGTGCTGTCGGGGTGCCACAGGAGCACGCCGAGGGCGCCGAAGGTCGCAAACGACTGCCACGCGATTTTCTCCCACGACGAGATCCCGTCGCGGCTGCGGCGCTTCACCTTGAGGTAGTCGTCGCGGAAACCCGCGGCCGTCAGCGCCGCATACACAAAGAGGCTGGTGAACACCCAGACGTTGGGCGTCGCCCACAGCACGGCCGAGAGCAGGACCGCCGCGAAGATGATGAGGCCGCCCATCGCGGGCGTGTGCTTCTTGTCGAAGTAGTTTCCGCCGATGCCCATCGTCCGATCGTCCACGTAGCCGGCGCCAAACTTCAGCTCCTTGAACTTGCGGATCATCGCGGGCCCCATCGCGAAGCCGATGAAGAGCGCCGTGAGCGTGGCCAGCGCCGTGCGCAGCGTGATGTAGCGCAGCAGCCGCAGCGGCCCGAAGTAGTCAGCGTAGTCGGCCAGGTAGGTCAGCATGGCAACGGCAGCGACGTCTGCCCCTCGATGACTTTTTCCAGCTGATAGCGGCGGCTGCCCTTGATGAACACCGCGCCGCGCCACTCGGCGAACGCCGCGGCGAGCGTGTCCGGCGACTGCGCGACTTGGATCTGGCGGGAGAGGTTGCCCTGATCGAGCACGCCGGCGCACACGACCTCGGCGTGCGCGCCGATGACGAGCAGCCGGTCGCCTTCGCGCAGGCGCAGCCGGCGCCCGAGCGCGCGATGGTGCGCGACCGCCTCGGCGCCGAGCTCCGCCATGCAGCCGATGACGTAGAGGCGCGGCTCGCCGGCGGGGGCAATCGACTCGAAGGCGTCGAGCGCGTCGGCCATCGAGGCGGGATTCGCGTTGTAGCAATCGAGGTAGACGAGCCGGCCGTCGATGCGGCGCACCTCGGCCCGGAGCTTGGCCGGCCGCCACTCGGCGGCGCGCGCCTGAATCTGCGCATCGGTGACGCCCAGCCCGCGCGCCGCGGTGATCGCGAGGGCGGCGTTCTGCGCCATGCCGTCGGAGACACGGCGGAGCCGAAACACCGCCGTCGCCGCCCCGGCCTCGGTGATCGCGACCAGCGTGGCGTCGCCGTCATGCGCGACGGAGAACGCCACGGTCTCGCCCAGCGCCGCGCCGTCGCGCGCGAGGATCTTTTTCTTCACGCGGAGCGCGCGGAAAGGGGCGAAGTCCGCCGCCTGCCGCGGCAGAATCGCGAGGCCGCCGGGCCGCACCGCGCCGGGCAGAAGCGCCTTTTCGCGCGCCACGCCCTCCAGGCCGCCGAGCGCCTCGGTGTGCGCAGCCTCGACGAGGGTTATGATGGCCACGTCGGGCTCAATCATCGCGGCGAGCCGGACCATCTCCCCCGGCTCGCTGATGCCCGCCTCGATGACCGCGAAGCGATGCGCCGCGGGATCGAGCCGCGTGAGCGTCACCGGCACGCCGATGAGGTTGTTGAGGTTTCCCTCGGTGGCGGCGACGCCGGACGCAGCGCCACCGAGGAGGATCGCGAGCAAGTCCTTGGTCGAGGTCTTGCCCGCGCTCCCAGAAATTCCAATCACCCGCCCGCGGAAGGCCCGCCGCCACTCCCGCGCGATCGCGTGCAGCGCCGCGAGCGGGTCCCGCACGACGAGCTGCGGCAGCGCCACCGCCGTGGCGGGCGCCGACACGAGCGCGGCGCTCGCCCCGGCTTTCGCGGCGTCGGCCAGAAAATCGTGCCCGTCGCGCTTGTCGGTCTTCAGCGCCACGAAGACGTCCCCCACCCGCATCTTCCGCGTGTCGAAGCCAAACGCCGCCAACGGCGCCGCCGGGCGGGCCGTCCAATGGCCGCCCGTCCAGGCTGCGAGTTGCTCGGGGGGGAACGCGATCATGGCTCAGCGCGTGAAGGTCAGGTTGGCGTGCCGCGCGAGCAGCTCGCGCGCGACCTGCCGGTCGTCGAAGGGCACGACGGTTTCCGCCAGCTCCTGGCAGCTCTCGTGGCCCTTGCCGGCAAGGAGCACGCAGTCGCCGGGCCGCGCGAGCTGGAACGCCATCTCGATCGCGCGGCGGCGGCCCTCGATCCACCCGATGCGGTCGGGGATGGTCACGCCGGGACGCATGTCGTCGAAGATGCGCGCGACGCCCTCGCTGCGGGGATTGTCCGAAGTCGCGATCGCAAAGTCGGCGAGTTCCTGCACGGCGCGCGTCATCGCCGGGCGCTGCGCGCGGTCGCGGTGCCCGCCGCAGCCGAAGACCGTGATGAGCCGGCCGCGCGTCGCGGCGCGCAGCTCGCCGAGCGCGTGGCGCAGCGCGCCCGCGGTGTGGGCGTAGTCCACCACCACCTCGAAGGGCTGCCCCGCGTCGACGCGCTCCATCCGGCCCGCCACGCCGGGGAACGAGCGCAGCCGCGCCGCGCACGCCGCGGGATCGCGGCCGAGCGCCCACGCGGTCGCGAGCGCGGCGAGGAGGTTGGAGACATTGGCGCGGCCCGGCAGCGGCGACTCGACGCGCAGCGCGCCGCCCGGCCACACGAGGCGGAACGAGGCGCCCCGCGCGCCCACGAGGATTTTTTCCGCGCGCACCTGCGCCTGCGGATGCTCGCCGAACGTCACGACCCGCGTCGCCGCGATCTGCGCGGCGAGGCCGGCGGCGAGCCGGCGGCCATGCGCGTCATCGAGGTTCACGATCGACAGCGGCGGCGGCGCCTCGGCCTCGCTCGTGAAGAGGCGCGCCTTCATCAGCGCCAGTTCCTCCAGGGCGGCGGGGCCGCCCGGGTGATCCGCCGCGAGGTTGGTGAAGACGCACGCCTCGAACTGCAAGCCGCGCACGCGGCGTTGCTCGATGCCCTGCGCGCTCACCTCGACGATGGCCTCGCGGCAGCCCGCGTCCCGCATCTGGGCGAGCAGCCCGAAAATCTCCAGCGACTCCGGTGTCGTGCGCAGCGCCGGCACCACGCGCGCGCCGAGATCGTAGCGCACCGTGCCCAGCAGGCCCACACGCCGCTCGTCCTCGAGCAGATACTTGAGGATGTGCGCGACGGTGGTCTTGCCCGCGGCGCCAGTGACGCCGACGACCGACATCGCGCGATCCGGGGACTTGTAGAATCGCCGCGCCACGCCCGCGAGCGTCGCGCGCGGATCCGCCACGCGGACAAAGGTCACCCCGCCCGGCGGGAAGAGCGGCAGCGCGCGGCCCACGACTGCCACCGCACCCCGGCTGACCGCCTCGTCGATGAACGCCGCACCGTCCGTCCGCCGCCCGGGCAGCGCGAAAAACACCGCGCCCGGCGCGACTCGGCGGCTGTCGAGGGCGAGGCCCGAAAAACGGCAGTCAAGCGCACCCTTCAGTCCCAGGACCTCGCCCGCGCGCAGGAAATCGCCCAGCTTGGGTGCGTGGCGGAGCGCCCGATCCGCCGCGGGCGACACGCGCCGCTCGCCCGCCGCCGGCGCCCGCCGCGCGAACGCCTCGACCAACGGCCGATCCTGCGTGATGTAGCCGATCATCGGGAGCCTCCCATATGCGACGCCACGAGCGTCGCGGCGGCGGGACGCGCCGCGGACTGGACGTTGAGAATCGGAATGAGCCGCTCGGCGATGCGCTTGAAGGAGGGGCCAGCGACCTTCGCGCCGTAGGCGACACCGCCGGGGCACATGTGGTCCGCGTCGTCCACGACCACCGAGATGGCCACCTGCGGCCGGCCGGCCGGAAAAAACCCGACGAACGAGACCACGTGGTTTCGCTTCGACCACTGGCCGTTCAGGAATTTCTGCGAGGTGCCGGTCTTGCCGGCCACGTCGAAGCCTTCAATCGCCGCCTCCGGCGCCGTGCCGTGCATCTCCTTCTTCGTCACGCCCGTCAGCATGACGGCGACCGTCCGCGCCGTTTGCACGGACACCGCCCGCCCGATCTCGGCGCGATCGTAGCGATAGACGACCTCGTTGTTGGCATCGCGAATCTGCCGGATGATTTGCGGGCGCAGCAGCACGCCGTCGGCGGCAATCGTGGCCATCGCCTGGTGCATCTGAAGCACGGTCGCCGAGATCGAGTGCCCCATCGGGATGCGCGTGATGTCGATGGGATACCATTTCTTCCACGGGTTGAGGATGCCGCCGACCTCGCCGCCCACGGGGAAGCCGAGCTTGGCGCCGAACCCGAACGCGCGCGCATAGCGGTGCAGCCGCTCCTCGCCCAGCATCATGCCGAGCTGCGCCGCGCCCTTGTTGCTGGAGCGGCTGATCACCTCGGCGAGCGTGAGCTCGCCCATCGGGTGATCCTCGCCGGGCAGCTTGAGCGTGCGGCCGTCGCGCGTGACCTGGGTGAGCGTGCAGTCCAGCACGGTGGCGGGCGTCACAAGCCGCTCCTCCAGCGCCCCGGCCGCGGGCACGATCTTGAAGACGGAGCCGGGATCGTAGATGTCGGCGACGGCAGCGTTCTTCATCCGCGCGGCCTCATCGGCCGGCACCTTGTTGTAGTGGTTGAGATCGAAGGTCGGGTAGTTGCCGAGGCCCAGGATGAAGCCCGTGCGCGGATCGCTCACGATGATGGAGGCCTTGAGCGGCTGGAATTTCTCCGCGATGTAGGCGAGCTCCTGCTCCACGATGTCCTGCACGATCAGATCGAGCGAGAGCTGCACGTGGTAACCGTTGGCTGCCGGCACTTGCCGCGTGAGGAACTGCGGGAGCTCGCCGCCGCGGCCGTCGCGTTCGCTCACGCGCCAGCCTTCCTGGCCGTGCAGGTAGAAATCGGCGTAGGCCTCGAGGCCGGCGACGGCGACGCCTTGGCGGTTGCAATAGCCGAGGAGATGGGCCGCCAGCTGATTGTTGGGATAGACGCGATGATAGGCGCGGACGCCGCGGACCGACTTCAGGCCGAGTTTGGCGATCTCGGCGTAGGTCTGCTCGGAGACGTCGCGCTTGAGCACCATCCACTGGACCTTGCGGCGGCCCTTCTCATCGGGAGTCGCGTCGGCGACGGTGTCGGCGTCATCGTCGTCCTCGGCGACCGGTGCGGGGGCCGCGGGCATGAAGTTGAAAACCAGCGCGCCCGTCTCCGGGTGGGTGCTGACAATGCGCGCCGGCTTGATCGGCGGGTCATCGCGATACCGGCGGCGCGTCGCTGCGACAATGTCCGCAACGGGGATTTTCAGGAGCTCAGCGAGCTGCGGCCATTTCGCCTCGTCCTTCGGTAGCACCGACCACGGATCGATGCCCACCTCGAGGCGTGGGCTGCTCGTGGCGAGCACGCTGCCGCGGGCGTCGCGGATGTCGCCGCGCCGCGCGATCTCGGGGATGGGCGTCGCCACTTGGCGCGTGCGCGCGATCGTCTTCACGAGATCGTCGCGCTCGACGACGTGCAGCCAGACCAGCCGCGTCGCCACCGCGCCAAATCCCGCGAAGCCGCAGAACGCGAGCACCACGATGCGGTAGTTGGAGGCGTAGCCCTTGGACATCGGCGGAAAGGTCAGCGCACGGCGAAGGTCACGCGGGCCGGCGCGGCGGTGTCGCGCAAGAAGCCGCGGCTGGCGCGTTCGGCCATGCTCTCGGCGACGTTCTCCGTGACATGCACCACGGGCACCTCGTTCAGCGGCACAAGGCCCAGCCGCATGCGGTCGTTGAGCTGGCGGAGCAGATCCGGGCGCATCTCACCCTGCACTAACGCGGCCATCTCATCGCTGCGCCGCTCCACGGCCGCGATCCGGGCGACCAGCTCGCTGTTGGACTTGGCGAGGGTGGAGTTGCGGTGGCGGAGCCAGACCATCGCGAGCCCGACCGACCCGAGGAACAGGATCGCGACGATCAAGCAGATCATGATCGGGTTGGCGAAGGCGTGGGAATGCTTTCTCATGGAGGGGGGAAAAACCTCAAAGTTTGCGCAAGGCGCGGAGCTTGGCGGAACGGCTGCGGGGATTGGCCGCGACCTCCGCGGCATCGGGCGTGACGGGGCGGCGTGTCAGGGGCTCGGCGTGCTTCACGCGCAGGTCCTGCGGCGTCGCGTCGTCGGCGCTTTCGGCCTGGCCACACATGCGGCGGAAGAACTGCTTCACCGGCCGATCCTCCAGCGAGTGAAAGCTGATGACGCAAAGCACCCCGCCGCCGGCGAGCTTGGCAAAGGCCGCGGGCAGCGCGCGCTCGAGGGCGCCAAGCTCGTCATTGACCGCGATGCGGATGCCCTGGAAGGCGCGCGTGGCGGGATGAATCTTCGAGGCGAAGCGATCGCGCGGCGGGATCGCGCCGGCAATCACGGCGGCGAGCGAGGCGGTGCGCGCCAGCAATCCGCTCCCGCGCGCCGACTGCAAGGCGCGCACCACGCGGCGCCAGTTATGCTCCTCGCCGAAGTCCCGGATCGCACGCACAAGCATCTCCTCGGTCGCCGTCTCCAGCCACCGGCTCGCCGGCACGCCGGAGCGGGGATCCATGCGCATGTCCGCCGGCGCGTCGTGGCGGAACGAGAAGCCGCGCTCGGTCTCGTCCAGTTGAAACGACGAGACGCCAAGATCAAAAAGCGCGCCGTCGAACCCGGCGTCCGGCAACTCCGCGAGCCGCCCAAAATCACGGTCGACCAGCGTGAACCGCCCCGGGAACTCCGCGGCCAACGGACCTGCCCGCAACGCCGCCGCCGGATCGCGATCCAGCGCGGTGACCTGCACCCCCGGCGCCGCCTCCAACAGCGCGCGGGTGTGGCCTCCCCCGCCAAACGTGCAGTCCAGATAGCGCCCGCCCGCGCGGGGCGCAAGGTGCCCAAGCACCTCGCGCCGCAGCACGGGTTGATGGCCGTCGCTCATGGCACACGCGGAAATCTCATCGGCCGCCGTGGGCATCGGAGAGTGGGCGCGGAGCGGGAGTCTTTTTCTTTTCGACCACACGCAGCACGAGGCCCGCGCGCACGCGCGGCGAGACCGCGGACTTGGCGGGAAAGGCCACGCCACCCTCGTCCGCGGCGATCCACGCGGGAAACGGGCGGCGGGAAAGCGCGGCGGCGCTCATCGCGGCTTTGCGCAAGGGGACGCGCGTGGAGAGGGCCTTGACTTTGGGAATTCGACGCATGGGCAATGGCGAAAGGTGGGGGGCGGTGGGTGGAAAAATGGCGAGGCGGTTCGGCGTCAGATGTCGAGGTGGCGCATGGCTTCGCCCATCTTGCCGCCGCCGACACGGCTGCGGAGCTGCTGCCAGCGCTCGGGGCTGTAGATGTGGAACTTCGTCAGCGAGCCGATGAGCACGGCCTCCTTGTCGATGCCCGCGTGCTGCAACAGATCCTTGTTGAGCACCACGCGCCCGAAATTATCGCAGACAAAGGACTGCGTCTCCGAAAAGAAAACGGCCGCCGAATCCTGCGCGCCCGAGTCGTTCAGCTTATTCGCGGAGAGTTTCTCGCGCAGCTTGTTGACCTCACTGTTCGGCAGCACCGCCAGATACCCGTCCTTGTGCGGAATCGCCATGAACGGCTCCGCCTTCGTGTGCGCACTCCGCCACTCCGAGGGGATCGTGAGACGACCCTTCTCGTCGAGCGTGCGCGGGCAGTTGCCCGAAAAATTAGCTTGGTCAGCCGGTGGCATGGGGAGTGGGAGACGGATTTCCCACCATGCCCCATTTCAACCCACCCTGCCCCCTTCACGTCAAGCGCAGACCCACGAAAAAATGCGGAAGTTGTTCACATTTCTGGATCCGGCACCGCGCCGGAAAAAAATTCCAAGGCGCAGGAGATCCTCCGGCGCCAATGGCAATCGACGGGAATTTCCGACCAGCCTAAGCCGAGCCGGCCGCCCCTTCGCCCGAAACGCCGGTAATGATGCGCGCGCCGCGGCGATACGTGCAATAGGAGTAGATCCACTGCATCAGGACCGAGAACTTGCTGCGAAACCCAACCAGGAACAGGAGGTGCACCGCCAGCCATGCCACCCACGCCGGATAGCCGGTGAGGCGCCGCCCGCCCACCTGCGCGACCGCCGCCGATCGGCCGATCGTGGCCATCGAGCCCTTGTCGTGATAAAAAAACGGGGCGCGCCCGGCGGGCGCGAGCTTCTCGCCGCGAAGTTCCCGCGCGATCAAGCGCGCCGCGTGCCGGCCCATCTGCAAGGCTCCCTGCGCGACGCCGGGCACCACGACGCCGTTGCCGTCGGTCAGCGACGCGATGTCCCCGAGCGCAAACGCCTCGGCGTGCCCTGGCACGCTCAGGTCCGGCAGCACCCGCACCCGGCCGGCGCGATCCAGCTCCACGCCGGCGAGCCGCCGCGTGATCGGCGCGGCGCCCACCCCCGCCGCCCACACGATGCTGTCCGACCGTATTGTTTCTCCTGCTACGACAACCTCGCCCGATCGGATCGCCTCGACGCGCACGCCCGTGCGCACCTCGACGCCGAGCCTCTCCAGCTGCCGCTGCGCGCTCGCGGAAAGGTCCGGCGGGAACGCCGCCAGCACGCGCGGGCTGCCCTCAATCAAGCGCACGCGCACCTTGGCCGGGTCGATGTGATCGAAGTCCTTGTTGAGCACCGTGCGCGTCAGCTCCGCGAGCGCGCCGGCGACCTCCACGCCCGTCGGGCCGCCGCCGATCACGACAATGTTCATGGCCGCCTCTCGCTTCGCCGGGTCGGGCTCGGTCTCCGCACGCTCGAGCGCGCAGAGCACCATGCGCCGGATGCGCAGGGCGTCGTCGAGGGACTTGAGGCCCGGCGCAAACTGCGCCCACTCAGGATGCCCGAAGTAGCTCGTGACTCCGCCCGCCGCGAGCACGAGGTAGTCGTAGGCGAGCTCGCCGCGCGCATGGGTGACGCGCTTCGCCGCCAAATCAATCCCCGTGACCTCGCTCATGATCACCTCCAGGTTGGGCCGCGCGCCGAAGACCGCGCGAATCGGCTGCGCGATGTCCACCGCGGAGAGCCCGGCCGTGGCCACCTGATAGAGGAGCGGCTGAAACAAATGATGGTTTTGCCGATCGATGATTGTGATGCGCGCAAGGCGCCCGGGAAACTCCCGCACAAACGTCAGCCCGGCAAAGCCAGCGCCGATCACAACGATATGCGGGAGGGAGGCGGCGGAGTCAGCCATGCCGCCACCATGGCGAGTCGCCCGGGCCTTGGCAACGCGTGGCCGGTGGAAATTTGCTGCGTTCGGACACACGCGGACATTTGCTACTTCCCTCATGCACGAGCCCCGCGACATCCAAATCATCGGCGACGAGGTCGCCATCGCCTGGGACGACGGCAGTGAATCGTATTTCAACTTCGAGCAGCTCCGGGCCGCGTCGCCGAGCGCAGCCAACATCGGTGAGCGCGACATCCTCGGCAACCGCTACGGAGGGGACGGACCGAAAAAATTTCCAGGCGTGCAAGTGCTTGGATGGGAACGCGTGGGTAACTACGCGCTGCGTTTCGATTTCAGCGATGGCCACCGCACCGGCCTCTACAGTTTCGACTATTTGCGCCAGCTTGCTGACACGAAAACCTAGGAGGCGGCTTGCCCGCGCCGGGAAAACGCAGTCGGATTCCTGATCCTTCCACCATGTCCTACGTCTTCCCCGCGCGCACCACCACCGCCGAGATTGAACTCGGCGCGACGTTTCAGCCGAAGTTCGGTCCCGACGGTCTGCTCCCGTGCATCACGCAGGACGTGCACACCGGAGAGGTGCTGATGTTTGCATTCATGAATGCCGAATCGCTCGCCCACACGCTGCGCACGAAGAAAGCCACCTATTGGAGCCGCTCGCGGGGCAAGCTCTGGGTGAAAGGCGAGGAGTCCGGCAACGTGCAGCACGTGCGGGAGCTCCGCACCGACTGCGACCAGGACGTGCTCCTGATCAAGGTCGAGCAGGCCGGCGCGGCCAACGCCAGCTGCCACAACGGCTACAAATCCTGCTTCTACCGCAAGCTCGCCGACCTGGACGGCGCGGAGGCCTCGGGCTTCAAGCTCACGACGACGGCCGAGCGGCTCTTCGATCCGGCGACCGTCTACAAGAAGAAGTAAACCGTCGCTGCGCTGGAGGCGGCGCGCGAGCCGAGCCCTGCGCACTCGCGCCGGACGCCCGCTGTCGCGCCTTAGCGGCCGCCCGGCGCAATTCCACGCGTGCTCGCCTGCGCGAAGGCCAGCACGCGCTGGAATTCTTCGCTGCCCGCGCCGGCGTGCGCCGCAAGTTTTTCGAGCGCCTGCGATCGGTTCAATCCGTCGCGGTAAAGAATACGGTGGACCTGCTTGACCCGATCGAGCTGCGCGGGGGTGAAACCGTTGCGCTCAAGGCCGACCTGGTTGATCGCGCGCACCTTGGCGGGCGTGCCATCGGCGATGAAATACGGGGGGAGATCATGCACCAGCTTCGCCGTGGCGGAGAGCATCGCATAGGCGCCGATGCGGCAGAACTGGTGAATGCCGCCATACCCGCCCACGACGACATGATCCTCGATGACCACGTGGCCCGCCACCATGCCGCCGTTGCTCATGATGATGTGGCTGCCAAGCACACAGTCATGCGCGATGTGGCAGGCGCCGAGCAGCACGTTGTCGGACCCGAGGCGCGTCATGTCGCCGTCGTTGGTCGCGGCATGGATCGTGACGTATTCGCGGAAGACGTTCCGCGCGCCGATGCGCACGCCCGGGTTGCCGCCCTTGAACTTCAAGTCCTGCGTCTTGCCGCCAATGCAAGCGAAGGGAAAGACCTCCGTCGCCTCGCCGATGTGCGTGTTGCCCTCGACGGCGGCGTGGTGATGGAGCCGCACCGCATCGCCGAGCACCACCTGGGCGCCGACGTAGGCATACGCGCCGATCTCGACATCGGCCCCGAGCTGCGCGCCGGACTCGATGATCGCCGTGGGATGAATCTTCGCCGCCATGCGCCGCCTCAGTCCACTTCGCTCGAATCGACGATGGCGAACATCAGCTCGCCGGACGACACCACCTGCCCGTCCACCGTGCAGGTCACCTCGGCGGCGGCGAGCTTGGCCCCGCGCGTCTTGGTGAGCTTGGCGTTGATGATCAGCTGATCACCAGGGCGGACCGGCTTGCGGAACTTCACCTTGTCCGCGCTCATGAAGAGCGTGGTCTTCCCCTCGGCCGAGCCACGCCGCAGCATGAGCACGCCCGCCGCCTGCGCCATCGCCTCGAGCTGGAGCACGCCGGGCATCACGGGGTTGCCGGGAAAATGGCCCTGAAAAAACGGCTCGTTGATTGAGACGTTCTTGATCGCGACGAGCGCATCGTCGCCGACGAACTCCACCACGCGATCCAGCATGATGAACGGGTAGCGGTGCGGCAGGGTATCGATGATGCGGCGGATATCGAGCGAGGTCTCGGTGGGCAGCACCATCGTGGGCCGCGGCTTCTTCTTCGGGCCCTTCCGCTTCTCCTCCAGCTTGGCCGCGAGCGCCCTGGTCAGCTCCGCGTTGATTGCATGGCCCGGGCGCGTGGCGACGATGTGCGCCTTGAGCGGCGCGCCGAGGAGCGTGATGTCACCGATGATGTCGAGCATCTTGTGCCGCACGAATTCATCCTTAAAGCGCAGCCCCTCCTTCGAGATGATTTTGTCGCCTCGGATCACGACGGCGCAGTCGAGCGAGCCGCCCTTGATTTTGCCCAGCTTCAACAGCTCCTCGATGTCCTCGTAGACCGTGAACGTCCGCGCCGCGGCGACCTGCGTCATGTAGGCGTCGGGATCGATCGTGAGCGAGAGATGCTGGGTGTGGATGCCGCGGTCGTCCGCGGACGTGCACGAGATCTTCAGCTCGTCCGCGGGCAGCGCGATCACGGAAGACTGGCCCTTGGTCACGGAGACCGGCGCATCGAGCGTGAAATACTCCCGGTCCGCGTCCTGCTCGACCGGCTCGCCCTGCATGATGAGATCGACGAACGGCTTCGCGGAACCGTCCATGATCGGCGGCTCCGAGGCGTTCATCTCGACGATCGCGTTGTCGATCCCGCAGCCGTGCAGGGCGCTCAACACATGTTCGACGGTGTGAATCTTCGCGTGGCCCGACTGGATCGTGGTCGCGCGCACCAGGTCGGTGACCTGATCGACCCGCGGCCGAATCTCGGGCGCGCCCGCCAGATCGACCCGCCGGAACACGTAGCCCTGCCCCGCGCCGGCGGGCTTGAGGGTGAGCGTGACGGCTTCGCCCGTGTGAAGCGCGTTTCCCTGGATGGAGACCTCGCGCGCGAGGGTGCGTTGTTTCATGGATAAGCCGCGAGTGTCGGAAGGCGCCGCGCGAGAGCGCAAGCGCGGATGTGGTTCGGCCCCGCGGCTTGACACTCCGCGCGCGAGCCGGTCACCCTCCGCCCCTTTCTCCACTCGCAAACCTCATCGCGCACCGCTTACCGCCATGCCCGCCGCCAACGACATCCGCAAAGGCCAAGTCATCAAGTTCAACAATGAGCCGCACCTCGTGATGGAGACGCAGCACCGCACGCCGGGCAACCTCCGCGCCTTCGTCCAGATCAAGATGCGCAACCTCCGCTACGGCAAGGCGCTCGACCAGCGCTTCGCCTCGACCGATTCCATCGAGGTGCTGCCCACGGATCGCAAGCAGCTCGAGTTCAGCTACGCCGACCGCGGCACGTATGCCTTCATGGACAACGACTCGTTCGAGCAGATCGAGCTCAGCGAGACCCAGCTCGGCGAGGTGAAGAACTACCTCGCCCCCGGCGGCAAGGTGGACGTGCTCTTCGTCGACGAGCGCCCGCTCTCCGTCGATCTGCCCTCGACCGTCGCGCTCAAGATCATCGAGTCCGCCGATGGCGTGAAGGGCGACACGGCCTCCAACGTGCAGAAACCCGCGAAGCTCGAGACCGGGCTCGTGATTCAGGTGCCGCTCTTCATCAAGGAGGGCGAGGTTGTGCGGGTGAGCACCATCGACGGCACTTACCTTGGGCGGGTGTGAGCGAACGCGGGGCGGGTCTGTGACCCGCCCTTCCACGCGCTGAGTGCTTGAACCGAGGGCGGGTCGCAGACCCGCCCTGCTTATTTTCCAGGCGGCGCCGCTTCGTAACGCGCCCAATCCTTGATCAGCTCGTGCACGACGCGGCTGCCCACCTTGTGCGCCGCCTCCAGCGAGGGCAGGTAGGCGGAGTAGCCGGGCCCGAGTTTCTCCCCGCTCAGGCTTTCGGCGGCATCACCACCCGGCCACTGCATGTCAAAGTTGCTGCCGGTGCGCAGCACGAGCACGCGCGCCACATCGGCCCGGCCGGCCCGCGCGAGCCACGTGAGTGACTGGAGCGTGCCGGTGTCCTCCATCGCCGTCGTCACATAGTTGCCCGCGCCTTCGCTGTAATACTTCACCCAGGCGTTGGCCCACTGGTTGAGCATCGCGCCGTGCCAATAGGTCATCGAGGACAGCGTGTCGCCCTTCATCACGAGCGGCGGGCGCTGGGCGTTGGGAAAGCCCGCGTAGAGCGCGCGGCGTTTCTGCAACGCCGGTGTGTCGGCGAGCGGCGTGTCCTTCGTGAGCTGGTAGGCCCACTCCACGAGCGCGGGATTGAGGCGGTAAGCCTCGCCCTCGCTGCGATCGACCGGGAGTTCGTAGGGTTTCTTTTTGCGCAGCGGAATGTAGCCGGTCGGCCAATCGGCGGGCTTCTCGCGCGCATCGATTTCATGGCTCAGGTCGCCGTCGACGACCCATTCCGCCCACACGGCGGCGCCCAGCGGCCCGTCGTGGGGATCGATGCCCGCGATGCCCGCGACCAGCCAGTAGCTCTTGGCAAGGTCGAGGCGCGGATCAAGGCCCAGGGCCATGATCGACGCGGCGCTGCGCGCGGTGCCCACGCCGGTCACGATCCCGAGCACCGAGCCGTCGGCATTGGCGCGCAGGTCGCGATAGCCCTGGGGAAAAGGCAGCACGCGCGTCAACCGCTCGCGCTCGACCCAGAATTGAAATTCCCCGGGCTGGTCGCCGGTGTCCTCCCCCGGCTCAAACATGGCGACCACCACGACCTTGGGGCGGATCACCGCGGCGGTCTCCGCCGCGATCGCGGCGCCGGCAAGGAAAAGGGCAACGAGCGTGAACCGGGGCATCATGGTTGTTTCTCAGCAGGAGCCGCGCCGCGTGCAAATCGGTTCTTGCGGCGGCGAGGGCCGCGCGTTGGCTCTGCGCTTCCATGAGCAAAAACGCCCCCGCCAACGAACACGCCATCATCAAGACCGCCTACGGCGAGATGACCCTCGCCTTCTGGCCCGAGGTCGCGCCCAAGACGGTCGAGAACTTCAAGAAGCTCGCGCGCGAGGGATTCTACGACGGAACGGCGTTTCACCGCATCATCAAGGGCTTCATGATTCAGGGCGGCTGCCCCAACACCAAGGCCGGCGCCCGCGGCATCCCCGGCACCGGCGATCCGGGCTACAAGGTGAAGGCGGAGTTCAACGCCAAGCCCCACGTCAAGGGCGTCATCTCGATGGCGCGCTCCTCGCATCCCGACAGCGCGGGCAGCCAGTTCTTCATCGTGCACGGCGACGCGCGCTTCCTCGACAACCAATACACCGCCTTTGGCGCGCTCGTGAAGGGCGAGGACGTCCTTGAGAAACTCGCCAGCGTCCCGACCAAGGCGGTGGGCGGCGAAAAGAGCACGCCGGTCGAGCGCGTGGCCGTCGAGAGCATCACCATCGTCGCCGCGTGATTTCGGGTTGAGCCGGGAGCCGCCCCACGCGAGCACCATGTCAATCCGAGGGCGGGCCGCGGCCCGCCCTACTGTTTTCGCGGGGCGCCAAGCCGGTCGATTTCGCGCAGCAGGCGCTTCGCCTGGGTCTCCACCGCGCGGTCGGCGTCGCCGGTCAGGAGCCCCGCCAACGCCGCCCGCGCCGCGGCGGTCTCGCCCTCGTTCGCGAGCCGCGTCGCCTGCTTGATCACGGCGAAGCCCGCCATGCGCTTCCGCAGCGCCTCCATCGCGCCGCGTTGCGCGGGGTCGAGCGGCCGCGCGAGGGCGCGTTCCGCCACCCCGCGCGCTTCGTCAAAGGCCTGCGCGGCGATTAGCCGGTTGATCGCCTCGGTCTCCTCGCGGAGCGCCTCGCTCTCCAGCACGCTGCGCGCAAACGCGACCCCGCGATCCGGCGGTTCCCCTTGCCGGGCGGCGAGCCGTTCCAGCCGCGCGCGGCCCTCCGCGACGCGGCCCAGCCGGAGTTCCATGGCGCCGAGGCCCGCCTCGATCAGGGTGTTGCCCGGCGAACGCAGCGCGCCTTCCCGCAGGAGCGCGAGATCCCCGGCGAGCGGCGTCGCGAGGCCGTGCGCGAGGCTGGCGAGGCCTTCGTAGGAGGGCAGGTGCGAAGGCGCGAGGGCGAGGGCGCGCCGAAAATCCGCGGCGGCTGCATCCATGGCCTCCGGATCCAAGGCCACGCCGGGCAGCCGCGGCCCGACCAAGCCCGGCAGGCGCGCCACCGCGAGATTGTGGAACGCGAGATGACTCGTGGAGCCGGCGGCGACCGCGCGGCCGAGCAAGTTCAGCGCCGCGGAGAAATCGCGCCGCGTCAGCGCAATCTGGCCGAGCAGCTCCCACGCGCGGGGGTCCGACGGCGCCAGGGCGGCCGCCTCGCCCAAGTGCCGCTCAGCCTCCTCCGGCGTCCGGGTGCCAAAGAGCAGCGTGCCTCGCGCGAGCGCGAGATCGGCCGGCGCCGCCGGCCCCGGCTTCAGTTCATGCGCCGCCCCGATCGCGGCGCGCGCGTAGCTGCGCCGGTGGTAGGTGCCGCCGCCGATGTAGTCGCGCAGCCGCCGCTCGATCGCCTCGTAGTTGGCCCCGAAGGCCGTGGCAAACGCGTCGTCCGCCGAGCGCAGCGCGGGCACGAGCTCAAGGTAGCGCCACAACGCCGCCGTGCCCGGCGAATCCTTGCCGTAAAAGATGAAATGCACAAAAGCCCACGCCTGCGCATAGAAGATCCCGGCGCGCTTGCCCTCGTTGTAGAGCGGCGATTCGCGGTCGACCGCGAGGAGCCGGGGCAGCGGCAGCAGCGGCTCCGAGCGCAGCAGCGTCACGTGCTCCGGGATGGCGTCGCCAAAGGAATAGGTGCGCGCGTCGCGCACGGCGAAGGTCGAGCAGACCTCCGCCAAGCCCTCGTCGAGCCACAGCGGCAGCGCGCGGTCGCGCGCGCTTAGGTGCCAGTGGACCGCTTCGTGGAAAATCACCCGGCGGGTCGCCGCGTCGTCGCGCGCCAGGCTGAGCATGATCGCGCTGAGATCGTTGGCGCGGACGAAATACCCGCCGAGCTTCGCCGGCCGGCCGTTTTCCAACGGCAGGTAGGGCTCCATCGCGCGATCATTTTTGAAGAGCACGACCGTGACGGGCCGCAGCCGCGCGGCCGGCACCGGCACGATGTTCTGCAGGCCGCGGCGAAACTGCTCGAACTCGACCGCCCAGCGCCGCGCCGCGCCCTCGCCCGCCGGCGTGAGGATGATGGCGTGCTCGGTGGCGACCTTGGTCCACTGCTCGGCGGCGCGGAGCGGGCCAAAGGCGCAGAGGAATGCCAAGACGCACACGCCGGCCACGGCGGGAGCCGCGACGCCCTCGCCGCGGCGGCGGGTCGCACGGGAACGCGGCGCGGGGGCCGCGGCCCCAGCGAAGCCCCGCCGGCCGCTACTTTTTCCCAAATAGCGCATCGCCGGCTTCCTTCGCGGCGAACATGAAGGCCGCCTCGTGGCCGATGCCGGGCGTCTCGACCTTGCGCCAGTTGAAGGCCCAGCCGCGCTCGGCCGCGAGCTTGCGCGCAAACTCGAAGCAGTTGCGCCCGCGCTCGAGGCGGTGCTTGCCCTGCCGGTTCGCCGCCGCGCTGTCGTCGAAGCTCGGCCGCGGGTAGATGTCGTCGGTGCCGAGGTAGAAGGTCAGCGGCACCGCGAGGTAGCGGCGGATCACGTCGTCGTTGTTCAGCTCGGCCGGCAGCCCGCCGAAGCCGTAGCCGAAGTCCTGATCGCGCGTCGGGAAAAGATCGGAGCCGGGATTCGCCGCGACGATCCGCACGGCGTCGCCCGGGAGAAATGCCGCGAGCCGCACAAGGAATTGCCCGCCCGCCGAGTGGCCGATCAGGTAATACGGCATCGCCGCGGCGGTCTTGTTCTCCAGCGTGCGCACGTGCGCGACGATCTTCGGGATGACCGCGTAGGTCCACGCCTCGGACGGCTGCGCCTTGCCGTCGGCGCCCACGAGCCCGCCGCGCTGGTAGCGCGCGCTCGGGAAACGCTGCGCGTCGAAGAGCGGCGTCACCACGATCGCGCCGAAACGCTCGGCCATCGTGATGGCGTAGTTGCGGTAGTCCTCGGCGTTGCGGCTGACGCCGTGGCACACGACGATGAGCGGCCCCTCGCGGAAAGTCGGCGGCTTGTAGGTGAACACCGTGATGGGCTCCGTGCCGTTGGGGCACTCGATCTTGCCGACGCCGACCTGGAGCGGCGCGGCGCTCACGGCCGCGGCAGAGAAAAACAAAGCCAGGCAAAGAAGTAAGGATCGCATCATAAAAATCATTCAGTGGCCGCCGTCGTCGTCACCGCCGCCATCTTTGCCCGCCCGTTTGTTTTTTCGCCCGCCGCCCACAGCACAACCATGGCAAAAACCGAAAATCCCGCCACTAACGCTAGGCAAAGGATTCGCATGGTGCCTCACGCATGCCCCAGCGCCTTCGCCACCGCGTCGTAGGTGATCTTGCCGTCGCGGGTGTTCACGCCCTTGGCGAGGCCCTTGTGCTCGGCGAGGGCGCGCTCGACGCCTTTCTGCACCAGCAGCGCGACATAGGGCTCCGTCGCCTGCGTGAGGCCGAGCGTCGAGGTGCGGCCGACGAGCGCCGGCATGTTGGGCACCGCGTAGTGGATCACGCCGTGCTCGGTGTAGACGGGTTTCTCGTGCGAAGTGGGCCGGATGCTCTCGATGCAGCCGCCCTGATCGATCGCGATGTCGACGATCACGCTGCCGGGGCGCATGCGGGCGACCATCTTCTTGCTGACGACCGTCGGGGCCTTGGCGGCGGGAATGAGCACGGCGCCGATGAGCAGGTCGGCGTCCGCGACCTCGTGCTCGATGTTGGCGGGATTCGACATGAGCGTGACGACGCGGCCGCGATACTCGGTGTCGAGCGCCTCGAGCTTGCGCGTGTCGAGGTCGAGCACGGTCACGCGCGCGCCCATGCCGACGGCCATCTGCACGGCGTGCGCGCCGGAATTGCCCGCGCCCACCACGACCACGTGGCCCGGCATCGTGCCGGGGATGCCGCCGAGCAGCACGCCCGAGCCCCCGTGCTGCGATTGGAGGAAATACGCGCCGATCTGGATCGAGAGCCGCCCCGCGATCTGCGACATCGGCTTGAGCAGCGGGAACTGTCCGTCCGCGCCCTCGACCGTCTCGTAGGCGATGCCGAGGATGCGCTTCTTGAGCAGCACTTCCGCGAGCTTCGGTCCCGCCGCGAGGTGCAGGTAGGTGAAGATCGCCTGACCCTCGCGCAGGTGGCCGTATTCCTCGGGCAGCGGCTCCTTCACCTTCAAGATGAGATCGGCCGCGCGCCAGACCTTGGCCGCGTCGCTGACCAAGGTCGCGCCGCGCGCGCGGTATTCGTCGTCGCGAAAGCCGGCGGTGAGACCCGCGCCCTTTTGCATCACCACGCGCGCGCCGAGCGAGGTGCAGCGGCGGCAGAGGCTGGGGGTCATCGAGACGCGCGTTTCACCGATCTTGATCTCCTTGGGGACGCCGATGGTCATGCGCGGGAGGAAACGCCCCGCCCTGCCGAAGGCAACGCACGAAACGCTAGGGCACCTTGGCCGAACGCAGGATCTCCTCGAAGCGCGGGTCGGATTTCAGCGGCGCCCAGAGCGGCTCATGGCGGATTTCCGGGGCAATCATGCGCGAGGGACCGGCCATCACCTCGCGCAACGTCGCAAAGGCCTCCTCGCTCGGAAAGCCGTCCCGGCCTTTTTCGCCGCCTTCTCAGGCCCCATGCGCCGCATGCGCCTGCGCGACCGTGATGTATTTCTCCGCCCAGCGCCGCAGGCCCGCGCGCTCCTCGGGCCGGAGCGGGCGCACGACCTTCGCCGGCGCGCCGAGGATCATCGAGCCGGGCGGCGCGACAAAGCGCTGCGTCACGAGCGCGTTGGCGCCCACGATGCAGCCGTCGCCGATCTTCGCGCCGTCGAGGACCGTCGCGCCCATGCCGATCAGGCACTCGTCGCCGATGTCGCAGGCGTGGATGATCGCGGCGTGGCCGATCGTCGTGAAGTTGCCCACGCGCACGCCGTAATCGTCGGCGAGATGAACGATGGTGCCGTCCTGCACGTTGGTGCCCTCGCCGATCGCGATCGAGTTGATGTCGCCGCGGAGCACGCAGCCATACCACACGCTGCTGCGGGGGCCGAGCGTCACATCGCCGAGCACGGTGGCGTTGGGCGCGACGAAGGCGGCGCGCGCGGTGTCGGGCGCGCGGCCGAGGTGCTTGGCGAGTCGTTCGGGCAGGGTCATGGGGCGCGTGGGTTCATTTCTCCTTGCCGTAGGGCACGCCGATGGCGGCGGGCGCGACGGCCTTGCCGACAAAGCCGGCCAGCAGCAGCACGGTGAGCACGTAGGGCAGCGCGAGGACGAACTGCACCGGCACCACGCCCACGAGCGGCAGCGCCACGCCCTGCAGGCGCGCCGCGAGCGCGTCGGTGAACGCAAAGAGCAGGCACGCCCCGAGCGTGGGCCACGGCCGCCACTTGCCGAAGATCAACGCCGCGAGCGCGAGGTAGCCCTTGCCCGCCGTCATGTCGCGCTGGAAGCCCGCGCTCGCCGCCGTCGAGAGATACGCGCCCGCCACGCCGCACAGCGCGCCGGAGATGATCACCGCGGCGTAGCGCAGGCGGTTCACCGCCACGCCCGCCGTGTCGACCGCGCGCGGGTTTTCGCCCACGGCGCGCAGGCGCAGGCCGAAGCGCGTGCGGTGCAGCACCCATGCGCTGAGCGGCACGAGCGCGGCCGCGAGGTAGACGACGAGGTTATGGCCGCTCAGCAGCTCGGCGTAGAGCAGGCCGGGCAGCGGATGCTCGCGCGCCGCCGCGCTCCACGGCCAGGTGATCGCGATGAAGCGCTGCGCGGGCTCGTTGAGCGGCGGCGTCTGGCCGCCGAGGTTGAACCACGCGAGCCCGAGCGTCGGCGCGAGCCCCGCCACGATCACGGTGATCGCCACGCCGGCCACGACTTGGTTGCCCCGCTGCGTGATGCAGGCGTAGCCGATGACCAGCGCCAGCAGCACGCCCACGGCCATGGCCGCGCCGAGCCCGAGCCACGCCGATCCCGTGATCGCGGAGACCGCCGCCGCCGCAAACGCCGCGCCGAGCATCTTCCCCTCGAGCCCGAGATCGATCACGCCCGCCCGCTCGGAAAACATCGCCGCGAGCGCCGCGAGCAGCAGCGGCGTCGCCACCCGCATGGTGGCCGCGAGCTGCAGCACGATGAGCGTGTAGGTCTCCATCAAATCCCCTCCCTCCTCTCGGGTGTCATGGTGGTCACGCCGTTTCCTTGCGCCGAAAGCACCAGCCGAGCGGCGCGCGGAACAGGTTCTCCATCGCGCCGCAGAACAGGATGATCAGCCCCTGGATCACCACGACCATGTCGCGGTTGATCTTCGGCATGTCGAAGGAGAGCTGCGCGCCGCCTTGGTAGAGCGCGCCGAAGAGCACGGCCGCGAGCACGATGCCGGCCGGATGGTTGCGGCCCATGAGCGCGACCGCGATGCCCACGAAGCCCGCGCCGCCGGGAAAATCGATCAGGATGCGGTGCTGCGAGCCGAGCAGCTCGTTGAGGCCGAGCCCGCCGGCCAGCGCGCCGGAGAGCAGCATCGCGCCGATCGTGACGCGCGCCGGCGCGATGCCGGCGTAGAGCGCCGCGGCCGGGCTCTGCCCCGCGACGCGCATCGCGTAGCCCCAGCGCGTGCGCCAGACCAACGCCCACACCATGACCGCCGCGATCAGCGCGAGCAGGAATGCGAGGTTGAGCGGCGAGGCCGCAAACGGAATCCCGATCCTGGCGAGCAGCTCGTGCACGGCGGGCATCGTCGCGCCCGGCCCGAACTCGCGCGTCTCCGGCGACTGCTGGCCGGGCTTGATGAGCACATTGACGAGCAGCCACGTCATCAGCGCCGACGCGATGAAGTTGAACATGATCGTCGTGATGACGATGTGGCTGCCGCGGCGCGCCTGCAGCCACGCCGGCCCGAAGGCCCACGCCGCGCCGCCCGCCGCCCCCGCGAGGACGGCCAGCGGCAGCACGATCAGCGGAGGCCACGCGCCCAGCGCGAGCGCGACGAGCCCGCTGCACAGCCCGCCGATGTAGGCCTGGCCCTCGGCGCCGATGTTGAACAGCCCCGCGTGCGCGGCCACCGCCACGCCGAGGCCGGTGAAGATGAAGTTCGTCGCGTAGAACAGCGTGTAGCCGATCCCGTCCTGCGAGAGCACGGCGCCCGCGGCCATGATCTTCAGCGCCGCCCAAGGGTTCTCGCCCAGCAGCGCGATGATCGCGCCGGCGAGCGCGAGCGCAAACGCGAGGTTGATCGCCGGCAGCAGGGTGAGCTCGGCCCAGCGGGGAATTTTGGCCGGCGCGCTCATGCTTGAAGCAGGGCGGGGCTGTGACCCGCCCTCGAAAACCCAAGATCATCCGAGGGCGGGTCACAGACCCGCCCTGCTCGGCGCGACTTGCGATGACAAAGGAGGCTCACGCGGCGCCCTCCGCCTTCACGCCGGCCATCATCAGGCCGAGCTTTTCCTCGGTGGCGTCGGCGCGCGCGACCTCGCCGACGATCTCGCCGGCGTTCATCACGAGGATGCGATCGGCCAGGCCGAGGATTTCGTCCAGCTCCACGGACACGATGAGCAGCGCCTTCCCCCCGTCGCGCAGCGCGACGAGCTTGCGGTGGATGAACTCGATCGCGCCGATGTCCACGCCGCGCGTGGGCTGGCCGATGAGCAGCACGCGCGGGTCGCTCTCAATCTCGCGCGCGAGGACGAGCTTCTGCTGGTTGCCACCGGAAAACGCCGCGAGGCGCAGCGCGGGCAGCGGCGGGCGCACGTCGTGCGCCGCCATCCGCGCCGCGCAGTCCGCGCGAATCGCCGCGCCGCGCAGGAACGGCCCGCGATTCCACTCCGCGCGATCGTGGTAGCCGAGGATCGAGTTGGCCTCGGCGGAGAAGCCGGGCACCACGCCCATGCGCAGCCGATCCTCGGGCACGTGCGCGAGGCCGAGCCGGCGCCGCTCCAGCGGGTCCGCGCGCGTCGCGACCAGGTCGCGGCCCTGCAATTCGATCTGCCCGCGCGCCGGCGCGCGGATGCCGGCGAGCGTCTCCAGCAATTCCGACTGGCCGTTCCCCGAGACACCCGCGACGCCCACGATCTCCCCGGCGCGCAGCTCGAAGCTCGCGTCCTTCACGCGCGCGACGCCGAGCCGATCGCGGACCTCGAGCCCGCGCACGGCGAGCAGCACCTCGCCGGGCCGGGCCGGGGCCTTGTCCACGCGCAGCAGCACGGCGCGGCCCACCATCTTCTCCGCCAGCTCGCGCGGCGAGGTGTCGCGAGTCGCGACCTCGCCCACCACCGCGCCCTGCCGCATGACGGTCACGCGATCCGTGACGGCCATGATCTCGCGAAGCTTGTGCGTGACGAGGATCACCGATTTGCCCTCGGCGCGCAGCCGGCGCAGGATGGCAAACAGCGCATCGGCTTCCTGCGGCGTCAGCACCGCGGTGGGCTCGTCGAGGATGAGGATACGCGCACCGCGGAAGAGCGCCTTCAGGATTTCCACGCGCTGCTGCAACCCGACCGGCAGGTCGGAGACAGGCACATCGAGCGGCACCTTGAGGCCGTAGTCGCGCGCCAGCCGCGCCAGCTCGGCGCGGGCGCGTTGCAAGCCGGCGGCGAGCAGCGCACTGCCCTCGGCGCCCAGCACGACGTTTTCCAGCGCCGTGAAGGTGTCCACGAGCATGAAGTGCTGGTGCACCATGCCGATGCCCGCCGCGATCGCATCCTGGGGCGAGTGGATGCGAGCCTCGCGCCCATCGACGAGAATCGCGCCGGCATCCGCGCGATGGAAGCCGTAGACGATGTTCATGAGCGTGGACTTGCCCGCGCCGTTCTCGCCGATCAGCCCGTGCACGCTGCCGCGCGCGACGGAGAGCGAGATGCCGCGGTTGGCGTGCACCGCGCCGAAGCGCTTGTCGATGGCGCGGAGCTCGAGCGCGGGCGCAGCGGCGTCTATTTTTTCAGCCACGGGCGAACACGGAGAATCCACGTGGACGAGGCGTCCCGCCCCGTGCCAGCGGAAAATTTTCGAGGCGAGATGCCTCCGCCTCGACTCGGCGCCGCGTTCCTGACGAACGCGGCCGAGCCACCCGGCGACTCAGCGTAGCGGCAGGCCTCCGTGCCTGCCGGCTTTGCGCCTCCGAACCCGGCAGGGTCGGCAGGCAGGGACGCCCGCCGCCACAAGGAGCCGGCTCTTCGTTCGAGCCGTCCAACGCGCGGCGTTGGTTCGCAATCTCGGAATCACAAACCATTTTGCGAACGCACCTTGATCACTGCGCCTTGTATTCCGTCACCTTGATCTTGCCGCTGATGATATCGGCCTTGGCCTGCTCGAGGCGCCGCTCCATCTCGGGCGTGATGAGCTTGCGGTTGTGCTCGTCGAGCGAGTAGCCGACGCCCTCCTCGGCGAGGCCGAGCACGCGCGGGCCGGCCTGCCACTTGCCTTCCTTGGCCGCCTTGAACGCGCTGTAGACCGCGACATCGACCCGCTTCACCGCGGACGTGAGCACGCTGCCGGGGTGCATGTAGTCCTGGTTGCTGTCGCAGCCGATGCTGAGCTTGCCGGCATCCTTCGCCGCCTGCATCACGCCGACGCCGGTGGCGCCGGCGGCGTGGAAGATCACGTCGGCGCCGCGGCCGAACTGGCTCCGCGCGAGCTCGGCGCCCTTCGTCGGATCGCCCCACGCGGCGGGCGTCGTGCCCGTCATGTTCTGGAACACCTCGATCCGCGGGTTCACGGCGCGCGCCCCCTCGGTGTAGCCGAGCGCGAACTTGCGGATGAGCGGGATGTCCATCCCGCCGACGAAGCCGATCTTGCCCGTGCGCGACGCCATCGCCGCCGCCATGCCGCAAAGATAGGAGGACTCCTGCTCGCGGAAATTCACGGACTGCACGTTGGGCAGATCGACCGTGCCGTCGATGAGCGTGAACTTCACGTTGGGAAACTGCTTCGCCACCTTCTCGACGGCGGAGGCCTGCGTGAAGCCGATGGCGACGATCACCGTGGCGCCGCGGCGGGCGAGCTGCTGCATGGCCTGTTCGCGCTGCGCGGCGTTGGTGATCTCGAACTCGCGGATGGTCGCGCCCGTCTCCTTCTTGAAACGCTCCGCGCCCTCGCTCGCCGACTGGTTGAACGACCGGTCGAACTTGCCGCCGAAATCGTAGACGATGGCGGGCATGAACTCGCCGCCGCGGACGGCGGCGCACAGCATGGCGGCAAGCAGGGGAAGGGAGCGGAAAAATTTCATCGGGGAGCGGACGGCGGCAGAGCCGCCGGCGCGCCGACCGTAAAACAAACCCCGCCGCAATCAATGCCCGATCGCGGCGGCACGCGCGCGGCCGGTCAGCTCTTCTTCTTCCACTCGCCCGAGGCGTCCTGCACCCAAGTCCCGCGCCTGGCGATCGCAGCGAGCTGCTGCGCGCGCTGGCGCGCGACGATCTCGGCGCTCGTGCCGGTCTTCGCGGCCAGCCCCGCGTAGACGATGCGTCGATCCGCGTTCTCCTCGTTGAGGAGCTTTTGCTCGGCCGCGTTGGCCTTGCCGCGCAGCTCAAGCAGGCCCTCGTTGTTCTCGCCGGCGATGTGGCGATCCTTGAGGCCCGTCACGGCGCCGACGCGCACGGTCATGCGCGCCTTGGCGGCGTCGAGTTCGTTTTGGCCCGCAGCCAAGGCGGAACCGGCGCCCGCAGCCAGCGCGACCACGGCGAATACCAGGCGGAAAAACAGGGAAAGTTTCATGGCAAAGCGAGGCTCAGGGCTTGGTCGCGGCGACGGCCTTCTTGTCGATGTCGCCGAAGAAGTCGTCGAGCGCCTTGTCGACCTTCACGTTCACATCGACGGTGATGTGGATCGGCTTCACCTCGATGGGCTCGGTCTTGACGCTGAGGCAGCCGGCGAGCGCGACGACGAGGGGCGGGATGAACAGGAGGCGCTTCATGGGCCGGAACGTGAGGGCTGGGACCCGGCGGTTCAACGTTTGTTTCCCCGGCCCCAGTGCAGGCGGGAGTTGGTGCCGAACTTCACGAGCGTGTCGAGCGGGCCGCGGATGTTGATGTTGAGATCGATTGGCGCCCGCATCCGCGGATCGACGGGGCCGCCGGCGAGGCGCACGCGCGCGGTGCGCCCCTCCGCATCGCCCGCCGGGTCGAAGAAAATCTCCAGCACCTCGGCGCGCACCGGCACGCGGCCCGCCTCGAGATCGCCGAGGCCGGGGTAATACTCGCGGACTTTGGGCGGCAGGCTGCGCGTGAGCAGGCCGGGTGTGGGCTTGAGCAGCACGTCGGCCGCGGCGCCGGGCGGCAGCGCGAGCCGGCCCGCGCCGAGGTGCACGCCGTCGTCGTCGCGGCGCAGGCTGAGCTCGCCGTCGAGCCGGCCTTGCGCCGAGGTCACGAGCTGCGGGAAAAGCGGGAGCACGAGGGCGGCATCGACGCCCGTGATCCGGGCGGTCATTTCCACCTCCGCGCTGCCGAGCACGACGCGCATCGCGCTCAGCGCGATCTCGCCGCCGAAGGCCGCGAGCCTCAGCTCGTCGATGAGGAGCAGCTTGCGGTCGAGGCTCATCACCGCGCGCCCCGCGCCGAGGTCGACCACGTCGTAGCGACCTCCCGTCCAGGTGAACACCTGCGCGGGTGCGGTGCGCAGGGCGTGAAAATCCTCCAGCACCACCGCGGCCGCGACGCCCTCCAAGGCGAGCTTGTGCGCCGGGTCTTCGACGCGGCCATCGCGCCACCCCAACACCAGCCGGCCCTCCGGCGCGCCATGCCGGACCGCGCCCGCGCCCGCGCCGGTGAGGATCCCTTCGAGTCCGACGCCGCCCAGCGTGAACGACGGCCAGAGCCCCATCACCACCGGCAGCCAGCGCCCCAGATCGATCTCGGCTTCGCGCAGCTCCCACGCGCCCTCCCCCGCCGGATCCAGCGTCGCCGCGACGCGGACCCGCAGCGCGGGCGCGTCCAGCGCCAGCTCGATCGCGCGCTCCCGCGGGCGCGTGGTGCGCGCGGAGATTTTCCAGTGGACGACAGGCGCGTCGTCGGCCGCGCCCGGCCTGAAGTCACCCTCGACCTCGCCGTCGAGCGGCGGCACGCGCCAAGGCACGGCCGGCGCGGCGGCGCCCACCGCGCCCGACGCGAGCAGCAGAAAGGCGCACGCCAGCCGGATCATGCGCGCAAGCGTTTGCGCGGGGCGGAAGGACGCGAACAAAAACCCGGCCGGCTACGCGATCACGGCACCGCCACGGCCTTGAGCCGCCAGATGTCGTTGGCGTATTCGCGAATCGTCCGGTCGCTGGAGAACTTGCCCATGCGCGCCGTGTTGAGGATCGCCATGCGCGCCCATTTCGCCTGGTCGCGGTAGGCGGCGTCGACGCGCGCCTGGCAGTCGCTGTAGGCGCGGAAATCCGCCAGCACCATGAACGGATCGCCGTCGTGCATCAGGCTGCCGTGCAGCGGCGCAAACGCCCCGTGCTCCCCCGGCGCGAAGTAGTCGCTGCCCAGCCAGTCGATCACGGCGCGGAGTTCCTCGTCGTTGTGATAGTAGTCCCACGGGTTGTAGCCGCGCTGCTTGAGCGCCACGACTTCCTCGACGGTGAGGCCGAAGATGAAGATGTTCTCGTCGCCAACCTCCTCCTTGATCTCGACGTTGGCGCCATCGAGCGTGCCAATCGTGAGCGCGCCGTTGAGCGAGAGCTTCATGTTGCCCGTGCCCGAGGCTTCCTTGCCTGCCGTGGAAATCTGCTCCGACAGGTCGGCCGCCGGAATGATTTTCTCGGCCAGCGAGACGCGGTAGTTCGGGAGGAACGCGACCTTGAGCTTCCCGTTGAGGCGGGCGTCGGCGTTGATCTTTTCGCCGATGACGTTGATCGCGCGGATGATGTTCTTCGCGAGATCGTAGCCGGGCGCGGCCTTGGCGGCGAAGACGAAGACGCGCGGGACGATGTCCAGCGACGGGTTTTGCAGCAGGCGTCGGTAGAGCGCCATGATGTGGAGCAAATTCAGGTGCTGCCGCTTGTATTCGTGCAGGCGCTTGATCTGCACGTCGAAGAGCGCGTCGGGCGAGACCTCGACGCCGCACTCCGCCTTGATCGTGGCGGCGAGGTCGACCTTGTTGGCGCGCTTGATGGCCATGAACTCGCGCTGGAAGGCCGCGTCGTCCGCGAACTTCGCGAGCCCCTGCAATTGATCGAGGTCGCGCGCCCAGCCCTTGCCGATCCTCGTCGCGATGGCGGCGGCGAGGCGGGGATTCGACTTCAGCAGCCAGCGGCGCGGCGTGATGCCGTTGGTCTTGTTCTGGAATTTGCCCGGGAAGAGCGCGTCGAACTCGGGGAAGAGATCCTTCTTCAGCAGCGCGGTGTGCAGCGCGGCGACGCCGTTGACCGCGTGCGAGCCGACGACGGAGAGGTTCGCCATGCGCACGGCCTTGCCGCCGTTCTCCTCGATGATCGAGCAGGTGCGCTTCTTGCCGTCGTCGCCGGGCCACTGCCGCTCGACGGTGAGCATCAGGCGGGCGTTGATGTCGTAGATGATTTGGAGGTGGCGCGGCAGCACGCGCTCGAAGAGGCCCACGCTCCACTTCTCCAGCGCCTCGGGCAGCAGCGTGTGGTTGGTGTAGGCGAAGGTCTTGGTGACGATGCCCCACGCGGTGTCCCACGCGACGTGGTGCTCGTCGATGAGCAGGCGCATGAGCTCGACGATGCCGATCGCGGGATGCGTGTCGTTGAGCTGCACGGCGACCTTGTCGGCGAAGTTGTCCCACGAGTTGCCGGGCTGGCGGAAGTGCCGGCGCAGGATGTCGCGCAGCGAGCACGCGACGAAGAAATACTGCTGCACGAGGCGCAGCTCCTTGCCGTTCTCGGTCTTGTCGTTCGGGTAAAGGACCTTCGAGACCGTCTCGCCCACGGCCTTGTCGCGCACGGCCTCGACGTAGCCGCCGCGGTTGAAGGCCGCGAGGTCGAAGTCCTCCGTGGCCTTCGAGGCCCAGAGGCGGAGCAGGTTCACGGTCCTGGTGCCGTAGCCCGCGATGGGGATGTCATGCGGCACGCCGAGGATCGACTTGGTGTCGACCCAGCGCGGGCGGTAGTTGCCGCGGTCGTCGAAGACATTCTCGACGCGGCCGTAGAGCGGGATCTCCTGCGCGTATTCCGGGCGCACGACCTCCCAGGGATCGCCGAACTTCATCCAGTTGTCGGGATGCTCGACCTGGTGGCCGTTGACGAACTCCTGCTTGAACAGGCCGAACTCGTAGTAGATGCCGTAGCCGAGCGCGGGATAGTCGAGCGTCGCGAGCGAATCCATGAAGCACGCGGCGAGGCGCCCAAGGCCGCCGTTGCCAAGGCCCATGTCGACCTCGGACTCGCGAATGGAATCAAAGTCCTGCCCGAGCGAGGCGAGCGCGGCGCTGGCGGTGTCGCGGAGCCCGGTCGCGATCAGGTTGTTGCCGAACAGCCGGCCCATGAGATACTCGAGCGAGAAATAATAGATGCGGCGGACGTTGTTCTTGTTGTGCACCGCCTGCGTGGCGATCATGCGCTCGTGGATCGTGTCGCGCAGCGCGAGCACCGTGGCGACCCACCAGTCGCGCGGGGTGGCCGACGCGGTATGGCGCGCGAGCGTCGAGACCAAATGCCGCTGGATGAGCGAGCGCATGACCTCGACCGGGGTGTCCTCGGAGGCGCGCGGATGGTGGATTGCCGCCATCGGCGGCATGGTCTCGAAGGGCGAGGTGCTGGAAGCGGGCGGTGCTTTGCGTGGCGGTGATTTCTTGGCGGGAGACGGCATGGTGTGGTGTGGCGTGAGACCGTGTAGAATGATTCGTGCCAGCGCGAGCGCGGGTTGAGGACAAATTCACCCGCCACTGCGGCCTCATCGCGGAGGCCTCGCAACCCTCGGCCCGGCGCCGCCCAGCGGCGCTTGGCTCCGTCCAGGGATCGACGCTGAGGTCGACAAACATGTCCAGGTCGCCAGAGCGGAACCCGCGGCGCTCGGCTACGTTTTCGTCGGGCCGGGAATGCGCGCATCGCGCGCATCTGGTCCAAACACCCTCGCCCGACGGCTCGCGGAATGTGTCCACCGCAATCCGCCCTGCTTCGCGGGCCAAAGCGGCCTCGCGAGAAAAAAGGGCCGGTCGAGACGACCGGCCCTTTGTGGCGCAGGGGAATGCGCGGGTGTGGTAAACGGGCTCAGCCCTGGAGGAGCTTGAGGACGGTCGCGGGCGTCTGGTTGGCCTGCGCGAGCATGGCCGTGCCGGACTGCACCAGGATGTTGTATTTCGCGAACTGGGTCGACTCCTCGGCGACATCCACGTCGCGGATGCGCGAGATGGCGGACGAGAGGTTCTCGAATTCCACCTTGAGCGTCTGGGTCGCGAGCTCGAGGCGCGACTGCGCGGCGCCGAGCGAGGCGCGTTCCTGGGCGACGTGCTGAATCGCGTCCGTGATTTTCTGAATCGCGGTGGCGTCGCTGGCGGTCATCGAGTAGGCGCCGGAGGAATCCTGCTGGATGATGTTCAGCATGTCGCCCGTGCGGAGATTGGACTCGTGGACCGTCATCTCTTGGCCGACAGCCTGGCCGATGGTGACGGTGAGGCCGGCGGAATTGGCGCCGAACAAGGGGATGCTGTTGAACGCGCCGAGCGGAGTCGTGATGTCCGCCGTGCCGCCGATCTCGGCGGTGGTGCCGCCGATGGTGGCGCGGAGCTGATCCTGGAGGGCGACGAACTCCTGCTGGTAGAGATCGATGTCCGTCGGGTTCTTGGTCACGTCCTTGGTCAGGATGCCGAGCTCACTCATGCGAGCGAGGATCTTGGTCATGCCGCTCATGAAGCCATCGGCGGTCTGCACGTAGGAAATGGCGTTCTGGGCGTTGGTGGTGGCGGCCCTCACGCGGCGGCCCTGGGCGTCGAGTTTCTCCGACACGGCAAGGCCGGCGGCATCGTCCGAGGGGTTGACGATCTTCGAGCCGGAGGACAATCGGGCGAGGGAACGGCCGAGCATTTCCTGACTGTTGTTCAGGTTACGCGCGCCGGCGATGGCTTGGATGTTCGTGTTGATAACGCTCATGGTCTGGGTGGGTGTTGAAAAAGGGACGGAAGCTCAGGCGCGGGGCGCGGGAGACGGCTTGGCCGGGAGCGCCGGCAGCGCGCCCGCCTTGGCGGGCCGCACGGCGGCGGCCTGGTTGCTGGCAGCGATGTCGGCGAGGACTTCCTTGCGGAAGATCGCGATGTCGCGGGGAGCGGCGATGCCGATTTTCACGACGTCGCCTTCGATGCGGGTGATCCGGATTTCAATCGATTCGCCAATGACGATGGCCTCGTTGACCCGGCGGGAGAGGACTAGCATGGGAGTGTGGAAGCGACCAAGGGACCTGGGACGAGGGATCGAAAGACCAAGGGACTGGGTGGAGTCCGGTCGATGTGTGGTGGTCCCTGGTTCTTTCGGGCCGCTGGTCTTTTTTTAGGCGACGATGCGGTGGAGGACAGGCGCCTGCGGCGTCTCGAGGAGCGCGTGATGGGCGCTGTAGCGGGAGTAGTTGGAAATCACGAGTTGGCGGCCAACCCGGGTGCGGCGATTGACGACGAGCGGGCCGATGAGGTTGACGCTCGCCTCCACCGGATCGCGGCGGCGAAGCGTGACGATGTTGAGGATCATCGCCTCGGCGGGCGTGCGAAGGTCGAGGTCCTCGGCATCGGCGTCGAAGATCTCGGGCTCGTAGCCGGCGACAATGCCACCGGGCTCGATGACGACGAAGTGGAGGTCGTCCTTGTCGCTGTGGAGCTTCATCCACAGGAACGGCAGGTGGTCGGGCAGGTAGACCAGCTCGGCGCGGCGATAGGCGCCGAAGCCAATCAAGCCCTGCGGGAGGATCAGCTGGTTCGACGGGGCCGTGTCGAAGTCGGTGGGATAGAGCTCGGGAATGACCTTCATGGCTGGTTGGTTTGGTTTTTCGGGAAAGGAGTCACTTGATGTAGTCGAGGAGCGAGATGCGCATGATGCTCGCCGCCGACTGAAGCGCGGCCTGGTAGGCGGTTTGGCTTTGGTTGAGGCGGACGATGGTGGAGGGGAGGTCGGCGTCGGTCTCCGCGGAGACGAGCTGCTCAAGGCTCTGCTCCCGATCGAGCAGCTGGGAGCGGTTCGACTCGATGCGGGTCTGCACGCCGCCGTGCTCCGCGAGGGACGAGACGAGCAGGTCCTCGCTGTTGACGAGACCGGACTGCGCGGCGGCGATCGCGGTGTTGTCGTTGGCGCGGAGCGCGTCGCGCAGCGAAACCAAGTGGTTGAGAAAATCCCCGAGGCCGGCGTTGGTCGCCGCGCTGGACCCCGGCTGGATGCCGGCGCTCTCGGAGAGCTGCACCGTGGCGCGCGAGGTGTTGCCGGCGTAGGCGACGGACGTGATCGCGCCGCTGGAATCGCGGGTGGCGACGAACGGCGGGGCGTCGACGGCGGTGCCGGCGAACACATAGTCGTTGCGAAAACGGGTGTTTGAAAACTGCAGGGCCTGCTCGATGAGCTGGTCGACCTCCGAGGCGTAGGCGGTGTTGGAGTCGGCGTTCAACGCGCCGGTGCCGAGCGTGGCGATTTCGCCGGCGCGATCGGAGATGAGCTTGAGCTGCTTGATGCCGCCGAAGGTGGCCTGGCTGAGCTCGAGGGCGCGGTCGACGTTGCGCTTGAACTGCGCGAGGGCGCGCTGCTCGCTCTCGAGCGCGAGCACGCGGCCGACGGCCGGCGCGTCGTCCTCGGGCTGGAAGATGCGCTGCCCCGTGGAAACCTGGGTCTGCAGCTTGGACTGGCGGCTGCTCAGGTCCTGGATCTGGCGGACCATGTTTTCCGAAAGCATGTTGCTGGTGACTCTCATGGCAGTGGGAATCAGGCGCGGCCGAGTTGGTTGACGACGTTGTCGAGCAGATCGTCGAGCACGGTGAACACGCGCGACGAGGCTTGGAACGAGCGCTGGTATTTCACGAGGTCGGCCATCTCCTCGTCGAGGGAGACGCCGCTGACCGCGTCGCGCTGGCCCCGCACGAGGCGCTCGATGCTCGATTGATCCTCGACGCGGGAGTTGGCGGTGGAAAGCGCCTCGCCGAGCTTGATGACGCTCTTGCCGAAGAAGGCGGAAAACGTCCCGTCGATCGCGTCGCCGCCGGAGGTGGAAAAGGACTGGTGCGCCAGGGCGGCGACGGCGAGCGCGACGGAATTGTCGCCCGCGGCGCCGCCGTCGCTCGCCTTGAGCGTGGTGGTGGTGACCGAGGAATCGACCGAGAGCGTCGCGGCGCTCAGGCCGGAGGCGGAGAAGAAGTCGCCCGTGGATCCCGAGGGATTGTAGGCGGCGTTGACCGCGGCCACCAACTGGCTCGCGAGCGCGTCGATCTCATCGCGGAGCGACTGCACGACCCCGTCGCGAGCGGTCAACGCGCCATGGATCGAGCCGCTGGTGAGGCCGACCGCGGCCGCAGGGGAACCGGCGGTGACCGCCGTGCCGGTGAAAGCCACGGTCCCCTGCACCGTGGAACCATCCACGAGCATGATGGGGGAGCCGCCGCTGTCGCGAGTCGTGATCTGGAGCTGGCCGCTGGGCAGCTCGGTGTAGTCGATGGGCAGCTTGGCCGCGAGTTCCTCGAGGCGGGCCTGGCGCTGGTCGCGCAGGTCGACGGCGGCGCCGGGGGAGTTGAACTCGAAGCGCCCGATCTGGGAGTTGATCTCGGCGATCGTGCCGAGCAGGCGGTTCACCTCGCCGACATCGCTGTTGATCACCGAGTCGAGATCGCCCTGGACGCGATCCAGCCGCTCGTCGGTGAAGTGGAAACGATCGGAGAGGATGCCGGCCTTCTGGAGCAGCGTCTGGCGCTCGCCGTCGTCCGTCGGGCGGGCGGCGAAGCTCTGGAAGGCGTTGAAGAAGTCGTCGAGGGCCGCGGCGACGCCGTTGCCCGAGGCGCCGGACGGGTCGCTGGCGCTCGCGGTGCGGTCGATGCTCTCGCCGAGGCCGGCCTGCGCGCGGCTGTAGGCGGACTGCTGGGCCTCGTAGGAGGCCTTGAGCCCGACCTCGCGGACCACCTGGCGATCAAGGAGCGCATCGCGCACCTGCTCGACGCCGAGGGCCTCGAGGCCGAGGCTCTCGGGGCCCATCGGGGTCTCGACCATGCCGCGGTCGCCGTAGATGACGCGCTGGCGCGCGTATTGCGGGTTGTTGACGTTGGCGAGGTTCTTGCCCGTGAGCTCGATCGCACGGCTGTGCGCGGTGAGCGCTTTGACCGTCGTGTTGATGCTGGCGTAGAGTCCGGGCATGGCGGGAAGGGCGGGAGAGGTTAGCCGGCGGCCTGGAGCGTATGCGCGGGCGAGGCGACGGCGACCGCCACGCGGCCCGCGGCCGAGTAGACCTTGGTGAAGGACTGCGGGCGGAGCTGCTGGAGAATCTCCTGATGGCTCTCGACGGCGCTCGCGAGCAGCGCGTGGTTGTGCCGGCTCGTGCGGCGCACACGGTGGATGAGCAGGTTCACTTCCTTGATCAGCGCCTCGATGAGGGGGCGGGCATCGGCCTCGATGTGGGCGAGGAGGGATCGGAGCGTGGCCTTCGCGGGCTGGCCGCGCTCGGCGGCGAAGGCGGAGACAATCTGCTCGCGGCGCACGCGGCTCTCGCCGGCGGCGCGGGTCTGGGCCTCGATTTCCCCGGAGCAACGGAGGACAGCGGTGGCGTCGCGATCGAAGAGGCAGCGCTGCTGCGTCTCCATCAGGTGCAGGAGGCCGCCGTAGTCGGCGAGCTCGGCGCGGAGGTGGTCCGCGATCTGTTGCCAGTGGATGGTCATGATTCGGTGCGCGCGGCGGGTGCGGCGGGTTGAGGGGCGGGCGGCGCGGGGCGCTCGCTGCGCGGGGTGAGTTGCAGCTCGATCATCTTGCCGAGGCCGAGGCCCTGGCCGGCGGTGAGCTTTTGCGCCAGCGTGTCGGTGAGCATGTCGCCGTAGACGCTGCCCGAGACATCGCCCTTCGCGCTGCCGAGCATTGAGGTCATCGTCTTGCCGAGGAGCTGGCGCACGAGAATGGCCTCGAACTGCTGCGCGACGGCCGCCCGCTGCGTGGCGGGATCGGAGCTGCGCAGGGCCGCGGCGTTGAAGGCGCCGGAGGCCGACGCGGCGGAAACGGAAGCGAGAGGCGCGACGCTCATGGCGGTTCAGTTGATCACGAGCTCGGCCTGGAGCGCGCCGGAGCGCTTGAGCGTCTGGAGGATCGCCATCATCTCGCGCGTGGACACGCCGAGGGCGTTGAGCGCCGCGGCGAGGCGCTCGATGGTCGGCGGCTCGTTGATGATTTGGAAGCCACCCTTGGCCTCGTTGATGTCGGTCTTGGTGCTCTGCGCGGCGGCGGTCTGCCCGCCGCTGAAGGCGTTGGGCTGGCTCACGCCGACGTTGGAGCTGACGCTGATGGTCAGCGACCCGTGGGAAATGGCGACTTGGGAGAGGCGGACCGTCGAGGTGGCGACGATGGTGCCGGTGCGCTCATTCACGACGATGCGCGCCAGCGTGTCGGGCGCCGCCTCGATCTGGCCGAGCTCGGCGATGAAGGCGACGTCGCGTCCGCGATAAGCCGCAGGCAAGGCGATCGATATCGTGGCCGAGTCGACGGGGATGGCGGAGGCCTCCCACTTCATGTTGATCGCGTCGGCCATGCGGGCGGCGGAAGTGAAATCCGGATTGTGCAGCAGGAGGCGCACGGTGTTGTCGCGCACGAAGGTCGCGGGAATCTCGCGCTCCACGATCGCGCCGCTGGAGATGTTGCCCACCGTCGGGTGGTTTTTCTGGACGGTGGAGCCCCCTGCCCCACCGGCGCCGCCGGAAAAGCCGCCGATCGCCACGGGGCCCTGCGCCACCGCGTAGACGCGGCCATCGGCGCCGACCAGCGGGGTCTGGAGCAGCACGGCGCCCTGGAGACTCTTGGCGTCGCCCATCGAGGCGACGTTCACGTCGATGCGCGCACCGGGCTTCATGAACGGCCCGATCTCGGCGGTGATCATGACGGCGGCGGTGTTCTTCGCCTTGAGATCGGTGGCGCTGATGGCGACGCCGTAGCGCTGGAGGAGATTGGCGACGCTGCGGAGCGTGGCGAGGGCGTTGCTATCGCCGTCGCCGGCGAGGCCGACGACGAGGCCGTAGCCCACCAGCTGGTTGTCACGGCCGCCCTCGACGAGCGTGAGGTCCTTGAGACGAGAGGCGCGGACGGCGGGGGCGAAAACGAGCGCGAGCGTCGCGAGGAGCGCAAGGCGCGCCGGAAAATTTCTTGAGAGCGTGAACATCATGTTCGGTGGAATCCGTTCCAAATCCTGGGAATGTCTGCCGGGTCAGATCGGGCGAAGTTTCTCGTAGACCTTGGCGAGCCAGCCGCGCTTTTGGGCATCGGTGAGCGAGCCCTCGGAGTGGAACTCGACGCGGGCGTCGGCGATGTTGGTGGAGACGACGTTGTTGTCCTTGGACACGTCGTCGGGGCGGACAATGCCACGGAGGACGACATATTGGGTCTCGCCCGAAAAGGTGACGACACGCACGCCCTCGACGACGAGGTTGCCATTCGGCAGCACGTCGGTGACGAGCACGGCGGCGCGCGCGGAAAGGCTCTGGGTGTTGCTCACGTCGCCGCCGCCGGAGGCGCTGCTCTTGTTGGCGCTGCTCATGCCGGGGAGCTCGCCCTTGTGCGTGCCGAGGCCGGGATAGACGAAGCGGGAGATGGCGTCCTCCAGGGAGGACTCGCGCGTGGACTTCTTGCTCTGCGAGCTCTGCGCGACGGCGGACTCGGCGACGACGATGGTGAGGATGTCGCCGCGCGCCGCGGCCTTGCGATCGGCGAACATGCTGCGCGAGGAGGAGCCGCCGGAGTTCCACAGCGAGTCGGCGCGGAGCGTCGAGGTCAGCGCGGTGAACAGCGCGGCCACGGCCACGCCAATCAGGAGCGAGCCGACCGTGCGCGGGACGGAAAGGGAGCGAAAGGGATGGACGAGGCGGGGCGTTTTCACGGGGGAAATCAGAAGCGGACCTGGACGCGGTTCTCGTCGACGACGAGGGCGGTGAAGTTCCTTCGCGACTCGGGATTGCGCACGGTCACAGTGTCGCCCTGCGCGCCGCTTTCCATCGCGAGCGCCTTCATGGAGACGACCAGCAGCCCCTCGCTCGCGGTGACTTCGACGGTGTCGCCCTTGCGGACGAGCGGGCGGCGCGCGACATCGCGCCACGTGAGCAGGCGCCCGGCAGAGACGGCGCGGGCAAAGATGTAGGAGCGATCGCCGATGGCCGCGGGCAGCGCCTCGCGATCGCGCAAGAGATCGACGCGGCGGGTCTCGAGCGCCGAGGCGTCGAAAATGCCGCCATTGACGACGGGCTGGCGCGCGACCCAGGCGTCGCGCCAGAGCTGGGCGCGCACCAAGATGTTTGTCTCCGCGGGAAAGGGCGCACCGTCGGCGACGACGCGGCAGCGCAGCATCATCGTCGAGCTGGCCGTCGCGGGAAACTCGAGCACCTCGAGGTCCCACGCCTGGGCGGCGCGGGCCGGGGGCGTCCACGCGCGCAGCAGCTCGAGCTGAAGATCACCCTCAAGGTTGAAGTGCGCGACGAGCGCCCGCGTGAGCGTAGCGACGACCTGCTCGCGGGAAAACGCGGCCGCCGCGGCCACGTTGGCTTCGGTCGCCGCGGCCGGGGGATTGGCGCGAAGCCAGGCGGGCCCCGCGAGCGAGACGGCGGCGAGCACGGAGAGGGCGAGCGAGAGGGAGTGGCGCGTGGTCGAGGTCATCAGCGTTTCATGTTCGCGATGTTCTGGAGCATCTCGTCCGAGGTCTGGATCGACTTGGAGTTAATCTCGTAGGCGCGCTGGGCGACGATGAGGTTCACCATCTCCTCGACGATGTTCACGTTGGAGGCCTCGATGTAGCCCTGCACGGTGCGGCCGAAGCCCTGCTCGCCGGGCTTGCCGACCTCGGGCGTGCCGCTGGCCGCGGTCTCCTCGTAGAGATTGCCGCCGAGGCTGCGAAGGCCCGCGGGATTGGAGAAGCGCGCGAGGGTGACGGCGAAACGCTGCGTGCCGTTGGCGCTCTGCACGCTCACCTGGCCGTCCTCGGAGACTGCGATGCTGGTCGCGCCGGCGGGGATGGGCTGGAAGCCGCTGAGCACGGGCAGGCCGTCGACGGTGACGACCTGGCCCTGCGCGCTGAGCTTGAACGAGCCGGAGCGCGTGAACCCGATCGTGCCGTCGGGCCGCTGCACCTCGAAGAAGCCGTCGCCTTGGATTGCGATGTCGAGCTTCTCACCCGTGCTGGTGAGCTGGCCCTGCGTGAAGACTTTCGACGTGGCCGCCACGCGCGAGCCGTTGCCCACCTCGACGCCGGTGGGCACGAGGTTGCCGCCGCCGGAATCGGTGCCCGAGGCGCGCGGCTTCTGGTAGAGCAGATCCTGGAACTCGATCTTGCTGCGCTTGAAGCCGGGGGTGTTCACGTTCGCGAGGTTGTTCGCGATCGTGTTCAGGTTGAGCTGCTGCGCCTCCATGCCGGTGGCGGCCGAGTAGAGCGAGAGGTTCATGCGCGGTATCGTTGAAATTCAGCAACCCTCGCGACTGGGGCCGGCGCGACCCCATCGCGCGCGCGGCCAGTCAGTCGTGATGTTGGTTGTCTGTCTGGGGAATTCATCGGGAGTCCTTTAGCCAAGCGCCTCGAGCGTCTTGCCCATCTGATCGTCGACGGTCTTGATGACCTTGTCGTTGGCCTCGTAGGCGCGGGAAATGAGGACGAGGTCCACCATCTCGCGGAGCGCGCTGACGTTGCTGGCCTCAAGGTAGCCCTGCATCAGGTCAGGCTTGTCCACTTTGGTGGGGGAACCCGCGTTGCCGGGCAGGAAGTAGCCGCCGGGCTGGTGCTGCAGGAGCGCATTGTTGGCGAATTTCTGCACCGAGAGGCGGCCGAGCGCCGTGTCGCCTTGGAACACCGTGCCGTCGGGGTTGATGACGATGTTGCCGCCGCCGAGAATCGTGGTGATGGGCGAGCCCCCCTCGGTGAGGACCGCGGCGCCATCGGAGGTCACGAGCGTGCGGTCGGACTTGAGGGCGAAGGAACCGCTGCGGGTGTAAGCGCGCGAGCCATCCTCGCGCTGGACCTCAAAGAAACCCTCGCCAGGAATGGCCACATCGAGCTCGCGGCGGGTCGCCTGCGTCTCGCCGGGCTTGAAGCTCAGGCTCTGCTCGATCCGGGGAAACGCCATCTGCATCGCCGTGTCCCCACCCGTGCGGCCGCCGCCGCGTTCCGTAAGAATCTCGCCGCCCATCTCCGCGGCAAAGTTCACGACGCGCTTCCGATAGCCAACGGTCTGGCTCGCGGTGATATTCTGCGAGACAGACTCCTGCCAACGCTCCAGCGCCGAGAGGGCGGAAGCCGATTGGTAGATGCCGATATTCATGGTTGCCGGCACTGTTGCCAATCCCATGCCCAGGCACCTGATAGAATCGCAAACAGCTATTATTCATTTGCTTAAACTTTTCTCAGATTCGCCATACCGCAAATATCCGCATGACACGCTCGGGCGCCACCAGAAGCGGCAGGTTTTGCCGGGGCTCGCCTCCTGCCTTCTGCCGCGCACCGATTGGCGGGGCGAAAACACCGGCGCTGGCGACCTTACCGACCCGGCGAGTAGAGGCATTCGACCTCCACCCGTTCACCGCAAGCACAGGTCACGACGAGCCGCACTACCTTGTCGCCTTCCTTCACGACCTCGACGCTCGCACCCGATGAAGTCGGCGCAAGCTTGCCAAACTGCGGAAGCTGCAAGGGTCCACCTTGGACCGCCACCGCCGCCGGATCCGCGGGCGGACGGTTGAGGCCGGCTTCGAGCGCCTGCTTGCCCGCAAGAAATGATCTCATGGGGAGGGTTTCTCGGCGGGCAGGATCGGCACTTTCTTGTCGATCAGCTTGCCGTCCTTGGGCCGGTCTTTGGGGGAAAGGGTGAGATTGAGCGTGATGCGATCGTTGGAATCGGACGCCGCGGGTTCATTGGGGACGGGCTTGGTCGCGCCGTAGCCAGTCACCCGCTCGATCTGCTGCGGCGAGACGGCGTAGTGCACGAGGCCGCGGCGCGCGGCATTGGCACGGTCCGCCGAGAGTTCCCAAATGGTGTAGTTGGGCTTTGCCACGGTCGACTCGGGGCGCGCGTGGCCGTCGATCGTGACCCTGAAGGCATGGCGCTCAATCGTCCACGCCATGTTCTGCAGGACGAAGTTGCCCCACTCCGTGAACTCGGTCGTTCCCGGCACGAAGAGCGGGCGGTTCGCGCGGTTGAAAAGGCTGATGCGCAGACCGTCGCTCGTCACCTGGATGTCGATGGGCTTGCCCTCAAGGTTCTCATCCAAGTGCAGCAGCCGGTAGAAGTCCGCCGCGACCGAGTTGAGGAAAGTCATCTGGATGTGCTTGTCCTTCTCGTGGTCCTTCTCGGAACCCTTGCCCTGGCTCTGGGTGGTCTTGTTGCTGTTGAAGGGCATCACGCCCGACGAGGCCTCGAGCGGCGAGCGGAAGGGGCTCTGGAAATACTGCGACGTGGAGATGAGGATTTCCTTATCCTGCGCGGAAATCCACAGGACCATGAACAGCGCCATCATCGCGGTCACGAAGTCCGCGTAGGCCACCTTCCATGCACCTCCTCCGCCGCCGCACATGGCTGGGTGCGCTCCTTACTTGGCGGGCAGCGCCTTGAGCGCGGCCTCGAGCTCGCTGGCCCCCGGCTGCACGCTGCTGTCGAGCGAGCGGCGTGCGACCTCCACGGCCGTGAGCGGCGCGAGCCCCTTGGCAAAGCCGGCAATCGCCTGCTTGATGCACTTCAGGAATTGCTCGTCGCTTTGGTTGTTGAACTTGATGCGGTTCGCGAGCGGGTTGACGAAGCCGTAGGCCACGAAGATCCCGAGCAGCGTGCCGGTGAGCGCGGCGGCGACCTTCTCGCCGACCTTTTCGGGGCCGTCGGCGATGGCGTTCATCGTATTGATGATGCCAAGCACGGCCGCGACGATCCCGATGCCGGGGAGCGAGTCGCCGACCAGCTGGAGAATGTGGATCGGGTGCTCCGCCTCGTTGGTCTTGGTGTGCAGCTCGGCATCCATGAGTTCCTCGAGCTGGTCGGGCTTGATCTTGCCGTCGATGACGGGCTTCAGGCCGTTGCAAATGAACTCGAGGCGCTCGTGGTGGTTCAGCACGGAGGTGTAGCGCTGGAAAATCGCGCTCTTCTTGGGATCCATGATGTGCTCCTCGAGCGCGATGAGGCCGTTGCGGCGGCCCACCATGAAGATCTCGTAGAGCAGCTTCAGCACGTCGCTGAATTCCTTCTGCCCGGCGGATTTTCCGCCGAGGGCGTCCTTAATCTTGTGGATGATCTCCTTGATGACGTGCCCCGGGCTCGCGATCACCAGCACGCCGGCGGCGACGCCAAGGATGACGACGAACTCCGACACGTGCAGCAGCACCATCGGGTTGCCGCCCGCAATGATGAAGCCCCCGAGCGTGGAGGCCATCACGATAGCTGCGCCGACAAGGATGAGCATGGGTGTGGTGGAAGGTGTGGTGGGGCCGACGGTGTCGTGCCCTAGCCCGAGGGAAAATCAGGGTGCGCCGTCGTCATCGGGCTCAGCGCTCGCGCATGCGCTGCAGCCAGCCGCGCAGACCAAGGATCGTCTGGGCGTGGATCTGGCAAATGCGCGACTCCGTGAGGTGGAAAACCTCCGCAATCTCGGCCAGCCGCATGTTTTCAAAGTAATACATCGCAAGGATCTTCCTCGGGATATCGGGCAATTCGGCGATTCTTTGAGTGAGAAGTTGCAGCAGCTCGGCCTTTTCCAGGTTGTCGCGGCCGGTCTTGTCGCACTCGTCCGCGAGCAATTCGTGCAGCGAGGCGCCGGGGCCCTCGTCATTCTCGGTCTGCTGGTCGATCGCGATGAAGGTCACCGGCTTCGCCTCCTCGACCCACTTCTCGTATTCCTTGGGCCCGATGTTGAGGACCTCGCACACCTCGGCCGGAGTGGCGGCTCGACCGTGCTTCTGCTCGGCCTCGATGATGGCGTTCTTCAGCTTGCGGGAGCGGGCGCGGGCGCGGCGCGGGCACCAATCCATGCGGCGCAGCTCGTCCAGGATCGCGCCGCGGATGCGCATGGCCGCGTAGCTTGCGAAGGTCGCCCCCTGGTTGGGATCGAACTTTCGCACGGCGGCGATGAGGCCGGTGACGCCCACGCTGTAGAGATCGTCGGCGTCGACGTGCGCCGGCACATTGAGCTTGATGCGGTCGACGACGTTGCGGACGAGCGGCAGGTAGCGCTCAATGAGCTCCTTTTCATCGACCGCGCTCGGCGAGACGCCCTGATAGGCGCGCCAGGCGGTGGCGGTCGTGGAGGAGGTGGTGGGGGCATCCGTGCCCGGGAGGGTGGCGGTATTCATTTGGGTGTGGTGTGGAAATCGTTACTTGGTCTTGGCAATCGGGGTGGTGGCGGCGGCCGCGGCGGAATGAGCGCGGCTCAGCTGGCTGTCGCGCACGCCATGCAGGAGCACGGTCCAGAACCAGCGGAAGAGGAGCGCGCCGCACATGCAGCCGACCGCGGCATCGAAGAAGATGCGGTTTCCCTCGTGGCCCGCGTAGAAGCTGCAGCCGCCGGTGATGAGAAATCCGGCGAAGCCGCCGGCAAGAAAGACGAAGCGCATGGTAGTCAGGCGGCGGAGGGCTCAGGCTCGTCGTCGGGCAGCGTGCGGCGCATGATCGCGCCCGGCACGTCCTCCTCGCAGTCACCCGTGAGCGACGGGCCGGTGGCCAGGAACAACGGCTCCACCGCCTCGTCGAAGAGAAAGTCCCAGAGCTTGCCCCACTGCGCCACCTCGTCGAGGTGCGTGAAGACGAGGTGCGTCGCACCGAGGTCGCGGCCCGCGGAGTAGGCGTCGCGCAGGGCGGTGCGGTCGTAGGCGGCGTTCAGCACGAGCACGCGCTCGATGATCTTTTCGCGCTCGAGAAAGAACTCGATCGAGGTGTTGTCGGCCGGACGGCGCACCGACATCGCCGGAAGGTCAAAGTAGACAAAGCCGCCGGGGACCGCGGGCCCCGTCTCGCAGGGAAAATGCGCCAACGGCACGCCGAGCGCCTCGCTGAACACGGGCAGCGGCCCGAGGGCGTTGGGGCGGTCGAACTCGACGCTGACCACGTGGCCCGTGCGCGCCCGGCGGAACGTCTCCCGCGCGATCCACTTGCAGAGCGCGGTGGTGCGCCCCACCCCCGCGGCGCCGAGGAATGCGGCGCGGGACAGCGGGGCGCGCGCGGGCCGCTCCTCGACTTGGGAACGCAGCAGCCGCGCGGTCTCGGCGAGCGCCCGGTGGAGGGGGAGCGAATTGAGCTCGGCCCAGTTCGGGCCCGCTTGAAGGCGATCGAGCGCGGTCTCCGATATGCCCGTGCGCCGCAACAAGCCGACCAAGCCGATGCTGGAAGGGAAAGGCGTGAGGCGGGCGCGCGCCGTCGCCTGCGCCGCCACGGGCGCGGAGGATTCCGGCAGCGCCGGTTCGTCCGAGGTCGCGTCGAGCGCGCCCACTTCCTCGACGGGCTCCACGGCGTCGACCTGCGCGATCACCTCGAGGCGCGGGGCGGAAAAGAGCCGCTTAAGGCCCGGAGCCGAGGCGTTGCGCACCGAGAGCACGCGGGCCGCGGGGCCGAGTTTCTCGCGGATGAGGGCCACGGCCTCGTCGGTCGAGCGCACCGTGAACTTGTAGGTGCCGGGGGCGAAGAACTGGGCGGTCGCGGACATGGTCTAGGCGGCGGCTTTGAGCGGCAACTCGGCGCGCGCGACATGCGGCGGCGCGGCGATGATGCCCGCGTTTTCGATTTCCGTGGCCGACGGCAATTCCTGGTAGGAAAGCACCGTCACCCGGGGGAACGACGACTCGAAGAACCGCTTCAACGGCAGGCGGATCTCGGCCGAGACGACAATCACCGCCGGCTGGCCCGCCTGAATCAGCTCCGCGGTGAGCCGCGTGATTTGCTCCATCAGGTGCCGGCCCGTGGCGGGGTCGAGCACGAGGCCGACCTCGGTGGGCGAACGGTGAATCTTCGAGGCGAGCCACTGTTCGAGGCGCGGGTCGAGCGTGATGCCGCGGACAATCCCGGGCCGGCACTCAAACTCAGGCACAAAGTAGAGCCCAAGCCGGCGGCGAACGAGTTCGCTCAGGTCGTCCGGATTTTTCGAGAGCGAGGCAAAGTCAGCGACCGCCTCGAGAATGAGCGGCTGATTGAGGATCGCTATGTTCTCCCGGAGGAGGTTCTGGAAGACGCGCTGGATGATGCCGAGCGTCACGAGGTCCGGCAGCAGCTCCCCGATGAGCGCCGGCTGCGCGACCTTGATATGATCGACGATGGCCTGGACTTCCTGGCGGCCCAGCAAGTGATGCGCGTTCTGCTTCAACGTCTCCGAAAGATGCGTGATGAGCACCGACGCCGGATCGACGACGGTGAAGCCATGGAGCTCGGCGTTTTTCTTTTCCGCCTCCTCGATCCATGTGGCATCGAGCTGGAAGACCGGCTCACGCGTCGCGGTGCCCTTGAGGCGGACCTTGCTCCCCGCGACGTTCATCGCGAGCCAGCGACCAGGCGCGAGCGTGCCGCGAGCGACGGGCTTGCCGCGCAGGAGGAAACGGTAGTCGTTCTGCTCAAGCTCGAGGCTGTCGCGCACCGAGATGGGCGGGACGACGATCCCCTTCTCCCGCGCCAAGGTCTTGCGCACACCGGTCACGCGGGCCAGGAGCTCGCCCCCAACCTTCGTGTCGGCCAGCGTGAGAAGGCCGTGGCCAATCTCGATGGCGAAGACGTCGACATCGATCAGCTTGCGCACGTCCTCGGGGGAACCGGGCTTGGCATCGCTCGCGCCTGCGCCGGCGGCACCCGGCGCACCGGCCTTCGCCTGCTTCGGCGACGGGGAGGCTTTCGCCGCGGCCGCAGCGGCGGCCTCGGCCCCAAGGGGATGCCCGGTCTTCTTTTCCTGCTCGTCGAGCAGCCTTCCGAGGAATCCAGCGACTCCGCCGAGCATGAAAAACGGCACCACGGGCATGCCAGGCATCAGGCCGAAGGCCACCAGCATGCCCGCGGCGATCTTCATCGCGCGCGGGTAGCGGAAGAGTTGGCCGGCGAGCTGCGTGCCGAGGTTGGCGTTGTCCGATGCCCGCGTGACCAGGATACCGGCGCCGACCGACAGGATAAGCGCGGGAATTTGCGACACGAGGCCGTCGCCGATAGAGAGGAGGGTGAACTTCTGCAGCGCCTCGCCCAGCGGCAGGCCCATCTGCATGACGCCGATGGCGAAGCCGCCGATGATATTGACGAGCGTGATGATGATGCCGGCGATGGCGTCGCCGCGCACAAACTTCGAGGCGCCGTCCATCGCGCCGTAGAAATCGGCTTCCTTCTGGACCTTGAGGCGTCGCGCCGTGGCGGCGGACTCGTCGATGATCCCGGCGTTGAGCTCCGCGTCGATGGCCATTTGCTTGCCGGGCAGCGCATCGAGGGTGAATCGCGCGCTCACTTCCGCGATACGCCCGGCGCCCTTGGTGATGACGACGAAGTTGATCACCACAAGAATCAGGAACACGACGGCACCGACGACGTAGTTCCCACGGATAACAAAATGGCCGAACGCCTCGATGACCTCGCCGGCATAGCCTTGGACCAGGACCTGCCGCGTGGTGCTGATGTTGAGCGCCAGACGGAAGAGCGTGAGTGCCAGCAGCAGCGTGGGGAAACTCGAGAACTCCGGCGGATCCTTCACATAGATGATCGCGAGGAGCACCAAGAGCGACAAACCGAGGTTCAGCGCGAGGAAGGTATCCAGCATCAGTGCCGGAATTGGCACGATCAGCAGGAGCACTGTCACAAACAGGCCTGCCGTGAACAGCAGGTCCGCGCGCTTCAAGAGCACGGCCACCGGATTGGCGACGGAGCTGGGGGCGGCCGCGGTCATGCGTGGGCGGCGGCCTCGATCCGGCGGGCCTTGAGGCGGTGGAAGTAGTAGCGGTGCGTGCGATAGACGACCGCCAGAATCTCAGCGACCGCTTGGTAGAGCTCGGCGGGGATGGCCTCCCCCACCTTCCCCATCGCGTAGAGCATGCGCGCGACCGGCTTGTTCTCGACGGTCGGCACGCCGTGCTCGGCGGCGAGGGCCTTGATGCGCTGCGCGAAGCGGTTTTCGCCCTTGGCGAGCACCACCGGCGCCTGATCGACGCCACGCTCGTATTTCAACGCGACGGCGTAGTGGGTCGGGTTGGTCACGACGACATCGGCAGTCTGCACCGCGGCGAGCATCTGCTTTTGGAGGAGACGGCGTGCCATGCGGCGCATGGCGGCCTTGGTGTTGGCATCGCCTTCCGCCTGCTTGCGCTCCTCCTTGACCTCTTCCTTGGTCATCATGAGGTCGCGGGCCGTCTTGAACTTTTCGTAGGCGAAGCTGATGGCCGCGACGATCGCGAGGGCGAACAGCAGGCGCGTGAGGAGCAGCAGCGTGGCGCTGTTCAGGAACTGCCCGAGATAGGCGGTCTCGATCGGCGCGCTGAAGAGCGGGTCGGTGACGAGTCCCTTGGCGCCGAGCCAGAGCGCCGAGCCGATCGCCAAGAGCTTGAGCAAGTCGATGCCCGCGCGCACAAACACCGAGCGCGAGAAGATGCGGCCGAAGCCAGCGACGGGATTCAGGTTTTCAAACTTGATCGCGACCGCCTTGGGCGTGAGCCGGAAGCCGCTCTGCACGCCGCTCGCCAGCAGGACGGCGATGACGACGCCCACGAGGAGCGGCCCGATCGCGCCGCCAAAGGTCATCATCGCCTCCGTGATCTGCTGCACCACGGTGTTCGCCTCCACGGGCGTGAACGCGAACCGCGTGAAAATGCCGACCGAATACTCCGCCAGATCGCGCGAGACAGCCGGCGCCGTCAGCGCGAGCACCCCGAGCGTCGCCGCGATCGGGAAAAGCACCGTGACCTCGTGCGAGCGGGCAAACTGGCCGCGCTCCATCGCCTCGGAGATCTTTTTCTCGGAAGCCTGCTCGGTTTTTTGGTCTTGGTCGTGTTCGGCCATGCGGTCGTGCACGAACTTTAGCAACGCCGGTGCCAAGGGTTTTCACATTGTCTCTAGATGCTGACTATCAGCGTTTTCCACTCCTATCAAATTCGCAAGTATGCGCAGGAGAGCACAAAAAAATCCGCCCAAGAACCGTCGGCAATTATTGCCGCGCCCGGTGCTTAGCGCACGGGCAGCAACTGGAGCATCCGCAGCGGCGTCTCGCCAAACTCCACGAAAAGATACCGCGCGATCAACGCGCCCGCGGCGCTCAGCAGGCCGAGCCCCACCAGTGCGCGCGCGGAAAAGCTCACGATGAACACATTCATCTTCGGCACGGCGCGCCCGAGCACCGAGAACGCGAGCGTGATCAGGAAGTTCATCGCGATGAACGGCGCGGCGATGCGCAGGCCCAGCTCGATGACGTGCGCCGAGCCGACAATGAGCGAATTTGCCGCCTGCGCCTCGAAACTCCCCCGCCCCGCGGCCGCCAGCGAGAAACTGCGGGCGAATGCGCCGAGCACCGTCTGATGGGCGCCGAACAGAAAGAACAGGACAACGGCAAACACCGAAAGGAGCGACGCCAGCGGCTCACTCGCCGGCTCGGGCACGCCCATGCCCGGCGATGCCATCAGGCCGATTTCCGTCGAGATCAGCCGCCCGGCGGTCTCCACGGCGGCAAAGGCCATGCGCACCACAAAGCCCAGCGCCAGGCCGATGATTATCTCCATCAACGTCGCTCCGGCGAGCGCCCAAAGTTCACGCGGGATGGGCGCAGTCGGCACGAGGCCGGTGAGCAGCGTCGCCAGACAACCGCCGAGCGCCACCCGCACCGGAATTGGAATCGGCCGCCCCGCGATCACGGGCAACTGGAGGATGAGGCCGATGGAGCGCAGCAGCACCATCATCCAGCAAAAACCGTAGTCGAGGCTCATGCGGGCGGTGCGCTCGCGCCGAGGGCGAACTCAATGCCCCAGCCCGCCCATGCGCGTAATGATGGCGATCGTGAATTCCGTGAGCGAGCGCAGCAGCCACGGCGTGATCGCGAGGCAGAGGCCGGCGAGCGCGAGCAGCTTCGGGATGAACGTGAGGGTCTGCTCCTGCATGCTGGTGACCGACTGAATCAAGCTGGCGGCGAGGCCGACGATCAGCGTCACGCCGAGAAACGGCGCCACCACGTAGAGGGCAAACACCACCGTGGATTTGAACAGGTCGATCGCGAGGTCGGGATTCATGGGAAAGGGAAGAACGGCTGCGCTACACGGCGAAACTCTGCACGAGCGATCGCACCACCAAGTGCCAGCCGTCCACGAGCACGAAGAGCAGAAGCTTGAGCGGGAGCGCCACCGTCACCGGCGGCATCATCATCATGCCCAGCGCCATCAGCACGGAAGAAACCAGGAAGTCGATCACCAGGAACGGCAGGAAGAGCAGGAAACCCATCTGAAAGGCCGTCTGCAGCTCGCTGATCACAAATGCCGGGATCACGACGCGCATCGGCAGGTCCTTCACGGCCGTCGGCCCAAAGCCGCCGAGCTCGAGGAAATACTCCAGATCGCGCGTCCGCGTCTGCTTTAGCATGAACTGCTTCAGCGGGGCGGAGGCTTTGTCGAGGGCGTCAACCGAGGTGATCTTGCCGTCGAGATAAGGGCGCAGCGCCTCGTTGTTCACTCGATCGACGACCGGGCCCATGAGGAAGAACGTGAGGAAGAGCGAGAGACCGACGACGATCTGGTTCGACGGGGCGCTCGGCGCACCGAGCGCCGTGCGCACAAAGCCCAGCACGATCACGATGCGCGTGAAGCTCGTCATCAGCAGCACGATCGATGGCGCCACGGAGAGCAGCGTCATGATGATGACAATTTGGAGCGCGACACTCACCTCGCCACCCGCGCCACCATTGCCCTCGAGGCCAATGTTGAGCTTGAAGGGCTGCGCGGGCGCGGCTGTGGCCGGAGCCGCGGCCGGCGCGGCCACGGGCGGCGGTTGCGCAGCGGGCGGCGTCTGCGCCAGCCCCACGGCGGCGGTCAGCGCAAAGAGCGCGATGGCCAGCAGGCGTCTCATTCGCGCGCTTTCCCCCGGGCAGCGCCGCCCTCGAGCGGCGAGAGCAAATCGATGCGGCCCGGACACACGCCGATCAGGAATTTCCTGTCCTCATAGGAGGCGACCACGAGATACTGGCGGTTTCCCAGCGAGCGCGTCTCCTCAATCGCGAGCGCGCGGGCCTCGCGGCCGAGCGGCACGCCGCGGCGGTTGCGCCAAACGAGCCACCCGCCGGCGCCCGCGAGCAGAAGGCCAAGCCCGAGCGTCATGGTGTTCACCCCGCCGCCAGAGGCAGCCTTGGCCGGCGCCTCTCCGCGCGAGGCCCCCGGGAAGATGACCTTGTCGTCGTCGGCCGCGAAGGCGCTCGCGGCGCCCAGCAGGAACAACGCGGCAAAGCTGGCGCGCGGCCGGATCATGGCTTGGCGCTGCCGACGAGCTCGGTGATCTTGATGCCGAAGTTCTCCTCGACGACGACGACTTCGCCGTAGGCCACGAGCTTGTCGTTGACGAAGACGCCGACGGGATCGCTGGCGCGCTGGGAGAGCTGCACCACCGAGCCGGGCGCCAGCTCGAGCACCTCGCGCATCGGGAGCATGACCGAGCCGAGCTGCACGGTCACCTTCACCTTCACGTCGAGCAGGATATCAAGTGATTTTTCGTCCGTCAGGTTGGGCATGGGAAGATTCCTCAGGGGGAAGTTTGCGGGTGAGCTGGATGGCGACGTGATCCGAATCGAGGCCAACCGTGCCGACAAACTTGGGCGCGCCGTTCATGAGCACGCGGGTCTCGGCGCAGAGCGTGGGCGGCAGCTCGACGACGTCGCCTACACGCAAGCAACTGATCTCGCGGAGCGTGAGCTCGAGGGCGTCCCACTCGGCGCGCACCGGGACCGTGATGCGGTCGTAGGCGGGCTGCCAAGTCGCGCGGCGCGGCGCGGGGGCCACGGTGGCTTCCTTCTTGGTGCGGACGAGCAGTCCCTTGAGCAGGGGCTCCGCGGTGTAGTAAGGCAGGCCGACGCGAATCTGCTCGGAGCAGTCGCCAAACACGCACTCGAGCGCAAACGTGAGCATGATCGCGTCGCGCGGCGAAGTCTGGAGAAAGCGAGCGCTGTTTTCACTGCCGATCAGGGCGGGCTTCAGCGGCTGGGTGTATTTCCACTGGCCGCACCATTCATCGAGCACGGTCAGGAGCACGTCCTCCACGAGGGCGATCTCAATTTCAGTGAGAGGGCGGTCGCCCTTGATCTCGACGCCGCGCCCGCCGAGCAGGCGGTCGGTGAACGAGAGCGCAAGGCGGGGGTTGAGCTCGAGGATGCCGGCCCCGGCCATCGGCTCGATCTTGAAGAGGCTGATGTGGGTCGGGTTTGGCAGGCCGTCCGTGAACTTGGCGTAGGTCGCGGTGGCGAGGTCCGCGAGCTTCAGGCCAACCTCCATGCGCAGGGCGAGCGAGAGACGCGCGCTGAGGTAGCGCACAAAATCCTCGTGGCTCAGCCGCAGCCGACGCAGGTCGCCCTCGGAGAGGAAAACGGGATTGCGAAAATCCACGGGCTTCACGCCGCGCCGGGCCGCGGGTGTTTCCGGCAGCACTCCACCCGTCGCGCCCTCGGGGGCGGGCGGCGGGGCGACGAGCTGGTCGACCTCCTTTTGGTCGAGCATTTCGCCGGCGGGCTTGGTGGTTTCCTCGGCCATCGGGATGCAGGTAGGGCGGCCTACTGGACGACGAAGTCGGAGAAATAGACCTGGTCCGCGACTTTCTTGCCGAGCGCCTGGTTGTAGGCGTTGACGAGCTTCTCGCGGAGGATGTTCTTCGCACCGGACTCCTCGAGGTCGGCGAGCGTGAGCGAGGAGAGGACGTTGAGCGTGACGTCGGTGAGCTTGGGCTTGTTGTTCTCGAAGATCGTCTTCATCGCCGGGTCGGAGCCGGTGATGAGGAACGAAGTCTTGAGGTAGCGCGTGCCCATCGTGCCGGCGAGGTTGACGACGACGTTCGAAAACTCGTAGCCGGCGGCGGAGCCGCCGCCCTTGGATTCCTTGCCGCCCTTTTCAGGTTTTCCACCATGCGCCGGCGCACTATGGGCCGCCGGGGCCTCGGCCGGGGCGGCCGCGTGCTCGCCGCCAGCCGCGGCCTCGCCATGCGGCGCAGCCGCGGCGATTTTTTTCTGGAGCCGCGGCAACAGGACGAACTCGACCGTCGCCCAGGTGACGACCGGCGCGAGCACCACCGCCAGGATGACGGGGAGCAGGGACTTCGCACCGCCGCCGGCAGCCGCCGCGGGCGCGGCATCTGCGGCGGGCGCGCCCGCCTCGGGTTTTGCGCCGGGCTTGGCGGCCGGAGCTTCGGCTTTCGCTGGTGTGGCCATGGGACGTGGTGGTGTGGTTTTGGTCGGGGGTGATGCCGGACCTCACGCTGCTTAGCGCTGCTTCAGGTTGACGATGTCCTCGAGGATGGTGTCGGAAACCGTGATGAGACGGGAGCCAGCCTGGAAGCTGCGCTGCGTGGTGATGAGGTCCGAAAACTGTTCGGTGAGATCGACGTTGGAGAGCTCGAGCGCGCCGGACTGGATGTTGCCAAGGCCGTTGGAGCCGGGGGCGTTGGCCGTGGCCTGGAGGGTGACGGTCCCAGCGGCGGCGCCGATCGGGCCGGCAGCGAGCAGGCTGGAGTAGAGGTTGTTGGCCTCCTTGGTAAGGCCCGAGGGATCGGCGTAGTTTTGCAGGAGCAGGCGGTTGGTCGTGGCCGAAGTGCCGTCGGAGTAATACTCGACGACGTTGCCCGCCCGGTCGATCGCGATGGACTGGCGCTGGGTGCCAGTGGGCGGCGTGCCGAGCGTGATGTCGCCCACGGTGGTGAGGCCGCTGCCGGTGAGGCCCTGCACGCGGTAACCCTGCGCGTTGACGAGGAGGCCCTGGTCGTTCCAGCGGAAGTCGCCGGCGCGCGTCGCGTAGATGCTGCTGTCGACAGAGTTCTTCACCTGGAAGAAGCCGTTGCCGGAGACGGCGAGGTCGGTGTCGCGGCCGGTCGTCGAAATCGAGCCCTGGCCGAAGTTGGTGGTCACGCCGGCGAGGCCGACGCCCGTGCCGATGGCGGTGGACGCCGTGCTCGGGGTCGCGGTGCCGGAGGGCGCCGAGCGCTGGAGAATGTTGCTGAAGCTGTCCGCGTAGCGCGCCTCCGAGCCCTTGAAGCCCGTGGTGTTCACGTTGGCGATGTTGTTGCCGATGACTTCGAGGCCCTTCATGAAGGTCCGCAGCGCGCTGACGCCGCTGCCCATTGTGCCGATGAGTGACATGATGATGGTGCTGGTTGAGGATTAACTTTGGCCGGTGCTGACGGTGGTGTTGGCGGGAGGTGCGCTGACGACGCTGGGCTCCACGCGGAGCACGGCGGAAAGGGAGTAGGAGTTGCCGTTGACGACGAGGAGCGGCTCGTTGCCCGAGACATCGATGGCGGTGACGTCGCCCGTGACCGTGCCGGCCTTGCCGGCATCGATGGTGACGCGATGGCCAAGGTAGGAATTCGCCGTCGCGCGCTGCTGGTCGCCGCGCAGGGCGGTCAGCTCCTTGGACATCGTGCTGGACTGTTCCAGCGCGGAGAACTGCGCCATCTGGGCGATGAAGGCGGTGTCCTCCATCGGCTTCATCGGATCCTGGGACTGGAATTGCGTGGCAAGCAGCTTGAGAAAATCATCCTGCCCGAGCTGTTGCTTGGGGATGCGCGCCGCGGTGCTGTCGGCGGCCGTGCTACCCGCCGTGGAACCGCTCGAAGTGATGGAGGAGATTGTGGTCATGGCTGTAGTCAGGCCAGCGTGTGCAGGTGGAGCGCGGTGCCGGGTGCGGCGAACGCGCTGTCGATTGTGCGCGCATCGCTCGTCGTGCGGGACGCACGGCCGCGCATGGAAAACGAAAACGCCGGAGCCGCATCAGGCTGCGGCTGCGCGTGCGGCTCACGATGGCGCGACGAGGCGTCGCCGGAGAATGCGTTGGCCGGATTGCGATCGGTGGCGTCGAACTGCGCCGGCAAGATGCGGAGCGTGCGGTCGCCCGCACCGGTCGACGCGGAGACGGACTGCCACTCCGCGGCGAGCGCGCCACGCAGCTCAGCCGACTCCGTGTGAAAGGTGGTGCGGACCTCATTGGCGCGGAGCTCGACGCGCACGCCGAGCTTTTCCTCCCCGACCGAGAACTCTAGGCGCACCGACTTGTGCGTGAGCGACGAGAGGCGATCTGCCGTGCGGAGGACCACCTCGACCGCCTCGTGCGCCGTGCGCACGCCATCGAGCGCCAGCGCCAGCACGTTGTGCGACTCGACCCGCTCCACGAGGGCATCCGTAGGCGCAACAACGATTGCAGATGCGCTTGCCGGCAAAGGAGCCGACGGAGAGGTGTTAGCAGCGGGCATGGTGAGCGCCGATTTTGCAACCTCTGTGCCAACGGTTCTCCTGCGTTGCGCAAACACCTCCCCTTCATGCGCTAAAAATGTTTTCTCAGGCAGTCCGGGGATATCATTTTCGCGGTCCGCGGTTTCAAGCGGGGCGGCGGCAATTTTTTCCCGGCGCACTTCAGCCCCTACGGTCGGGAGGCTTTCCACCGCCGACAAACCAGCGGCGGGTTCCACGGCGACGCGCAACACCTCCGCCGGGTCGCTCGGTTGCGGCAGGGGCGCTGGCGTTGAAAATGGCCGCGGGGCGCGCAACGGCACGCCAAACTTGATTTCAACCGCCGCCGCGGGCGGTGGCGCCTCGGGCTCGGGCAACGTTGCGGCGCGGGTTTGCTCCCGGCTGCCGTCGTCTCGCGATTCGAGGTGGCCCTTCGACGTCACGCGGGCAGGCAAGGTCGGCTCCGGCTCGACTTGCTCGGTCACGCTTTCCGCGGTCATCCCGGGTCCCTGAACCTGCGGCAAACGGCGCGCGCTTTGCGCAACGGGCGAATCTTGCACGGGCTGAACCCGGCGTTGCGCCACCGGTTTATCTCCGTTGGTCGCGGCGGTTTCCGCCGGCACCTCTTCCTGGGTGGGAGCGGGAGTCTTTTCAGTGGGCAGCTGCGCGGGAACCGGCAACCAGCCCGCGCATGCTGTCGGGGTGATATCCGTCGTTGGTTTCGCGGGCGACTCATCGTTCGACAGCTCGGTGACCTCGACGAGCTCAACGCTGGCCGCGCGCGGTCCTCGCGGAGAAATGACCCGCGGCAGGGCGGCGCTGTCCTTTTTCAACCCCGTCTGCTCAACGGGGGATTCAGCCCCGAGCACAGCGACCGGAAAATCCGGCGTGGGACGCGGGCCGCGCAATGCCGTCGCGGTTGCGGGGGCAAGCACGCCCCCCGTCACGACTGGCAGACCCGTGCGCGCGCCGTTCGCCTCGTTGGGAATCGCCGCCTCCCCGGCGACCTCGGCGGGCCAAAACGCGAACGGCACCCCACCCCGCAAGTCAACTGGCGCGGCCATCGCTGGCGCGACGCCGCGTTGCGCGACCGGAGGCTCCCCGGACAGGAGCGCCTCAAAGCCCGTGGCTTCGGGGCCGCCAAGCGCCTGCTCGGGCGTGGCGACCGTGGGATTCGCGCCGCAAAACAGCAGCGCGAGCAGATTGGGATCGGTGGGGAGCGTGGAGGAGGTGGCGAGTTGCATGTCATGGCGCCATCCCTGGCCTGCAACCGCATCGATCCCTGACGCGGGGAAAATAAGAACGAAAGAGCAGGCTCAGGGCCCGGGCTTCGAAGCCTTCATCAGCCGGATTTTTTCCGAGATCGTCGCGGCGCGCTTCGCGAGGGGGCTTTCGGGCGAACCGCCGCGGCTCATCTCCTCGAAAATCGGGGTGATGACGTCGGGCTTCATCAGCGAGAGGATCTTCACCACCGTCCCGTCGTCCATTTCCTTGAGGATGGCGACGGCCGCCTTGGGCGTGAGGCCCGAGTAGGTCGAGGCCAGGGTGCGAAGGTTCTTCGCCTCGTCGGCCGAGATTTCCAGGATGCGCTCGCTGATTTGGCGGCGCAGGCCCTCGACTTCGGCCCGGGTCTTGGCGAGTTCCTTCTCCTCCGCGGCGACGCGCGCCGAGCGCTGCTCGATCGCCTCCCCCAGCTTTCGCTGCTTCTCGCGCTCGGCCTTGAGTTCCTTGGCCAGGTTCTCGACCTCGATGGTCCAGAAATCCCAGCCCTTCTGCTTGAATTCGACGGGCAGGGGCGCGGGCGCCGCCGGCAGGGCCGCCTGCTCGAGCAACCGCGTGAGGGCGGGCCAAACGGTGGCCACGCCGACGCCAACACTGAGAACCAATCCGAGGGCCGCGGCGGACGCGGGATGGGCGATTTTCGCGATCATGGTGAAAGGGGAAAGTTGCTGGTGGCAAAGCGCCGTGCGGCGAGTTCGTCGAAGCCCGCTTGCTCCTCGCGCGCAGCCTCCTGCTGGTGGCGCTCACGCGCCTTCTCCTCGATCCGCTCCACCACTTCCACGCGGCGGTGCGCCTCGGCATACTCCACGCGCCGCTCGTGCACGACGGCGCGCGCGGCCTCGAGCGCGCGAACGGCCTCGCCCTCGACGGTGCGCTCGCGGCGATAGGCCGCGAGGGCCCGCGCCTCGGCGGCGGCGGAAAAGCGCTCGCGGCGGCCAGCGTGGAGCACCGCCTCAAACTCCGCGATGCGCGCCCGCACCTCGCCCAGGGCGGACTCGGCCTGCTGCGCGCCCCGCACGGCCGCCGCAAACGCCTCGCGCGCCTGGGCCTCGCGGTGCGCGCGCAGGATGGCGACGGGTTTCAGGGCGAAGCGAAAGCGTTTCACGGGAAGAGTTGCCGGAGGCCGGCAAAGGTCTGCGCCCGCGCGGAGTGCTCCTCGACTCCTTGGCGCAGAAACGCCCGCAGCGGTTCGTGCAGCGAGATCGCCTGGTCGATCGCGGGATTCGTCCCCTTCGCATAGGCGCCGATGGAGATGAGATCCTCGTTGCGCCGATAAAGCGCCAGCTGCTCGCGGGCCTTGCCTGCCAGCGCGACCTCGGCGGGATTGCAGACGTCGCGGGTCAGGCGACTGACGCTCTCCAGCACGTCGATTGCCGGGTAGTGGTTGAAGTGCGCCAGTTGGCGCGAAAGCACAATGTGGCCGTCGAGGATGCCGCGCACCGCGTCGGCCACGGGCTCGTTCATGTCGTCGCCCTCGACGAGCACGGTGTAGAGAGCCGTGATCGCGCCCTCCTCCCCTGCCCCGGCGCGCTCCAGCAGCCGCGGCAGCATCGCAAAGACGGACGGCGTGTAGCCCCGCGTCGCGGGCGGCTCGCCAATCGCGAGGCCAATCTCGCGCTGCGCCATCGCGAAGCGCGTGACCGAGTCCATCATGAACAGGACGTTCTTTCCGGCGTCCCGCCACGCCTCCGCGATCGCCGTCGCGGTGAAGGCGGCGCGCAGGCGCAGCGGCGCCGGCGTGTCGGAGGTCGCGACCACGACCACGGCGCGCTTCATGCCCTCGGGGCCGAGATCCTTTTCGATGAACTCGCGGACTTCGCGGCCGCGCTCGCCCACGAGCGCGATGACGACGACATCCGCCTCCGAGGCGCGGGCCACCATGCCCATGAGCGTGGACTTGCCGACGCCGGAGCCGGCAAAGAGGCCCAGCCGCTGACCACGCCCAAAGGGGATGAACGCATCGATCGCGCGGACTCCCGTGACGAACGGGGACTTGATTCGTTGGCGGCGCAGCGGGTGCGGCGGCTCGCCGGTGCCGGTGGCCGCGGGATCGACGGGCAAGAGACCCAAATCGTCGATGGGCTTGCCGAGCGCATCGAGCACGCGGCCGAGCATCTCGGGGCCGGTGCGCGGCAGCGGCGGACGGTGGCCGAGGGCCACCTCGCAGCCCACGTGCAGGCCCGACGTGTCGCCAAGCGGCATGAGCAGCACGCGATGCTCACGGAAACCCACGACCTCCGCGCGCACGGAAAACTCGTCGCGCACCGAGCGCACGATGCACAGGTCGCCGAGTCCGGCGTTCGGGCCGTCGGACTCGATGATGAGCCCCGCGACGCCCGTGACCGTGCCGACGCGTTGCACCGGGGGCAGATGGCGGACCTGCGTGCGCAGCGAGTCGACCAGCGGGGCGACATCGCGCGCGGACTCGATCTTGACGGCGGCGTGGCTCATGCGGGGGCGATGGAATTCTGCAGCGTGGCGAGCTTGGTCTCGAGCCGCGCATCCGTGAGGCCGAAGCGGCTGCGCACCTGGCAGTCGCCGGGCACGAGCGTGTCCTCGGCGCGGATTTTCAGATCGGGATAGCGCGCCATCCACGCCGGATTCAGTTTAACGAGCAGCGCGGCATCGCGCGTCGAGAGCACGATCTCGAGGTTTTCCCGCTCGGGGTAGAGCTCGGCCAAGGCTTCCTCGCAGACGCGGCTCACGACCTCCGGTGGCGGCTCGAAGCCCGCCAGCAGGCGCCGCGCGATGTCGAGCGCGAGGCTCGGCAGCGCGTCGCGCAGCTGCGCGACGACCGCCGCCTCCGCGCCGGTCAGCTTTTGAAAGACCGTGTCGACGAGCTGGCCCACATCCGCGCGAAAGTCGACGAGCTGCTGGTCAGCCTGCGCGCGCGCGGCGTCGACGCCGCGGCGATAGGCGGCCTCGTCGCGCGCGGCGAGCTCGGCTTCGGTGCAGAATTTCCCCTGCTGGCCGGGCACCGCGGCGCTCGTGAGCGGCCGGTCAAAGGCGATGAGTCGGGCGAAGGCCATGCGTTTAGGCGGCGGCTTCCGTGGTCTCCGCGTCGAGCGAAATCTGGCCCTCCTCCTCGAGGCGGCGCACGACCTGGATGACGGCATCCTGCGCCGCGTCGATGTCCTTGCGGCGGGGCGTGCCGAGCATCTCGATCTCGTCCTTGAGCGTTTCGGCCGCGCGCTTGGAGATGGAGCCGTAGATCCGGCCGCGGAGCGCCTCGCTCGCGCCCTTCATCGACATCGCCAGGTTCGCCGAGTCCACCTCGCGCAGGATGCGCTGCAGGTCGGAGGCCGAGAGGCGGTTGATGTCCTCGAACCCAAAGAGCTTCTTGCGCACGGCGGCGCAGAGGGTGGCGTTGCGCTCCTCGAGCTTGGTGAGGAGGGTCTTGCTGGTCTCCTTGCCCACGAGGTTCAGCAGGTCCGCCACGGCGCGCACGCCGCCGCTGCGGTGGAAGGCCGGCCGCGCCTTGGTGTCGTGGTGGCGGCCGAGGCCGCGCGCGATCTTGTTGGCGAGCCCGAGCGAGGTGCTCTCGATCGTGCCGAGGCGCTCCAGCACCTCGTTGCGGGGCTCCTCCGGCAGCAGCGCGAACACCTCCGCCGCCTTGGGGGCGTCGAGATAGGAAAGGAGAAACGCGATCGTCTGCGGCTGCTCGTTCTTCACGAGGTTGAAGATCTGCATGGCCTCCATCTCGGAGATGTCCTTGGTCGCATCGCCGCTGTTGGTCGTCCCGGGCCCGATTTTTCCCACGATGGCCGACGCCTTCTGGTCGCCCTTGGCGATCGCGAGCGTGCGCTGGGCAAAGGCGAGGCCGCCGAGCGCGGAACCGACGCTGCGCACAATGAGATTGGAGAACTCCTCGACGGCGAGGCGCTGCGTCTCGGCGGGCACGACCTTGAACGTCGACATCTCCCGGCAGATGATCTCGATCTCCGCATCGTCGAACTGCCGGAGGACCTCGGCCGCCGTCTCGGGCCCGGCGACGATGAGGAAGACCGCCAGCTTCTGCTGGCGGGAAAGCTTGGCGTAGTCGGACTCGCTCATGGGATCGGGCGGCGCTTAGTTCTTGCCCGACGGCGCGGCACCGGCGGCGACCCAGTCGCGCAGGGCGGTCCCGACGTTGGCGGGCTTCTGCTTGATGAGGTCGTTGAGCATCTCGGGCGTGACGTGCGCGCCATTGGGCAGCGCGCGGCCGCCGGCGGGCCCGCCCGACTCCGGCGCGAGCGAGAGCACCTCGATCGGCACGGCCTCGGCCTTTTGCTTGCCGAGCATGCGCCAGAAGATGAGCAACACGGCCGCGGCGCCCACAAAGCCGATCCAGCGGTTCGCCAGCTCGAGGTAGGTCTGCATGCCGTTCGGCGCGGACTTCACCGCCTCGATTTGCGCGAGCTGCGGATCGAGCCCCTGGAACGCCGTCTCCTGAATCGAGACGATGGCGTCGAGCGGCTGGCCGGCCACGGGCTTGAGGCCGAGCGCGTTGATGACGATCTGGCGGAGCGCGTCGAGTTCCTGCTGCGTGCGCTTTTGCTCCTGCGGCGCGGCGGGCTTGCCGTCGGCCCCGGGCGTGCCGGGCACCGTGCGCGGGGTGATGAACACCGCGGCGGTGAGGCTTTTCACCGTGCCCGGGTTGCGCGTGGTGTTGGTCGTGACGCGGTTGATTTCGTAGGTGGTCGTGCGGTTCTTCCGGTTCTGCTCGGAGACCGAGGTGGGGCGCGCGTCGCCTCCGGCGGCCCCCGCCGTGGTGCCGGCCTTTTCGGGCACATTCGCGCTCACGCCGGTGGCGCCGCCGCCGCCGGCGCGGGCCTCGGTGGAGTTGGTGACGTCCTCGGTCTGCGTCTGGGTCCGCACCACCTGCCCGTCGGGATCGTATTTTTCCGAGGTCTGTGTGGTGGCCTCGGACTCGATTTCGGCGGAGACGCGGACGACGGCATTCCCGGCGCCGATCACGGTCGCGAGCATCGACTCGACCTTCTTTGAAAAGTAATCCTCGACCTGCTGGCGGTAGCGCATCTGCGAGTTGGCGCTGCCGAGCAGCGGATCCTGCCGCAGGTCCTCCGAAAGCGTGCGGCCACGGTTGTCGACGACCGCCACCTGGTCAGGCGAGAGGCCCTGCACGGCGTTGGCCACGAGGTGGCGGATGGCGTTGACCTGGTCGATTTCGAGGCGGCCGCCGCCGACATCGACGAAGACCGAGGCGGTGGACTTCACGCCGTTGTCCGTGAGGAGCAGGCGGTTCTCCGGCTGGACAATCATCACGCGCGCGGCCTTCACGCCGGCGAGCTGCATAATCGTGCGCGAGAGTTCGCCCTGCACCGCGCGGAGGTAGTTCGTGCGCTGCACAAAGTCGGAGAGCCCGAACTGGCCCTTGTCGAAGATCTCGAAGCCCACGCCGTCGCCGCTCGGGAGTCCCTTGGCCGCGAGGTCCATGCGAATCTTGTGGACCATGTTGGCGGGCACCAGCACGCCCGTGCCGCCAGCGGTGAGTTGGTGCGGGATATTGAGGGTCTGGAGGTGGCCAATGACACCCGCGGCGTCCTTTTCGCCCATCCGCGCGTAGAGGAGCTGGTAGTCGGGCCGCTGCGACCAGATGACGACGCCTGCGATGCCTCCCGCGACGGCAACCGCGGCGACGAGCAGCGAGACGCGCTGGTTGAGGCCGAGCTGTTTCCAGAGGACGAGGAACGATTGGGTGAACTGCTTCATCGGGCGGGTTTAGGCGGAAAAAATTTCGGAGGGAAAAGAGTCGCGACGGCGCTCACACCTGCATGCGCATGAGCTCCTGGTAGGACTCGACGAGCTTGTTGCGCACCTCGACCATCATGCTGAAGGCCATCGAGGCCTCCTGCATCGCGATCACGCTCTGGTGCAGCTGATCGGAATCGCCGAGCAGCACCTTGCGCGTGAGGGCCTGCGCATCGGCGGCCTTGGACTCAACCGTGCCGACCAGGCCTTCCAGCATCGGCCCGAAGCCCTGCGACGGCGCGGCGGCGCCGGGCGTCGCCTGCGGCAACGTGATCTTCGGCAGCGGGGCGTCCGGGCGGGAAATGCCGCCGGCGTGGAGCGGGGAGACGGAGCCGATGACGTTCATGGGATAGGGTGGAAACGGCCGAAGGAAGAAACGTGGGTAGGCGTGCTACGTGTTTTGTTCGTTTTCCGATCGTGCCGTTTCCAAGTTGGTCCGCGGTGCGCCGTCACTTGCCGATCTCGAGCGCCTTGAGCGCCATCTGGCGGGCGTTCTTCACGACGGCGAGGTTGGCCTCGTAGGCGCGCGACGCCGTGATGAGGTCCACCATTTCGTAGGAGAGGTTGACGTTGGGCATCTGGACGAGGCCATCGGGCCCGGCGTCGGGATGCTGCGGGTTGTAGACTTGATCACCCTGCGAGCGGTCGGCCGAGATTGAGGCGACCCGCACGGTCTGCAGCGGCACGCCGCCCGAGGCGCGGCGCACGAGCTCCGTCTCAAACGAGACGACTTGCCGCGAGAAGGGCTGTCCATTGGGACCGCGCGTGGTCTGCGCGTTGGCGATGTTCTGCGCGACGATGTCGAGGCGCGTCTTCTGCGCGCTGAGCGCGCCTGCGGAGATTTCAATGCCGGAGATGAGATTCATGGGATGGAGGAGCCAGCGGCGGGCGCTCAGGTGGCGCTGCGCCCGGTGATCGCGATCTTCAGGCGCTTGAGGTTGTTCGAGACGATCTCGCTGAGGTAGTCGTATTCGACGGCGTTGCGGTTCATCGCCATCAGCTCGTGCTCGAGCTCGACGCTGTTGCCGTCGGGCCGCACCGTGCGCGCCATCGGATCGACGGAGAGGTGCGGGCTGATGGAGTCGGCGGTCTTGGCAAAGTCGCCCGCGGCCATGCGCGCCTTGAGCTGCGTCGCAAAGTCCGGCGCGAGATCGATGCGGCGGAAGCCCGGCGTCTCGGCGTTCGCGATATTGGTCGCAATCGCCTCCTGACGCAGGGCCGTGGCATCAAGAAGCTTCCGCGCCAACTGATAGTTGTCGGTCTGGAAGATGGGATCGATCATGCCGGTGCTTAAGCAAAGCCGGTGCCACGGGGCATTTCGCCCATGTAAGTGCTTCTATGGCTGACGACTATAAATCGCCGGCGCACAGCTTGCGATCGCATCAAACCGAGTTTTTGCGCGCGGTGGCAAAAAATGCCGGCAGCACGCGATCGACTCTCGCGCCCGCCTTCATTTCCCCGCGCTCGCGCCGATAACCGTTCACGCCCCAGTGATTTCCTCAGCCCAGTCTCCCACGAAAATCCTGATCGTCGACGACGAATCCCTCGTCCTCGAGATGCTGAAGCACACGCTTGAGCGCGAGGGCTTTCACGTCGTTGCCAGCGCGAGCCCGTTGAAGGCGCTCGCCATTCTCGGCGAGCAGGAGTTCGCGGTGATCATCTCGGACCAGCGGATGCCGGAGATGCAGGGCTTGGATTTCCTCGTCGAGAGCCGCAAGCTGCGCCCCCATTGCTCGCGCATCCTCATCACGGCCGTGCTCGACCTGCCGGTGATCGTCGAGGCCATCAACCGAGGGGAGATTTTCCGCTTCGTCGCCAAGCCTTGGCTGCGCGAGGAGCTGATCGCCACCGTCCGCAATGCCGTGCAGCGGCACGAGCTGATCACGCGCAACGACGCGCTGCAGACCGAGACTCACCGGCTGAACACGCAGCTCCGCGAGGCCAACGTCGCGCTCCAGGCCAAGGTGCGCGCCATCGAGGATGAGCAGCGCCGCGTCGTGGCGGCGAACCGCGCGCTCGACCAACGCTACGAGCATTCTCTCGAGCTCTGCCGGCGCATCCTCACCGCATGCGACCCCATCCTCGGCGCCCAGGTGAAGGCGACGATTGAGTTCGCCGAGCTGATGGCGGCGACCGAGCACTTCACCGATGCCGAGCGTCACGCGCTGCGCAGCGCGGCGCGCCTCTGTGACCTCGGTTTGATTGGCATGCCGCGCGAGATGGTGCGGGCCGCGCGCAGCGGCGCCGACAAGCTCGGCGAGCGCGAGCGCGGCCAGATACAGGGCCACCCCATCTACAGCCAGACGCTCGCCTCGCTCGTTGACGACCGGCCCGAAGTCGGGGCAGTCATCCGCGCGCACCATGAGCGCTTCGACGGGCTCGGCTACCCGGACGGCCTTTCCGGCAAGTCGATCCCCTGGCCCGCGCGCTGCCTCGCGGTCGCGGTGGGCTTTGTCGAGTCGGGCTTGCCCAAGGCTGCGGCGCTGCAAGCCGTCATCGAGCGTTCCGGCCGCGACTACGACCCGGAGGCGGTGCGGCTCTTCCTGAAGGTCAGTCATCTCGCGCAGCTCCCCAAGCAGGTCCGTGAAATCACCCTGGCCGAGCTGGCGCCCGGCATGGTGCTGGCGCAGGGAATTTTCAGCCCGCACGGACTGTTGTTGATCGGCGAAGGCGAGTCGCTGAACGCGGCCACCATCGCCAAGATTCAGAGCCACAACCACGCCACGCCGATCAGCCAGCGCCTGCTCGTGCAGGCGGCGTGAGCTTGGGGCGGTTTCCGCCTTGTCGGCGGCCGGAGTTCAGAGGGGGCCGGGCGGGCGCAAAAGCCCCGCGCCGCACCTATTCGTTGAACTCGTCGCGGTGCTTCGCGCGCTCATCCTCCGCCAGCAGGGCCGCGGCCAGCACCGGATCACGCTCGGCCTCGCGCTCGCGGATGCGCCGCTCGCGGGCACGCAGATCCTCCTCGCGTTGCTCCAGCTCGATCTCCTTTTCCTGCTGGGCCTGCACTTTGTCGAAGAGCTTGGTCTCCGACTCATCGAGAAATTGCTCGCGCTCGGCCAGCGCCGCGCGGGCCTCCTTGATCGAGGCCTCCTGACGGTCGAGCTCGGCGCGCAAGCGGTCGAGCGCGGCGCGCTCCTCGGCTGACACCGGCGCGCCCTGCCCGGCGGCCTTGCGCGACGCATCGAGAAGCTGGGAGCGCGCGAAAAGCAGCGCCTCCATCTCGGCAAGATCGCGCTCGTGTTCAGCGAGACGGGTCTCGCCCTCGGTGATCACGCGCTCGCGCTCCACGAGGGAGACCTCCAGCTGTTTCAACGTGCGCTCGAGCTCCAGGAGCTTGCCTGCCGTCGGGCTGGCGGCGCCGGGGATGGGCGACCGGGTCTCGGCCACGACCGCAAGGATGGACTCACGCGCCGCCGCCGAGGCGTCGAGCGCGGAGAACGGGGTATGCGACGGCGCACGCCGCCGGGGCAGCGCGAGGGGCTGCGACGCAGGACGAGGGCGGGGGATGGGGGCCGGGACTGGAACGGGCTCGGCCATCGGGCTTATTTCCGTCGGAACCAGCTGAACCAACCGGAGCGCTTCTTTTCCGTCGCGGCCGCGGGCAGGCGCAAGTGCGGCCGCAGCAGGTCGGCCGCGCGCGCGGCGAGCGCCGGATTGGTGATGCTGCTGAACTGCCGCTCCAAGGTGCCGCCCGCCGCGACATCCTTCTCGATGGCGGCCACGTCCGCCGTGAACCACGCGGTCGCCAGCTCGACGCGATCCGCACCGTCGGGCGTGCGCGCCGCCTGGCTCACGGCTTCGACCAGGTGCAGGCCCTTGTGTCCGCGACGGAAAGGGAGCACTTCGGCCAGCGCCGCCTCGTCGATGTGCGAGAGCGCATTGAGGAGCTTCTTGAAATCGCCGCCGACGATTACGTTCTGGGACATGCCCTGCGCGAAGACGGCAAACTCACCAATCGTGGCAAGCCCCTCGAGCTTGCAGAACTCGAGCGTGCCCGCGTCGAGCGCGGTGAGCGCGATCGGGAAGTTCTCCGGCAGGCCCAGCTTCGCCATGTTCTTCAGCATCTGGTTCTCCTTCGCGGAGGCGGACTGCTCGTTCTCCACCATGTCGGCAAACGGGCTGTCGAATGCCAGCGTTTCCTTGAGGATGAGCACTAGATCATCCGCGCGCTCAGCGGGCTGGCCCTTGGCGGCCAGCTCGGCGACGAGTTCCTCAAACGGAAGGTCGATGTAGTAGGCGGGCGTCTGCTCGCGGCCCTTGATTGGCCAAGCGGGCAGGTCGAGGTTCTCGGCGAGGCTGTGCAACGAGGTGTCAGCCATGATCGACGTCGAGAAGGCGGCGCGCACATCGTCCCATTGCTTGGCGGTGGAGGATTTGGTGGTGATCATGGCGTTGGAAAATTCAGCCGCGGCGCGCTACCCCTGCACATGCTGGAGCAGCTCGGCGGCGACCTTGCGGTAGTCGTTGATGACATTGTCGGCGGCACTGCCCGCCTCGGCGGTCTCCGCGCTCACCAGCGCCACGGGCAGGCCGAGCGCCACGGCGCGGCGCACGACCATCGCGTCGCGGATTTGCGCGTCGAAGATCTTCGCGGTCGAGGCGGCGCGCTTGGCCGACTTGAACTGGTTCAGGCGAAGCTGCATTCGCATCTTGGGCACCTCGATATCGACCCCGGTCTTGATGGAGTTGAAGATAATCCCCTGCACCTGCGCCGGCGGCCCCATCGGGCCCTTCCGGAAACTGGCCGACAGCTGGTGGAATTTTTGCAGTTTTTCGACGAGCAGGGTGAACCCGATGAGGCTCAGTGCATCCGGGTTGGCGGGCACATAGATCTCGTTGGAACTGAAAACACCGCATTGCGACGCGCGCAGGATGTTGGGCGGGCAGTCGAAGAGGATGAAGTCGTAGCGGCCCTCCACTTCGGCGAGCTGCTCGTAGAACACCTGGTAGGGCGGCCGCTTCGGATCGCCCTCATACTCGCTCTCCAAATCGACGAGGTTGAACGTCGTGGGCACCAAATCGAGGCCCGGCAGGAGCTTCTCCCCGGAGCGCCCCTCGACGACATCCTGATGGATGAGGTCGCGGAGTTGGGCGCCGCTGGTGAAGACGGAAAACACCGCCCCCTGCCCCGAGGCGTTGATCTTGTTCCAGCGATCGAGCTTCAGGAGCCAGATGCTGGCGTTGGACTGCGTGTCAAAGTCGCACAGGAGCACGCGTTTCCCCTGCTTCGCCAAGGCTGCGGCCGTGTTGACGACCAGCGATGTCTTGCCGACTCCGCCCTTGTAATTGATGAAGCTGATTTTTCGCGCCATGCGTCGAGTTTCCAAATTGATCTTATCGGCCCGGTGGCGCGGGAACTTGCGTCCCGCCTGAGGGCATCGCCAGAAAAAATCCCACCTCCAGGAATTTACCAAAAATTTTTCTTCCATGGACAAATCCGCCCTGCGCTCCGCCATCCTCGCGGAGCTCCGCGAGGAGCTCGCCCGGCAAGCGCGCGCGGCCGCCTCCTCCCGCGACGAGGCGATCAGCGAGGAAAGCCGCGCCGAGAACAAATGGGACACCCACAGCCAGGAAGCAGCCTACCTGGCCGAGGGCCAGTCGCGCATCGTGCACGAGATCAGCGAGAGCCTCGCGCACTACGCTTCGCTGCCGCTCCCGGGCTTCGCCGATGGCGATGCCATCGCGCTCGGCGCGCTCGTCGAGCTGGAATCCGCGCGCGGCGGGAAACGCTCGTGGTATTTCCTCGGCCCGCGCGCCGGGGGGCTGGAGCTGAAGTTCGGCGGGCACGACGTGCTCGTGCTCACGCCGCAGTCGCCGCTTGGCCGCCAGCTCGTCGGCAAACGAACCGGCGACACGATCGCCGGCGCCGGGCGCAGCGCCGCCGCGGCGCAGCGGATCATGTCGGTCCGCTGAGCGCCGCGGCGGCGCACCCCCTGTCCAAATGATCGCGCGTCAGTCGTTGAGGCTGAAAATCACCGGCACGCTCATGCGAAAGGCGACGATCTGGCCATCGCGCTTGCCAGGCTCGAAGCGCCACTTCGCGACGGCGCGGAGCGTGGGCTCCTCGAAGGCGCGATCCGACGACTTCGTGACGCGGGGGTTGTGCACCGCGCCTCGCTCGTCGACCTCGAACTCGACCCAGACTTCACCACGCTCGCCGAGTCGCCGTTTTTCCGGCGGAAACACCGGAGATACCTGCGAACGGGTGCGCGGCGCGTTGTCGAGTTGGATTCCATCGATGATGCCGGTCCTTGCGATGCGACCGCGAACGTCACCCTCGGGATCCCCAAGGGGCACGATACGCGTCGAGTCGCCAATCGGCCCGGTCTCGATGGGCGGCTTGGGCATGGCGAATTTGTCCACGTCCGGTGTGGCCGCGATCGGTTCAGGGCTGGGCGGGCGTGGCGCGACATCCCCTTTGGCCGCCTCGCGATCGCGGGGATCCGCCAAGACAAGTTCCAACTCGGCCGGAGGGACCGGGGGCAGAGGAAACGGTCTGGCCGGCTCATTCTCCTTGAAAACAAGCGCACGGGGACTTCTCGGGACACCGAACAGCAGCGCGCCGTGGGCGGCGAGCGCGAGCGTGACGGGGATGACGTAGCGGGTGTTCATGATGTGTGCGTGGGGTTCGATCCGATCACGCACGACGGAAAAATTTCTTAGCGTGTCGGCGTGATTTTTCCGGAAGCGGGTTGATTCGCCCCGGCGATTCCCGTTTCTCGGCGCGATGCGACTGTCCGTCCTCCTTCTCTTCCTCGCCGGTTCCGCCGTCTTCGCCGCGGTGCCGCCGGCGCTGGATGCGGCGCTGAAGAATTTCCGCTCCGATCCGCCGCCGGGCTGGTCGTTCACGCAGACGACGACCGCCGAGGGCCGCTCCACCGTGGAGCGCTGCGACGCCGCGAAGCCGGAGTTCGCGCGCTGGTCGCTCGTGCAAAAGGACGGCCGCGCGCCCACCGCCGCCGAACTCACCGACTACGCCGAGGCCCGCTCGCGCCGCTCCCGCTCCGGCACCGCGCCCCGCATCACGGAGCAGCTGCTGCTCGAGACCCTCGAAACCGTCGCCGATGGCGCCGAGCGCGCCACCTACCGCTGCCGGCTCCGCCGCGGCGAGACGCGCGACGACACGGCCCAGCACCTTCGCGCGACCATCGTGCTGCTCAAATCCAGCGCCACGATCGAATCCATCGAGCTCGCGAGCGCCGAGCCGTTCCGCCCAAGCTTTGGCGTGAAGATCGATCGCATGCGCACCCTGATGACGTATTCCGCCCCGGGCGCGACGGCGCCGAGCCTGCCGCAGGCCGTGACGACGCTCGTGCGCGGCACGGCATTCTGGTTCAAGTCCGTCGACGGCGACATGAGTGTGACCTTTTCCGACTACGAACGGGCCGTGAAGCGGTAAGGCCCGCGACCTGAGCTGTTGCGCCGCAGGACAACGTGCCGCGGGGTCGACGCGCACGTGCGGCCGGGTATCTGCCTTGGGAAGCCGACGATGCGCCTTGCGTCGCCGCGCCAAACGTCACTCCGGCCGCCGAGGAAGTTCTGGAGTGGCGCACCGGCCAGCGGGAACTAGGGGTTGACAGACACGGACACGCGCCCGAGTTTCCCCGGCCCTCACGGCGGTCATAGCTCAGTTGGTTAGAGCACAAGATTGTGGATCTTGGGGTCGCGGGTTCGAGTCCCGTTGGCCGCCCCATTTTAAGTGTTGATCATCAACATTTGGAATTCCTCGACCGAAGATTTGCCAGTTGACGTGGCAAATCGGTCATGGCTCTCCTCAAAAACACATCCGTCAAGTTCGTCGTCTCAGAATACACGAATCCCTCCGGGGAGATCGTTTTCCGCGTTTCCGGTTGGCTCGATGGCAAACGCGTCCGAAAAAATCTGGCCACCCGCGCGGAGGCTCAAGCCGAACGCCAAGCCCTCGAATTAGCCGCCCTCCAAAGCGAAAGCGGCATGCGTGTCGCCGCCACCCGCCTTGCGGATGACCAGTTGCGCCAGGCAGAGGCAGCTTTCCATCGCCTAGAAGGCCGCGCCCAGTCGCTTGCATTCTATCTCGACTATGCCCTTTCGAACTATCGAGACCCGGTGAATGACATGTCGCTGGCCGACGCCGCGAAGCTCTACCTCGCGGTGCGTGAAGCCGACGAAAAGCTCGGACATATCTCGCACCGTCAGTTCACGGCATTCCGATGCGAACTGCGCGCTCTCGTCGCGGCTTTCCCCGGGAAGAAGGTCGCGGAACTGGCAGCGGGTGCACTGACGGATTATTTCCGCCGCGACGACGCCTCGAAAAAGACGTTCAACAACCGGCGCGGCTTGGTCGGCTCATTCTTGAGATATTGCCTGCTCCGGGACTGGGTCGCGACCAACGTAGTCGAGAAGATCGCTCACTATCGCGGCATCGGTCATCGGCGCGGGTCGGCACCCACGCTCACCGGCGCACAGTGCGCGGAGATCATGGAGTGGGCCGAGAACGAACACGGCGGGGTGCTCGTGCCGTTCATCGCCCTATGTCTGTTCGCTGGCATCCGGCCTGATCTCTACGTCGGTGAGATTTCCAAGCTCGAACCGAAACACGTCCGTCTGGACACCGGCGTTATCACCATCGAACCCGAGGTGTCCAAAGTCCGGATGAAGCGGACGGTCGCGATTCAGCCGAACCTCGCAGCATGGCTCCGTGCTTATCCGCTCGAATCGTTTCCCATCTGGCCCCGCGGGTTCAAGCGGCTGCGGCTGGCCTTCAGAAAAAAGTTTAACCTCAGTCACGACATTCTCCGCCACACGTTCATTTCGATGCACGTCGGAAAATTCCGTTCATTGGGTGAAGCCGCACTTCAGGCGGGCAACTCAGAATCGATCATCACAAAACACTACCTCGATTTGAAGACACGCGAAGAAGCCGAGGAGTTTTTCAGCATCTTACCCAAAAAAGCGGCAGCTCCAGCCGCGACCAAACTGTCGCTTGTGGCGACTGCAGCCTAAACGCTCGGCCCCTGCTTGTAGTGGTTGACGAGCAAGCAGGGGTATGGAAACCCAAACCTACTCATCCACGGAAACTCAGCTCACAGACGTTGTCGGCCTCCGGGCCAGCGGGATTTTCCCGAAAGACAAAGAACCCTCCATCGCCACCCTGCGGAATTGGACGAAGCTCCGGCAAATCCCGCACCATCGCGTGGGGCATTTCGTTTACTACGATCCGGCGGAGGTCTGGGCGCACATTCGCAACAAACTGAAGGTGCCGGCTCGGGGGTAGAAACCGCGCCACTTGGCGCCCGGGATGCGACACACAGCTTGCCGCATGTGGCGAAAACAAAAAAACGACACACTGCGTGTCGTTTTTTTTGTTTCCTGATAACGGCCGAGCGACGGCCAGCGCCGTGCTTCAGAATGGCAGAGCGCCTGGTGCAGGCTTCTTCGGCTCATTCAACGGGCGCACTTCCAACTTCTCGATCAACGGCTCCTCCGGATCGACCGCTGCACGGAGATTTTCGGGCACGTTCCGCAAACACCGGATCTGAAAGGCGCGAATATCGTCCATGGTATCTTTCAAATTCGTGCCGACGATGACCACCCGGTGGTGCGAGAAGAAAATCTCTATCCGTTCTGATTCTTCTTCGTTTTCGAACGTCGCCATGTCGAAACGAGACCACGGCAACAGCCATTGCGCCGCCTGCCAGGGACAAACGCGCAGCATCGGCACAGCGCGGCACTCCGTCTCGACGCAAAAAATCTTTCCCTCACGTCGCGCCGCCCACTCAGCTTTGATGTTCATTCTCATAGGTGTATTTTTTGATGGTTACTTTGAGTTGCGGTCATACGCCTGAACGCATCGTCCTGACGCACCCGCTCGGCAGTGGCCATTGAGCGCCGCGTCCACTCCGTTTGCCGCGCGTCAACTGACTGCGCTTCGCCTAGCTTCAAATCCAGGGCGAGTTCACGTTCGCCGGCCGCCTGCACCTGAACGCGCAGCGCTTCCTTATCCGGTGTGAAAACCAATACCTGTCTTCGCCCGCGAGAGATCGTCACATACCACTGATGCGCGTCGGTCGCCGCGCGATTGCCGGCATCCGCCATAATCACCGTATCGACGGTCTTGCCCTGGGAGCCGTAGGAAGTGACCGCGAAGCCTCGCACGAGGAAGCGTTGGGCCGGAGCGAGTGTTTTGCGCACGCCATCGCCGGCCTCGACCACAAGCGATCCATCTCCGCAAACATCGCTGACGGTAACCAACTCGCCGTTGTTCAGCTTAGCACCTTCCACGGACTTGCCGTTGAATTTGAGTTGGAGCCGGTCGCCAGCGGCAACCTCAGTATCCTGGGCGACCGCGACCGCCAGCCGGTCGGCATAGCGATAGCTCATCGTGCTCTGAACGCCGTCCTTTTCGATGATGATGCCCCGCTCGTTCGCACCGAGGACCGGCGAGATTTCGCCCTTGGCGAAACGACCATAGCCGCGGAGGAAACACACATGATGTCCGGCCCGATAGAATCGGGCATCTCGTTTTTGCGCTTCGCCCAAATCCAGCGGTTGAAAGGTCGTGAGCCTCGCACCGGCGCCAAGTTTGCCGGCGTCCTTCAATTTCTCCCGGATCGCTTCGTTGACGATCCGAACCTCATCTCGGGTTTGGCCGACGACCAACGCGGTTTCCTTGCGTCCGACCGCGGCGAGATATTCGGAAGCGAGCACCTGCCGCCGGCTATCATCGCCCATCTCCCGGATGCAGCCAAGCCGGTCGAGAGCGTCAAACGATGCACCGACATTACCAGCCGCTGCTACTTTCACGGCCTTGCGGTAAGCGCGGATAAATTTCCGCTGTTCGACGCTCGCGCCCAATCTAGGGTCCTGACGGCGGATGGTCCGGATCACCGCCGGCTTGAGACCGGCATGCTTTTCGATGGCGCGCAGCGCATCCGATGCGGCCACCGCACCATGCTGCTGGGTATCCCCCGATAGAATCAGCCGGCCACGGCGCGCCCGAACCACACGGATCAACTCCCCGAGTTGCTTCGCGCCAATCTGGCCGGCCTCATCGACGATCACGACAGCCTCCGGGGCGAGTTGCTTCTCCTGCAAGAAACGGGCGAGCGTATCGGCTCCCAGCCCGTCCGCCTGCAAATCCTGCACCTGCTGGCGTTGTGGGGCGAGGACGGTCACGGGGCGACCCGCCGCCGATAGGCCGCGTTCCACTTCCTTAAGCGCAAAACTCTTTCCCGTCCCCGCACCGCCGCGAAAGAGGGTGATGAAATCACGGCTGCGCAGAATCTTTTCAACCGCCGCGACCTGCTCAGCCGAAAGCGCCGACGACGGCCGATAGTCTCGGCTCAGCGCCACGTGCCGGTTTCGGCCATCGTGGGCCGCCACGACGACTTCAGATTCCCAGCGCAGGACTTCCCGTGAGGTGAGCTTATCCGAATCCTTTTCGCGCAAATAGCCGCGCTGATCGATGGCCGCCCGCAATGCCACGAGGTCGAAATCCATACCACGCCCGCGCTCCAACGCGGCGGCCATGAGTTCATGATCGTGGACCACTGCGCGCCGTTCAAACAGGTGTTCGTCAGCCCATCCGATGATTTCGGCCATGTCGGCTTTCTCCACCGCACCCGGACGCATCGCATGCAGCGCACGCAAGGCCGCCAGTTCGGCCGACTCCATTTCGCGGCCCCACGCCGAACGCAATCGGTCAGCGGTCGAATCCTTCAGCTTCCGGCGACGGTTGCCGTGCGCCACGCGTCCACGCAGGTCTTTGGTGTTTCCGATCACCTCGCCCTTCGCGAGTCGCTCGCGGGTTTCTTCGTCGATTTGCCGGTGTCGCTTTGAGAAGCGGTCGATGACGCTTTGTGGCACGCCCTTGATCTCGAATCCGCGGGCATGATTCTCAATTTCATAGCCCAGTGTGCGAAGTCCCTTGCACAGCTCGTGCCGGTAGAAATTGGTCGCGAAGCGATGCGCCCGATACATCCCAGCCGGATGAAGCGCCTTCCACCGGTCTTCGACTGGATCGAAAGTGGCGTTCATCACGACGCAGTGCGTGTGCAGATGAGGATCGAGTTCGCGACTCGTTTCATGTCGGAAACACGCGGTCACGAGATTCCCCGTCACGCGTTCGCCATTCTGTCCTGACTTGCGCACCCGCGCCTCCGCCCGCTTTTCCAGCTCCAGCATGGCTTGCCGGACGGCCTGCTCGTGCAGCACTAAAATACGTTCATCCTGGTAAAGGCCGACCACCGAAACGCTCTTCGGCGGTGCAATTGTGAAGTCAAAAAAGATGCGCCGGTTGGCCTTCACCCCGTCTTCGTCATGGCGGACAGAATTCATCCGCTGCCCCAATCGGAGCCCTGTTTCTGGATGCTTTCCTTCGCACAAAGCCAGGAAAGCATCCTCACCAACAGCTCCCTTCAGACCCAACTTTTCGGCCCCCAAACCGAGCCAGTTGCCTTCGGTTTTCTGCCCCTCGGAATAGTAGTCGCCTGCACCCAGATGCTCGCGGAAATACTGCTTCGCATTTTTCAGGTTAAACTGAATTTTGGTTTGAATCATCGTCGAATCTCCCGACTCGACGGCGAGCACTTGTGAAACGAAGTCTCGTTTCTTTTTGGTGAGACACCCTACCCCTTGCGGTGAACCGCAACGGAAGGACGCTCGCAAGTGCGACACGCCGTCTGTCGCATGAGCGCTCGCGTCAACCGGCGCAAAGTGCGCGGGGCAGGGATGACACTGGCATTCGGAGACGGCCTAAACGGCCGTCGTCCCGTCCGGCACGAAGGCACGCCGCGCTGCGCTGTTTCGTCGTGCCCTCGTGATGGCGGGATGAAGCGGCACGGTCACGGAGACTCGGGCGCGTTCGTCGCTTCGAGTCGCCTGCGGCTCCGCTACGCGCCGCCCGTCCCGAGACTCCGCGCCGGCCGCAAGGCATCCGGCCAGCCGGCCGGATTTGGAAATATGATCATCGCGTGTGTCGGCTCCAGCGGTGACTCCGTGAAGGTGACGGGCATCGCCAAGTCTCGCGCCTAGTTTGTTGCTAAACCTAGGTAGTTATCATCATCTACCTAGGATTTACAACATGGCTTCCAAACTCCAGTCTGTCGAAAAACTCGTTCGATCCCGCGGTTCGCTGCGGGCGCGCGATCTCCTAGAACGCGGACTGCCCACCATCTATCTCGCCAGACTGGTGGAGAGCGGCCGGCTGGTGCGCCACTCGCGCGGCGTTTATGCGCCCGCGGACCTCGATGTCACGGAGCGGCACGACTGGGAACTAGCGTGCACGCGTGTCCCCAACGGCGTGCTGTGCCTGATGACCGCTCTCGCTTTCCACGAGATCGGCACACAACTCCCGCGTCAGGTGTGGATGGCCATTCCCAACAAAGCATGGCAACCGCAAGTCGATCATCCACCTCTCCGGTTCGTGCGGTTTAGCGGTGATGCTCTGAAACACGGCGTAGTTTCTGTTTCCAAGGGAGCAGCAGCGCTTCGCGTCTACAGCCCGGCCAAGACCATCGCAGATTGCTTCAAGTTTCGTCGGAAGATTGAACTCGATGTCGCTGTAGAAGCACTGCGTCAAGGTTGGCGGTCGAAAAAATTCACCATGGAGGAACTGAGCAAGGCAACTGAGGTGTGCCGCGTCCGCCACGTGATGCAGCCGTATTTGGAAATGCTGACATGAAGTATCAATTTCGCTAGTCTGTCGCCGACTCGAACAAAACACGCATGCGATCATAAAGCGGTCGCAAATCTTGCCGGTAAGATCTCCGGACTTCCGGTGGTAGCAGGTTCGGCTGGGACTTGAGGAGGCCCATTAACCGACCAGCGAAAACGACGTGCCGAGGGAGTGGCCGCAACACCACGGCGCGCGCCGGCAATTTTGGTTCGGTGGCAATGCCCAACCGGAAATACACCTGTCGCAGACTCATTCCGGGAAGGAACGACACGTCAGAAACGCTTTTCGCTAGCAGCATGTAACGCTGCGCGGTGCGTGGTGACCCGTGAAAATATCGCTCTAGCCAAAGGCCCCAGGCACCGGCCCCCATCGTCCGGCGAACATGGGTTTTCTCTACCGCGAGCAGTTGGCCGGCTCTCCATGCCGCGACCAGCGCCCCGTTCAACGCGTCACGGGACTCGGCGCTCAACCTGACCACTTCGTCATGCAGTCGGTTGATTTCCTCCGCCCCCGATGGGCGGAGCGCAGGCATTGGAGAGTCAACTTTCACGCTCGCAGGCCCGTGGTCTCACGAAATTCGACGGTGAGTTTGTGCACCGCCTGCCGGGAACATCCCGCCAGCGTGCCGATGCTTTCGAGCGTCGCATCGTCAATCAGGTCGGGACGGATGCAGAAGAGAGCAACGCAGGTGCGCAGGCCGCGCGCTTCAAGTGTTCGCCCATCTGCCATCCAGACGAGCAGACGGCAGATGACGTGCGTGGCCATGGCCAGACCCTCTTTCTGAGGATCGGCTGGTTCGCTAAAGAAGTTTTCAGATTCGGTTTTCATAATTGGATTCCTTTGTTCACCCGAATCTACCTCACCTTGGATTTCGGAAATAGGGTCTGCCGCGCGTAAAAAAGTGCCGCATTTTCCACCCGACTGTTTTTCGGAGACGAAAGGCACTTCCTCTGGGTGAATTGGCTTCACGCCACCGATTCCGACCTAAAGCGATCTAGGAGACGTCTTCAAAATCGCGTGGAACCAAGGGCGCGGCGGAGGATCGGATCGCGCGCGATGATTCCACGACGACTGAGCGAGGCCCGGTGGCGGGGCCTAAAAAAATTAACTCCGCGCTGAGCGAAAAAACCGCCGGCGGCCTCGCCAGACGCCGCGGCCGGCCGCGGGACGACGACCGGCCCTACGTGGAGGCGATGCTATGGCTGCTGCGCACCGGCTGCCCTTGGCGTGACTTGCCGGCGCGCTTCCCCAAGTGGCGCAGCGTCTACACCCGCTGGCGGCGCTGGGTGCGCGCCAAGCTCTGGGCGCGCGTGCTCGCCGCGCTCGCGGCCGACCACGACCCGGAGACGTATGCCGTGGACGCGACCTACGTGCGCGTCCACGCCGACGGCACGCGCGCCCGCGGCGGCTACGCCGCGCAGGCGGTCGGCCGCTCGCGCGGCGGGCTCACCAGCAAGATTCACCTGCTGACCGACGCCCTCGGCAATCCGGTGCGCTTCGTCATCACCGGCGGCGAGCGCAACGATGTGACGCAGGCGCCCGCCCTCCTGCCGCCCGGCGCCGGCGCGCACGTCGTCTGCGACCGCGGCTACGACGCGGACTGGTGGCGCGAGCGGCTCCGCGCCGCGGGCCACATCCCCGTCGTGCCGGGCCGGCGCTCGCGGCTGGTCCAGCCCGCCTACGACGAGCATCTCTACCGCGCGCGGCACCTCGTCGAGAACTGCTTCGCTCGCCTCAAGTCCGCCCGCCGGCTCGCCACTCGCTACGAGCAGAGCGTCGCCTCCTACGCCGCCTTTGTCGCCCTCGCCTGCTCCCTCCTTTGGCTCAGGTGATTTTGAAGACGTCTCCTAGGTTCAATGGCTCGCGCCTACCGACTTTGGTGTAGCCGGACTACCCCAAATGGGGGAGATCACGCAGCTTTAAAATCGCGGTAGTTGCGGGACTTTTCGTGAGATGAGGCCCCACGAAAGCAGGCAATGGTTTGTTAGGAGTGCGCAGCAGTCGGAACGCGAGGCAGTCTCTTTTCGAGAAATGCCTGAAGCTTCGTAAGCCCGGTAGGTTTTAATTCCGCGAATAAATCGCGGGCGTTTAACCGGAGATCAGCGCAGGCCTTGCGACCGTGCGGTGATGCCACGACCGCAAGTAGCGATTCGAGAAATTCGATCAGTTTACGTTCCTCCATCCCGCCTTTTTCTACGAGGACCCGCAGGTCTTCGAGATAGGCGGGCATGATACGCGCAAGAATCACAACATGCCGTCCGTCTTGCCGCCCGTTCTGATTAATCCCGGCAAGATTCGCGATCTTAGCTTGCAGCAGCGCAATCGGGCCCGGCGCTTGCACCCGAACCTGATTCTCGCCAAGCGCGAATTCATACGCGGGTTGTCGCAGCTCTTCGTTGGTGGCACCTTTCACGTAGCGCAGCACCTCAATGAGAAGTGGTGCGCCAGCCTTGTCGCTGGCGATCACGACGCCAACTTCGTTGGAAGGCGGTTTGATCGGGAAGAACTGCGGCTTAGCTCCGGCAAGCTCTCCGAGAAGAGTCAAAGTTGCGCGATCTCCAAGGACGTCGGCATCCCGAGAAACAAATGGCGCAAGATCGCGCGTGCGGTCGACGTAGTAGAGAGCCCAAAGATTTACTGCTTGCCCGCCGACGAGCAGAAGAGGCTCCGGCGCGGCGAGCGCCTTCGCGAAATCCGCAGGAGGGCGGGGTGTCGCGTCAGACGGATGCGGCATGTGCGCTTGCGAAGTTCAAAAGGCGGAGGGGATGGTCGCTTGGCACGATGGAATTGCGCGCCTGCACCTCAGAGGGCGCGGCGATACGTAGATCGAGGAGCACCTGGTCGAATTCGCGTTGCGCACGTTTAAAGCGAGAGAGCTGGGCGGGCGTTTTGAATCGGGGCGGCATCTGAGGAGCCATCTGCCAGACCACCGAGCGCAGGGCTACCGCGTGCGCTGGAATAGCTGCGCGCTCCCGAACAACCTGCCGAGCTGCGGAACGTAAAAGGTCCATTACCGTAGTGTCCTCACGTTCGGCAATGGTCGTAAGCGCCGCCAAGATCGCGGCGTGTTCCGCGAGACTCTGCCGGCGTTTGGTCTTGGCGAGTTGATTGGGCATGACTAAAAGGTTGAATCAACCTCTACGCTTGGATTACTGGATCGCAAGGTGATTCTGCCAACTAGGTAGGCTGTCCGCTGCTTCGCCATTTACTAACGGGATAGCTTGCATCGCGGGATAAAATGGACCACAATGGGTTGTGGTCGCCGTTCGAGCGCGACACAATGTATCGGGCAGTAATTTTTTTGCGCCAAACTGGCGCATATCAGAGTAAATGCAAAAGTCTATCTCGCTCGCCATAGGAGAGATGCATTTGTCCCTCCGACGGCATGACTAAGGCACGGTAAATTCCCGAGTCTCTTGATAGGGTTTTGCGCGGTAACCGGTGTTTGTCGTGCAGCTCTGCCAGCAGTCTTGCGTGAGCCGCGACAAGGGCAGTAGCCAGTGCCAGGGCACACGTTCCAGTCAACTTATGCCCAAGCCCCGTAAAATTAGAATTGGCACCCCGCCTTGCGGCCTTCGAGCCCGGCAGGTTGCCACCGGCCGTTCACGCTCGGGCGTTTCTAGTATTACCTAACACTTAAACCGTCCGCTCATGAGCCCTACGTCTTCGCCTGCGTCAACCGAGCCTGTTCTTTCCCAACTGCCAGAAGACCACCCGGCGCAAGCCTACGGCGCATTGCCAGCGCGAGAGCTTCTCGCGCTCGTCCAGTTGGCCGGCAGCCAGCGCGACGACCGCGAGGCGCAAACCATCTTCACCGCATTCTACTATCGTTATTTCTCATATCTCTACACCGTCATTTCAAACAGCCTCGGCGTCGTCCATGACCGCGACGCTCAGCAGGAAATTATTGACGACGCCCTCGCGGCTTTTTTTCGCGCGTCGCACAAATTGACTTTGCCGGCGGTCTCTGACGAGGACTGCGACCGGATTATTCGCGCCTATCTGGGCAACCTCGCCAACTGGAAAGCCAGCGATGCGCGTTCTTTTCAAAAAACTTTTGGGCGGATCGTGATCGATGCCGATGAACTCGACGCTCGGATCAATCGTGACGCCTTGGTTGGACATGACGCTCATTCGTTTGTCGCTCTCAAGCATGACGCCCCCGAGGCGGCGCACATCCAAGCGGTCGGCCAGTGGCTGGCTACTCTGCGCGAGGTTGAACGCGACGTCCTGCGCACTTACTTCATCGACGACCATGCAGGCCGCAAATCCAACCGTCTTCCCGACGGCGTCGCGGCCCTGCTCGCGAAGAAACACCAGACAACCACATCAAATATCCGGCACCTAAAATCAAAATTAGAGACCCAGTTCCGGGAGAAATTCCGGGACCTTTGAGGAGCTTATTATGGCATACCACGACATTCCCGAACCGCAAAACCGGCTTCCCCAAGCCCTCGAATGCGTTTTGCGCGCAGTGTTGCTCACGGAAGGCACCACGATCCCGCTGACGGCCGACGAGGTGGCGTTCTACGACGCTCACGCTAAAACAAAAATGCAGGCTGCGCCCCGTCCGCCACGGACTCCTTCGTTCCTCTTCAGTTGGGAACGCGCGGATGCCCCGCAGGCGGACGCCGAGGTTATTTCTTTCCCGGCTTGCTCCATTTCCCAAGGCTTGGCCTACGCTGCCCGCGCGGACGCGCACGTTTCGGATGCAACGCAATCGAAACTCTCGCGTTTGGTTGCCGATATGCGCCGCGGCGCGGACGCACCCCATGGCTAATGCTGCCGACCGCGTGGGCCGGGAACGGCGGGCCGCAATCGCCGAGCTGGCGGAGCACATTGCCACGACACGCTTCGGCGGCGAACGGGTGCAGCCAGAGGAAATCGCCGCGCAGGAGGGAATCGGGTTTCGTTACGATTCGTTCCCCGAGGATTTCGACGGCATCCTGCTGCATGATCAGGGGAAATTCTATATTGTGTGCAACGAACGCCGCGGTGGGGTTCGGGGCTCAGCGCGTATCCGGTTCACGTTCGCTCACGAGCTGGGGCACTATTTTCTCGACGAACATCGCCTCGCGCTCTGCTCAGGAAAAATCCCTCCCCATTTTTCGTTGGCGGAATTTATTTCTGACCAGCCCATCGAGGCCGAGGCCGATCTTTTCGCCGCCAACCTGCTTATGCCCGCGAAGTCGTTTCGGCGGAAAGCGGCAGATTTGGATTCCGGCATCAAGCTGATTTGTGATCTGGCCTCGTGCTACAGCACGTCGGTCACCTCCACGGCGTATCGTGCCCTGGAACTCGACGTGTTTCCCGCACCGTGCGCGATCTTCCGTTGGGACAAGACCGGGACGCTGCACGGCCGGCGGATGTCGCCGACCACCTTCACGATGTTTCCCGGCTACCGGTCCATGGCAGATTCCCCTCCCGCGGGGTGCGCCACGGCCGAGGCCCAAGCCAACGCCGGTGGCGGCATCCTGCAGCGGGAATCGGATTGTTCGCAGTGGTTCCCCAAGGTGGGCGCGGGCAGCGAAAGAAACGTCCTCTTGCGCGAGGAAGTTATGCCGCTCGGTCAGTTTGGTTGGATCAGTCTCGTTTACCGACACCAGTGATAACGCTTCTCGGCTTTGCGCCGGAGGAAGCGAGCTGACGCTCTCCAGATCGACTGACCCATTTCACGCTCGCCCGTTTGTATGGGTATCGGTCTTCCAAATTCTATGAACGCACCATCCACCAATCCACACACGGACCAGCAAACCGGTCCGATCGTGAAGATCACGATCAACAGCAAGCCTAAGGAAATCCATCGCGGTCGTAACACTGTCGCCGACATCAAAAAGCTCGGCGACGTGCCGGCCGCTGATGAACTCGAGCAGGTCATCGACGGCAAGCTGACGCCGCTACCCGATGACGGGGCCGTCACCATCAAGGGCGGGGAGGTCTTCATCAGTCACCCGCGGGACAGCGGCTCATCCTAACCATGAGCTTCCCTGAAGACGAGGTGGCGGAGCTGAAGCAGCTCTGCCCTGCGGTGGCCGGCTGTTCCGACGGCGGGACAGTTTACCTCTTGCTCCCCGGCCTGATTCTTCCCGAAGGCTGCAACCCTTCGGTCGCGGACGCTCTGCTTTGCCCGACACCGCGGGACGGCTACAACTCCCGGTTGTTTTTTGACCGCGTGATTTCGTCCCGGCAGGCGCTCAATTGGCACATGCAGAACGTCCGCATCGCCGAACGAAACTGGAGCGTGTATTCTTGGAAGCTCAATCGTGCCGGATTGCGGCTTGCTCAAATGGTCGGAGAGCACCTTCGCGCGCTGCGATGAAAATTTCTGTCCGCATTCCCGCAGCGTGTTACTCGGCCGCACTCGCCGATTTGGATCGGCCTCATCCCTTTGCGGCGGAGCGCATCGGTTTTTTTTCCACCGCGCAGGGAAAGGCTGGCCGCGATGAGTGCGTCGTCTGCGTCACTCGTTACCACCCGATCCCCGACACCCACTATGTGAACGATCCGTTCGTGGGGGCGCGAATCAACTCGCAGGCGATCCGGGCGGCGTTGCAGCGCATCCTCGACGAGAAATCCGGCCAATTGCACGTGCATCTGCACTGGCATGTGGGGCGGCCCCATCCCAGCCGCACGGATCGGGAGGAACTGCCGCCTTTGGTGCAGAGCATGTGCGCCACGGCCGGTGACCAAGTGCATGGCGGACTCATCCTCAGTCGCGACGGCGCGTTTGCCGATCTCTGGCTTCCAGGCCAGGCCGAGCCCAAGCCCGCTGCGCGCGTCACGGTCGTCGGTTTTCCCATGCGCTTTCTTCAGTGACCATGACGAACTCAAAACCTGATTTCTCGCGACAGTCGTTCCTGGGGCCGCAGGCCCAGGAAAAAATCACCCGTTGCGTAGTCGGGATCGTCGGCTTGGGCGGCGGCGGCTCCCACATTGCCCAGCAATTGGCGCACATCGGTTTCATGCACTATGTTCTGTTCGATGCCGACCTGATCGAAGCGTCCAATTTGAACCGGCTCGTCGGCGGAACTCAGCAGGACGTTGCGCGCTGCCGGCCAAAGGTGCAGATCGCTCGGCGGACCATTCGGCAGGTGCGGCCAGAGGCGGACGTGACGGCGATTCAGGAGGTGTGGCAGAATCAGGCGGAAGCTCTACGCCGCTGTGATTTGGTGTTTGGCTGCGTGGACGGATTCGATCAACGCCGCCAGCTTGAAGCCGCGACGCGGCGTTTTTTGACGCCGCTGATCGACATCGGCATGGATGTCTTTCGCGCAGAGGGCGAGCCGCCGGCGATGGCGGGACAACTCATTCTCTCCATGCCCGGTTTTGCGTGTATGACCTGTTTGGGATTCTTGAACGAAAGGACTCTGAGCCGCGAAGCGGCCGCTTATGGCGCCGCCGGGCCTCAACCCCAAGTTGTTTGGCCCAATGCCGTCCTCGCCTCGTCGGCCGTGGGTGTCGCAATCGACCTGATTACCGATTGGAGCCAATCGCTGCGCAAGCCGGTGTATTTGTCCTATCGCGGCAACGACGGCACGATGATGCCTCACGCGCGGCTACCGTATGTTCCGTCAGCTCCCTGTCCCCATTTCCCTTTCGAGCAATGCGGTGCGCCCGTTTTCACCCCGTTGTAATCGAACACGCCCGAACGCATTCGCTGCATTACCCTAATTAAACCCATGAATGGTCCAACTCACGCCGTCGGTGGAATAATTTCCGGCGGGACATTCGCCCTCTACCGTGCCCGTAACCAAGCTCCGTCCCATCGCGCACTGGAGGGCATCGGTGGCGCGTTGGCAGGACTCGCCGGGGGCAAGGCTCCCGACTCCGTTTATCTCGACCCTTCATCTCTCGGACCTCGACACCGCCGTTTTGGCCACTCTTGGACGGTGCTGGCAGGCGGCATCTACATCGGCGACGCAGTGATTTCGGGTTGGGAGAAGTTTTTTCGCAGAAAGGCCGATGAAGTAACGTGGCGCTTGGCAACAGATCCCAGCCTCACCGGTTGGGCGCGGATCGGTTTATCAATTTTAGAATGCCTTTGGCGGGTCGCGGCTGGTGCCCTCGCAGGTTTTATCGCGGGTTACACTTCGCATCTGGTCCTTGATGCGTTCACCACCAGCTCGCTGCCCCTGCTCGGACTGGATATTCCGAAATTCGCTGGGTTTCTTCCGCCGCCCAACGGGGTTGCTCCAGTTTTGTTTTCGGCATCCCGCTGATGCCTCGTGCATTCGTTGAGGTGAAGCGGGTGGTCCAGCGCTTTCGACAGCTTTGATTGCTTGTTGGCAGAAAGTCTACCCGCCCGACTCACTGTAAAATGCCAGTTCATCGAATTATCACTCGTTGCGTTCCGGCACCTAACAACCGCTCCTATCATCGCTGGCAAACTGCTACGCTCATTTTCTTTTTAGCGAACGAGACCAGGACCGGGGCATTGAAGGACCTCGCGCGACTGCTTGCTCAACACCGCTGGACACTAGTCGAGACTTTGAGCCGAGGCACCTTGATCGAAGAACAAGTGCGAGAAGCGGGAGATCAGGTGTGGGCGGCCTACGAACGCGCTCAGCAACGCGGATATTGGATGGCGATCGATCCAGATCATTTTTCGTCGGGCAAGGACGGAATACCACCGGTCCGACCGCCACGGGTCGGCGAGGAATTTGTGGACCGCATCGTGATTCGCGCCGGCGGCAGACGGTTAACCGCGACTGAACGGAACTACGAAAATACCCGCAATGCCGACTACCGGATTCAAAACTACATCGTCGAGCTGAAGGATGTGCAGGAAGAAGGGCTGGAGAAACCCGAGCGTCAGCAGAAGTTGGCCGAGTTATTCCTTCGTTATTTTCCCGACGAAACCGAAATACTCATCGACCCAACGGTCTTGGCGCCGGAAGACGCCCGGCTGTATGCGCGGATCGTTGGTGTGCCCGTGCGGGAGCGAATCAAAGATGCGGCCAGCCAAATCAAAGCGACGAAGGCGCATCTCGACGACGCCACGCTTCAAGGGGGCGTCATCGTTCTCAACAGCGGATACTACAGCATCGAAACTCACAACTTTGAGGAGCTGGTTCATTATTCGGCTCGCACCGATACCACCCAACTTGCGTTCGCGGCCTGCGTCACCAGCAATTACACGACCGATGGCTTTAACAGTTGGATGAACTTCAAATTCTCGCCAGCAGAAGGCGGCAACGAAATGCAAGTGAAGCTGGCCCAAGCTTTCGGGGAGGTAGTGGGTGAGTTTATGAACGAATGGGGCCGTGGCGGATTTATGCAACCGACCAATCCGGCTCCGCTCCCATCGATCATCGTGTTTGAGCACAAAGGCAGAACGTTCCGTTATTTTCCGCCCAACTTGGCGCCACGCTGGACCCCGCGGTCGATGGGCGGTGATCCAATTGAATAGCGAAAGCCTGCGCCATCTCACTTAAAAGAAGGCTTCGTATGGCCAATTCTGCTTGGCGCGATAGTCCAACATAAACTCGGCCAAAGACACACATGGAAAGTCCTCGATGAAGAGCTTCGCGATGCACGGATACAACGTCAGCATCACCGGCGCGATACGGATGTCGTTCGGTAACCCCATCGCAGCGGCTACGCCGTGGCGCTGATTGCGAGCCCACGCAATTTTTCGCCGAAATCTTTCCGCATAGGAACCTTTGCGTCCCACAAAGGTTGCCACGTCGTCGCGCCAATACTTCGCCTCGAGGCCGGTGCTCACCATTTTCGCTTCTGCTAGGACCAGCAGATGCTGACGCGCATCGTAACCGAGGAAATCGATCTCCCCGACCTCGGAAGGAATTGCAACGGCGCTCGGGGATTGACCGACGCGGTCTTTGACGCGGCCTCCCGTAATGCCTAGGCTCGCCAAATTCTTAGCCACCACGTCTTCGAACCACAGACTCGCCCGACGAGACAGCACTTCGATCGCGGCATCAATTTTGGGATCACGCCAATCTTCGGGCAAGCGCTTGTAACAAACGCCGTTAACCAGTTGAATTAGGCTCTCTCGGGCCATTTCACGTGAGAAGGCAAGGTGCAAGCCGGTCTCGTGCGGAAATTCGAGGAAGCCCCTTCGGTAGGCGCGGTGTTCCTGTTTCGGATTCCACACCACGCGGCCTTCCTCGCGCATCCGTTGCGGACTAATCGTGAAGCCCCGGAGCATTCGTTCAACAGCTGCCAAGGGTTCCCCATGCTCGGAAAACTGTTCGATCAGTTTGCGGCGATCGATAAACAACATCGGAAAGCCATTTGGCGCCGGCTGGCAACCGTCGATAATCCGATACAATGCTGAGATGAATCGAGCGTAACTCCATCCATAACACGACTCGAATGCCGGGTCTAACACCTCCGCATGGCGGTCAGTATGGATGTCGAATTGGTGCCCTTTAATGAACTTATGTCGGTGTTTGCGGTCCCGTTCGGTCCGCGACATCAGCGTTACATCATAGCCAGCATAGCGGCCTTCGACGTGAACCTCCCAGTCAATTGGCCCGCCAAATTTATGAATGGTCGCGACCGAATGCTCAGGAAAAACGCCGTGCACCCGGTGACTCATTTCGGCCAGGTCCACCAGCATCTCGACGCAGAGCAGCGCCTGATCCATCGGCCTGAAAGTATCCCGGCGCGAAGTCTCAGGCTCGCTTGACGGCGCCTGCAGGCAGATGAGTTCTGCGAGATATTTCATCGCGCGCCGAAAATTGCCTTCGATTCTCGTCCAACGCGCGCGCTGATCAGGATCAGCGATACCTCGTCCGTGCAAAATCTCGGTCGATTCTTCGTATTGGTTCAGCACGAACTCCAATGCAGAGCGGCCAGCGAACTTTGGCACCAAAGCGGGAAGTCGGTCGGCGAAAAAAGCAAACTGATGCTGAATGATCGCGTTCGCGATCGCTGGGTCACGATATTCGCCCGTGCGAAACTTTTTCAGCAAATGGTCCCGCGCGGCAGACCGCATTCCTTGCTCGATTTCCGGCGACCAACGAAAAATACGGGCTTTGCCAAAGCTCTCTAGGCGCATCGTGCAACTACCTCGTGGTCACGAACTGGCAGTTTCGCGATTCCCGAAGTAATGGCGCAATGTCCGGATATTGCGCACGCATCAGCGCAACGACAGCACACAATCTCGTTCCGATCATGGCACGCTGTTCTCGACGATACTCGATTCCGATCCCCACCCAACTAAGTTGATCCGAGTTGGCCCGCGCGGTCCAGACCGGCCCGCCACTCATCCCATACGGTTCCGGGGCCATGACCATGCGGCGCTGTTCATTTTGCATCCGACGCCGGTGATACAGCACGGCGATATGCGTAGTCGGGTGTAGACCTAAACCCAAAACCTGCCGATCGGTCAGCGTGACACAGTTGGCCGATACCCGGCGGGGTTCAATTAGCTGTCGCACACGATCGCGATCGGTTCCAGAGTGCGGAAATCCGGTGAACACGTAACGTTGTCCTTGAGACGCCAGATCGTCCACCTCCCAATCGGGAAGTAGAATAGCTCGGCGTCCTTGAGCGAGCAACCGTTCTTTTTGATCGTAGGTAAGGCGTAACATCGCCAGGTCAATCATGTCATCAATGCGGCGACCCGAGGCCGGCAGACTGGTTCTGACCATTTGGGTCGATGCGTCACCCACTATCACGCCCGACCCGAAGTGCAGGGTGTCAATGGCGTCGACCACATGAGCAGCAGTCACAAGAAAGTATTGGTCGCCGACCGCGCAGAACGTGGTCGTGCCAAGAATACCTGGACGCTCGTCGCTGTCTTGCAGCAGCGGAACGATGAATTGATCTGCCTCTCGAATCGTCGGCACAAAGCTTGGTAGCTAAACTGCGTAAAACGTAGCCGGCGCTTCTGGCGCCAGCTTACGCACTGCCGAGAGGATCAGTTGGCGCTGGGTATCCATTATCTCCGCAGTCCGCCCATGGAGCATGAAGACGGGACAGTCGGGGGCGCCGCAACTACACTGCACGATCTCCTTTTTTCTGATCAATTCGTCGAATTTTGCCCGCAGTCCGACAACCTTCTCGACGAGCTGTGCAAGCGCGGCTTTCGACGCGGCATCGCGGACCGCATGGCGCGAAGGGATCATCGCACCACTCGGCAGTTGGCCGGTGTTCAAAGTATTGACGGTTTCCGCCAGTGCTAACTTGAACCTCGGCAGCGAACTCTCTCCTAGAAAAACCGTCCTGAACGCTGGTCGATCGAATGACCGCATAAGTGCCGTAATGATTTCCACGTCGGGCGGATTGCTCTCCGATTCCGTCAACGCCCGTAACGCCTCTGGTGACTCCGGAAACGCCTCGCCGTTGACGAAGCGGCGCAACAAATCGGGGGCGCGCAGGCGAAGGCGCTCTTCGAACTCTACAGCTCCCCAAACCTCGGTGTCGTGGACGTTCAGCTTCGCCTTCGCTTCCGCAGCAATCTTCACCTTGAGTGCGGCCGATACTTTCCCTCCGGCCACCACACGCAATGCGCGCAGCCGATCCGGAAGTGCTGCCATGATCTTCCCGATGTCCGTCTTCACTTTTTTGAAGGTAACGCCTCGGTAATTCGCACACTGAAATATAAAGGCGTCTCCGCTGGCATCGTGAGCCACCACATCTTTGCCGTCGTCGCCACCCGATTGTCCGCTCCACTCGACTCGCACGAATTCCGGGTAGCGGAGCGCATAAGCGAAACACAATCGCTCGAACTGCTCTCCGCTCAAGTCCTCAAAATGAATCGGCGCCACCTGCATCTGTGGCAAAAGCGGTCGCGCCGGCACAGACGGCGCGGCGGGTTTGGGGATAACGCCATGCGGATCGCGGCTCATGGATCATCACGCCTGCGGCGTGTCTGCATTGGGGAGGATCTTCACGATGTAATGCTCGATGTCCTGCGGCGTAATCTTCGTGTAATCATCCGACGCTTGCACCAGTCGCTCCGGCGCATCGGCAAAGAAGGATAGGAGCCGCGTGGTCACACCAAAATCGCCCACACGCTCAATCGCATGAACGAAGTCGGTGTCGCACGTCATGACGATCGCTTCATCGATATTCCCGCGCGCGGCGTGGTAGACCAAGTCTGCGACGAGTAACGCGTCGACGCCTTTTTCGCGCACGTTGCCGTCAGGAAGAGCGACTTCTTGTCCAAGCACGACTTTGCAGTGCCAAAGGATCGCGGCATCGTGAGTTTTCTTGAGCTGCTCGACGCGGGACGCCGTGCTGTAGAAGTAAACTCGGGTAAGTGTAGCCGTGCTGGAAGCACGCGCCACCATCTGGAAAAGCGCTTCCGCCTTCAGCCTTACCTTCGCGTCCTGCAGGCGGTAAAAAAAGTTCGTGCCGTCAATGAACGCCATTGCCCGCCGCACATCTTTTCGCCGCATACCGCCACCGCCTCCTGATAAGATCATTCGAGCATTCTCGCTCGTGAATGCTCGCGTGGCAATACCGCCCTGATAACTGCCCTGCCTTTATGAATCATTTGCTTTGAAAGGGCGCGTCCGTTTTCGGTCGAAATCTGGTGGAGGTCGCCGGAGCTCCGCGCGCCGTTCCCTGCGGCGCTTTGCCACGGCGCGTCCGGCCCCAAACGCCGGCGCGCCTAACTGGGGCCGACGGTCCGGCCCCAGCCCCCGTTTCTTGAAACATTCGATGGCTGATAACGGTGGGATAGATTGACTCGGCGCTTGCCGCGACAACGTATCCAAGATTACATTTCCAGCGGGATCACGGGCGGTTGGACACGGGCCAAAAATTATTTGCCACGGATTTGTCAGGACGGCCCTTTTCGTTTGAGTTTCTTCAAACTAGCTGCATTTTGTTGCTCGTTCTAACTTACTCATAACAACTCAAAAGCGCGATCAACGAAGCGTTCTGAAGTTGAGGAGGGCCGATTCGAGTCCCGTTGGCCGCCCCATTTTTTCCTGCGCAGCGGGAATTTTACGGCACGATTTCGCCGCGCGGCCGGGCCCCGAGGGCAACCATTGTCCTTCAGCCGCCCCTCGGCCCATAGGTCTCGCCGCGCCGGGTCATCGCGGTTTGGGCTTCGGCGATGGCAGCAAACTCGCGCGCCGCCACAGCGGCAAAGATCGCGGCGCCGAGACAGCCTTGCTCGGGGCTTTGGCTCGTGACGAGCGGCCGCCCGAGGGCGTCCGCCTTGATTTGCAACCAAAGCGCGCTCCGCGCCCCGCCGCCCGTGGCCAGGATGTTGCCACCCTCGGCCCCCGAGGAAACTCGCTGAACCAAGGCTCGGTGAGTTTGCGCGATTTCCTCGAGCATCCGGCGCACCGCCTGCCCGTGCCCACCGGGGCCTTTTCCATCTTCGTGCTTCGCCTGCTCCAGCAGCGCCTCCAATGAAAGAGCGGGAGCGCGACGTCGTTGATACTCTTCCAAGCAGCCGGCTCCCGCGGCATCGAAAGCCAGGCGGTAGCAGCGAAGCCCATCGGTGTGTGCACCGTGAAAACATCCGCTCCTGTCTCGGACGCCCTCAACCAAGGCCATGGCGGCCAGGACTGTCCCGGTCGTGATGCTGGTGTCGGCCCAGAGCCCCAACCCGGCACCGATGGCGCCCACGTGATGATCAAGACTGCCGACGGCAAACGGAATCCCGGACGGCAGCCCCAGGAGCGTTGCCGCCATCGCGGTGGTCTGAGCGCACGGTGAACCCGGCGGCAAGGGCATGGAAAGAGTGCTGGCCTCGATCGCGAACGCCGAGAGCGCCGCCGGCCACCATTCCCGCAGCTGGAGATCATACAACCCAAGGAAGGCCGCGGTGCCCGCGTCTCCCCTTCGCTCCCCGGTCAGCGCATACGTGAAATAGTCCGACATCGTCATCACCCGCCGCGCCCGCTCCCAAAGCGCCGGCTCATGCCGCTGAAACCAGCGCCATTTGCTCACCGCCGAGTGGGAGGTCAGGCCGCGGAATCCAATTTTCTCCTGAAATCGGTCACCCTCAGAAAAGGCCGCGAGCGCCGGCTCCGGTCCTTCGCCTCGCGTATCGCGCCACGAGATGAGCGGCGTGAGCGGGCGATCGTCGTCATCCAGCAGCAGGAACGTGCTCGCCTGCGACGAGTAGGACAGGCCCGAGATTTCGCCCGGCGCCACGCCCGCCTCCCGAAGCGCCGCGCCGACGGCTTGGCGCAGCAACTCCCAGAACGTTGGCGCCGGGAGCTCAAACCGGCCCGGCGCCGGCGTCGACGTCGCGACCGCCACGCGCCCGAGTCCACGCAACGTCCCCCGTCGATCGAATAGCCCCGCCTTGAAATACGAGGTGCCGAGATCGATGCCGAGGAACAGGGCCATGACGACGCGACGCTACCGGCCCTCGCGCGCCAGCGCGACCGTGGCCTCGACCATCCGCGCGCCGTTGTCGTGGGAGAATATCGCGTTGGTCGACTCGTAGACCTTCGCCGCCGCGGCCGCCGCGGTCACGACATAGCCTTGCAGCTCGCCGTTCGCGAGCGTGATGACAAACGAACGCTCCAGCCGTCGCTTCACCTCAAGCCCGTATTCCACGAAGAATTCCCCGGGCCAGCCGACAAACGTCCACGGCCCGATCTTGATCAGCTGAATCTCCGCGGGGCTGCAGTGCGCGATTGCCTGCGCCAAACGGCCGTCGCCGGCGGCGCGGGAGAGCTCCGCGGTCTCCTCCGCCCCAAACACATCGCACTCGGCGGTGCGCACGATCTGGCGGGCCGCACCCTCCGCCTTGAGCCGCTCATAACGCGCGCGCGCGGCTTTCACCGCCTCCTCCGCCTGAACCGCCGCGGGAAATTCCCGCGGCGTCAACACGACATCCCGCCGCCGCACCTCGATCGCTGTTTCCGCAGAATACGCGACGGTCGGAACGACATCGGCGACCGCGCGCCCGAGCAATTCCCCCAGCCGCCTGGCCTCCGCAAAGGTGTTCGCGCGGGTGACATGGCGCGGGCTCTGGTTGCCCGAGGCCCCATTGTGATACAGCACCGGGCAGCCCGCCGGCAAAACCGTCCTGCGCAGGAAACTCCGCGTGAAGGCCGGGAAATCCCCGCTGATCAACGTCGAGTCCTCGTGCAGGACCGTCGGGTGCATGCCGTAGACCAGCATGGCTGCGATGGGCTGGCGGGTGGCGGCCGAACGCGCGACCAGGACCGGCACCTCCGGGTCCGCCGGGCCCGCGGGGTCGTGTCGGTTGGAACCGACGCCGACTGCCTGCGCCACCGCCAAGCCCACCTCCGCCGGCACCGCGGAGCGAATCGCCGAAACCGCCGCCGCCACGATTTCTGCGGTGAGCCAGGCAAGATACCCGCGATCGACCTTGGGCAGGACTGTGTCCGCCGCGTTGCTCAGGTGATCCGTCATGATCGGGCCCGAGTGCGTGTGCGTCGCGGTGACCATGATGGATTCGGCCGGGATGCCGGTTGCCGCGTGCACCCGACGACGGATCTCATCCACGAGATCGCGCGGGAAGTAGATCACGTCGTTGGCCAGGAATAGCGCGTGCCCCTCGCCCCGGCGCAGATAGAGCGCCGCGCACTCCAGCGGGTCGTTGATCCCCGTGCTGTAGCGCGGCACATGCGGATATCCGTAGAGAAAGACGCTGCCCCGCGGCGTGATGTCCGCCACCGCGGCGCCGGCGATCAAGGTCTGGCGAGACATGTTCATGGAGAGCACGCGGCGGGAAGCAGATCGAATCGCACCGGGGCTGTAAATGTTATTAATTGTTCGATTCTCACATTCGTTGACATTTTCAAACACTCCGTTGCAACTACCGCCCGCATGAAGAAAATCCCGTCCGCCGTGCGCCACGCCCAAATCCGGGAGCGCCTTGCGGTCCATCCGGGCGTCAGCGTGGCGGAGCTCGCGCGGGACTTCCGCGTCAGCGAGATGACGATTCGCCGGGACCTCGCCGCGCTCGAGACCAAGGAGGACATCCAGCGCACGCATGGCGGCGCGGTGCTGACCGAGCGAATGATCCTGGAGTTCGACTACCGCGAGCGCCGGGCCGCCAACCGTGACGCCAAGTGCGCGATCGCCGCCGAGGCGCGGAAACTCGTGCAACCGGGCGACCGCATCATCCTCGACACGGGCACCACCACGCTCGAGCTCGCGAGCATGCTCCGCAATGGCGAGCGGCTCACGGTGATCACGCCCAGCCTGGCCGTGGCTTCGGAACTGCAGCATGCCGCCGGCGTCGAGGTCGTCTTGCTGGGCGGCGTCATCCGCCGCGGCAGCCCCGATCTCACCGGTCCTGTCACCGAGCATTGCCTCGAGCTGTTCTCCGCCGACATCGCGTTCCAAGGCAGCGACGGCATCGGCCTCGACGGCTCGATCTACAATTCCGACCTGCGTCTCGCGCGCGTCGACAAGTTGATGCGCCGGCTCGCGAAACGCTCCTGCGTCCTGTCGGACCACACCAAGCTCGGAAAGACCGCGCTCGCCCGCTCCGGCTCCATCGCCGACGTGGACATCTTCATCACCGACGCCGCGGCCCCGCGGCCGATCCTGCAGCGCTTCGCGCGGCTCGGGCCCCGTGTGATCATCGCGCACGCCTGATTTTTATCATGAGTCCCTCCCCTGTCGGTTCGTTTTCCACCTTGGCCTGGGGCCGCGTCGACCTCGCGCGCGTGCCGCACCTGCCCGTGCCGGCGCCCGGCCCGCGGTCGCGCCATTTCCACGAACGCTGCACGAAGCACTTCAAGGGCCTCAGCAGCCAGGTGAAGCTCTTTCCCGTTTCCTTCGAGTCTGGCCGCGGCTGCGTGCTGCGGGATGTCGACGGCAACGACTACATCGATTTCTCCTCCGGCATCTACGTCACCACGCTCGGTCACTGCCATCCGAAGATCAGCGAGGGCATCGCCAAGGCCGCGTCGACCCTGATGAACGCGCACGACTTCACCACGCCGATCAAGACCGAGCTGATGGAGAAGCTCGCCTCCGTTCTCCCCGGCGATCTCAACGGCTTTCAGCTCTACGACTGCGGCACGGCCGCCGTGGAGGCCGGCATCCGCGTCCTCCGCGCCGCCTCGGGGAGGCACGAGACGATCAGCTGCTTCAACGATTTTCACGGCAAAACCTACGGCGCCGTTTCACTCGGCCACATCCGTTCCCATGTCTACGGCGCGGTGCGCGCGCCCGGGGCGCACATGGTGCCGCGCCCCGACACCTATCGCCCCGTCTGGGCCAAGCCCGACGGCGCGATCGACACGGACAAATACATCGAATTCTACGGCCAGTATCTGGACAAGGGCACCATCGGCGCGGTCGCGGGTTTCGTCCTCGAGCCGATTCAGGGCTGGGGCGGCTCCGTGATGCCGCCCGACGACTTCTTTCCCAAGCTCAGGAAATTCTGCGACGATCGAAAGATCCTCCTGATGGCCGACGAGGTGCTCACCAGCTGGGGTCGCACCGGCAAGTGGCTGTGCATGGAACATTGGGGCGTCGTCCCGGATGTCGTCACCATCGGCAAGGGCTTCGGCAACGGATTCCCCGTCACCTGCGTCGCCGTGCGCGAGAAGTTCAAGGAGAGCTTCGAGAGCATCTCCGCCTCGAGCAGCTACGGCGGCAACCCGATGGCCTGCGCCGCCGCGCTCATCTCGACGCGAGTCATCGAGGAAGAGAACCTGCTCCCGCACGCCGCCCATCTCGGTGAGGTCGCGCTGCGCCGGATGCGGAAGATGCAGGCTGCGCACAAAATCATCGGCGATGTCCGCGCCAAGGGCTGCCTCATGGGCATCGAGCTCGTCAAGGACCGCGGCACGAAGGAGCCGTTCGACCAAGCCGGGACGCTGGTCTACCAAAAGGCCTTCCGCAAAGGCCTCGCATGGATCCCCGCGGGTCACATTCTCCGGATGAGCCCCCCCATCGTGATGGACGAAGCCACCCTCCTCAAGGGGCTCGACCTGATCGACGAGGCCATCGGCGAGACCGCCAAGGAACTCGGCTTCGCCCACTAACCACCCACCCACCCGCCGCCATTTGCCATGAAAGCCTTTCGCCTCAATCGCCTCTTCCATCCCCGCTCACGCCGCTGCTTCGACGTCGCGATCGACCACGGTTTTTTCAACGAGCACAGCTTCCTCGGGGGAATCGAGGACATCGCGCGCGCGGTCGCGGTCGTGGCCGCCGCCGGGCCCGATGCGATCCAGCTCACGGTCGGCCAGGCGCGCCACCTCCAGGGAATCCCGGGGCGGTTCAAGCCGTCGCTCGTCCTTCGCACGGATGTCGCCAACGTCTACGGGCGCCAGCTTCCGCGCCGCCTCTACAGCCGGATGATCGACGAACCGGTGACCCAGGCCGTGCAACTCGACGCCGCCTGCATGTGCGTGAACCTCTTTCAGATCCCCGGCGAGCCCGAGGTCGGGGAGGCCTGCGTTGAAAACATCCTCCGCCTCAAGCCGCTCTCCGATCGAGCCGGGATGCCGATGATGGTCGAGCCACTCGTGTTTCAGCCCAACGCCAAGGCCGGCGGCTACATGGTCGATGGCGATGAGAAGAAAATCATCCCGCTCGTCCGCCAGGCCGTCGAGCTCGGCGCCGATGTGATCAAGGCCGACCCGACCGATGACGTGAGCCTCTACCACAAGGTCATCGAGGCGGCCGGCGGCGTCCCGGTCTTGGTCCGCGGCGGGGGCAAGGTCGGCGACCGCGAAATCCTCGAACGCACCGTCGCCCTCCTCGCGCAAGGCGCCTCGGGCATCGTCTACGGCCGGAACATTATCCAGCACGCGAAGCCCGCCGCGATGACCAAGGCGCTCATGGGCGTCGTGCACGACGGGCTCTCGGTCGACGCCGCGATGAACCTGCTCTCCGCCTGAGCACGCCCGCCATGCCCTCGCTGCACATCCGCCACGCCCGTCTCGTCCGTCCCGGCGAGAGCGTGACGGACGGCGACCTGCTCGTGCGCGACGGCCGAATCGTGGCGGTCGGAAAAGTCGACGCCGGAGGCGGCGCTCAAACGATCGAGGCCGGGGGCCGGCTGCTCACTCCGGGCCTGATCGACGTGCACACGCACGGCGTGATGCGCAGCCTCTACGAGGCCGGCCCCGCCGCGCTCCAAAGCGCCGCCAAGGCCCTCGGTCAGTTCGGGGTGACGACCGTCCTGCCCACGATTGTGCCGCAGATGAAGCCGGGGCTGCTTGATCTGCTGCGCTCGCTCGCGCAGGCCATCCCGGCGATTCGCGAAGTCAGCATCCCCGGGCTGCACCTCGAAGGGCCGTTCATGGCCGTCGGCGGCGCCGCTTGCCCCACCCTCCCGGGCGATCTCGATTTGCTGGAGCAGTTTCTCGCCGCGTGCGGCGACCGCATCGCGGTCATGTCAGTCAGCCCTGATGCGCCCAACATCGTGCCCGTCATCCGGCGACTGCGGGAGAAAAACATCACCGTCTTCCTCACGCACACGCGCGCCAACGTCGAACAAACCGAGGCCGCGCTCGAAGCCGGTGGCCGGCACGCGACGCATTTCTACGACGTCTTCTACCCGCCCGCCGAAACCGATCCGGGCGTGCGGCCGGTGGGGGCCGTCGAGGCCATCCTCGCCGATCCGCGGGCGAGCGTGGACTTCATCGCCGACGGCGTGCACGTGCACCCGACGGCGATTCGCGCGGCGGTCGCGGCCAAGACCTGGGCCGGCGTCGTGCTCATCACCGACTCCAACATCGGCGCCGGCCTGCCGCCGGGCGTCTACGACACGCCATGGGGCTACCCCGTGCGCGTCTCCCCCGAGACCGCCGCGCGGCACGCCGGCAAGAATTTCCTCGCGGGCAGCGCGCTCACGATGGATCGCGGCATGGCCAACCTCCTCCGCTGGCTCGCGCTCCCCGCCGAGCAGGTTTGGGCGATGGGCACGCTGAACCCGGCCCGCCTGCTCGGCCTCGCGCGCAAGGGCCGCCTCGCGCCCGGCGCCGACGCCGACCTGGTGCTGTGGGAGGACGACCTGCGGCCCGCGCGCACGTGGGTCGGTGGACTTTGCACGTATGAAAAAGAAAGCCGCTGAATTTTCCTACCAACCCGCGGAGTTCATCCCGTTTCGCGACCTCAAGGTCATCGAACGCGTCCGCCGCATCCGAAAAGAGGACATGGCGAGGCACCGCAACCCGGACTTCCGCATCACCGTGCTCCCGGGCGAGGACATCGAATTCCTCTGGATCACGGACATGTTTCACCGGATCAAGACGGCGGCGGACGCCGGCCGGCCGCTGGTGATGATCATGCCGAACCCCTGGCCCCGCTACGCGCGCCTCGCCCACCTGATCAACAAATTCAAGGTGAACTGCCGCCGGCTGCATACGTTCAACATGGACGAGTATGCGAACGAGGAAGGCCGCATCGCGCCGGAGAGCTGGGAATTTGGCTTCGCCCACGCGTTCAAGAAATACTTCTGGTCGAACATCGATCCGAAGCTGCGCCCGCCGGAGAAACAGGTGCAGGGCCCGAACGACAAAAACATCAAGGTCTACGGCAAGATGATCGCCGATCTCGGCGGCGCGGACATCTGCTACAGCGGCCCGGGCTGGGCCGGCCACCTTGCGTTCATCGATCCGGGGGCGCCTGAATTCGCGGGCACCTTCGAGGAGTGGAGGAAGATGGGCCCGCGCGTGTGCACGCTGCACCCGCTCACCATCGCGCAGAATTCCCTGCACGGCAGCTTTGGCATGAGCGGCGATCTTGCGCGCGTGCCCCCGAAGGCCGCGACGATCGGGCCCGCGGAGGTCATCGCCGCCAAGCATCGCATCCAGACGCACGCCATCACGGTCGACGGCTCGTTCGCTTCCTGGCAGCGCTTCACCACCCGCCTCGTGCTCCACGGGCCGGTCACTCCGCTCGTGCCGGAATCGCTGCTGCAAACGCTCCGCACCGACGTGTGGGTGTCGGAGGCGCTCGCCGAGAACGTCGGCCCGCGCTGGGACAAGGGCTACTGAGCCCACGCTGTGTTCGTCTCGCGCCCCACCCCCGCCTCCGACGCCCTGCCTTCGCCTGCGCGCGCGTGGAGCGTCGTCGCGCTGCTGTGCGTGGTCGCGTGCCTGAACTACCTCGATCGCAACATGCTCACGACGATGCGTCCGTCCATCGTCGCGGCCATCCCGATGACCAATGCGCAGTTCGGGTTGCTGACCACGGTGTTCCTCGTGGTCTACGGCCTGCTCAGCCCTTTCGCCGGGTTCCTCGCGGATCGTTTCAGCCGGAGCCGCGTCATCATCGTCAGCCTTTTTGTGTGGTCGGGCGTCACTTGGCTGACCGCACATGCCCATACCTACGCCGAGCTTCTCGTCGCCCGGGCGCTGATGGGCGTGAGCGAGGCGGCCTACATCCCCGCGGCCCTCGCGCTCATCGCCGACTACCATCGTGGCGACACACGCTCATTGGCGACGGGCACGCACATGGTGGGCATCGCCGTGGGCTCCGGCTTCGGCGGGCTCGGCGGCGTGCTGGCCGATCGGCACGAATGGACCTTTGCCTTCAATCTTTTCGGCCTCGTCGGCATTGGGTATTCGGTCGTGCTCCTGTTCGCGTTGCGCGACGCGACGCGCGATGCGCCGTGCGTGGCGAACCCCGGCGAGCGCGTCGCATTTGGCGATGCGATGCGGAGTCTCTTCGCCCAACGGCCCTTTCGCCGGGCCGTGGCGTTCTTCGGGCTCCTCGGCATGGCCGGCTGGGGGCTGGTGGGCTGGCTGCCCACGTATTTTCAGGAGCGGTTCGAGCTGACGCAGGGCGGCGGCGGCCTCAACGCGACCGCGTGGCTGAGCGGCGGAGGGGTAGCCGGCGTCCTGCTCGGCGGCGCGATCGCGGATCAATGGAGCCGCACCAACCCCCGCGCCCGCATCCTCACGCCGGCGCTCGGCCTGTGCGTCGCTGCGGCCGGTATCCTGATGCTGGCCACGGCGACGGCCCTGCCCGTCGCGATCGCCGGGCTCGTGATCTACGGGCTCACGCGGAATTTCACCGACGCGAACATGATGCCGATCCTGTGCCTCGTCGCCGATGCCCGCTACCGCGCGACCGGCTACGGGTTCCTCAACCTCGTCGCCTGCGTGGTGGGCGGCATTTACATCTACGTCGGGGGCGCGCTGCGCGACGCCAGCATCGGGCTCTCCGCCGTCTTTCTCGCGATGACGGGCATCCTGCTCCTTTGCGCGATGCTGCTCTTTTCCATTCGCCCCGCGCCTCCCGCGGCGGACCGCCAGCACGGCTGACTCTTTCCCATGAACACTCATCCCTCGTTTCTTGATCGGACGATTTGGGTAACCGGTGGCGCCGGCTACCTCGGCGCACCCATCACCGCGGCACTCGACGCCGCCGGCGCCAAAACGATCTGCCTGGAGCTGCCCGGCCGGGCCGAGGCGCTCGTGCGTGAACGGAGCCTCACGCGCACCATCCCGGTGTCGATCGACCTCACCGACCTCGCCGCGCAGGCCGCCGTCGTCAAGCAACTCGTGGCGGCGCACGGCGTCCCCGACGGATTGGTCCACCTCCCGTTTGTCTCCTCCTCCGGAAAGAAAATGGAGGAGATCTCCGCCGCCGACCTGGACCGGACCCTCACTGGTTCGCTGACTCCGGCATTTGAGCTCTGCCGCGCGGTCGCCGCCGCGATGGGGGCGAAAGCCGGTGGCAGCATCGTGCTCTTCTCAAGCATGTATGGCCTCGTCTCACCCGATCCGAAGATCTACTTCGCGCCGATGGCGCCAAATCCCATCGACTACGGCGCGAGCAAGGCGGCGCTAATCCAGATGTGCCGCTATCTGGCCGTCCACTACGGGCCGCGCGGCGTTCGGTTCAACTGCATCGCGCCCGGGCCGTTTCCGAATCCCAAGATCCAGGCGGACCTCCCGCACTTCATCGCCCACCTCAACGCCAAGACGGCCCTCGGCCGCATCGGGCGGCGGGACGAGGTCGTCGGGCCAACGCTGTTTCTTCTTTCGGACGGAGCCTCCTACGTCACCGGCCACACGCTGGTCGTTGATGGCGGCTGGACGACTTGGTAGCGCACGCCAGCCGGGCGGGACGCCTCGTCCTGCCCTTTGGCCACCGTTTAACTTGAACCGCCCTAGGGTCGCTCGCGGCTGTCCGCCGCCGCGCTCTTCAAAACCACCAAGGCGGCGGCGATGCGCGCATCGCCTTTGGCGAGTTCACAATCATCGACAAACCGCGCCGCATCGGCGGCCGCGATGCGCTCGCCCACGGTCTGGCTCAGCTCGTAGCGCGCGCCAGCCGGCCCGGTTCGAAGCAGCGTCCGGGCCCGCTCCATCCACACCTCGCGCCGAGCGGGGGCCGCGTTGAGCGCGAGTGCCGCGCTCAGGAAATAGGGATGCGCCGGGCTGTCGACCGGCTCGGCATCGGCCGCCGCGGCCAGCCGGGCCAGCTGCCCGGGCGCGAGCGCGCCCACCCAACGCAGCGCGTAGGCGGCGCGCAGCCGCGCGACAGGATCCGACGCCGTCAACAATCCCACCAAATGATCCACGGCCGAACGCTCGCCCGCCAGATGCAGCGCCCAATCGGCCAGCGGTCGCTCAACTTCAGCGCCGCGGGCCATCGCCTGCGCCCGCGCCAAGGCGGGCCCCGTGATTGGAACGCGGAGCTTGTTCAGGCTCTCGAGGGCTTGCAGCCGGTCCGGCGCGTCCGCGGCGAGAAAAACCGCCTCAATTTTCGCGACGTAGGCAGCGCGGTCCGCCGCGGTCGCCGCCGTGGCCGCGAGAACGCGCCAGGCGCCGACCCGCCACGGGCCCGGCTCCAGCGCCGGCAGCTCGCGGCGAAAACCCTCGCGCACAAGCGCACCCTCGCCCGCGGCGACCAACGCCTCCGCGGCGTGCACGCGGATCCAGCCGCTCTCCTCGCGGAACGCACGCGTCAGCGCCGCCTGCGCCACCACGCGCAGCGGCGAAACCGCGGCGCGTTTGACCGCGAGTTGAAAGCCGACGGTCTGCCCCGCCATGTTCCACGCGCTGTCGTCGTAGACCACGTAGAGCAGGCCGGGCTTGAGCTCGCGCACGCCCATGTAGTGCGTCGTCGGCGCGCCGGAGCGGAACTGCACGACGTGAGCCCACGTGTCGCCACCGTCGGTGCTGAACGCGAGGTAGTTGCCGTTCTGCGGCGCGCGCCAATCGTCGTTGTATTTGCGCGCGGGGATGCGCACGCCCACGCCGAGCACCAGCGTGCCGTCCTTCATCTGAATCGCCTCGGGATCCACCGCGGCGCCAATCATCTCGTCGCTCGGCGCATGGCCCGGGGCCTTTGGGTCCGCAAAGAGCGATTCCCACTGCGCGGTCGCGTAGACGTCGATGCCCGGTATTCTCACGGGCAGGGGCCGCGACCAAGTCGCCCCCGCGTCGTCCGAGTGCGCGCCGAAGAGGTCGCGCCCCGTGCGCATGTAGCAAAGCAGGCGCCCCGCGTGCGCGCCTTGCGCCACGCGCACCAGCACCGGCTCGCCAAATCCCTCCGTGCCGACGCCGGCATCGACCGCGACGGTGGCGAGATACGCCCACGTCGCGCCGCCATCGCGCGAGCGCGCGACGATGGTTCGGGTCTTCATCATCGTCGGCATGTAGCTCGCCGGCGCCGTGTCGCCGGGGAATCGCGTGTAGATTGAGGCCAGCAGCTCGCCGTCGGGCAGCTCGACGATCGAGCGGTGCGCGCGGGCGGAGGCGTGGGGGCGGCCGAAGTCGTTCGTCGATCCGCTCCTCGCCACGTGCGGCAGATGGAACTCGGCGTCGTGCGGGCCCGTGACGGTGCGGAGGTCGTCCTTCGATTGCCAAATTTCCCCCGCACCGTAGCCGGGGCGTTTTTCCGCCGGCATGATAAACGTGTCGAGCATCACGATCGTGCCGTCCGCCCGCTCCACCATGCCGCCCTCGATGAACACCGGGTCTTGATTCGGCGCGTGCGCCCACGGGGTCCACGTCGCGCCGCCGTCACGCGACAGCATCGACTGGATGCGCGTGTGGTAGACCTGCTTCGGCTTCGAGTTGAAGGGCGGCAGGCTCAGTTGCGCCTGGCAGAACAACGTGCCCTGCGATGAGACGAACAGATACGGCTGCCGTCCGTCCCCCGACATGATCACGGTGGGCTTGCCGAGCGTGAGCTCGAACCGCGGATCCGTGGCGATTGGTATGATTTGCGGCGGGACTTCGACATGGGCGCGTTTCGGCCGGGGCGGGGTCTCGGCGGCGTCCAGGGTGGCGAACGCGCACGCCCCGAGCAGCGGAAGGAGCGAAATGGAACGAGTCATGGAAATGCGGTTCACCGGCCTACGGCTGCGGCCGGGGCAGCGCGCGAGCCCGATCGACGATCCAAGCGCTCACGCGGGCGAGTTGCTCCGAGGTCGACGCGTGCCCGGCCGCGAGCGCGAGGAAGAGCGATTTCGGCGCCGTGATGACATTGTAGGCCGCGAACATCGACGTCGGCGGGCAGGTTTCATCGTTGAAGCCCCACGTGTAGAAGCCCGGCACGCGCAGCCGGCGCGCAAAGTTCACCGTGTCGTAGTAGCCCGTCGTCGCGATCTTTGCGGGAACGCGATGGCCGCCCTTCTCGTCGCGAAACATGTGCGGCCAGCCACCCGCGCGGCCGTGCAGGTAGCCAGTGACGTCGCAGAACGCCGGAAAGGTCACCGCCACCGCGTTTACCCGCGGATCGAGCGCGGCGGTCGCGACCGTCAGCTGCCCGCCCTGGCTGTGGCCCGACACGATGAGCGTTTTGTGATCCCACTGCTCGAGCGAGCAGAGAAAATCGTTCGCGCGCACGCAGCCGAGGTAGACGCGCCGGTAGTAGTAGGCCCGCGGGTCGTCGAGCTGGTAGGTCGGGTAGCTCGCGAGCACGCCCGACACGAGCTGCGCGTAAATCTCCGGGCCGAGGTTCACCGGGATGCCATGAATGCCGATTTCGAGTGTGATGATGCCCTTCGCCGCGAGGTCGCGCACGCCGGGATAGGCGCGCACGGTCGCGCCGGGCAGGCGCAGCATCGCGGGAAACGGCCCGGGCCCCTTCGGCACGCACAACATGCCATACATGCGCGTCCGCGCCGACGGAAACGTCGCGCCGATGACGCCGACGTTTTGGAAACTCACATGGTAGACGTCGATTGCCGCCGTGCCCTGCTCGGGCAGGTGCGTCATGCGCGCATCGAGCGGGACTTGCGCGAGCTCGGCCTTGGCGGCGGCCCAGAACGCGTCGAAGTCCGGCGGCTCCGTCTGCGTCGGCACGATTTTCTCCGGCGCGAAGCCGGCCGTCGCCAGCGCGCGGATCGGCTTTCCCCCGAGATCGGCCGTGACGACGCAGCGGAGAAATCCCGGCTCACGCAGCGTGCCGGCCTCGAGGACGAGGCCCGCGGGCGGCACGGTTGCGGACCGCTCCTCGGCGGGCATCGCCTCGGGGCCGATGCGGTATTTCACCGCGATGCCGTCCGCACCGGCGGCGGCGCCGGAAAAGGTGACGCGGAATTTTGCCGGCTCGCCCGGCGCGTAATTCCAGTCCGCGTGATCGGGCGCCACGCGCAGGCTCGGCGCCGCGGGCTCGGCGCCCTGCGCGTGCACCGCGAGCGCGACGGCAATCGCAACAAGGCGGAACACGCGTGACATGGCAACCGAGCCCCGGCCGCTCAGCCGCCGCGGACCGCGAGCGTGGCGAGGTAGATCGAGGTCTTGCCCTCGTGGCTGGAGTAGTAGCTGAACCAGAGTTTGCCGTCGTGCAGAACCATGGCGGGGTAGCTTGTGTCGCCGTCGCTGGGAAAGGTCGCGAGCGTGGCGATCTTTCCGTCGGGCAGGAGCTGGCCGAGCATCGTGCGCGAGCCCGCGCTGCCCTTGGTGATGCCGGTGTAGTCGCGCGTGCCGACGAGCCACGCGCCGCTCGGGAGCCGCAGCGCATTCTGGCCGCCGAAACGATGGTTGGTCGCCTGCCACGTCCACGACTGATAGGGCGGCTTGGCGCGACCGATGTGGCCCATGCGATCATCCCCCTCGCGGCGCACGAGCATCAGCATCGTCCCGTCGGGCTCAAAGCGCAGGGTCGTCTCGTTGGGCCGGCCCGTGACCTCCATTTTCTTCACGAGATCCCACGCGACGCCATCGGTGCTCTTGTAGAGGTTGAGCAGCCATTCGGGGCCGCTCGGCGCGTTGCTGGCGGTCTTGGAATCGTAGGCGGCGCCGTAGGCGATGCCGTTGTGCCAGGTCACCCGCCAGAGCCACTCGCCCTGGGTGAGGACGGGCGTGGGCGCACTCCAGGCCCTGCCGTCGTCGGAAAACAGCACGCGCGACTGCCGGCTCTTGAGGATCTTCGTGCCGCCGTAGACGGAGCCGCCGCAGTTCAGCATGAGCTTGCCCGCGGGTGTCACCGACAATTTGGGATCGCGGAGATCGATGCCGGCCTCGGTGAGGCGCGCGGCGGATTCCCAGCGGGCGCCATCGGTCGAGGTGAGGATCCGAATCGCGCCGTCGCCGCCAACGTGATCGTCCGCCTCGCGAAAGGTGCACCACCAGCGGTCGCGCCAGCGGATGAGATCGGTGAACGCGTTGTGCGCGCCGACGTCCCAGATTTTTCTCACCTCGAGGATTTCGGCCGTGATGGCGGCCTGAGCCGGCATTGGGGCGACGACGAGCGGAACAAGCAGCAGCAGGGAACGGAGTTTCATGGAGGAATGGGCCACGGCACTAGTCGATTTGCAGGAAGGTGCCCTCGATCGTGCGCGGGCCGTCGGCGCGATTGAAGTAATAGGTCACGAGCGCACGCCGATCACCGACCATCGTCGCCCACGGGTAGCCGAGGTCCACGCCGCCGCCGTCGTCCCGCAGGACAATTTCCGGCGCGGCGGCGATGTCGGCGCATTCGGCGTCGAGCACCCGCGCCCGAACCCCGAACGGCGGATGCCGGTAGCCATAGACGAGGAGCGCCCGGCCGTCGGGCAGGCGAATCGCGTGAAACGGATGCCCCTGCATCGCGATGTTTTCCCACGGCGCGAAGGTCCTGCCGCCGTCATGCGAGCGCGCAACGCACAGGTGGTCGTCCAGGCCCGCCGTGCGGAGAAACGCGATGAGCTGGCCCTTCGGCGTCTCGTAGACGGACGTCTCGTTGAAGGTCGCCTTCGGGTCGCGCGCGATCGGCGTGGAATATTTCCAGGTCGCGCCCTTGTCGGCGGAAATCATGAGGTGCACTTCGGTGCGGCGGCCGTCGGCCGAGTTTTGCGCAACGGCCCAGAAGAGCCGGCCATCGCGGCCCTCGCAGATCGCGCCGCGGTTGTAGGCGGGCAAGGGCGCGCCATGGATGTCGACGCGCAGCTCGCCTTCGCTGCGGGGCGGGATGATGGGCGCCGACCAGCTCGCGCCACCGTCGCCGGAGCGCACCAGCCAGCCACCAAGGAAGACAAACCTGCCGTTGACCACCGTGTTGGGCTTCGGCAGCCTGGGCAGCGCCTCCGGCGGCATCCAGGCCCAGCCGTAGCTCGCGCAAAGCAGCGACTGGTCGCTCAGCTGAATCATGCAGGGATCCTGCGAGCCGCCGAAGGGATGGGCGTAGATGAGCTGCGGCGACTTCGTCCACGTGCGCCCGCCATCCGCCGATCGCACCAGCATCAGGTAGCTGTTGGGATCGGTGTGCGTGTATTTTTCGTCGCCGAGCAGACGCCGGTCGGGCGCGCGGCGAAACGCCAGCAGCAACTCCCCGCCGGGCCGCCGCACGACGGAGGGAAACGCGCAGTGGAAGCGCGCATCCGCGTAGATCGTGACGTCGTCGAGCTTGCGGGCGCCGGGAGAGCCCGCCGGAGCCGCGGCGAGCGGCAGCGCCGCGAGCAGCGACACGAGGATGGCGTCGAGGGTTTTCAAGTTTTGGGATTTGCCGGGGACTTTCGCGGAGTCAGAACGAGCGCGCAACACGGATGCGCCACGAGCGCACCGGCCCCTGGAGGATCTGCTCCTTCGACACGCTGCGCAGCAGATACCACTCGTCGGTGAGGTTGGTCACGTTGAGCTGGAAGCGGTATTGCTTCCAAGTGTAGGAGGCGAAGCCGTTGGCCGTCGCATAGCTCGGGAGGTAAAAGCGCGCCAGCCGATCGGTGAGCGCCGGGGTCTCGACATTGAATGCGCCCTTGTAGGCGCCGCCTGCGCCAAACGCCAGGCCCTTGAGCGGCCCCTCGCTGAAGCGGTAGCTCGTGACGAAGTTCGCCGTCCGCTTCGCCGAGCCGCGCGGGAAGATGCCATTCGGCGTCTGCACGTCGATGTCAGACCCGCCGAGGTTGAGCTGCCAGGCGCGCGTGATCTGGAGGTAGACGTCGGCCTCGTAGCCCTTGGTCTCCTGGAAGCCGCTGTCCACCCGCCAGCCCGCGGCGGCGCGCACGGGATCGGGATCGTTCAGGATGATGTGCTCGAGCCGGAGCTTGTAGGTCGAGAGCGTGCCGGCGATGCGGCCGTCGAAGAACGCCATCTTCAGGCCAAACTCGTTCACGGAGCCGATTTGAGGGGAAAACGTGGTGCGATCGGGATTGACCGCCGTATTGGGGGCGTAGGTCTCGGAGTGGCCGAAGAACAGCGAGTAGGTCTTGTTCGGCTTGAACACGGCCCCGTAGTTGTAGGTCCAGTTCTTGCCTTTGCTGAGCGTGCCGGGCACGCCGTTGATTTCATTGTTCGTGCGGCTCTTATACCAATCGTAGCGTGGGCCACCGGCGACCTGCAGCTTGTCGCCGAGGAATTTCACGTGGTCCTTGAAGCCGAAGGCATAGTTGGGGGCGTGGCCACGCTGCTGGTTGGTGCGCTGCTTGCCCGCGGGGTCGTAGCCCGTGTAGACCGGGTTGAAGATGTCGAGGTTCTGGATCGGGTGCGAGGGGTTCATCGAGTAGATCCGCTGAAACAGGTTGCGATACTGATACTGGTTCACCGCGAAAAGCTTGTGCCGGCTGCCGAGGAGGTTGAACGAATACGTCGCATCAATCGCGGCCACCGAGTAACGGTCGAAATTCTCAATCGTGCGCCACGTGCGCGTCATCTCGTGGTTGTTGCCGGCCATGCCGACGGGAATCACGTCCTCGACAAAGTGATCCCAGTAGCTGATCTGCCCGCCGGCGCGCAGCAGCAGATCGTCGCCGAACTTCGCTTCGTAGAACGCGCCGCCCGCGTGCTTGATGTTCGTGCCGTGCGCCTGCTGCTCCGAAAACGTGAAGTCCCGCGGCAGCAGCCCCCACGTGGTGATGCCCCCCTGCGCCTGCGGCACGCCGAACTGCACCACGCGGTCACCCAGGCGCGCGAAGTTCGCCGCGGCGGCGACCGTGCGCTGCGCCGGATTGGTGACCGTCGCGAACATGCCGTTTTCGCCCCAATGCTTGTGGGCATTCTCCCGCAGAAACTCGCCGAAAAACCGCAGCTGGCTCCTGGCGCCCAGCTTCACGAGCAGGCTCGGGTTGAGGTTCCAGCGGTTCTGATACGAGAAACGCGTGTGCACGCCGTTCACCAGATCATCGTTGCGATAGGTCGCGATCAGGCGCACCGCGACGCGCTTGCCGAGCGGCGTGTTGTAGTCGAATTCCGTCTTCGTCTGGTTGTAGTCGCCGAAGGTGAACGCGATCTCGCCGCGGCGCCGCCACTGCGGGGCCTTGCGCACGCGGTTGGTCAGGCCGCCGATCGCGGTCGAGCCGTAGACGAGGCCGGCCGGGCCCTTGAGCACTTCGATGCGCTCGTATTGATAGGGCTCGGCGCCCATCTGGCTCTGGTTCTGGTTGTCGACCATCCCGTCGGTGAATTGATCGCGCACGGTGTAGCCGCGGATCATCGTGCTGTCGCCGACGTTGGACTCGATGGTGACGCCCGCGACGAACTGGTAGACATCGGCGAGTTCAACCGGGTTGAAATCGAGCAGGAGCTGCTGGTTGAGCACGTTGATCACCTGCGGCACGTCGATCAGCGCCTCGTTGCTGCGCGTGAGGCCGATGGCGTTGGGCGTCGAGTAGCCGAGATCAGCGCTGTCGGTGACCACAAACTCCTTCAACTGCACCGCTTCCTCATCGTTCGCGGCGGACGATGGCTTGGCGGACTGGGCGGCGGCGGGCAAACACGCGGCCGTCGCCAGCAGGCACGCGAGCAACGGGGGGTGAGCTTTCCTGGCAGAACGGAGGGGCGATTTCATGGGGCGCGGGGGCTGGAGTTCAGTGCGGCTGGGATGGAAAAAGCAGAGCGGGTGGACCCATCATCTACTTCGCGCCGGCGTAGCGTTCGACCCGCACCCGGGCCGTAATCGCGTGGGCGAGCATGCGCTCGACGTCGCACTGGCGGGCGGTGACTTCGCCGACGCCCACGCTCGCGGCGGGCGTCATGCGCTGGTAGGTGACGGTCTTGAGGAATTTCCCGACCCACACGCCGCCGGTGTAGCGTGCCGAGCGGCTCGTCGGCAGAATGTGGTTCGTGCCGATGCTCTTGTCGCCGTAGGCGACGGTCGTCTCCTCGCCAATGAAGAGCGACCCGTAGTTGGTGAGTCGCGAAAAGTAGTAGTCCACGTCTGTCACATGCAGCTCGAGGTGCTCCGGCGCGTAGGCGTCGGAGATCGCGATGGCCTCGTCCCGGCTCTCGGCCACGTAGAGTTTGCCGTAGTCGCGCCAGGAAAGTTGCGCGATGTCCCGCGTCGGGAGCACGGCGAGCTGCTGCTCCACCTCACGGAGCGTCTCGCGGGCGAACTCCTCGCTCAGGCAGACACACAGCTGCCCGCTGTTCGGATCGTGCTCCGCCTGGCCAAGCAAGTCGCACGCGACCAGCGCGGGGTCGGCCGAATCGTCGGCGATGACCGCGATTTCCGTCGGGCCGGCGAGCAGGTCGATGCCGCACTGGCCGAAAAGCTGGCGCTTGGCCTCGGCGACGAACTTGTTGCCCGCACCACACAGGATGTCGGCGGGCTCCACGCCATCGAGGCCAAACGCCATCAACGCCATCGCCGGCACGCCCCCGAGGACGAAGATGCGGTCGGCGCCGGCCTTCTTCATGGCGTTGATCGTCGCCGGATAGCAGCCGCTGCCTTTCACCGGCGGCGTGCAGGCGACGACCGTCTTAACGCCGGCAACCTTCGCCGGGATGATGCTCATTTGCGCCGAGCCAAACATCGGGTAGCGGCCGCCCGGCACGTAGCTGCCGACGCAACGCACGGGGATGTGCTTGTGTCCGAGCCACACGCCGGGCCGCGACTCCACTTCGAGCGGCGTGAGCGTGCCGAGTTGCGCCTCGGCGAAGCGGCGGACGTTGCCCTGGCAAAACTCCGTGTCGCGGACGAGCTCGTCCGAGCACTGCGCAATCGCCTCGTCGATCTGCTTCGCGCTGAGCTCGAAGCTGGCCGGCGACCAGTCGTCGAACTTCGCGCTGAAGTCGCGCACCGCGTCCATCCCGCGCACCCGCAGGTGTTGCAGCATCTCCGCGACGTATTTCACCGTCTCCGGATCTGTTTCGAACAGGCGGTGGCCGCCCTCTTTGACAACTCTCATGAAATCGGCGCGCTTGCGGGGTAATTCGATGCGGACGGTGGATATCCAAAAATCGGCGTGTATACACGTGCATATTTAAAAATCGCCTGTCAATGGAATTTCCCCTGAACCCAGCCCATTCATTCTGCGCCGCCAAATCCGATCCCGCCGCGCTGCGCCCGTCTGGGGCAAATCCGGGCAAAAGCCGCGCCCAAGCCGTTCGCCGCGAAGCCCGCTGCGCGGTCCAAATCGCGCCCGAAAATCGCCTACGCCACGTAGCTCAATTCCTCCTCCGTCAAAGCCCGGCCCACCGCGCCGTTGCCTTGGAGGGCGAGCACGCTCAGCGTATTGTCGACAATATCCTGAATGTGCGCGGCCATCGCTTCGCGCGCGGCGGCGGCGTCGCCTTTTCGAATCGCGACATAGATTTCGTCATGGCTCGCAAGGACCGCGCGGCGCCGCGCGTCGACGGTCTTCTTGTCCCGTTGGACATCCCGCTCCGGGCCAGGCACGCTCACGACGCGATTGATGAGGTGCAGGCGCAGGATCTCCGACTTCATCAGGCTGTTCTTCGCCGCCGTCATGATCGCGACGTGGAAGCGGACGTCTTCGCGCCGCAATTCCTCGAGCACCGGCTCCTCCTTTTCACGCGAGGTAGCGATGATCTTGTCGGTCAATTTGCGCATCGCCTCCACGGCCTGGGCGATCTCGCGCAGGTCGTCCTCGGTCCGGTTCGTCGCGGCGAGCCCCGCGGCAAAGCTCTCCAGCGCCAGCCGCAATCCGCACATCTCCCTGAATTCCTTCAAGTCCATCTTCTTCACGCTCGCCCCCAGCCGCGCCTGAATCGTCACCAAACCGTCCGCCTCGAGCTGTCGCAGCGCATCGCGCACCGGGGTGCGGCTCACGCCGATCTCGGCGGACAGGGTCTTGGTCGCCAAACTCGCCCCCGGGGCAAACTCGCCGCGCAAAATCCGTTTCCGGATGTAGTCGTAGGCGATATCGGAATTGACATCCTTCATGGGCGAAAATGAAATACCTGTGTATACATGTGTTGCAAGAGGGAAAAACCTTTGCGCCCGGTCGCCGGTGACCGGGCGGTCCCGCGGGGATACGCGGCGCCGGCGCGACCCGCTGCGCTCCATCCATGAAAAACCACTCGGTCCTCGTGGTCGGGTGCGGCAGCATTGGCGAGCGCCACCTGCGGTGCTTTCAGGCCTCCGCGCGCGCCGCCGTGACGGCCTGCGACCAAAATCCGACATTGCTGCAACGGATAGCGGAAACCTACCAAGTGCCGGGCACCGCCGATTGGGAGGCCGCCGTGCGGTCCGGGCAACACACGGCTGCGGTCGTGTGCACGCCAGCGCCGTTGCACATCCCGATTGCACGGGCGGCGTTGGACGCGGGGATGCACGTGCTGATCGAGAAGCCGTTGTCGCATTCGTTGGCGGGGTTGGCGGAGCTGCGGGAGGCGCACACGCGCAGCCATCGGCAGGCGGCGGTTGCCTACGTCATGCACGTCTTTCCGTTCCTCGTCGAGGCGCGGGCCTTTCTCGCCGGCGGCGAACTGGGGCCCGTGCTCCAAGCCTCGGTCAGCAGCGGCCAGCCGTTTCATCTGCTCCGGCCCGGCTACGCCCAGACCTACTATCGGGAGCGCAGGACCGGAGGCGGCGCGATCCAGGACGCCCTCACCCACTCCGCCAACTGGCTGGAAAGCGTGCTCGGGCCCACGGAAAGCGTGCTCTGCGATTGCGCGCACCTGGCGGTTCCGGGCGTCGAGGTGGAGGATACCGTGCACGTCGCGGCGCGTCATCGCGGCGGAGCGCTGGCCAGCTACGCGCTAAACCAGTTTCAGCAGCCCAACGAATCGACCATCCAGCTCAACTGCGCCGCCGGCAGCGTGCGCATCGAGTTTCACACGCAGCGCTGGGGCGTGTTTCGCGCGGGGGACTCCGGCTGGACGTGGCGCGAAGCCCGCGTGGCGGACCGCGACGCGCACTTCATCGCGCAGGCCCAGGCCTTCCTTGACCAGATGGAGGGCCGGCCGCCTCGGCTTTGCTCCCTGGAAGCGGCCGCCCAGACGCTGCGCTTCAACCTCGCCGCCATCGCCGCCGCCGAATCCGGCGCGCGCGTCTCGTGCGCCCAACTCCATGTCTGACGCGTCGCCTCCCACGAACCCGCCGCCACTGCGGCTGGCCATGCTCGGCATGATCGATGGCAACGGCCACCCGTATTCCTGGTCCGCCATCATCAACGGCTTCGATCCCGTGGCGATGGCGGCGTGCCCCTACCCGGTGATTCCGCGCTACCTCGGGGCGCAGCCAGCCGGCTCCGTGCGCATCCCCGGCGCCCGCGTGACGCACCTTTGGACGGACAACCCCGCCGAGGCACCCGCGGTCGCGGCGGCTTCCCTCATTCCGCACATTGTCACCCACCCTGAGGACGTGATCGGCCACGTCGACGGCGTTGTCATCGCGACCGACGACGGGCTCGATCATGTCCGCCGGGCGCGGCCGTTCGTCGAGGCTGGGCTGCCGGTGTTCGTCGACAAGCCGCTCGCGACCTCGATCGAGGACCTGCGCACGTTCGTCGCCTGGGAGCGGAGCGGGGCAAAAATACTTTCATCGAGCGGCCTGCGCTATGCCCCGGAACTCGATGCCTGCCTCGCGAATCTTCCTGCGCTCGGCGAGTTGCGCTGGCTGTGCGGGGTGTCGTGCAAGACGTGGGAGCGGTATGGGATTCACCTGCTGGAACCGCTGTTTCGCGTGGCAGGCCCGGGTTTCGTCTCCGTGCGCCTCGAATCCGCCCCCGGGATTGAGATTGCCCATCTCACGCACCGCCGCGGCGCGCAGCTGACGCTGCCCGTCATCTACGACGGGGGCGCGACCTTCGGCCAGATGCAGGTGTGCGGCACGGCCGGCCAGACCGCGTTCAAGTTTTCCGACACCTACACGAGCTTCCGCCGCCAGATGGCCGGCTTCATCGACTTTGTGCGCACGGGCGCCGCCCCCTACCCGTTCGACGAGACCATCGAGCTCATGGCGGTGCTCATCGCCGGCTTGCGGAGCCGGCAGGAAAACTCCCGCCGCGTCGACCTCGCTGAGATCCACGCCCTTTTGAAATGATGAAAAGCCGCCCCAGCCGTGTCCTCGCCAAGCTCCGCCAGGGAGCCATCCCCACGATCGCGAAAATCAACCTCTCCGATCCGCGCGTCGTCGAAATCGCGGGCCTGTGCGGCGCCGACGGCGTCTGGCTTTGCAATGAGCACGTGCCCAACGACTGGATCGGGCTCGAGAACCAGATCCGCGCCGCGCGCGTGCGCGACATCGACACCATCGTGCGCGTCAGCCGGGGGAGCTACAGCGACTACCTGCGGCCGCTCGAGGCCGACGCCACCGGCATCATGGTCCCGCACGTGTCCACCGCCGACGAGGCCCGCCAGATCGTCGAGTGGGTGCGCTGTCACCCGCTCGGCAAACGCGCCCTCGACGGCGGCAACACGGACGGCCTGTTCTGCATGCTCCCGATCGAGGACTACGTCCGGCAAATCAACACCGAGCGCATCATCGTGCTCCAAATCGAGTCGCCCGAGGCGGTCGAAAACCTCGACGCGATCGCGGCGGTCCCGGGCTACGACGTGCTGCTTTTCGGGCCGGGCGATTTCAGCCACCGCATCGGCAAGGCGGGCAAGTTCGACGATCCCCAGGTCGTCGAGGCGCGGAAGCGCGTGGCCGCCGCGGCGCGGAAACACGGCAAATTCGCCATGACCGCCGGCTTGATTGCGCCGTTCAACGATCTGGTCGCGGAGGGCTATCAGGTAGTCAACGTCGGCGCCGACGTCGTGGGCCTTGCCGGCTACTTCAAGCAGCGGCTCGAACTGCTGGCCAACCACATCGCCGCGCTGCCCGCATCGGCCAGGTTCGCGCCCAGATCCTCGCCCTATGCCTGAGCATCCCAATTTCTCGCTCGCCGGAAAGGTCATCGTCCAGTGCGGCGGCTCCGGCCTCCTTGGCCGGGCCTTGGTGTCGGCCATCAGCGGCTCCGGCGCCACACTGGTCGTGGCTTCCCGCACCCCGAAGGCCATCGGCGCCGAGGGAACCGCCGCGGTCGAGGCGGAGCCGGTCGACATTGAGTCGGAGTCGTCGCTCCACCACCTGCGCGATCGCGTGCTCGCACGGCACGGTCGCGTCGACGGCCTGGTGTTCAACGCCGTCAACCGCCCGATGCGCGGGCCCGGCGACTCGCTCGCGGCCTGGCAAGCCTCGATGGCGACCAACGCCACCGGTTTTTTCGCCACGGTGCGCGCCTTCGGCGACGCGATGGCGCGACGGGGCGCCGGCAGCATCGTCAACATCGCCTCGCACATGGGCATGGTCGGCATGCACCCCGCGCTCTACGACGGCCCGGCCGCCTACCCGTCGCCGGACTACTTTTTCCACAAGGCCGGCATGATCAACCTCACCCGCTACCTCGCGTCCCACTACGGCGCCCAGGGCGTGCGCGTGAACGTCGTCTCGCCCGGCGGCATCTACAACCCCGAGCGCCCGCAAGCCCCGGCGTTTCTCACGCGCTACGGCGCGATGACCATGCTCGGCCGCATGGCCCAGGCCTCGGAAATCGGCGGGGCCGTGGTGTTCCTCCTCAGCGACGCCTCCACTTACGTGACCGGCGCCAATCTCCCGGTCGACGGCGGCTACTCGGCGAAATAGCCACGCCAGGCCGCCACGATGGGGCCGGCGCGCCGCAAAGTGGCCGCGCGTGGCATTTTTCGGATAGCCTCCGGCGCGCGCGGGTGGCTAGCTCCCGGGCCGCCCCCTGAGCATGTCCGCCTTCATCGAGTTTCTCCGCCAGCCCTTCGAGGTCGGCAACCTCCGCTTCACCCCGCTTTCAATTCTCGTGGGCCTCGCCCTCGTCGGCGGGCTCGCGCTCGGCACCGCGGCGCTCAAGCGCGTCCTCCGCGATCGCGTGCTGCCGCGCGCCGGCCTCAACCGCGGCGTCAGCATCGCCATCGCCACGCTCATCAGCTACGGCGTCATGCTCCTCGGCGTGCTCATCATCATGCCGGTGATGATCCCGGGCTTCGATCTGCACACGCTCTCGGTCGTCATCGGCGGCATCGGCTTCGGCATCGGCTTCGGGCTGCGCAACATCGCCGACAACTTCGTGAGCGGCGTCATCCTGCTCATCGAGCGCCCGATCAAGGTCGGCGATCGCATCCAGCTCGGCGAGGTCTACGGCGATGTGCACGAAATCCGCGCGCGCAGCACCACGGTGCGGACCAACGACAACATCCACATCATCGTGCCCAACTCAGAGTTCATCTCCGGCAAGGTCACCAACATTTCCCACAACGACAACCGCGTGCGCTTCCGCATCCCGGTCGGCGTGCACTACAAGAGCGACCCGCACCACGTGGCCAAGGTGCTCGTCGAGGCCGCCCTCGCCTGCCCCGACGTGCTGAAGACCCCGGCGCCCGAAGCGCGCTTCCTCGCGTTCGGTGAGTCCTCGCTCAACTTCGAGGTGTGGGTGTGGACCGAGACGATGTTCAACCGCCCGCAAAACATGCGCAGCCGCGTGAACTTCCAGATCTGGGATTACTTCAAGCGCGCCGGCATCGAGATGCCCTACCCGCAGCGCGACATCTACATCAAGGAGATGCCGGGGCGGGATGGCTAGCAATCCTAGCGTCGAACTCAGTGGATGAATCTCACCCGGCTATTGACTCTTCAGAAACTCGAGTGAAACCACCTCTGAAGTGCCGTCTTCATATTCAACAAGGTATCTCGCACTTGGCGCTTCAGTCTCAACTGAGATGACCCAAGCAATAGATCCGGGCTTTCTCCCGTGTTTTACGACGACCACATCGTTCACGGCGAACGGAAACGTCTCGCTCCTTCGTCCTTCGTAAAACGCATCCCTGATCGATTCTGAAACCATCGGTGTTGTGCTTTCTCACACCACCCGCCCCACCCCAAACTGATCCCCGACACGCGTGGCCTTGCCGTTGGCGAAGTGGATTTCGACGAGCTTCTCGCTCTCGGCGACGGAGCCGGTCTCGGTCTTGAGCGTCGTCACGATTTTGCGCGTGGCCACGTCGATGACTTCGCCGGTCGAGGGATAGGCGTATTTGCCGTCGAGGCTGAAGGTGATCCAGCCCGGGTCGTCGCGGACCTCGATGCTCGCGACCTGCTTCGGCGGCATCACGGTCGCGTCGAAGACGTGCATGCGCTGGTTGGCGGCGTCGCAGCACCAGACTTCCTTTTCGTTCGGCGTGAGGCCGACGCCGTGGCTCGGGCAGCCGTGGCGCTTGGGCACCCCTTGCTTGAATCCCTGCACCTCGACGCGGTGCAGCAGGCGGCCGGTCTTGATGTCGCCGACCTCGAAGCCGAGCAGGCCGTTGACGTTGACGAAGGCGAGCGTCTGCCGGCCGTTGACCGTGAAGGGCCGGATGCCGGAGCCGAACGGACCTATCTTTTTCACGATGGTGTGCGTCGCGGTGTCGGCCACGTGCAGCAGCGGCGAGCCGATGCCGCCCATGTAGACCCAGCGGCCGTCGAGGCCGTAGATGGTGTTGTGTGCGCGCGGGATCGGCTCGAGGCGCTTGATCACATCGCCGGTCGCCGCGTTGACGACATGCCAGTGCTCCTTCTCGAGCGAGGGCACATACATGACCTTGCCGTCGGGCGAAATCGACATGCGGTCGCAGCCACCGTCATAGGCGCGCTCCCAGAGGATTTGATCGGTGAGCAGATCGAAGCAGGTGAGGAACTGGAGCGTGCTCACGTAGAGACGCTGCGTGGCGGCGCTCGCGACGACGCCCTTCACGTTGAGCGGCTTGCCGCTGGCGGGATTGAGCCCGCGCGCGGGGATGCGACGCACCAGCGCGTGGCCGCGGTCGATGTCGTAGACGAGCACGCCATGGCCGCCGCGCTCCGTGTAGTCGCGGATGCCGGGCACGGCGACGTAGAGGAACCGGCCGCTGGCGGGATTGGGCGCGGCGGCGCGCACGAGCGGCGCGGCCGCGAGCGAGGCGACGGTGGCGGTGCGGAGGAAATCGCGGCGGGTGGGAGGGGCTTTCATGGGGAAAAGGAAACGGCAAGACGGCTCACACGGCTTTTCATTCTGGGCGCAGCGAAGAATGAAAAACAACGACCTCAGGCCGGATACTCCCAGCCCTTGCGATACTCGCGGCGAAGGAGCTTGGCCGCGGCGGGATCCCCCACGATCTGCTCCTTCATCGGATCCCACTCGATCGCGCGGCCGGTGCGGTAGCTGATCATGCCGAGATAGGTGCACACGCTCGCGCGGTGGCCTTCCTCGATGTCGGAGATCGGACGGCGGCCGGTCTCGATGGCGGCGAGCAGGTCGGCCCAGAGTTCCTTGATGTTCTGGCCATCGGGCTGGTTGAGCTTGGCGGCCTCGCGCAGCGGCTCGCCGCCGTCGTTGGGATAGAAGGCCCAGCCGACCTTGTGGCCGAGGTGCAGCGTGCCCTTGGTGCCGTAGAGATAGGCGCCGGCGATCTCGCCTTTCTCGGAGTGGTTGCCGCCAAACATCCGCGACTCCCACGTCATCGTGAACTGCTCGAAGGCAAACTGCGCCACCTGGTGATCCGGGGCGTCGCTCGTCTGCTCGCCCGCGGTGAGCACGGGCGCGCCGCGCACGGGCCGGCCGCCGGTGGAAAAGACGCGCTTCGGCCCGCGCTCGCCCGTGATCCAGAGAACCTGATCGAACCAGTGCACGCCGATGTCGCCGATGTGGCCGTTGGCGTAGTCGAGATACATGCGGAAGCCGCGCGGGTGCAGGCCGCGGTTGTCGGCGGTGCCGTTGAAGGGCCGCAGCGGCGCCGGGCCGCACCACATGTCCCAGTCGAGCCCCGCCGGCACCGGCACGGTCGGCAACGGCTTCTCCGGGCCGTCGCCGGTGTAGTTGAGATGGCAGCGCACCATGCCGACCTGCCCGAGCTTGCCGGCGCGCACGAACTCCCGCGCGCTCACGAGGTGCGGCGCGCAGCGACGGTGCGTGCCGACCTGCACCACGCGGCCCGCCGCGCGCGCGGCGCGCACCATCGCCTGGCTCTCGGCGAGCGTATGCGCGGTGGGCTTCTCGACATAGACGTGCGCGCCCGCCTTCACCGCCGCGATGGTCGGCAGCGCGTGCCAGTGGTCGGGCGTCGCGACGATCACGATCTCGGGCTTTTCCTTCGCGAGCAGCTCGCGGTAGTCGCGATATTTTCGCGGCGCATCGCCGCTGGCCTTCGTGATTTTTTCGACGGTGGCGTCGAGCGCGCGCTGATCCACGTCGCACACGCCGACGATCTCGCAGCGGCCGCTGGCCATCGCCTCGCCGACGATGTTGCCGCCCCACCAGCCGGCGCCGATGAGCGCGGTGCGGTATTTTTTCCCGGCCTTGTCGGCGGCGCGGATCGAGAACGGCAGCGCCGCCAGCGTGCCGGCGGCGGCGGTGCGGTGGAGAAACGCGCGGCGGTTCAGCTTCATGACATGACTAGAGGCTGTCATGCATCCTGTGGCAAGCGGCGGCTTGGAGCAGGGCAGGTCCGTGACCTCCCCTTTCGCGCGTCGAGTATTCGCACCGAGGGCGGGTCACGGACCCGCCCTGCTTATGGAGCCAGTCGTTCTCCGATTGGCGTGGGTGCGCGTGACAGCCTCTACGCCGCGGCCGGCGCGGCCCGGCCGCCAAACATCGCCTTGAGCGACGACCACGCCTTGCGGAGGCCGGCGGGCTTCACGCCGCTCATCGCGTAGGCGCGCGCGAGCTCCGCCTCATGCCCGCGGTAGCGCGGCGGCAGCGTGAACAGCGTGCTGTCCTGCGCACCGAGCACATCGGAGAAAAACGCCCCCTGCCCCACCGCGAGCGCACGGCCCTCGCCGGGCACGGCGGCGGTGCGCGGCGGCAGCAGCAGCCACGGCCGGTAGGTGAACTCGAGCCCGCCGCCGGCTTTCTTCGCGAGCCGGCCATAGCTGCGGATCGGCACGCCGGGCAGGTCGCCGCCGGCGAACATCGCGTTGTCATTTTCCGCCGGCGTGAAGCGGTTGCATCGCCGCAGGACGAACTCCCAGGAAAAAATCCACCCGAACACCGTGAGCCGGAACGCCCAGCCCGCGACAAACCACGCCACGATGATCACAATGACGGAGAGCGCCGCGCTGATCCGCGGGTCGAGCGTGGCAGTCAGCGTGATCAGGCCGAGCACGGTGGTGCGCGCGCCCTTGAGCGCCGCGTCGATCGCGCCCCACGGGCTGAGGAGGATGAGCACGTTGATGGCGTGCGAGGCGAGCCACACGATGCAAAACACGGCCACGCCGAAGGGCACCGTCAGCACGTTGAGCAGCGACGACGGCTCGAAGGCCGCCACGTGGATGGTCGCCAGCCCGCTGCTGGCCATCTCCGGCATCATGGCGCCGGTCTTCCCGCCAAAAACCACGTTGGTGATGGTCTCCATCGTGAGCGGCACGACGGCGCCGGCGGCGACGAGGCCGCTGAACTTGTTCTCCAGCGTCTCGAGGACATCGAGCGGCTTCTTGAGCCCGGGCGGCACGATGGCGCCGAGCGTGTCCTTGAACGCGCACACGAGCACGATCAGCAGCGCGGGCAGCCAGAACTTGGGCTGCGCAAACCACGGGAGCTTGGCGCGCTCGGCCTCGCCCGCGGTCACCCACTTGTAGGCGCCGAAGCCCGCGGTGCCCAGCAAGGGCGAGATCGCGATGCCCGTGACCGTCGAGATCGCGGAGGCGATGGGGCCGGCGGGCGACTTGTCGGACTTCGCGGGCGCCGCGGCGGCGGGCGCGGCGGGGGCCGCGGCGGCAGACGCGAGCGGCGCGAACACGGCGAAGGCCAGGGACACGAGGAGCACGAACGGGGCGAGGCGTTTCATCGGGCGGGAAGTGGAGCCGCGGCCCGCCTGCGGCGCAACCTTTTGCGCACGCGGCGCGGGCCCGTTCCCGCTCACAAAAATGAAACGTTGCCGCTCTGATTACGTCGTGCTGCGGTTCCGCTCCCTTTGCAACCAACCGTTCAGTTACCAACCACCCCTTGTGGGGCCCTGGCCAGCCGCGCACCGTCGCGCTGACACCCGCGCCATCCCCCAACGATGTTGCCCGACCTCACGCCACCCGCCCTCCGCCGTCGCGCGACGCCGCTCGGCCTCGCGCTGCTCGCGCTGGTGCCGGTGGCGTTCATCGCGATGCGCGTGGTCGGATCGTGGCGCAACATTCCGTTCTGGGACGAATTTGACGGCGTGCTCGCGTTCCTGCTGCGGCTCGACAGCGGGGTGACCTGGCGTGATTTTCTGGCGCGGATCTTCGCCCTCGACAGCGAGCACCGCACGGTCGTGAGCCGCCTGATTGTGGCGGGGAGCTTCGGCCTCACCGGCTCGGTCAATTTCAACGCGCTGTGCGCCATCGGCAATGCGTCGCTCATCGCCATGTGCGCGCTGGTCATCTCCTCCACCGCGGGCTTCGAGAGGCGGGTGCGGCTCGGCGTGATCCTGGCGTTCGGGCTCTTTCACCTGCAGCACTACGAGACTTTCCTTTGGTCAGGCGCCTCGATCGATCACTTCATGGTGCTGATGATGGCGGCGGGCGTGTTCACCGGGATTGTGCAGGGCGGGCGCGTCGCGGTGCTGGGGGCGGGAATGTTCGCGGTGCTGGCGACGTTCACGCTCGCGCATGGCATGCTCGTCTGGCCGCTGGGCGCCGCGCTGCTGTGGTCGGCGGGACGGCGGCGCGAATGCGGCTGGTGGGCCGGGCTCGCGGCGTTGTCGCTGCTCATTTTTTTCCAGGCGTTCCACATCGACGACGCCCACCGATTGCAGGATCGGTCGATGGGCGGCATCGCGCGTCTGGTGCAGTTCTGGCTCGCGCTGCTGGGCGGCCCCCTGGCGTTTGGCGCGCGCGCCATCGCGCCGGCGTTTGGCCTCGTCCTGCTCGCGCTCCTCGGCTGGCTCGGCGCGCGCGGCGCGTGGCGCCGGCAGCCCGTGGTCATGGCGATGGCCGTGTTTGCGCTCGGATCGCTCGCCCTCATTGCGTTTGGCCGCTTTGCGGTCGCGCCCGACCATATCCAGTCTCGCTATCTTGTGCTGGGGTCGCTCGCATGGTCCTTGGCAGTGTTCCTATTTATTGAAGAAAACGTGACGGAGGACCGCCCCTGGCGGCTGCTTGGCTGGAGCTTGCCGGCTCTCGCGGCGTTCAACGTCGCCTCCAACCTCGGCTCGGATCACGAGGCCAAGACCTTTGTCTGGTCGCGCGACTACCCGGCGGTGCGGTTCCGGCAATACGGCGAGGAGGGCCACGCGGGCCCGTTCCGCCTCCACCCCGGCAAGGACACGGCAAAAGTGCTGCTCGCCCAGGCCGCCGCCCGCGGCATCTACGAACTCCCCCGGTTCTGCTTCCCGGCCGAGGTGCCCCCGCCGACGCTGAATCCCTCGATGGTCACCTACGTGACCGATCTCACGGCCGATGGCGCGGCCGTCGGGTTTGAAGGCTGGGCGATGATCCCGCAGCGCCGCTCGCGCCGCGGCGAGATTCACGTGGTGCTGCGCTCCGAGTCGCGCACCCTGGTGCTCACGACGTTTGCCGTATCGCGGCCCGATGTGGCCAAGGCCTTCAAGGAGCCGCTCTGGACCCACTGCGGCTACAACTTCGTGATCAAGCGGGAGCGCCTGCCGCGGGAAAATTTCCAAATTGGCTTCGTGATCAGCGACGGCGAGCGCGCCGAGCTCAAGATGACGGAGCACCGCCTCAACCTCGCCGCGCCGGTGATGGCAGGCCAGTAGACGCGCCCCGGCCGGCGCCGCCGGCACTTCCCTTTTCCGAGCCTCCTTGCTTCCCTGCCGCGTCCGCGGCCGCCGCCCGCCTGATGCACCGGGCCGGCGTCGCCGACGCATCGCGCCCGCCATGCCATTCCCCACCCCAGCCCCCCACCCCGATCGCGCCGGCCCCGGCTGGCTCGCGGCGTGCCAGGCCGCGGCGGGCGCGGAATGGCATCGTCCCCGCGGCATCGCATTTGCGCTCGTGCTCGCCGTGGCGCTCGTGCCGATGGGGCGCACGCTGCTCGACGCCGCGGGCGCGTGGCGCGACATCGCCTACTGGGACGAGATCGACACCGCGCTCGCCATGCTGCTGCGGTTCGACGCGGGGACCACCTTGGGCGACCTCCCGCACGAGCTCTTCGCGCTGAACAACGAGCACCGCATGGTCACGAGCCGGCTGCTGTTCGCCGGCAGCTACTGGCTCACGGGCTCGGTGAACTTCATCGCGATGAGCCTGATCGGCGCCGGCGCCATCGTGCTGCTGTTCGCGGCGCTCGTCGCGACGGCGGGGGGCGCGGCGCGGCGCGCGCGGATGGCGCTGCTGCTGGGCGCGCTCCTCTTCCAGCTCGAGCACTACGAGAACTTCTTCTGGTCGGGCGCCTCGATCGATCATTTCCAAGTGGTGCTGCTGGCCGCCCTCGCGGTGATCGGCGTCGCGCGGCGCACGCGGGCCGGCCTGATCGCGGGCGCGGTGTGCGCGCTGGCGGCGACGTTCACGCTCGCGCACGGCCTGCTCGCGTGGCCGGCGTGCGCCTGGACGCTCTGGCGGCAGGGTCGCCGCCGCGCCCTGGCCGCATGGTGCGCGCTCGGCGCGGCGGCGGGGGCGTTTTTCTTCGCCGGGTTCCGCGTGAACGGCGCCCAGGCCTTCGCCGAGTTCTCCGTCCAGGGCGCGCTCGAGGTCGTGACCTACTGGCTCCGGCTGCTGGGGGCCGTGCCCGCGCTCGACATCGACGCCCTCGAGCCCGTGCTGGGCGTCGTGCTGCTCGGCTTGATCGCGCTCGCCGTGCACGGCGGCGCGGCGCGGCGCGAGCCCGTCGCGCTGCCGCTGGTGGGCTTCGCCGTCGGCGCCATGGCCCTGGTCGCGGTGGGCCGCGCGGAGGAGGCCCACGGCGAGGTGTTCTCGCGCTACTACGTGCTCGGCGCGCTGGCCTGGGCGCTCACGCTCGGGATGCTGCTCACGCGCCATTCGCACCCGCGCGCGCCATTGCGGTTGCTGCTCGTCGCGGCCGTGCCGCTCGCCGCCTTCAACCTCGCCGCCAACCACGTCTTCGCCCCCAAGGCCGACTCCTGGATCGAGTGCCGCGATCGCGCCGCCACGCGCTACAAGCAGCACGGCGTGGACGGCCGCGGGCCGTTTGCCCTCCACCCGGCGCCCGTGCACGCCAGCGCCGTGCTCGCCGCCGCCGAGCGCCGCGGCATCTACCGCATGCCGCCCGTCTGCCGCCGCAGCACCTTTCCCGCCGGCGCGCGCGAGACCTCCGGGCTGGTTTATTTCGTCGACCAGATGGTCGTTGATCCGCGCGCGGTCTTCATCGAGGGCTGGGTCGCGCGGCCGGGCTGCGAGTCCGAACGCGGCCAGATCCACCTCCTGCTCCGGTCCGCCACCGAGACCCACGTCTTCTCCACCGTCACGATTCAACGGCCGGATGTCGCGCAGGCGCACGCGCCGGAGGCCTGGGGCAAGAGCGGCTTCCGCTTCGTGCGCCGCCGCGAACGGCTGCCGGTGGGCGAGTTCCAGGTGGGCTTCCTCTTCATCCACGAGGGCGGCGCGGAGTTCATGATGACGGCGCACCGCGTGAGCTTGGTCGGCGAGGGCAAGGCCATGCTCGCCACCGCCCACTGAACGGCGCTTGCTGGCGGGATGCCGACCAAGTCCCAGCTCCAGCGCCTGCGCGCGCTGCGCGAGAAAAAGACCCGCGAGGCGCTCGGCCTCTTTGTCGTCGAGGGCGAAAAAGTCGTGGGGGAGCTGCTCGCGGCGGGGCTTGCGTTCGAGGAGGTCTACGCGACGGAGGCCTGGACAAGGCCGATCGCCTTTGGAGGGGGCGCGGCGCCGACGCCGCGGCTCCAGCCGATCCGCCTTTCCGCCGCCGAGATGGCGCGCGCGAGCCATTTCCCCACCCCGTCGCCCGTGCTCGCCGTCGGGAAAATCTCCCGCCCCCCGCTCGCGCCCGGCGCGCTCGACCGCGGCCTCACGCTCGCGCTCGATGGCGTGCAGGATCCGGGGAACGTGGGCACGCTCCTCCGCATCGCCGATTGGTTTGCGCTCGACCGCGTCGTGCTCTCGCCGGATTGCGCCGACCTTTTCCACCAAAAGACCATCAATGCCAGCATGGGCTCCTTCGCGCGCGTGCGCACGCACACCGCCGATCTCGCGGCGGCGCTCGCCGGCGTCGCCACCGGCACGCCGGTCCTCGGCTGCGACCTCGCGGGCGAGAGTGTGCACGCCCTCCCCGCCTTCCGTGACGCCGTGATGGTGATCGGCAGCGAAGGCCGCGGGCTGTCCCCGGCGGTCGCCGCGCGCGTGACGCGCCGCATCACCATCCCGCGATTCGGCCGGGCCGAGTCGCTGAACGCCGCCATCGCCGCCGCCGTCGTGTGCGACAACCTTCGCCGGCGGCGCTGACGGCACCGGGCCACCCGCGGCATGCCTCGTTCGGGGGATTTGGCGCCTCGCCGCTTGCCTCGCCCGGGGGTGCGCCCAACGTTCCTCGCTTTCGCATGAAACGTTTCCCCGCTTCCTTCCCCACCCTGTCCGCCGCGGTCGTTTTGGCTCTCTTCGCGCCGCTCCGCGCGGCCGAGGCCGGCGCCGATGCCGACGAAAACAAGCCCGCCAAGGGGGTCGTGCTCAACGCCGGCTCGCGCAAGGCCGCCCCCGAGATCGCCGAGGCCTCCGACGATGCGGCCCGCGCCATCGCGCGCATGAAGGTGCCCGAGGGCCTGCAGATCAAGCTCTGGGCCGCCGAGCCGATGCTCGCCAATCCCGTCGCGTTCAACTTCGACGAGCAGGGCCGCATCTTCGTCGCCGAGACCTACCGCTATCGCACCAGCGTCTTCGACATCCGCGACTACATGTGGATGCTCGAGGACGATCTCGCGTGCCGCACCATCGAGGACCGCGCGGCGCTCGTGAAGCGGCTCTTCGGCGCCGCCGGCGAGAAGGAGCTAAGCATCGAGAGCGAGGTCGTGCGCCTCCTCGCCGACACCACGGGCCGCGGCGTCGCCGACAAAAGCTACGTCTACGCCGACCGCTTCAACACCCCGCTCGACGGCATCGCCTCCGGCGTCCTCGCGCGGCGCGGCCAAGTGTGGTTCACCAACATCCCCAGCGTCTGGAAATTCACCGGCGACACGCGGGCCGAGACCCGCACCGAGATCAGCCGCGGCTACGGCGTGCGCTTCAACTTCACCGGCCACGATCTCCACGGCCTCGCGTGGGGCCCGGACGGGAAGCTCTATTTCTCCGTCGGTGATCGCGGCGCGAACGTGAAGACCAAGGAGGGCGGCGTCATCGCCGTGCCCGACTCCGGCGCCATCTTCCGCTGCCAGCCCGACGGCTCGCAGCTGGAGCTCGTCATGACCGGCCTGCGCAACCCGCAGTCGCTCGTGTTCACCGAGAACGGCGACCTCTTCACCGGCGACAACGATTGCGATCAAGGCGACGAGGAGCGGCTCGTGCACATCGTCGAGGGCGGCGACGCCGGCTGGCGCGTCGGCTACCAGTTCCCGCCGCTCGGCAAGGACAGCCCTTGGTTCGCCAGCCGCCTCTGGCACCAGCGCCACGCCGGCCAGCCCGCCTACATCCTCCCGCCGATCTGCAACATCGAGGACGGCCCCTCCGGCATCACCTACTACCCCGGCACCGGCCTCAACGACTCCTACCGCGGCCACCTTTTCATCACGCACTTCAAGGGCGCCATCGCCAAGAGCGGCATCTACACCTACACGGTGAAGCCCAAGGGCGCGTCCTACGAAATCGACGACGCCAAGCCCTTCATGACCTCCGCGCTGCCGACCGACGTGAAGTTCGGCCCCGACGGCCGCCTCTACACCTCCGACTGGGCCGACGGCTGGCCCAAGTCCAAGCGCGGCCGCATCTACGCCGTCTCCGATCCAAAGCACGAGAACGACGCGATCGTGAAGGAAACCAAGGCGCTCATCGGCGGCGACTGGACCAAGCGCAGCGCCGAAGAACTCGCGAAGCTCCTCGCGCATCCCGACTGGCGCGTGCGGCTCGAGGCGCAGTTCACGCTCGCGGAGCGCGGCATCGCGAGCATCGCGACGCTGGCGAAAGTCGCGACGAACACCAACGGGAACGCCCTCGCCCGCCGCCACGCCATCTGGGGCCTCGGCCAGCTCGCCACGGCTGACCAGGCCGCCCTTGCGGCCGTGCACTCGCTCCTCCGTGACAGCGATGCCGAAGTCCGCGCACCGGCGCTGAAAGTTCTAGGCGACGCGCGATCTGCCTCGGATGCCGACGCTTTTGTCGCCGCGCTCGCCGATCCGAGCGACCGCGTGAAGTTTTTCGCTGCGCAGGCGCTCGCCAAGCTGAAGCAACCCGGCTCCGCGCCTGCCGTCCTCGCCGCGCTCCGCGCCAACGACAACGCCGACCTCTATCTCCGCCATGCGCTCGTGATGGCACTCGCCGCGGGCAACAACCCCACGGCCCTCACCGCCGCGCTCGCCGACCGCTCGCCCGCCGTGCGCCTCGGTGTGCTGCTCGCGCTGCGGCGCCTCGGCAGCCCCGTCGTCGCCAAGTTCCTCGCCGATGCCGATCCGCTGATCGTCCGCGAGGCCGCCATGGCGATCAACGACGCGCCGATCAACGACGCCCTGCCCGCGCTCGCCGCGTTGCTCGACAAGCCGATCACCGACGAGGCCGTCGGCTTCCGTGTGCTCAACGCCCATTTCCGCCTCGGCCAGCCCGCCAACGCCGCGGCCCTCGCCGCGTTCGCCGCCAATGCCGCGGCTCCCGCCAAGCTCCGCGCCGAGGCGCTCAACCAGCTGGCGCTCTGGCCCAAGCCGCCGGCACGCGACCGCCTCGTCGGCGTCTACCGCCCGCTCACGCCCGCGACGCGCGATCGAGCGGTCGCGGTCGATGTCGTGCGCCCGCTCGTCGCCGGCCTGCTCGCGGCCGATTCGCCCGCCGCGGTGCAGACGGCCACGCTCAAGGCCCTCCAGGATCTCGAGATCGCGGGCGCGACCGATGCGCTCTTCGCCGCCGTCAAAAACGAGGCGCTCTCCGGCGAAAGCCGCGTCGCCGCGCTCGCCACGCTGGAAAAAATCAAGGACGCGCGCCTCGCCGAGGCCGTCGCGCTGGCCGGCGCCTCGTCTTCGGCCGCGCTGCGCCTCGCCGCGCTGCCCATCGCCGCGCGCCTCTCGCCGGCGACCGCCGCGCCCGTCATCGCCAGCCTCGTCGCCAAGGGCACGGCGGAGGAGCAGAAGGCCGCGTTTCGCGCGCTCGGCAACCTCCGCGACGCGAGCGCCGATCCGCTCATCGCCGCGCAGCTCCGCGCGCTCGCCGCGGGCAAGGTCGCGCCCGCGGCCCAGCTCGAGCTGCTCAACGCCGCCGGCCGCCGCAGCGATCCCACCGTGAAGGCGCTGCTCGCCGAGCGCGAGGCCGCGCTCGCCGCGAGTCCCGACCCGCTGGCGCGCTTTCGCACCGCGCTCGCCGGCGGCGACGCCAACCGCGGCGAGCAGATTTTCCGCAACCAGCCCACGCTCGCCTGCATCCGCTGCCATCGCGCGGGCGCCGACGGCGGTGACGCGGGCCCCAACCTCGCCGGCATCGGCGCGCGGCAGACGCGCGAATACCTGCTTGAGTCGATCGTGAAGCCCAACGCGAAGATCGCGCCCGGCTTCGACACCGTCGTCGTCACGCGGAAGGACGGCTCCGTCGCCGCCGGCATCGTCGCCCGCGAGACCGCCGCGCTCCTCACGCTGCGCAACACCGACAACCAGCTCGTCGAGGTGAAAAAGGCCGACATCGCCAAGCGCGAGGGCGCACCGAGCGGCATGCCCGAGATCTACGGCGCCATCCTCACGCCCACGCAGCTGCGCGACGTGGTGGAATACATGGCGAGCCTCAAGGAAAGCGTCGTGAAGCTCGACGAGAACAAGCCGCGCGCGCTTCGCGGCCTGCCGCCGATGGCGAAGCGGGAGTAATCAGTAGGGCGGGTCATAGACCCGCCCTACTTCAATCTTCGCCGTTCAAGATCACGGGCGGGCGCGCAAGCCCTTACCTCGCGCGCGGCCGGCGCTGCGGCGGCAGCGACCGCACCAACTCCTCGAGATCGGCGTCGCTGTAGGGCACCGCGCGCGACGCCGTGTCCTGCCGCGCCTCCGCCACCACATCGGGCGTGATCGGATCGGCATCATGGCCCCATGAACGGCGCAGGAAGGTCAGCAAGCCCGCGACCTGGCTGTCGTCGAGCGCGGCTTTCCACGGCGGCATGATGAGGTTCTCCTGCGTCTTGCCGTTGAGCACGATGCGCGCGAGCACACGCGGATCGCCGAGCACCCAGCGCGAGTAGACGAGCGACGGCGCGAGGCCGGCGAGGCCCTGGCCGTTTGGCTGGTGGCACGCGGCGCACACCGCCGCAAACTGCGCCTTGCCGAGCTCGAACTGCTTTTGCTCGCCCGCGGTGAGCGGGCGCGCCTCGCTGGCCTCGGCGCCGGGTTTGCCGGGCCATTTCAAGTATTTCAGCAGCTCGTTCGCGGCCGTCGCCTCCGCGCCCGTGGCCTGCGCGGCAAACGCGACGAGCGGCTTCGGCTCCGCGGTCAGCGCCGCCGCGAACAGGCGCTCGCCGCCTCCGCGGCCGCCCCGGCCGCCGCCGGGCGCGCCGCCAGGAGGCGCGCCGCGGCCCGCGCCCGCGGACGCCGGGCCGCCAAAGCCGCTGCCCTTCGGCCGGAAATGCTTCACGCCGGCGAGGATCTCCGTGCGACCCCACGCCTGCGTCGTCTTCGCGAGCAGCAGCGCGAGCACGCGATCGATCTGCGGGGCCTTGCCGGATTTCATGGCGGCGCTCGTCGCGAGGCGCACCACGTCGGCCGCCTGCCCCGCGTCCGGCGCGCTCACCAACGCCGCGACGAAGTCCGCCTCGCGGCCCGCCAGCCCGCTCACGATGGCATCGGCGACAAACGGCTCGCGGCCCGCGGCCCGGGCCAGCGCGCGCAGCGCGGCGTCGGCCTCGGGCGTCTTTGCCTCGCCGAGGGAAAGCGCGAGCTGGAGGCGCACCGCCGGATCCGCGCGCGGCGTGAGCGCGGTCAGGCGCGCGAGCACGGCCGCGTCAGGCGCCGGCTTGAGAAATTTCTCCGCGATCCGGATCGCCGCGGCGCAGACGCGCGGGTCGCGGTCGTCCAGCAGCGGCAGCAGGGTCGCCTTGTCGGCGGCGCCGAGGCCGTCGAGCGTCCAAAGCGCGTGCAGCCGCCCAAGGGGATCGCCGGCGGTGCGCGCGAGCCCGGTGAGCAACGGCACCGCGGCGGGATCGCGGCGCTCGACGAGCAGGCGCTGCGCGGTGTCGCGCACCCAGCCGTTGGCGTCGGCCAGCTTCGCGACGAGTTCGGGCGAGGATGCGCGCGCGAGCGCGACCGCCTTGAAGTTGGCGCGCGGCGCGCCCTCCGGCGCGATGCGCCAGACGCGGCCGAGGCCGCGGCCCTCGGCGAGGCCGCGCTCGTCGATCTGCTTGCGCAGGAAACTCGTGACGTAGATGCGGTGCTGCAGGATGCCGCGATACAGATCGACGACGTAGAGCGCGCCGTCGGGGCCGTTGAAGAGGTTGACGGGGCGGAAGCGCTCGTCGGTCGAGGTGAGAAACTCGGTGCCGTCGTAGGCGTTGGCGCCGCGCACCGTGCCATCGGCCTCGCTCAGCTTGATGCGCTTGATCAGGTTGCCGGAGGGCTCGGCGATGAAGGCGTCGCCGCGAAACTCGGCAGGGAACAGCGCGCCGCGGTAGATCACGGGGCCGCACGCGGCGGTGACGGCGGTCAGCTTGCCCTCCGCGTCGAGCGTATTGTAGCCGCGGTTGATGCCGGGCGTGACACGGCCGGGCCAGACGCGGAGGTTGGCCGGCACGAGCTGGACATTGGTGCCGGAGGCCGTGAAGGCCGCGTTGCGCTTCAGGTAGGCGGAGGGGACGGCGTCGAGCCGCAGCGGGTCGCTGTTGCTGTTGTAGTAGAGGCGGCCGGTGTCGTCCTGCGTGATGCCCCATTGGCCGCGGGTGATGGTGTTGTCGCGGGCGAACTTCGCCCCGCCCTCGTAGCGGAAGCGCACCGTGTGGTTGGCGGAGTAGATCCAGTTGTCCATCGCCCACAGGAGGCCGTTGGCGTTGTGCTCCGGGTTGGTGATGTTGCCGTAGTCGGCGGCGATTTCCGTCTTCTCGTCGGCCACGCCGTCGCCGTTGGTGTCGCGCAGGAACCACAGCTTCGGCGGCTCGGCGACGAGGAGGCCGTCGCCCACGAGCGAAATCGCGCGCGGGAGCACGAGCTTGTCGGCGAAGACCGTGCGCTTGTCGTAGCGGCCGTCGCCATCGGTGTCCTCGAGCACGGCCACGACGCACACGGGATCGCGCTCGTTGTTGCCGTCGGCGTCGGGCATGAAGCCGCGCATCTCCAGCACCCAGAGCCGCCCGTCGGGCCCGAACTGGATGGAGATGGGATCGCCCAGCAGCGGATCGGTGGCGACCGCCTCGATGCGGAAGCCGGGCGGGAGCTTGAAGGTCCGGAGCGCCTCGGCGGGCGTGAGCACGGGCGCCGGCGGGATCTTGATGTGGGCCGGCGGCGGCGCCTGCACCTCGCCGGCGCGATCGCCGCGCTGGGCGAGGGCCGGCGTGAGCAGCAGGGGAAGAATGAGGAGGTGGCGGAGCGGGGGCATCATGGCGGAGGACCGGGCAAGACGCGCGGCGCGCCCGGAAGATGGGCAAAAAAAAGCCGCCGCGAACGAAGTCGCGGCGGCTCGGAAAGAGCGGGAAGGATCAGACCAGGTTGTTCGAGACCAGCTTGGTCATCTCGAACATCGAGACCTTCGTCTTGCCACCGAAGACGGCCTTCAGCTTGTCGTCGGCGTTGATCTGCGTGCGGACCTTCTTGTCCTGCAGGCCGTTCTTCTTGATGTAAGCCCACAGCTTCTTGGTGAGCTCGGTGCGGGGAAGCGGGGCGGCGCCCACGACAGCGGCAAGCTTGTCGTTCGGCGTAACGGGTTTCATGAACGCGGCGTTCGGTTTACGGGCAGCTTTCTTAGCCATGATGGTTAGTTTTTGGGTTGTGACTGATTGTTTTACTCTGAACCGAAGGGACTACTAGAGGGAAGAAGCCGCGTTTGCCTAGGAAAATCGTCACTTTTTCAGAGGAGAACTCAGAGGAGAAACGCCGGCGGCCGGCGGCGCGAACCGCTCACGCGCGCTCGTCGACCTGCACAAACTGGCGGTAGAGCGCCGCGTAGTGCCCGCCGCGCGCGAGCAACGCCGCGTGCGCGCCGCGCTCGACGACGCGGCCCTGGTCGAGCACGAGCACGCAGTCCGCATGGCGGATCGTGCTCAGGCGATGCGCGACGACGAAGCTCGTGCGCCCGCGCAGCAGCTCGGCGAGCGCGCGTTGCAGGCGCGCCTCGGTGAGGGCGTCGATGGCGCTCGTCGCCTCGTCGAGGATCACGAGGCGCGGATCGGCGAGCAGCGCGCGCGTGAAGCACACGAGCTGGCGCTGCCCGACGGACAGCGCGGCGCCGCGCTCGCCCACCTCGGTGTGCAGGCCGTGGGGCAGCGCCTCCAGGATGTCGAGGCAGTCGAGCCGCGCGGCCGCGGCGCGCACCTCGGCCTCGGTCGCGCCGGGCTTCGCGAGGCGGAGGTTGTCCAGCACCGTGCCGCTGAAGAGGAAGTTCTGCTGCTGCACCACGCCCATCTGCCGGTGGAGCGACTGGCCTGTGATCGCGCGGACCTCGCGCCCGTCGAGGCGCAGCGCGCCCGCCGTCGGCAGGTAGAACTTCGCGACGAGGTTGATGATCGAGCTCTTGCCGCTCCCGGTGTGGCCGACGAGCGCGATGGTCTGGCCGGGCTCGGCCACAAACGAGACGTCGTGCAGCACGGGCCGCGCGGGATCGTAGCCGAAGGTGACGCGATCGAACTCGACGCGCATGCCGGCGCCACCCGCGCCGCGCGGATCCGCCAGCGGCGCCGCCTCCGGCGCGTCCTCCCAATCCGGCTTCGTGTCGATGAGCTTGAACACGCGCTCCGCCCCGGCCATCGCGACGAGGGCCTGGTTGTATTGGTTGCCGATGATCGCGATGGGCGCGAAGAACTGGTTCGCGAGCAGGAAAAACGTGATCAGCTCGCCCACGCCCATGTGGCCTTCGAACACACGCCAGCCGCCGAACATCAGCAGAATCGCGACGAAGAACTGCGAGTTGAGCTCGAGCAGCGGCGTCAGGATCGCCGAGGTGCGCGCGAGCGCGACGCTGAAGAGCGAGTGATCGGCGAGGAGCTGGCGGAAGAGCCCGGCGTTGGTCTCCTGCCGCACGAAGCCCTGGGTCACGCGGATGCCGTTGACCGACTCCGCGAGGGTCGCGGTCACGCGGCTAAAGCTGTCGGTGGCCGCGCGCGAGTAGTGGCTCAGCTTCACGCGGAAGCGCCGGTTGATCACCCAGAGCACCGGCGCGAGGCCGAGCACGACGAGGAACAGCGCCCAGTCCGTCCACGCCATCACCACCGCCGTGAACACCATCTGCCCAAACTGAATCACGCTCACGAAGAGCACATCCTGGATGCCCACGCGCAGCGCCTCCACGTCGCTCGTCAGGCGGCCGATGATGCGGCCGACCTTCACGCGGTGGAAGAAGCTCATCGGCTGCCGCTGGACCTTGGCGAAGATGTCGGCGCGCAGGCCGTTGACGACCGTTTCCCCGATCTCAAGCGCCCAGCGCTGGCGAAAGTGAAACATCCCGTCGGTCCACAGCGCCAGCACCGCATAGGCGGCCACGCCCCAGGCCAGCATCCGCGTGTCGCCCGCCGTGATCGGGCCCTTGATGATGAGGGTCGCGAGCCAGACGAAGGCGGGCAGCTGCGCCGCGCGGACCAGGCTCATCAGCGACAGCGCGGTGAGCTTGCCCTTCGCCGGCGCCGCATAGGTGAACAGGCGCCGGATCAGCGACCACTCGAGCGGCTGCTGGATGATCTCCTCCTCGTCATCGTCGCGCACGCGGCGCACGAGGCCGACGTCGCGGAACGCGGGCTGCGGCGCGCTCATGCCGCCCCCTCCCCCCGCCCGAGCTCGCGGCCATCGACGAGCTGCAGCCGCGCGACGCGCAGATACGGGCCGGGTTCACGCATGAGCTGCGCATGCGTGCCGCGCTGCACGATGCGGCCGTTTTCCATGACGATGATGAAGTCCGCGCGCCGCAGCGTGCTCAGCCGGTGCGCCACGATGAAGGTCGTCCGCCCCGCGATCGCGCGGTCGAGCGCCCCGAAGATCTCCTGCTCGGTCTCGCTGTCGATGGCGGCGGTCGGATCGTCGAGGAGCAGAATCGCGGGCTCGAGCAGCACGGCGCGCGCGATCGCGAGGCGCTGGCGCTGGCCGCCGCTGAGGCTGTTGCCGCCCTCGCCGAGGACCGTGTCGTAGCCGTGCGGCAGGGCCATGATGAAGTCGTGCGCCGCCGCGATGCGCGCGGCCTGCTCGATCTGCGCGCGCGTGGCCTCGGGGTGGCCGAAGGCGATGTTGGCCGCGACGGTGTTCGAGAACAAAAAGCTCTCCTGGAACACGAGGCCGATGTTGCGCCGCAGATCGTCGAGGTGGAGGGTGCGCGCATCGCGGCCGTCGATCAGCACGCGCCCGGCGGTCGGATCGAAGAAGCGCGGCACGAGGCTCATCAGCACGCTCTTGCCCGCGCCGGTCGCGCCGAGGATGGCGACGCATTGGCCGCGCCCGACGCGCAGGTTGATGTCGCGCAGCACGGGCGCATTCGCGCCGTAGGCGAAAGCGACGCGCTCAAACTCCACCTCGCCGGCGAGCCGCGGGCGCCGGACGGCGTCGGGCGCGCTCTTCACCTCGACGGGCGCGTCGAGGATTTCGAAGACCCGCCGGGCGCCGATGAGCGACTGCTGGACGGAATTCACGATGGCGGCGACGTTGTTGACCTGCCCCGAGAACTGCTCGAGCAGGCCGGCGAACACGACCAGGCCCGTGCCCAGCGGCAGCCGCCCGTGGATGACGAGCCACCCGCCATAGCCGAGCAGGACCATCATGTTGATGCGGGTGAGAAACCCGATCGCGGGCGAGAAGAGGCTCACCCGCCAGAAAATGACCTGCTGCTGCGTCAGCACGGCGTTGTTCGCCGCCTCAAAGCGCGCGCGGTCCTCGGGCTCGCGGCCAAACGCCTTGGTCACCGCGATGCCCTGCAGGCTCTCGACGAAGACCTGCACCATGCGCTCCACGAGCGTCCGGTTGTGCGCGTATTCCGGCTGGGTCTTGCGCGTGTGCCAGGCGGTGAGCACCCACAGCAGCGGCGTCGTCGCGAGGCACGCCAGCGTGAGCCCCGGGCTCAGGCTCAGCATGTAGGCGAGGTAGACCGCGAGCGAGATCACCATGATCACGCTCTGGATGAGCACCTGGTCGACGAACATGCGCACGCTCTGCACGTCGCTCGTCACGCGCGTGATGATGGAGCTGGTGTTGTTGGCGTCGAAGAACCGGAAGCTCAGGCGCTGGAGCTTGTCGTAGACCTCGCCGCGCAAATCGATCACGAGGCGCTGCTGCACGAGGCGGTTGATCGAGACGGCGTAGGTGTAGTTCAGGAAGGCCCGCGCCACCGCGAGCACGAGGATGAGGCCGGCCAGCAGGCCAAGCACGCGCGGCCAAGGCCAGGCGTCGGGCAGCGAGACGTGCAGCGGGTTGGCCGTCAGCGGCGTGCCGTCGACCTTGTGCCTGATGTAGTCGATGCCGACGCCCGTGAGGCTCAGCCCGCCGATGCCCATGGTCAGCAGCACGAGCTGAATGGCCAGGACCTGCAGGCAGTGCAGGCGGTAGCGCCACGCCAGCGCGAACAGCCGCCGCACGAGCGCCGCGTTGGACAACGCGGGCGCGGCGGTGATCGGTTGCGGTGCGTCGGCCATGAGGGCCCCGACGCTACGTGCGCGCCGGGGCGGCGCACGAAATTTTTTTTTGCGCGACCGTTACAGCGCCTGCTTCAGCAACGCCGCGATGCGCTCCTGGTAGCCACGGCTGAGCCGGAGCTTGGTGCCGTCCGCCAGGACCACGGCATACTCGCCGGCGAAGGACGGGCTGAGCTTCCTGACGCGGTCGATGTTCACGATGGTCGAGCGGTGGATGCGCACGAAGCGGCGGGGGTCGAGCCTCGCCTCCAGCCGCGCCATCGTCTCGCGCATGAGGTGCGAGCGCGGGCCGACGTGGAACTTCATGTAGTCGCCCTCCGCCTCGATCCAGTCGATCTCGTCGGCCTTGAGGAAGAAGATCTCGCCGGAGGACTTGATCAGGATGCGGTCGCCCGCGGCGGCCTCGGCGGCGGACTCCGGGCCCCGCTGGAGCAGCTCCATGATCCGCGCGAGGCGCGACCCGGCGCGATCCTGCGCGCGGTGGCGCACCTCGGCCTTCGCCCGCGCGAGCGCGGCGGCGAAGCGCACGTCGTCGTAGGGCTTGAGCAGGTAGTCCACCGCGTTGACCTCGAAGGCGCGCAGCGCGTGCTCGTCGTAGGCGGTCACGAAGACCACCGCCGGCGCCGCCGCCGGCTCGAGCCCGGCGAGCGCCGCGAAGCCGTCGGCGTCGGGCATCTGCACGTCGAGGAAGGCGAGATCAGGCCGCAGGCGGCCGATGAGCGCGGCGGCCTCGGCGCCGGTCGCCGCCTCGCCCACAATCTCAATCGCGGGATCGCGCGACAGGAGCAGGCGCACGCCACGGCGGGCCACGGGCTCGTCGTCGACGATCAAGGTGCGGATGGGGGCTTCGGCGTTCATGTGCGGCACGGGAGCGAGATAAGGACGGAGAGGCCGCGGCCGGGCGCGCTGGCGAGCGTGAGCTCGCCGCGATCGCCGTAGATCTTCGCGAGGCGCTCGCGGGTGTTGCCCAGGCCCACGCCTTCCTTGGCGGGCGGGTCGCCGTCACGGAGGCCGGGACCGTCGTCGCGCACCTCGAGATGGAGGCGGCCGCCGGCCACGCGGCCGATCACCTCGACGCGGCCGGGGCCGGGCTTGGGCGCGACGCCGTGGAGGATGGCGTTTTCCACCAGCGGCTGGAGCAGGAGGTTGGGGATGCGCGCCTCGAGGGCCGCCGGCTCGATCGCGATGCCGACCTCCAGGCGGTCGGAGAAGCGCGCTTTCTGAATGTCGATGTAGCACTCGAGGAACTCCAGCTCCTCGCGCAGCGTCACCTCGTGCAAGCGCGTGCGGTCGAGCGAAAGCCGCAGGAGGGCGCTGAGGCGCGCGATGAGCGTGACGGCCGCGGAGTTGCGCTCCTCCCGCACGAGCACGCAGATGGTGTTGAGCGTGTTGAAAACGAAATGCGGATGGAGCTGCTCGCGCAGGACCTTGAGTTCGGTCTCGACCAGCCGGGCCTCGAGCTGCGCGGCCTTGAGCTCCTCGTCCTTGAAGCGCTGGTGCCACTCGAGGCCGTAGCCGAACGCGATCACCGCCCAATAGAACGCCATGTCGATCACGTTGCGGCCGTAGAAGCCCGCGAGCGCGTGCGGCCAGAAGCCCTCCTCCATCGCGTCGAAAAACAGCCCGTAGGAAAAAATCCGCCCGAGGTAGTAGGTCGCCATCACCGCGAAGCTCATGCCGAGGTGAAACGCCACGCCGCCCAGCCACCGGCCGCGGCTCAGGGGCATCTTCTCGCGCAGCTGCAAGACGAGCGGCGCCATGAGCGCCCACATCGTCGCGCGCACGAACTGCGGCATCGCCACGTCGAAAACGTCGGGATCGTGGCCCGGCTTGCCCGCCATGCCAGCGCGGTAGTTGAAGTAGAGCTCGAGCGACAGCAGGCAACCGAGGAACGCCCAGCCGGCGACGACGACGGCATAACGGATCCAGCGGTTCTGCATGGCGGGTGGTTCATTTGCCCGCCGCCCGCCCGGTTCAAGCGGGAAAGCCGGCGCTGCGACGAAGCGCTGGTTTTCCGCGACGAACGGCGGGCTAGCACGACGCCGCGAAGCGCTGCACGCCGACCGCGGGGGCAAAGGCCGCGCCGTCCACCAGGTGACTGACCCACTGGCGCGCGAGCCATGGCCCCCAGAGCGCGCCCTTGGCCCCGAGCGCGTTGACGAGGCCGAGGCGCGGCGCCGCGGGATGACGGCCGGCCACCGGGCGGCGATCGGGCAGCGTCACCCGCACGCCCGCACGCTGGCCCGTGACCGAGAACGATCGCGCCTCGCCGAGCAGCCCTTGGGCGGCAGCCGTCAGGATCTCGCGGGCCCGTCGCGTCGGCGCGCTGTCGGCCATGCCCGGCTCATGCGTCGCCCCCACGCACGCGGTGCCGGCCGCGAGGGGGAGCACCCATTGGCGCCGGTTCACGACCACGCCGGGCTCGAGTCCCTCGACGGCAATCTCCAGCAGCTCGCCCTTGGCCAACTCCCACGGCAAGGCCGCCCATCGCGGTTCGCGCGTCGCCGCGGCCCCCGTGCAGTCGATCACCAGTTCGCGCCGCGCCGCCTCGGCCGCGAGGTCGACCGCCCCGTCATGCCAGCGGCCCGCGCGCTGCCACCGCCCACGCGAGTGCCTGAGCAACGCCGCGAGATCCACGCGCCCCGCCCCTTCGATCCAGAAACCATCGGCATCGGCCGCGCCGGCCCACGGCGCGAGTTCGCCGCGGGCGGATTTCTCGGCGAAGGCGGCGCGCTCGCGCTCGTCGGCAAAGAGCCGCCGGACCCGCAGCTCGCCCCACAAGGGGACACCGAGCGCCTGCTCGATGCGCCGATACTCGGCCCGGGCGGCGGGCAGCAACTCCCTGGCGCCCCACGCGGGCACCAGGCGGCGGCCGGTGATAGGGTTGACGAGGCCCGCGGCCGCGTGCGACGCGCCGTCGCCACGCCCCGGATCGGCGACGATGAAATCGATGCCCGCGTGCTCGCAGGCCCATGCCAGCAACGAGCCCGCGAGGCCGTGGCCGGCGATGAGGACGGCCGCGCCCCGCGCGCTCACTTCCGCAGCGCAGGCAGGCTCGCGGCGGCCGCGGCCTGGCCGTGGCGCTTGGCGGACTCGTCCAGCGTGCGCAGCTTCACGCGGTCGCCGATGGCCGGGAACTCGGCGGCCAGGACCTCGGCGGCGACCTTCAGCATGATCTCGCCGCCCTCGCCGGAGATGACGCGGCCGAGGACGAGGAGGTTCTGCACATCGTAGAACTCGGCGTAGTGGGCAACCGCGTAGCCGAAGCACACGCCCAACGACTCATAGATCGCGCGGGCGCGGGCGTCACCGGCCTTCATGGCCTTCTGCACGGCGAGCAGGCGCTCCGGCAAGGGAACCTCGGGCGCGAACCCGAAACCCGCGCGCTCCGCGAGCCGGGCCACGCCCTGCTGCGAGAAATACTGGACGCCGCAGCCCAGGTCGCCCGACCACTCGTCGCGCGGCGCATCGTCGCGGTAGTCGATGGGGGCGAACGCGAGTTCGTTGATCCACGGCGTGATGTTGCCCGCCGGCGTGACGTAGCCGCCGGCCTGGCTCGTGCCCATCGCGACGCCGAGCACCGCGTTGGCCTCGAGCGCCATCGAGCCGGCGAGCGCCGTGACCTCGCCGTCGTTGACCACCTCGAACGGCACGCCGCCCCAGCGCTCCTGCAGCGCGAAGAACATGCGCTTCACCTTCGCATCAAACAGCCCGGGCGGCACGCCGCGGAAAAGCGACGCGGCGCGCACCTCGTTGTTCACGTAGACCCCCGCCGCGCTGCCGCCGATGGCATCGACGCGCGGCAGGTGCGCGGCGGCGCGCTTGATGGAGTCGTGCACCCCCTCGAGATGATAGGCGGGATCCTTCTGAAAATACGGGTCCCACGCGATCTCCTCGGAGAAGACGACCTTGCCGTCGATCAGCGCGGCGGCCTTGCGGTCGCTGCCGCCCAGGTCGAAGCCGATGCGGCAGCCGTCGAGGTGGCGGCCCATCGCCAGCGCCGTCTCGGTCGCGGGGGGCAGCGCCTCGGCGGCCACGGACTTGATCGAGAACTTCCGGCCGAAAATCTTCTCGCCCATGAACGCGTGGTCAAAGGCCCGCGCGCCGGACGGGTGGTAAATCTTGTAGAGCGCCGTCGCGATTTCCGGGGCGCCGGCGATCAGCACCTCCGGGCCGCCCTTCATCCAGAGGAGGAATTTCAGCAGCCGCTCCGCGTAGCGCAGGGTGAGCTCCGCCGCCGGGTGATCGGAGGCGAGCACCCGCGTCTCGTGGCGGAAGACCGCGCCGTCGCCGCGCACGAGCGCAATCACCAGGGGTCGCGCGCCCGGATCCTCCGCGACAATCGCGGCGTAGGCGCGGTGCCAGAGGGAGGCGGGAAGAAACTCGGAGTCGAGGGAGGGCCGAAATTTCGGCTCGAGGTGCAACATGGGGACGAGGCGTGGGACGCGGTTATTTTTTCTCCGCCGCCCAGAGCGCGGCGCCGGCGATGCCGGCTTGGTTGAGGAATTCCGCGGGCACCAGGCGCGCGCGGGGCTTGATGAACTTGAAAAACTTCCGGTGCTTCGAGCTGACGCCACCACCCACGATGATCAGCTCCGGCCAGAGCAGGCGCTCGAGCTCCGCCACATAGTCCTTCAGGCGCCCACCCCATTCGTGCCAGGAGAGCTCCTTGGCCTCGCGCACCGACGCGGCGACGTGCTTCTCCGCATCCTTGCCGTGCTTCCATGGAAAGTGCCCCAGCTCCATCGGGACCACCACCCCCTGATAGGCCAGGGCGGTGCCGACGCCCGTGCCCAGCGTGAGGAGCAGGGCCTTGCCCATGAAGCCGCGGCCGGCGCCGAAGCGCATCTCGGCCAGGCCCGCCGCCGCGGCGTCGTTGGTCAGCGCGACCTGGCATCCCGTGGCCTTGCCGAACAGCTTGGCGGCGTCGCAGCCCACGAACTTCGGGTGCAGGTTGGCGGAGGTCCAGATGCGCGGGCCTTCGGTCACGCCCGGAAAACCCACGCCGATGGGGCCGCGCCATTTGAAATGCGCCGCGATCTCCGCCACCACGCGGGCGCAGGCCGCGGGCGCCATCTGCCGATCGATCTCGATGCGGTGGCGCTCGGCGAGGAGCCGGCCGGTCTTGGTGTCTACCGGCGCGCCCTTGATGGCGGAGCCGCCGATGTCGATGCCGAGGGTTTTCATCAGAAAAGCAGGGGATGGCGCGGTCCGGCGAGGCGGAGCCGCGAAGGAGGACGAGGCGGCGCCGGCGTTATTTTTTCTTCGCCCCGGGCACGGGCTTCGGATCCAGGTTGGCCGCGAGCTGCGCGGGCGTGACCTGGGATTCGACGCCATTCCGGGGCACGTCCACCTTGGCGATCCAGAGCATGGCGTTGAGGACGACCTTGCGCTGGTTGTCGTCACCCCAGTTCGCATGGGTGTGGCCGCCGGTGAACCCGAAGCCGCGCCCACCGTCGGCGCGCTCGTAGACCCACATCATCGTCTCGACGCGGCCCTTGGCCGCCTGGATGTGGGGATAGGGTCCCTTGGGCGAGACATACGGTCCGTCGCGGACGGCGTCGGACGGCGTGGCGGTGAGGATCGGCGTGACGCCCTTCTGGCCCTCCGTCCAGCGCATATTGAAATACCACTCGTCGCGGTTGCTGAACGGCTTGACGCCGCGCGCCACGGGATGCGCGGGGAATTTCTGAAAATCCGGCGACCACATCGGGTTCACGGAATAGGCGTTCTCATAGTAGCCGCCGATCCAACGCAGGAACTCAGGGCCGCCATTGTCCTTCAGCACCTCGACGCCGTAGTGCATGAAGCCCAGGCCCACGCCCTTCTGCGCGAGCGCGTCGAGCACCGACTTGTGGTTGTCCTGCACCGCCGGGTGCCTCGCGCCGCCGTCGGCGTAGATGATCACCGCCGCGGCGCCGTCAAAGGCGGCGTCGCTCGCGGGCCAGCCGTTGTCGTGGACCTCGAGCTTCACCCCGCGCACGCCCGCCATGCACTGCTGCAGGAGCAGGGAGCCGGCGCGAAACTCGTGCATCCCCGGCGGGTGGCTGGGCTTGCCCGCGATGAGCACGATTTTTTTGTCGGCGGCGGCGAGCGCGAAGGTCGCGGCGAGAAAAACGAGAAGGAGGGCAAGGAGGCGTTTCATGGGGAGCGGCGAGAGCGCAGCGGGGGCGTGGGGGCGGGACAAATCAAAAAAATCCATGCCGTCGCCACCGATGAGCAGGGCGGGTCTATGGCCCGCCCTTTCACGCGTTGAGCATTTGAGGGCGGGTCACAGACCCGCCCCACGGCAGGGCCGGCTTCATTTCAACGCCACGCCCGTCGCCTGCACTTTGCGGCGGAAGATCGCGTTGCCGGCGCCGACGTAGAGGTAACTCCGGCCCGGACCCGAGAGCACGCAGCTCACCTCGCTGCGGTCGCGGCCGGATTTGGCCAGCACGCCGCACAGGCGGCCGGTCGGGTCGAAGACCTGGATGCCGAGCGCCGTCGTCACGTAATAGCGCCCCTGCTCATCGCTCGTCATGCCATCGCCGCTGGCGGCGGCGAGATACGGGGGCGGCTGCTGCATCTTGAACTCGCCCTTCGGATCGATCGGGCGGCGCATCGCCATCGTGGGCGCGCCGGCGTCGAGCGAGCCGTCGGCGTTCACGCGAAACGTCCACACCGCGCCGCCGCGGTGCTCGCTCACGGCGAGCGTGCCTTGGTCGGGCGAGAGCGTGATGCCGTTGGGATTGGCGATGCCGCCGGCCGCGACGCTGAGCTGCTTCGTCGCGAGGTTCACATGCGCGACCTCCTTCTTCGCCGTGTGCGTGAAGTAGAGGTGGCCCGTGCGTGTGACGGCGAGGTCGTTGGGCTGCACGTCGGTGGCGAGCACCTCGAGCGCGCCGGTCTTGAGGTCGATGGCGACGAGGCGCTTCTTCGCGCCTTGGCACGCGTAGGCGCGGCCGTCGGGGCCGAACTTCAGGCCGCTCACGACTTCGTCGCTGAGCTTCGTCTTCGTGCCATCGAGCGCGATCGTGTAGATGCCGGGCGCGGTGCCGCGCATGTCGCAGAAATAAAAATTGCCCGCGTCGTCGGTCGCGAGCGCGTCGCCGAAGCCGATGTTCTCGACCACGGGCTGCCAGCCCTCCCCCTCGATGAGCAGGCGGTGCAGCGTCATGTCGCCGCCGAGATCGCCCTTGGTGACAATCTCGGGCTTGGGCGTCTCCTTGCGCCAGAGCCAGCGGAGCGCGTCGGGAAACACCGAGCCGCCGTGCACCGAGCCGTGGCTGTAGCCCTCGGCGAACTCGAAATGCACGTCGTAGCCCATGTAGCGCAGCGCGGCGTGCATCTGCTTGTTGGCGATCGGCCAGTTGCCGAAATTGTTGTCGAGGTCGCCGCTCACGTCGGCGAGGTAGACGCGGATGGGCTTGCGCTCGGTCTTGCGGATCAGCGCCGGGTAGGCGTCGCCGCCGCGGAGATTGACGAAGCTGCCGACGGAGGAGTGGACCTTGCCGAACTGATCGGGCCGCTCCCACGCGACGGTGAACGCCGCGATGCCGCCGCTGCTCGAGCCGGAGATCGCGCGCATCGCGGGATCCTTCGAGACGGGGAATTGTTTCTCCACCACCGGCAAAATCTCCTCGATGAGAAAGCGCGCGTAGCGATCGCCGAGCGAGTCGTATTCGAAGCCGCGGTTGGTGGCGGTGCCCTTGGCGTTCTTCGGCTTCGTGGGATCGTTGCCGGGGTTGATCATCACGGCGACCGTCACGGGCATCTCGCCGCGCGCGATCAAGTTCTCGAAGACGATCGGCACGCGCCAGTTGCCGGTGGGCGTGGTGGTGCCGCGGCCGTCCTGGAAGACCATGAGCGCCGCGGTGCCGTCGGGCTTGTAGGCGGCGGGCACGTAGACCCACCAGTCGCGCACGGTGCCGGGGAAGACCTTCGAGTCGGTCCACGCCGGCATCGGGATCAGGCGGCCGGTCGGCACGCCGGGCCGCGGCGAGTGATCGGGCGTGGCCTTGAAGGCCTCGGCGGCGACGACCGAGACGAGGCCAAGGAGGAGAAAGGAAAAAGGAAAACGGAGCATGGGGAAGTATTTGAGCGAGTTAGCCTGCTTTCAGTGGAAATGATTCACCACGAAGGGCACAGAGAGCACGGAGAGAAACGAAGGACAGGAAATCTTCTCGGGCCAAAATCTCACGCCGTGGATGACCGCTGAGAATAGTCTGCCTGCTCATTTCTCCTCTGTGTTCTCTGTGAACCCCGCGGCGCAACGGCCTTGGTCCGATTTAGTTCTTCGGCCAGTCGCGCCAGAGCCAGCGCAGCGTGTCCGGGAAGATCGCGCCGCCGTGCTTGCCGTTGTGGCCCTCGGTGCCGAACTCGAACTTGTAGTCGTAGCCGGCGAATTTCAGCGACGCCGCCATGTCATGGTTCGCGAGCGGCCAGTTGCCGTGGAGGTTGTCGAGGTCGCTGCTGCCGTCCTGCAGGAAGACGCGCAGCGGCTTCGGCGCGGACTTCGACGCCCGCACGATCCCGGCGTAGCGGTGGCCACCCTGGATGTTGGTGAAGCTGCCGATGTGCGAGACGACCTTGCGGAACTGATCGGGGCGCTCCCACGCGACCGTGAAGGCCGCGATGCCGCCGGAGCTGTTGCCGCACACCGCGCGCCCCGCGGGATCGGCGGTCACGTTGAGGCCCTTGAGCGCCTCGGGCAGCAGCTCGTCGAGGACGAAGCGGGCGTTGGCATCGCCGAGCGAGTCGTATTCGTAGCTGCGCTGGCTGCGGTCCTTGGCGCCGGGCGCGGTGGAGGCCTTCACGACGCCGGGATTGATGCCGACGGCGATCGTCACGGGCATGTCCTTTTTCGCGATCAGGTTGTCGAAGACGACGGGCACGCGATACGCGCCGGTCGCGCCCATCATGCCGCTGCCGTCGAAGAACACCATGAGGCACGCGGGCTTGGCCGCATCGTATTGCGCGGGCACGTAGACCTGAAACTCGCGCGTGGTGCCGGGAAACACCTTGCTCGTCGTGAACGTGCCGGTGCGGACGGTGCCCTTGGGCACGCCGGCCTGCGGCTGCGAGTCAGGGCCGAGCACATAGGCGTCGGCGGCGTGGAGGGGAAGCGCGGCGAGGAGCAGCGCGAACGCGGAGGGGTGAAGGCGCACGGGGAAGTTGCTAGCGAGCGGTGGATGCGGGGCAAGCGGCAAGAACTCCGTTGAGATGCAAAACACCAGAATCCTGTGCATAACCTCCCGCAGAAGAAACTCGCCCCGTCGCCTTTTCTGCGTTCCTAGTCTCGGCACTCCCACACTCCCTGACCATGCAGACCATCGGCGAACGGCTCGAGGAAGCGCGCAAGAAAAAGGGTATCTCCCTGCGCGAGGCCGCCGAGGCCACCAAAATCCGCGGCGACTACCTTCAGAAATTCGAGGGCAACCAGTTCGACATCGGCCTGACCGACATCTACACCCGCGGTTTCCTCCGCACCTACGCGACCTACCTCAAGCTGCCCGCCGATCGCCTGCTCGCCGACTTCGCCGCGCTCGGCCACGGCGGCGAGGCGAAGCCCCGCACGCCCAACCGCGAAATCTATGGCCGCATGGAACTCGCCGGCGCCCCCGCGGAAGCAGGCGACGGACCGTCGGCCGCCGTGGGCGACGCCGCGGCCGAACCCGGCCCCGCGCCCCGCGCCCCGCGCAATCGCCCCGGCGCCTCCCTGCCCCGTGGGCCGGACCCGGCGGTGGTGTTCAAATACGTCAAAATCGGCGGCATCGCGGTCGTCGCGCTCCTGGTGCTGCTCATCCTGAAGGCGCTGTTCTCCGGCGGCCACCCCGGCCCCGCGGAAAACCGCCCCGCCGCCGCGAACGCCGCGCGCACGCCGATGATCGGCCTTGTGGCCCTGCGGCCGGTGAACGTCTCGGTGAAAGTGAAGAACGCCGACGACACCGAGGGCACCGTGCTGTTCAGCGGCCCGGTCGTGCCGGGCGAGACCAAGTTCGTCCCGCGCCCGAGCGCGATCTACATCGAGGCCAATCTGCCCGAGAATCTCATGATTGAGGTCAACGGCTCGCGCTATCCGATGGGCCTCGGGCCCGGCGAGAAACGCGGCCAGTTGCCCGCGCCCCCGCGCTGAGGGCCGCTGCCACCGGAGACGCGGCGTCCCCGCCCCGTGCCTTGGGCTCGTGAGCGCCATCCGCGCCGAGGGCGCGCGCCGCGTTCACGCGATCACCGCAGCGCCACGGGCGCGCCCAGCACCTCGCGCAGCACGAGCGCGCGCCGCAGGCTCTGCGGCCCCGCCAAATCCTGGAGCAGGTGCTCGCGGGCGGCGCCGCGCAGGGCGGGCTCAGCCTGGGCCGCGGCGGCCTGCTCTTCCTTCAGATGCGCGGCCCGGCGCTGCGTCGCGGCGCGGGCCTCCTCCAGCTCGCGCAGCCGCTCGGCCAGCTGCGCCTGGCGCTCCAGCTCGGCGCTGGAGTGCGCCGCGGGCAATGGCGGGGGAGCGGCCGGCTCGGGCGCGGGGGGCGCGGCGCGCTTCTGCAATTCCTGCAGCATCCGGCCGAGCGGCCCGTTGAAGACATCCGGCAGCTGGGTCGTCTGCGGCGACGGCGCAGGCCGCGCCTCCGCGAGCGGCGGGGGCTCGGCCGGCGGGCCGCCCCCGGCCGCCCGGCGCTCGGCGATGCGCCGGCGGATCGCCTCGCGCGCCGCCTGCTCGTCGCGGGTGGCGGCGGCGGGATCCTGCTGCGGCTGCTCCGCGCGGTTCCGCTTCGCGCGCCCGGCCGCGCGGAGCACCTGCGTGATCACGATCACCGCGAAGATGACCGGCCCGAGGTGGCCCAGAATCCAGTTGATAATCGACTCGATCACGAGGACGGCGCGGCGGCGTTACTTCTTGCCCTCGGGATGCGCGATGGAGGCGCGCATCGCGGTGTCGGCCTGCACGTTCTCCATCTTGTAGAAGTCCATCACGCCGAGCCGGCCGGTGCGAAACGCCTCGGCCTGCGCCCGCGGCACCTCGGCCTGCGCCCGCACGACCTCCGCCTGCATCTCCTGCACGCGCGCCTTCATCTCCTGCTCGACCGCGACGGCCGCGGCGCGGCGGATTTCGGCCTGCGCCTGCGCCATGTTCTTGTTCGCCTCGGCCTGCGCCTCCTGGAGCTTGGCGCCCACGTTCTCGCCCACGTCCACATCGGCGATGTCGATCGAGAGGATTTCGAAGGCGGAGCCGACGTCGAGGCCGCGCGCGAGCACGGTCTTGGAGATGCTGTCGGGATTCTCGAGCACCTGCTTGTAGCTCTCGGCGGCGCCGATGGTGGTGACGATGCCCTCGCCCACGCGCGCGATGATGGTGTCCTCCTTGGCGCCGCCCACGAAGCGTTCGAGGTGCGAGCGCACGGTCACGCGGGCCTTCACCTTCACCTGGATGCCGTCCTTGGCGACGCCATCGATGGTCGTGCGGCCGCTCTCGGGGTTGGGGCAATCGATCACCTTGGGATCGACGGAGGTGCGCACGGCCTCGACGACGCTCTTGTTCGAGCCCTTGGTCGCGAGGTCGATCGCGCAGGCGCGGTCCCAGTTGAGCGAGATGCCGGCCTTCTGCGCGGCGACGAGCGCCTGCACGGTCGGGACGACGTTGCCGCCCGCGAGGTAGTGCGCCGCGATCTTGTCAGTCTCGAGCGGGATGCCCGCCTTCACCGCGGTGATGCGCGCGTCGACGACCAGGCCGTAGGGCACGCCGCCGAGGCGCATGCCGAGGAGATTCATGATGCCCACGGGCGCGCCGTTGAGCCGGGCCTTGAGCCACGTCCCGAAGAACGAGACGATGACGATGAAAATGATCAGCCCGACGACGGCGACCGGGACAATCCAGATGAGGGGGGAGATGTTCATGGAGCTTTGGTTTCGGAAACGATGAGACGAAAGTTGTCGAGGCCGACGACGGTGAGCGCCGCACCGCGGTTGGCCAGGCCGCTGCGGCAAAACGCCTCGTAGCGGCGGCCGGCCACCTCCACGAAGCCCGACGGCGCGAGCACGGTCAACGCCGTGGCGGCCGAGCCCACAATCGCCGCGTCGGCCACCGCGGGTTGCGACTGACCGGCCACCGTGGCCTCGACCACGAGCGCCCGGCCCACGCGCGTGCGCGGCAGCCAGACCAGCTCCGCGTAAAGCATGAGGCCGAGGAGCACCAGCGCGCCGACGGTCGCCAGCACGCCGATCCCCACGCCGTAGTCGGTGAAGGCCAGCACCGCGCCCGCGGCCAGCGCCACGCCGCCAACGATGCCCGCGATCGCGCCCGGAAGGAAAATCTCCGCCGCCAGCAGCAGCGCCCCCGCCACGAACAGCACCACAATCGCGGTCATCGTTTCTCCTCCACGACGAGGCCGAAGTCCGACGCCGCGCGCACCTTGACCGCGCGGCCGCGCCCAATCGGGCCGAGTTCGCTGCGCGCCTCATGGCGCCGCCCGTCGATCTCGATCTGGCCGCTGGGGCGCAGGTCGGTGACCGTCACGCCCTCCCGGCCCACCAAGGCGGCGACATCGAGCTCCGCCGCGCCTCCCGCGACCTGGGCGGAACCGCCCACCGTGGATCGCACCGCCAGCCGATCCCACATCCAGCCCTGCGGCAAAAAGCGCGCCAACGCCACCGCCAGCCCGGCCGCGATGACCATGCCGAGCGCGACGTTGCCCAGCGGCGCCACGAACGCGTCCGCCGACCACGCCACCGCCAGCGGCTCGTTGGGCCAGAGGTCCGCCATCGACCACACGAGCGAGCCGAGCATCAGCACCAATCCGCCCAACGCCAGGATCACGATGCCGGGGAAAAAGAAAATCTCCACCGCCACCATCACCACCCCGAGCCCAAAGAACAGCATCGGTTCGTGACCGGAGAGGCCCGCGACATAGCTGCCGAGGAACACAACCGCAAGGCACGCGATGCCGACCGCGCCCGGGGCGCCGAAGCCCGGCGTCTTGAACTCGATGTAGAGCGCCAGCATCCCGAGGCCCATCAGCAGCGGCGAGATCGCCTTGATGAAGACCGCGAGCCGCTCGGACCACGTGATCTCAAGGCGCTCCGCCCGGTATTTTCCGGCGCCGAATTTGTCCGCGAGCAAATCGTCGATGGACTTGGCCACGCCGGCGGCCAGCAGTCTCGCGGGCGGCTCGCCGTAGCTTTTCATCGCCTCCGTGGCGGTGAGCGAGAGCAACTCGCCCTTCTCCTTGATCACCTTGTCGCCGATTTTCAGCTCCTTGGCCGAGTCGATCATCGCGGAAATGACCTCTCCCCGGTAGCCCTTGCCCTCGGAGATCGCGCGCATGCGGGCCTTCACGTAGCTCACCAACTTCTGCTTCATCGTCGAGTCGATGTCCTTGCCGTCGGCGTTGACTGGCGCCGCGGCGCCCATCACGCCCTCGGGCGCAAACCAAATCTCTTCCGTCGCCGCCGCGATAAAGGCCCCGGCGGACATCGCCTCGGTGTTCACGTAGGTGATCGTCTTGCCCGGGAATTTCCCGAGCGCCTCCATGATCTCGAAGGTCACGTCGCCCGCGCCGCCGGGCGTCTTCATGTCGAGCACGACGACGTCGGCCTTCTGGGCGATGGCCTCCTTCAGGCCGCGGCGGACGATGAAGAGCAGCGGCGAGTCCACCTGCTCCTGCACGGGGATGACGACGACCTTGGTCTTGCCGGCCGGCTCCGCCTCCGGCGCAGGCGCGACCGCCGCGGCGGCGCCGAGGGCGGTCGCGAGCCAGAGGCCCAGGAGGGGAAACAAGCGGCGTTGCATCGACGCCGCGACTGATAGCGCCAGCCTTGTGCAGCGCAAGCATCGCGCCGCTTGAAAAACCCGCGGCCTTTCCACACAACCATCCCCAAGCGCCCGGCGCCCCCGCCCCGCCTCCCTTCACTCATCGATGGAAAAAGTCCCGTATCAGGGCCACACCCTCACGCGCTGGCGCGTGGGCAACTCCACGTTCCTCGCCCTGCCCGAGAAGGGCGCGCGCCTGATGAACTGGAACCTGACCCTCGGTGACGGCTCCGTGCGCGACGTGATCTACTGGCCGGAGGACGCCAACTTCGCCGAGTTCGCCAAGGTCCGCGGCGGCAACCCGATTCTGTTTCCCTTCAACGCGCGCGTGTTTGACCGCGGCGACATCCACTTCTGGCGCGCGGCGGACGGCGTGCGCCGCGCCATGCCGATGCACGGCCTCGCGCGGCAGGGCGATTTTCGAATCGTGCAGATCGACAGCCGGGGCTTCACCGCGCACTTCGTCCCGGGCGAGGAGGCGCGGGCCTGCTACCCGTATGACTACGAGTTCGCGGTCACGTATCGCTTCGAGCCGCTCGGCCTCGCGTGCGAGTTCGCGCTCACCAACCTCGGCCGCGAGCCGCTGCCGTGGTCGGCCGGCCACCATTTCTACTTCACGCTCCCGTGGAGCGAGGGCACGACCCGCGCCGACTACATGATCCGCATCCCGGCGGCCAAGCGCCTGCGCCAGGACACGCAGGGCAACCTGATCGGCGGCGCGACGCTGAAGCCCGAGGAGAGCCTCGCCAACCCCGCGCTGATCGACACCCTGCACACGCTGCTCCAGGGCAACGAGGTCGTCTTCGGCGAGAAAGGCCGCGCCGGCGACGTGCACCTGATGATCGGCACCGAGCCCGTGCCCCACGCCAACGCCACCATCGTCACGTGGACGCTCGCCGACGACTCGCCGTTCTATTGCGTCGAGCCGTGGATGGGCCCGCCCAACGCCCCCGAGCACAAGGTGGGCCTGCATCTTGTGCCGCCGGGCGAGACGCAGCGCTTCTCCGTGCGCGTGCGGGTGGGCTGAGGCGCCAGATTCGCGCTGACATTTCGCCTGCGGGTCCGTCAGGCTCGCGTGATGGTCTCGATTTGCACACCACTGGCCTTCATCGACGGGCTCGGCGCCCCGGAGATGATGCTGATTTTTGTGCTCATCCTCGTGCTGTTCGGCGGACAGAAGCTGCCGGAGTTTGCGCGCGGCCTGGGCAAGTCGCTCCGCGAGTTCAAGAAGGCGGCGGCCGGCGTGGAGGAGGAGTTCAAGCGCGCGTTGGAAGAGGACGAGCGGAAGCAGAACCAGCTCAAGCTCGCGGAGAATTCCTCCGCCACCTCGCCCGTGCCCGACACGTCCGCCGGCCCCGTCGCGCCCGCCGATTCCCATCACGACCCGCACCACGAGCAGCACTACGGGGACTATTCGCACGAGACCCCGGCGGCTTCGCCTTCGCCCGCCGAGGCCGGGCCTGAAAACAAAATCGCCGCTCCGGTTCCTCCCGCGGCGCCCGCCGCGCCCACGGGGCCGATCGCGGAGGTCTACAACGATGGGCCCGCCCCCGCGCCCGCCGCGGAGCCGGTGAAGAACCCGCCGCCGGGCACCGATGCCGCGAAAACCCCGTGAGCCGCGCCTCCGAGGCCGCGGGTGAACCCGTGGCGCTGCCGATCACGGGCGAGCTGGACCTGCACACGTTCCGCCCCGCCGATCTCGGCGCATTGATCCCGGCGTATCTTGAGGCGTGCGCCGCGCGCGGCCTGCGCGGGGTGCGCATCGTGCATGGCAAGGGCACCGGCACGCTCCGCGTCACCGTGCACGCGCTGCTGCGGCGCGATCCGCGCGTGGCGTCGTTTCGCCTGGGCGACGAGCACACGGGCTCGTGGGGCGCGACGCTCGTGACGCTGCGATGAACCGCTGGCTGCCGCTCCTTTTCGCGCTCGGACTCGCGCTCGTTCGCGCCGCGGAGCCCGCGCCGCTCATCCTGATTTCGCTCGATGGCTTTCGCTGGGACTACGCGGACCTCCATCCCGAGGCCGCGCCCACGCTGCGCGCGCTGCGGCGCGACGGCGCGGCGGTGCGCGCGCTCGTGCCCGCCTTCCCCAGCAACACCTTTCCCAACCACTACACCCTCGTCACCGGCCTGCGGCCCGCGCGGCACGGCATCGTGAACAACATCTTCTTCGACCCCGCGCACGGGATGTTCTTCCGCTACAACAACCCCGCCTCCGCCGCGGACGCGCGCTGGTGGGGCGGCGAGCCGCTCTGGGTCACCGCGATCAAGCAGGGAAAAAAGGCCGCGGCCTCGTTTTGGGTCGGCTCCGAGGCGGAGATCGGCGGCGTGCGGCCCACCTTCTGGAAGCGCTACGACTACAGCATTCCGTTCGCGCAGCGCCTCGATGAGCTGGCCGGCTGGCTTGCGCTGCCGCCGGCGGAGCGCCCCGCGGTGATCGCGTTCTACTTGGAGGAAGTGAACGGCCAGGGCCACCGCTTCGGCCCCGATTCGCCCGAGCTCATCGCCGCCGTCAAGCTCTGCGACGACCGCATCGCCGCGCTGCGGGCGCGCCTGCGCGCGATGGCGATCGAGCCCAATCTCGTCGTCGTCTCCGATCACGGGATGACCGCGACCGCCCTGGAGCGCGTCGTGCTCGTCGACGACCTGATCGACCGCGCCGACGTGATCGTGGAGGACGAGGGCAGCGTGCTCTCGCTCCGGCCGCAACGCGGCGACCCCGCCGCGCTCGCGCGCAAGTTCGACGGCGTGGCGCACGTGAAGGCGTATCTCGCCGCGGAGCTGCCGGCGCATTTCCAGTTCCGCGGCAACCCGCGCATCGCGCCCGTCTGGGTGCTGCCCGACGAGGGTTGGCACGTGGGCACGCGCGCGGCCTACGACCGGCTCCGCACCCGCTACGCCGCGCAAGGCTACCTGCAGGGCGATCACGGCTACGATCCGCGGCGGGAGAAGATGCACGGCATCCTGATCGCCCACGGCCCCGCTTTTCGCCGCGGCGTGGAATTGCCGGAGACGGAAAACATCCACGTCTACAACCTGCTCTGCGCCGCGCTCGGCCTGAAGCCCGCGGAAAACGACGGCGACGATCGCCTCGTGCGCGCGGCCCTGCTCCGGTAGGGCGGGTCTGTGCCCCGCGCTCGATGCGGGCGCCTCACGCGTGAAAGGGCGGGGCACAGACCCGCCCTGTTTTTCGCGGTCAGCAGCGCCTGCAACTTTCCCGGCCGCGCCGTGTTCTTGGCCTCGTCACAAACCAAGGACATGAAGCTCGAACTCCTCCTCTCTCGCGCCGCCCTCGTCGGCGTTGTCGCGGCCATCGCCGGCGTCGCCTCGGGCGCGCTGGCCTTTGAAGCCCTCGCCGCGTGCGTCGCCACCCTACTGCTCCTCACCGCCACGGGCGACTACGCGCGCCCGCCGCGCCCCCTGCCCGTGCGGACCGCGGCCCGCCGCGCCGAGCGGATGCCCCTCGCGGCCTGACGCCCCCAGCTCCCACGGCGCCGCCATGAATCCCCCTCCCCCGCTGCCCGGCGCGATGCACCCCATCGACTACACGATCCACGGCGACGACATGCAGTTCGTCGAGATCGAGCTCGACCCGCAGGAGGCCGTCGTGGCCGAGGCGGGCGGCATGATGTTCATGGACGACGGCATCGTGATGGAGACCATCTTTGGCGACGGCTCGGCGCAGAACCGTGGCTTCCTCGGCTCGCTGCTCGGCGCGGGCAGGCGCCTGCTCACGGGCGAGTCGCTCTTCATGACGGTGTTTCAAAACCAGGGGATGGGGAGGAAGCGCATCGCGTTCGGCGCGCCCTACCCTGGAAAAATCGTCCCCGTGCACCTGCGCGATCTAGGCGGCGAGCTGATCGCGCAGAAAGACTCGTTCCTCTGCGCCGCCAAGGGCGTGAGCATCGGCGTCGCGTTCCAGAAAAAGATCGGGACGGGCCTCTTCGGCGGCGAGGGCTTCATCATGGAGCGGCTCACGGGCGACGGCTGGTGCTTCATCCACGCGGGCGGCACGCTCCACGAGCGCACGCTCGCGCCGGGCGAGCTGCTGCGCGTGGACACGGGCTGCATCGTCGCGTTTCAGCCGACGGTGGACTACGACATCCAGTTCGTCGGCGGGATCAAAAGCGCGCTCTTCGGCGGCGAGGGGCTGTTCTTCGCGACGCTCCGCGGGCCGGGCCGCGTGTGGCTGCAATCGCTGCCGTTCTCGCGCCTCGCGGGCCGCATCTACGCCGCGGCGCCGCAGGCCGGCGGCGGCGGCCGCGAGGAGGGCTCGCTGCTCGGCGGCCTCGGGCGGATGATCGACGGCGACAACGACTGAGGCGGGGGTTGGCGCGGCCGGGCAGGGCCCGGGTTTTCCCGGCGGGCGCATGATCGCGCTCGCCCTTTTGCCGCGCACGCTGCACACCGGTCGGCGCTTTTCCCGCCCATTCCCACCCATGAACCCGATCCTCACCCGGCTCCCCCGCCTCGCACTTGCAGCCGCCGCGCTGCTTCTTGTCGCCGCCCCGCTCGGCGCGACGCCCAAGCCGCATCCCGACACCACGGGCTGGCAGAAGCTGTTCGCCGAGGATTTTTCCGACGCGGTGACCAAGCCCGGCGAGTGGGCGTTTGAGCGCGGCGTGCTCGTCGCGAAAAACCACGAGACGATCTGGACGAAAAAATCCTACGGCAACTTCGTCCTCGACCTCGAGTTCAAGGTCGCGAAGGAGTCCAACAGCGGCGTGTTCCTGCGCTCCGGCGACATCAAGAACGTCCTCGCCGCGCTCGAGGTCCAGGTGCACGAGAGCGGCGACGGCGCGCACTACGGCATGGTCGGCGCGATCTACAACGCGCAGCCGCCGTCCAAGGCGATGGCGAAGCCCGTGGGCGAGTGGAACCGCTTCACGATCACGTGCCACGACAGCCATGTCTCGCTCATCTTCAACGGCGAGGAGGTCTGGAACGTCGACCTCAACAACTGGAAGGAGCCGAGGAAAAACCCGGACGGCACGCCGAACAAGTTCGCGAAGGCGCTGAAGGATTTCAGCCGCAACGGCCCCATCGGCCTGCAAGGCCTCCACGGCAAGGCGCAGGCGCCCGTGTGGTATCGGAACATCCGCATCAAGGAGCTCAAGTAGTCCGCGCCCGCGCCCATGAGACGAGCCGTCGTCCTGGCCTCGCTGGCGGCCGGCGCGCTGTCCGCGCCGTCGCCGCAGCGCGCCGCCGATGCGCCGGCTTTCTCGCCGGAGCAGTTGCAGCGCTATCTCCGGCAGTATCCCGAAGCCGACGCCAACAAGGACGGCGTGCTCACGATCGAGGAGGCGCGCGCCTACTTGCGCCAGATGCGCGCGGGCCAGGCCGCCAGGAAGGGCAAGGCCGCGCCCGGCGCCGACACCGCGGCCCTTCCGCCCACGTTCGCCGATGTCGCCTACGGGCCGCACGAGCGCAACCGGCTCGATTTCTGGCAGGCGAAGTCGCCCACGCCCGCGCCCGTCGTCGTCTTCATCCACGGCGGCGGCTTCACCGCCGGCGACAAGTCGCGCGTCGGCGGCGCCGCAAGGATCCAGCCCTACCTCGACGCCGGCGTCTCCTTCGCCGCGATCAACTACCGCTACCGCACGATGGCGCCGATCCAGGACGTGCTGCGCGACTGCGCTCGCGCGATCCAGTTCATCCGCAGCAAGGCCGCGGAATGGAACCTCGACAAGGCGCGCCTCGCCGCCTTCGGCGGCTCCGCGGGCGCGGGCACCTCGCTCTGGCTCGCGTTCCACGACGACATGGCCGACCCCGCGAGCCCCGATCCCGTGCTGCGCGAGTCGACGCGCCTCGTGTGCGCCGGCGCCAACGCCACGCAGTTCTCCTACGACATCACGCGCTGGCCCGCGCTGCTCGGGCAGGAGGCCACCGACAAGTTCGGCGAAGGCACCGACGCCGCGCGCTTCTACGGCTTCGCCAACGAAGCCGAGCTGCGCAGCCCCGCCGGCGCAAAAATCCGCGCCGACTGCGACATGCTCGGCCTCATCACGCGCGACGATCCGCCGGTCTTCCTGATCACGACGCGCGGCTCCGGCCCGATCACGGACCGGGGCGAGCTGCTGCACCACCCGATGCACGCCCGCGCGATCTACGACCGCTGCCGCGAAGTCGGCGTGGTCGTGGTCGCGGAGCTGCCGGGCTACGACCTGCACCCGCCCGCCGGCGAGCCGCGGGACGAACGCGAGTTTTTGCTCAAGCACCTGCTGATGCCTGCAACATCATCGCGGGCAAAGTAGGCCCCATGCCTCGCTCCTTCGAGCGAAGGAGCGACGGCATGCTTTTTCCTTTCGCCGAGTTGGTCGCCCGTCGCCGCCGCGCGCGAGCCCGAGGTGAGCGCGGGTTACGCCGCACATTCGCCCGCGAGGTCGTCGCAGGCGCGCCAGCCTTCGCACCTGAAAGCGAAGCTCACCCAGGGCGGGGACTGGCCGGATGCCGCCGGCAAACCGCGCGCGCCGGCTTCCGCCCTTCACGCACCAAGAAATTTCCCTTCCTCATCGCTTCCTGCTCGACGCGGTTCGCCAGCCCATCGCTTTTGCCCGCGGCTGCGCCCGCCGCCGATTCGCCCGCCCAGCGCGATCCGGCGATGCCGCCGGCGCTCGACCAACTCGCGACGCGCCTTTGCCACCAGCGGCGAGCGGCGTTGAATTTCTCCCGTGGCGGGGAGGGTGCGCGGGATTCCGGGTTGCGCCCGTGCGCGCGTCGCGCTTCGTCGAGGCTCGCATGCACCCTGCCCCGCTCCGCTTCGCCGCCTTACTCGCCTTTCTTTCATCCCTTTCCTGCCTCTGCGCACTGCGCGCCGCGCCGGCCGCGCGCCCCAACATCCTCTTCCTCTTCGCCGACGATCAGCGGGCGGACACCATCGCCGCGCACGGCAACCCGCACATCGCCACGCCCAACATCGACGGGCTCGTGCGCGCGGGCGTGAGCTTCCGGCGCAACTACGTCATGGGCGGCAACAGCGGCGCCGTCTGCATCCCCAGCCGCGCCATGCTGCACAGCGGCAAGACGTGGTTCGCCATCAACACGCAGACCCTCGCGGGCGAGAGGCTCATGGGCGAGCACTTCGGCGCGCACGGCTACACGACCTTCGGCACCGGCAAGTGGCACAACGGCCAGCCGTCGTGGCTGCGCTCCTTCCAGCGCGGCGAGAGCGTGATGTTCGGCGGCATGGCCAACCATGAGAAGGTCCCGCTCCACGACCGCGGCCCCGGCGACAAGATGGTCGGGCCCCGCACCGGCGAAAAATTCTCCACCGAGCTCTTCGCCGACGCCGCGATCAAATTTCTCAACGGCCACGACACCGCCGGCGGCGCGCAGCCCTTCTTCTGCTACATCGCCTTCACCGCGCCGCACGATCCGCGGCAGCCACCGCCGGGGTTCCCCGCCGACTACGCCCACCGCCCGCCGCTCCCGAAGAATTTCCTGCCGCAGCTCCCGTTCGACAACGGCGCGATGAACGGCGGCCGCGACGAGAACCTCGGCGCGTGGCCGCGCACCGAGGCGATGATCCGCGATCAGCTCGCGGAATACTACGCGATGGTCCGCCACCTCGACGCGCAGATCGGGCGCATCCTCGCCACGCTCAAGGCGCGCGGCTTCGCCGACCACACCATCGTCGTCTACGCCGCCGACAACGGCCTCGCGCTCGGCAGCCACGGGCTCCTGGGCAAGCAGAACGTCTTCGAGCCGTCGATGCGCGTGCCGTTCATCATCGGCGGCCCGGGCATCCCGCGCGGCCGCTCGAGCGAGGCGTTCACCTACCTGCTCGATATTTTCCCGACGCTCTGCGACCTCACCGGCATCGCGCCGCCGGCGGGCCTCTTCGGCGAGAGCGTGCGCCCGCTCTGGGAGGGAAGGAAAGGCAAGATCCGCGACACCGTCTTCCTCCCCTACCTCCAGGTGCAACGCGCCGTGCGCGACGAGCGCTGGAAGCTCATTCGCTACCCCAGGCTCGGCTTCAGCCAGCTCTTCGATCTCCAGGCCGATCCCGACGAGACGCGCTCGGTCTACGACGTGCCGGCGAATGCGGCCCACGTCGCGCGCCTCACGGCCGCGATGAAGGCGTGGCAGCAGAAAGTCGGCGACACGCTCGTCGTCAACGAAGGCTCCCACCCGCCGCCGCCAATCGATCTCACGGGCAAAAAGCGCGAGCCCGACCAATGGCAGCCGGCGTGGATCGTGGAGAAGTATTTCAAGGACTAGGCCGCGCCACCGAAGCCCCCATGAGCACCGTCCCCGATCCTTTCCGTGAGGCGCGCCAGCAGGACGGCGTGCTGCGCTGCCCGTTCCAGGGTGAAAACATCCCGATGCTGCTCCGGCACGCCGAGGTGCGCGAGGCCGCGCGCGACTGGAAGACCTACAGCTCCGACGCGCCGTTCCGCGTGCCCATCCCCTCCGAGGAGGCGGTGCGCACCATGCGCCAGCTCCCCATCGAGACGAACCCGCCCGAGCACACCGACTACCGCGCCATCGTGGAGCCGTTCTTCGCGCGGCCCAAGCTGCCGGAGTTCATCGCCAAAATCGAAACGTTGATCGCGGGGAGCCTCTCCGCCGCGCTCGCGCGCGACTCGCTCGAGATCGTCGGCGACTTTGCGCTGCCGATCCAGTCGCGCGCGCTCACCCACCTGCTCAACGTGCCCGAGTCCGAGGCCGACACCTGGATCGGCTGGGGCATCCATGTCTTCAAGGTGACCGGCGGCGAATTCAAGAAAGGCACGGTGCTCGAGGACTACCTGCACGCGGCGTTCGACCGCGCGGAGGCGCATCCCGGCGCCGACTTCTTCAGCGCGCTCACGCGGGCGACCTACCGGGGCCGCCGCCTCACGCGCGAGGAGATGATGGGCTTCGGCAACCTCACCTTCGCCGGCGGACGCGACACGATCATCCACAGCATCGCCAACATCGTCGCCTACCTCGGCCGCAATCCCGCGGCGCTCGCGTGGCTGCGCGCCGATCCGCGGCGCATCGTGCACGCGGGCGAGGAATTTTTCCGCGTGTTCATGCCGCTCACGCACATCGGCCGCGTGTGCCCGGTCGACACGGAGGTGCACGGCGCGGCGGTGCCCGCGCAGGGCCGCGTGTCGCTCGGCTGGGCGGCGGCGAACCTCGATCCCGCGGTGTTTTCCTCGCCGGAGGAAATCCGCCTCGACCGGAAGCCGAACCCGCACCTCTCGTTCGGCTTCGGCCCGCACCTGTGCCTCGGCGCGGCGCACGCGCGCCTGATCGTGCGCACGCTGTTGCAGACGCTCATCGACCGCGTCGAGCGCATCGACGTGCTGGCGGCCGCGCCGCACGTCGAGCGCGAGGCCGCCTACGAGCGCACCAACGGCTTCGACTCGCTCACCGTCCGCCTGGCGCCGCGCGTCCCGCGGGCCTAGAAGACCTCGTAGATCTCCACCAGCGCCTCGCCGGTGGCGCTGTTCGCGCCGGAAACCTGCACGGTGTAGGCGCCCGCGGGCAGCGTCACCAGCACCGCCGCGTCGCGGCTGCCGGCGGCGAGTGGAAACGCGCCGACCTGCGCAAACGTCGCCGCGAGCGCCGCGGCCCAGTTGTCGTTGGCGCCCACGGTCGCGCCGCGCGCGTCGAGCACGCGCAGCGACGGATCGGCGAGCACGCCGGGCACGCCGAACGAGGCGAGCGTCGGCCCCACCGCGCGGATGAGGAGCTGCTTGCTGCCCGCGCCCGTGACGCTGAAGCCCGCGATCAGCAGATCGGCGCCGGTGCCCACGCGGTGGCGCGCGGAGACGTTGATCAACTTCGCCGCGGGCGAGGCGCCGCCGGCGTCATACGCCTCGACGAGAATCACTCCGGCGCCGAGGCCCGAGGCGCGCACGGTGAACGCGCCGGCGAGCGGCTGGCTGAGCGCCGCATCCTTCGAGCCCGCGGGAAAACCGAACGCGCCGACCGACGTGAACGCGCCCGCGAGCGAGGCCGGCCAGTCGTCGTTGGCCGCGAGCGGGCTCGCGCCGCCCCCGAACACCTCGAGCTTCGGATCCGGCAGGCCGGCCAGCCCGAAGGCGCTGAGCGCGGGGCCGGCGGCGCGCAGGAGGATGCTCTTCGCGCCGCCGCCCACCACGGCGCCAAGCGTGAGCATCTGGCCGGCGGCGAGCGTCGCCCGCACGGAGAGATTGGCGAGCGCGCTGCCGCTGACGACCGCGACGCGCGCGGGCGCGCTCACGACGGAGCCGCCGGCGTTGGCCACGACCACGGTGTAGCTGCCGAGGATCGTGGGCGACGTGTTGCCGAGCGAAAGGCTGGCCTTGGTCGCGCCCTCGATCGGCGCGCCTTCCTTCAGCCACTGATACCAGACGAATCCGCCGCCGCTCGCGGTGACGCTGAGCGTGGCGTTGTTGCCAAGCAGCACGGTCTGGCCGCCGGGCTGCGCGGCGATCGCGGGCGCCGGCGGGGCGAGGCCGGCCCGCGCGGGCGCGACGGGCGGGCTCGCGTGCCAGCTGCTCGCGAGATTGGGGTCGGGATTGGACGCGGGATTGTTGAGCACGAGGCTGGAGCCCTCGCCGTCGGCCTCCCCCGGCCAGGGGGCCGAATCGCGGTAAGTGAACCGCTGGATCACGGCGCCGTTCGCGGCGCGCACGATCACCTGCTCGCCGTTGTTGGAGAAGTTGCCGACAAAGGCGCCCGCGACCGCCGGCTGCGCCCCGGGCTCCAGGCGCGCGGCGAATCCGGCGGGGTTTTCCGCGACGACGATGCGCCCGCCCGGGGGAAGGATGCGCAGCGCGGGCGCGACGGTGCTGAAATCAAACGCCACCGCGTCCTCCAGCTTCACGCCGGTGAGATCGACGGCCTGCGTGCGCGCGATGTTTATCAGCTCGATGAACTCAAAGTCGCTGCCATTGTTGAAGCCGCGCGCAATCTCCGCGGCCGTGGGATCGGGCGGATGATAGTGCAGCTCGCTCACGACGAGGTTGGTCGCGGCGGCGGGCACGGCATCGAGGACAAACGTCGCCTCCGTGAGCGGCGACCACGTGGCGCCGTTGCGGATGCGCGTGCGCACCGTGTGCGCCCCCGAACCGGGCAGCGCGACTGCCGGCCCGGGCGCGGAGGCGGTCTGCCCCACGACGCGCAGATCGAAGCGCAGGTCGGAGTAGTCGTTGCGCGGATAGGCGTTGGCGGCGTTGGGAGGAAAGGCGTAGACGGCCTGGTGCACCTCGACGGCGAGCGTGTTGGCGCCCTCCCGCAACAGCGCGGGATCGATGGGCACGCGGACGAACAGCGACTCAATCGGCCCGTAGTTGCTGCCGGGATCGGTCGGGCCGAGCGCCTCCTGGCCATACGTCGCGGGGGTGGGCGCGAGCGGGAAATTGAAACGCGCGGCCTCGACGCCGTTGAGGTAGATCACGGCGCCGTCGTCGGCGACGATCTCGAGGAAGGCCTGCGTGAGGCCCGTCACGCCCGTCGCCGTGAACGTCGAGCGGAAATACGCCGGGCCCGGCTCCGCGTCCGGCGCGGTGTAGTTGGGCGCGACGGGCGAGATGTTGGTCGCGAGGCCGCTGGTCTCGCCGTAGCCAAGCGGCGCGACGCCGGAGGCCCAGGCGCCGTCGGCATAGTTTGGCGCGGTCCACGCGAGGCCAGCGGCGTCGTTCGCCGGGGCGGCCGCGGGCAACAGCCATTTCCACGTCTGCCCCGCCGCCAAAATCGGCGTGGCGGCAACGCCGCTGGCGGTCGCGGCGATCGCGGCCGGATCGAGCGCCCCGCCCGCCTGCCGCGGATCGGGGCCGTCGATCGTGTAGTAGGTCACGCCGCCGGCCGCGTTGGGGTTGTGCAGGCGGAATTGGTAGCCGAGCGGGACGTTGCCGCCGTATTGCGCACGGCCGGTGACGGCATCGATGAATTCCGTGGGCCTGAGGCGATCGGCCAGCGTGGTCGCATTGATGGTGTCGGGCGCACCGTCCATCCACTCGAGCCGCTCGGCGATCCAGGCCTTCATGGCGTCGACCTCCTGCCGCCAGGTCGTGCGCGTGGTCTGGCCGACCGAGCCGGCGTTGATTGTGCCGGCGCCCAAGACCGGATACTTGCGGTAGTGCCGCGCCGCAGGCGCCTGGATGGCCATCGTCGCCGCCGTGCTCGCGTTGCCGATGTCGGCGCGGCTGCCATCGGCAAGGAGCGCGTAGGCCGACTCGATGCGCTCGAAGAGCTTCTCGCGCGAGAAGTGCGAGCGACGCAGCGCGGTCCAGCGGTTCCAGTAGCGGTCGTTGAACTCGGGGTCCTGGTGCAGGCGCGTATAGTAGGTGTAGTTGGCGCCGGCGGCCCACCACTTCATCCCAAACGTGGCGTTGGAAGAGGCATAGTTCGTGTTGCCGAGGCTGCGATCGACGTCCCAAAGCGGAAAGGCCTTCATCGGGCCGCCGCGATCCTTGGAAAAGTAGTAGCTGAAGGTAAACGCGTCGACTTCCTTGCAGAGCTCATACCAAAGCGCGCGGTCGATGAAGCTGCGCTCGTCGAGCCACCGGCCGTAGTAGTTCGGGCTGGCGGGATTGGCGAAGTCCGGCGCGGCGAGCGCGGCGGTCATGCGGTTGAGCCAGGCGACGAGCGCGTTGGCGTGCGCGGGGACCACCGGTTCGGGGTCGAAGATATCGTAGTCGCGGCTCGAACCCGGCACGGCGGCGACGGAGGCGGCGTTGATGCGGTAGTTGTAGGGCGGCTTGTCGTTCTTGAAGACAAAGCCGCCGTCGATGAGCGCGGGATCGCTCATGCTGTCGTTGAGCTTGGCGATGTCGACGCGCTCCTTGCCGCGGGAGACTTTTTCCATGAGCAGGTAGACGCCGCGGTAGTCGGCGTAGTCGAGCGTGGTGTTGCCCTGGTTGTAGAAGACCTCGACGAAGCGGCACCGCACGCCGGAGCCGGGGCCGTTGGCCTCGAGCATCGCCTGCTGCAGGAGAAAATTCCGCATGAGCGAGCGATCGAGGATGGTGCTCATGAGGACCCAATCGCTGTGGCTCGGCATGCCGAGCAGCGGCTCGTTGCGATCGGTGTCGTCGTCCTCATGCCAGAATTCGAGCGCGTAGGGGCGCTGCGCCTGGCTCGACGAGCTCTCGCCGCGCACATGCGCGCCGCCGCGCAGCACCTGATGGGGCGCGTTGCCGAGGTCGGCGCGGTTGGGGCCGGGCTTCACGTCATACACCGCGATCTGGGTGAACCGGTAGGGGCGCAGCCCGCCGGGATTGGTGAGGCCGTCGACGTTGCGCCCGAAGCTGTCGAGCACGACGATCGGGAGGTTGCTGGTGAAAGGACGCCCGGAGGAATTGTAGTTGCTGGCGACATTGACGAGCGTGGTGGCGTTCGTGTCGGGTGCGCCCGAGAGCCAGATGAAGGCGCGGTTGCCCGCCTTCGACGGCAGGAAGCCGGGCGCGAACACGCGGGCCTTCACGCAGGTGCCCGTCGCGACGTCGATCGGGCCGGTGTAGAGCGGGGACGCCTCGGTGGGCTCGGAGGTGTTGAGCGTGTAGCGAATCTCCGCGCCGGGCGGGGCGCCCGCGGGCGGCTGGATGCCAAGCGCGAGCGCCGTCGTGATCACGCCGCTCGGGACATTCGCGAGCGGCAGCACGCCGGGCTTGAAAAACACCGGCGCGTCGAGCCGCCGGCCCGCGGCTTGGCGGCCGATGTTCATCGCGCCGGGCGTGGGCGTCTCGAAAAATCCAAGCGTCTGCGCGGCACCGGTCCCACCAAACGACACGTCCTCCTGCTGCGGGCCGTAAACCAGCGTGTGCGCGACGGAGCCATCGGGCCGCAGGAGGCGCAGCGTGCCGCCGTCCTTTTGCAGGGTGAAGTTCGCGTGCGGGCGGACGTTGGTGAAACGATTTTTCCCCGAGGCAAAGACGATCTGGTGGCCGAAGGCGGGCAGCGTGAGGTTGGGCAGAGCGTAGCTCGCCGACGCACCGCCGCTCGCGCCGGTGTAGTCGAGCCGCCAGCCCGCGAGGCTCACCGGCGACGCGGTGCCGTTGTAGAGATCGATCCAGTCGGGGCGGTCGAGGTCCTCGTCCTCCAGGCCGGTGGCGTTGTCGGCCATGATCTCCTCGATCACGACGCCGCCGGTGACCGGCGGGGCGACGGGCGCCGTGACGGTGGTGATCGAGAGATCGTCGATGAACACGTCCTGGTTCAGGCCGCCCGTGGCGGCGTTGAAGGCGAAATTGCAGCCGACCGTCGGGACGAAGCCGGGCGTGGGCAGCTTGGCGAAGATCGCGATGCCGTCGTAGGTGAGGTCGAGGCCGTTCACGGTGTCCCAGTGCAGCGTCACGCTCCGGAACGCCTGGTCGTAGGTGAAATCACGGCCCGGCAAATTGGTCGCGAGGTAGTTGGCCACGCTCACGGCGTCCGCGAACACCTCGATGCTGCGCGGATCGTTCGTGGCGTTCTGGTAGGTGTCGAAGTTCACCACGAGCCCGTAGGCGGCGGCGTGACCCGCCGCGCCACCGACGCCGCTGAGGTTGGCGCCGAAGCTGATGTTGAAGCCGTCGGCCGGCACCGCGTTGGGCAGCCGATCCATGAGCAGGCGGAAGGTGACGGTGAACTCGGTCACCGCGGCGGTGGCATCGAGCACCGGCAGCACGAGCGCGGCGGTGGCGCTGCCGGTGGCCTTGTCGGCGAGGCGCAGCGCGGTGGCGCCGGCGGAGCCGACGCCGGCCTTCACGATGCCGACGTTGATCGTGCCGGCGCCGTTGGTGTCCTTGCGATTTGAGATGAGCGTGGCGTTGGCCGCGGCACCGTTGAGCAATCCGCCCCCGAGCGTCAGCGCGGTGTTGATGGCGCCGTTGGGCGAATCGCTCGCGATCGCGTTGAAGTTGTTCACGTAGGTGGCGGCGCCCACCACGGACGAAAAACCGGCGACGGCGAACAGGAGCGCGCTCCACCGATGGAGCTGGGGCAAGCGGGGCATGGGTCGCGGGAAGCAAGCGCACGAACGAAGCCGATTCAAGAACCAGTCACGAAAGCGGCGCGGCCGACCGATGAAGCGCGCCTTGACTCAGGCGTGGCTTGCGAAACATCTCGGCGCATGCGCCTGCGCACCCTCGCCCTTCTCGTCCTCCTCGTCGCCGCCGGCTGCCGCCGCGCCGAGGAAAAGCCCGCCGCCGCCGCGCCATCCGCACCCGTCGGCCCCCTCTTCGCCGTCATTGAGACGGACCGCGGCGTGATTGAGTTTGAGTTGCTCACGCGCGATGCGCCCAAGGCCGCGGAGAATTTCCGCCTGCTGGCCGAGCGCGGCTTCTACAACGGCCTCACGTTCCACCGCATCGTCAAGGGCTTCATGCTCCAAGGGGGCGATCCGAAGGGCGACGGGACCGGGGGAGAAAGCGCCTGGGGCGGCACGTTTGCCGATGAGATCGCGCCCTTCAGCATGCTCTACCAAGCCGGCGCGGGCTACAAGCGGGGGATCGTCGCGATGGCCAACCGCGGGCCCAACACCAACAGCAGCCAGTTCTTCATCGTGCATCAGGACTACCGGCTGCCGCCGAGCTACACGATCTTTGGCCGCGTGACCAAGGGGATGGAGGTCGTGGACGCCATCGCCGAGGTGCCAAAGAGCCGGGGCGCCGATGACGACATGAGCAAGCCCCTGCAGCCCGTGGTGATGAAGCGCGTCTCGATTCGGAAATAGCCGGCCGCGGCGTCCGCTTCCCCCCCGGGGCGGGCCGCTTCGCCTTTCGGCCCGCGCCGCGAGATCACGCCTTGCCTCGTAAGGAAGTTGTAACAGCTTGGTTTTCCCCCACGGCTGCCGCCGGATGCCTCATGCGTCGTTTCCGCCCATTTTTCGTCCTCCTGCCTGCCGCTGCGCTCGCACTCGGCGGGTGCGCCACCGGGCCCGCGTCGACTCCGCCCGCGCCACTGGTCAGCGCCCCGAGCAACACGCCCGCGGCCGACAAAGCGGCGCGCACGCTCTCGCAGCTCGTCCAGGACACGGTCGCGCTCATCGACCAGATGCTCGGCCGCTACGACACCATGCTCAAGACGATGCAAGGCCTGTCCGACACCAAAGCGGCCGCGGTTCTCCTCGACGAAGTGGGCGCCTACGTGAAGGACGACCGCTGGGACAAGCCCGACCCGGTGCTCGACGAACGCCTGATGGCCGTCGTCGTCGAGTCTTTCTCGCGCTCCTCGCGGAGCATCATCACGCACACCAGCCTGCAGGCCGAGCTGGTCGAGCTGTCGCGCCGCCTCATCGCGATCAATGCCCGCACGTCGGACCTCGCCGCCAACTACGCCGAGGGCAAGACGCTCCGGGCCTACGCCATCAAGATGCGCCGCGAAGTCATGCCGCTCATGGCGCAGCTCCGCGCGCTCGCCGTGGCGGACACCGCCGACACGGCGGGCATCGCCACCCTCGACGCGGAGACCAAGAAGATCCTCGCCAGCAGCCGCCAGTCGCTGCGCGCCCTCGAGCGCGAGACCATTTCACTCGAAAACGAAATCGGAGGAAAATGACATGACCACGAAAGTCCTCGTCAGCGTAGGCTCCAGCATCGCCGCCGTCGTCGCGGCTGGCACCGGCACCCAGATTTACCAGCGCACGCAGCAGGAGCGCGAGGAGGCGCGCATCGCCACCGTGTCCGCGCTCCAATCGTTCGACCAGGCCATCGAGCGCGTGAAGACCTCCATCCGCCAGTCCGCCGAGATGCGCGACGAGCTGCTCAAGAAGACCGACGCGCTCTTCAAGGACGCCGGCTCCACCGAGAAGGAGCTGGTCGAGCACGGCGAGCAGGCGCGCGCCCTCCAGAAGCGCCACGAGGTCGTCGCCACCGAGGCGGGCAAGCTCATCGCCGACGCCAAGCGCTCGCTGGGCGAGGCGACCGCCGCCGTCGGCGTGTGCCGCCAGATTATCTTGAAGGACACGCTCAAGGCCGAGCAGGCCGCCTCGGTGCAGGACGACATCCGCACCAAGACCGCGATCGTGAAGGACGTGCGCGCGCGGATGGACGAACTCACGCGCCTCGGCACGCGCTGCGAGGCGCTGGAGCACAGCCTCGCGATGTTCGTCGCGCAGAACAACCGCGCCCTCGCGCGCGTCCGCGAGATCAAGGACGAGGCCGAGGAAAAGCTCTCGGCGCAGAAATCGCGCGCCTCGCGCGTGCAGGAAGCCTCCGAGAAGCTCGCCCGCCTGCAGGCCGAGATGAAGAAGGACCTCGAGACGATCAAGGAGCCGAAGAAGGACGAGTGAGCGGCGCCCTGCCGCGTCATTTCGTTCTTTCGCGCGATGTGCGCTTCGCGCGCGCCGCTGAGTTTCCGCCCGGGGCCGCCGGCAGTGACGATGCTCGTCGCCCGGGCATCCTTTCGCCGTTTCGCCACGGGCAAGGAGCCATTCGACTCGCGCGCGCCGATGATGGCGGCCGGCTTCGCGTTCCATTGGCTCGCACCCTACACCCGCACCGCGCGCGCACGGCTATCGCAGCGAGGACGCGAGGCAGGCAAGTTGCCCCGAATACAGCCCGAGGCGCAGGGATTCCCAGGGCGACCTGCAGCCGATGCACGATCCGAAAACCCTTCGTCCGCCTCGTCGCACCCCTTGACAACGACCGCGCGCATTTCAGCCTGCGCGACATCGGCTCCCACATGAAATTTTTTGCGCAGCCCCTCCGCTCGCTCACCCTTGCGCTCCTCGTTTCCGCCGCCGGCTTCGCCGCGCAACCCGCAGCGGAAAATCCCCCGCCCCCCAAGCCAGCGTCGCCCACCGCCGCCGAGGAGGCCGCGCAGCAGGCCGAGCTGCTCAAGTCCTACCTGAAGCTCCGCGAGGAGCAGTATCAGACGCAGCTCGCGATCATGAACAACCGCGTCGCGGGGGTGACCGAGAAGCTCGACTCGATGCGCCTCGCCCTCGAGGCCGAGCGCGAGCGCGCGCAGATCGAGGCGCAGCGCGCGGCCGCCGAGCGCGAGCGCCAGCAGGCCGAGACGCTCCGCTCCAACCGCACCGTGCTGTGGGTCGCCGCCGCGTTCGGCGGGCTCGGGCTCATCGCGGTGCTACTCATGCCCGTGCTCCAGTGGCGCACGATGAGCCGCATGGCCGAGGTCGCGACGCTGCGCGCCGGCCAGCTCCCCGCCGGGGGCGCGGCGCCTGCGCTCATCGGCGGCGAGGCCGTCACCGCTCCCGCCGAGCAGGCCGTGTCACTCTCCAACCAGCGCCTCATGTCCGTGATCGACCGGATGGAGCGGCGCATTTTCGAGCTCGAGCACACGACGGCGCAGCCCGGCGCAAACGCCCCCGTGCCGGTGCTCGCGGTGCCCACGCCCGTCAACACGACGCACGGCACGCACGCCAACGGGGCGCAGACGAACGTCACGCTGCCCACCGGCCCCGAGGCGCCGCGCCGCCCCGCCCCCAACGCCGATCAGGCCACGTGGATCGCGGTGCTCCTCAACAAGGCGCGCTCGCTCGTCAGCACCAACAAGCCGATCGAGGCGGTCACGTGCTACGACGAAATCCTCCGCCTCGACCCGAAGCACACCGAGGCCATGATCCGCAAGGGCGCCGCGCTCGAACGCCTCAACCGCTTCGAGGAGGCGCTGCAATGCTACGACCGCGCCATCGAGACGGACGGCAAGCTCACCCTCGCCTACCTCTCCAAGGGCGGCGTCTGCAATCGGCTCGCGCGTTACGACGAGGCGCTCAAGTGCTACGAGCTCGCGCTGCAGGCCGAGGAAAAGGCGAAGTAGGCGCGGGGCCGGCGCCCGCGGAAATCCACCCGGCCGTGGCGGCGGCTAGCCCTGCTCCGTGCGCCCGCGCTCGCGCTCGACCATGAGCTGCTGCTTGGCGACGGCGATGCGCGCCCCGATGAGCTCGCGGTTTTCCTCGCCCTTCGCGGCGAGGTCCTTCTCGAGCTCGACGATGCGCGCCTCGTAGGCGCTGATGCGCTGTTGCAGCGGCGTGTGGAGCTGCTCCAGCCGCGCCTCGAGCTCGCGCATCTCGGCCTCGGCCTTCTGCTGCGCGGAGAGCAAATCAGCGCGCTGGTCCACCAGCGAACGCATGGACTTGTCCTTCATCCAGCCCATCACACCCGAGCGGATCGCGGCGTGCGCGCGGCCGGCCTTGTCCTCGGCCGCGAGCGCGCGCTCGCGCCACGCGGCGTCGCCCGCACCGGGGCCGCCTTGTTCGCCGCCCAGCACGAGCGCCGTCGAGGGCCGGGTGCGCAGCCGCCACAACACCAGGCAGAGAATCACCACGACCAAGCCCAAGCCGGCCGTCATCCACTTCGTCTGGTTCATGATCAAGCTCGTGAAGGACTGCCCTTCCTCGATGCGCGTCTGCAACGTCCCGATGAGGCTTTTCTCGCGCACGGCCGCCAGCACCGCGATCGCCCGGCGATCGATGGTCTGGCCGCGGCGGACGACCGCCTGGCCGGGCTCATAGGTCTCGTTGACGGTCAAGCCCTCCATCCGCTGCGCGCGCGCCACCTCGGTGAGCGCCGGGTCGGGCAGCGCGTTGGCGCGCACAAAGGTCGCGGCGTAGCGGCCGAGCGCCTCCTGCCCAATGGGGAAACCGGTCTCCACCACGCGGCGCGCGCGGAACAGGCTCAGGATCTTTCCCACCGAGATCGTCGCGCCACCGGCCTCGAGTTCGCGCGGCGTCGGCGCCTCGGTGAAGGCCTTGACCGGCAGCAGCCGCACCGGCTGGGTCGGCGGCAGCACCGCGTCGTTCTTCACCGCGACGATCGGCTGGGCCATCACGCTGCGGAGCGCCGCAGTGAGCGATGCGACGAGCGGCTCGTCGCTCTGATCGCGCACCCAGAGCGGCGCGAACCGATCAACCGGAAATTCCTTCGCCGCCTTTTGCGTGGCGCCGGCGACGCGCGCGTAGGCCGGGCCCTGCAGATCGCCCTCGCCGGCCTTGCGGCCGAGGGCGGCCTCGAGCGTGAGGAGAAAATTCGCCCGCACCGCGAGCACCGCCTGCCGGAGGTCCGCCTCGGCCTCGCCCGCCAACTGCGGGAGGTGGCGCACGATGAGCACGACCTGCCGGCCAACCTTTTGCCGCAGCGCCTCGGTGGCCTCGGGGTTGATCACCACGAGCGGCACGGGCGTGATCACGTCGTCGGCGGCGACATCGCCCAGCTTGTAGTCCGGCACGGCCGCGCGGGCGGCGAAAAGCGGCAGCACGAGGGTTGCGAAAAAAACAGTGGCCGCGGAGCGGGCGCGAAGGGGAACCATGGTAAAGCGGTTGGGCGGCATGCCGGTCCCGCGCCGCGGGCGGCGACTCTCTTGCCGACCCTGCATTCGCCACCGCGCGTGACGCCGTTCCGACGGCCTTGTTCGCTCGTGTGATGCGGCCCGGCCAAGGCGCCGGCAAGCGTTTTGTTCGGGGCCCGCGCCCACCGGCCGCTTGCGCCCGGCCGCGCCGCGCGATGAAGTGCCTCGCGCACATCCCGCCACCCTCGCAACGCCATGGCCCACTCCCCCACCGCCGAATCGCTCCGCCTCGAGGCCGCCAATGCCGGCAAGGAACTCTGGCGCCGCTGGGGCCCCTATCTCGCCGAGCGCCAGTGGGGCACCGTGCGCGAGGACTACAGCCCCGGCGGCGATGCCTGGGACTACTTTCCGCATGACCACGCGCGCAGCCGCGCCTACCGCTGGGGCGAGGATGGCATCGCCGGCTTCTGCGATCATCAGGCGCGCCTCTGCCTCGCGCTCGCGCTCTGGAACGGGCGCGACCCAATCCTGAAGGAGCGGCTCTTTGGCCTCACGAACAGCGAGGGCAACCACGGCGAGGATCCGAAGGAACTCTACTACTTCCTCGACGCGACGCCCACGCACTCGTGGCTGCGCATGCTCTACAAATATCCGCAACGCGCGTTTCCCTACGCGCAGCTGCTCGCGGAAAACGCGCGGCGCGGCAAGCGCGAGCCGGAGTTCGAGCTGCTCGACACCGGCATCTTCGACGACGACCGCTACTTTGACGTCGTCGTCGACTACGCCCAGGCGGCGCCCGGCGACATCCTCATGCGCATCACGGCGCACAACCGCGGCCCCGAGGCCGCCGAGCTGCACCTCGCGCCGCAGCTGTGGTTTCGGAACACTTGGTCATGGCGCGACGGCGCGCCGCGCCCCTCCCTCTCCGCGACGGGAACGCACACCATTTTCGCCCGCCACGCCGAACTCGGCAATCGCGTCCTGGAGTGCGACGGCGCGCCCGAGCTGCTTTTCTGCGACAACGACACCAACCCGCGCCGCCACGGCGGCGACCCGCAGCGCCACGGATTTTTCAAGGACGGGATCCACGAGGCGATCGTCCTAGGACGGCGCGAGGCCGTGAATCCCGCGCGCGAAGGCACCAAGGTCGCCGCGCACTACCGGCTCACCGTGCCCGCCGGCGGCAGCGCGACCGTGCGCCTGCGCCTGCGGCCGGCCGGGGCAGAGGCCCCGGCGCTCGCGGACTTCGACGCGATCATGGCCGCGCGCGCAGCCGAGGCCGACGACTTCTACGCGCACCTCCAGCGCGACCTGCGCGACGCCGATGCCCGCCTCGTGCAGCGCCAGGCCTTCGCCGGCATGATCTGGTCGAAGCAGTTCTACTACTACGATGTCCAGGAGTGGCTCGCCGGTGATCCCGCGCAGCCGGCGCCCCCGCGGGAGCGCCGCCACGGCCGCAACTGCGATTGGACCCACCTGACCAACGCCGACATCATCTCGATGCCCGACACGTGGGAATACCCGTGGTATGCCGCGTGGGACCTCGCGTTTCACTGCATCCCACTCGCGCTGATCGACGCGCACTTCGCCAAGCGCCAGCTCGTGCTGCTCACGCGCGAGTGGTATATGCACCCCAACGGCCAGCTCCCCGCCTACGAGTGGAACTTCAGCGACGTCAACCCGCCCGTCCACGCCTGGGCCGCATGGCGCGTCTTCCAGATCGATCGCAAGCAGCGCGGCGGGCACGGCGATCTCGTTTTCCTCGAGCGCGTCTTCCACAAGCTGATGCTCAACTTCACGTGGTGGGTGAACCGCAAGGATGCGTCGGGCCGCAACATCTTCCAGGGCGGCTTCCTCGGCCTCGACAACATCGGCGTCTTCGATCGCAGCAAGCCGCTGCCCACCGGCGGGCACATCAACCAGGCCGACGGCACGAGCTGGATGGCGATGTATTCGCTCAATCTCCTCCGCATCGCGCTCGAGCTCGCCCAGCACAACCATGTCTACGAGGATATCGCCACGAAGTTCTTCGAGCACTTCCTCGGCATCGCCGAAGCGATGAACAACATCGGCGACGAGGGCCTCGGCCTGTGGGACGAAGCCGACGAGTTCTACTACGACGTGCTCAACCTCCCCAGCGGCGAGTCGCGCGCGCTGCGCGTCCGCTCGATGGTGGGGCTCATCCCGCTCTTCGCCGTCGAGACGCTCGAGCCCTCGCTGCTCGACGAGCTGCCGGACTTCAAGCGCCGCCTCGAGTGGACGCTCACGAACCGCCCCGCGCTCGCGCAGCTCGTCTCGCGTTGGCAGGAGCCCGGCGCCGGCGAGCGCCGCCTGCTCTCGCTGCTCCGCGGCCACCGCATGAAGTGCCTGCTGCGCCGCATGCTCGACGAGACGGAGTTTCTCGCGCCGCACGGAGTCCGCGCGATGTCGCGCGCCCATCTGGAGAAGCCCTATGAGTTCGACGAGGGCGACGTGCATCTCACGGTGCGCTACGAGCCCGGCGAATCCTCGTCGTTCCTCTTCGGCGGCAATTCCAACTGGCGCGGCCCGATCTGGATGCCGGTGAACTTTCTCCTCATCGAGTCGCTGCAAAAGTTCCACCACTACTACGGCGAGGACTTCAAGGTGGAGTGCCCCACGGGCTCCGGCACCTACCTCACGCTCGAGGAGATCGCCGCCGAGCTCTCACGGCGGCTCACCACGCTCTTTCTCAAGGACAGCAAGGGCGAGCGCCCCGTGCTGCAGCCCCACGCGAAGCAGGTCCGGGACCCGCATTTCCGCGACTTCGTGCTCTTCGCCGAATATTTCCACGGCGACACGGGCCGGGGTCTGGGCACGATGCACCAGACCGGCTGGACCGGCCTGATCGCAAAGCTGCTCCAGCCGCGCGCCAGCGACCACTCGGCGGCCCCATTCCATCTCCCCGCGCGGCGTTCAAAAACCTAGCGGCCGATTCTCTGCGCCGCGATCCGGCACGCGGCGACGCGGTGCCGGCAGCCCATGCGCCAGGCGCTCCAGGCGGATTGCCGGGGATCACGCAGCGCGGCGGGCTCGGCCTCCGGGCCCACGACGCTGAGCAGAACGAACTCGCCGCGGGCCAGCGCCTCGGGCGAGTCCGCCCGGACTTCGCAGGTGCCGCAGTGAAAGCCCTCCACGGCGCCGAGCACCCGCCCAAGCTCCGCGCACAGCGCCGGCGTTACCAGGCCCGGCCGGGCTTCGCATCGCGCCCAGCGCCCGGTCGTGCTGGCGGGCGCGAGCGTCACGCGCTCGCCCGCCGCGGGCACATCGTCGAGCCGCGCGACGAACCGCGCCAGAAAATGCGGCGCCGCGGCCACCGTGGCATCGTCCGCCAGGACCAAATCCTCGAGGCCGCGCCGGCCGTCGCCGACGATTTGGACGGGGAACTTTTCCGCGAGGCAGAGGAGTTCCCCGGCCGCAGCGGGCCGACCGTGCCAGGTGACGGCGAAGATTCTCCCGCTGCCCGGCGCCGGGTCGCCACCCGCGGTGGCCGTCGCGCCGTTCACGTCGTTGAGCACCCCCCGCCGACGCAGTCGCAACATCCACCAGGCCTCGCACGCCGCCGCCGGCCCCAACAGGACCCAGCGCGGCCAGAGTTCGGAGCGCGTGAGCCGCCGCCAGCGGCTGAGCAACAGGCGCCGTCCACGCCAGGTCGCGAGGCCGAGCCCGAGCTGGGCCACGAGCCAGGCGACCGCGCCCGCGGCGAGCAGCGCGGGCACCGCACTCGTCCAAGTGGCGAGCAGCGCAGTCGCGCGCGTGCCGAGCCACGTCGCCGTGCCCACCAGCAAGGGCACCCAGATCGCACACGCGATCGCGAACCAACCGGCGAAGCGCAGGAACGGCGCGCGCAGCACGCCCGCGGCGAAGTAGGTCGGGACACGCGTGCCCGGCATGAAGCGGCTGGCAAACACGATGCCGGGCCCGCGGCGCGAAAACCACCGCTCCGCACGCGCCACCAGTTCCTCGGAAAGCCACCACTTGAGCGGCGCGACGCGGAGCGAAGGCCGCCCAATCGTGCGGCCCATCAGCACCAGCAGAAGGTCGCCGCAAAGGATGCCGACATAGCACGCGCCCGTCGCGGGCCAAAACGCGAGCGACCCGCGCGCCACCAACAGGCCCGCGGCGATGCAGGTCAGGTCCTCGGTCAGCAGCGTGGCCAGCGCCAGCGCGATCAGGGCCGATGGCCCCCCGCGAGAGGCGAGGTTCATCGCCCATTCGACAATCTCGTTCATCGCGACCGCGACGCGGGGGCGGTTCCAAGTCTTGCGGCGCGATGAATTGGCATGCCGAGGCAGTAGCGGACGCGCCGGAGCCGGCGAGTTTTTTTCCGCAAAGAAATGCGGGCGATCCGCCTACTTCGGCGCGGCGGCGCCGAGCGCACGGCGCAACGCCGCGAGCCGCGTGCGCTCGCCGTCCGTCGCGATGGCCCGTTCCGCGATGTCACCGAGCGCGGAGGCCTCGCCGGGGTAGCCGTGGCGCAGGTTTACCTCAGCCGCGCGCAGCGCGAGCGCGGCCCGCCGCGGGAAAAGGCGCACGCCCTCGTCAAGGACGGCGAGGTGGCCGCGGCTCGCCTTCGTCGCGGACAGGGCCCACGCGTCAGCGATGAGCTCATAGACCTCGGGCAGCGGCGGTTCCTCGGCGCGCGCCGCGAAGAGCGGTTTCAGGACGTCCGCGATTTGACTGTTGTCGATGAGCCCCCCGGGGCCCGCCGGCTGCGCGCGAGCCCGCGCCAACCGCAAGCGCGCGAGCTCGTAGTGGGCGCGCGGGCGCAGCGGGCCGAGGGCCACGGCGGCCTCGAGGAGAGAATACGCCGCGGCATCGTCGCCGGCATCGACCTCGCAGAGGCCCATCGCGGCCAGCAACCCTGGGTCGCGCGCATCACGGTCGTAGGCGCGGCGAAAGGTCCGGCGGGCCTGCTCGAGGTATTTCTCCGCAAGCCGCGGCTCGATTTTCTTCACATAGGGCACCTCGAGCCTTTCCCAGTCGCCCTTGAGGCGGGCAATCTCCGCGTCGGTGGCGTTGCGCAGCGCGAGCGGTGCGGGCTTGGGGGCGTCGCGCGGGATGCGGAAGGCCGCTTCCTTGCGCACGGCCGCGGGGAGGTAGGCCGCGAGTTTCTCGCGTGCGGCGGCGAAATCGAAGCCGAACGACTCGACAAACAGCTCCTCGCTGGCACCCCGCAGGGCGGCCCGCTCCGTGAATTTCCAGAGCCCGGCCCGGTGCGCGCCGCCGTCGGCCTCGAGCCCCCAGCGCACGAGGAGCGCGGCCTGCGCCGCCCACGCCTGCAGCGGATCGTAGGCGAGCGCCTCGGCGGGCGGCACGGTCCTGAGCGCGAAAAAATCCGCGAGCGGCTGGATGGGCGGCGCGGTCTTCGGATCCTTTTTGACGGCGGCCGTGTGGGCCGGCGCGATCCACTCGAGCTCGTCGAGCGTGAGGCGCTCGCCCGCATTGTGCATCTGCCCGTAGAGCGTGAGGAAACCCGCGACAAACCACGGCGGGAGCGCGGGCAAGCGGCTCTTCACGACAAACGAGACGTAGTCCTGCGTGAGCGAGAGCCGATCGGCGTCGAAGTCATCGCGCCGCACGATCATGAAGACGGCCATCGCATCACGGTCCCAAAGGCGGAGGTTGGGCAGGAAGCTCATGCGCCGCGCCGACGCCGGCGGCGCCAGCCGCATCCCCCGGAAGCCACCGACCGGGGCGGAGTCCTCCGGAGCCACGGCAAGGGAGTCCTCCCGGAGCATCCGCGCGATTACCTCGCGGGAAGCCGCGGGCTGCAGCTCCTCGTCGTAGACAATCAGCGTCCGCGGCACGGAGCACTGGAATTGCAGCGCCGGCGGCAGCACCTCGGCGAGGAGCTGATGCAACCGCTGGTGCGAAGCGACGACGCGCCGGGTGACACTGTCGGCGCAGCGCGAGAGAATCTCATAGCCAGGCGCAGCCGCATAGCGCCAGGGCGGCCCCTTCTGCGCCTCCTCCACGAGAAAGGGCGGCAACGCCACCGGCGCAGGCTCTTCGGCCGCGTGCAGCGGCACACGCAGCGCCGCGCACGAGACGAGAAGCAGGCGCAGGATTTTCATCGACCGGCAGGCTCGCCAAGCGGAACGCACCGGCGCTTCACCAAGCCGGCCTCGCGGTTTGGCTACGAGGCCGCAACCGCGCCCTTGCCCGAAAGGTCGGGCACGATGAACGGCGCGCGATACTGGCGCGTGAGCAGGGGCGTGGCTTCCTCGGCAAATTCGCCGGCAAACGCCTCCTTGCCCGGCACGATCGTGAGCGGCACGCCAAGCGTGAGCGGCGTCCTTGCCAGGTCGACGTGGTTGGCCGCGAGGTGCTCCGCCATGCGGGCGGTCGCCTCGGCGAGGGGCGCGCGGCCCTTGATGCGCTCGCGCAGCGCCTCGGGCGCAATCGCCCGGCCGAGGACATGCGAGATGTTGCCGAGATGGCAAAGCGCGCTGGAGACGTGGCCTTCGGCGATGGGGCCGTATTGGTCGGCGGTCTTTCGGCTCCGCACCACGTCGATGAAATTCTGCATGTGGCGGTCGCTGCCCTTGAACTCCTTCACGACGGCGCCGGCCTTGTCATAGGCGGTCGCGGTGAAATAATTCGTCGTGACGACGTAGCCGCCCTCGCAATCGACGACGTTGCCGACGGCCACGCCGCGATAGTTGTCCATCGGGCTGGCTGTCCGCGCGCCCCCTTTCCTGCCCTTGGCATTGGCGGCGTCGGCGGCGGCCTCGTCGCCGTCGGCCGCAGCCACGGCGGCGCCGGCCTTGGACGGCAGCCCGCGCACTTCAAAAATCAGCGGGGCGCTCGCGTAGTCGTGAATGACGACCTGCGTGTTCGGAGTGTCACCGTCGTCGACGTAGCCCAAGCGGCCGCCGACGCTCAGCGTGCCGCGGGGCAGGCCCGCCTCACCGAGGAACCAGCGCGCGACGTCCATCTGATGGATGCCTTGGTTGCCGACATCGCCGTTGCCCGTCACATGCAGCCAATGCCAATCGTAGTGGAGCCGCCGGCGGCGCAACTCGGTCTTCGGCGTCGGGCCGCACCACAGGTCGTAGTTGACCGTCGAGGGCAACGGCTGCGGCCCCTCGGTCTTGCCGATGCTCGGGCGGGACTTGTAGCAGAAGCCGCGCGACGCAGTGATTTTTCCCAGATGGCCAGCGCGCACCCACGCCACCGCCTCCTGCAACCCGGCCCCCGAGCGAATCTGCGTGCCGCATTGGACGACGCGGTTGAATTTCGCGGCGGCCGTGACGAGCTGGCGGCCCTCCCAGATGTTGTGCGAGACGGGCTTCTCGACATAGACATCCTTGCCGGCCTGCACCGCCCAGACAGCCTGCAGCGAATGGAGATGGTTGGGCGTCGCGATCGTGATCGCATCGACGTCTTTCGCGGCGAGCAGTTCGCGGATGTCGACGTAGGTGCGGACCGACGCACCCGCCGCGCCCAGCCCGGCCTTGGTTTTCTCCAGGACCGCGGTGTCCACGTCGCACAACGCGACGAGGCGCACCCCCGGAACTTTCGCCAGGCTGGCGAGGTGTGAACGACCGCGGCCATTCAGGCCCACGACGGCAACGCGGATTTCCGAGTTGGCCCCGGCGACCTGAGCCCACGAGCGGGCGGTGAAGGCCGCGGTCGCGGCGCCGGCGAGCGCCGTGCTGCGAAGGAAGGCGCGGCGCGTGAGATGTTCGATGTGGAGGGGCATGGTCTTGGGGTCTTTGGAAGCCGCGTCCACCGCGGTCCCGGGGGTTGAAAGAGCTGGGAGAGGGCGGGACAGGCCCGCGCTATTTTCCGGCCGCGTAGGCTTGATACTGCTCGGCGACCTTGGCGGCTTTTTCATCGCCTTGGTGGAAAAAGAGGCGCCAGCGAAAGGTAACGCTCCCGCCGGCGGGGATCGTCATGGCTCCGGCCTGCGGCTGGTCCTTCAAGTTCTCGAAATCATGTTTGCCGAAGGGATTCGCGGCGAAGAGCGCGTAGGAGCGCACATGCCACCATGTCGGGTGCCGCGGGTTCTGCGGGTGATCGAACATGGCGATGCCGTAGACTTTTCCATCTTTCGGCGCGTGGTAGTCCACCCACGTGGAACGCTTGCCCCAAGTCGCGTCGTTCGTGACGCCTTCGGCGTTGATGATCGTGCCCTTGCCCGGATAGCTCACTTTCTTGCGGTTTTCGTCGGTATAGCTGTGGGGCGGCGTCATCCAAAGCGGAACGCGCATCGCCATCGAGCCCTCCTTGGTGTCGCCGAATACGACTGGCTTGTCGGCGGGCGCCTTGAGCGTGACCTCGTAGTCAAGGAAGCGGCCCGCGGCATTCGCCCGCATGCGCACGGTTGTCTCGTCCGTCAGCTGCACGACGTCGTCCTTGTTCACCCACTTCGCCCGGGTGCGGAGCACCGCGACGCCGCCTTCCGTGCCGGCATCAACCGACTCCGTGAGGATGCGGCCTTGCTTTGCGCCACCGGTCTCCGCCCAAAAATCGAGGCCGTTCACATCGCCGTGCGTGAACCACAAAGACCGATGATGCGGGTGATCGCGCACCTCGCCCGGCACATCCTTCTTCATCGGGTAGTGCCGCATCAGCTCCGTGCCGTCCGCGGCGAGCACAGGATAGAAATAGGGCCGCGGCGCGCCCTTGAAAATGAACTCGGTGAAGAGGGAGCCGCCGAGCTCGATGCGCACGCGATCGTCGAGCTTGGTGACTTTGATCGGAGAACTAGCGGTTGCGTCCGACGCGTCGGCCGAGATGCAGGACGTAAAGGCCAGCGGCGCGAGCATGGCTGCCGCGAAAACAAGGACCGGGAAGGGACGAATCTTCATGGGGCGCGAGGAGAGACGCACGGACGGCCAAAAGGGCGCAAAACGAATCTGCCCATCAGCCGAGAACACAAAAAAAGGGCCGCTGACGCGGCCCTCGTTTTCAGGGGATTGGTGAAAGTGCCGTCGTTCGCAGCTTCGGCGCTTACTTCCAGTTCAGGACCAGGCGGGTGAAATAGCCGGTGTCCAGCTTTTCCACGCCCTTGCCGGGCTTGCTGGTGTAGTCGTTGTTCACGCCCAAGCGGAGCTTCCACGCCGGGTTGGCGAGAGGCATCTCGTAGAACGACTCGTGGGTCAGGCGGAAATCCGAGAAATCGTCGAACGACGGCACGTAGGAGACGCGGTTCACGATCTTCGAGTCGCCGAAGGTCGCCTCGTGCGCGAGGCCGAAGTCGAGGCCGGCGCTCTTCACGCGGTCATTGGTGGCGAGGCGGCGGGCGTCGGCCAGCGTCGGGGCCGGACGCAGCGCGAGCAGGCGGGCGAGTTCCTTGTCGTTGGTGCGGTAGGACTCGTAGCGGAACGAGAGACCGGCGCGGCCCGTGAGGGTCTGCTTGGCTTCCTTGATGAAGTCGTAGCCCATGCCGGCCGCGGCGACGTTGTAGAGGTCGATGTCCTTGATGCGGTCGAAGCCACCCTCGTCGCGCACATACCAGGAGGACCGGCCCGAGAAATTGTTCTGGTAGTCGACGCCGGCCTTGAACTGGTCGGCCGACTTGGTGCCATCGACGATCTGGCGATCGTAGCCGGTGTAGAATTGGAGCGTGTCCTGCGAGCCCTTGAGCACGGCGCGGAGCGCGGCGGAAGTGCCGAGCTGTTCCTTGTTGCCGCTCTTGCCCGCGACATCCACGGAGGCCTCATAGGCCCACTGGCGCTCGAGCGCCGCGACCGCCGGATCCTTGCCGCCCGCGGCCCAGCTCGCCGCGACCTTGCCTACGCTCGTCGAAATCGAGCCGTCGCCGCCAGCGATTTGCAGGGAGCCGCCCGTGCCGCCGGTGATCTTGCCGTCGATGCGGGTGCCGGTGTCGAGCCGCACGGCGACCGGGGCGTCCGTGCTCATGCTGGCGACTTCCGACTGCTTGATGGTGATTGTGCCGGCGAACGCGGTGTCGACGGAGACGGCGCCGTCGCCGATCTTGACGATCTTTCCGACGATCTTCGCGCCGTTCTTGGTCTCGACCGTGTCGGCCGAGGCAGAAACGGCTGCGAGCGCAGCAGCAAACAGTGCGAGGAGTCCTCGCGTCAGGGTGTGGTTGGATGTGTTCATGGACAAAAGCAAAGAGCAGCGGACCCGACTGCGCCTCCTAAGTCAATGTTCCCGAGGTGCCCGCAAATTCCCGAGCGTCAGCTCGACAGGCCGCGCTCCACCGCTTTGCTCAAGCCCTCGCCGTTCCGCATGTCCGCCGCCATCGCCCGTCCCGCCCTCCTTGTCGCCAATCGTTGGCGAGAATACCAACTGGTCGACAGCGGCGACGGCATGAAGCAGGAGCGTTGGGGCGACGTAACCCTCGTGCGTCCCGATCCGCAAATTCTCTGGCCGCGGCATGGGGATGCCACACTGGGGTCCAGCCTTTGGCTGAACTGGGACGGTTTCTATCACCGCAGCGAACAAGGCGGCGGCAAATGGGAATTCCGCCGCCCCCTCCCCGACTCTTGGCAAATCAGCTACGCGCCGCTGGGGCTCAGCTTCAAGATTCGCCCGACGTCATTCAAACACACCGGCCTCTTCCCCGAACAGGCCGTCAACTGGGACTGGTTTTCGTCCAAAATCACCGCCGCCAAAGCCGCCGGCCGCGAAGTGAACGTGCTCAACCTTTTCGGCTACACCGGCGCCGCGACCGTCGCGGCGGCCAAGGCCGGCGCAGCCGTCACCCACGTCGACGCCGCCGAGGGCATGGTCAAGTGGTGCAAGGAAAACGCCACCCTCAGCGGCCTCGCCGCCGCCCCGATCCGCTACCTCACCGACGACTGCCTCAAGTTCGCCCGCCGCGAGCTCAAGCGCGGCAAACGCTACGACGCGATCATCATGGACCCGCCGACTTACGGCCGCGGGGCGACGGGCGAGATGTGGAAACTGGAGGAGCATCTTTGGCCGCTGCTCACGGCATGCCGCGCCCTGCTCAGCGAGCTGCCGCTCTTCTTCCTCATCAACGCCTACACCGCCCGCCTCTCGCCGACCGTGGTCGCCAACCTTCTCGCCGAGCTCATGCACGCCCAAGGGGGCACCATCACGGCGGGCGAGGTTGGCCTGCCGATCGAGCGCGATGGCAAGATTCTCCCCTGCGGCATCTACGGCCGCTGGGAGCAATAGCCCCGGATTGCCGCGCCAGCGGGGCGACCGCGGCGCATCAGCGATACTCGCATAGCTCCAGAATCACCCCGTCGGGATCGAGGAAGTAGAGCAGCGTCTTGTCGCCCGCGGCGAACTTCACCACGCCCTGCGGCACCTTCACCGGATCGGAAAACAGCGGCACCCCCGCCGCGCGCAGCCGCGCCGCGAGTTCCGCGATGCCGTCCACGCGAAACGCGATGTGCCGCAGGCCGTGCGTGTTGGCCCGCGAGTTCTCCGGCCGCACGCCCCCCGCCGGCGTCACATACTGCAACAACTCGATCCGCGGCCCGCCGCCTCCCGGCAATTCAACAAACGCCACCAGGCCCTCGACGCCCTCAAGCCCGATGATTTCCTCAATCCATGCGCCCTGCATGCGCACGTCCGCCGTCTTCACGAAGCCGAGCACCTCCGTGTAGAATTTCACCGACCGCGCGAGGTCGGCGACAACAAGGTTGATGTGATCGATGGCGCGGATCATTTCACCGCACGCTACCGCTCCGGCGTTCACCCGCGCAACGCCTGTTTCCCACCCGCCCGTTTCCCGCTTTCCCTCGCTGCCCCGCTCCCTCATTCCCTCCCGCATGTCCCTGTCCCCCCTCGCCACCGCCTACCACGACCGTTCGCTCGCGATGCTCGCCGCCGCGCGCGAGAAAAACGCCCCCACCATCGCGGCCCTCGCCCCGATCCTCGGTGGCATCGTCGCCCGGGGCGACATGATCCACACGTTTGGCTCCGGCCACTCCGAGATCATCGCCCGCGAAATCGTCGGCCGGGCCGGCGGGCTGGTCTGCATCGGCAGCATCAACGACCCGACCCAAGGCTTCATCGAAAACCTCGTCGGCTACGGCACCGCCCTCGTCGAGCGCTACGACCGCCAATACGAGCTGCGCCCCGGCGAGGTCGTCATCGTCATTTCCAACTCCGGCAAAAACTCCTCGCCCATCGAGGTCGCCCTGCACGCGAAGAAAAAGGGCTGCGTCGTCGTCGGCCTCTGCTCCCTCGCGATGTCGACCACGGCCAAGACCGTGCATCCCGGCGGCAAGAACCTCCACGCCCTCTCGGACTACGTGCTCGACAACGGCGGCGTGCCCGGCGACGCGATCATCCCGGTCACGGACTCGGTGATGACCGGGCCGACCAGCACCTTCATCGGCGCCTCGCTGCTGAACTGGCTCATGGTGTCCACGATGGAGTGGCTCCGCGACCACGGCCACGATCTGCCCGTGCTCCGCTCGCAAAACGTGCCTGGCTCCATCGAGCGCAACCGTGCGGTCGGCGCGAAATACAAGCACCGCCTGAGCAAGCAGCTCGCGTGAGCAAACCACGCCCGCGAGACACGCGAATCTCCGCGAATTCCGAATTTCATTCGCGCCGATCCGCGCGATTCGCGGGCGGCTTCTTCTGATGACCTACAAAATCGGCATCGACGGCGGCGGGACCAAGACCGAGTGCATCCTCGTCGATGCGCGCGGCGAGATCGTCGCGCGGCGCCTCGCGCCCGGCTGCAACCCCAACGTCGTCGGCCCGGAGCAGGCGCGCGCGATCGTCACCGCCGCGATTCACGGCCTGATCCTCGATTCCAAGATCGACACGCACGCCACGCCCATCGCGGCGACGCGGCTCTTCATGGCGGGGCAGCCGGTGTTCTGGCAGGAGTTCGCCGCCACCCTCTCGGGCGTTGGCCGTGTCGCCGCCGCGCCCGACTCGCTGCCGGCGCTCGAGCTCGCCACGGGCGGCACGCCGGGCCTCGTCCTGCACGCCGGGACCGGCTCGTTCGTCGCCGCGCGCGCGCCCGGCGGGACGATTCACTACGCCGGCGGCACCGGCTGGCGTTTCGGCGATCCCGGCAGCGGCTATGAGCTCGGGCGCCGCGCCGTCGCGCGCGCGCTGCTCGAGCTGCAGGGCTGGCTTCCGCCTTCGGGCCTCGGCCCCGCCGTGCGCGACCACGCGCAGCTCGGGGCCGACGCGGACGCCCGCGCCGTCACGCGCCACTACTACGGCCACGCCGAGCCCAACCGCGTCATCGCCGCGCTCGCGCCCGCCGTCCTGCGCCTCGCGAGCGAGGGCGACGCCGTCGCGCGCGAGGTCGCGGTCGCCTCGGCGGCCGAGCTGCTGGACCTCGCAAACCGCGTGGCGGAAAAACTCTTTCCCGGCACCGCGCCCGCGGCGATCCCCGCCGGCCTCAGCGGCGCCCTGCTGAACCACCCGCTGGTGGCCGCCGCACTCGCCCCGCGGACCCTGCTCGCGCTCAAGCCCATCACGGCGCCACCCATCGAGGGCGTGCGCCGGCTCCTCGGGCGCGAAACCTGATCGCCATGACCACTCCACGTTGCTTCCTGCTGCTCGCCCTGCTCGTGGCCGGGCTGGCCGCGGCTCCGGCCGGGAAAATTCCCGGCCAGTCCTACTTCGGCGAGAAAAACTATGTCGAGCATGTCGCCGGTGATCTGCCCATCGTCCTCACCTCGCCGCATGGGGGAAGACTGAAGCCCGGGGCCATCGCCACCCGCACCAAGGGTGTGACCGAGATGGACGCCAACACCCAGGAGCTGGCCCGCGCCGTCCTCGACGCCCTTCATGCCCGCTCCGGCCGGCATGCGCACCTGATCGCGAGCCACCTGCATCGCAGCAAGCTCGATCCAAACCGCGAGATCATCGAGGCCGCCCAAGGCGACCCGATCGCGGAGCGCACGTGGCGGGAATTTCACGCGACCATCAAGGGCGCGCTCGACGCCGCGGTTGCGCGGCACGGCTTCGCGTTCCTGATCGACCTGCACGGCCACGCCCACCCCGTCGCACGACTCGAGCTGGGCTACGCGCTCGACGCGAAGCAGCTCAACCGCGACGACGCCGCGTTCGACGCCTCGGGCGTCATCGCCGTGAGCAGCGTGAGCGATCTTCAGAAACGCCGCGGCGTGGGCGCCGCCATGCTCCTCCGCGGCCCCGGCAGCCTCGGCGATCTGTTTGAGTCGCGCGGGCTCCGCGCCACCCCGGGCCCCCGGGAGCCGCAGCCGGGCAACGGGCCGTTTTTCTCCGGCGGCTACATCGTGCGCCAGCACGCCGGGGGCGACACGCCCAAGGTGGACGGCCTCCAAATCGAGTGCCCGCGCCCGGGCGTGCGCGATACGGCCGAAAGCCGCGCGCACTTCGCGAAAATCACGGCGGAAGTCCTCGCCGTTTTTCTCAAGGAAAACTACGGCTTCGATCTCGACGCGAGGTAGGAGTTCGCTTGCGGGCGATTCCCGCGGGCCCACCCTGATTCCCATCGCTTGCAAGCAAGCTCCTACCTTCTGGCCGGCGCCACCTTGTCCGAACCCGCGTGGCGCGCCCGCGCCGCGGGGCACGAGGCCCGCGTGCGCGCGTGGACCGACCCGCACCAGGCCCGCGCCGCGCGGGGCGAGAAGCACCCGGTCTTCGATTTCCTCTTCACCTACTACGCGTTTCGCCCGGCATGGCTGCGGCGCTGGCATCCGGGGCCGGATGTGGCGCTGGCGGGCGAAGGCGCGCGTGAATTCCTGCGCTGGCCGGAATATCGCGCCACCGCGGACGGAGCGATGGTCGATTGCGCCGCACTGCCGGCCCGCCGGCGCGAGTTCGTCGCGTGGCTGCGCGGGATGCTCGCCGCGATGCAAGCCCGCCCGGCATTCTACGGCTGCTTCGGGCTGCATGAGTGGGCGATGGTCTATCGCCAGACGCCGGATGAAGTGCGCCACAACGCCTGGCCCCTTCGTTTCCCTCCCGCGGATCTGGCCGGCGTGGTCGAGTCGCTGCCGATCACCTGCACGCACTTCGATGCCTTCCGTTTTTTCACCGCGCCCGCGCGGCCGCTGAACAAGCTCCAACCCACGCGCGCCGACACCGCGCAGCTCGAGCAGCGCGGCTGCCTGCACGCGAACATGGATCTCTACAAATGGGCCTTCAAGCTCGCGCCGTTCACGCCGGCCGAGCTCATCGCCGACTGCTTTGCGCTCGCCCGGGATATCCGCGAGATCGACATGCGCGCCAGCCCCTACGACCTGCGCGCCCTCGGCTTCCCGGCCATCGCGATCGAGACGCCGGCGGGCCGGGCCGAGTATGAGGCGCGGCAGCGCGAGTTCACCCTGCGGGGCGAGCCCCTGCGCGCGCGGCTCATGGCACTGTGCGACCGGCTCCTCGCGCCGTAGCCTAGATGGCGTTCATCCGCTCCAGCGCCATCGCCGCGGCGGTGGTGCGGTTCTCGACGCCCAGCTTCGCAAATGTGCTCTCCAAATGTTTTTTCACCGTCGTCAGGCCGATGCCGAGCACGGTGCCGATTTCGTCGTTGGTCTTGCCGCGCGCGACCCAAAACAGCACCTCGGCCTCGCGCGGCGTGAGCCCGAGGCCCTCGAGATCGCCGGGCGCGGCCTCGCGGCCGGCGCGGCGGCGGCTGTTCAACGCGGCGGCCTCGGCGCGGCGCAGGCGGGCGCGCACGGCCGCGCACAGTTCGTCGGGCGGGGCCGGCTTCGTCAGGTAGTCGTCCGCCCCCAGGTTCATGCCGGTGCGCAAGTCGGCCGGGGAATCCCAGCCGGTCAGGAACACGAAAGGCAGGTGCGCCGTGCGCGGATCGCCGCGGAGCGCCTCGAGCACGCGATGGCCGTTCATCTCGGGCATCGTGATGTCGCAGACGATGAGGTCGGGCGCGTCGCGCCGCGCACGCTCGACGCCCTCGCGGCCATGGCGCGCCTCGATGACCTCGTAGCCTTCGGCGCGCAGGACCTCGCCGTAGAGGTCGCGGAACTTGCTTTCGTCGTCGATGAGCAGGATGCGTTTCACGGCACGGGGGAACGCGGAGCCTGCGGGCCGCGCCCCCGATGTAAAGCCTCGGCCCCGCGTGCAGCGCGGGGTTGCGCTGCACACGGCGCGGCATTTCGCTTCCGGCCCCGCGATGCCCACCCCCGCCCCACGCCCCGCCGCCGACCTCGAGCGCCTGCTCGCGCAGGCCCGCGCCGCGCTCGCGGACACGGCCGCGCGCCAGCGCGAGTCGCAGTCGTATTTCGAGAAGAGCTTTCACTCCAGCCCCGCGCTGATGGTGATCACGCGCGTGGCGGATCGGCGCATCGTCGAGGCCAACCCCGCCTTCGTCCGGGCCTGCGGCTATTCGCGCGAGGAGATTCTCGGCCGCACCGCCGACGAGCTGAACTTCTGGGCCTACCCCGCGCAGCGCGAGGAGTTCTTCCGCCTGCTGCGCGACCAGGGCGCGGTGCGGGGATTCGAGAGCTCGCTGCGGCTCAAGTCCGGCGCGTTCTCGACGTTCTTCATCCACGCCGACCTGCTCGAGATTGAGGGGGTGCTGTCGCTGCTGACCGTGGGCATCGACATCACCGATCGCCTCCGCCGCGAGCAGGTGCAGTCCTCCACCTACGCGATTTCGCAGGCCGTGCTCGCGGGCGGCGACCTGTCCGATCTTTTTCCCCAGCTCCACCGCATCGTCGGGCGGTTGATCCCGGCGAAGAACTTCTACGTCGCCCTCATCAGCCCGGATCACACGGTGCTGTCGTTCCCCTACTTTGCCGACGAGATCACGCCGCCGCCCGCGCCGCGCGCACCCGGCCTGGGCCTCACGGAATACGTGCTGCACACCGCCCGCCCGCTCCGCACCACGGCGAGCGGCATGGCGGTGCTGTCCCACGCCGGCCGCCGCTACCAGCCCAACGGCCAGCCCTCCGCCGTCTGGCTCGGGGCGCCGCTGCTCGTGGAGGGCCGCGCCATCGGCGTGCTCACGGTGCAGGACTACCGCAACCCCGCCGCCTACACCGACGCCGACCTCGAGCTGCTGAAGTTCGTCGCGGACCAGGCCGCCGGCGCCGTCTACCGCCAGCAGATCGAGGCGGCGCAGCGCGAGTCCCGCGCCTCGTTCGAGAAGTCGTTTTTCTCCAGCCCCGCGCTCATGTCGATCGCGGGGGCGGCGGACGGGAAGCTGATCGAGGTCAACCCCGCCTTCGAGCACGGCTCGGGCTACGGCCGCGCGGAGGCGATCGGCCGCACGACGCTCGAGCTCAACCTGTGGCGCGACCACGTGCAGCGCGACGAGTTTATCCGCCGCATCCGCAGCGACGGCACGGTGCGGGACTTCGAGGCGGACTTCCGCGACAAGGGCGGCGCCCCGCGCACGCTGCTGCTCAACGCGGACCTCATCGAGCTGGGCGGGCGCCCCTGCATGCTCACGGTCGGCATCGACGTCTCCGAGCGCCACCGCCGCGAGCGCCTCCAGGCGGCGGCGTTCCAGCTCTCCAGCGCAGGCCTCGAGGACGGCGAGCTCGGCGCGCTCTACGCGCTCGCCCACCGCATCGTGGCCGAGCTGATGCGCGCGCGGAATTTCTACGTCGCGCTGCTGAGCGCCGACGGGCGCGCGCTGACGTTCCCCTACTTTCAGGACGAGCACGCGATCGCGCCCTCCTCCCGCGCGCCGGCCAACCGTTTCACCGAGCTCCTCATCGAGGAGCGGCGCCCCCTGCTCGTCACGGCGGCCGAGCTCGACGCGCTGCTCCGCGCCCGGGGCCGCTTCACGCCGCTCGAGCGTCCCGCCGCGCAGCGCCTCGGCGCGCCCTTGCTCGCCGGCGGCCGTGTGCTGGGCGCCATCGCGCTGCAGGACTACGACCGGGCCGACGCCTACACCGAGGAAGATTTGCGGCTGCTCAAGTTCGTCGCCGAGCAGATGGCCTCCGCCATCGAGCGCCGCCAGGCGCGGCAGGCCCTCGCCGAGGCCGAGCAAAAATACCGCGGCATCTTCGAGAACGCCCTCGAGGGGCTCTACGTCACGCTGCCCGACGGCCGGTTCGTGAGCGCCAATCCCGCGCTCGCCCGCATGCTCGGCTACGACTCGCCCGCGGCGCTCATCGCGGCGACCGCCGACATCGGCCGCCAAATTTACGCGCAGCCAGGCCGCCGCGCCGAATTCCTCGCCCAAGCCGCGCGGGGCGATGCGATCGCGGGGTTTGAGTCCGAAGTGCGGCGGCGCGACGGCTCGACCTGCTGGATCTCCGAGTCGGTGCGCGTGGTGCGCGACGCGACGGGCATGATCGCGCGCTTCGAGGGCGTGGCCGCCGACATCACGCAGCGGCACGAGGCCGCTCGCGCGCTGCGCGAGGCGAAGGAGGCCGCGGACGCCGCGAGCCGCGCCAAGAGCTACTTCCTCGCGAGCGTTTCGCACGAGCTGCGCACGCCGCTCAACGGCATCCTCGGCTACACGCAGATCCTCCGCCGCGACGCCGCGCTCACCGATCGGCAGCGCAGCGGCGTGGGCGTCATCCACGAGTCCGCCGAGCACCTTCTCGCCTTGATCAACGACGTGCTCGACCTTTCCAAGATCGAGGCCGGCCGGATCGACCTGCACCCGGCGGACTTCGACCTGGCGGAGTTCGCCTCCGCCGTGGAGCGCGTCTTCGCCCCGCGGGCCCGCGAGCACGGCATCCTGTTCGAGGCGGCGCTGGCGGCGGACGTGCCGCGGCGCGTGCATGGCGACGAGCAGCGCCTGCGGCAGGTCGTGTTCAATCTCGTCTCCAACGCCGTCAAGTTCACCCGCACCGGCGGCGTGGTGTTCGCGGTGCAGCGTGCCGAAACCGGCGATGACACCATCCGTTTCGCGGTCAGCGACACCGGCACGGGCATCTCCGCGGAGGACCTCGGCAAACTCTTCGAGCCATTCTCGCAGGTCGGCAACCGCGCCAGCGCCGCCGCCAGCGGCACGGGGCTTGGGCTCGCGATCAGCCGCAGCCTCGTCGAGCGCATGGGCAGCCGGCTGCAGGTGGAAAGCCAACCCGGCCGCGGCAGCCGCTTCTGGTTCGAGGTCAGGCTGCCCGCCGCGGAGACGGCGCCCGCCGTCGTGCGCGCCACCCGGCGCCTCAGCGGCTACGAGGGCCCGCGTCGCCGCATCCTGGTCGTGGACGACAACGCCGCCAACCGCGCCGTGCTGATCGAGATGCTCGCGCCCCTCGGCTTCGAGATGGCGGAGGCGCTCGACGGGCTGGCCGCGCTGGCGCTCGCCGAGACGTTCGCGCCCGACCTGGTGCTCATGGATCTCCGCATGCCGGGGGGCGTCGACGGGCTCGAGGCCACGCGCCGCCTGCGGGCCTCGCCGCGCGGCGCCGCCATGCGCATCGCCGCCGTCTCCGCCAGCGCCTACGCGCTCGACCGCTCCGAGTGCTTCGCCGCGGGTTGCGACGAGTTCCTCGCGAAACCCTTCCGCGAGGAGGAGCTCTTTGCCCTCATCGCGCGCCTCCTCGACCTCACCTGGACGCACGCGGAGACGCCCGACTCCAATTCACCGTTCCCGTTCAAGCAGCCCCTCCATCCGCCGCCCGCGGCCGAGGCCGCTGCCCTCCACGACCTCGCCGCCAAGGGCGATGTCGTCGCCCTCCGCGCGCGCGCCGAGGCGCTGCTCGCCGCTGATCCAAAATACGCGCCGTTTGCCCACAACGTCCTCGACCTCGCCGCACGCTTCAAGATGAAGGCCGTGCGGCAGTTCGTGGCGCGCTACATGGACTGACCCGCCGGCACGATTCGCCGGCCAGAAGCACCAGCCGTTTCGCGCAACCCGAACCCCACTCCCCCCGTCCGCCTCCCACCCGCAGGCCCGAGTGATTCCCAAGCCCCATTTCGCCGTCATGCCCGAGACCCTTCTCATCGTCGACGACACCCCAGCCAACCTCGGTGTGCTGGTCGAGACGCTCGGCAGCGCCGGCTATCAGCTGATGGTCGCCGAAGACGGCGAGGAGGCGCTCGCGCAGACGGCGCAGACGCAACCGGACCTGGTGCTCCTCGACGTGATGATGCCCGGGCTCGATGGCTTTGAGACCTGCCGCCGCCTGCATTCGCGGCCGGCCACGCACGACGTGCCGGTGATTTTCATGACGGCGCTCACCGAGACGGCGGACAAGGTCCGCGCGTTCGAGGCGGGCGGCGTGGACTACCTGGCGAAGCCCATCGAGCACGAGGAAGCGCTCGCCCGCATCCGCACCCACCTCACGCTCCGCCGCCTGCGGCGCGAGCTCGAGGGCCAGCTCGCCCTCAAGGAGCGCTTCATGCGCATCGCGAGCCACGATCTGCGCAACCCGCTCTGCCTCGCGCTCGTCGCCGCCGACCTGCTCAAGCGCCAGCCGGTCATCGCGGACGCCGCCCATCTCTCGCGCTACGTGGAGACCATCGCCGACTCGGCCGTGCAGATGCGGGGCATCATCGACACCTTCCTGGGCCTGCGCGGGCCGGCCGCCGGCGGCGGACCGGCGGCGCGCGTCGACCTCAACCTGCTCGCCAGCGCGGTCGCGCGCCAGCACGCGCACGCCGCGGAGCTGAAGACCATCACGCTGCGCACGGTGCTCACCGAGCCGCTCCGGCCCGCGAGCTGCGACGCCTCGCTGATCTTCCAGGCCTTCACCAACCTCACGAGCAACGCGCTCAAGTTTACGCCGCCCGGCGGCCGCGTGACGATCCGCACGGTCGCCGCGGCGGGCCGCGGCCGCGTCGAGGTGCACGACACGGGGCCCGGCGTGCCCGCGGCGGAGCGCGCGCTGCTGTTCCGCGAGCACGCGCGCCTGTCCGTGCGCCCCACGGCCGGCGAGGAGAGCCACGGCCTGGGCCTCGCGATCGTGAAGCACTTGGTCGAATCGCAAGGCGGCGCGGTGGGCGCCGATTTCCCGACGGAGGGCGGCAGCGTCTTTTGGTTCGAGGTGCCGGCGCGCTGACGCGTTTCAGCGCGCGAGCTTGCGCGCCTGCGCGGCGCCATCCCAGCCCGCCGGCGCCCGCCGGGCCGTGCCGCGCCAAGGCGCGCCCGCCTTCAGCCACGCCCGGCGCCACCCGGCGAACGTGTGCCCGCGGTCGTCGTCATCGACGCCAAATTGAAAGCCGCACGAGGGGCAGATCTCGAAGGAGCCGCCGCCGCCCGGCGGACGGGGCGCCTCCGCCAGCTGGGGCCAGGCGCAAACCGGACAGGCGTGGGTCTTCGCGTGCTTCATGGGGTGACGGTCTTGGCCGGCCTGCCCGGCTGCCGCTCGAAATAGGTGCGGCTCTCGGGCTTGAAAAAAGTCTTGGTCGTGCCGTCGCGGTTGTAGGCCGCAAAGAGCCCGCTTCTCGGATCGAAGACGCGCTGGACCCCCTCCTCGTCGACCTTCACGAGCAGTTCGCCCGCCTTGGCCCGCTGCCGAAACTCCCAGGCTTTGCGCGCGTAGTCCTCCGCATCACGCGCCCCCACGTCCGCCCCATGCCGCTGGAAATGATCCGCCAGGGTGGCGGGGCTCCCCCACGTCCGGCGCGCCGGCGGCGCCATCGCCGGCTGCGGGGCAGGTTTCGCGGGCGCCGCGGGCGCCGCGACCTTCGGCGGGGCGGCCGCGCCGCCGCCGGCCGTCGTGAAGTCGCCCTGCGCGAGCTGCCGCCGCGCGGTCCCGACGGCGAAAAAATACCGCGTGCCCGGCGCGAGGCCGGTCAGCGTCACGGCATGGTTGTCCGTGACCGCCCCGCCCTCCGCCTTTTGCCCGAGCCGATCGGCGGCCAAGCCGTAGTCCACGCGCGAGCCGGTGGGCACGTCGGTCCGCCAGCGCACCGTCGCGGCCGTGGCGGAGATTTCGCCGACCTCCACCCGCCCGACGACGTCGGCCGCACGCGCTGCCGCTCCGAGCAGAAAGATCCACCCACACAGGAGATGAACAAGCGCGCGCTGCATGGGGGCGCGGATTAGACCCGCCGCGCCCCGGGGCACAAGCGCGGAAACGGCGCCGCGGCGCATGGTTGCCACGCGCCGCGACGCCACTCAGCTTCCGCGCATGGTCGAGACCACGGGCAACACCAACCCGCTCCCCACGCAGCGCAAGCCGAGCTTCCCGATCACGGGCGGGCTGCGCGACTACCTCGTGCGCTACCGCCGTGAACGGGAGCTGCCGGTGACCTACGAGCGCCTGCGCGCCTTCCACGAGGTCATCCCGCTCACCGACGACACCGGCAAGCCCACGCTCTGGGACACCGTCATCTACGACGCCGCCGAGATGACCGCGCTCAACCAGGCGCTCAAGGAGGTCTACGCCCTGCTCAAGGTCGACGGCGATCTCTCGGTCGTGCAGCACCTCTATGTCGACCGGGTGGATTTCTGCACCTTCGGCAACTCGACGCCGTTCCGCGTCCGAATCGTCAATGCCTACAACGACAACCAGGACTACTTCTACGTGAAGAAGGCCGATGCCTCGCGGATCTACGGCCTCGAGCTCGAGCACCTGCTGTCCCCCAACCGCCTGAACTTCCTCACGCACGGCGCGACGCTGGTCGAGGAGCACGTGGCCGGCATACCGGGCGACATGTTCATCGCGCACTGGCTCGGCCGCCGCACGGAGCTGAAACCCATTCGCGTCGCCAAGGAGCTCGTGAAGTTCAACGAGCGCTGCTTCGTGCGCCTGCTCGGCGACATGCGGTCCTACAATTTCGTCTTCGTGCTCACCCCCGACTTCGAGGAGGCGCAGGTGCGCATCCGCGCGATGGATTTCGATCAGCAGAGTTACGACGGGCGGAAAAACTTCTACTTCCCCCAGTTCTTCAAGGACAACAACCCCCTCGTGCGCTTCTGCATGCGCCACCTGCGCCCCGAGACCGCGCGCCAATACCAGCGCGAGGAGCAGACCCTCATCCTGCAGCGCGCGTCCCTCGCCGCCCAGCGGCTCGGCCACCTGCTCCAACCCATGGCCGCCGATCCGATTGCGCCGCCGGAGAAGGTCCGCACGCTGCGTGAGGGCCTCGCCGAACACTACCACCGCGCCGACTACCTGAAGTGCGAATCCATGGGCGAGCTGATCCGCGAGAACCTCGAGTCGATCCGCCGCGACATTGGCCGCCCGCTTGTGACCGCGTTGGCCGGGGAATAATAATTCCCCTCGCCAGCCCGTGTCCGCCCACGGGAGTTTTCCGCGCCGCCCCGCGCGGCGCAACCCCTCCTCCCCCACCCCATGACTCCCTACGTGGCCGAAGCCCTCGGCACCGCCCTCCTCCTCACGCTCGGCGACGGCGTCGTCGCCAACGTCGTGCTCGGCAAAACCAAAGGCAACAGCTCCGGCTGGATCGTCATCACGACCGGCTGGGCGCTGGCCGTCACCCTCGCGGTCTACGCCGTGAACTCGTTCAGCGGCGCGCACCTCAACCCCGCGGTCACGATCGGTCTCGCCGCCATCGGGAAATTCTCCTGGGTGCTCGTGCCCGGCTACGTGGCCGCGCAGATGCTCGGCGCGTTCCTCGGCGCGATCATCGTGTGGCTCGCCTACCTGCCGCATTGGTCGGCCACGGCGGACCCGGGCGCCAAGCTCGCGGTGTTTTCGACTGGGCCGGCCATCCGCAGCCCGCTCGCCAACCTCATCTGCGAAATCGTCGGCACCGCGGTGCTCGTGCTCGGCGTGCTGGCCATCCTGCGGCCGGAAAACCTCGTGCCGAACAGCGGCTTTGAAAAGGGCTTCGCGCCGTTCCTCGTCGGCCTGATCGTGTGGTCCATCGGGCTGTCGCTCGGCGGGCCGACCGGCTACGCCATCAACCCCGCGCGCGATCTCGGCCCGCGCATCGCCCACGCGTTGCTGCCCATCCCCGGCAAGGGCGGCAGCGACTGGGGCTACGCGTGGATTCCAGTGCTCGGCCCGATCCTCGGCGGCGTGGCCGGCGCGATGCTTTTCAACTGCTGCTGGTGACCTGCCCGCCATGAAATACATCCTCGCCCTCGACCAAGGCACGACCTCCTCGCGCGCCATCGTCTTCGACCAGGCCGGCGGCATCGTCGCCGTCGCGCAGCAGGAGTTTCGGCAGATCTTTCCCAAGCCCGGCTGGGTCGAGCATGACGCCAACGAAATCTGGGCCTCGCAATCGACGGTCGCCGCCGAGGCGCTGCGCAAGGCGGGCCTCACCGCCTCCGAGATCGCCGGCATCGGCATCACCAACCAGCGCGAAACCACCGTCGTGTGGGACCGCAAGACCGGCCAGCCCATCCACCACGCGATCGTGTGGCAGGATCGCCGCACCGCCGGCGCCTGCGATCGGCTGAAACGAGCCGGCCAGGCCGCGCTGATCCGCCGCAAGACCGGGCTGGTGATCGACGCGTATTTCTCCGGCACGAAGCTCGCGTGGATCTTGAGAAGCGTCCCCGGCGCCATGGCCCGCGCCCGCGCCGGCGAGCTCGCGTTCGGCACGATCGACTCGTGGCTCGTCTGGAATCTCACCGGCGGGCGCGTCCACGTGACCGACGTGTCGAACGCCTCGCGCACGATGCTCTTCAACCTGAAGACCTGCGCCTGGGACGACGAGCTGCTGAAGCTCCTCGGCGTGCCGCGCGCCGTGCTGCCCGAGGTCCGCGCCTCGAGCGAAGTGTATGGCGAATGCCACCTGTGGGGCGGCGCGATCCCCATCGCGGGCATGGCCGGCGATCAGCAGGCCGCGCTCTTCGGGCAGGCCTGCACCTCGCCGGGCATGGTCAAGAACACCTACGGCACCGGCTGCTTCATGCTGATGAACACCGGCACGAAGCCCATCGCCTCGAAAAACAACCTGCTGACCACCGTCGCGTGGCGCGTGGGCGGCCGCACGGAATACGCGATCGAGGGCAGCATCTTCATCGCGGGCGCCGTCGTGCAATGGCTGCGCGACGGGCTCGGCCTCATCAAATCCTCGCCCGAAGTCGAGGCGCTCGCCGCGCAAGTCCCCGACAACGGCGGCGCGTATCTCGTGCCCGCGTTCGCCGGCCTCGGCGCCCCGCACTGGGATCAATATGCGCGCGGCCTGCTCGCGGGCGTCACCCGCGGCACCACGGCCGCGCACCTCGCGCGCGCCGCCCTCGAGGGCATCGCCTACCAGGTGCGCGACGTGCTCGCCGCCATGCAGGCCGACTCCGGCATCAAGCTGAAGCAGCTGCGCGTCGACGGCGGCGCGTGCGCGAACAACCTGCTCATGCAATTCCAGGCCGACGTGCTCGGCGTGCCCGTCGTGCGCCCGCGCGTGGCCGAGACCACCGCGCTCGGCGCCGCGTATCTCGCCGGCCTCGCCGTCGGCTACTGGAAGGACCCGAAGGAAATCGCCGCGCAATGGCAGGCCGACCGCCGCTTCACGCCCGCGATGAAGCCCGCGCAGCGCAGAAAACTTCTCGCCGGCTGGAACAAGGCCCTCGCCCGCGCGAAGCGTTGGGAAGACGCGGAGTAAAACGACGCGCCCCCAAACGGCTCCCTTGAACTGCCCTGCGGGCTTCCGCCCGCCGACGGATGGGCAGCCGCTCGCGACTCCATGAACCGCCGCGTTTTTCTCAAGCATTCCGCCACCGCCGCCGCGGCGCTGCCCGCGCTCTCGCAGGCGGCCGAAAAGGCATCCGTCCGCGCCGCCGGCAAATCGTCGACCGCGATCGCCGCCTACTACCTCAACGCCCACATGTATACCATCGTCCCGGCGCACGTGCGCGCCGACATGGAGTGGATGGCGTCGATCGGCACGAGCTACGTGTGCATCGGCGTGCTGGAGCAGGACCTGTTCGCCGCCTACGAGAACCACGCGCTGATTGCCGAGGAGGCCGCGCGCGTCGGCATGAGGATGATCGCCGTGCCGTCGCGCTGGGGCGGCCTCACCGCCGGTGCGCCGAAGTGCCCGAGCCTCTTCACCATCCTGAATCCCCAGACGTGGATGGTGAACAAGCGGGGGACGACGGCCGTCAACCCGCGCGTCTCCGGCGCGATCAGCAGCGTCCATCATCCCGACACGCTGAGATTTTTCTGCGACACGCTCGCCGAGCTGTTCAAGCAGCACCCGAAGATGGCCGGCTTCATCATCGACGAGCCGAAGGGGTTTCAAGTCGACAAGTCGAGGATGGCGATCGCCGCGCTCGGCGAAAACGCCCCCGTCACCGCGCATCTCGCCGCGACGCGCGACTTCTTCGGGAAGGTCTGCGCCTTCGCGAAGCAGAGATGGCCGGACAAACTCACCCTGCTCTTCCAACAGGCGCACAATGGCGCCGACGAGCTCGCCGCCGGCGCCGGCGCCCGCACCTCGACTACTATGGCTGCGACGGCCGCCCGTGGACGCTCGAGGACGATGCGAAGATGGCGGGCGGCGACGGCCAGGAGAGCGGCAAAGGCAAGGTGCTGCTGAGCGGCCGGGGCGAATCGTTCATCAAGGCCGCCCGCGCCGTGCCCGGCCGGAAGAGTTTTTTCCTGATGGAGAATCACAATCTCCAGGCCTCGATGCTCGACGCCATGGACCGGAACTACCCCGCCGTGCTCGCGCTCAAGCCCGACATGGCCGCCTACTACTACTATCCGCGCAACGTGCAGGAGCCCGACCGCGCGATGGCCATCATCGCCCGGCACGTGAGGAAATTCACGCAGGGGTGAGCCGCACGCCCGCCTTCCCCGCCGCTCAGTTTCGCGGGCTCCCCGGGCGCGGCGAACCCGGCCCGGCGAGCCGGCGGGCGAGTTGCGCGGCATGGAGATCGCGCGGCTGGAGATCGGCGAAGGGCAGCGCTTCCCACCACGTGCCGGCGGGCGCGGTGACGCTCGCGGCCTTCGTCGCGAGGCCGACGAAATTCATCGTGACCGGCCCCCAGCCCTTTGGCGGCGGCGCGATCGGACGGGCGGCGGTGATGCCCCAGAATGTCTCCCAGCCGGCGCTCTGGCGCCCGAGGCTGGCCCCGCCGCCGCAGTGCCAAACGCGCGTGCCGCGGCCGCAGTCGATGGCGGTGAAGAGGTTTTCGTAGGGTGTGTCCTTGTGGTGATCGAAGCAGAGGTCGTTGCCGCGCCCGCGCGCGAAGACGTTGCCCGACGCGTGCTCGACCGAGAGGTCGTGCACGTAGCTGGCGCGCAGGTCGAAGTTCGTCACGAGGTTGTCCTCCGCATTCTTGCACTGGATCGCATGGTGCCCGGTGCAGTCGTCGATGCGCCCGTCGCGCGTCGCACGCGCCGCATCCGCCGTGATCGTGACGCCATCGAGCGTGTTGCCGCAGGCGACGACGTTGATGCCGAGGTCGCCGTTGCGAATCGCGACGTTGCGGACCCAGCAATCCCGGACCGCGCGCAACTCGATCGCGTTGGCGCCGTTTTCCTTGAAGTGGCCACGGTATTTCACGGCGGGGAACTCGAAGCCAAGGCCCTCGATCCCCGACTCGGTGACGGTCGGATCAAAGCTCCGAATCTCCGGCTGCCACTCCGGCCGCGTCTCAAAGCGCAACGGCCGATCAAACCGCACGCGGTGCCCCGCAATGGCCGCGATGCGGAGGAGCATCTTGGTGTCGAGCTGCTTGCCGCGCGCGATGTCGCCGGGGTCGGCGCCGTAGAGGTAGGTCTTCAGCGAGTGATCGCGCGCCTCCCGCAGCCACACCCACACCTCCTGACCGACCGCGAGCCCGTCGATGCGATCGACCGTCACCTCGCGTTCGCCGCGGCGCGCCGTGGCGGTGATGGCCGCCAGGGCCTTGGCGCGGTAATCGCCTTGCAGCGCCACAAAGCCGCCGTCGAACGAGTAGCCGCTCGCCGGCGAGCCGGTGCTGGTGCGGCCGGCGCGCGGATGGATCTCGTCGAGGCCGCGGGGAAACCACAGCACGCTTTGGTCCGGGCCGGCGCCGCGGAGCACGACGCCGCTTTTCGTGATGCGGAGATAGTCGGTGATCTTGTAGCGGCCGGCCGGCACGAGCACCGCGCCGCGGCCGGTGGCCGCAATCGCCGCTTGAAACGCCTTCGTGTCGTCGGCGACGCCGTCGCCCTTCGCGCCGAAATCGCGCACGTTCGCCACGGTCGGCACATCGGGAATCGGCGCCTCGCCGCGGTGGTAGCCCGCGTGGGAGAAATCCGGCAGGCGGCCGTTCGCTTCCCACTTTTCGCCGCGTTCACCCCAGAGCGCCGAGGTCGCCGGCGCGGCGGCGCCGACCCCGGCGCAAGCCGCTGCGATCAGGACGGCCCGGCCTAGCGAGGAGACTTGGGTAAGTGGCATATTTGCGTCGCGGGAGAAAACGCACCCGACACGACGCGTGGCGATCCGCTACGGTTGCGCGTTGTCCGACAATCCATGCGTAGCCATTCCGGGCGCGCCGCGTCATCATGGCGCCGCCATGAAGCCGCTTTTCCGCCTCCTCGCTGCGTTCGGACTTTTGCTGGGCGCGGTCGCCGCCGCCCGGGCTGTCTCCCCGGCCGACGTCGCAAAGAAACTCGAGCAGATCCCCGCCTCGCACCCGCGCCTTTTCCTCTCCGCCGAGGGCGAAGCCGCGCTCAAGCGCCAAATCGCGGCCGATCCGCTTTGGGCCGGGGTGGCGGCGGGCATCACGCGCGAGGCCGACCAGCAGCTGCGCACGAAGCCCGTGCAGCGCGTGCTGATCGGCCGCCGGCTGCTCGACAAGTCCCGCACCGCGCTCTCGCGCGTGCTCCACCTCGGGCTGGCGTGGCGCCTCACCGGCGAGAAAAAATACCTCGATCGCGCGCGCGACGAGCTCCTCGCCGTCTCGGCCTTTCCCGACTGGAATCCGAAGCACTTTCTCGACGTCGCGGAGATGACCGCGGCCGTCGGCATCGGCTACGACTGGCTCTACCCCGCGCTCGACGACGCCACGCGCCGGACCTTGCACGACGCCATCCTGAAGCACGGGCTCGTCACGAGCCGCACCGCCAACGCGTGGACCAAGGTGGTCAACAACTGGAACCAAGTCTGCAACGGCGGCATGACGATCGGCGCCCTCGCCGTGGCCGAGAGCGATCGCGACCTCGCCGCGGAGATGATCGCGCGCGCCGTCAACACCGTGCCGCTCGCGATGCATGAGTTTGCCCCCGACGGCGCCTACCCGGAGGGCCCCGGCTACTGGGGCTACGGCACGACCTACAACGTGCTCCTGATCCACGCGCTCCAATCCGTCCTCGGCACGGACTTCGGCCTCGCGCAGCAACCGGGCTTCCTCGCCACCGCCGACTACTACCTCCATGTCGTCGGCCCCTCCGGCTACTATTTCAACTACTCCGACTGCGGTCGCGGCGGCCAGGGCCTCTCGCCCGCGATGTTCTGGTTCGCCGCGCAGCGCCGGCAACCCGACCTGCTCTGGAACGAGTGGCCCAAGCTCGCCGCCAACGACGAACGCCGCCCCGGCCGCGGCGGCCGCGATCGCATCGATCCGATGTTGCTGCTGTGGATGTCGCCAAATCAAGGGAAGCCCCCCGCTCCGCCCGCCGCGCTCTCGTGGACCGGCCGCGGCCCCACCCCGGTGGCATTTCACCGCAGCGACTGGGAGCGCAACGCCACCTACGTCGCCATCAAGGGCGGCTCGCCCTCGGTCAGCCACGCCCACATGGACGTCGGCACGTTCGTGATGGACGCCGACGGCGTGCGCTGGGCCGACGACCTTGGCATGCAGGACTACAATTCGATCGAGTCCGCGGGCATCAATCTCTGGGGCAAGACCCAGGACGCCGACCGTTGGAAGGTCTTCCGCCTCGGCACCGCGGCGCACAACGTCCTCATGATCGACGGCCGGCAGCAGCGCGTGGACGGAGTCGCGCCGATCGTGTCGTCGAAGAACGGGCGCACGGTGATTGATCTCGCCGGCATCTATCGCGGCCAGCTCGCCGCCGCTCACCGCGGCGTGGCGCTCCTCCCGGATCGCACCGTGCTCGTGCAGGACGAGTTCACCAACGCCGGCAAAGACGTTCGCGTGCGCTGGGCGATGGTCACCCAGGCTGAGGTGAAAATTGATGGGCCGGGCCGCGCCATGCTCGCGCAGGCCGGCCGGCAACTGGAGTTCCGCGTGGCCGAACCCGCGTCGGCGAAGCTCGTCATCTACCCGACCGATCCGCCGCCCGCCCCGACCGACGCCCGCAATCCGGGCACCCGCATCCTCGGGTTCGAGATCACGGTGCCCGCCGGCGCGGCGCAGCGCATCGTGGTCCGGCTCGTGCCCGCCTCCGCCAAGGCCGAGTCGATCGTTGCGCAGCCGTTGGCGCAGTGGTGATTCCCTGGCCCGAGGCGGCGCGTTGCCCCGACTGTCCGCGCCGCGAAGTCGTTGCGGCGCCCGGGCCGGTGGCACTCTGTGTCACAGCAGCCCCACCGTCGCCATGCGCCCTGACTCGCGTTCACTGTTGTTCCTCCTCGTCCTCGTGCCAGCGCTTGGCGCCGAATCCCTCCCCGTCGCCATCCGCGTCGATGCCGCCAAGGTCCATGGCGAGCTGAAGCCCATCTACCGCTTCTTCGGCGCGGACGAGCCGAACTACGCCACGATGAAGGACGGGCGGCGCCTCCTCCGCGACATCGGCAACCTCGGCGCTCCGCAGGAATATTTTCGCGCGCACAGCCTGCTCGTCACCGGCGACGGCACGCCCGCGCTGAAATGGGGCAGCACCAACATCTACACCGAGGATGCCGCCGGCCGCCCCGTCTACAACTGGACGATCGTCGACCGCATCTTCGACGCCTACCTCGCCGGCGGCGTGAAGCCCTACGCGCAGATCGGCTTCATGCCGCAGGCGCTCTCGACCAAGCCCGAGCCCTACCAGCACGAGTGGCGGCCCGGCCTGCCCTACAACGACATCTACACCGGCTGGGCCTACCCGCCGAAGGACTACGCGAAATGGGCCGAGCTAGTCCGCCAATGGGTGGGACACTGCGTCGAGCGCTACGGCGCCCACGAGGTGGCGTCGTGGTATTGGCAAGTCTGGAACGAGGCCAACATCGGCTACTGGAAAGGCACGCCCGAGGAGTTTCGCCGGCTGCACGACTTCGCCATCGACGCCGTGCGCCGCGCCTTGCCTTCGGCGCGCGTCGGCGGCCCCGACACCGCGGGCGACGGCGGCAAGTTCATGCAGGACTTCCTCGAGCACTGCCTGCGCGGGAAAAATTTCGCCACCGGCGCAGTCGGCACCCCGCTCGACTTCGTTTCGTTCCATGCCAAGGGCACGACGCCCGTCTACATCGACGGCCATGTGCGCATGGGCCTCGGCGGCCAGCTCAAGACCATCGACACCGCGTTCGCGCGCTTCGCCTCGTTCCCTGAGCTGAAGGACAAGCCCGTCATCATCGGCGAGTCCGACCCCGACGGCTGCGCGGCCTGCCAAGGGCCGCACCTCGGCTACCGCAACGGCACGATGTATTCGAGCTACACCGCGGCGAGCTTCGCCCGCAAGCACCTGCTCGCCGAGAAGCACGGCGTGAACCTCGAGGGCGCGACGACTTGGGCGTTCGAGTTTGAGGACCAGCCGTATTTCGCCGGCTTCCGCGCGATGGCCAGCAACGGCCTCACGCTGCCCGTCTTCAACGTCCACCGCATGATGGCGAAGATGTCCGGCGTGCGCATCGACGCGCGGAGCAGCGGCGACATCGGCGTGGAGAACATCATCCGCTCCGGCGTGCGCGGCGCGCCCGACATCGCCGCGCTCGCCAGCCTCGACGCGGCCGAAAGGAAACTCGCCGTGCTCATCTGGCACTACCACGACGACGATGTGCCGGGCCCCGCCGCCGACATCGCGCTCACCCTCGCCGGCCTGCCCGCCGGCGCCACCGCGCTGAAGGTCGAGCACTACCGCGTGGACGAAAGCCACAGCAACGCCTACGCGCTCTGGAAAAAACTCGGCTCCCCGGTCGCGCCGACGCGCGAGCAATACACCCTCCTCGAGCGCGCCGCGCAGCTCGCCCCCCTCGCCGGCGCGCCCGCCAGCGCCAGCGCGCGGGAAGGCACCCCCACGCTCTCGTTTGTGCTGCCCCGCCAGGCGGTGTCGCTGGTGGTGCTCACGTGGTGAGCAGGCTCCCGCCGCATCGGGCCGGACGAGATTCCGTCGCGCGCGGGTTGCCAAGGTTTCCACCAGCCGATTTGCTCCGGCCGCCTTTTTCCCCTGATGCACCTCATTGATTTGGTCTGCACCGCCTGCGCCAAGCCGCACGACGCCGCCGTGCCCCAGAATGTCTGCACCGCCTGCGGCAAGCCGCTCTTCGCGCGCTACGATCTCGCGGCGGCGGGGCGCACGCTCACCCAGGCGGCGCTCGCCGGTCGCGTAAAATCCCTCTGGCGCTACCGCGAGGTGCTGCCGGTGAAAAGCGACGCCGACATCGTGACGCTTGGCGAGGGCCTGACGCCGCTCCTCCCCGCGCCGCGCCTCGGCGCGAAGCACGGCCTGCGGCACCTGTTCATCAAGGACGAGGCGCTCAACCCCACCGCCAGCTTCAAGGCCCGCGGCATGACGACCGCCGTCTCGATGGCCAGGCAGCTCGGCCTGAAAAAACTCGCCGCCCCCTCCGCGGGCAACGCAGCCGGGGCCCTCGCCGCCTACGCCGCGCGCGCCGGCATGGAGGCGCACTTGTTCATGCCGCGCGACACGCCGCGCGCGAACATCATCGAGTGCGAGCAGATGGGCGCGCACGTCACGCTCATCAACGGCCTCATCACCGACTGCGGCGCCGAGGTCGCGAAGCGCAAGGCCGCCGAGGGCTGGTTCGACGTCTCGACGCTCAAGGAACCCTACCGCGCCGAGGGCAAGAAGACGCTCGGCTACGAGCTCGCCGAGCAGCTCGCGTGGCAGCTCCCCGACGTGATCCTCTACCCCACCGGCGGCGGCACCGGCCTCATCGGCATGTGGAAGGCGTTCGACGAGATGGAACGCCTCGGCTGGATCGGCTCGGCGCGCCCGCGGATGTTCAGCGTGCAGGCCACCGGCTGCCAGCCGATCGTGCGGGCGTTTCATGCCGGGGAGAAATTTGCCGCCGAGCACCTCGGCGCGCAGACCCGGGCGAGCGGACTCCGCGTGCCCAAGGCAATCGGCGACTTCATCATGCTCGACGCGCTGCGCAAGTCCGGCGGCGGGGCGATTGCGGTCGACGATGCCGCCATGATTGCCGCGACGCGCGAGGTCGGCGCCGCGGAGGGCGTCTTTGTCGCCCCCGAGGGCGCGGCGTGCTACGCGGCGCTGAAGCAGCTCGTCGCGGAAAAGCGCGTGCGCGCCGACGAGGCTGTGGTGCTCTTCAACACAAGCACCGGCCTCAAATACCTCGAGTGCTACGGGTAGGGCGCGACCGCTGGGCGCGCCAAAGCAACAATCCAACCGACAACAAACTCGCGGCGGGCCCGCCCTATCTTGCGCGCAGCACGCGCAGCGCCGCCTCCAGGTCCGGATCACGCCCTGCGCGCAGGTCCGCGAGCGAGCGCTCCACCTTCACGTCGGGCTCGACGCCCTTGCCCTCGATGCGGCGGCCCTTGGGCGCCACATAGTCCTCGCGGCTCAGCTGCAGCTCGCCGCCGTCGGGCAGCCGGTAGAAGCGGCTCGCGAGCACCGCGCCCGCGGTCTTGCGGCCGACAATCGTGGCGCGACCGTGGTCCTGCAGCACGGCGGAAAATATCTCGGCGGCGCTTCCCGTCGCGCCGTCGACCAGCACCGCGACCTTGCCCGCGTAGTTCGCGGAGCCCAGCTGCCACGAATGCTTCACGCAGCGGTCGCCGCTCCGCGTGATGAACGTCCCGCAGTCCACGCTGTGGTCGAAGAACTCCCCGATCGTGATGCCCAGTGAAAACGTCTCCCCGCCCGGATTCCGCCGCAGGTCGATCACCACGCCCGGCGCGGCGGCGTGCTTCGTCAGCTCGCGCCCCAGCCAGCGCCGATCCGGCCGATCAAACTCGTCGAAGCGCAGGTAGACGATGCCGCCTTCCAATTCGCGCACCTCCTGGCGAGGCGCGGTCGACAAGGCGCGCGCGACGGCGCTCACCCGCACCTCGTGATCCTGCGCGTCGAGGAACACCCACTCGAGCGTCTCGCCTTCCTTCGCGGCGAACCGCGCGCGCAGGCTCAGCGACTCGCCGTTGCGGGACAGCGCAATCCACCCGACCTGGATCCCGGCCTCGGCGGCCGGGCTCCCCGGCAGCACTTCGCTCACGACCCAGCGATTCCCGACCCTGGTCAGGCCAAAGCCGGTGCGCGCGCTCTGCTGCGTGCGCCGCTCGCGGGCCTGCGTGGGTGCCATCGCGTGCGTGTGACTGTCCTCCAGGGGGCGAATCATCGCGTCCAGCACGGCATAGAGCGCCGCCTCGTCCTTCGCCGCGGCCGCTTGCGCGCCAAATTTTTCGCCCGCCGCCTGCCAGTCGATGCCGCCCAGCTTCGGATCGTAGTGGCGGTCGGCGACCAGCGACCACGCGCGCTCGAACACCGCGAGATTGGCCTGCGCCTGCGCCCTCCGCTCGGGCGGGATGCCGTCGAGCGAGACCCGCGGCGCCGGCGTCGAGACGCAGCCGGCGAGGATCGTGAGGCAGAGCGCGGCGAGAACCGCCCGCGCGCCGGCGCTTTTCCCTGCGCGCCGCATCACACCTCCACGAGATCCTTCTCCACCCTCAGGTTGTCGATGATGAAGTCCTGCCGCTCCGGCGTGTTCTTGCCCATGAAGAAGCCGAGCAGCTCGTCGCTGTTGTGGAGGTGGTTCAGCGTCACGGGCTCGAGGCGGATGTTTTCTCCGATGAAGTCCTTGAACTCGCCCGCCGAGATTTCGCCGAGGCCCTTGAAGCGCGTGATCTCGTGGCCGGCGCGGAGCTTCAGCATCGCCGCCTGCTTCTCCTCCTCGGAGTAGCAGTAGATCGTCTCCTTCTTGTTGCGCACGCGGAAGAGCGGGGTCTCGAGGATGAAGAGGTGGCCGTTGCGGATGAGATCGGGGAAGAACTGGAGGAAAAACGAAATCAGCAGGAGCCGGATGTGCATGCCGTCCACGTCGGCGTCGGTCGCGATCACGATCTTGTTGTAGCGGAGGCCATCCATGCCCTCCTCGATGTTGAGCGCGGACTGGAGGAGGTGGAACTCCTCGTTCTCGTAGATCACTTTCTTCGAGAGACCGTAGGTGTTGAGCGGTTTTCCCTTCAGCGCGAAGACGGCCTGCGTCTGCACGTCGCGCGTGGCGGTGAGCGAGCCGGCGGCGCTGTCGCCCTCGACGATGAAGAGCGTGCTCTGCTCCGCGCGCTCGTTGCGGTCGCCGAGATGGAGGCGGCAGTCGCGGAGCTTCTTGTTGTGGAGCGAGGCCTTCTTGGCGCGCTCGCGCGCGATGTTGCGGATGCCGGCGAGCTCCTTGCGCTCGATCTCGCTCTCCTCGATCTTCCGCTTCATCGCCTCGGCGGTCTCCTTGTTCTTGTGGAGATACACGTCGAGCGATTGCTGGATGAACTTGCCGACAAATTCCTTCAGGCTCGGGCCGTTGGGGCCGACGGCGGCGGAGCCGAGCTTGGTCTTGGTCTGCGACTCGAAGACCGGCTCCATCACGCGCACCGACACCGCGGCGTCGATGGACTGGCGGATGTCGGCGGCGTCGAAGTCCTTCTTGAAGAAGTTGCGCACCGTCTCGACCAGCGCCTCGCGGAACGCCGCGAGGTGCGTGCCGCCCATCGTGGTGTGCTGGCCGTTGACGAACGAGTAATACTCCTCGCCGTAGTGCGCGCCGTGCGTGAAGGCCACCTCGATGTCCTCGCCCTCGAGGTGGATGATCGGGTAGAGCGGCTCGCCGCTCAGGTTTTTTTGGAGGAGATCCTTGAGGCCGTTCTCGGAGCGGAACGCCTTGCCGTTGAAGGTGAGCGTGAGGCCGCGGTTGAGGAAGGCGTAGTTCCACAGCATGTCCTCGATGAACTCGGCGCGGAACTTGAAGTCCTTCCCGAAGAGCGCCTCGTCGGGCGTGAACTCGATCAAGGTGCCGGCGCGCTCGTCGCTCCTCGCGATCTTGTGATCCTTGCGGAGCTTTCCCTTCTCGAACTCGACGAGCTTGGTCTGGCCCTCGCGAAACGCCTGCGCGCGATATTCGAGCGCGAGGGCGTTGACGGCTTTCTGGCCGACGCCGTTCAGGCCGACGGATTTCTGGAAGGTCTCGCTGTCGTATTTCGCGCCGGTGTTGATGATCGAGACGCAGTCGATGAGCTTGCCGAGCGGGATGCCGCGGCCGTAGTCGCGCACGCGCAGGGTGCGATCGGCGAGCTCGACCTCGATCTTCTTGCCGTGGCCCATCGTGAATTCGTCGATGCAGTTGTCGATCGTCTCCTTGAGCAGGACGTAGATGCCGTCCTCCGCGTGCGAGCCGTTGCCGAGGCGGCCGATATACATGCCGGGCCGGAGGCGGATGTGCTCGAGCGAGCTGAGGGTCTTGATGGAGGCTTCGGTGTAGGCTTGGGCCATGAGGAGAAAGGTGAAGTTGAGGGAGTGAGGGAACGCGCGACTGACAAGTGAAAAGCCTGCGGCCTTGCTTCGTGCTCCGTGCGGCCTACGGTCCGCGCAAACTCCGCGCCATGAAAAAACTTCTCATCATCCTCGCCATCCTCGCCGTGCTCGCCCTCGCCGCGGTCGTCTACGTCTCGATGCACCTCGGCGAGATCGTGACGGCCGGCGTGAACCGTTACGGCCCCCAGCTTACCCAGACCAAGCTCACCCTCGAGAGCGCCACGATCTCGCCGTTCAGCGGCGTCGGCACCCTCAGCAACCTGGTGATCGGCAACCCCAAGGGCTGGAGCGACAACAACCTCGCGGCCCTCGGCAAGGTCCACATCGACGTCGTGCCCTCGTCGCTCCGCGGCGATCACATCATCCTCAACGAGGTCGCGATCGAGGCGCCGGTTTTCAACTACGAGACGAAGATCGTCTCCAGCAACGTCGCCGACCTGCTCAAGAACATCGAGCAGGCGCTCGGGCCGTCCAAGCCCGAGGGCGACGCCAAGGCGCCGGCCCCCGACACGGCGTCGCCCACCAAGTTCGAGGTGAAGAAATTCCGCCTGCTCAACGGCAAGGTGCGCGTGGGTGTCGGGCCCGCCGCCACGACCGTCCCGCTCCCCGCGATCGAAATCGACGAGCTCGGCACCAAGGAAGGCGGCGTCACCGCCGCGCAGGCGGCCTCGATCGTGATGAAGCAGGTCGTCGGCAAAATCGTCAGCGCGACCGCCGGCGCCGCCTCGGACCTCCTGAAGACGGGCGGCGCCGCCAGCGCCGAGGGCATGAAGAAAGCCGGCGACGCGATCAAGGGATTCTTCAGCGGCAAGAAGGAGCCGTGAGGCGGCAGGATTTGCTGGGAACGCGGCCTCCACGCTGCGTCCTCGCAAGCCCGATTGTGCCGACGCAAACCTCGCGTCGCTGTGCCCGCGCGCGCGCCCTCGCCCGTTGACGCTCGGCGCGCGCCGCACTCGGCTCACGGCGCATGAAAATCACCTACTACCTCGAGGTCATTTCATCCTGGTGCTATTGGGGCGAGCCCACGTGGGCCGAGTTGAAGCGCCGCTACGCCGGCCGCGCGGCGTTCGAGTGGAAAATTGCCAAGATGACGGCCTCCGATTGGCCGGTCTCGCGCGCGCAGACCGAATGGTTCTATCGCCGGAGCGGGACCGTCATGCGCTCCCCCTTCATGCTGAACTCGGGCTGGTATGAGCCGTTTCCCGCCCACGGCTATCCCGCGGCCAGTTTCGTCGCGGAGGCCGCCAGGGACTTTGGCTTCACCGGCGACGAAATCCGCCTCGCATTGACGCACGCCGCCGATCGCGAGGGCCGCAAGGTCGGCCAGATGGCCGAGGCCATTGCCGTGGCCGTGCAGGCCGGTGGCGGCAAACTCGAGGCGACCCGGCTGCGAGCCGCCGCCGAGTCACCCGCCGTCGCTGCCCGCATCGAGGCGAGCACACGGGAGTTTTTCGCGCACCAGATCAACCAGCGCCCGGCCTTCGTGATCGAGGACGAGATCGGGGACAAAGCCGTGTTCTCCGGCCTCGTGCGGTTGGAGCCGCTCGTCGCGGCCGTCGACGCGATGCTGGCCGACACGGCGGCCTACGCGTCGTTCAAGGCCCACTTCGGCAGCCCACCGCCCAGTTGATCCGCGCGGGCCGCGCCGCGGCGGCTCACTGCAGCCGCGCCAGCACCTCGCCCAGCAGGTAGATTGACCCGGTGACCACGACCACATCGTCCGGCCCGCCCGCCGTGCACCGATCGTTCGCCGGAAAGAGCCCCGCGACCGTCGCCCGCACCACGCGCCCCCGGTAGCCCGCCGGCAACAGCGCCTCCAGCTCCGCGTGCGAACACGCGCGCGGCTGCTGCGGCACGACGAAGTGGATCTCCGCCGCATGCCGCGCAATCACCGCGATGAGCGGGCGGGCGCGCGCCACGCCCAGAACCCCGGTGATGACAATCGGGGCGCGGCCCGTCTCCGCGGCGAGGTGGGCGAGGTTGGACTCGAGCACCTGCGCGCCTTCCGGGTTGTGCGACGCATCGAGGATCGCGAGGCGACCGCCAATCGTCACGCGCTGCCACCGACCGGGCCAGTCCACGTGCGCGAGCCCGCGCGCAATCGCGGCCTCGGTGATTTTCCAGCGCGGCGCCAGCGCGCGCGCGGCGAGCGTGGCGGTGGCGGCGTTCCAGCGCTGGTAGTCGCCCTCGAGGTTGGTGTGCGGGTAGCGGTCCAGGTCGTCGCCAAACTCCTCCCGCACGGAAATGACCCGCGCCTGCCTGGCCCCGGCGACGCCACGGATCTCGCGCTCGGCCGCCGCCGGCACGCGGCCGACAACGACCGGGCGCCCCGGCTTGATGATCCCGGCCTTCTCCGCCGCGATTTTTTCAATCGTGTCGCCCAGAATCTCGCAGTGATCCATCGCGATTGAGGTGATCACGCTCACCTCGGGTGTCACGATGTTGGTGGCGTCGAGGCGCCCGCCGAGCCCGACCTCGATGACGGAGACATCGCAGCGTTTCCGCGCGAACTGCAGGAACGCCATCGCGGTCATGAACTCGAAGAAGCTGGGGTGCGCCTCAGCGTCAGCCCGCGCGATCCGCTCCGCCCTGGGGCGCAACTCGGCGGTGTAGGCCACGATTTCGCCGGCGCTCAGGCGCTGCCGCTCCACCTGCACCCGCTCGCCCAGCTGCACGAGGTGCGGCGAGGTGTAGAGCCCCGTGCGCCAGCCGGCGGCGTGCAGGATGGCGTCGAGCATGGCCGCGACGGAGCCTTTGCCATTGGTCCCCGCCACGTGCAGGCACGGCACCGCGCGCTCGGGGTGGCCGAGCGCGGCGGCCAGCGTGGCCATGCGGTCGACGCCGAACTTCGTGCCCCGCGCCTTCTGCGCAAAGAGCCAGTCGGTCACCGCCGCGTAGTCGGCCGGTTCGCGCGCAGGCATGGCGAGGCCGCGTCAGCTTGCCGCCGTCGCGGGCGCGGCCGGTTTTCTTCGCAGGTGCAACGCGGCGAGCAGCTCATGCAGCCGCTCGCGCAGGTCGAGGCGGCTCACGATTTGGTCGATGAGGCCGTGCTTGAGGAGAAATTCCGCCGTTTGAAACCCCGCCGGCAACGTCTGCTTGGTCGTGTCCTTGATCACCCGCGCGCCGGCAAAGCCGACCAGCGCGCCCGGCTCCGCCAGGATCACGTCGCCCAGCGTGGCAAAGCTGGCGGTGACACCGCCCATCGTCGGATGGGTGAGCACGGAGACAAACGGCAGGCCCGCCTCCGCCAGCCGGCCGAGCGCGGCGCTGGTCTTGGCCATCTGCATGAGCGAGTAGATGCCCTCCTGCATGCGGGCGCCGCCGGAGGCGCTGAAGATGATGCAGGGGATGCGCCGCGCGATGGCGGTCTCGATCGCCCGCGTGATCTTTTCCCCGGCCGCCGCGCCCATCGCCCCGCCGCAGAAGCGGAAATCCATCACGGCGACGGACACCTCGATGCCCAATATTTTTCCCGCCCCGCAGATCACCGCCTCGGGCAGGCCGCTGTCCTTCTCGTAGCGCTTGATGCGGTCCGGATAGGGCTGCGAATCCACGAACTTCAGCGGATCGCTCGACCTTACCGCGGCGTCGGCCTCCTTGAAGGTGCCTTCGTCAAAGAGCTTCGCGATCCGTGCGCGCGCGCCGATGGGAAAATGGTGGCCGCTCTTGGGCGCGACCATCTGGTTGTCCTCCACCTCCTTGTTGAAGACGATGTCACCCGTCGTCGGATCCTTGGTGTAAAGGCCCTTGGGGATGTCCTTCTTGCGGGTCTTGCGGACCGTGTAGGTCGGTTTGTCGAAATGCATGGCGGGTCAGCCGTGGCCGAAGGTGACGACGTCGAGATTCAGGGCGCCCGCGCGACGCAACGTGAGCGCGCAGCTGTTGAGGGTGGAGCCGGTGGTGAAAACGTCATCGATCAGCGTGTAATGATTCTCGGGAGTGAGGCGCGCGCCCTCGGCGAGTGCAAAGGCATTTTTGAGGTTCGCGATGCGCGTGCGCCGGTCAAACGCCGTCTGCGTGCGCGTGTCGACGACGCGCCGCAGCAGCGGCTCCACGCGCGCCCCGCCGCCGGCGACCGCCGCGAGCGCCTCGGCGAGGAGGAGCGATTGGTTGTAGCCGCGATGCCGCCGCCTCGTCGCGTGCAACGGCACCGGCACGAGAACCGCGCCGCGCACGAACTCGAGCACATGCGGGCTCCGGAGAAAAATCTCCCGCATGTCACCGAGCACGTGCAGCCCCCGGTGGTATTTCAGCTCGATGACGAGGGACCGCGCCGGCCCCTTGAATATGACCGCGGTGCGGCCTTCGCGAAACGCCGGCTCGAGCCCCTCGCACTTCACGCACCTTCGCGCACCCTCCATCGCGCCGAAAAAGGGATGCCCGCAGGTCGCGCAATGCGGCGGGCGCACATAGTCAACCTGCGCGGCGCAGCGCGTGCAAAGGTGCCGGAACCCGCCGCCGTCCACGGCGGGCTCGACCAAGCCGCGGCAATGCACGCACACCGGAGGGAACACCGTGTCCGAAATCCCCCGGGCCAGCTCGCGCAGCAGCGGCTTCATGGCGCCTCAGTAGAAGACCTTGGTGAGAAAAAGACCCTGCGGCGGCGCGGTGAAGACCGCCGGCACGCGCCGTTTCTCCTCCAAGATCGCGCGCACATCGTGCGGCGTGACCTTGCCCTCGCCGGCGGCGACGATCGCGCCGGCGAGGCTGCGGACCATCTTGTAGAGGAAGCCCGGGGCCTCGGCGGTGATGCGAATCCTGCGGCCGGAGCGCACCACCTCGAGGCGCGTGATCTCGCGCACGGTGTCCTCGCGCGGCGGGCCGTTGAGCGCCGTGAACGCGCGGAAATCGTGCTTGCCGCGCAGCACCGCCGCGGTCGCCCGCATCGCCGCCAGGTCGAGCGGCCGAAAGACCGGCCAGCAATACGGCCGCGTGAAAGGATCCGCGTCGCCCAGGTGCACGAAGTAGTCGTAGCGCTTCCGCTTGGCGCTGAACCGCGCGTGAAACTTGTCGGAAACGGGTCGCAGCGAGATGATTTGGAGCTGCGAGGGGATGCGGGAGCGCAGCGCCGCGAGGAGCTTGTCCGCGCCGTGGCGCCACGCGGCGTCGAAGTGGAACACCTGCGCCCGCGCATGCACCCCCGCGTCGGTGCGCCCGCTCGCATGGGTGCGCACCAATTCGCCGAAAATCTCCGTCAGCCGCGCCTCGACGATGTCCTGCACCCCGCGCTTTTCATCCTGGCTCTGCCAGCCCACGAACGCCGAGCCGTCGTAGGCGCAGGTGCACTTCCACCGGCGCACCGGCTCGCTCATGCGGGCTCCTCCCCGGGCGGCGGCGCCAACGGCACCTTTTGGTTGAGGTAGTCCTGCAGGATGAGCGTGGCGGCCCGCGAGTCGATGATGCCGCTCGCCCGCACGTCGCGGCGCTGCGCGCGGGTCATCGTGGACTCGGCGTCATAGCTCGTGAGGCGCTCATCGATCAGGTGCACCGGCAGGGATGTTTCCCGGCGCAGCCGCGCCGCCAGCGCCTCGGCCTGCTTGGCCTTGGGGCCGATGGTGTCGTCCATGTTGATGGGGTAGCCCATCACCAGGTCGGTGATCCGGCGACGCACGATGAGATCGCGCAACGCGGCCCAGCGCTTCGCGGGATCGGCGTCGACCAGCGCGGGCAACGGCGTGGCGACGCCAAGTTCGTCGCCGTAGCTAAGCCCGATGCGGCGGGTGCCATGATCAATTCCGAGACAACGCATCGCGCCATGACGGCGCGCCGCCCGCAGCCGCGCAATTTCCAATTTGCGACGCCGCGGCTTCCGGCTCTGCTTCGACCCGATGCCCGCTCAGCTCCCCGACCTTTCGCCCGCCGAACTGGCGCGCTACAGCCGGCACATCCTGCTGGATCAGATCGGCGTGGAGGGCCAGCGGCGGCTCGCGGCGGCCCGCGTGCTGGTGGTCGGGGCCGGCGGCCTGGGCAGCCCGGCGGCGCTCTATCTCGCGGCGGCGGGCGTCGGCACGCTGGGGATCGCGGATTTCGACCGCGTCGCGGCGCACAATCTGCAGCGCCAGCTCCTGCACGACGATCGCGCCGTCGGCCAGCCGAAGGTGGAATCTGCGATCCGGCGCCTGCGCGCCACCAATCCCTTCATCGAGGTCGTGGCGCACGCCGAGGGGGTGACCGCGGAGAACGCGCTCGCGCTCTTCGCCACCTACGACGTGATCGTGGACGGTTCGGACAACTTCGGCACCCGCTACCTGACCAACGATGCCGCCCATCTGGCGCGGAAGCCGCTCGTCTACGGCAGCGTGTTCAAGTTCGAGGGTCAGGTCGCCGTGTTCGACACCGGGAACGGCGGGCCTTGCCACCGCTGCCTGTTTCCCGAGCCACCCGACGCCGGTTCGGTGCCGAGCTGCGGCGAGGCCGGCGTGATCGGGGCGCTTTGCGGTGTGATCGGCAGCCTGCAAGCGCTGGAGGCCATCAAGCTCATCACCGGTGCCGGGGAGGTGCTCCGGGGCAAGCTGCTGACCTACGATGCGCTCACGCAGAATTTCCGGACCCTCGCGCTGGCGCGTGATCCGCACTGCTTGCTTTGCGGCGATTCGCCGGGCATTCGATTGCTCGAAGCGGGCCGCTACGCGGCGGCTTGCGCGCCCCTTCCCTCCATGCCCGACACCGACCATCCCCTTGAAATCTCAGTCACCGAAGCCAAGCGCTTGCTCGACGAATCCCCCTGCGGCGTCCTGCTCATCGACGTGCGCGAGCCCCATGAGACCGAAATCGCGCGCATCAGGGGCGCCGAGCTGATCCCGATGCAGCAGATTCCCGAGCGCGCCCACGACCTGCCACGCGACGAGCACCTCCTGATCATGTGCCACCATGGCGGACGGTCGATGCGCGTGACGGAGTTTCTCCGCTCTCGCGGGTTTACCGCGGTCAGCAACGTCGCCGGCGGCATCGACGCCTGGGCCGAGCAAATCGACCCGGGCCTTGCGCGCTATTAAATCGACGCGCCCCGCGCGGGGCCCATCGCGGCGACGATCGCCTCGAGCATCAGCGCGGCCGGCCGAGCGTCCCTCGCGCCGGCCCAGCCGCGGCACGCGGCCTACTTCTTCGCCTTAACGAGCCCCAGCGCCTTCTTGATGTTTTGCACGGTGGGCACGGAAATCTTCAGCGTGACGGCGATTTCAGCGGCGGTCTTGCCGGCCTCGACGAGCTTCTTCACATCCTTGCGCGTCTCATCGGTGATCACAGCGCGATAGCGCTTCCCCGTTTTGACCGACGATTGGCGGCGGCCACGGCGTGCGCCCGTGGCGGCGCTCACGGCCGAGATGAAATCCGCGGCGGAGGCGAAGCCGTATTTTTCCGGCAGGCCGGCGAGTTCCTTCTTCAGCTCTTCGGCGACATTCTGCTCGAGGTTGGCGAGCTTGGCCCGCGCCGCCTCGAGTTCCTTCAATTTTTCAGTGACCATGGGGCGATGACGCTGCCGCGCACAGGGCGTTATAGCAAGTCCACATATTGCTATAAATCTGCAAGACTGAGCCTATATGGTCATCGCATGATAGCCGCCGTCGACGACAATCTCGGAACCGGTGATGAAGCCGCCGGCCGCATCGCTGGCCATGAGCAAAGTCGCGCCTATGAGTTCGCGCGCCTCGCCGAACCGCTTCATCGGCGTGTGGCCCATGATGGAGGCCACGCGCTCCGGGGAGAGAATCTTCTTGTTCTGCTCGGCGGGGAAGAAGCCGGGGACGAGGGTATTGACGCGCACGCGCTTGGGCGCCCACTCGCGCGCGAGATTCTTTGAAAGGTTGTGCACCGCCGCCTTGGTCGCCGAGTAGGTGAACACGCGCGAGAGCGGCACGAGGCCCGACATCGAGCCAAGGTTGATGATCGAGCCGCCCTCCCCCCGATCGACGAGGTATTTGCCGAAAATCTGGCAGCCGAGAAAGACGCCCTTGTAGTTGAGCTTCACGATGCGGTCGAATTCATCCTCCGCGATGTCGAAGAACGGCGTGGCGGAATTGGTCCCCGCGCCGTTGACCACGATGTCGACGCGTCCCGAACGCTTCAGCACGGTGTCGAGCAACTGCTGGAGCGGGGCTTTCTCGCTGGCCTCGGCCGCCACGAAGTATCCTTTCCCGCCCGCCGCCGAGATGCGCTCCAGGCGCGGCTTGGCTTTCTCCTCGTTGCGGCCCACGAGCACGACCTCGGCACCCGCGCCGGCGAGGCCCTCGGCCATCGCGCCGCACAGTTCGCCGGTGCCGCCGATGACGACCGCGACCTTGCCGCCGAGGCCGTAGAGGGAAGATAGATAGCTGGAGGTGTTGCTCATGATGAAGGCGTGGAGCGAAACCCTCCGCTCCCCCGGCTGGCAACGGGAAATCTCACGCGGCCATCCGGCTTGCCGCCCCCGGGTCACGCGCTTTGCTCAGTCCCGCCATGCCGCGAATCCCGCTTGAGGACAATTTCAACGATGTGATCAACAAGGCCCAGCGCGGCCTCAAGCTGACCGACGAGGAACTCGTGCGCCGGGCGGAGATTTCCCCCGCCGAGCTCGCGGCCGTGAAGGCGGGCCACGTGAACGACGCCGTCATTCGCCGCGTCGCCCGCCACCTCAAGCTGTCGCCCGATGCCCTCGAGGACCTCGCGCACAAGCGCTGGTATCCCAAGGCGCCGGAGTTTTTGACGGGCTTCGCGGCCTTCAACACCCCGCACGAGGACATGACCGTCAACAGCTACCTTGCCTGGGACCCGCGCGAGCGCATCGCGGCGGCCTTCGACACCGGGGCGAGCGCGCAGGCCGTGCTCGATCTCATCGCCGCGGAGGAGCTGGAGCTTCGCTACATCTTCATCACCCACACCCACCCGGACCATATCGCCGATCTCGCGCGGCTCGCGGGAGAAACCGGCGCCGAGGTCTGGTCGAGCGAACGCGAGCCCGTGGACTTTCCGGGCGCAAAAGTCTTCAAGGAAAACGCGCATTTCCACGTTGGCGCGCTCGCCATCAAGACGCTGCTCACCTCCGGCCACTCGCCGGGGCAAACCACTTTCTTCCTCAGCGGCCTGAGCTGGCCGGTCGCCTTTGTCGGCGACTCGCTCTTCGCCAGCTCGATGGGGGGCAGCGCCGAGCACCTCGAGGAGCAGTGGCGCAACAACCGGCAGAAAATCTTCACCCTGCTGCGCGACACCGTGCTCGCCTGCGGCCACGGCCCCCTCACCACGCTGGCGCAGGAAAAGCAGCACAATCCCTTCTTCGCGAGCCGGCAGAATAAAGCGCCGGCCCCCGTCGTCCCAGCCGCGCCAACCAAACCGGCCCGCGCCCAGCCCGCCGCCAAACGGAAAAAAAGCCGTCGCTAACCCGAGCCATGCCCTTCCCCACGCTACCCCTCCGTCTTGCCGTCAGCGTCGCCCTCGTCACCGCGGCAGCCTGCGCACAGGCGCCGGCAAACGTCAGCGCCGATCGCGTCACCTTCTACACCGAGCCCAACTTCAAGGGCGAGGCCCTCATCGTCGAGGCCGGCGCCTCCGTGGAGGATCTCGCGCGCCTCACACGTCCCAGCCAGCGCCCGTGGGCCTACGCCATCTCGTCCGTGTTGGTCGAGGGCGCGACCCGCGCGACGGTCTTTGCCGCGCCCGGCTTTGCCGGCGAGCGCCTTGAGATCACGCGCAGCATCGCCGACCTCTACGGCGAGCGCCGCGCGGGCGAACCCGGCGCCTCATGGGATCGCGCCATCGTCTCGGTCGCCGTCGTCGGTCCGCCGCGTCCGGTCATTCCGCCACCCGCTCCGGTGGCAAACACCGGCGCGCCCCCGCCTCCGACCGTCGTCGTCGTGCAGCCGCCGCCCCCGCCGCCGCCCACGGTGATTGTCCAGGAAGTCCGGCCGCGCATCGACCGGCGCACCGCGGAAATGTTTGTGCAGCGCGCCTACCGCGAGGTGCTTGATCGCCCCGCCGATCCCGAGGGCCTGCGCACTTACACCGACCGCATCATCCGGGAGGGCTGGACCGAGCGGCAAACCATCCAGCAACTGCAACGCAGCCCGGAGGCCCGCGGCATCAACGCCGACCAAGCCATCACCAAAATCTACCGCGAGGTCCTCGGCCGCGACCCCGATCCGCGCGGGCTCGCGACCTATCGGGGACGGTGGAAGGAAGGCTGGACACAGGGCCAGATCCGCGAGGATCTCCGCCGCAGCCCCGAGGGCCGCGACACCTACGTCCGCAGCGTGATCACCCGCGCCTACAAGGACCTGCTCGGACGGGAACCGGATCCCGCGGGCTACGCCACCTACGAGAAGGCCATGCGCGAGCGCGGCTACACCGAACAGCAGGTCCGCGCCGCGATCATGAGCGGCGACGAGTATCGGCAGAAGCGCGCGAAGCGCTGATGGCGGAGCGCGCCCTGGCCGGCGCCCGGCCCGCTCAATCCTCCGTCAGCTCGCTTTGCTCGGCCGCGCGCCACTTCGGGCGATGCGGCTTGTCCTCGTCTTCGGGCCGGCCCGTGCGCTCGGCATGGCGCTCCTTGCCCACCAGATCAAAATAGATCGGGCAGCCGGCGAGGTCGAACTCCTCGACGAGCCCGGCCTCGAGGTAGCGGCGGTAGCTCTCGGAGAGCTTTTCCTCGCGGTTGCAAAAGAGCCGGATGCGGAAAGGCCGGTTCGTGACCTGCGTGGCGTAGTAGATGCGAAAGCGCTTCCCACCGATGGCCGGGGGCGGCGTGCGCTCGGCGAGGAAGCCCAGGACCTGGTTGAGCCTCGCGGTCGGCAGCTTCTTGTCGAGGGTCCGGTGAATCTTGACCGCGGCGTTGAGCATGCGGTCGATCTCGTAGCCGCTGAGGGCGGACACAAAGATGAGCGGCGCGCCGGGCGTGAAGAAGAGCCGGTCGAAAAGCGCCTTCTCGTATTTCTCCCGGTAGTCGCGCTCGCTCGCGTAGGGCTTGAACGAGCCCTCCTTCCTGAAGCGCTCGGTCACGAGGTCCCACTTGTTGACGACGATGACGATGGGCTTGCCCTCCTTCACGGCCTCGCCGGCGATGGCCTTGTCCTGCGCCGTCACGCCGTCGAGCGCGTCGAGCACGAGGAAAACGACGTCCGTCTGCTTGATCGCGTCGAGCGATCGCAGGCGGGAAAAATACTCGACGGGCGAGCTGAGCTTCGTCGCGGCGCGGATGCCAGCCGTGTCGATGAGCTTGAAGGGGTAGTCCTCGCCATCGCGGCCCTTGAAGGTGAACGGCAGCTCGATCGCGTCCCGCGTCGTGCCGGGCACGTCGCTCACGATCAGGCGGTCGCTCTGCAGGAGGCGGTTGCTGAGGGAGGACTTCCCGACGTTGGGCCGGCCGATGAAGCACACGCAGAGCGGATCGGCGGCGGTGCGCTCCCCCGTGGATTCCTGCACCGGCGCCGGGCCGAGCGCGGCGAGGATCGCGGCGCGCAGCTCCGCCTCGCCGTTGCCATGCTCGGCGGAGATGCGGAGCGGCTCGCCGAGGCCGAGGCGATAGGCCTCGTCGAGGGCGACCTTGCTGTCGTCGAAGTCCGCCTTGTTCACGACCAGCCGGACCGCCTTCCGGCTCCGCCGCAACATGGTGGCGATCTTCGTGTCGATCGACGAGAGGCCGCTCAGGCCGTCGACGACGAAGAGGATCAGATCGGCGGACGCGATGGCGAAGTCCACTTGCTGCTCGGACATCCTGGTGATCGCGGCGGGCGTCTCCGCGCCGGTGAAGCCGAGGCCGCCGGTGTCGAGCAAGGTGTAGGCGCCGTCGGCGATCTCCGCGGAGATGACGTCGCGCGTGATGCCCGGCTGATCGTGCACGATTGAGATGCGCTTCCGCGCGAGCCGGTTGAAGAGGCGGCTCTTGCCGACGTTGGGCCGGCCGACGATGGCGACGATGCGGGACATGGGAACGGACTAAGCGCGAAGCCGCAAAGGAACGCAAAGGTTCGCGAAGAAAACGACGGCCTGGGTCTCTTGGCGAACCCTCGCCGTCTTCGCGTCTTTGCGCTTCAACCTCATTTCCTCGCCCCTGCCACGAACCGCTCCACCCGGTCGCACGCCTCGATGATCTGATCGTAGGCGGTGGCGAAGCAGGCGCGGACGTGGCCTTTGCCGTTTTCGCCGAAGGCCGTGCCGGGCACGACGGCGACCTTGTGCTGCTGCAGCAGGCCGACCGCGAAGTCCTTCTCGCTCATCCCCAGCGGCGACACATCCGGGAACGCGTAGAAGCTCCCGCGGGGCGAGTGGCACTTCATGCCGACTTCGTTGAAGCGGCGCACGATGAGGTCGCGGCGGCGGTGGTATTGCTCGCGCATCTTGAGCACGTTGTCCCAGCCGTTCTTCAGCGCCTCGAGCGCGCCCTCCTGGGCGATGATCGAGGCGCACATCATGGCGTATTGGTGCACCTTCATCATCGCGTCGATGAGCACGGCCGGGCCGCAGGCGTAGCCGATGCGCCAGCCGGTCATCGCGAAGGCCTTCGAGAAGCCGTGCAGGAAAATCGTGCGTTCCGCGAGGCCCGGGAAACTCGCGATGCTCGTGTGCGTGCCCTCGAAGGTGAGCTCCGAGTAGATTTCGTCACTGAGCACCAGCAGGTCCTTCTCGCGGCAGAACTCCGCGATCTTCTGGAGCTGCTCGCGCGTGCAGGTGCCGCCCGTGGGGTTGCACGGGAGGTTGAGCATGAGGATTTTCGCGCCGGGCTGCCACGCGGCGCGCAGCGCCTCGGCGGTGAGGGCGAAGTTGTCCTTGGCGTAGGTCGGCACCGCGACGCCCTGCCCGTGCACGAGCGTGATGCTCGGGTGGTAGCTCACGTAGCACGGCTGGTGAAACATCACCTTGTCGCCGGGGTTGCAGAATGCGCGGAACGCCAGGTCGAGCGCCTCGCTCACGCCGACGGTCACGATGATTTGATCGTCCGGCCGGTAGCTGACGCCGAAGTGCTCCTCCACGTAGACCGCGATCTGCTTGCGCAGCTCGGGCATGCCGAGGTTGGAGGTGTAGTAGGTCTTGCCGCGCTCGAGCGCGTAGATGGCGGCCTCGCGCACGTGCCACGGCGTGACGAAATCCGGCTCGCCCACGCCGAGCGAGATCACGTCCTGGCCCTTCATCTTGGCGACCAGCTCGAAGAAATCGCGGATGCCGCTCTTCGGCAGCGTGGACACGTGTCCCGCCACCCATCGCTTTGGATCGGTGCTCATGGTGCGTCTTTCTCCGGGCGTTACGGCGCGACGTTGAGCCGCGTGGTCTGCGCCTCGCCGCCGTCGAGCAGGAAGCCCTGCTCCTTGTAGCAACGCAGCATGAAGTGGGTGGAGGTCGAGAGCACGCCCTCGACCGTGGACAGCTTCTCCGAGACAAACGCCGCCACGCGCTGCAGCGACGCGCCCTTCACAAACACGAGCAGATCGTAGCCGCCCGACATCAGGTAGCACGACTCGACCTCGTCAAACCGCGCGATGCGCTCCGCGAAGCGGTTGAACCCGCCGCCGCGCTCGGGCGTGACCTTGACCTCGATGACCGCACGCACGGCGGCGCCGGCGGCGGCCTCGCGGGAAAGATCGAGCACCGGGCGCCAGCCGAGGAAGATCTTGTCCGCCTTCAGCTGTTCCAGGTGCTGATTCACCGCCGCCTCGGACAGACCCGCGACCTGGGCCATCTGGCCAGTCGTGAGGCTGCCGCCGTCGATCAGGAGCTTGAGCACTGGGTTCATAGGGAGCGCGGTTATCGGCGCGGCCCGGGCATTTGACGAGGACGAAAAGCGTTTTCGGCACTTCACTGCTACATCAACTCGACGACGAACTGTAGCTGTGACAGAGGAAATCAAGTTGCCCGCAACTTTTCTCCAAGCACGATGTGCCAACTGCCATGCTAGGCGCCATCGTTGGGGATATTGCCGGCTCAACCTACGAGTTCCTGAGCAACAAAAATTTTTCGGTTCCGCTGTTCCCGAGAGGTTCGGACTATACCGACGACACGATCATGACGGTCGCCACGGCTGCAGCCATCTTGGCAAAGCGTGACTATCGCCGAGCCTATCTTGATTTTGGGAATCGCTACCCGGACCCGATGGGCGGTTATGGAGCAGGTTTCAAAGGTTGGCTTCATGACATCGAACCCGCGCCTTACGGAAGCTGGGGTAACGGCTCAGCCATGCGAGTAAGCCCAGTCGGCTGGGCGTTTGAGCAAATGCCCGAGGTTCTTATAGAGGCCAAACGCTCAGCCGAAGTAACGCATAGCCACCCCGAAGGAATCAAAGGTGCACAAGCAGTGGCCGCGACCATTCTGATGGCACGTGGAGGCAGCTCAAAAGCAGAGATCCGATCGTTTGTCTGCGAGACTTTCGGCTACGATCTTTCGCGCTCGGTAGACGAGGTTCGAGACAACTACGCTTTCAACGAGAGCTGCCAGCGAACGGTTCCTGAGGCGATAATCGCTTTCTTAGGCTCGGATGACTTCGAACACGCTATACGAAATGCAATCAGTCTCGGAGGAGATGCCGACACAGTTGGCTGCATCACCGGCGCAGTCGCACACGCTTATTACGGAGAAGTTCCCCCGTTGTTCGTCGCCGAAACCAAAAGTCGGCTTCCGAACGAATTTCTGAGCATCGTAAGCGAATTCACGTCGAAATTCGGCGGTAAGGCATAGATTTGCCGAGGGCAATTCGGCTCCCGAGCTGCCAGAGGTCTGCAGCTGCGATTACCGAAGTTAGTTTCACTTCACCACCCCGCGCCCTTCGTGAGCGTCTTCACGCGGAGGAGGAAATAGTTCGCGGTGATGTAGAGCGTCGAGCCGTCGTCGCCCCAGCAGCAGTTGCCGGTGGGCTCGCCCGTGTTGATCACGCCGAGCAGCTTTCCTTTCGGCGAAATCACCATGACGCCGCCGGGGCCGGTGGCCCACAGATTGCCGGCGCGATCCACTTTCAGGCCGTCGCACAGGCCCTTGCCGCCCTGGGCGAGCCGCGGCTGCGCGTCGAAGAACATGCGCTCCTTGCCCAGCGTGCCGTCGGACTTCACGTCAAACGCGGCCACGCGGGTCGCCTTCGCGTCGCTCACGGCGACATAGAGGGTCTTCTCGTCGGGCGAGAAACCGATGCCGTTGGGAAAGGTGAGGTCCTTGGTCAGCAGCGTGACCTTGCCGTCCGGCGCGAGGCGGTAGACGCCGGCGTAGGGCAGCTCGCGCAGCGGCGAATCGACGATCTTCTCCAGCCCATACGGCGGGTCCGTGAAGTAGATGTCGCCGCCCTTGCGCACGGCGAGGTCGTTGGGGCTGTTGAAGCGCTTGCCGTCGAAACGATCGGCGAGCGTGGTCATGACGCCCTTGTCGAAGCGCGCGATTTGCCGCTCACCGTGCTGCGCGAGCAGCAGCCGCCCCTGCGCGTCGCGGGTCAGCCCATTGCTGCCCGGCTCGCGGAAGCCCGGCGTCGCCTTCCAGAGCCCGCTCGGCCGGAGAAAAACCTCGGCCTTCGTCATGCCCTCCTTCCAGCGATACGCGGTGTTGGCGAGCACGTCGGAAAACACCACGCCGCCGTCATACCACGTCGGCCCCTCGGACCAGCGGAAGCCCTCGGCGAGCTTCTCGATCTTCGCGGCGGGCGCCACGAGCCTGTCGAACGCGGGATCGAGGCGCTCGAACTTTGCGACGAGCTCGTGCGGGCCGTCGTCGGCGGCGAAAAGCGCAAGGGGAGCGGCGGCAAGGGCGAGGAGAAGGGAGGTTTTCATGGGGTGCCCAAACGTCGGGCCGCAAGCGGGGAAATGACGAGCGCAAACTCGGCAGTTGAACCGCAGCACGCGCCGCGTAAGGTCAACGGCCATGAGCACCGTGCAGGAAATCGAAACCGCCCTCCGCCGCCTCACGCCCGCCGAGATGCGCGCGGTGCGCGACTGGCTCGACGAGATGCTCGAGGACGAGCGTGCGTTCACTCCGGAGTTCACCGCGAAAATTGCGCAATCCGAGCGTGAGATGGCCGAGGGCCGCCGGACGCGCACACGCCAGCCCTGAGCGCCTTGAGCCGCGCGCTCCAAGTCTACCACCCGGCCTTTGACTCCGATTTTCTCGCGCTGCCTGTCGCGATGCGGCAACGGATTCAAGAAGCCATCGACGCGGTCGGCGAAAACCTCGCGCACCATCCGCACCACCGGCTGACGGGCTCGACGCATTTCCGGCTGCGGGCGGGCGACTGGCGCATCATCTACGCGTTCGACGTGGCGAGAAACGAGCTTCACCTTCTCGCCCTTGGCCATCGCTGCAAAATCTATCGCTGACCCGCCCGCATGAAATTCACCCCCGCCAAGCCGCCGCTCACCGGCGAGACGCTCGACTCGCTCACGGAGCGGCTGCGCGCGCGAGGCGAGCCGGCGTTCCGGGCGAAGCAGATCCTCGACTGGCTCTACAAGAAGCGCGCCCGCGGCTGGGAAGAAATGACGAACCTGCCGAAGCCGCTGCGCGCGTGGCTCGCGGAGACCTTCGACTACCTGCCCGCGACGCTCGTGCTCAACAAGCAGTCGCACGATGTGACCGACAAGCTCCTGCTCGAGCTGCGCGATCACTCGCTGATTGAGACCGTGATCATCCGGGCGCCGCAGGAGGGCGTGGGCGTCGAGCATTCGCGGAAAACCATCTGCATCTCGACGCAGGTGGGCTGCGCGATGGGCTGCGTGTTCTGCGCGAGCGGCCTCGCCGGCCTCAAGCGCGACCTCAGCGCGGGCGAGATCGTCGCGCAGCTCCTGCAGGTGTGCCACCGCGAGGACGCGCGCACGCCGCGCGCGCGCGCGGAGCTGGCGTCGTTCGACAACATCGTGGTCATGGGCATGGGCGAGCCGCTCGCCAACTACGACGCCACGATCCTCGCGCTGAAGATCGTCAACGCCGAGTGGGGCCTCGGCTTCGGCGCGCGCCGGATCACGCTCTCCACGAGCGGCCTCGTGCCCAAGATCCTCAAGCTCGCCGAGGAGAAGATCGGCTTCCGCCTCGCGATCTCGCTGCATGGCGCGACCGACGAGGTGCGCGAGAAAATCATGCCCGTGAACAAGGCCTACCCGCTCGCGAAGCTCATCCCCGCGGTGCAGGCCTTCGGCGAGAAGCACGGCCGCATGGTGACGCTGGAGTTCATCCTGATCGAGGAGGTGAACGACTCGCTGGAGCAGGCCGAGAAGCTGCGCGACCTCGCGCGCGGCCTGCACGCGCACGTGAACCTGATCCCTTACAACACCGTCGAGGGGCTGCCGTGGAAGCGGCCGAGCCTTGCGCGGCAGGAGCAGTTCGCCGAGGTGCTGCGCGCGGCGCGCGTCTCGGTCACGCTCCGCCGCGAAAAGGGCCACGACATCGACGCCGCCTGCGGCCAGCTGCGCCTGCGCACGGAGAAGGACCGGGAGGGCGCGGCGACCGAGGCCATGGCGCCGACCGCGTGAGCCGCGCGATGAACGCGGAACCTACGACGCGGGCGAAGCGCGCAACGAAACGCGCGAGCGCTTCGCGGCCCGCGAAAGCCTCGCGGTTCCCGCGACGCTGAGATTCCGGGCGCCCATGGACCTACTGGCCGCGATTGGGAAATTTGCCCTGCTCCTCGCCGGGCTGCTCGTGCCCGGCGCGCTGCTCGCGCGCGCGCTGCGCGTGCCGGCCACGGTGGCGACGAGCTTCGCCGGCTCCGCGGTCGCGCTTTATGTGATCGTCCTCGCGCTGCAACTTGGGGGCGCGCCGATTTCGCTTTGGACGATGGCGGCGGGGCTGGCGCTGATCTCTGCCGTCGCGGCGGGCGTCCTGGCCGGCCGGGATTCGACGAACGTGCCGAACCGGCGGGCCGGGACGCCCGCCGCCACGCGCATCCGCGAAGCCTGGAATCTCTTCGGCTGGTGGACGCCCCTCTACGCCCTCTTCTGGGTCGCGGTGGCGCTGCGGGTGTGGCACGCGCCGCTTGGCGGGCCGGACATCGAGTTTCGCTGGGGCTGGCTCGCCGAACAGATGCTCGCGCGCGGCTCGCTCGATTTCTACCCGCCGCGCTCGGCGGGGGATTTTTTCGACTATTTCTGGGCCGAGAGCATCCCACCGGGCGTGGCGGCGTTGCACGCCTGGGCGTTTGCGTGCGCCGGCGGCGCCAAGGCGGCGTGGGCCATGCCGGCGGCGGGGCTGCAGATCGCGGCGCTGCATGAGGTGCTCTGGCGCGCGGCCCAGCACTTCGGCGGGGAGCGCGCGGCGCGATGCGCCTGCCTCGCGGCGGCGGCGTGCCCGCTGCTGACGTGGGCCGTGCTGCTCGGCCAGGAGACGGGGCTCACCGCCCTGGCGCTTGCGGGGATCGCGTGGTCGCTCATCGCGTGGCGCGACAACCACGGCGGCGGCTGGGCCGCGCTCGCGGGGATATTCGCGCTGCTCGGGGCCAGCGCGCGCGAGTATGGAATCGTGTTTCCGATCCTGGCGGCGGCGGGATTCGCGGCGCTGCACGCCAACCGGAAGTCGTGGCTCCCGTTTTCGATCGTCGCGGCGCTGGCCTTCGTCTGGCCGCTCCGGACGTGGCTGCTGACCGGAAATCCATTTCACAGCCTCGCCGTCGGCGGCATTTTTCCGGTCAACCCGCGGTTTTCCGCGTGGATTGAAGCCGAGGCGGAGACGTTTGGCGCCGTGTTGCGCGGGAGCGCGGGCTGGACCGAGGCCGGGCGCTATCTGGTGCAATTGGCGCCGGCGGCCCTGTTTGGCTGGGGCTGGCTGGTGTTCACGGCGGTGCGGCGCGGCGGCCCGGCGCGGTGGGCGCTCGCCGCGGTGGTCGCGCTGCTGGGGCTGTGGGCGGCCTCGGTGCGCTACACCAACGGCGGGCTCTTCTACTCGCTGCGGGTCACGGCCCCGGCTCTCGCGCTGGGCTGCCTCGCCACCGGCGAGGCCCTGGCCGCCACCGCCTGGGCCCAACGGCGCGTGGCCTTCCTCGCGCCCGCGCTCCTTGGTTTTCTGGTGCTGGCCACGCTGCCGCCGACGCTGGCGCTGCCGCAGAGCCACGCCCGCACGCCGTGGCGCACCTGGCCGGCCTTTGCCCCGGCGGCAGCCACGCCCGTCGGCCAGGACGACGCCATCGTGGCCATCGTCCTGAAGGCGCGGGCCGCCCTGCCCGCGCGCGAGCCGGCGGCCGTGCTGGCGGATTCGCCCGGGTTCCAGCGGCGGTTTGCCCCGACCGGCATCGACGTGCTGCCCCTCTGGAGCCCGCAGGCCGACTGGCTGTTTGACCGCACGCTGCCGCGCGAGGCGGCGCTCAAGGCATGGCGCGACTCCGGCGTGCGCTTTGTCGTCGTCGCGAAGTGGCAGCCGAACCTCGATTTCTTCAATCGCCACTCCCGCTGGCAGGAGGCGCCCTTCCGCGCCGACTTCCTGGGCGAGTCGCCGCTCGCGGCGGTCTTTGCCCTGCGGGCGGTGGAATGAGCCTTTCGCCCGACCCCGGCAGATGAAATTTTCGCTTGCCCGGCACGGGCTTGCCTCCTTTTACCCGACGCTCCCTGCAAACCTGCTGTTCTCGGCAACGTCTCCCCGGCCTCGCCGTCCTTCCACCTTTCCCGTTCCGCCCATGATTGAAGTCAAAGGCCTCGTCAAAACCTACGGCGCAAAGCGCGCAGTCGATGGCATCACCTTCACGGTGAAACGCGGCGACATCCTCGGCTTCCTCGGCCCCAACGGCGCCGGCAAATCGACCACGATGAAGATGATCACGGGCTTCCTGAGCCCGGATTCCGGCACCGCCACCGTCGATGGCGTGAGCGTGACCGACGATCCGGTGGCCGTGAAAAGGAAGCTCGGCTACCTGCCCGAGAGCGCCCCGGCCTACCCCGAGATGACCGTCGAGGAATTCCTCGGCTTCATCGCCGAGGTCCGCGGCTTCCGCGAAGCCGCCGCGAAGGCGGCGCAGGTGGATCGCGCCATCCAGCTCACGCACCTGAACCCCGTCCGGAAGCAGTCCATCGAGACGCTCTCCAAGGGCTTCAAGCAGCGCGTTGGCTTCGCGCAGGCGCTGCTCCATGATCCCGCCGTGCTCGTGCTCGACGAGCCGACCGACGGCCTCGATCCCAACCAGAAGAACGAGGTGCGCTCCCTCATCAAGAACATGGCGGTCGAGAAGGCCGTGATTCTCTCGACGCACATCCTCGAGGAAGTGGACGCCATCTGCAACCGGGTGATCATCATCTCGCAGGGCCGCGTCGTCGCCGACGAGACGCCCGCCCAGCTGCGCGCCCGCAAGCCCGGCGCGCGCATCGACGAGATCTTCCGCGAGCTCACCCGCGGCGACATCTAGTCTGAAAGGCGGAAGGCGAGACTCGAAAGGCGAACGCACCTTCCCCACCCTCTCCGATCGCCCTTCGCCTTTCGCTCTTCCACTTTCGCCTTCCGCCCTCCGCCTTCCCTCCCGCCATGCGCCAGATTGCACCCATCTTCAAACGCGAGTTCCTTGGCTACTTCCGGTCGCCGGTCGCGTATGTGTTCCTGATCATCTTCCTGTTTTCCTCCGTCCTGCTCGCGTTCTTCGCCGGCGGCTTCTTCAAGGGCGGCATCGCCACGATGGAGAGCTATTTCTATTTTCACCCTTGGCTGTTCCTTTTCCTCGTGCCGGCCGTGGGCATGCGACTCTGGTCCGAGGAGAAACGCTCCGGCACGGTCGAGCTGCTCTTCACGCTGCCCGTCACCGTCCTTGAGGCGGTCATCGGCAAGTTTCTCGCCGCGTGGGCATTCATGTCGCTCGCCATCCTGCTCAGCTTCCCGATGGCGCTCACCCTCGCCTACCTCGGCTCGCCCGACTGGGGCGTCATTGCCAGCGGCTACGCGGGCAGCATCCTGATGGCCGCGGGCTACCTCGGCGTGTGCTCGCTCATGTCGGCGCTCACCAAGAACCAAGTCATCAGCTTTGTGCTGAGCGTGTTTGTCTGCGTGCTGCTGGTGCTGCTGGGCACGAGCATGTTCTCCGGCTTCATGACCGGGTTCCTGCACCTGCCGGTCAGCCTCTCCGACCTGATCGCCAACTTCAGCTTCCTGACGCACTTTGACGCCTTCACCAAGGGCATCATCGATCCCAAGGACCTGATCTTCTTCGTCTCGCTCACCGGCCTGACGCTCTTCCTCAACGTGATCGCCCTCGATCGCTAACCTTTTCGCTGCCGCCATGAAATTCGGAAGCAAGACCGTCGCCGTCGTCCTACTCCTCGTCGGGCTGGTGCTCGTCAACTACCTCGCCTCGTCGCTGCCGCTGCGCATCGACGCCACGGCCGAGTCGATCTACTCGCTCTCCGACGGCACCAAGAAGATGCTCGGCAAGATCGAGGAGAACGTCGCCATCGACCTCTATTTCACGAAGGACGCGAGCAACCTCCCCATCGCCTACAAGAACTACGCCGCCCGCGTGCAGGAGATGCTGCGCCAGTATGTGCGGGCCTCCCGCGGCAAGCTCTCGCTGAACATCATCAACCCGCGCCCCGACACCCCCGACGAGGAAAAGGCCACCGCGGCCGGGCTCCAGCAGCAGGTCGCGCAGCAGGGCGGCGAGCCGTTCTTCTTCGGCCTCGTCGCCACCCAGGCCGACCAGCAGAAGAACATCCCGGCCTTCACCCCGCAGCGCGAGCAGTTCCTCGAGTATGACATCTCGAAGCTGATCTACAGCGTGCAGCAGTTCGACAAGCCGAAGCTCGGCCTGCTCACCAGCCTGCCGCTCCAGGGCACGAGCCCCCAGGAGATGCAAATGATGATGATGATGCGCCGGCAGCCGCAGCCCTCGCAGATGGTGATGGAGGAGCTGGCCCAGTCCTTCCAAATCGTGACCATCGAGGCCGCCGCCACCGAGCTCCCGGCCAACCTCAGCGTCCTTCTCATCGCGCATCCCCAGAATGTCTCGCCCAAGCTCCAGTTCGCCATCGACCAGTTCCTGCTGGGCGGCAAGCCGGTGTTCCTCGCCGTGGATCCGTCGTCCCAGCACTTCAAGCGGCAGAGCAACCCCCAGCAGATGATGATGGGCCAGGGCCCGCAGAACGTCTCCAGCGATTTGCCGGTGCTGCTCTCCGCCTACGGCATCCAATACGACCCGCAGAAGGTCGTCGGCGATCTCGTGAACGCCACCCAGGTGCAGACCGGCGGCGGCGGCCTCGCGCGCTACCCGATTTGGCTCAGCCTGCGCGGCAAGGAGGCCTTCAACCAGAAGGCGCTCCCGACCGCGCAGCTCAACTCCGCGATGTTCATCGAGTCCGGCAGCCTCGCGAAGAAGGAGGGCGCCGACCTCACGTTCACGCCGCTCGTGGAGACCTCCGCGCAGTCCGGCGAAATCGCCAGCATGATGCTGCAGTTCGCCCAGCCCGACGACGTCGCGAAGCAGATCACGCCGAGCGGCAAGAAGACGATCGCCGCGCTCGTCACCGGCAAGTTCAAGACCGCCTTCCCCAACGGCGCCCCGACCGACGAGAAGCCGGCGGATCCCGCCAAGCCCGACGAAAAGAAAAAGGAGGAGCCAAAGCCGGCCGCCGACTCGCTCAAGGAGTCCAAGACCACCTCGACGCTGTTCGTCATCGCCGACACCGACTGGCTCTTCGACGACTACTCGGTGCGCAAATACAACTTCTTCGGCCAGACCGCCGCGCAGCCGATCAACGACAACCTCGCGTTTGCCGCCAACACCGTGGAGTTCCTCGGCGGCTCGCAGGACCTCATCTCGATCCGCGGCAAGGGCTCTTCGCTGCGCGAGTTCACGGTCGTGCGCCAGATGGAGGCCGAGGCGCAGAAGCAGTATCAGTCCAAGCTCACCGAGCTCGATAGCCGCCTGCAGGACGTGCAGAAGAAACTCACCGAGCTCCAGGGCAAGAAGGGCGAGGGCAACCGCCTCATCGCCACGCCGGAGATGGCCAAGGCGATCGACGACTTCCAGAAGCAGCAGGCCGCGATCCGGGGCGAGCGCCGCGAGATTCGCCTCAAGCTCCGCGAGTCGATCGACGCGCTCGAGAACAAGCTCCTCGCGATCAACATGCTCTCCACGCCGGTGTTCGTGCTCATCTTCGGCCTGTGGTTCTACCGCAGCCGCAAAAACTGATTCCGCCGCCCTCTCCCTGCCATGAAGCTCAAGACGCTCATCATCGCCATCGTCGTCCTCGGCGTTTTGTCCGTCGGCGCCTACTTCTTCACGCGGCCCGAGGCGCCCAAGGCCGCCGATTCCCGCCTCGGCCAGCCGCTCGTCGCCAACGCCATGGTCGAAAAGGCGGCCAAGCTCCGCATCACCGATGCCGGCAAGACGGTCGAGCTCACCCGCCAGCCCGACGGCACCTGGCGCGTGCCGAGCTACTACGACATGGCGGCTGACTTCAACAAGCTGTCCGGCTTCGTCAGCAGCCTCACCGACGCCAAGGTGCAGCGCCTCGTGACCTCGAGCCCCGAGCGCATCGCGCGCCTTGAGTTCAAGGACACCAAAATCGAGCTGCTCGACAGCTCCGACAAGCCGCTCCTTACCCTCGTGCTGGGCAAGAATCCCGAGACCGGCTCCGGCCGCTTCGTCCGCTACGGCGACGAGCCGAAGGCCTATCTCGCCAACTTGAGCGCCTGGCTCGACACCGAGCCGAAGAACTGGGCCAACGCCGAGCTCCTCAACCTCAAGGCCGACGACATCGCGAAGATCGAGATCCCCTTCGCCGAAGGCGCCCCGGTCGTCGTTTCCCGCGCCAAAAAGGAAGACCCGTGGACCGCCGAAAACACGCCCGCCGGCCAGCGCGTGAAAGGCGACCGCATTTCCACGCTGCTTTCCTCCGTGGGCAACCTCCGCTTCACCGACACGACCGCCAAGGACGACGCCAATGCCAAGGCCGCCGCGGCAAACCAACGCGTGTTCAAGCTCGAGACGTTCGACAAGAGGACCATCACCGTCGCCATGGGCCGCAAGCCCGAGGAGAAAAAGCTCAAGCCGCCCGCGCCCGCGACCGACGGCAAGAGTGGTCCGGCTGCGCTCGGCAGCGTCGCCGATCTCCTGAAAAAGGACGAGAAGAAGGAAGGCGACGCCAAGCCCGGCGCGGAAAAGAAAGACGAGAAGCCCCTCGCGCCCGAGTTCGAGACGATCCCCGCCGGCCCGGTGTTTGTCAGCATCACGGACGGCAACGCCGCCGCGCCCGTCAACGCGCTGATGGCGAAGCGGGCCTTCCAGATTTCCGACTACACCTTCACGGGCCTGCCGCAGAAAGCCGACGAGCTCTTTGAGCCGGCTCCGGCTCCCGCGCCTGCGGACAAAAAGGACACCGAGGACAAAAAGCCCGCGGCCACGAAGTAACGCCGCGCGCCCCCAGCCCGGCGGCGGCCTCGCCCGCGAAGGCCGAATCGGCCCGCGGATCGGCGTGCGTCCCGGAGCCCAGGGAGCGCCGGAGGCGGCTGGCCAGGTTCATCTGGAACCCTGCGCAGTCCCCGCCCGGGCGCTGACGCATTCACCGCTCGACGCCGCCGGGGGTTTTCCTTTCCGTCGCGCGCTCCGATGACGCCCGATCGTCCCATCTCCGAACTTTTCGCGCAGAAGCGCCCGCTGCGCTCGCTCGAGTTCTTTCCACCCAAGGACGATGCGGGCGTCGAGGCCCTCCGCGCCACCGCCACCGCCTTGCGGCGGATGTCGCCGGATTTTGTTTCCGTGACCTACGGCGCCGGCGGCACCACCCGCGACCGCACCGCACAGGTGTGCGATTTTCTGAAGCGCGACTTTGGCTTCACCGTCATGCCGCACCTCACCTGCGTCGGCCACTCCCGCGCCGAGCTCGCGGGCATCGCCGACCGCATCCACGCGGGCGGTTTCCGCAATATCATGGCGCTGCGTGGCGACCCGCCCAAAGGAGCGACGGAATTCCAAGTCACCGCCGACGGCCTGCGCCACGCCAGCGAGCTCGTCTCCCTGCTCAAGGTCCGCCACCACGGCTTCTGCCTGGGCGTCGCCGGCTATCCCGAGAAGCACCCCGAAGCCCCGTCGCTTGACGCCGATCTCGTCAACCTCCGGCGCAAGGTCGATGCCGGCGCGGCGTTCGTCACCACCCAGCTCTTCTTCGACAACACGGTCTACTACCGCTTCGTCGAGCGTTGCCGCGCCGCCGGCATCACGGTGCCCATCGTCCCGGGCATCATGCCGGTGCTCACGCTGAAGCAAATCCAGCGCTTCACCGCGATGTGCGGCGCCTCCCTCCCGCCGCCGCTCATCACGCGGCTGGAAGTCGCGGCCGACAACGCCGACGTGCTCGAAACCATCGGCATCGACTGGGCGCTCACGCAAATCCGCGGCCTCCTCGCCAACGGCGCGCCCGGCTACCACCTCTACATCCTCAACCGCGCGCGCGCCGCGCTCGCGCTCACCGCCGGGCTCGCCGCCTGAGGTCGGTTCATCTCGGCGGCTTGCCGGCGGTCCGCAACCCCCGGGCGCGGCGGGAATTCAGGCGGTCACGCTTTGCGCACGCCGCTGACGCCGGGCAGCACCCGGCGCAGCAGATCCTGGACGAGGCGCAAGTTGCCCACTCCCCCGCGCACGCGAAATGGCACCGTGCCCGCCTCCGGCACGTAGATGCAATAGCGGCCGTGGAAGACAAACACCACGGCCGCCCCCTCCCGCTTCTCCTCGCCGGCGCCGTGGGTGAAGCGGACGACATTCACCGGCCGCGCCGCGGCGAGCCGGGCGCCCACGATGCGCGCATCGCGCAGCGCCGCGCCGGCCTCGATCGCCGCGGGCGCGGGCTCGGGCGCGCCCGGCGTCTGCGGAAAGTCGTGGCGATAGAGGGGAAAGCTCGCCGCGATTCGCGGGTATTTCCGCAGAATCGGCGCGGCGATCACCGCGGGCTCCTCGCGCTGCGCGCACTCCACCGGCAGCTTGCTCCAGCCGAAATTCACGTCCCAGCACCACAGCACGCCCCCGCTCTCGCACACCGCGACGGCATGCCCGGCCACAATCTCATCGTCCTCCCGCGCGCCCCACTGCAGCAGCCGCGCCCATGCCTCCGCGCCGCGGGCCTCGCGCCAGGCGTCGAGCAGCGCGACGCTCTCGACAAAGCAGCCGCCCGCCACGCCCATCGGCGCATGCATGAGCGGCGGCCGCGGCACCGTCGAGAGCGCGGGCCGGGGCGCCGGTGCGCCCACCGCAGGCGAGTTGACGGTGACGACGCACACGGAGACGACGGCGCTGCGGAGGAATTCACGGCGGGTGTTCATGGAACAGCGAGGTTGCCTCGCCAACGTGCGCTCCGATCGGCGCGCCGCCAGCCCCGCCCGCGCGGAGGCGCCCAATCTTACAATTCTGTAATGCTCGGGAAAGCTCCCGGCAAAACACCCGTGGCATAGTGGCGGCCTTAACTCTCCCAACCACGCCAAAATTCCATGAACACCACGATATCATCTCTCTCCCACTTCAACCGCCGGCCGGCCCTCTGGGTTGCGTGCACTCTCGCCCTCGCGGGCGCGTTTGCCGTCGGCGCGCAATCTGCCGCCGGCTCCAAGTCGGCCGTGGCCATTAAGCGCGATGCCGACACCGTGAACCGCGGGACCCTTGAGGCCGCGAGCTTCTCCAACATCGTGAAGCGCGTCGCCCCGAGCGTCGTGAAGATCACGACCACCACCAAGGCGAAGCGCGTCGCGATGAACGGCCAGCAGTTCCCCGGCTTCGACAATCCGATGTTCCGCCAGTTCTTCGGCGGCCGGGTGCCCGAGATGCAACAGCCGCCGCAGAGCGGCCTGGGCTCGGGCGTCATCATTAGCGCCGACGGCTTCATCGCCACCAACAACCACGTCGTGCAGGGCGCCGATGAGGTGCTTGTCGCCCTGGACGACGGCCGGGAGTTGAAGGCGAAAGTCGTCGGTCGCGATCCTCAGACCGACATTGCAGTCATCAAGGTTGATGCCACGGACCTGCCCGCGATCACGTTTGCCGATTCCTCGAAGATCGAGGTCGGCGACCGCGTCCTCGCGATCGGCAATCCCTTTGGCATCGGCGAAACGGTCACCACGGGCATCGTCAGCGCCAAGGGCCGCCGCGCCGGCATCGGCCTCGACTACGAGGACTTCGTGCAGACCGACGCCGCCATCAATCCCGGCAACTCGGGCGGCGCGCTCGTCGACATCCAAGGACGGCTCATCGGCATCAACACCGCCATCCTCAGCCGCAGCGGCGGCTTCCAAGGCGTCGGCCTCGCCGTGCCCGCGAACCTCGTCAGCCAGGTCGCCGACGGGCTCGTGAAAAATGGCAAGGTCGTTCGCGGCTTCCTCGGTGTCGGCGCGCAGGACCTCACGCCCACGCTCGCCGAGTCGCTCGGCCTCGATTCCAAGCGCGGCGCGCTCGTCTCGGACGTGCAGCCCGACAGCCCCGCCGCCAAGGCCGGCCTGAAAAACGGCGACGTGATCGTCGCGCTCAACGGCGAGAAGATCGACGATGCCAATCGCCTCACCTTCGGCGTCGGCGCCCTCGCGCCGGGCTCGAAGCTCGCGCTCGAAATCATCCGCGACGGCAAGACGCAGAAGATCAACGCCACCGCCACCGAGCGCCCGGGCGCCAACAAGCGCGGCGAGGGCGCGGACCAGGACGAGGTCGCCAAGAACGACGAGGGCGTGCTGAACGGCGTCTCCGTCGATGACATCGCCCCGCAGATGCGTGCGCAGCTCAACCTGCCCGCCCGCCTCAAGGGCGCCGTCGTCACGAACGTCGAGGCCGGCTCCGCCGCCGCCAAGGCCGGTCTCCGGCCTGGCGACGTCATCCTCGAAATCAACAAGCAGCCCGTCACCTCCGCGCAGGACGCCGTGAAGCTCAGCACCGCCGCCGACAACAAGAAGACGCTCGTCCGCCTCTACTCCCGCGGCAACACGCTCTTCGTCGTCGTGGACGAGTCGGACAAGGCCGCGTCGTGACGCGCCATGGCAGGGCAAACCGTCCCCGGTAAGCCGTTCCCGCAACGAATTTCGGCCCCACGGTTTTTTGGTTAGGGTCAGGTTGTGTGTCATAGTTGTGTCTAACGGAAATCGCCCCGGGCTCCTCGCGAGCCCGGGGTTGATTTTGTTTCCGACCTTTCCAATCCCCGGCCTCTCCCCACACTCCCGCCACCACTCCCCATGCGCGTCCTCGTCGTCGAAGATGATGCCAAGATCGCCTCGTTCGTCGTGCGCGGCCTCAAGCAGGCCGGCTACGCGGTCGATCACGCGCCCGATGGCGAGACCGGCCTGGCGCTCGCCGACTCCACCGACTACGACGCCGCCGTCGTCGACGTGATGCTGCCGAAGCTCGACGGCATCAGCCTCGTGAAGCGCATCCGCGCCTCGCGGCGCCCCCTGCCCGTCCTCTTTCTCAGCGCCAAAAGCTCGGTCGATGATCGCGTGCGCGGCTTGCAGGCCGGCGGCGACGACTATCTCACGAAGCCCTTCGCGTTTTCCGAGCTCGTCGCGCGCGTGCAGGCGCTGATTCGCCGCGCCACCTCCTCGCCGGAGACCACCCGCCTCGTCGGCGGCGACGTCACGCTCGACCTGGTCTCCCGCGAGGTCACCTGCGCGGGCCAGCCGGTGGACTTGCAGCCGCGCGAGTTTGCGCTGCTCGGCTTTCTCCTGCGGCACCTCGGCCGCCCCGTGACGAAGACCATGATCCTCGAGCACGTCTGGGACTACAGCTTCGACCCGCAGACGAACGTCGTCGACGTCGTGATGTCGCGCCTCCGCGCCAAAATCGATCCCGACCACCAGCGCATCGAGACGGTGCGGGGCGTGGGCTACGTTTTCCGCCCGCATGGCCATGCTTGAGCGCCTGCGCCAATCCCTCGCGCTGCGGCTCGCGATCCAGTATGCGATCGTTTTTGCCGCGGGCGCCGCGCTCCTGTTCGGCGTGCTCTACTGGCTGCTCGCGGAGGCGTTTGACGCCCGCGAGCGCGCCAGCCTGGTGCGGCAGACCGAGGAGTTTGCCGCCCTCTACGAGCGCGGCGGCCCGCTCGCGCTCCGCAACCAAGTCGAGAACGACTCCGCCGTCGCCGCCCGCGCCGCCTTCGTGCGCCTCATCCGGCCCGACAACCAGCCCGCCTACGAGAAATGGCCCGCCGACTGGATCGAGACGCAGGTGCGCCAGACGCCGTTCGGCGCCTTCAACCTCACGGAGCAGATCAACACGCTCCGCATCCCGCAAAACGCCCTCCGCGACTACACCATCGCGACGAAGAAATGGCCCACCGGCTGGCAGCTGCAGGTCGGCCGCCTCCTCGACAGCCGCGCCGTGCTGCTGGCGCCCCTGCGCACCGCGTTTGCCGTGGTCGGGGGCGCGGCGCTGCTGCTGTCCGTCGGGGTCGGCACGCTGCTCGCGTGGCGCGCCACCCATCCGCTGCGCGCCGTCTCCGACACCACCCGCCGGATCCTCGCGACCGGCGACCACAGCGCGCGCGTGCCGGGGCCCGAGGGCAGCGGCGAGCTGGCCGTGCTCGTGCGCCAGCTCAACACCCTCCTCGACCGCAACGCCGCCCACGTGCGCGTGCTCCGCGAGACGCTCGACAACCTCGCCCACGATCTGCGCACGCCGCTCACGCGCCTCCGCGGCACCGCCGAGCTCGCCCTTGGCGACGGCGGCGAGCCGGCCACGGCGCGCGACGCCCTCGCCGACTGCGTCGACGAATCCGACCGCGTGCTCCACCTCCTCGAGGCGCTGCTCGACATCTCCGCCGCGGAGGCCGGGGTCCTCAAGCTCAACCGCGATCGGCTTGATCTCCGGACGCTGACGGAGCGGGCCGCGGACCTCTACCGCGAGGTGGCCGAGGAAAAAAAGATCACCGTCACGCTCGACCAGCCCGCGCCCGCCGAACTCTCCGCCGACGCCATCCGCCTCGGCCAGGCGATCAACAACCTCCTCGACAACGCGCTCAAATACACGCCCGCCGGCGGCGCGGTGTCGCTCGCCCTCCGCAACGAGCCCGATGCCGTGATCTGCACGGTCAGCGACAACGGCCCGGGCGTCCCCGCCGCGGAGCGCGAAGCGGTCTTCCGCCGCCTCTACCGCGGCGACTCAAGCCGCTCGCAGCGTGGCCTCGGCCTCGGCCTCAGCCTCGTGAAGGCCATCGTCGAGGCCCATGGCGGAACGATCATCCTCGACGACACCCCCGGCGGCGGGGCGCGCTTCACCGTGCGCCTGCCGCGCGAACTGAATCCGCCTTGAGGGGGTGAAGCGGCGGCCCAAGCGTGGGCCGCTGCACCCACCCATGCGCATCCTCCTCGGCCTGCTTCTCGCCCCGGTCCTGCTCGGCGCCGCCTCGTCCCAGTCCGCCACGGCTCCCACGTTGTCCGCGGCGATTCCGGAGGCCGTGCTCGCCGGCGCGCTGCACGCGCCTTCTCACCCGCGGCTGTTTGTTTCACGGGACGACGTCGCGGCCGGCCGGCGCAACGTGCGGGAGACGCCGTGGGGCCGCGCCTATCTCGCCCGGCAAAAGGCCGCGGCGGCCCGGTTCCTCCGGCTCGACGACGCCGCGCTGCGCGCGCTCGTGCCACCGCCGCACAGCCTCTTCGTCTACGGCCTCGGGATGAACCTCGACCCCGTGAAGAAGCGCCGGATGACGTGGGCCGGCTGGGGCGATCCGTTCGCCATGCGCGACGTCGACGGGAAACGCTACCCCAACGCCGACTGGCCCGACACCGGCGCCGGTGTCGTGGACCCGCAATCGGGCGAGCGTTTCTATTTCGTGGCGCAGGCCCACGGCCGGATCATGCAGGCGATCGAGCAGACGATCCTGCCGGCGCTCGCCGAACTCCACGCCCTCGACGATTCGAAGCCCGCCGCCCATGCCGCCGCGGTGCTCCTCGACGCCATCGCGGCGGTTTACCCGACCAATCGCCGCGGTCCGCTGGACTACCCCACCGCCTCGGGCGACCTCGATCGCGGGGGGCGGCTTGATCGTCCCTACTATCAAACCGCGCGCGGCCTCGCAAACTACGGCTTCGCGATCGACCTCGTGGCCGCGAGTGGCGAGCTGGAGCAGGCGAGCGCCTATGGCCCGTTTTCGCAGCGCGAGCACATCGCCCGGAATATCCTCTGGGAGGGCGGCGCCTATTGCCACGACTACGCCGTGCGGGGCTATCAACTGCACAACGGCCACGCCGACTACCTGCGTGGCGCGGCGCTCGCCGGCGTCCTGCTCGGCCACCGCCCGCTGGCGGATCCGATGATCACCGGGCCGCTCTCGCTCCCCGCCATGCTCGACGTGAACATCGATCGCAACGGGTTCTACTACGAGACCTCGCCGGGCTACGCCTCGCACAATCGCGAGCTCTACCTCGACATGGCGGAGACGATGCTCGCCATGCGCCGGCTCGGCTGGAGCGGGGTTCCCGACATCTACGCGCATCCCAACCTGCAGCTCTACCTGACCGCGCCGTTCAACCGGCAGGAAGTCGGCGGCCACGTGCCGGCCATCGGCGACGGCGGGCCCGATCGCTCGACGCACGATCCGATGCGACGCGTGCCGGCGGCGCCCCGCGTCTTCTCGGACGATTTCATCGAGGCGCAGCTGGAAGCCGCATGGGTGCAGCTCGTCCGGGGCGACGGGACGGCGCGCGCCCGCGCGGCGGAGTTGCTCGCCGATTGCTTCGGTTCGGACCACGCCCCCGATCCCACCGCCCGCCGCTGGACCGTATTCCACGTCTCGCCGGCGGACATCGCCCGCGTGAAAGCCACGCCGCCTTCGCCCGGCCGACTGGCGACCGCCTCGGTCGTGCACGGGGCAAAGGGCCTCGCGCTGCTGCGCGGCGGCGAGGGCCGCCAGCGCCACGGGGCGCAGCTCTTTTTCGGCCCCGGCCACAATCACAGCCAGCGGGAGTCGCTCACGTGGACGTTTTTCTCGCGCGGCGCCGAGTGGAGCTACGCCCCCGGCTATTTCAACAAGCACTACCGCGCGAGCTGGGTGACGCAGACGGTCTCGCATCTCTCGCTCGTGGTGAACCAGCGCAGCCATCCATGGGAAAACGGCACCGCGCACCTCACGGCTTGGAACGACGCATCCGACGTCCAATGGGCAATGGCCGCGCACCCGAACCTCTACGACGACCTCGGCGTCACGCGCTTTGAGCGATTGATCGCCCAGGTGCACAACGCCGCCACCGGCGAGCCCGCCTACTGGCTCGACCTTGCCCGCGTCGAGGGCGGCGAGACGCGCGACGACAGTTTTCACACGCAGATGAAGTCGCTCGCCACGACGGCGTCGCTCTCGGCCGTCGATCCCAGGCGGCCATCGCTCTCGGGCGCGCGTGACCTCGGCGCCGCGGTGCTCGCGAGCGACTACATCGCCGGATTCGACGCCAAGAACTTCTACCTCGCGACGCCCGGCGCCGGCTATGACTTCCTCGGTTCTCCCCGCGAAGCTCCGCTGGAGGAGCCCCTGCGCGTGACACTGAGCGATCCGCTGTTTGCGACCACGCTGCCCTCGGCGCGCATTGTCATCGACTACCTCGGTGCGCCGGGGCGGCGCCTCATCGTCGCCCAAGGCGGCGCGCCTTTTGGCACGGCCCGCGTGCCTTACCTTTTGCAACGCGACTCGGGGCTCGGGGGCCGGAGTGCGTTCGCCAAGGTCATCCGCCTCACCGACGATGCGTCGGTTGATCCGGTTTCCTCGATCGAGCGCGCGGCCCTCGATCCCGCAGCCCCTCCAGCCGCGATGGCGATGACGGTCAAATGGCGCGACGGGCGGCGTGATCTTTGGATTGTCGGCGACGGCTCGGCCGTCACGGCGCGGGCCGCAGGGTTGCCGGCCGTCGAAACCGACGCCCAGGTCGCGCTCGTCGAGTTTTCCGCCGAGGGCAAGGCGCGCCGGGTCCACGCGAGCGGGGCCCGGGTCTTGCGCGTCGCGGGCGGACCTCAGCTCGAGTCCCCCGGCGTCGTGCGCGGTGAAGTGGTGTCCGTTGGGATCGACGCCCCGACGCTGCGCGTGCGGTGGGACGACGGCGCGCCGCCCCCCGCGACCGCCGCCATCGCGGTCACGAGTCCGCCGTTCGGGCCAAGCACGACGTGGTCGCTTGCGCGGGCTACGGCCAACACCGCGACCATGGCGGACGCCACGCTTGCCCTGGCGCAATCCGAGCTTCGGCCCGTGCCGGGCAAACGCGGCGAGTTCACCTTCGCCTCCGGCATCAGCCGTTTCTACAGCGGCGGCACCCGCGCGAACACCCGCTATGCGATCGGCAAGGCCGTCTACGCGGGCGAGACCTTGATCGGTCGCGTGCGCGCGATCGAAGGCGCGAACCAGGTCGTCACGCTCGAGGGCCCGGGGGTCGCGTCGCTTCGCGGCCCGACTGCCGTGCGCGTGCTCGAGGTCGCCGCCGGCGACCGGATCGCGGTGCCGGTCAACCTCGCATGGGCGTCCCGCCCGTGAACCACCGCCTCATCGTTTGACTCGGGCGGTGGCGGCCGCGACGGTCAGCGCTTCATGGCCGACTTCCTCACCGACAAACCCGCCCAGCTTGAGCGCGCCTTCCTCGTGGGCGTGCAGACCGCCGACATGAAGGAGGGCGAGGCGGCCGAGCTGGTGGGCGAGCTGAAGGAGCTGGTCGAAAACCTCCGCATCACCGTCACGCGCACGGAGCTCGTGAACCTCCGGCGCGCCACGCCCGCGCTGCTCCTCGGCAGCGGCAAGGCCCAGGAGATCGTCGATCTCGCCAAGGCGGACGGGGCCGACGTCATCGTCTTCGACGAGGCGCTCTCACCCGCGCAGCAACGCAACTGGGAGGAGCTCTCCGGCCTCGCCGTCATCGACCGCCAGGAAGTCATCCTCGAGATTTTCGCGGACCGCGCGCACACGCGCGAGGCCATCCTGCAGGTCGCGCTCGCGCGCATGGAGTATTCGCTGCCGCGCCTCACGCGCGCGTGGACGCACCTTTCCCGCCAGCGCGGCAAGGGCGCGATGGGCGGCGAGGGCGAGACGCAGCTCGAGCAGGACCGCCGCATCGTGCGCGACCGCATCGCGCACCTGAAGCAGGAGCTCGCCGGCGTGGTCAAGCAGCGCGACGTGCAACGCCGCAAACGCCAGCGCGTGCCCGTGCCCACCTGCGCGATCGTCGGCTACACCAACGCGGGCAAGTCCACCCTGCTCAACACCCTCACCGGCGCGCAGGTGCTCGCCGCCGACAAGCTTTTCGCCACGCTCGATCCGACCACGCGCCAGCTCGTGCTGCGGGGCAACCAGAAGCTGCTCGTCACCGACACGGTGGGCTTCATCCGCCGCCTCCCGCACGGCCTCGTCGAGGCCTTCAAGGCCACGCTGGAGGAGGTGATCGTCGCCGACTTCCTGGTGCACGTGCTCGACGTGACCAACCCCCACTTTGAGGAGCACCACGCGACCACGCTCGCCGTGCTCGCCGAACTCGGCGCCGCCAACCAAACGATCATCACGGTCTTCAACAAGGTGGACGCGGCGACGGCCCCGATGCGCCAGCGCGCGCGCCGCCTCGTGCCCGACGCGCTCTTCGTGAGCGCGCTCACGCGCGAGGGACTCGATCAGCTGGAGGCGCGGTGCCTCGAGCTCATCGCCGAGGCCCATGCCGCGACCGAGCTCCTCGTGCCCCATGCGCGCTACGACGTGATCGCGCGGCTCCACGCGACCGGCCACGTGCAAAGCGAGGAGCAGCTCGACGAAGGCGTGCGCCTCATCGGCCGCTACCCGCCCTCGCAGGCGGCCTTCTTCGCGCCGTTCGTGGTGAGGTAGGGCGCGACCGCTGGGCGCGCCTTTCGGCGTTTGCGCCTCGCGAACAATTCGCGCCGGGCCCGCCCTACCGCCCCGCCTCCCGCAGCAAACGGTCTTTCTGGAATTCCGGCATCGGCGCGTCGCGGAGCCACGGCACCGCCGCGTCGGGATTTGTGATCAGCCAGCGCCGGGCGACTTGCTCGAGCAGGGCGTCGGGCACATCGCTGCGCGGCAGCGTCCGGAGAAAGGCCGCGGCCTCGGCCGGAGCGCTTCCCAGGCGGCTCTCGACGTAAAGTTCCAGCGCGCGGGTCCGCGCCGGGCTGCCGGGCAGTGACGCCAGCCATTGCCCCATCGCGCCGGTATCGAGCGCGCCGCGCTGCCGCACGTAGTCCAGCAAGGCCTCGTCGCGGTCGCGGCCCGGCGGCTGCGTGGCGAGCCACGCGTTGAAGTCCGGCGAGTCCGCCGCCCATACGAGCGCGCCGCCCCCCAGCCCGCGCGACGCAATCGACCGCTGGCCCGGGCCGCTGCCGCGCCGTCGCGTCGAAGGCACACCGAGGCCGGTCTCAATCCCCGCCAGGGCGGCGTCACGCGACGCGCCCTCCGGCAGGTCGCGCACCCACGCCAGGGCCGCCGCGCGGTCGGCGGCGACCCACGTTTGCGCGGCCGCCGAAACCAGCAGCCACCGATCGCGGCCCGCGGGCAGCTCATCGGCGAGGGCAAGCGCACGCCGCGGCGCGGTCTGGGCCATCGCGAAGCCCGCGGCCAACAGCAGCCGCGCCCGCCGCGCCGCGTCGGACTGGCCGCGGCTCCACGCCAAGGCGGCGTCCGGCTCGCGTTGCGACCAGGCGGCGACGGCGAAGCCCAGCTGCGCCTCCGCCTTCGCATCGCCCAACGCGGCAAAATAATCCGCCGCGCCCCGCGGCTCCATCTCGACCCACTGCGCGATCACCGCGCGGGTCGCCACCGCGGCGGCCGCGGGGTCGCGCAGCGTGCTCGCCCACGTGATCGCCGCCGAGGGGCGGCGGCGCGCCAGGGTCCGGCCGACAAACTCCAAGGCCTCGCCCTGCCCCACGCCCGCGGGCCAGGCCTCCGCGAGGAGCGCGAGGCGATCCGAAGGTTCGTCGGCGACGGCGCGCAGCAGCTCGGCCCCGCGCCGCGCCCGCAGCGTCGGATCCGTGATGGTGGCGAGGACCGCGACGGCCTCCGCAGGCCGATCCGCCCGCACCAGCGCGGCCAGCCGCGCGACCGGCGCAACCTCCGCGGGGGCGGGGGCCGCGCCCACGGTCGGCATCGCGGGCGCGCGCGCCGCCGGGTTCTTCTCGGGCAATGCGCAGCCGGCGAGTCCCACGGCCACGGCCGCGGCGGAGAGACGGAGGCGTTGCGACACACCCCATGGAAACCCCGCGGCGCGGAAACGCAACCCGCTCCCACGGTCCGCGCCAGCGTCGGCTTGACCCGCCCCCGCCTCCTTCGGCTCACTCGCGGCGACCTGTGCGCGGCATTTCCGCCGCGCATCCACCTACACCCAGTGACCATGCTTGCCTGCCGCTTCCTCCGCCTTTGCGTCGCGTCCGCCGTCGTTGCCCTCAGTGCCGCCGGCCTCCGCGCCCAACCCACGCCCGGCGCCATCACCGGCCGCGTCTTCAACCCCGCCACCGGCGAATACCTCCGCAACGCCGAGGTGCGCATCGCCGAGACCGGCCAAAGCACGACTTCCGAGGGCGAGGGCGCGTTTCGCCTTGCGCCGGTCGCCCCGGGCCGCGTGACGCTTGAGGTCAGCTACACCGGCTTCCGCAAGGCGACGGCGGTGGTCGATGTCGCCGCCGGCGCCACGGCGGTGAAGAACTTTGATCTGGTGAGCACACTGGAGAACACGACGGGCGCCGACGGCACGGTGAAGCTCCAGGCATTCACCGTCTCCACCGATCGCGAGGGCAGCGCCAAGGCCATCATGGATCAGCGGCGCAACATGAACATCACGAACACCGTCGCCTCCGACACCTTCGGCGACAACGCCGAGGGCAACATCGGCGAGTTCCTCCGCAACATGCCCGGCGTCGACCTCGATTTGTTCTATGGCGAGGTGCGCAACGTGCGTCTGCGCGGCCTCAGCTCCGAATACACCTCCGTCACCGTCGACGGCGTGTCGCTCGCCAGCGCCGACGCCAACGCCGGCGCCGCCGGCAACGCGCGCGCCTTCACGATGGAGATGGCCTCGCTCAACAGCATGGAGTCCATCGAGGTCTCCAAGACCATCAGCGCCGATGTCGACGCCAACGCCCCCGCCGGCACGATCAATTTGCGCACGAAGCGCGCCTTCGATCGCGCGGGCCGCCGTTGGTCGTGGCAGACGAACGTCACCGCGCACTCGGAGGAATTTTCGTTCAACAAGACGCCGGGCCCCAACGACAGCGGCAAGACCGAGAAGATCCGGCCCGGCGGCATCCTGGAATACTCGGACGTCTTCCTCAACAAGCGCCTCGGCGTCGTGCTCAACATCAGCGAGTCCAACGTCTATCAGGAGACGCTCATCTCCACGCTCACCTACAACCGCACGCCCACCGCCGCCGATCCGCGGCCCGAGGTGATCACGGCGCTGAGCTTCCAGTGGGCGCCGCGCTTCAACAAGCGCTTCGCCACCACGCTCACCGCGGACTACAAGGTCACCGACGCGCTCGCCGTCTCGATGGGCGTCGTCTACAACTACGCCGACCTGTGGACGCCGCAGCGCACGGTCACGTTCAACACCGGCGCGCGCAACACCGTGCAGGGCGACCCCTACGTGAACTTCACCACGACCACGGGCGCCACCATCGTCGCCAACCCCGTCGCGGTCGCGAAGATGGGCGAGACCACCACGCTGCTGCCGAAATTTTTCTACAAGAAGGGCAACTTCGATCTCGAGGGGAAGTTCGCGTGGTCCGACGCCACGAGCTGGTATGACCCCCTCGTGCACCGGCAGTCCGTGCGCGACGCCAACAGCCCGACGGCAAGCAACGTGAACTTCCGCGTCACGCGCTCCTCGCCCCAGGCGATGGATTTCCAGATCACGCAGATTTCCGGCGCGGACATCGCGAACGGCGCGAGCTTCACGAGCCCCGCCGTCTCGATCAACGACGGGCGCTTCTCGCGCTCCACGCTCATGAGCGGGGAGATCGTCGGCACACTCAAGACCACCGCGCTGCTTCCCGTCGTCTGGAAAGCCGGCGTCAAGGACCGCTACGAACTGCGCAACTTCAGCGACGACCAGCTCACCAAGCGCATGGATTACCTCGGCGGCGGCGCCACCCCCATCAGCAACGGCGCCTGGGCCAACTACCGCTCCGCCTACGAATACGACTACGGCATCTCCGGCGGAAACATCTCCTCGATTTCCGGCGGCAAGATTTTCATGGCCGACCTCGGCGGCATCGCCGCGCTCTACAACGCCAACCCCTCCGCCTTCCGCCAGAATCTCCCCGCGGCCAACTACTACACCGCCTACGTCGGCAACAAGCGCCTGTTCTCCGAGGAGATCAAGGCCGCCTTCCTCATGGGCACCGTGCCGCTGGGCCGCGCGAGCTTTCGCGCCGGCCTGCGCTTCGAGGACACCGGCACCGACTCGCTCGAGCCCGATCCGCGCACCGCCGCCGAGCTGCGCGCGGCCGGCTTCGCCGTCACCAACGGGCGCGCGACGACCATCCCCGGCCTGCAATACCAGTTCTTTTCCCAGCCGCGCGTGCACCGCACCGGCGGCTTCCACAATTTCTTCCCGAGCGCGTCCTTCAAGGAGCGCATCACGCAGAACCTCGATTTCTCCCTCGGCTACAGCACGACCATCCGCCGCGCCACCTACGCCAACCTTTCCGGCGTATGGTCGGTCAACGACATCAACCGCACCGTCACCGCGCCCAATCCCGACCTGAAGCCCGAGACCTCGAAGAACCTCGCCGCGCGCCTCGCCTACTACTTCGAGCCCGTCGGCCAGCTCGGCGTGACCTTCTTCCAAAACCGCGTCCGCAACCTTCACATCACGCAGACGATCTCGGACGCGGAGTTCGGCAACGACGACCCCGACCTCGTCGGCTACCAGTTCACCACGTTCACCAACAGCACCGCCAGCATCCGCATCCGCGGCATGGAGCTGGAATACAGCCAGGCGCTCTCCTTCCTGCCCGATCCCTTCAAGCGCCTCTCCGTGCGCGGCAGCTACACCCGCAACTACCAGGAGCTCGCGCCCGGCACCGCCGCGGCGGTCAACCTCGCGCCGCATCAGGCGAGCGCGGGGCTCAACTACGCCTTCCGCCGCCTCTCGACCAACGTGAACTGGACCTGGTCCGACGATGTGCCGCTCTCCGTCACGGGCCTCAGCTACCGCCGCCATCGCACCAACCTCGATGCCGGCGCCGGCTGGCGCCTCACCAATCACGTCAGCCTCAACGTGAGCGCGCGAAACCTCCTGAACAGCCCCTACATCAACATGCAATGGGTCGCGCCCAGCACCCCGGTGTGGACGCGCAACGAGACGACCGGCGTCTCGTGGACCTTCGCGGTCAAGGGCACGTATTGAGCCTCCGCCCATGAAACCCCTTCGCTGCTTGCTGCTGCTCTGGTCCGCGCTCGGCGCCTGCGGCCTCGCGTCGGCGCAGGAGCGCGCCACCGTCGCCCAGCTCGCATTTCTCGCCGGCTCGTGGCGCGGCGCATCGAGCTCCGGCACCGAGGCCGAGGAAAACATCCCGCCGCCCGAGGGCGGCGTGATGCTCAGCGCCGCGCGCGAGTTCAAGGGTGGCAAGTGCGTCTTCTTCGATCTGGTCGCGTGGGTGGAGAAGGACGGCGGCGTGCAGCTCATCCCTCACCCGATGGGCCGGCGCAGCGCGCGCGTGTTTCCACTCGTGACACTCGACGCCGCGGCGAAACGCGCGGTCTTTGAGAACAAGGAGCACGATTTCCCCAAGAGCTTCACCTACGAGATCGTCGCGCCGGACCGGCTGCGCATCACGCTCGCCGGCGAGAAAAAGGGCCAGCCCGCGAGCGAGGTGCTCGAGCTGAAGCGCGCAACAAGCAGGGCGGGGCTTTGATCCGCCCTTTCGCGCCTTGAGTCTCCGGCCCAAGGGCGGGTCACAGCCCCCCTACCACCGCCCAAACACCTTCCGCAGGTGCTCCAGGCTCCGCACCGCGATCGCCTCGGCCCCCTCGTCGAACTTGAAGACCTCGACCGACACCACGCCGTCGTAGCCGGTCTCGCGGAGCGCGGCGACAATCGGGCCGTAGTCGGTCGCGCCGAAGCCCGGGCCCTTCAGGTTCGCGTCGTTGGCGTGAAAGTAGCCGAACGCGCCGCGGCTCTCGCGGATGATTTGCGCGGCCGGCTTCGCCTCGTGGCTCATCGCCCGCACGTCGAGGATCACCGAGAAGTTCGGCGATGCCATCTCGCGCGCGAAGCGAATCGCCTCGGCGGCGGTGTTGATGAAATCGGTGTCCTCCGCCGGCAGCGGTTCCAGGCAGATCGTGACGCCCCGCCGCCCGGCCGCCTGCACCGCCGGGCGAAACACCTCCTGCGCCCACGCCCACGCCTGCGCATGGCTGACGCCCGGCCGCAGGCTCCGCTGCTTCGGCGAGCCCACCACGATCGACTTGCCGCCGAGATCGGCGCAGAACTCCACCAGCGCGCAAAAATAGGCCGCCGTGCGGGCGCGCACCGCCGCATCAGGCGAGGTAAGGTAGAGGCCTTCGGTCTGCGCCAGCACCCAATGGATGCCCGAGATCGCGATGCCCGCGCTCCGCGCCGCCTCCCGGACCCGCGCGCGCTCGGCCGCCGGGATGTCGGTCACATATCTTGCGAGCGTGAACGGCGCGATCTCCACGGCGCCGTAGCCCAGGCCCGCGCAGTGCGCGAACACGTCGTCGATCCTCCAGCCCTGGAAAATCTCGTTGCAGATGGCGAAGGTCATCGCGGCGCCGCTCACACGTCGCAGATCCGCACGCCCTGCGCGAGCGACGCGATCTTGTCGCCGCGGGCCGGGATGAACTCCTGGCCGACGTAGCCCTGGTAGCCGAGCTCGAGCAGCGTGCGCATGAGCGGCGCGTAGTTCATCTCCTGCGTGTCGTCGATCTCGTTGCGGCCGGGGACGCCGGCGGTGTGGACGTGCGCCACGTAGGGGAAATGTTGCCTCAGCCGCGCCGTCACGTCGCCGTGCATGATCTGCACGTGGTAGATGTCGAAGAGCACCTTCATCCGCTCGGAGCCGATGGCGCGGCAGATCTCCACGGAGCGCTCCATGTCGTCGCAGAAATAATCCGGGTGGCCCTTCATGTTCTCGCTCACGCGCGAGTTGAGCATCTCGAGGCAGAGCGTGACTTTCCTCGCCTCGGCATGGCCCACGATTTTCTTCAGGCCGTCGATCATGTGCTTCATCGCGACCTCGTCGGCCTGGCCCCGGCGGAAGCCGGAAAACGTGATCACCCGCTCCACGCCAAAGGCCGCGCATTCGTCGATCCGCCTGCGCAGCGTCGCCACGCACTCGTCGTGCTCGCCGCGGTTGGCGAAGCCCTTGGCGAAACCGTGGCTGCCGGCGATCGCGCAGGTGAGGCCGAGCTGTTTCAGCTCCGGCCAGAACTTCGGATCGCAGAGCTCGACGGACTTCAGCCCGAGCGCGACGGCATGGCGCGCGAGCTCGGGCACGGGCATGGGGTTGAAGCACCATGGCACCACGGACTGCCGGATGCGGCCGCGCTTCACGCCCTCCGGGGCCGCCTGCGCGCGCGCGACCGCACCGAGGGCCGCGCCCGCAGCGAGGGTTTTCAGGACGGTGCGGCGGGAAACAGGAGGGGTGGCCATGCGGGGAGGCTGCGCGGGCCGCCGCGCGGCGCAAGCCCGCCGACGCGCGCATTGCATCGCGTCCCGCGCGTGCCCAAGGTGGCGGCGTGATGCGCGCCCTTTGCCCCCTGTTCGCCGCCGTCGCCCTCGCCGCCTCGGCCGCTGAGCCCTTGCACGACTGGAGCGACTGGGAGAAATTCCGCGGAGGCGTCCAGCATCCCAACGGCGCGATCAAGCCCGCCGATGTCGCCCGCGCCCGCGCCAACCTCGCGCGCTACCCCTGGGCGCGCAGCTACGCCGCCGGCCTCGAGCGCAAGGCCCGCGCCGCGCTCCCGAAGATCACCCCCGCGTGGCTCGCCGAGATGATCCCGGAGACGACGCCGGGCGACCACAAGTTCACGCCCTGCCCCGCCTGCCGCGACCTCGGCAAGCCGGTGCATCCGCACGGGCTCTGGACGTGGCGTGAATCCGCGCCGCGGCAGCTCGTGTGCAACCAGTGCCGCACCGTCTTCCCCAACGAGAAATATCCCGAGAGCATCGCGCTCCAGTCGACGTGGGGGCGGCCGCAGACGTTCACCTACTGCGGCGGCGAGCCCTTCGTGATTTTCGGCTACCGGCAGGGACGGCCCAGCTTCACGGCCAACATCCGCGCGCAGCAGGTGGGGCACGCCTCGTCGCTCGCGCGCACGCTCGCGGAGGCACACCTGCTCACGGGCGACGCCGGGCTCGCGCGCGCCACGCGCGACATCCTGCTGCGCTTCGCCGCCGTCTATCCCGGCTGGCTCGTCCACGTCGGCTATGGCGAGTATGCCGACATGGATCCGCGCGTCGCGGCGCTCGCGATCAACCAGCTCCCCGCCGACGAGCTGTGCCCCCCGCCGAACAAGCCCGATCGCCGCCTGCACACGGGCTACTGGTCGGCGGGGCGCGCGTCGGGCGTCGGGCAGGAATCGGGCTTCGTGCGCCGGGTGGCCGAGGCCTACGATTTCACCTGCGAGGCGAGGAATCCCGACGGCACGCCCGTCTACTCCGAGGCCCAGCGCCGCCTCATCGAGCGCGATCTGCTGCTCGAGAGCACCGTGCTCCTCGTCGCGGACAAGCAGATCAACAACAAGTCCGTCGGCAATCGCACCGCCGCCGCCCTCGTCGGCCTCACCGTCGGGCACCCGGGCTTGGTGCGCTTTGGGTGGGACGGCTTTCAGCAGACGATCGACGAGTGGTTCCTGCCCGACGGCACGACCTCCGAGTCGCCGGCCTACGCGATGATGACGCTGCACAACATCTGGGACCTGCCGCAGGCGCTGCGCGGCTACAGCGAGCCCGCGGGCTACGCCGGCCCCGACGGCCGGCGGCGCGTCGCGACGGACCTCTACCACGGCACGGCCTACGAGCGCATCTGGGCGAATTGCGTCAACGGCCTCCAGGGCGACCTCAGCTACCCGGCGTTCGCCGACTCGTATCGCGACACCACGCTCGGCGCGCTCTTCGCCGAGCTGCTCGTGGCCAACTACCCCGAGCGCCCCGCCTACCTGACGCTGCTCAAGGAATCCGCCGGAGCCGGGCTGGATCGCGGCTACGCCTCCCTCGCGCTCTACCTCCGCGAGCCGGGCCTCGAGGAGAAGGCGACGCCGCGCCTCATGCTGCCGGATTTTTGCCCGCCCGATCTGCGCATCGGCCACCTGCGCAGCGGCGCGGACGGCCGCGAGAGCCTCCTGCTGCTCAGCGCGAGCCATTGGGGCGGCCACCATCATGCGGACAGCCTCAACCTCACCTACTGGCGCGAGGGCCGCGAGATTCTCAGCGACCTCGGCTATCTCTGGGATCACCCGAAGAAGCCGCAGCTCGTGCGCACCGTCGCGCACAACACGGTGGTGCTCGACGAAAAGAGCCAGCTCACGCAGGAACGCGGCGGCACGGTGCATTTTTTCAAAACCTCGCCGCACGTGAAGGCCATGGCCGCCTCCTCGCGCGCCTACGCCGCCGCGACGCTCTATCACCGCGCGTCCGCGCTCGTCGATCACGGCGAGGGCCGCAGCTACGCCGTCGACTGCTTCCGGGTCGCCGGCGGGCGCACGCAGGATTTCACCTATCACGCCTCGGCGCCGACGATCGCGCTGGCCGACACGCGCGCGTCGCCGACGACGCAAGCGCTCTACGATTTCCACGGCGTCCGCGAACTCGCCGCCGCCCCCGTCTGGCGCGCGACGTGGCCGGCCGGGCCGAAGCTCACCGCGGTCGCGTGGAACGTCGCGCAGCCCGGCGAGCGCGCCTTCGTCGCCGATGGCTGGGGCCAGCGGGACTGGAAGAACTCCGACCTCGGCGCGACGCTGCCCTACGTCGTGCGCCGCACCACCGGCGCCGGGGAGAAGATTTTCTGGAGCGTCTTCGCGGCGCACGCGGGCACGGAGGCGTTTGTCCGGGGCGTCACGCTGCGGCCCGACGGCGTGCTGGAGGTCGAGACCGCGCTGGGCACGGACTGGTTTGCGGCGGAGGCGCGCGGGCCGGCCCCCGCGCTGCCAGGCGGCGCGGCGCTCGCCGGCAACTTTGTGGCCGCCTCGCGCCAAGGTGGCGCGATCGCCTGGACCTTTTCCGCGCACAACGAGTCCCCGCCGTGACGCCGGCGCCGCGACACCGCGATTGCCAATGCCGCGACTTCCTTCCCATCGTCATCGCCTCCTCCCCTTCATGAACCACCACCCCGCCCTGAATCGCCGCACCTTTCTCAAGACCGCCGGCGCCGCCGTTCTCGCGGCGCCCTTCTTCGCGCGCAATCTCCACGCCGCCCAGCCGAGCCGCGTGCTCCGCCACGCGAGCTTCGGCACCGCCGGCATGGCGCTCTCCGACATCCAGGCGATCACCAGCAACGAGTATGTGAAGCTCGTCGCGGTCGCCGATGTGGACCTCTCCCGCGCCCGCGCGCTGAAGGAGAAGTTTCCCGAGGTGCGCGTCTATCAGGATTGGCGCCAGCTCCTCGACCGTGAGGCGAACAACCTCGACTCGGTCAACGTCTCCGTGCCCGACCACATGCACGCGCCCATCGCCGCCGCGGCGATGCGCCTCGGCAAGCACTGCTACTGCCAGAAGCCCCTCGCGCACGATCTCGCGGAGACGCGCCTGCTCACGCGCGTCGCGCGCGAGCGGAAGCTCGTCACGCAGATGGGCATCCAGATCCACAGCTACAAGGTCTATCGCCAGGCCGTCGCGCTCGTGCAGGGCGGCGCCATCGGCAAGGTGAAGGAGGTCCACACCTGGAGCAGCAAGAAATGGGGCGATAGCGGCCCGCCGCCGCAGCGGCACGACATCCCGCCGAAGGACCTGAACTGGGACCTCTGGCTCGGCGTGGCGGCCGACCGGCCCTTTGTGGGCGACGGCTACTATCACCCGGGCAACTGGCGCAAGCGGCTCGACTTCGGCACCGGCACCTTTGGCGACATGGGCTGCCACATTTTTGATCCGGTCTTCGCGGCGCTCGCGCTCACCGCCCCGATCTCCGTGCGTTCCGAGGGGCCGGCGCCCGACCAGTGGAACTGGGCCATCAACGCCCGCATCCGCTACGTCTTCCCGCGCACGCCCTACACCGCCGGGGACTCGGTGCCCATCACGTGGTATGACGGCGACCAGCGCCCGCCCGCGGAGATTCGCGCGCTGGTCGAGACGGCGCGCGCCGGCGCGGTGACGAGCGTGGACGACGCGGGCAAGGTCCGGAAGGGCAAGCGCGCCGTCGAGGACAACCAGGGCTCGATCATCATCGGCACCGCGGGCATCTTGCACGTGCCGCACATCGGCGCGCCGCGGCTGTTTCCGCAGGACAAGTTCCACGACTTCAAGCTGCCCGACGTCGAGCAGGGCCACCATTGGACGCTGTGGACCGACGCGTGCCTCAACGGCACGCCGCCCCCGTCCGCAAATTTCGACTATTCCGGCCCGCTCACCGAATCCGTGCTGCTCGGCAGCGTGGCGGTGCGCTTCCCGCAGACGACGCTCCAATGGGACGCCGCGAAGCTCGAGTTCACCAACGAGAAGTCCGCCAACACCCACGTGCGCCGCATCTATCGCAAGGGTTGGGAAATCGCGGGCGTGTGAGGCGCCGAACAAATCGCAGCCCCCGCATGTTGTCATGCTGAACGCATGGGGGGGGCGCGCAGGGCCGGCCCTTGCGGCCGGGCCGTCGCGCAGCGGACATCATAACCGCGGCGGCCCGACGACGAGCGGCGGCCCTACAGAATCCAGAGGCATCTCGCGCCTGGCATCGCTCATCCACTCTCAAAATTCTTCCATGATTCGACTTCGTCATTTCGTCCCCGGACTGCTGTTCACCGCCGCCTTCGCCGCGGAGCCCGCGGCTCCGGCCCCGGCGCCCGCGCCCTTCGGCCAGACCCGCCCGCGCGCCGAGCCGCCGGCCACCCCGCCCACGCCCGAGGAACTGCGCCCGCTCGTCGTCGTGCCGCCGGAATTCGACGTCTCGATTTTCGCCACCGCCGATCAGGCCAATTATCCGGTCTCCGTCGCCGCCGCGCCCGACGGCACGCTCTACGTCTCCAGCGACGCCAACGCCTCGCTCGGCACCGAGCTCGGCCGCGGCCGCATCATCCGCCTGCGCGACACGGACGGCGACGGCCGCGCCGACGAGGCGAAGGTCTTCGCCAAGGTTGATTCGCCCCGCGGCCTCGTGTGGGACATCGACCGGCTCTACGTGATGCACCCGCCGCACCTCAGCGTCTTCATCGACCGCAACGGCGACGGCGTGGCCGACGAGGAGAAGATCCTCGTCAAGGACATCGCGTTCTCCTTCCGCGACCGCCCCGCCGATCACTCGTCCAACGGCGTCACGCTCGGCATCGACGGCTGGCTCTACCTCGCCATCGGCGACTTCGGCTTCATGAACGCCGAGGGCGCCGATGGCCGGCGGCTCCAGCTCCGCGGCGGCGGCATCGTGCGGGTGCGGCCCGATGGCTCGGGGCTCGAGCTCTACGCCCGCGGCACGCGCAACATCCTCGAGGTCGCCCTCAGCCCGCTGCTCGACGGCATCGCGCGCGACAACACCAACGACGGCGACGGCTGGGACACGCGCCTGCATCACTTCACCGGCCTCGAGGAGCACGGCTACCCGTCGCTGTTCCGGAACTTCGCCGCCGAGGCCATCACCCCGCTCGCCGACTACGGCGGCGGCTCCGGCTGCGGCGCGCTCTGGCTCGACGAGCCCGGCATCCCGGCGCAGTGGAACGCGAGCCCGCTCACCGTCGACTGGGGCCGCGAGCGCGTCTACCATCACACGCTCACGCCCCAAGGCGCGACCTTTGCCGCCACCCAGGAGGAGTTCGCGAAGGCCCCGCGCGCGACCGACATGGATGTCGATGCGCAAAGCCGCCTCTACCTGTCGAGCTGGCGCGGCGGGCAATACAACTACGCCGGCCCCAACATCGGCTTCATCGCCCGGCTGACGGTGAAGGATTTCACGCCGGCGCCGTTGCCGGACTTCCTCCGCGCCCCGGGGCCCGAGCTCGTCGCGCTCTTCTCCTCGCCCAGCTACCGCACGCGGCTGGCCGCGCAGCGCGCGTTGCTCCGCCGCGGCGTCGGCACCGAAGCGGTCGCCCTCGCCGGCCTCGCCGCCGACGCGGCCCAGCCGCTCGCCACGCGCGTGCAGGCGATCTTCACGCTCAAGCAGGCGCTCGGGGAGAAATCCCATGCCGTGCTCGTCCGCCTGGCCGCCGATCCGGCCGTGGCCGCGTGGGCCATCCGCGCCCTGGCCGACCACGAGGGCCAGCTTGCGAACGTGCCCGCGGCGCCGCTGCTCGCCGGGCTCAAGTCCGCCGATCCGCGCACGCGCAAGGAGGCCGCGGTGGCGCTCGCGCGGCTCGGGCAGCCGGGCTTCGCCGCGCCGGTGGCCGCGCTGCTCGGCGACGCCGATCCGGTGGTGGCGCACACCGCGGTGAAGTCCCTCGTGCGCCTGCGGGGCGCCGATCCGGCGTTTGCCGTCGTCGAGGATTCGTCGGCGCCCGCCGGCCGCCGCACCGACGCGCTGCGCGTGCTTCAGTCCCTGCACGACGAGCGCGTCGTCGACCGCCTCATCGCGCTGCTCCGCCGCGAAGGCGACGAGGGCCGGCGCGACGGCCTCATCCGCACGCTCTGCCGGCTCGCGCTCACGGATGCGCCGTGGACCGGCGACAGCTGGGGCACGCGGCCCGACACGCGCGGCCCCTACTACCAACCCGCGCGCTGGGCGGCTTCCGAAAAGATCAACGCCGTGCTCAAGGACCTCCAGGACCACGCGGAGGGCCCCGCCGCCGCCAAGCTCAATGAGATCTTCTCACTCTACCGCGTGACCCCGGGCGACAGCACCGCGCGGCTCATGACCCTCGCCGCGGCCGACGACAGCCTCCTCCCCGCCCTCGCGCAGCAGCTCGCCGGCTCCGACTCCGTGCCCGCCACGGCGATTCCGCTCCTGCTGAAGGCCGTTGCCTACGTCCCGCCCCCGCCCCCACCCCCGCCTGAGCCGCCGGAAGGCGCGCCCCCCGCGCCGAAGAAGAAGGGCGGCAACCGCGCGCCCTCCACCGCGCCCACGCAGATCGCCGCGATGCAGGCGATCGTGCGCATCGGGACGGCTGACGCGATGAACGCCGTCCTCGACACGCTCCCGACGCTCCGCAACGTCGGCCGCCTCGGCGACGGTGCCCGTGATCGCTCGGCCAACGCGCTCTTCCTTTCGCCCGCGCTTGGCAACCATCACCGGCTCTTTGGCGAGGCCGCCGCCAAGCTCGACGGCGAGCGCTCCGGCTGGGCCGACGCCGCGCTCCTCCACTTGGCCGCGCAAAAATTCGGCTCGCCCGAGGCGCGCGCCTACGCCACCGCCGCCCTCGACGAGGGCTGGAAGAACCCGGCGCGCCGCGCCCAGATCATCCGCGCCGCGGCGCTCGGCCGCGAGCCCTCGCGCGCCGCCGCGCTCGTCGCGGCGCTCGATGACCCCGACGCGGCCGTCGCCGAAGCCGCGCGCGCGACGGTGGCCGCGCTGAAGATCGATGCCGAGGCGGTGCGCGCCGAGTCGCGCGTCCAATCGCCGCTGGTCGGTTCCATCGCGCCGACCGACGTGCTTTCGCTCGTGGTGGCCCAGCGCGGCGCCGTCGCGCGCGGCGAGCAGGTGTTCTCGCTCGCGGGCTGCGTGGCTTGCCACACCGTCAACGCCGCGGATCCCCTGAAGGGCCCGTTTCTCGGCACCGCGGCCAAGATGTTCCCGCGCCGCGAGCTCGCCGAGGCCATCCTCGATCCCAACAAGAGCATCGCGCAGGGCTTCGCGACGAACCAGTTCACGCTCAAGGACGGCACGACCGCGCTCGGCTTCGTCACCCGCGAAAGCGCCGAGGTCGTGTCCGTGCGCGACATCACCGGCCAGCAGCGCGACATCCGCGTCGCCGACGTGGCGAAGCGCGAGCACCTGGCCACCTCGCTCATGCCGCCGGGCCTGATGCTGGCGTTCACCGTGCGCGACTTCGCGTCGCTGCTGGATTACCTCGAGTCGCTCGGCAAGTAGCGGCGGGCGTCCCTGCCCGCCGGATTTGGCGAACGTCCCGGACCGGCGGGCCTACATGCCCTCGCCCCAGACTGCCGGCGACTTGAAGCCCGGCGCGGCCGGGGCCTGCTTCGAGGGCACGGTCTCCTTCGCGTAGACATCGAGCCGCGCGCGCATTCTCCGCACGCGCTCCGGCTCCTGCGCCGCGAGGTTCGTCTTCTCGTAGGGATCGTTCTTCACGTTGAAGAGCTCGATGCGCTCGCCAGCCGCGTCGCCGGCGTTCTTCGCATTCTTCTTTTTCTTCGTCGTGTTGCCCGCGCCCTCGCCGCCCTCGGTCTCGGAAAACTGCCCGCCCACGACGAGCTTCCAGTCGCCCATGCGAATCGCGCCCCCGGCGGGCGTGATGTTGTGCAGGATGTCCTCGTGCGGCGTCGCCGCGCCCCGCGTGATCGCGGGCCACGCGTCGCGGCCGTCGAGCGGGTTTTTCTGCGCGAGCGACACGCCCGCGAGCGTCAGCAGCGTGGGATACCAGTCGACCATGTGCAGCGGCGCGTCGACGACGGAGCCCGCCTTGATTTTTCCCGTCCACGCGGCCACGGCCGGCACGCGCACGCCGCCCTCGTAGAGCGTGCCCTTGCCGGCGCGCAGCGGGCCGTTGCTGGTCACGACGCCGGGGCTGGGCCCGCCGTTGTCGGAGCAAAAAAAGATCAGCGTGTCGTCGCGCAGGCCCTTTTGCTCGAGCGCGGCGATGATTTGCCCGATGGCCTCGTCCATCGCGGCCAGCATGCCGGCGTAGGTGCGGCGGTTGCCCGTGAGGTTCGCGTAGGGCTCGGTGTAGCGCGCGGGCACCTGGTGCGGCGCGTGCACGGCGTTGAACGGCACGTAGAGGAACAGCGGCCGCCGCGCGTCGTGCTCCGCGATGAGCCGCGCGGCCTCGCGCGCGACCAGATGCGTGGAGTAGCCCTCGTCGCGGCAGACCTTGTCGTCGCGGTGCCAGTCGAAGCCGCCGTCGCGCTCATGGGTGTTGTAGTCGATCGCGCCGTTGTAGTGGCCGTATTGGTGATCGAAGCCGCGGTGCGTCGGCAGGTAGGCGGGCTCGAAGTGCCCGAGGTGCCACTTGCCGGTGATGGCGGTCTCGTAGCCCGCCTCCTTGAGCGCCTGCGGCAGCGTGCGCTCGTCGAGCGGCAGCCCGTAGCGCGCCCACGGCCGCACCACGCCCGTGTGCAGCCCATGCCGGATCGGGTAGCGACCGGTCAAGAACGCCGCGCGCGTCGGCGAACACACCGGCTGCACGTAGAATTGCTCGAGCCGCGCGCCGGCCTTGGCGAGGGCGTCGATGTGCGGCGTCTTGATCTCGCTGCCGTGGAAGCCCACGTCGCCCCAGCCGAGATCGTCGGCGAGGATGAAGAGGACGTGGGGCTTGGGGGCGGCGGCGAACACGCAGCCGGAGACAACAGTGAGAAACGCGACGACCAGGCGGGGCAGGCTCATGCGGCTGGTCGTAACAGCCTCCGTTGATGACGCAAGCGCCCGAACGCGGCATTGCGCCGGCATCAGGCGCGGCCCTTGCTACTCGCCCCGTATGGTTCCGCCCACGCAGCCTCTCCCAGCCAACACCGCCTACACCGGCGAAAACGACGCGCAGCTCATCGCCTACCTCAACCTCAAGCTCCGCGAGATCGGCCAGCCCGCCGTCGCGACCGACGCCACCACCGACGGACTCGCGCCGATGGTCGATCATTTCCTCGCGCTCTCCCGCGAAAAGGATCGCGCCCTCGCCCGCCACCTCTGCGCGGTCGACCAGCGCATCCAGAGCTTCCTCCACGACATCCTCGCATCGCACGGCGGGCCCGAGATTCCCCGGCTGCCGGTCTCGACCCTGGTGCTCGACCGCCCCGGCCTCGCCCGGGTGCTCTCGCTGCCGCCCGGCGCGGACAAGCACCAGAGTGACATCCTCGCGTCGCACCGCGTGCGCCAAGGCGTGCTGCACAATCCCAAGAGCGACCGCCGCACCACGCAGGGCATATTTCATGTCACCGACGTCGGCCTGCCGGTGCCCGACGACAAGAAGGCGGTGCCGCCCGCGGTCTTCGTCCGGCTGCTGGCGCACGCGCTCAACCCGCCCGCCGCGTTGCTCCGCCTGCCCTTTGGCGCGCGGGAACCGCAGCCCGCCGAGTGCTTCGTCTCGCTGCACCTTCGCCCGGTGGTGTGCCCGGCGGTGCCGGGGTTCACGCCGCAGCGCGCGATGGAGACGCGCTTCTTCGTGCCGGGCGCGCTCGTCGCCAACCTCGACTTCATCGAGCGCATCTTCGGCAACGCCGGCGATCCGCACCTGCCGGAAAACGACGCCGCGCTCGCGCCCGCCCACTGGAGCGGGCACACGGGCTGCGTCATCCTCGCCACGCACCTCACCCAGTTCACCAAGCGCGAGCTCGGCCTGCCCGCGTGGGACGCCGCCACGCCCCGCCAGCGCCGCGACGGCATGTGCTGGAAGCAGCCCGACGAACGCTACAACGACGGCGGGGCCTTCAAGCTCACGCTCCGCGACGCCCGCGGCGTGGTCGTCACCCTGATCGCCGACAACTATTTCGGCTACTGCAAGAAGGAGGTGAAGACCCAGCTCTCCTTCGCCGCCAACCTCATGGGCCGCTGCGAGGAGGAGCACGCCGGCGGCGCGATCGTCTTCCCGAGCTACGACCTCGGCGAGGATTTCCGGCTCAGCAAGCACCTCGCCATCGTCGACCACACGTTTGCCGAGGCCCTCGCGCAGCTCGGCGACCGGGCCATCCTTCAGCCGGAGGGCCACGCGCGCGACCGCCACTACCCCGATATCCACTACGTGCCGCAGGACGCCTTCTTCGCCCTGCGCGCGCAAACGATCACGTGGACCGACGCCGGCGCCCCGCGCTCCATCCGCCTTGAGCCGCGCCACACCTATGTGCTGCCCTCGGGCTACAAGGTCGAGATGGTCAAGCCCGACGACGGCCGCCGCTGGCGCCTGCGCGGCACCACCGCCGAGGGAGTGCTCTGCCACAAGCCCTGCACCGTCTCCGGCGGCGGCAAGTCCGAGATCTCCAAGTCGATCGCCGACGCCATCTTCACCGCGCCCAACTTCGTCCGCGACCCCGCGGCCGACTTCGACGAAATCGACCATATCCTGCACAAGGAATACGGCCAGCGCTTCCGCGATGCCGCGCGCAACAAGGAAAAAGGCCGGCCGCTGCTCAGCCCCGAGCGCTCGCTCGGCTCCGTCGTCAAGCTCCTCAGCCGCAGCCCCGACTACACGCCGGACTACAACGCGTGGCTCGCCGCCATCCCGCGCTACATCCTCGACCTCGTGCTGCTCATCAAGCGCGTCTACCGGCCCGAGTGGCACGGCGAGTGGCGGAAATACTTCACCGTCGACACCATCAACGGCCGGCCCGGCAACGAGCTGAAGTTCAACGGCGAAAAGGCCATGACGCACTTCCTCCGCGTCGGCTTCATGCCCGACGGCGGCTGGCGGACCTTCAGCCTGCGCAAGGACTTTCACCCCGCGGTGAAAATCCAGGCCGAGGACGACATCACCGCGTCCGTCGTCGTCCCCGCCGGCCGGCTCGCGGGCTTGTCGGCGCACGCCGCGAACCACGGCGCGTCGCTGAAGTTCGTGCACAATTGCGAGACCTCGCTCTTCCAGCGCCCCGACGAGGCGATCCACCGCGGCTACGACAAGCGCACCGAGCGCGATTTCTCCCGGCCCGGGAATTTCTTCTCCAACTACGAGCCGCTCACCCACGCCACCGCGCAGCGGATCGTCGACGACGCGATCGGGTTCGACGCCTTCACCGAACCCATTCGCACGCTGTTCGAGGAATTCGTCGCGGCCGGCCGGCCCGCCTACCTCGCCTCGCCCGCGCATCCGCGCATCGTCGACGGCAAGCCCTCGAAAAACCCCCGCTACCTCCAGCTCCGCCCCGATCTCGAGGAGCCGCGCACGACCTACCTCGCGCAGGTGGGCGCGCAGCTCTACCGCCGCGTGCCGGCGGGCGCGCCCGCGCTTTTCCCCGTCGACGCGGTGCTCGCGGGCCGGCGCCTCAATCCGCCCGAGCCCGGCGTGAAGCCGATGTGCGTGTTCGGCCCGATCCACTACCAGGAGCTGCCCGAGGCCTTCATGGATTTCATCGCGAGCCTCACCGGCAAGTCGCCCTCGACCACCGGCGCCGGCTCCGAGGGCGCGCTGACCAAGGGGCCGTTCAACGCCCTCCCGCCCATCCACGATCTCAACGCGGCGTTCGTCTCCTACGCGCTCACGGACCTGCCGGTGTTTTCCTCCGCGGCCGGCTGGGTCGGCCCGCGCTGCCGCGTGGATCACGACATCAGCCTGCTCGTGCCGGAAATCTGGGCCCGCATGTCGCCCGAGGAGCGCACGCCGCGCTTCCTCATCGAGCACGACTACCTCGAGCGCTGCGAGGATTGGACCCACGAGGGCCGGCCCGTGCTGGCAAGCCGGCTCGGCTGGCGCGTGACCTCGCGTTTCGTCCAGACCTTCTGCGGCCGCGTGCTGGGCAATCCGAGCACGCTCTTCGACGAGGAGCTGCTGCGCCCCGAGCTGCAGGACCGCGCCATCTTCGTCGAGGGCATGGAGAACATCTGCGGCGCGATGCGCGACGCCGCCGCGTGCTACTTCGCCGACGGCTCGATCGCCCAGGCCGTGCCGCCGCTGGCCGCGCTGCTGCACATCATGCGCGACGGTGCGTGGCAGGGCCTCGGCCCGGCCGATCCAAAATTCCGCGCGCTCTTCGCCCGCGAGGCGGTGCTCGCGAGCGACTGGTATCGCGCCCGCCTCGCCGCGCAGCAGCGGCGCGACATCGCCGAATGGGAAGCGCGCGCCGCAAATCTGGAGAAGTTCCTCGCCCGCCCAAACTACGCGGACGTCGCCTCGCGCCTCGGAATCAGCGGGCGCCTCACGGCCGCCCGCGCCGCCCTCGCGACCGCGCGCGCCCCAGGCTACGCGCAGACGCTGATCGGCACGCTCGGAGTCGATCCGGCGCTCGTGCGATAGCATGCGCTCGCTCTGATTGTGGGAGGGGCTTGATGCCCCGGCAAAAAGGCGATCTGAGTCGGGGCATAAAGCCCCTCCCACCAGAACCGGATCGGCATGGCTGTGCCATGCGTGGCCTCATCCTTCGTCGGCCGAAACCGTGCCTCGCCTTTCAGGCTTCGCCGGGCTGGCTTCGCTTTCGCGGCGCCCAAGCGGGGCGTGGTGCGAGCGCCGGGAGTCGAACCCGGATCAATGGCTTCGGAGGCCACTACACTATCCATTGTGCTACGCTCGCGGCGCAGGTCGGCGATGAAGCGGCGGCGCTCCGCGAGCGTCAAGCCTCCGCGCGGCGGCGCCCGGGGCGCAACTGCGTCGTTGCCTCGCGCCTCCGCGCTTCGCAACGTCGCGGCTTATGTCCGTCGAGCCCAACGATCCGGGCGCCGCGCCCGCGGCCCCTGCCGCCCCCAGCGATTTCATCCGCGACATCGTCACCCAGCACGTCGCCGAGAAACGCTACCCGCAGATCGTCACCCGCTTTCCGCCCGAGCCCAACGGCTACCTGCACATCGGCCACGCCAAGTCCATCTGCCTCAACTTCGGCCTCGCCCGGGAGAACGGCGGCATCTGCCACCTCCGCTTCGACGACACCAACCCCGCCAAGGAGGACATCGAATACGTCGAGTCCATCACCGCCGACGTGCAGTGGCTCGTCGCCGGCTGGGCCGAGCACTGCCTCGGCTTCAAGCCCAAGGGCGCCCACCCCGCCGCGCAGGCGGTCAACGGCCGCCCCGATTTCTATCTCGGCCCGATCGATCCCTCGACCCTCGGCGCCCAGCTCTCCGCCCAGGCCGCCGAGCCCTTCTTCGCGAGCGACTATTTCGAGGCCCTCCACGCCTACGCGATCGAGCTGATCCAGCGCGGTCGCGCCTACGTGTGCGACCTCTCGCCCAAGGAGACCGACGAATACCGCGGCGCGCCCGACCGCCCCGGCCGCAACTCCCCCTTCCGCGATCGCTCCGTCGCCGAGAATCTCGATCTCTTCGCGCGCATGACCGCGGGCGAGTTCCCCGACGCCGCCCGCACGCTCCGCGCCAAGATCGACATGGCCTCGCCCAACGTCTGGCTGCGCGACCCGCTGCTCTACCGCATCCGCCACATCCCCCACTACCACGCCGGCGCCAAGTGGTGCGTCTACCCGCTCTACGACTACGCCCATTGCCTCAGCGACTACCTCGAGGGCGTGAGCCACAGCGTGTGCTCCCTCGAGTTCGTCCCGCACCGCGCGCTCTACGACTGGATCCTCGAGGCGCTGGACCTGCCGCGCCCCCTGCCGCGCCAATACGAGTTCGCCAAGCTCGTCCCCACCTACACGATCCTGAGCAAGCGCAACATCCTCCGCCTCGTGCAGGAAAAGGTCGTCGCCGGCTGGGACGATCCGCGCCTCCCCACCCTCTCCGGCCTGCGCCGCCGCGGCATCCCCGCCAGCGCCATCCGGAAATTCGTCACCGGCGTGGGCGTCACCACCTTCAACAGCGTGACCGAGATCGCCGTCTTCGAGCACGCCATCCGCGAGGAGCTCAACGCGACCGCGCACCGCCGCCTCGCCGTGCTCAAGCCCATCAAGCTCGTCCTCACGAACATCCCCGCCGGCGAGACCGTCGCCTGCGACGCCACCAACGATCCGCAGAACGAAAACCCCACCACGCGCCCCATCGCGCTCACGCGCGAGGTCTTCATCGAGAGCGAGGATTTCGCCGAGGTCCCGCCCCCGAAATATTTCCGCCTCAAGCCCGGCGGCGAGGTCCGCCTGAAATACGCCTGCATCATCAAGCTCGACGAGATCGTGAAGGACGCCGCCGGCGCCATCACGGAGCTCCGCTGCACCGCCGACCTCTCCACCCGCCACGGCCAGCCCAACGCCGACAAGAAGGTCAAGGGCACCATCCACTGGGTCAGCGCCTCGCAGGCCATCGACGCCGAGGTCCGCCTCTACGATCGCCTCTTCACCGTGCCGGAGCCCGGCGCCGAGGCGGACTTCATGCGGGTCGTGAACCCGCACTCGCTGGAGGTCGTGACCGCCAAGCTCGAGCCGTCGCTCGCCAGCGCCACGCCCGCCGATCGTTTCCAATTCGAGCGCCTCGGCTACTTCGCCCCCGATCCGAAGGACAGCGCGCCCGGCCAGCTGGTTTTCAACCGCACGATCACGCTGAAGGACACGTGGGCGAAAAAGTAAGGCGCCAACAAACGAGCCGTTTCACAGGAGCAAACAGAGGAAGCGGAGCGGAGCCCTTGCCATCAGTCCTAGCCTGAGCCCGCGTTTTGCCTCCGAGCCAGACCGCGGCTTCCACCCTCGCCTCCGTTCCCTCCGTTTCCTCCTGCAAGATCCGAGCCTTCCCATGGACGACCCACTTCCCATCCTAAACCCCGCCGAGCTCCGCGTGCTCGGCTCCCTCGTGGAAAAGGCCGTCACCACGCCCGACTACTACCCGCTCACGCTCAATTCCCTCACGCTCGCCTGCAACCAGCTCACGAACCGCGACCCGGTCGTCGCCTACGACGAGACGACCGTCGTCCGCGCGCTCGACGGCCTGCGCGACAAACGCCTCGCCTCCATCTACACCGGCGCCGAGAGCCGCGTCGCGAAATACAAGCACGCCCTCACCGACGCGCTCCTGCTCACGCCCGGCGAAGTCGGCCTCCTCTGCGTGCTGATGCTCCGCGGCCCGCAGACGCTCGCCGAGCTCCGCACGCGCACGGAGCGCTTCCAGCCCTTCGAGTCGCTCGCCGAGGTCGAGGAGGCCCTCGCCGCCCTCGCGGCGCGCGCGCCGCAGCCGCTCGTCGTGAAGCTCCCGCGCCAGCCCGGCACCAAGGAGCCCCGCTACGCCCACCTGCTCGGCGGCCCCATTGAACTCGCTTCGCCGATGGCGAAGCCATCGGACGAACCTCGCCGTAGCCCGACGGGCGAAGACGGGGCCGAAAACGATCGCCTCGCCAAACTCGAGGTCGAGACCGCCGCCCTCCGCGCGGAGCTCGCCGAGCTGCGCGCGCAATTCGCGGAATTTCGGAAACAGTTCGAATGAGCCCGGCGCCGGCGTCTTGAGCCGGCGTCGCCTCAGGGGGCTCGCCTGGTCCGCTGCACTGTCCAGCGCCGGAGCCGGTCGAACACCTCGGTCATGGTCGCCTCGGGCAGCTTCGTTGGCGTGCGGCCATTTTGCCTCACCCGCCAGCGGGACTCGCCCCAGAGGCCCTTGGCCTCAATCAACTCGACCTTGATTCCCCGCCCCGTGCTGTTGTCATTGAGCGAGATTCGGAATCGCGCGGCGGTCTTCGGCATCGCCACACCAAAAATTCACCCCTCGAAATCGGCAAGCCCATGATTTCCCCCACCCTGCGCCAGACCGCGATAAAACGCGGTGCAGCCGAATAACACTGTTAGGCGTCGCTACCCGCGTCCTGTGAACCACGCCGCAACAAACATTGCTGAGGACCGAGAGCTTACTCCCGAGGAGCGCACATTCGTTCAGTGGCTTCTTGAGCACGGCGAACCCCACGCGACAGCCTTTCTTCCGCAGCTCACGACCGCTCGTGTCGTGGCACGTTGCTCGTGTGGCTGCGCGAGCATCGATTTCTCGATTGCTGGAGTGCAGCCGCCCCGCGACGGCGGCATGGACATTCTCTCAGACTACTCGTGGCGCGACAGCGCAGGTCATCTGTTCGGTGCATTTGTCTTCGCTCGCGGCGAGCGTCTTGCCGGTCTCGACCTGTGGTCGATTGACGGTCAGGCTACAGCCACGCAACTCCCCAAAACCCGTGAACTCACGCCTCTCGAAATCACCCGCAACGCCTAACCAAGCGCTGCAGCGAACGGCTCCGGCTGTCACTGAGCTTGGGGTCGTTAGGCAAAAAAGAAACACATGCCGCGCATCGTGAAATATACCGTCGCCGCAATCGCAGTCGTTGCTGCCGCCGCGCTCGTATATCGGTTGTTGCTTCCATGGTCGCCTAGCTTGCTGTTTTTCTTTTTTCCTCTCGTCGCACTCACGCTCTTCGTTGGCTGACTGCTTCTAATGGCCGTCGGAAAGAAGAGAAGGCCACCGGTCGAGCACCACGACGCACCACGGCATGAAAAAAGGCCTAACCAGGCGCCAGCAACGGTGTTCAGGAAACAAGAATAAACTGGGGATTTTTGAGGAGGCGGTTGAGGAGGACGGTGAGTTTGCGCATGACGGCGGTGAGGGCGACCTTGGCGGGTTTGCCGCGTTCGCGGAGGCGGAGGTAGA
>JBGAGU010000004.1:0-427904 GCA_044226505.1 Opitutaceae bacterium
CGGCGGCCGCGGGCGCTACCGCGGCGAAGGCGGCGGCGATCGGGGCGACCGCGGCCCGCGCCCCGAAGGCCAGGCCGGCGGCGGCGCGATCTGAAGAAGATCAAATGACCAAAGACCAAGGGACCGCTCCCTTGGTCTTTTTCTTTTCTTGGTCTTTTGGTCCCTTGCGCCCTAGTCCCTTGGTCCCTTTCCAATGGCCGATCTCATCGTCAACGGCGGCAAGCCCCTCAGCGGCGCCATCACGCCCTCCGGCAACAAGAACTCCGTCCTCCCCATCTTCTGCGCGACGCTTCTCACCGACGAGCCCGTCACGCTGAGGAACGTCCCCGACATCACCGACCTCGACAAGCTCGTCGCCTTTTTCCGCAGCCAGGGCTCGCGCATCGACTGGCACCGCGAAAAAGGCGTGATGCGCATCGATCACTCCTCGTTCCGCAGCACGCTCGTCAACGACGAGCTCCCGCAGGACATGCGCTCCACGGTGCTCCTCTACCCCGCCCTGCTGCAACGCCTGCGCAAGATCAGCATCCACGCCAACACCAAGGGCTGCTCCCTCGGTGTCCGCGAAATCGATCCGCACCTCGAGATTCTCCGCGCGCTCGGCGCCGTCATCAACGACGGCGACCCGCTTGTCATCGGCCTGCCCAACGGCTTCGCGGGTGCGCGCCACTGGCTCGACTACATGTCCGTGACCGTCACGGAAAACTTCGCGATGGCCGCCGCGCTCGCGAAGGGCAAGTCCACGCTCGTCAACGCCGCCAGCGAGCCCCACGTGCAGGACCTCTGCGCCGCCCTCGTCGCGATGGGCGCCAAAATCAAGGGCCTCGGCACGTCGATGCTGGAGATCACCGGCGTGAAGAAACTCCACGGCGCCACGATCACCATCAACAGCGACTACCACGAGATCGTCACCTTCCTCGCCCTCGGCGCGATCACCGGCGGCGAAGTCTCGGTGAAGAAATCGCTCCCGCACCACTTCGACCTCATCACGCGCGCGTTCGCCAAGCTCGGCGTCATCGTCGAGCACGACGGCGACACCGCGACGGTGCGCCGCAACCAGAAGCTCGTCATCGAGACGCCGTTCACCGCCAACCTGCTCACGAAGATCGAGGCGGCACCGTGGCCCTATTTCTCCGTCGACCTCCTGCCGCTCATGATCGCGCTCAGCACGCGCGCGACGGGCACGGTGCATTTTTGGAACAAGGTCTACGAAAACGGCTTCGCCTGGATGCCCGAGCTCGCGAAGTTCGGCGCGCACGTGATGACCAGCGACCCGCACCGCATCATCGTCTTCGGCAACCGCCCGCTGCGCCCCGCGATCGTGGACTCGCCCTACATCATCCGCGCGGCGGTGGCGCTCGCGATGGTCGCCGCCTCGATCCCCGGCCGCTCCGTCGTCCGCAACGCCGAGATCATCAAGCGCGCCCACCCCCGCTTCGTCGAAAACCTCCGCAGCCTCGGCGCGGAGCTGGAGTGGAAATAGCCATGGGCGCCCCACCAAAATCCGACAAAGGCCTGGGCTACATCACGAGCACGCTCGCCGCGCCCGTCACCGCCGCGGAGGCCGCGCTGCGCCCGCTGGCGTTTGCCGATTTCACCGGCCAGCCCAAGACCATCGAGCGCCTCCAAGTCATGGTCGGCGCCGCGCGCAAGCGCGGCGAGGCGCTCAACCACATCCTGCTCTCCGGCCCGCCCGGCCTCGGCAAGACCACGCTCGCGTTCATCCTCGGCCACGAGCTCGGCAAGAGCGTGCGCGTCACCTCCGGCCCCGTGATCGAGAAGGCCGGCGACCTCGCCGGCCTGCTCACCAACCTCGAGGAGGGCGACATCCTCTTCATCGACGAGATCCACCGCATCCCGAAGACGGTCGAGGAATACCTCTACTCCGCGATGGAGGACTTCCGCCTCGACATCATGATCGACCAGGGGCCCAACGCCCGCAGCGTGCGGCTCACGATCCCGCGCTTCACGCTCGTGGGCGCCACCACGCGCGCCGGCCTGCTCACCGCGCCACTGCGCTCGCGCTTCACGCTCCAGACGCGCCTCGACTACTACGATCGCCCCACGCTCGAAGGCATCATCCGCCGCAGCTGCGCGCTGCTGAAGGTGAGCGTCGACGACAGCGGCGCCGCCGAGATCGCCGCCCGCGCCCGCGGCACGCCGCGCGTCGCCAACAACCTGATCCATTTCTGCCGCGACTACGCGCAGGAGCGCGCCAAGGGCAGAATCACGCAGGCCGCCGCGTCCGCCGCGCTGGAGCTGTTGCAAATCGACGCCGCCGGCCTCGACGAGATGGACAAGCGCATGCTCCGGGTGATGGCCGAGAACTACCGCGGCGGCCCCGTCGGCATGAGCACGATCGCCGTCGCCGTCGCCGAGGAGGCCGAGACGCTGGAGGAAGTCCACGAGCCTTTCCTCATCCAAGAAGGCTACCTCCAGCGCACCCCGCAGGGCCGCGTGCTGACGGCCAAGGGATACACGGCGGTTGGGCTCAAGCCCGCGGCGGGCGAGCAAACCTCGTTGCTTTGATCTCCGCGCGAGTAGCGGGTTGGCCGCGCTCGGTTGTCACCGTCTTCGGCGAATGCTGTCTCATGCTTTCGCTTCCGCCCTATGAAACCGATTTTTGCGCTGCTGTGTTACTGTCTCATCGTCATGCGGTGCGCGGGCGGCGCGCCTGACTCGCTGGTTGGATTCGTCTATTATGAAAGCGGCGGCACCCTCGCACGCACTTCCTACCGGTATGCGTATGCGCTCAATGCCGGTGGTGTGTTTCAAGGCCTCTATCGTTCCAGCTCAGGCATCGCTACCGGACTGCAAGCCCTGCTTGGACCCGAGGATGGAAGTTGGAGCTACCGGAAAATCGACGACGCTTCAGGAGAGCTCACCCTTCGTTCCGCGAGCGGAAGCTCGCCGGGCGCAGGCAAACTGACCCTCGTTTTCAACAACGACTCGGAAGGATATGTTTTGGCCAGCAGCCTCCCGTCCGGGGTGGTCAGCGCCTTGTTTCGGATCGGGCGGGCCTCAGCCCGGCCGCCGTTGTTGAATTGTTCCAATCGCTCGTTTGTCCGCGCCGGCGGCTCGGCGTTCACCGGCTTCGTCATCGCGAGCGGCGGAAGCGGAGTCGTCCTTGTCCGTGCCGCAGGCCCTAGCCTCGCGATGTTTGGCGTCACCGATGCATTGCGGAACCCAAGGATTACCGTCGTCAACGCTGCCAGCAATTCCGAGGTCAGCGCAAATGACGATTGGCCAACCGACTTTTATGGCGGCGGCAGCGCCTTGGGCCGGGCCGATGCAATTAGGCGCACCAGCGCATTTGTCGGCGCGTTTCCACTTCGGGAAAACTCGAAAGATGCGGCCCTGATTTTGCATCTGGCTCCCGGCGCATATGTCGCCCAGGTCAACTCACCGGAAACCGAAGATTCCGGGCAGGTGCTGATCGAGGTCTACATCCTGCCCTAACGCCATCAGGCAGACGCGCCGCCTGCAAAAGTCTGGCCTGCGTAGCGCCGGCGCGCATCGTCTCGCGCCATGCGTTTCCGCGTCCGCCTCCCCGCGTCGCTGCTGGCCCTCGCCGTCTCCGCCTTCGCCGCCTCTTCCGTCGAGAAATTCCAGCAGCTCGGGCCGTTGCTCCCGTCGCCGACGCCGCAGCGCAACGCCGCGGGCGCGCCCGGCGCGGCCTACTGGCAAAACCGCGCCGACTACACGCTCGCCGCCACGCTCGACGAGAAGGAGCACCGCCTCACCGGCCGCGGCACGATCACCTACCACAACGCCTCGCCCGACGCGCTCTCCTACCTCTGGCTGCAGCTCGACCCGAACTTCTTCTCGCACAACGCCGACTCGCGCGCCCTCGCGAAGCCGCCCGCCGATCCCGCGAAGTTTCCCTATCGCACGCTCGAGGAACTCGTCACCGCCGAGACTTACTCGAGCGATCTCGTGGTGAGCGACGTGCGCGACGCCGCTGGCCAGCCGCTCAAGCACACGATCGTGAAGACGATGATGCGCGTCGATCTGCCGGAGCCGCTGGCGCCGAAGGCGTCGTTCACCTTCTCGCTCGCGTGGACCTACAAGCTCAACCCCTGGAAGGGCTCCGCGTTCCGCACCGGCTACGAGCTGCTCGACGACGGCAACCCGCTCTACGTGATCGCGCAGTGGTTTCCGCGGATGGCCGCCTACACCGACTACACCGGCTGGCAGCACAAGCAGTATCTCGGCACCGGCGAGTTCACCCTCGAGTTTGGCGACTACGACGTGAGCCTCACCGTGCCCGACGATCACACGGTCGCCTCGACCGGCGTGCTGATGAACCCTGACGCCGTTCTCTCCGCCGCTCAGCGCGATCGATTGAAAAAAGCCGAGACCGCAAAAGCACCTGTCTTCATCGTCACGCCCGACGAGGCCAAGGCCCTCGAGACGCACAAGCCCGGCGGCACCAAGACGTGGCAGTTCCGCGCCGAGAACGTCCGCGACTTCGCCTTCGCCAGCTCGCGGCGCTTCATCTGGGACGCGATGGGCGCCGCCGGCCACACGCACCCGCCCACGCCCGTGCGCACCGGCCCGATCGCCGACCGCATGTATCGCGCGCCGGTGATGGCGATGTCGTTTTATCCCAGGGAGGGCATGCCGCTCTGGGACAAATACTCGACCCACGCGATCGTCCACACGCTCGATGTCTACTCGAAGTTTTCGTTTCCCTACCCGTATCCCGTCGCGATCTCGGTCAACGGCCCCGTGGGCGGCGGCATGGAATACCCGATGGTCTGTTTCAACCGCCCGCGGCCGGAGCCCGACGGCACCTACGCGCGGCGCACGAAATACGCCCTCATCGGCGTCGTGATCCACGAGGTCGGGCACAACTACTTCCCGATGGTCGTCAACTCGGACGAGCGCCAGTGGACGTGGATGGACGAGGGCCTCAACTCCTTCGTGCAGCTCCTCGCGCAGGAGGAGTGGGAGAAGGACTGGCCGCAGTCGCGCGACGCCCGCCTCATCGTCCCCTACATGCGCCGCACGGATCGCGTGCCGGTGATGACCAACTCCGAGTCGATCCACGAGCTCGGGTTCAACAGCTACGCGCAGCCCACGGTCGCGCTGAACCTCCTGCGCGACGTGGTGCTCGGCCGCGAGCTGTTCGACCATGCGTTCCGCACGTATGCGCAGCGCTGGGCGTTCAAGCGCCCCACGCCCGCGGATTTCTTCCGCACGATGGAGGATGCGAGCGGCGTCGACCTCGACTGGTTCTGGCGCGGCTGGTTCTACGGCACCGACCGCGTCGATCTCGCCATCGAGCAAGTCCGCTGGCTCCAGCTCGACTCCCAGGATCCGGCAATCGAGAAGCCGAAGGCCGAGGCGGAGAAAAAAGGCCGCCCAATCACCACCACGCGCGCGCTGAACGCCGCCCTGCCCAAGCGCGTCGAGCGCTTCCCCGAGCTGCGCGATTTCTACGACGGCTACGACGAAGCCACCGTGCTCCCCAGCGACAAAACGAAATTCGAGTCGCTCCTGAAGGACCTCGCCGAGGCGAAAATCGATCCGGCGCTGCTCAAGACCGCGCGCAACTTCTACCTGATCGATTTCGCGAACGTGGGCGGCATCGTGATGCCGCTCCCGCTCCGCCTCGAGTTCACCGACGGCACCACCGAGGAGCTGAAGCTCGGCGCCGAGCTCTGGCGCTATGACACCCGCGCGTGCTCGAAGCTGATCATGACCGCGAAGGAGCTGAAGGCCGTGACGCTCGATCCGCGCGACGAGATGGCCGACTGCGATCTCGAGAACAACTTCTGGCCGCGCCGCCTGGTGAAGACCCCGATGCAGCTCCACCGCGACGCCCCCGAGAAGAACCCGATGCGCGAGCTGACGAAGCCGGCGGCGAAATAGCACGGGCGCGAAATCGGATTTGAACCACCCGCGCAGGCCCGTTCTGCTCGCCCCGCCCATGCGCCCCGTCCCCACCCTCGCCCCGCTCTTCCTGCTTGCCGCGTCCGCGCTCGTCGCCGCCGAGGCCCGCGACCCCGCCACCCTCGCCGCCACGCTCTGCGCCGGCTGCCACGGCACCAACCTCACGGGCGGCACCGCGCCCAACATCCTCACCGACACGCTCAAGCACGGCAACGACGACGCCAGCCTGCTCCGCGCCATCCGCGACGGTTTCCCGCAGGCCGGCATGGCTGGGTTCGCCACCGTGTTGAGCACCGATGAGCAGAAAGCCATGGTCGCGCACATCCGCCGGCAAGCGCGCGACTACGCCTTCGGCCGCATCCTCAAGCCCGGCGGCATCCCCGCGAGCGTGGCCTTCAAGTCGGAGAAGCAGAACTTCCGCGTGGAGACGGTCGCCGAGGGCCTGGACACGCCGTGGGGCATGGCCTTCCTGCCGGACGGCAGCCTGCTGGTCAGCGATCGCGTGGGCGTGCTCCGCGCGATTTCCAAGGACGGCAAACTGGCGCCGGAGCCCATTCGCGGCGCACCGGAGCCCTTCGTGCGCCAGGACGGCGGCATGCTCGATCTCATCGCCCACCCGGACTACGCGAAGAACGGCTGGCTCTACCTCGCCTACACCGAGCAGGGCGAAAACCGCGCCACCAGCATGACCGTGATCGTGCGCGGCCGCGTGCGCGCCGGCGCTTGGATCGATCAGGAGACGATCTTCCGCGCGCCGCAAAAATTCTACTTCCGCGACACCAGCCACTACGGCTGCCGGTTCCTGTGGGACAAAGGCGGCCACCTCTTCTTCACGATCGGCGAGCGCGGCAAATCCACCGATGCGCAGGACCTCTCCAGCCCGCTCGGGAAAATCCACCGCATCAACGCCGACGGCTCGACCCCCGCCGACAATCCCTTTGTGAAGACGCCCAACGCCTGGCCCACGGTGTGGAGCTACGGCCACCGCCATCCGCAGGGCCTCGATTTTCACCCGGTCACGGGCAAGCTCTGGTCCACCGAGCACGGCCCGCGCAACGGCGACGAGCTCAACCGCATCGAGCCCGGCAAAAACTACGGCTGGCCGCTCGCCTCGTGGGGCCAGGTGCAGTTCACCGAGGTCATCGGGGGGACGCACCATCCGGGGACCGAACAGCCGATCGCCTACTGGTCGCCGACGATCGCGCCCTCGGGCATCCTGTTTTATCGCGGCGACCGCTACCCGGCCTGGAAAAACAGCCTTTTTGTCTGCTGCCTTTTCGGCCGCCAGCTCCGCCGAATCGAGACCGACGGCGACACAGTCACGCATCAGGAAGTGGTTCTGGCCGACCAAGGGCGCGTGCGCCACGCGGTCATGGGGCCCGACGGCCTGCTTTACGTCGCGTTCAACGCCCCCGGGCGCATCGCGCGCATTGTGCCGACCGAATAGGGCCCCAAGACCGCGGCCGGCCGGTCATTTTGTGACGAGCGGCTTCAGCCCGCGCTCGATCTCCGCGCGGCGCGGCTCGAGGAAGGGCGGGAGCGCAAGCTTTTCGCCGAGTGCATCCATCGGCTCGTCGGCGGCGAAGCCGGGGCCATCCGTCGCAATCTCGAACAAGATGCCGCCCGGCTCGCGAAAATAGAGGCTGCGGAAATAATAGCGGTCGATCGGGCCGCTGGAGCGCATCCCTTGCTCGACGAGCCGCGCGGCCCACGCGTCGTAGCTCGCTTTGTCCGGGGTGCGAAACGCGACGTGGTGCACTCCGCCGGCGCCCGCCGTGGCCGTGGCGAGGCCCGGCTCGACCACGACGTGCAGCTCAGCCTGCGGCCCTTCCGCCCCCATCTGAAAAACGTGCACCTCGCGTTCAACGCCATCCCGAGCCCAGGCGTAGGTCCGGGCATGAGTCATGTTCATCACCTCCGTGAGCACACGCTGCGTCGGCGCCAGCACGGGCACGCTCATCACAATCGGGCCCAGCCCGATGATTTGATGCTCGGCGCGCACCGGGCTCTTCTTCCAGCGATTGGGCACCACCGGGGTGTCGTCCGCCACGAGGGTGAGGCGCTGACCCTCGGGGTCCTCGCAATCGAGCACCGCGCGGCCATCGCGGCGGGAAATCGGCGCGTGCGCAACCTTGAGTGTGTCCAGCCGTGTCCGCCACCACGCGAGGCTCTCCTCGCTGCCAACCCGCAGGCCCGTCGAAACGACGCTGCGCGTGCCGCGATTTTCGCGTGGCGCCGGCCAGTCGAAAAACGTGATGTCGGTGCCGGGTGACGCGAGCCCGTCGGCATAGAACAGGTGGTAGGCCGACGTGTCGTCCTGATTCACGGTTTTCTTCACCAAGCGCAGACCGAGAGTCTGGGTGTAGAAGGCGTGGTTGCGCGGCGCGTCGGCGGTCACCGCGGTCAGATGATGGAATCCTGTCAGTTGCATGGCCGGCACCCATGCACAACAACTGCGATTCGTCCAGCGGCGTCTCCGCGCGGGCTCAACCGCGCGGCACGGCCGGCGGGTTGAGCTGGCTCTCCAGCATCTCGTAGAGCTGCGCCAGGTTGAAGGGTTTCCCGAGCACCGCCCGGGCACCGGCCTCGGCGCCCGCCTTGATGACATCGGAGGAGCGCGCACCCGACATCAGCCACACCGCGAGGTCGCGGCCCGAAGCCGCCGCCTGCTCGCGCAGCGCACGGCACAGCGTGACGCCATCCATGCCATGCATGTGGACATCCACCATCGCGCCGTCGACCACATGCGCCGCGGCGAGCGCCAGGCCGGCCGCCCCGTTGTCGGCCGTGTGGATCTGGAAGCCACGGCGCTCGAGCAGCAGGCGCAGCGTCTCGCGCACCGATTTTTCGTCGTCCACGATCAGGAGCGACTTGGTGGGCGGTGTGGGCGCCGGCGAAGGGGAAACAGACTGGGCGGAAACGGTGTCCATGTGCGGGTCGCGCCGAGGCAAGGCGGCTTGGGGCGGCACGTCCACTCCGGAGTGGGTTTTCCAACTTTCAAGGTTCCGTCAAAATCCTTCACGTCGTCTTGTCCCATCCGATGTAGGCAGCGGTCATGTCGTGTCATTTGCGAGTGAGACTCTCGCCGCCGTTCCTGCTGGCGGCGGCGCTCATCGTGGGCCCCGCCGCTGCGGCACCCACGAGCAGCCCTACCGTGCCCGCCTCCGGCACCTCGCCGCTACGCATCAATGAGGTGATGACGTGGAACACCAAGCTGGCGGTCGGCGGCTCCTTCCCCGACATGATCGAGCTGCACAACGCCGGCGCGACGGCAATCGATCTCGCCGGCAAGAGCCTGACCGATGATCCGACGCAGCCGCGCAAGTTTGTCTTTCCGGCCGGCACGACTCTCGCGGCGGGCGCCTATTTGGTGCTCTACGCCGACAAGGACGCCGCGCTGCCCGGCCTGCGCACCGGCTTCGCGCTCGATTCGGAGGGAGATCAGGTGCGGCTCTACGACGCGCCCGCCAATGGCGGCGTGTTGCTCGATTCGATCGCCTTCGGGTTTCAGGTTCCGGACTACTCGCTCTCGCGCACGGGCGCGAACGGCGAAACCTGGGCGCTCACGACGCCGACTTTGGGCGGCGCCAACGCGGCGCCGGTGACGCTCGGCGCGCCGGGCGCGATCCGCATCAACGAGTGGGCCGGCAAGATCACCTTTCGCCTGGACCACGACCTCATCGAGCTTTTCAACCCCGCGGCCGCCCCCGTCGCCATCGGCGGCGTGCGGCTGACGGACAATGTCGCGCAGCCCACGCGCTTTGTGTTTCCGAAGCTCAGTTTCATCTCCGCCGCCGGCTACCTCCCGCTCTACGGCGCGGATTTCGCATTTGGCCTCGATGGCGACTTCGAGGTCGTGACGCTCCTCGGCGAGAACAACGAGCAAGTCGATCAAGTCACGCTGGCCAACCAGCCGGCGGACAAATCGAGCGGGCGGACGCCCGATGGCGGCACCATCATCGCGGACTATGACGTGCCCACGCCCGGATTGCCCAACAACACGCCTCTGCCCGCCGCCTACCGGGCGTTGCTCGACAATCTGCGCATCACGGAGCTGATGTATCAACCCGCGGCATCGGGCGGCGGGGGCGACTACGAGTTCATCGAGCTGCAGAACATCGGGACCGCCCCGCTCGATCTCAGCGGGGTGCGGTTTTCCAACGGCCTCGTCTACACCTTCCCTGCGGGCACGACCCTCGCCGGAGGCGCCTACATCGTGGTGGCCGGCAATCGCAGTTCATTTCTGTCCCGCTACCCCTCGGCCGGCGCGACGCTCGCGCCGGGATCCTTTGAAGGCTCCCTCGACAACACCGGCGAGACCGTCGCGCTGACGCTGCCCGCGCCGTGGCGCGTGCACATCCTGCGCTTTCGCTTTGAACCCGAGTGGTATCCCACGGCTTCGGGCGGCGGCCGTTCCCTGGTGGTCGCGGCCCCGGCAACGACGCCGGCAAAGGACTGGGCGCTGCGCAGCTCGTGGCGCGCCTCGTCGCAGATGAACGGCAACCCCGGCACCGGCGACAGCAGCGCTCCCCCGATGCCCGCCGTGAACTCGCGCCTCTCCAATCTCTCCGTCCGCACCTCGCTGGCCAACGGGCAAACGATGATTGTGGGCGTCGTGGTCAGCGGCGGTGCGCGGAACGTTCTCGTGCGCGCCGCCGGCCCCGCGCTCGCCGCCTTCGGCCTCGGGTCCGCGATGGCCGACCCTCGTCTCGAGCTCTATCAGGGCGCCGCCAAAATCCTGGAGAATGACAATTGGCCACCGGCGCTCGCCGACACGGCCGCCAGCGTGGGCGCGTTCCCGTTTGCGCCCGGGAGCGCCGACGCCGGGTTCGTGCAGGGCATCGACGGCTCGCGCTCGATTCAGGTGCGTGGCACCGGCGCGGGCACCGTGCTCGTCGAGGCCTACGACACCGGCGCCGGCAACTCGCCGCGGTTCGTCAATCTTTCCGCCCGCAACCGCGTCGGCACCGGCGACGATATCCTGATCGCGGGCTTCAACCTCACCGGCACCGGCATGAAGCAACTCGTCATCCGTGCGGTCGGCCCGAAGCTCGCCGCGTTCGGCGTGCCGGGAGCCCTCGCCGATCCGAAGCTCGAGATCTACAACGCGAGCGGCGCGAAGGTCGCGGAAAACGACAACTGGCTCCCCACGCTCTCGGGCGTCTTCACGATGGTGGGCGCGTTCCCGCTGGATTCCGGCAGTCGCGACGCCGCGCTGATCGCCTCGCTCCAGCCGGGCAGCTACACCGTGCAGGTGCGCGGCGCCGACGGCGGCACCGGCGAGGCGCTTGTCGAGATCTACGAGATTCCGTAGGCGGGCGGCCGGAGCGCCGCTCAATACTCGCGCTTGGTCTCGATCCCCGGCCGCGGCACGGGATATCTCCCGTTGACATCGGGCTGGAGGGGCGCCGGCGACTCGGCCGTGATCACGTCGAGGCCCGGCGCGAACTCGTGCTCGCAGTTCAGCATCTGCTCAAACGTCACGACCTGCCCCGTGTGCGCCGACATGCGGCCCATCGAGGTGACCAGGCTCGCCTCCACGCCGCGCTGCACCTCGTTGTAAGGCCGGTCCGCGCGGATCGCGGCGACGAGGTCGTCCCACTCGATCTGGTAGGGCGTCTTTTCCGGCTGAGGGAACGCCCACGCGAGCTTCGCCGGATCCTTCGTCTGGCCCCGGTAGATGCGCGCGAGCGAGGGGATGTGGCCCTTCTCCGAGATGATCGCCATGCCCTTCGTGCCGTGCGCCGTGCTGGAGTGATCGTTGACGCAGCCGTTGATGCAGCGGCCCTCCATGAAGAGCTTGGTGCCGTCGGCGAACGTGAACTCAGTGGAGTAGCTGTCGAAATTCTGATCGATGCTGTCGCCGCGGAAATGCCGGCCGCCGGTGGAGTGCGCCGACACCGGCCACGCGCCTTTCATCCAGCAGCATTCGTCGATGTTGTGGATGTAGAAATCCGAGTAGCAGCCGCCGCCCGACCACATGAACGAGTGGAACCGCTGGATCTGATACATCAGGTCGGAGATTTCCGGCGGCTTCGGCGGCGATTGGAAGAAGCCGATCGGCCCGTGCATGCGATAGGCGCGCATCAGGAGAATCTCGCCGAGCTGGCCGTCCTGGATCCGCCGCGCGAGCTCGCCGCGGCCCTCGCAGTGCCGGCACATGAGGCCGACGCCCACCTTCAAATTCTTCCGCGCCGCCTCCTCGCCCAGCGCGAGCATGCGTTTGCTCGTCGGGCCATCGACGGTGACCGGCTTCTCCATGAACACGTTCAACCCCCTCGCGATCGCATACGAGAAGTGCACCCACCGAAACGCCGGCGGCGTCGCGAGGATCACAATGTCGCCGGGGCGGAGCGCGTCCATCGCCGCCTTGTAGGCATCGAGTCCGAGGAAGCGCCGCTCCTCGGGCACATCGACGAGCTTGCTGACCTGCGGGCTCTTGCTGAGCCGGTCGTGCGACGCCGCGAGCCGCGCCGGAAACACATCCGCCATCACCGTGAGCTTGATCGGGCCGCTCGTCGTGGAAAGCGCCTGCGTCGCTGCGCCCGTGCCGCGCCCGCCGCAGCCGACCAGCGCTACGCGAATCTCGTCGCTGTGCGCTGCGTGCACGTGCGGCAGCGCGACGCCGGCCAGCGCCGAGACGGCGGCGTAGCGGCCCGTGAGTCCGATAAAATCACGACGCGAAAGATCGAGGGAGACGGGGGAGTTCATGGGGAAAACGGCGGCGAACCTGGGAGCGGGGCGCGGACAATCAGTTTGATTCGGCAAACAGAGGCGAGCGCGAAGCACGCCGCCTTTTGTCGGCGACCAATACGCCCCCATGGCAACGCCGCGGCGATCGAAAATGATCGCGCCGCCGCCATCGCGCCGTTGTCGTCCGAATTTCCCCACACCCCAATGCAAACCCCTGCCCTGTCTTGCCGCGCCTCCGCGCTGCCTGTTGTCGCGCTTGCCACGCTCGCGGCGGCCTACGCCCAGCCCGCCAGCCGTCCCTCCACGAGCGAGACGGTCACGCTCTCACCCTTCACTGTCTCGACAGAAAAGGACACCGGCTATCAGGCCACCGACTCGCTCCTCGGCGGCCGCATCGCCACCACCGTCCTCACCACGCCCGCGGATCAGACGATCCTCACGCGCGAGTTCCTCGACGACATCGGCGCGCTCTCCTACGCCGAGGCCGGCATCTGGCTGACCTCCGCCGTCGTCACCCCGCCGGGCGGCACGGACTTCGGCCAGGCCATCGTCTTCCGCGGCGTCTCGCCCGCGGGCTATCCCTATCGCAACTACTTCCGCTCCCTCGGGCCGGTGGACGACTACATCGTCGAGCGGCTCGATAATTCCCGCGGGCCCAACTCCCTCATCTTCGGCGACGGCGTCATCGGCGGCATCATCAACACCAGCACCAAGCGCGCGCAGCTCAACCGCCCGCGCACGGACGCGCGCTTCGTCTTCGACACCGAGGGCAGCCAGCGCGGCGCGATCGACGTGAACCGCAACGTCACCTCCGCGCTCGCCGCGCGCGTCAACTTGCTCGCCGAGCGCGGCCGGCGTTTCAGCGGCTTCCGCACCGAGCGCCTCGCCTCGCACGGCACGCTCACCTTCCGCCCGTGGCCCAAGTCCGAGTTCCGCATCGAGGGCGAGGCGCAGGACACGAAGGCATGGGGCGCCGCCACCTCCGTCTTCACCGATCAAATCACCTCGTGGAACGGCACCCAGAGCGCCACCGGCCCGCTGACCGCCAACCCCGGCAACGGCATAAACCGCCTCACCACCTCCAAGATCACCTACGGCGTCGCCTACGCCGGCACCGGCCCGCTCGATTATCTCAACTACGCGCAGTCCACCGGCTCGGGCCTCAGCCTGAGCGAGGCCAATCGCCAGTTCAACGTCGTGCTCCCGCGCCCTTCGCGGCACTTCCAGTTCATCACGGAAAACTCGCCGACGATCCAGCGCCAGATCGCGATCGGTTTTTATTTTGAGAAGACCATCGGCGACAACCTCGCCTTCGAGCTCGCCGCGCACCGCTCGCGCCAGGACCGCACCACCACGCCGAGCGGCGGCGCCGGCGCCTACTACGTCGACGTCAACACCCTGCTTCCCAACGGCGCGCCCAACCCCAAGTTTGGCCACGTCTACACCGAGAACACCGCGGGCCAGTCCAGCGGCGACAACCGCAACACCGACTACCGCTTCGCCGGCGTCTATACCTTCCCCGTGCGCAGCTTCAGCCAGCGCATCAACCTCCTCGCCGGCTGGCGCGAGGAGGATTTCACGGCGGTCAGCGACACCTTCGCCCGCAGCAACGGCGCCATCGTCGACCTGCGCAACGCTGCCAACGCGACCTACGTGCGCCGCTATTTCTCCGACGGCTCCACCCAGAATCTCACGCGCCCGCGCGACGGCCAGAATGGCTACACCTTCGCGTGGGTTCGCACGCAGGATCGCCTGCAGAAGCAGGAGCTGCGCAACGTCCAGCTTGCCACCGTCGGCTCCTACTGGCGCGAGCGCCTCCACCTCATCGCCGGCCTCGGCTACTACGACTACAAGCAATACCAAAAGGACATCGTCGCCCTCGACGCCCGCGGCAATGCGACCCGCATCGGCTACTCCGCGATCACCGAGCCCGTGAGCACCGTGCGCCACTCGATTGGCGGCGTGTTCTTCCCGATCAAGCAGGTCGGCCTCTACTACAACCGCTCCACCTCGTTCTCGCCCGTCACCTCCGGCGACCCCGGCCTCGACGGCAAGCAGTTCGATCCCACCGACGGCAGCGGCTTCGGCACCGGCCTGCGCTTCAACCTCCTCGGCGGCCGCGCCACCGGCTCCGTCGGCTACTACAGCAGCACCGAGAAGAAGCGCGTCACCTCCTACAGCGCCTCCGAGATCAACAGCATCTGGACCGATCTCGCGCTGACGCAGCGGCTCATCCCCACGACCAACTACCGCGATCTCCTCGACTACAAGGCCACGGGCTGGGAGGGCGAGTTCACGGCCAACGTCACGCGCAGCGTGCGCCTCTTCGGCAACATCGCGTTTCCCGAGACGAGCCAGACCAACACCATCCCGGGCACGCGCGCCTACTTCGCCGCCAACATCGCGCAGTGGCAGGCCGCCGCCGACAACCCCGCGCAGTTCAACCGCACCAACATCCAGAACCAGATCAACACGCTGCGCACCCGCATCGAGGCCGCCGCCGAGGGCCGCCCGCTCAACGCCACGCAGAAATTCTCCGCCAACCTCTTCGCCAACTATTCCTTCACCGAGGGCGCGCTCAAGGGCCTGCGCCTCGGCGGCGGCGCCAATTTCATCGGCCGGCGCCTCATCGGCAACCAGGCCAACCTGCCCTTCGCCTTCTACTACGGCGAGGCGCGCACGCTCGTCACCGCGAGCGCCGGCTACGACTTCAAGGTGCGCCGCGTCCCGATCAACGTGCAGCTCAACGTCAGCAACCTGCTCGACTACGACAAGCCCGTCTACACCGGCGTCTCCAACACCCTCGCGATCGCCAACCGCGTCGCGATCGGCAACGGCTACTTCTACGACGAGCCGCGCAAGGCCCGCCTCACCACCACGGTGCGGTTCTGAGGCACGCCGAAAAACGCATCGTCCAACGTAGCGGCGGGCATCCCTGCCTGCCGAGGCAGGGCGGGTCACCGGCCCGCCCTGCATTTCAAGCCTCCGCGAGCGTCCAGCGCGCATCGGCCTCGCGCCACGTTGACGGAAATCATTTTCACGACCGGCTCCGGGCTCGACTCCGCGCGGGCCGACGGCGTCCTAAGGGGCGGAACTTCTCACCCATGCCTCCCGCCGATCCCGAGACCGCCCGATGGTTCGCGGCCCACGTGCAGCCGCACGAGGCGGTGCTGCGCGCGTGGCTCGCGCGCGGCTTCGGGCCGCGCCTCGCGATCGACGACGTCGTGCAGGAGGCGTTCCTGCGCGTCCTGCGTGCGCGCGGCACCGGCGAGTTGCAGGCGCCCAAGGCCTTCCTCTTCGCCACCGCGCGCAACCTCGCGCTCGATCAGCTCCGCCGCCACGCCGTCGCGCGCACGGATGCCTTAGTGGAAACGGACCTCGCAAACGTCTTGGATGACCATGCCGGCATCCCCGAGAGCGTCGCGCGCAGCCAGGAACTCGCCCTCCTCACCGAGGCCGTGCAGGCGCTGCCCGACCGTTGCCGCCAGATCATGACGCTCCGCCTTGTCTACAGCCTCACGCAGCGCGAAATCGGCGAAAAGCTCGGCATCTCCGATCGCACGGTCGCCGCGCAGCTCGCGATCGGCACGGCGCGCTGCACGGACTTTGTGCTGCGCCGCGCCGGCAGCCGCACCTCCCCGCGATGAAACGCCCCGAGCCCGATTCCCCCGAGGCCCAGCGCCGCGCCGCCGCCGCGGCCGAGTGGCTCGTGCGCCGCGATCGCGGCCTCACGCCGGCGGAGCAGGACGCGTTTCTCGACTGGCTCGCCGCCGATCCGCGGCATGGCGAATGGCTCGCGCTGCACCGCGGCACCGTGGCCGACTTCACCGCGCTCGCCACCTGGCGGCCCGAGCACGGCGTTGAGCCCAATCCCGACCTGCTGGCTCCGCCGCACCGGAAAAAGATCCACCGGCTCGTGCCCGTCGCGGCTGCGGCGCTCGCGGCCGCCGCGGTGATCGCGCTGTCGTTCGCCGGCTGGCGCGCGGCGCAGGGAAAACGCGAGCCCGCGGCCATCGCCGCGAGCGAGCTCCAGCGCCGCATCCTCGAGGATGGCTCGTCGGTGGAGCTGAACCACGGCGCCGCGGTCACGACGGCCTTCACCGCGGCGGTGCGGCGCGCGACGCTCGTGAGCGGCGAGGCCTACTTCACGGTCGCAAAGGATCCGGCGCGCCCGTTCATCGTGCATGCCCGCGGCGTCGATGTGCGCGCCGTCGGCACGGCGTTCAGCGTGCGGCTCGACGCCACGACGGTCGAGGTGCTCGTCACCGAGGGCAAGGTGGGCGTCGCCCACGTTGATCCCAATGTGCCGGCGCAGCCTGGGGGCAATCCGCTGCAGCTCGATGCGGGCCATCGCGCCACGGTCTCGCTGGACACCGCGACGCCGCCCCAAGTGGTCCCCGTCTCCCCGCAGGCGATCGCGCAGCAACTCAACTGGCAGCCGCAGCTCCTCGACTTCTCATCGGCGCCGCTCGCCGTGGCTATCGCCGAGTTCAACCGGCGCAATCGCGTGCAGTTCATCCTCGCGGACGCTCAGCTCGCGGCCTTGCCCATCGTCGCCTCCATCCGCTCCGACAACACCGAGGGCTTCGCCCGCTTCCTCGCCGCCGCCCCTGGCGTCGAGATCGAGCGCCGCGGCGCCGAGATCGTGATTCGACGAAAGCGCTGACTTCCTCCCCCCATTCCGCCGCGCGCCCCACCCGACCCTGTCGCGCAGTGAAAAAAAACGGCCGCAAAAAATCCCTTAGTGAAAGCACCGCGTCCATGCGTCTCGGTGTGCTTGGCCTGTCCTTTTCCCTCACCCTTCCGCGCCTGCTGCGGTTCGTCGTCGGCCTCGTCGCGCTCGGTTGCGCCGGCGTTTCCCCCGCGGCGGAGGCGCCGCGCGCGTTCGACGTGCCCGCGGGGGACGCCGCCGAAACCCTCAAGCTCGCCGCCCGCCAAGGCGGGCTGGAAATCGCGTTCTTCGCCGAGACCGTGCGCGGCGTCCGCACGCCGGCGCTGCGCGGGGACTTCGCGCCCCGCGACGCGCTCGCCCGCCTGGTGGCGGGCACGGATCTCGTCGTCGTGGCCGACGATCCCGCCGGCACGCTCACGGTGCGCCGCGAAACGTCCGCCGCAGCAGCCCCCTCTTCGTCTCCCGCATCCGTCACTTCCCTGCCTCCACCTAGCATGAAACCGAAAAACCCTCTCGCTGCGCTCGCCGCCTGGCTCGCCCTCGCGATCGCACCCGCCGCCACCGCCGCCGATGCGGCCACCGGCACCATTGAAGGCCGCGTCTTCGCGCCCACCACGGGCAGCTACGTCGCCAACGCCCGCGTGAGCATCGAGGCCTTGCGCCTCGAGACTTCGACCGACGAGTCCGGCTACTACCGCCTGCCGCGCGTGCCCGCCGGCGAGGCGACCGTGCGCGTGGCCTACACGGGCTTTCCCCCCGAAACCAAGACCGTCCGCGTCGCCGCCGGCCAGCGCGCCGAGCAGAACTTTGATCTCGGGGGCGCGGGCGATGCCACCGGCGGGCTCGTGCGGCTCGACACCTTCAAGGTCGCCGCGCAACGCGACATCGCCGCCTCCGACATCGCGGTGAACGAGCAGCGCTACACCGCCGGCATCAAGAACGTCGTCTCGACGGATTCCTTCGGCGACATCGCCGATGGCAACGTCGGCGAGTTCGCGAAATACTTGCCCGGCGTGACGCTCAATCGCAGCGGCAGCGACGGCCTCACGATGTCGATCGGCGGCGTCCCGCCCGGCGGCACGCCCATCATGATGGACGGAAATGGCATCGCCACCGCCAACGGCTCCAACGCGAACCGACAGGTTGAATTCGAGAGCATCGCCGTCGGCAGCCTCGCCCGCGTCGAGGTTTCCCGCTCCCAAAATCCCGACAGCCCGGCCAACGCCATCGGCGGCTCCGTCAATCTCATCAGCCGCAGCGCGTTCGAGCGCTCGCGCCCGCAATACACCGCCAAGGCGCACCTCTCGTTTCGTGGCGACGACTTCAGCCTGCACAAGGAGCCCGGCCCCTTTGAGCACAAGGAATACGTTTTCCTGCCGAACCTGGAGCTGAGCGCGGTCGTGCCGGTCACGCGCAATTTCGGCTTCACGGCCAGCGCGCTCGCGTCGCGCACGTTCAACAACGGCCCTGGCATCACGCAGGACTGGGTGCCGACGGTGGCGGCGCAGTCGGCCAACTTCCCCGCCACCACGCCCGACAAGCCGTATCTCGCGCGCTACCGCCTGCAGGAGCGGCCGAAAATCACCAAGCGCAACTCCCTCAGCCTCTCGGCGGACTGGCGCGTCAACGCCACGGACGTGCTCACGCTGGGCATGCAGTATTCCTATTTCCTCGCGGAGTTTTGGGTGCGGCAGCTCAACTTCGACATCGGCCGGGTGGCCTCCTTCGGCGACAATTTCACGCAGGGCGCACCCGGCACCGGCTTCGTGCAGATCCTCACCGATGCCCGCGAAAAGAACAACACGGCCTGGGCGCCGAGCCTCCGCTACAAGCACAAGGGCCCGGTCTGGGAGTGGCAGGTCACCGGCGCCTACTCCGCCGCGAGCAACAACTACTCCAACGAGGGATACTTCCTCGGCAACAACGCCTTCTTCCGCAACGTCACGCTCCGGTTCCAGGACCTCACGGTCGATCATCCCTCGATCGTTTCGGTCAAGGACGCGGCGGGCGTGAACGACGTCAACCCGTATGCCCTCTCGAACTATCGCCTCGAGACGCTGAGCGGGCAGAACTTCAACGGCTACGCGATCGTCCGCACGCTCGGCACGTTCGCCAAGCGCGACTTTTCGTCCGGCCCGCTCCCGCTCACGGCCAAGGCAGGCGTCGACCTCCGGTCGGAGCACCGCGACCTGCGCCGCCCGACGTCGGCCACCAGCTTCGTCGGCGCCGACGGGATCGCGCGCACCAACGACGACAACGCCGCCCAGTGGCTCGACCCGAGCTACTCCCAGCGCGACCTGCTCTTCGGCCCGCGGATGCAGTGGTTCGACCTCGACAAGATCGGCGGCACGTATCGTTCGAATCCCAGCTACTTCACCAACACGGAAGCGGACGCCGTCACCGCCTACCGCAGCGCCGTGACGACCTCACAAGCTATCACGGAGACGATCATCGCTCCCTACCTGCGTCTCGACGCCAGCCTGCTCGACGGCCGCCTCCAGTTCACGGGCGGCGTGCGCTACGAGCGCACGCAAGACGATGGCAACGGCCCGCTGATTGATCCTTCGCGCATCTACCAGCGCAACGCCGCGGGCCAGATCGTGCGCGACGCGCAGGGCCGCCCGCTCACGGTGGCGGCGCTGGCGTCGCTCGCCGGCAGCCGCTTGGCCTACGTCGAGCGAGCGAGCTTCACCAACAAGACCTACGACGACTTTTTCCCGAGCCTGAACGGCTCCTTCAAGATCCAGCCCAACTTGATCGCGCGCGCCTCCTACGGCCGCTCCTTCAACCGCCCGGATTTCGGCAACATCCTCCCGTCGCTCAACCTGCCTGATCCCGAGTCGACCGCGCGGACGATCACGGCCACCAACCCCAGCCTGAAGCCGTGGTTTGCGAACAGCTACGGCGTCGCGCTCGAGTATTATTTCGACGAGCCCTCCACCGGCGTGGTCTCGGTGCGCGCGTATCGGCGCGACATCACCGATTTCTGGGGCACCTCGCTCGTGCCCGCCAGCAACGATCTGCTGGAGCCCTATGGCATCGATCCCGCGCTCTACGGCCAGGCGCTGGGCTACCTGATCAGCACGACGCGCAACGTCGGCGACGCGCGGGTCTCGGGCACGGAGTTCGACTACCGCCAGAACCTCACGTTCCTGCCGTCGTGGGCCCGCGGTTTCACCGTGTTCGGCAACGCGACGCTGCAGCGCACGCAGGGTTCGCAGCAGGCGAGCTTCACCGGCTTCGTCCGCAAGACCTTCAACTGGGGCGTCACGTTCAGCCGCGATCGTTACACGCTGCGGCTGGCGGTGAACCACCGCGGCAAGATTGACCAAGGCAGCGTGACGAACGCCGGCGCGGAGCCCAACACCCGCATCTACCTGCAATCGCGCGCGATCGCGGACCTCTCCGCGGAATACCGCCTCACGCGGCACTACGGCCTCTTCGTGACGGGCCGCAACGTGAACTCAGCCAACGAGGACACGGTGCGCTACGGCCCCTCGACGCCGTCGAACAAGATCATCGCCGGCCGGATCAACTACGGCGCGACGTGGTATGTCGGCGTGAAGGGCACGTTCTGAAAAAGCAGGGCGGGGCTGTGACCCGCCCTTTTGCGCCGCGTATTTTCAACCACGGATTTCACGGATGAACACGGACAAGGCGCACGCCAGCGAGCTTCCATCCGTGGTCATCGGTGTGATCCGTGGTCCAAAGTTTGGATCTTTTCCGAGGGAGGGTCACAGACCCGCCCTGCTTCAATCATGAATCGTCGCATCTTCCTCCAAGCCTCCGGCCTCGCTCTCGGCGCGAGCGCCTTGCCCGCCATCGCTCAATCCGCCACGCGTCGGAAAACCGTCCTGCTGCAATGCGGTTGGGCGACCAAGAACATCGGCGACATCGGCCACACGCCCGGCACGCTGCGTTTCCTGGAGCAGTATCTCCCGCAGGCAAACGTCATCCTCTGGGCCGCGAACACCAACGCGCAGGTCGACGCGATGCTGCAGCGGCGCTTCCCCAAGCTGGAGATCGTCAAGGGTTCGCTCTCCGAAAAGGACGGCGTCGTGCAGCGCGCGATCCAGCGCTCCGACTTTTTCCTGCGCGGGCCCGGCATGGGCCAGAGCACCGACTTCATGATCCATTGCCGGAAGATCGGCAAACCCTGGGGCCTCCAGGCCCAGTCGTATTTCCCGGACATGATCACCGGCAAGGGCGCCGAGGAGCGCATCGCGCTGCTCAACAGCGCGGCCTTCATCTACTGCCGCGATTCCAAGACGCTCGCCATGCTCCGCAACGCCGGGATCAAGCCGCCCGTGCTGGAGTTTGCGCCCGACGGCTGCTTCGGCATCGACGTGCGCGACGAGGAACGGGCGCTGGCCCGCCTGAAGAAGCACGGCCTCGAGCCGAAGAAATTCATCACGATCCAGCTTCGCACGCACACGCCCAGCGCGCCCGGCATAGACGACAGCCGGCCTCAGAAACTCAACCCGCTCCACCCCACGCCCGAGAACATCGCCGACGACAAGCGCCGGGCGAAGGTTTACCAAGACCTCATCGCGATGTGGGTGAAAGAGACCGGCGGGAAAGTCGTCATCGCGCCCGAGGTGAACAAGGAGATGATCTACAACAAGCAGTTCATCTACGATCCGCTGCCCGAGAAGCTGAAGCCGCACGTCGTGAACTTCGACGAGTTCTGGAACGTGGACGAAGCCTGCTCCTTCTACGCCCGCGCCCACACCGTCATCTGCCACGAGCCGCACACGCCCATCATGGCGCTCGCGATGGGCACGCCGATGATGCACACCTTCTCCGAGTTCCATTCGCCAAAATGCTGGATGTTCAAGGACATTGGCCTGGAGGAATGGGCGCCCGAGTTCGACGCCACGCCCGCGACGAAGATGTTCGAGATTCTGATGGGCATTCACCGCGATTACCCGGCGGCGCAGGCCAAGGTCAAAAAAGCCATGGCCTACGTCGAGGAGCGGGCCAAGAGCCAGATGAACGTCCTCAAGGGAATTCTCGCATGAAGTAGGGCGGGTCTGTGACCCGACCCCGGTGCGAACACTCAAAGCGCGAAAGGGCGGGTCACAGACCCGCCCCACTTCATACCCCAACTTTCTCCTCCCATGAATCGCCGTAATTTCCTCGCCTCTACCTCCGCCGCCGCGCTCGCGTTTTCGCTGCGCGCCGCCGACTCGAAACGTCCGCCGCGCATGCTGCTCCGCTCCTCGTGGCAGAGCGTCAACATCGGCGACATCGGCCACACGCCCGGCGCGCTTTCGATCCTGGGGAAACATTTCCCCGAGGCCGAGATCACGCTCTGGCCCGGCGAACTCGGCCACGGCGCGCGCGAGATGCTGGTCGCCGGTTATCCGCGCCTGAAGATCGTCGAGGGCGGCGTCGGCGCCGACGGCCAGCCCAACAAGCCCGAGCTCGCCAAGGCGTGGGCCGAGGCCGACCTCTACCTCAGCGGCTCCGGCTCCGGCTTCCCCGCGAGCGCGCACGCCGTCGCGTTTCGCAAGGCCACCGGCAAGCCCGTCGGTGTCTTCGGCGTCAGCAACGATCCGATCTCCGGCCTCGGCGCCAACCGCGATCCCGAGGGCGGCACGCTCGTGAACCTCCGCGAGCGCGCGCTCAAGCTCCCGCCCTCCCACCTCAGCGCTGACCTCCGTTACATCATGGATCAGTCGGCGTTTTTCTTCTGCCGCGACTCGATCACGCGCGACTACCTTAAGGCGCAGGGCGTGAAGACACCCATCCTCGAGTTCGGCCCCGACGCGCAGCTCGGCATGCACCTGCGCGACGATGCGAAGGGCTTCGCCTACCTCCAGGCCAAGGGCCTCGTCGAAAACCAGTTCATCTGCGTCGTCCCGCGCAACCGCTACACGCCCTACTACAAGATTCGGAAATCAAAGCGCACGCCCGACGACGACGTCCGCGATCGCATCAACAATCGCACCGACGAGCCCGATCACGCCAAGCTTCGCGACATGATGATCGCCTACGTGCGCGCCACCGGCGGCAAGGTGCTCACCTGCCCGGAAATGACCCACGAGATCGAGCTGTCCAAGACGCACCTCATCGATCCGCTGCCCGCCGACGTGAAGAAGAACGTCGTGTGGCGCGACACCTACTGGCTCCCCGACGAGGCTGCATCCATCTACTCCAAGTCACTCTGCGTCGTGAGCATCGAGTGCCACTCGCCTCTCATCGCGCTGCACGTCGGCACGCCGACGTTTCACGTCCGCCAGCCCACCGATACCTGCAAAGGACAAATGTATCGCGACATCGGCGCCAACGACTGGTTCTTCGAGATCGACGAGACGAACGGCGCGCAGCTCTGGTCGCGCCTCGAGCCGATCCACAAAAATCCCGCCGCCGCCCGCGCGAAGGTGAAGACGATCATGGCCGGCGTGGAGAAGCTCCAGCGGCGGATGGTGGACGCGGCGAAGGCGGCGGTGCGGGCGTAAGCGAGCTGTCTGCATAGCGACGGGCGTCTTTGCCCGCCGCTACCCCAATCATTGCCCGCAAGCAGGCTTCTGCCTTCCGAGCCACGTGTCGGCAAATCTGTCGACAACACAACGGCTCGATTCAATTTCACTGGTATGTCCACGCCGCTGGCTCCCGAGTTTGCGCGTCAAAATCTACCTGATCGCGTGCGGTTCGATAAGTGTCCGAAGAAAAGAACGCGCGCAGTTTGTGCGGTCCTGATCGCCCTGCTTACCGGCGGCTGTGTTTCGCAGCCACCGTCTACAAAAGAAAATGCCGATGCGCTATCTGTCATGGGCGTGATGCTGATGATGTCCGCGGCACAGCAAAAAGGCTCGGCCACAAGTTCGCTATTGCAGGTCAAGATTCCGCCGCGGGCGCTCGAGGTTATTTTGGCCGTCCAGCAGTATCAGGCCTCGAACGGCAAGTGGCCCTCGAAGGAAGAAGTGCGACTGCCCGCAGGCATCACCGAAGTTGAGGTGACAGTGGTGGACCTCGATTTGGATCTGGGGCTCAGGGCCGAGAGCGCAACCCTGTTGTGCCGACTCTCCCCCGATGGCACAGTCTTGATCATGCCATCCTTCGAGAAGTTGATCGGTGCGCTGCAAAAGTTGCGCCTTCGATGAGCAGATGGCGATTGGGCGATCCTCGCGCGGCATCCGTTAGTCAGGCGTGCCTCGTTCCCCATCGTCGGCGCGACCGCCGAGGCTCGCCCATTCTCATCGCCACTTTCCCCTCGCCTCCGCGCCGCGCATCCGTGCCATCGGGCGTATGCGCCCCCTCGCACCCCTCCGCTTCCTCGCGCTCGTCGCCTCCCTCGCGGCCACCTCTCTCGCCCAATCCTCCAAGGCCCTCCCCACCACCGCCGACGAAACCAACCTCCCCGGCGAGGGCCCGCTCCGCCGTTACGATGCCTACGTGAAGCGCTGGCTCGAGGCGCGCACGCAGTGGGCGAAGGACGTCGCGCGCGATCAGGGCGCGGTCGTCTTCCTCGGCGACTCGATCACGCAGGGCTGGGGTGACAATTTCAAAAACAAGTTTCCCGGCATGAAGCTCGCCAACCGCGGCATCAGCGGCGACACCTCGCGCGGCATGTTGATCCGGCTGCAGGAGGATGTGCTCGCGCTCAACCCCGCCGCGGTCGTGCTCCTCCTCGGCACCAACGACATTGAGGTCGGCATCGACGCCGAGGCCATCGGCCGCAACTTCCAGAAGATCACCGCCGCCCTCAAGGCGCACAACCCGCGCACGCCCGTCGTTGTCTGCCGCGTGTTCCCCAGCTCCGCGACGAAGAAGCGCCCCGCCGACACCATCAAGCGCGTCAATGCCCTCTACGACGCCGCCGTGCGCGGCGACCCGCAGTTCACCGTCATCGACACCTGGACGCTCTTCGCCAACGCCGCCGGCGACGCCACGCCCGCGTGGTTCCCCGATCTCCTCCACCTCAACGCCGCCGGCTACGATCGCTGGGCCGGCGCGCTGCGACCCGTGTTTGCCACGCTCGGCTTCACCGAGACCATCGCCGACGCCTTCACGCCCGAACCCGGCTTCAAGAGCCTCTTCAATGGCCGCGACCTCACGGGCTGGGGCTTCCGCCCGACGCCGCCGCGCAAACAGAATCCCAATGCCAAGGCCAAGGCTGCCGACGCCCCCGTCTTCGTCGAGGTCGCCACCGCCGTGAACTTCGACGGGAAAACCGCCACGCCCGACGGCCGCTACCGCGCGATCGCCGGCCGCCTTGTCGTCACCACGCCGGCCGAGGGCCGCCGCGTCCAGCAGCTCTGGACGACCGCGGAGTTTCCCGAGGACTTCACGCTCAAGCTGGAGTTCCGCGCCACGCCCAACGCCGACAGCGGCGTCTTCCTCCGCGGCCCGCAGCTCCAGTGCCGCGACTTCCTGCTCGCCGGCCCCTACAAGGAGCTGAAGCAGTTCAAGGAAGGCGACTGGAACGAACTCGTCGTGACCGTGCGCGCCGGCATCGCGCACGCGACGTGCAACGGCGAGCTGCTCACCGCCGACATGAAGGTCCCCGCCACCGGCCCCATCGGCCTCGAGGGCGACCGCGGCCAGATGGAATACCGCCGCATCCGGCTGAAGCCGCTGAAGGAGTGAGCCTGCTGCTCCACCTGGGCCGCACCTTTCGCGTCGGCGCCGCGTTGCTCGCTGCGCTGGCCCTGGCCTCCTGCGCCAAGCCTTTGCCGCCGGAGCGCGCCGCCTATGTCGGCACCTGGATCGGGCCGGGCATGCTGCTCGTCATCTCGCAGGACGGCCGCGTGGCCTATCGCCATGGGAGCGGCCACGTCGTGAAAAAGATCAACGCCCCATTGCAGGAGTTTCAGGGCGACAACTTTGCCGTGGGCGTCGGGCCTTTCTCCACGACGTTCGTCGTGGCCGCGCCTCCTCGTCAGGTGGGAGGCGCGTGGAAGATGACGGTGGACGGCGTCGAGCTCACTCGCACGCCCTGAGCCGGGCTTGCCGCCGGCGCGCCCGCCCGGCATTTCGATGGCCGCGCCCCGGTTTGCCCGCCGTTGCCGCACCCCGCTTCACCCATGCCCGACGCCCCGCTGATCCCCGCCACGCACCAAATCTCCCCGTCGTTTCGCGACGAGATTGATCGCATCCGCGCGCTCTACTTCTCGCGCGATCCCGCGTGCTGGCCCGTCTTCGGCGATCCCGCGTTTGCCGAGATCATGTCGGTGCGCAAAAAGAAGAAGACCGCGCGCGGCCGCGTCGCCGAGTATCCTGGCGGCGATGCGTTGCTGAAGCAGCTCCGCGAGACCGATCGCGTGCCCGCCCGCAGCACCGATCCGCGCGGCGCGGTCGATCCGTTGCTCATCTTCGCGGCCGCGCTCTCGAAGAACTGGGAGGATCCCGCGAGCGTCGAGAATGTCGTCACCTCGCCCTCCGATCCCGCGCTCTTCGGCAGCATGACGGGCGTGCTGGCCAACCCGAACCTCGTCTATGCGGAATACGCCGGCATGGCGGCCGAGTTCGAGGCGCTGGTCGTGCGCCAGATGGCGTCGCTCGCCGGCTACGATCCCGCGAAGGCGACGGGGATCTTCACGGGCGGCGGCACGTTCTGCAATCTCTACGGCTACCTCCTCGGCATCCGCAAATCGCTGCCGCAGTCGCGCGAGCTCGGCCTCGAGACCGGGCAGGACTACCGGATCATCAACTCCGTCGGCGGTCATTATTCCAACATGACCAACCTCTCGCTGCTCGGCGTGAACATCCGCCGCAAGGTCATCCGCATTCACGCCACCACGAGCAACGACATGGATGTCGCCGACCTCGAGCGCCAGCTCACCGCGTGCCTCCAGCTCCAGTGCGTCGTGCCCACCATCATGCTCACGATGGGCACGACCGACACCTTCGGCGTCGACCAAGTGCGCCCCGTCGTCGAGCTGCGCGACCGGCTCTGCGCGCAGTTCGAGGTCGCGGTGAAGCCGCACATCCACGTCGACTCCGCGATCGGCTGGCCGCTGATTTTTTTCCTCAACTACGACTTCGCCAAGAACCCGCTCCGCATCAACGCCGCCACGCTCCCCGGCCTGCGGCGCAATGTGGAGCTCTTCCGCGATGTCGCGCTCGCCGACTCGTTCACCGTCGATTTCCAGAAGTGGGGCTACGTGCCCTACACCTCGAGCCTCGTCATGATCAAGAACAGCGACGACCTGAAGGCGCTCGAGCACGACCCGGAATACTTCAGCTATTTTGACAAGAACCTGGAGGGCAAGGGCCACCTCCTGCACGCCACCATCGAGTGCTCGCGCGGCGCCGCCGGGCTCTTCGGCGCCTACACCGCGCTGCACTACCTCGGCATCGAGGGCTTCCAGCGGCTCGTCGCCAACACGCTCCAAAACGCCAGCTACCTCCGCTTCCGCCTCGGCTGCGAGCCCGGCGTGAAGCTGATGGCCGCGCAGAACCACGGCCCGAGCGTCGGCTTTCGCCTCTACGATCCCGAGGTCGTCAGCGATCCGGACGCCGAGTTTGAGTATGAGTGCCGCCTGCAGGACACCGCCGAATATCGCGAGCGCGTCGCGCGCAACAGCCGCTACCACCGCGAGGTCTTCAACCGCCGCGGCAAGGTCGGCCTCTACACCAACTGGGTCGAGTTCATCGCGCACACCGACTACGATGCCCACGGCCGCTTCGGCGCGATCCCTGGCGAGAAAGCCGTCTTCATGAACCCCCGCACGCGCTACGAGGACATCGACCGCTTCGTCGAGGCGCTGCGGGGCGGGGCGACGCCCTAGAGGCTGTCATGCTAGTCGTGGACAGCGGTTGCCTGGGATAGGGCGGGTCTTTGACCCGCCCTTTCGCGCGCTGAGTGTTCGAGGGCGGGTCACAGACCCACCCTACTGCACGCAGTCGCTCACGAAGAGTGCATGACAGCTTCTGGGTCACGCACTCAAAGCGCCTTCGATCCTCTAACCTTGTCATCCCGAGACGCCAAATCAACGCCGGGCGTTGGGTGATGAGAACTATGAACGGGCTCCGGGTAGCGGCAGGCGTCCCCGCCTGCCGGCCCTGCCGGGTGCGAAAACCCGCCGGCGGCAGGCACGGACGCCTGCCGCTACGCCGAGCCGTGTCCTTCTTCGACCACGCGTTCATTCGCGGCGCGGCGAAGGATCCACCTGGAGTCACGATGCTCCGGTCGCGTGCGAATCTCCTGTTGGATTCTTCGCGGCGCTTGGAATGACAAACCATTTTGCAGACACGGCCCGAATCGCTCGCCGTCCTTCACCCCGTCGTTTCCTCTCATCGTCCCGCCGGCACACCCGGGTTCGTCAGCAGGAACGTCATCAAGTCGCGCAGCTCCGCGGGCGTGAGGTTTTTTTCCAAGCCGGCGGGCATCAGCGAAGTGGTCATCGGCTCCGTCTTGGCGATGTCCGGTTTCTTGATCTTGGCCACGGCGCCGCCGACCTGGGCGATCTGGAGTTCGAGCGGGGATTCCGCGAGGCGCGTGCCGACGACGCTCGTGCCATCCTTCAGCGTCACGACGTAGCCGACGCCGTCGGGGTTGATCGTCGCGTTGGGATCGGCGAGGTCGGCGAGCACGCTCGCGTAGTCGCGGTGGATGAGGTTGCCCAGCTCGGGGCCGACGCGCTGGCCCTCGCCGCGGAGCTCGTGGCAGGTGGCGCAGGCGGCCTTGCCGTTGAACAGCGCCCGGCCCGCCGCCCAGTCGCCGCCCGCGATCTCGGGGATCTCGCGCGGGGCGAGGGTGGGCGCGCCGGGTCTTGCGAATGGCAGCAGGAACCGTCGCGTGCCGAGCGCGCGGGGGCGCGGGTCCCGGGTGGTATGGTAGGACACGTCGAGGGCCCTCGCCGGCGTGGCGAGGGCGAGGGTCAGCGCAAGCCACCGCTCGGCGCGAACGCCCGCGACCGTCAGCCGCGACTCGCGATCGTCCACGCGCGTGACCGCCGCGCCGGGGGCGGTGAGCGTGAACGGCGCGTCGCCCTTGAAGACCACGGTCACGGTCTCCGGCTCCGGCGTGTAGTCGAGCTGCGAGCCGGGCTGCGTGGCCGGCTGGAGCATCTGCCAGAGATCGAGCTGTGTGCGAAGGGTGAGCGTGCCGGCCGTCGCGGTTTTCTGCCAAAGGTCGTCATGCGCGGCGCTCGCGCGCGTGAACTCCCGCGCCGCGGCGAAGTCGGCGTGCGGCAGCCAGCCGGTCCACGTCGCGCCGCGCGCACCGCGCCATTCCGCGGCGAGGCCGGACAGATCGTGCGCGACATCGATTTGGTTCGGCAGCGCCAGCGCGTAGTTGACCGCGGAGGCGCGCGGCGCCGTCGCGAGGATCAGGTTGCGGCGGTCCGGCGACAGCCGCGCGGATTTCACGGCGACGGCGCCGCGGGGTTCGCGCTGCTGCCCGGCGACGATGGCATACGTCGGCCGGAACGCCTCGAGCCGATCCGCGGCGGAGACATGGCGGCCCGCGTCGATTTTCACGCGGCGCGCGGCGTCGCCCCATGCCGCCGGATCGAGCGGGCGATCGAAGGCGACCACCGTTTCCGTCTCGCTCGCCGGCCAGGTCAGCACGGGCTGAGGCGCGGACTTGTCGGTGAAGCTGATCTTGAAGATGCGCCCCTCACCCGTCGGCCCGTTGCCCCAGTCCGGCTTGCCGGTGTGGCAGCACACGACGAGGTCGCCGGAGGGCGAGATCGCGCAGTCCACCGCGAGGAAGCCGAGGTTGGCGACGAGATCGGTGCGGGCGACGTAGCCGGCGGCGGTCTTGGCGAGCTGCGTGCGCCAGAGCTTGCCGCGGGACTCGCCGGTGATGAGCGCGTGGTCGGCCCAGAACTCCGGGCCAAGGCGGCCGCGGCCCGGCAGCGGGCCATTGAAGCGGAAGCCGCAGGTGCTCTGGTGCTGCGGCGCAAAATCCCAGACGCTCGGCTCGTCGACGACGTTCGGCAGGTGCACCGGATGGCGCGGCGGAAAGCCGTAGTGGCGGCCCGGCTGGAGATGCAGCAGCTCGTCGAGCGGGTTGCCGTTCGGCACCCACGTCGCGCCCTCCTGGTCGGTCGCAAACAGATCGCCGTGGCGGTTCCATTGCAGCGACATCACGTAGCGCAGGCCGCTCGCGAGCTGCTCGACCTTGCCGTCGGGCGTGATGCGCAGGAGGCAGCCGCGGCGCTTGTCGGTGGCGTAGTGGTTCACGCCGGTCTTCTCGTCGGTCCAATACGGGTTGCGGTAGGCGGCGCTGCCCATCGTGAGGTAGAGCGCCCCATCAGGGCCAAACGACACCGCCATCGCGCTGTCGACGCGGCGTTTCAGGAGGTAGGGCGCCTTCGCGAGCTCCGGATCGTCGAAGCCGGTCGCGAACACCTCGCGCGTCTCCGGCACGCCGTCGCCGTCGAGGTCGCGAAAGCGGATCACTTCGCTCGTGAGGACGAAATACGGCTCGCCGTCCTTCACGGCGACGCCGAGCGGGTAGTTGGGGCTCGATTTCGGGAAAAACGTGTCGACGCGATCCTCGAGGCCGTCGCCATCGGTGTCGCGCAGCACGTGGAAGCGCCCGTCGTAGCCGCCGGCAAACAAGCGGCCGTCGGGCGCATACTCGATGTTGTTCAGGCTCGTGAGCTTCACGGGCAGCTCGCGAATGGTAAACCCGGGCACGAGCATGGTGGGGCCGGCCGGGATTCGCGCCGGCTCGGCGGCGGCGAGAGACACCGCGGCCGCGACGCCAAGGAAGACGGCTTTCATGGCGCCGGGATCAGGGCTTCGGCAAGGGCACCTGCGCCGTCGTCCTCAGATACGCAATCAGGTCGCGCGTCTCGTCGCTCGTCAGCGTTTGCAGCAGGCCGTCGGGCATCATCGAGACGGGCGAGACCTCGCGGGAGACGATCTCGGCCTTCGCGACCACGCTGTCCTGGCCGATCATGCGGAGCGTGACCTGGCGGTCATCCTCGGCGGCGAGGTTGCCGGCGAGGGTGCGGCCATCGCGCGTCGTGAGCGTGACCAGCTCGTAGCCGGCCTGGATCACCTCGCTGGGGTTGAGGATTTCGTTGAGGATGTAGTCGAGGTTGGCGCGGTTGGAGCCGGTCAGGTCCGGGCCGATTTTCCCGCCCTCGCCGTAGAGCGTGTGGCATGGCGCGCAGGTGCGCGCGAAGACGCCGCGGCCCGCCGGCACGTTCGCCTTCGCGAGCGTCTCCTCGGTGAGCAGCGCCTGCAGTTTCGCGAGTTCCGTGCGCTTGGCCTCGGGCGGCTGCGTGAGCGGCCTCCAGAAATCGGCGAACGCGCTGCCGACGACCCGGCGCAGCTGTCGGGCCGCAAAGGCCGACACCTCGCGCCGCGGCACCGCGCCGTCGCGCAGCGCGGCGAAAAGCTGGCGGCCCGTCGACTGCCGCGCCGCCAGCGTGAGGATCGCCTCGGATTTCTCGGCGGCGCCGAGGCCCGCGTAGCGCCGGAGCAGCTCCGGCCCGATGCGCGCGTCGTCGAAGGCGGCCAGCGCCGCGATCGCGTCGCGCCGGAGCGCGGCGTCGTCGAGCAGGGCCAGCACGGCGGGCAGCGCGCCGGGGAACGAGTCGCGGGCGAAGGCTTGCAGGATTTCGCGGCGCTGGGCCACGGGCGTCGCGGCGTCGCGCAGCGCGGCGAGCTGGGCCGCGGCGGCCCGCGCGTCGCCAAACAGGCGCCCGACCTCCGTGGCGAGATCGCGGGTGGCCTGGTCGGGATCGCGCGCGAGGAGCGCGGCGGCGGCGGGCCAGTTGTCGGGCGCCGCGGTGTCGCCCCGCCCGAAGGCCTTCAACCCGTCGCGCAGGCCTTCCAGCAAGGCGCGGCGCGCGGCGGGGCCCGCGCGCCCGAGGACGGCGACGACCGGGGCGTTCTGTTTCTCGGCGGCGGCGCGGCGCGCGACAAACTGCGTGATCTGCGGCAGCGCGCTGCCCGCCGCGAGCGCCAGCGCGCGCGCCGGATCGGCGGGCACGAGCGGCTCCAGGCCGAACCACAGCAGCTTCGGGAGGTTGTGGTCGTCGGCATCCTCGCCGTGGCGCGCCAGCGCCGCGCCGATGGCCCAGCGGTCCGCCAGCGGCACGCGCTGCAGGGCCGAGGCGAGATAGAGGCGCACGACGGGCGACGGATCCAATTTCGCCAGCGCGGCGAACTTCGCGAGCGCCGCCGCACCGGGCGCGCGGTCCTCGCCGAGGATTTGGATCGCCCATGCGCGCACGTGGGGGGCTTCGTGATCGAGCAGCGCGAGCGCGCGATCCGCCGGCAGGTTGCCCGTCACGTGCAGCGCCCAGAGCGCGCGGAGCTTCGTCGGCACGGCGGCGGATTTCTCGAACAGCGCCCACAGCGCGGGGCCGGTGCGCGCGTCGAGCTTGCCGGCGGCCGCCCGCTGCTGGAGCTGCAAGCGCGCGCGGCGCACGAACCAGTCGTTGCGGTGCGATTGCAGCGCGACGAGCTCGAGGTCGCCTTGCGCCGCGAGGTCGAGGCCGGATTTTCCGGCGAGGCCGGCCGGGGCGACGCGGTAGAGGCGGCCGGTCTCCTTGTTGTTGACCGTGATCCCGCAGATGTCGGCGTCGTGCCAGTCGAGGATGTAGATCGCGCCGTCGGGCCCGACCTCGAGGGAGAAGCCCACCCACTGCGGATCGTTGGCGAGCACCAGGTCCTCCCCGTGGTGGCCGACGAAGCCCGAGCCGCGCGGCTCCAGCGTGTCGGCGAGGAGCGCGTGCTCGTGGATGTTGGCCATGAAAATCTGGCCGCGATACGCCGCCGGAAATTCGTCCGCGAGATACACGCGCGCGCCGCCGTGCGCGGAGCGGTGCCGGTGGTCGGCGATGGTGCGGATGTCGGCGTAGACGTGCGGGTTGATGTGCTTGCCGCCCTGCCGGTGGTAGATGCCGCCGGGGATCACGTGCCAGAGGTGCGGGATGACGCACGCGGTGATGAACATCTGCCCGTGGTCGTCGAAGTCCAGGCCCCAGGGATTGCTGAAGCCGTGCGCGACGATCTCGAAGCGGTCCTTGACCGGGTGGTAGCGCCACACGCCGCCGTCGAGGTATTGCGGATCCTTGATCGCGAGGTTGGTGGGAAACGGATCGCCCTTCTTGAAGAGCCGGCCGCCGTCCGCGGGTTTGCCCACGGTCGAGCGCGTCGCGTAGCCTTGGCAGCCGTAGAGCCAGCCGTCCGGGCCCCACGTGAGGCTGTTGAGCGTCTCGTGCCGATCCTGGATGCCCCAGCCGGTGAGGAGCACCTTGATGTCGGCATCCGCGCGATCGTCGTGGTCGCGATCGGGGACGAAGAGGAGGTTGGGCGGCGCGCCGAGGTAGAGGCCGTCGAAGCCCACCGCGATCGCGGTGGGAAACGGGACGCCCTCGAGAAACACCTTCCGCCGGTCGAAGACGCCGTCGCCGTCGGTGTCCTCGAGGATCGTGATGCGGCTGTCGCCCGAGGCGGAGAAGCCGCGGCTGCGCGCCTCGTAGTCGCGGTTCTCGGCGATCCAGAGCCGCCCGCGATCGTCCCAGCAAAACGCCATCGGCTGCACGATCATCGGCTCCTCGGCGGCGAGCTTCACCTCGAAGCCGGGCGCGACCGTCATCTTCGCGACCGCCTGCGCGCCGGTGAGGAACTGCGCGCGCTTGCCCTCGTCGCGCGCGATTTGCCAGACGGCGTTGTCCATCGCCTGCCCCGAGAACTTCGACCACTCGGCGGTGAGCGCCACGTCGTTGAGCGCGCCCGTGTAGGCGACGATCCGGTGGCGGAAGGAAACGGCGCCGCCCGCGGGGATTTTCCACGCGCCCGCGAGCGAGGGGCTGGGCCCCACGCCGAACTGCTTGTCCACGCGCCACGCGAGCGGGTAGCCGCCGTTCGCCGGGTGATCGAAGAGCGCGAGGTGCGCGGCGTCATCGCGGCCGTCGAGCTTCAGGCCGACATCGAGCCACACGGCGCGCTGCGTCTCGGCGCGGTCGTTGCGCTGGCGGTTGCTGTTGACCACCGCGCCTTCCATGCCCTCGTGCCAGGGCATCCGCACGAAGAGCCCGCCGTAGCCGTATTGCTCGACGTTCACCTCGGCGAGCCCGTGCCCGGTCCACTCGAAGTCGATCAGGAACTGCGCGCCCGTGTCGCGCATGGTCCAGGTCTGCACGTCGCGCAGCATCGGCGAGCCGTCGGCGGCGAGCAGGTGATACTCGGTGGCCCACTTCACCTCCTCGCCGCTCGCGACGAGCACGCGCGTGGCGACGCGCCGCCAGTAGTCGGCGCCGCCGTTGTGGAAATAGTCGCGGCCGTTCGCGCGGGTGAGGCCCCAGAAGATGCCGGTCTGGTGCGGGTGGTGCGCAGGCCGCATTTCGGTGAGGATGGATTTGCCGTCGGGGGAGCGCAGCGGATGCACGTAAGGCCGCGTGCCCGGCGCGGCGTTGAGCACGAGCACGGGCTCGGCGACGCCGGGGCGGAAAACCGCAATGGTCCCGGCGGCCGCGTCCTCGCGGACCGCGAGCGGCGCGGCGACCGCGATGGAGGCGGCGAGTAAGAGGACGGGGGTGAGGCGGCGTGAATTCATGGACAGCGAAGGAAGGGCGGGGAGCGCGGGCGACAGGGAGACGCGCGCGGCGCGCAATGCGTCTACGCGGCCCGCGCGAAACGCAAGCGCCGTTCTTCTGCCGACCCTACACCGCGCCGCCAGCGGGGGAACATCCTTCGCGCGGAAATGCTCCCGAAAAAATTCGCTTGGCTCGTGCCGTGATTTCGCCCACTCCAGCGGCCCCTCGCGACTTTCCCCGTGAGCACCCCACCGTCAATTCCCGCATCGGCGGCGTCCCAGCCCCAGGACGCGCGGTGGTTCGTCGAGGAAGTCCGCCCGCACGAGGTCGCGCTGCGCAGCTACCTGCGGAGCAAATACCCGGGCCTGTCGGACGTCGACGACGTGGTGCAGGAGGCCTTCCTCAAGGCGTTCGTGGCGCGGCAGCGCGGCGCCCTGGTCTCGATCCGCGGGTTTTTGTTCACGGTCGCGCGCAACGCCGCGATTAGTTTTTTCCGCCGGCGCCGCTTCCTCTCGGTGCAGCCCGTGCACGAGCTGGCCGAGGGCAGCGCGATTGCAGCGGACGCGGATGTCGTCGAGGCCGTGTGCAGCGACGACGAGTTCGCGCTGATCACGCAAACGCTCGCGGGCCTGCCTGCGCGGTGCCGCGAGGTCCTCACGCTGCGGCTGCTCGGCGGCCTCGACTACCCGGCCATCGCGGCGCGGCTCGGCGTGACCGAGGAGACCGTGCGCGTGCAGGTGGCGCGCGGCGCGAAGCGATGCCACGAAATCCTGTCCCGCCGCGGCATCGCCGCGGAAAAATCATGAGCGCGCCCGCCCGCTTCCCCCGTCCAAACACCGGCGCGGTCGCCGACGCGGCGGCCGACTGGCTCTCACGCCGCGAGCGCGGCCTCACCGCGGCGGAGCGACGCGCATTCGCCGAATGGCAGTCCGCCGATCCGCGGCGCGCGCGCGCGGTGGCCGAGCTGGAGGCGACGTGGTCGCTGTTGCAAAAACCGCGGCGCAGCGGGCAGGCGCAGCAGGTGCTCGCGACGCTGGCGCAGATCGAGGCGCGCCGCACCGCGCGCCGCCGGCGCGCGACGGCATTCTCGGCGGCCACGCTCGCGGCGGCGGCCGCCGTGATGTTCGCGCTGTGGCCGGGCCGCGCGCGGCCGGCGCGCGAGACACCCGCGCCCGCCGTCGCGAAATCCGTCGTCCCCAAGCCGCAGCGCCAGGCGCTGCCCGATGGCTCGGTCGTCGAGCTCAATGCCGGCGCCGAGATCGCGGTCGACTATTCGCCGGGCCGGCGCGGCGTGCAACTGGTGCGCGGCTCGGCGCACTTCGCCGTCGCGAAGGACGCGGCGCGGCCGTTCGTTGTCACGGCCGGCGCCGTGGCAGTGCGCGCCGTTGGCACGGAATTCGCCGTCGAACTCGCCGAGCGGGCCGTCGAGGTGCTCGTGACGGAAGGCCGCGTGGCGGTCGAGCCCATCGCCGCGACGCAGGCGAGCCCCGCCACGCAGCCCGCCCCCCTCTTTGTCCAAGCCGGCACAGGCGTGACGGTGCCGCTGGCGACGGCGGCGCTGAGCACGGTCGCGGCGCAGCCAGTCACGCCGGCGCAGATGCAACACGCGCTCGCTTGGCGCACGCTGCGCGTGGAATTCACCGCCATGCCGCTCGCCGAGGTGCTCGCGCTCTTCAACCGACGGAACGAGCTGCAACTCGCGCTCGCCGATCCCGCGCTGGGCGCGCTGCAGATCAGCGGCGTGTTTTGGTCCAACGATCCCGAGGGCTTCGCGCGGCTGCTCCAGGCAAGCGCGGGCCTCGCCGTCACGCATCGCGACGCCGGGCGGCTGACCTTGGGCCGCGAGTAGCCAAGGAGCGGCGGCTTGCGAGGACGGAACCCAGGGGCGGCTAGGCAAGCCACCCCTCCATTGATGGCGCGACCCTTGGCGCCGAATTTCGCGTAAACGAAACGCGTGGCTTGCGCGTTTACAGGGACGACCGCGACCAATCCCAAGCAGCGGCCGAACCCCATGCCTCCCCCTCCTTTCGTTCTCCGCCGCGCAGTGGCCCTGACGATTCTCGCCCTCTTCGCTCCAGCGCTCGCCGCACAGGAAGCCAAGCGCGCCTTCGATGTCGCGGCGGAGCCCGCGGAGAAATCGCTCAAGGTCTTCTCCGAGCAATCGGGCCGCGGCGTGGTCTTTGTGAGCGAGAGTGTGAGCGGCGTGCGCACCAACGCCGTCAAGGGCGAGCTCACGCCGCGCGACGCGCTCGACCGCATGGTCAGCGGCACCGCGCTCGTCGCGACCTTCGATGAGAGGACCGGCGCCTTTGCCGTGCGCCGCGAGGCCGCCGCCGAAAAAAAAACGGCGGGGATGGCCCCAATCGGCCCAAGCGGGCCCCGGCCAAGCCGCAGCGACAGCATTGAACCCCTCGAGCTGAGCCCGTTCGTCGTCGCCTCCTCCAAGGACACCGGCTACGTCGCCACGGAGACGCTCGCGGGCAGCCGCTTGAAGACCGACCTGAAGGACATCGCCACGCAGGTCAACGTAATGACGCCCGAGTTCCTCCAGGATCTCGCCGTCACGAACCTGAACGATGCGATGCGCTACTCGCTCAACTCCGAGAACGACGACGAGGTCATCGAGGTCTCCGCCCCCGGCAACGCCGGCATCGCCGCCACCACGCGGCCCTTCACCGGCGGCGGGCGCACCCGCGGCATCGGCCCCTCGAACCGCGCGCACGATTTTTTCGATACGTTCCTCGCCATCGACTCCTACAACACCGAGCGCTTCACCTTCTCCAGCGGCCCCAACTCGATCCTCTTCGGCAACGCCAACCCCGCCGGCACGATCGATACGACCTTCAAGCGCGCACGCACCCAGCGCGCGAGCTACGGCGTGACCTACCGCCTCGACGATCGCGGCAGCAACCGCGCCTCCTTCGATCTCAACCAGCCGATCGTGCGCAACCAGCTCGCCATCCGCGTCAATGCCCTGCGCGATCGCGATCACGACTGGCGTGCGCCCGCCTTCGCGAACCAGGACCGTCTTTTCGGCAGCGTGACCTACACGCCGTTCCGCCAGCTCACGCTGCGCGCCTACCACGAGGCCGCGACCATTTACAGCAACCCCGCGCGCAACACCCTCGTGCAGGACCATGTCACGCCGTGGATGGCCGCGGGCCGGCCCGCGTTCAACAACGGCGGCACCGGCGTGTTTCCGGCAGTCGCCGCGCCGTTCTCACGCCGCGCCGCCACGAATCCCTACGTGGTGCTCGACGCATCGGGCGTGGCGGGGCCGGTGAGCGCGGGCGGCAACACGGTGTTCACGCTCGGCTACGAATCGGTGGTGACCGCGCCCAACAACTTCGAGCGCAGCGTGCTCGACCCATCGCTCTTTCCCTTCGATCGCAATTTCTCCGGCAACGCCAACCAAGCCAAGGTCAACGCCCACATCCGCGGCGCGATCGCGGAGTTCAACCCATTTGAGAATTTCTTTGTCGAGGCCGGCTTCAACCAGGAGCGCTTCCGCCACCGCGCGGTCGATCTCTACAACAACATCGTCGCCGACCTCTACGTCGACGCCAACCGCTTCCTCAACGACCGCGCCACGCCCAATCCATTTTTCGGCCGCTATTTTTTCGAGGACACCAATCCTGTCAGCGGCAAGAACCATGGCGCGAAGCAGCAGCACCGTTTCTCAGCCGCGTATGAGCTCGACCTCGAGAGGCGCGGCGGCGGGTGGCGGTGGCTGGGCCGGCACCGCGCGGCGGCGCTGTTCGACCGGCTTGCCACCGAGACGATCTACGAGCGCGCGGATTACCGCGTGATCAGCGACAACAGCTTCACCACCGCGGTGGCGGCGACCCGCATCCCGAATTTCCGTTACTACCTCGATCCGCAGCACCAGACGGCGTTCCTGCCTTTCAACCCGCTCGCCGACGGCCCTGTCGTAATGTCGGGCGCCGTGGATGCGAATGGCAAACCTGTCGTGATCGCCTCCTGGGATCCCGCGGTCACGCCGAGCGTGCCTGAGGTCTCGCGCAGCACGGTGAACTCGCGCTCGTTTGCGTTGCAGAGCTTTTTCCTGCGCAACCGCGCGGTGGTCTCCCTCGGTGAGCGCCGCGATGCCGTCGTGGTGCAGGACGCGCCGACCCTCACGCCCAACTGGGATTTCGGCGCGCTGGTGGCCGGCGTGCCGTGGGAGACGATCCGCACGCAGGAGCCTCGCACGCGCCTGAAGAGCTTCGTCGTGCACCCCATGGGATGGGTCTCGCTTTCCTACGTGCAGTCCAACTCCGAGCAGGTGGCGCCGGCCGTGCGCCGGAACTTCGACGGCTCGCTCGCGACCTTTGCATCGGGTGTCGGCAAGGAATACGGCGTCACGCTCCGCTGGCAAAACCGGCTGAGCCTGCGCGTCTCGCGCTACGAGAACACGAGCCTCGGCAACCTCTCCTCGCAGCGCTCGCCCCGGCCCACGCCCACCATCGGCGCCAAGGGCAACATCATCCGCAACGACGTCGCCAACATCGAGAACACCGCGCGCCTCGCCGGCGCGTCCATCAGCACGCGTTTCGCCTATTACACCGAGGAACTCGCCCGCCGCCAGCCCACGGGCGGCAACGCCGGCTCCACCTTCCAGGAGTTGTTCGAGCTGCTCTCGGATCAGGAGGCCAAGGGCTGGGAGGCCACGCTCGTCGGGAATCCGGTTCCGCAGTGGCGGCTCTCGATCGGCGTGGCGCAGAACGAGTCGAAGGAGTCGAACATCGGCTCGCAGTATTTTGCGTTCATCAAGGAGCGCCTGCCCGTGTGGGTGCGCTACGCCAATACGCCCGTCGCCGCCACGCCGACCTTCACCATCGGCCAGCTTCTCGCGGTCGCGACGCAGTCGTGGAACTACATCCGCCAGTCCGAGGGCCTCGTGAACCCGCTCGGCCGTAAATACCGCGTCACCGCGACGACGCGCTACGGCTTCGCCGAGGGCTGGATGAAGGGCGCGTTCGTCGGCTCGACCTACGTGTGGCGCAGCCCCGCCGCCGTGGGCTTCTTCACGAAGACGATCACGGACAACGAATTCGCCGTCCCCGGCATCACCAGCGGCCCGATCGAGGTCAACGACCTCGCGCGCCCGATCCGCGGCGGCGCGCTGACGAGCTTCGATGTGTTCCTCGGCTACGGCCACAAGCTGTGGCAGAACAAGGTCGCCTGGCGCGTGCAGCTCAACATCCGCAACGCCCTCGACAAAAAAGATCCCCTCGTCCAACGCGCGCTCACCGACGGCTCCGGCGCGATCTACACCGCGCAGCAGCCACGGCTGTTCATCCTGACGAACGCGTTCGAGTTTTAGGTCCCCTTGAATTTTCCGCTCCCGCGGCGCGCCCACCAGCGCAAAGGCGGAGCTTTGCTCCCAACAATCCCCAGTAACCCACCCCCATGAAACCATCAAACAATCCATCGTCCCCTCCGCGCACTCTGCCCGTCTCCCGCTCGTTAGCCAGATGCTGGCTCTTCCCACTGCAAGCTGTCTCCTTCATCGGCGCCGCGAGCGTCGCCTTTGCTCAGGCGCCCTACATCATCACCGCAACCGCCGGAGCAGCCACCCAAACTTGGAACCTGCAAATCGGCACCAGCGCCGCCGTCGCGACGAATAATTTCAACACGTTGAACGGCGCGGGTGGTGTTTTCGAATGGATGCGCAACCAGAAGGGCGCCTCCTCGGACAGCATCAAACGGCACGTGCATATTCAGTTCCCTTCCGGAACGTTTTATATCGACGGCTCGATCAGTCCCTCGGGCCGCACGCGTGGCCGGGGTGAGGTTGGCGCGAGCTACTGCCTGTTCGAATTCGCAAGCGGCGCAAACTGGACGGAATTCGTTTTCACCGGGACTCCAGTGGTCGGCTCAGACACCACTCCCCAGAAATACAATTTGATCACCATGCTACGTTTTGCCTCAGGCGGGGGCGTGCCGGCCCCCGGAAGCGAACAGTGGGGCCATCTCAGCGAATTCGGTTTTGCGGGCAGCACCGGCAACACCAAGGGCACCTATCTGGTGGGAGGCGATCTCCACAACGCGACCAGCGGGTTGTGCTTCGACCGCTGGGTGGCTTTCGACATCCGTAATTGCAGCGCGCTGCAGATGAGCGGCAACCTGCACCTGAGGCGCGACCCGGCCTTCGCGCCGGGCAGCGACAAGGTCGTGGCCGTCGCCAGCAGCGGCGGCGCCGCGGATTCGAGCTATGATCCCGATGGGAACCCGGACACGGACAATTCGATCCCCTACACTCCCACCTTCGAGCGCAACGGCATGACGAATGGCGGCTTCGAGCGGCTCAAGATGACCAACTTCAACCTCGGCATGTTCGGCGAGGAATATAGTTCCTGCACGAAGCTGGCTCACGACACGTTTACGAACGTCTCGATCAAGAAACTGGAGATGTTCGGCTGCCATCGTTGTTTTATCTTCGCGCGCAATCACAGCGATGCGCTGAGCATCGAGGATTTCTACGGCGAGGCGGCGGAGACGAGTTACCTCTATGGCGTCAGGGCGATCAATTTCGGCACCGCCGAGTTTCGCAGCACCGCTCCCACCACCACCGGGAGGGCGCCTAAGTTTCTGGAAGTTGATCGCAGCGAGATTTATTTCGACACGCTCAAGACTCACGTTGCCAACGCTAACGCCTGTTACTCCCTCCTCAATGCCTCGACCGAGGCCGGGATCGTCATCAAGACCATCGACCAAGTCACCGGCACCGCTGCACCCAAGTCCGGATGCCTAGTGACCGCCGCGCGGATCGACGCCATCGCTTCGGCCACCGGAGTGGCGGAAGACAGGAGCACCGAGACCAATCTCACCATCCTGCAAACGGGCGCCAATGCCCGGACCGTCTCGCTCGTGGGCCTGGGTCACCAGCGTCCTTACGTCACCACCACGCCAATCCAACGAAAGATCAGAATTGGCGATGTGGAGCAGGTGGGTTTCGGCGGGCCGCTCTTCACCACCTATAGCCCGAATCCGGACAACGTGGTCAAGGTGCTCGCCAGCGACTTCGGCGGCGGATCAATCACGCTCGTCGATACGACCGACAAGATCTGGTTGAACATCAAGCATCCGACCACGGGCGCCCCGCAGACGAACTACTACAAGATTCAAAACAACGCGCTGTCGGCGTGGTAATGCCCCTCGTCCCACCTCAAACAAAAACTCCCATGAACATCACCGCTATCTTTCCGCGCTCTGTCCTGCTCCTCGCCCTCGCGGCACCGTCGCTCTTCGGCACGGTGGTGAACGTGCAGCTGCAAGAAGGAAACAACCAGACCGCGATCACCGCCAATGACAACGCCATCGCCACCGCTTTTACCACCTACCGAAACGAGGCGAGCACGATCTTTAATTTTCCGGCCGGCACCTATTACGTCAGCAAATCCATCAGTCCTTCCGGGCTCGGCAATGCGCCGTCGAATCAGGCAACCAAAGGTGCGGCGGGCAAGACGCTGAACTTCCGTGCCACCGAGTTTGTCTTTACCGGCACGCCGGGCACGACCGATTGCGTTTACAACGAGCTTCGCCTCTATGACGGGTCCGCCTGGCACAGCCTTGATTTTAACGTAGTGCCCGATGCCGACGCACCTTACGATAAGACTGCGGTCGCGCTGCCCTACGACAGCAAGACCGTGAAGCCGGATTTGGTGGATAATGTCACCGGCAAGTTTCGAGATCGCTGGGTCGCCTTCGACATCCGCAACTCTCCCGGAGTGACGATCACCGGCTTCCTTTCCCTGACGCGCGAACTCCCCGGCGGGTTGGTCGCGCTGCCCAACGACCGGCTCGTCGCCATGGCAAGCAGCGGGGGCGATGCCGACACCACCTTCACGGGGACCAGCCTGAAGGGCTCCGGCATGCTAGGCGGCACCATCGACTCGCTGCGCATCCAGAACTTCTCCATCGGGTTCTTCGCCGAGAAGTTCAACGCCGCCGGCACCAAGACGATCGATGCGTTCAAGGACGTCTTCGTTAGGAGACTGATCATCCAGAACGCTTGGCGGTGCTTCGTGATCGGGAACGGCAATTTCGCCAACGTCCGCATCCATCAGATGTCCGTCGTGGGTGGCGCCACCAGCTATTTCTACAAAGCCGGCACGGTGAACATCGGCAGTTGCTTTCTGATCGACCGCATCATCGGTCAGGTCGATCTCGACGGCGACGGCGTGGCCGACACCGCGCCAGACACCGACCCCGCCCCCAACATCGACAACTCCAAGCGTCGTCCGCCGCACAAATTCCTGGAGATCGTCGGCGACACCACGACCTTCGGCGGAGTCTATTCCCGCCCCGCGAAGGAATCGACATTCTCCACCATCAACGTCGGCAAGAATGCGACGGTCACGATCGGCACGCTGCACAACGACCTAATCGATGGGACGACGTCCGAGTGCGTGATCACGATGGCGAAGGACGACGCGGATCACGCGAGCGGCTCTGGCACCCTGCGGATCCTCGCCGTCGGAGCCCGACTCGACGCGAATCAAAACCTCTCGGATGCGGTGGGAATCGCCGCCATTCCCAGTATTGTGGAGCAGAGGTCGATCTACGTGGGCGCGTATGAACTCGGGAGCGCCTTCCACCCGATCGAGGTCATCAAGGACTTTCGCACGGGAGCGATCGGAGGCACTTCCGTGTCCAACGACAAAATCTGGACCCACACCACGCAAGACCTGCTTTTTCGAAAAGTGAACACTGGCCCGACCGATCCGCCTCCTACTCCCCCGGCCAGCAACTTCGTCAGCTACCCGACTCGGTGGTAGAGATGAGCGCGGTCCTTTGGCTTTGCTGATTCCAATCGTCGGTTACGACACCGGCTCGTGCTCGCCCGTGGCCGACGTCACCCTGTTTTTCACGGTGCCAAAGTGGATGCTCTCGTCTTACCCCTGATCGGCTCTCGTCTGTGGCGATCTATGCACACGCTGTTTCCGCTGATCGCATTTGCGCTCGCAGTCCTCGTGCCGCACGCCTCCACCTCCGCGGCCACCCCGCCCTTCAACATCCTCCTCTTCACCGCCGATGACCTCGGCGCGGACCGCGTGGGCGTGGGGCGCTTCGGCGGGGCGGTGGCGGGGCTCACGCCCAACCTCGATACGTTTGCGGCACGCGGGATGATGTTTCGCCAGGCGCACGTGACCTCGGCCATCTGCGTGCCGAGCCGCGGCGCGATCGCGACGGGGCGCTATGGCTTCGCCAGCGGCGTCTACGGGTTCCAGCGCGCCACGCCCGGCGTGCCGACGATCATGGAGGTGCTGCGCACGCACGGCTACCGCACCGGCGTGCTCAGCAAGGTCGCGCACTCCACGCCGCACGCCAGCTACCGCTGGGATTTCAAGCGCGAGTCCGCCGAGCTCGGCTCGGGCCGCAGCCCCGCGCGCTACGCGGCGGCGTGCCGGGAATTTTTCGCCAAGGGCCGCGCCTCCGGACGCCCGTTCTACCTGATGGTCAACTCGGACGACCCGCACCGGCCCTTCCACGATCCGGCGAAGCCGGTGCCGGGCGCGGAGGAGCCTTCGCGATTGTTTCGCCCCGAGGAGGTCGCGGTGCCGGAGTTCCTGCCGGACTTGCCCGGCGTGCGCCGCGAGCTGGCGCACTACTGCAACTCCGCGCGCCGGCTCGACGACACGTTCGGCGCGGTCATGCGGGAGCTCGGCGACGCCGGTCTCGCGGACCGCACCGTCGTGATTTTCCTTTCCGACAACGGCATCGCCGTCCCCTTCGCCAAAGCCAATTGCTACCTGGCGAGCACGCACACGCCGCTCGTCGTGCACTGGCCGGGCCTCACGCGCGCGGGACAGGAGGACGCGGAGCACTTCGTCGCCGCCATCGATCTGCTGCCCACGCTGCTCGACGGGCTCGGGCTGCCCGCCGTCGAAGGCGTGCAAGGCCGCTCGTTCCTCCCGCTGCTGCGCGGCGAAACGCAGCCGGGCCGCGAGCGCATCTTCACGCACATCGACTACAAGTTCGGCGGCCCGCCCACGCCGATCCGCGGCCTGCAAGATCGGCGCTTTGGCTACCTCTTCTCCCCATGGAGCGGCACGACGATCTATCGCAACAACAACGAGGGCGAAACCTTCCGGGCGATGGAAACCGCAGCAAGGACCTCCCGCGCGATCGCGGAGCGCGTGCGCGTGCACCGCGAGCGCGACGTGGAGGAGTTCTACGATCTCGAGGCCGACCCCGGCTGCCTGCGCAACTTGATCGCCAGCCCGGCGCACCAGGCCCGCATCGAGGAATTCCGCCGGCGGATGCTCGCGACGATGGAGTCGTATGGCGATCCGCTGCGCGCGACGTTTCTCCTGCGCGCCGACCCGGCGCGGATGCGGACCGAGCTGGCGCGCTGCTACCGCGAGGATCTCCCGCCCGGCCGCGAGCCGATCCGCGATTGACGATGCGCGCGAACCAAGCTTGCGCGCCGCGCGCGGACGCGGAAAACTTGACCCGGCTCCCCGGCGGTTGCGGACTGCGCGCAGCGCCCACGCCCCCTTGCCCCGCCGTGATTTCGCCCCGCTCTTCGCTGTCCCTCGCGCCCCTCGCCTCGGCCTTTTCCGCCGCCGCGGTCCGCGCCGAAAAAACTCCATGAAACGCCTCCTCGCCTCGCTCCTTCTCTTCGCCACCGCCACCCTCCGCGCCGCGCCGCCCAATGTGATCATCGTCCTCACCGACGACCAGGGCTACGGCGATTTCTCCTGCCACGGAAATCCCATCGTGCGCACGCCGCATATCGACCGGCTCCACGCGGAGGGCGTGCGGCTCACGGATTTTCACGTGATGCCGATGTGCACGCCCACGCGCGGGCAGCTGATGACGGGCCGCGACTGCCTCGCCAACGGCGCGATGAACGTGAGCAGCGGCCGCACGCTGTTGCGCCGCGAGCTGCCGACGATGGCGGACATTTTCGCGGCCGCCGGCTACCGCACGGGGCAGTTCGGCAAGTGGCACCTCGGCGACAACCATCCGTTCCGCCCGCAGGACCGCGGGTTTCACGAGTCGCTGTTCTATCCCTCGTCGCACATCGGCAGCTCGCCGGATTTCTGGGACAACCACTACCTCGACGACACCTACCAGCACAACGGCCGCCGCGAAAAATTCACCGGCTACACGACCGACGTGTTTTTCGCGGAGGCGATGAAATGGATGCGGCGCGAGTCGGCGGCGGGAAAGCCGTTCCTCTGCTACCTTCCGCTCGCCGCCGCCCACGGCCCGCTCTTCGTGCCGGAAAAATACCGCGCGCTGTATGATCACGCCGCGTGGCCCCCGTCGATGCCGGCCGCGCAGCGCGCCAACATCGCGAAGTTCTTCGGCATGATCGCCAACATCGACGACAACATGGGCCGGCTGGACACGTTTCTCCGCGAGACCGGGCTGCGCGACAACACCATCCTCGTGTTCATGACCGACAACGGCGGCACGGCCGGCGTGCCGCTCTACAATGCCGGCATGCGCGGCCGAAAAATCGATCTCTACGAGGGCGGGCATCGCGTGCCGTGCTTCGTGCGCTGGCCCGCGGGCGGCCTGCGCGCGGCCGGAGACGTCGCGGAGCTCACCACCGTGCAGGACATCTTGCCGACGCTCGCCGAACTCAGCGGCGTCGCCCTGCCGCGCGGCGCGAAGATGGACGGCGTCAGCCTTGCGTCGCTCCTGCGCGGCAAAACCGAGCGCCTGCCCGAGCGCTCGCTCGTGATCCAGTTCAGCCGGATGCAGGACCCCGTGCCGAAGCGCGGCGACGCGACCGTGCTGCGCGGCCGGTGGCGCCTCGTCGCCGACCAGGAACTCTACGATCTCGCGAGCGATCCCGCGCAGGCGACGAATGTGATCGCGCAACACACCGACATCGCGACGCGGTTGCGCGCGGACTACGCGAGGTGGTGGGACGGCGTCGCGCCGCGCGTGAACGAGTTCTCCGCGCTGATCGTCGGCGCCGACGCGGAAAACCCCACGCAGCTGTCCACCGCCGACTGGCAGGATGCCTTCCTCGACCAGGCCGCGCAGATCCGCGCCGGCCTGCGGCGCAACGGCCCCTGGAACATCGAGGTCGCGCGCGCCGGCGAGTATCGCATCGAGCTGCGCCGCTGGCCGCGCGAGGCCGCGACGCCCATCGCCGCGCCGATGCCGCGGCACCCGCACGCCTTCGGCCAGTTTGCCGAAGGCGTCGCGCTGCCGGTGGCGGCGGCGCGCCTGCGCGTGGCCGGCTTCGACGCCAGGCACGCCGTCGCCGCAGGCGATCAGGCGGCGGTTTTCACGATGACGCTCCCGGCCGGCCGCACCCAGTTGCAGACGTGGTTCCTCGACGCCGCGGGCCAGGAAATCGCCGGCGCCTACTACGTGTATGTCGAGCGCCTCTAGGGCCTGGCGCCGGCTCGCGGAAAGAGTCAGGCCAGCCAGTCCACGATCACCAACTCGCAGGGCACCCGCAGGCGAAGCGGCAGCGTGTCGCCCAGCCCACGCGAGACGATGACGGTCGTGGCGCCGATCTCGGCGCGCGTCCCGAGCCAGCCGTAGAAGAGACCGGCGGGCTGCGGTTGGCCCCGCCGATCGTGCCACAGCGTGATCTGGCCGCCGTGCAAGTGACCGGCCAGCACAAGGCAGTCGCGGCGCGCGCGCAGCAAGTCCGGCTGAATCGCCGCCGGGTCGTGCAGCAGCACCACGGTCGGCCCCGCGGCGCCGGCGGCCGCCAGCCCGGTCCAGCGGGTGAAACGGACCGTCGCGCCATCGGCCGCGGTGATCCGCGCGTCGGCGTGGTCAATCGCGTGCGCGTGGCGAATGGCGCGCAGCTGGCGCACGAAGCCGCCGCCCCACCAGTGATCGTGGTTGCCCGCGATCCAGCAGACGGGCAGCCGGCGCGCCGTTTCCTCGATCCACGCCCGCGCCGCGCGCCGCCCCCACGGCGTGTCGGCGTAGTCCCCCGTGAGGACGACCACCTCTGGCCGCCAGGTCGCAAGCGCCTCGTCGAGGCGGGCCAATTTCGCGCCGCCCCGCCACAGGTGCAGATCGCTGACATGCGCGAGCCGCAGGCGGCGCAAGGCGTGGGCGCGACCGACGACTTCATGGCGCACGGCGAAGCTCATCGCCAGACGTGCGCCAGGCCCATGGAGCAGAGGCACGCCAGCGTGACGCCCGTGCGCCTGTTGAAACCGGGCGCCAGCTCCGCCGACTGCGTGGCGGGACCGAAGCAGCGTCGCGCCAATGCACAGCCCAGGACGCCCGCCACGGCGTCCAGCGGGTCCGCGCGGCCATTGGTCCAGCCGGCGGCCTGCACGATTTCCCAACCGGCATTGACGCCGGCGGCCAGCCACACGAGCGGCACGCGCCCGCGCCGGCCGAGCCGCAAATTCCAGCCGCCGCATCCGGCGCCGACGATGAAACACCACAGGGCGCTCGGCAGGCTGCCCCGCACCGCCGCGGGCAACGGGAGCCACCCGTGGAGCACCGCGCGCACCGCCGCATACCACGCGGGGCCGCAGAGCCACTGCAGCATGCGGTTGCTCAAGGTCAGGCTCGAGCGGTGGGCCCAGTAGAAGAGCAGGCCGGCCAGCAGCCCGGCCGCGACGCCGACGATTCGGGCGCGGCTCATTTCTCCAAGGCGTAGGCCGCCACCCAACCCAGCCAGCCTCCCGGAACACGTTGCACCCGGCGAAAGCGCTCCACGCCCCGCACCTCCCGCACGCGAAACCAGGTCCGCACGCGCAGCCAGCGGCCGATCGGCGCCGCGGCGGCCTCCACATGCCGCCACGCCCCGGCCGGCGTCTCGTGGTTCAACACAAAGACGCATCCGCCCGGCCGGAGCACGCGATGCGCCTCCGCGAGCATGCGGGCCGGGTCGCGCGTCACCGCGAGCACATGGCTGAGCACCACGTAGTCGAAGGCACCCTCCGGAAATTCCAGCCGCTCACCGTCCATCCATCGCACGTCGGCGCACCCGGCCTCGCGGCTCAGCGCAACCATCCGCGCGGAGCAGTCCACGGCGGTGAGCGCGTGCCGGCGATAGCGCCGGAGATGGCGCCCGGGACCAACGCCGACCTCCAGCAGCCGGCCCGGCCGCAGCAAGTCGATGTGCGCGATCAGCCGCGCGCGACCCGCGCCGCAGAAAAATTCCACCGCGGGGTAGAGCCACGCGACGCGATCGTAGAAACGGCCGACGGCGCGGTTCTCGACGGCGGCGGACGGGGCAAGGGCGAGGGAGCGGTGCATCACGCCCGCGATTTTTGCCGGCGCTGCATGAACCCTGCATGAAGCGCCGGTGAAGACCGGATGAAATCGCCGCGCGGCTACTCGCCGCGCAGGAAGCCGTGGTGCCGGCCCAGCCAGTAGGCGAGGAGGAACGCGCCGCCGTCGCTCTCGCCGCGCCCGCCGTGCCCGCCATCGACGACAAACGGGTTGGCGTTCCACCGCATCACGGGGCGCTCGTCGGGCGGCAGCAGCGTGACGGCCTCGCGCCGGCCGAAGCGATCCGGCTTCCCGGCCCATGCGAGGTCCGCGCGGTGCGAATTGCGCACGTCCCAGTTCACCAGATCGAGCGGCCAGCGATGGAGCGTCCACGCGGCGCCGGGCAGATCGACGGCGGCGCCAGGACGGCCGGTGAGATAAATGAAAGTCCACAGCGGGCAAAGCTCGCGCCGCATGTTGTCCCACCAGAGGTCCAGCGCGCGGGCATAGCGCTCCCGCATCGCCGGATCGCGCTCGTGGCGGAAGAGCGTGTAGAACGGGAGCATCGCCAGTTCCTCGTCGGAAAAATTCAGCTCCGTGCGCAGCGTCGGGAGCGTGAGGAGGAGGTCGGCGTAGCCGAGGTCATGCGCGACCTTGCGGTATTCCGCCTCGTAGCGGGCATCGCCGGTGAGGCTTGCGGTCACGCGCAGGAAGCTGAGCAGCTCGAGGCTGTTGAGCGCCGTGTCGCCGGGATCCTCGGCGAAGTATTTCCTCGACCACTTGCCCCATTTCGTCGGCCGGCCATCGACGTCGAGGAGATGGTAGTCCGCCGCGATGATGTGATCCATGATGCGGCGCGCGGTCGCCGCGATGCGGGCCTTGAGCGCCGCATCCGGCAGCAGCTCGGAGGCGACGCTGAACGCGAAGAAGTGCCCCACGATTTCGTCGGAGCTGGTGTCGCCCTTCCATTGGATCTGGCCGTCAGCGGTCCAGTGCCACTCGCCGCCGCGGGGCGCGGGCTCGTCCTTGCGCAGGTAGGAACGCGCGGGAAAGCCGGGCCGGCCCGTGACCTCCTCGAGAAACAGGATGGCCTCGAGGGATTTTTTCGCGCGGGCGAGCGCGTCGGGCGACTTCGTCACGGCGTAGCGAAAGCACTCGGCCGCGCCATAGATCGCCGTCCAGAGGCCGTCATTGTCGTTGTCGATCGGCCGGTTGCTCGAGAGGTCGCCGGGCACCGCGAGTTGCGAGTCGCCCACGAGCCCGTGGCGATCGTGGCGCGCGCGGGTGAGCGCCTCGTAATGCTCCGCCTTCTGGGCGAGCGTCATCGGCCGCAGTTCCAAGTGCACCACGCCGGTGCGCGTGCGCACCCAGACGCCACCCGCCTCGTCGGGCGCGATCTGGCGCACCTCGTCGTCGGGGAGGTAGCGCCGGCCGGCGAAATACTGCACCCGGTCGCGCGGGGCGGAGCGATCGTCGAGGCGCGTGAGCCCGGGCGGGGTGGATTGCCAGGTGGCGCCGTCGGTCGCGCGCACGCCGGCGGACTGGTCCGCGTCGCGGCGCACGGCGGCGGGCACACGCGGATCGTCAGGTGCGAAGAGCGTGCGGAATTTCTGCAACGAGGGCGCGAGCCTGACCGGCTCCGCGGCGAACGTTGTCCCGGCGAACAGCAGGAAGGCGAAGCAGGCGAGTCTCACGGGGCGGCGGGTTCGGAAAGCGCCGCAGGATGACCCGACGGCGGCGACCGGCGCAAGCCCGCGGGCCCGGCGGGGGCGGACGCCACGCCGCCATTGCCTCCCGCGCGGCGCGCCGTTTCCGTGGGCCCATCTCCTCCCGTGTTTGGCCTCTCCCGCACCGCCGCCATCCTCTCCGCGCTCGTCCTCGGTGCGCTCGTGCCGCAGGCGCATGCGCTCGCGTGGGTGATCCGGTGGCTGGTGATGGCGATGCTGTTCCTGGTGTTCCTGCAGACACGGCTTACCCGCGCCGCGCTCAGCGGGATGCACCTCGCCCTGTTGGCGGCGAACATCGCGCTCGGCTTCGCCGCGTGGGGCGCCGGCTGGGCCATCGGCGGGCGCGAGGTGGCCCTCGCGGGGTTTTTCTGCGGCATCACGCCCACCGCCATCGCGGCGCCGGTGATCATCGGGTTCCTGAAGGGGCGCGTGGAGTTTGTCGTCGGGGCATTCCTCCTCACCAACCTCGCGATCGCGGCGGCGCTGCCGTTCCTGCTGCCGGTGGTCCTCGGGCGCGCGACGCCGGAGGCGTTTGGCCAGGTGCTCGGGAGCGTCGCGGTCGTGGTCTTCACGCCGATGGCGGCGGCCTGGCTGGTGCGCGCGGCGCACCCCGCGGCGGGGCACTGGCCGTCGCGCCTGCGCAACGTCTCCTTCGGCCTGTGGGTCGTCTCGATGTTCTTCATCGCGGCCAACGCCTCCGCCTTCATCCGCGCCAACGCGGACATCCCGCGCCTCGTCCTCGCCGAGATTGCCGGCGTGTCGCTGCTCTCGTGCGTCGCGAGCTTCGCGCTCGGCCGCGTGATCGGCGGGCGGACTTTTCCGCGCGAGGCGAGCCAGGCGCTCGGGCAGAAAAACACCACGTTCACCATCTACCTCGCGCTCGCCTATGCGAGCCCGGTGGTCGCGCTCGGGCCGACGTTCTACGTCGTGTGGCACAACCTCTGGAACTCCTGGCAGCTCCACCGCGCCGCGCAGCGGGAGCGGACGGCCCCCTAGGACACGTCCTCAGGATTGCCGTCATTCCGAGCGCCGCGAACAAACCACGGCCGCGAACACCCCGCGTCGGCGTCCGCGTGAATCCCTCGCCGCGCGGCCGACGAACGCCTGGTCAAAGAAGGACGCGGCCCGGCGTAGCGGCGGCCTCCGTGCCGGCCGACTGCAGGCTTTCACACCCGGCAGGGCCAGCAGCCGCAGGCTGGCCGCCGGCGAGGTGAAGCCGGGACGGGGTTGACGTCTCAACGGGCGGCGGCTGCGGCCGCGCGGCTCACGGCTGCAACTCGGCGATCCGGATCTTGCGATACTCGCACTTCATCTTCACGCCGGGGTGGATTTGCAGGCCGAGCGGGGCGGCGCCGGAAAATTTCGCGTCGGTGTATTCCGACGCCTTGGTGCCGTTGATCCAGCAGGTGAACGTGTCGCCCTTGGCCTGGATGCGGAAGGTGTTCCACTCGCCCTCGGGCTTCATCAGCTTCTTCGCCTCCTTGGCCTGGCCCGCCTCGGGATAGCCCGGCTTGCCGACGTAGAACGAGCCGGACATGTCGACCTTCAGGCTGCCGGAGACGCCGAGCTGGAGCTGGAGGTTCGGCTTGCGCATCTCGACGCCGGTGTCGACGCCGCGCGGCGTCTCGCCCTTCCAGCGCACGTCGAACTCGATCACGAAGTCGCGGTATTCCTTCTCGGTCCAGAGCATGTTGCCCTTCATCGCGGCGTCGTTCTCGCCGATGAGCACGCCTTTTTCGATGCGCCAGTATTTGTTGTCTGTGGCGTCCTTGAAGCCGGTGAGATCCTTGCCGTTGAAGAGCGGCTGGAGCTTCGGCTTGGCGTCGGCGGCAAAGGCCGCCGGGGAAACGAGCAGGGCAAGGGCGAGGAGCGCGGGGGAAAGCTTCATGGGGGGAAATCGTGTGCCCCAAACTCCGCCCGCAGGGAAGCGCGAACTGCGCGGTGCGTCAGGCCGCGGGCGCGGCGCAGATCGCAGGCACATCGACGATGCGCACACCCGACGGTGGCTCTTCCACCGCGCGGACGAGCGCCGCGGTCATCTGCGCGAGCGTCACAAAGCCCAGCCGCTCCGCCGCGGCCCGCGTCGCCGGGATGCGACGCAGAATCGCATAGATTGGCAGCAGCACGATCGGCCAGCGATGCCCGGGGCCGAGCACATACCACGGGCGCAGAAATGTCGCCGCGAGTCCGCGTGTGCGGATGAGCGCCTCGCCCTCCGCCCGCACCGCGAGATAGGCGCGCATCACCGGCGCCGGCTGCGCCACGCTCAGGTAGACCAGATGCGGCCGCGCCTCCGGCGGACACCCCGCGATGGCCGCGACCATGGCCTGAATCGACACGAGGTCGATTTCACGGAATTGCCGGGCCTTGGCCGGGCTCGGCTTGGGCACGCCGACGAGGTGCACCACCGTGTCAGCCTCGCCCAACGCCGCCGCGACGTCGCCCGTCACCAAGGGATTGCCGAAAAAATTCTCGACGCCGGCCGGCAGTTTTTTCCCCGAGCCCGGCCGCGCGAGCGCCCGCACCCGATGCCCGCGCGCGAGCAGCGCGGGCACGAGCGCGCGGCCGAGGTAGCCGGTCGCGCCGGTGATGAGCACGTGGCGGGGCGTGGAATTCATCACCCACTTCTACGCCGGCGGCCGCACGTGGGATGCGCATTCAGCCCTGAAAGCAACCGCGTTTTGCCGGAGCCGCGGCGCCCTCGCCGCGGTGCTTGAGAAACGCGGCATGGGTGCCGCGTCTCCATCCAAACCATCAGGGTCACTCACTTCAGCGCCTGATACATCAGCACCTTGAACTTCTGGTTGAGATCGTTGCCGCCCGAGGGGCGGTGCTGGGTCATGAAGAGCGCCACGATGCGCTCCTTGGGATCGACGAGGTATTGCGGGAAGTAGGCGCTGCCCCAGCCGTAGGCGCCCTCGCTGCCGAGCTCGCCAAACGCGCCGAGGTCCGTGTGCACCCAGAAGCCGAGGCCGTAGCCGCGGGTCTCCCCGCGATATTTCTCCCCGACGTGATCGGCGTGCATCAGCTCGACGGTCTTGCGGCCGAGCAGGCGCACGCCGTCGAGCTCGCCGCCGTTGAGCAGCATCTGGAGGAAACGCGCGTAGTCGCCGGCCGTGGAAAGCAGGCCCGCGCCGCCGGAGAAACATCTCCGCGGGCCGCGCACGTAGTGGCCCTGGTCGCCGAGGATGAGCTTGCCGCCCTGGAACCCGTAGACCTTGGCGAGGCGCGCCTCCTTTTCCGGAGGCAGGAAGAAGCACGAGTCGGCCATTTTCAGCGGCCCGAAAATCCGCTCCGCAAAAAACCGGTCGAGCGGCAGGCCCGAAGCCACCTCGACGAGGCGGCCCAGCACGTCCGTGGAATAGCCATACTGGAAGGCCTCGCCCGGGTGCGCGTGCAGCGGGAGCTTGGCGAGCCGGTCGATCACCGCGGCGAGGGTCTCGTCCTTGTCGGCGAAATACCAGTCGGTCAGCTTGGCCTCCCTGTAGAGATCGGCGGCGAGGCCCGAGCCATAGGTAAGCCCGGCCGTATGCGTGAGCAGGTCGCGAATCTGAATCGGGCGGCGCGCTTTCTCGGTGACGAACTTCGTCCCCGCGGGCGCATCCTTCGGCGGCGGCACCGCGACCACGGCGCCTCGAAACGCCGGGATGTAGCGCTCGATCGGATCGTGCAGCATGAACTTCCCCTCCTCGTAGAGCATCATCACGGCGACGCTCGTGACGGCCTTGCTCATGGAGGCGATGCGCATGATGGCGTCGGGCGCCATCGGCACGTCGGCCTCGCGATCCTGCCGGCCAAAGGCCCGCACGTGCGCCGGCTGCCCGTCGCGCGCGATGTAGATCACGCCGCCCGCCATCAGGCCGCGGTCGACGTTGTCCTGGATGACCGCATCGAGCCGCGCCAGCCGCGCCGGATCGAAACCGAGCACGCCAGGGTCGGGCGTGCGCGCGACGGCCGCGAGGGCGAAAGCGAGCAGCAGAAGGAGGCGGCGGGGCGGTTTCATCGGCCGCATCGAACCCCCGCCCCGCATCAGCGTCACGCGCGAAAAATCCCGGGTGCGCCCAAGGCGTGACGCCGCCGCACCGCCACGCGGCGACGGAGCGGAAATCGGGCGTGCCACCGACGGCGCAATCCCCCAGCGTCGCCGCGATGTTCGCGACCGCGCTCCGCCACCTCGCCGTGATCGTGCCGTTGCTGGCGTCCGCCGCGACGGCCAGCGAGGCGATGGCCGCCGCCGCGCGGCGTGGCGACGCCGCCCTGGCCGCGGTCCTCGCCGCCGCCGGGCCGGGCGCGGCGGCGGACCCGTTGCGCTCCAGCCTCGGCCATCCCCTCGCCCGCTACGCGGACAACCCCGGCGCCGATCCCGCCCGCCACGAGACAACCATCGACGCCGCCCGCCGCATCCTCACCGGCACGCCGCCCGCCAAGCGCGCCATCGACGCCCTCGTCGCCGAGCTCGACGGCACCGCCGCCGCGATCCTCGCCGCCGTGAGCCGCGCGGACGCCGGAACGCCCGACGCCCAGCTCGACGTGTTGCGGGCGCAGGCGCTCGTCGCGCGCTTTCACGCCCGGCGCATCGTCGCGGCCGTGCACTACAATCTCTTCAAGCGCGGCCTCCGTCTCGCGGAGCTCGTCGCCGCCACCTACGGCGAGAAGGACGCCGTCGCCGTGTGGCGCGAGCTTTGCCTCGCCGCCGGACCCGCAGACGTCGTCGCCGCCCGCCGCGCCGAATTGAAAAAACTCGAGCAGAGCCTCAAGGAGCTTGAGGAGCAATGCTGCCCGCCGGACGAGAATGTCCTCAGGGAGAAAGTCTGGCAGCCCGAGCGGCCGGAACCGGCCCCGTAGCCCGACTCGCATCCGGCGGACGGCGGACCAAGAGCAGGGGCGCGAAGCCGTCACCTTTTTCGGGCCGGACGCGGCGCCGTCACCTTCCGCCGCGCGCGCAGCGTGCGGCCCTCGTTCCATTCGCCGACGACCAGCTCAACCTTGGGCCAGGCCGTGGGACCGAAGTCGCGCAGCAGCACCCGGCTGAGCAGCAGCTCAAGCGCGACCGCACCCATGCGCCTCGGGGCCTGGCACACGCCGCTGTAGCGCACGCGGTCGGGATTCTTGTCGAGCAGCGCGAGCCCGAAGTCGCGCGGCGCGCGCAGCCCGCGGCGCCTCAGCCAAGACATCATGGCGCCCAGATACTCCCCTTCCTGATGCAGGACCAGCGCGTCGGGACGATGGGCGGCAAACCAGGCCGAGAATTCGCGCTCGTCCCAGGCCTCGGATCGCAGGACGGGAATCGCCGGCGGGGCGAAGCACCGCTCCTCGTGCCCCAGGTATGCCGCCGAGTAAAGGTGGTCGGTGCGCCGATCGCCGGACACCAGGATGACCAGCCCCGGGCGCCGGTAGCCGCGCCCCAGCAGCTCGTCGAACAGCCGCCGCGCATCCGCCGTGAAATGACTCGCCACGCGATGCAGCCGGTCCGGGATGCTGGCGCCTTGGGTGACCACGGCAAACTTCCGCAGCGCCGCGGGAAACGCCTCCTCGGGGTCCAGGCTCCCGAGGCAAAGCAACCCCCTGATCCCGCGCGCCTCGAGGATCGCGCGCAGCCGCGCCGGCGACATGCCCGGGGCCTTGAGCCAGAAGTTCTCCAGCCGATAGCCGTGCGCCTCGGCGCTCGCCCGCGCCCCGTCGGCAAACGCGCCCAGGTGCCACCACGCCGGCCGCTCGCGCCAGGGCTGCTCCTCGGGGAAAAGCGAGATCAGGCCGAGCGTCGCACGGTAAGCCGGCCGCGCCGAGTGCCGCACCTCGCTCATGAGCTCGGAGAGCCGGGCGTTGGGCACGTGGCCCCGGGCCCGGGCCTTGCGGCGCACGGCCGCGCGCAGCGCCGCGGACACGCGCGGGCTGTCCTTCAGCGCCAGCGACACCGCCGTCGCGGACACGCCGAGCTCGCGGGCAAGGGAGCGCACACTCATGGGGTCTGCTTGACGTAAACCAAAACACCGGTTGCCGGCGCCAATCGCAACCGAGAAAACCCACCCCGTCATTCCCCTCCCCGCCTCCATGACTCCGCCTCTCCCCATCCTTCGGGCCGCTGCCTTGGTCACGCTCCTCGCTGCGCCCCGCCTGCTCGCGCAAGCGGCCCCGCCGCTCCCCCCGCCCGCCGCGAAGGACGAGCCCATCAAGCTCAGCGTGTTTGAGGTCAGTGCGGCCAACGACGACGAGTATCGCGCCGCCAACACCACGACCGGCACGCGCTACAACACCCCGATCAAGGATCTCCCGATGAACATCGAGGTGCTCACCACCTCGTTCATGCGCGACATCGGCGCCCTCGATTTGCGCGACGCGCTCGAATACGTCAGCGGCATCCAGCTCGACACCACCGCCGGCGGCACCGGTGGCACGAAGGACAATCCCGAGAACAACACCCTCCTCATCCGCGGCATCGCCGCGGCGACGAACAAGGACGGCTTCCGCCGCTTCGTCCCCATCGATCCGATCACGATCAGCCGCGCCGACATCATCAAGGGCCCCGGCGGCGCCCTCTACGGCCAGGGCGGCACCGGCGGCGTCGTCAACGTCTCCAGCGTCCTCGCCGGCGCCCGGCCGACCTCGCGCCTGGGCGTCAGCTACGGCTCATTCAATTTCCGGCGCGCCGAGTTCCTCTGGTCCGGTCCCGTCACCCCCGGCGGCGCGGTGGGCTTCGCCCTTCCGCTCGCGTATTCCGACTCGAAAAGCAACGCGATGTATTACGAGACGCACACCCTGCACCTCAATCCGGCGCTGACGATCAAGCTGGGCCCCAAGACCTCGTTCCTCGCCTCGTGGGAGGCCCGCTACAATTTCCGCGACAACATCCGCAACTTCTTTCTCACCGACAACACCCGCGCGCCCGACGGCTCGTTCTACGGCGCGTTGATCGACGGCCGCCCCGGCACGAACCGCGTCCTCGCCATGCCGAGCCAGCGCGACTTCCGCTTCGACGGGCCCGACACCTTCCGCAAGGAGCGGACCTACGTCCGCACGTTCCGCCTCGACCACCGCTTTTCGGACAACCTCCAGTGGTGGGGCGGCTACAGCGCCGAGGACATCAACGTCCGCGATCGCTCCTGGAACATCGCCCTGCGCAACGCCAACGACGCCTCCATCCCGCTGCGCATCCGCACCGACCCGCGTTTCCTCGCGCTGCTCCGGCCCACGTTTGGCACCGGCCAGCCCACCGTCCTCGATATCCGGCCCAACAACATCAACAACTCGTCGCGCACCGTGCGCCCCACGTGGAAGAGCGAGGTCTACACGGCCTTCACGACCGGCCCCGTGCAGCATCGCATGATCACGGGCATCAGCTACGGCCCCCTCACCTCCGGCCAGAATGCCGCCGGCGTGAACTACTACTATGGCAACACGGGCGCGCCGAACGACCCCGCCACCCAGCGCTGGGAGGCTCTGCCCAACGACGTCATCCTCACCCGCTTTCGCGACCCGCGCGACTACACCTCGGTGAAGCGCTGGGACCACGGCGCCATCGCGCAATATCCGCAGGGCCCCGAGACGGCGATCGGCGCGCGCTCCGCCTACCTCACCTCGTATTTCTGGGACCGGAATCTCTACGCCAACCTCCAGAGCAGCTTCTTCAAGGACCGCTTCCAAACGATCATCGGCCTCTTCGACACCCGCAACGACCGCGGCGGCATCGTCTACGACGCCAGCGGCAACTACCTTTGGAACGGCCCCGCGCCCGCCGGCTCCGGCTCCACGCTCAACGGCGTCCGCCGCCCCAAGCCCGTGCACAACCGCTCGCCCAGCATCACCGCCATCTGGCTGCCCGTCGACTGGGTGCGGCTCTACGCCAACACGATGAGCTCGATCGACGTGGGCCCCGCCTACTCGGCCTACGACGGCAATGGCAACCCGCTCGACGGCGCCACGGTCCGCAACATCGAGAGCGGCGTCCGCTTCGATCTCTTCAAGGGCAAGCTGCTCGTGAACCTCGCCGCCTTCGCGATGACCGACAAGGATCGCCCGGTGAGCTTCGGCGCCGCGATCCAGAACCTGCTCGTCTCGCCCACCGGCACCGCCAACGGCTCCGGCTTCAGCGCATTTGTGAAGACCTCCACCGATTCCAAGGGCGGCGACCTCAAGGTCGACTACGTGCCGCTCCGGAACCTGCGCTTCAACGTCGGCGTCTCGATGAACGACGTGCAGATCAAGGAAATCGCGCCCTTCGCCGAGCCCGCCAATCCCGACCCGCTCCGGCTCGCCGCGCAGCGTGCGTTCGTCGCGGCTGGCGGCAGCTCCAGCCGCTACCTCGGCAAGCCGTCGACCGACATCTCGAAATACACCGGCACCGCCTTCGTGCGCTACGAGTTCAACCAGGAGGCGCTCAAGGGCACGTGGGTGATGTTCGCCGCGAAATATCTCGGCCAGCGCGAGGCGGAGCTCATCACCGTCGCGACCAACACCGGCGCCATCACGATCGACGCGCGCCTCGTGCCGGCGCACTACATCTGCGACTTCAACGCCGGCTACCGCCGCAAGATCGGCCGCTACAACACGACCTTCCAGCTCAACATCGCCAACCTCGCCGACGACGACAAATTCTACGGCGCCGTCTGGCAGACCGGCCGCACCTACCGCCTGAGCGCGGGGATCAATTTCTGAGGCGCCGGGGCCGCGAGCAAATGAGCGAGGTGTAGTCCGCAGCGGTTCGCCGGAGGCGAGCGAGGGCCCATTCACCTCGAGCGCGCCAACGCGCCGGGCGGAGGCAAGTGATGCAACGCGGCCTTGCGCACGTGTGGGGCGCCTGCTGGCATCCGCGCCGGAAACGTCCGCTCGAGCCGAACGCCCCATGAGCTCCGCCGAAACATCCCTACCCGGGCTCCGCCTGCGCCGCGTGCGCGACGAGGCCGTGCTGCTCGACAGCGATCTCGCCGCGCTCTACGGCGTGGAGACAAAGGCCTTCAACAAAGCCATCAAGCGCAACGCCCGTCGGTTTCCAGTGGATTTTGCCTTTCAGCTTACGTCCGCGGAATTCGCCGCTTTGAGGTTCCAGATTGGAACCTCAAAGGGCCGCGGTGGGCGCCGCCATCTCCCTTGGGCTTTCACGGAGCACGGCGCCATCATGGCCGCCACGATCCTCAACAGCGAGCGCGCCGTGGCGATGAGCACCTACGTCGTCCGCGCCTTCGTGCGCCTGCGCCGCGAGCTGCTGGCGAACACCACGCTCGAGCTGCGCCTCACGAAGATCGAAAAGGAACTCCTCGCACACGATGCGGCGTTGCGCGGCCTCTACGCCAAAATCAAACCGCTGCTGCTGCCGCCTCCGGAACCGCCTGCCAAGGAGATGGGCTTCCACACGCGGCTCGGGAAGCCGTGATCGCCGCATCCGCTTCAACATTTCATGAACCGCATCTATCAAGGCCGCGTCTCGCGCGCGGAACTCGTTGACGAAAAGACCCGCCTCGCCGTCTCGCCCGAGAACTGGCCGTGGGAGTCTGTCCTGTGGGAGCACCACGCACTATTTCAGGATGCGGTGAACTATTATGTCGTCTGCCTGCTCGCGCTCGCTGGGCGGGGCAACACCGTCTTTCCCATCCGCGAAAAGCTCGACGCACCCGCCACGGACGCGAGCGAGGATGAGCTGATGGTCTGGCGTCCGTTCCGTCGTCGCGGCGTGATGCGGCGCGGGCTGCGCGACTCGGTGGCAAAGTATCTCACGCCTGGCAACGCCACGCCCACGCCGGAGGAGTGCTTCGCCGCGGTGCTTGCGGGCAACGAGTGCGCACTAAGCGAAGAGGGAAGAAAGCGACTGAGTGCCGGACTTACCCAGCTGCTCGATAAATGCACCGGCGACAGCGGCTGCCGGAACAGCTCTAAGGAATTCCTGCCACGCTTCGCCTCGCCCGATTATCGGGGCAGCTACGGCGAGGACACGACCACCCTTGCGCGCAAGAACGAGGCGGAGCGCTTCCCGTTTGTCCTGCACGCGGAGACGACACACGCCGACTCAAACGCGTTGGATGCGTTCGGCGTCCACTCCATCGCACTTCCGAATGAGAAGAAGCCCATGTTTCGCGGACCGGAAGCCTCCAAGAAACTTCGCGGTATGGTGGCCGAGTGGCGCGAGCGGCAGCCGGAGAACGAAACCGCCTGGAACCGGCTGGAAGTGGCCATCGGAAGACTCGCGCCGGATTTCGAATTGCCCGGCTACGCCCCAACCAGCGCCAAGAACGAGGTGAAATTTCGGCTCTTTGCGATGTTCCTCTTCCGCTACGTTGAGCGCTCGGAATTCACGCTCGGCCTCCTGCGCACCTCCACGCGCAAGCCCGCGGCGGATGAACAACCACCCGCGACAATTGCCGTGGGCGCTGGCACCGGCGATCCGATCCGCGCGGCACGCGGGACACGGGGCTATGTCTTCCGCGCCTTTACCAGCCTGCCCTGCTGGGGTGGCGACGCCGCAGGTGAACCGACATGGGTGCAGTTCGATTTTTCCGCGTTTTGCGAGGCGTTGAAAGCGCTGCATCAAGTGGACGCCAAGGCCGATGAACGTGCACAGTCGCGCGAACTCAAACAGGCGCAGCACGACTACCAGCGCGGCAAAACAAAGAAATGGAAAGGCAGCGGCGCGGGCGAGGACGAGAGCCGCCCGCCCGTCCTCGCGGGCGATCCGCGGATCGCGCGGTTGGAGGCCTTGCTCAAGAGCGATCTCCGCGAGGAATATGAGATGAGCGAGGGCGTCTCCGTGGAATACGGGTTGCACCCGCGCACCATCCGCGGGTTCCGTGAGATTCGGAAGAAATGGCACGACGCGCTCGCCGAGGGCGAGCCGTTCTCAACTGCGGCGCGCGAACGGCTGCTGGGCAAGCTGCGCGACTACCAGGCAGAAAACGCGAACACCGTCGGCAGCGTCCGCATCTTCGAGGCGCTGCTCGACGAGGCCAACTGGCTGGTCTGGCGCGAGCCGACGGCAGCTCAATTGGACGCTTGGCGCACGGCGGCACGGCTGCCAGACGAGGCGGAGTTTGCCAAGGATCCGTTGCAGGCGCTAACGGATGAGCGTGAGCTCATCGAGGAAATCGAACGCCTGAAAGGCCCGATTCGCTTCACCCCCGCCGACCCGGAGCACTCGCGGCGGCAGTTCTATTTCTCCGACGTGACGGCTTTGGAGAAAAAGAACCGGCTGAGCCATGACCGCCAGACATTGGAAACTGAAATTGCGGTGGAGTCCGGAGGCAAGTGGCGGCGCGCTTGGGCGCGCATCGCGTTCACGGCCCCTCGCTTGCTCCGTGATCAACTCAACAACGTAGGCGGAGCGGATGCCGTCTGGCAGCAGGCGATGATGGCCGCGCTCGGCCTCAAGACCGGCCTGCTCAAGGATGGCAAACAGGCGAAGTTCGCCGATTGCACGGCGGTCGCGCTCATGCCGGAGATCGGAGCCAACGGCGAGAAGCGCATCCTGCTCAACTTCCCGCTCACGCTCGACGGAGAGAGCATCGCTGCACAAGTCGGCAAAGCCGCGCGCTGGCATTCGCTGCAATTCGGCGGCGCGGACAAGGAGTCCTACTGGCTGCGTTGGCCGGGGACTTGGATTGACGTGAAGAAGGCGCGCGCGACTGCGCCACCCGCTCCATGGTGGAAAGGCGGCGAGCCGTTCCGCGTCCTCTCCGTCGATCTCGGCCAGCGCGACGCGGGGGCATTTGCGCTGCTGGAAGTGTCAGTCGGCACCGCGCCAAAACCACAAAGCCGCAGGCTGGGCACCGCGGAGGGGAAAACGTGGTGGGCCACTGTCCGCGCGAACGGGATGTTAAGACTGCCGGGTGAGGACGCCCTCGTCATCCGCGAGGGAGAGTGGCACGAGGAGTTTTCTGGCAGTCGCGGTCGGCTGGCGACCGACGCCGAATGGAACGAGGCCCGAGACATCTGTGCGCAGCTTGGATTGGTAGCGTATGATATTCTCGGCTTCACTCGCGACCGCCATTCCTTTCCCGAGACGAACGACCGCCTGCTCTTCGCGCTCCGCCGCGCCCAATCGCGGCTGGCCCGCCTCCAAAGCTGGAGCGCCATCGCGCACAAGGAGACGAAGCCTGCGCGCCGCCTGCGCATCGCCGAGGAAATCTCCGACGCGGAGGACGACCCGCTCGGACTCAAGTCCTTCGTGGCCGCGCAGCAATGGGAGAGAATAACGGACACGCTTTGCGTCGTGATCGCGCAGGAACGCGAGACCCTGAAAGCCCAGCTCGTCCGCATCGCCGACCGCATCCAGCCGTTACGCGGGCGCCGATGGGAATGGGTGCAGCGTCCGACCGATCCGCAAAATCATTTCCTGCGCCAGACCGGGCCCGGCACGGACGACCGCAAGAAGCTGCTGGCCGGCCAACGCGGACTGTCGCTCAAGCGCGTCGAACAGCTCGAATCGCTCCGCCAGCGGTGCCAGTCGCTCAACCGCGCGCTCCGGCAAATCCCCGGTGCCCCGGCGAAACTCGGCCGCAGCAAGCGCGGCATCGAGCTGCCCGATCCCTGCCCCGAACTCCTCGACCGGATCGAAGCGTTGAAGGAACAACGCGTAAACCAAACCGCGCACCTCATCCTCGCGCAGGCGCTCGGCGTGCGGTTAAAGCCACACGGGACGGCCAAGGTCGAGCGCGCCGCCCGCGACATTCACGGTGAATACGAGCGCATCCCCGGCCGTGAGCCGGTGGATTTTCTGGTGCTGGAAAACTTGGATCGCTACCTCGCCACGCAGGGCCGCAGCCGAAGCGAAAACTCACGGCTGATGAAGTGGTGCCATCGAGCGATCCTCAAAAAACTCAAGCAGCTCTGCGAACCCTACGGTTTGCGCGTGCTGGAAACGCCCGCCGCCTACTCGTCGAAGTTCTGCTCGCTCACAGGCGTCGCCGGATTCCGGGCCGTCGAGGTGAACCCCGATGATCGCGAGGATTTCCGCTGGAAGAAGCATCTCGAACGCCTCGCCGACCCGGAGCGTGCGGCAAAACTTGGTCTGAAAGAACAGGCCGAGAGCGAGGCGGTGCGGCGGCTGTTTGCCGAATTGAACAAGCTCAACGCCGACTTGCTCGCGAACCGCCCGGCCCGGCCGAAATGGCGCACGCTGCTCGCACCCCAGCAACTCGGACCCATCTTCGTTCCCATGCGTGGCAACCCGATGCAGGCGGACATCAATGCCGCGATTAACCTCGGACTCCGCGCCATCGCCGCACCGGAGGCGGACCACATCCACATCCGTTTCCGCGCAGCGCGGGATGGCGAAACCTTTGTCGTCCGTGCTGAGAACGCGCGGGAGAAAGCGCGCTGGAAGGAGGGCGCGCCGGAAATCTTCATCGCTGAAGATGCTGAGAGAGAGAAACTGCTTGCCGAGGCGCGTGTGAATTTTTTTGCAGACATCGGCAGCGTCGCGGCTTTCGACAAAGCAACACTCCAAGGCTCCAACTTCGCCGTAGCCAGTGGCCGCGGCTTGTGGGGCACCATCCGTCAGTGTGACTGGCAGCGTTGCGAGGAAATCAACCGTGCCCGCGTCGAGAAATTGGAGTCCGCCGGAGACGAAATTCCTATGTAGCGCCATGCCCGATTCCGGCCTCAACACCCAGGGTTCACTTGAGGCTCAGCCGCCGATGCCGGTGCGTCGGCTGCAAAACTTCATGTATTGTCCACGGCAGTTCTATCTCCAGTGGGTCGAGAACATTTTCGAGGAGAACGCCGACACTGCCACCGGCACCGCGCTGCATCGGCAAGCGAACGAACCGTCGCGGCTCGATGATGAGCGCGGCAGCGCGTTGCGCGAAGGGTTGCCGGAAGGCGCGAAGCTTCGCTCTCTTCGCCTCGAAAGCGCGGCACTCGGGCTTGTTGGCGTGATGGATATTGTCGAAGGCGGTCCGGACGGCACGTGCATCGTCGACTACAAAAAAGGCGCGGCGAAGCGTGACGCCGAAGGCAATCGTCACGTCAACGAGGCCGATTCCGTGCAGGTTGCCGCCTATGCTTTGCTGTTGCGCGAGCACGGCACGCCGGTCGAGAGCGCTGCGATTTACTACGCAGAGGACAAGCGACGCGTCGCCGTGGCGCTAACGGATGAATTGTTCGCCAAAACCAAGTCGTCGCTCGATCAAGCGCGTGCGATTGCGGCGGCGGGGAAATTGCCGCCGCCACTCGTCAATGACCGGCGCTGCGATTTCTGCTCCGCCTACCCCGTGTGCCTGCCGCGTGAGTCGGCATGGTGGGCACAGGCACGCGACCAAGCGGCGAGCGGCGATGCTCAATTGCGACTCGCGTTTCCGGCCGAGGAACTACCTCCGGAATTCACCGGCGATCCGCCCGCCGATCACGATCCGATGCCGCCGCCGCGCCCGCCGCGTGATGACGGCGAACTTCTCGTGGTGCAGAAAGCGGGCTCGCAAGTCGGGCAACGTGGCGGGGAATTTGTCGTGACGGTGCAGGGCGAGGTCGTGCGCAAGCTCCCGCTCCATCAAGTGCGCGGCATCTACCTCTACGGCGCGGTGCAACTCACCGCGCAGGCGGCGGAGTCGTGTTTGGAAAACGGCGTCGATGTGGCGTATTTCGCCGGCTCAGGGCGTTTCCTTGGATTGCTGCGCGGGCTGCCGGCGAGCGGCGTCGATGCGCGGCTCGGGCAAGTGCGGTTGTTTGCCGAGCCGTTTTTCCGGCTCAAGCTCTCGCGCGAGTCCATCCGCGCGAAAATCTCCAACCAGCGCACGATGCTCATGCGCAACGGCGATGTGTCCGACCGCGTGCTGCGCCTGCTCGCCGACGCGCGCGACGCCACCGCAGACACGCGCGACCTCGGCGAACTCCTCGGCGTCGAGGGCGCGGCGGCAAATTTGTATTTCGAGCAGTTTGCCTCGATGCTCAAGGGCGTGGCGTGGAAATTCGACTTTGCCGGACGCAACCGCCGCCCACCGCGCGATCCCGTCAACGCCCTGCTCTCGCTCGGCTACTCGATCCTCGCCAAGGAACTCGCGGGCGTGTGCCACGCCGTCGGCCTTGATCCATTCCTCGGATTCCTCCACCAACCACGCTATGGCCGACCCGCGCTAGCGCTCGATCTCATGGAGGAGTTTCGCCCCCTCGTCGCGGACTCGGTGGCGATCTCGCTCGTGAATCGCGGCGAGATCGATCCGGGCGATTTTATCCGCGCGGCAAGCGGGACATTTCTTAACGAACAAGGCCGGCGGCGCTTTTGGGAAGCATGGTTCCGCCGGTTGGACACGGAAGTGAGCCACCCGGAGTTTGGCTACAAGATGAGTTACCGGCGCATGTTGGAGGTGCAGGCTCGGCAGCTCTGGCGCGTCGTCCGGGGAGACGCGCCGGTTTATCACGGCTTCACCACCCGCTGATTATGGCAGCGAAACGCGTCCGCTACCTCGTGAGCTACGACATCGCCAACGCGAAGCGACTGCGGCGCGTGGCCAAGACCCTAGAAAGCTACGGCACGCGGCTGCAATACTCGGTCTTCGAATGCCCGCTCGACGATCTGCGGCTCGCTCAGGCCCGCGCCGCGCTCGCGGAAATCATCAACGGCGATCACGATCAGGTGCTCTTCGTGTCGCTCGGGCCGGAGGCCGCGGATGCGACGCTGATCATCGATGCGATCGGCCTGCCCTACACGGTGCGCTCGCGGGTGACGATTGTGTAGGGTCGCTGCCCGCCACCACCCCGTGCAACGGGCGAAGGATTGACGCGCCCGTGAGGATGCGTTGGCTCATTGACGGCGAACAAAGCGCAAGCCTCCGCCACCGACCAGTTCGCTTCCGCCATTTGTGAACCACGCTCTTTGAAACCGCGAGTGCGACAACGCCGGACCGCTCCCCCCGGAGCGCTCGCAAGGGTCAATTTCAGAGGTAAAACGTCGCAAGCGAGCTTGGGCGGCGCGCCCCAAGCTGCGCGCCATCCAAGCTCGCTCGATCTTCACGCGCGCCCACGAGGCAAAAGCGCGGGTTATTCACAGGCGCCGTCGCGCTCCCTGCGGTTTCGAGAAGCGTGAGGCGGCTGCTCTCTCGTTCTCATTCGATTTCGTTCTTTGCGTCGCGCTCCCTGCGGTTTCGAGAAGCGTGAGGCGGTTGCGTGGTCCTTCGGCACGATGAATCTTCCCGCCGTCGCGCTCCCTGCGGTTTCGAGAAGCGTGAGGCGGCTGTTCTTTGATTCTAAAGGTTAGGTTACGGCTAGTCGCGCTCCCTGCGGTTTCGAGAAGCGTGAGGCGGGGTCAACTTCTGCTCTTTCCTGTCTCCGTTGGCTCGTCGCGCTCCCTGCGGTTTCGAGAAGCGTGAGGCGGACTTCCTTAGTTGCAGTCATGGCTTTCCTTTCGTGTCGCGCTCCCTGCGGTTTCGAGAAGCGTGAGGCGGCGTATTGGATTGAAGAAAGTTGAGAAAAAGGCTTGTCGCGCTCCCTGCGGTTTCGAGAAGCGTGAGGCGGTTTCAAATTTCAAGTTGGTTCCGGCAGAGTTCCCGGTCGCGCTCCCTGCGGTTTCGAGAAGCGTGAGGCGGCTTTGCCTTTCGCCCCGTCCTCGATGGCGTGCCAGTCGCGCTCCCTGCGGTTTCGAGAAGCGTGAGGCGGCAGTAGGCGTCATCATTTTCGAGCGAACGGAACAGTCGCGCTCCCTGCGGTTTCGAGAAGCGTGAGGCGGTGTAATTGACCCGCACAACGCAGATAAACTTCGCGTGTCGCGCTCCCTGCGGTTTCGAGAAGCGTGAGGCGGTTCCAGGCTCAATTCGCGCTCATCCACCCACACGCGGTCGCGCTCCCTGCGGTTTCGAGAAGCGTGAGGCGGCAAGCAAGCGCCCAACGGGATGCTCCGCATCACGCTTGTCGCGCTCCCTGCGGTTTCGAGAAGCGTGAGGCGGCTCCCGCTCCATCTCCATGTCGCCGCAGGGCGCGGAGGTCGCGCTCCCTGCGGTTTCGAGAAGCGTGAGGCGGTTCGAAGACGACGATGCGGAGGAAAAATCCGCCGCTGTCGCGCTCCCTGCGGTTTCGAGAAGCGTGAGGCGGCCAATCAGTCCAATCTCTGCCCCAAACAGGGATGTGTCGCGCTCCCTGCGGTTTCGAGAAGCGTGAGGCGGGCCTGCTCATCGAGCAGATCCTCCGCTTCACGCGTCGCGCTCCCTGCGGTTTCGAGAAGCGTGAGGCGGCCGGCCGCCCGGACACCGTGCGCGGCCGTTCGGCGTCGCGCTCCCTGCGGTTTCGAGAAGCGTGAGGCGGGTTGTGCTGCTGGCGATCCCCGAGCTGTTCGCCGTCGCGCTCCCTGCGGTTTCGAGAAGCGTGAGGCGGCAATCCCCGGCAAAGGATGAGCTGGAGTTGGCTCAGTCGCGCTCCCTGCGGTTTCGAGAAGCGTGAGGCGGCCGAGACCAATCCGGAGGCCCTATGCACAACACGCTAAGTCGCGCTCCCTGCGGTTTCGAGAAGCGTGAGGCGGCAAGTGTGAGCGTTCGCGGTATTGCCGGACGCACCATGTCGCGCTCCCTGCGGTTTCGAGAAGCGTGAGGCGGCCGCCCACGACCTCCTGTTGCATCACCGTGTAGGGGTCGCGCTCCCTGCGGTTTCGAGAAGCGTGAGGCGGGATGGCAGCGCCGGTGAGTTCACTGACATCAAGGGTCGCGCTCCCTGCGGTTTCGAGAAGCGTGAGGCGGAAGTCGCCCGCATCCTCGAGCGGATCGCCACCCTCGTCGCGCTCCCTGCGGTTTCGAGAAGCGTGAGGCGGCTAGCATGGCCTTCTCCGCCGAACTCATCGCCAAGTCGCGCTCCCTGCGGTTTCGAGAAGCGTGAGGCGGGTCATCGTGTTGTTGATGTTAACGACACCGCCGCCGCGTCGCGCTCCCTGCGGTTTCGAGAAGCGTGAGGCGGCGGTTATTGCGGCGCAGAATGGATTTGCGCTACCGTCGCGCTCCCTGCGGTTTCGAGAAGCGTGAGGCGGTTTGTCGAAAAAGCGACACCGCTGTTTTACCACCGTCGCGCTCCCTGCGGTTTCGAGAAGCGTGAGGCGGTTCGCGGCTTCGAGTTCCTTTTCGCGCGCGAGGCGTCGCGCTCCCTGCGGTTTCGAGAAGCGTGAGGCGGCTCGACGGTTGCGCCTGCTTTGGCGACCGCGCGCTTGTCGCGCTCCCTGCGGTTTCGAGAAGCGTGCGACCAGCTTGGTCGCGACAGTGCCCCGTTCAAAAATCCAGCCCGAAGAGCAGCTTTAGCCGCGTGTAGTCCTGCGCGCTGCCGTCGGGATTGTTGCGGCGGATTTCATGGCGGAGCGAGGTGCTGAGCGTCTCCGTCAGCTTCTTGTTGAGGTCGATGCGGTTTTCCCAGCCGTCGGGCTGGTCGGCGACGGGATACCAGACGCCGCGCTGCGCGACCGTGATGCGCCACGGCAGCGCAAATTCGGTCTCCTCAAAGGCGGAGACCAGGCCGCGCGACGTGTGCGCCGGGGCGAAGGCCGAGCTGTTCCAGGTGTCGAAGCGGTTCTCCGAGACGCCGGCGCGGACCTTGCGGCTGGGCTGCGCGAACAACTGGTAGCCGGCGCCCAGTTCCTGCTGGAGCAGCAGGTAGTCGTTCGGCACGCCGCGGAGCGTGCTCGCGCGATTCCACTCGGAGGTGGGCCGGTAGTGGGCGAAGAGCCGCGCGTCGAAATCATGGCGCCACTGGCCCGCCAGCTTGATAAGGTCGGTCGTCGTGACGCTGTTGGTCTCGCTGTAGTCGAACCGGCCGCTGATCTGCACTTCGTCGGTGGTCCACTTGCGCTTCAGCTGCGCCTCGAGCGAGGTGTTGGCGCGATCGGCGTTGTCGGTCACCACCTCGGTGCCGAAGGCAAAGCGCCCGTGCCACGGCCCGAAGTAGCCGCGCACCCGCGCCGTGAGCGCCGCCGGGGAAAATCGCTCCCAGATGGAGACGTGGTCGTCCTCGTCGTGATGCTCCCTGGGCTTTTCCTTCGCCGCCGCGACCGCCGCGGCGGCCGGTGCGGCCGCGGCCGGCTGGGGGGCCTTGACGAGGGTGGCGTCGGCCGCGGGCACGCGCAGCTCGCCGAAGCGCCCCGAGCGAAAAACGAGGATCCCGCCGGCGTCGGAGACCAGCGTGCCTTGCACGCGGTCGCCGTCGTTGAACACGAGCGTGTCGCGCCCGGCGGCGGCGGGCTCCGCGGCGGACAGCGCGGCGCTCGGGCCGAGGGCCGCCATTGCCGCCAGGAAAAGCCACGCCATCGCCGCCACGGGCCGCCCCACGGATGAGAAGTTGCCGGAAATCATCGCCGCCTTCGACGCCGCATGCGGGGTGGTGTTTCAACTTTATTTTCACGTGAAGGCCGCCTGCTGCCGTCGGCCGGGCGCAACTCCCCGCTTGCACCGCAAGGACGGTTGCGCACTTGTCACCGCCGCGTGCGGAAAAAACTCGCCACCTTCTCGCTGCTGTTCGCCTGGCTCTGCGCCAACGGCGCGCTGCTCGACGGCGTGCAGGTGTTCGCCTGGGCGAAGATGTTCGCCTCCTATGCGCGCGTGATGCCGATCGGCGAGGCGCTGCGCACCACCTTTGATCCGAACCGGCCGTGCGACATGTGCCTCGGCATCGCCGCGGCCAAGGAAACGGCCCGGCAGCAGCTCCCGGCCGGCGTCGAGCGCGCCTCGGAAAAAATCCAGCTCGCGCTGCACACGCCCGCGGCGCTCGTCCTGCTCTCGCCCCCCGCCGAATGGCCGCCGGTGCGCACGGGCGCGGCGCCCGCGCGCACCGAGCCCGTGCCCGTGCCCCCGCCGCGCGCCTAGCGCGCCACCGCACCGCCGTGTCCGCAGCGCGCTGATCTTCGCGCGCGCGGCTTTTCCCGCCTCCGCCGCCCGACGGCGGATTCCCGGCCGCGCCTGCGTGCGCGCGCCCGGGGCATCTCCCTCGCACGCCTGACCCATGATTTTTTCCCGTCCTTCCGTCTCTCCTGCCCTTCGCTTCATCCCCTTCGCGGCGCTCGCCGCGGGCCTCGGCGCCCAGACCACGCCGCCCGCGAAGGACGATCCCGTCACGCTCGATCGGTTCGCCGTCATCGCCGAAAAGGAGGCCAACTTCTCCCTCCCGCTCGACGCCGTCGCCACCTCCGGCTCGCGCCTCGGGCTCACGAGCCGCGAGCTGCCCGCGAGCGTCTCCATCATCACCCAGGAAATGATGCAGCTCCGGGGCCTGCGCACCGCCGTCGAGGCGGTCGAGGCGGCGGTGGGCATGACCGGCGGCACCAACTTCGGCTCGATCCCGACCTACTCCACGCGCGGCTTTGGCGGCAACAACGTCACCGTCCTGCGCGACGGCATCCGCCAGAACACCGCGTCGCAGAGCTCGCGCACCGTGGACTCGTTTCTCCTCGATCGGGTCGAGATCCTCAAGGGCCCCGACGGCCTCATGTTCGGCGAGGGCGCGATTGGCGGCGCGGTGAACTACATCTCCAAATCCCCCTCGCCCTCCTTCCGCGGCGACGCGCTGGCCAGCTACGGCGGCTGGGGCGGCTACCGCGTCGGGCTCGGCCTCGGCGGACCGCTCGGCCGGACGGGCGTCAACTACCGCGCCGACTACTCGCACAATGTCACCGAGGGCTACCAGGACCGGAACTCGCAGCGCTACGACGCCCTCGCCCTCTCGCTCGGCTGGCGCGCGACGGAGACGCTGACGCTCACGTGGTTCGGCACGTTCCTCGACGACTTCAACGAGAGCTACTACGGCAGCCCCACGATCTACGACGGCGTCGTCAACACCACGGTCGCCAACTCGCCGGTCGAGGTGCGGGCGTTCAACGCCACCACGGACCGCATGGTCAACCCCCGCGTCGAGCCCGCGGCGCGCCGCACCAACTACAACTTCCTCGATAACTACGCCACGACCGAGAACGTGTTCAACCGCGTGCGCGCCGATCTTCGCCTCGCGCCGGACCTCGAGCTGCGCAACGAGGCCTACGTCGCGACCCAGCTCCTCAAGTGGAAGAACACCGAGAGCAGCACGTGGAACCCCGTCGCGCGCAACGTCGCGCGCGGCGCTCTCACGCTCATCTACCGCGACGACGTGCTCGTCGGCGACCGCCTCGACGTGACGGTCAAGCAGCCCATCGCCGGCCACGCCAACCGCCTGCTCGTCGGCGCCGTCTTCGAGCACAACGACCAGATCCGGGGCGGCGCCGCGGGCAACCAGGCCACCGCGATCCCCGCGGTCACCCTCCTCAATCCGAACGTCGGCTTCGGCCCCGCGTCGCGTTTCCAGAAAACCTCGCGCATCCTCGTCGCGACGCACGCTTTCCACGCCCAGGAGGTCCTCGACCTCACGCCCCACTTCCGCGCCGTCGCCGGCGTGCGCTTCGACCACATCTCGCTCCAGCGCGACACGCTCGCCAACACCACCACCGCGACGCCCACGCCCTTTTCCACCTACACGAAGGGCTACCGCACGACCACCGGCCGCGTCGGCGGCGTGTGGATCCTCACCAAGGAGATCAACGCCTACGCCTCGTTCAGCCGCGCGGCGGAACCCGTCACCCAGCTCGTCTCCTTCACCGCGACGAGCAACGATTTCTCCCTGCAAAAGGGCCGGCAGTATGAGGCCGGCGTCAAGGGCACCTTCCTGGGCGGCCAGCTCGACGCCACGCTCGCGGTCTTCGACCTCCTGAAAAAGGACCTGCTCACCACCACGCTCGATCCGGCGACCGGCGTTCGCGTGAGCCAGCAGATCGGCGCGCAAAAATCCAAGGGCGCCGAGCTCGCGCTGGCCGTGTCGCCCGGCGACGGCTGGCGCGTCGAGGTCAACGGCGCGTTCACCGATTCGACGTTCGCCGACTTCAACGAGAACCTCGGCACCGGCGTCATCTCCCGCGCCGGCAAGCGGCCCGGCAACGTGCCAAAGTGGGTCGCGAATCTTTTCGTCGCCAAGCGCTTCGCGCACGGCTTCGCCCTCAGCGGCGGCCCGCGCTACGTTAGCGATCGCTTCGGCAACAACAACAACTCCGTCGTCGCCGAGGGCTACGTCACGCTCGACGCCAGCGCGACCTACACGTGGCGGAAGTGGCACTTCACGCTCCGTGGCCGCAACCTGCTCGACGAGGAGTATGAGCCCGTCGCCGGCACCACGATGCGCCGCCTCGCCGACCCGCGCAGCGCCGAGCTGAGCGTGCGCACAGCCTTCTAGAAAATCCCATTCACCTCGGAGACACGAAGAAAAAGCCGGTTAGCTTCCCGCGGGTTTGCCACCCTGTGCCTCCGTCGCCCAAAAATCCTTCGCCCATGAAAATTTTCCCCGCCGCCGCGCTCGCGTGCCTTGCGCCCCTCGTCGTCGCCGCGCCATTCACCCGCGAACTTCCCTCACCCGCGCCCGCCGACTCGCAGTGCTCCAATCTCGCCACCGCACCCGACGGCACGCTCCACCTCACCTACTCCGCGCCAGCTCCCGCCGCAGGCGAACGCGCGCTCTTCCTCTCCACCTTCGCCCCCGGCGCCACCGCGTGGTCCGCCCCACGCACCATCATCAGCTCGCCTCTGCTGATGGAAAACTGGGCCGACTTCGCGTCGCTCTGTGTCGGCACCGACGGCGCGCTCACCGCCCAGTGGTTTCAGAAACACGACTCCTCCGCCGATGCGCATGGCTACGAAGGCTGGTTCTCGCGCTCCACCGACGGCGGCGCCACGTGGCGCGCCCCCGCGCGCCTCGGCCACGAGTTCGTCGCGCTCGCCCCGCTCAGCCAGGGCCGCACCCTCGCCGTCTGGCTCGAAAGCGCCCGCGTCCGCGACCCCAACGCCGCCCCGCGCCCGAAGCGCGACCCCAACGCCCCGCGACCCGCCCGCGATCCCGGCGCGCCCTACGCGCCGACGATGAGGCTCCTCGCCCGCCTGCTCGCGCCCGACGGCCGGAGCCTCGGGGAATGGACCGTCGATCCCGACGTGTGCACCTGCTGCCAGAACACGACCGCCGTCCTCCCCGGCGACCGCGTCTTCATCGCCTACCGCGGCCACCAGGCGGACGAAACGCGCGACAACCACTACGCCGTGTTCGACCTCGCGACGCGGACGTTCTCCGCGCCCGCGCCGCTGCGCGCCGACGGCTGGAAAATCGCCGCCTGCCCTGTCAACGGCCCCGCCGCCGACGCACGCGGCGACGCGCTCGCGGTCGCATGGTTCACCGCCGCCTCCGGCGAGCCGCGGGTCTTCGCCCGTCACTCCCCCGACGCCGCGCGCAACCTCACTCCGCCCATCCGCCTCGACCTCGGCCGCCCGCTGGGCCGGATCGAGACGGTGATGCTGGGGGACTCCTCCGCGCTTTTTCTCTGGATGGAAGTCGGCACCGCCGAAAACGCCGCCGGCATCTACGCCCGCCGACTCTTCCCTGACGGCAAGCTGTCCGGCGCGCGCTTGGTGGCAGACACCACCCAGGCCCGCTCGAGCGGCTTCCCTCGCGCCGCGCTGCGGCCCGACGGCCGGGTGGTTGTTTCGTTCACCCACTCCGCCTCCCCGGGCCACGTGCGCACGCTCCTGCTCGACATGACCGAGCTGGCCCGCCCGCCCGCCGGCCTCTCGTTCGACTATCACCCGCTCAGCTCACCGGGCCTTCACGCGGAGCCGGAATTATGCATCGCCCCCGCGCTCGCCGGCCCTTCACACTCCACGCGATGAGACCTTCGCTGTTTTCCACGCTGTTCCTCCTCGCGCTGGCGCCGGCTGCGCTGGCCGCCGCCGACACCAAGCCGGCCGGGAAGACCGAGGCGCCCGCCCGCCACCCGCTCCGCGGCGTCATCACCTCGGTCGTCGCCGAGCAGTCGGCCTTCATGGTGAAGCACGAGGAGATTCCCGGCGTGATGCGCGCGATGACGATGATGTTCAAGGTCGACGACGCCACGTTGAAGGCGTTCAAGGCCGGCGACGCCATCACGGGCCTCATGTCGCGCCAAGGCCGAAACTGGGTCTTGGAAAACGTGCAGCCCGCGCCCGCGGCGAAAAAGTAGGCGCCCTCGCCTCGCCCATGCCGCGCCCGGCGCCCGACCTTCAGCCGCGCCTGCGTTTCCCGCACGCCGGGGCCGATGCGTTCGGTCCCGGCAAAGCCGAGCTGCTCCGGCACATCGCCGCGACCGGCTCCATCCGCACGGCGGCCGCGGAGCTCGGCATGTCCTACAACCGCGCGTGGCAGCTCGTCGCCGCCATGAACGGGCTCTTCCGCGCTCCCCTCGTCGCCGCGGCCCGCGGGGGCGGCACCGGCGGCGGCGCGGCGCTCACGCCGCTGGGCGAGGAAGTGCTCGCGCGCTACTCGCGGATGGAGCAGGCCTGCCGGGATGCCACGCAGGCGGACTGGGCGGCCCTTTCCCGCCTCCTGGCGTGAAGCCGTTTCGTTATCTTTGACAAAAGATAACGGAGCCGTTGCCTCCCGCCATGCCCGCCTCGCCCCGGTTCATCATCCTGGCCCTCGTCCTCATCGCCGCGGCGCTGCGCGCGGCCGAGCCCGCCCTGACGCTCCGGGGGCCTGGGAAAACCGTCACGCTGACCGCCGGCGAGTTCGCCGCGCTGCCGCACGCCGAGCTGCGGGCGATCGAGCCTCACGAGAAAAAGGAGCGCTCCTATTCCGGCGTGAAAATGGCCGACCTGCTCCGGCAGATCGATGCGCCCCTCGGCGAAAAGCTCCGCGGCCCCGCCCTTACGCAAGGCGTCTTGGTCCGCTGCAAGGATGGCTACGCCGTCCTCTACGCGCTCGCCGAATTCGACGACAACTTCAGCAGTCGCGCCATCCTGCTGTGCGATCGCGAGGAGGGCGCCGCGCCCCCCGCAACCGCCGCCCCGCTCCGGCTCATCGCCACCGGCGACAAACGCGGCGCACGCTGGGCCCGCATGGTCTCGTCGATCGAGATCGTGCAGCTGGCGCCGAAGCCGTGACCCGGGCCGGACTCATTCTGGCCGGCCTGTTCGCCGTCGGGCGTCTGCCCGCGGCCGGTGGCGAGGGCCCCGCCGTTTCCATCGCCGCCGCCAGCGACCTGGTGTTTTGCCTGCCGGCGCTGCACGCCGAGTTTGCCAAGGGCGAGCCGGGCGTCGCCGTGCGCGCCACCACCGGCTCGTCGGGCAACTTCTTTGCGCAAATCACCAACGGCGCGCCCTACGATGTGTTTCTCTCGGCCGACCTCAGCTACCCCCGGGCGCTGATCGCCGCCGGCGCCGCCCACGAGCCGAGCCTCACCCTCTACGGCGTAGGCCGGCTCGTGCTTTGGACGCAGCGCACTGATCTGGATCCTGCGGGCGACTTGGCGGCCATTGTGCGCGACCCCTCCGTTCGCCGCCTCGCCCTCGCCAATCCGGCCCACGCGCCCTATGGTCGCGCCGCCCGCGAGGCGCTCCAAAAACTCGGCGTCTGGGCTGAGGCCCAGCCGAAGCTCGTCCTGGGGGACAATATCGCCCAAGCCGCGCAGTTCGTGGAAACACGCCACGCCGATGCGGGCCTGGTCGCGCTCTCGCTCGTGCTGGGCACGCCGGCGCCCGGGACCGGACGCTGGGCGGAGATTCCCGCGCACCTGCACGCCCCGCTTGAGCAGGGCGCGGTCCTCACCACCCGCGGTGCGGCCAATCCCGCGGCGGCACGCTACCTCACCTTTTTGCGCTCACCCGCCGCGCGCGTCGTCTTCGACCGCTACGGCTTCCGGCTGCCTGAGCCGGCCGCTTCCGCCCCCGGCCGGCCAAGCCCTAGGTAGCCGCCCCAAGGGAGCTCACGAAAGTGCGCCCCTTTTCGGCCCCGGAGGCTCGACGCCCCGCCGAAAAATCGTTTGCTACCACGAGCCCTCCCAAGCGTCTCAAAGCGCTCGGCCACCTCCCCATATTTTATGAAACAGCCTCCGCCGCACGCCCCTTGGCACCCGAACCGCCGCGAGTTCCTTTATGTAGGCTTGGTCGGCACCGTCGGCCTGACCATGAGCGATCTGTTTCGCAACGAGGCGCGCGCCGCCACCGCCGCCGGCAAGCTCGGGCCCACCGCCGGCAAGGCCAAGTCCGTCATCAACATCTACCTGCCCGGCGGCATGTCGCACCAGGAGTCGTTCGACCCCAAGACCACCGCGCCCATCGAGTATCGCGGCCCGATGGACTCGATCAAAACGAAGCTCGATGGCGTTTATTTTTCCGAGAACCTGAAGGAGACCGCGAAGATCGCCGACAAGATCACGGTCGTGCGCTCGATGACCCACGGCGAGGCGGCCCACGAGCGCGGCACGCACTCCATGTTCACCGGCTACCGCCCCAGCCCGGCGATCCAATACCCGAGCATGGGCAGCGTCGTCGCCCACGAGCTCGGCGAGCGCAACAACCTCCCGCCCTACATCCTCATCCCCAACCAGACCACGCCCTACGCCGGCACCGGCTACCTCGGCTCGGCATTCGGCGCCTTCGCGCTCGGCAGCGACCCGGCCAACGACAACTTCTCCGTCCGCGACCTCACGCTGCCGGGCGGCATCGACGAGAAGCGCTTCGCCGAGCGCCGCGAGATGCGCGCCGTGGTCGACGCGCACTTCAGCGCCCTCGAGAAATCCGACGCGCTCGACGGCATGGACTCCTTCTACCAGCGCGCCTACGCGATGCTCAGCTCGGAAAAGGCCCGCGCCGCGTTCGACATCAAGGCCGAGGACGCCAAGACCCGCGACGCCTACGGCCGCAACCAAGCCGGCCAGCGCATGCTGCTGGCCCGCCGCCTCGTCGAGGCCGGCGTGCGCTTCGTCTCGCTCACCTACGGCGGCTGGGATCACCACGACAATATCAAGCGGGCCAACGGCCAGCAGATGCCCAACTTCGACAAGGCCTACGCCGCGCTCATCCGCGATCTCGACGAGCGCGGGCTGCTCGACTCGACGCTCGTCGTCGTCAACACCGAGTTCGGCCGCACCCCCAAGATCAACGGCACCGCCGGCCGCGACCACTGGCCCAAGGTCTTCAGCATCGCGCTCGCCGGCGGCGGCCTGAAGCGCGGCTACGTCCACGGCGCCTCCGATCCCACCGGCGGCGAACCCGACGCGGACCCGCTCAGCGTCGAGGACTACGCCGCCACAATCTTCCACCAGATCGGCATCGACCCGGCGAAGCAGATCATGACGCCGGGCGGCCGCCCGCAATACATCGTGAAGGACGGGCACGTCGTGAAGGAACTGCTCGCGTGACGGTCATGGGCTCGTTCCGCCACTGGAGCCGCGGCGCCCCCGCCGCGGTCGGCTCGCAAAGCACGACGAGGTCGCCGCATCCCCAGCGATCCCTTGCCGCGCTCCTCACTCTCGCTTTCGCTCCCGCGCTCCTCGCCGTCGCGCCCGCCCTGAACAACGTCATTCCCGCCGGGGGCCAGCGCGGCACCACCGTCGAGCTCCGGCTCCGCGGCGATCGGCTCGCGGATGCGCAGGAGATCTTTTTCTACGACGCCGGCCTCACGCTTGAGAAAATCACCGATGCCACCCCGACGCAGGTGAAGGCCCTGGTCCGCATCGCGCCTGATTGCCGCCTCGGCGAGCACGCCCTGCGGCTGCGCACGGCGACGGGCATCTCGGCGCTCCGCCTTTTCTACGTCGGCCCGTTCGCCACCGTGGACGAAAAGGAGCCCAACAACACGCCCGCCACCGCACAGGCTGTCGCGCTCAACTCGACCGTCCAAGGCACCATCGCCGGCGAGGACATCGACTGCTACGTCGTCACCGCCAAGGCCGGCCAGCGCCTCTCCGCCGAAGTCGAGGGCGCGCGTCTTGGCCGCGCGATGTTCGACCCCGTGATCACTGTGCGCGACGCGGCGGGCAAGACCCTCGCCACCTCCGACGACACGCCGCTGCTCGGGCACGATGGCTTTGTGTCGATTCTGGCCCCGGCCGACGGAACCTACACGCTCCAGCTCCGCGACGCCGTCCACGCCGCCAACGCCAGCTACCCCTACCGGCTGCACCTCGGCACCTTTCCCCGCCCCGCCGCGGTGCTGCCGCTCGGTGGCCGGCCCGGCGAGACCATCGAGGCGAAGTTCCTCGGCGATCCCGCCGGCGAGTTTGCGCAGTCCGTGAAATTGCCCGAACGCGCCGGTGCGCGTTTCGGCATTGTCGCCGAGCATGGCGGCACCGCGCCCTCGCCCAACTGGGTCCGCGTCAGCGATCTTCCCCCGGTGCGCGGCGTCGCCCCGGCCGGCGCGCAGGCCAAGGCCCCGCTGCTCGACACCCCGGCGCCCTTTGCCTTCGACGGCGCGCTCGTGAACCAAGGCGAGGCGGCGTTCGTCCGCTTCAAGGCGAGGAAGGATCAGAACCTCAACTTCGAGATCTTCGCGCGCCGGCTCGGCTCGCCACTCGACTCCGTGCTCACCGTGCTCGGCCCCAAGGGCAACAGCCTCGGCTCAAACGACGACGCCGCCGGCAACCCCGACAGCGCCGTGCGCGTGCGCATCCCCGAGGACGGCGACTACGCCGTGAAAATCGCGGACCAGCTCAGCCGCGGCGGACCGCTCTATGTCTTCCGCCTCGAGGTCGCCGAGGTGAAGCCCGCGCTCACGCTCTCCATCCCGGACACGGCGCGCTACGACTACGAGACGCGCAAGTCGCCGGCGGTCGCGCGCGGCAATCGCTTCGCCGTGCTGATGAACCTCAACCGCGACGGCTTCAACGGCGACCTCCGCCTCGCGTTTCCCGATTTGCCTCCGGGCGTGACGGCGACGGCCGGCACCGTGGCCGGCGGGCTCACCGCGGCAGCCGTCGTCTTTGAGGCGGCGGCGGACGCGCCGCTCGGCGGCCGCCTGGTGACGCCCACGGCACGGCCGGCCGACGAGAAGGAACCGCCCCTGGAACAACGCTACCGCCACGGCGTCGAGTGGGTGCGCATCCAAAACGACACCGTCTATGTCCGATCCGAAGTCGATCGCATGGCGGCCGCGGTGGTCGAGGAGCTGCCCTTCAAGGTCAGCATCACCCAGCCGGGCGTGCCGCTGGTGCAGGGCGGCGAGATGGCGCTGCGAGTCACCGCCGAGCGCGCCGAGGGCTTCGACGAACCCATCACCCTCAAGCTGATCGCCCTGCCCAACGGCGTGAGCGCGCAGCCCGAGCTCGTGATCCCGAAGGGCTCCTCCGCGATCGCCTACAAGCTCAACGCCACCGCCAAGGCCGACACGCGCACGTCGCGCTTTGCCGCCGTCGCGAGCGCGCCCGTCAAGGGCGGCGTGGCCTACGCCTCGTCGCAGCTCGCGGAGCTCGAGGTCGCGCCGGCGTTTCTTTTCGGAAAAATCGACCTCACCAAGGTCGAGCGCGGCGCGACCGCCAAGCTCACCTGCGTGCTCGATCAAAAGGTGCCCTTCGAGGGCACAGCGATCGCCAGGCTCACCGGCCTGCCCGACACCGTGACGGCCAAGGAGGTCGAGATCACGAAGGACAGCAAGGAAGCCGTCTTCGAAATCGTGACGACGGACAAGAGCCCCCTCGGCAGCACGAAGACCCTCGCGTGCAGCGTCACGATCCAGCGTAACGGTGAGCCGATCCCGCACGTGATTGCGCCCGGCAGCATCCTGCGCATCGACCCGCCGCGCGCGAAGCCCGCCGCCGTGGCCGCCACCAAGGAATAGCCCATGATTCGAGCCTCTGTCCTCCTGCTGCTCGCCGCCGGTTGCGCGGTGTCGGCCGCGCCCGCCCTGACCGAACTCAAGGTCTTCCCGGCCGACGTGAATCTCCGCACGCGCCAGGATCGCCAGTCGCTCGTCGTGCAGGCGACGTATGCCGACGGCGTCACGCGCGACGTGACCGCGCAGGCCAGCTACACGCTCGGCAACAAGGCGCTGGCCAAGTTCGACGCGTTCACCCTCTCGCCGCTGGCCGACGGCGCGACCGAGCTGCGGATCAAGTTCTCCGGCAAGACGCTGACGGTGCCCGTGAAAGTGGAGAAATCGCAGGAGGAGCCCCCGATCAGCTTCCTCAACGACGTGATGCCGGTCTTCACCAAGGCCGGTTGCAACACCGGCAGCTGCCACGGCTCCTCGCGCGGCAAGGACGGCTTCCGCCTCTCCCTCTTCGGCTACGACCCCGACAGCGACTACTTCCGGCTCACGCGCGAGGCGATCGCGCGCCGCATCAACCTCGCGCTGCCCGAGGAAAGTTTGCTGCTCGAGAAGGCCACCAACAAGGTGCCGCACACCGGCGGCGAGCGCTTCAAGGAGGACAGCGAGCTCCACCGCACGCTGCTCGCCTGGCTCAAGGCGGGCGCGCCGAAGGACGGGCCCAACACCCCGCGCGTCGTCCGCCTCGAGGTGCATCCCGCGCAGTCCGTGCTCGAGGGCGCGGGCGAGGCCCAGCAGCTCAACGCCCGCGCGTTCTACTCCGACGGCTCCGACCGCGACGTGACCGCGCTGACGGCGTTCATGACCAACAACGACGTCGCGGTGAAAGTCACCGAAGGCGGTCGCGCCGTCGCGGGGGCGCGCGGCGAGGCGTTCATCACGGCCCGTTTCGAAGGCCATGCCACCGGCGTGCAGGTGCTGTCGATTCCCAAGGGCCTCAAGTTCACGTGGCCGGCGGTCGCCGAGGCCAACTACATCGACACCCTGGTCGACGCCAAGCTGCGCAAGCTCCGCATCGCGCCCTCGGCGGTGTGCGACGACGCGACCTTCCTGCGCCGCGCATTCCTCGACATCACCGGCACGCTGCCGACCTCCGGCGAGGTGAGGAAATTCCTCGCCGACCCCGCGCCCGCCAAGCGCGCCGCCGTGATTGACGATCTGCTCGGGCGCAAGGAGTTCGTCGACCTGTGGGTGATGCGCTGGGCCGAGCTGCTCCAAATCCGCAGCGCGGACCAGCAGGTGCAGATGAGCACCAAGTCCGCCGTGCAATACTTCGACTGGCTCGAGGATCAGATCGCGGCCAACGTCCCGGTCGACGCCATGGTGCGCCGCCTCGTCACCGCGACCGGCCCGAGCTTCGAGAACCCGGCGGCAAATTTCTACAAGATCGAGCGCGACACGCTCAAGCTGACGGAGAACGCGGCGCAGGCCTTCATGGGCGTGCGCATCCAGTGCGCGCAGTGCCACAACCACCCGTTCGACCGGTGGACGATGAACGACTACTACAGCTTCGCCGCGTTCTTCGCCCAGATCGGCCGCAAGTCGGGCGAGGACCCGCGCGAGACCGTCGTCTTCAACAGCGCGAGCGGCGGCGTGAAGCATCCCTTGGGCGGCCGGGACATGGCCCCGAAATTCCTCGGCGGCGCGCAGCCCGAGATCGCGAAAGGCGCGGACCGCCGGCAGGTGCTCGCCGACTGGCTCGTCTCGCCCGACAACCCCTACTTTGCGCGCAACATCGCCAACATCGTCTGGGCGCATTTCCTCGGCAAGGGCATCGTCGATCCGGTCGACGACATGCGCGTGAGCAACCCGCCGTCCAACCCCGCGCTGCTCGACGCGCTCGCCGCCAAGCTGGTCGCCTACCGCTATGATTTCCGCGCGCTCGTGCGCGACATCTGCAATTCCCGCACCTACCAGCTTTCCGCCGCCGCGAACGAGACCAATTCCGGGGACGACGCCAACTTCTCCAAGGCCGCCCTGCGCCGCATCCGCGCGGAAGTGCTGCTCGATGCGCTCGGCGCCGTCACCGGCAGCGTCGAGAAAATCCAGGGCCTCCCCCAGGGCGCCCGCGCCGTCGAGATCGCCGACGGGCGCACGAGCAACTATTTCCTCACGACCTTTGGCCGCGCGACGCGCGAGACGCCGTGCTCCTGCGAGGTGAAGATGGAGCCCAACCTCTCGCAGGCCCTGCATCTCCTCAACGGCAGCGCCGTGAACGCCAAGATCACCGGCGGCGGCCTCGTGAAGAAGCTGCTGAAGGAAGGCCGCTCGCCGGCCGAAATCATCGAGGAGCTCTACCTGCGTGCGTTCGGCCGGCTCCCAACCGCGGTGGAGAAGGAGAAACTCAAGGGCTTCTTCGGCGAGGGGAAGAACGACGAGACGGTGCTCAACGACCTCTTCTGGTCGCTGCTCAACGCCAAGGAGTTTGTGTTCAACCACTGAGCGATGAGGACGAGCCGCCTTCCTATGGGAGCGCGCTTGCGCGCGATTTCTCCGCCCCTGCGTTCACCGGCGCCGCCTCCCTTCGCGCGCAAGCGCGCCTCGACCTTGCTGCTGCTCCTCCCCGCGCTCGCCTTCGCCGGCGAGCCCGCGAAAAAGGTCACCTACGAGGACGACGTCCTGCCCATCTTTCGCGACAACTGCCTCAAGTGCCACAATCCCGACAAGCTGAAGGGCGATCTCGACCTGACGTCGTTCGGCAACGCCCTCAAGGGCGGCGGCAGCGGCGCGACGCTCAACGCCGGAGATCCCGACGGCAGCCAGCTCTACAAGTCGATCACGCACAGCGACGAGCCCACGATGCCGCCCAACGCCAAGCTGGGCGCGCGCGACATCGCCATCATCCGCGAGTGGATCGCCGGCGGCCTGCTGCAGGGCCGCAACAGCAAGGCGATCGCCGCCTCCAAGCCCGCGGTGGACCTCGCCATCAAGGCGGGCTCCGTCGGCCGGCCCGAGGGGCCGCCGCCGATGCCCGGTCGCCTCGCGTTCGATCCCGTCGTGAAGTCCGCCCGCGGCTCCGCGCTCGCCGCGATCGCCGCCAGCCCGTGGGCCCCGGTCGTGGCCTTGGCCGGCTCGCATCAGATCGTGCTGCACCGGACGGACGACCTTGAGTTTCTCGGCGTGCTGCCGTTTCCCGACGGCTCGCCCGCCGATCTGAAGTTCAGCCGCAACGGAAAGCTGCTCCTCGCGGGCGGCGGCCGCGGCGGCAAGTCCGGCCACGTCACGGTGTGGGATCTGGCGACCACGGAACGCGTCGTCACGATTGGCGATCAGTTCGACACGGTGCTCGCCGCGGACCTCAGCGCGGACCAGCAGTGGCTCGCGCTGGGCGGCCCCGACCGCGTGCTCAAGATCTACAGCACGAAGGCGGGCACCCTCGAGCACCGGCTGAAGAAGCACACCGACTGGGTGACGGCCGTGGAGTATTCGCCCGACGCCAAGTATCTCGCGAGCGGAGACCGCAACGGCGGCCTCGTGCTGTGGGATGCCACCAACGGCCAGGAGATGTTCACGCTCGCCGGCCACAAGGGCGCCATCACCGCGATCTCATGGCGGGACGACTCCGAGATGTTCGTCTCCGCGAGCGAGGACGGCACCCTCAAGCTTTGGAAGGCGCGCGACGGCGCGTCGCTCCGCAGCCTCAATGCGCACAACGGCGGCGTGCTCGCCGCGCGCTTTGCGCACGACGACCGCATCGTCTCCTGCGGGCGCGACAACAAGGTCCAGGTTTGGAACACGGGCGGGAAAAACGTCGCGACCGCCGCCTTCACGGGCGATCTGCCCAACCGCGTCGCGTTTGCGGACGACGGCAAGCGCCTCGTCGCGAGCGACTGGCAGGGCCGGGTCTTCGTCTTCGACGCGGCCAGCGGCAAGGCGCTCGGCGAGCTCGACGCCGCGCCGCCCCCGCTCGCCGAGCGCGTGGCGCGCGACCGGAAGCGCGTCGCCGAGTTGCAGGCGATCGTCGAGCAAGCGCCGGCGCAGAAGGCCATCCTCGACGCCGAGGCGCAGCTGGCCAAGGCCAAGGTCGAGCAGGAAAGGAAAGCGCTGGCCGAGGCCAAGGCCAAGGGCGCCGTGGACGCCGCCGGGATGAAGACCTTTGCCGATCGCATCGCCAACGCGAGCAAGGCGGCCGAGGCCGCCGCCAAAAAGGCCACCGATGCCGCCAAGGTTGCTGACGAGGCGCGCGCGAAAATCTCCGCCACGAAGAAGTCGCTGGAAAAATGGCAGGCGGTCCTCGAGGCAAAGCCACCCGTGCCCACCGGCGTGAAGGTCTCGGCGCGCGAGTAGCCTGGCCCGCCGCGGAAGCCGTGAGGCTTTCGCCGCGCGACGAAACGCGCAAGCGTTCCGCTACAAACGTCGAGTTCGCCTCGCGTTCGTCGTTGAGCCCTACGCCTCACCCGTAGAGCGTCGCGACCTTGTCCGACGTCCCGTCCACTTTCTTGGGGCTGCCCGCCCCGCTCTGGCAATCGCTGTGGCTCACCCTCCGGCTCGCGGCGCTGACCACGCTGCTGCTGGGCCTCGCGGGGCTGCCGCTGGCGCACTGGCTCAACACCACGCGCGCGCGGCTCGCGCCGGCGCTGGAGGCGCTCGTCGCGCTGCCGATTGTGCTGCCGCCGACGGTCATCGGGTTCTACCTGCTCATGCTTTTCTCGCCGCAGCATCCGCCGGGCAGTTGGTGGCGCGACGCCTTCGGGGGCACGCTGGCATTCTCGTTCCCGGGGCTCGTCGTCGCCTCGGTGATCTACTCGCTGCCGTTTGCGGTCCAGCCTTTCCAGGCGGCGCTGCGCGCCGTGCCCCGCGATCAGCTCGATGCCGGCGCGGCGCTCGGCGCCTCGCCCGCGAGTGTGTTCCTGCGCCTGCATGCGCCGCTCGCGTGGCGCGGGATCGTCGCGGGGCTCACGCTGGGGTTTGCGCACACCCTCGGCGAATTCGGCGTCGTGCTGATGATCGGCGGCTCGATCCCGGGCGTGACCAAGGTCGCCAGCATCGCGCTCTACGATGAGGTGCAGGCGCTCGCCTACCCGACCGCGCACGCCTTTGCCGCGGCGCTGCTTGTCCTGTCGTTTGCCCTGCTGCTCGCCGTGACGCTCCTGCAACGCCGGCGCGGCGGCGCCACTTGACGCGTCTGCCATAATTCGGCCCGCATGATGCGCCCCGACTCCGCCGCCCTGCCACTGCCGTGGCTGCGTCGCGTCGTCGCAACGGGCTGCGCGACGCTGGTGCTGGCGCTCGCCGTCTTCGCCGTCAGCCCGGCCGCGCACGCTGCGCTGCACGGGGATCGGCCGGATGCTGCGCAGGGCGACGACGACGGCTGCGCGGTCGTGCTGTTTGCGGGCGGCGTGCCGCTCCCCGCCTTTGCGGTGGAATTCGCAGCGCCGGAGTTGCAGTTGGATGCGACGCTGCGAGTCGCAGCGTCGGAGGTTCTCTTGGTTTCGCCCCGCGGGCTCCGCCAGCCGGAGCGCGGGCCTCCGTTGGGATTGAACGCCTGAGTTGCCGCGGCGCCCTGCGGGGTGCCGCCGTTGGTATGCGTCGCACGCCCCGGAGGCGTGGGCGCGTGGTTTCCGTTAGCGTTCGTCCCAAACTCATCATGCATTTTTCTTTTCGTCTTCCCGCCCCCCTCCTCCTCATCGCCATCTCGCTCATCGTCCCGGCCCGCGCCCAGCTTTCCTTTCCGCCGCCCGAAAAGGATGGCATCCAACATCTCGACCGCTTCGTGGTGAGCGCAGGCCATGATCCCAAGACCGCGTTTGAAGTGGCGCAGGGTTCTCACGTGCTCGCGGGCGAGGAGCTGCACCGGCTCGTGCAACCCACGCTCGGCGAGACGCTGTCATCCGTGCCCGGCGTCGCCTCCACTTACTACGGTCCCGGCGCCAGCCGCCCGATGATTCGCGGGCTGGGCGGCGAGCGCATCCGTGTCCTCGAGGGAGGCCTGGGCTCGCTCGATGTCGCGGGCATCAGCCCGGACCACAACGGCGCATTCGAGCCGCTCTTCGCCTCGCGCATCGAGGTCCTGCGCGGCCCCAGCACCCTGCTCTATGGCAGCTCGGCGATCGGCGGCGCGGTCAACGTCGTCGGCAACGCCATCCCAACCGTGCCAGGCGACGGCCGGCCGCAGGGTGCACTGGAGTTGCGCGCCGGCGGTGCCGCCCGCGAGCGAACGGGCGTCTTCGCGGTCGGCGGTGGAGGAGGCCCGGTGGCTGCGCAGGTGAACGTGCTCCGGGGCCGCACCTACGATCTTGCGATTCCCGGGGTCGCCCGCATCGACGCGGGCGCGCCCGCGCGCCAGACGCGCGGATCGCTGCCGGGCAGCGGTTCCGACACCTTCAGCGGCTCGCTCGGCGGATCGGCCTTCTGGAAGACCGGACGCGCCGGCGCCGCGCTCAGCCGCAGGGAAAACGACTACGGCGTGCCGACCGGGAACGACCCGCCGACCAATATCCGCCTCCGCCGCACCCGTCTCGATCTCGAGGCGGAGTCGAGCGCGCCCTTCGGCCCGTTCCGCGGCGCGAACGCGAAGGTCGGCATCGGCGACTACCAGCATTCGGAGCTCAGCGGCCCGACCGTAAACACGACGCTTTTCAACGACGCCTGGGAAGCGCGCCTAGAGCTCCCTCACGTGCCGATCGGCACCGTGACCGGCACGGTTGGTTTTCAGGCCGCGCAGAGCGACCTCACCGCGCGCGGCGACGAGGTGGTCACCCCCGACACGCGCACGACCTCGGCCGCCGTCTTCGCTTTGGAGGAACTCAAGCTCGGTGATCGCACGACACTGCAACTGGGTGGCCGCCATGAAGGCCAGTCGATTGAGCTGGGCGCCGTCGATCCCACCTTGCCGCGCGTGCCAGGCTACGCGGCACGCTCCGGCCAGGCTCGAAAGCTCGACGGCCTGAGCGCGTCGATCGGCTTGGTGGTGCTGCCCGCGCGGGACTGGGCCGTCGCCCTGTCGCTCACGCGCAGCGAGCGCCTGCCCACGGCGCAGGAGCTTTTCTCCAACGGCCCGCATGGCGGCACCGGCGCCTACGAGGTCGGCACATCCGGGCTCGGCCGGGAACGCTCAACCGGCATCGACCTCAGCGTCCGGCGCCGAAGCGGATTCGTCACGGGCTCCCTGGGGGTTTTCGCAAACCGGTTTCGCGGCTTCATCTTCGAACGCGAGCTGCCGCCGAACCTCATCCCCAAGGCAAACAACGAAGACGAGCTCACGCCCTACCAGTTCGTCGCCACGAATGCCAATTTCCACGGCGGCGAAGCCGACGTGCTCCTGCACTTGGTGGACAACGAGCATCATCGCGTGCATCTCGCACTCACCGCGGACACGGTGCGGGCCACCGACCAAAAATCCCGCGAGCCGCTCCCCCGCATCCCAGCCCTGCGCCACAGCGCGCGGCTGAGCTATGAGGACGGCCGCTGGCACGCCACGGCCGATTTCCAGCGCACGTCGCCACAGGGCCGACTTGCGCCCGGCGAGGACTACACGCCCGGTCACACCCTCGTGAACGCCAGCGTCAGCGTGCTCCTCGCGGGTCAAAAGGTCCGCTACGAACTCTATCTGCGCGCCCACAACCTCACGAACCGCGAAGCTCGCCTGCATACCTCCTTCTTGAAGGAGTTCGCGCCGTTGCCCGGCCGTGGCGTGCTTGCCGGCGTCCGCGCGACGTTTTGATTCGGCCGTCAAAGTCCCCGCGGCGCGGCTCCTCGCTCGACGCCGAGGGGACTCCGCGTAGAAATTCGGCGCCTTGGACTTCAGCAAGGAGCAACCCGTCGTCTTCAACCCGCGTGACCGCGCCCATCGCCGCCGGCTGTGGGTGCGGGTCGCCGCGCCCGGGGGTTTTTATTATCACGTTTTCTGGAAGCGCATCGCGGCCGTGCTGGTGGCGCTGGCGGTCGCGGGCTGGCTGTCGCTCGCGGGGGCGGCATGGGGCTACCTCAAGTTTCGGCGCGACTACGATGGCGTGCGCTACCTCGACTTGGTGTTCTACCCGTGGCGCCGCACGCAGCATCAAATCGGGCTGGGCCACCACTACATCGCCGCCGGCCGGGCGGCATGGGAGCGTCAGGCCTATCGTGAAGCCTACCTGCTCCTGCTCGCGGGCCTCGCGCGCGTGCCCGACGACACCAGCGGGCGCCGCTATCTCGCGATCATCGAGTCGCGCATCGGCCGGCCCGAGCGCGCGCTCCAGACGCTCATCGCCGGCGCGCAGCAAGCTCGCGGCGACTTCGACTACATGTCCCTCCTTTTCTCCATGCTGCTGGAGGCACAGGAGGATGAACGCGTCATCTCCCTCGCGCGCGAGCTCCTGCCCGCCGTGCCCGACGGCACGCGCGTCAACCAGCTCATCGCGCTGCAAGCCGCCACCGCGCATTACCATCGGGGTCGCATCGCCGAGGTGGAGCGCATCGTGGCCGAATGGCGGCTGCAAAAGCACCTCGAGGCCCAGATCCTTCTGGCCCGCTGCGAGTGGGAAAGCGGGCGGCGCGAGGAGGCCGTCGCCCGGCTCGAGCGCGCGGTGCCTGCATTCCCCCGCCGCGACGAACTCTACGTGGAGCTCGTCCGGCTCAACCGTGAGCTCGGCCGCTCCGCCGAATCCCGCCGCTACGCGCTGCTGCGCCAGTTCAACAACCCCGGCAGCGCCGGCGCACGCATCGATCTCCTGCATACCTACCGGCTCTCCGGGGACGCCGCCGCCGAACGGCGCGAGCTGGCCGCCTACCTCGCGGCCTTCGCCAAGGATCAAGCCGGGCTCGTGCTCCTGGCGTGGTTCGCCGTCGACACCGCGCAGCCAGAGCTCGCGGAGCGGGCCTATGCGCTGGCGCAGGAAAGCAAGCTGGCGCTGCCGGTTTTCACGCTGGCGCGCGTCCAGGCCTGCCTCGCGGCCAAGGACTACGCCCGCGCCCTCGCCCTCACGGACCCCAGCGCGCGCCCCGGCATCGATCCCGGGCCGATGGCCGTGCTGCTGGGCGCGCTACGCGCGCTGGCTCTCTTCGGCAGCGGCGACGCCGCGCGTGGGCAGGTCGCCCTCAACGCCTTCCTCGAGGCGCCGCGCATCCGCGCCAACGATCTGCTGCTTGTCGCGCGCCAGCTCAAGGCCCTCGGCCAAGCCGCGCCCGCGCGCCGCACCCTCGCCCGCGCGTGCGAGCTGGATCCCCGCAACGAGCCCGCCCTCGCCGAACTCGTGCGGCTCGACAGCGAGGCGGGCGATCGTGTCGCGCTCGCGGAGAACCTGCCCCGCCTCCTGGGGCTGCGCCAGCATCACCGCGCGACGCTTGAGTCGACGCTCCGCATGCTGAACGAGCCGGGGGATGAACCGCTGCGGCGCCAAATCGAGGCCGCGCTTGCCCGCATCGATTGAGCGGCGGGGCCGCCCGTCCGCCCGCATCAATTGCCCGCCGCCTCAGTCGAGGCCGAAAACTGCCTTCGCATAGTTCTCCACGCTGAAAGGCTGCAGGTCCTCCGGCTGCTCGCCGAGGCCGAGAAAGTAGATCGGTATCTTCAGCTGCCGCCAGATGCCCACGAGCGCGCCGCCGCGGCTCGTGCCGTCGAGCTTGGTGACGACGAGGCCCGTGAGGCCGAAGCTTTGGTGGAACGCCTTGGCCTGCTCGATCGAGTTGCTGCCGAGCGAGCCATCGACGACGAGCCAGCGGTGCTGTGGCGCCGCCGGATCGTTTTTTTGCAGCACGCGACGGATCTTCGCCAGCTCCTCCATGAGGTTGCTCTTCGTGTGCAGCCGGCCCGCGGTGTCGACGATCAGGAAGTCCCGTCCGCGGGACTTCGCGGCCTGCCACGCGTCGAAGGCCACCGCGGCCGAGTCCGCGCCCGTGTGGCTCGCGACGATGTCCAGCTCGAGCCGCGCGGCCCACGTCTTGAGCTGCTCCACCGCCGCCGCGCGAAAGGTATCGCACGCCGCGAGCGTGACCGAGCGCCCGTCCTGCTTCAGTTTCCACGCGAGCTTCGCGGACGTCGTCGTCTTGCCCGAGCCGTTGACACCGATCATCGCGATCGTGACCGGCGACGGCGATTTCGACGCGGTGTCGAGCACGCCCTCGCTCCCGGCGAGCACGCGCTTCAGCACGGCCGCCCCGATTTCCGCGGCCTGCCGGCCCTGCAGGGCCTGGTCGCGCCCGTAGGCCCGCTTGATTTCCGCCAGGATTTCGGCGGTGGTCTCGACGCCGAAGTCCGCCGTGTAAAGCGCCTCCTCCAGCTCCCCGAGCGACGCGGCGTCGATCGCGCGGCCACCGAACAGGCCCCGGGTCTTCGTCGCGATCGCGGAGACGGTCTTGGCGAGGCCGTCCTTGAACTTCTTGAAGAGGCCGAACATCAGCGACCGCGCGCTAGCGCGGTTCCTCCTCGACCCGCCGCGCATCGCGCCCGAGCTGGACCTTGAAGCGGTCGAGGATGCCGTTGATGAACCGCTTCGAGTCGGCGTTGGAGAACTGCTTCGACAGGTCGATCGCCTCGTTGATCGACACCACCGGCGGGATGTCCTTGCGGTGCATCATCTCAAACATCGCGATGCGCAGAATCGCGAGGTCGATCTTGGCGATGCGGGCGAAGTCCCAGTTCTGGGCCAGCGCCTTGATCTGCGCGTCGATGGCGGCCTCATTCAGGATCACGCCCTGGATAATCTCCTCGGCATACGAGTAGTGGTCCCGCGGGTGCTCGCATTCGGCGAAGAAGACCTCAAGGTCGCTCGCAAGATTCCTCGGCGAGTTGATGCTCCACGCGTAGAGGTATTGCATCGCGGCGACGCGGCCGTCGCGGCGCTGGGCAAAGATCGCCTTGCTCATCGGGAAAGACTCCGGTTCAGCGCCGCCATCTCCACGGCGGCCGCCGCAAACTCCGCGCCGCGATTGATTTTGCCGACGCAGCGGGCCCGGGCCTGCGCCACCGTGTTCACCGCCATCACGCCGTTGATCACGGGCACGGCGGTTTCGAGCGCCACGCGCTGCAGCGCATGCGACACGCTCTCGCCCACCAGCTCGTGATGGTTGGTGTCGCCCGCGATCAGGACACCGAGGCCGATGATGCAGTCGCGCCGGCCGCGCCGGGCGAGGCGCTGGGCGGCCCAGGGCACCTCGTGCGAGCCGGGCACGCGGACAATCGCCAGGTCGCGCTCGCGCACTCCGGCTCGGCGCAGGCCGTCGACGACCCGTGCCAGCAGGCCGTCGACGAGCGTCGGGTTGAAACGCGCCGCCACGATGCCGAACCGGAAACCGGTCGCGCGCGTGACGGTGGCGAGTGGTGCGGAGAGACTCATGGTCGAGGCGAAGGCGTGCCCGCGCAAAAACGCGGACGGTGAGGAACACGCCTTCCCGTGCGCTCCGCAACTCGAAACTCCTGCCCGCGCTCAGCCCCGGAAATCGATCACGTAGGTCTCGCCGGCGGTGTCCGCCGCGTCGCCCTCGGCGGCCGACTTGAGCAGCGTGATGTAAAGCTTGAAGAGGTAAGGGGGCCGGATGTTTTTCGCCGACGCGAGCGCCATCCCGTCGTCGGTGCGATTGAGGACGACCCGCTCGGCGCCGACCTTGTATTTCGGGTCCCAGCGCAGGAGCGCACGGCCGACATCGGCCGCGACGGGCTTTTTCTTCGCGTCGTAGAATGAAATCTTGAATGTGCTGCCGGTGATGGCGACGCCGATGAAGCCGCCGCCGGTGCGCGCGACCTCCATGCCTTCGATCTTCGGGGTCTCGGCCTTCTCGGGCAGGCCCGGCTTCTTCGCCCCGCCCTTGGCGGCCGGCGCGTCGGACAAGGCGGCGCGCATGAGGGACGGCGTCTCCGACTTCATGATGAGACCGGCGGCGAACGACCCGACGAGAATCAGCAGCGCTTTCATGTGCCCGACGGTATCGACACACCGGCAGGCCGCAAGGTTCGCGCCGCAAGTCCGGCAGTTTTTCAGTTCCATTTGACGGATCAGCCCGCGAGACTGTCCCCGCCATGCCCGACCTACAAAATCTCTTTACCAATAACCGCGCATGGGCGGAGAAAATCCGCCGACAAAACCCAGATTTTTTCCCGGCGCTGTCCCGCCAGCAGTCGCCGCGCTACCTCTGGATTGGCTGCGCCGACAGCCGCGTCCCCGCGAACGAGATCGTGGGCTTGCATCCGGGTGAGCTGTTTGTGCACCGCAACGTCGCCAACGTCGTCGTCCACACCGACCTGAACTGCCTCTCCGTGATGGAATTCGCCGTCGAGGTCCTGAAGGTGGAGCACATCATCGTGGTCGGGCACTACGGATGCAGCGGCGTAAATGCCGCCCTGCATCGCGAGCGCATCGGGCTCGCCGACAACTGGCTCCAGCACGTGCAGGACGTGCGGCGCAAGCACGAGCAGCGGCTCGAATGCGTCAAGGGGACGCCCGCCGATCGCTGCGATCATCTCTGCGAGCTCAACGTCATCGAGCAAGTCGCCAACGTCTGCCGCACCACCATTGTGCGAGACGCCTGGCAGCGCGGCCAGGAACTCACGGTGCACGGATTGATCTATGGCCTGAAGGACGGCTTGCTGCGCGACCTCAAATGCAGCGCCTCGAGCCGCGAAGAGGCGATCAAAGCCTACAAAGCCGCCATCGAGGGCTTGTAGGCGCAGGCCCCGGGCTACGCGCCGCCTGCGAGCAGCCGGTGTTTCGCAAAAACGCCGCGCAGCGCGGCGCCTAGATCATCCTGCACCCCCTGCAGGGCGCGATAGCGAGCGACGTTCTCCTTTCTTGGCAGGCACCGCGTCGATTCATTGAGCGCCACGACGCCGTCCGTGAAATCGGAAATCCTCGCGGCACGCTTGCCGTCGCGGCGGGCGACGCACCACGCCGCCTGCAAAGCCCCCCCAAGCGCCGCGCCCTCGTCCTCGACCATGCCGACGACGGGCACGCCGAAGACGTCGGCCATGATTTGGCGCCAAGCGGCCGATTTCGCCCCGCCCCCCGTGAGGCGAATCTCCTTCGCCTTCAAGCCGAGCGCGGCCAGGCGGCGGAGGCCATAGTTCATGCCCATCGTCACGCCCTCCATCGCGGCGCGAGCCACCGGGCCCCGCTGAAACGACTTCTGATTCAGCCCAAGGAGCACGCCTGTGCCGTCGGGGACGTTCGGCGTGCGCTCGCCGGCAAAATACGGCAGCAAAACCAGCCCATGCGCGCCCGCCGGCGCGCTCGCCACCGCCGCCTCGAGCGCCGCGTGATCCTGGCCGAAGAGCGCGCGCACCTGCTCGGTCACGGTCGTGACATTCATCGTGCAAAGCAGGGGCAGCCAGCCGCCCGTCGACGAACAGAAGGCCGCAATCTCCCCCGCCGGGTCGACGACGGGCTTGGCGGCGTGCGCGTAGATTGTGCCGCTGGTGCCAAAGCTTGCGGTCACCACCCCGGGCGTGACGTTGCCGGTGCCGATCGCACCCATCATGTTGTCGCCGCCGCCGGCGCTCACGACGACGTCGGGCGACAGGCCGAATTTTTCCGCCAGCACGGGGCGCAGCGTGCCCGCGGCGGCGTGCGACTCGCTGAGCGGCGGCAGCCAGTCGGCGAGGTTCCTGTCGATGGCTTGGATCGCGGCGCGGCTCCATTTGCGAGCCCGCACATCCATCAGCGCGGTGCCGGAGGCATCGCCGAACTCCATGAAGAAATTGCCCGTGAGGTGGTAGTTCAGGAAATCGTGCGGCAGCAGCACGTGGCGCAGACGCTTGTAGTTGGCCGGTTCATGGCGCCTCAGCCAAAGAATCTTCGGGGCCGTGAAGCCGGGGAGCACCAGGTTGCCGGTCTGGCGAATCGCGGCCTTGGCGCCGCCGAGCCTCTTCGTGATGAGCGCACACTCGGCGGTCGTGCTGGTGTCGCACCACAGCTTGGCGGGACGGATGACGTTGCCCGCTGCGTCGAGGGGCACGAATCCGTGCTGTTGGCCCGAGACGCCGATCCCGCGCACGCGGGTGCGGTCGATTTTTCCGGCGACCTCGAGGATCACGGCGTCCATCGCGGCGGCCCACTGCTGCGGGTGCTGCTCCATATGGCCCACCGGCAGCCCGTCGATCAACTGGTGCGGGGCCCGCGCCTCGGCGACCACCTTGCGGGTGTCGAGATCGAGGACGACGGCCTTGACGCTCTGCGTGCCGGAATCGATGCCAATGAAGAGGCTCATGGGGTTGTGCGCGGGGAAAAATTCACGCCGTTTTTTCCCGATGGCCGAGGCCGAGGAAAAACAGGATGGCCGCCGAGATGACAATCGAGACGGAGAGATAGTAGATTCCGCCGACAAAGGAGCCGGTCCCGGTCTGCACCGCGCCAATCACCGCGGGGCCGAAGAACCCGCCGAGGTTGCCCAGGGAGTTGATCAGGCCGATGCTGCCCGCGGCAGCCGGGCCGGAAAGGAAGAGATTCGGCATCGCCCAGAACGCGGGAAGATAGGCTTTCAGCCCGGCAAACCCCACCATGAAACACGCGATGGTGAGCCACTGGTTGCCCTGCGAAAATGGCGCCAGCGCCAGCGCGACTGACGCGCACGCGAGCGGAACCACGGCATGGAAGCGCCGCTCGCGGGTGCGGTCGGAATTCCAGCCGATGAACAGCTGCGTCACGAGCGCCAGGATCGGCGGCAAGATGATGAGCCACGTAATCGCGTCGAGCTTCAGCGAATACCACTGCTGCAGGATGCTCGGGAGGAAGAACTCGATGCCGTAGGTGCCGGTGACGTTGCAGAAATAGGCGAGCGCGAGCAGCAAGACCAGCGGATGGCTGAGCGCCTGCATGAGAGTCATGCGTTTCTTGCCGCCGGCCGCCTTGTCGATTTCCAGCTGGGTCTCGAGCGCCACGCGCTCCTCGCTGGTGAGCCACTTCGCGTCGCGAGGGCGATCCTTCAGCCAAAAGACCACGACGAAACCCAGCGCCACGGCGGGGATGCCCCAGAAGACATAGACCCATTGCCACCCCTCGAGCCCGAGCACCTCGGGATGATGCACGGTCACGCCATTCACGACCTCGTCGGTGCCGATGCGCAGGAGGGCATTGGAAATCTTCGGGCTGATGATTTGCGCCACGGGCGTCGCGACGAAAAAGAGCGCGAGCGCCTTGGTGCGATCGCGCACCGGGAACCAGTGGGTCAGAAACACGATGATGCCCGGAAAAAAGCCCGCCTCGGCCAGGCCGATCAAGAAGCGGACGGAATAGAACTGGAAGATCGAGAGGCCCGAGGCGCCTTGAAACTGGGCCAGCAGCCGGGCCGAGGTCGCCGGCATCCAGTCGAGGAGCCAGGAAAACCAACCCATCCACTCAAAGTTCAGCGCGGCCAGCGGCTTGAGGACAACCACGATGGCGGCCATCAGAAGCTCCGCGACCTGGGTGAAGCCGGGAATGCGGCAATGCACAAACGCCGTCATCGCCGCCATGATGCCCCACGTGATCATGATGCGGCAGATCCACTTCCGCGCGCTCCACTTCTCGACGATGAGCGAGCCCGGCACCTCGAGCAGGAAATAGCCCCAGAAGAAGACGCCGGCGCCGAAGCCGATCACGGCATTGTCGAAGCCGGGGAGGTCCCTCGTCATCGTGAGCTTCGCGATCGCGACGTTGGCGCGGTCGACGTAGGCGATGACGTAGCAGGCGAAGAGCAGCGGGATCAGCCGCCAGTAGGCCTTGCGGCGCGCGCGATCAAGGGCGGCGGGATCGGGGTTTGGGGCGGACATCAGCGGGGCGGCGCGCGGTTATTTTCGAGCCTCGTCGGAGTTGTTGGCCTTGAGGGCGTCGAGGAACTCCACCGGCGCAAAGTCGTCGCTCAGCACCCGGGCATTGCGCATGCGCCCGAGGGGAAGGCGGATGTGCTCCGCGCGCACGAGCTTCATGTCCACCCGGCCGGCGAACTCGGGCCGCGTGACGGCCTCGGGCGCGGGCCATTTCGCGGGGTCGGTGATGAGCGGCTCGCGATACTTCACCGCCACGGCGATCACGTTGCCACGGCCGGCCGTCTCGAACAGCACGACCTGCGGGAACACGGACTGGATGGTTTTCACGTCGGCGTAGTAGAGCTCCGTCGTCGCGTGGAGGTTGCTGATGAAAACGCCGCGGTCGGTGAGGCGGGCCGCGCACTCGCGGTAGAATTCCTCGGTTTTCAAATGCGGGGGCACGAAGCCGCCGCGAAACGCATCCAGCACCAGCCAGTCCCACTGCTGGCGGTCGCGCTTGATGAACATGCGCCCGTCCATGAGCGCCACGGGCGTGTTGGGGCCCGGCTTGAAGCCCATGTGGCGGTCGCACAGCTCGAGCACCTTCGGATCGAGCTCGACGGTTTGCAGCAGCGAGTCGGGAAACGCCGCCGAGAACAACCGGTGGAAGCCCGCGCCGCCGAGGCCGACCATGAGGACGCGCTTCGGCGCGGGCTGGATGTAGAGCGCGCCATACACGGACTTGATGTAGTGGACGATCGGCAGGAGCGGATCGCGCAGGTCGACGGCGGACTCGAGCGCCTCGCTGCCCCGCGCCCGGGCGCGCATCTCGACGATCGGCCCGCGCTTCTCGATCGTGAGGCTGTTGTAGATCGTGTCGTGGCGCTCGGTGAAATCGCCCGCAGGCTCGGCCGCGGAGGCGGCGCAGGCCAGCAGGGCGAAGATAACAGGCAGGCTTTTCATGAGGAGGCGGAGGGTGCGCGCAGCAGCCGCACCAGCACGAAGAGGCAGAGGATCGCGACCGCGAGCCAAAGGTAGAGCAGCGTCGACACGCGGAAATGCGCGATGAGCACGAAAGTCGTGAGCATCACGCCCGCGATGTTGCCCAGCGTGCTCACGCCATACACGAGGCCCGAGGCCTGGCCCGGGGGCACGCCGCGCGCGGCGAGGTATTGCACGCACTGCGGCGAAAACGTGGAGAGCGCGGTGACCGGCACAAAAAAAAGCGCCACGCAGGAGAGCAGCACCGCCAGCCCGCCCACCGACACGTTGATCTCGATTGCTCCGACCAGCGCCCGGCCCCACACCGCCGTGAGCGCGAGCGCCAGCACCGCCGCGGCGGCGCAGAGGAGCTGCCCGCGCCGCCTCGGCTCCGCCGGCAGGTGGCTGATCCAGCCGCCGAGCATCGAGCCAACGCTGAAGGCCGCCAGGAACGTCGAAATCAGGCAGGCCCACACATCGATCGCCGAGCCGAAGTGCGGGCTGAGGAGCCGCGAGCCGAGCATTTGGAAGCCCATGCTCAGGATGCCAAGGACGACGACGGCGAGGTAGAAGGCGAATTGCGTCACAACGGGGCGGGCAAAGTGCGAGGTCGCGCCGGGGATGTCACCTCGAAAGTCCTCGCGCGTCCTGCGGCGTGTCGCTCACCGCCCCACCCCCGCCATGCAGCCCTTTTTCGCCCTCGTTCTCATTGCCGCCGCGCAAGCACCGGCCTTCGCCCAAGCGGCGGCTTCCGCCGCTTCCCGGCCCGCGCTCGGCTCGAGGGCCTTCAAATGGGAGGAACTGATCGCCCGGCCCACGCCCAACGGCGAGCGCCGCGATGTCGCGAACCATCCGACGCCCACCCTCGCCGTGTTTGAATGCCACGTCACCACGCTCAACCCGGGCGCCGCGTCGCACGAGCCGCACCGCCATCCCCAGGAGGAATTGATCATCGTGAAGGAAGGCACGCTGGAGGTGCACATCAACGGCCGCACCCAGGTCGCCGGCCGCGGCTCCACGTTTTTCTACGCCTCCAACGATGCGCATCGCGTGCTCAATGTCGGCTCCACCCGCGCCACCTATTGGGTGATCAACGTCGCGACCAAGGCGACGCACGCTCCCGCCGAGCAAAACCAGCATCCAAAGCTGCAATCGGCGGTGTTTGATTGGGAGAAAACTCCCGTCGCCCAAACCAAGACGGGCGAACGTCGCGCCGTGCTGGATGGCTCCACCGTCACGCTCGCGAACTTGGAGAGCCACATCACCACGATCAACCCGGGCGAGATGCCGCACGCCGCGCACCGCCATCCCGACGAGGAGCTCATCCTCGTCAAGGAAGGCACGCTGGAGGTCACAATCAACGGCCAGTCCCAGCGCGCGGGCCCGGGCTCGATCTTTTTCTACGCGTCGAACGACATGCACGGCATGAAAAACGTGGGCGACACCCGCGCGACCTATCACGTCATCCGGCTGGTGACGGCGGCGACGCCCAAAGCCCAGGCCGCCGGGGCAAAATAGCCCGGGCCGGGCGCGGCCTTCCCGGCGCCTTTTCTCCGCCGCCCCGCGGGATCCAACGTTCCCGTTTGGTCCGGCGGTTTCGCTCCGCGCGCGACGGCCCGCCGCGCGCCCTGATTGACCGCGCCCGTCCGCGCGCCCATGTCTGTCCGCCGTGCCCGACCTATCGCTCCCATCCGATCCCCGCGCCCTGCCTGCGCTGCACCGGATCGCCGCGCTGGCGTCGCACACCGACGATGCGCTCGCCGCCATGCGCGAAATGCTCGACGTGATGGTCGCCACGTTTCGCGCCGACGCCGGCTCCATCGGCCTCGTGAATCCCGACTCCGGCCAGATCGAGACCGAGGTCCAGGTCGGCTTGCCGCCCGACCAGCCGGCTTCGTTCCGCCTCAAGCTGGGCCACGGCATCACGGGCTGGTGCGTGCTCAATCGCCGCCCGCTGCTCGTGCCCGATGTCTCCACCGAGCCGCGCTACATCGCCGTGCGGCCCTCCGCGCGCTGCGAGATGGCGGCGCCCATGCAGCACGGCGACGACATGGTCGGCGTCATCGACTTCGAGAGCGACCGCACCGGCGGCTTCGGCGCCGCGGACCTCGCGCTCCTGACCGTGCTCGCCGCCGAGGCGGCCCGCGTCCTGCAGCGCCTGTGGCAAGTCGGCCACCTCAAGAACAAGGCGCGGCAGCTCGAATCGCTGATCACCGCGGGCCAGTCGCTCGTGACGAAGCTCGAGCCCCGCGCGCTGCTCGACGCCCTGACACGCGAGGCGCTCCCGATGCTGCATGTCCGCGCCTGCGCCCTCTACCTGCACGACGCCGCGGCCGACACCGTGCACTGCGCGGCGATCGCCGGCACGGCGGGCGCGCGGCTCGAGGGCTCGCATCCGGTCGACGCCTGCCTGATTGCGTCCCCCATCCACACGCGGCGCGCCGTGTGGTTCGCCGACATCCAGTCGCCCGAGTTTCGCGAGCTGCACGATCTGCCCGCCGATCCGGCGCTGCGCTCGGTCCTCGCCTGCCCGATGCTCTTCGAGGGCGAGGTGCTGGGGGTCATCGCGGTCTTCACCGATCGCGTGCACCGGTTCGACAACGACGAGCGCCGCCTCTGCGCCGCGCTCGCCAGCCTCGGCGCCGTGGCGCTGCAAAACGCGCGGCTCTACGCGCGCGTCTTCCAAGGCGAGGACACGCTGCGAAAAAACGAGCGCCTCACCACCCTTGGCCTCCTCGCCGCCGAGATCGCGCACGAGATCCGCAACCCGCTCACCGTGCTCAAGCTGCTCCACGGCGGACTGGGCCTCGATTTTCCCGCGGGCGATCCGCGCGCGACCGACATGCGCGTCATCGGCGAGAAGCTCGACCAGCTCGAGGCCATCGTGACGCGCGTGCTGGGCTTTGCCCAGGCGCCGACCAGCCTGCACTCGCGCTGGTCGCTGGCCGAAATCGTGGCCGACACCCTGGTGCTCGTGCGCCTCAAGCTGGCGCAGCACCAGGTCACGGTGGAGTTTGTCCCGCCCGCGCGGCCGCTCTTCGTCGAGGCGCACAAAGGCCAGCTGCAGCAGGTCGTGCTCAACCTCCTGCTCAACGCCATGCACGCGATGCCGCACGGCGGCGCCGTCGCCATCACGCTCGCCACCGACACGCACCAGGGCGCGCCGCGCGCGATCCTCGACCTCCGCGACACCGGCACCGGCGTTGATCCCGCGATCCGCGGGCGCATTTTCGACTCCTTCCTCTCCGGCCGCCCCGGCGGCACCGGCCTCGGCCTCGCGATCGCCAAGCGCATCCTCGCGAGCCACCACGGCGACATCGCGCTCCACGAGACCAGCCCGGCCGGCACGACGATGCGCCTCACCCTGCCCCTCGCCCGATGATCCCCGATCCACGCTCCCGCCAGCGCCGCCTGCTGCTCATCCTCGCGCCCGCGCTAATCACGAGCGGGCTTTTTGTGCTGCTCGTCCTGACGCGGATGCCGCTGCCCCTGCGCATCGGCGTCGGCCTGACCGATGTCTTCGCCGGCTGCGCGCTGCTGGTGGTGGTGCGGCAGAAGTTTCCGTCGCCGCCCCGGTAGCCCCTGCACCGGCAGGGCCCGCGGCCCAATCCCCGCCTAGTCCTTCCCGGCGGGCTGCCGCAGCTCGATCATCATGTCGGGTGCGTTCTTTTCCAGCTCGGCGCGCACCGCGGCGAGCGACACGCCCGCAGGCACGACGACCACCGCGCGTGCCTGAAACAGCGTGCCCCCGCCCATCGGCGTGCTCACGCGCTCGGACGAAAGCTCCTCCACGTTGATGCCGTGCGCGGCGAGCACACCCGAGACCCCGCGCAAAATGCCCGGCCGATCCTGGCCGACGACCTCGAGCGCCGCGACGGCGCCGGCGGCCTTCACCATCGCGCCGCTCTCCGCGTGGACAATCACGCGCAGGCCACCCGACTCCAGCCGGTGGAGCGCACCCACCAGCTCATCCACCCGCTCGGCCGCGACCTCCACGCGCACGATGCCCGCGAATTGCCCGCCGAGGTGGCACATCCGGCTCTCGAGCCAGTTGCCGCCGTGGTCGGCGACGCGCCCCGCGACGAGTTGCACCAAACCTGGCCGGTCGGCGCCGATGACAGTCATGACGAGAGTGGCGAGCATGGCTCAAAACCAGAACCACCGGCCCGCTTGCACGCAATCCCGCTCTTGCCCGGGCGCCACGGCGGCCGGCGAAGGCGCCTCACTCCTCGAGCTCCACGTTCCAGTAGGCGACGTCGAGGAAGTCCTTCCAGACCTCGCGCTGCTGGTTGCCAAGGACGAGCGAGATGACGGGGCGCCACTTCGGGCGCACGGGCTTGCGGATGAGGCGCATGTGCGCCTCGTGCGGGAGGCGGTTGGACTTTTTCGTGTTACACTTGATGCACGAGCACACGATGTTCTCCCACGTCGTCTTCCCGCCGTAGTCGCGCGGGATCACGTGGTCGAGGTTGAGCTGCTCGCGGGGCAGCACGCGCGAGCAATACTGGCACGTGTTGCGGTCGCGCTCGAACACGTTGTTGCGCGTCAGCTTCAGCTCCTTGCACGGCAGGCGGTCGAAAAACGTGAGCAGGATGACGCGCGGCAGGCGGATCACGCGGCTCGGCGTGCGCACGGTCTCCAGCTCGGCGAGCGGGGGGTTGTGCGCCGAGAAATCGATCCAATCGAGCATCGAGAACGTGCGGAAGTCGTCCTCGTGGTGATGCACCACCTGCGCGTGGCCGCGCGACAGCAGCCCGAAGGCGCGCTTGGCGCCGATGACGTTGACCGCCTGCCAGAGGCGGTTGAGCACGAGCACCGGTTGATCGAGCGCGGCTTCCATCGGAGAAACGGGCCACGGCAATAGCCGTGCCCGCGCGGCCCTGTCAAGGGCGCGGCCAGCCCGGAGCCGGGCCTACTCGGCCGGGGGCGGCGTCGCCTCGCTCGCGCGCGCCGGCTCGAGCGAGACGCCCTTGAGGCGAATGCCGACGAGCTTCCTCACGATGAAGTCGGCCTCGCTCTCCGCCACATCGACCAGCGCATGACGCTGATGGAGGTCAATCGCGCCCACGACGTTCGCGGGCAGGCGCGTGACGCCGGCGATTTTCCCAACGATGTCCGCCGGCGTGACCAGCTGCTTGCGCCCGACGTTGAGGAACAGGGGCGTCATGCCCGGCTCGCGCCCGGTGCGCGCCGCGCGGTCGTGCTTTGCCGCGGGCGGCGGCTGATCCGGAAAAGAATCGGGCGGCGCGGCGGGGGCGCGGCCACCGCGCGCGGACTCGGCCCGGCCGGGCCCCGCGCCCGCGGGCGGCGACTTCGCCTTCTCGACCCACGCCGGCGCCGGTTTTTCCACCGGCCCGGGCGCGGCCAGCGGCGGCGCCGAGCCCGCCGAAGACGCGCCCGGCGCGCCGCCTTGGAGCAGGTGGATGAGCGCCGAGCAGATGTCGGTGCTCGCGTAGCCTTGATCGAGCAGGCGGTCGATCATGCGGTCGTGCGGCCGGAATTTCCTCTCTTCGAGCGTCGCGCGGATTTTTTCGAAAAAGACGTTGGTGCGCGCCTCCTCCACCTCGTCGAGCGAGGGGATGCGGCCGCGCCGGATGTCGAGGCGCGCCCACCGCACCATGCCCTGCAGCTTGTAGAGCTCGCGCCCGCTGACGAACGTGTAGGCCTTGCCCGCCTTGCCCGCGCGGCCGGTGCGGCCGATGCGGTGCGTGTAGTCCTCGGCGTCGTTGGGCAGATCGTAGTTGAACACGACCTCGAGGTCGTCCACGTCGAGCCCGCGCGCGGCGACGTCGGTGGCGATGAGAAACTCAAACTTGCGGTCGCGGAACTTGCCCATCGTGCGATCGCGCTGCGCCTGGGAGATGTCGCCGTGGAGCCGGTCGACCGCGTAGCCCCGCGCATGCAGGTGCTCGTCGAGCTCGTCGACCATGATCTTGGTCGAGCAGAAGATGATGCCGTAGCGGAAGTCGTTCACGTCGATCAGGCGCGTGAGCGCCTCGATCTTCGAGCGGCGGTCCACCTCGAACCACGTCTGCTCCACCTGCGGGCGGTTCTGCGCGACGGACTCAATCTTGATCCACGCGGGATCCTTCGCGAAGCGGCCGATCAGGTCCTGGATCGGGCGCGGCATCGTCGCGGAAAAGAAGAGCATCTGCCGCGTCTCCGGCACGGCCGTGAGGATCTTCTCGATGTCGTCGCGGAAGCCCATGTCGAGCATGCGGTCGGCCTCGTCGAGGATGACGAGCTTGAGCTGGTCGAGCTTCAGCGTGCCGCGGTCCATGTGGTCCATCACGCGGCCGGGCGTGCCGATGACGATCTGCACGCCGAAGTGCAGCGCGCGAAACTGGCGCTCGTAGCTCTGGCCGCCGTAGATTGGCACGCCGGAGATGCCGCGCTTGAAGAGGGCCAGCTTGCCGAACTCCTCGGACACCTGCACCGCGAGCTCGCGCGTGGGGCAGAGGATGAGCACCTGCACCGCCTTCTCCTTCGGATCCGCCCGCTCGATCGCCGGGATGGCAAAGGCCGCGGTCTTGCCCGAGCCGGTCGCCGACATGCCAATGATGTCCTTGCCCGCGAGGGCGACGGGAATCACCGCGGTCTGGATGGGCGACGCCTCCTCGAAGCCCATCTTCTCGACGGCCTTGAGGATCTCCGGCGAGAGGCCGAGCTGATCGAACGGTTTCTTTTCCATCGGCGCACGGTGGGCGCTTTTTTCCGCCCACGCGAGTTCGCATTCAGGCACTTGCGCGGCCGTGGAATCGGCGATCTTGCCCCGCCGCGCCACGGGGGCATCGTCCGCCTCCGTTCTTTGGATTCGCACGCCTAAGCTGCCGCCGCTTCCTCGGCGGACAGCACGGGGGAACCAATTTCCGCGAGACCAGATTTCGCGGACGGGGCGCACGGCCGCGGGCAACCGCGGCCAAGGTCACTTCCTGGGACCGAGCCCGTCAGCTAACCTCGTCGGCCACGGGAAGGGTGATCCACTGCGCGCCGCTCGGGCGGCGCGAAACGGTCGCTCCACTTGCAGCCGCATCGTGCCCGCGCGCGCCGAAGCTCCGCGCGCGGACCACGGTGTTTTTTGGAGGGAAAGCCCATGTCAGCCACCGTCGTCTCCTCGCTCGCCGCCGCGGGCGCGCTCTGCGCGCTCGCGCTCCTCGTCGGCCTGAGCCTTGTGCTCAAGGGCCTCGCCCTGCAACCGCGTCCGCTCGGCCCGCGCCTCGCGCTGGGCGCGGGCTCGCTCGCGCTCGTCGTCGCGGCCTTCGTGCTCGCCGGCGGCTGGCTCGATCGCGCGATCCTGCTGGGCTTCGGCCTCGTGTTCGCGCCGCTGCTGCTCGGCATCGTCGTGATCCGCGAGGATCAGGTCGGCGTCGTGATCAAGAAATTCGCGCGCCGCTCGCTGCCCGCCGGGCAGCTCATCGCGCTCGACGGCGAGGCCGGCTACCAGGCCGACACGCTGCCGCCGGGCGTGCACTTCGGCTACGGGTTCTGGCAATTCCGCGTCGCCAAGGTCCCCGTCACGCTCGTGCCGCAGGGCGAGATCGCGTGCGTGGTCGCCGCCGCGGGCGCGCCCATCCCGCCGGAGCGGCTGCTCGCGCAGGTCGTGGCGTGCGACAATTTCCAGGACGCGCGCGCCTTCCTGCGCGGCGGCGGCGAGAAGGGCCGGCAGCTCGGCCTGCTCACCGCCGGCGCCTACCGCGTCAACCCGGCGCTCTTCACCGTGATCACCGCGGCGCACGCGGCCGCCCACGGCATGGCGCCGCCGCAGCTCGCGGTCACGCGCATCCAGCCCGACATGGTCGGCATCGTCACCACGCTCGACGGGCGGCCGATCGACGGCGGCGACATCGCCGGCGGGCTCGTGCCGAACCACGACAACTTCCAGAACGCGCAGGCGTTCCTGGCCGGCGGCGGCCGGCGCGGCCTGCAGGAGCAAGCGCTCCTCTCGGGCGCCTGGAACCTCAACCCTTGGTTCGCCGCCGTCGAGCAGGTGCCGATGCTCAACATCCCCATCGGCTCCGTCGGCGTGGTGATTTCCTTCGTCGGGCTCGCGCACGAGGATGTGAGCGGCGCCGCCTTCAAGCACGGCGATCTCGTGAACGTCGGCCACAAGGGCGTGTGGGTTGCGCCGCTCTACCCCGGCAAGCACCCCGTCAATCCCCGCGTGATGCGCGTCGAGCTCGTGCCGACGACCAACATCGTTCTCAACTGGGCCAACCGCACGGAGGCGCACCACTACGACGAGAAGCTCAACTCGATCACCGTGCGCTCGCGCGACGGCTTCGCCTTCAACCTCGACGTGTCCCAGATCATCCACGTGGGCGCGCTCGACGCGCCCAAGGTCATCTCGCGCATCGGCTCGATGCAGAACCTCGTCGACCACGCGCTGCAGCCGATCGTGGGGAATTATTTCCGCAACTCCGCGCAGCACCACACCGTGCTGGATTTCCTCAACGCCCGGAGCGACCGGCAGGTCGAGGCCGCCGCCCACATCCGCACCGCCCTCGCCGCCTACGACGTGCAGGCGATCGACACGCTCATCGGCGACATCACGCCGCCGGTCGAGCTGATGAAGACGCAGACCGACCGCAAAATCGCCGAGGAGGAGCGCAAGACCTACGAGACGCAGGAGGCCGCGCAGCGCCAGCGCCAGGAACTCGTGAAAGCCACCGCGCTCGCCAACATCCAGCAGCAGATGGTCGACGCCGACCAGGGCGTGCGCATCGCCGAGCTGCGCGCCCAGTCCGCGATCCGCTCCGCGAGCGGCGAGGCGGAGTCGATGAAGCTGCGCGCCCTCGGCGAGGCCGATGCCATCCGCGCCACCGGCAACGCCAAGGCCGAGGCCTACCGCGCCGGCGTCGAGTCCATCGGCAGCGCGAACTACACGCTCATGCAGCTCACGCAGGTGCTCGCCGAGAAAAACGTGCGCCTCGTGCCCGATGTCTCCGTGACGGGCGCCCAAGGCGGCCACGGCCTGCTCGACTCGATGCTCGCGCTGCTGGCGCGGGAAAAGACGAACGAAAAGGCCGCGTAATTCAGCAGGCGGGGCCGGCCTCCGGGCCGGCCCCGCGCCATCACCATGACCAATTTCCTCCGCACCCTCTTCCTCGGCCGCGCGCGCTCGCTCGCGGATCGCAACCTGTTCCACAGCGTCTCGCTCGTCGCGGTCTTCGCGTGGGTGGGGCTCGGCGCCGACGGCCTCTCGTCGTCGTGCTACGGGCCCGAGGAGACCTTTCGCGCGCTCGGCACCCACCACCACCTGGCGCTGTTCGTCGCGCTCGCGGGCGTCGTCACGATCGTCGCGATCTGCGCCAGCTACATGCAGATCATCGAGCTCTTTCCGACGGGCGGCGGCGGCTACCTGGTCGCGAGCAAGCTCCTCTCGCCCGCGGCGGGCGTCGTCTCCGGCAGCGCGCTGCTGATCGACTACGTGCTCACCATCACAATCTCGGTCGCGAGCGGCGCGGACGCGCTGTTCAGCCTGCTGCCGGCCGACTGGCTTCCCTGGAAACTGGCCTTTGCGTGCGCCGGCGTGGCCGCGCTCACGCTCATCAACCTCCGCGGGGTGCGCGAATCCGTGCTCCTCTGGGTGCCGATCTTCTTCGTCTTCGTCGGCACGCATGCCTTCGCCATCGCCTACGCGGTCGCAACCCATGCGAGCGGCCTGGGGGAGGTCGCGACGGCCACGGCGCGGGAGGTGCGCACGGTCTCCGCGGAGATCGGCTGGTTCGGCCTCCTCGCGCTGCTGCTCAAGGCCTACAGCATGGGCGCCGGCACCTACACCGGCATCGAGGCCGTGAGCAACGGCCTGCCGATCCTGCGCGAGCCGCGCGTGCAGACCGGCCGGCGGACGATGCTCTACATGGGCGGCTCGCTCGCGATCACGGTCGCGGGCCTGCTCGTCGCCTACCTGCTCTTCCGCGTCGAGCCCGTCGAGGGCAAGACGCTCAACGCCGTGCTGCTCGACAAGCTCACGGCCGCCTGGCCGCGGGGCGGCGGCGCCTTTGTCGTCGCCGCGCTGGTCTCCGCCACGGCGCTGCTGTTCATCGCCGCCCAGGCCGGCTTCCTCGACGGCCCGCGCGTGCTGGCCAACATGGCGCTCGACCGCTGGTTCCCCACGCGCTTCGCCGACCTGAGCGACCGCTTCGTCACGCAGAACGGCATCCTGCTCATGGGCGGCGCCGCGCTGCTCACGATGGCGCTCACTGGCGGCTCCGTCGCGCTGCTCGTCGTGCTCTACTCGATCAATGTCTTCATCACGTTCACGCTGTCGCAGCTGGGCATGGTCGTGCACTGGTGGCGCGCGCGGCGCACGGAGCCGCGCTGGCGGCGCAAGCTCGCGATCAACGGATTTGGGCTCGCGCTCACGGCGTTCATCCTCGTCTCGCTCACCGTCGTGAAATTCCACGAGGGCGGCTGGGTCACGCTGCTCCTCACCGGTGTGCTCGTCGCGGTGGCGTTTGCCGTGAGGCGCCACTACCAAAAGGTCGCCGCCCAACTCCGGCGGCTCGACGAGTTGCTGGTCCCCGGGGAGGCGCCGGCCGGGGCCGGCGCGCCGCGCGTGGACCCGCAGGCGCGCACCGCGATCCTCCTCGTCAACGGCTTCAACGGGCTCGGCGTCCACACCGCGCTGCACGTGCCGCGGCTTTTCGGCGCCACGTTCCGCAACCTCGTCTTCCTTTCCGTGGGCACCGTGGACGCCGGAAACTTCAAGGGCGCGGCCGAACTCGACGCCCTCCGCGCGCACACCGCCGCCGAAGCGGGGCGCTACGCGGCCTGGGCCCGCGCCCGCGGCTTCGGCGCGGCGGCCCTGACCGCGATCGGCCACGACACCACGGGCGAGGTGATGGCCCTCGCCGCCGCCGCGCGGGAGAGGTTCCCCAACAGCGTCTTCTTCGCGGGCCAGCTGTTCTTCGCGCGGGAGACGCGACTCACCCGCCTGCTCCACAACCACACCGCGAGCGCCCTCCAGCACGAGTTCTTCGCCGCCGGGCTGCCGTTCGTCATCCTGCCGGTGCGCGCGGACCCCTAGGCACGGGCGCGCTCACCACCGGCGCGTTGACGCCGCGGGGCCAGCCGCTACGCCCAGCGTCGCCGGTTCGAACTCCCGCACTCATGGGCCCCAGCCTCCACCGCCACGCCTCCGCGCCGCCCGCCGGCCTCGAGACGCGCGCCTCCGCCCCGGGCGCTCAACCGGGCCGGCGCGTCCTCCGGCGCGCCCTCGGCCTGTGCGTCCTCCTGCTGGCCACCCCGGCCTTGCGCGCCCACGATCCCTACGAGTCCACGACGGTCGTCCTCGTGCGGCCGGATCGGATGGAGCTCACGATGGGCCTGGCGCAGTCGACCGCGCTGCGGCTCATCGATCCGGACGCGCGCATCCGCGCGCTCACGCCCGAGAACATGGCCGAGCATCGCGCGAAGCTCGAGGGCGAGGCCCGCCTGCTCTTCGTGCTCACCTCCGCCGGCGCGCCGCTCGCCGCGCGCAAGGTCACGGTCGAGCTCACCGACGAGAACGACATCGTCTTTTCCGTAATCTACCCGCGCCCCGCCGCGGGCCGCCTGCTCGTGCACGCCGCCTACCTGAAGCGCCTCGGCCCCGGCTACGGCGGCATCGTGACGTTTGACGACGACGCCAACCGCAACCTCGGCTGGGACCAGTTGCGCTGGGAGCAGCCAAGCTTTGACGTCGTGATTCCCGCCGCCGCCGCGCCGAAGAAATAGCGCGCCGCCGCGCCTAGCCCGTTTGGGTGAGGCGCCGAGCGGCGCTAATCACTTGTCGCTCGCAGGCCGCGCGCGTTTGCTCGCCGCGCCATGCAGCCCCCCCCTGCTCCGCCCGCCGCGCCGGCCGACGGCCTGAAGACCAAGGAATATGTCGGCTACGCGCTCGGCGATGCGGCCTCGAACCTGTTTTTCCAGACCTTCGGCATCTTCCTCACGTATTTCTACACGGATGTCTGGGGCCTCGCGCCCGCGGCGATCGCCACGATGCTGCTGACCATCCGCCTGCTCGACGCCGCCGCCGATCCGCTGATCGGGATGATGGCGGACCGCACGCAGACGCGCTGGGGCAAGTTCCGCCCCTACCTGCTCTGGTTCGCCGTGCCCCATGGCGTCGCCGGCTACCTGCTCTTTGCCAGCCCCGCGCTCGAGGGCCCGGGCAAGCTCACCTACGCCTACGCCACGTATGGCTTCATGATGCTCGCCTACTCGTTCATCAACGTCCCCTACTCCTCGATCCTCGGCGTGCTCAGCCCCTCGCCGCGCATCCGCACGCTGGCCTCGAGCTACCGGTTCGTGGGCGCGTTTGGCGGCGGGCTGCTGGTGTCGCTGCTGGTGCGCCCGCTCGTGAAGTGGCTCGGCGGCGGCGCCAGCGAGGCCGGCAAGGTCGCCAACGAGCTGCAGGGCTTCCAGCACACGATGATGATCTTCGCGGCGCTCTCGGTCGTGATGTTCCTCGTGTGCTTCGCGACCACGAGGGAGCGCGTCGCCGTGCCGCCGGGACAGAGGACGAACGCCCTCGGCGAGCTCAAGGAGCTGGCCGGCAACTATCCGTGGGTGATGCTGCTGCTCTCGGCGATCTTCTCGCTCACGTTCATCGGCCTGCGCAACGGCAGCGCGATCTACTATTTCAAATATGTCGCCGGCTACGACAACCAGCCCGTGCTCTTCGGCCAGCTCGACCGGTTCACGGTGTTCGTCTCGCTCGGCATGGCGTGCCAGATGGCCGGCGCCTACTGCCTGAGCTTCTTCGCGAAAATCGCCGACAAGCGCGTGCTTTCCTATGCACTGACGTTTGCGACGGCGGCCTGCTGGGCGGTGTTCTATTGGATTCCGAAGGACAACTTCCCGCTACAGCTCGCCGTGCAGGCGCTCGGCGCCTTTTGCATGGGGCCCACGTCCGCGCTCGTGTGGGCGATGTATGCCGACGTCGCCGACTACGGCGAGTGGAGGTTCGGCCGCCGCTCCACCGGGCTCGTCTATTCCGCCTCGCTCTTCGCCATCAAGACCGGCACCGCGCTCTCCGGCATGCTGCTGCCGTGGATCCTCGCGCGCTACGACTACCTGCCCAACGTCGCGCAGGGCGCCACCGCCGTGCTCGGCATCACGCTCACCTTCTCGCTCTTCCCGGCCGGCTTCGCCGTGCTGAAGGGCGTCGCGCTGTGGCTCTACCCGCTCGGCAAGGATCGCGTCGACGAGATCGAGCGGGCCCTCGCCAGCCGCCGCGCCGCCGCGCCCTCCCCCGCTTCCTAAGATGTCCGCCCCGCTCATCCGCAATCCCATCCTCCCGGGCTTCAATCCCGATCCGTCGATTGTCCGTGTCGGCGACGACTACTACATCGCGACGTCGACCTTCGAGTGGTTTCCCGGCGTGCAGATTCACCACTCGCGCGACCTCGTGCACTGGCGGCTGCTCTCGCGCCCGCTCACGCGCGCGACCCAGCTCAACCTGCTGGGCGATCCCGATTCGTGCGGCGTCTGGGCGCCGTGCCTCACGCACGCCGACGGCAAGTTCTGGCTCATCTACACCGACGTGAAGCGTTACGGCCGCACGACCGTCGGCGGCGCGAGCGGCGCCTCGCTGCGCGATTTCCACAACTACCTCGTCACCGCCGATCGCATCGACGGCGAGTGGAGCGATCCGGTCCACCTCAACAGCAGCGGCTTCGATCCCTCGCTGTTTCACGACGCCAGCGGGAAAAAATACCTGCTCAACCAGCTCTGGGATCACCGCCCCGGGCAGAACCGTTTCAACGGCATCGTCGCGCAGGAATACTCGGTCGCCGCGCGCAAGCTCGTCGGCGAGCGGAAGCGCATCTTCGCCGGCACCGCCATCGGCTTCACCGAGGGCCCGCACGTCTACCAGCGCGACGGCTGGTATCACTTGCTCACCGCCGAGGGCGGCACCGGCTGGGGCCACGCCGTCACGATGGCGCGCGCGCGCTCGCTGTTCGGGCCCTACGAGCTCCACCCCGACACCTACGCGCTCACCGCGCGCGACCGCCCCGACGCGGAACTCCAGCGCACCGGCCACGCGGACCTCGTCGAGACGCCAAGCGGCGAGACCTACATGGTCTTCCTCTGCGGCCGCCCGCTGCGCAACCGCGGCCGCTGCACCCTCGGCCGCGAGACCGCGATTCAGAAGATGCAGTGGGGCGCCGATGGCTGGCTGCGCACCGCCGATGGCACCGGCCTGCCGTCCGCCACCGTCGCCGCGCCCACGGGATTGAAGCCGCATCCCTTTCCCGCGGCGCCAGCGCGCGCCGATTTCGACGGCGCGCGGCTGCCCCTCGATTTTCAGTGGCTGCGCACCCCCTGGCCCGAGGAGCTTTTTTCCCTCACCGCGCGCCCCGGCCACCTGCGGCTCCATGGCCGCGAGACGATCGGCAGCCCGTTCAAGCAATCGCTCGTCGCGCGGCGCCAGCAGGCGCACTGTTTCAGCGCTTCCACCGTGATGGAGTTCGAGCCCGCGCACTACCAGCAGGCCGCGGGCCTCGTGTGCTACTACAACAGCACCAAGTTCCACTATCTCCACGTCACGCACGACGAGACCGTCGGCAAACACCTGCGCGTGATGACGTGCACACCCGACTCGCCGCAGACCGACGCCTTCACCGCGCCCATCGCCCTCCCCGCCGGGCACCGCATCGAGCTGCGCGTCGAGATCGATCACGAGCGCCTGCTCTTCGCCTACCGCGTCGAGGGCCGCGACACCGCGTGGCAATGGCTCCCGCAGGTCTTCGACGCCAGCATCCTCTCCGACGAGGCGACCGTCCCCGGCGCGCCCAACTTCACCGGCGCCTTCGTCGGCGTCGCCTGCCAGGACATGGCCGGCACCGCGCACCCGGCGGACTTCGACTGGTTCGAGTATCGCGATCGGGCCTTCGTCGCGCAGCCGCGGGCTTTGTAGGCCCGGCCGCCGGCCGGGCCTGCCATCAAGCATCGCGGTCCCGTCGTCGAGCGATCCCCCTCACTGCATCGGCAGCTTGAGCGCCACGCGCTCGGTGCCGCGGAGGACCACGGCGTCGACGGTCTCGCCGAGCTTGGTCTTCGTCAGCACGCGGCCGATCAGCTCGCCCTCGGTGAGGCGCGATTTCTCGCCGGCAAACTCGACGAGCACGTCGTCCTTCTCGAAGCCGCTCTTCTTCGCGGTGCCGTGCTTGCCAAACTGGCCGAGGCCTTTCACCAGCAGCGCAAGGCCGTCGGAGCCGAGGCCGCGGCTGCGGCGCGCCGCGTCATCGAGCTCGCCGAGGTTGAGCCCGCCGAACGCCATCGCGCGCATCGACCACGTGCCGACGCGGCGGGAGATGTCGCTCTTCGCGCGCCAGCCCGCGGGCAGCGCGAGCGCGAGCGGCACGTCCTGGCCTCCGCGCCGCACGACCGCGGCCAGCGTGCCCGCCTCCGGCGCGCCTTGCAGCACCCAGGAAAAATCCGCCACCGAGATCAGCGGCTGCCCCGCGAAGCTCGCGAACGCATCGCCCGCGCGGAAGCCCGCGCGCGCCGCGATGCTTCCCGGCGCGACCGCCGTCACGGTCGCCATCTCGTCGGGCGCGAGGCTGAGGCCAATCGTCTCGGCCGCCGGAAAAGGATAGATGCGCTCCGGCGGGACGGGCCCGCCCTTCTCGCGGTAATACGTGCGGAACGCCTCGCCGACCTGATGGCAGTGCACGCAGCTCTGCACGACGTTGCCGCCCCAGTTCAGCTCGCGGCCGTATTTCTTCGCCAGATCGGGAATCTCCACCGGCGTGCGAAACGGCGTGGGCCCGCCCTGCTTGGCCACGAGCCCGGCACGGTTCGCCGGGTAGCCGCGGTGCAGCGCGAGCGCGCCCTCGAGGGCCTTGCGGTAGCCGATGGTCTCCTTCGCGTCGGGATCGACCTGGTGGACCCACGAGCCATAGCGGCCGTAGAGCGTGCCGTCGGCGTTGAAGAAGAGCGTCGAGAACGACAGGTCGTAGTCGAACTGGAAGCGCGCGAGGTCGATCGCGTTGGCGTTGATGAGGCGCACGCACACGAACTGATCGAGCAGCGGCGCGAGCGCGGGCTCCGTGAGCACCGCCGCATCGAGCCCCACGCAGGCGAGGCAGGGGATGCAGCGCAGCACGACGAGCAACGGCTTGCCCGTGCGCCTGGCCTCGGCGAAGCCGCTGTCGACGTCGTTGTAGCGCCAGCGGGCGTCGTTTTCCATCTTGGCCTTGTCGGCGCGCACGGCGCCCTCGCGATCCTTGACGGCGGCGGCGTGGAGCGGCGCAGAGGCGAGGAGCCCTGCGGCGAGGAGGAACAGTGTGGGTTTCATCAGGAAAATTCCTCGTTTATTCGCGTCGCCCGACGACCGGCGCCCCCGCCTGGCCGCCCACGTTGGGTTCGACCACGAGCGTCACCTGATCGCCGGAAAACTTCAGCCGGTGCCGCAGGACATACGGGGTGCGGTAACGCACCACGTCGAGCGTGAAGGTGTCGGCCGCGGTCCACGCCCCGCTCAGCGCGACGACGCCCGCGATCGGGCCGCTCGCCACTTCGCCCCGCTCCCAGGCGCCCGGCACCAGATCGACGCGCTCGCGCCGGCCCGCCACCACCGTGGTGAGCTGGGTCGCACGATCATCGCGCGAGGATGCGGCGAGCATCACGCTCTCGATGCCAAACGCTTCCTTGGGGAACACATACTTCTTCCCGGCGATTTCCCGGGCAAACGACGGCGGCGGCGCGACCGCGGCGGGATGCTTGAGCGACAGGCTCGCCAGCTTCGCCTTCAGCTTCCCGTGCGCCGCAACGTCGGCCGGCAGGGCGGACTTCCCCGCCAGCGCCGGCAGCAGCTTCGCCCAGAGCACGTTCAGCACGCCCTGCAGGTCACGCGTGCCGGCCGTGATTGCGACGACCGTCTCCTGCTCGGCCAGCACCACGCAGAACTGCCCGTGCGCCCCGTCGCCGCGGATCGCGCCGTGGCGGCAGCGCCAGAACTGGAAGCCGTAGCCCTGCTCCCAGTCGCTCGCGGGGTTGCTGCCGTTGGACATCCAGCGCGCGGTCGCGGTCTCCGTCCACGCGGCGGGCACGAGCTGCTTCCCGTCCCATTTTCCCTTCTGCAAATAAAGCTGGCCGAACTTCGCGATGTCCTCCGTGCGGATGCTGAGGCCGAAGCCGCCCATCGAGATGCCCTGCTTGTTGGCCTCCCACGTCGGGTCCGCGATGCCGAGCGGCTCAAACAGCCGCGGGCGCAGGTAGTCGAGGACGCTCTGCCCGGTCGTCTTCTGCACGATGGCGGAGAGCATGAAGGTCGCCGGCGTGTTGTAGACGAAGAACGTCCCCGGCTTGTGCGCGACCGGCAGGGCGAGGAATTTCCTCACCGCGCTCGTGTCGTCGTTGTAGGGGAAGTTGTTGATGTCCTCGTTGTGGTGGCCCGTCGACATCGTGAGCAGATCACGCACGCGCATCGCCTTCAGGTTCGCGCTCGGCCGCACCGGCGCCTCGTCGGGAAAGAACTTCAGCACGGGATCGTCCACCGCGAGTTTGCCCTCGGCGATCGCGAGGCCGACGGCCGTCGAGGTGAAGCTCTTGCTCAGCGAAAACATCTGGTGCGGCTCCTCCGCCGCATACGGCGCCCACCAGCCCTCCGCGATCACGCGACCGCGCCGCACCACCATGATGCTGTGCAGCGCGTTGACCTTCGCCTCCGCCTCGTCGATCAGGCCGAGCAGCGCCGCGGACGACACGCCCTGCGACTCGGGCGTCGCGCGCGGCAGGCCGGCGGCTTGCGCCGCGACGGCGATCAGCAGGGCGGGAAGGACGATGAAACGGGCGGTGGTCATGGGGCGGAAGCGGGCGCCGCGTCATGCGCCGCCCGTCGCCGCCAGTAGGCCGCAAGCGCGCGGCACTTCAAGACCCGAGCTTCCGCCGCGCGGCGTCGGGCACCTCGACCTTGGTGGTTCCGACGCTGGAGATCGTGGTCACGGCGGTTTGGTGCACGGGATGGTCGCCACGGCCGGCGCCGGATTCCGAGCGCACCACCCCCTCGAGCTTGGTCTCGTATTTCACGAGCGCGCCGTTTTGCACCCACAGCCGAAACGTGCCGCCGGCCTGCAGCGGCGTGAGATCCTTCTGGCCGTCGTGCACGAGCAGCAGCTTGGCCGCCGTCTCGCTGAGGCGGCCGGAGATCACGCCGCCCTCCTCCTTCATGTCCGACGCCCCGGACACGATGATCGCGATTTCCTCGTGCGGGCGGCTGAGCGCGCTCTGCAGATTGCCGCGGCCCGTCGCCTCCTCGCCCCGGGGATCGCCGCGCGCGCCGCCGCGCATCCCGCGTCCGCGACCCGGCCCGCCAAATCCGCCGCGCCCGCCCCATCCGCTGCGATCCGAGCTCGCGGCCACCTCGTCCGGTCGCCGCCAGTTTTCGCCGTCCTGAACCAGGAACTTGTCCGTGCCCTTGAACACGGCGGTCACGGTGTCGGGCGAGCCCGTGCGCCCGCGCCCGCCGCGCCCGCCGCCACCCCGGCTGCCCGCGGTGGACGCGGCCATCGGCATCGTCACCAGCGACAAGTCCGTGGCACGGTCGGTCTCGCCGGTGATGGCGTAGGAACGCGCGTCGTCGGTCACATCCGTCTGCCAATGGTAGTTCGGCGCATCGGGCAGTTTCATCGCCGCGACAATCGCGGTCTCAACCGGGCCGGCGCGCAGGGCGGTGGCGGAAAGCGCGACGAGGCAAGGGAGGGCGCGGAAGATCTTCATGCCTTGGGACAGGGCGGAAGACGGAGGGAGCGCCTGCGTTGTTTCGCGCGACCTGCAGCCTGCCGGCCCAAGTTTCGGGCGCCGCGCGGCGTTTTTCACCCGGCCCCGGCCGTCGCGACCGACGGTCCGGCAAAATTTCGGCGCGCCCCGCGGGCCGTCCCCTCGTCTTGCGCGCAGCAGCGGCGCTTCGCCGAGCCACCCGCTGCCTTCCCAACCCTCGCCCCTCCTCCGTCCCGAAACGCCGCCATGAAGCTTCGCCCCGCCTCCCTCATCGTCGCCAGCCTGTCGCTGCTCGCAGCCTGGCCCGTCTCCGCGCAGATCGGCCGGCGCTTTCCGTCCGAGAAAAGGATCGTCGTGGATCCTGTCACCGGCGTGCCGCTCACGTTTCTCACGTCGAGGCCCGCCGGCGACTCCAAGATCTACCAGACACACCACCAGTGGACCTCCGACGGGAAGTGGCTCGTCTTCCGCTCCAATCGCGTGCCTGGCCAAGCCATGGCGGTAAACGAGGAGACCGGCGACTTGGTGCAGGTCACCGACAAGGGCTTCACCGGCATGCTCTGCCTCGCGGACCACTCGATGCATCTCTATTTCCTGCGCATCCTGCCTGCGCCCGGCGAGACTGCGCCGCCACCGCCCGACGTCGCGGCCGTCGCCTCGGCCGGCACGCCCCGTGTCGACCCGCCCGCGCCGGGGGCGCCCGAGCCCGCTGCGCGCGGCGGGCGCGGTGGCCGGGGCGGACGCGGCGGTCCGCGGGGTCCCTCGCAAATCGTGCGCGTCGATCTCGGGAAACTTTTCGCCGACAGCGCGGCGGGCAAACTCCAGGACGCCTCCGCCTACGAGCACGTGTGCGGCACGGTGCCGCCGGAGTTCGGGGCCGTCGGCGACGTCGCCCTCGATTCGACGGAGGAGTCGGTCTATTTCCGCGTCGGCAACAAGGAGCTCGCCGCGCTGCACCTCGCGCCCGGCACCAAGATCGAGGAGAGCTTCGGCCCGCGCAACATGGGCGCCGGCCCCGCCGGCCTCGCGCGCATGAATCTCAAGACCGGCGCCGTGCAGATGATCACCGCCGTGCCTTTCCAGATCGGCCACGTGCAGACCAACCCCTGGGTGCCGGGCGAAATCGTCTTCTGCTGGGAGACCGGCGGCAAGGCCCCGCAGCGCACGTGGACGGTGCAGGCCGACGGCTCCGGCCTGCGCCCGCTCTACCCCGAGGCGCCCTACGAGTGGGTCACGCACGAGGCCGTGATTACGCGCGACGAGGTCGCGCTCGCGATCATGGGCCACCGCCGCCCCGGCATCAGCGACGAATGGGGCATCTCGGCCACGCGCGAGCATCCGACCGGCCTCGCCATCGTGAACCTCCGCACGCGCGAGATGCGCATCGCCGGCCAGACCAAGTCCGGCAGCGGCCTCTGGCATGTCCACGGCTCGCCCGACGGACGCTGGGCCGTGGGCGACGACTTCGAGCGCAACATCTACCTCATCGATCGCCGCACCGACGAGATGGTGCTGCTCTCCTCCGGCCACAAGCGCACCGCCGCCGACCACCCGCACCCCACCTTCAACGCCGACAGCACGCGCATCCAAATCCAGTCCGCGATGCTCTCCGAGGACGGCCGCGCGATGAACATCTGCGTCATCCCGGTGCCGGAGAAAATGCTGCAGCGCACCTACACGACGAAGCTCAACTGAACGCGCGCCGAAAAATCCCCGTTTGTCATCCTGGGATGCGATTCCCCCGCTGGATTCTTCGCTCGGCTCAGAATGACAGGCTTTTTCGCGCCGCCTCCGACCTCTCACCCATGAAATCCCTCCCCGCATTTCTCCTCCTCGCCGCCGGCCTCGTCGCGCAGCCCCCCGCGCCCGATCTGAAGCAAAACCCCGCCGCGGCGCGCACGCCGCTCAATCCCGCGTTGCCGACGATCTTCGTCGCAGGCGACTCCACGGCCGCGCGCGGGCGCGGCGCGACGCAGCAGGGCTGGGCCGTGCCGTTCGCCGACTACTTCGATCCGGCCAAGGTCAACATCGCCAATCGCGCGCGCGGCGGCCGCAGCAGCCGCACGTTCATCGCCGAGGGCCTCTGGGATCAGATCATCGCCGATGCCAAGGCCGGTGACCTCGTGCTGATTCAGTTCAGCCACAACGACGGCAGCCCGGTGAACGAGGACGAGTCCGTGCCCGTCGCCGCGCGTCGTGCCCGCGGCTCCATTCCCGGCCTCGGCGAGGAATCGCGCGAGATCGACAACATCATCACGAAGAAGCACGAGGTCGTGCACACCTACGGCTGGTATTTCCGCAAGATGATCGCCGAGGCCAAGGCCAAGGGCATGCAACCGATCGTCGTCTCGTCGACCGTGCGCAATGTCTGGAAGGACGGCCGCATCGAGCGCGGGCCGGGCAAATACCGCGAATGGGCGTTCGACGTCGCCAAGGCCGCCGCCGTGCCGTTCATCGATCTCTCGACCGCGATGGCGGACAAGTTCGAGGCGATGGGCGAGGCCGCGACGAAAGCCGTCTACCAGCAGGATCACACGCACTTCGACGCCGTGGGCGCGGATCTGCACGCCGCCGCGGTCGTCGCCGGCCTCAAGGGCCTGCGCTCGCGCGCCACGGATCCGTTTCTCGCCACGCTCTCGGAAAAGGGAAATGCCGTGGTCGCCGACAAATTCGCGTGGCTGCGCCTGCCGGTGCCGCGCGATCGCGCGCTGCCGTCGCTCTGGCTCGCGGGCGACTCGACGGTGCGGCAGGGCCGCGGCGACGGCGCGGACGGCGGCCAGTGGGGCTGGGGCGACTACCTCGCGCCGTATTTCGCCACGGAGAAAATCAACGTCGTCAACCGCGCCGTGGGCGGCACCGGCGTGCGGAGTTTCAACACGCCCGGCGGCTACTGGGAGCAGATGATGGCGATGGTGAAGCCCGGCGACTGCGTGATGATTCAGTTCGGCCACAACGACAACGGCCCGCGCGGCCCGCTCAAGGGCATCGGCGAGGAGACCGAGGAGCGCGAGGCCGCGAAAGGCGTGCCCGGCGGCACCGTCCACACCTGGGGCTGGTATATGCGCCGCTATATCGCCGACGTGCGCGCCAAGGGCGCGACGCCCATCGTGTGCTCGCTCATCCCGCGCAAGATTTGGAAGGACGGAAAAATCGTGCGGCAAAGCGATGCCCACGCCGGCTGGGCCGCGCAGGTCGCCGCCGCGGAAAAGGTGGCCTTCCTCGACCTCAACGAGCTGATCGCGCGCCGCTACGACGCGCTCGGCGCGGAGAAGGTCGACGCGTTCTTCGCCGACGAACGCGTGCACACCAGTCGCGCCGGCGCCGAGCTGAACGCCGAGGTCGTGGTCGCGGCGTTGCGCGCCTTGGAGAAAAACCCGCTCGACGCCTACTTGCGCCCGGCCAAACCGTAGGCGTGTTTATGACCGGGGATGCGGCGCCCTCGCCGCGCCCTTCTCAGCACCGCGGCGAGGGCGCCGCGGCTCCAACCCATTCAATCTCCTGCTATGCGCCTCTTCCTGATCTTTCTCGCCTCCGTCGCGGCACTCGCCGCCGCCGAGCCGACCGCGCCCAAAAAGAAAAATGCCACCCGCGCCGCGCTCGCGCCCTCCGCCGACTCCGCCCGCGCCGCGTGGGTCGAGCCCGACTTCCCGTTTTTCTCCAGCGTGCTCGACGCCCGCAAGGCCGGCGCCGATCTGCCCGCCGACAATCTCACGCCGCGCGGCATCATCCTCAACCTCGGCCGCGGCTGCTGGGCGTGCTTCGATCCTGACCTGCTGCGCGTGGCGGCGGTGTGGCAAGGCGCGGGCGTGAAGCCCACGGCGCTCGCGCCCGGCTCCTATCACGATGTCTCGCGCAAGACCCCCGGCGGCCAGGTCGACCTGCCCACGCCCGAGGGCACCGTGTGGGCCGCCAACGGCATCTATCCCGGCTGGCAGGCCGGCGATCAATTCTCGCTCGACGATCCGCGCGAGCCGGCGCCGAGCCCGGAGGAGGTCGGCCGCGGGCCGCTGCCCGAGGCGATGGGCCGCTTCAACGCCCTGCGCCTCGTGCGCGAGGGCGTCGTGCTCGAATACGTCGTCGCCGGCACCGCGATCCGCGAATGGTGGACCGCCACCGAGCGCAACGGCCAGGCCGTGATCGAGCGCCACATGGAGATCGCCGCGGCGAAGACCCCGCTCCGCCTCGTGCTCGGCCGGAAAAACGCGGCCACGACGATGATCCTCGGCGAGAGCGCCGGCCCCGACAGCACCGTGCTCCTCGGCGAGGAGAAGTCCGTCTGGACCCTGCGCGTCGCGCCGCACCGCGCGCCGCTTACGATCGCGCTCGCTTTCTCCCACCGCGGCACCGTCACCGCGCCCGTCCCGCGCGCGATTCCCTCGGCGCCTCCCGCGCCACGCTGGCCGCAGGAGGTCACGACCACCGTGAGGCGCTCGACCGCCAAGGACGCCTACGTCGTCGATCACTTCGCGTTGCCCGAGCCGAACCCGTGGAAGCGCGGCTTCCGCCCCGGCGACGTCCAGTTCCTCCGCGACGGCACGGGCGTCGTGCCCACGCTCGATGGCGACATCTGGCTCGCGCGCGGCCTCGACGATCCCGCGGGCCGCGTGCGCTGGCGGCGCTTCGCCTCCGGCCTGCACGAGCCGATGACGGTCGCGATCCGCGACAACGAGATCTTCACCTTCGACAAGAACGGCATCTGGCGCCTGCGCGACACCGATGGCGACGGCGAGGCCGACGTGCACGAGCTGTTCGCCAACTGCTTCGCGCAGACGGCCGACATGCGCGAGTTCCCCTCGCAGATCCGCCTCGCGCCCGGCGGCGAGTTCGTGATCGCCAAGGGCGGCCAGCAGGCGACGACGCTCGGCAAGCACAACGGCAGCATCCTCCGCATCTCCGCCGATGGCCGCACCTCGACCGTGCTCGGCTACGGCTTCCGCCAGCCCAACCTCGGCGTCAACCCGCGCACCGGCCTCGTCACCGCGAGCGACCAGCAGGGGCAATACATCCCCTCGACGCCGCTGCACGTCGTGCGCGACCGGCAGTTCTACGGTTTCCTCGCGCCGTTCCTGCCGAAGGAAAGATACCCCGCGCCCATCGCCGACCCGCTCACGTGGATTCCCCACCCGATCAACACCTCGGCGCTGTCGCAGGTGTGGCTGTTCGGCGCGAAGATGGGGCCGCTCAACGATTCGCTCGTCCACATCGGCTTCAACAAGCCCGAGCTCTTCCGCGTGCTGCTCAACGAGCGCGGTTCGCGCCTCCAGGCCGCGGTCGTGAGCGTCACCCGCGCCTTCGAGTTCACGCCGCTCAACGGCTCCGTCTCCCCGCGCGACGGCCAGCTCTACCTCGCCGGCTTCCAGGTGCTCGGCTGGGGCAACGTGCTCGATGTCCCCGCCGGCCTCGGCCGCGTGCGCTACACCGGCGCGCCCGTCACCATCCCGCGCGAGGTCGTGCCGACGGACCGCGGCGTGCTCGTGAAGTTCGACGTCGCGCTCGACGCGAAGAAAGCCGCCGACGCCGCCAACTACTCGCTCCAGACTTGGGGCTACCAGCGCACCTACAAATACGGCTCGCCGCAGTTCAAGGCCGACGGCACGCCCGGGCAGGACTCGCTCGTGCCGAGCGCCGCGTATGTCTCGCGCGACGGGAAAAGCGTCTTCATCGCCGTGCCCGGGATGAAGCCCGTGCAGCAGCTCCGCGTCGGCTGGTCGCTCGCGACCGCCGCGGGCGCGGCCTTCGACGACAACGCCTACACTACGCCCTACGAGCTCGCGAAATTCGATCCCAAGGCCGAGGGCTTCGGCGACATCACGATCGATCTCACGCCGCGCGCCGCCGTGGCACAGGTGGCCGGGCCGGTGTCAGTCGAGGAGGGCCAGCGCCTTTCGCAGATGTTCGCGTGCGTCGCCTGCCACTTTCCAAGCGCCAATGCGCAAGCCGATCGCTCCGGCCCCACGTGGAAAGGCCTCGCCGGCTCCCAGCGCAAAGTCTTCGTCGAAGGCAAGCCGGTGACCGTGACCGCCGACGACGCCTACCTCCGCGAATCGATCCTCAACCCCGCCGCCAAGATCGCCGCCGGCTACGAGAAGGGCGAGTTCGCGATGCCCAGCTACGCCGGCGTGCTGACCGACTCGCAGGTGGATTCGCTGGTGCTGTATATCAAGAGTCTGAAATAGATGAAGCGTGCCCCCAAAGTTTGGTTGCTCTTGGTAGGAGCGCTCACGCTGACCGTCAACTTCGCGGCGTTCGGCCAACGCCAAGGCCTGATTTCGTCTCACGACGGACGCGAGCTACTCGGCGATGTTCAGTTTATCGGAATGCTTCTGCTTGCGCTTTGCTTCCTAGCTTCGATTCCGTGGTGCACATTCCTTGGTGTGCGTAAGAAGTGGGGGGACGCAGTCGCTTTGGCCTGTGCTCTTTCGATCAGCGCCTGTGGTTACTTCCTCGCTGGTTACCTCCAGCCGATCGATTTTGTTCTATAGGTTTCTCCGTCATTGCCCGCGACTCATTCGTGTTTTCCGTTTCGTTCGTGCTTCCTCCCGCCGATTCTCCGCCGCCCGCCTCGCCCGCCAGATCCCGTCCATCATGGAGTGCGATAAGCCGAAGGAAATCTTCCGGAAGATGATCAACCTGCAGAGCCGCCGCGCGGAGAACGACGCCGAACAGTCGTGGGCCTTGACCACGGTGGGTTGCCGGACACGCTTTCGGCATGGACTACCGCCAAATCATCACGATTGAGCCGGGGAAGCGGAGCGGCAAGCCGTGCATCCGGGGCCTGCGGATCACGGTCACTGATGTGCTCGAATACCTCGCCGGCGGGATGAGCATCCCGGAAATTTTGGCCGATTTTCCCGAGCTCACCGAGGAGGATATCCGGGCCTGCCTTGCGTTCGCCGCGGATCGTGAACGACGGCTGGCGGTGATCGGTGGATGAAGCTTTTGTTCGACCAGAACCTCTCGGGTGCGCTGGTCCGCAAGCTCTCGGACCTTTTTCCCGGGAGCGCCCATGTGAAGGACCTCGATCTGTCGAAGGTCCACGACCAGACGGTCTGGGATTTCGCGCGGCAGCATGAATTCACGATCGTCTCGAAGGATTCCGATTTTCAGCAACTCAGCCTGTATTTTGGGGCGCCGCCAAAGGTGATTTGGCTGCGCGTGGGCAATTGCCCGACCAGTCGGATCGAGCGGCTGATCCGCGACCGGTCGGTCGAGGTGCATACGTTTGCTGCCGATCCGAGGCAAAGCTTGCTGGTCTTGGCCTGAACGGCCGACCCCGCGCCGGCGGTGCAGCCCCTGACGCTCTGCCATTGCCCGATCCCCTTCGACCCTTTCTTGTCTTTCGTGGGCTCCACCTCCGACTCCTCCTCCCCCGCCGCGCAACGCCTCGCTCGCCAGATCGCGTTCATCACGGAGTGCGACCAACTGAAGGAAATCTTCCGGCAGACGATCAACCTGCGGAGCCGCCGCGCGGAGAACGACGCCGAGCACTCGTGGGCCTTCGCCCTGTGCGTGATGGTGCTCGCCGAGCACGCCAACGCGCCGATCGACGTGCTGCGCGTCCTCAAGATGGCGATCGTGCACGACCTCGTGGAGATCGACGCGGGCGACACGTTTGCCTACGACGCGCAGGCCGCCGCGCAGCAGCACGATCGCGAGGCGCGCGCGGCGGACCGCATCTTCGGGCTGCTGCCGGCGGATCAGGCGGCGGAGTTCCGCGCGCTGTGGGATGAGTTCGAGGCGCGCGCGACGCCCGAGGCGAAGTTCGCGCACGCCTGCGACCGCTTCCAGCCGATGCTCCTCAACGCGCGCACGGAGGGCGGCAGTTGGCGCGCGCACGGCATCACCCTCGACCGCGCGCAGCAGCGCGCCGCCCCCGTCGCCGACGGGTCGCGCGTGCTCTGGGAAAAAATCGAGGCGCTGCTGCACGAGGCCGTGGCCGCGGGCCACCTCGCGCGCAAGTAGCGGCGGGCGTCCCTGCCCGCCGGCCGACAGGGGCGGGAGGGGCTTTGTGCCCCGATTCAGCGCGGCCAACCAAACCTGTCGGGGCATAAAGCGCCTCCCACAATTTTGCCGACGTAGCCAGATTTGCTCGATCTCAGACATGAGCCACTGAGGGCACGGAGCGCTGCCACAGAGGATACAGCGAAAAGTCTGCTGCATGGCTCCGTGAACTCTGTGTCCGAGCTCTGTGCTCTCTGTGGCAAAAATGCTTCACCTCGGACTGTCCATCCGCACGCCCGCGCATCCCCGGTCGACCATCGCGCGTCTCCCGCCTCACCTTCCCGCCATGCGCTGCCCCGCCCGTCTGTTGTCGCTGCTCACGTTGTCCGCGCTGCCCGCCTTCTGCGCTGGGACTCCCTCGCTCCCGCCTCCGCCGCGCGACTGGATCGACGAGAAGACCGGCCACCGCGTCATCCGCCTCTCACCCGACGAGGGCGGCGGCAGCTTGTATTTCCACCAGCACGCGTTCACGCCCGAGGGCGACAAGGTCGTCCTCCGCACGCGCAGCGGCATCGTCGCGATCGACATCACGAAGCTCGGCGCCGAGGCGCCGAAGCCCGAGCTCATCCTCGCCAACGCCGCGCCCATCACCACCGCGTGGCGCACGCGCGAGGTCTATTACACCGATCGCGCCGCGGGCGCGATCATGGCGGTGCACCTCGACACCAAGGCCACGCGCCAGGTCGTGAAGCTGCCCTCGCAGGCGCGCGGCGCGCAGTTCGCGGTGAACTGCGACGAGACCCTCCTCGTCGGCATCGGCCCCGATCCCGAGGGCAAGGTGATCCCGCGCACGCCGCCGCCCGGCGATCCGGACACGGGCGGCTCGCTCGGCGCGCAGTGGGCCGCGGGCACGCCGAAGATGATCTACACCGTCAACATCAAGACCGGCGAATTCAAGGTGCTCCACCGCGAGAACGACTGGACCAACCACCTCCAGTGCTCGCCCACCGATCCGCAGCAAATCCTGTTTTGCCACGAAGGCCCCTGGCACTGGGTCGATCGCACGTGGACGATCCGCGCCGACGGCGGACCGGCGCGACTCCTCCACGAGCGCACGATGAACATGGAAATTCAGGGCCACGAGTTCTTCAGCAAGGACGGCAGGATGGTCTGGTATGATTTGCAGACGCCGAAGAGCGGCGTGTTCTGGCTCGCGGGCGTGGACCTCGCGACCGGCAAGCGCACTTGGTATCTGCACGACCGCAGCGAGTGGAGCGTGCACTACTCGGTGTCCTACCACGGCACGCTCTTCGCGGGCGATGGCGGCGGGCCGGGCAGCGTGGCCTCGTCGCGCATGGACGGCACGCGCGTGCCCGGCGGCAACGGCATGTGGATGTATCTTTTCCGTCCGGTGATGGCGCGCGGGAAATCCTTCGCCGACAAACGCGAGCTGATCGACACCGGCTATTTTCAGGCCGAGCGCCTGGTGGACATGTCGAACCACAACTATAGCAAGGAGGGCGGGGTCGAGCCGAACCTGCATTTCACGAAGGATGGCAAGTGGCTGATCTTCTCCGGCAACTTCCACAGCCGCCTGCCCGATGGCCGCGGGATCACGCACGCCTACGCGGTGGAAATCGCGAAGGCGAAATAGCCTTCCCCCGAAGTCGCGCGGCGGGTGGCGAAACCCATCCTGGTGGCGGCGGGCGCCAGCGAGTGGATTGGAAGATTCGTCCGCTCGCTGTTGCGCGCGGTCACGGCGACGGCGCGCGCGGTCGCGCCGTTTCCGCCGCCCCCTCGCCGGGCGGTCCCGCCATTCCGACGACACCACCGGCCGTCGCTCACGCCCTTCCTGCCCGCGAAAGGCAAGGCCACCGGCTGCGCCGTCATCATCGCGCCCAGCGGCGCCGCGCCGGAGATGTTCGAGACCTACGCGCAGCAGATGCGGCTCATGCACGACGTGATGGCGCTCGCGTTCCAGACCGACACCACGCGCATCGCCACCTACATCGCCGCGCCCCGCGTCGAAAACCCGCCCCTCGGTCATCCTGGCAGGGCCGGCTGCGCGGACACCGGCAGCGCGACGCCCCATCCGCACGCGAGCAGGCGCAGCGGGAAGTCAGGGCGGACAGCGAGGGACGCATCGGCTTCGCGGGTCGGACGAGCGAGGGGCGCGAGCCGGTGCATCCGGTCAAACCCACCGTTGCCGGCGCGTCCGCGCGGGATCTTGCCCGCCGGCGCCGATGCGCCGCGCATTGACTGCCGCCATGCCGTGCGGCCCTAGTGGCGGATGCCCTCGCCGCCCGCTCCGCCGCTCGCGCCCTTCCGCCCCGCGGATGGCCGCGCGCCGGATGCCGATGCGGTGCTCGCGCGCTTCCTGGAGGCCGCCGCGGCGCGCGGCCTCGCGCTCTACCCCGAGCAGGAGGAGGCGATCCTCGAGCTCTTCGCCGGCCGCAACGTGGTGCTCAACACGCCCACCGGCTCCGGCAAGTCGCTCGTCGCGGCGGCGTTTCACTTCAAGGCGCTCTGCGCCGGCGAACGCTCCGTCTACACCTGCCCGATCAAGGCGCTGGTGAACGAGAAGTTCCTCGCGCTCTGCCGCGACTTCGGCCCCGAAAACGTCGGCATGATGACCGGCGACGCCAGCGTGAACCCGCACGCTCCCATCCTCTGCTGCACCGCCGAGATCCTCGCCAACATCGCGCTCCACCGCGGCGCCGAAAGCGACATTCGCGCGGTGATCATGGACGAGTTTCACTACTACTCGGACGCCGAGCGCGGCTTTGCCTGGCAAGTGCCGCTGCTCACGATGGGCCGCGCCCGGTTCCTGCTCATGTCCGCCACGCTTGGCGCGACGGAGTTTTTCGAGCGGGAGATGACCCGCGTGACGGGCGCGCCGAGCGTCACGGTGCGCAGCGAGCGCCGGCCGGTGCCGCTCGACTTCGAGTATTCCGAGACGCCGCTCACCGAGCGCATCGCCGAGCTCCTCGCGCTCAACCGCGCGCCGATCTACCTCGTGCATTTCACGCAGCGCGCGGCGAGCGAGGCGGCCCAGGCGCTGATGAGCCTCGCGGTCTGCTCCAAGGAGGAAAAGGCCGCGCTGCAAGCGGAGCTCGAGCGCGCGCGCTTCACCAGCCCCTACGGCAAGGAGATGCGCCGCTGGCTGCGCCATGGCATCGGCGTCCACCACGCGGGCCTGCTCCCGAAATACCGCATCCTCGTCGAGCAGCTCGCGCAGAAGGGCCTGCTCAAGCTCATCTGCGGCACCGACACGCTCGGCGTCGGCATCAACGTCCCGATCCGCACCGTCGTGTTCACCCAGCTCTGGAAATACGACGGCAAGAAGGCCGCGATCCTCGCGGTGCGCGATTTTCGCCAAATCGCCGGCCGCGCCGGCCGCAAGGGCTACGACGACGCCGGCTATGTCGTCGCACAGGCCCCCGAGCATGTGATCGAGAACAAGCGCGCCGAGGAAAAGGCCGCCCGCGATCCGGCGAGGAAAAAGAAGCTCGTGAAGCAAAGCGCGCCGGAGGGCGCCATCGGCTGGGACGCGAGGACCTTCGAGCGCCTGCGCACCGCTCCGGCCGAGGAGCTGGTGTCGCGCTTCGAGGTGACGCACGGCATGCTGCTGCTCGTGCTGAGCCGGGAGGGCGACGGCTGCCGCGCGATGCAACGCCTCCTGCGCGACTGCCACGAGACGCCGCACAGGCCCCCCCGACCGGGGTCGGCGACCCCGGCTACGCCCAAGCTCCGCGTCAACGTCGACCTGCAGGACGACTTTTCCCTGCACCAGGCGCTCTCGCTCTACCTCATCGACACGCTGCCGAAGCTCGACCGCGAGTCGCCCGACTATCCGTTCGATGTGCTCACGCTGTGCGAGTCCATCGTGGAGGATCCCGACGCCATCCTGCGCCAGCAGGTCGCCCGGCTGAAGACCGAGAAGCTCGAGGAAATGCGCGCCGCCGGGGTCGAGTATGCCGAGCGCATGGAGAAGCTGGAGCAGATCGAGCACCCGAAGCCGCTGCGCGAGTTTCTCTACGACACGTTCAACGCCTTCGCGGCCTCGCACCCGTGGGTCGGGCAGGAAAACGTCCGCCCCAAGTCGATCGCGCGCGAGATGTTCGAGCGCTACCTGAGCTTTGCCGACTACATCCGCGAGTATGGCCTCCAGCGGGTCGAGGGCCTGCTGCTGCGCCACCTCTCGCAAGTCTGGAAAGTCCTCGCGCAGACCGTGCCCGCCGCCGCCAAGACCGAGGAGGTCGCGGAGATGGAGGATTATTTCCGCGAGCTGATCCGCGGCATCGACTCGAGCCTGCTCGAGGAATGGGAGCGGCTGAAGAATCCCGACCTCGTCGTCGCGAGCGACGGCAGCGAGAAGCCCGCCCGGCCCTCGAGCTACGACCTCACGCGCGACGAGGCCGCGTTTCGCCGCCTCGTGCGCACGGCGATCTTCGGGTTTCTCCAGGATGTCGCCGCGCGCGACTGGGAGAGCGCCGCCTCGCGCCTCGCGACCGGCGAGGCCGGGAGCGCCGCCGAGGGCGCGCCGCTGTCGCCCGAGGCGAGGCGCATCGAGGCGGCCTTCGCGCCGTATTTCGAGGCCCGCACGCGTTTCCGCCTCGATCCGGAGGGCCGCGCCGCAAAGCACACCCACTGGCTGCACGAGTCCGGCGAGCCCGAGTGGGAAATCGCCCAGGTGCTCATCGATCCGGCGGGGCTCGACGACTGGGAGGCGCGGTTCTTCGTGCCCCTCGCCGAATCGCGCGCGCAGCAGCGCGCGGTGGTGCGGCTCGAGGGCATCGCGGCACTGTGATCCGCCGCTTTCTCGACATTCCCCCGCGTCGCTTCAACCCTCCCGCGCATGACGACCACTCGCCGCCGGTTCCTCGCCTCGCTGGCCACCATCACGATCGCGCCGCGGCTGCGGGCGGCGCAGGACGCCGAAGCCATCGTCGTCGGCGAGGGCCGGCATCGCTATCGCTTCAACGATCGCTGGGCCAAGGTCCCGCCGCAGATCCAGTGGGGCCTCACCCACGGCGTCGTGGTCGATCGCGAGCGGCGCGTGCACGTCTTCCACACCTCGCGCAAGGAGTCGCCGAGCAAGGACTGCGTCGTCGTCTTCGACCCCCAGGGGAACTTCGTCCGCTCGTGGGGCGGGCAGTTCTTCGGCGGCGCGCACGGCTTCGATCTCGTCGTCGAGGACGGGCGCGAAATTCTCTACGCCACCGACCTCCAGCACGGGCTCTTCAAGATGACGCTTGATGGGCAGGTGCTCTGGCACGTCGAGAAGCCCGACTGGTATAAGGACAAGCCCGACCTCAAATACCGCCCGTCCAACGTCGCCGTCGCGCCCAACGGCGATGTCTACCTCGCCGACGGCTACGGCTCCTACTTCATCCACCACTATACGCGCGACGGCCGCTACGTCCGGACCTTTGGCGGTCCCGGCGAGGAGGCGGGCCGCACGCAGCACCCGCACGGCCTCTTCGTCGATCGCCGCGGCTCCGAGCCGCTGCTGGTCATCGGCGAGAACGATCCGAAGGGCGAGAAGCCCGGCCGCCTGCAGGCGCTCAACCTCGACGGCACGCACAAGCGCTTCCTGCCCACGCCCGTCCGCTCGCCGCGCCATTTCGATCAGCAGGGCAAGCTCGCCGTGATCCCCGATCTCGATGCGCGCGTGACGCTCGTCGACGAAAACTACCATACCGTCGCCAACCTCGGCGACGGCTGGACCACGAAGACCGAGGTTCGCACGCTGCGCACGAAGACGAGCGATCAGTTCACGCCGGGAAAATTCGTCTGCCCGCACGATGCCGCCTTCGATCACGACGGCAGCATCTTCGTCGCCGAATGGGTGGCCTACGGGCGGCTGGTGAAGCTGGAGAAGCTCCCGGCCTAGAGGCTGGATGCACTTGTGGACGGCGGCTGCCTGCGGTGGGGCGGGTCACAGGCCCGCCCTACAGCACGCACTCGCGCACGCAGAGTGCAGGCCAGCCTCTGGGCGTGGCGGCGCTCAGTTCTCGTTCTTCGGCGCGGCGCCCTGCTTCTTTTTGTTCGCGCGTTTCGGGGCCTCGACGGCGCCGGGCGCGGCGGGCGCGCCCTCGGTCGAGGATAGCTTTTGCCGGGCCTCCTGCGCCTTCAGCCAGCCGGCGTAGGACTTGGATTCGTTGCCGCCGACATACTTGTAGGTGTCGAAGATCGCCGCCTGCCCGAGCGCGCGCGGGTCCTGCTCCTCGGTGAGGAGCTGCATCATGCGCGTGCGCATCGCGATCAGCGTGGCCGCGTGGACGAGATCGTTGGCGAGGTTGTTGATGCCCGCGGGATCGGTGCGGAGGTCGTAGAGCTCGTCGGGGAGGCGCTTGCCGAAGTTCAGCTCGTAGAAATGCCCGCCGATGGCCTTGATGAACTCCTTCGTCGGGCCGGGATCGCAGTTGCCGAAGTCGGTCTCGGGATTTCCCACCGGCCAGCGCTCGGGGTGGAAATTGTGCACGTAGAGGAAGTCCTTCGTCTGGAGCGCGCGCACCGGATAGCCGAGATCGTTGGGGCGGCCGAGGTCGTGGCGCTCCTTGCCGATGAGCATCTCGGCGCGCCCCTCGATCAGGCCGGAGGCGGGCGAGCGCAGGATCGCGGCGAGGCTGCGGCCGGTCATCTGCGGGTGCGGCGCGAGGCCGGCCAATTCCATCCACGTGGGCGCGAAGTCGCGGACGTTGATGAAATCCTCGACGACACGGCCCGGCTTGATCCCCCGGCCCCAGCGCATCGCGAGCGGCAGGCGGAAGCCATCCTCGTGGATCTGGCCCTTCACGTAGGGAAACGGCATGCCGTGATCGGAGGTGACGACGACGATCGTGTTCTCCAGTTCGCCGCGCGCCTCGAGCGAGGCGAGCGCCTTGCCGATGAACGCATCGCCCCACTCCACCTCGACCGCGTAGTCGGCGAGATCGCCGCGGACGACCGGCGTGTCGGGCAGGTAGGGCGGCACGACGACCTCGGCGAGCTTCTTGCCGAGGCGCACGCCGGAGTTGAGCTCGTAGCCGCGATGCGGCTCGTGAAAGCCCATCCAGAAGCAGAACGGCTTCGCGCGATCGCGCTGGGCGAGGAAGGCGTCGAAATTTTTCCCGTAGTCGTTGCGGTTGATCCCGCTGGCGATCGGCTCGAGGCGATGCTCGGCGAAGTCGGGGCCCGCGGGGTTGCGCGTGCGCTGCGCGAGCGTCCTGAAATCACCGGGGCCCCAGCCCTTGCCCGTGAGGCCGACGGCGTAGCCGGATTTCTCGAGCAGGTCGGGATAGACCTCGAAGCCCGCGGGGAAGTAGCCGTTGTGCGACACGGCCTCCTTGAGCTGCCACGTGTTGCGCCCCGTGAGGATCGTGGCGCGGCAGGGCGAGCACTTCGGATTCGAGGTGAAGGCGTTCTTGAAGAGCACGCCCTCGCGCGCGACGCGGTCGAAGTTCGGCGTCTTCACCCAGGTCGAGCCGTAGGCGCCGGCGTGCTGCCAGCCCCAGTCGTCGAAGATGATGAAGAGGATGTTCGGACGCTCGGCGGCGGGAGCGGCGGCGCGGAGCGTGGCGGCGAAGGCGAGCGCGAGGACGAGTAGAATGCGACGCATGGAGGTATGGGACGAGTGGGGCGCGGAGGGGAGACGACGCGCCTGTGATAGCGGGAAGTTCAGCGGCGAGGCAACCCTCGGGGCGGAATCGCGGGCGATGAATGAAACCGGGGCCCTGCCCGCCGGGATTCGGGAAGCAGGGCGGGTCAGTGACCCGCCCTCGGTGCAAACACCTAAAGCGCGAAAGGGCGGGTCACAGACCCGCCCTACTTTCAGAACCGCACCGTGGCCCCGAGGCTCAGCACCATCGGGTCGGTGTAGCGGTAGACGTAGTTGGGGCGGCCGGCGGCGGTGTTGAAGCTGTTGGCGCCGCTCTTGTAATACTTGGCGTTGCCCTGCACGAGGTCGTAGACGCGACTGGCGCCGAGGCGGAAATTGACGAAGCGGCCGAAGATTTTCCGATCGTGCATCGCGTAGAGGCCGACGGGGCACGAGGCGCCGCCGGTGTAGGCGATGCCATTCAGGATCGTCATGTTGTAGTCGGGCAGCCACGTGGCGCTGAGGCCGAGGCGGAGCGGGATGCGGTTGGGGAATTGGTAGTCGAACACCGCGCTGCCCGTGTAGGGCGCGCTGCGGCGGCCGGTGACGATGGTGATGTTGGTGTTGGCGGAGACGATGTCCTTCGCGCTCTGGAGGTAGGCGGCGTTCTCCGCCTGCGTGCGATCGCCGCCGGGGGCGTTGGCGGCGTCGGTGCGCTTGATCGCGGCGTCGAGGAACGACTGGAACTCCGCGAAGTCGCGCGTGGCCTTCACGTCGGTCTTCGAGAAGGTGACGCGCGCCTGGAGCCCCCAGAAGCGCTGGCCGATGAGCGTCAGCTCGTAGCCCCGCGACTGTTCCTGCGAGTTGACGGTGCGGCGCTCGTTGTTGAGGCCGTTCTCGACGTGGAAATAGCGCGGATCAGCGGGCGCGATGTTGTTGGGATTGAACAAGTCCTCGAGCTGGGCCTGGTTGAGGGAGTCGGGCGTCCACGCGTAGGCGGCGTTCTGCCGCTCGATGCGGTAGGTGGCGATGGTATAGCCGATCTTGCCGCGGAAGAGGTCGCCCTTGACGCCGGCCTCGCGCGTGGTGCCGGTGATCGGGCCGAGGTTGTGGCTGGTGAAGGTGAGCTGCGACTGCCAGTTGAACGACTGGAGGTAGTTCACGTAGACGTTGGCCCGGATGGTCTCGCTGTTGAAGAGCTGGTAGTTGAGGCCCGAGGTGAGGCTGTTCGCGGTGAGCGAGAAATTCGGATCGTAGCCGAACATCGCGGGGTCGCTCTCCGGCGTGCCGTAGAAGGTGATGCGGCCGCGGGCGTCGGTCGCGTAGGCGGCGTCGACCGGAATCTTGCGCGAGATGGAGTTGCGGCTCACGCCGATGAGCGAGATGAGGCGGCCGCCGAAATACTCGCCGGTCATCGAGGCGGTGTAGTTGCGCGTATAGCGGACGTCGATGAACGGGCCGGTGTTCACGTAGCTCTCGACGAGCTCGGGCGTGAACGTGGCGCTGCGTGGCAGGTTGGGGAAAAGGAATTTCTTGAAGCCGCTGGACTCGAGGAACGCCGGGTCGTCGAGGTAGACGCGGAGCTGGATGCCGTTGTTCGCGGCCAGCCCGGGGGCGGCGGTGTTGGACCAGCCGAAGCGGCGGCCGACGTTGTAGTCCTTGCTGTGCGTCGCGGTGAGCACGACGTATTGCTTCATCCACTTGCCGAACTCGAACGGATAGGCGACGGCCAGCCGGCCCGCCTTGAAGGTGTCGCCGAAGATTTTCCAGGCGGTGAGGTTGCCGGAAAGATCGAGGTAGGGCCGGCCGCGGCTGTCGACGGAGATGACGGGCGGCGATGCGCTGCCGCCGAAGGAGTTGTCGTTGCGGTCCTGATGCTGGAACTGCTGGTTGAACGACGCTTGGATGGAGAGCTTGCCGATGCTCTGCTCGATCACGCCGGTGAAGACGTTGAATGGGCGGTCCAGGTAGTCGCCGATGCCGAGGATGTTGAAGGAGCGGCTGAAGCCGTTGAATTCCTTGAAGGTGCCGTTGGGCAGGCGCACGGCGACGGTCTGGCCCTCGAGGAGCGAGACGGCGCTGCCGCTCGCGGCGGTGGTGTCGACGGCCGGCAGCGCGGGCTGGCTCGCGACGCGGGCGATGACCTCGCCGTCGGAGGTGACATACCACCGGTTGTTGGTGTTGAACCCGCGGCCGGCCGCGGCGACGGGCAGGATCTGCGCGGTGTTGTCGGCGCGGCGGCGGGTGTATTTGCCGCGCTCGCCCTCGAGCGTGATCATCGTGGTGGGCGTGGGGCGAAACGCGATCGCGAGGTCCTGCGCGACGAAATTCTGGTAGGAGCCCTTCACGTAGACGTTGTCGGTGCGGTTGACGGCGTTGAAGCGCACCGCGAGCTGCTTGGAGACGCGGCGGTTCACGTCGAGCTGCACGCGATAGGAGTCGAGGCTGTCGTAAAAGAAGAGCGCCTCGCCGGAGTTGAGGAAGCGCGCGCGCTTGGTGGTGGTCGTCACCTGGCCGCCGGGCGTGGAGTCGCCATACATGAGCGAGTTCGAGCCCTTGCCGAAGTCGAAGCGCTCGACGTTGTAGGTGTCGGAGGGCACCTGCCACTGGAAGAAATTGCGCGAGGTGTTGCCGCTGCCGCTGAGGCCGCGGAAGGTGAGCCGGCCGTTGTCATTGCGTGACTCGAGGCGCGGCGTGGTCGTGACGCCGGAGATGAACGCGCCCGCGTCGTCCATGTTGAAGACGCCGATGTCGTGCAGGAAATCCGCCGTGAGCACATCGACGGTCACCGGGACCTTGATGAGTTCCTGGTTGGTGCGGTTGCCGAGGAGCGTGGACGACGCGGCCCAGGGATTTTCGTTCACGTCCTTCACCTCGAAGGGCGAGAGCTCGATCGTCTCCTCGGCGACCGGGGCGGCGGATCTTGCGGGTTGTGGGGCGGTCTGGGCGAACAGCGGCGCGGCGAGCGCGCACGACAGCAGGCAGAGTCGGCGGATCATGGTGGGCTTGGTTGGGGTTGCTTGGTGACGGGGGGGAAACTTGATGAGGCCGGGAGGCTCGCTGGCAATCCCGCTCCTTGCGCCGCGGCATCGGACAGACCACGCTGCGTCAATGACCGCTTCCCTTGATTCCCGCCGCGCCCGCATCGCCCACGCCCTGCCCCTCGGTGACGGCCTGCTCGTCGTCGGCGCCGGCGAGCCCATCCCGCTGCCGGAAGGCAGCGATCAGACGCATGAATTCCGCGCGCACGCCGACTACTACTGCCTCACGGGCCTCGAATGCCCCGGCGGCGTGATCGCCTTCGATCCGCGCGACGGCGCGACGGCGGGCTGGGTGTCGTTTGTGCCGCTCGTCACCGAGGGCGAGCGGGTGTGGGAAGGCCGCGCGCAGCCGCCCGGCGCGCCGATTCACGAACTCGCCGGCTGGCTCGCCGCGCGCCGCGGCCGGCCGGTCGCGCAGCTCGGCGCACCCGTGCCGGAGGTGACGCCGGAGGCGGGGCTTTCCGCCGCGGTGCGCGTGGCGTTCCTGCATGCGCGCCGCGCAAAGGACGACGCCGAGCTCGCGCTCCTCCGCCGCGCCGTCGAGGCCACCGCCCGCGGCTTCGCGAAAATCCCCGCGCTCCTGCGCCCCGGCGTGACGGAGCGCGAGCTGCAAATCGAGCTGGAGGCGGAGTTCTTCCGCGGGGGCGGCACGCGCACGGGCTATCATTCGCTCGTGGGCAGCGGGCCCAACTCCGCCATCCTGCACAGCGCCCCCACGGCGCGCGAGGTGCGCGAGGGGGAGTTTGTGCTCGTCGACGCGGGCGCGGAAGTCGAGCGCTACACCGCCGACGTGACGCGCACCTATGTCGTCGGCAAGCCGTCGGCGTTTCAACGCGACCTCCACCAAGCCGTGCTCATGGCCGAGGAAGTCGCCATCACCCGGTGCATCGCGGGCGCGGAGTGGAAGGCGATCCACCTCGCCGCCGCCGTCGATCTGGTGAGCGGCCTCGTGGCGATGGGCGTGATGCGCGGCGCGCCGCAGTCGCTCGTGGAGCAGGAGGCGCACACGCTTTTTTTCCCGCACGGGCTCGGCCACATGGTCGGCCTCGGCGTGCGCGACGCCAGCGGCCTCGCCCCCGGCCGGGAAAAGGATCCCCGCCCCGCCCTGCGCACGCTGCGCATGGACCTGCCGCTGGCGCCGGGCTACGTCGTGACCGTCGAGCCCGGCCTCTACTTCATCCCCGCCCTCCTGAACGATCCTGCGCGCCGCGAGCGCTTCCACGACTGCGTCAACTGGCCGCTGGTCGAGCAGCACCTGGGCATCGGCGGCGTGCGCATCGAGGACAACGTCCTCGTCACGGCCGGCGCGCCCGAGGTGCTCACGCGCGGAATCGCGAAGGAACTGTGAGGCGCCCGCCTCTTGGCGCGATTCCCGGCCGCCGCTTCCGGGCGCCCGGCTCGGGACATTGAGCCCCACGCGCATGAACGCCCCCGGTGCCATCCGCGCGTTGTGGCTCGCCGGCGCACTGGCGCTGCCGCTGGCGTGGGTGCGCGACTCGCTGACGCGGTTCGAGAGGCTGTTTCCGGCGGACACCGCATCGCGCGCGCTTTCCGACGGCGGGTTCAAGCCCGATGCCGTTCCCGGCAAAATTTCGCGCGCATCGCTCCCGCCGGGCCTCGCGATCGTGGGCTCCTGGAGCGAAGCCGGCCGCTGGCAGGGAAAAACGGAGGCGGCGTGGTCGCCGCTGCCCGCGCGCGTCGGCTCGATCCGCGTGTTTGTGGCGGGCTTTCCGCAGCACCGGGGCTGCGCGCTGCGCGCGGAGTTTCGCCGCGCCGACGGCTTTGTCTTCCGGATCGACTGCGATCTGCCGAATCCGGCCGAGGCCTGGGCCGCGTGGGACTGCGAGGCGCCGAGCGGATCGGTCGCGCTGCGACTCGTGGCGGAGGACAACGCGGGCGAGCCCCAGGGCTGGCTGGGATTTTCCGAGCCGCTGGCGAAACAACGGCTCGGCGCGGCGGGGCTCGCGGTCGAGTTCGCGCAAGCATGGAGCGCGTTTGCGCTGGTGGTGACGCTCGTGTGGGTGCCGGGCCTGGCGCTGGCGCGGTTTTCCACCCGCCATGACGTCCGCCTCGTGATTCTGCTCGGCGCGGGGCCGTTTGCGCTCGTCGCGATTGCGCTCGTCACTTGGCTGGGCGGAGGCGTCGCACGCCCGTCGGTGATCAGCGCGGGACTCACGGCGCTGTGGTGGGCGCTGCTCGGTTGTCTGGCCTGGCGGAAAGATTTCGCTCCGGATTTTTCGCCGCCGGCTTGGCGGGCCCTGGCGGTGTCGTTGCTGTGCGCGCTGGCCGCGGTGATGCGGGCCGCGACCTCCGACGGCCCCGCGGGCGAGCTGTATGGCGGGCTCATCGCGCGCACGCTGGCGGTCGGCGACCGCTCCGACGCGCGCATCTCCTACTACACGCCGCAGATCATCCAGCGTCATCTCGCGCCGGCCTCGGCGGAGGCGGAGCGGTATTTCACGCCGTGGACGTATTTCAGCCGCGGGCCGCTGGCCGGGCTGGTCGCGACGCCGATCGTGCTTGCGACCGGCGGGCGGCCTGCGCCCGTGATCTATTCGCCGGCGGAGGCGACGGCGTTTTATCGCTGGCACCGCTTCGACACCGCGGGCTACGCGGCCTACCGCATCACGCTCATCGTGCTCGCGGCGATGGTGAGCTTCGCGCTGTTCCTCGCGCTCTCGCCCATCGTGGGCGAAACGTGGGGGCTGGTCGCGAGCGGCGTGCTCGCGTTGTGCCCCTTTGGGCTGCACGAGGTGATGTTCACGTGGCCGAAATGGGAGGCGACCGCATGGGTGATCGCGAGCTTCGCGCTGGCGCATCACCGCGCGGCGCTGCTCGCGGGCCTCGCGCTCGCCGTGGGATTTTTGTTCCACCCGCTGGCCGCGCTGTGGGCGCCCTGGCTCGCGCTGTGGGCCGCGGGCCGCGCCTGGCCGGATCGGCGCGCGGCGCTGAAGTCGACGGCATGTTTCACCGCGGGCGTGGCGGCGCTCGTCGTGCCGTGGATGGCGCTCGGGAAAATTCCGGCTCAACTCACCGGATCAATCCATGCCGGGCAGGGCGGCTTCGTCGGCTACTTTCTGCTGGCGGACTATGAGCCGGCGACCTGGGCGTCGTGGTGGCAGGCGCGCGGGATGAACTTCGCGAACACGTTTCTTCCGTTCTGGCTGCATTTCTTCCACGAAGGCCATCCCTCGATCGGCTCGCCCTTCGCGCCGTCGGGCGGGCTGGTGAAGTTCGCCTTCGGCTGGTGGAACACGCTGCCGCTCGGCCTCGGGCTCGCGGTCTGGCTCGGCGCGATGAGCGCGATCGTGCGCCATCTGAAGCAGCATCTCGCCGCCGCGCTCCTGCTGATCGCAGGGCCGGCGCTGCTGCTCACGGCGTATTGGGGCGCCGCTCCGACCGGCCTGATGCGCGAGTGCGCGCACCCGCTGCTCGTCGCCATCATCGGCGTCGCCTGCCTCGGCCTCGCCCGCTCCGGGGGCGTGCTAAGCCGCGCGGCGCTCCATCCCGCGCTGCCGTGGCTCCAGTTGCCGGAGACGCTGCTGATGCTGTGGCTGACGACCGTGGCCAACCCGCACCAGCCCGCGGTCGACGGCCGCGCGCTCAATCCCCTGTGCGCGACGATCAGCGTGCTCGCGCTCGGGGCCGCGGCGCTGATTTTGAGCCGGGCGCGGGGCGCAGATTCGCCAACGTGAGCGGCGGCCCTGAGTCCCTCCCCCGCCAACTCCGCGCTTGCCCGCGGCGCGCGCGCTCCGGTTTGCTGGCGCGATGCACGCTTCGTTTCACCTCGCCGCCGATCTCGATGCGGCCCTCAAGGCCGCCGCCCATGCCGCCGGGCTGGCGGACGCGGCGTCCTTCGCGCCCGAGGTGCGGGTGGCCGATCCGAAGCACGGCGACTTCCAGGCCAACGGCACGCTCGGCTACGCCAAGGCGCGCAAGCTCAACCCGCGCGCCGTCGCTGACCAACTCGTCCGGGCGCTGCCCGCCGACGTGCGCGCGAGCTACGACCTCGCGATCGCCGGGCCGGGCTTCATCAATTTCACCCTCAAGCCCGCCGCGCTGCTCGCGTGGCTGAACGCGTTCGCCAACGCGGCGCAATTGCGCGCCGGCGCGTCCGCGGCGCATGCCGGCCAGACGTGGGTGGTCGACTACTCCTCCCCCAACACCGCGAAGCAGATGCACGTCGGCCACCTGCGCTCGGCCGTGATCGGCGAGGCGATCTGCCGGCTGCTCGCGTTCACCGGGGCGCGCGTGATCCGCGACAACCACCTCGGCGACTGGGGCACGCAGTTCGGCAAGCTCATCTACGGCTACAAGCGCTGGGCCGACCCCGCCGCGCTCGCGGCCGACGCCATCGAGGAGCTCGAGCGCCTCTACAAGCTCGGCAACGCGGCCACGCCCGACGGCTCGCCCGAGCTCGACGAGGCGCGCGCCGAGCTCGTGAAGCTTCAGAACGGCGACCCCGAGAACGTCGCGCTCTGGCAGAAGTTTTCCGACGTATCGCTCGCCGCTTTCCAGCAGATCTACGACCGCCTCGGCATCCGCTTCGACCACAACCTCGGCGAGTCGTTCTACAACGACAAGGTCGAGCGCGTGTATCGCGAGCTGACCGAAATGACGCCGCCCCTGGCCGAGACGAGCGAGGGCGCGCTGGTGGTTTTCCACCCGGAGCACCCGCGCTTCAAGACCCAGCCCTTCCTCGTGCGCAAGGCCGACGGCGCGAGCAACTACGCCTCGACCGATCTCGCGACGGCGCTCCACCGCGCGGAGCACTTCAAGGCCGACGGCATCGTGGTCGTCACCGATTTCCGCCAGGCCGATCACTTCGAGCAGCTATTCCTCACGGTGCGAAAATGGTTCGCCGCGAAAAGCTACCGCCTGCCCGAGCTGCACCACGTGACCTTCGGGGCCGTGACCGGCGAGGACGGCAAGGCGCTCAAGACCCGCAGCGGCGACGTGATCAAGCTGAAGGCCCTGCTCGACGAGGCCGAGGATCGCGCCTTCGCGATCGTGTCCGAGAAAAACCCGGACCTCCCCGAGGCCGAGCGCCGCGAGATCGCGCGGACCGTGGGCATCGGCGCCGTGCAATACGCCGATCTCTCGCAGAACCGCAGCAGCAACTACGTCTTCTCGTGGGACAAGATGCTCGCGCTCGACGGCAACACCGCGCCCTACCTGCTCTACGCCGTCGCGCGCATCCACTCGATCTTCCGCCGGGCCGGCGTCGCGCCCGCCGACGCCGCCGCGCAGGCCGCCGCCACGGCGCCCGAGACCGCCGCCGAGATCGCGCTCGCGCGCAAGCTCGTGAAGTTCCCCGACGCCCTGCGCCTCGCGACCGAGACGCTCCGCCCGCACTTCCTCGGGCTCTATCTCTTCGAGCTGGCGGGCGAATACTCGTCGTTCAACAACGCCGACAAGGTGCTCGTCGACGAGCCCGCCGTGCGCGCCCGCCGCCTCCTCCTTTGCGCGCGCACGCTGCTCACGCTCGAGACCGGCCTGCACCTGCTCGGACTGCGCACCCTTTCGCGGATGTGACGATTGCGCCGCCCCGCGTGAGTTCTTCGTAAAACCCGGGCGCGCCCCCGCAAATCGCTCTTGCCGGTGCCGTGGGCCGCACCCACGCTCCGGCCTCATGGCCACGCAGGAAACGCAGGAAATCTACGTCCGCAACGCGACCGAGACGGAGGCCCGCGGACCGTTCAACACCCAGCAGGTCGCCGACCTCGCGGAGGTGGGCCAGGTCACGCCCGACACCCTGATTTACGATGCCGGCGCCGAGCAATGGGTCGCGCTGAACACGAAGCCCGAGCTGATGGCGATCGTGTTCCCGCCGAAGAAGAAGCTCGGGCTGAAGACCAAGGAAATCTCCTCGCTCAACGAGAAGGACGAGACGGTGAAACCCATCACCGTGGAGGACATGATGGCCGCGGCCGAGGGCCGCACCGCCGACACCGCGGACAAGCGCGACCCATCCATCGCCCGTGCGCGCGCCGCGCGGCTCGGCATGTGGGGCGCCGTGCTCGCGCTCGTGTTCGCAGCCGCGGCGGAGATTCTGCCGGCCTCCGCCGCGCTGGTCTCGATGGAAGGCGCGCAACTGATCGCCAACCCCCTCGTGCTCCTCGGCGTCGTCGACCTTGCGCTCGCCGTGCTGCTTGGGCTGGGGATGACCAATCTCTATCCGTTCGTCCGTTTCCGGGCGGCCGTGGGGCTCGGCTGGGTCGGCTTCATGTTTTTGATGCAGGGCCAGCAGATGCCGCTGCTCTTCGTGATCGCGGGCTCGGCCGGGCTCTACTTCTGCACTGTGCTCACCAGCCTCTTGCCGGCCTTGGCCGCGATCGCGGCCGCCGTCGGCGGGATGGGGTTGCTCGCCCGCTTCTTCCTGACGCCCTGACGCCGTGTCACTCGCGGGCCAGACGATGCAACCTTCGCCGCCGCACCGCCGCCCGAGCCTGTGGGCGCGCTTCACGCGCATCTACCAGCGCGAGATCTGGCAGCCCGCGCTGCTCAACGACCACTCGATTCGCGGCCGGTTCTATGCCGTCCTCCGCGTGATTTCGATCACGATCACGGTGTTCGACGAGTCGCGCATCGCCATCCGCGCGGCGGCGCTCAGCTTCAGCTCGCTCCTCGGCCTCGGGCCGCTGATCGCCATCGCGGTGCTGGTGGCGGGCTTCGCGCTCGGGCAGAACGATCCCAAGCAGATCGCGGAGATGCTGAACGGCATCATCAAGATCATCGCGCCGCAGATTAAGCAGTATGAGATCGTGATGCAGACTTCCGATCAGGCGAGCTCGCAGCTCGTGGACGTGATCAACAACATCATCGCCGCATCGAAGTCGGGCTCGGCCGGGCTGCTCGGCGTGTTCACCCTGCTCGTGATCGTGCTGCTGCTCTTCAAGGCGATTGAGGACACCTTCAACGACATCTGGGGCGTGGGCCAGGGCCGGTCGGTCCTGATGCGCGTGGTGCTCTACTGGACGATCCTCTCGCTGGGCGCGATTTTGTTCTTCGCGGCGGTGGCGCTGCTGGGCGCGGGGACGTTCATGCGCGTCTTCAACCCCGAGACAATCGAGCGGCATCCCGGCGGGCTATGGTCGTTCGCCTCGCTGCTGCAGGGCCTGTCGTTCGGGCTGCTGACGCTCGTGCTGACGATGGTCTATCGCGTCGTGCCCAACACCCGCGTGTTCTGGTGGCCGGCGTTCATGGGCGGCCTCGTGGTCGCGGGACTGCTGCTCGGCAACAACGTGATCGCGTTCCTCTACCTGAAACGCGTGGTGCTCGAAAAGAGCCTCTACGGCTCCCTCGCGCTGCCGTTGGTGGTGATGTCCGGGCTCTACGTGTTCTGGCTCTGCGTGCTCACGGGCGGCATCGTGAGCTACGCGATCCAAAACGTGCATTTCCGCAACAGCCAGACGGCGTGGGGCACGCTCACGCACTCGACGCGCGAGCGGTTCGAGCTGGTGGTGTTCGTCACGATCTGCCGGCGCTTCAGCCAGTGCCAGCCGCCGGCCTCGGTCGCGATGCTGAGCGCGATGCTGCGCGTGCCGACGCAGCTCGTGAACGAGTGCCTCAACCGCCTCGTGAGCCTCGAGCTCGTGACCTCCCTGCGCCCCGCGCCCGGCGCCGCCGCGACCGACTACCTCTATCAGCCGGCCAAGCCCCTCGACAAAATCACGCTCCTCGATTTCAAGACGCTCGACGACAACCTCGGCGAGGATCCGATGGGCGGTTCGCTCGGCCAGATCGATCCGGTGGTGGGCCGCTACGAGGCCGCGCTGCGCGAGCTGGGCGAGCAGGATTTCTTCCGCAAATCCGTGGCCGAGATTCTGGCCGAGCACCCGTTTGAGCACTCGCGCCCGCCGTTGGCGACCGGCGCCAAGGCCGCCACCACGTAAGGAGTCCGCCGTTCAGTAACGGCGGCGCGGCGGCGGCGGCGTATAGGAAGGGTTGGTCTCCTTCATGCGGAAGGTAATCCGGGCCTTTTCCAAATCGTAAGGGCTCATCTCCATCTTCACCATGTCGCCCGCGGCGATCTTGATGAAGTTCTTCCGCAGCTTGCCTGAGATATGGGCCAGCACGACATGGCCGTTGGACAGCTGCACCTTGAACATGGTGCCCGGCAGCACCGCCACCACCTTGCCCTCCACCTCGATCGCATTGTTGTCAGCGGACATGGTGCAAGGGGAGTCGGAACGCCGGAAGTCGGGTCATGGTATCGGTGTAGGAAAAGCCCTTGTAAGCCAGAAGCCGGCGGGCTTAGTCAAGGCTTCCCTCCGCCCGCCCGCCGCGCGATGCCCACCCTCGACCGCGAATTCACCGTCGGCCCGCTCTCGTTCCAGCTTGAGCCTGGCACCGCGTTTGTGCGGGCGATCCGCTTCCACGGGCATGAGGCGCTGCGCGGCATCTATCCGGCCGTGCGCGACGAGTTCTGGGGCACGCTGCCAGCCGGCGCCGGCCCGGCCGAGGCGGAGATTGCGCCCGACCTCGTGCGCCTGCGCATCACAGGCCAGCTGCAGCACACGGCCACCGGTCTCGAGTGGGAGGCGGACATCTCAGCGCGGTCCGACGGCACCCTGCGCTACCACTGGCGCGGCCGCGCCCGCTGGACCTTTCGCACCAACCGGACGGGACTCTGCGTGCTCCACCCGGCGGAGGCGGCCGGCGCGCCATGCCGGGTCGAGCATGCCGACGGCCGCAGCGTCTCCGGATGGCTCCCCACCGCGATCGCGCCCCACCAGCCGTTCACCGACCTGCGCGCAGTGGCGCACACGTTTGGCGGCGGCGCGGAGGCCATCGTGCGTTTCGAGGGCGAGACGTTTGAGATGGAGGACCAGCGCAACTGGAGCGACGCATCCTTCAAGACCTACTGCCGTCCGCTCGCCCGGCCGCGCCCCTACGAGGTGAAGGCGGGGGAAGTGATTGAGCATGTCGCCACGCTCACGTTGCGCGGGCGGCCCGGCGTGGAAACGGACCGAGCCGCCGCCCTCGCGCCGATCGGCGCATTGCCGCGCATCGGCTTTGTGTTGCCGGGACCGGTGCCGGCCGCGCTCCGCGCGCGTGTCGCGGCGTTGAAGCCAGCCCACGTGCGCGTGGACACTGCGGCGGCCGATCTCGCGGCCACCCTGGCCTGGGCGGAGCCCGAGGCCGCCGCGCTCGGCTGCGATCTCGAGCTGGCGGTGCGCGGCGCCACCGCGGCGGCGCCGGCCAAGCTGCCGCCGCGGTGCGTCGCCCTGCTCTTCGATCACGAGGGCGGCGCCGTCGCCGGCGAGACCCTCGCGGCGTGGCGGCAGACGGGCGCCGGCGCGATCGGCACGGGCTCGCGCCACCATTTCACCGAGTTGAATCGCCAGCGCCCCCCGCTCGACGGTGCGCACGCACTCACCACCTTCGGCCTCAACGCGCAGGTGCACGCTTTCGACGACACCTCCATGACCGAGACGGTCACCCAACACGCGGTGCTGGTGGCGCACGCGCGCGCCATCGGCGGCGGCCGCGCAGTGGCCGTCGGACCGATCACATTGGGCCCGGCGGCCGACAGCGACGATCCGCGGCTGCACACGGATTTCGCCGCGCACTGGACGCGGGGCAGCCTGGCCGCGCTGGCGCGCGCCGGCGCGGCGCGCGCGACCTATTTCCGCACGCACGGGCCGGGCGGCATCGTGCGCGAGGCGTCGGCGACACCACTGGAAAAATTCTTCCTCGGCCTGGCGCGAGACCCCGGCGGCTTTTCAGACGCGGTTTACGTGGCCGGGCGCGACGCGATTCCGGTTTGAGGGCACCTGCGCCGATCTTCCCGGTCAATCGCGCCATGCCGCCCCGCCTCCCCATCCCGCGACTGCTACGCCTGGCCGCACCGCTGCTGATCGCCTCGATCGCGACGGCGGCGGAGCCGGCCATCAGCGCGGTCGACCGCGTGCGGGAACGCATCCTGCGCATGACGGACTTTTTCGACACGATGCTGCCCGGCGTCCTGGAGGAGAACAACGTGACGCTCCATTTTCGCCCCAAGTTCAGCGACGCGCGCGATCACGAGTATCTGCGCTTTCCGCTCGAGCTGCGCTACGGCCTCACCGAACGCTGGGAACTTCAGGGCGGGCTGATGCCCTTCACGCCCAACCCGCTCAACCGCGGCCGCGAGCACACCTGGGGCCCCGGCGAGAGCAAGCTGGGCCTCCGCCACGATCTCGGGCGCTCGCTGTCGTTCTTTGACGACACCACGGTCGGGTTTGAGACACGGATACCACTCGGCAAGCCGCCGGTCGCGCTCAACGACGGCTACACCCACGTGAAGCCGTTTGTCTCGGCCGCGCGCACGCTGCGCACGTGGCCGACGACGACCTTCTACATCAACCTCGCCTACGACCGCAGCGTCGACCTCACGCATCGCGATCCGACGCCGGCGGGCGCCGTCTCCCGGCGCGACATCATCGAGGCGGCACCCGGCCTGCTCTTCAAGCCGGGCGAGCTGGGTTGGTTTGCCGAATACCGGCTCCGCCGCATCCACGACGACGCGGGCAACCATCTCGCGCACGAATGCCAGGTCGGCTCGGTCTGGGATGTGCCGATTGCTCGCACGGAAAAATGGAATCTGCCCGGCAAATGGCAGGTGGAACTCGCCTACAAGGTCGACTTGGAGGAGGGGCGCGATCGCGATCACGGCATTTCGGCGCGGGTGAATTGGCGGACCACGTTGCGCGAGGTGCTGCAAAGCAGCCGGCTGACCCGCGCACGGTGAGCGCGGGCTTGCACGGCGCGCAACGGGCCTGATCTTCGAGGCGTGAGACGCGTCCTTGCCTTGCTTTGCCTGCTGGCCGCCTTGGCCGCCGCCGGCTGCGCGACCTCGGTTTCCGCGCGCAAAGTCATGCCCTTGGATCAATTCCGGCGCGTGTTCGTGGAGCGACAGCTCAATGACAACCACCAACTCGACCTGCTGTTTGTCGCCGAGTTGAAGCGACTCGGCTACGAATCGTCTTCCGGGCCCATCACCATGATGCCTGAGAACACGGATGCCGTGCTCACTTACGACGCGCGATGGGAATGGGACTTCAAAACCTATTTGATTGAGCTCACCCTCGAGGTGCACACCGCTCGCACAAAGAAGAAACTCGCCGACGCGCGGCACTATCAACCCACGATCCGCACGAAGGAGCCAGCGGTTGTAATCCGCGAGTTGCTGGCGCCGTTGTTTGCCAAGGCGCCGGCACCCCACTGACGGAAAGCGGATTTCCTCCGCCCCGGGGAAGGCGAGTCGGTCAGACCGGTCTCACCACAAACAAGCCAGCGTCGCCGCCACTTGCCGGCGCGCCGCGGGGACGGCGGGCACATCCTCGAATCGATCGTTCCAAAGATTGTCCGCCTGCACGGACACCTCGAAGCCGCGCCACTGTTTTGGCCTATAGGCAAAGGCGAGCGACGTCGTGAGCGCGCGGTCGCCCCCCACGGTGCGAAGGAGATTCGCAGCCTGCAGCCGCGCGACGTTGTCCATGCGCATCTCGAGCCCTCCGCCCAACCGCGCCGTAATCGCGGCGGTCAGGCGCTGCTTGGCGTAGTTGAGCGCGTAGAAACTGGCATCCACCGCCGCGCCGCGGTAATCCGCGGCTTTGGCAAGCCCCGTGTAGCCGACGACAAGGTCGACCTGGCGCCACGACCGACGTGCGACCAGCTCGACGCCCGCCACGTCCACATCGACGGCGTTGGCCGTCCGAGCGGTGACGCCGCGACGAAAAGTCCAGTCGACCAGCGCTTGGTCGCGCCGCCAGAAAACCGCGCCCTCAAGAGACCAACCGGCAAGCGCACCATTCGCGCCAAGTTCAACGTTGTCGCTGCGCTGACGGCCCAGGTTGGGATTTCCGCGAAACAGACCAGCCGCCGGGTTCGAGTTGAGTGCCGTGTAAGTTGGCACCTGCGAGGTGCGGGCATAGCTGAATTGCACCCGCCTGAGTCCGCCCCGCGGAAACTCGCGGGCAATTTCGAGCATCGGCGCCAACGCCCCGGCGTCGCGATTCGTGTCGTCGTGCGCAAGCCCGGCCTTCGCGGTCGTGCGCACGCCGGACGCATCGTCCCAGTTTTTTTCCGGAACGATGGCGAGCTTGGTGCAAGTGCGCTCGCGGAAACGTCCGAATGTCAGGGAGGTCGAGCGCAGCTCGTCCCCCAAAACCTCCGCGCGAAGATTGACGGCGATCTCGCCGGCTTCGAAGCGGCCACCTGCCGCCACGCCCTGCACCCGCGTCGTGTGCTGAAAAGGATGCACGGCGCCGACGGGCGCGAAGCGGTTGAAGGCATAGTCATCCTTGTTCCGCCGCCTAAACGCGCCCGCTTCAAGCCACTGGCCGCGCCCGAGCTCCACCCGGTGGTTGAGTGCGACGAGGACCGTCTGGAGGTTCTCGGTCTCATTCGAATTGAAGGGCGTATAGAGGTTCGGCCAGCCGAAGAATTTTGCCTGATATCCAGCGAACAAGTCCGTCTGCGAAGCCGCACCGGCGAGCTGCAGACGCACATTCACCCGATCAAACTCGTGCTCGCCGTAGCGCACGACGCCATCCGACTCCGAGTGCGCCACCGCCACATCCGCCCCGAATCGCGGGGCCGAGGCGCCACCCGGAACGAGGACTAGTCCTTGGTAGAATTCCGCGCGCCGGAACTTGAATTCACCCGCGCCCACCGCCGCAGCCCCTGCCGTGCGCACCGGCCGCCAGCTCTGGGCAACATAGCCGGCCGCCGCATTCGATGCTCCCAGTGCAAGCGCCGCACCTGTCCGCGCCTCCGGCGCACCCAGCATCGCCGGCGATATCGGAATTTCCGCGAGGTAGTGGCCCGTCTGAGGATCCGGCAGGGTCACGGCACCCACTTGGAATCCCGTGTTCTCAAAAATCCCGCCTCTGATGGTTACGTCGGACTGGGCCTCGGCGAGGTTACGGCCTTGGATGTCGACTCGTGGCTCGTAGCGCAGCGCCGAAACCGGCATCGCAAACGACGCGGCGGGCGACTGATTTGCCACGCGCGGCGAATAGACCGTCACCTCCGGGAGGCTGACGGCGTTCTGCTGCGCTGACAGCGCGAGGCCGGACAGGGCGACGCTGGCGACTAAGCCGATGGACTTCATCAACCGAACGGTGGGACGCGGCCGCGGTGAAAACAAGCTATGTTTACTAAATCATTTTTTCGTGATTAACAAAGCTCCCGCGCGGGAAAACGAAAACCCCGGCCTTCAGGCCGGGGTTTTCGCGCAAATTCGAACGGAGTGGTCTCAGCGACTACTGGTCCCCATCGTTGCCGATGGCCTCAACGGGGCAGCCCTCAAGCGCTTCCATGCATTGGGCGATATCCTCTTCGGTCGTGGGCTGCTTGTGAACAAACGAATAGCCACCCTCGTCATGGCGGGTGAAAAAATTGGGTGCCGTCTCGCGGCATAGATCACAGTCGATGCACTGTTGATCGACGTAGAACTTGCCATTCGCGTTTTGGGCCCATTTGTCAGCTTTGTTCGCCATAGGAGCACGGGACAAAGCCATGTCGTCCGGGGGTGTCAAGCGGGCACCGGGAAAAGCCACCGGCTCCGCCTCAATTGCCACCGGCGGGGACGGCCCACGGAGGCGGCTTGGTTTTCAGTGCTGTGTCCAAGGCCGCAAAGAACGCGGCATAGAGGCCGTGATCCCGCAGGGTTTCGAGCTGCGGGCCCGCCCGAAAATCACCTTCGACGCCCTGCTTGAGCAGCATCGCAACCTCCGTCGGCCCGCCCGCGGCGCCCGTGAACCGCAGTTCTATCGTGAACTGGCGCGCACCGCCGAGCGAATCGGCAGGCAAGATGCGGCTCTTGGCATTGAGGATGCCCTGCGCGAGGGCGGCGCGAGTCACCGTGAAATCCATCTGCCTGAGCACATAGCCCGCGGCCAAAAAGGCATCGGCACTGTTCGCCTCGACGTTTTTCAGTTTCGCCGGCACCGGGGAGAAACGCTCGTTCACCCGGGAGGAGAGCGACTCGCAACCGACGAGGAGCAGGCTAACACCGGCCGCAATCAACAAGAACGATCGCGACCTCATGTTGGCTGCTGTTGTGAGATGCAATGCAGCGTGCCAAGGCCCCATATCAGGTGGTAGCAATCAATCGGGATGATTTCCCGGCCGGGGAAGCACGCGCCGAGCGTCTCGCAGACCTCGGTGTCGCGCCGCGGCTGGCGGAAGGTTGGCACGAGCACGGCGCCGTTGATGATGAGAAAATTCGCATAGCTCGCCGGCACACGCTGGCCCTGGAACGCAAAGGGCTTCGGCATCGGCAGCGTGACAATCTCGAATTTCCTCCCGGCGGGCGTGCGGAAGGAACGCAGGCGCTCCAGCACGTCCTCGAGAATCCTGTGATTCGGATCGCGCGAGTTTTTCTCCACGACGGTCACGAAGCCGTCGGGCTTGAAGAAGCGCGTGATGTCGTCGATGTGGCCATCGGTGTCGTCGCCGACAATCCCCTCCCCTACCCACAACACCCTCTTCACTCCGAGAAAATCGCGGAGGTTCCGCTCTATCTCGGCGCGAGTAAGGTGCGGGTTGCGGTTCTTATGGAGGAGGCACTGCTCGCTCGTGAGCAGCAGGCCCTCGCCGTTCACGTCGATGGAGCCGCCCTCGAGCACCATGTCGTTTTCAAAACGCCGCAGCTTCAGCTTCCGCGCGATGCTCGGCGGGATCGCGTTGTCGAGGTCGTAGGGCGGATATTTGTCGCCCCAAGCGTTGTAGCGCCAGTCGGTGAGAGCAACTTCACCGGTGCGGCGGTGCTTCACGAAGATGGGCCCATGGTCGCGGCACCACGCGTCGTTCGTCGGGTGATTGTAGAATGACACGCGCGCCATGTCGGCACCCGCGGCGGCGCAGAGGCGCTTCGCCCGCGCATGCAGTGCGGCGGAGGCATTGACGCGCACTTTTTCGAACCTGCTGATCGCGGCGACGATCTTTGCGAAGGTGTAAGGCACCGGGCGGAACTGCCCCGGCCACGAGGCGCGCTTGTGCGGCCACGAGAGCCACACGGCCTCCTGCGGCGCCCACTCGGCCGGCATCGCGAAGCCGAGCGCCGCAGGCGTCTTCGTTTTCGGCGCAGCCATGCTTAGTCGATGAACCGCTTCGTGAGATCGCCGTAGGCATCGATGCGGCGGTCGCGAAGGAACGGCCAGTGGGTGCGCGTGACATCGACCTTGCCGAGATCAATGGGCACGACCATGACCTCCTCGCGATCGACGCTGGCCTTGGCGAGGATCTGGCCGCTGGTGCCGGCGACGAAGCTCTGGCCCCAAAACTCGATGCCCGGCTCGCCCTCGGGGGTCTCGAGGCCGATGCGGTTCACGGCGGCCACGTAACAGCCGTTGGCGACGGCGTGGCTGCGCTGGATCGTCTCCCACGCGCCGTGCTGGTTGACGCCGTATTCCTGTTTCTCCGCGGGGTGCCAGCCAATCGCGGTGGGATAGAAAAGAATCTCCGCGCCCTGCATCGCCGTCAGCCGCGCGCCCTCGGGATACCACTGATCCCAGCAGATAAGGACGCCGATTTTGCCGAATTTCGTTTCCCACGCCTTGAAGCCGGTGTCGCCGGGCGTGAAGTAGAATTTCTCGTAGTAGAGCGGGTCGTCCGGGATGTGCATCTTGCGGTAGACCCCGAGCAGCTTGCCATCGGCGTCGATGATGACGGCGGTGTTGTGGTAGAGCCCGCTGGCGCGCTTCTCAAAGAGCGAGGCGACGATCACGACGCCGTGCTTTTTCGCGAGCGCCTGAAACGCCTTGGTGCTGGGGCCGGGGATGGGCTCGGCGAGCTTGAAGTAGTCGTGGTCCTCCGCCTGGCAGAAATACTGCGAGCGAAACAGCTCCTGCGTGCAGATGATGTTCGCGCCCTGCTTCGCGGCGCGCTCGGTGAGCGCAAGCGTCTTCTTCAGGTTCGCCGCGGCATCGGTGCCGCAGGCGTGTTGGAGCAGGCCGAGTTTGACGGTGGGCATGACGGCAGCGGAACTCAGTAAACCACCTTGTTCAAGGGATACTCCACGATGCCCTCGGCGCCAAGCGCCTTGAGCTGCGGGATGATCTCCCGCACGACGCTCTCATCGATGATCGTCTCGAGCGCGATCCAGTCCGGCGAGCTGAGCTGCGCGATCGTCGGGTTGCGAAGCGCGGGCAGCGCCTTCACGACGGCTTCGAGGGCCCGCTTCGGAAGGTTCATCTTCAAGCCGACCTTGGATTCCGCCTCGAGCGCGCCGCGCAGGAGCAGCGCGATGGTTTCGATCTTCTTGCGCTTGGCCGGATTGGCCCAGCTCGACTTGTTGGCGATCAGCTTGGTGTTGGTCTCGAGCAGCGTGTCCACGATGCGCAGCTTGTTCGCGCGCAGCGAGGAGCCCGTCTCCGTGATGTCCACGATCGCATCGACGAGATCCGGCACCTTGACCTCCGTGGCTCCCCACGAGAACTCAACGTCGACCGCGACGCCCTTGGCGGCGAAAAACTTCTTCGTGGTGTTGACCAGCTCCGTCGCCACCCGCTTGCCCGCGAGATCGGCGGCGCTCCTCACCGACGAGGCCTCGGGCACGCAGAGCACCCAGCGGGATTTTTGCGTCGATGCCTTGCTGTAGATCAGGTCGCACACGTCGACGACATCCGAGGCGTTTTCCTGGACCCAATCGAAGCCGGTCAGCCCGCAATCGAAAAACCCGTGCTCCACGTAGCGGCTCACCTCCTGCGCACGGATGAAGCGCCCGTCGAGCTCCGCGTCGTCAATCGACGGACGGTAGCTGCGGGAGCTGGTCGTGATCTTCCAGCCCGCCTTGGCGAACAGGTTTTTGGTGGATTCCTCGAGGCTGCCCTTCGGCAGGCCGAGCATCAGCAAGGGTGCTTTTTCGGACACGCGCCGAAAGCACACGCCGCGTCCGGCGCGTTCAAGCACCTTTTTCCCCTCTGCTGCACAGCAATGGTCAAAAAAACGTCACGGACTGGACACCGGCGCTGAAGTTGACACCGATTCGGCCGATTGTAAAAAGCAGGACGCCCTTAACCATGCCGACGATCACCACCCCCCCGCCCCGCTCCGAGCCCAAGCCGCTGGTCGTGATAGTGGAGGACGAGCCCGAACTCGCCGCCCTCCTTGCCGCCCACCTCGAGAAGGCGGGCATGAACACGCAGATCTGCAATCGCGCGCAGCACGCCCTGAAGTTCCTCAAGAAGAATTTCGCCAACCTTGTCCTGCTCGATATCAACCTTCCCGACCAATCAGGCCTCTCCCTCCTCGAGGAACTGAAGTCCGAGGACATCACGGTCCCGATCATCTTCGTCACCGGCAACGTCGACGAGCCGCACCGGGTCAAGGGCCTCGACATCGGCGCCGACGACTACGTGACCAAGCCTTTTAGCTACACCGAGCTCGTTGCGCGCATCCGCGCGGTCCTCCGTCGCACGGAGAACATCCGCGATCAAAATGTGACGAAGAACGTCAGAATCAGCGACCAGCCCTTCGATTTCTGCGGCGCCAAAGTCACCCCGGAGCGGCTTGAGATCGCGTTTACCGACGGCATCCCGATGAAGCTCGGCCGCAAGGAACTCGGCATCCTCGCCTACCTCAACGCCCACCCCGGCCAAGTGATCACCCGCAAGGCGCTGATCCACTCGGTGTGGGGCATCCACGCCGACGTGAAAAGCCGCTCCCTCGACCAATACATCGTGAAGGTGCGCGATCTCTTCACCGCTCGCGGCCTCGATCTCTCCGGTTTCCGCACCGTGCATGGCATCGGCTATATTTTCGACCCGGCCGGCACGATGAAGGAAGCCAAGGCCTCCTGACACCCCGCACGAATTCCACGGAGCGAGGGCGAAAAGCCAGCTCGCTCCTCGATCAGAATAGCTCGGTTTGCGTGCCCTGCCCGCCGCTCCCGGTTTCGGGCTTCACAGTCGGCGCGAGTTGATAGCGCTTGCGGGCCTCGGCCGCCGTCGTGCGCATCTCGTAGCCATCGAGCAGGCGAAATAGCTCCTCGGGTTGCGGCGTGCGCCACTCGGGCGCCACGGACGGAAGCGAGAGGTTGAGCGTGGTCAGCTTCAGGTTCACGCGCAGGCGATCGCCGTCGCGCGCGACGGACTCGCGAAAACGCTCGGGCTTCAGCTCGCCCGCGTGCGCCAACACAGCCTCGAGGGTCCCGAATTCCGCGAGCCATTTCGCCGCGGTCTTGGGGCCGACACCGTCGATGCCCGGGATGTTGTCCGAGGTGTCGCCGACGAGCGCGAGATAGTCGGCGATCTGTGCGGGGGGAACGCCGAATTTTTCCCGCACACCGGCGGCGTCGAGCAGGCGCCAACCCAGCTTCGGGTTGGCCGAGGGCGGCGGCAGCATGATGCGGATCCTGTCGCCGACGATTTGGGCGAAATCCTTGTCGCTGCTCATGATGGTCACCTCGTGACCCGCGGCCGCGAGACGCACCGCCTCGGCGGCAAGAAGGTCGTCGCTCTCGACCCCCTGCCGCTCGATGCCGGCGAGCCCCATGGCGCGCGTGAGCCCCTTGATGGGATCGATTTGCTTCCGGAGCGCGTCGGGCATCGGCTGGCGCTGGGCCTTGTAAGCGGCATGCAGCGCCACGCGGTCCTCGGACTCGCCGAGATCGAAGAACACGAGCGTCGCCGCGGGCTGCTCCAAATCGATCAGCTTCCACAGCGATTTCACCCAGCCATGCAGGGCGCCCGTCGGAAAGCCGTCGGCGCGGGTGAGGTCAGGCAGCGCGTGAAAGCACCGGTAGGCGAGGTTGAAGCCGTCGACGAGGAGCCATTTGGGCATGGGTGCGGAAAGTTGAGAGTTGTTGGCGGCGCGCCCCGGACCGGCACCGCCGAGCCCCCGTTCTGACTCTCAGGCCGCAACCCTCAACACCCAACTGAGGCCGCACGCGGCCTCAGGGATCCACGTCGTAGACCTCGACGATGCCCACGCCCGTGCCGTTGTTCACGCCGGTGAGCGTGGCGGTGTAGGCGCCGGGCGCGAGCATGAGAATCATCGCGGCGTCTTTGCTGCCATTCGACAGCGGGAAGGCGCCGGTGCCAGCGCCGGCCTGGGCAATGATCGCGGCATCGTCGCCGGCGGCCCAGTCGTCGTTGGTGCGCAGCACGCGCCCGGTGGCCTGATCGGACAGGGTGAGGAACGGATCGGCCAGCACGCCGGGCACGCCGAAGCTCGCGAGCGTGGGGCCAATTCCGCGCACGAGGATGCGGCGCGAGACAGCGCCGTTGACCACAAAACCCGCAATGAGCGCGTTGGCGCCGGTGCCGACGACCCCGCGGGTGGAGACGTTGGCCGCCTTCGGGCCGGCGGCGTTGCCCTGGGTCACGTCGTAGACCTCGATCAGCACCACGCCGCCGGTGGCGCTGCCCGCCGGCGCCTTGGCTTGCACGGTGTAGGGGCCCGGCGGGAGGGTGGCGAGCACCGCGGCATCCGCCGATCCGGGACCGGAGAAGTTGAACGCCCCCGCGCGCTGGATGGCCTGTTGGACGGCGGTGACCTGCGCGGCTCCGCCGGTCTGCTGGCCCCAGTCGTCGTTAACGAGAACAGGCGTCTGGCTGCTGCCCGCGTAGACCTCCAGCCTCGGGTTCGCCAAGGCGCCACTGAGGTTGAACGGCGCGCCGGTGAGCGTGGGGCCGGCCACGCGAATCAACATCTGGCGGGTCTGCGTGGCGTTGGCGCCCGAGACGATAAAGCCCCCGATGAGGACATTGGCGCCGGCGGCGACCGTGGTGCCGCGCGTGGAGATATTGGCGAGGCGCGTGGGCGTGTTGCTGAGAGTCAGGATCGCGGCGTCGCTCGTCGCCGTGGCCGCGCTGCTCGTGATGGCCACCGTATAGCTCCCGGTGCGCGAGGCATCGACATTGGTGAGGCTCAGCAGCGCATTGGTGGCGCCCGGGACGGGGGCGCCGTTCAGCAGCCATTGATACGAGAGCGGCGGCGCGCCCTGGGCCTCCACGGAGAAGATGACGCCCGAACGCGGGGCCACCGTGAGCGACTGCGGGTGCCTGGTGATCGTGACGAAGCGGTAGCCGTAATACTGGTCCTTCAGCACGGCATCGGCGATGGCCGTGCGGCTGGGCAGGCGCAGCAGGGCGTCGATGCGCGCCGTGATGTCATCGACCGTCACGGTGACCGGCGGCCGCGCGAGCTGGTAGAAGAGCGCCGCGGCGCGCGCACGGTCGAAGAGGTCGGTGTTGGTGGAGTTGGTGTTGGTGATGAACTCCGCGACGGCCTGGTTCAGCCCGACGACGGAATAGCCGCGGCCGCGCGTCGCGGAGAGGACGTTGTTGCTGCGGAACGAAACGCGATCGAGGGGCTCGGGCGGGCGGAGGCCGGCGGCGGCGTGCAGGCGGTTGAGAAACACCTCCGCGTTGTTGGGGCTGGTCGGCGTGTCGAGGACCGTCGTCGTGGGGACAAAGCCGTATTTCGCGAAATACTCGTTGGCGGCGAAGATGCTGCCGACCGCCGCGGGCAGGCTGTTCCGCGCGATGGCGACGAAGTTGGTGTAGTTCTGCGGCGTGGGCCACTGGCCCATCAGCACGTAGTAGGTGGCCAGCAGGTTGATCGGGGCCTGGAAGCCGGGGAGGTCCGTGAGCGGCAACCCGCCGTTGGCCGTGAGCGGGCTCACGATGATGTCCGCCCGGGTGAGGGAGCCGTTGGCCAGCTGCTCGTCGAGCTGGTCGAACACGAGCGGGTTGATGTTCGTGGTGTTGGCGATGTCCTGATAGGTCTGGAGGATGAACGCCGAGTTCTCCAGGATCGGGTTGTTGCGGCGGACGTTGATCTCGACGGTCGGCGAAATGGTGGTGATGCCGCTGTCGTCGGTCGCCAGGCCCCAGACGAAATAGGTGCCGGAGGCCGCGGGCGTCCAGTTGGTGAGGAAGAGCGAGCCGGCGTTCGTGGAGGTGGCGATGGGCGTGGCGTTGGCGAAATACTGCACGGTCGTGACGGTGCCATCGCTGTCGCGGGCGTTGGCGCGCAGCTGCACCACGCGGTTGAACGCCGGGTTCACCGTCGAGGGCGTGATCGCGATCGACGGCGCGATGCTGGAGGGCGCCGAGATTGAGATGGAGCCGGTGTTGGAGGCGACGACGTTGCCCGAGTTGTCGCGCGCGAGGGCGACGATCTCAATGCTGCCGGGCTGCAGCCCGGCAAACGACGCGGTCAGGCGCCACGTGTTGCCCTGCGGATCGCGGCGCGCCTGCCCGATGCTGTTGCGGTCGAGGAAGAACTCGACGCTCACGATCGAGCCGTCCGGATCGGTGGCGGTGGCGGCCAGGTCCGCGGTCGAGGCGGTGGTCGCGGAGCCCGGAAACCCGGACACACCGGGCGATCTCGTGAGCGTGACCGAGGGCGCGAGGCCCTGGATCGTGTTGACCACGACGCGGCGCGAATCGGAGCTGGAGCCCTGCACGATGCCGACGGAGGCCAGCGTGGTGATGGTGTAGGTGTCGGCCGTCGTGGGCGTGAAGATGGCGCGGTAGCTGGTCGAGTTGGCGTTGACGCGCGTGCCGTTGATCGTCGTGCGCTGGCCGAGGGAATTGGTCGCGATGAACTGGAGGAACGGCACCTGGTTGGTGGCGGTGTTGACGGCCGTGCCCTCGAGGAAGATCGGCGCGTTGACGCTGGTGACGGTCGCGTTGTCCGTGGGCCGCGTGATGGTCGTGGTCGGCGCGGAGACCGCCGTGACGTTGACGACAATCGCGGGCGAGGAGACGGCGGTGTTGCCGCTGTCATCGGTCGCGACCGCGTAGATGTTGAAATTGCCGGCGGCCGTGGGCGTGAAGGTAAGGAAGGCGCCGGGCTGCGGATTGGGGAAGGTGCCGACCGAGGCGCCGTTGGCAAAGAGCTGGATGGTGGTGATGGTGCCGTCGGGATCCACGGCGTTGGCCTGCAGGAAGACCAGCGTGCCGACGGTGATGTTGGTCGGCGTGAGCCCGATCAACTGGATGGTCGGGGGGCTGCTGGTCGACGGGTTGATGACGAGGTTGGTGGTCGCGGAGACGGTCTGGTTGTTGTTGCTGTCGCGCGCGATCGCGTAGAGGCGGACGGGATAGGTCACCGCGCCGGTGATGTCGTTGATGGTCGGCGTGAGGGAGGTGAAATCAAAGCGGCCGAGGTTGTAGGCGAGCCGGTAGGTGTTGGTCGCCTGCTCGCGCGCGGCGAGGCCGATGCTGATGTCGTTGAGGTAAATCTCGACGTTGGAGAGCGTCGAGCCGCCGGTCGCCACGGCGTTGGCGAGGAAGTTCACGGTCGAGGCCGTCTGGAGGCCAAAGCCGCCGGGAATCGGGGATGCCTGCACGCTCACGGTGGGCGGCGAACCGACGACGTTGGCGACGTTCACGGTGAGCGGCAGGCTCGTCGCGGTCTGGGACGCGGTGTCGGTCACCCGCGCCGTGAGCACATGCTGGCCGAGCTGCGCCGCGGTGGGGACCCACGAGATGGAATACGGCGCGGTGGTGTCGGCGCCGATCTGCACGCCATCGAGGAGGAATTCCACGAGCAGGATCGAGGCGCCGGTGCCGGCCTGGACGGTGACGTTGGCCGCGAGCGGCAGCGGCACGCCGGGCGTGGCGCGCGCGATGGCGTTGGGATTGGGCGCGGTGAAGACAATCGTGGGCGTGGAAAACGCCGCCGTGATCGTCGCGGAGCTCGAGACGGCCGTGTTGCCGCGGTCATCGGTGGCGATGGCGTCGATCACATACGTGCCGGCGGCCGTGGGGGTGAAGGTGCCCGTGTAGGGCGCGGCCGTGATGGGATTGCCCCCGTTGACTGTCGCGGGGCTGCCATTGACGTAGAACTGCACGGACGCGATCGAGCCGCCCGCCGTGCCCACGGCGGAGGCCGCCAAGCTGACCGGCGTGTTCGGCACCGCCCCGGCGCCGTTGGCCGGCGTGAGCAGCGTCACGAGCGGTTGCTGCCCGATGGGCGCGACCACGAGCACGGGTTGGAGCACATCGCGCGCGGCGCCGGAATTGTCGGTCGCGCGGGCCGAGAGCACGTAGGTGTGCGAGCTCTCCCCGGCCGCGAGCGGCGGCGCCGTGTAGCGGAAGGTATACGGGAACGTGGTGTCCTCGCCGAGCTTGGTGCCATCGGCAAAGAACTCGACGCGCACGACGGCGCGGCCGGCGACGGGCGTGACGCCCGCGACGATGTTGCGCACCGCCCCGCTGGGCAGCGTGGCCACGCCGTTGGCGACCGTGCCGGGCGTCAGCGACAACACGATCGCGGGGGAGCTGCTGTCGGTGATGGAGACGCCGACCGCCGGGGCGGCGACGGAGTTGCCGCTGTTGTCGGTGGCGATGGCGGTGATCGAGGCGACGCCGGCGACGGACGGCGTCCAGCCGATCGACCACGTGCCGCCGGAGAGCGTGGCGGCGCCCAGCGAGACGCCGTTCACAAACACCTGCACGCCGGTGATCGAGCCATCCGCGTCGCTCGCCGTGCCGACGATGGTCGTGGCGGCGCCGGCGGCGAGAAACGAACCGCTCGCGGGCGTGACGATGGCCGCCACGGGGGCCAGGCCCACCGAGGAGGAAAGGCTGACCGGGATCGTGTTGGACTCCGCGGAAATGCCGTTGGCGTCGACGACGCGCGCCGTGAGGAAGTGGGTGCCCACGGCGACGGGTGCCGTGAACAGGAAATTGTAGGGCGCGCTGGTGTCCACGCCCACCACGACGGCGTCGTAGATGAGTTCGACGTGGTCGTAGGCGCCAGAACCGCCCGACACCGCCACGCTGAGCGCACGCGTCGAGCCCGACGGGATGGCGGTGGAGCCGTTGATGGTCAGCACCGCGGCGAGCGCCGTGGTTCCACCCGTGACCGTAACGTTGACGGGGGAGGAGGTGGTGGTGACGCCGAGGGAGTCCGTGGCCTGCGCGCTGAGGGTGTTGGTGCCGTTGAGGGTGGGCGTCCACGAGATCGAGTAGGGCGCGGTGGTGTCGGTGCCGATCGGGATGCCGTTGACGAAGAACTGCACGCTCTGGACGGTCGCGCCCGAGGCCGCCCCGGCGGTGGCCGAAATCGTGATGGGCGTGCCCGCGGCGAACGTCACGGTCGTGGGCGACGAAATCGCAACCGTGGGTGCGGCGCCGACTGTGACGGCAACGGCAGTGGAGGTGGCTACCGTGTTATTTGAATCGGTGGCGCGAGCAGTAAGCGTATGATTCCCCGTCGAAGAAGGAATCCAGTTTACGGTGAATGGCGCGCTCGTCGCTGTTCCCACGATGGTGGGAGTCCCCGTTCCGACGGCGGCGAGAAACTCCACCTTCGAAATAGTCGCTCCCCCATTCGCCGTTGCATTGGCCGCCAACTGCACCGTAGTCCCCAAGCCCACGAGAGTGTTTGGCACCGGTGCCACCACCGCCACTGTAGGCGGACCTGCAGTGCCGATGGTGACATTGACCGTGCTCGAAGAGGCCGAGGCGCCGGCACTGTCGAGCACTTGCGCAAACAGCGAAACAGAGCCCGATGCAGGCGGCGTGGTCCAAGTTACCTGGTAAGGCGCCGACTGGACTGGCGATCCGATCTGAACCCCATTCGCAAAAAACGTCACACTCGTGATGCCATTAATCGCGGCGCTGCTCGGAGTGGCGTTGGCCGATACGATAACCGCCGCGGAAGCGTTAAGCGAAGAGCCCGCAACCGGAGCGGTGAGTGCGACGGTCGGCAATGACGTAACGCCGGTAACTTGGATGGCCGCAGATAGAGCCGTATTTCCTTTGTCGTCTGTGGCCATCGCCCGGATCGAATAGGCCTTCGCAATTGTAGGCGTCCAAGTAACCGAATACGGGGCAGTGGAATCCGTTCCGATTGGATCTCCATCAACGAAGAAGGTCACCGACTGAACAAAGCCTCCTACATTCGTTGAGACAGCGTTTGCGGAGATGGTCGCTGCAGAGCCGGTGGCGAGAAAAGCGTTGTTCGACGGCGCTGTGACGCCAACCGAGGGAATAGAGCCCACCGGCGCAGCAACATTCAGGTTAATCGTGGCAGAGTCGAAAGTTGTGACGCTGTCACTTGCGGTCACGCGGGCGAGCAGCGTATGCGCGCCGAGGGACGCGGACACTGAATATGGAAAGTTGTAGGGCGCCTGGGTCGCAGTGCCGACGACAGTCGCGGCCCCAAGGGGATCGAGGATGAAATCTACCTTCTGGATCACACCGTCGGACATCGATGCCGTCGAACGCAGGAATACTGCCGACCCTTGGGCTACAGTGGAGTTTGTCGCAGGCGCGAGCATCGTCGCGGCCCGCGCGGCCACAATCGTTACAGAGCTATTTACGGTGGCAGTATTTGGAGAGCCTGCCGTATTCCCACCGTTGTCAGTGACAGTCGCTGCGAGTGTGTAGTTTCCAGCCGCGGTCGGCACCCAATTTACGAGAAACGGCGGACTCCCAGTCGCTATCCCAATCTGCGTGCCGTTTACTGTGACTTGAACCTGTGTGATTGTGAACCCTGCAGTCGGCGCCGCATTGACGCTGATTGTGAGCCCAGCCGGAGTCGTCGACAGGGCCACAGGCGAGCCGGTCGCTGGGAACTGGCCGGGGGTAAAACTAATCGTCGGCGTGGCGAGCGCCGCCGCAGCGGCGCACAGCGCAGCGATGATCGCTATGACGGCCGGGAGTCGCCGGAAGTAGATGTTCATGGCGGGCGTCGTGTTGGCCGGGGTTTACTTGGCGCTGTTGCGCGTGCGCGGCTCGGCGCTGGCGGGGGTCACGATGGTCGGGTTCTGGAAGAGCGAGTTGGCGGGCGTGCCCTTCAGCGACTGCTTCTTCGGCGAGCCGCCGGGGCTGACGAGGTTGGCGGTGACAAAGATCAGCAGGTTTCGTTTCTGCGCGCTGTGGCCTTTCGTGCGGAAAAGCCGGCCGACAAACGGCAGGTCGCCGAAGAAGGGCACCTTGTCGTCGACCTTCTTCACCTCCTCGCGCGTGAGGCCGCCCATGACGAGGGTCGCGCCGTCCCAGATCGTGACCTTGGTCGCGATGTCGCGCACGGAGAAGATGGGCTGGTAGAATCCGGGCGGCACGGTGACGGTCGTCGTGCCCGAGATGGCGACCGAGGGGCCGCCGTATTCCACGAAGCCCTCGAACTCCGTCACCTTGGGGTTCAGGTCGAGCGAGATGGAGTAGTCGTCCTCCTCGACGGTGGGCGTGACCTTGAGCTCGACGCCGACGTTACGCGAGGTGAACTCCTGCGGCGTGCCCGCGGTGATGGTGACGCCGGCGGCGCCGCCGGCGACGGCGCCGGTGCCGACCTGCGACTGGATTTCGCCGTAGCTCTGCGGGTAGCGCAGCTCCTGCGCGACCGTGATGTTGGCGGCGTTGCCCGAGAGGACGGTGAGCTTGGGCGAGCTCAGGAGATCGGTGCCCTGCTTCTGCGAGAGCGCGCGGATGGCGGCGCTCACGTCGAACTCGCCGACGAAGCCCACGATGTTGGCGAGGGCGTTGGCGGTGGAGGCGAGCTGCACCGCGCCGGGGATGCTGGTGGGCGAGACCGGCACGCGGAGCTGGCCGGAGGTCTGGTTGGGATCGGTGAGCGAGGGCGTGATCGCCGGGTCCTTGATCACGAGGGCGTTGGCGGTGGAGGTGCTGGGGAACGCGCCGATGAGCGAGCGGTTGACGTTGTTGGTCGTGTAGGTCTCCTGCGGCACGAACACCTGCCGGCCGTTGGCGTCGAGCACCGGCGCGCCGGTCGCGGGGTTCACCTGCGGCACGCCGCGGCGGGAGAGGTTCCAGGTCACGCCCAGCTCCTCGAGCGCGCCTTCCTGCACCTCCATGAACTTGGCCTCGATCTCGACCTGGCGGACGTCGTTGTAGCGCGCGAGGATGTTGCGGATGCGCTCCATGTTGCGCGCGGTCTGCGTGACGATGATGGCGGAGCCGTCGTAGGCGAGCGAGCTGCCCTCGACGGAGAAGCTCACGCCCGCCTGGGTGAGGAAGCCCTTCATGGCAGCGGCCTCGCCGGCGGCGTTGGAAGCCGCGCCGTCGGTGCCGGCCGCGCCGCCGGCAAACGGATCCTTGCCCGCGCCCGCGCCGCTCGAGGCGGACATGCCGCTCATGCGCAGCACGGTGGCGCGCGTGATCGGGAAAAACTGGGTCTCGAGGGTGGACGTCTCGCCGCCCGGCCGCACGACGACCGCATCGGCCTGCACCTCGTATTGGTAGCCGACCTGCTCGGTCACGAGATCGAGCACGCGCTTGAGCGTCATGTTGCGCAGGGTGAGCGTGACGAGCGGCTTCTTGTTCGTCGAATCGAGGAGGACGATGTTGACGCCCTTGGCGCCCGTGGTCGCGGGATCGGACTGCATCGACTCCTCGCCGAGCGCGGCGACGACCTGCCCGATCTCGGCGTTGGTGAAGTTCACCGTCGGGATCACGAGCTCGCTGATCTTCTTCACGAGGGGCGCGACGGCGCTGGCCTCGCCGACCTCGCGGGGGCGCTCCTGGTAGATGCCGGGGCGCTGCCAGCTCTTGGAGACTTCCTCGAGGAGCTGGGCGCGGGTCTTCTCGCGGTTCAGCGCGCCCGCCTCGGCCTTTTCCTCCGCGATGCGGAGCAGGAAGCCCTTGGCGACGGTGTTGTCCGCCTCCTGCGCCTCGATCGCGCGGAAGGTCTGCTGCGCGCCGTCGAGGTCGCCGGCGACATATTGCGCGCGGCCCTTGGCGATGAGCTGCGCCGTGGCGGCGCGATCGGAAACGAAGCCGGGATCGACGGCGGCGACGACGGGCTTCTGCTCGGCGCGATCAATCTGGCGCGCGATGCCGGTGGCGCGCGGGCTCTCGGGCGCGATCTGGCCGTGGGCGGCGAGCGCGGCGCGGGCGGCGGCGGTGTCGCCGCGCTTGAGCGCGGCCTGCGCGCGATCGAGGAGCGCGCTGGCCTTTTCCTTCTTGAGGTCGGCCACGAGGCGCTGGGTGGTGGGATTGACGGGCAGCGCATTGAGCGCCGCATCCAGCGTCTCGATGCCTTGATCAAGCTGGCCGGCGCGGAGCTGGCGGCGCGCGGTGTCGAGCTGGATCTGGCCCGTGGCGAGCGCCTGCGTGATGCGGCCGGCCTCGGCACGGGCGAGCGCCTCGGCCTCGGCCTCCGGCGAAGGCTGGCCGGGCGCCGGGATCGTGACATCGACCATCGCGGGACGGGCCGGCGTGGGCGCGGGCGCCGGGGCGGCGGCAGCGGCAGCGGCGGCGGCCTGGGCGGCGAGCTGCTGCGAGCGCGCGGTGGTGGCGGCCTCGACCTCGGTGCGGAGCTTTTGGACCGCGGGGTCGCCGGGGGCGACGGTGGCGAGCTGGGCGAGGGCCTTCTGCGCCCCGGCCAGGTCCCCCGCGTCGCGCGCGCGCAGCGCCTCGGCCATGAGCCGGATCTTGGCGTCGGTCTGGTTTTGCGCGAACGCCGGCTGCGACAGGAGCGCCGCGCCGAGGAAGGCGGCGGCGAACGCGGCGGGCAGCGACGTGGAGAGGGGACGAGTTTTCATTGCGGAAAGTTGGGAAACGGAAAGGGGGCGGGGAAAGGTCCGGTGCGGCGCGTCACGAGCCGGGTTCGCGCTCGCCCGCCTCGGCCTCGGGATCGCGCGGCGTGAGCGTGCGGCGGTCGGGCTGCGTGAGGGTGGGCGATTCCTTGACGACGTCGATCGACGGGGGCGAGACCTGCACCTTGTCGATCCGGTAGGTCGCCTCGCCGAGCTTGAACGTGTCGCCGGCGTGCACCTCGCGCTGCTCGGCGCCGCCGGTCGTGACGAAGGCGTTCACCTTGCCGGTGAAGACGCGCGCGAGGTTGGTGAGGGTGAATTCGCGCCCGGCCTTCTCGTCGAGCACCACGGCGGTGGCCACGGTCTGGGGCACGGGCGCGCCTTCGCCGACGCGCACCGTGTGCACGGCCACGTCGAGCGACTTGATCGTGACGGCGAGCTTTTCGAGGCGACGGCCCGCCGCGGCGAGGATCGTTTCGCCGGTGATGAGGTTGGTGAATGTGCCGCGCCAGGCGCCGGCGCTGCCGCCGTAGCCAATCAACTGCAGGCGGAACGGCTCGGGCTTCACGGTCACCAGCTCCACGCCGAAGGCCTCGAGCTCGCCCTCGTCGAGCAGGCTCGACGGCGGCTTCACGGTGAACTGCTTCGAGCGCGTGTTGTAGAAAATCTCCGGGGGCGTGAAGGTGTCGTAGATCCACTCGCGGCCGCGCGACTGCGCGACCGGCGCGGCCCACGTGTCGATTTTAACCGGCGGGGCGTCGGGCGCCTTGGCCTCGTAGGGCGCATCCGCGAGGTCGACGCCGCCGGCCGCGGGGCCGGCATGGCGCCACGCAAACCAGCCGAACACGGCGGCGGAGGCGAGCGCCAGCACCAGCGCGGCGCCGACAAGAACCTTGTCCTGATTGGGTGCGGAGTCGGCCATGGTCAGGAGGGGGCGGGGGCCGGGGCGGGCGCAGGCACATCGCCCGCGGGCGGAGGCGGCGGGGCGAAGAGCTCGACGAACTCGACGGTGACGGTGTATTTCGAGAGCGGCTTCGAGACGATGGGCGCGATGGCGGAGGTGCGCGCCGCCTTGGCCGGCGGGGCCTTGGCCGCGGGCTTCGGCGCGGGGGCGGCCGAGAGAACCACGGAAGCCGCGGCGGCCTCGGGCGCGTCCGCCGCCGGCGCGGGCTCCTCGGCGACGGCTTCCTCGGCGCTCGCGGGCTCAACCTCCACTTCCCGCACGAGCACCGGCAGCTCAAACGCCGCCAGCTTGTTCAGGAAGAGCCGCAGCGCGGCCGTCTGCCCCGTGAACACGAGGCGGAACGGGATGGTGTCGATGAAACCGGGAACGCGCGCGGTCACGCGGCGATCGATGCGGAAGTAGTCGAGCCCGTCGTCCGCCGATTCCTCATCGGCCGGCGGCGCATCGGGCGCCGGGTTGCCCTGCGCGATGGCGGTGTTGGCCGCGATGCGCTCCTCCAGCTTCGCCTTGTCCAGCGTCTTCTCGCGCTTGACGGCGACGATCGCGCGGGGCTTGGCCTCGATGAGCGCCTCCAGCAGATACTGGGCGATCTGACGCTGGCGGAACACCTGGCCGATGTGATCCGCGGCGGGGCCTTCGTTGGCAAAGGCGGCGAAGCCGAAGCGCGCCGCCTCGGGGCGCACGATGACGTCGTTTTTCTTCGCCAGCTCGCGGGTCTTTTCCACGAAGGTCGCCAGATCGAAAAACGCGTCGGTGCGGTTGGCCGGGACCTTGGCGCTGCGGAGGCGCTCCGCCGCGGGGCCGCGGCCCTTGAGCTCGGCTTGAATCGCGGCGAGCGAGGCCTGCGCCTTGGCGAGGTCCGCCTCGATCGCGGTGGCCACTTCGCGCTTGGGCGGCGGGGTGAGCGTGGCCATCGCCTGCAGCTCGGCCCTGCGTTCCACGAGGGTCTTGGCGGCGGCGCGCGACGCCATCCAGCGATCGTAGGTCAGGTAGAGCTCACCGAGCGCGATGACGGCGCACACGCAAAGCAGGAAGGTGAAAAAGCGGCGGTTTCTCACAGCGTCTTCCCCGGGTTGATGACGAGCGTGAAGTCGAAGCGGAGGAGCCCATTCTGGCTGGTGTCGAAGCGCTCGTCCTGCACCGCCTTGATGAACTGCGAGCCGGTGAAGCTGGCCAGCAGCTGCTTCACGCGCTGGAGCGACTCGGGGCTGACCTTGGACTGCGGATTGGCAACGTCGAGGAGGCGGCCGGTCAGCCGGAGCTTGATCGGGGGCGCGGGCGGCGCGGCGGGCGGCGCGGCGTTGGGATCGGGCGGCGCCGCATTCGGGTCGGGCGGCGGCTGATCGGCGGGCGGCTCCGCGGCGACGCCGGGCTCCGGCAGCGGCGGGCGATCCACGGCGATCTTGTCGAGCCACACGTCCTCGATCTTCACGAGGCGCTCCTGCAAGTCGGCCAGGAAGTTGATCCAGTTGGCCTTGGTCTGGTAGGCGCCGCGGAGCGCGGTGATCTGGCGCGTGGCCTCCTCGATCTGCCGCACGTTCTCGGCGTTGCGGTGGCTCACGGCGCGGAGGGCCATGAGGTGATCGCGCTCGAGCTGCGAGACCTGATCCATCGTGGCCGCGGTGACGCGGTGGAAATAGAGGAACGGCGGCGCGAGCGCGACCAGCACGAGCGCGGCGGCGCCGAGGAGCCAGGGCTGGCGCTTGCGGAACTCCAGGGCGGCGGTGAGCGCCGGCGGCAGGAGGCTCGCGCCCGCCTCCTCCGACTTCACCAAGCCGGTGGCGAGACCCACGAGATCGGCGAGCACCGAGCCGGCGCTCTCGGCCCCGGCGGCGCGGGCATCCGCGGAGACATCGACGTTCTTGAGCGGGTTGTAGCGCTCGACGGGAAGCTTCAGCTTGTCCGCCAGCACCGCGGGGAGCTCCTCGATGAGCGAGCCGCCGCCGGTGAGATACATCGCCACGGGCGCACCGCTGCCGGCCTGGCGGCGGTGGTTCACGGCCGAGCGCATGATTTCGAGCTGGAGGCGCGTGGCGAACGCGCTCGCGGCCTTGTGCACCGCGGCGCGGGACGGGGAGTTGGCCGGCAGGTCGCTTTTGCCGGAGAGAACCTGGATTTTCAGCGTCTCGGCCGAGGCAAAGTCGATGCGCAGCTCCTCGGAAATCGCCTGCGTGACGGCGTTGCCCGCCAGGGCGAGCGTGCGGAGGTAGAAGCGCTCGCCCTCGAGGAACAGGAGGCTCGTGGTGCGCGCGCCGATGTTCACCACGATGACGCTCTCCAGAATGTCCGGGTGGTTGTAGCGGAACGCGCGGCAAAGCGCGAGGCCCGCGGGCGTGGCGCGCTCGACGGGAAAGCCCGCGGCATCCGCGGCGCCGCACAGCGACTGCATCGCCTCGAACTTCACCGCCGTGAGCATGACCTCCAGGTCGAAGCCGTCGTCGGCCACCACCAGGCTGTCCCATACGACCTCCTCGAGCGGATAGGGAATGTTCTCCTGCGCCTCGAACGAGATGATTTTGGCGCGCTTCTCCTTCGCGACGGACGGGGTCTTGACGAACTTCGTCAGCGCGAGGTGGCCTGGCACCGCGATGTGCGCGGGGCCGGAGAGTTTCTTGCGCGCCCCCACCGCGCCGAGCGACTGCGCGATCTCCACCGCCCAGCGGCCTTCGTGCGACGGATCGGAGCTGTGCGGCTCCAACGCGAAATGCTGCAGCACCAGCCGCCCGGAAGCTCCCACGACGAACGCTCCGCACGCGACATGGCCGGCTCCAATGTCAACGGCTAGGACGCGGGGACTTCGCATAGGGAGGGGAAGAAAAAGGCGATTTCAGATGGGGCGAGACGCGGCAAGCGGATTATGAGTTACTCGTTTGGACAACGTCGCTTCAGCGCGGCTCGCGGCGCACAAACGACGGCGTGGCCCGGGGATACTCACCGGCAAAGACCGTCAGGTATTGTGGCAGCAGCAGGCCGTCATTGCCGGAGGCGGCCGCGGCGCCCTTGGCCTGGAAGTTCTTCCGCTGCTCGGGGCTCGCCAGGGTCGACGAATAGGCGGCGTGCCCCGGCGGCACCGGCCGGCCGGCGACGGCCAGCTCCACGCCCCAATACTTCGGATCGCCGTGGAGCTGGTCGCGCTTCACGAGCTCGGGCGGCAGGTAGAAACGGATGTTGGCCCGCCCCGGCTCGAGCGCCACGCACTCGGCCTCGGCGCGGTAGTAGTCGAGCCGGCGCTCGCCACCCGTCGCGGCCGGCGGCAAATCGAAGGCGATCAGCAGCGCCACGCGCACGCGCGAGGTCATCTGCGCGGGCGAACCGGGCGACGGACGGGCGTTGACCGCGATCTCGGCCTCCAGCCAGGTGCCGTTCGCTCCGCTGGGGGGGCGGAGGTTCGCGAACTTCACCGTCGTAACCTCGACCGCTTCGGCCGCAAAGACGCCGGGCACGAATTGCAGCGCCACGAAGACCAGCCACCCACGAAAAGACATGAAAAGATCGGCGCGCACGGGAAGCGAACCTGTGCCGCCTCGCCGGCAGCGTCACGCCGAAAGTAACCCGGCCGTTGCCTTGCGTCCTGCGCGGGCCGCAAGGACGGCTTGCACCCTGCCGCTCTTCCTGTGCGTCCTACGTTTCCTCGCTTCAAAGCCCCCACCGTGTCGCCGCCGTCCTCCTCGCCTCCCCTCGCCTACAAGATTGCCGTCCTCGTTTTTTTGGAAAACGCCGCCGGTGACCACCTGCTGCTGCTCCGGGCCAAGCCGCCGAACCTCGGCGTGTGGTCGCCCATCGGCGGCAAGCTCGAGACCTCCGTCGGCGAGTCGCCGTTTGAGTGCGCGGTCCGCGAGACGGCCGAGGAGACGGGCCATCGCGTGGCCACCGGGGACCTCCACCTTTTCGCCATGATCGCGGAGAAGGCCTACGAGGGGCAGTCCCACTGGCTGATGTTTCTCTTCCGCTGCAAGGTCCCGCTGCCGTCGCTGCCGCCGGACATCGCCGAGGGAAAATTCGGCTTCTTCACGCGCGCGCAAATCGACACGCTCCCGCTGCCGGAGACCGACCGCACCGCGCTCTGGCCGATCTACGACCGCCACCGCGACCACTTTGTCGCGCTCAGGGCCGACTGCGCCCCCGGCAAGCCCATCGCCGTCGAGATTGAAGAAATCACCCCCGCGCCATGAAGACGAAACTCACCGCCCTGCTCTCGCTCGCCGCCCTGCTCATCGCGCGGCTCTTCGCCGCTCGCGCGCTGCCCACCGAATGGCAAGCCGGCGTCGCCACCGCCGACATCACGCCGCGCGAAGCGCTCTGGATGGCCGGCTACGCCTCGCGCACCAAGCCGGCCGACGGCAAGGAGACCGAGCTCCACGCCAAGGCCCTCGCGCTCCAGGACGCCCGCGGCGCGCGCCTCGTGATCGTCACGCTCGATCTCATCGGCGTGCCGCAGGCGCTGCGGCTGAACTTGGAGAAGCGCGTGGCCGAAAAACACCAGCTGCCACCCGAGGGCCTGCTCCTCAACGCCTCGCACACCCACAGCGGGCCGGAGTTTCGCGTCGGCCGCGTGCCCTCGGACGATGGTGCCAACGCCCGCGCCGCCGATCTCGGCCGCGCCTACGGCCGCGAACTCGAGGACAAGGTTTTCCGCATCGTCGGCGAGGCCCTGGCCCAGCTCGCGCCCGCGCGGCTTGGCTACACCTACGCGCGCGCCGGCTTCGCGATGAACCGCCGCCTGCCCACCGCCGCGGGCTACGCCAACAGCGCCAATCCCGCCGGCCCCGTCGATCATGAGGTGCCCGTGCTGCGCGTCACGGATACCGCGGGCAAACTGCGCGCCATCGTGTTTGGCTACGCGTGCCACAACACCACGCTCTCGCTCTACCAATGGAATGCCGACTACGCCGGCTACGCCCAGAGTTTCCTCGAGTCCGCGCATCCCGGCGCGGCGGCGCTGTTCGTGATGGGCGCCGGCGGCGATCAAAACCCCTACCCGCGCGGCAAGGTCGAGCTCGCGCAGCAGCACGGCCGCGCGCTCGCCAACGCCGTCGAGACCGCGCTCGCCGTCGCGCCGCGCGACGTCCGCGGCCCGCTCCGCGCCGCCTACGCCACGGCGACGCTCGACTACGCGCCGATTCCCACGCGCGAGCAGTTTCAGGCTCGGCTCGCCTCCAAGGACGCCAACGAGGTCGCGCATGCCAAGCGCTTCCTCGCGCGGCTCGACGCCGGCGAAAAGCTGCCGACCACCTATCCCTGCCCCGTGCAGGTCGTGCGGTTCGGCGACGACCTCGTGCTCGCCGCGATCGGTGGCGAAGTATGCGTCGACTATTCGCTGCGCCTGAAACGCGAGCTCGCCGGCCTCGCCGCCGTGTGGGTCGCCGGCTACTCCAACGATGTGATGGGCTACATCCCCAGCCGCCGCGTGCGTGAGGAGGGCGGCTACGAGGCCGAGACCGCGATGCGCTTCAGCGTCACGCACCCCGGCCCCTGGGCCGCGACCCTCGAGGAGCGCATCATCGCTCAGGTGCATGCGCTCGATCGGCAACTGCGAGGATCGATCTCTCGTTGACGGGCCGAGGCTGTGTCGCCCCGGCGCTCAGCCCATGAACCCGAGATTTGGCTTCGCGAAACGGCCAATGTTGGGAAGCACGACGGAGAGGTTGCTCGCGCTGATGCCGAACCACGTGGCGAGCGTGGCGCTGTATTCATCCACGCTTGTGCTCGGGATCCACCGGCCGCGGCCCGTGTCGTCATTGGCCCCCACGGCAAGCGACGGCATGGTGCCGTAGAAATCGCCGCCCTGAACGGCGCCGCCCATGATGAGTTGGTGGTTGCCCCAGCCGTGGTCCGTGCCCCCGGCGTTGGGGATGTAGGTGCGGCCGAAGTCCGAGGCCGTGAAGGTCGTGACCTGGTTGGCGACGCCCATCTCCACCGTGGCGTCGTAAAATGCCTTCATGGCCGCACTCAGATCCGCGAGGAGCGGGCCGTGGCCAGTGAGTTGCGCGGCGTGAAGATCCCAGCCGCCGAGCTCGACGAAGAAAATCTGGCGCTTGAGGCCCAGTGCGGGCGCGACCGAGATAAGCTTGGCAACCATCGCCAGCTGCCCGGCAAGATCATTGCCAGGAAAGGACGTCTTGAGGGTCGGCGCGAATTGGAGGGCGGCACGCAAGGTGTCGCTGTCGTTCAGCGCATCATAACTGAGCGAGCCGAAGGCGGCCTCGAGGAGGTTGGGCGGTGAACTTGCGAGGATGTTACGGAGCGCGGTGGTGCGAGTGCCATGATTCGGCGACCCCGGGCCGAAATCCATCGGCGGGACGCCGAATGAACCAACGATGTAATTGGAGACGGCGTTGCCGCGTTGGAAGGACTGTCCGCTGCCAATCGAGATGCACATCGAGATGTCGTTGCTCGAATTTAACGCGGACAAGAGGTCCCCGAGGCGGCCACCCCAGCCGGTCTCAAACGGCTTGTCGGGCACACCGCTCTGCCACTGGAGCTGCTGGTCGCTGTGCGAGAAAAGCTGCGGCGGGAGATTCTTGCCGGAATTGTAGTCGGCCAGCGTCGTTGGGCGGACAAGCGTGCCGACGTTGGCGAGCACGGCGAGTTTTCCCTGCACAAAGAGGTCGCGCAGCGCCGGAACCGATGGATGCAGCCCCCACGTGCGGCCATCGGCATAGCGACGCGGCGTGATGGCGAGCAGGTTCGGCTGGGTGATCGCCAGCTCAGCGCGCGACTTTGCGTAGGCGGCGTAGCTGGTGGCGTCGGAGGGAATGACAAGGTTGGTGGCGTCATTGCCGCCATTGAGGAAGAGGCAGACTAGCGCCTTGTAGTCGGGCGGGAGCGCGGCGGCGCGGGTGCGGTCGAGGTTGTTGCCGGCGACAGCACCGATGACGCGGAGCTGCGCCAGCGTGGAGAGGATGCCGGTGGTGCCGACGGCAGCGCAGCACCGGCCGAGGAAGCGCCGGCGGGAAAAATCGGAGGCGGGTTTTTTCATCGGCGGGCTTATTTTTGCGTGGCGCCGGAGGGTGAAACGACGGTGAGGTGAAGCCCGATCTGAACCCGCTCGCGGTCGCTGGTTCCGGCAGCCATCGCCTGCAGAGCGGAAAGAATCTGCGCGCGCGTGCTCGCCGCCATCTGGCCGCCGCAAAAGATCAGGTTGAGCTGGTCGGTGAGGGCGGCGGGATTCCGCGCGTTCGGAATGAAGGCCGAGTAATCCAAAACGATGAACGGTGACGGCCCGCTGGCCGGCGCGGGCAGCTTGGTGACGTCGCGATAGAGGAAATCCACAAAGGTGTTCGGAATCGAGATGCTATAGCTGCCGTCCGTGATCTCGAGCTCCGGGGCGACGAGCCCCGCGGCGGCCATCGCTCCTGGCGGCGAATAAGTCGGGGAGAAGAAATTAAACACGGAGCGCGAATAGAGGGGCATCTGGCCGGTCTGGTTGATCGGAAAGGACATGAAGCCGAGCGGGACATATCGGCCGGGGGCGCGTGGATCCGTGAAATAGCTGTCCATGAAACGGCCGTTGGGCGCGCTGGCATTGAGGGCGCGGAAGAACGCGCTGAAGCGCAGCAGCGGTTCCTTGATCTTGCCGTAGCCGATGTTGTTCAGCACGGCGGGCGAGCGGGCTTCGTAGTCGGTGAGGATGGCGCGCACCACGGCGCCGAGGTTGCCGCGGGTGCCGGTGCCGTCGTCCGCGAATTTTTGGGCAACGCGATACACATAGCCGGGGCTGGGGTTGCTGGTGACAAGGAACTTGATCAGATGTCGGCTGATGAAGGGGCCGGTGTTCGGGTGGTTGAACAGCGTATCCAGCGCGGTCTTCAAATCCTGCGGACCGGTCTGGCCGGCCGGGATGATGGTCGGCTGGGCTTCGAGCGGCGCCTTTTGCTGGAGGCTGACGATGCGCTTGGCGGTCTTGTCGTGAAACGCATCGTAGTAGCGCATCGGCTGCAACCAAGTGAAGCTGTCCGAGAGCAGCGTCGTGTCCGGATCGGGTGAAAACTGCGAGGTGAACTGGGGGACGCTCGTCAGTGTGTCCGGAAAGTCCGCAAATTGCCAACCCGTGAGGACCTTCGCCAACTCGGATACCATCGCTTGGTTGTAGGTCGGGATGGGCTGGCCGGTGGAGTCGAGCATCAGCGTGCCATCAGGCTGAAGCTGCACGAGGCCGATGGTGAACAGCTGCATCACCTCGCGGGCATAGTTTTCATCGGGCGCGGTGCCGGTGACGGGATTGGCTTTTTGGTTGGCGCGGTGACTGAGCCAGGTGCCCATGGCCGGGCTGAGGGTGACGTCATCGAGCAGCTTGCGGAAATTCCCGAACGCACCGGAAACCAGATGGTCGTAGTAGCGGACCTTCGCCTTGACCGGAATGGAGCTGAGGTTGCCGACCACGAGCAGCTCGCTGAGGGCAAAAGCGACGCGCTGGCGGAGCTGGTCCTCGGACGTGAGGACCAATTTCCACCAACCCGCGTGCCAGTTCCAGTGGGTGTAATAGAAGTAGTCGATGCCATCGGATCGCGGCGGGTTGGGATAGGTCGTGACGTCGTAGCCGAGGGCCGACAACGCGGAGGTCGCGGGCAGGGCCATCTGATCATCGATCCAGCCATTGATTCCCCTGGCCTGCAGGGCCGCGATGGTGGCGGGAGTGGGGCCAAACGTGGCTTGAATAAGAAAACGCGCAGCGTCGCCCTGCGAGGGGGACGAAAGCGCCGTGGCCGCCAGCGCAGGCGGCGCGGGGGGCGGGGCGAAGGTGGTGGAACCTCGCACGGCGATTAGGTTCGCGCGCAGTTCGCCGGCGGGAAAAGTCGCGGTGTCGATCTGCGCCGAAATATCGCCGTTGAGCAACGCGGTGATGAGGTCGTTGCTTGCATACTGACCCTTGGCCGCGAAGTTCCAGAGCACGCCGTTCACCTGGCCGCGGGGCAGATCGAGAATGAACGTGCCCGTGCCGCTGCCGAGCACGAGATGCGCTCCCGTCTGGGCCGAGGAGAGGTTGGAAAACGAGGTGGAGACGCTCGCGGTATTGGTGTTGGGGTCGAACAGCACCGTCGCGTAGCCGGAGGCAGTCGAGCCCGTCGCGCTGCCGTGCAGATTCGCGAAGAAGAGCCGCGGCGACTGACCGAAGGCGGGCGGCACGCCGAAGGCGGCGGTGACATCGTAGACCTCGATGAGCGCGACACCGGAGGTCGTGCCACTGAATCCCGCCAACTGCGCCGTGTAGGAACCGGGCGCGACGTTGACGATCACCGCGGTGTCGGTCGCGGTCGTGACAAACGCACCGGCCTGCCCGGCCGCGGCGGTGAGCGCGCTCGCGCCGCCATTCGCCGTCGCCACGGCGACCTCCCCGCCCGCGGCATCGAGGATGGTGAGCTGCGGGTCGGGCAGCGTGCCGCCGAGGCCGAAGGCGGCGAGCGCGGGGCCGACACCGCGCACAAGGAGCTTGCGGGTGCCCGCCCCCGGCGCGACGACGAAGCCGGCGACGGCGGCGTTGGCGCCCGTGCCCACGGAGAGGCGCGTCGCGATGTTGACGAGCTGGCCCGCGCCGCCGAGGTCGTAGACCTCGAGGATCGCCACGCCGGTGGCGGCGGCGGTGCCGGAAACCTGCGCGGTGTAGGCGCCAGGCTGGAGCGTCGCGACGATGACCGCGTCCTTGCTGTTGGCCGGCAGGGGAAACGCGCCGACTTGCGTGAAGCTCGCGGCGTCGGCGGCGCTCCAGTTGTCGTTGGTGGCGACGGCGGCGTTCCGCGAGTCGAAGATCGTGAGCGTCGGATCGGCGAGCGTGCCGGGCACGCCGAAGGCGGCGAGGCCGGGACCGATGGCGCGCACGAGCACGGTCTTCAGCCCGCCCGCGATCACGAAGCCGCCGAAGATGTTGTCGGCGCCGGTGCCGACCTGGCCGCGGGTGGAGATGTTGGCGAGCCGCGCGGGCTGCGCCGCGAGCGGCGGGACGAGGGGCGCAGCCAGCATCAAGGCAAGGGCGAAATGCAGCGCGTGCATAGCGGGGAAGCCCTCTGTCGCATGAAGGCACGGGCCTGTCACGCATTTTGCCACCGCTCTGCGACGCATCGGGAATGTCTCGGGAGGAGCGAGGCACTTGCGTGTGTCCCCGATTCCATCGGCCTACTCCACGCTTGATTTCCCCTCCTGCCGACAAACACTTTCTCGTTTCAAAAATCCACCGACTTTCCGTGAGCAAGAAACCGACTGCCACCGCCGAGAAAAAGCCCGCGCCCGCCGCGGCGAACCCGCACGCCAAGGCGCCGATCAACGCCAAGCTCTCGCGCGACGAAAAGATCGAGCTGCATCGCAAGATGGTGCGCATCCGCCGCTTTGAGGAGCGCAGCCTCCGCGCCTACCAGGCCAAGAAGATCGGCGGCTTCCTCCACCTCTACATCGGCCAGGAGGCCGTCGCCGTCGGCTGCTGCTCGCTGATGGGCAAGAACGATCACGTCATCACCGCCTACCGCGATCACGGCCACGCGATGGCCGTCGGCATGGACACCAAGCCGCTCATGGCCGAGCTCTACGGCAAGGCCACCGGCTGCTCCAAAGGCAAGGGCGGCTCGATGCATTACTTCGATCCGACGCGCAACTACTGGGGCGGCCACGGCATCGTCGGCGGCCAGATCCCGCTCGGCGTCGGCCTCGCCTACGGCGTGAAATACCAGGGCAAGAAGGGCGCCGCGATGGCGTTCATGGGCGACGGCGCCGTCAACCAAGGCGCGGTGCACGAGGCCTACAACCTCGCCGCGCTCTGGAGCCTGCCGTGCATCTTCGTCATCGAGAACAACGGCTACTCCATGGGCACCTCGCAGGCCCGCTCCTCCTCCGGCGCGCTCGCGAAGCGCGCCGAGGCCTACAACATGGCCTGGGGCCAGTGCAGCGGCCACGACCTCTACGAGGTCCGCGCGACGATGGACAAGTTCCTCACCGAGGCCCGCGAGAAAAACAAGCCGGCCGTCGTGGAGATCGTGACCTATCGCTACCGCGGCCACTCCGTCGCCGATCCGGACAACACCTACCGCAGCAAGCAGGAGATCGAGGAATACCGCCGCACGAAGGATCCAATCCAGGTGTTCCAAAACCAGCTCGTCGCCGAGGGCGTGCTCGACGAGGCGTTGATCGAAAAAATCGACGCCGAGGCGCGGAACGAGGCCGACCTCGCCGCCGATTTCTCCGAGGCGAGCCCCTTCCCCACGCCCGACGACATCCAAAAGGACGTCTATTGGGAGAGCGACAATCCCTCCGAGCGCAAATCGCAGGGGCGGCTCTTCTTCGACTGAGCCGCAACGCGGCCGTTCGAAAATCGAAATTCCAAAATCGAAAATTCTCCGATGCCACAGATCACTTACCGCGAAGCCGTCCGCCACGCCCTGGCCGAGGAACTCACCCGCGACAAGAACGTCGTCGTCATGGGCGAGGAGGTCGCGCAGTTCAACGGCGCCTACAAGGTCACCGAGGGCCTGCTGGCCAAGTTCGGCCCGCAGCGCATCGTCGACACGCCGATCAGCGAGGCCGGCTTCATCGGCATGGGCATCGGCGCCTCGATGCTCGGCGTGCGGCCCGTGATGGAGCTGATGTTCTGGTCGTTCTACTCGGTCGCGTTTGATCAAATCCTGAACAACGCCGCCAACGTCCGCTACATGAGCGGCGGCCAGATCAACTGCCCGATCGTCATCCGCGGCCCGGCGAACGGCGGCACCAATGTCGGCGCCACGCACTCGCACACGCCGGAGAATGTCCTCGCCAACCACCCGGGCGTGAAGGTCGTCGTGCCGTCCACACCCTACGACGCCAAGGGCCTGCTCAAGTCCTCGATCCGCGACAACGATCCCGTGTTCTTCCTCGAAAACACGATGCTCTACGGCGAAAAAGGCGAGGTGCCCGAGGCCGAGTATGTCATCCCGCTCGGCCTCGCCGACGTGAAGCGCGAGGGCACCGATCTCACGATCGTCACCTACGGCCGCAGCGTGCTGCACTCGCTCGCCGCCGCGTCGATCTTGGAAAAGGAGCACGATGTCTCCGTGGAGATCGTGGATCTCCGCACCATCCGCCCGCTCGACATCGACACGGTGCTCAAGTCCGTCGCGAAAACGCACCGCGTGCTGATCGTCGAGGAGCAGAAGCCGTTCGCCAGCGTCGGGTCGCAGCTCGCCTACATGATCCAGCGCGAGGCCTTTGACGAGCTCGACGGCCCGATCCATCGCCTCGCGACGATCGACGCCCCCGCGATCTACTCGCCGCCGGTCGAGGTCGAGCAGCTGCCCAACCCGCAGCGCGTGCTCAAGGCCGCCCTCGCCGCGGTCGCCTGAAAACTGGAAAGGCGGGAAGGCGAAACATCGCAAAACTCCTGTAGCTGACCCGCGCCTTTCGGTTTCCACTTTTCCGATTTCCCACGTTTCCCACTTTTCCTCCTATGGCCAACATCATCGAAATGCCGAAACTCAGCGACACCATGACGGTGGGCACGCTGGTGAAATGGCTGAAGAAGGAAGGCGACACCGTGAAGACCGGCGACATGCTCGCCGAGGTCGAGACCGACAAGGCCACGATGGAGCTCGAGTGCTTCTTCGACGGCACGCTGCTGAAAATCTTCGCCCCCGGCGGCTCGCAAGTCGCCCTCGGCGCCCCGCTCTGCGCGATCGGCAAGCCGGGCGAGAAAGTGGACGCGCCCGCCGGAAAAGCGCCCGCCGCCGCCCCCGCGGCGAAGGAAGAAAAGAAAGCTGAAGCCGCACCCGCCCCCGCGGCGACGTCCGCGACTCCCGCCTCGGCTCCGACTCCGGCTGGGGACGCGGCGCCCTCGCCGCGTTCCGGCAGCGGCGAGATCGCCGCTGCTTCAGTCAGCACCGGCCGCATCAAAATCTCCCCCCTCGCGAAGAAGCTCGCCGCCGAAAAGAAAATCGATCCGGCGCGCGTGACGGGCTCCGGCCCGGGCGGCCGCATCGTGCGCGCCGACATTCTGGCCGCGGAAAAAAATCCTCCCGCGGCGAAATCCGGCGGCACTTTCTCTGGCGGTGCGGTTTCGGCCAAGGGCCCGATTCAAGCGGAGCGCCTCGTCCCGGTCTCCACGATGCGCGGCGTCATCGCCAAGCGCATGCTCGAGTCCACGACGCAGATTCCCTACGTCTACCTCGACATCGAGATGGACGCCGGCCCGCTGATGGCGATCCGCGAGCAGCTCAACACCGGGCTCGAAAAGGAAGGCGTGAAGCTCTCGGTCAACGACTTCATCCTCAAGGCCAGCGCCGAGGCGCTGCGCCGCGTGCCCGCCGTCAACACCTCGTGGGAAGGGGCAAACATCCGCCACCACGGCGCCGCGCACGTCGCGTTTGCCGTCGCGATGGAGGACGGCCTCATCACGCCCGTCGTGCGCGACGCGCACCTGAAGAGTGTCTTCCAGATCAGCACCGAGGCGAAGGCGCTCGGCAAAAAGGCCAAGGAAAAGAAGCTCGTGCCCGCGGAGTTCACGGGCGGCACCTTCTGCGTTTCGAACCTCGGCATGATGGGCATCCCGAAGTTCACCGCGATCATCAACCCGCCCAACGCCGCGATCCTCGCGGTCGGCACGACGGTGACGAAGCCCGTCGTGAAGAACGGCCAGATTGTCGTCGGCCAGACGCTCACGGTCACGCTCTCGTGCGATCACCGCGTCTTCGACGGCGCCGTCGGCGCGCAGTTCCTGAACGCCCTGAAGCAATTGCTCGAGTCCCCGGCGCTGCTTCTCGTGTGAGGTGGCGGTGGCCGCCGTCGCGCGAGCGGCAGGGGCCGCCTGCGATTCACCCGCCGCTATTTCGGTGCAGTCGTCGCGGCATCCGCGTTGTCAGGCGGCGGTGCCCGGAGAATCCCGGTGGAGGGGAAGCCCTTTTCCCGCAGCTCGTAGAGCAAGCCCGTGCCGTCGGGGGCGAACGCCACCGTAGGGCCCAGTCCCGGCTGCTCGAAGCGGGCAACCTCGCGCCGCGTCGCAAGGTTCCACAGGCGCAATGAGCCATCACTGGACACGGAGGCGAGCGTGCGCCCATCCGGCGCAAGGTCGATGCTCGCGACCCCCATGCGATGGCCCAGCAGCATGCCCAGCTCCCGCCCCGTCTCGACATCACAGACTTTGATGAACCTGTCACCGTCGGCGCTGATCAAGGTCCGCCCATCGGGCGAGAACACGATCTCGGTCACATATCCCTTGTGCGGGGGCAGCGCCCGATACGACGGCTGCGCGCCGATCTCCCAAAGATACACCGAGGTCGAGTTCATGAACGCGGCCGCCAGACGCCGTCCGTCGGGCGAGAATTTCACGGCCAGCGTCGCCGTGGCCTGCGGCAGATCGATCCGAAGCCGCGTAAATCGCGGGGCCGCCTCGGCAAAATCCCACAGGCCTACTTCCCCGAGGCCCAGGCCCATGGCGAATTTCCGCCCGTCGGGGGAAAGCGCACCATAGCCCGCGTTTTCGCCGGCACCCGGCAGCGGGCTCACGCCCAGCGGTCGCAGGTCTGGCATGCCCCAGCGAGCCAGCTCAAGGCTTCCCGCGGCATTTTTCCGCATGGTTATCAGCGTGCCACCCTCGCCCTCGGGGGCCATGCCCAGCGGGAATCCGGCAAGGCGCGGTCCCGCCAACCTCGCAAGGCCGGGAAAATCATACACGGAGACGTGGCCGTTCATGTGGCTCGCGACGAACCGGCGCCCGTCCGGCGCAAACCACTGCCGGCGCACCCGGCCGGCCCGGGGCTTTTCCTCCTCCGCCGCCGCGCCGGCCCGCCAAAGCCGCACCGTGCCGTCCAGGCCACCGCTCGCGAGCAGCGTTCCGTCGGGCGACCAGGCCACGCGCGAGACGGCATAGCTGTGGCCAAGGAAAATCGCCGTCTGGCGGCCCGTCGCGAGATCCCAAAGGCGCAAGGTCTGGTCGACGCCGCCCGACGCCAGCGTCCGCCCATCGGGAGAAATCGCTGCGTCCGCGACCCAGCCCGCGTGGCCGCGCGCGAAAGGGCGCTTCGCGCCACTCGCGACATCATAGAGCCAGACGCCCTCGCCCTGATTGCACACGACCAAGGTTTTCCCGTCCGGGGCGAAGCGCATCAGGGTGACGAATCCCGCACCCGTGAGAATCTTTGCCACGGTCGCGGACACCGGCTCCCACAGGGTGATGTTCCCTTGCCACGATCCCGTGGCGAGAGAGCGGCCGTCGGGCGAAAATGCCACGGCCCCGCCCGAGTCCGGCAAGGCGCGCCGCCGCCCGCCGCTCGCCAGATCGCGATCATTGTCGAAGGTGTGCAGGAAAGCCGTGCCCTCGCCTCGCACGGCGCGGTTCAAGCCGACGCCCACCGCGAGCATGGGCTGGCCGCTCGCCGCCGTGAACGCCACCTCGGGCCAGCGTCCCACCACGGGCAGCACGATCGGCGGCGTCTCGGTGCCCCCGGTCCACAGGTGCACGTCGCGCATGCGATTCCCGATGAACATCGCCGGCGCGCCCGTGCCGGGGACAAAGCCCAGCGAGGCCGTGCTCGGCACGTCGATGCGGTGCCGCAGGCCGAACGTGGCCGTGTCATGCAGCATCACTTGCCGGCTCCCATACGCGAGCCACGCGCCGTCCGGGGAGAACGCGAGCGCGCTCACCTCGTGGCCCTCGTGCGAGAGGGTCTTGAAATTGCGCGGCTGCGCCTGCGCCAGGAAATGCCGCCACTCAAAGCCGCGCAAGTCGGCCTGGCCCTGGCTCGGCCGATGGGCGTCGAGCAGCAGCCGCGCCGTGCCGAGATCATGCTGCGCGAGCGCCCGCTGCACGCCGAGCATGTCGGCCGCGTAGAGGTTCTGCCGCATGACCAGTTCGCTTTGCTCCGCTTGCCGCCGCGCGGCCTCGGCGCGCAGGCGCTGCTCGTGCTCCGCGCCGGTCTTCTGCACGGCGAGGGCGCGCGCGGCTTCCGTGTGCTGCAGCTGCCGCCAGATGCCCGCCACGCCGAGAATCGTGATGAACACGCAAGCCGCCAGCGCGCCGGTCAGCGCCGGGTTGCGGCGCGCCCAGCGCCAGGCCCTTTCGGCGGCGCCCGCCGGCCGCGCGACGATGGGCTCGCCCGCGAGGAAGCGGCGCAGCTCCGCCGCCAGCTCGCGCGCGCTCGCGCAACGCCGCGCGGGATCCTTCGCGAGGCAGCGCAGCGCGATCACGCGGAGATCGCGCGGGACGGCGGGGGCGGCGCCGTTTTCCGGAAACCGCGCCTCGTCGGACACGATGCGCGCGAGCAGCGCGGGCAATCCCTCCGCCTGGAACGGCGGCCGGCCCGCGAGCAGCTCGAAGAGCACCGCGCCGAGGCTGTAGACATCGCTCGCGACGGTGGCGCGGCGGGCGTTGCTCGCCGCGACCTCCGGCGCGAGGTAGCTCGGCGTGCCGAGCGCCAGCCGCGTATGCGTGAGCTCGGCGTCCTCGTCGATCAGTTTCGCCAGCCCGAAGTCAGCGACGAACGGGCGGCCCGTGTCGTCAAAGAGGATGTTGCCCGGCTTGAGGTCCCGGTGCAGCACCCCGCGGTCGTGCGCGAATTGCACGGCATCGGCCAGCGTCGCGATGAGCGCCGCGATCTCGCCCCAGCGGCCGCGAAAGCTCGCCGCGCGCTCCGCGAGGTTGCCGCCCGCGGCGAGCTTCATCGTGAACCACGGCAACCCGTCGTGCTCGCCCATCCCGTAAACCGGGAGGATGGCGGGATGATCCAGCTCGCAGAGCGCCTGCGCCTCGCGGTGGAAGCGCTCCCGCATCTCGCGCGACGCCGCCGCGAGCGGCAGCAGCATCTTGAGCGCAACCTCGCGCTCCGGCTCCCACTGGCGCGCGCGATAGACGACGCCCATGCCGCCGCGCGCGATCTCCGCGATCACGGTGTAGCCCCGGAGGGGAAGCAGCGAACGCAGCGCCCCCGGCGCCGTCCCCGCGCCGGCCTCATCCGGCTCGCCTGGCAAATCCAGGCCGTCGAAGAGACACACCGGGCAGAGGCACTCGGTCTCCGCCGTGATGGCCGCGCAGCCGCACTGGGTGCAGGCCGGGGAGGAGTTTTCGACGCGAGGCATGAAGGACATTCCCGGCTGGCACGGCATTCTCCGGGGCCATCCGGGCGGAAGTTCTTCCCCTTTCGGCGCGTCAGGTTTCGCCCGGCTCGCGCATCGCGGAATGCTGGCTCGCGAGGACATTGCGCAGGTAGCGCAGCTCGTCCTGCGCCTGCTGCGGATCGGTCACCGTGCGGCCGATCTCGCGGTGCAGGGCGGCGCGAAATGCCTGCCGCAGGCGGAACACTTCCGTCTTCAGCGCCGCGAGCGGAATGCCCAGCTCCGCCGCCGCGGCCTCGTAGGCGGGGGCCGCCTGTTGCGTGCTGAGGTAGCACTTCAGCGCCTCGTAGTGGCGCTGTTTGCCGCGGGCCGCGTAATCGGCGCGCACCTCGGCGAGCGCCGCGCCCAGCATCCCGAGCGCCCACTCGCGGTCAAAATGGGCCGCCTCCGCCGGCGCCACGGCCGGCATCGCGTCGTCCCCGTCGCGCGCGGACGCGGCGTCATCCAGCCCGACAATCTGCGTGCCGCCGCCCCGCTTCAGCCGATCGCCGTGCGCCCGGGACTTGGCGAGGCGGTGGGCGAGCGCCCCGAGCAAAAACGTGCGGAATTTCCCCTGCTGCGGATCGGCGCGGCGCCACGAGCGCGCCTCGATGAAATTCAGGAAAAAGTCCTGCGTGAGATCGGCCGCCTCGGTTTCGGAATGGCCCTTTCGCCGGATAAAATTGTTCACCGGTCCCCAGTAGCGGCGGCAGAATTCATCGAGCGCGCGGCGCGACTCCGCGTCGCCATGGAGCGACGCCCTCGCAAGCTCGTCCCAGCGGGTGGTCGGAAACTGCATGCGCACAGGGATATTTTTTCGTGTCCGGACGATGCGAGCCAAAAGCAGGCTCGCCGCGGTTTAGAAGCACGCAGCCCGAGGCGTGGCGCAATCTGCATCTCGCCTGCAAACAACCGCTCCGTTGCGATAGTTTGAAACTCGCGCGCGCGGATGGGGAAGGAACGCACGGAATCGCCCGGCCTCGATGGTTTCGCCTCCCAGGCCGGCGGCTCCGTTGAACCTTGGGCCCACGGATGGGCCCGTCGGCCTCGGCCGAGCAAGTTTCAGCCCATCCCAAACCGCCACGAAAAAAGCCCAACCTTCATGAACTCACTCAACTACGGCCTCACCTCGCTCACATCCCTCGGGGGCCTCCTGCTGGCCCTCGCCGCACCGGCCCACGCCGTCATCATCCAGCCCAACACGGCGGTCGCTTCCTCGGAATTCAGCAGCAGCTACCTCGCGATCAACACGATCAACGGTTCCGGCCTTACGGGCCCGGTGGGCAGCCTGCCGACGCACTCCGCCTACGCCACCGGCAACCACTGGACGACCGCCGCGAACACCAATCCGCTGGACGCCTTCATCACGTGGGGCTTCACCAGCCCGCAGACCCTCGACACCATCTACCTCTGGAATCACCAATCCAACGGCGGGATCGCCAACAACAGTGGCTATGATGTTGGCAACTTCGCCCTGACGTTCTTCAACGCGTCGAACGTCATCATCGGCACCTACTCGGGCACGCTGGCATTCGACAGCAATGCCGCGCAGGGCTTCAATTTCGGGGCCATCGCCGACGTGTCGTCGGTGCGCTTTGATGTGAACAGCATCCAGAATTCCCAGTCTCCCTACACCGGCCTGGCCGAAGTTGCGTTCAACACCACCACCATCGTCCGCAACGCCCCCGACGCCGCCTCCACCGCCGGCCTGCTGGGCCTGAGCGTGCTGACGCTGGCCTTCTTTTCGCGGCGCCTGTCGCCGGCGTGAGGCCGCCCCCCTCCTCATCGCTCGTGATTTCGGCGCCGGGCTCCACGCGAGCCCGGCGCTTTTTGCCGTCGCCGGCTACCAAAGCTCTCCCTGCGCGCTCGGCGGCGGCTTGAACCCGAGGAACGCCCCGTAGCGCTCCAGCCAGTCGTCGAGCTTCTCGACGTAGTAGTCCGGATCGTAAGGCGCCGCCACGGGATCGTGGAGCGCCAGCGCGCGGGCGCGCTGCCAGTCGCTGGTCTTCCCCTTGGCCTTCGCCGTGATGTAGTAGGTCACGCGCTCGCCCATGCGCGGGCGCGGCGTGAGCTGCAGCGCCACCTCCGCCGAGGCGCGCCGCGGCTTGCCGCCCTCCGCGATCAACCGCTCGTAGGCGTCGGGCGCCTGGCTGAGGATTTCGCTTTTCGCCAGGTCGGCGGCAGGCAGCGTGCGCGCGGCGATCTGCTGCCGGAGATTCTCCAACGCGACGAGCGGCGACTCCGGCGAGGCGCCGAGCAGGAAACGGATGAGCTGGCCCGTCAGTTTCTTCAGGAACGGCTCGATGCCGCGCGAGCGCAGCGCGCTGCCGCGCAGGGTGATTTTCTTCCCGTCGTAGAGCGCGTAGTTCTTGGCCTTGTAGCAGAACATCGCGGCGTAGCGGCCGTCGAACTCGAGCTCGATGCCCTCGGGCAGGATCGGGGCGACGAGCGCGAGCAGCTTCTCCGGCTCGGCGTGGTATTTTTCCGAGGAAAGGTAGATGCCGTCCGTGTCCGCCTCGAGGATCGTCGCGCCGTGCTTCGCGAACTCATCGATCAATGCCTGTAGTAATTCGCGACCGCGGCGCGTGACCTCCGCCGCGAGCTCGCCGTCGCCGAAGCGCGCGCCGGAGAAGCCGAGGTAGCCGTAGAACGAGTTGATGAGGATCTTGAAGCTGGCCTGCCGGGCCTGCGCCTCCGCGCGCTCCTCGGCGGTCGCGCCGGCCTTCGCGAGCTGCTTGTATTTGAGGCGATACTCGCGCAGCCGGCGGAGCAGCGGGATGAAGACGCCGAGCGTGTCGTTCTTGGGATTCCGCCCGATGTGCAGCAGGAGGCTCGGATAGAGCGAGGCCACGTCGAAGTGCAGCACGTGGCGGAAAACCCCCTCCTGAAAACTGCGGGTGTAGCCACCCTCGAAGGGTTTCACCTCCGGCGGCGCGGGCACGGCCTGCCGCGCATGGTAGTATTCCTCGAGGAACAGCAGGTCGATCTTGGAGGTGGCGCCGCGGAGCGTGGCCTCTTGCAGCAGCGTGGGAAAGGTGCGCGCCTGCTCGAAATACGTCGGCAGGAGCTGGTCGGCGATGCCCTGCGTCTCGCGGAGATCGTCCTCCAGGTAGGCGCAGAAGCGCGCCCGGTCCTCGGCAAACACGTGCTGGATCTGCGCGCCCTCGATGTAGGTGCGCTCGCTGTCGTCGTCGGTCACGCCGAAATAGATGGCGGCTTCCTTGAGCCCGTAGGACGTCATCTCGCGGGTCGTGATGTCGTGCTGCTGCACGAGCAGGTAGGTGTCGACCACCGCCCGGCCCGGGAGGTCGCAGCGCGTGAAATCAATCCAGCGCTCGGCGACCTTGAGCTTGCTGCCGCGGAACGACGCGGCCTGCCCGTAGCGGCCCCACGCGCAGGGAACCTTGTGACGCTTCGCGCGCTGGCGCAGGTAGTCGAGGTCGAACTTGAACAGGTTGTGCCCCTCGATCACATCGGGATCGATCTCGGCGAGCGCGGCGTTGAGCGCGAGGAGGAGCTTTTTTTCCGCGGCGTCGGTCGGCTCGTCGAGCAGCAGCAGGCGGTTTTTCCCCGCCAGGCGCAGCCCGATCGCGAGCACGCGATCGTCGGGGCGCGCGGCATCCGGGAAACTCCCGCCGGGCGACGCCACCTCGATGTCGAGCTGGCAGCGGCGGAGCTCGCCAAACATCAGATCGCGGTAGAGGCGCTCGCGGTTTTGGAGGAGAAACTGGCTCTCGAGCGGGCGCAGCGAGTCCACGCCGGCGTCGCGGGCGGCCTTCACCAGCGCGTCGAAGGCCGCGAGATTCTCGGCGTGCGCCATCTGGCGGAACGGCCCCTCCCCCCGCAGCGCCTCGACGGTGATGCCCGTCGGCCGCGCCGCCGGCTCGCCGCCGAGCCAGGCAAAAGGCCGCAGGGCGGCCGTGCGCGTCTCGCGTCCGCCCTCCGCAGTCGCGATGGTGGTGTGGACGCCACCGGCGTCATCCACCCACACGCCGCAGAGCGAACCGGCCATGGACGCGGCGTCCGCTCAGAACGGCTTCAGGTAGACCATCACGACCGCCACGACGATCGCGAGGACCGCGACGACCGACAGCAGGCCGGCGGCCTCGCGCTTGCGGTAGCCGAGGCCGGCGAGCGCCGAGAGCGCGAGCCAGCACGCGATCTTCACGAAGAGCCAGCCGGGCCAGCCCACCTGCAGTTTCGCCTGCAAGCCAAAGGCGGCCACCAAGGCGAGCAGGCTCGCGATGCCCGTGATCATCATCACGCGTTTGCGCGTCTCGGCCGGCGCCGCGAACGCGTAGAACGTGAAGCCAGTCAGCACGAGGATCGAGATGACGTGAAGGATGCTGTAGAAGGTCGGGCTCATGTGGGGCCGTCAGCTCAACGGCGCACCGCATGACGGTCGAATCTTTTCCCCGTCGCATTCCCAGTTCGCGCTGGAGCCGCGGCGCCGTCGCCGCGTTTTCCTCACGCCGCGGCGCAAAACCATCTCGGAAAAAATGAAAGTGACACCCCGCCTGTGCCGTGCGCCCAAAGGCTCAAGACCTTTTTTAGTTTAGGTGGGCGCCGCCGCCGCGTCTTCTGCCTTCCGGTTTACGGCCTGGCATCTCTCGCGACGGTTTTGGCTCCCGTGAATTTCCTAAGGCAAAGAGCAGTTATTGAAAGCACCTCGAACACTACAGGGTGTCGCCCACGACGATGGGTCGGGCCTCCCGTCCGTCAAATGCGAATCCCGAAAACGCCGCGTGCCCGCCGAGACGGGGCGCGCGATGCCTCACGCCCCGAGCATCGCCTCCTGCAAGTGCTGGATAATCAGCTCCTGGAGGGTCGCCAGGAAGAGGTAGCACATGAACGCGCGGCGCAACGGCTCAGGCAGCGTGAGCAGCTCGACCTCCCCGCCTTCGAGCGTCTCGTCGGGCAGCGACTTGAGGTGCCGCTCCCGAAGCTGCAGCCGCACGGCGGCGCAGGCGCGCACGATCACTTCCGCGTTCTCCTCGTCGAAGGCGATCACCCCCTCGGAAAAAAAGTTGCCGTCGAAGAGCGCCAGCAGGCGCTTCACATCGCCGTTCTGGTGCTCGATCAAGTCGTCGACCCACGCCGCATGGAAGTCGGGGTCGAGCTCCTTCATCGCGACGGGCGCGGCCAGCGTCGTGCGCAGGCCGTCGGACATCTCCTTGATCACGTCGAGCAGGGGGGCGACGACGGGGAGCGCGAGCTTGACCTCAATGCGTTTCATCGGGCTCGAGGACGGTCGTGAGGTGCCATTGCTGGAGCGTGAAGGCATAGGCCTCGGCCTTTTCGCGCAGGCCGCTCCACACGATGGACCGGCCCTGCTCGTGGACCTCCAGCATCCGCTGCCGCGCCGTGGGCTCGTCGAGGCCGAGGACCTTGCGGAACACCAGCACGACGTAGGACATCAGGTTCACCGGGTCATTGAGCACGACGACGCGCCAGGTGCCCACGAGCGAAAGGTCGGACCGCGTGTCCTCCTTGGGCAGCGCCTGCGTGCTGAAGATCTGGGAACTGCGGACCATCGCGGGGAGTGAACGGGTTGACGCGCGCGGTGCAAATCCGATTCGCCACGATTTTCTTGCGGGCGCCGCGATGCGCCGAAATTTTGCAGGACGCCTGCAAATGACTAGCCAACCCGCGCCCCGCGACCGCCGCCCGCTGTGGATCGGCGCGCTGCTTCTCGCGGCGACGCTGCTCGCCTTCTGGCGCGTCGGCGAATGCGGCTTCGTCAACCTCGACGACGACGCCTACGTCGAGTTCCAGCCCCTCGTAAACCAAGGGCTGCGCCCCGCGGGCATCGTGTGGGCGTTCACCGGCGTCCACAGCAGCAACTGGCATCCGCTCACCACCCTCTCGCACCAGCTCGACTGCCAGCTCTTTGGCGTGCGCCCAGCGCCGATGCACTGGGAGAACCTGATGTGGCACGCGCTGAACGCACTGCTCGTCTTCGCCGCATGGCGCGCCCTCACTGGCGCGTTGTGGCGCCCGGCGATGGTGGCGGCGCTGTTCGCGCTGCACCCGCTGCACGTGGAGTCCGTGGCGTGGATCTCGGAGCGGAAGGACGTGCTCTGCGCGTTCTTTTGGCTGCTGGGCTTGTGGGCCTATGCGCGCTACGCGCAGCGGCCGACGCCGGGGCGCTACTTTGCCGTCGCCGGGGCGATGGGACTCGCGCTGCTCTCGAAGCCGATGGCGGTGACCTTCCCCTGCACGCTGCTGCTCCTTGATTTCTGGCCGTTGCGGCGCTGGCCGGGGAAGACGTGGCGCGCCCTTTTCCTCGAGAAGCTCCCCCTCTTTGCGCTGGCCGGCGGCCACAGCGTGCTGACGTGGCTCGTGCAAAGCGGCTCCGGCGCGGCCCATTTCGGCGAGCGCTTCTCCCTCGGCGCGCGCGCCGCCAACGCCGTCGTCTCCTACGTGCGCTACGCCGGCAAGACCCTCTGGCCCGAGTCGCTCGCGCCGCTCTACTACCATCCGGGCCACTGGCCGCCCGCGGTCGTCGCCGGTGCGGCCGCGCTGCTGCTGGCGCTCACCGCGCTGGCCTGGAGCTTGCGCCGCACCCAACCGGCCGTGCTGTTCGGCTGGTTGTTCTTCCTCGGCACGCTCGTCCCGGTGATCGGGCTCGTGCAGGTGGGATCCCAGGCCATGGCGGACCGCTACATGTATGTGCCGATCCTTGGCGTGCTGACGGCGATCGTGTGGCCGTGCGCGGCGCTCCTCGGCGGAGCGCCGCGTTTCCGGGCTTTCGCCACGGGCGGCCTGCTGGCCGTGCTGGCGGCGCTGGCGATTTTTTCCGCCCGGCAGGTGCCGGCATGGCGCAACAGCCGCACCCTCTACGAACACAGCATCGCGGTCGGCGAGGACAACCCCGCCGTGCGCTACCTGCTGGCGGTCGCGCTGCAGGCCGCGGGCCGGCCGCAGGAGGAGTTCACGGCGCAGTTCCGCCACGCGCTGCGACTGCGGCCCGACTACATCAACGCCCTCACGCAGCTCGCCATCCTCGCTTTTGCCCAGGGTCGCGGCGACGAAGCGCGCGCCCTCATCGAGGAGTCCGTGCGCAAGGACCCCGACAATCCGGGGCTGCACGTCAACCTCGGCGCCCTCGCGGTCCGCGCGGGCAAGCCCGACGAAGCCGTGCCGCACTTTGAGCGCGCGCTCCAGCTCGACCCGCGCCAGCCCAGCGCGCACGCGGAACTCGCGCAAATCCGCCTCGCGCAGAAGCGCTACGACGAGGCGCTCGCCCACTATCGGGCCCGCGCCGAGGCCGAGCGGTGGAACCCGGACGCGCTCACCGACTACGGCACCATGCTGTGCAACCTCGGAAGACCCGCCGAGGGCCTGCCCTTCATCGAGCGCGCGCTGTGGATCGCGCCGGCGCATGCGCAGGCGGCGAAGAGCCGGGAGTTCGCCCGGCAACTCCTCGCGCCGCGGCGCTGATCCCGCCCGCCTACGTGATCGCGGCCGCCGCGGTCACGAGCTCCACGAAGCTCCGCGCCTCGAGGCTCGCGCCGCCAATGAGGCCGCCGTCGATGTCCTTCTGGGCGAGCAGCTCGGGGGCGTTGGCGGGCTTCATCGAGCCGCCGTAGAGGATGCGGATTTTCTGCGCGACGGGCTCGGTGAAGAGCTTCGCGAGCAGGCCGCGGATGAAGGCGTGCACCTCCTGCGCCTGCTCGGTCGTCGCGACCTTGCCCGTGCCGATGGCCCACACGGGCTCGTAGGCGATGATGACCGAGGCCGCCTGATCCTTGGCGACGCCCTCAAGGCCGCGCTCGACCTGCGTTTGCACGACCTTGAGCGTGGCGCCGGACTCGCGCTCGGCGAGCGTCTCGCCCACGCAGAAAATCGGGCGGAGCTGGTTCCTCAGCGCGGCGAGCACCTTCTTGTTCACCAGCTCGTCGGTTTCGCCGAAGAGCGTGCGGCGCTCACTGTGGCCGAGGATGACGTGCGTCGCAAAGATCGCGCGCAACATCGGCGCCGAGACCTCCCCGGTAAACGCGCCGTTCGCCTCAAAGTGCATGTTTTGGGCGCCGAGCTTCACGGTGGAGCCCTCGAGGGCCTTGCCCGCGGACTCCAAGCCGGTGAACGGCGGGCACACGACGACCTCGACGTCGGACTGCTTCCCGGCCGTCGCCACGAGGTCGCGCACCAGCGCCACGCCATCGGCGGGCGTCTTGTTCATCTTCCAGTTGCCGGCGATCAGTTTTTTTCGGGAGATCATGGGGAGGGAGGTTGAAGCCGCAGGGCGTCAGCTTTCGAGGAACGCCACGCCCGGCAGCACCTTGCCCTCGAGGTATTCGAGGCTGGCGCCGCCGCCGGTGGAGCAGTGCGTGACTTTCTTGTGCACGCCGAATTTCTTCGCGGCCGTCGCGGTGTCACCGCCGCCCACGACGGTCGTCGCGCCCTTGGCCGTGGCCTCGGCGATCGCCTCGGCCATCGCCTTCGTGGAGCCCGCGAACTTGTCGAACTCGAACACGCCCGACGGGCCGTTCCACACGATGGTCCTCGAGGCGAGGATCGCCGCGCGGTAGAGCGCGATGCTCTTCGGGCCGGCGTCGAGGCCCTCCCAGCCGTCGGGGATGCCCGTCGCCATGTCGGCCGGCTGGGTGTTGGCGTCGGGCGCGAACTTGTCCGCCGCGATGAAGTCCACCGGGAAGATCAGCTCGACGCCCTTGGCCTTCGCCTTGGCTTCGAGTTCGGCGACGATCTTCGCGCCCTCGGGGTCGAAGAGGCTCGCGCCGATTTTCATCCCGCGGTTCACCTTGTGGAAGGTGTAGGCCATGCCGCCGCCGATGATGACCTTGTTGGCCTTCTCGAGGAGATTGTTGATGAGCGGAATCTTGTCCGCGATCTTCGCGCCGCCGAGGATGGCGAGCAGCGGGCGCTCGGGATGATTGAGCACCTTGTCGAAGGCCTTCAGCTCGGCCTCCATCAGGAAACCGGCCGCCTTGTCCTTCAGCGCGACGCCGACCATCGACGAGTGCGCGCGGTGCGCGGTGCCGAAGGCGTCGTTGACGAACACGTCGCCGAGCTTCGAGAGCGAGGCGCGGAACGCCGCCTCCTTCGCCGGATCGGCCTTGAGCTTCGTCTCGGAGCCATCGGCGTTCTTGATCTTCACCTTGCCCTCCTCCTCGAGGTGGAAGCGGAGGTTCTCGAGCAGCACGACTTGGCCGGGCTTGAGCTTCGCGCACGCGGCCTCGACCGCGGGGCCGACGCAGTCGTCGAGGAACTGCACGGGCTTGCCGAGGAGTTTTTCCAACTCGGCCGCGACGGGCTTGAGCGAGAACTTGGCGATCTTCTGGCCATCCGGACGGCCGAGGTGCGACATCAGCACGACGGACGCGCCCTTCTCCAAGGCGTATTGGATCGTCGGCAGCGCGGCGGCGATGCGCGCGGTGTTGGTGATGGCGCCGGTCTGCTTGTCCTGCGGGACGTTGAAGTCGACGCGCATGAGCACGCGTTTCCCGCTCAGGTTTAGGTCACGGATGGTTTTGAATTTGGCCATGGACAGAGGAAAAAACTAACCACGGATTACACGGATGAACACGGATTGATTTTTCTCATCCGTGCCAATCCGTGCGATCCGTGGTCAAGGCGTTTGGTTGAGGAAACTCAGAGCTTCGCCGCGATCTTCTGGGTCAGCTCGACGACGCGGTTGGAGTAGCCCCACTCGTTGTCATACCACGAGACGAGCTTGAAGAACTTCGGGTTGAGCTCGATGCCGGAGCCCGCGTCGAAGATCGACGAGTGCTTGTCGTGGATGAAGTCGGATGACGCGACCTCGTCGCTCGTGTAGGCGAGGATGCCCTTCAGGTAGGTCTCCGAGGCCTTCTTCATGGCCTCGCAGATCGCCTTGTAGGAGGTCTCCTTCGTGGTCTTCACCGTGAGATCGACGACCGACACCGTCGGCGTCGGCACGCGGAACGACATGCCGGTGAGCTTGCCCTTGACCTCGGGGAGCACGAGCGCGGTGGCCTTGGCGGCGCCGGTCGAGGACGGGATGATGTTGATCGCGGCGGAACGGCCGCCCTTCCAGTCCTTCTTCGACGGGCCGTCGACGGTCTTCTGCGTCGCGGTGTAGGAGTGGATGGTCGTCATCAGGCCTTCCTCGACGCCGAAGCCTTCCTTCAGGAGCACGTGCACGACCGGCGCGAGGCAGTTCGTGGTGCAGGAGGCGTTGGAGATGACGGTGTGCTTCGCGAGGTCGAGCTTGTCGTCGTTCACGCCCATCACGACCGTGATGTCCTCGCCCTTGGCGGGCGCGGAGATGATGACCTTCTTGGCGCCGGCGGCGATATGGCCCTTGGCCTTCTCGGCGTCGGTGAACAAGCCGGTGGACTCGATGACGAGCTGCACGCCCAGCTTGCCCCAAGGGAGCTCGGCGGGGGTCTTGGCGGAGACAACGAGGATCTCCTTGCCGTTCACGATCAGGACATCGTCCTCGAGCTTGTCGGGCGTGGACTTCTTCGAGCCGACGGTGCCGGAGAAGCGGCCCTGCGTGGAGTCATACTTGAGCAGGTAGGCGAGATTGTCGGCCGGCACGATATCACCGACCGCCACGACATCGAGCGTGGTGCCGAGCAGACCCTGCTCGACGAGCGCACGGAAAACGAGGCGGCCGATGCGGCCGAAACCATTGATTGCAACTTTGACTGCCATGGCGGTGACTCCGGATGGGATGTGGTTGTGATTGCGGATTTGAACTGGGTCCGCGCAAACGCGGACCGTTCACGCAAGCGCGCCGTGTGCCGCGATGCAAGGTGCTTTTATGCGAACTGCGCGCGGGCCCGGCACACTGCCCCATCGCGCGAAAACGAACAGTGTTGCCCCGCCCGTCCGCGCAATTCCCGGCTTGCCCGATCCGCGGAGCCCGCCGACGGTCCGCAGTCCGCCACCCGCCGCCATGTCCTACCAAGTCCCAGCCTTCCTCGCCGAACTCCTCCACGCACGCTCGCCTTCCGGTTATGAGGCCGAGGCGCAGGCCGTGTTTGACCGCCACGTCAAGCCGGCGGCGCACGCCTACGCGAAGGATGCGCTTGGCAACCGCCTCGCCACGCTCAATCCCGCCGGCGACCCCGTGCTCATGCTCGCCGGCCACATGGACGAACTCGGCCTGATGGTCACCTACGTGAACAAGGACGGCTTCATCTATTTCGACACCATCGGCGGACACGACCTCAGCGTGATTTCCGGCCGGCGCGTCATCCTCCAGACCGCAAACGGCCCGGTGAAAGGTGTCACCGGCAAGCGGGCCATCCACCTCATGGACGACGAGGACCGAAAGAAGGTCCCCAAGAAGCACGAAATCTGGATCGACATCGGCGCGCGCTCAAAGGCCGAGGCGCTGGAGCGTGTGGCGATCGGCGACGTGGCCACCTACGACCACGAGTTGGAGCTGTTCAACGGCAGCGTCGGCACCGCGCGGGCCTTCGACAACAAGGTGGGCGCCTACATCGCCGGCGAAACCCTGATCCGCCTGGCGCGGGAGAAGAAAAACCTCGCCGCCAAGGTCGTGGCCGTCGCCACGGCCCAGGAAGAGATCGGCGTGCGCGGCGCCACCACGTCCGCCTACCTCGTGGACCCGCACATCGCGGTCGCAATCGACGTCGGGCACGCCACGGACCACCCGGACTGCGACAACCGCAAGTTCGGCGAAACCAAGCTCGGCGGCGGCCCGATCCTCTGCCGCGGCGCGAACATCAACCCGAAGATTTTCGACCGCCTCGTGAAGGCCGCGAAGAAGGCCAAGGTGCCCTACCAAATTGAAGCCGACCCGCGCCCCACCGGCACTGACGCACGTGCGATCCAGATGGGGCGCGGCGGCGTGGCCACCGGACTCGTCTCGATTCCGCTCCGCTACATGCACACGCCAAGCGAGGTCGTGGACCTCGAGGACGTGGAGCGCTGCGTGCGGCTACTGGTGGAGTTTGCCCGCGGATTGGAAAAGGGCGACTACGCGCACTGGTGACATCAGCACCCGCGCCAGGCAAAAGAGAGGGCCGTCCCGACCCCTCGAGACGGCCCCATGACCTGACACCAAGCAAACCGTAGAACTGACTACCACGGGGAAAGACGCGAAACGGGCCGCGGCGTTCAATTCCCTTGGAAATTATTTCTTCCGCCGGACGGGCGGGAGCCGAATTCAGCGGCTCGCCCCGCCAGATGCCCTTGCCCGCCAACAAAAAGCCCCGCTCACAGGAGCGGGGCCAATCGGTCGGGAGTGCTTCGGCGAACTTACTTTTTCTGACCCAAGCCCGGGACGCTCACAGCGGGCGTGCTGGCCGGAGCGGCCGCCGCGCCACCGGCGGCGGGAGCGGGAGCAGGCGTGGCCGCGGTGGCGGGCTTGTCCTTGTTCAGCTCCTTGGAGACTTCGTCCGTGATGTCGAACGCCGGATCGAGATAGATGAGGTTCGAGATGCCGTGACCGCTGGGGCCGGACTTGTCGAAGAGGATATTGGCGCCCTTCTTCTTGGCCATTTCGGAGGCGACCTTGCTGATGTCCTCCAGCATCACGCCGCGGAAATTGGCCTCGCGCTGGCCCAGGCTGTTGCGGGTGTTCTGGACGAAGGTCTGGATGTCGCGCTGCTTGGTTTGGATCGCCTCGTATTTCGCCTTCGCGGCTTCCTCGGCCTTCTTCTTGCCCTCAGCGGACAGGGCGGGGTTGTTCATCTGCTCCTGCATCGACTTGAACTCCTCCACCAGGGCGTTGCCCTCCTTGTTCATGCGCTCGATTTCCTCCTGCGCCTTCTGCTCGTCCGACTGGAGCTTGGCCTGCTGCTCAGCGGTCTTCCAGTGGCCCTGATAGAGCTTGGCGATGTCGATAACGAGGACCTTGGGGGCTGGCTGGGCACTCGCGCCGAGGGTCAGCGCAGCAAGGGCCGCAAGCGCGACGAGGGACTTGATGGAGTTTTTCATGAATGGTGTCGGTGAATTAAAAGAGGCCGAACGGAACAGAATCAGAACCGGGTGCCAAAGGAAAAATTGAACTGGTTGCCCTTCTTGGCGAGAGGCTCGCCGCGCTTCGGGATGCCAAAATCAAGGCTCAGCGGCGCACCGGCCACGAAGAGCCGCAGGCCTACGCCGAAGTTGTCGTGATAGTTGCCGGGGTTGAAGTCGTAGGCGCCCCGGTTGACGAAGCCGGCGTCGTAGAAGACGGCGAAGCGGATGGGGCTCACGATATCCACGGAGTATTCGGCGCTGAAGAAGCCGTAGGTCTTGCCGCCGATGGGCTCGTTGAAGGCGTCGCGCGGGCTGACCTCGCGGAACTCAAAGCCGCGCAGGGTGGTCGGGCCGCCGAGATACCATTTGTTGTAGTAAGGCACAGTGTCGGCGCGGCCGAAGTTCTGCACCACGCCGCCGCGCGCGAGCAGCGCGAGCACCTGCGCCTGCGTCTCGAAGACCGGGAAGAACTGCGCGCCGCGAAACTCGAGGCTGTAGTTGTCGTTAATCTTGCTGCCGCCGAGGAAGCCGCCGGAGAACTTCGTGTTGATTTCGACACGGTTGCCGGAGGTGGTGTTGATGATCTTGTCGCGGGTATCGCGCTCGAGCTGGAAGCCGATGCTCGACGAGGCGTTGCTGCCCTCGAGCGCGCGGATGACGGCCGAGGCGCTCGGGGAGATGTTGTTGATGTCGAAAATCTCGTAGGTGTAGGACACGCGGCCGTTCCACAGCTCGAAGAGGTGCTTGCGGAGATAGACTTCAAAGCCGGTCTGCACCTGGGAGTAGAACGAGCTGTTGTAGTCCGAGCTGGTGCGGAAGACGCTGAAGCCGAGGCCGAGCTGCTTCTGGAACAGCCAGGGCTCCTCAAACGACAGCACGACCTCGCTGGAGCGGGAGCCGAGCTGCATGCGGAGGCGGAACTTCTGGCCGTCGCCCTGGAAGAAGGAGCGGCGATTGAAGAGGTCGAAGTTGGACTGCGAGACCTCGGCGAAGAGCGTCGCGCGCTCCAGCGAGCTGAAGCCGGCGCCGAAGGTGAGGTTGCCCGTGCGGCCCTCCCGCACGGCGATGCGCATGTTGCGCCGGCCGGGGATGTTGGTCTCCTGCGGCGACACATCGGAGCTTTCGAAGAAGCGGGTGTTCTCCAGGCGGAGCTGCGAGATCTTCATCAGCACGGTGCTGAACGTGTCGCCGGGGCCGAGCACCAGTTCGCGCAGGATCACCGTGCTCTTGGTCTTGGTGTTGCCCTCGATGACGATCGACTCGACGTTGAACTTCTCGCTCTCCTTGATCTTGTATTCGAGGTCGATGGCGCCAGTGGCGACGTTGGGCTTGCGGGTCAGCTGCACGCGCGTGTCGAGGTAGCCGTCCTTGCCGTAGAAATCGTCGAGCCGCTGGCGGTCGGCGTCGACCTTGGACGGCACAAAGATCATGCCGGTCCGCTGGCGGACGACGCGCTTGAGCAGCGCGGAGTTGAACAGGGCGTTGCCGGAGAAGGAAATGTCGCCGATGCGATACTGCCGCCCCTCGTTGATCTCGATCACGAGGACGAGTTTCTCGGGCGTCGGGTAGCTGAACGTCACCTTGTCCTGCAGGATCTCGACGTCGAGGAAGCCCAGCTCGCGGTAGGCGTCGCGCAGCTTGTCGAGGTCGTCCTCGAACTGGTCGTCCTTGTAGCGGCCCGAGCCGGTGAGCCAGGAGAAGATCCACCACTTCTTCGTCTCCATCACGCCGCGGAGCTTGCGGGAGGTCACGGCCTTGTTGCCGACGAACTGGATGCCGGCGATTTTCACCTTGGCCCCCTCGCGGATCTTGAAGACGACGGTGCCGAAGCCCCCGACGCGGTCGCGCTCGACGGTGTAGTTGACGGAGACCTGGTTGTAGCCGGCCTTCTGGTAGAACTCGCGGAGCTTCTCGGAGTCCTCCTTGATCTGGCGCTCGTCGAGGGCCTGGTTGGGCTTCACCTTCACCTCTTTCTCGAGGCGGTTGGACTTCATCTTCACGTTGCCCTCGAAGCGCACCGCGAGCACGCGGAACTTGGGGGTGACCTCGACGACGAGGTTGAAGGTCGTGGGGTTGACCGCCTCGTGCTTGACCTCGATGAACTCGAAAAGACCCGTGCGGTAGAGCGAGCGGATGTCGCGATCGAGCACGACTTCGTCGAAGTCGCCGCCCTCGCGAATCTGCATGTTGGCCCGCACCACCTGCTCGTTCACGTTGGCCGTGCCCACGAACTTGATCGTGACGGTGCCGACCTTGTAGACCGGCGCCTGCTGCTGTTGCGGCGCGGGGCCGGCCGCGACTTGGGCCGCAACCGGGGCCGGACTCACCGCCAGCAACCCAAGAACCGCGAGACCCAGGGAAACGACCCTGCGCACAGGGTTACTGATGAAAGTTTTCAAAGCGGGTGATGTCTCGTAGGAACGTAAGCTTCAATTCTCCTACCGGTCCGTTTCGTTGCTTGGCAACGATTAACTCGGCGGAGTCGGCGGCGACTTGGAATTTTTCGTCGGCATCGCGCGGGCGGGCCAGCATGAGGACGACGTCGGCGTCCTGCTCGATGGATCCGGATTCGCGCAAATCAGCCAATTTCGGGGTGCGGTTTTCTTTTTCGGAGGAACGGTTGAGCTGGGATAATACAAGCACGGGCACGTCGAGTTCCTTCGCGAGTGACTTCAATCCGCGCGAGGCCTCCGCCACCTGCTGCTCGCGGGGCACCCGCGGGTCCGTGGGGCTCAGGAGCTGGAGGTAGTCGACCATGATGAAACCGAGCGGCGAGCGCGCGTGGATGCGCCGCGCCTTGGCCCGGAGCTGCATGATCGAAAGGGCGCTGGAATCGTCGATGAAGATGGGGGCCTTGGAAAACTCGTCGGCCGCGTGCACCAGGCGGGTCTGCTCGTCGCCGTTCTTGGAGAGCAGGCCGTCGCGGAGGAGCTTCATGTTCACCCGGGCCCGCGAGCAAAGCATGCGCAGCGCGAGCTGCGCGGCGCCCATTTCGAGCGAAAAGATCAGCACCCCCGCCGCGGGGCCTTTTTTCGGGAGCGCGGCGGCCTCGGCGAAATTGAGCGCCAGCGACGTCTTTCCCATGGAGGGCCGCGCCGCGAGGATGATCATTTCCGTGCGCTGGAAACCCCACATGAGCGCGTCGAGGTCCTTGAAGCCCGAGGAGACGCCGGTGAGCTCGCCCTTCTTCATCATCATCTTCGTGATGACGTTCATCGCCTCCTTGGTCGCGCCGCCCATCTGCTGCGCGCTCTCGCTCACGCGGTTCTGCGTGACCGAGAAAATCTTCGTCTCGATCTGGTCGACAAACTCGTCGATGCCGCCCGAGAAACCATAGCAGTCCTCCACGGCGCCGGTGGCCGAGCGGATGATGGCGCGGAGCAGCGCCTGCTCGCGGACGCGCTCGATGAAGTATCCCGCCTGCGCCGTCGTCGGGATGCGGCTGCTCACCTGCACGAGAAACGCATAGCCGCCGATCTGATCGAGCTGCCGGCGCGTGCGCAGCTCCTCCGCCACCACGGCGACATCGATGGTGATCTGGCGGTTGTAGAGGTCGAGCAGGCAGGCAAAGACCAGGCCATGCTTGGCCTCGTAGAAGGACTCGGGCGCGATTCGCGCCTCGAGGCAGCGGGAGACCACGTCGGCGCCGTCCAGCAGGCAGCACGACAGCAGGTGCTCCTCCGCCTCGAGGCTGTGCGGCAGCGTGCGCGCGGCGGCGCCCGCGACGTTGGCGAACGTGCGCGCAGGCGGGGGCGTGGCGGCGGCATCCTGCACCATGGGAAAGGCTCAGTGAGGGGGCGCCGATGCGCCGCGGCAACTGCGGGTTTTCAACATTCGATTCGCAAAAATGCAGAGGCCGCATCCGGCACTGCGGACGCGGCCTCGGAAATGAATCCCAGCCGGTTATTCCTTCGGCTCCTTCTTCGCGCGGGCGGACTTCTTCTCGGTCTTCTCGCCCGCGGGCGCCGCGGCCGGCTCCGTCGCCACCGGCTCGATCGGGTTTTCGGACACCACGTCGAAGGGCAGCTCCACCGCGACGTCGGTATGCAGCTTGATTTTCACGGTGTGCTTGCCGAGCGTCTTCACCGGCGTGAAGAGGTGGATCTTCTTCTTGTCGATGAGGAGGCCCGCGGCCCCGAGCTTCTCATGGACATCCGACGCGGTGATCGCGCCGAACATCTTGCCGCCCTCGCCCGTCTTCACGGCGAAGGCCAGGCTGGTCTTCTCGAGTTTCTTCGCCATGTCCTGCGCGCCGTCGAGCTCGGCCTGCTCGCGATCGGCACGGCGCTTCTTGAGGGCGTCGATATGGCGCTGGTTGGCCTTGTTCAGGTTCACCGCGATTTTGCGCGGGAGCAGGAAATTGCGGGCGTAGCCGGCGCGGACTTTGACTTGGTCGCCTTCGCCGCCGAGACCTTCGACGGCTTTGACGAGGAGCACTTGGGTGGTGGCCATGATCGGATGGATTTGGATGGTTGATGGTTTTCGGGTGTCGCGATCCCGCTGGGGGACCGACGGCGCCGCGCGGGAGCGCGGGCCGCTACGATAAAGTGATTTCGCCCGTGGCGCTTAAAACGGCACGTCCTCCTCGACGTTGTCGCCGCCGGCGGCGGGCTTCGCCGGGCCGCCACTCCGGGGCGGGGGCGCATGGCGCTCGGGCGAGCCGCCGCCCGTCTGGTCATATTCGGAAGCAGGCGCGGATGCACCGCCGCCGCCGCCACGACCGTCGCCCAGAAACTGGAATTGCTCCAGCACGACCTTCATGCGGCTGCGCTTTTCCTTGGTATTTTTGTCCTCCCACTGGTCGAGGCGCAGACGGCCCTCGACGTAAAGCGGACGGCCCTTCGTGACATACTTGGCGATCGTCTCGCCCTGTTTGCCCCACGCCTCGACGTCCACGTAGATCACTTCCTCGCGGCTCTCGCCGGACTCCATCTTGAACTGGCGGTTGATGGCCAGCGAGAACTGGCAGATAGGCGTGCCCTTGGGCGTCACGCGCAGCTCGGGATCGCGCGTGAGGTTGCCCATGAGGAGGACTTTGTTCAGCGAGGGCATGGGTGGAGGGGCGCAGGCTCGCGCGATTGCAACTCAGGCCAAGCGGACAAAGGTGCGATACACGCTCGCGTTCAGCCGGAGCTTCTCGCGCACGTTGGCCGGCGCGCTGGCAGGCCCGGTGAAGTCGATGTGCACGTAGTTGCCGGCGGTCATCTTCTTGTCGGTGACGCGGACGAAGTCGCGGCGGCCGAGATTCTCGACGCCCGTGACCTCGCCCTTCACCTCGGCGATGACCTTCTTCACGCCGTCGACGATTTGGTCGATGGACTCCTCCTTGCCCCGGTTGTCGAGGATGAAGGTCGCGCGGTATTTGCGTTGGGTGGGATTCATTTGGGTTCTCTGCGGTTGAGTTGGTTCATGGCGGCCTCAACGCCGCGGGAGAGCAGCAGTTCGAGACCTTGCACGTGGTGATCGAGGCGGTGTGAGAGGGTGGTTTGTTGTTCGGGAGTGAATTTTCCGAGGACGAAGTCCGAGAGTTCCATCTGCGCGGGCTCCTTTGGGCCGATGCCCAGGCGGTAGCGCGCGAAGCCGTCGCCAAGGTGCTCAATCAAGCTTGCGACGCCGTTGTGACCGCCGGCGCTGCCGTTGACCGAAACCTTCAACAAGCCGAGGTTGATGGCGAGATCATCGTAGACTGCGGCGAGCGCGCCGGGCTCGAGCTTGTGGAAGCGCGCGAGAGCGGCGACCGAGCGCCCGCTTTCGTTCATGAACGTCAGCGGCTTCACGAGCCAGCGCGTGCGGCCGGGCGCATGGTCCCAGCGCGCAACCTCCGCCTCAAAACGGGGGGCGGGCTTCCATGCGAGGCCATGCTTTGCGGCCAGCGCATCGAGCACCACCCATCCGAGGTTGTGGCGGGATTTTTCGTAATCGCGGCCCGGATTGCCGAGACCGGCAACGAGCGAGATGGACATGACTCAAAGAACATTCGTCGGCGCCGCCGCGGATGAAGCGGCGGCGCGACGCGGAAACAGAACTTACTTCTTGGCGGGCGCAGCCGGCTTGGCGGCGGCGGCAGGCTTGGCCCCGGCGGCAGGCGCGGCGGCCTTGGCCCCCGCGGCGGGCGCGGCGGCCTTGGCGTCGCCTGCGGCGGCGGGCGCAGCCCCCTTGGCATCGCCGGCAGCGGCGGGCGCGGCGGCGGCACCTTCGGCCGGCGCGGCACCGGCAGCGGCGGCGGCGGGCGTCGCGACTTCCTGCACGACCTCGGCGACCGGCTCGACGCACGCGACGACCGGCTGGCCCTTGGGATCGAGGAACTGCACGCCCGCGATGGGCTTCAGCGCCTCGACCTTGATGGTCTCACCGACCTTCAGCTCAGTTACGTCGACCAACACGGCCTCGGGCAGATCCTTCGCGAGGACGCGGATGCGGAGCGTCTGCGACGCCATTTCCAACACGCCGCTCTGGTTCTTCACGCCGAAGGACTCGCCGGTCACGCGCACGGGCACATTGACCTCGAACTTCTCATCGGGCTTTACCTCCTGAAAATCGACATGGAGGAAGCTGTCCGTAAGCGGGTCGCGCTGGATTTCCTGAAAAAAGATCAACGCCTTGTTGGCCTTGCCCTCGCTGGCGAGCTCGATGAGGACCGTGCGCCCGGCGACCTGCTTGAGCAGGCGGGTGAACTCCGGCACATCGACGGAGAGATTGGTCGGCTCCGTGTGCTTGCCGTAAAGAATCGCGGGGACGCGGTTGGTGCGGCGGAGGCGGCGTGAGGCGCTGCGGCCCGTCTGGGCGCGGTCAGCGACGTTAAGTTTGAACTTTTGGCTCATGGAATTCGTTCCACCTGTCACCCCGGATTTGGAGGCAGGCGTAATGGAAAAGGGGTTGACGTGATAGGACCGCGATCCCCGAAAGCAACCAAATCTTTGGGGCCCCGCAAAGTTTCCCCAGCACGAGCCCGCTCCCCCCGCTCCCTCAATCCACAAACGCCACTTCGTTGCTCAACAGGAGCACCTGCGCAAATTCGTCCCATCGGGTAAGGGGCACAACGGGAACCTTTGGGATCGGCGGAGGCGTGCGCTGGGGGTTCTTCTTTTTCGCCTTCTCCATGGTCCCAACGGAAGGGGTTGCCGCAGCCGGTGGGGCGGTTGGCTCGGGTTCCGCCCTCGGCGCGGCGAGAAAGGCCTTGGCGAGCTTGAGTTCCTCGGTCTCCGGCGCGCGCTGAAGGACCAGACGGTAGAGGGCGCGGACTTTTTCCGCGTCATCCTTCGCGCCCGCGACCTCGGGCCGCTGCATCAGGCGACGTGCCTGTTCCTGCGCAAAGGGGCTGTTCATCATGTAGAGCGCCTGCTGCGGCACCGTGGTCGCAAATCGCTGCGCGCTGCTCGTGTCCGGATTCGGGAAGTCAAAGGTGCGAAACATCCCGGGCAGGTTCTGCCGGTCGATGAAGCCGAAAACCGTGCGGCGCGTGGGAAACGGGACCTTGGTGAGATCATCCGCCAACCCGCCGCCCCGCAGATCGAGGGCGCCCGCCGCGGCCAGCAAGGTGTCGCGCACCGCCTCGAACTCGAGACGGTGGCGGTTAAAGCGATGGATCAGCTGGTTGTCCGGGTCGGCCGCATCGGCGGCGGGGCGACCTTCGCTGGCTTGGCGATAGGCGTTGGACAGCACAATCGTGCGATGCAGGGCTTTCACCGACCATCCCCCCTCGGTGAACGACGCCGCCAGCCAGTCGAGCAGCGCCCGCTCCGGCGGCGATTCAGTGCGCACGCCGAAGTCGCTCGGCGTGCGCACCAGCGCCGCGCCAAAATGCCAGCCCCAGACGCGGTTCACAAACACGCGCGCCGTGAGCGGGTTCGCCGGGCTCGCGATCGCCCGCGCCAGCTCGAGGCGGCCGCTGCCATCGGAAAACGGCGTGCGCCCCGCCGGACTGAGCACCTCAAGGAACTGCCGCGGCACCTCAGGCCCCCGATTGGCCGGGTTGCCGCGCAGCAGGACGCGCGAATTGGCGGGACTCGCCTTGTCCACCAGCGACATCGCGCGCAGCGGCGCGCCGGGCTCGGTCCATTGGAGCGCCACGACCTCGCGGCGCAGCGCCGAGGTCTTGTCGTCGACCTGTCGCTTGATGAGCGCGGCGGTGGCCTCGTAGCCGGGATTCGCCGGCGAACCTTCCGCGCGGACCGTCCGGCGCACGCCCTCGCGTGCCCCGTCATCGGCCGCCGATTTTTTCTCCGTCTCCGCGAACAGCTGGTTGTAGATGGCGGCGGCATCCTTGAGCGACGCCAGCGTCGCCCCGCTACCGGTGAAGGCGGCGACCACGACGGGGTCAAAGTTCGCCCCGGCCAAGAGCACCCCGCGCGCGGCATCCGCGAACCCTTCCGCCGGCAAGGCCGAGAGCGCAATCCACGGCGCGAGCACGGGATCGTTCTTCGCCGCGCCGCTCGCGAGGTGGTCGCGCCAGCGCTTGAGGAACTCCACGTTGAGTTTCCGCGGGCCGGCGAAGAGGTCGAGCTTCACCTCCTTGCCGGCGGCGGCGAGGTCGTGCGCACCGAGGAGATAGTCACCCGTCTTCGCCCGGATTTCGCCGAGGAATTTCTCCACCTCCGAGCGGGCGCGTTCCTTCACCTTTTCCTCGGCCTCGGCGGTTTTCTCCAAGAAGCGGCGATATTCCGGCGTCTCGACGATGGGCCCCAGCAGCGGACGCTCGGCCGGCTCCTCCGTCGAGGCAAAGACGCCGTGCAGCGAGTAGTAGTCGCGCGTCGGCACCGGGTCGAACTTGTGATCGTGGCAGCGTGCGCACGTCACCGTGAGCCCCATCAGGCCCCGCGTGACCACGTCGATGCGGTCGTCGATGATGTCATTTTGGTTCCCAAGAAACCGGCGGCCGAGCGTCAGAAAGCCCATCGCCGCCAGCGCCGACTTGTCCTCGCCCAGCGGCAGCCGATCGGCGGCGAGCTGCTCGACGACGAACCGATCGAAGGGTTTGTCCTCGTTGAACGCGCGGATGACGTAGTCCCGGTAGGTGTGCGAAAACGGAAAGCGCCGCTCGGCGTTGCCGACCAGGTAGCCCTGCGTGTCGGCGTAGCGCGCCACATCGAGCCAGAAGCGGCCCCAGCGCTCGCCGTAGCGCGGCGAGGCGAGCAGGCGCTCGACCGCGCGCGCATAGGCATCGGCGGACTTGTCGCGCAGAAACGTCTCCATCTCCTCCGGCGTCGGCGGCAGGCCCGTGAGATCATAGGTCACGCGGCGCAGCAGGGTGCGCGCGTCGGCGGGGGCGGCGGGCGGGAGTTTCTTCGCCTCGAGCTGCGCGAGCACGAACGCATCCACGGGGGTGCGCACCCATTTCGCGTTCTTCACGGCCGGGACGGCGGGCTTCACCACCGGCTGAAATGCCCAGTGCCTGCGCGCCGCGGCGACATCGGACGGGGGCGCCTTGCCCCCGGTGCGCGGATCGGGCGCGCCCATTTTCACCCACTGCTCGAGCAACGCGATTTTCTCGGGCGCGAGCCTGCCGCCCTCCTCCTTGGGCGGCATCTGCAAATCCTCGCTCGCGTAGCGCACCGCCTCGATGAGCAGGCTCTTGTCGGGATCGCCGGGGACGATCGCGGGGCCGGTCGTGCCGCCTTTGCGCAGGGCCTCGCGGGTGTCGAGCAGGAGGTCGGCCTTCGATTTTCCGGCCTCCGTGCTGTGGCATTTGTAGCAGTGGTCCGCGAGAATCGGGCGAATCTTGGATTCGAAGAACTCGACTTGGCCGGGCGCGAGTTCCGCCCCGCGCAGGGCCGCCACCAGCAGGAACATCCCCGTCAGCACCCTGCCCTGCCGCCACGCCGCGCTCACGCGATCAGCTCCTTGACGACCTTGCCATGCACATCGGTCAGGCGGAAGTCGCGGCCGGCGTGCCGATAGGTCAGCCGCTCGTGATCAAAGCCGAGCAGCGCGAGGATCGTCGCGTGCAGGTCGTGCACGTGCACGGGCTTGTCGACGGCCTTGAAGCCGAACTCGTCCGTCGCGCCGTAAACGGTGCCGCCGCGCACGCCGCCCCCGGCCATCCACATCGTGAAGCCGTGGTGGTTGTGGTCGCGGCCGTTGACCTTGCCGGCGTTGGCGCCGGGCGTGGGCAGCTCGACGACCGGCGTGCGGCCGAACTCGCCGCCCCAGATCACGAGCGTGTCCTCCAGCATGCCGCGCTCCTTGAGGTCCTTCAGCAGCGCGCCGATCGCCTGATCGCTTTCCTTCGCGAGCTTGCGGTGGTTGACCTCGATGTCGTCGTGATTGTCCCACGGCTGGCCGTCGCCGTGCCAGACTTGCACGAAGCGCACGCCGCGCTCGAGCAGGCGGCGCGCGGTGAGCAACTGGCGGCCCTGCACGGTATCGCCGTAGCGTTCGCGCATCGCGGCGGGCTCGCGCGCCAGGGTGAAGGCGTCGGTCGCGTCGAGCTGCATGCGGAACGCGAGCTCATAGGACTGGATGCGCGCCTCCAGCTGCGCCTCGCGCTGGCGCTTGGCGGCATGGCGGGCGTTGAGCGCGCGCAGCAGGTCCAGCTGCGCGCGCTGCTCCGGGCGGGAGACGGCGGCGCTACGGATGTTCTCAATGAGCTGCTCCACCTCGGTGAACGACGTGTTGATGTGGCTGCCTTGGTAGATGCCGGGGAGAAACGCGCTCTGCCAGTTTTGCGACTCCTGGATCGGGTAGCCGGGGCACATGGCGATGAAGCCCGGCAAGTTTTGGTTCTCCGAGCCGAGCCCGTAGGTCACCCACGAGCCGAGGCTCGGGCGCGGCAGGCGTGCGTCGCCGCAATTCATCAGCATGAGCGACGGCTCATGGTTCGGCACATCGGCGTGCATCGAGCGGATGAGGGCGATCTCGTCGATCGACTCGGCCACGTGCGGGAAGAGCTCGCTGACCTCGATGCCGCTCTTGCCGTATTGCTGGAACCTGAACGGCGAGCCAAACGCCGCGCCCGTCTTCCGCTCCGTCTTCAGATCGAGCGGGATCGGCTTGCCGTGCCACTTGGTCAGCTCGGGCTTGGGGTCAAACGTGTCGACCTGCGAGGGCCCGCCGTTGGCGAAGATGTGAACCACCCGCTTGGCCTTCGCCGGAAAATGCGGCGCGCGCGGCGCGAGGGGACGGTCCATGTCCACGCCCGCGGGCGCAGCCAGCGCCTGGGGCCCGAGCATCGCCGTCAGGCCGAGGGCGCCGAAGCCGATGCCGCAACGCTGGAGAAAATCGCGGCGGGTCAGGAAGAGATCCTCGGGGCGCAGGGCGTGCGGCATGGCGAAGGCAAGACGGTCGGCGGAGTGCGGCGGTGACAGCTCCACCCAAACCTGCCCCCGCCCGGGCGAAAAGACCGAATTGGCAACAACCCGCGAAAATCCTCGCTGCGCAATCTCCGCCCTTGGTTTCCACTTTGCGGGGACTTGCCTGCGCGCATGAACCCGCAAATCGGCGCGACCGCCTTCCTGAGCGGCTACCTCGTTCTGTTCCTTCTCGGCGTGGGCGGCATCGGCTTCTGGCGCATCAAGCGGCGCCGGGAATCACCTCCGCTCGAGTTCAAATTGCTGCGCGGGCCCGGCGAATCGCTGCGCCAGCGCATGAACAAGTTCGACGAGGATTTTCTCCTCCAGCTCGGCGGCGCCGCCATCGCGCCCGTCGGCGCGGGCCTGCTGACCGTGGGCCTGCTTGCGTGGCTCGCGCCCCAGCTGCGCCCCGGCTACGGCCTCACGATCATCGGCGTCGTGTTCGTCGCGACGCTCATCGCCGCGGGCAACTGGGCCCTGCGCCGCCTGCTCCGCGATCGCGACGATCGCCTCGGCTACCTGGGCGAGCGCTCCGTGGGCGAGACGCTCGGCGAGCTCGTCGAGCGCGGCTACCGCGTCTTCCACGATCTGCCGGCAGGGCTGACAGCGGGCGATTTCAACATCGACCACGTGGTCGTCGGCTCCAACGGCGTCTTCGCCATCGAGACCAAGACGCGCCGCAAGGAAGCCGCGCGCCCCGGCCACGAGCCGCACAAGGTCATCTACGACGGCAAGCGCCTCATCTGGCCGTGGGCCGAGGAGACCTTTGCCCTCGAGCAGGCGGAGGCGCGGGCGCGCTGGCTCAGTGAATGGCTGCACCAGACCGCGGGCGTGGAAGTCGCGGCCCTGCCCGTGCTCGTCCTTCCGGGCTGGTATGTCACGACGGTCGTGCCCGGCACCGTGACCGTGGTGAACCACAAGCTCCTTTCCGGCGCGCTCACCAAGGCGCACAAGGCCATGCTCAGCGACGAGCAGATCGAAATCGTCTGCCGTCAGCTGGAGCAACGCTGCCGCGACGTGGAGGAGTGAGCGGAGGGCGACGCGCCAGCTTGCAGCGGAACGCGTGAGCGTTTCGCTACGGCCGCAGTTTCGGTTCGCCGCCGCACCTTCGTGTTCGCCACGCTGGGGCCATGCTTCGCCCCGGCGTTTTTGTTTTCGTCGTCGCCGCAACCGGCTTCGCCGCCGTCCCCAAGCCGGCCGACTACCCGCAGTTCGCTCGCTTCAGTGTCGACGAGAAGGCCCCGCGCCCCGCCGCCGTCGAGCCCGTCGCCACCGCGCTGCCGCTGCGGCTCGAGCCGGGCGATCGCGTCGTGCTCATCGGCAACACCCTCTTTGAGCGCGGCGACGACCATCCGCACTTCGAGGCGATGCTGCACGCGGGCCACCCCGGCCTCGGCCTGACCGTGCGCACGCTTGCCTGGTCAGCCGACGAAATCGATCTCGCACCGCGGCCCAAGGGCTTCGGCGATCTCCAGCAGCACCTCGCGGCGCAGAAGGCCGACGTGATCTTCGCGGCCTACGGGTTCAATGAGTCATTCGGCGGCACGGAGCGGCTCGCGGAGTTTCGCGCGCGGCTCGTGAAGTTTCTTACGCAGCTCAAGACGAGCGCCTACAACGGCCGTTCCGGCCCGCGCATCGTGCTCGTTTCGCCCATCGCCAACGAAAATGTCCCCGGCATCCCCGCCGCCGACCTCAACAACGCCCGGCTCGCGGACTACACCCGCGCGATGGCGGCGGTCGCGGCGGAGCAGCGCGTGGGCTTCGTCGATGCGTTTGCCGCCACCCGCGCGGCCCTCGCCGATCCGGCGACGCAGCTCACGACCAACGGCATCCATCTCGGCGACGCCGGCTACGCGCATCTCGCCCGCGCACTCTACGAGGCGGTGTTCGTTTCGCCCGCGCCGCGCGTCGCGCCCGAGCTGCTCGCCGCCGTCGCCGACAAGAACCGCCAGTTCTTCCGCCGCTACCGGCCGCTCAACACCTACTACTACACCGGCGAGCGCAACGTCACCTACGGCTACCTCGACTTCCTCCCGGCGATGGCGGGCTTCGACACCATGCTCGCCAACCGCGACGCGCGCATCCACGCGCTCGCCCGCGGCGAAAAGGTCCCCGCCGCCATCGACGACACCAACGTCGCCCCGATGCCGCCCGTGGACGACAGCAAGGCCGCCAACGAGTGGATGAAGCCCGCCGCCGAGCTCGCCGCGTTCAAGGTCGACCCGCGGTTCGAGGTGAACCTCTTCGCCTCCGAGGAACAGTTCCCCGATCTCGCCAAGCCGATCCAGATGCGGTGGGACGCACGCGGCCGCCTCTGGGTGAGCTGCTCGACGACCTATCCCAACGTCTACCCCGGCCGCGAGCCCGCCGACAAAATCATCATCCTCGAGGACACCGATGGCGACGGCCGCGCCGACAAATGCACCGTCTTCGCCGACAAGCTCCACATCCCGCTTTCCTTTGAGTTCGCCGATGCCGGCGGGATCTACGTTTCGGAGCAACCGAACCTCACCTTTCTCCAGGACACCGATGGCGACGGCCGCGCCGACGTGCGGCGCATCGTGATGTCCGGCTTCGGCACGGAGGACTCGCACCACTCGCTGCACGACTTTATCCGCACGCCCGACGGCGACTTGCTGTTCCGCGAGTCGATTTTCCAGAACAGCCAGGTCGAGACCGCCTACGGCCCGGTGCGCGCGCGCAACTCGTCGTGGTTCCTGCTGCACCCGCCCACGCAGCGGCTCACGACCTTCGGCAGCTACCCGAACACGAATCCGTGGGGCGTCACGTTCACGGCGTGGGGCCACCACGTCGCGAGCCACCCGATTTTCGCGAGTGCGTTCCATGCGACCAACCCGCCATTCCCCGGCCAGCACGTCGAGGCCCGCGGCCTGCCCGCCTACTCCGGCACCTGCGGCCACGAGTTCGTCGACAGCCCGATCTGGCCGCGCGAGCTGCAGGGAAAAATGATCAAGGCCCGCTACAAACCCACCAACCGGATCGAGATCCACGACTGGAAGCAGGTCGGCGCTCACTTCGAGGAGGCCTACATCAGCGACGCGATCTTCTCGACCAACCTCAGCTTCATCCCCGTCGACCTGAAGTTCGGCCCGCGCGGCGATCTCTACGTCTGCGACTGGTATAACCCGATCAAGGGCCACATGCAGTATTCGCTGCGCGACGAGCGCCGCGACCGCACCTCCGGCCGCATCTGGCGCGTGGTGCCCAAGGGCGCAACGCTCCCGCCGGCACCCAAGATCGCGGGCGCAGCGATGCCCGCGTTGCTGGCGCTGCTGGAGTCGCCGCAATCCCGTGTCCGCGATCTCGCGCGGCGCGAACTGGCGGGCCGCGGCCGGGAAGCCGTGGAACCGGCGCGCGCGGCGTGGCTGCGCGGGCTCGACCGCAAGGGCCCGGATTTCCGCCGGCATCAAGTCGAGGCGCTGTGGCTATCGCGCGCGCTCGGGGCAAACGACGCCGCGCTGCAACGCGAGCTGCTCGCGTGCGAGGAGCCCCTCGCGCGCGCGGCGGCGACGCGGCAGTTGCGCTTCACGCACGCCGCGCTGCCCGACGCGCTCACGCTGCTCCGCGCACGCGCCGCCGACGAAAGCGGGCTCGTGCGGATGGAGGCCGCGATCGCCGCCAGCTACATCGGCGGCGCGGCCGCACTCGACGCCATCCGTGGCGTGATTGACCGCCCGGCCGACGCGCACCTCGCGTATGCCATCCGCACGTCGCTCGAGTCCGAGGCGCTCGTCGGCTCCTGGAAAGGCGCGCACACGCCGGAGGCGCACCGGATCGCCGCGTGGGTCGAACAGCAGGACCGGTCTTCACGCCTGGCGCAGAAGGGCAAGGGGCAGAAGACCAATCAGGCGCCGACCGAAAACGCGTTCGACCGGCTGCCGGACCTCGCGACCGTCCACATCGCCTCCGTGCCGGAGCGGATGCTCTTCGACGTGAAGTCATTCACCGTGAAGCCGGGCCAGCCCGTGAAGCTGGTCTTCTCCAACCCCGACCTGATGCAGCACAACCTCGTGATCGTCGCGCCCGGCGCGCTCGAGGAAGTCGGCATCGCCGGCAACGAGATGGCCAAGGACCCGGACGGGATCAAAAAGGACTTCGTGCCCAAGTCCGACAAAGTGCTCCACGCGACTAAGCTCATCGACCCGCAAGCCACCGCGATCCTGCGCTTCCGCGCGCCCGTCCAGCCGGGCCGCTACCCGTATGTCTGCACCTTCCCCGGCCACTGGGTGATCATGAATGGGGTGATGGAGGTGGGGCCGTGATAGGCGATGGAAAATCCACGGTCGGCATCTCGCTCGACTGATGTTTGGCTGAAGACCATGAAACGCGCATTTCTCCTCCTCATCCTTCTGGTAGCGCCCCTTGCCATCACTTACGCGACCGACTCAGATGAATATTGGGTCGTAACTGAAGCCCACCGAAAGCAGTTCATCGGAAGTTTCTCGAAAGCCGAAGTCGATTCGCTCCGAACCCAGATTAGCAAGGTTCGTCTCCCGTATGAATTTGGGAGCAAAGGTTCGTTTTTTCCGCCTACAACCATGAGAGCGAAGGTTCTCGTCGCTTGGGATGCAAACGCGGTTGATGCCCGCGGCAGAATGGGCGGCTTGATTGAAGACTATTGGCTCAATTCCCAGTCAGTCCTGCGCGTCGTTCAGGTATACTACAATCAGGGCGAGCGAGGCATCAGTCGGGTTGAGAAGCTGGTAGTCATGTCAGCCGTGGAAGCCTACGCGCCATTGCCCCGAAATCCTTTCCCCTGATCGGGCCCAACGGGTAGCGCGAGGCTTCAGCCCGCGCAGGAACGGGATGAGGTGTTCGTAGCCGGACTTGCCGGCGGCGAAGCGGAAGGTGCCAACCGGCTCCAACACACTGTCGACCCTACGGGCGCTTCTTCTGGGCGAGCGTGAACTTCGTCTCGCCGTCGGCAGACGATGACGGCGTCCGCATGTCGTCAGCCTACAAGGTAGGCACCTTCAATCCCGCCGCGCGCGCCAAGGCCGCCTGCCGGTGGTCAAAGGTGAGGAACTTCCCGTGCCGAGCACCAGCGCCATTGCGGAGCTCAAGGTGGTGCAGCCAGGTCAGCGGCAGCGGCAACGCCTGCCGCCTCATGCGGGCGACGGCCCGCGCCGTATGCGCATCGGGCGCATACAGGGAGCAGAGAAAGCCGGTGTCGGCGTAGCCGCTCACGAGCTGCCGCGCGCCTCGGACACGAGGTCGGTGCCCGTCGTGGCCGCGACTTGCCGGCCATACACGGCGCGCCGGCGGGCGGCATAGTCCGGACGCACGACGCGTGATCTCCGGCGGGCCGGGGCGAGCACGGCGACCGACTCGCCTCACCAGCGGACCTCGACCGTCTCCCCACCCGCCACCCAGGAAAGCACCGTGGTCGTGTCGTGCTCCAGGTTGCGGATGGTGGTGGTCGTCATGGTGCCACGCTCAGATGACACCTGGGGCTGTCGATGCCGCGGCACCGGGATGGCGCATCCCGGTTCTCTGGCGCACGCCATCGAAACGGCGAGGCAGTCGCGAAGCGTTTGGAGCCGCGGCGCCCTCGCCGCGGTCGGGCTAACGCGCCGAAGGCGGCGCGTCCCCATCGCCAGACCGGGACGCCCATGCGTTGCCCGTGTTCAGGGCCTCAAACCCGCGGAGAGCCAAATGGCGCCTACTTCGCTTCCACCCACTGCACCGCGTCGATGACGACGTAGCCGTCGGTGCCGGCGTTGGAGAGCTCGACGTAGCCGGACTTGCCGGCGGCGAAGCGGAAGGTGCCGACCGGCTCCAGCAGGCCGTCGACCGACGGTTTCTTTTTCTGGTTGAGCGTGAGCTTCGTCTCGCCGTCGGCGTGGCGGATGACGACGGGGACGTTGCTCGCGCGGTTGGCGTTCACGGGATAGGCGATGGCGACGGTGTAGCGGCCGGCCTTGGGCAGGTCGGGCGTGAAGCGCGCGGTCTGCTCGCCTTTGCCCGTGTTGCCGTCGTGCGCGTAGCCGTGGCCGACGAACGTGCTGCTCGCCGTGCTCTGTGACTGGAAGCCTTTCAGTTGCGCGGCCTCGTCGTCCACCACGATGCCGGGCGGCGTCGCGCGCGTTGCACTCGTGCGCGGCGGCAGCGGATCGCTGGCGAAGTCGAGCACTTGGCCGTCCTTGAGCAGGCGGGCCTCGAGTTTCTTCGGATCGATTTTTTGCACCGTGGTGCGCTCGTCGATCGCGTGCGCGGCGGCGGTGGCGGCGCTCTGGCCGAGGACCATGAAGACGGGCTCCATGCGGATGCTGCCGAAGGCGATGTGCGAGGAGCTGAGGCAGGTGGGCGCGAGGAGGTTGGTGCACTCGGCGGCGCGCGGGCGCAGGCTGCGGTAGCTGATCGGATAGGGACGCACGCGCACCTGCACGTCGCCCTCGTTGCGCACGAAGCCTTCCTTGGTCACGTAGCGCTGGATGTTGTGCGAATCCATGTTGTAGGCGCCCATGCCCACGCTGTCCGTGGCGACGACCTCGCGCGTGCAGTTCTTCTCCGTCATCACATACTCGCTGATCATGCGGCGGGCCTCGCGCACATACATCTGGCGGGGCCAGTTGTCGTTGTCGGTGAACTCATCCTTCGCGAGGCCGAGGCGCTGGAACTCCGCGCGGATCTTCTCGGGCACGCGCGGGTGGTGCGCGTAGGTCCACATGAGGCCCTTCTGCCAGTCGACGTGCGCCTGCGTGATCTTCGCGCGCGTGGCGTAGTCGGCCTCGGGGTAGTCCCAGTTCTGGCCGATGAAGTCGGTGCTGATGGCAAAATTGTTGTTCGTGTCGGTCTTGCGGTTGGGCATCCAGAGCGGGTGCCAGGAGATGCGGTGGTCGCCGGCCTCGATGTTGCGCAGCGCGAGCTCGAACCACCGCTCGTCGTAGTTCGCGGGCTTCTCCCACGCGCGGCGGTTCTCCGGCACGTCGGTCGTCGTCATGCGGAAATTGTAGGCCTGGACCTTGCGGTCGCCGGAGAACTCCACGCCGGGGCCGCCCTTCTCGATGCCGGGGAGCAAGCCGCTCCGCGGGTCGCCGGGCTTCACATAGGGATCGACCTGCTTGATGAACTGGTGGCTCACCGCGTGGCCGGCCTGCACCCCGTTGATGGTCTCGCCGTAGACCGCGTTGGCCTCGCGCCCGACGTGGTAGCTCACGCCGGCCTTGGCCAGCAGATCGCCCTCGTAGGTGGTGTCGATGAAGACCGCGCCGGAAAAACCCCGCCCGCTCTCCATCACGATGCGCACGATCCGCGCGCCGTCCTTGATCACGCCCTTGCCGGGCGCGAGGTCGAGGCGCTCGCCGCGCACGACCGTCACGCGGTCGGCGACCTCGCGCAGCATGTCGTCGAAGATCTTCGTCGCGACGGACGGCTCGAAGGTCCACATCGTCTTCTCGTCGGCGCCGGTGGTCTTGTTGCTGCGCGCGAAGTAGTCGTCGCGCGACTGGCGCGTCCACGCGGCGGGATTCTGGTAGTGCTGCCACACGCGGCCGTAGAACTCGCGGGCAATGCCGCCGATGGCGCGCTTGTTGCCGATGTCGGTCGCGCCGAGGCCGCCGGTGGTGAGGCCGCCGAGGAACTGCGTGGGCTCGATCAGGACGGCGGTCTTGCCCATGCGCGCGGCCTGGACGGCGGCGGCGACGCCGGAGGACGTGCCGCCGTAGATCACGACATCGAACGCCGCGGGCGCGGCGCGGAGGAACACGGCCGAGAGGAGCAAAAGGGGAAAGGTCAGCAGGCGCATCCCGCCACCGTGGCGAAGCGGGGGCGCGCGACGAGCCTGTTTCGCGCGCCCGGACGGAAAAGGCCCGCCCCGCCGCGCGAAAGGGATTTGCCGAACACCGGGAGACGGTCTTCCCTCCGGCGCGCGCCCTCGCGCCGCCACCTCGCGCGATTCCCCCAATGAAGACTCCCCGCCTCCTCATCCTTGCCTCGCTCCTCGCCACCCCGTTGCCGGCGGCCGACCAACATCCGGTCGTTCCGCTCTGGCCCGCCGGCGCCCCCGGCTCCGAGGCACGCAAGGCCGAGCCCGAGAAGATCGCCGGCTCCAACGTTTCCAACATCCACCATCCGTCGCTGACCGCCTATCTGCCCGCGGCCGGCCAGGCCACGGGCTGCGCCGTGATCGTCGCGCCCGGCGGCGGCCACGCCCGCCTCGCCATCCAGCACGAGGGGTGGAACGTCGCGCAATGGCTCGCCGACCACGGCATAGCGGCCTTCGTCCTCAAATACCGCCTCGCCAAGGACGACGCCGTGCCCGCCGGCGCCGCCCAACCCTACACCGTCGATCGCGACGCCCTCGCGGACGCGCAGCAGGCCTTTCGCGTCGTGCGCGCCCGCGCCGCCGAGTGGGGCGTGCGGCCCGACGCCGTGGGCATCATCGGCTTCTCCGCCGGCGGCGAGGTCGCGCTGCTCGCCGCCACGCGCGCCACCGACGCGGCCGTGCGGCCGAATTTCTACGGCCTCCTCTACCCCGGCGGCCTGCCGCGCACCGACATCACCGTGACCAAGGACACGCCGCCCGTCTTCCTCGCCGCCGGCTACGGCGACCGGCAAAACATCTCCGAAGGCCTGGCCGAGTTTTACCTGAAGACGAAGCGCGCCGGCGCGAGCGCCGAGCTGATCATGTATGCCGGCGCGGGCCACGGCTTCGGCGTGCGCGACACCAACAAGTCGCCCTCGGGCGCATGGATCGCGCGCTTCCAGGAGTGGCTGGGCGACCGGAAATTCCTCGCCGCGGCGAAGTGAGGGCGGCGCAGCCTGGAAGGCCAGCGTCGCGCCGGGCGCTTTTGCGCGAACCGCAATAAACCCGGTTGAACCGCGCCACGGTTCCGTCTGCCCTCGGCGCCGCCCGCATGCCCTCACGCGACCCGACGCCCGCTGAGCCCGCCCGCCTCACCCCGGGGCGTCGCTGGCTCGCCGTCGCGCTCATCGCCGCCGCGGTGATCGCCGCCTACGCCAACAGCCTGCGGTCGCCGCTATTCTTCGACGACACGCGCTGCCTTGGCGAAAACCCCTCGATCCGGCAGCTCTGGCCGCCCGGGCCGGTGCTCGCGCCCGCGCCCCACACGATGCTCGGGAGCCGGCCGCTGGCCAACCTCAGCTTTGCGCTGAACTACGCCGCCGGCGGCCTCGACGTCACGGGCTACCACCTCGTCAACTCCGCGCTGCACCTCGCGGCGGCGCTGCTGCTCTTCGGCGTCGTGCGCCGGACCCTGGCCCAGGCCGCACGCGACCGCGCGGGCGGGGAACGCGCCTTTTTCGTCGCGCTCATCGCGGCGGCGGCGTGGGCGGCGCATCCCCTGCTCGTCGCCGCGGTCGGCTACATCTCCCAGCGCACGGAAGTGCTGATGGGGCTGTTCTATTTGCTGACGCTCTACGCGTTCATCCGCGGCGCCGAGGCCGGAGGGCATCGCGGCTGGCTGGCGGCCTCCGCCGCCGCGTGTGCGCTCGGGACGGCGGCCAAGGAAGTGACGGCGACCGCGCCGCTCGCCGTGCTGCTGCTCGACCGCGCGTTTTTCGCGGGCACGCTCCGGGCGGCGCTCGCCCGCCGGCCCGGCTACTACGCGGCGCTGGCCGCGAGCTGGCTGCTGCTCGCCTGGCTGATGCGGCGCGGCCTCGATCCCACGGTGGGTGCGGGCCGCGGCGCGGGCCCGTGGGACTACGCGCTCGTGCAGTGCCGCGCGATCGCGACCTACGCGGCGCGCGCGGTGTGGCCGCATCCGCTGGCCTTTGACTACGGCGAATTCACGCCCCTCCGATTCCTCGGCGCGCTGCCGCATGCCTGGGCGCCGCTGCTGCTGCTCGGCGGCGCGGCGCTCGGCTACCGGCGGCGCAGCGCCGCGGGCTTCTGGTGCGCCTGGATCGCGCTCGCGCTGGCGCCCACCTCGAGCTTCGTCCCCATCACGCTCCAACCGATCGCGGAAAACCGAACCTACCTCCCGCTGGCCGGCGCGCTCGCGCTGCTCGCCGCCGGCCTGTGGCGCGCCGCGGGAAGGCGCGCGGTGCCGATCGCGGCGGTCGCCACGTGCGCGTTGATCGCGCTCACCGCGCAGCGCAACGCCCGTTTCCGCGATCCCATCGCGCCGTGGACGGATGCGGTCGCCCTGAATCCGGCGAATGCCCGCGCCCACAGCAACGCCGCCATCGGGCTGCAATTCTCCGGCCGCGTCGCCGAGGCCGAAGCCCACTATCGGCGCGCCCTCGCGCTCAAGCCCGCCGACGCCAACATCCACAGCAGCTACGCTTCCCTGCTCCAGCGGCTGGGCCGCACCGCCGAGGCGATTGAACACGGCGCCGAGGCCGTCCGGCTCGAGCCCCGGTTCGCGGAGGCGCGCAGCAACCTCGCCGCCTCGCTGCTGAGCGCCGGCCGCACCGCCGAGGGCATCGAGCAGCTTCAGGCGGCGTTGCGCCTCGATCCCTCCCGGATCAACGCGCGCCACAATCTCGCCCTCGCGCTCACCTATTCGGGCCGGCCGGCCGAGGCGCTGGAGCACTTTGCCGCCGTGTTCCGCGCGCGGCCGGGCGACGCCACGTTTCGCTTTCAATTTGGCAACGCGCTCTTCTCCACCGGGGACTTCGCCGCCGCCGTTCAAGCCTACCAGTCCGCGCTCGCGCTGAATCCCGCGTGGCCCGACGCCCGCCACAATCTCGCCGTCGCGCTGGAGCGCCTCGGCCGGACCGCCGACGCCCAGCGGGAGCTCGAGGCCGTCTTGCAGGCCCAACCCGACCACGCGGCGGCGCGCGCCGCGCTGGAGCGGATGCGCGGTGCAGGCCGGTAGGAACCGGCGGCCGGTCGTTTTGATTTTGCCGGCGCGACCGGGCGGCTGTTCGCTTCGGCGATGCGTCTCTTCCCTCTGTTCCTTGGGCTCGCCGGCCTCGCGGCGCAGGCGCAGCCCGTCGTCGCGCCGAGGCTCGAAGCCATCGCGCAGCACGCGGCGGCGGACACCCTCGCCGAATTCCGCGCCCGCAAGCTCACCCCCGATCAACTCGCGCTCACCCTGGTCGATCTCGCTGATCCGGCCGCGCCGCGCCGGGGCAGTGTGCGCGGCGACGTGGCAATCTACCCGGCGAGCGTGATCAAGCTGTTCTACCTCGCCGCGACCCATCGCTGGCTCGAGGACGGCCGGCTCGCCGACACGCCCGAGCTGCGCCGCGGGCTGCGCGACATGATTGTCGAGTCCTCCAACGACGCCACGCACTACATTGTCGACCTGCTCACCGGCACCACGAGCGGGCCGGAGCTGCCGCCGGACGAGCTCAAGGTATGGTTCGAACGGCGCAACGCCGTCACCCGCTACTTTGAATCCCTTGGCTACACCGGCGTCATCGCCTGCAAGAAGCCGTGGGAGGATGGCCCCTTCGGCCGTGAGTCGCAGGCGCGCGAGCTCTTCGAGCCGAAGCGCAACATGCTCACGACGGACGCCACGGCGCGGCTCCTCGCCGAAATCGCCGCCGGCCGCTGCGTGACGGCCAAGCGCAGCGCCGAGATGATGGCCCTTCTCGCCCGCGACCCGGCGACGAAAAGCGCCGACCCGGATGACCAGGCGAAATTCAGCGGCCCCGCCCTGCCCCCCGGGGCGAAACTCTGGTCAAAGGCCGGCTGGACCAGCCAGACGCGCCACGACGCCTGCTACGTCGAGCTGCCCGGCGGCGCGAAATACGTGCTGGTGGTATTCACGACCGACCACGCGAAGGAGCGGGAGATTCTGCGCGCCGCGGCGCGCCGCGTAGCGACGGCGATGGCCGCGGGCGCGGCGAGGTAGCGCTTTGATTTCAGGCTTTCCGCCCGCTCTCCGGGGCGGGCATCGTGCGGGGATGTCCCGCGCACCCTCCTCGCCCGCTCCCGGCGCCGATTCCCGCGGCGCCACTTGGATCGGCGCGGCGATGATCGTGGCCGCGGCGTTTGCCGTCTACGCCAACAGCCTCGGGGTCCCGTTTTTCTTCGACGACAATCCCTCGATCCTCGAGAACGCCTCCATCCGGGACCTCGCCGCGCTCGGCGACGTGCTCTCGCCGCCCGCCAATGGCAGCGGCGTCACGGGTCGCCCGGTCGTCAACCTCTCGCTGGCCCTGAACCACGCGCTCGGCGGCATGGCGGTGGCGGGCTACCATTGCGCCAACATCCTGTTTCACGCGCTCGCCGGCCTGGCGCTTTATGGCGCGGTGCGGCGCACGCTGCTGCTGCCGGCGCTGCGCGCCCGCTTCGGCGCCGCCGCCCAGGGCGTCGCGCTCGCGAGCGCGCTGCTCTGGGTGCTGCACCCGCTCCAAACCGAGTCCGTGACGTGCGTGATTCAACGCACGGAGCTGCTGGTGGGGCTCTTCTACCTCGCGACGTTCTATTGCTACCTGCGCGCCGTGGAAACTCCCTCCCGCGCCTGGACGGCGCTCGCCATCGCGGCCTCGTGCGCGGGCATGGCGAGCAAGGAGGTGATGGTCACCGCGCCGTTCCTCGTGCTGCTCCACGATCGCACCTTCGCGGCGGGATCGTTTGCGGAAGCGTGGCGGCGGCGGCGCGGGCTTTACCTGGGGCTCGGGGCCAGCCTCGGGGTGCTCGCGTTTCTTGTGCTCAGCGCCGGTGGCACGCGCGGCGAGGCCGCGGGCTTCGGCGTGGGCGTCGCCTGGTGGGCCTACGCCCTCAAGCAATGCGAGGCGATCTGGCTTTATCTCAAGCTCACCGCGTGGCCGCATCCGCTGGTCCTCTACTACGGCATCGACGTGGTGACCAACCCGCTGAACGTCTGGCCGCAGATGCTCGGCCTCGTTGCGCTGGTCGTGGGCACGCTTTGGTCGCTGGCCCGCCGGCCGACGCTCGGCTTCCTCGGGATGTGGACGCTTGGCATCCTCGCGCCGAGCTCGAGCGTGGTGCCGCTGGTGAGCCAGACCGCGTCGGAACACCGGATGTATCTGCCGCTCGCCGCGCCGATGGCCTACATGGCCGCGGGGCTGTTTCTCCTTGCGGGGCGGCGCGCGTTTCCCGGCTTGGCCGCCGTCGCCGTCGCGCTCGGCCTCGTCTCGGCGCGGCGCAACACCGACTACCACTCCGAGCTTCGGATCTGGGCCGACACGGTGGCCAAGGCCCCCGCCAATCCCCGTGCGCAGTCGAACCTCGGCGACGCGCTCGTGCGGGCCGGCCGGCCCGCCGAGGCACTCGCACATTTCAAGGAGGCCATCCGGCTCGAGCCCACCGCCGCCGAAGCGCGCTACAACATCGCCACGATTCTCCTCGATGCCGGCCGACCCGCCGACGCGATCCCGTTCTGCGAGGAGGCGATTCGGCTCAAGCCCGCTTTCGCGGCGGCCTACAACAACCTGGGGACATCGCTGCTGCAGCTCGGCCGCCGCGCCGAGGGCGTCGCCGCGCTCGAGACGGCGCTCCGGCTCAACCCGCGCCTGGCGGAGGCTCATTGCAACCTCGCGCGCGCCGCGCTCGAGGCCAACGACCCGACCGCGGCCGAGGCGCACGCGCGGCGCGCCCTCGCGATCCGGCCGGACATGCCACTCGCGCATTTCCACCTGTCCAACGTCCGCCTCGCCCAGGGCCGGCCCGATTTGGCGATCGCGGAATTGGAAGCGGCCGTGCGCGCCCAGCCCGGCTATGTCGAGGCGCTCTCCAACCTCGGCGGCCTGCTCTATCAGGCGGGCCGCGTCGCCGAGGCGATCCCGCGCTACGAGGCCGCGCTGCGCGCCCAGCCCGGCTCCGCGACGCTGCACGCCAACCTCGCCAGCGCGCTCTTCCAACACGGCCGCGCCGAGGAGGCGATCGCGCAATACCGCGCGGCGCTGCAGCTCGACGCCGGCTACTTCGAGGCGCACGTGAACCTCGCGCTCGTGCTCGAGCGGCTGGGCCGCAAGGCCGAGGCGATCGCGAGCTACGAGGCCGCCGCGCGCCTGCGGCCGGACGACCCGCGGGCGACGGCCGGGCTCGCCCGGCTGCGCGACGCCCGCTAGCGGCCGGCGGCGCGCGCCTATTGCAGCTTCGGCGGCAGCGCGCGCATCCGCGCGATGAGCGCGTCGAAGAGCTGGCCCGTGGCCTGCGCCTTGATGTCGGCCGCGGGCGTGATCGATTTCTGCGGCGCAAAATTCTTCAGCAGCGCGCAGTAGTCGCTGTTGACCATGATGCCGAGGATCTCGCCGGACTTGGCGAAGACCAGATCGCCGCGCTTGGGCGCGAAGTCGCCGAAGAGCCGCTTGAAAATGCGGTTGTCCACGCGCACGAAGCCGGGCTCCGCCGGGTCGAGCTTGAAGCCCACCTCGCCGTAGCCGCGCCCGTCGCCATCAATCAGGACCGCCTCCGGAAAGCGCACGGGATCGGCGGCGAGGCCGTAGACCTTGGCCCCGAGCGCCACGACCTGCGCCTGCTCCAGCGGCAGCACGACGACGCGCGGATCGTGCGACAGGAAATCGACGCTGCCCGCGGCGCTGCGGCCTTGCCCGGCCTTCGCGAGCTCGACCGTCAGGCTGTCCCACTCGACCCCGGTCTCGCCGAGCGCGAAAGGCGTGTCCGAGATGTGCAGCAGCGCGTAGACCCGCGTGCCGTCGGTCACGAGCACGGTGTTGGCTTCCTTGGTGCTCTCCGTGCGGCCGAAGAAGCCGCGGCGGCTCGCGACGAACTTCGCGGTGACGCGGTTGGCGAGGAAATCGTTGAACAGGACGTTCGCGTTGATCGGCCGGTAGTCGCGGATTTCCTTGGTGAGCTCGCCGGATTTCTCGGCCAGCTGGCCGACGCCCGAGGCGAGCGTGGTGGCGGTCTCCTGCACCTTCATGCGCTCCGCCTGCTCGACCTTCACCTGGGTCTCCAGCTCCTTGGCCTGGCTCTCCAGCGCCTTGGCCCGCTCCTGCAGGTTCTTCTTCTGCTCCTCCGCGACGAAATAGGCGGCGGTCAGCGTCTTGTTTTCCTTCCGGGCCTCGTCGAGGTCCCGCTCGCGCCGCGCGAGCTCCTCCTTGGTGCGGCGGGACTCGGCGAGGTTCTCCGCCAATTCGCGCTGGATGGCGGCGAGCTGCTCGCGGGTCATCTCGGCTTCGCGCGCGGCGTTGCTCACTTTTTTCGCCAGATCGGCGGCGCTCCTCTGCGACTCGGCGAGCGAGGCGGCGACGGTGTTCTTCTCCGCGGTGAGCCGCGCGGCGGCGGCCTGCGCCTGCGTGAGGCTCTGCTCGCGGGCGGCGAGCGTGGTGTCGGCCGCGGCGAGTTTCTGCGCGAGCTCGTCGCGGACGGACTTCTCGTCGGCCAGCGACTGCTGCATGGCGGCGACGAGGTCCTGGTCCTTCGTGACGGCGTTGGCCGCGAGCTCAGGCACCGGCGGCTGCTTGGGGCGCGGCGGCTCGGCCTTTTCCCACCGCGTCAAGGCCAGCAGCATCAGCAGCAGGAAGTCGCAGAGGATGAGGAGAAGGGTGCGGTTCATGGCCGGGTTCAGGCGCGAGCCGGGGCGCCCGCCGGCTCGCGCGCGGGCGCGGCGGCGATCTGGCCCTGCAGGATGAGCTGGCCCTTGAAGGGCCGCACGTGGCGGATTTTCACCAGCGCCACGCAGGTGATGCCGAAGAGGTTCGAGGAGAACGCCGCGATGAGGTTGGCGTTGGTCCAGCCGAGCGTGATGAGCACCATCGCCGCGGCGGTGCCGGCGATGCCCACGTAGAGGCCGAGGTCGAACAGGTTTTCCTCGTTCTCCATCAGGCGCAGCTTCACGAGCGGCGGCACCTCCCGGCGGGCGATGTCGCGAATCTTGGCGAGGCACAGCAGGTAAACGGCGATTTGCAGCGCGGCGAACACGGCGATCGAGATGATGTTGGTGGATTCCATGGTGGAAGGAGCGGGTTTTGCGTCGGGGGCGGGAAAGACATTGGCGAGCACGAGCACCGGCGTGCGGAGCTGGAACTCCGACGCGGGCGCCGCGCGGATGAGGAACGGCTCGCTGACCACGAGCACGATCGCGCCGAACAGGAGGGAGAGCGCGCCGGCCCGCACGCCACCCAGCGCCAGGACCTGGGACGCGCCGAGCGCGGGACCGACGATCCAGCGATCGAGGCCGCGCAACACGAGCCACACGCCCGCGATCACGGCGAGGTATTTGAGCGCCAGCAGGAGCTGCGGGTGCGTCAGCGCCAGCTCCGCGGCGGCGCCGAGCGTGGGGCTCGCGGTGCGGTTGATCGGCACGCGGCGCAGCAGGAGCTGCTTCACCGCGCCCTGCCCGAAGGTGAGCGCCGTGCGCACGTCCTCCAAGCCGGCCTTGCCATACTCGATGAGATAGCCGGCGACGCGATCCGCGGAGTCGGAGAACAGCGCCGCCGCGTAGATGAGCGGCAGGTTGTCGGGCGCCACGCGCGCGAGGTGCGCGTATTCGCCGAGCGTGCGGACGCTGTCGGTGCGGCGCACCAGCTCGGCGAGCTGCGCCCAGTCGAGGCGGCGGCCGAGCGAGAGGAGGTTGATGAACCAGCCCTCGAGCTCGCCGAATTCCTTCTGCGCGAGGGCGGTGTCGGCGAGGCCGCGCAGCTCGCGCTGGAGCGGCGCGGAGAAATGGCCGCCCTGGTAGAGCAGGCCCGTGAGCAGGATGAGCGCGTCGAGCGGCTGCCCGCCGGCCCGCGTCGCCGGCACGAAGCGTCCCGTGCCCGTGAGGTCGCGCAGCCGCACGATCGACTGCACGCCGTCGGAGCCGGATTTCTCGAGGTAGGCGCGCAGGATCCCGCGGGCCTTCTCGGTGTTGAAGAAGGTGAGGACCGGCGTGCTGCCCCGCCGGCCGGAATCCGCGCGAAGGTTGAACAACGGATCGAGGAAGGGATCCCAGCCGCCCCAGGCCATGAGGCCCGGCTGCCGCGCCGCGAACTGCTCGAGCGCCGCCGCGAGCGCGGGCGCCTTGGGATCGTGGGTGGCTTCCGCGGCGGCGAGCACGAGCGCGGCGGGCCCGATCTTTTCCACGTCGACGAGATCGCGGCCGTAGGTGCCGAGCGTGGGCGTGCCCGCGCCGGCGGCGCGGAGCAGCGCCGGGCTCAGCGCCTTGATGTTCACCGGCAGCAGCCAGCCGCCCACCGCCAGCGCCAGCCCGAGCAACACCAGCAAGGGCGCGGCCCTCGCGGCGGACGAACGTTGGCTCGTGGCGGAGACGGTCATCGGGTGGAAGTTTTTGTTGCCGGCCGGATTTGGCAAACCCACGCTGCGCCTCCTCCTGACCGATGTCGCTGCGAATTGTTCACTACAACGATCCCGTTTTGCGGCGGAAGGGCGAGAAAGTAATCGCGTTCGACGCCGCGCTCGCCGCGCTCGCCGCCGACATGGTCGCCACGATGCACCAGGCCGAGGGCATCGGGCTCGCGGCCCAGCAGATCGGCCGCGCCCTCCAGCTCTGCGTCGTCGATCTGCGGGAGTCGGACGCCGATTTCACGTGGGAGTTCGACGGGCGGAAGCTGCCCCTCGACCTTTTCATGCCGCTGACGCTGGCAAACCCCCAGGTCGCCGTTGCCGCCGGCACCAAGGAAACGGTCTATGAGGAGGGTTGCCTGTCGTTCCCGAAAATCCGCGGCGACGTGGTGCGGCCCGACGCGATCACGGTGAAGTTCCATGACGAGCGCGGCATCGCGCACACGTTGAAGTGCGACGGGCTGTTTTCCCGCTGCATCCAGCACGAGGTCGACCACCTGAACGGCGTCCTCTTCATCGAGCGCATGGACAAGAAGGTCCGCGCCGGCCTGGACGAGGCCGTGAAGGCGCTCGCGAAGGAGACCAAGGCCGCGGCCGCGAAATAGTTTTCCATGAGCCAAGTCCAGAAAGCCGACGGCATGAACTACGCCCCGCAGGGCAAACCGCGTCCGGTCGTGAAGGCCGGCGAATTTATCTTCGCCGCCGCCCACCTCGACCACGGCCACATCTACGGGCAATGCAACGGCCTGCTCGAAGCCGGCGCCGAGTTGAAATGGGTCTACGATCCCGATCCGAAGAAGGTGGAGGCCTTCATCGCGAAATACCCGCAGGCCAAGGTCGCGCGCGCGCTCGACGAAATCCTCGCCGACCGCGCCGTGCAGCTCGTGACCGCCGCCGCCGTCCCGTGCGATCGCGGCCCCATCGGCTGCCGCGTCATGGAGGCCGGCAAGGACTACTTCACCGACAAGACGCCGTTCACCACCCTCGCCCAGCTGGATCAGGCGAAGGCCGTCGTCGCGCGCACCGGGCGCAAATACATGGTCTATTTCTCCGAGCGCCTGCACGTGGAGGCCGCGATGTGGGCGACGGACTTCATCGCCGGCGGCGGCATCGGCAAGGTCGTCCAAGTCCTCGGCCTCGGGCCGCACCGGCTGGGCAAGGCCAACCGCCCCGCGTGGTTTTTCGAGAAGGCGAAATACGGCGGCATCCTCTGCGACATCGGCAGCCACCAGTTCGAGCAGTTCCTCACCTACTCCGGCGCGACCGACGCCACCGTCACGCAGTCCGCGGTGGGCAACATGGCCAACCCCGACAAGCCCGAGCTCGAGGACTTCGGCGAGGCCTCGCTGCTCGGCGACAACGGCGCCTCGAACTACATCCGCGTCGACTGGCTCAATCCCGCCGGCCTCGGCACGTGGGGCGACGGCCGCACGTTCATCCTCGGCACCAAGGGCTACATCGAGCTGCGCAAATACATCGACGTCGCCCGCGACAAGGCCGGCGATCAGGTCTACGTCGTCGACGACAGCGGCGAGCGCCACCTGAGCGTCGCGGGCCAGGTCGGTTTCCGCTTCTTCGGCGAGCTGATCCTCGACTGCCTCAATCGCACGGAGAAGGCGATGACGCAGGCCCACGCGTTCAAGGCCGCCGAGCTCTGCCTCCGCGCCCAGCTCGGCGCGCGCCGGATCGGCTAGCGCCCCGCGCGCGGCCCGGCGGCGTCCGCCACCCACCATGCCTTCCATCGCCACGCGCACCGGCGACGACGGGACGACGGCGCTGCTCTTCGGCCAGCGCGTGCCCAAGGATCACCCGCAAATCGAGGCGGTCGGGGCGCTCGACGAGCTCAACGCGGCGCTCGGCGTGATCAAGCCGCTGCTCGGCGGCGGCGCCCGCGAGGCCGAGGTCCGCGCGCTGCTCACGGGCGTGCAGCGAAGCCTCGTCGCCCTCATGGGCGAGGTCGCGTGCGCCGAGGGGGATGGCGCGCGCCACGCCGCGTCGAAGTTCGAAAAACTCTCCGCCGCCGACGTGCGGCTGGTCGACGATGCCCTCGCCGCGCTCGAGGGCCGCGGGCTGAAATTCGACGGCTGGGCCACCCCCGGCGCCAACGCCCGCGCCGCCGCCCTCGACGTGGCGCGCACCACCGCCCGCCGCGCCGAGCGCCGTCTCTGCGCGCTGCCCGCCCACGGCCGCACCGTGCGGCCGGAACTGCGCCAATTCGTCAACCGCCTCTCGGATTTGCTCTGGCTGCTCGCCCGCGAGGCCGAGCAGTAGGCGCAACGAGCGCTTGTCACCCTCCCGCGCCCGGGCACGCTCGCGCCATGCCTCTCCTCGTCTCGCTTGCCGTGCTCATGCTTGCCGCCGGGTGGCGCGTCGTCGCTGTTCATGCGCCCGCGCTCTCCAACTTCGCGCCGCTCATGGCGCTTGCTTTCTGCGGCGCGGTCTATTTCCGGGACAAGCGCCTCTGGGTCGTGCCTTTCGCCGCGCTCGTCGTCTCCGACATCTACCTCGACCACTACCACGCGGCGGCCTTCGGCGAGACGTGGACCTGGCCGAGCGTCCTGATTCGCGCCGCGTGCTTCGCGGCCGCGCTGCCGATCGGAAGCTGGGTCGCGCAACGCAAGGGCTGGCTCACGCTGCTCGGCGGCGCGCTCGCCGGTTCGCTCGTCTTCTACGTGGTGACCAACACCGACGCGTGGGTGCGCGACCCGTCCTACGCGAAGACGTTCGCCGGCTGGGCACAGGCGCTCACGGTGGGCCGGCCGGAGTTTCCGCCGACGATTTGGTTCTTCCGCAACACGCTCGCGAGCGACCTCGCCTTCACGGCGATCTTTGCGCTCGCGATGGAGTTCGCGGCGCTGCGCAAGCGGGAGCCGAGCCTGCTGGCGCGGCGCGCGGCGGCATGAGTGGGGCGGGTCTGTGACCCGCCCCGCCTCACAGCAAATCCGCCGCGAGCTCGGCGAGCCGGGAGCGCTCGCCCTTCATCAGCTTCACGTGCGCGGCGATGGCCTGGCCCTTCATGCGGTTGTGGCAATAGACGAGGCCGTTGCTCCGTGAGTCGACGTAGGGGTTGTCGATCTGCGCCGGGTCGCCGATGAGCACGATCTTCGAGCCTTCGCTGATGCGCGTGATGACGGTCTTGATCTCATGCGGCGTGAGCTGCTGCGCCTCGTCGAGGATGAAGAAGCGGCGCGCGATGGAGCGCCCGCGGATGAAGGCCAGCGCCTCGATCTCCACGAGGCCGCTCTTCAGGAGGCGTTCGTAGGGCTTGACCGGCGGCCCGTGGCCGTTGGCGCCATGGTGGCCGGCATGGCTCGGCGGCGGCACGGCGGCCGCGGCGAGAAACTGCTCCTCGCGCTTCTTCTGCTTCTTCTTGGAGACCTTCTTCGCGGCGAACTGCGGATCCTTCGGCGGCTTGGAGGGAATCAACACCTCCAGGGCGTCGTGGTAGGGCTGCAGCCAGGGCTTCATCTTCTCCTCGAGCGAGCCCGGCAGGAACCCGATGTCTTTGCCGAGTGCAATCACGGGCCGCGAGATGGAGACTCCGTCGTAATGCGAGTGATCGTCGTGCGTCTGGTGCAGCGCGCAGGCGGTGGAGAGGAGCGTCTTGCCCGTGCCGGCCTTGCCGTAGCACGTGAGCATCGAGATCGTGTCGTCGAGCAGTGCGTCCATGAAGAACTGCTGCTCGAGGTTGCGCGCGCGGATGGGGATGCCGCCGGGGGCCTTGACGAAGTCCGGCAGCTTCAGGCGGCGCACGATGCCATCGCCGTAGTAGCGCGCGGGCATCGTCTTGCCCTCGTCGGAGCGCAACAGCACGTATTCATTCAGGTAGAGCGGCGCGGCGGCCTCGTCGCCCACGTCGAACAGCCCCTCCGAGCAAAAGCGCTGCAGCTCGTAGACGGTGACGGGGACCTCGCGGTAGCTCGCCTCGTCGTCGTGCGCGGGGACTTTGTCGTTGAGGTAGTCCTGCGACTCGAGGCCCACGGCGCGGGCCTTGAGCTGCACGTTCACGTCCTTGGTCACGAGGATCGTGGGCGGAGGATATTGCTCCTGCACGTAGAGCGCCGCGGCGATGATGCGGTTGTCCTTCTTCGAGAGGTCGGGCAGAATAGCGCGCAGCTTATCCATCGCAGGCGAGCGGCGCGCCGGGTCCACGAGGTAGGGATTGATGATGATCGAGAGCGTGCCGCCGGTGGCGAGCTCGACACCCTCGTGCATCGCGCGCGCATCGGGCAGCAGCTCCTGCAGGACGCGGTGCACGCGGCGGGCGTTCCGCCCGCGCTCCGTGGACTGCTCGGCCTTGATGGCGTCGAGTTCCTCGAGCACCTCGACCGGAATCGCGAGGTTGTTGTCCTCGAACTTGTAGATCGACTGCGGGTCGTGGAGGAGGACGTTCGTGTCGAGGACGAAGGTCTTCGTCTTCACTGACACCCGGAGCCGCGAATTGGGGGCCGTGGCCCCGCGCAGTTTTTCCATCGATGGTGGAGTTGAACTGGCGCCGAGTTGGGAACGGCGTCCCGTGTTTGTCGATGCTAGAACATCGCTCACGCCGCATGTAATCGGATCGTTGCAACCGGCGGTTGAGGGGAAACAGGCCGCGTGATGGGCCGCCGGCGCCGGCGCCATGCCGCGATTCAAGCTCGCGTGGCGCCGGGCCTTGCGCTTCACCCGACGCCGGTTTCGCGCCCATGCAACTCGACGACATCAAGCAGGCCCTGCTCGCCTCCTACCGCAGCGACGGCGGCATCAACCACGTCGACGGCCCCAACCTGCCCTCGCAGGCCTCCGTCAACCAGCTTGCGGCCGACTGCATGCACCTGCTTTTCCCGGGCTACTTCGAGGAGAGCGGCCTGACCGAGCGCGCGCTGCCCGCGCACGTCGGCAAGCTCCTCGAAAGCATCGACCGCCGCCTCGTCGCCGAGATCGAGAAGTGCCTGCGCTTCGCCAAGACCGAGAAGCCCGCCGCCCGTGCGCGCGAATGCGCCACCTCGTTCCTCGCCCAGCTCCCCGCCCTCCGCAAGCTCGTGCAGACCGACGTCACCGCCGCCTACCGCGGCGATCCCGCCGCGCGCAGCATCGACGAAATCATCGTCGCCTACCCGTGCGTGCTCGTGATCTCGATCCAGCGGCTCGCGCACGTGCTCTACCACCAGCGCGTGCCGCTGCTCCCGCGCATGTTGACGGAATACGCCCACGAGCGCACCGGCTGCGACATCCACCCGGGGGCGCGCCTAGGCGATCACTTCTTCATCGACCACGGCACGGGCGTCGTCATCGGCGAGACGGCCACCGTCGGCTCGCACGTGAAGCTCTACCAAGGCGTGACGCTCGGCGCGAAATCCTTCGAGACCGATCCCGACGGCAACCCCGTCAAGGGCGTGAAGCGCCACCCCGACATCGGCGACCACGTGACGATCTACGCGCACGCCACGGTGCTCGGCGGCGACACGACGATCGGCGCGCGCTCGATCATCGGGTCCAACGTTTGGCTGATGAAATCGATCCCGGCGGACTCGGTGGCGTATTTCAAGGGCGACAGCGTGGCCATCCGCTCCCGGCGGAAAAACGACGCCCTCGTCGGCCACGGCAAATCCGGCGACGCTGCGGATGCGCCGGAGGGTGAATGGCAGATTTGAAAACCTGCCTTCGCCCTGAAACGTGAACGCAAAAAGCAAAGAATCGTGGGGCTTGGCGGGGCTCGGTGTTCACCGAGGCATCTCTGCCGAACTCAATGAACCGCTCGGGAAGAACAAATCGTGGCTGATTCAGATAAAAGGCCATCTCTGGGAATTCGCATTCGAGGTCTCGGGAAAAAAGGATGCCTATCGATTATGCAGATTCGTGAAAAAGCACGGCGGCAAATTGACGTTCGCTGAGCTACGAATTGGAGCCAATGACCCTTGCTACTTTCGCATCGCAAGCGACGACGAAGGCCATCGTTTCTTTCTGAGCATCTGCGGAAATGGCCCAAGGTGCTGGGTAACTGTTCAAGATGCAGATGCGGTATCGCTGCAGAAGGCGTTGGAAGACCTCGTTCGTGAGATTAAATCTTAGCTGAAGCATCTTCCTTCAGAGCGCGGGCCTGATTTCCGAAAAGACAGTTGAACCACAGAGACACAGAGGCACAGAGAAAGCCCTCGCTCCGGAAGCTTCTTCTCTGTGCCTCTGTGTCTCTGTGGTTCAATCCGAGCGGCCTGAAGTTCCGCTTCGCCGTGAATTCACCCTTCACTCTCACGCCGCCACCGGCGCGCTGAGGCCCAGCGTCTCCGTCACCGACTGGCACAGGCCCACGAAGGTCTCCTCCGCGAGCGCGAGGCGGCGGCCCTTCAGGTGCGCGACGCCCCAGCTCCGGCGCAGCTTGCGCGGGCCGAGCGGGAGCGACACGAGCGCTCCGCTCTCCAGCTCCGCGCGCGCGATCCACGGGGCAAACACGCCGGCGCCGATGCCGATCTTCACCAGCTCCTTGATCGCCTCCATGCTGCCGAGCTCGATGAAGTTGCTCAGCGCGATTTTCTCCTCGCGGAAATACTCGCTCACGAGCCGGAAAGTCTGGCTCGTCTTGTTGTAGAGCACGAGCGTCTCGCCCTCGATTGCCTCGCGCGGCACGCGGCCCGCGCGCGCCCACGGGTGCAGCGGCGCGACGATGAAGCGCAGCTCGTCCTCGAACAGGGGCACGAACGTGAACTCCGTCGCGCCCGCCGGCGGCGCCAGCATGATCGCGAGGTCGACCTGGCCGGCGCGCAGGAGCTCGAGCTGGTGCGCGTTGTCGCCGGGCTCGATGCGGATGACGCACTTGGGGTAGCTCTGGCGAAACTCGCGCAGCACCGTGGGGAGGATGTGCTGGCACGCCGTGGTGCTCGCGCCCACGCGCAGGCGGCCGTGGCCCCACTTGGTGAGCGTCTCGAGGCCGGCGCGCGCCGCCTCCATCTCGCGCAGGATTTTTTCCGTGTGCCGGAGGAACTGCTCGCCCGCCTGCGTGAGCAGCACGCGGCGCCCGATGCGATCCAGGAGGCGCGCCCCCACGTCGTCCTCGAGCGCCTTGATCGCGTGGCTCACGGCCGATTGCGTGAGAAAGAGGTCCTTGGCGGCGAGCGTGAAGCTGCCGCGCCGCGCGAGCGCGGCGAAGGCGTGGAGCTGCCGGCTGTCGAGCGTCGGCTTCATGGATGAGCGAACTTCATTCGGGCGATGAAATGTTTGAAGAGCAGTAACCGGGCCAGCGGCGCCGCGTGGCACAGTGGCGGCTAAATTCCCGGGCACATGAAGCCGCCCTGCCCTGCCCAGCCGCCACCGCCCGCCCGCGGCCGGCCGCTCCGGATCGGCTTCGTCTCGCTGAACGACGCGGCGCCGCTCGTCGCCGCGCAGGAGCAGGGCTGCTTCGCCCGCCACGGCCTGCAGGTCCAGCTCCGCCGCGAGATCGGGTGGGCCACCCTCCGCGACAAGATCATCTACGGCGAGCTCGACGCCGCGCACGCGCCGGCGCCCATGCTCTGGTCCGTGCAGCTCGGGCTGGGCTGCCCGCCATGCGACGCGCTCACCGCGCTCGTGCTCAGCCTGCACGGCAACGCCCTCACGCTTGGCCAGCCGCTCTGGGAGGCCGGCGTGCGCGACGGTCCCTCGCTGCGCGAGCATGCGCGCGCGCGGCGCGCGCGCCACCCGCTGACGTTCGGCGTGGTGTTCCCCTTTTCCTCGCACCACCTGATGCTGACGGAATGGCTGCGCACCGCCGGCCTCGATCCGGCGAACGACGTGCGCATCGTCGTCGTGCCGCCGGCGCAGATGTTCCGCAACCTCGCCGCGCACACCATCGATGGCTTCTGCGCGGGCGAGCCGTGGAACACGCTCGCCGTGCGCGAGGGCGCGGGCTGGTGCCCGGCGTGGAGCGCGGCGCTCCGGCCCGGCCACGTGGAGAAAATTCTGCTCGTCACGCAGCGTTTCGCCGAGGGCCGCGCGAGCGAGCACGCCGCGCTCGTGCGCGCGCTCACCGAGGCCGCGATCTGGTGCGACGAGCCGCACCACCGCGAGCGCCTCGCCGAGCTGCTCGCGTCCGCGCCCTACTTGAATCTCCCCGTGCGCGTGATCGCGCCGGCGCTGCTCGGACGCTTCGACTGCGGGCACGGCCGCGTGGAGAGCGTGCCGGATTTCCACATCTTCCACCGGGGCGAGGCCGGCGTGCCCGCGGTGGACAAGGCCCGCGCGCTCCAGCGCGCGCTCGGCGCCGCCGGCCTGCTGCCGCCCACCGCGGCCCAGGACCCCGAGCTGCCCCGCCGGCTCTTTCGCGAGGACCTCCATCGCGAGATTTTATCCGCCAACCTGCACCTCGCATGAAACCACACCTGCCTCCGTCCTCCGCCCGCGCCGTCACCTCGATCCCGCTCAACCGCCGCCGCTTTCTCGGCCAAGCCGCCGCCGCCACCGGCGCCGCGGCGCTCTGGTCCGCCCTCGGCACGCGCACGTGGGCCGGCACCGCCGGCAGCGCGAGCGACGCGCCCGAGGCGCCGAACATGAACTTCGGCATCATCGCCCTCACCGACTGCTCCCCCATCGTCATCGCGCACGAGAAGGGCCTGTTCAAAAAATACGGGATCAACTCGACGGTCACAAAAGGCGCGAACTGGGCGGCCATCCGCGACAACCTCTCCTCCGGCTCCATCCAGGGCACGCACATGCTTCTCGGCATGCCGCTCGCCTCGACGATGGGCCTCGCCGGATCGCCGAAGAAGCCGATGGTCGCGCCCTGGATTCTCAATCGCAACGGCCAGGCCATCACGCTCAAGGCCGAATGGAAGGGCAAGGTCGGCGCCGATCCCAAGGCGCTCAAGCCCTTCGTCGAATCCGCCAAGAAACTCGGCGAGCCGCTCACGTTCGCGATGACGTTTCCGCCCGGCACGCATGCGATGTGGCTGCGCTACTACCTCGCCGCCGGCGGCATCGATCCCGACAAGGACATCACCCTCATCACCATCCCGCCGCCGCAGATGGTCGCCAACATGAAGATCGGCAAGATGGACGGCTTCTGCGTCGGCGAGCCGTGGAACGCCCGCGCCATCTCCGACAAGATCGGGTTCACCTCCGTCACCACCCAGGACATGTGGAAGGATCACCCGGAGAAGGTCTGCGCCTTCACCGAGGAGTTCGCCGAGAAAAATCCCAAGACCGTCAAGGCCGTCCTCAAGGCGCTGCACGAGGCGAGCGTGTGGCTCGACGACTTTGGCCACCGCCCCGAGCAGTGCGCGATCGTCTCGAAGCCCACCTACATCAACTGCGACGCGAAGATCATCCAGGGCCGCCTGCTGGGCGAGCTCGACTACGGCGACGGCCGCACGGTGACGGACGAGTCGCCGATGCACTTCTCCAGGCGCAACTGCAATTACCCGCAGGCGAAATACGCGAAGTGGTTCCTCTCGCAGTATCGCCGCTGGGGCATGGTCACCGGCGCGCCCGACTACGATGGCATCGCCAAGCGCGTCATGCGCGCCGACCTCTATGAGCAGGCGATGAAGGAAATCGGCTACGCCCACGACGGCGCCGACGAGTCCCCCGAAAAATTCTTCGACGGCGCCGTCTTCGACCCGAAGGACCCCGAGTCCTTCGCCAAGGCCGCCGCGGTGAAAGCGCTGAAGGGCTGAACCACCACTCGCACGGCGCCCGCCATGAAAAAATTCAAGCTCGACTGGCTCATCCTCCCCCTGATCGGCGTCACGCTCATCGTCGCGGCCTGGGGCATCTCCAGCGCCACCTGGGCCAGGGACCTCCCTTCGCCCCTCAAGACCTGGGAATCGAGCAAGCCCTACATCCTCGAGCCGTTCGCGAAGCGCGGCGAAATGGACCAGGGCATCCTGCGCTTCACGTGGTATTCGCTCGTGCTGGTCGCCCAAGGCTACGCACTCGCGCTCATCATCGGCACGCCGATCGGGTTTTGCCTGGGGCTCTCGAAGGCGTTCACGAAGGCGTTCGACCCGATCATCCAGGTGCTGCGCCCGGTGTCCCCGCTGGCCTGGCTTCCCCTCGGTTTGGTGCTGTTCCTCAGCACGGGCAAGGAAGCGGGCACGTTTGGCGCGCTCTTCACCATCGCGATCTGCGCGATGTGGCCGACGGTGCTCAACACCGCCGTGGGCGTGCGCGCGGTGCCGCAGGACTACCTGAATGTCGGCCGCGTGCTGAAGCTCTCGCGCTGGAAGACGCTCACGAAAATCCTCATCCCCGCGACGCTGCCGTATATGTTCACGGGTTTCCGGCTGAGCCTCGGCATCGCGTGGCTCGTCATCGTGGCCGCGGAGATGCTCACCGGCCGGCCCGGCGTCGGCGGCTTTCTCTGGCAGGAATACAACGCGCTCATCTACGAGCACATCATCCTCTCGATTATCGTCATCGGCGTCGTGGGCTTCGTCCTCGATCGCCTGATGAGCCTGCTCGAGCGGCGCTTCAAGGCGGCTTGATGCGAATCAAGGCCCTCGCGCGCGAAAACCTTATCCTGCCTCCATGCCCTTTCTGGAACTCAACGGTGTGAGCAAAGGCTTCGGCGGACCCGAGGTGCTCACCGACGTGAACCTCGCCATCGAGCGCGGCGAATTCGTCGCCATCGTCGGCTACTCCGGTTCCGGCAAGACCACGCTCCTCTCGCTGATCGCGGGCCTGCAGCGGCCCGACCGCGGCACGGTAAAGCTCAACGACCTCGAGATCACGGCGCCCGGGCCGGAGCGCGGCATCGTGTTTCAAAACTACTCGCTCCTGCCCTGGCTCACGGTCACGGAGAACATCGCCCTCGCGGTCGATCAGGTTTTTCCGGACCGCACGGCGGTGCAGCGCGCCGCGGCCGTCGCCAAGGCGATCGCGACCGTCAATCTCACGCCGCACGCGGAGAAGCTCCCGCGCCAGCTTTCCGGCGGCCAGCGCCAGCGCGTCTCGGTCGCCCGCGCGCTCGCGATGGACCCGCAGATCCTGCTGCTCGACGAGCCGTTGTCCGCGCTCGACGCGCTCACGCGCTCGACGCTGCAGGACGAGTTCGAGCGCATCTGGGAGGCCGACAAGAAGACCGTCGTCCTCATCACGAACGACGTCGACGAAGCCCTGCTCCTCGCCGACCGCATCATCCCGCTCACGCCCGGCCCGGGCGCGACGCTCGGCGATTCCGTCGCGGTCACGCTCACGCGCCCGCGCGACCGCAAGTCGCTCAACCATGATCCCGAGTTCAAGCGCCTGCGCGCGCTCGTGACCAGCCAGCTCCTTGGCTACGGCGCGAAACGCAAGGCCACCGTGACCCGGAAGCTCATCCTGCCCGACATCCTGCCCGAGGACCTCGACGCGCCCCGCACCACGCGCAGGCGCCCGCTCCGCCCGCACGAGATCAAGCGGGAGGAAGTCGCGGTCACCGCCTGAACCATGAAGCCCTACTTGGAAATCTCCCGCCTCGGGAAAACCTACCCGACGCCCTCCGGCCCGCCCGCGATCATCGTCGAGGACTTTGATCTCAAGGTTCGCAAGGGCGAGTTCATCACGCTCATCGGCCACTCGGGCTGCGGCAAGTCCACCGTGCTCTCGATGATCGCCGGCCTCACCGATGTCTCCTCCGGCGGCCTCATCCTCTCGGGCAAGGAAGTCGTCGGCGCCGGCCCGGATCGCGGCGTCGTGTTCCAGGCGCCGTGCCTGCTGCCGTGGCTGACCGCCTTCGAAAACGTGATGCTCGGCATCGACCAAGTCTTCTACACGGCAGCGCACGAGGAGCGCCGCCAGATCGCGGAATACTATCTCACCGTGGTCGGGCTCGCCGATGCGATGCACCGGCGCCCCGCCGAGCTTTCCCAAGGCATGCGGCAGCGCTGCGGCATCGCGCGGGCCTTCGCGCTCTCGCCCAAGCTGCTGCTGCTCGACGAGCCGTTCGGGATGCTCGACTCGCTCACGCGCTACGAACTCCAGGAAGTCCTCCTCGACCTCTGGCAGAAGGACCAGAAGACCGCGCTCATGGTGACCCACGACGTCGACGAGGCGCTCTTTCTTTCCGACCGCGTGGTGATGATGACCAACGGCCCCGCCGCGACCGTCGGCGAAATCCTCGAGGTGAAGTTTCCCCGCCCGCGCTCGCGCAGGCAGCTCCTCGAGGATCCGTTCTACTATCAGCTGCGCGCGCAGCTCATCGGTTTCCTCGAGGAGCGCTCGCACCTGCGACCGCTCGCCTCGCCCCGCCCCGCTGCACCCGCCTCGGCGCCGCGTCCGCCCCGCTCCGGCCTGCAACGCCTGATCCACGCCATCTCCCCCGCGGCGTAGCCTCCCCTCTCCTCAGTGACCGCAACACCGCATCCCGCCATGAACTTCTCCCACCGCCTGAACCTCCGCCGGCGCCTTGTGCTCGCCGCCTCCGGCCTCGCTGCGCTCGTGCCCGGCCTGCGCGCCCAATACTCGCCCTCGGCGCCGGCCCGCCCGTTCCCGGGCTACTTCAACGAATACCTCCGCCGCACCGACGCCTACCGCAGCAACTGGGACATCGGCGTCAATGTCCGCGAGCGCCTCGAGGCCAAGGACGACGCGGGCGCCACCTACACGGGCCAGAACGCCGACTTCCGCCTCACCGGCCCCGGCGCGACGGTGGACAACAACAACAGCTACCTTCTGCTGCGCGTGATGCCGCGCGTCGGCTACACCGCAAAATGGTATGCGTTCACCGTCGAGGGCCGCCTCAGCTCGTCCGCCGGCGACGAGCGGGGCGACCAGCGTGTCGCCGCCGATGCGAACAAACCCGGCCGCGCCCTCCCGGAGAACGACCGCGACTTCAACCTGCACCAGGCCTTCGTGTTTTTCGGCAACCACAAGGAGTTCCCCCTCTCCGTGAAGGTCGGCCGCCAGGAGCTCGCCTATGGCGACCAGCGCACGCTCGGCCCCCTCCGCTGGAGCAACAACGTGCGCACCTTCGACGCGCTCAAGCTGCGGTGGCAGAATTCGCTCTTCGGCGTCGATGCCTTCACCGGCGGCCTCGTCTACAACGACAATCACAACTTCAACCGCTCGCACATCAGCGAAGACCATTTCTCCGGCCTCTATTTCAACTTCCCGACGATTCCCGCGCTCTCGGCCAACAACCTCGTCGAGGCCTTCGTCTATTCGCGCAACGTCACCGTCGGCAGCGCCCGCGTGAACGTCGATCGCAACGGCAATCCCTACGCGGGCGTCGCCGCGCCCTTTCGCAATCCCGCAAAGCAGGACCTCTACACCGCCGGCCTGCGCCTCAAGTCGAAGCCGCTCGCCTACGGCGCGTGGGACTACGGCGTCGAGCTGATGCACCAGTTCGGCAACCGCGCCGCCACGGGCCCGGTCGCGCTCTCCGCCGCCGTCGCGTCCGCGACGCGGCTCCATCAGGACGCCTACGCCGCCATCCTCGCCGGCGGCTACACCTTCACGCAGAGCGCGTGGCAGCACCGCCTCGGCCTCACCTGCAGCTACGCCTCCGGCGACAAGAGCGCGACCGACCAGACGAGCCAGACCTTCCAAAATCTCTTTGCCACGACGCACCTGCACTACGGCTACATGGATCTGAACAGCCTGCAGAACCTGCACGACTACCGGCTCACCTACTCCTTCAAGCCGAAGCCCACGGTCAGCATCAACCTCGACTACCACCTCCACCGCCTCGCGCGGACGACCGACAGTTGGTATAACGTCGGCGGCGTCGCCCGCGCCGGGGGCACGGCCAATCTCGGCAACGGCTACGCCATCAGCCCGAATTTCAGCAAGACCCTCGGCCAGGAAATCGACCTCGTCGCCGGCTGGCACGTGATCCCCTCCACGCAGGTCGAGGTCGGCGTGAGCCGCTACTTCCGCGGCAGCTACATCAAGCAGTCGCTCGCCACGCTGGGCTCGAAGGACGCGAACTACACCTACGTGCAAGTCACGCTGAGCTTGTGAAGTAGGGCGGGTCTGCGACCCGCCCTTTCGCGCTTTGAGTGTCCGCACCGAGGGCGGGTCACAGACCCGCCCCATTTTTCACGAGACCCACGGTTCATCGTCGCTACGATGAACCCAATTCATGCCGTGGCTTAAAATTATTCACGGGACGAATCCCACCCGTGGCGCGACCGCTGCTAATCCCAGCGCACTCGCGCATGAAACTCTCTCAGCTCAAAAGCTCCGGCCACTGGCCCACGCTGCTCACGTCGTTCCTCTACTTCGACGTGAGCTTCATGGTGTGGACCCTCCTCGGCGCGCTCGGCGCGCTCATCGCGCCCGCGCTCGGGCTCGAGGCGCAGCAGAAGTTCCTGATGGCCTCGACGCCCATCCTCTCGGGCGCGTTCCTCCGCATCGTCCTCAGCCTGCTCGTCGATCGCATCGGCACGAAGCGCACGGGCATCCTCGCCCAACTGGTCGTGATGGCTGGCCTCGCGATCGCGTGGCAGACCGGGCTCTCGTCCCTCGGTCAGACATTGGTGCTCGGCCTCGTGCTCGGGCTCGCCGGCGCGAGCTTTGCCGTCGCGCTGCCGCAGGCGGGCCGCTGGTATCCGCCGCACCTGCAGGGCGTGGTGCTCGGCCTCGCCGGCGCGGGCAACATCGGCGTCGTCATCGATCACCTCGCGGCGCCGCGCATCGCGGCGGCCTTCGGCTGGCAGTCGGTCTTCGGCGCGGCGCTCATCCCGCTCGCGCTGGCCTTCATGCTCTACGTGATTTTTTCCAAGGAGCCGCCGGGCGAATTCAAAAAGAAAAGCCTCTCCGACTACTGGACGCTGCTGAAGCAGCGCGACGCGCACTGGTTCTGCTTCTTCTACTCGATCAGCTTCGGCGGGTTCGTGGGGCTCGCGACGGCCTTCGCGATTTATTTCCGCGACGAGTTCCACCTCGCGCCGGTGCAAGCGGGCGAGTTCGCCGCGTTCTGCACGCTCGTGGGCGCGCTGGGCCGGCCGATCGGCGGCGCGCTCGCGGATCGGCTCGGCGGCATCCGCGCGCTCGGCGTGTTCTACTCGATCGCGGCGGCGGCGCTCGTGTTTGCGGCGCTTTCGAAAAATCTCTGGCTCTGCGGCGCGGGCTTCTTCGTGGCGTCGGGCGCATTCGGCATGTGCAACGGCTCCGTCTTCCAGCTGTTGCCGCAGCGCTTCGCCAAGGACATCGGCGTGATGACCGGCCTCGTCGGCTGCGGCGGCGGCATCGGGGGCTTCGTGCTCGGCATGATGTTCGGCGCCTCGAAGGAGCACACCGGCAGCTACGTGACGGGCATCCTGCTCTTCGCCGCGCTCTGCGGCGTGGCGCTCGCCGGCCTCAAGCTCGTCAAGGTCCGCTGGCGCACGACGTGGGGCGCGCTCGCCGCCGCGCGAATTTGATGCCCTCCGGCCTCGCGGCCGTTTTGATCGGCGGCCCATGAACGTCCTCTCCACCGGCTACGCGCTCGCCCGCCATGCCGACGCGCCGTGCGACGACGCGTGGATCGTGCGCGAGCGCGGGGGCGTGACGGTCGCCGCGCTCGCCGATGGCGTGGGCGCCGCCAGCGAAGGCGGCGCCGCCGCGCGCCGCGCGGTGGAGATGCTCGCCGACTACTGCCTCTCGCGCCCGCGGGCGTGGAGCGCGCGCCGCGCGCTCGCGGAGTTCACCGCGCAGATCAACCGCCACCTGCACGCCGAGTCGCTCGCGCGCCACGGCTCCGCCGAGCTCGCCTGCACGCTCAGCGTCGTGCTGATCGAGGACGGGCGGCTCCACGGCTGCAATGTCGGCGACTCGCCCGTCTTCCGCTGGCACCGCGGCGCGCTCACGCGGCTCTCCGAGGCGCACGTCGCCGCCGGCGCCAACATGGAGCACGTGCTCACGCGCGCCATCGGCCTCGCGCCCGAGATCGAGCCGCACTTTTTCGAGACGGAACTCGCCGCCGACGATGTCGTGCTCCTCTGCTCCGACGGCGTGGCCAACGTGCTGCCGCCGGAGCGCCTCGCCGAGCTGCTTGCCCGGCAGGCCACCGCGCGCTCGATCGTCGGGCGCGCCCGCGAGCTGACCGAGGCCAACGCCGAGCTGCGCGACGATGCCTGCGCCGTCGTCCTCGATCTCGCCGCCAGCGAACGCTCCGCGGATCCCGCGCGCCGGCCCCTCGAGGTCATCCGCGCGCTCCGCTCCGGCGACGACCTCGACGGCCACCGCCTCGTGCGCCCGCTCGGCGGCAACCAGCGCGTCTGGCTCGCCGACTCGCCCGATCCGAAGATCCCGCGCGTCGTCCTGAAATTCCCCGATCCCGATGCCGCGGGCGACGAGACGCTGCGCGAGGCCTTCCTGCGCGAGGTGCGCACCGCGCTTCGCCTCGCCTCGCCCGATCTCGTGCGCGCGTGGGTGCCGGCGGGCCCGGCGCTGCGCTGCTACGCGATGGAGTTCGTCAACGCCCCCACGCTCCGCTCCGCGTTGCTCACCGGGCGCCTCGGCGTCGAGGAGGCGCGCGAGCTCGGCCGCTTCCTGCTCCGCGTCGGCCAGTTTTTGCTCCGCCACGATCTCGCGCACGGCGACATCAAGCCTGACAACATCCTCGTGCTGCGCGAGGCCGGCGGCACGAGCTTCCGCCTGCTCGATCTCGGCAGCGCGGCGGAATTGTTTTCCGTCACGTCGCGCGCCGGCACGCCGAGCTACCTCGCGCCCGAGCGCTTCCGCGGCGGCGCGCTGTCCGAGCGCACGGAGATTTTCGCCATCGCCGTCACGCTCTACGAGGCGCTCGCCGGCGCCTACCCCTACGGCGAGGTCGAGCGGTTCCAGACGCCGCGCTTCGACAAGCCCCCGCGCCGCCTCGCGCGCCTCAATCCCGCCGTGCCCCCGTGGCTGGACTTCGTGATCCTTCGCGCCCTCGATCCGGATCCGGAGCGGCGCTACCAGCTTTTCTCGGAGATGGCCTACGATCTCGCGAACCCCGCGCGCGTCGCGCCGCACCACCGCAAGGACGCCTCGCTGCTCGAGCGCAACCCGCTGCGTTTCTACAAGGGTCTCAGCGCCGCGCTGTTTCTCGCCGTGCTCGCGCTGCTCTTCCTGCTGCTGAGGCGGTGACATGAGCGGCGTTCATTGATCAGACCGAAACAATTCATCCGTTTAATCCCGACGCCGCCAAATCGTGGCACCGTGGCTGCTAAATTGGCGCGTGTCCGCCGAACCTGCCACGCCCGCCTCCGCGCCGCCTCAGCCGCTTACGCCTGAGCAAAAGGAATATCTCGCCGGCTTCATGGCCGGTGTGGGCGTCGGCGGGCTTGCGCCCTTCGTCGGCCTCAACGCCGCGGGCCAGCTCACCGGCGCACCCGTGGTGGGAGGGGCTTCACGCCCCGACGGCACACCGCTGAACCTCGCCGCGCCCACGCCGGCCGAGGAAATGGTCTTCAACACGCCCGTCGCCGATCTCTGCAAGGAGGAGCGCTGGAAATACGACGAGAACCCGCTCGACGCGTGGGACCGCCTGCTGCGCCACGCCGACGAAAACAAATTCCCCGATCCCGAGCACACGTATCGCTTCAAGTTCCACGGCCTCTTCTACGTCGCGCCGGCGCAGGACAGCTTCATGCTGCGCCTGCGCGTCCCCGCCTGCGAGATCACCAGCGCGCAGTGCCACGGCCTCGCCGATCTCGCGACCGAGCTCGGCAACGGCCGCCTCGACATCACCACGCGCGGCAACTTCCAGCTCCGCGAGTTCAAGCCCAAGGACATCATCAAGGTCCTCACGCGCGTGCAGGAGCTCGGCCTGACCTCGCGCGGCGCCGGCTGCGACAACATCCGCAACGTCACCGCCTCGCCCGACAGCGGCTTCGCGCCCGACGAGCTGCTCGACGTGCGCCCCTACGCCAAGGCGCTGCACCACTACATCCTCAACCACCGCGACCTCTACGGCCTGCCGCGGAAATTCAACGTCGCCTTCGACAATGGCGGCAGCATGTCCGCGGCCGCCGACACGAACGACATCGGCTTCCTCGCCGCGCGCGAAAAGTCCACGGGCGCGATCGGCTTCCGCGTGCAGCTCGGCGGCATCACCGGCCACAAGGATTTCGCGAAGGACACCGGCCTGCACGTGAAGCCAAGCGAGGCCGTCGCGATCGCCGTCGCGATGATCCGCATCTTCGCCGAGAACGGTTGCCGCACCGATCGCAAGAAGGCGCGGCTGAAGTATCTGCTCGAGAGCTGGGGCGCGGAAAAATTTCTCGCCGAGACCGCCAAGAAACTCGCCTTCCCGCTCACGCGCCTGCCGCTCGAGGCCTGCGAGCCGCGCCGCCCCGTCGAGAAGCACGCGTGGCTCGGCGCGCGCAAGCAGGCGCAGCGCGGCCTCAACTCCCTCGGCATCGGCGTCCCCGTCGGCCGCGTCACCGCCAAGCAGATGCACGCGCTCGCCGATCTCGCGACGCACTACGGCAAAGGTGAGCTGCGCCTCACCGTGTGGCAGAATCTCATCATCCCGCACGTGGCCGATGCGTTCGTCGAGACGCTCCGCCGCAGCGTGCAGCGGATCGGCTTTTTCACCGAGGCCTCTTCGGCCGCCGGCGGCATCATCGCGTGCACCGGCAACAAGGGCTGCAAATACGCCGCCGCCGACACCAAGGCCCACGCGCTTTCGCTGTTGAAACACCTCGAGGGCCGCGTCGCCGTGGGCGCGCCCGTCAACCTCCACTTCACCGGCTGCCCGCACTCCTGCGCGCAGCACTACTGCGGCGACATCGGCTTCGTCGGCGCCAAGCTCGCCGACGGCTCCGAGGGCTACCATGTCGTGCTCGGCGGCGGCATGGACCACGAGCAGGGCATCGCGCGCGAGATTTTCCGCGGCGTGCGCGCGAGCGAGGTCGACGGCCTCGTCGAAAAAATCCTCGTCACCTACGAAGCCAAGAAGACGCGCGGCGAGACCTTCGTCGCGTGGTCGCGCCGCCATGCCGTGAAGGAACTGCAGGAGATTCTCAGCCAGTAGGGCGGGCCTGCGACCCGCCCTCCGCACCACTCGCCAATGTCCACCATCCCTTTCCTCCCCGACACCGCCCCTTTCAGCACCGAGCAACGCGCGTGGCTCAACGGCTTCCTCGCCGGCATGTTCTCCCGCAGCAATGTAGCCGGGGTCGCCGACCCCGGCCCGGCCTCAGCGAGGCCGGCTACACCGCTCACGCCATTAACGATTCTCTTCGGCTCCCAAACCGGCACCGCCGAGGGCCTCGCCAAGCGCGTCGCCAAGGAGGCCGGCAAACGCAGCTTCGCCCCCACCGTGCTCGACATGGCCCAATGCGATCTCGCGAAGCTCGCCGGCGAAAAGAATCTCCTCGTCCTCACGAGCACCTACGGCGACGGCGAGCCGCCCGACAACGCCAAGGCCCTCCACACCGCGCTCGCTGCCGCTTCCGCTGGGGACGCGGAGCCCTCGCCGCGTCTTTCGTCCCTCCGCTTTTCCGTCCTCGCCCTCGGCGACACCAACTACACGCAATTCTGCAAAGCCGGCGCCGACTTCGACACCTACCTCGAAAAACTCGGCGCCACGCGCGTCACTCCGCGCGCCGACTGCGATCTCGATTACGAGGAGAGATTCACCGCGTGGCTCAACACCACCCTCACCGCGCTTGCGACTCCGGAGGCAGGAGCCCGCTTGGGGGCGATTCCCCCGGCTCCCGAAATCGCGGGCAAGCCCGCTCCTACCTCAGACAAATCCGAATCCGGCTACTCCAAGAAAAACCCCTTCCCCGCCCTCCTCCTCACCTCGCGCAACCTCAGCGGCGTGGCCTCCGCGAAACAGATCAATCACATCGAGCTCGATCTCGCCGGCTCGGGGCTCGCCTACGAGGCCGGTGACGCGCTGGGCGTCATCCCGCACAACTGCCCCGCGCTCGTCGCCGATGTCCTCGCCGCGCTGGGCTGCGATGGGGAGGAAGCCGTGCCCGCGCCCGACGGCACCACCGTTCCGCTCCGCCGCGCGCTCACCGAATTTTACGATCTCGGCAAGCCCTCGCCCGATCTGCTCGCGCTGTTCGCTCCCGTTGTAGCCGGGGTCGCCGACCCCGGCCGAGCGGGCGCCGCCGATTTCATCCGCGCCCTGAAAAAACTGCAGCCGCGCCTCTACTCGATCTCCTCCTCGCCGCGCGCGCACACCCACCAAGTCCACCTCACCGTCGGCGCCGTGCGCTACGATCTCGCGGGCCGCGCGCGCAAGGGCGTCTGCTCCACCTTCCTCTCCGACCGCGCTGTCTCCGGCGAGACGCGCGTGGGCGTGTTCGTTCACTCAAACAAGGCCTTCCGCCCGCCCGCCAGCGGTGACACGCCGATGATCATGGTCGGCCCGGGCACCGGCATCGCGCCGTTCCGAGCCTTCCTCCACGAGCGCAAGGCCACCGGCGCGAAGGGAAAGAACTGGCTCTTCTTCGGCGACCAGCGCGCTGCCACGGATTTCATCTACCGCGACGAGCTGCTCGCGCTGCAGGCCGCCGGCACGCTCACGCGCCTCGATCTCGCGTGGTCGCGCGACCAGCAGGAAAAAATCTATGTGCAGAGCCGCATGATCGAGCACGCCGCCGAGCTCTTCGCGTGGCTCGAGCAGGGCGCGCACTTCTACGTCTGCGGCGACGCGTCGCGCATGGCCAAGGATGTCGACGCTGCGCTTCACACCGTGATTGAGCGCGCCGGAAAAAAATCCGCCGACGAAGCCGCCGCCTACGTGCAGGCGCTCAAGGCCGCGAAACGCTACGCGCGCGACGTTTACTGACCCGTGGTCGCGTCGCCCAAGAATTTCCCGCTGCTCGCCGAGTTGCTCGCCGACCAGCAGCGACTCGACACGCCAGTCGCCCGCTTCTCCACCGCGCACGATGCCGGCACCGCCTTCGTGCCCCAGCTCATCCCGCTCACGAAACCCGGCCCCGGCGAGCAATACGCCTTTGAGGTCGATCTCGATTCGTGCACGGGCTGCAAGGCCTGCGTCGCCGCGTGCCACTCGCTCAACGGCCTCGACGACGAGGAGACGTGGCGCGACGTCGGACTGCTGGTCAGCCCGAGCCGCGCGCATCCGTTCACGCAGACGGTCACGACCGCGTGCCACCACTGCGCCGATCCCGCGTGCCTCAACGGCTGCCCCGTCCTCGCCTACGAGAAGGATCCCGTCACCGGCATCGTGCGGCACCTCGACGATCAATGCATCGGCTGCAGCTACTGCGTGCTCAAGTGCCCCTACGACGTGCCCAAGTTCAGCGAGCGCCTCGGCATCGTGCGCAAGTGCGACATGTGCCACAGCCGCCTCGCCGCCGGCGAAGCCCCCGCCTGCGCGCAGGCCTGCCCCACGCACGCGATCAAGATTGTCACCGTAGCGGCGAGCGCCAGCGAGCCGACCGCAGGTCCACTCGCGGGCGCTCGTGGCTACGATTTTTTGCCCGCCGCCCCTGAGCCCAGCTACACGCGCCCGACGACCCGCTATGTCTCGAAGCGCAAGCTCCCCGAAAACCTCGTCGCCGGCGATCACGCGGTGTTCCGTGCGCAACCCGCGCACTGGCCGCTCGCGATCATGCTGACGCTGCTGCCCGCCGCCGTCGGCCTGCAACTCGGCGCGGCGATTCCGCTCCTTGTCGGAGCCCGCTTGCGGGCGATGCCCTCGGCGCAAGCCATCGCGAGCAAGCTCGCTGCTACCTTCAATCCACAGCACCTCTTCCTCGCCTCCGCCGTCGTCGGCGCGCTCGGCCTCGCCGCCTCCGTCTTTCACCTCGGCCAGCCGCGCCGCGCGTGGCGCATCTTCCTCGGCTGGCGCAAGAGCTGGCTCTCGCGCGAGGCGATGATCTTCGGCCCGTGGTTCGCCCTCACCGCCGCGATTCCTCTCCTTCATTGGTCATTAGGCATTGGTCATTGGTCATTGCCCATCGTAGCCGCAACGACCGGCGTCGCCGGCCTCTTCTGCTCCGCCATGATCTACATCGACACGCGCCGCCACCTCTGGCGCGCGGCGCAGACGTTGCCGCGCTTTTTCGGCACGGCCCTGCTCGTCGCGCTCGCCTTCCTTGCGCCACCCGCCGCCGCCGTGCTGCTCATCGCCAAGCTCGCGCTCGAGTCGCGCACCACATTCGACGGCGGCGTCTCCGCCCGCCTCCAGCGCGGCCCGCTCCACGGCATCACGGTGGCCCGCGATCTTTGCGGGCTCGCCGCGGTCGTCGCGCTCGTCGCCGCGCCCCTCTGGCTTGCGCTCCTCCCGCTGCTCGCGGGCGAGCTCGCCGAGCGCACGCTGTTCTTCCGCGCCGTCGATGCCCCGAAGATGCCCGGCGTCCCGACGGCATGATCCCGCCGCTCGAGGAACTCCTGCGCGCGCGCACCGGCCCGATGACGGCCGACATGGTGCTGCACCCCGCCGACTTCGGCCTCGGCCGCGTGCCCGCGCGACTCCAGCCCGCCGCGACCACGACCTCGATCTGCGGTTTCTGCAGCACGGGTTGCTCGCTCAAGATCCATCTCAACGCCGCGGGCGAGGCCATCAACCTCAGCCCGGACCGCGCTCATCCGGTCAATCTCGGCATGGCCTGCCCCAAAGGCTGGGAAGCGCTCACGCCGCTCGCCGCGGCCGACCGCGCGACGACGCCCTTGCTGCGCGCCGGCAAATCCGGCGACCTCGCGCCCGCCTCGTGGGAACGCGCGCTCGCCGCGTTCACCGAAAACTTCAAGCGCATCCAGCGCGACCACGGCCCGCACTCGATCGCGTTCCTCAGCACCGGCCAGATCGCGATGGAGGAGATGGCGCTGCTCGGCGCGCTCTTCAAGTTCGGCATGGGCGGCCTGCACTGCGACTCCAACACGCGCCAGTGCATGGCCACCTCGCACGTCGCCTACAAGCAGTCGTTCGGCTTCGACGCCCCGCCGTTCACCTACGCCGATTTCGAGGAGAGCGACGCGCTGATCTTCGTCGGCGCCAATCCCTGCATCGCGCACCCGATCATGTGGCAGCGCGTGATGATGAACCGCCGCCAGCCCGAGATCGTCGTCATTGATCCGCGCCTCACCGAGACCGCGCAGGCTGCCACGCTGCACCTCGCGCTCCGGCCCAAGAGCGACCTCACGCTGCTCTACGGCCTCGCGCGACTGCTGCTCGATCGCGGCGCGGTGAAGAAGGAGTTCGTCGACGCGCACACGGGCGGCTTCGAGGCGTTCGCCGCGTTCCTCGCGGATTTCCCGCCGGCGCGCGTCGCGCGCGAGACCGGCGTCGCCATCCCGGTGTTGCGCCGCCTCGCCGACATCATCGCCACGCGCGAGCGCGTCTCGTTTTGGTGGACGATGGGCGTGAACCAGAGCCACGAGGCCACGCGCACCGCGCAGGCGATCATCAACCTCGCGCTGATGACGGGCAACATCGGCCGCCCCGGCACCGGCGCCAACTCTATCACCGGCCAGTGCAATGCGATGGGCTCGCGTCTGTTTGGCAACGCCACCTCGCTCCTCGGCGGGCACGATACGACGAACCCCGCCCACCGCGCGCGCGTCGCCGGCATCCTCGGCCTCGACCCCGCGCGCGTCCCCGATCGCCAGGGCTACGCCTACGATCAAATCCTCGACGCCATCGACCGCGGCGAGATCCGCGGCCTCTGGGTCATCGCGACGAGCCCCGCGCACTCGTGGATCAACCAGACGCGCGCGAAGGAAATCCTGGCGAAGCTCGATTTCCTCGTCGTGCAGGACATGTATGCGACGACCGACACCGCGCAGCTCGCCGACCTCGTGCTGCCCGCCGCCGGTTGGGGCGAGAAGGAAGGCGTGCTGATCAACAGCGAGCGCCGCCTCGGCGTCATCCGCAAGGTCGCGCGCGCGCCCGGCCAGGCGCTGAGCGACTTCGCGATCTTCCAGCTCGTGGCGGAGGCGTGGGGCTGCGGCGACATGTTCCGCGCGTGGCGCACGCCCGAGGCGGCGTTCCAGTTGCTCAAGGAAATCTCCCGCGGCCAGCCGTGCGATTTCAGCGGCATCCGCGACTACGATCACATCGCGGAGCGCGGCGGGATTCAGTGGCCGTTACCAGAAGGCAGGACGGCCGGCGATTCCCCCACCGGGCGCCAACGCCGGCTGTTCACCGACGGGCGCTTCTTCCACGCCGACGGTCGCGCCAAGTTTCTCTTTGATCCGCCGCGCCCGATGCCGGAGCCGCCGGATGCGGAGTTTCCGTTTCTTCTGCTCACCGGCCGCGGTTCCTCCGCGCAATGGCACACTGGCTCGCGCACCGACAAGAGCGCCGTCCTCCGCAAGCTCGCGCCCTCCGTGCTCACGCTCGAAATCCACCCCGACGACGCCGAGCGCCTCGGCCTCGCCGCCGGCGATCAGGCCGAGGTGCGCTCCCGCCGCGGCCGCGCGATCGCGACGACGGTCATCACCGCCACCGTGCAGCGCGGCCAAGTCTTTTTGCCGATGCACTTCGAGACGGTGAACCGCCTCACGTTCCCGTCGTTCGACCCGCACTCGCGCCAGCCGAGCTACAAAGCCTGCGCCGTCGCCGTCGCGAGGGCCTGATCGTCTCGCTTCGCCCGTTGACCGTGGTGGCCGGCGGCGCTTGCGTGTGGCCGCCCCATGAAACCGCCTCACCTGCTCCTTTCCCTGCTGGGCGCCTCGGCGCTTTTCGCGCAGCAGCCATCCCCTCTCGGCGCTGCATCGCGGCCGGCACCGCGCGCGCAGACGATGCGTCCCGAGATTGTCGGCATGCGCGGCATCGTCGGCGCCGGGCGGCATCTCTCCGTCGCGGCCGGCACGCGCATCCTCGAGCAAGGCGGCAACGCCATCGACGTGGGCGTGGCGACGGTTTTCGCCGCGGCGGTCGTCGAGATCTCGCATTTCGGGTTCGGCGGCGAGTGCCCGATCATCATCCACGACGCGAAGACCGGGCAGGTCCACGTGATCAACGGGCAGGGCCCGGCGCCGCGCGCGGCAACCCCTGAGCTGTTCGCGAAGAAGGGCAAGGTCGACAGCAACGGCCCGCTCGCCGCCACGCTGCCCGCCGTCATGGACTCGCTCGCGATCGCGCTCGAGCGCTTCGGCACCATGCGGCTCGAGCAGGTGATGGCGCCGGCCATCGAGTTTGCCGATGGCTTCCCGATGTATGCCTACCTGCGGGAAAACATGGCGAGCAACCGCCGGCAGACGGAGGCCTACAAGTGGGGGCACACGTATTATCCCGGCGGCCGCACGGCGGAGGTCGGCGAGATTTTCCGCCAGCCCAACCTCGCGCGCACGCTGCGCGCGATCGTGGCCGCGGAGAAAGCCGAGTTCGCCCGGAAAAAAGATCGCGCCGCCGGCATCCGCGCGGGGCGCGATGCGTTCTACAAGGGCGACATCGCGCGCCGTATCGTCGAGGCCGACCGCGCCGAGGGCGGCGTGTTCACGGTGGAGGACCTCGCGAATTTCCGCGGCGCGATCGAGGCGCCGGCGACGACGACTTTCCACGGCTACGAGATCAACAAGGCCGGCCCGTGGAACCAAGGCCCCGTGCTGCTCATGATCCTGAACCTGCTCGAGGGCTACGACCTCAAGGCGATGGGCCTGCACTCGGCCGACTACATCCACACCGTCCACGAGGCGCTCAAGCTCGCCTACGACGATCGCAACGCGTTCTTCGGCGACCCGGCGTTCGTGAAGGTGCCGCTCAAGGGCCTACTTTCAAAAGAATACGCCGCCGAGCGCCGCAAGTTGATCGGGCCGCAGGCGTTCCTTGGCTACCGGCCGGGCGATCCGTTTGCGTTCGATCCGGACGTGAAGGCGCCGGCGTTGCGCTACATGCCGCATCCGCAGGGCGAGAAAAATCCCGACGGCGGCGGCGACACCACGTGCGTCAACGCCGTCGATGCCGCGGGCAACCTGTTCAGCGCGTCGCCCAGCTCGGGCTGGGTGCTCGGCGGGGCCTTCATCGCGGGCGACACCGGCGTGCCGCTCTCGAACCGGATGCAGGCGTTCGACCTTGATCCCGCGAGCCCAAACGTGCTGGCCGGCGGCAAGCGCCCGCGCACCACGCTCACGCCCACGGTCGTGCGCAAGGACGGCAAGCCGTTCCTCGCGATGAGCTCGCCCGGCGGCGACAACCAGGACCAGACCGCGCTCAACGTGCTGCTGAACGTCCTCGTCTTCGACATGGATATCCAGGCCGCGATCGAGGCGCCGCGCATCAGCTCGAGCCACCCGCACAGCTCGTTCGACAACCACGCCAATTCACCGGGCCAGATCGACATCGAGAGCCGCGTGCCTGCGGCGGTGCTCGACGAGTTGCGGGCGCGCGGCCACATCGTGCGCGCGGTGGGCCCCTACGGCGTCTACACCGGGCTCGTCGCCGTCGGCGTGAATCCCGCCACCGGCACCCTGCGCGGCGGCGCCGATCTCAGGCGGGAGCGCTACATCATGGGTTGGTAGCCGGCGCTGCCGCGGGACGGCCGGCGTCAGATGTAATACATCTCCCCCGGGACCTTCGTGCAGAACTGATCGAGCGTGTAGGCCTTGGTCTTCTCGTCGAGGGCCGCGCTGATCTCGTCCCAGACACGCTTGAGGCGGCGGCCGCTGCGGCCCTCGTGGTTGCCGCTGAGGTGGAGGCAGTGGCCCTCGACGGCGACCAGGATGTCGTGCAGCGAAATCTCCTCCGGTGCCCGGGCAAGCGCGTAGCCGCCATGGTTGCCACGGCGACTCGCGATCAGGCCGGCATCGCGGAGCTTCAGGAGGATTTGCGCGAGGAAGTTGGCCGGCACCGCCTCGGTCCGCGCAAGGTGCTCGATCTGCGCAAGCTCGCCCGTGCCGTGCAGCCGCGCCAGCTCCGTCATCACGCGGCACGCGTAGTCGACCTTGACGGAGATCCTCACGGCACGTTTTCCGCGTTGCTCTCCTCCACGGTCAGCGGACGCGGCTGCCGACCGAAGCTGATCCGGCCCCACGCGCGCTCGTGCAGGTAGTAGAGCAGGATTTTGGTGACGACCTCGACACCGGCGATGCCGCCGGAGACTTTCACGGTCTCGAGGTTGGTCTCGGTCGCGCCGGTCAGGCGCAGCACGAAGAAGCTGACGAAAAACGTGTCCATCGTGCCAACGCAGCGCCAACTGATCGCCTTCAGGAGGCTGCGCAGGTGAGTCTCGGCACGGACACCGCTCATATCACGTAGTCGCCGTTCTCGGATTTCACGACTTCGCGCGGCGGCATGAGCATGCCGGCGGCGACCGTCGCGTTGGTGCCCTGCTCGATCAGGATGAACGACCCGGTGAGGCGATTGGTGCCGTAGCCGTCAAACACGAGGGGCTTCGCCGTCCGCAGGCGAATCTCGCCGATGTCGTTAACCGCGAGCTCGGCCGGCGCAGGATCGGTTTCGAGCGTGGACATGTTGAGCTTGTTGACGATCTCGGTGACGACCGCCTGCACGGTGTGGGTCGTGTGCTTGAGGTAATATTTTTTCCCCGCCAGCAGCGGCCGCGAGTGCATCCAGCAGACCTCGGCATGAAGCTCGCTGGCCGAGCCCGGCAGGTGCTCGGCGCCGATGAGCATCGAGCCGCGGCTGATATCGATGTCGTGCTCGAGCACGAGCGTGACCGACTGCGGGCAAAACGCCTCCGGCACCGGACCATCGTAGGTCCAAATCTGTTTCACGGTCGTCACGATGCCAGCCGGCAGCGCAAGGACCTTCTGGCCGACCTTCACGATGCCGCCGGCGATCTGGCCGCTGAAGCCGCGGAAGTCGTGCAGCGCGGCGTCCTTGGGGTGATTCGGCCGGTTGACCCATTGGACGGGCAGGCGGAAGCCCGAGAGGTTCCAGTCGCTCGCGATGTGGACGGTCTCGAGGTGGCCGAGCAGCGTCGGGCCGGAATACCACGGCGTGTGCGGCGAGGCATCGACGACGTTGTCGCCGTTGAGCGCGCTCAAGGGGATGAACTTCACGTCCTTGATGTCGAGGCGCGGGAGAAACTCCTCGAACTGAGCGCGGATTTCGAGGAAACGCTCCTCGCTCCAGCCGACGAGGTCCATCTTGTTCACGGCGACAACGAGGTGCGGGATGCGCAGCAGCGACGCGATGGCGGTGTGCCGCCGGCTCTGCTCGATTACGCCGGCCCGGGCATCAACCAGGACGATGGAGAGGTTCGCCGTCGAGGCGCCCGTGACCATGTTGCGCGTGTATTGAACGTGGCCCGGGGTGTCCGCGATGATGAACTTCCGCCGCGGCGTGGCAAAATAGCGGTAGGCGACATCGATCGTGATGCCCTGCTCGCGCTCGGCGCGCAGCCCGTCGGTGAGGTTGGCGAGGTTGATTTGACCGCCGCCGGTGATGTCGGCCGAGCGCTCCAGCGCCTCGATTTGATCCTCCATCAGCGACTTCGAGTCGTAGAGGAGGCGGCCGATCAGCGTGGACTTGCCGTCGTCGACGGAACCGCAGGTGTTGAAGCGGAGGATGTCGACGGGCACGTGCGGCGTGCGGGAGGCGGAGGGTGAGGACATGACGTCGTCGGAAAACATATTAGAAGTATCCCGCCTTTTTGCGGTCCTCCATCGCGGCTTCGGAGGCCTTGTCGTCGGCCCGTGAGCCGCGCTCGGTCACGCGCGCGGCGGCGATCTCGGCGATGATGTCGCTCACGGTGGCGGCGGGCGACTCGACGAGCCCGGTGCTGATGATATCGCCGATGGTGCGCACGCGGACGATGAGCTCGCGGACTTCCTCGTTGGGCTTTGGCGGCAGGATGTCGCTCACGGGCAGCCACTGACCGCCGCGACGCACGGCCTTGCGGCGATGGCTGAAGTAGATGTTCGGCACCTCGAGCTTCTCGCGCTGGATGTATTCCCATACGTCCATCTCCGTCCAATTGCTGAGCGGGAAGACGCGCATGTTTTCCCCCGCGTTGAGACGGCCGTTGTAGAGATTCCAGATTTCGGGGCGCTGGTTCTTCGGGTCCCACTGGCCGAAGCTGTCACGGAAGCTGAAGAAGCGCTCCTTGGCGCGGGCCTTCTCCTCGTCGCGCCGCGCGCCACCGATGCAGCAGTCGAACCGGAATTCCTCGATGGCCGCAAGCAGCGTGGGAATCTGCAGCTTGTTGCGGGAAATTTCACCGGGCGCCGGCACGGCGATGCCCCTGGTGATCGCCTCCTCGACCTTGCGCACGATCAGTTTGCCGCCGAGCTGGGCGGCGCGCCGGTCGCGGAACTCGTTCAACTCGGGGAAGTGGTGGCCCGTGTCGACGTTGAGGAACGGCATCGGAATCTCCGCAGGCCGGAAGGCCTTTTCCGCGAGGCGCAAGAGACAGATGGAATCCTTGCCGCCGGAGAAGAGCAGCGCGGGCCGCTCGAATTCGCCGGCAACCTCGCGCATGATGTGAATGGCCTCGGTCTCGAGGTGCTGCAGGTGGTCAAGATGGTAGCTGGTCATGACGCGGTCAGATCTGTGGTGCTTGGCGGGTGATCAGGCGCCGACGGCTTTCTTGCCCCATGCGGCGTGCAATCCGCACTCCCGTTTCTCATCCGCCTTGGCCGGATCAAAATAGTCCCACTCGTTTGGGAGCTGGTGTTGCGCCAGGTAGGCGTCGAGGTCGGCGTCGGTGCAGTAGAAAAGCGGGCTGACCTTGAGCGCGCCAAAATTCTGGTCGAGCGATACAATGTCGAGGCCGGCGCGATTTGGGTTCTGCACCTGGCGGAGCGCAGTAATCCAGACCTTGGGGGCGAGCTCCCTCATGCCACGCTGAAAAGGCTCCAGCTTCATCGTCGCGCTGAATTCCTTGAGCTGCTCCTCCTGCTCAGTGGTCGGAATCGGGCCGCGGACCGCGTCGCGATGGGCGGCGGTTATCCGCGGGAGGTAAGGCTTCAGGTTCAGGTTGAGCCGAGCGCGCAACGCCTCCGCATGCAGGTAGGTCGCGGGGCGGTTGTAGCCGTGGTCGACCCAGAGCACCGGAATGTCGGGCCGCACCTGCACCGCAAGATGCAGGATGGCAGCCTCGTAGGGCCGAAAGTTGGTCGAGACGATCGCGCTTCCGCCCGACTGCGCAATGGCCCAGCGGACAATCTCGAGCGGCGCAGCCGAACGAAGCTGGCTATTCCAAGCGGCAAGCGAAGCGGAAGATATTGCTGTCATGACAACGAGACTGCTTGCCAACCTTGGCCAAACCGTAAAGCTCAAAACACGTCATATTTACTAAAGAAGTCATGTTAACCGAACTGCACAGCCATAAAACCTTGATCCCCACAGCTTCGTGGCGTGCACTTTGTTGAATCGCCGGTATGGACGCGGACATTCAACCCTCTATCTCGGCCGGCACGGTTTATCTCGTTGGAGCCGGCCCCGGCGACGCCCAGCTGCTGACCGTCAAGGCGCTGCGGCTCATCCAAGCCGCTGACGCCATCGTGCATGATCACCTCGTTTCACCGGAAATCGTCGCCTGCGCCAGGCCGAATGCGGAACTGTATTTTGTCGGAAAAAAGGGCGGCGGATTTTGCTGCCCCCAGCGTGACATCGAGGGGACGCTGATTCGCCTCGCGCGCGAAGGAAAAAGCGTGGTGCGGCTCAAGGGGGGCGACCCGTTCATCTTTGGCCGCGGGGGCGAGGAGGCGCAGGCCTTGGTTTCCGCCGGAATTCGTTTTGAGATCATCCCGGGTGTCACGTCGGCGCTTGCGGCAGCGGCGTTTGCCGGCATTCCGCTCACGCACCGCGCGCATAGTTCGGCGGTGGTTTTGCTGACCGGGCACGAAGACCCCAGCAAACCCGAGACCGCGATTCGTTGGGAGGACTATGGCCGTCTCGGCGCGACGCTTTGCGTCTACATGGGCATGAAGAATCTCGAGACCATCACGCGCCGCCTCCAGGCTGGCGGGCTGGCATCCGAGACGCCGGCCGCCGTGATTCAATCGGCGACGACCGCCGGTCACCGCCAGCTTGTGTCGACCGTCGGCCGCATCGCGTTGGAGTCGGAGCAGGCCGGCTTCGGCGCGCCGTCCATCGTCGTAATCGGCGAGGTCGCCGGCCTCGCCCACGAACTTGCATGGTTCGTCGCGCAGACGGAAAGCCTGCCCGCATGATCGTCGCGCTCATCGACAATGGCTCGCTCGAGCCAGCGGCACATCGCAACCTTCGTGCCGTTGCGGACGCCCTTACCGAGGGCGCTGGCACGATCGTGCATGCCGTGTCGTGGCAGCACAGCGACCGAATAGCCCCCGCCGAGATTGGCGGCACGCCGGCATGGGTGCTGGGGAACTTTGTCCGCAGCATGCACGCGCTGGGGCAGCGCGACTTCATCTTCGTGCCTTTCTTCATCAGCCCCCAAGGCGCGATTGGATCGGCGCTGCGCCGCGACATGGAAAAGCTCCAGCTGGAACTGGGCGGCTTCGACTTCGCCTTCGCCCCCGGCCTGGCTGAGACCGGCGCGATTCCCGCCATCGTCGCAGCGCGCGTTCGGGAATCGATCGTCGCGCGGAAACTCCGCCACCCGCCCGTCGTGCTCGTCGACCATGGGGGCCCTTCGGCAACGTCGGCCGCCCTGCGCGACCGCCTCGCTGGCGAAGCCCGCGCACAGCTCGGCCTCGAAATCGCGGCACTCACCGCCGCCTCGATGGAGGGCGCCCACCCTCCCCTGCTCGCTGGCGTGCTGGGCACCCCTGGCCTGGCCAACCGCGAGGTCATCGTCATGCCGCTGTTTCTTTCACCGGGCCGCCACGCCGGTCCGGCCGGTGACATCGCCCGCATCTGCGGCGAGTCGCCGGCCTCCTGCCACATCACCTCCCTGGTCGGCACACACCCGCTCGCACGCGAGACGCTCGCCGTTGCGCTCCGCGCATTTCTTTCCACGATTCCCGCCCAAACATCCGCATGAGTTCCACGCCCGCAACCGCCACGCCCGCACAACCGCCATTGCACAAGAACGAGAAGCTGAAGGCCGAGAGCTGTTTCCTCCGCGGACACATCCTCCGCGATCTCGCCGACCACTCGACGGGCGGGATCACGGAAGAGAGCTCACAGCTCACCAAGTTCCACGGCATCTACGCGCAGGACGACCGGGATCTTCGCAACGAACGCCGCAAGGCTGGCCAGGAAAAAGCCTTCTGCTTCATGGCGCGCCTGCGCCTCCCGGGAGGCGTCTGCACAACGGCGCAGTGGCTCGCGCTCGACCGCCTCGCGGACGAGTGCGCCAACGGCACCCTCAAGCTCACGACCCGCCAGACATTCCAGTTCCACGGTGTGCTCAAGGGCAACCTCTGGCGCACGATCAACTCGGTCAACAAGGCGCTGCTCGACACCATCGCCGCCTGCGGCGACGTGAACCGCAACGTGATGTGCAACCCCAACCCGGAGCGCTCCGAGTTGCACAGCGAGGTCTACAAGGTCGCCCGCGACATCAGCACGCACCTCCTGCCGCGCTCGCGCGCCTACCATGAGCTTTGGGTCGGCGACGATCTCGTCGCCGGCGGGGAGCCCGAGGCCGAGCCCATCTACGGCAACACCTACCTGCCCCGAAAATTCAAAATCGTCGTCGCCGTGCCGCCGTCCAACGATGTCGACATCTACGGCAACGACCTCGGCTTCATCGCCATCACAAACCCGGCCGGCGAACTGATCGGCTTCAATGTCACCGTGGGCGGCGGCCTCGGCATGTCGCACAACCAGATTGAGACCTTTCCGCGCGTCGCCGATGTGATGGGCTTCTGCACGGTGAAGCAGGCCCTCGAGGTCGCCGAGAAGGTCCTCATGGTCCAGCGCGACTACGGCGATCGCGTCGATCGCAAGCACGCCCGCCTCAAATACACCATCGAGGACCGTGGGCTCCCGTGGTTCCGCAGCGAGGTCGAGGCGCGGCTCGGCTACCGGCTTGGCGCGCCGCGCGCCTTCGAGTTTACCCACACCGGCGATCGCTATGGGTGGGTCGAGAGCCATGACGGGCGCTCGCACTTCACCCTGTTCATCATGAGCGGTCGCATCCGCGACGACGCGGACTACAAGCTCAAGACCGCGCTTCGCGAAATCGCGCTCGCGCACAAGGGGGATTTTCGCCTCACCGCGAATCAAAACCTGATCATCGCCAACATCGCGCCGGAGGATCGGCCGCGGATCGAATCGCTTCTGCGCAAGCACAAGCTCGACACAGCCAACGATGCCTCCGGCCTGAAGCTCAACGCCATGTCATGCGTCGCCCTGCCGACGTGCGGGCTCGCGCTGGCCGAGAGCGAACGCTACCTGCCCGACCTCGTCGCCTTGCTCGAGGCCGAGTTCGAGGCCGCCGGCCTGCGTCACGACGAGGTCACGCTCCGCATCACCGGCTGCCCCAACGGCTGCGGCCGCCCCTTCCTCGCCGAAATCGGTTTCGTCGGAAAGTCTCCCGGCAAATACAACATCTACCTCGGCGCCGCATTCAACGGCTCACGCCTCAACACCCTCTTCAAGGCCAACGTCCCCGAAACCGAAATCGTCGCCCTCCTCGGCCCCATTATCCGCCGCTACGCCACCGAGCGCCGCGATGGCGAGCGCTTTGGCGACTTCACCATTCGCGCGGGATATGTAACCCCGACTTTCACACCGCAGGACTTTCACGAAGCCAAGGCCGCCAAGCCGGCCGTTGCGCCGGCTAACTGACCACGACCTACGGGGAATCCTCCGAATCCCGGAAAAAAGAGGGCGGACCGCCTACCCCTAAGCGGTCCGCCCATTGCTTTCTTACTTACCCCATTCTCAACCGCTAGGCGGATGAGAAAATTCAACTGTGCGCACTACGAAACACAGAGTGCGCAAAAGTTCCAGCGAGGTGCAAAGATTGTTGTTCACAGCCTTTCCTCCGCTTTGGGCCCCACTTTCAGCTTCGATTTCGGCTCGGTCCATAGCCGCACCAGCAGCTCAGCGAGGTTCTTCATGCTCGTGCGCGCCAGCCCCTCAACTGTCGCCGCATCGCGGAACGATTTCACCACGGAGCTGCGCTCGACGTAGTATTTCCACAGTTGGGGCTCGACAAAATCCACCGCAAGTCGCTCATCTCCAGCGTCGCGCACGATCTGCTGAAACTTTCCCTGCCAGTAGTGTCTCTCGTCCTGATGCCGTTGCAAATAATCGAACACCCGCTGCTCACACCGGTTGAGGCTCATGCCGTCACCGTGCGCGGCGGGTTTCGGAAAACAACTGCAAACGCCGCGTCCGCCCGCTCCCTGCGTCTCGCCGCCAATTTCCGCTAGGCTTCCTCACACAACACACAAACGACAATCCATCATCCCATGCTCACGAAATTCAAAGAGCAGATTCCTGCCGTGATTCTCACCGCGTTGCTCGTCATCGCCGGTGCCTTCTGGCTGCACCAGCAGACGGTCGCCGAGATGGCCGCCAAGCAGCAGGCGGAGATCGCCCCGCTGCGCGATTCCAACGATGCGCTCCGCGCTGCGTCCGAGGAAAACCGCAAGCAGATCGAGTCCACCAACAAGCTGCTGCGCGACGCCATCGCCAAGCGCGAGGCCGACATGTTCCGCACCGATGAGGAAGTCCAGAAGCTCAACACGGAGCGCATGGACGCCCTCGCCGAGGCCATCGCCAAGAAGGTGCAGCCCTACAACCCGCTCCCGAAATCCGCCGAGGAAGCGGAAAAACAGCAGAACGAGCAGGTTGATCGCGTCTCCGGGCGCCTGGCCGAGCGCATCCAGCCCATCCTGAGCGAAATGTCCAAGGACCAGAACCTCACCCGCGAGGCCATCGTCTCCTACAGCAACCGTATCTCGGACCAAGTGGGCAATGTGCTCACCGCCGAGCTCGCGAAGAACCAGCAGCTGAACAACAACCTCCAGCGCACGCAGGCAGCCGCGCAGGATGCGATGAAGCTCTCCCATGAAATCACCGCGCTCTACCTCAGCTCCTTCAAGGACCAGGGGCTTATCACCCGCCTCCTGACCCTCCCGGCCAATGTCGTGCGCGACGCCGCCAGCTTGAGCATCGTGAACAGCAGCGACCGGAAGAAAATCGAGGAGCAACTCGTCTCCCGCATGAAGGAAATCGAGAACCGCCTCAACGAGCTGCACACCCAGGCCCCGATCACCGGCGCCACCGTCACGCACGCCGCGCCGACGCGCCCCGCCGCGTCCACGACCCCCTGATCTTGTCGCGCAGCGGACGCTCATCGCGCCCGCTCCTTTGACTCCTACTGCCACGCGAGCTCCGGCTCGCGTGGCTTTTTTTCGCGCCCCGCCCGAAGCCTACAGCGCCACGCCCTCCAACCCGGCCAAATCCATGTCCCCCGGCACGCCGAAGGGCGCGCCATTGGTGCTCCGCAGGGAAATCTCGCCTCCCCGGATCGTCAGCCGCGGCCAACCGCCGGGCTCGGCTGGCTCGTAGAGGTCGGCGTGCCGCGCGAGCGCATGGCGCTGCCACGCGGCCGGGAATTGCGCGAGCCCCGCAAAGTAGTGGTGCCCGTTGCGCTCGACGCTCGTCACCCCGAGAACGGCCTGCGCCGCCAAATCCTGGGTCAACGAAATCGGGCCCACATTCGCCAGATCCTCGCCGCTCAGGATGGTCGTGCCCCCCCCTAGTTCACGGTGACGCGCCAGGAGCGCCGTGTTGAGCAGGCTCTTGAAGAAGCCCTTGCAGTTCTTGTGGCTCGTGCCGGCATAACCCAGCGCCAGCGCGGCCTTCAGGCTGCCAATCTCGGCATCGCTTTCGTCGATGATGATGGGCGGGCGAGCCGGCCAAGCCGAGGCCAGCGCGCCGATCTCGGGGGAAAGCGCGACGCTGCGATGCCACGGTTGCTCGATGTAGAGCAGGCCCGGCCAGAACTTCACCAACCCGGGCGCGGCCTTGAGTCGCTCAAAATAGTCTGCGAACGACGCCACATCACGGAAGCCCTCGTTGCCATCCAACGAAAACGCAAAGCCGGCGCCGCACTCAGCCGCCAGCACCGCCGCAATCCGCAGCAACCGCTCCAGATCCCTCTCAAGGCGGCCCTCGATCTTGATTTTGAAATGCCGCAGGCCGTAGCTGCGCGCACATTCCTCCAGGGTCTGGGGCAACCCGTCATTCACCCGTTCGCCCGCCGCCAAATCGGCCGCCGTGATTGGATCAGCCAGGCCGACGGTATGGCGCGCGATCACGGCGTCGGCGGGCGGCAGCAGGGAAAACGCCCTGCGCTCGAGCTCCGGATGCACCGTCGCGGGATCCAGCCCAAGAAGGCCGTCCCGGACGGCGGCGAACAGCGATGCACCGCGCGCCCGGCAGACGGCATGGATCATCGCGCGCTCGACCAACGACGTGCCGAAATGGGCCAGCAGCGGCGGAAGCTTCTCGCTGGCGGCCCAGGCCTGCTGGGCGGCATGGAGCTCACGCCAAAAATCGAAGGCGGTTGCAGCCCTCACCCCCTGCGCGTGGCGCACCGCCGCACGGATGACCCGCCGCATCTCCTCGATTTCGTCCGCCAACCCGCGGGCGGGATCCTTCGTGAACCATTTCGGTGGCAGCAGATCGGCGGCGAGGCCTTGGGTGGCCCGCCCGTCGATTTCAAAGGTGAGCCGCATGACCAGCTGCGGCACGTCGGTCATGGTCGCAATCCCGTAGCGGAAGGGGATGCGCGTGCGCAGCTCGAGGGAAAAAAGCTCGGCGGTGAGGAGGCGAATCACGCGGCGAGCTTGCACGCGTCCCGGACTCATCGGCAAGACCGTCGAACAAGGGGATTCGCCGCACCCTTCCTCGCGAAATCGACTGCAGCGACGCTGCGCAGGCGTGGTGATGCACCGGGACGCTTCACGGCCCGCCATCCATCGAACGGATGAACTCGCGTCCCGTCTCCCGCCCGCCATCGCGCGGAGCGCCGCGGTGGTAGGCTACGAGGCGGAAGTGATTTTTCTCGACCCGTTGCCCGCGGGTCCGCGCCACGCCGGGCAGCGGCGGGCGACCGCCCACCGCCACCCGAAGGCCCTCAGAGATCAAAGCTCGCGCTCAGGATGAATTGGCGCGGGTTGATGATGCGGTAGGCGTAGGTGCTGCCGTCGGGATTCACGCCCACCTTCTGCAGGCGGCCGCTCTCAAACGCGTCCTTGATGTTCAGCTGGACGCGCGTGCGGATCTTGTCGCCCCACATCTTGAAGCGGTAGCCGGCGGAGAGATCGGCATAGTAGCGGGCGCGGTCGTAGAAGGGCTTGTTCTGATCGAGCTCGAGGATCGCGCCGGCAAAGTTGCCGCTCGTCGCCGGCGCCTTGCCGCCGAAGCCGATGCTCGCCTTGTCCTCCCAGCGGAGCGCGCCGCCAAAGGTCCAGTTCTTGAGCGCACCCTCGGTGAAATCGTAGCTGCTGACCGCCGCCCAACGGTATTTGCGGACCTGGGTCCGCGGCTTGCCGACGTTGGCGACGCCGACGAGATAGGGCGAAATCAGGCCGTTGAGATAGCTCGCCTCGGGCGTCGTGTTGTTGGACGCGACGGTGCTCCACCACAACGCGCCCTGGCCGTCGCCCGAGCCGGGCACACGGTCGCCGCGGATGGTCGTCCACAGCGGCAGGCGGCTTTGCCAGTAGTTGAAGATCTCGGGGGAGATCGCGCGATCGAACGCCTCCGCCTGCGCGCCGGTGAACTTGATGCGCCAGTTGCGCGTGGGGTTGTAGATCACCTCGAGCTCGTAGCCCTGCGAGGTGACGTCGGTCGTGCCCACGGTCTGCGGCTGCGCGAGGCCGGAATCGAGGAAGATGTTCAGCCAATCCTCGGTCTGGCCCATGAACTTCGCGATGGCGGGCCGGAGCTGCGCCTGCGTCGGGTTGGCGATGCCTTGGTTGGCAAGACGGAGGCGGACGACATTCTCGGCGAACGGATAGAGCGACTCGGCGTCGCGCTGGCCGTTGGCCTCCATGCGGCCCTCGAGGCGGAAGGTGCGGTTGCCGATGGTGCCCACCTCGCTGCCGCGCGAATCATATTCGGTCACGTTGAAGCGGTTGAGGCGCACGCTGAGCTTGTTGTCGAGGAGCGTGAACGTGACGCCGTAGTCCTTGCCCTCGCCGCGGGGGTTCGGGATGTTGCCCTTCAGGTCGAGCTGCTGGCGGATGACCTGCGGGAAGAAGGAATCCGACTGGTTGTAGTGCAGGTTGAGCCAGCTGAGCGGCTTCACGACCGCGCCCCACGTCTTGGTGTCGCCGCGCTGGGCGTCGCGGACCACGTCGCCCTGATCGTCGGTCCAGCGGTTCCAAACGTTCAGCGCATCGTAGCTCACGAGGCCGGTCGCGGGATCGACGGCGACGCCCTGCGTGGTGCGCTCGCGGCGGCGATCGCGGCGCCAGCCGTAGGTGGCGACGAGGCGGTTGTTGAAGAAGAAGCCCTGCGCGGCGGCGCTGAGCGTGCGAATCTCGCTGCGGTTGGCGGTGGTGTTGACGAGGGCGAGCGGATCGACCTGCACGGGCTCGTTGACCCACTGGCCGGTGAGGTTGTTGAACCAATAGAGGTTCTGCCGGCCGTTGATCGACTGGATGGCGGGCGTGCCGTAGTCGAAGTTCTGGCCGGTGGCGTCGCCCACGTAGTAGCGCTGCACGATCTGCGCGGCGCCGCTGCGGTTGGCGCGGTTGGTCCAGGCGTGATCGTCGGAAAAGTTGGGCGTGCTGCGATAGTTGACGGTGTCATTGCGCACCGTCTCGCCGTGCGCCGCGACGCGCTGCTGGCCGATCCACGAGAGCCAGCGCGGGAGCGACTTCGGCGGCGTGAACTGGTAGGCGAGATCGGCGGACTGCACGTCGCTGGTCTCGGGCACGCGCGTGTAAGTCGAGCCAATCGACTGGACGTAGGGCCGCTTGAAGTAAGGGTTCGCGCGGCCGTCGAGGAGCTTCTCGTTCACGTCGACGTAAACCACGGTGTCGGTCACATCGATGCCGAAGTGCGAGTCGCGCAGGAACTCCTGCCGGAACCAGCCGACGCGCGCGGCGACGTGATGGAGCTCGTTGCGCACGAAGGTCTGCTCCAGCTCGGCGGAGAAGGTCTTGGCATCGTCATGGCCCCAGTTGGGCGCGGTGTAGGAGTATTTCTTCCAGTCGTAGATCGCGCGGTCCTTCACGGCGGGCTGGAAGAAGAGCGGGAAGAGATTGGCCTTGTTGCGCATCAGGTAGGTCGCCGTCTCGACGTAGCTGATCGCGCTGTTGTTGGTGTAGGGCGAGGGCGTGCCGGTCGTGATCGGGTTGGCGGTGCGCGCGACGGTGAGCTGCTGCACGGCGCCGTTGTCGATGATCGCGATCGGGCGGCCGAAGATCTGCGTGGCGCTGATGAGGCCGGCGCCGGCGTTCTGCGCGGCCGTGAGCGAGAGCTTCTGGCCGTTGGGCATCGTCACGAGCTGGGTGGTCGGGTCCCACGTGGGGCCGCCGCTCGCGCGCCACTCCTGCGCGGTGTCGCGCGGCATGAGGGAGTTGGGGCGGGAGTAGCGGTTGTCGTAGCGCTCGAACATCCCGCGGATCGTCGTGTTCTTGAAGGGCTGCGCGGTGACGGCGGCGTAGAAGCGGTTGATCTTCTCGTCGGAGGGCTTGCGCGTGAAGCCCCTGTCGTCGTGCACCAGCGCGAGGCGGAGCGCGAGCTTCCCCTTCACGATCGGGCGGTTGAGGTTGAGGCTCTCGCGGTGGCCGCCCCAGTCGTCGAGGCGCAGCGAGACCGCCGAGGTCTCGCGGCTCAGGTTGGCGAGCGAGGGCACGAGGTTGATGGTGCCGGCGCTCGCGCCGAGGCCGAAGAGGTTGGAGTTGGGCCCGCGCGAAATCTCCAGCGCGTCGATGTTGTAGAGATCGACGGGAATCTTGGAGTTGATCGCGTTGTTGCCGAAGGCGAGGTTCACGCCGCTGCCACTCGTGCCGGCCGAGCCCACGCCGCGGATGCGGTTGGCGCGCGCCGGGTCCTGGGAAACGTTGTCGCCCACGCCGCCGTTGCGGTTCGGGGTGAATTGCGTGAAGTTGTCGGTGCCCTCCGTGCTGGCCTCGTAGCGGAACACATCGTTCAGATCGACGACCGCGAGGTCCTGCATCTGCTGCATCGTGACGACGGAGATCGACGCGCCGAGGTCCTCGAGCTTCGAGTTGATGCGCGTGCCGGCCAGGGTGTTGAGGGCCTGGTAGCCCTTGTCGTCGTTCACCACGGTGAAGGGCGAGAGCACGATGAGCTCGTCGTCCTTCGCCGCGGCGGCGCCGCGCGCCGGGCCCGCGGCCGGGGCGGCTTGCGCCACCAAGCGCACCGAAGACGACAGAAGCGCGACAAAAACGAGGACCAGCGAACCAAGCCGAGAGCGTGAAGAGTGAGGTTTCATGGTGGGGATATCGGTGGGTTAGGCTCCGTCACAGGGCGGCGGAGCGGAAAAAAAGGCGGCCAGAATCGGTGGAAAATCCTGGCCGGGGTTCAGTCCGCCATCCTTACAGATCGAATGACGTGCTCAGGATGAACTTCCGCGGATCGATGATGCGGAAGGCGTAGCCTTTGCCATCAGGATTTACGCCGATCGTCTGGAGGTGGCCGTTCTCGAAGACATTTTGGGCGTTGAGCTGCAAGCGGCCGCGCACCTTGTCGCTGAAAAGCCGGAAGCGATAGCCGGCGGAAAGATCAACGTAGGCGCGGGCCTTGTCCCAAACGGGCTTGTTGGTGTCGAGGAAGAGCACCGCGCCTTGGTAGACGCCGCTCGTCTCCGGCGCGGCGGCGAGGAAGCCAATCGAGGCCTTGCTCTCCCAGCGCAGCGCGCCGCCGACGCTGAAGTTCTTCAGCCTGCCCTCGGTGAAGTCGTAGTTCGAGATCGCGGCGAAGCGGAACTCGCGGATCTGGGTGCGCGGGCGGCCGGCGTTGGTGGAGGCGGCCCAATAGGCGGCCCACTGCTCGTTGAGCCAGCGGGTCTGCGGCGTGTCGTTGCGCTGGCCGGCGGGGATGTTGTTCCACCAGTTGGGGCCCTTGCCGTCGCCGTTGCCGGGGACGGAGTCGGCGCGCGTGTTTTCCCAGATCGGCACGCGCTTGAGCCACCAGTTGTAGATGTCGGGCGAAACCTGGTCGTCGCGCGCGCGGGTCTGCGAGCCGGTGAACTTCATGCGCCAGTTGCGCGTGGGGTTGTAAGTCGCCTCGATTTCGAAGCCCTGCGACGAGACGTCGGTGGTGCCGACCGTCTGCGGCTGGCTGGGGCCGGAGTAGACGAGGCGGTTATACATGTCGATGTCGAGGCCCATGAGCTTCGCGACGGCATTGTCGAGGTCGGTCTGCGAGGGGTTCCGGTTGCCGGCGGTGGCGAAGCGCGCGAGCGCGATCTGCTGGCAGAAGTAGCGGAATGAGCCGAGCTGGATGTTGTTCGAGGCGTCGGGGCGGCCCTCCATGTCGAGGTAGCGGTTGCCGAGCGTGCCGACCTCGCTGCCGCGCGAGTGGAGTTCCTTCGTCTGGTAGTGGTTCACGCGCACGTTGAGCTTGCCGTCGAGGCTGGCGACGCTGAAGCCCCACTCGGTCGCGTAGCCGTGCGGGTTGGGCACGTTGCCCGTGCTGTCAACGGCCTGGCGCACGACATCGGGCGCGAAGCTGTCGGACTTGTTGAAGTGCACGTTGAGCCAGCGCGTGATCTTCACGACGCCGCCCCAGGTCTTGGTGTCGCCGGACTGATCGGCCCAGCCGGGGAGGTTGATCAGCGGGCTGCCCGCGGCGGAGGGGCGGAAGTTCACGGCGGGGCCGAACACATTCGTGTTGGAGAAATCGGAGAGGCCGGTCGCCGCGTTGACGAACGATCCCGCGCCGGTGCGCTGGCGCTGGCGGTCGCGGCGGAAGCCGGCCGTGAGCACGAGGCGCTCGTTGAAGAAGTAGCTTTGCGCGGTGAAGTTGAGCGTGCGCACCTCGTTGCGCTGGCGCGCGCCCGAGCCGCTGGACGCGAGGAGGTCCATCGTGACGGGCTCGGTGACCCAGGTGTTGGTGCGATTGTTGAACCACCTGAGCGGGTAGGTGCCGTTGAGGTCGTCGACCGCGGCCGGGCCGTAGTCCACGTTCTGGCCGTTGGCATCGCCGAGGTAGAAGCGCTGCGCGGGGTTCTGGCTGCCCACGCGGTTAGTCTGGTCGATGAAGACGTTGTTGGACGTGACGCGCTGGACGTAGGTCGTGTTCACGGTGTCGGTCAGGTTCTGCTCCGCGTGGCCGCCGAAGCGCTGCCGCCCGATCCAAGAGAGCCACTTGGGCAGCTCCCGCGACGGCGTGACCTGATAGGCGAGGTCGGCGGAGTAGATGCTCGAGTTGACCGTGCGGAACGTGTCGCTCGGCGACGTGGCCTCGACGTAGGGGCGCTTGAAGTAGGGGTTCGGCGTGCCGTCGAGGCGCTTCTCGTTCACGTCGACGTAAATCACGGTCTCGAGGTTATCGATGAAGTTGGCGTTGAAGCGGGAGTATTTCTGCTGGAACGCGCCGACCTTGGCCGCGAGCAGGTGCGTGGGGTTGTTGACGACGATCTGCTCGATCTCGGCGCTGTAGGTCTTGGCGCGGTCCCGGGCGTGGTTCGGGGCGACGATGTTGTAGCTGGTCCAGTCGTAGACCGACTTGTCGGTCGTGCCGTTGACGATGTAGAGCGGCATCGACGTGGGCCCGAGGAGCGAGAAATTGCGCATGACCTGCGTCGCGCTCTGCAGGTAGCGCAGGGGGCCGTTGGCCGTGGTGAAGGGATTGGAGGGGTTGCCGGTGGCGATCGCGTTGTTCGAGCGCATCACGGTGTAGTCCGCGATTCTGCCGCCGTCCACGTAGACGGTCGGGTGCGCGTAGAAGCCGTTGTAGCCGCCGATGAGGCCGAGCGGCAGCGCGGAGGGCGCGGTGGTGACGCCGGGCGCGATCGTGATGGCGGGCGCGGTGTCGGAAGTGAACGGGCCGGCCTTGCGGCCGTCCGCGAAGGTGACGGTCTGCGTGGTGGGATCCCACGTGGGGCTGCCGCCGGCCTTCCACTCGGTGGTGGTGTCGCGCGGCGTGATCGTGTTGGGGCGGCGGTTGTCGTTCACGTAGCGCTCGGCCGAGGCGCGGATGGTCGTGTTCTTGAACGGCTGGGCCAGAATCGTGGCGAACTCGCGGTGGATGTGCTCGGCCGACGGCTTGCGGATGAAGCCCTTCGCCTCCTGCACCGCGGCGACGCGCAAGGCGAGCTTCCCGGGCAGCAGCGGCGTGTTGAAGTTCATGCTCTCGCGGTGCCCGCCGTAGCTGTCGTAGCGCAGGTCGGCGCCATACGAGCGCCTGGTGAGGTGCGCCTGCGACGGCACGACGCTGACGGTGCCGGAGGCGGAGCCGAGGCCGAAGAGGTTGGAGTTGGGGCCGCGCGAGACCTCGACCGCCGCGATGTTGTAGGGGTCGAAGGGGATGTTGCTGTTGCTCGTGAAGCTGCCCCATGCGGTGTTGGCGCCGCCGGCGCTCTGCCCGGCGCGCGTCATGCCGCGGATGCGGTTCGAGAGCTGCGGATCGGACTGCACCTGGTCGTTCACGCCGCCGGAGCGGTTGCGGTTGAACGTGGTGAAGTTGTCCGTGCCCTCGGTGCTCGCCTCGTAGCGGAAGACGTCGTTGATATCGAGCAGCGCCATGTCCTGCATCTGCTGCTTCGTGATCACGGTGATCGAGGAGCCGAGATCCTCGAGCTTGGAGTTGAGGCGCGTGCCGGAAAGCGTGTTGGAGGCCTGGTAGCCCTTGTCATCGTTCGTCACGGTGAAGGGCGAGAGCACGATGAGCTCCTCGGCGGCGGGCGTGGCGGCCGGCCGGGCCGGTGCCGTCTGGGCGCGGGCGGCGGGCAGCGCCAGCGCGGCCAGGAACAGGCCGGGAAGGAGGGGACGGTGAGAGGGTTTCATGGGTTGCCTGGGTGGATTGTCGCGCCCGGCATGGCTCCGGGCAGGGTCTGCGGCGGCGAGTGTGCGGGAGCGCGGGGTTGAGTCATGCCCGGTTTTGTGCAAGCGTTACATTTTCCCATGCCCGCCGTTTCGCTCCGTCAGATCGCCCGCGCCTGCGGGGTGTCGGTCGCCACCGCCTCGCGGGCGCTCGGCGGCCACAAGGCGGTGCATGGCGAGACGCGGGCAGCCATCCTCGCCGCCGCCCGGCGGCAGGGCTACGACCGCAACGCGCTCGTCGGCCAGCTCATGTCCCACGTGCGCGGCGCGCGCGCGCAGCGCTTCCTCGGCAACCTCGCGCTGATCCACGTGCCCTCGCCCGGCCAGCCGCGCCTGCTGCCGGCGCATCGCCGCATCATCGCCGGCGCGCGCGAGCGGGCGCGGGCGCTGGGATTCCATCTCGCCGACTTCAGCGTGTCGCGCGACGGGCTCGACGCCGCCGGCTATGCCCGGATGCTGCGCGCCCGGGGCACGCACGGCGTGATCTTCATCTACACGGAGCCGACGGGCGCGCTCGCGGATTTCCCGTGGGCCGGCTTCTCCGCCATCGGCATCGACTACGGCCAGCGCGAGCCGCTCCTGCACACGGTCTGCCTCGATCACTACCTCGCCCTCTCCGGCGCGCTCGCGCGGCTGCAGGCGGCCGGCTACGAGCGCATCGGGCTTTTCCTCGAGCAGTTCAAGGACGAGCGCATCGGGCACAAATGGTCGGCCGCCTTCACGGCCTTCCAGCGCGCCTCGCGGGCGATCGGGCAGGTGCCGCCGCTTATCCGGCCCCGGCTGGCCGAGGCGGAGTTCCGCCGCTGGCATCGCGCGCACCGTCCCGATCTCGTCGTCGGGCATCTCGACGCGGCCGTGGGCTGGCTGCCGCACAGGGCGCGCACGGATTTCTTCAGCCTCAACTGGAACGCCCGCACCCGCCCCTGCGCGGGGCTCGACCTGCGGATGGAGCTGCAGGGAGCCGTGGCCGCCGAGACGCTCATCGCCCAGCTCCAGCGCGGGGAGCGCGGCCTCCCGGCCGAGCCGCGCACGATCATGGTGAAGGCGGCCTGGGTCGGCGGCCCCACGCTGCGGCGCGAGACTTGAATTCGCGCGGGCCGCGTGTGTGCTCCGCGCGTGCTGACCACGCTGCGCCGCGCCGAATACGCCGAACTCATCGGGCTCTTCTTCCTGCAGGGCGCGGCGCTGTCCATGTGGTTCGTGCCGCTCACCTCGGTGCTCGAGGCGCATGGGCTCGCGCACCTGCGGCCGTGGGCCTTCGCGACGTCGGGGCTGGCGGCGTTTGTGTCGCCGCTGCTTTTCGGCGCAATGGCGGACCGCCACGCCTCGCCGGTGAAGGTGCTGCGCGGGCTCGCGCTGGCGACGGCCGTCGCGATGGCCCTCGCCAGCACGGCCATCCGCCTCGGCGCGGGGCCATGGCTCGTGCTCGCGGCGATCCAGCTGCACGCGCTGTGCTCGGCGCCGGCCTGGAGCCTCGGCTCGACCGTGATCTTCGCGCGGCTGGCGGACGCGAAGAAGGAATTCGGCCCCATCCGGGCCATGGCCACGATCGGCTGGATGATCGGCTGCCTGCTCGTGAGCGCGTTCGGCGCGGATCAGTCCACCCTCGCCGGCTACGGCGGAGCCGTGATGTGGCTGCTCGTCTGTGGCATGACGTTTTGGCTGCCCCCACTGGAGGTGCCCAAGGCCGCCGCGGGGCTCACCTGGACCCAGCGGCTCGGGCTCGACGCGCTCGCGCTGCTGCGCCACCGCGACCACCGCGTGGTTTTCCTCACGACGACGCTGTTCACGATCCCGCTCGCGGGCTTCTATCCCTATACTCCGCCGCAGCTCCGTGACCTGGGGCTCGGGCACACCACGGCGTGGATGACACTCGGCCAGATCACGGAGATCATCGCGATGGCGTCGCTGGGCGTGCTGCTGGTGCGCTGGCGCCTGAAATGGATCATCGCAGGCGGGCTCGCGCTCGGGGTGGTGCGCTACGCCTTGTGCGCGACGGGCACGCGCGCCGGCGTGCTGCTGGGCGTGCTGGCGCACGGCGGGTCGTTCACCCTCGTGCTGATCACGGCGCAGATTTACCTCGATCAGCGCGTCGAGACGGCCTGGCGCGCGCGGGCCCAGGCGCTGATGACCGTCGTCAACGGCGGCGTCGGCAATGTCCTCGGCTATCTTGGCACCGGCGCGTGGTTCGCCGCATGCACCGAGGGTGGCGCGCACCGCTGGCCGCTTTTCTGGGGCGGCCTCGCGCTGGCGTCCGCGGTCGTGCTCGCCATCTTCCTGGCGGCATATCACGGGCGCGGCACGGGATTTTCCCGGCACGAAGAAAATTGAGTCCGCCCGTCCGCCGGGTTCCGCTCATCGCGTCCGCCCCGCCCCTCGCATGAAAATCCTCCCCCGCCCCGCTCGCCTCGCCGCGCTTGCGTTTCTCTGCGCCGCGCCCGCCCCCGCCCAGAACGATCCCGCGCCGGCCTACAAGCAGCGCGTCGCCGCCGACGTGGAGGCGATGCGCAAGCAGACGCAGGTCATGATCGACATGGTGTTCAGCTTCGCGGAGCTGGGCTTCCAGGAATTCGAGACCTCGCGATATCTCACCGGCATCCTCGAGAAGGAGGGTTTCACCGTCGAGCGCGGCATCGCGGGCATCCCGACGGCGTGGATGGCCACGTGGGGCGCGGGCAAGCCGGTGATCGCGCTCGGCTCCGACATCGACTGCATCCCGCAGGCCTCGCAAAAACCCGGCGTCGCCTACCGCGATCCGCTGGTGCCCGGCGCGCCCGGCCACGGGGAGGGCCACAACTCCGGCCAGCCGCTCAACCTCACCGCCGCGATCGCCGTGAAGCGCCTGATGGAGCGCGAAAAAATTCCCGGCACGCTCAAGCTCTGGCCCGGCGTCGCCGAGGAGCAGCTCGCGGCCAAGGCGTATTTCGTGCGCGCGGGCGCGTTCAAGGGCGTCGACGCCGTGATCTTCAGCCACGTCGACAACGACTTTCGCGTCGCATGGGGCACCGGCGCGGGCACGGGGCTCATCTCGGTGGAGTATTCGTTCGCCGGCGAGAGCGCGCACGCCGCCGGCGCGCCATGGCGCGGCCGCAGCGCGCTCGACGCCGTGGAGCTGATGAACGTCGGCTGGAACTACCGCCGCGAGCACCTGCGGCTCCAGCAGCGCTCGCACTACGTCATCACCAACGGCGGCGATCAGCCCAACGTCGTGCCGCAAAATGCCAGCGTGTGGTATTTTTTCCGCGAGCTCGACTACGAGCACATCACCGGGCTCCGCGGCGTCGGCGACACCATGGCGCAGGCCGCCGCGATGATGACCAACACCACCGCGACCTCGCGCGTGCTCGGCTCGGCGTGGCCCGGCCATTTCAACAAGCCCATCGCCGAGGCGATGCACGAGAACATCAAGGCCGTCGGCCTGCCGAAGTGGAGCGACGCCGACCAGAAGCTCGCGCGTGCGTTGCAAGGCGAGCTCAAGGCGCCCGTCACCGGCCTCACGCTCGCGCTCAAGTCGCTCCAAGGCCCCGCCACCGAGGCCACGCAGAACGGCGGCTCGGACGACATCGGCGATGTCTCGTGGAACGTGCCCACCATCGTGCTGCGCTATCCCGCCAACATCCCCGGCCTGCCCGGCCACAACTGGGCCAACGCGATCGCGATGGCCACGCCCATCGCGCACCAAGGCACGACCGCCGGCGCCAAGGCCCTCGCGCTGACCCTCGTCGATCTGCTCACCAAGCCCGCGCTCGTCGCGAAGGCCCGCGAGTATTTTGAGAACGTGCAGACCAAGGAGCGCAAATACCGCTCGCTCCTCGCGCCCGACGACAAGCCCGCGATCTGGCTCAACGCGCGCATCATGGCCGACTACCGCGAGGCGATGAAGAAGCTCTATTTCGACCCGGCGAAATACGGCACCTACCTCGAGCAGCTCGGCATCGCCTACCCCACCGTGCGCGCGGGCGCCGGGGAGCCGGCGAAGAGATAGCCCCCGTCGATTCGGCGCGGCACGGGGTGCGCCCGGCCGGCAGGCGCCCGACCGGGCAGCGCGCTCGAAACGGGCTGGCCTTCGCCGCGGGCGCCGCTTCCGCTGCCGGCATGCCCCGCCTCAGGCTGCTCCTGCTCACCCTCGCCTCAACCGGAGCGCTGGCCGCCACCCCGCCCGCCGCGTTGCGCGTGATGACCTACAACGTCCGCCTCTCCGCCGCCAACGACGGCGAGGACGCATGGCCGAAACGCACCGAGCTTTTCTTCGCGCCCATCACGGCCTTCGCGCCCGACCTGATTGGATTCCAGGAGGTGCTCGCCGACCAGCACGATGCCATCGTGGCGCGGCTCGGCGATCTCGCTTTCAGCGGCGTCGCGCGCAACGACGGCCTGCGCTCCGGCGAATGGTCCCTCGTCGGCTACCGGCGCGCGCGTTTCGACCTGCTCGACAGCGGCACGTTCTGGCTTTCGGAGACGCCCGGGGTGCCCGGCAGCAAATCGTGGGACGCCGCCATCACGCGCATCTGCAGCTGGGTGCGCCTGCGCGACCGGGGCAGCGGCCGCGAGCTGGTCTTTGCCAACACCCACTTCGATCACCGCGGCCATGTCGCGCGGCTGGAGTCGGCCAAGCTCCTCTCCGCGCGTCTCCCCCAGCTCGCGGCCGGCGGCCCCGCCATCCTCGTGGGCGACTTCAACGTCAACGAGGACACCCCCGCCTACGCCGAGTTGGTGCGCCCCGCCGCCCCGGGCGCGATTCGCTGGATCGACGCGTATCGCGCCGTGCACCCCGCCCGTTCGCCCGAAGAGGCGAGCTTCCACGCGTTCAAGGGGACGGTGAAGGGATCGCGGATCGATTTCATTTTTCACACCGCCGACTTCACGCCGCGCAGCGCGATCATCAACCGCCTGTCGCGCGACGGCCGCTACCCTTCCGACCACTACCCCGTCGCCGCCGAGATTACCCTGCCATGACTTCCCCGCTCCCCATCGCATGCCGGCTCGCCCCGTTCGCCCGCGCCGCGAGCCTGGTTGCCCTGCTGTCCCTCGCCGCCGCCGCCGCGCGCCCGCCCAACCTCCTCCACCTCCACGCCGATGACCACCGGGCCGACGGCCTGCGCGCGCTCGGCAACCCGATCGTCGAGACGCCCAACCTCGACACGCTCGTCGCGCGCGGCACCACCTTCACGCGCTGCTACACGATGGGCTCGATGGTCGGCGCCGTCTGCCTGCCGAGCCGCACGATGCTGCTCACCGGCAAGTCGTGGCTCCGCATCCCCGACGGCCGCGACCGGAACGCCGACGCCTCGCAGTCGCTCCCGCGGGTGCTCAGCCGCGCCGGCTACGAGACCTTCCACGTCGGCAAGGGCGGCAACGAGTTCACCGCCGGCCTCGCCGCCTTCGACACCAACCTCCTCATGAGCGATCCCACGCCCGCGGAGCGCCGCGGCTCGAGCGAGCGGCACGCCGACGCGACGATCACGTTTCTCCGCCAGCGCGCGGCGCAGGGCTCCGCCGCGAAACCGTTCTACATCTACTTCGCCCCGCCCGTGCCGCACGACCCGCGCGTCGCCGCGCCGGAGTTCCACGGCCGCTACGATCCGGCGAAAATCCCGCTCTCGCCCGCGTTCATGCCGCAGCATCCCTTCGACAACGGCGAGATGGCCGTGCGCGACGAGCTGCTCGCGCCGTGGCCGCGCACGCCCGGTGACACACGCCAGCAGCTCGCCGACTACTACGCGTGCGTCACCGGCCTCGACCACCACATCGGCCGCATCTTCGCCGAGCTCCGCGCGCGCGGCGAGTGGGACAACACGATCATCATCTTCACCGGCGACAACGGCCTTTCGCTCGGGGAGCACGGCCTTTTCGGGAAACAAAACCTCTACGAGTTCGGCGGCATGCACGTGCCGTGCGTCATCGCCGGCCCCGGCATCCCGCACGGCCGCAGCGAGGCGCTCGTCTACCTCATGGATCTTTTTCCGACCTTCTGCGATTTTGCCGGCGCGAAGGTTCCCGCGGGCGTCGAGGCCCGCAGCCTCGTCCCTGTCGTCCAAGGCCGCGCCACGAAGGTCCGCGACGCGCTCTACACCGCCTACCGCGACGTGCAGCGCGCCGTGCGCGACGATCGCTGGAAACTCATCCGCTACCCGCAGGTCGATCGCACGCAGCTCTTCGACCTCGCCGCCGACCCGCTCGAGCTGAACAACCTCGCCGCCGAGCCGGCCCACGCGGCGCGGCTCGCGACGATGACCGCGCTCCTCCGCGCCGAGATGGAGCGCTACGGCGACACCGCGCCGCTCGCCGTCGCCAATCCGAAGCCCGCCGCATGGACTCCCCCGGCTCCCGGGCAGCTCGCGCCAAAGAAAGCCGGGAAGGCCGCGAAGAAATCCTGAGCGGTATCGGGCGGAATCCCGAGCAGGCTCGCTCCCACCGGCGCAGGAAAACCGGCCGCGCGGCGTGAAGCAGGGCGGGTCGCAGACCCGCCCTACCGGCGATGCCGCCGGCGTGCGCCGCTTGCAGGCCCGCCCGGCGGGCGGGCCTGCAAATTCGCGAGCGTCATCGGGCAAGGCTCAATGTGGCGACGGGCGTCCCTGGGCGCCGAGGCTTGCGCGGCCGAATGCCCTGAACCGGCGGGCAGGGACGTCGCCGCCACAGAGTGAGCGCGACTTGGATTCCACCACCGCGTTCCGTCTGGGCACGCCCGCTCACCCGCCGCCGATCTTGATCTGCTCGACGAGCTCGACGCCGTAGGCCTCGAGGCCGACGACCTTGCGCGGGTGGCGCGTGAGGAGGCGGATGCGCCGGAGGCCGAGCGCGCGCAGCATCTGCGCGCCGATGCCGTAGTCGCGCAGGTCCATCGCGGGCGCCGCGGCGTCCGGGCCGCCCGCGCCGAGGCGCTGCAACAGCGCGTCCTCCGCGTTGGCCGGCTGCATGTAGAGCACCGCGCCGCGGCCCTCGGCGGCGATGGCGGCGAGGCTGGCGTCGAGCGCGCTCACCGCGCGTTTCCCCGCGGCCGCGTGAAACACATCGCCCATGACATCCGCCGTGTGCACGCGCACGAGCGGCGCCTTCTTCCCGGCGAGCGAGCCGAGCGTGAGCGCCAAGTGCTGCCGGCGGTCGAGCCGCGAGCGAAACACGTGCGCGTCGAACTGGCCGTGCGGCGTCGCCACCGCGCCCCCGCCGATCTTCTCGACCAGCGAGTCCTGCCGCAGCCGGTGCGCGATGATTTGCTCGATCGAGATCATCTTGAGGCCGAAGCGGCGCCGGAACTTCACCAGCTCGGGCAGGCGCTGCATCGTGCCGTCGTCGTTGACGAGCTCGCACAGGACGCCGCACGGCGCGAGGCCCGCGAGGAGCGCGAGATCGACGGCGGCCTCCGTGTGGCCGGCGCGCTCCAGCACGCCGCCCGCGCGCGCCCGCAGCGGAAAGATGTGCCCCGGCTGCACCAGCTGCTCCGCGCGCGTGCCCGCCTCGGCGAGGAGGCGGATGGTGACGGTGCGATCGTAGGCGCTCACGCCGGTGGAGATGCCGTCGGCGGCGTCGACGCTCACGGCAAAGTCCGTGCGCTGCACCTCGCGGTTACGCGCGACCATCGGCCCGAGCCCGAGGCGGTCGAGCGCCGGCCCGAGCATCGGCACGCAGACGATGCCGCTGCCGTGCCGGATCATCATGTTGATCGCCTTGGGCGTGGCTTTCTCCGCGGCCATGATGAGATCGCCCTCGTTCTCGCGGTCCTCGTCGTCGGCCACAATCACGAGCTGGCCCGCCGCCAGGGCGGCGAGCGCTTCCTCGATGGGATCAAAGGGCGAGCGTTTGGGCATGGGAGGGAGGGCAGGCGATGGGGTTTGCGCCGGGCGCGCAAGCGAACTCGGCGCCTTTCCGCGCGGCCCGCGCCCCCCGGCGGGCGCCGGCCTCAGAACACGCCCTTCAGGCCGAAGGTCCAGAATGTGCCCACGCGCACCTGGCTGAGCGGATAGGAGGCATCGATCTGGTAGCGGTCCTCGGGCACGTTGAAGAGATTGCGCACCTGGAAAAACACGCCGGTCCTCCGCGTGAGCTGCCAGCCGCCGTTCACGTCGATCATGGTGCGGGCCTTGCGGTAGGTGATGACGCCGGTGGTCGTGAACGGCGTCGCGTCGGTCCACTTGCCGGCGACGCCGAACGTGATCCCGCGGTGGCGCCAGCTGAGCGCGCCGCTGATCATGTGCGGGACCATCGCGGCGCGCGCGGCGCTGGCATAGGTGCGGGTGTAGCTGGCGGAGGCGTTGAGGCCCTTCAGCGCGCCGGGGAGGAACGAGAGCGCCTGGCTGTATTCGAGCGTGCCGCCGCGCACGCGGAGCACGCCGGGGCGGTTGCCGGTGGAGATGAAGCGGTAGCTGGCGTAAGTGGGATCGTCGTCGTAGCCGAAGGCGGAGGAGGGAAATTCCTGCGTCGTGACGCTGTTGCTGATGTCGTTTTGGAACAGGGTGAGCGCGAGGTTGCCGACGGGCTCGAAGTAGCAGGCGGCGCGGCCCGAGAAATTCCTCGAGCGCTCGGGCTGCAGGCCCGGGTTGGGCACGGTGGCGGTCTGCGCGGTCTCGTTGAATTCCATCACGCCGCCGAGGTTGCCGATCGCCGGCCGCGAGATCGTCGAGCTGTAGCCGAGGTGGGCCTGGAGGTTCTCGCCGAGGTTCACCTTCGCGCTGACGGAGGGGAAGAAGTTGTCGTAGTCCGAGGTGCGCGTGACCTTCGGCAGGGTCATGAATTGATACGCGAGGCCCGGCACGGTGGCCGCGCGGCCGGTCGCCGCGGTGACGGCGAAGCCCGCGGCGCGCACCGCCGCGGCGGTGCGGGCCTGGAATTCCCGCAGCGCGATTTCGTTCTCTTCCCAGCGCAGGCCGCCTTGGAGCTGAACGGGGCCGAGGCGCACGTTGCCCATGCCGTAGCCGGCGAGCTGGGTTTCCTTGATGTAGCTCGCGTTGTCGATGTAGGCCGTGAAGAAATTCGCCGCCGTCGCGATGTCGGTGAACAGCGCGCGTTGCTCACGGAAAAGCGTGGCGATGCCCGGGCGGTTCGGGAAAACCGGCGGCCCGCCGGAGAGCGACTCGACCGTGAGCCCGTTCTCGAGGTGCCAGCGGTTGGCGGGAAAAGCGAGGCTCGCAAAGCTGCCGGCGGTGCCGCCGCCGGGACCGTCGTAGCGCCACGTGAGCGCGGCGTTGGGGTTGCGGAAGCGATGGTAATCCTCGGTGATCTTGCCGCCGAACTTGAGCCACGCGGGCAGGCGCCACGCGGCGGTCCACTTCGCGTTGAGCTGGCCCTGGTAGATTTCCTCCTCGGCGAAGCGCATGTCGTCGCCGAGGCGCGGATTCGTGAAATTCGCCGGATCGCCGAGGTCGCGCCCGCCGGTCTGCCGGATCTGCCAGTCCACGTCGTCGAGCGCGGAGCGGCGGAACTGCACGGTGAGGCCGGTGAGCGCGGCGGTCGTGATGGTCTGCGGGCCGACGCGCGGGAGCGCCACGTATTGGTTGGTCGAGATGGTGTAGTGCAGGCCGCCATCCACGAGCCAGTCGCCGCGGCGGAGCTCGAACTTGGGGGTGACGGTGCGCGTCTGCGCGTATTTGTGCTCGTGGTTGGTGGTGAGCGCGAGCGAGGCGTTGTTGAACGTGAAGTTGTTCAGCCCGTCGCCCGTCACCGACGCGCGGCCGCCGGGCACGCTGAACGCGGCCTGCCGGGTGTCGATGAACGCGTCGAAGTAGTTATACATCGCGCTCAGCGAGACGACGAGCGCGGGCGCGGCCTTCCAGTCGAGCGTGAGCGACGGCGTGAAGCGCTCGGTGAAGCGCGGGTTGGTGAGCGCGGTGACGTTGGTGAGCACGCGCGGCCGCGGATCGGCGGCGGTGGGGGCGGCGTTGTAGGTGTGGTCGACGCGGCTCTGGACGATGTATTGGTTGGACTCGCTGAGGTTGAGCACGAGGCCGAGGCGCTGGCCGAAGAACACATCGGAATACTCGAGGATCGCGCCGGGGCGAAACTTGGTGGTGCGCACGTCGCTCGGGCCGTAGCTGCGGCGCCAGTCGAAGTTGTCGCCGTTGGCCATGACATGCGCCTGCCACGAGAGGCGCCGGCCCTTGCGCTCAAAGGCGCGCTTGGTCTTCAGGTTGATCGTGCCCGCGGGCGCGTCGGCGTCCTGATCCGCGCTGGTGGTGTAGTTGACCTCGATGCGGTCGAGGCTGTTGACCGAGACTTGATCGAAGCTGAAGGAGCGCGCGCCGCCGGCGAGGCCCTGCGAGCCGTCGGCGCTGGCGAGCTTCACGCCGTCGATGCTCACGCCCACGTATTGCGGATCGAGGCCGCGCAGCCGCGGGCCGCGGGCATCGGGGCCGACGTAGTCGACATCGACGCCGGGAACGTTCTTGAGGAACTCGCCCACGCTGCCCTCCGCGACGTCGCCAAACACGTCCGACGAAAGGCTGTTGGTCAGGTTCATCGAGCGGCGCTGCTCCATGAGGGCCTTGGCGTTGCCCTCGCGCTCGGAGCGGACGACGAAGGCGTCGAGCTTCTGGATCCCCGGCTCAGGGATGGCGGGCGCAAGCTCGAAGTCCCGCCGCAGGACCGCGCTGGCGCCGACCGTCATGGTCGCGCGCTCGGGCCGCACGCCCGTGTAGGAGACGACGAGGGTGTGCGTGCCGGCGGGGACGTTGGCGAGGCGGTAGGTGCCGTCGTGCTCCGTCGTCGCGACCAGGTCGGTGCCGGCGACGCGGACCTCGGCGTTGGCAAGGTATTCGCCGCGCGTGGCGTGAAGGACGGTGCCGGTGATGGTGGCGGCATCGGCCGTCACGAGGAGCAGGGAGACCGCAAGCAACGCGGCCGCGCGGACACGAGGGGAAAGGCGCATGGCGGGGCGGAGCCAGCATCGCCCGCGCAGACGACGAGGCAAGCGCGGCGCCGCCGGATGGGCTGGAAACCTGCCCCGTGTGCACGGAATACGCGCCGGTTTCCGGATTTGAAAACCCCGTGCGCATCGCGAAGCTCCGCCCCGTCTCCCACCCACGGCGCGGCCCCGAATCGGGCGCGCGAAAAAATCACCTCTTCACTTCCCCCCCAGCATTTGCGGTTCCACCCATGACCTCACCGTCTCTCGGCCGCCGGCAATTTCTCATGAGCGCGGCGACGCTCGCCGCCGCGCCATTCGTTGCGCGTGCCGCCGCCGCAGCGGCGTCGCCCTTGAGCCTTGGGTTCAGCCTCTACGGCATGAAGTCGCTGCCCCTCGCGGAGGCCGTGCGAGCCTGCGCGCGCATCGGCTATCGCAACGTGGAGCTCGCCCTGATCGCCGGCTTCCCGACCGAGCCGGCGAAGCTCACGCCTGAGGCGCGCGCCGCGGCCCGTGGGCTCTGTGCGAACGCCGGCCTCCGCATCTCGAGCCTGATCGCCAACCTAGGCCTCGCCGGTGACGAGCGCGCCCAGGCCGCCCACCTCGCGGTGCTGCGCCAGGCCGCGGAATTTGCCCGGGAAATCGACCCCGCCGCGCCGCCCGTCGTGCAAACGGTGCTCGGCGGCAAGCCTGCGACGTGGGACCCGGAAAAGTCCGGCATGGCTGTCCGCCTGCGCGCGTGGGACGCAATCGCCCGCGAGATCGGAGTGACCCTGGCCGTGAAGGCGCACGTGGGCAGCGCCGTGAATTCGCCCGCGCGCCTGCTCTGGCTGCTGCGCGAGGCCGCCGTCACGAATGTAGCCGTCGCCTACGATCCGAGCCACTTTGCGCTCGGCGGGCTCGGCGTCGCGGAGAGTCTCGGGCCGCTGGCGGCGCGCACGCGCTTCGTGCACGTGAAGGACGCCGCGGGCACGCCTGAGAGCCCGCGTTTTCTCCTGCCGGGCGAGGGCACGCTGGATTTCCGCGCGCTTTTCCGGGCGCTCGTCGCCGGCGGATACCGCGGCCCCGTGGTGGTCGAGGTGAGCAGCCAGATTTTCAACCGCCCCGGCTACGATCCGATCGCGGCGGCGGAGCGGAGCTTTGCCGCGCTCGCGCCGGCGCTGGCCGGGTGAGTTAGCGCCGGGGGATTTCCCCCTTGAGGATCGGCCGGCCGGGTGATGCCGTGGCGGTGCGCGGCCCGCGCTTCACCCTATGAAAACGATCCTGCCGTTTCCCTGCCGCCGGCTCCTGCTGGCCGCCGTCTTCCTTTGCGCCGCATCCGCTTTTCTGCGCGCCCAGCCGGCCACGGGCGTGATCGAGGGCCGCGTCGTCAACGGCCGCACCGGCGAGTTCGTCGAGCGCGCGCGCGTGACCGTCGATGGCACCGGGCTCGAGGCGTTTACCGACACGGGCGGGCGCTTCCGGCTCGCACCCGTGCCGGCGGGCGCGGCGCGGCTGCGCGTGTTTTTCACGGGCTTCACGCCGCAGGTGGAGACGGTGTCGGTCACGCCCGGCGCACCCGCCGTTCGCGAGATCACGCTGGGCGCGGAGACGCGCGACGCCGTGAAGATGGCGGACTTCGTCGTCGCCTCCTCGCGCCAGATGGACGGCGCCGCCATCGCGATCAACGAGCAGCGCTTCGCCTCCAACATCGTGAACGTCCTCTCCGCCGACGAATTCGGCAGCGTGCTCGAGAACAACGTCGGCGACTTCCTGAAATTTCTCCCGGGCATGTCGATTGACTTCATCGGCGGCGCCGCGCGCTCGGTGTCGATGGGTGGCGTCCCGCCCGAATACGTGCCGATCACCATCGGCGGCTTCGATCTCTCGACGGTCTCCGGCGGCGGCACCACGCGCAACGTCGACTTCCACACCATCTCGATGAACAATATCGCGCGCATCGAGGCCATCCACTCCCCCACGCCGGAGTCGCCGGGCTCCGCGCTCGCCGGCTCGGTCAACATGGTGCCGCGCTCCGCCTTCGACTACGCGCGCCCGCGCGCGAGCTACAGCGTGTTTTTCATGATGCGCGACAATGAGAAGGATCCCTTCGCCAAGACCCCGGGCCCGCGCTGGGTCAAGACCCGCAAGGTCCACCCCGGTTTCGATTTCTCCTACATCAAGCCCGTCAACGATCGCTTCGGCTTCACCATCACGGGCGCCGACACGAAGCAATACACCGAGGAGGAGCGCGGCGCGATGACGTGGCGCGGCGGCGGCTCCGCGACCAACGGCCTCACCGCCACGACCGCCGCCACGCAGTATCCCGACACCACGCCCGACAAGCCCTACCTCACCGACTACGTCGTCGAGGACGGCGGCAAGCACACGCAGCGCCGCTCGCTCGGCGCGACCGTCGACTACAAGTTCTCATCCGCCGACCGCGTGTCGTTCGCCCTGGAGTGGGCGCAATACGACTCTCCGCTCAACCAGCGCAACATCACCTTTCAGGTGCAGCGGGTCGACCCGACGGCGTTCGCGACCACATTCACCCACGGCCAGGCCGGTCGCGGGCAGATAACGCAGGCCTCGCAGTCGCGCCACCACTCGCGCCTGAAATACATGCCGATGCTCACCTACCGTCACAACGGGCCACTCTGGAAATGGGAGGGCGGCGCGGCGCTGTCGCACGAGGAACTCACGTTCCGCTCCATCGACAAGGGCTACATGAACAACGTCTCGTCGATCCGCACCAACGTCACGATCAACTTCGACGACATCTTCTACCTGCGGCCCGGCCGCGTGAGCGTGTTCGACGGCGCCACCGGCGCGCCCGTCGACTACACCCAGCTCAGCACCTTCCAGCTCAACACCGGCAACGGCACGTCGAGCCGCACGCAGGACGTGAAGCGCAGCGCCTACGCGAACCTCACCCGGGGCTTCGCCCTCGCCGGCACGCCGCTCGTATTGAAGGGCGGCGTCGATGTCCGCCAGTCCATCCGCGACAACCGCGCCACCACGCCGTCCTACACCTTTGCGCGCGAAAACTCCTCGATCCTCCTCGACGAGATTTTTTCCCAGCGCACCGCGCCCTATGGCTTCGGCCAGCTCCAATACGTCTCCACCCAGGAAGCCTACAACTACTACCGCGACAACCCCGCCAAGGTCACCACCGACCAGAACGCCCTCTTCCGCTCGCAGGTCACCGGCTCGAAGCTCGCCACCGAGACGATCTCGTCCGCCTACCTGCGCGGCGATCTCGCGCTGCTCAACCGCCGCCTGAAGCTCGTCGGCGGGCTGCGCGCCGAGCAGACGAACATCACCGGCGAGGGACCGCTCACCGATCCCACGCGCGCCTTCCAGCGCAATGCCAGCGGCCAGATCGTGCGCAACGCCAACGGCACGCCGGCGCTCATCGTGCCGACCAACGCCGGCCTCCCCTACTCCCAGCTCACCTTCATCGAGCGCGGCGCGCACACCGACAAGGAATACCTCCGCCTCTTCCCCAGTCTCAACGCGAGCTACAATGTCCGCGAAAACCTCGTCGCCCGCGCCGCGGTCTACACGTCGGTCGGCCGCCCGAACTTCGCCCAATACGTGAACGGCCTCACCCTGCCCGACCCCGAGTCCACGCCTTCGAATACCAATCGCATCACGGTCAACAACGCCGGCATCAAGGCGTGGAGCGCCAACACGGAGAAAGTGCGCCTCGAATACTACTTCGAGGGCGTCGGGCAAATTTCCGTCGGCGCGTTCCGCCGCGATTTCAAAAACTTCTTCGGCTCGACCGTCTTCCCCGCCACGCCCGAGTTTCTCGCCCTCTACGACGTCGACGCCGCCACCTACGGCCGGTTCGACGTCGCCACGCAATACAACGTGCCCGGGAAGGTCCGCATGACCGGCTGCGAGTTCGACTACAAGCAGGTGCTGAAGTTTCTCCCGCACTGGGCCCGCGGCGTGCAGGTGTTCGCCAACGCCACCGCGACCCGCGCCACCGGCGACGATGGCGCCAATTTCTCCGGCTACGTCCCGCGCAGCTTCAACTGGGGCGCGAGCCTCACGCGCGAGAAATACAATCTGCGCGCCAACTGGAATTACCGCGGCCTCGCCCGCGGCGATCCCGTGACCGGCCGCAGCATCGCGGCCAACACCTTCAACTGGACGTCGAAACTCCTCTTCATCGACGTGCAGGGTGAATACTTCTTCCGAAAAAACCTCGGCCTGTTCGCCGCGCTGCGCAACGTGAGCGACACGCCCAACGACACGAAAATCTACAACCCCGCCACCCCGCTCGCCGCCCGCTTCCGGCAGCGCACCTACTACGACTCGCTCTGGTCATTTGGCATCAAAGGCACATTTTGAGCCCGGCCCCGCTTTCTCGCCCACTCCCATTCCCCCATGAACCACCCGTTGTTTCGCCTCGCCCTGCTGGGGCCGCTGCTGGCGCTTGGGTCGCTCCGCGCGGCACAGCCCTACCCGCCCAAGTTCGAGGGCGCGCGCGTCGAGACCTACAAGACCGTGGGCGACGTGAAACTCTCGCTCCACATTTTTGAACCGCCGGCCGGCGCCGCGGGCGTGAAGACCGGCCGGCCCGCGATCGTATTTTTCTTTGGCGGCGGCTGGACCAGCGGATCCCCCGCTCAATTCGAGCCGCACTGCCGCGCCCTCGCCGCCCGCGGGATGGTCGCCATCACCGCGGACTACCGCGTGGCTTCGCGAAATCAGGCCAAGCCCGTCCAGTGCGTCGCCGACGCCAAGTCCGCGCTGCGCTACGTGCGCGCCCAGGCCGCCCGCCTGGGGATCGACCCGCGGCGCATCGCGGCCGGCGGCGGTTCCGCCGGCGGACACCTCGCCGCCGCCGTCGCCACCTTGCCGGGCTTTGACGAGCCCGGCGAGGACCTGAACATTTCATGCGTGCCCGACGCGCTTGTGCTCTTCAACCCTGCGCTCGTCCTGGCCGAACTGCCCGGGCTCGAGCTTTCCGGGTTCGGCACGCGCGTGCCCGAGGAGCGCATGGGCACGGCGCCAAAAAACCTCTCGCCCGCGCACCACGTGAAAAAGGGCGCGCCGCCCACCATCATCTTTCACGGCAAGGCCGACACGACGGTGCCCTACGCCACGGTGGAGGCGTTTGAACGCTTGATGAAGGCCGCGGGCAGCCGTTGCGAACTCGTCGGCTACGAAGGGCGCACGCACGGGTTCTTCAACCACGGCCGCGGCGACAACGCCGACTACCGCGACACCCTCGCCCGCACGGACGCCTTCCTCGTGTCCCTCGGCTGGATCGCGGCGAAGAAGTAGCAACGCGCCCGAGCGAGCGGCGATCCTGCGGCGGAACCAGCCTGACCCCGCCACGATTCCGATGCCCGTTCGCGCGACCCTTGCCCGGCAACCCTTCCCGTTCCGATCGCAACCATGAAAACACCCTTCATCTACGGCGCGCTCATGGCGATTGCCGGCGCCGCCTTGACCTTCGGCCTTTACCTCGCGGGCTTTCACGACACCGCGGAAAAGTTTGGCACCGCCCAAGTGCTCGGGACCTTGGGCGGAGTTGCGATCAGCGTCACAGGCCTCGCCCTTGCCATGCGCGAGAAGCGCGCGACCTCGCCCAACGCATCCCCGTGGAGCTACGGCTCCGCCCTGGGCTGCGGTGTCCTGACCGGTCTGGTCGCCAGCCTGCTGGGATGCATCACCGCCTACCTGTATTTCGCGGTCATCAACCCGGGGTTCGGCGACTTTGTCCTTCAGGTCGAGACCGCCAAGCTGGAGGCGAGGGGCCTGCCCTCGGCCGCCATTGCGCAAGCGGAAGGCATGATAAAATTCATGACGCGGCCCACGATGATGGTCGTGATGCAGGCGGTCGGCGGGTTCTTCTGGTCCTTCGTGCTCTCCTTGGTGATCGCGGTTTTCTTCCGCCAACGCGCCGCCGAGGCGCCGCCACCGCTCGCCCCGAGCTGATAAAAAAGCCGCGGGGCCTCAACGCCCCGCGACTTTCATATCTTCCCCCGTCAACCCTACCCGGGGAAATCTCCGCGCCGGCGGGCTTCAAAGCACACCCGGCGCGCGCGCGATGCCCGGCGCCATTGTCCGCGGCAGGGAGATGCTGCGCTCGAGCGGACGCACGACCTTGGTCTCGGCCCCCCTGAAATCGGCGTCGGTGCGGAAAGACATGTTGCGCATCCCCTCGAGTTTCTCGAGCCGGGCGCGCACCGCGTCGGGCAGCGCCTTGCGCTCCTCCGGCGTGGTCACGGGGCCGGAAAAGAGCTCCACGCCCTTCGCATCCTTGGCGACCAGCGTCTTGGCCCCGTCCTTGTGGGACAACTGAAGGGTGCCAGCGTCGTCCGAAAAGACGAGATTGCTGTCCGCCGTGTTGATGCTCATGGCCCGAAAACCCGGTCCACCCTGACGATCGATCTGGATGCGGACGGGCCCGTGCTGGCCGGAGGATCCGTGCTGCGCTCGCGCCTGATCGATGAGCGCGAGCACTTGGTCGGTCTCCTCGCGGCTCCTTCCCGCCGCCGACAAGGGGAGCTCGAACACCCGCGCTGCAGGCCCAGCCCTCTCGGCGGCGAAGCCGAGCCCATCGGCGCCCATGTCCAGCACGGCACTGAGCTTGGGCACCTCATGCTGGCCGAGCGTGACCTTGGCCGTGGCTTTTTGACCGGCGCGCAGGTAGGTGAGCGAGACTTCGTCCCCCTGCTTTTTGTTGCGGACGAGGACGGCGAGCTGGCGCGACTCGATGAGAATCTGGTCGTCGAGCTTCAGCAGGATGTCATGCTGCTGGAGCACGCCCTCGGCGGGGCCTTTCGGCACGACATGGTTGACGACCAGGCCCGTGCCGCGCGCCAGGCCGAGCTGGGCTCCGGTCGTGGCGGAGACCGGGCCGGTCTCCACCCCGAGGAAGGCCACCGTTTCCTTCTCTCCCTTGTCGCCGCCGCGCTCGATCACGATGCGCCGTTCGGGGCTCGAGACGACACGGAGTTCCGACTTGGGCTTGGGCGCGGGTTTTTCATCGGCGGCGCAAAGCACCGGGGGAAAAGCAACGAGCGCGGCCAAGGCGGCCGCAAGATGATGGAGCGTGGTTTTCATGGCAAAAGTCGGGAGCGGGGCGAAGCCTCATTGAAAAACCACCGGCACGACGCGCACTTCCTCGCGCGGCACCGTCCACGTGAGCGAGGCGTGCGTGCGGGGGTTTTTCCAAACGATCGTGTCGACAAACTGGAGGCGCTCGCGGCGGGCGGTCGTGCCGTCGTCGAGCGTGACGAGCCCCTCGTCGCGCGCGGACACGAGCACGTTCTCGGCGGCGACGGGCTTTAGCGCCGCATCATCGGCGAGCCACGCCGGCCCGCGGATTCCGGAGGACGGCGCCAGCTGCGCCAGCAGCGCGACCGCCGCCGCCGCCGCGGGCAGCGCCACCGCCCAAACCCGGTGAACCGGCGCCAAGGCGCGGCGTGCCGGAGCCGCCGCGAGCTCGCGGGCGATGCGATCCCTCAGCGCCAGCGACGGCGCCGCTGGACGCAGGCGCTTCAACTCGGCCTCAAGTTCCTGGAATTCGTCATGCATGGCACCCGGCGAGGTCTAGCTGTTGGCGCAGCGCGGCGAGGGCGTAGCGGTAGCGTGACGCCGCGGTGTTGGGCGAGACCTCCAGCTCCGCCGCAATTTGCTCGAAGGTGAGCTCGCCCCAGATCTTGAGCACAAGCACCTCGCGTTGCTCGTCGGGCAGGCGGCGGAGAGCGGCTTCAATCGCGGCGCGCCGGTCCTCGTCCTCACCCGACGGGGCAAAGCAGATTTGCGGCTCATCTGCGGTCGCATGTTCCTCCCGGGCGACGCGCCGGCCTTCACGCCGCGCCAGATCGAACGCCGCGCGGCGCACTGAGGTGACAAGCAACGCCATCGGCTCGCCCGGCAGTTCGCGCTGATGGCGCCAAAACCGGACGAAGGCCTCCTGCACCACGTCCTCCGCATCGGCGAGCGAGCGGGTCCATTGCCGGGCGCAGAGCAGCAGTTTCGGGCCGTGGAGCTGAAACCAAGTCTTCCAAGATTCATGTTCGGGCAGGGCCTCCATGCAGTCGGGGCGGTGCGGTGTTTGTCGGAAGAGCGTCATCGACCCCGGGGTTTGTCTGCGCGTCTCGGAAAAAGTGTCGGCCCGGCCACGGTCCTTTGGTCACCTCAAAAAAAAGGGGCCCGGCTTTAGCCGGGCCCCTGTGTGCAGGGCGAATGCCCCAATTGGAGATCAGCGACTGAACAGCCGCTTCCAAGTAATCCCATACTCCATGGCGGCGACGCCAAGGAGCACGAGCACTGTGCCGAAGCCAACGAGGACTTCCGCACCGACCGGGGACACGAGGGAAAGCAGGGGAGCGGCAGCCAACAGGCCAAAGGGGACCGCAAGGAGGATGTTCTTACTCATGGTGTTATCTTAGTTTCAGCCGACCCATCTTGGGTTAGCTGCACCATGATACGACACGAAGGACAATAGTTGAAATTTTAGCTTCCTATCGTTTCTATAGCTTCCACCTATGGAGCTGCATCAACTGCGGTATTTCGTCGCCGTCGCCGAGACCGGGAATTTCACCCGCGCCTCCGAGCGAAGCCACGTATCACAACCCTCTCTCAGCCAACAGATCATCAAGCTGGAGGCAGAGGTAGGCCACAAACTTTTCCACCGACTGGGTCGCAAGGCCGTGCTGACCGAGGCGGGCACGGCGTTTCTGGACCGCGCAAAGCGGATCCTCTTCGAAATCGAAAACGCCGCGAAGGAATTGGGGGACCATCCGGGACTTGGCCGCCGGATCACGGTCGGCGCCGTGCAAACTGTCATGCCCTATCTCGTCGCGCCGCTCCTCGCCACGTTGCGTGAATCACATCCCAATCTTCTGGTCCACGCGCAGGAGGACTTCCGGGCCAACCTCGTCCGGGCGGTGGTCGAGGGCGACCTCGACCTGGCCGTCGTCCCGCTGCCGGTGAAAGACCATCGCATCTCGGTCGAACCGCTGCTGTCGGAACCGTTGCTGCTGGTCGTGGGCAAACGGCATCCCTTTGCCAGCCGCACCACCATCAACATGGGCGACTTGGCGGAGGAAGCCTTCGTCTCGCTTGGCGACTCCAGCTCGTTGGCCACGCAGATCCGCGGCTTTTTCGGCGACCAAAAATTCCAGCCGCGCATTGGTCATCGCTGCGCGCAGGTCGCGACCTTGAAGCAGTTCGTCTCGTCCGGGCTTGGCATCTCGTTGCTGCCCCAGCTCGCGCGACAGCCGGAAGATCGCGACACGCTCACTTACCTGCGCCTCACCGGCAGCGAACCGGCGCGCGAACTCGTCGTCATCCGCCACGTGCAGCGCTACCAAAGCCGCGGCGTCGAGCAATTCCTCGCGCTTCTGCGGGAATCCGTGCGCCCGCCGGAAGAGACCGCAGCTGTGCCGGGCTGACGATTGCGCTTTGCGCAAAAACACCAACGCTCAGCTCTTCATGTCGTCGGCCGGCCATTCCATGCACCACGCGCTCTCCCCGGGCCGCGAGCGCGCCACCCTGCTTACGCTGGGCGCGGTGCAGTTCACGCATGTGCTCGACTTCATGATCATGATGCCGCTCGGCGCGCAGCTGATGACGGCCTTTGACATCAGTCCCGCGCAGTTCACGCACTTGGTCGGGGCCTACGGCTTCTCCGCCGCGATCGCCGGGCTCGCGGGCGGGTTCTTCCTCGACCGCTTCGATCGCAAGCGCTCGCTCGTCACGCTCTACGCGGGATTCGTGCTTGCAACGCTGGCGTGCGGGCTGGCGCCGACGCACTTCGCCCTGCTGCTGGCACGGGTGGCCGCCGGGGCCTTCGGCGGGCTCGCCAGTTCGATGGTCATGGCGATGGTAGGCGACATCGTGCCGCCCGAGCGTCGTGGGCGGGCAATGAGCTTGGTGGGCACGGCGTTTCCCGTCGCCTCAGTGCTGGGCGTCCCCGCGGGCATCGCGCTCTCGGGCAGCTACGGCTGGCATGCGCCGTTTTTCCTCATCGTGACCTGCGGGACGCTCATCCTGGCGCTGGCCGGCCTTGCGTTGCCGCCCATCCGCACGGCCGTGCAGGGTCACGAGCCGCTGCGCCAGATGGGCGAGATTCTCTCCCACGGTGTGCACCTGCGGGCCTTCGCCGTGAGCACGGCGCTCGTGATGGCGGGCGGGGTCGTGGTGCCGTTTATCGCGCCGTCGTTTGTCTCCAACCTCGGGCTCAGTGAGAAACCCGAGCTGCTCATCACCTACATGGTCGGCGGCCTCGCCACGGTCTTCACGACCCCGCTGATCGGCCAGCTCAACGATCGCATGGACCGCCTCAGGCTGCTCGTCATCGTCTCCGCCGCCGCCGCCGTCGTGCAGCTCACGATCACGCGGCTGGGCCCCGTGCCGGTCGCGGTCGCGAGCGCGATGATGGCGGCCTTCATGGTCACGATGTCGTCGCGCTTCGCCACGGCGATGACGATGATCATGAGCGCCGTGGGCCCGCGGCACCGCGGCGGGTTCATGAGCGTCAACGCCGCCGTCCAGCAGGCGGCGAGCGCCGTCGCCACGTTCCTCGCCGGCGAGTGCGTGACGCGCGCGCCCGACGGCCGTCTTTCGGGCCTGCCCATGCTCGGCTATCTCTCGGTCGGTTTCCTCGTCGCGACGCTCCTGCTTGCGGCGCAGTTGCGCGCGGTCGCGCCGCACGTGGCCACCGCGGCGCCCGTGCCCGCTGCGCCATGAGTGCAACGCCCGCGCGCGCCCGTCCTGAGCTGCTTGCCCCCGCCGGGGACTGGGAGTGCGCTCGCGCCGCCGTCGAAAACGGCGCCGACGCCATCTACTTCGGGCTCGAGCGCTTCAACGCCCGCATGCGCGCGAAGAACTTCACGCAGGCTGATCTGCCTGCGCTCATGGCGTTTTTGCACCGGCGCGGCGTGCGCGGCTACGTGACGTTCAACACGCTCGTTTTCGCCAATGAGCTGGCCGACGCCGGCGACTACCTGCGCACCATCATCGCCAGCGGCGTCGATGCCGCCATCGTCCAGGACATCGGCATCTGCCGGCTCATCCGCCGCCTTTCGCCGGATTTCCCGATTCACTGCTCGACGCAGATGACGATCACCAGCGCCGCCGGCGTGGCGTTCGCCAAAAAACTCGGCGCGCAGCTCGTCGTGCTCGCGCGCGAGAATTCCCTCGCCGACATCGAGAAGATCAACGCCGCCCAGGCCGCCGGCGCGCAACTCCCGGCTCTCCACGCCCCGCTTCCCCTCGAAGTCTTCGTCCACGGCGCGCTCTGCGTCGCCTACTCGGGCCAGTGCCTCACGAGCGAGTCCCTCGGCGGCCGCTCGGCCAACCGCGGCGAATGCGCGCAGGCCTGCCGGCTGCCCTATGAGCTCATCGCCGATGGAAAGCCCGTTCCGCTCGGCGACCGTCGCTACCTGCTCAGCCCGCAGGATCTCTCCGGGCTCGAGGTCCTGCCCGATCTGGTGCGCGCCGGCGTGGCGTCGCTGAAGATCGAGGGCCGCCTCAAGTCGCCGGAATACGTCGCGAGCATCACGCGGGTTTACCGGCAGGCGCTCGACAAAGTCGTGCCCGACCCAGGGCGAGCCGGCTCCGGCGAGCCGCGGGGGGGGGTCGCCGGGCCAACCCCGCTACGAGCTCGAGATGAGTTTCTCCCGCGGCCTCCACACCGGCTGGTTCCGCGGCATCGACAACCAGAAGCTCGCGCACGCGCGCTTCGGCACCAAGCGCGGCGTCTTCCTCGGCGAAATCGCGCGCGTGGAGAACGAGGCCGTCGCGCTCCGCCTCGCCGGGCCGCTCAAGCCCGGCGACGGCGTGGTCTTCGACGCCGGCAACCCCGCCGAGCGCGAGGAGGGCGGGCGCGTGTATCAGGTCGAGCCTCGCGACGCCGCGGCCGGCGCGGACGCCACGCTGCGCTTCGGCCGCGGCGACATCGACTGGCGCCGCGTGCGCCCCGGCCAGCTTCTCTGGAAGACCAACGACCCCGCGCTCGACCGCGATTTGCGCGCGACGTTCGAGGGCGAGAAAATCCGTTTCACCCGGCCGGTCACGCTGGAGGTCCACGGCCGCGCGGGCGCGCCCCTCACCGTCATCGCCAACGACGGCGAAGGCCACGTCGTGCAGCTCGACTCCGCGATCCTGCTCGCCGCGGCGGAGAGGTCCCCGCTGACGCCCGCGCGGCTCCGCGAGCAGCTCGGCCGCCTCGGCGGCACGCCCTTCAAGCTCGGCGGCCTCACGTCCTTCCTCGAGGGCGAGGTGATCGTGCCGGTGAGCGAACTCAACCGCCTGCGCCGCGAAATCGCCGCGGCGCTCGAAGACCTCCGCGCCGCCCCGAAGCGGTGGACGCTCACCGATTCCCCCTCGGTTGCTTCAACCCCCGCCGTTCAGCCTTCGGCCGCGCCGCCGGGCGCGCCGGAGCTGATCGCCGTTATCCGCCTTCCCGAGCAGCTCGACGCCGCGTGGTCCGCCGGTGCGCGCACGCTCTACTGCGAGTTCGAAAACCCGAAGCACTATCGCGACACCGTCGCCCGGTTTCGCCAGCTCCAGGCCGGGGACGGGGAATCAAAGCTCCAAGGCTCGAGCATCTGGGTCGCCCCGCCGCGCATCTTCAAGCCCGGCGAGGAGTGGATCCTGAGACAAGTCCGCTCGTGCGAGGCCGACGGCTACCTTTGCCGCAACTACGATCACCTCGCCTACTTCGGCGGCGTCCGCCGCCGCGGGGATTTTTCGCTCAACGTCGCCAATCCGCTCACCGCCGCCTACCTGCTCCGCGAGCACGATCTCGAGCGGGTCACCGCCAGCTACGACCTCAACATGGCGCAGCTGGAGGCGCTGCTCTCCGCCGCGCCCGCCGCGTGGTTCGACATCACCGTGCACCAGCACATGCCGATGTTTCACATGGAGCATTGCGTGTTCTGCGCGTTCCTCTCGAGCGGCAAGGACTACCGCGACTGCGGCCGCCCCTGCGACACGCACCGCGTCGCGCTCCGCGACCGCGTGGGCGCGGACTTGCCGTTGCGCGCCGACGCCGGCTGCCGCAACACCGTGTTCAACAACCGCGCCCAGACCGGCGCCGAATACGTCGCGCGCCTAATCGAGCTCGGCGCGCGCGGCTTCCGGGTCGAGTTTGTCAATGAAGGCCCCGACGAGGTCGCCCGCACGCTGGCGCGCTACGGCCAGCTCATCCGCGGCGAAATCTCCGGGGCCGATCTCTGGCGCGAGCTGAAACTCCTCAATCAGCTCGGCGTGACCCGCGGCCAGATGGAAGCGGCGCCGCGGCCCCTCGCGCGCAAAGACTGAGCGCCCCGACGGCGACGATTTTGCGCATGGCCAACCGGCCGGCCTCGTCCACCCTTTCCCCATGAATCCCAGACTGGCCCTCCCCTGCCTCGCCTTGCTCGTCGCCGTCGCGGCCCTCGGCCCGGGCTGCTCGCGCGAACCGAAGAAGGAGCAGGCGCGGCGGCGCGCCGCCGCGGCGTTCAAGGCCGGCAACCTCGAGGCCGCCCGCCTCGAATTCCAGAACGTGCTCCAGATCGACCCGAACGACGCCGGCGCGATGGAGCAGCTGGGCCTCGTGTGGCTGGAGCGAGGCGCCAGCATGCGCGCGCTGCCCCTGCTCTTCCGCGCGACCGAGCTCGACCCGACCAACCGCGACGCGCGGCTCAAGTTCCTGCGCCTCGCGCTCGACGCGGGCAAGCTGGCCGACGTGCGGCGCGGCGCCCTCACGGTGTTGGAGCAGCACCCGCGCAACGACACCGCGCTCGCCCTGCTCGCGGAGGCCATCAAGGGCGCCGCGGACTATGAGGCCGCGCTGCTGGCTTGGCGCGAATTCCCCGACAAGCTCGCGGCCGGCTACCACATCGCCGCCGGCCACCTGGCGCTCTATCGCGGCGACACCGACGCCGCGCGCGCGGCGTTCCAACAGGCCGCCGCCATCGAGCCGCAGTCCGCCAGCGCGCACTCGACCGCCGCCACCTTTTTCCTCGGGCAGCGCAATGCCGCCGCCGCCGGCAAGTCGCTGCAGGCCGCGGCCGGCCTGGCGCCCGCGCGCTCGCTGGCCCGGCTCCGTTGGATCGAGTTCCGTTACCAGACGGGCGCGACGGCCGATGCCCTCGCCGACCTCGAGTCGGTGTCGAAGGCCGCGCCGGACTACTTCCCGGCGTGGTGCCTGCGCGCACAGTTCGCCGCGTTGGAAAAGAAGCCGGACGAGGCGCTCGCGCATCTCCAGCGCGTCTTTGCGCTCGACCCGGCGAACTACGAGGCGCGCATCACCCGCGCGCAGCTCCAGCTCGCGCGCGGCGAGCCGGAGCCGGCGATCGGCGACCTGGAAAAGCTCACGGAGGAATTTCCGCAGTTCCCCCTGCCGCCGTTTCTGCTCGGGCAGGCCTACCTTCAGGCCACGAATCCCGAGAAGGCCCAGGCCGCGCTGCTGCGCGCCCTGGCGCAAAACCCGGATCATGAGCCGGCGATCATCGGGTGGGCGCAAATCGCCATGCGGCGCGGCGAGCACGAGGCCGTCGCGAAGGCGATGGCCGAGGTGCTCACGCGGCGCCCGCTCTTCGCGCCGGCGCAGGGCCTCTTCCTCGACGCGCTCGCCGGCCTCGGCCGCTACGACGAGATTACCCGCATCCTTGAGGCCAGCCTCCGCCAGCAGCCGGATCACCCGCCGACGCATTTCCTGCTCGGCATGGTGGCGATGCGCCAGCAGCGCCCCGCCGACGCACGCCAGCACTTCGAGCGGGCGCTGCAGCTCGCGCCCAGCTTCTACCAGGCCTTCGCCGAGATCATCCGCCTGGATCTGAGCGAGGGCGCGGTCGCGCAGGCGGCCGCCAAGCTCCAGCCGGCGCTGAAGGGCTTGCCAGAGTTCGGGCCGCTCCACCTGCTCGCCGCGACGGTCTACGCGCGGCTGAACCGCTGGGCCGACACCGAGGCCGCCGCCACCAAGGCCCTCGCCCTCGGCTGCGGCGACGCCGCATCCGCCTATGAGCTGCTCGGCAGGAGCATCGACGCCACCCGCACGCGCGCCGAGACGCTGGCCTGGCTCGAAGCGCTCCGGCCCAAGCCCGAGGACAAGGCCGCCGCGCTGATCACCGCGGGCGGGCTCTATCACAAGCACGGCGAATTCACGCGCGCCCGCGACGCCTACGAGGAAAGCCTCAAGCTGCAACCCGACGCGCTGCCGGCGCTGAACAACCTCGCCGTCCTCCAGGCCGAGCGCCTCGGCAACCTCGATCGCGCCCACGCGCTCGCCACCCGCGCCCGCGAGCTCGCGCCCGCCCTGCCCGAGATCGCCGACACGCTCGGCTGGATCACGCTCAAGCGCGGCGATCCCGCGCGCGCCCTCGAGCTGCTCCAGGAAAGCGCCGCGAAGCTCCCGGCCGATCCCGCGATCCAGTTTCACCTCGCGCGCGCGCACCACCTGCTCGGCCAGGCCGGGCCGGCGCGCGCCGCCTACCGCGCCGCCGCGGCCGCGCCGGCCGAGTTCGAGGGCAAGTCCGAGATCGCCGGCTATCTCGCGGAGCTCGATCGCGCCGCGCGGTGACGCGCTACGAGGCCGCCGGCACTTCCCAGCCCGGGCGATACGCCTTCGTGAGGAGCGCGTGCGCCGCCGGATGGTTGGCGATGCGGAGATTCGCCGCATCCCATTGCAGCGCGGGCGGGTTCTTCACGACGTTCGCGCCGCGCTTCGGCACCGGCGGCGCGGCCACGCGCGTGGCGACGTTGCCGAGCTGCACCGTCTCCGCCAGCGGCCCCGCGTAGTGGAAGCCCGCGCTCGTGCGCCCGCCCACGAGGATCGCGTCGAGCCAGAGGTGGTGGTGGTTGAGGCCCTTGATGTCCTTGGGATACGCGAAGTCCCTGAAGTTCTCGACCGGGTAGAACCGCGGGCCGCCGACGTGCGGCAGGACCATGTTGCCCTTCTCGCCGACGAAGAGCGATCCGTGGGCCGGCAGCTCGAGATCGCCCGGGAGCTGCGCGAGCTTGCGCGAGGGACGCACGCCGCCGTCGGTCCACGTGAGCTGCAGAGTCTTGCCAGCGGTGAACTCGGTGCCGGGAAAAACATAGCGCACCGTCTCGATCGTGGGCCAGATCTGGCGGTTGATGCCGCTGTGGTCGGCGCTGACCGTGAGCGGCGCGGAGAGCCCGAGCGCGGTGAACACCGGATCAAAGATGTGCGCGCCGAAGTCGCCCAGCGCGCCGCTGCCGAAGTCCTGCCAGTCGCGCCACGCGAACGGGTGATAGACCGGCGCGTAGGGCCGCGCGGGCGCGCCGCCGAGCCACAAGTCCCACTCGACGCCCGCCGGCACCGGCTCGGGCGCGGGCGGCTCGAGCAGCTTGGCGCGCTCGTTGCCGGTGAAGGCGAGCCACGAGTGCACCTCCTTGACCTTGCCAATCACGCCCTCGCGGATGAGGCGGGTCGCGAGGCGATACTCGACGGACGAGTGGATCTGGTTGCCCATCTGCGTGACGACGCCCGTCTTCTCCGCCCAGAGGCGCAGCTGGCGGCACTCCCACACGGTGTGCGCGAGCGGTTTCTCGCAATAGACGTGCTTGCCCCGGCGCATCGCCTCGACCGCGGCAAGCGCGTGCATGTGGTCGGGCGTGGCGACGACGACGGCGTCGACGGTGTCGCCGAGCTGCGCGAGCATCGCGCGAAAATCGGCGAAGTGCGGCGTGCCCGGATGATCGGCGTCGGCCTTGGCGAAATTGGCGCGGTCGATGTCGCAGAACGCGACGAACTTCGCCCGCGGGTGCGAGGCCAGGCTGTGCAAATCGGAATAGCCCCGGCCGCTCACGCCGATGGCGGCGAGCTGCACGCGGCTGTTGGGACTGGCCGCGCGCAGCACGGCGGGGAACGAGAGCGCGGCGGCGGCCAGCGCGGACTGCTTCAAAAAATCGCGGCGCTGGACCGCGGCACGGGACGGGGCGGCGGGCTTCATGGGGATGGCGCGAGCGTCCCGCGCACTTACGCCGGGTCAAGCCCGCCTTGGCCGCGCACAAAAAAGGGCGGGCCACCGGGCCCGCCCTCATATCAGGAACAGTTGGCTTGCCTCAGAATTGGCCGGTGACGCCAAACTTCACCGCGCGCGGCACGATATACTGCGAGCGCACGCGGCTCTCCAAGTAGGTATACTGGCGGATGCCTTCCTGATCGATGTTGTTCACGTTCAGGAACAGCGTGGCGTCGGGCCGGATCTTGTAGGTGACGCCGGCGTTCATGATGGTCCAGCCCTCGCGGTAGATGTTGCCGTTGCCCGGGGACGTGAGGCTGTAGCCGACCGGATAGCGGCCGGTGTAGTTCATGTCGAACGAGGCGCCAAACTTCCGGTAGTTATACATCAGCCCGACGTTGTAGGCGCGCGGGATGAAGCCCGCCACCTGCCCATTTTGCAGGTCCACGGTGCCGGCGAACTTTCCGGAGGTTTCCAAGTAGGTGTAGTTGCCGCGCACCGTCAGGCCCTTGAGCGCGCCGGGCAGGAACGACAGGCGCTGGCGGTAGTCGAACTCGAGGCCGCGCAGCTTCGCGCTGCCGATGTTCGCCGCGCGGATCAGCTCGTAGCCGGCGTAGAGGCCGTCGAAGCCGTTGTCCGGGCCGTCGGCCACGAGCACGCCGGACCGCGTGGCGGAGCCGATGTAGTCCTTGATGTTTTTGCGGTAGCCGCGGACGGAGAACATGCCGCCGCTGCCGAAATAGTATTCGAGCTTGAGGTCGATGTTGTCGGCCAGCTGCGGCTTGAGATCGGGGTTGCCCATCGAGACCGTGCGCGCGGTGTCGTTGATGGTCGGGGTCGCGACGAGGTTGGCGAGGGCGGGGCGGCCATAGCTGGTGGACCAGCTGGCGCGCGCCTTCAGGTTGGCCGTGACGTCGTAGGCAAAATGGATGCTCGGGAAAAAATTGTGGTAGCCGCCGTCGCGCGAGAGCCGCAGGAAGTCCAGCTGCGCGCGCTTGAAGTGATCCGGCTCCGCGGAGATGAGCGTGCGCGAGGCCTTCGGATAGGTAATGAACGTGTCCGTGGTGACCCACTCGCCGCGAATGCCGCCGAGCACGGTGAGTTTATTCCAGCGGGTCTGGGCCTGCAGGTAGGCGGCATCGACGCCTTCCTCCATGATGCGGCGGTTGGTGAGCGCGCCCGTCGCGGTGAAGTTCACATCCTCCTCCCAGAGCGCCGTGTTGCCGAGGGTGGTGCTGATGGCGGCCGGGTCGAAGACCGGGAGACGCGGGCCGCCGTTGAGGCGCTCGAACTCGGTGAGGGGCATCAGGCCGTCCGTGGGCAACACGGTGCCGACCTTTTGATACCAGCGGCGTTGGTAAACGGCACGCGTGTTGTGGCGCCGGTTCACCGTGTCGACACCGCCCTTGATCGTGATCGGCAGCTCGGTCGGCAGCAGGTAGGAGGCGTTGATCGTGCCGGAGACCTCGTTCGTGTCGGTCTGGTTGTCCCGCTTCGTGAAAACCGAAGAGGTCTGGTTGACCGGCTGCGTCGTGGTGTTGGCCGCCGCGACAATGAACGGCGTGTAGCTCGACGCGACGTAGGGATTCGCGCCGCCCGTCCAGGTGAACGTGCGGCCGCGCAGGTCCGAGGTGTCGAGGACGAAGCCGATGCCATCGCGCGTGCGGACATCGAGCTGGCCGTCCTCGCGCTGGCGACCGGCGCCGGAATCCCAGTGCGTGTTGGACCAACGGTAGGCGTGATCGACCTTGAGGCGGCCCCAGTTGTGCTCGAAGACCAGCGTCCCGGTGGGGTTCTTGCTGGTGAAGGAGAACCGCCGCATGCTGAGCTTCATTTCGGAGGCGCCGGCGAAGACGCCGCCGGGCGAGGCGGTCGTGCTCGCGATGGGCAGCATCTCGATCCGATTCGCGGTGTAGCCGGCCTTGATGCCGCCGGTGGCGGTGGCCGGCGTGCCGTCATTCACCGTGATGTTGGTATTGATGAACGGATTCACCTGCGTGTAGTTGAAGAAGGGCTCGGAGCCGGCGTTGTAGATGTAGCGCAGCGAGACGGTGGTGTGAGGGGACCAGCGGTAGTCGGCGCGCGCCGTGATGCCGGTGAGGAAGCGATCATTCAGGCCGCTCCAGCGCGAGTAGTCGCGGATCTGCGCGAGCGGGTTGGTGGTGTTCTCGTAGAGAATGCTGTCCCAGTCGTGGCCGTTGAGGACTTCCTGATAGCCCAGGCCCACCGAGATGCCGAGGTTGCGATGACCGCCGGCCACATCGAGCACCTGAGTGTAGCTGGCGCTGATGTCCGGCCGATACGGGCGCTGGCCCACGGCGAAGTTCCGGTCGGACCAGGAGGGAAACCAACGCCCGCTGATGTTGTAGGAAACACGGCGGCCCTCCGAGGTGGCGAGCGGCGAGCGAGTCTTCAGGTTGACCTGGCCACCGAGCGAATCGGCGCGTTTGTCCGGCGTCTGGCCGGCGATGATTTCAATCGCCTCGTAGTTGGAGCCGGAGAAGGAGTGCAGCGTCGCCGTGCGGCCATCGCCGCCGACGCCGGTCGTGGACATGCCGTCGATGTTGAGGCGCGTGTAGCTCGCCGGCTGGCCGCCGATGCTGATGTTGTTGATCAGCTGGTCCTCGTCGGTCGTGAACGTGATGCCGGGCAGGCGCGAGGCGAGCTCGCCCACGTTCTGCGTCGGCAGGATGCCCCACTCGTCGAAGGCGGTGACGTTTTTCACGTTGAAGGCATTGCGCTGCTCCGTGATCGAGAGCGCCTGGCCCTCTTTCTGCGTGGCGACGGTGAACGCCTCCATCATCACGGCGTTGACCGCCTTGAGCGCGGCGTCGGCGCGCGCGACTTCGCCCGCGCGCACGCTCACCGTGGCGCGCCCGTCCTCGAAGCCCGAGTAGCTGATCACCAGCTCAACGGGGCCGGCGGGCAGATCGGAGAGCGTGAACGCGCCCGCACTGTCGGTGAAGTCCGAGCGGTTGAGGGACGGGATCGAGACCACCGCGCCCTGGAGGGCGTTGTGCGTGCTCGCGCTGGTGACGGTGCCGGAGACGCTGCCGGAGCCGGCGGCGGCGAGGGCCGACGCCACGGAGAGCGCCAGCCCGACGACAAGGCCCATTGCGCGTCGCAACAGGCGGGGAGACGAGGCCAAGCCTCGGAGGGGACGAGTCGGGTTCATGGTTGTCTGGGATTGCGGCCGGCGCTTGAGCGCGCCGGTCCGCCACGGTGTTGTGGGAAACCCCACGCAAGCCACCCATCGCGCCGGAGTCCACGCCGAATTGCCCCCCGGCCGGCGAGGTGGGCCGAATGGCGAAGGCTCAGGGCTCCACCTGCACGACCATCCCCACGCGCACCAAGTCGAGCAGCGTGAGCGCATCCCAGTTGGCGAGCCGGAAGCAGCCATGGGACTCCGTGCGCCCAACCTTCTCGGGATCCGGCGTGCCGTGCAGGCCGTAGCCCGGAAGGCTGAGGCCGATCCACGCGACGCCGACGGGGTTGTTGGGACCGGGCGGGAGGATGAGCTTGCGCCCCAGCTCGCGCGCCTCCTCCGACTCGGGAAACACCTCGGGATCGAAGGTGTAGTTGGGATCGCGCACGATCACGGTCACCCGCAGCTCGCCGGCGGGACGCTTCTCGGCCTTGCGCGCGATGCTCACCGGGCAATGCAGGAGGACGCGGCCCTCGGCATCGAGCGCCTCGAGTTCCCGCGCCTCCAGTCGAATCACAATCGACGCGGCGCGGCCCTCGATCACCGGGCGGTCGACCGCCGGCACCGCGATGTCCGTCCCCGGAGCGATCGCGTCCCAATCGACCTCGGGGTTCAGCTGACGCAGGCACGCCACGCTCGCGCGGTGGAGCTCGGCGAGGCGCTCGAGCACCGAGGCGTGCGCCAGATCGGGCTGCCGTGATTTTTCGAGCCACGTCGCCGGCACCGGCCGCAGCCCCGCCATGTCGCCGGCGGTGATCGTGTGCTCGCGCAGCGCCGGCGCCGAAAGCCGCAGGTGCTCGCGCGTGGCCGCATCCAGCGCCCCCGACTCGCGCACGCCCGCCGCGCGTTGAAACGCCCGCAGCGCCGCCGCGGTCTGCGCCCCCGCCACGCCGTCGATCGCGCCGCACGAAAACCCGCGCCGGTGCAGCTCCACCTGCGCCTCGAGCGCAGTCGAGACCGGGCGCGGTTCCCACGCCGCCGGCTCCTGCGCGAGCACACGCGCCGCAAGCAGCAGCGCAAAGCGACATCGAAGCGAGGCGATCACCAGCAAAGCGGTAAGGCGCCGCCGCGCGGATGGGAAGCCCGCAGCGGCCGATCGCGCCGGCGCGCAAACATCGCCTCGACCTGAAGCACGCGGCATCGCACGCTGCGCCGTTCCCACCTCCCCGTGAATCCCACCATGCCTCTCCGCCGCGCACGCGCGGCCAGCTTGATTCCCTTTCTCGCCGGGGCCGCGCTGGCCGCCAGCCAGACCGTTGATTCCATCCCGGCGCTTCAGGCGGCGATCAACAAGGCGGTGGCGGGCGACACGCTGACGCTCAAGGACGGCGCCTACACGCTCGACTCGACCCTGGCCGTGCGGCGGGCCGGCACCCCCGGGCGACCGATCACCGTGACCGCCGAGACGGTCGGCGGAGTCACGCTGGATGGCACGCATGGCATCCAAGTCGGCGGCGCCGCCGCGCACGTCGTGATCGCGGGCTTCAAGTTCACCCACGCCGCGGGAAAATGCACCATCCAGGCCGGCACGAGCAATGTCCGCTTCACGCGCAACACCTTCGCGTGCACCGGCGAAGGCGCCTACCTCACCCTCGCCGGCGACGACGCGCAGATCGACTACAACGAGTTTCGCGACAAGAAGACCGTCGGCCCCATGCTCGCCGTCACCGGCGCCGGCAACCAGATCGCGCGCCGCGCCTGGATCCACCACAACCACTTTCACGACTTCGCGCAGGCCCAGAACAACGGCGCCGAGACGCTGCGCTTCGGCCTCAGCACCCTGGGCCTCTCCGTCGGCGCGGGCATCGTGGAGCACAATCTCTTCGAGCGCTGCAACGGCGAGAACGAGCTCATCTCCAACAAATCCTCCGGCAACATCTACCGCTACAACACGCTGCTCGACAGCCCCGGGGCGCAGCTCTCCCTCCGCCACGGCAACGACTGCATCGTCCTCGGCAACATCCTCCGCAACACCGAGGGCATCCGCATCCTCGGCGACCGCCACAAGGTCCTCTCCAACTACCTCGAGAAAAATTACATCGGCGTCGCGATCGGCAACGGCAGCGGCGAAGTCGCCGAGGGCGCCGCGCTGACCGTGCACGACCGCCCGGACAACTGCGTGATCGCGTTCAACACGTTTGTCGAAAACCGCACGCACTACCAGATGAGCAAGCGCACGCCGACCGGGCTCGGCGCGATCGGCACTGTGTTCGCCAACAATCTCATCGTCGGCGGGGGCATCGCCGCCCGGATCGACGGCCCCTACGCCAGCGCCGTGTGGGGCGGAAACCTCCTCTGGAAGACCGGCGGCGCGGGCAGCATGCCCCCCGAGGGTTTTTCCGCGGTCGATCCGCAGCTCGCCGCCGATGCCGCGGGGATTCTCCGACCGCAGGCGGGCAGCCCCGTCATCGACGCGGCACAGGGAGATTTTCCCGCGGTCACGGCGGACCTGGACGGCCAGCCGCGCGAAGGCGCAAAGGACATCGGGGCCGACGAAGTAAGCACCGCGCCCGTGATCGCGAAACTGCTCACGCCAACGGACGTCGGGCCGATGGCGAAGGATAACCGGTAGGCCAGCCGGCGCCCCGCTCTACCGCGGCCGTCGCGTGTTGAGCCGGGCGATCTCTTCCGCAAACGCCACCCGGATCGGCGAAGCGGCGAGGAATTGTTCGGCCGCCTCGGCGCGCCCGCGCGCGCGCAGATGCGCATAGACGTGCAGCTCGAGCTGGAGCCGCAATTGCTCGCGCGCCTCGTCAAGGCCGAGCGCCCCGAGCAAAAACATCAGCGCCTCCGCGGTGGAGAAGCGCCCGCCCTCCTGCTGGGCGCGCAGCCAGTAGCGGCTCTCTCCCGCCATCGGCAATGCCACCAGCCGCCCGTGGGGGCCGATCACGCGCGCCATCGCCGCCGACTCGGACCAGGCGCCGTCAAGCAGCACCGCCTGCACGCGCGCTGGATCAACGCCGGGGGGCGGCGGACCGCCGTGCGGGTGCAGAATCCACGCCTCGCGGTCCGGCGCGTGAAGATCGGCCGGCGGCGCGTCCGAGTCGTTGTGCCAGCGGTGCAGCCGCGTCTCCGGCAGCACGCGCGCGATGAGCCCGCCCGTCCCGCTGGGGCGGTGCCGCTCACGCTCATGCATCACCAAGTCGATCCGCAGCGGGATGCGCACCTCGCGCGCGGCGGCGCACACGCACCAGCGCGGCGGAAGGCGGCACCGCGGGCAACGCTGCTCCAGGCTGAGGGCGAGGCGACGCACGCGGCGCGCCCCGTCACTTGATCGCGGAGAAATCCGCGGGCTGAAGGAAGACGCTCTCGACCTTGGCGGTGAGTTTGCCGTTTTTCTGCGAGGCCTCGAGCGCCGCCAGCCAGACCGGGTCCTCGCGAAACGCCTTCCAGGACGCCGTCGCCGCTTCGCGACTCGCATGGGCGAGAAAGTAGATCAATGTGTTGGCGGCCCCCTTGTCGGCGTCGGCGGGGTGGAAATAGCCGAGGTTGGTCATGCCGTGCTTGGCAAAGAGCGCCAGGGTGTGGTTGCGGAAACGGGCATCCAGCTCAGGGAGCTTTCCCTCCGGGGTGGTGTAGGTCCGAAGCTCGAACACCCGGGTGGCCCGGCCGTTGCCGGCGGACATGAGCTTCGAGTAATCGGTCGCCGCGAGGAACACGCTCTCGACCTTGGCGACGATTTTTCCGTCGGCCTCGCTCTTCTTGCGCACCTCCTGCCATTCAGGGTCGGCGGAGAAGGCTTTCCACGAAACGGCCGCGGCTTCGCGGCTCTTGTGCTCGAGGAGGTAGACAAGCTTGGTGCCTGCGCCGTCCTTCTCGTCGAGCGGGAGCCAGTAGCCGACATTCACCATGCCGTGGCGCGCAAAAATCCTGGTGGTGTGCTCCCGGAAGCGCGCCAGCAATGCGGGCAGGCGGCCGGGCAGCGTCGTGTAGGTGCGCAGCTCGTAGGCGGGCGCCGTGGAATCGGCGGCGACCGCCGGGGCCGCAAAGCCCAGGCTGGCGAGCGCGACGGCAAAAAGCAGGCGGAGGATCGTTTTCATGGGGAGATGCGAGTGGACCGCGGGCGTGGGGCGAGTCAATGCGGCGGGGGGCAACGGCGCTCGAGCTCGGCGCGCAGCGCTTTCACTTCGGCGAGGAGGTCGTCCTCCTTCTCGTGCTTGCCGAGAAAGTTTGAGGCGATGATGCCGCTCAGCGCGCCGAAGAGCCCGACGCCACTGAACATGAGCCCCATCGCGATCGCCCGGCCTGCCGCCGTGACGGGGTAGCGGTCGCCGTAGCCGACCGTGGTGATGGTGGTGACACACCACCAAACGGCGTCGTCGGCGGTCTTGATATTGGAGTCCGGCGCGTGCTCGACCGCCAGGATGCCGACGGAGGCCGTGGTCACCAGCAGGAACACCGTCAGGATCACCGTGGCCGCGCCGCCGCGGCGGTGCGTGAGGTCCAGCATCAGGAAAAAGCGGCGCAGCGACTGGATGCCACGCAGCACGCGAATGACGCGGAACACCTGCACAAACCGCCCCAGGCGCAGGAATCCGACGCTCGGCACGCTCGCCAGCAAGTCGATCCAGCCCCACTTCATGTAGGCGAGCTTTGATTCTGCGTGGCGGAAGCGGACCACGAAATCCGTGAAGAACGCCGCGCACGCGATATTGTCCACGCCCCGCAGCACACGCGCGATTTCGCGCGGGAGCGTCAAGAATACGTCCGCCGCAATCGCCGTGAGCGTCAGGAGCGACAGCACGAACAGCACGAACTGAAACGGCCCGATCTGTTCGGTGCCGCGCGCGGGGGAGACGGAGGTCGGCATGCGGCGGGCTCGCGGCGCGAACTCAGGGCTTGGGCTGGCGCATGAACTCCACCTCGAACGTCTGCCCCATCTGCGGCTGCGTGTATTGGCCGGCGAGGCGGTCACCCTGCGCGTCATAGGTGAGCACGTAGGTCGCGCCGGGATAGCCCACGTCATTGAGCTCCACCGCGACCTGCAGGCCAGGGCCGCCCTGCATCCACACGGCGCGCGACACATTGATCGACTTCGGATTGAAATAGGCCGCCTGCAGCACACCGCTTCGATCGCCGCCGCGGAGTTCAAGGACGTAGCCGCCATCGGCGCGCAGCCAGCGGCCGAAAAGCTTGCGCACCGCCTCCGGCAAATCGGCCGCCGCCGCCGGTGCGGGCTTCGCGGCCGCGGCGGGAGCGGGCTTTTCCGTCGCGGGCGCGGGCGACTCGGATTTCTTGCAGGCGGGCAGGAGCACGGCGGCCAGCACTAGCACAACGCTCGCGGCGCGTCCGGGGAGGGGCGGAGTCATCCCGCCATGGTGGTCGCGTCGCCGCGCCGCTGGCAAGCCGCGCTTACGACCGGCGCTGCGTGCCCGCCGTGGCTGCGGTGGCCGCAGCCTGCGCCGTGGCGTTGGCCGTCGCGGCCGCCGCCGCCTTCGCGCGACGCGTGTCCAAGATCTGCGTGATGAGCGCCAGGGGCGTCTTGACCATGATCTTGAGGTCGAGGCCGGGCGAGACGCTCTCGGCATACTTGATGTCGAGGCGGATCATCTCGTCAAAGCTGAGGCGATTCTTGCCGGACACCTGCCAGAGGCCGGTGAGGCCGGGGACGGCGTCGCAACGGCGGCGCTGCTCGGGCGTATACTCGTCGAACTCGTATTGGATGCACGGGCGCGGGCCCACGATGCTCATTTCGCCCCGCAGGACGTTGATAATCTGCGGCAGTTCATCGAGGCCGGACGCCCGGAGCAGCCAGCCGCCCGGAACGAGGCGGCGATCGCCGCGGCCGTCGAGCTTCTGCATGGGTGCGCCGGAACGGATGAGTTCCTTCAGGTGCGCGCTGTGCGAAGCCGTCTCCGCGGCCAAGTGCATCGTGCGGAACTTGAAAATCATGAAGCGCCGCCCGCGATAGCCGACTCGCTCCTGCTTGAAAAAGATTGGGCCCGGCGAAAACAGCAGGGTCAGCAGCCAAACGACCAGGCTGCCAAGCGCCAGGAACGGCAGCACCGCGAGGCAGCAGGCAATGTCGACCGCTCGCTTCCAAACAGGAAGCTTACGGGTCGTGGCAGGGCGGCGGATGAAGGGCGACCGCGATGCGTTGAAATGCATGCTCATCTTAATCGGAGTGTGCGGACTCAAAATAGCGTAAACACCCATAAGCAGCCAATGGGCCGGGCGCCCCCGCGGGTCTTGGCCGAACGGCCCATATGCTCGTTCGCGCCAACCGGGGTGCAAGCGGGCTGGGTTACAAACGGGCAACATGCGCGGAAGGGCCATGCGGGCCGCCGCGGAATGCACGAACCCGTGTCAGCTCCCTTGCATTCTGCACGATCTTCGGTCGCGGCCAGCGCGCGAGGCGCCATCGCGCATTTTCTAGAATGCTGCCCAAAAGCAGGTTACGAGAACCAGAAGCGAGATGGAACGGACCGTGATTAAGGAGAGGCAGCATCGCAATGAATTCACCGCAATCCCCCCACATGTCCTTCGATAAGATCACTTGTGCGGCGCAAACCGCGTCCTGTTGCCCGCAACCTTCCGCCGAACGCGGGGCCTCGGGCCGCAAGCTCCCAAACACCGATGCCGCGCAGGACGCCGAACTCGTCCGCCGCCACAAGGCCGGCGACGAAAACGCCTTCGCCGAAATCATGCACCGCCACCGCGAGAAGCTCCTCGGCCTCTGCCTCGCGCTGCTGCGCAACCACGCCGACGCGGAGGATATCGTGCAAGACACGTTCATCCGCGCCCATCGCGGCCTTCGTTCCTTCCGTGGCGACTCATCGCTCGCCACATGGCTGCGCAGCATCGCCACCAACCTCGCCCGCAACCGCTATTGGTTCTACTTCCGCCGTCGGCGTCATGCGACATTCTCGCTCGAATGCCCCTTGGCCGAAGGCTCCGATGCCACCATCGCCGACCTCGTCGCGACGACCGATCCGGATCCGGCCCGCAGCGCATCGGCCAACGAGTTTTCCGGCCTGATCGGCGCGTGCATGACGCGTTTGCCCGAGCCGCACCGCGAGATTCTCACCCTGCGCAATCTCCTCCACCATTCGTATGAAGAGATCGCCGCCACGCTGGGCATCAGCGTCGGCACGGTGAAAAGCCGCATCGCGCGCGCCCGCGAAAATGTCCGCTCCCTCCTGGCCGCAATGTGCCCGGAGTTCCCGCCCGAAGCCGAGCTGCGGGACTGGTTTGAGTCCCCGCCTGTGGGCGGCCGCTACTCCGCCGCCGTCGCGTGATGCCGCGTGCGCTCGATTTTTTCACCCAAACTTGCCCCGGCCTTCATCCACTTCACCCCATGCTCGAAACAATCGCCATCATCCTCGTCGTCATGTGGCTCCTTGGGATGGTCTCCTCCTACACCTTGGGCGGCTTCATCCATCTCCTTCTGCTCCTCGCGGCCATCGCGGTGCTGCTCCGCCTGATTCGCGGCCGCAGCCCGCTGAAGTAGCCATCCCTTCGCGTCAATTTCACCGTCACACCGCCACGTTCATCCACCTGCACCACCATGTCCAAGATTCCCGCCCTCGCTTTCCTCGTCGTGGGAGCCGTGCTGCTCTTCTACGGCTTCAACGCTTCCGGTTCCGTCGCGTCCGAAGTCTCGAAATCCATCACGGGCACGCCGACCGACAAGAGCATCTGGTTGATCGCGCTCGGCGCACTGAGCGCCCTCACCGGCGTGATCGGCCTTTTCATCCGCCGGTCATCGTGAACCGAATCCGACGCCACCTAGGTTTTTTGTCCTAAATCAACCCGTAACACCTCAGCTCATCATGCCTAAGTCCTCCCCCAGCCTCCGTTCCCAAGCCGACGCCACCGCCGAGGATCTCCGCGATCTCCTCCGCGAAGCCGAGCTCGCCCTCAGCGACGCCGGCGTGCAAGCCACCGACAAGATCACCGACCTCCGCGAACGCCTGCGCGACGCCCTCGCGGAGGGCAAGGATGCCGTGAAGCACCTCACCGCGTCTGCCCGCCGCCAAGCGGCCCAGGCCGACGAGATGATCCGCGAAAATCCCTACGCCGCCATCGGTGTCGCCGCCGGGGTCGGTCTCATCGTCGGCTACCTCATCTCGCGTTGCAACGGCCCGCACCGCTGAACGCGATCGCCAGGGCGCGCTTTCACGTTCGCCGCCGGTTTCGTTGCTCCGTCTCGATTGCGACTCGAGGCGGAGCCGGCCGGCGGCGGATGAAATCCCCCCGAGTTTTCCTCCATGCCTGCTCCTGCTTCCCCCCTCGGCTTCCTCGGTCCCGCGCCGCGCATCGTCCTTGAAGGCCTGATGCACCGCGGCCAGCTTGCGACCTTGGAAATCACCGAGGCGCGCGACCACGCCGCCCGGACTGCCCTCATCGCCGTCCTCGCCGGCGTCGGCGCCCTGCTCGCGGGCGTGGCCGCGATCTTCACGCTGGCCGCGCTCGTGTGGCATCGCGACGATCGCGGCCTCATCCTCGGCGCGACGACTCTCGCGATTGTGATTGGCTCCGGCGCGCTCACCGCGTGGGCCGCGCATCGCCTCCGCACGTGGCAGCCGCTCGCCGAGACGCGCCGCCAGCTCAGCGCGGATCGCACGTGCCTCGAAAACCTGCTGCCCGACGACGCCGAAACCCCGTGAGCACCACCCCATCGACCGCCCCCACGCCAGCCGAACGGCGCGAACGACTCGCCCTTGCGTGCGAGTTGGATCGCCTGCGGCTCCGGATCGCGCTGCGCCCGCCGGCCCGCTCTGCGGGCCTCGCCGGCGCGGATGGCGCATTTTCGCTCGCCGGCAAGGCCCTGTCCGTCGCCGGGTTTTTTCCCGGCAAGGTGGGCCGCTGGGCGCGCCGGCTCGCGCTCGGCTCCGAACTGCTGGGCGCGTTCAAGCCGTTCGTTCGCTGAAAACCCCGCGCCTCACCCGAGCCGCCGCGCCAGATCCAGCCAGATCTCCGTCCCCTGCGTCGACCATTCGGGCCACCATTGCGCGCGCTTGAACGCAGCCGCGGCCTGCTCCCGTCGATCGGCCATCTCATGGAGCAAGCCCGCGAGGAGATGCGCCGGATCCTGGCGCTCCTGCTCCGGCCACGCCTCGAGTTCCCGCAGCGCCTCGTCCCAAGCGCAGTTCTGGCAATGCGACAAGGCGCGCGCAAGCCAGGCATTGGGCGCGGCGGCATCATGGCGCCGTGTGTGCAAACGCCGCACGCGCCGGCGCAGCTCCTCCGGCATGAGCGGCTTGGCCAGGAAATCCCACACGCCGAGCTTCAGCGCCGCGCAGGCCACCGCGCCGTCCGCATGCGCGCTGGTCAGCAGGATCGGCGGCCGCAGCCTTGGCTCGATCGCCGCGATGAGCTCCAAGCCGTTGAGACCGGGCATCGCATAGTCGATCACCAGCACGTCGTAGCGCTCGCCGCGCACCTTGAGCCGCTCCAGCGCCTCGCGGGACACGCCTTCGCCCACCGCTTCCCAGCCGTCCGACCTCAGCGCCAGCACGCAGCCGAGGCGCACCGAGGCCTCGTCGTCGACGACGAGGACGCGCGGCCGCGGCGCGCCGCCGGATGGACGATCCGCCTCAAGCGGAGAGGGCTGCACGGTTTCCGGCATGGCTGAGGGGTTCTGTTACGGCACGCAGATCCAAATAGAAATCGACGACATCGCCACTGGCCCAGACGCCGACCCGGCCGCCGTGCGCCGCGGCGATTTCGCGGCAGATGGTGAGGCCCAGCCCCGTCCCCTCCGCGCGCTCGCCTTCGCGCCGGTAGAACGGATCGAAGATGCGCGCCTGCTCGGCCTCGGAGAGCGGCCGCACGGCGCGATTGCGCACGCTCAATCGCACAAAGCCGTCGGCCCGCAGTTCAGCGCGCATCGCCACCGTCTGCCTTGGCTGGCCATATTTGGCCGCATTCGTCAGATAGTTGCCCAGCACCCGCACGACATGGATTGCGTCGGCCAGCACCGCGGGCAAACCCGGCGGCACCGGCTCGGTCACCACGGTCACGCCTTGCCGGCGCACAAAGTCCCCGTGCATCGCGTCGGACTGCGTGAGCAGTGTCGCCGGCGTCACCGGCACCACCCGCATCGCCACGCGCCCGCTCTCGAAGCGCGCCAGCTCCAGCAGCGCCTGCAGCACCGTCAGCAGCCGCTCGCAGTCGTCCCGGCCGGCCTCGATCAGCTCGCGCTGGTCCGCCGTGAGCGACCCGATTTTCTCCTCGAGCAGCAAGTGCAGGGTCAGGCGAATGCTGGTGACGGGCGTCTTGACCTCATGGCCGATGATCGAGAGCGCCTTGGTCTTCGCGAGGTCGAACTGCCGGAGCTTGGTCACGTCCACCAGGAGCACCGCCCAGCCCGTCTTCGCGCCGGGCACCGCGGCCATGCGGAAGACCTGCGGCAGGTAGGTCGGCGTCGGTCCCGCGCCCGCCGCGGGGAGCGCGACCTCGACCGCACGGTGCAAATCGTCGCCGACCAGATCCGTGCCAAGCGCCGCCGCGTCGTCGATGGCCTTGCGCACGGCGCCGGGCAGCGCGCCGGAAATCTCGAGCGCGCGCGAAAGCGCCTCGGCGCGGGGATTCATCACCTTCACGGTGTAGTCGGCGTCGACGATGTAGATGGGATACGGCAGCGCCTCCAGAATCGCCCGGCTCACGCGGCTCGCCTCCACCGCCTGCTGGTCCGTCTCGGCCACGTAGGCGCGAAGCTCGCCGGCCATCTGGTTGAAGGTCGTGGCGATTTGCGCCAGCTCCTCGCCGCCCCGCAGCGGCACGATGAGGTCAAACTGCCGCTGCCCCACCTTCACGATCGAGTCGCGCAACTCGCGCAGCGGCTGGAAGAGCGCGTGCGACAGCCGAATCGAGGTCCAGATGTAGATGCCGAGCGAAAACACGGCGATGCCGATCGCGATGATGCTGGCGTTTTGCCCCTTGTGGGCGGCCGCCGCGCGCCGCTCAAGCACGGCCGCCTCGTTGAGATCCTGCACCAGCCCCACCGCCTCGGTGATGTCGGAGGAAAACTGCGCCAGGCTGCGCGTGAGCGCCTTGAAGCGATCGCCGTCAAAGCGGCCGAGGCCGAAATACTCCTCGTAGAGCGTGAAGAAATCCTTCGCGAGCGCGGACACGCGCGCGACCGCCTGGTGCTCCCGGTCCGTGTTGGCGTTGCCTTCCGCCAGGGTGATGCCGCGCAGGATCTGCGCGCGCTCGACGTCAAACAGGCCCCGCACCTTGGAGATTTCCGCCGGCGTGGTCGCGCTGCGATACTGCGCGTCGATGCGCACGACCGAGAGGCGGACGCCGCGCATCGCCCGGATGGTCTCGAAATTCGAGGCGATCATCTGGTCGATGTCGGCGGTGAGCGAGCGCGCCGTCCATACGCAGAAGCCCGACACGACCAGCAGCAGCAGCAGCACGATGGTCAGGCCGGTGACGAAATTCCATCGTTTCATGGGGCGGAGACCGCCGGCGGGGCGGCAGGTTCGCCCGGATCCGGCGCCGCCGCCTCGGCGGCCCAGCGCTTGCGCTTCCGGTAGAGCGTCGCGAGATCGATCCCGAGCACGCCCGCGGCATCCTCGAGCTTCACCGTGCGCGCGATCACCCGGCGGACGTGCTCGCGCTCCAATGCCTCGAGCGGCACGAGCGCGCCCAGCTCCACCGCCGCCGCGCGTTCCGCCGCCAGCTCGGCCGGCAGGTCACCCAGCTCGATTTGATCGCCGCGCGCGAGGATCGCCGCGCGCTCGATCGCGTTGCGCAGCTCGCGCAAGTTCCCCGGCCAGGGGTGCGCGCGTATCGCCGCCCACGCCGGCGCGCTGAACGCCTGCGCCGCGCGGCCCGCGTCCGCCGCGAAAAACCGCAGGAAGCTCCGCGCGTGCCGCGCGAGGTCCGCCGGCCGCTCGCGGAGCGGCGGCACCGTGACGGCGATGACGTTCAGCCGGTAGAACAAATCCTCGCGAAACGCGCCGGCCTTCACCGCCGCCGCGAGGTCGCGGTTGGTCGCGGCGATCACGCGCACGTCGGCATGGCGGGTCTTGGTGTCGCCCACCCGCTCGTAGGCACGCTCCTGCAGCAGGCGCAGGAGCTTGGGCTGGAGCTCCGCGGGCAGCTCGCCGATTTCGTCGAGGAAAAGCGTGCCGCCACGCGCGGCCTCCACCTTGCCCCATTTGTCCTTCAGCGCGCCCGTGAACGCCCCCGCGACGTGGCCAAACAGCTCGCTCTCCAGCAGCTCGCGCGAGAGCGAGGGGCAGCTCACCGTCACAAACGGCCCCTCCGCGACCTCGCTCAGCTCGTGCACATGCCGCGCGAGCCGGGTCTTGCCCGTGCCGTTTTCACCAAGGATCAGCACTGTCGCGCGCGTCGGCGCGGCGCGCTCCGCAATGTCGATCACCGCCTTCATCGCGGGATCCTCGGCGGCAAAGTCCGCCGCGGGCGCCGTGCGCGCGACCTGGTCGGCGAGGCCGTCGGCGCGCTGCCGCAGGCGCTGCGTGCGCTCGACGCGCGCCAGCACGGTGCGGAGCTGCTCGGGCGTGAAGGGTTTCTCCAGGTAGTCGATCGCGCCGCGCCGCATCGCCTCGACCGCCGTGCCGATGCTCGCGTGCGCCGTGCAGATCACCACCGCGAGGCCCGGCGCGGCCTTCAGCAGCCGCGCAAGGCAGTCCAGCCCGTCGGCCTCGCCCTCGAGGTGGAGATCGAGCACCACGAGATCGAAGCGGTCCTCCTGCAGTTTCAGCAGCGCCACGCGCCCGCTGTCGGCCGTCTCGGCCTCGTGGCCCTCGGCCTTGATGGCCTGGGCCATCGCGAGCCGCACGGTGCGCTGATCATCGACGAGAAGGATGCGCATGATGGCGCGGCGAGAGAGCAAAACATCGCCGCCACCCGCAAGCTCCTTTCCCGCCGGCGCGCGCCGCGGAAAAGAAATTTTTCGCGCTTCGTCCAATCGCGGGCATCCCTACCGTGCAAAATGCCCGACGCCGCGCGCCGGACGTTTTGCGCTGGAATCTGCAAACCCTTCCGCCGCGACGGTTACGAAAAATCGCGGGCAGGTTGGCACATCACGGGCGACATCCCAACGAAGCACTGCGGTGCGCGCCAAGAAAAGAAAAAGAATTTTTCCGCCGGACCGCGTTGCACCCACGCCTTTCCCACCATGAAAACAACCACATCCACCCTTCTCCGCTCGCTGGCCCCCATCGCCGCGCTGCTCGCGGGATCACCCGTAATCGTCCCCGTGCTGCGCGCCCAGTCGATTGACGGCGCCGTCGCCGACGCGAAGAGCGCGGCCATCAAAGCCCTGCTCCAGGATCTCGACGAGAAAATCGATCGCCTCGACGAGTTCGTGGAGAACGCCCCCTCCGAAAGGGAAAAGCAGGCCGCCAAGCTCCGCCTCGAGAAACTCAAGGAACGACGGAACGAGCTGCGCAAAAACTACGCGCAGGCCCGCTTCGAAAGCCTCAAGGCGGATGTGCAGGCCGAATACAACAAGCTCGTGACCTGGGCGAAGAAGACGTTCTCCACCAGCCCGGAGGCCAAGCTCGACCGCGCCGTCGAAAGCGCCGCGGAGAAGTCGCGCGAGGTGGCCGACGCCGCCGCGAAGGCCGCCGCCGAGGCCAAGGCCAGGACGATCGCCACGGTCAACCCGGCCGCCGTCTCCGCGAGCGCCGAGGTCGCCGCCTACAAGATCAACCCGTCCACGGAGAACAAGGAGGAAGCCAAGGCGGCGCTCGCGACGCTCGACGCCGAGATCAAGCGCCTCGACGACCGCTGCGACAACCTGCCCAAGGGGAAGGAGCGCGACGCCGCCCTGCTCCGCCTCAAGGCGCTCAAGGAGCGCCGCAGCGAACTTGCGTCGGATTTTCGCAAGGCCCGTTTCGATGCGCTCATCGACGACGTGAAGGCCGAGTGGAAGAAGCTCACCAACTGAGCGCCGCCGCTCCTTCGCATCCCATCAGCCCGCAAACCCAAAAGGAGGACACGCCATCATGAACCAACTCGAAGTGAGGGGAAACTGGAACATCACCAAGGGAAAGCTGAAGCAAAAGTGGGCCTCGCTCACGGAGGACGACCTCAGGTTCATCGAAGGCCAGGAAGATGAGCTGATCGGCCGAATCCAAAAGCGCACCGGCGAGGCGCGCGAGGCGATTGAGCACGCGCTGTCCGCAGCCTGCGACAGCCCGGCGCACGAACAAGCGCCTCGCGAAGCTGTCTTAGCCTCGTCGGCCGTGCGCTACGGCAACAAGCGATTCAACGGCTAAGTCCGCCGCTGCCCAGGCTTCTCCCGCGGCGGTCACCGCCTTGTTTGACGATCCGCGACGGGAGATTCCGGGCCAACCCAGCACCCCTCCCCGCGGCCTGCCGCCGCACTCTTCCTCCCAATCCCATCCGTTCCCATGTTTGCCTCCGCTTCCCTTCTCTCACCGCTCGCGCAACGCGAACGCGGCTTTTCCCCGAGGTCCCTGACCGCGAGGCGTGTCGTCATGCGCGCACCCTGTCTTCCCGCCCGACTCGGGCCGACCATGGCCGAAATCGCGGCGGTCTTTGCCGGCCGCGGGCCGCTCTGGAGTTCCCACGTGTTTCGTCCCAGCGGCGCCGCGCACGGCTTTGCGCCGCAGTCTCCGGCTGCCGGCGCTCCCTGCGGCCGGGCCTGCTGACATTCTTCCGAATTTCGTCTCCTGCATCACACCCTCAACCCTCCCATCGCCATGCTTCGCTGGACCCTCGTCTTTCTCGTCGTCGCAATCATCGCGGCCATCTTCGGATTTACCGACATCGCGGGCGCCTCGGCCGCCATCGCGCGCACCCTCTTCTTTATTTTCCTCTTCCTCCTGATCGTCTCGATGCTGGCCGGCGTGATCCGCGGCGGGAAGCCCTGAGCCCAGCGGCCCGGGCCCGGCGCTTTCCATCGCATCAAAGCGCCCAGCTCCGATCGTCGGGACCGAGCGGCACCGAGCCACGGTAGTCCCGCGGCACCGGATCGTAGCGCAGCGCCTGCGTGGCGCCGGGCTCGGACGTGAAGTAGCCGAGCAACGTCAGCTCCTTCACCAGGCGAAACGGGCCCGGCGGTTTCGCCGCCGCGCTCTTCTCGTAGGCCGCGAGCACCGTTTCGCGCTCGCCGACAGAGAGGGCGGAAAACGCCTTCGCGAAACGCGTCCGTGCCGACGCCTCGATTTCGCGCAGCGCGCGGCGCACGAGCGCGTCGGACTCCGGCGGCTGGCACTCTCGCACCATCACCGTGATGAAACGCCCAATCGCCACCGCACCCGCGCCCGGCGATTCCGCCGTGGCCGGGATGATCGTGTCGCCGATGAGCGTGAACAGGTCTTCGTCTTCCTTGCTCCAGCCCGCCGGCGCGGCAAGGGCCGCCCATGTCCGGACCGGCGCGGTGAGCCCGAGCGCCGCGACGGCGGCGAACTGCGCCGACTGGCGAATCGCTTCGCGGCGATTCATAGCGCGCCCTTCTTCATCTCCTCCGCGGCGTGCCGCGCGGCGCGCGCGGTGAGCGCCATGAAGGTGAGCGACGGGTTCTGCGTGCCCGTCGACGCCATGCACGCGCCGTCGGTCACAAACACATTGGGGCACGCGTGCAGCTGGTTCCATTTGTTGAGGAGCGACGTCTTCGGATCCCGGCCCATGCGCACGCCGCCCATCTCGTGAATGTCGAGGCCGGGCGCGCGCTTGTCGTCGACCTTCGTGATGCGCTTCGCCCCCGCGGCGGCGAGCATCGCCTCGCCCTGCGCAAGGAAATCCCTGATGAGCTTCTCGTCGTTGTCGGTGTAGCCGATGGCGGTGACCAACTGCGGCACGCCCCACGCGTCCTTCTTTTCCGTGGAGAGCCGCACGTGGTTCTCGCGGCGCGGCACGGTCTCGCCCTGCATCATCATCGTGAGGCTCCAGGGGCCGGGGCGGGTGATCTTGGCCTTGAAGGCCGCGCCGACCCCCGGCGTGCCGTTGCCCTGCGTCCAGCCGCCGCGCGACGCGCCGAAAAACACCATGTAGCCGCGCTGGAACTCCATCTCCTGTTTCCGCACGTTGCGGAAGTTCGGCATCATCGCCTGCGTCGGCCGCCGGCCCGAGTAGTAGGAGTCGGCGAAGCCCTCCATCGTCGCGCTGAGCCGCCCGCGATAATTGTGAAACGCCACGTGGCGCCCGAGCAGCCCGTGGTCGTCGCCGAGCCCGGCGGGAAAGCGCGCGGACCGCGAGTTGAGCAGGATCAGGTTGGTGTTGAGGCACGCGGCGTTCACGAAGACGACGCGCGCGAAGAATTCCGTCGACGCCTTCGTCTGCGCGTCGATCACGCGCACGCCGCTCGCGCGGCCCGTGGCCCCGTCGTGCAGCACGGACTCAACGACGCTGTGCGGGCGCACGGTCAGTTTTCCCGTGCGCGCGGCCCAGGGCAGCGTGGCCGAGTTGGACGAGAAGTAGCCGCCGAACGGGCATCCGCGGTAGCAGAGGTGGCGGGCCTGGCACTTGCCGCGCCCCTGCTCGAGGTGGACCGGTTGCGGCGCGGTGAGGTGCGCGCAGCGGCCCTGCACGACGAAGCGATCGGGAAACGCGCCGCGGATCTTCTCGGTCAGGTGCCGCTCGACGTCGTTCATCTTCCACGCCGGCAGAAACTCGCCGTCGGGCAGCGTCTCGACGCCATCGCGGTTGCCGCTGATGCCGACGAATTTTTCCACGTGCGAATACCACGGCGCGAGATCGTCGTAGCCGATGGGCCAGTCGGCGATGCCGTCGCGCACCGCGCCCTCGAAGTCGAAGCGGCTCCAGCGCTGCGTCTGCCGCGCCCAGATCAGCGACTTGCCGCCGACCTGGTAGCCGCGGATCCAATCGAAGGGCTTTTCCTGCACGTAGGGGTGCTCGGCGTCCTTGACGAAGAAATGCTCGGTCGCCTCGTCGAACGCGTAGCAGCGCTTCACGATCGGGTTGTCGCGCACGGTGGCGTGCGGCAGGCGGCCGCGGTGCGGGAAATCCCACGGGTTCTTCAGCGCGGTCGGGTAGTCGCGGATGTGCTGCACGTCGCGCCCGCGCTCCAGCACCAGCGTGCGCAGGCCGGCCTCGCAGAGCTCCTTGGCCGCCCAGCCGCCGCTGATCCCCGAGCCAATCACGATGGCGTCGTAGGTGCGCTCGCGCGCACCGGGGGTCGTGGGGAAGCTCGCAGCCATGCGGGAGACTCGAAGCGCGCCGCGGCGGAAATTCAAGCGCGCGCTCAAGCTCAGGAACCGCTCGACGCCCCGATTCCATTCGGCTAGGAAAATGCGCCGGCGCCCGTTGTCGTTGTCCCTCCCCTTGCCATGAAGCTCCCCGTGCTGCTGCTGGCCGCGTCCGCGACGCTCAACGCCGCGTTGGTCACGGTGGTTGTGCTCCGCCCCACCCTGTTCCCCGCGGCGCTGCGCGAGCATCTCCCCGCCGACAAGGAAACGACGCGCGCGGCCGCCGAATCGCGCCGCGCCGCCCAAGCCTCCGCCGCCCGGGCCGAGGCGGCACGCGCCAAGGCCGAGGCCGAGGCCCGGCGCGTCTGGCTCACGCTCGACAGCGCCGATCTCCGCACGTTCGTCGCCCGGCTGCGCGCCGCCGGCTTTCCCGCCTCCGTCATCCGCGCGGTCGTCGCGGCGCGCATCGAGGGGCAGTTCACCGCGCGGATGAACGCCCTCGCCGGCGTCATCGAGGCCACGCCGTTCTGGAAACCCACGCCGCTGAATTCCTACACCAACCCCAAGCTCACCGAGGAACGCAGCCAGATCTACCGCGACCGCGCGCGGCTCTTTCGCGAGCTGCTCGGCGACGATCTCATGACCGCCACGCTGCCCGACCCCACCGCCGCGCAGCGCCGTCGCTACGGCGATCTGCCCAAGGCGAAGATCGATCTCCTCGCGCGCATCGAGGACGACTACGCCGAGATGATCGGTTCGGTGCGCGCCGCGACGCAGGGCATCATGCTCCCCGAGGATCGGGAGAAGATCGCGCTCCTCGAGCGCGAGAAGCGGGCCGACCTCGCCGCGATCCTGCAAGGCCCCGCGCTCGAGGACTACGAGATGCGCAACTCAAGCATCACCTTGCGCCTGCGTTCCGGCCTCACGCTCATGAACGCCACCGAGGACGAGTTCCGCACGATCTTCCGCCTCCGCCAGCAATTCCCCGATCCCAACGATCTTGGCGGCGCCTATTTCTATTCCAGCGAGGCCTATCAGCAGCGGCAGGAACGCGAGAAGCAGCTCGCCGCCCAGCTCGCGACTGCGCTCGGCCCCGCGCGCTACGCCGAGTATGAGCGGGCGACCAACTACGAGTTTCAAAATTTGGCCCGCCTCGCCCAGCGCGAGAACCTCGGCCTCGATGTCGCCGTGCGCGCCTACGAGCTGCGCGCGAGCACCGCGACCGAATCGATGCGCCTCTACAACGACAAGACCCTGACCGGCGACCAGAAGATCGCCGCGCTGCAAGCGTTGGCCAGCGCGACCAAGAATCAGCTTGCCACCCTGCTCGGGCCGACGTCCGGCCCCGCGTATGCGCAGGGCGCGTCGTGGTTGAACTACATCGCGGGCGGGCGCGCGATCTCGTTCTCCGGCACGACGACCTCGATCATGAGTCCCCCGGCGGCGGTGCCGCCGCGCAAGTGATCCCCGCCGCGATGAAATCCCTGACCACCGTCCTCCTTTCCGCCTCGCTCGTCCTCAACGCCGCGATCGCGGTCCTGATTCTCGCCGGCTATTCGTCTGCGCCGGCGCCGCGCCTGGCGCCCGTCGCCGCACCCGCGGAGGCCGCCCCGCCCAAGCCGGCCATCGATGCCAGCGTCTGGCCCGGGCTCGCGACCGGCGACCTGCCCGCGCAGGTCGCCCGGCTGCGCGACGCCGGCTTCCCGCGGGAGATTGTGCGGGCGATCCTCTCGGCGCAGGTCCGCGAGCGCTTCGCCGCGCGCCGCCGGGCCCTCGACGCGACGGGCGACGCGCGGCAGTTCTGGCTCGACCAGAACCTCGATGCGCACCGCCAAGCCGCGTTCCAGCAGCTCGCCCGCGAGGAACGGGCCGCGCTCCGCGAGTTGCTCGGCGCCGACGCCGACTCCACCGATCCGATGCGCGACCTCGCGGGCGGCCAGTCGCTCACGTTTCTTGCCCCCGAGAAGGCGGTCGATGTGCGGCAGATCCAGCGCGACTTCGAGGAACGGCGCGCGGACTTGTATGCCAGCGGCTTCGTCTCGGGCGTGGACAACGCCAAGCTGGCCGCGCTCGAGAAGGAGCAGCTCGCCGCGATCGCGGCGGTGCTCACGCCGCAGGAGCTGCAGGAATACCGCCTGCGCGTCAGCACGACGGCGGACATGCTGCGCAGCGAGCTTTCGGCCTTCAATCCCACGGAGGAGGAGTTCCGCGCCCTTTTCCGGCTGCGCGAGCCGCTCGACGATCGCTTCGGGCTGGGCGCAGGGCTCGCGCTTTCGGCGGACCTCTCGCGCCAGCGCGGCGAGGCGATGCAACAGACGAACGAGCAATTCAAGGCCACGCTCACGCCGGAGCGCGCCGCGGAGTTCGAGCGCGCGAGCGACTACAACTACCGCCGCGCGAGCCAGCTGTTCGCGCGCCTCGAGCTGCCGCGGGAAGACCTCGACCGCGTGTGGCAGGTGCAGAAGGAGTTCGAGCAGCAGCGCGCCGAGGCGGGACGCGCGCGCGACGGCGGCGATTTTTTCCAGCGCGTCGCCGCGCTCCAGCAGGAGGCCGCCGCAAAAATCGCGCCGCTGGTCGGCGGCGCCGGCAACATGGAGGTTTACAAGCAATACGGCGGGAGCTGGCTCCAGCCCATCGCCCGCCGTCCCGCGGCCAAGTAGCCGCTCACTTGGCGGCGAGCCGCTGCTTGGTCGCGGCCCAGTCGGCGCGCGGCGCGGCCGCGACCATGCTCACGTCGCGAAACTCCGCCGTGCCGCCCGCGACCGTGAAGCCGAAGTTGGCCTTGGGCCGGTCGAGCAAGGCATGCGCGCCAAACGCCGCGCGCGGCGCGCCGTCAATCTGCGCGACCATCTCGGGGCCGTTGAGCTCGACGACGGCGGTGTGCCACTCGCCGGGCGCGATCTTCATCGGCACGCGCATGAAGACGACCGCCTTGTCCGGCCCGTCGTGATCGTGATCGTCCTTCTGCGCGGTGAACCCGTTGGCGTTGATGATGAGGCGGCAGACGTGCTCCTTGGCATCGTTGATGGAGAGGCTGATCTGCCGCGACTGGCCCAGGCGGAAGGAAAAGGTGACGATCGCATTCGTGAACGCCGTCGACCGGCGCATGACGGCCTGATGCTTGTCGGCGGCGACCTCGGTGCCGCGCACGACGCCGCCCTCGGCGAGCCAGGTGCCCTTCTGCGCGCGCCAGCTTTTCGGCAGGCCGCCCGACCACGACTCGCCCACCAACGGTTCGCCCGGGACCGTCATCAGGGGCGCCGGCACCGCCGCACGCGCCACGCTGACGATGACCAGGACCGGGACAAGGCGCAGGGCGACGCGGACAAGGGGAGTTTTCATCGTCCGCCAAGACGGCGCCGCTGCGCTGCCGTTACATCCCGCGCCCCGGCGCCTACTGCAGGATCCGATACATGCTGGTGTAGTCGTCGGTCCAGAGCGGGATGTTGTTCGCCGGCGACTCGGGGCTCGCGGCGCGGACGAGTTCCGGCCGGTTCATGAACTCGTTGTTGCGGCTGAGAATCATCCACGTCGCGCCGTAGAACCACCACGCGCCATCCTCGCCGTCGTCCGTTTCGCCGCCGTCCTCGCTCGCGATGGTGTGCACGCGGAGCTTGAAGGCGCGCGCGGCGTTTTCCACCACGGGCTGGAGGTTGAGGTAGCGGTTCGAGATGTTCACCAAAATCGCGCCGTCGGGCTTCAGGTGGCGCAGGTAGATCTCGAATGCCTCGCGCGTGAGCAGGTGCACGGGCACGGCGTCGCTGCTGAAGGCGTCCATGATGAGGAAATCGAAGTTCTGCGCGGGCTCGTTCTCCATCGAGAGGCGGCCGTCGCCCATGATGATGTCGACCTTGGCCTTGCTGAGCTCGACGTAACGGAAGGGCTTGGCCGCGATCTCGCGCACGTGCGGATCGATCTCGTAGATGCGCAGCACGTCGCCGGGCTGGCCGTAAGCGGCGATGGTGCCGACGCCGAGGCCGAGCAGGCCGATGCGCTTGCCCTCCTGCCGGGGGTAGTGCTTGAACGCGAGCCCGATGCCCGTGCGCGGCCCGAAATACGAGGTGATCATCGGCGCGCGCTCGGGCGCGGCGAACTGGAGGCCGTGCGTGATGCGGCCGTGCAGCAGCGTGTAGTAGTGCGCGTCGGGCTCGAGCTTGCGATGCTCGAGCACGGAGAGCACGCCGTAGAAATTCCGCCCGGTCACGAGCGCGCCCTGCCCGCTCTCGCGGACATGCGCCACCAGCGCCACCGCCAGGGCAACGAAGCCCGCGCCCAGCACCACGCCGGTGGCGCGGTGCCAGTTCAGCGCCACGCCGCGCCACGCCAGCGCCACGCCCGCCACCACCACGCCGCCACCCACCGCCCACACCGCCCAGCGCCAGTCCGTGAACGCCAGCCAGCCGTCCGCGATGAGCCGGTCCGTGACGAACGTGGCCGCCGCGACGAGCAGCAGCGCCAGCACCCGCCAGCGCGCCGGGCTCATCGCCTCGCGATCGCGCAGCGTCACGGCGATCAGCAGCAGCGCCATGAGGCCGAGGCCGAGGTGCAGCTCGTAGAAATTGTCGAAGACGAACGGCGCCACCAGCGCCACGAACAGCCCGCCGATCGCGCCGCCCGCGGAGATCATCAGGTAGAACGACGTGAGATGCCGCGGATGCGGCTTCAGGCGGTGCACCTCGCCGTGGCAGACCATGCAGGCCACGAACATCACGCCCGAGTAGATCGCGACTTGCCGCACGATCGCCATGTCGGCGCCCTCGTAGAGCGCGACGCAGGCGAAGACCAACGCGACGGCCAGCAGCAGCGTCCAATAGAACCGCGAATACCAGCGCGGGCTGTCGAAGCAGATGATGAAGGTCAGCAGATACAGCGCGAGCGGCAGCACCCAGAGAAACGGGATGACGGCGACGTCCTGGCACATCTTGTTCGTCACCGCGAGCAGCAGCACCGAGCCGCACGCCGGCAGCGCGACCCAGAGGAGCCGCTGCATCGCCGTCGGCGCGGGCGCGCTCTCCTCCGTGGCCGCGGCGGCGGCGGCCGCGGCGCCCTGCCCGCGCCACACGCGCCACGCGCACACGCCGCAGCACACGGCGTAGACGACCAGCCCCAGCGACCACATCTGCGCCTGCGCCTTCCGCGTGAACTGCGTTTCGAAGAAGAACGGGTAGCTCACCAGCGCCAGCAGCGAGCCCACATTCGAGAGCGCATAGAGCCGGTAGGGCGAGGCGCCCGGCGTCGTGCGCCGGAACCACTCCTGCATCAGCGGGCCGGTCGCCGCGAGCACGAGATAAGGCAGCCCGAGGCTCGCGGTCAGCAGGAGGAGGATGCGCCAGGTCGGATCACCCGCGCCGATGGGCTTCCACTGATCGCCCGGCGTGATCGGCAGGCTCGCCAGCGCGGCGGCCAGCAGCACGCCGTGCACGATCACCTGCGCGCGGGGCGCAAGGCGGCGGCTCAGCACGTGGGCGTAGGCGTAGCCGCCCAGCAGCAGCACTTGGAAGAAGAGCATGCAGGTCGTCCACACGCCCGGCCCGCCGCCAAACCACGGCAGGATGTATTTGCCGATGAGCGGCTGGACTTGGAAGAGCAGGAACGCTCCCGTGAAGATCGTGAGGGCGAAGGCGAGCATGACGGAGGGGGACGCCGCGGCGCCGGCGCACGCGACACGGATGGTGCATGGGGATGATCGTGCGCGTGGCAATCGGCAACCGCGGCGCCACGTCCGGCCGGCGCGTGCAAAAGGCTAGCCACAAAGCGGGAACTTCGTTCACGTTTCGGGCCTCTCTTTCCAAAAATCCAACCATTCCCATGAAGAAATCCCTCGTCCTCACCACCGCGGCGCTCGGCGCCGCCCTGCTCGCCGGCCTCGGCCTCTTCGCCCAGTCGGGCGGCTCGAACAGCATCCTCCAGTCCGCCGCGCCGGCGACCCGGCCCGTGCTGGTTTCCACGCTGCGCACCGTCGAGGCCAACAAGGAGTTTCAGACCAACGTCCAGATCATGCAGGCCAAGCGCCAGCAGGTGATCGAGACCGGCGCCGCGCTCGAGAAGGAGACCGACGCCGCGAAGAAGAAGGAGCTCAAGGCCAAGCTCGACGACCTCCTCGTGAAGCTGAACGAGGACAACCAGAAGATGATCAAGGCCTATGGCTTTTCCCTCGAGCGCAACTACGTCCTCGTGCCCGAGGTCGCCCATGTCTACATGATCGTGACCGAGGAGGAAGCCGCCCGCTTCGAGAAGGCCGCGGCCCAGGCCGCCAAGAAGGAACCCGCCAAGAAAAAGTAAGGCGATGGGCGCGCGCGGCCGCGCCTCACGCCGCGCGCGCGGCCAGCTTGGCCGCGATGTAGCCTAGGATTTCGCCCCGCCCGGTGCCCTTCTGCGCCGAGCTCACCAGGATGTCGGGCATCTCCGACCGCCAGGCGGAGAGCACCTGCTTGTAGGCGGCGATGTTCTCCTGCAGGCGCACCGGGCCGAGCTTGTCGGCCTTGGTGAAGATGAGCGCGAACGGCGCCGCGGTCGTTTCCAGCCAGCGGATGAACTCGAGGTCGATTTGCTGCGCGGGGTGGCGGCAGTCGATCAGCACGAAGATGCAGCGCAGCGACTCGCGCTGCGACACGAACTCCGCGATCATCTTGCTGAAATCGAGCCGCCGCTCCTTGCCGACCTCCGCGTAGCCGTAGCCCGGCATGTCGACGAGGCCCCACTCGCCGTTGATCCGGAAAAAATTCAGGAGCTTCGTCTTGCCCGGCGTCGCCGAGACCTTGGCCAAATCGTTGCGGTGCGTGAGCAGGTTGATGAGCGAGGACTTGCCGACGTTGGAGCGGCCCACGAACGCGAACTCGGGCAGTCCCCACGCGGGGCAGGAGGCGGCGTCGGGCGCGCTGGTTTCATACTCCGCGGACTTGATCTTCATGGGCCGGGCAGCGTGGCGCGCGCCGCGCGAAGCGCAACTGCGCTGTTCCCCCGGCCTGCGCGGCGAGGTGTGCCCGCCACCCCGGCGCGATTGTGTGCCGGCGGCCGGCGCGCTTTGCCGTTGTCAGGCCGGCGAGGGCCGGAAGATTTGCGGCATGCGCTTCGTGTCGATGAATCCCACGACGGGCCGGCGGCTCGCCACCCACCGCGCGCACCGCGCCCCCGAGATCGAACGCCTGCTCCGCCGCGCCCAGAAAGCGCAGCACGCCTGGCGGGAGATCCCCCCCGCGCGGCGCGCGGCGAGCCTGCGCCGGCTGGGCCGGCTGCTCCTCGCCGCCCGGGACGAACTCGCGCCGCTCGCCACCGCCGAGATGGGCAAGCCGCTCGCGCAGGCGCGCGCGGAAGTCGAGAAATGCGCGCTGCTCTGCCGCTACTACGCGCAGCACGGCGCCCGCCTCCTCGCCGATGAGCGCCCGCCCGGCGCGCCGCCCGCCGCCCGCGTGACCTTTGAGCCGCTCGGCACCGTCCTCGCGATCATGCCGTGGAATTTTCCCTTCTGGCAGGCCGTGCGCGCCGCGGTGCCCGTGCTGATCGGCGGCAACGCCGTGCTGCTCAAGCCCGCGCCCACGGTGGTCGGCTGCTCGCGCGCGCTGGAAAAAATCTTCGCCCGCGCCGGGCTGCCGCCCGGCGCCTTTCAGCTCCTGCTCGCGGACAACGCCGCCATAGCCCGCGTGATCGCCGATCCGCGCGTGCGCGGCGTGACGCTCACCGGCAGCACGGCCGCCGGCAAACAAGTCGCCGCGCTGGCCGGCGCCGCGATGAAGCCCGCCGTCTTCGAGCTCGGCGGCAGCGATCCCGCGATTGTGCTCGCCGACGCCGACCTCGATCGCGCGGCGGAGCTGTGCGCGCAGTCGCGGCTGCTCAACTCCGGCCAGAGCTGCGTCTGCGCGAAGCGCTTCCTCGTCGAGCGAGGCGTCCGCGCGGAGTTCGAGCGCCGGCTCTTGGCGCGCATGCGCGCCCGCCGGCTCGGCGATCCCAGCGATCCCGCGACGGCGATCGGCCCGCTGGCCCGCGCGGATTTGCGCGCCGCGCTGCACGCGCAGGTCGCGGCCAGCGTGCGGCGCGGCGCCCGCGTGCTGCTGGGCGGCGCACCTGCCGAGGGTCGCGGATTTTTCTACCCGGCAACCGTGCTGACCGACGTCCGGCCGGGCATGCCGGCGTTTGACGAGGAACTTTTCGGCCCGGTCGCGGCGATCACGCCGGTGCGTGACGCCGCCGAGGCCGTGCGCCTCGCCAACGCCACGCCCTACGGCCTCGCCGCGACAATCTTCACGGGCGATCCCAAGCGCGCGCGCCGGCTCGCGCGCCAGATCGAGGCGGGCGCGGTCTTCATCAATGAGTTTGTCCGCACCACGCCGGAGCTGCCCTTCGGCGGCGTGAAGGCCAGCGGCCACGGCCGCGAGCTCGGCTCCTGGGGCGCGCGCGCCTTCGTCAATGTGAAGACGATCTGGGAAGCGTGAGAGGCCCACGGCGGGGCACGAGCTTGGCCCCGGCTGGCTTCGAGTCCGTCCGGGGCTTCATCCTCCGGGACCTTCGAGCGCCCGCATCGCCTTCGCTGTGCGGCGGCAAAAATGGTGGACCGGATCGGGATCAAACCGATGACCTCATCGTTGCAAACGACGCGCTCTATCAACTGAGCTACCGGCCCAAAAAGGAAACGCCGCGGAGGCTGGAGCACCGGACGCCCCGTGCGAAGGAAAAAATTCTCCCGCTCCCCCGCCTCGCCGTCAGTGCGTCATCACGTAGCAAATGATGTTGATCGCGAGCGGATAGGCGACGCGCTCGGACCACTTTTCAAAATACTCGTGGTTCTCGCCTTCGCGCTCCCAGCCGTCGCTGTCGTCGGAATTGTGCAGCACCATCACCACGATGCGGCCCTTGGCGTCGAAGATCACGCGGTGCATGATCTGCGTGCCGGCGACCTTGATGCCGATGTTGATGTTGGGGACCTGTTCCTTTTGGCGAATGGGCACGACGATGCGGTAGAGCGGGTGCTCGATGGGCAGCTCCTCGAACTTGAGGCCGGGCAGCACGACGCCAAACAGGCGCTCGATGCCCGCCCAATCCTCGTCGCCCCACGAGTCCGTCGTGAGCAGGAAGCCGCCGTTGAGGAGGTGCTTCCGCAGGGCGACGATCTCCTCCTCCGTGAGCGCCATCGCCCCGGGCGCGGCGGCGAAGAGAAAGGGATACTGGTCAAAGTCCGGATCGGTCGGGCGCACGAGGCGGCAGTTGGGCTCGACGCGCAGGGCCGTGAGCTGCTGCAGGCGATAGGAAAGGTTGAGGTCCGCGTCGGGCAGATCGGTGGTCCAGCCGCCGCGGCGCCGGCCGGCCGGACGCGGCGCGGCATCGTAGCGCAGGCGCGCAAACGTGAACACATCGGTGCCGAAGCCGAGCGGGTTTTCCCACAGCGGGGTGCCCGTGCTGCGCGTGGGAATCTCCCGCGCCGTGCGCACGCCGGGCGGGACATTGATTTGGCCCCCGCCGAAGAACCCGCGCTGCCCCCACACCACCGCGCCGGCGAGGAACGCACCCAGCACGACGACGCGCCAAGCCCGGCTGCGGCGGGGCTTCGCTCGGGGCGGGCGCATCGTGTCCGCGAGTAGAGCGCGCGGCGGATCGGGGGCAAACGGAATGAGGCTGGACGGCATCGGGCGGCGTGGGGTGGACGCGGCGGGCGGGCGGGTGTTTCAAGGACGCAGGTCGACGCGAGGCATTGACGCGTGTGTAGCGGCAGGCCGGCGACAAGGCCAAGGCTCCGATGCGATAGAGCTTCGTCTGCGTGCGGAGGAAGCGAAAGCGAGGTTGCCCCGGCACGACGACAAGCCAGCGTGCGTGTTGCCCCATCCCTCGCACCATGCGCTTCCTCCTACCCCTCCGTGCTGGCCTCGTCCTTGTCTTGGCCAGTCTCGCCGCGCCGGCCGCGATGGCGCAGCTCGGCGCCCGCAGCACCGAGGAGTGGCTCAAGACCCTCGATTCGCAGAATCGCGTCGCCAAGCTCCGCGTCGACGACGCGGTCGCCGCGCTGAAATTGAAGCCTGGCGACGTCGTGGCCGACATCGGCGCGGGCTCGGGTGTCTTCACGCTGCCGCTGGCCCGCGCCGTGCCCAACGGCCGCGTCTACGCGGTCGACATCGACCAGGGCCTCGTCGACCACATCGCGAAAAAAGCGCAGGAGGCCAAGGCCGGCAACGTGCGCGCCGTGCTCGGCGCCTTCACCGATCCCAAGCTGCCGGCGCGCGACGTCAACGTGGCGTTCATCTACGACGTGCTGCACCACATCGAGGACCGCGCCGGCTACCTAAAAAACCTCGCGCCCTACCTGAAACCCGGCGGCCGCATCGCCGTGATCGACTTCCATCCCGAGCTCGGGCCCCACAAGAACGACCCCAAACTGCAAATTACCCGGGAGCAGGCGCGCGAGTGGATGGCCGCCGCCGGCCTGAAGGTCGTCGCCGAGCACAAGCTCTACGACGACAAGTGGTATGTGGTGTATGGGAAGTGAGGCGCCTTCGCCGAGGCTGCGGCGATCTGCACCCTGAGCAGGACCAGGTGAAACCGCGTTTCGACGCAGTGCTCTCGGCGCTGGAGAAACAAGGTGGGGCGGGCGACACTGTTCCCGCAACGCCGCGGCCCTGTTGTCCTATCTGGCGGCGGTCGCGGACAATGTTGTCGAACGCGCCCCGCGTTTCTTCGGCTTCGTGACCGGGATTTTCGCGACGCGACCGTTCTTCCACATGACGACGAAACCCGTGGTCTGAGCGGCGCGCTCACGAGCGACGATCGCTGCACGTCGCAAAGAATCCGCCGCGGCTTTCGTCAGGGGCTCGTCGAAGTTTGATCTTTTCATGGGAATTCCCGGAGGACTCGTATCGGAGCGACTGAGTTATCGAACACGCTCCACGCATCCGCAAGCCCGGCGTAAGCGTGCTCGAAATTTTCCCAGCCGCGTTGATAGCGCCGCACAATGTCCGCCACCGGCACGTCATGACCGCCCTGCGATACGCGCGCGGCGACACGTGCTTTCGCCAGCTCGGCGGATGGCAGCCAAAGAAACACGATTTCGATATGATAGCCCCACTTCTTCCATTGCTTTATCCGGCCGAGATAGGTCCGGCCGCTGAGCGTGGATTCGAAACCAAAATCCTCCCGCGCCGCCGCGTAGCGGTCCATTTCGCCGAGGAAGAGCCGCCCCGCGGACATCTGCGCCAAGGCAGGGGCAAGCGGTGAAAGTCCCGCCGCGATCAGATCGGCGTTCACAAAGCGCGTAATCCCGCGCTTTCGCGGCAGGAATTCGGTCGCGAAGGTGGTTTTGCCCGCCCCATCGGCCCAGCGATGACGATGCAGCGCGGATGTTTCACGACCACACGCAGCCTACGCCATCCGTTTCGTTTTCGAGCTGGGTCGCATTTGTCAGAACCCTATCGAGCGCAGCACGAATTTTGTCGGCATGTTCCTGTGCAGCTTGGATGTGAGCAGATTTCTGCGCGATTATCGCTTGATTGGCGATTATCTCAGATGCCGCGACTTTCGCCTGCGCGAGCGCTGCACTTATTTTAGCCAAAGCAGCCGCGGCTGAGGCAGCAGGCTGCTGCGCTTCAATTCGATGGCCGTTGGCTTGCTCGACTGCGGAGAGAGAAGCTTGGGGCGCTTTTTGAGTGTCGTCCATAAGCGGAGGTCTAACTGAACCACCGCCTCCGCATTTGGCACAGAAGTCAGCTAGACAGAATCAAGACATCATTGGCATTGCCCAAGAAACTCACTGGCACGCCTCGCACGTCTCGCCGCGGCGCATGGCTTCGATGCTGCAGGCGGTCTTTTCCTCGGCCGTGTAGGTTTTCTTCGCGGGAGCCTCCGGGGGATTCGAACCCTCGGCGCCGCCGGCGATGCCGCGGACTTCCTTCTTCGCGGCGACGGTCGCCTTCTCGATGTTGGAGGCGCCGAGGCTGCGGAGGTAATACGTCGTCTTGAGGCCGACGTGCCACGCCTGCCGATACATGTGGCTCAGCGTCTTGAGGTCGGGCGTCTTGATCCAGAGGTTCACGGACTGCGCCTGGTCGATCCATTTCTGGCGGCGGGCGGCGGCGTCGATGATCCACTTGGCGTCGATGTCGAAGGCGGTCAGGTAACGGGCCTTGAGGTCGGCGGGGATGCGGTCGATGTCGCGCAGCTCGCCGTCGAAATACTTGAGGCTGTCGATCATGTCCTGGTCCCAGAGGCCGCGGGCCTTGAGATCCTTCACGAGGAAGGGATTCAGCACGATGAACTCGCCCGAGAGGTTCGATTTCACGAACAGGTTCTTGTAGGTGGGCTCGATGCAGGGGCTGGTGGCCGTGATGTTGGAGATCGTGGCGGTGGGCGCGATGGCGAGGCAGTTGGAGTTGCGCATGCCCTGCTTCGCGATTTTGGCGCGGAGGGGCGTCCAGTCCATCTTGCCGCCGCGGGGGACCTCGACCTCGACGCCGCGTTCCTTTTCAAGGAGGTCGAGCGTGTCCTGCGGGAGGAGGCCGCGGGACCACTTGGAGCCTTGGTAGCTGGAGTAGGCGCCGCGCTCGGCGGCGAGGTCGGAGCTGGCCTCGTAGGCGTAGTAGGCGATGGCCTCCATGGCCTCGTCGTTGAACTCGACGGCCTCGGGCGACGCGAAGGCGTGGCCGCGGAGGTAGAGCGCGTGCGCCAGGCCCATCACGCCGAGGCCGATGGGGCGGTGGCGCATGTTCGACGTCTTGGCGGAGGGCGTCGGGTAGAAGTTGATGTCGATCACGTTGTCGAGCGCGCGGACGGCCATGCGGATGGTCTCGCGGAGCTTCTTGTGATCGAGCTCGCCGGTGGGGAGGAGGTGCGTCTCGAGGATGACGGAGCCGAGGTTGCAGACGGCGGTCTCGTCGTTGCTCGTGTTGAGCGTGATCTCGGTGCAGAGGTTGGACGAGTGGATGACGCCGGCGTGGTCCTGCGGGGAGCGGATGTTGCACGCGTCCTTGAACGTGATCCACGGGTGGCCGGTCTCGAAGAGCATCGAGAGCATTTTCTTCCAAAGCTCGAGGGCCTCGATCTTCTGGCCGTGGACCTTGCCCGACTCGGCGAGCGCCTCGTATTCGAGGTAGCGCTTCTCGAAGGCGGCGCCGTAAAGCTCGTGGAGGTCCTTGACCTCGTTGGAGCGGAAGAGCGTCCAGTGCTGGCGGGCCTCCATGCGCTTCATGAACAGGTCGGGAATCCAGTTCGCCGTGTTCATGTCGTGCGTGCGGCGGCGGTCGTCGCCGGTGTTCTTGCGCAGCTCGAGGAACTCGAAGATGTCGTTGTGCCACGTCTCGAGATAGGCGCAGCCGGAGCCCTTGCGCTTGCCGCCTTGGTTGACGGCGACGAGCTGGTCGTTGTGGAGCTTGAGGAAGGGGATGACGCCCTGCGACTCGCCGTTGGTGCCGCCGATGTAGGCGCCCGTGCCGCGGACCGCGGTCCACGAGCCGCCGAGGCCGCCGGCCCACTTGGCGAGGAAGGCGTTGTCCGCGATGCCGCGGAGCATGATGCTCTCGAGCGAGTCGTCGACGTAGTAGAGGTAGCAGGAGGAGAGCTGCGAGTGGAGCGTGCCGGAGTTGAAGAGCGTGGGAGTCGACGAGCAGAAGCGGCGCGACTTGTAGAGCTCGTAGAGGCCCGTGACGCGGGTCTCGCGGTCGCCCTTCTCGTCGAGCATCAGGCCCATCGACACGCGCATCCAGAAGAACTGGGGCGTCTCGATGCGGCGCGAGGGCTTCTTGGTTTTGTCGATGATGAGGTAGCGGTCATACATCGTCTGGATGCCGAGGAAGTCGAACTCGAGGTCGGACGACGGATCGAGGGCGGCGCCGAGCTTGGCGAGATCGTAGTCAAGGAGGCGCGGGTTGAGGCGCTTGATGGCGACGCCGTGCTCGAGGTATTTCCGGAACGCCTTCTGGTGGGCCTCGCGGAGCTTGCCGATGCCGTCGCGCATGATGTCCCAGCCAAGCACCTCCTCGTAGATGTAGGTGAGCTGGATGCGGCCGGCGAACTTGGCGAAGTCGGCGTCCTTCTCGATCAGGGGCTTGGAGTTGAGGATGATGGTGGCGTCGAGATCCTTCTGCGTGATCTGGTCGAAGATGGAGCGGCGGAGCTCCTGCTCGATCTCGTCGTTGGAGAGGTGGAGATCGAGGCCGATGCGGGCGAACTCGATGCGCTTGCGCAGATCGGCGCCGTCCCAGAACGCGTTGGTGCCGTCGGCCTTCTTCACGACGATCATGGTGCCCTGCGCGGGCGTCTCGGCCGCGAGCGGCGCGGCCGTGTCCGGATCGGTGACGGGCAGGCCGGCCTCGCGGGCAGCGGCGCGCTCGGCGCGGAAAAGGATGTAGGCGGCGGCGACCTTGTAGTGGCCGGCCTTCATTAGCTCCTCCTGCACGATGTCCTGGATTTCCTCGATGTGGACGAACGACTGCTTGGACGAATGCACGCGCTCGGAGACGGCACGCGTGATCGCAACGGCGGGCGCGGAGTCGCGCTGGAGCGAGAGGAAGGTCTTGCGGACGGCGATCTCGACCTTCTGCTCGCTCCACGGGACGACCTGCTGGTTGCGCCGGATGACGCGGAGCGTGGATTGCGCGGCGGCCTCGCGGTCGACGGAAATCTTGCGGGCGCGGTTGAGCAGGAGGCTCTTGGCCTCGAAGTAGGCGTTGTTGTCGACGAGGGTCTTTTCAAGCAGCTCGTAGAGCCCGTCGAGCGTGAGGCGCGCCGGCGACTGGCGGCGCGCAAGCTCCGTGAGGTTGGCGGCGACCTCGCGGCAGATCTTCGCGACCCACGCGCGATTGGTCTCGGTGAAGATGTCCTTCTCGCCGCGCGCGAGGTGCACCACGGTCACGGCCTTGCCGATGGTGTCGGCGACCTCCGCGAGCGAGAAGCGCTCCTCGCCGTGCGGGCAGAGGAGGACGACGCTGGGCACGTCGATGGGCTCGGCGGCGAGGGCGTCGCGCCACGGGTAGCGGGGCTTTTGATCGGCAGGCGAGTGGGCGGTGCGCTTGAGGGCGAGATCGTGGGCGAGGGATGGTGTGCTCATGGCGGCGGGCGCAGACGGAGGAGATCGGGGGAAATTGGTATCAAACGGAAAAGAAAAAAGCCGCGGCGGGCCGGAAACGGCCCGCCGAGACGCGGGGCAGGAAACGCAGAGAAAGTGGTCGGGGGAAATCGCGACGCGAGCCGGGGTCAGAGCTCGTCGTCGCTGGCGACGTTGAGGGAGGAAGCTTTTTGGTATTCGGTGACGCGACCCTCGAAGAAGTTCTGCTCCTTCTTGATGTCCATCATCTCGGCGAGCCACGGCAGGGGATTCTTGACGCCCGGGGTGAGCGGGGTGAGGCCGCAGCCCTCGAGGCGGCGGTCGGCGATGTAGTCGATGTAGCTGAGGAACTCATCCGCCGCGAGGCCGACGGCGTTGACCGGCAGGCAATCGCGAATGAAGTCCTTCTCCAGGCGGATCGCCTCGCGCATGAGCTCGCGGAGCTCCTCCTTGAACTCCGCGGTCCAGATGTCGCGGTTTTCCTCGACGAGGTCCATGAACAGATTGCGGAAGACCTCAATGTGGTTGGACTCGTCGCGCAGCGTGTAGCGGAACATCTGGCCGATGCCGGGAAACTTGTTCTGCCGGTAAAGCGAGAGGATCATGCCGAAGAGCCCGTAGAACTGGGTGCCCTCCATGCACTGGCCGAAGACAAAGATGTTTTTGGCCAGCAGGCGCTTGTTCTCCGGCAGCGTGAGATCCAGATCGCGGCGGAGATCGCGGGAGATCTTGGTCACGAACTCATTTTTCCGGACGATGGTCGGCACATCCTCGAACATCGCCTCGCACTCGTGCGGGTTGATGCCGAGCGACGCGATCATGTAGAGCAACGAATCGGCGTGGATGTTCTCCTCGTGCGCGTGCCGGCCGAGCACCAGCTTCAGCTCCGGCGCGGTCACCAGCTCGCGCACCACATGCTGGATGTTGTCGCCCACAATGCCCTCGGCGGCGGAAAAATAGCCGATGCCCATGCGGATGATCCACCGCTCGACCTCGGAGACCGTGCGCTCGTCGCGCCACTGCTCGATGTCCTTGCCCATCGGGATGTCCTCGGGCTCCCAGTGGTTGGCCTTCATCGTGCGGTAGAGATCGTAGGCCCACTGGTATTTGAGCGGAAGGAGGTTGAACGTCATGGTCTCGCGACCGTTGATGACTTTCTTGGCGGCGAACGCCGCCTCGGCCTTCGCCTGATCGAGGACGAAGGTCTTGGCGCCGACTTGAAATGTTTTTTGCATGGGACCGGGAGGAGCGGACAAAGGCCGAGGGAAAAAAGGGGACGGGAAATTGATGAAGGAACCGGCTTTTTTAGGGCAAAAAAGCCGCACGCGAAACAAACTTGCTGGCAGTTATCCACGGGTTGCTGACCACAACAGGATGTGGTCAGAAGCCGCAGGAACCACAACCGATGGGATGACCGAAGCACCGTCAAATGATTTTTGGCCGAAATTGCGGCGCATTTTTTGGCGCGTTTTGTCTTGCCGCGGCCAAGCTAAGATGAACCCGAGGAAAAAACACGCGGAGCGGCGCCCCCGGAGCGCCCGCTCCTCTGGAAATCGCGGAATCCAGCGCCCCAACGCCGCCCCGAGGGGCTTTTCAAGCCGCCGGCAAATCGCCACAAAAGATCGGATACACGGCCGCTCCCCCTGATGTCGCGAACAGCCAATTTGGCCGGGCACCACGCCCTCGACCGGCCACCCTCAGACCGGAACCGCGACAAAAAAGGCGGCCGCGAAAAGCGGCCGCCCTTGCTGGCGGGACAGTCACGCAAAGGAGCTCAGAACTTCAACCGAGCCCCGAACTGCACGCGCCAACGCGACTGCGTGTTGTCGTAGGTAAATCCGTCGGGGGCAATCGTGGTCGGCCGGATCTGGCCTGCCGCATTGTAGGACGCCGCGCCAATAAACTGGCGCCGAAAGACGTCATTCGTCTGCCGGAAGGCCTCTTCGTAATAGTTGAAGAGCCGGCGGGTCAGGAAGGAGCCGAAATTGGTCCAGTCGAAGAACACCTCAAGCTGAGCCGTCTTGAAGTGCAACGGCACCGCCTGAGACACATGCAGATCGAGCTTGTTGACCCATGGCTGCGTGAATGCGTTCTTGGGCGCGACGCCACCGGCGTATTTCGCCAGCCCGCTCGTCCGCATAAAGTCCATGTAGAACTGCTGCTGGGTCGCATTCAGCCCGGAGAAATCGAACCGGGGATCGTTCAAGCCCGAGGGAACCGCAACGGTGTCGTTGGACGTGCCATCGTTGTTCAGGTCGTTCGAGTAGATCCAACTGAACGGATTGCCGGTGCGCCCCTCGTAGTTCAGCGACACCGTTGTCTTCGCGTTCTTGATGAACTCGAACTCCCGGCTGCCCGAGATCACGACCCGGTCCTTGACCTCAAAGTCGGAGCGGCCGACCTCGACGACGGACTGATTGAAGATGACGTTGCGCTGCCACTGGCCGGCGGCCGTGGTCTGCCCGATGGCTTGGGCCTCGGTCGAGCGCCCGCGGGTGTAGCTCGCGTCGAACGACCAGCGGTTCTTCATCGGCCGGCTCCACGACAGCGTGAAATAGGCGGACTCGCCGGCGCGCACGTTGCTGATGCGGTAGAGGTCCGTGAATGCCGAATACCGGGCGTTGGCCAGGGTGCTGGGGTTGCCAGCGTAGCGCTGGCGGCCGTCGGCGCCCTTGGTCGTGGGATTGATGTTCTCGTTGGTGATGAAGAGCGCGCGATCGATGCGGGTGTAGATGGCCTCCACGGACACGTTGCTGTCGAGGAAGGCTAGCTTGCGGTCCACGGCGAGGTTGCCGCGCCACACCGCCGGCAGCTTGATGCCGGGATCGGCGAAATCGACTTCGCGGCGGAGCGCGGGGTTGTCCGCGCCGACCGCGATCGGATTAGCCGGGTCGAACTGAGTCCGCAGGTAATTTGTGAACGTGCCCGCCGCCGCACCGTTGTTGGCGACGGTGAAGGAGCCGACGCCGATGGCGTTGTAGGAATTAGAGAAGAAGACCCACGGGGCGCGGCCGACGAAGTGGCCGGCACCGCCGCGAAGCTGCGTGGTGCGGGCCTCATCAAGGGCGTAGTTGAAGCTCACGCGCGGCGAATAGTAGTGCTTGCCATCGAGCGTGCCCGTGTTGCGGAAGCCGGACGCGGCAAACAGCGCCTGGTTGAACGCCGGCTCTTTTTTGGTTTCCGAAAATTCGTAACGCAGGCCCGCGAGCAGGCTGAGGCGCGGGGTGACATTCCATTTCACCTGCGCGAACAGGCCATTCGTCGTGAAATCAGAGAGGTCAGCCACCGGCCGCTTCGTCGGATCGTAGACGTTGCGCGTGATGCGCGCAGGATTGTCGGCGACAAAGTCCGCGACCGAGGCAAAGATCACCTGGCCGTAGGAACTCTGGCGGAAAAGATTGTAGAAATCATTTTCCTCGCGCTGAAAGCCGCCGCTGAACACGAGGTTCTTGTAGAAATAATCCCCGGTCGCGCTGAACTGCTTCCCGTCGACCGCGATCTCGTTTCCTTGGCGGAAAAGGTCGGTGCCAGCGATGATCGCGCCGGTATTGATGGTGGCGCCCGTGCGGCTCACGCCCGTGAAGCCGAAGATGTCGACTTCCGGTGCGACCGCCCGCAACGGCGTTTTCTGATCCTGCTGCACCGTTCCGAACTTCAGTTCGGTCTGAAACGCCGGGCTCCAGCGGCTGAACAGCTGGGAGGTGAAATTCTTCTCCTTGCGGACCTGCGAATAAAAATTGCTGTCGAAAGCCGTGACCGCGTTCGCCGAGAGGGAAGTCGCCGTCGCAGTTTGCGTCAACGAGGTCAGCGTGAAGCTGCCGAACTGCGGCACCAGGCCCTCCGTCTGGGAGTAACGAACCGAGAGACGCTGACCGGACATGATGTTCCAATCGATCTTCGCCAGGTATTTCTTGTCGTTGGAGACGTTGCTGGCGGTGCCGCCAAGGTCGCCCCACGCGATGTTTTTCCCGGAGTCGGTGTTGTATTTGGCGAAGGCATTTTTCACCGCCGTCAGCTGGGCTGGGTTGATGTTGAACAAGCTGGTCGACGAGGGCGGCGCGATGCGCTCGAACTTCTCGTAGTTCACGAAGAAGAACAGCCGATCCTTGACGATCGGCCCGCCGAGCGTCGCACCCCACGTGGTGCGTTCGAGTTTCGGCACAACCTTCACGCCGGTGGTGATCTTGGTGTTAACATCCTCGCCCTGGGTCTGGAGGCCCGCCAGGTGGTCGCCGCTGAAATAGTAGTAGGCGGTGCCGTGAAACTGGTTGGTGCCGCGCTTGGTGACCGCATTGATCGATGCGCCGGTGAAGCCCGCCTGCCGCACGTCGTATGGGGACACCTGCACCGACAGCTGGTCGATCGTGTCGAGCGAAAGAGGATTGTAGAATGACGCGAGGCCGGTGCCATTCAGCCCGAACTGGTCGTTGATCGGGCTGCCGTCGATCTGGATCGAGTTGTAGCGGTTGTTCTGGCCCAACGCCGTGATCTGCGCCTCCTCGCGGTCGCCCGAAAGCGAACGCAGCGTCACGAAAGCCGAGGCGGAAATCAGGTCCGCAAGGGAACGCTGCGTCGTCGGCTTGTTCGAGAGCCGCTGGTTGTTAAGCAGGCTGCCGGCGCCGGCGGCGGAGCTGTCGAGCTCGTTGGCTTCGCCTTTCACGACGAATTTTTCGAGCGTCACGACGTCGGGGCGTTCGACCGTGAGCGAAACCTCTAGATCGGTGCCAAGCTGGGTCTCGACGTCGGAGCGGGTGATCGGCTTGAGGCCAGCCGCGGTGGCGGAAATCGTGTATGGCCCGCCAACGATGAGGCCGCGGAAATTATAGCGGCCGTCCTCGCCGGTCACGGCGGTGTAGCTCGTCCCGGTGGGCACGTGGACCGCCGTGACGGATGCCCCCGCGACCGCCTTGCCGCTGCCGTCGCGCACAAAGCCCCAAAGCCCGGAAGTGACGACTTGCGCTTGAAGCGCCACGGCCAGGCATATGGCTGCCAGCCCGGTGGCCGCTCGAATAATCATGGAGGATAGTTTCATGGTAGTGTGGTTGCTGGATCTAGTCGGTGTCGGCGTCGCCGTCGGCATCCATTGAGGGGCGAGCTAGAGCCCCGGGAAAAACGCAGTCAAGAACCTACACCTGCCGCCACGCCCACGTAACGTGAGCGTCACCCGCCGCACCGCGGTATCGGCCCGGCCCGCGCTTGTTTTCCCCTCCGCCCCTCCCCTCAATCACCGCGTGGCCGCCTCCCCCACCCTCGCCGTCCCGCGCCTCTCCGCCCGTCGCTTCGCCCGCCGGGCGCTCGGGCTCGACACCCCGCACGCCGACATCCCCGCCGCCCTCGCCCATCACGGCTACATCCAGATCGATCCGATCAATGTGTGCGGCCGCATGCACGACCTCATCCTGCGCAACCGCGTGGCCGGCTACCGCGAGGGCGATTTGATGCGGCACCTGCACGGCGCCGGCGACCGGCCCCGGCCCGCCATCGAACGCGGGGCCTTCGAACATCACCTCCCGGACACAGGCATCCTCGCTGCCCTGCCCCTCGACGCGTGGCCGCACCTGCAGGGCGCCATGCGCGCCCGCGCCCGCACCACGGGCGCTTGGTCCGGCCGGCTCACGCCCCGCGAACGCGAGCTCGCCCCACGCCTGCTCGCCGATATTGCCGCGCGCGGGCCGCTCGGTTCCGAGGATTTCGACGACGACCGCCGCGCGCATCGCCCGGCCTGGGGCGCCGCCACACTCGTGAAGAGCACGCTGCAAAAACTCTTCTTCCACGGCCGCCTCCTCATCGCCCAGCGCGCGAACAACCGCCGGCGCTACGATCTGCCGGAGCGCGTGCTGCCCGCCGCCGTGCTCGCGCAGCCCGAGCCGCCCGCCGCCGCGACCGCCCGCTGGCTCGCGCTCCTCAACCTCCGCCAGCGCCGCCTCGCCCCGCTCAAGCGCGACGAGCTGCGCCTCATCGCCGACGCCGTGCAACCCGTGCGCATCGCCGACGCCGCGTGCCCGCCGCTCTACATCCTCCGCGAGGATGCGCGGTCGCTCGAGGCCGCCGCCTCCGCTCCCTCGGCTTTCAACCCGCAACTCTCAACCTCCCCGCTGCTCCTCGCGCCGCTCGACCCGCTGGTCTACGACCGGCGCGTGACCGCGGCGCTTTGGGACTTCGACTACACATGGGAGGTCTACACGCCGCCGGCGAAGCGCGTGCGCGGCTACTACGCGCTGCCCGTGCTCGCCGGCCACGCGCTCGTCGGCCACGTCGAGCCCAAGGCCGACCGCGCCGTGCGCAGGCTCACCGTCGTTTCGCGCCGCGCCCGGCGCGGCCATGCCACCACGCCGGCGGTGCAGGCCTTGGCCCGCTGGCTCGGCCTCCGCCACCGCTAGGCGATCACAGCAGATCGAGCTGACGAGCCGCCGGGCGCTCCGTTTCTCCCGGCCAAGGGGCCGGTGGCGGCACGCATCGGGACCGTTCGTGCAACAGGGCCTGAAAGCGTCGCGCCAGCGGCGGCGCAAAATCGTCGTTGGGGTGATGCACGAAAAAATACACCGTGCGACCCTCCGCGAGCCACCGCGCCACGATGTCGGCCCATGCAGCCATCGGGGCTTCATTGGCCTCGATCACGGGATCGCCGACGTAGCGCACAAAGGGCCGCAGGCCGATCGCCGTGGTGCGGCGGGGCACCCGCGGCTTGCGGCGCTGCGATTCGAGCGTGTGCGCGTCGCCCGCCGCCGAGGCGTGGATCACGCTGGTGTCGAAATTCACGCGCTCCATGCCCAGTTCACCCAGCAGCGCATCGAGCGCGCGTTCGTGCGCCCCGCCGTCGAAGAAGTCCGGGTGGCGCACCTCGACCCCAAACGCGTGCTCGCGCGGCAGCGCCCGGAGACAAGCCTCGAGCGCCTTCAGCCGCCCGGCGCCGAAGTGATCGGGCAGCTGAAGGAAAAACGGGCCGAGCCGGGCGCCGAGCGGCGTCACCCGCTCGAGGAAGGCACGCGTCTCCGCGTCCGCGCCGACAAGCTGGCGCTCGTGCGTGATCGCCTTGGGAAACTTCAGGCAGAAGCGCAGGTCGGCGGGCGCCTCGGCCGCCCAGCGCGCGACGGTCTCCGCCTTCGGCACGGCGTAGAAGGTCGTGTTGCCCTCGATGGCGCCGAAGACCCGCGCGTATTGCCCGAGGAAATCCTCACGGCGGGCGTCGCGCGTGTAGAGCGTGCCGCGCCACGGCGCGTGCGCCCAGCCCGGCAGGCCGAGGAGGAGTTTTCCGGGCGGGCTCACCGCAGCGTCATCAGCGCCGCGTAGGTCTCGAGGCCGTCCCAGAGGCACTGCACTTTCACGTTTTCGTTCTCGGCGTGCTGGTTGTTGTCGGCGTTCACCACGGGCACGGTGAGGATTTTTGCACCGAGCATGTCCTCGATGAGCTTCGTCGGCAGCGTGCCGCCGAGCGTCGGCACCAGCACCACCGGGTAATCCACCGTCGATTGCACCGCCGCGATGACCGACTGCGCGATCGGCAGCTCGAGCGGCGTGCGCCGGGCGTTGGAGCCGGCGGACTTCGTCTCGACGCGGATCAGCCGCGCATGCTGCGCCCGCTCCCCGTCCGTCGGATCGCGGTCGAGCACGTGCCAGCCGCGCGCCTTGATGTGCGCGACGACCTTGGCGACCTGGCGCTGCGCGTCGTTGCCCTGCACGAGCCGAAGATCGAGCACGGCCCGCGCAACCGTGGGAATGACGTTGGCGGCCTGCGCGCCGACGTTCGCGCCCTGGATGCCGTTGATGCTGAGGGTCGGGAGATTGAACCCCTCGAAGAGCGTGCGGCCCGGCACCTCCGCGCGCGCGAGGCCGAGCTCGCGTTTCAACGCGTCCTCGACCGACGGAATCGCCGCGACCGCGCGCTGCTCGGCGGCCGTGAGCAACCGCGCCTCGATCCCGCGGCGCTTCAGCGCGGCGACGATGAAGTCGGCGTTGCGGCGGATGTTCGCGCGATCGACGGGGATGTTCGGGATCGCGAGCAGCTCGCGATACTCGTCGATGAGCTCGCGCTCGTGGGCCACGCGCCAGGCGCGGACCTTTTCCTGCAATGGCGAGGCGGCGAAAAGCGGCGCGACGCACGCGACCAGCACCACAAGCCGGCGGGAAAGACTCATGCGCCCTCTCTCCCACCGCATGCGGCGGCTGCCAAGGACGAATGCTTTCCGCGGAAATTTTCCGTGCGCTCACCGGGCCGCGCGCTTCTGTTGGGCATCCGTGCCTGATCTGCTCCATTCGCTCAAGACCACCTTCGGCTACTCGTCGTTTCGCCCGCTCCAGCGCGAGATCTGCGAGGCGACGCTCGCGGGCAGGGATGTGTTCGCGTTGCTGCCGACCGGCGGCGGCAAGTCGCTGTGCTTCCAGCTTCCGGCGCTCGTGCGCGACGGGCTCACCGTCGTCGTCTCGCCGCTGATCGCGCTCATGAAGGACCAGGTCGACGCGCTGCAGGCGAGCGGCGTGGCGGCGACGTTCCTGAACTCCACGCTCGATGCCGACGAGGCGCGCTCCCGCCTGAGCGGCCTGCACCGCGGCCAGTATCGCCTGCTCTACGCCGCGCCCGAGCGGCTGATGCTCGAGGGCTGGGACGAGAACCTGAAAAAGTGGAACGTGACCTGCCTCGCGATTGACGAGGCGCACTGCGTCTCCGAGTGGGGCCACGATTTCCGGCCCGAGTATCGCCAGCTCGCCAAGCTCCGCGCGGCGCTGCCCGGCGTGCCGGTGATGGCGCTCACCGCCACGGCGACCGAGCGCGTGCGCGCCGACATCATCGCCCATCTCAAGCTGCGCGAGCCCGAGGTGTTCGTCGCGAGCTTCAACCGCCCCAACCTCACCTACCGCGTCACGCCCAAGGACGAGCCGCTGAAGCAAATCATCGAGTTCGTCCGCAAGCGCGAGAGCGAGAGCGGCATCATCTACTGCGCGAGCCGCGCCACCGCCGAGCGCGTGGCCGAGTCGCTCGCCGGCCGCGGCTTCTTCGCCAAGCCCTACCACGCCGGCCTCGACGCCGCGGAGCGCGCGCGCAACCAGGAGGAGTTCCTCCGCGACGACACCCGCATCATCTGCGCGACGATCGCCTTCGGCATGGGCATCAACAAGCCCAACGTCCGCTGGATCATCCACCACGATCTGCCGAAGAACATCGAGGGCTACTACCAGGAGACCGGCCGCGCGGGCCGCGACGGCCTGCCCGGCGACTGCCTCCTCCTCTTCAGCGCCGGCGACATCGCCAAGCAGACGCACTTCCTCGACGAGATCACCAATCCGCAGGAGCAGCAGATCGCGCGCGCGCAGCTCCGCCAGATCACGCACTACGCCGAGAGCGCGGGCTGCCGCCGCGCCGAGCTGCTGGAGTATTTCGGCGAAAAATTCCCACCCGACAACTGCGGCGCCTGCGACAACTGCGCCGAGCCCCGCGAGACCTACGACGGCACGATCGTCGCGCAGAAATTCCTCTCCTGCATCTATCGCATCGCGCAAAACAGCCGCTTCACGGTCGGCATGAACCACCTCACCGAGGTCCTCACCGGCGCCGACACCGAGAAAATCCGCCGCTGGGGCCACGACCGGCTCACGACCTACGGCATCGGCAAGGAGCTGGGCCGCCCCGCGTGGGCCGCCGTCGGCCGCGAGCTGATGCGCCTCGGCTACGTCGCCGTGGCGGCCGGCGAGTTTGCGACGCTCGAGCTCACCGCGGAGGGCATGAATGTCCTGCGCTCGCGCCAGCCCATCACGCTCACGAAGCCGATGGACCTGCCCAAGGCGAGGTCGCGCGCGCCCGCGCGCCGCGAGGGCGACATCGCCTGCGACGAGATCCTGTTCGAGCGCCTGCGCACGCTGCGGAAAAACCTCGCCGACGAGCGCCGCGTGCCCGCCTACATCGTCTTTGGCGACACGACGCTCCGCGCGATGGCGCGCCACTATCCCGCGACGCTCGCCGCGATGGATGGCATCCCCGGCCTCGGTGAGAAGAAGCGTGCCGAGTTCGGCGAGATTTTCGCCCGCGAGATCGCGGAGTATCTCACGACGAATTCGCGGATGGCGTTCGAGTGAGCGGCGAGTTGGCTTTCGTCCATGACCTCCGCCGACGACTCCATGCTCGCGACGCTCACCCGCGCCGGCACGGTCGCGCCGGAGGTGATCGAGCTGTTCGACTACCTCGAGGACACGCCGCTGTGGATGAAGGACGAGGCCGGCCACTACGAGTGGGTCAACGTCTCCTTTCTCCTCAACTTCGGCGTCAAGACCCGCGCCGAGATCATCGGCCGCACCGACTACGATTTTTGCAGCGAGGTCCTCGCGAACCAATATCGCATCGACGACGAGCGCGTGCTGCGCGGCGAGCGCATCCTCTCGCGCGTCGAGCTCGTCGGCCGCTTCAACCACACGGCGCGCTGGTGCGTGACCTCCAAGGTCCCGCTGCGCGACGCCAAGGGCCGCATCGTCGGCACCGCCGGCGTCACGCGCCCGCTCGGCGAGCGCGAGTCCGCCGCCCCCGGCGCGCCGGCGGACTCGCCGCTGAGCGTCGCGATCCGCTTCATCAGCCAAAACTACGCCGACCGCATCACCAACGAGGATCTCGCCAAGGCCTGCGGGCTCTCGGTGCGGGCGTTTGAGCGCCAGTTTCAGGCGGCCTACCACACCTCGCCGCACGACTACATCCGCCAGCTCCGCGTGCGCATGAGCTGCAACGCGCTCGTCTTCTCGCGCAAATCGCTCGCCGAGGTCGCGACCGAGTTCGGCTTCGCCGACCAGAGCCATTTCACGAAGGAATTCCGGAAATTCATGGCCGAGACCCCGCGGGCGTATCGGACGCGGTATCGAAAGCTGTAGACCTCACTCCAAATTTTGGCCCCACTCGTTCATGCACTGGCAGGAGCATCTGCGCCATAAACGCAGCGGAGCAAGCATCCTTGCGGTGCTCTTGTTGCTTGATCCGTGTCTTTCCGCTCAAGTTCCTAGTGGTGTTCTGTTCGGCCGCTACCGTGGCTATCGCCAAGTTTCAGCGAATGGTGAACTTCGGGCAGCGGGTGCCCTCTTCAGTGTGGAGGCGGACTTCACCGTTCTCCCCCTGATCACCACCGCGGTCACGCTACAGACGCCTACCGGTGTAAGCTACCCGCTACGGCGCGCCTCGGACGGCGAGTATCTTATCTATTCACGCGAATTCGACGACTTCACCGCGCTTGAGAATCAATTCCCCCCGGGAGTCTACAATCTTGTTGTTACCTCAGGTTCATCGACCCTCAGCACGACTATCAGTGTAAGGTCAGAAGCGACGCCCGATCCAACCCGCCTGACGAATTTCGACGCGTTGCAAACGTGGCGGTTTCAAACCCCTTCAGTGCAATGGCAACGTCTTCCAATCCCAGCACCCCCTCTGCTTGAGTTACTTGGCATTTGGCTGCGCCGCAGAGACGGCACAGAACTCTTTCGGGCGGTCGGACCGGGATTAGCGCGGGAGGCCACTTGGTCGATGTCGGGCAACGTGCCCATCCCTTACCTGGAAACGCTCGGAGGGGAGATCCGATATTTGCGCTACACACTCGATACGGCGAATGGTGGTGAAACCCAAGTCGGCGTAGGCACTGGATTCGGGTTGTTTTTTCCCGTGCGGCTCACGACGGAGCCGCCAGTCATAAACGTTCATCCGCGCGCAGTTGTCGCGCCGGTAGGCGCTACCGTCCCTCTGCGAATCGAGGTGCAGCCGAATGAGACGCTCAAATTCCGGGTGCTGAAGAACGGCGCGCAGGCTGACAACTCGCCGCCAAACCCTTTTCCGAACCCGACGAATCCATTTCAAACCTTCAACGTGCAAATTACCCGGCCCGAGGATGCGGGCCTCTACACGATCGAGGTGAGCAACCCAGCCGGCATCGCGATCAGCAAGCCCGCCCAAATCGCGATCATGCCTCACGTGAACCTCGCGGTGCTTGCCGGATCTGTTGAAAAGGGCTCGGCCGACGGCACCGGAGTGAGCGCCCGCTTCAACGGGCCGCGCGGCATCGCCGTCCTGCCGAGCGGCGAACTCATCGTGGCCGACACCGGCAATCACACGTTGCGCCGGATCACGCAGGCGGGCGCTGTCTCGACTTTTGCTGGCGCCGCCGGCCAATCTGGCACCGCTGACGGCACCACTGCCTCCGCCCGGTTCAATTCCCCTGCTGCAATCGCTGTAGATCCTGCCGGCACAATTTTCGTGGCAGACAGTGGAAATCGGACCGTTCGCAAAATCACACCCGACGGCACCGTAACGACCTTTGCCGGCCGTGCCGGAGAACAGGGAGTCAACGACGGTCCCGCGGGCATCGCGCGTTTTGGTTTCTTCAGCAGCCTGGTGCTCGACCCGGTTGGAAATCTACTGACCAGTGATCCGGTCAACCATACCATCCGCCGAATCTCCCCTGATGGCAACACCGCGACATTGACGCGCTATGACCAGCCCTCCGGTCTCGCGATTGATCGTGTTGGCAACGTCTTCATCTCGGATCGCAACGGCATTCATCGCATCAGTCCCACCGGCCGAATCGAAACGATCGTCGGGAGTTTTTTCGCTCCAGTCGCCTGCGTCGAAACAGGTCGTGGTGACGGCTTGTTGAGCCCGAGTTTCGGATTATCGGTCCTGTCAGGAATTGTGACAGACGAATCCGGCGCAGTGATCGCTGCCGTCGGTTCGCTGCTAAGGCGGATAATTCCGGGTGGAACGATGGTGACAATCAACACTGGCCCGGAGGCATTCAGCGCTCCCCCGCAGTTGCCTAGCACCGAGCTACCGCTTTCCATCAGCGCGCTCGCAATGGGGCCCGATGGCACCATCTTTGTAACGGATGTGCTCTCCAACACGGTCCGTCGGGGCCGAGCCACCAGCGGTAGCACCAGCCCGATGATCGAATTTGTCGGCGCCGATCAATCACACGTCGTGGCGTCAGGAACCACCGCAGCATTGCCCGCGAATGCCAACGGGCCAGGCCTTTCCTACCAATGGTTTAAGGACGGCGTCAGTCTTCGCGGGATCACCGACGCAATCCTACATTTGTCGCCAGCCACTGAAAACGACGCCGGCACCTACTCAGTGCTGGTGGGTAACGGCGTGGGTGCTGTCATGTCAGCGCCGAAACAGGTCGTGGTTAGCAGAACGGCCAACGTAGGCCGATTGCAGAATCTTTCGGTGCGCACCTACGCAAGCGTTGACGACGACACGCTGATTGTCGGGTTCGTGGTGGGCGGCTCAACGATAGGCACCAGCAACGTGCTGTTGCGAGGAATCGGACCGTCGCTCGCCGATTTCGGCCTCACGGGAGTGCTATCGGATCCCCGGATTGCCCTGCTGCGAGGTAGCGCCATTGTTGCCTCAAACGACGATTGGGGTGGCGGTGCCACCATGCGCACCGCGTTCTCGATGGCAGGGGCGTTTCCGCTCGCCCCGGCTTCGGGCGATTCGGCGCTTACCTCGACTTTGTCTTCTGGAAACTATAGTTTGCACCTAACCGGCGCGGGGTCGGGCTCCGGAGCCGTGTTGGCCGAAATCTACGAGCTTTCGAACAACGCGGTCCTATCAGGCTCGCGATTGATTAACCTTTCGACCCGCGGTCTAACAGGAAACGGCGCTCGCGCTCTTATCGTCGGCTTCGTTGTGAGCGGCTCTGCTAGCAAGACTTTCCTAATCCGAGGTATCGGCTCCGGGCTAAAAGGATTTGGAGTCCAAGGTTTCCTCAACGATCCCCGCCTCGATATCTTCAAGGATGGCGCCCTGATTGCGAGCACTGATGATATGCAAAGTTCCGAGACATTAGATAAGATCATCCGCACCATAGGCGCCTTTCCGCAATTCCCCGGACCCGACGCTGCCATCGCGCTCTCGCTCACCCCGGGAGCCTACACCGTGCACATCAGCAGCAGCGACGGAAAACTGGGAGTGGCCCTAGCCGAAATTTACGAGGTTCCGTAGCTTTCACGCTAGGGTAGAGAGTAGGTCAATTGGGAAGCGGCCGGCCGCAATTCTCCCAAAACTCGCCGCCGTGCTACTAGGCGGTTGCCACGGGACGGGGTAGGATTCTCCCTCCTCTTCCCCCGTTCGCCCCGCGCCCGCGTCACGACGCCACCTCGTCTCCGTTCGCCGCCCCGTCGCTTCCTCGCTCCTTTTTCTCCTTCAATCCTTCCCGCTCTCCATGGCCATCCCGTCCGTCACGAACCTCAAGACCATCAAGTCCAAGGTGCAGTCCCGCACCGAGGCCGCGCTCTCCGCCACCGGCGGACTCTTGCGCCTCGCGCCCGCCTGGGTGCCGCGGTCGTTTCTCCAGCCCGGCCTGCGCATCAAGCTCCACCCGGACGACACCTACGCCTACGGCCTTAACCGCGGCGGCATCGACGAGCGCTGGTTCGCCTCCACCACGCCAACCGCCAATGAAGGCCGCGCTTGGGACGAAGGCCTCTCGTGGTGCGTCGTCGGCAACGAGCGCTTCACCCTCCAACAGGCCGTCGCCGAGTGCGGCGCGACGCTGGTCGGCTCCTCCATCTGGAAAAAATACAAGCGCTGGCCCGTCTACTCGAAGTTCTTCGATAACATGGGCCCGATCCCGCACCACATGCACCAGTCGGCGAAGCAGGCGAAGCTCGTCGGCCAGGAGGGCAAGCCGGAGTCGTATTACTTCCCGCCGCAGCACAACAACGTCGGCAATAATTTCCCCTACACCTTCATGGGCTTCGAGCCCGGCACCACGAAGGAGCAGGTCCGGCAGTGCATCCGCAACTGGAACAAGGGTGACAACGGCATCCTCGATCTCTCGAAGGCTTACCGCCTCAAGGTCGGCTCCGGCTGGCTGATCGATCCGTGCATCCTCCACGCGCCCGGCTCGCTCTGCACCTACGAGCCGCAGTGGGGCTCCGACGTCTTCGGCATGTATCAGAATCTCGTCGAGGGCCGCGAGGTGCCGTGGTCGCTCCTCGTGAAAGACATGCCCAAGTCGAAGCACCACGACATCGACTTCATCGTCGACCAGCTCGACTGGGAGAAGAACGTCGACCCGAACTTCAAGGACAACCACTACCTCGAGCCCGTCCCCGTCGCCGACACGCGCAGCGAGGGCTACGTCGATCGCTGGATCGTCTACGGCAAGGTCGATGGCGAGCAGCTCTTCACCGCCAAGGAACTCACCGTCGATCCCGGCACCAAGTGCACGATCAAGGACACCGGCGCCTACGGCCTCATCTGCGTCCAAGGCTCCGGCAAGATCAACGGCCAGCCGCTCGTGAGCCCGAAGCTCATCCGCTTCACCGAACTGACCGAGGACGAATACTTCTGCACCGAGGACGGCGCCAAGGCGGGCGTGACCTTCGAAAACACGAGCGCCACCGAGCCGCTGGTCTGCCTCCGCTACTTCGGTCCCGAGGTGAATCCCACCGCCCCCGCGATGGGCGCCTACAAGAAGAACAAGTTCTGAAGTAGGGCGGGTCTGTGACCCGCCCTCGCCCACTTCACCCTCGCCAAGGGCGGGTCACAGACCCGCCCTACTCCAAGCCCCCTTCGTTTCCACCCTCCCATCTCCAACCCTCAACCCCTTCTCCCCATGCCCCAAAACAACTATCCCAAGCTCCACAATTCCATGTGGCCCGGCCTCGTCGGCAAGAAGTCGATGGGCGGCGCCGAGCCCGACTTCGCCCTCGACACGATGCTCGACCTCACCGCCAAGGCCGATGTCGGCGGCGTGAAATTCGATGGGGTCGACCTCTTCATCTACACGCCGCACATGGAGCTCGATATCTCCGATGACGGCATCAAGGCGCTCGCCGAAAAAATCCAGCGCCGCGGCCTCGTGGTCGGCTCCGTGGTCGCGCCCGTTTGGTTTTTCGGCGCCGCGATGGGCGATCAGGCGAAGCGCGACGGCTGGGTCGGCTCCGTGCGCAAGACCATCCGCGTCGCGCGCAAGCTCCGCGAGCTCGGCGTGCGCCCCTACGGCGTCGTCCGCATCGACAGCGCCGTCGGCGTGACCGCGTGGGACGCCGACCCCAAGGGCAACACCAAGCAGATCGCCGCGACGTTCCGCGAGGCCGGCAAAATCGCCAAGGGCGAGGGCGAGCGCCTCGCCGCCGAGGGCGAGATTTGCTGGGGCGGCATGCACTCGTGGAAGAACATGGTGAATCTCCTCGAGGAGGTCGCCATGCCCAAGGTCGTCGGCTTCCAGGCCGACATGTCGCACACGCACCTCTACATCCTCGGCGCCAACGCCGAGCAGCACCGCATCGTGCCGAAGAATTTCCACTGGGAGCCGGATGCGTTCCACAAGGCGATGACGAAGATGACCAACGCGCTCCGCCCCTGGACGATCGACTTCCACGTCGCGCAAAACGACGGCACGACCTACGGCTCCGGCAGCCACGAGCAGACCGGCAAGCACTGCGTTGCCACCGACCCGAAGGGCAAGCTCAACATCCCGCGCGACGCCGGCTACTGGCTTCGCGACAGCCAAGGCAAGGTCACGAAGAAGCTGAAGCACATCTGCTGGGACGGCTGCATGTTCCCCAATGCCGTGCTCTCGCAGCAGCAAACCTGGAACGACATCCTCGCCGCCATGATCGAGGTCCGCAACAACCACGGCTGGGTCGGCTGATAAAAGTAGGGCGGGTCTGTGACCCGCCCCCAGCACGTCGAAACTTCAAACTCATTCCCAAGGGCGGGTCAGAGACCCGCCCTACTCCAAACCGCTCTTCCCCATGGCCAAGAAACAACTCCGCATCGGCCTCATCGGCTACTCCTTCATGGGCCGCGCGCACTCCAACGCGTTCCATCAGGTCAATCACTTCTTCCCCTCCAGCTACGAGCTCGTCCCGCAGGCCGTCTGCGGTCGCGATGCCGCCGCCGTGCAGGCGTTCGCCGACAAGTGGGGCTACAAGTCCATCGAGACCGATTGGAAAAAACTCATCGCGCGCGACGACATCGACGTGGTCGACGTCGCCACGCCGAACAATCTCCACGCCGAGCAAGTCATCGCCGCCGCCAAGGCCGGCAAGATGATCCTCTGCGAGAAGCCGCTCGGCCTCAACGGCGCCGAGGCGAAGAAGATGCTCGCCGCCGTCGAGAAGGCCGGCGTGCCCAACATGGTCTGGTATAACTACCGCCGCTGCCCCGCTGTCGTCCTCGCCAAGCAGCTCATCGACGCCGGCAAGCTCGGTCGCATCTACCACTACCGCGCCAATTTCCTCCAGGACTGGACCATCAACGCCGATCTCCCGCAGGGCGGCACCGGCCTCTGGCGCCTCGACGTCAAGGTCGCCGGTTCCGGCGTCACCGGCGATCTGCTCGCGCACTGCATCGACACCGCGCTCTGGCTCAACGGCGGCATCAAGGACGTGAGCGCGATGACCGAGACGTTCGTCAAGGAGCGGAAGCACAACCTCACCGGCAAGGTCGAGAAGGTCGGCATCGACGACGCCTGCATTTTCCACTGCCACTTCAACAACGGCTCGCTCGGCCTCTTCGAGTCCACGCGCTACGCCCGCGGCCACAAGGCGCTCTACACCTTCGAGGTCAACGGCGCGAACATGTCGCTCAAGTGGGACCTCCACGATCTGCACCGCCTGCAGATCTTCGATCACAGCGACGAGGGCGCGGAGCGCGGCTGGAAGAGCGTCCACGTCTCCGACGGCGATCATCCCTATTGCGGCAAGTGGTGGGTGCCTGGCCTGCAGCTCGGCTACGAGCACTCGTTCGTCCACGCGATGGTCGAGTTCGTGCAGGGCCTCGAGAGCGGCAAAGGCTGCACGCCGAACTTCAAGGACGGCCTCGCCACCGACTACGTCGTCGACGCCGTGCTCGCCTCCGCGAGGACCAAGAAGTGGACCAAGGTGAAGCAGGCGTGACGCCGTCGCGCCGCCCGCAAAATTTTCCCGCCACGCTCGCTACCGAGCGTGGCGTTTTTTTTGGCGCCGGTTTTCAGGCCAATCGCAGGAGTGCAAATGTGCTTTTCACGAACCCAGCCCCAACGGGGCGGAAGTAAATAGCCCAGGGCGCAGCCCTGGGTTGTTCGCACGCAACAAAACCCAAGCCCTGCAAGGGCGAAACTTGTCCCGCCCTTACAGGGCTCATGCTACTCACGGATTGGTTTCCCGGGGCGTTGCCCCGGGCTGATTAGTCCCGCCCCATCGGGGCTCAAACTCCAAGTGTGAATGCGTGCCCGCGAAGGCCCAACGCGGTTGCGCGCGTGGATTCTTTTCCCGCGTCCGCGGGATCAAAACGACAAATCGATCTCGAAGACGCACCTACCGTTGCGGCTCATAATTCAATCGCGCGAGGCCGAGGCCGTGTTCGCCGGCGATGGAATAGACGAGCCACGCCTCGGCGCCTTCGCGAATCACGCCGGGATCGCGCAGCTCGTGCACGCGCGTGCGCGAGATGCCGCCGTTCGAGTAGGCGAGCGGCAGATTCGCGCCCTCGGCGTCGGTGCCGGGACGCAGCACCTCGAGGGTGCCTTGCGCGCGCCACGTCTCCGGCGCACCGCGCATCGCAACCGTGGTCGCGAGAATCCGCTCCGGCCGATGGCCGACGCAGGAAAAGAAGACCGTCAGCCGATCGCCGAAGACATCGAGGCCGACGTGCCGCATCGAGTAGCGAAACGGGCCATTTGGCGGACGGTTCGCGGCGGGCGTCGCGCCCGGTTCGCCGAGCGCCGCGGGATCGACGGCGGCGACGATTTCGGGGCCGATGATTTTCGCCACGGGCTCGAAGGGCGCGCCGAGCCTGGGCGCGCGGCGCAGCACGCCGCTGTGGTTCAGCGCGAACCACGCGCCGCCGTGCGCGAACACGCGAAGATACGCCGGCCCGACGATCACGTTGAGCGGCGTGAAATGGATGCCGTCCTCCGACACGGACACCGCCGTGAGCTGCCCGCCCTCGCCGTCGTCCGCCGCGTCGTCGCCTTTCTTTTTCTTCTGCGGATTGCCGCCGTGATAGAAGAGATAGATGCGATGATTTGCCTCGTCGACGATGGCGTCCGGCGACGCGAGATGACCGACGAGCGCGGTCTGCGCGTCGAGGCGCTGCACGCCGCCCGCGTGGATTTTCCACGGGCCTTCGAGGCGGTCCGCGTAGGCGAGGCGCAGGTATTTTCCCGCGTGGTGGGCGAAGTAGAGATAGTATTTCCCGAGCGGATTTTTCACCCACGCCGGCACGCGGATGAGCGACGGGCCGTTGATGCTCGCGCCGTCGTCGCCGGGCAGCATGTCCTCGCGGATGATCGGATTGCCCGCGGTGCGCACCGCCACGGGCGCGTCCGCCCCGGCGAAGGCCGCCAGGCCAAACGTCAACCCCACCAAGAGAAACAGGAGACGTCGCAACAGAGCGGAAGCAGTCATGGAATCTTTTCAACGCGGAGCCGATGATTGGCCGGCTGAAGCTGCACGCGCCATCCGGCCACTTCAACCCCTCCGTCGATCGCACGCGGCGCGCGTTTCTCGGTTCCGGGCTTGGCCACCTGCACCACGACGACGAACCGCGCGCGGGCCGCGGCGGGCGGCGTGGCCTTGAGGTGCCACTGGTTCGGCAGCGGCGTCGTGACGCCATCGCGCCAGCCCACCGCCGGCGCATCGAATTGATCGTCCTGCGTGAACGTCAGCGCTGCCGGCTCGACAAACGTCACGGCCGCTTCGCCTCGGCGTCCGCGGACCTGGACCTTCCGCGCGCCGGCATCGATCTCCATGCGGTTGGCGGCGTGCAGCAGCCAGTCGAAGCGATGGCGCGCGTCGCCGACGCCGGCCAGCTCATCGACAATCACGTAGGTCTGCACCGCCGCGCCGCGCAGCCAGACGATGTGCCGATCGAAACGCGCGAGCGGCGCGTCGGGATAAGCGTGCTCGGCGCTGCCCACGAGATAAACCCAGTCGTCGTGTTGCTCGAAATGACTCACGCGCCCGTGCCCGCGCGTGTCGCCCCACGACTGGCCGGCGCCGTCCACGAGGATCGCGTTGTGCGCCTTCGTCTGCACGGACCACTCCAGGCGGTGCGGATCGGCGTTGTTGAACGCCGGATAGTAGCCCGAATCGAGCAACAGGTCCTCGTCGTAGGCGATGACGTGAAAACTGTTCTGATCCGCGTGCGAGTGGCCGTGGCCGCCATAGGGGCTCGAGTGAAAGACCAGCCGCACATTTTCCGCGGGCTGCGTGAGCGCCGAGTGCAGGTAAACGGCGCCGATGTCGCGAAACAGCCGCGCCGGCGGCAGCGTGGCCAGCGAGACGGGCGCGACCGCCGCGCCGCCCGACCAGCGCAGCAGCTCCGCGACGCCAAAGCCGTAGCCGTCGCGCGGGGCCAGCGCCGCATACGCGGCGGCGTGGCCGTTGCCGTAGAGCGCGGCCATGCCGAGCGCGACGATGCGGGATTTTCCGTCGGGCGCCTGCAAGTCGTCGTGATCGCGGATCTGCGTGCCGTTGGAATCGCCGAGCCGCGCCATCGCGCCGCCGGGCGGAAACGAGTAGAGGAGAAAATACGGACTCGCGCGAAACCAGGGATTCCCCTCCTCGAGCCGCAGGCCGAACGCGTTCCGAAACACCTCCACCGTCTCGAGGCTCGCGAGCACTTCCTGGCCGTGAAAATACCGCGTGCCCTCCTGCGATCCGCCGTCGTTGCCGCCGAACCACGGATAAAACGCGACGAACGCCTTCAGCCCCGTCTCGATCCACGGCTGCACGTCCGGCTCCTCGTCGGCGACGGCGATCGCGCCGACCATCACGTCGAGGAAGCCGTGCTGCCAGCCGTGCGCGCGCATCAGCTCCAGCGAGCAGCGCGCGAGCTTGGCAAACACCGGCCGCGCGCGCGCGACGATGGCCGCGCGGATCTGCCGCCGCTCCTCCGCCGCGAATTCGGTGTCGAGCAAATCATAGATCACGCCGAGCGCGTGGACGACGTAGGAGTTGCCAAAATCGACGTTGGCCGAATCCACCGTGGCCGCCCGCTCGACGATGAATCCGTCGGGCGCAAAGCTGGCGATCAGCAGCGCGCGACGCTTCACTGCCGCGAGCAACGCCGGGTCGCGCGTCGCCGCCCACAGCCACGCGCCCTCGGTGGCCGGCGTGCAGGCGGCCAGCGCCGCGGCCTTCGACTCGATGATGCGCAGCCGTTGCGCGGGCACCCGCCCCGCCGCGTCCTCCGCCCGCTTGGTCGTCCGCGCGATGTAGGGCTCCAGGGAAAACGACTCGGCCAACGCCCGCTCGATTTCGGCCCGGCGCACGTTCAACGCCTCGCCGAGCTGCGCCGCATTCGCGCGCAGCGTCGGCAGTTCGCCGCCGGAAATATAGATGCGCGGATGCGTCTTCGGCATCCGCGCCAGCAACTCGCGCCACTCCGGCACGGGCCACTTCGGCAGGTCCGCGCCGATCTCGAACGACTCCGTCCCGAGCCACGGACCCGGCGATGCGCCCTCGACCCGCGCGCGCCAAAACCATCGGCCAACCGCGAGCGGCTCGAGCGGCCGGAACCACAGATCGCGCACGATCTCGACGCGCGGGTGGGCGAAGCCGGGCTCGCGCGAGAACTCGAGGCGATACGCCGCCGCTTCCTTGCCAGCGACGGGCCAGCGGAAAGTCGGCGGATTGAGCTGGAGCGGGCTGTCCGCAAACGGATCGAGGCGCACCGGCTTGCTCTGCAACACGAACGAATCGGCTCCGTGCAGCGGCGCGACCGCGAGCCAGGCGACGGCCACGGCGCACCACGCGCGAAGCCGGCTCGCACACCAAAAATCCCGTGGCGGAACGCGCGGGCGTTTCGCCCGCGCCCGCGAAAGCCTCACGGCTTCTGCTATACCAATGAAATCGTATCGCCCGCAGGTTGCTCGACACTGTCTCACAATTCGAACGAAGCGCTGAGGATGAATTGTCGCGGGTCCACGATGCGGTAGGCGAAGGTTGAGCCGTCCGGATTCACGGCGACTTTTTGCAGGCGGCCGTTTTCCAAGGCGTCACGCACGTTGAGCTGCACGCGCGTGCGCACGCGGTCCTTGAAAAGGCGGAAGCCGTAGCTCGCCGACAAGTCGACGGCGAGGCGCGCGCGATCCCAGACCGGCTTGTTCGGATCGAGCGAGCGCACGACGCCGTCCGCTTCCGGCGCGGCGCCGAGGAATCCGATCGAGGCGCGGTCCTGCCAGCGCAGCGCGCCGCCGAGGCCGAGGCCCTTGAGCCGGCCCTCGGAAAACGTGTAGTTCGTGAGCGCGTTCCAGCGCCACTCGCGGACCTGCGTGCGCGGCTTGCCTTGGTTCGCGATGGCGAGTTCGTAGGGCGCGAGGAGCTGCGTGAGATAATAATCCCGCGCGTTGTTGATGCCCTGGCTCAGGTTCGTCGTGGCGACGGCGGTCCACCAGAGCTGGCCGTTGTCGTCCTTGAGCGTCGTCCACACGGGCAGGCGGGCGGCCCAGAACCGCGCGACGTCGGGCGCGATGTTGGCGTCGATCGCCTGCTGCTGGGCGGCGTTGAACTTGATGCGCCAGTTGGGCGTCGGGTTGTAGATCACCTCGATCTCGTAGCCGCGCGAGGTGACGTCGGTCGTGCCGTCGGTGTTGAGGCCGACGATGTTGTCGCCGAGGCCCGCGACCCACGACTCGGGCATCTGGATGATGGCCGCGGTGGCGGTGAGCAGTTGCGCCGCCGTCGGCGTGACGCCCTGCCGCGCGAAGCGGCTCGCGGCGAGATTGCGCGCCCACGGCAGCAGCGCGAAGCCGAAGTTGTTGCCGTTTTGCAGGCGGCCCTCGAGGCGGAAGGTGCGGTTGCCGAGCGTGCCGGCCTCGCCGCCGCGCGAGTTGAGGTCCTTCATCTGGTAGCGGTTGATCTTCACGCTGAGCTTCTGGTCGAGCACGGTGAAGCTGACGCCGTAGTCCTTGCCCTTGCCGCTGGGATTGGGCAGCGGGCCGCCGAAGAGCGTCTGCAACGCGGGCGCGGGCGCAAAGCTGTCGGACTGGTTGTAGAAAACGTTCAGCCAGCGCGTGGCTTTCACGACCGCGCCGAGCGTCTGCGTGTCGCCCGATTGATCCAGCCAGGGGTTCCAGATTCGCAGGCCGTCGTTGGTCACGAGGCCGACGGCGGGATCGAAGGCGTTGCCGTTGGAGATGCGCGTGCGCTGCCGGTCGCGCCGCCAGCCGTAGGTCGTGACGAGGCGGTCGCCGAAAAAGTAGCTCTGGAGCGTGGCGTTGAGCGTGCGGACCTCGACGCGCGTGCTGTTCGTCCCGACGATGGCGATGTCGGCGATGTTCACCGCCTCGTCGACCCACTGGCCGGTGAGGTTGTTGAACCAGCGGAGCGTGGTCGGCCCGGTGAGATCGTTGATGGGCGACGGGCTGTAATCGATGTTCTGGCCCTGCGCGTCGCCGACGTAGAAGCGCTGGATCGCGGCGCGCGTCGTGCCGTTGGCGCCGGGAATCGCGCTCGCCCAGCCGGTCCTGCTGGAGACGGTCTCGGCGTCGCGGAAATTGGTCGTGTCGTTGCGGCGCGTCTCGCCGTGGAGGCCGAGCCGTTGCTGGCGGATCCACGAGAGCCAGCGCGGGAGCTTCGTCGGCGTAAGCTGGTAGGCGAGGTCCGCGCTCTGCGTGTCGATCGTCTCGGGCGTGATGCCGCGCAGCGGCGTGATCGCTTGGAGATAGGGGCGGCGAAAGTTGGGGTTGGCCCGGCCGTCGAGGAGCTTTTCGTTCACGTCGACGTAGAGCACGGTGTCGGTGTTATCGAGGAAGTTGAACGCGGTGCGCGAGAACTCCTGCCGAAACCACCCGAGGCGCGCGCCGAGCAGGTGCTGCGGCGTCTTCAGGAAATAGTGCTCGATGCCGACGTTGTAGGTGTTGGCGGTGTCGATCGCGTGGTTGGAGGCGATGGCGTTGACGCTCGACCAGTCGTAGAGCGACTTGCTGCGGATCGCGGGCGCGATGTAGAGCGGGTAGAGGCCGGCCTTGTTGCGGATGAGAAACGATCCGCTCTCGAGGTAGCGCAGGTTGCTGTTCGAGGTCAGCGGCGTGGGCGTGCCGGCCGTGATCGGGTTGGCGGTCTGGTTGACGGTGAAGAACTGCACCCGGCCGTTCTCGATCCAAGCGGAGAGGCGGCCGGTGAGATTGGTCGAGCTGGGGAGGAGTCCGGCGGGGAGGTTGGCCTCCTGCGCCACGGTAAACGGCGCGGACTGCACGCCATTGATCGTCACGCGCTGCGTGGTGGGATCCCACGAGGGCCGGCCGGTGGCCTGCCACTCGGAGACCGCGTCGCGCGGCGTGAGGTAGTTGGGCCGGCGCGCGAAGTTGGTGTAGCGCTCGGCGCGGCCCGTAATCGTGGTCGCGGCGAACGGCCGCGCGAGAAACGAGATCTGCCCGCGGCGAATCCGCTCCGACGACGGCTTGCGCGTGAAGCCCTTGCTCTCGTCCACCGCCGCGACGCGCAGCGCGAGCCGGTTCGCCACGAGCGGCCGGTTGAGGTCGAGGCTCTCGCGGCGGCCGCCGAAGCTGTCCACGCGAAAGGTGAACGCGGAGATCGCGCGCGCGGCGTTGGCCTGCGTCGGCACGAGGTTCACGGTGCCGGCGCTGTTGCCGATGCCGAAGAGGTTCGAGTTGGGGCCGCGGTTGATCTCGACGGCGTCGATGTTGTAGAGGTCGAGCGGAATCCGGCCGTTGCTGGCGAAATTCCCGATCGCCACGTTGGCGCCCGAGGTGCCGGCGCCGCCGACGCCGCGGATGCGGTTCGCCGTCTGCGGATCGGACTGGATGTTGTCCTGCACGCCGCCGTTCCGGTTCGAGACGAACTGCGTGTAGTTGCCCGTGCCCTCGGTGTTGGCCTCGTAGAGAAACACGTCGTTGATGTCGCTCGCGGCGGTGTCGACGAGCTGCTGCTTCGTGACGACGGTGATGGAGGCGCCGAGGTCCTCGAGCTTGGTGTTGAGGCGCGTGCCGGAGAGCGTGTGGAACGCCTGGTAGCCTTTCTCCGCGCCGCTGGTGACGACGAAGGGCGACAGCTCCAGCGCCTCCTCGGTCGCGGCGCCCGCGACCTCCGTCGCCGTCGGCAGGCGCGGTGCGCGCGGGGCCTCGGCCGAGGCGGTTCGCCGCGGCGCCGCGTCCGGATCGCGGCGGATGCTCAGCGCGCCGGAGGCGGAGTCCCGCACGGCGACGAGCCTCGTGCCCGCGAGCATCAGCGTGAGCGCCTCCCGCGGCGTGAATTCGCCGGTCACGGGCTTCGTGCGCACGCCCGCGACGAGATCGGTCGGGAACAACACCTCGACCTGCGCCTGCTCGGAGAAGAGCTTGAGCGCCCGCTCCGCGTCGCCCGCCGGCACGTTGAACTGGCGTTTGCCGGGCACGGCCGCCAGCGCGAGGGCCATCGCGAGCAGCCAGAGGCCGCACGCGCGCAGGCACAGCTTCCACCCTTTCCGGGACAGTCGATTGGGGTTCATCAACAGGAGTGACGGGCGGATCGAAAGAATCAGTTACGGGTTTTCTCGATCTTTTTTGCGCGGGCCGGTGGTGCCGCCAAAAAAAATGCGGCGCCGCGCGAAATTGATCCGTCACCGATTTTCGGCCGTCGCGTCCTGCCTCCCCGCTGACCCTTGAATCCGCCCCCTTCAGATTCCGCGCCCACGGCGGAAAACGTGCGTTGGTTTTCCGAGGAAGTGCACGCGCACGAACCCTCGCTCCGCGCCTACCTGCGCAGCCGCTTCCCCTCGGCGCCCGACATCGACGATGTCGTGCAGGAGTCGTTCCTGCGGATCTGGCGCATCCGCGCCGCGCAGCCGGTGAGCTTCGCCAAGGCGCTGCTTTTCAAGATCGCCCGCCACCTCGTGGTCGACTCCGCCCGCCGCGATCGCGTCTCCCCGCTCGTGCGCGTAACAGATTTGGCGGCGCTGCCCGTCTCTATTGAAAGCCGGCAGGAGCCGACCGAGGCCGCGTGCATCAGCGAGGAAACCGCGCTGCTGCTCGCCGCGATCGACACCCTGCCGGCCTGCTGCCGTGAAATCGTCATCCTCCGCAAGCTCCGCGGCGTGCCGCAAAAGGCCATCGCCGCCCAGCTCGGCCTCTCCGAGCAGACCGTGCAGGTGCAGGTGTCGCGCGGCGTGCGGCGCTGCGAGGCCTTTCTCCGCCGCCACGGAATCAAGCCGCCCCACGATCCATGAACCGGCAATCTGACCCGGCTCCCGGGGCGCGCACTCCCGACGCCCTCGCGCGCCTCGCCGCCGACTGGGTGGCGCGGCGCGACGCCGGGCTCTCGCCCGCGGAGGAACGCGCCTACGCGGAGTGGCTCGCCGCCGATCCGCGCCATCGCGCCGCGATCGCGCGGCTCGAGTTTGCCTGGGACTCCCTCGATCAGCCGCGGCGAAACGGCCAGGCCGACGCGGCCTTGGGCGAGCTCGCCCGGCGCGCCCGCCGCCGCCGCACGGCGACACTCGCCGTCACAACGTGCGCGCTGCTGCTCGGGCTCGGGGCGGGCTGGCGTCTGCTGGGGCCGCGGACCCTGCCGCAGGTGGAGTCGGCGGCGACCGCGAGCGTGCGGCTGCCCGCGCTGCAATCGCTGGCCGACGGCTCGATCGCCGAGCTGCGCGATGGCGGCGAGATCACCGTGAGTTTCACCGCCGCGCAGCGCCGCGTCGAACTCCGCCGCGGCACGGCCTACTTCAAGGTCGCGAAGGATCCGGCGCGGCCGTTTGTCGTGGCGGCGGGCGGCGTGGAGTTTCGCGCCGTCGGCACGGCGTTCTCCGTGCAGTCCGATCCTCGCTCGTTGGAATTGCTCGTCACCGAGGGCACGGTCGCCGTCGAAGTCGGGCCCGCGGCGCCGGCCGCCGATCCGCTCCTCGTGAGCGCCGGCTCGGGCGTGAGCCTCCAGCTCCCCGCGGACGGCGGAAAACCGGAGGTCACCGCGCTGCCCGCGCCGGAAATCGAGACCAAGCTCGCGTGGCGCAACCCGCGGCTGGAATTCTCCGGCACGCCGCTCGCCGAGGCGATCGCGCTCATGAACCGCCACAACCGCGCGCAATTCGTGATCGAGGATCCGGCGCTCGCCGCCACGCGCGTGAGCGGGATTTTCGGCGCGACGAACACCGCGGCGTTCCTCAGCCTCCTCGAGTCCAGCTTCGACGTGCGCGCGGAACGGCGCGGCGACGAAATCGTCCTCCACCGCCCCCGCTGATCCGCGCGCCTCCACGAGCGAGTCACCGGTTGACGGGGAACTCTTGGCCGGACCTTATTTTGCACCTGACGCCGCCGGCCCGTTCGGCGAGCATCCCCGCTCACCCTGTAACTCAGCCCCTTTCGCCCGTGATTTTTCGTCGCTCGCTCCGCTGTCTCGCCGTCGTCGTCGCGCTCGCGTCCCTCGCCCGCGCGCAAACCTCGCTCGTCTTCAACCCGCCCGCCGGCGTCAAGGCGCAGGGCAAGCACGTCGTCCTCCTCTCCGGCGACGAGGAATACCGCAGCGAGGAGGCGCTGCCCATGCTCGCGAAGATCCTCAGCCAGCGCCACGGCTTCAAGTGCACCGTCCTCTTCGCCCTCGATCCCGACGGCACAATCAACCCGGACAACCAGAAGTCGCTGCCGGACTCGCAGGCGCTCGACAGCGCCGATGCGATCATCATGTCGCTGCGCTTCCGCGCGTGGCCCGACGAGGCGATGGCGCGCTTCGTCGCCGCCTTCGAGCGCGGCGTGCCGCTGATCGCGCTGCGCACCTCGACGCATCTGTTCAATTTCCCCGCCGACAGCACGTGGGCGAAATATTCCTGGAACTCAAAGAGCCCGTGGCCCGGCGGCTTTGGCAAGCACGTGCTCGGCGAGACGTGGGTCACGCATTGGGGCAAACACAAGTCCGAGGCAACCCGGGGCGTCATCGAGCCCGCCGCGAAAAAAGACGCGCTCCTGCGCGGCGTGACCGAGGTCTTTGGCGACAGCGATGTCTACGAGGCCTACCCGCCCGCCGATGCGAAGATTCTCCTGCGCGGCCTCGTGCTCAAGGGCATGAACCCCGCCGACGCGCCGGCCGAGTCCGTGAAGAAGCGCGCCACCGACAAGCAGGAGCAGGGCGTCAATTCCCCCGCGATGCCCATCGCGTGGACGCGCACGTTCAAGCACGAGAGCGGCAGGACCAACAAAGTTTTCACGACCACCATGGGCGCCGCCACGGATCTCCAGAACGAGTCGCTCCGCCGGCTCGTCGTGAACGCGGTCTACTGGAGTGTCGGCCGCGACGTCCCCGCGAAGGCCGACGTGACGCCCGTCGATGCCTACGCGCCGCGCAAATACGGCTTCAAGGGCTACCGCTACCAGCTCAAGCCGGCGGTCTACGCGCTCGGCCAGATCGTCCCCGAGGGCGGCAACCCGCCGGCCGGCCCGACCGCGCCGCCGAACCGGCAACAGGCCCCCGCCGCCGCGGTCGCCCCTGCGGCCCCGCCTGCCGCCGCGAGCGGCGCTGCGACGCCCTTCACGCTCAACGTCGGCGATCACGTCGCCATCATCGGCAATGGCCTCGCCGATCGCATGCAGCACCACGGCTGGCTCGAGACGATGATCCATGCGAAGCACCCCGCGCACCAGATCGTCGTGCGCAACCTCGCCTACGCCGGCGACGAGGTCACGACGCGCGCCCGGTCGAAGGACTTCGGCACGCCCGACGAGTGGCTCGCCAAGGTGCAGGCCAGCGTCGTGTTTTCGTTCTTCGGCTACAACGAGTCCTTCGCCGGCCCCGCGGGCCTGCCGCAGTTCAAGGAGGACCTCGCGAAGTTCATCACCGACACCCGCGCGAAAAACTACAACGGCACCGCCGCGCCGCGCATCGTGCTCTTCTCCCCCATCGCGGCGGAGAAGCACCCCGACGCCAACTACGCCTACGACCCGAAGATCAACGAGAACCTCGCCGCCTACACGCAGGCCATGCGCGAGGTCGCGCAGGATCAGGCGGGCGTGACGTTCGTCGATCTCTTCGCGCCGTCGCAGCAGCTCTACGCCGAGGCGGCGCGCAACGGCCAGCCCCCGCTCACGATCAACGGCGTCCACCTGAGCGACGCCGGCGAAGGCAAGCTCGCGCAGAAGATTTTCCCCGCGCTCTTTGGCGACGCCGCGCCCGACATGACGACGCCCGCCGCCGCCGAGCTCCGCGCCACGGTGAACGCCAAGAGCGAGATGTGGCATTCCCGCTACCACACCGTCGATGGCTACAACATCTATGGCGACCGCTCCAAGATCGCCTACGTCTCGTATCCCGACGCGCCCAAGATCACCAACACGCAGATCATGATGGAGGAGATGGCGCAGCGCGACACGATGACCACCAACCTCGAGCGCCGCGCGTGGGCGCTCGCCGCCGGCAAGCCCGCCAGCTCCGCCGAGATGCTGCCGCTGCCCGTCGTCACCGCCTTCGGCACCAACAAGCCCGGCCCCAACATCGACGGCACCTACCCGTTCCTCGATGGCGACGAGGCGATTTCCAAGATGACCCTCGCGCCCGGCCTCAAGGCCAACCTCTTTGCGAGCGAGAAACAGTTCCCCGAGCTGGCCAAGGCCGTGCAGATGGCCTTCGACACCAAGGGCCGACTCTGGGTCGCCGTCTGGCCGAGCTACCCCGAGCGCACGCCCACGTCGCGCGTCGCGGACAAGATCCTCATCCTCGAGGACACCGACAAGGATGGCCGCGCCGACAAGTGCACCGTCTGGCTCGACGGCCTCAACTGCCCCACGGGCTTCCAGTTTTTCAAGGACGGCATCCTGCTCATGCAGGCGCCCAACGTCTGGTTCGTGCGCGATGTCGGCGGCAAGGGCCAGTTCGTCGAGCGCGTGCTGATGGGCCTCGACTCCGCCGACTCCCACCACACCGCCAACTCGCTCATCTACGAGCCGGGCGGCGCGATTCTTTTCAGCGACGGCGTGTTCCACCGCTCGCAGGTCGAGACGGTCGCCGGCGTCGTGCGCAACATCGACGGCGCGATCTACCGCTACGAGCCGCTCACGTCCCGGTTTGAGACCTACGTCAGCTACGCCTTCGCCAACCCGCACGGCCGCGCCTTCGACTACTGGGGCAACGACATCATCACCGACGCCACCGGCAACAACACCTACTTCGGCCCCGCCTTCAGCGGCCGCATCGACTACCCGCTGAAGCATCCGAAGCTGAAGACCATCTGGGACCGCCCCTCGCGCCCCAGCGCCGGCAGCACGATCCTCACGAGCAAGCACTTTCCCGACGAGTATTGGGGCGACTACCTGAACCCGAACGTCATCGGCTTCCAAGGCATCTACCGCGTGAAGCTCGGGCCGGATGGTTCCGGCATCAAGGGCGACCGCATGCCCGACATCATGCAGTCGAAGGACTTTAATTTCCGCCCCATCGACACCGCCACCGGCCCCGACGGCGCGCTCTACGTCTGCGACTGGCACAACCCGCTCATCGGCCACCTCCAGTCGCACCTCCGCGACTCCAACCGCGATCACGAGCACGGCCGCATCTACCGCATCACCGCCGAGGGCCGCCCCCTCGCGTGGCAGCCGAAGATCGACGGCGAGCCCATCCCCGCGCTGCTCGAGCTGCTCAAGCGCGGCGAAAACCAGATCCGCAACCTCGCCAAGATCGAGCTCGGCAAGCGCGACTCCGCCGCGGTCATCGCCGCGGTCAAGACGTGGGTCGCCGGCCTCGACAAGAACTCCCCCGACTACGCGCACCATCTCACCGAGGCGCTCTGGGTCCACCAATGGCACAACGTCGTGAACGCCGATCTGCTGGCGCAGCTCCTGCGCTCGCCGAGCGCCGATGCCCGCGCCGCCGCCGCGCGCGTGATCAGCTATTGGCGGGAGCGCGTGCCGGGCGCGCTCGCGGAGTTGAAGCGCCTCGCGGCCGACGAGAGCCCGCGCGTGCGCCTGCACGCCGTGCGCGCGGCCAGCTTCTTCCCCGAGGTCGCCGCGACGGATGTCGCGCTCGCCGCGACCAAGCAGCCCATCGATTACTACCTCGACTACACCATCGGCGAGACGCTGCGCCAGCTCCGCCCGCAGTGGCGCAAGAGCATCGACGAGGGCACGCCCATCGCCGGCGGCGATCCGGCGAGCGTGCGCTACCTGTTGCGCACGCTCAGCGTCGCCGAGCTGCTCAAGCTCCCGCGCACCGCGGACGTGGCGGAAAACATCCTCGGCCGCAGCGGCGTCACCGATGCCGTCCGCGCCGAGGCGCTCGCCAAGCTGGCCGAGCTGAAGCAGGAATCGCCCGTCGCCATCCTGCTCCGCGTGATCGATTCCCCGGGCGAGGTCGACGCGCGCAACGTCGGCCGCCTGCTCCTCCAGCAGTCGCCTGCCGATCTGAAGCCGCACCGCGCGGCGCTCCTCAAGCTGGGCCTCACCGACACCGCGGATGGCCGCTCCTTCGGCTGGGCCGCGGCGGCGCTCGTCGACGGCTCGCTCGACCGCGTGTGGCGCGAGGCGGCGGATTCGCCGCTCTCATTGCAAAGCCTCGTCGGCGGCCTGCCCTTGATCCCCAACGCCACGCTCCGCGCCACCGCCTACGAGCGCGTGATGCCGATCCTCGCCTCGCCCATCACCGAGCTCAAGGGCCCCGACTACATCATCGCCGCGCTCCAGCGCGACGCGATGCGCACCGCGGTCAGCACGCGCCGCGAGCCCGCCGCCGTCTTCGCCGCGCTCACCTCGATGATCCAGCGCGGCTACCAGGTGCCCGCCGCCGCGCAGAATCTCCGTGCGCTCCCCCGCGCTGCGTGGCCCGCCGATTCCGCCGCCGAGGCCGCGCGCGCCCTCGTGGCGTGGGCCGGTCGCACGCACCAGAACGAGCGCACGAGCCGCGACTACGTCGAGACCATCCAGATCGCCGACGACCTCGCGGGCACCTTGCCCGCCGAGGAGGCCGAGACGCTGCGCAAGACGATCTCAGGGCTGCGCGTCGCCGTCTATGTCGTGCGCGCCGTGTTCGAGGAGATGCGCTTCGACACCCCGCGCCTCGTCGTCCCCGCCGGCAAGGCCTTCGAGATCATTTTCGACAACCCCGACGTGATGCCGCACAACCTCGTCGTCGTGAAACCCGGCACGCGCGAGAAGGTCGGCCTCGCCGCCATGCAGATGACCCCCGACGCCGACCGGCAGGGCCGCACCTATGTGCCCGAGACGCTCGAGGTCGTCACCGCCACCAAGATGGTCGAGCCCGGCCGCAGCGAGTCGCTGCGCCTCACCGCCGCGATGGTCCGCGAGGAAGGCGTCTACGAGTATGTCTGCACCTTCCCCGGCCACTGGACCGTGATGTTCGGCCAGATCGTCGTGACGAAGAACGTCGACGCCTACCTGAAGGCCAACCCCGCCGCCAAGCCCGCGGCGCCCGCGGCGCACAACCACTGAGCCAAGCCATCCAGCCTCAGGCGCAAAGTATCTTTGCGTTTCCTCGCGTTCCTTCGCGTCTTTGCGCCTGGCCCTGTGCCATTGATCTTCTCCCCATGAAAAAAATCCTCCTCACCACCGCGTTGCTCGCGCTCGCGTCCCTTGGCTCCGCCGCCGAAGCCGGCTTCAAGCCCATCTTCAACGGCAAGGATCTCTCCGGCTGGAAGGGCCTCGACTTCTGGTCCGTGAAAAACGGCGCCATCGTCGGCCAGACCACGGCCGAGCACCCCACGAAGGGAAACACGTTTCTCGTCTACCAGAACGGCGAGCCGGCCAACTTCGAGCTGCGCCTGCAATTCCGCCTGACCGGCCAGAACGATCGCAAGTGGGGCAACTCCGGCGTGCAGTATCGGAGCAAGGTCGTCGATGCCGCCGGCTTCGTCGTCGCCGGCTACCAGGCCGACATCGACTCGCCGTTCAACTACACCGGCATGCTCTACGAGGAAAAGGGCCGCGGCATCCTCATGGCCACCGGCGAGAAAATCCGCATCGGCGAGACCACGATGGTCGACGACGCGAAGAAGGCCGGCGCGAAGCGGTCCAAGACCGCCGTCGAGAAACTCCCCGGCGCCACGCCCGCCGCCGAGATCGGCGCGGCCTACAAGCCGGGCGAGTGGACCGACCTCACGATCATCGCCAACGGGAACCACCTCCAGCACTTCATCAACGGCAAGCTCACGGCCGACGTCACCGACACCGACGCCTCGCGCGGGGCGAAGTCGGGCGTCATCGCCCTCCAGCTTCACCAAGGCCAGCCCATGACGATCGAGTTCAAGAACATCCGCTTGAAGACGCTGCCCTGAGCCGCGGCATCTTCGGCCGCGGCGGTCGCTCCCGGAGGGGCGGCCCCGCGGCAGGCCGCCCTCCCCGTCGCATCGCGGCCGTCCCTGCGCGCACGAGCTCTCCCCGGTCGCCGCGCGCCCGTCCTCCGAATCAGTTACCCCATGATTCGCCCCCTTGCCCCGCTTCGAGCGCTGGCTGCGCTCGCATGCGGCGGAGTCGCGCTCCCCGCCGCCGATTCGCCGCGCATCTTTGCCGGCGGCGTCGCGGGCGTGGCCGCGCTCGCCGACGCGCCGGCCTCCGCGCGTTTCCGCGCGGCCGGAGGCGGGCTCTACCTGCACAACAACGGCTGGGCGGCGCTCGCTCCCGCCCAGCAGGAGGCGGTGGTCCGGCACTTCGCGGGTGCGCCCGTCGGGGTCGAGCTCGGGTTCGGCGTCGGCGACCATGCGCGCGCCTGGGGCAAGGTGTGGCGCGAAAAATACGCCGGCCACGGCCTGCGCCCGGCCTTCATCGCGGCCAACGCCTTTGCGAACAACAACCAGCCCACGGCCGCCCAGTGGCGCGACTACAGGGCGGCGCTGCACGCGGCGGGCGTGGCTGAGACAACGCTCATCCTGCCGACCTTCGAATATCAGAATTTCCGGCCCAACATCCCCACCCTGGCGGAAAACACCGTCACCCGATCGCCCGTCTTCCAGGAGATCATCCGCGCCGCCGGCGGCCTCGTGCTCGACACGCCGTGCGGCTATTTTTTCGGCCGTGAGCCCGCCTATCGGGACTGGGTCGTCGACGCGATTCGCTGGACGCGCGCGCAGCAGCTGATCGCCGCGGTGATCGCCTCGCCGCACCGTTCCGCGGAAAAATTCGGGGCCGACACGGACCGGTTTCTCGCGCACCTGCGCAACCACGACGCCATGCCGGACATCGTGGTGGTGGAAAACTACGAGCCCAAGCCGGCGCCCGACTACCCCAATGTCGTCGGCCCGGAGTCCAATCCCCAGACCGCGCTCGGCGTTGCCCTCGGCCTCGTCACCCGCGCCCCGGGCCGGCGCAACATCGGCGCGCAGGGCGAGGACTTGCTCACGCTCGACAACGGCACGGTCAAGGTCGGCATCGACCGCGCCAAGGGCGCCGCGATCACGTGGCTCTCCTCCTCGGACTACCCGCGGAACTTGGTCAACTCCGCGGACCCCGGCCGCCTGATCCAGCAATCCTACTACGCGGGCCTGCGCCTCGACCGCCGCGCCGAGGGCCAAAGCACCGCGTGGAGCCCGTGGTCGTGGAATCCCATCCAGGGAGGCGGCGTCGGGTCTTGGGCGCGCGTCACGGAATTCCAACGCCTCGGCGACCACACCCTCTACGCGGAGACGATTCCAAATCTCTGGGACATGCCCCGCGAGCCGGCCGCCGCCGTGATGCGACAATGGACGGCCTTTGAGCCCGCGATGCCGGACGTCGTCGTGGTGCGCTGCGAATTTGTCGCCCAGCGCGAACCCGGCGACCGCTGGGGCCCGGCGCGCCTTTCGCCCCAGGAAATCCCCGCCTGCTACTTCACGCGGAATTTTTCCGCGGTGAAAACCTACCTCGGCGGCGGCGCGTGGCGCGACGAGTCGCAGCCTCCCGGGCCGCCGTGGGGCAAGGCCGCGCCGCCGCGCAAGGCCATGGCGATGTTCGCCGCCAACGGCGAGGGCGTCGCGGTGTTCAGCCCCGCCGCGACGCAGCCGTGGAACTTTGGCCCGCACGCCGGCGGCGCGAGCGACGATCCCGCCGCCGGTCCCTGCATGCACGTGGCGCCGATCGATCGCGTGAACCTCGGGCCGCGCTCGACCTACCGCTACCGCTACTGGCTCCTCCTCGGCCGCGCGCCGCGGCTCGCCGCGCGGCTCGACGTGCTCTGGGAAAAATACGCCGCCGAGCGCGCCCACCTCACCGAGCCCTGATCACCTGCGCCATGCTTCCCCGTTCCCTCCGTCACGCCGTCGCCGCCTTGGTCCTTTGCGTCCCTTCGCTTCCCGCCGCGGCGAAGCCGAACATCATCCTCATCTACAGCGACGATCACGGCTGGGCCGATCTCGGCGCGCAGAACTCCGATGCGAACATCCGCACGCCGCACCTCGATGCGCTCGCGCGCGACGGCGTGCGCTTCGTCAACGGCTACGTCTCGGCGCCGCAATGCGTGCCGTCGCGCGCGGGCGTGCTCACCGGCCGCTACCAGCAGCGCTTCGGCGTCGAGGACAACCTGAAGGGCCCGCTCCCGCTCGCGGAGCTCACCATCGCCGAGCGCCTCAAGGCCGCCGGCTACGTGTCCGGGCAAGTCGGCAAGTGGCACCTCGAGCCCACGCCGCGCAGCGAGGAGCAGGCGCCGCCGGAAAACGCCCACGCTTTTCTTCCCGGCGGGCAGGGCTTCGACGAGTATTGGTGCGGCCCGATGAACACCTTCATGGCGTCGCACGACCTGAAGGGCACGCCGCTCGCAAAGCCGCCGCAGCGCCTCACCGATCCGCGTTTCCGCTGCGTGTGGCAGACGGAGGCCGCCACCAACTTCATCAGCCGACACGCCCGCGATCCGTTTTTTCTCTACCTCGCCTACTTCACCCCGCACGTCCCGCTCCAGTCGCCCGAGCCCTGGTTCGCGAAAACGCCCGCGCACCTCCCGCTCGAACGCCGCCAGGCGCTCGCGATGATCGCCGCGATGGACGAGGGCATCGGCCAAATCCGCGCGCGGCTGCGCGAGCTTTCCCTCGAGCGCGACACGCTGATCTTTTTCATCGGCGACAACGGCGCGCCGCTCAAGGAAGGCGCGTGGAACGGCTCGCTCAACGTCCCGCTCACCGGCGAAAAGGGCATGCTCACCGACGGCGGCATCCGCACGCCGTGGCTGGCCGCCTGGCCCGGCACGCTGCCCGCGGGCCAGGCCTACGAACCGATGGTGAGCTCCCTCGATGTCGCCGCGACGGCCGTCGCGCTCGCGGGCCTGCCCGTCGCGCCCGAGCTCGACGGCGTGAACCTCATTCCCTTCGTGCGCGGGGAGAAAGCCGACGCGCCGCACGACGCGCTGTTCTGGCGCTGGCGTTCCCAGGCCGCCGTGCGCGACGCGCGTTGGAAGCTCATCCTGCTCGGGCCGGAGCGGAAATACCTCTTCGACCTGTCGAGCCCCGAGCGCGAGAAACGCAACCGCGTCGCGGATTTCCCCGCGATCGCCGCCGGCTTGGAGCAAAAGCTCCGCGCTTGGGATGCCACGCTCCCGCCGCCGCACCTCCCGCGCGAGTCGCACCCGCAGGACAACAGCTTCTTCGCCTCGCACGTCGACCAGGATCCCTCCGCCCCCGCCCCGGCGCGCGCCGCGGCCAAAGGCAAAAAGAAACGGGCCCCATGAAAACCTTCCTCTTCCCACTCGTGCTTGGACTCGCCGGCGCTGCGCTCACCGCCGCTCCCGCGCGCCCGCCCAATGTCCTCTTCATCCTCGCGGACGATCTCGGCTGGGCGGACACCACCCTTAACCGGCCCAATGCGTTCTACGAGACGCCCAACCTCCAGCGCCTCGCGGCGCGCGGGCTGCGGTTCACGCAGGCCTACGCGGCCAACCCGCTCTGCTCGCCCACGCGCGCGAGCATCCAGACCGGCCTCTATCCGGCGCGCATCGGCCTCACCGCGCCCGTCGCGCACACGCCCCAGGTCGTGCTCGAAAAAAGCCACGTCAAGCAGGCCGCGCCCACGCAGCACGTGCTCGTGGCCCAGAGCGTCACCCGGCTCGACACGAGCTACCACACGCTCGCCAAGGCGTTCAAGGCCTCGGGCTATCACACGGGCCACTTCGGCAAATGGCACCTCGGGCCCGAGCCCTACTCGCCGCTGCAGCAGGGCTTCGACGTCGACTTCCCCCACTGGCCTGGCCCCGGTCCCGCCGGCAGCTATGTCGCGCCGTGGAAATTCCCCGCCGCCCTGGGCGTCGCCAGCGTGCCGGGCGAGCACATCGAGGACCGCCTCGCCACCGAGGCGATCAAGTTCATCACCGCGCACAAGGATGAGCCGTTCTACGTCAACTACTGGGCGTTCTCCGTGCATGCGCCCTACGACGCGAAGCAGGAGCTCGTCGAAAAATACCGCGCCAAGGCCGCCAGGCTCCCGCCCGGCGCCGGCCCGCGCAATCCCGTCTACGGCGCGATGGTCCAGAGCCTCGACGAGAACATCGGCCGCCTTCTCGACACGCTCGACGCCCTCAAGCTCTCGGAAAACACGATCATCGTTTTCTTCTCGGACAACGGTGGCGTCCACTGGATTGCCGGCAGCGAGGAGGCAAACGCGTCTTGGAACATCGCGGGCATTCCCATCACGAGCAACGCCCCGCTGCGCGGCGGCAAGGCCACGACCTACGAGGGCGGCACGCGCGAGCCGTGCGTCGTCGTCTGGCCCGGCCTCACGAAGCCCGCCACCGCGACCGACACGATTATCCAGAGCATCGACTTCTTCCCGACGTTCGCCGACCTGCTGAGGCTGCCGGTGCCGGCCACGCACGCGTTCGACGGGCGGAGCTTCGCGCCGGCCCTGCGCGGCGCACCCCACGACCGCGGCCCAACCTTTGTCCACTTCCCGCACAACACCCCCGCCGCCGGCGGCCTCGCCTCGACGTGGGTGCGTGTCGGCGACTGGAAGCTCATCCGTTTCTTCAGCCTCCACAACGACCTCACCGACGTCCTCGAGCTCTACAACCTCCGCGACGATCTCCCCGAGACGAAAAACCTCGCCGCGCAAAATCCCGCGAAGGTCGCCGAGCTCAATGCGCTTATCACGGGTTTCCTCCGCGACACCGCGGCGGTCGTCCCACCCCCCAACCCGGCCTTCGATCCCAAGGCGGGCGCCGGGCCCGCGGCGAAGCAGAAGGGCAAGGCGAAGAAGAAATCCGACGCGCAGAAATCCGATCCGGTTCTCGACTGAGCAACCCCGCCAAGCCCCATGCACACCCCGCACCCCCGCGCGCTCGCCCTCGTGGCGGCCGCCGCCGTCATTCCGATCTTCGCGCAGGGCCCTGCGAAGCCCGGCGCCGACGAAGCCATCGTCCTCTCGCCCTTCCAGGTCGACGCCTCCGCCGACCAAGGCTATCTCGCCACGCAGACGCTCAGCGGCACGCGCCTCAAGACGGATCTCAAGGACATCGGCTCCTCGCTCACCGTGTTCACCGAGGAGCTGATGAATGATCTCGGCGCCAACAGCATCTACAACCTGATGGCGTTCGCGCCCAACACGGACCCGTTTGTGATGTCGACCTCGGACATCACGGGCAACGGGAACGACTTCATCAACATCCCGACGAAATTCGTGTCGCGCGGCGGTGCCACCACGTCGGTCGCGCAGGATTTTTTCGCCAACGGCATCCCGCAGGATCGCTTCAACTCGGAGGCGCTCACCTTCACGCGAGGCCCCAACGCGATTCTCTTCGGCCTCGGCAACGCCGCCGGCGCGTTCATCTCCTCGACGAAGCGCGCCAAGTTCGCGGACTCGCGCACGGTCGAGCAGCAGATGGACAGCCGCGGCGGCCACCGCCTTACCATCGATCTCAACCAGGTGCTGATCAAAAAATACCTCGCGGTGCGCTACGCCGGCCTCTTCGAGGGCATGAACTCCTTCCGGCTGCAGACGAACGACTATCAGCGCCGGCAGTTCGTCACGCTGAACTTCACGCCGTTTCGCCAGACCACCCTCCGGCTCAACTACGACGCGGGCCACATCCAGCAGAACGCCGTGCGCCCCTGGCCCGACTACGACGCCGTGTCGCCGTGGCTCGCCGCCGGCTCGCCGATGATCGCCACGTTCACCAACACCGCCACCGGCAAGCCAAACGGCACCACCAACTACGCGATCAACCAGCTCGTCTCGACCGAGTATTCGCCGGGGGGAACGGTGGTTCCGACCATGAATTTCCTGAACACGGGCCAGAGCGCGACGCCGAATTTTGCCAACGGCTTTCCCACCAACGGCGCGAGCTTTCGCTCGCTCGTGAAGCCTTCGATTTATCCGACTTTTGCCAGCGCGTTCGGCAACTCCGCCTACCGCCTGACCGACTACCACACCGCTTCCGTCTTCCTTGAGCAGCAGATCACCCGGGACTTCTTCATCGAGGCGGCCGCCAACCGCGTCGACAGCAAGCTCCGCGCGATCAACGGATTTGTCGGCCAGCTCAGCTACATCTACGTCGATCCCAATCGCCAGCTGCCCAACGGGCAGCCCAACCCCAACGCGGGCAAACTCTACAGCCAGTCGCAGTCCACCATCATCGAGGCCCCCAACGCCGCCCGGAACTACCGCGCGATGGCCTCCTACGAGTTCGACTCCGGCCGCCGCCTCGGCGGCTGGCTCAGGCTCCTCGGCCGCCACTCGGCCGCCGTCTTCGTCGAGCAGGACACGACCACCGGCTGGTCGAGCAACAACGGCATGTTCAACACCACGCCCCTCGCGGCGACCGGCGCGGCCGCGACGATCACGAACGGCGTGAACAGCATCCAATACCGCTACTACTACGACCCGGCGAACCACAAGGTGGGCACCTCGATCGGCCGCCACATCGAGCAGATCCCGATGCTTTACGCCGGCGATCCGCTGCCCGCGCGCAACCCGACCGGCATCACCCCGGCGTTCATCTCCCAGCAGGGCCCGACCAACACGGAGGCCATCGTGAAGACCCGGGCCTTCGCGTTGCAGAGCTTTTTCTGGAAAGACCGGCTGGTCGTCACCAACGGCCTGCGAACCGACGATCAGACCTCATGGCTCTCCGTGCCCAACGACTTCGTCAACCTCCGCGACCCGGTCACCAACGCCGCGCCCAAGCCGACGAGCATCAACCTTCGCAAGTTCGCCGCCGCAAGCCGCGCGGAGCGCGGGGGCCACACGTATTCCCGCGGCCTGGTGTTCCATGCGCTGCCGTGGCTGAGCCTCAGCTACAACACGTCGAACAACCTGCAGGTGAATTCCGGCACGCGAAACGTCTTCGGCGATCTCCTGCCCAACCCGCAGGGCAAGGGCAGCGACTACGGCGTGAAGTTCGCGTTGCTGGACCGCCGCGTGTTCCTCGACGTCACCTACTACACCAACAGCAACCTCAACACGCCCGACAGCATCTCCAGCAACGCGGCGGGCAACTTCAAGCAGTTCGACCAGCTCTGGATCGCCGTGGCGAACTTCACGGGCGACGTGAAATACCTGACCTCGCCCTATTCGACGCTCAGCACCGTCTGGCAGGACGTCGTCTCCACCACCTCGAAGGGCTGGGAGTTCGCGCTCACGGCCAATCCCTCGAAGCTCTGGCGCGTGACGCTCAACGGCAGCCGGCGCGGCGACAACACCACCACCGCGCGCGGCACCTACATCAACCAATACATGGCGGTCTACATCCCCATCATCAAAGCCCACCCCGAGTGGCAGAACCTGGTCCCGTCCGCCGGCACCACCGTCGCATCGAGCGTGGCCGAGCTCGAAAACATCCTCGTCAACTTCAACGCCATCCGGAACAGCCCGTCGGCCAACTTCTCGCCCTCGTGGACGCTCAACCTGATCCAGACCCTCGAGCTCCCGCGCGACGCAAGGATCGCCGGCGTGCCCCTCGGCGGCTTCTCGCTCGGCGGCAGCATGAATGCCCGCGGCCGGGCCGTGGACGGCTTCGCGGTCGACTCCAAGTTCGTCCTCGATCCCACGCAGCCCTACTACTCGCCCCCGTCCCTCGCGTTCGGCGCGTGGCTCACCTACAAGCGGAAGCTTTTCAAGAACCGCGTCGACTGGCGGCTGCAGTTGAACGTCCGCAATCTCCTCGACGACAACACTGTCTTCCCCCTCGTGAAAGTCGATGCCCGCGACGTCAGGCACACGCCGAGCACCGTGATCTACAATCTCCGGGAGCCGCGGACCTATCAGTTCACCAGCAGCTTCAAATTCTAGCCTGCCCCTCGCGCCACCTCCAATCCGTCTCCCCATGCCCCTCACTCGTTTCCTTCGCGGCCTGCTTTGCTGGGTCGCCGCCCTCCCGGCCCTCCACGCCGCCTCGATCTCCGGCTTCGTTTCCAACCTTTCCACCGGCGATCTGCTCGAGGGCGCGCGCGTCGCGATCCCTGCGCTCGGCCTCGAGGCGCTCACCGACAACACCGGCCGCTATGCCTTCGCCTCCGTCCCGGCCGGACCGCTGGAGATTGTCGTCACCTACACCGGCCTCGATTCCGCCCGCGCCACCCTCACCGTGGCCGCCGACGCCCCGGCCGTGCGCAATTTTGATCTGACCGCGGGCATCTACCGGCTCGAGGCGTTCAAGGTCGCGGGCGAGCGCGAGGGCGGGGCCGCCGCCATCACCGCGCAGCGCAACGCCCCCAACGCGAAGAACGTCGTCGCGATGGATTCCTACGGCAACCTCCCCAACATGAGCGCGAGCGAGCTCGCGATCCTGCTGCCCGGCGTCACCGCCGCGCTCAACCTCGAGAACGGCATCGACGGCTTCGCGGTGCGCGGCATGGGCCCGACGCTGAACAACATCACCCTCGACGGCGGCATGCTCTCCACCCAGGGCGCGATGGCGCGGCAGGGCCGCATCAACAACCTCACCGGCGCGATGTTCGAGGGGCTCGAGCTCATCAAGGGCCACCTGCCCGACCGCAGCGCCGATTCCCTCGGCGGCACCATCAACCTGAAGAGCCGCTCGCCGCTCGCGATGCGCGAGAAGCGCCGCGTGACCTACAACCTTGCGGTGCGCTGGGCCCCGCCCTTCACGGAGCAGGTTCCGCTGCGCGAGGGCCGGCGCAGCCACCCGCTGCTCAACGCCGGCTACGCCGAGGTCTTCGATGTCGCCGGCGGCACCCGCAACCTAGGCGTGGTCGTGAACACGTTTTACTCGGAAAACGTCGGCGCCGCGCACAGCACCACGCGCGATTTCCAAAACACCACGACGTCGCCCGCGTTCCTCTGGGACTACAACACCTTCGACCAATACAACAACCGCAAGCAGGCCAGCCTCAACCTCAAGGCCGAGTATCGCCTCACGCCCGCGACAAAGCTCACCTTCAACTCGATCTACAACGACGCGAACGAGCGCGGGAAGCTCCGCTTCACCACGCGGGCGTTCACCAACCAGGTCGTCTTCAACCCCGCGCTGCCCCTGGCCGGCGCCAACGCCACCGCCGGGATCATGCCCGGCTGGACGGATCGCGTCACCACGGTGCGGCAGTCCACCGCGTCCAACTTCGACGTGCTCACGCAGGGCCCGAACAACTTCTTCCTGCGCACGCGCAACGTCGACCTCGGCGCCGAGCACACCGCGGGCCCGTGGTCGCTCGACGCCGGCGCGCTGTTCAGCGCCACGCACATCAACAACGGCTTCGGCAACAACGGCGGCCAGTTCACCATGCGCGTCAACAACATCGGCTGGATCCTCGACCGCACGCAGTCCGACCTCTACCCGCGCCTCACGCAGACCGCCGGCGCCGACATCACCAAGCCCGAGAGCTACCGGCTGAACGGCTTCTTCCAAAACAACAACATCGACAACGACCACGAGGTCCGCGAGGCGCGCGCCAACGTGAAATTCGACGCGCCCGCCCTGCGCACCTTTTTCAAGGCCGGGCTCCACTGGCGGGAGCAGTTTGCGCACGACTTCGGCCGCCACCGCCGCTGGAGCTACCTCGGCACCACGCTCCCCGCCGACCCGACCGTCCGCAGCATGAACAGCACAAAGACCGGCCTCGTGACGCCGTTCTGGTATGCGGCGCAATTTTTCCGCGACCGCAACCCCATCGACCCCGCGCTCTGGAGCGAGGACCGATACTGGGCGCAGATGCAGCGCTTCGTCGCCACGCGGCGCGTCACCGAAACCGTCACCGCGGGCTACGCCATGGCCCAAGGCCGCGTGCAAAACACCGGCTGGGTCTCGGGCGTGCGCGTCGAGGACACCGACACCAACAGCTGGGGCTGGGTCCGCGCCCGCGTGCCGAGCACCGCGGCGCAGCAGGCCGCCGATCCCGTGGGCTCCGCCCTGCGCGACTACGGCAACACCCGCCGCGAGCTGCGCGGCAGCTACACGAAGTCGTTCCCCAGCGTCCATCTCACGCAGGACCTCGCGCAAAACTGGAAGGCGCGCCTGAGCTGGTCCACGAGCTTTGGCCGCCCGCCCATGACGAGCCTGCTGCCGAACGAGACGATCAACGAGGCCCAGCAGACGCTCACGGTGAACAATCCCTCGCTCCTCCCGCAGACCGCGCGAAACTGGGATGCCGCGCTCGAATACTACTTCGAGCCCGCCGGCAGCGTGAACGTCGGGTTCTTTCACAAGACCATTCGCGACTTCATCGTCAACGGCATCGCCAGCGGCACCGTCGCCTCCGGGCGCGACAATGGCTACGACGGCGAATACAGCGGCTTCACGCGCCTCACCAGCGCCAACGCCGGCACCGCCTACGTCCAGGGCTGGGAGCTCAGCTACCAGCAGCAGTTCACCTTCTTGCCCGGCCTGCTCCGCGGCCTCGGGCTCACGGCCAACTTCACCGCCCTCGATGCACACGGCGATTACGGCGGCCGCGGCCGGCGCGAGGGCCGCGACGTCGAGGGCTTCGTCCCGCGCAGCGCGAATGTCAGCCTCTTCTGGCGCCACCGGGCCTTCAGCTCGCGCGTGATCGTCAACTACACGGGCGAATCGATCACCGAGTTCACGGAAGGCGCGCCGGCCCGGAGCCGCTACCTCGAGGCGCGCACCGTGATCAACGCCGGGATCGGCTGGCAGTTCCGCCCCGGCGCCACGCTCTCGATCGACGTCAACAACCTCACCAACGCCCCGCAGTCCGCCTACCGCGGCTGGAAGGACAACATGCAGTTCAAGCTCTTCGGCGGCACCGCCGTGACCGTGGGCGTCAACGGCCGTTTCTAGCTTACCCCACCCAACACCCCATGAACCCCATCCGACATCTCGTCGTTTCCGCATTCCTGCTCCTGGGCCGCTCGGCCGTCGCCGCCACGCTCACGGGCAACGTCTCCAATCTCGCCACGGGCAACCTGCTCGAGGGCGCGCGCATCGAGATCCCTGCGCTCCGCGTCAACGCGCTCACCGACAACACCGGCCGCTATGTGCTCCCCGCGCTGCCGGCCGGCACGCACGAGGTCGTCGTCACCTACACCGGCCTCGATATCGTCCGCTCGACGATCACGGTCGGCGCCGACCAGGTCGCCACGCGCAACTTCGATCTCACGACCGGCATCTACAAGCTCGACGCCTTCAAGGTCACCGGCGAGCGCGAGGGCGGCGCCGCCGCGATCACGGCCGCGCGCAACGCCGAGAACCTCAAGAACATCGCCGCCACGGATTCGTTCGGGAATCTCCCCAACCTGAACGCCGGCGAAGTCGCCATCCGCCTGCCTGGCATCTACGGCGAGCTCGACGCCGGCGGGAACCTTTCCGGCTTCACGGTGCGCGGGATGACTTCCGGCCTGAACACCGTCACGATGGACGGCGCCATGCTCACCGGCCAGGGCGGCGCCGGCCGCTCGATCTTCGTGAACAACATCACCGGCGCGATGTTCGAGCAGGTCGAGCTGATCAAGGGCCACACGCCCGACAAGGGCGCCGACTCGCTCGGCGGCACCATCAACTTCAAGAGCCGCTCGCCGCTCTCGATGCGCGAGAAGCGCCGCGTCACCTACACGCTCACCGCGCGCATCGCGCCGTCGTTCACGCAGCAGATTCCCATCCGCGAGCAGCAGCGGGTGCACGGCCTCGCCTCGCTCGGCTACCAGGAGGTGTTCGACGCCTTCGGCGGCAGCCGCAACCTCGGCCTCAGCGTCAGCCTCTTCGACTCCGAGACCGCGCTCGGCTGGTTCACCTCGCAGCGCGATTTCCAAAACATCGCGACCTCGCCCGCCTATCTCTGGGACTACCGCACCGGCGACGTCTACAATCACCGCCGCCAGAAGAACGTCACCGCCAAGGCCGACTACCGCCTCACGCCGACGACCAAGCTCTCGTTCCTTGCCAGCTACATCGATCACTCCGAGGTCTTCCGCCGCCAATACGACACCCGCGCGTTCACCAACCAGGCGATCTTCAACCCCGCCGTCGCCTCGACCGCCGCCAACGGCATCGAGCCCGGCTTCACCGACCGCATCACGACCGTGCGTCCGGTCGCCGCCTCGACGATCGACATCACGATGACCGGCCCGAACAACTTCTTCAACCGCCTGCGCCGCGTCGACGCCGGCGCCGAGCACAACTGGGGCCCGTTCTCCCTCGAATACAACGCCCGCTACACGCAGACGCACATCAACATTGGCAACGGCGAGGGCGGCGTGCTCGTGAACCGCATCACCAACGTCGGCTGGATCCTTGATCGCACGCAGTCAGACCTTTTCCCACGCTTCATCCAGAACGGCGGGCCCGACTTCACCAATCCCGTCAACTACCGCCCGTCGCCGACGAACGCCCTCACCAACGCCAACAACACGCAGCTCCACGAGGTCACCGAGGTGCGCGCCGACGCGCGCTACGCGCTGCCGCTGTCATTTCCGCTCGCGCTCAAGAGCGGCTTCGTGTGGCGCGAGCAGGTCGTGGGCGCGACGAGCGCCTCGCGCCGGTGGAACTACATCGGCACCGGCCCGCTCCGGGCCGAGCCCTCGCTGCTCATGATGGACCAGGTGAAGACCGGCCGCCGCCTGCCGCAGTGGGAGGCCTCGAACTTCATCCGCGCCCGCGAGGTGATCGACCCGTCGATCTGGCGCGAGGATTTCTATTTCCGCGAGACGACGAAATACACGGGCTTCACCGACGCCACCGAGACCGTCTCCGCGGCCTACGCGATGGCGCAGGGCAAATTCGGGCGCGACGGCTTCCTCGGCCACACGGGCTTCCTCGGCGGCGTGCGCGTCGAGCGCACCGAGAACGAGGCCTTCGGCTGGGTGCGCGCCCGCCGCCTCAGCGGCACGGCCGCGACGGCGACCGAGGCGCAGGCCATCGCCGCCGCCAAGGTCGACTACGCCGACAACCGCCGCGCCACTGAGGGCGACTACACGAAGCCGTTTCCCAGCCTCCACCTTTTCCACGACATCACGCCCAACCTGAAGGCCAAGGTCAGCTGGTCCACGAGCTTCGGCCGTCCCGGCTTCGGCAACCTCGTGCCCGGGGAGACGCCCAACGAGGCCAACGCCGCGCTCGGCGGCCGCCCCACGCTCACGATCAACAACCCCTCGCTGCTCCCGCAGACCTCGCGCAACTGGGACGCCTCGCTCGATTATTATTTCGAGCCGGCGGGCAACCTCTCCGTCACCTGGTTTCACAAGACCATCCGCGACTACATCGTCAGCGGCATCGAGTCCGGCACCATCGGCACCGGCAACGACAACGGCTTCAACGGCGAGTATCCCGGCTGGACGATCCTCACCACCGCCAACGCCGGCACGGCGATCGTGCAGGGCTGGGAATTCAGCTACCAGCAGAACTTCACGTTCCTTCCCGGCCTGCTCAAGGGCCTCAGCGGGATGATCAACTACACGCTGCTCGACACGCACGGCCGCTTCACCGGCAACACCACGCTCACCAGCGGCCAGGTCGCCGGCTTCGTGCCGCGCACCGCCAACGCCAGCCTCTCCTGGAACTACCGTGGCTTCAGCGCGCGCATCCTCTCGAACTACGCGACGACCTTCCTCACGAGCTACGGCGGCGCCCAGCCCTGGCGGAATCTCTACCGCGTGAAGCGCAACCTCGTGAACCTCGGCTTCGCGTATCAGGTGCGGCCGTCCCTCACCCTCACGCTGGACATCGACAACCTGAACAACGTCCCGCAGAAGCGCTACCGCGGCACGCCGGACAACGTGGAGTATTTCAACTACCCCGGCACGACGATCACGGTGGGGATCAACGGGCGGTTCTGACATTCGCGTCTCACGCGTTTCCCCATGCGCCGCTTTTTCATCTCCGCCCTCCTTTTGTTCCCCGTTCTCCCGGCATTCGCCGGCGCCGCGAGCGAACCTCCCCTGAACATCCTCGTCCTCCTCGCCGACGACTGGCGCCACGACACGCTCGGCTGCGCGGGCAATCCCGTCGTCCTCACGCCGCACCTTGATCAGCTCGCGCGCGAAGGGGTGCGCTTCACGCAGAACTGCGTGACGACCTCCGTGTGCTGGGTCAGCCGCGCGAATCTTTTCACCGGCCAGTGGATGTCGCGCAATGGGCAGCCGCCAAACGGCATGTTCAAGACCCCCTGGGCCGAGACTTATCCCGGCGTGCTCCGCGCGCGCGGCTACTACACCGGCCACGTCGGCAAGTGGCACAACGGGCGGTTCCCCGCCGAGCAGTTCGACTTCGGCGCCGACCGCCTTACGCCGATGCGCCACTGGCTCAAGCAGCCCGACGGCACCGAGATTCACGTCACCAAGAAAAACGAGAACGACGCGATGGAGTTCCTCCGCACGCGCCCGAGGGAGAAGCCGTTCGTCCTCACGCTCGCCTTCGTCGCCACGCACGCCGAGGACCAGAACCCGAAGCAATACCTCCCTCAACCCGCGAGCATGGCGCTCTACCAGAACGTCACCGTGCCCGTGCCGAAGACCGCCACCGACGATCACTTCCGCCGCCTGCCGCCCTTCATCGCGAACGACAAGAACGAGGGCCGCCACCGCTGGACGTGGCGCTTCGACACGCCCGAGCGCTATCAGGAATACATGAAGAACTACTACCGGCTCGCGACCGAGGCCGACGCCGTCTGCGGCCGCGTGCTGGCCGAGCTGCGCGCGCAAGGCGTGCTCGATCGCACGCTGGTCATCTTCACCGGCGACAACGGCTACTTCCACGGCGAACACGGCCTCGCCGACAAATGGTATCCCTACCAGGAAAGCATCCGCGTGCCGCTCATCGTGCGCGACCCGCGCCTGCCGGCCGCCAAGCGCGGCATGACGAGCGATGCCCTTACCCTCAACGTCGACCTCGCGCCCACGATCCTCGCCGCGACCGGCACGCCCGCACCCGCGCGCATGCAGGGCCGCGACATCGCGCCACTCTACCTCGCGGCCAAGCCGCCGCGGTGGCGCGACGAATTTTTCTACGAGCACGCCACGGTGCGCGACATCACGTTCATCCCTTCCTCGGAGGCCCTCGTGCGCCGCGACGTGAAATACATCTGGTGGCCCGACTTCAAACACGAGGAGCTCTACGACCTCGCCGCCGATCCGCTGGAAGAGCACAACCTCGCGGCTGATCCCGCGCAGGGGAAGCGCCTCGCCGCGTTGCGCGCGCGTTTTGCCGAGCTCAAGGCCGCGGCGAAGTAGCGCGCCTTCGGCGCTTTTTTTGCTCCGTTTTCCAGGGCGCGGCGTGTTTGATGACCGCACTCCGCCCCACCCCATGTCGACCCGCATCGCGCTTTTCACGATGGCGCTCATCCTCGCGCCCGCCCTTCCCGCCCAAACCGCCCCGACCACTTCCCCCGGCCCTGGCGCACCTTCCACCGCATCCTCCGTCAAGCTCGACGAGTTCGTCGTCACCGGCGTCTTTAATCCCACCGAGGCCCGCAAGGCCACGACCGCGATCACGACGCTCAACACCGATTTCCTCAACGAGCAGGTCTTCCTCTCCGCGGATGACATGCTGCTCAATGTCGCGGGCGTGTTCGTCAACTCCTCGCTCGGCGAGATCCGCGGCATGGTCTACTCGCGCGGCATCTCGGCCGACAGCTCCGACGGCGCGACCGGCACCTACTACGTCTCGATGCAGGAGGACGGCCTGCCGTTCACCAACGTCAATTTCGGCAACTACGGCTCGGGCTACTTCAACCGCCCCGACGCCACGCTCCAGCGCGTCGAGGCCGTGCGCGGCGGCAGCGCGTCGATCACTTCGTCGAACTCTCCCGGCGGCGCGTTCAACTACATCAGCCGCACCGGCTCCGCGCGTTTCGGCGGCGAGGTGCGCACGCGCACCGGCCTCGAGGGCCGCGCCTCGCCGCACCTGCGCAGCGACCTCACATTGGGCGGGCCGCTCGGCGCCAAGGGCTGGGTCTACAACGTCGGCGGCTTCTACCGCTACGCGCAGGGACACCGCCCGCCCGACGGCTGGCCGATGAACGTCGGCGGCGACGTGCGCGGCAACGTGTCCAAGGACTATGGCCAGGGCTCGATCAAGCTCTACGGCAAGTTCCTCGACGACCGGAACCACTGGTATGAATACCTCCTCGCCCGCGATCCGCAGGACCCGAAGCAGTTCCCCGGTCTGAGCCGCTTCAGCACGAATTTGTTTCCCAAGAGCGTGCACCAATACCCGCGCGAGACCGATACGCAGCTCGCGACCTTCGACACCACCGACGCCGTGCGCTCACGCCAGCGCTACGTCGGAGCCGAGTGGAAGCACGAGTTCGGCGACGGCTGGTCGCTCGCGCACAACATCCGCTTCGCCCGCAACTGGGCCGACTGGAACTCCTCCTCCGGCGTCACGCCCCGCTCGCTCGACTGGCCGAACTTCTTTTCGACGATGTCGATTCAGTTCAGCGGCGGCGGGCAGAACGGCCGCGTGCCCGCGGGCCTCTACCGTTTCTTCGATCGCCACAACGGCAACATCGCCGCCGAGGTCACGTCCAACGGCAACTTCACCGTCAACGCCAACGCCCTCAACAACGCCGGCCTCGTCGTCCGCTTCGCGGCGCTGCCCAACCAGCAGATTCTCCCGAACGCGCTTTGGACCAACGTCGGCCGCACCGCCAACGAGCACATGAACGAGATCATGGAGAATCTCGCCGTGACCAAGCGCCTCGGGAAAATGACCTTCACCGCCGGCGGTTACTTCGGCTACGCCGGCATCTCCGATCGCCAGTCGAGTGGCGGCCGCACCGCCTCGCCGCTCACCGAGCAGCCGTCGCCGCTCGGCATCCTGTGGATTCCGGCGACCGCCGCGACCGCGGCGGCCGGCACGCCCGCCGCCGCGCTCACGGCCGTCGCCGGCTTCAACGGCCGCCCCGTCCTGCTCACCAACCCCGAGGGCTTCACCGCCCTCGGCGTCGGCTACACGCGCGACAAGGCCATCTCGCGCCAGCTCGCGTATTTCTTCGGCCACAAGTGGGACATCTCCCCGCGCTTCTCCACCGACTGGGGTTTCCGCGCCGAGCGCTTCGCCGTAAAAGGCTTCAACCAGGCTGGCGTGCAAAACGCCCGCGGCAACTGGGACCCCACCTACGGGGGCGCCGACGGTGACGTGTTCACGATGGCCGACAACCGCTTCACCGCGCCGAACCCCGCCGCCAAATGGGCCTTCGACAAGGCCATCTCGTCGTTCTCGTGGTCGGGCGCGGCGAACTACGTCATCAACCACGAGCACTCGTTCTACGTGCGCTTCGCCGACGGCGAGAAGGCGCCCGACTACGGTTTCTTCCGCAACTACAACTCGCAGTTCCGCCTCGATAGCCTGAAGCCCCGCGCTCAGTCCGTCCTCCAGGCCGAGCTCGGCTACCGCTGGAAGACGCCGCGCGTCACGCTCACGGCCACGCCGTTCTGGACGCAGCTCAGCCACGTGCTCGCCATCAACCAGGCCACCGAGGCCGACGGCGTGACGCCCTACTTCCCCGATCCGATCTACAACGCCGTCACCTCCTACGGCCTCGAGCTCGAGGGCACGTTTCGCCTCAGCGAGCGTTTCTCGCTCCGCTCCGTGTTCACCAAGCAGTGGTCGACCAACACGGTCTGGAAAATCTTCGTGGCCGGCGCGAACGGCCAGCAGGACGACAGCTACCTCGATTTCTCCGGGAGGAAATCCGACAACAACCCCGACTTCCTCCTCAACCAGACGCTCAGCTACCGCGTGCAGAATTTCTTCGCCAACCTCTCGTGGAAGCACATGGGCGAGCGCGCGGGCAACGTCGCCAACGTGATCATCCTGCCACGCTTCAACCAATTCGACCTCGGCATGGGCTACACCTTCAGCCGCCGCTGGTCCGCGAACCTCAACGTCACCAACCTCACCGACAGCGAGGGCGTGATGACGTGGCGCGGCTGGGGCATCAATCCCGGCGACCGCCAGAGCTACACGTCGCTCCCCGCCACCGGCCGCGACACGATGCTCCAATACGTGCCCGTCCAGCCGCGCGCGTATTTCCTGACGACGACCTGCAAGTTTTGAGGTGCGGGCCCGCCCGTTGCGCGAACCCACCGTCGGCCGCAGGGCGGGTCACAGACCCGCCCTGCTCCATCACTCTTTCACCGCCGCCCATTCCCGTTCCAGCACCGGCCGGATGATCTTCGCGAACGCGTCGTAGGCCGGCGGGTGGAAGTGCAGCTTGTCGTCGCGATAGAGCTCGCGGCGCGGGCGGCCCTCGGCGTCGACGAGCGCCGGGTTGAGATCGACGAAGGTGCGGCCGGGCGTCGCGGCGCAGTAGGCGCGCGCGAGGGCGTTGTAGTGGTCGACTTTTTCCCACTGCGCCACGCGGTCGAGCGAGCGGTTGCTGGCCGCGTAGATGAGCCGTGTCGCCGGGAACTGGGTGCGCACCCGCTCGGAAAACTCCCGGAAGCGCGCGAAGATCACGTCGGGCGCATCGGGATTGGCGGCCTTCAGGTCGTTGCTGCCGCAATAGTAGACGATCACGCGCGGCGCATAGCGCGGCACGAGCTGGTCGAAGCGCGCGAGCTGGTCGCCGGTGCGCGAGCCGCCGAAGGCGCGGTTGAGGACGGGCAGCGGCGCCATCTGCTCGGCGACGTTCGTCCACTGGCGGAAAATGCTGCTGCCAACGAAGAGGATGCCGCCGGGCTTGGGCGGGCTCGCGCGGTCGAGTTCGGCGAAGGCCTGGAACGCAGGCTCGTATTCCGCCCAGCGCTTGGCCGCGTCGTCCGCGGCGAAGACCAGCCAAGGGAACGCGCCGAGCGCCACGAGCATGCGGAGGAGTCTCATGGGGCGAAGCAGCGGATGAACCGCTGGCAGAAAAGCGCCCCGCCGAACTCCAGCGCCGCCCGCGCGGCACGGCCAGTCAGCGAGGCATCGAGCAGGGGGCATCAGCGACATCGTCGCGACAAAGCAGTTTTCCGGCCGCCGGCTCAAGCCGAAGCGTCGCACCGCCCCTCGCAACTATCGGCTCGCACGCCCGTCTGCCGGAAACCAGCGTCGCGACCGACCGCCCCGCCGCCCCTCCGCTCCATGAATCGCCTCACCGTCCTCGCCCTTGCCTTGCCGTGCGCGCTCCTCGCGCAGGCGCCGAAAAAGAGAAACGCCGCGCCCGAGGCGGCCGAGCCGCCCGGCGCCAGCTCGCGCCGCGAGATGGCGGCGCTCGCCACCGCCACGCCCCCCAGCGCCCTCACCGTCGCGCCCGGCTTCAAGGTCGAGCTCATCCACACCGTGCCCAAGGGCGACCAAGGCTCATGGGTCGCGATGACGCTTGATCCGAAAGGCCGCATCCTCGCCAGCGATCAATATGGCGGCATCTACCGCATCACGCTGCCGCCCGTCGGCACGAGCACCGGCGCCAAGGTCGAGCACCTCGCGATTGACTTCACCACGTTCAAGGCCGGCGCGCCGCCGGACGCCGAGCCGTCCGCCGCACCGAAGGACGCGGGCAAGAAGAAGGCCGACATCGGCCCGCGCATGGAGGTCGGCGCGCACGGGCTGCTCTGGGCGTTCGACGCGCTCTACGTCATGGTCAACGAGCAGCGCGGCAAGTCCGGCCTCTGGCGCGTGCGCTCGACCAAGGGCGACGACACCTTCGACCAGATCGAGTTTCTCCGCCCGATGAACGGCTCCGGCGAGCACGGCCCGCACGCGCTCGTGCTCGGGCCCGACGGCAACTCGATCTACTTCGCCAACGGCAACCACACCGACCTCCCGCGCGCGATGGAGTCGGCCCGCATGGTCGCGTGGGGCGAGGACCATCTCATCCCGCGCATGTGGGACGCCCGCGGCCATGCGCGCAACAAGTTCGCCCCCGGCGGCTACATCGCCCGCACCGATCGCGACGGGAAAAACATCGAGCTGTTCTCCATCGGCTTCCGCAACCAATACGACATGGCCTTCGATCAGAACGGCGAGCTCTTCACCTACGACTCCGACATGGAGTGGGACCAGGGCACGCCGTGGTATATGCCCACGCGCATCAACCACGCGATCAGCGGCGCCGACTTCGGCTGGCGCTCCGGCGCCGGCCGCTGGCCCGCCTACTACGCCGATAGCCTCGCCGAGGTCGTCAACATCGGCCCCGGCTGCCCCGTCGGCGTCACCTTCGGCACCAGCGCGAAGTTTCCCGCCAAATTCCAGAAGGCGCTCTACGCCGCCGACTGGACGTTCGGCACGCTCTACGCGATCCACCTCACGCCCGACGGCGCGAGCTTCCGCGGCGAGAAGACCGAGTTCGTTTCCGGCAAGCCGCTCCCGTTCACCGATGTCGTGATCAACCCGAAGGATGGCGCGATGTATTTCACCGTCGGCGGCCGTCGCACGCAGTCCGCCCTCTACCGCGTGACCTACACCGGCAGCGAAAGCACCACGCGCGCCCAGCCCGCCCCGCCCACCGAGGAGGCGAAAATCCGCCGCACGCTCGAGGCGTTGCACGCCGAGGGCACGCCGCCAAGCGCCATCGACACCGCGTGGCCGCACCTCGCGAGCAAGGACCGCACGCTGCGCTTCGCCGCACGCGTCGCGATCGAGCGCCAGCCCGCCGACAAGTGGGCCGACCGCGCGCTCGCCGAGCTGCAGCCGCAGGCCAGCATCGAGGCCCTCATCGCCCTCGCCCGCGTCGGCGATCGCTCGCTCCAGCCCAAGATCATCGCGGCGCTCTCGCGGCTCGATTTCGGCGCGCAGCCTGCCGAGCTGCGCCTGCCGCTCCTGCGCGCATGGCAGCTGGTGTTCACGCGCATGGGCAAGCCCGCCCCCGAGGCCTGCGCCAACGTCGTCGCCGGGCTCGAGCGCCACTTCCCGCACCGCGATCCGCTCGTCAACCGCGAGCTGGCCGCGCTGCTCATCCACCTCGATTCGCGGCAGGTCGTCGGCAAAATCGTGCCGCTCCTCAGCGTCTCCGAACCGCCCACGATCTACGGCGAGGACCTCGGCGGCGCGGCGGTCAACGCCCGCAACGACAGCTACGGCAAGGTCGTCAACACCGTCAGCGCCAGCCGCCCCGATCGCCAGCAGATCGCCTACGCCTACGCGCTGCGCCACGCGACCGCGGGCTGGACGCCGAAATTGCGCACGGAGTTTTTCGCGTGGTTCCCGCGCACGCAAAACTGGAAAGGCGGCAACAGCTTCAGCGGCTTCATCCAGAACATCCGCACCGAGTCGCTGCTCAACGTGACGGACAAGACCGAGCGCGCCGCGCTCGACGCCCTCTCGAAGCCGCCGCCCGCCGGCTTCGCCGCCCCGGCGATGACGCCCAAGGGCCCGGGCCGCGCCTACACCGTCGAGAGCGCGCTCGCCGCCTTGCCCGCCAAGCTCACGGGCCGCGACTTCGCCCGCGGCCAGGCGATGTTCACCGCGACGGCGTGCATCCTCTGTCACCGCCTCGGCGCCGAGGGCAGCAGCGGCGTCGGCCCCGATCTCACCGGCGCCGGCTCGCGCTACAGCCTGCGCGACCTGCTGGAGAACATCATCGAGCCCTCGAAGGTCATCAGCGACCAGTTCGGCAGCGAGCAGATCGAGCGCACCGATGGCGACCCGATCGTGGGCCGCGTCGTTGGCGAGGAAGGCGGCGATCTGCTCGTGATGGCCAACCCCTTTCTGCCCGACGAGAAAATCCGCGTGAAGGCGGGCGCCGTGGTCTTAAGGAAGCCCTTCGCCACGTCGATGATGCCGCCCGGCCTGATCAATTCGCTGAACCCCGAAGAACTGCAGGACCTGCTCGCCTACGTGCTCAGCGCGGGGAACGAGAAGGACGCGATGTTTGCTAGATAGTCGCCGCGAACTATCCGCCTCGCTCGGCCTTCGACATTTTTTCCCATACCGCCGCTGGGATAAATTTCAGCGGATGCGCCTCGCCGGAAAAAGCGCGAAGGAACGCAAAATCATCTTCTTTGACCTCGCCCGCTCCCGACGTCTTCAGAGTGGGCAAATCAATCAACGAAGACGCATAGCGATCTTTGAGCTGAATCTGAGCACTTCCCTCGCCACGGCTGCGAAATAGCAGGATTCGCACGCGCCCGCCCATATTCATCGGCAGGCTCAATCGCCCCATAAACTTTCCTTCCCGAGCCGTGCCACCAAAAATTTCCAACACCTCGTCATATTCGGCGAGGAACGGGTGCGCGGGCTTCACTTTCAATACGACTGAATAGCCATTTCCCACCGCAACGGCATCAGCCCTCCGCGAGTCTTCGCCACGCGACGGCGCGACCAACCAGACAGCCAACGCACCGCCAACGGCAGACAGAGCACAAAGGACGAAGGTCTTCTTCATTTTGGCTAGACGGCGAACGACCGCCCTTTTGCGAAGGCGTTGCGAGCACAATCTCGGTCCCTATTCGATCCTGAACTCGATCTTCCCGAGCGCGCCGTAGTCGGCGGCGTAGGCGTCTTTCTCGGCGGGCTTCGCGCCACCTAGGGCGCCAGTGATGATGATGTCGCCGCGGTGCAGGATGCGGCCTTGCTCCACGATTTGGTTGATGAGGGTCATTAACACCTGCGCTTGGCCGCCGCGGGCGTCGGCGCCGGTCGTCTCGTGCAGCACGCGGCGGTCGCGACGCAGCGCAACGGCGAGCGTGTCGAGGTTTGCGATCTTCTCGGGCGCGATCGACGGGCCGACGATAAAGCGGTTGGAGCCGACGTTGCCGGCGATGGCGTCGAGCGGATCGACCGTGAGCTTGCCGTCGACGATCCCGCCAGGGCTGCGCGGCAGCTCGATCACCGGCACGAGCGCCTCGACGGCGGTGAGCGCCTGCCGCGGCACGCGGAGCTTGGTCGCGATGTCAGTCGCGATCACGTAGCCGATCCCGGTCTCGATGAGGAGCGAGGGTTCGTGCGCGACGGCGCGCACGGTGCCGGCGGCGGCCTCGATGCGGCCCGCCTTGAAGAGCACGCCGTGTGCGGGCGAGCCGGCGGCACCAGTCGTGAACATGCCCTTGTAACCCGCAACCGCACCGCCGCGGCGCAGCGTGTCGGCGACGATGCGGCGTTGCGCGGCGTAGGCCTGCGCAAGATTTCCATTTGGCGCGAGGGTGCGGAATCGCGGCCGACTACCCGCCCCCCACTCGCGGGCAAACGCACGGACGTCCGCTGGGTCGAGGAAGCCCTGCGTGCCGAGCCAGTCCAGCGCAAGCTCGCGCCAGCGGCCAACGGGCAGGCCGGTGTCGCGCGCCCCGAAGCCGTGGGCGCCAGCGGAGAAGATGTGCAGCTCCGAGGCGAGGTTCGCGCGTTTGAGCGCCTGCATCAGCACGATTGACGACATCGCGGCGTCGTCGAATGCGTGCACGATGAACGTGGGCGGCGATTTTCCCAATCGTGTCGCGATGTCCTCGCGGAGCGTGCCCGCGCGGAAATCCGTGATGCCGCCCGCGTAGAGCGCGATGTCGAAGTCGGGCCGCGTCGAAAGTTTGTCCGCCTCGTCGACGGGTTCATACTGCCGCGGCTCCGCGTGGAAGACCGAGAGCAGCACGCTGATCTCGGCGCCGGCGGAGAAACCGATCGCGCCGATCGCGTCGGCGTCGACCTTCCACTCGGGGGCGTGGGCGCGGATGAGACCCATCGCGCGCTGCGCGTCCTGCAGCCCAACCTTGTAGCGCGGGCCGCCGCTGCGCGCCGGCACCCGGTATTTGAGCATGAACGCCGTGAGGCCGTGCGCGTTGAGCCACTCGGCTATTTCATAGCCCTCGGTCTCGATCGCGAGGCGGTCGAGACCGCCGCCGGGAATCACGAGCACGCCGGTGCCGAGACGCTTCTCCGACGACGGATGAAACACCGCGAGCGTCGGGACCGAGACATCGGTGATTTGATCGAACGGCCGAGGGCGCTGTGGCACGATCCGCTCGGGGCCGATGTCGCCCTTCTCGCCCGGCGCAGCGCCAGGCCAGAGGTTGATCGTCTCGGCGGGGCGAAGCGTCACGCCGGGCAGCGGCGGTGTGGCTGCCGGGAGACGCCCGACCGCGAGGGCGGCGAGGAGCAACGGGGCCAGGACGGCGCTTTTCATGGGAAAAAAGTTCAGGGCTTGAGCGACGCGAGGTAGGCCGCGAGCGCCAGCATCTCATCGGGCGCGAGGCCGGCCATGATCGGTTTCATGAAGACGCTGCGCTTGCCGTGGCGCGCGCCGGTCTTCAGGTCGAACATCTGCCGGTAAAGGTAGCTCGGCGAGCGACCGGCGAGGCCGGGCACCGCACCCACGCCCGGCAGGTTGTCCTCGCCGTTGAGCCCAGGGCCGTGGCAGGCGAGGCAGGCGACGGTGCGGCCGCCGCCCGTGCCGGCAAGCGCCTCGCCGCGCTTCACGCTGCCAACGGGCACGTAGGCAACGAAGCCGACACGTGGGTTGCGCTGCACCTCGACGGCCTCCGCGTCCTCGGGCACCTCGATGATGCGGTTGCCCAATGGTTCGTCGGACCCGTCGGCCTTCGGCAGATGCATGCCGGCGGAGATCGTGGTCTGCGGCACGCGCCCGGTCTCGACCACCCGAATCCATGGCGTCCATTTCATCGCGCCGAAATATTCCGCGGCCGCGCGCATGTCCGCTTCGGTCATCGCCTGCGCGTATTCGACCATCATGGGTGTGTTGGGCTTGCGGGGATCGGACGAGAGCCGCTCGCCGTTGCGAAAGGCCAGCATCTGCTCGACGAAATATTCGACCGGCAGGCCGGCGATGCCGGCGTTTTCGGGGCGGCCCTTGCCGTTGTGGTAGTGGCAGCGGGCGCAGGCCCAGACCACGGGCGCCTTGCCCCGCGCGACAATTTCGGGCGGCGCCGGATGGTCGCCGGGAAAAAAGTCCGCCGGGCCGAAAATATCGGTGATCTCCGCGCGGGTGAACTTGCGCTCCGAACCCGGCACGCCGTGGAGCGCAGGGTCGGTCGGCGGCCGGCCAGGCCGGCCGGGTGGCACACGCGGCGTGTCCGGCGCGGGCGGCTCCTTGAACCCATAGGCCCAGGGCGCGGGCGGCTCGTCGGCGCGCAGGGCGCCAGCGTCGAGAAACAGTCGCCCCGCGGCTGACAAGGCGATGACGAGGAGTGGGAGCGTGGGGCGGTGCGGCATGGGGTGAGGCAAGATCGAGGGGTGGCGATGCGCGCGCAAGACGCACGATTGGCGTGGGCGTAACCCGCGACGCGGCGCACTCCGCCCACACACCGCGCTTGCCAGCCTAGGGTGTTCCGCCAAAGCCTCACCCGCCCCAACCCCGGCCGAATTTCGCAGAATATCTCACCACGTCCTGGCGTCCGAGGCGCGAATCCCATCAGGTCCGCTCCTTTGCTCGTGGACACGCCAGCGCGTGCCGCCCCGCATACACCTCAGATCCGTTAGGCCTTCGTCCGTTTCCAGCCACACCTCCCATGAACCTACCCGCCCGCCTCCGCCCGCGCCTCGCCGTTCTCACCGCGCTCGCCACTCTCACGAACACCCTCCTCGCCCAGCCCAAGGTCGAGGAGACCATCGTCGGCCCCGTCGGCGCCGGCGGCCTCTACGTCGTCAGCCAGAACGACGCGCGCGTCGCCTACGTCGGCCTCAAGGGCACGCGCACCGTCGTCTCGGTCGACGGCGTCGAGGGCCCCGTGCTCGACGAGTTGTTTGGCGGCAGCGCCGCCAACATCACCGGCGCCGGACCGCTGCTGGTGCACCGCGCCAACGCCGGCGGCAAGAACATGGCCGGCACGCCCACCGCCGTGATTTTCAGCGAGCAAGGCTCGGCCTTCGCCTACGTCGGGCGGCAGGGCAACGACTACATCGTCGTGCACAACGGCAAGGAGGTCGGCCGCGGCCCGCGCAATTCCCTGTCGCTCCAGCACACGCCGCTCACGCTCTCGCCCAAGGGGAATTTTGTCTACTGGGGCGAGATGAAGATGGAGGGCGGACGCGGCCAGTATCGCCTCATGATGAACGGCAGGGCCGAGCCTTGGGCCGGCCATCAGAACTTGCAGCCCGTCTTCAGCCCCGACGACAAGCGCTACGCCTACACCGCCGGCACCGTGGAAAATTACCAGAAGCAGATGCTCATCGTGGACGGCAAGGTCGCGGGTTACTCCGGCGGCAACCCGCAGTTCACCGCCGACGGCAAGACGCTCCTCACCATCGGCGCCGACAACAAGGTCCTCGTCGACGGCAAGCCCGGCCCCTACGCCGGCATCCAGATCGAGAAGATCACGCCCTCGACCGTCGGCGGGCGCTACGCCGTCATCATGCGCAAGCGGCTCGTGAACTACCAGGGCGTCGGCACGCTCTACCTCGACGGCAAGGAAGTCCCCGGCACCGACGGCGCGATGGACATCTCCTTCAGCCCCGACGGCAAGCACTGGGCCCTGCGCTGCATGAACCCCGAGGCGAAGAGCTTTTTCGTGATCCTCGATGGCAAGAAGGGCAACGAATACCAGAGTGTCGCCGACAAGTTCTCGTGGTCGCCCGATTCCTCGAAGGTGATCTTCCAGATCGGCAGCAGCGGCCGGAATTTCGTCGTCGTGAACAACACCGAGGAGATCCCCGTCGCCAGCGTCGGCTCGCTCTCGCGCGACCCAATCGTGTTCGCCAAGGTCGGCGCGCGCTACGCCTTCTCGTCCACCGACGGCACCAACCGCCAGCACCTCACGATCGTCGACGGCCAGAACATCCTGCCCGCGGGCCTCGCGCCCAACGGCGACTCGTTCGACTTCAGCGACGACGGCTCGCACTACGCCTTCGCCGTCACGCCCGTCGGCCGCAACGACTCCGCTGGCCTCGTGATCGACGGCAAGCACCGCAACGAGCTCTTCACCGGCAGCTTCACCGGCACCGGCTGGATCACGCCGACGCGCAACACGCTCTTCAGGTGGAGCCCGCACGGCAAATACCTCGCCCGCGTCGCGCGCAAGCCCGACAACACCGCGGCCGGCCTTTACCTCAACGACCAGCTCGCCTACCCCACCACGCTGCAGGTCTCGCACCCCACCTTCACGCCGGACGGCGAGCACCTCTACTGGATCGGGGCGGAGAAATTCCCCGACCGCCCGCAGAACTACTACATCGTCTATGCCGACGGCCAGCCGGTCATGAAACGCGACGCCGACGGATTCCTCGGTTACAAGGAAGCGTGGTCAATCGATGAAAAGGGCGTGCTCACATTTGTCGCGGCCGACGGCAATCAAGTGAAGCGCTACCGCGTCACGCCCGCCGCCGACCTCAACATCGAAAAGCTGCTCCTCAACGCGCAGGAAAAGGCCGCCAAGGCCGAGGCCGCCGTCATCGCCGCGAAGAAGAAGGCCGAGGAGGATGCCGCCGCCAAGGCCGCCAAGGCGAAAGCGGACGCCGACGCGCTGGCCGAGAAACGCAAGGCCGACGCCGAAGCCGCCGCCAAGGCCCGCGCCGACGCCGCCGCAGCCAAGGCCAAGGCCCGCCAGGACGCGATCAACGCGCGCAAGGCCAAGACCGCGAACTAAGACCCGCGCCTTTTCCCGCCTTCATGAAAACACTTCGCCTCCCCCTTGTTTCCGCGGTGCTTGCCACGGCCGCGTTCGCCCAAGACCTCACGCTGGCGGATCTCTCGCGCCGACCTGAATTCCTGCCGGCACAAGTCACGCTCAAGCAGCCCGTGAAGCTGCAGGGCCGCCCCGCCATCAACGCCGGCCAGAAGCTCACGGTGGTCGCGCTGCAGGGCACCAGCGTCCAGGTCGAGACGCCCGACGGCCGCAGCACGTTCAACGTGAAGGCCGACGACACCGATGTGCTCGCGGCCGCGCAAGCGACGTGGAAAAGCCTCAGCGCCGATCAGCGCGCGCTCACCTACGCCTCGCTCGCGCAGCGCATGGACCTCTGGACCTACCGCGTGAAGATGAAGCAGGCGATGCAGTTTCCCGGCGGCGCGCTCAAGCCGGGCGACGCCGTGATTCTGGTCGGCTTCGAGGGCCCGCAACTCCTGCTCGTCCACGAAAAGGGGAAATTCCTTTTCAACACCGAGCCCCGCAACACCGACCTGCTCGACTCCGCGCGCAAGCTCGTCGCCGACAAGAACGCGTTCCCCGGCCGTGTGAGCGAGGACTTGGCGGGCAAGCTGGTGAACCCCGCGACCAGCGCGCCGGCGTCGCTCGACGCCGGCGCCGAGCCGAAATACTATGTCTTCTACCGCGGCGCCGGCTGGTGCGGCCCGTGCGTGCAGTTCTCCCCGTCGCTCGCGAAGTTCGACAAGGAGGCGAAACCGAAGAACCCGGGCGCCTACGAGATCGTGTTTGTGAGCGGCGACAAATCGCCGGCCGACATGAAGGCCTACGCCGGCAAGATCGGCTTTGCCTGGGCCAGCGTCCCGCAGGCGCGCCAGCCCGAGATGCAGATCGTGAATCGGCTCTTCACTAACCTCATCCCGCAGCTCGTTGTCACCGATCGCGCCGGCAACGTCGTGATCGACAGCGCCAAGACCGGCGGCCCGGACAACGCGCTGCGGCGATTCGCCGCGCTGTTGAGGAAATAGGCTGATGGTGGCGGCGGGCCTCCCCGCCCGCCGCTGCGCGCTCAGAATCTCCACTCCACCCCGCCGAAGGCGCCGAAGCCGAGCGCGGGGTAGCCGTTCACTTCCTCGTATTTTTCGCCGAGGAGATTTTCCAAGCGCGCCTTGAGCGCGAGCCGCGGCGTCGCTTGCCAGGCGGCATGCACGCGCACGACGGTGTAGTCCTCGGCGTCGATTTGGCGGAAGGTGCGCGCGTCCACGTCGCGACGGTGCGCCGCGAAGCGCACGCCGCCGCCGAGCGTGACGCCGCGCATGGGCTCGGCCCACGCGTCGAGACTGCCGCTCTGCCGCGGGCGGCGCAGCAGGCGTGCGCCGGTGGTGAGATTGTCGGCCTCGAGGTAGGTGAACGCCGCGCGCACGCCGGCGCCGGCCTGCTCGTAGCGCAGCGCCACCTCCGCGCCGCGCGTGCGGGCGCGCTGGATGTTCTCCACGCTGCGGAAATTCGGCGTGCTCGCGATGAGATCGGAGAAACGCGTCTCGAACCAGGTCGCGCTGAGCGTCCCGCGGCGCGCGGCGAAATAAAAATCGACGCCCGCATCCGTGCCGCGCGCCCGCTCGGCGCGGAGGTTCGGATTGCCCACGTAGAACGCGCTCTGCCCGTAGAGGTCCAGGAAGCTCGGCGAGCGGAACGCCGTGCCGTGGCTCGCGCGGAATTTGAGCGTCTTCGGCACGACGAGCCACGCCGCGGTCGCGCGGCCCGTGGTGGCGCGGCCGAAGGTGTCGAAGTCGTCGCTGCGCAGGCCGCCCGTGAGAAAGACGTTTTCCCCCGGCGACCATTCGTCCTGCGCAAACGCGGCGAGCAGGCCCTGCTTCTTGTTGATGTCGCCGAAGCCCGTGTTGCGCGTGTGGTTCGCCTCCGCCGTGAAGCCCGCGGTCGCGCGATGGCGCTCCCAGCCGGTGTAGCTCGTCTGCGCGTCGAGCACGCCACGGCGGTTTTTGACGACCGTGAAGGCCGTCGATCGGCCCGCGCGCGGGCTCTCCGCCACGAAGCGCCGGTCCTGGCCGCCGAGCACGGCGCGCGCGGTCCACGCCGGCGCGAGCTTCAGATCGGCAAACGCCGTCGCGATCACGTTGTCCTCACGCTCCTCGTTGTCGGGGTCGTTGGCAAAGCGATCGCCGGGCGAGCCATACACGCCATGGAACCAGCGCGCGGTCGCGCCCACGCTCACGCGCTCGTTGAGCGCGCGGTCAAGGCGCAGCGCAAGGTTGGCGGAGTCGAATGCATTGTTCGGCCGCTCATTGCTCGCATGGCCGCCTTGCGCGGAAAAACTCCATGCCTGGGCGCCGCGCTCACCTTGCGCCGAGAGCGCGCCTTGCACGGTGCCGAAGCTCCCCGCCTCCACCGCCACGCGTCCGCTGGGCGCGCCCACGCCGCGCTGCGACCGTAGCGCAATGACGCCGCCCACCGCCTCGCCGCCGTAGAGCGTGCTCTGCGGGCCGTGCGAGAGCTCGAGGCTGTCGCACGCGCTCACGCACGCTCCGCCGAGGAAGACGAGGTAGTCCGTGTTGGGGTCGTTGAGGCGCAGGCCGTCGACGAGGAAGAGCGTCTGGTTGGAGTTCGCGCCGCGCAGAAAGAGCGAGGTCGTTGCGCCCGGTGCGCCCGACGCAAAAAGCGGCGCGCCGGCGGCTCCGCCGAGCGCACTCGCGAGCGAGGTCACCTGCCGGCGCGCCAGCTCGTCCGCGGAAAAACTCTCAAAGGCCGTGCCGAGTGTCTGCACGTCGGCGGGCGTGCGTGTGACCGTGGTGACGACCGGGGCAAGCGGCGTGGGCGCCGCCGCCTGCGCGTGCAAGCGAACCCGCGACTGGGCCAGCAGCGCGACGCCGCCCGCGACGAGGAAAAGAGCCCGGCGCACGCGGCGCCCGGCAAAGGAACGATTCAGTTTCATGGAGTCCTGCTTGGTTGCTGGCGAAAAGAGCAGGACCGCACCCCGCAGGCGGGCAGGCGCCACTCTCACGCTTCATTTTTGCGATGAAGTTTTCGCGGGCGGCGCGCGCAATCGCGCCTCACGCGTGAGCTGTCCCCGGACGGATGTTCGGACTCCGCATGTGTGCCGCGAGGGAACCTCGCGGCGCCTCGCCCCCGCCTTCACCGCCGGCCGAGGCCGACGATTGGCTTTCCGCGCGTCCAATGGCGACGCGCTGGAGGTCTGTGATGCGTTACCGCAGCGCAACTGTGGCCGGCTTGCACGGCCTTCCCCTTTTCCGGAACCAACAAAGAACGACCGACCGCGACACGCCACGCGAGGGGTGGCCTCGGCGCAAGTCTCCCTTGTAACATACATATCAACAGATACAGATTTGTAGATATGTATCTTGCCAACCTCGCTCCATCCGATAGCGATTTGCACATGTCATCCGCGCCCGCCCTGCCACCCGCTTCCCGTGAGGATGTCCTGCGCCGTCTCTTCGCCGGCAAGATCGTCGTGCTCGATGGCGCGATGGGTTCGATGATCCAGACTTACAAGCTGGAGGAGGCCGATTTCCGCGGCGCGCGGTTCGCCACCCACCCGCACGATCTCAAGGGCAACAACGATCTGCTCTCCATCACGCGGCCGGACGTGATTGAAAAAATCCACGCCGACTACTTTGCCGCCGGCTCGGACATGGTGGAGACCAACACGTTTTCCAGCACCTCGATCGCGATGGCCGACTACAAGTGCGAGCCGCTCGTGCGCGAGATCAACCTCGCTGCCGTCGCCTGTGCGCGCCGCGCCGCGGCGGCCTCGGAAAAAAAATTGCAGCGCCCGTGCCTCGTCGCCGGCGCCATCGGCCCGCTCAACCGCACGCTCTCGATGTCGCCCGACGTCAACCGGCCCGACTTCCGCGCCGTCACATGGGAACAGGTCGTCACCGCCTACACCGAGCAAATCGAGGCGCTGCTCGACGGCGGCGTGGATGCTCTGCTGGTCGAGACGATCTTCGACACGCTGAACTGCAAGGCCGCGCTCTTTGCCATCGAGCAGGTCTTCGATCGCCGCGGCGCGGCCTCGCGCGTGCCCGTGATGATCAGCGTCACGATCACCGATGCGTCGGGCCGCACGCTCTCGGGCCAGACCATCGGCGCCTTCTATGCGAGCATCGCGCACGCGAAGCCGTTTTCCGTCGGCATCAACTGCGCGCTCGGCGGCGCGGCGATGCGCCCCTATGTTGAGGAGTTGTCGCGCATCGCGACGTGCTACACGACATGCTACCCGAACGCCGGCCTGCCGAATGCCTTCGGCGGCTACGACGAGACGCCCGCCGACATGGCGCGCGTGCTCGGTGATTTCGCGCGCCGCGGGTTCGTCAACATGGTCGGCGGCTGCTGCGGCTCCACGCCGCCGCACATCGCCGCGATTGCTCAGGCCGTGAAGGGCCTCGCCCCGCGCCCGCTTCCGCAGGCGGCCCGCGCCCTCCGCCTCAGCGGCCTCGAGCCCCTTGCCGTCGCCTGATTTCTTGAACCACTGATGCGCACTTATTTTCACTGATGTTCGATTCCGGTTCCGAACATCAGTGCCCAGCAGTGTTCATCAGTGGTTAACTCCTCCGTGCCTTCCTCCTCAGCCAACTCCGCCGCCTCCACGTTCCTCGTCATCGGCGAGCGCACCAACATCACCGGCTCGCCCAAGTTCGCCAAGGCGCTCAAGGCCGGCGAGTGGGACGCGTGCCTCGCGATCGCGCGCCAGCAGGTCGAGAGCGGCGCCAACGTGATCGACATCAACGTCGACGAGGCGCTCATCGACGGCGAGGCCACGATGGTGAAGTTCCTCAACCTCATCGCCGCCGAGCCCGAGATCGCGCGCGTGCCGGTGATGCTCGACTCGTCGAAATGGACCGTGCTCGAGAAGGGCCTCCAGTGCCTGCAGGGCAAGGGCATCGTCAACTCGATCTCGCTCAAGGACGGCGAGGCCGAGTTCCTCCGCCGCGCCAAGTTGATCATGCGCTACGGCGCCGCCGCGGTCGTGATGGCGTTCGACGAGCAGGGCCAGGCCGCCACGCGCGATGAAAAGGTCCGCATCTGCACGCGCGCCTACAATCTCCTCACGCAGAGAATCGGCTTCCCGCCCGAGGACATCATTTTCGATCCCAACATCCTGACCGTCGCCACCGGCATCGAGGAGCACAACAACTACGCCGTCGATTTCTTCGAGGCCACGCGGATCATCAAGCAGACGCTCCCGCACGCCAAGGTGAGCGGCGGCGTCTCCAACGTCTCGTTCTCCTTCCGCGGCAACAACCCCGTGCGCGAGGCGATGCACACCGCCTTCCTTTACCACGCCATCCGGGAGGGCATGGACATGGCGATCGTCAACGCCGGCATGTTGGGCGTTTACCAAGAGATCCCCCAGGACCTGCTCGAAAAAGTGGAGGACGTCCTCCTCAACCGCCGCCCCGACGCCACCGAGCGGCTCGTGAAGTTCGCCGACGACCTCAAGGCCCAGCAAGGCGGCGCGTCGAAAGCCGAAATCAAAGAGGACCTCGCTTGGCGCAACGCTTCCGTCGAGGAGCGCCTCAGCCACGCGCTCGTCAAGGGCATCGACCAGTTCATCGAGGCCGACACCGAGGAGGCTCGCGCCAACACCGCCAAATACCCGCGCCCACTCAACATCATCGAGGGCCCGCTCATGGACGGCATGAGGATGGTGGGCGATCTCTTTGGCTCGGGGAAAATGTTTCTCCCGCAGGTCGTGAAGTCCGCGCGCGTGATGAAAAAATCCGTCGCCTACCTCACGCCGTTCATGGAGGAGGAAAAGCGGCAGCACCTCGCCAGCGGCGGCACCGCCAAGCCCAACGGCCGCATCGTCATGGCCACCGTCAAGGGCGACGTCCACGACATCGGCAAGAACATCGTCGGCGTCGTCCTCGCCTGCAACAACTACGAGGTCACCGACCTCGGCGTGATGGTGCCCGCCGAGAAAATCCTCGCGACCGCGCGCGAGAAGCAGGTCGACGTCATCGGCCTCTCCGGCCTCATCACGCCCTCGCTCGACGAGATGGTCTCCGTCGCGCGCGAGATGGCGCGGCAAAATTTCACCCTGCCGCTGCTCATCGGTGGCGCCACCACCAGCCCCGCGCACACCGCCGTGAAGATCGCGCCGGAGTATGCGCCCGGCGTCATCCACGTGCTCGATGCCTCGCGCGTCGTGAACGTCGTGAGCTCGCTTCTCTCGCCCGCGCAGAAGCCCGCTTATCTCGCCGAGGTCGTCGCGAAACAGGAGCGCCAGCGGGTTGAGTTTGGCGAACGTCAGAACAAGCGCGCCCTCATCCCCCTCGCCGAAGCCCGCGCGCGCCGGCAGACGTTCGACTGGAGCACCGTGGACATCCCGCGCCCGGAGTTCCTCGGCACGCGGATGTTCACCACCGATTCAACAGGTAGGGCGGGACCGCTGGGCCCGCCGAAGACCCCCACGCCCTCGCTTCCTGACGGCGCGCCCAGCGGTCGCGCCCTACCACTCACGCTCGACGAGATCATCGCCTACATTGATTGGGGCCCCTTCTTCTCCGCGTGGGAACTCCACGGCCGCTACCCCGACATCCTCACCGATGCCGTCGTGGGCGCCGAGGCCACCAAGCTCTTTGCCGACGCGCAGAAGCTCCTCGCCCGCATCGTCGCCGAAAAACGCTACACCGCCCGCGCCGTCATCACCTTCTGGCCCGCCAACAGCGTCGGCGACAGCGTCGAAGTCTATGCGGACGAGTCGCGCTCGCGCGTGCTGCACACCTTCCACTTTCTCCGCCAGCAGCAGGAAAAACCCGCCGGCCAGTTCAACCACTGCCTCGCCGACTATATCGCGCCGCGCGACAGCGGTCGCCTCGACTACATCGGCGGCTTCGCCGTCACCGCCGGCCACGGGGTCGAAGAACTCGCCGCCGAGTTCAAAGCCGCGCACGACGACTACAACGCCATCATGGCTCAGGCCATCGGCGACCGCCTCGCCGAGGCGCTGGCCGAGCTGATGCACAAGAAAGTCCGCGATTTCTGCGGCTACGGCCGCACCGAGAACCTCGCGATGAAGGACATCATCCGCGAAAAATACCGCGGCGTCCGCCCCGCCCCCGGCTACCCCGCGTGCCCCGACCACACGGAGAAGCCCCCGCTCTTCGCCCTGCTCGACGCCACCGCCGCCACCGGCATCACCCTCACCGAAAGCTGCGCCATGCACCCCGCCAGCAGCGTGAGCGGGTTCTATTTCAATCACCCCGATTCGAAATATTTCGCCGTAGGCAAACTCGCTCGCGACCAGATCGAAGACTACGCCACGCGGAAAAAAATCTCCGTTGCCGACGCCGAGAAATGGCTCGGGCCGTATCTTGACTACAATCCAGATTGAACTTCTGACGCAGCGGGAAACGCTGGTTGCGCGATGCAGCGTGCTCCCGACCCAGATCGTTCGCCCCGTGGCACCGAAAATCCCAATTCCGACAGCTTGGACGACCAGCCTCTTGGGCAAAGAGACAATCACCCAAGGGAGTTGAGCGGACTATTTCAGTCGGCGAATACCGTGATCGAAAAAAAGGGCCGCAAGGCGATCGCAGCATGGATCGCCGAGTTTTCCGAAGCCGGTTTCTTCGTGGCGACTCTGGTCAACAACAGGTTCCTCGACGCATTTGATGGATTTCATCCGAGTGGCGGAGAATGCTACATCTCCGCATTTACCAATCGTGATGCCGCCATCAACTTCACCCAAGGGCATCCAGCTCTGAAATTTTTCTTTCCGATAAGCGGGCGAGAACTGCTGATGAAAGCAGGTAAGTTCAATTGCGGCATTTTGATCGATCAAATGGGGAACATGGAGAGCCTTCGGCTCGCTCCAAGCACGATTCGCTATCTCGGACAAATTGACACGGCCCTGCGGCCCAAGCTAAACTGACTAGAACTCGAGCCACGCGAGTCAACCGCGGAACCCCAGCCTATTCGCCTTGCCGTTGGGCCGTCACCCTGGGCGTGGGCGGGGCGATCTCATGAATACGCAGATGTTCGCTACCGCTTTCGTGAATTCAATCAGGCAAACCACGCTGGCATGGTCGCTGTGCTGAACGAGAACGACGACATTCTTCTGCTCCTAGATATTGGGGTCTGCGCCAGATTTCATGACGATGGCAGTTGCCTGTTTTGGTGGGAGAACGAAACCGGACCTGAACGAACGCTTGAATTTCGTGCCATTCGTATCGCGGAACTGACACCGATTCCACATCCCGCAACGGCAGCGCGTGAGATGCGCGTCCAACGCGACCGGGTTTGCGGTCTGCCAGCATACGAGGGATTTTCATACCCCGTTTTTCAAGCGCCGGGAAATCACCAAGTCACGAGCCCTGATCTTTTCACAAAGTTCCATGAGTCGATTGCGTTGTCCGACTATCAACCCGGCGCAAATGGTTTTGACCGGATGTATCGCGCGGTCTTCGTCTTTGACTGGTTGAAACGATCGGTCGAGGTAACTCCTCAGGATTGGTTCAACCAAGGGAATTACGACTTTGGGTATCAATGGATTTCGCGGATGTGCCGGCTAAATAATGGTCGGCTGGCAGGAGACGGCGTCCGGCTGGGCACTTTCGAACTGGACGCCACCGGAAGGCAGATAGCCCGATGGCTTTCTCAATCCGAAGGCTACACGCTCCAGTGAACTCAACCCGCGTGGGTGCCGAAACGGGTCCCGGCTTTGAGGCTTGGGTAAGGGCAAGACAGCCACGATCACCGACTCGGCTTAATACGCCGAAACGAAGGTTGAATCCGGCACCGACCGAGCGCATCTTCCATTCATGAGTTCCGTCGTCGTGCGCAATCCGGAGATCCTCAGCGGCACGCCTGTGTTCGCGGGGACGCGCGTGCCGGTGAAGAACCTCACCGACGCATTGGAGGGTGGCTCTACCCTCGACGAATTTTTGGACGATTTCCCCTCCGTGAAACGCGAGCAGGTGGTTGCCTTCCTTGAGGAAGCCCGCGAGTTGCTGACCGCCGCGCGATGAGGGTGCTGCTCGACGAGTGCCTGCCGCGCAAGCTGGGCCGGTTGCTTGTCGGTCACGAAGTCTCGACGGTGCAGCAGGCCGGCTGGGCAGGCGTGCTCAATGGCCAGTTGCTAGCGCGCATCGCGGGCAAGTTCGACACCTTCATCACAGTCGACCAAAATCTGCCTGCACAGCAAAACACGGCGAAGCTGTCGTTCGGCATCATCATCCTGCGCACGCCGACTAACCAACTCTCCGACCTCGCGCCACTCGTGCCGGAAATTTTGGCGACATTGCCTATGCTTGGACCGGGTCAAGTCGTCATCATCGAAGCCGCGTGCTAACATTCGCGCCTTGCTCTATGAAATCCGCCAAAACCAAGAAGGAATTGCCCTCCAAACAATGCGAAGAACTGCTCGGCATCCTACAGGCGCGGTTTGAGAAACACCCACAGCGCCACGCGAAGCTCGACTGGGCGAAGGTGAAGGCGCGGTTGGAGGCGAATCCCGAAAAACTCTGGTCGCTCGCCGAGATGGAGCGCACGGGTGGCGAGCCGGATGTCGTCGGGCACGATGCGAAGACGGGCGAGGTCACGTTCTTCGACTGTTCGGCGCAGAGCCCCAAGGGCCGCGAGAGTCTGTGCTACGACCGCGAGGCGCTGGATGGCCGGAAGAAATTCCCGCCCAAGGGCTGCGTCACCGAGGCCGCGGCGGCGCTGGGTGCCGAGTTGCTCGATGAGGCTCAGTATTTCGCGCTGCAACAACTCGGGGAATTCGACACGAAGACCTCGAGCTGGCTGAAGACGCCGGACGCCATCCGCAGACTCGGCGGCGCCATCTACGGCGATCGTCGCTACAATCGCGTCTTCATCGGGCACAACGGCGCGGACTCCTACTACAGCGGGCGGGGTTTCCGTTGCGCGCTGCGCGTTTGAGCGAGCGTTTTCATAGCGGCGAGCGTCACTGCCCATCGAAGTAGGGCGGGTCGAAGACCCGCCCTACTCCAAACCTCGACAGACAAGGACGCCCACCACTACCTCCCCGCCCTAGGGAAATTCGCCACGCGTAATTTAATTATTGCTTAATTAAGTTTTCCATTAATTATTGGAGGTATGCAAAGCCTCCTCGCCATCGCCGACCCCACCCGGCGGCGCATCGTCGAGCTGCTCGCGGTGCGCGAGCGCACGGCGGGCGAGTTGGTCGAGGAGTTCGACCTGAGCGCGCCGGCGATTTCCCAGCACCTGAACGTGCTGCGCGAGGCCGGGCTCGTCGTCACCCGTGCCGAGGGCCAGTCGCGCATCCAGTCGCTCAACCCCGCCGGCCTCGACGAGCTCGACGCGTGGCTCGAAAAGACGCGCTCGATTTGGTCGCGCCGGCTCGACGCCCTCGAGCGCGAGCTGCGCGCGGCGGATGAAGCCAACGCCAAGGCCGCGAAGAAGAGGAAGTCATCATGAGCAAGCCCGTCCAAGCCGTCGTCCTCCATCGTTTCTCCGTCCCGGCCGAGCGTGTGTTCGATGCGTGGCTCGATGTCACGCTCCTCGGCCGCTGGATGCATGGCCCGGCCGTGCGCGACGAACGCATCGTGCGCCTCGCGCTCGAGCCCAAGGTGGGCGGGAAGTTCTCGTTCGTCGTCGATCGGCAGGGCACCGAGGTCGATCACGTCGGCGAATACCTGGAGATCGATCGGCCGCGGCGGCTGGTGTTCACGTGGGCCACGCGCGATACCCTGCCCGACACGAGCCGGGTGATCGTTGAAATCACGCCGCGCGCGCAGGGTTGCGACGTGAAGCTCACGCACGAGATGGGCGCGCAGTGGACCGCGTTTGCGGACAAGGCCGTGGGTGCGTGGACGAAAATGCTCACCACGCTCGAGCGGATGTATGCGCAGCCGGGCCGCCGGCAGGAAATCACTGCCACCGACGTTCCATCGAAGTCATGAAGACCAACGACCAGCACGGAGAATTCACCGCGCCCGGCGAAGTGCGCCTCGTGCGCACGCTGCCCGGGCCCATCGAGCGCGTCTGGGCCTACCTCACCGATCCCGAAAAGCGCGCGCGCTGGTTCTGCGGCGGCATCACGGAGCAGAAAGCGGGCGGCAAGGTGGAGTTTGCGATGGTGCACAAAAACATCGCGCCCAACGAAACGCCTCCCGCGCGCTACGCGCACGTGCAGGATCCCGGCGTGACGTTCGAAGGCCGCGTGCTGCGCTGCGAGCCGCCCCGCCTGCTTGTTTTCACTTTCGGCAGCGATGATTCCGAGGTGACCTTCGAGCTGACGCCCCAAGGCAAGGAGGTGCTCCTCGTGCTCACGCACCGCACTCGCGGCGCGGAGGAAAGAGGCGAACTCACCAACTACGCGAGCGGCTGGCACACGCATGTCGCGCAACTCGTCGCGCTGCTCGAGGGCGCACCGCGTCCGCCATTTTGGTCGCTGCACGCCAAGCTGAAGGCGGATTACGACCGGCTTCACGCCGCGGCGCCAAAAGACTGATCCGTTTCCCATTCCCGGCGGTCCGCCGCCTTCCGTCAGGTCCATCCCAGGCCACTGCCTTGCCCGCATCCGGCTCTCCGGAAGCCCAGTCTCCCATGAAAACCAAATCGTTCGACAATCCCGTCATCGTCTCCCCCGAAAAATGGCTCGCGGCGCGCAAAAAACTCCTCCGCGAGGAAAAGGAATTCACGCGCTTGAGCGACAAGCTCGCCGCGCGACGACGCGAGCTGCCGTGGGTGAAGCTGACCAAGCCCTACGTCTTCGACTCAACGCGCGGCCAGGTCACGCTCGCGGATCTCTTCGAGGGCCGCCGGCAGCTCATGGTGCAGCACTTCATGCTCGGCCCCGGCTGGGAGCAGGGCTGCAAGAGCTGCTCCTTCATGCTGGATCATTTCAACCCCACGGTCGTGCACCTGAAGGCGCGCGACGTGGCGTTCGCCGCGATCTCGCACGCGCCGCTGAAGGAAATCCTGCCGTTCAAGCAGCGCATGGGCTGGGGGGTGAACTGGGTCTCGTCGCACGGCACCGGCTTCAATCAGGATTTCCACGTTTCCTTCACGGAAAAGGAAATCAAGCGCGGCGGCGTGCCCTACAACTACCGCAAGATGGATTTTCCGCAGACCGAGGCGCCGGGCATCAGCGTCTTTGCACGCGACGCCGCCGGCGACGTCTACCACACCTACTCCACCTTCGGCCGCGGCGTGGAAGTGGTCATGACCACCTATCATCTGCTCGATCTCGTGCCCAAGGGCCGTGACGAGGGCAACGATGACGACAACCATGGCATGGGGTGGGTGCGCCACCACGATCGCTACGATCAATCCGCCCATGCCGCCGCGACGCGCTGAATTTTTTCGCGCGGGCCGCGCCGGCCACTGGTGGTTGCCGGCCGTGCTGCTCGCGCTCACCTCCAAATGCCTCGCGTGCCTTCTCGCCTACGCCGGCCTCGGCGCGGCGTTCGGTCTGCGCGGGCCGGAGAGGTGCGGCGCGTCCTCTGGCTCGCCGGCCTCGTGGATTTCATCACTCGCGTGGGCCGGCGCGGCGCTCGGCCTAGTCGCGTTGCTCGCCGCGGCTAGACGCCGCCGATCTGCACCGCTGGGTGAAACGACCGACTGATCCACCCGCGCGGGCGTTCGGTCTCGCGCCTGCGGCAGGCGGCGCATGGCGTGGCTCCATGCTCGAGCTCCGCCCCACCTGCGAGAACTGCAACAAGCCGCTGCCGCCCGCCGCGACCGAGGCGCGCATCTGTTCCTACGAGTGCACGTTTTGCGCGGACTGCGCGGAGCGGGTGCTCCTCAACGTGTGCCCCAACTGCGGCGGCGGCTTCGCGCCGCGCCCGATCCGGCCGGCGAAAAACTGGAGGGGCAACAACTGGCTCGGCGCCGATCCCGCCGGCACGACGGTGAAGCACCGGCCGGTGGCCGTCGCCGCGCATGCGGTGTTTGCCGCCGAGCTGCGCCGGCTGCCGCCGGAGCGGCGCTAGCGCGGGGCGCGCTTGGCTTCAACCACGACCGCGTCCCGCCGGCCTCGCCTGGCGGCCCGCCGCCCGTTCACTCCGCGCTTGCCGCGCCCGGCGCCGCGGCCTCTGCTTTTCCTTTTCCCCCGCCGCTCATGCCACAAACGATTGCCGTCCTGGACTTCGGTTCGCAGCTCACGCAGGTCATCGCGCGCCGGATCCGCGAGTGCCAGGTTTACTCGAAGATCTACCACTTCTCGACCCCGGCGGAGAAACTTCGCGCCGACGGCGTTGCGGGCATCATCCTCTCCGGCGGCCCGCAGAGCGTGTATGCCAAGCAGGCGCCCCACCCTGACCGCGCGATTTTCGAGCTCGGCGTGCCGGTGCTTGGAATCTGCTACGGCGTGCAGCTGATGGGGCACTTCCTCGGCGGCACGGTCGCGCACAGCAAGGCCCGCGAATACGGCCACGGCCACCTCACGATCACGAAGAAGAGCCCGCTCTTCGCCGGGCTGCCGAAAAAACTCCGCGTGTGGAATTCCCACGGCGACAAGCTGACGAAGCTCCCGCCCGGCTTCCGCGCCGTCGGCACCACGGAGAACTCGCCCTTCGCCGCCATCGAGGATCCCAGGCGCCACTTCCACGGCATCCAGTTTCACCCGGAGGTCTTCCACACCGAGCGCGGCGTGGACATGATCCGGAATTTCCTCCTCGGCGTCTGCGGCGTGAAGCAGGAGTGGACGACCAAGGACTTCATCGCGCAATCCGTGGAAAAAATCCGCGCGCAGGTCGGCAAGGGCCGCGTGCTGCTCGGGCTGTCGGGCGGCGTGGATTCGTCGGTCGCCGCGGCGCTGCTGCACAAGGCCATCGGCAAGCAGCTCACCTGCGTGTTCGTCGACAACGGCCTGCTCCGCAAAGGCGAGCGCGCCGCCGTCGAGAAGCTTTACGGCGATCATTTCCACATCGACCTGCGGGTGGTCGACGCATCAAAGCTGTTCCTCAGGCGCCTGAAGGGCGTGACCGAGCCCGAGCAGAAGCGGAAAATCATCGGGCGCACCTTCGTCGAGGTCTTTGAGAAGTCGCTCAAGTCGATCAAGGGCAGCGCGGAGTTCCTCGCGCAGGGGACGCTCTACCCCGACGTGATCGAGAGCGTCTCAATCCAGGGCAACCCCGCCTCGCTCATCAAGACGCACCACAATGTCGGCGGCCTGCCCGAGCGCATGAAGCTCAAGCTCGTCGAGCCGCTGCGCGAGCTGTTCAAGGACGAGGTGCGCCGCGTCGGCGAGGCGCTCGGCCTGCCGCGCGAGGTCGTGTGGCGCCAGCCCTTCCCCGGCCCCGGCCTCGGCGTGCGCGTGATGGGCGACATCACCGAGCCCAAGCTCGAGATCCTCCGGAACGCCGACCACGTGCTGCAGGAGGAGATGATGGCGAGCGGCCACTATTGGAAGGTGTGGCAGTCGTTCTGCGTTTTCCTGCCGGTGAGGACGGTCGGCGTCTTTGGCGACGAGCGCACCTACGACTACGTGATCGCGATGCGCATCGTCGAGTCGACCGACGCGATGACGGCCGACTGGGCCAAGCTCCCGCACGAGCTGCTGCAGAAAATCTCCAGCCGCATCACGAACGAGGTGCGCGGCGTGGGCCGCGTCGTCTACGACGTGAGTTCCAAGCCCCCCGCCACGATCGAGTGGGAGTGAGACCGCGCCTGAGGCAGGGCGGGTCACAGACCCGCCCTGCCTCCGCGACGCCGCACAGGCGTCAATCTGCGGTTGCGACTCGCGGCCGCCGTGCGCAGCTTTGCTTGTCGTGCGATACTTTTTTCTGCCCCGGCATCTTCTCTTGCCCTGCGTTCTCCTCGCCCTCGCGCCCGCCCGCGCCGCGGAGGAGCCGGCCATCATCGCCAAGGCGCGCGCCTACGTCGCCACCGAGGCGGCGCTGCAAGGGGTGAGCTCGATCCGGTTTGTCGGGACGCTCGCGATGGCGGATCCCTCGGACGCCACGAAGCAGAAGCACGTGAAGATCGACGTGGTGTTTGCCAAGCCCGACCGCCAGCTCATGCGCATGACGTTTCCGGAGGGCATCGAGACGACGGGCCTGGACGGCATGGAGGCGTGGCAGCATGTGCAGGACCCCGCCAACCCGAAACGGCAACGCCTCACCATCCTGCCGGCCGCGCGCCTGCGCCGCCTGCGCGCCGAGACCTGGGAAAACCTCTTCTACTTCCGCGGCCTCGAGCAGGCGGGCGGCACGCTGGAGGACGATGGCACGTTCACCGTCGACGGCGTCGCCTGCCGCAAGTTCAACTTCATCCACGCGCCGAACATCATTTTTCGCCGCTATTTTGACGCAGCCACCGGCCGCCTCGTCATCACCGAGACCGAGGATGGCCGCTTGATCCGCGAAGAGGGCGAACAGGTCGTGCAAGGCGTCCGGTTTCCCACCAAGGTCACCACCTTTTCCAAGGACGAGGCCGGGAATGTCCAGGAGGTCGTCCTTACCTTCGACAAGATCACCCTCAACGAGACCCTGCCGCCGAAGTATTTCGCGGTGCCGCCGATTCCCCCGCCATAGTCTTGCAGGAGCGGGGCGGCCGCCCGCGAACACGCCGCCCGATCGAAAAAATCCTCGCGGCGATCCCGCGGCCGAATACAAAGACCGGGGCCGCCATGCGCACGCTCCACCACAGCTCCAAGACCTTCGCCGAGGAAATCGCCGCCTTTTGCCGCGGCGCGGCCGTGCCCCGCGAGATCATGGACTCCGTCGCGGCGATCCTCGCCGACGTGCGCGCACGCGGCGACGAGGCGCTCTCCTACTACGCGGCCAAGTTCGACGGCGCCAAGCTCCGCGCGCGGGATTTCCGCGTGCCGGCCAACGATCTTGCCGGCGCGGCCAAGCGCATCGCCCCGGCCGAGCTGAAGGCGTTGCAGGCGGCGCGCGACAACATCACCGCCTTCCACCAAAAGGGCCGCCCGGAAAACTGGACGGGCAAGAACAAGCACGGCGCCACCGTCGGCGAGAAGTGGGACCCGATCCGGCGCGTCGGCCTCTACGTGCCCGGCGGCGAGGTGCCGCTCGCCTCGACGGTCCTCATGACCGCCACCCTGGCGAAGCTCGCCGGCTGTCCTGAAATCGTGGTCTTCACGCCGTCCAACGCCGACGGCAAGGTTTCCCCCGCGGTGCTGGCCGCGCTGCACCTGCTGGGCATCGAGGAGGTCTACCGCGTGGGCGGCGCCCAGGCCATCGGCGCGCTGGCGTTTGGCACGACGACGATTGCGCCCGTCGACAAGATCTTCGGCCCGGGCAATGCCTACGTCTGCGAGGCGAAGCGCCAGGTCTTCGGTTTCGTGGGCGTCGATTCCCTGCCCGGCCCGAGCGAGGTCATGGTGATCGCGGATGAGACCGCGAAGCCGTCGTTTGTCGCCGCCGACCTGCTCGCGCAGGCGGAGCACGGCACGGGCCGGGAAAAGGTCTGCCTCGTCTCCACGTCGGGCGCCGTCATCGCCTCGGTCCTGACCGAGATGCGCACCCAGCTCCAGCTCCTCGGGCGCGCCGAGAAGACGCTGCGGGTCCTGGAGCAGGGCTTCCTCGCCCTCGAGGCCAAGTCGCTCCAGCAGGCCATCGACATCGCCAACTACGTCGCGCCCGAGCACCTCGAGCTGCTGGTCGCCGACGCCGACGCGAAGAAGCTCACCGACGCCGTCACGACCGCCGGCGCCATCATGATCGGCAACCACTCGCCCACCGCGTTGGGCGACTTCACGGCGGGCCCCAGCCACGTCCTCCCGACGGGCCGCGCCGGGCGGTTCTTCAGCGGCCTGCGCCTGGCGGACTTCATGCGCCGCACGAGCCTCATCCGCTACGACAAGGCCAGCGTGAAGAAGGCCGAGCCCACGGTCGCCGCCTTCGCCTCGATGGAGAAGCTCGACGCCCACGGCCGCTCCGTGCGCATCCGGACTTTGTAGCGGCGGGCGCCCCGCGCCCATTTTGCCATTTGCCAATCGGGAGGGCGCTCCTAACGTCCGACCCCTTCATGCTCTCGTTCCTGCTCAAGCGGTTTTCCGGCCGCCACTACAAGAAGTTCCTCGAGAAGGCGCGCCCGGTCGTCGTGCGCATCAACGAGCTGGAAAAATCCTATCAGTCGCTCACCGACGAGCAGCTCCGCGCCAAGACCGCCGAATTTCGCGCCCGCGTCGCCGCCGCCAAGGACAAGCGCGCCGAGCTCGACGCCATCCTGCCCGAGGCCTTCGCGGCTGTGAAAAACGCCGCCCGCCGCCTCGTCGGCTCCAAGGCCATCGTCTGCGAGCACGAGCTCACCTGGGACATGGTGCACTTTGACGTGCAGCTCATCGGCGGCATGGCCATCCACCAGGGCAAGATCGCCGAGATGGCCACCGGCGAGGGCAAGACCCTCGTCTCCACCCTGCCCCTCTACCTCAACTCCCTCACCGGCCGGAACACCCAGCTCGTCACCGTCAACGACTACCTCGCCCGCCGCGACTCCGAGTGGATGGGCCACCTCTACAAGTTCCTCGGCGTCACCGTCGGCTGCATCCAGCAGCAGATGGCGCCCGATGTCCGCCGCGAGATGTATGGCTGCGACATCACCTACGGCACTGCCAGCGAGTTCGGCTTCGACTACCTCCGCGACAACGGCATGGCCACGCGCAAGGAGGACCAGGTGCAGCGCGACCACTGGTTCTGCATCGTGGACGAGATCGACTCCATCCTCGTCGACGAGGCGCGCACGCCCCTGATCATCTCCGGCCCCGCGCCGATCGAGCGCGAGCAGCCGTTCACGCGGCTCAAGCCCAGCATCGATCGCCTCGTCAACGATCAGGTCCGCCTCTGCAACAAGATCGTCTCCGAGGCCAAGGAGCTCCTTGAGAAGCCCAACCTCTCGGACGACGACCGTCAGCTCGCCGCCCACAAGATGCTGCAGGCCAAGATGGGCCACCCGAAGAACAAGCAGCTCCTCCGCCTCATGGAGACGCCCGAGTGGCGCAAGCTCCTCGACAAGACCGAGACCGACCTCAACTCCGACCTCAACAAGGACGAGCTCTACAAGATCAAGGAGGAGCTCCTCTTCGTGATCGACGAGCGCCAGCACCAGGCCGACCTCACCGAGATCGGCCGCCGCAAGCTCCGGCCCGACAATCCCGACGCCTTCGTGCTGCCCGATCTCGCGACGGAATTCTCCCTGCTCGAGCACGACCCGAAGTTCACGCCCGAGCAGCGCGAGGAGAAGAAGCTCGCCTCGCAGAATCGCTACGCCGAGGTCTCCGAGGAGATCCACGCCATCTCGCAGCTCCTCCGCGCCTACTCCCTCTACGAGCGCGACGTCGAGTATGTCGTCTCGCCCGACGGCAAGGTGATGATCGTCGATGAGAACACCGGCCGCGTGATGCCCGGCCGCCGCTGGTCCGACGGCCTGCACCAGGCCGTCGAGGCCAAGGAGGGCGTCGTCATCGAGCGCGAGACGCGCACCTACGCCACCATCACGATCCAGAATTATTTCCGCCTTTACGAGAAGCTCGCGGGCATGACCGGCACCGCCGAGACCGAGGCGACGGAGTTCAACGACATCTACCGCCTCGGCGTGCAGGTCGTCCCGACCAACAAGCCCTGCATCCGCATCGACAAGAACGACTCCATCTTCAAGACGCGCCGCGACAAATACGCCGCCGTCGTGAAGGAAATCGAGGAGGCCCACAAGCGCGGCCAACCCGTTCTCGTCGGCACCACGAGCGTCGAGTCCTCCGAGGTGCTCTCGCGCATGCTGCGCCGCACCGGCGTCATCCACACGGTGCTCAACGCCAAGTTCCACGCGCAGGAGGCCGACATCGTCGCCCGCGCCGGCCAGCGCGGCGCCGTCACCATCGCCACCAACATGGCGGGCCGCGGCACCGACATCAAGCTGGGCGAGGGCGTGCGCGAGCTCGGCGGCCTCTACGTCATCGGCACCGAGCGCCACGAGTCCCGCCGCATCGATCGCCAGCTGCGCGGCCGTTGCTCGCGCCAGGGCGACCCTGGCCTCACCAAGTTCTACCTCTCGCTCGAGGACCAGCTCATGCGGCTGTTCCTCCAGGGCAACCTCGCCTCCAAGTTGATGGAAGGCTCGATGAAGGAGGGCGAGGAGCTGGAGCACCCGTGGCTCAACCGCTCGATCGAGAGCGCGCAGAAAAAGGTCGAGCAGCAGAACTTCTCCGCCCGCAAGCGGCTCCTCCAATACGACGACGTCCTCAACCAGCAGCGCGAGGTCGTCTACGGCATCCGCAACGGCGCCATCCACGCCGAGCGGCCCAAGGACATCATCTTCGAGCAGATCACCGACGAGCTGCACCACCGCCTCGAGATCGCCGGCCTCGGCGAGAAGGGCGGCCTCACGCCATCGGGCCTCGAGGGCCTGGTCGGCTGGGTCAACTCCCACTTCCCGATCACGCTCCACGCCGCGGATCTCAAGGGCAACGACGCCGACGCGCTGGTGACGCTCATCCTCGATCGAATCAAGCAGGCCTACGCGACCAAGGAATCCGCCGAGATTCCCGAGGCCCTCGGCTCGCTCGAGCGCTACGTCGTCATCAACGCCATCGATCACCACTGGCAGGAGCACCTCACCGAGATGGAGGACCTGCGCAAGTCGATCGGCCTGCGCAGCTACGGCCAGAAGGATCCGCTCGTGGAATACAAGGGCGAGGCCTACAAGTATTTCGAGGAGCTGATGGCCAACGTGCGCCTGCAAATCTGCACGGGCCTTTTCCGCAGCGCCTCAAACCTCGAGTCGTTCGAGAACATGCTCGCGCTCCTCAGCCGCACCGCGCACGCCGAGGGCCCCGCGGACGGAGCGGCGCCGGCCGCGCCCGCCGCCCAAGCCCCGATCGCGACGAGCGGCACCGGCAGCGCCGCCGCCGCGCCCGGCGCCCCGGCGGACCAGGAGATCGTCCTGCCCAAGGTCACAATCCGCCGCGAGACGCCGAAGGTCGGCCGCAACGACCCCTGCCCCTGCGGCAGCGGGAAGAAATTCAAGCAGTGCCACGGGGCGTGACGGCGCCGCGGCGGGCTGGCGTCTTGAAGTAGGGCGGGGCTGTGACGCGCCCTTTCGCGCGTTGCATGTTCGCCCCGAGGGCGGGTCACAGGCCCGCCCTGCCGCAGGCCGCGCCCGCTACGACGCCGGCGGCGCGTCGCCCCACACCGCGGATGCCGTCAACGGCTTGCCCGCGGGATCGTCGAGCAGCTGCAGCGTGTTGAACGCGAGCTGGAACCTCGGGTCCTTCTCCAGCTCGATCATCACGCGGCGCGTGATGCGCGTGCGCGAGCTCGTCATGTCCTTGTAGTGCGCGACGTAGAAGAGGCCGAAGGTCACGCCATGATCGCCGATGCGCATCCGCACCTTGGGTTCGTAGACGGCGTCCTCGATGCCGTAGCGCGAGCGCATCGCCGCGGCGGCGACGCGCGCCTCGGCGAACTGCGTGCGCGTCTCCTCCTCCAGCACGCGCTTGAAGAGCGCCATCGCCTGCGCCGCGGGCGTCGCGAACGTCACGGTGAAGTCGACCTTGCTCCACACGTAGGGGTGGCCGTGCGAGTAGTTGAAGACCTTCTTCGTGAAGATGAAGTTGTTCGGCATCGAGATCACGCGGCCCGTGGGCTGGTCGGTGCCGAGCCAGCCGTTGACCTCGAGCATCGTCGTGCGGAGGAGGTCGATGTCGATGATGTCGCCCTTGATGCCGTCGACCTCGAGGCGGTCGCCGATGTTCATCTTGCCACCGACGGTGCTGACGAACCAGCCGACGATGGAGGTGAAGATGTCCTTCATCGCGATGACGAGCGCCGCGCTCACCAGGCCGAACGCCTGCGCCACCACCGAGAGATCGTCGAAGAAGAAGCCGGCGATGATGCCCGTGGCCGCGAGGATGTGCAGGTAGCGCGAGAGCCGGCGGGCGAGGAAGAGCGACTCGTTCTTGCGCTTGCGCGGCAGCCACACCCAGCCGACGAGCACGTAGACCACGAGCAGCAGCGCCAGGCACGCGAGCGGCCACCGCAGGCGGCGCAGGTAGGCTTCCTTCTGCGTCTCCAGGCTGTCGCGAAGCGACGAGGTCTGGAGCGCCGTGAACTCGCGGCGCTGCGTGACCGCCTGCTCCGCGCGGCGGAGCGCCTCGACCTGCGCCGCGATGTGCGGCAGGCGCTCGACGAGCGCCTTCTTCTGGCTGCGCTGCGCGGCGAGCAGGCGGTCGACCTCGGGCTTGGCGTTGAAGAGTCCGCCGGTCTGGCGCTCCAGGAGGGCCAGCTCCACGTCGAAGTTGGCGAGCTTCTGCTGCAGCAGCTCCAGCGAGCCCTGGCTGTTCTTGAGAATCTGCTCGAGGTTGGCGGCGTGGGCGGCGGCCTGCGAGTCGGCGCTCTTCTCCTCGCGGAGCTTGGCGTAGCCCTCGAAGAGCCCGCGCAGCGTCGGCTTGGTGACCGCATCGGCCGTCTTGAGCGTCGTGCGGAGCCGATCGGCATCGCGCGCCAGGTCAATCTCGAGCTCGGTGGCCTCGCGCTGGAGGGCCAGCGCGCGCAGCTCCTCGTTGCGGGTGAACAACGCCTCCTCGAGATCGGCGACGCGGGCGGTGGTGGCGGCCTTGCCGTCCTTGGCCACGGACTTGAGCTGCACATCGAGCGCCTCGCGCTCGGCGGCGACCTTCTTGCGCTGCGCGCCGATTTCCTTGAGCCGCGCCTCGCCCTCCTCGACGGAGCGGTCCACGGCGCGGAGCTTCTCGCGCAGCGTGTCGAGCGGGCTCGCGGTCAGGTCCTCGGCCAGCACGCGCTGCCGCTCGTCGATCGCCTGGCGCGAGGAGAGGATCTCCAGCTCCTTCTTGAGCTTGTCGAGGTTCTCCTTGAGGCGCGTCTTCTCCGCCTCGTTCTTCGCGCCGTCGACGACGCTCTCCAAGGCCTTGATCTGCTCGGTGAGCCGCGCGATCCGATCGGCATCCGCGGCGGCCGCCTGCACGAACGGCGAGATCGCGGCCGCCGCGAGGAGGACAAAAACAATGGCGCGCGCCGGGCGCCAACGGAGGGGAAGCTTGGAACCGTCCACGAGCGCAAACGCTCGGCGAGCCGCGGCGGCGCGACAAGCGCAAAGCCGCCCGCCGACCGCAGGCTTGCCATCCGCGGTGCGTTGCGCCCGCCTCGCGCCACCCCGCCATGAAGCGCCCGCCCCTCCTCGCCCTCGCGTTGCTGTTCGCGCCCGCCGCGCCCGCCGCCCACCAAGCGACTGGCTTCAAGGTCGTGGAGCCCACCGCCACCACCGCCACCATCTGGACCCGCGTCACGCGCGACGCCCAGCGCGCGCCCGACGACGGCCCGCTGCCCATCCTGCGCATCGTGCACCGCGAGACGGGCGCCGTGCAGCCGCTGCGCGACAACGCCGCCTACCCGAAGGGCCGCCCCGAGGTGACGTTTCCGCCCGGCGCTGACCTCGGCTCCATCCGCGGCGCCGCGATCGGCGCGCCGGGCCAGACCCGCGTGCGCTACCGCGCGGCGGGCACGGAGACGTGGACGCACACCTCGTGGCGCGACGTCGATCCGCGGCGCGACTTCACCTCGGCCGTGGCGCTGCAGGGGCTCGCGCCGGCCACGCGCTACCAGGTCGCCGTCGAGGCGCGCGCCGCCGCCAACGGGCCCGTCACCAGCACCACCGAGGGCGGCTTCGTCACCGCGCCGCTGCCCGCCGCCGCCGCGCGCGCGGTGTTTTGCGTGATGAGCTGCCAGCAATACGAGGACCGCGACCGCCCCGACGGTTTCGCGATCTACCCGGCCATGCTCGCGTTGCGGCCCGACTTCTTCGTGAACACCGGCGACGCGCTCTACTACGACCACGGCCCGGTCCACGCCCTCAACCACGACCTCGCGCGCTACCACTGGGCGCGGATGTTTTCGCTGCCGACGCTGCGCGACTTTCACCGGCAAGTGGGCAGCTTCTTCATGAAGGACGATCACGACACGCTCACCAACGACTGCGAGCCCGGCGAGCGGACGGGGGACTTCACGTTCGAGGACGGCCTGCGCGTCTTCGCCGAGCAGACCGCGCTGCCCGCGCCGCCCTACCGCACGGTGCGCTGGGGCCGCGACCTCCAGGTCTGGTTTGTCGAGGGCCGCGACTTCCGCACCGCGCGCGGCAAGGAGGGAAAGCAGTCGCCCACCATCTGGGGCGCAGAGCAGATCGCATGGCTCCAGCGCACGCTCGCGGAGTCGGGCGCGACATTCCGCGTGCTCGTCACCCCGACGCCCATCGTCGGGCCCGACCGCCCGCAAAAGGACGACAACTACTCCAACCCCGGCTTCGCCGAGGAAGGCGCCAAAATCCGCGCGCTGCTCGGCGTCCACCGCAATCTCACCGTCATCACGGGCGACCGCCACTGGCAGTATGTCTCGGTCGATCCAGCGACGAAGCTCGAGGAGTGGAGCGTGGGCGCCGCGAGCGACGCGCACGCCGGCGGCTGGAACGAGGAGACCCCGCGCCCCATGCACCGCTTTCTGCGCATCAAGCACGGCGGGTTCCTTTCCGGCGAGGTGACCCCGGCGCGCGATGCCGCCGCCGCGACGCTCACCCTGCGGCTGCACGACACCGCGGGAAAGGTGCTCTTCGAGTCCGCGGCGCGGCGGTGATGGATCGAAATCAGGGCGGGTCACAGACCCGCCCTTTCGCGCTTTGAGTGTTCGCACCAAGGGCGGGTCACAGACCCGCCCTACCACAGCGCTACTTCGGCTCCGTCAGCAGAAACGTCATCAGGTCCTTCTGCTGTTGCGTCGTGAGGTTTTGCCACAGGCCCGGCGGCATGAGCGAGACCGCGGAGGCCTTCATCGCGGCGATCGCGCCGCGGGCGATGGGGCGCGTCGCGCCGGAGGCATCGGCCACCACGATCCGCTCCGCCGACTCCTCCAAAATCACGCCGCCCGCGGCCGTGCCGTCCTTCAGCTCGATCACGTAGGCAAGGCGGTCGGGGTTGAGCGCGGCGCTGGGCTCGGTGATGTCGCGCAGCACCGACGCGTAGTCGCGGTGCACGAGGTTCGACAAATCCGGGCCCACGATGCCGCCCTCGCCGCGCACCTGGTGGCACACCGCGCACGCGGCCTGCGCGCCGGCGAAGACCGCCCGGCCGCGCGCCCAGTCGCCGCCGGCGATCTCCGGGATCGTGCGCTTCGCCTCGGCGGGCGCGGCGGCCGCCGGGCGCGCCCATGGCAGCAGCACGCGGCGCAATGCCAGCGCCCGCGGCCGGAAGTCCTCCGCCGTGTGCCACGCCACGTCGAGCACCGGCTCGCCTTCGCCGGTCGCCAGCGTGAGCTCCAGCGGCTGCCACGTGGCGGGCTGCGATTGCACGGTGAGTTGCGCCTCGCCGGCTGATTTTTGTTCGGTGCGCGCACCGGGAGCCTTCAGGCCGAGGCGGCCGGATGACTTGAGCGCGACCGTCACCGTCTCCGCCGGATATTCAAAGTCGATCTTCGCGCCCGGCTGAATGGCGGTGCGCAGCATCAGGTGGAGGTCAAGCTGTGCGCGCAGCGTGAGCGTGCCGGGAGTCTTCAGCCGGTCGAACAGCCGCGCGTGCTCCGCGCTCGCGGCCGTGAACTCGCGCGCCGCTCTCAAGTCGAGGTGCGGCAGCCAGCCGCGCCACTGCACCGCGCCCGCGGCGTCGCGCCACTCGGCTTCCACGCCCGAACGATCGGTCAGCACGTCAATCGCGGCCTGCTGCGGGCTTTCGCGCCGCGCCGGGTCGAAGGCGCGCTCCGCCGCGCCGCCCTCCGGCAATTTGACGGCATAGTTCATCGCCTCGACCCGCGGCGCGGTGCGCAGCGTCAGCGAGCGCAAATCCGGCGCGAGCACGGCCGACAACACCGGCACCGCCGTGCGCGCGACCGTGGCCTGGTCCTTCACCACCTGGTAGCCCGGCGCAAACGACTCGAACCGATCGCCCGCCGCCACATGCACGCCCGCGGTGATCGCGCCCTGCCTGGCCAGCGCGCGCCACCGCGCGGGATCGAGCGGACGGTCGAAGACCACGCGCGTTTCGGTCGGGCTCGCGGCGTAGGCGAGCACGGGCTGCGGCGCGGATTGGTCCGCGTGCGAGAGCTGGTAAATTTTGCCGATGCCCTGCGGGCCCGTCCCCCAGTCGGGCTTGCCGCTGTGCCCGCACACCAGCAGATCGCCCCCCGGCGTGGGCACCGCGTCGATCACGAGGAGGTTGAGGCACGCGAGGAGGTCGGTCTTCGCGACGTAGCCGGCGGCGGTCTTGGCGAGCTTGGTGCGCCAGATTTTTCCGCGCGATTCGCCGGCCACGAACACGTCGCCGCGCCACCACGCCGGCCCGAAGATGGCGGTGCCGCCGGCGACCGGCTCGTTGAAATGCACGCCGCACGTCGACTGGTGCTGCGGGCCGTAGTCGAAGACGCTCGGCTCGTCGATCACGCCGGGGTTGTGGACCGGGTGCCGCGGCGGGAAGCCGTAGTGCCGGCCTTTCTGGATGTGGAGCAGTTCGTCGAAGGGGTTGCCGTTCGGGAGCCACGTCGCGCCCTCCTGGTCCGAGCAAAACAGATCGCCGGCGGCGTTGAACGCGAGCGACACGGGGAAGCGCAGGCCGGTCGCGATGATGTCGCGGCGTTTCCAGTCGGGCGAGAGCCGGATGATCGTGCCGCGCTCGCTGAACGGGTTGTAGTCGGAGAGGCCCGTCTGCTTGTTGACGCGATACGCGCCGTTCCACGCGTCGACGCCGAGGCCGAAGAAGATGTTGCCCTGCGGATCGACGGCCAGGCCGATGGCATCGAGGTTCGAGCCCGCCGCCGCGGTGGGCGGCTGCCAGCCGCCGGTGATCGCCAGGAGCTCGCCGGTGCCGTCGCCCTTGTCGCGCAGGTGGAGGATTTTCCCGCGGCTCGCGAGGTAGAGGCCGCCGGGGCCCCACGCCATGCCGATGCTCGCGGGGATTTCGTTGCCCTTGTTGTCCCAGAAGAGGCTGGACGTGTCCTCGAGGCCATCGCCATCGGTGTCGCGGAGGAGGTGGACGTTGCCATCGTAGCCGAGCGCGAAGAGCCGGCCGTCGGGCGCATAGACGAGGTTGTTGAGGTTGCGCAGCCGCAGCGGCAGCTCGCGCACGCTGAAGCCCGGCGCGAGCACCTGCACGGGCGGGATCGCGTCCGCCGCGATCGCGCACGGCGCGAGGCAGGCAACGAGGGCGAGGACGACCCGCCGCGGGGAAAATGTCTTCATGGGGTGGGCACGGATGCTGGCAGCGCCGCCGCCCGGCACGCAAGGCCCGCGGGAATGCCTCCCGATTTTCGGGCGGCGGGGACGCTCCGACCGCGGCGAGGGCTCCGCGGCTCCAGGCGCGGCGCGGCGGCCACGTTGGTTCGCCCGCGCGCCCGAGAAAATGGGAGTGCGCCCGGCCCGTGGCGCGCCCGACTTTTTCCACGCGACATTCCGCGCCGCCGCGCTCACAGATCGACGCACCCCGAACCACACCCCGTCATGCCCCACCATCGCCGCGCGTTTCTTTCCACGCTCTCCGCCGCCGGCGCCGCCACGCTGCTCGGCCGCGCCCCGCTCGCCGCCGCCGCCGAGGCCGCCGCCCGCCCGCGCGTGCGCCTCGCCGTCGCGAGCTACTCCTACTGGCACTTCCGCACCGCCAAGGTCCCGATCGATGTCGTCATGGACCGCGCCGCCGAGCTGGGCGCCGCGGGCGTGGATATTTTGCACCGCCAGATGGACCTCGTGGAGCGCGCGCCGCTCGACGCCGCGGGCCGCGCCTACCTGCGCGGGCTCAAGCGCCACGCGTTTCGCCGCGGCCTGGAGATTTGCTGCGTCTCCACCCACCAGAGCTTCGTGCAGCCCGACGCCGAGAAACTCGCCGCCGAGGTCGAGCACACGAAGAAATGCATCGAGATCGCCGCGGAACTCGGCTGCCCGTCCATTCGCATCAACACCGGCCGCTGGGGCACCACGCGCAGCTTCGACGAGCTGATGAAGAACCGCGGCATCGAGCCCATCCTCCCCGGCCGCACCGAGGACGAGGGTTTCAAGTGGTGCATCGAGGGCATCGAGCGCTGCCTCCCCGCCGCGGAGAAACACGGCGTCGTGCTCGCGCTCGAAAACCACTGGGGCCTCGCCCGCACCGCCGCCGGCCTGCTGCGCATTTTGAACAGCATCAAGTCGCCATGGCTCGGTGGCTTGATGGACACCGGCAATTTCCTCGACGACATCTACGCGCAGCTCGAGGCCATCGCGCCGCACACCGTCTACGTGCAGGCCAAGACCTACCACGGCGGCGGCGAATGGTATTCGCTCGACCTCGATTACCCACGCATCGCCACGCTGCTCGCCAAGGCCGGCTACCGCGGCTGGGTCGCGCTCGAAATGGAGGGCAAGGAAGACCCGGCGACGGCGGTGCCGAAGAGCCTCGCGGCGCTACGAGGTGTGTTTCAGGCGGAGTGAACGACACACTATGCGCCGTGCGCCGAAGCCAGTTCTCGCTGAGAAACTCACCGAAGCGCTTCTCCGCGAATATCCCGTTTGGGAATTCTGCAACGATGACAAAGCGGGCGAGACGCTCATGCGTCCGGTGTCGGAGATCCCGATTTCATCCACGCACAGTCGCCTTATTGGCTGTGAGCTTCGGCTCGCTGATGGGTCGCCGCTATTTGGCTTTCTCGGAAATCTCTCATTAGAAAAGGCTGATCAGAATCAGCACTTTCTAACACTGTCCGTTTTCGTAAGAGGGTCCATAGAGCATCTCGCACGCTACCACGATCACGATGTCGCTGAGCACGGCCCCGCGTGGCTCGCGAAGATCCTCAGAAAAAAGGAGACCGAGGTCTTTCCGATCTTTTACGATGTCTCGGCCATAGCTAAGGGCGATCAAGACTGCGTTCGCGGCTTCATTTCACGCGAGCCAAAGCAAAAGCTCTCAAGGAGTGAGATCATTCAGCTCGCAGTTACTGGATGAGAAAATTGCGACACGTTTGATCCAAAAAATGCCCGTGGCCCGCGCTCTGCGCGAACGGTCCACTCCGTTCCCGTCGCTCCCTTGACCGCGCCCGGCTTCGCCGTCACGACTCGCGAACCCCGCTGACCCCATGAAAACCCCGCTCGCCCCGTTGGCGCTCGCGCTCTGCGCGTGCGCTTCTCTCCTCGCGCAATCCGTCCCCACGACCCCGGCCAACGTCACCGCATCGTCCTCCACCGCCGCCAAGGAGGACACCGTCGTCCTCTCCCCCTTCGAGGTCAGCTCCGGCGACGACAAGGGCTACGCCGCCTCCTCCGCCCTCGCTGGCACGCGCACCAACGAGAAGCTCGCCAACCTGCCCAACTCCATCTCCGTCTTCACCGCCGATCTGCTGAGCGATCTCGCGATCAACGATTTCTTCGGCGCGGTGGAGTTCGCCGTCGGCGCGGAGAACATCTTCAACGACACCGGCACCGTCGGCGCGCCCGTCGGCTCGCGTTCCGGCAACCAGATCAGCTTCCGCGGCATCCCGTCGATCCGGCAGCTGCGCGACGGCTTCCCGTGGTTCCTGCCGGCCGACACCTACAACACGGAGCGCATCGAGTTCGCGCGCGGCCCCGGCGGCCTCGCCTATGGCGACGTCGATCCCACGGGCATCATCAACGTCTCGACCAAGCGCGCCACCTTCCGCCGCGCCTACTCGGCCACGGTGCGCATGGATTCGTTCGGCACGCAGCGCTACTCGGTCGACCTCAACCAGCCGATCCTCCCGCGCCTCGGCGTGCGCTTCAATGCGCTCAATTCCGAGGTCGAGCAGTTCCGCCAGCGCGGCAGCAAGGACTACCGCGGCTACGCCGGCGCGTTGCGCTGGGAACCGTTCAAGGACCGCCGCACGCGCCTCGACGTGAACTACGAGGGCGGCCACCAGCGCAGCAACCAAAGCACCCTGCACCTCAACAACGGCATCATCGCCTACGTGAAGGGCACCGGCACCAACGCCCTCGACGCCGACCCCAACAATCCCGGCACGCAGGTCAACGGCATCGGCATGCGGCAAATCGCCTCCGCCACCGGCAACGCCCACGTGTGGTTCGAGCAGGGCGGCGTGCTCACCGACATGCGCTCGACCGCGACGACGACTTTCCGCAACTCCGCCGTCCTCACCGGCGCCACCAACGCCACCGGCACCGACCCGCAGAATCCCGTCCGCTACCCGCTCACGACGATTCCCTACAGCGTCTATCCGGACGGACAAGACTGGGGCGGCCCCGACAACCGCCACGACACTGATTTCCACGCCTACAACATCGAGCTCTCGCACCAGCTCGGCGATCACCTGCGCCTCCTCCTCGCGCACAACGGCCAGGTCGACGCCACCACGCGCATCCAGACGTATTCCTCCGCCGGCGCGCTCGGCATGAACTCCCGCGCGGTCTTCATCGACGTCAACCGCGTGCTCCCGCATCCGACGATCGCGGGCGCGACGATCCCCAACCCGCGCTTCGAGCAGCTCATGCTCGCCTACGCGCCCACGTTCACCGACGACGGCAACAAGTCCACCGGCTGGCGCACGATGGCGGTCTACGACACGCGCCTGCCGTTTTGGAACTCCACCTTCCGCGCCGTCGCCGGCGCCAACTACCGTCACGAGCAAAACTACCTCGACACCTACGCCTACGCGCTCACGCGCGAGGAAATCGTGCGCCGCGGCTTCACGGGTGCGCAGGCCACCTTCGCCAACAACGTCGTCAACCCGATCCACTACCTGGCCGACGGCAACAGCGACGAGGCCCTGCGCCTCAACGTCGTCCCCGGCGTCACCGGCTTCTGGCGCAGCGGCGCCTCGCAGACACGTTTCGATCAGACGCTCGGCTCCGGCAATTTCACGACCATCGGCTCGTTCTTCAGCGGCCGCCTCCGCACCAGCGCCGGCATCAGCCGCGATTACTTCCGCCAGAATCGCGCCCGTGCGCCCATCACCGTCGCCGCCACCGGCGAGACCCAGCTCGTCGATCTGCAGAACCGCCCCATCCTCGACGCCGCCGGCTACAACGTCCCCTACGAGCCCTTCAACCGCACCTACGCCACGAACCAAACCTACGGCGGCGTCTACCATGCGCTGTCGTGGCTCTCCCTCGGCTTCGGCTACTTCGAGTCCTCGCTCTTCACCGACAGCGTGAGCTTCGAGCTCACCGGCCGGCCGCGCCTCCCGCGCACCGGCGAGGGCAAGGAGTTCAGCCTGCGTTTTCATCCGCTTGGCGAAAGGCTCGAGGTGAACGTGACGCGCTTCTTCACCACCTCCGAGAACAACGCCCTCGCGCTCAGCGCCCAATCGCAGACCGAGCTCAACAACCTCCTTCCCGTCGGCCAGCGCCTGCTCGGCACCGGCGACTACCGCGACCAGAAGACCAAGGGCTGGGAAATCGAGTCGCAGCTCAACCTCAACCGCCAGTGGACGCTGCGCGCGACCTACTCCGTCAACTGGAATGAATTCGGCCGCTTCTACCCGCTCGTGCAGCCCTACCTCGCCGCCGCGCGCGCCGCCGCCAAGGCGCAGGGCAAGGACCCCGACAACGAGACCGCGATCACCCAGCAGCTCCTCGACGACACCGAGGGCGCCGTGCGCGCCACGCGTCGCGAGACCGCCAACCTCACCACCCGCTACAGCTTCACCGAAGGCCGGCTCAAAGGCTTCGCCGTCGGCGCCTCCACGCGCTACGCGCTGGGCAAGCCCCGCGCCGCACTTTCATCGGGCGGCGTGGTGGTCCTGCCCGCGACGAAGACCAGCAGCTACATCCTCGTGAACCCCTTCGCGAGCTACCGGCGGAAAATCTTCAACCGCAGCGTCACCGCGCAGTTCAACGTGAACAACGTCCTCGGCCTCAACTCCGACCAAGGCAACAGCTACACGTGGCCCCGCAAGACCGAGCCGCGGCAATACATCACGACCGTGACGGTGGAGCTGTGAGCCCGTAGCCCGGGCGTCAGCCAAAAAATTCCCTCCGCGCCAAGGCCGGGCTCCGTCCAGCCCTCGGCCTCCCGCCGTTTTCTTCCCATGCACCCCCGCCCCACCTGCATCGCTGCGCTGCTTGCCGCCGCAGCCGTTTCCGCCTCCGCCCAAGTCGCCGTCCCTCCGCCGGCGAACACCAACCCCGCCGCGGCCAGGAAGCCCGGCGCCGATCTCGTCACCCTCAATCCCTTCGAGGTGAAGGCCGAGGCCGACCACAGCTACGGCGCGCTGAACTCCAATTCGCTCACGCAGTTCAACACCGAGCTCAGCAAGACCCCCGTCTCCGCCGACATCTTCACCGAGGAGTTCATGCGCGACATCGCCGCCACCTCCCTCGAGGAGATGCTCAACGGCTACGGCGCCGGCGCCGGCACCGTGATGTCGAACCCCGACTCCGACGCGCTCTCGCAGCAGCCCGGCGACCGCGTGGGCAACCAGACCATCGGCATCCGCGGCACCGGCGGCGGCGCAATCCACCGCGACGGCTTCTCCGCCACGGGGCCCGCCAACAATTTCGGCACCACCGCCACGGGCATCACGAGCAACTTTGACGTCGAGCGGGCGGAGGTCGTGCGCGGCCCGCAGGGCCTGCTCTACGGCGCCGGCGGCGCGGGCGGCACCGTCAACACCGTCTCGAAGCGCGCGAACTTCAACCGCCGCGGCGCCACCGCGTCCTGGCGCATCGACCAATACGGCTCCAAGCAGGGCCAGCTCGACTTCAACGTCGGCGCCGACTGGCTCGCGTTCCGCTTCAGCTACCTCGACGACTCGCAGAAATACCGCCGCCTCTTCCTCGGCTACGAGACCAAGGGCTACTACGGCCAGCTCGCCCTCAAGCTCGACCGCGTGCGCACCGTCGTGCGGCTCCAGGGCCAGCAGACGATCAACGAGCGCATCATCAACACCAACCAGGAGAACATCGCGTTCACCAACACCGCCACCGACCCGCGCCACAACTTCGGCCTCGCCTACATGCTGCGCAACAACCTCGCCGGCGCCATCAACCCCGCCACCGGCCAGCCCTGGCCCCGCGGCGCCATCGCCGACGGCAAGCTCACCTGGGACAACATCAACTCCTGGGCCGGCAACACCGCCTCCGAATACGTCACCAACAAGATTTTCTCCGCCGCCGCCGAGACCTCGTGGACGCGCTGGCTCTTCACCAACGTCAACGTCCTCTACAACGACTACCTCTCCGACCGCGCCAACGGCGGCATCGCCAACCTCTCCGCCCCGCTCCTCAACGGCAATCCCCTCGCCACCTGGGCCAACGGCGCCACGCTCGCCGACACCGAGCAGCCCACGCGCCGCTGGGCCGTGCGCGGCTCCGCCATCCTGGCCAACGCGCTCTTCCGCGATCGCGCGCGCAGCCAGACGCTCCTCGGCTACGACATCGAGTGGGCCGACTCCGGCCCGACCGACTACGGCTACTACCTCGCCGACGCGAATTTCAACGTCGTCCACGATCCGCGCATCCCCTCCAACCTCGGCCGCACGCCGATGCCGCGCCTCTGGTGGTCCGTCGCGGACGGCCCGCAGAAAAAACCGCTCGCGGCTCCCGGCTGGCTCTCGCCGCGCGTCACCTACGCCGGCGCCAACTATGTTCGCATGGCGAACAACCCGCGCGACCCGTCCTGGGTGCGCGCCAACAATCCCCTCGGCCTCGCGCAGCTCGCCGGCCTCCCCGGCGTGAGCGGCCAGAACAACGACGGCCACAACTGGGAAAACCGCACCGCCGGCTTCTACGCCTCCAATTACACCGCGTGGTTTGGCGACCGCTTCGCCACGCTCGCCGGCCTGCGCACCAACGAAAACTTCAAGCGCACCCCCAACATCACCGCCACCGTCGCCGAGCCGTGGGCCGAGAGCACCAAGTCGAACCAGTCCTACAACCTCGGCCTCAACTTCCGGCTCAGCGACGTGTTCCGCCCCTACTACAGCTTCTCGAGCACCTACAACACCGCCCTCGTCAACGCCAACGACCCGCTCGGCAACGCCCCGCGCCCGTCCTCCGGCACCGGCCACGAGGCCGGCGTAAAGTTCAACTCCCGCGACGGCCGCCTCTCCGGCTCAGTGCAGTATTTCACCACGCAGTCGAAGGACGAGATGATCAACGCCGGCACCGGCGTCCGCGATCTCATCAATCCCAACGGCCTCAATGGCGCGCACAACGGCCCCGCCGGCGCGAAGAACCAGTGGACCAATCTCGACCGCACCACGAGCGGCCTCGAGGTCATCTTCACCGCGAGCCCCGCCAAGAACTGGCGCGTGCGCCTCGCCGCCACCAGCGCCGACGGCAAGAACCTCACCGACAAAAAATACCCGCTCCTCTGGAACGATCAGTTCTTCGTGCGCAACGGCGCCGTCACCTACCAGGACGGCACGGCCTTCACCGTCCCGACCGACGCCGCCACGATCGCCGCGCGCATCGCCACCCTCAACGCCCAGCTCAATCCCGCGGCCATCCAGAACCTCGGCACCTGGGCGCCGCTCACGGTCGCGATGATGAACGACCGCACCGGGCCGTATTGGGCCCAGCCCGCCGACGACAACGGCCGCCTCCAGGCGAGCAACCTCCGGCGCGTGCTCCAGTTTTTCGTCGGCGCCAACGGCACCGCCCTCACCGGCAAGACCGGCCTGCCCGTCTCGGACATCCCCTACTTCTGGTCCGACCCCAACGGCACCAAGGGCGAGACCGTCGTCGCGAAGAAGGGCGAGAGCACCGTCGGCTACGCGCAATACCGGTTCGTGCTGACGAACAACTACACCTTCACCGGCGACAACTTCCTCAACGGCTTCGGCGTCGGCGGCACGCTCGCGCTCGGCCTGAAGAACCGGACGTTCTACTACAACACCCCGGGCGGCGGCCGCGAGCGTTACGGCTCGCCCGACTCCTGGCAGGTCAACCTCATCGCCTCCTACCGGCACAAGCTCGGCCGGCGTTTCCTCTGGACCACGCAGGTCAACGTCGACAACGCCTTCAACCACTACGTCCTCGGCACGCTGCCCAACAACGGCAGCGGCTTCACCGTGCCCGCCAATCTTGCCGTGACCTTTTACGGCCAGCCGCGCTTGTATGTGTGGACGAACAGCGTTTCGTTCTGAACCCATGGTGAAATCCCTTCCGCGAATGCCGACCTTCAGCGCAGCCGGGCTGCGCGGCCGGTTCGTGGAGTGGGCCGTGCTCTCGCTCCTGCCGGCCATCTGCGCCGCGGCGCCAGGTTTCGAGCGGGAGGTGCGCCCCATCCTCGAGGCGCACTGCTTCAAGTGCCACGGGCCCGAAAAACAGAAGAGCGGCTACCGCCTCGACGTGAAGGCCATCGCCCTGACCGGCGGCGAGAGCGGCACGCCGAACATCCTGCCGGGCCGCGGCGCCGCGAGTCCGTTGGTCAAATTCGTCGCCGGCGAGGTCGAGGACATGCGGATGCCCCCCGAGGGCGACGCGCTCACCCGCGCGGAGATCGCCACGCTCACGGCGTGGATCGACGCGGGCGCCGTCTGGCCCGACTCCGCGAGCGCCGCCGTCGCCGACCCGCGGGACTGGTGGTCGCTCAAGCCCCTCGCCTCGGTCATGCCGCCGGCCGGCGCCGAAAACCCCATCGATGCGTTTGTCCGCGCGAAGCTCGCTGAGTCCGGCCTCACGCCGGCCCCGGCCGCCGACGCCCGCACGCTCATCCGCCGGCTCTATTTCGATCTCACCGGCCTGCCGCCGACGCCCGAGGAGATCGCGGCATTTGTCGCGGACACGGCGCCCGACGCCTACGCGCGCCTCGTGGAGCGACTGCTCGCCTCGCCGCGCCATGGCGAGCGCTGGGCGCGGCATTGGCTGGATGTCGTCCACTACGGCGACACGCACGGCTACGACAAGGACAAGCTCCGCCCCCACGCCTGGCCCTACCGCGACTACGTCATCCGCGCCCTCAACACGGACAAGCCCTACGCCCGCTTCGTGCAGGAGCAGATCGCCGGCGACGTGCTCTTTCCCGGCACCGCCGATGGCATCGAGGCCCTCGGCTTCATCTCGGCCGGGCCGTGGGATTTCATCGGCCACGCCGAGGTCCCGGAAACCAAGACCGACGGAAAAATCGCCCGCCACCTCGACCGCGACGACATGGTCGCGAACACCATCGGCACGTTCTCCAGCCTCACCGTCCACTGCGCCCAGTGCCACAACCACAAGTTCGATCCCATCCCGCAGGAGGACTACTACAGCCTGCAGGCTGTCTTCTCCGCGCTCGATCGCACTGATCGCGAATATTACCGCGACGACGCCCGCAACGCCCGTTTCCAAAATCTCCGCCGCGAGCAACGCGAGGCGGCCGCGGCGCTCGCCGCGCTCGAGGCCCCGCTGCGCGCGCGCGCCGGCGAGGCCTACGCCGAGCTCACCCGCCGTCTCGAACTGCCCCAGCAAATCGACCCGGCGAAGCCCGGCCAGCCCAGTCCCAGCCACGGCTACCACAGCGCGCTGTCGCCCACGCCCGACGCGACGAAATGGGTCCAGGTCGACCTCGGCGAATCCATCGAGATCAACCGGGCCACGCTCGTGCCCGCGCACGACGACTTCAACGGCATCGGCGCCGGCTTCGGCTTTCCCGTGCGCTTCAAGGTCGAGGCCAGCGACGACCCGGAGTTCCGGACCGGCGTGAAGCTCCTCTGGCAGCGCTACGACCAGACCTTCATGGCGGATTTCCCCAACCCCGGCCGCGACGCCTTCACGACCGGCGGCGGCACCGGCGACGGCATCGTCGGCCGCTACGTGCGCGTGACCGTGACGAAACTCGCGCCGCGGAAGGACGACTACATGTTCGCCCTCGCCGAGCTGCGCGTCACCGATCGCGCGGGGAAAAACGTCGCGCTCGGCCGGCCCGTGACCGCCCTCGACTCGATCGAGTCCGGCCCGCGCTGGGGCGCCGCCAATCTTACCGACGGCGTGGTCCCGGCGGTGCTTTCCCCCGAGGAAAAGCAGGAGCTCGAGCGCGCGCGCGAGGCGTTGCTGCTCGGCTTCGCGGATGCCGCGACGCAGGCCCGCCGCACGCAACTGCTCGCCGACTCCGCCCGCATCGCGGATGACCTGAAGTCCCTGCCGAAACCCGATCTCGTCTACGCGGGCGGCGTCCACACCGGCAGCAGCAACTTCAAGGGCACCGGCGCCGACGGCGGGCGCCCCCGGCCGATCCATGTGCTCGCCCGCGGCCAGGTCACCACCCCCGGGAAGCCCGTCGGCCCCGGCGCGTTGTCCGCGCTGACCTTTGCCCCCGCGCGTTTCGATCTGCCGCCCGAAGCCGGCGAAGGGGAGCGCCGCGCCGCGCTCGCGCATTGGCTCACCGATCCGCAAAATCCGCTCACGTGGCGCAGCATCGTGAACCGCGTGTGGCAGTATCATTTCGGCCGCGGGCTCGTCGACACGCCCAACGATTTCGGCCGCAACGGCGGCCGCCCCACCCACCCGGACCTGCTCGACTGGCTCGCCGCGGATTTCCGCGACAGCGGCGGCTCCTTGAAATCCCTCCACCGGCGCATCGTCACGAGCGCGACCTATCGCCAGGCCGTCGTCGCGAACCCGGCCGCGGAGAAGATCGACTCGGGCAACACGCTCCTCTGGCGGCAAAACCGCCGCAAGCTCGAGGCCGAGGCGCTGCGCGACGCCGTGCTCGCCGTCAGCGGCAAGCTCGACCTCACGATGGGCGGCCCCGGCTGGCAGGACTTCGTGATCGAGCGGCCGGAGCATTCGCCGCACTTCCGCTACGATCTCGCCGACCCCGACGATGCGAAGACCTGGCGCCGCTCGATCTATCGCTTCGTCGTGCGCTCGCAGACGCAGCCGTGGATGACGTCGATGGACTGCGCGGATCCGTCGATGCGCGTCGACAAGCGCAACGAGAGCCTCTCGCCGCTCCAGGCGCTGGCGATGCTGAACAACGGCTTCATCCTCACGCAGGCGCGGCATCTCGCCGCGCGCGTGCGCGCCGAGCGCCCGGACGATCTGGCCGCCCAGATTGCGCGCGCCCATGCGCTTGCCCTGGGCCGCGCGCCGGATGCGGCGGCGCTCGGCCCGCTCGTCGCGTTCGCGGAGGCCGAAGGGCTGCCCGCGCTGTGCCGGCTCCTGCTCAACCTGAACGAATTCACGTTCGTCGACTGACGATGGCCCACGACTCCCCCTTCCATCGCGCGGCCGCCTCGCGGCCGATTTCGCGCCGCGACTTCCTCTGGCAATCCGGCGGCGGCCTCGGCGGCCTCGCCCTCGCGGCGATGCTCGGCCAGGATCGCGCGCTCGCCGCCGACGCCGCGGGCCCGGCGCCGCGGCCGCTGCACCATCCCGCGAAGGCCAGGCGCGTCGTGCAGTTCTTCATGGCCGGCGCCGCCAGCCACATCGACCTCTTCGACTACAAGCCCGAGCTGATCAAGCGCCACGGGCAGCCGAGCGACTTCGGCGAGCCGGTCGAGGCGTTTCAAAACGGCCTCGGGCCGTGGCTGCGGCCCCTCTGGGATTTCCAGCCCTACGGCCAGGCCGGGAAGATGCTCAGCGAGGTCGTCGCCCCGCTCGGCGGCGTCGTCGACGACCTCGCGTTCGTCCACAACATGGTGGGCAAGTCCGGCGTGCACAGCGCCGCGACGCTGCTGCAGTCCACCGGCTTTCAGCTGCCCGGTTTTCCGGGCGCCGGCTGCTGGGTCAGCTACGGGCTCGGCTCCCTCAACGAAAACCTGCCGACGTTTGTCGTGCTGCCCGATCACCGCGGCTTCGCGTCCAACGGCGTGAAGAACTGGGACGCCGCGTTTCTCCCCTCGCAGCACAGCGGCACGATCATTTTTCCGGGGACCGATGCGCCGGTCGCCGACCTGTTTCCGCACGCCTCCGGCACCTACCTCACCCCCGGCGGCGAGAAGGCGGCGCACCGGCTGATGGCCGACCTCAACCGCCAGCACGCCGCCGCGCGCGCGGGCGACCAGCGGCTCGACGCCCGCATCCGCAGCTACGAGCTCGCCGCGCGGATGCAGCTCGCCGCCCCCGAGGCCCTCAACCTCAAGGCCGAGCCCGCGCACGTCCTGAAACTCTACGGCCTCGACGGCGGCCCCCGGACCTGGCCCGCCGAGATCAACGCCGAGGAGGAGGCCTTTCATTTTTCGCAAAAATGCCTCGCCGCCCGCCGCCTCCTCGAGCGCGGGGTGCGTTTCGTCCAGATCTGGAGCGGCAACGACAACAGCTTCCCCCGTCGCAACTGGGATTCGCACGAGGACGTGAAGCGCGATCACGGGCCGCTCGCCCTCGGCATGGCCCGCGGCGCGGCCGCCTTCATCCGGGATCTCAAGCAACGCGGGCTCCTCGACGACACGTTGATCCTGTGGACCACCGAGTTCGGCCGCATGCCCTCGTCCCAGGGCGGCAAGGGCCGCGATCACAATCCGTTCGTGTTCACGAACTGGCTCTGCGGCGGCGGCATCAAGGGCGGCGTCACCCACGGCGAGAGCGACGTCTGGGGCTACAAGCCCCTCGACCGCACGGCCCCGACCACCGTCTACGACATCCACGCCACGCTCCTCCACCTGCTCGGGCTCGACCACACGCGGCTCACCTTCCGCCACAACGGCATCGATCGCCGCCTCACGGACGTGCACGGCCACGTGATCAAGCCGCTGCTGGCCTGAACGCCGCGGCCGCCGCAGACTGCCCCTCGCGGGTCGCGGCGATCCGCGCGGCCCCCGCGCAAATCTCGCCGTGACCTCCGCTGGCCCGCCCGGCAACGTTCCTCCGCCCCTCCACCCGCCCCCCACCCCG